>NZ_AP035776.1:685000-6533399 GCF_042846945.1 Pseudomonas moorei
GGTGCGATCAACAACCTCGCCATCGATACGCACACCACCAGAGCCGAGCAGATCCCGAGCGACCGCCGAGTTCTTCACCAGACCTGCCTTATTGAGGACGGCAGCGATCGGCATATCCTCAGCTGCAGTTAACTCGATCTCCGGCAGATCGTCAGGCAGCTCACCATCTTTCATACGGTTGCCGGCTGCGCGATGAGCATTGGCCGCAGCCTCCTCACCATGGAAGCGCGCAACAATCTCTTCCGCCAACTTGATCTTGATATCACGCGGATTAGCGCCCGCCTCTACATCAGCGCGGAAAGCATTGATCTCATCCATGGAGCGGAAGCTGAGCAGCTCGAAGTAACGCCACATCAGCGCATCCGGAATGGAGACCAGCTTGCCGTACATGACACCCGGCGCCTCCTGGATACCCACGTAATTGCCCAACGACTTGGACATCTTCTTTACGCCATCCAGACCTTCAAGCAACGGCATGGTCAGAATGCATTGAGCCTCCTGACCGTAACTACGCTGCAGCTCGCGCCCCATCAACAGGTTGAACTTCTGGTCGGTACCGCCCAGCTCGACATCCGCACGCAAGGCAACCGAGTCGTAACCCTGAACCAGTGGATAGAGGAACTCGTGAATGGCGATTGGCTGATTGGTCGTGTATCGCTTGTCGAAGTCATCGCGCTCGAGCATGCGAGCTACGGTGTACTGCGAAGTCAGGCGAATGAAGTCGGCCGGCCCCATCTTGTCCATCCACGTGGAGTTGAATGCAACCTCGGTTTTAGCCGGATCAAGAATCTTGAAGACCTGGGTCTTGTAGGTCTCGGCGTTTTCGAGCACCTGCTCACGGGTCAGCGGGGGACGCGTAGCGCTCTTGCCGCTGGGATCACCGATCATCCCGGTGAAATCACCAATCAGGAAGATCACCTGGTGACCCAACTCCTGGAACTGGCGAAGCTTATTAATAAGCACGGTATGCCCCAGGTGCAAATCCGGCGCAGTCGGATCGAAGCCTGCCTTAATACGCAGCGGCTGGCCGCGCTTGAGCTTTTCAATCAGCTCGGACTCGACCAACAGTTCTTCCGCACCACGTTTGATCAGCGCTAGCTGCTCTTCAACCGACTTCATAACAGACCCGCAAGGCTCAGATTCAAAGGGACCCAACCATACAAGATCGCGCGTCAAATACAAGGTTTGCCCGGCGCACGGACGCCAATCCACGAACAGAGCGTCCGCAGACTTGCTTCAGAGATGATTTGGTTATATTTTATACAGTTATTTCATCTTCATCATGTCATTCATCTTTTCCAATTCATCTTTTTCAAAGTCAAAAAATCACTTATGACCAAAGAATCGTCTAAAGCGCCACCGCTTTACCCGAAAACCCATCTGCTCGCAGCGAGTGGCATTGCCGCCCTCCTGAGCCTGGCGCTTCTGGTATTCCCTTCCAGTGATGTTGAAGCCAAAAAGACGACCCTGAGTCTTGAACTGGAAAGTCCTGCTGAACAACTGACACAAGAACAAGACGCTACCGAAGCCGTTCAAGCCACAAATGAGCCGGTTACTTCCCCTTTTGCGCAGATCGACAACAGCGCAGAAGACACTCAGGAAACCGCTCAATCCGCGCCAGCGCCTGCACCCGCGCCGGCCGCGGTAGAAAAGAAAGCACCCAACCACAGGGAAGTGATCGTCGGCAAGGGCGATACCCTCTCCACCCTGTTCGCGAAAGTCGGCCTTCCAGCCGCATCGGTGCATGACGTGTTGGCCAGTGACAAACAGGCCAAACAGTTCAGTCAGCTCAAGCACGGACAGAAACTTGAATTCGAGCTGGGCCCCGACGGCCAGCTGAACAACCTGCACAGCAAGGTCAGCGACCTCGAAACCATCACCCTGACCAAGAACAACAAGGGCTATACGTTCAACCGCATTACCGCCAAGCCGACTGTACGATCCGCCTACGTACATGGCGTGATCAACAGCTCGCTGTCGCAGTCCGCTGCTCGTGCCGGCCTGTCCCACAGCCTGACCATGGATATGGCCAGCGTATTTGGCTATGACGTCGACTTCGCCCAAGACATTCGCCAGGGCGACGAATTCGATGTGATTTACGAGCAAAAAGTCGTCAATGGCAAAGCTGTTGGCAACGGTCCGATCCTGTCCGCGCGCTTCACCAATCGTGGCAAAACCTACACGGCTGTGCGTTACACCAACAAACAAGGCAACAGCAGCTACTACACTGCTGAAGGCAACAGCATGCGCAAGGCGTTCATCCGCACCCCGGTGGACTTCGCCCGCATCAGCTCCAAGTTTTCCATGGGCCGCAAGCACCCGATCCTGAACAAGATTCGCGCGCACAAAGGCGTTGACTATGCAGCGCCACGCGGCACGCCAATCAAGGCGGCTGGTGACGGTAAAGTATTGCTGGCCGGTCGTCGCGGTGGCTACGGCAACACCGTGATCATTCAGCACGGAAGCACCTACACGACGTTGTATGGCCACATGCAAGGCTTTGCCAAAGGCGTGAAAACCGGTGGCAGCGTCAAACAGGGTCAGGTCATCGGCTACATCGGCACCACCGGACTTTCGACCGGACCGCACTTACACTACGAGTTCCAGGTCAATGGCGTTCACGTCGATCCACTGGGCCAGAAGCTGCCGATGGCTGATCCAATTGCCAAAGCCGAACGCGCCCGCTTCCTCGCACAGAGCCAGCCACTGATGGCGCGCATGGAGCAGGAAAAGGCCACCATGCTGGCTTCGAGCAAGCGTTAAGCCATGTCGCTCTATATAGGCGTGATGTCCGGAACCAGCCTTGATGGCCTGGACATTGCGCTGATCGAGCAAACCCAGGCAATCAGGCTGATCGCCACGCACTATATCCCCATGCCCGAAACCCTGCGCACTGAGCTGCTTGGCCTGTGCGCCAGCGGACCCGACGAGATAGCCCGCTCTGCCATCGCACAGCAAAACTGGGTGGCGCTCGCAGCGCAGGGCATTCACACTCTCCTCGCACAAGAACAGCTCAAACCCCAAGACATTCGAGCGATTGGCAGCCATGGCCAGACCATTCGTCACGAGCCTGCGCGGGGCTTTACGGTACAGATCGGTAATCCGGCCCTGCTGACGGAGCTGACCCACATCACGGTGGTCAGTGATTTCCGCAGCCGTGATGTGGCCGCTGGCGGGCAAGGCGCCCCACTGGTGCCGGCCTTCCACGAAGCCTTGTTTGAAGAACGGACCGGCAACCGAGCTGTGCTCAACATCGGCGGCTTCAGCAACCTCAGCCTGATTGAACCGGGCAAGCCTGTCGCCGGCTTCGACTGCGGCCCGGGGAATGTGCTGCTGGACGCGTGGATTCATCACCAGCGCGGTGACAATTTCGACCGGAACGGCCAATGGGCTGCCAGCGGGAAAGTCGAGCCAGTGCTGTTGAAAGCGCTGCTCAGCGACCCATTCTTCCTGACCAAAGGACCGAAGAGCACCGGCCGGGAAGTGTTCAATCTGCCATGGCTGATGCAGCACCTGGCACAGCTGCCAACATTCGCTCCCGAAGACGTGCAAGCGACACTGCTTGAGCTGACAGCTCTAACCATCGCCGAGTCCCTGCAAAGCGCCCAATCGGACACCCAGGAGCTGCTGGTCTGTGGCGGCGGCGCACATAACACCACGCTGATGAACCGATTGGCCAACCTGCTGCCAGACTCAACCGTCAGCAGTACTGCGGCTTACGGTGTCGACCCTGACTGGGTGGAAGCCATGGCCTTCGCCTGGCTGGCCCACTGTTGCCTCGAAGGCATCGCAGCCAATCGCCCGAGCGTCACCGGTGCCCGCGGCTTGCGTGTATTGGGCGCAATTTACCCCGCATAAACGCCCCACAGCAAAACGCCGCAGAGCCCTGAGGCTTTGCGGCGTTTAGTAATGCAAGCGTGCTGATCAGATCGAGAACGAAGACCCGCAGCCACAGGTAGTGGTTGCATTCGGGTTCTTGATGACGAAGCGCGAACCTTCCAGACCTTCCTGATAATCCACCTCGGCCCCGGCCAGGTACTGGAAGCTCATCGGATCGACAACCAGACTCACGCCTTCGCGCTCGACGATGGTGTCGTCATCGGCCACTTCTTCATCGAAGGTAAAACCGTACTGAAAACCTGAACAACCGCCGCCCGTAACGAATACGCGCAGCTTCAAGCGATCATTCCCCTCTTCATCGACCAGGCTCTTCACCTTGTGCGCGGCACCGTGGGTGAATTGCAAAGCCGTGGGGGTGAAGGATTCGACGCTCATGCTGACTATCTCCCGGCGTTACGCCGCCATAATGCGTGATGACGCGCATTATCCGCTTCTCCTAGAAAAGCGGTCAACTATTGTTATGGTATATCAACCAATCCAATCGCCAGCCCGGAATGCAAAAAGGCCCGTTCAACGGGCCTTTTTACTCGGTGCTACAGCGCCTTACGGCAACATGCCAGCGTGAGACAGGCCAAGGCGCTCATCCAGTCCGAACAGGATGTTCATGTTCTGCACCGCCTGACCCGACGCACCTTTGACCAGGTTGTCGATCACCGACAGCACTACCACCAGATCACCGTCCTGTGGCCGATGTACCGCAATGCGGCAGACGTTGGCGCCACGCACGCTACGGGTTTCCGGGTGGCTACCGGCTGGCATTACGTCGACGAACGGTTCGTTGGCATAACGCTTTTCGAACAGCGCCTGCAGATCCACCGAACGATCCACCACAGTCGCGTACAGCGTGGAGTGAATGCCACGAATCATCGGTGTCAGATGCGGAACAAAGGTCAGACCGACATCCTTGCCTGCGGCACGCCGCAGACCCTGGCGAATTTCCGGCAAGTGGCGGTGACCTTTGACGGCGTAGGCCTTCATGCTTTCCGATGTCTCGGAGTACAACGAACCGACGGCAGCACCACGACCGGCACCGCTGACGCCGGACTTGCAGTCGGCGATCAGGCGCGAAGCATCGGCCAGACCAGCTTCAAGCAAAGGCAGGAAACCCAGTTGCGTGGCGGTTGGGTAACAACCCGGTACCGCAATCAGGCGCGCTTTCTTGATCTGCTCACGATTGACTTCCGGCAAGCCGTAAACCGCCTCATCGAGCAGTTCCGGTGCACCATGCGGCTGGCCGTACCACTTGGCCCATTCATCAGCATCTTGCAGACGGAAGTCAGCCGACAGATCAATGACCTTGGTCCCCGCCGCCAACAACTCACCCGCCAGGGCGTGGGCAACACCGTGTGGCGTGGCGAAGAACACCACGTCGCAGGCGCCCAGGGTCTTGATGTCTGGAACGGTGAACGCCAGGCCGTCGTAGTGGCCTCGCAGGTTCGGGTACATGTCGGCCACGGCCAGGCCGGCCTCGGATCGGGAAGTGATGACTACCACTTCAGCTTGCGGATGCTGTGCCAACAGACGCAGCAGTTCGACACCGGTGTAACCCGTGCCGCCGACGATACCGACCTTGACCATAAACCTGCCCTCAACGAACCCACTGGAAAGCCGTCGATAATAGGGGCCTGGCGCGCCTGCGACAACCGGCAAGGTGACGTATGGAGCCTCAAGCCTCTACTATCCCGGCTACCGTGAATCTGGGAATAACTAAAAATGCTTTATCTGTGGCTCAAAGCTTTTCACATCATCAGCGTCGTGTGCTGGTTTGCCGGTCTGTTTTACCTGCCGCGCCTGTTCGTCTATCACGCTCAAAGCGAGGACACCGTCAGCAAGGAACGCTTCAGCCTCATGGAGCGCAAGCTTTACCGCGGCATCATGGGCCCGGCGATGATCGCGACGCTGATTTTCGGTGGCTGGCTGATCAGCCTCAACCCTGGCGCTTATTTCAGCCAGGGTGGATGGATGCACGCCAAACTGACCCTGGTGGTTCTGCTTATCGGCTACCACCACATGTGTGGCGCTCAGGTGAAGCGCTTTTCCCGTGGCGAAAACACCCGTAGCCATGTCTTTTATCGCTGGTTCAATGAAGTGCCGGTTCTGATATTGCTGGCTATCGTCATTCTGGTCGTTGTTCGGCCGTTCTAAATCCAACAGGCACAACTCACCGGGGTACTTCCCATGTCACTGCCCGCTCTGCTTGAACAACGTCTACGCCTGCCCGTGGTGGTGGCGCCGATGTTCCTGATTTCCAATCCGCAACTGGTGCTCGCCTGCTGCCGCAACGGGGTAGTGGGCAGTTTTCCTGCGCTGAATCAGCGCGAGAGCAGCGGCTTCAAAGCCTGGCTGGAAGAGATCGAAGCCGGGCTGGCAGCGTTGGAAAGTCCCGCGCCATACGCGGTGAACCTCATCGTGCACAACAGCAATCCGCGACTGCAGGCGGATCTGGCGATCTGCATCGAACACCAAGTGCCGATTGTGATCACCAGCCTCGGCGCAGTGAAAGAAGTGGTTGACGCCGTGCACAGTTACGGCGGCCTGGTATTCCATGACGTGACGACGCGCCGCCATGCCGAAAAAGCCGCCGAGGCCGGCGTGGATGGGTTGATCGCCGTGGCCGCCGGTGCCGGTGGGCATGCCGGAACCTGGAGCCCGTTCTCTCTGATCGCCGAGATCCGACAATTCTTCGACAAGACATTGTTGTTGGCCGGATGCCTGAACCATGGGCACGAAATCCTCGCCGCCCAATTGCTCGGTGCGGATCTGGCCTACTTCGGCACGCGATTTATCGGCACTGCCGAAAGTCATGCGCCTGACGCCTACAAGGAAATGCTGCTGTCGTCCAAGGCGGCAGACATCATCCATACTCCAGCCGTGTCGGGTGTACCGGCGAGCTTCATGCGCCAAAGCTTGGAAGCCGCCGGGTTTGACATGGCAGCGCTGCAAAACAAGGGTGAGGTCAACTTCGGCTCCAAGCTCAAGCCGATCAGCGATGAAGCCAAAGCCTGGAAAACCGTATGGTCCGCAGGCCAGGGCGTGGGGGGAATCGATGATTTACCCAGCGTTGACCAATTGGTGGCGCGGCTCGACGCGGAGTATCGCAAGGCACTGGAACAGGCCGCACAACTGCCCAGACGCTGGCCACGCTGAAAAAACCGGGCCATCCTCCCTTGGCTGGCCCTGTACATCACCCTTAAAACACTCGCGACAAGGATGCCTCGGCAATGAGCGACAACCGTTTCAAGATCGTCTTTGACGGCACGCTACTGCCAGGTGTTGATATCAACACCGCCAAACTCAATCTCGCCGCACTTTACAAAAGCGAGGTTGCCGCCATCGAGCGCCTGTTCAGCGGTCAACCCGTCGCACTCAAACGTGATCTGTCACAGATTGACGCGCAGGCCTACCTGCAAGCCCTGAAGAATGCCGGCATAGATGCCCGCATCGAGCCAGAACCGGCGATCGAACTGAATCTCTCCGAAGTCCGTGACCACGTCGGCGCAGTAACAGAACCCAACTCCCCCTACACTCCGCCGCAGGCTGAGGTCGCTGGGCCCGTGCCTGAGTACGCGCCGCTCAAACCATTCGGCGTCGAAGGACGCATCGGACGCCTGCGGTTTCTCGCATGGTCCATGGTGCTGTGCCTGCTGGCGATGACTGTGGCCGGCGTATTTGCCCTGATCGGTCTGGCACTCGTCAGCACCGATTCGACCGCCGGCCTGATCATGGGCGGCATTCTGGCTTTCATCCTGGGCGTGGTGTTCCTGATCGCCAGCGTCCTGATCAGCATTCAACGCCTGCACGATATCGGCTGGTCAGGCTGGCTCTGGTTGCTGAACCTTGTACCGTTCGTGGGCAGTTTCTTTCCGCTGTTGCTGGTGGCTTTACCGGGAACCAGCATGACCAACCGTTACGGCGCACCTCCACCGCCCAACAGCACGGCGGTCAAGGTACTGTCGTCGTTATGGCTCGTATTGATTGCCCTGATGATCGTCGGAGCAATGGCGGGCGGTATCTCGGCCATTCAGGATGCATACGAAAACACCCTCGAAAGCAGCTACCAAAGTGGCACGGTCACCACCGACGAGATCGACATCGAGGTCGAACCGACACCAAATTCCACCGACGATGCAGCCGAACAAGCCCTGCCCCCTGTAGACTCTGCGCAAGAATGAACAGCGCTCCCCGCCCATGACACCTGCGTCGCGGCGCGGAGCTGTTGCGATGGAGAACTGCATGACCCGTTACGCTCTGATCACTGGCGCTTCCAGCGGCATCGGCCTGGCGATGGCCGAAGCGCTGGCCCGGCGTGGCCGCAGCCTGATTCTGGTTGCCCGTCAGCGTGATCAGCTGGAAAGTATTGCGATTGAACTGACCCAACGTTTTGGTGTGGAAGTATTGTTCCGCGCCTGCGACCTGGGCGAACCGTTGCGCCTGTCGGGGTTCCTGCTGGAACTGGAGGAAGGCGACCGGCAGATCGATTTGCTGGTCAATTGTGCCGGTATCGGCACTTGCGGCCCGTTCCTGGCCCAGGACTGGATGACCGAGCAGGACCTGATCGAAGTGAACATTCTGGCGCTGACCCGCCTGTGCCACGCCATCGGTAACAGTATGGCGCTGCAGGGCGGTGGACAGATTCTGAATGTTGCCTCGCTTGCGGCGTTCCAGCCCGGTCCCTGGATGAGCACTTACTACGCCAGCAAGGCTTACGTGCTGCATTTTTCCGAAGGCCTGCGTGTCGAGCTGAAAAAATGCGCGGTCAACGTGTCCGTGCTCTGCCCTGGCCCGACGCGCACGGGCTTTTTCCGCACCGCACAACTCAACACCGACAAACTGGCCAAGAGCAAACTTCTGATGAGCCCGGAAGAAGTCGCGCTCTATACCGTGCGGGCCCTGGAAAAAAATCGCGCAATCATCATTCCGGGACGCCGCAACCGCTGGCTCGCCGCCCTGCCCCGCTTCGGCTCGCGGTGGTTGACCCGAACAATCGCTGGCATGGTCATCAAGGCTCACTGCCCACGCTGATCGACCTGACAGGTAAAAGGCTGGGCTCGGACACACCCCATGAGTACACTCAGGCCAGCCCAAACAACGGAGAAAACAGCTGTGGATACTCTGTTCACCAAGATCATCAACCGGGAAATCCCGGCGAAGATCATTTACGAGGACGACCAGGTACTGGCCTTCCACGACATCGCCCCACAGGCACCCGTGCATTTTCTGGTGATCCCGAAAAAACCGGTGCGCACCCTGAACGACCTGACCGAGGACGACAAGGCATTGGCCGGGCATATCCTGTTAACCGCTCAGCGCCTGGCCAAGGAACTGGGTTGCGAAGACGGCTTCCGCGTCGTCATGAACTGCAATGAACTGGGTGGCCAGACCGTCTATCACATTCACATGCATGTGCTGGGTCAGCGCCAGATGCACTGGCCGCCGGGCTGATTTCGTAAACCTGCAGGAGCGAGCTTGCTCGCGAAGCCGCAGTGGCAGCCAATACAGTCGTTGGATGTCAGCGCCTCTTCGCGAGCAGGCTCGCTCCCACAGAGGCATCACAGCATTGTCACAACCCCAGCCCCACAATGACCCAGCGCAAACCTTCCCCGGCCGATTGAGTTAAACTGGCCGCCGAGATTCTCCCCGGAGGTCAGCATGACTACCCAACGTCACTACTCGCCAATTGACCGCCTTCTGCTGCAAGCCGATGCCGCGATGCGTACTTTGCTGCCCTTCAGTGGTCAGCCGTACCGTCCGTCGCCTGCCATCGTGCAGCCGGATGCGAAGATGAGCGACGAGGACACCCGGCACGTCGCCGGCCTGATGCGTATCAACCACACCGGTGAAGTTTGCGCCCAGGCGCTGTACCAGGGTCAGGCCCTGACCGCCAAGCTGCCGAAGGTGCGTGAGGCCATGGAGCATGCCGCCGAAGAAGAAATCGACCACCTGGTCTGGTGCGAACAGCGCATTCATCAGCTGGGCAGCCACACCAGCATTCTCAACCCACTGTTTTACGGCATGTCGTTCGGGATTGGTGCGGTCGCCGGGTTGATCAGCGACAAAGTCAGCCTGGGGTTCGTTGCAGCGACTGAAGATCAGGTGTGCAAGCACTTGAATGAACACCTTGAGCAGCTGCCGGCCGAGGATGAAAAGTCCCGGGCAATTCTCGAGCAGATGCGTCTTGATGAAGAGCAGCATGCCGAGAGCGCACGGGAAGCGGGCGGTTTCCGCTTTCCGGCACCCGTGAAATTCGGGATGAGTCTGCTGGCCAAGGTCATGACCAAGAGCACTTACCGGATCTGACTCCTTTATTACAGGAGCCCGCGCCCGCAATAAAAAAGGCGACTGCCGCAAGGAAGTCGCCTTTTTTTGTGCTCGATGGTCTTAGCTCGACATATTGCGCGCGTAGAAGATTTCGAGCATTTCGTGTTTCACACGCTCGGTCACCTGCGCACGCTGCTCAGAGGACAAGCTGCTGGTCGCATCACCGAACAGGTAGTTATCCAGTTCGAAGTTCTTCAGCAGCATTTTGGTGTGGAACAGGTTTTCCTGATACACGTTCACGTCAGTCATCTGATACGCATCGCGAGTGTCTTTGGAAAGGTAGTTCTGAATCGAATTGATCTCGTGGTCGATGAAGTGCTTTTTGCCTTCAACGTCGCGGGTGAAACCACGCACACGGTAATCCACTGTCACGATATCCGAATCGAACTGGTGAATCAGGAAGTTGAGCGCTTTTAGCGGTGAAATGACCCCGCATGTCGACACGTCGATATCCACACGGAAGGTTGCAATGCCGTCGACCGGATGGATTTCCGGATAGGTGTGCACCGTGATGTGGCTCTTGTCGAGGTGGGCCAGGATAATTTCGGGCAGCGGGCCCGGCGACTCTTCGATCTGGCTGTCAGTCGGGGTCACCGGTTCTTCGGAGATGAGAATCGTGACACTGGCGCCCTGCGGCTCATAGTCCTGACTGGCGATGTTCAGGATATTGGCACCAATGATATCGACAACTTCTGTGAGGATCTGCGTCAGGCGCTTGGCGTTGTACTCTTTATTGATGTACTCAACGTAGGTCTGCTGGTCTTGCGGGGTTTCCGCGTAGCAGATGTCATAGATGTTGAAGCTCAAGGTCTTTGTCAGGTTATTGAACCCGTGGAGCTTGAGTTTGCTTTTCACCGTTAAGAACTCTCTATGTATGCGGCCCGGCCGCGTGATCAAGCATGCCCGTCAGATGCGAACGACGCAGCTGCGTAGGACGGTTAACACCTCTTTGCAATGGCGATTTGGGTTGTCTGTTCGGGTAAGCGGCCTGTCGTTTGACCGGCCACTGCCCTGAAAAAATTGGCGCATCATGCAGACGTCGGCTTGGGATCAGCAGAGTCTGCACGGCTTTTATGATAGTTGAATGTCGATTCAACCGAGCTCGATGATTTCGTAGTCGTGAGTAATCTCGACACCGGCCGCACCGAGCATGATCGAGGCCGAGCAATATTTCTCGGCAGACAGCTCGATGGCACGCTTGACCTGGGCTTCTTTCAGCCCGCGGCCCTTTACCACGAAGTGCATGTGGATCTTGGTGAAAACCTTCGGATCTTCAGTCGCACGCTCAGCCTCGAGGAAAGCTTCGCAGCTTTCGACCGCCTGGCGGGATTTCTTGAGGATGCTGACCACGTCGAAATTGCTGCAACCGCCGACACCCAGCAGGAGCATTTCCATCGGCCGGACACCCAGGTTACGTCCGCCAGCCTCGGGCGGACCGTCCATGACCACGACATGACCGCTACCGGATTCGCCGAGGAACATGGCTTCGCCAGCCCATTGGATGCGTGCCTTCATCGCCAAGACTCCACTGTATAAAAAAGGGTCGCCAGCTTAGCACAGGCCCCGTGATTGACAGCGCTCGCCTTCCTAGGACATAACCTCCAGCGCTGTAGGTAAATTCTCGAATATTGCAAGACGTGTCTGTTAAGCTGGCGCCAATTCGCTGGCGCATAGCCAGCTTGCCGCGGCTTTCGCGTTTCATAAAAAAACCAAACACACCGTGCTGTCTTTTCGGGATACAACCATGGTTGCTATTGCCCCAACCCCCAAGATCAAAAACCTCGACAAGCTGTTGATGCATTGCCAGCGTCGTCGCTATCAGGCCAAGAGCAACATCATTTGTGCCGGTGACCGCTCGGAAACCCTGTTTTTCATTATCAAAGGCTCGGTCACCATCCTGATCGAGGACGATGACGGCCGGGAAATGATCATCGCCTACCTGAACAGCGGGGACTTTTTCGGGGAGCTGGGCCTGTTTGAACAAGCAGGCCTGGAACAGGAGCGCAGTGCCTGGGTGCGTGCCAAGGTCGAATGTGAAGTCGCGGAAATCAGCTACGCAAAATTTCGTGAATTGTCCCAGCAGGACCCAGACATTCTTTACGTGTTAAGCGGACAAATCGCACAACGCCTGCGTAACACCACGCGCAAAGTCGGTGACCTGGCGTTTTTCGACGTGACAGGACGCGTTGCGCGCTGCCTTCTCGAACTGTGCAAGCAGCCGGACGCGATGACCCATCCGGACGGTATGCAGATCAAAGTGACCCGTCAGGAAATCGGACGGATTGTTGGTTGCTCACGGGAAATGGTCGGCCGCGTGCTCAAGGACCTGGAAGAACGCAACCTGGTGGACGTCAAAGGCAAGACCATGGTGGTCTTCGGTACCCGCTAAGCGCTGAACATCCGCGCCAGCATCAACCGATAGCGTTCATCGAGACGTTCCAACGCGTCGGGTGCCGAGAACTTCTCGTGCAGGGCGATGTGGCTTTCAGCGCGCACTCGCTGATCCAGACCGCATGCCGCGTTGAAGCGATTGACCGCCGCGACCATCGACTCACGCTCGTCATCCAACAGCATTGCACCGTGCACCAGCCCTACCGGGCGCTGGCCACCCTGGCTCTGGCGCCAGCGTTGGGCAGTACCGACCATCTTGCGTCCATCAAGGTTCACGTTGAAACGGCCATCGCAGAACGCGCCTTCGATTTCGCCCAGCGACGAAGTGCCGCCCAGCTCATCGAGCAACTGACAGATCGGATCACACAGGCGCCGGTAACCGGATTCGATGCGATTCAAATCCCCCTCGCTGCGTGGCGGTGCGTAGACCAGCGCAATGTTGATCGTCGACGCAGATTGCGGCACCGGCTCACCGCCGGTTTCACGTAACAGCACTGGCCAGCCGGCAGCGGCGGAGACTTCGCAGGCGTGCTCGAAACCAGGCAGACGATTCAAGCGGCGCGGCATGACCAATGCGCGATCGCTCGGTTGCCAGAACAGCAGGCCGAACTCCGCATCGCCGGCACAAACCGACGCCAGCAAATCCTGTTCGGCTTGCAGGCCGGCTTCAATGGTCAGGGAAACAGGTGAGGTCATAAGGTATTCCGTAGGACACAAAGTCTGTGGCGCGTCTTATGCCGCCATCGCGAGCAGGCCCACTTCCACAAAGTTTCTGCCAACACCAGAGATTCAATGTGGGAGCGAGCCCGCCCGCGAAAGGTTCGATTCGATCTGCGGGTGATCAGTCGAGTGTAGAACCACTGACAGGAATGCCACGCTCAGGGAAGAACAGGCGCTGCAGTTCGGTGCCCGGGCTTTCGGCGCGCATGAATGCTTCGCCGACCAAGAACGCATAAACGTCGCTGATTTCCATCAACTCGACATCGGCACGGTTGAGGATGCCGCTTTCGGTGATCACCAGACGATCGCGCGGGATCCGCGGCAACAGGTCGAGTGTGGTTTCCAGGCTGACGTCAAAAGTGTGCAGGTTACGGTTGTTCACGCCAACCAGTGGCGTGTCGAGGATTTTCAGGGCCCGGTCCAACTCGTCGCCGTCGTGGACTTCCACCAGCACATCGAGGCCGACGCTTTTCGCCACCGACGCCAGCTCAGCCATTTTCACGTCGTCCAAAGCGGAGACGATCAACAGCACGCAGTCCGCGCCCAGGGCTCGGGCTTCAACGATCTGGTAGGGATCGATCATGAAGTCCTTGCGGATTACCGGCAGTTTGCACGCGGCACGCGCCTGCTGCAGGTACTCATCAGCGCCCTGGAAGTAGTCGATATCGGTGAGCACCGATAGACAGGTGGCGCCGCCTTTCTCGTAGCTCCTGGCAATGGCGGCGGGAACGAAGTTCTCGCGGATCACACCTTTGCTCGGCGACGCTTTTTTGATTTCAGCAATGACTGCCGGCTGCTTCAACTTGGCTTGAGCCAGCAAAGCCTTGGCAAAACCACGGGGTGCATCGGCCGCCTTGGCCAGGTTTTCCAGCTCGGCGAGGCTTACGCGAGCGCTGCGCTCGGCAACTTCCTCAACCTTGCGTGCCAGAATCTTTTCCAGAACCGTCGGTACACTCATCCCTCATTCTCCACTTTGAATACCGCGGTAAAGGCACCCAGCTCCTCGAGTTTTTCCCGAGCGAGTCCGGTGTGCAGCGCATCGTGCGCCAAGGCGACACCCTCTTTCAAACTGCTGGCATGGTCGGCGGCGTACAACGCTGCACCGGCATTGAGCATGATCATCTCAGCGGCCTTCTGACCGTTTTCGGTCTTGCGCTTGCCCAAGGCATCGCGAATCAGCTCAAGGGACGCCGCCGGGCTTTCCACCGCCAGGCCATGCAGGCTCTGGCTCTTCATGCCCAAATCTTCCGGCTCGACCCAATACTCGGTGATCTGGTCATCCTTGAGTTCGGCCACATAAGTAGGCGCAGCCAGGCTGAATTCGTCCAGACCGTCCTTCGAATGCACCACCAGCACATGCTTGCTGCCCAGACGCTGCAAGACTTCGGCCAATGGCCGGCACAGGGCCTGGGTGAAAACGCCCACCACCTGATGTTTCACACCGGCCGGATTCGTAAGCGGGCCGAGCATGTTGAACAGGGTGCGCAGGCCGAGTTCGCGGCGCGGGCCAGCGGCATGCTTCATGGCACTGTGGTGAGTCTGGGCAAACATGAAGCCGATGCCGACGTTATCGATGCAGCGCGCCACTTGAACCGGGGTCAGGTTCAGGTAGATACCGGCGGCTTCCAGCAAATCGGCACTGCCGCTTTTACCCGAAACCGCGCGGTTACCGTGCTTGGCCACGGTGCAGCCGGCCGCCGAGACCACGAAGGCCGAAGCGGTCGACACATTGAAGATGTTGGCACCGTCACCGCCGGTACCGACCACATCGACGACACCGTCGAGGGTCTTGAGTTCGACCTTGTCCGCCAGTTCACGCATGACCGACACGGCGCCGACGATTTCATCGATGCTTTCGCTCTTCATGCGCATGGCCATCATGAACGCGCCGATCTGCGCGTCCGTGCATTGCCCGGTCATGATTTCGCGCATCACATCGCGCATTTCCTCGGTGCTGAGGTCGAGCTGCTCGACGATACGGCTCAGGGCTGTCTTGATATTCATGAAAAGTCCTTAGCGCGTGCCGCCAGTTTGTTTGAGGAAGTTCGCGAACAGCTCGTGACCCTGCTCGGTGAGGATCGATTCAGGGTGAAACTGCACGCCTTCGATGTTCAGGGTCTTGTGACGCAGGCCCATGATCTCGTCCACCGAACCGTCTTCGAGCTGGGTCCAGGCCGTCAACTCCAGGCAATCAGGCAGGGTTTCACGCTTGACGATCAATGAATGATAGCGCGTGACCGTCAACGGGCGGTTCAGGCCTTCGAAGACACCTTTGTCTTCGTGGAAAACCGGGCTGGTCTTGCCGTGCATGACCTGGCGGGCACGGACCACATCGCCGCCAAAGGCCTGGCCGATGGACTGATGGCCCAGGCACACACCGAGAATCGGCAGTTTGCCGGCGAAATACTTGATCGCTTCAATCGAGATGCCGGCTTCGGTCGGCGTGCACGGACCGGGAGACACCACGATGCGCTCCGGGTTGAGGGCTTCGATTTCAGCAATAGTGAGTTCATCGTTGCGCACGACTTTGACCTCGGCGCCCAGCTCACCCAGGTATTGCACAACGTTGTAAGTAAAAGAGTCGTAGTTATCGATCATCAGCAACATGGCGTTAAGAACCTCTTGAATTCACTGACTTCTAATGCAGCCTTCGGATGAACCACCCGTTGCGGCCTGCGCTCGATCGGTCGAGGCGGCCGGCATACGGGTCCGTCCATGGGTCAGCTTTCTGGAGTTTGTTCAGCCAGGGCAACGGCGCGGAACATCGCGCGGCGCTTGTTCAGGGTTTCTTCCCATTCCAGCGCCGGCACCGAGTCGGCGACGATGCCGCCACCGGCCTGCACATGCAGCTCGCCGTTCTTGATCACCGCCGTGCGAATTGCAATGGCGGTGTCCATGTTGCCGTTCCAGGCGAAATAGCCGACGGCGCCGCCGTAGACGCCGCGCTTGACGGGCTCCAACTCGTCGATGATTTCCATCGCACGAATCTTCGGTGCGCCCGACAAGGTGCCCGCCGGCAGGATTGCCCGCAATGCGTCCATCGCCGTCAGCCCGGCCTTCAATTGCCCGGTGACGTTGGACACGATGTGCATCACGTTGGAATAACGCTCGATAACCATTTTCTCGGTGAGTTTCACCGAACCGATTTCCGAGACCCGACCGGTGTCGTTACGACCCAGATCAATCAACATCAAGTGCTCGGCAATTTCCTTGTCGTCGGACAGCAGATCTTTTTCCAGCGCCAGATCGGCCTCTTCGGTCGCCCCACGCGGACGGGTGCCGGCAATCGGGCGCACCGTGATCAGGTTGTCTTCGACCCGCACCAGCACTTCCGGCGAACTGCCGACGACGTGGAAGTCGCCGAAGTTGAAGAAGTACATGTAAGGCGTCGGGTTGAAGCAGCGCAGCGCGCGGTACAGGTCGATGGGTGCGGCCTTGAAATCGATCGACATGCGCTGGGACGGCACAACCTGCATGCAGTCGCCAGCCAGGATGTATTCCTTGATGGTGTCGACGGCTTTTTCGTAATCGTCCTGGGTAAAGCTGGAGCGGAACACCGGATCGGCCGCTTGTTGCTTGCTGAAGTCCAGGCCACGGCGTGGAGTGATCGGCTGACGCAGTTTTTCCAGCAGTTCTTCCAGGCGTGCGCGACCTTGCTCGAAGGCGTCTTCCTGTGCCGGGTCGGCCAGGACGATGGCGTGCATCTTGCCGGCGAGGTTGTCGAACACCACTACCGCGTCGGAGACCATCAGCAGAATGTCCGGCACGCCCAGCGGATCCGGGTTCGGGCATTTGCCCAGACGCTTTTCCACATAACGTACGCAGTCGTAGCCAAAGTAACCCACCAGGCCGCCGTTGAAGCGCGGCAGACCGGCGATGGTCGGTACGTTGTAGCGGGCCTTGAAGGTTTCGACGAAGGCCAGCGGGTCTTCCACGTCGTGGCTTTCAGTCTCCACGCCATCGACGGTCACGCTGACGTGATGGTCGTGAACCCGCAGCACGGTGCGGCACGGCAGGCCGATGATCGAGTAACGGCCCCACTTTTCGCCGCCCTGTACCGATTCCAGCAGGTAAGAATTAGGCTCGTCGGCCAGTTTCAGGTAGATCGACAGCGGCGTGTCGAAGTCGGCCAGGGTTTCGCAGGCAAGCGGGATGCGGTTGTAGCCGGCAGCGGCCAAACGCAGGAATTCTTCGCGGATCATGATGTGCCTCGTGGTTTGAGGGTCTAACTGTCAGGTATGCAAACGCGCCGGATAACCGGCCAGGAACAAGTCAGGCGCGCCAACGCCAACGGGCCAGGGCCTTGATGACTTTCATCCAGAGTTTGCGAGTGACCACCACGATGGAATTTCCAGGAGGGGATTGAACAGCGTCGGGCAACGTTATCTCAGCCGCTGGATCCAGGCAACCGGGAATTAGTTTGCGCAGATCGTCGATGACCAGCGTCGGCGATTCTTCGGCAATCGGACGGCCATGGTTATAGCCGTAACTCAAGGCTACGCACTTGACCCCCGCCGCTTTCGCTGCCAGCACATCACTGCGCGAATCGCCAACGAACAAGGCCTGCGAAGCCGGGATATTGGTCATTTTCATCACGAAAAACAGTGCGGCCGGATCGGGCTTCTTCTGCGGCAGCGTGTCACCACCGATGATCAGGCGGAAATAGCGACCGATCTTCATCTGATCCAGCAGCGGCGCGACGAAGCGCTCCGGCTTGTTGGTGATCAGCGCCATCTCTACACCCTGCTTGTGCAACCACTTCAGGGTGGAGCGCACGCCAGGGTAGACCACCGTCAGTTCGTGACCTTGTTCATAGAAGCCATTGAACAGCTCCAGGGCATGCTCGGCTTCGACCTCATCGACACCCTCGGCGTCGATGTGATTGGCCAGGGCACGGCGCACCAGCATGTGAACGCCGTTGCCCACCCACTCACGCACCGCTTCGATGCCGGCAGGTTGACGCCCGAGTTTGAGCAGCATGTTATCCACGGCCGCCGCAAGGTCAGGGACCGAATCGATCAATGTGCCGTCCAGATCGAACATCACCAGCCGTGGCAGGCTTCCCGGGAACAGCTGCTCAAATCCGCTCATGGACGAGCCAGCGCCAGTTCGGAGCGCATTTTTTCTATGACTTCCTGATAATTTGGAGCGTTGAAGATCGCCGAGCCCGCGACGAAGGTGTCGGCACCGGCTGCAGCGATTTCACGGATGTTATTGACGTTCACGCCGCCGTCGATTTCCAGACGGATATCGCGACCGGAGGCGTCGATCAGCGCCCGCGCTTCGCGCAGCTTGTCGAGGGTGCCGGGAATGAACTTCTGCCCGCCGAAGCCTGGGTTGACGCTCATCAGCAGGATCATGTCGACCTTGTCCATCACGTACTTGAGCACGTCCAGCGGGGTCGCGGGGTTGAACACCAGGCCCGATTTGCAGCCGCCTTCACGGATCAGTTGCAGGGAACGATCGATGTGCTGCGTGGCTTCCGGGTGGAAGGTGATGTAGGTCGCGCCCGCTTCGATGAAGTCACCGACGATGCGGTCCACCGGGCTGACCATCAGGTGCGCGTCGATCGGCGCGGTCACGCCGTACTTGCGCAGCGCCGAGCACACCATCGGGCCAATGGTCAGGTTTGGCACGTAATGGTTGTCCATGACATCGAAGTGCACGAAGTCGGCGCCAGCGGCCAGGACATTGTCCACTTCCTCACCCAGGCGGGCGAAGTCGGCGGAGAGAATCGACGGAGCAATAACGAAGGGCTGCATGACGCACCTTTTCTGAGCAGAATCACGATGGCGCGCATTGTATACCTCATGCTTTGACGCGCGCACCGTGACCGCGATGATTGGGCTATGCCTGGTAAGCCGCGCGGTAGATCTTCTCGATATCGACAGCGCTCAGTTTGCGCGGGTTATTGCGCATCAGGCGCTCGATTCCCGCCGCTTCCACGGCCATGGACGGAATCGCGTCTTCGGGAACCCCGAAGACGCGCAGGCCAGACGGGATTTCCACCGCCGCGCACAGCTCGGTCATCGCTTCCACGGCTTTATCGGCCGCTTCCGTGACGCTCAGATGAGCGGTCTTCACGCCCATGGCCTCGGCAATATCCTGCATGCGCTCGACGCAGGCCAACTTGTTCCAGTGCATGACATGGGGCAGCAGCAACGCGTTGCTGACGCCATGGGCGATGTTGTATCGCCCACCCAGCGGATACGCCAGCGCATGTACCGCACCGACACCGGCATTACCAAAGGCCATGCCGGCCATCAGGCTGGCGGTAGCCATGTCCTCGCGGGCCTGAAGATTTGACGGATTGGCGTAGGCCTTGGGCAGCGCCCTGGCAATCAGTTTGATGGCCCCAATGGCCAGGGAATCGGTAATCGGCGACGCATTCAGCGATAAATAGGATTCGATGGCGTGCACCAGCGCATCGACGCCACTGGCCGCCGTGACACCGCGGGGACAGGTCAAGGTCATCTGCGGGCTGACCAGGGCGACGTCCGGCAGCAGGTAGTCACTGACGATGCCCTTCTTCAACTGCGCGACCTTGTCGGAGAGGATCGCCACGTTGGTGACTTCCGAACCGGTACCGGCCGTGGTCGGGATGGCGATCAGCGGCGGCCCCTTGCGTGGCACCTGGTCGATGCCGAACAGGTCCTCCAAGGCGCCGTGGTAACCGGCATACGCGGCCACACTCTTGGCGATGTCGATGGCGCTGCCGCCACCCAGGCCGATCAAGCCGTCATGCCCGCCGTCGCGGTAGACCCGCATGCAGTCTTCAACGATGGCGATTTCCGGGTCGGGCAAAACCCGGTCGAAGATTTCGTAAGTGCGATCCCCCAACTGCGCCAGCGCCAGCTCCACCGTCCCGGATTTGACGAGAGCGGCGTCAGTGACGATCAGCGGGTTGTCGATGTCCAGGCGCGTCAACTCCGCCGCCAGTTGCTCGATAGCCCCGGCGCCAGTGATCAATTTATGAGCGATTTTGAAAGAGGAAAGACTCATGTGCGCAGCCTCTTTATAGGTAGGGGAGCTGGGCACAAGAGTAGCTGGGGATTTGGGGTTGTCTGGTATTCAGGTCGTGAATGACCGACGCCCCCGAGAACCACTAAAGAACACCTGTAGGAGCGAGCTTGCTCGCGATGAACCTGAGAGCGCCGCGGGATGTCAGGTTCCCCGCGTTATCGTTGACGTTCATCGCGAGCAGACTCGCTCCTGGAGTTGGTCGAGCGTCAGACCTGTGCGGTCCGCAATTTCTCGCTACGCCCACGCAACCACTCCAGGGTCAGCAACAGGATCACCGAGAAAGCGATCAGCAACGTCGCCGCAGCGGCGATGGTCGGGCTGAGGTTTTCACGAATCCCGCTGAACATCTGCCTTGGCAGAGTCGCTTGCTCTGGACCGGCGAGGAACAGCGTCACCACCACTTCATCGAACGAGGTGGCGAAGGCGAACAACGCACCGGAGATCACGCCCGGCGCGATCAACGGCAGGGTCACCCGCCGGAACGTCGTCAGCGGCGAAGCACCGAGGCTGGCAGCGGCGCGCACCAGGTTTTGGTTGAAGCCCTGCAAAGTCGCCGACACCGTGATGATCACGAACGGCACACCCAATACCGCGTGCACCACGATCAACGAGAAGAAGCTGTTGCCAAAACCCAGCGGGGCGAAGAACAAGTAACTAGCCACACCGATGATCACCACCGGCACCACCATCGGCGAAATCACCAGCGCCATAACCAGTGCCTTGCCAGGGAAGTTGCCACGGGTCAGACCAATGGCCGCCAGCGTACCGAAGACCATGGCCAGCACGGTGGCGGCCGGGGCGACGATGATGCTGTTCTTCAGTGAGCGCATCCATTCGGCCGACGCGAAGAAGTCCTGATACCAGTGCAGCGAAAAACCTTGCAGCGGGTACACCAGGAAGCTGCCGGAGTTGAACGACAGCGGAATGATCACCAGCACCGGCAGAATCAGAAACAACAGAATCAGGCCGCAGAGAATCCGCAAACTGTAGAACCACACCCGCTCAATGGGCGACATATAAGGACTCAGCATTTCGTTCTCCCCTTAGCTCAGGCGCAGGCGACTGGCGCCTACCAGCCAGCTGTAAATCAGATAAAGCACGACCGTTGCCAGCAGAAGCAGCCCGCCCAGCGCGGTCGCCATGCCCCAGTTGATGCTGGTGTTGGTGTAGAAGGCGACGAAGTAGCTGACCATCTGATCGTTCGGGCTGCCCAGCAATGCCGGGGTGATGTAGTAACCGATGGCGAGGATGAACACCAACAGGGAACCGGCGCCGACACCGGCATAGGTCTGCGGGAAGTACACCCGCCAGAAGCTGGCGAACGGATGGCAACCGAGGGAAATCGCCGCACGCATGTAGGTCGGCGAGATGCCTTTCATCACGCTATAGATAGGCAGAATCATGAATGGAAGCAGGATGTGCACCATCGAGATGTAAACCCCGGTGCGGTTGAACACCAGTTCCAGCGGTTTATCGATGATGCCCAGGGCCATCAGGCCGCTGTTGATCAGGCCACCCGATTGAAGCAACACGATCCACGCCGCGACCCGCACCAGGATTGAGGTCCAGAACGGCAGCAGCACCAGAATCATCAGCAGGTTGCTTTGACGCGACGGCAAGTTCGCCAGCAGGTAGGCCAACGGATAGGCCAGCACCAGGCAAATGACGGTGATGATCAGGCCCATCCAGAAGGTGCGGGCAAAGATGTCGAGGTAGATCGCCTGATCCGGGGTGGCTGGTGCCAGCTCGCCGAGGTCATCGATGCGATGATCGACGGCAGCCAGCAAATAGAAAGGCGTAATGCTGCTGGTGTTGCGACGTACGGCCTGCCAATAGGCGGGATCACCCCAGCGCTCGTCGAGCCCTTCCAGTGCTTCTTTATAAGAGGTTGGCTCGGTGGCAAACGGCAAGGCGCGGGCCGTTTTGGTCAACAGGCTGCGATAGCCGGCCAACTCCATGTTCAAGCGCTTGGACAGATCGCCCAAGGTCTGATTCTTGCGGGCTTCAGCGAGGTCCTCGCTGGCCGCCTTGTAAACCGGTTCGGCGGGCAGCCCTCGGCCGTCCCAACTGGCGATAGCCGTTACGGTGCGCGGCATGCCGCCAACCACTTCCGGGTTACCGACACTTTTGTAGAGCAGCGCCACGATCGGCACCAGGAACACCAGCAACAGAAACAGCACCAGGGGCGCGATCAAGGCCTGGGCCTTCCAGCGGTTGACCCGCTCGGCGTGCTTGAGCCGTTGCTTCAAGGTGGGATCAGTGCCCGCGTTCAGGGGAACGGCGATAGCCATGGCGTACTCCGGAAATCTTTAAACGATCATTAAAGTGGGAGCGAACTTTTGTGGCGAGCGAGCTTGCTCGCGCTGGGCTTCGATGCGGCCCCAAAATTCTGCTGACAACTTCCAATTTTGTGAGTGCTGCGCACTCAAGCGGGAGCAAGCTCCCTCGCCACAAAAGCTCGCCCTCACAGGAGGGCGAGCCCTCTGTTTATTTCGCAGCCCAGGAATTGAAGCGCTGTTCCAGTTGCTCGCCGTTGTCAGCCCAGAAGCTGACGTCGATCTGCACCTGGTTGGCGATGTTTTCCGGGGTGGTCGGCATGTCTTTCAGGACATCCTTGGCCAGCAGCGGTACGGCTTGGGTGTTGGCCGGGCCGTAGGCGATGTTTTCCGAGTAGGTCTTCTGCTGCTGTGGCTGCACCGAGAAGGCGATGAATTTCTTCGCCGCTTCTGCCCGCGCCTTGTCCAGGCCTTTTGGAATGGCCCAAGCGTCAAAGTCGTAGATGCCGCCGTTCCACACGACTTTCAGGTTGCTTTCTTTCTGCACGGCAGCGATACGGCCGTTGTAGGCCGAGCTCATGACCACATCACCGGATGCGAGGTATTGCGGCGGTTGAGCACCGGCCTCCCACCATTGAATGCTTGGCTTGAGTTCGTCGAGTTTCTTGAACGCGCGGTCCTGACCGTCTTTGCTGGCCAGCACTTTGTAGACGTCTTTCGGCGCAACGCCGTCGGCCATCAGAGCGAATTCCAGGGTGTACTTGGCGCCTTTACGCAGGCCACGCTTGCCCGGGAATTGCTTGGTGTCCCAGAAGTCTTTCCAGCTGGTCGGTGCGGTTTTCAGCTTGTCGGCGTTGTAGGCCAGCACGGTCGACCACACGAAGAAACCCACGCCGCATGGCTGGATCGCGCCTTTGACGTAGTCTTCGGTCTTGCCGAACAGCTTCGGATCGAGCGGCTCGAACATGTCTTCGTCACAACCACGGGACAGTTCTGGCGACTCTACTTCCACCAGATCCCAGGACACGCTCTTGGTGTCGACCATGGCCTTGACCTTGGCCATTTCACCGTTGTATTCGCCTGCCACGATCTTGCCGTTGCCTGCCGCTTCCCACGGTGCATAGAAGGCTTTGACCTGCGCTGCCTTGTTCGCGCCGCCAAAGGACACCACGGTCAGGTCCGGGCCAGCGGCCATCGCGCTTGCTGCCCCCATCATGCCCAGTGCCAGAGCGGTGAATTTCAGGGATCTCAACATTTATTGTTCTCTCCACGTGCAGGGTTGGTGTTGTTGAAGCCAGGGCGATCAATTCGCCTCTAGAAGGGGATCGAGCGCGCGAACGTGCTCGACCTGCCAGCCAAGCGGTACCACATCACCCACCGCCAGCGCGGGATCGAGCTCGGCAATCGGTTGTTTCACGAAGAAGTCGGTCTTGCCACAGACTTCCAGGCGAACCCGGACGTGGTCGCCCAGATAGATGAATTCCGCCACCCTTCCGGAGAAGCGGTTGGTGCAGGACTCGCTGGAGCCATTGAGGCTCACGCGCTCCGGGCGAATGGACAAGGTCACCGGCTCGCCGGTCCGGCCGACATTCACCGCCAGCGCTTCAACTTTTTCACCACGCCCCAGTTCCACCACGCAGCGGTCGCCGGTCTGACTGTGCAAACGGCCATTGAGTCGGTTGTTCTCGCCGATGAAGTTGGCGACGAAGGTATTTTTCGGCTCTTCGTAGAGCGTGCGCGGCGGCGCGATCTGCTGGATTTCACCTTGATGGAATACCGCCACGCGGTCGGACATGGTCAGGGCTTCGCCCTGGTCGTGGGTCACGTAGACCACGGTCACGCCCAGACGCTGGTGCAGGTGTTTGATTTCCATCTGCATGTGTTCACGCAGTTGTTTGTCGAGCGCGCCAAGGGGTTCGTCCATCAGCACCAGTTGCGGCTCGAACACCAGTGCGCGGGCTAACGCCACACGCTGCTGCTGACCGCCGGACAGTTGTCCCGGGTAACGCTGAGCGAAGGCGTCGAGTTGCACCATGCTCAGCACACGCTTGACCTTGTCGCTGACATCGCTCTTGTTCATGCCGCGAACGGTCAGCGGGAACGCCAGGTTCTCGGCGACCGTCATGTGCGGGAACAACGCGTAGTTCTGGAACACCATGCCAATGTCGCGCTTGTGCGGCGGCACGTTATTGATGGCACGACCGGCCAGGAGAATTTCACCGGCGGTCGGGGTTTCGAAACCGGCAAGCATCATCAGGCTGGTGGTCTTGCCGGAACCGGACGGCCCGAGCAAGGTGAGGAATTCGCCTTTGCGAATATCCAGGTTGAGGTCTTTGACGATCAGGTTCTCGCCGTCGTAGCTCTTTTGCACTCCACGAAAGCTGACCAGAACATCATTGGCCCCTGCGCTTGAATCGACCTGGCTCATACCCACACCTTTGTTGTTGATGACTGCTGTGGACTAAGCCTAGTGGACGCTGGAGACCACGCAAATCGGGGTGCAGGAGAGAATCGCCTCAGACGGATGGAAGGTTGGGGGTAGGGATTGCCCTACAAGGATGGCGCGTTTTGGCATACGCAGCGGCAAGCTGTCAGCTACAAGCCACGGGCGACGGCAAAAGCTTTTTGGCGCGATGTCGTAAATGGATATGGCGTCGCGTTATTCCTGTAGGAACCAGCTTGCTGGCGAAAGGATCTCAAGTACGCCATCGCCAGCAAGCTGGCTCCCACAAAGAATTTAGGCGCTATTAGAGGAGCTTGTGTTCCATCGCGTACTTCACCAGCTCCGCCAGGGAGGTGATGTTGAGTTTCTGCATCAGCCGCGCCTTGTGGGTGCTGATGGTTTTGCTGCTCAACGCCAATTGCTGGGCGATGTCGTTGACGTTCGCCCCCTGGGCCAGGCGTTCGAACACTGA
Organism: Pseudomonas moorei; assembly: GCF_042846945.1. NCBI lineage: Bacteria > Pseudomonadati > Pseudomonadota > Gammaproteobacteria > Pseudomonadales > Pseudomonadaceae > Pseudomonas > Pseudomonas moorei. The sequence goes on from NZ_AP035776.1 coordinate 710,544, forward strand.
AAACTCGCGTTCCGACAGCAGCGAGTGCAGGGGGCGCGAATCGGTCAGGCCGACTTCAAAGACCATCCGGTCGGCCAGTTCCGGATCGATATAGCGTCCACCGGCCGCCACCCGGCGGATAGCCGTCAGCAACAGGGCCGGATCGCTGTCCTTGGTGGCGTAGCCAGCAGCGCCGACCTTCAACGCCCGGGCCGCCATTTGCGCTTCATCGTGCATCGACAACACCAGGATCACCGGTGGATTGTTCAGCGCACGTATGCGTGGAATCGCTTCCAGGCCGTTTACGCCCGGCATGGAGATATCCAGCAGGACCACTTCGCAGGGTACATGTCGCAAAGTCTCGAGCAATTGTTCGCCATTGCTCGCCTCCCCTACCACGAGCAAGTCCTTGGCCAGGCCGATCAATTGCTTGATGCCTTCGCGGACGATGGTGTGGTCTTCGGCTACCAGTACACGGATCACTCACTTCTCCTCATCCAGCGGCACTCGCACGATCAGGGTCGTGCCCTCGCCCGGCTCACTCTCAAGCGACAACTGGCCGCCCATGATCAGCACCCGTTCGCGCATGCCCACCACGCCAAAGGAAGTCTGCCTGCCAGCAACTGCGACGAATCCTACGCCATCATCGCTGACGGTCAGACAGAGCTCGTTGCCATCAAGGGCCAGTGTCAGTTCGACAGTATGCGCCTGGGCATGGCGCATGACATTGGTCAGTGCTTCCTGAAGGATACGAAACAGGCCAATCGCCTTGGCATCACTGAGCACCGGCAAATTGTCCGGCACCTGCACCAGACACGGAATCTGAGTGCGCGCCTCAAAGCGACGGGCCTGCCATTCAATGGCCGAGGCAATCCCGGCATCGAGAATCGGTGGCCGTAATGCTGTCGCCACATCACGTACCAACTGGAACAACTGAGCGATCAGGCGCTTCATGCTGTTCAAGCGCTCGTTCAGACCGGGGTCGAGTTGGGCGTAGGCCAGCTCACACATGGATGTCTCCAGTTTGAGCACGGTCAGCATCTGACCCAGCTCGTCGTGAACTTCCCGGGCAATGCGCGCCTTTTCCTCTTCACGCACGCTTTCCAGGTGCGCGGACAGCTCCCGCAACTGCTCCCGGGAACTGGCCAACTCCAGTTCGATGCGCTTGCTCTCGCTGATGTCCCAGACAATACCGTCCCAGACATAGGCACCATCCTTGAGCCGCCGGGTAATCGCCTTGATCTCCGCCCAGCGTTGCTCGCCTTGACGGGTCAGGATTCGGCCTTGCCATGACCAGTCGCTGTCGGTATCCAACGCGTGGTCCTGGGTCTGGTGATAGCTGGCCTTGTCATCCGGATGCACCACACTGCGCAGACCTTTGTCACGGTGGGCCAGGGTGGCCGGGGAATAACCCACCAGCTTCTCGCTGCCTTCGCTGATGTAGGCAAAGTCGATCTGGCCTGTCACCGGTGCCCGCTCCAGACGAAAGACCAATCCGGGCACATTCGCCGCGATCCCTTGCAGTCGCGCTTCACTTTCCTGCAACGCGGCCAGGGCGCGACGACGCTCGGTGACGTCAGTGAGGTAAACCACCAGGTATTCGCCGTCGCGAAACCGCAGGAAGCTCAACGAAACATCAGCGGGCAGGATGCTGCCATCGGCCCGCAAGCAATTGGTTTCGAAACTTTGCGGGGCGTCATCACTGGCCCTGGCGAGTTTCCACAGGTTCAACCAGCGATCCATGTGCAAGCCGGGTTCGAAGTCAATCAAGGGCCGGTCAATGATTCCCCCCGATGCATAGCCCAACATGGTTTCGGCCGCGCGGTTGGCATAACGCACGTGACTGTCCCAATTGACCCAGAGAATGCCCACGGTGCTCTGGTCGATGGAAAACTGCGTCAGGCGCAAGGCTTCTTCGCTGGCGGCACGCAAGGCAATGTCGTCCTGCGCGGCTGCCAGTCGCTGCTCCAGGCTGTGCTGCTGGCGTCGCTGCCAGAACACGATGGCCATGCTGCTCAGCGTCAACACCAGTAACAGCAGGCAAAGGTTTTGCCAGAACCCCGGAGACTCGGTGAGCCGAGGGTATTTGGGTTGCAGCCATTGGTTGTGCAGGTTCTCCAGATCCTTGGCCGGGATCGCCCGCAATGCGCTCTCGACGATGCCAGCCAGCTCCGGCCGGTCGCGCCGCGTCGCGATCCGCAGCAGTTGCGGCAAGCCTATGTCGCCCACGACGACCAGCCCGGCGAATTCCGGTTCGACGGACAGTCGCCCCAATTGCGCCTCATCGACGACGGCATAGGCCGCTTGCTGACTCAACAACAATTGCAGCGCCTGTCGCTCCACCGGAACGCCCTGCAGGTTCAAATGCGGATAGTTGCTGCGCAGGTAATCGGCAGTGGCGCTGGGCATGCGAATGGCGACGCGGGTCTGGCTGTCGAGTTTTTCCAGCTCGACCGACCCGGTGCCTTTCTGATCGCTGACCACCAATTGCGGCACCCGCATGTACGGGTCGGAAAACTGCCAGAGGCGCAGCCCACCGGGCGTTTGGGTCAGTCCTGGCGCGATATCGATTTCGCCCTCGCGCGCAGCCGCTTCAAGTTGCTCGAGGTCGGGAAAGTTACGCCAGCTCAGCTCGACCTTGAGTGACTTGGCCAGCCATTTCATCAGCTCGACGTTAACCCCGGACAGTCGCTGCAAACGGCGATCGTAGAGTGCGTAAGGCGCTTGCAACACCAGCCCGACCCGCAGCTCTCCTTGCTGGGCCAGCCACTGTTGCTGCTTGGGTGACAAGGTTGCAACGTGCGCCGGAGGCATGACTGCCGCCCAGCCCATCAAGGGAAACCACAAACAGCCGATAACCCACAGGCAGCGAAAACGCATCATCGAACTCTCACACACTGACAAATACTGACCAACCCATTAGGCTGCCGGAATTACTTCTGGCCTGGAATATCCGATGCCCCCTGTCTACCGCCTGGCACTGCCAGCATTGTGCCTGTCGCTGATCCTGCCTTGCGCTTTTTCCGTCGAAGCTGCCGACCCGGCACCAGCCGCCACGCAAAAGCCCGCCGAAGAAAAACCGGTCGAGCGCCAGCCCTTGCCTGAGCGTAGTCAGGAAGAAGCGACCGCACTCGAGCGGAAAATCCCGGCTCAGGAACAGCAGCAACTGCAAGCGGGCAGCGATTCTTTCCTGGCCTTGTGGAAACCGGCCAACACCGCCGAACCCAAAGGCGCGGTAATTATCATCCCGGGCGCGGGCGAAACCGTTGACTGGCCTCAAGCGATCGGCCCTTTGCGGCGCAACTTGCCGAACGCGGCGTGGAGCAGCCTGAGTATCACCTTGCCGGACCTGCAAAGCGATGCCATTGCACCGCGTATCGTCGAAGTGCCGCCCGTCCCCAAGGCGGCAGACACCGGCAGCAAGGATTCGACCACCGCAGCGCCCATCGAACAGGCCGCTGGCGGCGAAGCGGATGTGGCCGACAAGGCCATCGCCGAAACCACCGAAGAACAGGCCAAGGCCGACGCCGAGCGGATCTTTGCCCGTATCGATGCCGCTATCGCGTTCGCCGAACAGCAAAGCGCGCGCAGCATTGTGGTATTGGGACATGGTACGGGGGCCTACTGGGCCGCACGGTATCTGAGTGAAAAACAGACATCGCAGGTCGAGCGATTCGTGATGGTTGCCGCGCAGACGCCGGTTCAAGCGAAACCCGCGCTGGATGAACTCACGCCAACCCTGAAACTGCCTACCGCCGATATTTACTACATGGACAAACCACTGGATCGCAACGCGGCGCTTGCCCGCTTGCAGGCCAGCAAACGCTTGAAGGCTTCGGCGTTCAGCCAGGTTTCACTCAAGGCGTTGCCGGGTAACGCCAAGGCAGAGCAGGAGCAGTTAGTGCGCCGGGTTCGGGGTTGGTTGAATCCACAGCCTGTGGCGCACTGAGTGACCGAGCCGCCAACGCCTGCAGCAAAACGCAAATCCTGCAGGCGCTGGCTGGCCAGCGATGGCGGCGTCGCCGGCCCTACAACCCGTTGCCGCTATCAAAAATCCCTCCGCTGACGAATCAGCATATAAGCGCCATGCAATTCACGGGTCTTCTCGGTCGCTTCGCGAACCTGCTGCTCCGTCGCGCCGTTGCCGGCCACCTTGTCCGGGTGATGACGACTGAGCAGGCGGCGATAGGCACGCTTGATCTGCGCCGGCTCGGTGGTGGCTGACACGCCCAACAACCGCATGGCGTCTTGATAGGTGGCTGCTTTATTAGCCACCAACCGCTTCTGCGGCTCATAGTCCGCCGCCAACGCCTGCACCTGATACGACCGCCAGCCCAGCCACCGCCCCCATTGGGCAATCAACTCCCGCTCATGGGTGCCGGCCCGACCGTCCGCCCAGATCATCCGCCAACAGGCGCGCAACACCCCTTCTGCCGCATGGGGTTGAGCACTCAAGCGGCGCAGATAACCACGCAACCGATCGTTGCCCGACTTGCCGCGATTGAATGCCGCTATCGCCCGACGCTGAGCCGATTCATTCATCTCCAGCGCACGCATTTCCTGCCGCGCCTGCTGGATATGGCCATCCATTACCTGCCCGTCGCTCTTGGCCAATCGCCCCAACAATACAAACAACAGTTCATCGTTGCGCAGCGTCGGGCGGCCACCGAGCTTTTCCAGCAAGTGCCCCCAGCTCTGCAAGTGCAGGCGCCGGTCCAGCGCCTGCCCCAACAACGCACCCAGCAAGGCCCCCGGAATGCTGGCAATGGCAAACCCCGCTCCGGCTCCAATCAGAGTCCCTGGCCATAGCATGTCAGCGTCTCGCTTCAATCAAGGTTTCTGCTTGCGCCAATCGTTCATGAGTTCCGACATCGACCCACTGCCCGTTCAGCCGTTCGCCGGAGACTTGCCCGTTCGCCATTGCCGTGCGCAGTAACGGCGCAAGCTTGAACGCCCCGGCAGAGCACCCTTCGAACAACTGCGGGTGCAGCACTGCAATACCACTGTAGGTCAAGGTGGCAACGTCCGGTTGAGCGTCGCGGACCTGCCCGTCGATCAACTGGAAGTCCCCGGCCGGATGATGGTCCGGGTTGTTCGCCAGCACCAGGTGAGCCAGACCGGCAATCGGCTGATGCAACACGCTGAAGTCGTAATCGGTCCAGATATCGCCGTTGACCACCACGAACGCCTCATCACCCAACAACGGCAATGCGCGGAAAATCCCGCCTCCCGTTTCCAGCGGCTCCCCTTCCGGCGAGTATTGAATGTGCACGCCGTACCGCGAGCCATCGCCCAGATAGTCTTCGATCTGCTGACCCAGCCAGGCATGGTTGATCACGATCTCGGTAAACCCTGCCGAGGCGAGCGCGCGCAGGTGATACTCGATCAAGGGCACACCGCCTGCGCGAATCAGCGGTTTAGGCGTGGTCAGCGTCAGCGGGCGCATACGCTCGCCTTTGCCCGCTGCCAGAATCATTGCCTTCATGCCGTCACTCCAGCGCGCAGACTGGCCAGCAACATGTCCAGTTCAGCCAACTCCGGACGACGCGCGATCACCTCATCTATATAAGCAAAGAAACGCGGCACATCGGCCAGGTAACGTGGCTTGCCGTCGCGGTGACAGATACGGGCGAAGATGCCGATCACTTTCAGGTGACGCTGCACGCCCATCAAGTCACTGGCGCGCAGGAAATCTTCGAAGTCGGGCTGAACCGGAATGTTCAACGCCGCGGCCTGCTGCCAGTAACTTTCCAGCCAGCCACGCACGCGTTCCGCTGGCCAACTGAGAAAGGCGTCCTTGAACAGGCAAGTCACGTCGTAAGTCACCGGGCCATAAACAGCATCCTGGAAATCCAGCACGCCGGGATTGGGCTCGCTGAGCATCAGATTGCGTGGCATGTAGTCGCGATGTACGAGGACTTTCGGCTGAGCCAGGGCGCTGTCGATCAACAGATCGCTGACCTGCTGCCAAAGCACTTGCTGCGCGGCGTCGAATTCGATGCCCAGCTCGCGTTTCACGTACCACTCCGGGAACAGTTCAAGTTCGCGTCGCAGCAGCGCCACGTCATAACCGGGCAGCGGCGCAATCATCGGCAACTGCTGAAAAGCCAGCAGCGCTTGCAAGGCATCGGCGAACAAATCGTCGGCATTTTCGCTGTCGATTACGTCCAGATAGGTCTTGTTACCCAGATCATTGAGCAAAAGAAAACCGCGCTCGAGGTCCTCGGCATAAATTTTCGGCACGTTAATTCCGGATTTCGCCAGCAAAAATGCAATATCCACGAAGGGTTTGCAGTTTTCCTGGGGCGGTGGCGCATCCATCACAATGAAACTTTTACCCGCGCCTTCCCAGCGAAAATACCGCCGGAAACTCGCGTCACTACTGGCGGCGGTCAACGTGGCCGGGGGGACGGCACCCCAGCCTTGCTCCGCAAACAGGATCGCCAATTGCTCATCGAGCCAAACTTTCAGGTGTTGCAAACGTACATCTTGGTCAGGCATTGCAAGGGTCTCCGACGGCGCTAGCCGTCAAGCGGGTCATGCTTTATTATCCAGCATCTTTTTCAGACCATCGAGAGGCGTGCGGCCCACACCGCGGGCAGATGGCACGCAGGAAGCCCGGACTAATAAGATGGCATTGAAATCCCCCGCGTTTCGTAAAAAATTTCCGTTGTTGGTAACCGGCAGCATGCTGGCCTTGCAACCTCTAGCCACTTCCTACGTGGTCGCCGCGGAACAGTATGACTGCTCAGTCTCTGCTTCGGGTGCCTGGGCCTGTGCGCCAAAATCTCCAGCGGCAGCTTTGCCACCACGTCCAGTGCATGAAGGCAGTGCCGTCAGCGCCACTGGCGAGGCCCCTGCACAGGAAGGTACCAGCGCAGAGACCGGTGCCAAACCCGCGCTCGTCACCGAGTCCGAGGGTCGCGGTCTGAAGTCGCGTAGCGAAGACTACAGCCACCTCGACTGGGTTCCACGCGATCAGCTCACAGCAGCACAATTGGCCGAAACCGGTCCTTACTGCTCTGGTTCCTATATCGAACCGATTCGTCCTGGCATGAATGACAAGACGAATAAAAGTGACGCACCAACCTTTATCGGCGCGAAAGCCTCTCGCTACAAGCAGGATGAGCAAATTGCCACCCTGGCCGGCGACGTGGTCATGCGCCAGGGCAGCATGCAGGTCGAAGCCGACGAAGCCAGCCTGTACCAGGCCGAGAGCCGTGGCGAACTGAACGGCAATGTGCGCATTCGCGACAATGGCGCGCTGATCGTGGGCGACCATGCCGATGTTCAGCTCGACACAGGCGAGGCCAAGGTCGATAACGCCGAATACGTGATGCACAAGTCCCGTATCCGCGGTAACGCGCTATACGCCAAACGTGCCGAAAACGCGATCATCCGCCTCAAGGATGGTACGTACACCACGTGTGAACCGAACAGCAACGCCTGGCAACTCAAGGGCAACAACATCACCTTGAACCCGGCCACCGGTTTCGGTACTGCGACCAACGTGACATTGCGAGTCAAGGACATTCCGATCCTGTACACGCCATACATCTACTTCCCGATCGACGACCGTCGCCAGTCCGGCTTCCTGCCGCCGACCATCGGCACCGGCAGCGATACCGGCTTCATGCTGGTGACACCGTACTACTTCAACCTGGCACCGAACTACGATGCCACGTTGTACCCGCGCTACATGGAAAAGCATGGCTTGTTGATGGAAGGCGAGTTCCGCTACCTGACCAAGTCCAGCGAAGGTCAGTTCGGTGCCGCGTACCTCAATGACGACGACACCGAACGCAGCAAGCAGACCGATTACACAAAAGACCGCTACATGTATAACTGGCAGCACAAGGGTGGTCTGGATTCGCGAGTCTTCACGCAAGTCGATTACACCAAGATCAGCGATCCTTATTACTTCCAGGACCTGCAGACCGACCAGATTGGTGTGAAAAGTGCTGATTACGTGAACCAACAAGGTTCCGTCACCTATCGGGGCGAAAGCTACACCGCGCGCGTGAACGCCCAGGCTTACCAGCTTGCAACCGTTTCGAACATCACCCCGTATGACCGACTGCCGCAAATCACCTTCGATGGTGCGCTGCCTTATCATCCGAACGGCCTGGATTTCACTTACAACACTGAAGTCGTGCGCTTTGATCGTGACCTGAAAAATGGCACGTTCACCGATGTGGACGGCAACGTGTCGCCGCGACTGGATACCAACGTTCAAGGTCTGGCACGCGCTAACGGCGATCGCCTCAATCTTGCACCGGCCGTCAGCCTGCCGCTGAACTGGACCTACGGCTTCCTCAAGCCGACTCTTAAATACCAGTACACCCAGTATCAACTGGATCTCGACAGCATCGGCAAAAGCCAGATTGCCGCGCAGTCCGCAGAACAGGATCAGCTGAACGGCACCTTCGGCAGCACCCAGAATCGTGGCGTGCCGATCGCCAGCATCGACAGCGGCCTGTATTTCGATCGCAACACCCAATGGTTCGGCAAGAACTATCGCCAGACCCTTGAACCACGCCTCTACTACCTCTATGTCCCAGAGAAGGATCAACAAGACATTCCGGTATTCGACACCGGCGAATACACCTTCAACTATGCGTCGTTGTTCCGTGACAACCGCTTCTCCGGTTCCGATCGTGTCGGTGACGAGAACAAGCTGTCCCTGGGCGTGACAAACCGCTGGATCGAAGACAGCGGTTTTGAACGTCAACGCATCAGCGTCGGCCAGGCCTTGTACTTCAAGGACCGTGAAGTCCAGTTGCCAGGCATTGACCCGAAAACCCGTCAGGATGCGCATTCGAACGTTTCGCCTTATGCACTGGAATACGAATATCGCTGGAACCGCGACTGGCGCACTACCGCCGATTACAACTGGGACCCGGACAGCCGCAGCCCTCGCTCGGGCAGCGCGATGTTCCACTACCAGCCTGAAGACAACCCGAACAAGGTCATCAACGCCGGCTATCGCTATCGCAATGACCAGGTCCGTTACGACCAGACAACCGGCAAGTGGTCGGTGGGCGGTGGTGACTACGGCACCCCTGGCACACCTGGCTATGTGAAGGATTACTACAAAATCGAACAGCACGACTTCTCGGTGATCTGGCCGGTCGTGCCGCAATGGAACGCCATCAGCCGCTGGCAATACGACTACAACCGCAACCGTACCCTGGAAGCCTTCGGCGGTTTCGAGTACGACAACTGCTGCTGGAAACTGCGCCTGATCAACCGTTACTGGGTTTCCTACGACGAATTCAGTCAGGAAGCACCGCAAAACGAAAAAGGCGACCACGGCGTATTCCTACAAATCGTTCTGAAGGGACTCGGCGACCTCACCGGCGCCAAAGCAGAGAGTTTCCTCGACAAAGGCATCCAAGGTTATCGTGAACGTGAAAACCAAGCTTTCTGATTGTCTGCGCCCGCTGCTGCTGGGCGCGCTGTTCCTGGGTACCGCGGCCAACGCTGCGGTACAGTCCATCGATAAGGTGGTGGCTATCGTCGACAACGACGTGGTCATGCAGAGCCAACTGGACCAACGTGTTCATGAAGTCCAGCAAACCATCGCCAAGCGCGGCTCTGCCGTGCCACCGGCCAGCGTGCTGGAGCAACAGGTGCTTGAGCGCCTGATCGTCGAAAACCTGCAGCTGCAGATTGGCGAACGTTCCGGTATCCGTATCACCGAGGAAGAACTCAACCAGGCTGTCGGCACCATTGCCCAACGCAACAACATGTCGGTCGATCAATTCCGCGCCGCGCTGACTCGCGACGGCCTGTCTTTTGACGACGCCCGCGACCAGATTCGTCGCGAGATGGTCATCAGCCGTGTGCGTCAGCGCCGTGTGGCTGAGCGCATCCAGGTCTCCGAGCAGGAAGTGAAGAACTTCCTGGCTTCGGACCTCGGCAAAATGCAGCTATCCGAAGAGTTCCGACTGGCCAACATCCTGATTCCTACGCCGGAAAGCGCCAACTCCGAGGCGATTCAGAATGCTGCCAAACAGGCTGATGCGGTTTACCAGCAACTCAAGCAAGGCGCTGACTTCGGTCAATTGGCCATAGCCAAATCCGCCAGCGAAACCGCACTGGAAGGTGGCGACATGGGCTGGCGTAAAGCCGCTCAACTGCCACCGCCATTCGATCGCCTGCTGAGCACCATGGCAGTTGGCGATGTGACCCAGCCAATGCGCACACCGGGCGGCTTCATCATCCTGAAAGTCACCGACAAGCGTGGCGGCGAGACACAGGTGCGTGACGAAGTGCATGTGCGTCACATCCTGGTCAAACCAAGCCCGATTCGCGACGAAGAAAAAACCAAGGCCCTGGCTCAGTCGCTCTATACCCGCATTGAAGCGGGCGAAGACTTCGGCGAGCTGGCAAAAAGCTACTCGGAAGACCCGGGTTCCGCCCTCAATGGCGGAGACCTGAACTGGATCGATCCGAACGTGTTGGTTCCGGAATTCCGCGAAGTCATGGCCAAGACCCCACAAGGTCAATTGTCCAAGCCATTCAAGACTCAATATGGCTGGCATGTCCTGGAAGTCCTTGGCCGCCGCGCCACCGACAACACCGCCCAGGCTCGCGAGCAGCAGGCGATGACAGTATTGCGTAATCGCAAATACGATGAAGAGCTGCAAACCTGGCTGCGTCAGATCCGTGACGAAGCGTATGTCGAAATCAAACTCCCTGGCGCGACCCAGGCCGCGCAGTGAAGCCCAAACGTTTCGCGCTGACACCCGGCGAGCCGGCCGGCATAGGTCCCGACCTGTGCCTGCTGCTTGCCTCGCAAGCCCAGCCGCACCCCCTGATTGCCATCACCAGCCGTGACCTGCTCCTTGAGCGGGCCGCGCAGCTGGGTGTGGTTGTCGACTTGCTGCCGGTCACTCCGGACAATTGGCCGGATGCCCCTGCCCCCGCCAACAGCCTGTACGTCTGGGATACACCGCTCAATGCCAAGGTCGTCGCCGGGCAACTGGACAAGGCCAACGCTGCATTCGTCCTGGAAACCCTGACCCGAGCCGGTCAAGGCTGCCTGGACGGGCACTTTGCCGGGATGATCACTGCCCCCGTGCACAAGGGCGTGATCAACGAATCCGGGATTGCCTTTTCCGGGCACACCGAATTTCTCGCCGATCTGACCCATACCGCGCAAGTGGTCATGATGCTCGCCACTCGAGGACTGCGCGTGGCCCTGGTCACCACACACTTGCCCCTTCGCGAAATTGCCGATGCGATCACGCCAGAGCGGCTGGAGCGGGTCACCCGCATCCTGCATGCCGACCTGCAACAAAAATTCGGCATTGCCCAGCCACGGATCCTGGTGTGCGGGCTAAACCCCCACGCCGGCGAAGGTGGACACCTGGGCCATGAAGAAATCGACATTATCGAACCCACATTAGAGCGCCTGCGCGGCGAAGGCATGGACCTGCGCGGCCCCCTGCCCGCCGACACTCTGTTTACCCCCAAATATCTGGAGCACTGCGACGCAGTGCTGGCGATGTACCACGACCAGGGCCTGCCTGTGCTGAAATACAAAGGCTTTGGCGCAGCAGTCAACGTGACCCTCGGATTGCCGATCATCCGCACTTCGGTCGATCACGGCACTGCGCTTGATCTGGCCGGCAGCGGCAAAATCGATACCGGCAGCCTGCAAGTCGCCCTGGAAACCGCCTATCAGATGGCCGAGACCCGTTTATGACCGAGCAATACCAACACCGGGCGCGCAAGCGCTTCGGCCAGAACTTTCTGCACGATGCCGGCGTCATCGACCGCATCCTGCGCTCCATCCACGCCAAACCCGATGACCGCATGCTGGAAATCGGCCCAGGCCAGGGCGCATTGACCGAAGGCCTGCTCAACAGCGGCGCGCAACTTGACGTGGTGGAACTGGACAAGGATCTGATCCCGATCCTTAACCAGCAGTTCGCCGGAAAGAGCAACTTCAACCTGCACCAGGGCGACGCGCTGAAGTTCGACTTCAACAGCCTGAACGCTGCCCCCGGCAGCCTGCGTGTGGTTGGCAACCTGCCGTACAACATCTCTACCCCGCTGATTTTCCACCTGCTGCACAACTCCCATCTGATTCGCGACATGCACTTCATGCTGCAAAAAGAAGTGGTCGAGCGTCTGGCAGCGGGCCCGGGTGGTGGTGATTGGGGTCGATTGTCGATCATGGTCCAGTATCACTGTCGGGTTGAGCATCTGTTCAACGTTGGCCCTGGCGCGTTCAATCCACCGCCGAAAGTCGATTCGGCTATCGTGCGACTGGTGCCCCACGCGGTACTGCCGCACCCCGCCAAAGACCACCGGCTGCTTGAACGCGTCGTACGCGAAGCCTTCAACCAGCGCCGCAAAACCTTGCGCAACACCCTCAAGCTGCTGCTGAGCAATGCCGAAATCGAAGCCGCTGGCGTCGATGGCAGCCTGCGTCCCGAGCAGCTCGATCTGGCCGCCTTTGTGCGTCTGGCCGACAAGCTCAGCGAACAAGTCCTACAGAAGCCTGCCGGTATCTGACAGACCCGACGCGTTATCGGATAGGACACCAGCACCCATGTCTGGTTTACTATCCGATACTTGGCCTAGACTGATCTCCATCAGCTAAGCCCCGCGTTCCGCTTCGTTTTTAAGGCCTCTTGCATGTCCGATCCTCGTTATCAGGTCGACGTCAGCGTCGTCACCCGCTATCTGGCAGAACAATCGCAACCTGAACAAGACCGCTTTGCCTTCGCCTACACCATTACCGTGCAAAACAATGGCGAGTTACCCGCCAAACTGTTGTCACGCCACTGGGTGATCACCGACGGCGACGGGCATGTCGAAGAGGTTCGCGGTGCGGGCGTGGTCGGCCAGCAACCGTTGATCGCGGCGGGCCAAAGCCACACCTACAGCAGCGGAACCGTCATGACCACCAAAGTCGGAACCATGCAGGGCAGCTATCAGATGATTGCCGATGACGGTACGCACTTCGACGCCATCATCGCCCCGTTTCGCCTTGCGGTACCCGGGGCCTTGCACTGATGGCGACTTACGCTATCGGAGACCTGCAAGGTTGCCTTGAAGCGTTGCAGTGCCTGCTCAAAAAAGTCGCCTTCGATCCAGCTAAGGATCGCCTGTGGCTGGTAGGCGACCTGGTCAATCGTGGCCCGCAGTCACTGGAGACCCTGCGCTTCCTCTATAGCATCCGCGAATCGCTGGTGTGCGTGCTCGGCAACCATGACCTGCACTTACTGGCCGCCGGTCAGAACATCGAACGCCTGAAAAAAGCTGACACCCTGCGCGAGATCATTGAAGCGCCCGATAGCACCGATTTGCTGGACTGGCTGCGCCAACAAAAACTCATGCACTACGACGAGCAACGCAACGTGGCGCTGGTGCATGCAGGCATACCGCCCCAATGGTCGCTACGCAAAGCCTTGAAATACGCCGCCGAAGTCGAGGCCGCCCTGCGCGACGACAACCTGTTCCCACCCTATCTCGATGGCATGTACGGCAACGATCCGGCGAAATGGGACAGCGACCTCAAAGGCGTGACTCGCCTGAGGGTGATCACCAACTATTTCACTCGCATGCGCTTCTGCACCGCCGACGGCAAACTCGACCTCAAGAGCAAGGAAGGGCTCGAATCAGCGCCGCCCGGTTATAAACCCTGGTTCCAGCACAAAGAACGCAAGACCAAGGACCTGAAGATCATCTTTGGCCACTGGGCGGCACTGGAAGGCAAGGTACAGGAGCCAGGCATATCCGCCCTCGACACCGGCTGCGTTTGGGGCGGCGCCCTGACCCTGATGAATGTCGATACGGGCGAACGCCTGTCCTGCAAGTGCGATGAACATGGCCATGCCGCCGTGCCGCCAGTCGCCTTAACCATTCCTGAAACATCGCCAGCCAGCGCCCCGCGCTAGACTGCCCATTCAGCCGAGCCAAAGGAGCCCGACATGAGCGAATTCAAACGCATCCCCCCGGAACAGGCCCAAGCACTGCGCGAAAAAGGCGCAGTGGTGGTCGATATCCGTGATCCCGGTACCTACGCCGCACTGCACATCAGTGGCTCGAAGCATCTGGACAACCATTCGATCTCGGATTTCATCCGCGCCGCCGACCTCGACGCACCGACCGTGGTGGTCTGCTACCACGGCAACTCCAGCCAAAGCGCTGCCGCCTACCTGGTCAGCCAGGGCTTTTCTGACGTCTACAGCATGGATGGCGGTTTTGAGCTGTGGCGTACGACGTATCCTTCGGAAACGGCGCAAGGCACCTCCGAATAATTTTTTTGTAACACGCAAGCCCCGGCCCCCGCGGGCTAGCGCGGTGGCAGACGAACGGTCTGCCACACATAATTACGCATCTCGCCTTTACCTCCCGAATTCCCAACTATCCTTAAGCGCAGGCCATCCAAAACAGGGGAGAGCCGGTACACCGGCGCACGGGTCATCGGGAGTAGCTTTCGGAGTCGTCAGCTTCGAGAGATTTCTGGGGGGTAAACAGCAACTGCCTGTTCGGTTGCTGCCAGCATCGACTGAGTGATCCGGCGTCGGCTCCACGTATCGAGCGAGGTGACGTCATGAGTATCTTTAGCCACTTCCAACAACGCTTCGAGTCCACACGCCAGGAAGAACTCACGCTGCAAGAGTATCTTGAGCTGTGCAAAAAGGACCGCAGCGCCTACGCTTCCGCCGCCGAGCGTCTGCTGTTGGCCATCGGTGAACCGGAGCTGCTCGACACTTCGACCAATTCGAGGTTGTCGCGAATCTTCTCCAACAAGGTCATCCGTCGCTATCCGGCCTTTGAAGACTTCCACGGGATGGAAGAATGCATCGACCAGATCGTGTCGTATTTCCGCCACGCCGCTCAGGGCCTGGAAGAGAAGAAACAAATCCTCTATCTGCTCGGCCCTGTAGGCGGCGGTAAATCGTCCCTGGCCGAGAAGCTGAAACAACTGATCGAAAAAGTGCCCTTCTACGCCATCAAGGGCTCGCCGGTTTTCGAATCGCCTCTGGGTCTGTTCAACGCCACTGAAGATGGCGCGATCCTCGAGGAAGACTTCGGCATTCCACGGCGCTATCTCAATACCATCATGTCGCCATGGGCCACCAAACGCCTGGCCGAATTCGGCGGCGATATCAGCCAGTTCCGCGTGGTGAAACTCTACCCGTCGATCCTCAACCAGATCGCCGTGGCCAAAACCGAACCGGGAGATGAAAACAACCAGGACATCTCGGCACTGGTGGGTAAGGTCGATATCCGCAAACTGGAAGAATTCCCGCAAAACGACGCCGACGCCTACAGCTACTCGGGCGCACTGTGCCGGGCCAACCAGGGCCTGATGGAGTTCGTCGAAATGTTCAAGGCACCGATCAAGGTGCTGCACCCATTGCTGACGGCAACCCAGGAAGGCAACTACAACAGTACCGAAGGTCTTGGCGCGATTCCGTTCACCGGGATTCTGCTGGCCCACTCCAACGAATCGGAATGGCACACCTTCCGTAACAACAAGAACAACGAAGCGTTCATCGACCGGATCTACATCGTCAAAGTGCCGTACTGCCTGCGGGTCAGCGACGAAGTGAAGATCTACGACAAACTGCTGTTCAACAGCTCGCTGGCCAAGGCCCATTGCGCGCCCGACACCCTGAAGATGCTCGCCCAGTTCACTGTGCTTTCTCGCCTCAAGGAGCCGGAAAACTCCAACATCTACTCCAAAATGCGCGTGTACGACGGCGAAAACCTCAAGGACACCGATCCGAAGGCCAAGTCGATCCAGGAATACCGCGACAATGCTGGCGTCGATGAAGGCATGAACGGCCTGTCTACCCGTTTCGCGTTCAAGATCCTGTCGAAAGTCTTCAACTTCGACCCGCACGAAATCGCCGCCAACCCGGTGCACTTGCTCTACGTGCTTGAACAACAGATCGAACAGGAACAATTCCAGGCGGAAACCCGCGAACGCTACCTGCGTTTCCTCAAGGAGTACCTGGCGCCGCGCTACATCGAATTCATCGGCAAGGAGATCCAGACCGCTTACCTCGAGTCTTACAGCGAGTACGGCCAGAACATTTTCGACCGCTACGTGCTGTACGCCGATTTCTGGATTCAGGATCAGGAATACCGCGATCCGGAAACCGGCGAAATCCTCAACCGCGTGGCACTCAACGAGGAACTGGAAAAAATCGAAAAACCGGCCGGTATCAGCAATCCGAAGGATTTCCGCAACGAAATCGTCAACTTCGTACTGCGTGCCCGGGCCAATAACAACGGCAAGAACCCAACCTGGCTCAGCTACGAAAAACTGCGGGTGGTCATCGAGAAGAAAATGTTCTCCAACACCGAGGACCTGCTGCCGGTCATCAGCTTCAATGCCAAGGCCAGCAAAGAGGACCAGCAGAAACACAACGACTTCGTCACACGGATGGTCGAGCGGGGCTACACCGACAAACAGGTACGACTGCTGTCCGAGTGGTACCTGCGGGTCAGAAAATCACAATAACCCGCTGCCGGTCAGACCGGTTGTCGTCAGCCCGAGGCCTGTTTACGCATTTTCTGTTACACAGGCCTCTGGAAGGTGTTCGAAAGGCAGTAGCGAGGTTCAGGCAGTATCCACAGCGCTTGGGGGAGCGTGTACATCCCTTGGCACTCGGTGTGCTGCTTGATTGCTTGCCCCTTTGAGGACAGCTTCTAAGGAGCAGTCATGAGCTATGTGATCGACCGACGTCTCAATGGCAAGAACAAAAGCACGGTGAATCGTCAGCGGTTTCTGCGGCGTTACCGTGATCACATCAAGAAGGCTGTCGAAGAGGCGGTCAGCCGGCGCTCCATTACCGATATGGAGCACGGCGAGCAAATCAGCATCCCTGGCCGCGACATTGACGAGCCAGTGCTTCACCATGGTCGCGGTGGCAAGCAGACAGTCGTGCACCCGGGTAACAAGGAATTCACCAGCGGCGAACACATTGCGCGCCCACCGGGAGGTGGCGGCGGCAGAGGGCCAGGCAAGGCCGGCAACTCCGGCGAAGGGATGGATGAATTTGTCTTCCAGATCACCCAGGAGGAATTCCTCGAATTCATGTTCGAGGATCTTGAGCTGCCGAACCTGGTCAAGCGCAACCTGACCGGCACCGACACGTTCAAAACCGTTCGCGCAGGCATCAGTAACGAAGGTAACCCCTCGCGGATCAACATCATTCGCACCCTTCGTTCAGCCCATGCACGGCGAATTGCGCTGTCCGGCAGCAGCCGGGCCAAACTGCGTGAAGCGAAAGAGGAACTTCTGCGACTGAAGCAAGAAGAACCGGACAATTTCGGCGATATTCAGAAAGTCGAAGCCGAAATTGAAAAACTCAGCGCACGTATCCATCGCGTTCCGTTTCTCGACACGTTCGACCTCAAGTACAACCTGCTGATCAAGCAGCCCAATCCAAGTTCAAAGGCCGTGATGTTTTGCCTGATGGACGTGTCTGGCTCCATGACTCAGGCGACCAAGGACATCGCCAAGCGCTTCTTTATCCTGCTCTACCTGTTCCTCAAACGTAATTACGACAAGATCGACGTCGTGTTCATCCGCCACCACACCAGCGCCCGCGAAGTGGACGAGGAAGAGTTTTTCTACTCCCGCGAAACCGGCGGGACCATCGTGTCCAGCGCCCTGAAGCTGATGCAGGAAATCATGGCCGAGCGCTATCCGAGCAATGAGTGGAACATCTACGCCGCCCAGGCTTCCGACGGCGACAACTGGAACGACGACTCGCCGATCTGCCGCGACATCCTGATCAACCAGATCATGCCGTTCGTCCAGTACTACACTTACGTTGAGATCACTCCACGCGAACATCAGGCTTTGTGGTTCGAGTATGAACGCATCGCCGAAGCGTTCTCTGACACTTTTGCCCAGCAACAACTGGTCTCGGCCGGGGATATCTATCCGGTCTTCCGTGAACTCTTCCAGCGCAGGTTAGTGACATGACCGCCAAAGAGCAGAAGCGCCAACCCATTTCCACCGGCTCGGAATGGACGTTCGAGCTGATCCAGGCCTACGACAAAGAAATCAGTCGTCTTGCGGCCCGCTATGCGCTCGACACTTACCCCAACCAGATCGAAGTGATTACCGCAGAGCAGATGATGGATGCCTACGCCTCTGTCGGCATGCCCCTGGGTTATCACCACTGGTCCTACGGCAAACACTTCCTTAGCACTGAAAAATCCTACAGCCGCGGCCAGATGGGTCTCGCCTACGAGATAGTCATCAATTCGGACCCGTGCATCGCCTATCTGATGGAAGAAAACACCATCTGCATGCAGGCACTGGTGGTTGCGCATGCCTGCTATGG
The DNA here is from genome assembly GCF_042846945.1 of Pseudomonas moorei. Taxonomy (NCBI): domain Bacteria; kingdom Pseudomonadati; phylum Pseudomonadota; class Gammaproteobacteria; order Pseudomonadales; family Pseudomonadaceae; genus Pseudomonas; species Pseudomonas moorei. The sequence continues at coordinate 728,858 of NZ_AP035776.1, forward strand.
GCACAACAGCTTTTTCAAAGGCAATTACCTGTTTCGCACCTGGACAGACGCCAGTTCGATCATCGATTACCTGGTGTTCGCCAAGCAGTACATCATGCAGTGCGAAGAACGCCACGGCATCGACGCGGTCGAGGACCTGCTCGATTCCTGCCACGCCCTGATGAACTACGGAGTCGATCGGTACAAACGTCCCTATCCGATCTCCGCCGAAGAAGAGCGTCGCCGGCAAAAGGACCGGGAAGAACATATGCAGAAACAGATCAATGATCTGTGGCGTACCATTCCCAAAGGTGCGGATAAATACAGCGACAAGGACAATGCGCGCTTCCCTGCCGAGCCTCAGGAAAACATCCTGTATTTCATCGAGAAACACGCGCCACTGCTGGAGCCGTGGCAGCGGGAAATCGTACGGATCGTGCGAAAAATCGCCCAGTATTTCTATCCACAGCGTCAGACCCAGGTCATGAACGAGGGCTGGGCTACGTTCTGGCACTACACCTTGATGAACGACCTGTACGACGAGGGCCTGGTCACCGATGGCTTCATGATGGAGTTCCTGACGTCCCACACAAGCGTGGTCTTTCAACCCGGTTTCGACAGCCCGTACTACAGCGGGATCAACCCTTACACCCTGGGGTTCGCCATGTACCGCGACATCCGGCGCATGTGCGAAGAACCCACGGAAGAGGATTACCGCTGGTTCCCGGAAATTGCCGGCACCGACTGGCTCGCGGCCATCAAATTCGCCATGAGCAGCTTCAAGGATGAGAGTTTCATCCTGCAGTACCTCTCGCCCAAGGTGATCCGCGACCTGAAGCTGTTCAGCATTCTCGATGACGACCAGAAGGACGACCTGCTGGTACCGGCAATCCACGATGAAGGCGGCTATCGGATCATTCGTGAAACCCTGGCTGCCCAATACAATCTGGGTAACCGCGAACCCAACGTACAGATCTACAGCATCGACCGGCGCGGTGACCGCTCGTTGACCCTGCGCCACCAGCAACATGATCGCAAACCGCTGGGAGACTCCACAGAGGAAGTGCTCAAGCACTTGCACCGCCTCTGGGGCTTCGACATCCACCTGGAGACCCTGCAAGGCGACCAAGTGATGAAAACCCACCACGTTCCGCCCAGAAGCGAGCACGGCGAGGGAGATTACGGCCGACTGGATTTGGCCGTCATACATCTTTGATCCTGTTTCGGCCTCCGAAAGCTCGACGCAACGGTTATCCTGTCGAGCTAACGGAGGTTTTTTATGCGTATTTATAAAGTCGGCGGTGCCGTTCGAGATCGCCTGCTGGGCAAACCTGTCACCGATATCGATTGGGTTGTGGTGGGCGCCACCACCGAAGAAATGCTCGCCAAGGGCTTTCGCCCGGTCGGCTTGGACTTTCCGGTATTCCTTCACCCAAAAAGCGGAGAGGAATACGCCCTCGCCCGCACCGAACGCAAAAGCGGACGCGGTTACGGCGGCTTCACCTTTCACGCCAGCCCCGAAGTGACCCTTGAAGAAGATCTGATCCGTCGTGACCTGACCATCAACGCCATGGCCGAAGACGATCAACAGAACCTGACCGATCCGTACCACGGACAACGCGATCTCGAAGCACGCCTGCTTCGTCATGTGTCCCCCGCGTTTGCCGAAGATCCCCTGAGGGTTCTGCGCGTTGCGCGCTTCGCGGCCCGTTATGCCGCGCTTGGCTTCACCGTCGCTCCCAAAACGCTGGAACTGATGCGTCAACTCAGCGAATCAGGTGAGCTGCAAGCACTGACCGCGGAACGCAGCTGGAAAGAAATCTCCCGCGCACTGATGGAAGATCAGCCACAAGTATTCATTGAAGTGCTGCGGGCATGCGGCGCACTAAAAGAACTGATGCCAGAAGTCGATGCCTTGTTCGGCGTGCCGCAGCCACAAGCCCATCATCCGGAAATCGACACGGGCGCGCATACCCTGAGCGTGCTGGAACAAGCCGCACGCCACAAGCAACCGCTCACCGTTCGCTGGGCCTGCCTGCTGCATGATCTGGGCAAAGGCCTGACGCCGGAAGAAGAATGGCCTCGGCACATCGCCCACGAATTCAAGGGACTGAAACTGATCAAAGCGGTCAACGAACGCTTCAAGGCCCCCAAGGATTGTCAGGAACTGGCGCTGTTGGTGGGTGAATACCACACCCACAGCCATCGTGCCCTGGAGCTAAAACCGTCGACGTTACTGGAGTTGCTGCAGAGTTTCGACGTTTACCGTCGACCGCAACGGTTCGAGGAATTTATCGCCGCATGCGAAATGGACGCGCGCGGACGCAAGGGTCTGGAGCAGCGAAGTTATCCACAAGCGGATTATCTGCGCGGGGCAGCGACTGCGGCACGCAGTGTTGCGGTGCAGCCATTGCTGGAGAAGGGGTTCAAAGGGCCGGAACTGGGTGAGGCGATCAAGCGTGAACGACTCAAGGCGTTGAAGGCCTATAAAGAGACCGCGTCGTTCTGACTGACGACATCGCGGGCTAGCCCACAGGGATTGCATCGTACCTGTGGGCTAGCCCGCGATGGCGTCATGAATGTCACAACAAATCTGAAGGTGTCAGTTGAATGCCACGCCACTCAAAGGCCACGGGCGCCAGCACTTGATCAATCTGCGATTGCGCCCACAATGTGGCGAAACTCTTGCCGACGCCCGGATGAACTCGATCCGGCGCGATCAACGACAACGGCCACATCACGAAGGCATTTTTCAGAATTTCCGCTCGCGGCAACACCAAACCATCGAAGTTGCCCACCAGATCACCGAACAGCAATACATCGATGTCCAGCGGCAAACCTTTGCGATCCGGGGCGTAGCGGCCATTGTCCGCCTCGATGAATTTCAGCCGGCGATCCAGTTCAATAAGAGGCAGATCGGTAAAGGCCGACACCACGAAATTGAAAAACGGCCCGCTCTTGATCCCCACCGGCTGGCTTTCGAAAACCGCCGAGCAGCGGATGTCCACCAGAAATCCTGCCAAAGCCTCCAGGCCGGCCTGCAAATGGGCTTCACGCTCGATATTGCTACCGAGACCGAGATACACCTGAGTCAGCGACATCCGCGCTCGATCTCCACACCCACACCGCCGGTAGCGGCCGGCACTGCACCGGGCTTGGTCAGCTTGAGACGCATCCAGGTGATCTTGAATTCGCTCATCAGCACTTCCACGAGACGCTCGGCGAAGGTTTCCACCAATTGGTACTGCGCCTGCTCGGCAAAGGCCTGGATGCGCGACGAAACACTCGCGTAATCGAGCGCCAGGGTCAGATCGTCACCGGCGGCTGCCGGACGATTATCCCAGGCGAAACTCAGATCAAGACGCAAGCACTGTCGGATGCCTCGCTCCCAGTCGTAGGCACCGATTACGGTGTCGACTTCCAGGCCTTCGATAAACACTCTGTCCAAGCACTTTTCTCCGCTACACGACAAGGGCGCAATGCGCCGTTAGAATCAGGGCTTCCTCGCCCGGAATAGTTAGCATGTTTTGGTTATTGGCGATCCTCGCCTACCTGCTCGGCTCTCTGTCCTTCGCCATTTTGCTCAGCCGCCTGACCGGTAACCCCGATCCGCGAATGAGTGGCTCGGGCAATGCCGGCGCCACCAACATGTTGCGCCTGGCCGGCAAAAAACTCGCCGTCCTGACTTTGCTCGGAGACCTCTGCAAAGGCCTGCTGCCCGTGCTGATCGCCGGTTTTGCCGGGCTTTCCCTGCATGATCAGGCCTGGATCGGCGTCTGCGCCGTCATCGGCCACCTGTTCCCGCTGTACTTCCGCTTTCGCGGTGGCAAGGGTGTCGCCACCGCTGCCGGCATGCTGCTGGGCCTGTACCCGCCTGCGGCGCTACTGGCGGTCTGCGCCTGGCTGCTGACGTTCTACCTGACCCGCACCAGCTCACTGGCCGCCTTGATCGCTACGCCGCTGACCCTGCCGCTGCTGGCCTGGCAAGAACCCGGGGCGCTGCTGCCCATGAGCGCGCTCACGGGGATGATCGTCTGGCGTCATCGCGGCAATCTACGCGACCTGTTTGCCGGGCGCGAACGGCATTTTTAAATGCCGCCCGGTAGCGCCCATCATCACAGCGCCGAGAGCTGCTCCATCGGCCAACGCGCCTGGACACTGATCGCCAGACTTTCCTGCTGACCGGCCTGCAAGCGCTGGCAGCCGGCAAAAGCGATCATCGCCCCATTGTCGGTACAGAACTGTGGGCGGGCATAAAAAACATCGCCCTTCATGTCACCGAGCATTTTTTCCAGGGACGTGCGCAGCGCCTTGTTGGCGCTGACCCCGCCAGCGATCACCAGACGCTTCATGCCCGCCGCCTTCAGGGCACGCTTGCACTTGATGGTCAAAGTCTCCACCACGGCCTGCTGGAACGCCAGCGAGATGTCGCAACGGGCTTGCTCGCCGTCGTCCCCGGCGCTCACACACTGCTGCCAGGTGTTCAGGGCAAAGGTCTTCAGGCCGCTGAAGCTGAAATCGAGGCCAGGACGATCACACATCGGACGCGGGAAGACGAAACGTCCTGCAACCCCTTGATCAGCCAGACGAGCGATTTCCGGGCCACCAGGATAGTTGAGGCCCATCATTTTCGCGGTCTTGTCGAACGCTTCGCCGGCGGCATCGTCCAGAGTCTCGCCCAAAAGCGTGTATTGACCGATCCCGTCGACCTGAACCAGCTGCGTATGACCGCCGGATACCAACAAAGCGACGAACGGAAACTCCGGCGGTTGCGACTCAAGCATCGGCGCCAGCAAGTGGCCTTCCATGTGGTGTACGCCATGGGCCGGAATGCCCCAGGCGAAGGCCAGTGCCTGAGCACAGGAAGCGCCGACCAGCAGCGCCCCTACCAGGCCAGGACCCGCGGTATAAGCGATCGCATCGATCTCGGTCGACACGCAGTCGGCTTCGGCCAACACCTGACGAATCAGGGGCAGCATGCGTTTGACGTGGTCACGCGAGGCCAGCTCCGGCACTACGCCACCATAGGCACGGTGCAGGTCGATCTGGCTGAACAGCGCATCGGCCAGCAGACCGCGTTCACTGTCATATAATGCGACACCGGTTTCGTCGCAGGAGGTTTCTAATCCCAGTACTAGCATGGGTTTGCGCCTTGTTTAGGCTGAATTCGAAGGCGCGCATAATAGTCGTCGCGCGATGCCCCGACCAGCGGTTTTCGATCAGAGGCTTTGCATTCCGTGCGATGAGGGGTTAACATCCGCAACCCTTAAAAACCGACGTCTTCAAGTGCTCTTTTGCCGCGAGGATGTTGACCCCGGTAATGAATGAAGGTAGCTCTGGATGCCAGCCGTCAAAGTAAAAGAGAACGAACCCTTCGACGTAGCTCTGCGTCGTTTCAAGCGCTCCTGCGAAAAAGCCGGTGTACTGGCTGAAGTTCGTAGCCGCGAATTTTACGAGAAGCCAACTTCTGAGCGTAAGCGCAAAGCAGCAGCCGCTGTTAAGCGTCACGCCAAGAAAGTTCAGCGCGAACAGCGCCGCGCCGTTCGTCTGTACTAATACTCAGACGTTCGTAGCAAGCTTCTGCCAAGCCCGGCTCTTTGCCGGGCTAATGGCATTTGCGTAAAACGCTTGATGCTTCACTGTCGAAGCCGCAGACGCGACCGAGACAAATCTGCTTCACCGCGTCAGACCTGGCTCTTTTGCCAGCGGTGCACGTCTTTTCTGACGAGCCTTTCAAGGCTACTGACGAGCACACCCACTGATTCCTCTCACGACGATCAGCCCAAGGCACCTCACGCGTGCAAATGATGAGCTATCCGAGGCCCATGACTGGCCGCAGCCGGATTCAGCGCAACACTTTCAAAAAGTCGAATACTGATTGGCATTAACGTCAGGGGATTTTCGGCAGATACACTTCCCGACAGCGATTACGCAGACGACACCGGTCGAGCCGCCCTTCTTGCGCGCCTCAAACAACGACCTTCGTTCGACTACCCTTCGTTTCGGACTTCATTCAGCGCAGATGACGAGAACGCCATGGCCGGGCTAATTCCCCAGAGCTTCATTGACGACCTTCTGAACCGCACCGACATCGTCGATGTGGTCAGCTCTCGCCTGCAAATGAAAAAAGCCGGCAAGAACTACACCGCCTGCTGCCCGTTCCACAAAGAGAAAACCCCTTCGTTCAGCGTCAGTCCCGACAAGCAGTTCTATTACTGCTTCGGCTGCGGCGCTGGCGGCAATGCCCTGGGCTTCATCATGGACCACGACAACCTGGATTTCGTCCAGGCCGTCGAAGACCTGGCCAAGGCGGCCGGCATGGAAGTCCCAAGGGAAGAAAGCGGTCGCGCGCACAAACCGCGCCAGCCGACCGATTCGCCACTGTATCCGCTACTCACCGCTGCGGCCGACTTTTACCGTCAGGCCCTGAAAAGCCACCCATCGCGCAAAGCTGCAGTGGATTACCTCAAAGGTCGTGGCCTGACCGGCGAAATCGCCCGCGACTTTGGCCTCGGCTTCGCGCCACCCGGCTGGGACAACCTGTTCAAGCACTTGAGCAGCGACACCTTGCAGCAAAAAGCCATGATCGATGCCGGCCTGCTGATCGAGAACGCCGAAACCGGCAAACGCTACGATCGCTTCCGTGATCGCGTGATGTTCCCGATCCGCGACAGTCGCGGGCGCGTCATTGCCTTCGGCGGTCGGGTGCTGGGCGACGACAAGCCGAAATACCTGAACTCACCGGAAACCCCGGTATTTCATAAAGGCCAGGAACTCTATGGCCTGTATGAAGCGCGCAAGAACAACCGCAACCTCGACGAAATCATCGTCGTCGAAGGCTACATGGACGTCATCGCCCTAGCCCAACAAGGTCTGCGCAACGCCGTCGCCACCCTGGGTACCGCCACCAGCGAAGAACACCTCAAGCGACTGTTTCGCGTCGTGCCCAGCGTGTTGTTCTGCTTCGACGGCGACCAGGCCGGTCGCAACGCCGCGTGGCGTGCACTGGAAGCCACCCTGCCAAGCCTGCAGGATGGGCGACGGGCACGCTTTCTGTTCCTGCCCGAAGGCGAAGACCCCGACACACTGGTACGCTCCGAAGGCACTGACGCCTTTCGCGCGCGAATCAACCAGCACGCCCAGCCACTGGCAGATTATTTCTTTCAACAGCTGACAGAAGAATCGGACCCGCGCTCCCTCGAAGGCAAGGCCCATATGGCCACCCTCGCAGCGCCGTTGATCGACAAGGTTCCGGGAGCCAACCTGCGCATTCTGATGCGCCAGCGCCTGACCGAAATCACCGGCCTGAGCAGCGAAACGGTCAGCCAACTGGCGCAAAGCGCGCCACAAGAGGCGCCGCCCGCTTACGACCCGGGCATCGATTACGACGCGATGCCCGATTACAGCGACTATCATCAGCCGCAATCGCAAGAAATGTATGTGCCGCAACAGGAATGGACGCCCAAGAAACCCGGTGCCGGCGGCAAGAAATGGGACAAAAAACCCTGGGACAAGAACGGCAAGCGTGGCGGCGATCGCGATCAACCACGTGCCCCGCGGGTCCCGGCCGCCGTCGAACCACCGACCCTTGCCGCCTTGCGTACACTACTGCATCACCCGCAACTGGCGGAAAAAGTCGAGGATGCCGGGCACTTTGCCGCCGAGGACCACACCAATACTCAACTGCTGGTGGCGTTGCTCGAAGCCGTGCAGAAGAATCCCAAGCTAAACTCATTTCAATTGATTGCACGTTGGCACGGCACGGAGCAAGGCCGTTTGCTCAAGGCCCTGGCGGAAAAGGAATGGCTGATTGAAGGGGACAACCTTGAACAACAGTTTTTCGACACCATTACTAGCTTGTCAGCCCGCCAACGCGAGCGAAACCTGGAACAACTGCTCAGGAAAGCACGTCAAAGTGAACTGAGCACAGAAGAGAAAAACCAACTGCGCGACCTATTAAGTCGCAATGTTTCCGCATCAAACCCGACCTCAACTGGCGCGTGAGGTCATAGCTCAGGTATAATCCTCGGCTTGTTTTTTGCCCGCCAAGACCTTCAGTGGATAGGGTGTTATGTCCGGAAAAGCGCAACAGCAGTCTCGTATTATTGAGTTGATCAAACTGGGTCGTGAGCAGGGCTACCTGACTTACGCGGAGGTCAACGACCACCTGCCGGAGGATATTTCAGATCCGGAACAGGTGGAAGACATCATCCGCATGATCAACGACATGGGGATCAACGTATTCGAGGTTGCGCCAGATAAGGATTCCCTTATGCTGGCCGACGCCGATACCGACGAAGCCGCGGCCGAAGAGGCAGCAGCTGCGCTGGCAGCGGTCGAGACCGACATTGGTCGCACTACCGACCCGGTGCGCATGTACATGCGCGAAATGGGTACTGTAGAGCTCCTCACGCGTGAAGGCGAAATCGAAATCGCCAAACGTATTGAAGAGGGCATCCGTGAAGTGATGAGCGCAATCGCGCACTTCCCTGGCACGGTTGACCATATTCTCTCCGAGTACACCCGCGTCACCTCCGAAGGTGGTCGCCTGTCCGACGTCCTGAGCGGTTATATCGACCCGGACGACGGCATTGCGCCGCCTGCAGCCGAAGTGCCACCACCGATCGATCCGAAAGCCGTGAAAGCGGACGACGATTCTGACGATGATGACGCCGAAGCCTCGGATGACGAAGAGGAAGCCGAAAGCGGTCCGGATCCGATCATCGCAGCACAGCGCTTTGGTGCTGTTGCCGATCAGATGGAAATAACCCGCAAGGCCCTGAAAAAGCACGGTCGCCACAACAAGGCAGCCGTTGCCGAACTGTTGGCGCTGGCCGACCTGTTCATGCCGATCAAACTGGTTCCGAAGCAATTCGAAGGCCTGGTCGAGCGTGTTCGCAGTGCCCTGGATCGCCTGCGTCAGCAAGAGCGTGCAATCATGCAGCTCTGCGTTCGTGATGCGCGCATGCCGCGTGCCGATTTCCTGCGCCAGTTCCCGGGCAACGAAGTCGACGAAAGCTGGTCCGACGCACTGGCCAAAGGCAAGAGCAAATACGCTGAAGCCATTGGTCGCCTGCAACCGGACATCATTCGTTGCCAGCAAAAGCTGACCGCGCTGGAAACCGAAACCGGTTTGACGATCGCCGAGATCAAGGACATCAACCGTCGCATGTCGATCGGTGAGGCCAAGGCCCGCCGCGCGAAGAAAGAGATGGTTGAAGCGAACTTGCGTCTGGTGATCTCCATCGCCAAGAAGTACACCAACCGTGGCCTGCAATTCCTCGACCTGATCCAGGAAGGCAACATCGGCCTGATGAAAGCGGTAGACAAGTTCGAATACCGCCGCGGCTACAAATTCTCGACATATGCCACCTGGTGGATCCGTCAGGCGATCACTCGCTCGATCGCCGACCAGGCCCGCACCATCCGTATTCCGGTGCACATGATCGAGACGATCAACAAGCTCAACCGCATTTCCCGCCAGATGCTGCAGGAAATGGGTCGTGAACCGACGCCGGAAGAGCTGGGCGAACGCATGGAAATGCCTGAGGACAAGATCCGCAAGGTATTGAAGATCGCTAAAGAGCCGATCTCCATGGAAACCCCGATCGGTGATGACGAAGACTCCCATCTGGGCGACTTCATCGAAGACTCGACCATGCAGTCGCCAATCGATGTAGCCACCGTTGAGAGCCTTAAGGAAGCGACGCGCGAAGTACTCTCCGGCCTCACTGCCCGTGAAGCCAAGGTTCTGCGCATGCGCTTCGGTATCGACATGAATACCGACCACACCCTTGAGGAGGTTGGTAAGCAGTTCGACGTGACCCGTGAACGGATTCGTCAGATCGAAGCCAAGGCGCTGCGCAAGCTGCGCCACCCGACGAGAAGCGAGCATCTGCGCTCCTTCCTCGACGAGTGATCACAAAACCCCCGGCCCTGGCCGGGGGTTTTGCTTTCTACAGATTAAATCCCCCGTCCTCCCCCTTCCGCCGATTTGCCCGTCTACACTCGAAACATTCCCCCGAGCCATAACGAGACCGTTATGCCCAGACTGCCGACCGTGCTTTTTTTGCTGTCGCTGATGACCTGGACCGCAACGGCTGGCGCGCTGACTCTGAACGACGAAGAACGTAGCTGGCTTGCGGCCCACCCGAACTTGCGCCTGGGTGTCGATGCCTCGTGGCCTCCCTTTGAGTTTCGCGACGATCAGGGCCGATACCAGGGACTTGCGGCGGACTATATCGACCTGATCCGTCAGCGTTTGGCCGTTCAGCTGACGCCTATCGAGCCGGTCAGCTGGACGGCCGTGCTGGAGCAAGCCAAACAAGGCAAGCTGGACCTGTTGCCGGGCATCATGTCGACCCCGGAACGCCAGAACTACCTGTCGTTCACGCGCCCCTATCTGGATTTCCCGATTGTCATCCTGGCGCATGTCGGTGGCGCCCAACCTCGCAAAATCCAGGACCTCTACGGGCTGAAAATCGCCGTGGTGGAAAACTACGCACCCCACGAACTGCTGCGCACCCACAATCCCGATTTGAACCTGGTGGCGATGCCCAATGTCAGCTCTGCACTGCAGGCGCTCGCCACCGATGAAGTGGACGCGGTGGTGGGCGACCTCGCCTCCAGTGTGTGGAGCCTGCGCCAGCTCAAGCTGGACGGGCTGTACGTCAGCGGCGAAACCCCTTATCGCTATCAGTTGGCCATGGGCGTGCCCCGGGACAACAAGGTGTTGGTTGGCATCCTGGATAAGGTACTGGCGGACGTGAGCCCCGCAGAAATCAGTGCCATCCAGGAGCATTGGGTGGGCAACGTCCTCGATCATCGAACTTTCTGGTCCGATTTGCTGGTCTATGGCCTGCCGGGATTACTGCTGTTGATGATCGTGCTGGCCGTGGTGATCCGGATCAACCGCCGACTGAGCTCGGAGATCGCCCGCCGCGTCGATCTGGAACAGGAACTGCGCAGCAGCGAATACCACTACCGCGGGCTGGTGGAGAGCCTGTCGGCCATTGCCTGGGAAGCGCGGATGAGCGACTTCACCTACAGCTATGTGTCGCCCCACGCCGAAGCCTTGCTTGGCTATCCGCTGTCGCACTGGCTGATTCCGGGTTTCTGGCGCAACATCATTCACCCCGCCGACCTGACCCGCGCGCAGAACTTCTGTGATCACGAAGTGCTGGCCGGACGCGATCACAGCCTCGATTACCGGGTCATCACCGCCGATGGGCGCTGTCTGTGGGTGCGCGATATCGTCAGCCTGATCGAACATGGCCACGAACCAGTGATGCGCGGGTTGATGATCGACATCAGCGAAGCCAAACGCACCGAAGAAGCCCTGCGCCTGTCGGAGCAGAAATTTGCCTCGGTCTTCCAGCAATGCCCCGACATTCTGGTCATCGCGCGCCTTTCCGACGGCTGCCTGCTCGAAGTCAACGAAGCGTTCGAAGAACAGATCGGCCTGCGTGCCGAGGACGTCATCGGCCAGACCGCCACCGACCTGAATATCTGGGGCATTCCCGGCGTCGGGCCGGGGCTGTTGCAGCGCTTGCAGGCTGGCAGCATCCGCAACCTGGAGATGCCCTTTCGTCGCAGCAATGGCCAGGTGTTTACCGGCCTGATTTCCGCCGAACCCTTTGACCTCGATACGACCCCGGCGCTGGTGGTGGTCGTGCGTGATATCACCCAGCTCAAGGAAACCCAGCAACAACTGCAAACCTCCGAAGAGAAATTCGCCAAGGCGTTCCACGCCTCGCCGGACGGCTTGTTGCTGTCCCGGCAAAGTGACGGCCTGCTGATCGAGGTCAACGAAGGGTTCAGCCGCATTACCGGGTTCAACAGCGCGATGTCGGTGGACCGTTCGGCGCTGGACCTGGGTATCTGGGTCAACCTCAACGAACGCAAGCAGATGCTCGACCTGCTGCACCGCGACGGTTTTGTCCGCGACTTTAGCTGCCATATTCGCCGCAGCGACGGACAGATTCGCCTCTGCGAAGTGTCCAGCCGTCCGCTGCCGATTGGCGATGAGGACTGCATGCTGACCATCGCCCGGGACATCACCGAGCGCCACCTGATGCAGGAGAAACTGCAACAAGCGGCGACAGTGTTCGAGAGCACTGCCGAAGGCGTACTGATCACCGATACCCAGCAGCACATCAGCGCCGTCAACCGCGCGTTTACCGAAATCACCGGCTACAGCGAAAGCGAAGCCCTGGGCCATACCCCGCGCCTGCTTGCCTCCGGCCTGCATGACAGCGCGTTCTACGCCGCCATGTGGCATCAATTGACCGCCGAAGGTCACTGGCAAGGCGAGATTTCCAACCGGCGCAAGAACGGCGAGCTCTACCCGAGCTGGCTGACCATCAGCGCCGTGCGCAACCGGGACAAGTTCATCACCCACTTCGTGGCGGTATTCGCTGACATTTCCAGCCTCAAACACGCCCAGGCCAAACTCGATTACCAGGCCCACCACGACCCCCTGACGGGTCTGCCAAACCGCACACTATTCGAAAGCCGCCTGCAGACCGCCCTCAATACCCAGAAGGAAAATGGCGGCCAGGGCGCGGTACTGTTCCTGGATCTGGACCGTTTCAAACACATCAACGACAGCCTCGGTCACCCGGTCGGCGACCTGCTGCTCAAAGGCATTGCCGTGCGCCTCAAGGAGCAACTGCGCGATATCGACACCGTGGCCCGCCTGGGCGGCGATGAGTTCATCATCCTGTTACCTGGCCTGCAGCAAGCCAGCGACGCCGACAATATCGCCACCAAGCTGCTTAATTGCTTTACCGCCCCGTTCCAGGCCGGTGAGCACGAGTTTTTCATCAGCGCCAGTATCGGCACCAGCCTCTATCCACAGGACGGCTGTGATGTCGCCACCTTGATCAAGAACGCCGACGCGGCGATGTATCGCTCCAAAGCCAAGGGCCGTAACCGGGTCGAAAGCTATACCCGCGACCTCACCGCGCAAGCCAGTGAACGGGTGGCGCTGGAGCATGAATTGCGGCGCGCCATCGAGCGCAACGAGCTGCAGCTCTACTACCAACCGAAAATCAGCCTCGAAGACTATCGCCTGGTCGGGGCAGAAGCGCTGATTCGCTGGCGTCATCCGACCTTTGGCGACGTACCGCCAGAGCATTTCATTTCCCTGGCCGAAGAGAACGGCATGATCCTGCAGATCGGCGACTGGGTGCTTGAAACCGCCTGCCGGCAAATGCACGAATGGAACCTGACCTACGAAGGCCTTGGCCCGCTGTCCGTCAACCTGGCGGGCGCTCAGCTGCGCCAACCCAACCTCCTCGGCCGCATCGAACAACTGCTCAAGGACAACCGCCTCAAACCGGGATTCCTGCAGCTGGAAATCACCGAAAACTTCATCATGAGCCAGGCGGAAGAAGCGCTGGCGGTGCTGCATCAACTCAAGCATCTGGGCGTGCAACTGGCGATCGACGACTTCGGCACAGGCTACTCGTCACTGAGTTACCTCAAGCGCCTGCCCCTGGACATACTCAAAATCGACCAATCCTTCGTTCGCGGCTTGCCCGATGACCCACACGACGCCGCCATCGTGCGCGCCATCATCGCCCTCGGCCGCAGCATGCAATTCACCGTGATTGCCGAAGGCGTGGAGACTCATGCGCAGCAACGATTCCTGGCCGACGAAGGCTGCGAACAGATCCAGGGCTACATCGTCAGCCTGCCCCTGCCCCCCGACGAATTCGCCGCGACGTTTCTTCGTTCAACCGTTTCAGACTTTTCGGATAGCACAGCCGCGAAACCGTCGCTATAATCCGCGACCTACTGAGGGCCTATAGCTCAGTTGGTTAGAGCAGAGGACTCATAATCCTTTGGTCCACGGTTCAAGTCCGTGTGGGCCCACCAAACAAGAAAGCCGCGCAATGCGCGGCTTTTGCGTTTCTGAATGGCCTGAAGCAATAGAGCCATTTTTTTATTGCTTCACGACCTTCGCGAGCAAGCTCGCCCCTACCAGGGATTTGCCGCGTTTCAACGCACCGACCCAATCCGTTCAAGCCTCTCGCCCGTCAACGCCACTTCATACGTATCCGCAGGCCTCCCCCACTGCTCCACTAGAACCATACGATCCACCACTGCAGCGCCCAATTCTGTAATGGTGTCTGCCAAAGCCTCAATCATTTCTTGAGCCCGCAGCCACAGGCGATCATTGATCGTTTTCAGTTCAGTCGTGATGCGGTCAGGTGATGTGAGGCCTGTATCGGGATAGGTGATGTTGCGCAGCAGGTGCCGCAGCTCACTGATTTTTGCGTCGTCCCGTTCCGCACCGAGCGCCCCTTTGAGGATGGCCGCCGCTTCCGACAGGTCGACACGTTTTGCGCCGGCAGGTGCTGAAGTTAACGTCTGGGCCATCGCGCCTGCGAAGAGAATGATGATCCGGGCTTCCAGGTAGGCCTTCATGGCAGCCATCGACGCAATGGGCTGCACCAGATTGATGGTTGCGCCCCCTTTGTGCCGCAGGTCCATGGTCACGGTCAGGGTGACGCCACCTGTTTCAAACCCCAACGCGCGGGCCACGACGTAGTGGCCGATTTCATGATGGGCGATCTGCAATGCGCGGTCCCGTACAGCCGCAGGCAGTTTTGTCGTCATGTCCTTCGCCTCGCACTCTCGACCTCATCAATCCTAGCCGATCTCCACAGTCGCTCTTTCGCCCAGAAAAAAGCCGCGCAATGGCGCGGCTTTTCCGAGTCAAACGTCAGCCCTTATTTGGGCAATGCATACGCAATCACGTAGTCCCCACGGTCCGTCGACTGACGTGCACCGCCTACGGTGAGCAGGATGTACTGCTTACCCGTCTTCGGCGAAACGTAAGTCATCGGCCCGGACTGGCTGCCCACTGGCAGGCGCGACTTCCAGATCTCGTTGCCATTGCCGGTATCGAAGGCGCGCAGGTAGAAGTCCTGGGTGCCGGCGAAGAACAGCAGGCCGGACTGGGTCGCGAGCGAAGCGCCGAGGGTCGGCATGCCGATCGGGATCGGCAGGTGCATGCGGATGCCCAGCGGGCCGGTGTCTTGCACGGTACCGACCGGGACTTGCCACATCAGTTTGTGGGTCTTGAGGTCAATGGCGGACATGGTGCCGAACGGTGGCTTCTGGCACGGAATACCGGCCGCCGAGAGGAAGCGTTCGCGCATGGCGCCGAATGGCGTGCCTTCCTGCGGCACGACGCCCATTTCGATGCCGCTGGCCCCCGCGCCGATCTTGTCGCGCGGGATCATGTAGTTGGCCAGGCCCAGGCGCATGTCGTTGACGAACATGTAGTTGGTGTTCGGATCCACCGAGACACTGCCCCAGTTCATGCCGCCCAACGAGCCCGGGAATTGCAGGGCGCGGTCCATACCCGGCGGGGTGTAGACGCCTTCGTGGCGCATGCCCTTGAACTGGATGCGGCACATCAACTGGTCGAACGGCGTGGCGCCCCACATGTCGGATTCGGTGAGGGTCTTGTTGCCGATCGAAGGCATGTCCACCGAGAACGGCTGGGTCGGCGAGTAGCGTTCGCCAGGCACATGCCCCTGTGGAACGGGACGTTCTTCAACGCGTGAAATCGGCACGCCGGTTGCGCGGTTGAGCAGGAAGATCTCGCCCTGTTTGGTGACTTGCGCCAGGGCCGGCTGCAGGCCGCCCTTGTCGTCCGGCACGTCGTACAGCAGCGGTTGTGCCGGCAGGTCGAAGTCCCACAGATCATGGTGGGTGGTCTGGAAATGCCAGCGCACCTGGCCGGTTTTCACGTCGACGGCGACGATCGAGGAGTTCCACTTGTCGTCGAATTCGGTACGCTGACCGCCGAAGAAGTCAGGGGTGGCGTTGCCGGTGGGCAAGTACACCAGACCGAGTTTGGCGTCGTAGGACATGGCCGACCACACGTTCGGCGTGCCACGGGTATACGTCTCACCCGCTGGTGGGCGCTTGGTGGTGTTCGGATTACCCGGATCCCACGCCCACACCAGTTCGCCGCTGCGCACGTCGTAGGCACGGACCACGCCTGGCGGCTCGCCGGTGGAATAGTTGTCGGCCACGCGGCCACCGACGATCACCACGTCTCCTGCGACCAATGGCGTCGAAGTCTGCTGGTAGTAACCGGGCTTCACTTCACCCATGTCGGTTTTCAGGTCGACCGTGCCTTTGTTGCCAAACTCTTCGCATGGCTTGCCGGTTTCGGCATTGATGGCGATCAAGCGCGCATCGCCGGTCGGCAGGAACAGACGTTTCGTGCAGGCCGTTGGCTGAGCACCTGCAGGTGCCGGGGCTTCGGAATAGCCCAAGCCGCGGCAACGCTGCCAGTTCGGCGCGGAGCCTTGCGGGTCGAACTTCCAGCGCTGGGCACCGGTGTCAGCATCCAGGGCGAAGACTTTGCCGTAGGCAGTGCAGGTGTAGACCGTGTCACCGATTTGCAGCGGGGTGTTCTGGTCTTCGGCACCGGCGCCGGTGCTTTGCGGGATGTCGCCGGTACGGAAAGTCCAGGCTACCTGCAACTTGTCGATGTTGCCCTTGTTGATCTGGTCCAGCGCGGCAAAGCGGTTGCCCGCGGTGGTGTTGCCCCAGTGCGCCCAGTCTTTCTGCTCGGTGCCCGGTGCGACCGGCGTGACGGCAGGTTCGGTGGTGGCCTTGACCACATGGGTCGGCACGAACATGTAGGCCATGGTGGCGACGACACCGACGGCCAAAATACCGGCCAGGCCATAGGCGCCACGCCCTGCGGACGCGCCCGAGGCACGCACCAGCGTCGGATAGATCAGTGCCACGACCAGGCCGATCACGGCAAAGGTCAGCACGCGCGAGACCAACGGCCAATATTCGAAGCCAGCATCCCATACCGCCCAGATCGCGGTCAGTATCAGCGCCAGACCATACAACCAGGCACCAGCCGGTTTACGGCGGGCAATCATCAGCCCGGAGACCAGCATCGCCAGGCCCATCAGCAGGAAATACCAGCTGCCACCGAGTGAAATCAGGTAGCCACCGCCCCCCGCCAGGCCGAGCCCGATCAGTGCAATCAGGACACCCAGTCCCGCCAGCAACCATTTGCTGCCGGCGGCAGCCCCAGAAGTATTCATGTCGGAAATTATCCCCATTTGTGACAAGCGCGGAATAATGTACTACCTAGTTACTTATGGCAAATTGTCGCAGGTAAAAATGGCATGAACGGTAGTCAGCCTAGTTCAAACCTCCGCTCGAAGAGATGTGGCTGTAACATGCTTGCCCATTGCTCGGTCCCGCTGGAGACAACCCTTGCCTGACACTCGTCCGCCCGTTCTTGATGAAATCGACCGCCAGTTGATCGCGGCCCTGCAGATCAACGCCCGCGAAAGCGTGGCCATGCTTGCCCGGCAGCTGGGCATCGCGCGCACCACCGTTACATCGCGATTGGCACGCCTGGAAAAAGCCAAGGTGATCACCGGTTATGGCGTTCGCCTGGGTCAGCGTGTGGTCGACGGCGGGTTGCAGGCGTACGTGGGGATCACCGTGCAACCGCGCTCCGGCAAGGAAGTGTTGCGACGCCTGAGCGCCATGGCCCAGGTGCAGCAGTTGTGTGCCGTGAGTGGCGAATTTGATTATGTGGCGTGGCTGCGGACCGACTCGCCAGAGCAGCTGGATCAGTTGCTGGATCAGATCGGCAGTGTCGACGGGGTGGAGAAAACGACGACCTCGATCATCCTGAGCAGCAAGATTGATCGGGGGCAGCCGGTTTGAGTATCCAGCCAATCAATCTCCGGAGCCTGATCGGGCCTCTTCGCGGGCAAGCCTGCTCCCACAGTGGACAGTGTGCACAGCATAATCGTCATATTGATCATTAATATAGCAAAACGACGACACTTTGCGTCTTATTAACGTGTTCTACGCTCTCTAGAATGGCCGGCATCTTTTCCTATACTCAGACGCGCACGCCGCGTCCGGACGCCAGTAAGGTCAGCCATGAACAAGAACAATCGCCACCCTGCAGACGGTAAGAAACCAGTCACCATTTTCGGCCCGGACTTCCCTTTCGCCTTCGACGACTGGATCGAACACCCGGCCGGGCTGGGCAGCATTCCCGAGCACCATCATGGTGCCGAAGTGGCGATTGTCGGTGCCGGCATCGCCGGGCTGGTGGCGGCTTATGAGCTGATGAAACTCGGCCTCAAGCCGGTGGTTTACGAAGCCTCGAAGATGGGCGGCCGTCTGCGCTCCCAGACGTTCAACGGCACCGATGGCATCGTCGCCGAACTGGGCGGCATGCGCTTCCCGGTGTCGTCCACCGCGTTCTACCACTACGTCGACAAACTCGGCCTTGAGACCAAACCCTTCCCCAACCCGCTGACGCCTGCCTCCGGCAGCACCGTGATCGACCTGGAAGGCCAGACCCATTACGCACAGAAACTGGCGGACCTTCCTACGCTGTTCCAGGAAGTGGCTGATGCCTGGGCCGATGCACTGGAAGACGGCTCACGCTTCGGCGAAATCCAGCAGGCCATTCGCGACCGCGACGTGCCACGCCTCAAAGAACTGTGGAATACCCTGGTGCCACTGTGGGACGACCGCACGTTCTACGACTTTGTCGCTACCTCCAAGGCGTTTGCCAAGTTGTCGTTCCACCACCGCGAAGTGTTCGGCCAGGTCGGTTTCGGCACCGGTGGCTGGGACTCCGACTTCCCGAACTCGATGCTGGAAATCTTCCGCGTGGTCATGACCAACTGCGACGATCACCAGCACCTGGTGGTCGGTGGTGTCGAGCAAGTACCGCAAGGGATCTGGCGCCATGTGCCGGAACGTTGCGTGCACTGGCCTGAAGGCACCAGTCTGAAATCGTTGCACCGGGGCGCCCCGCGCTCCGGCGTGAAAAAAATCGCCCACGCCCCCGGTGGCCGTTTTGCGGTGACCGACAACAATGGCGACACCCGCGAATATGCTGCGGTGCTGACCACCTGCCAGAGCTGGCTGCTGACCACCCAGATCGAATGCGACGAAACCCTGTTCTCGCAAAAGATGTGGATGGCCCTGGACCGTACCCGCTACATGCAATCGTCGAAGACCTTCGTGATGGTCGACCGCCCGTTCTGGAAGGACAAGGACCCGGAAACCGGCCGCGACCTGATGAGCATGACCCTCACCGATCGCCTGACCCGTGGCACCTACCTGTTCGACAACGGCGACGACAAGCCGGGGGTCATTTGCCTGTCGTACTCATGGATGAGCGATGCGCTGAAAATGCTCCCGCACCCGGTGGAAAAACGCGTGAAGCTGGCACTCGATGCGCTGAAAAAGATCTACCCGAAAGTCGACATCGCCGCGCGCATCATCGGCGATCCGATCACCGTGTCCTGGGAAGCCGACCCGCATTTCCTCGGTGCCTTCAAAGGCGCCCTGCCCGGTCACTACCGCTACAACCAGCGCATGTACGCGCACTTCATGCAGGACGACATGCCGGCCGAACAACGCGGGATTTTCATCGCCGGTGATGATGTTTCGTGGACACCGGCCTGGGTCGAAGGCGCCGTGCAGACGTCGCTCAATGCGGTATGGGGCATCATGAAACACTTCGGCGGTGCAACTCACGCCGAGAATCCGGGTCCAGGTGATGTGTTCAACGAGATCGGACCGATCGCCCTGCCCGAGTAAGAGGAATCCGAAATGCGCGTAGCCCTTTACCAATGTCCACCGTTGCCCCTCGATGTCGCGGGTAACTTGCAACGCTTGCACCAGCTTGCGCTGGAGGCCAAAGGCGCCGATTTGCTGGTGCTGCCGGAGATGTTCCTGACCGGCTACAACATCGGCGTCGATGCCGTCAGCGTGCTGGCGGAGGTGTACAACGGTGAGTCGGCGCAACAGGTCGCGCGCATCGCCAAGGCTGCCGGGATTGCCATTTTGTATGGCTATCCCGAGCGCACCGAGGACGGGCAGATCTACAACGCCGTGCAGTTGATCGATGCCAATGGCGAACGCCTGTGCAACTACCGCAAGACGCACCTGTTCGGCGACCTCGACCGCTCGATGTTCAGCCCCGGCACCAACGATTTTCCGGTCGTTGAACTCAACGGCTGGAAGCTCGGTTTCCTGATCTGCTACGACCTGGAGTTTCCGGAAAATGCCCGGCGCCTCGCCCTTGAGGGCGCCGAGCTGATCCTGGTGCCGACTGCGAACATGATTCCCTTCGATTTCATCGCTGATGTCACCGTCCGCGCCCGCGCCTTTGAAAACCAGTGTTATGTGGCCTACGCCAACTACTGCGGGCATGAAGGCGACATCCACTACTGCGGCCAGAGCAGCATCGCCGCACCGGACGGCAGCCGCATTGCCCAGGCCGGTCTTGATGAGGCACTGATCGTCGGTGAGCTGGATCGTCAGTTGATGGTCGATTCCCGCGCCGCCAATCGCTACCTCCTCGATCGCCGCCCCGAGCTTTACGACGCGCTGAACAAGCGCTAATCCGCTAGCATTGGCACTTCACTGTTTTGGAAGTGCCCATGCCTGCGCTGAATCACCCTCGCCCCCATTCTGAAACCCTGGCCAACGGTCTGCGGGTGACGCTGCGTCATGCGCCGGATTTGAAGCGCTGCGCGGCGGCTTTGCGAGTCGCCGCGGGCAGCCACGATGTCCCGCTGGCCTGGCCCGGCCTGGCGCACTTTCTTGAGCATCTGCTGTTTCTGCACACCGAGCGTTTTCCTGCCGGGCAAGGGTTGATGGCCTACGTCCAGAGTCATGGTGGGCAGGTCAACGCGCGAACCAACGAGCGCACCACCGACTACTTTTTCGAATTGCCGGCACAGGCGTTGGCCGGTGGGTTGGAACGTCTGTCAGACATGCTCGCTCACCCGCGAATGAATCCGGATGATCAGCAACGCGAAAGAGAAGTGCTGCAGGCCGAGTTTGTCGCCTGGTCCCAGGACGCCACGGCCCAACAACAACTGGCGCTGTTCGACGGGCTGAGTGAAACGCACCCTTTGCGCGGCTTTCACGCCGGCAACCGCGACAGTCTTCCAGTGTCGCAACCGGAGTTTCAGCAAGGCTTGCGGGATTTTTATCAGCGTTTTTATCAAGTCGGGCAGATGACCCTGAGCCTGGCGGGGCCGCAAAGTCTGGAAGAACTGAAAGCACTGGCCCAGGGTTTCGCAGATGCCATCCCCGCGGGCAGCCCGATCGCGCAACAAGCGCCTGCACCGCTGATGAGTGCTTCGGAAAACAGTTATCAACAGGTGGACGCCCATCGCCTGCACCTGTTATTCGCCCTCGAAGCGCTGCCCGACTCTTCGGCGGACGCATTGGCGTTCCTGTGCCATTGGCTCAACAGCGCCAAACCCGGCGGACTGTTGGCCGGGTTGCGTGACCGGGGCTGGGTCACCCACCTGAAAGCGGCACCGTTGTATCAATTCGCCGGGCAAGCCTTGCTGCATGTCGAATTCACACGCAACGCCGATACACCGCCAGTGGCGATACGCGAACAACTGCTGGACTGGCTGGGCTTTTTCGCCCGGCAAGACTGGAGCGCGTTGAGCGCCGAATATGCCGCCTTGCTGCAACGCCAGCAGCAAGTCAGCACAGCCCTGCAACTGGCCCGACTGGACAACGAGCAGCTTGAAGCCGGGCTATCCGAACAGGGTGCGACGGCCCTCAGGCAAGTGCTGAATCAAATCGGCGCTGTGGATAACTTCAGCGGCCAATGGCGATTGCCGACACCCAACCCCTTCCTGCGCTCCGATGCGCCAGCCCCCAACGCCGGCCTGATTCGTGGCCAGACCAGCGCCCACCGTGGCCTGCGCACCTTCGCTCAGGACCGCTCGCGCAGCCGCCGCGAACGCTCACCGATGCAGTTCAGCCAGGCGCTGTCGGAGATGGGTGCACAAGGTGTGGTGTATCTGCGTTGGCGCCTTGATGCAGCACCTTCCACGCTTCTGCAGACGCGCCTCGAAAACCATCTGCAAATATTGCGCGAAGAAGCGCGTCAGGCCGGTGTGGACTTTTCCTTCAGCGCATCGGGAAACGAATGGCTGCTGAAGATGACCGGACTGCAGGAGCCGATGCCCGCTGTCCTCGAGCATGCGCTGAAAGCGCTGACAAAACCTGAGGCGGATGTCTCACCCGATGCGCCGACGCCCCCTGCGTTGATGCCGATTCGGCAATTGCTCAAGGCCTTGCCCGATCATTGCCTTGAACCCATCGCCTACTCAGATGACCTGCAACAACTCTGGTCAAGCGCCCGCTGGGATGGCCTGGCGATAGGTCTGTCGGCGCAGACCCAAGCGGCCATGGGCCTGGCTTTAAGCCGCATCCCCGGCACGCCGGACAGTCAGCTGACACCGCCGCCATCGAGCCCGTCGCACTATCTGTGGAGCACCATCAATACCGGCTCCAGCGAACACGCCTTGCTGCTGTTCTGCCCATCCGCAAGCGAGGCTATCGCTGACGAAGCCGCATGGCGCCTGCTGGCACACATCTGCCACACGCCGTTCTACCAGCGCCTGCGGGTGGACCTGCAACTCGGCTATGCGGTGTTCAGCGCCTTGCGCCAGATGCACGGCCAAACCGGACTGCTGTTCGGCGTGCAATCGCCGAGCGTCGCGCCAGTCGACCTGCTGCAACACATTGAGCAGTTCCTGGGCGGGTTGCCGCAGATGATCCGGGATATCGATGAAGGCAGTTTCATCGCCCTGCGCCAGGCCTTGGCCGACCAATTCGCCAGTGCCGTGTTGCCCAATGCCCAAGCCGCTGAACTGCTGTGGCAGGGCAAACTGGCCGGCCGCTCGTCGGATTATTTGAGTCAGCTGCCCGAGGCGATTCTGCTGGTTGATCGACCGACGCTCATCGCCGCAGCGCAACGCCTGAAACAGGCCGAAGGCGGCTGGCGCTGCCTGTCCAGCGGGAGTTGCCCCGGCTCGCCTTGGCAAGTGACAAAATGATCATTACCGAGGCTGCAATTAACTTTCTCGAACATTTGCAGCCAATCATTGTGAAATTTTAAGTAACATAGCAGCCTAACTATCTGAACATCTCCTGCTGGAGGTGGACTATATGTATAGATCTCAACTGTCCCATCACCTGAAGGAGCGCTCCCATGTCCTGGTCCAAACCTGCTTACACCGACCTGCGTATCGGCTTTGAAGTCACCATGTACTTCGCCAGCCGTTGAGTCCTGCCGCCAGGTAGAACATGCGGTTCAACGCCTCGGTTCGCCGAGGCGTTTTTATTTTCAGCTGTTGAATGTTTGGAGCCTCCATGTTTGTCCAGATCCTGGGATCCGCCGCCGGCGGCGGTTTCCCCCAATGGAACTGCAACTGCGCCAACTGCGCAGGTTTTCGCGACGGCAGCCTGAATGCCAAGGCGCGTACCCAGTCATCCATCGCGATCTCCGATGACGGGGTCAATTGGGTGCTGTGCAACACCTCGCCGGACATCCGCGCCCAACTTCAGGGTTTCGCGCCGATGCAACCGGGCCGCGCCCTGCGTGACACCGGGATCAGTGCGATCATTCTGATGGACAGCCAGATCGACCACACCACCGGCCTGCTCATGCTGCGTGAAGGGTGCCCGCATCAGGTCTGGTGCACGGACATGGTCCACGAAGACCTGAGCAGCGGTTTCCCGCTGTTCAACATGCTGACCCACTGGAACGGCGGCCTGACCTGGAACCGCATCGAACTCGACCAGAGCTTCAGTATCCCGGCCTGCCCGAACCTGCGCTTCACCCCGCTGCCGTTGCGCAGCGCCGCGCCGCCCTATTCGCCCCATCGCTTCGACCCGCACCCGGGGGACAACATCGGACTGATCGTTGAAGACCTCAACACGGGCGGCAAACTCTTCTACGCACCGGGCTTGGGCAAGGTCGATGCGCCGTTGCTGGAGATCATGGCCGACAGCGATTGCCTGCTGGTGGACGGCACGCTGTGGGACGACGACGAAATGCAACGCCGTGGCGTCGGCACCCGCACCGGGCGGGAGATGGGTCACCTGGCACAGAACGGCCCCGGCGGCATGCTCGAAGTGCTGGAGCAACTGCCCACGCAGCGCAAAGTTCTTATCCACATCAACAACACCAACCCGATTCTCGATGAGGATTCGCCGCAGCGCGCGGAACTGGCGCGGCGTAATGTTGAAGTGGCTTTTGATGGTATGAGTATTGTGCTGTAGCGGATGGCCCCATCGCTGGCAAGCCAGCTCCCACAGGTTTTATGTGCGCCACAAAGCATTGTGGGCGCTGGCTTGTCGGGTCGCCGCATCGCAGCGATGACATCCGACCAGACACCACAGAATCAAATGCTTGTTCCCGGAGAACAGACATGACCGACACCCCGATGTCCCCAACCGAATTCGAAGCCGCCCTGCGCGCCAAGGGGGCCTATTACCACATCCATCACCCGTATCACGTGGCGATGTATGAAGGCCGGGCGACCCGCGAACAGATTCAGGGCTGGGTCGCCAATCGCTTCTACTATCAGGTGAACATCCCGCTCAAGGACGCCGCGATTCTGGCCAACTGCCCGGACCGCGAAATCCGCCGCGAGTGGATTCAGCGCCTGCTCGATCATGACGGCGCCCCCGGCGAAGACGGCGGTATCGAAGCCTGGCTGCGCCTCGGCCAGGCCGTCGGCCTCGACCCGGATCAACTGCGCTCCCAGGAGCTGGTGCTGCCCGGCGTGCGTTTCGCCGTGGACGCCTACGTCAACTTCGCCCGCCGCGCCAGTTGGCAGGAGGCTGCCAGCAGCTCGCTGACCGAACTGTTCGCGCCGCAGATCCACCAGTCGCGCCTGGACAGTTGGCCGCAGCATTACCCGTGGATCGACCCGGCCGGCTACGAGTATTTCCGCACCCGCCTGGGTCAGGCGCGACGCGATGTCGAACACGGCTTGGCCATCACCTTGCAGCACTACACAACGCGGGTCGGCCAGGAGCGCATGCTGGAAATTCTCCAGTTCAAACTGGACATTCTTTGGAGCATGCTCGATGCCATGAGCATGGCTTACGAATTGAATCGCCCGCCGTATCACAGCGTGACCGAACAACGGGTCTGGCATAAAGGAATCACCTTATGAGTTTCGATCGCAGCAAGACTCCGACCTGGCGGCCCGGCTACCGCTTCCAGTACGAACCGGCGCAGAAAGGCCACGTGCTGCTGTACCCCGAAGGCATGATCAAACTCAATGAAAGCGCCGCGCTGATCGGCGGCTTGATCGATGGCCAACGCGATGTCGCGGCGATCATCAATGAACTCGACAAGCAGTTCCCCGGCGTGCCCGAGCTTGGTGACGACATCGAGCAATTCATGGAGGTTGCCCGTGCGCAGCACTGGATCGAACTTGCCTGAGTCATCGGTGCAAGTACCGCCCAAACCCGAAGTCGGTCTGCCGCTGTGGCTGCTCGCCGAGCTGACCTACCGCTGCCCGCTGCAATGCCCCTACTGCTCCAATCCGCTGGACTTCGCCGAGCAAGGCAAGGAGCTAAGCACCGAGCAGTGGATCAAGGTGTTTCGCGAAGCCCGGGAGATGGGCGCGGCGCAACTGGGCTTTTCCGGCGGCGAACCGCTGGTGCGCCAGGATCTCGCCGAACTGATTTTTGAAGCGCGCCAACTCGGCTTCTACACCAACCTGATCACCTCCGGCATCGGTCTGACCGAGCAGAAAATCAGCGACTTCAAAAAGGCCGGCCTGGATCATATCCAGATCAGTTTCCAGGCCAGCGACGAGCAGGTGAACAACCTGTTGGCCGGGTCGAAAAAAGCCTTTGCGCAGAAGCTCGAAATGGCCCGCGCGGTGAAGGCCCACGGCTATCCGATGGTGCTGAACTTCGTGACCCATCGGCACAACATCGACCAGATCGACCGCATCATCGAGTTGTGCATTGCCCTTGAAGCGGACTTCGTCGAACTCGCCACTTGCCAGTTCTACGGCTGGGCCCAGCTCAACCGCGTCGGCCTGTTGCCGACCAAAGAACAACTGGTACGCGCCGAACGCATCACCAACGAATACCGGGCAAAACTCGAAGCCGAAGGTCATCCGTGCAAGCTGATTTTCGTTACCCCGGACTACTACGAAGAACGCCCGAAAGCCTGCATGAACGGCTGGGGCAGTATTTTTCTGACGGTCACCCCGGACGGAACCGCACTGCCCTGTCACGGCGCCCGACAGTTGCCGGTGCAGTTTCCCAACGTGCGCGACCACAGCATGCAGCACATCTGGTACGACTCGTTCGGCTTCAATCGCTTTCGTGGCTACGACTGGATGCCCGAGCCCTGCCGCTCCTGCGATGAGAAAGAAAAGGACTTCGGCGGCTGTCGTTGCCAGGCGTTCATGCTCACGGGTGATGCGAGCAACGCCGACCCGGTGTGCAGCAAATCGCACCATCACGGCGTGATCCTCAAGGCCCGCGAAGAAGCCGAGCACGCCACCCAGACCATCGACCAACTGGCCTTTCGCAATGAACGAAACTCACGCCTCATCGCCAAAAGCTGACCCCTTCAGCGCGGCCAACGCCGTCGCGGCCGGTATCGACTTTGCCGAGTTGCAGGCGGGCGCCAACGGCCTGTTCTGGAACGAATACCGCCCGGAAGATGGCGCTTGCCGAATCTGGCACTGGCGCGACGGCACGGCGAAATGTCTGACGCCACCGGGGTTCAGTGTTCGCAGTCGGGTGTACGAATATGGCGGTGGTGCGTTTTGTCTGACTGACGATGGCGTCGTTTTCGTCAACGAGACCGACCAGCAACTGTATCGGCAATCGTTGCAGGGTGAATCGCCCGAAGTGCTGACATTGGGGGTGTGCCGTTATGGCGATCTTCAGTTCGCCAAGGGTCAAGTGCTGGCGGTAGAAGAGAACCACGACCAACATCGGCTGGTGGCGATTGATCTGGCTGATGGCCTACGGCATGTGCTGGCCGAGGGCGCGGACTTTTATGCCGCCCCGACATTGAGCCCGGATGCCCGTCGCCTGGCCTGGATCGAGTGGAGTCGCCCGCATCAGCCCTGGACGGCCACTCGCTTGATGCTCGCCGAACGCCAGAGCGATGGCGGTTTTGCCCCGCCCCGTTGCTTAGCCGGTGACGACGATCAAGAGTCCCTTCAACAACCACGATTTGACGACAGCGGTCGCTTGTTTTGCCTGACCGATCGCGGCGGTTTCTGGCAACCCTGGGTGGAATCCAGCGAGGGATTGAGCCCGTTAGCCAGCGCCGCGGCCGATCATGGTCCCGCCCCCTGGCAACTCGGGGGCTGCACCTGGCTGCCGTTGGGCGAGTCCAGTTATCTGGCCAGCTGGACGGAAGGAGGCTTTGGTCGACTGGCTGTGTGTGGCGACGCCAACGCGGACTTCACTGGCCAATACAGCCGCTTCCGCCATCTCGCCGTGGATGAACAGTTCATCTACTGCATCGCGGCATCGCCGATCAGTTCGCCGGCCGTGATCGCCATCGACCGACAAACCGGGGGAGTGAAAAAGCTGGCCGGCGGCATGACTCCGCTGCCGGCCGAGCACATCAGCATTCCACAGACCCTGCGCTACCCGAGTGGGTCGGGCGAGGCTCACGGCTTCTTCTACCCGGCGATGTCCGGCCAGGCTAAACCGCCGCTGGTGGTATTCATCCACGGCGGCCCGACATCGGCGTGCTACCCGATGCTCGATCCGCGCATTCAATACTGGGCGCAACGTGGCTTCGCCGTGGCCGATCTCAACTACCGTGGCAGCAGCGGCTACGGCCGGGCCTATCGCCAGGCCCTGCATTTGAGTTGGGGTGAGGTCGATGTCGAAGACGCCTGCGCGGTGGTCAGTCATCTCGCCGAACGCGGATTGGTCGACGGCGACAAAGCGTTCATTCGCGGCGGCAGTGCCGGCGGCTACACCACGCTGTGCGCACTGGCGTTCCACAAGGTCTTCCGCGCCGGCGCCAGCCTCTATGGGGTCAGCGATCCCGTGGCCCTGGGCCGGGCGACCCACAAGTTCGAAGGGGACTACCTGGATTGGCTGATTGGCGATCCGGTGCAAGACGCCGAGCGCTACGCCGCACGAACGCCTTTACAGCACGCGAGCAACATCAGCGTGCCGGTGATCTTCTTTCAGGGCGAACTGGATGCGGTGGTGGTGCCGGCGCAAACCCGCGAGATGGTCAAAGCGTTGCAGAACAACGGCATTGCAGTCGAAGCCCATTACTACGCGGACGAACGCCATGGCTTTCGCAAGGCCGGCAATCAGGCCCATGCGCTGGAACAGGAGTGGTTGTTTTACCGAAGGGTGATGGAGCACGCTGGCTGAAATCGCTGGCCAGCCAGCTCCTACAAATACGGGGATGTCCCTGTGGGAGCTGGCTAGCCAGCGATCGCGGTATCTAACACGACGCGAAACTCAACGTTTGGCGATGATGTACACCGCATGCACGATCCCCGGAATGTAACCACACAACGTCAGCAGAATGTTCAGCCAGAACGCCCCGCCAAACCCCACTTGCAGAAACACTCCCAGCGGTGGCAACAGAATGGCGATGATGATGCGAATGAAATCCATGGGGTCAGCTCCTGATTGAAGTCGGCTCATACGAGCCTTACACACAATCGACCTGCGCCGCTGGTGAGGGTTCAGCCCGATTCCTCAAGCCAGGATTTCCAGGCCGTGCTTCTGCACGATACTCAGCAACTTCAACGCCATGCCACTGGGGTGTTTGGCCCCTGCTTCCCATTGCTTGACCGTTGAAGCACTGGTGTTCAAGTAACGCGCGAATACCGGCTGACTGACATTGTTACGCTCACGTAGCGCTTTGATCTGCTCCGCCGGAATCGCGTCCGGTACGGTAGCGAGGCAAGACTCATCGAATTCACGCATGGTTGCCTTGCTGATTGCACCGATGGCGTATAGCGCAGTGGCCGATTCGTGAATTGATTCAAACGCCTCGCTTTTGAATTTCTTACTCATAAAAAATCTCCGTAAACGCCTTCGTATCCAGCAAGTACTGGACTTGCATCTCCGTCAGTCCCTGGTAGGTCTTGGCCATTTTCCGGAAACCGATCAGTTCGGCCTGACTGATATTGCTCTGATCTTTTTTGGCGTAAATGAACTGGTAAACCCAGTAATAACTGCCCCTTGCCAAGACAATCGAACGATGGCGATTGGCATTCAAGCGTTTTTTCCAGACCCCGCCGCCGAGATTGTCCGCCTGCCCGTTGAGCATTTCGGTGAATGCCTGTCGAAGCTCGTCATCTCCAATCCAGGCCTTTGCGGCCAGCATCGCAAAGTGTTTTGTTTTAAATGGCCTTGGTGACATTGGCATCCCTTCCAAAAACATACCACCCAGTGGTATAGATTTTAAAACCAGCTCTTCAAAATTTGTTTCGCTGGTGCGTGCATTCCCTGCCGCCCCTATAAAAAGCCATCGATGCTTCCATCGCTCAAGCCCGGCATAGCGCTTGGCAAAACCCAGCCACAAAAAAACGCCCCACGCCAAAAGAATCAGGCGTGGGGCGTGCGTTATACCGCGAGACGGTTCGGGGATTCGTGCAGGGTGCGTCTGATCAGACGGCGATTCCTTTACGGCACTGCAACTGGGCGGTGCGTACACGGGAGAAGGCGCGAGTCAGGCGCAAAAGCATTTCATCGATGTTGGCTTTGCTGACGTTCAGCGCCGGTGTGAAGCGCAGGCAGTCGGGTTGCGGGGCGGTGAGCAGCAAGCCTTCGTGGAGCGCGGCCTTGACCACCGCGTCGGCTGAGTCATCGGACAGGGTCAGTCCCCAGAGCAGCCCTTGCCCGCGCAACTCGCCGTGGCCATAGCGATGCGCCAAGCGCTGCAGCCCTTCGCGCAGATGCTGGGCACTTTGCCCGACATGCTCGAGAAATGCCCGGTCCTGCACGCTGTCGAGTACGGCCAGGCCTGCGGCTGTCATCAGCGCATTGCCGTGATGGGTTCCGGTCATTTCGCCGAGTTCGAAACAGCACGCCTGGCCCCGGGCCAACAAGGCCGCCAATGGCACGCCACCGCCCAGTCCTTTGCCGAGCACAACGATATCCGCCCGCACGCCGTAGGACTGTTCGGCAAGCAAAGTGCCGCAGCGCCCGATGCCGGTCTGCACTTCGTCGAAGATCAACAGGATGCCGAGCTCACGACACAGGCGCTCGACCCCCTTGAGGTAATGCGCGGTCGCGGGAATCACGCCGGCCTCGCTCTGGATAGGTTCGAGCATGATGGCGACGGTGCGCTCATCAACGGCCGCATGCAGCGCTGGAAGATCGTTGAACGGGACGTGGCTGAAACCCGGCAGTTGGGGCTCGAATCGATTGACCAGCGTCGAACTGTCTGACGCCGGAATCGTCCCCAGACTACGGCCATGACATCCGTTATTGGCGACGATAATCCGCGAAGCGCCGCCGCGATGTTGTTGACCCCACTTGCGTGCCAGTTTGATCGCTGCCTCGCAGGCTTCGCTGCCACTGTTGAGCAGGTAGGCCTGGTCGCTGCCGGTGCTGGCGCACAGGCGTTCGGCCAGGTTGAGCATGCCGCGGTTATGCAGGCCGAAACCGGGATTGATCAGCGCTTGTGCCTGCACCGCGATGGCATCGACCAGTGCCTTGGGACTGTGTCCAAGGCTGTTGGCGCCACCGCCTTGCGAGAAATCCAGATAAGCCCGGTCATCGTTGTCCCACAACCAGGAACCCTGGCCCCGGACAAAAACCTGCTTCGGTCGCTCGACACTGGGCATCAGGCACTCACTGGAAAGGTTGTCGCCCCCGGATTGAAAGGAAGCATCCGCCACCAAATCATCAAGACTCG
The DNA here is from genome assembly GCF_042846945.1 of Pseudomonas moorei. Classification (NCBI taxonomy): domain Bacteria; kingdom Pseudomonadati; phylum Pseudomonadota; class Gammaproteobacteria; order Pseudomonadales; family Pseudomonadaceae; genus Pseudomonas; species Pseudomonas moorei. The sequence goes on from NZ_AP035776.1 coordinate 759,588, forward strand.
GCGAATGACGGCGCAGATTGAACAGATTCATCCGTTCAACCCCCGTTTTTGATTTTTTGCCTTACCTATGTAAACACCATCGAAGCAAACGGTAATCATCGCGCTCTGTGGCCCTGTAAGCCTTGTGAATGCGGTTAGACTAGGCTCAGACAAGGCCTTGGGCCATTTCGATTTCTCAGCATTTTCGATAAGTATTACTTATGGATTTTAAACAACTGCGTTATTTCGTCGCGGTCTACGAAGAAGGCCATGTGGGCCGTGCTGCCGAGCGACTGTCCATCTCTCAACCCGCGCTGTCCCAGCAGATCCGGCAACTTGAACAATTGCTCGATGTGAGCCTGTTCGAACGCAGCAGCAAACGCCTGCTGCCAACGCTGGCAGCACATACCCTGTACAACCACGCCTTGCCCCTGCTGGATGGCCTGCAACGGGCACGCGAGGCGCTGGGTAATTTCAAGGGGCAGGCGCTGCGTACCTTGGCGATTGGCGTTTTGCAGACGGTACATACCAGCCTGGTGCCGCAGATGCTCGAACGGGTGCGCAAGGCGCAACCGCATCTGGTGGTGCAGATTTACGAACTGACGGGCCTGGAAATCGAGCGACGCTTGCTCAATGGCTCGCTGGACATCGGCATCAGCTACCTGCCACCCCGGCAGCCTGGCTTGCACGGCGTGATGCTGTACGAAGATGAACTGACGCTGGTCATCCCGGCGGACCATCCGCTGCGGGAATTCAAGAAGGTGTCCATGAGCCAGGCCGCCGAGTTGCCCATGTTGCTGCTCGGCGAGGAGTTTCAAGTACGGCAAATCTGGCAAGCGCAACTGGCCAGTCTGGGGCGACGTCCGCAGGTACAAGCCGAACTGAACAACATGGCCGGGATTCTCGACAGTCTGCCTCACACGCGCTTGGCGACGGTATTGCCCGGGCGCTCGCAAAAGGCACACGGCAACAAGGAGCTGCTGTGGAAACCCTTGAGCGAACCCCGGGTGCCGCTGAAAATCGGACTGGTGTGTCGGGATGTGCAACGGCAACAGGCCTCGCTGGCGTTGTTGCGAACATTGCTGGAGGAGGTGATGAATCGACCGGATGAACACTTGAGCAGCCCATCGGCGCTGGATGGACTGAGCTGAATACTTTTTCGCGGGCATAAGAAAACCCCGCCGAAGCGGGGCTTTGCAGACTGTTTCCCTGACATCCATTTCACTCCGCCGTCCTGGCAGAATCCTACGTGTCCGTGTTGTTGCTTTGCGCTTCCTGCGCTACGTCCATGAGAAGTAGATTAGCTGTGGATCCAATTTGCTTCTATGGGAGAACAGCAGCACGTCATGTAAGAGAATGCTTACATGACGATACACAATCAGAACTGCGCTGCATCCAGCAGGAACAACGACTCACTGCCAGCCTTTACCGACGCGCTCAACGAGTGAATCCGCGGCAACAGACGAGCGAAATAGAACCGCGCCGTACCCAGTTTGCTGGCGTAGAAATCGTCCTGTGCTTCTTTGCCGAAAGCAGCCTTGGCCATCAGAGCCCACATATAGGCGTAGGCGGTGTAGCCAAACACTTGCAGATACTCGACCGACGCCGCGCCGATTTCATTCGGGTTGTTTTTCGCCCGATCCAGCAACCATGCCGTCAGTTCGTCGAGGGTCGTCACGGCATCGTTCAGCGGCTTGGTGAACTCCGCCAGATCGGCGCTGGCCGTGGCGGTGAAATGACGAATCTCGTCAGCGAACAGGTTGTAGAACGCCCCGCCGCTGCCGACGATCTTGCGCCCGACCAGGTCCAGCGCCTGAATGCCGTTGGTGCCTTCGTAGATCTGGGTGATGCGCACGTCACGCACCAGTTGTTCCTGGCCCCATTCGCGGATGTAGCCATGGCCGCCGAAAATCTGCTGGCCATGGACGGTGGTTTCCAGACCCAGATCGGTCAGGAATGCCTTGGCCACCGGCGTCAGCAGCGCCACCAGTTCTTCCGCGCGTTTGCGGGTCGCGGCGTCTTCGCTGAACTTGGCAGTGTCCAGTTGCATGGCCACGTACGTCGAGAAGGCACGGCCGCCTTCGTTCGATGCTTTCATGGTCAACAGCATGCGACGCACGTCCGGGTGCACGATGATCGGGTCGGCCACTTTGTCCTTGTTCTGCGCGCCAGTCGGCGAACGGCTTTGCAGACGGTCACGGGCGTATTCGATGGCGTTCTGGTACGAGCGTTCGCCCGTGGCCAGGCCTTGAATGCCGACACCCAGACGCTCGTAGTTCATCATGGTGAACATTGCCGCCAGGCCTTTGTTCGGCTCACCGACCAGATAACCCACCGCTTCATCGAAGTTCATCACGCAGGTCGCAGACGCCTGGATGCCCATCTTGTGTTCGATCGAGCCGCAGTTCGCCGGGTTGCGCGCGCCCAGGCTGCCATCGGCATTGACCATGAACTTCGGCACCAGGAACAGCGAAATGCCTTTCGGCCCCGCCGGCGCGTCCGGCAGCTTGGCCAGCACCAGGTGAATGATGTTCTCGGTCAGGTCATGCTCGCCGCCGGTGATGAAGATCTTGGTCCCGCTGACCTTGTAGGAGCCGTCAGCCTGAGGCTCGGCCTTGGTGCGGATAATCCCCAGGTCGGTACCGGCGTGCGGTTCGGTCAGGCACATGGAGCCGGCCCAGACACCGGCATACATGTTCGGCAGGTACGCCGCTTTCAGCTCTTCGCTGGCATGGGCGTTGATCGACAGGCAGGCGCCGGCAGTCAGCATCGGGTACAGACCGAACGCCAGGCTGGCGGAGTTGACCATTTCTTCGACCTGGGCCGAAACAGCCTTGGGCATGCCCATGCCGCCATAGGCCGGGTCACCGCCCACGCCGACCCAGCCGCCCTCGGCGTAGGTCTGATAAGCCTCCGTGAAGCCTGCCGGCGTGGTGACGGCACCGTCCGCCCAGTGGCAACCCTCTTCGTCCGCCGCGCGGCTCAGGGGCGCGATACTTTTGCTGGTGACCTTGCCGGCTTCTTCAAGGATGGCCTCGACCGTTTCCGCGTCAACGGTTTCGGCCAACGCAGGCAGCTCGGCCCAGAGTTTGGCGACCTCGAAAACTTCATTGAGGACGAAGCGCATATCGCGCAGGGGCGCTTTGTAGTCAGCCATGGCAAACCTCGCAAGATCTAAACAGGTGAATCGTAGGGGTAGTATTTTCGTTGTGTCCGAGTGTAACCCAACAACTTTTGTGACACATAGGGTCAGGCAGTGACCGTTTTGTAATGTTTAGTCACCGACCGCGCAGTCATAAAAAAGCCCGCAAGATCGCGGGCTCCTTTGTCACTGGTTTTAAAGATTAAAGCGCAAACAACTCCGCCGGCAGCTGCATCAGGCAATCGCTACCCGCCTCAATGGCCGCCCGATGAGCGGCAGTACGCGGCAACAATCGCTTGAAGTAGAACTCGCTGGTCGCCAGTTTGGCCTTGCAGAAATCCGCATCGCCACTGCCATCCTCCAGCCGGGCCTGAGCCACCCATGCCATGCGCAACCACAGATAGCCGAGAATGATGTAGCCGCTGTACATCAGGTAATCCACCGACGCTGCCCCCACTTCATCGGGGTTCTTCATCGCGGCAATGCCGACCCTGGTCGTCAACTCGCCCCACTGCTGGTTCAGGCCATCAAGCTGCGCCACATAGCTGGCCAACTGCGGATGTTCAGCGTTCGCCACGCAAAACTTGTGCACCATCCTGGTAAAGCCGCGCAGCAGTTTGCCCTGGCTGCCCAGGACCTTGCGCCCCAGCAGGTCCAGCGCCTGAATGCCATTGGTGCCCTCATAGATCGGTGCGATGCGGCAATCGCGCACCAGTTGCTCCATGCCCCATTCACGTATAAAGCCGTGACCACCGAAGACCTGCATGCCGAGGTTGGTCACTTCCAGGCCCGTGTCGGTCATGAAGGCCTTGCAGATCGGCGTCAGGAACGCCAGCAGGTCTTCCGCGTCCTGGCGCGCCGTTTCGTCCTTGCTCAGATGGGCAGCATCCAGCAACTGCGCCGTGAAGTAGGTCAGTGCGCGATTGCCCTCGTTGAAGGCCTTCATGGTCAACAGCATGCGGCGCACGTCGGGATGGACGATGATCGGGTCGGCCGCCTTGTCCGGTGCCTTGGGGCCGGTTAGCGCGCGCATCTGCAAACGCTCGTTGGCGTATTTGATTGCACCCTGGAAACTCGCCTCGCCCAGACACAAACCCTGCATGCCGGTGCCGAGGCGCGCGTGGTTCATCATGGTGAACATGCAGTTCAGGCCCTTGTTCGGCTCGCCGATCAGGAAGCCTTTGGCGCCATCGAAGTTCAACACACAGGTGGCCGACGCCTTGATGCCCATTTTGTGCTCGATGGAGCCACAGGACACGCCATTGCGCTCGCCAGCCTCACCCGCGGCGTCTGGCAGGAATTTGGGCACGATAAACAGCGAAATGCCCTTGGTCCCGGCCGGCGCGTCCGGCAGTTTGGCCAACACCAGATGAATGATGTTGTCGCTCATGTCGTGCTCACCGGCGGAGATGAAGATCTTGCTGCCGGATATTGCATAGCTGCCGTCGACCGCAGGCACGGCGCGGGTCTTGATAATGCCCAGGTCCGTACCGCAATGGGCTTCGGTCAGGCACATGGTGCCGGTCCATTGGCCGGCGGTGAGTTTACTCAGGTAGGTCTGTTTCTGTTCTTCGGTGCCGTGGGCGTGGATCGCTGACATGGCGCCGTGAGTCAGGCCGGGGTACATGCCCCAGGACGTGTTGCTGGAGGCCACCATTTCGCTGATGACCAGCCCCAGAGAGCTCGGTAGCCCCTGGCCACCGTACGCAGGGTCGGCCGCCAGGCCATGCCAGCCGCCGTCCACATATTGTGCGAAAGCCTGCTTGAAGCCTGCGGGCGTCGTGACCACGCCATTGTCGAAATGGCAGCCTTCTTCGTCGCCGCTGCGGTTGAGGGGTGACAGCACGTTCTCGCAGAACTTCGCGCCTTCTTCGAGGATGGCACTGACCATGTCCGGACTGGCGTCAGTGGCCCCCAGTGCGGCGTAGTTGCCGTGAAAATCGAAGACGTGGTCGATCAGAAAGCGCATGTCGCGCAAGGGAGCTTTGTATTCGGGCATGGTCATTTCTCCGGCAGCAGATGACTCAAACCTACTGCCGCCGACCGCCCCTCACAATCACAGTCCAGACGCTGAATGCGCCATCATCACTCAACCGTGGCGGCCTCCATGCGCACCGCGCCACGACGCGTCTGACCGAATGCCATGACGCAGTTACGGCCGGCGCCCTTGGCGCTGTAGAGCGCCTGGTCCGCAGACTTGAGGACTTCTTCCGGAGTGCGTTGTTCAACCCGTTCGGCGACGCCGATGCTCACCGTGACAGACACACTCGAAGCATGGGTACCGGAACGACGTTGACGTCCCTGGCTGTCATCCTGCGGACGGCTGTCCTGGTTACGCAGGTGAATGTTGTAGGTGGCGATGGATTCGCGGATGACTTCCAGGTGCGGCATGCACTCTTCAAGCGTCTTGCCGGCAAACACCAGGGCAAACTCCTCACCGCCATAACGGTACGCCTTGCCGCCCCCGCCGATTTTCGACAGCTTGCTGGCGACCAGTCGCAGCACCTGATCGCCGACGTCGTGACCATGGGTGTCGTTGAATTTCTTGAAATGATCGACGTCGCTCATGGCCAGCACGTAGTTGCGCCCCAACCGCTGCATGCGTTCGTTCAAGGCACGACGCCCCGGCAGACCGGTGAGTTCATCGCGGAACGCCATCTGATAGGCCTCATGCGCAACGGCGGCGGCGATCATCAGCATCACCTGGCTGCACATGATGTTCAGGGTAAACGGCAGGATGAAGGTTTTCGGCAGCATCCAGAACAGCCCGAGCAGGCCCACCAGTTGTGCAGCGTGCAGCGGTCGCGGATTGCGCCAGTACTGATACGCCAGCAGCAGGAACGAACCGATGAACACCGGGTAGGACAACTGGATCAGGCTCATCCAGGCACCGTGCAGTGCCGGCCAGCGGATCTCCGACAGCCAGATCAACAGCGCATGCGGGTAGCTTTGCTCCAGCCCCAACGCGACGCTGCCCACTGCCAGCAACACGGCGAAGCGCGCCACCATGTCCTGGAACAGGTGCGTGCGCTCCTGCCAGGCGGCGAACACGCCAAACAGCAACGGCAGCAGCAAGCAACACAAGTGGAAGACCACGGCCGCGTCATCGCGCACCTTGCCGTTGTCGCGGTAGTAGTCGGTCTGGGTGTCGAGCAGGAAGTAGGCGATGTACACCGTGACCATCAGAAAAAGCTCACGCTGACGTCGATAAACCGCGCAGTAAGCCCCTCCGAGCAGCAGCACCAGCGTGGGAAGCACGTTGAACAGCGAGGTGAAGAAGACGTTCAGATCCTTGACGTAAGCCGCCGCAAGCCCCGCCAGCAACAGCAGTAATGAAGGCAGGAAATGACTGAAGCGTACAGCGGAAGGACGCGGCAAGGGTAAAACTCCGACCGTCAAATCAATAGATGGCAATGTGCCCACTACTGTAACGGCAGAACCTCCGGATTGCTGAGTGAATTACTGAGGTATTTTTTAAAAAAACAGCGTCACAGGCGACGAACGGGCCGCCAGTGACGCAAGGAGAAATACGATTACAAGTCGTTGTTGAACGGTTGCAGAGGCCCTTCCAGAGCTGCGCGACCTTCGGCACCGACCGGTTTGAGCAGAATCTCGGCGTCCTGCGCCTGCCGGGTAGTGATCTTCGGACTGGCCGGTTTTTGACCGACGGAGTTTTCATCACCCTTTGCACCCTGCGGCAGCACCAGCGACGGATGGTCAAACGGTGCCCGTTCCCACGCGACCCTGGGGTCGGTTAGCCCGACTTCCATGAACTTGACCAGCGCATCCACTTCATCCGGGGTGAGGTTCAACCGGGTCATGTCCGGATCGAGGTTTGAGCCATTGTGCTGATTGACTGCCGGGTGTTCGAAGCCACTGGTGTTGCTGGCATCCTCCCCACGCCGGTCACCACCGCGGTTATAGAACTCCATGACCTGTTGCAGTGTTGCGCGACTGCCGTTGTGGAAGTACGGCCCGGTCAACGCGATGTTACGCAAGGTCGGCGTCTTGAAGGCGCCATCGACCGCATCGCGGAAACCGACTTCAGGCTTGAGCGTCGCATCACAGGGGATTGCCGGGCTCAAACGCGCTTCGAAGGTGCACACATCGACATCCAGCGGGTCAGGTATCTGGCCCCCCTTAAGCACGGTGTTGTACTCACGGGTGAAAGATAACGGGTTACCCCAGGCATCCGAGCCACCGAGCGCCAGGTCTTCCGAGGTTGGACGCACCCCGGTGTTGTAGAACCCGTTGTCATAGAGCGTAGTCAGGTTGTCGGCCATGACCATCCGCTCGATACGCTCACGGGGATGGAAGAGCAACCGGCTGCCGGCGTTGGTCAACTCCGCACCACCATGGCAATTGACGCACTTACCCTTGCCCAAAAACAGGTTCATGCCCTGGACCTGCTGGTTATTCATGGCCGTGTGATCACCCTGCAAATAGGCATCCAGCGGAGCCTGATCCGAGACCAGCGTGGACTCGTACATCTGAATCGCCAGGCCGAAGAACAGCGGGAAATTCGCCTCCATCTGGGTGTATGGCGCGCCGCCCAGTGAGACTTGCTGGGTGGCGTTCCACAAGCGTGGCTGGAACGCGTTCTTGATCAGTTCACGGTAGGTCGGCCGACGGGCACCGGACACTGGCCCGAGTACCGAGTCGGTGGACGAGATCCGTTGCTGCTTGAGCATCAAGGTGTCGAGCATGCGCCGGCCGATGTCAGCGAAGGTACGCCCACCACAGGACATTTCCACAGGGCTGCCGGGTGGCCCGACTGCTTGCGAGGCGGCCGAAGCATCTTTGAGCGCCAGCTTGACCTTGGTTGCCACGCCACTGCCATCGCTGGTCACGAAAATCCCGGCGTCAGGGTCGCGATTGCCGAATGGAGAGAAGCCATTGAAGACGTTATTGGCCCGACCATCCCAGAAGTTGCGCACGTTGAACGCGGCATTGATAACGGTGGGTGCGTTGCGCCCGGTACTGCGACGCACATTGATGCCGCCCACCTGGAAGATGCCGTCCGGTTGCTGGATGCATTTGTCGAAACGTGCCTGATGAGGCTTGACGAAGTTGGCGTCGAATACACCCTGGGAACCAATCACATCGTCAGTCGAATAGACAATGGCCGAATCGCGATTCAGAGGGTCCGCCAGCACATGGGTCGGAAAGTCGTTTTTCTTCAGCAGGTAGTTCGGGCCGCCCTTGCCTCCGGATTTGGTGGTGTAACTCGGCACATCACCTGGAATGTCCGAAGCAATGAACGGTTTGTTGAAAATCGACGAGACGTTTGCGTTGGTGTTTGCCTGGCCCGGGTTGATCTGGTTGGTGGTGCGGTGATCGGCACCCGCGTGGAAATGGCAGGACGCGCAAGCGGTGGAACCGTCGCTGCCGATCTCCATATCCCAGAACAGTGCTTTGCCCAGTAGCACTGCCGCCGAGCGATTGAGCACGTAGTCGGTCATCAGGTCGACTTTACGCCCGCCTTCGGTTCCCGAAGGATCGGGTGGCGTCAGGCCCCGCAGCGACTGCAGGCTGGGCACATCCGGCACGGTCGGAACGACCTCAATCGGATCTGCAGCCCAAACGTTCATGACGGGTAGGCCAGTGGCGAAAAGCATCATCGCCGTCACACGGGCCAGGCAAGGAGTTCGAAAGACCCTCAAGTACTTAACCATGATGACATTCTCGATTCAGCACGGAGTAGCCGGGCTCCGTGATTGTCCTGTTGCGAGAGGAACTAATCGCCATGAATCCTGCTGCTCGCACCCACGGCCAAACCAATGCAAAAGTTGGCAAGACACGGCAAGACGTAACAGGCAAAGTACTCTCTTGGCTCAGGCTTGATTAAAACATTACTCCGTCGCACCTCCGAGGGCGCTTAACCCAACTGTAGCTGTAACAAAAGATTTCAACAGAAAACAAAAATATTTTTTACTTACCCTCCTCGGATAGCAATTGCCAAAATGACACCACAACACCCGTAACTCCCTACAGCAATGAATACCGGTGGAATTCCCCCCCATTACTGGGTGTTATTCCCCAACAGTCGGTCCCCGGCAACCAGCGACACTTTCAATAGCCCAGCGTTTACTGGAGAAAAATCAGGCTTTCCACGCTTTTTTGGCAAACTGGCAGAGTAATTGCTAATTCGTACAGCATAGGGAAATCGTGTATTTACTACAGCGATATCAAGAAGACACGTTATAGGGAGGAATAATTTTAATTACCACTATTCCATTTGTGCGCACGTTGCACCGCGTGAGCTATGGCATTTATTTAATATCAAACCAAAACTTCATGACTAACACCCTCAATACTTTTTCTTGCAATATCATTCCGCCCGGAATAGATATAGACAACTTTTCTCATTTAGTACTTATGATCAAATAAACCCATCGAGCACTTACACTTCCCTTCGCACACTCCCGAACCTGGGTATATATCCCCCCCTATATTGGTGAATATTAATTCGGTAGCTTCGTGCGCGATACCATCCCTGGCCGCGCGGCCCGCATTCTGAATGCCCCGGCGGCTATTTGTGTCTAATTATTTCAAAACAGGCACAACAACTGCTTTGTACGCCTCAGGCTCAAGGAAATGTCTCTCGCTATTGCGCCCGTAACCGGCCGACGCAACGCAGGTGAAAGCATCCGAACGGCAAGTGTCGACCGTACACAGGCACTCAATCCGCTGGATCGAGCCCAATTTCACGGCTTTGCGTTTTTCTTGCGCAGGATTCAGCGCATCAGCAGATCTGCGATCTCGATTGGCCGGCAATTGGTCCTGCAAGATTCTGGAGTGAGCCATGAGCTTATCTTTGTACGAAAAAACGCTCGCCATACCGCTGCTATCTCACAAACGATTCAACGGCATCTTCAGTCGCCATGCCCTGCTTGCCAGTGCCGTCGCTGTCGCGCTGACCATTGCTGGTGGTGGAGATGCATTTGCCAAAAACGGTGCTGGCGGTGGCGGTGGTGGCGGGACTGCCAAGCCCCCGGGGGTGCCCTCGCCGTTCTCGACACCCACACTGCCTGACCCGGTTTTTACAAACCCGACTGCGATTAACGGGTTTGACGTTACCGGCTTTATCCAGAACATGACGCTGGACACCACCAATGCGAATTGCCCCAATACCAGCGACCCGGGCCGCTTTGGGGGGACCGTCCAGTTGAACGGCGTCACGATTATTGTCCCTTGCAACACCATCATGCAGATGCCGGCCAACACCCTGACCTGGGCCGACTTCGTCAGGGGTGGAACCCTGGCGCTCGGAAAATCAGCGGCGGCCTACCCCTCGTTCGAGATTCATGTGGTAGGCAATAGCGTGTCCAACAAGCAGATTGCCGGGCTGATCTTTGTCTCCCAGCAATCAGTCAACGCGGGGAGCGGTTTCATCACCCGGATCGACTACACCAACGGCAACCTCGAAGTTGACAGCGGGAACCCGACACAACCCACGATTATTCAGATCAACGATCCGAACGGACGTTTTGGCCGTGCCCAAAGCCCCGACCCACGGTTCTCCGTCGATGATGCCAACCCGACCATCCATGCCGCCACCGGCTACCCGATGTGCGTGCCACGCACGATTTCCGGGGACGATGCACTCTGCCCACAGAAAAACCGGCCAAAAGTGGTCACCCCGACCACGACCAACAACTGCCGCAATTTCAGCCAGGCAGGTGTCACGCTTCCGGCCAGTGGGGAACTCTCGGGGCCAGCAGTGGGGCAGGTCTATTGCAGCCAGTACGTCATGAAGAGATTCAGCGATGCTACACGCACGTCGACGGACCCCGACCCGACACAACAGGCCCCCTTCGAAGTCGGCGACTTCATCAGTTGGTCCGGTACCCTGTTCAAGTCAGCAACAACGGGCGCCCCGGACTTCATCTCTGCGCACACGATCGAGGCGAATGTCGGGATCTACACTCAGCCTGGTTCACAGCCCAGCTACATGGCTATCGGGGAATTTGGCATCGGTACGGCCGACCCGGCCGCAACGGCCATCAGCGGAGTAGCCCAGGAGACGCAGGACCGGATTTTCCTAGAAGCCTCGACCACCGACATCAAGACCCCGGTCGACATCTATCTGATAGATGTCAATCCATCGACAGGTGTGCAAACCAATCGCTGGATTACACCCTATGAGATGACGGGTGAATGCAACCCTGCGCTGGGCCTTGCGGCCAGCTGCCAGGGAGCCTCGGGTGGCATTACCACACAGAACACGGGCCCTCAGCCACAACGCGCCAGATTACGTGCGACCAAAGCGCCCGCCGGGCTTCTTAGCCAGCCGACACGAACCTTGCGTGTCTTGGCGCGGTCACTTTGCGTTCCACAGCAGAGCCTGTCCCAGACCGCTGTGGACAGTTGCATCCAGAATGCGGCCAGGTCGACTGTCGCCAATGGACTGACTGCCGGACAGTATGTGGCGCCGGTGTTTGAGTTCATCTTTCCGGAAGGCGTCAAGCCTGGCGATCCAGTGGTGCCTAACGACTTCTGGCACCTGCCATTCATACGTAACGGCGAAGGCGTGAGCACCCCGACGGGTGTAGGCCCCCTGGATCCGACGCCCTGGTGATCAAGGCCTGACCACCGCGCAAAAAAAAACGCCGCTCCGGGAGGAAGCGGCGTTTTTTTGAAGTACTGCGTTAAGAGTTAGTAACCCAGCGCGAAGTCTTCTTCTTTCATGTCCATCAGGTTATTGGCGCCCGACAGCATGGTTGCCACGTGAGTGCGGGTACGCGGCAGGATGCGCTGGAAGTAGAAACGCGCAGTCTGCAGCTTGGCGGTGTAGAACGCCTCTTCGGTGGTGCCTGCAACCAGTTTTTCGGCAGCCAGACGCGCCATGTCAGCCCAGAAGTAGGCCAGGCAGGCGTAACCGGAGTACATCAGGTAGTCCACGGAGGCGGCGCCGACTTCTTCGCGATCCTTCATGGCGGCCATACCGACCTTCATGGTCAGCTCACCCCATTCCTTGTTCAGTGCAGCCAGCGGTGCGACGAATTCCTTGACGGCTTCGTTGCCTTCGTTGTTCTGGCAGAACTTGTGGACGATCTTGGTGAAGCCTTTCAGGGCCTCGCCTTGAGTCATCAGCACTTTACGGCCCAGCAGGTCGAGTGCCTGGATACCGGTGGTGCCTTCGTACAGCATCGAAATGCGGCTGTCGCGAACGTTCTGCTCCATGCCCCACTCGGCGATGAAACCGTGGCCGCCGTAGATTTGCACGCCGTGGTTGGCCGATTCGAAACCAACTTCGGTCATGAAGGCTTTGGCGATTGGCGTCATGAACGCCAGCAGAGCGTCGGCTTTCTTCTTCTCTTCTTCGTCTACGCCGTACTTGACGATGTCGACTTGCTTGGCGGTGAAGTAAACCATCGCACGGTTGCCTTCGGCGAAGGCCTTCATGGTCAACAGCATGCGACGTACATCAGGGTGCACGATGATCGGGTCAGCGGCTTTGTCCGGCGCTTTCGGGCCAGTCAGCGAGCGCATTTGCAGGCGATCGCGAGCGTATTTCAGGCCGCCCTGGAAGCCGATTTCGGCGTGGGCCAGACCTTGCAGCGCGGTCCCCAGACGTGCGGTGTTCATGAAGGTGAACATGCAGTTCAGGCCTTTGTTCGCCGGGCCGATCAGGAAACCGGTGGCCGCGTCGAAGTTCATCACGCAAGTGGCGTTGCCGTGGATGCCCATCTTGTGTTCCAGGGAACCACAGGACACCGCGTTACGCGCACCGATCGAACCGTCTGCGTTCGGCAGGAATTTCGGCACGATGAACAGCGAGATGCCTTTGGTGCCGGCCGGTGCGTCCGGCAGGCGGGCCAGTACGATGTGGACGATGTTATCGGCCATGTCGTGTTCACCGGCCGAGATGAAGATCTTGGTGCCGGACACTTTGTAGGTACCGTCGGCCTGAGGCTCGGCCTTGGTGCGCAGCATGCCCAGGTCGGTGCCGCAGTGCGGTTCGGTCAGGCACATGGTGCCGGTCCATTCGCCGGACACCAGCTTGGTCAGGTAGGCGTGCTGCTGCTCTGGAGTGCCGTGCTCGGAGATGGTGTTCATCGCGCCATGGGACAGGCCTGGGTACATGCCCCACGACCAGTTGGCTTCGCCGACCATTTCGCTCACCGCCAGACCCAGGGACTCCGGCAGGCCCTGGCCACCGTGTTCCACGTCGTGGGCCAGGCTTGGCCAGCCGCCTTCGACGAATTGCTTGTAGGCTTCTTTGAAACCGGTCGGGGTCTTAACGCCGGACTCGCTCCAGGTGCAGCCTTCGATGTCACCCACGCGGTTCAGCGGAGCCAGCACCTGCTCACAAAACTTGGCGCCTTCTTCGAGAATGGCGTCAACCATATCCGGAGTTGCGTCTGCGCAAGCCGGAAGGCTCTGATAGTGCGCTTCGTAGCCGAGCAGTTCGTCACGAACGAAGCGAATATCACGCAAGGGGGCCTTGTAGTCAGGCATAGCGATAAACCTCTGCTGATGTAACCGGGAATGAGCGACCGTGTCGATTTGCTGCGACGGTCAAACAGTTGTTTGAAACATACGTTTACGCCGAAATCTTGTCAAGCGTCGATCTTTTGCCGTTGGTCATCACTTCACGGGTATGCAGGACGCAGCCGTGCGCAACGCCGTTGACCGAACAACGCGCCGTATCGAAAGATTATTTTTGGGGAGAAGGACTTACGCAGAAAAACGCCGCGAATGTTCGCGGCGTTCCGGGGGCCGATTCAGCGGGGAATCAGGCGAACGTATCGATCAGCGTACCGAGCATTTCATCGGATGCCTTGGCGACTTTCGCCCCAAGCTCCACCTGAAATTTGCCTTGGGACATGTCGACCACGTTGCTGGCCAGGTCCGATTGCTGACTGCGATCAACCGACAGCAAGCGATCGACTTGCGCTTCGGAGGACTGGCTGGTCACCGAACGCTCGATCGTCGTGTTGGCGATCTGGCCGGCGGCTTGATCGACACGGTTCTGCCCTGCCTGAATAGTGCTCAGACCGGCGTAAAAAGCGGTGCTTCCTGAGATTTCCATGGGAGAACTCGTCCTTGCGAAGGATCAACAGTGAGCATTGAACCAGAGGCGCCGGGAAAACACCCGACAAAAACACTAATGGCACAGTGCCTTGTCATAGGCAAAGCCTAGTCAAGCAGATCCAGTTGAAGGTGCTCCGCCACCGCCTCGGCCGTCACCGCCTTGAGTTTCGGCACGCGCCCCAGGCAAGGCGCCGGGATTCGTTCGGCGAGGGTGGCCAGGTTTTCTTCCAGGCGCGAGGTCTTCGGATCGATGATGTTGGCCACCCAGCCTGCCAGTTGCAAACCGTCCCGGGCAATCGCCTCGGCGGTCAGCAACGCATGGCTGATGCAACCCAGGCGCACACCGACCACCAGAATCACCGGCAGGTCCAGCGCCATCGCCAGATCGGACAGATTCGCCTGGTCCGCCAACGGAACGCGCCAGCCGCCAGCGCCTTCGATCAGGGTGAAATCGGCCTGCATATCGAGAATCTGCCGCATCGGCGCCAACAAGGACTGCACCGTCAACGCCACGCCCGCCTCACGGGCAGCCAGGTGCGGAGCGATGGCCGGCTCGAACGCCACCGGGTTGACCTGTGCATAAGTCAACGGCAGTGAACATTCCGCCAGCAGCGCCAGCGCATCGGCATTACGCAAACCCTTGGGCGTAACCTCGCAACCGGAAGCGACCGGCTTGCCCGCCGCCGTACTCAGGCCCGCCGAACGCGCCGCATGCAGCAACCCGGCGGCCACCGTGGTCTTGCCGACATCGGTGTCGGTGCCGGTGATGAAATAGGCTGCGCTCATAAGGGTTTCTCCAAAACGGCGTACACCACCTGATAAGTCGCCGGCAGTCCCTGGGCCTGACGAAACTGCTCATAAGCCTCGATCAAACCCAGAATCCGCGCCCGGCCGGTCAAACCGCCCGGCCGACCAGGGTTCAGATTATGCGCCCCCAGCGCCTTGAGCTCATGGGTCAGGCTGCGCACATCGGGGTAATGCAAAACATGGGGACGGGTTTCCAGACTGAGCGCCTGCAAACCACTGGCCGCACACAGCTGTTGATAAACGGCGAACTCGCGGAAGCGGTTGACATGGACCATACCGTCCACCTGCCGCCAACTGTCACGCAGTTCAAACAACGTACCCACACACAGACTAGCAAATGCGAAAACACCGCCCGGTTTCAGCACGCGCCGGGCCTCGCTGAGCACCGAGGCGAAGTCCTCGCACCACTGCACTGCCAGGCTGGAGTAGACCAGGTCGCAGGTCGAATCTCGCAGCGGCAAACGCTCGGCATCACCCGCGATGAAATGCGTGGCGCCGCCCAACGGCCGGGCATGGTTGAGCATGCCTTCGGCAATATCCAGCGCCACGCCGTGACTGGTGGGGAACCGCTCGCCCAGCGCACGGCTGAAATGCCCGGTGCCACACCCCATGTCCAGCCAGCGCCCCGGCACGAAATCATCCGGCAAACGACGCAGCAATTGGCTGCCGACGTCACGCTGCAACTCGGCCACGCTGTCGTAGCTCGCCGCTGCACGGGAGAAGGAAGCGGCTACCTGGCGCTTGTCGGGCAAACCGCCGGATAGAGTGGGAAGGGATAAATCAGTCATCACCGGACTCATGCAAAAAAGCCTGGATCGCCCCCGCCACACCGTGGGGGTCTTCCAGAAGAAACGCGTGGCTGGCCTGTTCAATCAGACCGATTTCGATATCCGGCAGCAACGCCAGCAAGTCTCCCGCCGCTTCGGCCGGCACCAGCCCGTCGAGGCCGGCGAACAAATGCAGTTGCGGACCGCGAAATGCTTGCAACGCTGGCCGGGTGTCCAGTTGTGCGAGCAACTCCAGGCCACTCATCAACACTGGCGCCGCCGTATGGGGCGCACCACCGAGCAACAACCGCGACAAACCCCGCGGGTCATCGGCACCTTGCGCGCAGAGCAGTGAAAAGCGCTTCAACGTCATGCGTGGGTCGGTTGCACAGCCCGCCAGAAACGCATCGAAGGTTTCACCGGGCATCGCACTGGGCCAGTGTTCGTGGGCGACAAAGGACGGGTTGCTCGCCAGGGTCAGCAAACCACAGCAGCGATCACCGCGACGCGCCGCCAATTCGCCAGCAAGCATGCCGCCCAGTGACCAACCGCCGAGCCAGGCATCCTGCGGCACCGTCGAATCGAGTTCGTCGAGCCACTCTTCAAGATCACTCGACTCCAGCTCCGGCAACGGCTCGATTTCGACATGCAGGTGCTCGTCCAGGCCCTGCAACGCCGCAGCCAAGGGCTCCAGCGGTGAAACGCCGAGCCCCCAACCGGGCAGCAGAATCAGTCGATCACGCATGGCTTGGCTCCGGTCCCAGTTGCTGAAAACAATCGGCCAGTCCCTCTAACAATAGCTGCACCTGCGCCTCGCTATGGGCGGCGGTCAGGGTCACGCGCAAACGGGCGCTGCCGGCGGGCACGGTCGGCGGGCGGATCGCGGTCACCATCAGGCCGCGCTCGCGCAACATCTGTGACAGGCGCACCGCACGCCCGGCGTCGCCCACCATGATCGGCTGGATCGGCGTGAAGCTGTCCATCAACTCCAGGCCGATCTGCTCGGCGCCCCGACGGAATTGGCTGATCAGCGTTTTCAGATGCTCACGTCGCCAGTGTTCACTGCGCAGCAGCTCCAGACTTTTCAGCGTGGCGCAGGCCAGGGCCGGTGGCTGGCTGGTGGTGTAGATGTAAGGGCGGGCGAACTGGATCAGGCTTTCGATCAGCTCCTCGCTGCCAGCGACAAAGGCGCCTGCGGTGCCGAACGCCTTGCCGAGGGTACCGACCAGCACTGGCACGTCATCCTGGCTCAGGCCGAAATGCTCGACGATGCCGCCGCCGTTGGCCCCCAGAGGACCGAAACCATGGGCGTCATCGACCATCAGCCACGCGCCTTTGGCCTTGGCTTCCCGGGCCAGCGCCGGCAAGTCGGCGATGTCGCCGTCCATGCTGAACACGCCATCGGTGACCACCAGGGTATTGCCGGTCGCCTTCTCAAGACGCTTGGCCAGACTCGCCGCGTCGTTATGCAGGTAGCGATTGAAACGCGCGCCAGACAACAGCCCGGCATCCAACAACGATGCGTGATTGAGCCGGTCTTCGAGCACTGTATCGCCCTGCCCCACCAGCGCCGTCACCGCGCCGAGGTTGGCCATGTAACCGGTGGTGAATAGCAAGGCTCGCGGGCGCCCGGTCAGGTCAGCCAGGGCTTTTTCCAGCGCGTGATGCGGGCCACTGTGGCCGATCACCAGATGCGAGGCCCCGCCACCGACGCCCCACTTCGACGCGCCAGAGCGCCAGGCTTCGATCACTTGCGGGTGATTGGCCAGGCCCAGGTAATCGTTGTTGCAGAACGCCAGCAACGGCTGACCATCGACCACCACTTGCGGGCCTTGCGGGCTTTCAAGCAGCGGGCGCTGGCGGTAGAGGTTTTCGGCACGACGGGCAGCAAGGCGTGCGGCGAGATCGAAAGACATGCAGGCCTCGGGGATCAGGTTTCAGAAGCAATCGCAGTTCCATGTGGGAGCGGGCTTGCTCGCGATGGGCTTGAGGACGCCGCGGGGTATCAGATGTCCCGTGTCATCGTTGACGACCATCGCGACGGTGCGACGATTCGACAGGCTCGCTCCTACAGGGTTTGCATTCCAGCAATGGAACAGGCGCCGTGATTAAACCGCCGCGTTATAAAACTGCTCGCTGCTCTTCTGCTCCACCAGCGCCTGTTCGATGGCGGCCTGATGAACTTCGTCGGCGTGCTCTTCGCGGGCTTCCGGCAGGATGCCCAGACGCGAGAACAGCTGCATGTCCTTGTCGGCCTGCGGGTTGGCGGTGGTCAGCAATTTCTCGCCGTAGAAAATCGAGTTGGCGCCGGCGAAGAACGCCAGGGCCTGCATCTGCTCGTTCATCGCTTCGCGGCCGGCGGACAGGCGCACGTGGGATTTCGGCATCAGGATCCGGGCAACGGCGAGCATGCGAATGAAGTCGAACGGGTCGACGTCGTCGGCATTTTCCAGCGGTGTGCCGGCGACTTTCACCAGCATGTTGATCGGCACCGACTCCGGATGCTCCGGCAGGTTGGCCAGCTGGATCAGCAGGTTGGCGCGGTCGTCGAGGGACTCGCCCATGCCGAGAATGCCGCCGGAGCAGATTTTCATCCCCGAATCACGTACGTACGCCAGGGTTTGCAGGCGTTCGCTGTAGGTGCGGGTGGTGATGATGCTGCCGTAGAACTCGGGCGAGGTATCGAGGTTGTGGTTGTAGTAGTCGAGGCCGGCCTTGGCCAGGGCTTCGGTCTGCTCCTGATCCAGGCGACCGAGGGTCATGCAGGTTTCCAGGCCCAGGGCTTTTACGCCTTCGACCATTTTCAGCACGTAGGGCATGTCTTTGGCCGACGGGTGTTTCCACGCCGCGCCCATGCAGAAACGAGTCGAACCGATGGCCTTGGCGCGTGCAGCCTCTTCGAGGACCTTCTGCACTTCCATCAGTTTTTCTTTTTCCAGGCCGGTGTTGTAGTGACCGGACTGTGGGCAATATTTGCAATCTTCCGGGCAGGCGCCGGTTTTGATCGACAGCAGGGTCGACACCTGAACACGGTTGGCGTCGAAATGCGCACGGTGCACCGTCTGAGCCTGGAACAACAGGTCGTTGAATGGCTGAACGAAGAGTGCTTTGACTTCGGCCAAAGACCAGTCATGACGCAGGGTTGCCGAGGTGCTGGCGCTCATGGGTGCTTCCTTTTTATGCTTGGACAGGCGGCTGGGGATGGAATCGCAGTCGCATCAAGATGTTTCGGCATATTTAAGGAAGAGCGATGCACTGTCAACCTCGATACCAAGGACCGGTTTACATCTGGTTAAAAAACAAACAATCCTGCCTGCTCTGTGATGAACCCGCCGATGGCACCACGCCCATCTGCGTCAGCTGCGAAACCGAGCTGCCCTGGCTCGGCGATCACTGCCAGACCTGTGCCCTGCCCATGCCGTCTTCGGGCCTCGATTGCGGCCAAT
Organism: Pseudomonas moorei; assembly: GCF_042846945.1. Classification (NCBI taxonomy): domain Bacteria; kingdom Pseudomonadati; phylum Pseudomonadota; class Gammaproteobacteria; order Pseudomonadales; family Pseudomonadaceae; genus Pseudomonas; species Pseudomonas moorei. The sequence goes on from NZ_AP035776.1 coordinate 778,769, forward strand.
GCCTGCACCGGCCTCCCGCTTTTAAACAGGTGATCGCACCCTGGACTTACGGTTTCCCGGTCGACAGCCTGATTACCCGTTTCAAACACAACGCGAAATGGCCTTATGGTCACCTGCTCGGCGAACTTCTCGCCCAATCGCTGCAACATCGCTTCGACGACGACCTGGCCCGCCCCGATGCGCTGGTACCCGTACCGATGGCCAACCGGCGTCTGCGCCAACGGGGGTTCAATCAGGCCGCCATGCTGGCGCGCTGGCTCAGCGCCCACCTTGATATACCTTCCGATGAACGGTTGCTGCTCAGACCCCACGATACGGACGCTCAACAAGACCTGAATGCCGAGGCGCGCAAAAAAAACCTGCGCAATGCCTTCGCCCTGGCCGCCGATGCTTCGCCAAAGGGACGCCACCTGGCACTGGTGGACGATGTGCTGACCACCGGCGCCACCGCGCAAGCCATCGCGCGCCTGCTGATGGACGCGGGCGCCAGGCAGGTCGACGTCTATTGCCTGGCACGCACGCCCAAACCTGGCGAGTCGCCGTGACTTGACTCCCGCGCCCCGAGCCGCCAACGTCCGCATCATCGTCACAGCCCATAGCGCCTTGCCATGTCCTTGCCTACATTGTTGTCCCAGCACATTGTCCGCCGCCCGCAGCGCATTGCGCTGTTGCAACACATCGCCGAACAGGGGTCGATCACCCGCGCGGCGAAAAGCGCAGGTCTGAGCTACAAGGCGGCCTGGGACGCGATTGACGAGCTGAACAACCTCGCGCAGAAACCACTGGTGGAACGCAGCGTCGGCGGCAAGGGCGGTGGCGGCGCCAAACTGTCCGCCGAAGGGGAGCGGGTCTTGCGCCTCTATCAAAAACTGCAGGCGTTGCAGGCCCAGGTCCTGGAAGCGGCTGAAGAAGCCAGCGACCTCGACCTGCTCGGTCGCCTGATGCTCAGGACCAGCGCGCGCAATCAGTTGCACGGCAAGGTGGTGGCCATTGAAACCCAAGGGCATAACGACCGGGTTCGCCTTGAGCTAGCCAAAGGCTTGAGCCTCGATGCGCAAATTACCCACGACAGCACCCTGCGCCTGGACCTGCAAACCGGCACTGAAGTCGTGGCCCTGATCAAGGCCGGTTGGCTCGACCTGCTCGGCAGCGACGATGCAGCAACACCCGGACACAATTGCCTGGAGGGCGTCATCGACCAGATCCTCGATGCCGAAGACGGTCCCTGCGAAGTGCGCATCGGCCTGCCCAATGGCCAGACCCTCTGCGCCCTGGCCGAATCCCGGCATTTGCAATCACGCCAGCTGGGCACCGGCAAATCCGTACGCGTGCAGTTCTCGCCGTCCAACGTCTTGCTCGGCACGCCGCTGTAAAGACAACTGAAACAAAAGCTTCATCCCCCATCATTAAGGTGACTGCAAAATTCGCAGGGAGCCTGATGTGAGCCTATTAGAAGACAACCAACCCACCGACCTCGAACAAATGGTCGGCCTCAGCCGTCGCGGTTTCATCAGCGCGGGCGCCCTGTGCGGTGCCGCCATGTTTCTCGGCGGCAACCTGTTGAGCCGTAGTGTGCTGGCCGCTGGAGTCAGCGCCGGCAACAGCCAATTGCTGGGTTTCGACAGCATCCCCGCCGCCACCAGCGATGCGATCTCCCTGCCGCCTGGCTACAAATCCTCGGTACTGATCAGCTGGGGCCAGCCCCTGCAGAAAAACGGTCCGGCCTTCGACCCGAGCGGCAATGGCACGGCCGAGCATCAGGAAGTGCAGTTCGGCGACAACAACGACGGTATGAGCCTGTTTGAATTCCCCGGTGAAAAAGACCGGGCGCTGATGGCGATCAATAACGAATACACCAACTACCGCTACCTCTATCCCCACGGCGGCATGCCGCAGTCGGCGCATGACGTGCGCAAGGCACTGGCCTGCGAAGGCGTGTCGGTGATCGAAGTGCAGCGCAAGAACGGTCACTGGCAGTTCGTCCAGGGCTCGCACTACAACCGACGCATCCACGGCAATTCGCCGATCAGCCTGAGCGGCCCGGCAGCGGGTCACGACCTGTTGAAAACCAGCGCCGACCCGTATGGCAAGAACGTCCTCGGGACGTTCCAGAACTGCGCCAACGGCAAGACGCCGTGGGGCACGTATCTGACCTGCGAAGAGAACTTCACCGACTGCTTCGGCAGCAGCGATGCCGAACAGAAGTTCGATGCCGCACAGAAACGCTACGGCGCGGTGGCGACCAGCAAAGAAATCAACTGGCACCCGCACAACGAGCGCTTCGACCTGGCCAAGAACCCCAACGAACTCAACCGTCACGGCTGGGTCGTGGAGATCGATCCGTTCGACCCGAAATCGACCCCGGTCAAACGCACGGCGCTGGGCCGCTTCAAACATGAAAACGCGGCCCTGGCGGAAACCGGCGACGGTCGTGCCGTGGTGTACATGGGCGACGATGAACGCGGCGAGTTCATCTACAAATTCGTCAGCCGCGACAAGATCGACCACAAGAATCCCAAGGCCAACCGCGACCTGCTGGACCACGGCACCTTGTACGTGGCGCGTTTCGACGCCGGCGACGGCAATGCTGATCACCCCAAAGGCCAGGGCGAATGGATCGAACTGACCCACGGCAAGAACGGCATCGACGCCAGCAGCGGTTTTACCGATCAGGCTGAGGTGCTCATTCATGCACGCCTGGCCGCCAGCGTGGTGAAAGCCACGCGCATGGACCGCCCGGAATGGATCGTCGTCAGTCCCATGGATGGCCAGGTTTATTGCACGCTGACCAACAACGCCAAACGCGGCGAAGACGGCCAGCCAGTAGGCGGTCCGAACCCGCGGGAGAAGAACGTCTACGGGCAAATCCTGCGCTGGCGCACCGACCGAGATGACCATGGCGCGAATACGTTCGCCTGGGACTTGTTCGTGGTCGCGGGCAACCCGCAGGTGCATGCCGGGACGCCGAAGGGCGGATCGTCGAACATCACGGCCCAGAACATGTTCAACAGCCCCGATGGATTGGGTTTCGACAAGGCCGGGCGCTTGTGGATTCTGACCGACGGCGACATGAGCAATGCCGGCGACTTTGCGGGCATGGGCAACAACCAGATGCTCTGTGCCGACCCGCAGACGGGTGAGATTCGCCGCTTCATGGTCGGGCCGATTGGTTGCGAGGTGACGGGGATCAGCTTCTCGCCGGATCAAAAGACGCTGTTCGTCGGGATTCAGCATCCTGGGGAAAACGGCGGATCGACCTTCCCCGAGCATTTGCCGAACGGTAAACCGCGGTCTTCGGTGATGGCGATTACCCGCGAGGATGGCGGGGTCGTCGGCGCCTGATAAGGCCTCATCGCGAGCAGGCTCGCTCCCATATGGGCAACACCGAACCTGGGGAGCTTGCTCGCGATGACGTCGGCCCAAACCACACACATCTCAAGCACAGTCACTAAAGAAGCCCCGTCTGCGCTACCATGCATGGCCGGACGCGGCAGCCTGCTGCGCGCAGGAGTCAGCATGGCCCACCCGTTTGAAACACTCACCCCAGACCTCGTGCTCGATGCCGTCGAAAGCATCGGCTTTCTCAGCGACGCGCGCATTCTGGCGCTCAATAGCTATGAGAACCGCGTCTATCAAGTCGGCATCGAAGACTCCGAGCCGCTGATCGCCAAGTTCTACCGTCCGCAGCGCTGGACCAACGAAGCAATTCTCGAAGAACACCAGTTCACCTTCGAACTTGCCGATGTCGAGGTGCCGGTCGTCGCGCCGCTGATCCATAACGGTGAAACCCTGCACGAACACAACGGCTTTCGTTTCACCCTGTTTCCCCGCCGTGGTGGCCGTGCGCCGGAGCCAGGCAACCTCGATCAGTTGTATCGCCTCGGGCAACTGCTCGGTCGCCTGCACGCGGTGGGCGCGACCAAACCGTTCGTGCACCGTGAAGCGCTGGGTGTGAAAAACTTTGGTTATGACTCGCTGACCACCTTGCTTGAAGGCAACTTCATCCCCCGCAGCTTGCTGCCGGCCTACGAGTCGGTGGCCCGTGATCTGCTCAAGCGCGTGGAAGAGGTCTACGACGCCACGCCACACCAGAACATCCGCATGCATGGCGACTGCCACCCCGGCAACATGATGTGCCGCGACGAGATGTTTCACATCGTCGACCTCGACGACTGCCGCATGGGCCCTGCGGTGCAGGACATCTGGATGATGCTGGCGGGGGATCGCCAGGATTGCCTCGGACAATTGTCGGAATTGATGGACGGCTACAACGAATTCCACGATTTCAACCCGCGCGAACTGGCCTTGATCGAACCACTGCGCGCCTTGCGCCTGATGCACTACAGTGCCTGGCTCGCCCGCCGCTGGGACGACCCGGCCTTCCCGCGCAGTTTCCCGTGGTTCGGGACGGAAAGGTATTGGGGCGATCAAGTGTTGGCATTGCGTGAACAACTCGCGGCACTCAACGAAGAACCGCTGAAACTTTTCTAAACAGCAGCGCCCCCTGCAGGAGCGAGCCTGCTCGCGATGGTCGTGAACGAGAACGCGGGGAACCTGATACCCCACGGCGCCTTTGAGTTCATCGCGAGCAGGCTCGCTCCTACATCGATCAGCACATCAGGAAAAATCTCCTTACAATCCCCTCTTTGTTAGCTGCCTAAGCAAGGACTCTGCATGCAAGCTGCCAACCTCCGTCGGGGGTACATCCTGGGCCTGAGTGCCTACATCATCTGGGGAATTTTCCCGCTCTACTTCAAAGCCATCGCCAATGTGCCCGCCGTGGAGATCATCATCCACCGTGTGTTGTGGTCGGCGCTGTTCGGCTCTTTGCTGCTGATGGTCTGGAAACATCCGGGCTGGTGGCGCGAGCTGCGGGAGAACCCGAAACGACTGGCGATCCTGGCCCTGAGCGGCACGCTGATCGCCGCCAACTGGCTGACGTATGTCTGGTCGGTGAATAACGGACGCATGCTTGAAGCCAGCCTTGGCTATTACATCAACCCGCTGGTAAACGTGCTGCTGGGCATGTTGATCCTCGGCGAACGGCTACGGCGCATGCAGTGGATCGCCGTGGGTCTGGCGGCGATCGGTGTGGCGCAGCAGGTGTGGCAGGTAGGGAGCCTGCCGTGGGTGTCGCTGGTGTTGGCCCTGACCTTCGGTTGCTACGGGTTGATCCGCAAGCAGGCACCGGTGAAGGCATTGCCGGGGCTGGTGGTGGAAACCTGGATGCTGGTGCCGATTGCCGTCGCCTGGTTGCTGTTCAATCCGACCGCTGCGAGTACTCAACCTGAGTTCTGGACGACGTCCGAAGCCTGGTGGCTGGTCGCTGCCGGCCCGGTGACGCTGGTGCCGCTGGTCTGCTTCAACGCCGCTGCACGGCATTTGCCCTACACCACGCTGGGGTTTCTCCAGTACGTGGCACCGACATTGGTGTTGTTGCTGGCCGTGCTGCTGTTTGGCGAACACCTTTCGTCGAGTACATTGCTGGCCTTCATCTTTATCTGGGCCGGCCTGGCCGTTTACAGCGTCGACGCATGGCTCAGCCTGCGCCGCCGAGGCTGATCAAAAAACGCACAAACCTCTGCAGGCCACGTCAATCGTGGCCTGCATCGTTTCTTCCCAAGGTTATCCACAGCCTGATCCCCGGCGAATGTGCGCAAGTCGCTGAAACTGTTGGTTTTTTGATCAATTCCTAAAAAGCCCCGGCCGGTGTGGCCTGGCGGGCTGTCTCTACAGGTTATCCACAGGCAGGTGCACGTTTAACTTGGATAACCCGATCAAGGCTCACTGCGCAGCACCAACTCCACCATCAGATCGTCGGCCAGGGTTTCCAGGCGCGACTGCAATACATCCAGGGACAAGGTCAACGGCACCGCGAGAATCGCTTCGGCGTGGAACAGCGGCTCACTGCTCATCGGTGCCGGCCGCACCTCAGTCACCAGCCGTTCCAGATTCACCCCCTGCTCACTCAACAGTCGAGTGATATCACGCACGATCCCCGGCCGGTCATTGCCTACCAACTCCATGGCGATGGGTTTCCAGGTGCAGGATTGTTCGATGCCGCTTTCGGCGATCAAGACGCGAATGCCCTGGGCGGACAGGCCTTGCAGGGCATCGACCAACGCATCGTAGGCCTCTGCCGGCACGCCCACTCGAAGGATCCCGGCGAACTGCCCGGCCATGCGTGACATGCGGCTTTCCAGCCAGTTGCCGCCGTGCTCGGCAATGCATTGGGCAATGCGCTCGACCTGCCCTGGCTTGTCCGGTGCAAAAACGGTGAGTACGAGGTGGTCCATGGCGCAGCCCTCTGGTCATGACTTTTGTTATCGAAAACCAAGTATAGGCAAGGCACCGGAATCGGCTTGGCGCAGCTTTTCTGTGGCGAGGGAGCTTGCTCCCGCTCGACCGCGTAGCGGTCGTAAAAGCTTTTGGGCTTGCTTCGCAAGCCAGCGGGAGCAAGCTCCCTCGCCACCAAAAAACAAAGCCCCATAGCCGTGCATCAAAGATTATGTGTACAACTTTTTATATTTAACTGGAACAATCTCATGGTTTTTTGAGAACATCCCGATCCCCGGCGTGACTGCAATGCGTCATGGGGTCGCAGAACGACGTAATTAGTCTAATTTTCACAAGCGCAATTCATCATGTAGTATGCCGCAGCGCGCACTACATAACGTTGGATCGATGTCTGCCTCAGGCGCAGTCGCATCCCTGAAAGCCCCGTCAGCACGGCCTCCGCGCCGTTGATTGGTCCCCACCCAGCCGTCAGAAATGGCATGTACTGGTCCCAGGGTTTGTGGTTTAAATGCCAAAGGCTTCATTGTTAAATTGAAGAGCTGAAAAGCGAAATAGCTGAGCAGAGTGAGGCAAGCAATGACTGAACACGTTCAAGTCGGTGGCCTGCAGGTCGCCAAAGTCCTGTTCGACTTCGTGAACAACGAAGCCATTCCCGGTTCCGGCCTCACCGCCGATACGTTCTGGGCCGGTGCCGACAAGGTCATTCATGACCTGGCGCCGAAGAACAAAGCCCTACTCGCCAAACGCGACGATCTCCAGGCTCGTATCGATGGCTGGCACCAATCCCGTGCCGGTCAGCCACACGACGCCGTGGCCTATAAAGCCTTCCTGCAAGACATCGGTTATCTGCTGCCAGAAGCAGCCGATTTCCAGGCAACGACGCAAAATGTCGATGATGAAATCGCCCGCATGGCCGGCCCGCAACTCGTAGTGCCGGTGATGAACGCCCGTTTCGCGCTCAATGCTTCGAACGCCCGCTGGGGTTCGCTGTACGACGCGCTCTACGGCACCGACGCGATCAGCGAAGCTGACGGCGCGGAAAAAGGCAAAGGCTACAACAAGGTGCGCGGCGACAAGGTCATCGCCTTCGCCCGCGCCTTCCTCGACGAAGCGGCGCCATTGGCGGCCGGCTCCCACGTCGACTCCACCGGCTACAAAATCGTTGACGGCAAACTGGTCGTCGCCCTCAAAGGCGGCAGCAACACCGGCCTGCGCAACGACGCCCAGTTGATCGGCTTCCAGGGCGCTGCTTCGGCCCCCACCGCGATCCTGCTGAAAAACCACGGCCTGCATTTCGAAATCCAGGTCGATGCCAGCACCCCGGTCGGCCAGACCGATGCCGCCGGTGTCAAAGACATCCTGATGGAGGCGGCGCTGACCACCATCATGGACTGCGAAGACTCCGTCGCTGCAGTCGATGCCGATGACAAAGTGGTGATCTACCGCAACTGGCTCGGCCTGATGAAGGGCGACCTGTCGGAAGAAGTCGCCAAGGGCGGCAAGACGTTTACCCGCACCATGAACGCCGACCGTACCTACACCGCCGTCGATGGCAGTGAACTGAGCCTGCACGGCCGTTCGTTGCTGTTCGTGCGCAACGTCGGTCACCTGATGACCATCGACGCGATCCTGGATAAAGACGGCAACGAAGTGCCGGAAGGTATCCTCGATGGCCTGGTCACTTGCCTGGCCGCGCTGCACAACCTGAACGGCAACACGTCGCGCAAAAACACCCGCACCGGTTCGATCTACATCGTCAAACCGAAAATGCACGGGCCGGAAGAAGCTGCATTCACCAACGAGCTGTTCGGTCGCATCGAAGACGTGCTGGCCCTGCCACGCAACACCCTCAAAGTCGGGATCATGGACGAGGAGCGTCGTACCACGATCAACCTCAAGGCCTGCATCAAGGCGGCAAGCGAGCGCGTGGTGTTCATCAACACCGGCTTCCTCGACCGTACCGGTGACGAAATCCACACCTCCATGGAAGCCGGCCCGATGGTGCGCAAGGCCGACATGAAGGCGGAAAAATGGATTGGCGCCTACGAGAACTCCAACGTCGATATCGGCTTGAGCACCGGCCTGCAAGGTCGCGCACAAATCGGTAAAGGCATGTGGGCCATGCCGGACCTGATGGCCGCGATGCTCGAACAGAAAATCGCTCATCCACTGGCCGGCGCCAACACCGCCTGGGTACCTTCGCCGACCGCCGCCGCCTTGCACGCACTGCATTACCACAAGGTTGACGTGTTCGCGCGCCAGGCCGAACTGGCCAAGCGTGCTCACGCCTCGGTGGACGACATCCTGACCATTCCGCTGGCGGTGAACCCGCAGTGGACCGCCGAGCAGATCAAGAACGAACTGGACAACAACGCCCAGGGCATTCTCGGTTACGTGGTGCGCTGGATCGACCAGGGCGTCGGCTGTTCGAAAGTGCCGGACATCAACGACGTCGGCCTGATGGAAGACCGTGCGACGCTGCGTATTTCCAGCCAGCACATCGCCAACTGGCTGCGTCACGGTATCGTCTCTCAAGAGCAAGTGATGGAAAGCCTCAAGCGCATGGCGCCGGTGGTGGACCGTCAGAACGCGGGTGATGCGCTGTACCGTCCGCTGGCACCGAACTTCGACAGCAACATCGCCTTCCAGGCCGCTGTCGAGCTGGTGATCGAAGGTACCAAGCAACCGAACGGCTACACCGAGCCGGTCCTGCACCGTCGCCGTCGCGAGTTCAAGGCTGCCAATGGCCTGTAACTGAGCGTTTGCGCCGTACAAAAAAAGGCCCTGATCTTCGGATCAGGGCCTTTTTATTCATGGGTGTCACCGCCTTCCCGCAGGAGCCGGCTTGCTGGCGATCCAGACGCCGCAGTGAATCAGGCAAAATGTGTAAACGTTCTTCGCCAGCAAGCCGGCTCTACAGGGGTGACTAAGGCTCCATCCCCAGCTCATGCTTGACCAACTCCAGCAACTTGTCGCTATCAATCGGCTTGAGCAGGAAATCCACCACGCTCAAATGCATTGCGGCGATGGCGTCTTTCACGTCGGCGTCCCCCGAGACGATGATGACCGGCATTGCCGCCCGCACCGATTCACGCACCCGGCGGATCAGGTCCAGGCCGTCTATGTGGCCCATGCGCAAATCCGTGATCACCAGGCCAATCGCCGGTTTCTCTTCCAGCATCTTGAGTGCAGTCTCGCCACTGGCAGCGGTCAGGCAGCGAATCCCGTTGAGCGCCAGAATCTCTGACAGCAATTCCCGGGCGTCTTTATCGTCATCGACGATCAGCACGCGCTGCGGCGGCAAGTCAGGTTCCAGCATGACGGCACTGAGCGCCTCGCGCTCGGCGTCACTCAAAATATCGTGGTCGGACATGGCTTTCTCTACATGTTCAGTTCAATTCCCTAGCACAGTGGTCAGACATCGCTAAGCAGACCCTCAATGTGCACTTCGTCAGATATTTTTCCAATAGGTGTACGGAAAGGTTTTTCGCACAATTGCGTAAGGCTTTTCCGACATTCCCTTTCACACATCACCTACCTAGACTTACGTCCAATGGGCACCCGGACCGCAGGGGCCGACCATGGCTGAGTCATCCGACGACAACAAATCCAAAAAAGACTGCGGTTATGGTTATGAGTAAAGCGGACGCCTTCACACAAGCAGGGAAAACGGCGGTGTTGCAAAACATCCAGGGCACCCTGCAATTTCTTCAGCGCTTCCCGCCCTTCAATCAGATGGAGCACGCTCATCTGGCGTACCTGGTTGAACAATGTCAGCTGCGTTTTTATGCGCCCGGCGAGAGCATCATCAAGCCTGCCGATGGCCCGGTTGAGCACTTTTACATCGTCAAGCAGGGTCGGGTCGTGGGCGAGCGTCCGCACACGGCCAAGGGCGGTACCGAAACGACCTTCGAGATCACCACCGGCGAGTGCTTTCCCCTCGCCGCGTTGCTGGGCGAACGGGCGACCCGCACCGAGCATCTGGCCGCCGAAGACACCTTTTGCCTACAGCTGAACAAGCTCGCATTCATCAAACTGTTCGCCATTTCCAGCACCTTTCGCGACTTTGCCCTACGCGGCGTCAGTAGCCTGCTGGATCAGGTCAACCAGCAGGTCCAGCAAAAAGCCGTGGAAACCCTCGGCACCCAATACTCGCTCAACACCCGCCTCGGCGAATTGGCCATGCGCCATCCGGTGACCTGCAACCCGATGACGCCCCTGCGCGAAGCCGTGACCCTGATGCACGAACAGCAGGTGGGCAGCATTGTGGTGGTCAACGAGCAAAAGGCGCCGCTGGGGATTTTCACCCTGCGCGACTTGCGCCAGGTCGTGGCCAACGGCACGAATGACTTCAACGAAGCCATCGAACGGCACATGACCCAGGCGCCGTTTTTCCTGTCGCCGGATCACAGCGCCTTCGATGCGGCCATCGCCATGACCGAACGCCACATCGCCCACGTCTGCCTGGTCAAGGATCAGCGCCTGTGTGGCGTGGTCTCGGAACGTGACCTGTTTTCCCTGCAACGGGTCGACCTGGTGCACCTGGCGCGCACCATTCGCAGCGCCCAGCGCGTGGAAAACCTGGTCACGCTACGCGGCGAGATCGGCCAACTGGTGGAACGCATGCTGGCCCACGGGGCGTCTTCAACCCAGATCACCCACATCATCACCCTGCTCAACGATCACACCGTGTGCCGAGTGATTGAATTGACCCTGGCCGAGAAAGGCGACCCGGGCATACCGTTCAGTTGGCTGTGCTTCGGCAGCGAAGGCCGCCGCGAACAAACCCTGCATACCGATCAGGACAACGGCATCATTTTTGAAGCGCGGGACGCCGCCCACGCCGCTGAGATCCGCGGCAAGTTGCTGCCCATCGCCCAACAGATCAACCAGAGCCTGGCCCTGTGCGGTTTCACCCTGTGCAAGGGCAACATCATGGCCGGCAACCCCGAACTGTGTTTGTCCCGGGCCGAATGGGCACGACGCTTTGCTGCGTTTATCCGCGAGGCGACGCCTGAGAACCTGCTCGGTTCGAGCATCTATTTCGATTTGCGTGTGGTCTGGGGCAGCGAGCAAGGCTGCGAACAGTTGCGCCGCGCGATTCTCGATCAAGTCGGCGACAACCGCTTGTTCCAGCGCATGATGGCCGAGAACGCCTTGCGCAATCGTCCGCCCGTGGGCCGTTTCCGCGAGTTTGTCCTGGCCCGCAAAAATGGCGAGAAGGCCACCCTCGACCTGAAGGTTCAGGGCCTGACCCCGTTCGTCGACGGCGCACGATTATTGGCGTTGGCCAACGGCATCGAAGCGAACAATACCCTGGAGCGGTTTCGCCAGCTGGTCGACAAAGAGGTCATCGAGCCGCTGGACGGCGCAGCGTATGAAGAGGCGTATCACTTCATCCAGCAAACCCGCATGCAGCAACATCAACTCCAGACCCGGGAGAATCTGCCCGACTCCAACCGCGTCGATCCGGACAGCCTCAATCATCTGGATCGACGGATCCTGCGAGAATCCCTGCGCCAGGCACAACGCCTGCAAAGCAGCCTGGCCCTGCGGTATCAGCTATGAGCCTGTTTTCATGGCTGCGCCCGGCCGGCCCGATCCTGTCCGGGGAGCTGCAACAACGCCTGCAACGCTTGCCAACGCCCGCCGGACTGAGCGAGTGCAGCCTGCGCGAACAGCGCTGGGTGGTACTCGACCTGGAGACCACCGGGCTGAACCTGAACAAGGACCGCGTGCTGTCCATCGGCGCGGTGGTGATCGAGGACGGCGCGATTGATTTCAGCCAGCAATTCGAACGCACCCTGCAGTGCGCCGAGGTCAAACTCGGCCCCAGCGTCTTGATCCACGGCATCGGCCCCAGCGCGATTGCCGCCGGCAGCGACCCAGCGCAGGCATTGGTGGAGTTCATGGAGTTCGTCGGCGACAGTCCGATCCTGGCCTTTCATGCGCCTTTCGACCAACACATGCTCGGCCGCGCCTTGAAAGACCATCTGGGCTACAAGTTGCAGCATCCATTTCTGGATGTGGCGGACATCGCCCCGCTGCTGTGCCCGCAAGCCAATATCCGCGAAGCCGGACTGGACGAGTGGATCGACTGGTTCAAGCTCGAAGTCTTCGAACGCCACAACGCCAGCGCCGATGCCCTGGCCACCGCCGAATTGGCGCTGATCCTGTTCAGCCGGGCGCGGCAGCAACAGATTCATAGCCCGTTGAATTTGCAGCAGCGCTTGAATCAGTGGAAGCGACGGCAGCACACACCGTCCTTCTGATCTCCGGCCTCATCGCGAGCAAGCCACGCTCCCACAAGGTTACGCACACTCCCTGTGGAAGCGCGGCTTGCCCGCGATGAACGATGACGCGGTCTCCCGACCAACGCCAATTGCATTACCTCCCCCGCCTCTGACACAATCGCGAACCATTCTCGTTAGTTAATATTTCCCAATCGGTAATGCTACGTGACGCCAGTCCCAAGCCCCCAAAATGAGCTCGTCGGTGCGTTATATCGCGACCATCGCGGTTGGCTGTTGGCCTGGCTTCGGCGCAACGTGGCTTGCCCGCAACGCGCCGAAGACCTGAGTCAGGACACGTTCCTGCGCTTGCTCGGCCGTGAGCAATTGACGGCGCCACGCGAACCGCGGGCCTTTCTGGTGGCGATTGCCAAGGGCCTGCTGTTCGACCACTTCCGCAGAGCCGCACTGGAACAGGCTTACCTGACCGAACTGATGCTGATTCCCGAAGCCGAGCAACCGTCGGTGGAAGAACAGCAAATGATCCTCGAAGACCTGAAAAACATCGATCGCCTGCTCGGCAAACTGTCGAGCAAGGCGCGGGCGGCGTTTCTCTACAACCGTCTCGACGGCCTGGGACACGCACAAATCGCTGAACGCCTGGGTGTCTCAGTGCCACGGGTGCGCCAATACCTGGCCCAAGGTATTCGGCAGTGCTACATCGCGCTGTACGGTGAGCCGACGTGAGCCCGGCCAGTTCCAGGCCGGTGTCGGCACAGGTGCTGGATGCCGCGATTGCCTGGCAGCTGTCACTGGACTCCGGCACTGCGGTCGAGCGCGAAGCGTTCGCCAAATGGCACGCGGCCCACGAAGAGCATGCGCGCGCCTGGCGCCAACTGGGCATGCTCGACCAGCGTTTCAGCGTCGCCAGCGGTCCGGCCCGCACCGCCCTGCTGCAATCGCGCGAAAGCATTCGCCGGCGAGTGCGCACGCTTGGCAGCGGCCTGGCCAGTGTCGTCGCCGTGATTGGCCTGGCGCTGTTCGCTGCGGATCGGTACCTGCCAATCGACTATTGGCTGGCAGACCAGCGCACCGCCACGGGCGAGCAACGCACCCTGCGCCTGGCCGACGGCACGCTGATCAACCTCAACACCCACAGTGCCATCGATGTGCGCTTCGACGAGAAGCAGCGCCGGGTCATTCTCCAGGAAGGCGAAATCCTGGTCGAAACCGCCCATGGCGATGCCCGTCCGTTTATCGTCGAAACCCGCGAAGGCAGCATGCGTGCCCTCGGTACGCGGTTTCTGGTCAAGCGCGAAGCAGAAGGCACGCGCCTGAGCGTATTGAAGTCGGCGGTGGCTGCACATCCTGAATCGAGTCCGGAAGAACAGATCCTGCGCGAAGGCCAGCAAGTGCTGATACGCAACAATGGCATGGGGCCGATCGTTGCCCTCAACCTCGGCGCGGATGCCTGGACCCGCGGCATGCTGGTGGTGGACAACGTGCGCCTGGAGGACCTGGTCCGTGAGCTCGGCCGTTATCGTCCCGGACATCTGGGCGTCACGCCGGCAGTGGCCGACCTGCGAATCACCGGCAGCTTCCCGCTCAAGGACACCAACCTGGCACTGAACGCGCTGCTGCCGACCCTGCCGGTGCAGATCGACCAGCACACGCCATGGTGGGTGACGGTGGCGGCGAAAACTGAGGCCAAGCGCAATCCCCTGTAGGAGCTGGCCTGCCAGCGATGGTCGTTAACGATAACGCCATGCTCATTGGATAAACGCGGGGCTTTTAAGGGCATAGCTGGGCAAACCGGCTCATGCTGGTCCGCGATGACCTCGAAATAACTGAATCGAAATTATTTTCATCCCGCCCTATCACTTTTCACTTTTCGCTCGGCACCCAGGCAATTGAGAAGTATTCCCTTTCAGGAGCCGCCGTATGTCCCGTTCCCCAGACACCTTGTTGCGCCCCGGTTTGCTGGCGGTTGCCATTGCGCTTTGCGCCCCCCTGGCCAGCAGCCCACTGTTTGCCGCTGAACAGGCGACCAGCGTTCGCGCCTACGACTTGCCGGCCGCGCCCCTGGCCAGCACGCTGAACCAGATCGCCAGTCAGGCCGGCCTGGCGTTGTCGCTCGATCCGTCGCTGGCGGCGGGCAAGACCTCGGCACCGGTCAAAGGCCAGTTCGACGCCCCTGCCGCCCTGCGTGAAGCCTTGCGCGGCAGCGGCCTGCAACTGGAACAGAGCGGCACCGGCACCTTCAGTCTGGCGGCCGTCCCCGAGGGCGCGTTGGCCCTGCCGGCAACCAGCGTGATCGGCGTAGAAGACACTGAAAACGCCTGGGGACCGGTGCAAGGCTACCTGGCCAAGCGCACGGCGGCCGGGACCAAGACGGATACGGCTCTGGCCGAAGTGCCCCGTTCGATTTCGGTCGCCACTCGCGAGCAGATGCAAGATCGCGCCGTACAGAACCTGGATGACGCCGTCCGTTACATGCCCGGTGTCGTCGCGAGCAGCTACGGCAGTGACAGCCGCGCCGAGTGGCTGAAGGTACGCGGATTTGAACCGACTCAATTTCTCGATGGCTTGCCGCTCCCCAAGGGCGCCTACACCATGCCGAAAATGGAAACCTGGGATCTCGAGCGCGTGGCCTTGCTGCGCGGCCCCGCATCCTCGGTGTACGGCCAGACGCCGCCCGGAGGGTTGATCGATATGGTCAGCCGTCGTCCTGAAGCCTTTGCCAGCAACGAAGTGCAACTGCAGATCGGCAGTTATCAGCGCAAGCAGATCAGCTTCGACAGCACCGGCCCGCTCGACGACGACGGACGCTTTCTCTACCGTGTCAGCGGCGTGGTACGGGACAGCAACACCACCATCGAGCACAACGACGACAAACGCTACAACATCGCTCCCAGCCTGACCTGGAACATTGATCCCGATACCCGACTGACCTTCCTCAGCCAGTTCAACCGTGACGATACCGGCATCACCAGTCAGTTTCTGCCGTTGCAAGGCACCAGGCTTTCATCGCCTGCCGGCGAAGTGAAGTACCACAAGAACCTCGGCGACCCGCAATGGGAGTTCTACGACAAGACTTACTACGCCCTGGGTTATGCCTTTGAGCACCGGATGAACGACGTTTGGCAGTTCCGTCAGAACCTGCGCTATAGCAAGAGCGATCTATCCTTCCAGGGCATCACCGCGGGCGGGTTTTATGGTTCGGTCAGTGACGACGGCACCGTGGCCCGGGGCGCCAACATCGTCAACGAAGACATCAGCCAGTTCGCCGTGGACAACAACGTCCAGGCCGATTTTGAAACGGGCCCGCTCAAGCACACTGTGTTGCTGGGACTTGACCATCAGCGCGTCAACACCAACTACCAATGGCTGTATGGCAGCGCACCGACCAGCAATATCATCAACCCGATTTACGGCCAGGACTTCAGCAACGTCAGCTACACCGCGTTCAATGACTACAACCAGAAGACCCATGACACAGGCCTCTATGCCCAGGACCAGATGGCCCTCGATAACTGGCGCCTGACGGTGGGCGGGCGACAGGACTGGCTGCACACCGACTCGACCTTCTACAACCTGAACGACGCCAGGGACACCCGTAACGACACCGCCTTCACCGGCAATGCCGCCCTCAGCTATGTGTTCGATTCCGGCTTCACCCCTTACGTCTCCTATGCCGAGTCCTTTCAAGCCGAAGCAGGTGGTGCCAATGGCCAGGCTTTTCGCCCGGGCACTGGCAAGCAATATGAAGTGGGGCTCAAGTACCAGCCTCCAGGCAGCGACATGCTGTTCACCGCCGCCGCCTATGACCTGACGCGAAAAGACATCGTGCTCAGCGACACCCTTGGCGTATCGCGTCCACTGGGTGAAGCCAAGGTGCGTGGCTTCGAGCTGGAAGCCACCGGCGACGTCAACGAAAACCTCAAATTGACGGCAGCCTATACCTACGCCAACACCAGGATGACCAAAGTCACCAGCCCCCTGGACCAAAATCGCCCCCTGCCACTGACGCCGGAAAACCAGGCCTCTGCCTGGGCTGACTACACCTGGCATACCGGCGTGCTGGATGGTTTTGGACTTGGATTCGGCGTGCGCTACATCGGCGAGACCGACAACATCGCCATTGGCAGCATGGAATTCGTGCGCGATAAATCAGACGGCCATACCGATTCCTACACCGTCTATGACGCCGCTGTTCATTACGACCTGGGCCGTCTGAACAATACGCTCAAGGGCGTCAGTGTTGCCGTCAATGCCAATAACGTATTCGACAAGGAATACATCTCAACCTGTGACGGCTTCTATTGCTACTACGGCGACCGCCGCAACGTCATGACCAGCGTTAACTACAAGTGGTAAGGGCGTGACCTGACCTGCCCCACAACCAGGCCGTCCTCCATGGACGGCTTCGGTATTTCCGAAGGCCATGAAATGAAAAGCAAAACAATTCGCCGCTGGTCCGCCGTGCACACCTGGAGCAGCCTGATCTGCACGGTGTTCCTGCTGATGCTGGCCCTGACCGGCCTGCCGCTGATTTTCCATCACGAGATCGACCATTTGCTGGGCGACGCCGCCGAGCTGAAGGCAATCCCTGAGGACACCCCGCACCTGAACTTGCAGCAGTTGGTGCAGGCCGCCGAAAAGCATCGCCCCGGCGACGTCGTGCAGTATTTCGGTTTCGAGGACGATGAGCCCGACGCTGTGATCGCGATCATGGCGCCCACGGCCGGAACCGAACCGAATTCGTCTCACACCTTCATGCTCGACGCCCGCACCGGCCAGGCGCTGGAGATGCCGTCGGCCAACGGCGGCTTGATGATGGTCCTGCTGCGCCTGCATGTGGACCTGTTCGCCGGGCTGTCGGGCAAGTTGCTGCTGGCATTCATGGGCATCCTGTTCGTGGTGGCGATCATCTCCGGCACCGTGCTGTATCTGCCCTTCATGCGGCGCTTGAAATTCGCCACCGTGCGCCAGGACAAATCCACCCGCCTGCGCTGGCTCGACTTGCACAACCTGATCGGTGTCGTGACCCTGACCTGGGCCTTGGTGGTCGGCGTGACCGGGGTCATCAGCGCCTGCGCCGACTTGCTGATCGCCGCCTGGCGCAACGACAGCCTTAGCGCAATGATCGCGCCGTACCGCGATGCACCGCCGCTGACACAACGGGCGCCCGCTACCCGGTTGCTGGACATCGCCAATGAAGTCGCGTCAGACATGCAGCCAGACTTCATCGCCTTCCCCGGCACCCGCTTCTCCAGCGAGCACCATTACGCGGTGTTCATGAAAGGCAGCACGCACCTGACTTCGCACCTGCTGACGCCAGTGCTGATCGATGCCAGCACCCTGCAAGTCACAGCCGTGGCCGAACGCCCGTGGTACATGGACGCCATGGGCATGTCGCAGCCACTGCACTTCGGTGACTACGGCGGCCTGCCGATGAAAATCCTCTGGGCGACCCTGGATGTGCTGACGATCATCGTGCTCGGCAGCGGGGTTTACCTTTGGGTGGTACGGCGCAGAGCCGCGAAACCGCTGCTGGAAAAAGCGGAGAGCATGGCATGAGGCCCCGGCAGTCGAACTTCTGGAAGGTCTTCGCGACTCCCGCCGTCATCGCTCTGTTCAGCGCCGCCGGGTTGTTTGCCGCGCTGCTGGGCGATGGCGTTTGGGACGCCCTGAGCTGGCTGGGCCTCGGCATCCCCGCTGCGCTTGGCCTGCGAGGGTTGTTGCAACGCAATTGACGCGCCCCCCCTGTAGGAGCGAGCTTGCTCGCGGTGCACTCGAATACGCCGCGGGGCATCAGGCTCCCCGCGTCATCGTTGACGACCATCGCGACGGTGCGACGATTCGACAGGCTCGCCCCTACAGGTCATACGATGACCCTCTATTCCGCCGGTCGCCTCACACTGCAAATCCTCTGACATATTTGTTGACACTTTAGCCTGTGTGCTTCTATAAAGACGCATGTTGTACGACAACCTACAACAACGGCAACACCAAAAAATCCAAAAATAAAGAATGGTGAAGTGATGAAAGTCAAAGGCATCCGTTGGTGGATGGTCGGTCTGGTGACCGCCGGCCTGATGGTCAACTACCTGGCGCGCAATACCCTCTCAGTGGCCGCTCCGACCCTGATGAGCGAAATGAACATCTCCACCGAGCAGTACTCGCACATCGTCGTCGCCTGGCAGCTTTGCTATGCGTTCATGCAACCGGTCGCCGGCTACATCATTGATGCCATCGGTACCAAAATGGGCTTCGCCATTTTTGCCTTCGCCTGGTCGATCGCCTGCGCGCTGGCGGCACTGGCGACGGGCTGGCAGGGACTGGCGTTTGTCCGCGGCCTGCTCGGCCTGACGGAAGCGGCCGGTTTGCCGGCGGCGGTCAAGACTTCCACTGAATGGTTCCCGGCCAAAGAGCGCTCGGTGGCCATCGGCTGGTTCAACATCGGCTCGTCGATTGGCGCCGTGCTGGCGCCGCCTCTGGTGGTCTGGGCCATCTTGCACAGCGGCTGGGAGCTGGCGTTCCTGATCGTGGGTGGTCTGGGCGTGGCCTGGACGTTCCTGTGGATGATCCTCTACAAACATCCGCGCGATCAAAAACGCCTGAGCGATGAAGAGCGCGACTACATCCTCAGCGGCCAGGAAGATCACTTCAAAGACACCACCCACAAAAAGGGCAGCTGGAAGAAGATCATCGGCAGCCGCAACTTCTACGCCATCGCCAGCGCCCGGATGCTCTCCGAGCCCGCCTGGCAGACCTTCAACGCGTGGATTCCGCTGTACCTGATGACCGAGCGCCACATGAACATCAAGGAAATCGCGATGTTCGCCTGGCTGCCGTTCCTCGCCGCTGATCTGGGCTGCGTGCTCGGCGGCTACCTGAGCCCGTTCTTCCACAAATACTGCAAAGTGTCGTTGTTCACCTCGCGCAAAATGGTCCTGCTGTTCGGCGCCTCGTGCATGATCGGCCCGGCGTGCATCGGCCTGGTCGCCAGCCCCTACACCGCGATTGCGTTGCTGTGCATCGGTGGTTTCGCTCACCAGACCCTGTCCGGCGCGCTGTACGCCATCACCTCCGACTCGTTCGGCAAAAACGAAGTGGCCACCGCCACGGGCATGGGCGGTATGTTCGGCTACCTGGGTGCGGCCGCCTTCACCCTGGTGTTTGGCGTGATGGTGACCAAGATCGGCTACAGCCCGCTGTTCGTGGTGCTGGCGATTTTCGACATCGTGGCAGCGTTCATCGTCTGGACCGTTGCTCGTGAGCTCAAGCCACAGGCAGTTTCAGGACCTGAAGCCGCGCAGACGCTGCAACCCGCCAGCTAAAACGCAATACCTGCTCGCGATGGCCGATAACGATGACGCCGGGCACCTGACACCGCTCGGCGCGCTCAGGTTTTTCGCGAGCAGGCTCGCTCCTGCAGGTGACGGTGATCTTGAGCTATCGCCTCCACACGTTATGCTGCGTGACACCGCCACCGACCGAGTCACTGCCATGTCCACCCCGAGCATGACCCTGTACCACAACCCTCTCTCGCCCTTCGTGCGTAAAGTCATGGTGCTGCTGCACGAAACCGGTCAACAGGACCGCGTGGCCTTGCAGACCAGCGTACTGACGCCGGTCAGTCCCGACCTGACCCTCAACGAAGACAACCCGTTGGGCAAGATCCCCGCGCTGCGTCTGGACGACGGCAACGTCATCCACGACAGCCGGGTGATCCTCGACTATCTCGACCACCAGCACGTCGGCAACCCGCTGATTCCCCGTGAGGGCTCCGCCCGCTGGCGACGCCTGACGCTGGCCTCCATGGCGGACGGCATCATGGACGCCGCCGTTCTGATCCGTTACGAAGTGGCCCTGCGCGCCCCGGAAAAACACTGGGATGAATGGCTCGACGGTCAGCGCGACAAAATCCGCCGCGCCCTGGCTTTGCTGGAAAAAGACGCGATCGCCGAACTGACTAGCCATTTCGATGTGGCGGCGATCAGCGTGGCCTGTGCCCTGGGTTACCTGGACTTGCGCCATCCGGACCTGGCTTGGCGTGATACGAATCCGCAGCTGGCGGCGTGGTATTTCGAGGTGAGCCAGCGGCCTTCGATGATAGCCACGATGCCGAAGGTTTAACCTGCCGACGCTAACGCACTAGCAGTTCTGCTAGTGGGCAAACACTGAAAAAGCTCCGATGCTCAAGGTTCGGCCAACCGGCCCCTGCACGGAGCTCAACCCATGCCCAATCCACCTCATGCAACCCTGCTGTGCCGCTACCACTACGACCCGCTGGACCGTCAGAGCGGCTGCACACTGCCTCAAGAACCGGTCATCCAGCGTTTTCATTGCGATGGCCGATTGACCACTGAAGTCCAGGGCGGTGCGCGCTGGAGCATCTTTCAGCACGGCGACCATCTGCTGGCGCAACGAAATCATCTCGAAGCAAGCGTGACCGCTACGTTACTGACGACCGATCAGCAACGTTCCGTGCTCAACGCCCTCGACGCCTCCGGGCCTCATCCCATCGCTTATACCCCTTATGGCCATCATCCAGCGCTCCATAGACTGCTCAGCCGGCGCGGGTTCAACGGCGAACAACCGGACCCGCTGACCGGGGACTACCACCTGGGCAACGGGTATCGGCAATTCAACACAGTGTTGATGCGGTTTAACAGTCCGGACAGTTGGAGTCCGTTTGGCAAGGGGGGATTGAATGCGTATGGGTACTGCAATGGCGATCCACTCAACCGAGTGGACCCGACAGGCCATTCCTTTATAACCAGCTTATTTAAAGGAGTGAAAAATATGATCGGCGTCAGGCACCCTGGAAAGTTTCACAAGCAAAAAATAAACGACATAATCAACGGCGCAGAATTGAACTACAACGGCGAAATCATGGTAGAGAAGCTGAACACCAAAACAGCAAAACCCATCGACTTGGCAAAACTCTCACAAAACAAATTAACTCTATACACCGCCACGATAAATTCAGATAGCAGGCCTATTTACGAGATAGTTAATAATCACCTCTACATCACACCTCCAGAACAGACCAACACGCTACGCAATCTGACATCAGGGCACAAAGTTCTCACCCACAGTCAAACAATGCCAGTACCGAAGATTATAAAAGCCTTCGAACTGGCCAATTCAGTTAAATTCAACAGGGAAGTCAATGAAGCAAAAAAATTAATTGAAACGTGGCATCAACAACCAACTGTTGCCTCCATACCGGCAATTCATGAAGTTCCTCAAATACGTAAGAGATAGTTGGCGCTGCTGCGATCCGTTCTGAACTGGAAAGCCATTCGCCAACCTGGCCGCCAACAGTCCAGCGTTCTATCAGAGAACGCTGGTAGCGTTGTGACCCTATCAGTTCTGCCAGTAGGCAGCCCTTGCGGATTGCGCCACAGTGAAAGCCTGACTTGTCGGGTATTTCAGGAGCCCTCACCATGCCATCCAATCAGGCCACTGTGCTGTGCCACTACCACTACGATGCGCTGAATCGACTGGCCGCCAGCACGCCCTCGGCGCAGGCAATCACTCAGCGCTTCTATCTGAAAGACCGCTTGACCACCGAGATCCAGGGCGCCGTGCAGCGGTCGATCATTCAGCACGAGGATCACCTGCTGGCGCAGCGAGAACGCCAAACCGCCGCCGTGCAAACCCAGCTCCTGGCCACGGACCAACAACGCTCTGTGCTGAACCTGCTCGGCGCCACTCAGCGGCATCCGCTCGTCTACACACCTTACGGGCATCATTGGCTGAACGTCTTGCTCAGCCTGCTCGGTTTCAACGGCGAACGGCGGGATCCGCTCACGGGTTGGTATTTCCTGGGTAATGGATATCGAGCGTTTAATACGGTGTTGATGCGATTCAACAGTCCGGATAGTTGGAGTCCGTTTGGGGAGGGCGGGTTGAATACGTATGCGTACTGCAAGGGCGATCCGATTGGACGACGCGATCCGACCGGGCATTTTTCATTTCTGGCGTCGCTCAGGCAAATTGGCAGTCGCCTGCAGAGACCCCCAATGTTCCATGCTTCGGCAATGGCGGCATTAGCCGGTGCAGCCGGGCTTATAGTAGAGACAACCGTTGAGTTGGATGAAACCTCAAACACAGCACTTTTACTTGGATCAAGCCTTTTATTAGGCGTTGGACTCGGAGGAATGTACAGCTTTAGGCACTCCGCAACCCCTCGCCCGATATCGAGAAGGCAAGTTCCGACACCCGGCCGTGTTGACCCACCAACAACACCTGCCACAGCCCCCCAACGAAACCCTACTCATACAAGTAATGTACAGAACATTGAAATGAATACGTCTAACTTGCCCCGTTCATCCAATACGAATGGCTCTGGAGCTGCCAATCCCCCCCTACGAATCCCGAGGCCCCGCCTGACAGCCCCCACCACCAACCCGAATATTGCAAACATACGTCGACCTGGGATTCGCTAAACCAAGCCGCCTTCCAAGGAAGATCCATCGAGTATCAAGTCAATGACACAAGCGGGCGATCCTGATCGCCCGCTTGTGAGCATCGGGATATCCGGAACCCGCAGATGACAACGCCAATATTTATTCCCTTACCTTCTTAACAATCCGGCTTGTCCGCCGTAAACCTTCTCGCCGGATTCACCGCCGCACCGAACTCGCGCAAGGCCTTGGCGCCGATCAGCAACGGATAGTTGAAGTTGCTGCGATCCGTCAGGTTGACCTCAACCGTGCGCTTGACATTGCCCAGGCACAATTCCAGCTCGACCACCGGGCGCTTAGTCGGCGCGGCGGTTTCTTCGTCTTCGTCCTCTTCGGAGCGGGTCTTGATCTTGCTGATCCGCGCGACCTTGTGTTCGTAGACCTTGTTGCTCGCATCCTTGGTAGCGAGGCGGAAACGCACCCAGTTCTCGCCATCTCGGGTAAAGGTTTCGATGTCCTTGGCCGACAGCGACGCCGTCAGGGCGCCGGTGTCCATTTTCGCCTTGAGCACTTCACCGCCGATTTCCGGCAGCGCGATGTATTCGTAACGCCCATACAGGGTGGGCTCGGCGGCCAGCACCGGCAGGGCTAAAAGGGACAACAGTGCGAGGAAGGATTTCACGTGATGGGCGTCCTGGATAAATGGGGCAGCGAAATTTTAGACCCTCAGCGGGCAATTCGTTCGTTCTTGAAATCGCTTCGCGGGCAAGCCGCGCTCCCACAGGGTCTTGTGTGACTCAAAAACACCGCAATCCACCGTGGGAGCGGGCTTGCCCGCGAAGGGACCGGTGCCATCAACATCGTGATGGGGCCTGATATTCCCACCCAGCCTACCCATCCAAGGGTGAAACATTCGTCATCAGCCGATTTGGCCTGCCGCCCGAAGCTGCTTATCATGGCGCGCCCAAACGCTTTCAAGAGTTACCTATGCGCCGCCTGCTCACCGGCTGTTTCGTCACCCTGCTGCTGTTACTCAACACCCTGATCCTGATCGGGCCCTTGATGGTGTTTGCCCTGCTCAAACTGATCCTGCCCGGCCGCTTTCGCGATTACGCCTCCTGGTCAGTGATGTGGATCGCCGAGAGCTGGTCGGAAATCGACAAGCTGATCTTCCGTCTGTGCATCCCCACTCAATGGGACATACGCGGCGGTGACGACCTGCGTCGCGACACCTCCTACCTGGTCATCAGCAACCACCAGTCCTGGGTCGACATTCCGGCGTTGATCCAGACGCTGAACCGACGCACACCCTTCTTCAAATTCTTCCTCAAGAAAGAGCTGATCTGGGTGCCGTTCCTCGGCCTGGCCTGGTGGGCGCTGGATTACCCGTTCATGAAGCGCTACTCCAAGGCGTTTCTGGCCAGGCACCCGGAGCTGGCCGGCAAGGATCTGGAGATCACCAGGCAGGCCTGCGAATTGTTCAAGCGCCAGCCGGTGACGGTGGTCAATTATCTGGAAGGCACTCGCTACACCGCAGCGAAAAGCGCTCAGCAGCAGTCACCCTTCACTCACCTGCTCAAACCCAAGGCGGGTGGCGTGGCGTTTGTGCTGGCGGCAATGGGCGAACAGCTGGATGCGATTCTCGACGTCACGGTGGTGTATCCGCAGCAGGGAATTCCGGGGTTCTGGGATTTGATCAGCGGCAACGTGCCAAGGGTCATCATCGACATCAAGACCCGCGAACTCGACCCGGCACTGTGGCAGGGCGATTACGAAAACGATCCGCAGTTTCGCGAAGACATCCAGAACTGGGTCAACCAGCTCTGGATCGAGAAGGACCGGCGCATCGACGCATTGCGCGGCGAGAGCCGTTGATCAACTGCCGGTGCCGATGCCAGTCCCCCAGATGCCGCCCAGGCTTTGCAACAGCGAACCGGTAACACCTTGCTGACCGAGGTATTGCAGGATCACCGGGGCAAACATACCGACCATGCCGCTGTCCATGCCCAGCGTGCTGAAGGCGTTGTTCAAGTCGTTGGTGTCCTTGACGTTGCCCAAGGCATTATCCAGCCCTGCCGCCTTGCCGGTTGCACCGAGCAAACCGGTGAGCAAACCCAATTCGCCACCACCCGACAGGCTGTCGATTCCCGGCACACTCTTGGCCAGTTCCGAATAGTCGGTCGAACTCAGCTGATTTTTCGCCAACGCCAGCATCGCTCCGGTGCCACCGATCACTTGTTGCGGGGTTACGTTCAACTGGCTGAGCGCGCCCAGCAGGTCGGCTGTCTGCGGCGTCGGTGCAGCATCAGTGGCGGCGTTACCGCCCTGCATCCCCGAAATGGCATTGGCGGCATCGCCCAGGCTGAACTGAGCGAAGACCGGGCTGGCCGCCAGACTCATCAACGAAGCCAGTGCAAAAGCGCGTGAAATCCTCATCCAGACATCCCCTATGAAAAACCGCCCGGCAGTGGGCGGTGAAAAGCTGTGTGTTGGACTGGTATCCCCCGACATTGTTCCCGCCCCCTGTAGGAGCGAGCCTGCTCGCGATGGACGCCAACGATAACGCGTACTTCCTGAGTCAACGCGTTGTCCTGGAGTCCATCGCGAGCGGGCTCGCTCCTACAGGGATCAGGTTCATCACAATATTTTCCCGGTGCTGCATCCAGCTTGCCCCCACGCCCGTATATCAAGCACGGACAGACATTCCTGGCCGATTCTCCCCCAAAAGGATCATCACCATGATACGCACCTCGATCAAAACACCGTTGATTGCCAGCCTGCTGACCCTGGCCCTTGGCGGCACCTTCGCCCTGACCACCACCGCGCAAGCCGCCACCATGAGCCACGACAGCGTGATGGTCGGTGGCCAAAGCATGCTGCCGAGCAAAGACATCGTCGATAACGCGGTCAATTCCGCCGACCACACCACCCTGGTCGCCGCCGTGAAGGCCGCGGGTCTGGTCGACACCCTCAAGGGCAAAGGCCCGTTCACCGTTTTCGCTCCGGTCAATTCGGCATTTACCGCCCTGCCCGCCGGCACCGTCGACACCCTGCTGAAACCGGAAAACAAAGCCACCCTGACCAAGATCCTCACTTACCACGTGGTCGCCGGCAAACTCGACATGATGACCCTGGCCGAGAAGATCAAGGCAGGCGGCGGCAAGACCGAACTCACCACCGTCGCGGGCGGCAAGCTATGGGCAACGATGAACGGCCCGCACAACATCACGATCAAGGATGAAAAAGGCGACGTCGCCGACATCACCACCTATGACGTGTACCAGTCCAACGGCGTAATTCAGGTCATCGACAAAGTCCTGATGCCGAAAAGCTGAGCCATGTCGCCGGCCCCGTGCCTGGGGGCCGGCGGTTTTTCCGGGGTATCCGCTGGTGAATGGAACAACTGCGCACCGTGAACTAACCTCTGCCTGCAACCGGCACCCTACGCCGCCGACCATCGCCGACTTGATTGCCTGGAGAACCGCTATTTCCATCGCCGACGCCGATCAGCTCAGGCAGCTCCTGGCCCAGTGCTCACTGGGTGACCGCCGCGCGTTCGAGACGCTTTACCGCAGCGTAGGCCCGCGCTTGCATGGCGTGGCCCTGCGTTTCATGGGGCGCCCGGACCTGGCCGAAGAAGTGCTGCAGGAAAGCTTCGTGCGGATCTGGAACAACGCCTCGCGCTACGAACCGCATCTGTCGGCGCCGTTGACCTGGATGATCAACATCACCCGCAATCAGGCCATCGACCAGCTGCGCAAACACCGTGATCGGCCGTTGAGCGATCTCGAAGAACAATCACTGGTGGATGAAACCCCATCGGCCCACGAACAGTTGAGCAGTGCACGCGAGGCCAGCGCCCTGAAGCGCTGCCTGGACAGCCTCGAAGGCATGCAGCGCCAATCGATCACCATCGCCTACTTTCAGGGAATGTCCGGCGCCGAACTGGCTGAACACCTGGCGGCGCCGCTGGGGTCGGTGAAATCCTGGATCCGCCGTGGCATGGAACGCCTGCGCAGGTGCCTCGAATCATGAACTATCAAACGCCATCCCTGCGCCGCGCCCTCGCTGCCGATTACGCCATCGGTCTGATGCCCTCGGCCGCGCGTCGACGCTTCGAACAACTGCTGCTGGAAGACGCGGCACTACGCGTGGAATTGGCGCAATGGCAGCAAAGCCTTGCCAGCCTCACCGATACGCTGCCTGAGCAACCGGTGCCGGATCGCGTGTGGAAAGGCATTACCGCGCGCATCGAACCGCAGGTCCTGCACTTGCCGCACAAACGCCCGTTCTGGAACTGGCTGCGGGCAACAGCGGCGATTGCCTCGCTGGTGATTGCCGTGACCATCGGCATGATCTACACCCGCGACGACGTGCGCTACAGCGCAACCCTGGCCAGCGCCGATGCGCAGCCGGCATTACGGGTCCAGGCGCACGCCGATTACCTGCAAGTCGAACCGCTGGCATTGGCGGCGATCACACCGCAGCAAAGCCTGGAACTGTGGGCGATACCGGCCGACGGCAAACCGGTTTCCCTCGGGGTGATCCCGGCGGGCGGCAAAGGCAAGGTTGAACTGAGCGACGCGCAGAAAGCACTGATCGGCAAACCGATTGCATTGGCGGTCAGTCTGGAGCCGAAGGGCGGCTCGCCGACCGGGCAACCGACAGGGCCGGTGTTGTATCAGGGGGCGTTGGCGGCGTTGTAATGGCCCCTCGCCACAAGGACCTGTGAACACTGCGCAAGTACAGCTCTACTATCAGTTCTGCTAGTAGGCAGCCCTGGCCGATTGCGCCACAGTGAAACCCTGAATGGCCGGATATTTCAGGGAGCCCTCACCATGCCGTCCAATCGCGGCACCGTGTTGTGCCGCTACCACTACGACCCGCTGGATCGACTGGCCGCCAGCACGCCCTCGGCGCAGGCAAGCGCTCAGCGCTTCTACCTGAAAGACCGCCTGACCACCGAGATCCAGGGCGCCGTGCAGCGTTCGATCATGCAGCACGAGGATCAACTGCTCGCGCAGCGAGAGCGCCAAACCACCGCCGTGCACACCCATCTCCTGGCCACGGACCAGCAACGTTCGGTGCTGAACCTGCTGGACGCCGTTGCCCGGCATGCGCTGGCCTACACACCTTACGGGCATCGTCATTGGCAGAACGCCTTGCTCAGCCTGCTCGGTTTCAACGGCGAACGGCGGGATCCGCTTACGGGTTGGTATTTCCTGGGTAATGGTTATCGAGCGTTCAATACGGTGTTGATGCGGTTTAACAGTCCGGACAGTTGGAGTCCATTTGGGAAGGGTGGGGCAAATGCGTATGCGTATTGCGTGGGGGATCCGGTGAATCGCATGGATCCGACAGGGCATGCCTGGAACTTTGTGAGAGCCGCCCTGCGATTTTTTGGATTAAGAAGAAGCAATATGCAGGATATCCAGAATGCACGCTCCAGCCTCAGTTCGCCCAGAGTTGCATCTCATACGGCGACGGGCTTTCAAAACCCCTTGGCAAATACGCTTAGCCCCTATCCCGGCGCCAAGACCCCTGCGTGGACGACCCAAGACAGATTGGCGTTTGCCGGTACGGAAGCGCGCCACCCGGGTGCGCCCCGCTCTGCTGCCTCACAAGAGTCCTTAACTACATTTCCAGGTGACAGCCCTAACGTATCCCCGAGACCGATCCATACACGGCGCATGGGGAATATCTTTGAAGTGGGACAATCTGGCCAATTATTACCACTCTATGGCAGCAATCAATCCATTAACTCGATCAGCAGCAGTGGATCCACGTTCGATCCTTCCCCTCCCTACTCTGCCCCCTTACCTCCTCCGAACTATGGAGCAAGCGAGCTACCTTCTTATCAGCAGGCGTTAGTCAACAAAACGTGGCTGGATAATTTATCCAAACGACAAAGTGACGTAAGACGAAATTCAACATAAACGAACAAAAAACGGCGACCCGAAGGTCGCCGTTTTGTTTTGCCAGAAGCTTTACGCCGCACTAAACATCTTGTGCGGATCAATCACAAACTTCTTCGGCACGCCGGCATCGAACTCGCCATAGCCCTGCGGCGCCTGATCCAGGCTGATCACCTGCACGCCCACCACTTCGGCAATATTGATGCGGTCCCACATGATCGCCTGCATCAGCTGGCGGTTGTACTTCATCACCGGGGTCTGGCCGGTGTGGAAGCTGTGGGATTTGGCCCAGCCCAGACCGAAGCGGATGCTCAGGCTGCCCAATTTCGCGGCGGCGTCGACGGCACCCGGATCTTCGGTGACATAGAGGCCAGGAATGCCGATCTTGCCGGCCACACGTACCACGCCCATCAGCGAGTTGAGGACGGTGGCCGGGGCTTCGTGTTTCACGCCGTCATGGCCGTGGCCGCGAGCTTCGAAGCCTACGGCGTCAATGGCGCAATCCACTTCAGGTTCACCCAGCAGCGCGGCGATCTGTTCGTGCAGCGGGGTGTCCAGGGACAGGTCGGCGATTTCGAAACCCTGGGCCTTGGCGTGAGCCAGGCGCACGGTGTTGACGTCACCGACGATCACCACAGCGGCGCCCAGCAGGCGAGCCGAAGCGGCAGCCGCCAGGCCAACCGGACCAGCGCCCGCAATGTACACGGTGCTGCCTGGGCCAACGCCCGCCGTCACGGCGCCGTGGTAACCGGTCGGCAGGATGTCGGAAAGGCAGGTCAGGTCACGGATTTTCTCCATGGCCCGGTCGCGATCGGGCAGTTTCAGCAGGTTGAAGTCGGCGTACGGCACCATGGCGTATTCAGCCTGGCCACCGGTCCAGTCGCCCATGTCGACATAACCATAAGCACCGCCCGGACGGGCCGGGTTGACGCTCAGGCACACGCCGGTGTGCATTTCCTTGCAGGAACGGCAGCGCCCGCAAGCCACGTTGAACGGCACGGACACCAGGTCGCCGATTTTCAGGTTCTCGACGTCACTGCCTTTCTCGACCACTTCACCGGTGATCTCGTGGCCCAGCACCAGGCCGGTTTGTGCCGTGGTACGGCCGCGCACCATGTGTTGGTCGGAGCCGCAGATGTTGGTGGAAACCACTTTGAGAATGACCCCGTGCTCGATCTTGCGACCGCGCGGGTCCTGCATTTTCGGATAGTCGATTTTCTGTACTTCGACCTTGCCAGCGCCGAGATACACCACACCACGATTGCCAGACATGCTTTCACCTCGCTGTTGTTTTTATGGAACCGCGTTGCCCAGGCAGGCAGCGCGTTAAGTGCTCGGGTACAGATGCTGTTTCTTGTCTTGCTTGTAAGGGCCACATCGCTGGCAAGCCAGCTCCCACAGTGGACGGGGTGTACGCAAACTCTGCGAACGACATAAAACCCTGTGGGAGCTGGCTTGCCAGCGATGGCGATCTAAAGAACGACCGTACGATTGGCGTTGAGGAACACCCGTCGCTCAATGTGATAACCAACGGCCCGCGCCAGGGTCAGGCCTTCGATATCCCGTCCCTTGGCGATCAGATCTTCCGGGTAATGACTGTGATCCACCACCTCGACGCCCTGGGCGATGATTGGCCCTTCGTCGAGGTCGTTGTTGATGTAGTGCGCGGTCGCGCCGACCAGTTTCACGCCTTTGTTGTAGGCCTGGTGGTAAGGCTTGGCGCCCTTGAAACCCGGCAGCAGCGAGTGATGAATGTTGATCGCCTTGCCATCGAGTTTGCGGCACAGCTCCGGCGACAACACTTGCATGTAGCGGGCAAGGATCACCAGTTCGGCGCCGGACTCTTCGATCACCTGCCAGACCTGACGCTCCTGGGACGGCTTGTCGTTCGGGTCCAGCGGGAAGTGGTAATACGGAATCTGGTGCCAGTCCGCCAAGGGCTTGAGGTCCGGGTGGTTCGACACCACGGCAACCACGTCCATCGACAACTGGCCGATGCGCTGGCGGTAGAGCAGGTCGTTGAGGCAGTGATCGGCCTTGGACACCATGATCACCACTTTCGGCCGGTAGTGCGGCGGGGTCAGCTCGAAGGCCATGCCGAAGGCTTCACCGCGGGCCTGCAAGCCTGCGCGGAAAGACTGCTCATCGAAACCGTCGGGCTGACGGAATTCCACGCGAATGAAGAAACGGCCCGAAAGCCGGTCATCGAAGGAATGGTGTTCGGTGACGTAGCAGCCCTGCTCGAACAGAAAGCGCGTCACCGCGTCCACCGTGCCGAGGACGCTGGGGCAGTCAGCGGTCAGAATCCATGTGTCTGGGGCGCGGCTCATAGTGCGGTGACTCCTGAGACATCGATAAGCGAAACGGCTTGCTGTAGGAGCGAGCCTGCTCGCGATGGACGTTAACGATGACGCGTTCTCACTGATACGACGCGCCGCTCTCAAGTCCATCGCGAGCAAGCTCGCTCCTGCAAGGTCGGTTGTGGTCAGGCCTGAACGCTCAGGCCATATTCCGCAGCTGCATCCTGCAACCACAACCACCAGTAATCCGAGAAACTGCGACGAATCAGCAGTTCCCAGGTGTCTTCGGCGGTGTGACGGATCACCAGTTGCGACTTGGCGAACACCGTGCCAACCGCCTTGCCCACCGGGAAGTTGTTGGGGTGCACGTCGTAGCTGGTGGACTTCATCAGCACCTGGCGCACATTCGGGCCGCTCAGTTCGAGGATCTGCTGCCCGCCGCTGACGTTGACGATCTGGATGTGCAGCTTGCCCAGCGCTTCACGCAGTTTTTTCTCGGCGGCGAACTCTTCACCGGTCGGCACGATCAGCAGCCATTCATCCGGCCCCATCCATTGCAGGCTGGTTTCGCCTTTGACGATGACGGTCAGCGCGCCCGGCAGTTCAATGCCCAGGGCCTTGTGCACGCCGGCAGCGAACGCTGCGTCATGGCCATCGCCACGGATGGTCAGGTGACCGAGGAGTTTTTTCTCACGCACGGTCACGCCGGCGTTCTTGCGACCCTTACCCACCAGGCTGGCGAGGTCGGCATGATGCAGCGACGACTCGGCCTTGGCCCCGGAGGTTGGGCGTTGTTGGTAAACATTGGCTGCGGTCATAAAGCACCTTTTCCTGAATTCTGTTGGTTCCGGCCTATGTGGTGGCAGGTCTACCGCTATCGCGAGCAGGCTCGCTCCCACATTTGACCGGGTTCCCCTGTGGGAGCGAGCCTGCTCGCGATAGCGGCGGCACAGTCACCACAGGGCCCGAGGCCGTCAAACGTTCTGGCGTTCGCCTTTCGGATCGAAGAACACCGAAGAAACGATCTCCGCTTCGATCACGCTACCGTCCGCCAGTGGCGCAAACACACGCTCGCCCATGCGGTTCAGGCCGCCCTTGACCACGCCCATGGCAAACGAATAGCCCAGGGAGTTGTGCGCGTAGCTGGAGGTCACGTGACCGACCATGGTCATCGGGATCGCTTGCTTGGTGTTGAACACCAGTTGCGCACCCTCCGGCAGCCATTTGGTCGGATCGATCGGTTTCAGGCCGACCAGCTGTTTGCGTTGATCACGCACGCAGTCTTCGCGGTTCATGCCACGCCAGCCGATCCACGAGAACGGTTTGGTGCGACCCACGCACCAGCCCATGTTCAGGTCGTCCGGGGTCATCGAGCCGTCGGTGTCCTGACCGACGATGATGAAGCCCTTCTCGGCCCGCAGCACGTGCATGGTTTCGGTGCCATAGGGCGTCAGGTTGTACTTCTTGCCGGCATCGACAATCTTCTCCAGCACACCCATCGCATAGTCGGCCTGCACGTTGACTTCATACGACAGCTCACCGGTAAACGAAATCCGGAACACCCGCGCCGGCACGCCACCGACCAGACCTTCTTTCCAGGTCATGAACGGGAAGGCTTCGTTGCTCAAGTCGATGTCGGTGACTTCACTGAGCAGCTTGCGGCTGTTCGGCCCGGACAGGGTCATGGTCGCCCAGTGGTCGGTCACGGACGTGAAGTACACCTTCAGGTCTGGCCATTCGGTCTGCTGGTAGATCTCCAGCCATTGCAGCACGCGTGCGGCGCCGCCCGTGGTGGTGGTCATGACGAAATGGTTGTCGGCCAGGCAGGCGGTCACGCCGTCGTCGAACACCATGCCGTCTTCTTTGCACATCAGGCCGTAGCGCGCCTTGCCCACATCGAGCTTGGTCCAGGCGTTGGTGTAGATGCGGTTGAGGAACTCACGCGCATCCGGGCCCTGGATGTCGATCTTGCCCAGGGTCGACGCGTCCAGGAGGCCGACGCTGTCGCGCACGGCTTTGCATTCACGCTTGACCGCGGCATGCATGTCTTCACCGGATTTCGGGAAGTACCAGGGACGTTTCCACTGACCGACGTCTTCGAACTCGGCGCCGTTTTTCAGGTGCCAGTGATGCAGTGCGGTGAAACGCACCGGCTCGAAGATGTGCCCACAGTGACGACCGGCCACGGCGCCGAATGTCACCGGCGTGTAGTTCGGGCGGAACATGGTGGTGCCCATCTGCGGGATGGTCACGTTCAGCGAACGGGCGGCAATCGCCAGGCCGTTGACGTTACCGAGCTTGCCCTGGTCGGTGCCGAAGCCCAGCGCGGTGTAGCGCTTGACGTGCTCGACCGACTCGAAGCCCTCGCGGGTCGCCAGTTCGATGGCGGCGGCGGTGACGTCGTTCTGCAGGTCGACGAATTGCTTCGGCGCCCGTGCGGTGTTCTTTTCATGGGGCACCTGGAACAGCGCCAGGGTCGGCTCTTCCAGACGGGTCAGGGCCTTGGGCAGCGTCGCTTCGACCGGGCCGAAACCGGCTTCGCTGGCCGCGCGCACGCCGCCTTCAAAACCGTCTGCCAGGGAATCGCCCAGGCCATAGACGCCGTTGATGCCACCGACGCACACGCGTTTCTGCGGTGCTTCACCCGGTACGAAACCAAGGATGTCTTCACGCCAGATCGGCTTGCCACCCAGGTGCGATGCCAGGTGAACCACCGGGCTGTAGCCGCCGGAACTGGCGACCAGGTCGCACTCGAGCCATTCGCCAGGGCTGGTGACCTTGTGCCCTTTGACATCAATCGCGGCCACGCGGGCAGCGGTCACGCGCTTGCTGCCACGGGCTTCGATCACGGCGCTGCCGGTGAGGATGCGGATGCCCTTGGCGCGTGCTTCTTCCACCAGCGCCCCACGCGGGTTGCTGCGAGCATCGGCGACGGCCACGACTTGCAGGCCGGCGTCGAGCCAATCCAGGGCCACACGGTAGGCGTGGTCGTTGTTGGTGCTCAGGACAAGCTTCTTGCCCGGCGCCACGCCGTAACGGCGTACATACGTCGAGACAGCACCGGCCAGCATGTTGCCCGGCACGTCGTTGTTGCCGTAGACCAGCGGACGCTCGTGAGCACCGGTTGCCAGTACGACACGCTTGGCGCGAACGCGGTGGATGCGCTGACGCACCTGGCCAATCGGGGCACGGTCGCCGAGGTGATCGGTGAGGCGCTCGTGAATGGTCAGGAAGTTATGGTCGTGATAGCCGTTGACCGTGGCGCGCGGCAACAGCAGCACGTCCGGGGTGTTCTTCAGCTCGGCGATGACGCTGGCGACCCATTCCAGTGCAGGCTTGCCGTCGAGGCTTTCGCGGGAGTCGAGCAGGCTGCCGCCGAACTCTTCCTGCTCATCAGCCAGGATCACCCGGGCGCCACTGCGTGCAGCCGCCAGTGCAGCGGCCAGACCCGCAGGGCCGGCGCCGACGATCAGCACGTCGCAGTGCTGGTTCATGTAGTCATAGGTGTCCGGATCGTTCTCGGTCGGCGAACGGCCAAGACCGGCGGCCTTACGAATGTACTTCTCGTAAGTCATCCAGAACGATTGCGGGTACATGAAGGTTTTGTAGTAGAAGCCCGGCGGCATCAGCTTGCCGCCGACCTTGCCGAGGATCCCCATCATGTCGTTGTTCACGCTTGGCCAGCCGTTGGTGCTGGTGGCGACCAGGCCTTGGTACAGCGCTTGTTGCGTGGCGCGTACGTTCGGGATCTGCGTGGCTTCGGTAGCGCCGATCTGCAGCACGGCGTTCGGCTCTTCGGCACCGGCGGCGAAGATGCCGCGCGGACGGGAATACTTGAAGCTGCGACCAATGATGTCAACGCCATTGGCCAGCAGTGCAGCGGCCAGTGAGTCGCCTTCGAAGCCTTTGTAGCTCTGGCCGTTGAAGGAGAACGTCAGGACTTTGTTGCGGTCGATCCGTCCGCCGTTGGACAGGCGATTGATCTGGCTCATACCTTCTCTCCCAGAGCCGTGCTGGCCGCTTTCGGGCTATCGGTCTTGTCGGTGAATTGTGGCTTGGTGCCGATCTTGTAGGTTTCGAGAATCTCGTAGGTCACGGTGTCGCGGGTGGCGTTGAAGTACTGACGGCAACCGGCGGCGTGAATCCACAGTTCATGGTGCAGACCGCGAGGGTTGTCGCGGAAGAACATGTAGTCGCCCCACTCCTCGTCGGTGCAGCTGTTCGGATCCAGTGGACGCGGGATGTGCGCCTGGCCGGATGCGTGGAATTCCTCTTCGGAGCGCAGTTCGCCGCAGTGAGGACAGAAGATATGCAACATGGGGATTTCTCCTGTTAGTGGGCAACCGCAGCAGCGCCGTGTTCATCGATCAACGCACCGTTGTGGAAACGGTCGATGGAGAAAGGGGCGGCCAGCGGGTGCATTTCACCCTTGGCCAGACTCGCGGCAAACACGTTGCCCGAGCCAGGTGTTGCCTTGAAGCCACCGGTGCCCCAACCGCAGTTGAAGAACATATTCGGTACCGGGGTTTTCGAGATGATCGGGCATGCATCCGGCGTGGTGTCGACGATGCCGCCCCACTGACGGTTCATGCGTACGCGCGACAGCACCGGGAACATTTCGACGATGGCCTGGATGGTGTGCTCGATCACCGGGTACGAACCACGCTGGCCGTAGCCGTTGTAGCCGTCGATACCGGCGCCGATCACCAGGTCGCCCTTGTCGGACTGGCTGATGTAACCGTGTACGGCGTTGGACATGATCACGCTGTCGATAATCGGCTTGATCGGCTCGGACACCAGCGCTTGCAGCGGGTGGGATTCGATCGGCAGACGGAAACCGGCCAGCTTGGCCATATGCCCGGAGTTACCGGCGGTGACCACGCCGACGCGCTTGGCGCCGATGAAGCCCTTGTTGGTTTCGACACCGATGCACACGCCGTTTTCCTTGCGGAAACCGATCACTTCGGTCTGCTGGATCAGGTCCACGCCCAGTGCGTCGGCGGCCCGGGCAAAGCCCCAGGCCACGGCATCGTGACGAGCCACGCCGCCGCGACGCTGGACGGTAGCGCCCATCACCGGGTAGCGGGTGTTCTTCGAGCAGTCGAGGTACGGAATCTCGTCGGCCACTTGCTTGGCATCGAGCAGTTCGCCATCGACGCCGTTGAGGCGGTTGGCGCTGACCCGACGCTCGGAATCACGGATGTCCTGCAGGGTATGGCACAGGTTGTAGACGCCGCGCTGGGAGAACATCACGTTGTAGTTCAGGTCCTGGGACAGGCCTTCCCACAGCTTCATCGCGTGTTCGTACAGGTGCGCCGACTCGTCCCACAGGTAGTTGGAGCGAACGATGGTGGTGTTGCGCGCGGTGTTACCGCCGCCCAGCCAGCCTTTTTCGACCACGGCCACGTTGGTGATGCCGTGCTCCTTGGCCAAGTAGTAGGCGGTCGCCAGACCATGCCCGCCACCGCCGACGATGACCACGTCGTAGACCTTTTTAGGGGTCGGCGTGCGCCACATCCGCTGCCAGTTTTCGTGGTGGCTGAGAGAGTGTTTGAAGAGGCCGAAGCCCGAGTAGCGTTGCATAGTCATTTACTCCAAAACCGCACTCAGCGATAAACCGGGAAGTCCGCGCACAGGGCTGCCACATGCTTGGCGACGTTGGCCTCGACATCGGCATCGCCGAGGTTGTCGAGGATGTCGCAGATCCAGCCGGCCAGCTCGGTGCACTGAGCGACCTTGAAGCCACGGGTCGTTACCGCCGGGGTGCCGATGCGCAGGCCGGAGGTCACGAACGGCGACTGCGGGTCGTTCGGGACAGCGTTCTTGTTCACGGTGATGTGGGCGCGACCGAGTGCTGCATCCGCGTCTTTGCCGGTGAGGCCCTGACGGATCAGGCTGACCAGGAACAGGTGGTTATCGGTGCCGCCGGACACTACATCGTAGCCGCGTTTGATAAATACGCCGGCCATGGCCTGGGCGTTATCGATGACTTGTTGCTGGTAGGCCTTGAAGCCTGGCTCCAGCGCTTCCTTGAAGCACACCGCCTTA
Organism: Pseudomonas moorei; assembly: GCF_042846945.1. Lineage (NCBI taxonomy): Bacteria > Pseudomonadati > Pseudomonadota > Gammaproteobacteria > Pseudomonadales > Pseudomonadaceae > Pseudomonas > Pseudomonas moorei. The sequence goes on from NZ_AP035776.1 coordinate 815,980, forward strand.
CCGGCGATCACGTGCATCAGCGGGCCGCCCTGGGCGCCGGGGAATACCGCGGCGTTGAGTTTCTTCTCGATCTCTTCGTTGGCCTTGGCCAGGATCAGGCCGCCACGTGGACCGCGCAGGGTCTTGTGGGTGGTGGTGGTGACCACATCAGCGTACGGCAGCGGGTTCGGGTACAGACCGGCGGCAACCAGACCGGCCACGTGAGCCATGTCGACGAACAGCAGTGCACCGACCTTGTCGGCGATCTGACGGAAACGCGGGAAGTCCAGGGTCTTGGAGTAGGCGGAGAAGCCGGCGACGATCATCTTCGGCTTGTGCTCGACGGCCAGACGCTCGACTTCGTCGTAGTCGATCAGACCGGTCTTGGTATCGATGCCGTACTGCACCGCGTTGTACAGCTTGCCCGAGGACGACACTTTGGCACCGTGGGTCAGGTGACCGCCGTGGGCCAGGCTCATGCCGAGAATGGTATCGCCTGGCTGAATCAGGGCCAGGTACACGGCGCTGTTGGCCGAAGAGCCGGAGTGCGGCTGCACGTTGGCGTAGTCGGCACCGAACAGTTGCTTGGCGCGTTCGATCGCCAGGGCTTCAACCTTGTCCACGTGCTCGCAGCCACCGTAGTAGCGCTTGCCCGGATAGCCTTCGGCGTATTTGTTGGTCAGGCCGCTGCCCTGGGCCTGCATGACCCGTTTGCTGGTGTAGTTCTCCGACGCGATCAGCTCGATGTGATCTTCCTGACGTTGCTCCTCGGCATTCATCGCCGCCAGCAGTGCATCGTCGTAACCCTGGATCTGGTCTTGCTTGCTGAACATCGCGTCTCTCCCAGCGGCATCTATGCGCCATTCGTCTCGGTAAGGCACCGGTGTTTCGGCAGTGCCCTTTGATAGCGATGGTATGACCGGCGCAGGCAGGCCAAATGCCTACGGACGCCACGTAAAGGTGCGTTTACGACATGGCGGGAAATGACGGGGCGGCCGCTCTTCTCAAATCAGTGAGAAACCCTGTGGGCTCTGGCTTTCCAGCGATGACGGCGTCACATCCAGCCTTGATGGCGACGGGTCCACCGCTATTCGCTGGCAAGCCAGCGCCCACAGGGTTATACGGCGAACTGGCGGACGAGTAGCAGCACAAGGAAATGCACCGGATAGAGGGCATAAGCCCAACGCCGCATCGGTGGTGGTTTTACGCCCTTGGCATGTCGCAACAAGAACAGCCCCAGCCAGGGCGCGATCAGGCAGGTGACGATGGCCGGAAGGGCCGCGGGGTTGCCCAGCCGTGCGGCGTAATACAGCACTTGCCATTGATTGGCCGCCAGACAAACCAGCCCCGGCAATAGCGCGAAATACCAGGGACGACGGATCACCAGCAACAGCGCCAGCGGCAACAGCACACCAAAGAAACCGAACATCAATCGCGACCAGAACACCACCGCCAGCAGCAGAGCGACAACCGCCAACAGTCGCGCCTGAAGCCCCCGCGTTTGCCAGCCCCGTGCCACCAGCAGGCCCAAGGCCAGGGTGGGCAACACGTTCAAGGTGTCGGGATCGGGAATGTACATCCGGTAAGGCACTTCGCTCAGCGCACTGAACAGCAGCAACCAGCCCAGATAGCGCCATTGCCCCTGGGTGTTCACGGTCGGCGCGCGAGCCAGATTCGCCGCCATCGCCAGGCAAAACCACGGGAACGCCAGGCGCCCCGGCACATACAGCAGATCGACGGAATAACCGACATAGCGCAGGTGGTCGAGCACCATGCTCAGCAGCGCCAGCCACTTGAGCAAATCGAGTGCACCGTCGCGCGGCTTTAACTGCCGCTGTGTCATGTGCATCGCCAGGTGCATAATTGCCCGGCATCCCCGTATTTTTCAGACAGTGACATCCCGTGTGCTCCCCGGACGATCTTCGGTAAAGTGCGCACCATCATTGACCACGAGACACTTCACCATAGGCGTCTCGACCACGGAAGCAGGCCATGACCGATAAGAGCCAACAATTCGCCAGCGACAACTACTCCGGCATTTGCCCTGAAGCCTGGGCTGCCATGGAGCAGGCCAACCATGGCCACCAGCGCGCATACGGCGACGACGAATGGACCGCTCGCGCGTCCGACTATTTCCGCAAATTGTTCGAAACCGACTGCGAAGTGTTCTTCGCCTTCAACGGCACCGCAGCCAACTCCCTGGCCCTGTCGTCGCTGTGCCAGAGCTATCACAGCGTGATCTGCTCGGAAACCGCCCACGTCGAAACCGACGAATGCGGGGCGCCGGAATTCTTTTCCAACGGCTCCAAACTGCTGATCGCCCGCACCGAAAACGGCAAGCTGACTCCGGAATCGATCCGCGAAGTCGCTCTCAAGCGCCAGGACATCCACTACCCGAAACCCCGCGTCGTGACCCTCACCCAGGCCACCGAAGTCGGCAGCGTCTACACCCCGGACGAAATCCGCGCCATCAGCGCCACCTGCAAGGAACTGGGCCTGAACCTGCACATGGACGGCGCGCGGTTCTCCAACGCCTGCGCGTTCCTCGGCTGCTCGCCAGCGGACCTGACCTGGAAGGCCGGCGTCGACGTGCTGTGCTTCGGCGGCACGAAAAACGGCATGGCCGTAGGCGAAGCGATCCTGTTCTTCAACCACAAACTGGCCGAAGACTTCGACTACCGCTGCAAACAGGCCGGGCAACTGGCGTCGAAGATGCGTTTCCTCTCCGCGCCCTGGGTCGGGATCCTGGAAAACGACGCCTGGCTCAAATACGCCAACCACGCCAATCGTTGCGCGCAATTGCTGGCCGAGCTGGTCAGCGACATTCCCGGCGTGGAACTGATGTTCCCGGTGCAGGCCAACGGCGTGTTCCTGCAACTCTCGGAACCGGCCATCGCCGCGCTGACCGCCAAGGGCTGGCGCTTCTACACATTCATCGGCAACGGCGGCGCACGCTTCATGTGCTCCTGGGACACCGAAGAAGAACGCGTTCGGGAATTGGCCAGGGACATCCGTGAAGTGATGTCGCACTAACAACCTTGGTTTGCACTGCCCCCTGTGGGAGCGAGCTCGCTCGCGATGAGGCCAGCCCATCCAACAATGATGTCAGCTGACACACCGCCATCGCGAGCAAGCTCCCACAAAAGCCCAACCCACTCACCCTCATCATTCGCACCTGAAGACTTCGTCTACATTGTTTGTCGAGCCCATCCGCTCTCATAACAATAATCAGGAGCGCAAGCATGTCCCTTCAAGGCAAAACGCTGTTCATTACCGGCGCCAGTCGCGGGATTGGTCGGGAGATCGCCCTTCGGGCCGCACGCGATGGCGCAAACATTGTGATTGCCGCCAAAAGCGCCGAACCGCACCCCAAGCTGCCCGGCACCATTTACAGCGTGGCCGAGGAAGTCGAAAACGCGGGTGGCAAGGCGCTGGCCTTGCAAGTGGATGTGCGCGATGAAGTCGCCGTGCACCAGGCCCTGGCCCAGGCCAACGAACATTTCGGCGGCATCGATGCACTGGTCAACAACGCCGGGGCGATCAAGTTGACCGGTGTGCAGCACATCGAACTCAAGCGCTTCGACCTCATGCACCAGATCAACACCCGCGCCGTGCTGCTGTGCAGCCAGGCCGCGCTGCCCTACCTGAAGAAGTCCGCCGGGCACATCCTCAACCTGTCGCCACCACTGAACCTGGCGACCCAATGGTTCGCCCAATACAGCCCGTACACCGTGACCAAGTACGGCATGAGCATGCTGACGCTGGGCATGAGCGAGGAATTCAAGCACTACGGCATCAGCGTCAACTCGCTGTGGCCGCAAACAATGATCGCCACCGCCGCCATCGAGTTTCAGCTGGGGTCACGGGAGTCGTTCAAGCACGCCAGGACGCCCGCGATCATGGCCGACGCGGCACATGTGATTCTGAGCAGCGCGAATCGCAGCCTGACCGGGCGGTTGTTGATTGATGAGGAAATATTGCGGGAGAACGGCGTGACCGAGTTCGAACACTATCGGTTCGCACCGGGCACCAGCGACACGCTGATGCCGGATCTGTTTATCGACTGAACGCGTTAAACACCGATCCTGCCCGTCGGGATCGGTGACAGCTTGCACGCACTGACTCCATTAGGTTTTTTCGGAAACGGACTACATAAACGCTTCGATTCATCGTCGTAAACTGCCTTCTTGACGACAAGGAGTGTTACTTATGGCGAACCCCGGCTACATGACCATCACCGGAAAGATTCAAGGACTCATCTCCGCCGGTTGCTCAACCCCAGCGTCCATCGGGAACAAGTTTCAAGCCGCGCACACCGATGAAATCATGCTGCTGTCTTTCAACCACAACATGTCCAATATCGGGAACAACAATAAATCCACACACAACCCGGTCATCATCACCAAAGCCATCGATAAATCCTCACCGCTACTGGCCCAGGCACTCTCAAAGAGAGAAGAAATCGAATGCACGCTTCGTTTCTATCGCGTGTCTTCGTCTGGTCAGCAGGAGAAGTTTTATTCCGTAGCGATCAGTGGCGGCGTCATTGTTGACCTGACGCTTGAAGTGCCTCACGCGATCATGCAAAACGACGCAGAACCTCAAGAACATCTCGCCATCCGTTATCGTGATATCACCTGGATCCACCACACAGCAGGAACCAGCGGCCACAGTTCGTGGGGCGAAGAGGGGTGACCTCCTATCGTTATGACGTCTGGGACGTCAACGGCGCCGCAAAAAAACTGATTGCGCAGGCCCATACCCTCAGCACCCGCCATCTGCCCCATGGCATACCGCGCATGCAGTTCAATCAGGAAGTGGCCTGGTACGCCAAGCGCATTGCCGACGATGTCGCGCAAGGTCGAAAAACCCCGGAACAAGGCATACAGGCGTTGCTCCGAGAGCAGCGTGATCTGCTCATCCAGGCGCAAGTTGTCACACGCAAAGGCCCCCACGCGATCGTCGATTCGATTGAAAGAATGCCAACTTCAAGGCTCACGCAACCAGGATTGAAACCGGACTCCGAGCGTTTACTGAGGCATGTTCACGCACAAAATCTCAAAACGAATGCCGCCAACACAGCCAACTCGGTCGAGGCAGCCCCGTCGCCGCACCCGGTCCCCGACTTGAATTTCTTCCCCCGCGAGCGCTGGCCTGCGCCCCTCCCGGAACCCGAGCAACCGGGCTTCTACATCGTCCCCAAGAGCACGACCGCTGAAAAACTGGAGGCCCAGCTATTCAGCTCCGCCTCCCCCGCCGTCATCGCCAAATTCAAAACCCTGAATCCGAATCTGGATCAAGTAAAAGCCGGGTCGATGATTGTGCTGAGTGATCCGAATAATCAGCAATGTACTTATGAGGAAGCGTTGTTGATGCAGGCCGCAAAAATTGTCAGCACAGTGCTGGAGCCGCTGACGGTGGAGGAAGCCGACTTTATGGCGCAGCACTATGAGGTGATAAAAAGAACGCTCACTAACGGGTCGCAAGTGATCGGTGTAGGCACAGCCATGGCGGCCAATCACCTGGACGGGGTAAAAACCATCCTGAAAGACATGGAGGCCTTGTACACAAGCACCCTCCAGACAAATGGTCGTCTGAATTCAAAGGCATTCAAGAAGCAGCGCGCCCGCCTACTCAAACGCCTTGACGGAGAACTCACCACGTTGACCAAGAGGAGTATTGGCTTGCCGGATCATCCAAACCTTAAAACCGCCCTTGGCATTGATCACCCTCACCTTTTGCACCGCTGGAGAAAAGCCGGCGGCATCGGCCAGGTTCCCGGTTATGCCACTCATATTCAGGCCCTCACCAAAGCATCGCAATACGTCAAATATGGTGGTTGGATTGGCACAGCTGTGGGCGGTGGAGCGTCAGTCATGAAGGTTCAGGATGTTTGTCGGAATGGAAGTTCCGTGGCTTGTGAAAAGGCGAAGTTCACTGAGAGCGGAAGTTTTTTGGGTGGGTTGGGTGGCGGAATAGTTACCGGCGCAATGACGAACTTAGCTGCCGCGACGATTTGCGTGGGGGTTGGCGTTCCGACAGGGGGGCTCGGTACTGTCCTTTGCGGTGCTCTAGTAGCAGGCGTTGGGTCCTATGCAGGGGGTGTTATTGGCGAAAAGGGCGGTAAAGAGCTCGCAGAGATAGTTTATAAGGTTGTTAAATGACCCTTCGCACTTCAGAAATCATATTTTTATTGATTGGCATTGTAGATTTCACAGGCATCTTCATCCTGCTTGGAATTATGTTATACGTCGCCAAAACAAAAACCGGAACAATATTAAACCATTTGACAAACAGTTCAATTTCCAGCCGAATCATAATGCTATGGCACGGAGGACCATGGGGGCGAATCTACATGATGGGCGAAATTTTCGGCATCATGAGAAATCCCGAAATTTACATTCACGCCGGAACACTTAGCGCAAAAGACATGGAAAAGTTCCCTCACAAGCTAAGGCAAAACTTAATTACCCTGCATAAATACGTTTTTATATTCTGGGCCGTAATGATGTGCCTGGGTTTGGTTGCTTGGCTAGGCCTTGTTTAATACCAAGGAAAATTAAGCACAAAAGATATTCAGAATTCCCCACCAAAACTAAAACGCACACTACTTACACTGCATAGATACCAGAAAATTTTCGGCTTTACATTCATGGGCTTTGGCTTACTCGCCACATTCAAACTAATTTAAAACCAACCATTAATCCCCCTTCGATCTCCCCTGCGGGGAGATCGGCCAATGCCTACAGACTGCTCTCAGAACTCGATCCGCACATCCCCCTTCGGCACGCTGCAGCACGACAAAATGTACCCGTCGGCCTCGTCTTCCTCGGTGATCCCGCCGTTGTGCTCCATCTCCACTTCGCCGCCCAGTTTCAGTACCTTGCACGTGCCACAGATGCCCATGCCGCAGGCTTTCGGGATCATCAGGCCGACTTTCGCGGCAGCGGCGTGTACGGTCTCGCCCGGTGCCACGCGAATGCTCTTGCCCGAGGCAATGAACTCCACCTCATGCAGATCTGCGTCATCCACCTCCGGCGCATCGGCGGCCTGCTCGGCATTCTCCACAGCATCGGCGATCGCCTCCGGCGGCGTGGCGCCGAAGGACTCCTCGTGATAGTGCTTCATGTTGAAGCCGGCGTTCTCCAGCAGGCGCTTGACCGCATTCATGTACGGCGTCGGGCCGCAGCAGAATACTTCGCGCTCTAGGAAGTCCGGGACCATCAGTTCCAGCATCTTGTGGTTCAAATAACCGCGATAACCAGCCCATGGCTCGCCGAAGCCATGTTTTTCGCAAATCAGGTGCAGGCTGAAATTCTCGATCCGCGCTGCCATGTGTTCCAGCTCGCGGTGATAAATGATGTCCTTCGGCGAACGGGCGCTGTGGATAAACGCCATGTCGACATTGCCGTTGGTGTCGAAGAACCAGCGCGCCATGGACATGCACGGCGTGATGCCAACGCCGCCGCTGAGGTACAGCACTTTAGGGTTCGGGAAGTCGATCGCGTTGAACAGCCCGACCGGACCGTGCACGGCCAGTTCGTAGCCTTCGTGCAGGGTGTCGTGCAGCCAGTTCGAAACCTTGCCGCCCGGCACGCGCTTGATGGTCACCGAAAAGCTGTACGGCACCGATGGCGAGCTGGAAATGGTGTACGAACGCATGATCGGCTGGCCTTCGATTTCCAGCTCCAGGGTGACAAACTGCCCCGGCTTGAAGAAGAACATGATCGGCTGGTCGGCCATGAAGCAAAAGGTGCGCACATCCCAGGTTTCCTGGATGACTTTGACGCAACGGACGATGTGCCGACCATTGGCCCAGGTCTGGGTGGTTACCGGGTTCAGGAAGTTGTTGGACATGCTGATCTCCACGGCCGACTGTCGGCCTTCATGATGGCGATTCTGCGTATAGCGCGAACCACCCATTTACCTATCTGCGACATTCACATGCTTATCGCGACCAGCCCCCAACTACCGGGGCTTGCGCGTCGGGAACAGATTGCACCATGTCGCCCATGGATAAGGTTCTGGCCAGCGCCGGCCCCACACTCGCCCCATACCAAGACACAACCTTTACACCTTGCGTAGCAAACCTGAGCAGCACACCTGATTAGCCACTTTCGCCGGCCACGCAGATGGCCTTGAGGATTAAACGATGGACGTCACTACTACCCTGAGCCTGGGCGATCCGCTGGAACCCGCACGCAAGGCCACCGCCCAGATGCTGCAAGAGCGCGAGCGCACGTTCTCGCTGCCGCAGCCGTTTTACTCTGACGAGCGCCTGTTTGATATCGACATGCAGGAAATCTTTCAGAAAGAGTGGCTGATCGCCGGCATGACCTGCGAGATCCCCACCAAGGGCAACTACCTGACGCTGCAGGTCGGCAAGAACCCGATCATCGTGATCCGTGGCGCCGAAGGCGTCGTGCATGCGTTCCATAACGTCTGCCGTCACCGTGGCTCGCGCTTGTGCACCAGCGACAAGGGCAAGGTCGCCAAACTGGTCTGCCACTACCACCAGTGGACCTACGAACTCGACGGTCGCCTGCTGTTCGCCGGCACCGAGATGGGCGCCGACTTCGACATGAACCAGTACGGCCTCAAGCCGGTGAACGTGAAAACCGCGGGTGGCTACATCTTCATCAGCCTGGCGGACAACCCGCCGGCCATCGACGACTTCCTGTCGACGCTCAGCCATTACATGGAACCGTACGACATGGAAAACACCAAGGTGGCGGTGCAAACCACCTTGATGGAAAAAGCCAACTGGAAACTGGTGCTGGAAAACAACCGCGAGTGCTACCACTGCGGCGGCTCACACCCGGAACTGCTGAAAACCCTGCTGGAATGGGACGACGTCACCGACCCGCGCGCCGACCAGGCGTTCAAGGACCATGTCGCCGCCTCCGCCGCTGCCTGGGAAGCCGAGAAGATCCCTTACGCCCACGCCAGCTTCGGCCTGCGTAACCGCATCGTACGCATGCCGCTGCTCAAGGGCACCGTGTCGATGACCATGGACGGCAAACAAGGCTGCGCCAAGCTGATGGGCCGCATCAAAAACCCCGACCTGGGCTCCATGCGCATCCTGCACCTGCCGCACTCGTGGAACCACTGCATGGGCGACCACATCATCGTGTTCACCGTGTGGCCGATCAGCGCCCAGGAAACCATGGTCACCACCAAGTGGATCGTGCACAAGGACGCCGTCGAAGGCGTGGACTACGACGTAGAGCGCATGCGCAAAGTCTGGGACGCCACCAACGACCAGGACCGTCGCCTGGCCGAAGAGAACCAGCGCGGCATCAACTCCACCGCTTATCAGCCTGGCCCTTACTCCAAGACGTATGAGTTTGGCGTGGTGAACTTCGTGGACTGGTACAGCGAGCGGATGCTGAACAATCTGGGGGCTGAGCCGGCGCCTTACCTCAAAGGTGTCCCTGTCCAAGGTTAAATATCCCACTCTCTAGGAGCCTGCTCACGATGGACGCATGAGCACCGCGGGATAACTGATACCCCGCGTTATCGTTCACGACCATCGCGAGCAGGCTCGCTCCTCCAGGAGCCTGCTCGCGACGTTTACTCCCGCCATTACCCTCTTCCCTTTAGCACTGTACGAAATATGATCTATTCCGTTCGGCGCTATACAGTGCGCGCCTCCCAGCCTTTCGCGAACAAGTTATCCACATCTCCACCCACAGCAAATGGGGACAACTGTGGACAGGTTCGAAATTTTCTCCACAGAAACCGAAGAAAATCCGTGACTTATCCGGAATCACGGTTTCCCGCCGCGCCTGATCAATTTTTGACCAAATCCATGAAGACCACGTATTACTTAGCCTGTAGCGGATGGCAAACACCTTATCCACAGAAGCACCAACAGACTTTGGGGGAAACTTCTGCGCCTCTGTGGAAAACCGCTGAAAGCCGCGTAATTTCTGCATTTGCGGGAGATGGAACAGATAAAAAAGACGATTCGATCAATTTTTGACCAAACACGTGAGAGGCACGTTTTATATGGCCTGTAGCGGTAAGCGAACATCTTATCCACAGAAGCGCCAACAGAGATCGGGGACAAGTTTTGCTTCGTGCTCACACTTATCCTCAGAAAAACAACAGAAAAAACCGTAGCTTACGCTGATTGTTTTTTGATCTACGGGCTGAAAGGCTTTATTTTCAAGGGCTACAGCGAGGGGCGAACATGTTATCCACAGAATCGCCAACAGCGTTTGTGGAGAACCCGGCAGGCGTTATCCACACGAGTGCGCCTGATCATGTTCGGAGGGGTCTTCCGGGCGGGATGTTCTTTTAAAGAAATGACGGCTTGGTACCGCCCCTGGCAAATCTGTCAGGGGCGGTCGTCGTCGCCATAGCCCGTTAAGGCCGGTACATCAAATAGGCTTCGCCCGTGACCCGAATCATCGGATGCGGCGTGATCTGGCAGGTATCGACGATGCGGAAGCCGTGGCGCTCATAGAAGCGCCGGGCGCCGGTGTTGGCGGCATAGTCGATCAGGCTAAGGCCGTTGAGTCCGAGCCGATTGGCACGGTCGTAGGCGTAATCGAGAAATTGCTTGCCCAGGCCCTGGTTTCGCCAGCCCTCGTGCAGCGCCAGGCTGGAAATATAAAGGGTGTCGGGGATCTCCATCGTCGCGTACGGCGCCAGCACCGGATCGGTCACTGGCTCCGCGAACGGGTCATAACGCATCACGTAGCTGTGCAGCATGCCAATGACCTTCCCCTCGGCCTCGGCGATCAGGCAATTCTGGTAGGAAAAATCCACATCTTCACGGGCATAACGGATGGCTCCAACGTCCAACAGATCCTGCCCGGGCTCTGCTATCTGGCTCCAGATGTAATCCGAAGCGCCTTCCGAGGAAATCTGGAACAGACGCGCAATCTCGCGCGCATCCGCGCGTACCGCCGAACGAAACTCAACCGACATTGATTAAAACTCCACAGATCATCGAGCGCCCGTTTTACGTGGGCGCTCACGGCGCAGCAACGCGCCGCAGGGATGGGTGTTTTTCCGGGTATTGCGGCTCGAGGCTGGGTGTCAGCGCACCACGCCCTCTTCGATCAGCAGCTTGAGAATCGCTTCAGCCCCCGCCTGCGCCGTGACGCCCTTGAGCACTTGACCGCCGCCGCCACTGGCCTTGGCCGTCGCGGCTTTCATGCGGTCGGCACCGCTCTTGGCCTTGATGACTTTGAGGCGCTTGGGTCGTGGCTTGGCCGGCTGCAGAGTCGCCACCGCCAGCAGTTCATCGTCGACGACTTCCACTTCATCGGCCTGCAACACCCCGCGCCGGGCCGGGCCGTAGGCGCTTTGCCGTGGCTTGGGCGCAGCGTTATCCACAGTCGCGAGAAACGGCAGGCGAACCTTCAAGCGACGACGCTGACCACGTGGCAAGGCTTGCAGCACCAGCGCCGAACTGCCATCGATGGACTCGACCTGCGCCAGCCCCACCACCAGCGGCCAGCCCAGGCTTTCAGCCAGCAGGAACGGCAACATGCCCGAGCCTTCGCCGGTTTCAGCCTGGCTGCCGGTCAATACCACCTGAGCACCGGCATCGCGCAAATACGCGGTCAACGCCGGCAGCGCATCCGCGCCCTCGGGTTGTTCCAGGACATGCAATTGCTCCAGCCCCATGCCCAGATAAGCGCGCAACGCAGGCTCGGCGACATCGCCGGCATGCAGCACCTGCAAGTTATCCCCAGCCAACTGCAAACCCAGTTCCACGGCACGCGCATCCTGTTCGGCGCGACGTGGACGGCCGGACGTCGGGTGGGCGCCGATGGACACCAGGCTGATGATTTTCGTGCTCATAACCCTTTCCTTCCCTTAAGCCGCATCGCGCTTGGCGTCGTTGCGGTAGGCCTCTACCGCCGCGATCAAGGCTTGAAGAATCTCGGCACTTTCGCCGATCACCGACAGGTCGGCCCGTTTGATCATGTCGCAGCCGGGATCGAGGTTGATCGCCACCACCTTGTCGCAGGCACCGATGCCCTGCAGGTGCTGGATCGCCCCGGAAATCCCCACCGCCACGTAGACCCGCGCAGTGACCCAGGTACCCGAGGCGCCAACCTGACGGTCGCGGGCCATGAAACCGTCGTCCACGGCAACCCGGGACGCGCCTTCGGTGGCACCCAATGCCTCGGCAGTCCTGTGGAAAAGTCCCCAGTCCTTGACGCCGTTGCCGCCGGAGAAGATGAACTCCGCTTCGGCCATCGGGATCGCCGCCGGGTCCACCGCCACCGCACCCAGATCCTCGATCCGCGACAGGCTGCGCGGGACTGCTGTGGATAACTCCACCGGCAGAGCTTCGTGACGGGTTTCGCTGACCGGCTCGGCGCATTCGGCAGCCGCCAGAATCAACCGTGCGAGCGGACGCGCAAGGTCTTGCAGACCGGCACCGGCGCGGCCGATACATTCCTGGTCCTTGACCTGCCAGACCCGCGTGGCCGGGCGCTCGCCCAACGCCGCGGCAAAACGGCGACCGAGCTCGCCACCGCCGGTGCGACTGTCCGGTAGCAGCCAGTGACGCGGACTGAACTGGTTATCCACAGCCCGCAAGCCCTGGACACGTTGTTCCGGTGCATAACCGCTGAATTCATCTCCTTCGAGCACCAGCAGGCGATCGACACCGGCGCTGGCAAAGGCACTCTCTTTATGTTCGCCAAAGACCACGGCCAACACCGCGCCGTCCTTGCCCGCCAGTTGATGGGCCAAGCCCAGGAGGTCGCGGTCGTGACTGCTCAAGCGGCCACCAACCATGTCCGGAACGACGCTGATGTAGAACGCCGGTGCTGGCACCTGATGCAGCGGCAATTGCACTTCAACGGCGGCCGAGCGCTTGGTCGCACCGCCCTGCTGCGCGCCACTGCGGTCGATGCGCTTGATGCCGTTCGGGCCGATAAAACCGATGCCGTGCGGGTTCTTGCGGATGACGCCATTGGGCCCCATCCAGCTGTGTTGCGCCGGCTGCATGGCTGCGTGCAGCGGATGCAGGCGGTTTCGGGCGATCCATTCAGCCCGTGGGTCGCGGCGGATAATGTCGCTCATCAGTGGGCCTCCGCAGGTTCACGTTTGGCTGGCGTGGATGGCTTGCTCGGTGCCTGGTCTTCGAGCAGCGCATCGGCCACCAGTTCGGCAATGTCCTTGATCAACGGCCGCGGTTCGACCACGCCTTCGAGCATCGCCGTGCACTGTGGACAACCCACGGCCACCAGTTCAGCGCCGGTTTCGCGGATGTCTTCCATGCGCATGTCGGGAATCCGTTGCTTGCCCGGAATGTCGGTGATCGGCGCCCCGCCGCCCCCACCGCAGCAGCGCGAGCGGAAACCGGAGCGTTGCATTTCCTTGACTTCGATCCCGAGCGCACGCAGTACCTCGCGCGGCGCCTCGTACTCGCCGTTGTAGCGGCCGAGGTAGCACGGGTCGTGATAGGTCACGCTGTCGCCCTTGTGCTGACCGAGGTTCAGCGCACCGGCCTGGATGATTTCCGCCATGTAGGTGCTGTGGTGCTGCACCAGGTAGTTGCCATCGAAAGCGCCGTACTCGTTCTTCAACACATGGAAGCTGTGCGGGTCGCAGGTGACGATGCGGTTGAAGCGATATTTGGCCAGGGTCTGGATGTTGCGCTTGGCCAGCAACTGGAAGGTCGCTTCATCGCCCAGGCGTCGGGCCACGTCGCCGCTGTCGCGCTCTTCGAGGCCCAGCACGGCGAAGTCGACCTTGGCCGCTTTCAGCACTTTGACGAATGCGCGCAGGGTGCGCTGGTTGCGCATGTCGAAGGCACCGTCGCCGACCCAGAACAGCACGTCGGTGGATTTCTTTTCACTGAGCAGGTTGAGATTCAAGTCCGCCGCCCAGTTCATCCGCCCGCCCGGCGCAAACCCGCCCGGGTTGTCGGTGGCGATCAGGTTTTCCAGGACTTCGGCGCCCTTGTTCGGGGTCGCGCCTTTTTCCAGGGTCAGGTGACGGCGCATGTCGACGATGGCATCGACATGCTCGATCATCATCGGGCACTCCTCGACGCAGGCGCGGCAAGTGGTGCATGACCAAAGGGTCTCGGCATCCACCAGACCGTTGACGATCGGCCGATGGGGATTACCAGCGTGTTCGCCGATGGCTTTACCCGGATACGGGCTGCCGGCGAAGTTGGCATCGGTGCCGCCCGCCAGGCCAACGACCATGTCCTGAATCAGTTTTTTCGGGTTCAACGGCTGGCCGGCGGCGAACGCCGGGCACGCCGCTTCGCACTTACCGCACTGCACGCAGGCGTCGAAACCGAGCAATTGGTTCCAGGTGAAATCCTTGGGTTTTTCTACGCCCAGTGGTGCGGACAGGTCGGTCAGGTCCAGCGGCTTCAAGCCCGTGGAACGACCGCCACCAAAGCGCTCGGCGCGACGGTGCCAGGCCAGGTGCAGGGCACCGGCGAAGGCGTGCTTCATCGGCCCGCCCCAGGTCATGCCGAAGAACAGCTCCGATACGCCCCACAGCACGCCGATGCCGAGGATCGTCGCCAACAGCCAGCCGCCGAAGTTCTCCGGAAGAATGCCCGCCACGGGCAGGGTCACCAGGAAAAACGACGCCGAGAACGCAAGCAGGCTTTTCGGCAGGCGCATCCACGGGCCTTTGGACAAACGGCTCGGCGGGTTGCGTCGACGCAGGTAAACGAAGATCGCACCGACGAACATCACCGCCGACATCAGCAGCAGTGCGTACCCGAGGATGCGGTTATGCAGGCCGAAACCGTGCACCAGAATCGCCAGCACGATGGACGCCACCGCACCACCGGCCGTAGCCACGTGGGTGTTGGCGATGTATTTGTCCCGCGCCACCACGTGGTGCAGGTCGACCATGTAACGCTTGGGCATGGCGAACAGGCCGCCGATCAGATCGACCTTCGAGGCACGGCCCCGGCGCCACATGGACACCCGCCGTAACGCGCCCAGAACCGCAAGGCCCAGGGCAGCGAACAACAGGATTGGAAGAAGGGTGTTCAACATGGTGAAGCTCCCAAAGACCTCGGGCTTAACTACCTGGATGCTTTGCTCGACCCCCTGTAGGAGCGAGCTTGCTCGCGATGGTCGTTAACGATGACGCGCGCGGACTGAAAGAACGCGGCGCCTTCAAATTCATCGCGAGCAGGCTCGCTCCTACAAGGTTATCCACAAGCTCTTAGAAATCCTTGCACAACCGCAGCGCGTCGTAGATCGCCGCGTGCACGTTGCGCTGGGCCACGCAGTCGCCGATGCGGAACAGCAAATAGCCGGCGCCGCTCTGCTCCAGGCACGGTTGTGGCTTGATCGCGAACAAGGCTTCGACGTCGATCTGGCCTTTGTTGCGCGAACCTTCCTTCAACGCGTAGTAGATTTCTTCGTCCGGGCGCACGCCGTTTTCCACGACCACCTGGTCCACCACCCGCTCCTCTTTGGCGCCGGTGTATTCGTTTTCCAGTACGGCCACGAGCTTGTCGCCTTCGCGGTAGACCTTCTCCAGCATCATGTCGCCGGTCATGATCACTTCTTTCGGGTACATGCTGCGGTAGTAGGTCGGGAACGACGTACCGCCAATCGCCACGCCCGGCTTGATGTCATCGGTGACGATCTCGACTTGGCTACCCTTGTCGGCGAGGAAGTCCGCCGTGGACATGCCGGTGAATTCACAGATGGTGTCGTACACCAGTACGTTCTTGCCCGGTGCCACCTTGCCGTCGAGGATGTCCCAGCTGCTGACCACCAGGCCTTCAGCCGCGCCCCAATGCTCGTTCTGCTCCAGGAACGGATGACCGCCGACCGCCAGCACCACCACGTCCGGACGCAAGTCCATGATGGTGGGCGCATCCGCCGCAGTCCCCAGGCGCAGGTCGACTTTCAGGCGTGCCAGCTCCAGTTGATACCAGCGGGTGATACCGGCGATCTGGTCCCGTTGCGGCGCTTTCGAGGCCGTGGTGATCTGCCCGCCGATGAATTCTTTCTTCTCGAACAAGGTCACGTCGTGGCCACGTTCAGCCGCCACACGCGCCGCTTCCATCCCCGCAGGACCGGCACCGACCACCACCACTTTGCGTTTCACGCCGGTGGTTTTCTCGATGATGTGCGGCAGGCCCATGTACTCACGGGAGGTGGCCGCGTTCTGGATGCACAGCACATCCAGACCCTGATATTGACGGTCGATGCAGTAGTTGGCGCCGACACATTGTTTGATCTGGTCGATCTGGCCCATCTTGATCTTGGCGATCAGGTGCGGGTCAGCGATGTGGGCGCGGGTCATGCCGACCATGTCGACGTAGCCGCCTTCCAGAATACGGGTGGCCTGGTTCGGGTCCTTGATGTTCTGCGCGTGCAGCACCGGAACCTTGACCACTTCCTTGATACCGGCGGCCAGGTGCAGGAACGGCTCCGGTGGATAACTCATGTTCGGAATCACGTTGGCCAGGGTGTTGTGAGTGTCACAACCCGAACCCACGACACCGATGAAATCCAGCATGCCGGTGTCGTCGTAGTATTTGGCGATCTGCTTCATGTCCTCATGGGACAGGCCATCGGGGTGGAACTCGTCACCGCAGATACGCATGCCCACGCAGAAATCGTCACCGACCTCGGCACGCACCGCTTTCAACACTTCCAGACCGAACTTCATGCGGCCTTCGAAGGTACCGCCCCATTCGTCGGTACGCTTGTTGACCCGCGGGCTCCAGAACTGGTCGATCATGTGCTGGTGCACGGCCGACAGCTCGACACCGTCCAGGCCGCCGGCCTTGGCGCGGCGTGCCGCTTGGGCGTAGTTGCCGATTACCCGCCAGATTTCTTCCGGCTCGATGGTTTTGCAGGTGGCGCGGTGCACCGGCTCGCGGATGCCCGACGGCGACATCAGCGTCGGCCAGTTGAAGCCGTCCCAACGGGAGCGACGGCCCATGTGGGTAATCTGGATCATGATCTTGGCGCCGTGCTTGTGCATGGCGTCGGCCAGATTCTGGAAGTGCGGGATGATGCGGTCGGTGGACAGGTTCACCGAGCTCCACCATTCCTGGGGGCTGTCGATGGCAACCACGGACGAACCGCCGCAGATCGCCAGGCCGATCCCGCCCTTGGCCTTCTCTTCGTAATACTTGACGTACCGATCGGTGGTCATGCCGCCGTCGGTGGCATAGACCTCGGCGTGCGCGGTGCTGAGCACGCGGTTGCGGATAGTCAGTTTGCCGATCTGGATCGGCTGGAACATTGCTTCGAAAGCCATGGCGGGTTCCTCGACTTACAACGGCTTGACGGTGAACAAACCGTCTTCGTGGCCCTCTTCGGAGCCACCGTAGACTTGTTCGGCGACGGTGCGGATCTTGCTGCCGCGCGCGGCGAGGATCTGGTCCATCGCACCGGCAAACCAGCCAGTGAACATGTAGTCGACCTTGCGTCCGACCTTGCCGTAGACGTAGACGAACGCCGAGTGTTCGAGCTTGACGCTGGCGGTGCCTTTGTCGAGGTCGATGTCCTGGATCTTGAACAGGCCCCAGCCGCGTTGCGACAGGCGCTTCATGTAGTGCTCGAACACCGCGACGCCTTCCAGGCCGTGGCATTCAGCTTCTTTTTCGCACCAGTGCCAGGCGGACTTGTAGCCGGCTTTGTAGAGGATCTCGGCGTAGGCTTCAGCGCCCAGCACTTCTTCGATGCCCATGTGGTTGTTGACGAAGAAATGACGCGGCACGTACAGCATCGGCAGGGCGTCGGACGTCCAGACACCGGTCTCACTGTCGACTTCGATTGGCAATTGCGGGGCGATCTTGGCCATGGAAACTTAACTCCAGAAAAATTTTGGTGTTGCCTGCGGCGCGGATGGCCGCAGGTAAGGATTCAGAAGTGCGGTGGCTTATTCGCCCCAAACATCTTTCAAGACGTTCACCCAGTTCTCGCCCATGATCTTGCGCACCACACGCTCGGAGTGGCCGCGCTTGAGCAGGGTCTCGGTCAGGTTCGGGAACTCGCCCACGGTACGGATGCCCAGCGGGTTGATGATCTTGCCGAAGCTGGTCAGGCGGCGGGCGTAGCCCTTGTCGTGGGTCAGGTATTCGAAAAAGTCCTGGCCATGACCCTGGGTAAAGTCGGTGCCGATGCCGATGGCGTCTTCGCCGACGATGTTCATGGTGTATTCGATGGCTTCGGCGTAGTCGTCGATGGTCGAATCGATGCCCTTGGCCAGGAACGGCGCGAACATGGTCACGCCGACGAAACCGCCGTGGTCGGCGATGAACTTCAGCTCTTCATCGGACTTGTTACGCGGATGAATCTTCAGACCCGACGGCAGGCAGTGGGAATAGCAGACCGGCTTCTTGGATTCGAGGATGACTTCTTCGGACGTCTTGGAGCCGACGTGGGACAGGTCGCACATGACGCCGACGCGGTTCATCTCGGCGACGATTTCACGACCGAAGCCCGACAGGCCGCCGTCACGTTCGTAGCAACCGGTGCCGACCAGGTTCTGGGTGTTGTAGCACATCTGCACGATACCGACGCCGAGCTGCTTGAACACTTCGACATAGCCGATCTGGTCTTCAAAGGCGTGGGCGTTCTGGAAACCGAAGAGGATGCCGGTCTTGCCCTGCTCCTTGGCCTTGCGGATATCGGCGGTGGTACGCACCGGAATCACCAGGTCGCTGTTCTCGCGGATCAGTTTCTGGCTGGCAGCGATGTTGTTGACAGTGGCCTGGAAGCCCTCCCACACCGAAACGGTGCAGTTGGCAGCGGTCAGACCGCCCTTGCGCATGTCTTCGAACAGTTCGCGGTTCCACTTGGCAATAATCAGCCCGTCGATAACGATGCTGTCGGCGTGCAATTCGGCTGGGCTCATCAGGCTGTCCCCTTGTTAGCGATTCATGCGCCGAATCGTCTGCCGGCGCTTTGGGCCAGCATATGCCTCGGTGCCTCGGCAGCCGGGTGCAAAAACGACAGGGGAATTGCCGAAAGCGTCAATCCGCGACAAAGGGTCGTCGCCAGGCGCAATCTGCTACCTGTTCAACACGTTCCGCTTGGGCCAGAATTCGCCGCATCTCTTGAGGCCTTACTGGAAGCTTTACTGGAATAAGGGGCGGCAACGTAATGAAATCCATCATCCTGGCTCTGGCGCTGATTGCGACCGGCGTACACGCGGCGGAGGAATCCGACGACAACCCATGCGACAAAGTGGAAAACGACGTCCAGACCCTGGAATGCTCCGTTTACAGCAAAAAAACCGCCGAAGATCTATTGAGCGAAAACCTCAAAAGCCTGAACGAGCGCATGCAGTCGCTCTACGGCAAGACCCCGTCGCAACTGAACGACATCACCGCCAGGATCAAGACCGCTCAGCAGCAGTGGACGAAGACCCGCGACGCCGACTGCGCCGTCGAAGCCTTCCCGGCCACCGCTGGCAGCAAGGCATTCACCATTGCGCAAAATGATTGCGTGGCGCGTATGAGTGACGAGCGGTCGGAGTTTTTGGAGTCGATTGGACAGGAGTAATCTCTTATAAGCCGTCGAAAGCTGGAACCCACTCCAGCTTTCATCCCCAAAAATCCCTCTTCCTACAAACCATTCTGACTCTTCCGACTATTCCTGGCGTAACGAGTATTTTTGGCGTTCGTTTCCAGCAATATCCCGATAAGTTTCGCTTATTGGCTATCTGAAAAATATAAGCAAAGATTCGCAAATCTTATAAAAGACTTATATTCTTCATGAACAGCATTCACTGGACTCGAAAGGCCGTTAAGCAACTCTTGAGATTGCATTCCGTTCACCAGATCCAGGTTCGTGATGCCATCACGGCGCTGGCCGACATGCCCAATGTAGGTCAAGTCAAAGCACTGGTTGGTCATAACCACTCTTACCGGCTACGCGTCGGTAATTATCGGGTCATGTTCGACTGGGATGGCGCGATCAAAGTGGTCAGTATTCAAGAGGTCAAAAAACGCGATGAACGCACCTACTGACGTTCAGATTATCAATGATGAACACGGCAACCCTGCATTCGTGGTCATTCCCTATGCGCAGTATCTGGCGCAAAAAATCGAACCCGATCTGATCCCGCACGATGTAGTCAGTCGCATGGTCGATGGCGCCACGCCCATCCGCGCCTGGCGCGAACACTTGAACCTTACTCAGGATGAAGTGGCCAAACGGATGGGGATTTCTCAACCGGCTTTTGCCCAGCAAGAAACAGTCGCCAAGCCGCGCAAGGCCACCCGCGAAAAAATCGCTGCGGCTTTTGGCATCAACGCCAGTCAACTAGAGCTGTAAGCTGCACGCCTTCAGCCAGTAAAGGGATTCAACATGAAAGTCTGCGGCATCGAAATCAAAGGCAGCGAAGCGATCATCGCCGTGGCCATGCTGGAGGGTCAGGCGCTGAGCCATGTTGCGCTCGCGACCAGGAAAATCGCCCTCGACGATGACGACGAAGCCGCCAACGTCAAGGTGTTCGCGGCTCAGGTGGCGTCCTTTGTTCGCGAAAATGCCATTGATCGCATCGCCATCAAGAAGCGCAGCAAGAAGGGCGAATTCGCTGGTGGGCCGACCACGTTCAAGATCGAGGGTGTGTTCCAGTTGCTGGACAATTGCGAGGTGACACTGCTGTCACCGCAAACCATCAATGCGCAAAGCAAAAAGCACGACTTCGAACTACCGGGAACGCTGAACAAGTATCAGCATGAGGCTTACAAGGCGGCGTGTTCGGCGCTGATGAAGAAGTAACCCTTTTTATCCTCTCAAAACAGATCACTGTGGGAGCGGGCTTGCCCGCGATGGCAGCGTATCAGTCAGCATCAATGTTGAATGTGCCGACCTCATCGCGGGCAAGCCCGCTCCCATAGTTTTTTCGGTGTTTTCAGAATCACGCTTTGGCAGTGCGTCGGTCCTCCCGCGGACACCGCTCATACTTCGCCCGGTAACTACGGGTGAAATACGATGGCGACTCAAACCCGCAGGCAATGCTGACCTCCAGCACGCTCATGTCGGTCTGGCGCAGCAATTGCCGGGCCTTCTCCAGCCTCAAGCGCAGATAGAAATTGCTCGGTGTGTCGTTCAGGTGCAGGCGAAACAGCCGTTCGAGCTGACGCCGGGTGACCTTGATCGATTCCGCCAGTTCCAGCGTGCTCAGCGGCGGTTCGCTGTGCTGTTCCATTTCGCCGATCACGTGCACCAGTTTCTTGTTACTGATGCCATATCGGGTGGCGACCTCCATGCGCTGGTGGTCTTTGCGCGGGCGGATGCGGCCGAGCACGAACTGTTCGCTGACCTGAATCGCCAACTCCGGGCCGTGGGCCTGAGCGATCAGGTCGAGCATCAGATCGATGGAGGCCGTGCCGCCCGCCGACGTGATGCGCCGTCGGTCGATCTCGAACAGCTCCTGGGTGACGCTGAGCTGCGGATAGGATTCCTTGAAGGCGTCGATGGCTTCCCAGTGCAGGGTCAGGCGATGGCCGTCTAGCAGGCCCGCTTGCGCGAGGATGAAACTGCCGGTGTCGATGGCGCCGAGGGTTACGCCTTCGTTGTCCAGCCGTCGCAGCCAGTGCTCCAGCGTCGGGGTCGCGAACTTCAGCGGCTCGAAACCGGCGACCACTAACAGGGTCGCGCCTTTTTTCAGCGGCTCCAGCGCCGCATCGGCGTTGACCGACATGCCGTTGCTGGCCAGCACTGCCCCGCCATCCGCGCTCAAAACATGCCAGCGATACAACTCGCCGCGAAAGCGATTGGCGACCCGCAATGGCTCGATGGCCGAGATAAATCCAATGGCCGAGAAACCCGGCATCAACAAGAAATAGAAATCCTGGGACATGGAGCGCACTCGGTTGGCGGAAACGAGAGGGCGGGCAGCGTGTTGATGTTGATACGCCACTTACCAGCGGCATTCAAGAGCACAGGTCGCTGCAGTGCAAGAGCTGGTCGCCGCAGTGCGCTTTCATGGCGCCCTGGGTGCGTAACTTGGCATCACCGGCGCGTCAGACGCCGGAACTCACAATAACGAACTGCCGAGGAAACCTGAGATGAAACGACTGATCAGCAGCTGTGTTCTTGCACTCAGCGGTACCGCTTTGCTGAGCGCCAGTGTCATGGCCGCCGAACCCGCCGCATGCCAGAACGTGCGCATGGGTGTGGTGAACTGGACCGACGTGATCGCCACCAGCGCCATGACCCAGGTATTGCTCGATGGCCTCGGCTACAACACCAAACAAACCAGCGCCTCCCAGCAGATCATTTTTGCCGGGATCCGTGATCAGCGCCTCGACCTGTTCCTGGGTTACTGGAACCCGCTGATGACCCAGACCATCACCCCGTTCGTCCAGGCCAACCAGGTCAAGGTACTTGAGGCACCCAGCCTGGAAGACGCACGCGCCACCCTGGCCGTGCCCACCTACCTCGCCGACAAGGGCCTGAAAACCTTCGCCGACATCGCCAAGTTCGAAAAAGAACTGGGTGGCAAAATCTACGGCATCGAGCCAGGCTCGGGCGCCAACACCCAGATCAAGGCGATGATCGCCAAGAACCAGTTCGGCCTCGGCAAGTTCCAGTTGGTCGAGTCCAGCGAAGCCGGCATGCTCGCCGCGGTGGATCGCGCCGTGCGTCGCAATGAAGCCGTGGTCTTCTTCGGTTGGGCGCCGCACCCGATGAACGTCAACGTCAAGATGACCTACCTGACCGGCAGCGACAACGCCCTCGGCCCGAACGAAGGCAAGGCCACCGTCTGGACCGTCACCGCGCCAAAATATGCGGAGCAGTGCCCAAACATTGGTCGCCTGCTGACCAATCTGAAATTCACCGCCGAAGACGAGAGCCGCATGATGCAGCCGCTGCTCGATCACAAGGACGCCTTGGAATCCGCCAAGCAATGGCTCAAGGATCACCCGCAAGACAAGCAACGCTGGCTTGAAGGCGTCACCACCTTCGATGGCAAACCGGCCGCTCAAAACCTGCAACTGACCAGCAAATGACTCACCCGTAACACGACCTGATCGAACCACCGATTCGCAGCCCGAAAGGGCTGCGGACAGACCAATCACGCCTGTAAGGAACCACCTCATGAACCACGACGTCATCATCACCTGCGCACTCACCGGTGCTGGCGACACGACCGCCAAGAGCCCACATGTGCCGGTCACCCCGAAACAAATCGCCGCTGCCGCCGTGGAAGCCGCCAAGGCCGGTGCCACCGTGGTTCACTGCCACGTTCGCGACCCTGAAACCGGCAAGTTCAGCCGTGATGTGGCGCTGTACCGTGAGGTGATGGAGCGCATTCGTGAAGCCGACGTCGACATCATCGTCAACCTGACCGCCGGCATGGGCGGCGACCTGGAAATCGGCGCTGGCGAGAACCCGATGGAGTTCGGCCCGAACACCGACCTGGTCGGCCCGCTGACCCGTCTGGCTCACGTAGAAGAACTGCTGCCGGAAATCTGCACCCTCGATTGCGGCACCCTGAATTTCGGCGACGGCGACACCATTTACGTCTCCACCCCGGCGCAACTGCGCGCTGGCGCCAAACGCATTCAAGAGCTGGGCGTGAAGGCCGAGCTGGAAATTTTCGACACCGGCCACCTGTGGTTCGCCAAACAGATGATCAAGGAAGGCCTGCTCGACAACCCGCTGTTCCAGCTCTGCCTGGGCATCCCATGGGGCGCGCCGGCTGACACCACCACCATGAAGGCCATGGTCGACAACCTGCCGGCCGATGCGGTGTGGGCCGGTTTCGGCATCGGTCGCATGCAAATGCCGATGGCCGCTCAAGCGGTGCTGCTCGGCGGCAACGTGCGAGTCGGTCTGGAAGACAACCTGTGGCTGGACAAGGGCGTGCTGGCGACCAACGGCCAACTGGTCGAACGCGCTACGGAAATCCTCAGCCGCCTCGGTGCCCGCGTGCTCACCCCGGCTGAAGGCCGCAAGAAAATGGGCCTGACAAAGCGCGGATAACCCCTCTTTTTCCCCTGTAGGAGCGAGCTTGCTCGCGAAAAAGGTACAGCCGACGCCACTCAGCGCCTGGAATACCATCGCGAGCAGGTTCGCTCCTACAAGGATCACCGAACTATTCAGGAAGTTGCCATGAGCTTTATCACCGATATCAAAACCTTCGCCGCCCTGGGCAGCGGTGTCATCGGCAGTGGTTGGGTGTCCCGCGCCCTCGCCCACGGTCTCGACGTTGTCGCCTGGGACCCGGCGCCCGGCGCCGAGGCAGCCCTGCGCAAACGCGTTGCCAACGCCTGGGGCGCCCTGGAAAAACAAGGCCTGGCCCCTGGCGCCTCACAGGATCGTCTGCGCTTTGTCGCGACCATCGAAGAATGCGTTCGCGATGCCGATTTCATCCAGGAAAGTGCACCGGAACGCCTGGAACTGAAACTGGAACTGCACAGCAAAATCAGCGCCGCGGCCAAGCCCGACGCGTTGATCGGCTCCAGCACTTCCGGCCTGTTGCCAAGCGAGTTCTACGAGAGCGCCACGCACCCGGAACGCTGCGTGGTCGGCCATCCGTTCAACCCGGTTTACCTGCTGCCATTGGTCGAAGTGGTCGGCGGCAAGAACACCGCGCCTGAAGCGGTACAAGCCGCGATGAAAGTCTATGAATCCCTCGGCATGCGCCCGCTGCACGTGCGCAAGGAAGTACCCGGATTCATTGCCGACCGCCTGCTCGAAGCGCTGTGGCGCGAGGCGCTGCACCTGGTCAACGACGGCGTCGCAACCACCGGTGAAATCGACGACGCGATCCGTTTCGGCGCGGGTCTGCGCTGGTCGTTCATGGGCACCTTCCTGACCTACACCCTGGCCGGCGGCGATGCCGGCATGCGCCACTTCATGGCACAGTTCGGCCCGGCGTTGCAGTTGCCGTGGACTTACCTGCCTGCACCGGAGCTGACCGACAAGCTGATCGATGACGTGGTCGATGGCACCAGCGAGCAATTGGGCAAACACAGCATTTCGGCGCTGGAGCGCTATCGTGATGACTGCCTGCTGGCGGTGCTGGAGGCGGTGAAGACCACCAAAGCCAAGCACGGTATGGCTTTCGCCGAATAATGAGCCCCGCAGGTCTGGCCCCTTCGCGAGCAGGCTCGCTCCCACAGGTTTGCGCTGTCCTTGTGGGAGCGAGCCTGCTCGCGAAAGCGGCGGTCCAGTCACCACCAACATTGGAACCGGAATCATGCCCACCCTCACCACCTACCAAACCAGAATCATCCCCGACTGGGTTGACTACAACGGCCACCTGCGCGACGCCTTCTACCTGCTCATCTTCAGCTACGCTACCGATGCGCTGATGGATCGCCTGGGGCTTGACAGCAACAGCCGTGAAGCCAGCGGCAACTCGTTGTTTACCCTGGAGCTGCACCTCAACTACCTGCACGAAGTGAAGCTCGACGCCGAGGTCGAAGTGCACACGCAGATCATCGGCCACGACAGCAAACGCCTGCACCTCTATCACAGCCTGCATCTTGTGGGTGACGACAAGGAACTGGCGGGCAACGAGCAAATGCTGCTGCACGTCGACCTCGCCGGGCCGCGTTCCGCGCCGTTCAGCGAAGACACCCTGGATCGACTGCAAGCCATCGTCGCCGAACAAACCGACCTGCCCACCCCCGAGTACATTGGCCGAGTGATCGCGTTACCCCCAAAAAAATAACAAGGAGATCGCCATGAACACCGCCGCCGCTTTCGCCGACTTCCGTACTTATCCGTTGATCAGCGCGCTGAAGGGCGTGCAGGTCATGGCCGATCATGTTCTGGTGAAGTGGGCCGACAACCGCCTCAGCCCGTTTCATCATCAATGGCTACGGGACAACTGCCCCTGCCCGCAATGCGTCTACACCGTCACCCGAGAGCAGGTGCTGGAGATCGTCGACGTCCCGGAACAGCTGGAGCCCGCAGAGGCCGGCGTCGATGCTGAGGACTGCCTGTGCGTGCAGTGGCAAGATGGCCACCTCAGTCGCTTCGACCCTGGCTGGCTGCGCGCCCACGCGTATGACGACGAATCCCGTGCCGAGCGTCAGGCCGGCAAACCGAAAGCCAGGCTCTGGCACAGCGATCTGCAACTGCCTGTGTTCGACTATGAGGCGCTGATGCAAGACAACCAGGCCTTGTTGCAATGGCTGCTGGCCGTGCGCGATATCGGCCTGACCCAGGTCCGCGGCGTGCCCACCGAACCCGGCTCATTGAAGTTGATCGCGCAGCGTATTTCGTTCATCCGCGAAAGCAATTTCGGTGTGCTGTTCAACGTGCAATCCAAGGCCGATGCCGACAGCAACGCCTACACCGCTTTCAACCTGCCGCTGCACAGTGATTTGCCGACCCGAGAGCTGCAACCGGGGCTGCAGTTCCTGCATTGCCTGGTCAACGACGCCGAGGGGGGCGAGAGCATTTTTGTCGACGGCTTTGCCATCGCCGAGGCGTTGCGCCAGGAAGATCCGCAAGCCTTTCAAAGCCTCTGCGAAATCCCGGTGGAATTTCGCAACAAGGACCGCCACAGCGACTACCGCTGCCTCGCGCCGATCATCGCCCTGAACGCTTGCGGGCAGGTGTCGGAAATCCGCATGGCCAACTTTTTGCGCGGCCCGTTCGATGCCTCGGTGGAACAAATGCCCCGGCTGTATCGTGCCTATCGACGCTTTATTGCGATGACGCGCGAACCCCGGTTCCGCTTGATGCAAAGGCTCAATCCCGGCGAACTCTGGTGCTTCGACAACCGCCGCACCCTGCACGCCCGCAATGCCTTCGACCCCGCCACCGGCGCCCGGCATTTTCAGGGTTGCTATGTGGACCGCGATGAATTGCTGTCGCGCATCCTCGTGTTACAGCGTTAAACCGCGTCATCGTTCATCGCGAGCAGGCCCGCTCCCACAGGGGGCACGCGATCCTCTGGGGGAGCCTGCTCGCGATGGCGTCCGCACAAGCAACACAAGAACCAGGATTCATGGACCAAAAAAAACCCCGATCAAGCCGTGACAAGATCGAGGCAGAAGGTACTGTTGAGGAGCTGCGCGCGAGGGTGACCAAACCTTCGTGAAGCCAGCTGATTCCAGTTTGCCGACTCCCTTGACCGGCAAGTTAGCCGAAAACGACCTGTTCATAGCCATTGCGGCCATCGCGACAAATCGCCCTTGCCGCCACCCTGCACCCCTACCAGAATCGAGCCACGACACCGTTCCCAGAAGAAGGATTTGCGTCATGATGCACGCCGATTTGATTGACCAGGAAGACCTGTTGGGTCAGCTCAAGGCATTGGGCTTTCAAGCGCCCAATGGCGCGACCGCCGACCAGGCTTGCGAATGTGCGGTACGAGGTTTGAACAACGAGCGGGCGATCGTGCTGCGCACGATGGTCAAGCAGATGTACACCAGCGGCGCGACCATCCTGCCGGCCGTGCGTCAGGCCATCGACAGGCAATTGCTGCCGGCGTTGGCGGAGTATCAGCAGAGCCATCGCGCCCGATAGGCGACCTGCAAATACTCTGTGGCGAGGGAGCTTGCTCCCGCTCGAGCGCGAAGCGGTCGCAAAACCGGCGAATGCGATTATTCTGAAAACCGCATCCGCCGATCCAGGGGACCGCTTCGCAGCCCAGCGGGAGCAAGCTCCCTCGCCACAGTGGTTTAGAGCCTTACGCTGGCAAACGTCGACTCGTTACGCGCCTGACTCAGCGCCGACAAAGGCCCGGACAACGGCGACAGCACCAGCGCTTGCGGCAGCGGCATCATCGCCACTTGCTGGGTGGTATTGGAGCCTACGCGCTCGTCACGCGGCGGAATGCCGAAGTATTCGCGGTAGCACTTGGAGAAGTGCGGCGTGGACACGAAGCCACAGACCGACGCCACTTCGATGATCGACATCGGCGTTTGCTTGAGCAACTGCCGTGCACGGATCAGGCGCAGTTTCAGGTAGTAACGCGACGGCGAGCAATGCAGGTACTTCTGGAACAGCCGCTCCAGTTGACGACGGGACACGGCGACATACACCGCCAGTTCGTCCAGGTCGATCGGCTCTTCGAGGTTGGCCTCCATCAACGCGACGATTTCCTGCAGTTTCGGCTGATTGGTGCCGAGCATGTGCTTGAGCGGCACGCGCTGGTGATCCTGTTCGTTGCGGATGCGCTCGTAGACGAACATCTCCGAAATCGCGGCCGACAGTTCACGACCATGATCGCGGCTGATCAGGTGCAGCATCATGTCCAGCGGCGCGGTGCCACCGGAGCTGGTGAAGCGGTTACGGTCGAGGGTGAACAGACGCGTACTCATGGCCACACGCGGGAAAGCTTCCTGCATCGCGGCCAGACATTCCCAGTGCACGCTGCAGTCGAAACCGTCCAGCAAGCCGGCGCACGCCAATGCCCAACTGCCGGTGCAGACCGCACCGAGGCGACGGGACTGACGCGCCTGGCTCTGCAGCCATGAGACGTGTTCGCGGGTAACAGTGCGTTGAATACCGATGCCGCCGCAGACGATCACGGTGTCCATTGGCGGGGCTTTGTGCATGGAGGCATCAGGGGTGATTTGCAGACCGTCACTGGCCCAGACCTGACCGCCATCGACGGTGAGGGTGGTCCAGCGATACAGCTCGCGACCGGACAATTGGTTGGCCATTCGCAGAGGCTCCACTGCGGAAGCCAGGGAAATCAGCGTGAAATTGTCCAGCAGCAGAAAGCCGATGGATTGAGGCGCACGGTTCTGGGGTTGGGCCCCGGAGTTGAACGACGTCATCGCGGTATCTCCTCACACAAAGCGGGTGATGGCCTCAGGCGGAGGCTCTTGTTATTGCCATCGTTCTCGCGTGGGAGACGGGCTTTGTAATGACAGAGCAAATGCCATGCCTAAATTTGAATGCGCGTTCAATAACTCCTAAAAACGACGTCGGAATGTGTCTGCATATGACGCGCGGCGAGTAGGGATTAAGAGGCCATCGGGCCGGACAAGTGCGCTGCCCCGTTGCGTGTGAGCAAATCGGTAGCACTTGTGGGAACAGGGCTGAAACGATACGGGGAAGAGTGTCACCGCAGGCACAGGTGACAGGCGGTCAGGGTTGCTGGCGATCCCTGACCTTGAGGTCATGATTTACCTGTTTGCGACGCGCCAAAAGGTGGCGCGTTTTCGATCTGGTGTTCATTTAGCGCGCAGTTTTGACTGATCTGGCGCTATCGCTGGCAAGCCAGCTCCCACAGTGATTTGTGGTGTGAGCCAGATATCAGACACACCGAAGAACCTGTGGGAGCTGGCTTGCCAGCGATTGGGCTCGACACGGTCTCAGCACTCTACAGCGCTGACCGCCAACCCGCCCCGCGATGTCTCCTTATATTTGTCATGCATGTCGGCACCGGTATCGCGCATGGTGCGGATCACCCGATCCAGCGAGATGAAATGCTGACCATCGCCGCGCAAGGCCATCTGTGCCGCGTTGATCGCTTTCACCGCGGCAATCGCGTTGCGCTCGATGCACGGCACCTGCACCAGCCCGCCTACCGGGTCGCAGGTCAAGCCGAGGTTATGCTCCAGGCCGATTTCCGCTGCGTTGCACAGTTGCTCCGGCGTGGCGCCGAGGATTTCCGCCAACCCGGCCGCCGCCATGGCGCAGGCCGAACCGACTTCCCCCTGGCAACCGACTTCGGCACCGGAAATCGAAGCGTTCTTCTTGCACAGAATTCCGACCGCAGCGGCCCCAAGGAAGTAGTCGACGACATTGGCGTCGGTCACGTCTTCGCTGAACTTCATAAAGTAGTGCAACACCGCCGGAATGATCCCCGCCGCGCCATTGGTCGGCGCCGTGACCATGCGCCCGCCGGCCGCGTTTTCTTCGTTGACCGCCAGGGCGAACAGGTTGACCCACTCCATGGCACTGAGCGTCGAGCCGATCACGTTGGGTTTGTTCAATTCCTGCAAGCTGCGATGCAGCTTGGCCGCGCGCCGGCGCACATTCAGGCCACCAGGCAGGATGCCTTCGTGCTTGAGGCCGTGATCCACGCAATCCTGCATGGCGCGCCAGAGCTTCATCAAACCGCTGCGAATCTCTTCTTCACTGCGCCAGACCTTCTCGTTGGCCATCATTAATTCAGCCACGCGCAGGTCGTGTTTTTTGCACAGTTCCAGCAGCTCGGCGGCGCTGGAGAAGTCGTATGGCAATACGGTGCTGTCGAGGTCGACGACACCGCTGGATGCCTGGGCCTCATCGACGACAAAGCCACCGCCGACCGAATAGTAGGTGTCGCGATGCAGCTCGCCATGATCGTCTTCGACAATCAGGGTCATGGCGTTGGGATGGAACGGCAGGTTCTCGTCGATCAGGCGCATGTCGCGGTCCCAGATAAACGGCACCGACAGGCGACCGTCGAGCAACAGCGTGTGGGTTTCACGCAGGGTGGCGATGCGAATGCCGATTTGCGACGGATCGATCGCATCCGGCCATTCGCCCATCAGCCCCATGATCACCGCATTGTCGCTGCCGTGGCCGATGCCTGTGGCCGACAACGAACCGAAAAGCTGAACTTCGACGCGCCGAACTTGCTCCAGCAATCCGCGCTCACGCAAACCTTGCACGAACAGCGCCGCTGCCCGCATAGGGCCCACGGTATGCGAACTGGAAGGGCCGATGCCGATTTTGAACAGGTCGAAAACACTGATAGCCATTACTGCCGGACTCCTGGATGTGCCAACTCCAGGCGCAAAAGCGCCCGGTGACGGAGCTGCTACGCTCAAGCTGCAATCCGTCGGGATGGCCGCATCATCAGGCTTTTAATTTGTCGTTCGACGTCTCACACCGACGCACTCATGCTCACGAACGCCGCGTGTCTTTTACGTCGTGTTTTCGCCGTTTTTTTGCGACACGCAGGGGGAAATCGGGCTGAAAAAAGCTGTAAGCGACGTCACTGACACTGGATGCGACCCTCCCTGTACTGGTTACGACGCACCCTGTAGGCGTCAGATTTTCACTGGTACATGATCGTATCGACTCGATTGCAAGGCGCCGTGGTAGAGCTGTCTCCAAAACGCCATCCAACCGCAACCCATAAGTGCGGTGGTCCCAGTCGGAACACTGCCAAAAAAAACACCAAGGAGTCCATCCATGAAAGGTTCCCCGTCGTTGTTGTTGGCCGCCATGCTTAGTCTGCCGCTCCTGGCGCAAGCCGCCGAGCCGGCACAATGCAGTACCGTAAACTTCTCCGATGTCGGTTGGACCGATATCACCGCAACAACCGCCACCACCAGCGTCGTACTCGATGCCTTGGGCTACAAGACCAAGACCACAATGATTTCCGTGCCGGTGACCTACAAGTCCCTGGCCGACGGCAAGAACATGGATGTTTTCCTGGGGAACTGGATGCCGACCATGGAAAACGACATCAAGGCCTACCGCGATGCCGGCACCGTGGACACCGTGCGCACCAACCTCAAAGGCGCCAAATACACCCTGGCGGTACCACAGGCCCTGTATGACAAAGGCCTGCATGACTTCGCCGACATCGCCAAGTTCAAGAAAGAGCTCGACGGCAAGATTTACGGGATCGAGCCGGGTAATGACGGTAACCGTCTGATCCAGAGTATGATCGACAAGAACGCCTTCGGCCTCAAAGACGCCGGTTTCAAAGTGGTCGAATCCAGTGAAGCCGGCATGCTCTCGCAGGTCGACCGCGCGCAGAAACGCGACACCGCCGTGGTGTTCCTCGGCTGGGCTCCTCACCCGATGAACAAGCGTTTCAAAATCCAATACCTCACCGGCGGCGACGATTATTTCGGCCCGGATTTCGGTGCAGCAACCGTCCTGACCAATACCCGCAAGGGGTACACCCAGGAATGCAGCAACGTGGGTCAGTTGCTGAAGAATCTGGAGTTCACTGTCGACATGGAAAGCACCCTCATGGGCAACATCCTGGACGACAAGATGAAGCCTGAAGCGGCCGCCAAGGCCTGGCTGAAAAAGAATCCACAGGTGCTCGATACCTGGCTCGCTGGCGTGACCACCATTGACGGTAAACCAGGCCTGGAGGCCGTGAAAGCCAAGCTCGCGCAGTAATCGCTTACGCCGGGCGGGCTAGCCCGCCCGGGCTGTTTATTTCCTTGCATGCGGACGTTCACTACCATGCTGATTGATCAGAAAATCCCCTTAGGCCAGTACATCGCGGGCTTCGTTGAATGGCTGACGAAACACGGCGCCAGCACCTTCGACGCAATCGCCGTGACACTGGAAACGATGATCCACGGCGTGACATTTGCGCTGACCTGGTTCAACCCGCTGGCATTGATCGGCCTGATTGCACTACTGGCACACTTCATCCAGCGCAAATGGGGCCTGACCGTATTCGTCATTGCCTCCTTTCTGCTGATCCTCAATCTGGGGTACTGGCAGGAAACCATGGAAACCCTCGCCCAGGTGATGTTCGCCACCCTGGTCTGCGTGGTCATCGGCGTCCCCCTGGGTATCGTCGCCGCGCACAAACCGATGTTCTACACGCTGATGCGTCCGGTACTCGATCTGATGCAGACCGTACCGACCTTCGTGTACCTCATTCCTACCCTGACCCTCTTCGGTCTGGGTGTGGTCCCGGGTCTGATTTCGACGGTGGTGTTCGCGATTGCCGCGCCCATCCGCCTGACCTACCTGGGTATCCGCGATGTTCCGGAAGAATTGATGGACGCCGGCAAGGCCTTTGGCTGCTCGCGACGTCAACTGCTCTCGCGAATCGAATTGCCCCACGCCATGCCAAGCATCGCGGCCGGTATCACCCAGTGCATCATGCTGTCGTTGTCGATGGTGGTGATCGCGGCACTGGTGGGCGCCGATGGCCTGGGCAAACCGGTGGTCAACGCACTGAATACCGCTGATATCGCCCTGGGCTTCGAAGCCGGCCTGGCGATCGTACTGCTGGCGATCATGCTCGACCGTATCTGCAAACAACCCGAAGCCAAAGTAGGGGGTGACGCATGAGCATTATTCGCTTCGATAACGTCGACGTTATCTTCTCCAAGGATCCACGCGAGGCACTCAAGCTGCTGGATCAAGGCATGACCCGCAACGAGATCCTGAAAAAGACCGGGCAGATCGTGGGGGTCGAAAAGGCCAGCCTGGACATCGAAAAAGGTGAAATCTGCGTACTGATGGGCCTGTCCGGCTCCGGCAAGTCCAGTCTGTTGCGCTGCATCAACGGCCTCAACACCGTCAGCCGCGGCAAGCTGTTCGTCGAGCATGAAGGCAAGCAGATCGACATTGCGTCCTGTACCCCGGCGGAACTGAAAATGATGCGCACCAAGCGCATCGCGATGGTGTTCCAGAAGTTCGCCCTGATGCCTTGGCTGACGGTGCGCGAGAACATCAGCTTCGGCCTCGAAATGCAGGGTCGTCCCGAGAAGGAACGACGCAAGCTGGTGGACGAAAAGCTTGAGCTGGTGGGCCTGACCCAGTGGCGCAACAAGAAACCCAACGAGCTGTCCGGTGGCATGCAACAACGCGTGGGCCTGGCCCGCGCCCTGGCGATGGACGCCGACATTCTGCTGATGGACGAACCGTTCTCGGCCCTCGACCCGCTGATCCGCCAAGGCCTGCAGGACGAACTGCTGGAACTGCAACGCAAGCTGAGCAAAACCATCGTGTTCGTGAGCCACGACCTCGATGAAGCCCTGAAGCTCGGTAGCCGTATCGCGATCATGAAAGACGGCCGGATCATCCAGTACAGCGTGCCGGAAGAGATCGTGCTGAACCCGGCGGATGACTACGTGCGGACCTTCGTGGCCCACACCAACCCGCTGAACGTGCTGTGCGGTCGCAGCCTGATGCGCACCCTGGACAACTGCAAGCGCATCAACGGTTCGGTGTGCCTCGATCCGGGCGGCGACTCCTGGCTGGACCTGGCCGAAGGCAACACCATCAAGGGTGCACGCCAGAACGGCTCGGTTCTGGACCTGCAGAACTGGGTACCGGGTCAGGCGGTTGAAGGGTTGGGTCGTCGACCAACGCTGGTGGATTCGAACATCGGCATGCGCGATGCGCTGCAGATTCGTTATCAGACCGGCAACAAGCTGGTGCTGCACGACAACAACCATGTGGTCGGGATTCTCGGCGACAGCGAGCTGTACCACGCGCTGCTCGGCAAGAACCTGGGATAAGGCAACAGACACAAAAACGCCGCGAGAGAATCGCGGCGTTTTTGTTGGTGCACATAAAAGACTTGGAATACTGACACCTGTGGCGAGGGAGCTTGCTCCCGCTGGGCTGCGAAGCGGCCCCAAACCGGACACCGCTGCGATTCAGGCAGAACGCGCTATCCGGATTTACGACTGCTTCGCAGCCGAGCGGGACGGTGCGGCGTTCCGACAAGCTCCCTCCCCACAATGGTTCTGCAGTACATCTGACTGCACTGCAAAACTTCAAGTCTTAGCTATACACCCGACCAAGGAGCTGCCGATGGCTTTCAAACTGATCGAGCACGTCACGGGTGATCTGATCCTGGGTGAAGCCCATCAAGTCGTAGTCCTGGCTGCCGTTGTGCAGGTACACCTCGGCACGGTAGTAACGCTGACGCGATTCATCGGACTGAGCCGACTCGGTTGGCGTGGCCAGGTAGCCGTCCAGGCTCACTTCGTAGACAAACGGGTTGCCCTCTTCCATCTCCACCCGTACGCCCATGCAACGCTTGGACTTGCCCAGCAGCGTCTGCACTTGCAGGCCCTGGGCACGCATTTGCGCCGTCGCATCCTGCAACGCCGGGCTCACATGCTTGTCCATGAAACGCTGCACGACAGACTGGCTCGGTTGCAGGTCCAGTTGCGTCAAACGCTCGCTGAAACCACGACGACCACGCGCCGCCAGCTCGGCTTGTTCCTGTTCGATCTGCACGTCCTGGCGCATGGCCTTGTGCAAGCCGAACATGAAGAACACCAGCACCACCGAAAACGGCAGGCCGGCCAGTACCACCATGGTTTGCATGGCCTCGAAGTTACCGGCAAACAGCAGACCGATGGTCACCAGGGTGATCACCACCGACCAGAAGATCCGCAACCAGTGCGGGGCGTCTTCGTCGACGTTACCGCCTTTGCACGAAAGGTTGGCCATCATCACCGCGCCGGAATCCGCCGGGGTCAGGAACAACACGAAACCGACAAAGATCGACACACCGATCACGACTTTCGACGCCGGGTAATGCTCCAGCAACTGGTAGATCGCCATGGACGGCTGTTCCAGCGCCGTCTTGCCGAGCTCCACCGCACCGTGGTTCATCACCAGGTCCAGCGCCGAGTTACCGAAAATCGACAGCCACGCCAGGGTGAAACCCAACGGAATCAGCAGTACGCCGGCCACCATCTCACGCACCGTGCGACCACGGGAGATACGCGCGACGAACATGCCCACGAATGGTGCCCAGGAAATCCACCAGGCCCAGTAGAACAGGGTCCACAGGCCCAGCCAGCGGTCGGACTTCTCTGTGTCGCCTTCGTACACATAGAGGTCGAAGGTTTTCAGCACCACGCCGTTCAGGTAATCACCGACGTTCTGCACAAAACCATTGAGCAAGTGCAGGGTCGGGCCGAACAGCAGCACGAAAATCAGCAGGCCGCTGAACAGCACGATGTTCAGGTTGGACAGGCGACGGATGCCGTTTTCCACGCCCGACACCGCAGCAATGGTCGCCACCGTGCTCATCACGATGATCACGATCAGCAGGTTGGTGTTGCTGTGTTCCATGCCGAACAGGTTTTCAAGGCCCGACGACACCTGCAGCGAGCCAATCCCCAGGTTGGTCACCAGACCCAACAGGGTCACGAACATGCCAAAGCCGTCCACCGCATGACCGGCCGCACCCTTGACCCAACGCTCGCCCACCAGCGGATACAACGCCGAACGCAACGCCAGTGGCTGGTTATGCCGATAGGCAAAGTACGCCACGGCCAGGCCGACCAGCGCATAGATCGCCCAGCCGTGCAGGCCCCAGTGCAGGAACGTCAGCTGAACCGCCTGACGCGCGGCGAGGTTGCTGCCCGCCACGCCTTCCGGTGGGTTGAAATAATGGTCCAGCGGCTCGGAAGCGCCGAAGTACAACAGCGAAATGCCGATGCCCGACGAGAACAGCATCCCCGCCCAGGCGCCGTAGCTGAAGTCCGGGGTGTCGTCCTTGCTGCCGAGCTTGAGCTTGCCGTAGGACGAAAACGCCAGGCCAACGACAAAAATCAGGTAGGCGGCGATCACCACCATGTAGTACCAGCCGAAGCTGCGGGACAACCAGGCCTGCGCCGTACCGAGCATTCTGCCGGCCTCTTGCGGG
Source organism: Pseudomonas moorei (assembly GCF_042846945.1). Taxonomy (NCBI): domain Bacteria; kingdom Pseudomonadati; phylum Pseudomonadota; class Gammaproteobacteria; order Pseudomonadales; family Pseudomonadaceae; genus Pseudomonas; species Pseudomonas moorei. The sequence continues at coordinate 852,190 of NZ_AP035776.1, forward strand.
GCGATGATCAGAATGGCGGTCAACAACAGAATCAACGCGGTAGAGGTGTAGAACACCCAACCGTTGACCGTCACCTTCTCGGGTGGGGTCTTTATTAGCGAGGCAGAACTCATGGCACAGATGCTCCGGGCAGTGCGAGAGAAGAACGCAAGGCAGTGTGTTACCCGACCAATCGGTTAGTGGGCAGCCGACCAGTGGGTGATATAAAGACACGCCGAAAAAGCCCGAAGCCCTGCAGACGCCAGCGCGTACAGGATTCGAGCGTTTTCGGATGTCGGTTTGACGCCATTTACATGTAGGAAAAATCTGTAAGCAGCGACGAATTGTCGCAGATCTTATTCTTTGTTGATTGAACGTTCAATCAAAACAAAATAGACTGGCCTCAGCCCGGTGGTCGTTCTTCGTCCGCCGGAAGGCCTAAGGAGATGTGCAAGATGCCCAAGGTCGGTATGCAACCCATCCGCCGCCAGCAGTTGATCGAAGCCACTTTGCAGGCCGTCGATCAGGTCGGTATGGGGGACGCCAGCATTGCGCTGATCGCCCGTTTGGCCGGTGTCTCGAATGGCATCATCAGTCACTACTTTCAGGACAAGAACGGCCTGATCGCCGCCACGATGCGGTATCTGATGAGCGTCCTGAGCGAGAACGTCACCCTGCGCCGCCAAGCGCTGGCAGATGACAGCCCCCGGGCACATCTGCAGGTGATCATCGAAGGCAACTTCGACGCCAGCCAGGTCAATGGCCCGGCAATGAAAACCTGGCTGGCCTTCTGGGCCACCAGCATGCACCAGCCGTCTTTGCACAGGTTGCAGCGGATCAACGATCACCGTCTGTATTCCAACCTGTGCTGCCAGTTCCGCCGTGTGTTGCCGCTCGATCAAGCGCGCAGCGCCGCCCGTGGCCTGGCAGCCCTCATTGACGGGTTGTGGTTGCGCGGCGCGTTGTCGGGAGACGCTTTCGACACCGAGCAGGCGCAACAGATCGCTTACGAATACATGGATATCCAATTGGCCAAGCAGGTGAGTTAGAGCACACATAACCGCTCGACCCCTGAACCGCCACCGACCAGCGACGCCAAGGCTCCACGGCACGCCCGGTGGTTAACGCCAACCACTTATGCTCTTGCGAGGACTATATGGCCCGTTTCGAACTGCAAAAACTCTACATCGATGGCGCGTACTCCGACGCCAGCAGCGACGCCACTTTCGAAGCCATCAACCCGGCTAACGGTGAAGTCCTCGCAACCGTACAGCGCGCAACCAAGGAAGACGTCGAGCGCGCCGTGGTCAGCGCTGAAAAGGGTCAGAAAATCTGGGCGGCAATGACCGCGATGGAGCGTTCGCGCATCCTGCGTCGCGCCGTGGAAATCCTGCGTGAGCGCAATGACGAGCTGGCCGCCCTGGAAACCCTGGACACCGGCAAGGCATATTCCGAAACCCGTTACGTCGACATCGTCACCGGCGCTGACGTGCTGGAGTACTACGCCGGCCTGGTGCCTGCCATCGAAGGCGAGCAGATCCCGCTGCGCACCACTTCGTTCGTCTACACCCGTCGCGAGCCGCTGGGCGTCGTGGCCGGTATCGGCGCGTGGAACTACCCGATTCAGATCGCCCTGTGGAAATCCGCGCCAGCCCTGGCGGCCGGTAACGCGATGATCTTCAAGCCAAGCGAAGTCACGTCCCTGACGACCCTGAAACTGGCCGAGATCTACACCGAGGCAGGCGTTCCGGCTGGCGTATTCAACGTCCTGACCGGCAGCGGCCGCGAAGTCGGCACCTGGCTGACCGAGCACCCGCGCATCGAAAAAGTTTCGTTCACCGGCGGCACCGACACCGGCAAGAAAGTCATGGCCAGCGCTTCGAGCTCTTCGCTCAAGGACGTGACCATGGAGCTGGGCGGCAAATCCCCGCTGATCATCTGCGACGACGCCGACCTCGATCGCGCCGCCGACACCGCAATGATGGCCAACTTCTACAGTTCCGGTCAGGTCTGCACCAACGGTACTCGCGTATTCGTGCCGAGCCACCTCAAAGCCGCCTTCGAAGCCAAGATCGTTGAGCGCGTTGCGCGCATTCGCGTCGGCAATCCGCAAGACGAAAACACCAACTTCGGCCCGCTGGTCAGCTTCGCCCACATGGAAAGCGTGCTGGGCTACATCGCCAAGGGCAAGGAAGAAGGTGCCCGCCTGCTGTGCGGCGGCGAGCGTCTGACCGACGGCGAATTCGCCAAGGGCGCGTTCGTCGCGCCGACCGTGTTCACTGACTGCACCGACGACATGACCATCGTCCGTGAAGAAATCTTTGGCCCGGTGATGGCGATCCTCACCTACGAAACCGAAGAAGAAGTGATCCGTCGCGCCAACGACACCGACTTCGGCCTGGCCGCCGGTATCGTCACCCGCGACCTGAACCGCGCCCACCGCGTGATTCATCAACTGGAAGCCGGTATCTGCTGGATCAACGCCTGGGGCGAATCCGACGCCAAGATGCCGGTTGGCGGCTACAAGCAGTCGGGTGTGGGTCGTGAGAACGGCATCAGCTCGCTGAACAACTTCACCCGCATCAAATCGGTACAGGTCGAGCTGGGCGATTACGTCTCGGTGTTCTAAGACCCGAGTCCTGTATTGCTTGCCGGGCCGTCATCGCTGGCAAGCCAGCTCCCACAGGTTTGGTGTCGCCCACCAAATCTGTGGCAGCCCCCAATCCTTGTGGGAGCTGGCTTGCCAGCGATTCGAGTGCGCAGCACTCGCCTGGGTCCGACCTGACCACATCTAAAGAGGGTGCATTCAATGTCCCAAGAATTCGATTACATCATCATCGGTGCCGGCTCGGCCGGTAACACCCTGGCGACCCGTCTGACTGAAGACGAAGGCGTCACTGTCCTGCTGCTCGAAGCGGGCGGCCCGGACTACCGTTCCGACTTCCGCACGCAGATGCCGGCCGCCCTGGCGTTCCCGCTGCAAGGCCGTCGCTACAACTGGGCCTACGAAACCGATCCGGAACCCTACATGGACGGTCGTCGCATGGAGTGCGGGCGCGGCAAGGGCCTGGGCGGTTCTTCGCTGATCAACGGCATGTGCTACATCCGCGGCAACGCCATGGACTACGACGGCTGGGCCAAACTGCCAGGCCTGGAAGACTGGACCTACCTGGACTGCCTGCCGTATTTCCGCAAAGCCGAAACCCGCGACATCGGCCCCAACGATTACCACGGTGGCGACGGCCCGGTCAGCGTGACCACGCCCAAAGCCGGCAACAACCCGCTGTTCCACGCCATGGTTGAAGCCGGCGTGCAGGCCGGTTACCCACGCACCGAAGACTTGAACGGCTACCAGCAGGAAGGTTTCGGCCCGATGGACCGTACCGTGACGCCGAAAGGTCGTCGCGCCAGTACCGCGCGCGGCTACCTGGACATCGCCAAGAGGCGTTCGACCCTGACCATCGTCACCCACGCCCTGACCGACAAGATCCTGTTCGAAGGCAAGCGTGCGGTCGGCGTGCGTTACCTGGTCGGCGCCGCCGAAGAGCGCGTCGAGGTCAAGGCGCGCAAGGAAGTGCTGCTGTGCTCCGGCGCCATCGCCTCGCCGCAGATCCTGCAACGCTCCGGTGTCGGCCCGGCCGCACTGCTGAAAAAGCTCGATATTCCGGTGGTCCACGACCTGCCGGGCGTCGGTGAAAACCTGCAGGACCACCTGGAGCTGTACCTGCAATACGCGTGCACCCAACCGGTCTCGCTGTACCCGTCGCTGCTGTGGTGGAACCAGCCGGCCATTGGTGCCGAATGGCTGTTCAACGGCACCGGCATCGGCGCCAGCAACCAGTTCGAAGCCGGTGGTTTCATCCGCACCCGTCCGGAATTCGAGTGGCCGAACATCCAGTACCACTTCCTGCCGGTAGCGATTAACTACAACGGCAGCAACGGTGTGAAAGAGCACGGCTTCCAGGCGCACATGGGCTCCATGCGTTCGCCGAGCCGTGGTCGCATCCAGGCCAAGTCCAAGGACCCACGCCAGCACCCGAGCATCCTGTTCAACTACATGGCCACCGAGCAGGACTGGCAGGAATTCCGCGACGGCATCCGCCTGACCCGCGAAATCATGCAACAGCCGGCACTGGACGCCTTCCGTGGCCGCGAAATCAGCCCCGGCATCGAGGTGCAAACCGACGAGCAACTGGACAAGTTCATCCGCGAGCACGCCGAAACCGCGTTCCACCCATCCTGCTCGTGCAAGATGGGCACCGACGAGATGGCCGTGGTCGATGGCGAAGGTCGCGTGCATGGCCTGCAGGGCCTGCGTGTGGTCGATGCTTCGATCATGCCGATCATCACCACCGGCAACCTCAACGCACCAACGATCATGATCGCCGAGAAAATCGCCGACAAAATCCGCGGTCGCAAGCCGCTGCCGCGCAGCAAGGCTGCCTACTACGTGGCCGGCGATGCGCCGGTCAAGGGCAAGCCGCTGCGTGAAGTAGGCCAGACGGCGTAAGGCGTAGAACTGCGCCGCTCCCATCGCGGGCAAGCCCGCTCCCACAAGGTTATGCGTCGATTTTGAAATCACGCGAATCCTGTGGGAGCGGGCTTGCCCGCGATGAGGCCGGGCAAACCAGTACATATTTTCCTGCCAGACACAGCAATCCCCTCCCGCACCGCTCCAACCTTGATCCCACCCCCCGCACGGGCCTACTCTAGCGCCACGCAAACGTTTCACCCTCCCCTCGCAACATCGATGCTCCACACCAAGGAGGTTCCCGAATGTTCGATTTCCATCCCCAGCTCAAGCAGCGTTTTGCTGCCTTGCGCACGGGCGCTGAATTCTTTTCCCTGCGTTATGTGCGCGAGTCCGGTCAGTACCTGTCGGTGCGAAAGAACGTCGCCGAACCGCCGAGCCTGAGCCGTGACGAAGGCGCGATGCTGACGGTGCGGGTCAACGGTGTCGAAGCCTATGCCGCCACCAACGACCTGTCGCAACAGGGCCTGCAAGCCGCCCTCGAACGTGCCGAACAGCAAGCTCGCCGCCTCAAGCCCCACGCCTTGCTGGACCTGCGCGAACATGCCGTGTCGAGTGCTTGCGCCGATTACTTTTCGCCGAACCTCGACCAGCCGTTCCCGTCCCTGAGCGACTGCTACCAGTTGCTCGGCGACGAGTCCGCCGCCGTGCCCAAGGACGAGCGCCTGGTGAATTGGCAAGTGAGCATCGGCATCACCCACGTCGAGCAGATCTACCTCAACAGTGCCGGCGCCGAATTGCGTCAGGCTCAACGCTTCGTCTACCCCGGCCTCGACGTCACCGCCTACGACGGCAACGACAGCCAGACCCGCAGCCTCGGCCGCGAGAACTTCGGCCAACAAGGTGGCGCCGACGTCATCAGCCGTTGCGGCCTTGTCGGTGCCGGGCCGACCGTCGCCGACCAGGCGCTGCAATTGCTGCTGGCGCCGAACACGCCCCAAGGCCCGCGCGATCTGCTGCTGATGCCTGACCAGATGATGCTGCAGATCCATGAATCCATCGGCCACCCGCTGGAGCTGGATCGCATCCTCGGTGACGAACGCAATTACGCGGGCACCAGCTTCGTCAAAGCCGAAGACTTCGGCCGCCTGCAATACGGCTCGAAGCTGCTCAACGTGACCTTCGACCCGGACATCCCCGAACAGCTCGCCAGTTACGGCCATGACGACGATGGCAGCGCCGCCAGCAAACAGTTCCTGATCCGTGAAGGCCTGCTGCTGCGGCCATTGGGTGGCGCGTTGTCGCAATTCCGCGCCGGCATGGAAGGTGTCGCCAACAGCCGTGCCTGCGGCTGGAACCGCCCGCCGATCGACCGCATGGCCAACCTCAACATCGAGCCTGGCGATCAAGCGCTGGAACAACTTATCGGAAACATCGAGCACGGCATCTTGATGAGCACCAACCGCTCGTGGTCCATCGACGATGCACGCAACAAGTTCCAGTTCGGCTGCGAATGGGGCCAGTTGATTGAAAACGGCGAACTCAAGGGCGTGGTGAAAAACCCGAATTACCGGGCGATTTCCGCGCAGTTCTGGAAGAGCCTCAACGCTGTCGGCGATGCCAGCACCTTCGAGGTGCTCGGCACCCCCAACTGCGGCAAAGGCGAACCGAATCAGGTGATCCGCGTCGGCCATGCCTCGCCGGCCTGTGTGTTCAGCCATGTGGATGTGTTCGGAGGAGACGCCTGATGAGTCCATCGAAAACCCAGGCCGAGTCGTTCAAGGCATTGGTCGCCGGTTTGCGTGAAGCCCTGCGCGAACCGGAACAGTTCACCCTCAGTTATGCCGCCGAGTCGTCGGCTTTCGTCCGTTTCAACCACGCCAAGGTGCGCCAGTCCGGTCAGGTGCAGCAGGCGAGCATCGGTTTGAAATTGATCAACGAGGGTCGTCATGCGGATTTGCACATCACCCTGGCTGGCGACCCCGACGTCGACTTGCAGCGTCTGTCCGAAGGCCTGCAACAGCTGCGGGAAACCTTGCCGCTGCTGCCGCAGGACCCGTATCTGTTGCTGAACTACAACAGCTGGCAGAGCAAGAACGTGCAGGAGCATCCGCTGCCGGACACCGAGCAAGTGGTCGCTGAAATCGCTCATGCCGCGCAAGGCCTGGATCTGGTCGGTTTCTATGCCGCCGGTCCCATCAGCCGTGGCTTTGCCAGCTCCTCCGGCGCCTTCGGCTGGCATCAGGCCAACAGTTTCAATTTCGATTTCAGCCTGTTTCATGAAAACGGCCAGGCGGTGAAAGCCAGCTACGCCGGGCACGACTGGAGCAGCGAAGGCTTCGCCAGGCGCTTCCGGCAGGCCCGCGAGCAGCTTGAGTTCCTGGGCCGCCCCTTGCGCACCTTGGCGCCGGGCCAGTACCGCGCCTATCTTGCGCCAGCCGCATTGGAAGAGATCATGAGCATGCTCTGCTGGGGCGGTTTTTCGGCGCAGTCGATTGCCAGCAAAAACAGCCCGCTGCAGAAGCTCTACGGGGGCGACCAGGCGTTCAGCCCGCTGGTCTCGCTGGACGAAAAGGTCAGCGGCTCGTTGAGCCCGGCGTTCTCCGACGAAGGCTATCCGCGCAGTGATCTCAAGTTGATTGTCGAGGGCAAGGCCGGGGCGCAATTGGTGGGCTCTCGCAGTGCCGCCGAATATGGCCTGACCGCCAACGGCGCCAGCGGCGGCGAATCACCCAGTGCCTTGAACATGAAGGGCGGCGTGTTGCCTGAATCGGAAATCCTCAAGGAGCTGGGCACCGGCTTGTACATCAGCAACCTGTGGTACCTGAACTACTCGGACCAACCGGCGGCGCGCCTGACCGGCATGACCCGGTTTGCGACGTTCTGGGTCGAAAACGGCGAGATTCAGGCACCGGTCAGCACCATGCGTTTCGACGACAGCGCCTTCAGCCTGCTCGGTTCGCAGTTGGAGGCGTTGACCCAGGAACGCGAGATGCTGTTATCGGCCAGTACCTACAGCCAGCGGGCCACGGCTTCGGCGTTGTTGCCGGGGGCGCTGGTCAGCAAGCTTACCTTGACGCTGTAAACACAAAACCCTGTGGCGAGGGGGCTTGCCCCCGTTGGGCTGCGAAGCGGCCCCAAAACCGGCAAACGCACTTTCATCAGGAAGACCGCATTCGCTGGATTGACGACTGCTTCGCAGCCGAACGGGGGCAAGCCCCCTCGCCACAAGGACCGAGCACTTTCTGACTCAGAGGTCCCATGCCCAACCGCCCGCCTCTCGACGCTGTCACCGCCCGCTGGGTGCCGTGGGTCGTCGCCATTGCCTTTTTCATGCAGTCCCTCGACGGGACGATCCTCAACACCGCCCTGCCGGCCATGGCCGCAGACCTGGCCGAAGACCCGCTGCGCATGCAGGGTGTGATCATTGCCTACATGCTCACGGTCGCCTTGCTGATCCCGGCCTCGGGCTGGATCGCCGATCGCTTCGGCACCCGGAAAATCTTCTTCGGCGCGATCCTGCTGTTCAGCATCGGTTCATTGCTGTGCGCGCTGTCGACCAGCCTGACCCTGCTGATCGGCGCCCGGGTCATCCAGGGCCTGGGCGGCGCCCTGATGTTGCCGGTCGGGCGGTTGGTGGTGCTACGCGCCTACCCACGCTCCGAACTGGTGCGAATCATGGGTTTCATCACCATTCCCGGCCTGCTCGGCCCATTGATCGGCCCGACCATGGGCGGCTGGATGGTGCAATACCTGACGTGGCACTGGATTTTCCTCATCAACCTGCCGGTGGGGCTGATCGGCTGTTATGCCGTGTGGAAATTCATCCCGGACCTGCGCGGCAATGAGCGCACCCGTTTCGACAGCCTGGGTTTCCTGCTGTTCGGCGCGGCGATGATTCTGATCACCATCGCCATGGAAGGCCTGGGCGAACTGCACCTGCCGCACCTGCGGGTGATGTTGCTGCTGTTCGGCGGCATGGCTTGCCTGGCGGCCTACTGGCTACGTGCCGGACACATCGAAAACCCGCTGTTCGCGCCTTCACTGTTCAAGACCCGCACCTTTGCCGTCGGCATTCTCGGCAATCTGTTCGCCCGACTGGGCAGCGGCGCCCTGCCGTTTCTGGTGCCGTTGCTGCTGCAAGTGGCGCTGGGCTACTCACCGTCCCAGGCCGGGATGAGCATGCTGCCGCTGGCGGCTGCCGCGATGATCGCCAAGTGGGTGGCGCGCCCGCTGATCGAGCGTCTGGGCTACCGCATTGTGCTGACCGGCAACACCCTGGCCCTGGGCATCATGCTGGCGAGCATGGGCCTGGTCAGTGAACAGACGCCGTACTGGTTGCTGCTGTGCCTGCTGGCGGTCCTGGGTGCGATCAACTCCTTGCAGTTCACTGCCATGAACACCGTGACCCTGATCGACCTCGACGACGCCAGTGCCAGCAGCGGCAACAGCCTGCTGTCGGTGGTCGCGCAATTGTCCCTGAGCCTGGGCGTGGCCTGCGCCGGTGCGTTGCTTGGCGGCTTCACGGCGGAGATCGGAAATGACGGCGTGGAAACCGTGCTCGGCGCGTTCCAACTGACCTTTGTGACCGTCGGCATCATGGCGATGCTGGCCGCGACGATCTTCTCGCAGCTCTCAAGAGAAGACGGACGGCGCGTCAAACGTCCGGAAGAACACATCGAGCCTTAGGGCGAATGGCCATCGGGCTGGTACACTGCGCGACATTTTGTTTTGCAGGCCAGTCCCGTGACCACCATCGCCACCGCTTTTAATACTTTGCCGCTGTCCGCCGCCATGCTGGCTAACCTCGACTCCCTCGGTTATGCCCAGATGACGCCGATCCAGGCGCAAAGCTTGCCGGTGATCCTCAAGGGGATGGACCTGATCGCCCAGGCCAAGACCGGCAGCGGCAAGACCGCGGCCTTCGGTATCGGCCTGCTGAACCCGATCAATCCGCGCTACTTCGGTTGCCAGGCACTGATCCTGTGCCCGACGCGCGAGCTGGCCGACCAGGTCGCCAAGGAAATCCGTCGCCTGGCCCGTGCCGAAGACAACATCAAGGTCCTGACCCTGTGCGGCGGCGTGTCCCTCGGCCCGCAGATCGCTTCGCTGGAACACGGCGCGCACATCATCGTCGGCACGCCGGGGCGCATTCAGCAGCACCTGCGCAAAGGTTCGCTGGTGCTCCATGGCCTGAACACCCTGATCCTCGACGAAGCCGACCGCATGCTCGACATGGGTTTCTACGATTCCATCGAAGAAATCATCATGCAGGCCCCGGAACGTCGCCAGACCCTGCTGTTCTCCGCCACCTACCCGGTGGGCATCAAGCAATTGGCCTCGAAGTTCATGCGCAATCCGCAGCAAGTGAAGGCCGAGGCGTTCCACGATGACACGCAGATCGAGCAGCGCTTCTACGAAATCTCCCCGGAAGAGCGCATGAGCGCGGTGACCAAGGTGCTGGGCCACTTCCGTCCGGCGTCCTGCGTAGCCTTCTGCTTCACCAAGCAGCAGGTTCAGGAAACCGTCGATCACCTGACCGCCAAAGGCATTTCCGCCGTCGGCCTGCACGGCGATCTGGAACAGCGTGATCGCGATCAGGTCCTGGCGATGTTCGCCAACCGCAGTACTTCGGTACTGGTCGCCACCGACGTTGCAGCACGCGGCCTGGACATCGACTCGCTGGACATGGTGATCAACGTCGAGCTGGCCCGTGACTCGGAAATCCACATCCACCGCGTCGGCCGTACCGGTCGCGCCGGTGAGAAAGGCCTGGCGATCAGCCTGGTGGCGCCGTCCGAAGCCCAGCGCGCCCAAGCCATCGAACAGTTGCAAAAATCGCCGTTAACCTGGGATCAGGTGGACAACCTCACGTCCCAGGGCGGCGGTCCGCTGCTGCCACAGATGAGCACCCTGTGCATCGGCGCCGGCCGCAAGGACAAGGTACGCCCGGGCGACATTCTCGGCGCACTGACCGGCGATGCCGGTATTCCCGGCGCTCAGGTGGGCAAGATTGCGATTTTCGATTTCCAGGCCTATGTGGCGGTTGAACGCGGCATCGCCAAGCAAGCCCTGCAACGCCTGAACGACGGCAAGATCAAGGGCCGTTCGCTGCGCGTGCGTATTTTGTAACAACGAATCGCTCTCCCTGTGGGAGCGAGCCTGCTCGCGATGGACGATTGAGCACCGCTGGCGATCTGGCAGCCCGCGTAATCGTTGACGCCCATCGCGAGCAGGCTCGCTCCCACAGGTTGGTTTTGTGGTGACACATTTAGAGGACACCGTTTTGCGCTCTACCGAAGTCGTGATCATTGGCGCTGGCGCCGCAGGGTTGATGTGCGCGCTGACCGCCGCCGGGCGCGGGCGCAAGGTGCTGTTGCTCGACCACGCGAACAAGGCCGGCAAGAAAATCCTGATGTCGGGCGGCGGGCGCTGCAATTTCACCAACATGTACACAGAACCCGGCAATTTCCTTTCGCAGAACGCGCATTTTTGCAAATCCGCCCTGGCCCGCTACACCCAGTGGGATTTCATCGGCATGGTCGCCAAGCACGGCGTGCCGTACCACGAGAAAAAGCTCGGCCAGTTGTTCTGCGATAACAAATCCAGCGACATCCTCGAAATGCTGCTCAACGAGTGCGATCAGGTCGGCGTCAGCCTGCACCTGGACACCTCGATCCAGACCATCGAGAGGCTCGAAAAGGGCTACCTGCTGGACACCACGTTGGGCCAGGTCACCTGTGAATCCCTGGTGATCGCCACCGGCGGCCTGTCGATTCCGACCCTGGGCGCCACCGGTTTCGGCTATCAGGTGGCCAGGCAGTTCGGCCACGAATTGCTGCCAACCCGCGCCGGGCTGGTGCCGTTCACCATTACCGATCAGCTCAAGGAACTGTGCACCGAGCTGTCCGGCACTTCGGTCGATTGCCTGGTGAGCTGCAATGACCAGAGCTTCCGCGAGAACATCCTGTTCACTCACCGTGGCTTGAGCGGCCCGGCGATTCTGCAGATTTCTTCGTTCTGGGAGCCCGGCGACACGGTCGAGATCAACCTGATGCCCGACCATGACGTGCCGTCCTGGCTGCAACAGCAACAAGCCGAACGCCCCAACAGCGAGCTGAAAACCCTGCTCGGTGAAATCTTCACCAAGAAGATGGCCAACCTATTGGCGGACAACTGGTTCGTCTCCAAACCGATGAAGCAGTACACCCACGCTGAAATGGCTGCCATCGCCGAAAAACTGGCGTGCTGGAAAATCGTGCCGGCCGGCACCGAAGGCTACCGCACCGCCGAAGTGACCCTGGGTGGCGTCGATACCAACGAGGTCTCGTCCAAGACCATGGAATCGCTGAAAAGCCCAGGCCTGTACTTCATCGGCGAAGTGCTCGACGTAACCGGGCACCTGGGCGGTTTCAACTTCCAGTGGGCCTGGGCCTCCGGTTACGCTGCTGCGCAGTACGTCTGACCAATGTAAATACAATCCCTGTGGGAACTGGCTTGCCAGTGATGAGGCCGGTACATCCAACGTCTTTGTTGACTGTCAGGTCGCTATCGCTGGCAAGCCAGCGCCCGCAGGGTTGTATGTCAATCTCAAAGATCGCGGTCGGCACAGGATCTCAAAGGAACAGATTTTGCTGTCAGATGTGATCGGCGCCATTGCGTCGGCGTCATTACTGGCTCAATTTAGCGTCATCGCCTCGGAAGGCCCTCGCACTTCATGTCATCGACCTCGTTTCGTCAGTCTTTGCGGCGCCTTTGGGCGCTGGATAAATTCAGTTACAGCGTGCGGGTGTTCATCGCCCTGACCGGCACCATGGCGCTGTGTTGGTATCAGGATGAAATGGGGCTGCTGATCCCGCTGTTCCTGGGGATTATCGCCAGTGCCCTGGCCGAGACCGACGACAGCTGGCAAGGTCGACTCAACGCACTGGCGGTGACGCTGGTGTGTTTCCTGGTCGCCGCGCTGTCGGTTGAATTGCTGTTCCCCTACCCCATCATTTTCATCATTGCCTTCGCCCTGGCTGCGTTCTGCCTGACGATGCTCGGTGCCCTGGGCGAACGCTATGGCGCGATTGCCTCGGCGACGCTGATTCTCTCGGTCTACACCATGATCGGCGTCGACCAGCGCGGCGGCGCGGTCACCGATTTCTGGCACGAACCCGTGCTACTGGTGGCCGGTGCGGCCTGGTACGGTTTTCTGTCGGTGTTGTGGCAGGCGCTGTTTTCCAATCAGCCGGTGCAACAAAGCCTGGCGCGGTTGTTCCGTGAATTGGGTTTTTACCTGAAGTTGAAGTCATCGCTGTTCGAGCCGATCCGCCAGTTGGACGTGGAAGCACGGCGCCTGGAACTGGCCCAGCAAAACGGTCGCGTGGTCGCCGCGCTGAACGCCGCCAAGGAAATCATCCTGCATCGGGTCGGCAACGGTCGGCCGGGCTCGAAAGTCAGCCGTTACTTGAAGCTGTACTTTCTCGCCCAGGACATCCACGAACGCGCCAGCTCCTCGCACTACCCGTATAACGCACTGGCCGAGGCGTTTTTCCACAGTGACGTGCTGTTCCGCTGCCAACGCCTGCTGCGTCAGCAGGGCAAGGCCTGCCGGGCGCTGGCCGAATCGATCCAGATGCGCCAGCCGTTCATCTATGACGCAAGCTTCGCCGAAGCCCTGAGCGACCTGCACGCCTCCCTCGAACACCTGCGCATCCAGAGCAACCCGGCCTGGCGCGGTTTGCTGCGCTCGTTGCGGGCACTGGCGGCCAACCTCGCCACCCTTGACCGTTTGCTCAGCGACGCCAGCAACCCCGACGCCCTGGCCGACGCCACCGATAGCAGCCTGCTCGACCGTTCGCCACGCAACCTCAAGGATGTCTGGGTACGCCTGCGCACGCAGCTGACACCGACGTCCCTGCTGTTCCGCCACGCCCTGCGTTTGCCCCTGGCCCTGAGCGTCGGCTACGCGATGGTGCATTTGATCCACCCGTCCCAGGGCTACTGGATTATCCTGACCACGCTCTTTGTCTGTCAGCCGAACTACGGCGCGACCCGGCGCAAACTCGGTCAACGGATCATCGGCACCGCCATCGGCCTGACCCTGGCCTGGGCACTGTTCGACCTGTTCCCCAATCCGTTGATCCAGTCGTGCTTCGCGATTGCCGCCGGGGTGGTGTTCTTTACCAACCGCACCACCCGCTACACCGCAGCGACGGCGGCGATTACCTTGATGGTGCTGTTCTGTTTCAACCAGGTGGGCGACGGCTACGGATTGTTTCTGCCTCGGCTGCTCGACACCCTGCTCGGCGGGCTGATCGCCGGGCTCGCGGTGCTGCTGTTCCTGCCGGACTGGCAGGGTCGACGCCTGAACAAGGTGCTGGCCAATACCCTGACCTGCAACAGCATTTATCTGCGCCAGATCATGCAGCAATACGCCGCTGGCAAGAGCGACGACCTGGCGTATCGCCTGGCCCGGCGCAACGCGCACAACGCTGACGCGGCGCTGTCGACCACGCTGGCGAACATGCTGATGGAGCCGGGGCATTTCCGTAAGGAGGCCGATGTTGGCTTCCGCTTCCTGGTGCTCTCGCACACATTGCTCAGTTACCTGTCTGGACTGGGCGCACACCGGGAAACCCAACTGCCACCGGATGTTCGCGAGCAGTTGATCGAAGGCGCCGGCGTGAAGCTGGCCGCCAGCATCGACGAAATCGCCCAGGGGCTTGCCAGTAAAGCGGCGATTGCCATTCAGAGTGACGAGGAAGAAGCGCTGGCCAATACGCTTGAGCAGATGCCCGATGAGATCGATGAAGGCCAACGGCTGGTTCAGACACAACTGGCGTTGATCTGCCGGCAACTGGGGCCGCTAAGGACGCTGGCGGCGCATCTGATCAAGGATACGAGCGAGGATTGAGGGCTGCAGTGTCCTGACGGACGTCATCGCTGGCAAGCCAGCTCCCACAGGGAAATGAGGTAGACACAAATCCTATGTAACCCATAGGGAAATGGGTTGGACGCAAATCCTTTGTAACCCACCGGATACTGTGGGAGCTGGCCTGCTTCCACAGGGAATTGGGTTGGACACAAAACCTTTGTAACCCACCGGACACTGTGGGAGCTGGCTTGCCAGCGATGAGGCCATCAGCCCCGCCACAAAGCCTACATCCCATGCTGCTTCATCAACCGCTCATAACTGCCATCCGCCTTCATCGCCGCGATCTCGCGGTCGAAACCCGCGACGATCTGCTCATGCTGCGGGTTCTTCAGGCTGACCAGAATGTGCAGGCTGTTCTCGCTCAGGGGCTTGGGCAGGAACTCCACCGCGTTACGCACCTTGGCTGATTCACGGGCCAGGTAATAGCGGGCGACGTACTCGTCTTCCAGGGTCAGCTTGACCCTGTCGGCGGCGACCATCCGCACGGCCATGGCAAAGCTGTGTACCGGGACTTTCTGCAGGGATTCGTCTTCATCGAACGCCGCCGAATAGGCATAGCCACGCACGACCGCGATCGGGTAGGTGTGCAGTTGCTGCAGATTATTGAATTCGATCGGCGCGTCCTTGCGCTTGAGAAAGCGCACGCGATTGAGCAGGTACTCAGATGAAAACTGGCCGAGCTTTGTGCGCTCGTCGGTGTACCAGGCGTTGACCAGCACGTCGTAGCGTCCTTCGCCCACGCCCAACAGTGCGCGTGCCCAAGGCACCTGCTCGAAATCGCTGGCATAGCCGGCGCGCGCCAGGGCGGTGCTGACAATATCGGTGGCCAACCCACCATTGACCAGCGTGGCATCGGTAAACGGAGGCCAGGCATCCGCCACCAGTCGCAGCTTCTCCGCCGCGGCACTTTGAGTCAGCAACAGCAATCCAATCAAAGCAAAGGCTCGATGCAATCGCGGCATGCTAGAAAATCCTTAGCGGGCGGGCTGCCCGACGTGTTTTCAGCCAAACTCCAAGCCCCATACCGGCACGCCCAGGCACTAACGTTAGCTCATTGAAGCCACTGCACATCGCTTGATCCCAGATTACACAAAGAAGACAACCGCGCGAGAAATGAATGATGGCATTTTGGTCTTTGTCACAGATTTCTCCGCCTCCAAGACATCCAGCGTCGAGGCGCTTAGTATCTCAGGGACGTTTTCAGGGAATCAGGAACATGACAATCGATTGGGTCTGCAAACACCATAGCGATCTGGGCAAGGAACAGCTGTACGCCATTCTGCAATTGCGCGCAGAGGTATTTGTCGTCGAACAGAAATGCGTCTATCAGGATATCGATGGCCAGGACCTGGAAGGTGACACCTGCCATTTGATGGCGTGGGACGGCGATCGCCTGGTGGCCTATCTGCGCCTGCTGGACCCCGAGCTACAGGGCGGCGACGTGGTGATCGGGCGAGTGGTCATTGCTCCCGCTGCACGGGGCACCGGGCTGGGTCACGAGCTGATGGCCCAGGCGCTGAAGCAGGCCGAAAAGTACTGGCCCGAGATCCCGATCTACCTCTCTGCCCAGGCGCATTTGCAGGGGTACTACGGGCGGTACGGGTTTGTGGTGGCGGGTGAGGTGTATGTCGAGGATGGCATTCCACATATAGGCATGCGTCGCCAGTAAGGAACCCATCGCTGGCAAGCCAGCTCCCACAGTTTTTGCGAACGATACAAACCTTGTGGGAGCGTGGCTTGCCCGCGATGGCGTCATCACTGGCGCCACAAAATCTCAGGGATACTCCAGCACCGCCTTGATCTGCCGCAAATTACGCTCGATCCATCCCCGATCGATCGCTCCCCACTCGCGAATCCGATAGCGCCCAGCGTGATTGCGTGCGCCCTCTTCCTGCTCGAACTCGCAAACGATATCCAGGTCCGCCAACGCGGCGATGGTGTCCTGGGCCGTGCGTCGTGGCATCCCGGTGACCTCGGTCAATGCCGGGACGCTGCTGGCCAGTCCGCTGTCGATCAGATACGCCACATACAGGCGACGGTAGAAGCTGCTTTTGGTCTTGCTGACATCCATCTGACGATCCTTTTCTTTTATTGCATATCCCGCCAGGTCAGGTACACCCGCACATCGAACTCCACCTGGTGATAGCCCGGCAGCATGTGTTCGCACAGTTTGTAGAACGCCTTGTTGTGATCGGATTCCTTGAAGTGCGCCAACTCATGTACCACGATCATTTTCAGAAACTCGGAAGGCGCTTCCTTGAACAGCGAGGCGATGCGAATTTCCTTCTTGGCCTTGAGCTTGCCGCCCTGTATCCGGGAAATCGTTGTGTGCAGCCCCAGTGCCCGGTGAGTCAGGTCCAGACGGTTGTCGAACAACACCTTGTCGATGGCCGGTGCGTTGCGCAGGTATTCCTGCTTGAGGTCGAGCGCGTAGGTGTACAGCGCCTTATCGCTCTGCACGCCGTGTTTTTCCGGGTAACGCTGGCTCAGGTAGTCGCCCAGCCGATCGTCAGCGATCAACTGGCGTACCTGGTCCTGCAACGTGGCGGGATAAGCCTGGAGGTATTTCAACGCGGTCATCGGTGCGGCAACACAAGTGACGAAAAGGTCGCCAGTGTAGCGAATTCAGCGCGTCAGCGCGCTCCAGTCAAACGGCTGCGCAAAGTGGCCGGTGTCCTCGGCCATCATCGGACGCGATACCAGAAAGCCCTGCACATATTCGCAGCCATGGGCTTGCAGCCAGTCGTACTGCGCCATGGTTTCCACCCCTTCGGCAATCACCAGCATCCCGTACTGCTTGCACAGCTCAATGACATTGCGCACCAGCGCTGCATCCCGTGAAGAATCCGGTAGCCGGGCGATCAAATGGCGGTCAAGTTTGAGCGTATCCAGTTCCAGATCGCGCAAATGAGCCAGCGAACAGGGGCCGGAACCGAAGTCATCCAGCGCGACCCGGACCCCAAGATTACGCAGCAACCGCAGCTGTTTACGGGTTTCTTCCGGATGATGCATCAAGGCCTCTTCCGTCACCTCGACTTCCAGGTGACGCGCCTGCAAGCCATGTCGCTCCAGCACCTGGCGCAACTCGGTGACCAGATTGGGCATGGCAAATTGCGTGCTGCTCAAACTGACGCCCAGCACCAGATCCTCGGCAAACAGCGTTTCCCAGGCTTTGCGCTGCCCGGCACCGCGATGGTAAATCCAGCTGCCCAGCCGACTGATCAACCGCGCCTCTTCCAGCAACGGCAAAAACAGCCCTGGGGGCACATCGCCAACGCTGGGGTGCTGCCAGCGCAGCAACGCCTCGAAGCCACGAATCTGCCCGTCGGCGATGGACACCAGGGGTTGATACACCAGATTGAAATCGCGATTCTCGATGGCCGTGCGCACACTTTCTTCGAGCATCAGCCGCGAGCGTGCCCGTCCGTTCATTTCATGATCGTAAAAGCGATATTGTTGTCGCCCGGCGCGCTTGGCCTCGTACATGGCGATGTCGGAAGCCCGCAGCAACCCGTCCAGATTGGCACCGCAATCCGGGAATGTGGCGATGCCGATGCTCGCACCCAAGGCAATATCCAGACCGTCGATCTGCTGACAAATCGAAACCCGCTCGATCAGTTTTTCCGCGATCTTGGCCGCTTGCTCCGGGAATTCCAGGTCCAGAAACGCGGTGAATTCGTCGCCGCCCATGCGCGCCAGGATATCGAACGGCCGCAGGCAGGCCTTCAGTTGCTCGGACACCCAACGCAGCACCCGGTCGCCGGCATCGTGACCGAGGGAATCGTTGACTCGCTTGAAGCCATCGAGGTCCAGGTACAACAGCACCCAGGCACTGTCGGAGCGCTCGCCGCGCAGCAGCAGGTTCTCCACGGTCTGGTAAAAACCGCGCCGATTGAGCAGCCCGGTGAGCGGGTCGGTGACCGCCTGGGATTCCAGTTGCTGATGCAGGTGACGCACCACCGACATGTCCTGGATCGTCACCACCATCGCCCGCTGTTCGGCGGGCAACGGCGCGCAGGACAGGGCCACGGGCACCTGCTGTCCGGGCGCGGTACGCAACAGCGCATCGTGCAGACGCAAGGTTTCGCCGCGCCTGTACCCGGCCAACAGATCCGAATCGGCCCAGACCGGGACATGCGGTTTTTGCAGGAAATCCAGAAACTCCCGGCCTTGCAGTTCTTGCACCGGGGCCGTGAGCAGCCGCGAGATCGCCGGGTTGGCAAAGCCGATCCGGCCGTCTTCGCCAACCACCAGAATACCCTCGGCGGCGTTATCCAACACCGAGGCATTGAAGGCGCGAGCGACTTCCAGGTCATGGCTCAGGCGCTGCAATGCCCGGCGATTACGCTGGTGCTCCAGCAATGCCTGAACCTTGGGCTTGAGAATTTGCGGGTCGAACGGCTTGAACAGGTAATCCACCGCGCCACTGGCATAGCCCTTGATCACGGCATCCTGGGACTGTTCATTGGCCGTCAGGAAAATTATCGGTGTGAGGCAGGTTCGCTGACTGCCGCGCATCAGGCGCGCGACTTCAAAACCATCCATGCCCGGCATCTGCACATCCAGCAGCACCAGGTCGACATCGTGTTCCAGCAACAGGCTGAGGGCTTCGAAACCCGAAGCCGCGGTGATGACTTGCCAGTCCTGGCGCTGCAACAACGCGCGCATGCTGATCAGGTTTTCAGGGTAATCGTCGACGATTAATAAGGTTGAGCTGCCTTCGACTGGCTTCGGGTGGGCGCATTCCATGCTGCTTCTCTATATTCGGGACGTCAGGCCGGGCTCTTGTGAAAACCGGACAAATACTAAGCCTTCACTCTAGACCCGGATCCGGAAAATCAGAAGGTGTCAGAGCGCCATCATTTAACTGAAGGGTTCATTTGCCGACTAACGGTCGGCGCTACAGCCCGCTAAAACCGGGATAGATGGCATTTCGACAGGATGTTGACGCCAGCAAACCGCCGGACGGGCGTTAACAAAGAAGTCCTCTACGCTTATAAAGGCCGCCCAAAGGCGCGTGCTAGAGCGATTGGCACGCGCGTGCAGTAAAAAATTCGTGGAAGTTTCTGACTATGATCGACCTCGCAACCTGGAACCTCAGCGTTCCTGTCGGCAGCCCGCCATACACCGTTGAAACCTCCAAACTGGTGAACGGCTTCAAGGATCAATACTTCCATTCCGACACCGGCACGCTGTTCTTCTGGACCCCGGTGACCGGCTCGCGCACTGAAAATGCCATCTACCCACGCACCGAACTGCGAGAAACCTACAGCAATGGCACGCTGAAAAACTGGTACTACCCGGACGCCGACAACTCCCTGCGCGCCACCCTCGCGGTGAACCAGGTGCCCAGTTCGGGCAAGATCGTGATTGGCCAGATCCATGCCTATAAAAGCCAGAAGCCCTTGGTGAAGGTCGAGTACCAATACAAGACCTCGACCTTGAACGGCAATATCGTCGCCAAAGTGCGCATGCATCCCGATGACGATGAGGGCCGGGTGATCACCATCGCCACCGGTGTGAAACTCAATCAGCAGTTCTCCTACCTCATCCACCTCAGCCCTGGGGGCGCGCTTGGCATCAGCGCGGCGGGTTACCAGTGGGATACCAATATCAGCGCGACGTGGCGCGATAAACCGTTGTACTTCAAGGCTGGGGTGTATGTGCAGGACAACACCGGATATACCAGCGAGGGCGGGATGGTGACGTTCAGCAAGCTGGACATTGATCACGATAAATAACGGTCTTGTCTTTCAAGTCCCGAAACACCTGACGAGGCTGCAACAGAGTGACCCGGCGCGACCGAAAACCCGCCGGATCACTTGCTCGTCCTGAAGTCTAGCGAACGCACATCAGCATGAAACTCTTCGACGTCCCCACATCCTTTTCTGAACTGCCTGATACTTGGGTGATCACTTTCAACTTACGCGTCGTCGGCGTTCCAGCCAGTTTGGCTTGAGCGAATAACAAATCGTCGTATGACTCAACATCGGTAACTGATACAGAGCAGAACTCTGATGCTCGCTCAAATACGCCAGCCTTGAGGGATATTTCATATTCAGAAAAGTATCCCGGCCGGGGGTAATGTTTCACACCACTGATCCATTCGGGCGACTGCCTTATCACTGCACCTTTGCTATCAATGGAGGCCGTAAAAAAGCGGTCTGCCGCATGGGCGCCGGCCAAGCCAGCCCCCATGAACAACATCGATAAAACATAAAGACCTGATTGCTTGATATTTTTTCCAGAAAACATGCTCAAGTTCCTCTTCCATGAATAAACAAAATCGATGGCAATCCAGCCATCGACAAACTCATTTAGCGCATGCCCTATACCCTGTCAAAGGCCACCAAAACAAACGGAAAAATACCTGCTCATTGAGCAACTCTTCCTACAACTAATAAAATGAATAGATTCAAGCTTTGACTTTTAACACGCCCATAAAAAAACCCGCCTTCCGACGGGTTTTTCATGCAAATCAAACGCTGGAGGCTTAGTTGACCTTGGCGTTCAACTCACCTTTCAGGTAACGCTGGAACATCGCTTCCAGGGAGATCGGCTTGATCTTCGAAGCGTTGCCCGCAGTGCCGAAGGCTTCGTAGCGAGCAATGCACACGTCGCGCATGGCCGTCACGGTGGCGCCGAAGAATTTACGCGGATCGAATTCGCTCGGGTTGGTGGCCATCAGGCGACGCATTGCGCCAGTGGATGCCAGACGCAGGTCGGTGTCGATGTTGACCTTGCGCACGCCGTG
Source organism: Pseudomonas moorei (assembly GCF_042846945.1). Lineage (NCBI taxonomy): Bacteria > Pseudomonadati > Pseudomonadota > Gammaproteobacteria > Pseudomonadales > Pseudomonadaceae > Pseudomonas > Pseudomonas moorei. Next base: position 873,316 of record NZ_AP035776.1, read on the forward strand.
CTTGATGCCTTCAACGATTTCTTCAACCGGTACGCCGTAGGTTTCTTTGATGTCGCCGCCGTACTGGTTGATGATCGCCAGCCACTCTTGCGGAACCGAAGACGAACCGTGCATCACCAGGTGAGTGTTCGGGATGCGCTTGTGGATTTCCTTGATGCGATCGATCGCCAGCACGTCGCCGGTAGGTGGCTTGGTGAACTTGTAGGCGCCGTGGCTGGTGCCGATGGCGATGGCCAGGGCATCGACCTGAGTACGCTTGACGAAGTCAGCGGCTTCTTCCGGGTCGGTCAGCATCTGGCTGTGATCCAGAACGCCTTCGGCACCGATACCGTCTTCTTCACCGGCCATGCCGGTTTCCAGCGAACCCAGGCAGCCCAGCTCGCCTTCTACCGAAACGCCGCAGGCGTGAGCCATGGCCACGGTTTGCTGGGTGACACGGACGTTGTAGTCGTAGTCGGTCGGGGTCTTGCCGTCTTCGCCCAGGGAGCCGTCCATCATGACCGAGCTGAAGCCCAGCTGGATGGAACGCTGGCAGACGTCAGGGCTGGTGCCGTGGTCCTGGTGCATGCACACCGGGATGTGCGGGAATTCTTCGATTGCCGCCAGAATCAGGTGACGCAGGAACGGCGCGCCGGCGTATTTGCGAGCACCGGCCGAAGCCTGGACGATCACCGGGGAGTCAGTCTTGTCAGCGGCTTCCATGATGGCGCGCATCTGCTCAAGGTTGTTGACGTTGAAGGCTGGAACGCCGTAGCCGAACTCGGCTGCGTGGTCCAGCATCTGGCGCATGCTGATAAGTGCCATTGTGTGTGTCTCTCCCGGTTTGGGTCGTTAATCGTGCCAGCCTGCCGTAGCGGCGGCGGCTATTCAAGTTATTGCAGATCGGGGGTTGGCCCGGGCTGCGAATTCGGTGTTACCAAAACCTCAAACACTACAAAGATCCCTGTGGGAGCGAGCCCGCTCGCGATGGACTTCTGGACAACGCGTTTAACCAGATAGCCAGCGTTATCGTTAGCGACCATCGCGAGCAGGCTCGCTCCCACATTGGGTCCGTGGTGTGTCAATCATTGCGCTTTACAACCACGCCCGATCAAATCATTGGTGGCGACCCAGTAAACCAGGCCTTCCTCACCTTTTATGTGAAACGCCAGCATGTTGTCGCTGTACAACGAACCGGACGCGCCCGGCTCCTGCTTCAAGCGGTAGACCTGATCGGCACCGCCCAGGCGCACATCAACTGCCTTGCGGCTGTCATCGGTGTAGCGCCAAAGCACTTTGGCCTGGCTGTCGCAGGTCCAGGTGGTCCAGTTATCCACAGGAGCGGACGACTGGAACAGGTTCAACTGAGAACAACCGGCCAGCAACGACAACGCCGCGACGGCGATAAAACCTTTCATCCGTGCTCCTCGACTGACAGCACACGCCGCCAGCCCTGAGTAATCAGTCAGACCCGTCAAGGGCAACCATGTTCCTTGGCGGGGGTCTGTGTCTCGTATTTGTCCAGGCCATCAGGCCCGGAACGCTTGTTGATCACCGGATTGGTTTCCGCCTGCCACTCGGCCTGGTAGCAGCCGTTCTGGGGCGCAACCGGCGCAGGCTCCGGCGTGGCTTTCGGGTTACTCCCGCAAGCCGCCAGTGAGCCCGCGACGACCAACAGCGCTAGCGTCTTGACCATGTGAACACTCCCTTGCCAGGTCAAACGGGCGACCCTCAGGCCTTGGCCCGGCTTTCCAGGACTTCAACGGCTGGCAGCACTTTGCCTTCGACGAATTCGAGGAACGCGCCGCCACCGGTAGAAATGTAGGAGATTTGCCCGGCAACGCCATACTTATCGATAGCGGCCAGGGTGTCGCCGCCGCCGGCAATGGAGAATGCCGCGCTGTCCGCGATGGCCTGGGCCAGCACTTTGGTGCCGTTACCGAACTGATCGAATTCGAACACGCCGACCGGGCCATTCCACAGGATGGTTTTCGACGACTTCAGCAGCTCGGCGAAATTCGCTGCGGTCTGTGGGCCGATGTCCAGGATCATGTCGTCGGCCGCCACGTCGGCGATCAGCTTGACGGTCGCTTCGGCGCTTTCAGCGAATTCCTTGGCCACTACCACGTCCACCGGCAGCGGCACGCTGACCTTGGCGGCGATGGCGCGAGCGGTGTCGAGCAGGTCCGGCTCGTACAGGGACTTGCCGACCGGGTGACCGGCAGCCGCGAGGAAGGTGTTGGCGATGCCGCCGCCGACGATCAACTGGTCGCAGATCTGGCTCAGGCTGTTCAGCACGTCGAGCTTGGTCGACACCTTGGAGCCCGCGACGATGGCGGCCATAGGCTTGGCCGGGGCGCCGAGCGCTTTGCCCAGTGCTTCCAGCTCGGCAGCCAGCAGGGGACCTGCCGCAGCAACTTTGGCGAACTTGGCCACGCCGTGGGTCGAACCCTCGGCACGGTGAGCGGTGCCGAAGGCGTCCATCACAAACACGTCGCACAGGGCGGCGTATTGCTGGGCCAGTTCGTCAGCGTTCTTTTTCTCGCCCTTGTTGAAGCGCACGTTTTCGAACAGCACGATGTCGCCGGCCTTGACGTCAACGCCGCCCAGGTAGTCAGCCACCAGCGGCACTTCACGGCCCAGGGCCTTGCTCAGGTAGTCGGCGACTGGCTTGAGGCTGTTCTCGGCCGAGAATTCACCTTCGGTCGGACGGCCAAGGTGCGAACAAACCATCACGGCCGCGCCTTTTTCCAGGGCCAGCTTGATGGTCGGCAGCGAAGCCAGGATTCGCGCGTCGCTGGTGACAACTCCGTCCTTGACTGGGACGTTGAGGTCTTCGCGGATCAATACGCGCTTACCTTGCAGATCGAGGTCGGACATCTTCAACACGGTCATGGGTCGCATTTCCTGAGTTACTGTTTTGTAGAGACAGAAAGTGAAGTAGCTGTTTGCAGATAATGTTCTGCTACATCCAGCATTCGGTTGGCAAAACCCCATTCGTTGTCGAACCAGGCCAGGATGTTGACCAGCCGGGGGCCGGAAACACGGGTCTGACTGGCATCGACGATGGCCGAATGTGGGTCATGATTGAAATCACAGCTTGCATGGGGGAGCTCGGTGTAGGCCAAAAGGCCTTTGAGCGGGCCGCTGGTGGCAGCCTCGCGCAGGATCCGGTTGACCTCGACGGCATCGGTATCGCTGACGGTCTGCATCGTAATGTCGAGGCAAGACACGTTAACCGTTGGCACCCGTACGGCTTTGGCCTGAATTCGCCCGGCAAGTTCCGGCAACAGGCGTTCGATGCCGCGCGCCAGACCAGTGGACACCGGAATCACCGACTGAAACGCCGAACGGGTGCGACGCAGGTCTTCATGGTGATACGCATCGATCACCGGCTGATCGTTCATCGCCGAGTGAATGGTGGTGATCGATACATACTCCAGACCAATCGCCTGATCCAGCAGGCGCAACAACGGCACGCCGCAGTTGGTGGTGCAGGACGCGTTGGACACCAGCAGTTCATCACCGGTCAGGCAATCCTGGTTCACGCCGTAGACGATGGTGGCGTCGACATCCGACTCGCTGGCCATCGGCTGGGAAAACAGCACCCGTGGCGCGCCGGCGTCGAGAAAACGCTGGCCGTCTGCGCGGGTGTGGTAGGCGCCGGAGCACTCCAGCACCAGATCGACGCCCAGGGACGCCCAATCGATGTTTTCGGGGGTGGCACTGCGCAGGACCTTCACGCAGTTGCCATTGATATGCAGACAATCGCCGTCGACCTTCACCTCGCCGGGAAAGCGCCCGTGGGTGGAGTCGAAGCGTGTCAGGTATTCGATGCTGGCCATGTCGGCCAGATCGTTGATCGCGACAATTTCAAACCCGGCCTTCTCGCCTCGCTCGAACAACGCACGCAAGACGCAACGACCAATCCGGCCGTAGCCGTTGAGTGCAACTTTGTAGGGACGCGGTTGAGGCATGGGGTTCTCGATAGACGCAGTCAGACGAAATTCTTGTGTGCAACACACCCCACTGTAGGAGCGAGCCGGCTCGCGATGGTCGCTAACGATAACGCTGGGTGCCTGAATACCCGCGTTGTCTGGGCCACCATCGCGAGCCTGCTCGCTCCTACAAGGGAATCGCGGCGGTCGTGAAACCGCCGCGTTGTGCTTAGTCTTCCAGCAGCTCTTCAGCCTGACCCAGGATGTTTTCCAGGGTGAAGCCGAACTCTTCGAACAAGGCAGGCGCAGGCGCCGACTCGCCGTAGGTGGTCATGCCGATCACGCGACCTTCCAGGCCGACGTACTTGTACCAGTAGTCCGCGTGAGCGGCCTCGATGGCGATACGGGCGCTGACTTGCAACGGCAGAACCGACTGCTTGTAACCGGCGTCCTGGGCATCGAACACGCTGGTGCACGGCATGGAAACCACACGTACCTTGCGGCCCTGCTCGGTCAGTTTGTCGAAGGCCTGTACGGCCAGGCCAACTTCCGAACCGGTGGCGATCAGGATCAGCTCAGGCTCGCCCGCGCAATCTTTCAACACGTAGCCACCGCGGCTGATGTCGGCGATCTGCAGGGCAGAACGGGTTTGGTGTTGCAGGTTCTGACGCGAGAAGATCAGGGCCGAAGGACCGTCTTTACGCTCCAGCGCATACTTCCAGCTCACCGCCGATTCAACGGCATCGGCTGGACGCCAGGTGTCGAGGTTCGGCGTGCAGCGCAGGCTGGCCAGTTGCTCGATTGGCTGGTGAGTCGGACCGTCTTCGCCCAGACCGATGGAGTCGTGGGTGTAGACATGGATCACGCGCTGCTTCATCAGGGCCGACATGCGCACGGCATTGCGGGCGTATTCCATGAACATCAGGAAGGTCGCGCCGTAAGGCACCAGGCCGCCGTGCAGGGCAACGCCGTTCATGATGGCGGTCATGCCGAACTCGCGCACACCGTAGTACATGTAGTTGCCGCTGGCGTCATCAGCGGTGACGCCCTTGCAGCCTTTCCACAGGGTCAGGTTGGAACCGGCCAGGTCAGCCGAACCGCCGAGGAACTCGGGCAGCAGCGGACCGAACGCGTTCAGCGCGTTCTGGCTGGCCTTGCGGCTGGCGATGGTTTCGCCTTTGGCGTCCACTTCGGCGATGTAGGCATCGGCTTTTTCGCTGAAGTCAGCCGGCAGCTCGCCGCTCAGGCGACGGATCAGCTCGTTGGCTTCAGTCGGGAAAGCGGCGGAGTAGGCCGCGAAACGCTGGTCCCACTCGGCTTCGACGGCGCGGCCGGCTTCCTTGGCGTCCCACTCGGCGTAGATGTCGGCCGGGATTTCGAACGGGCCATGGTTCCACTTCAGCGCCGCACGGGTCAGGGCGATTTCCGCGTCACCCAGCGGGGCGCCGTGGCAGTCTTCCTTGCCTTGCTTGTTCGGCGAACCGAAGCCGATGGTGGTCTTGCAGCAGATCAGGGTCGGCAGCGGGCTCTTGCGTGCAGTCTCGATCGCGGTCTTGATTTCTTCCGGGTCGTGACCGTCGACATTGCGGATCACTTGCCAGTTGTAGGCTTCGAAACGCTTCGGCGTGTCGTCGGTGAACCAGCCTTCGACTTCGCCGTCGATGGAAATGCCGTTGTCATCGTAGAAGGCAATCAGCTTGCCCAGGCCCAAGGTACCGGCCAGGGAAGCGACTTCGTGGGAAATGCCTTCCATCATGCAGCCATCACCCAGGAAAACGTAGGTGTGGTGGTCAACGATGTTGTGCCCTGGACGGTTGAACTGCGCCGCCATGACTTTTTCAGCCAGGGCAAAACCCACGGCGTTGGCCAGGCCCTGACCCAGTGGACCGGTGGTGGTCTCGACGCCCGGGGTGTAACCGAATTCCGGGTGACCCGGGGTGCGGCTGTGCAGTTGGCGGAACTGCTTCAGGTCGTCGATCGACAGGTCGTAGCCGGTCAGGTGCAGCAGCGAGTAGATCAACATCGAGCCGTGACCGTTGGACAGCACGAAGCGGTCACGGTCGGCGAACGATGGATTGCTCGGGTTGTGCTTGAGGTAGTCGCGCCAAAGCACTTCGGCGATATCCGCCATACCCATGGGGGCACCGGGATGGCCGCTGTTGGCTTTTTGCACGGCATCCATGCTGAGGGCACGAATGGCGTTGGCACGCTCACGACGGCTAGGCATCGCTGATCTCCTGGGGTTTGAATAAACGAAACGGAAAAAAGGCGAGCATTTTCCCTCACCCGGCCGCCTCGGGGCAATGACAGATAGTCATCTGGAGACGTTTTTCCCATGGTTTACGGCGGTTTCGACTGATGAAACCTTTCCGCTGTTCGCTTGTAGAGTTAACCACCTCGTGAGAAGTGCCATTTATCGTGCAATATCAAAACTTTTTGATATTGCCCTTGCGGTGCTTTCGGCGCGTGTCTAGACTGCCGGCCTTATGAATCTACGCGCGCCTTCCATTCGACATGACGATTGCGATGACCTGGCGGCCCTGTGCAAGGCCGGCGGCGATCCTCTGCGGTTGAATGTATTGCGCGCACTGGCCAACGACTCGTTTGGCGTACTGGAGCTGGCGCAGATCTTCGGCATCGGCCAGTCCGGCATGAGTCATCACCTCAAGGTACTGGCCCAGGCCGACCTGGTGGCGACCCGCCGTGAAGGCAATGCGATTTTCTACCGTCGCGCCCTGCCCCACACCGAACTGCTGGGCGGCAAGCTGCACGCCGCCTTGCTCGAAGAAGTGGACAACCTGCCCCTGCCTGTCGATGTGCAGTCACGAATTGCTCAGGTCCATGGACAACGGGCAGCCGCCAGCCAGGACTTTTTCTCACGGGTCGCGGAGAAATTTCGCGCCCAGCAAGACTTGATTGCCGGCCTGCCGCAGTACCGCGAAAGCGTGGTGGCCTTGCTCGACAAATTGAGCTTCAGCGCTGACGCCACGGCGATTGAAGTCGGCCCCGGTGATGGCGCTTTTCTGCCGGAACTGGCGCGCCGTTTCGCTCAGGTCACGGCGCTGGATAACAGCTCGGCGATGCTTGAACTGGCCCGCCAGGTTTGCGAACGCGACGCGCTGGCTAACGTTACCCTGCAACTGGCCGATGCATTGAATGGCGTCAGCCTGACGGCAGATTGCGTTGTACTGAACATGGTGCTGCACCATTTCGCCGCGCCGGCCGAAGCGCTCAAGCACATGGCCGACTTGCTGCAACCAGGCGGTAGCCTGTTAGTGACAGAGTTATGTAGCCACAACCAGAGTTGGGCCAGGGAAGCCTGCGGTGATCTCTGGTTGGGGTTTGAACAGGACGATCTGGCCCGTTGGGCCACCGCTGCGGGACTCGTTCCCGGGGAAAGCCTCTATGTAGGCTTACGTAATGGTTTCCAGATTCAGGTCCGCCATTTTCAGCGGTCGACTGGCGACACTCACCATCGGTAAATATCAGGAAAACATCGAGATGAGCGAATACTCCCTTTTCACCTCCGAGTCCGTGTCTGAAGGGCATCCGGACAAAATCGCCGACCAGATTTCTGATGCGGTGCTGGACGCCATCATTGCTGAAGACAAGTTCGCCCGTGTGGCGTGCGAGACTCTGGTGAAAACGGGCGTGGCGATCATCGCCGGCGAAGTCACCACCTCGGCCTGGGTTGACCTGGAGCAGATCGTTCGTGACGTGATCACCGACATCGGCTACACCAGCTCCAACGTCGGTTTCGACGGCGCGACCTGCGGCGTGATGAACATCATCGGCAAGCAGTCCCCTGACATCAACCAGGGCGTCGACCGTGCCAAGCCTGAAGATCAGGGCGCTGGCGACCAGGGCCTGATGTTCGGCTACGCCAGCAACGAAACCGACGTGCTGATGCCTGCACCGATCACCTTCTCGCACCAGCTTGTACAAAGGCAAGCCGAAGCCCGCAAATCCGGCCTGCTGCCCTGGCTGCGTCCGGATGCCAAGTCGCAAGTGACCTGCCGCTACGAAAACGGCAAGGTTGTCGGCATCGACGCCGTTGTTCTGTCGACCCAGCACAACCCGGATGTGTCGTACAACGACCTGCGCGAAGGCGTGATGGAGCTGATCGTCAAGCACGTGCTGCCGGCCGAACTGCTGTCCAAGGACACCCAGTTCCACATCAACCCGACTGGCCAGTTCATCATCGGCGGCCCGGTCGGCGACTGCGGCCTGACCGGTCGCAAGATCATCGTTGACAGCTACGGCGGCATGGCCCGTCACGGCGGTGGCGCGTTCTCCGGCAAGGATCCATCGAAGGTTGACCGTTCGGCGGCCTACGCCGGCCGTTATGTCGCCAAGAACATCGTCGCTGCTGGTCTGGCCGAACGCTGCGAGATTCAGGTTTCCTACGCCATCGGCGTCGCCCAGCCGACGTCGATCTCGTTGAACACCTTCGGCACCGGCAAGATCAGCGACGACAAAATCGTCAAACTGGTCCGCGAAATCTTCGACCTGCGCCCATACGCCATCACCAAGATGCTTGACCTGCTGCACCCGATGTACCGCGAAACCGCTGCGTACGGCCACTTCGGTCGCACCCCGACAACCAAGACTGTGGGCGACGACACCTTCACCACATTCACCTGGGAAAAAACCGACCGCGCCGAAGCCCTGCGCTCCGCTGCCGGCCTGTAAGCCTTCCCCGCGGTCCCCAAAAGCCCTGCACGGTTCGCCGTGCAGGGCTTTTTTATGCTCACCGCATCACCGCCTTCGCGAGCAAGGATTGGGCGGGCGCATATTCTGTGTACACCATCGAACCCTGTGGGAACGGGGCTTGCCCGCGAAAAGGCCGGCACTGCCAGCAGAAATACCCGGCAAAACTCCCGTTCCTCGCACCCACCATTACTGACCTAGCTTTCAAACATCCCCATGAGCAAGGACGCTCGCGATGTTCCGCAACCTGCGCCTGTTTTTTACCTGCCTGTTCATTTTCTCCTGCCTGAACGCCCAGGCAGACCAATGCCCCGACTGGCCTTCTGAACGGGCCTTGATCGAAATCACCGCCCTGCAAAAACAAATCGACACCTGGGACGACCACTATCACCGCCAGGGACGCTCACTGGTCACCGATGAACTGTATGACCAGTCCCGCACACGCCTCATCGATTGGCGCCAATGCTTCAACCTCGCCCCCTCCACAGATCCGCTGCGCACCGCGCGCGGCACGGTTCCCCACCCTGTCGTCCACACTGGCCTGGAAAAACTGCGCGATGCCCGCGCCGTCGAGCATTGGCTGCGGGATCGCTCCGATGTGTGGGTTCAACCCAAAGTCGACGGTGTGGCGGTCACCCTGGTGTATCGCGGTGGCCTGCTTGTGCAAGCCATCAGTCGCGGCGACGGTGTAAGTGGCCAGGACTGGACGGCCGCGGCGCGCCAGATACCGGACATTCCCGGTCAACTGTCGCAACCACTGGACTTGGTCGTGCAAGGCGAACTCTACTGGCGCCTGACCGACCACGTACAAGTCCGGGCCGGCAGCCTCAATGCCCGCACCACGGTGGCCGGCCTGATGGCCCGCAAGGTGCTGGATGCCGGACAGACGGCGGGTATCGGTCTGTTTGTCTGGGACTGGCCACAGGGGCCTGCGAGTTTGCTCGCCCGTCATGCAGCCCTGAATACGCTGGGCTTCCCCGATAGCTCTGCCTACAGCCAGCCGATCAGTGGTTTCGCCGACGCCGAACGCTGGCGTGATCACTGGTATCGCTCGCCCCTTCCCTTCGCCACTGATGGCATCGTCCTGCGCCAGGAGCAGCGCCCGCCCGCCGAACGCTGGCAGGCCAAACCGCCGTATTGGATCGCCGCCTGGAAATACCCTTTCGCTCAGGCGCTGGCCGAAGTGCGCAAGGTTCACTTCAAGGTTGGCCGGACCGGGCGCATCACCCCGCTACTGGAGCTGACACCGGTGACACTCGATGACCGGCAAATCAAACGCGTCAGCGTGGGCTCCCTGCAGCGCTGGCAAACCCTGGATATCCGTCCGGGCGACCAGGTCGCGATCAGCCTGGCGGGCCTGACCATTCCGAGGCTGGATGACGTCGTATTGCGTAGCACCCTGCGCCCAGACCTGAGGGTGCCGGCGGCAGAAGACTTTCATCCGCTCAGTTGCTGGCAACCGACGCCGGGCTGCGAAAGTCAGTTTCTTGCGCGCCTGTCCTGGCTCAGTGGCAAGCAGGGCCTGGCCTTGCCCCATGTCGGCCCTGGCACCTGGGAAAGATTGCTTGCGGCAGGTCATCTGAACAACCTGCTGGATTGGTTGACCCTCGATGCTCAAGAGCTTGCTAACATTGACGGTTTCGGCGAGCGCAGTGCCGCTCGTCTCGTGGACAGTTTCAACAGTGCCCGGCAACGCCCTTTTATACGCTGGTTGAAAGCACTGGGTTTGCCGCCGACAGGCAAAGCGAACCTTGCCGATTCCTGGCAGGAACTGGCCCGGCGAGACACCGGACAATGGCAGGCCGAGGCCGGGATCGGCCCGGGACGCGCGGCGCAATTGAGCGCATTTTTCCGCGACCCGCAGGTCCTGGCCTTGAGTGAAACTTTACGCAGGGTGGGGATCGACGGTTTTTAACGGCCGCAGCTGCCCGCCCGTGCGGGAACCCTGTGGTACCGATGAGCTCAAACAAGCCATCGCTGCGCTGACCCGATCGCCTTTTCACCTGGAGCTTTTATGAAACTTCTTTCACCGCTCGCCCTGTTGACCCTCTGCAGCGTGTTGGCCGCCCCGCTGATGGCCGCTGAAGAGGCACCGGAGCTGACGGGCTGCGCCGCCAAGAAGCAAGGCATCATCAATCAGATCGAACTGGCCAAATCCCACGGCAATGCGGACCAGCAGGCCGGCCTGGAAAAAGCCTTGAGCGAAGTCACCGAACATTGCACCGACGCCTCCTTGAAAAAGGAACGGGAAAACAGGGTCCTCGACGCCAAACATGAAGTCAGCGTTCGTCAGGCCGACCTCGACAAGGCCATGAAAAAGGGCGATCCCGACAAGATCAACAAGCGCAAGGACAAACTCGCCGAGTCGCGCAAGGAATTGCAGGACGCGCTGGATGAACTGGATAAGTAGTCCACGAACGCTGTGGCGAGGGAGCTTGCTCCCGCTCGGCGGCGCAGCCGTCGCACATTCGGCCGACCAGGTCTTTCTGATACAAATCGGTTGAATGGCTTTGGGGCTGCTGCGCAACCCGACGGGAGCAAGCTCCCTCGCCACAGTTGTTCAGTTACCCGGTCATCTCAGGCAATCAATGATCCCGAAACGCTTTATGACACGCACTACAGGCGTCCTCGACCTTCTGCACCGCCGGCCCCAGATTGCTGGCCTTGTAGGGTTGAACCTGACTGACCGTCACCAGTTCACCGGTAGCCTTTTCAAGATCGCGGGCCATGGCCTGAAAGCGTGCCTGCTGCTCCCAGACATCGCTTTTGGCGCTGGTGTGATCTTCTTCGCGCACTTGCGGAAAATGTTTCCATGGCTCATGGGACAACGCATCGAGCTTCACGGCGCCGTCAGCGAATTTCTGGCCATCGAATGCAATCCGGCCACGCAACATGCCACCCAGGTCTTCGCCGGTCTTGAGCATTTGCTTGAAAATAGCCTTGCGCTGACCGAGCGGCGAGTTGGGATCGACCGCGCCGCAAGCGGTCAACGTCAGGCAGGCCAGCAATACAACAGAAAGTCTTTTAAGAGTCATGTTGGCTTCAAGTCACGGGAAATGGCGGCCAGTATCCTCGCGTCATCGGCAAACACCAATAGCCCTATTATCGATAAGGGTTGCCTGAGCGCATGGAGCACTCAGGCAACCGGCAAAGGAAATCACTCCATGAATAGCCGTTTCAAGGCATGGCGTCACAGCCTGGCCTGGACCCTGCCGATGGTGGCCCTGCTCGCAGGCTGCACCGGTGGTGACAACAACAAACCGAAAACCCACGCCCTGGCCACCTACTCCAGTGCCAAGTGGGAAGCACTGCCGGCGGTGTCGGACAATGACCTTGTCGCCGGTTTCGGCTCGTGGCGCAGCGCTTGCACCCGACTCAAGACTGACCCGGTCTGGGGCGCAACCTGCACGGCGGCCGCCAACGTTCCGCAGACCGCCAACGAAATCCGTGGCTTTCTCAAGCAGAACCTTGACGTCTATGGCCTGCGCGCTGCCAACGATAACCCCAATGGCCTGATCACCGGCTACTACGAACCGGTATACCCCGGCAGCCTGACCCAGACCGCAACGGCGAACATCCCGGTGTATGGCGTGCCCGAAGACATGATCATCGTTGCGCTGGACAGCCTCTATCCGGAACTCAAAGGCAAACGCCTGCGCGGTCGGCTCGAAGGCCGCGTGCTCAAACCTTATGACGATGCAGCCACCATCGAGAGCAAGGGCGTCAAGGCGCCGGTGGTGGCCTGGCTGACCGACCCGATGAACCTGCAGTTCCTGCAAATCCAGGGCTCGGGTCGCATCCAGCTCGACAGTGGCCGTCAGTTGCGCATCGCTTATGCCGATCAGAACGGCCATCCGTATCGACCCATCGGTCGCTGGCTGGTCGAGCAAGGCGAGTTGAAGAAAGAGGACGTGACCATGGGTGCGATCAGCACCTGGGCCAAGGCGAACCCGACACGCATTCCGGAACTGCTCGGCAGCAACCCCAGCTATGTGTTTTTCACCCGCAACCCCGACAGCAACGAAGGGCCTCGCGGCTCGCTGAACGTCCCGCTGACGGCGGGGTACAGCGCGGCAGTGGATCGCAAAGTGATTCCGCTGGGCAGCCTGTTGTGGTTGTCGACCACCAAACCGGACGGTACGGCACTGGTCCGCCCCGTGGCGGCACAGGACACCGGTGGCGCTATTGCCGGCGAAGTACGCGCGGACTTGTACTGGGGAACGGGCGACGCCGCCGGGCAATTGGCCGGGGACATGAAGCAGCAGGGGCAGATCTGGATGCTGTGGCCCAAAGGGGCGGCATTGCCACAAGTACCGCAGGTGGCGGATGCAGAAAAGACTAAACCCTGAGACCGGAACTCCCCGCTAAAAAGCTTCGCGAGCAGGCTTGCTCCCACATTGGAATGCATACCCCTGTGGGGGCGAGCCTGCTCGCGAAGCGGCAGTTATCGGCGGTAGAGATTCAAACAGATACAACAAAAAACGACACAATCAGGCCCATCCCCACCAGCCAGACCAGCGACCGCAAAATCGCCCAGTCCGCCAGATAGCAAATGATGTAAAGCAGCCGACTGGTAATGAACAACACCGACAGCACATTGATCGTCACCAGTTCGGCATTGCCGACCAGGTGCGCCACGATCACGGCCGCCGCAAACGCCGGGGTCACTTCGAAGCCGTTCAGTTGCGCCGCATGTGCGCGTCGACCCAAACCATTGAGTGACTCGAGAAAGTCCCGTGGGTCATGGTTGTCTTTCAGGTTGTACCGGCCACTGGCCTTGGCGATCCCCGTGCACAGGTAGGGCAGAAAAATCGCGATCAAAATGCACCACAGAGCAACCGTCATAAAAGCAGTCCCTTCTTCACGTTATAGACAATCGGGCTCCCTCGCGGGCCGGTCAGAACTTCATGACCAGCATGCCAACCAACACCAGCCCACAGGCTAAGAGCCGAGGTCTGCCGAAAGGTTCTTTCAGATAGCGCATGCCGAACAGCACCACCAGAATCACACTGATCTCGCGCAACGCCGCCGCTTCGGCAATCGAACCCAACTGCATGGCCCACAGCACCAGAGCGTAGCTGAACAATACGCAGAACCCGACCGCCAGCCCCAATCGCCACTGCTCACGCCAGAACAGCTTGAAGGCCGGTCGCTTGCTCACCCAGGCCAACAACGGAAATGGCCAGGCACTGAGCAACGTCACCCAGACCAGGTAATCCAGCGGATGCGACCAGCGCCGCAGCGCCTGGCCGTCAATGTAGGTGTAGCAACCGATGCACAAGCCGATCAACGCCACCACCGGCAACATCGACCACGGCAAGCGTGCACCGCCGCCGCCCTGCCAAAGCAGGCACAGCATGCCGAGCGGGATCAGCAGAATTCCGAAAACCTGCTGATCCGTCAGCGCCTCGCCGGCAAAGATCAGCGTCAACGCCAGCACCACCAGCGGCGACAAGCCTCGCATCAGCGGGTAGACCAAGCCCAGGTCGCCGACCCGATAGGCCTGGATCAACAAGTAGCGATAGAGCAACTCGAACGCCGCCGACGCCAGGATCCACGGCCAGATTTCCAGCGGCGGCAATGCCACGAACGGCAGCATGATGGCGACAAACAGCAACGCCACGCTGTCCATGCAGGCCACCACCAGCAGCCGTTCGGCGCTGAATTTGATCAAGGTATTCCACGCCGCGTGTAACAGCGCCGCCACCAACACCAAAGCCGTTGCAAGCACGGCACACTCCTTTTTTAATTTTTCCGCGCCCCCCTGCAGGCGCGAGCTTGTTCGCGAATAGACCAAGAGCAACGCGACTAGCCAGCAAGCACGCGTCATCGTTGGCGTTCATCGCGAGCAAGCTCGCTCCTACAGTGTTCGGGCGGATAATTGATTCGCCATATGTCTGCGGCTGTTTATACTGCAAGCGACCACGCCGCACTCAGTTGCGCACAGACTAATTCCAATAAAATCTGCCCCTGCCCGCTCTCGTCGAGAACGGACTTTGGCATGCGTATGCCTGATCACAGCGTCAAGACTACCGACAGAGACCTTGCGCATGCCACTCGCCTTGCTTGCCCTCGCCGTTGCCGCGTTCGGCATCGGCACCACTGAATTCGTCATCATGGGCCTGTTGCCCGACGTCGCCCGCGATCTGGCCGTGAGCATTCCCCACGCCGGGTTGTTGATTACCGGCTATGCGCTGGGCGTGGTGTTCGGTGCGCCGATCCTCGCCGTCGGCACGGCCAACATGCCGCGAAAGGCCACGCTGCTGGGCATGACGCTGATGTTCATTCTCGGCAACATGCTCTGCGCCTTGGCGCCGAACTACGCCACGCTGATGGCCGCGCGGGTGATTACCGCGCTCTGTCACGGTGCGTTCTTCGGCATCGGCTCGGTCGTGGCCGCCGGGCTGGTCGCACCCAACAAACGGGCCCAGGCGATTGCCATGATGTTCACCGGCCTGACCCTGGCCAACGTGCTCGGCGTGCCGCTGGGCACGGCACTCGGACAATACGCTGGCTGGCGCTCTACCTTCTGGGCGGCGTCGGTGATCGGCGTGATTGCCGCGATTGCACAGTGGGTGTGGCTGCCCACGCACATCGCGATGGACAGGGCCAACCTGGCCAGCGAATTCAAGGTATTGGGCAAAACCAACGTGCTGCTGGCGCTGGGCATGAGCGTGTTGGCATCGACCAGTCTGTTCAGCGTGTTTACCTACATCGCCCCGATTCTGCAGGACGTCACCGGCGTCAGCCCCCACGGCGTGACTATCATGCTGCTGTTGTTCGGCGTCGGTTTGACGGCCGGCAGCATGCTCGGCGGGCGCCTGGCAGACAGTCGCCTGCTGCCGTCACTGGTGGGCATGGCGCTGGCCGTGGTGGTGGTATTGGCCGCGTTCAGCCAGACCAGCCACTCGGTGATCCCGGCCGCCATTACGCTGGTGCTGTGGGGAATCTTCGCCTTCGCCCTGTGCCCGATCCTGCAACTGCTGATCATTGACCAGGCCCATGAGGCGCCGAACCTGGGTTCGACGCTGAATCAGAGTGCATTCAATCTCGGCAACGCAGCGGGCGCCTGGATCGGCGGTCTGGTGGTCGCCAGCGGTGCCGACCTGGCCGACCTGCCCTGGACGGGCGCGCTGGTCAGCGGCTTGACGGTACTGGCGGCGCTGTACTTCATCCATCTGCAGCGACGCAATGCCGCCGTGGTCAATGTGCCCGGCTGAGCCTCGGCCTTTTTGCCCTGATCATTTTTTGAGCTCCTGCGGACCGGACTCCCGGTCTCGGTCCGCAGCTTCCTTTGGCGCCCCGCTTTCGCTGCGAATTTGCGCATGACTGATTAGCGCAAAGATGAAACTGCCGCCGATGATATTCCCTGCCAGCGTCGGCCCGGCGAACACCAGCCAGAAATCCTTCCACGGCAGCTCGCCGGCGAACACCAGGTAGGAAACCTCGGCCGAACCGACCACGATGTGAGTGAAATCCCCCAGGGCCATGAGGTAGGTGATGAGGATGATGATCCACATCTTGGCGCTCTCCATGGATGGAATCATCCAGACCATGGTGGCGATCATCCAGCCGGAGACGATGCCCTTGGCGAACATCTGACCGGGGTGGTTTTCCATGACCTTGCGGCCGATGTCCAGAAAGGCCAAATCGGTTTTGCTATCGAATATCGGCAGCTTCAGCATGACGTAGGCCACCAGCAAGGTGCCGCACAGATTGCCGACCAGCACCACCGTCCACAGCCGGAGCAAGCGACCGAAGTTTGCCAGCGTGGGTTTGCTCATGATCGGCAGCACAGCAGTCAGAGTGTTTTCCGTGAACAACTGCTGGCGGGCAAGGATCACTGCAAGAAAACCCGCGCAGTACCCGAAACTGGCGATCACCTTGAAGCCTTCACCCTCCGGCAGCCGCGAATTGAGCAAGCCCATGCCCATCAGGGAAAGGCCCATGGTCAGGCCGGCGGCCAGCGCCGACCACCAGAGCGCGGCGACGCTGCGCTCAAGCTCTTGATCGCCCTGGGTGCGGATGATTTCGTGCAGCACCGCCGCGCGCGGTGGCTGGCTCTTTTCGACCTCGCGCTGCTCTTTGGCCGAGAGGTCGGGGGTCTTGCCGTCTTTTTGAGTGTCCATGGGACTCCTGAACCGCTGGCGTGCGATTAAGTTACGACCCCCGTGGTTCATGGCTGTTCAGTAGACAGGTAAATCTTCGGTGATTGCACAACCGTTTTCGCGAGCAGGCTCGCCCCCTCAGGTACAACGTGATCCTTGAAGGAGGGAGCCTGCTCGCGATGTAGCCAACACCGATGTCACTTGGTAACCAATTCATCTTCCTTGAACTGGTCTTTGACGTACTTGATCTCGGTCCGGCCATGGGGCGCCGGCAAGCCGTCTTCGCCCAGGTTGACGAAGACCATCTTCTCCACCGTGAGGATGCTTTTGCGGGTGATCTTGTTGCGCACTTCACAGGTCAGGGTGATCGAGGTGCGACCGAATTCGGTGGCAGTGATACCCAGTTCGATGATGTCGCCCTGGCGCGAGGCGCTGACAAAGTTGATTTCCGAAATGTACTTGGTGACGACGCGCTGGTTGCCCAACTGGACGATGGCGTAAATCGCCGCCTCTTCGTCTATCCAGCGCAACAGGCTGCCGCCGAACAGGGTGCCGTTGGGGTTGAGGTCTTCGGGCTTAACCCATTTGCGGGTGTGGAAATTCATATTCACTCCTGAGCGTCTTGCCGAATGATGGGCGGTATCTTGGCAGACCCCGGGCCAGAGCTCTATTAACCATCGACTATGGTCTCGATTACCGTTCGGACATTGACCAACAGAAAGGCTTTGGAAGATCAGCATAGCCCGCTATAATCGCCCCCGTTTCAAAACGGTAACCTCTACCGGGTACCGTTTTCCCGCCACCTGTCCGAGGGGCGCTGCAGCAGGTTCAACCTGTCAGGCTCGGATGGGGCGTTGCCTGGCTGTCATCAGCCAGACACTAAACGCACAACGGCGCCCATTCGCATACATTACGAATGGAGGCTCTTCATGAGCGCTGTTATCACGCCTGCAGATTTTACCGATTACAAAGTGGCCGACATGTCCCTGGCTGCCTGGGGCCGTCGCGAGACCATCATCGCCGAATCCGAAATGCCAGCCCTGATGGGCCTGCGCCGCAAGTACTCCGAAGAGCAACCGCTCAAGGGCGCGAAGATCCTCGGCTGCATCCACATGACCATTCAGACTGCCGTGCTGATCGAAACCCTGGTTGCCCTGGGTGCCGAAGTACGCTGGTCGTCCTGCAACATTTTCTCGACTCAAGACCAGGCGGCTGCGTCCATCGCCGCTGCCGGCATTCCGGTTTTCGCCTGGAAAGGCGAAACCGAAGAAGAGTACGAGTGGTGCCTGGAGCAAACCATCCTCAAGGATGGCAAGCCATGGGACGCCAACATGATCCTCGACGACGGCGGCGACCTGACCGAGCTGCTGCACAAGAAGTACCCGCAGGTGCTGGATCGCGTCCACGGCGTGACCGAAGAAACCACCACCGGCGTACACCGCCTGCTGGACATGCTGGCCAAGGGCGAGCTGAAAATCCCGGCCATCAACGTCAACGACTCGGTCACCAAGAGCAAGAACGACAACAAGTACGGCTGCCGTCACAGCCTGAACGATGCAATCAAGCGCGGTACCGACCACCTGCTGTCCGGCAAGCAAGCGCTGGTCATCGGTTACGGTGACGTGGGCAAGGGCTCGGCTCAGTCCCTGCGTCAGGAAGGCATGATCGTCAAAGTGTCCGAAGTCGACCCGATCTGCGCCATGCAAGCCTGCATGGACGGTTTCGAAGTGGTTTCGCCGTTCATCGACGGGATCAACAACGGTACCGAAGCCAGCATCGACAAGGCACTGCTGGGCAAGATCGACCTGATCGTGACCACCACCGGCAACGTCAATGTTTGCGACTCGAACATGCTCAAAGCCCTGAAGAAGCGCGCTGTTGTCTGCAACATCGGCCACTTCGACAACGAAATCGACACCGCTTTCATGCGCAAGAACTGGGCATGGGAAGAAGTGAAGCCACAGGTTCACAAGATCCACCGTACCGGTCCTGGCGCATTCGATGCCCAGAACGACGACTACCTGATCCTGCTGGCCGAAGGCCGCCTGGTTAACCTGGGCAACGCCACTGGCCACCCAAGCCGCATCATGGACGGTTCGTTCGCCAACCAGGTTCTGGCCCAGATCTTCCTGTTCGGTCAAAAGTACGCCGACCTGTCGCCAGCCCAGAAAGCCGAGCGCCTGACCGTTGAAGTACTGCCGAAGAAACTCGACGAAGAAGTGGCCCTGGAAATGGTCCGTGGCTTCGGCGGCGTAGTGACCCAACTGACCAAGACCCAGGCCGACTACATCGGCGTGACCGTCGAAGGTCCGTTCAAGCCGCACGCTTACCGCTACTGATAAGCCGGCTCCTCCCCTGTGGGAATGAGCCTGCTCGCGATGGACGTTAACGATAACGCGTACTGCCTGGCTGAACGCGCTGCCCTCACGTTTTTCGCGAGCCGGCTCGCTCCTGAAAGGAGCGGCCTGCGTCCGCTTTACGCGTTTCCAAGGATATGACCATGTCCCAAGATCGTCGCTACAGCTTCGAGTTCTTCCCGACGAAGACCGATGCCGGGCAAGAAAAGCTGCTCGCCACTGCCCGCCAGTTGGCAACCTATAACCCCGATTTCTTCTCCTGCACCTACGGCGCTGGCGGTTCGACCCGTGATCGCACCCTCAACACCGTGTTGCAGCTCGAAAGCGAAGTCAAAGTACCTGCCGCGCCGCACCTGTCTTGCGTGGGCGACAGCAAGGATGACTTGCGCGGCCTGCTGAGCCAGTACAAGGCTGCCGGCATCAAACGTATCGTTGCCCTGCGCGGTGACCTGCCTTCGGGCATGGGCATGGCCAGCGGCGAATTGCGCCACGCCAATGACCTGGTTGAATTCATTCGTGAAGAGACCGGTGATCATTTCCACATCGAAGTGGCCGCTTACCCGGAGATGCACCCGCAAGCGCGCAATTTCGAAGACGATATCGCCAACTTCGTCCGCAAGGCCAAAGCCGGCGCCGACAGCGCGATCACCCAGTACTTCTTCAACGCCGACAGCTACTTCTATTTCGTCGAGCGTGTACGGGCACTGGGCGTGAACATCCCGGTCGTGCCGGGGATCATGCCGATCACCAACTACAGCAAGCTGGCGCGCTTCTCCGATGCCTGCGGTGCGGAAATCCCGCGCTGGATCCGCAAGCAACTGGAAGCCTACGGCGACGACACCCAGAGCATTCAACGCTTTGGCGAACACGTCATCACCGAGATGTGCGAGCGCCTGCTGCAAGGTGGTGCGCCAGGGCTGCACTTCTACACACTGAACCAGGCCGAAGCGAGCCTGGCGGTGTGGAACAACCTGAAGCTGCCGCGCTAAAAGCTATCGAAGCAAGATCAAAAGATCGCCGCCTGCGAAAGCGCCTGCATTGGAAACCGACGTTTCTGTAGGCGCCTTCTCGGGCGGCGATTTTTTGCTTCAACAACAGGTTTATTGTGACGCAACACACGGAGATAGAGCTTCTGGATCCCGTTTCTGGCTCTTTGCCGTTTCTCGTCGTAATCTCAAGCCCATGCCTTTGATCACGCAGCTAATCGCCGTGCTTGTCTTCACTTGCCTGAGCTTCGCGGCCCGGGGCGAGAAACTGCGCATTGTCACGGAACCCTGGGCTCCTTACGTCTATGAGGAGAACGGCAAATCCCTGGGGCTGGACTACGAAACCACGGCGATTGTCTTCAAGCGACTGGGCATCGAAGTCGAGTGGCAATTCCTGCCATGGAAACGCTGCCTGTCGATGCTTGAAACAGGCCAGGCCGATGGCGCGCTGGACATTTTCCACAGCGACGAACGCGACGCGATGCTGCTCTACCCCGGCGAACCGCTCTCGGAAGTACAGTTCGTGATGTTCTACGCCAATGAGCGGCCGCATCCGTTCCACAGCCTCGATGAACTGCGCGGCCTGACCATCGGCACCTCGCCGGGCTACCTGTACAGCCAGGACTTCAGGGACTCGACACTGTTCACCCGTGAGCCCGCACCGAGCCATGAAGCCAACTTCGGCAAACTGTTGCGGGGGCGCATTGACCTGCTGATCACCGATCGCCGGGTCGGCCAGCATCTACTCGACCAGTTGAACATCCGCGACAAAATCACCGAAAACCCGACCATCATCAGCCAGCAGAGCCAGTTTCTGGCGGTGCGCCGCAACGCCGGCATGGATTTGCTGGTGCAGCGCTTCGGTGCCGAGCTCAAGCGCTTCAAGCGCGAACCGGCCTACGCAGAGCTAAGCGCCCGATACGGTGCCGACCCGACAACCACCGCACCGGCGGAACACGCCACTGCCACCACCGCAAAAACCGTTGAGCAGCAGGAAAGCAGCGCGCAGTGATTGCTCTGTTATACTCCGGCCTTCCCGCCAGGCTCACGCCCGGACGCTCGGAATCGTTCAAGGCATCTCGACCCGCTACAGCGCAGCTTTGCAGCCCGCGCGAGCGCTTCAGACGAGCTTTCGAAACCCAGCAGGACCGGACGGGATTGCGTTCCTCTTAAACGCCATTCGCGCCAGGCAAGACTCCCATTGGGCCAAGCCCTAACTAAAACAGGATTACTCATGTCCTTTGCTTCCCTCGGTCTCTCCGAGGCTTTAGTCCGCGCCATCGAGGCAGCGGGCTATACCGAGCCTACTCCGGTGCAACAGCGGGCCATTCCCGCCGTGTTGCAAGGTCGCGACCTGATGGTCGCGGCACAGACAGGTACTGGTAAAACCGGCGGTTTCGCCCTTCCGATCCTGGAGCGGTTGTTCCCGAACGGTCATCCGGACAAATCCCAGCGTCATGGCCCGCGCCAACCACGCGTCCTGGTCCTGACCCCTACCCGCGAACTCGCGGCGCAAGTGCACGAAAGCTTCAAGGTCTATGCCCGTGACCTGAAGTTCGTCAGCGCCTGCATCTTCGGCGGCGTTGGCATGAACCCGCAGGTTCAGGCCATGTCCCGCGGTGTAGACGTGCTGGTGGCCTGCCCTGGCCGCCTGCTCGACCTCGCCGGCCAAGGTAGCGTCGACCTGTCCCACGTGGAAATCCTCGTGCTGGACGAAGCCGACCGCATGCTCGACATGGGCTTCGTCCATGACGTGAAAAAGGTCCTGGCCCGCCTGCCGGCCAAACGGCAGAACCTGCTGTTCTCCGCGACCTTCTCCAAAGACATCACCGACCTCGCCGGCAAATTGCTGCACAACCCGGAACGCATCGAAGTCACGCCGCCGAACACCACGGTCGAGCGCATCGAGCAACGCGTGTTCCGCCTGCCGGCCAACCACAAGCGTTCCCTGCTGGCGCACCTGATTACCGCCGGTGCCTGGGAACAAGTGCTGGTGTTCACCCGTACCAAGCACGGCGCCAACCGCCTGGCCGAGTACCTGGACAAGCACGGCCTGAGCGCTGTCGCGATCCACGGCAACAAGAGCCAGAACGCCCGCACCAAAGCCCTGGCCGACTTCAAGGCCGGTGACGTACGCATCCTGGTCGCCACCGACATCGCCGCTCGCGGCCTGGACATCGACCAGTTGCCACACGTGGTCAACTTCGAACTGCCGAACGTCGATGAAGACTACGTGCACCGCATCGGCCGGACTGGCCGTGCCGGTCGTTCGGGCGAGGCGATCTCGCTGGTGGCTCCGGACGAAGAGAAGCTGCTCAAAAGCATCGAACGCATGACCAAGCAGAAAATCGCCGACGGTGACCTGATGGGCTTCGATTCGAGCGCCGTGGAAGCCGAGAAGCCTGAAGTTCGCGAGCGTCCGGATGTGCGTAACCCGCGCAATCCACGTGGCCCGCGCGGCGATGGCCCGAACGGCAGCGGTGGCGGTCGCAAAGACAAGGGCAAGGACAAAGGCAAGGAAAAACCTGCCGCGTCCGGTCGCGGCGAGCGCCCGGCCCGTGAGCAAAAGCCGCGCGAAGGCACGCCGGCCCGTGAACAGCAACGCCCGGCTCCTCGCCCGGCCGCTGATCGTGCCCCGGACGAGTTCCTCGACGACGATATCGATAACTTCGGTAACCGCGTCGACTACGTGCCACAGCAAAAACCGGCCCAGGGCCGTGGCCGCCGTCCTGGTGCTCCGGCACATGGCGCGACGGCAGGTTCCGGCGCACCACGTGGCGGCAAGCCACAAGGTCGCCAGAACGGTCCGCGCAACAGCGATGGCGCCAGCACCGGCACACCGCCAGCCAAACGCAGCGGCCCGCGCAATGGTGCGCCGCGTGACGGCCAGGCCCGTCGCGAAGACTCGCGCAACCGCCGTCCGGCCCGCGACGACCAGCCTCGTTCGGAACCGGCCGTGCAGAACCCGCGTGGCCCGGCGCCGAAGATCATGCACAAGGAGTCGAAGGCTGATCGCTTCCCGACACCCGAGCAGCTGGATCAACTGCCAACCCGCCCTCGCGGTGAAAAACCGGCCTTGCTGACCCGCAATCGCTGAGTTTTTCAAAGCCATAAAAATGCCCCGAGCCGAAAGGTCCGGGGCATTTTTTATGAGCGATACAAATACCTGTGGGAGCGAGCCTGCTCGCGATGAGGCCCTCACATTCAGAACTGTGTTGACTGAATGGCCGCCATCGCGAGCACGCTCGCTCCCACAATGGATATGTGTTCGCCAATAAAAAACGCCCGTGCTCGGGAAAGCAGCGGGCGTTTTTTGTCAGGAGCGAAAAATTACTTCGCTTTGACGCCTTCAAACGTGATGTACAGATCGACGGCGTCAGACTGTGGACCCAGATCCATCATCTTGCCGAAATCAGAACGCTTGATGCTGGTAGTGCCTTCGAAGCCCGCACGGTAGCCGCCCCATGGATCCTTGCCTTCACCCAGGAAAGTGGCCTTGACCACCACTGGCTTGGTCACGCCGTGGATGGTCAGATCACCGGTCACGTCGGCAGTGTCTTTGCCTGCGGCGTTTTTACCGGTGGATTTGACGCTGGTGGACACGAAGGTGGCCGTAGCGAATTTATCCACTTCCAGGAAGTCTTTGCTGGAGATGTGCTTGTCACGCTCAGCGTTGTTGGTGAAAACGCTCGCGGGGTGCACGTTGAACTCAATCTTGCTGTCTTCAGGCTTGGCCGCGTCGAAACTGAACTTGCCGTCGATGTCCTTGAAGGTACCGGTGATGTAGCTGTAGCCCAGGTGGCTGATCTTGAAGTTGACGAAGGCGTGCTGGCCTTGTTTATCGACAACATAGTCAGCTGCCATGACATTGGCAGACAGCAGGGCGGAACCGATTGCCAGAGCGGCGAGAGTCTTTTTCAACATGCTTGGTTTTCCTTGGGAGTCGAGGTTGAACTTCAGGCTTTGCGACCCAGCATTCGCTTGAGGGTCACATCGCGGTCGATAAAGTGGTGCTTCAAAGCTGCCAATGCATGGAGGCCGGAAAAAATGACCAGCGCCCACGCCAGGTAGAGATGAATCGCACCGGCGTTATCTGCCTGGTCCGGTAGTCCGGAAACCAGTGCAGGCACTTCAAACCAGTCAAACACCGGAATCCCGACACCTTCTGCGGTGGAAATCAGGTAACCGGCAATCATCACGGCAAACAGACAGATATACAGAAAGGCATGGCCCAACTTGGCGCCCAGACGCGTCATGGGGCTGTAGCTGCTCAACGTCGGCGGTGGTGGGCTGATGAAACGCCACAACACGCGTAACACCATGAACGCCAGCAGTATCAGCCCGACGCTCTTGTGGATGTCCGGCCCGGCTTTGCGCCAGGGATCGTAGTAACCCAGACCCACCATCCACAGCCCCAGGGCGAACAAACCGAAAACCGCCAGCGCTACCCCCCAGTGCAGGAAGATGCTGACCCAGCCATAGCGAGAAGTGGTGTTACGTAGCTGCATTGCCTAGATCCCTGTAAGTGCTGGCCCAAGACTATCGAGTTATCTATCGAAAAAAAGCGGAAAATTTTGCTTTGAAATATCGAGAAATACGATCAAGAGTCTGAAATAGCTGAGTTAAGGAAAGATTAAAGGGCAAATTGTCAGAAAAAGTGAATACAAATCTGAGAACACCTGTACTGAAAGATTTATTCGATTTCTGCTCGCGGTTTTTTTTCAGGCAAAAAATGGGGGCCCTGAGGCCTGGCGCGAACCCATTTTCCGGGCGGCATCGCGTTCTGGCGGGAGCAAAGGCACTTTTCGTTGGTGCCTTGGCCGGAGCATGCAATTCAGGAGGGGATTTGGTGGGTTACGAAGGCGAGCAGTCAGGCTTTCCTGGGCTCACCATGGTTGGTTTCTCTAATTATGGTAGACCGGGCGTATCTGTAAGCATTCAGGATCGTACGGATTCATCTCACATTTAAAGTCCAGTTCATGACCATGTCCTTTAGGAAAAAAATGGCCATCTACACAGCCAGAAAGTGCGATCAATCCAATTATTAGTGCGAGTGCTTTCATACGACCTCCAGGTTTTGAAGATCCTGGGTTTCAAGAGCAGCCGCTCTCTATCATTTCATTCTGATTCGGTTGTGGGATGTATCTGATACATCGCTGAGGCGTGCAGGACTGCGCAGGCGAAGCCGGAATTACTCATGTCTTATGGCAAAAAAATAGCGGTCTTTGCGAGCCAGTCGGCTCAAGAACCGCGAAGGACACGTCAGCTGCCAGACGCCTGCCAGCAGCGTCTGAACGCCCGATACAAAGTAGCCCAATCGACACAATGGGTTGTCCCCACGCGATGCATTGCATAGGCTTGCGCGATTGTATGTCCGCGCTTGTCACGGACCGCCTCCAGGAGAGTGAAAATGGGCCTGAATAAACAGTGGATGGAACGCGATCTCGCAGTGTTGTGGCATCCCTGCACCCAGATGAAAGATCACGAACAACTGCCTCTGATCCCGATCAAGCGCGGCGAAGGTGTCTGGCTGGAAGACTTCGAAGGCAAGCGCTACCTCGATGCCGTCAGCTCCTGGTGGGTCAATGTGTTCGGCCATGCCAACCCGCGCATCAACCAGCGCATCAAGGATCAGGTCGATCAACTCGAACACGTGATCCTCGCCGGTTTCAGCCATCAGCCCGTGATCGAATTGTCCGAGCGCCTGGTGAAGATGACGCCGGAAGGCCTGACACGGTGTTTCTACGCCGATAACGGGTCCTCCTGCATCGAAGTGGCGCTGAAGATGAGCTTTCACTACTGGCTCAACCGCGGTCAGCCGAACAAGAAGCGCTTCGTGACCCTGACCAACAGCTACCACGGCGAAACCATGGCCGCGATGTCGGTGGGCGACGTGCCGCTGTTCACCGAAACCTACAAAGCCCTGCTGCTCGACACCATCAAGGTACCAAGCCCGGATTGCTACCTGCGCCCCGAAGGCATGAGTTGGGAAGAACACTCGCGCACCATGTTCGCCGCCATGGAGCAGACCCTGGCCGAGAATCACGACACGGTCGCGGCAGTGATTGTCGAGCCGCTGATCCAGGGTGCCGGCGGCATGCGCATGTACCACCCGGTGTACCTCAAGCTGCTGCGCGAAGCCTGCGACCGCTATGGCGTGCACCTGATCCATGACGAAATCGCCGTCGGTTTCGGCCGCACCGGCACCATGTTCGCCTGTGAACAGGCCGGCATCCGCCCGGACTTCCTCTGTCTGTCCAAGGCCCTGACCGGCGGCTACCTGCCGCTGGCCGCCTGCCTGACCACCGAAGAGGTGTACGGCGCGTTCTACGACGACTACCCGACCCTGCGCGCCTTCCTGCACTCGCACAGCTACACCGGCAACCCGCTGGCCTGTGCGGCGGCGCTGGCAACGCTGGATATCTTCGAAGAAGACAACGTCATCGAGAACAACAAGGTCCTGGCCCGGCGCATGGCCTCCTCCACGGCGCACCTGGTGGATCACCCGAACGTCAGTGAAGTGCGCCAGACCGGCATGGTCCTGGCCATCGAGATGGTCAAGGACAAGGCCAGCAAAGAGGCCTATCCATGGCAGGAACGCCGTGGCCTGAAGGTGTTCCAGCATGCGCTGGAGCGCGGTGCGCTACTTCGACCATTGGGCAGCGTGGTGTATTTCCTGCCGCCGTACGTGGTCACGCCGGAGCAGATCGACTTTCTGGCCGAAGTGGCCAGCGAAGGCATCGACATCGCGACTCGCGACAGCGTCAGTGTTTCAGTGCCGAAGGACTTCCATCCGGGGTTCCGTGATCCGGGCTGACCGTCACTGCACGACCCTGTGGCGAGGGAGCTTGCTCCCGTTGGGCTGTGAAGCGGCCCCAAAACCTGCAACCCCGTTTTTCCAGTTGTATGGCATCCACTGGATTTACGACGGCGGCGCAGTCGGGCGGGAGCAAGCTCCCTCCCCACAATAGCGACTCCGATCGAATTTAGTAGAGAACTCAAATGAGACTGTCCCGCTTCTTTATCGACGCCCCCCTGAGTACCGGCGAGCACGAATTGCCCGAAGCCCAGGCCCATTACATCAGCCGCGTATTGCGCATGGCTGAAGGCGATCTGCTGCAACTGTTCGATGGCTCGGGCCAGGAATTCCGCGCCACTCTGGTGGAGGTCGGCAAGAAACGTGTCGTGGTGCAGATCGACGAGCAGTTCGCCGGCCAGATCGATTCGCCACTGCAGATCCATCTGGGCCAGGGCCTGTCCCGTGGCGAGCGCATGGACTGGGCGATCCAGAAAGCCACTGAACTGGGTGTCAGCGAAATCACCCCGATCTTCAGCGAACGCTGCGAAGTCCGGCTCAAGGACGAACGCGCCGACAAACGCCTGCTGCACTGGCGTCAGGTCGCCATCAGCGCATGCGAGCAATGCGGGCGCTCACGGGTACCGGTGATCCATCCGCCGGTGCTGCTGGCCGATTGGTTGAAGCAGACTCAGGCTGAATTGAAACTGGTGCTGCACCCGGTGGCCGAACCATGGGTCAGCCATGCCAAGCCTGCGACGCTGGCGTTTCTGATCGGCCCGGAAGGCGGGTTGTCGGATACGGAAGTGGATCAGGCCAAGGGGGCCGGTTTTCATGCGGCCCGGCTTGGGCCTCGGGTATTGCGTACAGAGACGGCGCCGGTGGTTGCCTTGGCGGTGGCCCAGCAGTTGTGGGGCGATTTCTAGGGCCTCAGCGCAAGCAGGCTCCCACACTTGAAATGCGTTCCACTGTGGGAGCGGGCCTGCTCGCGATGGCCGCGACACGGTCTACGAAAACAGCACAGGTAACTATTGCACCGGATCACTCACCGGCTTGGCAATGATCGCCTTGAGTTCGCTGGTCATCGGAAACTCAAGGTTCAAACCCTTCGGCGGAATCGGCTGTTCGAACCAGCGCTGATAGATGCCGTTGATTTCCCCCGAACTGTACAGATCCCCCAGCACGCCGTTGACCAGCGACAGGAACTGCGGGTCGTCCTTGCGCACCATACAGCTGTAGATCTCCCGCGATTGCTCCTCTCCCACCACCACCCACTTGTGTGGGTCATGAGCCTTGGCGCGCTCGCCGTAGAGAAGCGCATCGTCCATGTAGAAAGCGGCGGCACGACCCGATTGCAACATCTGAAAGGCTTCACCGTGGTCCTTGGCGCTGATGACGAACATGTCGATCTTGTGGTCGACGTTATAGCTCTTCAGGAAGCGCTCGTTGGTAGTACCGGCAGTCGTTACCACGTTCTTGCCACGCAAGTCGGCGAAGCTCTTGATGCCGCTGTCCCTGGCAGTCAGCAATTGGCCTTTTACATAGATGAAGCCATAGGAAAACGCCACTTGCTTCTGCCGCTCGGCGGTCACGCCCGTGGAGCCGCACTCCAGGTCCACGGTACCGTTCTGCACCAGAGGAATGCGTGTTTGCGACGTCACCAGGTTGTACTTGACCTTCAGGTCCGGCAACACCAATTGTTGCTTGATGCGCTCGACAATCTTGCTCGCCAGATCCACTGAATAGCCCATCGGCTTGCCGGTTTGATCACCCACGTAAGAGAACGGCACCGACGCATCGCGATAGCCCAGGGTAATGCTCCTGGCATCGGCGATCTTGCTCAGGGTGCCGGTCAGCGGGGCCTCGTTGGCCTGGACCTGACTCGCGAGCAACAGTCCGAGGGTGCAGCCGAGCAACGTGATTTTTTGCATTGTTATTCTCCGTTGTGGGTATTGGGTGACGGTCATTTCAAACGAGCGGCGATGACGGTGATTTCCACCAGCACCTGCGGCCGCGCCAGCTCGGCCTGCACGGTCGTGCGGCTCGGGGCCTGCCCCGGCGATAGCCAGGTCGACCAGACCTCATTCATGGCGGCAAAATCGTCGGTGATGTTTTTCAAGTAAATGGTCGCACTGAGCATTTGATCCTTGTGGCTGCCGGCTTCGGCCAGCAATGCATCAATCCTGGCCAGCACTTCGCGGGTCTGACCGCCCACGTCCGCGGCCTCACCCGGCACTTGGCCGGAGAGAAATACCAGATCGCCAAACGACACGGCGCCAGACAACCTCGAGTTGCTGTGGAGTCGGGTAATGGTCATTGCAGTGTCCTCTTCGCAAATAAATGATCAGGCAGCCCGGTGGTTGAAACCGTGCATATCAATAGAGGGCCGGCGCTGGCCGATCAGCTCACTGAGCAACTGCCCACTGCCACAAGCCAGGGTGAACCCCAACGCGCCATGACCGATGTTGAGCCACAGGTTGCGATAGGCGGTGGCGCCCAGCAACGGCACGCCGCTTGGCGTGGCCGGGCGCATCCCGGCCCATTCGATGGCCGCGTCATAGGCCCCGGCATTGGGGAAGGTGTCACGGGCCTGACGCTTGATCAGCGCCAGTCGCTTGGGGTCTATAGCAGGATCAAAGCCAACGATGTCGACCATCGCGGCCACCCGCAACCGGTCGCTGATCCGTGCATATACGATCTTGCGGTCATAGTCGGTGACGCTCACATCCGGGGCCTGGTGTTCGGGGCCAATGGGCACCGTCAGGCTGTAGCCCTTGAGCGGGTACAACGGCAATTGCAGACCGGGCAATGCCAACAGCGGACTGCGGTGGCCGGCGGCGATCACCAATTGATCGACCGGCAACACTTGCTCACCCAGATCGATGGCGCTGACGCTGCCATTGGCGTGGCGAATGCCGGTCACCGCTTGCCCCAGGCGTAGCTCGCAACGCCCGGATGCTTGCAACCGTGTAGCCAATAGCCGGCAGAAAGCATGACAATCGCCCACTTCTTCGTCGGGCGTATAAATCGCACCGACAAATGGGGCATTGGCCAGGGCCGGCTCAAGTTCAGCGCACTCGGCCGCCGACAGCACCTGTTGCTGTTGAGGGTCGGCCAGCTGCCGGCATGCATGCTCGAAGCTGGCTCGCTCCCGGAAGGTCACCAGTTTGCCGTTGCGCCGCCATTGGAAGCCTGCGAGCCCATCGTCTTCGCGCCATGCCTCCAATGTGCCCTGACTGAACAGCGCCAGCCGCAGCAAGTGCGCGGCGTTCTCGCGGTTGACCGAACGGCGGCAAGCGCCGAGGAAGGACACCATCCAGCGCCACTGCGCAGCGTCGAACCGCGGGCGTAGCTTCAAGGGTGAATCGCCGCGCAGCATCCAGCCGATGGCTTGCAACGGCACACCGGCGTCAGCCAAAGGTGCGACGTAGCGATAGGAGAGTTGCCCACCATTGGCGAAACTGGTTTCGCTGCCCAACGCGTCCCGCGCCTCGATGACGGTCACTTCGAAGCCGTCGCGCACCAGCGCATAAGCCGTTGCCAGGCCAATCACGCCGCCGCCGATAATGCACACACGCTGAGCCATGTCCGTCCTTAAAACCGTTGTGATGACGAAGCCGAGGTTAGGGCCAGGTGACAGGCGGCGAACAATGAATAAAGATGCTCAACCCATAAACAAAGGTTATGGACTCGCCATGCGCCTTCGTCACATCGAGATTTTCCAGGCCATCCGCCAAACCGGATCGATCAGCGCCGCCGCGCAATTGCTGCATGTCTCGCAACCGGCGGTGACCAAGGTGCTGCAACACGCCGAGCAGCAGTTGGGGTTCCCGTTGTTCTTGCGCGTTCGCGGCAAGTTGCAAGCGACGCCCGAAGCGCTGGAGCTGGAGCGCGAGGTCGACAAGGTCAGCGAAAGCCTGCAAGGCGTGCGGCGCCTGGCTCAGAGCCTGCGTCGCGAACCGGGCCACAGCCTGCGGATCGGTGCCACTCCGGCGCTGGCCCTGTCGTTGTTGCCGCCGGCCATTCACGAGTGGACCGCACGCTATCCGGACATCGCCTGCGAACTGTCCAGCGCCCATAGCCGTGAGCTGGTGCAGAACCTGCTGATGCGTGAAGTGGATGTCGCCCTGACACTTCAAAGACCGGATCATCCGGGGCTCAAGGCCCACGCCTTGGCGGGCGGTGTATTGGTGGTGCTGGCACCGGCGGGTTACTGGCCATCGGCGCAGGCCGGCATGCCATTGTCATTGATGGCCCTGGCCGATGCGCCGCTGATTGGCTTGTCCAGCGCCGACCCGCTGGCCGCCCGGCTCGACAGCTACCTCGAAGCGGTCGAACCGCCGCCTCGGGTGCGCATCGCGGTGCAGACCTATTCGCTGGCCCGGGCGATGGTGGAGTCCGGTGCCGGGCTGGCGGTGATCGATCCATTCACGGCCCTGGGCGCTTCCCCCGCCACAACGACTATCCGCCCTCTCGCGCCACCGCTGCCCATCACCCTGTATGCGGTGACCCGTGCCACGGAACCGCCGCCCCACACATTGAGCGACCTGTTGCAAGTGTTCAGTCGACAGGCCCAGGCACAACTCGACCGCATTGCGGGTCTTGCACCGGATCTGTAGGAGCGATCACAGGACATAAAAGAAAATCGCCACGAAGTGCAGCAGACTCCCGGCGATCACAAACAGATGCCAGACCCCATGGGCATGCCGCAGGCGATGGTCGAGGGCAAAAAAGATAATGCCCACGGTGTAAAACACCCCGCCCGAGGCCAGCCACGCAAACCCAGCGCCACCCAGCGCCGCCAGCAATGGCTTGACCGCCACCAGCACGATCCAGCCCATCACCGCGTATATCACGATCGACAGAATCCGCGCTTCAGAACGCGGCTTGATCTCCTGCAAGATGCCGATCAGTGCCAACCCCCAGACAATCCCGAACAACGTCCAGCCCCAGGGCCCGCGCAAGGTCACCAGGCAAAACGGCGTATAACTGCCGGCGATCAGCAGGTAGATCGAAAAGTGATCAACCTTCTGCATGATCACTTTCTTGCGTCCGCGCACGCTGTGGTACACGGTCGACGCGCTGTACAGCACCAGCAAGGTGAAGGCGTAGATCGCCATGCTGACGATCTTCCACGGGCTGCCATCCAGGCTGGCGAGGACGATCAGCCAAATACCACCAACAAACGCCGCCACCGCCCCGATCAGATGCGTCCAGGCATTGAGTCTTTCCCCGTGATACATCGGTAATCCACCTCGAAAATCATTAACCCAACGTACAAGGCTTAGGCCTGAAGCTTAAAAGCGCAATGTTTCAGAACACAATGGCCGGCTTTCTGCTGTCGAGCCTCAAGTTTTACGTTGATCTTCATGGCGCCATCGCTGGCAAGCCAGCGCCCACAAAGGTCTGCGTAACCCAATGCAATTAGGCACAATCGGGGCATTCCAAAAAGAGTCCGCGCCATGCTGATTGACGAAGAGTTGACCCTGAAAAAACTCGAGGTGTTCCTGGCCTTCATGCGCACCGGTAACCTGGCGCGGGCCGCGGCCGAGTTGCAGACCAGCAACGTCAGCGTGCACCGGGCGATCCATTCCCTGGAAAGTGCCTTGCGCTGCCCGCTGTTCAAACACGAGGGCCGCAACCTGACGCCGCTGGAAAGCGCCTACGTGCTGGAGGAACGGGCACAGAAGCTGATCCAGGACGTGCTCGAGAGCGTGCGCCTGACTCGCGAGGCCGCCGGATTTTCCGCTGAACGCTTCAAACTGGGCTCGCTGTATTCGCTGACCGTGAAGACCGTGCCGCAGTTGATCATGGGCCTGAAAATCCGCCGCAGTGAACTCAATATCGACCTGATCCTTGGCTCGAATTTCGACCTGCTCTACAAACTCAAGAACATGGAAGTGGATGCGATCCTGGTGTCCCTGGACGACAGCATCAACGACCCGGACTGCGAGCAGATTCCGTTGTTTTCCGACGACATCTTCCTCGCCACGCCGGCCGATTCGAAGTTCACCCAACGCAGCGAAGTCGACCTCGCCGAAGTGCGCGACGAAACCTTCATCACCCTCACCCAGGGCTTCGCCACCCACCAGGACGGCAAGCGGGTATTCGAGCAGGCGGGGTTCGAGCCGAAGGTGGCGATGCAGGTCAACGACATCTTCACCTTGCTGAGCATGGTCAGTTCGGGGGTGGGTTATGCCTTGCTGCCGGGCAGGATTGCGGCGGTGTATGAGAACCGGGTGAAACTGATCCCGTTGCAGGAAAAATACCGGTTGCAGCAGCACATCGGGGTGGTGTTTCTCAAGGCCAAGGAGCGTGACCCGAATCTGTTGGCGTTGCTGGCGGAGTGTCGGATGTATGCCAATCGGCAGGCCTGAAACGGGTGGCGAGGGAGCGTGCTCCCTCGCCACAAAAAGCAATCAGCCCACAATCCCCCGAACGATAAAGAACAACAACGAAGGCCCCAGCAAGCAGCCCAGCCCGGTATGGAAGGTCGCCGTCAACGCACCATAAGGCACCAGACGCCGATCCGTCGCCGCCAGCCCCGCTGTCACACCGCTGACCGTCCCGGCCAGGCCACCAAACACCATGGCCGAACGCGGGTTATCCAGGCCCATCCAGCGCGCCGCCATCGGCGTGCCGACCATCACCAGAATCGCCTTGATCAGCCCGGTGGCAATCGACAGCGCCACCACATCGGAACTCGCGCCAATCGCCGCCCCGGTCACCGGCCCGACGATGTAGGTCACCGCGCCAGCGCCAATGGTGGTCATGCTCACCGCATCGCGATAACCGAAGGCCCAGGCGATGCACACACCGACAATGAACGGCAGCACCGTGCCCAGCAACAAGGCAATCGCCCCGATCAAACCGGCCTTCTTCGCTTCGGTCGCCTGCACTTCGAACGCCGTGGCGACGATGGCAAAGTCACGCAGCATCGCGCCGCCCATCAAACCAATGCCGGAGAACAGCGTCAGGTCCGCCAGGCCTTTCTGCCCGCCCGTCAGCGTACCGCCGACCCAGGCCAGGACCAGGCCGATGACGATGGCAATCGCCGAGCCGTGAATACGTCCGAAAGTCAGGCGTTTGGACACCACCACCGACACCCACATGATCACGCCAACGAATGCGAACGCCGTGACCAGACCGTTGTGTTCCAGACCTTTCTCGATGAGATCCCACATATCAGCGACCTCCTGCCGATGCGCCAACCGACGTTATTTCCGCCGGCTCGTCGGGCAAGGGTTCGCCCTTGTGGGTCCGGCTGATCAGCGCAATGGTGCAGCCGCAGACCACCACCGAACCGATGGCCGCCAGCACCGCCACCGGGCCGCCGTGCAGCGCCGTGACCACGTTCTGTTGCGCGGCCATCGCCACCACCACCGGAATGTACATCGCGCCCCAGAAGCCGACGCCCATCTCGCAGTCCTTGGTCATGCCGCCACGCTTGTGCATCCACAACCGCGCGCAGATCAGCAGGATCATTGCGATCCCGACTCCGCCGACATTGGATTGCACACCCAGCAACACGCCCAGCATGTCACCCATGATCACCCCTGCCAGCGTACAGATCGCCAACAGCGCCACACCGTAAATAATCATTGTTGTCGTCCTCAAAATGCATCGTCGAATATTGTTTTTGTTGTTCGAAGCCTGAGATCTAGGGTTGGCGGCTTCCCTCCTCACGCAACAGCGCCTGCAGGGTATCGAGCCGTGCACCGTCGAAAGCCATCACGGTGCCCTGCTCGAACACCCGGCGCGCCAGCCCGGTCAGCACCGCACCGGGCGACAGTTCAATCTGTAGACGTACGCCACGTTCATAAGCGCTTTGTACCGTGCCGCGCCAATCCACCACGCGGCACATGTTGAAAGCGAGGTCGTCGCGCAACGCTTCGATGTGGGTCACCCTCCGCGCGCGGCTGCCGCTGAGATAACCCAGGACAGGCGTTTTCAGTGGCACCGTGGCGAAGGCTTCGGCCAGGACCTTCGCCGGCGCATCCAGCAGCGGACAGTGCGAAGGCACGCTCACCGCCAGACGCTTGGCCAGTCCGGCGCCATGGACTTTCGCCAACTCGGCGACCGCTTTCATCGCACCATCGCTGCCGGCGATCACCACCTGGTTATCGGCGTTGATGTTGGCCAGGTAAACCGGCGAGTCATTGCCGTGAACCCGAGCCAGCAAACCTTCTACCGTAGTCAGATCCAGACCGATTATCGCGGTCATGCCGTAGCCCTGTGGATAAGCCTGCTGCATCAACTCACCGCGCAGGCTGACCAGATGCAACGCATCGCTGAAACTCAGCGCACCGGCCACCACCGCTGCCGGGTAGGCGCCGATGGACAATCCGGCGACACAATCCGCAGCCACTGACAGCTGTCGTGACGCCGCCACGCCCGCGATCAACAGGCACAACTGAACGGCCCGCGTCGACTGCAGGGCTTCGGCAGAATCGAGCCGCAAGACATCCTCACCGAGCACGTCGCTCGCCTCGTTCAGGGTTTCCCGAGGCAAGCGCTGGAGCATGCCCGGCTGCTGCGCGCCCTGGCCGGGGAACACCAACAAGCTGCTCACGCTGCCTGCTCCTGCGGGTTCCATGGATCGAGCACCAGACAGGCCTGACTGGCCTTCTTGAGCAGAACGCGATTCGAAGAACCGGCCCATTCACGCAAGGCGACGGCGCCATATGGCGTCTGCAATTGCATGTCCACCGCGCACATGGCGCTGTCGAGCGTCGCCAGCAACGCTTGAGCGCGGGTGCGACTCAGCGGCTGCGGCGTACGCAGAATCAGGTCGAGATCACTGCCCTCGTGCAGGGCTGTAAAACCGCTGGCCAGCTCAAACCCGGCACTGCCACTGACACCCCAGACCCAACCGCCGCCATTGAGCATGGGCCGCAATTGATGCAGGGCTTGAAGTGCCGGCAACGCACGGTCGATGTCGACATGACAGAGTGCTTCCGGCGTAACCCGACGGGTGATCGACCTGATCGCCATCGACGCCGCGTAACGCTGCTCACGCAGACGGCCACGCACACCGACCGCAACCTGCCCTACCGCTGACAAAGCGCGCCGTACCACCACCGGTTGCCCTGCAAGGACAGACTCGATCACCCACGCCGGAGCATCCGCGGGCAACTGCTCCAGGGTCATCCCCCAGAGCAGGTCGTGGGCCAGCAGCGTGTTCACCACTGTGCCCTCAGCAATTGGCGAACCTGGCTTGAGGCCGCACGATTGGCGGCACCGAGGCGGCCGCTCAGGTCGCGACCTTTGGCGGCGACATCGCCGATCGCCAAAGTCAGGCACTCAGTCACCCGCGCCAGATCGTTCGCCGTCGGTTGTTCGATCTGCTCCACCGACAAGGTTTCCCAGAGCAAGCCGAGGCTGGCATAGCTGTCGATGTCATAGGCCATCGGCGGCACGCTGGCGGCCAGGGCTTCCAGTTCTTCGACACTGCGCAGCGTCACCCGCGCCGCCGAAGCCTTGCCCATGGCATGCACCATCACCCCAGGATCACGCAGGGCAATCAGCCGGTTGGCTTGATAGCCGTGGGCGAGAAACGCCCCGGACATGGCCTTGCCCACCAACAAGCCGATCACGGCGTGGCCGGCCAGTCGGGCACGGGCATAACTGTCGGCGGCGCCGGCCAGGGCCTGATGAATACCGAGCGCTTCTTCACGCCGGCCATAAGCCTGACTCGGTACGTCGACGATGGCGATCAAGGCACGTTTTTGCGCTTTGTCCTGATCGGCCGTGATGACTTCATCCACCGCTTTGGCCAGGCCCCAACCTTCGAGCAAGCCGACCTCGCCATGTCGGGCACGAACAAAACGGTTATCCGGATCGGCCACCACCGCGATAAACCGAACGGCTTGTTCACCGATAAATCCATCCGCCACCTTCAGCGAGGCCGGCAAACCTTCGACCGGTTTGGCACCAGCACTCAAGGCGTTGAACCAGTTCAAGCCCCTCAGGGAATACGAGCTCATGAGCGCTCTCCTTGATACAGATCGCGAACCACTGAAGGTTCGATTTGCGGTTCGGCGTCCAGACGCGCCAGCCGTTGCAGGAACAGTTCGGCCTGAGCGCTGCGTTGCTGCGCGGGCAAACCTTGCTTGAGCAATGCGCTGACCTGCTGGCGGATCTGGGCCACGTCGTCCTCCGCGAAGCGGTCCACCAGGCCGGTGGCGAAACGTTGTTCGCC
This sequence comes from Pseudomonas moorei, assembly GCF_042846945.1. Lineage (NCBI taxonomy): Bacteria > Pseudomonadati > Pseudomonadota > Gammaproteobacteria > Pseudomonadales > Pseudomonadaceae > Pseudomonas > Pseudomonas moorei. The sequence continues at coordinate 910,391 of NZ_AP035776.1, forward strand.
GCCGGTCAGGCTCCAGATGAACGGACGATCCCGCGAGTCGTACTCCTCAAGCCCGGCCTCCTGTTCGATCACCTGCGGGCCGTTCAGGCCGAGGCGCGCTTCCTGGGTCACCAGCAAGTAGCTGCACAAGCCCGCGGCAATCGACATGCCGCCGAAGCAGCCCACGCTGCCGGCCACCACGCCAATCACGGGTTGGTATTGGCGCAGGTCGACAATCGCGGCATGAACATCGGCAATCGCCGCCAGGCCGAGGTTGGCTTCCTGCAGACGCACGCCACCCGTTTCCAACAGCAGCACGGCACGGGTCGGAATGCCCTTGCGGTTGTCTTCGGCCGCCAGCTCCAGCGCACCGGCCAGTTTCGCCCCGCCGACTTCACCGAGGCTGCCGCCCTGGAACGCCCCTTCGATAGCCCCGATCACCACCGGCAAACCGTCGATGCTGCCCTTGGCAATGATCACGCCGTCATCGGCCTGTGGCACTACGCCCTGACGCGACAACCAGGGCGACATGACCCGTTGAAACGGGTCGAGCAATTCACGAAAGGTACCGACATCAAGCAAGGCTTTCGCCCGTTGGCGGGCGCCGAGTTCGACGAAGCTGTGCTTGTGCAGCAGTTCAGCACTGTCAGTCATGGCCGATCTCCTCGAAGCCCTGCTCCAGGCGCAAACGCACCACGCCGGGGGTGGCGCCGAAATCGTGAATATTGATGTCCATCGCCGGCGGGGTCTGCCCGTCGAACATCCGTGCAAACAGGTGCTGCCAGCGTTGCTCGCTGCCATTGACCGAGGTCTGCACGTTGATCGTCAGCTTGCCGGCCTGACCCGGCTCGATCAGCACTTCCAGATCGCCCGAGCCGACACAGCCCACCAGTGTGCGCCCGCGTGGCGGCTGCCCGGCGGGGAATTCAAAGGATAAGGTTTCCATCAAAAAGCTCCCTGATTAATGCCGTCGCGGGATTCGATGCGGTCGATGAACAGGCAGGCTGCGAGCAGATCGGCAGCACCACCGGGCGAGGCATTCAGCGCGATTAATTGTTGGTCCAGCTCGTGCAAGCGACGGCGACCGCCGAGGCTGGCGCTGCCACCGGCGTCGAGTACCGCCTGGGCGCCTCGCTGCATGGTGTGCAGGCCATGCTCGCCGGCGCGGTAGAGCACGCAGGTGTCGGCCAGCCGGGTCATGATCGCCAGCAGTGCATCGAGCCGGGCGTTCTGTTCGCCATGGCCGGCGGCGCGGCTGCGCTTGAGTTGTGGCAGGGCGCGCTGGGTGACGGCCGGGAAGCCCAACTGCGCTTCTTCCCGGGCACCGCGAGCGCCATAGCGCTGGGCGACCTGGGCACCATGGCTCAGAGGCCGTGGCGCATGGCGGTCGTCGAGCAAAGCCAGGCGTGCGGCGCGCAAAGCGATGGAACCTGCGCCAGAGGATTCAGGCTCCAGCGCGGCAGCCGCGACCAACAAGCCCAACGCCCAGATGGCCCCGCGATGGGTGTTCACGCCGTGGGTGGTGGCGAGCATCGCTTGCTCGCCTTCTCGGCCGATCAGCCCGATGGCTTCACGCAGGGGCAAACCGATCTCGCCGATTTCGATGGCGGCTTCAGCCATTTCCTTGAACGCTGGCCACAAGGCCAGTGCCGAGGCGTGCATCAGCCCCAGGTGCAAATCGGTATGGGCACCGCTGCCGCGTCGGTCGACCAGCGCCGGCTTCGGCGACAGGTCCGCTTCGTCGATCAGTGCGTCCACCGCCAGGTCCGCCAGCCGGTCGGCCAGGCTCAGGGGTTTCGCTTGCAGGTTGAATGCGTGCATTACCAGCTCCTGAATTTGGCGGGCGGGTTGTAGAGACCACCGGACCACTCGACCAGGTCGGCCACGCTTTTGGCGGCGAGCAATTCGCGGGTGGCGTCGGTGCGGCGGATGCCCAGGTCTTCGGGCAAGGCGATCAGCCCTTCGCGGCGCATGCGCGCCGTGTCTTTGGGGTTATGACGCAGGCCGATGGCGGTCACCCCGGCGACGGCGGCGATCATCGCCCGGCGCTCTTCCAGCGAGCGCGCCTTGTAGAGGTAGGCGATGCCTTCTTCGGTCAGCAGGTGGGTGACGTCGTCGCCGTAGATCATGATCGGCGCCAATGGCATGCCGCTTTTCTTCGCCACGTCGATCGCATCGAGGGTTTCGACGAAGGTCGGTTTGCCGCCCTCCTGGAACGTCTCGACCATCTGCACCACGAGTTTCTTGCCGCGTTCGAGCATGGGTTCAGGCGCGTCGCTGTGGCGCATGTCGAGCCAGGCCGGCGTACCGTGGCGCCGGCCACGCGGATCGTGGCCCATGTTCGGTGCCCCACCGAAACCGGCCAGGCGTCCACGGGTCACGGTTGAAGAATGGCCATCGCCATCGACTTGCAGGGTGGCACCGATAAACAGGTCCACCGCGTATTGCCCGGCGAGTTGGCTGAACATGCGGTTGGAACGCATGGATCCGTCACGCCCGGTGAAGAACACGTCAGGCCGGGCGGCGATGTAGTTTTCCATGCCCAGTTCGGTGCCGAAGCAATGCACGCTTTCGACCCAACCGCTTTCAATCGCCGGGATCAACGTCGGGTGCGGATTGAGTGTCCAGTTGCGGCAGATCTTGCCCTTCAATCCGAGGGATTCGCCGTAGGTCGGCAGAATCAGCTCAATGGCGGCGGTGTTGAAACCGATGCCGTGATTGAGCGACTGAACATTGTGTTTTTCGTAGATGCCGCGGATCGCCATCATCGCCATGAGCACGTGCACAGGCTTGATGTGCCGGGGGTCGCGGGTGAACAGCGGTTCGATATAGAACGGTTTGTCGGCCACCACCACGAAATCGACCCAGGACGCGGGAATGTCGACGCGGGGCAATTCGCTGACATCGTCCACCAACTGATTGACCTGGACGATGACAATGCCGTCGCTGAACGCGGCCGGCTCGATCAAGGCCGGGGTGTCTTCGGTACTTGCCCCGGTGTAGATGTTGCCGGCGCGGTCGGCCATGAAACCGGCCGAGAGCACGACGTTGGGAATCAGGTCCACCACCAGCCGCGCATAGAGCTCGATGTAAGTGTGGATCGCGCCGATTTCCAGCAGGCCGTCTTCGAGCAACTGGCTGATGCGCAAGCTTTGCGCGCCGGCGAAGGCAAAGTCGAGCTTGCTGGCAATGCCGCGTTCGAACAGGTCCAGGTGCTCGGCGCGTCCGACGCTGGGCATGATCATGTGCAAGTCATGCAGCTTGCCCGGATCGGCCTTGACCAAGGAGCGGGAGAGAAAATCCGCCTGCTTCTGGTTGTTGCCCTCCAGCACCACACGGTCGCCAGGCAGAATCAACGCCTCCAGCGCCGCCACGATCTTGTCGGTGGGCAACACCACACCGTCGGCAAGGCCCCGCACCAGCTCGAGACGCCGCAGCTTTTCGCTGCGCCGCCGCGTCCATCGCGAGTCGGGGGATATTGTTGTTGTCATGACCACTCCACGGGTTCGCTGTCGTGGGGTCACCTTAGGAGCGTTGGGTGGGGGGCATCAATCAAGCAGGGTGATGGATTGTTACGGTCAGGTTAATGGTGCAGAAGAGTTTCGTTGCCATGGCTGACGCCTTCGCGGGCAAGCCCGCTCCCACAGGTATCGTGATTGCAAGAACAGTGTGGAAGCCGGCTTGCCGGCGATGGGGCCGTCAAAACGTTTCGAAGATTCCTGAATCACGGTTCTGCCATTTGCTGCTCCACCCCGATCAACAACTGCGCAGTACTTTCCAGCAACTGCCCCAGCAATGCCTCATCTTCATCCATATAGCCTTCGTACTCCGCCAGGTTGCGTCGTTCATGGCAAAGGGCGAACAGCCGAACCTGCACCTTGCTGAAACCTGCGGTGTGGATCAGGCACTGGAAAACCAGGTAACGCTTATCCGAACGGTAGCCACGCAATCGAAGCGCTGTCAGTGCAATGCCATGGGCAGCGTTGTAGGCCAGATCGAATCGGCTGGCGAAGGAAAGTGAAGAGGTTTGCGCATCTTTCAGGCGATCTGTTGCCGAACGCATCAAGCCTTCGCATTCCTTGCGATCGGGTGCTTCGGCCTTCAGTCCACCACTACGTAACAGGTTTTCCAGATTCTCGTTGCTGCCCATCCTTGGACTCCAAAGGGTTTTCCCCCATCAGGTTGATCTTCTCCTGTTGCGCTACCCGCATGACGAAGCTGTTTTCGGCCGTCAGTTTTGCAACCCAGTCATCAGGGGTGTAGAGCGTCGGATTAAGGGTGCGGCCCAGATGCTCTTCCAGAGGCAAGAGCCGCTCCATCACATCACTGTAGTGCAGCCCTTCCCCGATCAACATGAGGTCAATGTCACTGGATGCGATGGCCTGATCCTTGGCGATGGACCCATAAACAAACGCCCATGTGAGTTGTTCGGCGAAGGGTTGCAGTGCCTCACGCAAAGGCTCGGCGATACCGAATGTCTTGCGAGTAATACCCAACAGTTCGGCATAGATCGGGCAATCGGGATTGGCCTGGTAGTGGGTCTGATTACCCAGACGTGACATCGTCAGCACACCCGCTCGTTGCAAGCGGTCCAGTTCGCGCATGAGACTGCCTTTTCCGACCTGAGCCCAGCGGGCGATCTCGTTCGCGTAAAAGCTTCGGTCGGGTTTGCCAAACATAAGGCCCAGCACTTTTTGCTGGGTCGTGGTGAACAATGCTTCGCTCAGCGACAGGTTTTCCACGTCAACAACCAAAAGGTCCCAAAAAGGGAACTTTAGGTCCCTTTTTGGGAATCATCAACCTTCAAACCAACCCCGCCCCTACCAGCAACTCTTCCAACCCCAGCAAATCCGGAACCCTGGCCACTTGATCGCCCACTTGCACCGCCGCTTTTTCCAGCGAACAAAGCGGCACATCGACATAGCTCAACTGACTGTCGAGCTTGTACGAGCGGGGAATTCCCTGGACCAGCATGGCGATGAATTTCAGCTCGGGGCGGCCGCCGAGGGCGTTGAGGATGACGATCCGCGCGCGCTCTCCGATGACGACTTTACTGCCGCACGCCGACTCGAAACTGAGCAGCGGGATTTGCCGGTTGCGCCACGGTACTCGCCCGAGAAACCAGGGCGGCGAGTCGAGGTCGAACGCGGCGGGCTGGTAGTCGATCAGTTCGGCGACCGCGACGTTGGGCAGGATCAGGTTGCGGTCGGCCAGGGGCAGCAAAAGGCCAGTGAGGTGGCTGGTGCGCGGGTTGATCAGCCGCTCAAGCATGGGTTTTGCTCCATAGGGCAATGCTTTCGAGCAGGACCGATTCCTGGTACGGCTTGCCGAGGTAGTCGTTGACACCGATGGCCATGGCGCGGTCGCGGTGTTTCTGGCCGGTGCGCGAGGTGATCATGATGATGGGCAGGTGCTGAAAACGCTCGTCACTGCGGACTTGCCTGGCCACTTCGAAACCGTCCATGCGCGGCATTTCGATGTCGAGCAGCATCACGTCCGGCCTGTGCTCTTCGAGCAACAACATGGCGTCGACGCCGTCCTTGGCCGTCAGCACGTTCATGCCATGGCGTTCGAGCAAGCGGCTGGTGACCTTGCGTACGGTCACCGAGTCATCGACCACCATGATCAGCAACGGCCGTTGCGGCTCGGGCTCGACATCGTGATTGGCCGGACGCTGTGGCACATGGGCTTGCAGGGCGCGGATCGGCGCCAGCAAATCCAGAATCAGCACCACCCGGCCATCGCCCAGGATCGTCGCGCCAGACACGCCCTGCACGGCCGCGAACTGCGGGCCGAGGCTCTTGACCACGATCTCGCGAGTGCCGGCCATGGCGTCGACCAACACCGCGATGTGCCGCTCGTTGCACTGCACCAGCAGCACCGGCAGCGGCAGGTTCTGGCCCAGCAACCTCGGCCGTGGACTGGTCTTCAACAGCTCGCCCAGGTAGCACAGTTCATAGCGTTGCCCGGCGTATTCATAGGTCGGCGGGTCGAGGCGGAAGTGCCCTTCGAGTTCGTTGGGCAGCACACGGACGATCCCGTCGATGGTGTTCAACGGGATCGCGTATTGATCCTCGCCACATTGCACCATCAGCGCGCGGTTGACCGACACCGTGAACGGCAGGCGAATGCGGAAATGCACGCCCTGCCCCTGCACGGAATCGATGCTCATGCTGCCGCCCAGTTGCCGGACTTCTTCGTGCACGACATCCATGCCGACGCCGCGCCCGGAAATCTGGGTGATTTTCTCGGCCGTGGAGAACCCCGGCTGCAGGATGAATTGCAGCACGTCGCGGTCGCTGATTTCGCTGTTCGGGTCGAGCAGACCGCGCTTGATCGCCTTGCGCCGCACCGCCTCCAGCGGCACGCCGGCACCGTCGTCGCGGATATCGAAAATGATGTCGCCACCCTCGCGCGACAGGTCGAGGGTGATCCGTCCCTGGGCCGGTTTACCCGCCGCTATTCGCGCCTCGGCAGATTCAAGTCCATGGTCCACGGCATTGCGCAGCATGTGCTCCAGCGGCGCCGCCATGCGTTCGAGCACGTTGCGATCCATCTCGCCTTCGGCGTTTTCGACGATGAACTCAACGTCCTTGCCCAACTCCTCGGAAACCTGACGAACGATGCGTTTCAAGCGCGGCAGCATCTTTTCGAACGGCACCATGCGCGTGCGCATCAGGCCTTCCTGCAGCTCGGTGTTGATACGGCCCTGCTGTTGCAGCAGGTTTTCCGCGTCCTGATTGCGCCGGTCGAGGGTTTCCTTGAGGTCGAGCAGGTCGGAAGCGGACTCGAACAGTGCCCGCGACAGTTGCTGCAATTGTGAGTGACGGTCCATTTCCAGGGGATCGAACTCTTCGTAACCCAGGCGTTCGGCGTCGACTTGCTGGCGACTGAGGATCCGGCCCTGGGTTTCGATATCGAGCCGGCGCAACTGATCGCGCATCCGCTCGATGGTGGTTTCCATCTCGTTCAGGGCGATTTGCGCATCGCTGACCTGCTGCTCGATGCGGCCGCGAACAATCGATGACTCGCCGGCCAGGTTCACCAGGTCATCGAGCAGTTCCGCCGAGACCTTGACCATGTCGGCGCCGGCATCGGGTTGCAGCGGGGCTTCGGCTTTTGCGGCGACGGGCAGCGCGATTGGCGCGGGCGTTTCAGGCAGCGCCGGGTGGCTGAAATTCTTGATCGCGTCGATCAGTCGATCGGCCGGCGGCAAGGGTTCGCCGGCGCGGGTCGCGTCGAGCATTTGCGCCAGTCGGTCATGGCTGCGTTGCAGCAGCTCGAACAACGCCGCCGTGGGTTTCAGTACTCCGGCGGATAAACCTTCGTAGAGAAATTCCAGCTCATGAGCCAAATCGCCGATCGGGGTGATCTCCACCATGCGTGCGCCGCCCTTGAGCGTGTGCAGGTCGCGCAGCAGGGTTTCCACTTCCTGACGATTCGACGGCTCGGCCTGCCAGCGCACCAGCGCCGCACCAGAGCTTTCGATGATGTCGAAACCTTCCTCAAGGAAGATGTCCAGCAACTCGCTGTCGTGATGGGCCGAGTCATTGCTGGCCGCCGGCTCGATCAGATCGGCATGGCCTGCGTGTCCCTGGCGGAACGCACGGATCGCTTCGATCAGTTCGCCCGGATCGTCGAGGGGTTGATGCTGTTGAAGCTGTTCAAGCAAATGCGCCAAGCGATCGTGGCTGTGTTGCAACAAAGAAGCGAGCCCGTCGCTGTAGCTGTACCGGCGGTCCACCAGGCCTTCGTAAAGGCTTTCCAGTTCATGGGCCAGATCGCCGACCGGCTCGACCTCGGCCATGCGCGCGCCGCCTTTGAGGGTGTGCAAATCCCGTTGCAAGGACGACAGCGGCGCGGCATTGGACGGCTCGCTTAACCAGCGCTGCAAGGCCGGGCCGGCGCTTTCAAGGATATCCGCGGCTTCTTCGAGGAAGATCGAAACAATCTCGTCGTCCGGCTCGCGTTCCCTTGTAGGAGCGAGCCTGCTCGCGATGGATTCACAGGCGCCGCGTTTATCCTGCGATAACGCGTCATCGTTGACGACCATCGCTGGCAAGCCAGCGCCCACAGGGGGCAGGGAGTTTTCAAGTTCGGCGGTGGCATCAGACAGTTCGCGGATGCTCAGGGTACGGCTACCATCGCTACGGATCAGGCCCATGGCCGACGGGTCGAGACTCTGATCGAGCAAGCCGTGCAAGGCGCGAATCCGCTCCGGGCGCGGACTGACTTCCTGGCCGGCAGCCAGTTCGTCGAGCATGTTGATCAGCGCTTCATGGGCACTTTGCGCTTCATGGAAAAACGTCTCGCTGACCGCCAGGCTGCTTTCTTCCACGGCACCGTAAAGGTCGAGCAAGGCTTCGCACAGCTCATCCACCGGATGCAAATCAGCCAGGTGTGCACCTTCGCCGAGGGTGGTCAATTCATCCAGCAGCGCACTGAGTTCCTGGCGTTCGCCGGGGTGTTGCTGCCAGCGTTGCAACAGGCTTTCGGCGTCCAGCAGGATGTCCATCCCTTGGGCCAGAAAGTTGTTGATCAACTGCGGATCGCGCTTGATGCGCAGACCTGTGTTCGGGGTGTTCGACAGGCTGGCCAGACGTTCGGCCAACAAGGCCTGGGTGCGTTCGATCAATGCCGCCGCGTCAGGGATCTCGGCCAACGGGTCCGTCTTCAGTTGGCGCAAACCGAGGCGGAACAAACCTTCGGCTTCCAACAACAATTCGACTTCGTCCAGGTCGAGGGCGATCTGGTGGGCCTTGTATTCCCGGGCCAGTTGATCCAGCGGCGCAGCGAGCTCGGCAATCGGCAACACCCCGGCCATCGACGCACTGCCCTTGAGGGTGTGCAAGGCGCGCTGCAATTCATCGCTGGCCTGTAACGGCACGTGTTCGGCAGCCTGATCCAGAAAGCGATTGAGACTGCTCAAATGGGATTCGGCTTCTTTGCGGAAGATCTCCAGCAACAAAGGATCGAGGGCCGCGACGTCCTGGGTATCTTCATCCGCGGCCAATGCCTCGCCTTTGGCCAGGGCATGGGCCCGGGCGGCCAACTGGTCGACGTCGTTACACTGACGTTGGGCATTGGCGGCAAATTCGGCCACCAGCTCCGGCAACAGCGTCAACACATCGACCAGCAGTTGTTGCACCGCAGCGCCCGGGGCGACGCTGTGTTCCAGCACACGGTTGAGCAGGTTTTCCACGGCCCAGGCCAGTTCGCCGAGCACCAGTGCCCGGACCATTCGGCCGCTGCCCTTCAGCGTATGGAAAGCGCGACGCACTTCCCCCAGGGCTGACGGGTCATCAGGGTTGGCCGACCAGCGCGGCAGGTATTCCCGCAGGATGTCCAGCACCTCGTCGGTCTCTTCGAGGAACACTTCGCGCAGCTCGTCATCCACCGGTGCTTCACCGGCGGGCGGCGGCAGCAGGCTGCCCGGTGTGGTCTGGGCGGGCGGGTTGAGTGCCGACACCGGGCTGGCCAACACATCCGCCAGAGTCTGGACGACGGCCGGGGTGTCCAGTTCCTGCCTCTGCTGCATGACCTGCGCTTCGCTCGGACTCAGTACATCCTCGAGCACCGGCACATGCTGTTCGCTAGGGAAGAAACCGAGCGACGCCAGGCTTTTTTCGGCGATATCGAGCAACGACTCACCGGGTGCTTCCGGGTCATCGTTGAGGCGCTCCAGGTAGTATTCGAGGCTGGCGATCACGTCGGCCAGGCTGTCCAGTTCCTGCCAGCCGGGCTGACCGGGATCGAGCAACAGGTGCTCGCGGATGAAGTGATTGCAGGTGTCGATCAGGCTGGCCGCGCGGCTCAACGGAATCATCGCCAGCGCACCGCGAACCTGGGTCAGCAAGGCCGGCAGCGCCTGTAAATGCTGACGGTCCCAGTCGGCGTCGATGTAGTCGACGATCATGTCCTTGGCCTGTTGCAGGCAGATGCGCGCTTCCTTGATCACGATCTGGTGAATCTGCGTCAGATCAGTGGTCGGCAGACGGCTTTCTTCCTGACTCTCTGGCTCCACGGTGCCGACCATGCCGGCCAGCGTCGCTTCCACGTAGAGCAAGGCCCCGGCGACGTCCATGAGAATCGCGTCATCGGGTGCGCGCTGGCCCTGGGCGAGGCTCAGGACCACCGCCAATTGGTCAATGATGACCTTGCGCGGCTGACCGAAACCCAACACCGCCAGGGTGTCGGCGATTTGCCGCAGCGGCGCCAGCAGGCTGTCGAGATCGGAAGCGTGTTGACGGTCGCTGCGCACGAACAGGTCCAGGCGCTCCTTGACCCGCACCAGCTCTTCGCACAGTGCTGTCAGTACCGAACGCATGGCGTCGCGGTCAGGCCCTGCCAGTCGTGCACGTTCCTCATCGACCATTGCGCTGTCAGGCAGCGCGTCATCCAGTCCGTAGCGATCTTTCATGGTCAGCATCTGCCCGGTGGGGTGTTCGGCTTTGGCTATGTAGAACAGCAAACTCTTGAGCAGCTCCGGCGGCGCCGGTCGATTGATGGCGGGCATGCCCTGTTCGAGCAGGCGCTTGAGTTCTTTGTCGGCTTCCTTGAACAGGCTGCGCAAGGCAGGGCTGTTGGCAATCGCACCGGCGCGCATGCCTTCGACCAGCGCCGCAGCGATCTGCCACAACGGGCTCAGGGGTGCGTTACCGCACAGGCTTTCAAGGCGACTGAATACCTTGGCCAGATAACCGAGGTTGGTCTCGTCATCCTGCTCGCGGAGCAAGCCGACCAGGGCCATCTGCAACATTTGCCGCAATTTGCGCAGCACGCTCGGCAGGTCCGGCGGTTCCAGATGCGCCAGCGACGCTTCGTCCAGCGGCGGCAGATCGGGCAGCAGCGGGCTGAACAGGCTGGTTTCCGACAACAGGCCTTCGCCACGGGCGCTGCGCAGGTCGTTGATCAGCGGCAGCACCACCAGCGGCAGGTCGCGTCGCGCACCCTGGACCCGGTCGAGGTACATCGGCAGTTGCCCCAAGGCTTGCATCAGCAGGTGCAGCGCCTCGTCACGATGGCTGACGCGGCCCTGTTGCAGGGCGCTTACAAGCTGCTCCATCTCTTCGGCGAGCAGGGCCGCGCCGTAGAATTCGACCATCTGCAAACTGCCGTGAACCTGATGAATGTACGCCAGGCAATCGCTCAGCGCGTGCGTCGCCTGCGGATCATCCAGCAGGGTTTCGATGGCGTGATGAGCCTGCTTCAGCGTTTCGGCAATCTCGCCTTTGACCCATTCGAGGGCCACATAGTCGTGCCGATCACCCATAACCACCTCAGTTACCACTTCAGTCAAAATGCCAACGCCCGCAGGCGGTTCAAGCTTTGTCCGTCGCCTGCGCCTTGGCGGCCGGTAAGGTGAAACCGGACACCGACCGCCGCAACTGGCTGGCCATCTTCGCCAGGTTGCCAATGCTCTCGGCAGTGGCGGTGGAACCTGACGAGGTCTGCGTCGTGATTTGCTGGATCACATTCATCGTCAGGGAAATCTGACCGGCAGACGACGTCTGTTGTTGTGCGGCATTGGAAATACTCTGGATCAGCGCCGCCAGCGTCTTGGAAACCCCTTCGATTTCTTCCAGGGCCACACCCGCATCCTGCGCCAGCCGCGCACCCCGCACCACTTCGGTGGTGGTCTGTTCCATGGAAATCACGGCTTCGTTGGTGTCGGTCTGAATCGCCCGCACCAGTGTTTCGATCTGCCGGGTCGCGGCGGACGAGCGCTCGGCCAGACGCTGCACTTCATCGGCGACCACCGCGAAACCGCGTCCGGCATCACCGGCCATGGACGCCTGGATCGCCGCATTGAGGGCGAGGATGTTGGTTTGATCGGCAATGTCATCGATCAGGCTGACAATGTCGCCGATTTCCTGGGAAGACTCGCCAAGACGCTTGATCCGCTTGGCGGTGTCCTGAATCTGTTCACGGATGTTGTCCATGCCGTGGATGGTGTTGTGCACCACCTCGTTGCCCTTGTTGGCGATTTCCACCGAGCGTTCGGCCACCGCCGACGACTCGGCAGCGTTGGCCGACACCTGGTCGATGGATTCGGCCATCTCATTGATGGCGGTAGAGGCTTCGGCAATCTGCTGCGCCTGATGCTCCGACGCCTGCGCCAGGTGCATGGCGGTGGCCTGGGTTTCCTGCACGGCGGCCGCCACCTGGCCGGCCGTCAGGTTGATGGTCGCCACCAGGTCGCGCAGTTGATCCACGGAGTAATTGATCGAGTCGGCGATCGTGCCGGTGAAATCTTCGGTGACCGATGCCGTGACCGTCAGGTCGCCATCGGCCAGGTCCTCGATCTCGTCGAGCAGACGCATGATTGCGTTCTGGTTGCGCTCGTTTTTCTCGGCGGTTTCCCGCAGCTGGCGATTGGTTTCACGCACCATCACCAGGCCAATGAGGATGATGGAGGCCAACGCCAACAGACCCAGCACGTAACCGCCAATGGTGTCGGTGGTGCGCCCGCCCGCCAGGTTTTCGAAACCGTTGGCCAGGTGCGAGGCTTCATCGAGCAGGGTTTGCGACAGGCTGAAAATGTTGGTGGCCGATTCGCGCACCTTGAACAGTTCGGGCGAGGTTTCGAGGATTTCATCCACTGAACCCGAGACAAACTCGAACAGCTCGGAAATTTCGGTCAGTCGCGCGCGCGCATCACGGTCTTCGACCTGGCTGATCCTCTGCGACAGGTTGCCCTGGAGCATGCCGTTGAGCACCAGGCCGAAACGCGCCGCGTCGCGACCGAAAGCGTCGGCGGCCTGTTGCGAATTTTCATCGCCGGACAACACCGTGTTCACCGCGCCGAGAATCCGCTCAGCCAGCAGCGATTGACGTTGGGCCATCGCCACCTGACCCGCCGGAGCACCGCGCTGCAGCAGGATTTCCACCACCTTTTCGTATTCGACCTGCAACTGCGGCACGGTTTCGGCGAGGGTGGCGGCCACCTGATGCAGCGACAACACGGTCTGCTCGCTGGAGAGAATGGCGTCGGTGTTTTTCAGCAGGCGCTCCCAATCCAGTTGCACGGCGCGCATTTCCGGGCGCACGGTCGCCGGCGCTGGCGGCAAGCCGGTCGCCGGATCGCCTTTTTTCAGATAGCCCCAGCGCTGGGCAAAATCGTTGCGCGCATCGCTGAGCAGCTTGAATGCCGCAGCCTTGCCGGCGGCGGCCTCGGTGGCGTTTTTGGCAATGCGCTGGGACAGCACGCGCAATTCGCCAGCGTGGCCGATGTACTGCTTATCGTAGGTGGCCTGGGTGTTGAGGTACGCGAAGTTGGCGAACAACAGCATGATGAAGATGATCAGTGCGATAAACAGCACAATGATCTGCGACCGGCTGCGCGACCCTTCCATTGGCTTGCCTGCTTTTGCTTTCATCATCGGTCACCAACACCCTTTAAAGCTTGCCGAAGTACCTGAGGGAGCGAGCCTGCTCGCGATTCAGGTGCCGCGGCGCATCAGGAAAACCGCGTTATCGTTCAATCGCGAGCAAGCTCGCTCCCACAGGGTTTACAGGGCCACGTTCATGAATCCTTGCGAGCGTACCAGCGCAAACGGGCTGAACACCCGCCAACTCTGCTCGCCCTGGAAACAGCCTTCAACAAATGCCGCCATCGGCCCCTGCAATTCGTCAGCGGGCACGGCCTTCAGGCTGTCCTGAGCAAAGTGCTGCAGGCCGAAGACTTCGTCGACCATCAAGCCGGCAAACACATCTTCGTACTCCACCACCAATACCCGTCGCTGCCTTCGCGCGGTCGACAGTTCGTAACCAAAGAAGCCACACAGGTCCATGATCGGCAACAACCGTCCGCGCAGGTTGGCCACGCCCTTGACCCAAGGCTTGACCCCCGGCAGTTGCGTAAAGCGCGGCTCGTGCAACACCTCGCCGACTTCGCTCATGGGCGCAACATACCAGTGCTCGCCCACGCGAAAGCCGATGCCACTCCAACTGTCCTGCCGGGGTGGCTGGGACGGCAAGTCCGCGGCCAGCAGACGACAACGCTGGTCAATCTGCAGCAGCAGCTCGAAGGCGGTCAGCGACTCGGTCATGACCGGACAATCAACCGGGCAGGACGTTGTTCAGGGTCTTGATCAGGGTTTCTTCGTCGACGGGCTTGGTCAGGTAGTCCCTGGCCCCCTGGCGTGTGCCCCAGACCTTGTCGGTTTCCTGATCCTTGGTGGTGATGATGATCACCGGGATGTGCCCGGTTTCCGGGTCTTTGGTCAACTGACGGGTCGCCTGGAAACCGTTGAGGCCGGGCATGACGATGTCCATCAGCACCGCGTCGGGCTTTTCCAGGCGGGCCAGGGCCACGCCGTCGGCGCCGTTTTCGGCTTTCAATACTTCATGACCGTGCTTTTCCAGCATGCCGGTCAGTTTGTACATCTCAGTCGGCGAATCATCGACGATCAGAATACGAGCCATGGTCTTCCCCATTCTTGTCGACGCAAGGCCCGTTGGCCGAGCGTCACTGTAGGTGTCTTACTGCGGCAAAACGGCGGCAAAGCCCGGAACATGGGCCTGGATCGCGTTCAGCAGTTCTTCCTTGCTGAAAGGCTTGGTCAAAAACTGGTCGGAGCCGACGATACGCCCCTTGGCCTTGTCGAACAGCCCGTCCTTGGACGACAGCATAATCACTGGCGTGGACTTGAAAGCCGGGTTGTTCTTGATTAATGCGCAGGTTTGATAGCCATCCAGACGCGGCATCATGATGTCGACAAAGATGATGCCGGGGTGATTGTCGGCGATCTTGGCCAGGGCATCGAATCCGTCGATGGCCGTGATCACTTCACAGCCCACGTTTTTCAAGAGCGTTTCGGCGGTTCGGCGAATCGTCTTCGAATCGTCGATGACCATGACCTTCAAGGCGCTGGAATGCTGTTCCATAAATGCTCTACCGTCGCCTTTGCGAATCAAATTGTCCGTTTGCCGGTTAATGGCGGCCAGAAACCCTTGATACTCAAGGGCCAGTACAACTTGGCAGTCTTTTTAGCACAGTCTCCAACACCAATCTATCGGCCAACCTTCGAGGTGGTTTTTCCTTGACCGGGAACACACTCAGCGCCACTCTGACGCCACTTTACGGCCTGATCTTTTGTAGGAGCGAGCCGGCTCCGGGCGGCGTTCCGACGATGGTCGTCAACGATGACGCAGGCCGGCTGGAAAAATGCGGCGCCCTCAAGCCTATCGCGAGCAGGCTCGCTCCTACAGGTCATTCATACGCCCCCAACTTTCGAGGAAACACCCATGAGCGTTCGCGTCGGGATTGTCATGGACCCTATTGCCGGCATTTCCTATAAAAAGGATAGCTCGCTGGCCATGCTGCTGGCTGCGCAGAAGCGCGGCTGGGAACTGTTCTATATGGAGCAGCGTGACCTGTACCAGGCCGAAGGCCAGGCACGGGCGCGGATGCGTCCGCTGAAGGTCTTCGCCAATCCGGAAAAATGGTTCGAACTGGACGCCGAGCAGGACAATCTGCTGAGCGATCTGGACGTGATCCTGATGCGCAAGGATCCGCCGTTCGACATGGAGTTCGTCTACACCACGTATCTGCTCGAGCAAGCCGAAAGCGCTGGCGTGCTGGTGGTCAACAAACCGCAGAGCCTGCGTGACTGCAACGAAAAACTGTTCGCCACGCTGTTCCCGCAGTGCACGCCGCCGACCATCGTCAGCCGTCGCCCGGATGTGCTGCGCGAGTTCGCCGACCACCATGGGGACGTGATCCTCAAGCCGCTGGACGGCATGGGCGGCTCGTCGATCTTCCGCCACACCGCGGGCCACCCGAACCTGTCGGTGATCCTCGAGACCCTGACCCTGCACGGTCAACAGCAGATCATGATCCAGGGTTACCTGCCCGCCATCGTCGATGGTGACAAACGCATCCTGATGATCGACGGCGAACCGGTGGACTACTGCCTGGCGCGCATTCCCGCTGCCGGCGAAACCCGTGGCAACCTGGCCGCCGGTGGCCGTGGCGAAGCGCGTCCGCTGACCGAAAAAGACCGCTGGATCGCCGCGCAAGTCGGCCCGACCTTGCGCGAAAAGGGCCTGCTGTTCGTAGGCCTGGACGTGATCGGCGAACATCTGACGGAAATCAACGTCACCAGCCCGACCTGCATTCGCGAGATCGACAACGCCTTTGGCACCGACATCGGCGGCCTGCTGATGGATGCCATCGATCAGAAGCTCAAGGCTCGTTGAAAAGCCAAACCAACATTGCGTTATCATGCGCGGCCTGTGAAAACGCGATGTTGGTTTCCTTGTCATGACACTCCCGTCCGATCTGCCCGCCGAACTCGCCCACCGTGGCGTGCGCCCGGCCGATCGCCTCGGTTTTACCCTGTTTCTCGCGGCGCTGATTCACCTGGCCTTGCTGCTGGGTGTCGGCTTCACGATGGTCGAGCCCCAGCAGATCAGCAAAACCCTGGAAATCACCCTCGCCACTTTCAAAAGCGAAAAGAAGCCTGAGAAAGCTGATTTCCTCGCCCAGGAAAACCAGCAAGGCAGCGGCACCCTGGATAAAAAGGCCATTCCCAAGACCACCGAGGTCGCGCCGTTCCAGGACAACAAGGTGCAGAAAGTCACGCCACCGCCGGCGGCCAAGCCTGAAGTGCGGGACGCTCCGCCCAAGGCTGCCGTGACCACCGTCGCGCCGAAGCCGAAAAAAACCGCCGCCAAGACCGAAGAGCCCAAAACCGACATCAAACCCGCGGTCGCCGCGCCAACGTTTGACACCGAACAGTTATCCAGCGACATCGCCAGCCTGGAAGCGGAACTGGCCAACGAACAACAGTTGTACGCCAAGCGCCCGCGCATCCATCGCCTGAGCGCCGCCTCGACCATGAAAGACAAGGGCGCCTGGTACAAGGACGAATGGCGCAAGAAGGTCGAGCGCATCGGCAACCTCAATTACCCCGACGAAGCCCGGCGCAAGCAGATTTACGGCAATTTGCGCCTGATGGTGTCGATCAACCGGGACGGTTCGCTGTATGAGGTGCTGGTGCTGGAGTCTTCCGGGCAACCGTTGCTCGATCAGGCGGCCCAGCGCATCGTGCGGCTGGCCGCGCCCTTTGCTCCGTTTACCGGGGATCTATCGGATATTGACCGCCTGGAAATCATTCGCACCTGGAAATTTGCCCGCGGCGATCGCCTCTCAAGCAACTGATACCAACCCAAATCCCCCTGCAGGAGCGAGCTTGCTCGCGATAAACCTGAGAGCACCGCGTAGTATCAACCTTGCGGCGTTATCGTTGACGACCATCGCGAGCAGGCTCGCTCCTACAGGGATTGCGTCGCCAACAGCAATTTGCGGCATTTCCTGCGCATCCCCAGCTTGTCAGTTCGCCCCTCCAACGCCACACTAGCGCTCATGAAAAACGTCAGCCCCAGCTACCTCAAGCACCACTTCCTGATCGCCATGCCACACATGGTCGACCCGAACTTTGCGCACACCTTGACCTACATCGTCGAGCACACGGCCAATGGTGCCATGGGGCTGGTGGTCAACCGTCCGCAGGACCTGAACCTGGCCGATATCCTCGAGCAATTGCGCCCGGATATCGAACCTCCTGCACTCTGCCAGCACGTGCCGATTTTCATCGGCGGCCCGGTGCAGACCGATCGCGGGTTTGTCCTGCATCCCTCGGGGCAGCGCTATCAGGCGACCGTTGATCTGGAAGGCGATTTATCCCTGTCGACCTCCCAGGACGTGCTGTTCGCCATCGCCGATGGCGTCGGCCCGGCGAAAAGCCTGATCGCCCTCGGGTATGCCGGTTGGGAAGCCGGGCAACTGGAAGCCGAACTGGCGCAGAACGCCTGGCTGACCTGCCCGTTCGACGCTGACGTCCTGTTCAACACCAGCAGTGAATTGCGCCTGGAAGCGGCCGCCAAACATCTGGGCGTCAACCTCAGCCTGCTCACCAGCCAGGCGGGGCACGCCTGATGGCCCTGCGGCTGATCCTGGGATTCGACTACGGCACCAAACAGATCGGCGTTGCGGTAGGCCAGGTGATTACCGGCCAGGCCCGCGAACTGTGCACCCTGAAAGCGCAGAACGGCATTCCCGACTGGGATCAGGTCGAAGCCCTGATCAAGGAATGGAAGCCCGACGCCGTGGTGGTCGGCCTGCCGTTGAACATGGACGGCACGCCCAGCGAGATGTGCGCCCGCGCGGAAAAGTTCGCCCGCCGCCTGAACGGTCGTTTCAATCTGCCCTTCTATACCCACGACGAACGCCTGACCACGTTCGAAGCCAAAGGCGAACGACGTGATCGTGGCGGCCAGAAAGGCAGTTACCGCGATAACCCGGTCGATGCCATCGCCGCCGCCCTGTTGCTGCAAGGCTGGCTCGACGAAAACAGCGCATTGTTCGAATCCTGATGCACCTAACCCTGAAGAGTCGCCACGCGCCTCTTTTAGCTACAACCCGAGCCAACCCAAGCACAACCCGACTCGGGCCCAAGAAGGAGCAACCATGAGCCTGCCCAATCCCACCGAACTGATCAGCCAGATGGCGATCCGTCTCAAGGCACACCTGGAACACCGTGGCATCAGCGAACCGCGTTTCATCGGTATTCGTACCGGCGGCGTCTGGGTCGCCCAGGCCCTGCTCAAAGAGCTGGGCAGCCATGAACCTCTCGGCACGCTCGACGTTTCCTTCTACCGCGACGACTTCAGCCAGAACGGCCTGCACCCGCAAGTGCGTCCGTCTGCCCTGCCGTTCGAAATCGAAGGCCAGCACCTGGTGCTGATCGACGACGTACTGATGAGCGGCCGGACCATCCGCGCGGCCATGAACGAACTCTTCGACTACGGGCGTCCGGCCAGTGTGACGCTGGTCTGCCTGCTGGACCTGGACGCCGGCGAGCTGCCGATCCGCCCGAACGTGGTCGGTGCGACGCTGTCACTCGCCGCCCACGAGCGCGTGAAGCTGTCCGGCCCGGAGCTCAAGCTCGAAGTGCAAGACCTCGCCCTTTAATTCGCCCTATTGAGAGTCCCCCTTGCGATGACGCCTCTAGAAACCAAGCGCCCGCTGCAGCTCAATGATCAGGGCCAGCTGCGCCACTTCCTCTCGCTCGACGGTTTGCGCCGCGAGCTGCTGACGGAAATCCTCGACACCGCCGACTCGTTCCTCGAAGTCGGCGCCCGGGCGGTGAAGAAAGTCCCGCTGCTGCGCGGCAAGACCGTGTGCAACGTGTTCTTCGAGAACTCCACCCGCACCCGCACCACCTTCGAACTGGCGGCCCAGCGCCTGTCGGCTGACGTGATCACTTTGAACGTGTCCACCTCGTCGGCGAGCAAGGGTGAAACCCTGCTCGACACCTTGCGCAACCTGGAAGCCATGGCGGCCGACATGTTCGTCGTGCGTCACGGTGACTCCGGCGCCGCACACTTCATCGCCGAGCATGTCTGCCCGCAAGTGGCGATCATCAACGGCGGCGACGGCCGTCACGCCCACCCGACCCAGGGCATGCTCGACATGCTTACCATCCGCCGGCACAAGGGCGGCTTCGAGAACCTCTCGGTGGCCATCGTCGGTGACATCCTGCACTCGCGGGTGGCGCGCTCGAACATGCTCGCGCTGAAGACCCTGGGCTGCCCCGATATCCGCGTAATCGCCCCGAAAACCCTGCTGCCGATCGGTATCGAGCAATACGGCGTGAAGGTCTACACCGACATGACCGAAGGCCTGAAAGACGTCGACGTGGTGATCATGTTGCGCCTGCAGCGCGAACGCATGACCGGCGGCCTGTTGCCGAGCGAAGGCGAGTTCTACCGCCTCTTCGGCCTGACCACCGCGCGCCTGGCCGGCGCCAAGCCCGATGCCATCGTGATGCACCCGGGGCCGATCAACCGTGGCGTGGAGATTGAGTCGGCGGTGGCCGACGGCCCGCACTCGGTGATCCTCAATCAGGTGACCTACGGCATCGCCATTCGTATGGCCGTGCTGTCCATGGCCATGAGCGGGCAGACAGCCCAGCGCCAATTCGAGCAGGAGAACGCCCAGTGAAGCTCAGCATTCTCGGCGCCCGCGTGATCGATCCAGCCAGCGGCCTGGATCAAGTAACCGATATCCACATTGAAGCCTGCAAGATCGTCGCCATTGGCGCCGCACCGGCCGGTTTTGTCGCCGTCGACACCCTCGACGCCAAAGGCCTGGTGGCCGCCCCTGGCCTGGTTGACCTCAACGTTGCCCTGCGCGAGCCGGGCTACAGCCGTAAAGGCTCGATCGTCAGCGAAACCCGCGCAGCCGCGGCCGGTGGCGTGACCAGCCTGTGCTGCCCGCCAAAAACCAAACCGGTACTGGACACCTCGGCGGTGGCCGAACTGATCCTCGACCGCGCCCGCGAGGCCGGCAACACCAAAGTCTTCCCGATCGGCGCCCTGAGCAAAGGCCTGGACGGCGAACAGCTGGCAGAGCTGGTCGCGCTGCGCGATGCCGGCTGCGTAGCCTTCGGCAACGGCCTGGAGAGCTTCCGCAATACCCGTACCCTGTGCCGGGCACTGGAGTACGCGGCAACCTTCGACCTGACGGTGATTTTCAACTCCCAGGACCATGATCTGGCCGAGGGTGGTTTGGCCCACGAAGGCCCGACCGCCAGCTTCCTCGGCTTGCCGGGTATTCCGGAAACCGCCGAGACCGTGGCCCTGGCCCGGGACCTGTTGCTGGTCGAGCAAACCGGCGTGCGCGCGCACTTCAGCCAACTCACCAGCGCTCGCGGTGTGGCCCTGATCGCCCAGGCCCAGGCCCGCGGCCTGAAGGTTACGGCGGATGTCGCCCTGTACCAGCTGATCCTGACGGACGAAGCGCTGATCGACTTCAATAGCCTGTATCACGTCCAGCCTCCGCTCCGTACCCGCGCCGACCGCGAGGGCCTGCGCGCGGCAGTGAAGTCGGGCGTGGTTTCGGCGATTTCCAGCCACCACCAACCCCACGAGCGCGATGCCAAGCTGGCGCCGTTCGGTGCCACCGAGCCCGGCATCAGCAGCGTCGAACTGCTGCTGCCATTGGCGATGACACTGGTGGAAGACGGTTTGCTGGACTTGCCGACCCTGCTGGCGCGCCTTGGCGCCGGTCCTGCCGAGGCCTTGCGCCTGCCGGCGGGCAAACTGGCGGTGGGTGGTGCGGCGGATATCGTGCTGTTCGACCCCGCGGCCTCGACCGTGGCCGGGGAAACCTGGCTGTCCAAAGGCGAGAACTGCCCGTTCATCGGGCACAGCCTGCCGGGCCTGGTGCGTTACACCCTGGTGGATGGACGGATCAGTCACCAGGCGTAAGACCTGTGGCGAGGGAGCTTGCTCCCGCCAGGGCGCGCAGCGGCCTCAAGATGGGCCTGCTGCGCAGTCCAGCGGGAGCAAGCTCCCTCGCCACAATTAATCAGCGGTTCTGCGCATTACGCAGCGAAACCTGATCATTCAGCGTCCAGAAGTCATACAGCACTCCCACGAAGAACAGCCCACCCGTCAGCAGGTAGATCAAGCCGCTGATCCATTTCCCCTGATACATCCGGTGCACACCGAACACCCCGAGAAACGTCAGCAGAATCCAGGCAACGTTGTATTCGATCGGTCCGGCGTTGAACCGAAGATCCGCTTCACGGTCCATGGACGGGATCAGAAACAGGTCGATCAACCAGCCAATCCCCAGCAAACCAAAAGTGAAGAACCAGATCGTCCCCGTGACCGGCTTGCCGTAATAAAAGCGGTGAGCGCCGGTGAAACCGAAAATCCACAGCAGATAACCGATCACTTTGCTGTGAGTATCTTGATGGGGAACAGGTTGTTGATAGGTGTTCATGGATGACCTCGATTCACGCGATAGATAAATATTCTTGAATTCTTTGTGACTTTTTTACGAGCACCCGACGTATGGCAAATGGTACGTTGTCTCCCGTCAAAGCCTTGTAGCACCTGACTTCTGTCCGACAATTGCGTCTTTTTGCCGCTTATTTGGTTCCGTTGACCCCCAGGTTGAATCGACCAACGGCCTCGGAAGGGACAAAAAAGCTGTTATAAAGTTGCGCGCTAACCCATACGAGCCCTGCCTAATGCATCCATTTATAAAGACATGGCTAACCATTTGCCTATTATTGCCACTGGCCGCCCACGCCACCAATCGTGAGCAACGTCTTCCGAACGTTAATGGTTACACCCCGAAATCCCATGCTTCTGCTCCTTCGAACAAAAGCAAAAAGTCAGTCAAACACGCTCAACACCTGGCCAGCAAAAAAAGTGGCCTGGTTCCGCCGATGGCGAACAAGGAAAGCAGCAACGTGCTGAGCCGCGCGGTCAACGTCCTCGGTACACCGTATCGTTGGGGCGGCAGCAGCCCGAGCAAAGGCTTCGACTGCAGCGGCCTGGTGAAATACGCGTTCAACGACGCCACGTTTGACCTGCCACGCACCTCCAATGCCATGGCCAGCGGTCACGGCCAGAAGGTCGATCGCAACGACTTGAAGCCGGGCGACCTGATTTTCTTCAACATCAAGAGTCGTCGAGTCAATCACGTTGCCATCTACCTGGGCAACGACCGCTTCATCCACGCACCGCGTCGTGGCAAGTCGGTGACCATCGACACACTGAAGAAGCCGTACTGGGAAAACCACTACGCCGTTGCAAAACGGGTTCTGCCAAAAGAACCTCATCAGATGCGGGTTGTTCAGCGCTGATTTGAAAACGCCTGCCTCCCGAGGCAGGCATTTGTGGCGAGGGAGCTTGCTCCCGCCGGGCCGCGAAGCGACCCCAAAAAGCGCGAGCGCTACGCACTCGAGCGGGAGCAAGCTCCCCTCGCCACAAAGCTGTACCAGCCCCTCAGAAATTATCCGGCGACCGCGCCTTCTCCCGCGCATGGTCGCGAGTGACCAGGCCCTTGGTCACCAGGTCCTTCAGGCTCATGTCCAGCGTCTGCATGCCCAGCGACCCTCCTGCCTGAATCGATGAATACATCTGCGCCACCTTGTCTTCGCGGATCAGGTTTCGGATCGCCGACGTGCCGAGCATGATCTCGTGGGCGGCTGTACGCCCGCCGCCGATCTTCTTGACCAGGGTTTGGGAAACCACTGCCAGCAACGATTCGGACAGCATCGAACGCACCATCGACTTTTCATCCCCCGGAAACACGTCGATGATCCGGTCAATGGTCTTCGCCGCCGAGGTGGTGTGCATCGTGCCGAACACCAGATGACCGGTTTCGGCGGCGGTCAGCGCCAGGCGAATGGTTTCCAGGTCGCGCATCTCGCCGACCAGAATGACATCCGGGTCTTCGCGCAGGGCCGAACGCAAGGCCGTGGCAAAGCTGCGGGTATCACGATGGACCTCACGCTGATTGATCAGGCATTTGCGCGATTCGTGGACGAACTCGACAGGGTCTTCAATAGTGAGGATATGGTGGTGGCGATGATTGTTCAGATAATCGATCATCGCCGCCAGCGTCGTGGACTTGCCGGAGCCGGTCGGGCCGGTCACCAGCACCAGGCCACGGGGAGCGTCGGTCATTTTGCGAAACACATCACCCATGCCCAACTCCTCCATGCTCAAGACCCTGGAGGGAATGGTGCGAAACACGGCGCCAGCACCGCGGCTCTGGTTGAACGCGTTGACCCTAAAACGTGCCACGCCGGGCAATTCAAAGGAAAAGTCGGTTTCCAGGTGCTTCTCGAAGTCCACCCGCTGGGTGTCGTTCATGATGTCGTAGATCAGCGCCTGCACTTCCTTGTGGTCCAGAGGCGGCAGGTTGATGCGCCGCACATCGCCATCAACCCGAATCATCGGTGGCAGGCCCGCGGACAGGTGCAGGTCGGATGCTCCTTGTTTGGCGCTGAACGCCAGCAGCTCAGTGATATCCATAGCACTCCTCAATTCCAGTAGAATGCCGCCAACCTCAGACCCGCTGGCGCCTCTTGAATGTCCACGATAGCAGACAACATTGAACTGGTTAGTTCGCGCATCCGCGCCGCCGCCCTCGCCGCCAACCGTGACGAACACAGCGTCCAGCTGCTGGCCGTGAGCAAGACCAAACCGGCACAAGCCCTGCGCGACGCCTATGCCGCCGGCTTGCGCGACTTTGGCGAAAACTACCTGCAGGAAGCCCTGGGCAAGCAGCTCGAATTGGCTGACCTGCCCTTGATCTGGCACTTCATCGGCCCCATTCAATCGAACAAGACTCGCGCAATCGCCGAGCACTTCGCTTGGGTGCATTCCGTGGATCGCCTGAAAATTGCACAACGCTTGTCCGAACAACGACCTGCCGATTTGCCACCGTTGAACATCTGCATCCAGGTCAATGTCAGCGGTGAGGCCAGTAAATCCGGCTGCACCCCGGCCGACCTGCCGGCCCTGGCCAATGCCATCAGTGCCCTGCCACGCCTCAAGTTGCGCGGATTGATGGCGATTCCCGAGCCGACCGAAGATCGCGCCGCCCAGGATGCCGCCTTTGCTGCCGTGCAGAACCTGCAAGCCAGCCTCAATCTGCCGCTCGACACACTTTCCATGGGCATGAGCCACGATCTCGAATCGGCCATCGCTCAGGGCGCCACCTGGGTCCGCATTGGTACGGCCCTGTTTGGCGCTCGCGACTATTCACAGCCTTGATCCATGGCTTACACACTTTTGATAAGGACCTGACATGAGCAAGACGCGTATCGCCTTTATCGGTGCCGGTAACATGGCCGCCAGTCTGATTGGCGGCCTGCGGGCCAAAGGCCTGGACGCCACGCAGATCCGCGCCAGTGACCCGGGTGAAGAAACCCGCGCCCGGGTAAGCGCCGAACACGGCATCGAAACCTTTGCCGACAACGCACAGGCCATCGACGGTGCCGACGTGATCGTGCTGGCGGTCAAGCCTCAAGCGATGAAAACGGTCTGCGAAGCGATCCGTCCAAGCCTGAAGCCTGGGCAACTGGTGGTTTCCATTGCCGCCGGCATCACCTGCGCCAGCATGAACAACTGGCTCGGCGCCCAGCCGATCGTGCGTTGCATGCCCAACACCCCGGCGCTGCTGCGTCAGGGCGTGAGCGGCTTGTTCGCCACGCCTCAGGTCAGCGCCGAACAGCGTCAGCAAGCGCAAGAGCTGCTATCGGCCGTCGGGATTGCCTTGTGGCTGGAGCAGGAGCAGCAACTGGATGCGGTCACCGCCGTTTCCGGCTCGGGCCCTGCCTACTTCTTCCTGCTGATCGAAGCCATGACCGCTGCGGGCGTGAAACTCGGCCTGCCAGCCGACATCGCCGCTCAATTGACCCTGCAAACCGCATTGGGCGCCGCTCACATGGCGGTGTCCAGCGACGTCGACGCGGCTGAACTGCGTCGTCGCGTGACCTCGCCTGCGGGCACCACGGAAGCGGCGATCAAATCGTTCCAGGCTGGCGGCTTCGAAGCGCTGGTCGAAAAAGCACTGGGCGCCGCCGCGCACCGTTCGGCCGAAATGGCTGAGCAACTCGGTCGCTAATCCGCTCTCACAAAGGAATCAATGATGCTCGGACTCAATGACGCTGCCATTTTTGTGATTCAAACCCTGGGCAGCCTGTATCTGCTGGTCGTGCTGTTGCGCTTTATCCTGCAACTGGTGCGGGCAAACTTCTACAACCCGCTCTGCCAGTTCGCCGTGAAGGCCACCCAACCGTTGCTCAAGCCACTGCGCCGGGTCATCCCGAGCATGTTCGGGCTGGACATGTCGTCTTTGGTGTTGGCGCTGATCGTGCAGATGGTGCTGTTCGCCGTCATCCTGCTGCTCAGCGGTTATAAGGTCGACGTGCTGTTCCTGGTGCCATGGGCCTTGATCGGCATCTTCGCGCTGTTTTTGAAGATCCTGTTCTGGGCGATGATCATCAGTGTGATCCTGTCCTGGGTCGCTCCAGGCAGCCATAACCCCGGCGCAGAACTGGTCCAGCAGATCACCGAACCGGTACTTGCCCCCTTCCGCCGGATCATTCCGAACCTGGGCGGCCTCGACATCTCGCCCATCTTCGCCTTTATCGCGCTGCAATTGCTGCAAAGCTGGCTGATTCCGCGCCTGGCTTACTATGCGCTGATGCCTAAGGAATTATTCGGTTTGATCTAAACCGCTTCATCGTTCATCGCGCGCAGGCTCGCTCTCACATTGGAATGCGTTTCCCCTGTGGGGGCGAGCCTGCTCGCGAATGAAGCGCCTCGGTACAACTGAATGAAATCAGGCCCGCCCTTTGCTTGCCGCTAACCCCACCGGTCTTTAGACTTACGCCTCATTTCAATGAGAGCAGGGTCGATGCCAGCTGCCTTCCCCCCCGATTCTGTTGGTCTGGTGACGCCGCAAGTGGCGCACTTCAGCGAACCCCTGGCGTTGGCCTGCGGTCGTTCGCTACCAGCCTATGACTTGATTTACGAAACCTATGGCACGCTGAACGCCACGGCGAGCAACGCCGTGCTGATCTGCCACGCCTTGTCCGGACACCACCACGCGGCCGGCTATCACAGCCCTGACGACCGCAAACCCGGTTGGTGGGACAGCTGCATCGGCCCCGGCAAGCCCATCGACACCAACAAATTCTTCGTGGTCAGCCTGAACAACCTCGGCGGCTGCAACGGCTCCACCGGCCCGAGCAGCATCAACCCGGAGAGCGGCAAGCCGTTTGGTGCCGACTTCCCGGTGCTGACCGTGGAAGACTGGGTGCACAGCCAGGCGCGCCTCGCCGACTTGCTTGGCATCGGCCAATGGGCGGCCGTCATCGGCGGCAGCCTGGGCGGCATGCAGGCCCTGCAGTGGACCATCACGTACCCGGACCGCGTACGGCACTGCCTGGCCATCGCCTCGGCACCGAAGCTGTCGGCGCAGAACATTGCCTTCAACGAAGTGGCACGTCAGGCGATCCTCACCGACCCGGAATTCCACGGCGGTTCGTTCCAGGAATTTGGCGTGATCCCCAAGCGCGGCCTGATGCTGGCACGGATGGTCGGGCACATCACGTATCTGTCCGACGATTCCATGGGCGAGAAATTCGGTCGCGGCCTGAAAAGCGAGAAGCTCAACTACGACTTCCACAGCGTCGAGTTCCAGGTCGAAAGCTACCTGCGCTACCAGGGGGAAGAGTTCTCCGGACGGTTCGACGCCAACACTTACCTGCTGATGACCAAGGCCCTGGACTACTTCGATCCGGCCGCCAATTTCGACGATGACCTGGCCAAGACCTTCGCCGGCGCCACCGCCAAGTTCTGTGTGATGTCGTTCACCACCGACTGGCGCTTCTCCCCTGCCCGTTCCCGGGAACTGGTGGACGCACTGATGGCCGCGCGCAAGGACGTCTGCTACCTGGAAATCGACGCGCCGCAGGGCCACGACGCCTTCCTGATTCCGATCCCGCGTTACTTGCAGGCGTTCGGCAATTACATGAACCGCATTACGTTGTGAGATAGCCATGAGAGCTGATCTGGAAATCATCCAGGAATGGATCCCCGCCGGTAGCCGCGTGCTCGACCTGGGTTGCGGCGATGGCGAGTTGCTGAGCTGGCTGCGTGATAACAAGCAGGTCACCGGTTATGGCCTGGAAAACGACGCCGACAACATCGCCGAATGCATGGCCAAGGGCATCAACGTCATCGAACAGGACCTGGACAAGGGCCTGGGCAACTTTGCCAGCAACAGCTTCGACATCGTGGTCATGACCCAGGCGCTGCAGGCGGTGCATTACCCGGACAAGATCCTCGACGAAATGCTGCGGGTCGGACGTCAGTGCATCATCACCTTCCCCAACTTCGGTCACTGGCGCTGCCGCTGGTACCTGGCCAGCAAGGGGCGGATGCCGGTTTCCGAGTTTCTGCCATACACCTGGTACAACACGCCAAACATCCACTTTTGCACTTTCGAGGACTTTGAAGCCTTGTGTCGCGAACGTGAAGCCAAGGTCATTGATCGGCTTGCCGTGGATCAACAGCATCGGCACGGGTGGGCCAGTAAGCTATGGCCTAATCTGTTAGGTGAGATCGGTATCTACCGCGTCAGCAGCCCGGGGCTTGCGGACCACAAGGTCGCGGTCTGAATCACCACATTTCGAGGAGAACGATCATGGGTCGTCTAGCGCTGTTTCTACTCACCGCCTGCCTGAGCGTCACGGCCATGGCCGCCGACGTCATCAAAAGCGAGCGCCAGGAAACCTTTGGCGACGTGACGGTGCACTACAACACCTTCAATTCCACCTACCTGACGCCGGACATCGCCAAATCGGCCGAGCTCATTCGCAGCAAGAATCAGGGCGTGATCAATATTTCGGTGCTCAAGGACGGTAAACCGCTGATGGCGCAAGTCACCGGCACGGTCAAAGACCTGACCAGCCAGAGCGTGCCACTGAGCTTTAAACAGATCACCGAGCAGGGCGCCATTTATTACATCGCTCAGTACCCTGTGCCTCAACAGGAAACCCGCACCTTCGAGATCAAGGTGCAGACCGGTGACAAAATCAACACCATCAATTTCAACCAAGAGCTCTTCCCCGGCGAATGATCAACTTCACGCAACTCGTACTGGCCAGCCACAACGCCGGCAAACTCAAGGAACTCCAGGCCATGCTCGGCGACTCGGTGCAACTGCGCTCGATCGGCGAGTTCAGCCAGGTCGAGCCTGAAGAAACCGGCCTGTCGTTCGTCGAGAACGCGATTCTCAAGGCCCGCAACGCCGCGCGCATTTCCGGCCTGCCGGCGCTGGCTGACGATTCCGGGTTGGCGGTGGACTTCCTCGGCGGTGCGCCGGGCATCTACTCGGCGCGCTATGCCGACGGCAAGGGCGATGCGGCGAACAACGCCAAATTGCTGGACGTCCTCAAGGACGTGCCCGAGGCCGAGCGCGGCGCACAGTTCGTCTGCGTGCTGGCCCTGGTGCGACATGCCGAAGACCCGCTGCCGATTCTCTGCGAGGGCCTGTGGCACGGTCGCATCCTGACGGAGGCCAGTGGGGAACACGGCTTTGGCTACGACCCGCTGTTCTGGGTGCCGGAGCGCGATTGCTCCAGCGCCGAGCTGAGCCCGGGCGACAAGAACCAGATCAGCCACCGCGCCCGTGCAATGGATCTGCTGCGCCAGCGTCTGGGCCTGAAATGACCCACGACCGCTCCGCGTCGCCGCTGATCTTCGGCGGTGCCGCGCAATCGCCTCGGGCGGCCCTGCCGGTCCTGCCGCCCTTGGCGCTGTACATCCACATCCCGTGGTGTGTGCGCAAATGCCCTTACTGCGACTTCAACTCCCATACCGCCAGCCCGGTGCTGCCGGAAGAGGAGTATGTCGATGCGTTGCTGGCCGACCTCGATCAGGACCTGCACGCTGTCTATGGTCGCGAGTTGACCTCGATTTTCTTCGGTGGCGGCACGCCGAGCCTGTTCAGCGCCGCCGCGCTGGGCCGACTGCTCAAAGGCGTTGAACAGCGCATCCCCTTTGCCCACGACATCGAAATCACCCTGGAAGCCAACCCCGGCACGTTCGAGCAAGAGAAATTCGTCGCCTACAGGGCGCTCGGCATCAATCGCCTGTCGATCGGCATCCAGAGCTTCCAGCAAGCAAAGCTCGAGGCGCTGGGGCGGATTCACAACGGCGACGAAGCGGTGCGAGCCGCTGGCATGGCGCGTCAGGCCGGGTTCGATAACTTCAACCTGGACCTGATGCACGGCCTGCCGGATCAGTCACTGGAGGACGCCCTGAGCGACCTGCGCCAGGCCATCGCCCTGAAGCCGACCCACCTTTCCTGGTATCAGCTGACCCTGGAACCGAACACCGTGTTCTGGAACCAGCCGCCGACGCTGCCGGAAGACGACACGTTGTGGGACATTCAGGAAGCCGGCCAGGCACTGCTGGCCGAACACGGTTACGCGCAGTACGAGGTCTCGGCCTACGCCCAACCGGGCCGCCCGGCACGGCATAACCTCAATTACTGGAGTTTCGGCGACTTCATTGGCATTGGTGCCGGCGCCCACGGCAAGCTCAGCCATCCGGACGGGCGCATCGTGCGAACCTGGAAGACTCGCCTGCCGAAGGACTACCTCAACCCGGCCAAAAGCTTCCAGGCGGGCGAGAAAGCCCTGACCAACGACGAGATGCCGTTCGAGTTCCTGATGAATGCCCTGCGCCTGACCGAAGGGGTCGAATCGCGCCTGTATCCGGAACGCACCGGCCTGCCCCTGGAAAGCCTGGCCGAAGCGCGTCGCGAAGCCGAACAAAGTGGCCTGTTGCAGGTCGAACCGACACGTCTGGCGGCTACCGAGCGCGGACAGCTATTCCTCAACGACTTGCTGCAAAAGTTTCTGACATAAGGAAATCGAATGGATCTGGTACTCGACCTGCTCGCCACCGTTTCTCGCTGGAGCCGCAGCAATCTCTCGGAAATCGCCCTGGCCCTGGTGGGCTGTCTGCTGGTGCTGTTTGGCGCGGACTTCAAAGGCTGGGTCGAGCAACGCCTGGGCAGCATTGCTGGCGCCTTGCGCGTACCGTTGATGGCATTGCTGTGCATGGTGGGCAGCGGCGCCGCGCTGATCTACGCCACGCCGTGGATCGTTCGCGGCTTGAGCCAATTCAACAACTACAGCCTGGCGCCGGTGTTGCTGGTGGTGCTGGTGCTCATCGGCGTCGTGGCTGACCGCCGCTGACTTTCGGCTGTACATAAAACAACTGTGGGAGCGAGCCTGCTCGCGATGAGGGGCTGACATTTAACATCTTCGTCGACTGTCAGACCGCTATCGCGAGCAGGCTCGCTCCCACAGGTTTTACGCCAGTTTTTCGAACTTCAAATCCCACACACCATGCCCAAGACGTTCGCCACGGCGTTCGAACTTGGTGATCGGCCGCTCGGCCGGGCGCGGTACGCATTTGCCGTCTTCGGCCAGGTTGCGATAACCCGGCGCGACGTTCATCACTTCCAGCATGTATTCAGCGTACGGTTCCCAGTCGGTGGCCATGTGCAGGATGCCGCCGACCTTCAACTTGCTGCGTACCAGTTCAGCGAACGAAGCCTGAACGATGCGACGCTTGTGATGACGGCTCTTGTGCCATGGGTCCGGGAAAAACAGCATCAGGCGATCGAGGCTGTTGTCGGCCACGCAACGGTTGAGCACTTCGATGGCATCGCAATCGTAGACCCGCAGGTTGGTCAAACCCTGGGTCAGCACGCCATTGAGCAACGCACCAACGCCCGGACGGTGCACTTCGACACCGATGAAATCCTGCTCCGGCGAAGCCGCCGCCATTTCCAGCAGCGAATGGCCCATGCCGAAACCGATTTCCAGCGAGCGCGGGGCCGAGCGACCGAACACCTGGTCGAAGTCCACCGGCGCGTCGGCCAGGGGCAGCACGAACAGCGGTGCGCCCTGCTCCAGGCCACGTTGTTGGCCTTCGGTCATGCGCCCGGCACGCATCACGAAACTCTTGATGCGGCGGTGTTGGCGCTCGTCGCCTTCTTCCGTCTGGATAGGCGTGTCGTTCGATTCAGTCATCAATGGCTCTTACTTGATCAGACCATCCAGCGGCGAAGAGGCGCTGGCATAGAGTTTTTTCGGCATGCGGCCAGCGAGGTAAGCCAAACGGCCCGCAACGATGGCGTGTTTCATGGCTTCAGCCATCATGATCGGCTGCTGGGCGTGGGCGATCGCCGAGTTCATCAGCACGGCGTCACAACCCAGTTCCATGGCGATGGTAGCGTCGGAAGCGGTACCGACACCGGCATCCACCAGCACCGGAATTTTGGCTTCTTCAAGGATGATCTGCAGGTTGTACGGGTTGCAGATCCCCAGGCCGGAACCGATCAGACCGGCCAGCGGCATCACCGCGATGCAGCCGATTTCCGCCAGTTGCCGGGCGATGATCGGGTCGTCGCTGGTGTAGACCATCACGTCGAAGCCTTCCTTGACCAGCGACTCCGCGGCCTTGAGGGTTTCGATCACGTTGGGAAACAGGGTTTTCTGGTCCGCCAGCACTTCCAGCTTCACCAGGTTGTGGCCATCAAGCAGCTCACGGGCCAGGCGGCAGGTGCGCACGGCCTCGACTGCGTCATAGCAACCGGCAGTGTTCGGCAGAAAGGTGTAGCGATCCGGCGACAGGAAATCCAGCAGGTTCGGTTCGCCCGCGTTCTGGCCGAGGTTGGTACGACGCACGGCGAAAGTGACGATCTCGGCACCCGAGGCCTCGATGGCCAGGCGGGTTTCTTCCATGTCACGGTACTTGCCGGTACCTACCAGCAAACGCGACTGGTAAGTACGACCAGCCAGGACGAAGGGCTTGTCGCTACGAACGATGCTCATGGGAAATCCTCTGTAGGAGTGAGGGTCTTGCAGAATTCTCGGCCCATGCGGGCCAGACGGCTAGCCGCCGCCGATGGCGTGCACGACTTCGACGTTGTCGCCGTCATTGAGCGTGGTATCGGCATGCTGACTGCGCGGGACGATATCCAGATTGAGTTCGACCGCCACCCGACGTCCGGTCAGGTCCAGACGGGTCAGCAGGGCCGCAACGGTTTCACCGTCGGGCAGTTCAAAGGATTCGCCGTTCAACTGAATGCGCATGCCGGATGCCGCCATCATTTTTAGGGGCTGGCATTCTAGCCCGATCGTGACCTAAAGGTCAGCAACAAGCGTCAAGCGGTAAGCTGCAAGCGCCAGGCGGCAAGACCCAGGCAAAACCAGCCAACCAGGAATGCCAGTCCGCCAAAAGGCGTGATGATGCCGAGCTTGCTGAAGCCTGTCAGCGTCAGCACGTACAGACTGCCGGAGAACAGCAGGATGCCGATGGCAAAGGACGCACCGGCCCAGGTGATCAGTCGACCGGGCACCTGCGTGGCCAGCAGCGCCACACCCAGCAGCGCCAGTGTATGCACCAGTTGATAGGTGACGCCGGTGTGGAAAATGGCCAGGTACTCGGCACTCAGGCGATTTTTCAGACCGTGGGCGGCGAATGCGCCAAGGCCGACACCAGTGAAACCGAAAAAAGCGGCCAGCATCAGAAAGCCACGCAGCATGAAGAACTCCAGTCAGACGCAATCAACAGGGTCTGTATAATGGCCCGCTCAACGGGTTCGGCCAAGCCATCTCTATGCTGCGTATATTTTTCCGTCGATTCACGAAGGCCGTGCTCTGGTTCATGGGCGGCAGCGTACTGCTCGTGCTGATTTTTCGCGTGGTACCACCGCCGGGGACGGCGTTGATGGTTGAACGCAAGATTGAATCCTGGTTCAACGGCGAACCCATTGACCTGCAACGCACCTGGAAGCCCTGGGATGAAATCTCGGATGACCTGAAAGTGGCGGTGATCGCGGGTGAGGATCAGAAATTCCCGGAGCACTGGGGCTTTGACTTCGGAGCGATCCAGGCCGCACTGGCCCATAACGAGCTCGGAGGCACGGTTCGCGGCGCCAGTACCCTGAGCCAGCAGGTTTCGAAAAACCTGTTCCTGTGGTCCGGTCGCAGCTGGTTGCGCAAAGGCCTGGAGGCCTGGTTTACCGGCCTGATCGAAGTGTTCTGGCCCAAACAGCGGATTCTCGAGGTGTATCTCAACAGCGTCGAGTGGGATGACGGGGTATTTGGTGCCGAGGCCGCTGCACGACATCACTTTGGCATCAGTGCGAAAAACCTCAGCCGCCAGCAATCGAGTCTATTAGCCGCTGTGCTGCCCAACCCGCGTGTGTGGAGCGCCAGCCATCCGACTTCTTACGTTTCGCGGCGTGCGGGGTGGATACGGCAGCAGATGAGCCAGTTGGGGGGCGACAGCTATCTGGTGGGACTGAACGATTCGCGCCGGGCGCCGTGGTCTCAATGACGCTGCCACATTGGTTATGTGTGAGGCCAGAAACAAAAACGCCCCGATCAATGATCGGGGCGTTTTTTATTGCCTGCTTGCCGGTTACGCGGCAATCGAGAGCTTTAGCTTGTTCATCGCGCTCTTCTCAAGCTGACGAATACGCTCGGCCGACACGTTGTACTTCTGCGCCAGGTCATGCAGCGTGGCTTTTTCTTCTGCCAGCCAACGCTGATAGAGGATGTCTCGGCTGCGGTCGTCCAGCACTTCCAGCGCTTCGTGCAGGTTGTGATTGGAGTTGTCGCTCCAGTCGGCATCTTCCAGTTGACGGGCCGGATCGTACCGGTGGTCTTCCAGGTAGTTGGCCGGCGACTGGAAAGCACTGTCGTCGTCAGCTTCAGCCGCCGGGTCGAAGGCCATGTCATGGCCGGTCAGGCGACTTTCCATCTCGCGCACTTCCCGCGGCTCTACGCCGAGGCTTTCCGCCACACGATGGACTTCCTCATTGTTCAACCAGGCCAGACGTTTCTTCTGGCTTCGCAGATTGAAGAACAGTTTGCGCTGGGCCTTGGTGGTCGCGACTTTCACAATACGCCAGTTGCGCAGGATGAATTCGTGGATTTCAGCCTTGATCCAGTGCACGGCAAAGGACACCAGGCGCACGCCCATTTCCGGGTTGAAGCGCTTCACGGCCTTCATCAGGCCGACGTTACCTTCCTGGATCAGGTCAGCCTGAGCCAGACCGTAGCCGGAATAGCTACGGGCGATATGTACGACAAAACGCAGGTGGGCGAGCACCATCTGCCGAGCCGCCTCAAGATCCTGCTCATAATAGAGACTCTCGGCCAGTTCACGCTCCTGCTCCGGCGTCAGCAAAGGAATGCTGTTCACCGTGTGCACATAGGCCTCCAGGTTCGCACCCGGGACCAGAGCATATGCAGGCTGCAAAGAATTGGTCATACGAAAAAACCTCCGACTTACATAACTCGTGCAGTTAAGCACTGCGAAAATTGACCGGAAACCGAAGAACAAGTTCCCATAAACGCTGAAAGGTCAATACGAGCAAAATGATACTACTTAGGCGCAAGCTCCCTCAGGTGGCGTGCGACTGCAATCCATGCACCGATATACCCTAACAGCACCGCGCCAAGCAAGAGAGACAGACCGTCGGCAACCGGCACTCCGGCCAGCGCGAAATCACTGCCGTACAAACCGGCCAGCCCGACTACCGCGTCATTCAGCCAGTTAAGGCCAAACGCCAATACACCCCAGGAAAAAATCCCCGCACCGAAGCCATAAAGCGCGCCCATATAGAGAAAGGGCCTGCGTACATAGCTGTCAGTGCCGCCGACCAGTTTAATCACTTCTATCTCTGTGCGGCGGTTTTCAATATGAAGACGAATGGTATTGCCTATCACCAAAAGTAATGCAGAAACCAGAAGCACGGTCAGACCGAAGACAAAACGGTCGCCCAGCTTGAGAATGGCTGCCAGACGCTCCACCCAGACTAAATCAAGCTGCGCCTGCTGTACCTTCGGCAGCTCGGAAAGTTTTTGTCTTAATGCTTCAAGAGTCGGCTTATCGACTTCGTTCGGCGTCACCAGGACCACGCCGGGCAGCGGGTTTTCCGGCAACTCCTTGAGCGCGTCGCCCAGGCCGGACTGCTGCTGGAACTCTTCCAGCGCTTGATCCCGCCCAACGTATTCGGCATCGGCCACGCCCGGCATAGCCTTGATCCGCTCGCGCAGCGCCTCGCCTTCGACCGGGCTGGCTTCGAGTTGCAGGTACAGGGAAATCTGCGCAGCTCGCTGCCAGGAACCACCCAGACGCTCAACGTTACTTAGCAAAAGTGACAGACCCATGGGCAAACTCAGGGCCACGGCCATCACCATGCAGGTGAAAAAACTGCCGATAGGCTGCTTGCCCAGACGACGCAAGCTGTCGAGCAGACTGGCGCGATGGCTCTCGACCCAGGCACGGAACAGCGTGGCGAAGTCCGGGCCGTCATCGTCGTCGTGCTTTTTCTTGGTCGGTTGCGGATCGGCGGCCTTCGGGGCTACACGCTCGGAAACCTTTGGACTGCGAGTCGCACTCATACGCCGGCCTCCCCGTCGCCAATCAATCGACCGCGTTGCAGGGTCAGCATGCGATGGCGCATGCGCGCGATCAGGGCCAGGTCGTGACTGGCGATCAGCACGCTGGTGCCCAGACGGTTGATGTCTTCAAACACGCCCATGATTTCCGCCGCCAGACGCGGGTCGAGGTTACCGGTCGGTTCGTCCGCCAGCAGCAAGGCCGGACGGTGAACGATGGCGCGGGCAATGCCGACGCGCTGTTGCTGGCCGGTGGAGAGGTCACCGGGGTACAGATCAGTCTTGTCCGACAGCGCTACGCGCTCCAGGGCCGAATCCACGCGCTTGGCGATTTCCGCCTTGGACAGGCCAAGAATCTGCAACGGCAGCGCGACGTTGTTGAACACCGTGCGATCAAACAACAGCTGGTGGTTCTGGAACACCACGCCGATCTGTCGGCGCAAAAATGGAATCTGCGCGTTGCTGATGGTGCTCAGGTCCTGCCCGGCCAGCAGCAACTTGCCGCTGGTGGGACGTTCCATGGCCAGCAGCAACCGCAACAAAGTACTTTTACCGGCACCGGAATGGCCGGTTACAAACAAAAACTCACCGCGACGGACTCGAAAGCTCAGCTCATGCAAGCCGACGTGACCGTTCGGGTAGCGTTTACCGACCTGTTCGAAACGAATCATGAACGCTCCCGCTCGGCAAACAGTGCCTGGACAAAGGGTTCAGCTTCAAAAGTGCGCAAATCGTCGATGCCTTCACCGACGCCGATGTAGCGGATCGGCAGACCGAACTGCTTGGCCAGGGCAAAAATCACCCCGCCCT
Organism: Pseudomonas moorei; assembly: GCF_042846945.1. Taxonomy (NCBI): domain Bacteria; kingdom Pseudomonadati; phylum Pseudomonadota; class Gammaproteobacteria; order Pseudomonadales; family Pseudomonadaceae; genus Pseudomonas; species Pseudomonas moorei. Next base: position 947,005 of record NZ_AP035776.1, read on the forward strand.
TGGCGGTTCCGTCGAGCTTGGTCAGTGCCAGGCCAGTCAGTTCGACGGTCTGGTTGAACTGTTTGGCCTGGTTGATGGCGTTCTGGCCGGTGCCGGCATCGAGCACCAGCAACACTTCGTGCGGTGCATCGGCGTCGAGCTTGCCGATCACCCGGCGAACTTTTTTCAGCTCTTCCATCAGGTTGTCTTTGGTGTGCAGACGACCGGCGGTGTCGGCGATCAGCACATCAATGCCACGGGCCTTGGCGGCCTGCACGGCGTCGAAGATAACCGAAGCCGAGTCGGCACCCGTGTGCTGGGCGATGACCGGAATCTTGTTGCGCTCACCCCAGACCTGCAATTGCTCGACCGCCGCGGCACGGAAGGTGTCACCGGCAGCGAGCATAACCTTCTTGCCTTCCAGCTGCAGTTTCTTTGCCAGCTTGCCGATGGTGGTGGTCTTGCCGGCACCGTTGACGCCAACGACCAGAATCACGAACGGCTTGTTTTGCGAGGTGATTTTCAGCGGTTGCTCGACGGGCTTGAGCATGGCCGCGAGTTCGGCTTGCAGGGACTTGTACAAGGCATCGGAGTCAGCCAGCTCCTTGCGCGCAACCTTTTGGGTCAGGCGCTGAATGATCACCGAAGTGGCTTCGACGCCGACGTCGGCGGTCAGCAGACGGGTTTCGAGATCATCGAGCAGATCATCGTCGATGGCTTTCTTGCCCAGAAACAGGCTGGCCATGCCTTCACCGATGCTGGCGCTGGTCTTGGACAGGCCTTGTTTGAGGCGGGCGAAGAAACCGGCCTTGGTTTCTTCGGTGCGAACGGGTTCAGCCGGCGGTTCGACCGGTGCAGCGACAACAGGTGCAGGTGCAGGCTCTGGCGCTTTGACAACCGGTGCAACCGGTGGGACGAATACCGGCGCAGTCTCGACAACCGGCGCGGCAATAACCGGCTCGATCACTGGCGCACGAACCGGCTCATGAGCCACGGGTGGCTGTGCAGGAATCGGCGGCGTCACGTGTGGCGCCTGCTCATCTTCAACCAGGGCCACCGGTTCTTCCGCCACCGGCAACGTCAGCCAGGGCTGAGCGACCGGGGTTCGGGGCAATTCGGCCGGAACTTCGTCTACAGGTTCGGCAACCGGTTGCAGTACCGGCTCTGCGATTGGCGACACAACTGGCGCAGGCGCTGGCTCGGGTGTTGACTTTGGCTGTTCGACGACGGATTCCTGCGGTTTTTTGCGCAGCCATCCGAACAGGCTTTTCTTTTCGCCAGCCGCAGCTGGGGTCTTCTTGTCGTCGTTGGAACCAAACATGGGGGACGGCTATCTCACGGTAGCGACGCGCCAACGGGCGCCCCGGCAAATAAATATTCGATGCAGAACAGACTGTGATTCATCCAGCTTGTTCACGCGCAACATTTTGTCGAGGTGCTCAACGGCGCCTCAAGAAATCGACTTCTCATAGGACTAAAGCAGCAAAATCGGCGAAAAAGCGGAATTCAGTTGATAAATATCCACCTTCCGTCGCAAACCCAATCAACCTGATCAAGCATAAAGGCCTGATAGGCGTGGCCGCCGCTAAAACGGATCAGTATCCTAGCACCTCCTCGCCCGCCTAGGCTAAGACCAAGCGGACAGCCCCAAAGGTTTAAAAACGAATGAATGCTCTAGCCCGCCGCGCCGCAGGCCTGCTGCTCAGCACAGTTTGCCTGCCCCTTTCGGCCCTGGCTGCCGACCCGCAACCCACTCACGAATTCACCCTCGACAATGGCCTGAAGGTCGTCGTGCGCGAAGATCATCGCGCGCCGGTGGTGGTTTCACAGGTCTGGTACAAGGTCGGCTCCAGCTACGAGACTCCGGGTCAGACCGGGTTGTCACACGCCCTGGAACACATGATGTTCAAGGGCAGCGAGAAAGTCGGTCCCGGCGAAGCCTCGCTGATCCTGCGTGACCTCGGCGCCGAAGAGAACGCCTTCACCAGCGACGACTTCACCGCGTATTACCAGGTGCTGGCCCGCGATCGCCTGGGCGTGGCCTTCGAACTGGAAGCCGACCGCATGGCCAGCCTGCGCCTGCCGGCCGATGAGTTCGCCCGGGAAATCGAAGTCATTAAAGAAGAACGCCGCCTGCGCACCGACGACAAACCGATGTCCAAGGCCTACGAGCGCTTCAAGGCCATGGCCTACCCGGCTAGCGGCTATCACACGCCCACCATTGGCTGGATGGCGGATCTGGACCGCATGAAGGTCGAAGAGCTGCGCCACTGGTATCAATCCTGGTACGTGCCGAACAACGCCACGCTGGTGGTGGTCGGCGATGTGACCCCGGACGAAGTCAAGGCCCTGGCCCAGCGTTACTTCGGGCCGATCGCCAGACGCGACGTGCCGCCGGCGAAGATTCCGCTGGAACTGGCCGAGCCCGGCGAACGTCAGATCACCCTGCACGTGAAGACCCAATTGCCCAGCCTGATGCTGGCATTCAACGTGCCGAGCATTGCCACCGCCGAAGACAAACGCTCGGTGAATGCCTTGCGCCTGATTTCCGCCCTGCTCGACGGCGGCTACAGCGCTCGCATCCCGACCCAGTTGGAGCGTGGCGAAGAGCTGGTGTCCGGCGGCTCGTCGAGTTACGACGCCTACACCCGTGGCGACAGTCTGTTCACGCTGTCGGCAACCCCTAACAGTCAGAAAAACAAAACCATCGAACAGGCAGAAGCCGGTTTGTGGAAGCTGCTCGAACAACTTAAAACCACCGCCCCGTCCAGCGAAGAACTCGAGCGCGTGCGTGCGCAGGTCATCGCCGGTCTGGTTTACGAACGTGACTCGATCACCAGCCAGGCCTCTGCTATTGGTCAACTGGAAACCGTGGGCCTGTCCTGGAAAGTGATGGACACCGAACTCACCGACCTGGAAAGCGTGACACCGCAAGACATCCAGAAAGCCGCCAAGCTGTATTTCACCCGCGAACGTCTCAGCGTCGCCCATGTTCTGCCAGAGGAGACGACTCATGAGTGAGCGTAAAAAATCGCGCCTGGCCTTGCTCGGCCTGATCGCAGCCATGCTGATCGGCTCAGCCGCGTTCTATTTCTCCAAGACTGATGATTCCATTGCCAGCGAGGCGCTGGACAAAGCCAGGGCCAGCCAGAAACTGCAATCGCTGACCGAGCTCAACGGCAAGGCACCGAGCCATCGCAAACTCGACATCCAGACCTGGCAAACAGCCGAAGGCGCCAAGGTGCTGTTTGTCGAAGCCCGTGAGCTGCCGATGTTCGACATGCGCCTGATCTTCGCCGCCGGCAGCAGCCAGGATGGCGATGCACCCGGTCTGGCGACCCTGACCAACGCCATGCTCAACGAAGGCGTCGCCGGCAAAGACGTCAGCGCGATTGCCCAGGGCTTCGAAGGACTGGGCGCCGATTTCGGCAACGGTGCCTACAAAGACATGGCGGTCGCCTCCTTGCGTAGCCTCAGCGCCGCGGACAAACGCGAGCCAGCCTTGAAGCTGTTCGCCGAAGTCGTGGGCAAACCGACGTTCCCCGCTGATTCCTTTACCCGCATCAAGAACCAGTTGCTCGCCGGTTTCGAATACCAGAAACAGAATCCCGGCAAACTGGCCAGCGTCGAATTGATGAATCGCCTGTATGGCGATCACCCGTATGCGCATTCCAGCGACGGTACGGCGGACACCATTCCGGCCATCACCCTGGAGCAACTGCGTGCGTTCCACCAGAAAGCCTACGCTGCCGGGAACGTAGTGATCGCACTGGTGGGTGACTTGTCCCGCACTGAAGCCGAAGCCATTGCGGCACAGGTTTCCGCAGCCCTGCCCAAAGGCCCGGCCCTGCCGAAAATCGCACAACCGGCCGAACCCAAGGCCAGCGTCAGCCACATCGAGTTTCCGTCCAAGCAGACCAATCTGATGATCGCGCAACTGGGCATCGACCGTGACGATCCGGACTACGCGGCCCTGTCCATGGGTAACCAGATCCTCGGCGGTGGCGGTTTCGGCACTCGCCTGATGAGCGAAGTCCGCGAGAAGCGTGGCCTGTCTTATGGCGTGTATTCGGGCTTCACCCCGATGCAGGCGCGCGGCCCGTTCATGATCAATCTGCAGACCCGCGCCGAAATGAGCGAAGGCACCCTGAAGCTGGTGCAGGACGTGCTGGCGGACTACCTTAAAACCGGCCCGACCGAAAAAGAACTCGACGACGCCAAGCGCGAACTGTCCGGCAGCTTCCCGCTGTCGACCGCCAGCAACGCCGACATTGTCGGACAACTGGGCGCCATCGGCTTCTATAACCTGCCGTTGAGTCATCTGGAGGACTTCATGCAACAGTCCCAGAACCTGACTGTCGAGCAAGTCCGGGCTGCACTGAACAAACACCTGAGCACGGACAAAATGGTCATCGTCAGCGCTGGCCCGACCGTGCCACAAAAGCCGTTACCGGCCCCTACTGATAAACCTGCCGAGCAACCGCTCGGGGTTCCGGAGCATTAATGGCCACTTCCCGTCCCAAAAAACCGGTTCACAACGTGCATAACGGCGTGAACCAACTGCGCATCATCGGCGGCGAATGGCGCAGCCGAAAGCTGAGCTTCCCTGACGCTCCGGGCCTGCGCCCGACGCCGGACCGGGTGCGTGAAACCCTGTTCAACTGGCTGGCTCCCTACGTCCCCGGCGCCAAGGTGCTCGACCCGTTCACCGGCAGTGGCGCGCTGTTTCTCGAGGCTTTGTCCCGTGGTGCAGCCATGGGCCAGGCGCTGGACGCCAGCAGCCTGGCGGTATCCAGCCTCAAGGAGCATCTGGGTACGCTGCGCTGCACCACCGGCCAGGTGCAGACCGCCGACGCCCTGCGCTATCTGGAAACCCAGCCAGCGGTTGCCTACGACCTGGTATTCCTCGACCCGCCGTTCAACCAAAACCTGTTGCCCGCCGTTTGTACGCTGCTTGAAGAGCGTCAGTGGCTGGCAGACGACGCCTGGGTTTATACCGAAAGCGAAAGCGCACCCTCGACCCTGGGCCTGCCAGGCAACTGGCGTCTGCACCGGGAGCAAAAGTCCGGGCGGGTCTATTATTCGTTGTGGCAACGTATGGCAGAGATTGCCGGCTAATCGATCGGCCTGAACAAGGCGCGTGCCTCCTTCAAGGTACGCGCCGATGCTTCGAGAACACTCGTGTCCCATCCGTCAGAACGCTTCATCCCGGCCTTCGGCCTCGGCAACCCGCACTTGCAAACCTTGTGGGGACCGCTGTGGCGCAAAACCACTCATCTTCAGCGTGAGCGTGAACGCCTGTGGCTTGAGGATGGCGACTTCCTCGACCTCGACTGGCACGGTCCGCACAGCGTCGATGCGCCCCTGGTCCTGGTGTTGCACGGCCTGACAGGTTCGTCGAATTCGCCTTATGTGGCCGGGATACAAAAGGCGCTGGGCGATCGCGGCTGGGCCAGTGTCGCGCTGAACTGGCGCGGTTGCTCCGGCGAACCCAATCTGCTGCCGCGCAGCTACCATTCCGGTGCCAGTGAAGACCTGGCTGAAACCATCAGGCACTTGCGCGCCAAACGCCCTCTCGCTCCGCTGTTTGCGGTCGGCTACTCCCTGGGCGGCAATGTGTTGCTTAAACACCTGGGCGAAACCGGCAGTGCCAGCGGCGTGCTCGGTGCGGTGGCGGTGTCAGTGCCGTTTCGCCTCGACCAATGTGCCGACCGCATCGGCCAGGGATTTTCCAAGGTCTATCAAGCGCATTTCATGCGCGAGATGCTGGCCTACATCAAGAACAAACAACGGCAGTTCCAGCATGACGGGCGCGAAGACGGCCTGGCGGCAATCGCGGCGCTGGGCTCGCTGGAGAACATGCGCACGTTCTGGGATTTCGACGGCCGGGTGACTGCACCGCTGAATGGTTTTGCCGATGCCGAGGACTACTATCGCCGCGCGTCGAGCCGCTACTTCCTCGGCGAAATCCGCACGCCAACCCTGATCATTCAGGCCGCCGACGACCCCTTCGTATTTCCCCACAGCCTGCCCCAAACTCAAGAGCTGTCGGCCTGCACGCATTTCGAGTTGCAGGCCAAAGGCGGGCATGTCGGATTTGTCGACGGCTCGTTCCGCCAACCGGGGTACTACCTGGAACGGCGCATCCCACAGTGGCTGACCACCGTGGCCCGCGAGTAGACCGTGAACAACCCTCAGGGCGAATCCATCCACTTCTGGCATACCGCGCCGCTGGCCGGGGTCGAGTTATTGTCGGCGCGCTACATCGAGCAGCGTTTCGCCCCTCATGTGCACGACGGCTACGTGATCGGCATGATCATGGCCGGCGCCCAGCGCTACCGGTATCGCGGTGCCGAGCATCTGGCTGGCAGCGGCACACTGGTGTTGATCAACCCGGATGAACTGCACACCGGGCACAAGGGTACGGAGGACGGCTGGCTATACCGGGCGTTTTATCCCGATAGCGGGCAGATCCTGTCGCTGCTGGCCGAACTCGAATTGCCCACCCACAACCTGCCGGCGTTCGGTGCCACGCTGTACCGGGATCCGGATCTGGTGAACGGCTTCTGCCAATTGCACCGCTTGTTGGAAAGCCCGGCCAGCGCACTGCAACAACAGACCGCCTGGCGTGAACTGATGCTGTCTCTGTTGCAGCGCCACGCGGCAATTGCGGATGCGGGAAAACCGGGCAAGGAACACCGGGCGGTGACCTTGGCCAAGGACCTGCTGCACACGCGCCTGGCGGCGCCTCCCTCGCTGGAGGAACTGGCAGCGGCTGTGAACTTGTCGCCCTTTCACTTTGCCCGGGTGTTCCGCCGCGCCACCGGCATGCCGCCGCACACCTGGCTGATGCAACAACGCATCGCTCGGGCACGGGCACTCTTGCAGGGCGGTTGCTGGCCGCTGGAAGTTGCGACGCAGTTGGGATTTGCCGACCAGAGCCATCTGAGTCGGCAATTCAAGCAGGTGTATGGGGTTGGGCCGGGGGCGTATCGAAGTGCGCGGCAGTTGCCCGGATCCTGATGACGACAAAAACAATGTGGGAACAAGCTCGCTCCCACAGGTTTGCGCTTTTTATTCGCCGGTGGCGATGCCCCGAGCAGGCTCGTTGATCCACTCGCTCCACGACCCGGCATACAACGAACCCAACGGATAACCCGCCAGGCACAACGCAAACAGGTTATGGCAAGCCGTCACACCGGAACCGCAATACGCCACCAGCTCAGTTGGCGAACGATCTTGCAGCTTCGCCGCAAAACGCTGCTTGAGTTGATCGGCCGGAAGGAAACGCCCATCGCTGCCCAGGTTGTCGGTGAACGCCGCACACTGCGCGCCGGGGATGTGCCCGGCAATCGGATCGATCGGCTCCACTTCGCCCTTGAAGCGCGGCAAGGCGCGGGCGTCAAGCAAGGTCAGCGCGGGTTGACCCAGACGCTTGTGCAACTGTTCTGCACTGAGCAACAGCGAGGCGTCGGGACTCCCGGTAAAGGTACCGCGAGTGATTGAAGGCGCGTCCAGACTCAACGGTAACCCCGCGGCATGCCAGGCTTTGAGCCCGCCATCGAGGATGAACACGCCATCACGCTTGCCCAGCCAGGCCAGGAGCCACCAGGCCCGCGCCGCGTAAGCCCCGGGACCATCGTCATACAAAACGACTTCGCTGTCGGCGTTGATGCCCCAGGCTTGCAGGCGCTCGATCAGGTCGGCCGGCTCGGGCAACGGATGACGCCCGGTCACGCCCCTGACCACTTTGCCGCTGAGATCGCGTTCAAGATCGGCGAAGCTCGACCCGGCGATGTGTCCTTCGGCATAACTGCGCTGACCGTAATCCGGGTCCTCGAGGGCAAAACGACAATCCAGAATCACCAACCCCGGCTGGTCCTTCTTCAGGTCCAGTGCTGGCGGGCTGATCAGTTGCGCAATGGGCATAACAGGCTCCTGTGATGGTGTCGAATGACGATCCTACTGCACTTTGAGATTCACAGCTCTTCCAGAGCCTGGGCCAGCGGCACGTAAAACTCTTCGAACAAGGCGTTGACCGCATCGCGCGCCTGATCCGTGACGAAGCCGGCCTCAAGCACCAATACCTGATAGACCCCGCGCTTGATCGCTTGCTCGCTGAGGTGGCTGGAGTTTTCCCGCGTGGTGCACAGAAAGCGCACCCAGGACGTGAGGATGATCCAGGCATTGAGGGTCAGGGATTCGATCTGCACCCGATCCATCTTCAGGATGCCTGCCTCGACGAAGCCTTCGTAGATGTGCGTGCCCTGGATCAGGCAGCGCTGGGAAAAGCGCCGATACCGCCCGGCAAGATCTGCATCGCTGTCGAGCAAATGTTCGAGGTCGCGATGCAAAAACCGGTAGCGCCACATCGCCGAGAGCAGCTCCTTGAGGTAGTAGCGCTTGTCTTCCACTGTGGCGGCGCGGCCCTGTGGCGGACGCAGGAAACTGTCCACCAGGCTTTCGTACTCACTGAACAGCACAGCGATGATCGCCTGCTTGTTGGGGAAGTGGTAGTACAGGTTGCCTGGAGAAATCTCCATGTGAGCAGCGATGTGATTGGTGCTGATGCTGCGCTCGCCCTGTTGATTGAACAGCTCCAGGCTGTTCTGCACGATGCGCTCGCTGGTTTTGATCCTTGGGGCCATGGCTTGAGCTTTAATTCAGAGTGCGTTGACGGGCATCTTACGACCTAACCGGACAGGGATAAACAAAGCTGCCGCCGGATGTCATTTGACTTTCTAGAGCATAGACTCTAAAACAAGCCTCATTATAAAAAATCCGGAGCCGACCATGACTGCTGAAATTTCCTACCTGCAAGACCTGCAGCAGCCTCTGGAAGAACTCCAAAACCTCTTCGACGCACAGCGCGCCGCCTACGCTGCCAACCCGATGCCACCCGCGGCCCAGCGCCAGCAATGGCTCAAGGCCTTGCGCGACCTGTTGAGCAGCGAACGCCAATCCTTGATCGACGCCATCAGCCAGGACTTCAGCCATCGCAGCGCCGATGAAACCCTGCTCGCCGAATTGATGCCCAGCCTGCATGGCATTCATTACGCCAGCCGCCACCTCAAGGGCTGGATGCGAGCGTCGCGACGCAAGGTCGGCGTAGCCTTCCAGCCAGCCTCGGCGAAAGTGGTCTACCAGCCGCTGGGCGTGGTCGGGGTGATCGTGCCGTGGAACTACCCGCTGTACCTGGCCATCGGGCCTTTGGTCGGTGCGCTGTCGGCGGGCAATCGGGTGATGCTCAAGCTCAGCGAGTCGACCCCCGCTACCGGTTTGCTGCTCAAGGAACTGCTGGGGCGCATCTTTCCCGCAGACCTGGTCTGCGTGGTGCTGGGCGAGGCCGACATCGGCGTCGCGTTCTCACGACTGCATTTCGATCATTTGTTGTTCACCGGCGCCACCAGCATCGGCAAACACGTGATGCGGGCCGCCGCGGAGAACCTGACGCCGGTCACCCTCGAACTGGGCGGCAAATCCCCAGCCATCGTATCCCGCGACGTCCCCCTCAAGGACGCCGCCGAACGCATCGCTTTCGGCAAGACCCTCAACGCCGGGCAAACCTGCGTGGCGCCGGACTACGTGCTGGTGCCCGAAGAACGCGTCGGATCCTTCGTCGAAGCCTATCGCCAGGCGGTTCGCGGGTTTTATCCGACCCTGGCCGACAACCCGGACTACACCGCGATCATCAATGACCGCCAACTGGCACGACTCAACGGCTACATCAGCGATGCCACCAGCAAAGGCGCGCTGCTGATACCGCTGTTCGAACAGGCCCAGGGACGCCGCATGGGTCACAGCTTGCTGCTCAACGTCAGCGACGACATGACGGTGATGCAAGATGAAATCTTCGGCCCACTGCTACCGATCGTGCCGTACAAGGGGCTGGATCAGGCGTTTTCCTACATCAACCAGCGCCCTCGCCCACTGGCGCTGTACTACTTCGGCTACGACAAACGCGAGCAAAACCGCGTACTTCATGAAACCCATTCCGGCGGCGTGTGCCTGAACGACACCCTGCTGCACGTTGCCCAGGACGACATGCCGTTCGGCGGCATTGGCGCCTCTGGCATGGGCCATTACCACGGCCACGAAGGATTCCTGACCTTCAGCAAGGCCAAGGGTGTGCTGATCAAACAGCGGTTCAACGCGGCGAAACTGATCTACCCGCCGTACGGGAAATCCATTCAGAAACTGATCCAGAAGTTGTTCATCCGCTAACGATCATCACCCTCGGGTAATAACAATAATGAGCCCAAGCCTGTCCGATACACCCGCGCTGTCACGGCGCGGCCTGCTCAAATTCAGCCTCGGCGCCAGCGCCTTTCTTGCCACCGCCGGGTTGGGGGCCAGCCTCAGCGGTTGCTCGTCGGGCATTGCAGCCAGCGGCTTCGCGGCCCTGCGCAGTGGCGACCTGCTGTGCCTGCGGGCACTGGTGCCGGTGATGCTCGACGGTGCCGTGCCCGTCGAACGGATGCCCGACGCCGTCGAAGGCACCCTCAAAGGCCTGGACTACAGCCTCGATCACCTGTCACCGGAAATGCTCAAGTTGACCCGGCAGTTGTTCGACGTGCTGGGTATGGCCGTGACCCGCGGGCCGCTGACCGGTATCTGGGGCAGCTGGGAAAACGCCAGCGGCGATGAGATCCGGCACTTTCTCGATCGCTGGGAAAACAGCTCCTTGGGCCTGTTACGCATGGGTCACAGCTCGTTACTGCAACTGGTGATGATGGCCTGGTACGGCCGCAAGGAATCCTGGGCGCACTGCGGGTATCCCGGGCCGCCCACGGTTTGAAGTCGAGTCAACCCTATCGCGGGCAGGTTCGCTCCCACAGAGAATCGCTCCCCTTGTGGGAGCAAGCCTGCTCGCGAAGACGGCGTCATGAACACCGCTGATCCAAACCATAACAACAAGAGAACCCCAAGATGCCCGTACCCGATCCGTTCCGCGAAGGCATGGCCCGTGGCTGGAAAACCTACAACGGCTCACAACTGACCCAGGACCTGACCCTCGAAGCGGATGTGGCGATCATCGGCAGTGGCGCCGGCGGTGGAACCACGGCCGAAATCCTCAGCGCAGCCGGCTACAAAGTGCTGCTGATCGAGGAGGGGCCACTCAAGACCAGCAGTGACTTCAAACTGCTTGAAGACCAGGCCTATGCCAGCCTTTATCAGGAAGGTATCGGCCGCATGAGCAAGGATGGCGCGATCACCATTCTCCAGGGCCGGGCGGTGGGCGGCACTACGTTGATCAACTGGACCTCAAGCTTCCGCACCCCGGAACCGACCCTGGAACACTGGGCCAGGGAGCACAACGTAAAAGGCCACTCACCGGCTGAAATGGCGCCCTGGTTCGAGAAAATGGAGCAGCGCCTGGGGGTGGCGCCGTGGAGGGTTCCACCCAATGCCAACAACGACGTGATCCGCAAAGGCTGCGAGAAACTCGGTTACAGCTGGCATGTGATCCCGCGCAACGTGCGCGGCTGCTGGAACCTCGGCTACTGCGGCATGGGCTGCCCGACCAACGCCAAGCAATCGATGATGGTCACGACCATTCCGGCGACCCTGGAAAAGGGTGGCGAGTTGCTTTACCTGGCCCGCGCTGAAAAGCTCATTCTGACTGGCGACAAGGTTACCGGCCTGCAATGCGTAGCGATGGACGAGCGCTGCGTCGAACCCACTGGACGTCGAATCACGGTCAAGGCGCGGCATTACGTGCTGGCCGGTGGCGGGATCAACAGCCCGGCGCTGTTGCTGCGTTCCGAAGCGCCCGATCCGCACAAACGACTGGGCAAACGGACTTTCCTGCATGTGGTGAACATGTCTGCCGGGCTGTTTGATGAGGTGATCAATCCGTTCTACGGGGCACCGCAGTCGATTTACTCCGACCATTTCCAATGGCTGGACGGCACCACGGGCAGGATGGCGTACAAACTGGAGGTGCCGCCGCTGCACCCGGCGCTGGCCACGACGCTGCTTGGTGGTTTCGGCCAGGAAAATGCCCAGCACCTGGCCAACCTTCCCCATACTCACGCCATGCTCGCGTTGCTGCGGGACGGTTTTCACCCGGACAGCACCGGCGGCGCCGTCGAATTGCGCGGTGATGGCACGCCGGTGCTCGATTACCAGGTTACGCCTTATATGTGGGAAGGCTTGCGCCGTGCGTTCCACAGCATGGCCGAGATTCAGTTTGCCGGTGGCGCCAAGGCCGTGATGCCCATGCACGCCGACGCCCGCTATGTGAAAACCCTGGGCGAAGCGCGCACGCTGATCGATGGTTTGAGCCTGGAGCTGTACCGCACGCGGCTGGGCAGCGCCCATGTGATGGGCGGTTGCGCCATGGGCGAAGACCCGAAAACCGCCGTGACCGACAGCCTCGGTCGACATCATCAACTGGCCAATCTGTCGATTCACGACGGCTCGCTGTTCCCCACCAGCATTGGCGCAAACCCGCAGTTATCGGTCTACGGGCTGACGGCGCAACTGGCGACTTCCCTGGCCGAACGTTTGAAAAACTCATGAAAACGACGAATATTCCCATCGTCTATAGTGCTTTCTTACCCAACAGGCGACTTGGCCGACCGGTTAGGCTGCGTTACCATCCGACTCCCCAACGCACTCCCGCCAGGACGACGCGATGAACCGAGTGTTGTACCCAGGTACCTTCGACCCTATTACCAAGGGCCATGGCGATCTGGTCGAACGCGCCTCGCGCCTGTTCGATCACGTGATCATTGCCGTCGCCGCCAGCCCGAAGAAAAACCCGTTGTTTCCCCTGGAACAGCGTGTGGAGCTGGCCCGCGAGGTCACCAAACATCTGCCGAACGTTGAAGTCGTCGGCTTCTCGACACTGCTGGCACACTTTGCCAAAGAGCAGAATGCCAACGTGTTCCTGCGTGGTCTGCGCGCGGTGTCGGACTTCGAATACGAATTCCAGCTGGCCAACATGAACCGCCAGTTGGCTCCGGATGTTGAGAGTCTGTTCCTCACCCCGTCCGAGCGTTATTCGTTCATTTCCTCAACGCTGGTCCGTGAAATTGCAGCCCTTGGCGGCGATATCACCAAGTTCGTGCACCCCGTGGTGGCGGACGCTCTGACCGAACGCTTCAAGAAATAAACCCCGCACACTGCAGGGGCGAGCCTGCTGGCGATGGACGTCAACGAACGCGGGAACCCTGACACCCCGCGGCGTTCTCGGGTTCATCGCCTGCAGGCTGGCTCCTGCAGTACGTCGCACCTGCGTGCAACGCAGGCGCCAATGCGGCACAATTACGCGCATTGATTTATTGCGCCCGGGCCTGCCGCCCCGGCTGGAGTTAGCATGTCCCTGATCATCACCGACGATTGCATCAACTGCGACGTCTGCGAACCTGAGTGCCCGAACGCCGCCATTTCCCAAGGCGAAGAGATCTACGTGATCGACCCGAACCTGTGCACCCAATGCGTCGGCCACTACGACGAACCTCAGTGCCAGCAGGTCTGCCCGGTCGATTGCATTCCCCTGGACGAAGCCCATCCGGAAACTCACGAGCAGTTGATGGAGAAGTACCGGAAAATCACCGGCAAGGCTTGAGTCTTTCGATATCTGTTCAAACGCCATCGCGGGCAAGCCCGCTCCCACAAGGATCGCTTAAACCCTGTGGGAGCGGGCTTGCCCGCGATGACGTCATCAGATGCACCCAATATCCGACTGAATAACTCCCGCCGCTCGACCCTCTCCCCGACTCCGGCTGGACAGTCAGAAACCTGCCTATAGACCGCAGGCGTTTCAGCGCTGACAGCGTGGGCAGAAGACGCTGGCGCGCTGCCCGAGCTTCACTTCCCGCAGTTCTGTACCACAGACCTTGCACGGTTCAGCGCCACGGCCATAAACGAACAGCTCCTGCTGGAAGTAGCCCGGCTGACCATCACCCCCGATGAAGTCCCGCAATGTGGTGCCTCCGCGCTCAATGGCGGCGGCCAGGATGCGTTTGATTTCGATGGCCAGCTTCAGATAGCGCGCCCGGGAAATACTCTTGGCCTCGCGACGCGGGTCGATCCCGGCGGCGAACAGCGCTTCGGTCGCATAGATGTTGCCGACGCCGACCACCACCGCGTTGTCCATGATGAACGGCTTGACCGCCATCGAACGCCCGCGGGATTGCTGGAACAACCGCTCGCCGTCGAACAGGTCGGTCAACGGCTCCGGCCCCAGGCGAATCAATAATTCGTGGTTGAGCGGATCAAGGCTCCACAACATCGCACCAAACCGTCGCGGGTCGGTGTAGCGCAGGGCCAGGCCTGATTCGAGCTCGATATCCACGTGTTCATGCTTGGCCGCCGGCGTGCCGACTTCCACCAGACGCAAATTGCCCGACATGCCCAAATGGCTGATCAACGTACCGACTTCGGCGTTGATCAACAGGTACTTGGCGCGCCGCTCAACCAGCACGATACGCTGCCCGGACAACCGCACATCGAGGTCTTCGGGGATCGGCCAGCGCAGACGGCGATCGCGCACGATCACCCGGCTGACGCGCTGGCCTTCCAGGTGCGGGGCAATACCGCGACGGGTGGTTTCGACTTCTGGCAGTTCAGGCATGGTGCTCTCGAATCGGGCGCTCGAAAAAGAAGAAGGTCCGGCACTCAGCGGTGAGTGCCGAGATCGCGAATGGTCTGCTTGAGGGTTTCGAAGTCGTAGTCCGACAGACCCACATAATCGAGCACCAGATGCCCGATGCTGTTCCATTCGTGGTCTTCGGTCTGGTTCCCCAGTACACGGTAGGACGCACAAATGTGCTCGGCCATTTTCAGAATCGCCAGCAGGTTTTTCAGCGAGCTGTTGCGCGACGATTCATCGCTGAAGATCGCCAGGGCATTGTGATGGTTGGCAATCGCCGCCGTCACGTGGTCCGGCAGGCGCCAGGACTTGGCCGTGTAGTAACCGACCACCGCGTGATTGGTGTTGAACGCGTTGTTCTCGGTATCCACCACCCGGCACTCGGGCCCGGCATTGGCGTAGGCCTGTTCCAGAACGCTCATGTAGTCGGGGAAACGCTGGAGCATCAGCGGCACACCACAGTCATGGAACAAGCCCAGGGCATAGGCTTCATCGCCGGCCTGGGCGCCGATGCGCTTGGCCAGGGTCAGGCAAGTCATCGCCACGTCCTGGGCGGTGTCCCAGAAACGGTTCAAGGTGACGATGGTTTCATCGTTCATCTCACCCTTGATCGACTGGGCGTTGATCAGGTTGATGATCGAACGGCTGCCCAGCAGATTCACCGCGCGCTGGATCGAGGCGATCTTGTTCGTCAGGCCGTAATAAGGCGAGTTGACGATTTTCAGCAGGGAGCCGGAAAGGCCTGGGTCCTGGGAAATCAGCTTCGCGATCACCTCCAGATCCGGGTCCGGCATGTACTGCTCCATCTGCAAATCCACCATGATCTGCGGTTGAGCGGGCACGCTAATGCCTTGCAGGGACTGTTGGATCTGTTCGGGAGTCAGCTCTTGGGACATAAGTACACACTCTGGGTCAGGCGCAGATTCTAGCTTCTTAAAGTTGGATCCGACATACCAAATCGCCAGGCAATGCTTTATGCCGGGGGTGAGGGTGTCTATGGATTTCTCAAGCCGTTTGCCACATGTCTACCCGCTGAACCTGCAAGCGCCGCAACACGCTATACTCCCGCTCTTTTTTCTGGAGCGACGTCATGTCCCTGCCTAGCCTGCGCCTCAAAGCCAATGCCGACCGTCGTCTGCGCAACGGTCACTTGTGGGTCTATAGCAACGAAATCGATGTAGCGGCGACCCCTTTGCACGGTTTCAAGGCCGGCGACCAGGCGATCCTCGAAGCCGCAGGCGGCAAGCCCCTGGGCATCGTTGCCATGAGCCCGAACAACCTGATCTGCGCCCGCCTGCTGTCGCGCGACATCAAGCTGCCGCTGGACAAGTCGCTGCTGGTGCATCGCCTGAACGTCGCCCTGTCGCTGCGCGATCGTCTGTTCGACAAACCTTTCTATCGCCTGGTCTACGGCGATTCCGACCTGCTGCCAGGTCTGGTGGTCGATCGTTTCGGCGACATCCTGGTCGTGCAGATCGCCTCGGCGACCATGGAAGCCCATAAAGACGACGTGATCGCGGCCCTGACCCAAGTGCTCAAGCCAAGCGGCATTCTGTTCAAGAACGACTCCGCGGCCCGTGATGCCGAAGGCCTCAATCGCTATGTCGAAACCGTCTTCGGCCTGGTGCCGGAGTGGGTTGCGCTGGAAGAGAACGGCGTGAAATTCGAAGCGCCCGTCATCCAGGGCCAGAAAACCGGCTGGTTCTACGACCACCGCATGAACCGCGCACGCCTGGCACCTTATGCCAAAGGCAAACGCGTACTGGACCTCTACAGCTACATCGGCGGCTGGGGCGTGCAGGCTGCTGCCTTCGGCGCCAGTGAAGTGTTCTGCGTCGATGCGTCGGCCTTCGCCCTCGACGGCGTGGAACGCAACGCCGCGCTGAACGGCTTCGCCGAAAAAATGACCTGCATCGAAGGCGACGTCTTCGAAGCCCTGAAAGAGCTGAAAGCCAGCGAAGAACGTTTCGACGTGATCGTGGCCGACCCGCCGGCGTTCATCAAACGCAAGAAAGACATGAAGAACGGCGAAGGCGCCTACCGCCGCCTGAACGAGCAAGCCATGCGCCTGCTCACAAAGGACGGCATCCTGGTCAGCGCTTCGTGCTCGATGCACCTGCCGGAAGACGACCTGCAGAACATCCTGCTGACCAGCGCCCGTCACCTGGATCGCAACATCCAGATGCTCGAGCGCGGCGGCCAGGGTCCGGATCATCCGGTGCACCCAGCCATTGCCGAAACCCGCTACATCAAGAGCATCACCTGCCGGCTGCTGCCAAACAGCTGACAACACCTCCTGTAGGAGCGAGCCTGCTCCGGGCGGCGTTCCGACGAAAAACGCAAAGACACCGCGGGCACCAGACACACCGCGTTATCGTTGACGTTCATCGCGAGCAGGCTCGCTCCTACAGGTTCACGACACATCCTGATCCACTGTCGAAACGACAACCTCCTGCCCCACGCCTACCGTTTTCTCTTCCCACCATTGAAGAGGACAACGGAATGTCCAACACGCCAAAAGCCCATCGATCACGCACCGGTCGACACTCGCAATCCGGTCGTATCTATCACCTGACCGCCGTCACCCATGAACGACAGCCTTTCTTCCAGGATTGGCGTACGGGCCGTTTTTTGGTGCATGAGTTCAGAAGGGCTCAGGAAGCCGGCCATGCCACCTCCATAGCCTGGGTAGTCATGCCGGATCACTTCCACTGGCTGATTGAACTGCACAACGGTGATTTGCCAAAACTGGTACAAGCCACCAAATCTCGCTGCACGCGCCTGATCAATCAGAAACGAGATCCATATACTCCCGTATGGCAAAAAGGCTACTTCGACCGAGCCCTGCGGCGTGAGGAAGATCTTAAAGCCATGGCTCGATACATCATCGCCAACCCGCTTCGCGCAGGGCTTGTCGACCATATCGGCAACTATCCACTCTGGGATGCCGTCTGGCTCTAATACACACCCCACCTCTGTAGGAGCGAGCCTGCTCCTACAGCAGATTCAGAAAGGGCCCACGCCCTGCCGCATTGACTTGCTTCTTTATCAAATCAATTCTCGTCCACCTCTCACGGAACGAGCGTGTTGAAGAATGCGGCACACCGATAACGCCAAAGAAAAGCCGTTAATCGTCCTGCTGCTGATGACCATGACCCTGCTGGGCGTATTCCCGCTGGACGTGGTTCTTCCCTCCTTTCCAGACCTGTCGGCCTGCTTCCGGATTTCGCCTGCCGACACTGCGTTGTCTGTCAGCCTGTTCGCCGTCAGCCTGGCGTTCTCCGTGATGCTGGTTGGCCCCCTCTCGGACATGTGGGGCCGCAAGAAGCTGTTGTTGGGAGGTATAGCCATCGCGGCCATTGGCGCGTTGGGATGCGCATTTTCAAGCGAATACCATTGGTTCCTGGGTTTTCGTGTGGTCCAGGCGATCGGTTGCGGGTCCTTTTCGCTGTCACAGGCGCTGGTGCAGGATTTGTTCGAAGGCCATGAAAGGCAGCGACTGAGGATCTGGATGGTGACCGCCAGTGGCGTATTCATTTCGATTTCGCCGCTGCTGGGGACCTGGCTGCAATTGCAGCTTGGCTGGCAAGGCAGCTTCTATGTGTTTGTCGCACTGGCCGTTTCAGTCTGGTCAAGCGCCTGCTGGCTGCTCAAGGAGTCCTCAGCTATCCGCACCGCATCGCGCGGGGGATTTTTCAGTGCCTACTGGCACGTCTGTTCGAATGCACGCTTCATGGCTTACTGGCTGATTTCGTCCCTGGCTTTCGCCTGCCATTTTTCGTTCATCGTGACTTCACCCATTATTTTCATGGAACACCTGGCCCTCTCACCCTACGAGTTCGCCTGGACGTTATTGCTCTATGACGTTGCGTACGTGGGCGGCGGCGCAGTCGCCAACGTCTTGCATGAACGCCTGCAAGCCCATACTCAGATCGTTGTTGGCCTGGGGCTGATCGCGGTTTCGGGTGTGTTGATGCTGTGGCTGATTCGCCACTTCGGCCTGTCTGCCGCTGCGGTACTGGTATCCATGCTGATCTGCACGGTCGGGACCACCATTACCCGGCCCGTCGTCAACTCCAGGGCCATGAGCATCCATCCGGCATATGCCGGAACCTCGACATCGGTCGGCGCTGTGCTGATCTTCACGGGTGGCGGCGTCGTCAGCATGGTGATCAATCTGGTGTCCGGGGACCTGACCACGACACTGGCCATTGGCTTCCTGATATTGAGTCTTGCAGGTCTGGGCCTGAATGCGTTGATCGACCACAAGAATCAGGGGGCTCTGGACGGGGCGTGACAGCTGCCGGTCGTCATCCCGTGTGCTCCGCTGATACGGGTTCGACGCTTCCCGGCATTCCCTCCAGCCGCCAGCCGTGTAGAATCGCGACATTCATCGCCAGTCATCCCCCGGCGGGTTTATGAGCTCAAGCTGAAGCGCGCGGCGATCCCGCAAAGTTATCGGCAACTTCCGGACACACGGCCATTTCTGAGTGTTCCAGACGTCAATAGAAGCTCACTTCCCTTTTGATACCTGATTTAGCCGCCCGGAGTGCTTCATGCCTGATTACCGCTCGAAAACATCCACCCACGGCCGCAACATGGCCGGCGCCCGCGCACTGTGGCGCGCAACAGGGATGAAAGATGACGACTTCAAAAAGCCGATCATCGCCATCGCCAACTCGTTCACTCAGTTCGTACCGGGCCACGTGCACCTCAAGGACCTGGGCCAACTGGTCGCCCGCGAAATCGAACGCGCTGGCGGTGTGGCGAAAGAATTCAACACCATCGCCGTCGATGACGGCATCGCCATGGGCCACGACGGCATGCTGTATTCGCTGCCGAGCCGCGAAATCATCGCCGACTCCGTCGAGTACATGGTCAACGCCCACTGCGCCGACGCGATCGTCTGCATCTCCAACTGCGACAAGATCACCCCTGGCATGCTGATGGCTTCCCTGCGCCTGAACATCCCGGTGATCTTCGTTTCCGGCGGCCCGATGGAAGCCGGCAAAACCAAACTCGCCTCCCACGGCCTAGACCTGGTCGACGCCATGGTGATCGCCGCCGACTCCAGCGCTTCTGACGAGAAAGTCGCCGAGTACGAGCGCAGCGCCTGCCCGACCTGCGGTTCGTGCTCCGGCATGTTCACCGCCAACTCGATGAACTGCCTGGTCGAAGCACTGGGTCTGGCCTTGCCAGGCAACGGTTCGACCCTGGCCACCCACAGCGACCGCGAACAGCTGTTCCTGCAGGCCGGCCGCACCATCGTCGAGCTGTGCAAGCGTTACTACGGCGAGAACGACGAGTCGGTATTGCCGCGCAACATCGCCAACTTCAAGGCGTTCGAAAACGCCATGACCCTGGACATCGCCATGGGCGGTTCCACCAACACCATCCTGCACTTGCTGGCCGCTGCCCAGGAAGCCGAGATCGATTTCGACCTGCGCGACATCGACCGTCTGTCCCGTCATGTACCGCAACTGTGCAAGGTCGCGCCGAACATCCAGAAGTACCACATGGAAGATGTACACCGTGCCGGCGGGATCTTCAGCATCCTCGGCTCGCTGGCCCGTGGCGGCCTGCTGCACACCGACCTGCCAACCGTGCACAGCCGCAGTATGGAAGAAGCCATCGCCAAGTGGGACATCACCCAGACCACCGACGAAGCCGTGCATCACTTCTTCAAGGCCGGCCCGGCAGGCATCCCGACCCAGACCGCGTTCAGCCAGTCGACCCGTTGGGAAACCCTGGACGACGACCGTGAAAACGGCTGCATCCGCAGTGTCGAGCACGCCTACTCGAAAGAGGGCGGCCTGGCCGTGCTGTACGGCAACATCGCGCTCGATGGCTGCGTGGTGAAAACTGCGGGCGTCGACGAGTCGATCCACGTCTTCGAAGGCAATGCGAAGATCTTCGAAAGCCAGGACAGCGCCGTACGCGGCATCCTCGCCGACGAAGTGAAGGAAGGCGACATCGTCATCATTCGCTACGAAGGCCCGAAAGGCGGCCCGGGCATGCAGGAAATGCTGTACCCGACGTCCTACCTGAAATCCAAAGGCCTGGGCAAAGCCTGCGCCCTGCTCACCGACGGCCGTTTCTCCGGCGGTACCTCGGGCCTGTCCATCGGTCACGCGTCGCCTGAAGCGGCAGCCGGTGGCGCCATCGGCCTGGTGCAGGATGGCGACAAAGTGCTGATCGACATTCCGAACCGCTCGATCAACCTGTTGATCAGCGACGAAGAACTGGCCGCGCGCCGGGTCGAGCAGGACAAGAAAGGCTGGAAACCCGTCGAGAAGCGTCCACGCAAAGTGACTACGGCCCTGAAAGCCTATGCCCTGCTGGCGACCAGCGCCGACAAGGGTGCGGTACGTAACAAGGCCATGCTCGACGGGCTGTAAGGCTTAACCGTCGAACAAAAAAATACCCCGCCAAGTGCGGGGTATTTTTTTGGGCAACATCCGGTCAACTGTAGGAGCGAGCCTGCTCGCGATGGTCGTCAACGATAACGCGTACTTTCTGATTTAACGCGTTGCCCTTGCGTCCATCGCGAGCAGGCTCGCTCCTACTGTGAAATCAAATCCTTACTGGATTTCTTCCGGCTTGACGATCACCCAGTTCTTGTCCGCCGTAACCGCCAGCCCTTCCTTGGCCTGGGCTGCGGCGTTTTTGGCCATCATGCCCTGGATCTGGGTCATGTACTTATCCTTGCGGTTGACCCACAAATGAATACCGCCCTTGGCCACGTCGACCCCGTGGAACAGCATGTAACCATCACTGGTTGGGGTGTCGCCGCCGACCAGCACCGGTTTTTTCCACTCATCGATGTAGGTCAGGATCGCCGCGTGTTTGCCGGCCATCCAGGTCGCAGGTGTCCACAGGTACGGGGTCAGTTCGAGGCCGAGGTTGGCTTTCTCGTCATACTTGCCGGCGGTGATCTGCTTGCGGGCGGTGGTCAGTTCGCCGGTCTTGCGATCCTTGAGCAGCGTGGTCACGCCGATCACGTTCTCCGGTTTGACGTTGTAGCCGTACTTCGGATCGGCAGCGACCATGCGCACCAGTTCTTCGGAGGCGGCAGTCATCACGTAGACCTCGATGCCGTTCTCCATCAACTTGTTGTAGAGCTCTTTCTGACCCGTGAAGATTTTCGGCGGGTTGACGTCGAGGTTCTTGACCACGTCGCCATCGTAATAGGTGGCCGGGACCGGTTTGCCCGAAGCCATCATCTCGTCGACATAGCCCTTGAGCTCTTGCAGGGTAAAGCCGGAGAACACTTGAGCGACCCATGGGTAGCACACCATGTCATCGACTTCGCAGAGGCGATAGTAGTAGCTGAACAGGCTTTCCTTGTGGTCGGCGGTGTCCTTGAACGGCATCAGTTTCAGGGAGGGATCAAGGGTCTCGCGGGTGATCAGGCCCTTGTTTTCCATGAACGGCAGCAAGGACTCTTCGAGGTCGTAGCGGTAACTGGTGTTGTCCATGTCGAACACTGCGAAGTTACCCTTGTTGGCGTTGGCGGCAATCATCGCGTCCAGCGCCTTGGCCTGATCGGCGGGCCAGTGCTTAAGATCCGTTGCAAACACTTGGCCCGCGAGGCCCACGCAAAGTGCTGCTGCCAGAAATTTCGGTGCGAACTTCATTGGCGTTTCTCCCTGAATTAAAGGCATCGACGCTAACAAATAAGTGTGACAGTCCTCGTCTGTCAGCGACCGCCAACTTACCTATCGCGCCAACTGCATCGCTGAGAGCGACATGTGCTTATTCCAAAAACGACAGTTAACAGACGTTTTTGATATTAATTCATTAGATATCAAGCTGTTAGCCTTGCCGGTTCGCAACTGCCCCGGAAGGCAGTTGGCACATGTCTAATGGGAGTTCCAATGAATCTGCCGCTGATTCTGAATCTGCTGGTGTTCCTCGCCCTGCTCCTGGGCCTGGCACAAACCCGCCGCTCCAACTGGAGCCTGGCGAAAAAAGTCCTGCTTGCATTGGGGCTGGGCGTGGCATTCGGCGTGGCCCTGCACTCGGTCTACGGTGCCGGTAACCCGGTGCTCAAAGCCTCGATCGGCTGGTTCGATCTGGTGGGCAACGGTTATGTGCAGTTGCTGCAAATGATCGTGATCCCACTGGTGTTCGCCTCGATCCTCAGCGCCGTGGCCCGTCTGCACAATGCTTCGTCGCTGGGCAAAATCAGCTTTCTGACCATCGGCACGCTGCTGTTTACCACCGCCATCGCGGCGCTGATCGGCATCGGCCTGACCAACCTGTTCGGCCTGACCGCCGAAGGCCTGGTCGCCGGCACCCAGGAAATGGCCCGCCTGCAAACCATCCAGACCGATTACGCCGGCAAGGTCGCCGACCTGAATGTGCCGCAACTGTTGCTGTCGTTCATCCCGCAAAACCCGTTCGCCGATCTGGCGCGGGCCAAGCCGACGTCGATTATCAGCGTGGTGATCTTTGCCGCCTTCCTGGGTGTCGCGGCGCTGCAACTGCTGAAGGATGACGTGGAAAAAGGTCAGAAAGTGATCAACGCCATCGACACCCTGCAAGCCTGGGTGATGCGTCTGGTGCGCCTGGTCATGAAGCAGACCCCGTACGGCGTGTTGGCGCTGATGACCAAAGTGGTCGCCGGTTCCAACCTGCAGGACATCATCAAGCTCGGCAGTTTCGTGGTGGTTTCCTACTTGGGCCTGGGCCTGATGTTTGTGGTCCACGGCGTGCTAGTGTCGGCAGCCGGGATCAACCCGCTGCGCTTTTTCCGCAAAATCTGGCCGGTGCTGACGTTCGCTTTCACCAGCCGCTCGAGCGCGGCGACGATCCCGCTGAGCATCGAAGCGCAGACCCGTCGCCTGGGCATTCCACAGTCTGTCGCCAGTTTCGCCGCCTCGTTCGGCGCGACCATTGGCCAGAACGGCTGTGCCGGTCTGTACCCGGCGATGCTGGCGGTAATGGTGGCGCCAACCGTGGGCATCAACCCGCTGGACCCGCTGTGGATCGCGACACTGGTGGCGATTGTAACGCTGAGTTCGGCCGGGGTGGCCGGAGTGGGCGGTGGCGCGACCTTTGCCGCGCTGATCGTGCTGCCGGCGATGGGTTTGCCGGTATCACTGGTGGCGTTGCTGATTTCGGTCGAGCCGCTGATCGACATGGGGCGCACGGCGTTGAACGTGAGTGGTTCGATCACGGCCGGGGCGATTACCAGTCAGGTGATGCAACAGACGGATAAAGCGTTGCTGGATGCGGATGAGCATCCGGAGTTGGCGCACGCATAAGCAGCGCCTGACAGATCGCCTTCGCTGGCAAGCCAGCGAAGCTTTTAGGCTTTTTCCCAGACTTCGAAGCTGTACGCCGGTTTGTCGCCTTCGGCCGGGTTTGGCACATTCGACACCAGCTTCCACTGGCCCAAATCAAACTCCGGAAACCACGCATCCCCTTCCGGGCTCAACGCCACACGCGTCAGGTACAAGCGATCAGCTTGCGCCAACCCTTGCGCATACAACTGCGCGCCGCCAATCAGCATCAGCTCATCGACACCTTGTTCGTTCGCCCATGCTTCTGCGCGAATCACCGCAGCCTCCAGCGACGGATAAACCTCCGCGCCTTCCAGCACCAGATCGGCCTGACGACTGACCACGATGTTCAAGCGGCCCGGCAACGGACGACCGAGGGAATCCCAGGTCTTGCGCCCCATGATGATCGGCTTGCCCAGAGTGGTGGCCTTGAAGTATTTGAAGTCCCCTGGCAAGTGCCAGGGCATGCTGTTGTCGATGCCGATCACACGGTTTTCACCGAGGGCTGCGATCAGGCTGAGGGGGAGTGATTTAGTCATGCCGGCGAGGATACCAGAGGCTCGGCTTCTCGCAACGTAGCCCCCCGACAAGTGCCACAGCGGTTATGCTCACGACTCAATCCAAGCGACGGGATGCCGCGTGACTGAACTGAACAACCTCTGGCTGACAGAAACCATCCGCCTGCGCGAAGAGCACGCCGGCCCTCTGGAGGATCTGGAAGCCAATCGCCTCGCCCGCAATGCCGGCGGTGATTTGCCGACACGCATTCAACGCCGCGCTTTGTGGCTGGCCGAGCGCGATGGCCTGAGCGACGCCCTCAAACACTGGCTGCAAGGTGCGCGGCTGGCGCTGCTGGTATTGGCCGTGCTGGCCGTGGTCAGTGGTGCCGGACTGGCGTTTGCCGCCCTGGGGGACGGCCAGATGCCGGTCAATGTGTTCTGGGCCTTGGGCAGTTTGCTCGGACTGAACCTGATCCTGCTGTTGAGCTGGACATTGGGCCTGGTGTTTGCCGGCGAACATGGCGCCAGCCTCGGGCGTTTGTGGCTGTGGCTCAGCGAAAAGCTCGCCCGCGACGCCAAAGCCGCGCAACTGGCACCGGCCCTGATCCTGATGTTGCAACGACACAAACTCAATCGCTGGGCCATCGGCATCCTGGTCAACAGCTTGTGGTTGCTGGCGATGCTCAGCGCGCTGGCGATTCTGCTGACGCTGCTGGCGACCCGGCGCTATGGCTTTGTCTGGGAGACCACCATTCTCAGCGCCGATACCTTCATCACCGTGACACAGGCCCTCGGTGCGTTGCCGTCCTTGCTCGGGTTCAACGTGCCGACCGTGGAAATGATCCGCGCCAGTGGCGATGCCGCACTGAACATCGAAAGCGCCCGCCAGGCCTGGGCCACCTGGCTGGTGGGCGTGCTACTGGTCTGCGGCGTTGTCCCGCGCCTGCTGCTCGCCGCTTTTTGTCTGTGGCGCTGGAAAACCGGCCAGGCCTCCTTGCACCTGGATTTGAATCTGCCCGGCTATGCGCAATTGCGCGAACGCTTGATGCCGACCAGCGAACGTTTGGGCATCAGCGACGCCGCGCCCGAGCAACTGCATCGGGTCGAAAGCGGTGTCAGCGACCAGCAAAGCGATGGCGCGCTGTTGGTGGCCATCGAACTGGACGACCAGCGTCCGTGGCCGCCGCCACTGCCGAAGAATGTGAGTAATGCCGGCGTCCTCGACAGTCGCGAGTCGCGGCACAAACTCCTCGAACAACTCAGCCGTTTCCCGCCAGCGCGCCTGGCCATCGCCTGCGATCCACGGCGCTCGCCGGATCGCGGCAGTCTTGCGCTGATCGCCGAATTGGCCCGCAGCGCCAGCGCCACCCGCGTCTGGTTGTTGCAAGCACCGCCCGGTGAGGCGCTGGACGCCGAGCGCCTTGGCGACTGGCACGTAGCGTTGCAACAACTGGAGCTGCCGTTTGCCGATTGCGCACCGCTCAGTTGGCTGGAGACGGGTCATGACTAAACCGCTGAAGCTCGCCGTTGTCGGCCACACCAATGTCGGCAAGACCTCGTTGCTGCGCACCCTGACCCGTGACGTCGGCTTTGGTGAAGTGTCCCATCGCCCCAGCACCACGCGACACGTCGAAGGCGCGCGCTTGTCGGTGGAGGGCGAGCCCTTGCTCGATCTCTACGACACCCCCGGCCTGGAAGACGCCATCGCCCTGCTCGATTACCTCGAACGCCTGGAGCGCCCCGGCGAACGCCTCGATGGCCCTGCCCGGCTGGCTCGCTTCCTCGAGGGCAGCGAAGCACGACAGCGTTTCGAACAGGAAGCCAAGGTGCTGCGGCAATTGCTGGCCTGCGACGCCGGCCTCTATGTGATCGATGCCCGCGAGCCGGTGCTGGCCAAGTACCGCGACGAACTGGAAGTGCTGGCCGGTTGTGGCAAACCGCTGCTGCCGGTGCTGAATTTTGTCAGCAGCGCCAACCACCGCGAACCGGCCTGGCGCGAAGCCCTGGCGCGCCTCGGCCTGCATGCGCTGGTGCGTTTCGACAGCGTTGCACCGCCCGAGGATGGCGAACGCCGACTCTATGAAAGCCTCGCGCTGTTGCTCGAACATGCCCGCCCGCAGCTGGAGCGTTTGATTGCCGATCAACAGGCTCAGCGCCGGGCACGTCAGCAGAGTGCGGTGCGTTTGATCGCCGAGTTATTGATCGACTGCGCCGCCTGCCGGCGCAGCGTGGCCAGTGATGCCGAGCAGGAACAACAGGCCATCGGCGAATTGCGCAAGGCCGTGCGTCAACGGGAACAGCGCTGCGTCGAAGCCTTGCTCAAGCTCTACGCTTTCCGCCAGCAGGATGCGGCGGCCAGTGATCTGCCGCTGCTCGATGGCCGCTGGGGCGATGACCTGTTCAACCCCGAGACCCTCAAGCAACTGGGCGTGCGGGTTGGTGGTGGAATTGCGGCCGGTGCGGCCGCCGGGGCCGGGGTCGACTTGCTGGTCGGCGGCCTGACCCTTGGCGCAGCGGCACTGGCCGGAGCCATCGCGGGTGGCGCCCTGCAAACCGCGCGCAGTTACGGCAGCCGGTTGCTCGGCAAGATCAAAGGCCAGCGCGAACTGACTGTCGATGACAGTGTGCTGCGGTTACTGGCGCTGCGCCAACGACAGCTGCTGCAAGTGCTCGACGCGCGAGGACACGCGGCGATGGACAGCATTCAAGTGGCCACGCCCCAGGACAAGACCTGGCGCGAAGGCAAACTGCCGGAAGCCTTGAACAAGGCGCGGGCGTACCCGCAGTGGTCGTCGCTCAATCCCCATGCGAAGTTGAATCAGGCGGAGCGGCAGGAGCAGATCGAAGTCTTGGCGCAGCAGCTCTAGTGGCCTGACCGGCCTCTTCGCGAGCCTGCTCGCGATGGCCGCGACTCGGTGCCAGCGGTTTACGCCGCCAACAGCCGCAATGCCTTGTCCTTCAATACCGCCAGATCAATGACCGGCACATGCATCTCTTTGGCCTGTTCATCCCATTGGCGCATGCGCAAACTGACCGCGCACAACGGGTCTTTTTCGAACGCCTCGGCCTCGGTCTGCGTCATCACCCCGCCCTGATATTCCAGGGTCCGGCGACTGGCCTCACTCAAGCGTTCGTAGTACCCCGGCTCCCGAAGCGTCAGATAACGCTTGGCCTGAACGTGATACTCCACCAAGCGCGCCATGCGTTCGCTGAAGCCGACGCGGCGCAGGTAGTCGGCGCCCAACCGCTCATGACTGACCACACCGAAACCGCCCATGTTCTCCGCGCCTTCGCTGCAGATATGCCCGATATCGTGGAAAAATGCCGCCAACACCACTTCATCGTCGAAGCCTTCAGCCATGGCCAGTTCGGCGGCCTGGGACATGTGCTCGATCTGCGACACCGGCTCGCCGATGTAATCGCTGTCGCCAAAGCGCTCGTATAACCCGAACACTTCGGCGATGACTTGCTCATGACGCGCCATCAGATTTCTCCCAAAACAGTAGCCACATTGCGCTCGGCCATCGCCGGCCCGACGCTCATGCCGACGCCGGTGTGCATCAACGCCACACTCAGACCTTCAGCCGGACGCAGGAACGAAAACGGCCCCGGCCCCCGTGAACCATAGACACCCTGCCAGCGTTCAACCACTTGCACCTTGCAGCCCAGCGTCTGCTCAGCCAGCTCGATCATCCAGTCGTCGACCTGCTCGGCATTGAAGGGCGATGGATCGCGGCCGTAATGGTGGGAGTCACCGATGATCAGTTCGCCATAGGGCGTCGGACTGATCAGCAGGTGAATGCCGTTTTCGTGCAGATGCGGCGCGTGCCGCAGAATTTCAGCCTGCACCGCCGCCGCTTCCGGCAGGTCGGCGAAGGCGCCGTAATGCACGCAACTCAAACCGGTGAGCAAGGCGTGTTGCAGGTTCAGGTTGATCTGCGGTCGGGCGCGGAGCATTTGCAGGCGGCAGATTTGCGGATCGAGTTCGGCGATCTGCTCGGCCAGCAAGGTCTGATAATCGTGGCCGGAACAGACAATGATCTGCCCGGCGCTGAAACTACCGGCCGTGCTGTTCAAGCGGCCCGGTTCGATATCGCGCACCAGCGTGGAAAAGTGGAACTCGACGCCCAGGTCGCGGCGCAGGAAATCGATCAGCGCCGGAATCGCTTCACGCGAATACAGCTGCTGGTCGTCCATGCCGTGCAAAGCGGCGCGATGATGGCGAAATTGGCCGTCGTACAAATCGCGCAATGCAGCGCCGCGCAGCAAGTCGACGCGGTAGCCGTGTTCAACGGCGCGACCCTCGCAGAAGGCTTCAAGCAACTGTTCTTCGGCCTCGGTGCGGGCGAACAGGTACGAGCCATTGCGCTTGAGTTGCACGCCGGCGAGTTGCGCCCAGTCGCCCCAGATGCCGCGACTGGCGCGGGCCAGCTCCAGCATCGGACCCGGCGGCTGGCCGGTGACCAACGCCTGGCCGAAGTTGCGCACCGAAGCACCGACGGGCGTTTCGCTGCGTTCGAAAACCGTGACCTTGAGACCGCGTTTGGCCGCGGCATAAGCGTGGGACAAACCCAGGATGCCAGCGCCGACGATCAGCATGTCGTTGTGTTGTGTCATTAAGAGATGCCTTAAATTCGAGACCGCTTTCGCGAGCAGGCTCGCTCCCACAGGAGAGCGCATTCCAATGTGGGAGCGAGCCTGCTCGCGAAGAGGCCCTGTCAGCCGATGAAAATTACTTGGCTACAACTTTCTCGGACTTACCGTCATAGCGCTTGCGCCATTCGGTCAGGATCTCGTCGCGGTTCTTCGAAGCCCAGGCAAAGTCGTTCTTGATCAGGCGCTGCTCGTAATCCGCTGGCAGTTCAGTCTGCGGCTTGGCGATGCCAGGTTGTGCGAGGACGGCGAAGTTCTCTTTGTAGAGTTCCATGGCCTCTGGGCTAGCCGAGAAGTCCGCGAGTTTCTTCGCCGCGTCTTCGTGTGGCGTGCCCTTGATCACGGCGGTGGCTTCGATTTCCCAGCCCAGGCCTTCTTTCGGCAGGATGATGTCCAGCGGCGCGCCCTGGCGCTTGAGCTGTACGGCCGGGTATTCAAAGGAAATACCGATCGGGAATTCACCGGCTGCCGCCAGTTTGCAAGGCTTGGAACCGGAGTGGACGTACTGACCGATGTTCTGGTGCAGGGCGTCCATGTAAGCCCAGCCCTGCTTCTCGCCGAAGGTCTGCAGCCAGGCGCTGACGTCGAGGAAACCAGTGCCGGACGAAGCCGGGTTCGGCATGACGATCTTGCCTTTGTACTCAGGCTTGGTCAGGTCCTGCCAGCTTACTGGCTTGCTCAGGCCCTGCTTCTCGGCTTCGACGGTGTTGAAGCAAATGGTCGCGGCCCAGACATCCATGCCGACCCAGGCTGGCGGGTTGGCGGCGTCGCGGTAGTTGCCGCCGATCTTGCCCAGGTCCTTTGGCGCGTAGCTTTGCAACATGCCTTGCTGGTCGAGGATCGCCAGGCTCGAAGCAGCCAGCCCCCAGACCGCGTCAGCTTGTGGGCGGGCTTTTTCGGCCAGCAGTTTGGCGGTGATGATTCCGGTGGAATCACGCACCCACTTGATTTCAACGTCCGGGTTGGTCTTTTCGAACGCGGCCTTGTAGGCCGTCAGCTGTTCGGCTTCGAGGGCGGTGTACACCGTCAACTCGGTTTTCGCCGCATAGGCGTTCAGGCTGAAAGCGGTGAGGACAGCAGCGGCCAGGGCCATAGGCTTGAACATGATCTTTTCCTGTTGTTGAGTTGAGTGGGTGCTTTCGGTTTGAGGAGAAGGATTCAGTGACCAGGCGCGGTCTGCCGCCAGGCCTGGGAGCGGCGCAGCAAGCCGCGCGAAGCCCAGGCCAGCAGCAGGGACACGCCCGCCGAGGTGAACAGAATCAGGGTCGACATGGCCGCCGCGCCGCCGACATTGCCGGCGTCGTCCATGTTCAGCACCGCCACCGCCGCGAGGATGGTGTCGGGGCTGTAGAGGAAGATCGCCGCCGAAACGGTGGTCATGGCCGAGACGAACAAGTAGCGCACGATGTCCAGCAGCGCCGGCAGGCAGATCGGCACGGTGACGCGCAGGTAGTGCCGGTACAGCGGCGCCTTGAGCGATAACGCGGCGGCTTCGAACTCGGCGTCGAGTTGGCGCAACGCGGTGGTGGCGGTCATTTGCGCGGTGGTCAGGTAGTGCGCGATGGTGCACACGATCAGCAGGGTCATGGTCCCGTAGAGCACATGCAGCGGGTTGCCGGTGAGGTTGAAGAAGAAGACGTACCCCAACCCCAGCACCAGGCCCGGCACGGCCATCGGCACGAAACTGAGCATGCGCAGGGTCAGGTTCAGGCCGCGCTGTCCCTTGGTTTTTTCCATCAGGTAGGCACCGGTGAAGATCAGCAGGCTGCCGATCAACGCTGTGCCCAGGGCCATCTTCAGGCTGTTGCCGTAGGCCAGCCAGCCACCGCCGGCGGTTTCGTTGAACTGGTAGTGATTGAGCGACAGCGACAGGTTGTACGGCCAGAACTTCACCAGCGAGGAGAACACCGCCATGCCGAACACCAGCAACAGCGCGGCGCTGATCAGCAGGACGATGGCCAGGTAGCAACCGTCGCGCCGCTTCGATGGCGCCGGCTTGAACACCTGGGCCCGCCCGCTCATGGAGTCGCCGTGGCGACGGCGCAACCAGGCATCGACACCGAAGCTGAACAGCGCAGGCAGCAGCAACACCATGCCGATCAAGGCGCCGCGTCCGAACTGTTGCTGGCCGACGACGGCCTTGTAGGCTTCCAGCGCCAGCACTTGATAGTCGCCACCGACCACCACGGGCACGCCGAAGTCGGTGATGGTCAGGGTGAACACCAGGCAGAACGCGGCGAACACCGCCTGACGCGTCGCCGGCCAGGTGATGCTGCGAAAGGCTTTCGCCGGACTGGCACCCATGCTGGAGGCGGCATCGAACAGCCGCGCATCCGCCAGGGACAAGGCCGACAGCAGAATCATCAGGGCGTGCGGGAAGGTGTAGATCACTTCACCCAGCACAATGCCCCAGAAGCCATAGATGTTGTCCGAGAGCAGGCCACGCAACAGGCCCTGGTTGCCGAACAGGTAAACCAGCGCGATCCCCGGCAGCATCGATGGCGCCATCAAGGGCAGCAGGGAAATGCCGCGCCAGATGCCTTTGGCCGGGATCAAGGTGCGCTGCAAGGCGTAGGCAAACAGGTAGGCCAGCGGTACGACGATGGCCGCGACGCTGAGGGAAACTTTCAGGCTATTGCCCAGCAACCAGTGGAAATTGTCGCTGGTCACCAATTCCCTGGCGGCGATCCAGCCTCCGCCCTGCCCGGCTTCAGAACTGAACCCGCGCCAGAAAATCGCCAACAACGGCATCAACACCGCGACGCCCAGCAACACCAGCAGAAGGACTTTGCCGCCGACCACGAACAACCGATCGCCGATCTCGGCACGGGAGGTCTGCCGCACCTGCTTGTGTGGCAGCGGCAGCGCGATATTGGCGCTCATCAGGCAAACACCTGCAGGCTGCGCGGCGGCAAGGCGACCATGATTTGCTGCGAACCCAGACGCGGCATGGCTTCCGGCGCCAGTTCGGCCAGCAGCGCGTGCCCCGGCAACTGATCGAGTTCGAAGCTCATGCGGCAGCGATTACCGAGGAAGGTGATTTCGCGAACCTTGGCCGGGAACAGGTTTTCTTCATGCACCGGCGGGTTGACGTTGATCGCTTCAGGGCGACAGAACAGCCGCCCCGAAGCGCTTTTGGCACTGCCGTCGGCCAGGCGCATGTTCATGCCACCGACCTGGGCGTGACTGTCGCTGCTGCGATGGAATGGCAACCAGTTACCCTGACCGACGAACTCCGCCACGAATGGCGTGGCGGGGCGGTTGTAGATTTCCTGTGGCGTGGCGTATTGCTCGACCTTGCCATTGTTCATCACGGCAATGCGGTCGGCCATCAGCATGGCCTCGTCCTGATTGTGGGTGACCATCAGGGTGGTGATGCCGAGGTTGCGTTGCAGCTGGCGCAGCTCCGTGCACAGATGCTCGCGGACCCGAGCGTCCAGTGCCGACATCGGCTCATCCAGCAGCAACAGCGAAGGCGCCGGTGCCAGGGCACGAGCCAGGGCAACCCGTTGCTGCTGACCACCGGACAACTGTCCTGGGTACTTTTTCTCACTGCCGGTCAGGCCGACCAGTTCCAGCATCTGACCGACCCGGCGGCGCATTTCATCGCGACCACTGCCGGCGAGGCCGTAGGCAATGTTCGCTTCGACTGTCAGGTTGGGAAACAGCGCGTAGGACTGAAACAGAATGCCGTAGTCACGGGCCTGGGGTGCCAGGTGGGAGACGTCGCGGTCACCGAGGTACAACTCGCCGCTGTCCTGCTTTTCCAGCCCGGCGATGCAGCGCAGCAAGGTGGTTTTGCCACAGCCCGACGGGCCGAGCAGACACACCAGCTCACCGGCCGCCACGTCCAGGGAAACGTTATCCAGCGCAGTGAAGGCGCCAAAGCGTTTCTGGACGCCACGCACTTTCATGGGTGCGCCCGGGTTGGTCAGGGCAGTTGCGATCGGGTTGTTCATGGACGGACCTCATCTGGCAGATGAGAGCCATCCTAGAGTTGTAATGAGTCCGTCATGTGGCAGTAGGGCAAAAACTGCCGATAGTGGTATTCGAGGATTTTGGTTCAAGTCTTGCGTTGTTCCATCGGCCGCCATCACGAGCAAGCTCGCTCAGGGGATTGTGGTCAACTGTGGGAGCGGGCTTGCCGGCGATGAGGCCGGGACAAGCAATAGAGATTTCAGGCCGGCGCCATTTCCTGCGCCACGCCCAAAAATGCCGCCGGCAACCGGGCGTTTTTCCGCTCCTTGAGGCAATACAGATACTCGGGGATCTGCGGCGCGTTCTCGATGGTCAGCACCCGCAATTGCGGATCATGGGGGACTTCCTGGCGGGCGATGATGCTGATGCCGATGTTGCGCAGCACCGCCTCACGGATCGACTCACGACTGCCAATCTCCAGCAACGGCCCAAAGCACACGCCTGCGCCAGCCAGCAGCTCTTCAGTCAGCCGACGGGTGGTCGAGCCCGGTTCACGCATCAGCAAGGTATGCCCCGCCAGTGCACTGAGCGGCACATGATCGTGAACTGCCAGCGGGTGATTGCGATGCACCGCCAGCACCAATGGATCGCTGCCGAGCACCCGGCGGATCAACCGAGCGTCTTCCAGCAACTGCGAGGATGCCGCGACATCGACCCGATACTCCTCAAGCGCTTCGAGCACCTGTTGTGAGTTGCCGATTTCCACCGACACCTCCACCTGGGGCAAGCGCTCACGAAAGGTCTTCACCAGATCCAGGATGTAATACGGCGCCGTGGCTGCGATGCGTAATGTGCCCTGGACCTGGCCGCAGTTGCGCAGGAAAAACTCGATGTCGGCTTCCTGCTGCATCAGTACCTTGACCATCGGCAACAGCTTCGCGCCTTCATCGCTGACACTGAGGCGGCGGCCGCCACGGTAGAACAGCTCCACCGAATACTGACTCTCGAGGTTGCGAATCTGCGTCGTCACCGTCGGTTGGCTCAGGCCGAGCTTTTTTGCCGCCAGGGTAATGCTGCCCAGGCGGGCCACCATGTAAAAAGCCTTAAGCTCGGCACTCAGCACACCCGTCCCTCTTCTTCTACTTGCGCAACAGGCGCAAACCGTTGAACACCACCAACAGGCTCACGCCCATGTCGGCGAACACCGCCATCCACATGGTAGCGAGCCCGGCGAAGGTTACCCCAAGAAAGACCGCTTTGATGACCAATGCCAACGCGATGTTCTGTTTGAGGATGCTCGAGGTTTGCCGCGACAGGCGAATGAATGCCGGGATTTTGCGCAGATCGTCGTCCATCAGGGCAACATCGGCGGTCTCGATGGCGGTATCGGTGCCCGCGGCGGCCATGGCGAAACCGATTTCCGCCCTGGCCAGTGCCGGCGCATCGTTGATGCCGTCGCCGACCATTGCCACACGATGGCCCTGTGCATAAAGCGCTTCGATGGCTTGCAGTTTGTCAGTCGGCAGCAGGTCACCCCGGGCCTGATCGATACCGACCTGCGCCGCGATCGCCTGCGCGGTGTGGACGTTATCGCCGGTCAGCATCAGGGTTTTGATACCCAGATCGTGCAATTGTCGGATCGCTTCACGGCTGGAGTCCTTTACCGTGTCGGCCACGGCAAACAGCGCCAATGGGCCGGTCTGATCGAGTAACAGCACCACGGATTTACCCTGTTTTTCCAGCGCGAACAGCTTCTCTTCCAATTCAGGCGAGCAAAGATTCAGCTCTTCCACCAGGCGGTGGTTGCCCAGGTAATAGACCTGTCCGCCCACCTCCCCGCGCACCCCGCGCCCGGCCAGGGCCTCGAAGTTATCCACAGTCAGCGGCGCAAGTTGTTTATCCACAGCTGCATTGGCAATGGCCAGGGACACCGGGTGGTCCGAGCGACCGGCCAGCGCCGCGGCAAGGGCCGGGGCCAACGTTGCAGCAACCGGATCGAGCGCCAGGTAATCGGTCTGCACCGGTTTGCCATGGGTGATGGTGCCGGTCTTGTCCAGGGCCAGGTAATCCAGCTTGTGACCACCTTCCAGATAAACGCCCCCCTTCACCAGAATGCCTTTGCGCGCCGCCGCAGCGAGGCCGCTGACGATGGTCACAGGTGTGGAAATCACCAGCGCGCAGGGGCAGGCCACCACCAGCAATACCAGTGCGCGGTAGATCCAGTCGAACCACAGCGCGCCCATGAACAACGGCGGGATGACCGCCACCGCCAAGGCCAGGATGAACACGGCCGGGGTGTAGATTTTCGAAAACCGGTCAACGAATCGTTGGGTCGGCGCCCGCGCGCCCTGGGCCTGTTCGACGGCGTGGATGATCCGTGCCAGGGTCGAGTGGTTCGCTGCCGCCGTCACGGCGTATTCCAGCGAACCGGCCTGGT
Organism: Pseudomonas moorei; assembly: GCF_042846945.1. NCBI lineage: Bacteria > Pseudomonadati > Pseudomonadota > Gammaproteobacteria > Pseudomonadales > Pseudomonadaceae > Pseudomonas > Pseudomonas moorei. The sequence continues at coordinate 982,381 of NZ_AP035776.1, forward strand.
TGATGGTGCCGGCGAACACTTTATCGCCGACGGTTTTCTCCACCGGCAAGCTTTCGCCGGTGATCGGTGCCTGATCGATGGTCGAAGTGCCGGACAGCACCTCGCCATCCAGGCCGATGCGCTCGCCGGGACGTACACGTACGCGGGCGCCGAGTTCGATGGTTTTGACGTCCTGTTCGACCCAAACACCGTCGGCTTGCTGCACCGTGGCCCGCTCCGGGGCCATCTGCATCAAGCCGCCGATGGCGTTGCGCGCACGGTCAAGGGATTTGGCTTCGATCAACTCGGCCACGGTGAACAGGAACATCACCATGGCCGCTTCCGGCCACTGCCCGATCAGGATCGCACCGGTCACTGCAATGCTCATCAGTGCGTTGATGTTCAGGTTGAGATTCTTCAGGGCGATCCAGCCCTTTTTATAAGTACCCAACCCGCCGCTGAGGATCGACACGAGCGCAATGATCGCGACCACCCAGTTCGGCGCAGCGCCGGTGAAATGAATGACTTCGGCCAGCAATGCACCGACGCCAGACAGCGCCAAGGGCCACCAGGGCTTTTTCTCGACGGCCGGAGCTGGCGCTTCAACGCCCTGCTCCAGCGGCTCGGCCTGCATGCCAAGGGACTTGATGGCTTCGATGATCGGTGCGGTGCCTGGCAGGTCGTGGGTCACGCCCAGCACCCGGTTGATCAGGTTGAATTCCAGCTGCTGCACACCCGCCAGCTTGCCGAGTTTGTTCTGGATCAGTGTTTGCTCGGTCGGGCAGTCCATCGCTTCAATGCGGAAACTGCTCAGCCGCGCGCCAGCGGTTGGCGTTTCGCTCAATTTGACCAACGACGGCGCCGCCACTTTGGCGGAACAGCAGGAATCGCCGTGACCGCCATGTTCATGCTTCTGCACAGGCTGCAGCTTGTGGCTGTGATCGTGATCGTGATCGTGATCGTGATCGTGATCGTGATCAGCCTCGGGTTTATGGGTGTGAAGGGAATCGCTCATTGGGTCGCGTCCATGAAGGTGCCTGTTGCCAAGTAAAGACCCTGTAGCCACTATAGGGTCAAGCACCCATTTGGAGATTGCCGTCATGAAGATTGGAGAGTTGGCGAAACTCACCGACTGCGCCGTGGAAACCATCCGCTACTACGAGCGCGAAAACCTGCTGCCGGAACCGGCCCGCAGCGACGGCAACTACCGCGTCTACACCCAGGCCCACGCCGAGCGCCTGACCTTCATCCGCAACTGCCGCACCCTCGACATGACCCTCGAAGAAATCCGCAGCCTGCTGACGTTGCGCGACAGTCCGCAGGATCAGTGCGAAAGCGTGAATGCGTTGATCGACGAACACATCCACCACGTCAAGGCGCGGATCGACGGGCTGCTCGCGCTACAGGCACAACTGCTCGACCTGCGCCAACGCTGTGGCGAAGGGCCGGACATCGATCAATGCGGGATTTTGCAGCGGCTGGAAGTGAGTGGCGGGGTGGTGGCGACGGAAGTTGAGCATTCACATGTGGGCCGTAGCCACGGCCACTGAAAACACCACTTACCCTTGTAGGAGCGAGCCTGCTCACGATGGACTCAATGACGACGCATTCTTTCAGACAATTCGCGTCATCGTTCACGTCCATCGCGAGCAGGCTCGCTCCTACAGGGGGTAGCGTTAGGCTTCAGACCGCCATTGGCGCCGTCATCGGCGGATGGTGCTCGTAGCCTTCCAGCGAGAAATCGCTCGGTTCGACCAACTCCAGCCATTCCGGCTGGTACACACCCGTCCTGGCAAACTCCGGCACACGATCACTGATCACCAGTTTCGGCATCGGGAACGGCTCGCGCTTGAGCTGCTCGTTGAGCATGTCCAGATGGTTTTCGTAGACGTGGGCGTCACCGATGAAATAGGTGAACCAACGCGGCGTGTAGCCGGTCAGGCGACCGATCAGGCTCAGCAGCGCGGCACCTTCGGTGAGGTTGAACGGCGTGCCCAGGCCCAGGTCGTTGGAGCGGATGTAGAGGGTCAGGGAAATCTCCTTGGTCTCGACATTCGGGTGGAACTGGTACAGCAGATGGCACGGCGGCAGGGCCATTTCATCGAGCTGGGCGACGTTCCAGCCGTGGAACAGGATACGGCGGCTGCCCGGGTCCTTGATGATGGTGTCGACGCATTGGCGAACCTGGTCGATGGCCTTGTACAGCACCACGTAAGCCTGGCCGCCTTCTTCGCCTTCGGCGATCTGACGGTAGCCTTGCTTCAGGGTCTGCTCGATAGCGGCCTGGTTGCTGACCGGGATCTGCTTGTACGCCGGCCACTTGCGCCATTGCACGCCGTAGATCTCGCCGAGGTCGTCTTCGCCCTGACGGAACGGGTTGGCCAGCCACTGGGCGTTTTCGTTGGCGTTCTGGTCCCAGACCTTGCAGCCCAGGGCGCGGAATTCTGCTGCGTTGTTCACGCCCCGCAGAAAGCCACACATCTCGCCGATGGCAGATTTGAAGGCCATCTTGCGCGTGGTGATCGCCGGGAAACCTTCCTTCAGGTCATAACGCAGCATCGCACCGGGGAAGCTGATGGTGTTCACGCCCGTACGATTGGCCTGTTTGGTGCCGTTCTTGATGACGTGGGCGACCAGTTCGAGATATTGCTTCATGAGTTACCTGTGTCCTTGAACCCGCAGCCGTCGCTGCGGGGTTCGAATTTATGCCGCTGCCGCTGGAGTCGCCGGGGCGCGGTGATACGCCAGCCAGATCAGGAACAGCCCGCCAACGATCATCGGCACGCACAGCAACTGACCCATGGTCAGCCAGTTCCAGGCCAGATAGCCCAGTTGTGCGTCCGGCACGCGGACGAATTCGACGATGAAACGGAAGATGCCGTAGAACAGCGCGAACATCCCGGAGACCGCCATGGTCGGCCGCGGCTTGCGCGAGAACAGCCACAGGATCAGGAACAGCGCCACGCCTTCGAGGGCGAACTGATACAGCTGCGACGGGTGACGCGGCAACTGCGCCGGATCGCTGAACGGCGGGAAGATCATTGCCCACGGCACGTCGGTCGGCTTGCCCCACAGCTCGGCGTTGATGAAGTTGCCGATGCGTCCGGCGCCAAGGCCGATCGGTACCATGGGTGCGACGAAGTCCATCAGCTGGAAGAACGACTTGTTGTTCTTTTTACCGAACCACAAGGCCGCCAGCATCACTCCGATGAAGCCGCCGTGGAATGACATGCCACCCTTCCACACTTCGAAAATCAGCGTCGGGTTGGCCAAGTACGCACTCAGATCGTAGAACAACACGTAGCCGAGGCGGCCGCCGACGATCACCCCCATCGACATCCAGAACACCATGTCGGAGAGTTTTTCCTTGGTCCAGGTCGGGTCGAAGCGGTTCAACCGGCGCGACGCCAGCAGCCAGGCGCCGCCGATGCCGATCAGGTACATCAGACCGTACCAGTGGATTTTCAGCGGACCGATGGCCACGGCCACCGGGTCGATCTGCGGGTAAGGCAGCATTGCGACTCCTCGTTAGAGTTCAAATCTCAAAAATTCCCGGGCGACGCTGCCACCTCAGGATTAAGCCAGGATTGCGCCCTGTGTCAGAGCAAGAAGTTCAGGCCGACGCAGAACAGCAAAGCGGCAAACAGTCTTTTCAGCAACTTCGGCGACAGCTTGTGGGCCAAACGTGCGCCGATGCGGGCGAAGAACATGCTGGTCAGGGCAATGCCCAGCAGCGCCGGCAAGTAAACAAAACCGAGACTATGGGCCGGCAGCAAGGGATCGTGCCAGCCCAGAATCATGAAAAATAATGCACTGGACAACGCAATCGGCAAGCCGCAGGCCGATGACGTGGCCACTGCTTGCTGCATCGGCACACTGCGCCAGGTCAGGAACGGCACGGTCAGCGAACCGCCGCCAATCCCGAAAATCGCCGACGCCCAGCCAATGACGCTGCCGGCCACGGTCAGACCGAATTTACCCGGCACCGTTCGACTGGCCTTGGGTTTGAGGTTCAGCGCCAATTGCGCGGCAATGACCAGGGCGAACACACCAATGATCTTTTGCAGGTTTGGCCCGGAAATCGCCTCAGCCGTCACTGCGCCGAAACCGGCGCCGATCAGAATGCCAACGGTCAGCCAGACGAAAATCGGCCAGCGCACGGCGCCACGCCGGTGATGCTCGCGAATGGCATTGACCGAAGTAAAAATGATGGTCGCCAGGGACGTGCCGACGGCCAGGTGCGTGAGGATCGACGGATCAAACCCTTGCGCCTTGAAGCTGAACACCAGCACCGGGACGATAATGATCCCGCCGCCCACGCCAAACAGCCCGGCCAGCACGCCGGCACAGGCGCCGAGCGCCAGATAGAGCAGAAATTCCATGGTGCTACACCACCCAACCCCAAAACCGGAGCGGCATGGTAACGGATGCATGGCCCTCGGCTCCACTGGATGGCGATGGATACCCGCGCAATGACTGCGTAGAGTGAGCAAAAAACACACAAGGACAACCTTATGTGCCTGATTGTTTTCGCCTGGCGCCCGGGTCATGCCCAGCCATTGATCGTGGCGGCCAACCGCGACGAGTTCTACGCCCGCCCCAGCCTGCCGCTGGCGCAATGGCCTGAAGCACCGCAGGTTCATGCCGGCCGCGACCTGGAGGCGGGTGGAACCTGGCTCGGCATTGGCGCCAATGGTCGCTTTGCCGCACTGACCAATATCCGCGATCCGCATCGACCGCCCGGCCGCCGGTCCCGTGGTGAACTGGTGGCGCGCTTTCTCACCAGCGAACTGCCGATTGACGACTATTTAGACGACGTTGTCGCACGTTCGCCGGAATACGGCGGCTTTAACCTGCTGGTGGGCAACCTGCATGAGCTGTGGCACTTCAATGCCCGGGAATCGGAAGCCGTCATGCTGCAACCGGGCGTCTACGGGGTGTCGAATGCCGGGCTGGATACGCCGTGGCCGAAGCTGCTCAAGGCCAAGGCTGCATTGAGCGCGGCAATGGATGATCCACGACCTGAGACGCTACTGACCTTGCTGAGCGATCCGCAGACCGCGCCATTCGCCGAGTTGCCGGATACCGGCGTGGGACTGGCCACCGAGACATTGCTGTCGAGCGTGTTCATTGCCAGCCAGAGTTACGGCACCCGGGCGAGTACGGCGTTGATTGTGCACGCGGACGGCTCGCGGCATTTGGTCGAAAGGAGTTTTGGGCCCTATGGCGGGCATTTGGGGGAAATAGAGATCAGGGTTTAGTTTTGTATTGCATGGACAGGCCTCATCGCGAGCAGGCTCGCTCCCACAAGGAATTTGCGTCGTTCGCAGATCCAGTGTGGGAGCGAGCCTGCTCGCGATGGGGCCGTCAGCTTTTTAGAGGGTTTTGACCGAAGCCGGATTGATCATCCGCGCCAACCCGAGGTTTTTCAGCGCCAGTTGCAGCGAGCTGTGGATCACTTGCGGGTTGTCGATGGTCATCAGCTCCGCCAACAACTCCTTGGCCTTGCTCAGGTTGATCTGGCGCAGCATCCACTTCACTTTCGGCAAGTTGGTGGCGTTCATCGACAGGCTGTCGAAACCCATGGCCATCAACAGAACCGCCGCCGCCGGATCACCGGCCATTTCACCGCAGATGCTTACCGGCTTGCCTTCGGCATGGGCATCGCGCACCACGTTTTGCAGCGCTTGCAGCACGGCCGGGTGCAGGTAATCGTAGAGATCGGCCACCCGTGGGTTGTTACGGTCCACGGCCAGCAGGTACTGGGTCAGGTCGTTGGAACCGACTGACAGGAAGTCCACCTGCCGCGCCAGCTCCTTGGTCTGGTACACCGCCGCCGGAATCTCGATCATCACGCCAATGGGCGGCATCGGCACGTCGGTGCCTTCGTCGCGTACTTCGCCCCAGGCCCGATGAATCAGGTGCAGGGCTTCTTCGAGCTCATGGGTGCCGGAGATCATCGGCAGCAGGATTCGCAGATTGTTCAGGCCTTCGCTGGCCTTGAGCATGGCGCGGGTCTGCACCAGGAAGATTTCCGGGTGGTCGAGGGTCACGCGAATGCCGCGCCAGCCGAGGAACGGGTTGTCTTCCTTGATCGGGAAGTACGACAGCGCCTTGTCGCCGCCGATGTCCAGGCTGCGCATGGTCACCGGTTGCGGATGGAATGCAGCGAGTTGCTCGCGGTAGATCGCCAGTTGTTCCTTTTCGCTGGGGAAGCGCTGGTTGATCATGAACGGCACTTCGGTGCGGTACAGGCCAACGCCTTCGGCACCGCGCTTCTGCGCTCGCGCCACATCGGCCAGCAGGCCGGTGTTGACCCACAGCGGCATGCGGTGGCCATCGACGGTCACGCACGGCAAATCGCGCAGGGCATCGAGGCCCAGCGCCAGTTGTTTCTCTTCCTCGACCACGTCGGCGAACTGCTTGCGCAATACGTCGCTCGGGTTGGTGTAGACCTCGCCGTGGTAGCCGTCGACGATCATCTGGATGCCGTCGACCTTGGAATACGGCAGGTCGACCAGGCCCATCACCGTCGGGATACCCATGGCGCGCGCCAGGATCGCCACGTGGGAGTTACCCGAACCGAGTACCGAGACCAGCCCCGCCAGCTTGCCTTCCGGCACCTCGCCGAGCATGGCCGGCGTCAGCTCTTCGCTGACCAGAATGGTGTTGTCGGGGTAGACCAGGGTTTGCTGACGCTCTTCCTGCAGGTAGGCGAGCAAGCGCCGGCCCAGGTCCTTGACGTCCGAAGCGCGCTCACGCAGGTAGGCGTCGTCCATCAATTCGAAACGGTTGACGTGATCGGTCACCACCTGACGCAACGCGCCCTGGGCCCACTGACCGGTCTTGATCACGGTGGTCACTTCACTGCCGAGCGCCGCGTCGTCGAGCATCATCAGGTAGACGTCGAACAGGGCGCGCTCTTCGGGACGCAGCTGCGTGGCGAGCTTGGCGGACAATGCGCGCATATCGGCGCGCACACCCTCAATGGCGGTCTTGAACAGCCCCAGCTCGGCGTCGATGTCGATGATGGTCTTGTCGGGCACCACGTCCAGATCGGCCGGAGGCAGCATGACCACCGCCGTACCGACCGCCGCGCCCGGTGAGCCCGGTACGCCGACGAACTTGGCTTCCTGGATGCCCTTGCCCTGACGGCCCAGGCCACGGATCGAACCGGTGGCCTCGGCGTGGGCGATAACGCCGGCGAGCTGCGCGCTCATGGTCACGAGGAAGGCTTCTTCACCTTCATCGAACTGGCGACGTTCTTTTTGCTGAATGACCAACACGCCGACAACGCGACGGTGGTGGATGATCGGCGCCCCGAGGAACGAGGCGTAGCGTTCTTCGCCGGTTTCGGCGAAGTAGCGGTAGCGCGGGTGATCCGCGGCATTTTCGAGGTTCAGGGGTTCTTCACGCGTGCCGACCAGACCGACCAGACCTTCATTGGGCGCCATGCTGACCTTGCCGATCGAGCGCTTGTTCAAGCCCTCGGTGGCCATCAGCACGAAACGGTTGGTCTCGGGGTCAAGCAGGTAGACCGAGCAGACCTGGCTGCCCATGGCCTCTTTGACGCGCAACACAATAATCCCCAACGCCGCCTTGAGATCCTTGGCGGAGTTAACTTCCTGGACGATCTTGCGCAGCGTATTGAGCATGGCTCGGGGTCGAACTCCGTCGTCAGTCGCGCGCTAAAAGGCGCGGGGCAAGCTCTTTGAGAGCGCGTCGATACACCTCGCGCTTGAATGTCACCACCTGGCCCAACGGATACCAATAGCTGACCCAGCGCCAGCCATCGAACTCCGGTTTACCGGTCAAATCCATCCGCACCCGCTGCTCGTTGGAGATCAGGCGCAGGAGAAACCATTTCTGCTTCTGGCCGATGCACAGCGGTTGGCTGTGAGTCCTGACCAGACGTTGCGGCAAACGATAGCGCAACCAGCCCCGGGTGCAGGCGAGAATTTCAACATCTTCGCGCTCCAGGCCCACTTCTTCGTTCAACTCGCGGTACAAGGCGTCTTCCGGCGTCTCCTGGGGGTTGATTCCACCTTGGGGAAACTGCCAGGCATCTTGATTGATACGGCGAGCCCATAGCACCTGTCCGGCATCATTCGTGAGAATGATCCCGACATTAGGACGGAAACCATCGGGGTCGATCACGGCAACAACCTCGCAAACGCATGTCGCCGCATTGTTCCACAAAGGTTGTGAAGGCAGCAACGCGCGGGCCTACCTTATGTGCACTCTTGTGAAAAGTCCGTATTCTGGACACCTTTCTACAGACTTTTCAGCGAGTAACTGCAATGCGGCTGGCTTTATTCGACTTGGACAACACCCTTCTGGGCGGTGACAGCGACCACGCCTGGGGCGATTACCTTTGTGAACGCGGCTTCCTCGACGCCGTGGCCTACAAGGCACGCAACGACGAGTTCTATCAGGACTACCTGGCCGGCAAGCTGGATAACGCCGCCTACCTGAATTTCTGCCTCGAGGTCCTCGGCCGCACCGAAATGGCCACCCTGGATCAATGGCACAGCGACTACATGCGCGATTGCATCGAGCCGATCGTACTGCCCAAGGCGATTGATCTGCTGGCCAAACACCGGGAAGCCGGCGACAAGCTGGTGATCATCACCGCGACCAATCGCTTCGTCACCGGACCGATTGCCGTGCGCCTGGGTGTCGAACACCTGATTGCTACCGAATGCGAGATGGTCGACGGCCGCTACACCGGGCGCAGCACCGACGTGCCGTGCTTCCGTGAAGGCAAGGTGACACGGTTGAATCGTTGGCTGGAAGAAACCGGGCATTCGCTGGAAGACAGCTACTTCTATAGCGACTCGATGAATGACCTGGCGTTGCTGGAGCAGGTGGCGAACCCGGTGGCCGTCGACCCGGACCCCAACCTTCATGCTGAAGCCAAAAAGCGTGGCTGGCCGGTCATCAGTCTGCGCGGCTGATATCGCCATCGCTGGCAAGCCAGCTCCCACAAGTGTCTCTGGTGCTCACAAAATCCGTATTCACTGAAGATCCCTGTGGGAGCTGGCTTGCCAGCGATTGGGCCAGCGCGGTTTCGAGGTTAGACCGGCTTGGCGCCCATCAAGCCGGCAATCGCGATAAAACACACAAAGCTGAACAGCGCCAAGGCAACGCTGAACTTGCCGACACCGCCCGGCGTCTTGCGCAACCGATTCAAGCGCACCAGCAACCAGAACCAAGCCAGCGCCGCCACGGTGTACAACACGCTCGACGCCAGCAGCCAGGTCTGACCCAATGGCCAGCCCACCAAGTGGACCATCCCCCAGCCGGTAAACGGCATGCTCAGCAGCGCCAGTCCCATCAACAACCAGACAAACACCCGCGGTTTCTGCAAGGTGCGACTTCCCGCCGTGGCATCACCGTTTCGCCGGGTCCGCCAGACCCAGATCCCCAGACCCAAAGCACATAGCAGCAACACGACCGTTGCCACCGTGTGCGCCGCTTTCAGGGCAGTTAACGTTTCCATGGCTCGAGTTCCTTATGGCTTGCCCATCAGCGTAGCCGTTCAGCCGAGAAACAGCTGATAGGCCGGGTTGTCGCTTTCGTCCCAGTACGGGTAGCCGATTTCCTCAAGCGCTGCGGGCACCAGGTGACGCTCATCGTGAGGCACCTGCAGGCCGGCAACCACACGGCCATCCGCCGCACCATGGTTGCGGTAGTGGAACATCGAAATGTTCCAGCGCCCGCCGAGTTTGTTGAGGAAGTTGAACAACGCCCCCGGACGCTCCGGGAACTCGAAGCGCAGGATCACTTCATCGACCACATGGGCCGCGCGGCCGCCTACCATGTGACGGATGTGCAACTTGGCCAGTTCGTTGTCCGTCAGGTCGATCACCGGGAAGCCCTGCTCGCCGAGACTGGCGATCAGCGCACTGCGCGGGTCGGTTTCCGGGTGCGTCTGCACGCCAACGAAGATGTGCGCCTCGCTGCCGGTGTTGTAGCGGTAGTTGAATTCGGTGATCTGGCGCTTGCCGATGGCTTCGCAGAACGCCTTGAAGCTGCCCGGTTTCTCGGGAATGGTCACGGCGATGATGGCTTCGCGACCCTCACCCAGTTCGGCGCGCTCGGCCACGTGGCGCAAACGGTCGAAGTTGACGTTGGCCCCGGAATCGATGGCCACGAAGGTGTGCCCGGTGACGCCGCGCTGCTCGACGTACTTCTTGATCCCCGCCACGCCCAAGGCCCCGGCAGGTTCGGTGATCGAGCGGGTATCGTCGTAGATATCCTTGATCGCGGCGCAGATTTCGTCGGTGCTGACGGTGATCACTTCATCGACATGGTCTTTGCAGATATCAAAGGTGTGCTGGCCGATCTGGGCCACCGCGACACCGTCGGCAAAGATGCCCACGGTCGGCAGCACAACCCGTTCACCTGCCGCCATGGCGACTTGCAGGCAGTTGGAGTCGTCCGGTTCGACGCCGATGATCTTGATTTCGGGGCGCAGGTATTTGACGTACGCCGCGATACCGGCGATCAGCCCGCCGCCGCCCACCGGAACGAAAATCGCGTCCAGGCGCCCGGGATGCTGGCGCAGGATCTCCATGGCCACCGTGCCCTGCCCGGCAATGGTGTGCGGATCGTCATAAGGATGGATGTAGACGTAGCCTTTTTCGTCGACCAGTTTCAGCGAGTAGGCCAGGGCTTCCGGGAACGAATCGCCGTGCAGCACCACTTTGCCACCACGGGAGCGCACGCCTTCGACCTTGATCTCGGGAGTGGTCTTGGGCATTACGATGGTCGCCTTCACGCCCAACACCTTGGCCGCCAGGGCCAGGCCTTGCGCATGGTTGCCCGCCGAAGCGGTGACCACGCCACGCGCGCGCTCTTCGTCGCTCAATTGGGTCAGCTTGTTGTAAGCGCCGCGAATCTTGAACGAGAACACCGGCTGCAAGTCTTCGCGCTTGAGCAAAATACTGTTGCCCAGCCGCTCGGAGAGCTGACGGGCAGTCTGCAATGGGGTTTCTACGGCAACGTCATAAACGCGCGAGGTGAGGATCTTTTTGACGTACTGTTCAAGCATCGGAAAGCATCACTGAGCGGGTTGGGCAGGACCAAGGAGTCTAACCCGGCTTTTGGGCAGGCGACCACACTAAACCGGTGGTTTTAAGTCACCCGAAAGAGATCACTGTCTGCAGGAGCGAGCTTGCTCGCGAAAAAACCAAAGGCACCGCGGGGTATCTGGTTTTACGCATTATCGTTCGCGACCATCGCGAGCAAGCTCGCGCCTGCACTAATCGGGCAATGACCTTCCCCGCCCCGACGCCTATAATGCAGGCCTTTCGTTCCCCTCTTCGGCACCTCGGAGCCCGCATGACCCAGGATCAACTCAAACAGGCAGTGGCTCAGGCCGCCGTCGACTTCATCCTCCCGAAACTCGATGACAAGAGCATCGTCGGGGTCGGCACCGGTTCCACCGCCAACTGCTTCATCGACGCCCTGGCCCAACACAAGGGTGCATTCGACGGCGCGGTCGCCAGCTCCGAAGCCACGGCCGCCCGCCTCAAGGGCCACGGCATTCCCGTGTACGAGCTCAATACCGTGAGCGACCTGGAGTTCTACGTCGACGGCGCCGATGAAAGCGACGAGCACCTTCACCTGATCAAGGGCGGCGGCGCAGCCCTGACCCGCGAGAAAATCGTCGCGGCCGTGGCCAAGACCTTCATCTGCATCGCCGACGCCAGCAAGCTGGTGCCGGTACTGGGCACCTTCCCGCTGCCGGTGGAAGTGATCCCGATGGCCCGCAGCCACGTGGCCCGCGAACTGGTGAAACTCGGCGGTGACCCGGTCTACCGTGAAGGCGTGCTGACCGACAACGGCAACATCATCCTCGACGTCTACAACATGCAGATCACCAACCCAGTGGAGCTGGAGAAGCAAATCAACGCGATCGTCGGCGTAGTCACCAACGGTCTGTTCGCGGCGCGTCCGGCGGACCTGCTGTTGCTCGGGACCAGTGAAGGCGTGAAGACCCTGCGCGCCGAATAAGCCAGACACAAAACCTGTGGCAGCGAGCCTGCTCACGATCAGGCCTGATCAGTCGACTCAGATGTTGAATGATGGACCGAAATCGCGAGCAGGCTCGCTGCCACATTGGCTTTACGGTGCTGGTTAAGGCTGCGGCGGCCTCTTGAAGACATAGAACAAGTTCGGCTCACTCACCAGGTACATCGTACCGTCGTCACCCATGGCGATCCCTTCCGCTTGCGGAACGTTCTTTTGCAACCCCTGGCGCCCCTTGCTCAACGACATCGTGCTCAGCGGTCGTCCGTCCACATCCAGCTCCAGAACCAACCGAGACTCGTCGGACAGCGCCATCAAGTGCCCGCTGCGTTCGTCATATTGCAGGCTCGACAGATCCCGCACGAACAAACCGGCGTCACGCTTGGGATTGTTGATGACGTGCACCGCGTAGGATTTTTCCGGATTGAAGTGCGGAAACCCGTGCACTTCGTAGATCAGCATCGGGTCGCGCTCCTTGGCGACAAACAGACGCTTGCCCACCGAATCGTAGGCCAGCCCCTCGAAGCCCTTGTTGCCGCTCGCGTGCACGCCGAGCGTCATCTGTTCGGCGTCCACCGCATCGAGGAAGGTAGTGCCCTGTTCCAGGTGAATCTTGATCAGGCGCTGCTGGCTTTCGTCGGCAATCACGTAGGTGTCGGCACTGATGAACTCCACCGCTTCCGCATCACCAAAACCGATCAATGCCACACGACGCAAAATCCTGCCGTCCAGGGACAGCTCGATCAACTCGGCGTTTTTGTTGGTGACGGTGAACAGGCTTTTGCGCACCGGATCGAAGGTCAACGCCGAAACATCGGCGTCCAGCCCCTTGATGACTTGCCCTTCCAGGACCACTTGATACTGGTCAAGGCCAATGGACTGGGTATCCATCGGCTGCCAAAGCGTATTCAGGTTGAACCACGCGCGCTCGAACAGGCGCAGGTATTGGCCGATTGCGACCAGAACGATCAGCGCAATCGCCGACAGGATCAGTATCAGAGGCTTGGGGCGGGCAAATCGACGCATTCGGACAGGCTCGGAATCAAAACAGGCGGATGAAATATCACGCCTGCCTGAATTGCAGCTTAATGGCCATCAGCCCTGAAGGACAACGCAAGAGCTGCCGGCGTCGCCGCGATTACTTGTGCTTTTCGAAGCGGTAGAACAGGTTCGGCTCACTCACCATGTACAGCGTACCGGCCTCATCCATGGCCACGCCTTCAGCGCGGGGAATGGTATTTTTCAGGCCATTGAAGCCACCCAGCAGGGCAATAAAGCTGACCTGCTCGCCCTTTTTATCCAGCTCCAGCAGCAGATGGGAATCGGCGGACAGCACCAGCATGTGCCCGGTCCGCGGATCAATGGCCAGGGCCGAAAGGTTGCGCATGTCCAGCGCATGACTGGCAAGCTTGACCTTGTCACCGGTCAGGACCTTGCCGTCGCCTTTCCAGGCAAACAACGCTGGCGGGCGCTCTTCACCCAGCATCAATTGCTGATTGCTCGAATCCCAGGTGACCCCTTCGAACGCTTTGTTCTGGTCTTTAGACGGGCCGAGGTCGTATTTCGGGAAATTGGCGATGTTCAGCTCGCGGGTATCGGCATCGACCTTGACGATGGTAATCAAGTGAGAGCGCTCATCGACAATGGCCAGCAAGCCGTTGCCCAGCACCGTGACGCCTTCCGGGTTGCTCCAGCCCACCAGCGGCATTTTGCGCAACACATCGCCCTGCAACGTCAACTCGACCAGAAACGGGTTTTTCCCCATGACCGAAAACAGGGTTTTGGTCTGCGGATCGTAGGCGAGGTCCGACGCTTCGTCCTTTTCCATGCCCGGCAGGGGCTTGGCGTCGATCACCGCACGATAGTCCGGCAGCCAGACACTCGCCTGGCGCTCAGCCGGGCTCTTGAACTGCTCTCGCACCCACAGCACGCCGCGATTGTCCCAATGCATGGCAAATGCAAGGCCGTAGGCGGCGACGATGACCAGCAAAAGCCAGGAGTACCAACGCATGGCGAAGCGCGATCGGCGGGCGGTTTTCAGCGTGGTCAGCGGTCGGGTGGCCATCGGGGAATGCATCCAGAAAATCAATCGGTGGGTAAAAGCACGCTTGGGCTCGGCTCAGGCGCCGAAAACCAGGCGGGCGAAGTGACACCTCTGCAGGGGCTGGCTTGCCGGCGAAGAGGCCCTCACAGTCAATGAACAGGTTGACTGGAAGACCGCCTTCGCTGGCAAGCCAGCGCCTACCGAGGTCTTGCGTGTGATCAGCGAACGCTGCTGGTGAAGCTGCTGGCGCCCGGCAGTTCCAGAACGATCTCATCACCGACATTCAACGGACCCACGCCCACTGGCGTGCCAGTGAGGATCACATCACCGGCCTGCAGCGAGAAGCAGCCGGCCATGTGCTGGATCATCGGCACGATCGGGTTGAGCATCGCGCTGCTGTTGCCATCCTGGCGAACTTCGCCGTTGATGGTCAGGCGAATGCCGATATCGGTCAGGTCGGCGAAAGTGCTGCCGGATACGAACGGAGCAATCACCGCCGCACCGTCGAAGGACTTGGCGATTTCCCAGGGCAGGCCCTTGGATTTCAGCTCGGCCTGCTTGTCACGCAGGGTCAGGTCCAGGGCCGGAGCGAAACCGGAGATCGCGTCGAGCACTTCTTCACGGCTTGGCTTGGTCGACAGTGACTTGCCGATCAACACCGCAATTTCCGCCTCGTAATGCACTGCACCACGGTCGGTCGGAATGCTGAAACCACCTTCCGGTGACACCACGCAACTGCCCGGCTTGATGAACAGCAATGGCTCGGTCGGGATCGGATTATCCAGTTCCTTGGCGTGTTCGGCGTAGTTACGGCCGATGCACACCACTTTCCCCAGCGGAAAATGAATACGCGTACCGTCGACATACTGGTGCTGATAGCTCATTGACCGACTCCTGATTCGTTGATTCAAACAGCGAAAATCTTGCCCGGGTTCATGATGCCGTTCGGGTCGAACACCGCCTTGACGGCTTTCATGTACTCGATCTCAACCGGGGAGCGGCTGTAGGTCAAGTAATCACGCTTGGTCATGCCCACGCCGTGCTCGGCGGAAATCGAACCGTTGTACTTCTCGACGGTTTCGAATACCCATTTGTTAACGGTCGCACACTTGGCGAAGAACTCGTCCTTGCTCAGGTTATCCGGCTTGAGGATGTTCAGGTGCAGGTTGCCGTCGCCAATGTGACCGAACCAGACGATTTCGAAATCCGGGTAGTGTTCGCCGACGATCGCATCAATTTCCTTCAGGAACGCCGGAACTTTCGACACGGTGACCGAAATGTCGTTCTTGTATGGCGTCCAGTGGGAAATGGTTTCGGAGATGTATTCGCGCAGTTTCCACAAATTCTGCAGCTGGGTTTCGCTCTGGCTCATCACGCCGTCCAGCACCCAGCCCTGCTCGACGCAGTGCTCGAAGGTTTCCAGCGCGTGGTTGGCCACTTCTTCGGTGGTCGCTTCAAATTCGAGCAGTGCGTAGAACGGGCAATCGGATTCGAACGGCGCCGGAACGTCGCCACGGGCCATGACTTTGGCCAGGGCTTTATCGGAGAAGAATTCGAAGGCAGTCAGGTCGAGTTTGCTCTGGAACGCGTGCAGCACCGGCATGATCGAATCGAAATCGGCGGTGCCGAGGACCATGGCAGTGAGGTTTTTCGGTGCGCGATCCAGGCGCATGGTCGCCTCGACCACGAAACCGAGGGTGCCTTCAGCACCAATGAACAGCTGACGCATGTCGTAGCCGGTCGCGTTCTTGATCAGGTCACGGTTCAGTTCCAGCACGTCGCCCTTGCCGGTGACCACTTTCATGCCGGCAACCCAGTTACGGGTCATGCCGTAGCGAATCACCTTGATCCCGCCGGCATTGGTGCCGATGTTGCCGCCGATCTGGCTCGAACCCGCCGACGCGAAGTCCACCGGGTAGTACAGGCCGTTTTCTTCGGCCACGTTCTGCAAATGCTCGGTCACCACGCCCGGCTGGCACACGGCGGTGCGGTCGGTGAGGTTCACGTCGAGGATCTGGTTCATGTAGTCGAACGACACGACGACTTCGCCGTTGGCCGCGACCGCCGCCGCAGAAAGACCGGTACGTCCGCCGGACGGCACCAGCGCCACCTTGTGTTTATTGGCCCACAGGACAATGGCCTGGACCTGTTCGGTGGTCTTCGGGAACACGATGGCCGTGGGTGCCGGGGCGAAATGCTTGGTCCAATCCTTACCGTAAGCATTCAGGGAGTCGTCATCGGTCAGCACCTTGCCGGGCTCAACCAGGGTCTTCAGCTCATCAATCAGGGCAGGATTGGTCATCGACAGAACTCTCGAACAATTCATGGTCATCCTGAGAACGCTTCACGTCGCAGGAATGAGTGTTTAGCGGGGCGCATATGCTAGCATACCGACCCCGCAGCATAGTGCCCAACGGCTGTTCTGCGGCGACGGCTTTCCTGCCGTCCGGGTCAGCGTCTGCTGGCTATCTCCTGCCATTTTTCTCCGGGATACAGGTTTACGCAGATGAGCAAGACTTCTCTCGATAAGAGCAAGATCAAGTTCCTTCTTCTCGAAGGCGTCCACCAATCGGCTGTCGACGTCCTCAAGGCGGCGGGCTACACCAGCATCGAGTACCTCACAGGTTCTCTGCCGGAAGCCCAACTCAAGGAAAAGATCGCTGATGCTCACTTCATCGGCATTCGCTCGCGCACTCAACTGACCGAAGAGATCTTCGATCATGCGAAGAAGCTCGTCGCGGTTGGATGTTTCTGCATCGGCACCAACCAGGTTGATCTGGACGCGGCCCGCGAGCGCGGTATCGCCGTGTTCAACGCCCCGTACTCCAACACCCGCTCCGTCGCAGAACTGGTGCTGGCCGAAGCGATCCTGTTGTTGCGCGGCATCCCCGAGAAGAACGCTTCCTGCCACCGTGGCGGCTGGATCAAGAGCGCGGCCAACTCCTTCGAAATCCGTGGCAAGAAGCTGGGCATCGTCGGCTACGGCTCGATCGGTACCCAACTGTCGGTCCTGGCTGAAGGCCTGGGCATGCAGGTGTACTTCTACGACACCGTGACCAAGCTGCCACTGGGTAACGCCACCCAGGTCGGCAACCTGCACGAGCTGCTGGGCATGTCCGACATCGTGACCCTGCACGTACCGGAAACCGCTGCGACCCAGTGGATGATCGGCGAGAAGGAAATCCGCGCCATCAAAAAGGGCGGCATCCTGATCAACGCCGCACGCGGCACCGTGGTCGAGCTGGACCACCTGGCCGCCGCCATCAAGGACAAGCACCTGATCGGCGCTGCCATCGACGTATTCCCGGTGGAGCCACGCTCCAACGACGAAGAGTTCGAAAGCCCGCTGCGTGGCCTGGACAACGTGATCCTGACCCCGCACATCGGTGGTTCCACCGCCGAGGCGCAGGCCAACATTGGCCTGGAAGTGGCCGAGAAGCTGGTCAAGTACAGCGACAACGGTACCTCGGTATCGTCCGTGAACTTCCCGGAAGTGGCCCTGCCGGCTCACCCTGGCAAGCACCGCCTGCTGCACATCCACGAAAACATTCCGGGTGTGATGAGCGAGATCAACAAGGTCTTCGCCGAAAACGGCATCAACATTTCCGGTCAGTTCCTGCAGACCAACGAGAAAGTCGGCTACGTGGTTATCGACGTAGACGCCGAATACTCGGAGCTGGCGCAAGAGAAGCTGCAACACGTCAACGGCACCATCCGTAGCCGCGTGTTGTTCTGATCGCGAGTTGAGCGACAAAAAAGGGAGCCTTCGGGGCTCCCTTTTTCATGCGCGCAATAACGTTATTTAACGTTTACGGTGATCTTCTTCGAGACGATCGGCGGATCGAATGGCATGTGGCCACTGTCGCCCAGCTCCAGCTGGAGGGTGTGTTTGCCCGGTGTCAGGGTTATTTCAGCCTGGGTCTGCGCCTTGCCGTAGTGCAGGTGGTGGGCATCGTTCGGAATCGGCATACCCGCCGCCGGCATTTTATCCACATCGATCAGCAGGTGATGGTGGCCTGTGTTCTTGGTGGGATCGCCAGCTGGCGCCAGCGCGATGTTCTCGACAGCGAACTTGACGACGACAGTCTGTGGAACCGTCGCACCGTCTTTAGGAGAAACGATGGACACTGCAGCACCCGCAGGCGCCGGAGTCGCAGCACTGGCCAGCACAGAAACGCCCATCAGCAGGCCAGCCAAAGCAGCTCGTGACATAAAGGTTTTCATTCTCTTCTCCAGTTTTTCCGTAAAATCCGCGTGACCATCACAACTTCATGGTCAATCGTTGTCGAAGGCACTCGATAACCATAGCAAAGCGAACCTGATAACAGCGTCGCGATAATGATTTCAAAGGAGTGACCATGCGTTTTCTGCCTGGCCTGATCTGCCTGCTACCCCTTTTGAGCCCGTTGGCTCATGCCGAACTGATTGATGACGTCAACGACCGCGGCGAACTGCGCATAGCCCTTGAGGCCAATACTCCCCCTTTCAATTTCAAGAAAGACGACAAGCTCGAGGGCTTCGAAGTTGAATTGGGTCAACTGCTCGCCAACGAACTGGAAGTTCGGGCCGATTTCGTCGTCACTGACGGCAGCGATCTGTTGACCGGCGTCGAAAGCGGCAAGTACGACATCGCCATCAATCACATAACAGAGACCCCGGCGCTCAAGGAACGTTTCGACTTCAGCGAACCTTATCGTCGTACCGATGCACAGCTGATTGCGCAGAAAGACGAGCCGCGCTCAATGCTGCTGCTGCAATCGCTGACAGAAGAGAAGCCCAAAGCCAGTTCGCCCGTGAACCTGGCGATTCCGTTTCAGAAGGGTAATCCGGCCTTTCATGCCAGCCTGGAAAACGCGTTGCAGCGAATCAAGGCCGATGGCCGGCTTAAAGCGCTGGAAGAGAAATGGTTTGGGCCAGATGCAGGTGTAACGCCAAAGCAATGACCCTGCAGGCGTGAGCTTGCTCGCGAAGGACTCAAGTGCGTAGCGTTTACCCAGATCACACGCGTTATCGTTAACGACCATCGCTGCGATGCGGCGACCCGACCAGCCAGCGCCTGCAGGGTTCGGGGTCAGCTCAGGTTTTCCAGGGCTGTCGCCGCTTCAGCCAGCTCCAGCTCGCTGAAGACTTGCACGCCGTGGCGCTTGAGCAGTGCAGCCGTCACGCCTTCGCCACGGACCTTCACCCCACTGAACGTCCCGTCATAGGTCAGCAGATTGCCACAAGACGGGCTGTTGGCCTTGAGTACGGCGATGCGGATGGCATGCTGCCGCACCAATTCCAGTGCCTGGCAGGCCCCACTCAGAAACTGCGCGCTGACGTCCTCGCCCTCGGTCGTCAGCACCGACGCCTGGCCATCCAGCACTTCACCGCCCTGCCCGCCCGGGATTTCCGCCGCCGCACGTGGTGTCGGCAATCCACCGGCGACTTCCGGGCACAACGGCACGACACGACCTTCATCGAGCCAGATCTGTAGCTGATCGAACGGACCGCTGGCCCCGCCGTCGTAACGTACGCGATGCCCCAGCAGGCAGCGGCTTACCAGAATTTTCTGCATCATCAGAACGGCTCGTTGCCGCGACGCCGGAACCAGCCGGTCAACGACAGGCGTTCGCGGGTCGCAGGCAAAACTTCATGGGGGACCTCACCCGACAGGAACACCACCAGGCAGCCACCGATCGGTGTCACATCGTATGCCGCGCCTTCTTCCAGGTACATGCGCAATTGGCCGCCGTGCTCGGGCAGCCAACCCTCATTGAGGTAGACCACCGCCGAGACCATGCGCCGGTCGTCATCGCGAAACCGGTCGACATGCTTGAGGTAGAACGCCCCCGGCGGGTACATCGCGAAATGGCTTTCGAAATCTTCCAGCCCCAGGAACAGATCGCGGTTCATGGCCTCGCGCAGGCTGTCCATCAACTCCAGGTAACTGTCGCAAGGCTCGGCCTGGCCGGGCTCGATCCACTGGATATGATCGCCGCGAATACCCTCGCGAATCTCCGAGGACGGCCCGCGCCCCACCGCAGCGGGAGCCAACTCACCTTCGGCGGCACGTTTACGGCACTCGGCCGCCAGTGCCCGGGTCAGATCCAGAGGCAGGAAAATATTTTGCTGCGACCAGCCATTGGCGGCCAGGTCATCGACGATTCGTAACAGCAATGGGTGATCAGAAGGTATTGGCATGGCGCGCATAGTATTCCTGCGCCTGAAAATCCGACAGAGCCACGCAGCGGGTTGATACGAATTCTCGACAAGTCCGTATGCCACACGGAGAATAGTCGCCTGCTGACAGGAGTCCCTATGCGCCGTTTGCTTTTCTCCCTGCTGATGTTCTGCGTTTTGCCCGCTTGGGCAGACGGCCACGACCAGTTGTACAAGGTCGCCGGCTGGCCAGAACAACGCGCGCATTTCAACGACGCTCTTTCAGCCGCCCAACAACGCTACCAAAGCAGTCTGCCACCCGCGGTGTTCCAGGCACTGGTCAACAACAGCAATCAACGCTTTGACCCCAAAGCCGTGGATCAGCGCGCCGAATCGCAACTGCGCAAGAATCTCGCCGATCCGAAACCGGCGCTGGCCTTCTTCCAATCGCCACTGGGCAAGAAAATCGTCACCGCCGAATTGCTGGCGACGCGCCGCGACCAACTGGCGAAAAACGCCAAGGGCTTGCCGAGGATGCAGGCCAGCGATAACCGCCTGTTGATCATCGGTCACCTGGCCCAGGCCCTGCCCGCTCGCGAGGCCGGCGCGGAAGTCAGCCTGGCGATTGCCGGTGTCGCGGCCGACAGCTTGAGCGCGATGATCCCCGGCCTGCTCGGCGCCGGTCAGGCGCAAGGCATGTTGAACAGTCAGCGTCAGCGTTTGATGGAGCAGATCGGCAGCGACCTGAACAACACACTGCTGTATGTCTATCGCGATCTGTCGGATGAAGAACTGGAAGAGTTCGCCACGTTTGCCGAGTCGGCAGAGGGCAAGGCTTATTACCAGGCGGCACTGGCGGCGATTCGGGCGGGGCTCGCGGTGGGGCAAAGCACGTCGAACCTGGCCCAATAATTTTTGGGGGCCCGAATGATCACTGATTCCGCCCCTTGATCCGCTTGGTCAAAAACCCGAAGTACTCCCCTCGCAACGCCGGCACTTCATTCGCCAAATGATGCCGCGCCTCGGGCAGCATCAGCACCTGCGGCCGATCGAACTTGCCCCGCAACACCTCAAGGTTATGCTCCCAGTCCACCGTCATGTCCGCCTGGCCTTGCACAATCAGGGGTCGCCGGGGGCTTGCCGGTGCGGCTTCGACACGTTTGATCCAGCGTGCCAGCGCGCCTACCCAAGCCGTCGGCAGACGCAGTGGCTGCAACGGATCGGCCTGCAGGAAGGGCAAAAATTCCGGGTCGTTGGAGTTCTCGCTGAAGCGGCGGGCAATGGCTTTGACGAAAGGCTTGAGCAGGTAATAGCTGAATTTCGACCAACCCCACGCCCGCGGCCGCACCAGCGGTGCCAACAGAATCACCTGACCCTGGGCCGGGCTGCTCGCCCCTGCATTGAGCACATGATCGATCACAATGGCGCCGCCGGTGCTTTGCCCGCACAAATGCCACGGTTGCGGCAGCTCCAGGGATTGCGCTTCGCTGAACAACCCTTGCAGGGTGTCCTGGTACTCGGCGAAGTCCCTGATGCTCGCCCGCTCGCCGCTGGACAGTCCATGCCCCGGCAAGTCACAGGCAATCACGGCAAAACCCTGATCCAGCGCCCACTCGATCACATGCCGGTAAAGCCCGGTGTGATCATAAAAACCATGGAACACAAACAGCGTCGCTTTCGCCCGCTCGGGCCACCAGAACTGGCTGACGACTTCATAGCCGTCGACCTGGAAACGCCCCAGGCCGCTGCGCACATTGCGTGAAGAAAAGTCCAGCCGGTAAAACCGCTGATAAGCCTGCGCCTCTACCGACAACGGCTGCCTCTCGGCCAATGGCCGCAGGCTGGCGCGCAGGTGATCAGGGTCGAAGGTGGCAGGCATGAACGATTCCAGGGCGTGAAACGGACTTTATTGACCTGCGATATTCATCTGTCGCAGCAAGCATGGCAAGCTAGCCGACCCTCAAGGAGTGCCCTCAATGCGCCCGCCTTACCGCGCCACACTGCTTATCGGCCTGCTGGCGCTCATGTGTGCCGGAGTACTGTGGGCTGCATACGACTGGTTTCAAGGGCGTTACCTGCGCGCGTTCAGTGAGCACACGGCGGTGTTCTCCGGCGATCCGCTGCGTCTTCCCGCTGACCTCGCCGGCCCGGGCGCCATCCGCCTGGTGCATTTCTGGGACCCGGCCTGTCCGTGCAATGTCGGCAATCAACAACACCTGGCCGAACTGGTCGAGCGCTACGTGCCACAAGGTGTGGAATTTTATGCAGTGCAAAAGCCCGGCAGTCATGGCCAGCTACCCAGCACCCTGAGCAGCCTGAAAAGCCTCGACGTCTTGCCCGGCTCCGAGCAGATCCCGGCCAGCCCGGCCGTGGCGATCTGGGATCGCAGCGGCAAACTGGCGTACTTCGGCCCCTACAGCGAAGGCCTGACCTGCAATTCGAGCAACAGCTTTATCGAACCGATCCTCAAAGCGCTGAACGAAGGTCGTGAGGTGAGTGCCACGCACACCCTGGCGGTGGGGTGTTACTGCCCCTGGCCCCCTGGCACAACGAAGTAGCCACACGAATCCCTCCTACGGGCGATGGGCCAAACCGGCCTGCCGTGTTAAACAGTGGCGCCAGGGAATCGCTGTCACACATAACAATAAGGAGACACCATGAAACGTAGCCTGACCGCTCTCGGCTTGCTGATCATCGCGCTCACCGCGGCGGGCGGCTGGTACGCCTACAGCAAGCAGCCGTCACGCCAGGGCATGGTGGAACTGCAACACCTGCAAGGTTCGGTCACCGTGCGCTACGACGAGCGTGGCGTGCCGCACATCCGCGCCGAAAACGAAACCGATCTTTACCGCGCCCTCGGCTACGTCCATGCCCAGGACCGCTTGTTCCAGATGGAAATCCTGCGTCGCCTGGCTCGTGGCGAGCTGGCCGAAGTGCTCGGGCCGAAACTGCTCGACACCGACAAGCTGATGCGCAGCCTGCGCATTCGCGAGCGCGCCGAAACCTACCTAGCGAACCTGGATAAACAATCGCCCGCCTTCATCGCCATGCAGGCCTATCTGGATGGCATCAACCAGTATCAGGACACTCACGCCAAACCCGTGGAGTTCGATGTATTGGGCATTCCCAAGCGCCCGTTCACGGCCCAGGACACCATCAGCATCGCCGGTTACATGGCCTACAGTTTTGCCGCGGCGTTTCGCACCGAGCCCCTGCTGACCTACGTGCGCGATCAGCTGGGCGCCGACTACCTGAACATCTTCGATCTCGACTGGCAGCCCAAGGGCCTATTGGCGAAACGTCACGGCGGCGCGGCACCCGCACTCGCCAGCAGTGACTGGAAAGACCTCAACGCCCTCGCCCGCCTCAGTGAACAGGCGCTGGCCGACAATGGTCTGCCGCAATTCGAAGGCAGCAACGCCTGGGTCGTCGCCGGCAGCCGAACCCAAAGCGGCAAGCCGCTGCTGGCCGGCGACCCGCATATCCGCTTTTCCGCGCCCGCGGTGTGGTACGAAGCGCATCTCTCTGCGCCGGGGTTCGAACTCTACGGCCACTATCAGGCCTTGATGCCGTTCGCTTCGCTGGGCATGAACCGTGATTTCGGCTGGAGCATCACCATGTTCCAGAACGACGACCTCGACCTGATTGCCGAAAAGGTCAACCCGGACAACCCCAACCAGGTCTGGTACCGCGGCAAGTGGGTGGACATGTCGACCAGCGAACAGCAAATCGCGGTCAAGGGTCAGGCTCCGGTCACACTGGTGTTGCGCCAGTCGCCCCACGGCCCGATCGTCAACGATGCATTGGGCAGCGGCGTGGGCAAGACGCCAATCGCCATGTGGTGGGGTTTTCTCGAAAGCCAGAACCCGATCCTCGAGGGCTTCTATCAGCTCAACCGTGCCGACACCCTGGCCAAGGCACGCAGTGCTGCCGCCAAGGTCCAGGCCCCCGGCCTGAACATCGTCTGGGCCAACGCCAAGGGCGACATCGGCTGGTGGGCCGCAGCACAACTACCCAAGCGCCCTGCGGGTGTGCGCCCCGGCTTTATCCTCGACGGCAGCACGCCTGACGCCGACAAGGACGGTTTCTACCCCTTCAGCGCCAACCCGCAGGAAGAAAACCCGGCGCGGGGGTACATCGTCTCGGCCAACTTCCAGCCGGTGTCACCGACGGGCATGGAGATTCCCGGTTATTACAACCTGGCCGACCGTGGTCAGCAGCTCAATCAACAACTCAGCGCCAAGGGCGTCAAGTGGGATCTGGAATCCAGCCAGAAGCTGCAACTGGGTACCACCACTGCCTACGGCCCGCGCGTGTTAGCGCCATTACTGCCGGTGTTGCGTGCAGTGGTGAGCGATCCCGCCGAACTGAAACTGGTGGAACAACTGGCTCAATGGAAGGGCGACTACCCGCTGGAATCCACCAGCGCCACGGTGTTCAACCAGTTTCTGTTCAATCTGGCTGACGCGACGATGCACGATGAATTGGGCAACGATTTCTTCGAAACGCTGCTCTCGACCCGCGTGATCGACGCCGCGCTGCCGCGCCTGGCCGCCAGCCCCGACTCGCCGTGGTGGGACAATCGCAACACCCTTGGCAAGGAAACCCGGGCCGATACCGTCAAGGCTGCGTGGCAGGCCAGCATCGCCCACCTCAAGACCACCCTCGGTCCGGACTTCGCGCAATGGCAGTGGGGCAAGGCCCATACGCTGACCCACGGCCATCCGCTGGGGCAGCAAAAACCGCTGGACCTGATTTTCAACGTCGGCCCCTTCGCCGCGCCCGGCAGCCATGAAGTGCCGAACAACCTGTCAGCCAAGATCGGCCCGGCGCCCTGGCCGGTGACGTATGGCCCGTCGACCCGGCGCCTGATCGACTTCGCCGACCCGGCCCACAGCCTGACCGTCAACCCGGTCGGCCAGAGTGGCGTGCCGTTCGACAGCCACTACGACGATCAGGCCGAGTCGTACATCGAAGGGCTGTACTACCAGGCATATCTCAATGATGAAGAGGTCACGGCCAATACGCGCAGTACGTTGAAGCTGTTGCCGGCGCGAGGTGCTCAGTAAGATTTGTGTTGCCTGGACTGGCCTCATCGCGAGCAGGCTCGCTCCCACATTGATCCGGCGCACGCAGATCCATTGTGGGAGCTAGCCTGCTCGCGATAAGGCCCGCGAGAACAACGCAAATCCTGGCTTAAACCATCGCCGCAAAGTTCAGCCTGAACTGTTGCGGCGTCACTCCCAGCCTGCGATTGAACACACTGCGCATGTGCTGGGCATCGCGGAAGCCGCATTGATAGGCCACCGTCTTGAGCGGCGACCGGGTGCTTTCCAGCAGCACCCGTGCCGCGTCCACCCTGGCCCGCTCGACGAACTCGGCCGGGGTGATCTTCGCTTCCCTGGCAAACACTCTGGAAAAATTGCGCGCACTCATGTTGGCGGCATTGGCCAGGTCGGCGATGGTCAAGTCGCCGTTGAGGTTGGCCAACACGTAGTGCTGGACCATTGCCACCGCCGAGGTCGGTTCGGCATGGGGAGCGAGGAACGGGCTGAACTGTGACTGGCCGCCCGAGCGCTGGGTGAACACCACCAGCCGCTTGGCCACGCTCAACGCCACTTCCGGCCCCTGGTCGCGACCCAGCAGGGACAACGACAAGTCGATCCCCGCCGTGACCCCCGCCGAGGTGTAAAGCTCGGCGTCCTGGACGTACAGGCGATCGGCTTCGACCTGAGTGGTCGGGCAAAGCGCCGCCAACGCTGGCGCATCGCTCCAATGGGTGGTCACCGTACGCCCCTGCAGCAAACCCGCCCGGGCGAGCATGAATGCGCCATTGCAGATCGAGCCAAAGCGTTGCGCCCGCGCGCAGGCATCGCGCAGCCAGGCATCGAATGCCGCGCCGAAATTCATGAATGGCAACTGCGGCCCACCCGCCACCAGCAGCAAGTCGTAGCCCTGCAATGCTTCGCTGAAATGTCGATGGGCGTTGAGCGACAGGCCGTTGGAACACGCTATCGCGCCGCGCTCCACGCCTATCACTTCAATCTGATAATGATCCTTGGGGGCGAGGAATCGATTGGCTTCGGAAAACACATCCATGGGGCCAGTGACGTCCAGCGACTGCACACCTGCGAACACCACGATGGCAACGGTTTTACTCATGACGTGAATAGCCTTTTATGAATCGGATCACACCGTCTCCTGTAGGAGCGAGCCTGCTCGCGATGGCCGTGAGGGCGCTGTGTTTATCCAGACAGCCCGCGTCATCGTTGACGTCCATCGCGAGCAGGCTCGCTCCTACAGGGGCTGTGTGCAACCCTAGCCAATCCAGGCCCGACAAGCGAGGTTGGCGCGATATGTAGGCTCATTGGCCGGGATCGCAGCCATGGATCGATTGTCCGGTTTGGGGTGGACGAACAGACTGAACCCCTCAACGCCGCCACGGCGTTCATCACGAGGGAACTCCCATGAGCACCACCATCGCCGGTATCAAAATCCCCGACAGCGCCTTGGCCAGAGCCACCACCGAATACATCCGCGACATCGAATCAGACCTGCTCTACCACCACTCGCGCCGGGTATTCCTGTTTGGTGCGCTGAGCGGTGAACGCAAGCAACTGGCCTATAACCCTGAGCTGTTGTACGTCGGCGCGATGTTCCATGACCTCGGCCTGGTGGAAGGCTATCGCAGTGACAGCGAACGCTTCGAAGTCGATGGCGCCAATGCGGCGGCCGCGTTCCTCAGGCCCTACGGGTTCAGCGATGACGACATCGAGCAAGTCTGGTTGTCGATCGCCCTGCACACCACCCCTGGCGTGCCCCAACATTTGCGGCCTACCGTTGCGCTGGTGACGGCCGGTGTCGAGATGGACGTACTGGGGATGGACTACGCCGCGTTTCCCACCGCGCAGCGCGAAGCAGTGGTGCATGCGCATCCACGGGGTGAAGGATTCAAGGAATGCATCATCTGCGCCTTTGCCGACGGCTTGCGCCATCGCCCGCAGACCACGTTTGGCAACGTGAAGACGGATGTGCTGTTGGATCAGGAGCCGGGGTTCAAACCGATGAACTTTGTCGAGGTCATCCGCAAATCCCCTTGGGTTGCCTGACCTCCAATCAACCTGTGGGAGCGAGCCCGATCGCGAAGGAGTGTCAGTCAACGAAGAGGTCGACTGGGAGTCCATCGCGAGCAGGCTCGCTCCTACAGTGGATCAGGGTCGGCCACGAAATTGTGGCCAACCCGACATCAAGCTCAAGCCGCTTCCGGTGCCTGCGCGCGACGCACGTCCGGTTGCTTCCACGAATCGGCAGCGCCTTCTTCGATGGCCTGCTGAATCGCCCGCTTGCGGCTTTCTTCGGCGCGGCGGCTGAAGAACCACACCAGGAACGTCATCAGCGATACCGCCAGCAGAATCAGACTGGCCACGGCGTTGATCTCCGGCTTCACGCCCAGGCGTACCGCCGAGAACACTTCCATCGGCAGGGTCGTGGACCCCGGACCCGACACGAAGCTCGCCAACACCAGGTCATCCAGGGACAGGGCGAAGGACATCATGCCGCCCGCGCCCAGGGAGGGCGCGATCATCGGAATGGTGATCAGAAAGAACACCTTCCATGGCCGTGCACCGAGGTCCATGGCCGCTTCTTCGATGGACAGGTCCAGCTCACGCAAACGCGCCGAGACCACCACCGCCACATACGCCGCACAGAACGTGGTGTGAGCGATCCAGATGGTGACGATGCCGCGTTCCTGTGGCCAGCCGATCATCTGCGCCATGGCCACGAACAGCAGCAACAGCGACAGACCGGTGATCACCTCGGGCATGACCAGCGGCGCGGTCACCAGGCCGCCGAACAGCGTACGGCCCTTGAAGTGAGTGATACGGGTCAGGACGAACGCTGCCAGCGTACCCAGTGCCACCGCCGCCACCGCCGTGTAGCAGGCAATTTCCAGCGAGCGCACCACCGAGCCCATCAGTTGCGTGTTGTCGAGCAGGCCGACGTACCACTTGATCGACCAGCCGCCCCACACCGTCACCAGTTTCGAGGCGTTGAACGAGTAGATCACCAGGATCAGCATCGGCGCATAAATGAACAGCAGACCCAATACCAGCATCAAGCTGGAGAAACGGAAGCGCTTCATTCTTTACCCTCCATTTCCTTGGCCTGACTGCGGTTGAAGAGAATGATCGGCACAATCAGGATCGCCAGCATCACTACCGCCAGGGAAGAAGCCACCGGCCAGTCTCGGTTGTTGAAGAACTCTTGCCAGAGCACTTTACCGATCATCAGGGTTTCCGGACCACCGAGCAGTTCCGGGATCACGAACTCGCCCACCACCGGGATGAACACCAGCATGCAGCCGGCGATGATGCCGTTTTTCGACAGCGGAATCGTGATCTTCCAGAAGCTGTTGAAGTTGCTCGAACCCAGGTCCGACGCGGCTTCCAGCAAGCTTTGATCGTGCTTCACCAGGTTGGCGTAGAGCGGCAGGATCATGAACGGCAGGTAGGAATAAACCACGCCGATGTAGACCGCCAGGTTGGTGTTGAGGATCTGCAGCGGTTCGTTGATCCAGCCCATGCTCATCAGGAAACCGTTGAGCAGACCGTTGTTGCTGAGGATGCCCATCCACGCATACACGCGGATCAGGATCGCGGTCCAGGTCGGCATCATGATCAGCAGCACCAGCACCGTTTGCAGCTCTTTACGGGCGCTGGCGATGGCGTAGGCCATCGGATAGCCGATCAGCAGACAGAGGATGGTGCTGAAAAACGCCATCTTCAGCGAGCCGAGGTAGGCGGCGATGTACAGCTCGTCGCCAGCCAGCGTCGCGTAGTTGCCCAGGTTCAGCAGCAGCTGCAATTTCTGCTCGGCGTAGCTGTAGATCTCGGTGTACGGCGGAATGGCCACGTCGGCTTCGGCGAAGCTGATCTTCAGGACGATGAAGAACGGCAGCATGAAGAACAGGAACAGCCAGATGAAGGGAACCCCGATGACCAACTGGCGGCCACCGGGAATTATTCGACTGAAGCGGCGTTTGAGTTTGCGCATGTTCATGAGCGAAGTACCACGCCGCTGTCGTCTTCCCAGTACACGTACACCTGATCACCCCAGGTCGGCCGCTGGCCACGGCGTTCGGCGTTGGCGACGAAGGACTGGACGATCTTGCCGCTCGGCAGTTCAACGTAGAACACCGAGTGACCGCCCAGGTAGGCGATGTCGTGCACCTTGCCGCTGGACCAGTTGTATTCGCAGGTCGGCATGGTCGGGGTCACGAGCAGCTTTTCCGGACGAATCGCGTAGGTCACGGACTTGTCCTGCACCGAGGTGCTGATGCCGTGGCCGACATAGATCTGGCGGTCCAGGTCCTTGCAGGTGATGGTCGCGTGGCCTTCGGCATCGTCGATCACTTCACCGTCGAAGATGTTGACGTTGCCGATGAATTCGCAGACCAGGCGGCTGGTCGGGGTTTCGTAGATGTCGATCGGGCTGCCGATCTGGGCGATCCAGCCCAGGTGCATGATCGCGATGCGCTCGGCCATGGTCATGGCCTCTTCCTGGTCGTGGGTCACCATGACGCAGGTTACGCCGACGCGTTCGATGATCTCCACCAGCTCCAGCTGCATTTGCGAACGCAGCTTCTTGTCCAGTGCGCCCATCGGTTCGTCGAGCAACAGCAGCTTCGGACGCTTGGCCAGGGAACGGGCCAGGGCAACACGCTGACGCTGACCACCGGACAATTGATGGGGTTTGCGCTTGGCGTATTGGCTCATCTGCACCAGCTTGAGCATGTCGGCCACGCGTGCATCGATTTCAGCGGCCGGCAGCTTGTCCTGCTTGAGGCCGAAGGCGATGTTCTGCGCCACGGTCATGTGCGGGAACAATGCGTAGGACTGGAACATCATGTTGATCGGCCGCTCGTACGGCGGCATGTCGGTGATGTCTACGCCATCGAGGAAGATCCGTCCTTCGGTTGGACGCTCGAAACCCGCGAGCATACGCAGCAAGGTGGATTTGCCCGATCCCGAACCGCCGAGCAGGGCGAAAATCTCGCCTTTCTTGATTTCCAGGGACACATCGTCCACGGCAATCGTCTCGTCGAACTTCTTCGTGACCCGGTCGATTTTGACCAGCACCTGTTTAGGTGACTGGTCGCCCTCGAGGGCTTTCTTATAGGCGCCGGAGGCAACTGCCATTTACGAAACTCCCAGAAAAAAAGAGTGCAGTTCGCTCAAGGTGAGCCAACCTTGGATAGTTTGAGCCTTGAAGCTATTTACCCGACTTGACCTTGGTCCAGCTGCGGGTCATCAAACGTTGAATGTTTGGTGGTAACTCGATAGACACGTAAGTCTTGTCGAGCACGGCTTGCGGTGGATAAACCGCTTCGTCGGTGCGAATGGACTGTTCCATCAGTTTGTCCGACCCCGGGTTAGGGTTGGCGTAGCCGACGTAATCACTGACCTGGGCGATAACCTCAGGTTTCAGCAAATAGTTGATGAACGCATGGGCCTCTTTGACGTTGGCCGAATCTTTCGGAATCGCCAGCATGTCGAACCATAGTGCGCCACCTTCTTTGGGAATGGTGTAGGCGATCTTCACGCCTTTCTTGGCTTCTTCGGCACGGTTGCGTGCCTGGAACATGTCGCCGGAGAAGCCGACCGCGATGCAGATATCGCCGTTGGCCAGGTCGGTGATGTATTTCGACGAATGGAAGTAGGTCACGTAAGGCCGCACCGCCAGCAACTTGGCTTCAGCCTTTTTGTAATCTTCGGGGTTGGTGCTGTTGGCGTTCAGGCCCATGTAGTTGAGAACGGTGGGCATCATTTCGTCAGCGGAGTCGAGGAACGCTACACCGCAGCTCTGCAGTTTCTTGATGTTTTCCGGCTCGAACAGCACCGCCCAGGAATCGATCGAATCGACGCCCAGTACGGCCTTGATCTTGTCGACGTTGTAGCCGATGCCGTTGGTGCCCCAGAGGTACGGTACGGCGTACTGGTTACCCGGATCATTCTGCTCCAGGCGCTTGAGCAGCACCGGATCAAGGTTGCCGTAGTTCGTCAGCAGTTTCTTGTCGAGCTTCTGGAAAGCGCCGGCCTTGATTTGCTTGCCAAGGAAGTGGTTGGACGGCACGACCACGTCGTACCCGGTGCGCCCGGCCAGCAACTTGCCTTCCAGGGTTTCGTTGGAGTCGAAAACGTCATAAACCGGTTTAATGCCGGTCTCTTTCTGAAAGTCCGCCAGGGTGGTCTGCCCGATGTAATCCGACCAATTATAAACATGCACGGTACCGGCGGCCTGGGCATTGACGGCAAGCGTCAACCCGGCAGCAGCCAGCAAGGCATTGCGCAAAAAAGAAAAAATAGGCAAGTGGAGGTCCTCTAAAATTAGTTGGGCCCAAGTTGCCCCGCGTTACATGACAGCCACGGCTGCCTGGCAACAAAACCGGCGCGCAACTTACCCTCGAAAAACCGTTCCAGCAAAACTTTTATGCAGTTACCTGTAGGAGCGAGCCCGCTCGCAATGGCCGTCAAGGATGACGCTGGGTGCCTGACACCTCGCGGCGCTATCAGACTCATCGCGAGCAAGCTCACTCCTACAAGGTTTTACCCATTACTTACCGGATTTGATCGTGGTCCAGCTGCGAGTCAGGATCCGCTGGGTCGCGGCCGGCAAGTCGGCAATCGCGTACAGCTTGGCCTGCACATCCGCTGGCGGGTAGATGCCTGGATCGCTGGTGATGTCTTTATCAACCAGTGGCGTGGCAGCCGCGTTACCGTTCGGGAAGCGCACGGCGTTGGTGATTGCAGCCATGACTTCCGGCTTCTGCAGGTAGGTCATGAATTTGTAGGCGCCTTCGACGTTTTCGGCATCTTTAGGGATGGCGACCATGTCGTAGAAGCTGCCCGCACCTTCTTTCGGAATGTTGTAGCTGACTTTCACCTTGTCACCGGCTTCAGCCGCGCGGGACTTGGCCTGGTACACGTCACCCGAATAACCCACGGCTACGCAGATGTTGCCGTTGGCCAGGTCGGAGATGTACTTGGAAGAGTGGAAGTAGGCGATCGAAGGACGAACCTTGAGCAGCAGCGCCTGAGCCTTGTCGATGTCTTCTTTCTTCTGGCTGTCGGTTGGCAGGCCCAGGTAATGCAGCGCCACCGGAATCATCTCGGTTGGCGAATCCAGCAGGCTGATACCGCACGACTTCAGCTTGGCGGCGTTTTCAGGCTTGAAGATCAGATCCCAGGAGTTGGTCGGTGCGTCGGCACCCAGTGCAGCCTTGACCTTCTCGGCGTTGAAACCGATACCGATCGAACCCCACATGTACGGGAAGGCGTGTTCGTTGCCTGGGTCGCTCACCGATACGGCCTTGAGCAGGTCCGGGTTCAGGTTTTTCCAGTTAGGCAGCTTGGACTTGTCCAGCTTCTGGTAAACACCGGCCTTGATCTGCTTGGCCAGGAAGTTGTTCGACGGTACAACGATGTCGTAGCCGGACTTGCCTGCCAGCAACTTCGCTTCCAGGGTTTCGTTACTGTCGAAAACGTCATACACGACTTTGATGCCGGACTCTTTTTCGAAGTTCGCGATAGTGTCCGGAGCAATGTAGTCGGACCAGTTGTACACGTGCAGAACTTTGTCATCGGCCTGAACCGCGCCCGCCATAATGCCCATCAGGGACATGGCGAGAAGAGTCTTGCCAGCAAACTTTTTGCCTAATGCCTTCATGCGTGATGCTCCAA
The DNA here is from genome assembly GCF_042846945.1 of Pseudomonas moorei. NCBI lineage: Bacteria > Pseudomonadati > Pseudomonadota > Gammaproteobacteria > Pseudomonadales > Pseudomonadaceae > Pseudomonas > Pseudomonas moorei. The sequence continues at coordinate 1,015,321 of NZ_AP035776.1, forward strand.
ATTTTTCTTTTTTGAACCACTAAGTTCAGCGGCCGAACCCGGGCAACTGGAACCGCGGCTAGTCTGGCAAGTTCCGAGGCGGTCTTTCAACAAAAGGCCACCCTTTATGGCTGCTCTGAGCGAAAGTTTCATACTTGCGCTCAGAGCCTAGCACTTAGCCCTGCAATGCACTCAGGGTCAGGTCCAGGCACTTGCGTGCCTTGGTCACTAGCTCATCGATTTCCGCCAGTGTGATCACCAGCGGCGGAGCGATGATCATGGTATCGCCCACGGCGCGCATGATCAGGCCGTTGTCGAAGCAGAACTGCCGGCAGATCATGCCAACGCCCTTGCCTTCGTAGCGCTTGCGAGTGGCCTTGTCCTGCACCAGCTCGATAGCCCCCAACAGACCCACACCACGAACTTCGCCCACCAATGGGTGATCATTCAGTTCCCGCAAGCGTTTCTGCAAATACGGTGCCGTTTCGTTGTGTACGCGCTCGATAATTTTTTCGTCGCGCAGGATGCGGATGTTTTCCAGTGCCACCGCAGCCGCCACCGGGTGCCCGGAGTACGTGAAACCGTGGTTGAAATCGCCGCCTTCATTGAGCACTGCCACCACTTCGTCGCGCACGATCAGGCCACCCATGGGGATGTAGCCGGAGGTCAGGCCTTTTGCGATGGTCATCATGTCGGGCTTGAGGCCATAGAAATCGGAACCGAACCACTCGCCGGTGCGGCCGAAACCACAGATCACTTCGTCTGCCACGAACAGGATGTCGTACTTGGCGAGGATTTCCTTGATGCGCGGCCAGTAGGTGTCTGGCGGAATGATCACGCCGCCGGCGCCCTGGATCGGTTCGGCAATAAAGGCGCCCACGTTGTCGACGCCGATTTCCAGAATTTTCTCTTCGAGCTGGTTGGCCGCCCAGACACCGAACTCTTCCGGCGTCATGTCGCCGCCTTCGGCGAACCAGTACGGCTGGGCGATGTGGACGATGCCCGGGATCGGCAAGTCGCCTTGTTCGTGCATGTAGGTCATGCCACCCAGGCTCGCGCCGGCCACAGTGGAACCGTGATAGCCGTTCTTGCGGCTGATGATGACTTTCTTGTTCGGTTGGCCCTTGATCGCCCAATAGTGGCGAACCATACGCAGCATGGTGTCGTTGCCTTCAGAGCCGGAACCGGTGAAGAACACGTGGTTCATGCCTTCAGGCGCGATATCGGCGATGGCCTTGGCCAGTTCCAGCACCGGTGGGTGAGCGGTCTGGAAGAACAGGTTGTAGTACGGCAGTTCGCGCATTTGCTTGCTGGCGGCATCGGCCAGTTCATCGCGACCGTAACCGATGGCCACGCACCACAGGCCGGCCATGCCGTCGAGGATTTTGTTACCTTCGCTGTCCCACAGGTAAACGCCTTTGGCGTTGGTGATGATCCGCGGGCCTTTCTCTTTCAACTGCTTGAAGTCGCTGAACGGGGCCAGGTGGTGGTCACTGCTCAGGGCTTGCCATTCACGGGTTTGCGGGTTGTTGCTGGTCATACCAATCTCCTAAAAAAATCAGGTGGAGGCGCCGTTTGATCACAACGACGCCCGGCGCGTCAGACGGCAAAAAGCAGGAATTCCCGTTCCCACGAACTGATCACGCGCTTGAAGTTTTCATGCTCGGCCCGCTTGACCGCGACGTAGCCAGTGATGAAATTTTTGCCCAGGTATTTCGCGATGGTCGCGCTGTTTTCCATGCGCTCCAGCGCGTCCTCGATGGTCAGTGGCAGGCGCAGGTTGCGGCGCTCATAGCCACGGCCCACCACCGGTGCACTCGGGTTCAGGCCTTCGACCATGCCGATGTAACCGCAGAGCAGGCTCGCGGCGATCGCCAGGTACGGGTTGGCATCGGCGCCCGGCAAGCGGTTTTCCACCCGACGGTTCTGCGGCCCGGCATCCGGAACCCGCAGGCCCACGGTGCGGTTCTCTTCGCCCCATTCAACGTTCACCGGTGCCGAAGTGTCCGGCAGGAAGCGGCGGAACGAGTTCACGTTGGGCGCGAACAGCGGCAACAGCTCGGGAATCAGTTTCTGCAAGCCACCGATGTGGTGCAGGAACAATTGGCTCATGGTCCCGTCTTCATTGGAGAAGATGTTCTTGCCGGTTTCGATGTCGATGATGCTCTGGTGCAAGTGCATGGCACTGCCCGGCTCGCCGGTCATGGGCTTGGCCATGAAAGTGGCGGCCACGTCATGCTTGAGCGCCGCTTCGCGCATGGTGCGCTTGAACACCAGGATCTGGTCGGCCAGGGACAGGGCATCACCGTGACGGAAGTTGATTTCCATCTGCGCCGTGCCGTCCTCGTGGATCAGCGTGTCGAGGTCCAGGTCCTGCAGTTCGCACCAGTCATAGACGTCTTCGAATAGCGGATCGAATTCGTTGGCCGCTTCAATGGAAAACGATTGGCGACCGGTTTCAGGGCGTCCGGAACGACCGATCGGCGGCTGCAGCGGGTAATCCGGGTCATCGCTGCGCTTGGTCAGGTAGAACTCCATTTCCGGCGCGACGATGGGCTGCCAGCCCTTGTCGGAATAGAGTTTCAGGACTTTCTTCAGCACGTTGCGCGGCGACAGCTCGATCGGGTTGCCTTGCTTGTCGTAGGTGTCGTGAATGACGATGGCGGTGGGCTCAATGGCCCAAGGCACCAGGTACACCGCGTTCTGGTCGGGACGGCAGACCATGTCGATGTCGGCCGGATCAAGCAGCTCGTAATAGATGTCGTCTTCGACGTAATCGCCGGTCACGGTCTGCAGCAGCACGCTCTCTGGCAGGCGCATGCCTTTTTCCGCGATGAATTTGTTGGTCGGCGAAATCTTGCCCCGGGTAATCCCGGTCAAGTCGGCGATCATGCATTCGACTTCTGTGATCTTGTGGTCTTTCAACCAATCGGTGAGCTGGTCGAGGTTGTTACTCATAAATGCCTCTAGGCTTTGAGTTTCCCGACTCTTGCATGAGCCAGGCGATGTTTGACGCATCGGCGTCGCGTTGAAATTCCAGTGTACGAAAGGCTATCGTGTTTTTTCGCACCACGCGGCAAATGCCGGGCGTGCAGAATCGCAAGCGGTGCCCAAGGCAATGGAGGCGCCGCTATTGTGAATCGGTTCTATATTGAATGGAGTAACCGTAATGGGGGTGACATCAGGGCTGTCCAGAATATCGGACGCCAATGGTCGACTCGCCAGGGACGGAAGAATCACCGGCAGTCCCGGAGCCGTGAAGGCTGCGACGCTGACGTCAATGTCGCCACTGATGTGATAAGCATGCAGACCGATCTGCCTAGAGCAGTCGGTGACGCCGATTAACGGCAGGCGAGACATGAAGCACCCCGGTATTATTGCTGTTATGGGTTTGATTCGAGCTTAGCCTTGTTCATTTTTTTACACAACACCCCCGTAAAAAATACAACACGGCCCGCTCAAGCCTGCGTACGGCATAGCGCTCAGGGGCATAAAAACGCCCCAAAGTGCTTCAAAAAAGCCACACGAGCGCTTTTTTAGGGCAAAAACGGCCTCGCTTGACTTCGGCATGCCGTTCGGGTTGACTGGAATCCGAAGAGATCAATGATTGATATTTTTAACAACAAAGGTGTTGCATCATGTCGGTACCCCCGCGTGCCGTTCAGCTTAACGAAGCGAACGCGTTCCTTAAGGAACATCCTGAGGTTCTGTACGTTGACCTTCTGATTGCGGATATGAATGGTGTGGTGCGCGGCAAGCGCATCGAACGCACCAGCCTCCACAAGGTTTACGAGAAAGGCATCAACCTGCCGGCCTCTCTATTTGCTCTGGATATCAATGGCTCTACGGTGGAAAGCACCGGCCTGGGCCTGGACATCGGCGATGCTGACCGAATCTGCTATCCAATCCCCGACACCCTGTGCAATGAGCCCTGGCAGAAGCGCCCGACCGCGCAACTGTTGATGACCATGCACGAACTCGAAGGTGACCCTTTCTTCGCCGACCCGCGCGAAGTGCTGCGACAAGTCGTAACCAAGTTCGATGAGCTGGGCCTGACCATCTGCGCCGCGTTCGAACTGGAGTTCTACCTGATCGACCAGGAGAACGTGAACGGCCGCCCACAACCACCGCGCTCCCCGATCTCCGGCAAACGTCCGCACTCGACACAGGTTTACCTGATCGACGACCTCGACGAATACGTCGACTGCCTCCAGGACATTCTGGAAGGCGCGAAAGAACAAGGCATCCCGGCCGACGCCATCGTCAAGGAAAGTGCCCCGGCGCAGTTCGAAGTGAACCTGCACCACGTGGCCGACCCGATCAAGGCATGCGACTACGCGGTCCTGCTCAAGCGCCTGATCAAGAACATCGCCTACGACCATGAAATGGACACCACCTTCATGGCCAAGCCTTATCCAGGCCAGGCAGGCAATGGTCTGCACGTCCACATCTCGATTCTCGACAAAGACGGCAAAAACATTTTTGCCAGTGAGGATCCCGAGCAGAACGCCGCACTGCGTCACGCGATCGGCGGTGTGCTCGAGACCCTACCGGCGCAGATGGCTTTCCTCTGCCCGAACGTCAACTCCTACCGTCGTTTCGGCGCACAGTTCTACGTGCCGAACTCGCCAAGCTGGGGCCTGGACAACCGCACTGTCGCCCTGCGCGTGCCGACCGGTTCCGCCGACGCGGTCCGCCTGGAACACCGTGTGGCCGGCGCCGACGCCAACCCTTACCTGCTGATGGCTTCGGTCCTGGCAGGCGTGCACCACGGCCTGGTCAACAAGATCGAGCCGGGCGCCCCGGTGGAAGGCAACAGCTACGAGCAGAACGAGCAAAGCCTGCCGAACAACCTGCGCGATGCCTTGCGCGAGCTGGACGACAGCGAAGTCATGGCCAAGTACATCGATCCGAAATACATCGATATCTTCGTGGCCTGTAAAGAGAGCGAGCTGGAAGAGTTCGAACACTCCATCTCCGACCTCGAGTACAACTGGTACCTGCATACCGTGTAAGCGATTGCAGTGAAAAGAACGCCGCAGGCTTTACAGCTTGCGGCGTTTTTTTATGGCCGCCTGCGGCGGATCGCTGGCAAGCCAGCCCCCACAGTTGATCTCCAGTGAACATAAATTCCGTGTACACCGGAAAATTCTGTGGGAGCTGGCTTGCCAGCGATGGCGGCCGACGAGACAACACGCAACCCCGCTCGTACAATGCCCGCTGCCCCGCAGGAGACCTCAATGACACGCGTAGCCACCCCCCGCAAACCCCGCGCACGCAGCCAGGCCCGGATCGACTCGATACTCGATGCGGCCCGCACGCTGCTGGCCGCCGAGGGCGTGGCCAGCCTGTCGATCTACAGCGTGGCTGAGCGTGCGGAGATCCCGCCCTCCTCCGTCTACCACTTCTTCGCCAGCGTCCCGGCCCTGCTCGAAGCCCTGACCGCCGATGTCCACGCCGCGTTCCGCGCCTGCCTGCAAGCGCCCATCGACCATCAGGCGCTGAGCAGCTGGCGGGATCTGTCGCGCCTGGTGGAACAGCGCATGCTCGAGATCTACAGTGAAGACGCCGCCGCCCGCCAACTCATTCTTGCCCAACACGGCCTGACCGAAGTCACCCAGGCCGATCGTCAGCACGACATCGAATTGGGCGACCTGATGCACAAACTGTTCGACCACCACTTCGAACTGCCGAAGCTGCCGGGTGATGTCGATGTGTTTGCGCTGGCCATGGAGCTCGGCGATCGGGTCTATGCGCGTTCGGTCCAGCAGCATGGACAGATCACGCCGCGCATGGCTGAAGAAGGGATGCGGGTGTTTGATGCCTACCTTGGCTTGTACCTGCCGCCGTATCTGCCCAAGCGCGATCTTTAACGAACAAAAAACCCCGAAGGGCTCAAACCCTTCGGGGTTGTTGTTTGCGCGCACGGCTTACAACTTGGCGATCGACACCTCGGTGGATTTCACGAATGCGATCACTTCGCTGCCGACGGCCAGCTCCAGCTCTTTCACCGAACGCGTGGTGATCACCGAAGTGACGATGCCGGAAGCGGTTTGCACGTCGATTTCCGACAGCACGTCGCCGAGAACGATTTCCTTGATGGAGCCTTTGAACTGGTTGCGAACGTTGATGGCTTTGATCGTCATGATGTTGATTCCTGTCGTGGGATAAGACTTGAGTTATTGAGCCCAACGCAACTGCGTAGGCAAGGGTGAAACAGGTTCCGGCTCCGGCGGTTGGCCGGGCAGTGACAGCACACGGTTGAGCACTTCGGTTTCCAGCGCCGCCAGCCGATGGGAGCCGCGAACCCGAGGGCGCGGCAGTTCCACCTGCAGGTCGAGGCCGACTTCGCCGTCTTCGATCAGGATCACCCGATCGGCAATCGCCACCGCTTCACTGACGTCGTGGGTCACCAGCAACACGGTGAAACCGTGCTGCTGCCAAAGCCGTTCGATCAGTTGCTGCATTTCGATTCGGGTCAGCGCATCCAGCGCGCCCAACGGCTCGTCGAGCAACAGCAGGCGTGGTTGATGGATCAGCGCACGGGCCAAGGCGACGCGTTGCTTCTGCCCTCCGGACAGCGCCGCCGGCCACTCGTTGGCGCGATCCGCCAGGCCGACCGCTTCCAGGGCTTCCAGTGCTTGTGGTCGCCAATTGCCCTTGAGCCCGAGACCGACGTTGTCGATGATCCGTTTCCATGGCAGCAGACGCGCTTCCTGGAACATCAAGCGTGTGTCTTCCCGCGCATCACTGAGCGGCGCGGCGCCGGCCAGCAATTCACCGCCGGAAGGCTGATCAAGGCCCGCGAGCAAGCGCAGCAAGGTGCTCTTGCCGCAGCCGCTACGACCGACCACAGCCACAAACTGGCCTGCCGGAATGTGCAGGTCGATGTCACGCAGCACCTGCCGCGAACCGAAGGTTTTTTGCAGATTGCGCACCGCCAGCGGGATGCCGCGCAGCAGGCGTGGAGGTTGCTGTGCGGTCATGCGGCACCTCCCTTGGCGACTTGATAGGCCGGATGCCAGCGCAGCCACACACGCTCAAGTCCACGGGCGGCGAGGTCGGCCAGTTTGCCGAGCACGGCGTACAGCAGAATCGCCAGCACCACCACGTCGGTCTGCAGAAACTCCCGGGCGTTCATCGCCAGATAGCCAATGCCCGAACTGGCGGAAATGGTCTCGGCGACGATCAGCGTCAACCACATGAAGCCCAAGGCGAAGCGCACGCCGACCAGGATCGACGGCAGCGCCCCCGGCAGAATCACCTGACGGAACAGGCTGAAACCGGACAAACCATAACTGCGCGACATCTCCACCAACGCCGGATCGACGTTGCGGATGCCGTGGTAGGTATTGAGGTAGATCGGGAACAAGGTGCCCAACGCCACCAGGAAAATCTTCGCCGACTCGTCGATGCCGAACCACAGAATCACCAGCGGGATCAGCGCCAGGTGCGGCACGTTACGGATCATCTGCACCGAGCTGTCGAGCAGGCGTTCACCCCATTTCGACAGTCCTGTGATGAAGCCCAAAGTCAGGCCGATGCTACCGCCGATGGTGAAACCCAGCGCGGCACGCCAGCCGCTGATCGCCAGGTGTGTCCAGATTTCGCCACTGCGCACCAGGCTCACCCCGGCTTCGATCACGGCGATCGGTGCCGGCAGAATCCGAGTCGACAACCAGCCCGCCGACACCGACAACTGCCACACCGCCAGCAGCAACACCGGCAACGCCCAGGGCGCGAGACTGTGGATAATTTTCTTCATGGCGCGCCTCAGCTCTGGGACGCGGCTTTGGGAAGAATGTCGTTGGCCACCATCTCGCCGAACGGGCTGACGTAACCGGCGCTTTTCGGCAGCTCGGGACGCTCGATATCGAGGTGCGGGAACAGCAACTCGGCTACGCGATACGACTCTTCCAGGTGTGGATAACCGGAGAAGATGAAGGTGTCGATGCCCAGGTCCGCGTACTCCTTCACGCGAGCGGCCACGGTCGGACCATCGCCCACCAGCGCCGTACCGGCACCGCCGCGCACCAGGCCAACACCGGCCCACAGGTTGGGGCTGACTTCCAGGTTGTCGCGACTGCCACCGTGCAACGCGGCCATGCGCTGCTGGCCGACCGAATCGAAGCGCGCCAGGGAAGCCTGGGCGCGAGCGATGGTGTCGTCGTCCAGATGCGAAATCAGGCGGTCCGCCGCTTGCCAGGCCTCGGCGTTGGTTTCGCGCACGATCACATGCAGGCGAATGCCAAAGCGCACGGTACGGCCGAGTTTCGCGGCTTTGGCGCGTACCTGCTCAATCTTCTCGGCAACGGCGGCGGGTGGTTCGCCCCAGGTCAGCACCATTTCAACCTGCTCTGCCGCCAGGTCCTGCGCCGCTTCCGAGGAGCCGCCGAAGTACAGCGGCGGACGCGGTTGCTGAATCGGCGGATAGAGCAATTTGGCCCCCTTCACGCTGATGTGCTGACCGTCGTAATCAACGGTTTCGCCTTCCAGCACGCGGCGCCAGATGCGGGTGAATTCCACCGAAGCCTGGTAGCGCTCTTCATGACTGAGGAACAGACCATCGCCGGCCAACTCCTCCGGATCACCGCCCGTCACCAGGTTGAACAGCGCACGACCGCCGGACAGGCGATCCAGCGTCGCGGCCTGACGCGCGGCCACCGTCGGGGAAATGATCCCGGGGCGCAGGGCGACAAGGAATTTCAAACGCTGGGTCACCGGAATCAGCGACGCCGCCACCAGCCACGAGTCTTCGCAGGAGCGACCGGTGGGAATCAGCACCCCGCCGAAGCCCAGGCGATCCGCCGCTTGCGCGACTTGCTGCAGGTAACCGTGGTCGACGGCGCGAGCGCCTTCGGCGGTGCCAAGGTAATGGCCGTCGCCGTGGGTTGGCAGGAACCAGAAGATATTGAGGCTCATGGAGTGGTCTCCTTGGGGGATCGAATTACTGTGCTTTGGCAACGGCTGCCGGTGGCGTCCAGATCACGTCTTTGATGCTCAACGGCTTGGGAATCAGCTTGAGCTGGTAGAAGCTGTCGGCGATTTTCTGTTGCGCGGCGACCACGTCGGGGGTCAGGAACAATGCGCCGTAGCCCTGGCGTTTCACCGAGGTCAGGGTGATGTCCGCCGGCAGGCCGAGCAGTGGCGACACTTGTTGGGTCACCTCTTGTGGATTGGCTTTGGACCACTCGCCGACGGCGCGCACTTCTTCCACCAGGGTCTTGATCACCTCAGGATTTTTCTGTGCGTAAGGCTTGGTCGCCAGGTAGAACTGATGGTTGTCGACGATGCCCTGGCCATCGCGCAGGGTGCGCGCCTGCAGTTGTTGTTCGGCGGCTGCCTGGTACGGATCCCAGATGACCCAGGCGTCGACGCTGCCACGTTCGAACGCAGCGCGGGCATCGGCCGGCGGCAGGAACACGGTCTGGATGTCGGTGTACTTGAGGCCGGCGTCTTCCAGCGCGCGAACCAGCAGGTAGTGCACGTTGGAGCCTTTGTTCAGGACGACTTTCTTGCCCTTGAGATCCGCCACCGATTTGATCGCCGAGTCCTTCGGTACCAGGATCGCTTCACTGTGAGGGGCTGGGGGTTCATAGGCGACGTAAAGCAAATCGGCGCCCGCCGCCTGAGCGAACACGGGCGGGGTTTCGCCGGTGACGCCGAAGTCGATGGAACTGACGTTCAGGCCCTCAAGCAACTGCGGGCCGCCGGGGAACTCAGTCCATTGCACGTCCACGCCTTGGGCGGCGAGGCGTTTTTCCAGCGTGCCTTTGGCTTTGAGCAGCACCAGGGTGCCGTATTTCTGATAGCCGATTCGTAATGTTTCAGCTTGAGCTTGTGTAATGGCGCCGAAGGCTACAGCCGCTGCAAACAGAGCGACCAGACCACGACGCAAAATAACAGGGCGCATGGCGCTCTCCTTTTTTGCAGTTGGGTTTTGGCTGCACCTGCTTGCCCGTTAGCGGGCGAGTAAGGCCAGTACATCAATGTCGGGTGGGGCTTAAATGCTCCAGCGAGCACTCAACAAACGTTCATTCAACAGGTTCGGATCGAGCGGCTTGGGCCGTCGGGCCATGGCGCTGAAAAACAGCTCCAGCGATTCGATCAGTCTTTGCTCAAGCTCCGGCGCCAACTGCGCCAGTGCGCTGCCTTCGCCGTAGGCGATCTGGCCGTCCACCGCGAAAATGCCGTGGAGCATTTCCTGGGCCTTCAAGGCCGACAACACCGGCTTGAGTGCGTAATCCACCGCCAGCATGTGGGCGATGCTGCCCCCGGTTGCCATTGGCAGAACCACCTTGTGACTCAACGCGCGCTCGGGCAGCAGATCCAGTACGGTTTTCAACGCGCCGGAGAACGACGCCTTGTACACCGGTGTGGCGATCAGCAGACCGTCGGCGTTTTCAATCTGTTGCAACAGGTCGATCACCTTCGGGCTGTCGAAGCGTGCATGCAGCAAGTCTTCGGCCGGGAAGTCCCGTACCTGATAACTCACCACTTCCACGCCTTGCGCTTGTAACCAACGCTGGGAGCGGTCCAGCAGCACCCCGGAACGGGAGCGTTGGCTGGGACTGCCACCGAGTGAGACGACCAGCATTCAGACGATTCCTTGAACGGTGGGGGCGATTCGCGGTTTGCGATCTCGCTTCGATGGAGTGACCTTAACAGGTGATTTATATATCTATAAATCATATTTATTCATTTGGTTATGCAATTAAGAGATATATAAATCCACTTCTTCCAGGCGAAAAAAAAGGCCGTCGAAACGGCCTGAAATCCCCTGCTTTGTGGTTTTCACATACCTCTGTAGGAGCTGGCTTGCCAGCGAAGGCGGCCCCTCTCACACGCCGCGCCGCATCAATCGCCAGCAAGCCGGCTCCAAAGGTGATTAGCGGTTCGGCTGCGGCGTCAGGCGCAAGTAAGGTTTGACGGCGCGGTAGCCCTTGGGAAAGCGTTGCTTGATTTCGTCTTCATCCTTGAGCGACGGCACAATCACCACCTCATCACCGTCCTGCCAGTTGGCCGGAGTGGCCACTTTGTAGTTGTCGGTGAGTTGCAGCGAGTCGATCACCCGCAGGATTTCATGGAAGTTGCGGCCGGTGCTCGCCGGGTAGGTGATGGTCAACCGGACCTTTTTGTTCGGATCGATCACAAACAGCGAGCGCACTGTGAGAGTGTCGTTGGCGTTGGGGTGGATCAGGTCGTACAGGTCCGAGACCTTGCGGTCGGCATCGTCGAGGATCGGAAAGGTGACCACCGTGTTCTGGGTTTCGTTGATGTCTTCGATCCACTTGTGATGCGAATCCACCGGGTCGACGGACAGCGCGATGGCCTTGACCCCACGCTTGTCGAACTCATCCTTGAGCCTGGCCGTGAATCCCAGTTCGGTGGTGCATACCGGCGTGAAGTCCGCCGGATGGGAAAACAGCACACCCCAGCTGTCGCCCAGCCACTGGTGGAACCGGATGGTGCCGGCACTGGAATCCTGTTCGAAATCGGGGGCGATATCGCCGAGTCTGAGGCTCATGGTGCTGCTCCTTGTGAGTGCTTGATGAGCTCAACTGTGCCTGCGTTTTTTATCTATTAAAAAGAATAAATATCGATTTGTTTATACCAATAAGTAATATTAAAGATCTGTTCACTGGACGTGCCTGCCCATCCCGCCGAACATCGCCTCCGAGGTTCGAGAAGGCCTTGAGTTGCTGCAAAAAAGGGGAGTTTCAAGGCGGGTTTGCGGGGGTGAGCCCGCCTTGAAAACGCAAAAGCCCCGCCCGGCGAGATGCCGGGCGGGGCTTTTTTTTGGTTGCGGCTTACTCCCGAAGGCGTGTGTCATTCAGCACGTTTGTGGCTGAGACGACACCTTCGCGAGCAGGCTCGCTCGCTGTTACAACAGCGGGATCGAGTAGCTGACGATCAGGCGGTTTTCGTCCTGCGAACGGGTGCTCGGCAGGTCGGTGCGCCAGGTGGCGTTTTTCCACGCCACGCCCAGGTTCTTCAGTGCGCCCGACTGGACCACATAACCTACGCTCAAGTCACGCTCCCACTCGGTAGCGCCGTTAGCCGCTTCGCCACCGCGTGCGTTAACGGTGTCGATGTTATCGCCATGCAGGTAAACCACACCCGCCGTCAGGCCAGGCACGCCGACGGTGGCGAAGTCATACGAGTAACGTGCTTGCCAGGTGCGCTCGCCGGCACGGCTGAACTTCTGGATTTGCGAGTCGGTGATGGTGTAGTTCGACGAACCGTCGCCCTGGTTCAGCCAAGGGAAGTCACTGCTGCCGTTGCTGACCTGGTAACCGCCACCGAAGGTGTGACCGGCAACGCTGTACAGGAACAGGCCGCTGTAGAGGTTGTTGTCGACCTTGCCTTTACCGTTAGCCACGCCGCTGTAGTTGCCAGAGCTGTAGTAAAGCGGATCGCTGCCGTTGGCACCGTCGTCGGAGCTGTGGAAATAACGGAAGTCAGACTTCAACACGCCAGGGCCGATGGCCCAGTTGTGCACCAGACCCAGGAAGTGTTGCTTGTAGAAGTCTTCCAGGTTGCCGTAGTAGTACGAAGCGGTCAGGTCTTTGGTGATTTTGTAGTCAGCGCCGCCGTAGTAGAACTTGTTGACGAATTCACCAGCGTCATAGTTCGAGCTGCCGTTGGCACCCGCGATGGACAAGCCTTCATTGTTGCTGGAGTTACGGCCTTTGGCGTGCTCGATTTGCCCCGCGGTCAGGGTCAGGTCCTTGATCTCGTTCGAGGTGATCGCGCCGCCCTGGAAGGTTTGTGGCAATAGACGACCATCGTTGTATTTGATGACCGGGTTGTTGGGTTGCAGGGTGCCGATTTTCAGCTCGGTCTGGGAGATCCTGGCCTTGCCGGTCACGCCCAGGCTGGCGAAATCATTCACAGCTTCGTTGCCATCGCTAGGGAAAACGGTGCCGCCCGAAGCCGTGCCGGTGTAGTTACCGTGTTCTGCACGGCTGGAGTCCAGACGCACGCCGTACAGGCCGATGGCGTCAACACCGAACTGGACAGTGCCCTGGGTGTAACCGGAGATGAAGCGCAGATCGAAGCCCTGGCCCCATTCGGCGTTCTTGTTACGGGTGTTGGACGTCGCCGATGGCTGGCCATCGCGGTTGTCGGTGTTGATGTAGAAGTTACGCAGCCCCAGGGTGGCCTTGCTGTCTTCGATGAAACCGGCGGCGCTTGCCTGCTGCGCCAAAACCCCTACGGCCACAGCCAGGGCCAAGGTGGACTTGTTCATTGTTTCGCTCCTATCGGTTCTAATTTTTCTGTTGCTGGTCCTGGGTCGTACGCCCTGGATCCGCAGACGCGCCAATCGCGTCAACCGCTCTAAATCGGGGTTTTCATTGCTACAGGATACCTCGACACAAACCTTAAAAGAATTACCTAATTACTTTTAATGCCATTTGGCTATATACATCCGCAGCACGAAACCGAGGTATCGGCTGACAGGCCAATTCCTTGATGGTTGGTTTGTCGAGGGGTGAAATCGCCAAATCCGAGACGCATGGCGAGTCGGATGCGCCTACTTTATGCGCTTGAAGAAAAAGCTAAAAAGAATAAAAAATCCTCACGCACATTGTTTATGGAATATAAAACGCAGCGCAAAAAAAACCTCGCCGATGGGCGAGGTTTTCTTTGGGTGGCGCGTATTACAGGAAGCTGTAGGTGTAGTTGAAGATCAGACGGGTCTGGTCCTGGTCAGCGGTGCTGGTGTTACCGCCGTAAGTACCGTGACGCAGCGTCGTACCAAAGCCTTTGAGTGGGCCCGTTTGAATCACGTAGTCAATACGTGCGTCGGTCTCGTGCTCATTCAGGTCTTTACCCACGCCGCTGGTGGCCTTGATGTCCCGGCCATCCAGGTAAGCAATCGACGCTTTCAAACCTGGCACGCCCAGCGAGGCGAAGTCATAGGAGTACTGACCGTACGTGGTGTTTTCACCGGCACGGATGAAGCTGCCCACGGTGGCGTCGGTGAAGGAGTAGAAGCTGGAGCCACCGGCACCTTCTGGACGACCTTTGCTATCGATCAGGTTACCCTGGTTCAAGAAAACAAAGCCGCCGTCATCGCTGACACGTTGATGGCCAAGCAGGAACGCACTGCCACCCAGGGTGTAGGTGAAGGTCGCGCTCCAGGTCTTGTTATCGACTTCGCCTGGATTCTTGGCGTAGCCATTGTTGTTGTTAAAGCGGTAGCCGGCCTCGCCGTTCTTGCCGTCGGAGCTGCTGTCGAAATAACGAAGATCAGTCTTGAACGACTGGTTCGCCGCGATCGGGTAGACGTGCACCAGGCCGAGGAAGTTCTGCTTGTAGTAGTCTTCCAGGTTCGCATAGTAGTACTGCAGCAACAGGTCTTTGGTGACCTTCCAGTCAGCACCGGCGTAACGGAACTTGTTGCTGTCCTGGGTACCGCCAGCCACTGCCATACCCGTGTCGTTGGAGGAAGCGCGACCCGACGCGTGCTCCAGTTGACCCAGGTTGAAGGTCACGTTGTCGATTTCCTTCGAGGAGATGGTGCCACCTTCGAAGGTTTGCGGCAGTAGACGGCTGTCGTTCGCAATCAGGATTGGCAGGTTAGGTGCCAGGCCGCCACCCAAGTGGGCCTCAGTCTTGGAGAAACGCGCCTTGACGTTGGCATCCAGACGGCTCCACTCGTCGGCAGACCTGTCGCCGTCGCTCGGGAAGAAGGAGTTGCTGTTACCCAGCGGGTGGTGACCCCTGCCGCCATCCAGGTGGATGCCGACCAGCGCCTGGGCGTCGATACCGAAACCAACGGTGCCCTGAGTGAAGCCGGACAGGTAATCAAACTTCAGACCCTCAGCAGTTTCTCGCTGACGGTTCGCAGCAGTGCTGGCGCCTTCACGGACATCGGCGTCGTAATACATGGTCCGGGAACTAACCGAAGCCTTGCTGTCTTCCAGGAAACCTGCTGCGCCTGCCTGCTGCGCCAAAACCCCAACCGCCACGGCCAATGCCAAGGTGGACTTGTTCATTGTTTAGCTCCTCTCGTTTCTAATTCTTGTGTTCCTGGCTCAGAGTCGATGCCCCGATTCCTAAGATGCGCGATTAGCGCTGTACCGTGACCCACAAGTCAATCGTAACCATGTGTGTCTACGACCATAGTCTAATGCCCGTTTTTTTGGTCCCTGCAGGTCATGAAACTGTCACAAACCTGAAAAGAATAGACCAATTCTTTTCTCATACCTTTTAGGAATTTAACTCACCGCCGCGCGCTACCCCAGCCTAGAGCGGTCGACTCATAAGCTAATTCCTAAATGGTATTTATTGGTCATTTTTTAGATCGTTTAGCGTTGACTCAATTCGGAAACAATTCCTTTACGCAAAGGCCGCCCCCCATGAGATTCAAGCGCGAACTATCCAGACGAATTGTTACAGTTTGTGTGTTGCTGGCATATTCTTTTTTCGCCCATGCCACGAATCTCACAGTGGGCTACCAGACTGGTATCGACCCCAGCAAAGTCCCCCAGGCGGACGGCGTCTACGAAAAAATCATCGGCGAGAAGATCGACTGGCGTCGTTTCAATAGCGGTCCGGAAGTCGTCACGGCGATTGCCTCCGGCGATGTGCAGATCGGCAATCTGGGTTCCAGCCCACTGGCTGCGGCAGCCTCGCGCAAGCTGCCGATCGTCGCGTTCATTGTGTCCGCCCAGATCAATGCGGCCGAAGCCCTGGTGGTGCGCAACGGCAGCGGCATCAACAAACCGGAAGATCTGATCGGCAAAACCATCGCGACGCCGTTCGTCTCGACCTCCCACTACAGCCTGCTGGGTGCACTGAAGCACTGGGGCCTGGACACCTCGAAAGTCAAAGTGGTGAACCTGCAACCGGCGGAAATCGCCGCGGCCTGGAAACGTGGAGACATCGATGGGGCGTTCGTCTGGTCGCCGGCCCTGGGTGAAATTCGCAAGACTGGCAAGACCCTGACGGATGCCGCACAGGTCGGCCAATGGGGAGCGCCCACCTTCGAAGTGTGGGTGGCACGCAAGGACTACGCCGAGAAGCATCCGGAAGTGGTCGCCAGGTTCGCCAAGGTCACCCTGGACTCTTTTGCCGACTATGCCGCGCACAAGGACAGCTGGACCGCTGACTCACTACCCGTGCAAAAAATCGCCAAACTGACCGGTGCCAACGCCGCTGACGTGCCGGAACTGCTGGCCGGCTCCGCCTTCCCGGACGCCAAGGCGCAACTGACCAGCGCATTGCTGGACGGCGGCACGGCGAAGGCGATTGGTGAGACGGCGAAATTCTTGAAGGAACAAGGGAAGGTTGAAACGGTGCTGCCGGACTATTCGCCTTATGTGAGCGCGAAGTTCGTCACTGAGTAATTGCTGAAGGCAGCTGCGCGGCCCATCGCGAGCAGGCTTGCACACAGGTTCTGCAAACGACACAGAACCTTGTGAGAGCGAGTTGCTCGTGATTGGGCCGCCACGGTCAAAGGGTCTTTTCGAAGATCTTCGAATTACGCTGATAGTTGTACAGCGACGCCCGCGCCGACGGCAGGCGCTCGACGCTGCTGGGCTCGAAACCACGCTCGCGGAACCAGTGCGCGGTGCGGGTCGTGAGTACGAACAGTGTCTTGAGCCCTTGCGCCCGTGCACGGGTTTCGATGCGCTCCAGCAGCTCATCCCCACGACCGCCATGACGGTACTCAGGGTTAACGGCCAGGCAGGCCAGCTCACCGGCATCGGAATCGGCAATCTGATACAGCGCCGCGCAGGCGATGATCATGCCTTCACGCTCGACCACACTGAACTGCTCGATCTCGCGCTCCAGCACCTCGCGGGAACGCCGCACCAGAATCCCCTGCTCTTCCAGCGGACTGATCAAGTCCAGCAGACCACCGACGTCTTCAATGGCCGCTTCGCGCACCACTTCAAATTGTTCCTGGGCGACCAGCGTGCCGCCACCGTCGCGGGTGAACAGTTCGGTCAGCAGAGCGCCGTCCTCGGCATAGCTGACGATATGACTGCGCGCCACGCCGCCACGGCAGGCTTCTGCGGCGGCATCCAGCAGTTCCGCCTGATAATTGCTGCCCAGACGCTGCAAATGCGCCGGCACCTGTTGCGGACGCAATTCACGAACCAGACGGCCATGCTCATCGATCAAGCCAAGGTCTGCGCCAAACAGCAGCAGTTTGTCCGCGCCCAGATCAATGGCCGCGCGGGTGGCGACGTCTTCACAGGCGAGGTTGAAAATTTCACCGGTCGGCGAGTAGCCCAATGGCGACAGCAGCACGATGGAGCGCTCGTCCAGCAGGCGATTGATGCCCTTGCGGTCGACCCGGCGTACTTCGCCGGTGTGGTGATAGTCGACGCCTTCAAGCACGCCGATCGGCCGGGCTGTAACGAGGTTGCCGCTGGCCACGCGCAAGCGTGAGCCCTGCATCGGCGAGGAAGCCATATCCATCGACAGCCGCGCTTCGATGGCGATGCGCAACTGGCCGACGGCATCGATCACGCACTCAAGCGTTGCCGCGTCGGTGATGCGCATGCCGTGATGGTAATGCGGGGTCAGGCCGCGAGCGGCGAGACGCGCTTCGATTTGCGGACGCGAACCGTGAACCAGCACCAGTCGCACGCCCAGGCTGTGCAACAGCACCAGGTCGTGGACGATATTGCCGAAGTTGGGATGCTCAACGCCATCGCCGGGCAGCATGACGACGAAGGTGCAATCGCGGTGGGCGTTGATGTATGGCGAAGCGTGACGAAGCCAATTGACGTATTCGGGCATGAACCTGGGCCTGTAATAAATAGCAGCCGAAAAAAAGGGCGAAACAGAAAACGCACAGCGGGCTGATGGTTATCGTCGGAACAGGCTTGGCGACACGCGCGCTCTCCTCATGAATACGGGGTGGGACATGGGCAATTTAACCGCAAACACCTGTAGGAGCGAGCTTGCTCGCGATGGTGGTAGAGCTACCGCGTTGCTCCAGGCAGCCCTCGTCATCATTGACGTCCATCGCGAGCGAGCTCGCTCCTACAGGGGGTTGTTTGCCGGTGTCAGGCAGTAATGTTCAATCAACTGACGTAATAGATGCACCGTAGGCTGCAAACGTGACATTTCGAGGTATTCCCCCGGCTGGTGGGCACAGGCGATATCGCCCGGGCCGAGCACCAGTGTCTCGCAGCCAAGTTGCTGAAGATAAGGCGCTTCGGTGCCGAACGCCACTGCTTCGGCCGTATGACCGGTGAGCTTTTCGGCGATCCGCACCAGTTCCGCGTCTTCGGCCTGTTCGAACGGCGGCACTTCGGGGAACAGTGGTGCGTAATCGATCTTGACCTGATGCCGTTCGGCAATCGGGTTGAGCTTCTGCAAAATCGCCGCGCGCAGGGCTTTGGGGTCCATGCCCGGCAATGGCCGCAGGTCGAACTCCAGCGAACATTGCCCGCAAATTCGGTTGGGGTTATCGCCACCATGAATACAGCCGAAATTCATCGTCGGCATCGGCACGCTGAATTGTGGATTGCGAAATTCACGCTGCCACAACAGACGCAGTCCACGCAGTTCGCCAATGGCATCGTGCATGGCTTCGAGGGCGCTGTGCCCCAGGCGTGGGTCGGAGGAGTGGCCGCTCTGCCCGAGAATGTCGATGCGCTCCATCATGATGCCTTTGTGCATGCGGATCGGCTTGAGCCCGGTCGGCTCGCCGATCACCGCCGCTCGCCCCAACGGCCGTCCGGCTTGTGCGAGGGCGCGTGCGCCAGACATCGAACTCTCTTCATCGCAGGTGGCCAGGATCAGCAGCGGCTGCTTGAACGGCTGATCGAGCAGCGGTTTGACCGCCTCGATGGCCAGGGCGAAAAAGCCCTTCATGTCACAACTGCCCAGGCCGACCCAGCGACCGTCGACTTCGGTCAGCTTCAGCGGGTCGGTCTGCCACAGCGCGCCATCGAAGGGCACGGTGTCACTGTGGCCGGCCAGCACCAGACCGCCGGGACCGGAGCCGAAACTGGCCAACAGGTTGAATTTGCCGGGACTGACCTGCTGGATGTCGCAGGCGAAACCCAGGTCGCCAAGCCAGGCGGCCAGCAGGTCGATCACCGGGCGATTGGATTGATCGAGATTCGCCTGGGTGCAACTGACCGACGGTGCCGCGATCAATGCAGCGAACTGATCTTTCATGGACGGCAAAGGCATCGCTGGCTCCCACTCGCGGATTGAAGTCCATCATAGAACCATCCGGCGACAGGAATAAACCGTCGCAGGGCGGAGCAAGGACGACTCCTGTACACTGCACGACCTTGGCAGCCACACATTCCCCCGGCTGCGCTCCCGATCCTGGATTTTCCGGCCATGCAGAAAGAAACCGAAATCAAACTCCGCGTCAGCCGCGAAACCCTCGCTGCGCTGCGCGAGCACCCGCTACTGAAAAAACGCAACAAAAGTGGCTGGGAACGCCGTGAGTTGATGAACCAGTACTTCGACACGCCCGAGCGCGATCTGGCCCGCGCCAAGGTCGCCCTGCGCCTGCGCAAGGATGGCGAAGAAGTCATTCAGACGCTCAAGACCCGTGGCCAGAGCGTCGCCGGTCTGTCCGAGCGCAATGAGTACGACTGGCACCTGCCCAAAGCCAAGCTCGACGTAAAGAAACTCGACGGTGAATGCTGGCCCGAAGCCCTGGCTGAACTGGACAAGAAAACCCTGAAGCCGATTTTCACCACCGATTTTGTCCGCGAACGCGCTGAAATCGCCTGGGGCCGCGGCAAGACCAAAGTGGTCATCGAAGCCGCGCTGGACCTGGGCCACGTGGTGGTGGGCAAACAGAAAGAAGAAATCTGCGAGCTGGAACTGGAATTGCGCGAAGGCGAACCGGCTGCGTTGCTGGAACTGGCCGCCGAGCTGGCCGCGACCCTGGCCCTGATGCCTTGTGACATCAGCAAGGCTGAGCGCGGCTATCGCCTGTACGACGCCAACAGCTATTCGCTGAGCCTGCCGGCCCCGCAGATCACCGCCGAGACGCCACTGGACGACGCCTTTGCCGCCCTGAGCTGGCACTTGCTGGGCAGTAGCCAGCGTCTGGCCGAACAATATCGCTTCAATGGCCACTGGCGCCTGCTGCAGGACTGGGTGGAAAACCTCGCCGAATTGCGCGCGCTGGTCAGCAGCCTCGGCCAGGCTGCGCCGCGTCAATCGACCCACGACCTGCGCGTCGCGCTTGATGCCCTGCTCGAAGACTGGCGTCCGCTGGTCCAGGCCGGCCTGGATGACGAAGATGTACGCAAAGCCGCGCCGGAGCAGTTCCTTGAAGAACTCGAAGACCCGCGCTGGGGCCTGTTCTCCCTGAACACCTCGCGCTGGTTGCTCGCTCGCACCTGGGCCGCCGACCGCAATACCCGCGGCAATCGCCAGGGCGCCGCACAACTGGGCAGCTGGTTGCCACGCCTGCTGGGCGAAGAAGCCAACTCGCTGCAATTGCAGCGTTACCAGCAGCAACCGGAAGACCTGGCCGAGCAACTGCCGCGTATCGAACGCATCCAGGCCTGGCTGCACCACGCGCGTCACGTGCTGGACATCCCGGAAATGGATCGCCTGTATGGCGAGCTGAACAAGCTGGCGCAACTGGCCAACGAACCGATCACCAACGAAACCCTGGATGCGCGCAAGCAGCAGGCGATTGCGGTTTATCAGAATCGTGCCTGGAAGATGCTTCTGCGCCTGTAATACCGCCATCGCGGGCAAGCCCGCTCCCACAGGACCGTTGGCAAACACAAAATTTGTGTACGACGGTTAATCCCTGTGGGAGCTGGCTTGCCAGCGATAAGGCCAGCACCGTCACCACAACACTTCAGACCGGTAAACTGGTGGTCGACTTGATTTCCGACAACGCCACAACCGAATTGACCTCCTGAATCCCCGGCACCAGCGATAGTTTCTCGAAGAAAAATCGCTCATACGCCTCGATGTCTGCCGCGACGATCCGCAGCATGAAATCCACCGCTCCCATCAATACATAACACTCCAGCACTTCGGGAAAGCCGCGAATGGCTTCGGTGAACTCGGTGAAATTCGAGCGTCCGTGGGCGTTGAGTTTGACCTGCGCGAAAATCTGCGTGTTGAGCCCGATTTTCTTGCGGTCGAGCAGCGTCACCTGACCCCGAATGATCCCCTCCTCTTTCATCCGCTGGATCCGCCGCCAGCACGGTGACTGCGACAGCCCTACCTGTTCGGCAATCTGCGCACTGGAGAGCGAAGCGTCCTCTTGCAGCAACGCGAGAATCCTGCGGTCGTAGCCATCCAGTTCGCTCTGCATAAAAAAACCCTTGATTAGCAAATTTATGAATTAAACGATTCGACATAGCCGCCATACGCCCCATCATAGATAAGAAATACCCGGCCACGAATGTAAAAATTTCTCCAGTGATTTGGAGATCGACCATGCCGTATCTGGAAGCCGTGAACACCCCACCCACCCGCGCCGATGTCTGGAACGTCAGCAACACGCTCTGCCGCGTTCGCTATCAGTTGCTGGCCGAAGCTGAGCCGGACCTGCTTTGCCGCGCATTGAACCTGTTCGCCCTGCAGTTTCTGACGCCGGAACAGGTGAACGTGCAGCGCCAGGACGACCTGATGGACATCCATGTAGTCGTCGACGGGTTGACCTGGCACCGTGCCCAGGTGATTGCGGAAAAACTGCGTAACCTGATCAGCATCTGCTCGGTCGATCTGCAATCGGCGGATTCTGCCTGGGGCGAAACGGCTCAGGCGACAGGCTGAAAAAAGTCGATACGGCTTGGTCGGGTAGTGGCCCAGCGGTCGGCAGGGTCACGACTATCCTTTGCGAACTGTCGTTCACAAGGAGCCCGCATGTCCGTTCAACTCGCCCTTCAGGACCGCTGGCTGGATCTCAGTGATTTGCTGCGTGAACTGGTCGCCCAGGGCTTTATCAACCAGGATTCGGCCGAACACGCGCTCAACGCCCGCCGTCGCCATGTCGCCAATGGCCAGATGCACCCCCTGGAGTTCATCGCCAGCCAACAGCTGGAGGACCTCAGCCGACCCGGCAAACACCTCGACCTCGAAAGCCTGACGCTGTGGCTGTCGCAGCAGGCTGGCCAGCCTTACTTGCGCATCGATCCGCTGAAGATCAACGTCGCCGCCATCACGCCCTTGATGTCTTACGCCTTCGCCCAACGCCACAAGATTCTGGCGGTGTCCATCGATCGCGACGCTGTGACCGTGGCCAGCGCACAACCCTACGTCAAAGGCTGGGAAGCCGACCTGACCCATGTGCTGAAGCTACCCATTAAACGTGTGGTGGCCAATCCGGTGGATATCCAGCGCTTCAGCGTGGAGTTCTTTCGCCTGGCCAAGTCGGTCAGCGGCGCGAATAACGCCGATCAGCCATTCAACACCCTGGGCAATTTCGAACAGCTGCTCAATCTCGGCGCCAGCGACCAGGAGCCGGACGCCAACGACGCGCACATCGTCAACATTGTCGACTGGCTGTTCCAGTACGCTTTCCAGCAACGTGCCAGCGATATCCACATCGAGCCCCGACGCGAACAGGGCACGGTACGTTTTCGCATCGACGGCGTGCTGCACAACGTCTACCAATTCCCGCCACAGGTCACCATGGCCATCGTCAGCCGCCTGAAAAGCCTGGGCCGGATGAACGTTGCGGAGAAACGCAAACCCCAGGACGGCCGGGTGAAGACCAAGACCCCGGAGGGTGGCGAAGTCGAGTTGCGGCTATCGACACTGCCGACAGCCTTCGGCGAAAAAATGGTCATGCGGATCTTCGACCCGGAGGTGCTGCTCAAGGACTTCGATCAGCTCGGGTTTTCAGCCGACGATCTGCGGCGCTGGCACGACATGACGCGCCAGCCCAACGGCATCATTCTGGTCACCGGGCCGACGGGGTCCGGCAAGACCACCACGCTCTACACCACGCTGAAAAAACTGGCGACGCCGCAGGTCAACCTCTGCACCATCGAAGACCCGATCGAAATGGTCGAGCCGGCGTTCAACCAGATGCAGGTCCAGCACAACATCGACCTGAGCTTCGCCGCCGGCGTGCGCGCACTGATGCGACAAGACCCGGACATCATCATGATCGGCGAGATTCGCGACCTCGAAACCGCGGAAATGGCCATTCAGGCGGCCCTCACCGGGCACCTGGTGCTGTCGACCCTGCACACCAACGACGCGCCCGGCGCCATCAGTCGCCTGCTGGAACTTGGCGTACCGCATTATTTGATCAAGGCCACGCTGCTGGGCGTCATGGCCCAACGGCTGGTGCGCACCTTGTGCCCGCACTGCAAGGCTCCGCAAGACCTGAGTGAAGAGGATTGGCAGACCCTGACCCGGCCCTGGCAAGCGCCGCTCCCCACCCATGCGCAACGCGCCACCGGCTGCCTGGAATGCCGCGACACCGGCTATCACGGCCGCGCCGGGGTCTACGAAATCATGCAACTGACCGATGGTCTCAAGGCGCTGATCAACCCGGACACGGACTTGCTCGCCGTGCGGCGTCAGGCCTTTAAGGAAGGCATGCGCAGTCTGCGATTGTCCGGCGCGCAGAAAGTGGCGGCCGGTTTGACGACCATCGAGGAGGTGCTGCGAGTGACGCCACAGAGTGAGCAAAAGTAGATTGGCCGCTGTGGAACTCGATTGGGGGAATCGCTATCAAACACCGGAGTTAACCCTGTGGAGTCACTTTTATGCGTCTGAAACTTGCTGTCGCAACCATCGCCCTGCTGTCCCTGCCTGTCGGTTCGGCGATGGCCGATAGCTTTTGGCGTAACGTCATTTCCTCCGGTGCCACCACCGGTTCGACCTACCTGACGTTCAAGGATCACAAGCTGATCGTCGCCGCCCAGGACGATGCCGGCAGCTTCGTCGCCAGCGACGGCGGTATCCGCGGCCCGTACCTGGAAGCCGCCATGCAGAAAGTCCGCGCCGACAACCCGGGCCTGCAGGCGACAGACATGGAACTGGCGAATGCGATCCTGGCGAAGAATGCCGTGGCGTCGGAATAAGCCTTCAAGTTGAATAAAAATGCCGCTCAAATGGAGCGGCATTTTTATGGCCAACACAAATCCCCTTGTAGGAGCTGGCTTGCCAGCTCCTACAAGGGATGCGTGTTTATCAGCGGTACTCATCCACCGGCACACACGCACAAAACAGATTTCGGTCGCCGTAGACATTGTCCACCCGATTCACTACCGGCCAATATTTGTGGGCCTTGGTGTGAGCGTCCGGCGTAACGGCCTGCTCGATGCTGTAAGGCCGCTCCCAGACACCGGTGATGTCGGCCAGGGTATGCGGCGCACGTTTCAGCGGGTTGTCCTCGCCCGGCCAGTTACCGTTCTGCACCTCGGTAATTTCCGCGCGAATGCTCAGCATCGCGCCGATAAAGCGGTCCAGTTCTGCCTTCGATTCACTTTCGGTGGGTTCGACCATCAAGGTCCCAGGCACCGGGAACGACATGGTCGGCGCATGGAAGCCATAGTCCATCAGTCGCTTGGCCACGTCCTCTTCGCTGATACCAGTCAGCGCCTTGAGGGGGCGCAGGTCGAGAATGCACTCGTGGGCCACTCGCTCGTTGCGCCCGGTGTAGAGCACCGGGAACGCCCCGGACAGGTGTTGCGCCAGGTAATTCGCGGCAAGGATCGCCACTTCACTGGCGTCCGCCAGTTGCGGCCCCATCATGGCGATATACATCCAGCTGATCGGCAGAATGCTCGCACTGCCCCAGGGGGCGGCACTGACGGCACCGTTCTGCGGCAGTGGCCCGTCGATCGGCACCACCGGGTGATTGGCCACGAAGGGTGCCAGATGTGCGCGCACGCCAATCGGCCCCATGCCCGGACCGCCGCCGCCATGGGGGATGCAGAAGGTTTTGTGCAGGTTCATGTGCGACACATCCGCACCAATATCCGCCGGACGCGCAAGCCCGACCTGGGCATTGAGGTTGGCGCCGTCCATGTAGACCTGACCGCCATGGCTGTGGATCACCTCACAGATCTCGCTGATGCCTTCCTCGTACACCCCATGGGTCGAAGGATAAGTCGCCATCAGGCAGGCGAGTTTGTCCCCGGCCTGTGCCGCTTTGTCTTTCAAGTCATCCAGATCGACGTTGCCCGCCTCATCGCATTCGACAATCACCACGCGCATCCCGGCCATCTGCGCTGAAGCCGGGTTGGTGCCGTGGGCGGAGGACGGGATCAGGCAGATGTCCCGGGTACCCTGATGCCGGCTCTCGTGGTACTTGCGAATGGCCAGCAACCCGGCGTACTCGCCCTGGGCACCGGAGTTGGGTTGCATGCAGATCGCATCGAACCCGGTGATCGCGCACAGCCAACGCTCCAGCTCTTCGATCATCAGCGCATAACCGGCAGCCTGCTCTTTCGGTGCGAACGGATGCAGATTGGCGAATTGCGGCCAGGTAATCGGGATCATCTCGCTGGTGGCATTGAGCTTCATGGTGCAGGAGCCCAACGGGATCATCGATTGATTGAGCGCCAGGTCCTTGTTTTCCAGCTGCTTGAGGTAACGCAGCATCTCGGTTTCGCTGTGATGGGCGTTGAATACCGGATGGCGCAGATAAGGCGAGGTACGCGCCAGGGCCCCGGGAATGCCGGGGCTCAGGGTTTCGGCGTCCAGTTCTTCAACCTTGAGCCCATGATCGGCGCCCAGGAAAACATCGAACAGTTTCGCCACCGTGGCTTCGTCACAGGTTTCGTCCAGGCTCACCCCCAATCGCCCGCGCCCCAGAATGCGCACATTGATCTGCGCAGCCTGGGCGCTTTCAATGATCGCGGTCTGGGTGCCGCCGACGTCCAGGGTCAGGGTGTCGAAGAAATGTTCATTGACGCGGATCAGGCCCTTGCGCTCAAGGCCGGCGGCGAGGATGCAGGTCAGGCGATGCACGCGCTGGGCGATCCGCTTCAACCCTTCAGGGCCATGATAGACCGCGTAGAAACTGGCGATATTGGCCAGCAGCACCTGGGCCGTGCAGATGTTCGAGTTGGCCTTCTCCCGGCGGATATGTTGCTCACGGGTCTGCAGCGCCATGCGCAGGGCCACATTGCCACGCGCGTCTTTCGACACGCCGATGATCCGCCCGGGTATCGCACGCTTGTATTCGTCACGGCTGGCAAAAAACGCTGCGTGAGGCCCGCCGTAGCCCATCGGTACGCCGAAACGCTGGGAGGAGCCAAACACCACGTCCGCGCCCAACTCCCCCGGAGGGGTCAGTAACAACAGACTCAACAGATCGGCGGCGACACACGCCAATGCCTGCTGGGCATGCAGGTGATCGATCAAGGGCCGCAGATCGCGAATCTCGCCGTGGGTGTCGGGATATTGCAGCAGTGCACCGAACACTTGGTGCTGTTTCAGGTTATCCACTGGGCCGATGACCAGCTCGAACCCAAAGCCTTCGGCACGGGTCTGCACCACGGATATCGTCTGCGGATGGCAATTTTCGTCGACGAAGAAAATATTGCTTTTGGATTTGGCCACCCGCTTGGCCAAGGCCATGGCTTCCGCCGCCGCTGTGGCTTCGTCGAGCAACGAGGCATTGGCCAGCTCAAGGCCCGTGAGGTCGATGGTCAATTGCTGGAAGTTCAGCAACGCTTCGAGACGTCCCTGGGCAATTTCCGGCTGATAGGGGGTGTACGCGGTGTACCAGCCCGGATTTTCCAGCACGTTGCGCAGAATGACAGTGGGTGTGAGCGTGCCGTGATAGCCCATGCCGATCAGGCTGGTCCAGACCTGGTTCTGCTCGGCGTAGCCGCGCAACTTGGCCAGCGCGGCTTCTTCATCGAGGGCTGGCGGCAGGTCAAGCGCCCGGTTCAGGCGAATGCCCGGCGGCACCGTTTGCTCGATCAGTTCGATCCGGCTGCCGAGGCCGAGGCTGTCGAGCATCGCCTGTTGCTCGGCGGCATCGGGCCCCAGGTGACGGCGAAGGAAGGCATTGGGATCGCGTAACTGGCTCAGGGACGGCAACTGGGACATGACGGGCTCTCTCTGGACTGGCGCTCAGCGTCGATGCAACACGGTCAAACCAGCATAGCAGCCGCTGCCGACACCGAGAGCATGGCGCTGCCGGGCATTACGGATCATCATGTCCGTCGCTTACTCAATATCTGCTGCTGAGGTGCTTACATTTATGAGCCAACTGCCTTTCCTGCCCTTCTCCAAACCCACTATCGACGAGGCCACCATCGCCGCCGTCGGCGAGGTCCTGCGTTCGGGCTGGATTACCAGCGGCCCCAAGGTTCAGGCCTTTGAAGCGCAACTGTCGGAATATTTTGGCGGACGCCCGGTGCGCACATTCAATTCCGGCACCTGCACCATGGAAATCGCTTTGCGCATTGCCGGCATCGGAGCCGGTGACGAAGTGATCACCACCCCGATTTCCTGGGTCGCCACCGCCAACGTTATTCTGGAAGTCGGCGCCACACCGGTGTTTGCCGACATCGACCCGGTGACCCGCAACATCGATCTGGATCAGCTGGAAGCCGCGATCACCCCGCGCACCAAAGCCATCATCCCGGTGTATCTGGCCGGGCTGCCCGTGGACATGACTCGCTTGTACGCCCTGGCTAACAAGCATGGCCTGCGGATCATCGAAGACGCGGCACAAGCGTTGGGCTCCAGCTGGAACGGCCAGCGCATCGGTTCGACCGGCGATTTCGTTTCCTTCAGCTTTCAGGCAAACAAGAACGTCACGTCGTCGGAGGGCGGCTGCCTGGTGCTGAACAATGCCGAAGAAGTGAAGCTGGCGGAAAAGTACCGTCTGCAAGGCGTTACGCGCAGCGGCTTTGATGGCCTGGACGTCGATGTGCTGGGCGGAAAGTTCAACATGACCGATGTCGCCGCAGCCATCGGCCTGGGGCAATTTGCTCATCTCGAAGCGATTACCGCTCATCGGCGTGAACTGGCCAAACACTACTTCAGCTGCTTTGGCGAAGATTTTGAAGCGCAATACGGGGCGCAACTCCCCCCAGCGGACTTCGAGAACAGCAACTGGCATTTGTTCCAGCTGGTATTGCCTGAGCGTCAGGATGGCAAACCGGCCCGAGCCACCTTCATGGAACAGATGCAGGCATTGGGTATCGGTATCGGCTATCACTACCCGCCGATTCACTTGCTGAGTCTTTACCGCGAGCGCGGTTTCAAGGAGGGGATGTTCCCGACAGCCGAACGGGTGGGACGCTTGATTGTCTCGCTGCCGATGTTTACCGCGATGACCAAAGCGGACGTCGAGCGTTCGGTGGCAGCGGTCAAAGCCGTACTGAAGCCTTGAGTCCAACCTTGCAGGAGCCGGCTTGCCGGCTCCTGCGGGGCGGGTCTTACTCGCCGATGGCGGCCTTGTAACCCGCCGCGTCGAGCAGCTTGTCCAGGTCAGCGGCGTTGCTTGGCTTGAGTTTGAAGATCCACGCGCCGTACGGGTCGGAGTTCAACAGCTCTGGCGAGCCGCTCAGCTCTTCGTTGATCGCGATCACTTCACCGGCAACCGGGGAGTAGATGTCGGACGCGGCTTTTACCGATTCCACCACACCGGATTGATCACCCGCTGCAAAGGTTTTTCCGACTTCGGTCAGCTCGACAAACACCACATCACCCAGCGCTTCCTGCGCGTGATCGCTGATGCCCACGGTGACGGTGCCATCGGCTTCCAGGCGTGCCCATTCGTGACTTTCGGCAAAACGCAGGTCGGCAGGGATATCGCTCATGTTCTGTATCCTCGGGAATTGTCGGCGGTCAATGCCGCCAGAATAGGTTAAATCAAGGTTTTGCCATGGCGTACGAAGGTCGGTTTGACCACTCGGACCGGGTACCACTTGCCACGGATTTCCACTTCTGCGCGGTCGGCAGTTGCCATTGGCACGCGCGCCAGTGCAATCGACTTGCTAAGCGTAGGAGAGAAACTACCACTGGTGATCTCCCCTTCGCCAACATCAGCGATGCGGACCACTTGATGAGCGCGTAATACCCCACGCTCCTCGAGGACCAGCCCGACCAGCCGATGCTGTATACCGCCGGCCTGTTCAGCCTCCAGTGCCGCACGACCGATGAACTGGCGGGTGGCCGGTTCCCAGGCGATGCTCCAGGCCATATTGGAGACCAGCGGTGAAACATCCTGGCCGATGTCCTGCCCGTACAGATTCATGCCGGCCTCAACCCGCAAGGTGTCCCGCGCGCCAAGGCCGATCGGGGAAATGCCCGCCCCGACCAGATCGTTGAAGAATCCCGGTGCCTGATTGGCTGGCAGAATGATTTCCAGGCCGTCTTCACCCGTGTAGCCGGTGCGCGCGATGAACCAGTCCCCATCGGGTTGGCCTTCGAAAGGCTTGAGGAGCTGGATGAGATTGCCACGGGACTGGGTGACCAGCTCGCCTACTTTTTGCCTGGCGTGGGGGCCTTGGATGGCCAGCATCGCCAACTCCGAGCGCTCATTGAGCTGCACGTCAAAGCCGTCGAGATGAGCCTGCATCCAAGCCAGATCCTGATTGCGGGTCGAGGCGTTGACTACCAGGCGATAACCGTCGTCGAGGCGATAAACGATCATGTCGTCGACGATGCCACCTTGCTCGTTGAGCATGGCGCTGTACAAGGCACGGCCAGAGCTGTGCAAACGTTCGACGTCATTGGTCAGCAGATGCTGAAGCCAGGCCTTGGCCTGGGACCCGCCGACATCGATCACGGTCATGTGGGATACATCGAACACACCGCAATCGCGGCGCACCTGATGGTGTTCCTCGACTTGCGATCCGTAATGCAAAGGCATATCCCAACCGCCAAAATCGACCATCTTCGCGCCGAGGGCGAGATGAAGGTCATACAGAGGCGTACGCTGTCCCATGGGTTTCTCCTTCCGGGCGTGGCGAAGGTGCGGTTGAATGTCTTTTCGGGTGAAAGCCTTGAAATAAAGGGCCTCCAGCCGATTTTCACTACCGTGTCTGTCAGACGGACCGCACCGAATGCCGCGCATTGTAGCCGCAAGGTGTAGGACTGACACCTAGCTGTTTCGATGTGCTGAACGTCGGATCAATCCGATGACCGGTAGCAGCCCGACCAATACCAGGGTCAACGCCGGCAAAGAGGCCCTCGCCCACTCACCCTCGCTGGTCATTTCAAAGATCCGAACCGCCAGCGTATCCCAGCCAAACGGACGCATCAGCAGGGTCGCGGGCATTTCCTTGAGCACGTCGACAAAGACCAGCAGTGCCGCGCTCAACGAGCCGGGCAGCAGCAACGGCAGATACACTTTGAAAAACAGTCGTGGGCCACTGACGCCAAGGCTACGGGCCGCTTCGGGCAAAGAAGGCCGTATACGCGCCAGACTGCTTTCCAGGGGGCCATAGGCCACGGCAATGAAGCGCACCAGATATGCCAGCAACAACGCCGACAGACTGCCCAACAACAAAGGTTTGCCGGCCCCACCGAGCCAACCGGAGAGCGGAATCACCAGCTCGCGATCCAGGTAACTGAACGCCAGCATGATCGACACCGCCAGCACCGAGCCGGGCAAGGCGTAGCCCAGATTGGCCAGACTGACTCCGGCACGGATCCCTGGCGTGGGTGCCAGGCGCCTGGCGAATGCCAACACCAGAGCGACACTGACCGTGATCAGCGCGGCCATCGCGCCCAGGTACAGGGTGTGGACGATCAGTCCGGCGTACCGTTCATCCAGATCGAAGCGTCCACGCTGCCAGAACCACACCAGCAATTGCAGCATCGGAATGACAAAGGCACAGGCAAACACCAGACCGCACCAGCTCATGGCCAGCAGCGCTTTGAACCCCCGCAGGTGATACAAGGCCTTGACCCTTGGCCGCTCATTACTCGCCCGGTTGGCACCCCGTGCGCGACGCTCGCCGTACAGCACCACCATCACCACCAACAGCAACAGGCTGGCCAGTTGCGTGGCGGTGGAGAGACTGAAAAACCCGTACCAGGTCTTGTAGATCGCGGTGGTAAAGGTGTCGAAGTTGAACACCGACACCGCACCGAAATCCGCCAGGGTTTCCATCAACGCCAATGCCACGCCCGCGCCGATGGCCGGTCGCGCCATGGGCAAGGCTACCCGCCAGAAAGCCTGCCATGGCGATTGCCCAAGGACGCGCGCCGCTTCCATCAAGCCCTTGCCCTGAGCCAGGAACGCGGTACGTGCCAGCAGATAAACGTAGGGATAAAAGACCAGCACCAGAACCATAATCACCCCGCCCGTGGAACGCACCCGAGGCAAGCGCATGCCCGTTCCGAACCATTCGCGCAGCAGGGTTTGCAAGGGGCCGGCGAAATCCAGCAAGCCGACGAAAACGAAGGCCAGCACATAGGCCGGTATCGCAAACGGCAGCATCAATGCCCAGTCCAGCCAACGCCGGCCAGGGAATTCGCACAGGCTGGTGAGCCAGGCCAGGCTCACGCCCAGCAACGTGACACCGACACCGACGCCAAGCACCAGCGTCAGCGTGTTGCCCAGCAAGCGTGACATTTGCGTGTCCCAGAGGTGGGACCAGATCTGTTGATCGATGGTTTGCCAGGAAAGCAGCAAAACGCTCAGGGGCAGCAGGACCAGCGCAGCGATGGCGAAGACCAGCGGGTACCAGCGGCGTTGGGCGGGGTGGGCCAAGGAAGATCTCTAGAATGATATGGAGCCACCGTCATTCGACTGTGGCACCAATGTGTGGCGAGGGAGCTCGCTCCCGTTCGACCGATCCGCACCCGAGCGTTGCGGCCGCAAAAGTTATCAGATCATTTTGATCATGATCCGTAGGTGCCATCAGGGCTGCTTCGCAGCCCTGCGGCTCCCTCGCTGCAACTCAGTTCCAGCCAGCGCGATCCATCATGCGAATCGCCTCGGCCTGACGCTTGCCGGCGACTTCCACCGGCAAGGTATCGGCCACGAACTGCCCCCAGGCAGCGACTTCAGCCGATGGATGCACGGCAGGGTTGGCCGGAAACTCCTGGTTGACGTCAGCGAAGATTTTCTGCGCCTCAGGCGTGGTCATCCACTCCACCAGCGCCTTGGCGGCTTCCGGATGTGGCGCGTGCCTGGTCAGACCGATGCCGGACAGATTGACGTGCACGCCTCGATCCGCCTGGTTCGGCCAAAACAGCTTCACTGGAAGGTCAGGTTTCTGCTTGTGCAGACGGCCGTAGTAGTAGGTGTTGACGATGCCGACATCGCATTGGCCGGCTTTGATGGCTTCCAGTACCGCGACATCGTCGGAGAACACGTCGGTGGACAGGTTGTTGACCCAGCCCTTGAGGATCTTCTCGGTTTTCTCGGCGCCGTGGACTTCGATCATGGTCGCGGTCAGGGACTGGTTGTAGACCTTCTTCGCCGTGCGCAGGCACAGTCGACCTTCCCAGTTCTTGTCGGCCAGGGCTTCGTAGGTGGTCAATTCACCCGGTTTCACCCGTTCGGTGGAATAGGCGATGGTCCGCGCCCGCAGGCTCAGGCCGGTCCAGGCGTGTGACGATGCGCGGTACTGAGGCGGGATGTTGGCGTCGATGGTTTTCGAGGTGAACGGCTGGAGGATGCCCATTTGCTCGGCTTGCCAGAGGTTGCCGGCGTCGACGGTCAGCAACAGGTCGGCGGTAGCGTTCTCGCCCTCGGCCTTGATCCGCTGCATCAGCGGGGCTTCCTTGTCGGTGATGAACTTCACCTTCACCCCGGTTTTCGCGGTGTAGGCATCGAAGACCGGTTTGATCAGCTCATCGATACGCGAGGAGTAGACCACCACCTCGCCGGCAGCCTGGGCGGCGGTGTTGCCGATCAGGGTCAGGGCCAGTGCGGTCAATAGACGCTTTGGTGCCAACATGGGAGCAGTCCCTCGATTGAAAAAGTGAGGGCAAATGATAAGGACTCACATTTAGCTTCTCAATCGAACAGTTTGCGGAGGAGTTACCAGATGTTGCGTGGAGACACTAACCCTGTGGCGAGGGGGCTTGCCCCCGTTCGAGCGCGAAGCGGTCGCAAATCGGAATGCAGGTCCTGCCTGAAGAAATGCCGGGGCTGCTTCGCAGCCAACGGGGGCAAGCCCCCTCGCCACAGGTCCATACCCACTTCAGGCCTTGGCCAGCGCCGGTAAGTCCCCGGTCAACCCTAGGGCCTCACGCACGAACAACGCCTTGGCCTCGGGCATTTGCTCGACCATTTTCAATCCGGCATTTCGCAACCAGCGCACCGGCAACGGATCGGCCTGGAACAAGCGCTCGAAACCCTCCATCGCCGCCATTAACGCCAGGTTATGGGGCATGCGCCGGCGCTCGTAGCGACTGAGTACTTTCACATCCGCCAGGCGTTCACCCCGGCTCGACGCTTGCAGCAGCACTTCGGCCAGCACGGCGGCATCGAGGAACCCGAGGTTTACGCCTTGGCCGGCCAACGGGTGAATGGTGTGCGCCGCATCACCGATCAGGGCCAGGCCTTCGGCGACGTAACGCTTGGCATGTCGCTGACGCAGCGGTACACACAGGCGAGGGTCAGCGCTGAGCACCGTACCGAGCCGGCCTTCAAAGGCCCGCTCCAGCGCGCGACAGAAGCCTTCGTCATCCATGGCCATCAGCTGTTCGGCTTCACCGGGGGTGGTCGACCAGACGATCGAACACCAATCCTGCTGACCGTCCCGTTCCAGCGGCAGGAACGCCAACGGGCCGTTATCGGTAAAGCGCTGCCAGGCGGTCATTTGATGAGGTTTTGAGCTGCGCACGCTGGTGACGATTGCATGGTGCATATAATCCCACTCGCGGGTCGCGACGCCGGTCAGACGCCGCACCGCCGAATTGGCACCATCCGCGGCGATCACCAGTGGCGCGCGCAGGGTGCGGCCGTCGGCCAGGGTGAGCAGCCAGTCGTCACCAGAGCGGCGCATTTGTTCCAGGCGCGCATTGGCCAGCATGCCCAGGTCGCAGTCGTGCAAACGATCAAGCAAGGCGTCCTGAACCACGCGATTCTCGACGATATGGCCCAGTGCATCGGCATGCACACTGGCGGCCGAGAAGTGGATTTCTCCGGTGCCGCTGCCGTCCCAGACATGCATGTCGCGGTAAGGACTGCTGCGGCGGCTGACGATGCCGTCCCAGACACCCAGTCGCTCAAGAATCCGCTGACTGGCGGCAGACAAGGCGCTCACTCGCGGCTCGAATGGCGCCTGGGCGTCAAAGGGTTTGACGCTCAAAGGGCTACCGTCCAGCAGCAGGACTTCCAGCCCGCTGTCCTGCAACGCCAGCGCGAGGGCGCTGCCGACCATTCCAGCCCCGACAATCAGCAGATCTGCGCGCATTTCCATGCTTTAAGCCTGTCTCGCTTGCGGCTTGAGCCGCACGTAAAGGGTTTTTCCGACACGCGCCACCAGATGGCCGGCGCCGTCGTGAATATCGACCTGCAATTGCGGCAGGTACTTGTCGCCACCCGCAGTCTGCCGACGGATCTCGTCGAGCAGGGTGTCATCGATGTTGAAACGGGCATACACCGTGCCTTTGCCCGGCGCGATGAAGTCGATGTCGGCGGCTTTGTCCCAGACGATGTAATGACGCCCGAGGTTTTCCATGAGCATCAACATGAAGAACGGGTCGACCATCGAATACAGGCTGCCACCGAACTGCGTGCCCACGTAATTGCGGTTGTACCAGCTCAAGCCCATGGACACCTGGATGTCGCGAAAATCATCGCTGATGTGCCGCACCCGAACCCCGGCACCGAGGTACGGCGGGTAGAGACCCATAAACCAGCGCATCAGCCGCGCCTTGCCGATCTTTTTGGTTAGCCACTCAAACATCGGGGCGAGTACCCAGGCCCATCGCCTGCCGGGCGAACCAGCGCTTGGCCGGCGGCAGCAGGTCGAGGCCCAGCAGACCCAGGTTGCGCCCCATGGAAACCAATGGCTGAGTGCTGCCGAACAAACGCGTGACCTGGTCGGAGAAGCCCACCGTGAGGTTCTGATCCAGGCGTTGACGCTCACGGTAAGCCTGCAAGGTCGCAAAATCGCCCGGCGTTCCGTCGCTGGCAAGCAGCGCATCGGCCAATGCCTGGGCATCACGCAGGGACAGGTTGAAACCCTGACCGGCGATCGGGTGCAGGCTGTGTGCCGCGTTGCCGAGCACAGCCAGATGCGGCCGCACCTGTTCTTCGGCCTCTACCAGCGCCAGCGGATATAAATGCCGGGCGCCGACCTGCTTCAAGGTGCCGAGGCGATAGCCGAATACACCCTGCAACTCACTGAGGAAGCTGCGTTCATCGAGGGCCGCCAGCCGCTGCGCATCCATGCCCTGGCGAGTCCAGACCAGTGCACAACGGTTGTCCGGCAGTGGCAGCAAGGCCATCGGACCATCGTCGGTGAAGCGCTCGAACGCCATGCCGTTATGGGCTTCGCTCGGCGTGATGTTGGCGATCAGCGCGCTCTGGTTGTACGGGCGTTTCTTGATGCCGATGCCCAACTGCTCGCGCAAGCCGGAACGGCCGCCGTCAGCGAGCACAGCCAGGTCGCATTCCAGAGTGGTTTCATCATTGAGGGTCAAGCGATAGCCGTCGGTCAGCGGCTCCATGCGCGTGACTTCCGCCGGGCAGCGCCAACTGATCACGTCCTTGTCCAGGCCTTGCCACAGGCATTGCCCGAGCCAGGCGTTTTCCACCACGTAACCCAGCGCGGGAACGCCCTCTTCCATCGCCGACAACCGCGCCGTGGAAAAACGCCCACGGTCGGAGACGTGAATCTGCTTGATCGGCTCGGCGCGGCGGGAAATCTCCTGCCACACGCCCAGGCGCTGATAAATCTGCCGGGCACCAAAGGACAACGCCGTGGAACGCGCGTCGTAGCTCGGTTGCCAGGTATGGCCGGGAGCGAAAGGCTCGATCAGCACGATCTTCCAGCCGCGGGCCTTGGCCCCGGCCTGCAAGGCCAACGCCAGACTGGCGCCAACCAGGCCACCACCGATAATCGCCAGATTGACTCGACTCATGCCGCTTGTGTCCGTGCTTCGGCCATCAGGGCCTCGATCTCGGCGACCGTTTTCGGCACGCCTTTGGTCAGGATTTCACAGCCGGTTCTGGTCACCACCACGTCGTCCTCGATGCGCACGCCAATGCCGCGCCATTTCTTCGCCACATTCTGGTTATCCGGGGCGATGTAGATCCCCGGCTCCACGGTCAGCGCCATGCCGACTTCCAGCACGCGCCATTCGCCGCCGACCTTGTATTCACCGACGTCATGCACATCCATGCCCAGCCAGTGCCCGGCACGGTGCATGTAAAACGCCTTGTAGGCTTCGCTGGCGATCAGTTCGTCGACATCGCCCTGCAGCAACCCCAACTCGACCAGCCCCGTTGTGATTACCCGAACCGTGGCTTCGTGGGCCTGATTCCAATGCTTGTTCGGGGCGATCTCGGCAAACGCCGCTTCCTGCGCCGCCAGCACCAATTCGTAGATGGCCTTCTGTTCCGCAGAATATTTGCCGTTGACCGGCCAGGTGCGCGTGATATCGCTGGCGTAGCAGTCGATTTCGCACCCGGCGTCGATCAACACCAGATCGCCGTCCTTGAGCACCGCGTCATTCTGTTGGTAATGCAGGATGCAACTGTTGCGCCCCGCCGCGACGATCGAACCGTAGGCCGGCATCTTCGCCCCGCCCTTGCGGAACTCGTAATCAAGCTCGGCTTCCAGGCTGAATTCGTGCAACCCGGCACGGCTGGCCTGCATGGCACGCACATGGGCCTGGGCGGAAATCCTTGCAGCTTCGCGCATCACTTTCACTTCTGCCGCCGATTTATACAGGCGCATGTCGTGAAGCAAATGATCCAGGGCAACATATTCGTTCGGTGGCTGGGCGCCAAGGTTGGCTTTGGAGCGGATCACGTTGATCCACTCCATCAGATGCCGGTCGAATTCCGGGTTGCTGCCCATCGCCGAATACACCCGGTCACGACCCTCGATCAGGCCTGGCAGGATGTCGTCGATGTCGGTGATCGGGAACGCGTCGTCGGCGCCGAAGTCGCGGATCGCGCCTTCCTGCCCGGCACGCAAGCCGTCCCACAACTCTCGCTCGGCATTGCGTTCGCGGCAGAACAGGATGTACTCACCGTGCAAGCGTCCCGGTATCAATACCAGTACGGCCTGAGGTTCGGGAAAACCGCTGAGGTACTGGAAGTCGCTGTCCTGGCGGTAAACGTGCTCGACATCGCGGTTGCGAATGGCCACCGCGGCAGCGGGCAGGATCGCGATGCTGTTGGGTTCCATCTGCGCCATCAAGGCCTTGCGGCGACGGCTGTATTCCGATTTCGGGATATGAATCATGGGCAGATGGCGTTCCCTGGCATTGATCAGTGCAGCGACGGCTTGGCGGCAGCAGGTGCGTCCGCCTTCCGGGTTTCGGAGAACAGCAGCAGCGGCGCAACGCGCAGGTACTCCATGACTTCCATATAGTCGTTTTCGCCGTCGTCGGACTCTTCCAGAGCGTCCTGGACCTGGGAAATCGCCGCCAGATCCTGTAACACTTCGGTGGCCTCGGTGCTCAGCATGCTGCTATCGCGGCAGTTCAGGCCGAAACCGCTGAGGAAGCCCTGACACCATTGACCCAGTGCCGCGGCACGTTCGGCAAGGGGGGCGTCATCGGTGGGCAGCAGCAGAACGACGGTCACGTCGTCGCCAGTGAGTTCGCCCTTGACCATTTCCTGCAGGCCGATCAAGGCATTGCGGACGTTTTCCTGCGGCTCGGTTTCCAGCAGCTCGGCGGCATCGATCAGCCAGCCTTCGGCATCAAAACCAGCGCCGGCGCAGCTGCGGCCGAGCAGCAAGCCGTGCAGTTCGGCGGGCGAGACAGGATGACCGCTGGAAGTCAGCAGGGTGGCGAAGGCTTGGTACGGGGAATTCTGAATGGGCATGGGTAGCTAGGCGCCAGACGGCGCTATGTCTAGAATGAAGGCCTTGTATCCTACATCGACTCCTCTGTAGGAGCGAGCTTGCTCGCGATGAACCCGAGAACGCCATGGGGTGTCAGAGCCCCAGCGGTAACGTTGGCGACCATCGCGAGCAGGTTCGCGCCTACAGTTCGCCCCCATCAGACAGTGAAGACAATGGAAGACACCGACCTGCAAGCGCTGATGGCCAGACTCGAGCTGCTGATTACCCGAGTCGAGCAACTTAAGAGCCAAAACGGACTCTTACTAGCTCAGGAAAAGACCTGGCGCGAGGAACGCGCTCACCTCATTGAAAAAAACGAAATCGCCCGGCGTAAGGTCGAATCGATGATTTCGCGCCTCAAGGCCCTGGAGCAAGACTCATGAGTTCAAGCAATAGCGTCACCGTGCAGATCCTCGACAAAGAATATTCGATCATCTGTCCCCAGGAAGAACGCAGCAACCTGGTGAGCGCTGCTCGCTACCTGGACGGCAAAATGCGTGAAATCCGCAGCAGCGGCAAAGTCATCGGCGCCGATCGCATCGCTGTCATGGCCGCGTTAAACATCACGCACGACCTGCTGCACAAGGAAGAGCGTCCGGATGTTCAGGCCAGCAGCTCGACCCGCGAACAGGTACGGGACCTGCTCGATCGTGTCGATCTGGTGCTGTCTACCGATCCGGATGTCACCAAAGGCTGATTCGCGCCGACGCTTGCGGTATACTCCCAACACTCCCTGGGGTGCTTGCCAGTTGGCGATGTCCCTGAGCCGATTTGCTATACCCTGGAGGTTGCACGTTGGGCTGGTGTGCATGTCCGCTAGACGGAAAGCCTTAAAGCCTACTGCATCTTCCACCTTGAACTTTCGGGTTCAAGGGCTAAGTCGACAGCGGTTCATCCGGGGAGCCTGATTCCAGTCCGATGCCGGTTTTAATACCGGCATCGGCGTTTTTACGGGTACGCTTCACGTACCCGATCTGCTGAAGCCCGAATCCATGACCGAACCTGCGCTGCTTCCCCGCCCGCAACTTCGACGCATGCTGCGCAAGGCCCGCCGTGCACTGACCGCCAGTCAGCAGCGCCAGGCCGCTCGCGGACTGTACAGGCAATTGGCCCAGCAACCGCTGTTTCGCCGCGCCAGACACATCTCTCTTTATCTGCCCACCGACGGTGAAATCGATCCGCGCCTGCTGCTGCGTGCCGCCCAGCGTCGGGGCAAGGCCACCTATCTTCCGGTGCTCAGCGCCTGGCCGCGCACCAAAATGGTGTTCCAGCGCATTCGCCCTGGCGAAAAACTCAAGCCCAATCGCTTCCGGATTCTCGAACCCAGGCACAACCTCGCCCGACAACGCAAAGTCTGGGCGCTGGACCTGGTGCTGCTGCCATTGGTGGGATTTGACGATGTCGGCGGACGCCTGGGCATGGGCGGCGGCTTCTATGATCGCAGCCTGGCCTATCTGTCGCGCCGGCATGACTGGCGCAAACCGACGCTGCTGGGGCTGGCCCATGAATGCCAGAAGGTAGAGCGCCTGGCTCAGGCGAGCTGGGATGTACCGTTGCAGGGCACGGTGACAGACAAGGCTTGGTATTACGCAGGCTAGACGCCACCGGAATCAGCGGCGTCGAGAGACGGGTTCAGCGTTTGAAAGCGGTCGACTGTTGTTGCAACTGTACGACTTCGACCGGGGCATCGGTCTTGTTGGTCCACAGGCTTTGGGCATAGCCGGTAGTCACGACCCCAAGGCCGAACAAAATAACCAAAATCCATAGTAAATCCGGTTTGCGTTTCATCGATTGCCCCCCAAAGGCATATCAACACGATGACAGCAGCGGTTTCCGTTTGTAGGCCGTGCAGCAGCGTCAAGCTCTAAAGGCCGGCATTTTGCGACAACGTGAACCGGCACGCAAATGCTGGCGTCAACCGACTGTCGGTTTGTCATAAAATGGCCGGACAAGCCGCCCAATGACCTCGCAAGGAGCTAAAACCATGGCCTATTGGCTGATGAAATCCGAGCCCGACGAACTCTCGATCAAAGGTCTGGAGAAGCTCGGCAAAGCGCGCTGGGACGGGGTTCGCAACTATCAGGCGCGCAATTTCCTAAGGGCCATGGCGGTCGGCGACGAGTTCTTCTTCTACCATTCCAGCTGCCCCGAGCCGGGGATTGCCGGGATTGGCAAGATCGTTGAAGCCGCTTATCCGGACCCGACGGCGCTGGAACCAGAAAGCCACTACTTCGACCCAAAAGCCTCACCGGAGAAAAACGCCTGGAGCGCGATTGATGTCGCGCACGTCGAGACGTTTCCCAGGGTCTTGAAGCTCGATTACCTGAAACAGCAGCCCGCACTGGCGCAAATGCCACTGGTGCAGAAAGGCAGTCGATTGTCGGTAATGCCGGTGACCGCCGAGCAATGGGCGGCCGTCCTCGAATTACGCTAAATAAAGCAGAAGGCGCCGATCGTCCTCCTTTGCCTGACCAATCAGGTTAGGCTTGCCCCTCAGTTGACTGGTATCAAATCGCCCCGGCGCTCGATCAACCAGACTAGGACGCAACAGCCGCAGGATGCCCGCATGTCTACCCACAGTCGCTCTTCGATTTTCTTCGCCAGTTCGTTGATGGTTTTGCTGTTGGCCGCCGGTGGTTTCGGTTACTGGAAGTCAATGCATGACCGGCTGCCCGAAGGCTTGTACGTCGGCAACGGCCGCCTTGAAGCCACCGAAGTGCAGATCGCCAGCAAGACACCCGGACGCCTGGCAGAAGTGTTCGTCGATGAAGGCGACAAGGTCACGAAGGGCCAACTGCTGGCCCGCATGGATACCCGCACCCTCGAAGCCCAGCGCAACCAGGCTGAAGCCGAGGTGCTGCGTGCCCGGGAAAACCTGTCCGCCGCCCAGGCCAACGTGCAACTGCGCCAGAGCGAACAACTGCTGGCTCAACAGGAGCTCAAGCGCTCCCAGGAACTGATAAAGCACGGTTTCGTCAGCAGCCAGGTCGTCGATCAACAACAGGCGCGCCTGGACACAGGCGTTGCCGCAGTCGCCGCTTCCAGAGCCCAGGTATCGGCGGTCAGCGCGACGATTGGCGCAGCCCAGGCCCAAGTGGCGATGTTGACCAGCGAAATCGATGACAGCAGCCTGCGAGCCCCCATCGACGGGGTTATCCAGTTGCGCATGGCCGAACCCGGCGAGGTGCTGGGTGCCGGCGGACGGGTGCTATTGCTGATAGACCCCAGCGACCAGTACATGAACCTCTACCTTCCAGCTTCCATTACCGGACGCCTGGCGGTTGGCGATGATGCACGGATCCTGCTCGACGCCCTGCCCGACCACCCGCAACCCGCCAAAATCAGCTTCGTCGCCGCCAAGTCGCAATTCACCCCCAAGGAAGTCGAAACCCGCGACGAACGGCAAAAACTGGTGTTCCGGGTCAAACTGCGCCTGACCGATCCAGGCGCCCTGCCCCAGGCCAAGCCGGGAATGCCCGGTGCCGGTTATGTACGTACCGCGCCGATCAGTTGGCCGGCCAACCTGCAATGACTGGCCTGGCGCTGCAAGCCACTGGCATCAACCACCTTTACGGCAAACAGCAGGCCCTGACCGACATCAGTTTCAGCCTGCCCACCGGCACACGCTGCGGCCTGATCGGCCCGGACGGTGCCGGCAAGTCGAGTTTGCTGGGTTTGATCGCAGGCGTGAAAACCCTGCAACAAGGTCAATTGAACGTGCTTGACGGCTCGATTCAGGACCGTCGCCATCGCAATAGCCTCTACTCGCGTATCGCCTTCATGCCTCAGGGCCTGGGCGGCAACCTTTATCCTGAATTGTCGATCAGCGAGAACATCCAGTTTTTCGCCACGCTGTTCGGCCTTTCAAAAGCCGAATGCGACCAGCGCAGGCACAACTTGCTGCTGGCCACCGATCTGTTGCACTTTGCCGATCGCCCGGCCGGCAAACTGTCTGGCGGCAT
This sequence comes from Pseudomonas moorei, assembly GCF_042846945.1. NCBI lineage: Bacteria > Pseudomonadati > Pseudomonadota > Gammaproteobacteria > Pseudomonadales > Pseudomonadaceae > Pseudomonas > Pseudomonas moorei. The sequence continues at coordinate 1,057,154 of NZ_AP035776.1, forward strand.
GAAGCAGAAGCTCGGGCTCTGCTGTGCGCTGATCCACGAGCCGGACCTGCTGATCCTCGACGAACCGACCACAGGCGTCGATCCCTTGTCCCGGCGGCGCTTCTGGGAACTGGTGGACGATGTGCGGCGTCAACGCCCGCAACTGACACTGCTGGTCGCTACCGCGTACATGGAAGAGGCCGAGCAATTCGAACATTGCCTGATGCTCGACGGCGGTCGGTTGATTGCCACGGGCCTGAGCAGCGAATTGGCCGCCGTCACGCCCCGCGGCAAACTCGACGAGGCGTTCACACATTTCCAGGGCGACAGTGGCCACGACAACCAGCCGCTGGTGATTCCTCCCCGGACCGGCTCCACTACCGACATTGCCATCGAGGCCCACGACCTGACCCTGCGCTTTGGCGATTTTACCGCCGTGGACAAGGTCAGCTTCGCCATCGGTCGCGGCGAAATTTTCGGCTTCCTCGGCTCCAATGGCTGCGGCAAAACCACCACCATGAAAGTCCTCACCGGGCTGATGCCGGCCAGCGAAGGCAGCGCCACGTTGCTGGGTAACCCGGTGAACGCCAAGGACCTGGCCACGCGAAAACGGGTCGGTTTCATGTCCCAGAGCTTCTCGCTGTATGGCGAGCTCAGCGTGCGGCAAAACCTGGACTTGCACGCCCGCCTGTTCGATCTGCCCAAGGCCGATAGCGTCCGGCGCATCGACGAACTGATCCAGCGCTTCAACCTGGGCGGTGTGGCCGACCAACAGTCCGGCGCCTTGCCGTTGGGCTTGCGCCAACGGCTGTCACTGGCCGTCGCAGTGTTGCATCGACCGGAAGTCCTGATCCTCGACGAACCCACGTCCGGTGTCGACCCGGCGGCGCGAGACGACTTTTGGCGACTGCTGATCGAACTGTCGCGCGAGCAAGGCGTGACGATTTTCCTCTCCACCCACTTCATGAACGAAGCCCAGCGCTGCGACCGCATTTCACTGATGCACGCCGGCAAGGTGCTGGCCTGTGACACCCCGGCAGCGCTGCAACGACAGTTCAACGGCGAAACCCTGGAGGCTGCGTTTGTCACCTGTCTGGAACAGGCTCAAGGAACGGCCGAGACACCGACTCCGCCAGCCCCGGTCGACGCACCTGTCACAGCGGCCAAGCCAATGAAAGAGCGCGGTTTCAGTGTCGGGCGACTGGTGGCAGTGGCCACCCGCGAAGGCAAGGAATTGCTGCGCGACAAAGTGCGAATGGCCTTTGCCTTGCTCGGGGCCATTTTCATGATGGTGATCTTCGGCTATGGCATTTCGCTGGATGTGGAAAACCTCGCTTTCGCCGTGTTCGATCAAGACCAGACGCCGCAAAGCCGCACCTACCTGGAGGCCTTTCGCAGCTCTCGCTACTTCGCCGAACAATCCCCGATCCGCGACACGAAAGAACTGCATCGACGCCTTCAGCGCTCGGAAATCAAACTCGCATTGGAGATCCCGCCTGGCTTTGGTCGCGACCTGTACGCCGGACGCCAACCCACTGTGGCGGCCTGGCTGGATGGGGGCATGCCGTTTCGTGCCGAGACCAGTCGCAACTATGTGGAAGCGGTGCACCAGTCAGATCTGGAGCGACTGGCCGAACAGAGCAGCCCCGCACTGAAGGCCCCCGCGGCGGCCAAACTGGAAACCCGATTCCGCTACAACCAGGACGTGGTCAGCGTCAACGCCATCGGCCCCGGGGTGATGGCGCTGATCCTCGCGTTCATCCCGGCCATGTTGACGGCCCTGGGGATCGTGCGGGAGAAAGAACTGGGGTCGATCACCAACTTCTACGCCACGCCGCTCACCCGCCTGGAATTCCTGCTGGGCAAACAGGCGCCGTATCTGCTGATCAGCCTGATCAATCTGGCCGTGCTGACGGCCATGAACCGCTGGCTGTTCGGCGTGCCCTTCAAGGGCAGCGGCCTCACCCTGGCCTTCGGCGGACTGCTCTACGTATTGGCCACGACCAGCATGGGGCTGTTGATCTCGGCGTTCACCCGGACCCAGATCGCCGCCATCCTCGGCACCATGATCATCACCAGTCTGCCAACCATCCAGTTTTCCGGGCTGATCGTGCCGCGCTCTTCTCTTGAGGGTGCGGCGGCGGTGATGGGGATGTTGTTTCCGGCGGGCTATTTCCTCGATATCACCGTCGGCACTTTCACCAAAGCGCTGGACCTGCGGCAGTTGTGGCCGCAATGCCTGGCGCTGTTCGGTTTTTTTCTCGGGTTTACCGGGCTGAGCCTGATCATGCTGAAAAAGCAGGAGGCCTGATGCACAAGCTTGCTCACATCTTGCGTCTGGGCATCAAGGAACTGACCAGCTTGCGGCACGACAGCGTATTGCTGGTGTTTCTGTTCTACGCCTTCACCGTGGCGATCTACATGCCGGCCGCCGGTTCGGTGATCGGCGTGCACAACGCCAGCGTGGCGATGGTGGACGAAGATCACAGCCACCTGTCACGACAACTGGCCCAGGCCCTGCAACCACCCGAGTTTCAGCGCCCTGAACCGCTGCCTTACGGGCAACTCGATCAGGTCCTGGACAGTGGCCGGTACACCTTTGTAATCAACGTGCCGGTGAATTTCCAGACGGATTTGCTGGCCGGTCGCCAGCCTGCGGTGCAAGTGAATGTCGATGCCACGGCCATGAGCCAGGCATTCATGGGGGCCGGCTACATCGGGCGGATATTCCAGCGCGAATTGCTGACCTACAGTGGTCAAAGCGATCCCGCCAGCCAGGCGCCGATCCTGCTGACTACCCGCTCGCTGTTCAACACGAATCTGGAAGGTGGCTGGTTCCTGGCCGTGATTCAGATCGTCAACAACATCACCATCCTCGCGATCATCCTCACCGGCACTGCATTGCTGCGTGAGCGCGAACACGGCACCCTCGACCATTTGCTGGTGCTGCCGCTGACAGCGCTGGAGATCATGCTGGCGAAAATCTGGAGCAACATGCTCGTCGTCGTGGTGTGCACCTGGATCTCACTGGAAGTGATCGTCAAAGGCGCACTCGGCGTGCCGCTGGCCGGCTCCATGGGTCTGTTTTTGATGGTGACCGCGGTTTATCTGTTCGCCAGTACGGCGCTGGGGATTTTCCTCGCGACCCTGGCCCGTTCGACACCGCAGTTCGGCCTGCTGGCCATTCCGGTCATCATTCCGATGCTGCTGCTGTCCGGTGGCAGCACGCCGCTCGACAGCATGCCGCAATGGTTGCAATGGGTGATGCAGGGGTCGCCATCGACACATTTCGTCAGCCTTGGCGCCGCGATCCTGTTTCGCGACGCCGGGCTGAGCGTGGTATGGCCGGACTTGCTCGAGCTCGCCGGCATCGGCCTGCTGTTCTTTGCGATCGCGCTGATGCGGTTTCGCAAGAGCCTGGCGTCCTGAAGCGCTGCTCAAGCCAATGCCTGTAGATCCAGCGTTACTGGATGATCAGGTTGTTGAACAACAGATCCTCGACCACCGGTTTGCCGGTTTCGTCATTCATGACTTGCTGGGTTTGCTTCAGGGCTTCCTGACGCAGTTTTTCCTTGGCTTCGACGTTGTTCATCGTCTCGGTGGTCTGCTGGGCGAACAGCGCCACCAGTTGATTGCGGATCAGCGGTTCATTGGCTTTCACCGCTTTGGTGGCCTCGTCACCGGTCACGCGCAACGCCACGTCGGCCTTGTAGACCTTGAGCTTCGGCGTGCCGTCCAACCCATAGTTGCCCACGAACGGCGGGCTGAGGGTGATGTAGTTGACCTTCGGAGCCTCACCTTCTTTTGCCTCTTCGGCCACTGCTGCCACAGGCAGAGACAGGGCCATCATCAACACGATCCACGCTTTCACAATTCGCTCCTTATCCGGTTTGCGGCCTAGCATAACGACCCGCCGCTCAAGCACAAGCTTATGGCTGACTATCAGGGCCGGGCATGCTCGTTGACCCATCGACTCACACACCTACACTTATCGGCCATCACTCCCAAAGGAATAGCCCTGATGAAAGCCGTGCTGTGCAAAGCCTTCGGCCCTGCCGAATCGCTGGTGCTGGAAGACGTCGCCAGTCCTGTCGCGAAGAAGAACGAAATACTGCTGGACGTGCACGCCGCCGGGGTGAATTTCCCGGACACGCTGATCATCGAGGGCAAATACCAGTTCAAACCGCCCTTCCCGTTTTCTCCGGGTGGCGAGGCCGCCGGCGTGGTGAGCGCGGTAGGCGAAAAGGTCAGCCACCTGAAAGTCGGTGACCGGGTCATGGCCCTGACCGGCTGGGGCAGTTTCGCCGAACAGGTCGCGGTGCCGGGCTACAACGTGCTGCCGATTCCGCCTTCCATGGACTTCAATACTGCCGCCGCCTTCAGCATGACCTACGGCACCTCGATGCATGCGCTCAAGCAACGGGGCAACCTGCAACCGGGTGAAACCCTGCTGGTTCTCGGCGCTTCCGGCGGTGTCGGCCTGGCCGCCGTGGAAATCGGCAAAGCCATGGGCGCTCGAGTCATCGCCGCCGCCAGCAGCGCGGAAAAACTCGCCGTGGCCAAGGCCGCCGGTGCCGATGAACTGATCAACTACAGCGAAACCAGCCTCAAGGACGAAATCAAACGCCTGACCGATGGCCAGGGCGCCGACGTGATCTACGATCCGGTGGGCGGCGACCTGTTCGACCAGGCCATCCGCGCCATCGCCTGGAACGGCCGCCTGCTGGTGGTTGGCTTTGCCAGTGGGCGTATCCCTGAACTGCCGGTGAATCTGGCCTTGCTCAAGGGCGCAGCGGTGCTTGGTGTGTTCTGGGGCTCGTTCGCCCAGCGTCAGCCTCAGGACAACGCGGCGAACTTCCAGCAATTGTTCGGCTGGTTTGCCGAAGGCAAGTTGAAGCCACTGGTATCGCAGGTCTACCCGCTGAGCAACGCCGCACAGGCCATCAATGACCTCGGCCAGCGCAAGGCCGTCGGGAAAGTGGTGGTGCAGGTTCGCTGAGCCTTCGCCAGAGACCAAAAAAGGCCGGAACAACTGACGAGGTTGTTCTGGCCTGTTCGTTCGTAGCTCTAAGCCACGAAGCGGGCGCGCAGGTAATGTTTCCTGCGCCCTTTCACATCGGCGGCGCATCCGTCTGATCGGACTTTGACTTGCAGCGTTTGAGCCGCGCTTCCAGATTCCGGTCCGGCATGGCGTGGCTACGCAGGGCGTGGGCGGTCTGCTCGACATAATCGCGAGTAGTGCCGTAGCGCCCGCAAGCGTTTTCAAACACATGACTGAGCACGTGATCCGGCAAGTTACCGGCATAGCTGGGCAGGTGCCGCTCCAGAACGAATCCCAACGCCTGAACCTGGCTGCCGTCTTCAAGTCGGCAATTAAGCCAGTGCGGGCGATAGGACGGAAAGGGCATTTCCCGTTTCCAGAGCGCGTACAGCGAAGCCTCCAGTTGCTCTTCCGGCAATCGGTAGGCAAATCCACTGCAAGAGCCGCCGCGATCCAGACCAAACACCAGGCCGGGCATTTCCGGCGTGCCGCGATGTTCGTGGGACCACAGGTACAAACCGCGATGGTAGCCATGCACCCGCCCGCGAACCCGCTCAACCGCCGTGCATTCGGGACGCCAGATCAGAGACCCATACGCGAACAACCAGACCGGGCCGCCCTTGTGGCGTGCCATGGTCGACTGCATCGAGCTGAGCAATTGTTCGTGAGTGAGCTGCGGCCCCAGATCGAGCCGCGGAGGGTAAGCCAGATTCAGAAAAGTCGATTCAATGGCTGTCATGGCGGAAGTGTTCGGCCCCACAAGTATTACAAGATGCAGCAAATTTCGTTACATAGAACATATAGCAGTAACTGTAAAACGAAAAGTGCTAAGGGATGTATGACACTCGTGATGCCCCTAAATACCGGCTATCACTGCAGCCACCTCGTTTTATATAGCCTAATACCATTTTGGAAATGGCTTAAATACCTGAATGACATATGCATAGGCATTCGGCCTGTTCAGGGCAGGTTCATAATGCGCAGGAAATTTCCTACTAAACTCTCGGATTTTCTGCCTTCCCCGTTGCCAGGCGTACACGTATAACGCCCCCTCAGGCGTAAGCCATACCGTTTAACAGAGGCTGGATGATGAGAAAACCGGGGCTTTTTGCCATGTTGTTGATGGTCCAGGCTGGCCATGTTCTGGCAGCGGATGATGCACAACAGGACAAAGGCTTCTGGTATGCACAGACCAGCATCTACACCCGACATTACTCACCTGATCCCGACCACAATAACAATCAGGATCTGATTGGCATTGAACGCAATGAAGCGTCTGGCTGGGTATTTGGTGGAGCAACTTTTCGCAACTCGTTCAGCCAGCGCTCCAACTATGCCTATGCCGGCAAACGCTATGAGAGTGCCGACTATCCGGTGTATCTGAAATTGACCGGCGGGCTGCTCGAGGGCTACAGCGGCCGGTACAAGGACAAGATTCCACTCAACCACTTCGGCATTGCGCCGGTGATCATTCCATCCGTTGGCGCGCACTACGGCCCGCTGGCCGCCGAGTTGGTGTTCCTCGGCGCCAACGCGGCCATGGTGACGACGGGCATACGCTTCTAGAAAGGGCCTGCCGGGTGGCAATCAAGAGCGCGGATCAAGATCGCGGCTCAAGAGCGCGGCGCGTACGCAAATACGTCGGCTCGCATCTGGTGGGCGTCCATCCCCGCCTCGACCAGCGCATCCAGCGTGCCGTAGACCATCGCCGGCGAACCACTGGCATACACGTGCAGTGCCTTGAGATCCGGGAAGTCCTCGCGAACGGCTTCATGCAACATGCCGCAACGCCCCTGCCATCCGCACTGATCGCTGACGACTTTATGCAGGAACAGATTGGGCAACTTCAGCCACTCGTCCCAATGTTCGATTTGATAAAAATCGTCCGGACGGCGCACACCCCAATACAGGTGTACGGGATGTTTGAATCCCGTGGCACGGCAATGTTCGATCAGACCGTGGACCTGACCCATGCCGGTACCTGCGGCGATCAGTACCAGAGGACCGTCTGGCAACTCGGCCAGGTGCGTGTCGCCGAACGGCATGTCGATCCGCACCATCGTTTCGCGTTGCAATTGTTTGATCAGGTTCAGCGCACTGGCTTCGCGCGCCAGCACGTGGATTTCCAGATCGCGCCCACCTGATGGGGCCGAGGCCAGGGAAAACGACGACTTTTCGCCGTTGTCCCGGTGAATCATCAGATACTGCCCCGCGTGATAACGCGGCGGTTTGCCGGCCGGCGCCCGCAGCCGTACCCGCCAGGTATCACCGCCGACGTCGGTGCAACTGGTGACCTGACACGACAGACTGCGCACCGGCAACTCTCCCAGCGAGAGCACGCCATCCCACAGCACGATGCAGTCTTCCAGCGGCTCTGCTATGCAAGTGTAGAACTCACCATGGTCGCGCACACCGCCGGCCTGTTCGATACGCCCCTCCACCAGCAGCGCGGCACACACGTGGCAATTACCGTTACGACAGCTTTGCGGGCATTCATAGCCCAGACGGCGTGCGCCATCGAGAATCCGCTCGCCGGGCAGGATATCCAGCACCGCTCCGGAGGGCTGCAAAGTTACACGCATCAATCTATTCCTAACTGATTCCAGATGGCATCGATCCGCTTGGTCACGGCTTCGTCCTTGACGATGACCCGACCCCACTCCCGCGTGGTTTCGCCCGGCCATTTATGCGTGGCATCGAGCCCCATCTTCGAGCCCAGACCGGACACCGGAGAGGCAAAGTCGAGGTAGTCGATCGGCGTGTTTTCGATCATCACCGTGTCGCGCTTGGGGTCCATGCGCGTGGTGATGGCCCAGATCACGTCGTTCCAGTCCCGTGCGTTGATATCGTCGTCAGTGACGATAACGAACTTGGTGTACATGAACTGTCGCAAAAACGACCAGACGCCGAGCATTACCCGCTTGGCATGGCCCGGATACGACTTTTTCATGGTCACGACGGCCATGCGATACGAGCAACCTTCGGGCGGCAGGTAGAAATCGGTGATCTCCGGGAACTGCTTCTGCAGGATCGGCACGAACACTTCGTTCAGCGCCACCCCGAGAATCGCCGGCTCATCCGGTGGACGCCCGGTGTAGGTGCTGTGGTAGATCGGCTTGATGCGGTGGGTAATGCGCTCGACCGTAAACACCGGGAAGCTGTCGACTTCGTTGTAGTAACCGGTGTGGTCGCCGTACGGACCTTCGTCCGCCATCTCGCCTGGATGGATCACGCCTTCAAGGATGATTTCGGCCGTGGCCGGCACTTGCAGGTCATTGCCACGGCACTTCACCAGTTCGGTGCGGTTACCACGCAGCAGGCCGGCGAAGGCGTATTCGGAGAGGGTATCGGGCACCGGGGTCACGGCGCCGAGGATGGTCGCGGGATCGGCGCCCAGCGCCACGGCCACCGGGAACGGCTGGCCCGGATGCTTCTCGCACCACTCACGGTAATCCAGGGCGCCGCCGCGGTGGCTCAGCCAGCGCATGATGACCTTATTGCGGCCAATCACTTGCTGGCGGTAGATGCCGAGGTTCTGCCGATCCTTGTTCGGGCCTTTGGTGACGGTCAGGCCCCAGGTGATCAGCGGGGCGACATCCCCAGGCCAGCAGGTCTGCACCGGCAACATGGCAAGGTCGACGTCGTCACCTTCAATGACCACTTCCTGGCAGATCGCATCTTTGACGACCTTGGGCGCCATCGAGATGATCTTGCGGAAGATCGGCAACTTGGACCAGGCATCTTTCAGCCCCTTCGGCGGCTCGGGCTCCTTGAGGAACGCCAACAGCTTGCCAATCTCGCGCAGTTCGCTGACCGATTCGGCGCCCATGCCCATGGCTACCCGCTCAGGCGTACCGAACAGGTTGCCGAGCACCGGTATGTCGTAACCGGTTGGCTTTTCGAACAACAGCGCCGGGCCTTTGGCACGCAGCGTACGGTCACAGACCTCGGTCATCTCCAGCACAGGAGAGACGGGGATCTGGATGCGTTTCAACTCTCCGCGCTGCTCAAGCTGCTGCACGAAATCCCGAAGATCCTTGAATTTCATTGAAGATGGCACCCCTAAAATAGGCGTACATCCTACCTGCTCTGACGGTCAAACAGCAGCCCGTCAGTGCCCGGCATCGCTCAATTGTGGCTCGCACCCAGCAGCAGCGGCGCAAACAACGGACTCAACCTGGCGCCTCCCACATCTGACAAGTGATCCTCGTCCCGGTATTGCGAGCGGCCGTCGACCTCGATGCTGCAAATTCTACTGGTGCACATCATTGGCGTAGGGTCGATCACGTGCACCCCTGGATCGGCAGCACTCATGGAATCGAACAAGGCATTGATGAAATGCTGTCGTGTCAGATGTTCTTCGAGCGGACGACCGAGCCCCTCGGCCGAACGCCCGATCCGAGCCAGGCTAGTGAGGCGGTTGACACTGCCTTTGCTTTGCAGTGGTACGTCCTTGAACAGCCAGACTTGCACCCCTGCCTCTCGCAACGCGGCCACGCGCGCCTTCAGCGCAGCAGCCATACGTTGCTCGGCCTGAGCGGTAGTGTCATTGGAGTTGAGCAATACTTTTTTGTCGCCGTCTTCACGACCATATACGTTCAGGCTCCAATTGGACGCCAGCACCACATCCTTTATCCCGAGACTGCGCACTTTTTCCATGGTCTGTTCGTTGAAGTCTATACAACGCTGGCGCTGATCATTACTGAGTACCGGCGAGCAGGCACTCATGCTGAACAGCCAGATCGGGCGCCCTTCGCGACGGGCGTTGCGTTCGATGGCCGGCAGCAATGCCGCGGCGTGGCTGTCGCCCCAAAACATTTGTGTGGCCGGGATATCCTTGTTGTCACCGACCAGACAAGCCTTGTCCAGCGACTTGTCCTGGGTGACCAGCATGCAATTCAACTGTCCGGCCCGCCATTCCTGGGCCTGGGCATATTCCAGCGCCTTGCCGGTCAAGCGCTGGGGAAGGCCGTCAGCTGAATTGATCGCCGTCCCCGTCGTCGCCAGCACCACGATGACAGCAACAGCCCCGGTCAATACCGCGTTACGACTGGCGAGCAGACGCTTCTCCCGGAATGGCAACTCGACATAGCGCAGGCTCAACCACGCCAGCCCCAGCGACAGCGCGATCCAGCCGATCGCCTCCAGCGGCTGAATGCCGTCGATGGAAATGGCGTTGGCGTAGACATAGACCGGCCAGTGCCACAGGTACAGCGAGTAAGAGAGCAGGCCGACCCAGACCAGCGCACGCAGGCTCAACAACCGCGCGGTCCAGCTCGCGCCTTGCGCACCTGACCAGATCAGCGCAGTCGTGCCCAGCACCGGCAACAGGGCGGCCCAGCCCGGAAATACAGTGGATTTGTCAAAAGTGAACACCGCAACCAGCACCGCGACCAGCCCGGCGAGGCCGACAACCTGATACACCCACGCACGCACCGCCTGCTTGGGCGCCGGCATCACAGCCAGCATGGCTCCGCAGAGCAACTCCCAGGCCCGGGTCGGCAGCGAAAAGAACGTGAATTCCGGCTTTTGCTCGATGGAATGAATATTCAAGCCGAACGAGATCAGCAGCACGGCGAGCAACATCCAGCGCCAGTGGCGGACATAACGGATCAGGGCTGCCATCAGCAACGGGAAGAAAATGTAGTACTGCTCTTCCACGGCCAGCGACCAGGTATGCAGCAGCGGCTTCAGCTCGGAGGCGGGCTGGAAGTAGCCGTCCTCACGCATGAACAGAATGTTGGAGATGAACAGCGATTGATAGCGCACTGTTCGTCCCAGCTCGGAAAAGTCCTTGGCCGTCAGCAGCAGCCAGCCCAGCGCCAGCGTGACCAACATGACCACGGTCAGGGCAGGAATGATACGACGGGCACGACGCGCCCAGAAATCAATGAAGCTGAAACGCTGTGCACTGATTTCACGGAACAGGATGGTGGTGATCAGGAAGCCGGAAATGACGAAAAATACGTCGACGCCGACAAAGCCACCACTGAATGTATTGAATCCGAAATGAAAAAGTACGACGGGAATAACCGCCAGTGCCCGTAATCCGTCGATATCACGGCGATTGCCAAACGTGTGCATAAAAGCCCTTTCTCATTTTCGGATACATAGTCCAAGGAAAGGGCGCACGTTATCAACAGCACAGATTTCAATCCAGATACAAATAGACCGGCACAAAAAAAGCGCCCTTTCGGGGCGCTTCTTTTTAAACAGCTTTCTTGTTACTTGCGCTTCATCGACAGGAAGAACTCATCGTTGGTCTTGGTCGTTTTCAGCTTGTCGACCAGGAACTCGATGGCAGCCACTTCATCCATCGGATGCAGCAGCTTGCGCAGGATCCACATGCGCTGCAACTCGTCGTCAGCGGTCAGCAACTCTTCGCGGCGGGTGCCGGAACGGTTGATGTTGATCGCCGGGAAGACGCGTTTTTCAGCGATACGACGATCCAGAGGCAGTTCCATGTTGCCGGTGCCTTTGAATTCCTCGTAAATCACTTCGTCCATCTTCGAACCGGTTTCAACCAGTGCGGTGGCGATGATGGTCAGCGAGCCGCCTTCTTCGATGTTCCGCGCTGCACCGAAGAAACGTTTCGGTTTCTCCAGGGCGTGGGCATCGACACCACCGGTCAATACCTTGCCGGAGCTCGGGATCACGGTGTTGTAGGCACGGGCCAGACGGGTGATGGAGTCGAGCAGGATCACCACGTCTTTCTTGTGTTCGACCAGGCGCTTGGCCTTCTCGATCACCATTTCGGCAACCTGCACGTGGCGGGTTGGCGGCTCGTCGAACGTCGAGGCAACCACTTCGCCGCGCACGGTGCGCTGCATTTCGGTTACTTCTTCCGGACGTTCATCGATCAGCAACACGATCAGATGAACTTCAGGGTTGTTACGGGCGATGTTGGCCGCGATGTTTTGCAGCATGATCGTTTTACCGGCTTTCGGCGGTGCAACGATCAGACCGCGCTGGCCTTTGCCGATCGGGGCGCACAGGTCGATGACACGACCGGTCAAGTCTTCGGTGGAACCGTTGCCGGCTTCCATCTTCATGCGCACGGTCGGGAACAGCGGGGTCAGGTTCTCGAAGAGAATCTTGTTTTTCGCGTTTTCCGGACGGTCGAAGTTGATCGTGTCGACCTTGAGCAGCGCGAAATAACGCTCGCCTTCCTTCGGAGGACGGATCTTGCCAACGATGGTGTCACCGGTGCGCAAGTTGAAGCGACGGATCTGGCTCGGCGAGACGTAGATATCGTCAGGACCGGCGAGATAGGAGGCGTCTGCAGAGCGGAGGAAGCCGAAGCCGTCCTGGAGAATCTCCAGCACGCCATCACCGGAGATTTCCTCGCCGCTTTTCGCGTGCTTTTTCAGCAGGGAGAAAATCACGTCCTGCTTGCGCGAACGGGCCATATTTTCTATGCCCATCTGTTCGGCCAATTCGAGCAGTTCGGTAATCGGCTTTTGCTTGAGTTCAGTCAGATTCATATAGGAATGACGTAATCATTTATGGAGGGGGGAAATTAAGCTTTTGGCTTAATGAGGCCGCGCCGCGGAGAAGGCGACAGGATCGCGTACTTATTCGAAAAGGAGAGCGTCGGCGACGGCTAGCAGGGGGCACTGGAGAAACCAGTGCGGGGCCGAATGTAACACCTGAGTTTCGGAGCGTCTAGCCCCTTATAACGAAAAAGCCCCGCTATTTGCGGGGCTTTTTCATGGCACGCTACAACGACGCTTAGATGTTGGCGTCGAGGAAGGCCGCCAGCTGCGACTTCGACAGCGCACCGACCTTGGTCGCTTCAACGTTGCCGTTCTTGAACAGCATCAGGGTCGGGATACCACGCACGCCATGCTTGGCCGGGGTTTCCTGGTTTTCGTCGATGTTCAGTTTGGCAACGGTCAGCTTGCCTTTGTAAGTTTCGGCAATTTCGTCCAGAACAGGAGCGATCATTTTGCAAGGGCCGCACCATTCAGCCCAGTAATCGACCAGTACAGCGCCTTCAGCCTTGAGTACGTCGGCCTCGAAGCTAGCGTCGCTAACGTGTTTGATAAGATCGCTGCTCATGGAATTCTCCAGGGTTGTAAGCAAAAAAACGTGGCCCATCATAGCTGCCCTTCCCACGTTCAGGAAGCCGCAGTTGATTGAGTCTCGCTATGGTGGTGCATGAGTTTGGGTATAGCCCAAGTCAGGTCGCGGCGGGAGCGACGAAAGCGATTCCGGTGCGCAGGGCGGCATTGCGCACATGCTCATGCATGGCTTTCTGCGCGGCCCCAGAGGCACGCCGGGCCAGCGCCCGCAGGATTTTACGGTGCTCCTGCCAGGTTTCCATGGCCCGCTCGGCCCGGATGAACGGTAGCTTCTGGCTTTCCAGGAAGATGTCGGCGCTGGCGGTCAGGATGCTCAGCATCGCCTGGTTGCCACTGGCGAGCAGAATGCGCCGGTGGAAGTCGAAGTCCAGGCGCGCAGCCGCCTCGAAGTCGCCGGACTTCAGCTCAACGCGCATGGCGGCGACATTGTCTTCCAGCGCATCAAGCTCATCGGTGCTCAAGGTCACGGCGGCGAGCCCCGCCGCAAAACCTTCCAGTGCATAGCGCAATTGAAAGATATCCAGCGGCGAAGCCTGCGCCGCGAACGGCCAGCCCGGTGCGCCCTCGCCTCGCGGCAGCTCCACGGGCGACTGCACGAACACGCCTTTACCGGGCTGGATGCTGATAACCCCCAGCGCACTGAGCGATGACAACGCCTCGCGCAGCGACGCTCGACTGACCCCCAATTGCAGCGCCAGGTCCCTTTGCGAGGGCAAGGCATCGCCCGGACCGAAACCCTGTTCGGTGATCAGTTTGCGGATGGCTTGCAGCGCCACTTCAGGTACGGCGCGGGAGATCGAATTCATGGTTTTCCAGACGAACCAGGCCAATGAGCGGCTAGTTGTAAAGCTATTCGCGGCGCCCGGCAAGTCGTGCCCCATGGGGGTTCGGCGATTTTCTCAGGTGCGCTATGGAGGTGCGAAACAACACCTGACTGTTCAGACCAGTAAGACCTTGCGAAGCCAGCAAAACCGCGGCCTTGGACCCGAGAAACCCCATGTTGGCATGCCCCGTGCTCTGTCGAATCGCAGAATTTACTCCTCGCCGATTCGGAGATTTGCCATGATCCAGCGATACAGCGCCCTCCTCGCTGCCCTGTTTGCCAGTCTGATGCTGAGCCAGGCACCCGCCCACGCCGACGGCCTGGAGGATGTGCTCAAGCGCGGCGTCCTTAAAGTCGCCGTGCCTCAGGACTTTCCGCCCTTCGGCTCGGTCGGCCCGGACATGAAGCCGCGCGGCCTGGATATCGATACCGCCAAATTGCTGGCCGACCAGCTCAAGGTCAAACTTGAGCTGACGCCGGTCAACAGCACCAATCGCATTCCGTTCCTGACCACCGGCAAGGTGGATCTGGTGATCTCCAGCCTCGGCAAGAACCCTGAGCGTGAAAAAGTCATCGACTTCTCCCGTGCCTACGCGCCGTTCTACCTCGCCGTGTTCGGTCCGCCAGACGCCAACGTCAAGAGCCTGGATGACCTCAAGGGCAAAACCATCAGCGTCACCCGTGGCGCCATCGAAGACATCGAACTGACCAAGGTCGCCCCCGAAGGCGTGACCATCAAGCGTTTCGAAGACAACAACTCGACCATCGCCGCCTACCTGGCCGGTCAGGTCGACCTGATCGCCAGCGGCAACGTGGTGATGGTGGCGATCAGCGAGAAGAGCCCGAAACGCGTGCCGGCGCTGAAAGTGAAGCTCAAAGATTCGCCGGTCTACGTGGGCGTCAACAAGAACGAGCCGGCGCTGCTGGACAAGGTCAACCAGATCCTCGTCACCGCCAAGGGCGACGGCGCTCTGGAGAAGAACGCCCTGACCTGGCTCAAAGAACCGCTGCCGGCCGACCTCTGACTCTGCGCGCAGGAGCCCCTTTATGGCTTATCAGTTCGATTTCCTGCCGGCGGTGCAAAACACCGATCTGCTGCTGCGCGGGGCCTTGTTCACCCTTGAGCTGACGGCCATTGGCGCGGTGCTCGGTGTGAGTGTCGGCATCGTGGGAGCCTTGGTGCGGGCGTGGAACATCCGTCCGTTCGCCGGGATTTTCGGCGTCTATGTCGAGTTGATCCGCAACACGCCATTCCTGGTGCAGTTGTTTTTCATCTTCTTCGGCCTGCCCTCGCTGGGCCTGCAGATTTCCGAATGGCAGGCCGCCGTGCTGGCGATGGTGATCAATCTGGGCGCGTACTCCACCGAGATCATCCGCGCCGGCGTCCAGGCGATCCCCCGCGGTCAACTGGAAGCTGCGGCGGCATTGGCGATGACGCGCTTCGAAGCGTTCCGTCACGTAGTGCTGCTGCCGGCCCTGAGCAAGGTCTGGCCGGCCCTGAGCAGCCAGATCATCATCGTCATGCTCGGCTCTGCCGTGTGTTCGCAGATCGCCACCGAAGAGCTGAGCTTCGCCGCCAACTTCATTCAATCGCGCAACTTCCGCGCCTTTGAAACCTACGCCCTGACCACGCTGATCTACCTGTGCATGGCCCTGTTGATCCGCCAGTTGCTCAACTGGATCGGTCACCGATTCGTAGCAAGGAGCAGCCGATGAGCGATTTCACCTTCCTGGACATCGTGCGCAACCTGCTCACGGGCCTGCAATGGACCCTGGCGCTGTCGCTGGTGGCGTTTATCGGTGGCGGCTTGATCGGGCTGCTGATCATGGTGATGCGTATCTCGGACAATCCCCTGCCACGCAACTTCGCCCGCACCTACATCGAACTGTTCCAGGGCACGCCGCTGTTGATGCAACTGTTTCTGGTGTTCTTCGGCGTGGCGTTGGCCGGGGTGGAAATTTCGCCGTGGGCGGCGGCAGCGCTGGCGTTGACCCTGTTCACCAGCGCTTACCTGGCAGAGATCTGGCGCGGTTGCGTCGATTCGATTCCCAACGGCCAGTGGGAAGCCTCGTCGAGCCTGGCACTGAGCCCTCTGGAACAGTTGCGCTATGTGATTCTGCCGCAGGCGCTGCGCATCGCCGTGGCGCCGACCGTGGGCTTCTCGGTGCAGGTGGTCAAAGGCACCGCCGTGACCTCGATCATCGGCTTCACCGAGCTGACCAAAACCGGCGGCATGCTCGCCAACGCGACGTTTGAACCCTTCATGGTCTACGGCCTCGTCGCCCTCGGCTACTTCTTGCTCTGCTACCCCTTGTCCCTCAGCGCGCGCTACCTGGAAAGGAGACTGCATGCCTCTGCTTAGAATTTCCGCCTTGCATAAATATTACGGCGATCACCATGTACTCAAAGGCATCGACCTGAGTGTCGAGGAAGGCCAGGTGGTGGCAATCATCGGGCGCAGCGGCTCGGGCAAATCGACCCTGCTGCGCACCCTCAACGGACTGGAGTCGATCAACGACGGCGTCATCGAAGTCGACGGCGAATACCTCGACGCCGCCCGCGCGGACCTGCGCAGCCTGCGGCAAAAAGTCGGCATGGTGTTCCAGCAGTTCAACCTGTTCCCACACCTGACGGTGGGCGAGAACGTGATGCTCGCGCCGCAAGTGGTGCAGAAAGTACCGAAAGCCAAGGCCGCCGAACTGGCGCGGCAGATGCTGGAGCGCGTAGGACTGGGCGAGAAATTCGACGCCTTCCCCGATCGACTGTCCGGTGGGCAGCAACAGCGCGTGGCGATTGCCCGTGCCCTGGCGATGTCGCCGAAAGTGCTGTTGTGCGATGAAATCACCTCGGCACTGGACCCGGAGCTGGTCAATGAAGTGTTGAGCGTGGTCCGGCAACTGGCCAGGGAAGGCATGACACTGATCATGGTCACCCACGAAATGCGCTTTGCCCGGGAGGTTGGGGACAAGTTGGTGTTCATGCATCTGGGCAAGGTGCATGAAGTGGGGGATCCGAAAGTGCTGTTCGCCAATCCACAGACGGCGGAGCTGGCGAATTTCATTGGCACCGTAGAAGCAACCGGTTAAATCCTCTGTGGCGAGGGAGCTTGCTCCCTCGCCACAGAACCTGCGCAGGATCAAGGCTTTGAACACTGCGCGTTGGCGGCAGCCTTTGATCGTGGCACGATGTCAGGGTTATCGACCGAGACCCTGACCATGCCGCAATCCCAAGCCAAGAATCTGTCCCTGATCGCCGCAATCGACCTGGGCTCCAACAGCTTTCACATGGTCGTGGCCAAGGCCCAGAACGGCGAAATCCGCATTCTCGAACGTCTCGGGGAAAAGGTTCAGCTAGCCGCCGGCATCGACGAGGAGCGCCAGCTCAGTGAAGAATCCATGCAGCGCGGGCTCGACTGCCTCAAACGATTTGCCCAACTGATCAACGGTATGCCCACGGGCGCCGTGCGCATCGTCGGCACCAATGCCCTGCGCGAAGCCCGCAACCGCGCCGAATTCATCCGTCGCGCCGAAGAAATCCTGGGGCACCCGGTGGAGGTCATCTCTGGCCGTGAAGAGGCGCGCCTGATCTATCTCGGCGTGTCCCACACCCTCGCCGACACCCCGGGCAAGCGCCTGGTGGCCGACATCGGTGGCGGCAGTACTGAATTTATCATCGGCCAGCGTTTCGAACCCTTGCTGCGCGAAAGCCTGCAAATGGGCTGCGTCAGCTTCACCCAGCGCTATTTCAAGGACGGCAAGATCACCCCGGCCCGCTACGCCCAGGCGTACACGGCGGCACGGCTGGAGATCATGAGCATTGAACACGCCCTGCACCGCCTGACCTGGGATGAAGCCATCGGCTCCTCGGGAACCATCCGCGCCATCGGCCTGGCATTGAAGGCCGGCGGTCATGGTGCGGGCGAAGTCAACGCCGAGGGGCTGGCCTGGCTCAAGCGCAAGCTGATCAAGCTCGGTGATGTCGAGAAAATCGACTTCGAAGGCATCAAGCCCGACCGCCGCGCGATTTTCCCGGCCGGCCTGGCGATTCTCGAAGCCATTTTCGACGCCCTCGAACTGCAACGCATGGACCATTGTGAAGGCGCCCTGCGTGAAGGCGTGCTCTACGACCTGCTGGGTCGCCATCACCATGAGGACGTGCGCGAACGCACCCTCACCTCGCTGATGGAGCGTTATCACGTCGACCTTGAACAGGCGGCGCGGGTCGAACGCAAGGCCCTGCATGCGTTCGATCAGGTGGCCAAGGACTGGGATCTGGAGGACGGTGTCTGGCGTGAACTGCTCGGCTGGGCCGCCAAGGTCCACGAAGTGGGCCTGGACATCGCCCACTACCAGTACCACAAGCACGGCGCCTACCTGATCGAACACTCGGACCTGGCCGGGTTCTCCCGCGAAGACCAATTGATGCTCGCACTGCTGGTGCGCGGCCACCGTCGCAATATTCCCAAGGACAAATTCGCCGAGTTCGGCGATGACGGCATCAAACTGATTCGCCTGTGCGTGCTGCTGCGCTTCGCGATCCTGTTCCATCACATCCGCGGCACTCAAGCCATGCCTCAGGTCGAACTCAATGCCAATGGCAACAGCCTGGAAGTGGTATTCCCGGAAAACTGGCTGGACGACAACCAGCTGACACAGGCTGATTTCGCCATCGAAGCGGAATGGCTCACCCGGGTCGACATCGTCCTGAACGCTCGCTGAAAACCAGCAAAAGCAAAAAGGGCGATCCAATGGATCGCCCTTTTTTGTGCCCGCGATTCAGCAAGTAACCCACCCCTGTGGGAGCGAGCTTGCTCGCTCCCACAGGTTTTGTGCGTTAACGAACCGTCAGGATCGGGCTGCCCAGGCGCTCCAGCAATGTCGCCTGTGCACTGCGCGGGTTCTGGTTGCCGGTCGGCGTATTGCGGATGTAACGGCCGTCCGACTGCAAGCTCCAGCTGTGGGTGTTATCAGTGAGATACAACTCCAGCTCCTTCTTGACCCGCATGATCAGCTTCTTGCCCTCGACCGGGAAGCAAGTCTCGACGCGTTTGTCGAGGTTGCGCTCCATCCAGTCGGCACTGGACAGGAACATCTGCTCGTCGCCGCCGTTGAGGAAGTAGAAGACCCGGGTGTGCTCGAGGAAGCGACCGATGATCGAGCGCACATGGATATTGTGCGAAACCCCGGCGATGCCCGGCCGCAGGCAGCACATGCCACGCACCACCAGATCGATGCGCACGCCCGACTGGCTGGCCTTGTACAGCGCACGGATGATCTTCGGATCGGTCAGCGAGTTGAACTTGGCGATGATGTGCGCCGGTTTGCCGTCGAGGGCGAACTGGGTTTCGCGGGCAATCATGTCGAGCATGCCCTTCTTCAGGGTGAACGGCGCATGCAGCAACTTCTTCATGCGCAGCGTCTTGCCCATGCCGATCAACTGGCTGAACAGCTTGCCAACGTCTTCGCACAAGGCGTCGTCGGAGGTCAGCAGGCTGTAGTCGGTGTACAGGCGGGCGTTGCCGGCGTGGTAGTTACCGGTACCCAGGTGGGCATAACGCACGATTTCACCGGCCTCGCGACGCAGGATCAGCATCATCTTGGCGTGGGTCTTGAAGCCGACCACGCCATAAATCACCACCGCACCCGCCGCTTGCAGGCGGCTGGCCAGTTGCAGGTTGGATTCTTCGTCGAACCGCGCGCGCAATTCGATGACGGCGGTGACTTCCTTGCCGTTACGCGCGGCATCCACCAGCGCATCGACGATTTCCGAGTTGGCGCCGGAGCGGTACAGCGTCTGGCGTACGGCCAGAACGTGCGGGTCCTTTGCCGCCTGGCGCAGCAGGTCGACCACCGGGGTGAATGACTCAAACGGGTGCAGCAACAGGATGTCCTGCTTGCTGATCACGCTGAAGATGTTTTCGCTGTTCTGCAGCAGTTTGGGGATCTGCGGCGTGAACGGCACGTATTGCAGCTCGCGCTGGCTGTCCAGGCCGGTAATGCTGAACAGTCGCGTCAGGTTCACCGGGCCATTGACCTGATACAGCTCGGTCTCGCTCAGGTTGAATTGCTTGAGCAGGTAGTCGGACAGGTGTTTCGGGCAGGTATCAGCCACTTCCAGACGCACCGCGTCACCGTAGCGACGGGAGAACAGTTCACCGCGCAAGGCGCGGGCCAGGTCCTCGACATCCTCGGAGTCCAGCGCCAGGTCGGCGTTACGGGTCAGGCGGAACTGATAGCAGCCCTTGACCTTCATGCCCTGGAACAGGTCATCGGCGTGAGCGTGGATCATCGATGACAGGAACACATAGTTGTCGCCGGAGCCGCCGACTTCTTCCGGCACCTTGATGATCCGTGGCAACAGGCGCGGGGCCGGAATGATCGCCAGGCCGGAATCGCGACCGAAGGCGTCGATGCCTTCGAGCTCGACGATGAAGTTCAGGCTCTTGTTGACCAGCAACGGGAACGGGTGCGTCGGATCGAGGCCGATCGGGGTGATGATCGGGGCGATTTCATCGCGGAAGTAACGACGAACCCAGGTCTTGAGCTTGGTTGTCCAGTGCCGGCGACGAATGAAGCGGACCTGATGCTTCTCCAGCTCCGGCAGCAGGATATCGTTGAGAATCGCGTACTGACGGTCAACGTGACCATGCACCAGCTCGCTGATGCGGGCCAGGGCCTGATGCGGTTGCAGGCCATCGGCACCGGCCTGTTCACGGGCGAAGGTGATCTGTTTCTTCAGGCCAGCCACGCGAATTTCGAAGAACTCGTCCAGGTTGCTGGAGAAGATCAGCAGAAACTTCAACCGCTCCAGCAAGGGGTAGGACTCATCCAGCGCCTGTTCCAGTACGCGGATGTTGAACTGCAGTTGCGACAGCTCGCGGTGGATATACAGGCTGCTGTCATCCAGGCCCGGAATCGCAATCGCTGGCGCTGCCGCGGCGGTTTCGGCGACCGCTTGCGGAGCGGGCTCCAGCTCCGGCGGGGTTTCGTCGATTTGCTCCACCACAGGCTGAGCGTCTTTTACGGCAACTTCAGTGAGTACTTCGGTATTCATCGAATGTTCCTGGGAGGGCTATTTTTGCTCTCGTAACAATTGAGCTGCGCGAACGGCAAAGTACGTCAGGATGCCATCAGCGCCTGCACGTTTAAAGGCGGTCAGGGATTCGAGGATCACCCCTTCGCTCAACCAGCCATTCTGGATCGCCGCCATGTGCATGGCATACTCGCCGCTGACCTGATAAACAAAAGTCGGCACTTTGAATTCTTCTTTGACCCGGCAGAGGATGTCCAGATAGGGCATGCCTGGCTTGACCATGACCATGTCTGCGCCTTCTGACAAGTCAGCCGCCACTTCGTGCAGGGCTTCGTTGCTGTTGGCCGGGTCCATCTGATAGGAGGCCTTGTTGGCCTTGCCCAGGTTCAGCGCCGAGCCCACCGCATCGCGGAACGGGCCGTAATAGGCGCTGGCGTACTTGGCCGAGTAGGCCATGATCCGCACATTGACATGATCGGCCAGTTCCAGTGCCTCGCGAATGGCCTGGATGCGACCGTCCATCATGTCCGACGGAGCAACGACCTGAGCGCCGGCTTCGGCATGGGACAAGGCCTGCTTGACCAGTGCGTCGACGGTGATGTCGTTTTGCACATAGCCTTCTTCGTCGAGAATGCCGTCCTGACCGTGGGTGGTGAACGGGTCCAGCGCGACATCGGTGATCACGCCCAGCTCAGGGAACCGCGCGCGCAAGGCCCGGGTGGCACGCTGGGCAATACCCTCGGGGTTCCAGGCTTCGGCGGCGTCCAGCGACTTGAGTTCAGGCGGAGTGACCGGGAACAGCGCCAGCGCCGGAATCCCCAGTTCGACCCATTTGGCCGCCTCTTCCAGCAACAAATCGATGGTCAGGCGTTCGACGCCCGGCATCGAGGCGACCGCTTCGCGACGGTTCTCACCGTCCAGCACGAACACCGGCAGGATCAGATCATCGACGGTCAACACGTTTTCACGGACCAGACGACGCGAAAAATCATCACGGCGGTTGCGGCGCAGGCGGGTTGCAGGGAACAAACGGTTGGCGGGGGTAAAGCTCACGGCAGACTCCTGAGCCCGCGCTGACGGGCGAGCGTGACAGTTATAAGCGGCCATTATGACCAACGTGTGACAGTTATGTGCACGCTGCGACAGGTAGCCGCATTCCATTGTCCTTGTAGGAAATGTTCACGTCGAGACACATTTGGACACTTTCCTGAATGTGTACGAAGGGTTAGGCTGCGCGTTCATTTCGCCAGCACCCAGACAATGCTCCAACAATTTCTGCATGACTTCGGCTACTTTGCCCTGTTTCTCGGCACGTTCTTCGAAGGCGAAACCATTCTGGTGCTCGCAGGCTTCCTCGCGTTCCGTGGATACATGGATATCAACCTGGTGGTGGTCGTGGCGTTCTTCGGCAGTTATGCCGGCGATCAGCTGTGGTACTTCCTGGGACGAAAGCACGGGCGCAAGTTGCTTGCGCGCAAACCCCGCTGGCAACTGATGGGTGACCGGGCGCTGGAACATATCCGCAAACACCCGGACATCTGGGTGCTGAGCTTCCGCTTCGTCTATGGGTTGCGCACCGTGATGCCCGTCGCCATCGGCCTGTCGGGCTACCCACCGGGCCGCTACTTGCTGCTCAACGGCATTGGGGCCGCGGTCTGGGCTGCCGCGCTGGCTGCCGCCGCCTATCACTTCGGCGCGGTGCTGGAAGGCATGCTCGGCAGCATCAAGAAATACGAGCTATGGGTGCTGGGCGCCCTGCTCATCCTGGGCCTGATCCTGTGGCTGCGCCGACGCTTCAAGAATGCCCGCCTGGCCAAACAGATCTATGCCGACGAGCAAGCCCTGAAGGCCGAGCGGGCCAAAACCGAAAGTCCTAAGACGCCAGCCGAGTGAAGCGGTTTCTGCAGCAGTAGAGACCGATGCCGCTGAGCAAGCTGTAACTGAGCAGGCCGACCCAGCCCACCGCGCTGGCCGGCCACAGCCCCACCAGCGGCGCCAGCCATACCAGCGGCACGTTCGACACCAGTCGCAATAACTCCAGCTTCAACGCCCACGAGCGATTCTCCAGGGCCACGCCCAGCACGAACAGTCCCAACGCCATTGCACTCCAGCCCAAGACCAGAGCGGTGGTCGACAGGCTCGGCTCCAGATTCATCAAGTAACTGCCCAACGCGATGTAAACGCAGAACTGCAGCAAGACGTAGAGCTGCTGACGCCCGTCCAGCGGCACCTCGAACTTGCGGAACTGGGTCAGGTCCGGTTTGCTCATCGGGTATTTGGCCGCTACGTCCGCCGGCCGCCAACCGGTGCGCATGAACCAGATCCGCAACTTGTCCCAGGTGCTTTGCGCACGCCGGGCATCCGCCCACAACTGCGCATAGAACTGAACGTTCGCCCATATCGGATTCCAGCTCGCCAGCGGCGTGGTCACGCCGAAGATCACCGGTTCGGTGTCGTCTTCTTCCTGGAACGAGCCGAACAGGCGATCCCAAATAATGAACACCCCGCCGTAGTTGCGATCCATGTAAAGAGCGTTCTGTGCATGGTGAGCCCGATGATTGGACGGCGTGACAAAGAACCACTCGAACCAACCGAGCTTGGGAATGTGCCGGGTATGCACCCAGAACTGGTACAGCAGGTTCAGCGCGGCGACGCTGACGAATACCAGCAGCGGCACGCCAACCACCGCCAAGGGCAGGTAGAAGATCCAGCTCAGCAGAAATCCGGTGCTGGTCTGACGCAGGGCGGTGGAGAGGTTGTAGTCCTCGCTCTGGTGGTGCACCGAATGCGCGGCCCAGAGAATGTTGCGTTCGTGGCCCATGCGATGCAGCCAGTAGTAGCAGAAGTCGTAGAAGACGAAGGCGAAAACCCAGACCCAAACGCTGTCGGCCGAAAGCTCGAACAGCGCCAGATGCTTGAGGGCAAAGGCATAAGTGACCAGCCCCACGCCCTTGGTCAGCAGGCCGGTGGTGGTCGACAGCACGCCGGTGCTGATGCTGTTGATCGCGTCCGCCACCCGATAGTTGCTCATCCCGCGCCAACGGTCGGCCAACAGCTCGACGGCAATGAGCACAAAGAAAAACGGCACCGCATACAGAATGAAGTCCATGACGCGCCCTGATCGGAATCCTGGGGACAGATGCTATGTGTAGCCGCGATTTAACCCTATGGCAACGAGTGACAAATTAGTGGACATTTAACGCCATGAATCTGGAGAAAAGCCCATGAGCAAAAAAGTTGCAGTGATCCTTTCCGGTTGTGGCGTGTACGACGGCGCAGAGATCTACGAAAGCGTGATTACCTTGCTGCGCCTGGACCAGCGCGGCGCCCAGGTGCAGTGTTTTGCCCCGGACATCGCGCAGTTGCATGTGATCAACCACCTGACCGGCAAAGAAATGCCCGAGTCGCGCAATGTGCTGGTGGAGTCGGCGCGCATCGCCCGTGGCGAGGTCAAGGACATCCGCGAAGCCAGCGTCGAGGATTTCGATGCCTTGATCGTTCCCGGCGGTTTCGGTTCGGCCAAGAACCTCTCCAACTTTGCCGTCGAAGGCACCGGCTGCACCGTGCAACCAGACGTACTGGCCTTGACCGAAGCCTTTGCCGAGGCCGGCAAGCCGGTCGGCCTGATCTGCATCTCGCCGGCACTGGCAGCGAAGATCTATGGGCCGGGCGTGACCTGCACCATCGGCAACGACGCCGATACCGCAGCCGCCCTGAACAAGATGGGCGCAACCCACAAGGAATGCGCAGTCAGCGAAATCGTCGAAGACAAGGCACGCAAACTGGTGACCACTCCGGCGTACATGTTGGCGCAGTCGATCAGCGAAGCGGCGTCCGGCATCAACAAGCTGGTCGACCGAGTGCTTGAGCTGACCCACGAAAACGACGCCTGACACATCGCAGTGACTGATTTCTGTGGCGAGGGCGGCACACGCTCAGGCGTTGCGCGATAACCGGGTCAAAATCCGATCCAGTGCATTGGCAAACGCCTGCTTTTCCCGCTCGCCAAACGGCGCCGGGCCACCACCCATCTGCCCCTGCTCTCGCAGATCGGTGAACAGGTTACGCACTGCCAGCCGATCACCCATGTTCTGCGCATCGAACTCCTTGCCTCGCGGGTCCAGCGCGGCAACGCCCTTTTTCACCAGACGGTCGGCCAGCGGCACATCGCTGCAGATCACCAACTCCCCAGGCACCGCGTGCTCAACCAGGTAATCGTCGGCCGCGTCCGGGCCGCTCGGCACCACGATCAGCTTCACCAGCGCCAGGCCCGGCTTGATCTGCGGCTGCCCGGCCACCAGCACCACTTCGAAGCGGCGCTTGAGGGCGAACTTCATCACCAGGTCCTTGGCCGCCCTGGGGCAGGCGTCGGCATCGATCCAGACACGCATCAGTTTTTCCTCTTCCAAAAAGCATCGCGAGCAGGCTCGCTCCCACAAGGTTAGCGCTAATCCTGTGGGAACGAGCCTGCTCGCGAATGTGAGCAAAGCGAATGCGTTAAGAAACAGCTACCCGACGCTTCTCAGCCATCCAGCTCCGACCATACAACACAACAATCGCAACTATCGCCACCGCCTGAGCACTCAGCGAATACGCATCGGCATGAATTCCCAGCCAGTCGAATTCAAAGAACGGCACCGGCCGCGTACCGAAGATCCCGGCTTCCTGCAGCGCCTTCACGCCATGCCCGGCGAACACCACCGACAGCGCGCACAGCAGAGCAGCGTTGATGCTGAAGAACAGCGCCAGCGGCAGTTTCGCCGAACCACGCAGGATGACCCATGCCAGGCCGACCAACAGCACCAGCGCCGTTGCCCCACCGGCCAGTACCGCATCGTGACCGGCAGGGCCGGCCTGCAGCCACAGGGTTTCATAAAACAGGATCACTTCGAACAGCTCCCGATAAACCGAGAAAAACGCCAGGATCGCAAAGCCGAAACGCCCGCCCCCGCCCACCAGGCTGCTCTTGATGTAATCCTGCCAGGCCGCGGCATGACGACGGTCGTGCATCCACACGCCGAGCCACAGCACCATGACGCTGGCAAACAGCGCCGTCGCGCCTTCCAACAGTTCCCGCTGGGAGCCGCTGACATCGATCACATACGCCGCCAGCGCCCATGTCCCCAGACCGGCCAACAGCGCCAGCCCCCAACCGACGTTGACACTGCGCACCGCCGATTGCTGACCGGTGTTACGCAAGAAGGCGAGGATTGCCGCCAGCACCAGGATGGCTTCCAGACCTTCGCGCAACAGAATCAGCAGACCAGAGATGAAGCTCAGGGACCAGCTCAAACCATCACTGCCCAACAACCCGGCGGACACTTTCAACTTGGCCTTGGCGGCCTCCAGGCGCTGCTCGACCTGCTCTAACGGCAAGCCATCCTGCAATGACTGACGGTAGGCCATCAGCGATTTTTCAGTGTCTTTGCGCACGTTGGCATCGACGTTATCCAGCGAGCTTTCGACCAGCTCGAAGCCTTCCAGATACGCCGCCACCGACAAGTCATAGGCCTGATCGTTTTCACCGGCGCGATAGGCCGCGATGCTCTTGTCCAGCGTGGCGGCGGTGTAGTCGAGCAACTGCGCCGGGCCGCGCTTGACCTGCGGTGGTTGCGCCCGCTGGGCACGGAACGTCGCAGCCGCTTGCGGGCCTTCCGCCACCTGAACTTCGGATGGCATCTGACGGGCCAGATCGGCAATGTTGTAGACCTTGTCGCTGCTGGCCGCCGCCGGATCGGCACTGAAGCTGGCGACGTAAGTGGCCAGATCCCAGCGCTGACGATCGTCCAGCTGATCGGCGAAGGCCGGCATGTCGGTGCCTTCGACGCCGAGTCCCAGGGTGCTGTAGATCCCGTAGAGGCTCAGGTGATCCAGGCGTGCGGCATCCCGCAGATTGGCCGGTGGCGGGGTCAGGCCGACACCCGCAGGGCCGTCGCCAGCGCCCGCATCGCCGTGGCACACCGAACAATGCTGGGCGTACAGCGGTGCGCCACGAGTTGGGTCCGGGGTTATGACAGGGGCCTGGCTGACCTCGTAGGCCACGGCCAGTTTCGCGCCCAGTTGCCGGGCCTGACGGGCGACATCCGCGCCGTCCTGACGCGCCGTGATCGCCGCATGCAGCGCACTGATGCCCTGCTCCAGCCCGGCTTTTTCCGGCTTGTCCGGCATGGCGGCGACCAGCCCTTGCAGCACCCGGGTGAATTCGAGCTGCTCGCGGTATTCAGACTCGTCAGTGACCTTGCCTGCCTGCACCGTTGCCGGGTAATCCGCACCGATGTAGTCGAGCAGGTGCAGCGCTTTCGGCGCGCCTTCCACCGTGTCGGCCAGCAGATGGGAGCTGCATAAGGCCAGCAACGGCACAAACAGCCAGGCCAGGAAACGGGACGGGGCAATCATGAATGAGTCTCAATTGGAAATACGAAGTAATATATTGTTCACTCTCAATGACTTTCACTCAAGTGTTGTCTGCTCTGCCAGCGTCAGAGCGAAACAAGGAGTCGGCGCCCCCATCGACCGTTCGCCGACCCGCAGCCATGGGTCGTCAGGCCAATCGGGCGCGTTGATCCAACCCTTGCGGCAATAAAAAAGGCGACCTGCAAAGGTCGCCTTTTTTGTCAACGTGGGGTTAAACGACGGCTTTGCGCAGGGTCGCCATGAAGGCCGCCGCTCCAATGAACAAGCCGGCAAAGGTCCTGTTCATGCGTTTCTGCTGCTTGGGCGTGCGCAACATTCGCAGCACCCTGGATGCCAACCCGGTGTAACCGGCCATGACGATCAGGTCGACGCAGATCATGGTTACACCAATGATCAGGTACTGCGCCAGCAGCGGCGCGTGGGGGTCGATGAACTGCGGCAGCACCGCCAACATGAACACCAACGCCTTGGGGTTGCTGATGTTGACCAGGAACCCACGGAATATCAGCACCAGCGGTTTGCCGATCGGGCGCACGGCGGCGTTATCGCTCATGTCGCTGGGCAACGCACGCCATTGTTTGATCGCGAGATAGACCAGATACGCCACACCGAACCATTTGATTGCGTAGAACGCGGTCGCCGACGCCGTGAGAATCGCGCCCACACCGGCGCCGACAATCGCGATCTGCAGCGCCAGCCCCAATTGCAGGCCAAGAGCATTCCAGTACCCGCGCCAGAAACCGTATTGCAGGCCGCTGGACATCGACGCAATGGCGCCCGCACCAGGAGACAGGCTGATCACCCAGCAGGCGGCGAAAAACGCCAACCATGTTTGAAGCTCCATCGCACACCTCGACTCAGACTCGTAACAGACGTCTAAGCTAATGCGGCTTTGGCCCGATGACCACCGATTTTTTGTAGGACATGACGACTGCCGACCAGCGCGGCCGGTGTCTCGGCTACTTTTCGAAACCGCTCGAAGGAAAGACATCACTGCCGCGCCAGCGTCGAACCGAACGCTGGAAAAACAGGCTGTTGGGCACTTGCACCATGGCACTGCCGGTTCCGAGCTCTTCGGCCTCGATCAATGTGGTGTAAAGCAAATTGATCGCTACTACCCGGCCTTTGACCCCGGGCTTGTCGGTGGTGTCCACCAGCTCGACCACATCGCCGAGGCGGAAGGGGCCGACCGTGAAGATCAGAATCGCGCAGAGCAGGTTGGAGAGCACGCTCCACATGGCGAAAAACGCCACCGCTGCCACCGCGACGAATCCGGACAGCGCGGTCCAGAGCACCGTGGCCGAAACCCCGAGACGCTCCAGCACGAAAATCAGCGCGCTGCCCATGATCAGCCAGCGCAGGCCGCCGCGCAGCGGCATCAGCAATTGTGGCGGAAACGGGTAGCGCTCACCGAGACGGTTCAGGCATTTCGCGACGAAGCGCTGGGTGAAGTAACCGGCCAGCAGGATCAACAGGATTTGCGCACCGAGCCAGATCGGCTCGACCCACACTGCCGGCAACGGTAACTTGAGGGCGTCCATCAGGACAGCGCCTCCAGCTCCGCCTGCATGCTTTCCAACAGTTCCAGGGCTTCCATCCAGGCTTCTTCCAGCTCGGCCTCACGCACCTTCAACTTGGCCTGTTCGGCCAACAGATCACGCAATTCGTTCTTGCGCGCCGGTTCGTAGATATCGCTGTCACCGAGACTGGCATCGATCTTCGCCAGTTTCTCGTGGAGCTTGCCCAGTTCGGCTTCGAGCTTGTCGGCCTCGCGCTTGTGCGGTGCCAGTTGCTGACGCAACGCCGCCGCAGCCTGACGCTGGGCTTTCTTGTCGGTCTTGTCCGGATTGACCGGCGTGTTGCTGACCGGGGCATTGCGCTGACGGTACTCCACCAGCCAACGGGTGTAGTCCTCCAGATCACCGTCGAATTCTTCGACCTTGCCATCGGCGACCAGATAGAAATTGTCGGTGGTGCTTTTGAGCAAATGACGGTCGTGGGAAACCACCAGTACCGCGCCACTGAACTCCTGCAGGGCCATGGTCAGCGCCAGGCGCATTTCCAGATCCAGGTGGTTGGTTGGTTCGTCGAGCAGCAACAGGTTCGGTCGGTCCCAGGCGATCAGCGCCAACGCCAGACGCGCCTTCTCGCCACCGGAGAAATTCAGCACGGGCTCATCGATCCGCGCACCACGGAAGTCGAAGCCGCCGAGGAAGTCACGCAGGGTCTGCTCGCGCTCGGTCGGTGCCAGGCGCTGCAAGTGCAGCAACGGGCTGGCCTTCGAGTCCAGGGAATCCAACTGATGCTGGGCGAAGTAACCGACAACCGTGTTCTCGCCACGGGTCAAGCGACCGGCCAGCGGCGTGAGCTCACCCGCAAGGTTCTTGATCAGGGTCGATTTGCCGGCGCCATTGGGGCCAAGCAGGCCGATCCGTGCGCCAGGCGTCAGTTGCAGCTTGACCTTCTCCAGCACCGCCTTCTCGCCATAACCCAGTCGGGCATCGGACAGGTTGATCAGCGGGCTGGAGATTTTCTGCGATTCGCGGAAGACGAAGTCGAACGGCGAGTCGACGTGGGCCGCGGTCAGCTCTTCCATCCGTTCCAGCGCCTTGATCCGGCTCTGGGCCTGGCGGGCCTTGGTGGCCTGGGCCTTGAAACGGGCGATGTAGCTTTCCATGTGCGCACGTTGCGCCTGCTGCTTCTCGTAAGCCTGTTGTTGCTGGGCCAGGCGTTCGGCGCGAGCGCGTTCGAAGGCGCTGTAGCCACCGCGATACAGGGTGATCTTGCGTTGATCGACGTGAGCCACGTGATCGACCACGGCATCGAGGAAATCCCGGTCGTGGGAAATCAGCATCAAGGTGCCGGGATAGCTTTTGAGCCACTCTTCCAGCCAGATGATGGCGTCGAGGTCCAAGTGGTTGGTCGGTTCGTCGAGCAGCAACAGGTCCGAGGGGCACATCAATGCCTGCGCCAGGTTCAGACGCATCCGCCAGCCACCGGAGAAATCACCGACTTGCCGGTCCATTTGCTCGTTGGTGAATCCAAGGCCCGCCAGCAGCTTGCGGGCACGGGCATCGGCGGTGTAGCCGTCGGCACTGTCGAGTTCCGAGTGTAGACGGGCCTGAGCGGCACCGTCATGGGCCGCTTCGGCTGCAGCGAGGTCGCGTTGCACCTGACGCAGGCGCAGGTCGCCATCGAGCACGTAGTCGACCGCCAGGCGTTCGAGCGTATCGACTTCCTGGCGCATGTGGGCGATACGCCAGTCGGCCGGCAGGAAGCAATCACCCGAGTCCGGGTGCAGCTCACCCCGAAGCAAGGCGAACAGGCTCGATTTGCCGGCGCCGTTGGCACCGATGAGGCCGGCTTTCTGGCCGGCGTGCAGCGTCAACTCGGCGTCTTCTAGCAGACGTTGCGGGCCACGCTGTAAAGTCAGGTTCTGAAGTCGAATCATAATGGCGGCGGAGTCTACCAGCTTCGCTCGCAACTGGCGCGAGTAGCACTATGTCCTCTGACCTGTGGAGCTTTTCCCTGAGCACTTATGCCCGTCCGGGCGTTGAACAGGCGTGCCTGCAATTGCAGTCGGCGGGTGTCAACGTGTGCCTGCTGCTCTGCGCGGCCTGGCTGGGACGGCGAGGGGTCGCCTGCAATGGGCAACGCCTGCAGCAACTACGCAGCGTGGTTGAGCCGTGGGACAGCGATGTCGTGCAACCGCTGCGGGCATTACGCATGCAATGGAAAGCCATCGCCATGAATGACGCTGAACTGAATGCACTGCGCGAACAGGTGAAGACCCTGGAGCTGGAAGCCGAGCGACATCTGTTGCTACGACTGGAGCGATCGGCACAAGGTTGGCCGCAGGAAGAAGTGACCGATCTGTCGGTCTGGCTCGAAGGTGTCACGGCGGGCGCCGCTCACCTGGACCGCGACGCGCTGCATCAGCTGCGCGTCGCGGTATCCGGCACTTAGGAAGCGCTGGTTGGGCTGGAGGTGGTTGCGCTCGGAGCAGCGGCCGGCGTTGGCGCTGGCGCGACTGTCGAGGGGGTGGCTGCCGGAGCAGGTGTGGCGGCTGCAGCCGGGACGGCTGGCTTGGCAACTGGCGCGGCGGCCGGCTTGGCGGCAACCGGTTTTTTCACGGCTGGTTTGGCAGCAGGTTTGGCGGCTGGCTTAGCGGCAGGCTTGGCTGCAGCTGGCTTGGCAGCGGGTTTTGCTGCGGCGGGTTTTGCTGCACTGGCCGTGGCAGGTTTGGCGGCAGCGGCAGGTTTCGCCGCAGCAGGTTTGGCGGCTGGTTTAGCCGTCGTTTTTGCAGCAGGTTTTGCCGCTGGCTTGGCAGCGGGTTTAGCTGCGACAGGTTTAGCGGCTGGCTTGGCAGCAGGTTTCGCCGCTGCGGTTTTGGCTGCAGGTTTAGCGGCGGTTTTTGCCGCTGGTTTTGCCGCTGGTTTCGCTGCAGCAGTTTTCGCTACGGCTGGTTTGGCAGCAGCTGTTTTTGCAGCAGCCGGTTTGGCCGCAGCCGGTTTGGCGGCGGTTGTTTTAGCTGCCGGTTTGGCAGCGCTGGCCGCGACGGTTTTTTTCGCCGCAGGTTTTGCAGCAGGCTTGGCTGCGGCTTTCACCGGTGCCTTGGCAACCGGTTTGGCGGCAGGCTTGGCCGGTGCTTTTGCAGCAACCGGTTTGGCAGCGGCTTTCTTCGCAGGGGCCGCAGCAGACTTGGCCGCACGCAGGGACAATGCCTTGCCGACAGCCTCTTGAACACGACCAACGCCCTGGGCCAGTTTCAGGCTTTCTTGAGCGTCGCGCTTGAGTTGCAGGATGTAGCCGCGAGTGTCCGACTGACGCTCCTTGAGGGCATCAAGCAGGTCCTCGAGTTCCTTCACGGCGTCCTTCGCTTTGGCTTGTGCCTTGGCCTTGCCGGCCGATGCAGCGTCCTGCAATTTGGTGCGGGCGTTGTGCAATTTTTCCTGCGCTTTTCCGCGCTGCTTTTCCAGCTTGGCGAGCAGTTTTTCAGCATCAGCCAGTGCTTCGGAACAAGCGGTTTCCAGATGCTCGAGCAAGCTGCCCGAGAGTTGTTGAAGTAAGTGCAACGGGGTATTTACAGGCTTCTTGGTGGCCGACATGGTTTACCTCCTGGCTGACGTGGGTGCGGCTCATACTAGACCTCTGCTGCTACCGCCGCTAGGGCATCTTGACAGTATCCAGAGCGTTGCGTTGCAACGAATCGAAAATGTTCTGCTCTTGCGTAAAAGCAGTTCACCGTTGAATGCATTCGCACTGGCATAATCGCCCGCATCTCAGGTTGGAGGGTGCCCATGTCGCGCTACTTTTTTTTATCGCTGTGCGTGATTTTTTCCACTGCCCACGCGGCCGAAAAAACCCAGGAAAATGACGCTCACGATCTGGCTTACAGTCTGGGTGCGAGCCTCGGCGAACGCCTGCGCCAGGAGGTCCCCGATCTGCAACTGCAGGCGCTCGTCGAAGGTTTGCAGCAAGCCTATCAAGGCAAGCCTCTGGCTTTGAAAGACGAGCAGATCGAACAGATCCTGAATGAGCACGAAGCCCGGGTCGCCATGCAAACGCCTGCGCCCCGAAGCGAAGTGGCCCTGGAAAAAGAGCAGCGCTTTCTCGCCGAGGAAAAAGCCAAGCCCGGTGTTCGTGAACTGGCAGATGGAATACTGCTGACAGAACTGACGCCAGGCACTGGCGCCAAGGCCGGGCCCAACGGCAAGGTGCAGGTGCTGTATATCGGTCGCCTTCCCGACGGCACGGTGTTCGACCAGAACAGCCAGCCACAATGGTTCAGTCTCGATAGCGTGATCAGCGGATGGCGCAGTGCGCTGCAGCAAATGCCGGTCGGTGCGAAATGGCGCCTGGTGATTCCATCGGCGCAAGCCTATGGCGCCGATGGTGCCGGCGACTTGATCGCGCCGTTTACACCGCTGGTGTTCGAAGTCGAACTGCGTGGTGCCACTGGCTGAATGGCAGAAACGAAAAACGGTGCGCAAAGCGCACCGTTTTTGGTATTGCGAGGAGAGACTTCAGGCTTGAACCGAGTCTTCTGCCTTGTGAGCGGTGTGCAGAACTTCGATCAGGCAATCTTCCAGTTCGAAGCGCTCATGCAACAGACCACCCAGCTCCTTGAATTTCTCTGCAACGCACTTGCCTGCATCGCACAGGTCGTTGAACGCGAGCAGTTTCTCGGTGATGACGTCGATGCGCGGGTAGAGGGTCTCAGCCAGCTCCAGACCACGCTTGTCATTGAAAGCCTTGGCTTCACCGGTCAGCTGTTCGTAGATCTCGAAATGCCCGGCGGACACGTAATCAACCAGCACACCGCAGAATTCCTGCAAAGGTTTGCGGTTTTCCCCCAGAGCCTCGGGCCTGGCACCGAGCGCATCATAGGCACGAACCAGTTCGTGACGTTCCTGCAACCAACGATCGATCAGCAGATGTACTCCACCCCAACGTTCCTGAGCATTCTGACAACTTTCGAGCATGGCGATCTCTCTTCCCTTGTGGGTCATGCTGCCCTACACCCGTCATACTCTTGAAGGTCAAGAATCGGCCAGGCAGAGCGTCATCGAGCAACATAATTCCAATGACACGTGCGGGCCAGATTATGCCCGCACGACTGTGGCTTCAAGGTACGCAGGCGATAAAGTTCATACAAGTGTTTAATCACCCACCAGGGCCTGGTGCGACGACTCGTCGCTGAGCGGTCGCCGAACGGCGGTCCAGACATGATGCAGCAGTTGATAACCCGCCAGAATCATCATCGCGACGAAGAACAGCAGACTCCACTCCGGGATGCTCAAGTCAAACAGCGTCCAGGAGATTTGTGCGCAGTCGATGGTGCCTTTGAACATCTGCTGCAAGATGCACGTCCAGGGCGCGCTGGCGAACAGGTCACTCAAATTGGGCGCACAGGTCGACAATTGCTGCGCCGGATCACTTTGCAGCAACACCTGTCGCCATGCCAGGACAGTGCCGACCAGGCTACTGATCAGTCCGAGCAGCCAATACAGGAAAGAACCGAAGCGACCGGGACCATGCACTGAAGCCATCAGGCAGAAGCCTGTCAGCAGTGCCAGGCAAAACCGTTGCAACAAGCACAAGCCACATGGCTTTAGGCCGACGACGTATTCAAGGTAATAGGACACGCCCAGGACCAGGGTGCCCGCAATGAAGACCATGAAAAACAGAGAACGTGAGCAGGCCATAGGCATGGCTTTTCCGTAACAGTGAGGACCGACGGCTGCGGTAGAGGAAAGCGCGACAGCCTTTCAAGGCAGGTTGGCAGGGACACTTCAGCAAGAGTGTAGGGAATTCCCGACAGAAAACAGAGGATCAGATGTAGTCGCTTGTAGGATTCTGCTGAAGCCCCATCACGAAAGGAAAATTCCGACAAAAATTTGCACCATCGGATCGCCCCTTCGGGCGACCCTTCACTCACTCTCAAGCGTGAGACGGCACCGGCAGTGGTGCTGCCAACAAACGCTCGTCCAGCAAGCCCAAACCTTCCTGGAACAGCTGATTACTGCGCTCGGTATCCCCCATCTGCGCCAGCAGCCGAGCCAGTTCGGCACAGGCTTCCGGGTTGCGCTGCACGCGCAGACTGCTTTCCAGATAATCCCGCGCCTTGCCCCACAAGCTGCTTTGCAGGCAAAGGCGCCCCAGGGTCAAAAGCAGGCTCGGGTCGGCTGGATGCTCCTTGAGCCAACCTTCAGCCAGTTGCAGCTGACGCGCCGGATCACTGCCACGAACCAAACCGTAGAGCCGCGCCAGGTGACTGTCGTAGTTGCGCTTGAGCGCTGTCCTCAAGACGTCTTCGGCCTCGACCTGAGCCCCCAGTTGGCGCAGTTGTTCGGCATAGGCGAGCACCAGTTGAGGCTCCTGACGCTGGGCCGAACTCAGCTGCTGCCAGGCACGATTGAGCGTCTGCAAGCCGACGGGTCCGTCTGCTTCCTGATGTGCCGCCAGGGACAAGTTCTCTCCCCAGGCACGGCGCTCCAGCTCGGCCAGTTCAGCCGCGGGCAGGACCTTGTCCTTGCGCAACTCCGGCAGCAACCGGATCAACGCCGGCCAGTCGCCCCGCTGCTGATGCAGGCGCTGCAACTGGCGAAGGGTCTGGACGTTATGAGGGTGGCGCTCGTGCATTGCTTGCAGGGTCGCGAGGGCGCCATCGGTGTCACCGCGATCGGTCTGCAATTGCGCGTGGCTCAAGGCGATTGCCAGCTCGGCCTGGGGCTGACGCTCCAACGCACGCTCCAGCAAGTTGTCGCTTTCCTCGTAATGACCTTGTTCGTTCGCGGCACGGGCAGCACCGAGGTAATACAGTAGCGGCTGGCGTTCGGCTTCCGCCGCCCGGGCCAGATGACGCTGCGCGCTGGCCCAGCGACCTTCAGCCAGATCCAGCTGACCATGCTCGATCGCAACCTGCACCCGACGACTGCGATTGCGCCGTGACCATGGGTTGACCACGCCACTGGAAGTCGCCACCAACTCGACCAACGCCTTGATCCCCCAGAACACCAGCCAAAGGACAGCCACCAGGGCCAACGTTGCCCACAGGCTCGATTCGTAGCGAAAGGTCTTGTAGGCGATCAGCACGTAGCCGGAGTGCTCCGCTATCGCCAAGCCCAGCGCGGCGGTCGCGGCGATGACCAGGAACACGATCACATACAGGCGCTTCATGGCGTGGCCTCCTGCGCCGTGTTCGCGGCAGGTTTGGCCATGGGCTTGACCGAGTCTTCGGCATTCACGTTACGCCGCTCCAGATAAGCCTGAACCGCACTCAGCGTGCCGGTCAGATCCGGAGTGACCA
This sequence comes from Pseudomonas moorei, assembly GCF_042846945.1. Taxonomy (NCBI): domain Bacteria; kingdom Pseudomonadati; phylum Pseudomonadota; class Gammaproteobacteria; order Pseudomonadales; family Pseudomonadaceae; genus Pseudomonas; species Pseudomonas moorei. Next base: position 1,093,340 of record NZ_AP035776.1, read on the forward strand.
CGGTGACAGGCTGCTTGCTCAACTCGGCCACCTGTTCAAGCATCACTTTGCTCTGCGGGTTGTCCGGGTTGAAGTTGCCCTTGAGCACATCGCGCGCTTCGTCCAGTGCCTGGGAGTACACTGCCGCCTGCCCATTGAGCGCGGCCCATTGCGCTTGCTCGAGCGTCAGGCTCAGGGCCAGTCGCACCTGGCTCAGGCTCTGCCCGGCCAGTAACGGGCGGACATTTTTATCGGCATTGAAATCGATGCGGATGTAGCGCGAAATCTGATCCCACCATTGGGCCCAACGGCTCGCACCGTCGCCATCGGCGGTGAGGCCGAGCAGCGATTCGCCACGATCCTTGTACTCGGGCGCCAGCTCGGTCAGGCCGACCACCTGCTCACGCAATGCTCCCAGTCGCAGGAACAGTCCGGTGCGATCCGGTTGCTCGGTGCTGCGCAAGGCCACCAGGGTTTTGGCCACTTGCTCGCGGGCGGCGAAGGCACCGGGATCATTTTGTTCGCGCAGAATTTCATCGGCGCCCTGCACCAGGGCCTGGGCACTGCTGATGTCCTGCAAGGCGGAAAGACGCAGGCTGGCCAGACGCAGCAGGTGCTCGGCCTCGGCCAGACGCCAGTCCTTGCGGCTGGCGCCGAGAACGGTTTCCAGACGCTGGTTCAGGCGCTGCTGATCGCCCTGCAACTGAATTACCAGGCGGCTGCGCTCTTCCAGCACATCGGCGCCGGGAAGTTGCTCAAGGCGCGCACTCAGGCGCTGCTCATTGAGCTTCAGGCTTTGCGACTCATCACTCAAAGCCTGCACCTGACTCAGCTGTTGCTGGTTAGTCGCTTGCAGGTGACGCACCTGCCAGACTCCCCAGCCCCCCACCGCGACACCGGCAGCGCCCAACAGCAGCGCGACGATTGCCAGCCCATTGCCTCGGCGCTGCTCTGCAGCGGGTGGTGGAGTTTCAACCGGTGCATCGAGCACTGGCCGGACGTCTTCTTTAGGCAAGGCTGTTTCGCTCACGTATCCATCCTTTGCATTAGAGAACGGGCACGGGGTGCTCCCGTAACGCCGTCAGCAAAGCCGCGGCACTGGCGCCGCGGCAATCCACAACTGTCAGGGCTCCGGCGGCACGTGCCAGCTCGGCGACCCTGGGGCTTGGTACAAACAACGGCAATCGTGCCAACCGTGGCCAGGCATCTGCGGCCAATTGATGCAGGTGCTCAAAACCCTGCCCACTGCTGACCACCAGCCCGTTCAGGCGTTCCGCTTCGATCTGCCGTGGCAACGCTGCCGGCAGGTAGTGCGGCAGTTCACGACGGTACAGCTCCAGATACTCGACACTAGCACCTCGCTCGCGCAGGCGCTCTGCCAGCAACTCGCGACCGCCCTCTCCACGCAGGATCAGCACGCGCGGATCAGGCCCGGCGATAGCCTCGCGCAACGACGCGAGTTCAAGCAAGGCTTCGCTGTCGTCGCCCTGCGCCGGAAAGCTCACGTCCAGGCCATGATCGGCAAGGATCTGCGCCGTCGCCGCGCCGACACTGAACCACTGCACATGGGGCGCTGACGAACAAAACCGGTCAAGCAACTCAAGGGCAATCCGGGCGGCTGGCTTGCTGACCACGATCACGGCGCTGTAGCGATCCAGTTCCTGCATCACCTGGCGCATTGTGTCAGAGGCAGGGATCGGCGCTATGTCCAAAAGCGGCAAGCTACTGCTGAAAATCCCCTGTTCGGCCAGCAGATCGCTCAGCGCCGCCGACTCATCCGCCGGACGCGTCAGCAGCAGGCGCCAGCCCGTCACTCGTGACCTGCCTCGCCATAGACCGCTTTGAGAATCTCGTTGGCGCCCTGGCTCAAAAGGTCTTCGGCCACTTGCACACCCAAGGCCTCGGCCTGATCACGCGGCGCGCGAGCTTCGGCATTCAGCAGCAGACCGCCGCTCGGATCCCCCACCAGACCACGCAACCAGATCTGCTCGCCTTCAAGCACGGCATAGCAGGCAATCGGCACCTGGCAGCCGCCATTGAGGTGTTTATTGAGGGAGCGTTCGGCCGTCACGCGGGTGGCGGTGTCCTGGTGATGCAGCGGCGCCAGCAGTGCGTGAATTTCACTGTCTGCACTGCGGCATTCGATGCCCACGGCACCCTGGCCACCGGCGGGCAGGCTGTCGTCGACACTGATGGCCGACGTAATGCGATCTTCGAAGCCCAGGCGAATCAAACCGGCGGATGCAAGGATGATGGCGTCGTATTCACCGGCATCGAGCTTGGCCAGACGAGTGTTGACGTTGCCGCGCAGGAAGCGGATTTCCAGGTCCGGACGACGGGTCAGCAATTGGGCCTGGCGACGCAGGCTCGACGTGCCGACGATGCTGCCTTCGGGCAGCTCATCCAGGCTGGCATAGGTATTGGAGACGAATGCATCGCGCGGGTCTTCGCGCTCGCAGATACAGAACAGCCCCAGGCCTTCGGGGAAGTCCATCGGCACGTCTTTCATGGAATGCACGGCGATGTCGGCTTCGTTTTCCAGCAACGCGGTTTCCAGCTCTTTGACGAACAGCCCCTTGCCACCGATTTTCGACAGCGGCGAGTCAAGCAGCTTGTCGCCGCGACTGACCATCGGGACCAGCGTCACGAGCAGACCGGGATGGGCCTCTTCAAGACGGGCTTTGACATATTCGGCCTGCCACAGGGCGAGAGCACTTTTACGCGTGGCGATGCGGATTTCGCGAGAGGACATGGATCAATCCGTACTGAATAGATACGGCGGATAATAACAGCTCAGCCAAATCCACTTTGACTTGTATCAGATACTACTCGGCCTCCCTGGCCCCGGATTTCCGGCATTCGGGTGTGAAATACGCCTGTAACCGGCGAATTAAAGCTGTTGCATCATTTTCCTAACGCCCGCCACGTGGCGTCGACTGACGATCAAGGCGTCACCGTTCAGGCCTTTGAGGAACAGCTGGAAGTGCCCGAGTGGCGTTCGTTGCAGCCGTTCGATGCGATCACGAGCGACCAGTGCGTTGCGGTGGATCCGCACAAAGCGGTCACCGAACTCGTCCTCGAGGGCCTTGAGCGGCTCATCCAGAAGCACTTCGCCGCTCTCGTGGCGCAAGGTCACGTATTTGTGATCGGCAATGAAGTAGACCACTTGATCCAGCGGAATCAGCTCGATCCCCTTTCGGGTTCGGGCACTGATGTGGCTGCGTGGACCATTGCCGCTTTCGGCGGCCGGGCGGGTCAGGGCCGAGAGTTGAACACGATTGGGTCGCTCGGCTTTCTTTAATGCGTCATGTAAATGTTCGGTTCGCACAGGTTTCACCAGATAGCCTACGGCGCTGGCCTGTAAGGCTTCCACGGCAAATTCATCGGGCCCTGTGCAGAACACCACGGCGGGCGGGGTTTCGCGTTCGCACAATCGCGCGGCCACTTGCAGGCCATCAAGGCCTGGCATGCGGATATCGAGTAGCACGATATCCGGCTTGTGGCTGTCGATCAGTGCCAACGCTTCTTCGCCGTTCGTGGCGCTGGGCTCCAGGACACTGTATCCCTCGAGTTCGCCAACCATTCGGCTCAGGCGCTCGCGGGCTAGGGGGTCGTCATCAACGATCAGGACATTCATATTGCGCTGGATTCCTGCGTGAGTCTCGCACAAGGATAGCGTAGACAGGGTAAGTGACGTCCGTCACCGCGATCCACGCTAAGACTAGCGCGAGCGTCAAAAAGTGCCGCGAGACCGACGGCTAAATTTTCATCCGCCGGGCAATTGGCGGCCCAGGCTCGCATTGGCGACACAGCGCCACAGGGTTTGCTGATACGCAATCTGAACACCCCCTCTTCTTATAGTCCGCTTGCGCACCGAGAAGTGCACTGATCCTACTGTCCAACTGTAGACGGTTGCCGGGACGATATTGCCCAAATGAAAAATATCGTTGAGCCAATTGCACAGGACTTGCCTGGGACAGGCGCTGGCCATGAAAAAACCAGGCGACCAGTGTCAGCGACAGCAATGGCAACCCTGTTATTATCCGCGGCAGCTTTCAACGCCATCTTTCTTCAGCCGATACGAGCGAATTCATGAGCACTGACAAGACCAATCAGTCCTGGGGCGGCCGCTTCAGTGAACCCGTCGACGCCTTCGTCGCCCGCTTCACCGCCTCCGTCACCTTCGACCAGCGCCTGTATCGCCACGACATCATGGGCTCGATCGCCCACGCCACCATGCTGGCCAAGGTCGGCGTGCTCACCGATGCCGAGCGCGACAGCATCATCGATGGCCTGAAGACCATCCAGGGTGAAATCGAGGCCGGCCAGTTCGACTGGCGCATCGACCTCGAAGACGTACACATGAACATCGAGGCGCGCCTGACCGACCGCATCGGCGTGACCGGTAAGAAGTTGCACACCGGACGCAGTCGTAACGACCAGGTCGCCACCGATATCCGCCTTTGGCTTCGCGACGAAATCGACCTGATTCTGGGCGAAATCACCCGCCTGCAAAAAGGCTTGCTGGAACAGGCCGAACGCGAAGCGGGCAGCATCATGCCAGGCTTCACCCACCTGCAGACCGCACAGCCCGTCACCTTCGGGCACCACATGCTGGCCTGGTTCGAAATGCTCAGCCGCGACTACGAGCGTCTTGTCGACTGCCGCAAGCGCACCAACCGTATGCCTCTGGGCAGCGCCGCCCTGGCCGGGACCACGTACCCGATCGACCGTGAATACACCGCCCAATTGCTGGGTTTCGACGCAGTGGGTGGCAACTCGCTGGACAACGTGTCCGATCGTGACTTCGCTATCGAATTCTGCTCGGCCGCCAGCATCGCGATGATGCACCTGTCACGCTTCTCCGAAGAACTGGTGCTGTGGACCAGTGCGCAATTCCAGTTCATCGATCTGCCAGACCGTTTCTGCACCGGCAGTTCGATCATGCCGCAAAAGAAAAACCCGGACGTGCCGGAACTGGTGCGTGGCAAGAGCGGCCGCGTGTTCGGCGCCTTGATGGGCCTGCTGACCCTGATGAAAGGCCAGCCTCTGGCTTACAACAAGGACAACCAGGAAGACAAGGAACCGCTGTTCGACGCCGCCGATACCCTGCGCGACTCGCTACGGGCCTTCGCCGACATGATCCCGGCGATCAAACCCAAGCACGCGATGATGCGCGAAGCGGCACTGCGCGGCTTCTCTACCGCCACTGACCTGGCTGACTACCTGGTCCGCCGTGGTCTGCCGTTCCGTGACTGCCATGAAATCGTTGGCCATGCGGTGAAGTACGGCGTGGAAAGCGGCAAGGACCTGGCGGAGATGAGCCTGGAAGAACTGCGCAAGTTCAGCGACCAGATCGATCAGGACGTTTTCGCAGTACTGACCCTGGAAGGCTCGGTCAACGCCCGTAATCACATCGGCGGCACAGCGCCGGCGCAGGTGAAGGCCGCCGTGGTTCGCGGTCAGGCGTTGCTCGCCAGCCGCTAAAAAGCTTGGCGAGCAGGCTGCACGCCGCCCGCTCGCTGTCACAGGTTTTGTGGCGTTCGCCCGAAGGCGCCACGACACAAAACCTGTGGGAGCGGGCTTGCCCGCGATGGCATTCGCAAGAGTGCTGAAGATTCCTACTTCTTCGCCGCAACCATTGCCATGAACGCCGGCATCGCCGCTTCCCGATCTGCCGCCACTCGCTGCACGTTCGGGTTCTCTCCCAATCGTTCCAGCAGCGCCTTGGCCTGTGGCACTTCAGCCAACAGATCCATCCCGAACAGTTTGTGCGCCACGCCACACGCCAGCGGCACGCTGTACAGGAAATACAAATCCGCCACGCTCAAGCTGTCGCCCGCTACATAGGGGGCGAACTTGCCGTGCCGGCCCAGGGCCGCCACTCCCAGCAGCAACTCGGCCCTGGTCTTTTCCTTGATCGCATCGGGCACTGTCATGCCGAAAAACGCTTCGGCGAAACAGGCGCGCGCCGGCAGTTCGATGTACAACTCGATTTCCCTGGCCAGCGCCAACACCTGCGCGCGCTGGAATGGATCGCTTGGCAGCAGGGGCCTGCCTTGCTGGCTCTGCTCGATATACTCGAGAATCACGCTGGTTTCGTTGATGAAGCCCTGCTCGACCTGCAACACCGGCACCTTGCCGCGCGGACTGATGGCCAGCGCCTCGGCGCTGGTGCCGCCGTAAAACGGCACTTCCTCGAAGGCCAGGCCTTTTTCCAGCAACGCCAGTTTGACCATGTTGTAGTAGTTGCTGACGGAAAATCCATAAAGCTTGATCATCACAGAGCCTCCAGGCCGTGCGGGGTGGGCAGTGCCTGTTTATAGATTGCTCGAGGCTTTCTTGCCAGCAGCATCACGCTGCTGAATGCGGGTAAACTGGCCGCCTTAACTTGAGGAGCCTGCCATGAGCGAGCCTACAGACATCGATAGCGACGAAGAAGAATTCACCGAAAACACCCTGATCGAAGCCATCGAAAACCAGATCGAAAGCGAAAATCCGCCGGCCGCCAAGGCAACCTTCAACAAGCTGACACTGGTGGGCTACGAGAAGGAAGAAATCCTCAACCTGATGGCCCATGTTTTGGCCGTAGAAATCGACGCAATCCTCGAAGAAGACCGCGCGTTCGACACCGAATGGTACGAAGCGGCATTGCGCGCGCTGCCCGAGTTGCCCCCGGAAAAGAAATAACCCCTTCCCCCTGCAGGAGCGAGCCCGCTCCTGCGAGCCCCGGAAACGGGGAAAGCTCACCATGATGAAAAAACCCTGTCGCGAGGGCTGGACATGCCGCACGAGTGGGATCACCTTAGGGGCGCTGTCGTCTAATTCCTAGAAAGTCTGGAGTCCCTATGTCGCTTACCCCTGAGTTGGTTGCCGAACTGGAAATCCTCGCACTCTTCAACCTGGACAGTTCCCAGGAAGGTTTGAAAATTCATCAGACCGCTGCCCCCAAAGCCATTGCCGCTGCCCGTCGCCTGTATGAAAAAGATCTGATCGACCAACCCGATGGCGGCTACCTGACCAGCCTGGGTCGTGACGCCGCGCAAAATGTGCAAACCTTGCTGACCATTCTGAGCGTAAAAGAAACAGCCTGAATTCCATCGCATTGCCCACGGAAACCTCCACCACGGGATTTCCGCGGGCAAACTCTGTGACCTGTAATCGCCACGCGATAAAAATCTGACGCCAGAAAAACAAAATCAGCTTAAATGCCTCCGCGCCAAGGCGCTAAACTGCCCCTCAACCGAGAGCCCCACATCCGAGCCCTGTGAGCCGGTTTGAGCTGACATGACCCGCACCCATGAAATCCGCCCCGATCTGGACGAGGGAATCGACCGCAAGGTTCTCAGCCAACTGCGCGCGCGCTTTCTGAAGCTCAACGATGGCCGCATGGCTCGCGCCATGGAGGGTTTGTCGACCCGCCAGCAAGGGGTGCTGAACCTTCTGCCATTGTTTTTTCATGTCAATCATCCGCTGCTGCCCGGTTACGTTTCCGGTAGCACACCGGCCGGGCTTTCGAATTTCGAGCCGGATGCCAACGCCCTGGCCGAAGCTCAACGCCTGACCCGCTCGTTTTCCTATAAGCCGCGCCACGGCAGCAATCCGCCGCGGCCGATTCACGGCCTGTTCCTGATGGGCAGCCTCGGCACGCTGGCCCAGGCCGATCAGAGCGATATGGACGTGTGGGTCTGCCACAGCCCGGATTTAACCGAGCAGGAACTCGCCGAGCTGCGCAAGAAATGCCAATTGCTCGAAGCATGGGCCGACAGCCAGGGAGCCGAAGCGCACTTTTTCCTGATCGACCCGGTTCGCTTCGTACGCGGCGAACGCGATAGCCAATTGAGTTCGGAAGACTGCGGTACCACCCAGCACTACTTACTGCTGGACGAGTTTTACCGTACCGCGATCTGGCTGGCCGGGCGCACGCCGATCTGGTGGCTGGTGCCCGTCTATGAAGAAGCGAGTTACGACCGCTATACCCACACGCTGATTTCCAAGCGCTTCATCCGCGCTGACGAAACCCTCGACCTGGGGCATCTGGCCTACATTCCGCCCGGTGAATTTATCGGTGCCGGACTCTGGCAACTGTTCAAGGGCATCGAGTCGCCATACAAATCGGTGCTCAAGCTGCTGCTGACCGAGGTTTACGCCAGCGAACACCCCAGGGTCCAGTGCCTGAGCCTGCGTTTCAAGCAAGCCGTGTTCGCCAACCGGCTCGACCTCGACGAGCTGGACCCGTACGTCGTGGTCTACCGGCGCATCGAGGAATACCTCATTGCCCGCAACGAGCCGGAGCGCCTGGAACTGGTGCGTCGCGCGCTTTACCTGAAGGTCAATCGCAAGCTCACCGGCAGCAGCGGTCGAAGCCAGGGCTGGCAACGTTCGCTGCTGGAACGGCTGGCCCACGAATGGCAATGGGACCCACGGCAATTGGCTCTGCTCGACAGCCGCAGTCAGTGGAAAGTCCGCCAGGTCAGCTCGGAGCGCCGGGCCCTGGTCAATGAGCTGAACTACAGCTACCGCTTCCTGACCCAATTTGCCCGTAACGACCAAACCGCCAGTCTGATCAACAAACGCGACCTCAGTGTGCTGGGCCGACGCCTGTATGCCGCCTTCGAGCGCAAGGCGGACAAGGTCGAATTCATCAACCCGGGCATCGCGCCGGACCTGGCCGAAGACACCCTGACACTGGTACATGCTTCGAGCAAAAAGGAATCGGAACCGAGCCAGTGGGCCTTGTACAACGGCAGCCTGACCGCCCTTGAGTGGGAGCACTTCGCCCCGATCAAGCGCAGCCGTCAGTTGCTTGAACTGCTGACCTGGTGCCACCGCAACGGCGTGATCGACAGCAGCACCCGCCTGGCTTTGCACCCCGGAAGCAGCGACCTGAGCGAATTCGAACTGTTCAACCTGCTGGGCAGCCTGCAACAGAGCATTCGCCTGCCGCTGCAGACCGTCGCCGAAGAACCGTTGTTGCGCGCCAGCGTGCCCAGCGAGGTGCTGATCCTGGTGAACGTCGGCGTCGACCCGCTCAAGCACCATCGCGACCTGAACATCCTGATGACCACCGAGCGCACCGACTCCCTGAGCTATGCCGGCGTCAGGGAAAACCTGGTGCTGACCCTGGATCAAGTCACGCTCAATAGCTGGAACGAAGTATTGGTCAATCGCTTCGACGGCCCCCACGCCCTGCTCGACTGCCTGCGCGACTACCTCAACAATCTGCCCAACGGACCGCAGCAGCCCAGGCTGCGGGTGCGGTGCTTCTGCCACAACCGCGCGCAATTCATTGCCCAGCGCGTCGAAGAGATCCTCGAAACGGCGCAGAACCTGCTGCTGAGCAAACTCAATTACCGCTACCTGATTCAGGTCCAGCAGCATTACCACGTACTTGAGCTGATACCCGGCCAGGTCAATCACGTCACCCTGACCACACTGCCTGAGCTGTTCGATTACCTGAGCGAAGACCTGACCCGTTACAGCCCGCTGCACCTTGATCACAAGGCACTGGAAAACCACGATCTGGCAATGCTCCTGCCCATGGGGCAGCCCGACTGCCTCCAGGTGTTTTACCGGGTCAAGGAAGACCAGGCCGAACTGTACGTACTCGATGAATTCAATGCCTTGTGGCAGCAGCGCTTGCCGTGGCATGACGAGCAAAGCCTGCTGGTGCCGCTGCAACGGTTCCTGCAGTCGATCCAGTACCGGCGCGACGCCTTGCTGCCCATGGACGCGGCCCACCCCCTGAGCCTGGATACGTTGTTTTATCAGCTTCTGCCCTCGGGGGCGGGGCGCGCGCGCCAGGTCGAAGCCCGGCCGGCACCGCAAACACCGGCCAACAAACCGTTCTATGACGTGCAGGCGATCATCGGCAAAGCGGCACCGGGCAAGGTACAGGTCACCCTGTATTGCAATCAGCGGGAGTTTTCAGAGCTGGAGCATGGCGACCAACTATTCAGCGTGGTCGCCCGGGAAATCATCGAACAGCGCCGGGAAACCGAGCGATATCGCTGCTACATCACCGACCTTGACCTGACAGGCCTGCTCGGTGATGGGCAGAGTTCAAGCAATTTGTACCTGCGCTACAAGGCCGACCTGGAGCACGCACTGAACGGGGCGCTCGAACAGGTCTGACAGGTTGTCACTCGGGGAAGGCGCCGCCATTGGCAGGCTGCGATTCGACTTCCAGCAGGGTCAGTTTCAGCGTCTTGCCACCCGGCGCCGGCCAGTCGATGTGCTGGCCAACCTTCAGGCCGAGCAACGCGCTGCCCACGGGGGCCAGGATGGAGATCCGGCCTTCGTCGGCGTTGGCATCCTTTGGATAAACCAGGGTCAGGTGGTAATCCTTGCCACTGCTCTCTTCACGGCAATGCACGCGCGAATTCATGGTCACGACATCGGCCGGCACTTCTTCGTGACTGACCAATGTATCGGCGCGGTCCAGCTCGGTTTGCAACGCGATAACGCCCGGCAGCGTTTCATCCAGGCTGTCGATCAGACGCTCCAGACGCTGTACGTCCAGACGGGTAAGGGTGATGGAAGGTGCGGTCATGATCAGGGCAGACTCCTTTCTTCTGCGCGAAAAAAGCAAAACCCCGCCAGAAAAAGGCGGGGTTTTCACGAGCCTCGATGAGTTGAGGCGTATCCGGACACTAACACAGCTCAAAAAATATACAAGTCGCCACCGGGCGGTCATCGCCCTCCCTACAGGGATCGGCGTTGCAGAGCCTGCTCGCAAATCACCCGGCGACGTTCGTCATCCGCCGAGCGCCATTCGCGGATGTCTTCGACGTGGCGAAAACATCCCAGGCAGACTTTTTGCGCGTCCAGCCGACACACGCCGCTGCACGGCGATGGCACCGCCGGGCTGACGTTGCTGTAGAGCGGCTTGGGCGGACGCATGGGCGCTGATTGTGTCACGGCGTTACAGGCCTTCGAAATCGAGTTCGACGTCAGCTTGCGCCTTGACGATGCGCTCAAGCATCTCGCCCAGTTGCTCTTCGCTCTTGTCGCACATCCAGCGCTCGCTCTCTTCGTCGTAATCGAAGTGGAAGCCACCGGACACTGCCGCCAGCCACAACTGACGCAATGGCTCTTGCCGACTGAAAATCAACTGGGTTCCGTTTTCGAACTTGACGGTGAGCACACCGGCCGAGCTTTCCAGATCGATATCCAGGTCGCTGTCGTCAAAGATGTCCTCCAACGTCTGCTGGGTGGCATCGACCAGGTCATGGAAACGCGCTTCGGACAAACTCATTACGGCAACCTCAAAAAGTGTCTGATCAGGCTCAAGCGCCGCAAGATACGACCGAGGCCTCCCGATTGCAAAGGATAACGCCCAGCAACCCCAATCTGTGTGCGAGCCTGCTCGCGATGGCGCCGGCACATTTAACATTATGGTCAACGGAAACACCGCTATCGCGAGCAGTCTCGCTCCCACAAGGATTGCATGATACCGACCGGCATCGGTCCAAGGCCCGCCAGACGGGAGCCCCGTCGCATAGGCAAGCTGCCGGGTGGCCGGTATACTCCGGCGCAATTAATGCATTTTCAAGGATTTCGCCATGAAGCGCCTGATCTCCTCCCTTGCTGCGCTCCTCGCGGTTGCCTGCCTTGTGTCGGCCTGCGGTCAAAAAGGCCCGCTGTACCTGCCTGACGACAACCAGGATCCTGCGGCGCAAGCCCAGTCCTCGCAAAAGCCTGCCTCCAAGGCACACAAGCACGACGTCTACCAATAAGGGAACCTCATGGACGCTTTTAACTACCGTGACGGTGAACTGTTCGCGGAAGGTGTTGCCCTGTCTGCCATCGCCGATCGCTTTGGTACACCGACTTACGTTTACTCCCGTGCCCACATCGAAGCCCAATACCTGGCTTACGCCGATGCACTGGCGGGCATGCCACATCTGGTCTGCTTCGCGGTCAAGGCCAACTCCAACCTGGGTGTACTGAATGTCCTGGCGCGCCTGGGCGCCGGTTTCGACATCGTCTCCCGTGGCGAGCTGGAACGCGTACTCGCCGCCGGCGGCAGCGCCGACAAGATCGTGTTCTCCGGTGTCGGCAAGACCCGTGACGACATGCGTCGCGCCCTGGAAGTCGGCGTGCACTGCTTCAACGTCGAATCCACCGACGAGCTGGAACGCCTGCAAGTGGTTGCCGCTGAACTGGGTGTTCGCGCGCCGATCTCGCTGCGCGTGAATCCGGATGTCGATGCCGGCACTCACCCGTACATTTCCACCGGTCTCAAAGAGAACAAGTTCGGCATCGCCATTGCCGACGCCGAGGACGTGTACGTGCGCGCCGCGCAGCTGCCGAACCTGGAAGTGGTCGGCGTCGACTGCCATATCGGCTCGCAACTGACCACCCTGCCGCCCTTCATCGACGCCCTCGACCGCCTGCTGGGCCTGGTCGACCGTCTCGGCGATTGCGGCATTTACCTGCGCCACATCGATCTCGGTGGCGGCCTGGGCGTGCGTTATCGCGACGAAGAGCCGCCATTGGCTGCCGACTACATCAAGGCCGTGCGCGAACGTCTTGACGGTCGCGACCTGGCGCTGGTGTTCGAGCCGGGCCGCTTCATCGTGGCCAATGCCGGCGTGCTGCTGACTCAGGTCGAGTACCTCAAGCACACCGAACACAAGGATTTCGCCATCGTCGACGCGGCCATGAACGACCTGATCCGCCCGGCGCTGTACCAAGCCTGGATGGACGTCACTGCCGTGCGCCCGCGCAACACGGCCGGTCGCGCCTACGACATCGTCGGCCCGATCTGCGAGACCGGCGACTTCCTGGCCAAGGATCGTGAATTGGCCCTGGAAGAAGGCGATCTGCTGGCCGTGCATTCGGCTGGCGCCTATGGGTTTGTCATGAGCTCCAACTACAACACCCGTGGCCGTGCCGCTGAAGTGTTGGTGGACGGTGATCAGGCATTTGAAGTGCGTCGCCGTGAAACGGTAGCCGAGTTGTTTGCTGGCGAAAGCCTGCTGCCGGAGTAAAACCATGCTGCTGCGTTTTACCAAAATGCACGGCCTGGGCAACGACTTCATGGTCCTCGACCTCGTCAGCCAGCACGCGCATATTCTGCCCAAGCACGCCAAGCTTTGGGGTGACCGGCACACCGGCATCGGTTTCGACCAGCTGCTGATCGTCGAAGCGCCCAGCAACCCGGACGTGGACTTCCGTTATCGGATCTTCAACTCCGACGGCTCTGAAGTGGAACAGTGCGGCAATGGTGCGCGCTGTTTCGCCCGCTTCGTGCTCGACAAGCGCCTGACCGCAAAACGGCAGATCCGCGTCGAAACCAAAAGTGGCATCATCGAGCTGGACGTGCGCAACGACGGGCAGATCGGCGTGAACATGGGCGCCCCGCGCCTGGTACCGGCCGACATCCCGTTCCTGGCACCTGAGCAGGCCCTGAGCTATCAGGTCGACGTCGATGGCACACCCGTGGAACTGGCCGCCGTGTCCATGGGCAATCCCCATGCGGTTCTGCGGGTCAGCGATATCAACAATGCGCCGGTACATGAACTGGGGCCGAAAATCGAACATCACCCGCGCTTTCCGGCACGGGTCAATGTCGGTTTTCTCCAGGTCATCGACCGGGGCCGCGCGCAATTGCGCGTCTGGGAGCGCGGGGCCGGGGAAACCCAGGCTTGCGGTACCGGCGCCTGTGCCGCCGCAGTGGCCGCGATCAGCCAGGGGTGGATGGATTCGCCGCTATTGATCGACCTGCCTGGCGGGCGTCTGTCCATTGAGTGGGCAGGCCCTGGCCACCCGGTATTGATGACCGGCCCGGCAGTCCGTGTATATGAAGGACAAGTGCGTCTTTGAGTGAGCCAAAGCCATGACCGATAAGCCTCAGGTACCCGCCCGACAGTCCGACGAATCCCCGTCCGAGAGCCTGGAGGCGGCGGCGATTGCCGCGTACCTGGAGGCTCATCCGGACTTCTTCGTCCAGCACGAAGAATTGCTGCCGGCCTTGCGCATTCCCCACCGGCGCGGCGACACCGTGTCGCTGGTGGAACGCCAGATGACCATCCTGCGTGATCGCAACATCGAGTTGCGGCACCGTCTCTCGCACTTGATGGACGTGGCCCGCGACAACGACCGGTTGTTCGACAAGACCCGCCGCCTGATCCTCGCACTGATGGACGCCGCCAGCCTGGAAGACGTGGTGATGTCTGTCGAAGACAGCCTGCGCCAGGACTTTCAGGTGCCTTTTGTCAGCCTCATTCTGCTTGGCGACAATGCCATGCCGGTCGGCCGCTGGGTGACCCACGCCGAGGCGCAAGTGGCTATTGGCGGCTTGTTGCAGGAAGAAAAAAGCGTCAGCGGCAGCCTGCGCGAGCACGAGCTGGACTTCCTGTTCGGCGAAGAGCAGCGCAAGCAGATCGGTTCCACCGCCGTCGTCGCCATCAGCCACCAGGGCATCCACGGCATCCTGGCCATCGCCAGCCGTGATCCGCAGCACTACAAAAGCTCGGTGGGCACCTTGTTCCTGAGCTACATCGCCGAAGTCATGGGCCGCGTGCTGCCACGGGTCAACAACTCCCTGCGCTCGGTACGCTGAACATGGAACGGCAACTGGACGCTTACTGCGAACACCTGCGCAGTGAGCGGCAGGTGTCCCCACACACCCTTTCGGCCTATCGTCGCGACCTCGACAAGGTGCTGGGCTGGTGCGTCAAACAGAACATCGGCAGTTGGGCAGCGCTGGACATCCAGCGCCTGCGCAGCCTGATCGCTCGCCTGCATGCACAAGGCCAGTCCTCCCGCAGTCTGGCGCGGTTGTTGTCGGCGGTGCGAGGGCTCTATCACTACCTGAACCGTGAAGGCCTGTGCGACCACGATCCGGCCAACGGCCTGACGCCACCCAAGGGCGAACGCCGCCTGCCGAAAACCCTCGACACTGACCGCGCGCTGCAACTGCTTGAAGGCGGTGTGGAGGATGATTTTCTGGCACGTCGCGATCAGGCGATACTTGAGCTGTTCTACTCTTCCGGGCTGCGCCTGTCGGAGCTGACCGGACTGAATCTTGATCAGCTTGATTTGGCGGATGGCATGGTCCAGGTGCTCGGCAAGGGCAGCAAAACCCGTCTGCTGCCGGTGGGCAAAATGGCGCGCGAAGCCTTGGAACTCTGGTTGCCATTGCGGGCATTGGCCAATCCGGCGGACGACGCGGTATTTGTCAGCCAGCAAGGCCGGCGGCTCGGCCCACGGGCGATTCAGCTACGGGTAAAAGCCGCTGGCGAACGTGAGCTCGGGCAAAACCTGCACCCGCACATGTTGCGCCACTCCTTCGCCAGCCACTTGCTGGAGTCCTCCCAGGACCTGCGGGCGGTGCAGGAGCTGCTCGGCCATTCGGACATCAAGACCACGCAGATTTATACCCACCTGGACTTCCAGCACCTGGCCACGGTCTATGACAGTGCTCATCCACGGGCCAAACGCATTAAAGGCGATGATTCATGACTCTCCAACTGATCACCTTCGACCTCGACGACACTCTGTGGGACACCGCTCCGGTGATCGTCAGCGCCGAAGCCATCCTCCGTGAATGGCTGGCTGAACACGCACCGAATCTGGGCGCGGTGCCGGTGGAGCACTTGTGGGCCATTCGCGAACGCATCCTGAGCATCGAGCCGAACCTCAAGCATCGCATCAGCGCCCTGCGCCGCCGGGTGCTGTTCCAGGCGCTGGAAGAAGCCGGTTACGCCCATACAGAAGCGTCCGACCTGGCCGATCAGAGCTTCGAAGTGTTTCTGCATGCCCGGCATCAGCTGGAAATCTTCCCTGAAGTACAACCGACCCTGGAAGTGCTGGCCAACCATTACACCCTCGGCGTGGTGACCAACGGCAATGCCGACGTACGACGCCTGGGGCTCGCGGACTACTTCAAGTTTGCGTTATGCGCCGAAGACATCGGCATCGCCAAACCTGATTCTCGATTGTTCCATGAGGCGCTGCAGCGTGGCGGTGCCACGGCCGAGACAGCGGTGCACATCGGTGACCACCCGGGCGACGATATTGCCGGCGCCCAGCAAGCGGGACTGCGGGCGATCTGGTTCAACCCGGCCGGCAAGGACTGGGAAGCCGAGCGATTGCCGGATGCCGAGATCCGTAGCCTGACCGAGTTGCCGGCGTTGTTGGCGAGTTGGAACAAGGCCTCGAGCTGACAAGCTCGCTCCCTTAGATAACACCGCAGCTTTCATATTTTTTGTTTCAGGCATGAAAAAGCCCGCAGCGACGGCGGGCTTTTTCAGCAAGCAAGGAAACAGGCTTAGATAGGCCGGCTGCCGTACTTGTTATCAGGCTTCTTGGGCGGATCGGCGACCACGTTGGCCTCCACTTCCTGCACCTTGCCGCCACGAGCCAGGAACTCTTCCATGGCCTTGGCCAGGGCGTCGCGCTCCTTGTTCTTGGCTTCGACACTCGGCAGCTCATCGATTGATACCGCTGCCTTGGCTTTGCCTTTGGCGGTCGGAACCGGCGCATCACCGCCGTCATCTTCAGCGACGTCTTCCGCCGCTGCTTCCAGACCTTCTTCGGTTTCGTCGTCGTCGCCTACTTCGAGGTCGTCGTTTTCCAGATCATCGTCGCTCATGTTCTACCTCATGACTTGCGAAAAGCAGATTAGTTATAGCCCAGCTTTGCCCTCTGTCGAAGGCTGCCGGAAAAAAATCAACAGCCGCTGCTGACCAGCGGTTATGCCCCTTCACCGTGCAAGGTGGCGAGGACTTTACGGGCACCGCCATGATCACGGTGCTCGCCCAGATAAACGCCTTGCCAGGTCCCTAGCGCCAGTCGGCCCGCCGAAACCGGCAAACTGAGCTGACAGCCAAGCACGCTGGCCTTGAAGTGCGCCGGGAGGTCGTCCAGGCCTTCGTCGTTATGCTCATAGCCGTCTGTTCCTTGTGGGATCAGACGATTGAAAAATCGTTCGAAGTCGCGACGTACCGCCGGATCGGCGTTCTCGTTGATGGTCAACGACGCCGAGGTATGCTGTAGCCACAAATGCAGCAGACCAACCCGACACGCCCTGAGTTCAGGCAAGCCGGCGAGTAACTCGTCCGTTACCAGATGAAAGCCCCGGGGCCTCGCCCGCAGGGTAATCAGAGTCTGCTGCCACATACAGTTCTCCGCACGTTCGGGGCGCATTCTAGCGCGCTCTGGGAAAAAACAAAGGCCCTAATATTCCTTCATTCCTGTAAGCCATCAGCGGCACAAAAACCCGCGTCCTAAACGTCGCAAAAGCTGTAAGAAAAAACCTTTCAGCGCAGCCCACGATGACAAATTCCGGACAAAAAAATGCCCGGCAAGCCGGGCAAGTTTTCTCATGCGCGTGCTTACAAGTTGTAGCCGCGTTCGTTGTGAAGCGCCAGGTCGATACCGACGGCTTCTTCTTCTTCGGTGATACGCAGACCCATGATGGCGTCCAGTACCTTGAGAATGATGAAGGTGACGATCGCGGTGTAGATCACCGTGAAGCCCACGCCTTTGCACTGAATCCAGACTTGAGCGGCAATGTCGGTGACGGTGCCGAAGCCACCCAGGGACGGTGCAGCGAATACACCGGTCAGGATCGCGCCGAGGATACCGCCGATACCGTGCACGCCGAAGGCGTCCAGGGAGTCGTCATAGCCGAGCTTGCGTTTCAGGGTGGTGGCACAGAAGAAGCACACCACGCCCGCGGCCAGGCCGATTATCAGTGAGCCCATTGGGCCTACAGTACCGGCGGCCGGGGTAATGGCGACCAGGCCGGCAACCACACCCGATGCGATACCCAGTGCGCTAGGTTTGCCGTGGGTGATCCACTCGGCGAACATCCAGCCCAGCGCGGCGGCGGCGGTTGCGATCTGGGTCACCAGCATCGCCATGCCGGCAGTACCGTTGGCCGCAGCTGCGGAACCGGCGTTGAAACCAAACCAGCCGACCCACAGCATGGCCGCGCCTACCAGGGTGTAACCAAGGTTATGCGGAGCCATTGGAGTCGTAGGGAAGCCTTTTCGCTTGCCCAGCACCAGGCAGGCTACAAGACCTGCAATACCGGCGTTGATGTGCACCACGGTGCCACCGGCGAAATCCAGTACGCCCCAGTCGCCCAACAGAGAACCCGGACCGCTCCAGACCATGTGCGCAATCGGCGCATATACCAGAGTGAACCACACGCCCATGAAGACCAGCATTGCAGAGAACTTCATCCGCTCAGCGAACGCACCGACGATCAGCGCTGGAGTAATGATGGCGAAAGTCATCTGATAGGTAACAAATACCGCTTCAGGGAACAGCGCCGCAGGGCCGGTAATGCTGGCCGGTGTGATGCCGGCGAGGAAGGCCTTGGCAAGGCTGCCGACAAAGGAGTTGTAGTTGACCACGCCTGCTTCCATGCCAGTCGTGTCAAACGCCATGCTGTAGCCATAAATGAACCACAGGATGGTAACCAGCCCCGTAATGGCGAAGCACTGCATCATCACGGAAAGAATATTTTTCGAACGAACCATGCCGCCGTAGAACAGCGCGAGACCGGGAATGGTCATGAACAGCACGAGGGCAGTCGAGGTCAACATCCAGGCGGTATCGCCGGAGTTGAGGACTGGAGTCGCCACCGGATCTGCCGCCATGGCCAGGCCGGGCATTACGATGGACAACAGGGCTCCTAGCCCTGCGAATTTACGCAGAGTCATATTGTTTTCTCCTGGGGCGTTGGGTTTGTGGCGGCTTAGATTGCGTCGGTATCGGTTTCGCCGGTACGGATGCGAATCGCCTGTTCCAGATTGACCACGAAGATCTTGCCGTCACCGATCTTGCCGGTGTTGGCGGCCTTGGTTATCGCCTCGATAACCCGGTCGAGATCCTTGTCGTCAATGGCGACATCAATCTTCACCTTTGGCAGGAAATCGACCACGTATTCCGCGCCGCGATACAGCTCGGTGTGCCCCTTCTGCCGACCGAAGCCTTTGACTTCGGTGACGGTAATGCCCTGCACGCCGATCTCGGACAACGATTCGCGCACGTCGTCCAACTTGAACGGCTTGATGATGGCAGTGACTAGCTTCATGAAAACTCTCTCCCGAATTGGTGGACTTGCCCCAGGAAAACAAACCCGTCTCAAGTCTAAGCGCAGTGCCTGGCTTTGTAACGCATCGTCGGCCTTACCTGCCCGTCCGACGCCAGCTACCCGCTCCTCACGAAACACTCCCCGCGTTTCGCTTGGCGCACTGCATTCGTCACAGCGACTGCATCAGTGCATGGGTCACCATGGACTAAGCAGAAAGCTTGCCATCTCCACAAAACCTACTGTTTTCAAGCCTTTACCAGTAGATGCCAGCAACTTCGCAACAACACTCCATGCGTTACGCACAACAACGGTGCGATGCCGTCCGTCCCCATGCGCGAAAAGCGTGCATCGACCGCCCGCGAAATGACTATAGACACTGCGTGATACACTGCCTGCCATTGTTATCAGGACCTTTCCCATGCTCGCGCCCAAAGACTTCCTCGACGCCCTGACTGGCACCGCCTCCCGTCTCTTCAGCGGCGACACCCCATTGCCGAAAAGCGAAATCGAAAGCCAATTCAAGGCCCTGCTGCAGAGTGGCTTCAGCAAGCTGGATCTGGTGAGCCGGGAAGAGTTTGATAGCCAGATGGTCGTGCTGGCGCGGACGCGAGCACGGTTGGAAGCACTTGAAACGAAGGTCGCGGAGATGGAAGCGAGGCTCAATCCGCCTGCAGAATAACGCCCCAATCCCTAATGGTTAGCCCCATTCCACCGTGTACGCGAGCCTGCTCGCGACAAGGTCGTAACGACTGTCAGATTTATCTGTAGGAATTGCCGAGACTGCGGTCTTCAAGCCCGCAAGAGTCCCGGCAACATCCTACGAAACTCTCATCCGCCGTCTGATTGCGCCGCAAATCCCCCCTTTCTAAGCTCTCCTCTCAAATGAGTCATTTGAACGCGAGCACTGCATCAGCACGAAAAAAATCTAGCCCGCAGTGAATATTAGTTATTGATACCAATGGAATATTCCTAACATCACAAGGAGTAACACCGCAAAAAGCTGTGTATATCTGTCTATATTTGTGACGCCCCCCGGCCCAGATGGAAGCAAAATCCCAAAGTGGAATAACACAGCCACTCCCAGCGGCGGTGCTACCTGCACCATAAGAGCAACCAGAACCAACCTATCCACCTTTGCTTGGTCAGTAGAAATCACGATGAAGTAAATAACGTCGCGGGCCTTGAAAGACCTTCCCCTTGCCAACAGGTAATTTTTTCGGCAGATCCTATCTGACTTATAAAAACAAAGGAGTTGCAGTGATGATTAACTCAACAAGCAATCCTGTAGTGAAAAGCAGTCTAGCCCTGACTGGATCAATAACGATGACAGCGGCACGTTTACCGTTAATGAAAGACGGGCAGCGCTGGAAGAGTCAGACAAACAAGAATTCGCATGGAGGCAAAAAGTCGTTGCCGAGGCAGAGCATGAATACAACACCACAGGAAAACTGACCAAATTCTTCCAAAGCGTCCTTGACCATTACAAAGGCTTACCTCGAATAGAACAAGCAGACTACCCGAGCGACTACGAATCCAGACTTAATGAATTGATAGCTTTAGACTTTAACTATTTGACGCATGTCGCAGAAGGCAAAGAGAAGGTCGACATAGAAAGCTTTATACTAAAAATTCTAAATAGTGATAGCAATCTGCCTGACGACGAACAGTCTTCCTCTAAGCCGCCTCAACCGAGCGAGCGATCCTGAGCCAACTTAGTTGGCCACCCATATCTTTCCACACGCAGCAATGCAATAACTGATCACTTTCCACTAACGCTGGCGCATCGCACTTTAATCGCTCTTCAAAGAGATTAAAGATTGGAATCGTTTGCGGCGGGGGAGCGCTCCCCCTCGCCACAGAATCAATGCGCTGCCCGTGGAGCCGCGCAACATCTTGCGAAAATTCCTTGCCTGCCATGCACCGCGGAAACAGCACTGCCGTCTACCCTTGCAAAAACCCGCAGGAGGCGGCCCCCGTACAACTCAAGGAACGACCATGTCCCTCTCCATCGTCCACAGCCGCGCCCAGATTGGCGTGGATGCCCCCGCCGTCACCGTCGAAGTTCATCTGGCCAATGGCTTGCCGTCGCTGACCATGGTCGGCCTGCCCGAAGCGGCGGTGAAGGAGAGCAAGGATCGGGTGCGCAGTGCGATCATCAATTCCGGGCTGCAGTTTCCGGCTCGGCGAATCACCCTGGATCTGGCCCCGGCGGATTTGCCCAAGGATGGCGGACGGTTCGATCTGGCAATTGCCTTGGGGATTCTTTCGGCCAGTGTGCAGGTGCCGACATTGACGCTCGATGATGTGGAGTGTCTGGGCGAGCTGGCCCTGTCAGGCGCAGTGCGTGCGGTGCGGGGCGTGTTGCCGGCGGCGTTGGCCGCGCGCAAGGCCGGACGCTCGTTGATGGTGCCGCGTGCGAATGCCGAAGAAGCGTGCCTGGCGTCGGGGTTGAAGGTGATTGCGGTGGATCATCTGCTGCAGGCCGTGGCGCATTTCAACGGGCACACGCCGGTTGAGCCCTATGTGTCCGATGGATTGATCCACGCCAGCAAACCCTACCCCGACCTGAACGAAGTGCAGGGTCAGCAAGCAGCCAAACGGGCGTTGCTGATTGCAGCGGCGGGTGCGCATAACCTCCTCTTCAGCGGACCTCCCGGAACGGGCAAGACGCTTCTGGCGAGTCGCCTGCCAGGGCTGCTGCCCCCACTGGCAGAGTGCGAAGCACTGGAAGTGGCCGCCATTCAGTCCGTCACCAGTTGCGTCCCGTTGAGCCATTGGCCGCAGCGCCCCTTCAGACAACCGCACCACTCGGCTTCTGGCCCGGCGCTGGTCGGTGGCGGCTCGAAACCACAGCCCGGTGAAATCACCCTCGCCCACCACGGTGTTTTGTTTCTCGATGAGCTTCCAGAGTTCGACCGCAAAGTGCTCGAGGTTTTGAGAGAGCCACTGGAGTCAGGCCATATCGTGATTTCCCGGGCCAAGGATCGCGTGCGGTTTCCGGCACGTTTTCAGTTGGTGGCGGCAATGAATCCGTGCCCTTGTGGATATCTTGGCGAACCCACTGGCCGCTGCTCCTGCACGCCGGACATGGTTCAGCGCTATCGCAACAAACTGTCCGGGCCCTTGCTGGATCGGATCGATTTGCACCTGACGGTGGCGCGGGAGGCCACGGCGTTGAATCCGACGGTGAAACCCGGAGAGGACAGCGCCAGCGCGGCGGTGCTGGTCGCTGACGCCCGTGAACGCCAGCAAAAGCGTCAGGGGTGCGCCAACGCCTTTCTTGATCTGCCGGGGCTGCGTCGGCATTGCAAGTTATCCACAGTCGATGAGAACTGGCTGGAAACGGCCTGTGAACGGCTGACGTTGTCGTTGCGGTCGGCGCATCGGTTGCTGAAGGTGGCGCGAACCCTGGCGGATCTGGAACAGGTCGACGGGATCAAGCGGGAGCATCTGGCGGAGGCATTGCAGTATCGGCCGGCAACGCAATGAGTGCCTGCTCTCGATGACTATTTCAAAGGCACATCAGCGAAACCGGTCAACCTCCGACCGCAAATCCGCCGCCAGCTTCTCCAGCTCTTTAGCGGTGACCGCCAGGTTCGACACTACTTCCCGCTGCTCGCTGTTGGCCAGCGCAATGCTTTGCAAGTTGCTGCTGAGCAACGTCGCCGTACTGCTCTGTTCCTGGGTCGCCGTGGTAATCGCGGCGAATTGCTGACCGGCTGAACGACTTTGCTCATCGATATGCGCCAGTGCGGAGGCCACGTTGGCGTTGCGCGACAAGCCTTCCTGCATCAGCACATTACCCTGCTCCATGGTGCTGATGGCGTTGCCGGTTTCCTGCTGAATGCTCTGGATCATCACGGAGATTTCCTCCGTGGCCTGACGGGTGCGCGAGGCGAGGTTACGTACTTCGTCGGCCACCACGGCAAAGCCACGCCCCTGCTCACCGGCACGCGCCGCTTCGATCGCAGCGTTGAGCGCCAACAAGTTGGTTTGTTCGGCAATCGAGGTGATGACGCCAACGATGCCGCCGATTTCCTGGGAGCGCTGTCCCAAGGTATTGATCACCGTCGCCGTGCTGTTCAATGCGCCGGCAATTTGCTCAAGCGACGAGGACGCTTCGTCCATCGATGTACGACCGATTTGCGTTTGCCGAGCGTTTTCCAGTGCCAGACGCTGGGTGCTGCCCATGTTGTCGGCGATGTTCAGGGAGGTGGCACTGAACTCTTCCACGGCCCCGGCCATGCTGGTGATCTCGCCCGATTGCTGCTCCATCCCTTCATAGGCTCCGCCGGACAACCCGGACAAGGCCTGGGCGCGGCTGTTGACCTCCATCGAGGCGTTGCGGATGTGTTCGACCATGGTCGACAACGCCTGACTCATCTGGTTGAAGGCGCGAGCCAACTGGCCGATTTCATCATTGCTCGACACGCTCAGACGCACGCTCAAATCACCGGCACCCAAGGCTTCGGCCTGACGCACCAGATCACCCAGCGGCGCCAGTTTGCTGCGCAACAGCCAGACCGCTGCGCCGACCGCCAACAACATCGCCAACAGACTGCCGATAGCCAACTGGATACCGACGCTCCAGGTCACAGCGCTGATTTCGGTTTTCGGCATGCTTGCCACCACCGACCACGGCCCGCCTTCAAACGGTACGGCAATGCTGTAGAAGTCTTCGGACTTGTCGCTCCAGAACCGGCCTTTGCCTGGCGTCTTGATCAGCGCCATGACCGCCGGGACGGCCTGATCCAGCGCTTGCACACCGGCAATCGGCACCAGCCATTTGTTCTGCTCGTCCAGCAGTGCCAGGGAACCGGTCTGGCCGATGCGGAAACGCTTGAGGTTTTCGAACTGAGCATTTTGCGCGTCGGTGTAATCGAAGCCCACGAACAACACGGCAATCACCTTGCCGCTGCTGTCACGTACCGGGGTGTATTGCGTCATGTAGGAGCGTTCGAACAGCAAGGCACGCCCGACATAGCTCTGCCCCGCCATCAGGCGTGCGTAAGCCGGGTGGGCGTGATCAAGCATCGTGCCGATGGCCCGGCTGCCGTCCTGTTTGCTCAGGGACGTACTGACCCGGATAAAGTCTTCACCGCTACGCACGAACACCGTGGCCGCACCGGCAGTCATCTGCTTGAACTCGTCCACTTCCTTGAAGTCGTTGTTTAACACTTCGCTGCCCAGGTGCAGGCCCGGGGTCTGCGTGCCCGCCACCGTCACCGGCTCATCCGGGTGCACGCTCAAGCCGGCACTGAAACGCTTCTCGAACAGACCCGCCAGGCGCTGGGTGCTTTCACGCAACGTGCCGTGGAAAGTGCTCAACTGATCGGCCAGCAACCGGGCCTCGCTGGTCAGGTGCTCTTCGCGGGTAGCGAGGTTGGCGGCATCTAGCGAACGCAGGGCGAACAAGGTGCTTGCGCTGATGACTGTCACCAGAATCAAGGCGAGCGCAAGACCCAGCTGTGAGGCGATCCGGGCACGAGGTTGAGGCATGACAGCTCCTGGCCGAGCGAGCGGATCATCCTGATCGCGGCGCACTCAGTAAAAGTTTCTGATGATGGGAAAGCGTCGAACCTGCACGAAGGTCCCATGTGCACCTATTCGGCGGTGAACGGGAATACTTGAGCGTTTGACCCGGATATAGCTCAAGCCCGTCGGTGTTGAGGCTCTATCGATTCAGCTCAAGTGCTCGACATCCGGCAACTCCATCGCCCGGACCTCACTTTGCAAGAAGTCGCTGAGCCGACGCATGCGCTCGCCACCGGGGCGGGTTTTCGGCCAGACCAGGTAATAACGCTCGCCGCTTGCGACAGCGGTTGGCCATGGCAGGCTCAAGCGTCCCTGTGCCACATCTTCCGCCACCATCAGCAGATCGCCCATGGACACGCCGTAGCCGCGGGCGGCCGCGATCATGCCCAGTTCCAGCGTATCGAACACCTGGCCACCCTTGAGCGACACTTGATCGGCCAGGCCCATGCGCTCCAGCCAGTTACGCCAGTCGCGGCGGTCCGGTGTCGGGTGCAGCAACTCGGTGTTTGCCAGGCGCGCCGCATCCCAAGGCTGATCATTCGGCAGGTTGGGCGCGCCCACTGGAATCAGCTCCTCGGGAAACAGGTAACTCGCCTCCCAATCCGGCGGGAAGTGCCCGTTGCTCAGCAATACCGCGCAGTCGAACGGCTCCTCGTTGAAATCCACAGAATCGACATCCATCCAGGCGCTGGTCAATTGCACCTCGTTGCCCGGTTGCAAATGGCGGAAGCGACTCAGGCGCGCCAGCAACCAGCGCATGGTCAGGGTCGACGGGGCTTTCATGCGCAGGATGTCGTCTTCGGCGCGCAGGGTGTTACAGGCGCGCTCCAGGGCGGTGAAGCCCTCGCGGATGCCAGGCAATAGCAAGCGCGCCGATTCGGTCAGTTGCAGATGACGGCCACTGCGATGAAACAAGCGACAGGCGAAGTGCTCTTCGAGCGTACGAATGTGCCGGCTGACCGCACTCTGCGTGATCGACAGTTCTTCGGCCGCTCGTGTGAACGAACTGTGCCGCGCCGCAGCTTCGAATGCGCGCAAGGCATACAAGGGAGGGAGACGACGTGACATTGGGAAAGCTCCTACAGCGGGATTTGGCCACCCTAGCAGAAACTCTCCAGCATGAGTTTGAATCATGCCACCCATCCTTTTTATCCCTTTGTGCATTCCGTCCAGAGCGCCGAGAATCGACGCTTTCCTGTCCTCTTTGATAAACGAGCGTGATGACCATGCAGCATCCAGCGCGTATTGAACTCTGGGCCATCCTGCGGCTGGCGGGGCCGTTGATTGCCTCGCAGTTGGCGCACATGTTGATGGTCCTCACCGACACCTTGATGATGGCGCGCCTGAGTCCCGAGGCACTGGCCGGCGGCGGGCTCGGCGCGGCGACCTATTCGTTCGTGTCGATTTTCTGCATTGGCGTGATTGCGGCAGTCGGCACCCTGGTGGCGATCCGTCAGGGTGCCGGCGACATCCTCGGCGCGACCCGGTTGACCCAGGCCGGTTTGTGGCTGGCGTGGCTGATGGCATTGGTCGCCGGGCTGCTGTTGTGGAATCTGAAACCGGTGTTGCTGCTGTTCGGCCAGACTGAAAGCAACGTCCAGTCGGCCGGCCAGTTTCTGATCTTTCTGCCGTTCGCCCTGCCCGGCTATCTGAGCTTCATGGCCCTGCGTGGCTTCACCAGTGCCATCGGCCGTGCGACGCCAGTGATGGTGATCAGCCTGGGCGGTACGGTGGCGAACTTCCTGCTCAACTACGCCTTGATTACCGGCATGTTTGGCCTGCCGAAACTGGGGCTCATGGGTATCGGCCTGGTCACGGCGATTGTCGCCAACCTCATGGCCCTGGCATTGGCGCTGCATATTCGCCGGCACCCGGCTTACGACGCCTATCCGCTGCGTCAGGGCCTGCTGCGGCTCAACCGACAGTACCTGAAAGAGCTGTGGCGCCTGGGCCTGCCGATTGGCGGCACTTACGCGGTGGAGGTCGGGCTGTTTGCCTTCGCGGCACTGTGCATGGGCACCATGGGCAGCACGCAACTGGGCGCACACCAGATCGCCCTGCAGATCGTCTCGGTGGCGTTCATGGTACCGGCGGGGATTTCCTACGCGATCACCATGCGCATCGGCCAGCACTACGGTGCCGGGCAACTGCTCGATGCACGACTGGCTGGCCGGGTCGGCCTCGCTTTCGGTGCCGCGGCGATGCTGTGTTTCGCGATGGTGTTCTGGCTGTTGCCGAACCAGTTGGTGGGCCTGTTTCTTGACCACAACGACCCGGCGTTTCGCGACGTCATCCACCTGGCGGTGAGCCTGTTGGCGGTCGCAGCCTGGTTCGAACTGTTCGACGGTACGCAAACCATCGCCATGGGCTGCATTCGTGGACTCAAGGACGCCAAGACCACATTCCTGGTCGGTCTGGCTTGCTATTGGCTGATCGGTGCGCCTGCGGCGTGGTGGATGGCGTTCGACTTGCAATGGGGGCCGACGGGCGTCTGGTGGGGCCTGGCGCTGGGCCTGGCGTGCTCGGCGGTGAGTTTGACGCTGGCGTTCGAGTGGAAGATGAAGCGAATGATTCGGCAGGACACGTCGCCAGAGCAGCGCTACGGGTTTGCTCAGACTGACTGAGATCCCTTTTGGGAGTGAGCTTGCTCGCGATAAACCTGAGAACGCCGCGGGGCACCTGCCAACCGGCATTATCGTTGTCGTTCATCGCGAGCGAGCCTGCTCCTGCGGGGCTCCGTGGCAGCCTATTATTCGCGGTCAGCTCACCACTTCCAGCATCGCCTGCTGGCTGGAATCAAACGTCAGGTAGTCCACCAGATCCGCCAGGGCCAACGGCTTGCTGATCAGATAACCCTGCACCTGATCGCAATCAAACCCGCGCAACAGCTCCAGTTGCTCCGGGGTTTCCACCCCTTCGGCGACGACTTCGAGGTTGAGGTTGTGCGCCAGGTTGATCATGGCGTGGACCAGTTTGCGATTCTCTTCCCGCTGCTCCATGCCGCCGACGAAGCTCTTGTCGATCTTGAGCAAGGTAATCGGCAGGCTGTTGAGGTGTACGAACGACGAGAACCCGGTACCGAAATCGTCGAGGGAGAAACGCACCCCCAGGCGCCCCAGGGCGTCCATGGTCTGCTTGACCAGATCACTGCGGCGCATGACCGCGGTTTCGGTCAATTCGAACTCCAGCCACTGCGCCTCGACGCCACGCTCGGCAATCAGCCGGCTCAGGGTCGAGAGCAACTGGCTGTCCTGAAACTGCCGGAACGACAGATTGATCGCCATGTGCAAAGGCGGCAAGCCGCGCTCACGCAGGGCCTGCATGTCACGCAAGGCCCGGGAAATCACCCAGTAACCCAGTGGCACGATCAAGCCGCTTTGCTCGGCCAGCGGCACGAATTCACTCGGCGGCAGCAAGCCACGCTCGCCATGACGCCAGCGCACCAATGCCTCGAGGCCGACGATCTGCCCGTCCTCAAGGTTCAGGCGTGGCTGGTAATGCAGTTCCAGCTCATCGCGGCGCAATGCCCGGCGCAGTTCGCTTTCGAGGTCGGCGATGCTGCGGGCATTGCGGTTGATGCGCTCGTTGAAGATATGAAAGGTGCAGCCCTGTGTGCTCTTGGCCTGCTGCATGGCGATGTGTGCGTGCCACATCAATGGGTCGGCACCGGCCTGGGCCCGAGCGTGGGCGATACCCAGGCTGGAGCCGATCAACAGGCTTTCGCCATCGACCCAATACGGCTCGGCCAGCGCTTCGGTGATGCGCTCGGCCATCCACTCGGCGCGCTGAGGGGCGCGACGGGTGTCGATCAGCAAGGCGAATTCATCACTGCCCAGCCGTGCCAGTTGATCGCCGGCCTCAAGCTGGCTTTTGAGCCGCGCGACCACTTGCAGAATCAACCGGTCACCGGCCTGGTGGCCAAGGGCATCGTTGGCGTGACGGAAGTTGTCGAGATCGAGGTGGCCCAGCGCCAGGCCACGCCCTTCGTTTTCGGCCAATCGGGCCGTCAACAATGTCTGGAAGCCCTGACGATTGGCAATGCCGGTCAAAGGGTCTTGTTCGGCGAGGCGCTGCAGAGTGTTTTCCAGCACCCCGCGCTCGCGAACATGCCGCAGGCACCGACGCAGCATGCCCGGGTCGAGATGGTCGCGTACCAGCCAGTCACTCACACCGTCGGGTGGCGTCAGCGGTTCATGCTCAAGCAGCAACACCGTCGGCAGACAGCAACGGCCAGGCGCCGGCTGAAGAGCCGGGATCGTCAACAACACCGCGCTGCGGTTGTCGTCGAACAGACTGCTGACCGACTCCCAACTCGGCGCGCTGATGAGCACGGCCGAGCTCCCCATCGGAGCCAGACACTCGCGCAACAACGCTGCCCACGCTGGCTCTTCGGCCAGTAGCAGCAAACGCAAGGGTTCGACAGGCGTAGACAAGCTAGCTCCCTAGACTCTGCAAAGATGTAGGCGATGGGCATTATGCCGTGCCGATAACTAATGACCAATGACATCAGTTATCAAAACGAGGCCTTTGTATCCGGAATTACGAACATTAGACGCAATTTCCTCGCGCATCCTGCGTGAAAGTAACAAAACCGGCAAATAGAGATCGCGTTATACGTCACAAGTCGGAGAGAGCAGCACAAATCGCTGAGCCTGTTAAAATGCCGGCCCATTTCGTCCTGACTCCTGAATTTACGTATGTCCCGACTCAATCCCCGGCAGCAAGAAGCCGTGAGCTACGTCGGCGGCCCTCTTTTGGTGCTCGCCGGCGCTGGCTCCGGCAAGACCAGTGTGATCACGCGCAAGATCGCACACTTGATCCAGAACTGTGGCATCCGCGCCCAGTACATCGTCGCCATGACCTTTACCAACAAGGCGGCGCGCGAGATGAAGGAACGGGTCGGCACGCTGCTGCGCGCTGGTGAAGGCCGCGGCCTGACGGTCTGTACCTTCCACAACCTGGGCCTGAACATCATCCGCAAGGAACACGTGCGGCTGGGCTATAAACCGGGCTTCTCGATCTTCGACGAGGCTGACGTCAAGGCCCTGATGACCGACATCATGCAGAAGGAATACTCGGGCGACGACGGCGTCGACGAGATCAAGAACATGATCGGTGCCTGGAAGAACGACCTGATCCTGCCGCCCCAGGCCCTGGAAAACGCGCGCAACCCCAAGGAACAGACCGCCGCTATCGTCTACACCCACTACCAGCGCACGCTCAAGGCGTTCAACGCGGTGGATTTCGACGATTTGATCCTGCTGCCGGTGAAGCTGTTCGAAGAACACGCCGACATCCTGGAAAAGTGGCAGAACAAGGTGCGCTATCTGCTGGTGGACGAATACCAGGACACCAACGCCAGCCAGTACCTGCTGGTGAAAATGCTCATCGGCAAGCGCAACCAGTTCACCGTGGTGGGTGACGACGACCAGTCGATCTATGCCTGGCGCGGCGCGCGCCCGGAAAACCTGATGCTGCTCAAGGACGACTACCCGTCGTTGAAAGTGGTGATGCTGGAGCAGAACTATCGCTCCACCAGCCGCATCTTGCGCTGCGCCAACGTGCTGATTTCCAACAACCCCCACGAATTCGAAAAGCAGCTGTGGAGTGAAATGGGCCACGGCGACGAGATCCGCGTGATCCGCTGCCGCAACGAAGACGCCGAAGCCGAGCGCGTGGCCGTGGAAATCCTCAGCCTGCACTTGCGCACCGACCGCCCTTACAGCGATTTCGCCATCCTGTATCGCGGTAACTACCAGGCCAAGCTGATCGAGCTGAAGTTGCAGCACCACCAGGTGCCGTATCGCCTGTCTGGCGGCAACAGTTTTTTCGGACGCCAGGAAGTGAAAGACCTGATGGCCTATTTCCGCCTGATCGTGAACCCGGACGACGACAACGCCTTCCTGCGAGTGATCAACGTTCCACGTCGGGAAATCGGTTCGACGACGTTGGAGAAGCTGGGCAACTACGCCACCGAGCGAAAAATCTCGATGTACGCCGCCACCGACGAAATCGGCCTGGGCGAGCACCTGGATTCGCGCTTCACCGATCGCCTGTCGCGCTTCAAGCGCTTCATGGACAAGGTGCGCGAACAATGCGCCGGCGAGGACCCGATTTCGGCCCTGCGCAGCATGGTCATGGACATCGACTACGAGAACTGGCTGCGCACCAACAGCTCCAGCGACAAGGCCGCTGATTACCGCATGGGTAACGTCTGGTTCCTGATCGAGGCGCTGAAGAACACCCTGGAAAAAGACGAAGACGGCGAAATGACCGTCGAAGACGCCATCGGCAAACTGGTGCTGCGCGACATGCTGGAGCGTCAGCAGGAAGAGGAAGACGGTGCCGAAGGTGTGCAGATGATGACCTTGCACGCCTCCAAGGGCCTGGAATTCCCCTACGTGTTCATCATGGGCATGGAAGAGGAAATCCTCCCGCACCGCTCTAGCATCGAAGCCGACACCATCGAAGAAGAACGTCGCCTGGCCTACGTGGGTATTACCCGCGCACGTCAGACCTTGGCCTTCACTTTCGCCGCCAAGCGCAAGCAATACGGCGAGATCATCGACTGCGCACCGAGCCGCTTCCTCGATGAACTGCCGCCGGACGACCTGGCCTGGGAAGGCAACGACGACACCCCGACCGAAGTCAAAGCCGTTCGCGGCAATAGCGCACTGGCGGATATACGCGCCATGTTAAAGCGCTAGAATTGACCACTTTATCTAGAACTTCGGCGCAAAATACGCCAATAGAGGACAGCTTCATGGAAGCACTGCACCAGAAAATTCGCGAACAAGGCATTGTGCTTTCCGACCAGGTTCTGAAGGTCGACGCCTTTCTGAACCACCAGATCGACCCCGCCCTGATGAAGCTGATCGGCGACGAATTCGCCACGCTGTTCAAGGACTCGGGCATTACCAAGATCGTCACCATCGAAGCCTCGGGCATCGCCCCGGCGATCATGACGGGCCTGAACCTTGGCGTACCGGTGATTTTCGCCCGCAAGCACCAGTCCCTGACCCTGACCGAAAACCTGCTGTCGGCGACCGTGTACTCGTTCACCAAGCAGACCGAAAGCACCGTGGCGATCTCCCCGCGCCACCTGACCAGCAGCGACCGCGTACTGATCATCGATGACTTCCTGGCCAACGGTAAGGCGTCCCAGGCGCTGATTTCGATCATCAAGCAGGCCGGCGCCACCGTCGCAGGCTTGGGTATCGTGATCGAGAAATCGTTCCAGGGCGGTCGTGCAGAGCTGGATGCGCAGGGTTATCGCGTCGAGTCCCTGGCTCGCGTGAAATCCCTGGCCGGCGGCGTCGTGACCTTCATCGAGTAACCTGTCATACCGCAACCCCCTGTGGAGCTGGCTTGCCAGCGAAGAGGTCCTGATTCCAACGTCCATGTTGCTTGTCATACCGCCTTCGCTGGCAAGCCAGCGCCTACAGCGAAGCGGTGGCCTTGAGGCCCGCGAGCAACAACCGCTGATACAAATCCTCTTTCAACCCTTCTGGGTTGGTCAGCAGCATGCGTTCCAGATGCTCAGGAAACGCCGCAGGCTCTGGCGCATCCAGCGCAGCCTTGCCCAGCTCCAGAATCTCGCTCAGTTTGAATTTGCTCTTGAGCCAATTCAGCGCCCGCAACACATCCCGCTCCACGTCAGTGAAATCACAGCCCAACGGATACTCCGGAAACAAATGCGGATGCCGCGCCTGAATCGCCTGCAAACGTTGCGGACGGTTGTCGGTGAAACGCGGATCAAGGCGGAAATCCTTCGGTAATTTGCCGACCTTCTGCGCTTGCTCGATCAGCCCCGGCTGGAAACGTGAGTCGCTGATATTCAACAACGCTTCAATCACTGCCGCATCGGTCTTGCCCCGCAGATCGGCGATGCCGTACTCGGTGACGACAATGTCGCGCAAATGCCGTGGAATCGTGCAGTGACCATACTCCCAAACCATGTTGGAACCGACCTCGCCACCCGACTCGCGCCAGCTGCGCAGCAACAGTATCGAGCGCGCCCCCTGCAGCGCATGGCCCTGGGCAACGAAGTTGTACTGCCCGCCCACCCCGCTGAGCACACGCCCGTCCTCCAGTTGATCCGCCACGCCCGCACCTAGCAAGGTCATGGTGAATGCGGTGTTGATGAACCGTGCATCGAGGCGCTGCAAGCGCTTCAATTCTTCCTGGCCGTAGAGTTCGTTGATGTAGCTGATGCGGGTCATGTTGAATTCGAGCCGCTTGCCTTGTGGCAATTCACGCAAGCGTTCATAGAAACTGCGCGGCCCGAGAAAGAAGCCGCCATGCACCGAGATGCCGTCAGTCTGTGCCGCTTCGTCCAGGGTGCCGGCATTCGCCTGTTGCTGAGTCGGCACATCCGGGTAGACCTTGCGCCGCACGATCCCGGCATCCGCCAGCACCAGCAGGCCGTTGACGAACATTTCGCTACAACCGTAAAGGCCTTTGGCGAACGGCTCGGTGCCGCCTTCGCGATCGATCAATTGTCCCCACTGGCTCAGATTCAGATCCGCCAACAGCGCCTTGTAGCCGCTGTTATCGGCCTGCCGCGCCAGCAGCGCAGCGGTCAGCGCATCGCCCATGGCGCCGATGCCGATCTGCAAGGTGCCGCCATCGCGGACCAGCGTGCTGGCGTGCAAACCGATGAAGTGATCCTGGAACCCCACTGGCATGTTCGGCGTGGAGAACAGCGTGGTGCTGTCCTTCGCGTCGATCAACAGGTCAAACGTATCGATGGCGACTTCGGCATCACCGGGCATGTAGGGCAAATCGTTGTGCACCTGGCCGAGCATCAGGATCGTTTCCCCGGCAGCCCGGCGCTCGGCGATCATCGGCAACAGGTCGAGGGTGATGTCCGGGTTGCAGCTCAGGCTCAAACGGTCCGGGTGCTCGGCATGACTGGCCACCAACTGTGCAACCAGGTTCAACCCGGCGGCGTTGATGTCCCGCGCGGCATGGCTGTAGTTGCTGCTGACATAGTCCTGTTGCGCACACGCACTGTGTAGCAGGCTGCCGGGCTGCATGAAGAACTGCTGGATATGGATGTTTCCCGGCAGCCTGTCGCGACGCAGATCGGCAAGAAAATCCAGTTCCGGATAGTCGCCGAAAACCCGTTCGGTGAAAGGTTCGAGGAAGCGCTTTTGCAATCCATCGCCCAACGCAGGACGTCCCAGGCACAGCGCGGTGTAGATCGTCAGGCGCCGCTCCGGCAATTGCGCGACACGTTGGTACAACGCGTTAACGAAGTGATTGGGCTTGCCCAGGCCCAAAGGCAGGCCCATGTGAATATGCGCCGGCAACCGCGCCAACACGTCATCAACCGCTTGCTCGATAGAACACAGCTGAACCATCCGAACCTCCCTTACATTCCATGACGTGGGGTTGGACTGAGCTTGCCGGGTCTTGGCTGCAATGAACAGCCCGCTAGAAACACAAAACCCTGTAGGAGCGAGCTCGCTCGCGATGGTCGTCAACGATGACCTGGTGAACCTGACACGCCTCGGCACCTTCGAAACCTTCGCGAGCAAGCTCGCTCCTACAGGGGGTGGCGGCGATCTGCGGGCACAAAAAAACCGTCCTGAGACGGTTTTTTGCGAAAGATGCGGCGCCTTATTTCAGGCCGGACATCTTCTGGATCGCGCCTTTGAGCTCGGCGTCGGAGCAATCGGCGCAGGTGCCTTTAGGCGGCATCGAGTTGATACCGGTAATGGCTTTGGCCAGGATGCCGTCCAGGCCGCCCTGGTGATCGGCACGGTCTTTCCAGGCGGCGGTATCACCGATTTTTGGCGAGCCCAGCAGGCCGGTACCGTGGCAAGCGTTGCAATGTTTTGCAATCACTTCATCAGGCGTCTTGGCACCGCCACCGCCGCCGGCAGAGGCGGCGACTTCCATGCCCTTGCACTCTTTACCCTGTACGCAAACCTGGCCGACTGGCTCAAGGCGCTTGGCAATTTCGTCGTTGGTCGCAGCTTGAGCGCTGACAGCCCAGAGGGCCAATACGGTTGCTGGTACGGCCAGCATTTTCATAATTAGATTCACGCGTTCACCCTCAATGGTGGCTAGTCACGCCTACGGCCACGGTTCGCAGGCGGGCGCAAGTATAGCGGTAAGCCCGCGACACTGAAACAACCCCAAAGTCGAAGGGGTCTTGTTGCGCAACGGTAAAACAGCTCGGGTGCCTCGGCCGTGCTGGCAGGGCGCCTCTTTGCTTAAAAATTCGCCGGTGTAGCTGCGCTGATTAGTCGCGCCGGCGCATCGAACGGATTACGGAAACGATGCGGCTTGGTACTTTCAAAGTAGTAGCTATCGCCCGCTTCGAGCACAAATGTTTCGAGTCCGACCACCAGTTCCAGACGCCCTTCCACCAAAATGCCGGTTTCCTCGCCCTCATGGGTGAGCATCTCTTCACCGGTATCGGCGCCTGGCGGGTAGATTTCAGTGAGGAACGTGATAGCCCGACTCGGGTGTGCCCGGCCGACCAGTTTCATGGTCACTGCACCATCGGAAATATCGATCAGTTCGTTAGCTTTGTAGACGATCTGAGCCGGTTTTTCCTGCAGGATTTCTTCGGAAAAGAACTCGACCATGGACATGGGAATCCCGCCCAACACTTTGCGCAGCGAGCTGATCGAGGGGCTGACGCTGTTCTTCTCGATCATCGAAATGGTGCTGTTGGTGACGCCCGCACGTTTGGCGAGCTCACGCTGGGAAAGTCCTTTGAGCTTACGGATTGATTGCAGTCGCTCACCGACGTCCAATGCTGGAGCCTCCAGGAATTCAGGTTGTTGGAATAATGAGCGTTATCATGGCGACAGCGTTCAGTATTTACAACACTTTGACCTGAATCCTGTTCGGCGAGACAACTTCCGGTCCGGCCTGTCTGGCCCTAGCTCCCGGAATAGAGCAGTGGCACCCGGCGCAGGTTGCAGAAGATCTGGTACGGAATCGTGCCAGCCGCAATGGCCACGTCGCTGGCCAGAATGTTCTTGCCCCACAACTCCACGGTGGAGCCCAGACCCGCTTGCGGCACATCGGTCAGGTCGATGCACAGCATGTCCATCGACACACGGCCGATCAACTGGCTACGTTGCCCCGCGACCAACACTGGGGTGCCGGTCGGTGCCAGGCGCGGGTAGCCGTCGGCGTACCCCATGGCCACCACGCCCACGCGCATCGGTTTCTGGGTAATGAATTTGGCGCCATAACCAATCGGCTCGCCGGCCGGCAGTTCACGCACGCTGATCACTTTCGATTCAAGGGTCATCACCGGCTGCAGGCGTGCAGCCACGGCGTTGGCTTCTTCAAACGGCGTGGCACCGTAGAGCATGATGCCTGGACGCACCCAGTCACTCGGTACCTGCGGCCAGCCGAGCACCGCCGGCGAATTGCGAAGGCTGACCTCGGCCGACAACCCCTGACGCGCCGCTTCAAACACCGCGACTTGCTCGACGCTCGCTTGACTGTGCAACTCATCGGCTCGGGCGAAGTGGCTCATCAGCACGATCTTCGCGACCTTGCCAGTGGCCAGCAAGCGTTGATAGGCCGCCTGGTAATCCTTCGGATGCAGGCCCACCCGGTGCATGCCCGAATCGAGTTTGAGCCAGACCACAATCGGTTTGCTCAACGCGGCCTTCTCGATCGCCTCGAGTTGCCACAGCGAATGCACCACGCACCAGAAATCGTGCTCGACGATCAGCGAAAGCTCATCGGCCTCAAAAAAACCTTCCAGCAACAACACCGGCGCACGAATGCCTGCGGCCCGAAGCTCCAGGGCTTCTTCAATGCAGGCCACGGCAAAACCGTCTGCCTCGGCTTCCAGCGCCTGGGCGCAACGCACCGCGCCATGGCCGTAAGCATCGGCCTTGATGACCGCGAGGGCCTTGGCACCCGTGACTTCACGGGCGATTTGGTAGTTGTGACGCAGGGCTTGAAGGTCGATCAGGGCACGGGCAGGGCGCATGGCGGCAGACTTCTGGTCGGTCGTTTGGAAGAAAAACCGGCGCAGGCTGATGACGTTAGCCGCCAGTCGCGCCGGGAGAGGGATCTTTCTGAGTTGCTTATGGCAGAGCGGCTACAACCGACAGCTCCACCAGGATTTCCGGTTCGCACAGCTTCGCTTCAACGGTGGCGCGGGCCGGTGCGACGCCTTTGGGCAACCACTGGTCCCAGACGGCATTCATGCCGGCGAAGTGTGCATCGATGTCTTTCAGGTAAATCGTCACCGACAGCAGACGGTTTTTGTCGGTCCCGGCCAGATCGAGCAAACGCTCGATGTTGGCGAGGGCTTCACGGGTCTGCTGTTCAATCCCGGCGTTTATGTCGTCGCCAACCTGTCCGGCCAGATACACCGTGCCGTTGTGGGTGACGATCTGACTCATGCGCTCATTGGTGAGCTGGCGCTGGATTGACATGCTTTGCGGACTCCTGAGTTTTGTTGCCATAACGGGAAATATCGAGGCCTTCGGCGCTGATTTGCGGCTTTTTCTTCGCCATCAGATCAGCCAGCAAGCGGCCGGAGCCACAAGCCATGGTCCAGCCCAGGGTGCCGTGACCGGTGTTCAGGAACAGATTCTTGAACGGCGTGGCACCAACAATTGGCGTGCCATCCGGAGTGGTCGGACGCAGGCCGGTCCAGAAGCTGGCCTCGGCCAGATTGCCGCCCTGAGGATAGAGGTCGTTGACGATCATCTCCAGGGTTTCGCGCCGACGCGGGTTCAGCGACAGGTCAAAACCGGCGATTTCAGCCATGCCGCCGACGCGGATGCGGTTGTCGAAACGGGTGATCGCGACCTTGTAGGTCTCGTCGAGAATGGTCGAGGTCGGGGCCATGGCCGGGTTGGTGATCGGCACGGTCAGGGAGTAACCCTTGAGCGGATACACCGGGGCCTTGATGCCCAGAGGCTTGAGCAATTGCGGCGAGTAGCTGCCGAGTGCCAGGACGTAACGGTCAGCGGTTTCCAGCTTGCCGTCGATCCATACACCGTTGATGCGATCGCCGGCGAAGTCCAGGCGCTGGATGTCCTGACCGAAGCGGAATTGCACGCCGAGGTTCGCGGCCATCTCTGCAAGCTTGGTGGTGAACATCTGGCAGTCGCCGGTCTGGTCGTTCGGCAGGCGCAAGGCACCGGCGAGGATGTCGGTGACACTCGCCAGGGCCGGCTCAACGCGGGCAATGCCTGCGCGGTCGAGCAGTTCGAACGGCACGCCAGACTCTTTCAACACGGCGATGTCTTTCGCTGCGCCGTCGAGCTGGGCCTGGGTGCGGAACAATTGAGTCGTGCCGAGGCTGCGGCCTTCGTAGGCAATGCCGGTTTCGGCGCGCAGTTCGTCGAGGCAGTCACGGCTGTACTCGGACAGACGGACCATGCGCTCCTTGTTCACCGCGTAACGGCTGGCGGTGCAGTTGCGCAGCATTTGCGCCATCCACAGGTATTGATCGATGTCGCCAGTGGCTTTGATCGCCAGCGGCGCGTGGCGCTGCAACAGCCACTTGATGGCTTTGAGCGGCACGCCCGGTGCGGCCCACGGCGAGGCATAACCGGGCGAAACCTGGCCGGCGTTGGCGAAACTGGTCTCCATCGCGGCAGCTGGCTGCCGGTCGACGACCACCACTTCAAACCCGGCACGGGCCAGATAGTAAGCACTGGTGGTGCCGATGACGCCGCTACCCAAGACCATAACGCGCATTTTCATATCCCTCATCGCGGCTAACCGCTGACGTTTGTTGTTCAGAGCTTTAGATGTGCGCAGTGTAAAAAAGAATAGCCAGTGATTTTCACTATATAAGCGCCTATATTTGGCGACAATTCTCGGCAAAAACCCTTTTCACGGAGGCGCATCCCCTATGCGTACCAACACTCAAACCAAACGTGAGCTGGACAAGATCGACCGCAACATTCTGCGGATCCTGCAAGCGGACGGACGTATTTCCTTCACCGAGTTGGGGGAGAAGGTCGGGCTCTCGACCACGCCCTGTACCGAACGGGTGCGGCGCCTGGAGCGCGAAGGGATCATCATGGGCTACAACGCGCGGCTCAATCCGCAACACCTCAAGGGAAGTCTTCTGGTGTTCGTCGAGATCAGTCTCGACTACAAATCCGGCGACACTTTCGAAGAGTTCCGACGCGCAGTGCTGAAGCTGCCCCACGTGCTGGAATGCCATCTGGTGTCAGGGGATTTCGACTATCTGGTGAAAGCGCGGATTTCCGAGATGGCCTCGTACCGCAAGCTGCTGGGCGACATCCTGCTCAAGCTGCCCCATGTGCGCGAATCCAAGAGTTACATCGTGATGGAAGAGGTGAAAGAGAGCTTGAGTTTGCCGATTCCGGATTGAAACTTACAGTTTGTTCAGGCCCGCTCCCACAGGTGTTGCGCTGACCTGTGGAAGCGGGTCTGCCCGCGACAGGGTCGGCTCAGTTCCGCTGAAGTACACCGCCGTTTAAACCAACACCTGCCGTGTACTGGCCATGTATTCGAACACCTGCTTCTCCACCCGCGGATGAATCAGCTCCACCGGCCCCCGCCCGTTGGGGCACGGCAAGCTCTTGGTCGTGCCGAACAATCGGCAGATCAGCGGCCGCTCGTCATACACCGTGCAACCGTTCGGTCCCAGGTGCACACAGTTGAGTTCCTCCATCGCCGCGTCCTGCTCGGCCCGGGTCTTGCGCGGCAGGCGCGACATTTCTTCCGGGGAGGTTGTCACCGGGCCACAGCAGTCATGGCAGCCGGAGACGCACTCGAATGAGGGAATCTGCTGGCGAAGGGTACGGATTTTCTGACTGTTGCAGCTCATCGAAGCGGTGACCGATATCGGAATAGAGCGGGATTCTGACGTAAAAGCCCCGATCCAGACAGCAGCAACCGACCAATGTTGCCCGTCTGCGAAGGTCCGGCTTATGCTCCGTCAAATTTTATAAACACAAGTATCAGGATCACGTAGATGACTGCTCGTGCTCGGCAACCTGTCTCGAACCACCAGCACACCGCCTCCTACTATGCCGCCAGCAGCTTGCCGCAGCCGGAGTATCCGCTGCTCAAGGGCGAAGTGCTGGCCGACGTGTGCGTGGTCGGTGGCGGGTTCTCGGGATTGAACACGGCGCTTGAACTGGCCGAACGCGGCTTCAGCGTGGTGTTGCTCGAAGCGCACAAGATCGGCTGGGGCGCCAGCGGACGCAATGGCGGGCAGTTGATTCGCGGCGTCGGGCACGGCCTCGATCAATTCGCCAATGTGATCGGTGCGGACGGTGTGCGTCAGATGAAACTCATGGGCCTGGAAGCGGTGGAAATCGTCCGACAGCGCATCGAGCGATTTCAGATCCCCTGCGACCTGACCTGGGGTTACTGCGACCTGGCCAACAAACCCCGCGACCTCGAAGGCTTCGCCGAAGACGCCGAAGAACTGCGCAGCCTCGGTTATCGCTACGAAACCCGCCTGGTACAACCCCATGAAATGCACACGGTGGTGGGCTCCGACCGCTACGTCGGCGGTCTTGTCGACATGGGTTCCGGGCACCTGCACCCGTTGAACCTGGCACTGGGCGAAGCGGCTGCCGCCCTGCGATTGGGCGTCAAACTATTCGAACAGTCCGCAGTTACCCGAATCGATTACGGCCCCGAGATCAAGGTTCATTCCGCCCAAGGCTCGGTCCGCGCCAGGACATTGGTGCTGGGCTGCAATGCATACCTCAATCAACTCAACCCGCACCTCAGCGGCAAAGTGCTGCCCGCCGGCAGTTACATCATCGCCACCGAACCGTTGAGCGAGGAGCAGGCGCACGCCCTGCTGCCGCAGAACATGGCGGCCTGTGATCAGCGAGTGGCGCTGGATTACTACCGGCTCTCGGCGGATCGACGCTTGCTGTTCGGCGGCGCCTGCCATTACTCAGGTCGAGACCCGAAAGATATCGCCGCCTACATGCGACCAAAGATGCTGGATGTATTCCCTCAGCTGGCCGACGTGAAAATCGATTACCAATGGGGCGGCATGATCGGCATCGGCGCCAACCGCTTGCCGCAAATCGGTCGACTCAACGACCAACCGAATGTGTATTACGCCCAGGCCTATTCCGGCCATGGCGTGAATGCCACGCACCTGGCGGGCAAGTTGCTGGCCGAAGCGATCAGCGGCCAGCACAGCGGTGGGTTCGATCTGTTCGCCAAGGTGCCACACATCACCTTCCCCGGCGGCAAGCATCTGCGTTCGCCGTTACTGGCGTTGGGGATGTTGTGGCATCGGTTCAAAGAGTGGGTCTGATATGGCTTTGGTGTCATCCCTGGCGCCTTCGCTGGCAAGCCAGCGAAGAGGCCCGGAGAAAACACTGCAAAACTCAGATCCGCCAGAAAGGCTTGAGCCCCTCCTCCCGCGCCTGTTCACGCGTCAGCCCGACATCCTTGAGCTGCTCGGGTGTCAGCCTCAGCAGCGCCTGGCGTGTGTGCAGGCGCTGCCAGAACAGAGCCCAGCGACTCAGGCCCATCGGTGCATTGCGCATGACTGACCTGTGCGCACCGTTATTCTGCCCTGCCGCCAGTTCCTGACTGTGTAACGTCAGCCGCACATCGCTCAAGCCGTTCATTTTCATTGCTCCTGTTTACTTGGGTAGCCAGAGATTCCATGATGCGTGGGCGAGCAAAAGCATTACAGATTCAACACTGATGTATTATTTCCATACAGATTTGCCGTTCGAAGCACTGAATTGTCGATTTTTACCGCATCTGTACTGGTCTACCGAATCACCCGCACCGAGGCAGTGCCATGACCCTTTATGTGAACCTCGCTGAATTGCTCGGCACGCGTATCGAACAGGGCTTCTATCGCCCGGGTGACCGGCTGCCATCGGTGCGGGCACTGAGCATTGAGCACGGGGTCAGCCTGAGCACGGTGCAGCAGGCCTATCGCATGCTGGAAGACAACGGACTGGCCACGCCAAAACCCAAATCCGGGTATTTCGTGCCGGTCAGTCGCGAGTTGCCGGAACTGCCGGCGATTGGTCGCCCGGCTCAACGCCCTGTGGATATCTCCCAATGGGATCAGGTGCTGGAACTGATCCGCGCGGTACCGCGAAAGGATGTGGTGCAACTGGGTCGCGGCATGCCGGACATCACCAGCCCGACCATGAAACCGTTGTTGCGTGATCTGGCGCGGATCAGTCGGCGGCAGGACATGCCCGGCCTGTATTACGACAACATCCACGGCAATATCGAGCTGCGCGAACAGATTGCACGCCTGATGCTCGATTCCGGCTGCCAATTGAGCCCGGGCGATCTGGTGGTCACAACCGGTTGCCATGAAGCGCTGTCTACCAGCATTCGGGCGATCTGCGAGCCGGGCGACATCGTGGCGGTCGACTCACCCAGCTTCCACGGCGCCATGCAGACCCTCAAGGGCCTGGGCATGAAAGCCCTGGAAATCCCCACTGACCCGCTCACCGGCATCAGCCTGGAAGCGCTGGAACTGGCATTGGAACAATGGCCGATCAAGGCCATACAGTTGACCCCCAACTGCAACAACCCGCTGGGCTACATCATGCCGGAGTCGCGAAAACGCGGGCTGTTGACGCTCGCACAGCGTTTCGACGTGGCGATCATCGAGGATGATGTGTATGGCGAACTGTCCTACACCTATCCGCGTCCGCGTACGATCAAATCCTTCGACGAGGACGGTCGCGTCTTACTGTGCAGTTCATTTTCCAAGACGTTGGCACCTGGCCTGCGCATCGGCTGGGTGGCACCCGGTCGTTACCTGGAACGGGTGCTGCACATGAAATACATCAGCACTGGCTCCACGGCGCCACAGCCACAGATTGCCATCGCCGAATTCCTCAAGGGCGGCCATTTCGAACCGCATTTGCGGCGGATGCGGACGCAATACCAGCGCAATCGCGACGCCATGATCGACTGGGTCACCCGCTACTTTCCGGCCGGCACGCGCGCCAGTCGTCCGCAAGGCAGCTTCATGCTGTGGGTTGAACTGCCGGAAGGGTTCGACACCCTGAAACTGAATCGCGCCTTACACGACCAGGGCGTACAGATTGCCGTCGGCAGCATCTTTTCCGCCTCTGGCAAATACCGCAATTGCCTGCGGATGAACTACGCTGCCAAACCAACAGCACAGATCGAAGATGCGGTACGCAAGGTCGGTGCGGCGGCCATCCAATTGCTGGCCGAAACCAGCAATCTCAACGACTGACCTTTCTGCGGATACCAACGTCCATATGCCAAGACCTGCCGCCAATCGGAACGATCCCACGTGAGAGTCACAAAGCCCCTGCTTGCTCTTGTATTGGCCTCGTTTCTCGGTGGTTGCGCCAGCCTCGACGTACAGCGCGAACCGAGCCAGGCGCTGCCAGCGAGTGACTCGGCATTTGGTCGCTCGGTCCTGGCCCAGGCAGCGCCCCATCAAGGGCAGTCCGGTTTTCGCCTGCTTTCCGACAGCACCGAAGCCTTCACCGCGCGCGCCGAGCTGATCCGCAACGCGCAACGAAGCCTCGATTTGCAGTACTACATCGTTCACGACGGCATCAGTACACGAATGCTGGCCAATGAACTGCTCAAGGCCGCTGACCGTGGCGTGCGCGTGCGTATTCTGATCGACGACACCACCAGTGACGGCCTGGACTTCACCATCGCCACGCTGGCGGCGCATCCACAGATCCAGATTCGCGTGTTCAACCCGCTGAATCTGGGCCGCAGCACTGGCGTGACGCGAACCATGGGCCGCTTGTTCAACCTGTCGCAGCAACATCGGCGCATGCATAACAAACTGTGGCTGGCCGACAACAGCATGGCCATCGTGGGCGGCCGCAATCTGGGTGACGAGTATTTCGATGCCGAACCCAACCTGAACTTCACCGACATCGACATGCTCGGCGTGGGCCCGGTCGCCGAGCAGTTGGGCCACAGTTTCGACCAGTACTGGAACAGCGCCCTGAGCAAGCCGATCGATGGGTTTCTATACAGCAAACCGACCGCCAAGGACCTGGAAAACACCCGGACCCGGCTCGAAGAATCCCTGGAGGCAACCCGAAAGGAGAACCACGCCCTCTATAAACATCTGATGACTTACGCCACCAAACCGCGCCTGGACATTTGGCGCAAAGAGTTGGTATGGGCCTGGAACCAGGCGTTGTGGGATGCACCAAGCAAGGTGCTGGCGGATGGTGAACCAGACCCTCAATTGCTGCTGACCACGCAATTGGCGCCCGAACTCAATGGCGTCAGCAAAGAGTTGATCATGGTCTCGGCTTATTTCGTGCCGGGTCAGCCAGGGCTGGTCTACTTGACCGGGCGCGCCGATGCCGGGGTTTCAGTACGACTGCTGACCAAC
The DNA here is from genome assembly GCF_042846945.1 of Pseudomonas moorei. Classification (NCBI taxonomy): domain Bacteria; kingdom Pseudomonadati; phylum Pseudomonadota; class Gammaproteobacteria; order Pseudomonadales; family Pseudomonadaceae; genus Pseudomonas; species Pseudomonas moorei. The sequence continues at coordinate 1,137,247 of NZ_AP035776.1, forward strand.
TCCCTGGAAGCGACGGACGTACCGGCGGTGCATGGCGGTTATGCACCGTATCGCAAGGCGTTGCTGGAACATGGCGTGCAATTGTTCGAGTTGCGCCGCCAGCCGGGCGAAGGCGGCAGCGGCCCCAAACTGTTCTACAGCCGATCCTATCGCGGCTCCGATTCCAGCCTGCACAGCAAGGCGATCATTTTCGACCAGCAGAAAGCCTTCATCGGCTCGTTCAACTTCGATCCGCGCTCGGTGTTGTGGAACACCGAAGTCGGGGTACTGGTGGACAGCCCGGAACTCGCGGCACACGCGCGCGAACTGGCGCTGCAAGGCATGGCGCCGCCCCTGAGCTACAAAGTTGAACTGGAAAAAAACCAGCTCGTCTGGGTCACCGAAGACAATGGCAAACTGCACACCCTGACCAGGGAGCCGGGCAGTTGGTGGCGACACTTCAATGCCTGGCTCAGTAATACGGTTGGCCTGGAACGGATGTTGTAACCCTGCGGGAGCTTGCTCCCACAGGGTTTAGGCCGGCTCGGCAACCGAGCCAAATGCCCCTTGGCGCGAAACGACGATCAAAACGCCCAACGCCCCCACCGCCATCAGCAACGGCAAGGCGTGCCCGCTGATCCACTGGCTGCCGGCACCGGCCAACAATGGTCCGATCAGGCAGCCGATCCCCCATAACTGCGCTATGTGCGCGTTGGCCCTGACCAGCGCGTCGTCGCGATAACGCTCGCCGATCAGAATCAGCGACAAGGTGAACAAGCCGCCCGCGCTGGCGCCGAACAATACCCACAACGGCCAGATCAGCAGCGTATCGATCAGCAACGGGATGGCCAGACTCGACCCCAGCAGCACCACCGCGCACCCGGTGAACAACGCGCGCCGCGACAGACGATCGGCCAATGCACCAATCGGTAATTGCAGCACGGCATCACCGACCACCACCGTACTGACCATCGCCAGGGCGATTTCCGTGGTGAAACCCTGGCGCAAGCAGTAGACCGGCAGCAGCGTCAGGATCATTGCTTCGAACGCAGCAAACAGCGACACCGCCCAGGCAATCGCCGGCAGACCCCGACAGAACTCGAGCAAATCCCTCAAAGTCACGCTGCTGGACTCGCTGCTCGGGGCACCGCTGCGGCCCAATAACAGAAACGGCGCCGCCATCAGCAGACTGACGCCGACCCAAAAACCATAATCGTGCTCGGTGCCAAGAAAGCCCAACAACACCGGTCCGGCCAGCTGACTCAACGCATAACTGCTGCCATACAGCGCTACCAAACGGCCACGCCATTGCTCGACCACCAGTTGGTTGATCCAGCTTTCACCGATGATGAACACGAGGGTCAGGATCACCCCGATCATCAGCCGCAGTACCAGCCAGATCGGGTAGCTCGGCAACAGTGCCAGCAAGCCGATGGAAAAAGCTCCAGCCCACAGGCACAGGCGCATCAGGTTGGCCGTGCCGAAGCGCGCCGCCAGACGACTGGAAATTTTCGCCCCGACCAGTACACCGATGGCCGGCATCGCCGCCATCACACCAATGGCAAACGAGCCGTAACCCCAGCTTTCCACGCGAAACGACACCAGTGGCATGCTGACACCCAGGGCCAGACCGACACTCAAGACAGACGCCAACACGGCGAAATACGTCGCCCAACGCATGTTCCACGCTCCTGTGGATAATTTTTATGTACGGCACAAAACACTGTGGGAGCGAGCCTGCTCGCGATTAACGGAGCAACATTCAACTTGTTCGTCGACTGTCACACCGCTATCGCGAGCAGGCTCGCTCCCACAAGGGATCTGCTTCGTTCAGGAGGCCTGCTCTGCAACAGGCCGCCTGTAACGACTTACAACTTGATCCAGGTCGCCTTCAGCTCGGTGTACTTGTCGAACGCGTGCAGCGACTTGTCGCGACCGTTGCCGGACTGCTTGAAGCCACCGAACGGTGCGGTCATGTCGCCGCCATCGTACTGGTTGACCCACACACTACCGGCACGCAGTGCACGGGCGGTCAGGTGCGCCTTGGAAATGTCGGAAGTCCATACTGCAGCGGCCAGACCGTACGGAGTGTCGTTGGCGATCGCGACGGCTTCTTCGGCGCTGTCGAAGGTGATGACCGACAGTACCGGGCCGAAGATTTCTTCCTGGGCGATTTTCATCGCGTTGCTCACGCCGTCGAAAATCGTCGGCTCAACGTAGGTACCACCGGTTTCCTGGAGGATACGTTTACCACCGGCCACCAGTTTGGCGCCGTCGGTGTGACCGGACTCGATGTAGGACAGCACGGTGTTCATCTGCTGGGTATCCACCAGTGCACCGACGTTGGTCGCCGGATCCAGCGGATTGCCCGGCTTCCAGGTTTTCAGGGCTTCGATCACCAGCGGCAGGAATTTGTCCTTGATCGAACGCTCCACCAGCAGGCGCGAACCGGCGGTGCAGACTTCGCCCTGGTTGAAGGCGATAGCACCCGCAGCGGCTTCAGCTGCCTCCTGCAGGTTTGGCGCGTCGGCGAACACGATGTTCGGGCTCTTGCCGCCGGCTTCGAGCCAGACGCGCTTCATGTTCGATTCGCCGGAGTAGATCAGCAGTTGCTTGGCGATCTTGGTCGAGCCGGTGAACACCAAGGTGTCGACGTCGTTATGCAGGGCCAGGGCCTTGCCGACGGTATGACCGTAACCCGGCAGGACGTTGAGCACGCCTTTCGGAATCCCGGCTTCGACGGCCAAAGCAGCGATGCGGATGGCGGTCAGCGGCGATTTTTCCGACGGTTTGAGGATCACCGAGTTACCGGTGGACAGCGCCGGACCGAGCTTCCAGCACGCCATCATCAGCGGGAAGTTCCACGGCACGATGGCGCCGACAACACCGACAGGCTCGCGAGTCACCAGGCCCAGTTGATCGTGCGGGGTTGCCGCGACTTCGTCGTAGATCTTGTCGATGGCTTCGCCGCTCCAGCTGAGGGCTTGCGCCGCGCCGGGAACGTCGATGTACAGGGAGTCGCTGATCGGCTTGCCCATGTCCAGGGTTTCAAGCAAGGCCAGCTCTTCGGCGTGCTGTTTCAGCAGGCCGGCAAAACGGATCATGGTGGCTTTGCGTTTGGTCGGCGCCAGGCGCGACCAGACACCGGAATTGAAGGTGGCACGGGCGTTTTCAACAGCGCGCTGGGCATCGGCGGCATCACAGCTGGCAATCTTGCCCAGCAGACGGCCATCGACCGGGCTGATGCACTCGAAGGTCTCGCTGGAGACGGCATCGGTGTATTCGCCATTGATGTAGGCGCGGCCTTCGATCTTCAGATCGCGAGCCCGCTGCTCCCAATCGGCACGAGTCAGGGTGGTCATGCGAGTGTCCTCCTCTTATTGAATACGACACCCGCGATCTTCGCGGGCGCTGTCAGGAATTCTGCCCGGCCAGCCTGCTTTCGGCCCAAGGCAACCGCCACCCTAAACCAGCGGCAGGTGAAGTTTCAATATATTTGACATAACACCGGCAAACGGCCTTGCGATGTTCATTTTAATAAACATAGACTTTGGCAATACCAACAATGACTGGGGAATACAACAATGAGCATCCAGAACATCGTCGACTTTGGCCAGGCCACCACCGAGCCCGAGCGCTATCGACCAGACCCGGCAAGAGTGCTCAAGGGCGATCCCGAGCAAGTGGTCTACAACCACTACAACAGCCCTTGCGGACAATTGAATGCTGGCGTGTGGGAAGGTGCCGTTGGCCAGTGGCTGGTGAACTTCACCGAGCATGAATACTGCGAAATCGTTCAGGGCGTTTCCGTGCTGCGCGATAACGATGGCAACAGCAAAACCGTCCGCGCGGGTGATCGCTTCGTGATCCCGGCCGGGTTCCGGGGCACCTGGGAAGTGCTGGAGCCGTGCCGCAAGATTTATGTGGCGTTTGAACAGAAGGCCTGAAGACGTCCATAGTCTGGACCGGCACTATCGCGGGCAAGCCACGCTCCCACAGAGATCTGCGTCGTTCGCAGAACCTGTGGAAGCGGACTTGCTCCGTACGAAGGCCCTGACAAGCACCACAAAACTCAGGCAACAAAAAAGGCCCGTATCTCGCGATATGGGCCTTTTTCGTAAGAGGAGAAAATCAATTACTTGATTTTGCCTTCTTTGTAGATCACGTGCTTGCGAACAACTGGATCAAATTTCTTGATCTCGATTTTGTCCGGGGTAGTACGCTTGTTCTTGTCGGTAGTGTAGAAGTGACCAGTACCGGCGCTCGAAATCAAACGAATCAATTCACGCATGATTAGCTCCCTTAGATCTTGCCAGCTTTGCGGATTTCGGCCAGCACGGCAGTGATGCCACGCTTGTCGATGATACGCATGCCTTTGGCAGATACGCGCAGACGCACGAAACGTTTCTCTTCTTCAACCCAGAAGCGGTGATGCTGCAGGTTCGGCAGGAAACGACGACGGGTTTTGTTGTTTGCGTGGGAAATGTTATTCCCAGTCACCGGACCCTTACCGGTAACTTGACAGACTCTAGACATGCCTCAGCCCTCTAAAACCACATGCCCAACCCGGCATGGGTTGGCCGCTTAATCTCTCAGTCATTTGGCGCCAGGCGCCGCGTTTCTTTAGGGGTCTTACCGGCTACACCTACAAACGAAGGAACCGGGCCCCTAGAAAAGAGCGCTGCTTTATACCAGAAAGACTGGAGAGCAACAACATTCGGTGTGCGATGAGTTGATAAAAACCCCATTTTTCCGGCGCCAGCCGCCTTGGATAAAGGCTGTCGTCGATTTTGACCGCTCGTCGCAGAGAATCCGCCCAACCCACCCATCTTGCCGTTTGGCGCCCGATGCCCACCAAAATCAATCGCCTATGGTCCCCTCAAAATCAAAAAGGGGATAGTCATTTGCAATCGAGCCCACTAGGGTAAGCCTTTTCCAGACTGCACTTGCAGATGGGCCTTCGATCTGTAAAGGAATCCGACCATGCGCCTCGCTGCCCTACCGTTGTTGCTCGCCCCGTTTTTGCTGAGCCCACAGGCCTTCGCCGCCGCCCTGAGCGTCTGCACCGAGGCCAGCCCGGAAGGGTTCGACGTGGTGCAATACAACTCGCTGACCACCACCAATGCCTCGGCCGACGTACTGATGAACCGGCTGGTGGACTTCGATACCGCCAGCGGCAAAGTGGTCGCCAGCCTGGCGGACAGCTGGGAAGTCAGCCCCGATGGCCTGATCTACGTCTTCAAGCTGCACCCACAGGTGAAATTCCACCGCACCGAGTATTTCAGCCCGACCCGCGAGCTGACCGCCGAAGACGTGAAATTCAGCTTCGACCGCATGCTCGACCCGGCCAACCCGTGGCACCAGGTTGCCCAGAGTGGCTTTCCTCATGCGCAATCGATGCAATTGCCAGCACTGATCAAGAAGATCGATGCCCTCGATCCGCTGACCGTGCGCTTCACCCTGGACCATCCGGACTCGACATTCCTCGCGACCCTGAGCATGGGTTTCGCCTCGATTTACTCGGCCGAATACGCCGACAAATTGTTGAAGGCCGGCACCACAGACAAGCTCAACAGCCAGCCAATCGGCACCGGCCCGTTCGTTTTCACACGCTTCCAGAAGGATGCTTCGGTTCGCTACAAAGCCAACCCGGACTACTTTGGCGGCAAGCCGTCAGTGGACCCGTTGATCTTCGCCATTACCCCGGATGCCAACGTGCGCTTGCAGAAGCTGCGACGCAATGAGTGCCAGATCGCCCTGTCGCCCAAACCTCTGGACGTGCAGGCCGCGCTGAAAGAGCCGACCCTGAAGGTGGAAAAGACTGACGCGTTCATGACCGCATTCGTCGGCATCAACAGCCAACATCCACCGCTGGACAAGCCGGAAGTACGCCAGGCGATCAACCTTGCGTTCGACAAGGCCAACTACGTCAAAGCCGTGTTCGAGGACACCGCCGAAGCAGCCAACGGCCCGTACCCACCCAATACCTGGAGCTACGCGAAAAACCTGCCGGGCTACCCGCATGACGTCGAGAAAGCCAAGGCATTGATGGCCAAGGCCGGGCTCAAGGACGGTTTCCAGACCACCATCTGGACCCGCCCTACCGGCAGCCTGCTGAACCCGAACCCGAGCCTCGGCGCTCAGCTGCTGCAATCTGACCTCGCGGAAATCGGCATTCAGGCCGAGATCCGCGTGATCGAATGGGGCGAACTGATCCGCCGCGCCAAGGCCGGTGAGCACGACCTGCTGTTCATGGGTTGGGCTGGCGACAACGGCGACCCGGACAACTTCCTCACACCTCAGTTTTCCTGCGCTGCGGTGAAGTCCGGCACCAATTTCTCCCGCTATTGCAATGCGGATCTGGACAAGCTGATCAGTGCCGGCAAAACCACCGGCGAGCAAGGTGTACGCAGCAAACTCTATGAACAGGCCCAGACGCAGATCCAGCAACAGGCACTCTGGCTGCCGCTGGCCCACCCGACCGCGTTCGCACTGACGCGCAAAGAGATTGAGGGTTATTCGGTCAGCCCGTTTGGGCGTCAGGACTTTTCGAAGGTCAAATTGTAGGAGCAAGCTTGCTCGCGATGATCGTCAAGGATAAAGCGGGCAACCTGACACCCCGCGGCGTTCACGGGTTCATCGCGAGCAAGCTCGCTCCTACAGTGTTACGCACTCATTTACATCCAACCGTACTCGGCCATGGACAGTGGATCGCCATCACCGATGATGAAGTGATCAAGCACTCGTACATCGATCAACTCCAGCGCCTTTTGCAGGCGCCTGGTCAGCACCCGGTCAGCCTGACTGGGGTCGCTATTGCCCGACGGGTGGTTGTGACAGAGGATCAACGCCGCGGCGTTGTTTGCCAGCGCACGCTTGACCACCTCCCGCGGATGCACACTGGTATTGTCGATGGAACCGCGAAACAGCGCTTCGAAACTCAGCACCTGATGTTTGGAATCCAGAAACAGGCAGCCGAACACCTCATGCGGCTCGTGGCGCAACATCGATTTCAGATATTCGCGAACGGCGTGCGGGCTTTCCAGTGCCGGTTTTTGCCGCGCACGCTCGGCCAAATGGCGCCTGCTCATTTCCTGCGCTGCCTGCAACTGAGCGAATTTCGCGGGCCCAAGTCCCAAATGCAGGCTGAACGTGACCAGATCGGCCTCGAGCAATGCACGCAAGCTGCCAAACTGGCTCAGCAGATGCCGCGCCAGATCCACCGCGCTTTTGCCGGATACGCCAGTTCGTAAAAAAATCGCCAGCAACTCGGCGTCTGAAAGACTCGCCGCTCCCAGCGTCAGTAATCTCTCCCGCGGCCGTTCCGCCGCCGGCCAATTGCGAATACTCATAGCACCTCCCTGTCTGTGGGCGCCGCTGTTCCATAGCGGTCGCTGTGATATCGTAGCCCATCTTTTTTGCGGGCGATTTCACTCCTGGGGAGGGGGTATCGCCCAGCAGTCATCAACGAATTGAAAGGCAGGCCTATGCAGCGGCTGTATCGGAAACGCATTGTTCTGGGCGTCGGCGGCGGCATTGCTGCCTATAAGAGCGCCGACCTGGTTCGCCGCCTGATGGATCAGGGTGCTGAAGTGCGCGTGGTCATGACCCGTGGCGGCGCCGAGTTCATCACCCCGCTGACCATGCAGGCCCTGTCCGGGCATCCGGTCCATCTGGATCTGCTGGACCCGGCAGCCGAAGCCGCCATGGGCCACATCGAGCTGGCGAAATGGGCCGATCTGGTACTGATCGCGCCCGCTACCGCAGACTTGATCGCCCGCCTGGCCCAAGGCATTGCCGATGATTTGCTGACCACCCTGGTGCTGGCTACCGACGCAGTCGTCGCTGTCGCCCCGGCGATGAACCAGGCCATGTGGCGCGATCCGGCAACCCAGGCCAACCTGCAAACCCTCGAAAGTCGCGACTTGAAAGTCTTTGGCCCGGCGTCTGGCAGCCAGGCCTGCGGCGACGTCGGTCTGGGCCGAATGCTCGAAGCCACCGATCTGGCCCAGTGCGCCGCCGACTGCTTCCAGCGCCAGGCGCTGACCGGCAAGCACGTGCTGATCACCGCCGGCCCGACCCAGGAAAACATCGACCCGGTGCGCTACATCACCAATCACAGCTCCGGAAAAATGGGTTTCGCCCTGGCTGAAGCGGCTGTTGAAGCCGGCGCTCGGGTGACGCTGATCACCGGCCCCGTGCATCTGCCGACCCCGGACCGTGTCACACGCATCGATGTCGTCAGTGCCCGCGACATGCTGGCCGCCTGCGAAGCCGCGATTCCCTGCGACCTGTTCATCGCCTCTGCGGCGGTCGCGGATTACCGCCCTGAAGTAGTCGCCCCACAAAAACTCAAGAAAGATCCTACGAACGGCGACGGCTTGTTGCTGCAAATGGTGCGTAACCCGGACATCCTGGCCAGCATCGCGACACGCCCCGACCGTCCGTTCAGTGTCGGTTTCGCCGCTGAAACCGAACACCTGCTCGACTACGCTGCCCGCAAGTTGAAGGACAAGAACCTCGATTTGATCGTTGCCAACGACGTCGCCAACCCGAGCATTGGCTTCAACAGCGAAGAAAACGCCTGCAGCGTGATCGACCGCGAGCTTCACGCCACACTTTTCGCCCAGACCAGCAAGAGCAAGATTGCTCGCCAGCTGATCACTTTTATCGCCGAACGTCTGAACCAGGTTTAATTTACATGCACGCTTTGCAAGCCAAGATCCTCGACCCCCGCATCGGTACCGAATTCCCGTTGCCGCAATACGCCACACCGGGCTCCGCCGGCCTCGACCTGCGCGCCATGCTGGAGCAGGACATCGTGATCAAGCCGGGTGAAACCGTGCTGATCCCTACCGGCCTGTCGGTCTACATCGGCGACCCGAACCTCGCCGCACTGATCCTGCCGCGCTCCGGCCTGGGCCATAAGCACGGTATCGTGCTGGGCAACCTGGTGGGGCTGATCGACTCTGATTACCAGGGTCCGCTGATGGTTTCGTGCTGGAACCGTGGCCAGACCGACTTCACCATGGCCGTGGGCGAACGCCTGGCGCAACTGGTGCTGGTACCGGTGGTGCAGGCACATTTCGAGATGGTCGAAGAGTTCGTCGAAACCCAACGTGGCACGGGTGGCTTCGGTCACTCAGGCAGCCACTGATCTCATAGGCTGTCCCCGAGGCGAGGGACCACGCATCCTCGCCATACATTTTGAGCGGCCTCAACGGGAAGGGTGGCCGCCCAAATCAAGGCATTAGCCAACCAATTAGTCGCTAATTTCGCCAGGATGGCCTTTTCGCACCACGAACTCTCTGTGGAAAACGCCGTCATACCCTTCAGTTTGAGTCTGCCGAGTCACACGCAGGCAGGTCCAGCCACATTCGAGATGGAGTTTCCCCCAGATGAGCACCCCGGCCAAAATTGCCCCCAAGTTCCCAGACAGCATTTTCCGCGCCTATGACATTCGCGGCACCGTCCCGGAATTTCTGAACGCAGAAACGGCCTACTGGCTCGGTCGCGCCATCGGTGCACAAAGCCTCGCGCAGGGCGAACCCAATGTATCCGTTGGCCGTGATGGTCGCCTGTCCGGCCCGGAGCTGGTGGAAAAACTGATTCAGGGCCTGGCTGAAAGCGGCTGCCACGTCAGCGACATCGGCCTGGTGCCAACGCCAGCGCTGTACTACGCCGCCAACATTTTGGCCGGCAAATCCGGGGTCATGCTGACCGGCAGCCACAACCCATCGAACTACAACGGCTTCAAAATCGTCATTGCTGGCGATACCTTGGCCAACGAACAGATCCAGGCACTGCATGAACGTCTCAAGACCAACAACCTGAGCAGCGGCCAAGGCAGCATCACCCGGGTCGAGATCCTCGATCGCTACACCACCGAAATCGTCCAGGACATCAAACTGGCCCGCCGCCTGAAAGTGGTCGTGGACTGCGGCAATGGCGCCGCCGGTGTGATCGCTCCGCAGCTGATCGAAGCGCTGAACTGCGAAGTCATTCCGTTGTTCTGCGAAGTCGACGGCAACTTCCCGAACCACCATCCGGATCCGGGCAAGCCTGAAAACCTCGTCGACCTGATCGCCAAGGTCAAGGAAACCAACGCTGACATCGGCCTGGCCTTCGACGGTGACGGTGACCGTGTCGGCGTGGTGACCAACACGGGCAGCATCGTCTATCCGGACCGTCTGCTGATGCTGTTCGCCCGCGACGTGGTGGCGCGCAACCCGGACGCGGAAATCATCTTCGACGTCAAATGCACCCGTCGCCTGATCCCGCTGATCAAGGAATACGGTGGCCGTCCGTTGATGTGGAAGACCGGTCACTCGCTGATCAAGAAGAAAATGAAACAATCCGGCGCCCTGCTGGCCGGCGAAATGAGCGGGCACATCTTCTTCAAGGAGCGCTGGTTCGGTTTCGACGATGGCATTTACAGCGCCGCGCGACTGCTGGAGATCCTCAGCAAGGAAAAATCATCGGCCGAAGAGCTGTTCGCGACCTTCCCGAATGATATTTCTACGCCGGAAATCAATATCCATGTGACCGAAGAGAGCAAATTCAGCATCATTGATGCACTGCACGACGCGCAGTGGGGCTCAGGCGCTGACCTGACTACCATTGACGGCGTGCGAGTCGATTATGCCAAAGGCTGGGGCCTGGTTCGCGCGTCCAACACCACACCGGTGCTGGTGCTGCGTTTCGAGGCCGATGACGAGGCTGAATTGCAGCGCATCAAGGACGTATTCCACGTTCAACTGAAGCGTGTTGCACCTGATCTCCAACTACCGTTTTGATTTATTGAAGCACCGGAGCCCTGAATGACCCTCGAACGCGAAGCCGCCGCCAACACCGCCAAGGTCCTGTCCGAAGCACTGCCCTACATTCGCCGTTATGTCGGCAAGACGCTGGTGATCAAATACGGCGGCAACGCGATGGAAAGCGAGGAGCTGAAAACCGGCTTCGCCCGCGACATCGTGCTGATGAAAGCCGTGGGCATCAACCCGGTAGTCGTTCACGGTGGCGGCCCGCAAATCGGTGATTTGCTCAAGCGCCTGTCGATCGAAAGCCATTTCGTCGATGGCATGCGCGTCACCGACGCTGCGACCATGGACGTCGTGGAAATGGTCCTCGGTGGCCAGGTCAACAAGGACATCGTCAACCTGATCAACCGTCATGGCGGCAGCGCCATCGGCCTGACCGGTAAAGACGCCGGGCTGATTCGCGCGAAAAAGCTCACCGTCACTCGTCAGACGCCGGAGATGACCCAACCGGAAATCATCGACATCGGTCAGGTAGGCGAAGTGGTCGGGATCAACACCGAACTGCTGAACCTGCTGGTCAAAGGCAATTTCATCCCGGTGATCGCGCCCATCGGCGTCGGTGAGAACGGCGAGTCGTACAACATCAACGCTGACCTGGTGGCCGGTAAAGTTGCCGAAGCGCTGAAAGCCGAGAAGCTGATGCTGCTGACCAACATTGCCGGCCTGATGGACAAGTCGGGCAAGGTCCTGACCGGTCTGAGCACTCAGCAGGTCGACGATCTGATCGCCGATGGCACCATCTACGGCGGCATGTTGCCGAAGATCCGTTGCGCGCTGGAAGCGGTTCAAGGCGGTGTGGGCAGCTCGCTGATCATCGACGGTCGCGTGCCGAATGCGATCCTGCTGGAAATCTTCACCGATACCGGTGTGGGTACCTTGATCAGCAATCGCAAGCGTCACTGATTCACGAATACCGATAGATCGCAGCCTTCATCGGTACCTACGGATGTATGAATATTCCGTAGGATCTGATGAGATCTGCGATCTTTTTTATGCGCACAAGAAATGCCCTACCCGAATTAGCGAAACGTCCGACATCCCACCAGCATTTGTCCGCATAGGATCTTCCCTGTATCCACAGGAGAACTACCTCATGCAAAAAAACTACGTTCTTTACGGTAGCGATGTTTCATCCGGCACTTTTGAGTGTGTGGACTGCGGACATCAGTATTCGAATCAGGCAAAAACCTCGATTCCTCCTTGCCCTCAATATAAGAAATCGACGCACACGCAAAATGGCTGGAAAGTTCTCACCGGCCAGGGTGACGCGGTCATTGATCCCTACCCGCAAAAAACCGAAAAAACCGTCGATATCAATCAGGCCGAGACAACCAGCCCTGTTAGTAAAAAGTAGCCACGGAGGCACTGAGCCATGCAGATCTCGTTCACGATCGATGCCCAGGCTTTCGAGCAAGAGCAGAAGGAACCGGTCAAAAAAACCCTGAAGATTTCAGACACGGAAATTGCTCACGCCTTACAGCGTATCGCCAAGGCAAGTCTGACCGAATACTTGAAAATGCTGGTTGAAGGCGGCATGCCAAGCCGGGCCGATGAAGCCAAACATGACCGTTTGCTGTACCTGATTCAAAGTTACTTCGGGCAGACACTGCCGACGGAATCGCAGATATCGACGATTTTCCAGCTGACCCAGAGCCAAAGCAAAACGCTGCTGAAAAACACTGTGTCACGCTTTCGGAATCAACTGGACGAGATTCTGCAACACAGCATGCGAGCCGTGATCGAGTCTGCGGAGCATGCTCAGACGGTGTATTTGGTCGTGATCAGTTCGGATGTCATCCGCGATGAACTGAATATGTTGATCACACAGAACGAGCCGACCTTCAAACCCATCATCAAACGCAAAGGCAGTGCAGGTCAGTTCGAAATCAGTGAGGATTCCCACGCGCTGTTGTGCCAGACACTGGGCCTGAATGCCGTTCAGTGACGTAGTCGCGGTCAGCGGCTTACTGCTGACCCTGACCACCTTCATGTTCAACCTGGCATGGCCCAAGCTGCATGAGGCGTTGCGGCTGGATGAAAAGCAACCAGGTCCACTGGCCAGGAAGCGTAGTCGAGAGATGATTTCTGGTGTTCTTTTCGGTTGCGCTCTGCCCCTGGCATGCGCCTTTACAGCACTGTTTTATATCAACCTGCCGGCCGCCGTTGGAATCATGCGTAGCAGCAGGCTGGATCTGTGGAATTTCGATGTGGACCGCACGCTTTACGTGCTGGTCGTCATGGCACTGCTGGTTTTTGCGCTGTTCAACTGGGGACTGTCACTGAAACTGACAGGAAAATGGCGGAGGCTGCACTGATGACGCAAACAAAAAGACCCCGCTCAGCCTGGCTGCGCGGGGTCTTTTTTGCCTGCGATCCTTGTAGGAGCGAGCCTGCTCGCGAAAATCGTCAACGATAACGCGGGGTACCTGACGAAAAGCAGTGCTCTGATGTCCATCGCGAGCGGGCTCGCTCACACATGGGATTGCGCTTAGACGCCGAACTGAGCGCGGTACGCTTCTACAGCCGGCAAGTGCTGCTTGAGCTGCGGATCGTCCGCCAGGAACTCCAGCACCTGGTTCAGCGAAACGATGCTGATCACCGGGATACCGAAATCGCGCTCCACTTCCTGGATCGCCGACAGCTCGCCGTTGCCACGCTCCTGACGGTTCAGGGCGATTAGCACGCCAGCGGCCTTGGCGCCGTCCTGGGACGCGATGATTTGCATCACCTCGCGAATGGCGGTGCCAGCAGTGATCACGTCGTCGATGATCAACACGTTGCCTGTCAATGGTGCGCCGACCAGGCTGCCGCCTTCGCCGTGTGCCTTGGCTTCCTTGCGGTTGAAGCACCAGGGCAGGTCACGGTTGTGATGCTCGGCCAATGCCACCGCAGTGGTCGCCGCCAACGGGATGCCTTTGTAGGCCGGACCGAACAGCACATCGAAGGAAATACCGCTCTCGGCAATGGCTGCGGCATAGAAACGCCCCAGCTGCGCCAGGGCCGAACCTGTATTGAACAGGCCCGCATTGAAGAAGTAAGGACTGGTACGTCCGGACTTCAGGGTGAACTCACCGAAGCGCAAAACGCCGCGATCGATGGCAAAACGAATGAAATCGCGCTGATACGCTTGCATGGAAAAACCCCAAATACCACGGATTTAGCTAATTAGCTTGACGCCGTGTATCATACACGCACGCGATTTTTGGGGCCATTTATGCGGATCATCAGTGTGAACGTCAATGGTATTCAGGCTGCAGTCGAGCGTGGTTTGCTCAGTTGGCTGCAAGCACAGAATGCCGACGTCATCTGCCTGCAGGACACCCGCGCCTCCGCCTTTGAACTGGACGATCCAGCCTTCCAACTGGATGGATACTTCCTTTATGCCTGCGATGCCGAAGTCCCCGCCCAAGGTGGCGTGGCTTTGTATTCGCGGCTGCAACCGAAGGCTGTCATCAGCGGTCTCGGTTTCGAGACGGCCGACCGCTACGGGCGCTACCTGCAAGCCGATTTCGACAAGGTCAGCATCGCGACCTTGCTGCTCCCTTCGGGGCAGAACGGCGATGAAGACTTGAACCAGAAGTTCAAGCTAATGGACGACTTCGCCCGTTACCTGGATAAACAGCGACGCAAACGTCGCGAGTACATTTACTGTGGCTCGCTGTACGTGGCGCAACAGAAGCTGGATATCAAGAACTGGCGTGACAGCCAGCAATCCCCGGGCTTCCTGGCACCTGAACGTGCCTGGATGGACGAGATTGTCGGCAACATGGGCTATGTCGATGCCCTGCGCGAAGTCAGCCGTGAAGGCGATCAGTACAGCTGGTGGCCGGATAATGAACAAGCCGAAATGCTCAACCTCGGTTGGCGTTTCGACTATCAACTGCTGACCCCGGGTCTGCGTCGCTTCGTACGCAGCGCACGCTTGCCACGCCAGCCGCGGTTCTCGCAACACGCGCCGCTGATCGTGGACTACGACTGGACGCTGACCATCTAAGCGTTGTATCGAATGAAAAATGCCTGTATCGCAAGATACGGGCATTTTTTTTGGATCATCAGCAGTGTTCGGATCTTCAGGTAGCGGCGAAGATCGGCAACGCAAGGTACAACTTGATCACGATCACATTAATGATGTCGATGAAGAACGCCCCTACCATCGGCACCACCAGAAATGCTATCTGCGAAGGCCCATAACGCTGAGTCACCGCTTGCATGTTAGCGATCGCCGTTGGCGTGGCACCCAGCCCGAAACCGCAGTGTCCTGCCGCCAGCACTGCCGCATCGTAGTTGCTGCCCATGACCCTGAAAGTCACGAACATCGCGAATAGCGCCATGACCAGGGTTTGCGCAGTCAGGATAATGAAGATAGGCAACGCCAGTGCAGCCAGGTCCCAAAGTTTGAGTGACATTAGCGCAATCGCCAGAAACAGCGACAAGCTGACATTACCCAGCACTGAAACTTCACGTTCAAACACCTGATACAAGCCAAGTGCGGAAAGACCGTTGCGCAAAACCACACCCACGAACAAGACGCAAACGAACGTCGGCAGCTCAAAGGCGGTGTCCTTCAACAGACCATTCAGGAGAGAACCTGCCAGCAAGCTGACCGCAATCAGCGCGAGCGTCTCGATGAACGAAAATGGCGTGATCGAGCGCTCTTTGTTCGGTTGCTCAAAGCCCCTGGGCATCCCTGGCTTTGCCTGCTCAAGGCCGGGCACCTGAACACGGTTGATGAGCAGGCGAGCGACCGGCCCACCAATCAATCCGCCCAGGACCAGGCCAAAGGTTGCAGAAGCCATCGCCAGCTCGGAAGCAGAGGCCAGGCCATACTTCTCGCTGAACGTCGCGCTCCACGCCGCGCCTGTACCGTGCCCACCCGCCAACGTAACGGAGCCTGTCAGCAGGCCCATCAAGGGATCGAGCCCCAACGCCGTTGCGAGACCGATGCCCATGGCATTCTGGACCACCAGAAGCCCGATGACCGCCAGTAGAAAAATCCCCACTATGCGCCCGCCTTTCTTCAAGCTGGCGAAATCTGCACTCAAGCCAATGGTGGCAAAAAACGCCAACATCAAAGGTGTCTGCAGTGAAGTATCAAATCGAACTTCAATGTCCAGGCCTCGCAGGGCCAGGAGAGCCAGAGCAACCAGCAGTCCTCCTGCTACAGGCTCAGGGATATTGTAAGTACGTAAAAAGCCGACACGCGTGACAAGCCCTCGTCCCAGTAACAGCACCAGGGAGGCAGCCACAAGTGTTCCGTAAAAATCAAGCTGAAGCATTGGAATAATTCATTGATATATATTCAGGGGCGAACTTTTTACCTGGACTCGCCTCTTGAACAGGTTGATCACTCAACACTGATTAATTGAGATTCAAGGACCGTCAATGGTTTGAATATATCGAAATATTTCTAGATAAATATTACTTGGCGCAACCTTATCAACCACCAAGTCTCATTGCCAAGCAGATAGGCCGTGTTAAAGCGTTGCAGTTGTGACTAAACGTGTAAGACGATTGTATATATGTGTATGAGAAAATTTCTACAGCGCCTGAATTTTGCAGTGACAAGCGCTTCACACAACTTGAAACACTCAACTGTTTTAGAAGAGCAAATGCCCCGAAATCGGGGCATTTGTTTTAAATCGAAAAAGATAAGCGAGTAATGTCGTCTTTTCTGGCCAATAAACTCATGCCGACAGGGCACGGATTGCTTATTTGATCAGCCGCCAGGTGAACGGATACCGATAAGGCACCCCTTCATTGGCTTTCACTCCAGCAATAATGGTCAGTACCAACGCACCAATCGCGATCAGACCAAACAGGAAGAATCCGACGATCACCACCATCAGCAAAAAACAAATGGCAGAAGCTATGGCGACAGTGAGCTGAAAGTTCAGTGCTTCCTTGCCCTGCGCATCGACAAACGGGTCCATCTCACGCTTCATCTGCCAGAGAATCAATGGGCCGATCAAGGTACCGAATGGAATCCAGATCCCCAGCAAGGCGGACAGGTGACAAAACATCGCCCACTGCCGAACCTCTTTGCTCGGGGTGGGAAGCAGCTGCTGTTCGTCACTCATGGCGCCCTCCTTGCCTGGACCATTCCGGTTAGTCAGCCAGTGCAGCCTTTTGCAGGTCGAAGATCTCGTTCATGCCTTTCTTCGCCAGTTCCAGCATGGCGTTCAGCTCTTCAGGCTGGAACGGTGCGCCTTCGGCAGTACCCTGGACTTCGATGAAACCACCGGTACTGGTCATCACCACGTTCAGGTCGGTCTCGGCAGCGGAGTCTTCCAGGTAATCGAGGTCCAGCACTGGCTCGCCCTGATACATGCCCACCGAAACGGCACCGATCATTTGCTTTAGCGGGTCGCCGCCCTTGAGGCCGCCGCGCTTCTTGATCACTTTCAAGGCATCGACCAGCGCAACCATGGCACCAGTGATGGATGCGGTACGGGTGCCGCCGTCGGCCTGGATCACGTCGCAGTCGACGTACAGGGTAACGTCGCCCAGCTTGGACATGTCCAGCGAAGCGCGCAGGGAACGGCCGATCAGGCGCTGGATCTCCAGAGTGCGACCGCCTTGCTTGCCGCGGCTTGCTTCACGCTGGTTACGCTCACCGGTGGCGCGCGGCAGCATGCCGTATTCGGCCGTCAGCCAGCCCTGGCCCTGACCTTTGAGAAAACGCGGCACGCCATTCTCGACGCTGACGGTGCAGATGACTTTGGTATCACCGAACTCGACCAGTACAGATCCCTCGGCGTGTTTGGTGTAGTTGCGGGTAATGCGGATCGAGCGGAGCTGATCGGCAGCGCGACCACTTGGACGTTTCATAAGGGATACCTGTACGGGGACGGAAAACTGCGGAGCATTATAGAGCCGACGGCCATCGCTGGGCACTTCTAAAAAAATCCTCCGACGACCGAAGGCTCTGAACAGCCCGTCGCCGAAGCTTTGCAGCCGTTTGTGACAGCCTGTGTTTGGGCGCATACGTACCACTGCGCTACAATCCTGCGCCTTTGCTGCCAGTCGGCTTAAATTCATTGATATCGGATGACCGGAATCGCTGTTCCGGCCGATCTGCATTGCGAGGTACCGCCATGGTGCACAGCATGACCGCCTTCGCCCGCGTCGAGAAAGCCGGCGTTCAGGGCACCCTGAGCTGGGAACTGCGCTCGGTCAACAGCCGGTACCTGGAACCCCACTTGCGTCTGCCCGAGTCTTTTCGCGACCTTGAAGGTGCCGTGCGCGAAGCCCTGCGCCAGGGCGTGTCCCGGGGCAAGCTCGAATGCACCCTGCGCTTCACCGAAGAAAACACGGGCAAACCGCTGCAAGTCGACCAGGCGCGCGCCGCGCAATTGGTCGCCGCCGCCGAGACGATCGCCAGCCTGATCAAAAATCCGGCAGCGCTGAACCCCCTCGAAGTCCTCGCCTGGCCCGGCGTGCTGGTAGGCGATGCCACCGACCCGCAAGCGCTGAACGCCGAAGCACTGGCGCTGTTCAACCAGGGACTGAAGGAACTCAAGTCCGGCCGCGAGCGCGAAGGCGCGGAGCTGGCGCGGTTGATCAACGAGCGCCTGACCTCCATTGAAGAAGACGTGGTGACCTTGCGCGAATTGGTCCCGCAGATGCTCGCCACCCAGCGTCAGAAGGTCCTCGACCGTTTCGCCGACATGAAGGCCGAGATGGACCCGCAGCGCCTGGAGCAGGAAATGGTCATGCTCGCGCAAAAGAGCGACGTCGCCGAAGAACTGGATCGCCTGAGCACTCACATCATTGAAGTTCGCCGGGTACTCAAGTCCGGTGGCGCTGCCGGGCGGCGCCTGGATTTCCTGATGCAGGAGCTCAACCGCGAAGCCAACACACTGGGCTCCAAAGCCTTCGACCCGCGCAGCACCCAGGCTGCGGTCAACCTCAAGGTGTTGATCGAGCAGATGCGCGAACAAGTGCAGAATATTGAGTAAGGCATTCCCGACATGACCCACAGCACCGGCACCCTGTACATTATTTCCGCCCCATCGGGCGCGGGCAAAAGCAGCCTGGTCAAGGCCCTGACCGACGCCGATCCCGAGATCCGCGTCTCGATTTCCCACACCACCCGCGCCATGCGCCCCGGTGAAGTGAACGGCGTGAACTACCACTTCGTCGAACGCAGCGAGTTCGTGAAGATGATCGAGCACGGGGATTTCCTCGAGCGCGCCGAGGTTTTCGGCAATCTCTACGGCACCTCGCAAAGCCACCTGCAGCAGACCCTCGACGAAGGCCACGACCTGATCCTGGAAATCGACTGGCAGGGTGCCGAGCAAGTGCGTCAACTGATGCCCAAGGCCCGCTCGATCTTCATTCTGCCGCCATCGCTTCAGGCCCTGCACCAACGTCTGACCAACCGTGGCCAGGACAGCGACGAGATCATTGACGGCCGCATGCGCGAAGCCGTCAGCGAAATGAGCCATTATGTCGACTACGACTACCTGATCATCAACGACGATTTCGCCCACGCGCTGCACGACCTGAAGGCAATTTTCCGCGCCAATCAGCTGCAACAGAAACGCCAACAACAGCGTTTCGGCAAATTGCTGGCTGAATTGCTCGGTTAAACAGCTCTTCCCAAAACCGCTGCGAGGGCTTTACATTGGCACTTGCAGCGCGTTGAAGGGCTTGATCAAAAAATCAGCGCTTCCCTAATCGCTGGTGATTTTTTAAACTGTTGAGTCCGCTCGCCCATCCGGGCAGCGCGCATATTGCATTTGCTACGAGGAAGACCATGGCCCGCGTAACCGTTGAAGACTGCCTAGAACACGTGGATAACCGCTTTGAGCTGGTCATGCTCTCTACCAAGCGTGCCCGTCAACTGGCCACCGGCGGCAAAGAGCCGAAAGTAGCATGGGAAAACGACAAGCCTACCGTCGTCGCCCTGCGTGAAATCGCTGAAGGCCTGATCGACTACGCAGCTATCGCCGAAGCCGAAATCGTTGAAGATGAACCGCTTTTTGCTGCATTCGAGGACGAGTCCAACGAGGCCGTCTAAGCCTATGCCTGGTCGACGTAGCACGGCGCGGGATCACAGCTTACGGCAGGAGTCATCATGCCGAGCATAGACGCCCTCGCCGATCGCATATCGACCTACCTCGGCAAGGACCAGGTCAATCTGGTCCGCCGAGCGTATTTCTACGCCGAACAAGCCCACGACGGCCAACGCCGCCGCAGTGGCGAGGCGTACGTCACGCACCCGCTCGCGGTGGCGAATATTCTTGCCGACATGCACATGGACCATCAGAGTTTGATGGCGGCCATGCTGCATGACGTGATCGAAGACACCGGTATTGCCAAGGAAGCGCTGCAGGCGCAGTTCGGCGAAACCGTGGCCGAACTGGTCGACGGGGTCAGCAAACTGACCCAGATGAACTTCGAGACCAAGGCCGAAGCCCAGGCTGAAAACTTCCAGAAAATGGCCATGGCCATGGCACGTGACATTCGCGTGATCCTGGTCAAGCTGGCCGACCGCCTGCACAACATGCGCACGCTGGAAGTGCTGTCCGGCGAAAAACGTCGGCGCATCGCCAAGGAAACCCTGGAAATCTATGCGCCCATCGCCAACCGGCTGGGCATGCACGCCATCCGCATTGAATTCGAAGACCTCGGCTTCAAGGCCATGCACCCGATGCGTTCCGCGCGAATCTACCAAGCGGTCAAGCGCGCCCGGGGCAACCGCAAGGAAATCGTCAACAAGATCGAGGAATCCCTCAGCCACTGTCTGGCCATCGACGGCATTCAGGGCGAGGTCAGCGGTCGACAGAAACACCTCTACGGCATCTACAAGAAAATGCGCGGCAAGCGTCGGGCCTTCAACGAGATCATGGACGTCTACGCGTTCCGGATCATCGTCGACAAGGTCGATACCTGCTACCGCGTCCTGGGTGCCGTGCATAATTTGTACAAGCCGTTGCCGGGTCGTTTCAAGGATTACATCGCGATCCCCAAGGCCAACGGCTATCAGTCACTGCACACGACGCTGTTCGGCATGCATGGCGTTCCGATCGAAATCCAGATCCGCACCCGCGAAATGGAAGAGATGGCCAACAACGGCATCGCCGCCCATTGGCTGTATAAATCCAGCGGCGATGAGCAGCCAAAAGGCACTCACGCCCGCGCGCGCCAATGGGTCAAAGGCGTGCTGGAAATGCAGCAGCGCGCCGGCAACTCGCTGGAATTCATCGAAAGCGTGAAGATCGACCTGTTCCCGGACGAGGTCTACGTGTTCACGCCCAAAGGCCGGATCATGGAGTTGCCCAAGGGCTCCACGGCGGTCGACTTCGCTTATGCGGTACATACCGACGTGGGCAACAGCTGCATCGCCTGCCGGATCAACCGTCGACTCGCGCCACTGTCCGAACCTCTGCAAAGCGGCTCTACGGTCGAGATCGTCAGCGCTCCGGGTGCGCGGCCGAACCCGGCGTGGCTCAACTTCGTGGTCACCGGCAAGGCGCGTACGCACATCCGCCATGCGCTGAAGCTGCAACGCCGCTCCGAGTCCATCAGCCTGGGCGAACGCCTGCTGAACAAAGTCCTCAACGGCTTCGACAGCTCGCTGGAAAAAATTCCGGCCGAGCGCGTCAAGGCCATGCTCACCGAGTACCGCCTCGAGCTGATCGAAGACCTGCTGGAAGACATTGGCCTGGGCAATCGCATGGCCTACGTTGTCGCCCGGCGCCTGCTCGGCGAAGGTGAACAGCTACCGAGCCCGGAAGGTCCGCTGGCCATTCGCGGCACCGAAGGCCTGGTGCTGAGCTACGCCAAGTGCTGCACACCGATCCCGGGCGACCCGATTGTCGGCCACCTGTCCGCGGGCAAAGGCATGGTCGTGCACCTGGACAACTGCCGTAACATCAGCGAAATCCGCCACAACCCGGAAAAATGTATCCAGCTCTCGTGGGCCAAGGATGTCACCGGCGAATTCAATGTCGAACTGCGTGTCGAGCTGGAACACCAGCGTGGCCTGATCGCCCTGCTGGCCAGCAGCGTCAATGCGGCCGACGGCAACATCGAAAAAATCAGCATGGACGAACGCGATGGTCGCATCAGCGTGGTCCAACTGGTGGTCAGCGTGCACGACCGCGTGCACCTGGCCCGCGTGATCAAGAAACTGCGCGCCCTGACCGGGGTGATCCGCATCACCCGCATGCGTGCGTAGCCATCCAACCCTTACAAGGAGTCATTCATGACCAAGACCGTTATCACCAGCGACAAGGCCCCGGCCGCCATCGGTACTTACTCTCAGGCGATCAAGGCTGGCAACACCGTTTACATGTCGGGTCAAATTCCTCTGGACCCAAAAACCATGGAACTGGTTGAAGGCTTCGAAGCCCAGACCGTCCAGGTCTTCGAGAACCTCAAGGCCGTGGCTGAAGCTGCCGGTGGCTCGTTCAAGGACATCGTCAAACTGAACATCTTCCTCACCGACCTGAGCCACTTCGCCAAGGTCAACGAGATCATGGGCAAGTACTTCGACCAGCCTTACCCTGCCCGCGCCGCCATCGGCGTAGCGGCCCTGCCAAAGGGTTCGCAAGTTGAAATGGATGCCATCCTGGTCATCGAGTAATGCGTCTGGCGCAGCCTGAGGCTGCGCCGACTGCTCAGCTGTAAAGAAAGTTTGAAAGGATTCCACCATGCGCAAAGCGCTTGCTCTCTCGCTGCTCGCCCTTTTTTTGGGCGGATGTGCCAGCAACCCTGCCGACCGTGATATCAGCGGCACCTGGATCAACCAGGTGGCGATTGACGCGGCATCCAAAGGCGTTCCCCTGCGTGAAGCGCTCCAGGCCTATGGTCCGAACCTGGAATGGAACGTCAACACCAAGGCTGCTCAGGCCCGCTACACCAATGGTTTTGAAAATGTCGAAGGCAAGCTGCTGGGCGAAGAGTCCAACGCCTGGAAAGTCGACTTTTATGGCAGTTCCAGCAGTGAGTTGAAGCGCGATGGCAAGCAATTGAGCCAGGCCTCGACCGAGAACGAACCGGCACAAGTCTTCGACCGCGCATTGATCCCCGTACCGGATGGCGCGCCGATCGGCGCCAGCTTCGAACGGGCACTCTACTCAGCCTACATGGGCGGTAACTGGAAAATCGTCAGCGGCCCGGGCGAAGGCAACACTGTGCAGTTCCAGGCCGACGGCCAGGTCAGCGGCCTGCCGAACACTGATCGCTACGCGCTGTGCCTGGCTGGCGATTGTGCGTCGATGAGCGGCGGCAACGACAACATGTGGCTGCAACTCAACGGCCAAGGGAACGCGTGGATCTTTACCCGCAAAGGCAAAGAACTGGAAATTTTCCAGACCGTTAACACCGCACAGGCTGACGAGATGCCTTCGTTCACGCCAGGCGATCGCAAGTGGCTGCTCGAGAAGCAGTAAGCAATACATAAACACCCGTAGGAGCGAGCTTGCTCACTCCTACAGGTGTTTATGGCGCCTGAACGTCAGCAGCGCCCTTCGAGAATCGCCGCATACCCCTCACGAAAACTCGGATACTTAGGCGTCCAGCCCAAGGCCTTCGCCCGCGCGTTGCTGCAACGCTTGCTTCCGGTGCGGCGTACGCTGGCGTCATCTGCCCACTCGGTCACCCCCAGGTACTCGCGCAACCAACCCACCACATCCGCCAACGCAGCGGGTGCATCATCGACGCCGATATAAACATCCTCCAACGCCACGCCACGTCGAGCGGCCTCAAGGAGAAATGCCATCAACCCTGCGGCGTCATCGGCATGAATCCGATTGGCATAAAGCGGAGGATCGACCGCCACGCGATACCCCCGGCGCACCTGAGTCAGTAACCACTCGCGGCCTGGACCATAAATACCGGTCAACCGCACAATGCTGGCCGGAATGCCGCTATTGAGCGCAATCTGCTCGGCTTCGAGCATCACACGCCCGGAGTAGCCAGCCGCCACGGCCGGCGAAGTCTCGTCGACCCACTCGCCCTGCTGCTGCCCGTAAACACTGCTGCTGGAAACGAACAACAAACGTTCGGGCACCTGCCCGTAGTCGTTCAACCAGCCCAGCACGTGTTGCAAGCCCTGCACGTAAGCAGCGCGGTAACCGGCCTCATCGTGATCGGTAGCCGCCGCGCAATACACCAGGTAGTCCACGGCACCGATTGGCCAGGTGGCCGGACAGTCTTCATTGAACAAGTCGCCCGCCACGCCGATGACACCCTCGGGCAGTCGCGAAATGTCACGCCGCAGGCCATGAACTTCCCACCCCAACGCCAACAATTGCGTGGCCAGACGACCACCGACATCACCACAACCGGCGATCAGAACAGAAGGTGCGGACATCAAAAAACTCCTCTCGGGAACGGATAAGCTAGCGCCGACAGTGGACAAGCGGTTAGCAATGCAAGAAAAAAAGAGACTCTATTACTTTTGTTAACAAGAATTAATTGCAATAATGCACGCCACTTTGTTCTCGGCCCCCACGAGGCCTGGAAGAACATTAATCGAATTTTCCTCTCAGGTCCGGCCAGCATGACACGCAATCCACTCTCCGCTTCGCCTACCAAACGACCTCGCATCTGGAGCACGCTGACCGCCCTGCTGTTCAGCGTACTGCTGGCACCAGTTGCCGCATTCGCCGACGCCCAAGCACCAGCCACTCCGACCGTCGCCACCGCCCCCGCTCCAGCCGATCACACTGCCCCGGCTGTCACTCCGGTCGCCGCCGACCCGGCACAGACCCAAGCCGTCGCCAGCGAAGACGCGCCCGAAGTCCTCGAAGCCGATAATTCCCTGGGCATGGCCCACGACCTGTCGCCGTGGGGCATGTACCAGAACGCCGACATCATCGTGAAAATCGTCATGATCGGTCTGGCCATCGCCTCGATCATCACCTGGACCCTCTGGATCGCCAAAGGCCTGGAACTGATGGGCGCCAAGCGCCGTCTGCGTGACGAAATCGCCCAGCTGAAAAAATCTGCCTCGCTCAAGGAAGCCAGCGTCACTGCGGCAAAGGCTGGCACCCTCGCTAACCTGCTGGTGCACGACGCCCTCGAAGAAATGCGCCTGTCGGTCAATAGCCGCGAGAAGGAAGGTATCAAGGAACGCGTCAGCTTCCGCCTCGAACGCCTGGTCGCTGCCTGCGGTCGCAACATGAGCAGCGGTACCGGCGTGCTCGCCACCATCGGTTCCACGGCGCCGTTCGTAGGCCTGTTCGGTACCGTATGGGGCATCATGAACAGCTTCATCGGCATCGCAAAGACCCAGACCACCAACCTCGCCGTGGTGGCTCCCGGCATCGCCGAAGCCCTGCTGGCGACGGCACTGGGGCTGGTTGCCGCGATTCCTGCGGTCGTTATCTACAACGTATTCGCCCGTTCCATCGCCGGTTACAAGGCGCAGGTGTCCGACGCTTCGGCGCAGGTCCTGCTGCTGGTCAGCCGCGACCTCGACCACCAGCCTGAGCGCAGCTCGCCACCGCACATGGTGAAAGTGGGGTAATCGGCCATGGGCCTGCATTTGAAAGAAGGCGCGGACGACGATCTGGCCGAGAATCACGAAATCAACGTCACGCCGTTCATCGACGTCATGCTCGTGCTGCTGATCATCTTCATGGTCGCAGCACCGCTGGCCACCGTGGACATCAAGGTCGACCTGCCGGCGTCCACCGCCAAACCGGCGCCACGCCCCGAAAAACCGGTATTCCTCAGCGTCAAGGCTGACCAGCGCCTGTTCCTCGGCGAAGACGAAGTGAAGGCCGAAACACTCGGCGCCACACTCGACGCCAAGACCCATGGCAAGAAAGACACGACGATCTTCTTCCAGGCCGACAAGGGCGTGGACTACGGTGACCTCATGAGCGTGATGGACACCCTGCGCTCCGCCGGCTACCTGAAGGTGGGTCTGGTCGGTCTCGAGTCGGCAGCCAAGAAATGATCACGACGCGCCATAAGCTGACGCGATACGGCGCGAGCCTGGCCGTGGTGCTGGGTGTTCACGCGCTGGCCGTTGCGCTGGCCGTAAACTGGACGGCTCGCCCGCCCATCGAATTGCCACCCCAGGCAATGATGGTCGAGCTGGCACCGCTTCCCGCCCCGCCACCGCCTGCGCCGCCGAAGGTCGTCACACCGCCGCAGCCGCCGGCTCCGGTTGAAGAACTGCCGATCCCGAAGCTCGCCGAAGCCCCCAAGGCCGAGATTGCGGTGCCGAAACCGGTCAAACCCAAGCCCAAGCCTCAACCGCCCAAGCCTGTGGAGAAAAAGCCCGAGCCGCCCAAGGAAAAGCCATCCGAGGCAAAGCCGAGCGAAGCGCCACCGACGCCGGCACCGACGGAGCAATCCGCTCAGCCAGCCCCTGGCCCATCGGCGGCTCAAGTGGCGGCCAAGGCCAGTTGGCAAGGCGCCCTGCTCGCACATTTGGCCAAGTACAAAAAGTACCCGGCCAGTGCACAGGCACGGGGCAAACAAGGCATGAACCGCCTGCGGTTCGTGGTGGACGCTGAAGGCAAGGTGTTGTCGTTCGAACTGGTCGGCGCCTCTGGTACGGCCGATCTTGACCGGGCCACGCTGGAGATGATCCGTCGCGCCCAACCGCTGCCCAAGCCCCCGGCTGACATGTTGAGCAACGGCTCCATCGAGATTGTTGCGCCCTTTGTCTACTCGCTGGATAAAGCCCGGCGCTGATCAATAGGGGAGCGAGCTTGCTCGCGATTGCTGCCTGACGTCCAACATCATCGTTGACTGTTGGAGCGCTATCGCGAGCAAGCTCGCTTCTACAGATTCTGCAGCGATCCACCAAAGGCATCGAAAGGTGCCTTTTACGTATCTGCCAGCGGCAAACCGGCATTGTCCGGTGTCACCCGATACACACAGTCTGATAACGTGCGTCTATCGATTGCAGCCGGTATGCTTGGCTCGCAACTTCATGGACGCTTGCTATGACCCTCACAGAATTACGCTACATCGTTACCCTCGCCCAAGAGCAGCACTTCGGCCATGCAGCCGAGCGTTGCCACGTCAGCCAACCGACCCTTTCGGTGGGCGTGAAAAAGCTTGAAGACGAACTCGGTGTGCTGATTTTCGAGCGCAGCAAAAGCGCCGTGCGCCTGACCCCGGTTGGCGAAGGCATCGTGGCCCAGGCACAGAAAGTCCTGGAGCAGGCCCAAGGCATTCGCGAATTGGCCCAAGCCGGCAAGAACCAACTGACCGCCCCGCTGAAAGTCGGCGCGATCTACACCGTCGGCCCGTACCTGTTCCCGCACCTGATCCCGCAACTGCACCGGGTTGCCCCGCAGATGCCGTTGTACATCGAAGAAAACTTCACCCACATCCTGCGTGACAAGCTGCGCAACGGCGAGCTCGACGCGATCATCATCGCCCTGCCGTTCAATGAAGCCGACGTCCTGACCCTGCAGCTCTACGATGAGCCGTTCTACGTCCTGATGCCGGCGCAGCACCCTTGGACACAAAAAGAATCCATCGACGCCAGCCTGCTCAATGACAAGAGCCTGCTGTTGCTCGGCGAAGGCCACTGCTTCCGCGATCAGGTACTGGAAGCCTGCCCGACCCTGACCAAAGGCAACGACGGCGCCAAACACACCACGGTGGAATCCAGTTCGCTGGAAACCATCCGCCACATGGTTGCCTCCGGCCTCGGGGTTTCGATCCTGCCGCTGTCGGCCGTCGACAGCCACCACTACGCCCCTGGCGTGATCGAAGTTCGGCCGTTGTCGGCGCCGGTGCCGTTTCGCACCGTGGCCATCGCCTGGCGTGCGAGCTTCCCGCGTCCGAAAGCGATTGAAATCCTCGCTGACTCCATTCGCCTGTGTTCGGTGGCCAAGCCATCGGCACCGGTGGTGGCCGGCTAAGCACGCGTCATGACCGAGTTGTCGCAAGTGTCGGTGACGGCACTCAAGGGTGTCGGCGAAGCCATGGCCGAGAAACTGGCCAAGGTGGGTCTGGAAAATCTCCAGGACGTCCTGTTTCACCTGCCGCTGCGCTACCAGGACCGCACTCGCGTGGTCCCGATCGGGGCGTTGCGCCCGGGTCAGGATGCCGTGATCGAAGGGACCGTCAGCGGTGCCGACGTGGTCATGGGCCGACGCCGCAGCCTGGTGGTGCGCCTGCAGGACGGCACCGGCGGGCTCAGCCTGCGCTTCTACCATTTCAGCAACGCACAGAAAGAAGGCCTCAAGCGCGGCACGCGAATTCGCTGCTACGGCGAAGCGCGACCCGGTGCGTCGGGGCTGGAAATCTACCACCCGGAATACCGCGCCATTACCGGCGACGAGCCGCCGCCGGTGGACGAAACCCTGACCCCGGTGTATCCGCTTACCGAAGGCCTGACGCAGCAACGCTTGCGCCAACTGTGCATGCAGACCCTGACCTTGCTCGGCCCCACCAGCCTGCCCGACTGGCTGCCGACCGAACTGGCCCGTGATTATCAATTGGCACCGCTGGCCGATGCGATCCGCTACCTGCACCATCCTCCGGCTGACGCCGATGTCGACGAGCTCGCCCTCGGCCACCACTGGGCCCAGCACCGCCTGGCCTTCGAAGAACTGCTGACCCATCAACTGTCCCAGCAACGCTTGCGTGAAAGCATGCGCTCGCTGCGCGCACCGGCCATGCCCAAAGCCTCGAAGCTACCGGCCAGATACCTGGCCAACCTCGGCTTCAGCCCTACGGGTGCACAGCAGCGGGTCGGCAACGAAATCGCCTACGACCTCAGTCAACACGAGCCGATGCTGCGCTTGATTCAGGGCGACGTCGGCGCGGGCAAGACCGTGGTCGCCGCGCTGGCTGCGTTGCAAGCGCTGGAGGCCGGCTATCAGGTCGCCCTGATGGCGCCCACCGAAATTCTCGCCGAACAGCACTTCATCACCTTCAAACGCTGGCTCGAACCACTGGGTATCGAAGTCGCGTGGCTGGCCGGCAAGCTCAAGGGCAAAAACCGCGTGGCCGCACTGGAGCAGATTGCCAATGGCACACCGATGGTGGTCGGCACCCACGCGCTGTTCCAGGACGAGGTGCAGTTCAAGAACCTGGCGCTGGTGATCATCGACGAACAGCACCGCTTCGGTGTGCAACAGCGCCTGGCGTTACGGCAGAAAGGGGTCGGTGGGCGCATGTGCCCACATCAACTGATCATGACTGCGACGCCCATCCCGCGAACCCTGGCCATGAGTGCCTACGCCGACCTCGACACCTCGATCCTCGACGAATTGCCGCCAGGCCGAACGCCTGTGAACACGGTGCTGATCACCGACACCCGGCGGGTCGAAGTCATCGAACGGGTGCGCGGCGCCTGTGCCGAGGGTCGTCAGGCCTACTGGGTGTGCACGCTGATTGAAGAGTCGGAAGAGCTGACCTGCCAGGCCGCCGAAACCACCTATGAAGACCTCACCGCCGCCCTCGGCGAGTTGAAGGTCGGGCTGATCCACGGGCGCATGAAGCCGGCCGAGAAAGCCGCCGTGATGGCCGAATTCAAGGCCGGCAACTTGCAGCTGCTGGTCGCCACCACCGTGATCGAAGTGGGTGTCGACGTGCCCAACGCCAGCCTGATGATCATCGAAAACCCGGAACGCCTTGGCCTCGCGCAACTGCACCAGCTGCGCGGTCGCGTCGGGCGAGGCAGTGCCGTCAGCCATTGCGTGTTGCTCTACCATCCGCCGCTGTCGCAGATCGGTCGACAGCGTCTGGGCATCATGCGCGAAACCAACGACGGCTTTGTCATCGCCGAAAAAGACCTCGAACTGCGCGGCCCCGGCGAAATGCTCGGCACACGCCAGACGGGTCTGCTTCAATTCAAGGTCGCCGACCTGATGCGCGACGCCGACCTGCTACCCGCCGTGCGAGACGCGGCTCAAGCTTTGCTCGAACGCTGGCCCGACCACGTCAGCCCACTGCTCGACCGATGGTTGCGCCATGGGCAGCAATACGGCCAAGTGTGAGCACCGTCGCAGTTTCTGAGAGATGGGTTTGAGCAAGCTGGTTATACTCCTGCAATTGTTTTCGAACGGATACAGACCATGACCGAAGTTGCCCTCGCACCCGCTACCCCGCACGCGCCGTCGGTCATTCGGCTGATGCTGGGCAAACTGGGCATTGCCTACGAAGAAGTTCTCGACCATCACGGCCTGAATCCGGCGCGCAAGGTCCAGGCCGTGCTGCTCGACGATGCCGTTGGCGCACTGATGGTGCTGTTCCCTCAGAGCCAGTTGCTGGACCTCAATCGCCTCACCGAACTCACCGGCCGCCGCCTCACCGCGGTGCCGACCGAGCGCCTGGAGAAGATGCTCGGCAAGCACAACCTGAGCCTGTTGCCAGGTCTGCCGTCACTCACCAGCTCGCCGTGCCTGTACGAGGAAAGCCTGCTGCGCGAACCGATGTTGCTGGTCAACTCGGGCGAGCCTGGCGTGTTGCTGGAAATCAGCAGCGAAGCCTTCAAATCCATGCTGAATAAAGCCAGCGCCGCCAATTTCGGCGAAGTGCTGGCCAGCATCCGCCCGAACCTCGACCGCCCCGACGATGACCGCGAGGAAATCACCCAGGCCGTTCAAGCGTTCACCGCACGACGTATCCAGCAGCGCCTGGAAGCGACCATCGAGATTCCGCCGCTGGCCGAGACCGCGCAGAAGATCATCAAGCTGCGCGTCGACCCCAACGCCACCATCGACGACATCACCGGCGTGGTCGAAACCGACCCGGCGCTGGCGGCGCAAGTGGTGAGCTGGGCGGCGTCGCCTTACTACGCGTCGCCGGGCAAGATCCGCTCGGTGGAAGATGCCATCGTTCGGGTGCTGGGTTTCGACCTGGTGATCAACCTGGCGCTGGGCCTGGCCCTGGGCAAAACCCTGAGCCTGCCCAAGGACCACCCGCAACACAGCACGCCGTACTGGCAGCAATCGATCTACACCGCCGCCGTCATTGAAGGCCTGACCCGCGCCATGCCGCGCACCCAGCGCCCGGAAGCCGGCCTGACCTACCTGGCCGGCCTGCTGCACAACTTCGGCTACCTGCTGTTGGCCCACGTTTTCCCGCCGCACTTCTCGCTGATCTGCCGCCACCTGGAGGTCAACCCGCACCTGTGCCACAGCTACATCGAGCAACACCTGCTGGGCATCAGCCGCGAACAGATCGGCGCCTGGCTGATGCGCTACTGGGACATGCCCGATGAACTGGCCACCGCGTTGCGTTTCCAGCACGACCCACATTACGACGGCGACTACGCCGAGTACCCGAACCTCGTATGCCTGAGCGTGCGTTTGCTGCGCAGCCGTGGCATTGGTTCCGGCCCCGACGAAGACATCCCCGACGCCCTGCTCGAACGCCTCGGCCTGACCCGCGCCAAGGCTGAAGACGTGGTCAGCAAAGTGCTTGAAGCCGAAGTATTGCTGCGCGAACTCGCTTCGCAATTCACTCAGGGCTGAAAGGCATCGCGGGCAAGCCCGCTCCCACAGGATTTAAATGATCCCTGTGGGTGCGTGGCCTGCCCGCGATGAATCCGCTTGAAACCTGACTAGCCAGGCTAGCCCTCAGCGCTTCTACTCAACTGCTCATGTGAGGTAGCGCAACAAACTCCTCTGTCCGATAACGACGAGTTTCCTGTCGCTTGTTACCAACATGTCCTTATAGCTACCTTTGTGGGAGTTCCAGCCCGTATCATTGAATGACGGATCCAGCAAACCGCTTGTAAGATAGCGCGCTACGACCGATCCGGAGACAAGAATCGCGCTGCCATCTTCCTGCCAAGCAGAATTACGCCATGATCCATCGCCAGGCACTACCCTCGCGAACAATGGCTTGCTGTTATTGAACAAAATATTGAACGAGCCATCGGCGTCAAGAACTGCAATCCATGGCGTACTGACAGATGGTATCGGGCTAAACGCCTCATAGGCGGTGCCCACCACAAGAATTGTATTGTCGCTTTCTCTCACCGAAATGGTGCCAGCTGCAATTATTTTGAAATTCGGGTTGGTGATTACCACCTGCCTGCCATTGTTGAAGGTGGTATCTAATTCACCGTTTTCTTCGTAACGAATGATATAGCCACTTACGGTTGACTCAGCCAAGTAACTACCGCACACCAGAATTTTTCCATCTTTCTGCAGGGCGATACTTATGGCTTCGTTATCCTCAGCGCCATCGATATTCAGCTCGATAAGCAATACACCCGTTCCGTTAAACGTCTTGTCAATCGACCCGTTCGGCAACAGACGAAAAACCAGCCCGCTACTTCGGTACTCGTCATCGCGAATTCCGCTGTGCGCCACCAGAATCTTGCCATCTGGCTGCACGCACACAGACCTACCGATGTAATTGAACGCAGGGGTTAGATTTTGGACGGTGCTTTCGTGATTCGGCTTGGTATTACGCGGGTAAACCAGATCATAGGGGTCGATCTTCACAATGCCATCAGTACCAAATGTGGCATCCATGCGACCATCCAGGTCTAGTCGCGCGAGTACCATATCGCTCTGACCATTTTCAGTCAGGTGTGTACCCTTCACCAAGAGCCTGTCAGCCTGATATGAAAATAATCCGAATCTAGGCGCCGTGTTCCAACCAAGAGGCAGAATCACTGATCCGTTTTCACCGAACGACGAGTCAAAGAATCCGTTGGCGTGCAAGCGCCTGAGCCTGAGTGTATTTTGGCTATCCCTATGATCGCCATTGGCATAAAGCAATTTTCCATCGGATAGCGCAAAAATTGACTGAGGAACACTCAGGTTCCCGTCGGACTCCAGATCCACTACTCCATTATCGCCAAAGGATGGATCGAGAGTCCCCGCTGCCGCTTCTTTTACCTTGCTCATGTTCTTGCTCCATTGTGGTGAGTAAGGAATGAAAACCTTGTTGAACCCAGCACAGTGGAGCACGCGAAAAGGCAGTTGTGACCTGTCATAAATGACAGTCTTTTTAATTTTTATTTTCAGAATTGGAAGTAATTAAAGCCGAGCCCCCTTCTGATAGAACGCCTATCAACGAGCTACGGCAGACTTTTTCTTCGGCTTCAAATACTTGGTCAACCCCTGGAACCAGATTACCAACGCGGGGTTGCCCTTGATCTGAATCAACTTGTCCTGAATCCCCGTCATGAACGCCAACTGCTTGTTCTTCGCCTGCATCGTGGCAAAGCCATACGCAGCGTCTTTAAAGGCGATGGCAAACGCAGGTTCGGCATACACGCCCGCCTTGCTGGTAATGCGCTGATCCTTCACACGAAAGTGCCGCGCCACCTTCCCGTCCAGGGTCTGCAGCTGAAACACCAGGTCCTTGTCGCCCAACTGCTGCTGAAACGCAGGATTGGTCCGACTGGCCTTACCCATCAACAAACCCAGCATCCACAGCAGAAAACGAAATTTCATGCGCAAGCCTCAAAAAGAAAATGAACGGCCGGGGCAGTTTAACGGCTTCAAGCCATAACGCCAGTATCGGGTTGCATTAGGAGGAGATCATAACCATTAGCCGCACGATGACCGCCAAGTCACAATTTTTAAAGCCTTCTGACAGACCACTCGCCATGCACTCCTACACCAACCGAAACACATTCTGTAGCCAGCTTGCGAGCGATGACCTCAAGTGCGCCGCGTTAATCCAGCCCACACGCGGTATCGTCAACGACCATCGCCAGCGAGGCTGGCTCCTAAGGGTGTTGCGTAATTAGCTTCCGGGATGGCGCGAAAACCAAAAAAATGGGCACCCAACCTGGTTGGCGTGCCCATTCTTTTTTCCGCGTCCCTGCTACGCAGGGTATGGCGACGGATTACGGATTGACGCTGTCTTTCAACGATTTGCCTGGCTTGAAGGCGACAGTGTTGCTGGCCTTGATTTTAACGGGCTCACCGGTTTGCGGGTTTTTGCCGGTGCGGGCACCGCGGTGGCGTTGCAGGAAGGTGCCGAAACCTACCAGCGTGACGCTGTCTTTGCGGTGCAGGGCGCCGGTGATTTCTTCGAGAACGGCGTTGAGAACGCGATTGGCCTGCTCTTTGGTGAGGTCTGCTTTTTCAGCAATTGCTGCGGCGAGTTCTGGTTTACGCATATTAGTGAAGCCCCTTTGACGGTTTTTTGTTGTTATGTCCGTGCTGCTCTCTGCGAAGCAGCGCCCAAAGCGCCGCAGGTGCTCTACTCTGCGGCAGACGGGAGTGAGGATGGCACGCAGCGAGGAGCCGCGCCAGTGTCGGCGCGGCCAATGTATGGGCAAAAGGGGGGTGATTCCGACAGAACGACCGGTATTTACGCCAGCAGCGCCGGAAGCTCTTTGTTCAGGGCCAGTTTTTCCATCACCGCCGCGCCTGTCAGGGCGTATCCGAGCAGTCTGCCGCTGGCATCGCGGCATAATACCTTGATGTCGGCACCCTGCCCTTCGACGGTCCAGACGCCCTCCGCACCGCGTGGCGGCGGGGACACCACCAATGGGCACACCGGGGTTTTGACGGTGATGGGCATCGGCCCATAGGTGACCGCCGTCGGGTTACCGGCGAGGGTCTGGGCCAGAGCTCTGGCACAGCTCATCAGGGGCATCACATACAGCAGGTTCAGCCCATCGACCTCGGCACAGTCACCCAGGGCGTAGATGTTGGCGTGGGAGGTTTGCAGCTGACGGTTGACCACCACGCCGCGATTGACTTGCACGCCGGCAGCGGCAGCCAGGTCGATGCGTGGACGCAGGCCAATGGCCGACACCACCACGTCGCACGGGATCACCTGACCATCGGACAGATGCGCCTCCAGGCCATCAGCGACGCGCTGCAGGCGATTGAGCACCGGCCCGAGGTGGAAGCGTGCGCCGAGACTTTCCAGCCCGGCCTGCACCGCCGCAGCCGCCGCCGGGTGCAGGAGGGTCGGCATGACTTGTTCACACGGCGCCACCAGTTGCACCTCGTAGCCGCCGAGGCTGAGGTCGTTGGCGAACTCGCAGCCGATCAGGCCCGCGCCGAGCAATAGCACACGGCGCTTGCCGGCCGCTGCCGCGCGAAAACGTGCGTAGTCTTCCAGGTCGTTGATCGGGAATACGCAGTCCGCCGCATCACCTTCGATGGGCACGCGCACGGTTTCTGCGCCCCACGCCAGGATCAGGTCACGGTAGTACACCGCTTCTTCGCCGATCCACAGGCGCTTGTGGCCCGGGTCGATACCACTGATGCGCGTGTGGGTGCGCACTTCGGCTTTCAACTGCTCGGCCATGGTGCCGGGCTCGGCCATGCTCAGGCCGTCGGCGTCTTTGTTTTTGCCAAAACCGGTGGAGAGCATTGGCTTGGAGTAGGAGCGACCGTCATCTGCGGTAATCAGCAGCAATGATGTTTCGCTATCGAGCTTGCGAAATTCGCGGGCCACGTTGTAACCCGCCAACCCGGTGCCGACGATTACGACAGGTGCATTCATGCATGACTCCTCAATTGTTCAAGCAGCGATTTCGATCATTTCGAAGTCCATTTTGCCCACACCGCAGTCAGGGCACAGCCAGTCTGCCGGCACGTCTTCCCAGCGAGTGCCGGGCGCGATGCCGTCATCCGGCCAACCATCGGCTTCGTTGTAGATCAGGCCGCAGACGATACATTGCCACTTTTTCATTCAGGTACATCCTCAGGGTTCAGGCTTTTGCCGGCGCGGACGGTCAACGGCTGCTGCGCTGCCATCGCGCTCAAAAGCGTTTTTTACTGATCGGGCCGGGCAGATGCAAGCCTGTTCGGCGCAACGGGCGGCCAGATCACTCAAATTGATGAGCTGACATGTTAAGCTCGCCGCCTCCTTTGCTGCCAATAATGACTCACTGTGCCGCACTCAAAATCCCCTTGCCCGGCCCCGCTCTGGCTTCCTCAAAGCCAACTGACGCCCCTCCCTGATACGTCTACCCTCGACTGGCTATTCGACGAAGGTTCGCTGACCCGCCGCCTGACCCGTTTGTCGAATGACGGCTTCAGCGTCACGCCGCTGTTCGAAGGCTGGCAGACCCTGCGCGCCGACGAATGCGCCGCGCTGGATCTGGCCGATGGCAGTGAGGGCTGGGTTCGCGAGGTGTATCTGCGCGGTCATGGCGAAGCGTGGGTGTTTGCCCGCAGCGTTGCCTCGCGTAGCGCCTTGCAGGGCGACGGCTTGCACATGGATGAATTGGGCAGCCGCTCCCTGGGCGAATTGCTGTTTTGCGATCACGCCTTCCAGCGCCGGGCCATCGAAGTTTGTCACTATCCTCAAGCGTGGCTGCCGAACGAGGTCCAGTCGCCTGAATTATGGGGCCGCCGTTCGCGTTTCGACCGCGGCGCCTTGAGCGTACTGGTGGCCGAAATTTTCCTGCCGACACTGTGGAACGCCGCCCGCGCGCATCCGGAGAACTGCTGATGTACCAGAGCCTGCTCAAGTCCCTGAACCGCTTGAACCCTCGGGCCTGGGACTTCATTCAGCTGACGCGCATGGACAAGCCGATTGGCATCTATCTGTTGCTGTGGCCAACACTGTGGGCGCTATGGATTGCCGGCAAGGGCTCGCCGTCGCTGGCCAACATCGTGATTTTTGTCCTCGGTGTGGTACTGACCCGCGCCGGCGGCTGTGTGATCAACGACTGGGCCGACCGCAAGGTCGATGGCCATGTGAAACGCACCGCACAACGGCCACTGGCGAGTGGCAAGATCAGCTCCAAAGAAGCGTTGGTGTTCTTTGCACTACTGATGGGCGTGAGTTTCCTGCTGGTGCTGTGCACCAATGCGACCACGATCTGGTTGTCACTGGGCGGCCTGGCGCTGGCATTCACTTACCCGTTCATGAAGCGCTACACCTATTACCCGCAGGTGGTGTTGGGCGCGGCGTTTTCCTGGGGGATGCCGATGGCGTTCACCGCCGAAACCGGTGAACTGCCGGCGGCGGCCTGGTTGCTGTACATCGGCAATCTGCTTTGGACGGTGGGCTACGACACCTATTACGCGATGACCGACCGCGACGACGATCTGAAGATAGGCGTGAAATCCACGGCGATTCTGTTCGGCGAGGCGGACCGGGTGATCATCCTGACCCTGCAAGGGTTGGCGCTGGGATGCTTGCTGCTGGCGGGTTCGAAATTCGAACTCGGCGCCTGGTTCCACCTCGGGCTGGCGGTGGCGGCGGGCTGCTTTGCCTGGGAATTCTGGTACACCCGCGACAAGGAGCGGATGCGCTGTTTCAAGGCGTTTTTGCACAATCACTGGGCCGGACTGGCGATTTTCGTCGGGATCGTGCTGGATTACGGGTTGCGCTGAGACAGGAATGATATCGCCCCCGCATAGCAATCATGCGGAGGCGGATCGAGTCGGTTACTTCTGCGACTCGTGAACGACATGCCAGACGTCTTTCATGCCGTCGCCCTTCATTTCTCCAGGCTTTTCGTCCTTCATGAAGGTGTACAGCGGTTTACCGTCATACGCCCACTGCATCGTGCCGTCATCGCGCTTGATGGGCGTGAATTTGCCTTCGGGCTTGGCGCCGGCCGGAGCCATCATGGGTGGCCAATTCTTCGCGCAGTCACCATTACACATCGACTTGCCGCCCGAGTCTTTGTCGAACGTGTACACGGTCATGCCTTTATGGTCGACCATCATGCCGTCTTTCATCATTGCCGGGTCGGCGGCGAGCGCCAGGGTCGGCAGCGTTAACACGGCCGTTACCAGCAAAGCCTTCCAGGATTGAGCGATGTAATTCATGGAAACCTTCCTTTTGCGGTTGT
Organism: Pseudomonas moorei; assembly: GCF_042846945.1. Taxonomy (NCBI): domain Bacteria; kingdom Pseudomonadati; phylum Pseudomonadota; class Gammaproteobacteria; order Pseudomonadales; family Pseudomonadaceae; genus Pseudomonas; species Pseudomonas moorei. The sequence goes on from NZ_AP035776.1 coordinate 1,174,726, forward strand.
CAGGATTCGGACTTAGAGCTTAGTCCAGGTTCGCGACAATCGCCGGACGGCTAAAATACTGTCACACGACTGCAATAATTCCGTTATCTAATGCGGCGCAAGACAGTTAAATGACAAGAGGATTAAGGCATGGTTGGCAGGAGCATTCTGATCGTCGACGACGAAGCGCCTATTCGCGAAATGATCGCCGTTGCGTTGGAAATGGCCGGCTATGACTGCCTGGAGGCCGAGAACTCCCAGCAGGCCCACGCCATTATTGTCGACCGCAAACCGGACCTGATCCTGCTCGACTGGATGCTGCCCGGCACCTCTGGCATCGAGCTGGCCCGCCGCCTCAAGCGCGATGAACTGACCGGTGATATCCCGATCATCATGCTCACCGCCAAGGGCGAAGAAGACAACAAGATCCAGGGCCTGGAAGTCGGCGCCGACGATTACATCACCAAACCCTTTTCTCCCCGTGAACTGGTCGCACGCCTCAAAGCCGTGCTGCGCCGTGCCGGTCCTACCGATGGCGAAGCGCCGATTGAAGTCGGTGGCCTGCTGCTGGACCCGATCGGCCACCGCGTGACCATCGATGGCAAACCGGCCGAAATGGGGCCGACCGAATACCGCCTGCTGCAGTTCTTCATGACCCACCAGGAGCGCGCCTACACGCGCGGGCAATTGCTGGATCAGGTCTGGGGCGGCAACGTCTATGTTGAAGAGCGCACCGTCGATGTGCACATCCGTCGCCTGCGCAAAGCCCTCGGCGACGCCTACGAAAACCTGGTACAAACCGTGCGCGGCACCGGCTACCGGTTCTCCACCAAGGCCTGAGCCAGCCGCCAGACTCGCTGACAAGGACGCATATTTTTCGTGAACCAAAACTGGCATGGCACCCTGATTCGCCACATGCTGCTGCTGGTCACCGCCTGCCTGGTGATCGGTTTGATCACCGGCTACTACGGCTGGAGCCTCGCCGCGGGACTGGGCCTTTACCTGACCTGGACCCTCAAGCAACTGCTGCGCCTGCACGAGTGGTTGCGCCTGCATCAACCCGATGAAGCCCCGCCCGATGGCTATGGCCTGTGGGGCGAAGTGTTCGACAGCATCTACCACCTGCAACGTCGCGATCAGCGAGTGCGCGGGCGGTTGCAAGCCGTGATCGACCGGGTACAGGAATCCACCGCCGCCTTGAAAGACGCGGTGGTCATGCTCGACAGCGACGGCAACCTGGAATGGTGGAACCGTGCCGCCGAAACACTGCTGGGCCTCAAGACGCCACAGGACAGCGGCCAGCCGGTGACCAACCTGGTGCGTCACCCGCGCTTCAAGGAATACTTCGAGCAGGACAGCTACGCCGAGCCGCTGGAAATCCCTTCGCCGACCAACGACCGGATGCGTATTCAGCTGTACATCACCCGTTACGGCAACAACGAGCATCTGATGCTGGTGCGCGACGTGACACGCATCCATCAGCTAGAACAGATGCGCAAAGACTTCATCGCCAACGTTTCCCATGAATTACGCACGCCACTGACGGTGATTTGCGGCTACCTGGAAACCCTGCTCGACAACGTCGAGGACGTGAACCCACGCTGGAATCGCGCCCTGCAGCAGATGCAGCAACAAGGCGAGCGCATGCAGACGCTGCTCAACGACTTGCTGCTGCTGGCCAAGCTCGAAGCCACCGACTACCCATCGGATAACCAGCCAGTGGCCATCGATGGCCTGTTGCAGTCGATCAAGAGTGACGCTCAACAGCTTTCCGGTCAGAAGAACCAGCGCATCACCCTGGAAGCCGACCCGACGATTTTGCTCAAAGGCAGTGAAGCCGAACTGCGCAGCGCGTTTTCCAACCTGGTGTTCAACGCGGTCAAGTACACCCCGGCCGAAGGCAACATCCGCATTCGCTGGTGGGGCGATGAACAAGGCGCGCATCTGAGCGTGCAGGACTCCGGGATCGGCATCGACAGCAAACACCTGCCGCGCCTGACCGAACGCTTCTATCGCGTCGACTCCAGTCGCAACTCCAATACCGGTGGCACCGGGTTGGGGCTGGCAATCGTCAAACATGTGCTGCTGCGGCACCGCGCACGGATGGAAATCAGCAGCGTACCGGGGCACGGCAGCACCTTTACCTGCCATTTCGCCCCTGCCCAGGTCAGCAAATCCCGGGTCATCAGCCCAGCGGACTGATAGCGGCACTAGGCAATCGCTGAGTCAGCCGCTACATTGGCTGACTTGTGCCTGCCTTTCAGGCCCACTTTTTTCTTTCCTTTCGAATACACGGAACCCGCAAAACTCCATCATGGACCCTTCCCCTGGTTTGACCCTCGCCACACTATTCGCCGACTTCGGCATGATTCTTTTTGCTCTGATCCTGGTGTTGCTCAACGGATTTTTCGTTGCGGCGGAATTTGCCATGGTCAAACTGCGCTCGACCCGGGTCGAAGCCATCGCTGAAAAACACGGCTGGCGCGGGCACATCCTGCGTACCGTGCACAGTCAGCTCGATGCCTACCTGTCGGCGTGCCAACTGGGTATCACCCTCGCCTCCCTGGGCCTCGGCTGGGTCGGTGAACCGGCGTTCGCCCACATCCTCGAACCGCTGCTCGACGCCGTCGGCGTGCAGTCGGCCGAAGTGATCAAGGGTGTTTCGTTCTTCGCCGCGTTTTTTGTCATCTCGTACCTGCACATCGTGGTCGGCGAACTGGCTCCGAAATCCTGGGCCATTCGCAAACCCGAGCTGCTGTCGCTGTGGACCGCCGTGCCGCTGTACCTGTTCTACTGGGCCATGTACCCGGCGATCTACTTGCTCAACGCCAGTGCCAACACGATCCTGCGCATTGCCGGCCAGGGTGAGCCCGGCCCGCATCACGAGCACCACTACAGCCGCGAGGAACTGAAACTGATCCTGCACTCCAGCCGTGGCCAGGACCCGAGCGACCAGGGCATGCGCGTACTGGCCTCGGCGGTGGAAATGGGCGAACTGGAAGTGGTCGACTGGGCCAATTCCCGCGAAGACCTGGTGACCCTGGAATTCAACGCGCCGCTCAAGGAAATCCTGGCGATGTTCCGTCGCCACAAGTTCAGCCGTTATCCGGTGTATGACAGCGAGCGCCAGGAGTTCGTCGGCCTGCTGCACATCAAGGACCTGCTGCTTGAACTGGCGGCCCTGGATCACATTCCCGAGTCGTTCAACCTGGCCGAACTGACCCGTCCGCTGGAGCGTGTGTCCCGACACATGCCGCTGTCGCAGTTACTGGAACAGTTCCGCAAGGGCGGCTCGCACTTCGCCGTGGTTGAAGAGGCTGACGGCAACATCATCGGCTACCTGACCATGGAAGACGTGCTGGAAGTGCTGGTCGGCGACATTCAGGACGAACACCGCAAGGCCGAACGCGGGATCCTCGCCTACCAGCCGGGCAAGCTGCTGGTTCGAGGCGATACGCCGCTGTTCAAGGTCGAACGACTGCTGGGTATCGACCTGGACCACGTTGAAGCCGAAACCCTCGCAGGGCTCGTCTACGAAACCCTCAAACGCGTGCCGGAAGAGGAAGAAGTGCTGGAAGTCGAAGGCCTGCGCATCATCATCAAGAAGATGAAAGGACCGAAGATCATTCTGGCCAAGGTGTTGTTGCTCGACTGAGTGCAGCGACCGGCTCTTGTGGCGAGGGAGCTTGCTCCCGCTCGGCTGCGCAGCAGTCGTAAACCGGTGAATGCGGTTAATCTGAATAATCGCGGCGGCAGGACTTCGGGCTGCTTCGCAGCCCAGCGGGAGCAAGCTCCCTCGCCACAATAAGTTTTCGCAAGCTCTCGTTATTGCTTGCCCAACGCAAAGTTGGGCAACATCCCCACCGGCTGATTGAACTGATACGGAATCGACACCAGGCCCATCCCGGTGTTGCGCTGCACCACGAAATGCAGGTGCGGCCCGCTGCTGTTGCCGGTATTGCCCGACAGCGCGAGTGCGGTGCCCACCATCACCCTTTGCCCCTCGCGAACGCTGACCGAGCCTTTTTTCAGGTGCAGGTACACGCCCATGGTCCCGTCATCGTGCAACACCCGCACGAAATTGCCCGATGGATTGGTGCCGCGTCCGGTCTGCCCGTTTTCAATCTTCACCACGACCCCGCCACGTGCGGCAATGATCGGTGTGCCTTCGGGCATGGCGATGTCGATGGCGTAACGGTTCTTCGGCCCAAAGTGGCTGTATTGACCCTCGGCGCCCTGGGTCACCCGAAACGGCCCGCCACGCCAGGGCAACGGGTATCGATAGGCCACGGAGGCGCCTGCAGGGTCGCCCAGGGAGTATTCGAACCTGGGGATATAGGCGATCGGTCTTGCGGATTCAGTGGCCGTGAGCATCGCCAGACGAATGCTGCTGCGTGACGGCATCACCCGACGAATTGGCCGGCTTGGCGCGCCACTGACGTTCTTCAAGCCATCGAAACTCAATTCGATCTCTACCGGCGCATACAGGTCGTTACGCACGTACACGCTGTCCACGCCGTCCTTCTTCATGATCACCAGGTACACCTGACGCTCAAGATGCTCTTCCATGCGATCGCGGAAGGTGAACACCTTGGAGCCTTTCGTGGGGCGGTCGCTGTAGGAGACCACGCCATTGGCGTCGGTGGACTTGTAGATCGTCACGGCCATGACCGGGGAGGCAGCCATGAACAGACCACATAAAAACAGCAGGCGCGCGAGCATGGGCAGGATTCTGTCGTGTGAGGCCTGGAATGAGCCTAGCAGTCGGAATGGACCCGTGTTGTCGACAGATGTTTCAAAGTGGATGGTCAGACTGATGTTTTGAGATTGTTCCAGCGTCATCGCGGGCAAGCCCGCTCCACAGGTTCTGCGCTGCACCTGTGGGAACGGGCCTGCCCGCGATGGCTACCTGACAGGCGACGCCTGACTTACGCCCCCGGAATGAAGTGCTTCTGCGCGGTGCCGCGGGCGATCAGGCGGGAGAGGTAGTCGAGTTTCTGCGCGTCCTGATCGACAAAGCGAAAGGTCAGTTGCAACCAGTCGCTATCGGGCTTGGGTTCATGGGCGACGACGGCGTGCAAATAGCCATTCAGACGGGCGGTTTCGGCGTTGTCGCCCTGCTCCAGGTCGAGCACCGCGCTATCCAGCACTTGTGGCAGTGTTTCGGAGCGCTTTACCACCAACAGCGCTTCCTTGAGGCTCAGTGCCTTGATCACGCACTGCTGAATACCGTTCGGCAGACGCAATTGACCCTGGCCACGCCCTCCGGTCGCCGCAGAGGCAGGTGCCTTGACCGGCGGGCTATTGAGCAAACCGCGAGACGGTGCGGCGGCAGGTGCAGGAGCAGAAGGCGATGGCGCGACGACGGCGGCCTTGCCGCCGGTCAATGCATTGAGCGAATCGTTGCCGAACGCCGAGCTGGTTTTGGTCGCCGCGACGCTCATCAACGTGTCGAGTTTGCCGACCTTGTGCAGCGCCTGCTTGACCTTGTTGATCAGTTGCTCGTTGGTGAACGGCTTGCTGACGTAGCCGGAAACCCCGGCCTGAATCGCCTGCACGACGTTTTCCTTGTCGCCACGGCTGGTCACCATCACAAAGGGCATGGCTTTGAGATTGTCCTGCTCACGGCACCAGGTCAGCAGCTCCAGGCCGGACATTTCCGGCATTTCCCAGTCGCACAGCACCAGGTCGAACGTTTCCCGTGCCAGCAGTGCCTGAGCCTTTCTACCGTTGATTGCATCTTCGATGCGCATGCCCGGGAAGTAGTTACGCAGGCACTTTTTCACCAGGTCACGAATGAACGAGGCATCGTCCACGACCAACACACTGACCTTACTCATCCATAACCCCTTAAAAAACCCCGGCAAGCATACCGCTTTGATGATGGCACTTTGCCAAAAACCTTCAGTCACGCCGGGACTTTTCGTTCACGGGTGCTGCCTTTCGAATTCGTGAACCACAAACAAAAACGCCCGGCCAAAGGGCCGGGCGCTTTACTTGGGCAATCTTACTTATCGTCAGCTTCACCCGGAACATTAGCGGTTTCAGCACTTGTGCCCTGAACTTCTTCCTTCATGCGCTTGAGGCCCAGGTGACGCACGTCGGTACCGCGCACCAGATAAATCACCAACTCCGAGATATTGCGCGCGTGGTCGCCGATGCGCTCCAGCGAACGCAACACCCAGATAATGCTCAAGACCCGCGAGATAGAGCGCGGGTCTTCCATCATGTAGGTCGCCAGCTCACGCAGGGCGGTCTTGTATTCGCGGTCGATGACTTTGTCGTATTGCGCCACCGACAACGCCAGGTCGGCGTCGAAACGGGCAAAAGCGTCCAGGGCATCGCGCACCATGTTGCGCACCTGGTCGCCGATGTGGCGCACTTCAACGTAACCGCGCGGCGCTTCGCCTTCTTCACACAACTGGATGGCACGGCGGGCGATCTTGGTCGCTTCGTCACCGATGCGCTCCAGGTCGATCACCGACTTGGAGATGCTGATGATCAGACGCAAGTCGGAGGCTGCCGGCTGACGACGGGCCAGAATGCGCAGGCATTCTTCGTCGATATTGCGTTCCATCTGGTTGATCTGGTCATCGATCTCGCGGACTTGCTGAGCCAGGCCGGAGTCGGCCTCGATCAGCGCGGTCACCGCGTCGTTGACCTGCTTCTCCACCAGCCCGCCCATGGCCAGGAGGTGGCTGCGTACTTCCTCCAGCTCGGCGTTGAACTGCTGGGAGATGTGGTGGGTAAGGCCTTCTTTGCTAATCATGTTGGCGTCCTTGGAGCGTCCGGTAAGGTGCGGTGGACCGCAGCGTCAGTTCAGTGAGCAACTACAACTTCCTAGCCGTAACGACCGGTGATGTAGTCTTCGGTCTGCTTCTTCGCCGGATTGGTAAACAGGGTATCGGTATCGCCGAATTCCACCAGCTTGCCCATGTACATGAACGCCGTGTAGTCGGACACCCGAGCGGCCTGTTGCATGTTGTGGGTCACGATGACGATGGTGAACTTGGACTTCAGCTCGTAGATCAGCTCTTCGACTTTCAGTGTCGAGATCGGGTCAAGTGCCGAGCACGGTTCGTCGAGCAGCAGCACTTCCGGTTCCACGGCGATGGTGCGAGCGATGACCAGACGTTGCTGCTGACCACCGGACAGGCCCAGTGCCGATTCATGCAGACGGTCTTTGACTTCGTCCCACAAGGCAGCGCCTTTCAACGCCCACTCGACCGCTTCGTCGAGGATGCGCTTCTTGTTGATGCCCTGGATCCGCAGGCCGTAGACCACGTTCTCGTAGATGGTTTTCGGGAACGGGTTGGGCTTCTGGAACACCATGCCGACACGACGACGCAGCTCGGCCACGTCTTCGCCCTTGCGATAGATGTTGTTGCCGTACAGGTTGATCGCGCCTTCGACGCGGCAACCGTCCACCAGATCGTTCATGCGGTTGAAGGTACGCAGCAACGTGGACTTGCCGCAGCCGGACGGGCCGATGAAGGCAGTCACGCGCTGTTTCGGAATGTTCATGCTGACGTCGTACAGGGCTTGTTTCTCGCCGTAGAACAGGCTCAGGCCCGGCACTTCGATGGCCACGGTTTCCTGCTCGAGGCTCAGGCTCTGTTTATCGCGACCCAGGGCCGACATGTTGATGCCGTGGGTATGTGCTTCGTGCTGCATGGGAGGCTCCCTGTGCTAACAAATTCGGTTTTTTGAACCACTGGCCTGGCCAATGGTTTACTCAAAATCTGTGTCTGACGCTGATTCCTGTGGGAGTTGGCTTGCCAGCGATGCAGGCGACTCGGTCTGCCAGCAGCACCGCGGTGATGCCATCGCTGGCAAGCCAGCTCCCACAGGGTTTGTCTTAACTGTCCAAAGCCTTGTACTTCTCGCGCAGGTGGTTACGGATCCATACGGCCGACAGGTTCAATGTCGCGATCACCAGCACCAGCAGCAGCGCCGTGGCGTACACCAGCGGCCGCGCGGCCTCGACGTTCGGGCTCTGGAAGCCGACGTCATAGATGTGGAAGCCCAGGTGCATGATCTTCTGGTCCAGGTGCAGGTACGGGTAGTTGCCGTCCACCGGCAGCGACGGCGCCAGTTTCACCACACCCACCAGCATCAGCGGTGCCACTTCACCGGCGGCGCGCGCCACGGCGAGGATCATGCCGGTCATCATCGCCGGGCTGGCCATTGGCAGCACGATCTTCCACAAGGTTTCAGCCTTGGTCGCGCCGAGGGCCAACGAGCCTTCGCGAACGGTGCGAGGAATCCGCGCCAGACCTTCTTCGGTGGCCACGATCACCACCGGCACCGCCAGCAGCGCCAGGGTCAGCGAAGCCCAGAGCAGGCCCGGTGTACCGAAGGTCGGTGCCGGCAAGGCTTCCGGGAAGAACAACCGGTCGACCGAACCACCCAGCACATAGACGAAGAAGCCCAGACCAAACACGCCGTACACGATGGCCGGAACGCCCGCCAGGTTGTTCACCGCGATACGGATCACGCGGGTCAGGGTGTTTTGCTTGGCGTATTCACGCAGGTACACCGCCGCCAGTACGCCGAACGGGGTGACGATCATCGCCATGATCAGGGTCATCATCACGGTGCCGAAGATCGCCGGGAAAATCCCGCCTTCGGTGTTCGCTTCACGCGGGTCGTCGCTCAGGAACTCCCAGACCTTGCTGAAGTAGAAGCCCATCTTGGTCATGGTGCTCATGGCGTTCGGCTGATAGGCATGAACCACTTTGCCGATACCGATTTCCACTTCCTTGCCGTTGGCATCGCGGGCCGTCAGGCTGTCGCGGTTGAACTGCGCGTGCAGATCGGCCAGACGTGCTTCGACCTCTTGATAGCGAGCGTTCAGCTCGGCGCGCTCGGATTCCATGTCCGCTTGCGCGGCAGGGTCGAGTTTGCCTTCCAGCTCCAGCTTGCGACCGTGCAAGCGGATACGCTCGAGACCGGAGTTGATCGCGCCAATGTCGGTTTTTTCCAGGCTCTTGAGCTGGGCAGCCAGCTTGTTGACGCGATCCACGCGGGCCTGCAACTCAGGCCATGCGGCTTCGCCTTCAGCGATGACCTTGCCGTCCTGTTTGACGTTGACCAGGTAGCCGTAGAAGTTGCCCCACTCACGACGCTCGATGGTCATCAGCTCCAGCGGCGTGGTCTGGTTGCTCAGCCACTCGCCGACCACCCAGGTGAAGTCGTTGCCGTTGAGGTCGCGGTTGCCGACCTTGATCAGCTCGCGGGTCATGAATTCCGGGCCTTGATCCGGCACCGGCAAACCAGCGGACTTCAGACGTGCGCGGGGCACTTCTTCCTTCTGTACCACTTCGCCGATGACCAGGTGATTGGCCTGGCCTGGCACGTCGTAATTGGCGTGGATCAGATCCGCCGGCCAGAAGTGACCCAGACCGCGCACGGCGATCACCGCCAGCAGGCCAATGGTCATGATGACCGCGATGGACACCGCGCCACCGCTGATCCAGACGCCGGGGGCGCCGCTCTTGAACCATCCATTCAGGGAGTTCTGTTTCACAGACTTCTACCTTTCTTAAAGCGACGAGTATTTCTTGCGCAGACGCTGACGAATCAGCTCCGCGAGGGTGTTCATGATGAAGGTGAACAACAGCAGCACCAGCGCCGAGAGGAACAGCACGCGGTAGTGGCTGCCGCCGACTTCCGATTCGGGCATTTCCACCGCGACGTTGGCGGCCAGGGTGCGCAGGCCTTCGAACAGGTTCATTTCCATGACCGGGGTGTTACCGGTGGCCATCAACACGATCATGGTTTCACCGACCGCACGGCCCATGCCGATCATCAGCGCCGAGAAGATGCCCGGGCTGGCGGTGAGGATCACCACCCGAGTCATGGTCTGCCACGGCGTAGCACCGAGGGCCAGGGAGCCGAGGGTCAGGCCGCGAGGCACGCTGAACACGGCGTCTTCGGCGATGGAATAGATGTTCGGGATGACCGCAAAGCCCATGGCCAGGCCGACCACCAGTGCGTTGCGCTGGTCGTAGGTGATGCCCAGGTCGTGGGAGATCCACATGCGCATGTCGCCGCCGAAGAACCAGTTCTCCATGAACGGGCTCATGTACAGCGAGAGCCAGCCAACGAAGAGGATCACCGGGATCAGAATCGCGCTTTCCCAGCCGTCCGGCACTTTCAGGCGGATGGATTCAGGCAGGCGGCTGAAGATGAAACCGGCGACCAGAATGCCGATCGGCAAGAGCATCAGCAGGCTGAAGATACCCGGCAGGTGCCCTTCTACATACGGCGCCAGGAACAGACCGGCGAAGAAACCGAGGATCACCGTCGGCATCGCTTCCATCAGTTCGATCACCGGCTTGACCTTGCGGCGCATGCCCGGCGCCATGAAGTACGCGGTGTAGATCGCAGCAGCGACGGCCAGTGGCGCCGCCAGCAGCATGGCGTAGAACGCGGCCTTGAGGGTACCGAAGGTCAGCGGCGACAGGCTCAGCTTGGGTTCGAAATCGGTGTTGGCGGCGGTCGATTGCCAGACGTACTTAGGCTCGTCGTAGTTCTCGTACCAGACCTTGCTCCACAACGCGCTCCACGAGACTTCCGGGTGCGGGTTGTCGAGCAACAACGGTTGCAGCTTGCCGCCGGCTTCCACGATCACGCGGTTGGCCCGTGGCGACAGGCCGAACAGGCCCTGGCCTTCGACCACCTGATTCACCAGCAAGGTGCGGTGGGCCGTACTGTGGAACACGCCGAGCTTGCCGGAGGCGTCGAGGGCGACGAAGCCCTTGCGGCGCTCTTCGGCCGTGATTTCAACGATAGGCGTGGTGCCCATCTGGAAGGTGCGGATCTGCTTCAGGCGCTGTTCGCCGTCATGATCGCGCGCCATGAACCATTGGGCCAGGCCACCTTTGGAGTCGCCGATGATCAGCGAGATACCGCCAACCAGTTGAGTGCTGGCAGTGACTTGGGCTTCCCCGTCTTCAAGCAGTTTGTAGCGACCGTTGAGGCTCTTGTCGCGCAGGCTGAATACGTCGGCCTGGGCGCGTCCGTTGACCACGTACAACCACTGCTGACGCGGATCGACGAAGATGTTTTTCACCGGTTCTGTCATTTGCGGCAGATCGATACGCTTCTGCTCGTTGGTGATTTCGCCGGTCATCATGTTTTCTTCGCTGGTCAGCGACAAAACATTGAGTTGCGAACCGGTGGCACCGACCAGCATCAGGGTCGTATCGTTGGCGTTGAGGCTGACGTGCTCCAGCGCACCGCCCGTCTCGTTCACCACGATCGGCGTTTCGCCGTACGGGTATTCGACCGCTGGCGAAATGGTTTTCTTGCCGTCCGGGTAGCTGACCTTGTAGGTGTGACGGAATACCAGCGCCTGGCCGTTGGACAGGCCCACAGCCGCCAGCGGGTGACCTGGCTGGTCTTCAGCAATGGAGGTCACGGTGACACCGGCCGGGACAGGCAAATCGACGCGCTTGAGTTCGGCGCCACTGTCGATATCGAAGAACAGCGCCTGGCCCTTGTCGGAAACCCGCATGGCCACCTGGTTCTGTTCTTCCAGGGAGATCATCAGCGGCTTGCCGGCGTCTTGCATCCAGGCTGGCGTGATGGCGTCCTTGGCGGTCAGGCTGGCACCCTGGAACAGGGGCGCGACGACGTAGGCAAGGAAGAAAAAGATCAACGTGATCGCGCCCAGGACAGCCAGGCCGCCCACGAGGACGTACCAGCGGGTCAGACGATCCTTGAGCGCGCGGATGCGGCGCTTGCGTTGCAGCTCAGGCGTATTGAAATCAATTCGCTTGGGGGGATTTGTAGTCATGTTGGAATTGGCCAGATCATTCATTCGCACACCCTAGCGATCCTGTATGACAGAAAGATGACAGCACAGTGACGCGACAAATCCGCCGCTAGCGTTAGCCAGCAGTGGATAGAGGATTAGAAGTGTATGGGGGCGGCTCCTGCCGCCCCCATAAAAGTCCGAAGGGGGTTCACTTCGGACTCAATTTGTTACTTTTTTGCGACTTCAGCGCCGCCTTCGGACAGACCCAGGTCAGCCAGTGCTTTTGCGGCAACTTTGGCTGGCAGTGGGATGTAACCGTCTTTCACTACAACTTCCTGACCCTGCTTCGACAGAACCAGTTTCACGAACTCGGCTTCCAGCGGGGCCAGAGGCTTGTTCGGGGCCTTGTTGACGTACACGTACAGGAAGCGGGACAGCGGGTACTTGCCGTTCAGGGCGTTTTCTTCCGAGTCTTCGATGAAGTCGGTGCTGCCTTTCTTGGCCAGGGCTACAGTTTTCACGCTAGCGGTCTTGTAACCGATGCCCGAGTAACCGATGCCGTTCAGCGAGGAGCTGATCGACTGCACGACCGAAGCCGAACCTGGTTGTTCGTTGACGTTCGGTTTGTAATCGCCTTTGCACAGGGCTTCTTCTTTGAAGTAGCCGTAGGTGCCGGATACCGAGTTACGACCGAACAGTTGAACCGGCTTGTTGGCCAGGTCGCCGGTCACGCCCAGGTCACCCCAGGTTTTGACTTCGGTCTTGGCGCCGCACAGACGAGTGGACGAGAAGATCGCGTCGACTTGTTCCATGGTCAGGTGCTGGATCGGGTTGTCTTTGTGCACGAACACCGCCAGGGCGTCCACGGCAACCGGAATAGCGGTTGGCTTGTAGCCGTACTTCTGTTCGAAGGCAGCCAGTTCGGTGTCCTTCATCTTGCGGCTCATCGGGCCCAGGTTGGAGGTGCCTTCAGTCAGCGCAGGTGGCGCGGTGGCAGAGCCAGCGGCCTGAATCTGGATGTTTACGTTCGGGTATTCTTTTTTGTAGTTCTCAGCCCACAGGGTCATGAGGTTGGCCAGGGTGTCGGAACCAACGCTGGACAAGTTGCCCGATACACCGGTGACCTTGGTGTAAGCCGGAATTGCCGGGTCAACGCCAGCGGCTACCGCGTGGGCAGTCGCAACGCCAGCAGCGACAAAAGTCATTGCCGCCATCAAACGCTTCAGTTTCATGCCTTACTCCTAGCAGATAGGGTGTGTTAAGTCGGGGCCAAGTATCAGCAGGCCGTGTGAACACTCTATGGCTGAAATATGACAATTGGATGAAAGGCCAGTATTTGGGGTTACGCGATAATCCGCGCAGCCCCATCGCGAGCAGGCTCCCACATCGATTCTGCGTTCACCACAGACTTCTGTGAGAGCGAGCCTGCTCGCGATGAGGCCCGTTCAATCGATGAAGGGGCTTGGTTTATCGCCCCTTCTTCCAGAGATACCCACCCACCAGAATCCCCACCCCGCACAGGATCGCGACGTAGTAAGCCGGCCCCATCGGGCTTTCCTTGAGCAGCAGACTGACGATCATCGGCGTCAGGCCACCGAAAATGGCATAGGCCACGTTGTAGGAAAAGGACAAACCACTGAAGCGCACAACCGGTGGGAACGCCTTGACCATGACGTACGGCACCGCACCGATGGTGCCGACCAACAGGCCGGTCAGGGCGTACATCGGGAACAGCCAGTCAGGATGGTCGGCCAGGCCGTGATAGAAGGTCCAGGAGCTGGCCAGCAAGGCGGCACAGCCGAACACGAACACTCGACCCGCGCCAAAGCGATCGGCCAATGCGCCGGCAATGACGCAACCAACGCTAAGGAAAACGATCGCCACACTGTTCGCCTGCAGGGATGTGGTCGGCGAGAAGTGGTAGACCGTTTGCAACACAGTCGGGGTCATCAGGATCAATACCACGATGGCCGCGGACAGCAGCCAGGTCAGCAACATGGAAATCGCGATGGCGCCACGGTGGTCACGCAGCACTGCACGCAGCGGCACTTCCTCGGCCAGGGCCTTGCGCAATTGCAGTTCGGCGAACACCGGGGTTTCGTGCAGCCAGCGGCGCAGGTACACCGAGAACAGGCCAAACACACCGCCCAACAGAAACGGAATCCGCCAGGCGTAATCCGACACCTCCACCGGGGTGTAAAGGCTGTTGATCGCCGTTGCAACCAGCGATCCCAGGAGGATACCTGCCGTCAAACCGCTGGTCAGGGTGCCGCAGGCGTAGCCAATGTGCCGCTGCGGAACGTGTTCGGAAACGAAGACCCAGGCGCCCGGCACTTCGCCGCCAATCGCCGCGCCCTGAATCACCCGCATCAGCAGCAACAGGATCGGCGCCCACAGGCCGATCTGCGCATAAGTCGGCAACAAGCCCATGATCAGGGTCGGTACCGCCATCATGAAAATGCTCAGGGTGAACATCTTCTTGCGCCCCAGCAGGTCGCCGAAGTGCGCCATCACGATGCCGCCCAGCGGGCGCGCCAGGTAGCCGGCAGCAAAGATGCCGAAGGTCTGCATCAAGCGCAGCCACTCTGGCATGTCCGCCGGGAAGAACAGCTTGCCCACCACCGTGGCAAAGAACACGAAAATGATGAAGTCGTAGAATTCCAGCGCGCCGCCCAGGGCCGACAGCGATAGGGTCTTGTAGTCGTTGCGGGTCAGCGGGCGTGCAGGCTGGCTTGGCTGCGCGATACTCGAGGGCGCGGTGGTCATGGCAAGGGCTTCTCTTATAGTCAAATCTGCCGCCCCAACAACGCTGGCAAGGGCTCGGGCAGGACCGGCACCATAACAAATTGTTCGAAAAAGCACATAGAGGTGCGTTTTTGACGGTCAAAATGAGAACCGGACGGTCGTCTAGGAGTCTACCGACCGATATACTCGCAATCTTGCGGAAGATTGAAAGGGTTGCTGTGCGAAAACGCCTGTCAGGTTCATAGGCGATTTCGCAGAGTTTCCCTTTAGGCGCCTGAAGAAAAACGTGACGAACGTAGTATGTTCGGTGCTTGGATCGTTTTTCCCGAAGACGGCTACCACCAGCAATACCAACGAAGAGTCACGGGTCAGAGGCACCCCCGGCATGATAGAGCTCGAACAAGAAGATCCGATTCCGCAAGGCGACCTGGCCCTGCAAATCACCGCGCTTCCTCGCGAAACCAACGGCTTTGGCGATATTTTCGGCGGCTGGCTGGTTTCGCAAATGGACTTGGCTGGCACCGCTATGGCCAGCAAGGTTGCCGGTGGACGCGTGGCCACGGTGGCGATCGACCGTATGGCGTTCCTGGTTCCGGTGGCGGTGGGCGCTCAGCTCTCCTTCTATACGCAGGCACTGGAAATCGGCCGTAGCTCGATCAAGATGATGGTCGAGGTCTGGAGCGACGATCCGCTGTCCAGTGAATGGCGCAAAGTCACCGAAGCGGTATTCGTGTTCGTCGCCATCGATGGCAGCGGCCGCACCCGTTCGGTGCCGCCCAGAGCTCGTTAAAAAAAGGTTCGTTAAACCCGGCGATCTTTTTGCAGTCTGTAGTCGTCATTGTTCCTGATCGAGAGTTGCCCCATGAACACGCCCAACGTTGAAGCCGTGAAACTGGATGAGCTGAACTGCTGGCGCATCCGCCACGGCCAGGCCGAATTGCTGGTCGCCCAGCAAGGCGCGCAGATCCTCAGTTATCAACTGGCCGGCCAGCCACCACTGATCTGGCTCAACGACGAGGCGGTGTTCAAGACGGGCAAGAGCATTCGCGCCGGTGTGCCGGTTTGCTGGCCGTGGTTCGGTAACCTGGCGCGCAATCCGCAGAGCGTTCAGGCCATGCGCGTCAGCCACGAACCGGCGACGGCTCATGGTCTGGTGCGTGCGATGGACTGGGAACTGGGTGGCATCGAAACCGAGGGCGAAAGCCTCAACGTCGAATTCCTCCTGCCCTATCCCGAAGGCGGTTTGCCGGGCTGGCCACACCAGGTGGACTTGAAGCTGAACATTCGCCTGGATGAGCAACTGCACATCCGTTTGACCAGCCTCAACCGGGGCGCTGAAAACGTCACGATCAGCCAGGCGCTGCACAGCTATTTCGCCGTCAGCGATGTGCGCAACGTGCAGGTCGAAGGACTGGATGGCCTGGACTATATCGAGACACTGGACGACTGGAAAACCGTGACTCAGTCCGGCGACCTGCGATTTGCCGGCGAGACCGATCGCATCTACCTGAACACCCCGGCGACCCTGAGCATCGTCGATCCAGCCTGGGAGCGACGCATCGAGCTGACCAGCTCTGGCTCACGCTCTGCGGTGATCTGGAACCCCTGGATCGATCGCGCCGCTGCGTTCAGCGACATGGCCAACGATGGCTGGCAGCGCATGCTGTGCATCGAAACGGCGAATGTGATGGGTGACGTGGTTTCGCTGGCGCCGGGTGCGAGCCATACGTTGGGCGTCAGCATCGACAGCAAGCCGCTCTAAGCTGCGCTAAAAACAGTGTGGGAGCGAGCCTGCTCGCGATGAGGTCACCCCATCCAACATCATCGTTGGCTGTCAGGTTGCTATCGCGAGCAGGCTCGCTCCCACATTTGAATCTCTACAGATCGGACTCTTTCACCACCCGCACCTTCTCCGCATCCAGCGCATACGCCGCATCGGCCAGGTCATTGCTAACCTTCTCGATCTTCAGCGTGCCGGTCACCCACAACGGCGTGTAGATATCGTTCAGTTTCAAACCTTTTGGATACCGCACCAGCACCAGTTGATTCGGTGGCGGTGGCGGCACGTGGATGCAGGCGCCTGGGTACGGCACCAGGAAAAACAGGGTGCTGCGCCCTTTCTCGTCTGTTTCCAACGGCACTGGATAGCCACCGATACGGATGTCCTTGTCGTTCATCGACGCAACGGTTTTGGTCGAATACATCACCGCAGGCAGGCCTTTGCTCTGCTTCATGCCACCCTTTTGGGTAAAGGTGCCATTGGCCTCGGGGGAGTTGTGGTCGATTTCAGGCATGGCCTCAAGGGCTTTCTGATCCGACTTGGGCATCAGTTCGAGCCAGTCGGTTTCCGGCAGTTCGCCGGCGTGGGCAAAGCCCGTACCCAGGAAAAGAAGTGTCAACAAAAGACGGCGCATGAAGGTGCTCGGTAAAAGGAAGGACGGTGATTCGCCGGGCATTTTAGCCCTCTCGGGTTGCGCGGCCGAGAGGACTTTGTCGTACGAATCAGCTCTTTTTGATCAGGCCGTAGATCACCAGCAACACAATGGCGCCAACCAGGGCACCAATGAAGCCTGCACCTTGCCCGGCCTGGTAAATGCCTAACGCCTGACCGCCATACGTGGCTGCCAGCGAACCGCCAATACCGAGCAGGATGGTCATGATCCAGCCCATGCTGTCATCGCCCGGTTTCAGGAACCGCGCCAGCAGGCCGACGATCAGGCCGATAAAGATGGTTCCGATAATTCCCATGGCATTTCCCTCTGAATGGATAGTCATGCGAAAGCCTAGCCAGACTTTCGCATCCTGCCATGAGAGAACGGCGACCCCTTAATGGTTCCGCCGCTGCCACATGAAACTATTCGGCAATGAGCGCTTCGACCTTGAGGATCTGCGCGGCTAGCGTGTCGCGGTCCGCACAACGCAGGTTGGCGTGACCGACCTTGCGCCCCACCTTGAAGGCCTTGCCATAGTGATGCAGGTGGCAATCGGCGATGGCCAGGACTTTCTCGGTCTCCGGCACTTTGCCGATGAAGTTGAGCATCGCGCTCTCACCAACCTTGGCCGTCGAACCCAACGGCAGGCCGGCCACGGCGCGCAGGTGGTTTTCGAACTGGCTGCATTCGGCGCCTTCGGTGGTCCAGTGTCCGGAGTTGTGTACACGCGGGGCGATTTCGTTGGCCTTGAGGCCACCGTCGACTTCAAAGAACTCGAATGCCATGACGCCTACATAATCCAGCTGCTTGAGCACGCGACTGGAATAGTCTTCGGCCAGCGCTTGCAGCGGGTGATTGGTGCTGGCCACGGACAGCTTGAGGATGCCGCTGTCGTGAGTGTTGTGCACCAGCGGGTAGAACCGGGTTTCACCGTCGCGCGCACGCACAGCGATCAATGAAACTTCACCGGTGAACGGCACGAAGCCTTCCAGCAGGCAGGCGACGCTGCCCAGTTCGGCGAACGTGCCGACCACGTCTTCAGGGGTGCGCAGCACTTTCTGGCCTTTGCCGTCGTAACCCAGGGTGCGGGTCTTGAGCACGGCCGGCAGACCGATGGACGCCACAGCGGCGTCGAGATCGGCTTGCGACTGGATGTCGGCAAACGCCGGGGTTGGAATCCCCAGGTCCTTGAACATGCTCTTCTCGAACCAGCGATCGCGGGCAATGCGCAGGGCTTCGGCACTCGGATACACCGGAACGAATTGCGACAGGAACGCCACGGTTTCGGCCGGGACGCTCTCGAACTCGAAGGTCACCAGATCGACTTCATCGGCCAACTGACGCAGGTGATCCTGGTCGCCGTAGTCGGCGCGCAGGTGTTCACCCAATGCCGCCGCGCAGGCGTCCGGCGCCGGGTCCAGGAAAGCGAAGTTCATGCCCAGCGGAGTACCCGCCAGCGCCAACATGCGACCCAACTGGCCGCCACCGATTACACCGATCTTCATCGTCAACAACCTCAGGCAATGCGTGGGTCTGGATTATCCAGGACGCTGTCTGTCTGCTCAGCACGGAAGGTTTTCAGCACTTCATGGAACTGCGGGTGCTTGGCGCCAAGGATACTCGCCGACAGCAGCGCGGCGTTGATCGCGCCGGCCTTGCCGATGGCCAGGGTGGCGACCGGAATGCCCGCTGGCATCTGCACAATGGAGAGCAGGGAATCGACGCCCGAGAGCATCGACGACTGCACCGGAACGCCCAGTACCGGCAGGTGGGTCTTGGCCGCACACATACCAGGCAAGTGGGCCGCGCCACCGGCACCGGCGATGATCACCTCGATACCACGCGCCTCGGCTTCTTCAGCGTACTGGAACAGCAGGTCCGGGGTGCGGTGGGCAGAGACCACTTTCACCTCGTAAGGGATGCCGAGCTTTTCCAGCATATCGGCGGTGTGGCTAAGGGTGGACCAATCGGACTTGGAGCCCATGATCACGCCAACCAGTGCACTCATCGTCGTGCCTCTTCTCTCTGGGCGCCCGCAGGCGCGTCAAAAAACAACAAGCCACGCAGAATGCGTGGCTTGATTGTACGAATTATGGCCGGGCGAACCGGCCGAAGGCCGCGCAGTATACCGCAATACGACAGATAAACAGCCCCTGTTGCGACCATCTGTCATCTGAGGCGGCATGAACATTTACTGACTTTAAAGTCAGCCGGTACAGCTATTCCAGATGCACGGCTCATATAGATAAAAGCACCAACTTCAACACCAAATAATTTGCAAAAAACCGAAACTATGCAATTGAAAGAAACATAGATTTATTCGCAACCCCGGAGCAACAGACATAAATTAACCAACTCCACGATCAATAAACAAACAGCCGAAACAACCTTTTCTTAAAAGGACTTAAGAATGACGAACACCATTGAGCAAAAGAAAAAACCCATCATCATTATCGCCATCATTCACGACGATGTAACGGCATCCGCACGGAAAACGATTTATGCAGATTACTTTTATCCATTTATAACGGAACTGGAAAGTTTCACCGGGCGAAAATTCCACGTCATTTTTGGTAAAGGCGACCCTTATAGCAACTTCGACTACAAGGGTAGCGATACATTGAAAACTCTATAAAAATGGGAATTCCATTGCTACAGGTATATAAATAAGCTGGAAGAACAAGGTCATACCTTTGATGAAATCCCCCTGGTAGTGCTGCTCACCAATGATAGTCTGAACGAGAAAACTCTAGGCGCCGCACTTGTTCGCCAACCCTCTCAAATCGGAACCTTTGCTATCGCCTCGCTGTCCAGCTACGCAACAGTCGGCCATGAAATCGGGCACTTACTTGGTGCCAAACATGAAGACTCGGAAGTCCAGTACAACGGCTGGTGGTGTGAGACTTATATGACCCCACAGGGAGACTCCATGAAATCAAATTGTTATACCTATAGCCCAGCCAACCGAGAAAACATAAAAAACTTCCTGAACAGCAAAGCTTGAAGTTTTATCTCATCGGCAGAGGTCAATTAAACTTCCAATTTTTCCCGAATCAGCTGTTACCGCTCGCCGCCCCACCCTCCAGCTTGCGCCACAGCAACCGCACATTGGCCTTGCGCACCAGGGCGCAGCGGTACAAACGAATCTCCAGCGGCACGTGCCATTGCGGTCCGCCGCAGACCACCAGTTCACCGCGCGCCAGTTCGGCGCGCACACTGAGTTGCGGTACCCAGGCGATGCCCAGGCCCTCCAGCGCCATGCTCTTGAGACTGTCGGCCATGGCGGTTTCGTAGATGGTGGTGAAGCGCAATGCTCGCTGGCGCAGCAACATGTTCACCGAGCGACCAAGAAACGCACCGGCGCTGTAGGCCAGCAACGGCACGCTGCCTTCGCCTTCCAGATCGAACAGCGGCTTGCCCTCTGCATCCGCCGCGCAGACCGGCAACATCTCGGTTTGGCCCAGGTGCAGCGAGGGGAAGATTTCCGGGTCCATCTGCATCGCGGCATCCGGGTCATAGAACGCCAGCATCAAATCGCAGCCCCCTTCACGCAAGGCATGCACCGCATCACCAACGTTGGTCGCCACCAATCGCGTGGCGATGTTCAGGCCTTCATTGCGCAGCTGGGCGATCCAGCGCGGAAAGAACCCCAGCGCCAGCGAGTGAGCGGCAGCGATCTGCATCACTTCACCCTGCCCGCCTTCCAGATGATGCAAATGGCGCAGCACTTCACCGAGTTGCTCGACTACGGTTCGCGCAGTAACGAGGAACAACTGCCCCGCCGCCGTCAATTCCACAGGCGTACGCGAACGGTTGACCAGCGTCAGCCCCAGCGCGGCCTCCAGGCTGCGGATCCGCCGACTGAACGCCGGCTGGGTCACGAAACGTCGCTCCGCCGCCTGGGAGAAACTGCGGGTGGCGGCCAGGGCACTAAAGTCCTCCAGCCATTTGCTTTCCAGATTCATCACGTCCTCCCGGACACGCACCAATTTAGGTCACACGCTCGCCGGACACACGGCGTCACACAGGCATTATGCCGAATGTGCATAGGCCAGTGTTTAACAGCATTGGCCCAAATTTCTCCACAAGCCTAGCATTTGCAGTGTTCCGGCACAGACCGGGTCCATATTGAGATGATTTCTATCATGTCCTCCGCTGCATCATTCCGCACAGAAAAAGACCTGCTTGGCGTACTCGAAGTACCGGCTCAAGCGTATTACGGCATCCAGACCCTGCGAGCGGTGAACAACTTCCGTCTCTCCGGCGTTCCGATTTCGCATTACCCGAAGCTGGTTGTCGG
This sequence comes from Pseudomonas moorei, assembly GCF_042846945.1. Lineage (NCBI taxonomy): Bacteria > Pseudomonadati > Pseudomonadota > Gammaproteobacteria > Pseudomonadales > Pseudomonadaceae > Pseudomonas > Pseudomonas moorei. The sequence goes on from NZ_AP035776.1 coordinate 1,195,946, forward strand.
CCTGGCCATGGTCAAACAAGCCGCCGCTGACGCCAACCGTGAACTGGGTCACCTCAGTGAAGCCAAACACGCGGCCATCAGCGAAGCCTGTGCACGTCTGATCCGCGGCGACTTCCACGAAGAGTTCGTGGTGGACATGATTCAAGGCGGCGCTGGCACTTCGACCAACATGAATGCCAACGAAGTGATCGCCAACATCGCACTGGAGGCCATGGGTCACCAGAAAGGCGAATACCAGTACCTGCACCCGAACAACGACGTGAACATGGCGCAGTCGACCAACGACGCTTATCCGACGGCCATCCGCCTGGGTCTGCTGTTGGGTCACGACGCCCTGCTCGCCAGCCTCGACAGCCTGATCCAGGCCTTCGCCGCCAAGGGTGAAGAATTCAGCCACGTCCTGAAGATGGGTCGTACCCAGCTGCAAGACGCCGTGCCGATGACCCTGGGCCAGGAATTCCGCGCCTTCGCCACCACCCTGGGCGAAGACCTGGCGCGTCTGAAGACCCTGGCTCCGGAAGTCCTGACCGAAGTGAACCTGGGCGGCACCGCGATCGGTACCGGCATCAACGCCGACCCGCGTTACCAGCACCTGGCCGTTCAACGCCTGGCCCTGATCAGCGGTCAACCGCTGGTTCCGGCAGCCGACCTGATCGAAGCCACTTCCGACATGGGCGCCTTCGTGCTGTTCTCCGGCATGCTCAAGCGCACCGCGGTCAAGCTGTCGAAGATCTGCAACGACCTGCGTCTGCTGTCCAGCGGCCCACGCACCGGCATCAACGAAATCAACCTGCCAGCGCGTCAGCCGGGCAGCTCGATCATGCCAGGCAAGGTCAACCCGGTTATTCCGGAAGCCGTTAACCAGGTAGCGTTCCAGATCATCGGTAACGACCTGGCGCTGACCATCGCGGCCGAAGGCGGCCAGCTGCAACTGAACGTGATGGAGCCGCTGATCGCCTTCAAGATCTTCGACTCGATCCGCCTGCTGCAACGCGCCATGGACATGCTGCGCGAGCACTGCATCGTCGGCATCACTGCCAACGAAGAGCGCTGCCGTGAACTGGTCGAGCACTCGATCGGCCTGGTCACCGCACTGAACCCGTACATCGGCTATGAAAACGCCACCCGTATCGCCCGTATCGCGCTCGAAAGCGGCCGCGGCGTGCTGGAACTGGTGCGCGAAGAAGGCTTGCTCGACGACGCCATGCTCGCCGACATCCTGCGCCCGGAAAACATGATTGCTCCGCGTCTGGTTCCGCTTAAAGCCTGATCCGACGCGTTACCTGTAGCACCGCTCACCAGGTCGAGGGACTAGACACCTCTCACCTTTTGAGGGCTTGGAGATCAGTCTCCAGGCCCTTTTTTTTGCTTTTTGGTGAGAGCGGGCTCGCTCCTGCAGGAGACGAATGCATCAAAACCGTGCAGACGGACGGCACCGTCATCGGTATAGTGCCGCCCCTCTTCGCAGGGGCGGCCGTCGGTAGCGAGACCACAACCCATGCGAAACCCGAACTAATAACAAACCCGCGATATGAAACCGGGACGAACATCGACCCGCCTGTTGTGCCGTGCGCCAACGGGTGTAACGCGATGTTTCGATCCGGCCAGCATTTGCCTACACAAAAAACAGCGAGGAATAATCCATGCTCGAAGTCATTAACGACTTCCTCTCAGGGAAAGTACTGATCGTGCTCATTGTCGGGCTCGGTAGCTACTTCACGATCCGCTCGCGTTTCGTTCAATTGCGTCACTTCTTCCACATGTTCGCGGTGTTCCGCGACAGCCTCAAAAGCAGCGCCGGGCAACTCAGCTCGTTCCAGGCCCTGATGCTCAGCCTTGCCGGCCGTGTCGGTGCGGGCAACATCGCCGGTGTCGGCATCGCCGTGACCCTTGGTGGGCCAGGCGCGGTGTTCTGGATGTGGGTGACCGCGCTGGTCGGCATGTCCAGCAGCTTCTTCGAATGCTCCCTTGGCCAGCTCTACAAACGTGCCGATGCCGACGGCACCTACCGTGGCGGCCCGTCCTACTACATCCAGCACGGTTTGCAAAAACGCTGGCTCGGCATGCTCATGGCATTCCTGCTGCTGGTGACGTTCGGCTTCGCCTTCAACGGCCTGCAAGCCCACGCCGTGACCCACTCGCTGAACAATGCCTTTGGTCTGGACACGACTTACACCGGCATCGGCCTGGCCGTGCTGCTGGGCCTGGTGTTCATCGGCGGGATCAAGCGCATCGCCAAGGTCGCTGACCTGCTGGTGCCGGTCAAAACCCTGGTGTACATCGGCGTGACCGTCTATGTGATCGTGCTGCAGTTCGACCAGGTGCCAGGCATGCTGATGACCATCGTCAAAAGCGCCTTCGGCCTGGATCAGGCCTTTGGCGGCCTGATCGGCAGCGCCATCGTCATGGGCGTGAAGCGTGGCGTGTTCGCCAACGAAGCGGGCCTGGGCAGCGCGCCCAACGTGGCCGCTGTCGCGTCGGTCGAGCACCCGGTGGCGCAAGGTGTGGTGCAGGCATTCAGCGTGTTCCTCGATACGTTCGTGATCTGCACCTGCACCGCGTTGCTGATCCTGCTCTCGGGCTTCTACACCCCCGGCTTCGAAGGTGACGGCATCGCGCTGACCCAGAACTCCCTGGCCGCCGTGGTCGGTGACTGGGGCCGGATGTTCATTTCCGTGGCGCTGGCGTTGTTCGTGTTCACTTCGATCCTCTACAACTACTACCTGGGCGAGAGCAACCTGCGCTTCCTGATCGGTGAAAACCGCAAGGCGCTGATGGGCTACCGCGCGCTGGTACTGGTATTGATCTTCTGGGGCGCCATCGAGAACCTCGGCACCGTGTTCGCCTTCGCCGACATCACCATGACCATGCTGGCGTTCGTCAACCTGATCGCGCTGTTCCTGCTGTTCAAGGTCGGCATGCGCATCCTGCGAGATTACGACGACCAACGCACCGCCGGGATCAAGACGCCAGTGTTCGACTCCGCCAAGTTCCCGGACCTGGATCTGGACCGCAAGGCCTGGCCAGCCAATCCGCCGGCCGCCGCCCCTCAGGCACAGGCTGAGCCGCAAGGCGTACCCGCAGCGCAACGCTGACCGGTAAATGACGGGCGCATCCCATGCGCCCGTCAGTTAAAGTGCATTACCTGTGGGAGCGCGCCTGCTCGCGATAGCGGTTAATCATTCAACATTGATGTTGGCGGAATAACAGCTATCGCGAGCAGGCTCGCTCCCACATGTCATCTCTTGTGGAGACCTCCAGATGATCCCCAATTCCTGCCCTCCCGCCCAGCACGTCATGGTGCTCTACACCGGCGGCACCATCGGCATGCAAGCCAGTGCCCATGGCCTGGCACCCGCATCCGGTTTCGAAGCGCGGATGCGCGAGTACCTGCAAAGCCAACCGGAACTGGTGGTGCCGCAGTGGCGCTTTCGCGAGATGTCGCCCCTGATCGACAGCGCCAACATGACCCCGGCCTACTGGCAGCAACTGCGTGAAGCCGTGGTCGACGCCGTGGATGTGCAAGGCTGCGACAGCGTGCTGATCCTGCATGGCACCGACACCCTGGCCTACAGCGCTGCGGCGATGAGCTTCCAGTTGCTTGGCCTGCAGGCCCGTGTGTGTTTCACCGGGTCCATGCTGCCGGCCGGCGTCACCGACAGCGATGCCTGGGAAAACCTCAGCGGCGCACTGGTTGCCTTGGGCCAAGGTCTGGCACCGGGTGTGCACCTGTACTTCCACGGCGAGCTGTTGGCGCCGACCCGCTGCGCGAAAGTGCGCAGCTTTGGCCGTCATCCCTTCAAACGCCTGGAGCGTCAGGGCGGTGGTGTGAAGGCACTTTCGATTGCGCCGCAGCTGCATTACAACCAGCCCAAACAACTGGCGAATGTTGCGGTACTGCCGCTGTTTCCCGGCATCGGCGCCGAGGTACTGGATGGCTTGCTCGCCAGCGGTATTCAGGGGCTGGTGCTGGAGTGCTATGGCAGTGGCACCGGGCCGAGCGACAACCCCGGGTTTCTCGCCAGCCTGGGGCGAGCGCGGGACAAAGGCGTGGTGGTGGTGGCGGTCACGCAGTGCCATGAAGGTGGCGTCGAGCTGGATGTCTATGAGGCCGGCAGTCGCTTGCGCGGTGCCGGTGTGTTGTCCGGGGGCGGCATGACTCGCGAAGCGGCATTCGGCAAATTGCACGGGTTGTTGGGGGCGGGGCTGGAAATCGCTGAAGTGCGACGACTGGTCGAACTCGACCTCTGTGGCGAACTGGTCTGAGGTAAACAGGACTGGCTTGCAGCCTTGCAAGCCTTCCTGACCGTCGCCGCCAGGAAGGCTTGCCCTGTCACTTCAGTCTATGGATGTAAAAACACCTTCCTGGCCAGCGCAGGACTGATATTTTCACGCCATATGCGGGTCACTGCTTGGCCAGCCGCTTGTTGATCCTTCTGAAAATTCAGACCCTGGCGACGCTGCGCGACTGTTTTCAGATGGGCCTTGGTGAAGGATGCTGGCGCAGCCTCCTTTGTCGAGTAATGAAAATGTGCATACCACAGCACATTGTTGTTGGCGGTGTCGCGAATCTGGTACTCCTGCAAAAAATCAGTGCCTTTGCCTGCTGAGCTGTCGGTTCGCTCGCCGATCTTCTGGATGCGTATCTCTTCTTTCTCCCATAGATAATCCACTGCTCCCGCAGTCGGCTTCCGCGATTTGTACATTTCAATCCGTGTTTGCTGTGCCAGTTTCCGAAGATGCATGGCTGTATCCCTCAAGTCATCTACGATTGGCTTTAATGACACTTCACCCACTGGCCGGGTCAATTGCTCGATATCGTCGGCTACGGCTTCCAACGGGTCAGCCTGATTCATAATGAGCGTCTCTACGTCGGCCGGCGGGCGATCAGATTTGGACATCCGTCCGGCCTCAGCCAACTGCCCTTGGTATCCGGCCAATAGATCCTGCGCTTTTTTCTCCAGCTGCTTGAGCTTCCTTTTAGCCCGGACACTAAGCCCTGCGCCTCCCAGCAGACGCAGGCGGAAATCGAAGTTCCAGCGACCCTGCCCGTCACTTTTCAGCCAAGGCCCCCTGCGCGACGCCCCCCTGCGGATCCGTGATCACGACCCCGTCCAATGTGGGCGACACCCGAAACCAGTCATCTTCGACACGGGCATACCAGTACTCGCCTTGCTGATATAGCCCGCGAAACTCGCCGGATTCGACCACCGCATCTGCGCGCAACGGCTGCGAGAGCTTGAATGAGTTGAGATCGGCCAGCTGACGAGCTGATAACTGGCCTCGCGCAGTGTTCCAGCCATGAGAAAGCTTCGGTTCCCCGCCGAAAGGGCCGACAGGCCGCCTGTCGATTTTATTGTCGAGCGGGATGCGCTGATCGAGCGCGGTTTCGCCGACGACGCCAGACGCTTCGGTGTGCGCAATAGCAAGTACGGGCGAACCCGTATGCACCAGTATCAAGGCCAGGTTCATCAACACATCTGCCGCTGCTTCCAATCGATTCTCGGCATTTTCACGTTGAACAAACACTTCAATGCTCTTGGTGAGCTGGACCAAAAGGCCGATGGCTGCCAATGGACCGTCCAACAGTGGCTGTAGCAAATTGAACAATGCCCACCCGAAGTCCTTTACTTGATCCCAACGGGCCTCTGAGTTCGATACGGAATCACCTTTGGCCTGCTCAATGAGCGCTTGGGCACAAGACCGGTACAGCGTGCTGAACACATCAATTGCCAGCGGCCCGCTGGCGAGCGAAACACGTTGCGACTGGAGCGCGTCGAAGTCACCGAACACTACCCGTCCCTCGTGGGGCTCCACGAAGCCGCCGTTGGCATAGACGTGGCGAATCGAGGGTGCCAGCCCGGCAAGCACGCTGCGCTGCAATGATTCATTCTCCTGAATGGCAATCAATAGAGCTTCCCATGAGGCAAACTCGAGCATTGGCTCGTCCGAAGCAGGCCGGTAAAGAACATGTGGCCCACGTCCAAGCTCCTGCGGGCCGATCACAAACATGTTCAAGACGTAGTCAGCACTGGAGGCGGTTCCAACCTGGAACCCCAGCGGTCTGACCACCATGGCATGTCCCTCGACCTGGCGATCGACCATCTCCGATTGCAGGGCGGCGACTACCTGGCAATAGGCCGTATCCGACAAGCGCTGACGGATTTTCAACTCCAGGGCCAACAGCGGCAGCTGAATGTGCATGCTCGCGCGAAACTGTTGTCGTCGCTGGTTACACTCAGAAGGGTCGTCCAGCAATTTACGCTGCAACATGTCGGGATAACGCTGGCCGATGTCGGCGCGAGTGGTCAGTTCCCGCAGGTAGTCATACGTCAGCCACGGCGGTGGTTCACCGTTGCGATAATGAATCTGCGCTGGAACCAGGGGCAAGGCGCCGATGTTTTTCACCGCCAGTTGCGCAAAGGTCGAGCGGGTGGTCTGGTAGCGAGGCTCGGGGAATGGCGGGTCGATGATTTCGAATGTCGTGTTCTCCAATCGCTGCAGCGTCACCTCGATATCGCCCACATTGATAGACTTGCGGGCCTCATCGTCCTCGACCATCAGTGCCTTCAATGCCTGCTCGGCATATTCATGAATCGGGGCGATGTCCGACAGGTATGAGGCACCGGTTCGATTCCGGGCCGCCAGCATGGCCAGCAACCGGCTGTAAGTAGCGCGCTCCGCCGGATAAGCCTGCTTGAGCCATGACGGCAATAAATCTTCCAGGGTCGACAACCTGGCTTCATGGCCAGAACGAAAGGCACCGAGCAACATCGTCGGGCTACTGAGCTGGTCCAATCGTCGCTCAAGGCCAGGCAAGTCGACGAAGGCTGCGGGCTTGATCGTCGCAATCACCTGCAGCTGACGCTCGAGAAGGCTCAGGGTCAACGCCTCGAAAATGTCATGTTCCGCCCAGTAGTTTCTTAGCGACAGCTGCTGGCGGGCGCCAAACCATGATTGCACCATGGCTTGCTCGGAGCTGAACACTTCGATTCCGCCGGACAATGTGTACAGCAATGCAATGGTTCGCCCTTCCACCTTGCGAATCATCGACAGGACAATCACATCATCCGGCGTCGAGGTGCTGACGTCCTCGTACACATATGTCACGGCAGTCTCGGTCGCAGCTTCGCCCTGGACTGTTTCGCGCTGGGTACTGTCGGGGTAATCAAGTACGCTCTGGACCGTCAAAAATGGATCACCGGCAAGTGCCTGAGAGGCTATGAACAGTTGCTCCCGGAACAGTTCGCGAAGTTGTTGCCAGGCGCTGCCATCGTCCTCGTTCGATTGGCTCCAGAAGGCTGCCAGATCATGTTGATAGCACTCCAGTAACTGCGGCCCCCACTCATCGAGGACCTCCTGGATTTCGCTCAAATCGACGTCAATGGCCAGCGGAGTTGCTACGTTGGAATGCCGTGAGAGAACGCTCTTGTCACTGAATACTTTACAACTGCCCTGCCAGTAACTTTCGAGCAAAAGATCTGGCAGTCCATAGCTTTGATAACCAGCAAAGCTTGAGCCTCCCGGCGTTTCACTCCACCGAGGCTCGAGAATATCGTGCCGTTTCTCGCAAGGTCGGGCGATCGGCAAACAAGTGCAAAACGCTCAAGGCCTGTGAAACGACGTCAGCGTCCGGCCGAAGCCGATGCGGCGGGTGGGTGATGGTTGGGGTAACGTTTGAAGATGTCATGATTGAGGTCCATCCCTGGATACATGAAATGTCGTAACAACAGCCAACGCATAGGTGCGCGGCGACCGTGACCAAGATAAAAACCTCGCAGACACGGGGGGCGGTATCCGGGTATGGCGTCTGTAACCGCCGACTTCACCGGGCGTGCCGAAACCCCATTGGTCCGGTCCCGGCACACAACTTGCTCCCATTCCAGCAACCCAAGACTGGAAGTCGCCATGCTCCACTCCCACCTCACGACCCTCAACGCCGTCTCGCTGATCCTCAACACCTTCAAGGCCGAAGGCTTGTCCAGTGAGGCGCTATTGGCCGGCAGCGGCATCAGTGCCGCGGATCTGAACCGTGCCGACACGCGCATCACCACCAATCAAGAGATGCAAGTCTGCGCCAACGCAGTCGCACTCAAGCGTGACATCGGCCTGGAGCTGGGTCGGCGGATGCACGTGTCCTGCTACGGCATACTCGGCTATGCACTGCTCACCAGTGCCACCTTCGGTGACGCTTTGCGTCTGGCGATGCGATATCCGGCGCTGCTGGGAACACTTTTCGAATTGAGCCTGGAGGAGGATGGCGAGCGTGTCTGGTTCGTCGCGGCCGATTATCGCGAGAGCCCGGCGATGGCGGTGTTCAACGCCGAGTTCTGCCTGGTTTCGCTCAAGGTCATCTGCGACGACCTGCTCGGTCATCAGCTGCCACTGCTCGCTGCTCGCTTCGAACACGCCGCACCCGACTACGAAGCGACCTACGCCGAACACTTCGACTGCCCGCTGCATTTCGGGGCACGGGACAACGCCTTCGCCTTCGACAGGCGCTGGCTCGACCAGCCCCTGCCATTGGCCGACCTGATAACCCATCAAGCCATGGCCGAACGCTGCCGCAAACAGAACGTCGAGTTCACCGGACGCCAGGCGTGGCTGGGGCGAATTCGGCAACTGCTCAGCGCGCAACTGAATGCCGCGCCTGGGCTGGAGGGACTGGCCGAGCAAATGAATTGTTCGGCGCGAACCTTGCGTCGGCACCTCAAGGACCTGGGCTGCAGCTATCAGGAATTGCTCGATGAATTGCGCTTCGAGCTGGCCAAGCAAATGCTGTGCGAGGATCAGTTGCCGATCTATCAGATCGCCGAGGCCCTGGGTTTCAGCGAGACCGCCAGCTTTCGCCATGCCTTCGTGCGCTGGAGTGGTGTAGCGCCGAGCCAGTTCCGCCCGCAGCACCGGCCCTCGTAGGCGCTTGCCAGCGAAGAGGCCAGTGCATCCGGCACATCCACAGCGGCTGTAATGCCACCTTCGCAGGCGAGCCCGCTTCCACAGAGTCTGCATTCCACGCGCCATGCCAGGGCTTGGCGCATTAAAAAGGGGCGAATTTCGGTCAGATCTTTTGGCCATATAGATCCCCTTTTGGCCTTTCCTGCCATTCTCCAAAATCGTGCGCCCCGCAAGACTGTGTTCAACCCGAATCAGCTTGCGGAGAACAAGAAATGCTGACGATCTACTCGAACGATCACCATCTGCACCACGGCCGTTGTGAATTGATAGACGGGCAACTCAAGCCTTGCTTCGAAATGCCTTCGCGAGCCGACCACGTCCTGGCCCGCGTGCAAAACCAGAACCTGGGCCCGGTGGAAGCGCCCAAGGATTTCGGCCTCGGCCCCATCGAGCGCGTGCACAGCCGCGACTACCTCGATTTCTTCAAGGGCGCCTGGGCGCGCTGGACCGAGTTCAACACCGACGGTGACCTGCTGCCCTACACCTGGCCGGCCCGTACCCTGCGCCAAATCAAACCGGCCAGCCTGCACGGCCAGCTCGGTTATTACAGCTTCGACGGCGGTGCACCGATCACTGCCGGTACCTGGCAAGCCGCGTACAGCGCAGCGCAAGTGGCATTGACCGCCCAGGCGGAAATCCAGGCTGGCGCACGCAGTGCCTTTGCCTTGTGCCGTCCACCAGGACACCACGCCGCAGGCGACTTGATGGGCGGTTACTGCTACCTCAACAACGCCGCCATCGCCGCCCAGGCCTTCCTCGATCAGGGCCACAAAAAAGTCGCCATCCTCGACGTGGACTACCACCACGGCAACGGTACCCAATCGATTTTCTACGAACGCAGCGACGTGCTGTTCACCTCGATCCATGGCCATCCGGAAGCCGAATTCCCGTTCTTCCTCGGCTATGAAGATGAACACGGCGAAGGCGCGGGTGAGGGTTTCAACTTCAACTACCCGTTGCCCGCCGGAAGCGGCTGGGACACCTGGAGCGCCGCCCTGGAACAGGCCTGCAAAGAGATCGAAAGCTACGGCGCGGACATCATCGTTGTGTCACTGGGGGTCGACACCTTCAAGGACGATCCGATCTCGCAATTCAAGCTCGACAGCCCGGATTACCTGGCCATGGGCAAGCGCATCGCCGGCCTCGGCAAACCGACGCTGTTCGTGATGGAGGGTGGTTACGCGGTCGAGGAAATCGGCATCAACGCGGTGAACGTCCTTGAAGGTTTTGAAAGCGCTCAGTGAGGAATTAAAACAATGAAAAGGCTCAAGCGTTTTATCGTGCCAGCCCTGAGTGCCATGGTGCTCAGCGGTGCCGTGCACGCCGAAGAACGAACGTTGCGCGTCTACAACTGGTTCGATTACATCACCCCCAAAGCCCTGGAGGATTTCAAGGCGCAGAACACTCAGACCAAACTGGTCTATGACATCTTCGATACCAACGAAGCCCTCGAAGCCAAGCTGCTGACCGGCAACTCCGGTTACGACGTGGTGGTCCCGTCCAACGTGTTTCTCGCCAAGCAGATCGAGGCCGGAGTTTTCCAGCCGCTTGACCGCAGCAAACTGCCGAACTGGAACCATCTCGATCCCAAGCTGATGAAGCTGATCGAAGCCAATGACCCGGGCAACAAGTTCGCGGTGCCCTACATGTACGGCACCATCCTGATCGGCTTCAACCCGGCCAAGGTCAAGGCAGTACTGGGCGATGACGCGCCGGTCGACAGCTGGGACCTGATCTTCAAGGAAGAGAACATCAGCAAGCTCAAGCAGTGCGGCGTCGCCCTGCTCGACTCGCCGTCGGAGATCCTGCCGCTGGCCCTGCAACACCTTGGCCTGGACCCCAACAGCAAGAAGCCTGCGGACTACGACAAGGCTGAAGCGTTGCTGATGAAGATCCGCCCGTACATCACCTATTTCCACTCGTCCAAGTACATGGCCGATATCGCCAACGGTGACATCTGCGTCGCCGTCGGTTATTCCGGCAGTTTCTCCCAGGCCGCCAACCGCGCCAAGGAAGCCAAGAACGGTGTCGTCGTCGACATGCGCCTGCCAAAAGAAGGCGCGCCGATCTGGTTCGATATGCTCGCCATTCCAAAGGGTGCGAAGAACCCGGAAGACGCCTACACCTTCATCAACTACCTGCTGCAACCCCAGGTCATTGCACCGGTCAGCGACTTCGTCGGTTACCCGAACCCGAACAAGGACGCCACGGAGATGGTCGACCCGGCGATCCGCAACAACCCGAACCTGTACCCGACCGAAACGGCGATGGGCACGCTCTACACCCTGCAACCACTGCCGCGTGATGCCGAACGTGCGCGGACCCGGGCCTGGACCAAAATCAAGTCAGGCACCTGACACGTATCGCTTAAGCCGCTGACCCAGACCTGCGCGCGCGCAGGTCTTTTTTTGCCCGTGATATTTATTTACCGCCCTCACCTGCCTGCCCGTCACTACCTTGCAACGGATCGCGCGCCGAACGTTTTGCGATACCTGCGCGCCCCTCCACAAAGGATGTGACCATGCCCGACACTACCAGCCCTTCCGTTTTACCCGGCCTTTCCACCGACCAGGTTGCCCTGCTCACTCAATTGGTCACCGGCCCCTCGATCAGGGAAGTCGCCACCCGTGCGCTACAACCTGCCTTGAAAACGCTGTACCCGAACCTGCAAATCGACCCTCGGCTAGCCATGGTGGTCACGCCCACCTGGACTCTCCACGAACAGCGCGTCGAACCCGGACCACGGCACTTCGAATCGCTGACAGACGCACTGGTGCGCCATGGCGTAGCGGGAACGCCTGTGGTCTACCTCGACGGCGAGCACTACCTGACGCTGCACCCCCTGAAACAGACACCGGCACAACTGCCGGTCAGCATCGAAGCCATCGGACGTCTGCTCAATGAGCTGGCACCGCTGCTGTTTGTCGCGTTTCAGGAACAGCAGGTCGATTACTGGAATCAGTTCACTCGCGCATCGACTCCCCGCTGGCAGGAACTGTCCAGATCCTTGCGCGATCTGTGGAGCGTCGAGGCAAACCCGGACTGGGACACCGATCAACACGCCATGGCCGGCAAACTGTTCACCTACCCGGACAAAAGCGTTCGCCATTCCCATGACCCCTATCAGTCACGCGCCTGCCTGATCGACCTGGACGCCATGAGCGGTGCTGACTCGACCCACGTCAACATCCTCGACATGGCGGTACTGGTCGGAACACTGGGCACTCGAACCCTGGTCATTACTCACACCATCACCCGCGGTTTCCAGGCGTTCGACTCCCTGCAGGAACTGGGCGCGTCGTTGTTGACGGACGCCAATGGGCAAGTTCAGGGCAACGTTCTGCATTGGCGCCTGATCGAACCCCAGGGCAATTACTTCGACCGCCTGGCGTGCAATCTGATAGCCCTGCAAGCCGACGCAATCGGTGCGTTGGCCAACGAACCTGCAGCGAGCCACCCGGACGTTGCGCCCCACATCACCCGCGCTACCAGCGAGCTCGACCCGACGGACAAGCAGTCTTCCTCGCGTTTCAATCGGGTCGAGCAATCGCTGCCAGACTGGATGGCCGATGCGTCTTCCAGCGACCTCACCGCTTACAGTCGTCATCTCATGGATCTGGTGACGGTGCGCAATCAGAACGCCGGGAAGTCCTTTCAGGACGGGATCAAACCGATCCGCGAGTTTGCGCTGGATCAACTGCGCGAGGGCATGTTCAAAGATCATGCCGATGCGACAGGACTGAACCTGGCGGACATCGAGATCACGGTCGACAGCGTGGTGGTCTGGGGCAGCTTTGTGCCAATGGTAGAGCCCGAGCGCACGACCCTGAGCCTGGTCGACCTGGCACTGCAAAACCTGATTGCCCTGCCGCAGGGCAACAAATCCGTGCGCAGCACCAGCGCCGCCGCGCTGCCGAAATGGATGACTGTGAGTTACCTGGAGGAACTGATCGTTCGCGTCGACATCGGCCAGAACTACCCGGCGCTGATCAAAAGCGAGCTGCTCGGCGATCCCGTTGAAAGCCTGCGACGGCAGAACCTGTTCACCAGCCATTTGCGCGTCGAATTGCCGTTGCTGGCCTTGCAGTTGAAGATTCGCAAACAGAACGGTATCGATGAGACGGGTTATCGCTATGTCGCCGCAGTGGTCCAAGTGCTCGACGCCAATCGCTGGGTGGATGGCCAGGAGATCGTGATTCGCCCACTGGCCTTCACGCCTGGCTGGCGCGTCGGGGGGGCCAGCGATGAAGTGACCAACATGTTCGTGATCGGGCCCCGGCAGATGGACAAGGGGCCATGCCTGCTTTACCGGCCCATGCTTGAGCACTCGCTGAGCCAGTATCCGACACCGGCCAACCTGGTCTACACCATCAAGCACTCGCCGACATTGCGCCAATCCGTACTCGCCTGGCTGCCGGATGACGCCCGCGCCAACTACGCCAACTATGCGTTCACCGGCGATAGGCCTTCGGTCTGGAGCATTTCGCAACTGCTGGCCGACCCGCTGACCTCCCTGCAAATGAGCGGCCCCATCGCCCTTGGCCAGCGTGTCCTCAGCGGCGACTACCTGGCCACCTTGTATAAATCCAACGTCAATGCGCTGGTTGAATTGGCGCAACGGCAATCGCTGTCCAATGCGCAATATCGCTGGGCGACTTTCAAGCGCGTCGCCTGGGCGCTGCTTAATGCCACACTGCCCTTTCTCGGCCAAACCATCGGGACGACCGCGTGGATCTGGCAAGTGCTGGATGACGTGCAGCAAACGCTCGACGCTGCCGACAATGGCGATCAACAGCAGCGCAACTCAGCCATGACCGATCTGTTGCTGACCCTGTCCATGGTGCTTGTCCATCACGCCAGTACCCGTAATCCGCCCGTGCGCAGGATCCAGGAAAAGCCGATTGCAACAGCGGGCGAGCCCCCGGAAAAACCGGCCCTGCAAACTGTGAGCGTCGTGCAATTGCCCGACATCGCCAGCGAGCATCTTCCTGTGCTACATCGCCCGTCAGTGGCGACCGATGCTGTCCTGGACCTGACCAAAACACTGGATCGCTACAACATCACGCCACCCGAACCGCTGACAGCGCCCGACGGTGGCAACGACCTGTATCGCTACCTCTATCGAAAGGGAAACGCCTGTTACGCACCAGTAGGCGAGCGCTGGTTTGAGGTTGCCGTCGAGGACACCGGCGAAGTGTCAATCATCGACTCTCGTCAGCAGCCCACACGCAGCGGCCCGGCACTGATCAGCAATAAACGCGGCGAGTGGTTTGTCGACACACGCCTGCGCCTGCGGGGCGGTGGTCTGTCGAGCCGGCGCAAGGCAATGAAACAGCAAAACCGCGAGCGCATCGCCGAGCTCAAAAAGCAATTGGTCGAGTTTGACAACGAACGCGAGCGGGCACGTACAGAGCTGACGGACGCCCACAACGCCATGAAAAATTCGGTCGGCGACGAGGCTCTGCTGACCGCACAAACACAATTCCTGGAGAAGCTCGAACGACGCACCCAGGAATACGCAGTCCCCATCGAACAGTTGAAATCGCTGAACCTGCTGGAAACGGTGCCCAACTACCGGGCCGTCATGATCGAGATGCTCGGCACCCAATTGTTCTTCAACCAGACCTGGCTCGACCAACGCAATGCAACTTTCGCTCAAACCCTGAGGGAAACGCTGGCGCTGCTGGACGCTGAAGAAACGTCTGGGGGGGCCGGCGACCGCGCCACCTACCGGAAAATGGTCGACCTGACTGAGGGTATGATCGGGAAAATCGAGTTTGCACAATCGCAGTTCCAGGCGCTGAGCCGACTCGGCAGAAGTGCCGCCGAAGTAGCCAACACCTACCGGGCAAAATTACCGGCTTTCAGCCTTAACGATCTCAAGGCGCTTCAGGTCTCGCTGGCCCGCGACGCCTGCCTGAAGGAGGGAAACACTGTTGCGCTGAAGCAGGCCTACAGCGAATTCGCACGCCTGCTCGACACCGCCAACCTAGTTATCCAGACATCGCAGGAGTTGATGCTGGAAGGAGGCGCCTGGCTTGCAGCGGAACGCATCGAAGGCCTCAACGGGATGCTCGAACAATTTTCCGCCATTGATCAGTCATTCGAAGATTTCGCCCTCAGCCACAAGGACGCCGTGCTTGATCAACCGTTCAGGCACCTGCGCACACGGATCAGCGATTTCCAGCGGGACACCGAAGCCTTTCTGGCGCAGTTGCTGCGAGAGCAACGGCCAATGGAGCCGCGGCCCGGCGCCTCAAGGCCCGAACCTGCATCGCGCAAACGGGTGATCAAGACTCGCTTCAAGGGCACTGTGGTGGGCGAAGTACGTCCCTCGACATCAGGCCAACCGATACTGCTCGACGTCAAAGCACCCATGACCGGCAAGGTGATCGCCACCTTTCACGAAAAAACACCGGGCGTCTGGGTCGAGCGAGTAAAGCCCAGACGTCAACGCCCGTCGGCGCAGGTACCAGACCTGGAGACGCAAGTCGCTCAAGGTCAGACGCTGCTCGACAGCGTGGAAAGCTTCATCCGGCAAACTGAAACGAGCGCAAAAAAACCTGGCCGTATTCCGGTGGAAATCGAGGAGTTGTTCCAACAGAAAGCCGAGCAACTCGATAAAAGCGCCAAGGCACTGGAACAAATCCCGACCGGTTCGAATACAACGGCCTCGTCGACAACACTGGCTACACAATTGCGCGCAGCACGCGATCGACTCTACGCCGAGGGCTACCGGATTCGGGTCGACATGATCAAGCAACAGCCGCCCACGGCCGCGCGCGTCGAATGGCTATCGAGCAAGAATGAAATCGATATCGTGCCTAATGGTGAACGGCGTCGACTCAAAGGCCCGCGCAAGGATTACCTGCAGGAATACGAGATTCGCGAGCGAGGCACCGGGCAACCCCTGTGGTACGCCCACTTCCACTATGCCGGCCCCAACACGCCCACCGAAGCGTTTACCGCTGCCCACCTGAAACGGCGTGATCAACGACTGATGGCCGGGGCATTCGACCTGAGTTCGGCCTCCAGCAGTCAGGTGATCGCGGTCTATCGCAGCGAAATCAGCCCGCAACTGGCCGGTTCACTGTTCTTTTCAAAAGCCTTGAACGTCAAGAAGGACATTGGCGATGACTGAACAGCCAGCTCAGCGAACACGCCATACCGAACGTAATCGCTCCAGCGCCGCCCTGATCGCTTGCTCGGGCACCGCGGCAAAGCCCAGCACCAGCCCGGCGCGTTGATCGATCGGGGTGCTGGAGTCCGGCAGCCAATAACTGCTCAAGCCATTGATCTCGACATCGACACCCCGTGCCAATTCGATCAGCTCCTGCTCTCGCGCCACGCTATCGACCGGCACGGTCATGTGCAGCCCGGCGGCGACCGTGGGTAACGGGCCGACGCCGGGCATGTCCAGCGGCCAACCACCCAGCAACGTATTGCGCCGACTCAGCGCTGCGCGACGCATCCGGCGGATATGTCGCTGGAAGTGTCCCGCCGCCATGAACTCGGCCATCACCGCCTGGGTACTGACTTCCGAATGGCGAACATCCACCGCACGACGCTGGGCAAAGGCTTGCACCAGACCCGCAGGCAACACCAGGTAACCCAGGCGCAAGGCGGGAAACGCCACCTTGCCGAACGTGCCGACGTAAAGCACCCGGCCTTGCCTATCCAATGCCGCCAGGGGGGCCAGCGGGGCGCCGCTGTAGCGGTACTCGCCATCGTAATCATCCTCGACGATCCAGCCTTGCGTGCGCTCGGCCCAGGCCAGCAACTCCAGACGACGCGCCAGACTCATGACTACCCCTGTCGGGTACTGATGCGAGGGCGTGACGTAGGTCAGCCGGCAATCACTGAGCCCGGCCAGCTCGCCGCAGTCGATGCCCTCGCTATCCACGGCGACCCCGTGCAACCGCGCACCGGCGACGGCGAATGCATGACCCGCCGCGCGATATCCAGGATTCTCAATCGCCACCCCGTCGCCCGGCTCCACCAGCAACTGTGCACAAAGGCTGATCCCCTGCTGCGCACCACTGGTGATCACTATTTGCTCAGCGGTGCACTGCATGCCTCGCGAACTGCGCAAGTAGGCTGCGATCAACCCGCGTAATCGGGCATCACCTGCCGGGTCGCCGTAACACAGCTGCTGCAAATCGGGTTTACGCCAGAAAGCCGCATTCAGCTTGGCCCAGACCTCGAAAGGAAACAGATCGAACGCCGGAACGCCGACTCGAAAAGCCCGTGGCGGACCACTGGGCGGCATCGCTAAATGGTTCTTTTCAACACGCCCCAACGCGCCACTGTGGGTAACTTTGCTGGATGAAACCACAGGTAAATCCACCCGATTTGTGGATAAAGCTGTGGGTAAGCCTGTTGAAAACCCTGTGGATACTTTTGTGGATAGTTTTTTTACCGGTAATGCACTTTGCGGCAATTGCGCCACATAGGTCCCGTCGCCAACCCGCCCTTCGATAAATCCTTCGGCATAGAGTTGATCGTAGGCACGCACCACGCTGTTACGGGAAATCGCCAACGCCGCGGCCAGATCACGACTGGCCGGCAGTCGCGTACCGCTGGCCAATCGTCCGTCGAGGACGCGAAGGCGCAGAGCCTGATAGAGCTGGCGGCTCAGCCCCTGGCGACGGTCGAGTTCGATACCGGCGGGGTTGAACGACAGGGAAAGCGGCGCGTCCGTCATGGCAATGGACCTATGAAATTGGTCGTTAATGGCTCTTACAACAGACCAATAGCCTGCCTAGGATGCAGGCATTCGCCAAGGAAAATATCTCCATGTACACGCCACGCGCTTTTGCCATCGACGAGTTGTCCCAACTGCATGAACTGATCCTCGCCACCCGTCTCGCCATCTTGGTTACCCAGGGCGAGAGCGGCCTGCAAGCCAGTCATGTGCCGGTGCTGTTGCATTGCGAACAAGGCTCGAACGGCACGCTGTATGGGCATCTGGCCAAAGCCAACCCACAGTGGAAAGACCTGCGCGACGGTGCCGAAGCCCTGCTGATTTTTGCCGGTGCCGACGCCTACGTCAGCCCTGGCTTCTACCCGAGCAAGGCCGAACACGGCAAAGTCGTGCCAACCTGGAACTACGTCGCCGTACACGCCTATGGCCGAGCCGAAACCTTCAGCGATGGCGGGCGGCTGCTGGACATCGTCAGCACCCTCACCGACCGTCATGAAGCTGGCCGTACTCAACCGTGGTCAGTGGCCGATGCCCCCGCCGATTACATCGACGGCATGCTCAAGGCCATCGTCGGTTTCGCCATTCCCATCGACCGCCTGGAGGGCAAGCGCAAACTCAGCCAGAACCGCAGCGCCGCCGACATCGCTGGCGTACGTGAAGGCCTGGCCGCCAGCCCGGAAGTCAACGACCAGGCCCTCGCCCAATTGATGCGCTAAGGAAATCACCATGAGTCAAATCGAGATTCGCCAAGTCACCGCCGGTGATCACGCCGCGTGGTTGCCGTTGTGGCAGGCCTACCTGAATTTCTACAACACCGAATTGCCCGAGGCGGTCAGCGACAGCACCTGGCAGCGCCTGCTTGATCCAGGCGAACCGACCCATGCAGCCCTCGCGTGGGCCGATGGCAAAGCCGTGGGTATGGTTCACTTCATCTACCATCGTTCGAACTGGAGCATCGAAAACTCCTGCTACCTGCAAGATTTGCTGGTAGTGCCAGAAACCCGTGGCACGGGCGTGGGCCGCCAGTTGATCGAATTCGTCTACACCACAGCCAGGGCCGACGGTTGCTGCAAGGTGCATTGGCTGACCCACGAAACCAACGCCACCGCGATCCAGCTCTATGAGCGCATCGCCGAACGCCCCGGTTTCATTCAGTTTCGCAAAGCCATTTAAGGTTCAAGGAGAACAGCATGTCGACTTCACTCGCGGACTGGAAAGGCGTCCCGGCACCTTCGGTCCAACTCATCGAAGGGCGTTTCATCCGCCTGGAAAAACTCGACCCTGCGCGCCACGGCGACGACCTGTTCGAAGCCCTGCAAGGCTCGGGCGCCGATCTCAAGCTCTGGGACTACTTGCCTTACGGCCCCTTCCCCGAGCGCGGCGCGTTCAACGACTGGTTGAACAACCACGCGGCCAATAGCGACCCGTACTTCTTCAGCGTGATCGATAAAGCCACTGGCGAGGTTCAAGGCATTCTCAGCCTGATGTCGATCGTGCCGGCCCAGGGTCGCATCGAAATCGGCCATGTGACCTTCGGCGCGCCGATGCAACGCTCGCCAAAGAGTACCGAGGCGGTTTACCTGTTGGCCAAGGAATCGTTCGCCCTGGGTTACCGACGTCTGGAATGGAAATGCAATAACGCCAACGCCCGCTCCAAATACGCAGCCGAGCGCCTGGGGTTCAGTTTTGAAGGCGTGTTTCGCCAGCACATGGTGGTCAAGGGACAGAACCGTGACACAGCGTGGTACTCGATCCTCGATTCGGAATGGCCGGCGATTGGAGCGGGATTTGAGCGCTGGTTGAACGATGAGAACCAGACGGAATCGGGGCAGTTAAAGACATTGGCGCAATGTCGGGAATAAGAGCCCAACGGGACTTCGAACCAATACAAGCGAGCTTGCTCGCGATGGCGGAGTAACCTTCAACACACGCGTTGACTGACACCACGCTATCGCGGGCAAGCTCGCTCTCACATTGGGCAAGCGTTTTACGCGGAAAAAAAAGGGGAGCACATGCCCCCCCGAGGTTTAAAGCGTTTTATCGAGGCTGTTAAATCAGCCTTCGATCTCGATCAGGATCTCGCCCGGATTCACCCGGTCACCCTTGGCCACATGGATGGCAGTGACCTTGCCGGCGATGGCGGCCTGCACTTCGGTTTCCATTTTCATCGCTTCGGTGATCAACACAGCCTGGCCAGCCTTGACGGTGTCGCCCTCCTTGACCAATACGTCGACGATGTTGCCTGGCATGGTGGTGCTGACATGGCCTGGCGCAGTGGCTTGCTTGCGCTTGCTGCTGCCACCGCTGACGAATTCGTTCAGCGGTTCGAACACCACTTCTTCCGGCATGCCGTCGATAGACAGGTAGAAGTGACGCTTGCCTTCGGCCTTCACGCCAACGCCGGTGATGTCGACGCGGTAGGTTTCGCCGTGTACGTCGATGACGAACTCGGTCGGCACGCCTTCGCCACCCGCCGAGGCCACGCGGCCGGCTTCCGGGATCGGCAACAGCACTTCCGGCGTCAGGGTGCCCGCGGCGCGCTCTTCCAGGAACTTGCGGCCAATGTCCGGGAACATGGCGAAGGTCAGCACGTCCTCTTCAGACTTGGCCAGGGCACCGATGTCGGCACGCAGCTTGGCCATTTCCGGCTTGAGCAAATCGGCCGGACGAACGTCGATCACCTCTTCGCTGCCGATGGCCTGACGACGCAGTTGCTCGTTCACGGTGCCCGGCGCCTTTCCGTAGCCACCTTGCAGGTAGAGCTTCACTTCGTTGGTGATGGTCTTGTAACGCTCACCGGCGAGCACGTTGAAGAACGCCTGGGTGCCGACGATCTGCGAAGTCGGGGTCACCAGCGGCGGGAAGCCGAGGTCTTCACGAACGCGCGGGATCTCAGCCAGCACTTCGGCCATACGGTTCAGGGCGCCCTGCTCTTTCAACTGGTTGGCCAGGTTGGAAATCATCCCGCCCGGAACCTGGTTGACTTGAACGCGGGTGTCGACGGCGGTGAATTCGCTTTCGAACTGGTGGTATTTCTTGCGCACGGCGTAGAAGTACAGACCAATCTCTTGCAGCAGTTCCAGATTCAGGCCGGTGTCGAACTCGGTGCCTTTCAGGGCGGCAACCATCGACTCTGTGCCCGGGTGGCTGGTGCCAGAGGCGAAGCTGGAGATCGCGGTGTCGATGTGGTCGGCGCCGTTTTCGATTGCCTTGAGTTGGCACATCGCGGCCAGGCCCGCGGTGTCGTGCGAGTGGATGAACACTGGCAGCGACTGCTCGGATTTCAATGCCTTGACCAATTCACCGGTGGCGTACGGCGTCAGCAGGCCAGCCATGTCCTTGATCGCCACCGAGTCGCAACCCATGGCTTCCATCTGCTTGGCTTGCGCCACGAACGCGTCGATGGTGTGCACCGGGCTGGTGGTGTAGGCGATGGTGCCCTGGGCGTGTTTGCCGGCAGCTTTCACCGCTTCGATGGCCACGCGCAGGTTACGCACGTCGTTCATGGCGTCGAAGATGCGGAACACGTCGATGCCATTGACCGCCGCCTTGGCCACGAACGCCTTGACCACGTCGTCGCTGTAGTGGCGATAGCCCAACAGGTTCTGGCCGCGCAGAAGCATTTGCAGACGGGTGTTAGGCAACGCGGCGCGCAGTTGACGCAGACGCTCCCACGGGTCTTCTTTCAGGAAGCGCACGCAGGCGTCGAAGGTCGCGCCGCCCCAGCATTCCAGCGACCAATAGCCGACTTTGTCGAGCTTGTCGCAGATCGGCAGCATGTCTTCGGTGCGCATGCGGGTGGCGAGCAGCGATTGGTGAGCGTCGCGCAGGATCGTGTCGGTAACGTGTATTTTCTTGCTCATTGTTCTATTCCTCACAGGCCTGCGTGGGCGGCGATGGCGGCGGCGATGGCCAGGGCCAGCTCTTCGGGTTTGCGCTTGATCGAGTAGTTGGTCAGTTCAGGATGGCTTTCAACGAAGCTGGTGTTGAACTGGCCGCTACGGAATTCCGGGTTACGCAGGATTTCCTGGTAGTACGCGGCGGTGGTCTTGACCCCTTGCAGACGCATGTCGTCGAGGGCACGCAAGCCACGGTCCATCGCTTCTTCCCAGGTCAACGCCCACACCACCAGTTTCAGGCACATGGAATCGTAGAACGGCGGAATGGTGTAACCGGTGTAGATCGCCGTGTCGGTCCGCACGCCCGGGCCGCCGGGAGCGTAGTAGCGAGTGATCTTGCCGAAGCTCGGCAGGAAGTTGTTCTTCGGGTCTTCAGCGTTGATCCGGAACTGCAGGGCGAAACCACGGTGCTGGATATCTTCCTGCTTTACCGAAAGCGGCAGTCCGGAGGCGATGCGGATCTGCTCGCGAACAATGTCGATACCAGTGATTTCTTCGGTGATGGTGTGTTCCACCTGCACCCGGGTGTTCATTTCCATGAAGTACACCTCGCCCTCGGCGAGCAGGAACTCCACGGTGCCGGCGTTCTCGTAACCCACGGCCTTGGCTGCGCGCACCGACAAGTCGCCGATGTAGGCGCGTTGTTCGGGGGTCAGTTGCGGGCTCGGGGCGATCTCGATCAGCTTTTGGTTACGACGCTGGATCGAGCAATCACGCTCGAACAGGTGAACCACGTTGCCAAAGCTGTCGCCGAGGATCTGCGCTTCGATGTGCTTCGGGTTGACGATGCACTTTTCCAGAAACACTTCCGCAGAACCGAAAGCCTTGGTGGCTTCGGAAATGACGCGCGGGAAGGCTTGTTCGAGTTCTTCGCGGCTGTTGCAACGACGAATGCCGCGACCTCCACCACCGGACGTGGCCTTGAGCATCACCGGGTAACCGATGCGATCGCCTTCGGTCAGGGCCTCTTCGATGCCCGACACGTTGCCTTCGGTACCAGGAGTCACTGGCACGCCAGCCTTGATCATGCTGCGGCGGGCTTCGGTCTTGTCGCCCATGCGGCGAATGACTTCAGCCGATGGACCAATGAATTTGATCCCGCGTTCGGCGCAGATGTCTGCCAATTCAGCGTTTTCCGAAAGGAATCCGTAGCCGGGGTGCAGCGCATCGCAACCGGTTTCCACAGCCAGGTTCACCAGCTTGCGCGGGTTCAGGTAACCGGCCAGCGGCTCGGCACCAATGCTGTGGGCTTCGTCGGCACGCTTCACATGCAAGGCATGGCGGTCGGCGTCGGAATAGATCGCGACCGAGCGAATGCCCATTTCGGCGCAAGCACGCACGATTCGTACGGCAATCTCACCACGGTTGGCGATCAGGATCTTTTTTATCACTTGGAGGTTCCCTTGAGCCGGTGGTACCCACGACCTGCTAGACCAGGTCGACGCGTGACCAAATGTTTCAATTTGGTCGCGGCCCCACACTAGCGCTCACAAGGAATTAACAAAAATGAATAATTATTGGGTCATGCATAAGTAAAGACTTATAGTTGAAACATCAGCCGGCGACGAGAGCGACCCTAAAATGCGTAAGTCATTGATGCGTATGACATTGCGTCAACTGCAGATTTTCAATGAAGTCTGTGATCTGAGGTCCTACAGCCGCGCAGCCGACGAAATGTCGCTCACACAACCGGCCGTCAGCCTACAGATTCGGCAACTTGAGGAGCTGATTGGTCAACCGTTGTTCGACTACGTCGGCAAGAAACTCTACATGACGGAAGCGGCCGAAGCCCTCCAACGCGCCAGCCGGGACATTTTCGGGCGCCTGGAAAACCTCGATATGCAGCTCTCGGACATGCAGGGTTCGTTGCAGGGCCAACTCAAGCTGGCGGTGGAATCCAGCGCCAAATATTTCGTACCGCACCTGTTTGCCGCATTCAAGCGCCAGCACCCGGAAGTGAACCTGCAACTGACGGTGGTCAACCGCGGACAGGTGATCCGACGCCTGTCGGACAACCGCGATGACCTGGTGATCATGTCGATGGTGCCGCAGGACATGGGCCTGGAGTTCTTGCCGTTCCTTAACAACCCCATCGTCGCCGTGGCGCCGCCGGATCATCCGCTGTGCCACATGGGGCCGCTGCGATTGCAGGATCTTGAGCCCTACACACTGCTGATGCGCGAATCCGGCTCGGGGACGCGACTGGCTTGTGAAGAGTATTTCAAAGAGAAGCGCGTGCACTTCAACCAGACCCAGGAAGTCTCGTCGGCCGAAGCCCAGCGTGAATGTGTGCTGGCGGGTCTGGGCGTGGCGCTGTTGACGCGTCACGCCCTGAACCTTGAACTGGCGACCGGCGGATTGATCGAGTTGCCGGTCGACGAGCTGCCGCTCTATCGCAGCTGGTGCCTGGTGCAGGCCAAGGCTAAACGGCTGTCACCGGTAGCTCACGCATTCCTTGCGTTCATTCGCAGCGAACGCGTGCAGATCAGCGCGCTGGTTGAGCGTTTCGACGGGAAACTGGCGATGCAGCCTGCCAAAAGTTGAGTTCCAGATCTTCAGGAAAATCACCGATCTCGGCCAGAAGCTGACGGCGTTCGCAGCGGTCTTCAATGGCGCGGCGGAACTCCATGCGGCGCTGATCTTCTTGCTGGCGACGGGTTCTGACAGCGCTGTTGCGTTCTTCGTAAGGCAGGGCCATTTCGAGTCTCCCAAGGCGAGTACGGGAGTTTCAAGATAGGCGCGAGGGATGACGGTTTGGCGGCTCTGAAGTTACAGACTGATGAAAGCTTGTTGGTCGCTGCTGCTCCCTCGCCACAAAGTCCGCGCCAACCTTGAATTCAATCGTCCAGCGCTTTCACCGACTTGGGCGACAAGCGCAAGCTGCGAAGGCTGCGTTTGACGCTCTTGAGGTGATTGACCAGGCTCGGACCACGGGCCATGGCCACCCCCATCGCCAGCACGTCGATCACCACCAGGTGAGCGATACGCGAGGTGAGCGGCGTGTAGATCTCGGTGTCCTCGTGCACATCGATGGCCAGGTTGACGGTCGACAGTTCGGCCAACGGTGTCTGACTTGGGCAAAGCGTGATCAATGACGCACCGCTTTCACGCACCAGGTTGGCGGTGATCAGCAGATCCTTGGAACGTCCGGACTGGGAAATACAGATCGCCACGTCGGTCGGTTTCAGGGTCACCGCCGACATCGCCTGCATGTGCGGGTCGGAATAGGCCGCTGCAGTGAGCAGCAAACGGAAGAACTTGTGCTGGGCATCTGCCGCGACGGCACCCGAAGCACCGAAACCATAGAACTCCACGCGCTGAGCCTGTGACATCAGCGTCACGGCTCGCTGCAACTCCAGGGGATCGAGCTTCTCGCGAACCTCCATCAAGGTGTGCAAGGTGGTGTCGAAGATCTTCAGGCTGTAATCAGCGACCGAATCGTCTTCGTGGATCGCGAACTGCCCGAAACTCGCGCCTGCCGCCAGGCTCTGGGCCAGCTTCAGCTTCAGGTCCTGAAATCCGGAACAACCGATGGCGCGGCAAAAACGCACGATGGTCGGTTCGCTGATGCCGACGCTGTGGGCCAGGTCGGCCATGGAACTGTGCATCACGGCCGCAGGATCAAGCAGCACGTGGTCGGCGACCTTGAGCTCCGACTTGCGTAACAGGTGGCGAGACTGGGCGATGTGTTGCAGCAGATTCAAAGGGCTGGACTCTTTGTTATGGGCTGGCGCCGGGGATGTAGCACGCTTGTAGTTATACTACATGAATCGGCTTTTTGCCTGCTCAATGAGTAACCGGATCCCTCGATTTCAGGTGCCCGCGCTTCATGTAGCAGTCCTGCCTGATGCCTGAAGCGGCCCTTCCCGCCCTTCCAGGCGGTTACGGCGACCTTCAGACAGTTAATTGATTTCTCACTCTGATTTGCCCGAACAATAGAACCAACAAACACAACCTTACAATTACAACTTATATTTATTAACCACAACCAAACTCGGCTAGATATATTAATTCCGCAGGAAGCAATAACAACTAACCAAAGGGATTATTTATCATGAGCATTAAAACCAAAGACTGGACCGCACAAATCGATCGCATGCCTGGCGCCAACTCTTTCCGCACCTACGGCACTGTAACCGTTGCCCATACGGGCATCACACCCAAGCTTGAACGAAGTCCGATACAGGACAAATCCTTCGACCTTCGCCTGAATTTGAAACTTGAAACGTCCAATCAAATTTCTTTGCAAGTCGAGACCGACAAACATGTCGAATATAAAGTGCCTGGCGACTCCCATGTCACTGGCGTAAGTATTTTCCACGATGGCAAATTAATTCATCATATCGATAAAGTTCTGATAACCCACTAAGAACACACCAACTTCCTGATTTCCCGTCGGCATTCAAACGTATCCGACGGGAAATACCCCTATTCAGTCAATGGATTGCTCCCGCAGCATAACCGCCAGGCCCTGTGCCTCGATTGGCCGACTGATCAGATACCCTTGCACCTCGTCGCAGTGTTCTTGCTGGAGGAACTCAAGCTGCTCCTGCCGCTCTACCCCTTCCGCCACCACCTTCAACGACAAACCGTGAGCCATGGCGATGATCGCTCGGGTGATCGCCGCATCCTCGGTGCCTTCCCCCAGGCCGCGAATGAACGCCTGATCGATTTTCACGTAATCCACCGGGATGCGTTTGAGATAGCTCAGTGACGAATAGCCGGTGCCGAAATCATCGATCGCCAGCTTCACGCCCAAATCACGTAACTGCTGGAACGTCGCGATGATGTGCTCGACGCTGTCCAGCAACTGGCTTTCGGTGAGCTCCAGCTCCAGGTAATGCGGCGCCAGACCGGTTTCTTCCAGCACCTGACGAACCAGGCTGACCAGCTTGCCCTGACGCAGTTGATGCACCGACAGATTGACCGACACCCGAATCGGCTCGAGCCCCTGTCGCTGCCACTCACAGGCTTGCCAGCAGGCCTGACGCAACACGAACTCGCCGATTGGGCCGATCAGCCCGGTTTCCTCGGCCAGGCCGATGAAGTCCCCCGGCGGCACGCGGCCCATGGTGGGATGGTCCCAGCGCACCAAGGCTTCGGCAGCGTTCAGCTTGCCCGTGGCGAGACACAACTTCGGCTGGTAGAACACCATCAGTTGCTTCTCTTCAATCGCTTTGCGCAGCTGGTTTTCCAGTTGCAGGCGCTCCAGCGTGCTGGCTTGCAGGCTGTCGGTGTAGAACTGGAAATTATTGCCGCCCAAATGCTTGGCATGCTGCATGGCCATGTTCGACTGGCTGACCAACGCCGAAATTTCCCGCGCGTTATCCGGCAACAAGCTGATGCCCATGGATGAACTGACCACCAGTTCATGGCCATCGATGGTCACCGGCAAACGCAACTTGGTCGACAAGCGCGTCGCCACCCGCGCCAGACTCGAGAGGTTGCCGTAGGAATTGAACAACACGGCGAACTCGTCGCCAGACAAACGCGCAATGGTGTCCGCCTCGGGCAGTGCATTGACCAGGCGCCGCGCCATTTTCTGCAGCAACTGGTCGGCGACTTCATGACCAAGGCTATCGTTGAGCTGTTTGAAGCGATCCAGATTGATGTGCAGCAGCGCCAGGCTGCGATAGCCGCCCTGGCGCACCCGCTGATGCGCTTCGCTGAGCCGTTCGCGGAACATTGCCCGGTTGGCCAGGCCCGTCAGTTCGTCGTAATGAGTCAGATAGCGCATGCGCTCTTCGGATTCTCGCCGCGCCGAAAGATCGGAGAAGAAGCCGACAATATGGCTTACCTTTCCCCGCGTATCGCGCACAACGTTCAATTGCAGCCATTGCGGGTACATCTCACCGTTCTTGCGGGTTTCCACCAGTTCGCCCTGCCAGCTGCCGTATTGCTCCAACGCCTGATGAATCGCGCCATAGTGTCGGCGCGCGTCGCGACTGCAGGGCAATTCGACGACATTGCGCCCGAGCATGTCTTCAATCTCATAGCCAGTCACGCGGCTGAAGGCCTGATTGATCGCGATCAGGGCGTAGTTCGGGTCAAAAATCACGATACCTTCGCTGGCCGCCTCGAATACGGTCGCCGCCAGTTGCTGTTGTTCTTCGAGAGCCCTGCTGGTGCTGATGTCACGACGGGTGCCGACCATGCGAATAACCCGGCCGCTTTCAGCGCGCTCTACCGCTCGCCCGCGGTCTTCGATCCACACCCAGTGGCCGTCGGCATGACGCACACGGTATTCGATCAGGTAATCCTCGGTGCGCCCCTTCAAATGCTCGACCAACGCCCTTCTCAGTGCAGGAAGATCGTCGGGGTGCAGGCGTGGTTTGAGATGACGCAGCATGGCCGTCACGTATTCGGGCTCCAGGCCGAACAGCTCCTGAATGTGGGTGTGATGGACCTCATCGGTTTGCAGGTTCCAGTCCCACAACCCCAATTCACTGGCCTTCAACGCCAACGCCAGTCGCGCCTCACTCTTGCTCAGCGCGTGGTTGGCAGCGTCCAGTTCCAGGCTGCGTTGTGCAACACGGCTTTCAAGGTCGGCCTGAATTTCGCGCAGTTCGTCTTCGGCACGGCGGCGCTGCTCAATTTCCCTGGCCAGTTTTTGATTGAGCTGGTCGCTGCAGTTTTGCGCTTGCTGCAAATGCTCGATCAATGCTTGATTCTGGAAACGTCGCAATAACTCCCGATTGATCAGGCCGTTGACCTGCCAGGCCACCACACTCAGCGCGCCCAGCAAAATCAGGCCGAACCAGCCCCAGCCATGTGCCTGTTCATCGCCGCCCCAGAACAGATAGGCGATGGCCGGCAACAAACAGGGCAAGGTGAACGACAGGAACGCCGGCAGGCTGACCGCGTAGGCGACACTGGCCGAGAGCGCCGCGGCGCCGATCAGCCCGAAAACCCAGGCTTGCTGAATGAAATTATCGGCGGGAACCAGCGCGATGCCAGCGGCAGCAAGGGTCAGGCCGGTGAGACCGGAGCCCAGCAAAAACATGCGCAGCCAGATCGGCTGGGCCTGACGGTTGGGAATCGCCGAATCGAAGGCGGCGACCTGGATCACCCGCAACGCCACCAGGGACAGCAACCACACCAGCCAGACGCTGACCAGGAAATATCGCTGCGGACTCCAGAGCAATCCGGCGCAGACCAGACCATTGATCAACATGAACAGTGTGGGCAGCAAAGAGCCCTGATATAGCAGACGCGTGCGTTCGACCGCCATTTCCATGGCGTATTGTTTACGGATAACCCGTGGCTCCACGGAGGGGCCCGACAGGTCGGAGCTGAAGGTCATAGGCAATATTCTTGTTCTTATAAATGACGAGCACAGGCCCGAAACGTGGACGGAGCATACACAAGCAAATGCCCGGACCAAACAGCTACAGCTCAAAAAACAGTCAAAATTACGACCACCCGTCTCAGGAACAAGAGCCGCTGGGCAAAGCCGGCCAACGCCTGCGGACAATGACTGACCGGTCGTCCTGCGCGTATCTTTCATCGGCTAAAACAAAGCGGGGTTTGCCCGGTGTGACGCAGCCCCCTAGAATGCCCCGATGCGCGATGATCTCTCCCTTCTGCTGAACTCCCTCAACGATGCCCAACGGCAGGCCGTAGCAGCCCCCGTTGGTCGTCAGTTGGTCCTGGCCGGTGCTGGTTCCGGTAAAACCCGAGTGCTGGTGCACCGTATCGCCTGGTTGATCCAGGTCGAAAACGCTTCGCCCCACTCCATCCTGTCGGTGACGTTCACCAACAAGGCTGCTGCCGAGATGCGCCATCGCATCGAGCAGTTGATGGGTATCAACCCGGCCGGCATGTGGGTCGGCACCTTCCACGGCCTGGCGCACCGCTTGTTGCGGGCGCATTGGCAGGAAGCCGGGCTGAGCCAGACCTTCCAGATTCTCGACAGCGACGATCAGCAGCGGCTGGTCAAGCGGGTAATCCGCGAGCTCGGCCTGGACGAGCAACGCTGGCCGGCCCGTCAGGCCCAATGGTTCATCAACGGGCAGAAAGACGAAGGTCTGCGCCCGCAACACATTCAAGCCAGCGGTGATTTGTTCCTGGCCACCATGCGCAGCATCTATGAAGCCTATGAGGCCGCGTGCCTGCGTGCGGGTGTCATCGATTTCTCCGAACTGCTGTTGCGCGCACTGGACTTGTGGCGCGATCACCCGGGGCTGCTGGCGCATTATCAAAAGCGTTTCCGCCACATTCTGGTGGATGAGTTCCAGGACACCAACGCCGTTCAATACGCCTGGTTGCGCTTGCTGGCCAAGGGTGGCGACAGCCTGATGGTGGTTGGCGATGACGATCAGTCGATTTACGGCTGGCGTGGCGCGAAAATCGAGAACATCTATCAGTACACCGAAGACTTCCCGGACGCCGAAACCATTCGCCTGGAGCAGAACTACCGCTCCACCGCCGGGATTCTCAAGGCCGCCAACGCCTTGATCGCCAACAACACCGGGCGCCTGGGCAAAGAACTGTGGACAGACGGCGGCGAAGGCGAAGCCATCAATCTATACGCTGCTTTCAACGAGCACGACGAAGCCCGCTACGTTGTCGAAACGATCGAAAGCGCGCTGAAAACCGGCCTGGCGCGTAGCGATATTGCCATTTTGTATCGCTCCAACGCCCAATCGCGCGTTTTGGAAGAAGCCTTGCTGCGCGAGCGCATCCCGTACCGCATCTATGGCGGGCAGCGCTTCTTCGAACGGGCCGAAATCAAGAACGCCATGGCCTACCTGCGCTTGCTTGAAGGTCGAGGCAACGATGCTGCGCTGGAACGGGTGATCAACGTCCCGGCCCGTGGCATTGGCGAGAAAACCGTCGAAGCGATTCGCGACCATGCGCGCCACAGCGATGTGTCGATGTGGGAAGCCATGCGTCAGCTCGTGGCCAACAAAGGCCTGACCGGGCGCGCGGCCAGCGCTCTGGGCGCGTTTGTCGAGCTGATCGAAAACCTCGCTGCCAAATGCATGGAGATGCCGCTGCACCTGATGACCCAGACCGTCATCGAGCAGTCCGGGCTGATTGCGTATCACGAAGCGGAAAAAGGCGAGAAAGGCCAGGCTCGGGTAGAAAACCTTGAGGAACTGGTCAGCGCTGCGCGTAACTTCGAGAACAGCGAAGAAGACGAAGACCTGACACCACTGGCGGCATTCCTCGGTCATGCATCGCTGGAAGCCGGGGATACCCAGGCGGACGAGCACGAAGACAGCATTCAGTTGATGACCCTGCACAGCGCCAAGGGCCTGGAATTCCCTTATGTGTTCCTGGTGGGCATGGAGGAAGGCCTGTTCCCGCACAAGATGAGCCTGGAAGAGCCTGGCCGTCTGGAAGAGGAACGTCGTCTGGCCTACGTCGGCATTACCCGGGCCATGCAGAACCTGGTGATGACTTATGCTGAAACCCGACGCCTGTACGGCAGTGAGACCTATAACAAAGTCTCACGTTTCGTACGCGAGGTACCGAAAGGCCTGATTCAGGAAGTGCGCCTTTCCAACAGCGTCAGCCGTCCGTTCGGTGGCAACCAGTCGATGAGTGGCAGCAACCTGTTCAGCGGAAGCGAGATCCCTCAAACCGGCTTCAGCCTGGGGCAGACCGTACGCCACTCAGTGTTTGGCGATGGCGTAATCCTCAACTTCGAAGGCGCAGGGGCTCAGGCCCGCGTACAGGTGAACTTCAGCGAAGGCAGCAAGTGGCTGATGCTGGGGTATGCGAAGCTGGAAGCGATCTAGCTTTTGTGCAGGAGCGAGCTTGCTCGCGATAGCGGTAGATCAGTCGACATTATCTCTGGCTGTCAGTCCGTCATCGCGAGCAAACTCGTTCCCACAGGATGAAGGCCGATATCTGAACTTAAAGGTGCGATGAGATGGGCTCAGGCTTCTTTTCTTCCTGGACATTCTGGGCCCTGTTGTCCGCTGTATTTGCGGCGATGACCGCGATTTTCGCGAAAGTCGGCGTCGAAAACGTCAATTCCGACTTTGCCACCCTGTTGCGCACCATCGTGGTCCTCGTCAGTCTGGCCTTGATTTTGTACGCGACGGGCCAATATCAGTCACTGGGATCGATTTCTGCCAGGAGCTATCTGTTTCTGCTGCTGTCGGGGCTGGCCACTGGCGCATCGTGGATTTGCTACTTCCGCGCACTCAAGGTCGGCCCTGCTTCACTGGTCGCTCCGGTGGACAAACTCAGCGTGGTGCTGGTCGCGGTGCTCGGCGCAATCCTGCTGGGCGAAAAACTCGACCTGCGCCAATGGGGCGGAATCGGTCTGATCACGGCCGGGGTGGTCATGCTGGCGTTGCGACGTTAGAGATCTTCCCTACAGAACTTATCCACTCATCCTACAGACCAAAGTTAACAGGCCTTATTGCATTGACAAAAGCTGAACGAACCCTGTCAAGCAAAAGCCCGAAACACTCTGCCGCTAGCCAGTGACACTTCAGCTGTGCAACATGGCGCGCGTGCCCTCCACAAATGGGAATTCCCTTTATGAAACGTTTTCTTAGCATCGCCATGGCGCTGTGCATTGGCCTGACGATGAGTCTCGACGTCAATGCCGCCAAGCGCTTCGGTGGTGGCAAAAGCGCCGGCGCGGCGCCGACGCACCAAACCAGCCAGATGGCACCTTCTTCTCTAGGCATGGGCGGCGCAGCTGCGACCGCAGGTGCTGCCGGCGCTGCTGGCGCTGCAGCCAAAGCCGGCGGTGCTTCGCGCTGGCTCGGCCCTCTGGCCGGTATCGCCGCTGGTGGTCTGCTGGCGTCCATGTTCATGGGCGGCGGCTTCCAGGGCATGCAGATCTTCGACATCCTGATCATGGCGGTCATCGCCTTCCTGATCTTCCGCTTCATTGCCGCTCGTCGTCGCAAGCAGCAGGAGCACATGGCTCCGGCAGGCTACGCGCCAATGCAGCGTGAAGTGTTCGAGCAGAAGCCTGCTGGCGGCTCGATCTTCGGCGGTTCGGCCGCACCGGTCGCCGCACGTCCGGTCATCAATGCGCCTGCCTGGTTCAATGAACAGAACTTCGTAGAAGCGGCCCGCAACCATTTCCAGTCCCTGCAGCAACACTGGGATGCCAACGAAATGGACAAGATCGCCGAGTTCGTGACCCCGCAAATGCTGGACTTCCTCAAGCGCGAACGTGCTGATCTGGGTGACGGCTTCCAGTCCACCTACATCGATAACCTCGTTGTGCAACTGGACGGTGTGGATGATCGCGCCGACAAGACCATCGCCACCCTGACCTTCAGCGGCGTGTCGAAAACCTCGCGTTTCGACCAGGGCGAAGTGTTCAGCGAAAGCTGGAACATGGAACGTGCCCAGGGCGAAAACCAGCCTTGGCTGGTGGCTGGTATCCGCCAGAACGGCTGATCACTCCTCGCGTTCACGTGCTGCAATCAAAACCCCGGACTTGTCCGGGGTTTTCTATTTCGCGGTTGCATCTATAGCGAGCTACTGTATAAACCGCCCCATATAAACCGCGCCATTCAAGCAAGAGGATCCCGGACGTGGAAGAAATCATCGAACAACTGCGTGAAGCCAACGAACCGGTACCGGTCCCCTTGGAATTGCCAGACGAAGATCTACTGGTGGAAATCGAAGAACAGCTGTTCATCGACATTCCGTTCGTCTTCAAAGAGTTTCTGCTGACCGTCAGCGATGTGGTCTACGGCAGTCTGGAGCCTGTGACCGTCACCGACCCACAATCCCATACCTACCTGCCGGACGTTGCCGCCAATGCTTGGGACGCTGGCGTTGATCGCAGCATGATTCCAATCTGCCAGGATGGTGATAACTACTACCTGGTCGAAGAGGACGGCACCGTCGTGCTTTGGCTGGCCGAAGACGAGCTGATTGCCGAAGAGACCTGGGAATCGGTTTGGCATTGGGCGCGGGACGTCTGGCTGGAAAGCTGAGTGAGCTGACGCTTCATGGCTCAATGCCCGGATGAATCCTTGTGATTGTCCAGGGTATCCAGCAGTGCGACTTGCATCCTCGTGTGAACGCGGATAAACCAGCGCCACAGCAGCGCCGCCACAGCGGCCGCGACCACGATGATCAGCATCAGCAACTTGTTGGTCGGCAGAATACTGGCCGACAAGGCCGCCAACAGCAGGAAGATCACCAACAGCGAGAGGATCGGGATGACTTCTGCAATCACCCGACGCACTCGCTGCGTGTGGCGCCCGGCCATCTCCGGCTTCACGCCCATTTCCGCCAGCAACATCGACAGTGCCTTGAGCTTGCGATAAGCGGCAATCAGGAAGGGCAGCGACAACAGTAGCGCCCCACCCCAGATCAGCGCCTTCTGCCAGCTCGGATCGCTGATCAAATCTTGCACATAGACAGCCATACGTTCGGCGAAATAAGCGCCAGAGAAGAAAATCGCGATTACCAATGCCAGATTGACCCCGACTTGCAGCAGAATTCGTCGGATCATCGATGCCAGCAACGCACCCTCGCCCTGAGGCTGGATGCTGCGAAGCCATTCGCCATACATCCCCAGCACTCGCCCCAGGCGCTGCGGCATCACGGCGGCCAGCTTGATCGACAAAGGATCGGCCGCTCGAATCAAATAGGGGGTCAGCAGCGTGGTGATCACCGATACCGCCACCGCCACTGGATACAGGAAGTTGCTGGTGACCTGCAGGGTCATGCCCAGGGCAGCGATAATGAAAGAAAATTCGCCAATCTGCGACAGCCCCATCCCCACGCGCAGTGAGGTGCGTCCGTCATTGCCGGCGATAAAGGCGCCGAGACCGCAGGACAGCATCTTGCCGAGCACCACGGCGACGGTGATCACCGCAATCGGCCAGGCATATTGCAGCAGGATCATCGGGTCCAGCATCAGCCCGATGGCGACGAAGAAAATCGCGCTGAACAAATCGCGAACCGGTTCGATCAGGCGCTCGATCTTCAGCAACTGTCGGGACTCGGCCATGATCGCCCCGATCAGGAACGCGCCCAGCACCATGCTGTATTCAAGCTTGACTACCAGCAGGCAAAAGCCGAAACACAGGCCCAGCACCGTGATCAGCAGCATTTCATTGCTCTCGAATCTGGCCACATAGGCCAGCAATCGCGGTACCAGCAAGATGCCGATGACCAGCGCGACGATCATGAACAACGAGAGTTTGCCGACCGTGGAGAACACTTCGCCGGAGCTGACCGTGCCGCTGACCGCGATGCTCGACAGCAACGCGATGATGCCAATGCCCAGAATGTCCTCGACGATCAGCACTCCGAAAATCAACTGCGCAAAGCGCTCGTTCTTCATCTTCAGATCGTTGAGCGCCTTGACGATGATGGTGGTCGAGGAGATCGCCAGTATCGCGCCCAGGAACAGCGAATCCATGGTGTTCCAGTCGAACCAGCGGCCTATCTCGTAACCGATCCAGATCATCAGCACGATTTCCAGGAACGCCGCGATAAACGCCGTGGCGCCCACCTTGAACAACTTGCGCAGACTGAATTCCAGGCCCAGGCAGAACATCAGGAAAATCACCCCGAGCTCCGCCAGGGTCTTGATGGTTTCTTCATCGTGGATCAAGCCGAACGGCGGGGTGTGTGGGCCAATGATGAAGCCGGCGACGATATAACCCAGAACTACCGGTTGTTTGAACCGATGAAAAAGCACAGTCACCACACCTGCGACCAACATGATCACTGCCAAATCCTGAATGAAACTGATGGCATGCATGGTGTGAGGCTCCTTGACTGACATCGCTCTATCGGACACAGGAAAAGTCTGATCAAGCAGGGTAATAAATCCGCTTTTCGTTCAGGAATTGCCCTTGGAGACAGGCTTTTGAAGGGTAACACCGCGACTTCCGGCAGAAAGGCGGTGCAATATATGGAAACAGATCGATCCGGCGTGACGGCGGCGCCCCCTGCGGCGTCCCGATAACGTTGGTTTGAAAAAACCGTACCGGCACCCGCAGAGGTGCGTCCCCTCAGACCTTGCCTTGACCCGTGAGAATGCTATGGAACCCGGAAACGCCCAGCTGTCGATGACGGTATTGATGACCCCCGACATGGCCAACTTCTCTGGCAATGTTCACGGCGGGACCTTGCTCAAGTACCTCGACGAAGTGGCCTACGCTTGCGCCAGCCGTTATGCCGGCCGCTACGTGGTGACCCTGTCGGTGGACCAGGTGATTTTCCGTGAGCCGATTCATGTCGGCGAACTGGTGACCTTCCTGGCGTCGGTCAACTACACCGGCAACACCTCGATGGAGGTGGGCATCAAGGTCGTGACCGAAAACATTCGTGAACGCTCGGTGCGCCACACCAATAGCTGCTTCTTCACCATGGTCGCGGTGGATGATCAGCGCAAACCTGCCGCCGTGCCGCCCCTGCAACCGCAGAACAGTGAAGACAAGCGTCGCTACATGCAGGCTCAGCAGCGCCGGCAGATCCGGCAGGAGCTGGAAAAGCGTTATCAGGAAATCAAGGGCGACGCTTAAAGTAAAAGATCGCAGCTGCCGCAGGCTGCGATCCTTTTTTGCCGCGATCTGCTTACAAGCTGATCGAAGTTGCTTCAAACCGCACCCGCGGATGGGCAATCCGGTCCTGCGCCCGGACCAGTTCCAGTTCATAACTGGCGCAGGCCTGGGTTTCCAGCAACACCTCATGCACCGCCGACGCGGCGAATTCGAAAGCCGCCACCAGGCTGTCGCCCAGCAGGACGCGGGCCAGGAACAGCCCGGAGGTCAGGTCGCCAACACCCACCGGCTGACGCGGGAACGCCAGCAGCGGACGCTGCAAATGCCAGCTGCCTTCGGCGGTCACCAGCAGCATTTCGAAGACATCCGGCGTTTTGCCGGGATAATCCAGATGCTTGACCAGTACCGCTTTCGGACCACGCGCCAGCAACGCTCGCGCCATCGCCAGGCAATCGAAAAGCGACTGCGGCTTGCGCCCCGAGAAGCTGTCGAGTTCCAGTTGATTCGGGCACATGAAGTCCGCCACGGCGGCGGCCTCTTCCAGCAGGAAATCGCTGACTTCCGCCGGCACACTGCAACCTTTCTCCGGATGCCCCATCACCGGGTCACACAGGTACAGCGCCTTGGGATTCATCGACTTGATCCGCGCCACACCCGTGAGGATGGCCCGGCCCTGGGCCGCACTGCCGAGGTAGCCCGACAGCACCGCATCACAATTGCCCAGTTCGCCAATCGCCGCGATACCTTCAACCAGGTCGGGAATGTGGTGAGGCGCCAGCACTTCGCCGGTCCATTGGCCGTACTGGGTGTGATTGGAGAATTGCACGGTGTTGAGCGGCCAGACGTTCACCCCGACCCGCTGCATCGGGAAAACCGCGGCACTGTTGCCAGCGTGGCCGAATACCACGTGGGACTGGATAGCGAGCAGATGGGGTGTACGTTTCATGCGGTGAGTTATCCGTAAAACGATTGAAATTCGAGCCACGCAGTATGCGACTAAACGCAGCCTGTACGACAGACCGGCGACGCAGTTAAGCTGACACTATCTTGTTGGAGCACCCTGTCGATGCTGACCCTTGGAAATATTTTCGTGCTGATGTTGTTCGCCACGGCGGGCGCTTGGCTTTGGCACAACCATGGCCTGCGCGAACGTGCGCTGGAGCGGGTCAAACAGCATTGCGGCAAGCTCGGGATCGAGTTGCTGGATGGCAACGTGGCGTTGAAAAAAATCGGCTTCATCAAGGATGCCAGTGGTCGCCGACGGCTGGCCCGTGTGTATAACTTCGAATTCACCGTGACCGGCGAAACTCGCCACAGCGGCACCATTACCCAGTTCGGCGCCCACAGTGCGCAAATCGAGTTGGCACCCTACCCGGCACCTTTCGACGACACGCCCCCCGTGGTTGATGTCGCAAGACCCAGCGCCGAAGTGATCCAGCTGAGCCACTGGCGGCAAGAACACAACAAGTGGCGGCCTTGAGCGCGAGCAAGCTAATGCGCGCTCAACCGGCACTCGGCGAGGCTCTGCTGCAATAAGTCGACATCCTGTGGCGCACTGAAAATCAATTCGATCCGCGAATCCTGCCGCCACTCACTCGCCTGCCATTGCAACTCGGCACTTTCCAGCGCATTCGCCGAGACCCACCCCTCGACACTGTGGATAACCAGCTTCGCGCGTCGCCAGCCGAGGCTCGCGAGCCAATGGGTGACGCGCGCCACATCGAATACCTGGCCGGGATGCCAGCGCCAGCCAATGCTCCACCCCTCCTCCTGTTCCTGACTCAAACAAATCGGTAACGCTGGATCGCTCCAGATGGCCGGTATCCGTGCCAGCCCCCTGGGCATCACAAAGTTATCCACACCCGCCGTTCCCTGAGCCGCCAGTCCCGGCAATTCGCTCAGCGGCAAGCGCCCTTGTTGCGTCCAATACAATGGACGAGCAGGCAACTGCGCAGCGATTCGCTGGCGAGCATTGGCGCCCAGACCGTCGGCCTTGTTCAGTAACAGCAAACCGGCACTGCTCAACGCGTCCTGTTGCGACTCGGGCAACGCTTTGCCGCTGGCCAGGGCTTGTGCATCAAGCACCATCACACAGGGCTGCACCGCCAACACGCCGACCCACGGCGCCTCGCTCAACTGCCTGAGCAACTGCGCCGGATGCCCCAGTCCGGACGTCTCGATGAACAAGCGATCCGGTCGCGCCTTGCGCAGCAGTCGGCCGAGTCCGATCTGAAACGGCGCGCCATTGACGCAACACAAACACCCCCCGGCGACTTCACCCAGTGCGATACCATCGGCGTCCTGCGTCAGCAGCGCGGCGTCGAGGCCGATCTGGCCGAACTCATTGATCAACACTGCCCAACGCTCTCCAGCCGGGCGCTGCGCCAGCAGGTGCTTGATCAGACTGGTCTTGCCGGCACCCAATGGCCCGGCGATGACGTGGGTGGGAATGTTCTGCAACATGATCGAGATTTTCTGCGGAGGTAAGGATGCGGTTGAGGGGATTGTCGTTGCTCCTGACGGTGGTATGCAGCGAGGCGCTGGCTCAAGCCTGCGTCGTCCACAGTCAGGCTGAAAGGCTCGATGTGAAAGTCTGCCAGCAGAACCGCAACATCCCGGAAAAACTGTTCGCCGACGGCTTCTGCCAACCGAATCTGGCCGGGCAGACAGTCGAGGTGCAGTACCTCGACCAGTGCCCTGCGGGAGCATTCGGCGTTTGCAGCAACGCTCAAGTCGCCAATATGCCTTACCGGCAGGATATTCACTATTACGGCGTGGCCACCGATGCGGCGTATCTGAAGCCGTTTTGCGAGGCGCAGAGCCAGGGCACCTGGCTCAATCCCTGAGTCACTAGCTCAACCAGTCGAGGGTGAGGATCAAACGGCGCTCGCCAGCAGCGAGTTGCGGCGAGCGGTGAATCAACCCGAAACCTTCGTTGCCGTGCCATTTCTCCCCCTTGAGCAAGGCCACGTCGCCGCTGGCGATCTGCCCGATCAGCGAGTTGTCCTGGGGTTCAGCGTCAGGCTTACCCAATTGTCGGCGATCCATCGCGCCTTCCATCAGCCACTGGCTGCCGATCCCGGCATAGGTGGTAATCAGCCGCACCGGTACATGATCGACGTGAAAACGCGGGCACATCGCTTTGTCCAAAACCCGCAGACGCAGGCCGATGCCCCTGGCGCCGAGCAAACAAGCGAACGCACGGACCAGCCACGACAGGTCGGCGACGAAACCTTCATAGCCCTGCAGATCACTGAAGCGTGAGGCCAATCCGTAGAGATCGGGCTCGGCTTCGTCATCGGGCATTTCCAGAGACAATGACTCGGCCAGCGGCTCGTTCAGGGACAGCAGCAGGGTGGCGAAATCCGCAATATGGGCCGGGAGCTGGCGATTCCAGACGGCGAGGTTCACATCATCGTCCAAGATGCGGGCCAGGGACTGCGGAGTAGCAGCCTGATGCTGATGGATGGCGCGCGTCGCGGCCGGGTTCGCGACTACGGGGGTCAGCGTCAGCATCAGGCCGCCTCTTCATGCCATGGGCCGAATGGATCTGGCAGCCGTTGCCAACCCTCGACACCGAGGGCCATTTCTTCATCGGTCAGCAGGCAGCCGTCGAGCTCGCCGGTGAGTTTCGCGAAGTCGATGTTCTGGCCGATGAACACCAGCTCCTGCCGGCAATCTCCCGTGGAAGCAGTCCAGTGTTCCATGATGCCGGCCGTGCTTTCTTCCTCCTGCGGCCATTGGTCTTTCGGCACGAAACGCCACCAACGTCCGGCAAACCCGTGTCGCATCAGCCCCCCGGCCTGGGACCAACTGCCCGCATCCTTGTGTTTGCTTGCCAGCCAGAAGAAACCCTTGGAACGCAGCAGTTTTCCGTTTACCCACGGACGATCGATAAAGTTGAAGAACCGCTGCGGATGGAAGGGTCGGCGCGCACGATAAACTGTAGAAGCGATGCCGTATTCTTCGGTTTCCGGCAGGTGTTCACCCCGCAACGCCTGCAGCCAGCCCGGCGCCTCGGCGGCTTTTTCGAAGTCGAACCGACCCGTGTTGAGGATTTTTTTCAGCGGCACTTCCCCCATGACCATCGCAATGATTTCCGCGCGGGCGTTAAGCCGCTTGAGGATTGCCATCAATTCTTGCCGTTCGCGGCTGCTGATCAGGTCAATTTTGCTGATCAGGATGACGTCGGCGAATTCGATCTGCTCGATCAACAGGTCGGTGATCGAACGTTCATCCTCTTCGCCAAGGGTCTCACCACGAGAGTCGAGGCTGTCGGCCGCCTGGTAGTCGAGCAGGAAGTTCATGCCATCGACCACGGTGACCATGGTGTCGAGCCGGGCGATGTCGTTGAGGCTTTGGCCGCTTTCGTCGCAGAAGGTGAAGGTTTCCGCAACGGGCAGCGGTTCGGAGATGCCCGTGGACTCGATCAACAAGTAATCAAAACGACCGTCCATCGCGAGTTTGCTCACCTCCTCGAGCAAGTCTTCGCGCAAGGTGCAGCAAATGCAGCCGTTGCTCATTTCCACGAGTTTTTCTTCGGCACGATTAAGGCGCACATCCCGTTGCACCTCGCTACCATCGATGTTGATTTCGCTCATATCGTTGACGATGACAGCGACCCGAAGGTTTTCGCGATTACGTAGTATGTAATTAAGAAGTGTACTTTTTCCGGCGCCGAGAAAGCCGGACAACACGGTGACGGGAAGACGATCAGGCATCTGGTGCTCCTCACAAGGGATGCCCGGTCAAATCGTCGGGCCTTACTTAATGTTATAATATAACTAATTAATCGAACCACTCCCTTTTTGCCTGCGATGACAACGGGCAGAATGCTGGAGCCCCTTCCAACCAAGAGAAACGCCATGCGATATGCCCTGAAATTGGCGCTGACAAGCGCTGCCTTGTTGGTCGCTGTCGATGCCTGGGGGCAAATTCCGACCCTGGCTACCTGCACCCGCAGCGCCAACTTGCTGGCTTGCGTGGACGCCGATGGCAATGCCTACAGCGTCAATACGGCCGGCAGTACGATTTATCTGCGCGGGTTCGAAGTGGCTGGAAAACGCTACTGGGCGCAGACCAACAGTCGTTACGGCCAACTGACCTTTTTCACCGGCATCGCCTCTGACGGCGAAACCTGGGTCGGCTATAACCGCCGCGTCGGCTGGACCACGGTCAACCGGTTTTCCAGCTCCGGCGGCAGCAGTGCCAGGTTCACTTGCAGCCGTGTGGCTGGCTGCTAGTCAGGCGTAGGACGTTTTCTGCGCCTGCTGCCAGGCGATGTAGCTATTGGCCGGTGGATTCTTCTGAAAGTAGCGCTGCAGACCTTCAAACAAGCCGTCCGCCACCGCCTGCTGATGGCGGGCCGTCACCAATCGCTGGCTATCGCGGGGATTGGAAATGAAGCCGGTTTCCACCAGGATCGACGGCACGTCCGGTGACTTCAGCACTGCGAACCCGGCTTGTTCCACACGCTTTTGGTGCAACGTTGTGATGCCCGCCAAACTGCCCAGGACCGTGCTGCCCAACTGCAAACTGGCAGCGAGGGTGGCGTTCATCGACATGTCGAGAATCACTCCGGCGAGCATCGGGTCTTTGTCCTTGAGATTGAGCAGACGGGTCGCACCCAGCAGGTCAGCGCCGTTTTCCCGTTGCGCCATGAAGCGCGCCGTGGCCGAGGTCGCGCCGCCCTCGGACAGGCAATACACCGAAGCGCCTGAAGCCGTGAGGCGCGGTGCCGCATCGGCATGCACCGAGATGAACATGTCGGCGTTGTGCTTGCGGGCAATCTCCACACGCTTGCGTAACGGGACGAAGACGTCGTCGTTCCGTACCAGCTTCACATCGAAGCCTTTTTCCCGCTTCAGTCGTTTGGCCAACAACTGAGCGATGGACAGCACCACGTCTTTTTCACGTTCCCCCTTGGACCCAACGGCGCCAGGGTCCTTGCCTCCGTGACCAGGATCAACGACCACTATGATGTCGCGCTTGGGGTGAGGCTTGGCGATGATCCCGTCGGGGGCCTGCGCGATCTGCAAGGGCACGGCG
Source organism: Pseudomonas moorei (assembly GCF_042846945.1). NCBI lineage: Bacteria > Pseudomonadati > Pseudomonadota > Gammaproteobacteria > Pseudomonadales > Pseudomonadaceae > Pseudomonas > Pseudomonas moorei. Next base: position 1,238,005 of record NZ_AP035776.1, read on the forward strand.
GTCTTCAGATCGAGCACCAGGCGATGCCCCTGCCCGTCCTGGGGTGGTAGAAGAAAACTGTTGAGCTGCACCGGATTGCCGAGGTCCAGGACGATTCGGGTATCACCCTGTCCGAAGCGCCCTGAACGAATCGAACGAATGAAGCTGCCGGCAAACGCCAATTGACTGAAGTCGCCGATGAGGTCGGCACCTGTCACATCGATGATCAGCCGTTCCGGCGCGCTCAAGGTGAATGTCTTGTAGTGCACCGGCCCGCTCAGATCAAAGACCAATCTCAAGTTGCCATCCGAACGCCAAAGCCGCGCGTTGCGAATTTGTGTGGCCGACACACCGAAGGGCAAAGCAAAGGCCGCGCTGGCCAGAATCAGATTGAGCAAGTGACGTCTGTGCATGGTGAAAGCCCGCTCGTGAAAAAGGCATCGTCGAATTTATTGTTATAATATAACATGTCGTTTCAACTCCCACGATGGACCTGCTTATGAATGCGCTGACTCTGCCGGATATCGCCGTGCAGGCCTCACGCCAAGCCCTGCCCCTGGAGTGGGTGGGCATGTGTGGCATTGCTCTTCCTGTTTTGTTCGATGGCCAACGCCTGGTGGCAAAGGCTGATGCCGGAGTGAGCCTGGACGATGGAGAAGCACGCGGCATCCACATGTCGCGTCTTTATCTGGCGCTGGAACAACTGGAACAGGAAACGCTCTCGCCGCCTGTTCTACGACGAGTGTTACAGCGCTTCCTCGACAGCCACCCAGGGATTTCCAGCCGCGCATCCGTAAAAATTCACACGGATCTACTGCTTAAAAGACCCGCGTTGATTAGCCCGCTGGCCGGCTGGAAAACCTACCCCGTGACCATCGAAGCGCATTTGAAGAACGCAATGTTCCACGTGGAACTAAAAATCGACGTGCCTTATTCCTCAACCTGTCCCTGTTCAGCAGCACTGTCCCGGCAATTGATTCAGCAACAGTTCATCTCTGATTTCGCCAACACCTCCCTGCAACACGCCGATGTTTTGGCTTGGCTCGGGTCAACAAAAGGCATCGTGGCGACGCCGCACAGCCAACGCAGCATCGCCCAATTGCATCTTCGTCTGGATGACTTCCTGGATGAGCTGCCACTGATTGCAATCATCAACGACGCCGAAGCAGCCCTCGGTACCGCCGTGCAAACCGCGGTCAAGCGCGCAGACGAGCAGGCGTTCGCCTTGGCCAACGGTCAGAACCTGATGTTCTGTGAAGACGCTGCGCGACGATTGAATCAGGCCTTGAAACGCGCTTCGGGCATCAATGCCTTTCACATTAGAGTCGTCCATGCAGAAAGCCTGCACGCCCACGATGCCGTCGCCGAAAGTCGCTGGAATTGGGAGGTCGCATGATCCGTTGCCAAGCCTTGCAATGGGGGGCTCCCGGTCAACCGCTGACGCCGCCGATGGATTTCGAGTTAGCCTCGGGCAGCCTGACCGCCGTTACCGGGGCTAACGGCTCAGGTAAAAGCAGTCTGCTGAAAGTCATCGCTGGCTTGCAAAAGCCGCTGGCCGGCAATGTGGTGCTGGGGGTTAAACGTCGAGGCGCACTTTCTTTTTTGCCACAGCAACAACACCTGGACCGGCAATTTCCCATCAGCCTCCAGGCCCTGGTGGCCGCGGGTTTCTGGGGCAGCAAGCAATCGCCAGAGACACGCAGGCAACGCCTCGAAGCCGTACTTGAAAGTTGGCACCTGGTCGGTTTGGAACAGCGCCCATTGATGGCCCTGTCCGGCGGCGAACTGCAGCGTGCCCTGCTTGCTCGTTTGAGCCTCACGGACGCACCCTTGCTGCTGCTCGATGAGCCTCACGCTGCCCTCGATGAATCGGGTCAGGCGCTTCTCTGGGAACACATTCATGCCTGGCATACCGAGGGCCGAACCTTGGTCGTCGTGTGCCACGACCTGGCCGCTGTTCGCCAACACATGCCACAAACCCTGCTGATCAAAAGCAGTGGATGCGTCCTCGGGCCGAGTTTGGACTTGATTCATCAACAACCCCAAATGCAGGTGGCCTGATGCTCATCGCCGCAGATCTTTGGCAACCGTTTCACGAGTTCGTCTTCATGCGCCGTGCATTGCTCGGTGGATTGGCGCTGGCGTGCAGCACGGCCCCGCTGGGCGTATTTCTGATCTGGCGACGCATGAGTCTGATTGGTGATGCGGTGGCCCATGGCATCTTGCCCGGCGCTGCACTGGGCTTCTGGCTCGCCGGTTTGAGCCTCGGCGCGTTGACCATCGGCGGTCTCACCGCAGGGCTTGGCATGGCGGGCCTCGCCGCATGGATCACCCGCCGCACCGGTCTGCGCGAAGACGCCAGCCTCGCCGCTATCTACCCGATCTCCCTGGCCAGCGGCGTATTGATCCTGGGTATCGCCGGTAAACGTCTGGACCTGCTGCATCTGCTCTTTGGTTCGGCGCTAGCGGTCGATGCCCCGACTTTAACCGGCATGTTGTGGGTCTGCGGTTCCAGCCTGATCGCCATGCTGCTGATCTACCGTCCGCTGGTGCTGGACACCCTCGATCCGCTTTTCCTGCGAACCGTCAGCCGTCTCGGCCCCTTGGCCCATGGCGTCTTCCTGACGCTGGTGGTGCTGAACCTGGTCATTGGTTTCCAGGCGATCGGGGCCTTGATGGTGGTTGGCTTGATGATGCTGCCCGCCGCCGCTTCGCGCTTCTGGAGCCGTCGACTGCCGGTATTGATTGCCATTGCCGCGCTGCTCGGCAGCCTTTCGGTGTGGCTCGGTCTGCTGCTGTCGTTCCACGACTCACTCCCCAGTGGTCCCGCCATTGTGCTGGTGGCGGGTGGTTTCTATCTGGTGTCCGTGGTGTTCGGACCGGTGCACGGATTGCTGCGCCGCCCGCCTTTGCTCACATCCCAATGAGGTATTACCCGATGCGCGCTTTACTCGTGCTGTTCAGTTTGATGCTGTCGATGTCGCTGTCCGCCGCGGAAAAACTTCAGGTGGTCACCAGTTTCAGCATCCTCGCCGACATGACCCATCAGGTCGGTGGCGAGCATATCCAGATCACCAACATGGTCGGCCCGGACGCCGATGCCCACACGTACGAACCGTCACCAGATGACGCGCAAGCGCTGTTGAAGGCCAGACTCATTATCAAGAATGGCTTGGGTTTCGAACCATGGCTGGATCGCCTGGTGGCCAGCACTGAAACCAAAGCACCGGTGATCAGCGCCAGCCACGGCGTCATTCCGCGCTCACTGGATGAGGACGGCAAAACCATTCCAGACCCCCATGCCTGGCACAACCTGGCGAACACCGAGCTGTACATCAGTAACATCACCCAAGCGCTGATCGCCGCCGATCCCGCGAACGAAGCCGACTACCGACGCAGCAGCCAAGCCTACCTGAAGCAGATCTACGCATTGCTGGCCGACGCCAAAGCCAAGCTCGGCTCGCTTCCTCCAGGCAATCGCAAGATCGTCACGTCCCATGACGCCTTCGGCTATCTCGGTCAGGCTTATGGAATCGACTTCCTCGCGCCTCAGGGCCTGTCGACCGAACGCGAACCTTCGGCCAGCGAAGTCGCTGCGCTGATCACCCAGATTCGTCAGGCCAAGGTCAAGGCGGTGTTCATGGAAAACATCAAGGACGCCCGCCTGCTCAAGCAGATCGCCGACGAAAGTGGTGCGCAGATTGGCGGCACCCTGTACTCCGATGCGCTCGCATCGAGCGGCCCGGCCAGTACGTTTACCGGTTTGTTCGAGCACAACCTCAATACCCTCTACAACGCATTGAGCAAGCCATGACCGTGCAGAACGCGTTCTGAGCATGGTCATCGGGCACTCTGATCTGGTCCGACAAATGTCTACATGACAAACGACAACGTTTGCCTCTAATGTTTACGCGTGTGATCGAAGCATTTGAGAACAATAAACCATGATCAAGATCACCCTGCCCGATGGTTCGTTGCGTGAATACGATCAACCGCTTTCCGTCCATGAGGTTGCTGCGAGTATTGGTCCCGGGCTGGCCAATGCGGCAGTAGCAGGTCGGGTCGACGGTGCGTTGGTGGACTGCGAATTCATGATCAAGGCGAACGCCAGGGTCAGTATTGTCACGCCGCAGGAGCCCGACGGGCTGGAGATCCTCCGACGATCCTGTTCGTTGATGCTGGCGATGGCGGTCAAGCAACTCCATTCCCATGCACAGATGCGGACGGGCTCGGTGCTGGGTGACGGATTCTTTTGCGAGTTCGCCGTTGAGCGCCCCCTGACGTCGACCGATCTGCCCCTGATCGAAGCGCGCATGCAGTCACTGGCCGCGACCAACCACTCGATACGACGCCGTGACACACCCTCTCCATCCCTGCACCCTGAGCACTTGTCGGTCTACCGACTGGGTGACTCCGAGTATTTGACGACCGGCCCGCATGTGCCCACCACCAAGGTCTTGCAGGCATTCGCCCTTGATCACATCAGCGGGACCTTGCAGCAAAGGATCTACGGTACGTGTTGGTCCAGTCACCAAGAGTTGCAACAGTGGCGCCTGCCCCCTCATGTGATGGTGGTGAGCATCGATGAAAGTCAGGCCAGTTATGCACAATCGGTCACCGAAACCTTGCGACGCACGGGCGTGCGCGCCTTGGCGGATCTGCGACATGAAAAAGTCGGTTACAAGATTCGCCAGCACAGCCAAACGGTGCCCTACCTGGTCGTGATTGGCGAGAAAGAGCAGGCCGGTGGGTTTGTCAGTGTGCGCAGTCGCAGCGGTGAGGATTTTGGCAGGATGAAGGTTGAAGTAGCTTGTGAATGGTTAAGGCAACCGGGAAGTGGGCTTGTGTGAACGCAATCCCTTCGCAAGCCAGCCTCATTCCTGTCAGTCGGTGACGTCTGCAGGAACAAGGCTGGCCCGCGAAGCTTTTAGGCCCTTGGCTTCACGGTTCCGCAATCCTGCCCCAACCATACGGCGCGGGTATCGAGACTGCCCTTCTGCTGAATACCGGTGGCATTGAAGGTACCGTTGACCTTGGTCGTGAACTCACGATCACTGACGAAAGTAGCGACACCCGCACCTTGAGCCTTCGGGCAACTGAAGCGGAATTTCCACTGGTTGCCATTGCGATCAGTGATTTCCTGCTTGCAGCCCGACTGCGGGTCCGTGAGTGGAATGTTGTCAGTCTTGACCTGCTCCGGGGTCAAGCACGCGCGGATTCCCTTACCGCCCATGGTGATGCCCTGCTTTTCCAGCTGCGCGCGCTGTTCAGGGGTCATTTGACTTTGAAGCTGACCGAGGATCAATTGCAGATCCGGCAGGTTCTGGTCATCGACTTTCATATTGCTTGAGGTCAACTCCCACAAGCCTGGCTGAAGCATTTGCGCCTGAGCGGCCACAGGAAGTGCCAAACCCAGTGCCAAGGCCAAACCCAGCAGACGAACGTTCATCGTGAAACTCCTGATCAATAGTGGCCGTTAGACGTCAGACACGGTCTTCGGTTCATGGGTCAATTAATTAGCGACATTCTGCCCGGAACATGGTCTGTTACGCATTGAATCTTCAGGAGCAAGGCTGCCCCCATGGATTATTTTGGCCCTCATATTTTTGGCTACACAATCGCCCTGCTGCATTTTCTGGGCATGATCGCGGCAATACACGCGGTGTTGACCGTACGCACCGCCCAGGGATCGATCGCATGGGCCCTGTCCCTGGTTTTTATACCCTACCTGACGCTTGTTCCTTATCTGGTATTTGGCCGCAGTACTTTCGATGGTTACATCAAAGCCCGGCGCCAGGCCAACGAAGAGATGCGCAAGGCCATCTCCGAGCTCAACTGGCGGCCATGGATAGAAGAAGCACTCACCGCTCGCGCCTCAATCGCCTACGCCTCTTTAAGAGCAATGCCAAGGCTGGGCCGCATGCCGTGCCTGGCCAACAATGAAGTGCGACTGTTGATCAACGGCCGCGCCACTTTCGATGCGATATTCGACGCCATCAGTCAGGCGAAAGAAGCCGTACTGATCCAGTTCTTCATCGTTCACGACGACCGCCTCGGGCAACGTCTGCGTGATTTGCTGCTGCAGAAGGCCGCCGAAGGCGTGGCGATTCACTTGCTGTACGACCGGATTGGCAGTCACACCCTGCCCCACAGTTATGTGCAGTCGCTGCGTGAGGGGGGCGTCGAGGTCAAAGCCTTCGCTACCCGCAGCGGCTGGCTTAACCGCTTTCAGGTCAACTTTCGTAATCATCGCAAGATTGTCGTCGTTGACGGGGTGCTGGGCTTCGTCGGCGGGCACAACGTCGGCGACGAATACATGGGCGAGAAACCACCCCTGGCGCCTTGGCGCGATACCCATGTGCAAGTGCGCGGCCCGGTGGTGGCGTGCATGCAGGAATCCTTTGCCGAAGACTGGTTCTGGGCTGCGCGCGAACTACCGCCCCTGATCCTGCCCGATGTGTACCCGGACGACGGGGTACTCTGCCAATTGCTGGCCAGCGGGCCGGCGGATTCCTACGAGACCTGTTCGTTATTCTTCGTCGAAGCCATCCATGCGGCAACCGAACGGGTGTGGATCACCAGCCCGTATTTCATTCCGGACGAAGCGGTGTTCGCCGCCTTGCGCCTGGCGGTATTGCGTGGGGTGGATGTGCGGCTTCTGCTGCCGTCACGACCTGATCACCGAATCGTCTACGCAGCCTCCAGCCTGTATGCCTTCGAAGCCGTGCGTGCCGGGGTGCGCGTGTTCCGCTACCAACCCGGTTTCCTGCATCAGAAGGTGGTCTTGATCGACAGCGAAATCAGCGCCATAGGCAGCGCCAACCTGGACAACCGTTCGTTCCGGCTGAATTTCGAAGTGATGCTACTGACGGTCGATAGCGCCTTTGCTGCCGAGGTGGAGCGGATGCTCAACGATGACTTCGCCCAGGCTCACGAAATCGCCAAAGAAGAAAGCCGGGAAACCCACCGCCTGCAACAGGTCGGCATGCGGGTTGCCCGGCTTATTTCGCCGATTCTTTAAGGCGTGTAGATGTCGTCACGGGTCCATGGCAGTTCATGGCTGCCATCCGGATGGGTCTTCACCGCAAGGATCTGATGCAGGTTGATCCAGCCCCTGGCGAACGCGTAGGCGCAGCCGGCCAGGTACAACCGCCAAATCCGCAACGCTTGATCCGGCACCTGTTTGGCGGCGGCTTCAAGGTTGTCTTCCAGGCGTTCGCTCCAATGGTCAAGGGTGCGCGCGTAGTGCAGACGCAAGCTCTCGACATCAACAATCTCGAGTCCTGCCTCGCTGATCTCGGCAGAGATCATCGACAGGTGCGGCAGTTCGCCATTGGGGAATACGTATTTCTCAATGAAATCCCCAGCGCCACGTCCCACCGGACGACCATCGGTGTGCTTGGCCGTGATCCCGTGGTTCATTACCAGGCCACCCTCCTTCACCGCTCCGAACAAGGTTTTGCAGTACTCGGCCAGGTTGGCGTGACCCACGTGTTCGAACATACCGACGCTGACAACCTTGTCGAAACGACCGTCTTGCGGCAAATCGCGGTAGTCGAGCAATTGCAGTTCGACCAGGTCCTCCAGCCCTTCCTCTTTTACGCGCTCACGGGCCAGGGCCAGTTGCTCCTTGCTCAGCGTGATGCCGAACACTTTCGCGCCGAATTCGCGAGCCGCATACCGCGCCAGCCCGCCCCAGCCGCAGCCGACATCCAGCAAATATTCACCCGGTTGCAGGCGTAACTTGCGGCACAGATGGCGGAATTTTGCTTGTTGGGCTTGCTCAAGACTCTCGCTGCCGGTCTCGAAATAAGCGCAGGAATAGGCCATGTCGCTATCAAGCCACAGCTGATAAAACGCATTGGACAGATCGTAGTGATAGGAAATCGCCTTGGCGTCGGTTTCCTTGTCGTGGACGGTACGTACAGGCTGACTGCCATCGTCCTCTGCTATCAGCGCCTGACTCCATTCATCGCACACGCGAATCACGTCGCTGATGGAACCCTCCAGCTCCAGTTTGCCCTCGACAAACGCTGCTCCGAGCGCGTCCAGGCTTGGATGAGTGAACTGGGTAACCATTTGTGGGTCCTTGACCACAATCGTGACGCTGGGCGTCGGCCCCAGATTGAATTCATGGCCGTCCCAGAGTCGCAGGCGTAGCGGTAACTGCAGATTCTGTAAGGCCGGTGGAAGTTGCGCGAGCATGGATAATCCCCCTTGTTTCAGACGTCTGATCAGAGGGTAGACCATCTTGGAAAAATAGCTGGCTATCGAACTAATAGCCGCTTTCTATGATTCGCGGCAAAAGACCGCTTGCCGCGAATGCACAAAATGCCGAGCCCTCACTTTAAATGACTGCGAACAGCGCACACAGTTCTGAAATCTTTCCACCGAGCATCCCGCGTGCTAGAGCCGCCGCCCAATGGAACTCACTCCTCATCCTTTAACTTGAGCAGCGGTTCTTGAAAGCGCAGCAGCCGCCCTGCATTGCCCAGCACCAACAATGTACTGAGGTTATGCAACAACGCCGCAATCATCGCGCCCGCCGCACCGAGCCAGCCGAACGCGGCAAAGGCCACAATCGCCAGGGTCCAACCCAGGCCGATGATCACGTTGACCTGCAAAGTCTGTCGGCATTGCCGACTCAAGCGCACGCAGGTACCGAGGCGACGCAGGTCGCTGCCGATCAGCACAACATCAGCCGACGCCAACGCGATATCCGCCCCGCCTGCGCCCATCGCAATACCCACTACGCCAGCCTTGAGTGCCAGCGAATCGTTGATGCCGTCCCCCACCACCATCGGCCGGAAACCGTTGCCGATCTCCTTGAGCACGCGATTCAGTTTGTCCTCGGGCAAGGCCTGCGCTTCGACATCACTGATGCCGACATCCCGAGCGAGTGTATGAGCGACACTTTGACGGTCACCGGTCAGCAACAGCTGCCGACCCAATCCAAGTTCGCGCAACTCATTCAAGGCAAATTTCGCTTCCGGTTTAACGCTGTCGGCCAACAACAGCCAGGCGAGGAATTCACCGTTGAGCGCCAGCCCGGCAATCGGACCGTCGTGGTCTGGAACGCTTGAGGTGGCGATGCCCAATTGGGCGAACAACTCCGGTCGCCCCAGTGCGGCTTCGCCTTGCTCCGTCATGGCCACCACACCCAAGCCCTGACGCTCGTGAATGTTCGACAGCAGCAAAAAATGATCTTGCGTCACCAGCCCGGCCAGCGCCCGACTGACCGGGTGGCTGCTGGCGGAGCCGAGGCTGGCGGCGAGTTTCAAGACGTGGCTGCGGTCCTCCAGCGGACTGTCGATGGCTTGCAGGCGCAAGGTGCCGAAAGTCAGGGTTCCGGTCTTGTCGACCACCAGGGATGTCAGGTCGGCCAGCTCCTCAAGGAACGCCGAACTGCGAATCAGAATGCCGTGCCGCGCCGCCACCGCCACCCCGGCAATTGCCGTTGCCGGCGCCGACAACACCAGCGCACAAGGACAGGCTGCCACCAGCACCGCCAGCATGGCTTGAGCGTCGTTGGTGATGAACCAGGTCACTGCGGCCAGTAGCAATACCAGCACCATGTAGCTTCCGGCATAACGCTCCAGCAACCGGGTGATCGGCGGCTTGGAGCGTTCGGCGTTTTGCATCAGCGCGATGACTTTGCCCAGAGTCGATTCGCGCCCGGTTCGGGTCACTTCGATGCGCAGCAAGCCATCGAGATTAATCGCACCACCGAACACCGGCATGCCGACGCCGGCCTCGATCGGCACCGATTCACCGGTGATGGACGCGGTGTCCAGACTCGCCTGACCGGACAACACGAGACCATCCGCCGGCACCCGGTCACCGGCACGAACCTCCACCCGATCGCCCGCCTTCAGCGAACCGTTGTCCACCTCGACGATGGAGCCATCCGCCTGAACCTTGCGTGCATGGCTGCGAGTCAGTTTGCCCAGGGCGTGAATGGCTTCTTGCGAGCCAATGACGCTGCGTTCTTCCAATACGTGGCCGAAGATCATGATGATCGGAAGCAACGCCGCCGTCAGCAGATCGCCTGTCGCCCAGGCACCCAGCATGGCCAGGGCGATCAATTGATCGGTGATCCCGTGCAAACTCGGATACCTCAGGCTGTACCAGGCCGAACGCATGACGGGCACGGCCACCAGCACGGAAGCAAAACCCAGGAGTAACTGGCTGACACCGATCTGTTGCGGCGACAACCAGCGCCACAAGAGTCCCAGCGCAAGCAAGCCGAGAGCAAGCATGGCGAGGGTCAATTGGCGGGCAGCGCTGCGCTGTTCTGCCGAGGACAACATGCTCGGCGCAGCAGTTTGAGCGGTCATTGTGCAGCTCCCTGAATGATCAGGCGGGAATCGTCTTTCGGATCAACCGTGGTGACCGAGCCTGCCTGGCCAAGAATCTTCGGTATCCGTTCGCGGTAGATCCGCATCAACATTTGCGGGTCGGTGCCCTGTTGTTGCGCGGTGGTCAGGCTCATCACCGTGGCCGTATCCGCCGAGGCTTTTGCCAGTCGTTCGCTCGCCTGAGCGTGGGCGACCTGCAGTGTGCGGTCGGCTTGTTCGTTGGCGGTCTGGGTCAGCTTCTCGGCGTCAGTGCGCGCGTTGGCCACGGCTTTGTCGGCTTGTTGACTGGCCGTCAGTACGGCGTTGAAGGCATTGACCGCAGGGTCCGGCAGACTCGATTGCACATCGACCCGCGATACCTCGATCCCCAGTCCCTGCCCCGTCGCCGACAATTCAGCCAGGCGTTGATTGATACCTTGCACCAGATCACCGCGCAGACGTTCACGCCTCTCGGCGGCCTGATTATCCGCACCGATCAATTCCGGGCGGGCGACCAGAATAGTGTCCAGGTCACGTGCAGCGGCAAGCGCCACCGCGCTGCGGGTCACGACGCGGTCCAGCGCCGGCAGTATATGCTCGCCTTGAAGCACGAAGGCATACGGCTCAATGACCTTGTAGAACACCCGCACATCCAGTTGCACCACACCGGCATCACCCGTCAGCAGGTAACCGGAACCTGCCAGCGCATCGCTGATCGGCGTTGCGAAACTGGCCACGCGATCAGCCTGCAATGCGGCGTCCGTGCGCAGCAGATTTTCCACGCGACGCTCGATCACCCGGTCCGCCGCCGGCAGCAAAATCACCTGCTCAATCGGTCGAGGCCAGGCCAACAGCAAGCCGGCATTCTGGATGCGATCCAGCGCGCCGAAGTGCAAAACCACCGCTCGATTTTGTGGATCTATTTGCCGCACGTTGGAGAACGCCCACGCCAGAGCGGCCAGAACCGTTACCGCGTAAAGCGCGAGAAATGCCAAGCGCCCGGCCTGTATCCAGGGGCTGCTCAACTCATTTGTTCCACGTGGAACCCAACTCATGGCTGCGATCCGGACTTGTTATCGAGCGTTGGCGGACCATCAACCAATACCCGAAACGGCGCGGCATCGGTGCGCAGAATCAGCTTCGTACCCGGCGTGACCACGGTGCCCAAGGTATCGAGCGAACGCAGCAGGTTGTACAGCTGTGGTGAACCGGCATAGGCGCGGCCATAAATCTGCGCGGCTTCGACTCGGGATTGCGCCTCGATGTCAGCCGCTTTCACGGTCGCATCGGCCTGGACGATTCGCGCATCACGTTCCGCTGCGGAGCGGATTTGCGCGGCTTCGCGCTTGCCGATGGCCGTGCGTTCGGTGGCGATGGTTTCACGCTCGGCTCGCATGCGATCGACCGTCGCGCTCAGGGTCACCGAAGGTAAGGTCAGGCGTTCGATACCCACTTGCAGTACCCGCACGCCATAGGTGGTCAGCAACTGCTGATCGATTTGCTTACGCAGTTGCGCCTCGAAATCAGCGATGTGAACTTGACTGGCGTCGGTGTTCACCAGATTGGCGAGATCAAAACTGCTGGCCGTGGTCTCCAGTGCCGAGCCGACAAAAGTACGGATCTGTCGCGCCGCTTCGTCGGGCTGATTTTGCACCGCGCGCATAAAGCGCTGCACATTGTCAGGGTCACCCTGCACCTGCCAGGCCACGTAGGCCTGGATAATGATGCGCAATCCGTCGCGCGTGCCGACATCCTGCAAACCGCTGGACGTGGTGCGCAGACGCAGATCAACCGGGATCGCCGCTTCGAACGGGGCCGGCCAACGCCACCCCAGACCGGGTTCAAGCAAGACCCGCGACGGGTTGCCGAAACGGGTAATCACCGTCGCTTCACCCGAACGTACTTGCACCAGGCTCGCGGCCGCCACCGCAAACGCCACCAGCAATGCAGCCCACCCCATGCGTCGCCAAGGGAATGGACCGGCCTCTTGCGGATCGCCGTGGTGGTGATGGTGATGACCGTGGTGGTGATGCCCGCCATGACCGTGATCGTGGCCACTGTGGTCATCGTGATCGTGGGTATGTGACTGGCTCAATGGGCGGCTCCTGGCTGAGAGGATTGACGCGACGACGCAGGGTCAGCCGGCAACGTGAACGTACGGAGATCGATGGTCGGCGCATTACTGCTGCCGCCCAGGCGATGATCGAGGACCAGCAACCTGGCATTGGCCAGGCCTTGGGAAAGTTGACCGAGGTATTGCTCAAGCACGAAGGCCTGGCCCGCACTGGCATAAGCCTTTTTCTCGGCGGCGAATTTCAGGTCGGCAGCCTTGGCCGTCGCATTGATTTCCCGGGCATTCGCCGTGGCTTGATCGCGGGCCATGCTGGCCTGTAACTGGGCCTGATTGGTGGCTTCGGCGGCGGCGCCGCGTTCACGGGCGATCAGGGCTTGCGCGCCGACCTGCGCCGCTTGTACGCCGTGATAAGCATTGGCCGCCCCTGCCGGTGGATGAATCGCCTCGACCACCGTGGCGAGAATTTCCACGCCGCTGTCGAGTTTCTTCAGGTCGGCCTGCACCGCCCGGCCAATGTCTTCGGCGAGCCCTACCCGGTCCTCACCGAGCAAACCGTCAAGGGTTCGCGAGGCGAAGTCGTGGACCAGAATGCGGCTGGCGGTGCTGCGGATCAGCGTTGGCACATCCGCGCTGTTGTAAGTCGCCGCCAACGCCGACTGATCATCCAGACCGATGCGATAAACAAAACGGACGTCCATGTTGACGATCTGGAAGCTCTGTTTGTCGGCACGGCTGCTGGCAATCACCTGGGATTTGTCATTCACATGGCTGGCGTCCCATAACCGGTTGGCCGTTATCGGCGCCGGACCTTCAGCGGGGTCGGCCTGCACAGGGGCCGACGTTTCGCCCACGCTGGTGGCCAATTCATGAACCACGCCGTTTTCGACACTTATCACCCTGCCCAACGGCCAGGGTAAACCTGCATGTAATCCAGGGCCGAACACCGCCACGGGTTTGCCGAAACGCTCGTAGATCCCCCGCCCTTGCAACGGTATTTCGTGAACACCGGTCAGCGACCAACCGACGATGGCGACAACACCCAGCACCGGCAAAAACGCCCGACGCATGTAAGTGAAGGCCCAGATCTGTCGCAGGTCGATGCCGAAGCGGTTGTGCAATTCGTGCTGCAAGGCCAGCAAGGGTTGCGGTGGCCAGCGCAGCAAGTCGGCAACAAAGCTACGCGCCAGCAATGCAGGTTCGAGTCGATCCCGACGAGGACTGAACAATGACAACACGGCACGCAGCAACAATTCGAAGGCCACGAGCCCCGGCAGCAGGCCGATCAGTACGGCCAGGCGCACCGGCCAGACCGAGGTTTCATTGCCAAACAACAGGCATAACGCACCGAGTATCAGACTGATGATTGCCACACGGGTGAGTTGCGCCAATGCGCCTGCTTCGGGCCATTGGGCACTGCCTTCCTGTGTCAGTTCGCGCTCCAGCACCAGCAAGCCGAAGGCCAGCAACAGCGCCAGGGCAGCGCCGACGGTGGCGGACAATCCCAGAGCGGCTGGCGCCAAATCAAGGTTCCATGCTTGTTCGACGCTGAGCAATGCCAGCAATGCCCAACCTCCCAACCACAGCGTCGGAGCACCGATTTGCCTGAGCACATTCATCCACTGCTGACTGATCCGTTCCCGCAGCCGCGAGTACCAGCCCAATGGTGCCTCTGTCTCTTCAGAGGCAGCCACCAACGGCGCCAGCGGACTCATCGCGCACACGCGCCATTGGGTCACCCACCAGGCGGATTGCAAGCCTGCAACCAGCACCAGCAAAGCAGCGCTCTGATTGAACAGCAGGGCCGGCCAAAGGGATTGCGGCGCAAACAGCCCGACAAAAAAACCTGATACCAGGCCCATCGCCACGAGCGCACCCAGACCGATGGCGGTCAGGCGCAATCGTCGCCCCTGAAAAACAGCCTGCTGAAAGCGCGGCAGCCCGGCTGCCTGCGCTCCTTCATCATCGAGATCGACTTGCATACCACCCCAGTGTTTACGTTGCTCACGTCATATTTCGTTACGATATAACGCAACGGGCAAAATTTCCGTACATATTTGCTCTATCTAAAAATGCCCAACCTGTCCCTAGGCTGAAGCCTTGACCGAAATGCACTAAAACGCTCATATTACGGTCGTAATTTTTTCAAAACTGCTTTTCCCCTCCACCATCTGCTTTCAATCCAGGAGTAATCCATGAGCACTTATGACGTCGTGATACTTGGCGGTGGCCCCGGTGGCTACAACGCAGCCATCCGCGCGGGCCAACTGGGTTTGAAAGCAGCGTGCGTAGAAGGACGCGCCACCCTGGGCGGCACCTGCCTGAACGTTGGCTGCATGCCATCGAAGGCGTTGCTGCACGCCTCCGAACTGTACGACGCGGCGATGGGTGCGGAATTCGCCAACCTGGGGATCGAAGTCAAACCCACGCTCAATCTGGCTCAGATGATGAAACAGAAAGACGAGAGCGTGGCCGGTCTGACCAAAGGCATCGAGTTTCTCTTTCGCAAAAACAAGGTCGACTGGATCAAGGGATGGGGCCATATCGACGGGCCGGGCAAAGTCACGGTAACGGATAGCAGCGGTGGCAAGACCGAACTGAGCGCCAAAGACATCATCATCGCCACCGGTTCGGAACCCACTCCCCTGCCCGGTGTGGATATCGATAACCAACGCATTCTCGATTCCACTGGCGCACTGTCACTGACGGAAGTCCCGAAACACCTGGTGGTGATCGGCGCCGGAGTGATTGGTTTGGAGCTGGGTTCGGTCTGGCGGCGCCTGGGGGCTCGAGTGACCGTGGTCGAATACCTGGATCGGATCTGCCCGGGCGTGGACGGCGAGGCAGGCAAAACCCTGCAGCGTTCATTGAGCAAACAAGGGATCAGTTTCAAGTTGAGTTCAAAAGTGACCCGCGCCACCACTTCCGCCGCTGGCGTTCAACTCAGCGTCGAGCCCGCCGCAGGTGGCACCGCAGAGTCGATTGAAGCCGATTACGTGCTGGTGGCCATCGGACGCCGACCTTATACACAAGGTCTGGGGCTGGAGAACGTCGGCCTCAGTACAGACAAACGCGGCATGCTCGCCAACAAGGGCCACCGCACCGAAGCCGCCGGCGTCTGGGTGATTGGCGATGTCACCTCCGGCCCGATGCTCGCGCACAAGGCCGAAGACGAAGCCATGGCCTGCGTCGAGCAGATCGTTGGCAAGGCCGGCGAGGTCAATTACGACTTGATCCCCAACGTGATCTATACCAAACCCGAACTGGCCAGCGTCGGCAAGACCGAAGAACAACTGAAGGCCGAAGGTCGTGCATTCAAAGTCGGCAAATTCCCCTTCACCGCCAACAGCCGGGCGAAGATCAATCACGAAACCGAAGGCTTTGCCAAAGTACTGGCCGATGAGCGCACGGACGAAATCCTCGGCGTGCACCTGGTGGGCCCGAGCGTCAGTGAAATGATTGGCGAATATTGCGTGGCCATGGAGTTCAGCGCGTCCGCCGAAGACATCGCCCTGACCTGTCACCCGCACCCGACGCGCTCCGAGGCGTTGCGCCAGGCCGCGATGAATGTGGAGGGGATGGCGACGCAGATGTAACGCGCCTGAGCTTCCTGTGGCGGGTCCATTGCTTTCGCGAGCAGGCTCGCGCTCCCACATTGAAATGCATCCATCTGTGGGGGTGAGTCTGCTCGCGAAAAGATCGCCTTGGCTAAAGCGGCAAATGCCCCAAGGGCAACGCCCCCGGCGTCTTCACCGTGTGAATGGCAAAGTTGCTGCGGATATCGCTCACGCCCGGCAATTTCAACAAGCATCCCGTGAGAAACCGGTCATACGCACGCAAATCCGGCACCACCACCTGTAACAGAAAATCCGATTCCCCTGACACCAGAAACGCCGAAATCACTTCGGGCAGTGCCGTCACCGCCAGTCGAAAGGCTTCTGCCTGCTCGTCGTTATGGCGCTCGACCTTGACCCCCACGAACACGGTCAAGCCAAGCCCGACTTCATCGCGATCCAGATTGGCCTGATAGCCACGAATCACCCCGGCCTCTTCGAGCATCCGCACCCGCCGTAAACAGGGCGACGCAGACAGTCCGATTTCGTCAGCCAATTGCACATTGCTCAAGCGACCGTCCCGTTGCAGTGCGGCGAGAATCTTGCGGTCGTAGGCATCCAGTTTCATGGTTTGGCAGATTCCGATGGTGAATGGCTCACAAGCTGGCAGATTATGCCAAGGCTGGCCGTTTTAGAAGCGAACTACGCAACCACCTGCCCGGCCCTTGCACCCTAGACTGGCCCTACCGAATCGACAACGAATGGGGGTGCAACATGGCGGGACTGTGGCTGTTTTTCATGGCATTGGCGGTGGTGTATTTATTGCCCGGTCCCGACATGATCCTGCTGTTGCAGACCGGTGCTCGCCAGGGCAAAGGCGCTGCGCTGGCCGCGGCGGTGGGCCTGGCCATCGCCCGGGCCTGCCATGTGGCGCTGGCGGCATTGGGTTTGGCGGCACTGTTCAAGGCGGCGCCCTGGACCTTCGACGTGGTGCGTCTGGCCGGTGCCGCGTACCTGTTGTGGATCGGTGTTCAGTGCCTGCGCACGACCCTGCTGCCGAACCTCAATGGCGCCCATCAAACCACGGGGAAACCGCGCTGGGCGCAGGCGATACAGCGCGGCCTGCTGACCAACCTGCTTAATCCCAAGGCGTTGTTGTTCTGCTCCGTGCTGTTGCCACAGTTCATCAATCCGCACGCCGGGCCGGTGCTCGCACAATTCGCGACGTTGGGCGTGGTGTTGGTGGCCGTCGGTTTGCTGTTCGACAGTGCCTATGCGCTGGTCGGTGCGGCCTTGGGCCGATGGCTGCAACGCAGTCCATCCGCCCAACGCCTGCAGCAGTGGCTGTTTGGCAGTCTGTTGATCGGTTTCGCCGTGCGGCTGACCTTTGTTCAGCAGGCGTAATTACGCCCGCTTCTTGCGCTTGTGACGGTTGATCAGCAACAGGGCGATCGCTGTAAACACCACGACACCCCCCATCTCCAGCCACTTTTTGTAGGGCCGAAGTGTTGCACGGATGGGGGCCATAGCTTGGGTCACGTAACGCTTATCAGCATTCTCGATTTCCGGATAAGGGCAGCGCTCGCCGAAAAATACGGCCCAATCAACATAAGGTCCTTCCTTGACGTAGCGCTGATAGAAAGCGCGTTTTTCATCAGGATCGGTATTCCACCCGGTCGCCGCACACAGCACAGCCGCGAATGCCTGACTGGTATGAGGCAAGTAATCGGCGGCACGACTGGCCAATGCATTGGCGACATAACGGTAGTGATAACGCCGATCGGGTTGGGCAGCACTGACACGCTGGCGGATGACTTCCTGTTCGGCCACCCATGGACCAACTTTGAGTTCGTTGCTTTCGAGACTGTAATTGCCAGCCAATGTGGCGTAGTCCGGGGCCATCTCGTAACCCAAGAGTTCCATTCCGTCGAATCGGGCCAGCGTTGCGGCGTGGAAATAGGCAAATGCACGCTTGCTCGGCCACCATTTTGATTCAGCGTCCTGGCGCAACTGCCCATACCACGTTGCCTTATTCTGTAAATCCACGCTGTCGAAGTAGGCCGGTGCCTCTTCGTAACGTGCTTCACGCAACAAGCGCCGCCCGAGCAAATTGCGCAGCTTGGCGGCCACCGGCAGCGGTACATAGTTATCGCGATCCTGCTGACTGAGTGCCGGTGGCGCCGGAACCTGAGTGTCGACGTAATGTTTGAGCTCATCGACGGTCAGCACGCGCTCGGCGACTGTAGCCGCATCGAACCAGTAAATGTCGTTGCTTCGATAAAGCTGATCAAAAGCCTGCAGGTAATCCCCGCGCTGCAAGGCCAGAATCGCGCTTTCGCCTTCGACCCGACACTTGGGCTGGAGCGTTTCGTAATCGTAGTCCGGCGTTCTGCGCTCACCCCAGGATTCATTCTGCGGGAAAGCCTGGGCCGCCTTCGCATAAGCGGCAGCCGCAGCATTTTTATCACCCTCGCGCACCGCCAGTTTGGCCCGCAGCCACCAAGCCAGGCCGCCATCGCCGGCGTGTTCCAGGAAGGCCTTGGCGCTGGCGTAGTCACCCTGTTGATAATTGACCGCCGCCAGGCGATCGGCGTTATCGAGCGTACCGCGCGTGCTGCTTTGAAGGAGCTTGATCAATTTCTGTTCGTTGGGCGGCTGATCGCCGAATGACCAACCCAGTCGACTGATCAAGGACGCCGTGATCAGTTGTTGTACCGCTTTGCCCTTGAGCAGTTCGGCCAGTTGATCGTCCGGCATCGCTGCAAGATCAGCCATCAACAGCTTCAGCGAGGTGTAGCCAACCGCCGAACCCTGGAGGTTTTGCGTGGCATACAATTCGATGGCGCTGTTCCAGTCGCCCTCCTTCCGGGCAACGCGGGCTTGTTCACCCAGACTCGCAACGCCCAACTCCAGCGGATCGCTGAAACCATCGATGCTCAGTTGCCGGGTTTGCTCGAAAGCCTGGCGCGACTGCGCCAGCACGTCGGGATCGGCGCCCGCTTCCGAGCTGATGGCAAACAACGCCCGGCCCAGCGAGTATGCAGCCCATGTGCTGCGCAACGATCGTTGATCGGCCGGCAGCGCCAATACCTTCTGAAAATATTTCGCCGCCAATCCAAAATCACCGCCAGCAAATGCCACGGCACCGGCCAGATAGAACTTGAGCTCAGCCGGCAGCTTTTCGCCCTCAACCTCAACCTGGTGGGCATCGGTCAACGCACGCAACTGTTGCACCAGCGCCTGCTGATCGGCCGTCAAACCTGCCTGCTCGGCCTGACTTCGCTGTTCTGCATAGTCGGTTGTTTCCATGCTGTTGACGGCTTGAGTGACGTGTTTCAACCCGGCAATGGCATGCCCCAGGCGATTGACCTCGAAATTGAAGTTACCCTCAGGCAGTTCCGCCAGCGACTGGTTACGATTGTCGAGCAGGCGCATGGGGAAATCCGGCCCGCACGCCAACGCCGAACCCAGCGGCAGGCTGAGACTCAGGCAAAGTAGATGGCGGGACCAGTTACGGGTAAACATTCGAACCTCCTTGATCAATATGTGCGCAGCGAGCCCAACCCATGGCACGCTGTCCGCCAGCCGCTATTCGACCGTCATGCAGGCGAGTGAAGGTAAGCAGATCCGGGCCTTGTTGCAACGCATAACCGGCCAGCGCATCCGCCCCCTCACACCCTCGAACCGCCAATGTCACACGCTCAGGCCAGGCTGTATCGAGGTTGCCCTCGTTGCTGATGCCGATGTCATAGAGGCCTTCCTGAGCCGAGAGTTTCAGCGCCAACCGACTGTTCAGCGCGTCACCGCGTACTACAGCGCGCAAGGTCGTCAGGCTCCAGGCGCGACGGTCGTTGGCCAGAGGCAGGCGAAACCAGATCAGGCCCGCCAGATGTGCCGGCGGATCGGCACGCAATTCGGCGCCAAGCTGTCTGAGTTGCCGTGGGTCGGCCAGCAATTCCTGACGCTTGCCCTCACGTTCGAGGCGTATCTCACTTTCCACGATTGGCGCACCGTCAGCACTTGGCAACAACGCCACGCCGTAGGCCGGCAACGCTAAATAGAAGGGCTTCGAAGTGATACGGCTCCATTCTTTCGCCCAGTGCCGGGCCTGCGCCGGATCGAACAGACCACGACGCGGGTCGCTGACGGCATGCACTTGCAGCACGCTGCTATCAACTGTGGATAACAATGCAGGCAATTCGCGACTGTCGAGCCACGCCGGCAACGCGGTGATGCTCAGCGGCAAAGAGGCTGGCAGATTGGCGCGCAAATGCTGCAGAAACTCACGGTACGCCGGTAGCCGGGCGTTACCTGCATCGTGGTCGATTTCCACACCGGAGAGGCTCAGTCCCAACGCCTGCCAATCGCTGATCACCTGTTGAATCTGTGTCGTGACCTCATCCTGATCCAACGACTTGAGCTGACCATCAAGGCGAATCACCGCAATCAGTGGCCGCCCGTCTCGCTTGAGCAATGCAGGATCAATCCGTGCCCGACTCCAGCCGGCCTGGGGAAAGGCTTGTAGCGCCAACACCCGCAAAGTGGAAAAGTCTGCGCGGCTGTCCATCAGAGCGACGTCA
Source organism: Pseudomonas moorei (assembly GCF_042846945.1). Taxonomy (NCBI): domain Bacteria; kingdom Pseudomonadati; phylum Pseudomonadota; class Gammaproteobacteria; order Pseudomonadales; family Pseudomonadaceae; genus Pseudomonas; species Pseudomonas moorei. Next base: position 1,258,526 of record NZ_AP035776.1, read on the forward strand.
TGATCAGGTGTCCATTGTCGTTGCCAGACATAGAGCTGCTGATCGAGTGGCGGAGCATCCTGTTCTTCGCAACCGCTGAACAGCGCCAGCGATGTCAGCAGGACGATCCAGCGAGCAAGAAAAACCATTAAGGCGCCTATCCCTGAAAATGCAGAAAGGGCCAGTGACGGCCCTTTCGTTCTGCGCTCTACCCTACTGAGCCATCGCTCTCCGGGCAATGATGGCTTATGACGATTCTTCAGATATCCAGCACCAGAGGCTGCTCGCCCTGAGCCGGAATTGCACAACAAATCAGCACCTGTCCTTGCTCCGGTACTTCGGCGGGTGGCTGTGGATAATGCACCTGGCCGCTGATCAGGCGAGTCTTGCAGGTCCCGCAGGAACCCCCTCGGCAGCTGAATTCCGGGCGTAGTCCGCGACTTTCCGCCAGTTCCAGAAGACTGCTGCCATCGGGTTGCCAGCGAGCCTCTTTGGCGGATCGCTGGAACACCACCGGCACCGACGTGGTGGCGGCTGGCGGTTGTTCGATAACCACGGCGTCAGGGTCTGGTTGCCGACGCAATGTGGAGGGCCCGAAGGTTTCGGCGTGAATCCTTGCATCGCGGATGTCCAGCTCGCGCAATCCGTCGTACATCGCCTGGGTAAAACTTCCCGGTCCGCACAGGACGAAATCCAGAAGATCGTAGTCCTCGACCTCAAGCAGATCCTTGAGTAGCGCGACGTCAATTCGTCCGGTCAGGTCGAAATCTTCACCCTCACGCGCCGAGGGCTCTGGTTGACTGAGCAGCCGCACTACCCTGACGGCATCACCAGCGTCATCAAGCAAGCGGTCCAGTTCACGACGAAACACTTGATCGCCCAACGTACGCGAACTCTGCAAGAACCAGGTCGGCCGAATACGGCGGGTGCGCAAACCTTGATAAACCACCTCACGCAGCATCGACAAAAGCGGCGTAATGCCAACTCCGGCGGCCATCAACACCAGCGGACGGCGCTCATGAGGGGCTACGGTGAAATGCCCTTGAGGTGCACGCGCTTCCAAAAGATCACCGACGTGAACCTGTTCGTGCAGGTGTGAAGACACACGTCCGTCACGTTTGACACTGATGCGGAAGAAATCATCGGACGGTGCGCTCGACAGGCTATACGTGCGGATATGCACTTCGCCATCAATGTTGAACCGCAAGGGCAGATGCTGCCCGGCGTGGAACAACGGCAAACCGGCATCATCGGCGGGCTCCAGATAGATCGAACGAATGTCGTGGCTTTCCGGTTCGATCTTCACTACCCGCAACGGCCGCCAGCTATCGCCAAGGGCCCGAGCTTGCAGGCGGGCCTCGGCCTGTGCCCAAGTACCCGTCAGCAAACTGGTGGGTGAAACACCGTCGAAACGCCAGCGCAAAGCCAAGCCGGCGGGTCGACGCACCACATGTTCCACGTGGAACGTCCACAAGCGCTCGGCACCCTGAAAGGCTTCGACCTGTGGACCTTCAAGGATGATTTCGGTGCGACCGCTGAGTTGCAGCAGGTCACCGGAATTGAAATCGATGAACAACAAACCGGCCTTGGGATTGGCCAGAAGATTGCCCAATGTGTTGAAAAAAAGATTGCCGGCGAAATCCGGGATGGTCAGGCGATTGACCTCTACCTGCACAAAACCGGATTGACCGCCGCGATGGGAAACATCCACCGAACGCTCACCCTCGACGTCCACATAACTGGCGACAAAGAAGGTGTCTGCCTCGGCAATCATCGCCTTGGCCGCCTCATCCAGCTCGCTGTAATGCTGCGCGAGTCGGGTTGCCGGATCTGCCAATGGCACGGATCGAAACTGCCGTAGTTGAATGTATTGCGGACAGTTGCCGTAAGACTGCTGCACCGTCACGTTAAAGCCGTTCGAGGACATTGCGCCGATACGACCATTGATACGGTTGCGACGCCGGGTGTGTAGTTCGATCCCAAGCAGACCGATCGCCGCTCCATCAGCCAATTGCGCCGGATCATCGGCAGCCGGCAAGCTGCTGAATTGCAACAGCCCTGGTTCAGGTGAATGGGCGAAGCCCGGTGCTCCTTCCAGCACGCTGGCCCACGGATTGCCATTTGCATCCACCGCGCCGTAAAGCATGAACGGCAGTTGCTGATAGAACGTACGGTGCTGGTCGGGCATCTCGGTGCGAATTACCCGACGCCCCAACACCTCCATTCGCTCAGCGACACCCACATGAGCCTGCAACTCTTTTTCGCCAGCATGCCACGGTGAACGGTCCATTACGGCTACTCCCCTGCACTCTCGGCGCAGCGTGAAGGGCCCGACAGTGTCGGGCCGCTAGCATCAGGCAGTTTTTTGCAGGCCCGCAACGGTGCGCGGCATGCCGACAAATCCTGGCAAGGCTTCTACCCGTGCCAGCCAGGCGCGGATGTTGGCGTAGTCGTCCAGCGAGACATTGCCTTCAGGTGCATGGGCGAGGTAGCTGTAGGCTGCCACGTCAGCGATGGTCGGCTCGCTGCCAGCCAGCCAAGGCGTATTGGCCAATTCATGATCGATCACCTTCAGCACGGTATGGGCGTACGCGATCGTTTCTTCAGCGTTGTAAGGTGCGCCAAATACCGTGATCAACCTGGCCCTGGCCGGACCAAAAGCAATCGGCCCGGCAGCCACCGACAACCAACGCTGCACCTTGGCGGCACCCACCGGATCGGTTGGCAACCAACGACCCTTGCCGTATTTCTGTGCCAGATAAACCAGGATCGCGTTGGAATCGGCCAATACCACGCCTTGGTCATCCAGCACCGGCACCTGACCAAAAGCATTGAGTGCCAGGTATTGCGGTTGCTTGTGTTCGCCCTTGGCCAGGTCGACGAAGATCAACTCGGTTGGTAATTGCAGTAGCGAAAGCATCAGCTCCACACGGTGCGCGTGGCCGGAACGGGGAAAGTTGTAGAGTTTGATGGCTTGCATGGTCGACTCCGCAGGGTGAAGAGCGCTGTTCGGTGGATCAGCGCAGGAGGCAGTCATCTTCTACCAGTCACCAAAACAACAGAATAACCAGCAAACGCAATCCATTATTTCAACCAGCGCAATAAACCATCAGCCGCTCAGTGCGGGGTTTTCCCTGAGCGCCTTCACGGTAAAGTCCACAAAGCTGCGGACGCGTGCCGGGGCATTGCGCCCTCCCTGATACATCACATGAATGGGCAAAGCCGGCATTTCGAAGTCGGCCAGGATGATCTCCAGCTCTCCAGCCGCGACCTTGCCCGCCACCTGATAAGACAAAACCCGAGTGAAGCCCAGGCCAAGGCTCGCAGCGGTAATGGCCGCCTGATTCGCCGTCACCACCAGCCGTGGTTCAGGACGGACATTCAGCGCCTCGCCATCGACCAGGAATGGCCAGCTTCTTTGTTGGCCTATCGACGATGTGGCGATGATTGGCGCTTTCGCCAGGTCTTGCGGATGTCTTGGCCTTCCGTGAATGGCAAGAAACTGCGGTGACGCGCAAATCACTCGTCGCACCTCACCGACTCGAATGGCGTGCTGATTGCTGTCGGGTAGCTCACCGATGCGCACGGCCACATCGATGCCCTCCTCCACCACACTCACTATCCGATCGACTAACAACGCATTGATCGTGACGTCGGGAAATTGCGTCAGAAAATTCACCATCAGCGGTGTGATGAACAGCTCACCAAACAACACCGGCGCCGTCAGCGTCAATTGCCCACGGGGTTGGGCATGACTGCCCGCCGCCGAATCCTCGGCTTCCTGGACCTCAGCGAGAATTCTCCGACAATCTTCAAGATAACGCTGGCCTGCCTCGCTCAGGTGCACGCTGCGCGTGGTGCGCGTCAGCAACTGCGTACCAATACGCTTCTCCAAAGCCGCCACCGCGCGGGTGACACTGGCTGCCGACATGCCCAGACGCCGCGCCGCCGCCGAAAACCCCTGGTCCTGAGCCACGGCGGCGAAGACCTGCATTTCCTGAAAGCGGTCCATGGGCATGTCCTCGATTCGGATAAAAAAATCGCAACCATTGGCTGCGATTTTTAGAGGGTTGGATCAGCTGTGGATAACTTATTCCACAGTCACCGATTTCGCCAGGTTGCGTGGCTGGTCAACGTCGGTGCCTTTCAGCACAGCCACGTAGTACGACAGCAGCTGCAGCGGGATGGTGTAGAGGATCGGCGACAGGATGTCGTGGATGTGCGGCATATGCACAACATGCGTGCCTTCACCATTGATCATGCCAGCCTGTTCATCGGCGAAGACGATCAGCTCGCCACCACGGGCGCGGACTTCCTGAAGGTTGGACTTCAGTTTTTCCAGCAACTCGTTGTTCGGCGCCACGGTGACGACTGGCATGTCGTTATCCACAAGCGCCAACGGACCGTGCTTCAGCTCGCCAGCCGGATAAGCCTCGGCGTGAATGTAGGAAATCTCCTTGAGCTTGAGCGCCCCTTCCATCGCTACCGGGAATTGCGCACCACGTCCGAGGAACAGGGTGTGATTTTTTTCGGCGAACAACTCAGCGATTTTCTCCACGGTGCTGTCCATGGCCAGCGCTTCACCGAGGCGGGTTGGCAAGCGACGCAACTCTTCGACCAGCGTTGCTTCAACGCTTTTGCTCAGCGTGCCGCGCACCTGGCCCAGAGACAGGGTCAGCAACAGCAATCCAACCAATTGCGTGGTGAAAGCTTTGGTCGAGGCCACGCCGATTTCGCGACCGGCCTGGGTCAGCAAGGTCAGATCGGATTCTCGCACCAGCGAGCTGATGCCGACGTTACAGATTGCCAGGCTGGCGAGGAATCCCAATTCCTTGGCGTTGCGCAGCGCGGCCAGAGTGTCGGCGGTTTCGCCGGATTGGGAGATGGTCACGAACAGTGTGTCCGGCTGTACCACTACCTTGCGGTAGCGGAATTCACTGGCAACTTCGACCTGGCACGGAATGCCAGCCAGCTCTTCCAGCCAGTAACGAGCGACCATGCCTGCGTGATAGCTGGTGCCGCAGGCGACGATCTGTACGTTGCGTACTTTGGCGAACAGCTCGGCCGCTTGTGGACCGAAGGCCTGCACCAGGACTTGAGTCTGGCTCAGGCGCCCTTCCAGGGTTCGCTGTACTACAGACGGTTGCTCATGGATTTCCTTGAGCATGAAATGACGGAACTCACCCTTATCGGCCGCTTCTGCGCCATCACGGTACTGCACGGCTTCGCGCTCGACCGCCTTGCCGTCAACGTCCCAGATATGCACGCTGTCGCGACGAATTTCGGCGATATCGCCTTCTTCCAGGTACATGAAGCGGTCGGTGACCTGGCGTAACGCCAACTGGTCGGACGCGAGGAAGTTTTCACCCAGACCCAGACCGATCACCAATGGGCTGCCACTACGGGCAGCGACCAGGCGATCTGGCTGCCGAGCACTGATCACTGCCAGGCCGTACGCACCGTGCAACTCTTTGACCGTTGCCTTGAGGGCTGCGGTCAGGTCTTCCAGGTCCTTGAGTTTGTGGTCCAGCAGGTGGGCGATGACCTCGGTGTCGGTGTCCGAAGTGAAGGTGTAACCCAAGGCTTTGAGCTGTTCACGCAGGGCTTCGTGGTTTTCGATGATGCCGTTGTGCACCACCGCCAGGTCGCCGGAAAAATGCGGGTGCGCATTACGCTCACACGGGGCGCCATGAGTCGCCCAACGTGTGTGGGCGATACCCAAACGACCAACCAGCGGCGCTTCGGCCAGGGCCAGATCCAGCTCACTGACTTTGCCCGGGCGACGCAGGCGTTCCAGTTTTGCGTCATTGGTGTAGACCGCCACACCGGCGCTGTCATACCCACGGTATTCCAGACGCTTCAGGCCTTCGACCAGGATGGCGGTGATGTTACGTTCTGCGACGGCGCCGACAATTCCACACATGCTATTTCTCCTGACTGACAGTCGCGCAGATCAATGTGATTCCACGCGCCTGTATCTGATTTCGTGCCTCAAGTGGCAGGCGATCATCGGTAATGAGGGTATGGACGCTGCTCCAGGGCAGTTCCAGGTTTGGGATCTTGCGGCCAATTTTATCGGCCTCCACCATAACGACCACTTCGCGGGCCACTTCTGCCATGACCCGGCTCAGCCCAAGCAATTCATTGAAGGTGGTTGTACCGCGGACCAGATCGATGCCATCGGCACCAATAAACAGCTGATCAAAGTCGTAAGAGCGTAGTACCTGCTCGGCCACCTGACCCTGAAAGGATTCGGAGTGCGGATCCCAGGTGCCGCCCGTCATCAACAGCACCGGCTCATGTTCTAGTTCGCTCAAGGCGTTGGCGACATGCAGGGAGTTGGTCATCACCACAAGGCCCGGTTGTTGACCGAGCTCCGGGATCATTGCCGCAGTGGTGCTACCGCTGTCGACGATGATTCGCGCATGTTCGCGAATCCGCACCACTGCAGCGCGGGCAATGGCCTGCTTGTACTTGGAGACCGACTGACCGTGATCGGCCACCAGTTCCTGGGGCATGGTGATTGCGCCACCATAACGACGAAGCAGCAGGCCGTTGCTTTCAAGGGCTGCCAGATCCTTGCGAATCGTAACTTCAGAGGTTTCGAAGCGCTTGGCCAACTCATCCACACTGACTTCACCCTGCTCATTGAGCAAGGCAAGAATGTTGTGGCGACGTTGAGGTGTGTTGCGTTTCGACATGACTGATTAAGTTTCGTTTCGAAAGATAACGAAACCAATAAAAACCTATTAACGAAACTTCGTCAACCCTGGTGTGATAAAGAGGTGCTGTGGATAAAAGCAGCGCGGCAAATCCCGCTCCGGCGGGAGCGAGACTTGCCCACAACGCGACTGATTGCCTGTGAATAACTTCAGACGATCATCAATGTGGATAACTCAGCTCTTCTTGATTTTCTCAGGCCGTTTCCAGCCATCGATATTCTTTTGGCGGGCACGACCCACAGCCAACTGCGCCTTATCCACATTCAGGGTAATGGTCGAACCAGCCGCAGTGGTTGCTCCGGAAGAGATATCCACAGGTGCCACCAACGAATTGTTGGAGCCGATGAACACATCTTCACCCAATATCGTTTTCCATTTATTCACACCATCGTAATTGCAGGTGATGGTGCCGGCGCCAATGTTGGTACGAGCGCCCACTTCGGCGTCTCCCAGGTAAGTCAGATGACCAGCCTTGGCACCTTCGCCCAAGTGGGCATTTTTCAGCTCAACAAAGTTACCCACATGCGCGCGAGCCTCCAGCACCGTACCTGGACGCAAACGTGCGAACGGCCCGGCATCGCTGCCTTCACCCAGAATGGCGCCTTCGATGTGGCTGTTGGCCTTGACCACCACGCCTTTGCGCAAGGTACTGTCCTTGATCACGCAGTTAGGACCGATGACAACGTCATCTTCAATGACGACCTTGCCTTCGAGGATGACGTTGATATCGATCAACACGTCTCGGCCAACCTTAACTTCACCACGGACATCGAAACGAGCCGGGTCACGCAGCGTCACGCCCTGCGCCATCAAACGGCGACCGGCACGCAATTGATAGTGACGCTCAAGTTCCGATAGCTGCTTGCGGTCGTTGGCGCCCTGCACTTCCATCGCGTCATGGGGTTGTTCGGTTGCCACCACCAAGCCGTCGCTCACCGCCATGGCAATCACGTCAGTCAGGTAATACTCGCCTTGGGCATTATTGTTGGAGAGCCGGCTCATCCAGCCGCCAAGGCTCTGGAATGGCAGGGCCAGAATACCGGTATTGCCTTCGGTGATTGCGCGCTCGGCTTCGTTGGCGTCTTTTTGCTCGACGATAGCGGTGACATTGCCCGCGGCGTCACGCACGATGCGGCCATAACCGGTCGGATCGTCAAGATTAACGGTCAGCAGACCCAACTGCTGTGGCGCAACTTTCTTGAGCAGGCGTTGCAGGGTTTCCACTTCAATCAGTGGCACGTCCCCATAAAGAATCAGCACCGTGTCGGATTTGATGAAGGGTACGGCCTGGGCCACGGCATGTCCGGTGCCCAGTTGTTTGTCCTGAAGGACAAAATTCAGATCATCGGCCGCCAGACGCTCACGAACAGCATCGGCACCATGACCAATGACCACGTGAATGCGCTGTGGATCAAGTTGTCGGGCGCTGTGGATAACATGACCGAGCATCGAATTGCCAGCGATCGGGTGCAGGACTTTCGGCAAGGCCGAACGCATGCGCGTGCCTTGACCGGCAGCGAGAATAACGATTTCAAGAGACATGACTGGCTACTAATCCTGGGTGGTCAGCGGCTGCGACCATAGTGGTGGACATCAGAAAAGAAAAAAGGGTAGCCGAGGCTACCCTTTTTAATCAATCACACAACAAGCGCTGCCTTAGCGGCCGAACTTCTTGCGGATCTGCTGGACGGTGCGCAGCTGAGCTGTAGCCTCGGCCAGACGTACGGAAGCAGAACCGTAATCGAATTCCGCGCCACGCTCATGCAATGCCTTCTCGGCAGCCTTAACGGCTTCCTTAGCGGAGGCTTCGTCCAGGTCGGCAGCGCGTTGCACAGTATCGGCAAGGACCTTGACCATGTTCGGCTGAACCTCGAGGAAACCACCGGAGATGTAATACACCTCCTCTTCCCCGCCCTGCTTGACCAGGCGGATCGGGCCTGGTTTCAGGTTAGTGATCAGCGGCGCGTGACCCAGAGCGATACCAAGATCACCCAGTGCACCGTGCGCAATCACCATCTCGACCAGACCGGAAAAAATTTCCCCTTCCGCGCTGACGATATCGCAATGGACTGTCATAGCCATCTGATTGCCTCAACCTAAATTAGCGCCCGTTGCCGGGCGCCGGGATTACAGTTTCTTGGCTTTCTCGATCGCTTCTTCGATGCCGCCAACCATGTAGAACGCTTGTTCTGGCAGGTGGTCGTAGTCACCGTTGAGGATGCCTTTGAAGCCAGCAATGGTGTCTTTCAGGGAAACGTATTTACCCGAAGCACCGGTGAAGACTTCAGCCACGAAGAACGGCTGCGACAAGAAACGCTGGATCTTACGAGCACGGTTTACCAACTGCTTGTCGGCTTCCGACAGCTCGTCCATACCCAGGATCGCGATGATGTCCTTCAGTTCTTTGTAGCGCTGAAGAACATACTGTACACCGCGAGCGGTTTCGTAGTGATCGTTGCCGATCACGTTCGGGTCCAGCTGGCGCGAAGTCGAATCCAGTGGGTCTACCGCTGGGTAGATACCCAGGGAAGCGATGTCACGGGACAGAACGACGGTGGCGTCCAAGTGGGCGAAGGTGGTCGCTGGCGACGGGTCAGTCAAGTCGTCCGCTGGTACGTATACGGCCTGGATCGACGTAATCGAACCTTGCTTGGTCGAAGTGATGCGCTCTTGCAGCACGCCCATCTCTTCAGCCAGGGTCGGCTGGTAACCTACTGCGGAAGGCATACGGCCCAGCAGTGCGGATACTTCAGTACCGGCCAGGGTGTAACGATAGATGTTGTCGACGAACAGCAGAACGTCGTTACCTTCGTCACGGAACTTCTCGGCCATGGTCAGGCCGGTCAGTGCTACGCGCAGACGGTTTCCCGGCGGCTCGTTCATCTGACCGTAAACCAGTGCCACTTTGTCCAGAACGTTGGAATCCTTCATCTCGTGGTAGAAGTCGTTACCCTCACGAGTACGCTCACCCACACCGGCGAACACGGAATAACCGCTGTGCTCGATGGCGATGTTACGGATCAGTTCCATCATGTTTACCGTCTTGCCTACACCGGCACCACCGAACAGACCGACTTTACCGCCCTTGGCGAACGGGCAAACCAGGTCGATAACCTTGATACCGGTTTCCAGCAGGTCGTTGCCGCCTGCTTGTTCCGCGAAGGATGGAGCAGCGCGGTGAATACCCCAGCGCTCTTCGGTGTCGATCGGGCCAGCTTCGTCGATCGGGTTACCCAGAACGTCCATGATCCGGCCCAGGGTCGCTTTACCGACCGGTACGGAGATGGCAGCGCCGGAATCGACAACGTTTAGACCGCGCTTCAAGCCTTCGGTGGTACCCATCGCAATGGTACGAACTACGCCGTCACCCAGCTGCTGCTGGACTTCCAGGGTAGTTTCCGCGCCTTGTACTTTCAGCGCGTTGTAGATGCTCGGTACGCTGTCGCGTGGAAATTCCACGTCGATAACGGCGCCGATGATTTGAACGATACGTCCGCTACTCATAGCTGGATCCTCTGAAAATTTGAACCGTTAAACCGCGGCAGCGCCGCCGACGATTTCCGAGATCTCTTGGGTGATCGCAGCCTGACGCGCCTTGTTGTAGACCAGCTGCAATTCGCTGATCAAATCACCGGCGTTGTCGGTAGCGTTCTTCATCGCGATCATCCGCGCAGCTTGCTCAGCTGCGTTGTTCTCGACCACCGCCTGGTACACCTGCGCCTCCACGTAACGCACCATCAAGCCGTCAAGCAGCTCTTTGGCATCAGGTTCGTAGAGATAGTCCCAGTGGTGCTTGAGTGCTTGATCCGGGGTTGCCACCAGCGGAACCAACTGCTCCACGGTAGGGTGTTGTGTCATGGTGTTGATGAACTTGTTGGATACCACGGACAAACGGTCAATACGGCCGTCCAGATAGGCATCCAGCATCACCTTGACGCTGCCGATCAGATCATTGATCGACGGCTCTTCACCCAAGTGGCTGATAGCTGCAACGACGTTACCGCCGAAGTTGCGGAAGAAAGCCGCACCCTTGCTACCAATCACGCACAGATCGATCTCGACACCGTTTTCGCGGTTTACCGCCATGTCCTTGACCAAAGCCTTGAACAGGTTGGTGTTCAAGCCACCACACAGACCACGGTCACTGCTCACGACGACATAACCAACGCGCTTTACTTCACGGTCGATCATGAACGGGTGGCGATACTCCGGGTTAGCGTTGGCCAGATGACCAATAACCTGGCGGATGCGCTCCGCATAAGGACGGGTAGCAGCCATGCGCATTTGTGCCCTGCGCATTTTGCTGACCGCCACTTTTTCCATGGCGCTGGTAATTTTTTGCGTGCTTTTGATGCTCGCAATCTTACTGCGAATCTCTTTTGCGCCTGCCATGTAACACCTATCAGGTTAGCAAGCGGGAGCCTTGCGGCTCCCGCTGCGGCTTACCAGGTTTGGGTGGCCTTGAACTTCTCGATACCGGCTTTCAGGCCGCTATCGATTTCGTCATTGAAGTCACCCTTCACGTTGATCTTCGCCATGAGGTCGGCGTGATCGCGGTTGAAGTAAGCAATCAGCGCTTGCTCGAAGCTGCCGACTTTGGTGATTTCTACGTCAGTCAGGAACCCACGCTCAGCGGCATACAGCGACAGCGACATGTCGGCGATCGACATTGGCGCGTATTGCTTCTGCTTCATCAGCTCGGTAACGCGCTGACCATGCTCAAGTTGCTTACGGGTCGCTTCGTCCAGGTCAGAAGCAAACTGGGCGAATGCCGCCAGTTCACGGTACTGAGCCAGAGCGGTACGGATACCACCGGACAGCTTCTTGATGATCTTGGTCTGAGCGGCACCACCCACACGGGATACCGAAACACCGGCGTTCACTGCAGGACGGATGCCCGAGTTGAACATGGCCGATTCCAGGAAGATCTGACCGTCGGTGATGGAAATCACGTTGGTCGGAACGAACGCGGAAACGTCGCCAGCCTGGGTTTCGATGATCGGCAGTGCGGTCAGGGAACCGGTTTTGCCGGTCACTGCGCCGTTGGTGAACTTCTCTACATACTCTTCCGAAACGCGGGATGCGCGCTCCAGCAGACGGGAGTGGAGATAGAACACGTCGCCTGGGTAAGCTTCACGGCCTGGTGGACGGCGCAGCAGCAGGGAGATCTGGCGGTAAGCCACTGCCTGCTTGGACAGATCGTCATAAACGATCAGCGCGTCTTCACCGCGGTCGCGGAAGAATTCACCCATGGTGCAACCGGCGTACGGTGCCAGGTATTGCAGCGCAGGAGATTCCGAAGCACTTGCAGCCACGATGATCGTGTTTTTCAGTGCGCCGTTTTCTTCCAGCTTGCGAACCACGTTGGCGATGGTCGATTGCTTCTGACCGATGGCTACGTAGACGCAGAAAATGCCGCTGTCTTTCTGGTTGATGATCGCGTCGATCGCCAGAGCGGTTTTACCGATCTGACGGTCACCGATGATCAGCTCACGCTGGCCACGGCCGACAGGGATCATGGCATCGACAGCCTTGTAGCCAGTCTGTACAGGCTGGTCTACCGACTTACGCCAGATCACGCCTGGAGCAACTTTCTCGACCGCATCGGTCTGGGTGTTGTTCAGCGGACCTTTGCCGTCAACCGGGTTACCCAGTGCATCGACTACGCGACCCAGCAGTTCCTTACCAACCGGGACTTCCAGGATGCGGCCTGTGCACTTGGCGCTCATGCCTTCAGCCAGAGACTGGTACGCGCCCAAAATAACGGCACCTACAGAGTCTTGCTCCAGGTTGAGGGCCATACCGTAGACGCCGCCCGGAAACTCGATCATCTCGCCAGACATAACGTCGGCCAGACCGTGAATCCGCACGATACCGTCAGATACGCTGACGACAGTGCCTTCGTTACGGGCTTGGGAGGTCACATCGAGTTTGTCGATGCGGCCCTTGATAATTTCACTTATTTCGGAAGGATTGAGTTGCTGCATTGCTCTGCTGCCCCTTCAAACTCAAGATTTCAATGCTTCGGCAAGTTTCGCGATTTTGCCGCGAATCGAGCCATCGATAACCAGGTCGCCGGCGCGGATGACAACACCCCCAATAAGGGAACTGTCTTCCTCGACTTGCAGGCGCACTTCCCGGTTGAGTCGTGCACTGAGAACCTTGGCGAGTTTGTCTTGCTGTTCTTGGTTCAATGCAAATGCACTGGTCACTTCCACATCTACCGACTTCTCCTGCTCGGCCTTGTACAGGTCAAACAGGGCGGCAATCTCCGGCAACAGCGGGAGACGGTCGTTTTCGGCAACGACGTGGATGAAATTCTGTGCCTTGGCATCGAACTTGTCGCCGCACACGTCAATGAACGTGGCGGCCTTTTCTGCGCTCGTCAGTCGCGGGGCCTTGAGCACGCGCAGCATGGTGTCGTCTTGCGACACCGCTGCTGCCAGGCCGAGCATGGCTGACCAATTGGCCAGTTGCTGGTGGGCCTGAGCGTGCTCGAAGGCCGCCTTAGCGTAAGGTCGGGCCAACGTGGTCAGTTCTGCCATGATCGCCCTCGCTTAGATTTCAGCAGCCAGTTGGTTAACCAGCTCTGCGTGCGCGTTTTGATCGATTGTGGCACCCAGGATCTTCGCGGCACCGCCAACGGCCAGGCTACCCACTTGGGCGCGCAGCGCGTCTTTGACGCTATTCAGTTCCTGTTCGATCTCGGCCTGAGCCTGAGCCTTCACACGGTCAGCTTCGACGCGAGCCTGTTCACGGGCTTCGTCGACGATCTGAGAACCGCGCTTCTTGGCTTGCTCGATGATTTCAGCTGCCTGAGCTTTCGCTTCGCGCAGTTGTTGACCCGCTTTCTCTTGGGCCAACTCCAGGTCGCGAGCTGCTCGGCTGGCAGCGTCCAGTCCATCCGCGATCTTCTTTTGACGTTCGTGCAGCGCCGTGATGACCGGAGGCCATACGAACTTCATGCAGAACAGTACAAAAATCAGGAACGCAACGGACTGGCCAATCAGGGTCGCATTAATGTTCACGCCAACACCTCGCAGTTACGTTGTCCATCACATCAAATTACTCGGAAGATCCGAGTAATTAGCCAGCGATCTGACCAACGAACGGGTTCGCAAAGGTGAAGAACAGAGCGATACCAACACCGATCATGGTTACGGCGTCGAGCAGACCGGCAACGATGAACATTTTAACTTGCAGCATTGGAACCATTTCTGGCTGACGCGCTGCGCCTTCCAGGAACTTGCCGCCCAGCAGGCCGAAACCAATTGCGGTACCCAGTGCGCCCAGGCCGATCAACAGTGCAACAGCGATAGCGGTTAGACCAACTACAGTTTCCATCTTTCCTCCCGACTTTTACGTCGTATGGTTTAGGTTTTTTAGATTAAAGCGGTAAAACAAATCGTTTCAGATGCCCCGTGAGGAGCACCCTCCCGTTTGACCGGGAGGGACATCAGACTAGTCGAGACTGGTCTTAATGGTTTTCTTCGTGCGCCATCGACAGGTAAACGATGGTCAGCATCATGAAGATGAACGCCTGCAGGGTGATGATCAGGATGTGGAACACAGCCCACGCCCACTGCAGAACTACGCCCAGGCCACTAAGCCAGAGCAGACCGCTGCCGAACATCACGGCGATCAAAATGAACACCAGCTCGCCGGCGTACATGTTGCCGAACAGACGCAGAGCCAGGGAGATCGGTTTTGCGATCAGGGTCACGAATTCCAGCAGGAAGTTCACCGGGATCAGCAGGGCTTGAACGAAGATGTTCTTGCTGCCGAACGGGTGCAGGGTCAGCTCGCCGATGAAGCCGCCGAGGCCCTTGACCTTGATGCTATAGAAAATGATCAGTGCGAAAACCGAGAACGCCATACCCAGGGTCGCGTTCGGGTCGGTGGTCGACACGGCGCGGAACGGGATGTGGTGGTCGCCGGAGATCAGGATGGCCAGCTGAGGAATCCAGTCGACCGGTACCAGGTCGACGGCGTTCATCAGGAACACCCAGACGAAGATGGTCAGTGCCAGCGGCGCAATCACCGGGCTACGGCCATGGAAGCTGTCTTTCACGCTGCCATCGACGAATTCGACCAATACTTCAACGAAGTTTTGCAAAGCCCCTGGTTGCCCGGAAGTCGCTTTCTTTGCCGCCATGCGGAAAAGAAGAACGAAAATCAGACCCAGTGCGACCGACCAGCCGAGAGTATCGACGTGGAAAGCCCAGAAGCCCATTTCCTTGGCTTCTGCTGCGGTGTGGGCAAAGCCCCAGCCGCCGGTAGGGTGCTGACCGAAAGTCAGGTTCTGCAAGTGGTGCTGGATATAGCCCGAAGCGGTTGTTTCTGCCATGGTTGCCTCAAACGCCCTAAGGTCTCGAAAGTCTTGTTCTCATCAGCAGGGGCGCGAACCAGCTGACCAGTTGGGTCAACACGAAGACGCCGAATACAGCTAGCGGCGCCAATGGCTTCACACCTGCAAACGTCAATGCAAAGAGCACTGCCGTCAAAATCAGTTTGCCCGCCTCGCCGGCATAAAAAGACCGGACGATGGCTTGAGCTGCTCGGGCACCGGAAAACCGAAATGCCCTGTGAGCGAAATAAACATTGGGCAGCAAGGCTATCAGGCCTCCGCAAAGTCCCGAGTACCCGGCAACGACTCCATACCATTGCCAGAGCGCCAAAGCGGCAATCAGCAAAATGACAAATTGAGCCATTAACACCGGAAATACTGCCAGACGATGGAACGGCAAGCGGTTTGGCGTGCGGGTTTCCATCACTATTGCTCTCCAATGGTCGGCTGCCGAAATGCAACAACTTGGCATAATTTGTGCCGACAAAATGCGCGCAGAGTATAGGGGCGGTTCAGCCCCTATTCAACTATCAGGTAGTGATTTCCGACTGCGCGCTACATGAGGAAATGTTTCAGCGAATATGAGCGAGTACACCTTGTAGCTCATCCAGGGAGTTGTAGCCAATTACCAACTGCCCTTTACCCTTCTTACCGTGGCGGATCTGCACCGCAGAGCCTAGGCGCTCGGCCAGACGCTGCTCCAGTCGAGCGATATCCGGGTCTGGTTTTACCGGTTCAACAGGCTCCGGTTTACCACTCAACCACTGGCGAACCAGTGCCTCAGTTTGGCGCACAGTGAGCCCGCGTGCGACAACATGTCGCGCCCCCTCAACTTGTTGATTATCCGGCAAACCGAGCAAAGCACGGGCATGACCCATTTCCAGGTCGCCGTGAGAAAGCATCGTCTTGATAACTTCCGGCAATGAAATCAGGCGCAATAAATTGGCCACCGTCACTCGGGACTTACCCACAGCTTCGGCCACTTGTTGCTGGGTCAGCTGGAATTCCTGCTGCAAACGCTGCAGGGCCACCGCTTCTTCGATCGGGTTAAGGTCTTCGCGCTGGATGTTCTCGATCAGCGCGATGGCAATCGCGGTTTCATCCGGTACATCGCGGACCATTGCCGGGATCGTTTCCTGACCGGCCTGTTGGCTCGCGCGCCAACGGCGTTCACCGGCGATGATTTCGAAGCGGCCACCACCGATCGGACGAACCACAATCGGCTGCATGACGCCCTGGGCCTTGATCGACTGCGCCAGCTCCTCGAGCGCCTGAGCATCCATATCGCGGCGAGGCTGGTACTTGCCGCGCTGGAGCAAATCCAGCGGCAGATGTTGCAGCTCGCGCTGATCGGCTTGTATCGCTTGTTCTTCCAGCGCGCTGACGGTCGGACCACTCAGCAGTGCATCCAGTCCACGTCCGAGACCTCGTTTCTTGACGGCCATGGGGATTCCTTAAGTTGGCTGGGCAGCGGCGATACGTGAGTTTTTGCGTTGACGACGAACCATCTCGCCGGCCAGAGCCAGGTAGGCAACAGCGCCACGGGACGATTTGTCGTACGCCAGCGCCGGCATGCCGTAGCTCGGAGCTTCGGCCAGACGGATGTTGCGTGGAATGACGGTGTCGTAGAGTTGCTCACCGAAGTGTTCCTTGAGCTGCGCCGACACGTCGTTCATCAGGCTCAGGCGCGGGTCGTACATCGTGCGCAGCAGACCTTCGACCTTGAGGTCAGGGTTCAGCAATTCGGCGATACGCTTGATGTTATCCACAAGGTCGCTCAACCCTTCCAGTGCGAAGTACTCGCACTGCATGGGGATAATGACCCCATCGGCCGCGACGAGCGCATTCAGCGTCAGCATCGACAGCGACGGCGGACAGTCGATCAAAATGTAATCGTAATTCTCGCGAATCGGCGCCAACGCACTGCGCAGGCGGCTTTCCTTCATCTGCATTTCCAGCAGAACCACTTCAGCGGCCGTCAGGTCGCGGTTGGCCGGCAACAATTGGTAACCACCGTGTTCGGAGAAGTGCATGGCCTGAGCCAGGTCGCATTCGCCGATCAACAGGTCGTAGACCGAGTTTTCCAGACCGTGTTTATCCACACCGCTCCCCATGGTGGCGTTGCCCTGTGGATCGAGATCGATCAGCAACACCCGGCGCTTGGTGGCTACCAGGGATGCTGCGAGGTTGATGCAGGTGGTGGTCTTGCCCACACCACCCTTTTGGTTCGCTATCGCGAATACCTTAGCCATTCTTGCTTGTGTTCCCAATCATGCCGTGCGGCGCAGTATCAGCAGATGGCGTTGGCCTTGGCAACCGGGTACGGCCAGGGCGTGTTCGCTATCGAGGTGGAAGTCTGCCGGCAATGCTACCAGCTCATCGGCGGGATGAACGCCCTTCATTGCCAGCCAACGTGTATCGGTGTCGCCGAGGTGGCGAGTCCAGTTGGTGAAGTTCTCCATGCTGCTGAACGCCCGGGAAATGATCCCGTTGAATGGCTGAGCAGGCTGGAAGGCTTCGACACGACTGTGGATAACTTGCAGGTTATCCAGTTTGAGTTCGAGTTTGACCTGGGTCAGGAAGCGGGTTTTCTTGCCGTTGCTGTCCAGGCAGGTCACCTGGGACTCTGGAAACAGGATCGCCAATGGAATCCCCGGCATGCCGCCGCCGCTGCCCACGTCGAGCCAGCGACCGTTTTCGATGAACGACATCACGCTCAGACTATCGAGCAAGTGACGGGACACCATCTCGTCCGGATCGCGCACGGCGGTCAGGTTGTAAGCCTTGTTCCATTTGATCAACAGGGCCAGATAACCCAGCAACTGCGCATGCTGGGTTTCGGTCAGAGCAACACCGAGCTGGCGAGCACCTGTGGATAACTCTTCTGCATGTTGCGAGGTGACCAACGAACTCAAGCGCTTTGCTCCAACTGACGGCCCGCGCCGCGTTTTTTCAAATGAATCATCAACAGCGAAATGGCTGCCGGCGTAACGCCCGGAATACGCGAAGCCTGACCCAGGGTTTCCGGGCGAGTCGCACCGAGCTTGCTCTGGATCTCTTTGGAGAGACCGGAAATGTTCGTGTAATCGATATCCACAGGCAGTTTGGTGTCTTCACTGGCCCGCAGACGAGCGATTTCATCCTGTTGGCGATCGATGTAACCGGCGTACTTGGTCTTGATTTCGACCTGTTCGGCGACCTGTGGATCGTCTGCGCCCCCACCGGTCACTGCGATCAGACCAGCGTAGTCGATTTCCGGACGGCTCAAGAGATTCAGCAAGTTGTATTCGTGGGTCAGCGGCGTACCGAATTTCTCTGCAATCGCATCACCTTGCTCAGTGCCCGGGCGTACCCAGGTGCTTTTCAGGCGCTGCTCTTCCAGTTCGATGCTTTCGCGCTTTTTGCAGAAAGCCGCCCAGCGGATGTCATCCACCAGACCCAGTTCGCGACCTTTTTCGGTCAAACGCAGGTCGGCGTTGTCTTCGCGCAAGATCAAACGGTATTCAGCACGAGAAGTGAACATCCGATACGGTTCTTGAGTACCGAGGGTAATCAGGTCGTCGACCAACACGCCGATGTAGGCTTCATCGCGACGCGGGCACCAGGCATCTTTGCCCTGCGCACGCAGTGCTGCGTTGGTCCCGGCCAACAAACCCTGGGCGCCGGCTTCTTCGTAACCGGTGGTGCCATTGATCTGTCCGGCGAAGAAGAGACCGCCGATCACCTTGGTTTCCAGGCTGTATTTCAGGTCCCGCGGATCGAAGTAGTCGTATTCGATGGCGTAGCCCGGACGCACGATATGCGCGTTTTCCATGCCACGGATCGATTGCACGATTTGCAGCTGGACGTCGAACGGCAAGGATGTGGATATCCCGTTCGGGTACAGCTCGTTTGTCGTCAGACCTTCCGGTTCGATGAAAACCTGATGGCTTTCCTTATCGGCAAAGCGATGGATCTTGTCTTCGATCGACGGGCAATAACGCGGGCCGATGCCTTCGATCTCACCGGCAGCGGAATACATCGGCGAACGGTCGAGGTTCGCGGCAATGATTTCGTGGGTGCGGGCGTTTGTGTGGGTAATCCAGCAACTGACTTGGCGTGGATGCTGTTCCTTGTTGCCCATGAACGACATCACCGGGATTGGCGTATCGCCGGCTTGCTCGGTCATCACCGAGAAATCCACAGAGCGGGCGTCAATACGCGGCGGCGTACCGGTTTTCAGGCGACCGACGCGCAGCGGCAGTTCACGCAGACGGTGAGCCAGGGCAATGGACGGTGGATCACCGGCGCGACCACCAGAAAAATTCTGCAGACCGATGTGGATAAGTCCACCCAGGAACGTACCCGTGGTCAAAACCACTGAATCCGCCAGGAAACGCAGGCCCATCTGGGTCACTACGCCGCGTACTTGCTCCTGCTCGACGATCAGATCGTCTGCTGCCTGTTGAAATATCCACAGGTTCGGCTGGTTTTCCAGAATTTCTCGGACAGCAGCCTTGTAGAGAATCCGATCGGCCTGAGCGCGAGTGGCGCGCACGGCTGGGCCTTTGCGGCTGTTCAATACGCGAAATTGAATACCACCTTTATCGGTGGCCAGGGCCATCGCACCGCCCAGGGCGTCGATTTCCTTGACCAGATGGCTTTTGCCAATGCCGCCAATAGCGGGGTTGCAGCTCATGGCACCGAGGGTTTCCACGTTATGCGTCAGCAACAGGGTTTTCACCCCCATTCGTGCTGAGGCCAGTGCTGCCTCGGTACCGGCATGACCGCCGCCGATGACGATCACTTCAAAACGGGAAGGGAAATCCACCACGCACCTCGTGCCTGCTTAAGTAGGTAATTCAGGAATAGTTTGAGCTCAGGTTTTTGGACCTGGTCGACAAGTATAGGGACTTCCCCCTTCCTAAAGAACCCTTTGCACAAAAATTAACCAGCTGTGGAGAAGTCGGAGTTATAGAAATTAAAAAGAGAGAAATTTATTAAATCTTTGTTTTTATGTTTATTTCTACTGACCTGCCTTTCTGTGGATAGATCGACGTAGCCCTTTATTTTCGATGTGTACAGCGATTCAAAACCCTGTGGTCATGTGCCAAGGAGGTCCTTGGATAACCGGTGTAAGCCTGTGGATTAAAGTAGTGGTTATCCACAGAGGCGGTTATCTTCAGTTTTCGGGCCTTGTTATCAACTGCCCTTAGCGGCGGTTATTCACAGGGCTTAATCCACAGAAAACAGCTGATTGAGCAAATCCAGGGCACAGAAAATCCGCCAGCGCGGAAAAACTCCGCTCGGCATAGCAGGCTGGTGTGGAAAAAAGGGAGAACAGACAGGCACGAATGGCCTGTCTGTGGACAACGAGGGGGGGTTATTTACCGATGCAGAAGCTGGAGAAGATCCGGCCCAACAAGTCATCGGAGCTGAAGGCGCCGGTGATTTCGCCCAAAAATTGCTGAGCCAGGCGCAAATCTTCGGCGAGCAATTCTCCAGCACCCGCCAATGTCAGTTGAGCGCGACCGTGCTCAAGGGAAGCGCTGGCATGTCGCAATGCCTCAAGATGACGCCGGCGCGCGCTGAAGCTGCTTTCCGAGGTCTGTTCATAACCCATGCAGGCCTTGAGGTGATCGCGCAGCAGCTCCAGCCCTGCGCCTGCGGACTTGGCGCTCAGGCTGATGGTGACATGGCCATCGTCACTGACATCCATGGCGATCGCTTCACCCGTGAGGTCTGCCTTGTTGCGGATCAGCGTGACCTTTGCCGGATCGGGGCGGGTTTCGAGGAATTCCGGCCACAGTGCGAAGGGATCCACTGCTTCGGGGGCCGTGGCATCGACGACCAGCAATACGCGATCTGCCTCGCCAATGGCTTTCAATGCCCGCTCTACACCGATCTTTTCCACATGATCATCGGTGTCACGCAGTCCCGCCGTGTCGACGACATGCAGGGGCATGCCATCGATGTGGATATGTTCGCGCAGTACGTCGCGGGTAGTGCCGGCAATTTCAGTCACGATTGCCGCTTCACGACCAGCCAGGGCGTTGAGCAGACTGGATTTGCCGGCATTCGGTCGGCCGGCAATGACAACGGTCATGCCATCACGTAACAACGCGCCCTGCCCGGCTTCGCGCATTACGGTGGATAACTCGTCGCGTACCTTGTCGAGCATGCTCAATACGTGGCCATCGGCGAGGAAATCGATTTCTTCTTCAGGGAAGTCGATGGCGGCTTCGACATAAATCCGCAAGCCGATCAGTTGTTCCGTGAGGTTATGCACACGCGCCGAGAATGCCCCCTGCAGGGAACGCAGCGCATTTCGGGCCGCCTGGGCCGAACTGGCTTCGATCAAGTCAGCAATCGCTTCGGCCTGGGCCAGGTCGAGTTTGTCGTTCAGGAAAGCGCGCTCGCTGAATTCACCCGGCCGGGCGAGGCGACAGCCCAATTCCAGGCAGCGCTTGAGCAGCATATCCAGAACAATAGGGCCACCGTGCCCCTGCAATTCCAGGACATCTTCGCCGGTGAACGAGTTGGGGCCCGGGAAATACAGCACGATGCCTTGGTCCAGCACCTCATCGTTGGCGCCGAGGAATGGCCCGTAATGAGCAAATCTTGGCTTGAGCTCACGACCACTGAAGGCCTTTGCCGCAGCACTGGCCAACGGCCCGGAAATGCGGACGATGCCAACGCCTCCGCGACCTTGGGCGGTGGCGACGGCGGCGATGGTTTCACGAGGAGC
Organism: Pseudomonas moorei; assembly: GCF_042846945.1. Lineage (NCBI taxonomy): Bacteria > Pseudomonadati > Pseudomonadota > Gammaproteobacteria > Pseudomonadales > Pseudomonadaceae > Pseudomonas > Pseudomonas moorei. Next base: position 1,280,301 of record NZ_AP035776.1, read on the forward strand.
GCTCATAAACCGGTATCCAGACAAAAGTGACAGATAGCAAAACGCCCCACTAGGGGGCGTCTTGAGTGGTTATCCACAGTGTAAGTCAGGCAGCCGCTTTGGTAGCTGCTTCGATCTTACGAGTGATGTACCACTGTTGGGCGATGGACAGGCAGTTGTTCACTACCCAGTACAGCACCAGACCAGCCGGGAACCAAAGGAAGAAGAAGGTGAAGATGATTGGCATCAGCTTCATCACTTTGGCCTGCATCGGATCCGGCGGTGTCGGGTTCAACTGCTGCTGGATGAACATGGTTGCACCCATGATGATCGGCAGAATGAAGAACGGATCCTTGATCGACAGGTCTGTAATCCACAGGATGAACGGAGCCTGACGCATTTCGACGCTTTCCAGCAGAACCCAGTACAGCGATAGGAAAACCGGCATCTGCACGAGGATTGGCAAGCAACCACCCAGCGGATTGATCTTCTCTTTCTTGTACAGCTCCATCATGGCCTGCGACATTTTCTGCCGGTCATCGCCATGTTGCTCTTTCAGCGCGGCCAGTCTTGGGGCCACTGCACGCATGCGCGCCATGGATTTGTAGCTGGCGGCCGACAACGGGAAGAAAAGCCCCTTGATCAGCATGGTCAGGAAAATGATCGAGAAGCCCCAGTTACCCACAATGGCGTGGATATGTTGCAGCAGCCAGAAAATCGGTTGAGCGATGAACCACAGAATGCCGTAGTCAACGGTCAGCTCCAGACCTGGGGACAACTGTTTCAGCACAGCCTGGCTTTTCGGACCTGCGTACAAAACAGCGCTGGTTTCAGCCTTGGCACCTGGCGCAACGGTCAAGGATGGACCGGTGTAGCCAATGATGTAGTTGCCTTTGCTGTCTTTACGGGTCTGGACGACGTTGTTTTCGCCCTTGGCCGGAATCCAGGCAGTCACGAAGTAGTGTTGCAGCCAGGCTACCCAACCGCCGGTAACGTTTTCTTTCAGCTGTCCTTTGTCCATGTCCTTCATGGACACTTTCTTGTACGGCTCGGAACTTGTCCACAGGGCAGCACCCAGGTAAGTCGCGGTACCGGTGGCGGTGCTGGAAGACGGATCGGCGCTGGCGTCACGCTTCAATTGCGCGAACATTGCACCGGACCACGGCTGAGTGCTTTCGTTGTCGATCAGGTAGGAAACGGTGACGTCATACAGGCCACGCTTCAGGGTGAAACGCTTGATGTAATTGACGCCGTCCTTGCTGAACTTCAGGTCCACGACCAATTGGTCCTGACCATCAGCCAGTTGATAGATCTTCTTCTCCGAGGAGTAAACCGGACGACCGGCAGGACTTGCGTCCGGGCCGTTGCTTCCGATCAAGCCACTCTGAGCCAGATAAGTCCGCTCGTTGCCGTTATCGAACAGCTGGAATGGGATTTCCGGATGGTCCTGGCGACGTGGATACAGCGGCAATTTCAGCTGCGCAACATCACCACCTTGTGGATCGATAGCCAGATCGAGCACATCCGTTTTGATCTGGATGAGGTCGGTGCTTGCCGCTACCGGAGTTTCGGCAGGTGCGCTGGTATCGTTTGCGGCGCGTGGAATGTCGTCACTGACGGACGCTTTATTGCCAGTTGCCGTATCCGGGAGGCCCGGTGCGGAAGTACTGGAAGCAACATTCTGAGTCGGCAGGGCAGCCTGGCCATAGTCCTGGTTCCATTTAAGAACCATAACGTAGGACACGATTGCCAGGGCGACGATCAGGATCGTGCGTTTGATATCCATGATTACTCGGCCATCGAAGAAGAACGGGAGGTAGGGATAGGTGGAACCGGGTCATAACCACCGGGATTCCACGGATGACAGCGACCTAAACGACGAAAGGTCAGCCAGCCACCGCGCAGGAGGCCATGATTTTCGATGGCTTCTAACGCGTAGCAGGAACAACTGGGGTAGAAACGACAGTGATTGGCCATCAGGGGACTAATGGCATAGCGGTAAAACTGGATCGGAACGAGTGCCAGTTTACGCATCTGGACTGTCTACCCCTACAGTTTCGGTTTTCACTGCTGGTACCGGCGTGCTGCGTGCCAGTCGTTTCCAGAGCTTGCCGAAATGCTGAATCAATTCGGGGTTTTCTACGTCACCTAAACCTTTGCGCGCGACGATAACAATGTCCCAACCGACCAGTGAATCCTGGTGCAGGCGAAACGATTCGCGCATCAGACGTTTGAGGCGATTGCGCTCGACGGAGAGCTTTACGCTCTTTTTCCCGATAACCAGCCCGAGACGGGGGTGATCAAGATCGTTGTTGCGCGCAAGGAGCAGGAGATTTTTCCCCGGAACCTTGCCGGTAGGGGAGTCAAAGACTGCCTTGAAATGCCGGGGAGTAAGCAGACGCTTTTCCCGACTGAAGTCCTGACTCACCTCCAGTGCCGGATTATCAAACTGCCAGACGCGCACGACCTTTGGCGCGACGACGCGACAGGACGGCACGACCGTTCTTGGTAGCCATGCGAGCACGGAAACCGTGGGTACGAGCGCGTTTGATAGTGCTTGGTTGGAAAGTACGTTTCATTGTCGTGTTACCTGGTTCGTCCACAACGGGCCGGAATGGCCCCCGTTTTAAGAGACCGGGGATTCTAGAGAAAGCAAGCCTCTAGGTCAATTTCCAACCAACGTTTCTTATAAATAGATCTTCGGACGTTTTGCAGCGCGACCTTCCTTCGCCAAACATAAAATTAAAGAAGGAAAGTATTTAAAGCTTTTCTGTAAAGCTTATAAAAGCTAGGGTCGCGGTCATCTGTGGATAACTGGCTTCAGGCCTTTTAACACGTGATGTACAGAGAATGACAACTACAGTGGAAAACCGTGTTCAGCCTGTGCTGCACTGTCGGATAACCTGTGGGCGAAAGAGTGCCTTATCCACAGGCAGGTTATCCACCGACTTTCACCCCCAGTTGTGCAATGAGCTCAGACCCGGTTATCCACAGAGCTTATTCACAGACCATTGGTCGTCTTTTTTGCGTATAAAACGTTGATTCTTCTTGGCTGGTGATCAACCTTCATGTGGATAAGTCGGCGTCTGGTCGCTACAATGGCCGCTTGTTTTTGCCTCACCGGCTTTCAACTTAGGGGATATCCGTGTCAGTGGAACTTTGGCAGCAGTGCGTGGAGCTTTTGCGCGATGAGCTGCCTGCCCAACAATTCAACACTTGGATCCGTCCACTACAGGTCGAAGCTGAAGGCGACGAGTTGCGTGTCTATGCACCCAATCGTTTTGTGCTGGACTGGGTCAACGAAAAGTACCTGAGCCGCGTCCTGGAGTTGCTGGACGAGCATGGCAATGGCATGGCGCCAGCGCTTTCCTTATTAATAGGCAGCAAACGCAGCTCGGCGCCGCGTGCCGCGCCGAATGCTCCGCTGGCGGCTGCGGCCTCCCAGGCTCAGGCTGCGGCTGCACCGGCCAGCGCACCACCACCGGCGGCGGCTCCAACCAAGCGTGCCACGCAAAAAGTGGCCGAGGTCACTGAAGAAGAGCCTTCGCGCGACAGTTTCGATCCGATGGCTGGCGCCAGCTCCCAGCAGGCACCGGTTCGTTCTGAACAACGCACCGTGCAGGTTGAAGGCGCGCTCAAGCACACCAGCTACCTGAACCGTACCTTCACCTTCGAAAACTTCGTTGAGGGCAAATCCAACCAACTGGCCCGGGCTGCGGCCTGGCAAGTGGCGGACAACCCCAAGCACGGTTACAACCCGCTCTTCCTTTATGGTGGTGTGGGTTTGGGTAAAACCCACTTGATGCACGCTGTGGGTAACCATCTATTAAAGAAGAACCCGAATGCCAAGGTCGTGTATCTGCATTCCGAACGCTTCGTGGCCGACATGGTCAAGGCCCTGCAACTGAACGCGATCAACGAGTTCAAGCGTTTCTACCGTTCGGTGGACGCCTTGCTGATCGACGACATTCAGTTCTTCGCCCGCAAGGAACGTTCCCAGGAAGAGTTTTTCCATACCTTCAACGCACTGCTTGAAGGTGGTCAGCAGGTCATTCTCACCAGTGACCGCTACCCGAAGGAAATCGAAGGCCTTGAAGAGCGCCTGAAATCCCGCTTCGGCTGGGGCCTGACGGTAGCCGTCGAGCCTCCCGAGCTGGAAACCCGTGTGGCGATCCTGATGAAAAAGGCCGACCAGGCCAAGGTCGAACTGCCCCATGATGCGGCGTTCTTCATTGCCCAGCGTATTCGCTCGAACGTCCGGGAGCTGGAAGGCGCGCTAAAACGCGTGATTGCCCACTCGCACTTCATGGGGCGCGACATCACCATCGAGTTGATTCGTGAATCCCTGAAAGACTTGCTGGCGCTGCAAGATAAACTGGTCTCTGTGGATAACATTCAGCGCACTGTCGCCGAGTACTACAAGATCAAGATCTCTGACTTGCTGTCCAAACGCCGTTCGCGTTCGGTCGCCCGTCCGCGTCAGGTCGCGATGGCGTTGTCCAAGGAGCTGACCAACCACAGCCTGCCGGAAATTGGCGATGTGTTTGGCGGTCGCGATCACACGACGGTGTTGCACGCCTGCCGCAAGATCAACGAACTTAAGGAATCCGACGCGGACATCCGCGAGGACTACAAGAACCTGCTGCGTACACTGACCACTTGATGAACACCAGCGCAGCTTATTAAGGCAAGGGACTAGACCATGCATTTCACCATTCAACGCGAAGCCCTGTTGAAACCCCTGCAACTGGTCGCAGGCGTCGTCGAGCGCCGCCAGACCTTGCCGGTGCTCTCCAACGTGCTGCTGGTTGTCGAAGGCCAGCAACTGTCGCTGACCGGTACCGACCTGGAAGTCGAGCTGGTCGGTCGTGTTCAACTCGAAGAGCCTGCCGAACCAGGTTCCATCACCGTGCCTGCGCGCAAACTGATGGATATTTGCAAAAGCCTGCCGAACGATGCGCTGATCGATATCAAGGTCGACGAGCAGAAGCTGGTGGTAAAGGCCGGACGTAGCCGCTTTACCCTGTCGACCCTGCCGGCCAATGATTTCCCGACGGTTGAAGAAGGCCCGGGTTCGCTGACCTGCAGCCTGGAGCAAAGCAAACTGCGTCGCCTCATCGAGCGCACCAGTTTCGCCATGGCCCAGCAGGACGTGCGTTACTACCTGAACGGCATGCTGCTTGAAGTTTCTGCCGGTGTCATTCGCGCTGTCGCCACTGACGGCCATCGTCTGGCCATGTGCTCGATGCAGGCCGATATCGGTCAGCCGGATCGCCATCAGGTCATCGTACCGCGCAAAGGTATTCTTGAACTTGCCCGCCTCCTGACCGAGCCGGACGGCATCGTCAGCATTGTCCTGGGTCAGCATCACATTCGTGCCACCACTGGCGAGTTCACCTTCACCTCCAAACTGGTCGACGGTAAATTCCCGGATTACGAGCGCGTTCTGCCGAAAGGCGGTGACAAGCTGGTACTCGGCGACCGCCAGGCATTGCGCGAAGCCTTCAGCCGTACCGCGATTCTGTCCAACGAGAAATACCGCGGCATCCGCCTGCAACTGGCCAATGGTCAACTGAAGATCCAGGCGAACAACCCGGAGCAGGAAGAGGCGGAGGAAGAAGTCGGCGTTGAATACAACGGCGGCTCCCTTGAGATCGGCTTCAACGTCAGCTACTTGCTCGACGTACTGGGCGTGATGACCACCGAGCAGGTTCGTCTGATCCTGTCCGACTCCAACAGCAGCGCGCTGGTGCAAGAGTCCGACAACGACGATTCGGCCTACGTTGTCATGCCGATGCGTCTGTAATCATGCTCAGCAGAAGCTAGATGTCCTTAAGTCGCGTCTCGGTCACCGCGGTGCGTAATCTGCACCCGGTGACCTTCTCCCCCTCCCCCCGAATCAACATTCTTTACGGCGCCAACGGCAGCGGCAAAACCAGTGTTCTGGAAGCCATACACCTGCTGGGGCTTGCCCGTTCGTTTCGCAGCACCCGTCTGTTACCAGTCATTCAGTACGAGCAATTGGCTTGCACGGTGTTCGGGCAGGTAGAGCTTGCCGAGGGTGGGCACAGCGCATTGGGTATCTCTCGCGATCGCCAAGGGGAGTTCCAGATCCGCATCGACGGCCAGAATGCCCGTAGCGCGGCGCAACTGGCAGAGATCCTGCCTTTGCAGTTGATCAACCCCGACAGTTTTCGCTTGCTGGAAGGCGCGCCTAAGATTCGTCGACAGTTTCTCGACTGGGGCGTGTTCCACGTGGAACCTCGTTTCATGTCCACCTGGCAGCGCTTGCAGAAGGCCCTGCGCCAGAGAAACTCTTGGCTGCGGCATGGTACACTTGACGCCGTTTCGCAAGCGGTTTGGGACAGGGAACTGTGCCAGGCCAGCGCTGAAATTGATGAATACCGCCGCGCTTACATCAAAGCCTTGAAACCAGTCTTTGAACAGACCTTGAGCGAACTGGTTGATCTCGAGGGCTTAACGCTCAGCTATTACCGAGGTTGGGATAAGGACCGTGAGCTGAGCGCTGTGCTTGCCGGGTCCCTTCAGCGGGATCAGCAAATAGGGCATACCCAGGCCGGACCACAACGCGCTGATTTGCGCCTCAGATTGGGCGCTCATAATGCCGCGGATATATTGTCCCGCGGCCAGCAAAAGCTGGTTGTCTGTGCATTGCGGATTGCCCAAGGGCACCTGGTCAGCCAGGCCCGTCGCGGTCAGTGTATTTATCTGGTGGATGACTTGCCGTCCGAACTGGACGAGCAACACCGCCGCGCGCTTTGCCGCTTGCTGGAAGACTTACGCTGCCAGGTGTTTATCACCTGTGTAGATCACGAATTATTGAGGGAAGGCTGGCAGACGGAAACGCCAGTCGCTCTGTTCCACGTGGAACAGGGCCGTATCACCCAGACCCACGACCATCGGGAGTGAAGGCATTGAGCGAAGAAAATACGTACGACTCAACGAGCATTAAAGTGCTGAAAGGCCTGGATGCCGTACGCAAACGTCCCGGTATGTACATTGGTGACACCGACGATGGCAGCGGTCTGCACCACATGGTGTTCGAGGTGGTCGATAACTCGATCGACGAAGCGCTGGCCGGCCACTGCGACGACATCAGTATCATCATCCACCCGGATGAATCCATCACCGTTCGTGACAACGGCCGTGGCATCCCGGTAGACGTGCACAAAGAAGAAGGCGTTTCGGCAGCCGAGGTCATCATGACCGTGCTGCACGCCGGCGGTAAGTTTGATGACAACTCCTACAAAGTATCCGGCGGTCTGCACGGTGTAGGTGTGTCGGTTGTAAACGCATTGTCCGAACAGCTGGTCCTGACGGTACGTCGCAGCGGCAAGATCTGGGAACAGACTTACGTGCATGGCGTTCCGCAGGAACCGATGAAAATCGTCGGTGACAGTGAAACCACCGGTACCCAGATCCACTTCAAGGCTTCCAGCGAAACCTTCAAGAACATCCACTTCAGCTGGGACATCCTGGCCAAGCGGATTCGTGAACTGTCCTTCCTCAACTCCGGTGTCGGCATCGTCCTCAAGGATGAGCGCAGCGGCAAGGAAGAACTGTTCAAGTACGAAGGTGGTCTGCGGGCGTTCGTTGAATACCTGAACACCAACAAGACGCCGGTCAACCAGGTGTTCCACTTCAACATCCAGCGTGAAGACGGCATTGGCGTGGAAATCGCCCTGCAGTGGAACGACAGCTTCAACGAGAACCTGTTGTGCTTCACCAACAACATTCCACAGCGCGATGGCGGTACTCACCTGGTGGGTTTCCGTTCCGCACTGACGCGTAACCTGAACACCTACATTGAAGCCGAAGGCCTGGCGAAGAAGCATAAAGTTGCCACCACTGGCGACGATGCCCGTGAAGGCCTGACCGCGATCATTTCGGTGAAAGTGCCTGATCCGAAGTTCAGCTCCCAGACCAAAGACAAGCTGGTGTCTTCCGAAGTGAAGACAGCGGTCGAACAGGAAATGGGCAAGTACTTCTCCGACTTCCTGCTGGAAAACCCGAACGAAGCCAAACTCGTGGTCGGCAAGATGATCGACGCCGCCCGTGCCCGTGAAGCGGCGCGCAAGGCTCGTGAGATGACCCGTCGTAAAGGCGCGCTGGATATCGCGGGCCTGCCGGGCAAACTGGCTGACTGCCAGGAAAAGGACCCTGCCCTGTCTGAACTGTACCTCGTGGAAGGTGACTCTGCTGGCGGTTCCGCCAAGCAGGGTCGTAACCGCAAGACCCAGGCGATTCTGCCCCTGAAGGGCAAGATCCTGAACGTCGAAAAAGCGCGTTTCGACAAGATGATCTCTTCCCAGGAAGTGGGCACCTTGATCACTGCGCTGGGTTGCGGCATCGGTCGCGATGAGTACAACATCGACAAGCTGCGCTATCACAACATCATCATCATGACCGACGCTGACGTCGACGGTTCGCACATCCGTACCCTGCTGCTGACCTTCTTCTTCCGTCAGTTGCCGGAGCTGATCGAGCGTGGCTACATCTACATCGCTCAGCCACCGTTGTACAAGGTCAAGAAAGGCAAGCAAGAGCAATACATCAAAGACGACGACGCCATGGAAGAGTACATGACGCAGTCGGCCCTGGAAGATGCGAGCCTGCACTTGAACGAGGAAGCGCCGGGTATCTCCGGCGAAGCCCTTGAGCGCCTGGTGAACGACTTCCGCCTGGTGATGAAGACCCTCAAGCGTCTCTCGCGTCTGTATCCACAGGAACTGACCGAGCACTTCATCTACCTGCCTGCCGTCAGCCTGGAGCAACTGTCCGATCACGCAGCGATGCAGGATTGGCTGGCCCAGTACGAAGTGCGTCTGCGTACCGTCGAGAAGTCCGGCCTGGTCTACAAGGCCAGCCTGCGCGAAGACCGTGAGCGTAACGTATGGCTGCCTGAGGTCGAGCTGATCTCCCACGGCCTGTCGAACTACGTCACCTTCAACCGCGACTTCTTCGGCAGCAACGACTACAAGACCGTTGTTTCCCTGGGGGCCCAACTGAGCACCTTGCTGGACGAGGGCGCGTACATCCAGCGTGGTGAGCGCAAGAAGCAGGTTACCGAGTTCAAGGAAGCCCTTGAGTGGTTGATGGCCGAAAGCACCAAGCGCCACACCATCCAGCGATACAAAGGTCTGGGCGAGATGAACCCGGATCAGCTGTGGGAAACCACCATGGACCCAAGCTCGCGCCGTATGCTCAAAGTCACGATCGAAGACGCCATTGGTGCAGATCAGATCTTCAACACCCTGATGGGTGATGCGGTCGAACCTCGCCGTGACTTCATCGAAAGCAACGCCCTGGCGGTTTCCAACCTGGACTTCTGATTCCTCGTTTAACTCGTCAAACGAAAAAGGCCAACGTCATGCGTTGGCCTTTTTTGTTGCAGAACCAAATGATTGAAACAGCCATCTCGCAGGCATAAAAAAACCGGCTATATCAGCCGGTTTTTTTGCGCCCGAAAAAAACTTATGCACGTTTTTCGGTTTTTTTTGTGTTTTTAAAATATCTATATAAATCAGTAAGTTAAAAACAATATTCGACGCTTTTTGAACAAACGGTACACAGGTTATCCACAGAAGCTCAGACAGCCACCTGGTCATTGGCCAGTGGCGCTTGTGGAGCGGGTGGCAGCGAGCCCATTTCCCGTTGCATCTGCTCGTTCCAGGCCTGGACCCGATCATTCAAATCGGCAATGGATCGAGGTCCATTGCCTTCTGCATACATGGGGGCTCCGATGATTACGGTGATGACACCCTGCTTTTTCGCCCAACCGGTTTTCGGCCAGAACTTGCCGGCATTGTGCGCAATGGGTAGCACTGGCAGATCAGCATTCACCGCCAAAGCGGATCCGCCGCGGGAGAATTTGCCGATGGTGCCGTAAGGGACGCGTGTACCTTCGGGAAAGATCAGCACCCAGACATTGTCCTTGAGCAGCTCGTCGCCTTTCTTCGCTACATGCTTGAGGGCGGCTTTCGGGTTGTCCCGGTCGATGGCAATCGGACGCAGCATGGCCATGGCCCAGCCGAAGAACGGCACATAGAGCAACTCACGCTTGAGCACCTGGCTCAAAGGTTCGAAGTAGGCCGAGAGAAAGAACGTCTCCCAGGTGCTCTGGTGGTTCGACTGAATCACGCAGGGCCGGTCTGGTACGTTCTCGGCGCCCTTCACCTCGTAGCTGATACCCAGAAACACCTTGCTCAGCCACAAGGCGCAGCGACACCAATAAACGTTGATGAAGCGATAGCGCGCCTTGAACGGCAGAAATGGCGCGATAAAAAAGCTCAGGCTGCACCACAGCAAGGAGCTGGTGCCCAGCAGCAGGTAAAAGAGGAAGGTTCTGATGGCCTGCAGTATCGACATGGCGACGTTTACCGTTACGGGCACTGCCCGACTGTTCAAGCGCACTCCCGAACATTCCCTGGTCAGGAGTTCGAGAGCGCTCTAATTGTTGATAAGTTCTGCGGCAATCGCCGCCAGATCGTCGAAAATCAAAGTGCCCACCGGCAGGCTCTTGCCCAAAGTCTTTTCGCCCTTTCCGGTCTTAACTAAAACTGGCTGAGAATCGACGGCTTTGGCGGCTTCCAGGTCACCGAGACTATCGCCGACGAACCATAGATTAGTCAGCGATACGTTGTAATGTGCGGCGATGTTTTTCAACATCCCGGGTTTTGGCTTGCGGCAATCGCAGCCTTCGTCCGGCCCATGCGGGCAGTAGACGATCAAGCCGACTTCGCCGCCCTGCTCCGCCACCAGCGAGCGCAAGCGCTCGTGCATGGCGTCCAGGGTAGCGATGTCGTAATAGCCGCGAGCGATGCCGGACTGGTTGGTAGCCACCGCTACCGTCCAGCCGGCCTTGCTCAACTGCGCGATGGCTTCGATCGAACCGGGGAGCGGTATCCACTCCTCCACTGACTTGATGTAAGCGTCGGAGTCGTAATTGATCACCCCGTCCCGATCGAGTATCAGCAGTTTCAACAGCAGTCCCTCAGCCCAGCAATGAAATATCGGCGACGCCGAGGAACAGTCCCCGCAGACGCGCCAGCAACGCATAACGGTTGGCGCGAACTTTCGCGTCTTCCGCGTTGACCATCACCGCTTCGAAGAACGCATCCACCGGCTCGCGCAAGGCGGCCAGGCGTGCCAGGGATTCGCTGTACTGACGCGCTGCAGCCATCGGTTGAACAGCCTGGTCTGCCTGCTGGATCGCCGAGTACAGGGAGAACTCGTTGGCATTGTCGAAGTACTTGGCTTCCACGACGGTCGGCACGGAGCCTTCCACTTTGCTCAGCAGATTCGAAACGCGTTTGTTCACCGCGGCCAGGGCAGCGGCTTCCGGTAACTTGCGGAAGGCTTCCACTGCTTGTACGCGCTGGTCGAAGTCCAGGGCCGAACCCGGCTTCAGGGCGCGCACCGACAGGTAGGTCGCGACGTCGACACCTTCGTCTTCATAACGAGCACGCAGACGGTCGAAGATGAACTCCAGTACCACGTCGTTCAGGCCGCTAGCCTTGACCTTGGCACCGAACGCATTCACGGCGAAAGCCACGGCGTCGGTCAGGTCGAGGTCGAGTTTCTTGTCGATCAGGATGCGCAATACGCCCAATGCGGCACGGCGCAAGGCATACGGATCTTTACTGCCGGTTGGCAGCATGCCGATGCCGAAAATACCGACCAGGGTATCCAGTTTGTCAGCGATGGCCACGGCCGCACCGGTCAGGGTGGTCGGCAGCTCGGCGCCGGCACCGCGAGGCATGTATTGCTCGTTCAGCGCCAGTGCAACGTCTTCCGGCTCGCCATCGTTGAGGGCGTAATAGTAGCCGGCGACACCCTGCATCTCCGGGAACTCGCCGACCATTTCGGTCGCCAGGTCGCACTTGGACAGCAGGCCTGCGCGGGCAGCCCACGCGGCGTTGCCGCCGATGCGCTGAGCGATGAACGCAGCCAGTTTGGAAACACGTTCGGCCTTGTCATAGACGCTGCCGAGTTTTTCCTGGAACACCACGTTTTGCAGGCGCAGGTTGAAGTCTTCGAGTTGCTGCTTCTTGTCTTGCTTGAAGAAGAACTCGGCGTCGGTCAGGCGTGGACGAACCACTTTCTCGTTACCGGCGATGATCTGCTGCGGGTCCTTGCTCTCGATGTTGGCCACGGTAATGAAGCGTGGCAGCAACTTGCCGTCGGCATCCAGCAGGCAGAAATACTTCTGGTTGTCCTGCATGGTGGTGATCAAGGCTTCTTGCGGCACTTCAAGGAAGCGCTCTTCGAACGAGCACACCAGCGGCACCGGCCATTCAACCAGCGCGGTCACTTCGTCGAGCAGGTCCGGCGGCACGATCGCGGTGCCTTCCTGACGGGTTGCCAGCTCTTCGGTGCGCTTGCTGATGATGTCGCGACGCTCGTTTGCGTCAGCCAGGACGTAAGCGGCGCGCAGGTCAGCCAGGTAGCTGGACGGCGAACCGATGCGCACGTTTTGCGGGTGATGGAAGCGGTGACCACGGGAGTCGCGGCCGGCCTTCTGGGCGAGGATGGTGCAGTCGATGACCTGGTCACCGAGCAGCATTACCAGCCATTGGGTCGGGCGAACGAATTCTTCCTTGCGAGCACCCCAGCGCATGCGCTTGGGAATCGGCAGGTCATTCAGGGAATCTTCGACGATGGTCGGCAGCAGGCTCGCGGTCGGCTTGCCGGCGATGTTTTGGCTGTAGCGCAGTTTCGGGCCGCTCTGATCGATTTCGCTCAGGTCGACGCCGCACTTCTTGGCAAAGCCCAGTGCCGCTTGGGTCGGATTGCCTTCGGCATCGAACGCGGCCTGACGTGGCGGGCCATCGAGGTTGATGCTGCGATCGGGCTGCTGAGTGGCCAGCGAGGTGATCAGCACGGCCAGACGACGCGGCGCGGCATAAACGGTTTTGGTCTCGTAGTTCAGGCCGGCCGCTTGCAGGCCCTTGTCGATACCGGCCAGAAACGCTTCGGCCAGGGTGTTCAGGGCTTTGGGTGGCAGTTCTTCAGTGCCCAGTTCAACCAGAAAATCCAGAGCACTCATTGTGCTGCCTCCAGCTTGGCCAGTACTTCATCACGCAGGTCCGGGGTTGCCATCGGGAAGCCCAGCTTGGCGCGAGCCAGCAGGTAGGCTTGCGCCACGGAACGCGCCAGGGTGCGCACACGCAGAATGTATTGCTGACGCGCGGTTACCGAGATTGCCCGGCGCGCATCCAGCAGGTTGAAGGTATGGGAGGCCTTCAACACCATTTCGTAGCTCGGCAACGGCAGCGGCTGGTCGAGTTCGATCAGGCGCTTGGCTTCGCTTTCATAGAAATCGAATAGCTCGAACAGCTTCTCGACGTTGGCGTGTTCGAAGTTGTAGGTCGACTGCTCCACTTCGTTCTGGTGGAACACGTCGCCGTAGGTCACTTTGCCGAACGGACCGTCAGCCCAGACCAGGTCGTAGACCGAGTCCACGCCTTGCAGGTACATGGCCAGACGTTCCAGGCCGTAAGTGATCTCGCCCGTCACCGGGTAGCACTCGATGCCGCCCGCTTGCTGGAAGTAAGTGAACTGCGTCACTTCCATGCCGTTGAGCCAGACTTCCCAGCCCAGACCCCAGGCGCCGAGGGTCGGCGATTCCCAGTTATCTTCGACGAAGCGGATGTCGTGCACCAATGGGTCCAGGCCCACGTGCTTGAGGGAGCCCAGGTACAGCTCCTGGAAGTTGTCCGGGTTCGGCTTCAGGACTACCTGGAACTGGTAGTAGTGCTGCAGACGGTTCGGGTTTTCGCCATAGCGGCCGTCAGTCGGGCGACGGCTTGGCTGCACATAGGCGGCGTTCCAGGTTTCCGGGCCAATGGCGCGCAGGAATGTTGCGGTGTGGAAAGTGCCGGCGCCTACTTCCATATCGTAGGGCTGAAGTACCACACAACCTTGCTCGGCCCAGTATTGCTGGAGGGCGAGGATCAAGTCTTGGAAGGTACGCACGGCTGGCGTAGGCTGGCTCACGAAATTCACCTGTTTCTTGGGCTGCGATTTAAAGAGCGGGAGTATACCCGATTCGTTGCTGCGCACGCCCCCTGGAGCCTTATGCCACGCTGCTTTTGGTGTTCCGAAGATCCGCTGTACATGGCTTATCACGATCAGGAGTGGGGCACGCCGCTACGCGATGCGCAGGGATTGTTCGAGTTGCTTTTGCTCGAAGGGTTCCAGGCCGGGCTTTCCTGGATCACCGTATTGCGCAAACGCGAACACTATCGCCGGGTGCTGTATGGCTTTGACGTGCAGCGCGTGGCCCAGATGAGTGATGCTGAAATCGATGATCTGATGCTCGATCCGGGCATCATTCGCAATCGCCTCAAGCTCAACGCGGCCCGGCGCAACGCCCAGGCCTGGCTGGCGCTGGAAGACCCTGTCGAGCTTCTCTGGTCATATGTCGGCGGTGTTCCGAAGGTCAATCATTTCAAGGATCGCACCGAAGTCCCGGCCATCACACCCGAGGCGGTGGAGATGAGCAAAGGCCTGAAAAAGGCCGGCTTCACCTTCGTAGGCCCGACCATTTGCTACGCGCTGATGCAGGCTTCGGGCATGGTCATGGATCACACCCGCGATTGCGACCGCTACGCGCAGCTGGCGAACGGCGGTTAGAATAGCCGCCTCGCGCACAGCACAAGATCAGGAGTGACCTGTGGATAAGTTTAAAGGCGCCTTGCTGGTAGGCGCTCTGCGGCTGTTTGCCCTGCTCCCGTGGCGGGCGGTGCAGGCTGTCGGCTCGGCGATTGGCTGGGTGATGTGGAAAACCCCTAACCGTTCACGCGACGTGGTGCGGATCAACCTGGCCAAATGTTTTCCGGAAATGGACCCCGCCGAACGTGAGCGTCTGGTGGGCCAGAGTCTGAAAGACATCGGCAAGTCCCTGACAGAAAGCGCCTGCGCCTGGATCTGGCCAGCCCAGCGCTCCATCGATCTGGTGCGCGAAGTTGAAGGCCTCGATATTTTGAAAGACGCCCTGGCCTCCGGCAAAGGCGTGGTCGGCATCACCAGCCATCTGGGCAACTGGGAAGTGCTCAACCACTTTTATTGCAGCCAGTGCAAACCGATCATTTTCTACCGCCCGCCGAAATTGAAGGCGGTGGATGAATTACTGCAAAAGCAGCGGGTGCAACTGGGCAACAAAGTGGCCGCTTCCACCAAGGAAGGCATCCTCAGCGTTATCAAGGAAGTGCGCAAAGGTGGTGCAGTGGGCATCCCCGCCGACCCGGAACCGGCCGAATCCGCCGGGATCTTCGTGCCGTTCTTCGCCACCCAGGCTTTGACCAGCAAATTCGTGCCGAACATGCTCGCGGGCGGCAAAGCGGTCGGCGTGTTCCTGCACGCCCTGCGCCTGCCAGACGGTTCGGGCTACAAAGTGATCCTCGAAGCCGCGCCGGAAGCCATGTACAGCACCGACACCGAGGAGTCCTGTGCCGCCATGAGCAAGGTGGTTGAGCGCTATGTGCGGGCGTATCCGAGCCAGTACATGTGGAGCATGAAACGCTTCAAGAAGCGCCCGCCAGGTGAAGAGCGCTGGTATTGAAACAATTGGCACAATCTGTGGATAACTGTAGGAGCGAGCCTGCTCGCGATGGACCTGAGGGCACCACGGGGAATCAGACTTTCCGCGTCATCGTTCACGACCATCGCGAGCAGGCTCGCTCCTACAGGTTATCCACAACACGTTCATAAGGGCGCAGTAGATGTCCGAACACCGTAAATCATTTCGCATCAAGATCAGTCACGAAACCGTTGGTGAATGCCTGGGCCAGACGCGCAACCTGTCGACCACGGGTGTCTACGTCAAGCATCCGGCATTGTCGGCTCTACCCAGGGGCGCGGTGGTTTACGGGCAGGTGCAGGACTTGCCCACAGGCGCGCCGCGTGTGCGCATGGAAGTGGTACAAGTGGATGCCGAAGGCATTGGTTTGCGTTATCTCTGATCAGTGCGCGTGACGATCGAGCTTTTTCAGGAACACCGTCATTTCCTTCTCGGCCTGTTTGTCGCCATGGGCTTTGGCGGCTTCCAGGCCCTGCTCCCAGGCCCGACGCGCGGCGGGATGGTTCTCCAGCGCCAGGTGGGCCTTGCCCAATAACTTCCACGCTGCCGAATACTTCGGATCAATCTCGACGCAACGCTGGAAATGTTCCACAGCCTTGGCGTTCTCCCCCAGATCCAGGTAACCCTTGCCCAGGCCGAAGCGCAGCAATGAGTTATCCACACCCTTGGCGAGCATTTTTTCCAGGGATTCGATCATGGGTGGATTCCTTGCATGAGGAGTGTCAGGGGACGTTATTTGTATCTTTGAAACCGCCATCGCTGGCAAGCCAGCTCCCACAGGGTTCTCAGATGTACATGACGTTTGTGAACAATCGAAAAAATTTTGGCTGGCTTGCCATCGATCGGGGCCCGTACAGCCGCTGCAAACCTCAGAAAAAGCTCAGCCCCACATGGAACAGTTTTTCCACATCACGAATATGCTTCTTATCCACAAGGAACAAAATCACATGGTCCCCCGCCGCGATCACCGTGTCATCGTGGGCAATGATCACTTCCTCGTCGCGGATGATCGCCCCGATGGTAGCGCCCGGCGGCAGGCCGATGTTCTCGATGGCTTTGCCGATGACCTTGCTCGATTTCGCATCGCCGTGGGCAATCGCCTCGATGGCTTCGGCCGCGCCCCGGCGTAGCGAGTGCACGCTGACGATGTCGCCGCGCCGCACGTGGGCCAGCAAGGTGCCAATGGTTGCCAGTTGCGGACTGATGGCGATGTCGATATCGCCACCCTGGATCAGATCCACATACGCCGGGTTGTTGATGATGGTCATCACCTTCTTCGCGCCCAGGCGTTTGGCCAGTAGTGACGACATGATGTTGGCTTCGTCGTCGTTGGTCAGGGCCAGGAAAATGTCCGCATCAGCAATGTTTTCTTCCATCAACAGGTCGCGGTCGGAGGCGCTGCCCTGCAGCACGACGGTGCTGTCGAGGGTGTCCGAGAGATGGCGGCAGCGTGCCGGATTCATCTCGATGATCTTCACCTGGTAACGGCTTTCGATGGCTTCGGCCAGTCGCTCACCGATCTGCCCGCCGCCGGCGATGACGATGCGTTTGTAGGTCTCGTCCAGACGGCGCATTTCACTCATCACCGCGCGAATGTTCGCTTTGGCCGCGATGAAAAACACTTCGTCGTCCGCTTCGATCACCGTGTCGCCTTGGGGCAGGATCGGGCGATCGCGACGGAAAATGGCCGCCACGCGGGTTTCGACATTCGGCATGTGCTCGCGCAATTGCCGCAGTTGTTGACCCACCAGTGGCCCGCCGTAATAGGCCCGCACCGCGACCAGTTGTGCCTTGCCTTCGGCGAAGTCGATCACCTGCAAAGCACCCGGGTGCTGGATCAGGCGTTTGATGTAGTTGGTGACCACTTGTTCCGGGCTGATCAGCACGTCCACCGGAATCGCGTCGTTATCGAACAGTTCGGAGCGCGTGAGGTACGCCGCTTCGCGCACGCGGGCGATTTTGGTGGGGGTGTGGAACAGGGTGTGGGCGACCTGGCAGGCGACCATATTGGTCTCGTCACTGTTGGTCACGGCCACCAGCATGTCGGCGTCGTCCGCTCCAGCCTGGCGCAGTACCGTCGGCAGTGAGCCGCGACCCTGGACCGTGCGGATGTCCAGGCGATCACCGAGATCGCGCAGACGCTCGCCGTCGGTGTCGACCACCGTGATGTCGTTGGCTTCGCTGGCCAGATGTTCCGCCAGCGAACCGCCGACCTGCCCCGCACCGAGGATGATGATTTTCATCCAGTCACTCCATTGAATCCGGTTAACCGCGCGCGGCGGCGATCTTGATCAGCTTGGCGTAATAGAAGCCGTCGTGTCCGCCTTCCTGAGCGAGCAATTGGCGACCATGAGGTTGCTTTATCCCGGCCGCGGTCGCGAGGTCCAGTTCACGGGCGCCCGGCGTGCGGGCAAGGAACGCTTCGATGACTTCGGTGTTCTCGGTCGGCAGTGTGGAGCAGGTGGCGTAGAGCAAAATGCCGCCGACCTCCAGGGTTTTCCACAGGGCATCCAGCAGCTCGCCTTGCAGCAGTGCCAGCGCGGTGATGTCATCGGGTTGGCGGGTGAGCTTGATGTCCGGATGACGACGAATCACGCCAGTGGCCGAGCACGGGGCGTCGAGCAGGATGCGCTGGAACGGCTTGCCATCCCACCAGGTGGCGGTGTCGCGACCGTCCGCAGCGATCAGCTCGGCGCTCAGGCCAAGGCGTTCGAGGTTTTCACGCACGCGGACCAGGCGTTTGGCTTCCAGATCCACGGCCACCACGCCTGCCAATGCCGGCTCGGCTTCGAGGATGTGGCAGGTTTTGCCCCCCGGTGCACAGCAGGCGTCCAGCACCCGCTGACCGGGTGCGAGGTCAAGCAGATCGGCGGCCAGTTGCGCCGCTTCATCCTGCACGCTGATCCAGCCTTCGGCGAAACCGGGCAGGCTGCGCACGTCGGTGGCGGCGTCGAGGATGATGCCGTCACGGCTGTAAAGGCACGCACTGGCGGCAATGCCGGCCTCGCTCAGCAAGCCGAGGTAGGCGTCGCGGGTGTGATGGCGACGATTCACGCGAAGGATCATCGGCGGGTGCGCGTTGTTCGCTGCGCAAATGGCTTCCCATTGTTCCGGCCAGAACGCCTTCAGGGACTTTTGCAGCCAGCGCGGGTGAGCGGTGCGCACCACCGGGTCGTGTTCCAGCTCCGCCAGCAGCGCTTCGCTTTCCCGTTGGGCGCGGCGTAGCACGGCGTTGAGCAAGGCTTTGGCCCAGGGTTTTTTCAGCTTGTCGGCGCAACCGACGGTCTCACCGATGGCGGCGTGGGCCGGCACACGGGTGTAGAGCAACTGGTAGAGGCCGACCAGCAACAAGGCTTCAACATCGGCGTCCGCTGCCTTGAAAGGCTTCTGCAACAGTTTGGCCGCCAGTGCCGACAACCGCGGCTGCCAGCGCGCGGTGCCGAACGCCAGGTCCTGGGTGAAACCGCGATCGCGATCTTCGACCTTGTCCATTTGCGTGGGCAGCGAACTGTTGAGTGAGGCTTTGCCGCTGAGAACAGCAGCCAGTGCCTTGGCGGCGGCCAGACGCGGGTTCATTGAGCGTCCGCCGTATGACCGAGGACGGTGCCCACCGCGAATTTCTCACGACGGCTGTTGAACAAGTCGCTGAAGTTCAGTGCTTTGCCGCCGGGCAATTGCAGGCGTGTCAGGCACAGCGCCTGCTCACCACAGGCGACGATCAGCCCGTCCTTGCTGGCGCTAAGGATTTCACCCGGTGTGCCCTTCCCTTGCGCGAGGCTCGCGGCCAACACTTTCAGCGCTTCGCCGTTCAAGGTGCTGTGGGTGATCGGCCATGGGTTGAAGGCCCGGACCAGGCGTTCCAGCTCAATCGCCGGGCGGGTCCAGTCAATGCGGGCTTCGTCCTTGTTCAATTTGTGTGCATAGGTGGCCAGGCTGTCGTCCTGCACTTCGCCTTCCAGCGTGCCGGCAGCGAGGCCGGCAATGGCTTGAATCACCGCAGGCGGCCCCATTTCGGCCAGGCGATCGTGCAGGCTGCCGCCGGTGTCTTCGGCGCTGATCGGCGTGATGACCTTGAGCAACATCGGCCCGGTGTCGAGCCCCGCTTCCATGCGCATCACGGTCACGCCGCTTTCGGCGTCGCCCGCTTGCACGGCGCGCTGGATCGGCGCCGCACCGCGCCAGCGTGGCAGCAGCGAGGCGTGGCTGTTGATGCAGCCCAGGCGCGGAATATCCAGCACCACTTGCGGCAGGATCAGGCCGTAGGCCACCACCACCATCAGGTCCGGTTTCAGTGCGGCCAGTTCAGCCTGGGCGTCTTCGTTGCGCAGCGTGGGCGGTTGCAGCACCGGGAGATTGTTTTCCAGAGCAAGCTGCTTGACCGGGCTCGGCATCAGCTTCTGTCCACGACCTGCCGGACGATCCGGTTGGGTGTAGACCGCAACGATCTCGTAAGGGCTGTTCAACAGGGCCTTGAGGTGTTCAGCGGCGAATTCCGGGGTGCCGGCAAAGACGATGCGCAGTGGCTCAGTCATGAAGGGCTCTCTAGTGCAAAGCATCTTGAAAAGAAAAAGGCTTGCCGCAGCAAGCCTTTGAAGGAGGGCATCAAGCGTTCTGGCGGTGGAGCTTTTCCAGCTTCTTCTTGATCCGGTCGCGTTTGAGCGTCGACAGGTAGTCAACGAACAATTTGCCGTTCAGGTGGTCGCATTCGTGCTGGATGCACACCGCGAGCAGTTCTTCGGCGATCAGTTCGTAAGGTTGGCCGTCGCGGTCCAGGGCCTTGACCTTGACCCGTTGCGGACGATCGACGTTTTCGTAGAAGCCCGGCACCGATAGGCAGCCTTCCTGATATTGACCGATGTCGTCGGTCAGGGGCTCGAGCTCAGGGTTGATGAACACGCGCGGTTCGGTGCGATCTTCGGAGAGGTCCATCACGACGATACGTTTGTGCACGTTGACCTGGGTCGCGGCGAGGCCGATGCCCGGTGCTTCATACATTGTTTCAAACATGTCATCGACCAACTGACGCACTTCGTCGTCCACTACGGCCACTGGTTTGGCGATAGTGCGCAGGCGCGGATCAGGGAATTCGAGGATGTTTAAAATGGCCATAAGCTTGATGACTGCACGTGTGAAGTAAGGTCGGGTCGATGGCCTGGCGAGTCAGAAGATGCAGGCTATCTATGTAAAACGTAGCTCCCTTCTTTTCATAAGCAAGCCGGGAGCGAGCCACTGACGGCTCTGGCGTTTCACGCGAACGCACATAATAAAGGGATTCACCGCATGAGGAAATCACTACTCGCCTTGCTCCTTCTGGCCTTGGCAGGTTGGGCGCATGGGCAAGTGCAGCTCAGGGAAGGTTTTCCACAGCAATACACAGTGGTTGCAGGGGACACGCTCTGGGATATCTCGGCAAAATTCCTCCGTGAGCCATGGCAGTGGCCCGGCCTCTGGCAGGCCAATCCCCGGATCGAAAATCCCGATCTGATTTATCCCGGCGACTTGCTATCGCTCGTCTACGTCGACGGCCAGCCACGGTTGACCCTCAATCGCGGTCCTTCCCGAGGCACCATCAAGCTTTCGCCACGGGTGCGCAGCAGCCCGTTCGCAGAGGCCATTCCGAGCATTCCTCTAAAGTCGATCAACAGCTTTCTGCTGAGCAACCGTATCGTCGACAAGGTCGAGGATTTCGACCAGGCACCCTACATCGTGGCCGGGGACGCCGAGCGGGTGCTCAGCGGCGTTGGCGATCGCATCTTTGCTCGCGGGCAATTCGACCCGGCGCAGTCGGTCTACGGCATCTTCCGCCAGGGCAAGGTCTACACCGATCCGCTGACCCAGGCGTTTCTGGGGATCAACGCCGATGACATCGGCAGCGGCGAAATCCTCGCCATTGAAGGCGACGTCGCCACGCTGGCGCTGCAACAGACGACCCAGGAGGTGCGCCTCGGTGATCGTTTGTTCAGCGGTGAGGAACGCCCGATCAATTCGACCTTCATGCCCAGTGCCCCCAAAAACGAAATCAACGGCTTGATTATCGATGTGCCGCGCGGCGTCACCCAGATCGGTGCGCTCGACGTGGTCACCCTGAACAAGGGCCAACGCGATGGCTTGGCCGAAGGCAATGTCCTGGAAGTGATGAAGACCGGCGAAACCGTGCGCGACCGGATCACCGGCCAGCCACTGAAAATCCCCGATGAACGCGCCGGACTGCTGATGGTCTTCCGCACCTACGACAAGCTCAGCTACGGGCTGGTACTCAAGGCATCGCGCTCGCTGGCGGTGATGGACAAGGTACGAAATCCGTAAGCGTGCTTCACAAGTTACCAACAGAGTTATCCACAGCTTATTCCCGTTTGTACGGGTGCTCATAACGATCAAGGATGATCCATGTCGATGCCTGCCTTTACACCGGTTTCCCCTGCGGAACTGGAAGCTCGTTTACGTCTGCACCGTCTACCTGAATTGGGTCCGGCGCGTTTCAAGAAACTGCTGGAGGCTTTCGGTTCGGCGTCCAAAGCCATCAGCGCACCCGCCAGTGCCTGGCGTGCGCTGGGTTTGCCGCTGGCCTGTTCCGAGGCCAGGCGATGCGCTGAAATCCGCGATGGCGCCAGCCACGCTTTGGCTTGGCTAGAGCGTCCTGGCCAGCATTTACTGATGTGGGACCAACCCGACTACCCTTCACTGCTGGCGCAAATCAGCGATGCGCCGCCGCTGTTATTTGTCGCCGGCGACCCCGGCATTCTGGAAAAACCGCAGTTGGCGATGGTGGGCAGTCGGCGTGCATCAAGGCCGGGCATGGACACCGCCGCGGCTTTTTCCCGCAGCCTGGCCGGCGCCGGGTTTGTCGTTACCAGCGGTCTGGCCCTGGGCATCGACGCGGCCGCTCATCAGGCGGCGTTGGACATTGGCGGGCAAACGGTCGGGGTACTTGGCACGGGTCTTGAAAAATTTTATCCACAGCGCAATCGACGACTGGCCGACACGATGATCGCCTCGGGTAGCGCGGTACTTTCGGAGTTCCCGCTGGACGCCGGACCGACCGCCAGCAACTTTCCGCGACGCAACCGGATCATCAGCGGTTTGTCCCTCGGTGTGCTGGTGGTGGAGGCCAGCGTTGCCAGCGGTTCGTTGATCACCGCGAGGCTGGCGGCGGAACAGGGGCGCGAGGTGTATGCGATTCCGGGATCGATCCATCATCCCGGCGCCCGCGGTTGCCATCAGCTGATCCGCGACGGCGCCGTGCTGGTGGAAACCATCGAGCATATCCTCGAAGCCCTGCGCGGCTGGCAACAGCTGCCGTTTTCCACAGAAGCGCCCGAGATGGCGGCGCCCCACCCATTGCTGACCCTGCTTCACGCCGCGCCGCTCTCCAGTGAAGCACTGGCCGATGCCAGCGGCTGGGCCTTGCCCAAAGTGTTGGGGGCGTTGACGGAACTGGAGATGGAGGGCCGCGCAGTCTGCGAAAACGGCCGCTGGTTTGCACGGGTGAGCTAGGTTTTATAAACAAGATCGGTAAACTGCGCAGAGCCTTATTCTGGAGTGTTTTTCATGGTCAACAGTTGGCGTGTGCAACAAGCCGCGCAAGCAATTCGCGCCGGGGCGGTGATTGCCTACCCAACCGAAGCTGTCTGGGGTCTGGGTTGCGACCCGTGGGACGAAGAGGCCGTGGAGCGGCTGTTGCTGCTCAAGGGCCGGTCTGTGGATAAAGGCCTGATTCTGGTCGCCGACAACATCCGTCAGTTCGACTTCCTTTTCGACGACTTCCCGGAGTTGTGGATGGATCGCATGGCCAGTACCTGGCCGGGGCCGAACACCTGGCTGGTGCCGCATCAGAACATGTTGCCGCAGTGGATTACCGGCGTGCATGAAACCGTGGCCCTGCGGGTCAGCGATCACCCGCTGGTGCGGGACTTGTGCTCGTTGGTCGGGCCGCTGGTATCGACGTCCGCCAACCCACAGGGCCGGCCGGCGGCGCGCACGCGGATTCGCGTGGAGCAGTATTTCCGTGGGCAGCTTGATCTGGTGCTGGGCGGGAATCTGGGCGGGCGCAAGAATCCGAGCGTGATTCGCGATCTGGCGACCGGTCAGGTGATGCGCGCGGGTTAAGACCGAGGTGACCTCAATCGCGGGCAAGCCCGTTACCACAGTGGCTCCTGGTGTTCACAAAATATGTGTTCACAGCCAGTCCTTGTGGGAGCGGGCTTGCTCGCGATGAGGCCGAGGCAGGCGCTGAAAATGTTAAGGCAACAACACCACTGACCCCGTTGTGCGCCGCGCCGACAACTCGGTCTGGGCCTTCGCCGCTTCAGCCAGTGGGTAACGCTGGCTGATATCGACCTTCAGCTTGCCGCTGATGATCATCTCGAACAGTTCATCGGCCATTCTTTGCAGGTTTTCGGCGTTGTTGGCGTAGGTCGCCAGTGTCGGGCGGGTCACGTACAGCGAACCCTTTGCCGCCAGAATCCCCAGGTTCACCCCGTCTACCGCACCGGACGCATTGCCGAAACTCACCACCAGCCCCCGGGGCGCCACGCTGTCGAGCGAAGTCAGCCAGGTGTCCTTGCCGACGCCGTCATACACCACCGGGACCTTTTTGCCGTCAGTCAATTCCAGTACGCGCTGTGCGACGTTTTCATGGCTGTAGTCGATGGTCGCCCAAGCGCCGTTGGCCTTGGCCAGCGCGGCTTTCTCCGCTGAACTCACAGTGCCGATCAACTTCACACCCAGTGCCTTGGCCCATTGGCAAGCCAGTGAACCCACGCCACCGGCCGCCGCGTGGAACAAGATGGTTTCGCCGCCCTTGAGTTCGTAGGTCTGACGCAACAGGTATTGCACGGTCAGGCCTTTGAGCATGACCCCGGCGGCTTGTTCGAAGCTGATGGCGTCCGGCAGATGCACCAGGTTGGCCGCGGGCAATACATGCACGTCACTGTAGGCGCCTAATGGCCCGCTGCCATAGGCCACGCGATCACCGACCTTGAATCGGGTGACTTCGCTGCCGACCGCCTCGACCACGCCCGCCCCTTCGGCACCCACGCCCGATGGCAGGGACGGCGGCGAATAGAGGCCGCTGCGGTAATAGGTATCGATGAAGTTCAGGCCGATGGCCTTGTTGCTTACGCGGACCTGTTGCGGGCCGGGCTCGGCGGGTTGGTAATCCACATACTCGAGCACTTCGGGGCCACCGTGGGCACGGAACTGGATACGCTTTGCCATCTGCACTCTCCTGAGATCGTTTCTACCAAAGCGTCCTATCGGACTCCTAAGCTTGATCTTCGTCAACTGCGACGAGCGCATCGGCGGTGGTATGCTACGCGCCCATTTGCGCCGGCTGAGCTCCAATGGAGCGCCGCGTAGCTTTGCCCGATCCAAGGTGATGCCATGACTACCCGCACCGAGGCCGTAAAAGCCTACCTGCTCGACCTGCAAGACCGCATTTGCGCTGCCCTGGAAGCCGAAGACGGTGGCACGCGCTTCGTCGAAGACGCCTGGACCCGGCCCGCCGGTGGCGGTGGACGTACGCGGGTGATCGAAAACGGCGCGGTGATCGAAAAGGGCGGCGTCAATTTTTCCCACGTCTTCGGCAGCGGTCTGCCACCGTCCGCCAGTGCCCATCGGCCGGAACTGGCCGGGCGCGGTTTCGAAGCCCTGGGCGTGTCCCTGGTGATCCACCCGCACAACCCGCATGTGCCAACTTCCCACGCCAACGTGCGCTTTTTCATCGCCGAAAAAGAAGGCGAAGAGCCGGTCTGGTGGTTCGGCGGCGGCTTCGACCTGACCCCTTACTACGGCAATGAAGAAGACTGCGTGCACTGGCATCGTATCGCCGAGCAGGCCTGCGCGCCGTTCGGTCCGGATGTCTACTCGCGCTACAAGGCCTGGTGCGACAGCTACTTCCACATCAAGCATCGCCACGAGCCACGGGGCATCGGCGGCCTGTTTTTCGATGACCTGAACGAGTGGGACTTCGACACCAGTTTCGCCTTCATGCGCGCCATCGGCGATGCCTATATCGAGGCTTATCTGCCGATCGTGCAACGCCGCAAGAACGATGCGTTCACCGCCAAACAGCGCGAATTCCAGGAGTTCCGCCGTGGGCGCTACGTCGAGTTCAACCTGGTTTACGACCGTGGCACCTTGTTCGGCCTGCAATCGGGTGGGCGTACCGAGTCGATCCTCATGTCCCTGCCGCCGCAAGTGCGCTGGGGCTATGACTGGAAGGCCGAACCGGGCAGCGAAGAAGCGCGCCTGACCGAATACTTCCTGCAAGATCGCGATTGGTTGGCCAAGGCCTGAACGAGGAATCCTGATGGACCGTTATGTCGTATTCGGCAACCCGATTGGTCACAGCAAGTCGCCGCTGATCCATCGCCTGTTTGCCGAGCAGACCGCCCAGAAACTCGACTACAGCACCTCGCTGGTGCCGCTCGACGATTTTTCCGGCTGTGCCCGGGCGTTTTTCCTCGAAGGTCGTGGGGCGAATGTCACTGTGCCGTTCAAGGAAGAGGCTTTTCGTCTCGCCGACAGCCTGACGGCGCGGGCCCAACGGGCCGGGGCGGTGAATACCCTGAGCAAACTGGCCGATGGCACTCTGCTGGGCGATAACACTGACGGTGCCGGCCTGGTGCGCGACCTGACAGTCAATGCCGGGTTCAGCCTCAAGGGCAAACGCATCCTGCTGCTCGGTGCTGGCGGCGCGGTGCGCGGTGCATTGGAGCCTTTGTTGGCGGAGCAACCGGCGTCGGTGATCATCGCCAACCGCACAGTGGACAAGGCCGAGTTGCTGGCGGAGCTGTTCTGCGACCTGGGTCCGGTATCGGCTAGCGGTTATGACTGGTTGCAGGAGTCGGTGGACCTGATCATCAACGCGACGTCCGCCAGCCTGTCGGGCGAAGTCCCGCCGATCGCCGCCAGCCTGATCGAGCCGGGCAAAACGGTGTGCTACGACATGATGTATGGCAAGGAACCAACCTCGTTCTGCCGTTGGGCCAGCGAACACGGTGCCGCAGTGGCGATGGATGGCTTGGGCATGCTCGCCGAACAGGCGGCTGAGGCTTTTTTCCTGTGGCGCGGCGTGCGCCCGGATACGGCACCGGTGTTGGCCGAGCTGCGTCGGCAGTTGGCCCTCTAGGCCTTTGTGGCGAGGGAGCTTGCTCCCTCGCCACAGGGTTCAGTGTGTTTCCCGTGCGGTGTTTCAGTCTTCAAACCGAATCGGGCATTTCTCCGCGCCTTCGAGCTTGCGTAATTCCTCCACCACCTGCGGCCGCGCCTGGCGCAGGGTCAGGCTGCGATTCTGTCGCAGCAATCGCCGCGCTTCCTGATGCAGCATTTCCACGCCCGAATAGTCGATGAAGTTGATCTGCTGCGCCTCGATCACCACCCGTGCGCCGTGCATCAGTTGCAGGCGCACTTGCAGGTAATGGCTGGCGCCGAAAAAGATCGAACCGCCGACCCGCAGAATGTCCTCATCGCCATTGCGTATATGTTGTACCCGCGGTTGTGAGGTGCGTTTGAGGTAGAAGAACAGCGACGCCAGCACGCCGGCATAGATGGCCGTCTGCAATTCCAGCAGCAAGGTCGCGACGCAAGTCAGGGCCATCACCACGAATTCGGCATGGCTGACCCGCAGCAAGGCGCGAATGCCGCGATGGTCGACCAATCCCCAGGCGATCAACAGGATGCTGCCAGCCATGGCCGGGATTGGAATGTGTGCGATCAGGCTGGCGCCGAAGATCGCGAACAGTGCCACCCACAACGCCGAAAATACCCCCGCCAATGGTGAGCAGGCGCCGGCTTCATAGCTCAGCCCTGAGCGGGTAAAGGAGCCGGCTGACAGCGATCCGGAAAAGAACGCACCGATGATGTTGGATAAGCCTTGGGCGCGAACTTCCTGATTGGCGTCGAGCAACTGCTGTGACCGTGCGGACAGCGAGCGGGCAATCGACAGGCTGGTCACCAGCCCGAGCATGCCCACGGCCACGGCACTGGGCAGCAGGCGCAGGACCAGGTCGAGGTCCAGCGGTAACGGGCTGAATGGCGGTAACTTTCCAGTGAAGGCGCTGACCAGTTGCACATGACCGAACATTGCTGGCCAGAGCCAAACCAGCAGCGCGCCCAGCATCAGCGTGATCAACAGGGTCGGCCAGCGCGGCAACAACAGTTTCAGGATCGCGCCGATCACGACGGTGGCCAGGCCCAGTGCCAGAGATGGTTTATCCACCTTGTCGAGATGCCTGAATAAATTGATGAAGCTGTCCAGGGCAGTGGCCTGGCTCGGCAAGTCCAGCCCCAGCAGATTGGGCAACTGGCCGACGGCAATCACCATGGCCGCGCCCAGCGTGAAGCCCAGCACCACAGAGTGAGAGACGAAATTCACCAGTGCGCCAAACCGCAACAAACCCAGCAGCCACTGGAAAACCCCGGCCAGGAACGTCAGCAGCAGGATCAAGGTGACGTAGTCCTGCGTCGCGGGAACGGCCAGAGGACTGACGCTGGCGTACAGGACAATGGAGATGGCCGCCGTAGGACCACAGATCAAATGCCACGACGAACCCCACAAACAAGCAATCAGCACCGGGATGATCGCCGCGTACAGGCCATATTCCGGTGGCAGGCCGGCAATCAGCGCGTAGGCGATGGATTGCGGCAGCGCGAGAATGGCGCCACTGAGCCCGACAATCAGATCACGACCAACGCTGGCGCGGGTTTGCCGGGGTAACCAGGCGAGAAAGGGAAAGAGTGAATGGCGACTGGGAAGGGCCATGGGTCCTCTCGGTTGGGGATTTTCGCAAGGGTAGCAGGACGACAACGAAATTGTGGCAGGGCTATTTCTGTGGCGAGGGAGCTTGCTCCCGCTCGGCTGCGTAGCAGACGCAAGCCCGGACGACTCGATAAGACAGATTCACCGAGTTGACCGGACGGGGAGCGCTACGCGCTCCAGCGGGAGCAAGCTCTCTCGCCACAGGTCATTATCAGAGCCTGGCTTTCACCGCCGGCAACGCATCCTTGCCATCCACGGTCTTCACGCCATCAAGCCACTTGTCCAGCACCGCCGGGTTGGCCTTGATCCATGCCTTGGCCGCGTCGGCATTGCTGATTTTCTTGTTCACCACCTCGGCCATGATGCTGTTTTCCATCTCCTGGGTGAAACTCAGGTTGGTCAGCAGCTTGCCAACGTTCGGACAGGCCTGTGCATAACCTTTGCGGGTCAGGGTGTGGACGCTGCCGGTATCGCCGAAATACTTCTCGCCGCCCTTGAGGTAATGCATTTTCAGCTGCACGTTCATCGGGTGCGGGGTCCAGCCGAGGAAGGTCACGAACTTCTGTTTTTTCACGGCGCGAGACACTTCGGCGAGCATCGCCTGTTCGCTGGATTCGACCAGTTTCCACTGACCCATGTCGAAGTCGTTCTTCTTGATGATTTCCTGCAACGAGGCATTCGCGGGCGCGCCGGAGCCGATGCCGTAGATCTTCTTGTCGAACTTGTCGGCGAACTTGTTCAGGTCGGCAAAGTTATGCACACCCGCGTCCCATACATAGTCCGGGACGGCGAGGGTGAATTCCGTGCCATCGAGGTTCTTCGACAGTTGCGTGACATCGCCGGTGGCGACGAATTTGTCGTAGAAACCCTGCTGCGCCGGCATCCAGTTACCCAGGAACACATCGACCTGGCCATCCTTGAGTCCGCCATAGGTGATCGGCACCGCCAGGGTGTCGACCTTGGCCTTGTAGCCCATGCCGTCCAGCAGAAACCCGGTGATGGCGTTGGTCGCGGCGATGTCGCTCCAGCCAGGATCGGCCATTTTCACCGTATCGCAGCTCTGATCGGCAAACGCCGAAGTGCTGCCCAGAGCCAGGAGCCCGACCGTCAGTATTGTGGATAACCTTTGCATGGACTTCCCCTTAACATTATTGGTTTTGGCAGGGTTGTGGATAACGTGCTTTACGCTCCAGATCATCAAGGTCGATGTGGTTGCGCATGTACTGCTGACTGGCGTCCACCAGCGGCTGGTGATCCCAGCTCTTCAGTTTGCCGATGGTCAGCGCATCGGCAACGAAACGCCGGCGTCGTTGGCTCGCGAGCACCTGTTGGTGGATCGCGGGGATGTCCCATCGGGCCCGCGCTTCGGCGAGAAAATCGTCGAACAGCAGGCGATGTTGCGGAGACTGGCTGAGTTCTTCCAGTTCGTGCGGGTCATTGTGCACATCGAAGAGTAGGCAAGGGTCGTCTTCGCTGTAGATGAATTTGTAGGCGCCGCGGCGAATCATCATCAACGGGCTGATGGTGCCTTCGGCCATGTACTCGCCGAACACTTCGTCGTGACCGCCCTGCCCTTGCAGGTGCGGAACCAGTGAACGGCCATCGAGCGGCAAGCCCGGTTCCAGCGAACCGCCCGCCAGTTCGACGAAGGTCGGCAGCAGGTCGGCAGTGGACACTGAGGCGCTGACACGACCGGCGCCGAATTGCCCCGGGGCACTTATCAACAGGGGCACGCGAGCCGCCATTTCATACCAGTGCATTTTGTACCAGAGGCCACGCTCACCGAGCATGTCGCCGTGGTCGCCAGAGAACACGATGATGGTGTCATCGATGAGCCCGGTATCTTCGAGTGTTTGCAGGAGTTTGCCGACGTTGCTATCGATATAGCTGCACGCGCCGAAATAGGCGCGGCGGGCGTCGCGGATCTTATCCACAGGCAGCGGCTTGTCCCACAGGTCGTAGACCTTGAGCAAGCGTTGCGAATGCGGGTCGAGTTCGTGTTGATCCGGCGTCACAGGCAACGGGATATCGGCATCGTCGTACAGATCCCAGAATGCCTTGGGAATGGTGTACGGATCATGGGGGTGAGTCATCGAAACGGTCAGGCAGAACGGCCGGTCGCCGTCTTCGCGGATGTGATCGAACAAATACTGCTGGGCCTTGAACACCACTTCTTCGTCAAAATCGAGTTGATTGGTGCGTACGCAGGGTCCGGCTTGCAGCACCGAAGACATGTTGTGATACCAGGACGGGCGCACATCCGGCTCGTCCCAATTCACTGCCCAGCCGTAGTCGGCTGGATAGATATCGCTGGTCAGACGTTCTTCATAGCCGTGCAATTGGTCCGGGCCGCAGAAATGCATCTTGCCCGACAGCGCGGTGCGGTAGCCGAGGCGACGCAGATAGTGGGCATAGGTCGGTACATCGGCCGGGAAATCCGCTGCGTTGTCGTAGGCGCCAATCTTGCTCGGCAACTGACCGCTGACCAGGGTAAAGCGCGATGGCGCACACAGAGGGCTGTTGCAGTACGCGGCGTCGAATACCACGCCTTGGGCGGCGAGGCGACTGAGATTAGGCAGTTTGATCGGCGAAGGACCGTAGAACGGCAACATTGGCGCGGCCATCTGATCGGCCATGATGAAAAGAATGTTCTTGCGCTTCATGTGATCGCGGCATTCCATAGTGGATGTTTATGCGAGAGTGCTGCGATCGAGCATGTAACCCATGCACATTGCGGTAAAGCCCATGTACGGCAATGACTAGGATAAGCACAGCTTATGTATGACGCCCTGGGTGACCTGTCCCTGGATTTGCTTCGTGCGTTCGAGTCCGCGGCCCGCCAACGCAGTTTCACTGCCGCCGCTGTTGAACTCGGCACCACGCAACCGGCCATCAGTCAGCAGATCAAACGGTTGGAAGAACGACTGGCGACACGCCTGTTCGATCGTATTTATCGCGGGATCGAACTGACCGAGGCCGGGATGATTCTTTTCGAGCAAGTTCAGATCGGTTTGCAGCAAATCGATGCAGGATTAAGCGCTATCAGTGCACAACAACAGCATGAGGTGCTGCAAGTCGCGACTGATTTCGCATTCGCGGCGTACTGGCTGATGCCGCGCCTGCATCGCTTTCACGCGGCCCATCCGCAGGTGGACGTCAGCCTGGTGACCAGTGAGCGCAGCCATAACATGCTACGTACCGATATCGATGTGGCGGTGCTGTTCGGTGATGGCCGCTTCAAACAGGGCGAAAGCCATTGGCTGTTCAGTGAGGAAGTTTTCCCGGTGTGCAGCCCGCAGTTGCTGAGTGAGCGTCCCCTGCCCTTGCCCGCCCAGGCGCTGCTGGAGTTTCCGTTGTTGCACCTTCGCGGTGAAAACAGCAGCCACTGGTTTGATTGGAGCGGCGTGTTTCGCGCCTTGGGGATTACCTCTCCCCCGGCGCCTGGCCAGTTGCGTTTCGACAACTACACCCTGCTGATCCAGGCCGCGATTGGCGGTCAGGGCGTGGCCATCGGCTGGCGCCACCTTGTGGATAACTTGCTGGCGCAAGGTCTGTTGTGCCGTCCCATCGCCGAGACGGTGATATCCCGGCTGGGCTATTACGTGGTCCTGCCGCAACGCAAGCGGCGCGGCGCGTTGATTCAACAGTTTGTCGACTGGTTGATGGCCGAGCAGGCCAGCAGTGCGCAATCGCTCAATGGTCTGGCCCTGCCCTCGATTGCGGTTTAGGGTTCAGCCGCGATGAAGTTGACGTGCTCGCCGATGTGCAGGTTCAAACGCAATTCATCCGCGATTCCCACGGCAGTCCGGGTCAGACGTTTCAATGGATCTGCCAGACCTGGCTCCAGGCTGCTGCTGACCTGACTGAAATGTTCGATGGTCAGTCCGGGCACGCCCCGCGGGGCGTTTACCAGTGTCCACTGCAAGGCGCTGCTTTGCAGCGCTTCGCGTATTTCTTCGGCCGCGTGACGTTGCAGGCCGTCGTCAATCTCGGGATCGTCCAGCACCTCGAAGTCACCCACCAGAAACAACCGTGCAACGCCCGCCGCCCGCATACCATCGATCAATGCATCCACCGCCAGCACCTGCTCGACGGGGCCCGGTACGATGGTCTTTTCTACATATTCGCTGTTGAAGGGTAATCCTGGCGCGTCCAACAAGCAGATGACAGCTGAGCTGCCCGCCACGCTTTGCTTGACCCGATCGGCGTCAAACAGGTCGCCCGTCTTTGTGCGCAAGCCCGGACGTGGCGCGAGTGCCGTCAGGTCATCGAGAATGGCGATCACTTCATGTTGGCGGCGCAACATTTCAGCCATCAGCGCGCTGCCGAGGCTACTCATGGCACCATAAAGCACCACCTTCACCGCCGGGGTTTCGGCATTTTTCATGGCCGGGCTCCGTTGTTTTCTGCGTATATGGCGTGTGACCTGTGGGAAACGGTGAGGGTTCGACCGGGTTTTGGAGGGATTCAAATGCAACGGATCAAGGGCTATCACGCCCATGTTTACTTCGATGCCAGCACCATCGATCAGGCTCGGGCGTTGTGTGAACAGGCAGCACAATTGTTTCCGCTGAAGATGGGCCGCGTCCACGAACGCCCCGTCGGCCCGCATCCGGACTGGAGTTGCCAGCTGGCCTTCGGACCTGAGCTCATCGGCGATGTGTTGCCGTGGCTGGCGCTCAACCGCAAGGGTCTGGTGGTGTTCCTGCACCCGGACACCGGCGACGATCTGCTGGACCACAGCGAGCACGCCATCTGGATGGGCGCGATTCGCCCACTGGATCTGTCTATTTTTTGATCAGATGCTTTCTTCAGGCTCGCCCGGCGAATGCTCGTTCGAATGCAGCCTCGGCAAGCGGTTGTCGGTCCAGATAGCGTCCGACGACCGGTTATGCATCCGGTCAAAGCTTTCATCGGCGAAAGCTGGCTGAAAGCTTCCCCGATTAGGATCGCCCCCACTGCCGGCAACAGACCGGTTGGCCAACACGAGTGTGCGATTGCTCGCCCGGCCCATTTAACAACAACAATGGTGATCCTGATGTCCTCTTCTATCCGCCGCTTCGCTCCAACTCCGTCCGTACGCCTCGTGCTTGCCGTTCTGCGCTGATCCCGCCCGATCCGCCCTTTCCCTAGCCGCGCTACGCCTGGAGTATTCCCATGCTGACTTTCCTTGGCTTCGCCATGGTCATCACGTTCATGTTCCTGATCATGACCAAGCGCCTGTCCGCGCTGATCGCCCTGATCATCATCCCGATCGTCTTCGCCCTGTTCGGCGGCTTTGCCCCGAAAATCGGCCCGATGATGCTCGAAGGCATTACCAAGCTTGCGCCGACCGGCGTGATGCTGATGTTCGCCATTCTGTACTTCGCCCTGATGATCGATTCGGGTCTTTTCGACCCGGCCGTGCGCAAGATCCTCAAGCTGGTCAAGGGCGACCCGTTGAAAGTTTCGGTCGGCACCGCCGTACTGGCGCTCGTCGTCTCCCTCGATGGTGACGGCGCGACCACTTATATGATTTGCGTGGCCGCCATGCTGCCGCTTTACAGCCGTATCGGCATGAGCCCGCGGATCATGGCCGGCCTGATCATCCTCGCCGGTGGCGTGATGAACATGACCCCGTGGGGTGGCCCGACCGCTCGCGCCGCCAGTGCATTGCATGTGGATCCGTCGGCGATCTTCGTGCCGATGATTCCGGCGATGGCTGCCGGTGTGCTGGCGATCCTCGTCATTGCCTACTTCTACGGCAAGCGTGAGCGGGCGCGTCTGGGTGAGCTGCATCTGGTTGGCGATGAAGTCGACCACAGCGTAATCAGTGTTTCGCAGTTCCCGGATGCCCGTCGTCCGAACCTGATCTGGTTCAACGGTGCCCTGACCCTGGCGTTGATGTGCACCCTGATCGCTGGTCTGTTGCCGCTGCCCGTGCTGTTCATGGTGGCGTTCAGTATTGCGATGATCGTCAACTATCCGTGCCTGCAACAGCAGAAAGATCGTATCGCGGCCCACGCCGGCAGCGTTCTGGCGGTGGTCGGGCTGATCTTTGCCGCCGGTATTTTTACCGGCATCCTGTCGGGCACCGGTATGGTGGATGCCATGTCGAAAAGCCTGTTGGCAGTGATCCCTGATTTCCTCGGCCCTTACCTGGCCGTGATCACGGCGCTGGTGAGCATGCCGTTCACGTTCTTCATGTCGAACGATGCGTTTTATTACGGCGTGTTACCGGTACTTGCCGAAGCCGCCAGCCACTACGGTATTACCGCAGTGGAAATGGCACGTGCCTCGATCGTCGGTCAGCCCGTCCACTTGCTGAGCCCGCTGGTACCATCGACCTACCTGTTGGTGGCCCTGGCCGGTATCGATTTCGGTGACCATCAGCGCTTCACCCTGAAATGGGCAGTGCTGGTGTGCATGTGCATACTGGTTGCCGCATTGCTGATGGGGATTTTCCCGCTGTTCAGCACGCTATAAGCCCAAGACTCACCACTTCGGGTCCAGGCTTTTTGGTTTGAAGCCCGGGCCCTTCGTGGTTTAACACTCGCTCAAAGGAATACACATGGAATGGCTGACCAACCCTGAAATCTGGGTTGCCTTCTTTACCCTGACCGCCCTGGAAATCGTCTTGGGTATCGATAACATCATCATGATTTCGATCCTGGTCAGCCGCATGCCCAAACACATGCAGGCGCGCACCCGGATTTTCGGGCTGGCGCTGGCCATGGTCACGCGGATTCTATTGTTGCTGTCGATCACTTGGGTCATGCGCCTCACCGCCGACCTGTTCGTCGTGTTCGGCCAGGGTATTTCCGGGCGAGACCTGATCCTGTTCTTCGGTGGCCTGTTCCTGTTGTGGAAAAGCTCGCAGGAGATGTACCACGCGCTGGAAGGCGAAGACGAAACCAACGACGAGCCGAGTGGCGCGGGCGGCAATTTCCTCTACACCATCATCCAGATTGCGATCATTGACATCGTGTTCTCCCTGGACTCGGTAATCACCGCGGTCGGCATGGTCTCCTACGTACCGGTCATGGTCGCGGCCATCATCGTGGCCGTATTGGTGATGATGTGGGCTTCCGGCACCATCAGCGAGTTCATCGACAAGCACCCTTCGCTGAAGATGCTGGCGCTGTCGTTCCTGTTGGTGGTCGGTACGGTGCTGATTGCCGAATCCTTCGACGTGCACGTGCCAAAAGGCTACGTCTATTTCGCCATGGCGTTCTCGCTGGCGGTGGAAGCGATCAACATCAAGATGCGCACTGCGATTGCAAGAAAGAAACAGCAGCGTGACCCGGTGAAACTGCGCAAGGACATTCCGGGCCAGTAACCCGCAAATACGCAACGCCCTGTGGGAGCGAGCCTGCTCGCGATAGCGGTCCATCATTCAACATCAATGTTGAATGTGAGGGCCCAATCGCGAGCAAGCTCGCTCTCACATTTGTTTTGGGTGGCTGGAAGGTCAGGTTTCATGACGGTTTTGTTTCAATCGCTACTTTAGCTATGCGATGCTGGCGCCCAGACCGTTAGCCAACTACAGCTTAAGTACAAAACGTAGAAAAAAGCGCGGCACCGTCAACTTGCTCCTTTGGGGCGCTACCACCACAGGGGGCCTGTATGCTCACCCTGCTCAATTTATTATCTGCCGTGGCCCTGTTGATCTGGGGCACGCACATCGTCCGAACCGGCATCCTGCGGGTTTACGGTTCCAACCTGCGCCACGTGATTGGCCAGAACATGTCCAAGCGCTGGCTGGCGTTTATCGCGGGGATTGTGGTGACGGCCATGGTCCAGAGCAGCAACGCCACCGCCATGCTCGTGACCTCGTTTGTCGGTCAGGGCCTGATGGCGTTGACCCCGGCGCTGGCGACCATGCTGGGCGCCGATGTCGGTACCGCGCTGATGGCGCGGGTGTTGACCTTCGATCTGTCATGGCTGTCGCCGCTGCTGATCTTTCTCGGGGTGATTTTTTTCCTGTCGCGCAAACAGACCCGCCTGGGTCAGATGGGCCGCGTGGCCATTGGCCTGGGTTTGATCATTCTGGCCTTGCAACTGATCGTCGAAGCCGCCGCACCCATCACCCACGCCCAAGGGGTGAAGGTGATCTTTGCCTCCCTGACCGGCGATATCCTGCTCGATGCCCTGGTCGGCGCGATGTTCGCGATGATTTCCTACTCCAGCCTGGCGGCGGTGCTGCTGACCGCAACCCTGGCCGGCGCCAGCGTGATCAGCCTGCCGGTAGCGATCGGCCTGGTGATCGGCGCCAATATCGGCAGCGGCATTCTCGCGTTCCTCAGTACCAGCATGCAGAACTCCGCCGGCCGCCAGGTGGCGCTGGGCAGCCTGTTGTACAAGCTGATCGGCCTGTTGCTGATCATTCCTGTGCTCGACCCGCTGGTGCACTGGCTCGATAGTCTGGATTTCAGCCCGCAGGAAATGGTCATTGGCTTCCATCTGCTTTACAACACCGCGCGCTGCCTGATCCTGCTGCCCAGTGTCGAGCCGATGGCCAGGTTCTGTGCGTGGGTACTGCCGGAGCGCCCGCAAGCCAACGGCATGGCCAAACCCCGGCACCTGGATCCGACGGCGTTGGTCACGCCCAGCCTGGCGCTGGCCAACGCCGCCCGGGAAACCCTGCGCATGGGGGATCTGATCGACAACATGCTCGAGGCCATGCTCGATGTGCTGCAGGGCAAGCAAACCGCCGTGACCCAGGAAGTGCGGCGTCTGACCGATGATGTCGAGGCGCTCTACAGTGCGATCAAGCTGTATCTGGCGCAAATGCCCCGGGAAGACCTCAGTGATCAGGACAGCCGGCGCTGGGCGGAAATTATCGAGCTGGCGATCAACCTCAAGCTCGCCAGCGACTTGATCGAACGCATGCTGCGTAAAGTGCAGCAGCAGAAAACGTCCCAGCGTCGGTCGTTTTCCGAGGTCGGCCTGGAAGAGTTGGCAGGGCTGCACAGCCAGTTGATCTCCAACCTGCGTCTGGGATTGTCGGTGTTCCTCAGTGCCGACAAGGAAAGTGCCCGCCAGTTGTTGCGCGAGAAACGTCGCTTTCGCGCTCAGGAGCGCCGCATGGCCCATGCGCATGTCAGCCGTTTGCAACGTAAGATCGTGCAGAGTCTCGAGACCAGTTCGCTGCACCTGGAGTTGATCGCCGACATGAAGCGTCTGAACTCACTGTTCTGCAGCAGTGCCTATGTGGTGTTGGAAACGGCCGAAACCGGTGCGCTGGCGGTCGATGATTTGACCGACATTACACATTCGCCTTGAACGTCTGGCAGCATGGTCAGTCAGTACTATTGATTCAGCTCCAAGGCCGTCTTCGCGGGCAAGCCCGCTCCCACAGGTCTGCGATGTTCCTGTGGGAGCGGGCTTGCCCGCGATGGCGGACTGAAGGATGAAACGGATCTCCGATGGGTTGCCGGGAAGCTCGTTATGCGTTGTCTGTTGTTCGTCTGTCTGTTGCTTGGCTCACTCCCTTCGTTTGCCCTGGATCGTTTCCAGGTCGAGGGCTATGCCCTGCGCAACGGTCTGCAATTGCTGCTCAAGCCCGGTATTGATCGCGGTCATGTGGCGATTCGGCTGGTGGTTGGCGTTGGCCTGGATGACTTCAGCTGCGCCGACAAGGAACTGCCGCACCTGCTTGAACACTTGCTGTTCAGTGGCATCGACGCCAGCGGCGAAGGTGGCCTGGAAGAGCGCATGCAGGCATTGGGTGGCGAATGGAACGCCTACACCAGCAATGCCGACACCACGTTTGTGATCGAGGCCCCGGCGAAAAACCAGCGGCAGGTACTCGACCTGCTGCTGGCGCTGTTGACCCAGACCCGGTTCGACGAGAACGCCATCAACGCTGCCAAGCAAGTGGTCGAGCGCGAAGACGGTGGTCACTATTCTCACCTGCAGCGCTGGCTGGATCGCCAGGACCTGGGCCACACCGCCAGCAATCAACTGGCGGTGGAACTGGGCCTCAAGTGCCAGGAGCGCGCAGAAGTTGGTCAGTTGACCCGCGATCAATTGGAGAAGGTGCGAAAGGACTGGTACGCACCGAACAACATGACACTGATCATCGTCGGCGACCTGGACCGATTGCTGCCGGCTTATCTGGAGCGCACCTACGGCGCGCTCGAAGCGATCAACCCCACCGATCACCCGGCTCTGCCGCAGATCCAGTCCAGCGCTGCCCATGTGCGCGTCCTGACCCAGGGCTTTATCGGTGGCGGCGCCAAACTGCACTGGTTGGTGCCGGAGCCGGTTCAGGAAGATGAGCACGATGTAACTTTCGACCTGCTCAAGGACTATCTGGACTGGGCGCTCTATCGTCAGTTACGCCTGGCGCACGGCTTGTCCTATGGTCCGTGGGCCGAGCGCGAGGTATTTGGTGGCGTGGGCTTCATGAGCCTGAACGCCGATCTGGAGCGCGACGACGTGGCCGAGGCGCAACAGGTCCTGGAGGACTTGAAAGCCGGGCTGCTCAAGGACGGTCTCAATGCCGAGACCTTCAACCGCCTCAAACAGGCTGCCATCGCCCGCCAGGCCTGGGCCGTGCAAGGCAACAGCGCGTTGGCCGATTACTATTGGGGCGCCCTTGGGGACTATGAGGACGGTCGTTTCGTCGATCCGGCCAGAGAGTTTCAGGGCGTGACGCTGGAGGAAGCGAACAAGGCGATGCGCGAGTTGCTCATGCAACCGGGGTATCTGCGGATCGAGAAGCCGTTGCTCAGTTATGACCAGGTGCTGTGGGCAATCGGCGGCATGTTGGCGTTCCTGGTACTTGGACTATTGGCCTGGCGCATCCACCGCAAACACTAACCGACCCCCTGTAGCTGGCTTGCCAGCGAAGGTCGTCAACGATAACGGGTGTTGGCTGGATAACCCGGGGCCGTTTGCAGGCCGGTGCCTGCAGAAGTTAATGGCCTCTCGCCACACTGCCCTGCCGGCGGTAACCTGTCGGGGATTTTTCCTACGACTACTGTGAACCGCCGAATGCCTACCCTGACCCTTTTCATACAGCGCATTCTCGAACTGATGAAGCGCTACCCCGGGGTCATTGCGCTCGGTGGTTTTATCTCCGGCGTCTGCAGTTTCATTCTGGTCGACCGTCAACAAGGTCTGGCGAGCTGGATCACCACCATCATGCTGGTGAGCTGGGTCTGGTTGATGCTGGAAAACAGCCTGACCAAGCTGTTCACCAAGGTCTTCAAACGGGAAATTCCCCAGCCTCTGCTGCGTTATGCGACGCAGATGATCCACCAGGAAAGCCTGTTTTTCGTCCTGCCGTTCTTTTTCATCACCACCACCTGGAACAGCGGCCAATTATTCTTCACCGGGATGCTGGGCATCGCGGCGCTGATTTCCATCACTGACCCGCTCTACTACAAATGGCTGGCACCACGGCGATGGGCCTTCCTGGCGTTGCACACGCTGACGCTGTTCGCCGCCCTGCTTACCGCCCTCCCCGTGATCATGCACCTGACCACGTCCCAGAGTTTCAAACTGGCGCTGGGTATCGCCGTCGTATTGTCGTTCCCGAGCCTCGCTTCGATTTTTCCGATTCGGACCGTGCGCAACGCCTTGGCGATTCTGAGCATTACCGTGGGGATCGGCGGCGTTGGCTGGGTACTGCGATCGTGGGTGCCGCCAGCAACCCTGTGGATGACCGACGTGGCCATCAGCACGCAAATGCAGGACCGCACCCCCGGTGACAGCCTTGAAGAGGTCAGCGCTGAGCAGATTCGTGGTGGCGGTCTGTACGCCTACACCGCGATCAACGCTCCCCGTGGCCTGGACGAACGGATTTATCACGTCTGGCAGTTCGACGGTAAAGAAGTCGATCGCATCCCTCTGGATATTCATGGCGGTCGCAAGGAAGGCTACCGCGCCTGGACCCATAAGCAGAACTTCCCCTCAAGCCCCGCAGGCAACTGGCAGGTCCGGGTGCTGACCGAGGACGGCCAACTGATCGGCGTGCTGCGCTTCAAGGTCACTGACAGCACAGCGATCAAAGAAAAGTAATGCGGTTCGTGCTATTACGTAGGTCTGCGTAACAGCCGAAAAAGCACGGAGCTTATGACCAGCAACACTGCGGCGGGCAATGCCCAACTGGATACCTCGCACACCCCGCCCCGGATAAGGGTTACAGGGGACTGGACGCTCGCCCATTACGCCGACCTCAAACTGCTGAGCGAAAAGCTCGAAGGTCAATACGACGACAACACCCGCATCGACCTCAATGGTCTCGGCGCGCTCGATACGGCAGGTGCCTCGCTGTTGGTGGAGCTGCTGGGCTCCGAGCGCCTGGGCCGATCAGCCGAACACCCCGATTGCACCCTCTCTTCTGCCGACCGCGCGTTGCTGCAAAGGATCTACCGTTCGCTGACGGATTTCTGTGTGCCGCTCA
This sequence comes from Pseudomonas moorei, assembly GCF_042846945.1. Classification (NCBI taxonomy): domain Bacteria; kingdom Pseudomonadati; phylum Pseudomonadota; class Gammaproteobacteria; order Pseudomonadales; family Pseudomonadaceae; genus Pseudomonas; species Pseudomonas moorei. The sequence continues at coordinate 1,321,038 of NZ_AP035776.1, forward strand.
AGGAACCGGAAATCAACGTCGGCGTTCAACTGCTGAACCGCATAGGCCGTGCGGTGGACGCGGTCTGGCAAGACACCCTGCAGCTGCTTGGTTTCGTCGGCCTGATCCTGGAAACCATCGCCCGCAACCTGTTTCGCCCCAAGCGCTGGCGCATCACGCCGATGGTGGCGCACATCGAGCAGACCGGCCTCGACGCGGCGCCCATCGTTGCCCTGCTGACCTTTCTGGTGGGCGCCGTTGTGGCGTTTCTCGGGGCGACGGTGTTGGCCAATTTCGGCGCCACGGTGTTTACGGTGGACCTGGTGGCGTTCTCCTTTCTGCGCGAATTCGCCGTGTTGCTCACCGCGATCCTGATGGCCGGGCGCACCGCCAGTGCGTTCACTGCGCAGATCGGTTCGATGAAGGCCAACGAAGAAATCGACGCGATCCGCACGCTGGGCCTCGACCCGATGGAGTTGCTGGTGGTGCCTCGGGTCTTGGCGCTGCTGGTCTCACTGCCGATGCTGACCTTTCTGGCGATGCTGTCGGGGATTGTTGGCGGTGGAGTGGTCTGCGCGGTGTCGCTGGGTATTTCGCCGGCGATGTTTTTATCGCTGCTGCAATCGGACATCGGCGTTCAGCACTTTGTGGTGGGGATCGTCAAAGCGCCGATCTTTGCATTCCTGATCGCCGCCATTGGTTGCCTGGAAGGCTTCAAGGTCAGCGGCAGCGCCGAGTCTGTCGGCGCGCACACCACCTCGAGCGTGGTGCAATCGATCTTCGTGGTGATCGTGCTCGACGCCGTGGCCGCGCTGTTTTTCATGGAGATGGGCTGGTGAGCCGTTTACCCCGAGCGCCCACCGAGGCGGTGATCGAAGTCCGTGGGCTGTGCAATCGCTTTGGTCGACAGAGCGTGCACGAGAACCTCGATCTGGATTTGTACAAGGGCGAGATCCTTGCCGTGGTCGGCGGTTCCGGCAGTGGCAAGTCGGTGCTGCTGCGCAGCATTGTCGGTTTGCGCCAGCCCAGCGAGGGCATGGTGAAGGTCTTTGGCAAGAACCTGCCGACGCTGTCCGAGCACGAGCGCTCGATGGTCGAACGGCGGTTCGGCGTGCTGTTCCAGAAAGGCGCGTTGTTTTCTTCGTTGACGGTGACCGAGAACGTCGCCCTGCCCCTGATCGAACACGCCGGTTTGAGCCGCAATGACGCCGAGCACCTGGCGGCGGTGAAACTGGCGCTGGCCGGGTTGCCGCTGTCGGCGGCAGACAAGTACCCCGCCTCCCTGTCTGGCGGCATGATCAAGCGCGCGGCGCTGGCGCGGGCCCTGGCGCTGGACCCGGACATACTGTTTCTCGACGAGCCCACCGCCGGACTCGATCCGATTGGCGCCGCGGCCTTCGATCAACTGATCCTGACCTTGCGCGATGCCTTGGGCCTGAGCGTGTTTCTGGTGACTCACGACCTCGATACGCTCTACACCATCACTGACCGGGTGGCGGTGCTGGCGCAGAAGAAAGTGCTGGTGGCGGACGCCATCGACAAGGTTTCGGAAACCGACGACGCGTGGATTCACGAATACTTCCATGGCCCTCGCGGCCGCGCGGCGTTGAGTGCCGCTAAACAGTTCAACGAGGTCTGACATGGAAACCCGAGCCCATCATGTATTGATCGGCCTGTTCACCGTGATTGTGGTGACGGGCGCCCTGCTCTTCGGCCTGTGGCTGGCCAAGTCCAGCGTCGACACTGAGTTCAAGGATTACGAAGTCGTGTTCAACGAGGCGGTCAGCGGCCTGTCCAAGGGCAGTTCCGTGCAGTACAGCGGGATCAAGGTCGGCGACGTGGTGTCGTTGCGCCTGGACCCGAAAGACCCGCGCCGGGTGCTGGCGCGGATTCGCCTGGGTGGCGACACTCCGGTCAAGGAAGACACTCAGGCCAAACTGGCGCTGACGGGTGTCACCGGGACGTCGATCATCCAGCTCAGTGGCGGCACGCCACAAAGCCCGGCGTTAAAGGGTAAGGATGGCAGCCTGCCGACCATCATCGCAGCGCCTTCGCCCATCGCCCGTTTGCTGAACGACAGCAATGACCTGATGTCCGGGGTGAACATGCTGATGCACAACGCCAACCAGATGTTTTCCGAAGAAAACATCGAGCGCATCAGCAAGACCCTGGAGCATCTGGAACAAACCACCGGCACCATCGCCGATCAGCGCGGCGACCTGGGTCAGGCGATCAAGCAATTGGCCTCGGTCGGCCAGCAGGCCAGCACCATGATGGAGCAGACGTCGGCGCTGATGCGCAACGCCAACGGTTTGCTCAATGATCAGGGCAAGCAGATGTTCGGCAGCGCCGAGCAGGCCATGAAGTCGCTGGAACAGAGCAGCGCGACCATCAACAAACTGCTGGCCACCAATCAGGACTCGCTCAATAGCGGCATGCAGGGTCTCAATGGGCTGGCCCCGGCGGTGCGGGAGTTGCGTGAAACCCTGAGCTCGCTGCGCGCCATCTCCCAGCGTCTGGAGTCCAACCCCAGCGGCTACCTGTTGGGCAGTGACAAGAACAAGGAATTTACCCCATGAAGTTGATTCACTTTGCCCTCCTCGCCGGGTTCACTCTGATCAGTTCGTGCTCGATCCTGCCCAAGTCCGAGCCGTTTGATGTCTATCGGTTACCTTCGGCCCAATCCAGCACGGCAACCAGCCATGGGACGCCGCAGCGCTGGTCGTTGCGCCTGAACAAACCCCAGGCCAGCGAAGCGTTGAACAGCCCCAACATTGCGGTGATCCCTCAAGGCGATGTGATCATCAGCTACAAGGCCTCGCGCTGGAGCGATCCGGCGCCGGTGCTGTTGCGCAATCGCCTGCTCGATGGATTCCAGCGTGATGGCCGCGTGACGCTGCTGAGCACCGACGACAGCAATTTCCAGGCAGACCTGGAGCTGGGCGGCAGCCTGCAGGCATTTCAGACCGAGTATCAGGGCTCGGGCGCCAGCGTGGTGGTGCGCCTGGACGCCTTGCTGGTACGTGGCGCTGATCAACGGATCCTCGCGAGTAAACGCTTCGAAGTGCGCCAGCCGCTGAGCGATGTGAAGGTGCCGGCGGTAGTGACCGGGTTCGGTCAGGCCACCGATCAACTGACGGCGCAGGTGGTGGTTTGGGCGGTTGAGCAAGGGCAGAAACTCGCGCCGCCAGCGCGACTTTGAAGTCTACACAGACCCTTTGTAGGAGCGAGCCTGCTCGCGATGATCGTGAACGATGACGCTGGGCACCGGACATCCCTCGGTGCGCTCGGGTTGATCGCGAGCAGGCTCGGTCCTACAGGGAGGCTCAGTTAGCCGAAGAACCAGTAGCAAACGCCAATGGCGCCCAAGACCCCCGCCAGCTCGGCCAGCAATGCACACCCCACCGCATGCCGCGCGCGCTGGATGCCGACCGAGCCGAAGTACACCGCCAGCACATAGAACGTTGTTTCGGTACTGCCCTGAACCGTCGCCGCGACCAACGCCGGGAAGCTGTCCACGCCGGAGGTTTTCATGGTTTCGATCAGCATCGCCCGGGCGGCGCTGCCAGAGAACGGCTTGACCATCGCGGTTGGCAGCGCATCGACAAAACGCGTATCGAGGCCCGCCCATTGCACCAGATGACGAATCCCGTCGAGGCCGAAATCCAGGGCCCCGGATGCGCGCAAAACACCTACCGCGCATAGCATTGCCACCAGATACGGCAGCAGGTTTTTCGCCACGTCGAAACCTTCTTTGGCACCTTCGACGAAGGCCTCGTAAACCTTCACTTTGCGCAGTGCGCCAATCACCAGAAACAACATGATCAGCCCGAATAGCGTCAGGTTGCCGAGGATCGACGACAGACCGGCCAGCGCAGTGGCCGAAAGCGTAGCCAGCAGCGCCATGAAGCCACCGAGGGCGAGGGCGCCGGGAATCAGATAGGCCAGCACCACCGGGTCCCAGACACGCAGACGTTGCATGAACGCCACGGATAGAAAGCCGACGATGGTCGAGCAACTGGTGGCCAACAGAATCGGCAGAAACACCAGGGTCGGGTCGGGCGCGCCTTGCTGGGCGCGGTACATGAAGATCGTCACCGGCAGCAGGGTCAGAGAAGAAGCGTTGAGCACCAGGAACAGGATCTGCGCATTGCTGGCGACCGTTGCGCTGGGATTGAGCTCCTGCAGGGCTTTCATGGCCTTGAGGCCGATGGGTGTGGCGGCGTTGTCCAGGCCCAGGCCGTTGGCGGCGAAGTTAAGGGTGATAAGGCCGATGGCGGGGTGGCCGGGCGGGACTTCCGGCATCAAGCGCAGAAACAGCGGGCCAAGGGCCCTGGCCAGCCATTCGACGATCCCGGCTTTCTCGGCGATCCGCAGAAAGCCCAGCCAGAGGGTCAGGGTGCCGAACAGCAGCACCATGACCTCGACCGATAACTTGGCCATGGCGAATATGCTTTCCACCATCGCCGCGAAAATCCCGGCGTTGCCGCCTATCAGCCACTGCGCCAGTGCCGACACGGCCGCCACGATGAAGAAGCCAAGCCATAGGCCATTTAGCATCGGTCAAATCCCCCAAAAGATGCGCGAATGATAGCGGGGTGGCCAGAAACGACAAACCCCGGATTTCTCCGGGGTTTGTTTAATACGGCTTGCCTGGACCCCTGTAGGAGCGAGCCTGCTCGCGATGAACGTCAACGATGACGCGGGCATTCTGGATGAGCGCGGTGCTCCTGTTGCCATCGCGAGCAGTCGAGCGTCGACCGACTGCTCTTACAGGGGGCATGCGCTAGTTGCGGGAAATCTCGCCAGCCGGCAGCTTCTCTTTGCTGCGCCAGTGCGGCAGGGAGTTCCAGTAGCGTTGGCCCTTGGCGTCGTCGTACATGCCTTCCCAGCGAGCGATGACCAGCACGGCCAGGGCATTGCCGATCACGTTCAGCGCGGTACGGGCCATGTCCATGACGCGGTCGACACCGGCGATGAACGCCAGGCCTTCCAGTGGGATACCGACACTGCCCAGGGTCGCCAGCAGCACCACGAAAGACACGCCCGGTACGCCGGCGATGCCTTTGGAGGTCACCATCAAGGTCAGGACCAGCAGCAGTTGCTGGCTGATCGACAGGTCGATGCCGTACAGCTGGGCAATGAAGATCGCCGCGATGCTCTGGTACAGGGTCGAACCGTCGAGGTTGAACGAGTACCCGGTCGGCACTACGAAGCTGCAAATGGCCTTCGGTGCGCCGTAGGCTTCCATCTTCTCGATAACGCGCGGCAGCACGGTTTCGGAGGAGGCGGTGGAGTAGGCCAGTACCAGCTCGTCCTTGAAGATGCGCATCAACTTGATCACCGAGAAGCCGAACAGGCGAGCGATCAGGCCCAGCACCACGAAGGCGAAGAAGGCGATGGCGACGTAAACCAGGATCACCAGTTTCGCCAGTGGCAGCAGCGAAGCGAAGCCGAAGTTGGCCACAGTCACTGCGATCAGTGCGAACACGCCGATCGGAGCGTAGTTCATGATCATGTGAGTGACCTTGAACATGCTTTCCGACACGCCCTGGAACATCTTCACCAGCGGTTCGCGCAGGTCCGCTTGCAGGCTCGACAGACCGAGACCGAACAGCACGGAGAAGAAGATGATCGGCAGCATTTCACCGCGGGCCATTGCCGCGAAGATGTTCGACGGGATCAGGTTGAGGATGGTTTCGATGAACGCGTGTTCATGCTGAACCTCGGCCGCGGTCGCCTGGTACTTGGAAATATCCACAGTACCCAGGGTGCTCATGTCGATGCCCGAGCCTGGATGGAACAGGTTGGCCAACAGCAGGCCGACCACAATGGCGATGGTGGTGACGATTTCGAAGTAGACGATGGTCTTCAGGCCGATGCGCCCGAGTTTCTTCGCGTCGCCGACGCCTGCGATGCCGACGATCAGCGAGGAGATCACGATCGGGATCACGATCATCTTGATCAGACGGATAAAGATATCGCCTGCCGGTTGCAGGACGTTGCTGACCCACCAGGCTTTTTCGGCACTGAAATGGTTGAGCAGTGCACCGATTGCTATCCCCAATACCAGACCGATGAGGATCTGCCAGGCGAGGCTAAGCTTTGCCTTCTTCATATCTTTACCCTTACTTCAGTTTGACTCGAGCAGATGCATGAACTGGAACGCTTGTGGCGAAAAAGTCTTGTGCATCTACCCCCGTATAAGGAGCCCCGGAGCGCTTGTTAGTGGCTCTCTGGCAGGCGAAAAAAGGCGCAACTATTCAGATGCAAGGAAGCGGCGTCTAATGCCGTAAACGCCTACCCTATGCCGAATCGGCATGAGGTTTTTTTACTGAAACTCGCGTCCCAGTCGGTTCGATTACGACATTTCGGCAGGCATAAGTGCCGTGAACCGGCCATCACAGCGCAGATTGTTCGTTTCTTGATCAACAGAATAGACGACAAAATTCGGGAAAATACGACAGGGCAGGAAGAAAACTCACGGCCAGATAAAAGCCGTTTTTCGCGATATACGGTCGCTCGCTAAACAGCGGGGAAAGTAGATTGCGCAAATCAAAGACAGGATTTTCGGGGGAGGGGATGTGCATCACTCAATCGCTCTAGCTCGACGCTTTGCGCGTACAAGCTCTCCGCAAGTCCGTCGAGCCATGCTTGACTGGCGAACTTGCGTCGCAGCTTTTACCTGACCCGGCCCTCGCGCAGGCACTCCCTGTACCCGTAGGTCACTCCGCCCCTGAAACAGGCAGAACGTCCCGGCCCCTTGGTCATGCACCGACCTTCCTCAGGTGGGCGCAGTGGAAGAGGCATTTAGCCCCTTTCATGTTTCAAATTCGGTATAGGTGCGGATCTTTTTTCAGGTGTTCCATCACCAAATCCTGCATACCCTGATCCGGTTTCCCGCGAAAGCGGTGTGCGTCTTTGGCAGCCATTACGCTGGTAAGGCCGCCCAACAGCGGGGCGGCCGCCAGTGTCCTTAACCCGACGCTCATGTTCAGCCTCGACCGCGACGGCCAAAGAAGAAGGACGCAATGAACATCACCAGGAACACTACAAAGAGAATCTTGGCGATACCCGTGGCGGTGCCCGCGATACCACCGAAGCCCAGTACGGCAGCGACAATGGCAATGATCAGGAATGTGATTGCCCAGCTCAACATGGTGATTCTCCTTACGGTTCTATTTAGAGGTGTTGCTCGTTTCGGCGCGCCTGGCGCACCAAAATTGTGGTGTTAGAACACCCAGCGTTCCTGACGAGGCATCTCATCGTCGGGACGGGCCTGGTCGACATCCATCATGCGCATCTGTGCGCTGTCGGCCATGGCACTGCTCGCGGCAGTGAAGTGGGTCTGGGTCGGATGCTCAAAGGAAATGCGCGACGCTGCTTCCTGCTGGTTCTGCTCGCAACGAAGGAATTGCTGGCCGGCGATCAAAGTGATCAGCAGTGCCAGTACAGCGAACAGACCTTGCTGAAGATGCAGTGGCGAGAAACGCTTTTGGGCGGCACGTTGGCGATTCATCCTGAGGCTCCTCCCACGCTGGGGGGTCGTTTCGTTGAGGGCGTTTGTTATTGCCCTGTCATTACTCAGGTAGTTGCAGTCTGCATGCCAGCTTTTTTATATAAAAAAATCGATATAAATCAATAAGTTAATAAATACGCACGCAGTACTGTGGACGCATCCTGCACGATGGCCCTTTGCGCCGTCGTGCGTAATGCACGATCGTTTCGACAGATGTCGCAATATTTTTGAATTGAGAGAAGGGCGCAGGTGTCAGAAATGGACACAAGGCATCGTGTCAGGAGAGAGCTACCCTGCCATGAAAGGAATGCATCAGAATAAACCATGCAACTTGCCCGATTTTTCCGGGACTAACCAAGATCATTCATTAAGGAGCGTAGGAAAATGGAATCTGCCACGGAGCACCAAGGCCGTATTCTTCTGGTGGATGATGAGTCTGCCATCCTGCGTACCTTTCGCTATTGCCTGGAAGACGAGGGCTACAGCGTGGCGACCGCCAACAGTGCTGCGCAGGCGGACGCGTTGTTGCAACGTCAGGTCTTTGACCTGTGTTTCCTCGATTTGCGGCTGGGTGAAGACAACGGTCTGGATGTGTTGGCGCAGATGCGGATTCAGGCGCCCTGGATGCGCGTGGTGATCGTCACCGCTCACTCGGCCGTGGACACGGCCGTGGATGCCATTCAGGCGGGCGCTGCCGACTATCTGGTCAAACCTTGCAGTCCGGATCAATTGCGTCTGGCAACCGCCAAACAGCTGGAAGTACGGCAATTGTCGGCGCGCCTGGAAGCCCTGGAAGGCGAGGTGCGCAAACCCAGGGACGGTCTGGACTCCCACAGCCCGGCGATGAAGGTGGTGTTGGAAACCGCCCGCCAGGTTGCGGTGACCGACGCCAATATCTTGATTCTCGGCGAATCCGGCACCGGTAAGGGCGAGCTGTCCCAGGCTATTCACGGCTGGAGCAAACGGGCGAAAAAATCCTGCATCACCATCAACTGCCCGTCGCTGACCGCCGAACTCATGGAAAGCGAGCTGTTCGGTCACAGCCGCGGCGCGTTCACCGGGGCCAGCGAAAGCACCTTGGGGCGTGTCAATCAGGCCGACGGCGGTACGCTGTTTCTTGATGAAATCGGCGATTTTCCCTTGATTTTGCAACCCAAGTTGCTGCGATTCATTCAGGACAAGGAATACGAGCGCGTGGGCGATCCGGTCACCCGTCGCGCCGATGTCCGTATCCTCGCGGCCACCAACCAGAACCTCGAAGACATGGTTCGCGATGGCCGTTTCCGTGAAGACCTGCTCTATCGTCTGAACGTCATCACCCTGCACCTGCCACCGCTGCGCGAACGCAGAGAAGACATTTTGAACCTGGCCGACCGGTTTCTCGCCCGGTTCGTCAAGGAATACGCGCGCCCGGCCCGGGGCTTCAGCGACGAGGCTCGCGAGGCGTTGCTGGGCTACCGCTGGCCGGGGAACATTCGAGAGCTGCGTAACGTGGTGGAACGGGCGAGCATTATTTGCCCGCAGGAGCGAGTCGAGATCAGCCACCTGGGGATGGCCGAAACGCCGGTCAACAATGCACCCCGCATCGGCGCGGCACTGAGCCTGGATGAACTGGAGAAGGCCCACATCGGCGCCGTGCTGGCCACCGCCGGCACGCTGGATCAAGCGGCGAAAACCCTGGGAATCGACGCTTCGACCCTGTACCGCAAACGCAAACAGTACAACTTGTGAGCCGCCAATGAGACTGGCGATGAAGTTGCGGACCCGGCTGTTCCTGAGCATTTCCGCGCTGATCACCGTGGCGCTGCTCGGGCTTCTGCTCGGGCTGGTCAGCGTGATGCAAATGGCCGGTAGCCAGGAAGCACTGGTACGCAACAACTTCGTCACCCTCGACTTGGGGCTGAAACTGCGTCAGACACTGGGTGATCAACTGATCATCATGCTCAGTGAAAATCACGACGCAGCGGCCTTCGAGGCGTCCAAACAGCATTACCTTGAGCTGTTGGAACAAGGCATCGCCGGAGAGCAGCCGGTCGAGGGCAACGAGGACGGCTTCAGAAAGGCCAAGGCTGATTACTTGAGCTTTATCCAGGCGTATGAAGCGGCCGGTGAGCCGAAACATGTGCTGAGTGGCAACCAGGAGCTCACTGAAAAATTCAATGCGCTGCGCACGGGTTTGCTCAATGAGCACAAGCATGCGCTGGATAACATCAGCGAAACCGAGCGTTCGTCCCGTGAGCGGGCGCTGCTGATCGCCGGGTTGCTGGGGTTGGTCGGGCTTGCGGTGCTGATCATCGGTTTCGTGACGGCTCATGCCATCGCCCGGCGCTTCGGCGAGCCCATCGAGGCTCTGGCGCAGGCGGCGGACAATATCGGCCAAGGCAAATTTGACGTCACGCTGCCGATTTCCTCGGCGGTCGAGTTGAACCAGTTGACCAAGCGTTTCGGGATCATGGCCGAGGCGCTGCGTGAGCATCAGGCCACTAACGTCGATGAGTTGCTGGCGGGTCAGCAGCGGTTGCAGGCCGTGCTCGACAGCATCGATGACGGGTTGCTGATGATTGATCGCCAGGGGCGCCTGGAGCACCTCAACCCGGTAGCGCAGCGTCAGTTGGGTTGGGACACCGATCGCCTTGGCCAAGGGTTGGGCACCGCACTGGGGCGGCCCGAGCTCGATGAGCAGCTGCAACTGGTTCTGCGCGGCGGCACGCTGGAGCGGGCGCCGGAGGATCTGAGTGTCGAGGTCGATGGCGAGTCGCGTCTGCTGACCTACAGCCTGACGCCGGTCAGCCATACCCAGGGCCATATTCTCGGTGCGGTGATGGTGTTGCATGACGTCACCGAGCAGCGCGCCTTCGAGCGTGTACGCAGTGAGTTTGTGCTGCGCGCTTCCCATGAGCTGCGCACCCCGGTCACCGGCATGCACATGGCGTTCGGCCTGTTCCGCGAGCGCACGCATTTCCCGGCAGAATCCCGTGAAGCCGATTTGCTGGACACGGTGAATGAAGAGATGCAGCGCCTGATGCAGTTGATCAACGATCTGCTGAATTTCTCCCGTTACCAGAATGGCCTGCAGAAACTGACGCTCGCGCCCTGTTCCATCGAGGATTTGCTGGAGCAGGCGCGGTTACGATTTGCCGAAGGTGCCGAACAGAAGGGCATTGAGTTGTTGGTGGAAATGCAGGGGCCATTGCCACACCTGCAGGCCGATCAGCCGCAACTGGACCGTGTGCTCGACAACCTGATCGACAATGCGCTTCGCCACACCGCCCCGGGTGGTCTCATCCGGTTGCAGGCCCGACGCCATGGCGAGCGGGTGATCATCAGCGTCGAAGATAATGGCGAAGGCATCGCCTACGGGCAGCAGGGGCGCATCTTCGAGCCCTTTGTGCAGGTTGGCCGCAAGAAAGGCGGGGCCGGACTGGGTCTGGCACTGTGCAAGGAGATCGTTCAGTTGCACGGCGGGCGGATGGGAGTTTATTCGCGACCCGGGCAGGGCACGCAGTTCTATATGGCGCTCGCGGTGTAGCGGCCTTTACGCTTCATCGTCGAGGCGTCGCTTGGTCAGCCGGCGACCGCGAGTGATCAGTTCGATGAACTGTACCGAGCTCAGCGCATGGGCGAACAACCAGCCCTGACCGAATTTCACGCCTTCACTGCTCAGCAACGCGGCCTGGGATTCATGCTCGATGCCCTCGGCGATGACCTTCAAATGCAGTGACTGGGCCATGTGAATGATGTGCGGGGCCACGCCGCTGCTCGCCGCGTCATGACCCAGCGCATCAATAAAGGCCTTGTCGATTTTCAGGCAATCCACCGGTAGGGTTTGCAGGTAGGCAAGGCTGCAATAACCGGTGCCAAAATCATCGATCAGTACCTGATGCCCGACGTCCCGCAAGGCTTGCAGGTTTTCCCGCGCCACCTCGACATCGATCAGTCCCCGTTCCGTGACTTCAAAGGCAATTTGCCTGGCTGCGACCCGGTGCAGGGTGAGCAGGCGCGCCATGACCTGGCCGATACGCGGGACCATGACATCACACGCCGCCAGGTTGACCGAGATGTATAGCTGCGGATTGGCCCGCAGCAATTGACCGAGTTGCTCAAGCAGGCGTTGCAGGACGAAGTCGGTCATCTGCCGGATCTGGCCGGTGTTCTCCGCCATCGGAATGAACAGGTCGGGACTGGTCAGGCTGCCGTCCGGCCGGCGCCAACGCAGCAAGGCCTCGGCCGCGACGCAGTTGCGACTGTCGAGATCGAAAATCGGCTGATACAGCACCTGCAGCTCGCCGCGGCGAATGGCGCCGGTCAGTTCGGCGTCGAGAGACTGCCGCTGGCGAACCAGCAGAAACACCAGAAAGCCGACAAAGGCGGCCAGCACCAGGCTGACTGGCAACAACCACCACCACATTGGCGGTATATGGTTGCCGGTGCGGGGGCTGATCAACACCAGCTGGAATTCCGGGTTGGCGGTGGGCATGCGGTAAATCAGGCGTGATGGGGTGACTTGCAGCGCTTCGCGGGTGGTCGGTGGCCATTGTTCCGTCAGCGACCAGACCTGGGAGGCACCCAGGACCGGAATCACCCTTGTGCCATGGTCGAGAACCACCAACAGGCTACTGCCCGGTGACAGGTCGACCATGTCGGTCAAATGGCCGCGAGAGGTGGCGACTCGAAAATTGCCACGGCCGAGCATCAGCGCCGCACGGTTTTCATCGGGTTCGGTGGTGGTGTTCAACCAGTAACTGTAGGTGGGGCCCCTGATGTCCGGTGGCCGCGTCAACGGCAAGCCATCCTGGCGTGGGCGGCTTGAGCAGATCCGCGTCGCGTCCATATAGGCGGCGTCATACACAAAGCGGTAATTGAAGCTGACCTGCTGCAGGGTTGCGATCATCTCGTCATTGCACGTTCGCAATGGCTGCGCCTCCAGGTCATCGAGGCTTTCTCGCAGTTGCCCGAACAGTTGCTCCAGGCGGGCCAGAAAGCGTGCGCCCTGGGCATTCATTTCGCGACTTTCGTTTTGTTCGACCTGTTGGATGGCGACAAAGTAGCTGCCGGCCAGCAATAGGGAGGCGCTCAAGACAGCAGCCAGCATCGCCAGAAACCAGGGGCGATAGAACCAGCTACGGAACGTATCTCGAGCAGCGGCCATTATGGAATATCCGAAGGATTACCAATGAGTTATAGCTGCTGTTTGAGAAACCGCGTTGACCGTCGGGCGGGCGTCATTATTTTGTCTGATTGAGCACTTGCAGCAGTGCTGCCGTTTGCGCGTCCGGGGTGCCATCGAAGCGCGACGGTCTGAAGTGCATTTGAAAGGCGGCAATCACGTGACGGGTTGCTACATCCAGTTCGCCGGTTTGCGGGGTGTCATAACCGAAGCGCGCGAGTTGAGTCTGAAACCAGCTGATGCTCGGCAGTTGTGCTTCGAATTGAGCTTGTTGCCGCGCTACCGCCTGTTCGTTCGGCCAGATGCCGATGCCTTCGTTCGCCAGGCGCTTCCAGGGAAACAGCGGACCTGGATCAAGTTTGCGCAGCGGGGCGATGTCGCTGTGGCCGATGATGCTGCGAGGGCTGATGGCGTGGCGCTTGCTGATGTCCTTGAGCAGGACGATCAGTGACTGGACCTGCGCTTCGCTGTAGGGATACCAGAGGCGTCCGGTTGGCGTGTCCTTGAAGCCAGGATTGACGATTTCGATGCCGATGGAGCTGGAGTTCAGCCAGGTTCGTCCTTGCCATTGGCTGTCACCGGCGTGCCAGGCGCGCTGGTTTTCATCCATCAGTTTGAAGATGGTCGCGTTCTTGTCGTCGCCGATCAGGTAGTGGCTACTGACTTCCCCGCGGGTGAGCAGTTGAAGCGAGCGCTCCTGGGATGCATTGGTGTAATGCAGCACCACGAACTGTATTCGGCTGTCGTGGTTGGCGGAAGGGTGGCTGGTGTCGAAGCGGGGACCGCTGGCACAACCGGCCAACAGGATCAGCGACACGATAAGAGCGAAGTATTTCATGGCGGAGGGCGATACACGCAAGACAGTAATGCAACAGTGTAACGTACTGCCTTGCGCCCGGAGACCCATCGCGCGTTTTTTAAATAATATGGAACAATTGTCCGTCAGCCCAGTTCCACCCGGTTTCGCCCTGCGTTTTTGGCGCGGTAGAGCGCCTGATCGGCTCTTTTGAGCACCAAATCGCTATGTTCTCCCGGCCTGAACGCGGTCAGTCCCATGGAAATAGTGATCGTTACCCGTTCACCCTTGAAGTGGAAAGGGCAGGCTTCAATGGAGGCGCGCAGGAGTTCCAGCAGCTTCATGCCGGCTGCCGGTACGGTGGATGGCATCAACAGGACAAACTCTTCTCCGCCGAAGCGTGCAATGAAGTCCGTGCTGCGCAAGCGCTTGCGCAGCACGCTGGCGATGAGTTTCAGTACTTTGTCGCCCGCCAGGTGGCCGTAGTTATCGTTGATGCGCTTGAAGTGATCGAGGTCCAGCATCGCCAGCATCAGCGTGTTGCCGTGGCGCTGCCACTGGCTGATTTCCTGGTCCAGGCGTTCGCTCCAGGCGGCGCGGTTGGGCAGGCCGGTCAGTGGGTCGATCAAGGCTTTCTGGCGTTGTTCTTCCAGGTGTTCGCGAAAGCCTTGGGCTTCCTGCTCCATGTGGGCCACCCGTTCGGCCAGGCTTTGCAGGCGGCCCGCCACCTCTTGCTCACGCTCATCGCGTTGCTTGCGGTGCTGGTCCATGGTGCCCAGCAGGCCTTCGAGATGGTTTTCCAGAACTCGCTTGAGGTCATCCAGGTCGGCCGCTTCATTCATGCTGCTTTGCAAGCCGTCGACTTGTTCGCGGATCTGCGTGTCCATGGCTTGCGCCGCAGAACGGTTGTCGGCATGACCGGCGCTGGCAGCCTGCAGATTGCTCTGGAACGATTCGAGTCGTTCGTTGAGTCTTTGCAGGTAAGCCTCGAATTCGTGCTGGCCGCTATCGGAGATCGCCAGCATCAAGGTGGCGAAATCGTCGAGGATCGGCAGTAACTCGTACCAGTTCAAACCATTTTTCAGGCGATCACGCATCGATTCGGCTTGCGGACGGTGACGCTCGGGTAGCGTCAGGTCATCGAGCAGGCCCAGCAGTGTGTCTTCGATGTGTTTGGCGACCGAGCTGTACGACGGCTCGGGCGAGTCCGGGAGGGCATAGAGTATGTCGTCCTCGGATTGTTCGGGATCGATGGCCGCCAAGGCTTGGGCCATGGGCGCGGGGAGCGGCAGGGTGTCGAGAAACACCGTCGGGGTCAGCTCGTCGGGGTTGACCGCCTGTTCAGCCTCAGCTGCTGGCGCGACGGCGAGAGTCACCGGTGTCTCGGGTGACGCTGAGTCCGCTTGGGCCTGTGCCTCGAAAGGCAAGGCGGGCGCCTGTTGAGATCCAGGGGCTGGCGCAACAGCGGCGGTGGCCACAGGTGCTTCTTGCGTTGCGGGTAAGGCCTCGATTGCCTGTGCAGCGGTAATGGCTTGGGGCGGCGCGCAAAGCGCCTCGTGCGGCTCATCGACAGCTGGTGTGAGTTCCGTAGCGGCGGGAGGTGCGACGGAAACTGGCGCCGGGACGGCTTCGGCAGGCGATGCGATGGGGGCGTGCTCTGGGGCGACCGCCGCCTCATCGGCTTCACGGTGGCCGAACAGCCGCTGCAGCAGGCCTGGGCGATCAGGTTCTGCCGGGGTCTCCAATTGACTCAAGGCTTTACCTTGCAGGCCGCTGAGTTCACTGAGGAGCAAAGGGATTTCGCGGGCCTGGCTGACCCGACTATCCAGTTGTTTGGCGAAATTCTTCAGGGGGCGCCGGACTTCTCGGGGCAGCGGCAACTTTTGCAGTTGAGTGACCAGGGCGGTCAGTGCGGCGCTGGTCTGGTTGACGCGTGTCTCCCGGCGCTGCTCGGAATCGAGCACGGCTTTTTCCAGGCGCGGGAGCAGGGCGGCCAGGCCGGCATCCATGTCGTCGGTGCGCACCACTTCGCGCATTTCCTTCATGCACTGGTCGACGGCGCGGTCGGTGCCTTCCGCCGCCAGGGTGCTTCGTACCAGGCCGCGACGCAGCAAGTCGAGCCGGGCGTCCCAGCGACGTTCGAGCTTTTCCTGTTGTTCGATGCTTTTGAGGTATTTCTCTTTCCAGCGCTGTGTTTCGTCGCTCATTCAAGGGATCCGCGAGGGGCAGGACTCAACGCGGGCAATGCATCGGCCGTGAGCGAACCCGGCAGACGAATCTCTACCGCGACCGGCAGGTGATCGGAAATGGGTTGGGCCAGCACCTCGACCTTTTCAAGGGTCAGGCTGGGGCTGAGCAGAATATGGTCCAGGCAGCGTTGCGGGCGCCAGCTGGGGAAGGTCGCTTCCAGTTGCGGGGCCAGCAGGCCGAGGTCACGCAATGGCGAGTTTTGCAGCAAATCGCTGGCGTGGGTGTTCATATCACCCATCAGCACCTGGTGTTTATAGTCCCCGATCAGGTCGCGGATATAGGCCAGTTGCAGGCTGCGGGCGCGGGCGCCCAGTGCCAGATGCATCATGACCACCACCAGTGCTTCCGGACCTTCGCCGAAACGCACCAGTATCGCCCCGCGACCCTTGGGTCCCGGCAGCGGATGATCCTCAATCGCCCACGGGCGCAGCCGGCTTAGCACGCCATTGCTGTGCTGGCCGAGGCGACCGAGGTTTCGATTGAGTTGTTGATACCAGTAGGGGAAGGCGCCGAGCTGGGCCAGATGTTCGACTTGATTGACGTAGCCTGAACGCAGGCTGCCGCCATCGGCTTCCTGCAAGGCGACCAGGTCGAAATCGCCGAGCAGGTTGCCGATTTTTTGCAGATTGTCGGCACGCCCGGGGTGCGGCAACAGATGTTGCCAGCCCCGGGTCAGGTAATGCCGGTAGCGCTCGGTACTGATGCCGACCTGGATATTGAAGCTGAGCAAGCGTAGACGGCTGTCTGCGGGCAAGCCGGTAGACTTCAGATGGTGCTCGTTGACCTGCGGATCATGCAGGCCAACGACGCGTTCAGTTCCCCAGCGGCGCATGGTGAGTACCGCGCTTAGTTGGCGGCAGCCTTGTTAGCTGCTCGCTCTTTGTCTACCAGTTTATCGGCCAGTTGCAGGGCTTGTTCGGCACCACCGGCAGAGCCCACGTCAAAGCGATACTTGCCATTGACGATCATGGTTGGAACGCCGGAGATTTCATATTTCTTGGCCAGTTCTTTGGCCTTGTTGATCTGGCCCTTGATGGCGAAGGAGTCGAAAGTGGCCAGGAACTTTTCCTTGTCTACGCCTTGCGTGGCCAGGAAGTCGGCCATGTCATTCTTGTCGACGAGCTTCTTGTGTTCTTTCTGGATGGCATTGAACACCGCAGCGTGCACCTTGTGCTCAACGCCCATGGCTTCAAGGGTCAGGAACATTTGGCCGTGGGCATCCCATGGGCCGCCGAACATGGCCGGGATACGCACGAAATTCACATCGGACGGCAGTTTTTCGACCCACGGATTGATCACCGGCTCGAAGGCGTAGCAATGCGGGCAGCCGTACCAGAACAGCTCCACCACTTCGATCTTGCCAGGCACGGCAACCGGAACCGGATTAGTCAGTTCGACATAAGGGGCAGCGGGGGCTTCGGCGGCCTGGGCAGTCATGCCGAACAGGCTGGCAGCGACGAGTGCGGCGCTGATGATCAGATTACGCATGCTTTACTCCTGGACAAATTTATCGCCACGCGCGACCTGTTTTCAGACAGGTCCTGGCGGGCTTGAGTTCTGTAGTGTAACGGCAGCGGCCACAAAAAAGGGCGGCCAAAGCCACCCTTTTTATACTTGCCGCGACGGATTAATCGAGCGTTAACGTTGCAGTCGATGCAGACCCTGCGCAGCGCCCGATTCACCGGCCTTAGTGCAGGCCCTGTATGTAGCTGGACACTGCGGCGATGTCTTCGTCGCTCAGCTTTTTGGCAATGCTCTGCATGGGTTTGGTATCGCCATCGTTGGTGCGACCACCTTCTTCCTTGCGGAATTCGGTCAGTTGCTTGGCGACGTATTGAGCGTGTTGGCCGCCCAGGTGCGGGAAGCCGGCTGCCGCATTGCCCGCGCCATTTGGCGAGTGGCAACCGGTGCAGGCTGGCAGGCCTTTAGCCAGGTCGCCGCCGCGGAACAGATTCTCGCCGCGCTTGACCAGTTTCTCATCGGCGGCACCGACACTGCCTTTCTGGCTGGAGAAATAGGCTGCGATATCGGCCAGGTCCTGATCGCTCAGGTTGGTCAGCAGGCCCGTCATTTCCAGAACGGTGCGCTTGCCCGACTTGATGTCGTGCAATTGCTTGGTCAGGTAGCGTTCACCCTGGCCGGCCAGTTTTGGAAAGTTAGGCGCCATGCTGTTGCCATCCGGGCCATGACAGGCACCACATACGGCGGCTTTTGCCTGGCCTGCGGCGGCGTCACCAGGTTTTGCTGGCTCACCTGCAGCATGGGCAATGCCGGAGATCCCCACGGTCAACAGCAGACTCACGATCAATTTGTTCATCAGCTAATCCAACTACGGCTAAGGGTTAAAGAGTTATGGACCGGGATCACTCGCTCATCCAGTGGATGATGGCCTGGTAATCCTCGGCACTGCAGTCCATGCACAAACCACGCGGCGGCATCGCCTTGAAACCCTGGGTCACGTGTTGCACCAGCGTCCCCATACCTTTCGCCAACCTCGGCGTCCAAGCTGCCTGATCGCCCTTGCGGGGCGCCATGGGTAGTTGGCCGGAATGACAGGCACCACAAACACGGTTGTACACAGCTTCCGGATCCTGTGTAGCCTGAGCGCTGTAAAGTGGCATCAAGACACCGGCAACTAGCAGCCATTTCGTCATAAAACGACCTTTTCAGGGTTGAGAGCGTGTTGCGTTCTGATGCGCAATCAAGGTCTGTCGCTCTCATGAACTTCATCCTACGCTGGGACAAAGCGCACACAAAATCTGCGGCATTATATACTGGCGTCAGTGAAACGGAAGCGACACCGCTTGCCGCGCCCATTCCCGGCGCCGCCCACATCGGAAATCCCATGCAACTCAAGAATCCCATTCTCGGTCTGTGCCAACAGTCCACCTTCATGCTCAGCGCCGCCAAAGTCGACCAATGTCCGGATGACGAAGGCTTTGAAGTGGCCTTCGCCGGTCGTTCCAACGCCGGCAAGTCCAGTGCGCTTAACACCCTGACTCACGCAAGCCTGGCGCGGACCTCGAAAACGCCGGGTCGCACACAGTTGTTGAACTTCTTCAAGCTAGACGATGAACGCCGTCTGGTCGACCTGCCAGGCTACGGATACGCAAAAGTACCCATTCCGCTCAAGCAACACTGGCAGCGTCACCTGGAAGCGTACCTGGGCAGTCGCGAGAGTCTGAAGGGGCTGATTCTGATGATGGATATCCGTCATCCAATGACCGACTTCGACCTGCTGATGCTCGATTGGGCCGTGGCCAGCGGCATGCCCATGCATATTCTGCTGACCAAAGCGGACAAGCTCACCTACGGGGCAGCCAAGAACACGCTGCTCAAAGTGCAGTCGGAAATCCGCAAGGGTTGGGGCGATGCCGTGACGATTCAGCTTTTTTCGGCGCCAAAACGCATGGGGCTGGAAGACGCCTACACTGTATTGGCGGACTGGATGGAGCTGGCGGACAAGGGCGCCGAGGTGACCGAGTAAAGCTACAGGCAAAAAAAACCCCGGACTTCTATGGGGAGGGGGAAGGTCCGGGGTTCAAGTTCTAGACCGCTAGGGCGGGGTCCAGATATCTGCCAACACTTAACACAACATAGGAGCATCGAAGGGCTTCACCAGCCATTCAGTATCTCTGAGTGGTGTTTTGGCCGATTAGTTCAGAATTTTTTCGAATGCCTTTGGAATAACCCTAAGCGCCTTCCGGAATAAACACCCTTCGCTTGCTCTGCTGCGGCACTACGCCGCAGCAGGAGAGCAGTGTCTCGTCAGGCGGCTCAGTGAGCCTCATCCCAGTTGTTGCCTACGCCCACTTCCACCAGCAACGGAACGTCCAGCTTCGCCGCGCCGCTCATGTGCAGGCGAATTTCATCGCTGACCTGGTCGATAAGATCTTCACGCACTTCAAGCACCAATTCATCGTGCACCTGCAGGATGACTTTGGCATCGAGGCCGGATGTGGCCAGCCAGTTATCCACCGCGACCATGGCTTTCTTGATGATGTCCGCCGCCGTGCCTTGCATCGGAGCGTTGATCGCCGTGCGTTCAGCGGCGGCGCGCTCCTGCGGTTTGTTGGAGTTGATCTCCGGCAGGTACAGCCGTCGCCCGAAGAACGTCTCCACATACCCTTGGTCCGCCGCCTGCGCACGGGTGCGGTCCATGTATTGGCGAACGCCGGGGTAACGGGCGAAGTAAGTATCGATGTAGGCCTTGGCGGTCTTGGTGTCCACGCCAATGTCCTTGCCGAGCTTTTGCGCGCCCATGCCATAGATCAGACCGAAGTTGATCGCCTTGGCGCTACGGCGCTGGTCGGAAGTGACATCGGCCAGTTCGACCTTGAACACCTCGGCGGCGGTCGCGGTGTGCACGTCCAGATTGTGACGGAAGGCGTTCATCAAGCCTTCATCACGGGACAGGTGAGCCATGATCCGCAACTCGATTTGCGAATAGTCGGCCGCCAGTAACTTGTAACCGGCCGGGGCCACGAAAGCCTGGCGGATGCGACGCCCTTCAGCGGTGCGCACCGGAATGTTCTGCAGGTTCGGATCGCTGGAGGACAGGCGTCCAGTGGATGCCACGGCCTGATGGTAAGACGTGTGGATGCGCCCGGTACGCGGGTTGATCTGCTCCGGCAAGCGGTCGGTGTAGGTGCTTTTCAGCTTGCTCATGGAACGGTATTCCATCAGCACTTTCGGCAGGCGATAGTCATCCTCGGCCAGTTTGGCCAGTACTTCTTCAGCCGTGGATGGCTGGCCCTTGGCGGTCTTCTTCAGCACCGGCAGACCGAGCTTCTCGTAGAGGATGGTCCCGAGCTGCTTGGGCGAGCCAAGGTTGAACTCCTCGCCAGCAATCTCGAAGGCTTCGCGCTCCAGGGCCACCATCTTGTCGCCCAATTCAATGCTCTGTACGCCCAGCAGCGCGGCATCGACAAAGGCACCCTGGCGTTCAATACGCGCCAGCACGGGCACCAACGGTATTTCGATATCGGTCAGCACGCTGGCCAGGCTCGGGATGGCGTTGAGCTTCTCGAACAGCGCCTGGTGCAGACGCAAAGTGATGTCGGCGTCCTCGGCGGCGTAAGGGCCGGCCTGCTCAAGGGCAATCTGGTCGAACGTCAGCTGCTTGGCACCCTTACCAGCGATGTCCTGGAAACTCACGGTGGTGTGATCCAGGTACTTCAGCGCCAGGCTGTCCATGTCATGGCGAGTCGCGGTGGAGTTGAGTACGTAGGATTCCAGCATGGTGTCGAAGGCGATGCCGCGCACCGTGATGCCGTTTGCCTGGTCACCACCGATGGCGCAGTTGGCCAGGATATTCATGTCGAACTTGGCGTGCTGGCCGACCTTGAGTTTGTTCGGGTCTTCCAGAATCGGTTTGAGGGCGCGCAGGACGGTGTCGCGGTCCAGTTGCTCGGGCACACCGATGTAGGAGTGGGTCAGCGGGATGTAGGCCGCTTCGTTGGCCTGCACGGCGAACGACAGGCCCACCAGTTGCGCCTGTTGCGCGTCGATGCCGGTGGTCTCGGTGTCGAAGGCGAACAGTTTGGCGTTGTGCAGTTTCTCCAGCCAGACGTCGAACCGTGCTTGATCAAGAACGGTTTCGTAGCGGGTTTCAGAGCTGACCGCTGGCGCTTCGGCCTCGGCGGCGCTGAACAGATCGACGACCGGCGCTGGCTCGGCGGCAGCGCTCAGCTCGATGCGTTTGGCATCGCGTTGCAGATCGTTCAACCAGCTCTTGAATTCCAGCAGGGTGTAGAGCTCGTAGAGTTTTTCCGGATCTTCAGCCCCCATTCGCAGGTCATCGAGGCCGATGTCCAGCGGCACATCGACCTTGATGGTCGCCAACTGATAGGACAGGAACGCCATTTCCTTGTGCTCTTCGAGCTTGGCCGGCAGGGTCTTGGCGCCGCGGATCGGTAGGGTCGGCACAATATCGAGCTGCGCGTAGAGCTCGGTCAGCCCGCCATTCACACCGACCAGCAAGCCGGAAGCGGTTTTCGGACCGATGCCCGGAACCCCCGGAATGTTGTCGGAAGAATCGCCCATGAGCGCCAGATAATCGATGATCTGCTCGGGAGCGACGCCGAATTTCTCCTTCACGCCCTCTACGTCCATGCTGCTACCGGTCATGGTGTTGACCAAGGTAATGTGCCCGTCGACCAGTTGCGCCATGTCCTTGTCGCCGGTGGAGATGATCACCGGGCGATCGGCGGCCGCGCTGCTGCGGGCCAGGGTGCCGATCACGTCATCGGCTTCGACGCCTTCAACGCACAGGAGCGGGAAGCCCAGAGCGATCACGCTCTGATGCAGCGGCTCAATCTGTACGCGCATGTCGTCGGGCATGCTCGGACGGTTGGCCTTGTATTCGGCGTACATGTCATCGCGAAATGTCCCACCCTTGGCGTCGAACACCACCGCGAACGGGCTGTCCGGATATTGCTTGCGCAGACTCTTGAGCATGTTCAGTACGCCCTTGACCGCACCGGTCGGCAGGCCTTTGGACGTGGTCAGTGGCGGCAGCGCGTGAAAGGCGCGGTACAGGTACGAAGAACCGTCGACCAGGACGAGGGGGGCTTGGTTCATGAGCAGGATCAACCTTTTCGGCGGGTCAGGCGCTAGAATAGCGGGACCGTTGACGACAAAGGGACAAGGTTATCATGTGCACACTAAATCGCCTGTTGCTGGCTGGCTTGTTTGCAATTGCACCATTAGCCGCCATGGCGGCGGATGATGCACCGACACCGGAACCGCAAGTCACGATCCACACGGAAGGGGACAAAATTATTCAGGAGTACCGCCAAAACGGTTTCCTGTACGCGATCAAGGTCACGCCGAAGGTGGGTAAACCGTACTTTCTTGTACGCGCCGACGGCACCGATGCAAACTACATCCGCTCGGATCAGCCGGATATGCTGATACCGGCGTGGAAGATCTTTGAGTGGAAATAGTTTCTTAATTTCAATCGGCGCTGGCTCACTGGCGGCGCCCGTACTGGCAGTTCAAACATGTCTGTGTTCACTCCCCTGGCTCGGCCCGAGCTGGAAGCTTTTCTCGCCCCTTATGGCCTCGGCCGCCTGCTTGATTTCCAGGGGATTGCCGCCGGTAGCGAAAACACCAATTTCTTCATCAGCCTGGAGCAGGGTGAATTCGTCCTGACCCTGGTCGAGCGTGGTCCGGTTCAGGAGATGCCGTTCTTCATCGAACTGCTCGACGTGCTGCACGAAGCCGATCTGCCGGTGCCTTACGCCTTGCGCACCACCGATGGCGTTGCCTTGCGCGAACTGGCCGGCAAGCCAGCGCTGTTGCAGCCGCGCCTGGCCGGCAAGCACATCAAGGAAGCCAACGCGCAACATTGCGCGCAAGTCGGCGAGTTGCTCGGCCATCTGCACCTGGCGACCCAAGCCAACATGATCAAGCGAAAAACCGATCGCGGCCTCGACTGGATGCTGGAAGAGGGCACTCAGTTTCTGTCGCACCTCGATGCCGGGCAGAAAGATCTGCTGCAACGGGCACTGGAAGAAATCACTCAGCAAAAAGAGAAAATTCTGGCGCTGCCACGAGCCAACATCCACGCCGATCTGTTCCGCGACAACGCGATGTTCGAAGGGACGCACCTGACCGGGTTGATCGACTTCTACAACGCCTGCTCGGGGCCGATGCTCTACGACGTGGCGATTGCCTTGAATGACTGGTGTTCGGACGAAGAGGGGTTGATCGATGGGCCTCGCGCCCGGGCCTTGTTGGGGGCTTATGCGGCCCTGCGGCCATTCACTGCTGCCGAAGCCGAGCTATGGCCGACCATGCTGCGGGTGGCGTGCGTACGGTTCTGGCTGTCACGCCTGATCGCTGCGGAGTCGTTCGCCGGGCAGGACGTGTTGATTCATGATCCGATGGAGTTTCAGCTGCGGTTGGCGCAGCGGCAGAAGGTCAATACGCCGTTGCCTTTCGCGCTCTAAGTTGTGGTGAGGGGGCATGCCCCCCCTCACCACAGGTTTTGAGTCGGTTAAAGCGACTCCAGGCACCCTGCCAGATCATTGCCCAACTTTTCCAATACCTGCTCGTACCCTTGGGCCGTCGCTGGCGTGTACCCGCCCAGCGCATCCAGTTCCGCCAGTTTCACCGGCAAGCCGGCTACCAGGGTTTCCGCCAGGCGCGGACGCAGTGGCGGCTCGCTGAATACACAGGTCTTGCCCACTTCCTGCAGCCGCGCGCGCATCGCCGCGACATGCTGGGCGCCAGGTTGCACCTCAGCTGCAACACTGAAAACGCCGGTGTGCTTGAGCCCGTAGGCGTCCTCGAAATAATCGAAGGCTTCGTGGAACACGAAGTAAGGTTTGCCTTCAATGCCTGCCAGCCGTTTCTTCAGGCGCAGATCCAGCGCATCGAGACGTTCATCGAACGCCTTGAGATTGCTTTGATAGCGCGCGGCGTTGTCGGGATCGGCTGCGCTGAGGTCAGCCGCCATTTTCGTCGCGATGACGCGGGCGTTGATCGGCGACAGCCACAAATGCGCGTCCAGGCTACCCGGGCGATGATCGTGGTCATGCTCGTCGGCTTCTTCGGCATGGGAGTGGCTATCTTCGGCGAAACGGCGCAGCTTCATGCCCGGCAGATCCTGCACGGCGACGCTCGGCAACGTCCGGCCATTGAGCACGCGGGGCAGGAAACCTTCCATGTCCGGACCGATCCAGTACAGCAAGTCCACCGATTGCACTTTCCGTACGTCGGAAGGGCGCAAGGCATAGTTATGCGGTGAGGCGCCCGGCGGCAACAGCACTTCCGGAATCGCCACGCCGTCCTGCACCGCAGCGGCAATCAATTGCAGCGGTTTGATGCTGGTGAGGACTTTGACTTCGGCGTGGGCCGAACCGACCAGCAGAAAACTGGCGACAAATGCGACAAAAAAAGGAAAAAGTCGGGACACGATGACCACTCGAAGAGGCGAGAACGGGTAACATAATAACGTCTCTCACCATACGCGTCGCCGCTCATGTCTAAAACACCGATTGCCAGCCGTCCCCACGACCACTCTCATTGCGTTCACAGCGCTTTGTCCGAGGCCGATGCGCTGTGCGCGCGCCAGGGCCTGCGCTTGACTGCCTTGCGCCGACGGGTGCTTGAGCTGGTGTGGCAAAGCCACAAACCGTTGGGCGCGTATGACATTCTCGCCGTGCTGAGCGAGCAGGACGGCCGCCGCGCCGCACCGCCGACCGTGTATCGCGCGCTGGATTTTCTATTGGACAACGGGCTGGTTCACCGAATCTCTTCGCTCAACGCCTTCATCGGCTGCAATCATCCGGAGCACGCGCATCAGGGCCAGTTTCTGATTTGCCGTGATTGTCACGCGGCCATTGAGCTCGAACAGAAATCCATCAGCGACGCGATCATCGCCAGCGCTAAAGAGGTCGGGTTTGTCGTCGAAGGCCAGACCGTCGAAGTGATTGGTCTCTGCTCTGGTTGTCAGGGGGCTTGATGAGCAACGCGCTGATCCGCCTCGAGCAGGTTGCCGTCACGTTTGCCGGGCAAAGTGTGCTGGACAACATCGAGTTGAGCGTCGAACCGGGGCAGATCGTCACCTTGATCGGCCCCAATGGCGCGGGCAAGACGACGTTGGTGCGCGCCGTGCTCGGTCTGTTGAAGCCCGACAGCGGCAGCGTCTGGCGCAAACCGAAGCTGCGCATCGGCTACATGCCGCAAAAACTTCACGTTGATCCGACGCTGCCGCTCTCGGTCCTGCGCTTCTTGCGTCTGGTGCCGGGTGTGGACCGTGCGATGGCCCTGGCGGCACTTAAGGAAGTCGGTGCCGAACAGGTGATCGACAGTCCGGTGCAAAGTGTTTCCGGCGGTGAAATGCAGCGTGTCCTGTTGGCGCGGGCCTTGTTGCGCGAACCGGAACTGCTGGTGCTCGACGAACCGGTGCAAGGTGTCGATGTGGCCGGTCAGGCCGAACTCTACAGTTTGATTACCCGTCTGCGTGACCGTCACGGTTGCGGTGTGTTGATGGTGTCGCACGACCTGCATCTGGTGATGAGCACCACCGACCAGGTGGTTTGCCTCAATCGCCACGTTTGCTGCTCCGGCCACCCTGAGCAGGTCAGTGGTGATCCGGCTTTCGTCGAGCTGTTCGGAAAAAACGCACAAAGCCTGGCGATTTATCACCACCATCACGACCACGCTCACGATCTGCATGGCTCGGTGGTCAAGGCGCCCGGATCGGGCCATACCCATGTCCATGGAGATAGCTGCAAGCATGGCTGATTTTCTGCTCTACGCCCTGCTTGCAGGTCTGGCCCTGGCGGTGGTTGCGGGACCTCTGGGTTCCTTCGTGGTCTGGCGACGCATGGCTTATTTTGGCGACACCCTATCTCATGCGGCATTGCTGGGCGTGGCGTTGGGCTTTTTGCTGGATGTCAGCCCGACCGTTGCAGTGACCGTGGGTTGCTTGTTGTTGGCGGTATTGTTGGTGACCTTGCAACAGCGTCAGCCGCTGGCGTCTGACACGCTTTTGGGAATTCTCGCACCCAGCACGCTCTCTCTGGGCCTGGTGGTACTAAGCTTCATGCACGAAGTGCGGATCGACCTGATGGCGTATCTGTTCGGCGACCTGCTGGCGATCAGCCCGACTGATCTGGCCTGGATTTTGGGTGGTAGCGCGGCTGTTCTGGCGCTGCTGGTTGCCTTGTGGCGGCCGTTGCTGGCCATTACCGTGCACGAAGAGTTGGCCAGGGTCGAGGGCTTGCCCGTAGCCGGATTGCGCATGGCGCTGATGCTGTTGATCGCTGTGGTGATTGCCGTGGCGATGAAAATCGTCGGTGTGTTGCTGATCACTTCGTTGCTGATCATCCCGGCGGCTGCGGCACAACGTCACGCCCGCTCACCGGAGCAGATGGCACTGGGTGCGAGCCTGCTGGGCATACTCGCCGTGTGTGGCGGATTGGCGTTGTCCTGGTTCAAGGACACACCGGCCGGCCCGTCAATTGTGGTGGCAGCCGCCGCGCTGTTTCTGCTGAGTTTTGTTCTGCCCCGTCGAGGGGTGTAGACTTGCTCGTTTTTTGCGCAAATAGAGAGTCGCAGGAATGAAGTCGTTCGCCTCCCGTTATCTGCTCCTTGTCGCATTTTCTGTGCTGCTGGGCGCTTGCCAAAGCACGCCACCGGCGGCCACCGAAGCCCCCGATGCGCGGGCCGCGGCCATTGCACAGCTTGAGCAAAGTCTGGCCAGCAGCGAACTGGCCACGGCGGAAGATCAACTGGCTGCCTTGCAAGCCGAATCGCCCAACGATCAATCCCTTGAGCAATACCAGCGTCAACTGGCCGAAGCCTACTTGATGCGCAGTCAGATCGTGCTGCAAAAAGGCGATGTCAACGCCGCAGCCACCGCCCTGAGTCGCGCCCGCGCGCTGATGCCCAAGGCGCCGGCGCTGACCGGTGGGGTCAATGGCGCCATCGCCCAAGCGCGCAAGGCTGAGCTGGAAAAGGCTGAAGCTGCTCTCAAGGCGGCCGAAGCCCAGCCAAAAGCCAAGGTTATCGACCCGACGGCTGAAAGCACCACGGTTGCGCTGAATATCAACGATATGGGCAAATTGCGCCGACAACTGGACGCGATCGCCGCCGATGTGGTGAATTTTCAGTGCGATGTGAGCATTCAGGCTCCGCGCACTGAAGATTATCCGTGGTTGGCCAATTTGCTGAGCAAGCGGGTGAAGAAGCTCGATCCGGAGTTTGACCTGAAGCTTGAGCGGCAGATCCTGCGCAGTGTTCCGGCGCAGATGGTGCTCAGCCCTCGCAAAAAACCTTAAAAGCATCGCGAGCAGGCTCGCTCCCACGTTCGATTTGTGTTCACTGCAAATCAACTGTGGGAGCTTGCTCGCGATGGCGGCCTTTCAATCGCTAAAAACTTTCAGGCCGGAACAGCCTTGGCCTTCGGCTCCCTGTCCCACACCCGATGCTGCCCGATGGCCGCAAAAAACGGTTTGATCAGCTTGGCATCCGCACCGACGATCAACCCCGCATCCGCCTCCAGTTTCAACACATCCAGCAATTGCTTCGCCTCGCCATGCAGCGCGATCGCTTTCAAGTGTTTGTAGGCTTCGAGCAGGTAATGCAGGGCGACGCCGTCCGTGCTCAAGGCCTTGATCGATGCGGCGCCTCCGGGCACGAACACAGCGTCGAATGCTACTGAAGGCAAGCCTTCCATGGACGCATCCACCGTTAATGTCTTGCCATCGGCGGTCGTCACGGGGGCGGAAGTCGGGCCAAGCAGTTTGGCGTGCGCGCCCTCGGCTTCCAGCGCTTTCTTCATGGCATCAATTGCTACGCCATCGACACCGTTGGCTGCAAGGATGGCGACTTTTCGCGTCTTGATATTGCCCGGTAGCAGATTGGCCTGGCTCAGGGCCGGCGAACGCTCCAGAGAAATGTTCGGCACATCGACCGTTCCGGCCTTGGGTGCCGGCAAGCCGAGGTTCTGCGCCACACGCTTGGCCAGATCCAGGTCAATGTTGGCGAGGATCTCGTTCACTTGCCGTGCGCGGATGAACTCCCGTTCAACCTTGCCCAGCTCGAAGCTGTACGCCGAGATGATGTGCTCCTGCTCATGCTTGCTCATGCTGTGGAAAAACAGCCGTGCCTGAGAGAAATGGTCGCTGAACGACTCGCTGCGCTGACGAATCTTGTTGGCATCGATGCGTTCGGCATATGTCTCGAAGCCACCGTCCCGCGCGGCAGGTGGTGTTTCTTTCGGCCAGCCGCCATCGATTGAGTTTGGTTCGTAGGATGCGCGGCCCTTATCAATCGTCGTGCGGTGTAACGCATCCCGCTGGCCGTTGTGGAACGCAGTGACCGGACGGTTGATAGGGATCTCGTGAAAATTCGGTCCGCCGAGTCGGCTGATCTGGGTATCGGTGTAGGAAAACAGACGGCCTTGCAGCAGCGGATCGTTGGAGAAATCGATGCCCGGCACAATGTGGCCCGGACAGAAAGCAACCTGTTCGGTTTCGGCAAAGAAGTTGTCCGGGTTGCGGTTGAGCACCATTTTGCCCAGTGGTGTGATGGGCACCAGTTCTTCCGGAATCAGCTTGGTGGGGTCGAGAATGTCGAAATCGAAGGCATGTTCGTTTTCTTCCTCGATGACCTGTACACCGAGCTCCCATTCCGGGTAATCCCCCATCTCGATGGATTCCCAGAGGTCGCGACGATGGTAGTCGGTGTCTTTGCCCGCCAGTTTCTGCGCTTCATCCCACACCAGCGAACAAGTCCCGGCCGTAGGGCGCCAGTGGAATTTGACGAAGCGTGATTTTCCTTCGGCATTGATCAGGCGGAAGGTGTGCACACCGAAACCCTGCATGCTGCGCAGGCTTTTCGGGATCGCCCGGTCGGACATGGCCCAGATCACCATGTGTGCCGATTCCGGCTGCAACGAGACAAAGTCCCAGAACGTATCGTGGGCCGAACCGCCGGTGGGAATCTCGTTATGCGGTTCAGGCTTCACTGCATGCACGAAGTCAGGAAACTTGATGGCGTCCTGAATGAAAAACACCGGCATGTTGTTGCCCACCAGATCGAAGTTGCCTTCGTCGGTGAAAAACTTCACCGCGAAGCCTCGTACGTCCCGCACCGTGTCGCCTGAGCCGCGAGGGCCTTGCACGGTGGAAAAACGCACGAATACCGGGGTTTTTTGGCTTGGGTCCTGTAGGAAACCCGCCTTGGTCAGCACGCTATGGTTATCGTAGGACTGAAAGTAGCCATGGGCACCCGTGCCCCGAGCATGGACGATGCGCTCGGGAATGCGTTCATGGTCAAAGTGCGTGATTTTTTCACGCATGATGAAATCTTCCAGCAGCGAAGGCCCGCGAGCCCCGGCCTTCAGGCTGTTCTGATTGTCCGCCACCTTCACGCCCTGATTGGTGCGCAAGGCCTGGCCGGTGGCGTCGGAGCGGAATTTTTCCAGGCTATCGAGTTTGGCGTTGGTATTGCTGCGGTCCAGGGTATCGGTCCCGGCCAGTGCGCTCTTGTTGACGGCAGGCTTCTTGGTACTCATCAGGCATAACTCCTCGGGCTGTTTTCGAGTGGCCTAACTAATGACTGATGACGTTTTTAGCCGTTCCTTTTATCTGACCTTCGATCGCGTTATTGCCAAATGACTGGTCGAATGCGAAATAAATGCTAAGAACCTCTATACGGACAGGCTAAAATGCGCGCCCGGCTAACCGCTGATCCTTTTCTAACGCGCCCCACAAGGTTCGCTACGTGATCGAGTTCCAAAACGTCCATAAAACCTACCGCGTCGCCGGTAAGGAAATTCCCGCCCTGCATCCGACCAGTCTGACGATTGAGAACGGTCAGGTCTTTGGCCTGATCGGCCATTCCGGTGCGGGAAAAAGTACCCTGTTGCGCCTGATCAATCGCCTGGAAAACTCCAGCGGCGGCAAGATCATCGTCGACGGCGAAGAAGTTACCGCGCTCGATGCCAATGGTTTGCGCCGTTTCCGCCAGCAAGTCGGGATGATTTTTCAGCACTTCAATCTGCTGGCCTCCAAGACCGTTGCCGACAACGTCGCGCTGCCACTGACCCTGGCCGGCGAACTGTCGCGTGCTGACATCGATCAACGTGTGGCCGAATTGCTGGCCCGGGTCGGTTTGTCCGACCACGCCAAAAAATACCCGGCGCAATTGTCTGGTGGTCAAAAGCAGCGTGTCGGCATTGCCCGCGCCCTGGCGACCAAGCCGAAAATCCTGCTGTGCGACGAAGCCACCAGCGCCCTTGACCCACAGACCACGGCCTCGGTCCTGCAATTGCTGGCCGAGATCAATCGTGAGCTGAAGCTGACCATCGTGCTGATTACCCACGAGATGGATGTGATCCGTCGTGTCTGCGACCAGGTGGCGGTGATGGACGCTGGTGTGATCGTCGAGCAAGGCTCCGTGGCCGAGGTGTTCCTGCACCCGAAGCACCCGACCACCAAGCGTTTCGTGCAAGAAGATGAACAAATCGACGAAAGCGAACAGCGTGACGACTTCGCTCATGTGCCGGGCCGCATCGTGCGTCTGACGTTCCAGGGCGAAGCGACCTACGCGCCACTGCTGGGTACCGTTGCTCGCGAAACGGGCGTGGACTACAGCATCCTGGCCGGTCGTATCGATCGCATCAAAGACATTCCTTACGGGCAACTGACCCTGGCTGTGACCGGTGGTGACATGGAAGCGGCCTTCGCCCGCTTCACCGCTGCCGACGTCCACATGGAGGTGCTGCGTTAATGGAAGCCCTGACAAGTTTCTTCGCCAATATCGACTGGTTCGAAATCTGGCTGGCCACGGGCGACACCTTGCTGATGCTCGGTGGTTCGCTGTTGTTCACCGTGCTGCTGGGTCTGCCACTGGGTGTGTTGCTGTTCCTCTGCAGCCCGCGTCAGTTGCTGGAAGCCAAAGGCATCTACGCGATGTTGTCGCTGGTGGTGAACATCCTGCGTTCGCTGCCGTTCATCATTTTGCTGATCGTGATGATTCCGTTCACCGTGTTGATCACCGGAACGTCCCTCGGTGTCGCCGGTGCGATTCCGCCACTGGTGGTGGGCGCCACGCCGTTCTTTGCCCGTCTGGTGGAAACCGCGTTGCGTGAAGTCGATCGCGGCATCATCGAAGCGACCCAGTCCATGGGTGCGACGACGCGGCAGATCATCACCAATGCGTTGCTGCCTGAAGCCCGTCCGGGCATCTTCGCGGCGATTACGGTGACAGCCATTACACTGGTGTCCTACACGGCGATGGCGGGTGTGGTCGGCGCGGGCGGGCTGGGTGACCTGGCGATTCGTTTCGGTTACCAGCGTTTTCAGACTGACGTGATGATAGTCACCGTGATCTTGCTGCTGGTACTGGTTCAGGTACTGCAGACCGTCGGCGACAAGCTGGTTGTCCACTTTTCTCGTAAATGATCAATGAGCCGGCCATTTGCTGGCAGGCGCTGGTTCAGGCGTCGCAAGCGAGTACTCAGAAGGAGTTAGCTGAATGAAAAAACTACTGGTCGCATTCGCTGCCGTTGCAGCCTTTTCCGCTCACGCTGCCGAGACCCTGACGGTCGCGGCAACCCCGGTTCCCCACGCGGAAATCCTCGAATTCGTTAAACCGACCCTGGCCAAAGAAGGCGTGGACCTTAAGGTCAAGGTCTTCACCGACTACATCCAGCCGAACGTGCAGGTTGCGGAAAAACGCCTGGATGCCAACTTCTTCCAGCACCAGCCATACCTCGATGAATTCAACAAGGCCAAGGGCACGAACCTGGTTTCGGTAGCCGGTGTGCACCTGGAACCCTTGGGCGCTTACTCCAGCAAGTACAAGAAACTGGAAGAGCTGCCAGGCGGCGCGAACGTGGTGATCCCGAATGACGCCACCAACGGCGGCCGCGCCTTGCTGTTGCTGGCGAAGGCGGGCCTGATCAAGTTGAAGGATTCGAACAACATCCTGTCGACCGTCAAGGACATCACCGAGAACACCAAGGACCTGAAATTCCGTGAACTGGAGGCCGCGACCATCCCGCGCGTGCTGACCCAGGTCGACCTGGCCCTGATCAACACCAACTACGCGCTGGAGGCCAAGCTCGATCCCTCCAAGGATGCGCTGGTCATCGAAGGCAGCGACTCGCCATACGTGAACATCCTCGTTGCCCGCCCGGACGACAAGGACAGCGATGCGATGAAGAAACTGGTTGCTGCACTGCACAGCCCGGAAGTGAAAGCATTCATTCTCGAGAAGTACAAAGGTGCGGTGGTGCCAGCGTTCTGATTGGCTGAAAGTACAAAAAAGGGGACGCCAGATGCGTCCCCTTTTTTGTGCCAGAAATACCGACCCTGTAGAGCCGGCTTGTGGTGGTTATTTGCGGTTCAACATCACCGGCAACTGCGCCACCAGCTTCGCATTGTTCAACGGCGCCCGGATAAAGCCGCGCTGTGTCCCGTCCGGCCCGATCACCGCCAGGTTGCCGCTGTGGTCGACGGTGTAGTTGGGCTTGCTGGTGTCCGCCGGAATGAACGGAATGCTCACCGCATTGGCAACTTTTTGCAGTTCTTCGATCGATGCCGGGGTCAGGCCGATGAACTGTGGATCGAAGTAGCCCAGGTATTGCTTGAGCTGCTTGGGCGTGTCGCGATTCGGGTCGACGCTGACCAGTATGATTTGCAACTTGGCCACCGCCTCGGGTGGCAGTTCGCTTTTGATCTGGCGCAATTGGGCGAGGGTGGTCGGGCAGATGTCCGGGCAGAAAGTATAGCCAAAGAACAGCAGGCTCCATTTGCCTTTCAACTCGTTGATCGTGACCGGTTGACCGTCCTGGTTGGTCATCGTCACGCTCGGCAGGCTGCGGCTTTGCGGCAGCAGGATGATCCCCGCATCGATCAGCGCCGTCGGGTCGCCCTGGCCTTTGCCCGATAGCACTTTATTGATGGTCAGGCCCAGGACCAGTGCGATCAGGGCGACGAGGATGAAGACGGTTTTCTGGGTTCGAGTCATAGGTTCAACAATAAGTAGTGATCAACGAGCAGGGCGATGAACAGCAGGAACAAGTAGTAAATAGAGTACTTGAAGGTGTTGATCGCCGCGTGCGGCCGAGTGCCACGGTACAGCACCACTGACCATTGCAGAAATCTGGCGCCCAGGCCGATGGCGCAAATCAGGTAGAGCAGGCCACTCATGTGAATCACGTATGGCATCAGGCTGACGGCCAGCAGCGCGCCGGTGTAAAGCAGGATATGCACCTTGGTGTAATGCTCGCCGTGGGTCACCGGCAGCATCGGAATATCGGCCTTGGCGTATTCCTCTTTGCGGTGAATGGCCAGGGCCCAGAAGTGTGGCGGGGTCCAGGCGAAGATGATCAGGACCAGCAATAGTGGTTCGGCACTGACGTGACCTGTGGCGGCAGTCCAGCCGAGCAAGGGCGGAGCGGCGCCGGCCAGTCCGCCAATGACGATGTTCTGCGGCGTCGCGCGCTTGAGGAAACCGGTGTACACCACGGCATAGCCCAGCAAGGAGGCGAGGGTCAGCCAGGCCGTCAGCGGATTGGTGAAGGCCAGCAGCAAGGCCTGGCCGAGCACCGCCAGCACCAGGGCAAAGGTCAGCGCGGCGGCCGGTGAAACCCGGCCTTCGGCCAGAGGTCGTTTATGCGTGCGGGCCATCACCGCGTCGATGCGCCGGTCCACCACATGGTTGACCGCAGCCGCACCGCCCGCGCACAAGGCGATCCCCAGATTACCGAACAGCAATACGGTCCACGGCACGCCGGCGCGGGTCGCGAGGAACATCCCCACCAGCGAGGTGATGAGCATCAGCACCACCACTTTCGGTTTGGTCAGCTCCAGGTAGTCACGCCAAATCGCCTGACTGGGACGTTCGCCGATCAGAATCGCCATGGCATCTCTCCTTTTATTGTTATGGGCCCGGCTGTTTGTTTACGCGGACTGAAGCGCCAGCGAGTCGGCTGCTTGACCCGAACCAGGCTGGTTCGGGCGTGATAATTGACCAACACCATCGTCAGCAGCAGCGCAGCACCCCCGGCGTTGTGCGCGACGGCCACTGGCAGCGGCAGATGAAACAGCACGTTGCTGATACCGAGGCTGATTTGTGCGGCGAGGGCAGTCAGTACCAGGCCGGCCAGGCGTGTCATGCCGACCGCCTTCAGTTGCCACGCCAGACCCAATAGCACGAGTGTCACCAGCAATGCGCCGATGCGGTGAGTCAGGTGAATCGCGGTGCGGGCATCGCTGTCCAGTTGCCCGCCGAGGTAATTCGGGCCGATATGTTGGGTCAGGTGAAAGCCGTTGGCGAAGTCGGCGGGGGGTAGCCATTGACCGTGGCAGGTCGGGAAGTCGATGCAGGCCACGGCGGCGTAGTTGGAACTGACCCAGCCGCCGAGGGCTATTTGCAGGATCACCAGCAGCAACCCGGCCGTCGCCCAGTGCTGCAAACGCCTTGGCACCGTCAGCGCCGGCAGCACGCCGGACAGGCGCAAGGTCAGTAGAAACAACAGGCTCAGCGTGGCAAAGCCGCCCAGCAAATGTCCGGTGACCACCTGCGGCCAGAGCTTGAGCGTCACCGTCCACATGCCGAATGCCGCTTGGCCGAACACCACCGCCAGCAGGAACAACGGCAGCTTCAGCGGTTGTCCCGGATGCCGGCGATTGATCCAGGCGCGTGCGGCCAGCACCGAAATAAGCATGCCGAGGGTGCCGGCAAAGTAGCGATGGATCATCTCGTTCCAGCCCTTGTGGGCCTCTACTGGCGCATCAGGGAAATGCAATTCGGCATGGGCCAGTTGGGCTTCGCTTTTCGGCACGCTGATAAAACCGTAGCAGCCGGGCCAGTCCGGGCAGCCGAGGCCGGCGTGGGTCAGGCGGGTATAGGCGCCGAGCAACACCACAATCAGTGCCAGCAAGGTGGCAAACAGCGCGAGGCGAAATCCAGGTTTGGCCATGACGATGCCCTTATCCGATGTTCGACAGTTTCAGCAGTTGGCGCAGGTCGTTGAGCAAGTCCTTGCCCTTGACCGACGGGTCGTAGCGCAACACCAGATTGCCGTGTGGATCGATGATCCACAGTTGCGGGGCAGCCTTGTCGCCTGTGGCCTTGCTGAAGGTGCTCAAGTCCAGCGGATAGCGCTGCAGCTGTGGATATTCGCGGGTCAGCCTGGCGTCGTACTCGGACGTCAAGGGTTGGGCCGTAGCGAGTGCGTGGCTGGCGCGAGAGGCGTCGCGACCGAGGCCAATCTGGATTTGCCGCGCCAGATACACCAGTTGCTGGCAGTCCACCGCGCAATCCTTGGGCGCGGTGACCAGCATCTGCCAGCGGTCCTCTTGCGCCTGCACGCCAATGTCGGCGCGGGTCTGGCCGTTGCCGATCAGTTCGCCGTGATAACTGCGGCCCTCCGGCACCCAGAACTGCAGTTTGTACATGCCGGTGGCGAGGATCATCGGACCGATCACCCCGAGCAGGATCAACAGCAACTGCAAGCGCCCCTTGCGCCGACTCGCCGGCGTTTTCGCCTCAGACATGCTGGGTGGATTCATGGCCGCTCCCATGGTGTTTCTCCTTTGCGTTTTGCCAGCCGAGGTAGAGATAAAGGCCGAACAGGGCAATCGCCATGGCGAACCACTGCACGGCATAAGCGATGTGTTTTTCCGGACCCATGGCGACGACGGGCCAGTCGGCCCGGTAGGACGCGGGGCCGCTTTCCTCACGTAATTCGTAGGCAAAGCCTTCGCGGCCGAGGGTTGACCAGAGTTTTGTCGGGTTAACTGCCGTCACCAGTTGAGGCCAGGTCGTTGAGTCGGGGTCGGCATGGAGCTGGAAGGTTGCGCCGGGAGAGATATACACCCAGGCGTCGAGGCTCAAGGCATCGGCAGGGGTGGCGAATTGTGGGGGTGTGCGTCGGTCCGGCCATGGCAGCCAGCCGCGATTGACCAACAGCCAGAGCCCTGTTGCCTGATCCTGAAACGGTTGCAGCAACTCGATCCCGACCTTGCCGTCGCGCTGCCGGTTATCCAGCAGCAGACTGTGGGCGGCATCGAACCGGCCGTGCAGACGTACCCGGCGAAAGGCCGTGTCTGCGGTATGTTGCAGCTCGGTGCTGGCCATCGGCTCGGCGGCCCGGCGCTCGGTGTAGCTTTGCAGTAGCGCGCTTTTCTCGGCGCCCCGGCTCAGTTGCCAGAAACCCAGGGACACCAACAGCGGCAACAACAGCGCCACCACCAGCGTCGGCAAGATGCCCGGCCGGAAGCGCTTCATGGCGTCGCCAAAAAGTCGGTCATCGCGATAGCTATACTCAAGTGCATCGCTTGTCCCCCCGGAGTTTTACCCATGCTCAAAGCAGCCATCGTCCTGATGCTGATTGCCACGGTTGTCAGCCTGTTCAGCGGCCTGTTTTTTCTGGTCAAGGACGACAGCAGCTCAAACCGCCTCGTCATTGCCTTGAGTGTCCGTGTCGCACTGGCCGCCATTACCGTCGGCTTGATCGCCTGGGGTTTTTTCAGCGGCCAGTTGGTGTCGCATGCGCCGTGGTAAGGCCTAGAGCACGTAGACGAAAACGAACAGCCCGATCCACACCACGTCCACGAAGTGCCAATACCAACTCGCCGCCTCGAAGCCGAACTGGTGATCGGCGTCGAAGTGCCCGCGCATGATCCGCATCAGCATCACGAACAGGATGATGGTGCCGATGGTCACGTGGGCACCGTGGAAGCCTGTGAGCATGAAGAACGTCGCGCCATAGATGCCCGAACCCAGGGTCAGGCCCAGTTCGTGATAGGCGTGCATGTACTCTTCGGCCTGGAAGGTCAGGAACGCGCAGCCAAGCAGCACGGTGATCGCCAGCCAGAGTTTCAGCGCGCCGCGATGGCCTTTTTTCAAGGCGTGGTGGGCGATGGTCACGGTCACGCTGGAGCTCACCAGCAACACGGTATTGAGCAGCGGCAGGCCCCAGGGACTGATGACTTCCTTGGGCGGCGGGAAGAGTTTGGAATCCGGGTTGTGCAGCAGCGGCCAGGTGAACTGGAAGTTCGGCCAGAGCATATGGGCGATGCCCTTGGTGCCTTCCCCGCCCAAAGCCGGGCCGGAGACGTGGCGCACGTAAAACAGCGCGCCAAAAAAGGCGATGAAGAACATCACTTCCGAGAAAATAAACCAGCTCATGCCCCAGCGGAACGAGCGATCCATCTGCGGGCTGTACAGTCCGCCGCGACTTTCCTTGATCACCGTGCCGAACCAGCCGAACAGCATGTAGGCCAACAGCAGGCCGCCGACGAAAAAGATCAGCGGGCCATGGGATTCCGGCCGCGCGGCTTTCAGGTCGTTGAACCAGGTGCCCAGGCCGAACACGGTGGTGAGCATGCCGAGCGTGGCAATGATCGGCCACTTGCTCTGGGCGGGAACGTAATAATGTTCATGAGTTGCCATTTATTGTTCTCCTTATCGGGCACGCTCAACCGCCAGTGTGTGCAACGACTACCGGTGGATGTCGGGCGGTGATATCGAACAGCGTGTAGGACAGCGTCAGGTGCTTCACATCCTTGGGCATATCACGGTCAACGATGAAACGTACCGGCATCTCGATCCGTTGACCGGGCTGCAGCACTTGCTGGGTAAAGCAAAAACATTCGGTCTTGTGGAAATACGCCGCCGCGGTGCTGGGCGCGATGCTCGGGACGGCCTGGGCGCTCATCGGGCGGTCAGTGGGGTTACGCGCGATGAAGATCATCTCGTTCACCGCCCCCGGATAGGCCACCAGATCATCGCCCTTTGGATAGAACTCCCACGGCATGTCGGCGTTGTTCATCGACAGAAACTGCACACGTACCTGTCGCGAGGTGTCGACCGTTTGCTCGCCCTCATACTGCCCGGCGGTCTTGCCATTGATGCCGAACGCCTTGCACATCACGTCGTAGATGGGCACCAGGGCAAAACCGAAGACAAACATCGCTACCACCACCAAT
This sequence comes from Pseudomonas moorei, assembly GCF_042846945.1. Taxonomy (NCBI): domain Bacteria; kingdom Pseudomonadati; phylum Pseudomonadota; class Gammaproteobacteria; order Pseudomonadales; family Pseudomonadaceae; genus Pseudomonas; species Pseudomonas moorei. Next base: position 1,359,215 of record NZ_AP035776.1, read on the forward strand.
AACAGGCGGGTGACCAGTTTCTTCATCGAAATCGAGTCAGCCATGGTTTACGACCTCAACGCATAACCCCGTCGGAACGCGGCCTTGTGGCGAGGGAGCAAGCTCCCTCGCCACACAAGCTCGCTCCCACAGAAGGGCAGTTGTTCATTTCACTTCCGGTGGCGTGGTGAAGGTGTGATACGGCGCCGGTGACGGGATGCTCCACTCCAGGCCTTCGGCCCCATCCCACGGTTTGGCCGGTGCTGGCGGGCCGCCGCGAATGGTCTTGATCACGATGAACAGGAAGAAGATCTGTGTGGCGCCGAACATGAACGCACCAATCGACGACACCATGTTGAAGTCGGCGAATTGCAGGTTGTAATCCGGAATCCGCCGAGGCATGCCCGCCAGCCCCACGAAGTGCATCGGGAAGAAGGCCGTGTTCATGCCGATGAATGACAGCCAGAAATGCAGCTTGCCGAGGGTTTCGTCGTACATGTGGCCGGTCCATTTCGGCAACCAGTAGTAGGCCGAGGCGAAGATCCCGAAGATCGCCCCTGGCACCAGCACATAGTGGAAATGCGCGACCACGAAGTAGGTGTCCTGGTACTGGAAGTCTGCCGGAGCAATGGCCAGCATCAACCCGGAGAAACCGCCGATGGTGAACAGGATCACGAACGCCACGGCAAACAGCATGGGGGTCTCGAAGGTCAGCGAGCCCTGCCACATGGTGCTGACCCAGTTGAACACCTTCACACCCGTCGGTACCGCGATCAGCAGCGTGGCGTACATGAAGAACAGTTCGCCCACCAGCGGAATGCCGACCACGAACATGTGGTGCGCCCAGACGATGAACGACAGGAACGCGATGCTCGCCGTGGCGTAGACCATCGAGGTATAGCCGAACAGCGGTTTGCGCGAGAAGGTCGGGATGATCGAGCTGACGGCACCGAAGGCCGGCAGAATCATGATGTACACCTCGGGGTGACCGAAGAACCAGAACACATGCTGGAACAGAACCGGGTCACCGCCACCGGCGGCGCTGAAGAAGCTGGTGCCGAAGTGGATGTCCATCAGCATCATCGTCACGCACCCGGCCAGTACCGGCATGACCGCGATCAGCAGAAACGCGGTGATTAGCCAGGTCCAGACGAACAGCGGCATTTTCATCAACGTCATGCCGGGGGCGCGCAGGTTGAGGATGGTGGCGATCACGTTGATCGCGCCCATGATCGAACTGATACCCATCAAGTGGATGGCGAAGATGAAGAAGGTCACGCTTTCCGGTGCATAGGTCGTCGACAGTGGGGCGTAGAAGGTCCAGCCGAAGTTCGGTCCGCCACCCGGAGTGAACAGGGTCGAGACCAGCAGGATGAACGCCGCCGGCAGCAACCAGAAGCTGAAGTTGTTCATCCGTGGCAGGGCCATGTCCGGCGCGCCGATCATCAGCGGGATCATCCAGTTGGCGAGTCCGACGAACGCCGGCATCACCGCACCGAACACCATCACCAGACCGTGCATGGTGGTCATCTGGTTAAAGAATGCCGGTTCGACGATTTGCAGGCCCGGCTGGAACAATTCGGCGCGAATCACCATCGCGAACGAACCGCCCAACAGGAACATGGTGAATGCAAACCACAGGTACAGCGTGCCGATGTCCTTGTGGTTGGTGGTCAGTACCCAGCGCATCAGGCCTTTGGCGGGGCCGTGGGCGTGGTCGGCATGACCGTGGTCATCGATAACGGCGCTCATGGCCTGTCTCCTGTCAACAGATGGGCGGGGCGGGCCGGGGCGCTTTGCCCCGACCGGTTCCTTACGTGCGCAATAGACCGGGTCATTTGCTTTCCGCCTGTTTCAGCTCCAGCACTTCTTTAGGGGTGACCATGTCGCCCTTGTTGTTGCCCCAGGCGTTACGTTCGTAGGTCACGACCGCCGCGATATCGACTTCCGACAGCTGCTTGCCGAACGCCGCCATGGCGGTGCCAGGTTTACCGAAGAACACGCGGTGCAGGTGGTCTGCCTTGGGTCCTGTGGCAATCGGCGAGCCCTTGAGCGCCGGGAACATCGGTGGCAAGCCCTGGCCTTCGGCCTGGTGACAGGCCACGCAGGTGGTGTGATAGATCTTGTCGCCACGATCCTTGAGCTCGTCGAGGGTCCATTCCTTGCTGGTCAGTTCTTTGAGCTGAGCGGCTTCGGCTTTGCGATCGGCCAGCCACTTGTCGTAATCGGCCTTTTCCTTGACCTCGACCACGATCGGCATGAAGCCGTGATCCTTGCCGCACAGCTCGGCGCACTGGCCACGGTAGATGCCGGGCTTATCGATGCGGGTCCAGGCTTCGTTGACGAACCCCGGGATCGCATCGCGCTTGACCGCGAAGGCCGGCACCCACCAGGAGTGGATCACGTCGGCGGATGTCACCAAAAAGCGCACCTTGGCGCCGGTCGGCAGCACCAGCGGCTTGTCGACCTCGAGCAAGTAATGCTCGCCCTTGGCTTCCTTGTTGTGGATTTGATCGGCGGGGGTGGCCAGGTTGCTGAAAAACTCGACGTCCTGGCCCAGGTATTTGTAATGCCACTTCCACTGGTAACCGGTGATCTGGATATCGATATCCGGCTCACTGGGGTCGTACATCTTGATCAGGGTTGCCGTCGCGGGAACTGCCATGGCCACCAGAATGATGAAGGGCACGATGGTCCAGAGGATTTCGACGGTAGTGCTTTCATGAAATTTTGCGGCCACCTGCCCGGTCGAGCGGCGGTGCAGAATCATCGACCAGAACATGGCGCCAAAGACGATGATGCCGATCACCACACAGATCCAGAAAATGGTCATGTGCAGGTCAAATACAGCGTGACTGATTTCAGTCGCTCCAGGCGCCATATTCACAGTCCAGGCGGCTTGCGCCTGGCTGAATATCGACCACAACAGGAGGCCCATCCAGACATGTGGATGTCGCATCATTGCGGGTTCCCCTTATCGTTCTTGTTATCCCGCCGGCTTTCACCTGCGGCAAGGGAGCGGCTGCATCAGACTACGAACTTGAATCGCCGAGCCTTGCTGCATTTGCAGTCGGGCGTCATCAGCTAACTCCATTCAAGTCCGAGTATAGACAGCGACTCTCACCTCGCAATGCGAAGGCGTAAATGATCTGAAACAGCATTAACTTGCGTTGCAGGTCACGAATGGAGAAGGATGCAGACGAGTGGTGGCAAATCGATATAACGCGGGCGTCTCAAGGATGAAATAATTATGACAAATGCGTCTTAGCATTTTTCGTCAGCCAGCTAAGTTATGTCTTCCCTATTTCATTGCCTTGTTTCCTGGAGTTTTCATGAACACCGCCGCATTGCGCGAGCAGATCCAAAAAGCCCAACAACACGAAGCCGAAACCGGCCTGCTGACTCGTCAGCTGGAAAGCAAGCTGCCTCACCTGCACCCATCGATCCAATTGCCCGACGCGGACGCCAAAGGCGTACTGACACGTTTTGTCGCCGCCTACATCGACGAAGTGCCTGAGCTGCTGGATGCAGCCAATGAAGTTGCCAGGGAAGCGGGTATCGAATCGCAGATCAAACCGGTGCTGACCATTGCCGAACAGTACTTCCTCCAGCCTCCAGCGATCATGGCCGGGCACGTCGGGCTCGACAGCCTGCTGGACGAGGCCTACCTGGCACATCGGTTTGTCGAAGAGGTCAACGACCTGTACATCAAGCATTTTGGCCAGCCACTGATCCCCCTGGACATGACTGTCGCCAACCTGATTGCCCACCAATTGATCGGTGAGGAATTCGCCAACCAACTGGACGAGGCAGTGCATCACGCCATCGACGAGATGCTCCACGAGGAAAGTTTTGCGCTGGAGTCGGTAGAGGCCTACCGCGAGACGCTCAGCAGCCCGGGTACCGGCGCCGCGTGGAAGCGCTGGCCATGCATGTCCCGCCGCCTGGGCGTGGGCCTGGAGCTGGAGGCCTGATCCACCTCCATCCACTGTAGGAGCGAGCCTGCTCGCGATGGTCGACAACGACTACGCGGGTATCCTGACACCCCGCGGTGTTCTTTTGCCCATCGCGAGCTCGCTCCTACAGGGGTATTCAGCCAGATGCACCTATACCGCTATTGGTCCGCACCCGTCCTTCCAACCGGCGCTTCAATCCCCAGGCCTCGATCAACAATTTCGAACCCTTCGCCGCATTCGCCCGACCCCACTCCTCCAACAACTCCAGACACGCATGATCGATGTAGCTCAGGTGATTGAGCGGCACGTGCACCGTTGCGCCGGCAGGAATGCTTGCCAGTACACGGGTCAGCGCCGGCACTTTGAGAAACGTGGCCGCCCCCACCAGCCGCAACTCCATTTCACCCTCTTTGGGCAGGTCGATCAGGCTGACCTTCAGGCGTGAGGCTTTCCAGGCCAGTTTGGCCAGGGTCAAGCCGAAGCCGATCAGCACGCCGGTCAGCAGGTCGGTGAAAACGATCGACAGCGCCGTCGCAGCATAAGTGAACATTGGCATGCGACCATAACGCCCCAGGCTGCGAAACGCTTTGAGATCGACCAGTTTGAAACCCGTGTAAACCAGCACGCCGGCCAGGCTGGCCACGGGAATGCTTTGCAGCATATTCGACAGCAGCATCACGAATGCCAACAACCACATTCCGTGGAAAATCGTCGAGTAACGCGTGGTGGCACCGGCCTGCACATTGGCCGAGCTGCGAACGATCACGCCGGTCATTGGCAGCGCGCCAAGCAGGCCGCAGAGCATGTTGCCGGCACCTTGTGCGGACAGTTCACGATCAAAGTCCGAACGCTGGCCACTGTGCATACGGTCCACTGCGGCGGCGGACAGCAAGGTTTCGGCACTGGCGATAAAGGCCACGGCAAACGCGGCTATGAGCAGGGTGGGATCAGCCAGGTTGAGCAGGTCGGTCGGTCGCAACCAATCAATGGCTTCAGCCAGGTTGGCCGGGACTTCCACGCGTTTGACCTGCAAGGCCATCACCAGGCTGGCGACCGTTGCAAGACTTACCCCAAGCAACGCGCCGGGAATGAAGCGCAGGGACTGCGGGCGCAGCCGTTCCCATAGCCACATCACAACGATTGTCCCTACGCCAAGCAAACCGGCCTGCCAGCCAAAGGAAGGCAAGGCCTGGGCCACGGCAGCCGGGAATGCCGCCAGATTATCCAGCCCTGAAGGCTTGGGCGCGGCATCGAGCATCACATGCAGCTGTGACAGGATAATCAACACCCCGATCCCGGCGAGCATGCCATAGACTACGGCGGGCGCCGTCACCCTAAACCAGCAGCCGAGCTTCAATCGACCAGCCACCAATTGCAGAAATCCCGCCAACAACAGGATTGGCCCGAGCATGGCCATACCGTGCTGGCGCACCAGTTCGAACACCAGCACCGCCAAGCCTGCCGCGGGGCCGCTGACTTGCAAGGGTGAACCGGCCAACCAGCCCACCACCAAACCACCGATGATCCCGGTGATCAGGCCTTTGGCTGGTGGGAGTCCTGACGCGATGGCAATACCCATGCACAAGGGCAGGGCGACCAGAAACACCACCACCGAAGCCAGCAGCTCACGTGGCAGAACAGCTTTGAGTTGTGCAGCACGCATGTTGATTCTCCCGAAGTTTTCTTCAGGCATGGCAAAGCCAGACTGCCTGATCGGCAGCCTCGGCTAAACCACGCGGGGATTTAGGAGTATTTAGAAGCGCGCTTTGGGCGTCGCCACAGGAATCGGCAGGCTGCCATTGAGGGGCAGGAAACAACCTTGATCTGCGTCGTAGGCTTTGATTTCGCTGGTTTCGATGTTGTAAACCCAACCGTGGATGAACAACTGACCATTGGCCATGCGCGAAGCCACTGACGGGTGCGTGCGCAAATGCTGCAGTTGGGCGATCACATTTTCCTCGGTGAGGATGTGCATGCTTTCGCTTTCATTGGCGCAGTTACAGTTGTCCTGAACCATGGTTTTCGCCACTTCGGCATGTCGCAGCCAGGCTTTGACCGTCGGCATTTTTTCCAGGCTCTGCGGATTGAGCACCGCACGCATCGCGCCACAGTCGGAGTGCCCGCAGATAATGATGTGATGCACGCCAAGAGCCAGCACGGCGTACTCAATAGCCGTAGAGACACCACCGTTCATTTGCCCGTAAGGCGGTACGACGTTGCCGACGTTGCGGGTAACGAACAGATCGCCGGGGGCGCTTTGGGTGATTAATTCAGGAACGATGCGCGAATCCGCACAGGCGATGAACATGGCTCGCGGCCGTTGGGCGGTAGCGAGTTTTTTGAAGAGTTCTTCCTGTTGCGGAAAGATCTCATGATGAAAATGCAAAAAGCCGTCAACGATATGCTGCAGCGCCGCATCGGCGGTTTCCGCCTCCGGTTGGGCAGGCGCCGACGCAGCCAACGGCTGTTTATCCTTGTCACTCATGATTCATCCTCTTTTGCGGAATCAGGGAATTTCCCTTTTTGTCCGGTATGAAGCCAGTGGCTGTTAAAAAACATCCAGGTCAAAAAATCTCGACCCATCAGTCACTCGATGAACAAGGTAGCTGCCGAATCTTAACTCAAACTGAATCAAGCGCTCTAGAACGTGTGTTCCAGGTCACAAAAAACGTGACCAGCCTAATGCCTGCGCGCGTTCCCCAGTACTCAACCATAGGTTATTTGTCCTTAAATCAATGACATTTGGCGACCTGGTGGACAAAAGGCTTCACAGTCCAGGTTGAAACCTTCCCGTTGATCAAGCCCCAGGCGCCGGATGGTTTTGGCAAAGCGCTGTGCCAACAGGTCGGCAAAGGGACCTTCGCCGCGCATCCGGGCGCCAAAACGACTGTCGTACAACTCACCGCCACGGCTCTGGCGAATCAGACTCAGGACATGGGCCGCCCGTTGCGGGTAATGGGCGTCCAGCCACTCCTCGAACAGCGGTGCCACTTCCAGCGGCAAACGCAGCATCATGTAAGACGCACTCTGTGCTCCGGCTGCATGAGCCTCGGTCAACAGGCTTTCAAGTTCGCTGTCATTGATCATGGGAATCATCGGAGAGCACAGCACTCCCACCGGAATTCCCGCCTCGCGCATGACCCTGATCGCCCTTAGCCTGGCCTTGGGCGCCGCCGCTCGGGGTTCAAGGATGCGTTTGAGTTCGTCATCCAGGGTGGTCAGGCTGATCATCACCGCCACCAGCCTTTGCCGGGCGAGTTCGGCCAGCAGGTCCAGATCGCGAAGGATCAACGAGCCTTTTGTAATGATGGTCACCGGGTGGCGATAACGCAGCAGCACTTCCAGGGTTTGGCGGGTGATCTTGTGTTCGCGCTCGATCGGCTGATACGGATCGGTGTTGGAGCCTAGGTTGATGGGCGCGCATTGATAGCCGCGCTTGGAGAGTTGTTCCTCCAGCACCTGAGCGGCGTTGGTCTTGGCAATCAGGCGCGTTTCGAAATCCAGCCCCGGGGACATGTCCCAATAGGCGTGGCTCGGTCGTGCATAGCAATAAATGCAACCGTGCTCGCAACCGCGGTAAGGATTGATCGAACGATCAAAAGGCAGATCCGGCGAATTGTTGCGGGTGATGATGGTTTTCGCCGCCTCGATGCGCACCTCGGTGCCTTGCGTGACTGGTACTTCCTGATACCAGCCGTCGTCCTCGGCTACCGAACGATTGGGCGCGAATCGGTTGTGCGGGTTGGTCGCGGTGCCGCGGCCACGTGGGGGCAATGGCGATTGCATGGGTGGGTCCTGGTTGCTGTATGTTTATACAGTACATCCCTGTGCCGCGGACGACCAGTGCCGTTCGGCATTTTCCTGTTTTTCATTATTTAAAACGGAGCGGGGTAAATAATAGATACATGTGTAATCTGGTTTGCATGTAATAGGTGTCGTTATTATTTTTCTCGCAGCAAAGCATAATTATGAATGTCACTTAAAAGGATTTAATCATGTCGTATTTCAATCGTCGTGGAATTTTTCTTCAGAAACTTGGCCCTACCGTAGTCGATCCGAATGAAGTGCTGGTTTCCATGCAGTTTTCTCTGAAGGAACCTACGCAGGATGAAGAGGGAGCACTCACCGAAAAGTTGATTGATTCCACCATTTTCATTGCGTCCTCTAATGATGGCGGCCAATCCTTCAGTATTGGCAACGCCAAAGATGTGGATGGTGATGGCGATATCGATAATGATGACAGGGCCAAGTTGCTGGCGCTTGCCAAAGCTTATGCAAATATCGTCCGTCCCTGAGTCATGATTGCCACTCACCTTCGACACGTTCAGCTGCCGAAAGTGAGTGGCGTGCTGCACATACGAGCTGTGCGCAGCGGCAGATAAGGATGTCTATCATGTGGAATCCCGCAAGCACGGGTGTGTTCTTACAGCGAATAGAAACACCGGAAAGTAACAAAATAGTTCTAAAAATTCTGAGGAAGTCATCGGGTGCCGGTTACGGAGATCTTGCTGAAGAAACAATCACGGTTTTGTATTTTAATCCGAGCGACAATGAAGATTACACTCTTCAGTTTGATCCGTGGTCCAACTTGGATGTCGTTGCTGATGACAGTATTGATGAGGAAGATATTAATGTAATCACTCGGCTTGCTCTGGAGTTTCGAGATCAGACAACAATCAGTTCCGAGTATGGGGTTTTTCTTGCAGTCATTCCTTTCAACGATAAATTGCTTCTGGTGCGAATTAAAGTATTTGATCTGGAGAATGACGAGCCGGAATTCCTTTATGTGTTAAGCGCGCTATCTCAAGATAACGGTGAAAATTTCACAGTAAGAAGGGTCAATCCTCATTCCGGTCCAGATGTCGAAGAGACCCCCGGCCTGGAAAAATTGATAAAGGCGTTCATCAAATTGAGTTTATGAATTCAACGTGATCCATGCACGTTTCACATTTCATTGACACCTGCCTCACGGACCTTTGACCGCTCAGGGCTGAATATAGGGAATCAATATCCAGTCTCTCTGAACGGTCAACCGAGCATGCCCCTACCGCGCATTTTTCCGGCGATGTGCCTATCGCTTGTTGCACTTTTCAACCTTACACCGGTCTTCGCAGACGACACGGCTCTGCCTCGTCCGCCAGAGTGGGCGCAACCGGTAGAGGTACAGTACAACCTCTATCAGATGAGCCCGACGCTCTATCGCAGCGCGCTGCCCGACAGTGGCGCTGTTTCGCTTCTGGAAAAACTCAAGATCGGCACGGTGATCAGTTTTCTCCCGGAGCCCGATTCAAGCTGGTTGTCCACACCCGGTATCGCCCAGGTACAGCTGCCCTATCGCACCAATCATGTGGATGACGCAGACATAATCAAGGCCTTGCGCACCATTCAGACCGCCGAAGCCAAAGGCCCGGTATTGATGCACTGCAAGCATGGATCTGACCGAACCGGTCTGATCGCGGCCATGTATCGGGTTGTAGTGCAGGGCTGGAGCAAGGAAGACGCACTGAATGAAATGACCCGTGGTGGCTTTGGTGACAGCACCCACTTCAAGGACGGCATTCGTTACATGATGCAGGCCGATGTCGACAAACTTCGTACTGCGCTGGCCAATGGCGATTGCAGCACAAGCCCGTTCGCGGCCTGTTCGATGAAAAGTTGGTTCAAGTCGGCGCATGTCGAGTGACCATGCCTTCCACCGCATTGCGCAGTGGAAGGCTGTTTACGTCACTCAGTGTTGCTCGTCTGACTTTTTCTTCAGCTTCGGGTTCGGGAAGAACTGCACGGCCTGAACCTTGGCATCCGGTGTTTTCAAAGCGGTGGTATTGACTCGGGTGCCCAATTCCTTGGGTACTGACAAGCCTTGCTCATTCAGTGTGTCGGAGTAACCGCAAGCCACACATTCACGGTGTGGTACGTCATCTTCGCTCCACATCATCAATTTGTCCGGCTCGCTGCAAGCCGGGCAAACTGCACCGGCGATAAAGCGTCGTTTGGTAACCACTGGACCCTCACTCATGCTGCAGCGTCCTCACTCAGGCCGCTGTGACGCAAGAGTGCGTCAATCGATGGCTCACGACCACGGAAGTCGACGAACAGCACCATCGGTTCCTGGGACCCGCCGCGTGCCAGGATGGCCTCGCGGAATGCACGACCGGTGTCGGCGTTGAGCACGCCTTCTTCTTCAAACTTCGAGAAGGCATCGGCCGAGAGCACTTCAGCCCATTTGTAGCTGTAGTAGCCCGCCGCGTAACCTCCGGCAAAGATATGCGCAAAGCTGTTGGGGAAGCGGTTGTAGGCTGGCGGTCGCATGACTGAAACCTCATCGCGCACGCCTTCGAGCACTTGCAGCACGCTACGACCGTCGCCATGGGTGGCGTGGAGTTCGAAGTCGAACAGCGAGAACTCCAGTTGACGCACCATCATCAGGCCGGACTGGAAGTTTTTCGCTGCGAGCATTTTGCCCAACAGGTCCTGAGGCAGTGGCTCGCCGGTTTCATAGTGGCCGGAAATCAGCGCCAGGCCTTCAGGTTCCCAGCACCAGTTTTCCATGAACTGACTTGGCAACTCGACCGCATCCCACGCGACGCCGTTGATACCCGACACGCCAGCGTGTTCGACACGGGTCAGCAGGTGATGCAAGCCATGACCGAATTCGTGGAACAGGGTGGTCACCTCATCGTGGGTCAGCAGGGCAGGTTTGCCGCTGTCGGCCGGGGTGAAGTTGCACACCAGATTGGCCACCGGGTTTTGCAGAACACCGCCAGCCGTACGGCGACGGTCGCGGGCGCCGTCCATCCAGGCACCGCCGCGCTTGTTGGCACGGGCATAGAGGTCGAAGAAGAAGCGGCCGACGTGCTGACCATTTTCCTTGATCTCGAACAGGCGCACGTCTGGGTGCCAGGTGTCGAAGCCTTTGAGTTCGGCGATCTCGATGCCGTACAGGCGTTGCACGATGGCGAACAGCCCGCTTAGCACCTTATCGATCGGGAAGTAGGCACGCAGGGCTTCCTGGGCAACGCTGTAGCGCTGCTCGCGGAGTTTTTCACCGTAGAAACCGCTGTCCCAGCTTTGCAAGTCCGGGCAGCCTTGTTCCGCCGCGTAAGCCTTGAGCTGCTCCAGGTCCTGCACGGCAAACGGCTTGCTGCGCTTGGCCAGGTCGCGCAGGAAGCTCAGTACCTGATCGCTGGATTCGGCCATTTTGGTGGCCAGGCTCAGCTCCGAGTAACTGGTGAAGCCCAGCAGTTTTGCCAGCTCCTGACGCAGATCGAGGATTTCCTCCATCACCGGGCCGTTATCGTTCTGACCGGCATTCGGGCCTTGGTCCGACGCACGGGTGCAGTAGGCGGCATAGACTTCTTCGCGCAATTTCCGGTCCTGGGCGTAGGTCATCACCGCGTAGTAGCTCGGGAACTCCAGTGTGATCAGCCAGCCGTCCAAGTCTTTGGCCTGGGCAGCGGCAGCCATTTGCGCCTTGGCCGAGTCGGTCAGGCCGGCGAGGGCGGCTTCGTCGGTGATGTGCTTGGTCCAGGCCTGGGTGGCGTCGAGCAACTGGTTGGAGAAACGGCTACCCAGTTCGGACAGCTTGCTCTGCACTTCGGCATAACGCTTTTGTTCGGCTTCCGGCAGGTCGATACCCGACAGACGGAAATCGCGCAGGGAATGTTCCAGAATGGTTTTCTGCGCCACGTCGAAACCGGCGGCTTCCGGGCTGTTGGCCAAGGCTTCGAAGGCCTGGAACAGGTCGCGGTTCTGACCCAATTCGGTGGCGTAGGCGCTCAAAGCCGGCAGGCAGGACTCGTAGGCCTCGCGCAGTTCGGCGCTGTTGCACACGGCATTGAGGTGGCTGACCGGGCTCCAGGCAGCACCGAGGCGGTCATTGAGCTCGTCCATTGCCAATACCAGACCGGCCCAGGTCGGCTGTTTGCCCTGGGTTTTGAGGATCTCGATAATGGCGGCACGGTTGTCAGTCAGGATCTGTTCAATGGCCGGTTGCACGTGCTCGGCACGGATCGCGGAGAACGGGGGCAGGTCGTAGGGCTGCAAAAGAGGGTTGTTCACGCTCACGGTTGATACCTTGGCTGGAGAAACATGCAGCCATCTTAATTACAATCGACACTCACCGCAGCTATCAGCGACAGAGAGAGAACCTATCGTGTCCCTTCGCAAGTATCAGAACCACACACCTCGGCTCGGCAAAGGCGCTTTTGTCGACAGCTCGGCGGTGGTGATTGGCGATGTCGAAATCGGCGAAGACAGCTCCGTCTGGCCACTGACGGTGATCCGCGGCGACATGCACCGCATCCGCATCGGTGCGCGCACCAGCGTGCAGGACGGCTGCGTTCTGCACATTACACATGCCGGGCCATTCAACCCCGAGGGTTTCCCTTTGCTGATCGGCGATGACGTGACCGTCGCCCACAAGGTCATGCTGCACGGCTGCACCGTGGGCAGCCGCGTGCTGATCGGCATGGGCAGTATCGTCATGGACGGTGCGGTGGTCGCCGACGATGTGATCATCGGCGCTGGCAGCCTGGTGCCACCGGGCAAATGCCTGGAAAGCGGTTTCCTTTATGTGGGTAGCCCGGTGAAGCAGATCCGGCCGCTGACTGACAAGGAACAAGCCTTTTTCACCTACAGTGCGGCGAACTACGTGAAACTCAAGGATCTGCATCTGGCGGAAGGCTACGACCAGCTCTAAGCCCCGGATAACGGACAGCGTCCCACGATTGCCCAGGAATTTTCATGCATTACCAGACCGTTTTGTTCGACCTCGATGGCACCCTGACCGACCCACGCGAAGGCATCACCCGTTCGATTCAGTTTGCCCTGGGCAAACTGGGCATCGATGAGCCCGACCTGAGCAAACTCGAACACTTCATCGGCCCGCCGTTGTTGCAAGCGTTCATGCAGTTCTACGACTTCGACGAGGCCAAGGCCTGGGACGCGGTCAATTTTTACCGTGAGCGCTTCAAAGTGACCGGTCTCTACGAGAATCGCGTCTTCGACGGTGTCACACCCTTACTGGAAACCCTCGGCGGACAAGGGCGACAGCTTTACATTGCGACATCCAAACCCTGGGTGTTCGCCCGGGAAATCGCCCGGCATTTCGACTTCGCCAAGCACTTCAAGGTGATTTACGGCAGCGAACTGGATGGCACCCGTACCAACAAAGTCGAGTTGATTGCTCATTTGATCGCCGAAGAAGGTCTGGACCCGGCCAATACTCTGATGATTGGCGACCGCAAGCACGATTTGATCGGTGCGCGGAGCAATGGACTGGATGCGGCCGCTGTCGGTTATGGCTTTGGCAGCCGGGAAGAGCTGAGCGCTGAGGCGCCGACCTATCATTTTGAAACCCTGGATGAGATGCATCAGGCGTTTCTGCAGCGCTGATCGGTATGTCATCGCGAGCTCGCGCCCACAGCTTGCTCGCGACCAAGACTTTTCGATCATCAAGAGGGATTGCCTGCCAAGGCTTTCAAGGCTGACTTGCGTTCCCCAACCGGTAGTTCTCCCAATTTTTCCACCGCCTTATAAAACTTCGCCCAGTCCCCATCCTGCTGACGGAACAGCGCCGCAAACGCTGGGACCCACTGATCGTACAGGCCAAACGGAAGCAACCGCGCATTGTTCATCGGCGCGTTGATCCAGGCGTCGTAACGTTTGTCTCCAGCCCATTGGTGGTCGCGCAACTGGCGGTATTGGCTACGTAACCGCTCGAATTCCGAGGCTTTACGCTGGCGCATCTGCTCCGGTGGCAGCGGCAGGGCGTAAAGCTTTTCAAGACGTGTGCGGGTGTTCAGAACCAATTGAACGAACGCATCGCGGTGTTGGGCCTGAGTGTCGTCTTCCGGTGGCAGACTTCGGAATGCGCGCCATTGGCGGGTGCCTTCCTGCTCGACGAAAGTGGCGAACGATTCGTTGAACTCTGTGTCGTCCTTTACATAAAAGCGCTGATGCGCCAGTTCGTGAAAGATCAGTGTGGCCAGGCGCTCATCGCCCCAGCCCATCATCGTATTCATGATCGGATCGTTGAACCAGCCCAGGGTCGAGTAGGCCTCGACTCCGCCGATCGACACGTCCATGCCTTGCAGGCGTTGCAGCGCGGCCTCGCCACGTGCAGCACTCTGGCTGTAGTAACCGCGATAAGCCACGCAGCCGGCAATGGGGAAGCAGTGATTTTGTGGCTTCAGGGAAAATTCCGGCGTGACGAACACATTCCAGACCACATAGGGCCGACCGATGTCGGCATACAAGCGGTAGCTCTGGTTATCCGGCAGATGCAGCTGCTGGCTGGCGAATGTGCGGGCCCTTTGTGATTGGGCCAGGCGCGCACGCAGTTTTTGATCGCGCTGAGGATCGGCGATCACACTGGAAACCGGCTCTCGCGCCCGCAGCAATTGCAATTGACCACTGGCCAGCTGGCTGTAGTAGCTGACGTTGGCACAACCGTTGAGCAACAAAAACAACACACCCGGAAACAAAACGCGCAAAACGCGATCAAGTAACCCAAGGCTTGGACGCGGCCTGATCAAAATAAAAAATCCCCGGAAAGTCTGCTCGCAAGACTATCCCGCTTGACTGGAGCTCCGCTATGCGCAAGTTGATGCTGACGGGAGGCCTGCTGATGCTGGCCGGTTGTGCTGGTTTCGGAATACCACGCCAGGATCCGACGCAGGCGTGGATCGATCTGGATTCGCAGCAGGAAGATACGGCCCTGCAGGCGTTGGAAGTGGATAAACAGGCTGCCAACGATAAACGCTATTTCGAGGTGCAACCGGGCAGTCATGAGTTGAAGGTTCGCTACCAGTTCCCGGTTCAACCCAGCAACATAGGCCCCAATGCAGAGACGCTGTGGCGTGATTGCCAGATAAGCGTGAAATTCAATGACTTCAGCGCGGGTGCGCGTTATCAGTTGCAAGCGGGGAATATTGGTTTCAGGCCGTGGGCCAGGCTTTACGATCAACAGCGAAAAGTGATCGGCAAGGGCACACCGGCGGGCTGCCAACGCACCTGATCGGCGCTATGCTGAGTACCTGATATTCGGGACATTCATCATGCGCAGGTTGATGCTGTTACTCGCTGCAAGTGCGGTCGCCGGTTGTTCGAGTCCTATGCCGGCGGTCAATCCGCAGATGGCGTGGGTCGATTTCTCTACGCCTTTCCCCAATGACAAATTGCTGATGGCCGAGCGGCTCGACAACGTGCGATCACGGGACGGACGTTTTTTCCAGGTCACTCCGGGCCGCCATGAACTGACCGTTCGCTTCGATTTTGAGGTACCTGGAGGAGGCTCTGAAATGCTCAACGGCTCCACAGAGCGGCTGTGCTACATGATCATCAAGTACGATCATTTCGATGCCGGTCAGCGTTATGTGCTGGAAGCCCGCTCCATGGCATTTACTCCCGAAGCCCGTTTGTTCAACGCCAAACGTGAAATCGTCGCCGAAGCTAGCCAGATCAACTGCGTGCCGTGAGGCCGATCAGCGATCGTTCTTCTGATAGATGATTTTCTTGGTGCCGTATTCGCACGAGCCAACGACCATATTCTGATCGTGCACTTCTTCGTTTTTCACGATTTCCAGCGTATAGGAAGTAACCCCTCTAGCCTGGATCTTGGCTTCGATTTCGGCCTTGAGTTCCTCACAGGGTTTCGCTGCTGCCAGGGCTGAAGTGGCCAGTGCGCTACAGATAACCGCCAAGGCAAAACGTTTCATGGTTGAAGCTCCCTTGAGGCAGCGCGCATGTTCATGGGTTTTCGGCTGCTGTCATTTATTCGACCACAGTTTTAACGGGCAAATCTCTGTGCTTGTAAAAAAGATCGCAGCCCATGGCTGCGAGCTTTTCATTTCAGCGCGAATTTAGCTGACCAATGTCGCATCCAGGCTGATGCTGGCATTCAGCACTTTGGACACCGGGCAGCCTTCTTTCGCCTTGTTGCTGAGTTCTTCAAATTGCGTTGGGGTGGCCCCGGGGATTTTCGCCTTGAGGATCAGTTTCACCGCAGTGATTGCAAAGCCGCCGTCCACTTGGTCGAGGGTGACTTCGGCCTGGGTATCGATGCTGTCGGCCTTGAGGCCGGCGTCGCCGAGGATCATGGAAAACGCCATGGAGAAACAACCGGCATGGGCCGCGCCAATCAATTCCTCAGGGTTGGTGCCCTTGCCGCCTTCAAAACGTGCCTTGAAGCCGTAGGGCGCTTCTCTGAGGACGCCGGTTTCCGTGGATATCGAACCGATGCCGGTTTTCAGGTCACCTTCCCAATGAGCCGATGCTTTTTTGATGATAGCCATGCTTGTCTCCTCAAGAGCCGGCGCGGAGCGTCGCGCCTACGTGATTTGCCTCGCTAGGGTTCTGAGGATAGACCGCGGTGCAAAGTTCACCTGATCTGGTCACTCCATTCATTCGGCAGTAATTTTCACCCTGCTATTGAAACTCGGGTATATGCCCTCATTGCATGAAACACGCTTTTGGATTCGGCAGGTTTTCGTTCGTAAGAAAAAACCTGCGCCCTCAATTGGAGAAGCAGGTTTATGAAACGACTGTCCGATATCAAGTTTTCGACCCTCGATCTGGTGCCTGTGCGAGAGAACGGCAGCGCAGCCCAGTCGTTGCGCAACTCGCTGGACCTGGCGCAACACGTCGAAAAATTCGGCTACAACCGCTTCTGGGTCGCTGAACACCACAACATGGACGGCATCGCCAGTTCGGCCACCTCGGTTTTACTGGGCTACCTGGCCGGTGGTACTTCGACCATTCGCGTCGGTTCGGGCGGGGTGATGTTGCCCAACCATGCGCCGCTGGTGATCGCCGAGCAGTTCGGCACCCTTGAAAGCCTGTATCCGGGCCGGATCGACCTGGGCCTGGGGCGTGCCCCCGGTTCCGATCAGATGACCGCTCGCGCGCTGCGCCGTGAACGCTCCGGCAGCGCCGATGATTTCCCGGAAGACGTCGCAGAGCTGATGCGTTACCTGGGACCGCGCACTCCGGATCAGCGAGTCATCGCAATGCCGGGCACCGGTACCCAGGTGCCGGTCTGGCTGCTGGGCTCAAGCCTCTTCAGTGCGCAATTGGCCGGTGAGCGTGGTTTGCCCTACGCGTTCGCATCACATTTCGCACCGCGCTACATGCATGAGGCGATTCGCGTCTATCGCAACCATTTCAAGCCTTCAGCCGTGCTGGACAAGCCCTATGTGATGCTCGGGGTGCCTCTGGTGGCTGCCGACACCGATGAGCAGGCTGACTATCTGGCTACTTCGGTGTTCCAGC
Organism: Pseudomonas moorei; assembly: GCF_042846945.1. NCBI lineage: Bacteria > Pseudomonadati > Pseudomonadota > Gammaproteobacteria > Pseudomonadales > Pseudomonadaceae > Pseudomonas > Pseudomonas moorei. Next base: position 1,376,419 of record NZ_AP035776.1, read on the forward strand.
GCATTCTTGCCCTGATGCGTGGCCAGAGCCTTGTACAGCGGCCACCGGTGAAAACCATGGATGGTCTGTGGCTGCCCCATGAGAAAGAAGCCGTCAGTGATTTCCTGGGCCTGGCAATGATCGGCAGCCCGCAGAAAATTCGCGCCCGGTTGGAGGTGCTGATCGAGCAGACTCAAGCCGATGAGCTGATTTTTACCTGCGACCTGTACGAACATTCAGATCGGGTCCATTCCTATGAACTGCTGGCGCAGGTCATGAAGGACTGAAGATCAAGCGGCTACAAAAAAGCCGACGCCATGGCGTCGGCTTTTTAATGGGTAAAGGAATTGCCTACCGTTTATAGACAATGACCTTTGCGCCGCTTTCACATTTACCGACGACTTTCCTGCCGGCAGCAGCGCCTTTATCGACGATCTCCAGCGAATACCCGGAAACGCCCTTGGCATCGAGCTTTGCGGCGATTTCGGCTTTGAGCTCTTCACACGGTTTGCCGGCCGCAAATGCGCTGCCTGCAAGGCTCAACAAACCTACCGCCAAAATAAACTTCTTCATTGGTCGCATTCCCTGGTCGGATAAAAGGATCGTCCAGCTATCCGCTGGACGCAGTCATGTAGCGCTTTGCCACTCCATATGGCACTCGGCCAGCGCACAAGTTCAGAAGTCAGGATCAAACTCAGCTACTGGCAATCCGGAACCCGACTTTGAGCGTCACCTGGAAGTGCGCAGCCTTGCCGTCCTTGATATGCCCACGGGTTTCCGTCACTTCAAACCATTCCATGTACTTGAGACTTTTACTGGCCTCGGCCAGCGCGTTGTTGATCGCGTCTTCAATGCTGCTGGTGGACGAGCCAACCAGTTCGACTTTTTTATAGGTGTGATGGTCAGACATGGCGTTCTCCTTAGGGTGTGAAATACAGCCTAGCAGCGATTTTCTGTCTTACTTCTGTCGCCCGGTCTGACAAGGAGGTTCACATTTACTGCACTTTCTCCAACCCCTGGAGTCCCAACCAACACACGCCACTCATCAACAATGCAGGAGAGCCACCATGGCCAACAGCTCGTTACGTAAAGCCTCATTGCAAAGCATGGAAGCGGAGATCGAGAGTCTGCTCAAATCCCTGGAAAACCTGAAAGACGACGCCTCGGACGAGTCACGTAAGACCCTCAAGGTACTCAAAGGCAACGCCGAGAACGCGCTGAGGCATTCGCGCCATCTGCTGGCCGATGCCTACGAAGAGGTCAAGGTGAAAACCCGGGAAACCGGGATCGCGACCCGGGACTACGCCCAGGAGCACCCTTGGACCACGGCGGGTGTTGCCGTGGGTGCGTTAGGCCTGCTGGCCGCGTATCTGTTGTGCAAGCGTGGTGACTAACTGGTTTGGCGCAGCTCGTTTTTAAGCCATTGCGCCAGTTGCCGGGCGCGTCCGTCCGCGGCGCGCTTGGGTAGCCACAACGCCAGTTTTGCCGGGGTTTCGCTGAAACCCCAGGGGGCGACCAAGCGGCCAGCCTTCAAGTCCTCGGCTACCAATGGCTCGGGGGCAATCGCCACGCCCAGCCCGGCGACGGCCGCTTCCAGCAAGTAATACAGATGCTCGAAACCCTGTCCGTACTTCAATGCCTTGGCATCGAGGCCACTTTGCTGCGCCCAGCTGGGCCAGGCTTGCGGGCGCGAGGTGGTGTGCAGCACGGACTCCTGCAGCAAGGCGGTGGCGGGCGCATTTTTCAATCGTTCATAACCGACGAATCGCGGGCTCAAGACCGGTCCTATCCGTTCGCTGGCCAGCTCGAACACCTGCATATCCGTCGGCCACGGCGGTTCAGCAAAGACCAGTAAGGCATCGAGGCCGGGGCGACGTGGATCAAGATCGCCTTCCCCGGCAGACAAGTGCAGACGCAGGTCTGGCAGATCGGCATTCAACCGCCCCAGGCGCGGAATGAACCAGCGTGCAAGCAGGCTTCCCGAACAACCGAGGACGAAGGGTGCGTCGGCAGTGCTTTGCGTGAGTTCGGCGCAAACCGTACGCAGGCGCTCAAAGGCCTCAGTACTGGCATCGCGCAAACGCATACCGGCATCTGTGAGTTTCAGGCCACGTCCGTCCTTGATGAACAGGCTCACGCCAAGGTGTTCTTCGAGCACCTTCAGTTGCCGGCTGACTGCGCCGTGAGTGACGTGAAGCTGCTCGGCTGCCTGACTGACGCTGTTCAGGCGAGCCGTGGCTTCAAAGGCCCTGAGGGCATTTAGCGGTGGGAGGTCGTGGCTCATTGATCTGTGAGTTTTCCTGACAGGTTGCGGCGATCTTATCGGTTTTCAGTGCGGGGCGTCAGGGGTACAGTTAAGCCCACTGTCTCTTTACTCATTACTTCACGCATCCAACTGGAGCGCTCCATGACCCAGACTAATCTGCGCAACGGCCCAGACGCCAACGGCCTGTTCGGCGCGTTTGGCGGCCGTTACGTCGCCGAAACCCTGATGCCGTTGATCCTCGATCTGGCCCGTGAGTACGAAGCTGCCAAGGAAGATCCTGCATTCAAAGAAGAATTGGCCTACTTCCAGCGTGACTACGTCGGACGTCCGAGCCCACTTTATTTCGCTGAGCGTCTGACCGAGTTCTGCGGCGGCGCAAAGATCTATCTCAAGCGTGAAGAGCTGAACCATACCGGCGCGCACAAGATCAATAACTGCATCGGCCAGATCCTGTTGGCGCGACGCATGGGTAAAAAACGCATCATCGCCGAAACCGGCGCCGGCATGCACGGCGTGGCCACGGCCACCGTAGCCGCGCGTTTTGGCCTGGATTGCGTGATCTACATGGGCACCACTGACATCGAGCGTCAACAAGCCAACGTGTTCCGCATGAAGCTGTTGGGCGCCGAAGTGATCCCGGTGGTATCCGGCACCGGTACTTTGAAAGACGCCATGAACGAAGCCCTGCGTGACTGGGTGACCAACGTCGACAACACCTTCTACCTGATCGGCACTGTGGCCGGTCCGCACCCTTATCCAGCGATGGTTCGCGACTTCCAGGCCGTAATCGGCAAGGAAACCCGTGACCAGCTGCAAGCCCAGGAAGGCCGCCTGCCGGACAGCCTGGTGGCGTGCATCGGCGGTGGTTCCAACGCCATGGGCCTGTTCCACCCGTTCCTCGACGACAAGAGCGTCGAGATCATCGGTGTCGAAGCGGCCGGTTATGGCATCGAGACCGGCAAGCATGCGGCCAGCCTGAACGGCGGCGTACCGGGCGTGCTGCACGGTAACCGTACCTTCCTGCTGCAGGACGACGATGGCCAGATCATCGACGCTCACTCGATTTCCGCAGGTCTGGACTACCCGGGTATTGGCCCGGAACACGCCTGGTTGCATGACATCGGCCGCGTTCAGTACACCTCGGTGACGGATGACGAAGCCCTCGCGGCGTTCCACCAATGCTGCCGTCTGGAAGGGATTATTCCTGCCCTGGAAAGTGCCCATGCCCTGGCTGAAGTGTTCAAACGCGCGCCGAACCTGCCGAAAGATCACCTGATGGTGGTGAACCTGTCGGGCCGTGGCGACAAAGACATGCAAACCGTGATGCACCACATGGAACAATCCAAGCAGGAGAAACACTGATGAGCCGCCTGCAAACGCGCTTTGCCGAACTCAAGGAACAGAACCGCGCCGCCCTCGTGACCTTCGTCACTGCCGGCGACCCGAGCTACGAGACTTCCCTGGCGATCCTCAAGGGCTTGCCGGCGGCGGGTGCTGACGTGATCGAATTGGGCATGCCTTTTACCGATCCGATGGCCGATGGCCCGGCGATCCAGCTCGCCAATATCCGTGCCCTGGCAGCCAAGCAGAATCTGGCGAAAACCCTGGAAATGGTTCGCGAGTTCCGCAAGGACAACAAAGAAACACCGCTGGTGCTGATGGGTTACTTCAACCCGATCCACAAATACGGCGTGCCGCGTTTCATTGCCGAAGCGAAAGAGGCCGGGGTCGATGGTCTGATCGTGGTCGACATTCCGCCCGAGCATAACGAGGAGTTGTGCGATCCGGCGCAGGCGGCGGGCATCGACTTCATCCGTCTGACCACGCCGACCACGGATGATGTGCGTCTGCCAAAAGTGCTCAATGGCAGCTCCGGCTTTGTGTATTACGTGTCCGTGGCCGGGGTGACCGGTGCTGGCGCAGCGACCCTGGAGCACGTCGAAGAGGCGGTCGCGCGTCTGCGTCGTCATACCGATCTGCCGATCAGCATCGGTTTCGGCATCCGCACCCCGGAGCAAGCCGCGAATATCGCGCGTCTGGCCGATGGCGTGGTGGTGGGGTCGGCGTTGATCGATCACATCGCCAATGCCACGACGTCGGAGCAGGCGGTGGATGGCGTACTGAGCCTTTGTTCGGCGTTGGCCGAAGGCGTGCGTAAAGCGCGCGTCAGCTGATGGTAAAGTTCCTGATACAGAGGAATTAGCGCCCTCCGGCACAGACTAATGAGCAAGACCCAGGGCTTCAGGACCTCGTTCTGAAGCCCTTTTTGCTGCGTGTGCCGTGAGGAAAAAACCGATGAACATGTCGAAGCGTCTGATTGCCAGCCTGGGCGTTCTGATGCTCAGTGCTACCCCATTGTTGCCGGCCAGTGCAGATCAACACGATGATCACGGTCATTACGATAACCGTGGTGACTATCATGGCGATGATCATCGCGACCATGACAACCATTGGGGTGGCCCTCCGCCGCGGGACTTCGGACCGGTGCGCCAGACCATTTACGACAATCACGGCTACTTCGTGCGAGGCGCACCGCCGCCACCGGGTGTCATTGTGGTGCGTGGACGGCCGCTGCCCCGAGGTTATTACGGCGAGCGCCTGGATAACCGGGCGCTGAGCCACTTGCCGTATTACCCCGGTTACGAATGGCGGCGTGCTGGCGCGGATGTTGTGCTGATCGCTGTGGGAACGGGAATTGTCTATGAGGTTTTGCAGGGGGTTCTGTACTGAAAAGCCAGCAGGTTGAAGGTCGAATATCCTGAACCTGTGGGAGCGAGCGGGCTCATTCCCACAGGTTATGGAATTAAGGTAACTCCAGGCCACCCGCTGCCTTGTGCAACTTGCGCAAGTGCTCACCAATCTGTTTCACGTTGGCTTCATTGGCCGCCATTTCGGCTGCGCGACTCGGTTCAAGCAGTGCTCTGACTTCCTTATCCAGATCGCCGGACAGTGCCAGCAGTTGTTTCTGTCGCTGGCTGCTTTCCGATTCCAGATGTTGCGACTCACTGGGTTGTGGCAAGCCGTATCCGCCACTGCCGAGCAGTTCTGCCGGACGGCTGAGAAAGCCGCTGTTATCGAGAATCTGCCTCAGTGTTTCGTTCGCCTTGTCCATTCCACCGTTTTTCAATTCTCGAGCACCCAGGTAACGCTGTTTGACCTCGTCCTGGGCCAACAACAACTGGCGGCGAAAGCTGGCTTGTTCCAACAGGAGCAACGCTGCGCTCGTACGCAAATCAGCCTGTTCGAACCATTTGCGGCGCTCTTCGGCTTTCAAGTCGAGCCAGTCTTCTACTTTTTCCTGTTTGATCGGCAAGTGTTTTTTCAACACGTCAAACATGGCTTGATAACGATCGCGGAAGGAGTCGAAGCGATAGCCCAAACGCAGTGCTTCCCGAGGGTCGTCCAACACGCTGGTATCCGCCAGTCCGCGCCCTTTGAGCACTTCCAGCAGACCGTTTGGCATGATGTTGTCCAGAGCAACCAACTTGGGATTGTTTGTGCCGCCACGCAGTAACTTCAACTCCTCCACAGCACAGTTATTTGAAAGGAAGAAGTAGTTACCGTCGTAGCTCCAGTGCATCTCGGCGGCACGTTCCACCACATCTTCAATCTCGCGGCGCGACAGGTTCAGCGGCACCGAGGCCAGGCTGCGCAATTCGGTCTTGGTGTATTCGTCGATCACTTGAGCCAACGGCAGGACAAACAGACGTGACGGGTATTTGCCCACCAAGCCATCCCAACTCGACAGTTGGACGTCGCCGACGAAGGCGCGGTAGGACAGCACAAGGTGCTGATCCAGGTCCAGTCGACAATCCGGCCCGCGCGGCCGGCCCGGTGCACAGATCACCAGCCGCAACATGCTGTGACCCCAGCGGCTGACCCAGTTCTGGTTGGCCTCCGCCAGGAGATAGTCGACGGCGTAAACCCGCTCCGGATCTACCTGCCCCAGGGGTGTTTTGGCGAAGTCGTTACCGGCATTCAGGAACGCAAAAGTTTTGCTGCAAGTATCCTTGGCGGCGGGCGCCCAGTTGAAGTGCTCTTTGTAGTAGCGGTACAGCGATGGGCGGCGACAGGCATAGCTCGGGTCAAGGAGAAAGTACTCCATGTTGACCGCGACGAACTCCTTGGGGCTGGTTGTCTCGTAAATATCCGGACTGCGGGCGATCTGGCGGTTGTGCTGCTCGCGTTCACCGCGACGGCCAACGTATTGCTGCCATCCGGCGAGGTCGAGCAGGCGTGGGTCGTCACTGAGGGTAAAGCGGCGATCGGACTGGCCACGACATTCGTCCGGGATACCAATCAGCCCCGAGCTGCTTTGGAATCGGGAGCAGCGCTGAATCAGTTTGCGTTCCGTCGTTGACCACAGGCGTGAACGATCATAGATGTGGGTCAGTTCGTGCAGTACCGTCGCCAGCATCTCCCGGCGTACGGTGCCATGGGGGCGATAGGTTTTCTTGGTTGCGGCACTGCCGTCAGTGAGGCCTGCCAACAGGTTGCGATTCAAGGCGAGTTCCGACACCAATGACGCCTCGCCGTAGGCGTTGGCGGGCATGTCGTCGGTCCAGCTGACGTCGATACGCCGGTCGAGTTGCTCGATGAAGCGCGGCGGCAGCGCCTGCATGGCTTCATCGAGCAAGGCTTGGCTGGCTTGCTGTTCGGCGGGACTCAGGCCGTCGGTCTTGAGGTGTAGTTCAAGGCCGGCATAGGCGGCGTTGCCGAACAGTAATAGTGCCCCGGCCCACAGCCAGGCAGCTGGAAGCCTCACAGCGCGAGAATGGCTTCGGCGAGAACCTGGTCACTGGCGTCGCGGGCTTCCGGTACGCGGGTGCGCAACATATCCAAGGCTGCTTCCAGATGTGCTCCACGAATGTCGCCGTTGCTGGCAACGAAACTGGCGGCGTCGTCCTGGGCTTCGCGGACGATTTTCGAATCACGGATGGAGGTGGTGGTATCGGATGTGAAATCAAGTGTGCGCTGGGTGGCACGAATCAGCATGTTACTGGTGGCAACCAGGGTATGGGCCTGGGCCACGTCGGCGAGCAGCAACAGGCCAAGGGTGGCGGCAATCAGCGGGTTACGCATGGAACGACTCCGGAGAAACTTGGGATAGCTATTGGACGAGAATTGCCTGTGCCAGTTCAAGGTCGCTGGCATGAAGTTTTGGCTGGGTTCGGCGCAGATAATTCAGGGCCGATTCCAGCTGTGCGCCTCTCAATTGGCCGTCACTGGCGATGAATGCCGCAGCGTCATCCTGGGCGGCGAGCAGCAGTTTATGGTCGAAGGGCGCCGAGGTCACCATGCTTGTGGCGTAACCACTGGCGACAGCGCCTTGTGTAGAGAGGTTGAAGGCATCGAAAGCGTGGGCCGAACCACAGTGGATGGCCGCGAAAAATACCGTAGAGATCAACAGATGTGAATGAAAGCGCATGAGACTCGACAGTTGCAAGTGAGTCCCAAGGCTAGCGCAAGCCCCGGTCTAGAGCCAGCGTCGCAACATTGGGACACGACTGGCGTGTCCCGCTCCAAGGCCAGTCGCTTTAGATGGTCAGAATCGCTTGCGCCAGTTGAGCGTCGGTTGCGTTCAGTTGTGGCGCCTGATGGCGGATGTAGTCGAGTGCACTTTCCAGTTTTACGCCGCGGATCGCGCCGTCAGTGGCAACAAAGCTCGCCGCGTCGTCACGGGCAGCGAGGATGATCTTGTGATCCTTGAACGACGACGAAACGACATCGGTGGTCGCATCGGACGTGGCCTTGAGCGCGTTGACGACAGCATCGGTGGTTGCGATGAAGCTGGAGGCATGGGCATTGGCAGCCACGGCAAACAGGGCTGCGGCGCTGAGCAGACGGAGACGGGACATGGTGAAACTCCTTTGGATAAATGCATTAAAAGGTGGCGCGGTGTCTGGACATTCAATTGCAAGACACTCGTTTGTCACCTGCTGGTTTTGATATTAGGCCCGTGTATAGACATTCGAACAGTGCCGTCTGTTCGGGTGGGAGGTGTTACCAGGCATACTGTACTGGTTATATTTTATTTATAGGAAACTGTACTTGTCTGCAACTTTATCTACTTTTTGACCCGTTGAATGGCCTGAAACGACAAAACCCGTCGCGGTTTCCCACGACGGGTTCTGTTTGTTCAATTCGGGTTGCTGGCGGTGGACCTTAAGGTCAGAGCCAGCGACGCTAACTTAGCGCCAGAACGGCTTGCTCAGCTCTTCGTAGCGTTGTGCTTCGCTAATACCGGCATCAGCCAGCAGACGCGAATCCAGACGAGCCAGTTGATGGCGGCTGGAGATGCGGCGCTGCCACAGCATCAGGTTGGCGATAACGCGCAGAGGCAGGGAAGCCTGGGTTTTTTCAGTAGTGTTGTCGAAGAACAGATCGGAACTGAGTGTACGTTCCATGGTGGTCATCCTTCCGCTTGTGGCGGGATTAGGTAGTGGTTTAACTGGTGCCCATGATCCTCTTGTTTGCCTAGTCTCTGTAGATACAGTTCACCTGTATTGTGAGGGCTCAGTTAACTGTTTATAGGGGGTGTACTGGTCGAAATTGAGGCAACTGTACTTGTCTGCACTAATTGGGTGCGTTTTTTCCGATTTCTCCTAGGGGTGTAGGCAAATGCCGTAGGAAATGACCGGTACAGCAGTACAGTTTTTGAAAGGATATTGCTGGAGCATAGCTAGCTGACGAAATTGTGTTTCCGTCAGCTGCAATCTGTACCAATTACACCGCGAGCATTTTCCCGGTTTCTTCCAGGTTCATGTGCCAGCTCAGTGCATCACGCAGGATGTGTGGCGTATGACCGCCGAGGGCGCAAGCGGCGCAGAAGTAGTCGTTGAGTGCCTGGCGATAGTCCGGATGCACACAATTATCGATGATCACGCGAGCGCGTTCCCGAGGCGCCAGGCCGCGCAGATCTGCCAGGCCGACTTCGGTGACGAGAATGTCGACATCATGCTCGGTATGGTCAACGTGGCTGACCATAGGCACCACGCTGGAAATGGCGCCGCCCTTGGCAATCGACTTGGTTACGAAGATGGCCAGGTGCGCGTTGCGCGCGAAGTCGCCCGAGCCGCCAATGCCATTCATCATTCGTGTGCCGCAGACATGGGTTGAGTTGACGTTGCCATAAATGTCGAACTCGAGCGCGGTGTTGATTCCGATGATGCCGAGGCGACGCACCACTTCAGGGTGGTTGGAGATCTCCTGCGGACGCAGTACCAGCTTGTCCTTGTAGCGTTCAAGGTTGCCGAATACATCGGCGTTGCGACGGCTCGACAGGGTGATCGAGCTGCCTGAGGCGAAGCTCAATTTGCCGGCATCGATCAGATCGAACGTCGAGTCCTGCAGCACTTCGGAGTACATCGTAAGGTCTTCGAAGGGCGAATCGATCAGGCCACACATCACCGAGTTGGCGATGGTGCCGATACCTGCCTGCAGCGGGCCAAGCTTGTTGGTCATGCGCCCGGCATCGACTTCCTGCTTGAAGAAGCCGATCAGGTGGTCGGCGATGGCTTGGGTGTCGGCGTCCGGCGGCAGCACGGTGGATGGCGAGTCGGACTGATTGGTGATCACGATCGCGACGATCTTTTCCGGCGGGATCGGGATGGCGGTGCTGCCAATTCGGTCATCGACCTTGACCAGCGGAATCGGCGTGCGGGTCGGACGATACGTCGGGATATAAATGTCGTGCAGGCCTTCGAGGTTCGGGTTGTGCGCCATATTGATCTCGACGATCACGTGTTTGGCGAAAATCGCGAAGCTGGCCGAGTTGCCCACCGAGGTGGTTGGCACGATATGCCCTTGTTCAGTGATCGCCACCGCCTCGATCACGGCGATGTCCGGCAGTTTCAGCTGCTGGTTGCGCAGTTGTTCGACGGTTTCCGAAAGGTGCTGGTCGATGAACATAACCTCACCGGCGTTAATCGCCTTGCGCAGCGTGCTGTCCACCTGAAACGGCATGCGCCGCGACAATACGCCGGCTTCGGTCAGCTGTTTGTCCAGATCGTTGCCCAGGCTGGCACCGGTCATCAGGCTGATCTTCAGCGGCGTGACCTTGGCTCGTTCGGCCAGTGCATGGGGTACAGCCTTGGCTTCGCCGGCGCGGGTGAAGCCGCTCATGCCGACGGTCATGCCGTCCTGAATCAGAGCGGCAGCCTCGGAAGCGCTCATCACTTTATCCAACAACGAAGGCAGGCGAATACGGTCACGGTACATGGATTGTTATCTCGGGCAACGGGTAGCAGGATGTGCAGTCTAGTGAATTTCGAAGGCCTGCGTCCCGCTACCAAGGTCGCAGAAGAGCTGTCTATTTCGGGGCTTTAAGACAAAACACCGTTACCGGATCGGTAACAAAGCTTCGATTTTTTCGACGATTTGCGCAAACAAAAACGCCCCGACGAGTCGGGGCGTTTGCGTTGCCGGGGAGGTTTACTCGACAGCCTTGACCATGTCTTCGATGACCTTTTTAGCGTCGCCGAACACCATCATGGTTTTGTCCAGGTAGAACAGTTCGTTGTCCAGGCCGGCATAGCCGCTGGCCATCGAGCGTTTGTTGACGATGATGGTCTTGGCCTTGAACGCTTCGAGAATCGGCATGCCGGCAATCGGCGATTTCGGATCGTTCTTCGCCGCTGGGTTGACCACGTCGTTGGCGCCCAACACCAGCACCACGTCGGCCTGGCCGAACTCGGAGTTGATGTCTTCCATCTCGAACACCTGGTCGTAAGGCACTTCGGCCTCGGCCAGCAACACGTTCATGTGGCCCGGCATACGACCGGCCACCGGGTGGATCGCATATTTCACGGTCACGCCGCGATGGGTCAGCTTCTCGGTCAGTTCCTTCAGCGCATGCTGAGCACGGGCCACCGCCAGGCCGTAGCCCGGAACGATGATCACGGTGTCGGCGTTGGTCAGCAGGAAGGTCGCGTCGTCAGCCGAACCGGATTTCACCGGACGGGCTTCCTTGGCGCCTGCGGGACCGGCGTCGGCTGTATTGCCGAAACCACCGAGCAGCACATTAAAGAAGGAGCGATTCATCGCCTTGCACATGATGTACGAGAGGATCGCACCGGAGGAGCCCACCAGCGAGCCGGCGATGATCAGCATCGAGTTGTTCAGCGAGAAGCCGATACCCGCTGCGGCCCAGCCGGAGTAGCTGTTGAGCATCGACACCACTACCGGCATGTCGGCGCCGCCGATCGGGATGATGATCAACACGCCCATGACGAACGCCAGGGCCAGCATCAAGGCGAAGGCGCTGAGGTTGCCGGTCAGCATGAAGGTCACGCCCAGCGCCAGTGTGGCCAGGCCCAGCAGCAGGTTCAGTTTGTGCTGACCGCTGAACTGTACCGGCGCGCCCTGGAACAGACGGAACTTGTACTTGCCCGACAGTTTGCCGAAAGCGATCACCGAACCGGAGAAGGTGATTGCACCGATAGCCGCGCCGAGGAACAGTTCCAGGCGATTACCGGTCGGGATTTCATCGCCCAGATGCTGGACGATGCCCAGGGACTGCGGCTCGACGACAGCCGCGATGGCGATGAACACCGCGGCCAGGCCGATCATGCTGTGCATGAAGGCGACCAGTTCCGGCATTTTGGTCATTTCAACGCGTTTGGCCATGATCGAACCGGCGGTACCGCCGATCAGCAGGCCGACGATCACGTAGACGATACCGTCATGGGCCAGTTCGGCACCGAGCTTGTAGATCAGGCCGACCGTGGTGAGGACCGCCAGGCCCATGCCGAGCATGCCGAACAGGTTGCCGCGACGCGACGTGGTTGGGTGCGAGAGCCCCTTGAGCGCCTGGATGAAGCAGACCGAGGCGATCAAATACAGGGAGGTAACCAGGTTCATGCTCATGCTTGTTGCACCTCGGCCTTGACTGCTTCGGCCTTGGCTGCCGGAGCCTTTGCTGGAGCCGCTTTCTTCTTGAACATTTCCAGCATGCGCCGGGTGACCAGGAAGCCACCAAACACGTTGACCGCCGCCAGCGCCACGGCCAGGGTGCCCATGGTCTTGCCCAGTGGGGTGACGGTGAGGGCGGCGGCGAGCATGGCGCCGACAATGACGATGGCGGAGATCGCGTTGGTCACGGCCATCAGCGGGGTGTGCAGCGCAGGTGTCACGTTCCAGACCACGTGGTAGCCGACGTAGATGGCCAGCACGAAGATGATCAGGTTGTAGATACCGTGAGAGATCAGCATGTCTTCCATTGTTTTTATCCTCAGCCGTTCTTGCGCACGATCTGGCCATCGCGGCACATCAGGCACGCGGCGACGATATCGTCTTCAAGGTTGATGTCGAACTGGCCTTCCTTAGTGAACACCAGTTTCAGGAAGTCCAGCAGGTTGCGGGCGTACAGCGCCGAAGCGTCCGCCGCGACCGCGCCGGCCAGGTTGGTCGGGCCGACGATGGTCACGCCGTTTGCGACGACCACCTGGTCGGCCACGGTCAGCGGGCAGTTGCCGCCCTGGGCGGCCGCGAGGTCAATGACCACCGAGCCTGGCTTCATCTGCGCCACGGTTTCCGCGCTCAACAGCGTCGGCGCCTTGCGGCCCGGAATCAGCGCGGTGGTAATGACGATGTCTGCCTGCTTGGCGCGTTCGTGCACGGCCACGGCCTGGCGTTGCATCCAGCTGGCGGGCATGGGGCGCGCGTAACCGCCGACACCGACGGCGCATTCACGCTCTTCATCGGTCTCGTAGGGCACGTCGACGAACTTGGCGCCGAGGGATTCGATCTGCTCTTTAACCGCAGGACGCACATCGGACGCTTCGATCACTGCACCCAGGCGCTTGGCCGTGGCAATGGCCTGCAAACCGGCCACACCGGCACCGAGGATCAGCACGCGAGCGGCTTTCACGGTACCAGCAGCGGTCATCAGCATCGGCATGAAGCGCGGATAGTAATGAGCGGCCAGCAACACGGCTTTGTAACCGGCGATGTTGGCTTGCGAGGACAGCACATCCAGGCTTTGAGCACGGGAGGTACGTGGTGCAGCCTCTAGCGCGAACGCGGTGATGCCGCATTCAGCCATCTTGGCGATGGTTTCATTGCTGAACGGGTTGAGCATGCCCACCACAACGGTGCCGCGCTTGATCAGCGCCAGCTCGCTGTCGCTGGGGGCGACCACTTTAAGAATCAGCTCTGCACCAAAGGCATCGTTGGCGCTGCCAATGGTTGCGCCTGCCGCTGCATAAGCACTGTCGACAACACTGGCATTAATGCCGGCGCCGCTTTGCACAGTGACCTTATGACCCTGGCCGATCAGTTTCTTGATGGTTTCCGGGGTTGCAGCAACCCGTGTTTCACCCGTCTGGGTTTCGAGAGGAACACCAATGTGCACGTCAAATCTCCTGCGTGATCTTATTGAGTAAACCCATGCACTACGGATGGTGCGGCTGGGGCGGCCGATCAGCACGATCCCGCTAAATCAGGGCGGGGCGCGGCATTTTGCAGGCGAACTTTGTGCCCTTCAAGGGATTATGACGGGTGACGGAAAATTAACTACAAGTCACCCCGTGACCGAATGTCGCAACTAACCGGGTTAATCCCTTGTAGCCCGTGCCTTTCAGGGATTTTGGTGGCTTTTCAACAATTTTTGCATCGGCCATATGAATGATGCGGCATCGCTTTCAAATAACACCTCAAAGCCACGTCTTCAGGCGCTTGTAGGACGTCTGTACTACTTTTGGCTACAGTCTGCAAAAATGCGACAAATACTTATATCTGTAGGGTTTTTATTTTGCTGACTACGGGGTCAGCTAATGGCTGTGGGCCTTTATTTCTCTAAGCTGTAGCTATGTGCCTGATTCACCAGCCAATCCCGAAAAGCCCTTAATGACGCCGATTCGACCTTTCGCTCAGGAATCATCAGGTAATAGGCCTTGATGCTGGAGAGTGCCTGGGCGTTGGCGATGACCAGGCGTTTTTCGGCCAACTCACGCTGAATCAGAAACGGTGGTATCAAGGCGATCCCCATGTCATGCATGGCTGCTTGAGCCAGCATGGAGAATAGCTCGTACCGAGGTCCTGTCATGTCGCGCGGGACATTCAGGTGTTGGGAGTCGAACCACTGTCGCCAGGCATAAGGGCGGGTGGTTTGCTGCAGCAGGGGTAATTCGGCGATTTCAGCGGCGGTCAGAACGGTCTTTTTTCCCAGTAGGCCGGGGCTGCACACCGGCAGCGGATGTTCGCCCATCAGGCGGTGGGATTCTGTACCTGACCAGTCCGCGTCACCGAAATAGATCGCGGCGTCGAAGTCGGTGTCGGCAAAGAGAAACGGGCGTGTGCGGTTGGTCAGGTTGACCGTCACTTCCGGGTGTTTTTGCTGGAAGTCCTTGAGTCGGGGCAGCAGCCATTGGGTGCCGAAGGTCGGAACTACGGCCAACTCGATCACGTTGGCACCCTGCTGGCCCATCACGGATAAGGTATCGCGTTCCACGGCATCCAGTTGAGTGGCGACCCGGCGGCTATAGGAAAGTCCGGCCTCGGTCAGTTTGACCCCGCGTCGCGAACGTCGGAACAGTTCTACGCCGAGGAAGTCCTCGAGGCTGGCGATCTGACGGCAAATCGCGCCCTGTGTCAGCGAAAGCTCCTGTGCTGCCTTGGTAAAGCTCTCGTGGCGCGCTGCTGCTTCAAAGCTGATCAGGGCGGTGGTGCTGGGTATCTTTCTGCGCATGTACGTCAACCTCACTAATACATCGCATTATTGGCATTTCGCGACGTTTCGGAGTGAGAAATTAGCACAACAGTATGCAAAATCCTCGTTTGCCGGGAGGCCGAAGCCGGCCTAGCATCAGTCCACGTTATTTGACCTGTTTCGAGAGGACACACTCATGGCCGGTAAAGCTAGCTTCAACTGGATCGATCCCCTGCTGCTGGATCAACAGCTCACCGAAGAAGAGCGCATGATTCGCGACACCGCTGCGCAGTTCGCTCAGCAGAGCCTCGCACCGCGCGTTCTCGAAGCTTTCCGTCATGAAAAGACCGACCCGGCGATCTTCCGCGAAATGGGCGAAGTGGGTTTGTTGGGTGCAACCATCCCTGAACAATACGGCGGCAGTGGTCTGAACTATGTCAGCTACGGTCTGATTGCCCGTGAAGTTGAGCGTGTTGACTCCGGTTACCGTTCGATGATGAGTGTGCAGTCTTCGCTGGTGATGGTGCCGATCAACGAATTCGGCACAGAAGCACAAAAGCAGAAATACTTGCCGAAACTGGCCTCGGGTGAGTGGATCGGCTGCTTCGGCCTGACCGAGCCAAACCACGGTTCTGACCCAGGTGCGATGATTACTCGTGCTCGCAAAGTGGAAGGCGGCTACAGCCTGACCGGTAACAAGATGTGGATCACCAACAGCCCGATCGCGGACGTGTTTGTCGTCTGGGGCAAAGACGATGCGGGTGATATCCGCGGCTTCGTTCTGGAGAAAGGCTGGAAAGGTCTGAGTGCCCCGGCGATTCATGGCAAGGTCGGCCTGCGTGCATCGATCACCGGCGAAATCGTCATGGATAACGTATTCGTGCCGGAAGAGAACATTTTCCCGGATGTCCGTGGCTTGAAAGGTCCTTTCACCTGCCTGAACTCGGCTCGCTACGGCATTTCCTGGGGCGCGTTGGGTGCGGCAGAATTCTGCTGGCACACCGCTCGCCAATACACCCTGGATCGTCAGCAGTTCGGTCGTCCATTGGCTGCCACTCAATTGATCCAGAAGAAACTGGCCGACATGCAGACCGAAATCACCATGGCGCTGCAAGGTTGCCTGCGTCTGGGTCGCATGAAAGATGAAGGAACGGCGGCAGTCGAAATCACTTCGATGATGAAGCGCAACTCCTGTGGCAAATCTTTGGACATCGCTCGCATGGCCCGCGATATGCTCGGCGGCAACGGTATCTCCGATGAGTTCGGGGTCGCGCGCCACCTGGTCAACCTGGAGGTGGTGAATACCTATGAAGGTACGCATGACGTCCACGCGCTGATCCTTGGTCGTGCGCAAACCGGCATCCAGGCGTTCTATTAATAGGAGAACGGCCATGGGCGCGCTTTCGCATCTACGGGTACTGGATTTATCGCGGGTGCTGGCCGGGCCATGGGCCGGTCAGATTCTTGCGGACCTTGGCGCTGAGGTGATCAAGGTCGAGCGTCCGGGCAATGGCGATGACACGCGCGCCTGGGGGCCGCCGTTCTTAAAGGACGCCTATGGCGAGAACACCAGCGAGGCCGCCTATTATTTGTCGGCCAATCGCAACAAGCAGTCAGTCACCATCGACTTCACGCGTCCGGAGGGGCAGAAGCTGGTGCGTGAGTTGGCGGCCAAATCGGACATCCTGATCGAGAACTTCAAGGTCGGTGGACTGGCGGCTTATGGGCTGGACTATGCGTCGCTGAAGGCGATCAATCCAGACCTGATTTATTGCTCGATCACCGGGTTCGGTCAGACCGGGCCTTATGCCAAGCGCGCGGGTTATGACTTCATGATCCAGGGGCTTGGCGGGCTAATGAGTCTGACGGGTCGACCGGAAGGGGAAGAAGGCGCAGGGCCGGTAAAGGTCGGCGTGGCGCTGACGGATATTCTGACCGGGCTTTATTCGACGGTGGCGATCCTGGCGGCGCTTGCGCACCGGGATCATGATGGCGGCGGTCAGCATATTGATATGGCGCTACTGGATGTTCAGGTGGCCTGCCTGGCTAACCAGGCGATGAACTACCTGACCACAGGCAATGCGCCGAAGCGCTTGGGTAACGCTCATCCGAACATCGTGCCTTATCAGGATTTTCCTACAGCGGATGGCGATTTCATCCTGACCGTAGGTAATGACGGGCAGTTCCGCAAATTCGCCGAGGTGGCTGGTCAGCCGCAATGGGCAGATGATCCGCGATTTGCTACCAATAAGTTGCGGGTGGCTAACCGCGCAGTGCTCATTCCACTGATTCGTCAAGCGACGGTGTTCAAGACCACTGCTGAGTGGGTGGCACAACTGGAGCAGGCGGGGGTTCCGTGTGGGCCTATCAATGATCTTGCGCAGATGTTTGCGGACCCTCAGGTCAAGGCGCGTGGGTTGGCGATTGAGTTGCCGCATGTATTGGCCGGGATGGTGCCGCAAGTAGCGAGCCCTATTCGATTGTCCGAGACGCCCGTGGAGTACCGTTATGCGCCTCCGCTGCTGGGAGAGCATACGTCGGAGGTACTGCAGCGGGTGTTGGGGCTGGATGCTGGTGTAGTGGCGGCCTTTAAAGAGTCTGGAGTGCTCTAGGGCTTCCTTCTATAAAGAGCGCTGGTTTGACTCCTCCTTGTTACGGGGGGAGGAACGGGCTGTTTTCCTGCCTTCCGTAAGTAATTGATAGAAAAACCAAATCAGTGCTTGACGGCAGATTCTGGAGGCCTATAATTCGCCCCACTTCCGGCGCAGTCGAAACGGAAAACTCCTTGATAAACAATGAGTTACGCAGTTTTCGGCAGCAGGTTGCTTCAGGTCATCGAAGTACGAAGGAAGTTGAAAAAGAGGTGTTGACAGCAGCGAG
The DNA here is from genome assembly GCF_042846945.1 of Pseudomonas moorei. NCBI lineage: Bacteria > Pseudomonadati > Pseudomonadota > Gammaproteobacteria > Pseudomonadales > Pseudomonadaceae > Pseudomonas > Pseudomonas moorei. The sequence continues at coordinate 1,394,193 of NZ_AP035776.1, forward strand.
TAACGCTGTAGAATTCGCATCCCGCTGACGAGAGATCGAAAGCGCAAGTGGTTGAAGTTGTTAAGTTTTCCTTGAAAACTTCTGAAAATAATCACTTGACAGCAAATGAGGCTGCTGTAGAATGCGCGCCTCGGTTGAGACAAAGCTCTTAACCAACCGCTCTTTAACAACTGAATCAAGCAATTCGTGTGGGTGCTTGTGGAGTCAGACTGCTAGTCAACAGATTATCAGCATCACAAGTTACTCCGCGAGAAATCAAAGATGTAACCAACGATTGCTGAGCCAAGTTTAGGGTTTTCTCAAAACCCAAAGATGTTTGAACTGAAGAGTTTGATCATGGCTCAGATTGAACGCTGGCGGCAGGCCTAACACATGCAAGTCGAGCGGATGAAGAGAGCTTGCTCTCTGATTCAGCGGCGGACGGGTGAGTAATGCCTAGGAATCTGCCTGGTAGTGGGGGACAACGTTTCGAAAGGAACGCTAATACCGCATACGTCCTACGGGAGAAAGCAGGGGACCTTCGGGCCTTGCGCTATCAGATGAGCCTAGGTCGGATTAGCTAGTTGGTGAGGTAATGGCTCACCAAGGCGACGATCCGTAACTGGTCTGAGAGGATGATCAGTCACACTGGAACTGAGACACGGTCCAGACTCCTACGGGAGGCAGCAGTGGGGAATATTGGACAATGGGCGAAAGCCTGATCCAGCCATGCCGCGTGTGTGAAGAAGGTCTTCGGATTGTAAAGCACTTTAAGTTGGGAGGAAGGGTTGTAGATTAATACTCTGCAATTTTGACGTTACCGACAGAATAAGCACCGGCTAACTCTGTGCCAGCAGCCGCGGTAATACAGAGGGTGCAAGCGTTAATCGGAATTACTGGGCGTAAAGCGCGCGTAGGTGGTTTGTTAAGTTGGATGTGAAAGCCCCGGGCTCAACCTGGGAACTGCATTCAAAACTGACAAGCTAGAGTATGGTAGAGGGTGGTGGAATTTCCTGTGTAGCGGTGAAATGCGTAGATATAGGAAGGAACACCAGTGGCGAAGGCGACCACCTGGACTGATACTGACACTGAGGTGCGAAAGCGTGGGGAGCAAACAGGATTAGATACCCTGGTAGTCCACGCCGTAAACGATGTCAACTAGCCGTTGGGAGCCTTGAGCTCTTAGTGGCGCAGCTAACGCATTAAGTTGACCGCCTGGGGAGTACGGCCGCAAGGTTAAAACTCAAATGAATTGACGGGGGCCCGCACAAGCGGTGGAGCATGTGGTTTAATTCGAAGCAACGCGAAGAACCTTACCAGGCCTTGACATCCAATGAACTTTCCAGAGATGGATTGGTGCCTTCGGGAACATTGAGACAGGTGCTGCATGGCTGTCGTCAGCTCGTGTCGTGAGATGTTGGGTTAAGTCCCGTAACGAGCGCAACCCTTGTCCTTAGTTACCAGCACGTCATGGTGGGCACTCTAAGGAGACTGCCGGTGACAAACCGGAGGAAGGTGGGGATGACGTCAAGTCATCATGGCCCTTACGGCCTGGGCTACACACGTGCTACAATGGTCGGTACAGAGGGTTGCCAAGCCGCGAGGTGGAGCTAATCCCATAAAACCGATCGTAGTCCGGATCGCAGTCTGCAACTCGACTGCGTGAAGTCGGAATCGCTAGTAATCGCGAATCAGAATGTCGCGGTGAATACGTTCCCGGGCCTTGTACACACCGCCCGTCACACCATGGGAGTGGGTTGCACCAGAAGTAGCTAGTCTAACCTTCGGGAGGACGGTTACCACGGTGTGATTCATGACTGGGGTGAAGTCGTAACAAGGTAGCCGTAGGGGAACCTGCGGCTGGATCACCTCCTTAATCGACGACTCAGCTGCTCCATAAGTTCCCACACGAATTGCTTGATTCATTGAAGAAGACGATAGAAGCAGCCCGAAATTGGGTCTGTAGCTCAGTTGGTTAGAGCGCACCCCTGATAAGGGTGAGGTCGGCAGTTCGAATCTGCCCAGACCCACCAATTTTGTGTGGGAAACGCCTGTAGAAATACGGGGCCATAGCTCAGCTGGGAGAGCGCCTGCCTTGCACGCAGGAGGTCAGCGGTTCGATCCCGCTTGGCTCCACCACTACTGCTTCTGAAGTTTGAAAGCTTAGAAATGAGCATTCCATCGAGCCGATGGTGAATGTTGATTTCTAGTCTTTGACTAGATCGTTCTTTAAAAATTTGGGTATGTGATAGAAAGATAGACTGAACGTTACTTTCACTGGTAACGGATCAGGCTAAGGTAAAATTTGTGAGTTGCTCTTTGAGCAATGCGAATTTTCGGCGAATGTCGTCTTCACAGTATAACCAGATTGCTTGGGGTTATATGGTCAAGTGAAGAAGCGCATACGGTGGATGCCTTGGCAGTCAGAGGCGATGAAAGACGTGGTAGCCTGCGAAAAGCTTCGGGGAGTCGGCAAACAGACTTTGATCCGGAGATGTCTGAATGGGGGAACCCAGCCATCATAAGATGGTTATCTTAAGCTGAATACATAGGCTTAAGAGGCGAACCAGGGGAACTGAAACATCTAAGTACCCTGAGGAAAAGAAATCAACCGAGATTCCCTTAGTAGTGGCGAGCGAACGGGGACTAGCCCTTAAGTGGCTTTGAGATTAGCGGAACGCTCTGGAAAGTGCGGCCATAGTGGGTGATAGCCCTGTACGCGAAAATCTCTTAGTCATGAAATCGAGTAGGACGGAGCACGAGAAACTTTGTCTGAATATGGGGGGACCATCCTCCAAGGCTAAATACTACTGACTGACCGATAGTGAACTAGTACCGTGAGGGAAAGGCGAAAAGAACCCCGGAGAGGGGAGTGAAATAGATCCTGAAACCGTATGCGTACAAGCAGTGGGAGCAGACTTTGTTCTGTGACTGCGTACCTTTTGTATAATGGGTCAGCGACTTATTTTCAGTGGCGAGCTTAACCGAATAGGGAGGCGTAGCGAAAGCGAGTCTTAATAGGGCGTCTAGTCGCTGGGAATAGACCCGAAACCGGGCGATCTATCCATGGGCAGGTTGAAGGTTAGGTAACACTGACTGGAGGACCGAACCGACTACCGTTGAAAAGTTAGCGGATGACCTGTGGATCGGAGTGAAAGGCTAATCAAGCTCGGAGATAGCTGGTTCTCCTCGAAAGCTATTTAGGTAGCGCCTCATGTATCACTGTAGGGGGTAGAGCACTGTTTCGGCTAGGGGGTCATCCCGACTTACCAAACCGATGCAAACTCCGAATACCTACAAGTGCCGAGCATGGGAGACACACGGCGGGTGCTAACGTCCGTCGTGAAAAGGGAAACAACCCAGACCGTCAGCTAAGGTCCCAAAGTTATGGTTAAGTGGGAAACGATGTGGGAAGGCTTAGACAGCTAGGAGGTTGGCTTAGAAGCAGCCACCCTTTAAAGAAAGCGTAATAGCTCACTAGTCGAGTCGGCCTGCGCGGAAGATGTAACGGGGCTCAAACCATACACCGAAGCTACGGGTATCACTTAGGTGATGCGGTAGAGGAGCGTTCTGTAAGCCTGTGAAGGTGAGTTGAGAAGCTTGCTGGAGGTATCAGAAGTGCGAATGCTGACATGAGTAACGACAATGGGTGTGAAAAACACCCACGCCGAAAGACCAAGGTTTCCTGCGCAACGTTAATCGACGCAGGGTTAGTCGGTCCCTAAGGCGAGGCTGAAAAGCGTAGTCGATGGAAAACAGGTTAATATTCCTGTACTTCTGGTTATTGCGATGGAGGGACGGAGAAGGCTAGGCCAGCTTGGCGTTGGTTGTCCAAGTTTAAGGTGGTAGGCTGGAATCTTAGGTAAATCCGGGATTCCAAGGCCGAGAGCTGATGACGAGTGTTCTTTTAGAACACGAAGTGGTTGATGCCATGCTTCCAAGAAAAGCTTCTAAGCTTCAGGTAACCAGGAACCGTACCCCAAACCGACACAGGTGGTTGGGTAGAGAATACCAAGGCGCTTGAGAGAACTCGGGTGAAGGAACTAGGCAAAATGGCACCGTAACTTCGGGAGAAGGTGCGCCGGTGAGGGTGAAGCACTTGCTGCGTAAGCCCACGCCGGTCGAAGATACCAGGCCGCTGCGACTGTTTATTAAAAACACAGCACTCTGCAAACACGAAAGTGGACGTATAGGGTGTGACGCCTGCCCGGTGCCGGAAGGTTAATTGATGGGGTTAGCTAACGCGAAGCTCTTGATCGAAGCCCCGGTAAACGGCGGCCGTAACTATAACGGTCCTAAGGTAGCGAAATTCCTTGTCGGGTAAGTTCCGACCTGCACGAATGGCGTAACGATGGCGGCGCTGTCTCCACCCGAGACTCAGTGAAATTGAAATCGCTGTGAAGATGCAGTGTATCCGCGGCTAGACGGAAAGACCCCGTGAACCTTTACTATAGCTTTGCACTGGACTTTGAATTTGCTTGTGTAGGATAGGTGGGAGGCTTTGAAGCGTGGACGCCAGTTCGCGTGGAGCCATCCTTGAAATACCACCCTGGCAACTTTGAGGTTCTAACTCAGGTCCGTTATCCGGATCGAGGACAGTGTATGGTGGGTAGTTTGACTGGGGCGGTCTCCTCCTAAAGAGTAACGGAGGAGTACGAAGGTGCGCTCAGACCGGTCGGAAATCGGTCGTAGAGTATAAAGGCAAAAGCGCGCTTGACTGCGAGACAGACACGTCGAGCAGGTACGAAAGTAGGTCTTAGTGATCCGGTGGTTCTGTATGGAAGGGCCATCGCTCAACGGATAAAAGGTACTCCGGGGATAACAGGCTGATACCGCCCAAGAGTTCATATCGACGGCGGTGTTTGGCACCTCGATGTCGGCTCATCACATCCTGGGGCTGAAGCCGGTCCCAAGGGTATGGCTGTTCGCCATTTAAAGTGGTACGCGAGCTGGGTTTAGAACGTCGTGAGACAGTTCGGTCCCTATCTGCCGTGGACGTTTGAGATTTGAGAGGGGCTGCTCCTAGTACGAGAGGACCGGAGTGGACGAACCTCTGGTGTTCCGGTTGTCACGCCAGTGGCATTGCCGGGTAGCTATGTTCGGAATAGATAACCGCTGAAAGCATCTAAGCGGGAAACTAGCCTCAAGATGAGATCTCACTGGGACCTTGAGTCCCCTGAAGGGCCGTCGAAGACTACGACGTTGATAGGTTGGGTGTGTAAGCGCTGTGAGGCGTTGAGCTAACCAATACTAATTGCCCGTGAGGCTTGACCATATAACACCCAAGCAATTTGCGCTTAAAAGCCAGATTGCGGTGTGTGAAGACGCAATGAACCGAAAGTTCGCACAACACACAAACTATCGCATACCCAATTTGCTGAAGCGTCGAAAGACGGTTCGGTACCCGAATTTCTTGACGACCATAGAGCATTGGAACCACCTGATCCCATCCCGAACTCAGAAGTGAAACGATGCATCGCCGATGGTAGTGTGGGGTTTCCCCATGTGAGAGTAGGTCATCGTCAAGATTAAATTCCGAAACCCCTATCTGCGTATGCAGGTAGGGGTTTTGTCTTTAGAGTAGAAGTATCAAGAATTCGTTGGAACGTCTCTACAGACGGACCGACATACAGAATTTCTTGACGACCATAGAGCATTGGAACCACCTGATCCCATCCCGAACTCAGAAGTGAAACGATGCATCGCCGATGGTAGTGTGGGGTTTCCCCATGTGAGAGTAGGTCATCGTCAAGATTAAATTCCGAAACCCCTGTTTGTTAACACAGACAGGGGTTTTGTCGTTCTGGACCAGCCAAAAACCAGAAACACAAAAAAACCAGCCTCTGGTTCAGAGACTGGCTTTGCAGCAGCAACCTGGCTCAGCATCGCTAAAATTTAGCAGAAGTTACCGGCTGGCAAATAAAGCAAGCCAAGCTTTAAGCAAACAGCTTCAGCACATTATTCATCGCATCATCGGCAAAGCCCTGAACGAAGTCCTTGAACCCGGGCAGTGCCTCAGCGCCACCCTGAGCAGGTTCAGCCATGATCGTCCAGGTGGCCCGCGATTTGCCCACTCCCAATGATTCCACGGTCATAGCCGCCCACAAATTCGCCACGCCCAAGGTGTTGTAAATCGTGGTCCAAGTCATGCTCAGGGCGTGATCGTCTCGGGAGTTGAGTTGTTCGACTACCAGATTGCCGTCCCTGAAAAACTTCTTGCGCAGGGACGACACGCCCTCGCCGGTCATCTCGATGTGCGACAGCGCCGGAATGAATTGATCGAAGCCGGCAAAGTTGCCGACCACGGCCCAGACTTGCGCAGCATCGGCCAGTACTTCCACCGAAGACACGACCTGGCAGCCTTGCGGGTTTTTGATCAAGGTATCGGGTTGCAGAGTGTTCATGGTTTTGCTCCGTTCTTGGTTGGGATGAATCAGATGAAATTAATGTCTTTGAGGTAGTCGCAACCGCGTCGCAGTAGCGCCGGGGATTTTTCCGGGTAGCGCGCGCCCATTTGCCGGACGCCGGCTTTGGCGTTGTCATGACCGATCATGGAGATGTCGCCTATGTCTTCCTCGAAGCCGTTGAGGTAGAAACCCACCACCCCGAACAGCGCGTTGTCGCTGTCGACTCGGCCCAGTTGCTGCTGCCAGTCGGTGACACTGACCAAGGAAAACTCGCGACCTGCTTCGCGAAAAGACGCAACGTAGGTGCCCCAATCCAGGGGTTCGGGGTTGTGCAGGTTGAAGACCGACCTTTCCGGCTCATAACGTCCGGCATGAAAGGCAATAAAGCGGGCAAGGAAATCCACCGGCATCAGGTCGAAATTCAACGTGAACTCCGGTACCTGCCCAAGCTGGATCGAACCTTTGAGCATCAGCATCAAACGGTTCTTGTGCGGTTGGCACACTCCCGAGAGGCTATTGAAACTGATGTTGCCAGGGCGATAGAGATTGACCTGCACGCCGCGTTCCCGGGCACGTTCGAGGATCCGCTCGCCGACCCACTTGGACAGGTTGTAGCCGTTCTTGATGTAGATCGGCGGAGTCGGCGCGGCGGGTAACTCAAGTACCCGGCCTTCGGCGGAAATCGTGCTGGAGGCCGAGAGCGTCGAGACGAAGTTGAAGATCTTTTTGCTGCGTCCTTCGCAAAGCCGCAGACACTCGAAAATCGGCTCGACGTTGTCCCGCGCCAGCGACTCATAATCGAGCACGTGATTGACGTTCGCAGCATTGTTCACCAAGGCGCCGAACTCTCGATCCAATCGCTCGTACACATCTGTAGCCAGCCCCAGTGCCGGCCGGGCAATGTCGGCCGCGTAGACCTGAACCCGACTCAGATCCAGATGCTCCAGACGGTTTTCCCGTAACGCCCGGGCAAAGCGCTCCGCAGCCGATTGCCCTTCGCCTTCGCGTATCAGGCATGCGATTTCACTGGCACCCGCGGCCAGCAGCGCTTCGACAATGTGCACGCCCACAAAACTGTTGGCGCCGGTGACGATCACCCTTTGCACATCACCCATGCGGCTCGCGGGCAAAGGCTGCACATCCAGCGTGCGCTCGGCATCGGTTATGGCTCGTTCGCTCAGCGCTTCTTCCGTGCCGGAGCCGCGTACCAGGGTCGCGAGTTTTTCGATGGTGGGGAGTTCGATGAAGCGGTTGATCGAAATGCTGCGGCCGAATTCTTCGCGTAGACGCAGAAGCATTCGCGACAGCAGGATCGAATGTCCTCCCAGGTTGAAGAAGCTTTCGTCAGTAGAAATATCGTGGATCGGCAATTCCAGCAGTTCAGACCAGATCGCCAGAAGCCGCGTTTCATCAACGTTGGCAGGCAAGCGGCGAGGGGTGTTTTCGCTGATGCTGACCGGCATCTCCAGCAGCGCCTTGCGATCGACTTTGCCGTTACTGGCGTATGGCAGGCTCGGCAGTTCAGTCCAGGCGCAGGGCTGCATGTAGTCCGGCAGGTACTGCGCCGCATGGGCCTTTAACGCTTCGCGAGCGATACCGATGGGGTATCCCTGAGGTTGCGCAAGGAAAGCCAGTATTCGTCGATGGCTATCAATGACCACCGCCACCTGGCGGTACAGCTGGCTGTCGCGCAGGCAACGTTCAATCTCCTCCGGCTCGACCCGGAAACCGCGAATTTTCACTTGATTATCACGCCGCCCACACAGCTCGACTCCCTCAGCGGTCCACTTCGCCATGTCGCCAGTGCGATAGGCACGCAGGATCTGGCCGTCGGGCAGGTTCAGGGACAAATAGCGTTCGGCGGTCTGTTGCGGGTTATTCAGGTAACCCAGGCACACACCCGGCCCGACAATGTACAGCTCGCCAACGGTCTGCTCGGGCACTGGCTGCAAATCGTCATCGAGAATCAACACCTGGCTATTGGCAATCGGCCCGCCGAGCGATCGATTGTTATCGCCGGCCTGCAGTCGCCTCGCGGTTATCAGTACCGTGGCTTCGGTTGGGCCATAGAGGTTGTAGAGCCTGCCCTGGCGGCTCAGCTGCTGAATGACCCAAGGTTCGCAGACATCGCCGCCGGTCATCACGTGCCCGAGGTCTTGCAGTTGTTCAAGCGGCAAAACGCTCAGCAATGCTGGCGGTAAAAATGCGTGGCTCAGACGGTTGTGCCGGATCAGTTCAACCAGTTGTAGCGGGTCACGACGCTGGTCATCACTGGGCACGATAAGTTCGGCGCCTTGGAGCAAGGTCGGGAAAATATCGATCAACGACGAATCGAAACCCAACGACGAAAACTGCAATACACGGCTGTTCTCGGTCAATTGGACATAATCGGCGTACCACGCGGTGAAGTGGGCGAGGTTGGCCTGGCTGAGTAGCACCCCTTTGGGGTGGCCGGTGGTGCCCGAGGTATAGAGCGCCATGCACGGTGCATCGAGCGCGGGGCGTTGGCGCATCAGCGGTTGATCAAGATCCACCTCATCTAAGTCGATACGGGTAATGTCGAGCCCTACGACTTCTGACGCGAGTGGATGCTGACCGTCATGCAGCAGCAACACCGCGCCAGCGTCCGACAGAATGTACTGCTGACGTTGCAGCGGATGGCTTGGCTCCAGCGGCAGGTACACCGCACCGTGGCCCAGGATCGCCAGGATGCCCGCATACAGCGCGCTGCACCTGGGCAGGCAGATGCCGATCACCGGAGGCCCCTGATGCCCGGCCAGCAGCGGTTGTAAACGTTGGGCAATGGCGCGGCTGAGGTCATGCAATTGCCGGTAATCGAGGGCGGTGCCGGAAACAGTCAGTGCACGGCAACCGGCCGACTGAATGAAGCGTTGTTCCAGGCGTTCAATCATCGGTGTCTGCGCCCGTTATTGCAGGCGCGGCTCAGCGGTGGCATTGAGCCGGTGGACAAAGGCCAGGCGCTCGAGAAACATCAGGCTCTCCACGCTTTCGAAGTGCGCAGAAGTGACGGGCTCGGTGAGCAGCCAATAGTCGGCGTCACGGGAATAGCGGCTGACCAGCAGCGCCACATGGTCCACCAGTTCCGCCACGGTCCGCAGACGCAATGCCTGGCCATTGCCCGAGGGCTCATCGGCCATCGACACGCGACTGATCAACGTCGAGCCGCACAGGCACAGCAAGTCCAGCGATGGCAATCCGCAAGGGCCCGGCAGGCCAACACCCAGTTGCAGCGTCAGTCGCGGCACATCGTCGAAGCCTCGAATCGGTAGCGTGGCATCGTCAATCAACAAATCCACAGGCGTGGGTGCCGGTTCATCAATTGTTGTCACCCGGGACAGTGCATGGCCGTGTTTTTCGAGTTCCTGCGCCAGGTCGGTCAAGGCCCGGCTTTGTCCAACGAGCAGTATGTCCAGACGTCTCATGAGGGGCTCCTCGTCAAATCAAGTAATCGCGCAAGGCGCTTTGCACGCACGGCGAATCCAGCAGCGAACTGCTGCGGAAGAACTGCACGATGTTGGCGACCAGCGGGTGATGGCGATTGATTGGAAAGGCCACTCCGGACACTTCATTCCTGAGGGCGTGGCGCACCCTGTCGCTGATCGGCAGGGCATCGATCAAGCGCAAATCAAAGGACCTCTGGATATCGTTGGTCAGGTAGTGGCCGATGAACACCGGCAGAATCTGCGCGATGCAGTGGCGGTCGCCCTCGCTTGCGGTGTGCCAGTAGATGCGCACCATCCGTGACCAGAAACCGGAGTGCCGGCCTTCATCGAGCAAGTGATCGGCCATCAGGCCCTTGATCGATTGCTTGATCGTGTCGTCCTTGGCGAAGGCCGCCACATCGCCGGTCACGGTGTTTTCGGCGATGGCCACGCAGATCAGTTCCACGGCGCCACGCAGGTGCTGCGGCGCGAGTGCCACGGCCGCCGGGATCGCCCGGCTCAGCTCGATTTCGCCCGGCAGCTCAATGGGCGCGATGCCAGTCATGGCGACGGTCTGCTGCATGAAATCCATCGCCACCAAGGCGTGGTAATCCTCGTCCACGACCACCGTCATGGCGTCATAACGGCAGGCGAACGGGAAGGTCACGTCGAAGCGATTCTTGGCAATGTTGCGGGCGGTCTTGTCGACGATCTCTGTTTCGAAAATCACCACGTCGTTGATGAATTTGTAGAGCGTCTGCACCAGGGCAAAGTCGCGCAGCTGCGGGCACTCGCGCAGGAAGGTTTCACCGAGCACCAGCGGTTGGCGGCTCAGCGGATAGATCAGTTTGTCGTCGTTCTCCAGCACGCGACGCGGGCGGGTGCGAATGGTCGCACGGCTTTCCCAGGCGTCGGCGAAGGATTGGTAGTCGGCGGCGTTCATGCGCTCACCTGCGCGCTGCGTTGGCTCATGCTCAGGCGCAGGCCGTCCCATAGCGCGATGCGGCTTTCCACGGCGGCGATTGCGCTGGCGTACATGTCTTCTTCACGATGCGGATCGCCATCGATCAGTCGGTCGAGAAGTTTTTCCGCAGCCGGGCCGTGGTCTTCCGAGTCGACTTCAATGTGCCGTTCGAGGTAGTAGCGAAAGGTGGGGGCTTGTTCAATGCCGATGCCCCAGTCGTCGAGAATGCGCTGGAACATCGGCGGGATGACGCTCTCGCGACCATGCAGGAACGCCGCCGCCACGCTGTGGTCCGGCGCATGCAATGCGGTGTGCAACGTTTGGCGCACAAATCGCGCGGTCGCCGGATCGACCTCGACGCTTTGCAGCGCCACGTCGTAATTCACCCCTTCTTGTTGCAGCGTTACGAAGCGCTCGATGGCGGCGGTATTGGCACCGACTTCGCGCATCGCATCCAGGTACAGCTCGAAGTGGCTGTAGTGACCGTGATCCGGACGCGCATCGGACTCTTCACCCAGCACGATCTCGTTGATCAATCGCGCTGCCTGTGGGTCCCTTGGGGGAAGCCAGGGCAAGTGGGTGCAAGTCAGTTCCTGCTGCAGGCGCTTGGTCAGTGACATGAAATCCCATACCGCAAACACATGGGTTTCCATGAAATGCTGTAATACCGACAATGAATGTATTTCGCGGAATATCGGGTGTGCAGCAAGTTCTGCTTTTTTCTGGGCGAGACGGTCTTTAGTGGGTTTCATGGGTGAACCTCTAAATAGTCAAATGTGATGTGTTAAAGCGTCGGCTGTTGAGTAAACTTTTCCGCTGGCGAGCAGGCGCCTCAAATGAATTGATGGGTTTTAGTTGTAATGCGATTGGCGTGTTATTGCTGTGTCGGCCATTGCTGGCTGACGGTGTGGAAAAATTAGTACATGAATTAAGACCTGGGCAAGTTATTTTTAAATGTTTTTAAAGTTTAACTTTTCTGGGTGTGAGTCGGCCCAATAAAGCTTTATGTATAAGCTTTATTTAGGCGTAGTTACTCCTTCCTAGTTATATAAGTAAGAATTTAGATAAAGAGTGAATGCCTCACTCGAAGTAACTTTTTCACGCAGATGATTGAGGTGATTTGAAAGGGGCGGAAGTTTGACGGGGGTGACACCGATTCTCCCTTTCCCGAGGCAGGCTCCTTCCGTACGTTCCTGGTGCGGGGACTGCGCCAGCGTTAGCACGCGTCCCCCGTTCATGGTTTGTTGTCGACCCAAGAGTGAGCGTAATGCAAGGCAGCCGCTATCACCGGCGTATGAGGGGCCGGGAGGGGGGCGGCGGGGGAAATTTGTAAGTGGATCGTGCGGCTTCAAGCGTGACACTGGACCTGTGGCGCTATCGCCACAGGTCAACGGGGGTCATTTCGAGGTTTTGATGCGCTCAGCCTCAGGGCTGGCCAGGTAGCGAGTGATGACCTCGACCGCACGATTGAGGTGGTGTTCGAGTAACTTCACCGATTTTTCGACGTCCCGCTCTTCGGCAGCCCGCAGCAGTGCCCGGTGATCTTCCTGAGACAACTTGCCCAGGCCCATGGCTTCCAGATTGAAGCGCAGAAAGCGCTCTTCCTCGATCAACCCGTCTTCGACCAGCTTCAGCAGTCGACGGTTAGGGGCTTTGCTGTACAGCGACATGTGAAACAGGCGATTGAGTCGGCCGATTTCGGTGTAGTCCTGTTCTCTTTCCAGTTCCTCGATGTAGCGGGTTGCCTGTTCGATATCCGCGCCTTCAAGAAACGGAATCGATAATTTCAGCGCTTCGGACTCCAACAGGATGCGCAGGGCATAGGTTTCCACGGCATCGCCCTGAACCAGCGGGGCGACCACGGCGCCTTTATGGGCTGTCACGCTAAGCAATGCCTGGGCTTCGAGCTGGCGCAAAGCTTCGCGCACGGGCATGCGGCTAACGCCAAACAGATCGGCCAGGTCTTGCTGACGCAGGGCTGCACCGCAGGGAATACGACCGTCGAGAATGGCCGCGCGAAGGGTTTCTTCAATCACCGAGCGTGCCAGGTGAGCGGGAATCGGCCCGTTGACCTTAATACTGCTCAGAGGGTTGGGCTTTTGTGTCACTACTACGCACCATGATTGACTTGTATTTTTGGATCCAACTGACACTAGTGGTGGCCTGAGGGGTTGTCAAACGCCCGACAGAGCACCTTCTCTCAGTTTAGCGTGCCGCCAGTGATCTCAGCGTACCGTTGTTTTTTACCGGGCTAACCTACACCATCAACCGACTTCCCTCTGACTACCCTGGATGCCTGGCATTGGCGGTACGTTTCCCGATTTCCCGGATGTTGCGCTGGCTATTCGGCGCGTTGCTGCTGGCCGGCGTCCTGCTGGGCGGTGTGCAGGCCGATTGGGATTTTTCCTTGATCAGCGGCCGGGCGCGGGCATTGTACGGACCTTTGGGTGAAGGCCAGAAGCGCATTGATGATTGGCAATACTTATTGGCGACCCAGAAGCAGGTCAGCGAGCTGGAACAGCTGAATGTAGTCAATCGGTTCTTCAACAAACAGCTGCGCTACGTCGAGGACATCGATCTGTGGCACCAGGAGGATTATTGGGCAACACCCATCGAAGCCCTGTGGAAAGGTGCGGGCGATTGCGAAGACTACGCGATCGCCAAGTATTTCAGCCTGCGCCACCTCGGCATTGCCAGTGAAAAACTGCGCATCACCTACGTAAAGGCGCTGAGTCTGAATCGCGCGCACATGGTATTGACCTACTACTCAAGCCCGGACGCCATGCCGCTGGTGCTCGATAGCCTGATCGATACGATCAAGCCGGCCAGCCAACGAACGGATTTGCTGCCGGTCTACTCCTTTAACGCAGAGGGGTTGTGGTTACCGGGTGCCAAGGGCAACCAGAAGGTCGGTGACACCAAACGCCTGTCCCGTTGGCAGGATGTGCTGAAAAAAATGCAGGCCGAAGGATTTCCGGTCGAGACGACTAATTAGGAGCACGCCCTCAGATGTCTTTGTTCAAACAGCTGTTGATTGCTATCTGTCTGTTCCTGGTCGTCGCCTTCACCGGCAACTTCATGGTGAGCCTGGAGAGCTCGCGCGCCCAGTATGTCAACCAGTTGCGCTCCCATGCTCAGGACGCTGCGACGGCGCTGGCGCTGTCCCTGACGCCAAACATCGATGACCCGGCGATGGTCGAGTTGTTGGTCAGTTCGATCTTCGACAGCGGCTACTACGCAAGCATCCGCGTCGTCGACCTGAAGACCGAACAAACCCTGGTCGAACGCAGCGGCATCCCGACCGATGCCCACGTGCCGGACTGGTTCGTCAAACTGATTGGCCTGGAGCCCGCCGGGGGCGATGCGATTGTCAGTCGTGGCTGGGAGCAGGCTGCGCGGGTCGAGGTGGTCAGTCACCCGATGTTTGCGCTGGCCAAATTGTGGCAGAGCGCGCTGGGCAGCCTGGGCTGGTTGCTGGCCTGTGGCGTGGTCAGCGCGGTATTGGGCGCGCTGTTGCTGCGTCGACAATTGAAGCCGCTCGATTACATGGTCCAGCAGTCCCACGCGATTGCCCGACGCGAATTTCTCAGCCTGCCCGAGTTGCCTCGCACACCGGAATTGCGTCGAGTGGTGCTGGCCATGAACCAAATGGTCGAGAAGCTCAAGGCGCTGTTTCATGAGCAGGCCGAGCGCAGTGAAAAACTGCGGGTCGAGTCCTATCAGGACAACCTGACCGGGTTGGCCAACCGGCGTTACTTCGAAATGCAGCTCAATGCACGGGTGAGCAATCCCGAGCAGGCCAGCTCCGGGTATTTGTTGCTGCTGCGCGTGCAGGACCTGGCCGGGCTGAACCAGCGTTTGGGTGGACAGCGTACTGACGCCTTGCTTCAGGCGGTGGGCCAGCAGTTGTCCCGCGAGTGCGCCAGATACCCGGAGACGCACAACCTCGTCACGCGGATTCGGGGGGGCGAATTTGCCGTGCTGGCGCCAGGACTGGTGCGTGAAGAAGCCCTGCAACTGGCGCAGCACCTCGACATCGCCCTGGCCAGCCTGCATGCGACCGGTGCCACGGACGTCGCCTCGGTGGCGGCGATCGGGCTGGCGCCGTTTATTCATGGCGATACCCCGCAGGCGGTGCTCGCATTGGCCGATCAGGCATTGGCGCAGGCCGAAGGTCAGACCGACACGCACTGGGTCTGCCTGGATCGCAGTGCCTTGGCCGGCGTCGGCGACGACCATCATGCCTGGCACAACCTGCTGGATCAGGCGCTGACCCAGCGGCGATTCAAGTTGTATTTTCAGCCGGTGGTGGCCAGCCAGGACACTCAACTGGTGTTGCACTACAAAGTGCTTTCGCGGCTGATCGACGATCAGGGCCAGATCATCCCGGCTGGAGGCTTCCTGCCGTGGCTCGAACGGTTCGGCTGGGTGTCACGATTGGACCGACTGATGCTGGAGCTGGTGCTGGAGCAGATGGGCGATCACGAGGAGTCGCTGGCACTGAACCTGTCATCGGCGACCCTGGACGACCCGAAAGCGTTGAATGCCCTCTTCGAGACACTGCGTTCGCACTCCAGCCTGGGGCCGCGGCTGACCCTGGAAATCGGCGAAGAGCAATTGCCGGAGCAAGCCATGCTCGAAGACCTGACGCGGCGTTTGCGTGAGCTCGGGTTCTCGCTGAGCCTGCAGCACTTTGGGGGCCGCTTCAGCATCATCGGTAACCTGGCGCGTCTGGGGTTGGCGTACCTGAAAATCGACGGCAGCTACATCCGCGCGATTGATCAGGAGAACGACAAGCGCCTGTTCATCGAAGCGGTTCAGCGCGCCGCCCACAGTATCGATTTGCCATTGATTGCCGAGCGGGTCGAGACCGAAGGGGAGTTGAGGGTGATTCGGGAAATGGGGGTGTATGGCGTCCAGGGGCGGCTGTTGGGTGAGCCCAGGCCTTGGGCTTAGGGCGTTGGGTTTGTGTCGTCAGTGATGCCGCCATCGCGAGCAAGCTCGTTCCCACAGGTTTGTGTATTGCTCGCACATCCTGCGACCGCCACCGCGCAAGGGTGGGAGCGAGCTTGCTCGCGATGGCGTCGGTACAGCCAGCGAAGCATCAGATAAACCCTTCCTCATCGTCCTCAACCAGCTGACTCAACCCGCCCAAGGCCTCACGGGCCTGGCTGCGGTCCATGAGTTTGGCCTGTGCCGGCGCTGGCAGGTCGGTGACCAGGATCACGCCCTTGTTGATCAGTACGGCGATCAAGTCGTCGAGTACCCGGATCATTTCCAGGTCGCTCTGGCGCAGTTGCTTGAGCTGTTTGATCTGCTGCAGTTGCTTGTGGCTGGTGGCCATGATTTCGTTGGCGAACCAGGCCTGAAGGTCAGGGTGGTCGGCCGGCAGCGTTTCCGTGGACTCGGCGTAAGCTTCGGCTTCCACGCGCAGCAGTTGGCCGTCTGAATCGCGTTGCACGTAGAACATCGAACTTCCCTCATAAGTGAACAGCGTCATGCTGTCAGCAGCATAGCCAACATCGCGCTGATAGAGGGCGCACCGCACACTCTTTGCTCTCACAATTGCACTGAGTGTCATCACGTGCAGGTCGTTGCCGGAAAGAAAATCCCCAAGTTGGAACTAAGACATTGATTTGGAACATATATATCTGAATTCCAAACAATGTAGCCTATAACCATAGTTCATATGGTCCGCGAATTGCTTTGAGAGTTGGCAATATCTTCAGATTGCCGTCCATCTACCGAGGTGCCATCCGGCGCAAACCATGTGCGCCTTTCCGGTGCTTACTGGATAATCCCGCGCCGCCGCCAGCCCCCGTAGTTATTCGCCTGCGGCA
Source organism: Pseudomonas moorei (assembly GCF_042846945.1). Taxonomy (NCBI): domain Bacteria; kingdom Pseudomonadati; phylum Pseudomonadota; class Gammaproteobacteria; order Pseudomonadales; family Pseudomonadaceae; genus Pseudomonas; species Pseudomonas moorei. Next base: position 1,410,826 of record NZ_AP035776.1, read on the forward strand.
CAGTTGGGCAGCCAGAGCAAACAGGAGGCGCCAAATAAAAAAGCCACTAATTCGTCAATTTTATGGCGATAAAAAAGGTTTTTTTAATCGCGTTCAACTATTACACTTGCGGCGTTCAAAATATTGACGATACCATTTTGATGGCTAGCTTCGATGAGTTCTTGAGCAGCGTGCTCCCCAATATGTGCCAGCGCCTCGGATAGTCTTTTATGAAACGTACAGACGATATATCGAACCTATTCAACAGGTTCGGGGCAAGTGCGGACAGCTATCTCGAGTTCGGTAGCCATTTCGAGTACAAAGAAAAACCGTTGGCGCTGGTGCCGACGGCTCCTGAGCGGGTGCCTGTCGTTGAAGTCGATCAACCGGCGCTACAGCCCGGCGATCAGGCTTCTGCCGATTCCTTGCAGGGCGTCGAAGCTCCCTTGGCGCCTGTTAATACCCCGGCACCTGCCACACCTGCCGCACCACTTCGCCACCTGCTGGCTGAAGTCGCCCTGGCGCGTCAGGCCGAAGCGCAAGCGCGCAACGAAGAGGCGCTACGCCAAGTGTTGCCACAGGGTCGCCCGGCCAAAACCAGGGCTCACGTAATTGCCCTGGTGTCGGCCAAGGGGGGCGTTGGTAAAAGTACGCTGGCCTCTGCACTGGCCACCGCCTTGCGTATAGAGGGCGGGCAGACCCTGGCCATCGACCTCGATCCGCAAAACGCCCTGCAACATCACTTGGGCGCGGAGCCAGACGTGGCGGGCCTGGGTTACGCCAGCCTAAAGGGTGAGAACTGGAAGTCACTGTTGTTGGCCGGCTCGGCCGGTTCATTGCTGCTGCCTTACGGCTCGGTGACGGAGGACGAGCGCCGCACCCTTGAGCGCTATCTGGAAAACGACCGCTACTGGCTCGCCCGGCAACTGGCAAGCATGGACCTGAACGAAAACGATGTTGTGGTCCTTGATACGCCACCGGGTCGTACCGCTTATCTGACGCAGGCCTTGATGGTGGCGGATCAGGTGCTCGTCGTCCTGACGGCCGACGCAGCGTGTTTCGTCACGCTGGACCAGATGGAGCATTTACTGGCGGAGCGCGCGGCCCTCGGCCAGGCGCCGCTGTGCAATTACGTGATCAATCAGTTCGACAGCTCTCGCCTGTTCTGCAGCGACATGCACGAAGTGCTCAAGCGCCGCCTGGGTTCACGCCTGCTGGGCGTCGTGACGCTCGACCATGCCGTTGGCGAAGCACTGGCTTATGGTCAAAACCCGCTGCTGACGGCCGAATCGTCCCAGGCTTGCCGCGACATGCTGTTGCTGAGTGACCGGCTCATGGCACAGCTGAAATCCATGGAAGCTGCAGAGTCCTACGCCTCGTGATCAACACCTCAGCCCCAGACACTGCCGACCAAACCCGCACACAGCGTTGGGCACAATCGGTCTCCGATCGCCTGGAGAGCCTGCCAGCCGCATTGCGTCGAGCATTGAGCGTCATCGTGATGCTGCTGTGCGGCCTGTTGGCGCTGTTCATCATCACGGTGCCGTTCGAGTTGTATTCGCAGTGCGCTTTCGCCCTCGGCTGCTTTATTGCGGCAATGGTGCTGCGCAAGATTCCCGGGCGCCTGACCGTGCTGATACTCATCGGGCTGTCGTTGACCGCTTCCCTGCGCTACTTGTACTGGCGACTTACCTCCACCCTTGGTTTCGAGGGCTGGGTCGATATGCTGTTCGGCTACGGCCTGGTCCTGGCCGAGTTGTACGCGATGATCGTGCTGGTGTTCGGTTACGTGCAAACCGCCTGGCCCCTGCGCCGCAAACCGGTACTGATGAGCGGGCCGCCGAGCGAATGGCCTACGGTCGATGTCTTCATCCCGTCGTACAACGAAACCCTCGACATCGTGAAAGTCACCATCTTCGCCGCCCAGGCCATCGACTGGCCGCAGGACAAACTGCGCGTGCATGTCCTGGACGACGGCCGCCGTGAAGACTTCCGCGAGTTCTGCGAACAGATCGGCGTGGGTTACATCGTCCGGGACAACAACCGTCACGCCAAGGCCGGCAACCTGAACGAAGCCCTCAAGGTCACCAGCGGCGAGTTCGTGACGATTTTCGACGCCGACCACGTGCCGACCCGCTCCTTCCTTCAGGTATGTGTCGGCTGGTTCATCAAGGACCCGAAGTTGGCGATGTTGCAAACGCCGCACTTCTTCTTCTCGCCCGACCCGTTTGAGAAAAACCTCAATACGTTCCGCTCCGTGCCGAACGAAGGTGAACTGTTCTATGGCCTGGTGCAGGACGGCAACGACCTGTGGAACGCGACGTTCTTTTGCGGCTCTTGTGCCGTGATCCGTCGTGCACCGTTGCTGGAAGTTGGTGGCGTTGCCGTCGAAACCGTGACCGAAGACGCCCACACCGCGCTGAAACTGAACCGTGCCGGCTACAACACCGCGTACCTGGCCATTCCCCAGGCCGCAGGCCTGGCCACGGAAAGCCTGTCGCGGCACATCAGCCAGCGGATTCGCTGGGCACGTGGCATGGCGCAGATCTTTCGCACAGACAACCCGCTGTTCGGCAAAGGCCTGAACCTGGGTCAGCGCCTGTGCTACCTGAACGCGATGCTGCACTTTTTCTACGGATTGCCGCGCCTGGCCTTTCTCACGGCACCGCTGGCGTTCCTGTTCTTCGATGCGCAGATTTTCCACGCCTCGGCGTTGATGATCACCGCTTACGTATTGCCGCACATTCTGCACGCCAGCCTGACCAACTCCAGCATCCAGGGGCGGTTCCGCCACTCGTTCTGGAACGAGGTCTACGAGACGGTACTGGCGTGGTACATCATGGGCCCGGTGCTGATGGCGCTGGTCAACCCCAAGTTCGGTGGCTTTAACGTGACCGATAAGGGTGGCGTAATCGACAAGAAATATTTCGAGTGGAAATTGGCACGCCCGTACATTGTGCTGCTGACCTTGAACGCCGCGGGTCTGATCTATGGCGTGGTGCGCCTGATCGAAGGTGCCGAGGGCGCCACCACCACGATCCTGATCAACCTGGCGTGGACGGTCTACAACCTCATCATCACCAGTGCCTCGGTGGCGGTGGCCAGCGAAACCCGCCAGGTGCGTTCCGAACCACGGGTGGCGGCGGCCCTGCCGATGCGTCTGACTCGCGCCGATGGCACCGTGATCGAAGGCGTGACGCAGGACTTCTCGCAAAAAGGCCTGGGGTTCCGTTTGCCGGAAGGCATCGAGATTCCCAAGGGCGAACGGGTACAGATATCGCTGTTCCGCAATCAACAGCTGAGTGTGTTCCCTGCCGTCGTCGTATTCAGTCGCGAGGGGCTGTTGGGCGCGCAATTCGATCAGTTGACCTTGCGTCAGCAAAGCGAGCTGATTCGCCTGACGTTCTCGCGCGCCGACACCTGGGCATCGACCTGGGGCAATGGCCAGGTCGATACACCGCTGGCCGCCTTGCGCGATGTCAGCGGCATTGGTCTTCGCGGTATCTACGAACTCTTCAAAGCAACGGTCATGGAAGTGCGGAACCTGTTCCGCCGTCGCCACGTCTCCCCGTCCACCCTGGAAAACGTTTTGGACAAGTGATGAACTCGAAGTCTTTCGCTTTCGGTAACCTGCGCGAGCCTCGCCGCGCCCTGGTACGCATGACGTGCGCCTTGCTGGCAATGGGTGGTGGCGCGTCGGCATTCGCCGAGACTGCGCCAGCGGATGTCGCGCCCGGCGCCAACAGCTACAGCGTGACGCTCAAGCAACTGGGCCGCAATTATCCGATGAGCCTGCGCGGCGTGGAGTCCACCGATAGCGTCAACTTCGATGTGCGCGCCGATTCCATCGTGACCGGCGCCAGACTGAAGTTGCAGTACACCTATTCACCGGCCTTGCTGGCTGATCTGTCGCAGATCAACGTCATCGTCAACGATGAAGTGGCCGCGAGCCTGCCATTGCCCAAGGAAAACGCCGGGCAATTGCAAACCCGGGAGGTCAGCATTCCGCCGCAGCTGATCACCGAGTTCAACCGCTTGAGCCTGCAATTCGTTGGTCACTACACCATGAGTTGCGAAGATCCGACGCACTCCAGCCTGTGGGCGAAGATCAGCAACGCCACCGCGCTGAGCATTGACGTGTCACCGCTGGCGCTGCCCAACGATTTGTCGATCATGCCGCTGCCATTCTTCGACCGCCGCGATGCACGCACCCTGAGCCTGCCGTTCGTGTTCGCCAGCGTGCCTGACAACACCACCCTGGAAGCGGCCGGTGCCCTGTCATCGTGGTTCGGTGCCCAGGCCAGTTATCGCGGTGCGAGGTTCTCGACGCAGATCAACCAGATCCCCGCCCGCGGCAACGCTGTGTTGCTGTTCAGCGGTCCCGAGGCGCTGCAAATCGGCGGTTTGAGCCTGCCCGCGGCCAAGGGCCCGACCCTGAGCGTGATGACCAACCCCAACGACGCCAACGGCAAGTTGCTGGTGATCAGCGGTCGCGACGCCGCCGAATTGAAGACCGCCACCACCGCATTGGTGCTGGGCAGTCAGGCCCTGTCGGGCAGCAGCGTGGTGATTGACCGGCTCGACACCGTGCAACCACGCAAGCCTTACGATGCCCCGAACTGGTTGCCGAGCGATCGTCCGGTCAAACTCGGCGAGCTGCTGCCGGCCAAACAATTCAATGTGTCGGGCTACAACCCGGGCGACATCACCGTGCCGCTGAATTTCCCGCCAGACCTGTTTACCTGGCGTGATGAAGGGGCGCCGCTGAACCTGAAATACCGCTACACACCACAGGAAAAATCGAGCAACTCCTCGTTCATCGTCAGCTTCAACGATGGCTTGATCCAGTCGCAGAACCTGCTGCCTCAGGACAAACTCGAAAGCAGCGTATTGAAAGCCCTGAAGATCAACGACGACACGCTGAACCGCGAAACCCGCGTGCGCCTGCCGTTGAACTCGGTGGCCCTGCAATCGCGCCTGCAACTGCGCTTCATGTTCGACTACATCAAGCAGGGCGAATGTGGCGACATCATCATCGACAACATGCGCGGCAGCGTCGATCCGGAATCGACCCTGGACCTGACTGGCTACGACCACTTCATGGCCATGCCGAACCTCGGCGTATTCAAGGACGCAGGCTTCCCGTTCACCCGTCTGGCGGATCTGTCGCAGACCGCCGTGGTGCTGCCGGACAACGCCGGCGCTGCCGAGCTGGATGCGTACCTGACGGTGCTCGGCCGCTTCGGCCAGTCCACCGGATACCCGGCCACTGGCGTGCAGGTGATGCAGGCGGCGCAGGTCCAGGCGGCGGCGGATAAAGACTTGCTGGTGTTTGCGGCCGGCAACAATCAGCCATTGCTGACCCAGTGGGCCGATCGCCTGCCGGCTGCCGATATCGGCGACCAGCAAAGCTTCCACCTGTCCGATCTGCCGATGCGTGTGCGTGACTGGTTCAGCCCGGATCCTGAGGCGAACCAGCGCAAGGCTCGTCTGGCCATGGCCTTCTCCGGCGGTGCGCGCAGCACATACCTGACCGGTTTCGAATCGCCGCTCAAAAGCGGTCGCAGCGTGGTGGTGATCGCCAGCGGCCAGCCGCAAGGCCTGGCCGATGCAACCAATGCCTTGATCGGTGGCGAGGATTACACCCAGTCGATCCAGGGCAGTCTGGTGGTGGTGCGCGGCAAAACCATCGAGCCCCTGGTGGCGGACGAGCAGTACTACGTCGGCGAACTGGGCCCGTTCAAACGCCTGGAATGGATGCTGTCGCGCCACGTCGGTCTGACGCTGCTGCTGACCGGCCTGGGCGTGGTGCTGCTCAGCTGCCTGGCCTATTTGTCGCTGCGTTCGCGTGCCAAACAGCGGCTGAGCAACTGAGATCGCCATGAATAGCCACGGGACACCTGGATGCAATTCTGCCCCCGAGCGCCGCTGGCGCCGGGCCGTATTTTGGCTGGCCGGCACACTCGCGTCCTTGAGTCTGACACCGGCCATGGCTGATCAGGCAGCCTGCAAAAGCGTCGACTGGCCGCTGTGGCAAACCTACGCCACGCGTTTCGTGCAAAACGACGGGCGCATGCTGGAGTCCAGCGTCGAGGACAATCACAGCACCTCCGAAGGTCAGTCCTACGGCATGCTGTTTGCGCTGATCGGCAACGACCGCGAGCGTTTCGATGCGCTGTGGAAGTGGACCGCCGCCAACATGGCCGGTGCCGATATCGGCAATCGTCTGCCGGGCTGGTTGTGGGGGCAGGGCAAGGACGGCAAATGGCAATTGCAGGACGCCAACTCCGCATCCGATTCGGACCTCTGGATCGCCTACTCACTGCTCGAAGCAGCACGGCTGTGGCAGCGTCCGGATTACCGCGAAGACGCATTGCGCCTGCTCAAGAACATCGAAACCCAGTTGGTGGTGAGTCTGCCCGGCCTGGGCAAAATGGTTTTGCCAGGGCCCGAAGGCTTCACCCAGCCCGATCACCTATGGCGCCTGAACCCGAGTTATCTGCCGCTGCCGCTGTTGCGCCGGCTGGCCAAGGAAGCACCGACCGGGCCGTGGAAGGAGATCGCCGAAAACACCGTGAAAATGGTCAGCGCCTCCAGCCCGAAAGGTTATGTGGCGGACTGGATCGGCTATCGCGCGACAGCGCCCAAGGCCGGCCTGTTTGTGGTCGATCCGGTCAAGGGTGAGCTGGGCAGTTATGACGCGATTCGCGTCTATCTGTGGGCCGGCATGACACCCAAGTCCGACCCGTTGGCCGCGCCGCTGCTGGCACGTCTGGACGGCATGTCGAACAGCACCGCGTCCACCGGCATTCCTCCGGAAAAGGTTCAGGTCATCAGTGGCGTGCTCGAAGGGCAGGGCCCGTTCGGGTACTCTGCCGCGCTGATTCCGTACTTCCAGGCCAAGGGGCAACCCTGGCTGGCCGAACAGCAGCAGCGTCGGGCCGAAACGGCGTTGAACGCGGCGCTGGCCAAAGCCGATGGCGAACGTGCCGAACCGCTGTACTACAACGCCATGCTTAGTCTGTTCGCACTGGGCTGGGCTGAAAAACGCTATCAGTTTCGTGATGACGGAACGCTCAAACTGACTTGGGAGACGTCATGCACCCGCGCCGTCACACGCTAGCCGTCGGTATTCTCGCCGCGCTTATCGGCACCGCTGCCCACGCCGAAACCAATGACGTACAAACGCGTCTGGTGGAGCAGGGCCAATACTGGCAGAGCCGGGATAACGCTGCGCGTGCGGCAGAAGCCTGGGAAAAGGTTCTGCGTCTGGACCCCAACCAGATCGATGCGCTGTACGGCATGGGGCTGATCGGCGTCAAACAGAACAAACCGCAACAGGCACAACAGTATCTGATGCGCTTGCAGGCGTTGTCGCCGCGCCCCTGGCAGGCCGCGCAACTGGAACAGGACATCGCCCTGACCGACCCGCAGAACATTGCCCTGCTGGACGAGGCACGGCGCCTGGCCGACGGCGACCAGCGTGACAAAGCCACCGTAGTGTTCCGCCAGCTGTTTGCCGGACGCACGCCCGAAGGCAAGATCGGTCGCGAGTTCTACACCAACCTGGCATTCAATGACGCCGGCTGGCCCGAGGCGCGTAAAGGCCTTGAACGCTTGCTGCGCGAAACGCCGAACGACTCGATTGTCGCGCTGTTCCTGGCCAAACACCTGGTGCGCCACGAAGACAGCCGCCCGGAAGGCATCCGGGCGCTGGCCAAACTGTCGACCCGTGCCGACATTGCCGGTGACGCCGATGAGAGCTGGCGTCTGGCGCTGGTGTGGATGGGGCCGCCGAACGCCTCGCAAGTGTCGCTGTTCGATGACTTCCTGAAAGTGCATCCCGACGACCAGGAAATCCGTGACCTGCTCAACAAGGGCAAGTCGCAGTCGACCACCGCCGGTGCGCCGGCCTGGCAGCAAGATCCGTTGGTGGCGCGTGGGCTGCAAGCGCTGCAGAAGGGCGATCAATCGGGTGCCGAACAGGCATTTGCCGCCCGCCTGAAAAACAAACCCGACGACGCCGATGCCCTCGGTGGCCTCGGCGTGGTGCGTCAGCAACAAAACCGTTTCGGCGAAGCCGAGCAATTGCTCAACCGTGCCATCGCCAATGGCGGCACCCGCTGGAAGTCGGCGCTGGACAACGTGCGCTATTGGGCATTGTTGCAACAGGCCCGCGATCAAGCCAGGACGCAGCCGGCCAAGGCGCAAGAGAGCATTGCCCAGGCCATGCGCTTGAACCCCAAAGGTATCGACGCGCGTCTGGCCCTGGCCGATATTCAGGCCCAGGCCGGGCAACTGGACGCCGCCCAGGCCAACTATCGCCAGGTGCTGAGCGTGCAACGCGGCAACCCGCAGGCCGTGCAGGGGCTGGTCAATGTGCTGGCGCAAACCGGTCAGGCCGATGAGGCGCTGCGCCTGCTCGACACCTTGACCCCGGCCCAACAGGCCGAAATGGGCGGCGGCGCTCGTCTGCGCGCCTTGCGCTCCACGCAAGCGGCCAAACTCGCCGAACAGCGCGGCGATAATCGCGCTGCGCAGCAAGCCCTGGCGCAAGCGGTGCAGGACGACCCGGATAACGTCTGGACCCGCTTCGATCTGTCGCGCCTGTACCTCAAGGCCGGCGAGCCGCAAAAGGCTCGGGATCTGATCGACAGCGACCTGAAAACCCATCCGACCAACATCGATGCGCTGTACACCAGTGCCTTGCTCTCGGTGGAAATGGAGCAATGGAACGCCGCGCAAGCGACCATCAGCCGCATTCCGGCCGAACGTCGCACGGCGGACATGAATCAGTTGGCCGACCAGATCACCCTGACAGTACAAATCAAACTGGCGGCGAGCATCGCCAAGCGTGGCCAGCGTCAGGAAGCCCTGGCCTTGCTCGACCGCTTGCAACCGGTAGCCAGCCGCAGCCCCGACGGCATGGCGACCCTGGCCGCGGCCTATGTGGACGCCGGGGATTCGGCACACGCGCAACAGATGATGCGCGACGTCATTGCCCAAACGCCGACGCCGTCTGCCGACCTGATGCTGCAGTACGCCAGCCTGCTGCTCAAGACCGGCGACGATGCACAGGTCAACTCGATCCTGCATGGCTTGCAGAACCAGCCGATGAGCGTGGCCACGCGTAAACGTTTTGATGACGTGCTGTATCAGTACCGCATTCGCCAGGCCGATATCCTGCGCGAAAACGGCGATCTGGCCGCAGCCTATGACACCCTGGCACCGGCTCTGGCTTCGCGTCCGGGGGATGCGGGTGCTGTCTCGGCACTGGCACGCATGTACGCCAGCAATGGCGACAATGCCAAGGCGTTTGAACTGTACAAACCGTTGTTGCAGCGTCAGCCCAACGATCCGCAGATTTTGCTCAATGCTGCCGATGCGGCGGTTCAGGCCCACGACAATGGCTACGCGGATCGGGCGCTGGAACAGTTCCTCAAACTGGAAACCTACGATCCGCAATCGCTGACCGAAGCCGCGCGGATCTACCGCAGCATGGGCAAGTCCAGCCAGGCCACCGAGTTGCTGCGCAAGGCCGTTGCCATCGAGCAGAACGAGCAGAAACGCAGCCTGACGGCCCAGGCCAACAGCCTCAACGTCGCGCCGAACCCCTTTGTGGGTTTGCCGGGCCAGCGCAATCAAGTGAGCCGCGTACCGGTGGACAGCATTCCCGCGCCGGCCCAGGCGCAGCTTGAAGCGGCCACGCCGGTCATGGTGGCCAGCAATGACGCACTGCCGGCCGACGCCTATCCGGGGCAAGCCCAGCCTCGTATGGCAGCGCCCGTTGCCGGACGCCAGACGTTGCCGGCGGGGCGTTTTGCCGCTGCCGGTGGTAATCCGTTCGCGCCGCGGGGCACGGTCAACGTTGCGGTGGATCAAGCCAGTTCCGCCCAGCGCGCGCTCGACAATATCCTGCAGGAGCGCAGTGGCTATGTGACCCAGGGTGTGACCATCCGCAGCAACGACAGCGAGTCAGGTCTGAGCAAAATGACCGACGTTGAAACGCCGCTGGAGATCAACATCCCGGCTGGCGAAAACCGCTATGCCGTGCGCGTGACCCCGGTGTCGCTGAATGCCGGCAGTGTCGGTAGCGACTCCGCGGCCCGCTTCGGCGGGGGCGGAGCGTCGCCGGACGGTGCCGGTTCCCAGCGGGATAAAGGCGTGGGCTTGAGCGTGGCCTATGCCCGCCCGGACGAAGGCGTCAAGGCCGATCTCGGCACCACGCCAATCGGCTTCAAGTACAGCACCGCAGCCGGTGGCGTGAGTGTGGATCGGCCGTTCGCCGACAACTCCAACGTGCGTTATGGCGTCAATGTCTCGCGGCGTCCGGTGACGGACAGCGTGGCCTCGTTTGCCGGCACTACTGATGAACGCACCGGCCAATCGTGGGGCGGCGTGACGGCCAACGGCGCCCGTGCTCAGCTCAGCTATGACGATCAGCAGGTTGGCTCCTACGGCTACGGTTCGTGGCACAAGTTGCTCGGCCACAACGTCGAATCCAACAGTCGCACCGAACTGGGTGGCGGCGTGTATTGGTATCTGCACAACGCCGAAGACAGCAAGCTGACCCTCGGCCTGAGTGCCACCGGCTTGAGCTTCGAGAATAACCAGGACTTCTTCACCTACGGCCATGGCGGTTACTTCAGCCCGCAAAGCTACTTCGCTTTAGGCGTGCCAGTGACCTGGGCGCAGCGCGGCGACCGGTTCTCCTATCAGGTCAAAGGCTCGGTGGGCGTGCAGTACTTCGACCAGGACGCGGCGGATTACTTCCCGAACGACAAAGACCTGCAGGCCGCCAACAATCAGCGCTACAAAGGCCAGAGCAAGACCGGCGTGGGCTACAGCCTCAGCGGTGCAGGGGAATACAAATTCGGTTCGAATTTCTTCCTCGGCGGCAATCTCGGCCTGGACAACGCTCAGGACTACAAACAATTCACGGGGGCCATGTACCTGCGTTACATGTTCGAAGACATGAACGGCGCGATGGAATTGCCGGTCAGCCCCTACCGTTCCCCTTATTCCAACTGATTCCTGGAGACTTAAATGCCTTCTTCCGTTCTCGCCGGTATGACCCTTCTCGTACTCGGGGAAAGCCACATGAGCCTGGCGGACCACTTGATGGAGCCGCTGCAAGCCAACCTGACCCAGCAGGGCGCGATCGTGCATTCGATCGGCGCATGCGGCGCCAGTGCCGGCGACTGGCTGATCACCAAGAAAGTCGATTGTGGCGCCGAGCAGAAAGGCGACGGCAAGATCGTCATCAAGGGGCGCGAAGCCACCACCACGCCGATCAAGGATCTGATCGCCGCCGACAAGCCTGACCTGGTCGTGCTGGTCATCGGCGACACCATGGCGTCCTACGACAAACCGGTATTCCCCAAAGCCTGGGCCTGGCAGAACGTGACCGCCCTGGCCAAGGAAATCACCGCCAACGGCGCCAAGTGCGCGTGGGTCGGCCCGGCGTGGGGCAAGGAAGGCGGCATGTACAAGAAGAACGACACGCGCACCAAGTTGATGTCGGCGTTCCTGGCGAGCAACGTGGCGCCTTGCACCTACATCGATTCGCTGACCTTCTCCAAGCCGGGCGAGTGGGTGACCACCGACGGCCAGCACTTCACCGTGGCGGGTTACAAATCCTGGGCCAACGCCATCGGTGGCGCATTGGCCAAACTGCCGGCCGACGCGGTCAGCAACAAGGGAGCCAAGCAGTGATGCGTGCCCTGTCTGCGGTGTGCGCCGTGGCGGCGCTGTTTTCCAGCGTGAACGCCCTGGCGGCTGAGTTTGCCCTGTACCCCACCGGCCCCAGCGAAGACGCGGCGTTCATCCGTTTCGTCAACGCCAGCAGCGCACCGCTGGACGTGATCGCCCAGGCCGGCCAGCCACCGATGCGCCTGGAAGCGGCCAAACCCGTATCACTGTTTTTCCCGGTGCAGTCGAGCAGTCCGGTCAAGGGCACCCTGGTCAGTGGCGCACAGAAACTGGCCATGGACATGAAGATCGAGCCCGGTGAATTCGCCACCGTGGTCGCGTTGCCGGACGGCAATGGCATCAAGCAAGTCGCCGTGCGCGAGCAACCGGATGACTTCAATGGCCTCAAAGCCTCACTGGCGTTCTTCAACGTCGATGGCGCGTGTACCGATGCGAGCCTGCGTCCTGCCGGGCGTACCGCCGATCTGTTCAAGGCCGTGCCGGTCGACAGCGTCCAGCGCCGTTCGATCAACCCGGTGAGCCTGTCGGTGCAACTGGTGTGCGCGAACGCCAATGTCGGTGCGCCGCTGGACCTGGGCGAGCTGAAAGCGGGCGAGCGCTACAGCGTGCTGCTGGTGCCTTCAGCGACCGGGCCGCGTCTTCTGAACGCCACGGACACTCTGTCCCACTGATCGGATTCTGCCGCTGCCATGGTCTTCGCCTCACTCGAGTTCCTGACGCTGTTTCTGCCTGCGTTTCTGCTGGTGTATGCCCTGGCCAGACCGGCCTGGCGCAACGTCATCCTGCTGATCGGCAGCTGGCTGTTCTATGGCTGGTTGAGCCCGCTGTTCCTCAGCCTGCACGTGGTCCTGACCATCGTCGCCTGGGTCGGCGGACTGCTGGTGGATCGCGCCCGCGAGGGTTCGAAAGGGCGGGTGAGGCTGTTGATTGCGCTGATCGTGTTCAACACGGCGGTGCTGTGCTGGTACAAGTACGCCAACATCCTGGCCGGGACCTGGAGTGACCTGATCACTTACTACGGCGCCATGCCGCTGGAATGGCAGCGGGTGGCCTTGCCGGCGGGGCTGTCGTTCATCGTGTTGCAGGCGATCTCCTACCTGGTGGACGTGCATCGCCACACGGTGCCGGTGGAGCGCAGCTTCATCAATTACGCGACCTACATTTCGATGTTCGGCCACTCGATTGCCGGGCCGATCATTCGTTATGACTGGGTACGCCGTGAGCTGAGCCAGCGCTATTTCAATTGGCAGAATTTTTCTCTGGGCGCGCGCCGTTTCATGATCGGCATGTGCATGAAAGTGCTGGTGGCCGATACCCTGTCGCCGCTGGTGGACGTCGCTTTCCATCTGGAAAACCCTTCCTTCGTCGACGCCTGGATCGGCTGCCTGGCCTACTCGCTGCAGCTGTTTTTCGACTTCGCCGGTTACAGCGCCATGGCCATCGGCCTGGGCCTGATGCTCGGCTTTCACTTCCCGGAAAACTTCAACCGGCCGTACCTGGCCAGCAGCATCCAGGACTTCTGGCGGCGCTGGCATTTGTCGCTGTCGAGCTGGTTGCGCGATTACCTGTACATCGCCCTTGGTGGCAACCGTAAAGGCGTATGGAAGACCTATCGCAACCTGTTCCTGACCATGGCCATCGCCGGCCTGTGGCACGGCGGCGACAGCTGGAACTACCTGTTGTGGGGTTCGGCCCACGGCATCGCCTTGTGCGTCGATCGTTGGTGGTCGCGTTCCAGTCTGCCGAGCATCCCGCCACTGCTGTCGCACACATTGACGCTGCTGTTTGTGTTCCTGGCGTGGACCTTGTTCCGTGCTCCGGATTTCCATAGCGCAATGACCATGTATGCCGGGCAGTTCGGCCTGCACGGGTTTGCATTGGGTGAGGCGCTGGCGGTGACGCTGCGTCCGGTCCACGGCATCGCGGCGCTGCTCGGCGTGCTGTACATCATCGCGCCCGTGCTGCAGAGCCGCTATGAGCAGCGGCTTGTCGGCCATGCGCTATTTGCACCGATGATGGGTTTCCTGCTCGCGTTCGCCCTGGTCGCGAGTCGTGAGTCGGTGCCCTTCCTGTACTTCCAGTTCTGATGACCGCGCCCATGACTTCCTTGTCCCATGTACCGGCCCAATCCAGCGAAGTGACTGCCCCTGTCAGCAAGGCATCGGGTGTGTTTTTCGTGGCTTTTCTGGCGATCGGTTTCGTCTCCTGCGTCTGGTTGCTGTTGAGCGGCAAAGTCGAGATGCTGCCACCCAGGCTGACCCTCGATGATGCGTTGCATGGCGAGGTCACCCACAAGGTCGCCAAGCAGCTGTCGAAGGCTGCGGTGCCGGAACAGGCGGCCGACCTGGAACGTGGCGCCAGTTGGTTGCTGCTGCACGACACCGGGCCGCGGGTGCGTTCCGGCTGCCCGGGCTGGCTGTTCCTGACCGACGAGCTGCGCATCAACCGTCACGCTCAAGGCAATGCCGAGACCAAGGCCGGTGTGGTGCGAGAGGTTCAGCAGCGCCTGGCCAAGCGCGGGATTACGTTGCTGGTGGCGGTGGTGCCGGACAAGAGTCGCATCGCCAGTGCGCAGTTGTGCGACCTGCGTCGTCCGTTGCAATTGCAACAGCGCGCAGTGGATTGGGTCGATGGCTTGAACAAGGCCGGTGTCGCCGCCATTGATCTTGCGCCGACCCTGCAACCCTTGGGCGCCGATGCCTATCTGCGCACCGATACCCACTGGAGCGAAACCGGTTCGGCGGCGGCGGCCAAGACCGTGGCCCAACACGTACAAGCCATGGGCATCAGCGCGACCCCGCACAAAGACTTCGATGTGAAGGTCCAGGACCCGGCCCGCCGCCCTGGCGACCTGGTGCGATTGGCAGGGCTGGAATGGTTGCCGGTGACCTGGCAACCGCAGGCGGAAACCGTTGCCGCCACCCGGATCAGCGAGAAGGTTGCCCAGGCGCAAAGCGGCGGCGACAACCTCGACGACCTGTTCGGCGATGACAATTTGCCGAACGTGGCGCTGATCGGCACTTCGTTCTCGCGCAACTCCAACTTTGCCGGTTTCTTGCAACAGGCCCTGGGCGCACCGATTGGCAACTTCGCCAAGGACGGTGGTGAATTCTCCGGCGGCGCCAATGGTTACTTCGACAACCCGGCCTTCAAGCAGACGCCGCCGAAGCTGGTGATCTGGGAGATTCCCGAGCGGGATTTGCAGACGCCTTACAGTGAAGTCATCAACTGGGCCAAATAAAGGGTGAGGCTGATGGCCTCTTCGCTGGCAAGTCAGCGCCCGCATTGGGTTTGGGTTGATCACAAAATGAAGACCTGACTCAGTACCTTGTGGGAGCGGGATTGCCCGCCAAGGCATTGCACCGGCATGGCGCATTTCCAAAGGCCATATCGTTATTCTTTAACGGTATTTAAATTAGCTTTCTTATACCTATAAAGTCACTCCCCTGCGTACCTGCCGACCAATCGGCGCGCCGCACGACACGAACCAACACGACATCCGTGTGTTTCTGATCGACGCGCGCGCCCTTGAGCGTGCCGTGCGTGGGAGTGATTTATGTCTGCAACATCTGCATCGCCAAGCATCGCGCCACAATTTTTTGAAATCCGCCCGTTCAGCGGTGCGGTGGGTGCCGAAATCATCGGCCTTGATCTGTCCCGCCCGGTCAACGATCAAGACTTCGCCCGCATCCACCGCGCGCACCTGGATCATCACGTGGTGGTGTTCCGCGACCAGCGCATTACTCCCCGGCAGCAAATCGATTTCAGCCGCCGTTTTGGCGTGTTGCAGATCCATGTGCTCAAACAATTCCTGCTCGCCGGTCACCCGGAAATCCTCATCGTTTCCAACGTCGTCGAGAACGGCCAGAACATCGGCCTCGGTGACGCCGGCAAGTTCTGGCACTCCGACCTGTCCTATAAGGAGCTGCCGAGCCTGGGCTCGATGCTGCATGCCCAGGAGCTGCCATCGGAAGGCGGCGACACGCTGTTCGCCGACATGCACAAAGCCTGGGACAACCTGCCCGAGGCGCTGCGCAAGGCGGTCGAAGGTCGCTCGGCCGCGCACTCCTATACGGCGCGCTACAGCGAGACCAAATTCGAAGGCAACTGGCGCCCGACCCTGACCCCGGAGCAATTGGCCCAGGTCGCCGAAGTGATTCACCCCGTCGTGCGTACCCATCCGGAAAACGGCCGCAAGGCGCTGTTCGTCAGTGAAGGCTTCACCACCCGCATCGTTGGTTTGCCCGAAGACGAGAGCAAGCAGCTGCTCGACGAGCTCTATGCCCATAGCGTGTTGCCGCAAAACATCTACCGCCATCAATGGCAGGCCCATGACCTGGTGTTTTGGGACAACCGTTCGCTGATCCACCTCGCCGCCGGATGCCCAAGCTATCTGCGCCGCAAGCTGTATCGCACCACCATCCAGGGCGACGCGCCTTTCTGATTTGTCGGAGATCTGAACATGTCCAAACGTCTTTCATTGGCCCCGCTGGCTGCAGCCATCGGCCTGGGTTTCAGCCTGATCGCCGGTAGCCTGGTGGCACCGACCGTGGCCCATGCCGAAGGTGAGATCCGCATCGCCGAACAGTTCGGCATCGTTTATCTGTTGCTCAATGTCGTGCGCGACCAGAACCTGATCGAGAAGTACGGCAAGCAGGAAGGCATCGACATCAAGGTCGACTGGACCCAGCTCTCCGGCGGTGCGGCGGTCAACGATGCGTTGCTCTCCGGTTCCATCGACATTGCCGGTGCCGGGGTCGGCCCATTGCTGACGATCTGGGACCGCACCCACGGCAAGCAAAACGTCAAGGCGGTGGCCTCGCTGGGCAACTTTCCGTACTACCTGGTGAGCAACAATCCGAAGGTCAAGACCATCGCCGACTTCACCGAGAAGGACCGCATCGCGGTGCCGGCCGTGGGCGTGTCGGTGCAGTCGCGCTTCCTGCAATACGCGGCCGCCAAGCAGTGGGGTGACAAGGAATTCAATCGCCTCGACAAGTACACCATTGCCGTGCCGCACCCCGACGCCACGGCAGCGCTGATCGCCGGTGGCACCGAATTGACCGGACACTTCTCCAACCCGCCGTTCCAGGATCAGGCGCTGGAAAACCCGAACGTCCACGTCGTGCTCAACTCCTATGACGTGCTCGGCCCGAACTCGCCGACGGTACTGTTCGCCACCGAGAAATTCCGCAATGAGAACCCGAAAACCTACAAAGCCTTTGTTGAAGCGTTGACCGAAGCCGCGCAATTCGCGCAAAACGATAAAGGCGCGGCGGCTGACACTTACATCCGCGTGACCAAGGCCAAGATCGACCGTGCGGCCTTGTTGAAAATCATCGACAACCCGCAGTTCGAATTCAGCGTCACGCCGAAAAATACCTACCCGCTGGCCGAGTTCCTCTACCGCGTGGGGGCGATCAAAAACAAACCGGATTCATGGAAGGATTATTTCTTCCAGGACGCCAAACCGCTGCAAGGGAGCTGACCGACATGAACGCCCCTTTGCAAGGCCACACGGTCAGCAAACCGGCCGCGGCAGCCCAGGCGTTGCTGTCGGTCGAGAAGGTCTGCCTCGAATACCGCACACCGCAACGGGTGGTGCGAGCGACCCACCAGGTCAGCTTCGAAATCGATCCGACGGACCGCTTTGTCCTGCTCGGCCCGTCCGGTTGCGGCAAGTCGACCTTGCTCAAGGCCGCCGCCGGATTCATCCAGCCCGTCGAAGGCGAGATCCGGTTGCAAGGCCAGCGCGTCGATGCGCCGGGGCCGGACCGGATCGTGGTGTTCCAGGAATTCGATCAACTGCCGCCGTGGAAAACCGTCAAACAGAACGTGATGTTTCCGCTGTTGGCCTCCAAAACCCTCAAGCGCAAAGAGGCGGAAGAGCGGGCGCTGCACTACCTGGAGAAGGTCGGTCTGGCGGCGTTTGCCGATGCCTATCCGCATACCCTGTCGGGCGGCATGAAGGCGCGGGTCGCCATCGCCCGGGCGTTGGCCATGCAGCCGAAAATCCTGCTCATGGACGAACCCTTCGCCGCCCTCGACGCGCTGACTCGACGCAAGATGCAGGAAGAGTTGCTGCTGCTCTGGGAGGAGGTGCGCTTCACGCTGTTGTTCGTCACTCACTCCATCGAAGAGGCGCTGGTGGTGGGCAACCGGATCCTGCTGTTGTCGCCGCATCCGGGGCGGGTGCGCGCGGAAGTCCACAGCCATCAATATGATCTGCACAGCCTTGGCGGCGTTGCGTTCCAGGAATCGGCGCGGCGTATCCATCGATTGTTGTTTGATGAAGGTCAGTCGCCGGAAACCGAGCGCGCGCTGGATTTTGCTGACATCCGTATCGCTTATTGAGCCAGTTGAGAGGAGGGCCCGATGAGCCATTTATCATCCCCGCGTGAAGAGTTCGAAATCGTCCTGCAACCGCTGACCAGCGTGCCGCTGGAGCGAGAGTTACCGCTGGGCCAGCGCCTGTGGCAACAGGGCTGGTTACGCAAAAGCCTGATCCTGATTCTGCTCGCCGTCCTGTGGGAAGCCGTCGCCCGATATCAGAACAACGATTTGCTGTTGCCGGGTTTTCTGCAAACCAGCCATGCGCTGTATGACGGCCTGCTCAGTGGCGAGTTGTTGGGCAAGGTGTGGATTTCCCTGGTGGTGCTGGTCAAGGGGTACCTGATCGGCATCGTCCTGGCGTTTGCCCTGACCACCCTGGCGGTGTCGACCCAGTTCGGTCGTGACCTGCTCAGCACCCTGACCTCGATGTTCAACCCGCTGCCGGCGATTGCACTGCTGCCGCTGGCCCTGCTGTGGTTCGGGCTGGGGCAGAACAGCCTGATTTTCGTGCTGGTGCATTCGGTGCTCTGGGCCCTGGCGCTGAACACCTACGCCGGGTTTCTCGGCGTCTCGGAAACCCTGCGCATGGCCGGGCGCAATTACGGTCTCAAGGGCATGCACTTCGTGTTGTTCATCCTCATTCCCGCCGCACTGCCGTCGATCCTCGCCGGGCTGAAAATCGGCTGGGCGTTTGCCTGGCGCACGCTGATCGCCGCCGAACTGGTGTTTGGTGCCACCAGCGGCAAGGGCGGATTGGGCTGGTACATCTTTCAGAATCGCAATGAGCTGTACACCGACAAGGTGTTTGCCGGGTTGGCGGTGGTGATTTTGATTGGGCTGCTGGTGGAGAATCTGGTGTTTGATTCACTGGAGCGGGTGACGGTGAAGCGGTGGGGGATGGTGCGGTAGGGAAGTATTAGGTTGGTAAGACGATCCAGTCCGTTGGGTCGCATGCCTAAGGCAGCTCTCCCAAGCCCACCTAATACATTCGTCATTACGTAGTGTTTTAACCTGTTTCTAGTTTGGTGGCGGAACAATGACAATTAGCGGCGGAGGTGGTGGGACTGCCGGTTGTCTTATTGACTGAATCGGATGAGCAAGATCGATTGCAGGATAGTTGACGTGAGGAGCCAAGCTGGCGACTACATAGGTTTTACCCTGCTGCGATCTAGCAAAATAATCAAGGTTCAATTCCTTAATCACGGATATTGCCTCTTTATATGTTGGGGGAGGCATCGGTCCAGTCGGTCCTGCAGGACGGCTTCTGCTCCCGCGATGCGTTTCCGGCGCAGTAGGGCTCACTTTCCTGGAAGTTCCTTGGCCGGGAAGTGGGCGCTCCCATCCTTCTATGTTCTGGGGCGCGAGATCACCGCCTGGCGATGGAGTGGAATTTCTAGCACCAGGGGCTCCCATGATATAGCCGCCTTTCGCAGACGCAGCGTCAGACTGGCGACTCGGTTTCGACGGTTCCACTGAACGGGAGCTCCGCCTAAGGGGCGAAATGGCTTCCCGTCTTGCGATTGCCCTGGTGTTGGCAATGGCGAGTTTTTGGGGTGTTCGGAATCCAATGTTCTTCTGAACAAAAAACTTGGTGGTATCCCACATATGCCCCGTCGGATCCACCCGGTTCACCGGATCCCCTACGCAATACATATACGCATTCAACCCGCCTCGCCCAAACGGGCTCCAACTGTCCGGGCTATGAAAACGCATCAATCGCGTGTTGTAGGCGCGGTAGCCGTTGCCCAGCAAGTACCAGCCGAGGCGGGCTTCGCGTAATTGGCCGTTGAAACCCAGCGCCGTCGCGACGTCCTGCTGCGCGGACTGTTCGCCGTAGGCGGTGTAACCGATGTTGTTGATCTTGCCCTCGACGCTTTCGCCAATGATCGATTGGCTGCTGTTGGAGGCCAGCAGTATCACGCGTTGCCGAATGGTGTTTGCTTGAGTCATACAGCGAATTCCGCCAGGGCCATGTTGGCGTTTAGTTCTACTCGCGGCGCTCACGATTGAGAGCTATCAGAACTGCTAGGTCTTGGTGGCTCACATCCTGCTTGGCTGGAGCAAACCCGGTATCGACAGCCTGGCCGACGCCGTTCGTCAGAATCAGATCGCCCTGCGGACGACGCGACAGCGGTATATGGAAGGGATGGCCGTTAGCGTCGGTGTATCCGCTGGCCGTGGCGACTGACATTAGCCTAAAGTGAGCGGAACGTTTTGGCAGTGCAGGTGAACAGAGTGGTAGTGGAGGCGCAAAGAAAAGAGCGGTTGGTCAAATCCCGGCCAGCGCCCGAGAATTTGGCAGTGTCCGACTCGAGGCAGCGAATGCTTTGGTATGGCGGCGGTTTGTTGATCCTGGTGCTGGCTATCGTGACCCGGTTATATGGCCTGACCGATGCCGCGATTTGGGGCGATGAAGGTTCCAGCCTGTTGATGAGCCGCTACACCCTGGACGGCATCTGGGCCCATGCCGCCCATGACGTCCATCCGCCGATGTATTTCATGATGCTGCACGGCTGGATCGGGCTGTTTGGCGATGGCATTTTTTCGATACGCAGTTTGAGTGCGCTGCCGGGTGTGGCGTCGGTCATGCTGGGCATGTGGCTGGTCCGCCTGATCGCCAATCCGCGCGCGGCATTGCTGGCCGGGTTGATGCTGGCGCTGCTGCCCACGGCGGTGCGTTACAGCCAGGAAGTGCGGATGTATTCGTGGCTGGGGGTGTGGCTGCTCGGCGCCACCATTGCGCTGGTGCATTGGGTCAAGCAGCCTCGCCACACCCATGCATTGGTGATCTACGCGTTGCTGATGGCCACCGCGTTCTACACCCACTATTTCACCGCGCTCTGTGTGCTCGTCCATTGGGCGTACTTGCTGGTGCTGCGCCTGAACCCGGACCAACCCTCCCATTACATCACTCGCCCGGCCTGGTGGCTGAGCAATGTGGCCATTGTGGTGCTGTTTGCTCCGTGGATCCCTGGCCTGGTCGATTTGACCCGGCACATGGAGGAGCTCAAGGCCAGCGGCGACGTGGGTTGGGAGTCGCCGGTCACCCTCAGCTCCCTGCCGTCGATGGTCTGGGATTTTCTGATCCAGGACGATGGGGATAACTTGCCCCGGCTCCTGTTCGTCGCGATGCCAGTGCTATTGCTGAGCGTGATCCTGCTGACGGTCTGGCGTGATCGCAGCCGCTATCGCTGGAGTGCGCTGCTGGCGCTCTACACCGTGCTGCCGTTGTTGCTGGTTTATGGGGTTTCGTTTATTTCGCCGGTGTTTATCGAGCGTTATTTGAACGCCTATGCGTTGGGTCTGCCGCTGATCATGGCGCTGGCCATCGACCGCTTGCTGGGCGGCTTTCGGGTATTGGCGCTCGGGTTGCTGGTGCTGTTTGTCGGCGCCGAGCTGGTCGGGCTGAAAACCAATGCCACGGTGGATGTGAATGACCAGACCAGTGTAATGGTCGAGTTCGTCAACCAGCACTACGTGGCCGGTGACCGAATCGTCATCAGCGACATGCTCTGGTACATGAGCTACGTCTACTACAACCGCACCGATACGGAACCGCTGCTCTACACCCCGCCCCTGGCCAACGGAACATCCAGCCGCCCGAATGATTATGGCTTTGGCACGCTGGTCAACGGTGATGCGCCAAGGATCTACCTCGACCAGCTCAGTCAACTGCCCAGGGGAACCGGTCGCGTGTGGTTGATCAGCACGGCGGATCAACCCGACGAATTCGCCCCGCTGCCCGGCGGTTGGCAGAAAGTCGCCGAGACCGCTGCCGGGAACACTCGGGCACGGTTGTTTGTCATGGCGGGTGAGTGACGGTGCTCAAGATTTCGACGACAGGTCCGCCATGCCCTTGAGCAGCTCGATCGGCAGTGGGAAGACGATGGTCGAACTCTTGTCGCCGGCGATCGAGCTGAGCGTCTGCATGTAGCGCAGTTGCATGGCCCCCGGCTGGCGGCCGAGCATTTCAGCGGCCTGCATGAGTTTTTCCGAGGCCTGCAATTCGCCTTCGGCGTGGATCACCTTGGCCCGGCGCTCACGCTCCGCTTCGGCCTGTTTGGCAATGGCGCGAATCATCGATTCATTGAGGTCCACGTGCTTGATTTCGACATTGGCCACTTTGATGCCCCATGCATCGGTCTGGGCGTCGAGCACTTGCTGGATATCGAGATTCAGCCGTTCGCGCTCGGCCAGTAGCTCGTCGAGTTCGTGCTTGCCCAGCACCGCGCGCAAGGTGGTTTGTGCCAACTGGCTGGTGGCCATCAGGAAGTCCTCGACCTGGATAATCGCCTTCTGTGGGTCAAGCACGCGGAAGTACAGCACGGCATTGACCTTGACCGAAACGTTATCGCGGGTGATCACGTCTTGCGCCGGGACGTCGAGCACCACGGTGCGCAAGTCGACGCGAACCATTTGCTGAACCACTGGAATCAACAGAATCAGGCCCGGGCCTTTGACCTGCCAGAAGCGTCCGAGCTGGAACACCACCCCGCGTTCGTATTCACGCAGGATGCGGAAGGTCGAACCGGCCAGCGCGATCAGCAGTAACAGCAGCGCGGCAAAACCCAATTGCAGACCCATGACTATTCTCCCGCCGGCACCGCGTCAGTCGCGGCCACTTTCAGCATTAATCCCTTGCGCGACACCACGCGTACCTTTTGCCCGATCTGCAGGGGCTTGGCGCTCGATACTTGCCAGCATTCGCCCTGTAAATGCACCCAGCCGTGGCAGGCATCGTCGGCCTGCAATGAGGTGATCGGGGTCACACTGCCGACCAGCACGGCATCGCCGCTGATGGTGTGGCGCGGGCGGGTCTTCAGGGCGCGGATCAGCAGGAACGCCAGCAGCAGTGCACTGATCAGGCCCAACACAATCATCAACGGAGCGGGCAGTTCGGCATTGGTCAGGATCAGCGCGCCGATCACGAACATCACGATTCCACCCAGGCCAATCACGCCGTAATTGGGCAGGGCCGCCTCGGCGATCAGGAACGCGAGGCCGAAGGTGATCAACCAGACGCCGGCGGGATTGGTCGCCGGCAGCCCGACAGTGTCTGCGGCGAAGGCCGATGCGCTCAACGCCAATAGCAGTGCAACGGTGCAACAGCGCGTGTTCACGTCACCCTCCGGGAGAGTCGTGGGCGGTTCTGTATACAGTTTAGTTGACCGTTTGGTCGTATGAATTTTGTTCAGATGTCGACGTGTCCAATGGGCGGATTTCCCACCGGATTGGCCCGGCGGGCCTAGACTTTCACTACGTGGAAAAGCGTCAACCATCGTCCGCCAGACGTTGCTGCGGACACCGAGGTGCATCATGCGTATGGCAAGAACCGTGCAGAGAAGCCTGGAAAAGGCTCAATGCGAATATGACATCGTCACCCACCCTCACTCGGCCAGTAGCCTGGAAACAGCGCGAGTCGCGGGCATTCCTGCCGAGCGGGTAGCCAAGTCGGTCATCCTCGACGACCACCACGGCCATTACCTGATGGCCGTGTTGCCCGCCAGTCGCCACCTGGACCTGAGCAAAGTCCGCAGCAGCGGCGAATGGCAGGTCTCTCGCGAAAGCAATCTGCCGCACCTGTTCGATGACTGCGAACGTGGCGCCGTGCCGGCCCTGGGTGAGGCTTATGGGCTGGACGTGGTCATCGACCCGCTGCTGACCCGGCAAAAAGACATCTATCTGGAAGCCGGCAATCACATCAACCTGCTGCACATGGACATGCCGCAGTTCCTGAAAATGGTGCCGCATGCCGAGGTGCGGGAGTTGAGTCATTGAGTTTCGCGACGCCAGTGCCGCCGTCATCGCGGGCAAGCCTCGCTCCCACAGTGATTGATTTGAGCCGCAGATTTGTGATCAACACTGAACCTGTGGGAGCGGGCTTGCCCGCGATTGACCGCGCAGCGGTCACCCATTCAAGCCTTCCCCAAGGAGCCAGCCATGGAAAACCCGACCCACAGCCTCCCATCGCTGTTCAAACAACTCGGCCTGCCCGACGACGCCGAAAGCATCGATAAATTCATCGCCACCCATTCGCCGCTCAAACCGGAACTGCATTTGGCGGATGCGTTCTTCTGGACCCAGAGCCAGGCGGATTTTCTGCGCGACGATATTCTGGAGGATGCCGATTGGGCGGAGGTGGTGGATCAGCTGGATGTGATGTTGAGGAAGGGGCGGGGGCTGTAGACGTTCAATTCTCTGGCGGCCACTGACGGGATGTATGAACCAGAGCCAGTATCCAGATTGCGTTCACTGCCTGTTCATAAACAATGCGATAACTCTGATGTGGGATCAGTTCGCGAGTGCCTGCAATGATTCCGGCAGGGCCGCTTTCAGGGTGTGAGCAAGCCTGGATATCGCATCGCTGAAGCGATTGTCCATGTCGATGGCCGCTTTCGGGTTGCTGGCATACAGGTAGTCCCAAATATCTGCACGATCCTGTGCGGCTTCTCGCGTCCAGATTATCTTCATTGTTCTGTGGCTGCCTTCCCACGTCTGGCGGCGAACGCTGCTTCCACTTCCTCATTCGTCAGGCCGTTGCCGCTGTGCATCGAGGTGCGGGCGACGTCCACTTTGCGTTGCAAGAAGGCCTCGTATTCACGAGATTCTCGTTGCGTTTGGACAAACTGGCGCATCATTTCCCGGACGATTTGTGAGGCAGGACGATGGGCGGCTTCTGCTTCGGCCATGAATTGTTCGCGCAAATCTGCTTCGAGTTTCATTGTAAAAACGGCTTGTTTTGACATGGTGAGTATTCCTGGATCTGGTACTAAGAAAGTATATACATCATCAGTACGTTGTCTGGTCCATCGCGTTCTGCTTGCGACGGGCGGAAACCAATTTGTTTCAAAACTTGACGGAAAAACCTCTCCAATGCCATATTGATAGTTAGCAAACTAACAGTGTGTGTTTTCTCCCGTGCCGAATAACCTCGACGCTCTCCAGATGAACATCAGCAGCTCCATGGTGGTGGCCGCCAGGCATTGGCGGAAGATCTGCCAGAGCACGCTGGTCAACTATGGAATTTCCGAAGCCTGTGCCGTGCCGTTGTTGATGATCGGGCGCCTGGGCGAGGGTGTGCGGCAGGTGACAGTGGCGCAGGCGGCAGGGATGGAGAGTCCGTCCCTGGTGCGTTTGCTCGATCAGCTGTGTCATGCCGGCTACGTCTGTCGTACCGAGGATGCCCAGGATCGCCGCGCCAAATGCCTGAGCCTTACCGACAGCGGCCGGACACTGGTGCAAGCCGTCGAAGTTGAACTGGTACGCCTGCGCAATGAGGTGCTCGAGGGCATCGATCAGCGCGATCTGGAAGCCACGTTGCGTGTGTTGAAGGCTTTTGAGTTGGCCGTTCCGTTTCCGGTGGTCAACCCTTGAACGGCTTTTTTACCGGCATGCCCCCGGCGCGGGACTGGTTCTTTGGCGTGCGCACGTTCGCCGCCTCGATGATTGCGCTCTACATCGCCTTGCTCATGCAAATGCCGCGTCCTTACTGGGCGATGGCCACGGTGTATATCGTTTCCAGCCCGTTTGTCGGCCCCACCAGTTCCAAGGCGCTGTACCGCGCAGTGGGCACTTTTCTCGGCGCTGCGGCGGCGGTTTTTTTCGTGCCGATGTTTGTCCAGAGCCCCTATGTGCTGGTGCTGGCCATTGCGCTGTGGACCGGGATTCTGCTGTTTCTGTCCCTGCACCTGCGCACCGCCAACAACTACGCCTTGATGCTCGCCGGTTACACCTTGCCGCTGATCGCCCTGCCGGTGGTGAATAACCCGTTGGCCGTGTGGGACGTGGCCGAGGCGCGCACGGAGGAGATCTTCCTCGGTATCGCTGTGGCGGCGGTCGTCGGCGCGATGTTCTGGCCGCGGCGGCTGGCCCCGGTGTTCAACGATTCGGTGAGCAAATGGTTTGCCGATGCCTCGACCTACAGCCTGCAATTCCTCAGTCGCCAGGTGCAGCCCGGCGAAATCAGTGCGTTGCGTGCGGCGATGGTGACGACTTTCAACAGCCTGGAACTGATGATCGGCCAGTTGCCCCACGAAGGCGCGCGGCCGCAAACGGTGCGCAATACCAAGGAACTGCGCGGGCGGATGATTCACCTGTTGACCGTAGTCGACGCCCTTGACGATGCGCTCTACGCCCTGGAACGGCGCACCCCCGAACTTGTGGACAAGTTCGCGCCACTCCTCGGCGCCGCCAGCGAATGGCTGCAACACAAGGACGCGGACATCCATCGTTGGCAGGCGCTGAAAGACCAGCTCGAAGCCCTGCAACCCAGTGCCGGGGCGCTGCAGGATCGCAAGCAGCTGCTGTTCTCCAACGCGCTGTACCGCCTCGGCGAGTGGATTGATCTGTGGCAGGACTGCCGCAGTCTGCAAATCGCCATCCAATGCGAAAACCTGGACAGTTGGCGCGCGGTGTATCGGCATTGGCGCCTCGGGCGGCTGTCGCCCTTTCTGGATCGCGGCCTGATGCTTTATTCAGCGGCGTCCACCGTCACTGCGATCATTGTCGCGTCGGTGCTGTGGATTCTGCTGGGCTGGACCGACGGCGGCGCCGCGGTGATTCTGGCGGCGGTGGCGTGCAGTTTCTTCGCCTCGATGGACGACCCCGCACCGCAGATATACCGGTTCTTTTTCTGGACGGCGATGTCGGTGTTGTTCGCCAGCCTTTACCTGTTTCTGGTGCTGCCCAACCTGCACGATTTCCCGATGCTGGTGCTGGCGTTCGCCGTGCCGTTCATCGTCGTCGGCACCCTGACGGTCAAACCGCAGTTTTACCTGGGCATGTTGCTGACCCTGGTCAACACCTCGTCCTTCATCAGTATTCAGGGCGCATACGACGCGGACTTCCTCAGCTTTGCCAACTCCAATCTGGCCGGCCCCGTGGGCTTGCTGTTTGCATTCGTCTGGACCCTGATCGCCCGGCCCTTCGGCGCCGAGCTGGCGGCCAAGCGTCTGACCCGTTTCAGCTGGCGCGACATTGTCGGCCTGTCCGAGCCCGCCACGCTGGCCGAGCACCGGCACCTGGGTGTGCAGATGCTCGACCGCTTGATGCAGCATTTGCCGCGTCTGGCCATGACCGGCCAGGACACCGGCATCGCCCTGCGGGAAGTCCGCGTGGCGTTGAACATGCTCGATCTGCTCGCCTACGCGCCGCGTATCGACGGGACGCCGAACGCGCTGCTGCGTCAGGTGGTGGCCGAGGTTGGCGAATACTTCAAGGCGTGTCTCAAGGCTGGCGAGCGCTTGCCCGCGCCGAGCCCGTTGCTGATGACCATGGACCGTACCCGTCGCGCGCTTGGCGGTGCGGGCGATGATGAAACCCGCCTGCATCTGTTGCACGCCTTGAGTGGCTTGCGCCTGGCGTTGTTGCCCGGCGTCGAATTTGTCGGGTCCGCCGAGCTCGAAGAACCGCTTCCCCATGGGATCGATGGAGCGCCCTTATGATTGGTGATCTGGATCTGAGCGGGGTGTTCCTGCCCACGCTGCTGGTGCTGATGGGCATTACGTATGTGTTGTTTCTGTTGGTGCACGGGGTGCTCACGCGCCTGCACTTTTACCGTCTGGTCTGGCACCGGGCATTGTTTAACGTGGCTCTCTACGCCTTGCTGCTTGGCGTCGTGGACTCACTCAGTCGATACCTGATGACATGAAAAAACCTTTATTGACCATCGGCCGCGTGGTCCTGACCCTGTTGATCGTGAGCTTCGCCGTGGTCGTGGTCTGGCGCATGGTGATGTACTACATGTTTGCCCCCTGGACCCGCGACGGCCACATCCGTGCCGACATCGTGCAGATCGCCCCGGACGTCTCCGGGTTGATCCAGCAAGTGGACGTGCGCGACAACCAGCCGGTCAAGCGCGGCCAGGTGCTGTTCAGCATCGATCAGGACCGCTTCAAACTGGCCCTGCGCCAGGCGAAAGCCGCAGTCGCCGACCGCGAGGAAACCCTGGCCCAGGCCCAGCGTGAAGCCAAGCGCAACAAGGGCCTGGGAAATCTGGTGCCCGCCGAACAGCTGGAAGAAAGCCAGTCCAGGGTCGCCCGCGCCCAAGTGGCGTTGATGGAAGCCCAGGTGGCAGTGGACAGTGCCCAGCTCAACCTCGACCGCTCGGTGATTCGCAGCCCGGTGGACGGTTACGTCAACGATCGTGCGCCGCGCACCCAGGAATTTGTCAGTGCCGGGCGGCCGGTACTGTCCATCGTCGACAGTAATTCGTTTCACATCGACGGCTATTTCGAAGAAACCAAACTGGACGGCATCCATGTCGGCCAGAGCGTCGACATCCGGGTGATCGGTGACCGCGCGCGCCTGCGTGGCCACGTGGAAAGCATCGTCGCCGGTATCGAAGACCGCGACCGCACCAGCGGCAATAACCTCTTGCCCAACGTCAACCCGGCGTTCAGCTGGGTGCGTCTGGCGCAGCGGATTCCGGTGCGGATCGCCTTCGATGACGTACCGGCGGATTTCCGCATGATCGCCGGGCGCACCGCGACCGTATCGATCATCGACGACCAGTTCCAGGAGCCGGCGCAATGAGCAAAGCCTCGGGTTTGGCGGTTGCCGGGTTAGGCCTGTTGCTGTCGGCGTGTCAGGTGGTCGGGCCGGACTATCACCTGCCGGAGGCGGCGGCCATCCACCGTGAGGACTTGCGGGGCGAGCTGGCGGTGGAGGGCAAGCCGGTGGTCTCGGCGCCGGTGCCTGCCGATTGGTGGCGCCTGTATCGGGACCCGCGCCTGGATCAACTGGTGCAGCAGGCCATGGCCTCCAACACTGATCTGCGCGTGGCGGCGGCCAGTCTGTTGCGCGCGCGTGCGCAAGTGGACGAGGCCGAGGCGGCCGGTGGCTGGAGCGGCGGCGTGAAAATGGGCGCCGAACGTTTGCAGGAGTCCGGCCAGGCCTTCCTGTTGCCGGAAAAGGTGCCGGTGGCCAACATCGGCGATATCGGTATTTCCGCGTCGTATCAGTTCGACCTGTTCGGTACGCTGCAGCGCGGCATCGAAGCGGCCAAGGCCAATGCCGATGCCACCCAGGCCGCCGCCGATACCGCACGCATCACCTTGGTAGCCGATGTCGTGCGCGCTTACACCCAAGTCTGCGCGGCCAACGAAGAGCGGGAGATTGCCCAGCACTCGCTCGACCTGCAATCCCAGAGCACTACGCTGATCCAGCGCTTGCGCGATGCCGGACGCGGCGACGAAACCCAGGTCACGCGTTCGCAAACCCAATTCAAGTCATTGCGTGCCGACATGCCACGTTATGAGGCGGCGCGTCAGGCCGGGCTGTTCCGTTTATCGATGCTGCTGGCCAAACCGGTGGATCAATTACCGGCGGGCACCGCGACCTGCGCCGAACTGCCGAAAATCGCGCAACTGGTGCCCGTGGGCGATGGTGCAGCGTTGCTCAAGCGTCGTCCCGACGTGCGGCAGGCCGAACGCCGACTGGCCGCCGCGACTGCCGGTATCGGCATCGCCACGGGCGAGCTGTACCCGAACATCAGCATCGGCGCGACCATCGGCACCGTCGGCATCCTCGGTGATCTCGGCGAGCCCTCCACCAATCGCTGGGGCTTCGGACCGTCGCTGACCTGGACCGTACCGTCCAACGGCACCCGCGCACGCATCCGTGAGGCCGAAGCCACGACCCAGGGCGTGTTGGCGCACTTCGACGGCGTTGTACTCAACGCCATTCGCGAAACCCAGACCGCCCTGACCCAGTACTCGGCGCTGCTGCAACGCCGCGATGCCCTGGCCGATGCCGAGCAATCGGCGAAACTGGCGGCCGACCAGACCCACCGCTTCTTCCAGGCTGGCCGCGCGTCGTTCCTGGCGGACCTGCAAGCGACGCGCACCTATACCGACGTCACGGCGCAATTGGCGACGGCGAACACGCAAGTTGCCATGAGCCAGATCGATTTGTTCCTCGCCCTGGGTGGTGGTTGGGAAAGCGGACGAACGCAAGCGTCGAACTCCAGCAAACCCTGAGGCCGTTGCTATGCTTTGAAGTGTTGGAGGGGCGTTGGAGCAAAGCGCCCTTGCTTCGCACAAGGCTCGCGCAGGTCATGGGGAAACCAATAATGAAAAACCCTTATGCTCTCGGTTTCTGGTGCGCCGTCGTGGCGTTGGTGCTGCTTTCGGCCACCTATTTCTACGGCATCATGCTGACCCTCCAGATCGACAAGGCTCTGGTGTTTCTCGACAGCGCCACCGCGCTGATTGCCGTGATGTCCATCGCGGTAGTGGCCTGGGCTTCGGTCCAGAACCAGCGAACCAAAAAAAGACAACTCGAACAAGGCAAGACCCTGGTGCTGATCTGGGACACCAAGGTCGCACTGCGTCGTGTCGAAACGGTGTTCGATCGCTATTTCTGGGGCAGCTACTGGCAACCGGGGCGCACGTTTCAGGAAGTCATGGGCGAACTGACCGGCACGCCGCTGGAAAAGAGCCTGGAGACCTTGAAAAAGCAATGCCTGGAGCTCGACAAGCAAGTGGCCGACGACGGCTGGCACTGGCTCAACAATGCGCGAGAACTGGCCGATGTCGCCACGGCCATGGCCCGCGAACGCTATCAGCTGGATTTCTGCGACCCGCGGGGGGAAGTGATGGGCGGGGCGGTGATCAATCGCGACTTTGAAGTGTTGGTGTACACCTGGACTGCGCGGCTCAAGACCTTTGATCACCAGCTCGATGAGATCGAGGTTCAGTATTCCTGATTCTGTGTCGTCAGGTCTGACGCCATCGTCGGAACGCCATCGCGAGCAAGCTCGCTCCCACAGGAGTTCGCATTCCAATGTGGGAGCGAGCCTGCTCGCGATGGCGATCGCATGGACATCGAATACTTACCTGCATACGCAGCCCCATAGACACTCTTTCACCTTTAATCCTTGGGCCGTCCATCGCGCCTGATGCTACTCTGCATCCCACTTTCAGCGCTGTCGCGTCCGCAACCCGCCATGGGTTCAGGGAAGACGACTACACCTTAAACAACGGACATTGATTGGGTCATTCATGAATAAATCAGCAGGCGTGCTTCTGGGAATCGTCGTTGCCATCGGTGCTATCAGCGCTGGCGGTGCCTGGTACACCGGCACCAAGATTGAAGGGGTGGTGAACGCCTCCCTGGCTGACGCCAACCAGCAGCTGCAAGCCGCGCTGGTCGGTCATAAAGGTACGGCGTCACTGGAACTGGTATCGCTGGAGCGCCACGTGTTCAGCAGCACCGCGCACTATCGCCTCAAGGGCGAGGGTGAAATGTTCGGCGAGGAGCCGGTCGAGCTGCTGTTTGTCGACCATATCGAACACGGTCCGCTGCCGTTCTCGCGCCTGGTATCGCTGAAGTGGTTGCCGGTCATGGCCACCAGTCACTACGAACTGGAAAAGACACCGCTCACCGAAAAATGGTTTGCCGCCGCCAAGGATGTCTCTCCGCTCAAAGGCGTGGTCAATATCGGCTACGACAATTCCACCAATGGCACGCTGGAAATGCTGCCACTGGAAACGGCACTGGATGACAAGTCCAGCCTGAAGTTTTCCGGCCTGAAGCTTGATGTCGCGGCCAGCGCCCAGGCGCAGAAGGTCAAGGCCGACGGCTACATGGACAGCCTGAAGCTGATCACCGTTTCTGAAGATCAGGCACCGGTGCAGGTTGAATTGAACGGCCTGACCCTGGCCAGCAACCTGAGCAAAAGCACCTACGGCTATTACACCGGCGAGAACACCGTCTCGCTGAGCAACAGCCAGACCACGTTCGGTCCCAAACAGTCAGTGCTGGGCCTCAAGAATTTCGAAATGAAGAACCAGACCGCAGAATCAGGCACCAGCGCCTCCGGACGTGCCGATTACAAGGTGGGTGAAGTGTCCTTGAACGGCAAGGCGATCGGTTCGGCACAGATGGCGATGAGCCTGAAGAACCTCGACATTCCGGCAACGATGTCGCTGATGCAGATTTACCAGAGCAAGCTGCAACCCTACGAGCAGCTCGCCGCCGAGGCCGCCGAGGCGGGTCAGCCGGTGCCGGAACTGAAGCTGACCGACGCCGAAGAGACGCAACTGAAAACCGGTCTGGAGCAATTGCTGGCGGCCGGCCCGCAGGTGGCCCTGGAAAATCTCTCGTTCAAGACCACCAACGGCGAAAGCCGCGCCAACCTGGTGCTGGATCTGACCAAGCCGCAATCGATCGAATTGCCGACCGACCAACTGATCAGGCAGTTGATTGCGCTGTTGGACATCAATGTCCAAGTGTCCAAACCAATGCTGGTTGATGTGTTCACCGTGCAATCGCAAATCGACGGCCAGACCGATGCCAAGCTGATCGCCGATCAGGCCACCGCCACTGCCGACATGTTTGGCAGCATGGCCGTCGGCTCGCAACTGGCGAAACTGGATGGAAGCAACATCGTCAGCAAACTGCACTACGCCAACAATCAGGTCGAGTTCAATGGCCAGAAAATGACCGTCGAAGAATTTGTCGGTTTCGTCATGAGCAAATTTGCTGGCGCAGGCGAGGTTCAATAAACCGCAACCCTTCAGGAAACGCCCGGCCTCTGCGCAATGCTGGCGCCGGGCGTTTCGCTTTCTGCGGTTGATGCGGTCGACCCTATCCTCGTCACCGTGTTCAGATACGGCTGTAGGACGGTTCTGAGATGCACTGCTCAATTAAAAAAACGGCGCAATTGTTCAAGGTTGCGCCAAATCCTGGTGCCACCCTATGAAAGCTCCAGCTATAGTTTGCACGCCGACGACGGCCCCACCCGCACAAGGTACTCCGGCATGACCCGATTGACCTCTCTGAACCCTTGGCTAGTGGCCATAGCAGTCGCCCTTTGCGTGCAATTGCCGGCGCAAGCGGCACCGGCGACACAGGCGACACAGGCAACCCAGGAGCGTTTTACCCTGAACATCCCAGGTGTGTCGGATGACCGTTTGTTCACGTCTGCCGCTGCCAGCGATGCCCCGGGCTGCGGCGGGCACAACGTTTCACCGGCACTGAGCTGGAATGCCGGCCCGACCGGTACGCTCAGTTACGCCATCGTCATGCACGATCCGGATGGCCAGAAAGGGCAGGGTGTCGATCACTGGGTGCATTACGGCATCAAAGCCACCACCCACCAGATTGCCGCCGGCGTCGGCGCAAAAGCCACGCTTGAAGGCGTGGCCGGCATCAACAGCAAAGGCACGGCCGGTTACGTCGGCCCTTGCCCGGCGGCTGGCGACAGCGCGCACCACTACATCATCCAGATCTACGCCCTGGACCTCGCCCCGGACGCATTGCCGGCAGGCCTGACCCGTGCGCAGCTGCTGGAAAGAATCAACGGTCATGTGCTGAAAAACAGCAGCGTGGTCCGGCGCTACCATCGCTGAAGCCTGATCACTTCAGCGGCTTTGCAGAAAGCTGAAGTGCGCGGCCTTCCGGGGATTTGGCATCCCTCCCCGAAAGCGCGCACTATCAGCCTGTAGTCGATGCGTTGGAGGATGCCGTGACAAAAAAAATCGACCGCATCGCCCAAATGCTCAACTGCCCGGAAAAGGGCGAGGAACTACGGCGAGCGATTACCGAGAGTCGCAAGGATTTTCTGCTGAATCAGCCGGACGAAGACATTGTTGAAGATGACATGCTTGAAGATGAAGGCTTCGAGGATGACGAAGACGATGATGAATACGACGAGTTTGATTGGACGACGGAATGAGAAAACCGCTTAGGCGGTTTTTTTGTGCCCGCAAAAAAGCCCCAGACCCCTAAGGCCTGAGGCTTTCTCGTTTCTTTGGATGGAGCACGGGGCGGGATTCGAACCCACGCCCCTGCCTTCGTAGTCCCGAAAGCCAATATTCAGAATCAAAGTCGAAATTGCCGGTAATCCTTCGGCGTATAGAAAAACGAACAAAGCTGTTCAGTATTTTATTCAAGCGGTCGATACAGCTCGTGCCAATCAACAATAACGCCTTCGTGGACACGACCCGTTATGAATAAAAACCTCCGATTCAGCCACAAGATCCTCATTGTGGCGTCGCTGATCGTGGTAGCCGCCTTCGCGCTATTCACGCTGTACAACGACTACCTCCAGCGCAACGCCATTCGCAAGGATCTGGAAAACAACCTCCATGAAATGGGCGACATGACGGCGGCCAACATCAAGAACTGGTTTGACGGTCGCACGTTGCTGGTTGAAAACCTGGCGCAAAACGCGGCCTTGAACCCACAGATGGCCAGCATCACCACGTTGATGGCACAGAAAACCCTGGTGTCGAGCTTCCCCAGTACCTACGTCGGTACCGCAGCAGGCGAGTTCGCCATCCTGCCTGATGCGAAGATGCCGGATGGGTACGATGCTCGCACACGCCCCTGGTACAAGCTTGCCGAGGCCAGCAATACCGTCGCCATGACCGAGCCTTACGTCGAGATGGCCACTAACACGCTGGTGGTCTCCATGGTGGCGGCCATTCGCAAGTCAGGGCAGACCGTCGGCGTGGTCGGCGGTGATGTGAGCTTCGGTGCGCTGGTCGACATTATCGACAAACTGGATCTGGGCGGTGTGGGTTACGCCTTCATGGTCAGTTCCGATGGCAAGGTGTTGGTCCACCCCGACAAAAACATGCAGATGAAGACCCTGAGCGACCTCTTCCCGCAGGGTACGCCACGGATCAACGGCGAGTTGACCGAAGTCCAGGCCAATGGCCAGACCCGCATCGTCACTTTCGCCCCGATCAAGGGTTTGCCTTCGGTGAACTGGTACATCGGCCTGTCCATCGACAAGGACAAGGCCTTTTCCAGGCTCAGTGAATTCCGCGCGTCGGCTGTGATTGCCACCGTGATCGCCGTGGTTTTCATCATTGCCCTGCTGGGCATGCTGATTCGTCTGCTGCTGCAACCTCTGCAGGCCATGAGCAAGGCTATGGAAGATATCGCCGAAGGTGAAGGCGACCTGACCAAGCGCCTGGTCATTCATACCCAGGACGAGTTCGGCATTCTCGGGAACGCCTTCAACCGCTTCGTCGAACGGATTCACACCTCGATCCGCGAAGTGTCGTCGGCCACCGAGCAGGTCAACGAAGTGGCCCTGCGTGTCGTGAGTGCATCGAACGCTTCGATGGCCAATTCCGACGAGCAGGTCAACCGTACCAGCAGCGTTGCCGCCGCGATCAATCAACTGGGGGCTGCCGCCCAGGAAATCGCACATAACGCCGCGCAAGCTTCGCAACACGCAAGCTCCGCCCGCCACTTGGCCGAAGAAGGCCAGCAAGTGGTCAATCGCAACATTGAGGCCATGAACCGCCTCTCGGACCTGATCGTCACCTCCAGTTCGCACATCGAAACGCTGAACAGCAAGACCGTGAACATCGGTCAGATCCTCGAAGTGATCACCAGCATCTCTCAGCAAACCAACCTGCTGGCGCTCAACGCGGCAATCGAAGCGGCGCGTGCAGGCGAGGCGGGACGTGGCTTTGCCGTGGTAGCTGACGAAGTTCGCAATCTGGCCCACCGCACCCAGGAATCGGCGCAGCAGGTGCAGAACATGATCGAGGAGCTGCAAGTCGGCGCCCGTGAATCGGTCAATACCATGGGTGAAAGCCAGCGCCACAGCCAGGACAGCGTGTCGATTGCCAATCAGGCAGGCGAGCGCTTGGGCAGCGTGACCCAGCGCATCGGTGAAATCGACGGGATGAACCAGTCAGTGGCCACTGCCACTGAAGAGCAGACAGCGGTGGTCGACTCGATCAACATGGACATCAATGAAATCAACACGCTGAACCAGGAAGGCATGGAAAACCTGCAGTTCACCTTGCGCGCCTGTTCGGATCTGGAACAGCAGGCCAGCCGCTTGAAGCATTTGGTGGGCAGCTTCCGGATCTGATGAGTTCCGCGCACAAAAAAGCCCCAGACCTTGCGGTCTGAGGCTTTCTCGTTTCTATGTATGGTGCACCAGGCGGGATTCGAACCCACGACCCCTGCCTTCGGAGGGCAGTACTCTATCCAGCTGAGCTACTGGTGCAGCGCGGGCGCCATGATACTCATATGCACCGCAGGCGTCCATGCTGCTGAATCGTCTGCGTTTTTCCAAAGCGTAACCTGTGTTTGCTACGTTGATCAGAAAAACGCAGCAAAAAAGTCGATTTCGTTCTTTTTTTCGAACGCCCTATTGTCCTTTACCCCCTTTGATCCTAGGATTCGTTTGAGATTTCAAACGCTCTTGTCTGGGTGCTGAACCGCACGAATCCAATACGTGCGCTATTTATGTGCTTCAGCCCGGTGAATGATTTCCCTGACGGCAGCCTACTGAGGCGCCTTTCTACAATCATAATTTGCTCCGCATCCATTGCGGTGCTGTTAAGGAAAGCCGACATGCAGCTTAAAGACACCCAGTTGTTCCGCCAGCAAGCCTTCATCGATGGCGCTTGGGTTGATGCGGACAATGGTCAGACGATCAAGGTCAACAACCCGGCAACGGGCGAAATTCTGGGTACTGTGCCGAAAATGGGCGCTGCCGAAACCCGTCGTGCCATCGAAGCCGCTGACAAAGCGCTGCCGGCCTGGCGTGCACTGACCGCCAAAGAGCGTGCGGGCAAACTGCGTCGCTGGTTCGAACTGATGATCGAGAACCAGGACGACCTGGCTCGCCTGATGACCCTGGAACAAGGCAAGCCATTGGCCGAAGCCAAGGGCGAAATCGTTTACGCCGCTTCCTTCATCGAGTGGTTCGCCGAAGAAGCCAAGCGCATCTACGGTGACGTGATTCCGGGCCACCAGCCAGACAAGCGCCTGATCGTGATCAAGCAGCCAATCGGCGTGACCGCAGCCATCACCCCGTGGAACTTCCCGGCCGCGATGATCACCCGTAAAGCCGGCCCGGCCCTGGCCGCCGGTTGCACCATGGTGCTCAAGCCTGCTTCGCAAACGCCGTTCTCCGCCTTCGCCCTGGCTGAACTGGCCCAGCGTGCCGGTATCCCGGCTGGCGTGTTCAGCGTGGTTTCCGGCAGCGCCGGCGACATCGGCACCGAGCTGACCAGCAACCCGATCGTGCGCAAATTGTCCTTCACCGGTTCGACCGAAATCGGTCGTCAACTGATGGCCGAATGCGCCAAGGACATCAAGAAAGTGTCCCTGGAACTGGGCGGCAACGCTCCGTTCATCGTGTTCGACGACGCGGACCTGGATAAGGCCGTCGAAGGCGCGATCATTTCCAAGTACCGCAACAACGGCCAGACCTGCGTCTGCGCCAACCGTCTGTACATCCAGGATGCGGTCTACGACGCCTTCGCCGAGAAGCTGAAAGTGGCTGTGGCCAAGCTGAAGATCGGCAACGGTCTGGAAGCCGGCACCACCACTGGCCCGCTGATCGACGAAAAAGCCGTGGCCAAGGTGCAGGAGCACATCGCTGATGCCGTTGCCAAAGGCGCCACCGTGCTGTCCGGCGGCAAGCCGATGGAAGGCAACTTCTTCGAGCCGACCATCCTGACCAACGTCCCGAACAACGCGGCCGTGGCCAAGGAAGAAACCTTCGGTCCATTGGCACCGCTGTTCCGCTTCAAAGACGAAGCCGATGTGATCGCGATGTCCAACGACACCGAGTTCGGCCTGGCCTCGTACTTCTATGCGCGTGACCTGGGCCGAGTGTTCCGTGTGGCTGAAGCCCTGGAATACGGCATGGTCGGCGTCAACACCGGGCTGATCTCCAACGAAGTCGCGCCGTTCGGCGGCATCAAGGC
Source organism: Pseudomonas moorei (assembly GCF_042846945.1). Lineage (NCBI taxonomy): Bacteria > Pseudomonadati > Pseudomonadota > Gammaproteobacteria > Pseudomonadales > Pseudomonadaceae > Pseudomonas > Pseudomonas moorei. The sequence continues at coordinate 1,448,544 of NZ_AP035776.1, forward strand.
CTCGGGCCTGGGCCGTGAAGGCTCCAAGTACGGCATCGAAGATTACCTGGAAATCAAATACCTCTGCCTGGGCATCTAAGCCCGGCAAGGCATTGCTTCAAACGCAAAGGGCACGAGAGCGCTGACCCTTTGCGTGCTTCAAACGGAATTTTCTCTGTGGCGGGGAACGCTGTGGCAGTCGATCATCGCATGCTGCCCTGGTTGCCTCCTCGCTGCTTAATCCTTGAATCACGCCGACCGATGAGCGGCGAATGAGGAATGTATGAGCAAGACTAACGCTTCTTTGATGGCCCGCCGTACCGCTGCAGTTCCACGTGGCGTAGGCCAGATTCACCCGATCTTCGCCGAGTCCGCGAAGAACGCTACCGTGACCGACGTTGAAGGTCGCGAGTTCATCGACTTCGCCGGCGGTATCGCCGTGCTGAACACCGGCCACGTGCACCCGAAAATCATCGCCGCCGTGACCGAGCAACTGAACAAGCTGACCCACACCTGCTTCCAGGTACTGGCCTACGAGCCGTACGTGGAACTGTGCGAAAAAATCAACGCCAAGGTGCCAGGTGATTTCGCCAAGAAAACCCTGCTGGTCACCACCGGTTCCGAAGCCGTGGAAAACGCCGTGAAAATCGCTCGCGCCGCCACTGGCCGTGCCGGCGTGATCGCCTTCACCGGCGCTTACCACGGTCGCACCATGATGACCCTGGGCCTGACCGGTAAAGTCGTGCCTTACTCGGCCGGCATGGGCCTGATGCCAGGCGGCATCTTCCGCGCGCTGTACCCGAACGAACTGCACGGTGTGAGCATCGACGATTCGATCGCTTCCATCGAGCGCATCTTCAAGAACGACGCCGAGCCGAAAGACATCGCGGCCATCATCATCGAGCCTGTACAGGGTGAAGGTGGTTTCTACGTCGCGCCGAAAGAATTCATGAAGCGTCTGCGTGCCCTGTGCGACCACCACGGCATCCTGCTGATCGCTGACGAAGTACAGACTGGCGCTGGCCGTACCGGTACGTTCTTCGCCATGGAACAGATGGGCGTTGCTGCCGACCTGACCACCTTCGCCAAATCCATCGCTGGCGGCTTCCCGTTGGCCGGTGTGTGCGGCAAGGCCGAATACATGGACGCCATCGCTCCAGGCGGCCTGGGCGGCACCTACGCCGGTAGCCCGATCGCTTGCGCCGCAGCCCTGGCCGTGATGGAAGTGTTCGAAGAAGAGCACCTGCTGGACCGCTGCAAGGCAGTCGGCGAGCGTCTGGTCACTGGCCTCAAGGCCATTCAGGCCAAGTACCCGTCGGTAATCGGCGAAGTCCGTGCCCTGGGCGCGATGATCGCTGTCGAGCTGTTCGAAAACGGCGACAGCCACAAGCCGAACGCTGCCGCTGTGGCATCCGTTGTGGCCAAGGCTCGCGACAAAGGTCTGATCCTGCTGTCCTGCGGCACCTACGGCAACGTTCTGCGCGTCCTGGTACCGCTGACTGCGCCGGACGAGCAACTGGACAAAGGTCTGGCGATCATCGAAGAGTGCTTCGCTGAACTCTGATCGCAAAGTGTGACCTGATCGACAAAAAACCCGCTTCGGCGGGTTTTTTCATACCTGCCAGAACAGATACGACGTATTGCTACTATTTCGAAGGAGCGGCATTGGATAAGGTTCGAGCATTGCCAGGGAGAGCTGTATGACGACTGTCATTTTACCCGCGGTTCCAAGAGTATTGATCGCCGAGGCCGACCCCTGGTCCCGTGATCTGCTCAAGGAAGTGTTGTTGAACGTGCGCTGTGACGCACAACTCGATTTGTGCGCCGACGGCCAGCAGGCGTTGGAGCTGCTGGCGGCCAACCCGTACGATCTGGTGATCGCCGACTGGGAACTACCTGGTGTCGATGGCCTCAATGTGTTGCGCAGTATTCGCCAGCGCAAACGTAATCCTCCATTGCCATTCATTCTGATGAGCAGCCGCAACGACAGCGCCAGCGTACGCGAAGCCTTGCCGCTGGCGCCTGCCGCCTACCTGACCAAACCCCTGAACATGGATAGCCTGACCCAGCGCTTGCAGGGGTTGCTGCTTGATGCCGGGGAAGAGGTGTCGTGCGAAGTGCCGGCGCTGGCACCGGGCATGACCTTGTCCGTATTCCTAGAGCGCCGTCGCGAACTGGCCGAGGGCGCGCCGCTCATGACCGACGTGCAGCTGGCGGTCAAGCGAAGCCTCAATCCTGATGGTCTGGATCTGACGGCGCTCGAAGATGAGATCCGCACGGACCCGCAGGTCACCGCCGTGCTGATCGCCGCCGCCAACAGCGCGGCCCAGCACCATGGTGCGGGCGTGCAAACCTTGGCTCAGGCGTTGCACCGACTGGGCACCGGACAAAGCATGAACCTGATTCTCGGGCTGGCCCTCAAGCGCAGTGCACGGCTCAGTGATCCGTCTCTGGCGGACTATGCCGAGCGTTATTGGGACTTGTCATTGCACACCGCCGAATACGCGCGAACACTGGCGCGCCTGCTCGATCTGGATCAGGCGCGGTGCTATTGCGCCGGTATGTTGCATCGACTCGGCGATCTGGCGTTGTTGCGCTGTTTGCAGGAGTGGAAGCAGGGCGGTGGCGAACTGGACGACCAAGAGGCGGTCGGGGAGGCGCTGGCCGAATTCAGTGCGGCCTACGGATCGGCGTTGCGCACCCGCTGGCGGCTGCCGCTGGAGCTGCGAGAGCTGATTGCCGCGACCTACCAGCTCGGTGGCGGGGTCTACTCCCGCGAAGCACTGGTGATGAACATGGCGGCACAGCTGGCGCGCCTGAGCGAGCATGAGGGGCTTGAGGACCTGGCCAAAAGCCGAACGGCGCGCCTGCTCAAGATCGGCTTGCCGGAGTTGGTGCGTCTGCGCAAGAAATAAGGCTTTACCCACCGAGGGTTTGCGTTGGGGCGTTCAGGCCGTCACTATCCGGTTCTTGCCCTCACGCTTGGCCTGATACATCGCCGCGTCCGCGCGGGCAAACAGGCTGTCCACGTTTTCGTCCCCGGCGACCAGGCTGGTCAGCCCCTGGCTGACGGTGATGCCAAAGGTCTGGCCGTCATGCTTGAAGCTCAAACGCTGGATCTCCCGTTGCAGTCGCTCGGCCACTTGCAGGGCCATGTCTGGCGTGCAGCCCGGGAACACTGCGGCAAATTCCTCACCGCCAATGCGCCCGAACAGGTCGCCACGGCGTAACGCCGCACGTCCGCTCTCGGCGATGCGTTGCAGTACGGTGTCGCCTTCCTGGTGACCGTAGGTGTCGTTGATCACTTTGAAGTCATCGATATCCAGCATCAGGAACGACAGCGGCGTGCCCTGTTGCAGCGCCTTTTCGAATTCCTGATGAGCGCTTTCGAAGAAGTGCCGACGATTACTGCTTTGGGTCAGGGCGTCGGTGGTCGCCAGGCGTTGCAGCTCGGTTTCCATCTGCTTCTTGTCGGTGATGTCTTCAGCGATGCCGACAATGATCACTGGCTGTCCCGGCTCGGCCTGGCGATTGATGAAGCATTTGTCGCTGAGCCAGCGAACCTGGCCGTCGGCGGCGATGATCCGGTATTCGCGGTCTTCGATCGCGCCTTTTTCCAGCACATCTGCCAGGCTGCGCTCGGCATATTCCAGATCGTCGGGGTAAATGCTGTCGCGCCACTGGTTGTAATCGGACAGCAGCAGGTCGGCGGAGCGCCCGAAAATCCGCTCATAGGCCGGGCTGACGTACAGCACCTGGCGGGTTTCCCAGTTGAATGCCCAGAGCACGGCATTGACGCTCACCAGCAGGGTGCTGAACAACTGTTCGCGTTCGCTCAGTCGCGCCACTTCACCTTGAGCGTGCATCAGTGCCAGCAGGGTTTGCGCAGTCTCGGGCCACTGCGAAGGGGATGAGTCTTGTTGGTTTTTAATGACCATGGGAACAAATCTCAAAGGGCGTGCACCGCTCTGGATTCGAAAGCGGCCACAACGAAGCCCGCCTGGGTGGCGAAGTGTCTTTGAGAGGGAGGATTTGAAGCGAAGTTCCCGCATTTTGTGGCGAGGGAGCTTGCTCCCGCTGGGCGGTATTGGCGACGCGTTTTATTCGATTAAAACGCGTCGCCGATTATGCGTCTGCTGCGCAGCCGCGCGGGAGCGAGCTCCCTCGCCACAGTCAGGCAGCGGTTGGACGCAGGGAGTAGGTTTTGAGCTGGTTGGCGAAGTCACGCAGGGATTGAATCCCGCTGGCTTCGGCTTCGTGTACCCAATCCTTGATGGCGGCCAGCATGTCGTGACCATTTGAGCTGGTCTTGACCCAGATCTGCTGCAAGGCCAGGCGTTTCTCGTAAATTACCTTCAGTGCCTGGCTGTGCTCGAGCATGGTCTGGATGCGGACATGGTGTTTGTCGTCCAGCAGGCTGGTTTCACGCGAGAGCAACCGCTTGGCGCGGTGGAACTGGTGACGGACCGAGTGATCGACCTTTTCCAGCTCCTGCTTGACCAGCGGCCCGATCACCAATTTGCGGTACTGGGCCATGATCTGGAAGCGGTTGTTGAGGATCGCCATGGCGGTGTCCATGTCCAGGTTGCCTTTGCCTTCGACACGATGGGCAATCGGCGCAACCCGCTGGACCTTGGCCAGGCGCAGGAAGCTGAACACTTGAATCCAGGCCCAGCCCAGATCGAATTCCCACTTCTTCACCGACAGTTTTGCCGAGTTAGGGTAGGTGTGATGGTTGTTATGCAGTTCTTCACCGCCGATCAGGATGCCCCAGGGCACCAGATTGGTCGCCGCGTCACGGCATTCGAAGTTGCGGTAGCCGACGGCATGGCCCAGGCCATTGACCACACCGGCGGCCCACACCGGGATCCACATCATCTGGACGGCCCAGATGGTGATGCCGATGGTGCCGAACAGCAGCAGGTCGATGACGGCCATGATCGCCACACCCAGCAGCGGGAAGGGGGTATAGAGATGGCGTTCGATCCAGTCTTCAGGGCAGTTCTTGCCGTAGATGCGCAGGGTCTCGGGGTTTTCCGCTTCGGCGCGGTACAGCTCGGCGCCTTTGCGCAGAACGGTGGACAGGCCCTTGATGACCGGGCTGTGCGGGTCATCCTCGGTTTCGCATTTGGCGTGGTGCTTGCGGTGGATGGCGGTCCACTCGCGGGTGTTCTGCGCGGTGGTCAGCCACAGCCAGAAACGGAAAAAGTGCTTCAGGCCGGCATTCAACTCAAGCGAGCGATGGGCTGAGTAACGGTGCAGATAGACCGTGACGCCGACGATTGTCACGTGGGTCATCAGCAGGGTGACTGCCACCAGTGACCAGGGCGACAAGCCGAGAAAACCTTCGTACCACATAGGCTATAGGGCCCTCGATAAAGAAAAAAACAGCCGGTGCATTATCACTAAGCCCACAGAGAAAACCAGTCGCCCTTTCAGATATGAGTGGCTGGATGTGTCTTTAACCTATAATCCCGTTTTTTGTATAGGGACATGGACAGCCTTATGTCTGCCAGCTATCGCGAAGCCTCGCGCGCAGCGCTGCTTTACCTCTTGCTTTCCTTGATATGGCTGCAGCTCAGTGGCTATTTATTGAACAGTTTCTTCGATAGTTCTGCCGAGCTTTCGCGATGGCAACTGATCAACGGTTATGTCTGGGTGGTGATCAGTGCCGGGTTGGTCTTCATTGCCCGGGCGCGATTGCTCCGTTGTCTCGGTATTGGGGCCAAATTGCGTGAGCGCCGTGAAGACCGAGAGCGACTGCGTCAGGCCGCCGCCGTGTTTGATTGCACCCGTGAAGGCGTGTTGGTCACCAATCACGAAGGGTTGATCGTCCATGTGAACCGGGCCTTCATCCAGATCACCGGTTATCAAAGCCAGGAAGTGCTGGGCCAGCGGCCCAGTTTGTTCAAGTCCGGCCGTCATCCGGCCGCCTTCTATCAGGCGATGTTCGCGACACTCGACAGTAACGGCGAGTGGAGCGGAGAAATCTGGAACCGTCGAAAAAGCGGCGAAATCTATCCGCAATGGCAGACCATCCGCATCGTTCACGACGAGCGGGGACGGCGTAGTCATTACGTGGCAGTGTTTTCCGACATCAGCGCGATCAAGAACTCCGAACACGAACTGATGCACCTGGCGCATCACGATCCGTTGACCGATCTGCCCAACCGCCTGCTGTTCACCGATCGCGCCGAACAGGCGCTGGCTTCGGCACAGACTCACAAGCGTGGCTGCGCACTGCTGATGGTCGATCTGGATCACTTCAAGATGATCAACGACAGCCTCGGACACACCATCGGCGACCAATTGCTCAAGGCGGTGGCGGAGCGTCTAGACGCGATGTTCGGGCCGGGCATTACCCTGGCGCGGCTTGGGGGCGATGAGTTTGCCGTGCTGGCCGAGAGCTGCCCGCAACTGGTCCAGGCCGCGGCGCTGGCCCAGCGGATCATCGATGGCCTCAAAGAACCGTTCTTTATCGACGGGCATCAGCTGTTCATGAACACCAGCATCGGCATCAGCCTGTTCCCCGGCGATGCTTTGAGCACTGAGCAATTATTGCGCAACGCCGACTCGGCGCTGTTCAAGGCCAAGAGCGCCGGTCGCAATGGCTATGCCCTCTACACCGAAGAATTGACGGCCCACGCCCAGCAACGGGTCGAGCTTGCATTCGAATTGCGTCGCGCGCTGGAGCAGCAGCAATTGCGGGTTTACTACCAACCGGTCCATGACTTGCCCACCAGCCGCTTGATCGGTGTCGAGGCGCTGGTGCGCTGGGAGCATCCCGAGCGGGGATTGGTGTCGCCGGCTGAATTCATTCCCGTCGCCGAACGCACCGGCCTGATTGCCGAAATCGATGCCTGGGTCATGCAGCAAGCGTGTCAGCAGATGTGCCAGTGGCATCAGGCCGGCGTGGTGTTGTCGTTCGTCGCGGTGAATGTTTCATCGCGGCTGTTCGCCGGTCGTGAGCTGTACCAGCAAGTGGCCCAGGTGCTGCGCGAAACCGGACTGGACCCGGCTTATCTTGAGCTGGAGGTCACCGAGAGCGCGGTGATGGAAGATCCCGAGGTCGCGCTTGAGCAAATGCACAGACTGCGCGAGTTGGGTGTACGGCTGGCCATCGATGATTTCGGCACCGGTTATTCGTCGCTGCTGCGGCTCAAGCGCCTGCCGGTACAGAAACTCAAGATCGATCAGGGTTTTGTCGCCGGGCTGCCGGGGGACGAAGACGACGCGGCCATTGTGCGGGTGATCATTGCCCTGGCGCACAGCATGGGAATGCAGGTGCAGGCCGAGGGGATCGAGCAGGTCGAACAGGCGTCGTTCCTGCTTGAGCATGGCAGCCATCTGGGCCAGGGATACTGGTTCGGGCGGCCGGTGCCTCCCGGACAACTGAATTGGGTGCATGCACCGTCAATCCGTTAAGAATCTGTTGCGCAAAACCTGTAGGAGCGAGCTTGCTCGCGATGGTGGCAGAAGCGCCGCGTTCATCCAGGCAGCCCTGGTTTTCGTTCGCGTCCATCGCGAGCAAGCTCGCTCCTACAGAATTCCCCCCGCAAACCCTTGCCCATCAAATAATGTCTTCTGGTTATATAAACATTCTTAAATAGTCTTTTTAAGAATATCTGCGCCTCTCTACTATTGGTCCCACGCCGCAAGCAGTGCCGCCACTGCCAGGGCAACCTCTCAGTCGAAGGAGCAGCACCATGAGCGCATCTCTACGTAGCGTTGACGGCCAGGACGAAGCAACCATCCTGCGTGAAATCCAGAGCGCCCTGCGCGATCTGCGTTTTGGCGCAGTGGAAATCACCGTCCACAACGCCCAGGTGGTTCAGATCGAACGCAAGGAAAAATTCCGCTTGCAGCAACCGGGCAACAAACCGGGCTGAAGCGAAACCAATCAAAAGATCACAGCCTGCGGCAGTTTCTGCGGGGGATTGTGTGGGAGCTGCCGCAGGCTGCGATCTTTGAGCAAGCATCCGATTCCAGATCATAAAAAAAGCCAATACCCAAGAATTCCAGGAGCTTTCACCATGTCGTCGATTCGTCAGTTCGCTTTGGCCGCCCTGGCCAGTGCCCTCTTTGCCGGTTCCGCGGTAGCCAAGGATTACGAGTTGCTCAACGTGTCGTACGACCCGACCCGTGAGCTGTATCAGGACTACAACGCTGAATTCATCAAGTTCTGGCAGAAGGACCATGCCGGCGACACCGTGAAGATCCAGCAATCCCACGGTGGTTCGGGCAAGCAGGGGCGGGCGGTGATCGACGGTCTGCGTGCCGACGTCGTGACCCTGGCGCTGGCGGGTGACATTGATGAAATCGCCAAACTCGGCAAGACCCTCCCGGCCGACTGGCAAAAACGCCTGCCGGAAGCGAGCACGCCTTACACCTCGACCATCGTGTTCCTGGTGCGCAAGGGCAACCCCAAAGGCATCAAGGACTGGGGCGACCTGATCAAGAATGACGTGTCGGTGATTACCCCGAACCCGAAAACCTCCGGCGGTGCACGCTGGAACTTCCTCGCCGCCTGGGCCTATGGCCTGAAAGCCAATGGCGGTGACGAAGCCAAGGCCAAGGAATACGTACAAACCCTGTTCAAACACGTGCCTGTGCTGGACACCGGTGCTCGCGGTTCGACCATCACCTTCGTCAACAACGGTCAGGGTGACGTGTTGCTGGCCTGGGAAAACGAAGCCTTCCTGGCGCTGAAAGAAGACGGCGGCGCCGACAAGTTCGACATCGTTGTGCCTTCGCTGTCGATCCTTGCCGAGCCGCCGGTGGCCGTGGTCGACAAGAACGCCGAGAAAAAGGGCAACGAGCAGATCGCCGAAGCCTACCTCAAACACCTGTACAGCCCGGCTGGCCAGGAAATCGCGGCGAAAAACTTCTATCGTCCACGTGACAAGGAGGTGGCTGCCAAGTACGCCAACCAGTTCCCGAAACTGGAACTGGTCACCATCGATAAAGACTTCGGCGGCTGGAAAACCGCGCAACCGAAATTTTTCAACGACGGTGGCGTGTTCGACCAGATCTACCAGGCGCAATAACCTGAAGTAGACCTGACAACCGGCCGGATGCCTGTCAGTTAAGGGGCGCAACGTGTGGGAGCGAGCCTGCTCGCGATGATGGCGGTACATACAACAGGGATGTTGGCTGGCCCACCGGTATCGCGAGCAGGCGCTCCCACAGAAGTTGCGGTGTTCAAGCCCTTAGCCGACCGGCTTTGGCCAACGGGCCCCGATCCTGGCGACGGGGCTTTGCGCATTCTCAACCAAGGACTTTTATGTCGCGTCGTATCTCCCCCGTCATACCCGGCTTCGGGCTGACGCTGGGCTACACCTTGGTGTACCTCAGCCTGATTGTGCTCATACCGCTGGCGGCAATGTTCGTGCATGCCGCTCAACTCACCTGGGATCAGTTCTGGGCAATCATCTCCGCGCCACGGGTGCTGGCGGCGTTGAAGCTCAGCTTCGGCACCGCGCTCTATGCGGCGATTATCAACGGCATCATCGGCACGCTGCTGGCCTGGGTGCTGGTGCGCTATACCTTCCCTGGGCGCAAAGTCATCGATGCGATGATCGACTTGCCCTTCGCATTACCCACCGCAGTGGCCGGTATTGCCCTGACCGCGTTGTACACCCCCACCGGTTTGGTCGGTCAGTTCGCAGCCGATCTGGGGTTCAAGATCGCCTACACCCCCCTGGGCATCACCCTTGCCCTTACTTTTGTGACACTTCCATTCGTAGTACGTACCGTACAACCTGTACTGGCCGATATTCCTCGTGAGGTGGAAGAAGCGGCGGCGTGCCTGGGGGCAAAACCGTTGCAGGTATTCCGCCATATTCTGATGCCGGCATTGTTGCCAGCCTGGCTGACCGGTTTCGCCCTGGCCTTTGCCCGCGGGGTCGGCGAGTACGGTTCGGTGATTTTCATCGCCGGCAACATGCCGATGAAAACCGAGATCCTGCCGCTGCTGATCATGGTCAAACTCGACCAGTACGATTACACCGGCGCTACCTCCATTGGTGTACTGATGCTGGTGGTTTCCTTTGTCCTGCTGCTGCTGATCAACTTGCTGCAGCGCCGTATCGAAACCCCATAAGGAGGCGCACACATGTCCCAATCGTCCATTGCTGCCGCCTCTTCGGCCAACGCTGCCCGTCGTGGCAGTGCGACTTCGCGGCGCGTCCTGATCGGCCTCGGCTGGCTGATTTTTGCGCTGTTCTTGCTACTGCCGCTGTTCATCGTGGTGTCCCAGGGCCTGAAGAATGGCCTGGGTGCGTTCTTCACCGCGATTTTTGAACCGGACGCGCTGTCCGCGCTGAAACTCACGGTGATCGCCGTGCTGATATCGGTGCCGCTGAACCTGGTGTTCGGTGTCAGCGCCGCCTGGTGCGTGAGCAAATACTCGTTCCGTGGCAAGAGCATGCTGGTCACGCTGATCGACCTGCCATTCTCGGTGTCGCCGGTGATTGCCGGTCTGGTCTACGTGCTGATGTTCGGCGCCCAAGGGCTGTTCGGCCCATGGTTGCAGGACCACGACATCCAGATCGTCTTCGCCTTGCCGGGCATCGTGCTGGCGACGATTTTCGTCACCGTGCCGTTCGTGGCCCGTGAACTGATCCCGCTGATGCAGGAGCAGGGCACCCAGGAGGAAGAGGCAGCGCGTTTGCTCGGGGCCAATGGCTGGCAGATGTTCTGGCACGTCACGGTGCCCAACATCAAATGGGGCCTGATCTACGGCGTGGTGCTGTGTACCGCGCGGGCCATGGGTGAGTTCGGTGCGGTGTCGGTGGTTTCCGGGCACATTCGCGGGGTGACCAACACCTTGCCGCTGCACGTCGAGATTCTCTACAACGAATACAACCACGTGGCGGCGTTCGCCGTGGCGAGCCTGTTGCTGATCCTGGCGCTCTTCATCCTGCTGCTCAAGCAGTGGAGCGAAAACCGTATTAACCGCCTGCGCGCCAGCGCCGCGGAGGAATAATTCATGTCGATCGAAGTGCGTAACGTCAGCAAGAATTTCAATGCGTTCAAGGCGCTGGACAACATCAGCCTGGACATCCAGAGCGGTGAACTGGTGGCGCTGCTCGGCCCGTCCGGTTGCGGCAAGACCACGCTGCTGCGGATCATCGCCGGTCTGGAAACCCCGGACCAGGGCAACATCGTGTTCCACGGTGAAGACGTTTCCGGCCACGACGTGCGTGATCGCAACGTCGGTTTCGTGTTCCAGCATTACGCCTTGTTCCGCCACATGACGGTATTCGACAACGTCGCGTTCGGCCTGCGCATGAAGCCCAAGAACCAGCGCCCGAGCGAAAGCCAGATCGCGACCAAGGTCCACGAACTGTTGAACATGGTGCAACTGGATTGGCTGTCGGATCGCTACCCGGAACAACTGTCTGGTGGCCAGCGTCAGCGGATCGCCCTGGCCCGTGCCCTCGCGGTCGAGCCAAAAGTACTGCTGCTCGACGAGCCGTTCGGCGCCCTCGACGCCAAGGTCCGCAAAGAACTGCGCCGCTGGCTGGCGCGCCTGCACGAAGACATCAACCTGACCTCGGTGTTCGTGACCCACGACCAGGAAGAAGCGATGGAAGTCGCCGACCGCATCGTGGTGATGAACAAGGGCGTGATCGAGCAGATCGGCTCACCGGGCGACGTCTACGAAAACCCGGCCAGCGATTTCGTTTATCACTTCCTCGGCGATTCGAACCGTCTGCATCTGGGCGAAGACAATCACGTGCTGTTCCGCCCGCACGAAGTGTCGCTTTCGCGGCATGAACTGGAAGACCACCATGCGGCCGAAGTGCGTGATATCCGTCCATTGGGCGCGACCACGCGGGTGACCCTGAAGGTCGAAGGACAGAGCGATTTGATCGAAGCCGAAGTGGTGAAGGACCACGACAGCCTGATCGGGCTGGCCAAGGGCGAGACGCTGTTCTTCAAGCCGAAGGTCTGGCAGAAGGTCGCCAACCTCTAAAGCAAGAGCATCGCGAGCAGGCTCGCTCCCACAGGGTTCGGTGTCGGTCACAGATTTTGTGCTCAACACCGATCCATTGTGGGAGCGAGCCTGCTCGCGATTGCGATCTAAACAGCCGCACGCTTCGGATTGACCCGCACACCCCCCGCCCGCGCCTCGATCTGCTCTTTCAGCTCATGGCGCATCCCCAGCAAAAACGCCAGCTCAGCCACCACAAACAGCGGCCCGACAATCAACCCCGTCACGTCATCGACGAACGCCGGTTTGCGCCCTTCGTAGTGATGGCCGACAAACTGAATCGCCCAACCCACCACAAACATTCCAATGCCGCTGGCCAGCCAGATGCCAGTGCTTTGCTGCGCCAGCGCATGACCGGCCCAGACACACAGCCCCAGCAACACCGTCATCAGTACACCAAGGCGTAATTCCAGCCGCAGGTAAAACCACGCCGAAGCCAACGACACCAGCACCGCCGGTGAAAGCCAGCCCCCGGCCCATTGCGGACGAGACAGCAGGACCGCCACCGCCAGCACAATCAGCGGAATGCCGACGAAGTGGGTGGCGATGTTGCGCGGGTCACGGTGGTAAGTGGCGTATTGACTGAGATGGTCAACGAGGCTTTTCATTGTTATTCCTCCTGTAGGGTGATTGATCATGCCCCGGGGCCATTGCTCACTCTGTCAGCCAGGCGACAATCTCTAGGAGTTTTCATGGATATGCAGGTCTGGCGTCCACGCCTGATGCACGGTCAGTGGTTCAGTCATTTGCCTGTTTCCTTTCAGGATAGTCTGCTGGCCGCCGCCAGGGTCCGGCGCCTGTCGCCGGGCCAGCGCTTGTTCAAGCGGGGTGATCCGCCCTGTGGTCTGTACGCGGTGCTCGAAGGTGCCGTGCGCATTGGCACGGTCAGCGAGCAAGGCAAGGAAGCGTTGCTCAGCCTGGTGGAGGCGCCGCACTGGTTCGGCGAGATTTGTCTGTTCGATGGTCAGGCGCGTACCCACGATGCGTTCGGCCTGGGCAACTGCACCCTGTTGCACATCCCGCAAATGGCGCTGCAAAAGTTGCTCGACGAACAACCGGAGTACTGGCGGCAACTGGCCTTGCTCATGAGCCAGAAACTGCGCCTGACCTTCATCCACCTCGAACAGCTGAGCCTGATGCCGGCCTCGACGCGGCTGGCCCATCGCTTGTTGATGATCGCCCACGGCTACGGCGAGATCGACCCGCCACGCCTGCGCCTGCAACTGCCCCAGGAGCAACTGGCTTCAATGTTGTCGTTGTCGCGCCAGACCACCAATCAAATGCTCAAGGATCTGCAAGGGCAGGGGATTCTGAATCTGGGCTATGGCGAGATCGAAATCCTCGATATCGAACGGTTGCGGGCGCTGGCGATCTTTTAAAGGTGGGCTTTATCCCCGAACACGCCTAGCCTGTGCTGACGACAATCGAGGTGTGCCAAATGCGTGTCCTGTTAGTGGAAGACGAACCCGAGACCGCCAAGCTTCTGGCCAATGGCCTGAGCGAAGCCAGTTATGCGGTGGATGTGGCGGTCAACGGGATGGACGGCCGGCGCTTCATTGAGTCCGGCGAATACGAGCTGATCATCCTCGACGTCATGCTGCCGGGGCTTAATGGCTGGCAGCTGCTGCAACAGATCCGCAAGCTCGGTGAAACGCCGGTGCTGTTCCTCACCACCAGGGACGGCATCGAGGATCGCCTGCGCGGGCTGGAGCTGCATGAAGATGACTACCTGCTCAAGCCGTTCGCCGTCAGTGAGCTGGTGGCGCGGGTGCGCAAGTTGTTGCGGCGGGGTCAGGGGCGGTAGTGGTTTCTGTGGTGCCTGAACAATCGCTATCGCTGGCAAGCCAGCTCAGTGGCTTGTGTGAATCCTAAATGTCTGGTCAACCGAAAAGCCTGTGGGAGCTGGCTTGCCAGCGAAGAGGCCGGCAAAACCAGCGAAGATTTCAACGTCCTTAACGCAACCCATCCCGAAACTGCCCCGGCGTCATCCCGGTCCAGCGCTTGAATGCGCGGCTGAAACTGCTGGTATCGGCAAACCCCAGCAAATAACTGACCTCGCTCAGCGAAACCTGGGGATCACGCAGGTGCAGCAGCGCCAGGTTCTCGCGGCTTTCATTGAGCAGCGTATCGAACCGACAACCCTCATCCGCCAGGTGCCGTTGCAGGCTGCGCAAGCTCAGGTGAAGGGCCTTGGCGATGTGCTCGGCGCTGGGTTCACCTTCCGGCAATTGCTCTTCTATGGCATCGCGGACCTTGCGCTCCCAGGTCAACGGCTTGAGTTGCGCCAAAGCGCGCTTGAGCACGGTTTCGTTGTGTTCGGCCAGTTCCGGGTTGGCGTCGTCCAGGTGACTGTCGAAGTCAACGAGGGCGAATTCCAGTCGGTCTTCGTCGGTGCCGAAGTGCACGGGTGAGCGGAAGACTTTGTGCCATTGATGCGAGTCTTCAGGTTCCGGCCGACGCAGGTAAACCGCCAACGGGGCATAGTCGCGGCCCAGGCGATTGCGGCAGGTGCGCACATAAATCGCCATGAACGCATCGATGGCCTCGTAGGCCGGGGCCGGATTGCCGATCGGAACTTTCAGGCGGAAGCGGTAACGATCCTCGCCGCGGGTCAGTTCCAGTTCCAGGGCATCGCTGACCACCTGGTGATAGCGCACGATGCGCTCGAACACTTCGCGCAAACTGCCGCTGGCCACCAGTGCATAACCGAGGGCGTGAAAGGTGGTGGGGCTGACGAAGCGGGAGACGCGCAGGCCAATCGCCGGGTCGCCGCTGGCCTGCACCGCAAGTTCCCACAGGCGCGTGGTACCGGATAACGGGTATCGGGCGTTCGGGTCGTCCATCCATTGCGGATCGAGCCCGGCCTGGCGACACAGGGCGGTGCTGTCGAGGCCCAGGGCGTCGAGTTGCTTGCGCAGGGCGCGGGTCCAGCTGGCGAGGGAGGTCGGTTCAGTCATGCTGATTGGCGCTTCCGGTCAACAGGTTGGCGTTCACGGCTACCGCTTCGGGAGTGTGAAGCGGGCAGGATGCGAACATCAATAACCAGAGGATGGAAGCATGCACGGTACTTCTGCAAGTCCCCAACGACTGAATGCAGCGCAGCGATCAGCGCATATTCGTGAAGTGGTGTTGGCCAAGGGCGTCGAACTGCGTCAGCGCTACCCGATACTCAAGCATCAGGACGCGCTGGGCGCGGGCATCCTGGCCTTCGCCTTGGCCGGGATGATCGGTTCGGCGGCGCTCTACATCACCGGGCACATGGCCTGGTGGGCGTGCCTGCTGCTCAATGCGTTCTTCGCTTCGTTGACCCATGAACTTGAGCACGACCTGATCCATAGCATGTACTTCCGCAAACAGCGGGTGCCGCACAACCTGATGATGGGTCTGGTCTGGCTGGCGCGACCCAGCACCATCAACCCCTGGATTCGCCGTCACCTGCACCTCAACCACCACAAGGTCTCCGGCTCCGAGACCGACATGGAAGAGCGTGCGATCACCAATGGCGAGCCTTGGGGTTTGGCGCGGTTGCTGATGGTCGGCGACAACGTCATGTCGGCGTTTATTCGCATGTTGCGGGCCAAGACCTGGGCCCACAAATTCAGCATCATCAAACGTACGCTGAAGGTCTATGCGCCGCTGGCGCTGGTGCATTGGGGCGCGTGGTACGCGTTTCTCGGCTTCCACGCCGCAAACGGCATTGCGCATCTGCTGGGCACCCCGATTGAATGGTCGGCGACCACGCTGTCGGTAATGAGCGTGATCGACATCGCGGCGGTGGTGATCATCGGCCCGAACGTGCTGCGCACGTTCTGCCTGCACTTCATCAGCTCGAACATGCACTACTACGGCGACATCGAGCCGGGGAACGTGATGCAGCAGTGCCAGGTGCTGAACGCCTGGTGGCTGTGGCCGTTGCAGGCGTTCTGCTTCAACTTCGGCAGCAGTCATGGCATCCATCACTTTGTGGTGAAGGAACCGTTCTACATTCGCCAGCTGACCGTGCCGGTGGGGCATAAGGTGATGCGGGAAATGGGGGTTCGGTTTAATGATTTCGGCACGTTTATGCGGGCGAACCGGTTTGTGCGAAAGGAAGAACTGAACGCAGAGAAGGTGCGTGCGGCTCAGGCTTGATGGTCGATTGGGAGGGCGCCTTAAACGGCATCAACCGCTAAAAAGGTCAATGCCGTGAAACCACCTGTCAGTTTCAGCCTGCAGCGGCGGGGGTGCGCCAGTCATCAGAGCTTTCGGTATTGCCGATTGTGTGTACCCAAGTGATTTTTCGGTAGCTGAACTCAACGTCTTCCAACTGCGTGAAGTGCGCGGTTGTCTGGTCCTGACAGTTATGCATGTAGCCCTTGATGTTGACGATGATCGCGTCTTCAAGTTTCGTGATGTAGTAGAGCTCTCGAGAAGATGCCGCTGAGGCACGGTACCAGTGGATGGTCACTTCAGGCAGGAGTTCGCCGGTAGTCAGTGCACGCATCAACAAGGGCGAAGACTTGTCGAACACCTTCGTGATTTTGACCGGTTTGTGAACGCGTTGACCGGTCGGTTGACCTGATTGCGGGTCGCGAGGAATGATCACTTCGTGGCTGAAGGCCTGAACCATGATTTGGTCTTCATGACCTTCCTGAAATATGTTGCCTACGGAATCAGCGGTGAAAACTGCTTTAGTGATCTGACCTTGCTTGGTACCCGTGATGGTCATATAGGCGGGCATAGCCATGGATACTCTCCTTGCTGAAAATAGGGAACCCACAGGCTTTATTGCGTCGTGGGTTCCAAAGCTACGATCAAGGTTTATGCCAGTTAAATTAAATTCCCTATTTATCAGGCTTATACAGAGAAAAACGAAGTTTCAGTTCCTGATTGATACAGATGGTATCGGTAAAAAGTGCGCAAGAAGTTGCGCAGATCTGCACAACTTCTTGCGCACTTGTCTGTGCATGATGAAATACAAGCCCTGCAGAAATTCATCTACAGGGTTGTCCACAATTTAACGTGCGATTTTTTGCGCACGCTGCGCAGGTGGCTATTAAGTTGTTTCTTCACAAGAATATAAAGGTTAAGGAATTTTCCTAGCGGGTTATCGGAATAGTCCTACACCTTCATTTGTCGCAATGATCGTAATATCTCCCGAGTGACTCGCTTCATCCATTTCACTCGCTTCGCCATGCTCTGAAATTGCCGGGCGAGGTGAATGGAACTAGAAAAAAATCACTATTTTCAATTACTTATATATAGGTTGATGTTTTTCTGTGTTTTTATGAAAGGCACGATCTGAATGGCTTTCTAAATAAAATTCGTTGGGGCATCAACGCGGAATAAATTCGCAGGCGTGCCCGTGAATGCAGCGCGCTCGCAATGATGGCGTTAAAACGCGGCAATTTTTATCAAAGGGTATGGATGTCCTACTCCAGTGAACTTTCTGCTTACTATCTTGATCTCGCGAAAGCCTCTGTTTCCAAAGAGGCTTTTGCGGGCGAGGACGTTCGTTTTTCCAGCGAATATGAAGCGTTGGAGAGCGAGCTGGGTAAAGCCCAATCCATCCATGAGAGCGGCCAGACCGATTGGCGGAAAGTCTGTGAAAACAGTGAAACCCTGCTGCGCACCCAGTCCAAGGATTTACGCGTTGGGGCTTGGCTGACCTGGGGTCTGTACCGGTGCGAGTCCTTCCCCGGGTTATTGGCTGGCCTCGGATTTCTGCACTACCTGTGTGAGAACCACTGGACTGAAATTTATCCGAGCAAGTCCCGTACCCGTGCTGCTGCCATCAACTGGTTGATGATGCGTCTTGAGCAGGTGTTAGGTGAAAGTATCGCGGTCAAAGAGCAGTTGCCGCTGTTTCGTCGTCTGGTCGAACACCTTGAGGGTATTGATGCTGCATGTACCGAGCATTTGGGTGCTGACGCACCACTACTGCTGCCGATTTCCCGTCGTCTGAAAAACAGGGTCCAACGCGCCGCCGACAGCCCGTTGGAGACCGGCCTGGTGGGGGCTGCGGTTGCGCAGGTCAAACAGGTTGCTACGCAGTTGTTCGCGCCTGGCGCGCCAATCGATAACGAGAGAGAGGCTCAAAAGGCCTTGCGGGCTCAGTTGGAAAGCGCCCGTCCGTTGTGTGCCTGGTGGCTTAAGCAAAAAGCCACTGATGTGCGCGCCTTGCGCCTCAATCGCACGCTGTCGTGGCTGTCCATCGACGCGATTCCCGAGCGCGACGCCGAGCAGATTACCGTGATGCGCGGGCTGCTGGTGGACAAGCTCAAGCACTATCAGGATCGCTATGATCAGGGCAAATACGCAGACCTGCTGGTTGACCTGGAGGCAAGCCTGGCAAACGCGCCCTTCTGGTTCGATGGCCAGCGAATGGTCTGGGAATGCTTGCAAGGACTGAACGCTGAATTGGCCATGCGCGAGGTGGAAGTGCACTTCGCGCTTTTGATTCGGCGTCTGCCCGGCATCATCGAACTGCGTTTCCACGACGGTACACCGTTCGCCGATCCCGCCACCCGCGCCTGGATCAGTGCCAATGTCATGCCGCATCTGCAAACCGCCAGTACGCCGCGCAAGGTTGAAGCAACCGACACCCTGCCGGCCTGGGAGCTGGCTCTGGAGGAAGCCCTGCCGATCCTGCGCAAGGACGGCCTCAAGGCTGCCGTGCAGATCCTCAAGCAGGGCCTGCAAAGTGCCCAGGGCGGGCGCTTCCGATTCTTCTGGCAGTTCGCCCTCGCGCGGCTGTGTTTCATGGCCAAAAAATATGAGCTGGCCAAGACCCAACTCGAAACCCTCGACCAGACATTACAGGACTCAGGAGTCAGCGCCTGGGAGCCTGATCTTGTGCTCGAAGTGCTGCATTTTCTGCATAGCTGCTGCGAGTTGTTACCGCAGAACCATGCTGTGCGTGAGCGCAAGGAAGAGGTTTATCGCAGGTTGTGCCACCTCGATCTTGAAGTGGTACTCCAATAGGCCCCAGGGCCACAACCGCAAGGAGAAAAGCCATGGCCAAAGAAGGCTCGGTAGCCCCCAAGGAACGCATCAACGTCACTTTCAAGCCTGCCACTGGTGGCGCACAGGAAGAGATCGAACTGCCGTTGAAACTACTGTCAATCGGTGATTACACCCACCGCAGGGACGAACGCAAAGTCGAAGATCGCAAGCCGATCAGCATCGACAAAATGACCTTCGACGAAGTGTTGGCAAAGCAGGAGTTGGAGCTGACCTTGAGCGTGCCGAACCGTCTTCAGGAAGACGGCGGCACTGAAGAACTGGCGGTGAAACTGCGCGTCAACTCGATGAAGGACTTCAACCCGGCCTCGCTGGTCAAGCAGGTGCCCGAACTGAAAAAACTGATGGACCTGCGCGACGCGCTTGTGGCCCTCAAAGGCCCGCTGGGTAACGCGCCTGCGTTCCGCAAAGCCATCGAAGGCGTGCTCGCCGACGATGAGTCCCGCGGTCGCGTACTGGGTGAGCTGGGCTTGAACGCCGCAGCCCAGGACGCCTGAGTCCCCATCAGCCAAGGAAGCCAAGACAATGACCACTAGTGCAGCGCAGCAGAACAGCAACGAGAACCGCGAATACAGCATTCTCGACAGCATCATCGCCGAAACCCGCCTGACTCCGGCCGACGAAGCCTACGACATCGCCAAGCGCGGTGTGTCGGCCTTCATTGAGGAGCTGCTCAAACCGCAGAACAACGGTGAGCCGGTCAAGAAAGCCATGGTTGACCGCATGATCGCCGAGATTGATGCCAAGCTCAGCCGTCAGATGGACGAAATCCTCCACCACCCGGACTTCCAGTCTCTGGAATCATCGTGGCGTGGCCTGCAGTTGCTGGTGGAGCGCACCAATTTCCGCGAAAACATCAAAATCGAAATCCTCAACGTCTCCAAGGACGACCTGCTGGACGACTTCGAAGATTCGCCGGAAGTGATGCAGTCGGGTCTTTACAAGCACGTCTACACCGCTGAATACGGTCAGTTCGGTGGTCAGCCGGTGGGCGCAATCATCGCCAACTACTTCATGTCCCCAAGCTCGCCGGACGTGAAATTGATGCAGTACGTGTCCAGCGTGGCCTGCATGTCCCACGCACCGTTCATCGCTGCGGCCGGCCCGAAATTCTTCGGTCTGGACAGTTTCACTGGTCTGCCGGACCTGAAGGACCTGAGGGATCACTTCGAGGGCCCGCAATTCGCCAAATGGCAGAGTTTCCGCCAGTCGGAAGACGCCCGTTACGTTGGCTTGACCGTGCCGCGTTTCCTGCTGCGTAACCCATACGATCCGGAAGAAAACCCGGTCAAATCGTTCGTCTACAAAGAAACCGTCGCCAACAGCCACGAGAACTACCTGTGGGGCAATACCGCGTATGCATTTGCTACCAGGCTGACCGACAGTTTCGCCAAGTTCCGCTGGTGCCCGAACATTATTGGCCCGCAAAGCGGTGGTGCAGTTGAAGACTTGCCGTTGCATCACTTCGAAAGCATGGGCGAAATCGAAACCAAGATTCCTACCGAGGTTCTGGTGAGCGACCGTCGTGAGTACGAACTGGCCGAGGAGGGCTTCATTTCCCTGACCATGCGCAAAGGGAGCGACAACGCGGCGTTCTTCTCCGCCAGTTCGGTGCAAAAGCCCAAGTTCTTTGGCATAGGCGCGGAAGGCAAGAGGGCGGAGTTGAACTACAAGCTCGGCACCCAGCTGCCTTACATGATGATCGTCAACCGCCTGGCTCATTACCTGAAAGTGCTGCAGCGCGAGCAACTGGGTTCGTGGAAGGAGCGCACTGACCTGGAGCGTGAACTCAACAAGTGGATCAGCCAGTACATCGCCGATCAGGAAAACCCTGGCACCGAAGTGCGTGGCCGTCGCCCGCTGCGCGCAGCCGAGATCATCGTCAGTGATGTCGAAGGCGAGCCAGGCTGGTACCGCATCAGCCTGAACGTGCGCCCGCATTTCAAATACATGGGTGCCGATTTCACCTTGTCGCTGGTTGGCAAGCTGGACAAAGAGTAAACGGAGCCTGACTCATGACTGGATACGGCAGCCTTTTCGAGCGCCTGGGGGGCGACGCGGACGGCCGCGCCGGCTGGAGTCGCGAGGTCTCGGCCATGGCATCCGTGGCTGCCCATCTGGCCAAGATGCTCAGCACCCGTGCGGGCAGCGTGCAAACGCTGTCCGATTACGGGCTCCCCGATCTTAATGACATGCGTCTGAGCCTGCACGACTCCCTGAGTCAGGCCCGTACGGCCATCGAAAGTTTCATCGAAGCCTACGAGCCACGCCTGAGCGCAGTGCATGTCATTTCCCTGCCGCGTGAACACGATCAGCTTCGGCTGGCCTTCAGTATCGAAGGCCTGCTGGAAGTGGACGGTTTCAAGCGACAGGTCAGTTTTACCGCGTGCCTGGATGGCAGCGGTCAAGTCAAGGTCAGCCAATGAAACGCGCATGTCCTGACATCCAAAAAGGCAGGAATCGAATAGCCATGAACACCGTTGAATCGAGGTGTTATCCGGACCCTGTGGCCGTGGGTGATTTGTTCGGCAGTCGGGCATTCAAGCCTTTTTTCATGAGTTCCAAAACCAGGCAGGTCCTCCGTGTCCTTTAACCACTACTACCAAAGCGAACTCACGGCACTTCGTCAGTTAGGTCGTCGCTTCGCCGAACGTAGTCCGGCACTGGCGCCTTTTCTCGGGCAGACCGGGCGGGATCCCGACGTGGAGCGGTTGCTGGAGGGGTTTGCGTTCTTGACCGGGCGTCTGCGCCAGAAGCTCGATGACGAGTTGCCGGAGCTTAGCCATTCGCTGATGCAACTGCTATGGCCCAACTATATGCGGCCGCTGCCGGCGTTCAGCATTTTGCAGTTCGATCCGTTGAAACGTTCCGGTCCGGCATTGATGGTCGAGCGCGATACACCGGTGGAAAGCGAGCCGATAGATGACGTGCATTGCCGCTTTCGCACCTGTTACCCGACTGAAGTCCTGGCGTTGGACCTGATTGCGCTGAATTACTCGGTGAAGGGCGACGGCTCGCTGTTGAGCCTGCGTCTGGAGATGAGCGCCGACGGTCACCTCGGTGAGCTGGAATTACGCCGCTTGCGACTGCACTTTGCCGGCGAGCGCTATATCAGTCAGATGTTGTACCTGAGTCTGCTGCGTAACCTGGAAAGCATCGAGCTGATTCCACTGGACGATGTCGGCAACCCGATTGGCGGCGTCAACGGCGTGTCTATGGCATTCAAGATGCCCGGCGACCGCGTGCAGCCGGTGGGTTTTGCTGAAGAAGAAGCGTTGATTCCCTATCCGCTGAACACCTTCCGCGGTTATCGCTACCTGCAAGAGTATTTTGCCTTCCAGGACAAATTCCTGTTCGTCGATATCAACGGCCTGGACCTGCTCAAGTCTTTGCCGGCTGACATTCTCAAACAGGTCCGTGGTCTGGAGCTGC
This sequence comes from Pseudomonas moorei, assembly GCF_042846945.1. Classification (NCBI taxonomy): domain Bacteria; kingdom Pseudomonadati; phylum Pseudomonadota; class Gammaproteobacteria; order Pseudomonadales; family Pseudomonadaceae; genus Pseudomonas; species Pseudomonas moorei. The sequence goes on from NZ_AP035776.1 coordinate 1,470,955, forward strand.
GCTTTGACATCCGCAAGAGTGGAGTCCTGCGCATGCGTCCGACCCTGGATAACGTGAAGCTTCACTGTACGCCCATCGTTAATCTGTTCCGGCACGATGCACTGCCGATTCGTCTTGATGGCAAACAGGACGAGTACCTGCTGCTACCCGCCAAGTACGACCTGGACAGCTGCGGGGTATTTTCCGTGGAAAGTGTCACGGGTTGGAAACCCGGCGGACTCGGTTATCAGGCGTATGTTGCGTTCGAATCCTTCGAGCACGACCCTAGTTTTGACGTGCCCACCAGCCGTCCTCACTACAGCGTTCTCCAGCGCGCTTCTTCGTTGCACGACGGCCTCGACACTTACCTGAGCTTCGGGGTTCGTCACACCCAGGCCCATGAAACCCTGTCGGTCGAGCTGATGTGCACCAACCAGAACCTGCCGCGCAAGCTCAAGCCTGGCGACATCAAACGGGCCTGTGAGCAGACGCCGGAGTTCCTGAGCTTTCGAAACATTACCCCCGCCACTTCGAGCTTCGCGCCGCCGCTGAATCGTGACTTCCTCTGGAAGCTGATCAGCAATATGTCGCTTAACTATCTGTCGCTGGCTGACGTCAACGCACTGAAGGTCATTCTCGAAACCTATGACCTGCCGCGCTATTACGACCAGCACGCGGCCAAAGTCAGCGAACGCCTGCTAAGCGGCCTCAAGTCGATCAAACACCAATACGTCGATCGATTGCACCGAGGGTTACCGGTTCGTGGACTGCGTACCGAGCTGACCATCGACCCCCAAGGGTACATCGGCGAGGGCGACCTGTTTGTTTTTGCTTCGGTGCTTAACGAGTTTTTCGCACTTTACGCCAGCCTCAATTCGTACCACGAGCTGCGGGTAAAGAGCACACAGGGAGAGGTGTATCAATGGACACCACGTATGGGCCTGCAACCGCTTCTTTAAGCGGGCTGACTCGAGGTATACGCGAATACTCGCTGTTTCAGGCCGTGCTGTTGGTCGTTGACCGACTACGCGAAGCGCACCCTCATCTCAGCCAGGACGATTTGTACGACCAACTGGAATTCCAGGCCAATCCCAGTCTGGGGTTTCCAGGCAGTGATATTGATCGCGTTGAGTTCTTTCACGAAGACGGGCTGATGCGCGCTCGCTTGCGTTTCAACTTGATCGGGCTGGTTGGTTCAGGATCGCCCCTGCCGGCGTTTTACGCGGAACAGGCCTTGGGCGACAGCGAGGACGGCAACCCGACACGCAACTTCCTCGACCTGTTCCACCATCGCTTGCAACGACTGATGTTGCCGATCTGGAAAAAATATCGCTACCGCGCCAGTTTCGAGAGCGGTGCCCTCGACCCTTTTTCCTCCCGGCTATTTGCCCTGATCGGCCTCGGTGGTGAAGAGATCCGCCAAGCCCGGGAGCTGAACTGGAAGCGCCTGCTGCCGTATCTGGGCTTGCTCAGTTTGCGTGCGCACTCGGCTGCGCTGATCGAAGCGGTGCTGCGTTACTACTTCAAGCACGCCGATCTGACCATTGAACAGTGCATTGAGCGCCATGTGGACATTCTCGACGAACAACGTAATCGCCTGGGACAAGTCAATACCGCGCTGGGTGAAAACGTGGTGCTGGGGGAGAGCGTTCGTGATCGCAGCGGCAAGTTCCGGATCCACATTCGCGAACTGGACTGGCAGCGCTTTCATGAATTCCTGCCGATTGGTTTCGGGTACCAGCCGCTATGTGCGCTGGTGCGATTCACCCTGCGTGACCCGCTCGATTACGACATACGCCTGATGCTGCGCCGGGATGAAATTCGCGAACTGCGTATTGGTGAGCAAAACGCTTGTCGCTTGGGATGGACCAGTTGGCTCGGTCGCGAAAAAGCGGACGGCGTGGTGACTCTGGGCAGCAAAATTCATTAAGGACAGCTGACAAATGATTAACGTAGACCTGCAAAAGCTTATCCAGGCGCTCGATGCCGAAACCCGTCGTGACCTGGAAAGTTCCGCCGAGCGCTGTGTGACGCGTGGCGGCAGCAAGATCCTTATCGAAGACCTGCTGCTGGGGTTGCTGGAACGTCCGCAAGGCTTGCTTGCCCGCGCTTTGCAGGATGCTGAAGTCGATGCTGGTGAACTCAGTGCCGTGCTGCAAAGCCGGGTCGAGCACAGCGCTTCGCGCAACCCGGTATTCGCTCCGGAACTGGTGCAATGGCTGCAAGACGCCTTGCTGGTTGCCAACCTTGAACTGGGCCAGACCCAGGTCGAACAGGCTGCACTGATTCTCGCGTTGCTGCGTAATCCGATGCGCTATGCCGGCAGTCGCTACCAGCCGCTGCTGGCCAAATTGAATATCGACCGTCTGAAAGCGTTCGCCTTATCCCGCAAAGAACCATTGGACAGCGGCAAACCGATCGGATCGAGTGAGCTGCTGCTGCCGCGTTTTACCCACAACCTGACCCAACAAGCCCGTGACGGCAAGCTTGACCCGGTGCTGTGCCGCGACGACTCGATCCGGCAGATGGTCGACATCCTTGCTCGACGCCGCAAGAATAACCCGATCGTGGTTGGCGAAGCGGGCGTTGGTAAAACGGCGATCGTCGAAGGCCTTGCCTCGCGCATTGCTGCCGGTGAAGTGCCGCAGGTATTGAAGGGCGTCGAGTTGCTGTCTCTGGACATGGGCTTGTTACAGGCCGGTGCCAGCGTGAAAGGTGAATTCGAACGTCGCCTCAAAGGTGTGATTGACGAAGTCAAGGCTTCGCCCAGGCCGATCATCCTGTTCATCGACGAGGCCCATACCCTGATCGGCGCGGGTGGCAATGCCGGCGGTTCCGACGCCGCCAATCTGCTTAAACCGGCGTTGGCCAGAGGAGAGTTACGTACCATCGCTGCAACCACCTGGGTGGAGTACAAAAAGTACTTTGAAAAAGACCCGGCGCTGGCCCGCCGATTCCAACCGGTGCAATTGCACGAGCCAACCGTCAGCGAGGCGGTGACCATCCTTCGTGGCCTTGCTCGGGTATACGAGAAGAGCCACGGTATCTATTTGCGTGATGACGCAGTGGTCGCCGCTGCCGAGTTGTCCGCTCGATACCTGGCGGGTCGTCAACTGCCGGATAAAGCTGTCGACGTACTGGACACCGCCTGCGCCCGAGTGCGCATCAGCCTTGCTGCTGCGCCGCAAAGCCTGGAGCGGCTGCGCGGCGAGCTGGCTGAGGGTGGCCGTCAACGCCAGGCCCTGCGCCGCGATGCCGAGGCCGGTCTGCTGATCGACCGCGGAGCGCTGGATTCGCTGGACGCACGCCTGAGCCAGGCCGAATCCGAAAGGGTCGCGCTGGAAGCCCTCTGGACCGAACAGAAAACATTGGCTGAACATCTGCTGGAACTGCGCCGGCAATTGGCCAAGGCCCGTGAAGCCGTCGACGCAGAGCCGCCTGTGATGGTCGATGACGACGCCGAAGGCACCGTGATCGAAACCCTGCCCGTAGACGAAGCGCAAAGCGTCGAAACACTGGAAGCGACGCTCAACGAAACTCACCAAGCGCTGACCGAGATGCAAGTCAAAGAGCGACTGGTGAGCTTTGAGGTCTGCCCGCGGCTTGTGGCTGAAGTGATCAGTGCCTGGACCGGCGTGCCGCTGGCGCAGCTGGCCCGTGAGCATAATGCCAAGGTTGCCAGCTTCGCTGATGAACTGCGTACCCGCATTCGGGGTCAGGAACAGGCCATTCATGCCCTTGATCGCTCGATGCGCGCTACTGCGGCGGGCCTGAACAATCCCGATGCGCCCGAGGGTGTGTTTCTGCTGGTGGGCCCCAGTGGCGTCGGCAAGACCGAAACCGCGCTGGCCCTCGCTGATTTGTTGTACGGAGGTGATCGTTTCATCACCACCATCAATATGTCCGAATTCCAGGAAAAACATACCGTTTCGCGCCTGATCGGTGCACCGCCAGGCTACGTCGGCTATGGCGAGGGCGGCATGCTCACCGAAGCCGTGCGGCAGAAGCCCTATTCGGTCGTGCTGCTCGATGAAGTCGAGAAGGCCGACCCGGACGTGCTCAATCTGTTCTATCAAATCTTCGACAAGGGCGTAGTCAATGACGGTGAAGGGCGTGAGATCAACTTCCGCAACACACTCATTCTGATGACCTCTAACCTGGGGAGCGACCGTATCAGCGAGCTCTGCGAAAACGGTGCGCGGCCAACTGCCGAGGTACTTGAGCAAACCATTCGTCCAGTGCTCATCAAGCACTTCAAACCGGCACTGCTGGCGCGGATGCGCGTGGTGCCTTACTACCCGGTCGGTGGTCCGGTGCTGCGCGAGCTGATCGAAATCAAGCTCGGTCGTCTGGGCGAGCGCCTGAACCGTCGCCAGCTGGATTTCACTTACTCGCAGGGCCTCGTCGATCACTTGGCCGAACGCTGCACCCAAAGCGATAGCGGTGCGCGCCTGATCGATCACTTGCTGGACCTGCACGTACTGCCGCTGATTGCCGATCGCCTGCTGGATGCCATGACCACCGGGGAAACCCTCCAGCGTGTGCACGCCACGCTCGGTGGCGGCGGAGTGACTTGTGAGTTCGCCTGAGGTGGGAGTGATGTTCACTTCAGTGCCACAACCCCTGGCCTATGCCGAAGCGTTGTTAGCGCAGTTTTCCAGTCTGTCGCGAGCGATGGATGGCGTTACGTTGCTCAAGGAATTTGTACTCGGGTTGGCTGAACTCAGCCATTGCGAATTGACCCAGCTGTACTTGCTGGACGCCACCCACACCTCCCTGGAGATGAGCGCCGAGTGCCTCAACGGCAATCTGCAACCCCGGGAAACCGCCAGCTTGTCGGTGGATTACAACGGTGAGCAACTGCTGCAATTTGCGCTGTGCCAGAACCGTGTTGTGTGCATGAGTGAATTGAGCGGCAGCCTGCACGAGACCGGTTTTCTGCCGGCCCAGGCGAGGCCTTGGCAATCGCTGTTGTGCGTGCCGCTGATTAACCAGCAGAAGTCTGTGCAAGGGTTGTTGCTGTGCGCCAGCCATCGGCACGTTGAGCTGCAAGGCTTCGCCGACTCGTTTGGTCGACTTGGCTCGTTCGTGCTGGGCCATTTGCATTTGCTGCAGCGGTTGCGGCGACCAAGCGGCAATGTAGGGCCGACACCGGTCGTCGTTGCGAGTGCCAGCGGTTATGGCCTCACGGGTAAAAGCACAGCCATGCGCCGTGTGTATTCCCTGATCGGTAAAGTCCTGCACAGCCCCTATACCGTGCTGCTGGGTGGTGAAACGGGTACCGGCAAGGAGGTGGTGGCCAGGGCGATCCACGATGGCGGACCTCGTCGCTCTCAGGCATTCATCGTGCAAAACTGCGCCGCGCTTCCGGAAAACCTGCTCGAAAGCGAGCTGTTTGGTTACCGTAAAGGCGCCTTCACGGGTGCCGACAGAGACCGATCCGGCCTGTTCGACGCTGCCAATGGCGGGACCTTGTTGCTTGATGAGGTCGGTGACATGCCGCTGTCGTTGCAAGCCAAGCTGTTGCGAGTGCTCCAAGAGGGTGAGATTCGTCCGTTGGGCTCCAACGACACCCACAAGATTGACGTGCGCATTATTGCCGCGACACATCGGGATTTATCGGTGCTGGTCAGCGAGGGGAAGTTTCGCGAGGACTTGTACTACCGTCTCGCGCAGTTCCCTATTGAACTGCCGCCCCTGCGTCAACGCGAAGACGACATCCTCGAATTGGCACGGCACTTCGCCGACAAAGCCTGTGCGTTTTTGCAGCGTGATGAGGTGAGCTGGTCCAACGGAGTGCTGGATCTACTGGCCAGTTACGCATTCCCCGGCAACGTGCGTGAACTCAAGGGACTGGTCGAACGCGCGGTACTGCTTTGCGAAGGCAGCGAGTTGCTGGTGGAGCACTTCTCCCTACGTACGGACACCCTGCCCGAAGTCGGCAGCATGAACCTGCGCGAACGCCTGGAGCAGATCGAGCGCAGCCTGCTGATCGACTGCCTGCGCAAGAACGACGGTAATCAGACCCTCTCGGCCCGCGAGCTTGGCCTGCCACGACGCACATTCCTCTACCGCCTTGGTCGCCTGAACATCAACACGGGAAACGTTGATGGGTAGGCCAGACGCACCCGGTTTCAATTCATCCGCTTTTAACAGCCTCAACCCTAAGGGCCAGTGCCTTGTGCTGCCCCTGGAGACCCTCTGATGTCTATTCGTCACTGGCAAGCCGTCCTGCTGACAGTTGTCGTTCTATGTGGCCTAGCCGCCTGCAACGGCAATTACAAATACAACGACAACACCTATCGCCCATTGGGTGATCCGCAGTCGGTCAATCGCGGCAAGTGACCGCAAGGAGCATCATCATGGAACTGATTTTCGAAATGCTGAGCACCAAGCAGCCCGTACCGATGGAGTTGTGGCGCAAGACTTTCAAGCAGGCTGGTGGCGTGATTGGGCGGAACGGGGACTGCGACTGGATTATCCCGGACATCCACCGACACATGTCTAACCGACACGCCTTGATCAGCTACAGCGAAGGCGCGTTTTTCCTGACCGATACCAGTAGCAACGGTATTTCGTACAGCGGCAGCGGCGCACTACTGCCCAAGGGCGTGGCAGTACGTATCGAGCACGGCAGCGTGTATGTGCTGGGTGATGTGGAGATCCGTGCACGGCTGGTTCGTGATCCGGCCAATTTCGAGGTGGAAGTCGGTCGTCCGCAACCCGCGGGCAGTGTCATTCCTGACGATGCATTTTTCGACCTCGACCCGTTGAACGCTCTCAATCGGGAGGACGGTGCGTGCTCGGACATCGACCCGCTGATCTCACCGGGCAAGGCCAACGAAGAGCCCTGTCAGCGAGCCGACTATGCCCGTATCGACATGGAAAGTCTCAGGGTGCCGGAGCTGATTGATGCCCCGGCGGCGCCTGAGCCCGAACCGGCACCGATAGAGGTCGAGCGTCAGGCTGACGGTTTCTGGGAAAAGTTTGCCGACGCCTTGGGCGTGGATCTCGACGGCCTTGATCATGACGCCAAAGAAGCCCTGGCGTTGAGAGCCGCGTGTTTGCTCAAGCAGAGCGTCGGCGGTCTCCAGCAGAGCCTGCGTACACGAAGCGAGCTGAAAAACGAGTTGCGGCTTGCGCAGACCACGGTGCATGGCTCGCAAAAGAACCCGTTGAAGTTCGCTGTTGATACCGGTGAAGCGCTGGGCATTCTTCTGCAACCGGGCAAGCCGGGGCAGCTATCGGCTGAACAGGCCATATCCCGTGCGTTCCGCGATTTACAGGCACATCAGGTGGCCTTGCTCACAGCGAGCCGAACCGCCGTTCGCAGCACCTTGGAATACTTCTCGCCTCAGCAGCTCACCCTGCGTTTCGAGCGTGACAACAAACCGTTGCTCGCCACCGCTGGCAGTCATTGGAGAGCTTATGGGCGTTATCACCAGGCGTTGTGCCAGGACGATGACTGGTGTGAGCGCCTGATGGCCCGTGACTTCGCCCAGGCCTACGAAGAACAGATCCGACTGATCTCCACCCTCCACACCGACCACCAAGGATGATGCGCATGTCTCGCCGCTTGACTGTTTTTTCCAAGGCGCTGCCTGCGCTGACCACCCTGGCGCTGTTGGCGGGTTGCTCGACGCTATCGCCGTATTCCCACGTCACCAAACTCAACCTGAAGCTGACGGCCAGCGATCAGTTGAACCCGGACCTTAATGGCCGTCCGTCGCCGATAGTCATACGCCTGATCGAACTCAAACACCCGGTAGCTTTCGAGAGCGCGGACTTCTTCAGCCTGTACGAGCGCGCCAAGGATTCCCTGGCTCCGGACATGGTTGCCAGCGAGGAGCTGGAAATGCGGCCGGGTGAAACGATCGAACTCAAACTGAGTGTGAAGGAGGGCAGTCGCTACGTCGGTGTCCTCGCCGCCTACCGTGATCTTCCGGATAGCAAATGGCGCCACACCCTGCGAGTCACTCCGGAGCAAGTCACCGACGCTGACCTGTCTCTCGACGAGAGCGGCATTCGCAACACCCATGAATCGCTCGCCAAAGTGGATGACTGACCCATGAACACCCATAAAGTCATTTGGCAGGAAGGCATGTTGCTGCGTCCGCAGCACTTCCAGCACAACGATCGCTACTACGACCACCAGATGAAGACCCGCACCCAATTGCTGGGCAGCTACATCTGGGGCTTCCTCAACCTGGACATCGACTCGCAGTTTCTCAACATGGGCAAACTGGTGATCAGCCAGGCCTCCGGGATTCTGCCCGACGGGAGCCTGTTCGAGCTGGGCGGCAACACCGAGCCGCTGGCCCTGGACGTGCCCCCAAACACTGGCAATACGCCGGTTTATCTGGCGCTGCCACTGGTCACCGGCAATCACATCGAGGCCCGTCGCCCGGAGCAGTCGGACGTGCTGGCGCGCTATACCACGTACGAGGCGCAGGTGACCGACTCCAACGCGGGCGACGACTCCGCCAGTCAGATCAATTGCGCGCTTCCGGATTTCAAACTGTTGCTTGGCGAGCAGCAGAACGATCAGGCGTATGTGAAGCTGAAAATCTGCGCAGTGCTCGACAGCACGCCGGACGGAGTGATCAGGCTGGACCCGGAGTTCGTACCGACCTACATCCAGGCCCACGCCTCCAGCTATCTGCTGTCGTGTCTGAAGGAAGTGATCAGCATGCTCGGTCACCGGGGTGACACCATCGCTGAGCGGATCCGCTCCAATGGCAAGGTGGGTGGCGCGGAGGTCGGTGACTTTATGATGCTTCAACTGATCAATCGTACCGAACTACTCCTGCGCCACTACCTCAGCCTCGAACAGGTACACCCGGAAGAGTTGTACCGCACGCTGCTGACCATGCTTGGCGATCTGGCGACCTTCTCCAGCGACAGTAAGCGTCCACGTCTGGACAGCCGTTATCAGCACAGCGACCAAGGGGCGAGCTTTGGCAAATTGATGGATGCGATCCGGCAGGTGCTGTCGATGGTGCTGGAACAGCACGCCATCGAACTGGTGCTGCAAGCGCGTCAGTACGGAATCGTCGTCTCGCCGTTGCACGACCATAAACTCTTGGGCTCGGCTTCGTTCGTGCTGGCGGCCAGTGCCAACTGCGACTCCGAAGAATTGCGCCATCGCTTGCCGGCGCACCTCAAGGTCGGCCCGGTGGAAAACATCCGCCAACTAGTCAACCTGCATCTGCCGGGCATCAAGGTCAAACCGTTGCCCGTGGCTCCACGGCAGATCGCGTTCCACTCCAACAAAACCTATTTCATCCTCGAACTCAGTTCCGAAGACCAGGCGCAACTCGAGCGCTCAGGCGGCTTCGCGTTTCACGTGTCCGGCGAATTTGCCGAGCTTGAACTGAAATTCTGGGCCATCAGGAACTGACCGACATGAACAAGGACACGGAATACAGCCAGGACGAGCAAACTGTTCTTCTCGACCGTAAGGGCCACGGCCCTGCGTCGGGTCCGCTGACCGACCTCGCCGCGCCGCCGCGTTTCGAGCAGCTTGAAGAGCGGATGATCTACGCCGCGCGACTGCGCCCGGCAGAAACGTTCAACGTCAGCCTCAACTCGCTGGTGGCCGCCGCCTCCGGGCTGTTATCGGAAGTGGTGCGCCTCAAGCACAGCGATGGCCCTGAAAATCTGCGCGAGCTCAACGTGCGACTGACCAACGTGCTGAACCTGTTTGAAAGCAGCGCGTATCACAACGGCGCCGAAAGCGGTCATGTGTCGACCGCCCGTTACGTGCTCTGCACCGTCGCTGACGAAGCGGTCGTCACCACATCGTGGGGCAACGAAAGCGATTGGTCGCAGATGAGCTTGCTCAGCAGCTTCCACAACGAAACATTCGGCGGCGAGAAATTTTTCGTACTGCTTGATCAGATGTCGAAAAACCCGGCCAAGCACCTGCCGATGCTGGAACTCATGTACCTCTGCTTGTCCCTGGGCTTTGAAGGCAAGTACCGGGTACAAGCCCGCGGCATGCTCGAGCTCGAAGGCATCCGCGACGCCCTGTATCGCCAGATTCGTCAACTGCGCGGCGATGTGCCACGGGAATTGTCGCCCCATTGGGAAGGTTTGAACGATCAGCGCCGCACCCTGGTGCGTATCGTGCCCGCGTGGATGATCGTGCTGTTCACCATCGTGTGCCTGGTGGTGATGTATTCGGGTTTTGCCTGGGTATTGGGCGAGCAACGCGAAACCGTTCTGCAACCTTATCAGCAGTTCGATCCGGCCGCGGTTCAACCTCGGCCGCTGCCGTAAACAGGGACGAGTGATGAAAAAGATTTTCAAGAAAGTCGGCGCGTTCTTGCGCAAGACCTGGGTCTGGACCCTGCTGCTGGTGATGTTCGTCGCGCTGCTGGTGTGGTTCGTCGGGCCGCTGTTGGCGGTAGACGACTACAAGTTCTGGGAAGCCTCGACCTCCCGCCTGCTGACCATCAGTGCGCTGTCGCTGATCTGGGGGCTGACAATGGTCTTCGTTGGCTGGCGCGCGGGTGTACGCAAGAAAGCCATCGAAGACAGTGAAGGTGGGCAGGATCGAATCCGCCGTGAAGAGCTGATCGACGAGGCACAGAAGGAGTTGAAGGCGCGTTTCAAGGATGCGCTCAAGACCCTGAAGACCTCGAGCCTGTATCGCGGTCGCAGCGAACGCTGGCGCGGTGATTTGCCCTGGTACTTGCTGATCGGACCGCAGGGCAGCGGCAAGACCAGTTTGCTGGACTTCTCGGGCCTTGAGTTTCCGATCAACAAGATCGACCGCAAACTGACCCGTGACACCCGCGGCACAAGCCACTGTGACTGGTATTTCGCCGACCATGGCGTACTGATCGACACCGCTGGCCGTTACATGACCCAGGCAGATACCGTCGATACCCACGCCTGGAACACATTGCTCGACCTGCTACGCAAGGGTCGCCGCGACCGTCCATTGAACGGTGTGCTGGTGACCATTCCGGCGCATATCCTGCTCAACGATGAACAGGACATTGAATCCCTGGCCCACTCGGTGCGTGCGCGCCTGCAAGAGGTGCATCAGAAATTGCACGTGGATGTGCCGATTTACCTTGTATTGAGCAAGGCCGATGGCCTGCCGGGCTTTGAAGCGTTTTTTGACCAATTGACGCGTGATGAAAGCGATCAAGTGCTCGGTGCCACTTTCCGCAAGGACCAGAACGGTGCTGATGTGGCCGTGCTGCGCGGCGAGTTCGAGGCGTTGCTGTATCGCCTCAACAGTCAGTTGATCATGCGCATGCACCAGGAGCGTGACACCCGACGTCGTGGCCGCATCCTCGACTTTCCGCATCAACTGGGGCGAATCGGCGAGCGTCTGTGCCTGTTCGTGGATATGGCCTTCACCGGTAACCGCTACCAGCGTGGCAGCCAGTTGCGCGGCTTTTACCTGACAAGTTCGCCTTATCTGACTGAGGAAATGGACGAAACCGCCGCCAGTATTGGCGCCAAACTGGCCGTCAAGACCGGTGTGCTGCCGACCCTGCGCAATGGCCGCTCGCGCTTCGCGCACCATTTGTTCAGCCGAGTCATTTTTCCCGAGGCCGATCTTGCTGGCCTGGATAAACGCGAACGCAGCCGAATCCACTGGGGCCAACGTGCGCTGTACGTGGGTTCATTGGCCGTACTGGTGCTATTCGGGGTGCTCTGGGCCAGTGGTTTCTCTGCCAACTACGAGCGCCTGGAAAAGCTGCGCAGCCTGGCACAAGCCTGGACCCAACAACGCGCGACGCCAGCCACCGGCGATGACTCGATGGCGGTGCTCAAGACACTCGACACTCGCTACGCGGCAACTCAAGTGTTCCCGAAGAAAGGCGACGTGGGTTACCACGAGCGCGGGGGGCTGTATCAAGGCGAAGACGTCAGCCCCGTGGTCAAGGCCGCCTACGAACATGATCTTGAAGAGCAACTGTTGCCACAGGTCGCGATCCTGCTGGAAGGACAGATTCGCGCCAACATGAAGGATCGCGAGCGCCTGCTCAACAGCCTGCGTGCCTACCTGATGCTCAATTTCAAGGATCGCCGCGACGTGCCGTGGCTCAAGGACTGGGTAGCCGGCGAATGGTCCCGGCGTTACCCAGGCAATACCGACTTGCAAAACGGCTTGAACAACCACTTCGAGCGTTTGCTCAAGAAGCCGTTCATTTATCCGCTTAACGATCAGTTGGTGGCTCAGGCACGTCAGGTTCTGCGCAGCGAGTCCCTGGTCAACGTGGTGTACCGGATGCTGCGCGAGCAGGCCCGCATTCTGCCGGAGTACCGCTTGGGCCAACACCTGGGCCCCCAGGGGGCGAAGCTTGTCGGTACCGATTATGTGATCCCGGGGTTCTACACCCAGCAGGGCTATCAACAGTATTTTTCGGTGCAGGGCTCGATACTGGTCACCGATATCCTGCGTGACAACTGGGTTCTGGGTGAAGGCTCCGGCATCAGCGATATGGACTTGCGTCGCCTGATGATTGAGCTGGAACAGCTGTATTTTCGCGACTATGCCAATTACTGGGGTGAGGCGGTGGGCCGGGTCGCGTTGCCGGAAATCAGCGATTTCGCTGAAGTCGCGGAGCTGTTGGCGGGCCTGACGTCGGCCAATTCGCCGGTCCTGAAGCTGCTGGTTGAAGTGCGTGAAAACACTCGTTTTCCGGTGATCGCCGACCTGGCAAATGGCGCCGCCGATACGGCAGGGAAACTGGAGGACAAGGGCGGCAAGCTCGGAAAATTGGCGGTCGCTGCGGCAGGCAAGGCGTCTGAAACCCTGGTGAAAAAACTGCCGGATACCGCGAGGAAATCCCTGCAAAATCGTTTTGAATCGCTGCACCGCTTGCTCGATGACAACAACGGCCCAATTGCTGAGCTGACCCCGGTACTGTCCGCCCTCAATGACCTGCAAATGCAGATGGCCAGCCTGTCCCGTGCCAGTCTGCCAGAGCAAGCGGCGTTCGAAATGGCCAAGACCCGCATGGGCGGCCAGCGAGATGCGCTGAGCAGCTTGCGCCATGCGGCCGGCCGTCTGCCGCGTCCAGTGGGCGTGTGGTTCAACGTATTGGCTGAAGACACCTGGCGTCTGATACTCGGAGACTCCTACCGGTACCTGAATCACCGCTATCAAAATGAGCTGTACAGTTTCTACGACAAAGCGATCGGCAAGCGCTATCCGTTCAACGCCCACAGCGCCAGCGACGTGGCAATCAACGACTTCAGCGAGTTCTTCAAGGCGCAGGGCATTGCCGACCGCTTCTTCGACGGCTATCTGCGTCCGTTTGTCAGCGGTGATCCGGGTCACTACCGCATGCGTAGCCTTGATGGTCAGAGTCTGCCGATTTCCAGGGTCTACCTTGATCAGATGGCCGCTGCGTTGGTGATCCGCCAGAGCTTTTTCGCCAACAGCCCGGCCGAGCCTCAGGTGACGTTCAAACTGGAGCCTTACACCCTCGACCCGGCTGTCAGCCGTTCCGAGTTCAAGTTTGGCGACAAGACTATCGAATACCGCCATGGACCGATCGTGCCGGTGTCGTTCAAGTGGCCGAGCGACGCTGAAGACGGTCGTACCAGTCTGGTGCTCGACAAAATGGTCGGTCGCCCGCTGGGTATCGAGAAGAACACTGGCCCCTGGTCGCTGTTCCGTCTGTTCGATTTGATGCAGACCGAATACCTGAGCGGTCGCGACGTGCTGGTGCTCAAGGCTGATGTGGGCGGCCTGCGCGCCAACTACCTGCTCACCAGTCAGCGCACGCCCAACCCGTTCGACATGGGCGTATTGCGTAGCTTCCGCCTGCCGGCGCAGCTTTGATGCGGGTGCCCGGCCCCTGGCGTAGCGCCGCGCGCACCGACGCCGGCAAGGTTCGGGCGCGCAACGAAGACGCTTTCCTGGACGCTCCCCAACAGGGGCTGTGGGTGGTCGCGGACGGTATGGGCGGTCATCAGGGAGGCGATATCGCCAGCCAGTTGATCGTCGCCAGCCTGGCGGAATTGCCCGTGCGGGAAGATTTCGACGAACGACTCAAAGGGATTCGCCAGTGCTTGCACTGGCTCAACCGCCGTCTGGGTCAAGAGTTGACGGTTGTTGCAGGGAGCCATGACAGCATCATGGGCAGCACCGTGGTGGCACTGCTGGTTGAGGGCAATCGCGCGGCCTGCGTCTGGGCCGGTGACAGCCGCTGCTACCTGTGGCGTGATCAGCGTTTGTATCAGCTGTCCAAGGACCATTCACTGCAACAACAACTGATCGACGAACAGCACATGAGCGCGGAACAGGCCAAGGACCATCCCGCAGCGCATGCCCTGACCCGCGCGGTCGGTGCGGCCGCGCAATTGACCCTGGATGTACTGGAACTTGAGGTGTATCCCGGCGATGCGTTTTTGCTCTGCAGCGATGGTTTGTACAACGGGTTGAGTATCGACGCCTTGTGCAGCGCCTTGAGCCTGACGGCTCCCCATGTTGCCTTGGCGCGTCTGTTCGACGGGGCTCTGCGAGGCTCGGCCCGGGATAATCTGACCGCCGTGGTGATCCGGCAATGAGTGAGCTCATTCGGTCGATCGACGACGTACCGGACAGCGAAGAGCAGGATAGCAATCTGACCTACTTTGCATACGCCGCGTCGCAAAAGGTTGAAGCGGCACGGGCGCCTACCAAGGACAGCATCGGTGAGCTACCCGATGTACTGGCAGGCCGTTACCGCATCGAGCGCCTGATAGGTGCCGGAGGCATGGGCCTGGTTTACCGTGCACGGGACTTGCTGGGCGAACAGTTCGGCGATCCGTCCCCTTACATTGCATTGAAAATCCTCAGCGAAGAATTTTCCGAGTCGCCGGACGCCAGTGCTTTGCTTTACAGCGAGTTCGCCATGACCCGGTACCTGCGTCACGACAACGTGCTGCGTTTGTACAGCTTTGAAGTGGACACCGATTGCCAGCGTGCCTTCATCACCATGGAGCTCATGCGCGGGTTAACCCTGGACAAACTCCTTTGCGAACGGCCGTTGGGTCTGCCGTGGAGAGAACTGCGCGACATCGCGCTGCCGCTGCTCGATGCACTGGCCTATGCCCATGCTCGCGGCGTGCTGCATGGTGATATGAAGCCGAGCAATGTGATGCTCAGCGAAGAAGGGGTGCGCTTGTTTGACTTCGGTCTTGGCCAGGCGGAGAAAGACGTCCTGCCGGGCCTGCCGTACTTGAGTCGCGAACGCTTCAACGGCTGGACTGCCAGTTACGCCCCTCCGGAGTTACTGGAAGGTCAGCCGCTTTTGGCCAGCGCCGATGTCTACGCAGTGGCCTGTGTGATCTATGAGCTGGCCGGAGGAAGGCACCCATTTCGCCGCTTGCCCTCGACCCAGGCTCGCAATGAGCATCTGGAGCGCGAGCTGCGAGCGCCTGAGCACCTGCCGAAACACTGCTGGCCAGCCTTGCGGGCAGCATTGGCTTTTGACGTGGCTGATCGAACGATCACTGCCAGTCAATTGCATGACACTTTCGCTGTCACTCCATCCTGGCTGCAACGTTTGATTCCTCGGCGCAACTGAGGACTTCAGATGACCAAGCCCGGTTCATCTGCGTGAATCACCGGAAAATTTGGGTTTGTGCTTCGCAACCCTTGCCAGCGCATATGCGATTTTGATCTCGTTTTAGCGTAAAAAATTACTTTAAGAAATAAGCGTCTGGCTCAATGATTCACCCACCGATTCGTCGTTTGGGGGAGTTTGGTTCGCGTATCGGGTTATTCGCAAAAGACCGCAGGAGTCAATCAATGGGCATTGCGGAAGCGGACCTGAGTGCCGTGAAGTGTTGGCGATTTGTGTCGGCCAAGCAGGGGGATGTGCCGGGTCAACCACCCGATGTCGATATTCATGAAACCGAAACCTGTTTCACGCGAAATGGTTATACGAGGAGTACACCATGACGTCGTGGGTATCTTCTCTGTATTCCCGCTTCAAGTCCAAGGACCCGGAAGTGCGGGTGCAGTTGCAGGCCGATGACGGGGTGAATTACGGCGAGGTGGCGCGAGCCATGGCGTCCATCGAGCGGGCAGGCATCACCAGGTTGTCGGTGATTACCGCGCGCTGACAGATTTACGATTTTCCGGGGCCGTCTCCTTGGCAGGGTGCGGCCCCTTTTTTATTCCGCAAAAACACCAGTCCCTGTGGGCGCGGGCCTGCTCGGGACGGCTGAGTGTCAGTCGACATCGCTGTGTCTGAAGTACCGCTATCGCGAGCAGGCTCGCTCCCACAAGGATTGGTTGCATATTCGATATAGGTCTTAATAAATAGCTTCTTATTCCTTAACGAATATAAATCCCGTCCCTATACTCGATCAGGAACAGACACGCAGCAGGAGAGCTCCCCCATGCGCAACGAATCCATTCGCTATCTGATTGTGCCGGGCTGGCAAGGATCGCCAGAAGATCATTGGCAAAGCCATTGGCAGAACAGCCTGCCGAACAGCGCACGGGTGGAGCAGGCTGACTGGCTGACGCCGCGTCGTGAAGACTGGGTTGCCGCGCTGGCCGAAGCGATTGCCGCCGACAGCACGCCGGTGATCTTGATCGCCCACAGCCTGGGTTGCATCACCGTCGCGCATTGGGCGGCGACCGCGCCCGTGCAGTTTCTGCGGCAGGTTCGCGGTGCCTTGCTGGTCGCGCCGGCGGACGTCGAGCGTCCCGCCTGCGCGCCGGCCCTGCGTAATTTCGCACCGATTCCAGGTGATCTGCTGCCCTTTCCCAGCCAGGTCGTCAGCTCCGACAACGACGCCGCCGTCAGTGCACCACGCGCCCTGGAACTGGCGCGCAACTGGGGTGCTGAAGCGGGGATTCTGGCGGGTGCCGGGCACATCAATGTGAAGTCGGGTCACCAGCGCTGGGAGCAGGGTTTTGCCTATCTCTACCGTCTGCAAAACCGCATGGAACATCACGCCCTGCGTCGCGCCTGAGCCTTTGGCTTTTTTCATTTTTAAATAACGCCCCCGTCTCCCGGCGGTTTTTGGGCGGGAGTCTGCCATGAGCTTTGAAACCTTCGGCCAGCCGCTGCTGACCTTTCCCGATGCTGAAAAAAGTCCCCTGAGCATCCGCGCCAAGGCGCTGGTGTTCGTCGATCCGCGTTCCCGGCAATTGCGCCAGGATCTCGAACAACTGGCGCCGCGTTCGATCTCGGTGCTGATCCGAGGCGAAACCGGCAGCGGCAAGGAGTTGCTGGCCCGGCACATTCATCGCGCCAGCGATCGCGGCGGGTTGTTTGTCTCGGTCAATTGCGGCGCCATCAGCCCGACCTACGCTGACGCGGAATTGTTCGGTTATGCCGCAGGCAGTTACAGCGGCTCGGCCAGCAGCCGCGCCGGCTGGTTCGGCTCGGCCAATGGCGGCACCTTGTACCTGGACGAGATTGGTGATCTTCCGCTGCCGATTCAGATCAAATTGCTCGCTGCCCTGGAAAACCACGAAGTGACCCGTGTCGGCGCGCACCAGCCAAGCCCGGTGGACGTGCGCCTGGTGGCCGCCACCAGCATCGACCTGGCCCAGGCCGTCGCTGCCGGCAAATTCCATGAGCGGCTCTATCACTACCTCAGCGAAGGCCAGCTCGAACTGCCGGCCTTGCGCGAGCGGGTGGGCGATATTCTGTCGCTGGCCGAATACTTCCTCGGCATCTACAGCCAACGCCTGGACCTGCCCGTGCCGCTGATCAGCGAGGCCGCGCAAGCGGTGCTGGAACGCCACTCCTGGCCGGGCAACACCCGAGAGCTGGAAAACGTCATCCACTTTGCGTTGCTGGTGAGCACCGGCGACGAGATTTTGCCCGAGCATTTGAATTTGCCGGACGAAGGACTGGCGCAAATTGAACGGCAACTCCAACAGATTCTCGCCAAGGGTTCCGCCACAGAAAAAGACGCCCTTAAACAAATACTTAAGCAAACCGGCCTCCTGTAGGAGCGAGCCTGCTCGCGATGAACCTGAGAGCGCCGCGGGGGGGTCAGGTGCCCAACATTATCGTTGACGACCATCGCGAGCCTGCTCGCGATGAACCTGAGAGCGCCGCGGGGTGTCAGGTGCCCATCGTTATCGTTGACGCCCATCGCGAGCCGGCTCGCTCCTGCAAGGCAATGTGCGAGCTAGAGCTGTATGAACAAAATGGAATATGAAAGTGAATAAAAGATATTGTTCGGGAATAAAAAATCCCGGTATTGTCCGCTTCACGCCAGCGATAGCACTTCACTGGCACCACAATATTTAGCCGTCGCCACAAGCGACTGTGATTTTCGATAAGGACACTGCATGAAAAAGGTTCTGTTGTTCACCGCACTGGCGGCTGCCCTGACTGCGGGCCTGGCCCAGGCGGGCGAGAAACTGGTGGTAGCGGCGACCCCGATTCCACACGCCGAGATTCTTGAACTGATCAAACCCACCCTCGCCAAAGAAGGCGTGGACCTGGAAATCAAAGTCTTCACCGACTACGTTCAGCCGAACGTGCAGGTCGACCAGAAGCGTCTGGACGCCAACTACTTCCAGACCCTGCCGTACCTGAAAAGCTTCAACGAAGGTAAAGGGACTCACCTGGAAACCGTGATCGGCGTGCACGTCGAACCGTTCGGTGGCTACTCGAAGAAAGTCAAAACCCTGGCTGAGCTGAAGGACGGCGCGACCATCGCCATCCCGAACGAAGGCAGCAACAGCGGCCGTGCCCTGATCCTGCTGCAGAAGGCAGGCCTGATCGAGTTGAAAGACCCGAAAAACGCCCTGGCTACCCCGAAAGACATCGCCAAGAACCCTCACAACTTCAAGTTCAAGGAACTTGAGTCGGCCATGCTGCCGCGCGTGCTGGATCAGGTCGACCTGGACATGATCAACACCAACTACGCGCTGGAAGCGGGTCTGAACCCGGCTAAAGACGCACTGGTGATCGAAGGTGCCGATTCGCCTTACGTGAACTTCCTGGTCGCTCGTCCGGACAACAAGGACAGCGTGGCCATGCAGAAATTGGCCAAAGCCCTGACCAGCCCGGAAGTGAAAGCGTTCATCGATAAGAAGTACAACGGCGCGGTACTGCCGGCGTTCTGATTGACGCGGTAAACCCCTTCAAGGTTTGAAACGCCGACGGCTGATACAGCGTCGGCGTTTTTTTGCGTGTGCACATTACATGTGGGAGCGAGCCTGCTCGCGAAGAGGCGTGTCAGTCGACGTTAATGTTGGCTGATGCGCCGCCTTCGCGAGCAGGCTCGCTCCCACTGATTCGCCCAAAACCCCTCAGGCCTCATTTGCCTTTAATGCCCTGCGCAACGCCACCAATAATTTCACGACGTCCTGTGGATTCATCGGCTTAGGCACTTTTGCGTCTGCCATTTTCTCTTCCTTGTGAGTCGTTGGCCGGGGAGTCTGGCCAAAAGCGGTCCGTCCTTGGAGGGGCATCTTGAAAAATAGATCCTTCCTACGGCGCAAAGGAAAATAGACGTCTTCCGTTGCCTCGGCAACGTTCCTCATCGCGCTCAATGATCATTGCGAGCTTGATCGCGATTCGATATTTCAGGAATCGCCCAATCCGGTCTGCGAGGATAGCGCCGTCCCTGCCAAATGGACGACCTATCAGTTCTGATAGGTATTTAGGGCGACTTCGTTAGGGCAAGCTAATGCTTTACGAGGTTCTGATGATGGCCACGTTTAAAAAATCCCGGTATCGGTATGACGCGCTGGACCTGCTGGTCGGGGTCGAACCGGCCGATGCCCAGGCGCTGCAAAGGTTTTACTGCCGCGAGCATCTGGCGACCGAACTTCAGGGGACGTCCAGCCAGCATGTTTTCCAGCACGACAAACACCTGCTGGCGCTGCAGTCGCGCCAAGGTGACGCCTTCAACAGCGGCTTGCTGGCCAGCGATCAACAACGCTCTGTCTTGCAGGTTACCGGGCCTGGCGGGCCTGTGCGCCAGGCTTATGCACCCCACGGCCATCGTCGGGTCGACAGTGGTTCAGGCAGCCTTCTGGGGTTTACCGGTGAAGCGGTGGACCCGGTCACCGGGCATTATTTTCTGGGCAATGGGCGCCGGGTGTTCAACCCGGTGCTGATGCGCTTCAACAGCCCGGACAGCTGGAGCCCGTTCGGTCGGGGTGGGCTGAATCCTTATGCGTATTGCCTGGGGGATCCGGTGAATTTCACTGATCCGACCGGACAGGTTGCCCGGCTGGTCACCAGCCTGCTCGGCGTGACAAACGCGCGTATTGTCATGTCCCCCTCCATCCCCTACAAACTGGGAAAAGAAGCTCTGCTATGGGGCGCGGCAAGGAAGTTGCCGTTCAAGCAATCACTCGGTGCCGCGGGGGCGACCATCGCCGGAATCACGACGATGGTTTCGGCGGTGACCGCGGTGGGCAGTGCGGTCGCGGGCATTACCGGAGACACTGAGGCTGTGAAAACCCTGGGGTTCATCGCGTTGGGCCTGGCCGCGCTGACGGTTACGGCAAGATTGGGATCAGGCTGGGCCGCCAGAGATCCCCGTACCATTCCCGCGCTGAAGAATTTTGTCGGTAACAAAGGGCGGGTTGAGGTCCCCAGCACCAGATATACAGCGTCTGCACCGCCTCTGACTCTAGACCCTTTTGAGGGTGCAAGCGCTCCACCCCTGACGGGTAGTCCTGCCGATGCTACAAGGTTCAACTCTTCAAACTCGGACGGGGCTAAAGAATTCTTGAATAAACAAATCGACAGACAAATTTGGGTTGCCCAACAAAAAACGTTTCGTCGCCACTCTGACGTAACAACGATGGCCAACAATATCCGCCGCAGTCAATTCCGGTCGCTCCGGAAGTCGCGGTGAGAACCCTACAGCCCAGACTTTTTTGACTTCACCGGACGCAGCTTTGTAACCCTGTTCTAAGCTGACAGACGAATTGCGCCCGTTAAACGCAAAGGAGTCTGCATGGCTGGTCCCGGAATGAAAATGGCGCTGGGCTTGAGCCTGTTGGCCTTGCTAAGTGCCTGTGGCGACAAAACACCGGTGGAGAAGAACCGTCCAAGGGTGTTCGTACAAGAAGTCAAACCGGCTCATTACGCCGCCAGCGTCACCCTGACCGGCGATGTGCAGGCGCGGGTGCAGACCGAGTTGTCGTTCCGCGTCGGTGGCAAGATCATCCAGCGCACGGTCGATGTCGGTGACCGGATTTCCGCCAAACAAGTCCTCGCCCGGCTCGACCCCAAAGACCTGCAAACCAACGTCGACTCGGCCCAGGCCCAGGTCGTTGCCGAACAGGCCAAGGTCAAGCAGAACGCCGCGGCCTTCGTGCGTCAGCAAAAACTCCTGCCCAAGGGCTACACCAGCCAAAGCGAATACGATTCCGCCCAAGCCGCATTGCGCAGCAGCCAAAGCTCCCTGGCGGCGGCCCAGGCGCAATTGGCCAATGCCCGCGAACAACTGAGCTATACCGCGTTGATCGCCGAGGCGCCGGGTGTGATTACGGCGCGCCAGGCCGAAGTCGGTCAGGTGGTGCAGGCCACGGTGCCGATTTTCAGCCTGGCCCGGGACGGTGAGCGCGATGCGGTGTTCAACGTCTACGAATCATTGCTGGCCGGGTCGCCTGCGGACAAAACAGTGGTGGTCAGCCTGCTGGATAATCCGGCGATCAAAACCACCGGTACCCTCCGCGAAATCACCCCGGCGGTCTCCGAGCAAACCGGCACCGTGCAGGTCAAAGTCAGCCTGGACAGCTTGCCGGACGGCATGCAGTTGGGCTCGGTGGTGAGTGCCACGGCCAGTGCTCGAGGCAAAACCGCCGTGGAACTGCCGTGGTCGGCGCTGACCAAAAACCTCAGCGAACCGGCAGTGTGGCTGGTGGATGGGGAAGGCCGGGCGCAGTTGCATAACGTCGTGGTCGGCCGCTACCTGACCGGCAAAGTCATCATCAGCGCCGGCCTGGAGGGTGGTGAAAAAGTGGTGATTGCCGGCGGCCAGTTGCTGCACCCCGGTGTGAAGGTGGAAATCGCCGAAAACACCTACAAGGACCTGACCGTGGGGGCTCAGCCATGAGGCGTCTGTTACTGGTTTTAGCCGGTGTGATGCTGGTGGCCTGCTCGAAAAAAGAACCACCGCCAGAGCCCGTGCGCCCGGTGCTGTCGATCAAGGTCCAGGCACTCGACGAGGAAAACCTCGGGCGCTTTGCCGGCAGCATCCAGGCCCGTTATGAAAGCAATATCGGTTTCCGGGTGCCGGGGCGCATCGCCAGTCGCAGCGTCGATGTCGGTGCTGAAGTGGACAAGGGCAGCTTGCTCGCCACGCTCGATCCTACCGACCAGCAGAACCAGTTGCGCACCGCCGAGGGCAATCTGGCGAGTATCCAGGCGCAGTTCATCAACGCCCAGGCCAATGCCCGGCGCCAGCAGGAACTGTTCGATCGCGGCGTGGGTTCCCAGGCGCAGCTCGATGGGGCGCAGACTGACCTGAAAACCACCCAGGCCTCCCTCGACCAGGCCAAGGCTTCGCTCAGCCAGGCCAGGGATCAGCTCAACTACGTTGAATTGCGCGCCGACCACAAGGCCGTGGTCACCGCGTGGAATGCCGAGGCCGGGCAAGTCGTCACGGCGGGTCAGCAGGTGGTGACCCTGGCGCAACCGGACATCAAGGAAGCGGTGATCGACCTGCCCGACACCCTGGTCGACCAGTTGCCCGAGGGCGTGGTGTTTCAGGTCGCCTCGCAACTCAATCCAAACATCTCCACCACCGCCACCGTGCGCGAAATCGAACCGCAGGCCGAAAGCACCACCCGCACCCGGCGTGCGCGCCTGACCCTGGCCGAAACACCGACCGCTTTTCGCCTGGGCACGGCGATCAGCGTGACCCTGAGCTCAACGATCAAGCCGCGCATTGAACTGCCCCTGAGCGCATTGCAGGAGGTCGACGGCAAACCGCGTATCTGGGTGGTCGATGTGCAAGCGCAAACCGTGGCGCCCCGGGATGTCAGCATCATCAGTCGCTCGGACAGCACAGTGGTGGTGGCCAGTGGCGTGAAATCCGGCGAGCGGATTGTCACGGCCGGCGTGAACAGCCTCAAACCGGGGCAGAAAGTGAAAGTCGACGAGGACAGCCCGCAATGAAAGGGAGTTTCAACTTATCGGAATGGGCCCTCAAGCATCAGTCGTTTGTCTGGTACTTGATGTTCGTCGCGCTGCTGATGGGCGTGTTTTCCTACATGAACCTGGGGCGCGAGGAAGACCCCTCGTTCACCATCAAAACCATGGTGATCCAGACCCGCTGGCCCGGCGCGACCCAGGAAGAAACCCTCAAGCAGGTCACCGACCGCATCGAGAAAAAACTCGAAGAACTCGACTCGCTCGACTACGTGAAAAGCTACACCCGTCCCGGTGAGTCCACGGTCTACGTGTACTTGCGCGACACCACCAGCGCCAAGGACATCCCGGAAATCTGGTACCAGGTGCGCAAGAAGATCAACGATATTCGCGGCTCGTTCCCTCAGGGGATTCAAGGCCCCGCGTTCAACGATGAGTTCGGTGATGTGTTCGGTTCGGTCTATGCCTTCACCGCCGACGGGCTGTCGATGCGTCAGTTGCGCGATTACGTCGAACAGGCCCGCGCCGAGATCCACGATGTACCGGGGCTGGGCAAAATCGAGATGGTCGGCCAGCAGGACGAAGTCTTCTACCTGAATTTCTCGACACGCAAACTGGCGGCGCTGGGCATCGACGAGCAGCAAGTGGTGCAAAGCCTGCAAACCCAGAACGCCGTGACCCCGGCCGGGGTGATCGAGGCCGGTCCCGAGCGGATTTCCGTGCGCACCTCCGGGCAGTTCGTTTCCGAAAAGGATCTGGCCAACGTCAACCTGCGTCTCAACGACCGCTTCTATCGCCTGGCCGACATCGCCGATATCAGCCGCGGCTACGTCGACCCGGCGTCGCCGGAGTTTCGCTACAACGGCCAACCCGCCATCGGCCTGGCCATCGCCATGCAAAAGGGCGGCAACATCCAGGTGTTCGGCAAGGCGCTGCATCAACGCATCAACGAGCTGACCGCCGACCTGCCCGTGGGCGTCGGCGTGCATAACGTGTCCGACCAGGCGGTGGTGGTGGAAGAAGCCGTCGGCGGTTTCACCAGTGCGCTGTTCGAAGCGGTGGTGATCGTGCTGGTGGTCAGCTTCATCAGCCTGGGCGTGCGCGCCGGGCTGGTGGTGGCGTGCTCGATCCCGCTGGTGCTGGCGATGGTCTTCGTGTTCATGGAATACAGCGGCATCACCATGCAACGGATTTCCCTGGGTGCATTGATCATTGCCCTGGGCTTGCTGGTGGATGACGCGATGATCACCGTCGAGATGATGGTCTCGCGCCTGGAGCTGGGTGACACCAAGGAGCAGGCCGCCACCTTCGCCTACACCTCCACGGCCTTCCCGATGCTCACGGGGACGCTGGTGACCGTCGCCGGTTTCGTGCCGATCGGCCTGAACGCCAGTTCCGCCGGCGAATACACCTTCACCCTGTTTGCGGTGATTGCCGTGGCCATGCTGGTGTCGTGGATCGTCGCCGTGCTGTTCGCCCCGGTGATCGGCGTGCACATTCTCAGCACCAACGTGAAGCCACATTCGGCCGAACCGGGGCGTGTCGGGCGGGCCTTCAACGCCGGCCTGCTGTGGTGCATGCGCAATCGCTGGTGGGCGATTGGCATCACCGTGCTGTTGTTCGGGTTGTCGGTGTTCGGCATGCGGTTCGTGCAGAACCAGTTCTTCCCGTCCTCGGATCGCCCGGAAATTCTGGTGGACTTGAACCTGCCGCAAAACGCCTCCATCGACGAAACCCGCAAAGCGGTGGACAAGCTCGAAGCGACGCTCAAGGGCGATCCGGACATCGTGCGCTGGAGCACCTACATCGGCCAGGGTGCGATTCGTTTCTACCTGCCCCTCGACCAGCAATTGCAGAACCCCTATTACGCGCAACTGGTGATCGTCAGCAAAAACTTCGAAGCCCGCAAAGCCCTCAGCGATCGCCTGCGTGAGCGCCTGCGCAAAGACTTCGTCGGCATCGGCAGTTACGTGCAAGCGCTGGAAATGGGGCCGCCAGTCGGGCGGCCGATGCAGTATCGGGTCAGCGGCAAGGACATCGACCAGGTGCGCAAGCACGCCATCGACCTGGCCAGCGAACTGGACAAGAGCCCATACATCGGCGAGATCATTTTCGACTGGAACGAGCCCGGCAAGGTGCTGCGCATCGACATCGCCCAAGACAAGGCGCGCCAACTCGGCCTGTCGTCCCAAGACGTGGCGAACCTGATGAACAGCATTGTCAGCGGTTCGACCGTGACCCAGGTTGACGATGACATCTACCTGATCAACGTGGTCGGTCGTGCGATGGACGCCGAACGGGGTTCGCCGGAGACCCTGCAAAACCTGCAGATCGTCACGCCGGGCGGCACCTCGATTCCGCTGCTGGCCTTTGCCACCGTGCGTTACGAACTGGAGCAGCCGCTGGTATGGCGTCGCGACCGCAGGCCGACCATCACCATCAAGGCGGCGGTCGTCGGCGATATACAGCCCACCGACCTGGTGGCCCGACTCAAACCGGACATCGACAAATTCGCCGCCGGTTTGCCGGTGGGCTACAAGGTCGCCACCGGCGGTACGGTGGAGGAGAGTGGCAAGGCCCAGGGGCCGATTGCCAAAGTGGTGCCGTTGATGCTGTTCCTGATGGCCACCTTCCTGATGATCCAGTTGCACAGCGTGCAGAAGCTGTTCCTGGTGGCCAGCGTCGCGCCGCTGGGCCTGATCGGCGTGGTGCTGGCGCTGGTGCCGACGGGAACGCCGATGGGCTTTGTGGCGATCCTTGGGATCCTGGCGCTGATCGGCATCATCATCCGCAACTCGGTGATTCTGGTGACCCAGATCGATGAGATGGAGAGGGCAGGCCTTTCACCCTGGGATGCGGTGATGCAAGCCACCGAGCACCGGCGTCGGCCGATTCTGTTGACCGCTGCGGCGGCGAGCCTGGGGATGATCCCGATCGCCCGGGAAGTGTTCTGGGGGCCGATGGCCTACGCGATGATCGGCGGGATCATTGTCGCGACCTTGCTGACGCTGCTGTTTCTGCCGGCGCTGTACGTGGCCTGGTACAAGATTCGCGAGCCACAGAAGGACGGACAGTAAGGCGAGCGCTTCGCGCTCATCGCGAGCAGGCTCGCTCCCACAGTTGACCATGGTCTTCAGACAAACCCGGTTCCCTGTGGGAGCGAGCCTGCTCGCGATGGCGTCCGGATGGGCTACGCAGGCTTACGCCAGACACTCGCCAACCATGGCTGTTGCTCACGCGGCAGCCCTGCGGGCCGGTAGTAATGCTCCAGCTCCACGAACCCCGCTTCGGTCAGCAACTGCTGCCATGCCTGCAAATCGTGATAGGCGCCATAGCGTGGCCCGTTCCAGCCTTCCTGATTCTCGCCACGGGGATTGGAGCTGAACAGCACGCCACCCGGTTTCAAGGTTTCGCGCAATTGCTTGAGCACCCGAGGCAATTCCTGGCGCGGGATGTGAAACAGCACGGCGTTGGCGAAGATCCCGTCGAAGCGCTCGGCCGGCAGATCGAGCTTTAAAAAGTCCTGCTGCCAGACCTCGCAACCGCTGTCCTCGCGCGCCATCTGGGCGAATTTTTCTGATCCGTCGAGGCCGACCGCCTTGTGCCCCAGGCGCGTGAACGTCTGCAAATCACGACCCGGCCCACAACCAAAATCCAGAATGTCGAACGGCGCCTCGCCCCGGATATGCCGCAGCAGGGCATCGATGTTCTGGCTGACATCGTGATCGCGGGTGCCTTCACGAAAACCTTCGGCCACCGAGTTGTAATGGGCCAGGGTGGTGGCGGTGATTTGCTGGAGATCGTCGGGGGTCTGTTTCATGGTGGGCTGCGCAGGCAATTGGAATGGGTCGAATATACGCCATCAGGTAGGGGGCTGCTGTGCAGCCCATCGCGAGCAGGCTCGCTCCCACATTGGGTGGCGTTTCCCTGTGGGAGCCTGCTCGCGATGGCGGTTTTAATGGCTCAACCGTGTTTCATCCCCAAGCACTCAATCGATCGATCAACCATCGCCTTGGCGATCTCCAGCAAATGCCAGACCGAGAACACCATGGCCCGGTCGGCGCCCTTGAGGTGGTCGCCGCACTGATAGGCGGTGACCGAGGCACAGCGCAGCAGATCGGCGATGTAGAGCTGGGTGTCTTCGAAGCTCACGTCTTTGCTGACGTTGTAGAAACGCAGTTCGTCGGGCGGTGAGGGTTGATCGCCGGTGAGGTAGAAATCGATGGTGCGGTAGAGCGCCGAGCGATCTCTGAGCAGGTCGTCGGTGATGTCTTCGTTGGAGGCTGTTTCGGGGGGTGGATCGGGAACGGATCTGTCCATGAGTGTTGCTCCTATTGCTTCATGGGAGCCGTCACTTCTCGCCTACTAAACGATTGGGTGGCGGCTGTACGCAGGTTAGTAGGCCGGTCAATAGGAAAACCGTGCATCCGAAGATGCCCCGCGCACAGCCACCATATTCTGCATGCGGCAAAAAGTGCCGAACATGAGCATGGAATTGCTATGCGCCTATTGTTCCGGGCTACTAAACCCGGTCACTGATGAGCAGTGACGGGCCGAGACTAGTCACCCAAATTGGCAGGCGCAAGCGAGCGAAATAATCTAGGAAATGTCCTGCAAAGGAAAGGGAACAGGGCTGTAGGAGACCTATTTTTCCTGTAGGAAAAATCCGCTTTTTGTAGGAGCGAGCCTGCTCGCGATGGACGCAAGAGCGCCGTGTTCATCCAGGCAGCCCTCGTTATCGTTGACGTCCATCGCGAGCGGACTCGCTCCCACAAAGGGCCCCCTTAGCGTTTGTTGAGTCCCCGCGCCAAGCGATCCCCGCCCAGCTGAATCACCGCCACCAACGCCACCAGCAACACAATCACCGTCAGCATGATCTGGCTGTCAAAGCGCTGATACCCGTATCGATAGGCGATGTCCCCCAACCCGCCCGCGCCAATCGCCCCGGCCATGGCCGAGGAGTTGATCATGGTCACCAGGGTAATGGTGAAACCCCCGACGATGCCGGGCAGCGCCTCAGGCAACAGCACATGCCAGACGATGTGCCCGCGCCGGCAGCCCATGGCTTGCGCCGCTTCAATCAGGCCGTGATCGACCTCGCGCAAACTGACTTCGGCGATGCGCGCGAAGAACGGCGTCGCGGCGATGGTCAACGGCACCACGGCCGCCCACACGCCGTAGGTGGTGCCGACGATCAAGCGGGTGAACGGAATCAGCGCGACCATCAAAATCAAGAACGGAATCGAGCGGAACAGGTTCACGAACGCGCCCAGCGCGCGGTTGATGGTCGGTGCCTCGTAGATGCCGCCTTTGGAACTGGTGACCAGGATCACCGCCAGCGGAATCCCCGCCAACAGTGCGATCAAGGACGACACGCCGACCATCAAGAACGTGTCGATGAAGCCTTGCAGCAATCGATCAAACCACATAGCCCAATACCTCGACCTGTTGCGCCCATTGGCTGGCACGTTGGCGCAGTGCTTCGGTGCCGAGGGACGAGCCGGTCACGGCCAGCAGCAGTTGGCCGAGGGCGTGGCCCTGAATGCGTTCCACACCACCCTGCAACAAACGCACGCGACCGCCGAGGGCACCGAACAGGGCGGCGATGTCCGGTTCGTCCTGGGCCGAGCCGGTGAATTGCAGGCGCAGAACGACAGCGTCGTCCGAGGTCTGCGGCTGCGCTTGCAAGCGACTTTGCAGTTCTGTCGGCAGCGCATGTTGCAGCGGCGCGAGCAACGTTTTGCTGACCTCGTGCTGCGGGTTGCCGAACACTTCCCACACTGGCCCCTGCTCAACGATGCGCCCGTGCTCGAGCACGACCACCCGATCACAGATCTCGCGGATCACCGCCATTTCGTGGGTGATCAAAATGATGGTCAGGCCCAGGCGCTGATTGATCTCGCGCAGCAGGCCGAGGATCGATTGGGTGGTCTCCGGGTCGAGCGCCGAGGTGGCTTCGTCGCACAGCAAAATGGCCGGGTCGTGCACCAGGGCGCGGGCGATGCCGACGCGCTGTTTCTGGCCGCCGGACAGCTGCGCCGGGTACGCCTTGTGTTTGGCTTGCAGGCCCACCAGTTCCAGCAGTTCGCGGACCTTTTGATCGCGTTTTTCCTTGGGCACCCCGGCGACTTTCAGCGGCAGTTCGACGTTCTGCCATACGGTCTTGGCCGACATCAGGTTGAAGTGCTGGAAGATCATGCCGATGCGCCGACGCAGGGCCACCAGGCGCTCTTCATTGAACTCGCCGATGTCCACTTGATCGATCAACACACGACCCGACGTCGGTTGCTCAAGGCGGTTGATGGTGCGGATCAGCGACGACTTGCCGGCGCCGCTGCGGCCGATGATGCCGAACACTTCACCGCGCTGGATCGCCAGGTCGATGCCTTGCAGGGCGGCCACCGGGCCTTGCTTGCCGTCGTAGGTTTTGCCCAGGCCGACAAAGCGCACGTGGGCACGATTGAGCTCCGGGTGCAGCTCGGTCTGTTGTGCATGGCGGGGCTCTGGAATCTCCAGTCGCCGTTGGGTCGCGGCCGTCATGCTCAGCTCTCCCAACCGGCTTGATAGAGCTTGCCGTGAGCTTTATCCAGGGCGGCGCGCACGGCGGGCGAGTGCTGGTAGATGTCGACGAACTTGATCAGGCGCGGGTCGGTTTTGCTCTTGGGCTGGATCACGAACTGGATCACGTATTCCTTGTGATCGAGGCCGTCGAACAGCAGGGCGGAACTGGCATCGAAGGTCTTCGACAGGCGAATGTAGGCCGGGTAACCCTGGACCAGATCGGCGTCGTCATAGGCACGCACCAGCTGCACGGCTTCGACTTGCAGAATCTTGATTTTCTTCGGGTTGGCGATGATGTCTTCTTCGGTGGCCTTGTAGCCGACGCCCGGCTTGAGGGTGATCAAACCGGCCTTGGCCAGCAGCTGCAAGCCACGACCGCTATTGATCGGGTCGTTGGCAATGGCCACGCTGGCGCCTTCGGGCAGTTCATCGA
Organism: Pseudomonas moorei; assembly: GCF_042846945.1. NCBI lineage: Bacteria > Pseudomonadati > Pseudomonadota > Gammaproteobacteria > Pseudomonadales > Pseudomonadaceae > Pseudomonas > Pseudomonas moorei. Next base: position 1,500,985 of record NZ_AP035776.1, read on the forward strand.
AGCTTTTGTATTTTTTCGAGTAGAGGCCGACGTTGTTGATGATCCCCGGCGCGAACGGCACCAGGTCAAAACCGGAGGCGGCCTTGGCGTTTTCCAGGAACGGGATGTGCTGGAAGTAGTTCACGTCGATATCGCCGGCGGCGAGGCTGACGTTGGGGGCGATCCAGTCGCTGAACTCCACCAGCTCGACTTTCAGGCCTTGCTTGCCGGCTTCTTCGACCGCCGCTTCCAGGGGAATGGCGAAGGCGGCGGTGGTGCCGATTTTCAACGGTGCGTCGGCGGCGAACACCGCAGAGCTGAACAGGCCGAGGGCCAGGGCCAGTGCTTTGACTGGGTTAGAGAGGTGGTTTTTGGTCATGTTGGTTTTTCCAGTCAGTCCATGAATTTTGGGTGTTTATCAGGGCCTCATCGCGAGCAGGCTCGCTCCCACAGGGGAATGCATTCCAAATGTGGGAGCGAGCCTGCTCGCGATGCGTTTAGCGTCTGAACGTCGATCCGGTATGTTGCTCAGGCAAATGCGCCTCACCGTGAAACAGCTTTTCGCGCAGGCTGCCGTTGTCGTAGGCGGTCTTGTACGAGCCTCGCCGTTGCAGCTCGGGGATCACCAGATCGATGAAATCCACATAGCTTTCCGGCGTGACGATCCGCGTCAGGTTGAAGCCGTCCAGCCCGGTTTCGGCGATCCACGATTCCAGCTCATCCGCCACTTGCTGCGGTGAACCGACCAGGGTGATGTAGCGGCCGCCCAGGGCGTGTTGTTCGAGCAATTTGCGTCGGGTCCAGTCGTTGTTTTGCAGGTTTTTGGTGGCCGACTGGATCGCGTTGCTTTTCACGTACTGGATCGGCTCGTCGATGGCGTACTCGGAAAAATCGATGCCGGTGGACGCGGAAAAATGCGCCACCCCGGCTTCGGCGCTGGCGTAGCTCAGGTACTCGGCGTGCTTCTTCCAGGCCAGTTCTTCGGTTTCGCCGACGATCACGTTCAGCCCCATGAACACCTTGATGTCCTCAGGGTTGCGTCCGGCTTCGACGGCGCTGGCGCGGACCTTGTCCACCTGCACTTTGGTCGACGGTTTGTTCTGGCCGCTGATGAACACGCATTCGGCATGGCGCCCGGCGAACAGCAAGCCGCGATCGGAGCTGCCGGCCTGGAACAGCACCGGCGTGCGTTGCGGCGACGGCTCGCAGAGGTGATACCCCTCGACTTGATAGAACTCGCCCTTGTGCTCGACCTTGTGCACTTTGTCGGGCTGCGCATAGATCCGTTGTTGCGGATCGTTGAGTACGGCCCCGTTTTCCCAGCTGCCTTCCCAGAGCTTATAGAGCACCTCCAGGTATTCGTCGGCCTGGTCGTAGCGGCGGTCATGCTCGACCTGTTCGCTCAGGCCCATGGCCTTGGCGGCGCTGTCGAGGTAGCCGGTGACGATGTTCCAGCCCACCCGGCCACGGCTCAGGTGATCCAGGGTCGACATGCGCCGGGCGAACAGGTACGGCGGTTCGTAGGTGAGGTTGGCGGTGAGGCCGAAGCCGAGGTTTCTGGTCACGGCGGCCATGGCCGAGACCAGCAGCAGCGGGTCGTTGACCGGCAGCTGGATCGACTCTTTCAACGGTACGTCCACGGACTGCTGGTAGACATCGTAGACGCCGACTATGTCGGCGATGAACAAGCCGTCGAACAGCCCGCGTTCCAGCAACTGCGCCAGTTCGGTCCAGTATTCGATGGTTTTGTATTGGGTCGAGGTGTCCCGGGGATGGGTCCACAAACCGTGGTTGATGTGCCCGATGCAATTCATGTTGAACGCGTTGAGCAGGATCTTTTTCCTGGCCATCAGATAGTCCCCCGCAGTGGCGGGTTTTCATCATTGAGGTAGTAGTTGCCCACTGCGTGGTACTTCCAGCGCACCGGGTCGTGCAGGGTGTGCACGCGCGCGTTGCGCCAGTGGCGATCCAGACCGTGTTCGGCCAGGGTGGCCTGGCTGCCGGCCAGTTCGAACAGGGTGCTGCCAGCGGCCAGGGAAATTTCGGTGCTGAGGGCGCGGGCTTCGGCGACGGCAATCGATGCGGCGGCGACGGTCTCGGCGTTAGTGTCGGCCTGGGCCTGGTCGAGGCGTTCACCGGCACGTTCCAGCAGGGCTTCGGCAGCGTGCAGGCGGATGCTCAAGTGGCCGAAGCTCTTGATCGTCAGCGGGTCATCGGTGGCTTTTTCGTGGGTGGCGTCGATCCACGGCCGGGTTTTGGTGCGCACGAAGTGCAGCGCATCTTCATAGGCGGCGCGGGCGATGCCGGTGTCGATGGCGGCGTGGAGAATCTGCGCCAGCGGGCCGACCGGCGTCGGGCGCTCGAAGGCACTCTGGAACGGAATCACGTCTTCGGCGGCGACAAACACGTCTTCGAACACCACTGAGCCGCTGCCGGTGGTGCGCTGGCCAAAGCCGCTCCAGTCGTCGATCACGGTCAGGCCCTGGCTGTTGCGCGGGACGAACGCCAGTTGCTGCACGCCGTTTTCGTCCACAACGGAGGTCGGAATGCGTTGGGCGTAAATGGCCCCGGTTGAGTAGAACTTGCGGCCGTTGATGCGATAGCCGTCGCCGTCGCCATCGCGGGTCAGGCGGGTGACGCGGTCGTGGGCGGTTTTGGTGCCCAGTTCGGCGAGGGCATTGCCGAAGCGCTGGCCGGCCAGCACTTCGGCGTACAGGCGTTTTTTCTGCTCGGGGCTGCCGTTCACGCGCAGCACTTCGAGGGCATAGAAATGGTTCTGCGGGATCTGCCCCAGCGAGCCGTCCGCCTGGGCGATCAGGGCGATGACGTTGGCCAGGGTGACGTTGGAAACCCCGGCGCCGCCGTACTCTTTGGGCACGCTGATGCCCCACAGGCCCGAGCGGGAAAACACTTCCAGCTCCGGGTGTGGCAAACGGCGTTCACGGTCGCGCAGGGCGCTGTCGCGTTTGAAATCTTCGGCCAGGTCGCTGGCGACAATCAGGGCTTGCTCATCGCTGGTGATGACCGCGACGTGTTGAGAAAGGGTCATGTGGTTCTCCAGAGCTCTGGTGAAAAGTGTTCTGGTCGTTAAATCCAGGAATGGCGAGCGGGCAATGTGCCGTTCAGGTGATAGCTGCCGACGGCGTGATATTTCCAGCGCACCGGGTCGTGCAGGGTGTGCACCCGGGCGTTTCGCCAGTGGCGATCGAGGTTGAACTCGGCGAGGGTGGCGCGGCTGCCGGCCAGTTCGAACAGCTTCTCGCTGGCCAGCAGCGAAATTTCGGTGGTCAGCACTTTGGCTTCGGCCACGGCAATCGAGGCGCGAGCGGCGGACTCGGCGGTGAGCGGCGCGGCGCTGACCTGATCGAGCACCTGCCCGGCCTTGCGCAGCAGGGCTTCGGCGGCGTGCAATTCGATTTTCAGTCTGCCGATGTCGGCGATCACGTAGAGGTCATCGCTGGCCCGGTCGACCTTGGCGTCGATCCATGGCCGGGCACGGGTTTTCACGAATTCGATGGCGTCGTCGATGGCGCCACGGGCGATACCGGCGTCGATGGCGGCCTGGATCAGTTGCGAGACGGCGCCTTGGGTGTTGGGCTTTTCATTGATCTTCCAGTTGTCCACCACCAGTTCGGCATCGACCCGCACGTTGTTGAGCAAAAGGGTGCCGCTGGCGGTGGTGCGCTGGCCGAAACCGGACCAGTCGTCGACGATGCGCAAGCCCGGCGTGCCGCGACGCACGAAGGCCAGCACTTGCTTGCCGTCGTCATTGAGCGCCTTGACCGCGACCCAGTGCGCGAACAGCGCGCCCGTGGAGTAGAACTTCTGCCCGTTGAGGACATAGCCATCGCCGTCGGCGGTGATGCGCGCCTTGAGCTCCAGGGTGTTTTTGTTGCCGCGTTCTGGTCCGGCATTGCCGATGCGCCAGCCGTCGAGCACGCTTTTGAAGAGCAGTTTTTTCTGCACTTCGGTGGCGCTGCCGGACACCAGGTTGAGGATGCCGAACTGGTTCTGCGGGATTTGTCCGAGCGCCGGGTCTGCCGCGGAAATGATCGCGAACACCTCGGCTAATGTGACGAACGAAACCTGCGGGCCACCGTACTCGCGCGGGATGGCGATGCTGCCCAGGCCGCTGCGGGTGAACTGTTCGACTTCCGACCACGGCAGCTTGCGCTGCTGGTCGCGTTTGGCCGCTTGCAGGCGGGCGACTTGCGCCAGCTCAAGGGCCGCCTTGATCGCTTGTGCGTCATTGCGCAACACCTGCGCGGGCAACAACAGCGGGGCGACGTCCAGATCACTCTGGACAATTGCTTCTGCCAGACTGGACATCAACGCCACTCCTTGGCTACACGCAATGCCCTGGCGATCTGCACTGGGGTGATTGTGTTCCGGACCATACCTACCTCACATCTCATGGAAGCGCCGCGGGGTGCGGCGAACGAAAACAAGAATGTCCGGTGGTCCGGTCTATATACCCTAAGCGTTTATAAATAAGTTATGAACTAACTTTTAGGAATATAGATAGAAGTGTGTCATCGCCCACTGTTCATGGGGCAACAGCTGTTTCCGGGGCAACAGTTCAAGGCTGGATTTGGCTTTTTGCAGGAGCAAGGCGTGCCCGCGATAGCGCCCATTGGATCGCCATCGCGGGCACGCCTTGCTCCTGTAGAAAAAGCGCCGCGCAAGGCGCAAATGTCTCATCGCCTGCGGGCTTCGGCTGCTTTGAGGGAGGCTTTCTTCGGGACTTTGAGGTAAGGGTTGGCGCAACCAATCTTCAGCGTTCGCGCCGGCGCCCAGCGCGAGTTGTTGCCCACGCGGTCGAGGATGCAGTACGTCACTTCCAGTCGCAGGTCTTCGCCGCCTTCGAGGATGATCGCTGGCGGCACCCAGACCTGGATCGGTTGACCAACATCGCTGGTCTTGACCCGGGGCAGGTCCATGCGCACGTCACCCCAGCGCAGGGTGATTTCATCGTCGGCGGCCATGTTCAGGTACGGCTCGATGGTTAACGGCACCCCCCGCTTGACCTGGTTCGGATTGACCCCCTGGCGGCGGATCGTCTCGGGGATGCTGACCGGTGCCAGGCTCTGGTTTTCGTCGCCACACAGGGCCGAGGGCTGGCCACCGGGGCAATCGAGTTTGATCTGTACGGATCTGGCGGCAGACAGCGCCGGGCCCCGGCCGACCTGCATGACCCGGTAGTGGATGCGCGAGGTGCCATTGTCGATGAAGCTCTCGGGCACGCGCAGTTGAACGGGTTGGCCGACGTCAGTGGCGGTCAGCACGCGGGAGGCGACGTAGCAGTGGTTCCAGAACAGTTCGATCAGGTCGCCTTCGTCCATCGTGGCGTAGGCGGGCACCTCAATCAGCAGGTGCGCGGCGGAAGTGATGTTGATGCCGGTTTTGTGGGATTGCGCCAGGGTCGGGGCCGCCAGTCCGGTTTTGTTCGAGGTGCTTGTCATAGAGTCTCCTTGAAGTCTTGCAACGAGGTCCGTTTCTGGAAAACCGGAAACTTTAATGTCGAGCAGCAAGACCGTTCATTACTTTGAGTGGAAATAATGAGTGCGCGTGATGATTGACGCCGGTGGGAGGCTAGATACGAGTTCGCTTGAATAAGTGTCAATAGCGTTAGTTGCTCGAATACAAAATCTGCTGTTATTCAGAAAGTTCCTACGTAGTGAAGTTAATAAACGCTATAGGTGCGTCGACATTGACCATGAGGGCCAGCAATGCTTGGGTTTTTGGCGATGGTGTGGGGTGGCGGCGAGCGGCCTGGAGACGTTATGTGTTTGTTGCAGGATATAAATATGTACCGTGTGCTCTGACAAAAAGATGCTTATTGTGTGTGTTGCTTAATTATGTGTGAAAGGGGTTTTGATAGGGGGTGAAACTTCCATCCATGGAAGTTTGCAATTGTTGCGAGGGGATTTAGTTGTGAGCGTTATTCAGGAACTTGCTGAGAAACTGTTTGGTGCGCTCTTGCTTCGGATTGGCAAACAGCGCCTTCGCTTCGCCTTGTTCGACGATCACGCCCTTGTCGAAAAACACCACACGATTGGCCACGTCACGGGCAAAGCCCATTTCGTGGGTGACGATGACCATGGTGCGTTTTTCCTCGGCGAGGCTGCGAATAGTCGAAAGCACTTCGCCTACCAGCTCCGGGTCCAGCGCTGAGGTCGGTTCGTCGAACAGGATCACTTCAGGTTCCATCGCCAGCGCACGGGCAATCGCCACACGCTGTTGCTGACCGCCCGAGAGGCGGCGCGGGTAGGCATCTTCCTTGCCCGCCAGGCCGACCCTGGCCAACAGCTTTTTACCCAGGGCAACGGCGTCGGCGTGCGGGATCTTCTTGACGATGATCGGGCCTTCGATGACGTTTTCCAGGGCGGTGCGATGGGGGAACAGGTTGAAGTTCTGGAACACGAAGCCCACATGCTGGCGCAAGCGGCGCACCAGGCTCTGCTGCTGGTTCAGCGGGCGGCTGGTATCGATCTCGATGTCGCCAACCTTGATCCGGCCGCTGGTGGGTTCTTCCAGGAAGTTCAGGCAGCGCAGGAACGTGGTCTTGCCCGAGCCGCTCGGCCCGATGATCGCCACGACCTCACCTTCCTTCACTTGCAGATCGATGCCGTTGAGCACGACTTGACCCTTGAACTGCTTTGTCAGTTTTTCCACGACAATCATGGGGTCAGGACTCCTGGTCGTGCCGATTGACCCGGGCTTCCAACTGGTTCTGCAGGTGCGACAGCACCGTGGCCAGAATCCAGTAGATCAGCGCGGCGGCCAGATACATGGTGAACACTTCGAAGGTACGGGCGGTGATCAGCTGAGCCTGACGGAACAGCTCCGGCACCTGGATGGTGGCTGCCAGGGCGGTGTCCTTGACCAGCGAAATGAAGCTGTTGCCCAGCGGCGGCAATGCGGTGCGCATCGCCTGCGGCAGGATGGCCCGGCGCAGGGTCTGCGCACGGGTCATGCCGATACTGGCAGCCGCTTCCCACTGGCCGCGCTCGATGGAGCTGATCGCGGCACGCAGGATTTCACAGGCGTAGGCGGCCATGTTCAGCGAGAAGCCGATCAGGGCCGCCGGCAGCGGATCGAGTTCCATGCCCAATTGCGGCAAGCCGTAATAGATCACGAACAGTTGCACCAGCAACGGCGTGCCGCGAAAGAACGACACGTAGATGCGGGCGATCCAGCTCACCAGCTTGAAGCGCGACAGGCGCATCAGGGCCAGGCCGAAGCCCATCACCAGGCCGAAGAACATCCCGCCCAGGCTCAAGATGACCGTGTAGTAGGCCCCCTTGAGCAGGAAGGGCAGGGAGTCCAGTGCGAGTTGAAAAGCTTCTTCCATTATTGAGTGACGTCAGCGCTGAAGTATTTTTCCGAAAGCTTTTTCAGCGTGCCGTCGGCGCGCAGCTTGTCGATGGCTTTGTTCACAGCGGCCAACAGCTCAGGCTCGCCTTTGCGCAGGGCAATGCCGGCTTCCTGACGGGAGAACGCTTCGCCGGCGGCAGAAGTGTCCTTGGCTTTCTTGGCGTATTCCAGCGCGGCGAGGCGGTCGATCAGGATGGCGTCGATACGGCCGACACGCAGGTCCTGGAACTTGGTTGGGTCATCTTCGTAGGTGCGGACGTCAGCCTTGGGCACATTCTCTTTCACCCACGCTTCGTAGTTGGTGCCCAGGCCTACGCCGACTTTCTTGCCGGCCAGGTCGGCGGCGGTCTTGATGGTGTCCTTGTTCTTGGTCAGCGTCAGCGCCTGAATCCCGGAAACGGTGTAAGGCTCGGAGAAGTCATACTTCTTCTTGCGCTCTTCGGAGATGGTCACCTGGTTGATCACTGCGTCCAGACGCTTGGATTCCAGCGCCGCGAGGATGCCGTCCCATTTGGTCGGTTGCAGTTTGACCTTCACGCCCAGCTCTTTGGCCAGGGCTTCGGAGAACTCGACTTCGAAGCCGGTCAGTTTGCCGTCGGCGTCGACGAAACTGAACGGCGGGTAGGTGCCTTCCAGACCGACGTTGATCACGCCAGCGTCCTTGATTTTTTGCAGTTGCTCACCGGCAACCGCTTGGCCCAGCAGACCGACGCCCAGCGCCAGGCCCAGCGAACCTACCAGCAGATTTCGACGTAGTGCGGAAAAATTCATGACAAGCCCCTGTGTTTTCTTATGGAAGACGCTTTAGGAAAGTTGGCAAATTCGGGATTTGAACGACTGCGATATCCTGCCCTAAAGCAGCGTATGCGTCTTGCAGCAAATTTGCCTAAGGTATGACTATATGATGGCGTTATTAGATTAGAAAATAATAAATTCTATTTTTGTTATGCAATAAAGGAATATGTGAGCGTTGTGGAAAAGATCGCAGCCTGCGACTGCAATCTTTTGATCTTCACGGTTACAGAAAGTCCTTGTAGGCAAACAACGCCGGCGCCCCACCGGTGTGCAGGAAGATGATCGGGCCCTCATCGAAGCGTTGACGACCGATGCCATCAAGCAACCCGGCCATCGCCTTGCCGGTGTAGACCGGGTCCAGCAGCAGGCCTTCCTGACTCGCCACCAGCTTCACCGCCGCCAGAGTCCCGGCATTGGGTTCGCCGTAGCGTGGCGCGAAATACTCGTCCCACAACTCGACCTTGAAACTCTTCGGCAGGCTCACACCCAGCAACTCGGCGGTGCGCTCGGCCAGGCCCTGTACCTTCGGCCGCTGGTCCTCATCGCTACGGGACACCGTGACGCCAATGACTGGCAAATCCGGCAGTGCTTCGCTCAAGGCCAATGCCAGGCCGCTGTGGGTTCCGGCGCTGCCCGAGGCCAACACCACGGCGGCGAAATTCAGGCCGGTGTCCTTGATCTGTTCCGCCAGTTCCAACCCGGCACGCACATAACCCAGGGCGCCCAGCGCATTGGAGCCGCCAATCGGCACCAGATACGGTTTTTTGCCGTTGCTGCGCAAGCGAGCGGCGAGGGCGTGCAATTGCTCGTCGGCATTGTCGAGGTTTTCCACCAGCTCGACCTTGGCATCGAACAGGTCCAGCAACAGCCGATTGCCATTGCCGAGATAGTTGGCGTCGTCGGTGCCGAGGGGGTTTTCCAGCAGCGCTACGCAGCCCAGGCCCAGTTTGGCGGCAATGGCGGCCGTCTGGCGCACATGGTTGGACTGAATCGCGCCAGCGGTGATCAAGGTGTCGGCACCTTGCGCCAGGGCATCGGCGGCCAGGTACTCGAGTTTGCGCAGCTTGTTGCCGCCCATGGCCAGTGGTGTCAGGTCATCGCGTTTGACGTACAGGTCGCGGCCCAGCCAGGTCGACAGGCGTTCGAGCTTTTCCAGGGCGGTGGGCTGACCGAGCAGGTCGAGACGGTTAAAGCGGGCAAGCTGTTGTTTGATCGGCTCTTGATTGAACGGCTCTTGATTGAACATGGTTCCGTACTGGCGGTGGGAGATGTGTGGACTATAGGCACGCCTATTTGAAGCGGCAACCGCCAACCACCAATCGCTTATAGCCAACAGTGCTTAACACAGCACAATTGGTTCTTAATTTGGCTCACGGCCCTTGCCGTAAAGTATTTGCCTTTGACGCGGCCAGACTGTCCGGCCGCCCGTGAGGAGTTTTTACCGTGAGTGAGCGTTCCAGCCATTGGCAATTGCAGAGCATCGTCAGCCAGCTGCGCACGGCACGTGACCAGTGGCGCGCGCAAAACGGCCGTGCCAGCACCGAGCAGGGAGGGCGCGAATTGCCGTCCCGCGCGGCCATGGCGGAGATTCTCGAAGCCTTGTGCGGTGCGCTGTTTCCCATGCGCCTGGGGCCGGTGGACCTGCGCGAGGAAAGTGAAGACTTCTACGTCGGCCATACCCTCGACGTCGCACTGAATGCCTTGCTGGCTCAGGCGCGGCTCGAATTGCGCTACGCCGCGCGCCACAGCGCCAAGGTCGACACCGAGGTCGAGGCCAGGACCATCCAGATCATCCAGGACTTCGCCCTCGCGTTGCCGGGGTTGCGCAGCCTGCTCGATACCGATGTTCTGGCGGCCTATCACGGTGACCCGGCGGCACGCAGCGTCGATGAAGTATTGCTGTGCTATCCGGGGATTCTGGCGGTGATCCACCATCGCCTGGCTCACCATTTGTATCGCGCCGGTTTGCCGTTGCTGGCGCGGATCAGCGCGGAAATCGCCCACTCGGCCACCGGCATCGACATTCACCCCGGCGCGCAGATTGGCCGCAGTTTTTTCATCGACCACGGGACAGGCGTGGTGATCGGCGAGACCGCCATCATCGGCGAGCGCGTGCGGATTTATCAGGCCGTGACCCTGGGCGCCAAGCGCTTCCCGGCGGACGAAGACGGTCAGTTGCAGAAGGGCCAGCCGCGTCACCCGATTGTCGAGGATGACGTGGTGATCTATGCCGGCGCGACGATTCTGGGACGGATCACCATCGGCAAGGGTTCGACCATTGGCGGCAACGTCTGGCTGACCCGCAGCGTGCCGGCGGGCAGCAACCTGACCCAGGCGAATCTGCAGCATGATGATGGGGCGCAGAAGTAATTCCAGAAATCCTGGCTGACTGACAGGCCCTCATCGCGAGCAAGCTCGCTCCCACAGGATTTTCGGGTGTTCACAGTCATGGTTCACTGAAGATCCGCGGTGGGAGCGAGCTTGCTCGCGATTGGATTTCATGCCGAATCGAGCTAACGGCTTTGATTTAATCCTGCCTCATACCCTCCCTTGAACTGGCACAAGAAAACGACCGCCGAGCCCTGCGATTAGTCCTTAGCACCCTATCCATGTTTAAATTGAACGTTCATTCAAGTTAAACCGGTGGTTCGCCGCCCGCTCACAACAGGAGGCTTGCCTTTGCTGAGTCTGATTTCTACAGCCACGTTTTACCCCTTCGAGGTGCACCGTTCATGAGTGCATCGTCCCTCCCTCCAAGCGGCCTGGTCCGCATGAATCCGCCGGTGTTCTACTTTGCGGCGAGTTTCATTCTGCTGTTCGGCGTCGTGGTCATCGCCCTGCCTGAACAAGCCGGTGCCTGGTTGCTGGCGGCGCAAAACTGGGCGGCCAATACGGTCGGCTGGTACTACATGCTGGCGATGACGCTGTATCTGGTCTTCGTGGTGGTCACCGCCTTGTCCGGCTACGGCAAGATCAAGCTCGGTGCCGACCACGACGAGCCCGAGTTCAGCTACCTGTCCTGGGCCGGCATGTTGTTCGCCGCCGGCATCAGCATCACCCTGTTTTTCTTCTGTGTGTCCGAACCGCTGACCCACATGCTGCAACCGCCCCAAGGCGAGGCCGGCACGGCGGACGCGGCGCGTCAGGCGATGCAGATTCTGTTTCTGCACTGGGGGCTGCACGGCTGGGGTGTGTTCGCTTTCGTCGGCATGGCGCTGGCGTATTTCGCCTACCGCCATAACCTGCCGCTGGCCTTGCGTTCGGCGCTGTATCCGCTGATTGGCAAGCGCATCAATGGGCCGATCGGCTACGCGGTGGATGGCTTCGGCATCATCGCCACGGTGTTCGGTCTCGGTGCGGACATGGGCTTTGGTGTGCTGCACCTCAACTCGGGCCTGGACTACCTGTTCGGCATCGCCCACACCCAGTGGATTCAGGTCGGCCTGATCACCCTGATGATGGGGGCGGCAATCATCGTTGCCGTGTCCGGCGTCGATAAGGGGGTGCGGGTCATGTCCGACATCAACATGCTGCTGGCCTGCGCGTTGCTGCTGTTCGTGTTGTTCGCCGGCCCGACGCAGCACCTGCTCAATACCCTGATCCAGAACCTCGGTGACTACCTCGGCGCCTTGCCGATGAAGAGTTTTGACCTGTACGCCTACGACAAACCCAGCGACTGGCTCGGCGGCTGGACGGTGTTCTACTGGGCCTGGTGGATTGCCTGGTCGCCGTTCGTGGGCCTGTTCATCGCGCGGATTTCCCGCGGCCGCACCATCCGCGAATTCGTCTTCGGCGTGCTGTTGATCCCGCTCGGTTTCACCCTGGCGTGGATGTCGATCTTCGGCAACAGCGCCATCGATCAAGTGCTCAACCACGGCATGAGTGCGCTGGGCATGTCGGCCATCGATAACCCGTCGATGACCCTGTACCTGCTGCTGGAAACCTACCCGTGGAGCAAAACCGTGATTGCGGTCACGGTGTTCATCAGCTTCGTGTTCTTCGTGACTTCGGCCGACTCCGGCACGGTGGTGTTGTCGACGCTGTCCGCCAAGGGCGGCAACCCGGACGAAGACGGGCCGAAATGGCTGCGGGTGTTCTGGGGCGCGATGACGGCGCTGGTGACCAGTGCGCTGCTGTTCTCCGGCAGCATCGATGCGCTGAAGTCGGCGGTGGTGCTGACTTCGCTGCCGTTCTCGCTGATTTTGCTGTTGATGATGTGGGGGCTGCACAAAGCGTTTTACCTGGAGTCGCAAAAGCAGATCGCGCAGTTGCATTCCCTGGCGCCGGTGTCCGGCTCGCGGCGCGGCGGCTGGCGTCAGCGTTTGAGTCAGGCGGTGCATTTCCCGTCGCGGGACGAGGTCTATCGCTTCCTCGATTCGACGGTGCGCCCGGCCATTGAAGAAGTCTCGGCGGTGTTCGTCGAAAAGGGCCTGAAGGTCATCACACAGCCGGACCCGGCCAATGACAACGTCAGCCTGGAAATTGGTCACGGCGATGAACATCCGTTTGTTTATCAGGTGCAGATGCGTGGCTACTTCACGCCGTCATTTGCCCGCGGCGGCATGGGCTCCAAGGAGCTCAACAACCGTCGTTATTACCGGGCCGAAGTGCATTTGAGCGAGGGCAGTCAGAACTACGATCTGGTGGGGTACACCAAGGAACAGATCATCAACGACATCCTTGATCAGTACGAGCGGCACATGCAGTTCCTGCATCTGGTGCGTTGATCGGGGGATCAGGTTTCGCTGGTCAGCACCATGAACAGCACCAGCGCCGCCACCGGGACGCTGAACACCACGGTGCCGACCACCACTTCGGTGCTCAATGGCTGACCGGCGTGAACCATGCCGACCGCGGAATTGATCAATGTGAGCGCCAGCCACAGTGCGACAAAGCCGTAGGCCAGGGTCTGGCGGGTGAAGCCGATTTTCTCGCCGATGAACAGCATCAGCGCCAGGAGGATCAGGCCAAAGGTGATGATGATGGTGGTGTGCATGGTCTGTGTTCCGTCCGATAGATGAGCAATGCCCGACAAACCGCGATCGCGAGCAAGCTCGCGCCCACAAAGATCACTGCGATCCCTGTGGGAGCGAGCCTGCTCGCGATTGGGGTCACGACGGTGTCAGTGCAAGCCAAGTCATCAATACCACTACTGAGCATAGGTCAGGCGGGCCCGGCCTTAAACCAACCCACCCTTGACCCGCAGGATCTGCCCATTCACCCGGGATGAAATTCCTCAATGACACACCACCGTCACCGATGCCGGTGTTTGGGGGAGGTGTTTGCGGGGGCCGGATGAAGATCAAACGATGAATTCTGTGAAACGTTTCAGCAATTGGTCGACGCCGGGCTTTTCTGGCGTTTGTCTAAGCGTATGCTGGGCGACTGGCGAAGCAGTCGATACCAGATTCAAGACAGACAAGAGAGGATTCGATGACTTACACCGCTGCCGAAAACCGCTACGACTCCATTCCTTACCGCCGCGTGGGCCGCAGCGGGCTGGTGCTGCCGGCGCTGTCCCTGGGCCTGTGGCACAACTTCGGCGACAGCACGCCGATCGATACCCAGCGTGCGTTGTTGCGCACCGCGTTTGACCTGGGCATCAACCATTTCGACCTGGCCAACAACTACGGCCCGCCCTACGGCAGCGCCGAGATCAACTTCGGGCGTTTGCTGCGCGAGGACTTCAAGCAATACCGCGATGAGCTGATCATCTCCAGCAAGGCCGGTTGGGACATGTGGCCCGGCCCTTACGGTCAGGGCGGCGGTTCGCGCAAGTACGTGCTGGCCAGCCTCGACCAGAGCCTGCAGCGCCTGGGCGTGGATTACGTGGACATTTTCTATTCCCACCGTTTCGACCCGGACACCCCGCTGGAAGAAACCGCCAGCGCACTGGCCACCGCGGTGCAACAGGGCAAGGCGCTGTACATCGGCATTTCGTCCTATTCCGGGGTGAAGACCCGCGAAATGGCGGCGTTGCTCAAAGAGTGGAAAGTCCCGCTGTTGATCCATCAACCGGCCTACAACCTGCTCAATCGCTGGGTGGAAAAAGACCTGCTCGATACCACCGACGAACTTGGCACGGGTGTGATTGCGTTCACGCCACTGGCCCAGGGTTTGCTGACCGACAAGTACCTCAACGGCGTGCCGGCGGATGCACGGGTCAATCGTCCTGGCGGTGCTTCGTTGCAGGCTTCGCACCTGTCCGAGGCCAACATTGCCCACGTGCGTGCGCTTAACGAGATCGCCAAGCGTCGCGGTCAAAGTCTGGCGCAACTGGCCCTGGCCTGGACCCTGCGCGACCCGCGCGTAACCTCGGCGCTGATCGGTGCGAGCCGGCCGGAGCAGATTATCGAGAACGTCGGGGCGTTGAAGAATTTGAGTTTCAGTGAGCAGGAGCTGGCGGAGATCGACCGGTTTGCCCAGGAGGGTGGGATCAATCTTTGGGAGAAGCCTTCGACGGCTGAGTAACCGTCAGCCAGGTCTTCTGGCGTCTGCTCCGTCCTTATCGCGAGCAGGCTCGCTCCCACAGGGATGGCGGTTGACCGCAAAATTTTGGTCAACACAGAACCAGTGTGGGAGCGAGCCTGCTCGCGATGGGGCCGGGACAATCAACACTGCACTTGGAGTTCAGCGAAAAAACGGCACATCCCCCAACACCGTCGCCCGCTGCATCACCCGCCGCGCCGGCCGGTAATCATCCACCGCGTAATGTTGTGTCACGCGGTTATCCCAGAACGCGATATCGTCTTTCTGCCAGCGCCAGCGAATGGTGAATTCCGGCCGGGTGGCGTGGGCGAACAGGAACTTCAGAATCGCCTCGCTTTCGGTTTCCGACAGCTCGTTGATCTTCGACGTGAACCCTTCATTGACGAACAACGAACGGCGCCCGCTCACCGGATGGGTACGGATCACCGGGTGCGACAGCGGTGGATTCTTGCGCCGTGCTTCTTCCCATTGGGCCAACGCTTCTGGCGTATTGCCGTAGCGCTCCAGCGGGAACGAACGGGTGAAGTCGTGGGTGGCGGTCAGCCCTTCGAGCAAGGCTTTCACCGGCGCCGACAAGGCTTCGTACGCCGCAATCCCGCTGGCCCACAGGGTGTCGCCGCCGAACTCCGGCAGCAGCTTGGCGCTGAGCACCGCGCCCATCGCCGGGGTGGGCAGGAAGGTCACGTCGGTGTGCCAGATTGCGTTGTCGCGCACGTCGGTGACGGCGGTGTCGAGGATCAGCACTTCCGGTTGTTCCGGCACGTTCGGGTAGATCGGGTGAATGTGCAGATCACCGAAATTGGCCGCGAAACGCGCTTGCTGCCGGGGCGTGATCGGTTGGTCGCGGAAGAACAGCACCTGATGCTTGAGCAACGCTTGCTCGATGGCGTCGCGCTGTTCCAGGTTCAGTGGCTGGCTGATGTCGACGCCGCTGATCTGCGCGCCGAGGGCGGAGCTTAGTGGGGTGATGGTCAGGTGGCTCATGGTGGTTCTCTTCAACTCTGAGTGTTGACTCCTGTGGGAGCTTGCTCCCACAGGTTTTTCACACGGCAATTTTTAGTGGGCCTGGCCGTGCCATGGCACGAGTTTGCGTTGCAGGGCGCGCAAGCCCATCTCCATGGCAAAGGCGATCAGCGCGATCACCAGAATCCCCAGGACCACCACATCGGTGACCAGGAACTGCGCGGCCGACTGCACCATGAAACCCAGGCCGCTGGTGGCGGCGATCAATTCGGCGGCGACCAGTGTCGACCAGCCCACACCCAGACCAATGCGCACACCGGTCAAAATATCCGGCAACGCGCTGGGCAGAATCACATGGCGAATCAACTGTGCACGGGTCGCGCCCAACGACTGCGCGGCGCGCAATTTTGCCGGGTCGACCGTGCGAACACCGGTCGCGGTGGCAATGGCGATCGGGGCGAAAATGGCCAGGTAGATCAACAGCACTTTCGACAGCTCGCCGATGCCGCACCAGATCACGATCAGCGGCAGATAGGCCAGCGGTGGAATCGGGCGGTAGAACTCGATCAGCGGATCGAGAACGCCGCGAGCTATGCGGTTGTGACCGATGGCGATGCCAACCGGTACGGCGCTCAGCACCGCGAAGCCCAGGCCCAGGCCGATGCGGCTGAGGCTCGCGCCCAGGTGCTGCCACAGGGTCGAATCCATGTAGCCGCTGGTGGCCAGCAACCAGCCTTTTTGCAGGACGGCGGACGGTGGAGGCAGGAACAAGGGTTCAATCAAACCGGTCGCGGTAACGGCCCACCAGAGGACCACGAGGGCGATCAGCGTCAGCACGCTGATCCAGCGAGTGCTCAAAGTGCGACGAACCGGAATCACCGAAGCGCCGGGTTTTACCGCAACGGCCGGAATTTCATAGCTGCTCATGCGCGCTCCTGCCGCTGGGCGGCGCTGCGTTGGGAGAAGACTCTGGCGAGCACGTGTTCGCGGGTTTCGATAAAGCGCGGGTCGGATTTGATCGCCCGTGCCGACTCGCCGGCCGCGTAACGCTGGCCGAAGTCCAGGCTCAGGCGCTCGACGATTTGCCCCGGATTGGGCGCCAGCAGATTCAGGTCGGTGGCGAGGAACACGGCTTCTTCGATGTCGTGGGTAATCAGGAACACCGGTTTGGCCGTGCGCCGCCAGACTTGCAGCAACAGTTCCTGCATCTGCTCGCGGGTGAACGCATCGAGGGCGCCAAAGGGTTCGTCCATCAATAGAACCCGTGGGTCGGCAGCGAGGGCGCGGGCCAGGCCGACGCGCTGCTTCTGCCCACCGGACAGTTGCCAGATGCGGCGGTGTTCAAATCCGGAAAGGTCTACCAGCGCGAGCATTTCCCGGGCGCGGATTTCGCGTTTGTCCCGAGGAATGCCGGCCAGTTCCAGGCCGAAGCCGACGTTGGCCAGCACGTCCTGCCAGGGCAGCAGGGCGTCGTCCTGGAACACCACGCCGCGTTCGGCACTCGGGCCTTTGACGGGCACGCCGTCGAGGGTGATGCGCCCGGCGCTGGGTTCGACGAAACCGGCAATCAGGTTCAACAGCGAAGTCTTGCCACTGCCGGACGGGCCGAGGGCAACCAGCAATTGCCGGGGCCCCAGGCTCAGGGAAATATCCGCCAGCACCGGTTCCGGGCTGCCAGGGTACTGTGCGCTGATGCGCTCCAGCTGTAGCAAGGCCATGGCGATGAACTCCCGATCAGTTGGTGATGAACTTGGCGCTGACGTAGGGTGCGTAGTCCGGCAGCACAGCCTCGACCTTGCCTTGTTCCTTGAGGAACGCGGCGGTGTCGGTGATGGCCTTGGTGGTCGGCGCCCCCAGGGTGATGACCTGATCAGCCGCCAGTGGATAAACGTTGCCTTGCAGCAGCAGCGGAATATCGCTGGCCTTGGCGCCAGACAGTTTTACAAGCTTGTCGACGTTACCTTGATTGGCCAGCCAGGCTTTCGGGTCTTTGCGGTAGTCGGCGTAGGCGTCCAGGGTCACTTTGGCGAACGCGGTGACGATTTCCGGGTGTTTCTCGGCGAAGTCCTTGCGCACGATCCAGGCATCGAAGGTCGGCGCGCCGAACTTGGCCAGTTCGCCGGAGGTGATCAGCACTTTGCCGTTTTCCTTGGCGACGCCCAGGGCCGGGTCCCACACGTAGGTGGCATCGATGTCACCACGTTTCCATGCAGCGATGATGGCGGGCGGGGCGAGGTTGAGGACGGTGACTTTCGAGGGGTCGATGTTCCAGTGCTTCAGCGCGGCCAGCAGGCTGTAGTGGCCGGTGGAGACGAATGGCACGGCGATTTTCTTGCCAATCAGGTCTTGCGGGGTCTTGATCCCGGAACCATCACGGGCCACCAGCGCTTCGGCGGCGCCGATCTGGGTGGCGATCAGGAAGGTTTCCACCGGGACTTTGCGGGTAATAGCCGCCGTCAGGGGGCTGGAACCGAGGTAGCCGATCTGCACGTCACCGGAGGCGATGGCGGCGATGATGTCGGCACCGTTATCGAATTTGCGCCAGCTGATGTCGGCCTTGGTGGCTTTTTCATAGGCGCCATCGGCCTGGGCGACTTTGGCCGGGTCAACGGTGGTCTGGTAGGCGACAGTCACGTCAGCCGCCTGGGCAAAGAAGCTCGCTGCCGCCAGAGAGGCGGCCGCCAGCAGGCGAAGAGGGAAATGCAGTTTCATCGGGAAGCTCCTTGTCAGGCGACCGAGAGTCGGCGTGAAAGGAGACTAAATGATCTAAGAATTCGAAAATAAATAACTTTTTCGAATGAGCTTATGAGCGGAAAAATCTAACCGTGACCGCTGCGCGGTCAATCGCGAGCAGGCTCCCACAGTAATCACAGGTGTTTGCACAATTGTGGCAACACTGAAAGTCCACTGTGGCAGCGAGCCTGCTCGCGATAAGGTCCGAAGGACACTCTGATGTCAGTTGCTGATCGCCAGAATGCTCGCCTGATACGACCCGACAAACACGTCGAAATCGCCGACTTCGTTCTGTTCCAGCTCCGCCTGTTGAGCCAGCGACGAGCGCGCCAGTTCTTCAAACCGGGCCTGTTCCTCAGCCGGCAATGGCTGGCTACGGAAAAACTCGGCGTGGGCGCGGCTCTGGCGCAGGGAGAACTGGGCAAAGCTTTCCTTGTGCTCGGCCATGGCCGCCAGGACTTGGGCTGATGGCGTCAGGGATGGGTCCTTGACCTTGGCCAGTTGCGCATCCAGCGCCTTGCTGTGGGCATCGCCGCCGTGGCTCTGATCCAGCATCGCCGCCAGGGGTGCGATGTTTTCCAGCAATTGTGCGGCCCACTCTTTCAGGTCAACGGGGTGACCATCGCGTTGCAGTTGCAGGCCCGGACGGCGACCTTCCTTGACCACGCTGAGGAAGTTCGAGGTCGCATTGCCGCAGCTGGTGTTGGTCAGCAACGGGCTGTCGTTCAGGGCGCAGTACAGCAGGAAGGCGTCGAGGAAGCGCGATTCGGTGAGATCGATGCCCGTCGGCAGGAACGGGTTGATGTCCAGGCAGCGAACTTCAACGTACTGGATGCCACGGGCCATCAGCGCCTGGATCGGCCGCTCGCCGGTGTAGGTCACGCGTTTGGGGCGAATGTTGGAGTAGTACTCGTTTTCGATCTGCAGGATGTTGGTGTTGAGTTGAACCCACTCACCGTCCTTGTGGGTGCCGACTTCGACGTACGGCGCATAGGGCGTGGCCACCGCTTTGCGCAGGCTGTCGATGTAGCTGCCCAGATCGTTGTAGCACGGCGTCAGGCCGGCCTGTGCGTTGCTCTGGTAACCCAGGTCACTCATGCGCAGGCTGGTGGCGTACGGCAGGTACAAGGTGTCCGGATCCAGCTGTTCCAACTGATGCGAACGGCCGCGCAGGAAGCCGGCGTCCAGTGCAGGCGATGCGCCGAACAGGTACATCAGCAGCCAGCTGTAGCGGCGGAAGTTGCGGATCAGGGCGATGTAGGCCGACGACTGATAGTCGCGGTCGGTGCCGACGAAGCCTTCGGCCTGCTTGAGCAGAGGCCAGAGTTTCTCCGGCAGGGAGAAGTTGTAGTGAATCCCGGCGATGCACTGCATGGTCTTGCCGTAACGCAGGGCCAGGCCCTTGCGGTAGACGTACTTGAGCTGACCGATGTTGGACGTGCCGTAATAGGCGATCGGGATATCTTCCTCGGCCGGCAGCGGGCACGGCATCGACGGACTCCACAGGTACTCGTTGCCGAGCTTGCTGTAGGCAAAGCGATGAATATTGTCCAGGCTCGCCAGCGTGTCCGCCGGATCGGGCAGGGCCGGGGTGATGAACTCCAGCAGCGATTCGGAATAGTCAGTGGTGATCTGTTCGTTGGTCAGCGCGGAACCCAATGCTTCCGGGTGCGGCGTTTGCGCCAGCCGACCTTCATCGGTCACGCGCAGGCATTCACGTTCGATGCCGTGAAGGCACTGTTCGAGCAGAGAGAGGTTAGCGCGCTCGCCGAGCAGGGCCAGGCGGCGGTTGAGAAGTTCGCTCAAGTTGGATTCCTTCACGCGTCAGTCGCCCCAATATGGGGGTGGGCAAGACGGTCTACAAGGGTGAAGTTAAAACTGGCGTTTTCGCCTGGTTTTTGGAGCCGCTCAGGCCATATGCCGGTCAGTTAATAACCGCACAATCCCTATGGGAGCAAGCTCGCTCCCACAGGTTTGATTGCGTTGAAATTAACTCAAATCGATGACGTCTAGCTACAGGACAGCGAACGTGCCTTGTGCTTTTGCGACGAGTTTGTCGCCTTGCATCACGTCAGCTTCGACCACCAGCGTGCGCCGGCCCGGATGGATCACCCGGGCGGTGCACATCACCTCACCGTCGGCGACGGCGCGGATGTAGTTGATCTTGCATTCGATGGTCGCGCTCTGCTGATCAAAGCCGTGGGTGCTGGAGCAGGCCAGCCCCATGGCAATGTCCACCAGACTGAACAAGGCCCCGCCGTGCAGCTTGCCGCCGCGATTGCGCAGCTCGGGTTCCAGCGCCAGGGCGACTTGCGCCACCCCGGTTTCCAGGCTGTGCAGACGACAGCCCAGATGCTTGAAAAACGCGCTTTCGGTCAGCCCGGCCGGGATGTCCATCAGCGTTTCTTCAACTGCTTGGCATTGGCGAACAGCGAAGCCATGGCGTTGTTGGCCGGAGCCGCCGCCGTGGTTTCCTTGCGCGGCGCGGTGTTCTGGGATTGGCGCGGAGCCGATCCTGGACGTGCACCGCGAGCACCGTCGATCTTCTCGCCCGGGGTGTCGCTCATGCGCATCGACAGGCCCACGCGTTTACGCGGGATGTCGACTTCCATGACCTTCACTTTCACCACATCGCCGGCCTTCACCGCTTCCCGTGGATCCTTGATGAACTTCTCCGATAGTGCAGAGATGTGCACCAAACCGTCCTGATGCACGCCGATGTCGACGAACGCGCCGAAGTTGGTCACGTTGGTCACCACACCTTCGAGGATCATGCCCGGTTGCAAGTCCTTGAGGTCTTCGACGCCTTCCTGGAACTCGGCGGTCTTGAACTCGGGACGCGGGTCGCGACCGGGCTTTTCCAGCTCCTGGAGAATGTCGGTTACGGTCGGCAGACCGAAGGTTTCGTCGGTGTATTTCTTCGGATCGAGACGCTTGAGGAACGCGGCATCGCCAATCAGCGAGCGGATGTCACGGTCAGTTTCAGCCGCGATTCGCTGAACCAGCGGATAGGCTTCCGGGTGCACGGCGGACGAATCCAGCGGATTCTCGCCATTCATGACGCGCAGGAAGCCGGCGGCCTGTTCGAAGGTTTTCTCGCCAAGGCGCGCGACTTTCTTCAGCGCGGCGCGGGTTTTGAACGCGCCGTGCTCGTCGCGATGGCTGACGATGTTCTGCGCCAGGGTTGCATTGAGGCCGGAGATGCGCGCCAGCAGCGCTACGGAAGCGGTGTTCACGTCCACGCCCACGGCGTTCACGCAGTCTTCGACCACCGCATCCAGGCCGCGCGCCAGTTTCAGCTGCGACACGTCGTGCTGGTACTGGCCGACACCGATGGATTTCGGATCGATCTTCACCAGCTCGGCCAGCGGGTCTTGCAGGCGGCGAGCAATCGACACCGCACCACGGATCGACACGTCGAGGTCAGGGAATTCCTTGGAGGCCAGTTCCGAGGCCGAGTAAACCGACGCGCCGGCTTCGGAGACCATGACTTTGGTCATCTTCATCGCTGGATATTTTTTGATCAGCTCAGCGGCCAGCTTGTCGGTTTCACGACTGGCGGTGCCGTTGCCGATGGCGATCAGATCGACCGAATGCTTGGCGCACAGGGCGGCGAGCACGGCGATGGTCTGGTCCCATTTGTTGTGCGGCACGTGCGGATAAACCGTGGCGTGATCCAGCAGCTTGCCGGTGGAATCGACCACGGCGACCTTGCAGCCGGTGCGCAGGCCCGGGTCGAGGCCCAGGGTGGCACGCGGGCCGGCCGGGGCGGACAGCAGCAGGTCGTGCAGGTTGTGGGCGAACACGTTGATCGCCTCCGTTTCCGCGCCATCGCGCAGCTCGCCCAGCAAGTCGGTTTCCAGGTGGGTGTAGAGCTTGACCTTCCAGGTCCAGCGCACCACTTCGCCCAGCCATTTGTCGGCGGCGCGGTTCTGGTTCTGGATGCCGACGTGCTGGCCGATCATGCCTTCGCACGGATGCATGGTGCCGGGCAGTTCATCGCCGACTTTCAGCGCGGAGCTGAGAATGCCTTCGTTGCGGCCACGGAAAATCGCCAGCGCGCGGTGCGACGGCATGCTTTTCAACGGTTCGTCGTGTTCGAAGTAGTCGCGGAACTTGGCGCCTTCCTCTTCCTTGCCGGCGATCACGCGGGCACTGAGGGTGGCTTCCTGTTTGAGGTAATTGCGCAGCTTGTCCAGCAGGCCGGCGTCTTCGGCGAAGCGCTCCATGAGGATGTACTTGGCGCCTTCGAGGGCAGCCTTCACGTCGGCCACGCCTTTTTCGGCATCGACGAAGCGCGCGGCTTCGACTTCCGGCGTCAGTGTCGGGTCGTTGAACAGGCCGTCGGCCAGGTCGCCGAGGCCGGCTTCCAGGGCAATCTGGCCCTTGGTGCGGCGCTTCTGCTTGTACGGCAGGTACAAGTCTTCGAGGCGGGTCTTGGTGTCGGCGAGCTTGATGTCACGCTCGAGTTGCGGGGTCAGCTTGCCTTGCTCCTGGATGCTGGCAAGGATGCTGATGCGCCGTTCGTCGAGTTCTCGCAGGTAGCGCAGACGTTCTTCCAGATGACGCAACTGGGTGTCATCGAGGCTGCCGGTCACTTCTTTCCGGTAACGGGCGATGAAGGGAACCGTAGAGCCTTCATCGAGTAGCGCGACGGCCGCTTCGACCTGTTGTGGGCGTACGCCGAGTTCCTCGGCGATGCGGCTGTTGATGCTGTCCATAAAACCACCTGACAAATTGTGAAAGCAGGCTCGCAGGCGCAGAAATAGGGGCTTGGCGAGTCTGGTTGAGCGGCCTGGCCTGCGCCGCTACCTGAGTCAACAGGCACTCCGTTGACCCGTGAAATCGAACAAATACTGCCAACGCTACGAAAATAATTAGCGTATGTCTGTAGTACCTGTCTGATGTTGCCTGACACAAAAGGCCGCGCATTATAACCAGCGTTCTGCCGTTAGGGGGCATCGCGGGATACGGGTGTAACGGCCGGTTTTCTGGCGGTAAAGGAAAAATCTGCTAACAATGCACACGGTGCGTATAACGGCAGCTACGCCATAATGCGCGCCGAGATCAAAGGAGCATCCAATGAGCAGCACTGCAAACATTGCTGAAGGCGAGAAAATTCTTATTGTTGACGACGATCCGGGCCTCAGCAGCCTGTTGGAGCGTTTTTTCGTCAGCAAGGGCTACCGCGCCCGTGCCGTCCCGAATACCGAGCAAATGGATCGCCTGCTGGCACGCGAAGTGTTCAACCTGGTCGTCCTCGACCTGATGCTGCCCGGCGAAGACGGCCTGACCGCCTGCCGTCGCCTGCGTGGCGCGAACAACCAGATTCCAATCATCATGCTGACCGCCAAGGGCGATGAGCTGAGCCGCATCAAGGGCCTGGAGCTGGGCGCTGACGATTACCTGGCCAAGCCGTTCAACCCGGACGAGCTGATGGCGCGCGTCAAGGCTGTGTTGCGTCGTCAATCGGCGCCGGTGCCGGGCGCACCGGGCAGCGAAGACGAAAGCGTGACTTTCGGCGACTACGAACTGTCCCTGGCCACCCGCGAGCTCAAGCGCGGTGAAGAAGTGCACATGCTCACCACCGGTGAGTTTGCGGTCCTCAAGGCGCTGGTGATGAATGCCCGTCAGCCATTGACCCGTGACAAGCTGATGAACCTGGCCCGTGGTCGCGAGTGGGATGCCCTGGAGCGCTCCATTGACGTGCAGATTTCCCGTCTGCGCCGGATGATCGAGCCTGATCCGTCCAAGCCGCGTTACATCCAGACGGTTTGGGGTGTGGGTTACGTGTTCGTTCCGGATGGCGCCGCCACCAAGTGATCGGCGCTTTGTAGGAGCGGGTCGTGCGGGCCAGGGGTCATATGATCATGCCCGCAGACTCGCGATCCGCAATGTGCGAGCATTCCTCGCTCCTGCAAGTGTGTAGCGGTTATCCATGAAAACCCCGGTTTGGTTCCCCCAGAGCTTTTTCTCCCGCACCCTTTGGCTGGTGCTCATCGTCGTTCTGTTCTCCAAGGCACTGACCCTGGTTTATCTGTTGATGAACGAGGACGTGCTGGTGGACCGTCAGTACAGCCACGGTGTCGCCCTGACGTTGCGCGCGTACTGGGCGGCCGATGAAAAAAACCGCGACAAGATCGCCGATGCCGTACCCCTGATACGGGTGGTAGGTGCCGGTGTGCCGGAAGGTGAACAACACTGGCCCTACAGCGAGATCTACCAGCGGCAGATGCAGGCCGAACTGGGGGCGGACACCGAGGTGCGATTGCGCATGCATGCGCCGCCGGCGTTGTGGGTCCGGGCGCCAAGCCTGGGTGAAGGCTGGCTGAAAGTACCGCTGTACCCGCATCCGCTACGCGGCCAGAAAATCTGGAACGTCCTGGGCTGGTTCCTCGCGATTGGCCTGCTGTCCACCGCAGCGGCGTGGATTTTTGTCAGCCAGCTCAATCAACCCCTGAAGCGCCTGGTCTATGCCGCACGTCAACTTGGCCAGGGTCGCAGCGTGCGTTTGCCAATCAGCGATACGCCGAGCGAAATGACCGAGGTTTACCGCGCTTTCAACCAGATGGCCGAAGATGTCGAGCAGGCCGGTCGCGAGCGCGAACTGATGCTGGCCGGGGTGTCTCATGACCTGCGTACGCCGTTGACCCGATTGCGCTTGTCCCTGGAGTTGATGGGCGACCGC
This sequence comes from Pseudomonas moorei, assembly GCF_042846945.1. Taxonomy (NCBI): domain Bacteria; kingdom Pseudomonadati; phylum Pseudomonadota; class Gammaproteobacteria; order Pseudomonadales; family Pseudomonadaceae; genus Pseudomonas; species Pseudomonas moorei. Next base: position 1,526,009 of record NZ_AP035776.1, read on the forward strand.
AGCGACCTGACCGACGACATGGTTCGCGACATCGAGGACATGGATGCGATTCTCGACCAGTTCCTGGCGTTCATCCGCGACGGCCGCGACGAGTCGGTGGAGGAGGTGGACCTGAGCGATCTGGTCCGCGAAGTCGCCGCGCCGTACAACCAGACCGAAGAGAAAGTGCGCTTGCGTCTGGAGCCCATCCAGCCATTCCCGTTGCGGCGGGTGTCGATGAAGCGACTGCTGAACAACCTGATTGGCAACGCGCTGCACCACGCCGGAAGTGGCGTGGAAGTGGCGGCCTATGTGTCTGGGGACACCGCCGCCCCATATGTGGTGCTGAGCGTCATGGATCGTGGTGCCGGTATCGACCCCGCGGAGCTGGAAGCGATCTTCAACCCGTTCACCCGTGGCGACCGTGCACGGGGCGGAAAGGGCACCGGTTTGGGGTTGGCTATCGTGAAGCGGATTGCTTCGATGCATGGCGGCAATGTTGAACTGCGTAACCGTTCCGGCGGAGGGCTGGAAGCGCGGGTGCGCTTGCCGCTGGGGTTGATGCTGCCGCGGGATGCGGTTTAAGCGCTGACTTCTTCGGTGGGGCTGATGGTCCCACCGCGAGCAGGCTCGCTCCCACATTGGATCTCCTGTGGGGGCGAGCCTGCCAGCGAAGGCGGCCTTCCAGCCGCCACAAGCCTCCAGGATCAGCCCTTCCCTTTGGTCCGCGTCATGTTCGGCCCGCCATTCTTTTCCAGATGCTCGATGATGATCCCCGCCACGTTCTTGCCGGTGGTGGTCTCGATACCCTCCAGGCCCGGCGACGAATTCACCTCCATCACCAGCGGTCCGTGATTGGAGCGCAGGATATCCACTCCCGCCACCGCCAGTCCCATGACCTTCGCTGCCCGCAACGCCGTCATGCGTTCTTCCGGCGTGATCTTGATCAGGCTGGCACTGCCACCGCGATGCAGGTTGGAACGAAACTCTCCAGGCCTGGCCTGGCGCTTCATGGCCGCAATCACCTTGTCACCCACCACGAAGCAGCGAATGTCGGCGCCGCCGGCCTCCTTGATGTACTCCTGAACCATGATGTTTTGCTTGAGGCCCATGAACGCCTCGATCACCGACTCTGCCGCCGTAGCGGTTTCGCACAGCACCACACCGATGCCCTGGGTGCCTTCGAGCACCTTGATCACCAGTGGTGCGCCGTTGACCATCGCAATCAGGTCGGGAATGTCGTCCGGCGAGTGGGCAAACCCGGTTACCGGCAAACCGATGCCCCGGCGTGACAGCAATTGCAATGAGCGCAGTTTGTCCCGCGAGCGGGCGATGGCCACCGATTCGTTAAGCGGAAAAACCCCCATCATTTCGAACTGGCGCAATACCGCACAACCATAGAACGTGACCGATGCACCAATGCGCGGGATCACCGCATCGAAACCTTCGAGCGGCTTGCCGCGGTAGTGGATCTGAGGTTTGTGGCTGGCGATGTTCATGTAGGCGCGCAGGGTGTCGACCACCACCATTTCATGGCCGCGTTCAGTACCGGCTTCGACCAGGCGGCGGGTGGAATACAGACGCGGGTTCCGCGACAGCACAGCGATCTTCATGCAACACCTGTGGAGGAGGTAGATACCGGGAACACCGGCTTGTCTTGTACATATTTAATGCCCGGATTGACCACCAACTGGCCATCGATCAGGGCTTTGGAACCGAGTAACAGGCGATATCGCATGGATTTGCGGCAAGCGAGTGTGAACTGGACTCGCCAGACCCGATCACCCAGGGCCAGGGTGGTGCTGATCACGTATCGCACCTGCGCGTGACCGTTAGAGCTTTTAATGGTTTTCATCGTCACCAGCGGTGCTTCGCAGCGGCGGTGACGCAATTGCACCACCGTGCCCAGGTGCGCGGTGAAGCGCACCCACTGCTCACCGTCGCGCTCGAAGGTCTCGATGTCGGTGGCATGCAGGCTGGAGGTGCTGGCGCCGGTGTCGATTTTTGCCCGAAGGCCTGCCACTCCCAAATCCGGGAGCGCCACCCACTCGCGCAGACCGACGACGGTCAAATGGTCAAATGTCTTCAAAGGTGCTCAACCGGTAGTAACCGCTCGGCCGCACGCGGCCGGATTCGCGGTATTCACGCAGAATAATGATTAAAAGGCGACAGATATCTACGGCCCGGATTTCCAGCCCTTCAGGGAGGTTCTGGAATGCCTGCATTGTAATCCGAGACGAGGTAATTCTTGGTACGACAGAAACGGTAGTACAGTTCACCAATATTTCAGAATGAGGAAATCCCATGGCACAAAAAAACGAAGAGGACGATAAAGTCCGCCTCGATAAATGGTTGTGGGCCGCGCGTTTTTACAAAACCCGAGCCCTGGCCAAGGCAGCGATTGAAAGCGGCAAGGTGCATTGCCGGGGTGAGCGTTGCAAACCGGGCAAGGAACCGCGCATTGGCGATGAGTTTGTGATTCGCACCGGTTTCGAGGAGCGTACGGTGGTCGTCCAGGCGCTGTCGATTGTTCGCCGTGGCGCGCCGGAAGCACAGACGCTGTACGCCGAAACCGAAGCCAGTATTGCCAAGCGCGAAAATGCCGCGGCCCAGCGCAAGGCTGGCGCACTGGGTGTGAGTACCGACGGCAAGCCGAGCAAGAAACAGCGGCGTGATCTGTTCAAGTTTCGTGGGAGCAGCAACGAATGATTGACCGAACCCACCGATCAACTGAGTCAGGCCAAGACTTGTAATTGCGCCTGCGCGTAGCCATATGAGGTAATTGGCCTGACGAGCCTGTGCCATTCGTCGTAAAACGCACACCGCCATCGGCCTCTAACCCAAAACCAGGCAGCAATACGCTATAGCCAAGGCGTAACCTCGAATTCTGTCACTACTTTTGTCACCACTTCAGATACCAGACTTATGACCGACTTACCGGATAACGACTTCACCCAACGCTTCATCTTCGATGACAGCGACACCCGTGGCGAGATGGTTTCGCTGGAGCTCAGCTACGCTGAAGTCCTGGCCAAACACGCCTATCCGGAGCCGGTCGCGCAACTGCTCGGCGAGTTGATGGCCGCTGCGGCCTTGCTGGTCGGCACGTTGAAGTTCGACGGGTTGCTGATCCTTCAAGCCCGTTCCGAAGGCCCGATCCCGCTGCTGATGATCGAATGTTCCAGTGAGCGCGACATTCGTGGCCTGGCGCGATACGAGGCGGACCGGATTGCCGCCGACGCAATCCTGGCCGACTTGATGCCCGATGGCTCGCTGACCCTGACCATTGACCCGAACCAGGGCCAACGCTACCAGGGCGTCGTCGATCTGGATGGCGAAACGTTGTCCGACTGCTTCACCAACTACTTCGTCATGTCGCAGCAGATTGGCACTCGCATCAAGCTCTGCGCCGATGGCCGTCGCGCCCGTGGCCTGTTGCTGCAACAACTGCCCGCCGACCGTTTGAAGGACGAAGAAGAACGCGCCGCCAGCTGGCAGCACCTCACCGCGCTGGCCACCACCCTGACCTCCGATGAATTGCTGAGCCTGGACAACGAAACCGTGCTGCATCGCCTCTACCATGAAGAGCAGGTGCGTATGTTCGACGTGCAGAAACTGCGTTTCCGTTGCAGTTGTTCGCGAGAGCGTTCGGCCAATGCCCTGGTCAGTCTGGGTATGGAAGACGCGCAGAACCTGGTGATTGAGCACGGTGGAAAAATCGAGATCGACTGCCAGTTCTGCAACCATCAGTACCTGTTTGATGCCGCCGATGTCACTCAATTGTTCGCTGGTGCGGGTGTCGAGACGCCGTCAGATACCCGTCACTAAAACGGTTCAGCGCAGGTAAATTCACTGGTTTGTGCCGGAATAACGCCGTTACGACGGGAGGGCCCTACTATTTTTGGGCTTTTCTGGCATAATCCGGCCCACTTTTTTCGCGGTAGTAGTGCACGACTTTCTACTACAAAACGTTTGGAGCACTCGGCCACTGGCCGACGGGGAACCTCATGACGCAAGCCAATAACGCCGTGTACACCGATCTGAGTGTTGATGATCTGGTCAAAGAAGCCCTCAACCGCGGTGAAGGCGAGCTTGCCGATACCGGCGCACTGGTTGTTCGCACCGGTCACCGTACCGGCCGTTCGCCAGTCGATCGTTTCATCGTTGATGAGCCGACCACCACGGGCGCCATCGCCTGGGGCCCGATCAACCGCAAGTTCCCGGCCGACAAGTTCGATGCCCTGTGGAACCGCGTTGAGGCGTTCAACAACGCGCAAGAGCATTTCGTTTCCCATGTGCATGTAGGTGCGGCTTCCGAGCACTACCTGGCCGTGAAGATGACCACCCAGACCGCCTGGCAGAACCTGTTCGGTCGCTGCCTGTTCATCAACCCGGCCCAGTACAACCCGGCTGGTCGTGATGAGTGGCAAGTGCTCAACGTCGCCAACTTCGAATGCGTTCCAGAGCGTGACGGCACCAACTCCGATGGTTGCGTGATCATCAACTTCGCTCAGAAGAAAGTGCTGATCGCTGGCATGCGCTACGCCGGTGAAATGAAGAAAGCCATGTTCTCGGTGCAGAACTTCCTGCTGCCGGCCGCCGACGTGCTGCCAATGCACTGCGCCGCCAACATCGGCGAAGAAGGCGACGTGACCCTGTTCTTCGGTCTGTCCGGCACCGGTAAAACCACCCTGTCCGCCGACGAAAGCCGTTACCTGATCGGTGACGACGAGCACGGTTGGGGCGAGGGCGTGGTGTTCAACATCGAAGGCGGTTGCTATGCCAAGTGCATCGACCTGTCCGAGAAGAACGAGCCGGTTATCTGGAAAGCCATCAAGCACGGCGCCGTCCTGGAAAACGTCGTGATCGATGACGCCAAGCACGCCGACTACACCGATGTCAGCCTGACCCAGAACAGCCGCGCTGCCTACCCGCTGGAGCACGTTGCCAAGCGTTCCGAGAAGAACCTCGGTGGCGAGCCGAACGCTGTGATCTTCCTGACCTGCGACCTGACCGGCGTGCTGCCGCCAGTGTCGATCCTCAACGAAGAGCAAGCGGCCTACCACTTCCTGTCCGGCTACACCGCTCTGGTGGGTTCGACTGAAATGGGTTCGGGCAGCGGCATCAAGTCGACCTTCTCCACCTGCTTCGGCGCACCGTTCTTCCCGCGTCCGGCTGGCGAATACGCAGAGCTGCTGATCAAGCGTATCCGCGGCTTCGGCTCCAAGGTCTACCTGGTCAACACCGGCTGGACTGGCGGCGGCTACGGCGTCGGCAAGCGCTTCAACATCCCGACCACCCGTGCGGTGATCGCAGCGATCCAGAGCGGCGCGCTGATCGGTACCGAGACCGAGCACCTGGACACCATCAACCTCGACGTGCCACTGGCCGTACCGGGCGTTGAGACTGGCCTGCTGAACCCACGCAACACCTGGGCTGACAAAGCCGCCTACGACGAAGCCGCCAAAGCACTGGCCGGCCTGTTCACCGAGAACTTCAAGAAGTTCGACGTGAGCGACGCGATCAAGGCTGCCGGTCCTCAGTTGTAAGCGTTGGTTTGATGCAATGAAAAAACCGCCTCTCGGGGCGGTTTTTTTATGGGCCTGATTCAGGCCGGCAAAAAACATAACTGCCATTATTCCAGCCGAATAGGCGCTAAACGACCAGAATAATGGCACTTAAGCGTTTAGCTCCATGCCCTCCAATTCTGATGTATCCCACCGCTGCGCCTTGATCGCTTTGTAGAGCATTCCGATAGTCAGTGGGACTTTGTCGCCACGTCCCTTTGCCCTGCGCTTGAGGAAGACATCAAACCCTTCCGGCTGAAAGTAGCGATAGGCGTCGTAGTCGATGAAGTCGATGGCGAACTGCTCTTCCAGGCTTTCGATCAGGTGCTGGGCATCCGCGCCGTTGCAACCCAGATCGAAGTTGATCGAGGTGTCGAGGCAGATGGTTTTGCGTTCGGGCAGGCCGATTTCTTCGTGTAGCAACTGCATGAGTCGCTGCATGAAGTGGTCGTCGGGGAAGTGGGGGGCGAGGTTCATTGCATAGGCTCCGCCAATCGAAATGCAGGTGCCATATTGTCCTGCTCACGTTTTGATAGCCCCAATGCCTGCGCCAGCGTTGGCCATTGGCTGACAACGTATTTGAAGCGGTCGATGATATTTTCTGCATCCGCACGACTGACCCGAAAATACTCCGCCACTTCCCGCGCCAACTCCAGATCCAGTGCGTTGTCGGCATCGGTGATGTTGAGTTTCAAACCGTCGGCATGGACCACCGGGTTTATGTCATAGGCGGCAGACAAGCGCCATCCCCGACCTGGGTCGAGGATAAAGCCATGATTGCGCAGGTGATCGTCGGTATTGGAAACCAGAATGTTGAACACAATGCGAGACCACAGCTCCCGTAGGTCAGCATGGGTTTGCGAGCCGTGTTCCATGAGCACTTCGGCCAACTCAAGGTAGCTTGCGCCGACTGAGGCATCGTCCCCGTCAACGCGATCAGTCAGGGTCATGGCCGAGGCAAAGTGCAGTCGGCCACCCCGTTCGGTGCGATCGAAGCGCTTGACCATGAAGCAGTGATGATCACTGGCGTAGCGTCGGGCGATACCGGTTGCGACGCGCAAGCCACAATGATTGGCCAAGGCATTGACCACCAGTTCCCAGGCGCCAACGTCATAGTCATCGCGGGTACTGGGGAATTTGGCGATCCACAAATGACCGTGCTCGTCTGCAACGCTGGCCTTGGGGCGGGCGCCACCGAGTGAGCCGCCCGGTGCGATCAACATTCTCAGCCACTCGCGGCCATCGAGTGAGGTGTTGTCCGGATCGTTTTCCAAGGCTCGGCTGGCTTGTTCCAGCGCTCGCAACTCGATGAAAGGCGGGGCGGTGACGCCATCGCGATCATCGAGAAAGTTGCCTTGGTCATTAAGCTTGTAGCGGATCGCACCGACCCGATAGAGATCATGTACGCCCAACAGGAAATCTGACTCGTAGAGCTTGCTGCCCTTGGCAATCAAGCCGTCGCGGATATCCCGTTCCAGCCGCCGTTTCATCAACAGTTGGCCCCATCGATCCGGGCTTGAGTCAGCGAACACGCCAAACCGGCTTTGATGTTGTCCCGGAAACTGCCGACCTTCATAGAGGCCAATGCGAGGGTCGAGCGGCGTGAAATTCAGCTCCGGATCTGCCAGCGCAACCCTGTCGTACTCAAATTCGAAGACTTCTGTGGAACGGGTCTTTCGGGCATGCAGGAAACCGAGACGCCTGGGCCCGTTCAAGGACTCCCAATCGGCATACACCGCAATCTGCGTCATTGTTCACCTGTCGTGGACTTGTTTTTTTTCTGGGTCAACAGACTGGAAAGAGAGTGGGTGTTGAAGGGGTAGTCAGCCAACAGATCTTCTACGGGGCTGGCGCTTTCAATTACTTCAGTCTCTTTTCCGGTTTTGGGAGGGGCTTTTTTAGCCACGCTGACTTTACGTGCCTGTCGGTTCAAGTCGTTGGATGAAGTGGCCCTGGATTTCAATTGTGCGTCCTGCAGTTGCCGCCCCACCTCGTCGGTTGCCGCGAGTTTGTTCAGGTCTTTTTCAAGGCCAAGCACCTGCATTACGGACAGGTAGGCACCGATGGTCACGCCTGAACCACCTGATTCCAGAGAGCGCAAGGTAGTCAGTGACATGCCTGATCTCTCGGCGACTTGCTTGGCGGTGAGCTTGCGGCGCAATCGTGCCAGTTTCAGTCGCTCCCCGAACTCGGCAAGCAATCGGGAAGCGGCGGGCAGGAGTGGCGCGGTCTTCTTGGCCATGTGCCAATATTCCTTCATTTTTTAGCCTTAACTGCCAGAATAATAGCACTTAAGTGAAAGAGCATCGCCTCGCCTTGAAGCTGCCTCACTGCATAGAAATTGATAGGGGCCCCCATCTGTACTGTCATTATTCCAGCTGAAATAACGATAAACAGCCAGAATAATGCCAGTTTTAAAAATAATCTCAGACCGGCGCTTTCCAGTTGAGCATGCGTTGCTGGGCGACCTTGAGCAGGTCGCAGCCGTCCTGGGTCAGCAGGTACAGCGCGTGGGTGATGTGGGGGATGTCTTCGACATCGCCGTCGTGGAAGTTTTGGCAGTGCAGGGTTCGCAGCAGGTCGCTGGAGGCTCGGATGCGCTGGAGGGCGGCTTCAAGGATGTCCTGGGGATTGGCTTCGGTGTCGATGATTAGGGGCGGGGTGTTGGTGAGGTTGGTGTGCAGCGGGAGGTAGCGTTCGTTGGTGAATGGATTCCATTTTTTCATTTTATGTATTCTCAAATGCATTGGATGAACCGCTGTCATCGTGACCAAGCGATGGAGGCGGACTGTGTTCGGGTTGGTCAACCGGAAGAACACATAAGACCGGCACGCCCGAAGGCGTCCCAAACACAGCCACCATAAAGCGTGCAGACACTTGAGGTGCCGGCAGCATACAACGGACGTGTTTATGTGTTCCATCGGGTGACCAAGCCCGAGTCGCTGATTTGGCAGCGACAGTCCGGACTATAGGTTTGCGTCCCCCGCCGGCGATAGCCGAAAAGTTGTCTTCTTTTGTAGGACCGTGCCGAAGCTTGCATAGGGCGTTGCTGACGCACTTACCCACCGTGCACTGCGTGATCGTTCATCGCTGGCAAGCCAGCTCCCACAGGGGGACATGGTGGGGCTTGGCCTGTGAGTTTCGGCAGACGTTGCCGGGCGATGTCGAGCAGGGCATTGCCGTCCTGGGTCAGCAGGTACAGTGCGCCAACGATATTGGGGATGTCGCTGGCGTCGGCCTCTTTGAAGCACAGGCAGTACAGGGTTTCCAACAGGTCACTGGCGGCGCGGATGCGCTGCTGGGCGGCGTCGAGGATCTCGACCGGATCGGCTTCGGTGTCGATCACCAGCACCGGGGTTTCGCTGTAGCGGGTGTTGAGCGGGCGATAGCGGTCGTTGAGTGATTCGGGGTTGATCATCAAGGTGAGTCCTGTGCGAAAACGGCAGGTGTGCCCGGCAGGCCGATTCACTGATTTCAGCCGCGTCGGAAACTATAGAAGGGCGTGAGCCGGTGCCACAAGACGGCTGAGATGGACAGGTTTTGTAGGGTTTTTACTGACGTTTGAGGAAGAAGCCTACGAGTGGGTGGCGGTCATTTACCCTGAAACTGGCAGTGGTAAAAATACCTACGGCTTTATCAGTCAACGCGTCGAAAAGCTCGGTAAAGGGCGCTTCAGAAACGGTAGGGTGTTTCGAGTTTTGTAGTGAATGGGCCGGTCTCTTCGCGGGCAAGCCCGCTCCCACAGGTTTTGCATCATCCTCAAGTTTGTGAACGGCATGAATCCTTGCAGGAGCGAGCTTGCTCGCGATGGCGCCCTGACAGTCGCGACATTCCATAAGCCTTGCGATGCTGCCGAACCATCCGCTGTATCATCCCGTATCTTTTTCCGCCCCGACCTTTTCTCGACCCGCTGCAATCGCCGGCTAGGCTTTGCTCTTCGCAGCGGTCAACGGAGTGACAGCTTATGCACAACACCCTGGAACAGGTTTTCGGTTATCCACAGTTTCGGCCCGGCCAGGAGGCGGCGGTCAGCGCGGTGCTGGCGGGGCGCTCGGCGGCGGCGATTTTCCCCACGGGCTCCGGCAAGTCCCTGTGTTATCAGCTTCCGGCGGTCTTGTTGCCGCACCTGACGCTGGTGGTCTCGCCGTTGCTGGCATTGATGCAGGATCAACTGGCGTTCCTGCAGCGCCACGGCATAGCCGCGGGCAGTATCGATTCGGCCCAGAGCCGCGATGACGCCAGCGATGTCATGGCCCGGGCCAAGTCCGGTGAACTGAAGATTTTGATGATCTCGGTGGAGCGCCTGAAAAACGAGCGCTTTCGCAACTTCTTGCAGCAGGTGCCGATCTCGCTGTTGGTGGTGGACGAGGCGCATTGCATCTCGGAGTGGGGCCATAACTTCCGCCCCGACTACCTCAAGCTTCCCGACTATCAGCGCCAGTTCAACATCCCTCAGGTATTGCTGCTGACGGCGACTGCGACGCCCAAAGTGATCGTCGACATGCAGGGCAAATTCGCCATCGCCCCCGAGGATGTGGTGACCACCGGTTTCTATCGGTCGAACCTCAATCTGTTGGTGGAACCGGTGCGCGGGCAGGACAAGCGCCGACGTCTTGTCGAGTGGATGAGCCAGCGTCCCGACCAGCCGGGCATCGTCTACGTCACTCTGCAGAAAACCGCCGAACAGATCGCCGAGCACCTGGGCCGCCACGGCATTCAGGCCGAGGCCTATCACGCCGGGTTGCCCCATGAGCAACGCGAAGCGATCCAGAAGCGTTTCATGAGCGGGCAGTCCAATTGCATCGTCGCCACCATCGCGTTCGGCATGGGCATCGACAAGAGCGACATCCGCAACGTGGTGCATTTCGACCTGCCCAAATCCATCGAAAACTACAGCCAGGAAATCGGCCGTGCCGGGCGTGACGGACAGCCCTCCGACTGCCTGGTCCTGGCCAACCGCGACAGCCTTAACGTGCTGGAAAACTTTGTCTATGGCGACACCCCGGAGCTGGACGGCATTCGCTGCGTACTCGACGAAATGCAGGCCGCCGCGCCCGAGGGGCAATGGGAGTTTTTGCTGGGGCCGTTGGCGGATCAGAGCAACATTCGTCAACTGCCGCTCAAGACCTTGCTGGTGCAGCTGGAACTGCGGGGCCTGATCGCCCCGCGTTACGCCTACTACGCCGAATACCGTTTCAAGTATTTGCTGCAGCCCGATGCGTTGCTGGCACGTTTCGAGGGCGAGCGCAGGGCGTTCGTCGCGGCGATCATCCAGACTTCCATCCACGCACGAACCTGGGCCACGGTGAATTTCGAGGCGTTGTATCAGCAGCACCAGGCCGAGCGCAGCCGGGTGGTCAAGGCGCTGGATTACTTTCAGGAGAAGGGTTGGGTCGAACTGGAAAGCAAGCAGATGACCGAGGTCTATAGCCTGCTGCAAACCGGCTTTGATAGCGTCGCGTTGAGTGAAGAACTGCATGGGTATTTCACCCGGCATGAACAAACCGAGATCGCGCGGATTCACGCCATGCTGGATCTGTTCGCTACCGAGCAATGCCTGGGTTTTCGCCTGGCCGAGTATTTCGGCGACGCCAATGCCCCAACGCGATGCGGACATTGCTCGGTGTGTCACGGGCAGGTGGCGCGATTGCCGGAGCCACCGCCATTGCCGGCGCTTGTGGATAAAAACTTTGAGCGCTTGTGCGGGGATTTTATCCACAGGCACAAACAGTACACAGGCGGTGTGCCATCGGCCGAGCGGGTGACGCGGTTTCTCTGCGGAATCAGCGTGCCGCTGTTCACCAAACTCAAGGCGCGGGCGATCTCGGGGTTTGCAGTGCTTGAGGATTATCCGTACGCCGAGGTACGTGAGTGGACTGAACAGCATCTGGCAAGCACGGTGTCCCCTGGCGATGCTTCGTGACACGTTTTTCGACGTAGACTGGCTGCCCGACTTCAGGAACCCGCACCGATGCCTCAACGCTCCGACTACCCGCATTTCCAAGCCATCACCACGCGCTGGCACGACAACGATGCCTATGGTCACGTGAACAACGTGACCTACTACAGCTTCTTCGATACGGCGGTGAATACTTATTTGATCGAGGTCGGGGGGCTGGATATCCACGAAGGCCAGGTGGTGGGCTTCGTGGTGAGTTCGGCCTGTGACTACTTCGCTTCCATCGCCTTCCCGGACCGGATCGAAATCGGCTTGCGGGTGGGCAAGTTGGGCAACAGTTCGGTGCAGTATGAGCTGGCAGTGTTCAAGGCCGGGGAAGACGAAGCCTGCGCGGCGGGGCGCTTTGTGCATGTGTTTGTGGATCGTGCGTCCAATCAGCCGGTGGCAATTCCCGGGCAGTTGCGCGCAGCGCTGGAGCGCCTGGTGGTTTAGACAGGCAAAAAAAATCGCAGCCCTTGGGCTGCGATTTTATGAAGTACCGGCTGACGAGGCGATCGAGGCCTCAGTCGCGGTCGTGATAGTACCTGTGGTGTTTGCGATGCCCATAGGCATGGCCGCGCCCCGGGTGATCGTCACGGTAGTAACGACGATCATCATGGCCACGATAGGAACGACGATTGTCGTCATCGTCGTTACTCAGGTTACCCATGTGGTTACCCAGCGCGCCACCCAGGCCGCCGCCTGCCGCGGAGCCGATCAGGCTGCCGGAGGTGCCGCCCATGCTGCGGCCGACCACGTTACCGCCTGCTGCGCCCAGCGCACCACCAATGGCTGCTTCGCCACGGCTGTGTTTGTTTGCGCCGACTGCGCTACCACCCGCGCCGCCCAGGGCCGCGCCAATGGTGGAACCTGTATTGCCGCCTAACGACTGACCGACGACTGAGCCCAGAACCCCGCCCAATGCGCCGCCCACACCTGCTTCGGTGGTGCCGCCAGCGGAGGCGAAGCCACTGACCAGGCCAAGGGACAACAAGAGAATCGAGGAGAACTTCATAAAGGAACCTCAAGGGGATGACGGCGCGATCCTGAGGCTGTGTCAGGAGTGTGACAATCGAAATCCGACGAGTAACACGACTTGCGCACATTTCGATAAGTTACTGTTTTTGGGGCGGAACTTAACGGTTTCAGGCCGGTCTGTAGCTACTTGGCAAAGGCCGTTTTTGAGAAAAAACGGCCTTTTTTGTGGGCGATGGGAAAGTGATTGCCCCGCAATATTTGTTGTCTGTGATGGCGCCATCGCGAGCAAGCTCGCTCCCACAATGGATCTGTGTTGACACAAAAATCGGTGGGGGCGAGCTTGCTCGCGATAGTGCTGGATCAGTCGCCGCTTAAGCCGACCTGGCCATGATCAATCCGGTCTCGCTCGCCGCTTCCAGGCGGATGGCGACGAACTTCGAGGTGGGCGTATGGCTGCCATCCCCAGTGCTTTCCAGCGGCACCAAGGGGTTCACTTCCGGATAGTAGGCTGCCGCTTGCCCGGCCGGGATATCAGACGCCAGCAGCGTAAAGCCTTTCACCCGACGCTCCAGGCCATCATCCCAGATTGATACGATGTCAGCCTTCTGCCCCGGCTTGAAGCCCAGGCGAATGATGTCGGCTTCGTTGACGAACAACACGTCACGCTGGCCTTTCACCCCGCGATAGCGGTCATTGAGCCCATAGATCGTGGTGTTGTACTGATCGTGGGAGCGCATCGATTGCAGGATCAGGTCCGGCAGTACGCCGGTGGCGCGGGTGCGCTCATGCACCAGGTTCTCCGGCAGCGCATTCGGGCGGAAATTGGCTCGGCCTGACGCGGTGTTCCACTTGCGCGCACCGGCGCTGTTGCCGAGGTAGAAGCCACCCGGATTCTTGATTTTCTCGTTGAAGTCCTTGAAGCCAGGGATGGTGTCGGCAATCAGGTCGCGGATGCGCCTGTAGTCCGCTACCAACCAGTTCCAGTCCACCGGGTGGCTGCCCAGCGTGGCTGCCGCGATGCCGGCCAGAATCGCCGGCTCCGAACGCATCTGGTTCGACAGCGGTTCCAATTGGCCATTGGAGGCGTGGACCATGCTGAACGAGTCCTCGACGGTGACCGCTTGGGGGCCTTCGGTTTGTCGGTCGATGTCGGTGCGACCCAGGCACGGCAGAATCAATGCGTCCTTACCGTGGGCCAGATGGCTACGGTTGAGCTTGGTGCTGATCTGCACGGTCAGGTCGCAATTGCTCAGGGCCTGGAAGGTCCGTGGGCTGTCGGGAGTGGCTTGGGCGAAGTTACCGCCCAGGGCAATGAACACTTTTGCCCGACCCTCGGCCATGGCGTGAATCGCTTCAACCACGTTGTGGCCGTTTTCGCGCGGCACTCTGAACTGGAAACGACGCTCCAGCGCATCGAGGAACGCCACCGGCGGGCGCTCGTTGATGCCCATGGTCCGATCGCCCTGCACGTTACTGTGGCCACGCACCGGGCACAGGCCCGCGCCCGGCCGCCCGATGTTGCCGCGCAGCAGCATCAGGTTGGCAATTTCCTGGATGGTCGCCACCGAGTGACGATGCTGGGTGATGCCCATCGCCCAGCACATGATGACGTTCTTGCCCTTGGCGTACATGCGCGCCGCCTGCTCGATTTCCACCAGAGGCAGGCCGGATTGCTCGACGATCTGCTCCCACGGGGTGTCGTCGATGACCGCGAGGTAATCCAGCACGTTGACGCAGTGCTCATTGAGGAACTCGTGATCGAACACGGCAGGTTCCCCCGCCTTCTGCGCGTCGCGCTCCCACTGCAACAGGAACTTGGCCATGCCGCGCATGATCGCCATGTCGCCGCCCAGTGCCGGGCGGAAGTATGCGGTGTTGGTCGGCTTGTCGCGGTTGGTGAGCATTTCGATCGGGTGTTGCGGGTGCTGGAAGCGTTCCAGGCCCCGTTCCTTGAGCGGGTTGATGCACACCACTTGTGCGCCGCGTTTCACCGCTTCGCGCAGCGGCTCAAGCATCCGCGGGTGGTTGGTGCCGGGGTTCTGGCCCCAGACGAAAATGGCATCGGCGTGTTCAAAGTCATCGAAAGTCAGGGTGCCTTTGCCGACGCCAACGCTTTGCGCCAACGCGACACCACTGGCTTCATGGCACATGTTCGAGCAGTCGGGGAAGTTGTTGGTGCCATAGGCGCGCACGAACAATTGATAGAGAAAAGCCGCTTCATTGCTGGCACGCCCAGAGGTGTAGAACTCGGCTTGATCCGGGCTCGACAAACCGCGCAGATGCTTGGCGATCAGGGCAAAGGCATCGTCCCAGCTGATAGGTTGGTAGCGATCGGTCTCGGCGTTATAGCGCAATGGCTCGGTCAGGCGGCCCTGGTATTCAAGCCAGTAGTCGCTCTGCTCCAGCAACGAAGTGACACTATGTCTGGCGAAGAATTTGCCATCGACACGCCGTTTGGTCGCTTCCCAGTTCACCGCTTTGGCGCCGTTCTCGCAGAACGCCACCATGCCGCCTTCCAGCGAGTCGCCCCAGGCGCAACCAGGGCAGTCGAAACCGCCGTTCTTGTTGGTCTTGAGCATCATGCGCAGGTTTTTCAGCGCGTTGTCGCTGGTCAACCAGGCCTGGGCGACGCTGATCAGTGCGCCCCAACCACCGGCCGGACCTTTGTAGGGTTTGTAGCGAGGAACGGGTGTCTGGTCGGCTTGACGGTGTTGACTCACGCTTGATTCTCCAAAGCCGGGCTGTAAACCCGTGGCGCATTCTTTTGTGGCAGATGGATGAGATTGAGGTTGTGACGACGGGCCCATTGCACGGCAAGGCCGGTGGGCGAGGACAGGCTGACCAGGGTCTGGATGCCGGCGCGCAGCACTTTCTGGATCAATTCGAGGCTGCAGCGACTGGTGACAATCGCCAGCCCGCCGGTGGTCGATATGTTGCGACGGATCAGCCCACCAATCAGTTTGTCGAGGGCGTTGTGCCGGCCGATGTCTTCACGACCCAGCAACAATTGGCCCTGATCGTTCATGAACACCGCAGCGTGTACCGCACCGCAATACCGGCCAAGCGGCTGGAACTCACTGATGCGCTGGCGCAGGCCGTCGAGCCATTCGGCGGGCGGCAACGGTGTGCCGGGCAGCACTTGAAGGTCCGGCAATGCCTGTTCGACCGCTTCCACGCCGCAGAGCCCGCAACCGCTGGTGCCGGCCAGTTGCCGACGCTGTTGCTTGAGGTTCCAGAACGCGCGGTTGGCAATGGTCAATTGCGCGTACTGCGCCGAACCCGAGCCACTGAGTTGCAGGTCATAAATCTCGGACGCGTCCTGGATGATGCCGCTTCCAAGGCTGAAGCCGACGACGAAGTCTTCGAGATCGGTCGGTGTCACCAGCATGACCGCCTGGCTGATGCCGTTATAGGCAATCGCCAACGCGACTTCCTCGGCCAGGGCAGTGCTGGCTGATTCGGTGTATTGAAGGTTGCTGTAGCTGTAAGTCTGGCTGGCAGCGGGCTCGGGCGTTGTGGAGGCGGGCGCCGAGCAGTCAGGGCGCTTGGCGTTCATGGCATCACCTACGGTTTGATCAGCTTTAAGACTAGGCGCGACAACGTGTCGCGTCTAATTGCTATTACTGATCCACCGATAGATGGCGTCGATCAAGCCTTCGGTAGCGATTGCTGCAAAATCGCAAAACAGGCTTCCGCCAACGCTGAGCGTGGGGCGCTGCGCCGCATGATCAGCCCCAGCCGGGCCAGGGTCTGGGCATTGTCGATGGGGTGCAGGCGCAGTTGGTCGGTGAGCTGTTCAAAACCGCCGTCCAGCGGCATCACGGCACAGCACAGACCGCCGTGCACCGCTTGTAGCAATTGATGCACCGCGTCGGTTTGCAGCAACGGTTGCGGCGTCAGGCCACGGATGTGGAAGTTGTGGTCAATGGACTGGCGAAAGTGCATGCCACTGGTGAGCATGCCCAGCGGCAGCTCGATCAACGATTCCCAAGTCAGAGGCGACTCGCCGAAGTTGAAGAAACGCTGATCGTACAGCAGGCCCATGCGCGCTTCGCTGAACGTCAGCGACTCGAAGCGTTCACCGTCCAGGCGCTCCAGATAAGAAACGCCGATATCCAGCCGGTTGTTCGCCAGTTGTTCGAGGATCTGCTCGGAGCTCAACGCCGACAGTTCGAAGCGCAGGTTCGGGTGTTGCGCGTGCAGGTGTTGCAGCAGCGGCAGTGGATCGAAACTCGACAACGGCACCACGCCCAGGCGCAAAGTACCGACCAGGTTGCCACGACAGGCGGCGGCCTCGGCGTACAAGCCGTCGTAGGCGGCCAACACCGTGCGCGCCCAGGCCAGCACCCGCTCGCCCGGCGCGGTGAAGCCTTCGAAGCGCTGACCGCGATTGACCAGCGGCAAGTCGAGCTCTTCTTCAAGGTTGCGCAGGCGCATGGACAGGGTCGGCTGGGTGATGTGGCAGCGCGCGGCGGCCTGGCCGAAATGACGGGTTTCGTCGAGAGCGATGAGGAATTTCAGCTGCTTGATGTCCATCTTCGCTCCAGGGCGGCTCCAGGGGTTGAGCAGGTGCCGATTCTATCTCCCGGGGGAAGCGGCGTCATTGGTCGGGTTGGATCCACAAGTCACGGGGGTGGTCTAGGCTTTTGCGTCTGAACACTTAATTCCCATGGAGAGCGCCCGATGAGTCTGTTCAGTTTTCTAAAAGAAGCCGGTGAAAAAATCCTCGATGCACTGACGCCGGACAAGGCCGAAGCCAACAGTGAAGCATTGACCCGACATGTGCAAAGCGCGCTGACGGGAATCGACACGTCGAAGATTCAGGTGAAGGTCGAGGGCGATAAGGTCATTGCCAGCGGCGAAGCGAATACGCAGGAAGAGAAGGAAAAAATCCTCCTGGCACTGGGCAACGTGGCGGGTGTCAGCGGCGTTGAAGACCAGATCACCGTGATCGGGCCTGTGGTCGTGGCGGCGAAGTTTGTCGTGGTCGAGAAGGGCGACACGCTGAGCGCCATTTCCCTGCGTGTGTACGGCAATGCCAACCTGTACAACAAAATTTTCGAAGCCAACAAACCGATGCTCAAGGATGTGAACAAGATCTATCCGGGGCAGTCGTTGCGAATTCCCGAGTAAAGACAAAACCCGTGACGAGGGAGCTTGCCCCCGCTGGAGGGCGAAGCACTCCCAATCCGGCTAATGTGTTCTTTCTGATAGATCATGTCAGCTGAAGTGTGCCTGCTGCGCAGCCAAGCGGGAGCAAGCTCCCTCGCCACAATGACGGTGTCGGGTCTCAAAGCCCGGCAATCAAATCTCGATAATCCTCCACCGCCGCAAACTCTGCCGTGTCCTTCGGCCCTTTTCGGCTGTCCGGCTCTTTCACGGCCAGCAAATGCGTCACGCCAAATTCCCGGGCACTGCGCAGGATCGGCAGGGTGTCATCGATAAACAGGCTGCGCGCCGGATCGAAGTCGATGTCCGCCTGCAACGCCTCCCAGAACTGGGGGTTTTCCTTGGGGAAACCGTAGTCGTGGGAGCTGATCAAGCGTTCGAAGTAGGGCGCCAGTTCGATTTTTTCCAGCTTCAATGACAGGGAGTCACGGTGGGCATTGGTGATCAGCACCACGCGTTTGCCGGCCCGTTTGATCGCCGCCAGGAAGGTGTCCGCATCGGGGCGCAGGGCGATCAGGTGCGCGGTTTCCAGCTTCAGTTCGCGCACCGGCAGCTTGAGTTCGGCACTCCAGAAATCCAGGCAATACCACTGCAATTGACCGGCGTTGCGCTCGAACAGCGGCTGCAGTTCCAGCTCGGCCATGGCCCGGCTTATCCCGTGCAAGTCGGCATAACGCTGGGGCAGGTGCTCCAGCCAGAAATGGTTGTCGAAGTGCAGGTCCAGCAGCGTGCCGTCCATGTCCAGCAGAACGGTGTCGATGTCGTGCCAGGGCAGCGGGGACATAAAAACTTCTCCAGCGTAAAAAAGGTATCCGAAGACAACAATCAGGATAGGCCGGGTATAGTAACCCGCTATTGCCCAGGAGCCGCTCATGCGCCAGAAACCCACCGTCCTCGCCCGCGAGATCGTCGCCACCAGCCGTTTGTTCTGTGTCGAAGAGCTGAAGTTGCGCTTTTCCAATGGCGTGGAGCGCACTTATGAGCGATTGGTAGGCAAGGGTGCCGGGTATGGCGCGGTGATGGTCGTGGCGATGCTCGATGCCGATCATGCGGTGCTGGTCGAAGAGTATTGCGGCGGCACCGATGCATACGAACTGTCGCTGCCCAAAGGCTTGATCGAGCCGGGTGAAGACGTGCTGGCGGCGGCCGAGCGGGAGCTCAAGGAAGAGGCTGGTTTCGGTGCGCGGCAATTGGAGCATCTGACCGAGTTGTCGTTGTCGCCCGGCTACATGAGCCAGAAGATCCAGGTGGTGCTGGCCACCGACCTCTATGAGGAACGTCTGGAGGGCGACGAGCCGGAGCCGATGGGTCAGAGCAAGGTCAACCTGCGCGAGCTGTCCGCTCTGGCGCAAAACCCGCAGTTCACTGAGGGGCGAGCCTTGGCGGCGCTGTACCTGGCCCGCGACCTGCTGACTCAGCGCGGAGTGTTCCTGCCATGAATTTTCCTCATCCATTGATGGCGCCGGTGGTTGAACTGGCCTTGCAGGCGGGCGACGCGATCCTGCCGTTCTGGCGCACAGGCACGGCGGTGACAGCCAAGGCCGACGACTCTCCGGTGACCGCCGCCGACCTGGCTGCCCATCATCTGATTCTGGCCGGGCTGACGGCCCTCGATCCGAGCATTCCGGTGCTGTCCGAAGAGGACGCCAACATCCCCCGGAGCGTGCGCGCCGGGTGGCAGCGCTGGTGGCTGGTCGATCCGCTGGACGGGACCAAGGAATTCATTTCCGGCAGTGAAGAGTTCACCGTCAACATCGCCCTGATCGAGCAGGGGCGTGTGGTGTTTGGTGTGGTGTCGATGCCGACCAGCGGACGTTTTTACGTGGGCGGTGCCGGGTTGGGCGCCTGGCGTGGCGACAGGGGTGAAGCGCCGCTGCCGATTCAGGTTCGCGAAGTGCCGCCAGCGGGTGTGGCGTTCACCGTAGTCGCCAGCCGTCGCCATTCCAGCCCTGAACAGGAACGTTTGCTGGCCGGGTTGAGCGCCAGCCTGGGCAAGCTGGAACTGGCCAATATCGGCAGCTCACTGAAGTTTTGCCTGTTGGCCGAAGGGGCGGCGGATTGTTATCCGCGCCTGGCACCGACTTCGCAGTGGGACACGGCGGCCGCGCAAGGCGTGCTGGAAGGGGCGGGTGGCGAGGTGCTGGAGTTGAGTGGCGCGCCATTCAGCTATCCGGCGCGGGAATCGCTATTGAATGAGTTCTTTTTGGCGCTGCCGGCGAAGGCGGCGTGGCGGGATAAATTGTTGGCGCTGGCTAACCTGTAGCTGGCTTGCCAGCGATGCGGTGTGTCTGACACACCGCGTTGCATGAATCGCCAGCAAGCCGGCTCCTACGATGGTCATTGCGCTTCAGCGGTGCAGTACGTACTGCCCGGTGAACGTCACGGCGTCTTCCTCGCTTCCCGCATTCACGACCCGCGTATGCAGGGTCAAACGCGCCCGGCCGTAACGCTGGTACATGGTCAGGAATTTCTTCCACACCGCAGCACTCGGCGCCTGGCAAATGGCGTTCGCATCGCCGGTGACGGGAAGCGGGTAGCTGATCTGCCCTTCCTGTATCACGATGTGCCCGTCTTCAATGCCTTCTTCTTTCATTCGCAAATGCAGCCAGCCCCAGCCGGCCAACACCGCGCCGCAATACAGGCTGCCGCCGAACATGGTGCTCTTGTGGTTGACGTTGGCGTCCAGCGGCAAATACAGGCGCAGCTGCTGATCGTGCCAGTCGAGCACTTTGAGGCCCATGTCCCGCGTGAGGGGGATGTCGTGATGGAGTACGGTTTCCAGGTAACGACTGTCGCGGTTCATGCAAGGCCTCTTGTTTTAAATGGATGATTTGACCGTGGCTCAATCGAGCTCGTCGGTGTGGCTGGAGGCGCCACTGTCGGCGAAGCTCAAGCCGTGCTTGCGCAGCTTGTCGTGCAAGGTCTTGCGTGGAATGCCCAAGGCTTCGGCGACGCTGCGCAGCGAGCTGTGCGAGCGCGCCAGTTCGGCGGCGATCAGGGTTTTTTCGAAGTTTTCCACTTGCTCGCTCAGGCCACCGCTGACCGCTGTCAGCGGTGCTCCCGTAGCGTCTTGCAGCTCTGTGTTGTCCAGTGCCAGCTCCAGGCCGAGGGCGAAACGTTCGGCGGCGTTTTGCAGTTCGCGCACGTTGCCCGGCCAGGTATGGCGCAGCAGCTGCGCCCGTTGCCCCGGTTGCAGCTCGTTGGGCGGCAAGCCGTGGCGGGCGCTGGCCTCATCGGCGAAATGCTGGAACAGCATCAAGGTATCTTCGCCGCGCTCGCGCAGGGGTGGAATACGCAGCGGTGCGACATTCAGTCGGTAATACAGGTCGGCGCGAAAACGTCCCTGATCGGCGGACTGGCGCAGGTCTTCCTTGGTGGCGGCGATGATGCGGATGTCCAGCGGAATCAGCTGATTGCCGCCCAAGCGTTCGACCACCCGTTCTTGCAGCAACCGCAGCAATTTCACCTGCACATCCAGGCTCATGCTTTCGATTTCATCGAGGAACAGCGTGCCGCCGTTGGCGAATTCGAACTTGCCGATACGGCGTTTCTGCGCGCCCGTGAAGGCGCCCGGTTCGTGACCGAACAGCTCGCTTTCAACCACCGACTCGGCCAGTGCGCCGGCATTGATTGCCACGAACGGACCGCTGCGTCTGTTCGACAGGTCATGCAGCGCCCGCGCGACCACTTCTTTGCCGGCCCCGGTTTCGCCAAGGATCAGCACGTCGGCCTTGGTCGCCGCCAAGGCCCCGATTTGTTGGCGCAGCCGTAGCATCGAGGGCGATTGCCCGACCAGGCGGGCGCTCAATTCATTGCGATCGCTCAGGGCCAGACGCAGGCTGCGGTTGTCCAGCACCAGTCGGCGCAAGGCCAGGGCGCGACGTACGCTGTCGAGCAGAGCGTCGCTGGCGAAAGGTTTTTCCAGGAAGTCGTAGGCCCCGGCGCGCATGGCCTGCACCGCCAGGGGCACGTCACCGTGACCGGTAATCAGCAGCACCGGCAACTCCGGGTCCTGGGCGTGGAGTTCCGTCAGCAGTTCCAGGCCGTCCATGCCTGGCATGCGGATATCGCTCACCACCACGCCCGGCCAGTCGCGTTCCAGTTGTGCGGCCAGGCCTTTGGCTTCGGCCAGTGGCAGGATTTTCAGGCCGGCCAGATCCAGCGTCTGGCTCAGGGCCTGGCGCAGGTGGGGATCGTCGTCGATCAACACGACCTGGATGCGGTTGTCGATGGTCATGCACTTCGGTCCTCGGACGGTTGCAGGCTCACACCCGGTGCGCCTGCGCGCAGCTTCAGGGTAATCAACGCGCCACCTTCCTTGTGGTTGGCGAACGATAGTTCTCCACCGAAGGCGCGCATCAGGGTTTCGCAGATCGCCAGCCCCAGCCCAAGGCCCTGGGTGCGGGTCTTGGTGGTGTAGAAAGGCTCGCTGGCGCGGCCAAGGGCTTCCATGCAAAAGCCGGGGCCATTGTCGCGAATGTACAGGTTGACGCCATCGGCGGTGGATTGGGCACTGAGCCAGAGTTTTCGCGGCGGGCCTTTTTCCGTCAGGGCATCCAGGGCGTTAGCCAGCAGATTGCCGAGCACCTGACGCAGGCGGGTTTCTCCGGCCTCGACCCACAGGGTGGCGGCAGGCAGGTCGCGGATCAGTTCGACCTCCATGCTGCGCCGACGCTTGGCCAGCAATGCCAGGGCATCGTCCAGCGCCGGTTGCAGGGCGACGCTTTCCGGGGCGTGCCGATCACGGCGGGCAAAGGCGCGCAGATGGGCGATGATCGAGGCCATGCGCCCGGTCAGTTCGCTGATCAGCTTGAGGTTGCCCCGCGCATCGTCGGTACGCTGGTGATCGAGCAGCACTTCAGCGTTTTCCGCGTAGCTGCGAATCGCCGCCAGCGGTTGGTTGAGTTCGTGGCTGATGCTCGCCGACATTGTGCCCAGCGCCGACAGTTTGCCGGCCTGCACCAGATCGTCCTGGGCGCGCACCAGTTCTTGCTGGGCCTGTTCGCGCTCCAGCACTTCCTGCTTCAATCGACGGTTGAGGCCTTCCAGATCGCTGGTGCGTTCGGCAACCCGGGCTTCCAGTTCGCGTCGGGCCTTGGCTTCGAAAGCGATTCGTTCAAGGTAATGGCGGCGGCGCTGCATCATCAGGCCGAGCAGCAGCATCAATACCAACAACGTGGCGCCACCGATGGCAACCACCGTGCGCACCGGGCGGTCAATCAGGGTGCGCGGTGCGAGGATGCTGACGTCCCAGCCGGTTTCCGCGATCGACTGGGTCTGGGTCAGCCAGGCGTTGGGATTGAGATTCAAGGGCTGGGGCTCCCGCGTCGGGTAAGGCTGGATCGCGGTGATGGCCTTGCTCTCTTCATCATTCAGCGGACGGGTCGCGCGAAAGCGCCATTCCGGCCGCGAGGTGATGATGACCACGCCGTTATGGTCGGTCAGCAGCAGTTGTTCGGGGGTTTTGCCCCACAGGCTTTCGGTGTGGTCGAGGTCAACCTTCACCACCAGTACGCCGATGATTTTCTCGCCGTCGCGCACCGCCGCGGCGAAGAAGTAGCCGCGTTTGGCGGAAGTGGTGCCCAGCCCGAAAAAGCGCCCGAGCCGCCCGGCCATGGCCTCGCTGAAGTAGGGGCGGAAGGCAAAGTTACGGCCAACGAAACTGTCGTGCTTGTCCCAGTTGGACGCCGCCAGAGTCTTGCCCGTGGTGTCCATCAGATACATGACTTCGGCGCCGGTCTGGGCGCTGATGTTTTTCAGCAGGCGGTTGGCATTGCCCTGGGTGACGCCGTCGTCCGGCGCACCGAGCACAGCGCGCAAGGCCGGCAAATCGCCGAGGATCTGCGGCAGTACTTCATAGCGATGCAGGGTGCCCAACAGGTTGGCGACATAGAGGTCCAGGGTCTGCCGGTTCTGGCTGGCCAGTTCGCTGCGGTAATAGCGCTCGGCCAGATGCTCCAGCGGCCACAACAACGGCGCCAGGCACAAGGCGAGCAGCGCCAGGCTGCGCCAGCGAGGTCTGCGGGGGAGGGTCGGGGTCATAAGCATCGAGCGCCTGTGGGTACAGGCGCATTATGCCTAGGCTTGCGGGCGCAGTCTGCGCACCTTGGGGCGGGTGTGCCTGCTTCAGGCAAATACTTGAGCGTCCTTGAAGAAGGCCGCGACCTTATCCTTGGCCGACAGTTGCGGCTCGGCGTCCAGTTGCCAGTCGATGGCCAGGTCCGGGTCATCCCAACGAATGGCGCGCTCGGACGATGGGTTGTAGTAGTCGGTGGTCTTGTAGAGGAACTCGGCATAGTCGCTCAAGACCACGAAGCCATGGGCAAAGCCTTCAGGAATCCAGAGCTGGCGATTATTGGCGGCGGTTAATCGAATACTGACCCATTGGCCGAAATGCGGCGAGCTGCGGCGAATGTCCACGGCGACGTCGAGCACTTCACCGGCCGTGACGCGAACCAGCTTGCCCTGGGTATTTTCCAGTTGGTAGTGCAGGCCACGAAGCACGCCTTTTTGCGAGCGCGAGTGGTTGTCCTGAACGAATTGCTTTTCTACTCCCGTCGCCGCTGCAAAAGCATTTGCGTTGAAGCTTTCGTAAAAAAATCCTCGCTCATCACCAAAAACCTTGGGTTCGATGATCAGAACGCCGGGTAGGTCGGTGGTAGCTACATTCATGGTGTTTCTCCGGTATTAGACATTTGATGGTCGACATTCTTGCGTAGAGTCTTGTTCAAGTTGAGTGCTGCGTCATTTTTTCTTTTCTGGTTTACCTGGCCTGTCGATCGTCTGGCGGATGACAGGGGGGTTGCGTATCGCCCCGAGCAGTGGCGATATAGGCGCCTAATAAAATTTCAGGGGTTGTTGTATGCCGCTCGCCACGTTGATTCATCGCGCCAGTTTGCCCAGTCCGCAAGTCTCTGCGGAGCAAGCGCTTGAGCTGTTGCAAGAGCATTACGGGCTGGGCGGAAGGTTGCAGGCCCTCGGCAGCCAGCAGGATCTGAACTACCGCGTCGACAGCGACCAGGGCCGTTTCGTCCTGAAAATCTGTCGGGGCGATTATTCGGCGCTGGAGCTGCAAGCCCAGCACGCCGGGCTCAAACATCTGGGCCAACACCCGGACGTGCACGTGCCGCGGGTGATCCCCGCGAAGAATGGTGCGGACCTGCTGACGCTGAAAGTCGGAGGCCAGGCGGTACACGTGCGCTTGCTGGACTACATCGAAGGCCAGTCGCTGACGCATCTGGATCATTTCAATCGTACGGTGGTGGCCGGCTTCGGTCGCTTGTGCGGCGAGATGGACCTGGCGCTGGCGGATTTCGATCATCCGGGGCTGGAGCGCACCCTGCAGTGGGACGCTCGTCATGCTCAGGCGTTGATCGCGCATTTGTTGCCGGTGATCCAGGACGACGCGCAGCGCACATTGATCGCTGAAGCGGCCGGGCAGGCCGAGCGTCATTTGCAGCCGCTGGTGGACAAGCTGCCGGTGCAGGCCATCCACATGGACATCACTGACGATAACGTGGTGTGGCAGCGCGATGCGCAACGCCACTGGCAATTGCAGGGCGTGATCGATTTCGGTGATTTGATCCGCACCTGGCGCATCACTGACCTGTCGGTGACCTGCGCGGCGTTGCTGCATCACGCCGACGGCGACCCGTTCTGCATTTTGCCGGCGGTGCAGGCCTATCACGCGGTCAATCCGCTGACCCATGAAGAGTTGCTGGCATTGTGGCCGCTGATCGTCGCTCGCGCGGCGGTGCTGGTGCTCAGTGGTGAGCAGCAGGTCAGCATCGATCCGGGCAACGACTACAGTCGCGACAACCTCACCCACGAGTGGGAAATCTTCCGCGTGGCCACCTCGGTGCCCCTGGCCTTGATGGAGGCGGCGATCCTGACGTCGGTTGGCCAGAGCCTGCCGGAGATTGGCGGTGAGGGCTTTGCGCCGCTGCTGCCAAGCCTGGTCGGTCGCGAGTTTGCCTTGATCGATCTGGGCGTGCTCAGCCCGCATTTCGAAGCCGGTAACTGGGAGCAGGAGGGCATCGATCAGCGGTTGTTGAACGAAGCGGCCGCCGCCCACGGTCTGGCGGCCAGTCGTTACGGGCAATACCGTTTGTCCCGCACCCGACCGGACAGCGCGATCGAACCGGACACCTGCCCGTTGCATGTCGAGCTGCGGGTGCCCCACGGCACGGCGGTCGAGTCGCCGTTTGCCGGCGTGATCCATCAGCCGTCGCCTGGGGTGTTGCAACTCGACGGCCCGCAACTGAGCGTGCGGCTCTGGGGCGTCACGCCGTCGCTGCATACCGGAGCGGCGCTGGTCAAAGGTCAGGTGCTGGGTGCGGTCAGCGGGCCGCTGATCGTGCAACTGACTCGTGGTGCCTCGTTGACGGCACCGTTGTTCTGCACACCGTCACGTGCAGCCGCCTGGCAAGCCTTGTGCCCGTCACCGGCAGCCCTGCTGGGCCTGGCCTGCGATGCTGAAGCAGAGCTTGACGCACACACCTTGCTGGCCCGTCGCGATGCCAGTTTCGCGCGCACGCAAAAACACTATTACGTCGACCCGCCGCGCATCGAACGCGGCTGGCGCAACCACCTGATCGACATGCAGGGCCGTTCCTACCTCGACATGCTCAACAACGTCGCGGTGCTGGGGCACGGCCATCCGCGCATGGCCGCGGTCGCCAGTCGCCAGTGGTCGCTGCTCAATACCAACTCGCGGTTCAACTACGCGGCCGTTGCCGAGTTTTCCGAGCGTTTGTTGAAGCTGGCCCCGGACTCCATGGACCGCGTGTTCCTGGTCAACAGCGGCAGCGAGGCCAACGACCTGGCAATCCGCCTGGCGTGGGCCTACAGCGGCGGTCGCGACATGCTCAGCGTGCTGGAGGCCTATCACGGCTGGACGGTGGGCGCCGATGCGGTCTCGACCTCGATTGCCGACAACCCGAAAGCCTTGAGCAGTCGTCCGGACTGGGTGCACCCGGTGACGGCACCGAACACCTATCGCGGCGAGTTCCGTGGCCCGGACAGTGCGCCGGACTATGTGCGCAGCGTCGAACACAACCTGGCGAAAATCGCCGAGCAAAAACGCCAACTGGCCGGCTTCATCTGCGAGTCGGTGTACGGCAATGCCGGTGGTATTTCGCTGCCGCCGGGTTACCTGAAGCAGGTCTATGCCATGGTGCGTGCCCAGGGCGGCGTGTGCATCGCCGACGAAGTGCAAGTCGGCTACGGGCGCATGGGCCATTTCTTCTGGGGCTTCGAAGAGCAGGGTGTAGTGCCGGACATCATCACCATGGCCAAAGGCATGGGCAACGGTCAGCCACTGGGCGCGGTGATCACCCGCCGGGAAATCGCCGAAGCACTGGAAGCCGAGGGGTATTTCTTCTCGTCCGCCGGCGGCAGTCCGGTGAGTTGCCAGGTCGGCATGGCGGTGCTGGATGTGATGGAAGAGGAGAAGCTCTGGGAAAACGCGCAGGTCGTTGGCGGATATTTCAAGGAGCGCCTGGAAGCGCTGATCGATATTCATCCGCTGGTGGGCGCGGTGCACGGTTCCGGGTTCTACCTGGGCGTGGAATTGATCCGCAACCGCGAAACCCTGGAGCCTGCGACCGAGGAAACCACCGCGCTGTGCGATCGCTTGCGCGAATTGGGGATCTTCATGCAACCGACGGGCGATTTCCTGAACGTCCTCAAGATCAAACCGCCAATGGTCACCACGCGCCGCAGCGTGGATTTTTTTGTCGACATGCTCTCGAAGGTGCTCTCGGAAGACCTGTAAACACCGCCCCGTAGGAGCGAGCCTGTTCGCGATGAGGTCGTGTCAGTCACGGATGTCTTGACTGAAAGACCGCTATCGCGAGCAAGCTCGCTCCCACAGGAGTCGTGGCGTTAATTCGATTGTTATCGGGTTTAAGTGCTTATTTTTAGACGTAAGGCATATTTGTCGCTTTTAAAGCCGATTTTTATCGGCTATAAAGTCGCCAATGCCAGGGCGTGGATGAACCATGCCCGACCGTCACGCACTTGCCCGGAGATGATTCATGAGCCGTAACGTTACCGTCGCCGCCACTCAGATGGCCTGTTCCTGGGACCTTGAAGGCAATATCGAAGTCGCTGAACGGCTGGTCCGTGAAGCCGCCGCCAAAGGCGCGCAGATCATCCTGATCCAGGAACTGTTCGAGGCGCCGTACTTCTGCCAGAAGCCGAATCCGGATTATCTGCAACTGGCCACGACGGTCGAAGACAACGTCGCCATCAAGCATTTCCAGAAAGTCGCCAAGGAACTGCAAGTGGTGCTGCCGATCAGCTTCTACGAATTGGCCGGCCGCGCTCGTTTCAACAGCATCGCGATCATCGATGCCGACGGCAGTAACCTCGGGATTTATCGTAAAAGCCACATTCCGGACGGTCCTGGTTACCACGAGAAGTACTACTTCAACCCGGGCGATACCGGCTTCAAAGTCTGGAACACCCGGTACGCGAAAATCGGTGTGGGCATCTGCTGGGACCAGTGGTTCCCCGAGGCCGCGCGCAGCATGGCGCTGCAAGGCGCGGAAATTCTGTTCTACCCGACCGCCATCGGCAGCGAGCCCCACGACAAGACCATTTCGTCCCGCGATCACTGGCAACGCGTGCAACAGGGCCATGCCGGCGCTAACCTGATGCCGCTGATCGCCAGTAACCGCATCGGCAACGAAGAACAAGACGGCTACGACATTACCTTCTATGGTTCGTCGTTCATCGCCAACCAGTTCGGCGAGAAGGTGCAGGAACTCAACGAAACCGAAGAAGGCATTCTGGTTCACACCTTCGACCTCGACCAACTGGAACACATCCGCAGCGCGTGGGGCTCGTTCCGTGACCGTCGTCCGAACCTGTACGGCGCGCTGAAAACCCTCGACGGTTCCCTGGAGTCCTGATCGACATGACCACATTGAATAGCACCCCTCGCGCCGACGGCTTTTACATGCCGGCCGAGTGGGCACCACAAACCCAGACCTGGATGGTATGGCCCGAGCGTCCGGACAACTGGCGCCTGGGCGGCAAACCGGCGCAAGCCGCGCATGTGGCGGTGGCCAAGGCCATTGCCCGTTTTGAACCGGTCACAGTGGCCGTTTCCGCCGGCCAGTACGAGAACGCCCGTGCCCGCCTGGACGTGCCGAATATCCGCGTTGTGGAGATGTCCAGCGACGACGCCTGGGTTCGGGATACCGGCCCGACGTTCGTCATCAATAACAATGGCGAAGTCCGTGGCGTGAACTGGGATTTCAATGCCTGGGGCGGTTTCGACGGCGGTCTGTATTCGCCGTGGAACCGTGACTCGCAAGTGGGCGGCAAGATCCTCGAGATCGAGCGCAGCCCGCGCTATCGCACTGAAGGCTTCGTGCTTGAAGGCGGTTCGATCCACGTTGATGGCGAAGGCACGCTGATCACCACCGAAGAATGCCTGCTTAATCGCAATCGAAATCCGCACATGAACCGCGCTGAAATCGAAGCGGTGCTCAGCGCACACCTGGCTGTGGATAAAATCATCTGGCTGCCGGACGGTCTGTTCAACGACGAAACCGACGGCCATGTGGATAACTTCTGCTGCTACGTGCGTCCGGGTGAAGTGCTGCTGGCCTGGACCGATGATCCGCAGGACCCGAACTACCCGCGTTGCCAGGCCGCGATGAAAGTGCTGCAAAGTAGCACCGACGCCAAAGGCCGCCCGTTCACGGTGCACAAAATGCCGATTCCGGGGCCGCTGTACGCCACGGAAGAAGAATGCGCCGGTGTCGATCCGGTGGATGGCACTCAAGAGCGCAACCCGAGCGTTCGTCTGGCCGGTTCCTACGTGAACTTCCTGATCGTCAACGGCGGCATCATTGCCCCAAGCTTCGACGACCCGTTGGATGCGCCAGCAAAGGAAATCCTGCAGAACCTGTTCCCGCAACACGAAGTGGTGATGGTGCCTGGCCGTGAACTGTTACTGGGCGGCGGTAACATCCACTGCCTTACCCAACAACAGCCAGCGCCGCACAAAGAGTGAGTGCAGTTGTAACAGCTTGAGTTGATTGCGAATTCATTCTGGCAAACGTTTTCGTGCCCAACTTCACGGCAAGCCCGCAGTCCTTCAGGACTGCGGGCTTTTTTGTATCCGCCTGTCGACTGTTCGCATACCTTGGCATAGCTCTTGTATCTGTGACGGTGTAATGCAGGGAGGGGGAGAACTTAGTTGTTCTGTCATAAACCTTGGATAAAGTCAGGCCGCTCACAAACCAGGAGAGAGCGCAGAAATGAACGCCGAAGTGAATGTGGTGAGCGAGCGCACGTTGCATCCCCTGGCGGTAAACGGCGAATCGCTCCAGATCCTGGCGCACTGGTTCAAGTCCAATGGAACGCGTCAGATCGCAGAAAGTGATCCGCGCCGGATGATGATCGAGCGCTACCCCGCTGGCTTGTTCAGCGAAGCGGAGCTGGATGCGTTGTGGGATGTGATGGAAGGATAAGAAGAAAAACAACGGATTGATAAACGAAAAACGCTGCCGGGATGGCAGCGTTTTTTTATGGACGAAGTTTTTGTCATCGCCGCTGACGCTTGGGGGAGCAAGCTTGCCCGCAAACTAGTCCCTCACATGATTCGACCGATTCAAGAAACAGTCTGAAAGCCATTCCGGCGTTTTTCCGAAACAGGTGGGGCGCTAGTCTGCCGGCATTGAAATTCCCCGATTGTTTGCCGGAGCCTTGCCCATGATTCTTCATTACATTTACGACCCGCTTTGCGGCTGGTGTTACGGCGCCGAACCGCTGGTTCAGGCTGCCCGCAGCGTGCTGCCGGTGATCGCCCATGGTGGCGGCATGATGACCGGCGCCAATCGGCAAAGCGTTTCGCCGCAACTGCGCAACTACGTCGTGCCCCACGACCGGCGTATCGCCGAGTACACCGGGCAGCCATTTGGTGAGGCGTACTTTGAAGGTCTGCTGCGAGATCACACCGCCGTGTTCGACTCGACGCCACCGATCGCCGCGGTGTTGGCCGCCGAACAAGTGGCCGGGCGCGGCCTGGAGTTGTTGGCGCGTTTGCAGCGCGCTCATTATGTGGAAGGGCGAAGGATCGCCGACCACGCGGTGTTGTCAGAACTGGCGCAAGACATCGGCCTCGATCCCCAATCCTTCGAAATGGCATTCGCTGGGGCGCCCACGGAGCGTCACATCAAGGACAGTCGTGCACTGTTGGCAACCGTGGGCGGGCAGGGCTTTCCGACGTTTGCCCTGGAGCAGGATGGCCGAATCACCCTCGTCGATATCGGCCCATGGCTTGGCAAGCCGCAGGACTTTGCGAACTGGTTGCGTCAGGCGCTTCCCGCACCAGTGTCGTCCGTATCCATGCAAGCCTGCGGAATCGATGGCTGCGCCATTTGATGTTTTCTGCCAGGCAAAGCCATTTTTCAGACAATTTTCGCCTGATGACCGACGATTCATGAAATTGACACATCGTTGAGGCCGCAGCTACGATTCGGCCCAACGCCTGTGGCTGACCGCCACGATCCCAAATAATAAAAAGGCCTGCCGCGAGTCATCGTGGGCGGGCCTTTTTGTTTGCCGGATGAAAAAAAGAGCGCAAGAGTGCCATTTCAGCCGTTCGACACAGCGCGTACCCACTGGTAATAAGGAAAACAACATGTTGAACAAGCGAATCAGCCTGATCGCTCTGGGGATTTTGAGCGCTTCACAGGCCATGGCTAACGACCAGGCCGAATCCAAGGGATTTGTTGAAGACAGCAGCCTCAAGGTGCTGTTGCGCAATGCCTACATGAATCGTGATTACAAAGACGGCAACCCGGATAAATCCGAGTGGGGCCAAGCGGCCATCGGCACGTTCTCGTCCGGCTTCACCCAAGGCACCGTGGGTGTGGGTGTGGATGCTTTCGGCCTTTACGCACTCAACCTGGAGCGCAGCGAAAGCCGTAGTGGCGCCCAAGGTATCGACTTTTTCAAAAAGGGTGACAGCGGCCAACCGGCTGATGACCTGTCCAAGGGTGGCGCAGCGGTCAAATTCCGCCTGTCCAGCACCACGCTGACCTACGGCGACCAGATGCCGGCCCTGCCGGTGTTGAGCTATGACAACTCGCGCCTGCTGCCAGAAAGCTACACCGGCACATTGATCACCTCCAAGGAGATCAAAGGCCTGGAACTGAACGCCGGTCGTTTCACCGCCGAATCGCGTAAAAGCGCTGAAGGCCGTGACAGCGGTGGCCTGAAGTCGATCAACGTGTTGGGCGGTAGCTACCAGTTCACCGAACAATTCAAAGGCGCGCTGTACGCGTCCGACGTCGAAGACGTGCTGAAGAAGCAATACGTGAACGCCAACTACGTGTTCCCGATCGACAAGGATCAGGCGCTGACCCTGGACTTCAACGGCTACCGCACCAAGCTGGACGACGCCTACGTCCGTGAAAACGGTATCACCGGCGACGACAACAAGATCTGGAGCCTGGCCGCCACCTTCGTCACCGGCCCGCACTCCTTCACCATCGCCCACCAGCGCAGCACCGGCGACAGCAACCTGGGCTACGCCTACGGCGGCTATCAGAAAGACCAGGGTCGCGTCGGCGACGGCGGCAATACCATCTACCTGGCCAACTCCTACTGGTCCGACTTCAACGCTGAAGACGAACGCAGCTGGCAACTGGGCTACGGCCTGGACTTCAGCGCCTTCGGCGTTCCCGGCCTGAGCTACAACGTCGCCTACGTGCGCGGTGACAACATCACCACCTCCACCAGCACAGACGGCACCGAGCGCGAAATCTTCAACCAGTTCAAGTACGTCGTCCAAAGCGGCCCGGCCAAAGACCTGAGCGTGAAGCTGCGCAGCT
The DNA here is from genome assembly GCF_042846945.1 of Pseudomonas moorei. NCBI lineage: Bacteria > Pseudomonadati > Pseudomonadota > Gammaproteobacteria > Pseudomonadales > Pseudomonadaceae > Pseudomonas > Pseudomonas moorei. Next base: position 1,558,495 of record NZ_AP035776.1, read on the forward strand.
CTGTCCTGCGTGTTTCGCAGAAGTCGAGCGAGTACAACGTCAGCGGTAACGAAGTGCGTGTGTTCGTGGATTACCCGATCAACATTTTCTGATGATCGATTGCGGTATCGAGGCCTGATTGGAGGCTGAGCGCAAAGAGAAGCCCCGACTGGTTCGGGGCTTTTTTGTGTTTTTCATGAGCTCATGTCGCCGAAACTCGATTTTGGGAACATGTGTTAGGAACATGTCGTCGGCGGCGACATATTCCAAAAACGTGTCGCAAAAAGTGAAAAATTGCGACACGTTATGGCCTCATGTTTACACTCGCGACATGAGTGGGCCGATATCTGCTCAGAAAACAAACAAATCGATCAGGATTCCTTTCATGAGCGAACCTCTGCTGTCATGGCACGCTGACAGGCCATACAACCAATTGCCGCTATTACCACCAGGAATCGAGCTGGAAACACGCGCAGTCCTCAAAAAATGCATTGAGGCACGGACCGCCCTGGCCGAATTGAAACAGGCAGCGGAGTTGATTCCTAACCAGACAGTTCTGATCAATACCATTCCGTTGCTGGAAGCCAAGGCTAGCTCGGAAATAGAAAGCATCGTCACAACCACGGACTTGCTGTTCCAGCATGCTCAGGACGCTGAAAACCATGCTGACCCAGCGACCAAAGAGGCGTTGCGCTACCGTACAGCGCTGAATCAAGGGTTCCAGTCCCTGACTGAACGACCACTTTCTACCAACACCGCTGTGGAAATCTGCCGAACGCTGAAGGGTGCGAAGCTGGATATCCGCCGCACACCTGGTACGCAGCTTGCGAATGACCGGTCGGGTGAAATCATCTATACGCCGCCCGAAGGGGAAGAGCACCTGCGCGAACTTCTCGCAAACTGGGAAGGCTTTCTGCACAACGAAACGGATCTCGACCCTCTCGTGCGCATGGCGGTCGGGCATTATCAATTTGAGGCGATTCACCCTTTTGTCGACGGCAATGGCCGTACCGGAAGGGTTATCAATACCTTGTTTTTGATTCAAGAGGGCCTGCTGAATCTGCCAATCCTTTACCTCAGTCGCTACATCATTGCCCAACGTGCCGATTACTATCGGCTCCTGCTAGAGGTGACGACCCAACAGGCATGGGAGCCATGGTTGTTGTTCATGTTGAGCGCCGTAGAAGAAACCGCTCGCTGGACGACAGCCAAGATTGCCGCGATTCGCGCGTTGTCCGAACACACCACTCAATTCGTGCGTGATCAGCTACCGAAGACCTATTCACGCGAATTGGTCGACGTGATTTTCGAACAGCCCTACTGCCGCATCAGTAACGTGGTCGACAAGAAAGTTGCTCAACGGCAGGCTGCGTCACGTCACCTCAAGGACTTGGTTTCCATAGGGGTGCTCGAGGAGATGCAGGTGGGTAAGGAGAAGCTTTTTATCCATCCCAAATTGATGCAATTGCTTATCCGCGACAGCAACGAATTAAAACCTTACGTTGGTTAACAGCGCGTGAACCAAAAAGCCCCGAGTGATTCGAGGCTTTTTCACGTCAAAATAGTTACACCAAGTAATTAATGATGTTCCCGTTCCCACCTTTATCCCCTCCAGCGAACTCCATACATTGAGCTCCAACGCCTCTCCCATCATCCCGACGGGAAGGTCACTGGAGATTCCTCAATGCCTTTCGTAAGCGTGCGCATCACCCGCGATGGCGTGACCACTGAGCAGAAAGCTCAGGTGATCGCGGAAATCACTGAAACACTGGAACGTGTCCTCAACAAGCGTCCAGACCTGACCCACATCGTGATCGAAGAAGTCGACACCGATAACTGGGGTTACGCCGGGATCACCACCACTCAGTACCGCAAGCAACTGGCGGAAGAGGCGCAGTCATGACGCCGTCGGTGACCATCGATTTCGTCTCCGACGTGGTGTGCCCATGGTGCGCACTGGGGGCGACGGCGCTGGAGCAGGCCATCGAGAACGTGGCGGGCGAGGTTTCGGTCGAGCTGACTTACAAGCCTTTCGAGCTGAACCCGAACATGCCGGCCGAAGGCGAGAAAGCCGTCGAGCACCTGATGCGCAAATACGGCCGCACCGCCCAGGACGTCGCCAATGGCAAAGCGATGCAGATCGAACGCGGCAATGCCATCGGCTTCAAGTTCGACCTGGAAAAGCGCACCCACTTCTACAACACCTTCGACGCTCACCGCTTGCTGTTTTGGGCATCGGAGCAAGGGCGTCAGGTGGCGCTGAAGAAGATCCTGCTTCGCGCTTACTTCAGCGAAGGCCAGAACCCGAGTGATCAGCAGACGCTGGCGCGGTTGGCGGCAGAAGCCGGGCTGGACCAGGAACAGGCACGCGAGGTGTTGGCGTCTGGCGCGTACGCCGCCGAGGTGCGTGAACTTGAAGCGTTTTACCAGCAGCGCGGCATCAATTCAGTCCCGGCGATGGTGCTGAACGGCCGTCACCTGGTGTCCGGTTCGCAGTCGGTCGAGTACTACGAGCAGATGTTGCGACAAATGGCGTCGGCCTCCGCCGAAGCCTGATTACTTACTTTTTCAAATCATCATTTATCAGTAGAGGTTCATCATGAGCAATTCGAAAAAAGTCGTTGTCATCACTGGCGCATCCCAAGGTCTCGGCGACGGCATGGTCAAGGCCTTCCGTGAACTCGGTTACCAGATCGTCGCCACTTCGCGCTCGATCAAGCCATCGACCGATCCTGACATTCTCACCGTGGCCGGCGACATCGGCGAACCAGCCACTGCACAGCGCGTCATCCGTGAAGCGATCGCACGTTTTGGTCGTATCGATACGCTGGTCAACAACGCCGGGATCTTCATCGCCAAGCCGTTCACCGCGTACACCGCTGAAGACTACGCCAACGTGTTGTCGGTAAACCTCAACGGCTTCTTCTACATCACCCAGCTGGCCATCGCCGAGATGGAGAAAAACGGCAGCGGCCACGTCGTCAACATCACCACCAGCCTGGTGGACCACGCCATCGACGGCGTGCCATCGGTACTGGCTTCGCTGACCAAAGGCGGCCTGAACGCGGCCACCAAATCCCTGGCCATCGAGTACGCCAAGCGCGGCATTCGGGTGAACGCAGTGTCGCCAGGCATCATCAAGACCCCGATGCACGGCGAAGAAACCCACGCCGCACTGGGCGCCCTGCACCCGGTCGGGCACATGGGCGAGATCGATGACATTGCACAGGCGGTCGTGTACCTGGACGGCGCCAAGTTTGTCACCGGCGAAATCCTGCACGTCGATGGTGGTCAGAGCGCGGGTCACTAAGAGCCGGGTTTTCAAGCGGTAGAAACAACAAAGCCCCTGCATTTCTGCAGGGGCTTTGTTTTATATGGTGCCGGCACCAGACGAACGGTAGCTTGCTGCGAGGCCAGGTTTTCTGCGGATCTGGAATTCGCTGGAAAATTCGGCGTACCCCAACTAGTAACTATAAATAAATCAGCTAGTTATGGCGTTCGGTGGAATCGAACTCGGGATTTTTTAGAGATCAGCACGTTGTCAGTCTGCAAGTAATTCAGAGCCACATACGGAATGGTAAGCCTCCTGAACTCGAACGTTGTCGATCATCCCCTCCGTAGAGAATAGGCAGGAATCCGCCAAAAACTGCCGTGGTGACAGACAGCAGACGGCCAGAAGCGGACGCTCATGATCCGCGGTCGCAAAACTGCCTTTCATAGCGCGTGCTCTGAGCACCGATGCGTTCGCCGGGCCACCTGTGGAGCCTGAATATATACCACCTGATATGTTAGCGAGGAATCGACCATCATTGCTGCACGGGCGAGATAGCCTTCTTGCCAACCCACCGCTGGAATCTAACAATGTGCAAACCGCTCACTTACGCCAGCGAAACCGACCCCCACTCAATTGTCAGGCCTCATGAACGACATATCCAAAAATTTCAAAGATCGATTCGTCGCATCTCTGCGAAAGATTCCTGCAGATCTCGACCTTCATCTTGATGAGTTCGTTTTGTTTGATCCAGAGACCCTTCCCGACCGACTCGTAAGAGAAGATTCAAGCCTTCTGGCGGCACAGGGGCTGCCGCGTGATGCCGCGCCGTTTCTTTCGTTCTATGCCTACTCACAGGCCGAAATTGAGTCACGAGTACAAAATTTCGGCTTGCCCGAATCTTATTTTCCTATCGGTCACAATGGATCTGGCGACGTTGTTGCCATTGATATGGACAGCCGACATGTCATCTACTTCAACCACGACCGTTACAACGAGAGAGTTTTGATAAATTCTTCTCTTCCGCAATTTGCTGAGAGTCTTTGTATCTACCAAGAGCACCTCACCAAGGAGGCCATGGCTAACTGTCTCGACGCAATTGCAACCATCGACTCACGAGCGGTCGATCTTGGGTCTATGTGGCCAGCCGAGGTGGGCTCGGAGCTGGCAGATGAATCCTAACGATGAATCGCCCCTAGTTTCATAGACGCCTTCAAGCTTCAAGGAAGGGCTGCTAACCTTGCGTAACTGTCCGCTTTTGGCCGATTGCTACCTGTCGCAGAAAGGCCGTATTCGATCCAAAACAGGCGTTCGCCAACGGTTGATCGAACAAGCGGCAACCTTCGATCGGTCGATACGCATGGGTTATGTGCAAGCCAGCAATGCCAGCACACAGTGAGCTCCGACTGATAATCGGACAGGGTATGGTGGCACTGATCGATTTTTCCAAGGGAATCTAAACCCTATTGCTAAGGCTTTTCCTTTGCACGCCACTTTCCCGGGGGCATACCAAATTTCCTGGAAAATATATTGGAGAGGTGGGCTTGATCTGCAAACCCGCACTCCAAGCTCACTTGAGAAATAGAAAAATTAGTTTGCTCTAGGAGTACTTTGGCTCGGGTCAATCTTGCAAGCTGAAACCAATCACGTGGAGAGTGGCCCGTAGCATTTTTGAAAGCTCGGGAGAAATGACTTCGTGACAAGCAACACTCCTTTGCTACGGCCGAAATCTGAATGCCACAATCAAGGTTTTCCATCATGACTTCTTTTGCTTTCCTCTCCTGCCAATAACTCAGTCTACCTCGCTCGTTATTGGTCGCTATGAGTCGCGGAAAGGTGCCTGCGATCGTCATGATCTGTTCAGCGCCAAATCCAACAGCATCGATAGCGATAGGTGCCGGGTAGCCACCGCCCTGGCTGGACTTGAAGACTTCGACAGTGTCCACATCGCTCATTGTGACCTCTAAATGTGGAAAATGAGGTCTATTGTGGCCGGCATAAATTTGGCGAAAGCGCTTGATCGGGCCGCACATACGCCCGTTTGGGCCAGAACATTAACGGGCTTTGCGTAGCTCGCTTGGAGTTAGATTCAGGTAGCGCTTAAACAATCGGGCAAGGTAAGAGGGGGATTCCAGACCTACCGCCAGGCTGATTTCGAGGATCGATAGTGAGGTGCAAGAGACAAGCCTGGCAGCAGTTTCCACTCGAGTGCGATTAGTGAAATCCAACAGGGTTTCGTCCGTAACAGCCTTGAAAATACGCGTAAGGTGACGCCGTGACAGGTGAAACTCATGCCCGATCGACTCAATATCCAACTCTGTTTCCAGATTCTCCCGAATGTATCGCTGTATTTCGCGCACCAGTGTGGCTTGCTGCAGATGTTCACTCGGCTGAGGATGTGCCTGCTGACAAGCGATAACCCGCGTGCATTCCTCGAAGAGCAGATGATTGAGATGGGGTAATTGGCGCTGAAAGGCCTCCGCCGATGCGCAGCCCTGAAGTTGGTCATGCAGGCGCAAGATACTTTCCAGTGCCTCGGTTGCTTGCCAGATCCCTGATCGATTTACCTGTTTGGCGAAACCTTGGTAACCGAACATCTGTCCTTGGCGTTTGACGTAAGAGGGGTCGACATACAAGGTCATATGTTTCTCCCGCCCCGGTGCCGCTTGAGTGGCGTGTGCAAAGTCGGCTGGCACAAAGGAAAACGACTGGCGCGAAACGTGAGAGGTCTGACTGCTTTCGGTCGTTAGAAATAGCCCACCCTGGCGTGGTAACAACAGCATATGACAGTCGTGGGCGTGCCAATCCACGGCGTAGCCACTGGTGTCGCTAGTCTCCAATTGAAACACTTCGGGCGACTTACTATTGAGCTTGGGAGACATATAAGCCATTAAATAGGCGCCTTAATATAAATGCCCAGATGCAATAGCCTCGTCGGGACGGGGCTAGGCTGCGAGAATGGACTGTCGGTAACAATAAACTTGCATCATTATCGTACATATGTTCGCCGCGCGGCACGACCAAGCTAGAGCGTTTCCCCTTAATTTTCAGGGCCGTCTGTCCATGTTCAGTGCTTCGTTGGCGTTAGCAGTTCGGCCACTGGGTGAGCATGTTGATGACCGCTTTTGGCCGTTTTCTGACCTTCGTTTAGCGGTTGAACTGCCAAGGTTTTCCTAAGCGATGAGTGAGTAATTGCATGGTCAGCAAATAGTAATACCGCGTCGATTCAGCGTGCTGGTTTAGGTGGTGATTCAAAAACCACGCCATGTGTTTTCTTTGCCAAGTCCATGGATTGTCGCGTTGCCAGCGCTCAGCGATTGCTGTTTGGATAGCCTTCGCATGACGTAGGTGGCGTTGGCGGGTGGTATGCGACCCGGTCAGGACGCCTGACAGGAACAGCTCCATATCGAATGGCTTGCTCATGCTCGACCACCAATGTAAGCCGACACCACGTCGATACGGCCATGCCCCAGCTCATAGCTGATTTGTACTCGGGCATCCTGATCTAGGCGTCGGTCGAGTTGATAGCAATGGCCTCCGTTGATGGGGGCGGGATGGCGGGTGATTTGCTCATAGCGTTCGCACGCATAAGCCGCGCGCAGTTCGTGGAAGCCTTTGAGGTTGTGCGTATGGAGGATATCTCGGGCGGGGCGGACGATCCCCTGCAAGAAATCGAGGTAGCTTTCGTTCGGTGCCAGCAGGTTGCGGCCACCATCGGGCGAAACCTGTTCGGCAAACCTCAGAGCTTCTCGAATATGGTCGTCCACCGTAATCCAGCGAGGTGCTGACGCACCGGATCGGCCGCCTTTGGTGCCGTCCTGGATGTTGATCTTGTCGTAGTGTTCGGCTTCACGCTTGAGTCGCGGTAGGTCGGCCAGAATCGCTTCGCGCAGACGCATGCCAGTGGCTCGCGTTAACTTAGCGATGGCCGCGGCGCGCGGCTGCTGATGTTTGCAAAGTACCTCTACGATCCGCTTCACGTGTTCGCGGTCTTGGCCTTGTGGCACCGAGCAACGAACGCTGGTGCGCCGCGTTCCCAGCGCCTTGCTCGGACTCGGTACTTTCACATACTGATCACCGCGAAGCGCGGCCATGGTCCGGTTGACGCTGGACAACCGGTTTAGCGCGGTGGCGATGGCGAGCTCACCTTGGTCAACGTGCTGACGCAGATGTCCGGCGTAGTCCAGCAAGGTCTGCCAATTAATTTGCCGTGCATCGTTAAACCCCGGCCCTTCCTCCGACCGACACCAGCGTACAAACGCTTGCCACCGATCACTGTGCGCCTTGACCGTGCCGTAATGCCCGCCGCCAAACAGGTCTTTCAGTGCCTGCGGTCCTGCATAGCTCAGTTGCCGGCCATAGCCAAAATTGCGCCCATCTCGTCTAGCTACTAATCCCATGACCATATTCCTCTCGAAGCCAAACCTTCGAAACCATCCCCACGTCATCCCGCCAAGAATGTTGAGTGTTATCAGGGATCAAGGCCCCTGCGACCTGTGAGGGTTGTCCACTAACGCGGGACTGACGGCTCTTTACGACCGGGAGCTTGGGCATCTCAAGATCTGTAGCCTCCTGAACACTTCCGAAGAAGTGGGCGGGTGGAGGCTGCGCTGGCTGACGAGACCAGCGCCGCGAGATCCTGAGTCGTGTGAAGGTAGTGAAGCGATGACCGGGGCATGCCCGACTGTCAGTCAGGTGCAGTCCATTCCTGGGCTGCGGCACCATCATCGGCATCCCTGTTGCTAGTGACTTCGGTGTTTGTCACGCCGATTGTCACGAGGGGGAATGCCGCAAAGCCTTGTACGAGTTGGGCTGCAGCAGCGGTTGGAGCGCCCGTCTCTTTCCGGGAGAAAGAGACGGGCGCAGGTTGGCGCAATGAAATGGCCAAGCGGATAGGTTGCTGCAGGGCAGTTGGGGAGGGGGATGTATTTGCCGCAATGGCAATGATCTGAAGTAGGCATCCATCACTCGGTGAGTGACCGTGCGAGCCGCCGGACGCTAATCGCACTTTGGGAGAACCACCACGGTGTGGCGTAACCTTAAAGGTCCTGGTTACCTGGGTTGCTGTCAACGACAGCGCTTGCCCGATCTTTTCTACGCCTGTGGATAATTTGGGTCAAGGCTCGGATTATCGGGAATTCTGCGGCTGTGGATGAAATTATCCACCGGTGGAAATCTATGGTTTTCCACAGACAATTCGCGTGGGCTTTAGATTTTTTAAGTGAGGTCCATCCAAGCAGGGCGGCTTTGCAGCCCCGCTTGGATGGACCCGCGTGGAAGGGCGGACAACGGTGATCTCACGGGCTTACCCACGTTTGGATGCGCCACGGCTATTTTGTAGGGCCGTGATGTTGTCGCCGACTGGGTGAGCGAATTCGTGGGGTGTCACATGCCCATGGCGGTTGGCGTCGATGTAGTTGCTCCACCACGCCATGATTAGCCTGCGTTGTTCGAGGAATTCAGCCTTGTGGATATACGCGGCGCGCACGCGGTTGCGTTCCTTATGGCTCATTTGTCTTTCGATGGCTGCGTCGGTCCATAACCCGGACTCCACAGGGCGCTACAGGCCATAGTCCTGAAGCCGTGGCCGCACACGTCCTTGCTGGTGTCATAGCCGACGTTGCGGAGCATGGTGTTCACCGTGTTCTCGGACATGGGCTTCCAGTACTTGTGGTCTCCCGGTAGCACTAACTCTGAGAAACGACTGAGGCTGCGCAGGCGCTCCAGTATTTCGATGACCTGCGGCGATAGCGGAACCATTTGAATGTCGCCGTTCATCTTGGTCCCACGTGTGGAGTTGCGTACCCCTTCAATCGGTGCGCGTGTATCGGGGATTTCCCACATGGCGCGTTGGAGGTCGAACTCACTCCATCGCGCGAAGCGCAATTCGCTGGAGCGGACGAATACATGCAGCGTGAGCAGCACGGCAAGGCGGGTCAGCTCGCGGCCGTTGTAGTTGTCGATACGGTGTAGCAGTTCGGGTAGGCGGTTGAGAGAGAGGGCCGGGCGATGGATTGTGCGCGGCGCGTGAAGCGAGCCTGCCAGATCCAGTGCAGGATTCATGGTGATCTGCCGAGCCCTTTTGGCCCTGCGCATGATGGTGGATAAGTAGTTCTGTACCCGTAACGCCACATCCATGGTGCCGCGTTCCTTGATGCGCTGGGTGATCTCTAGCAGGTCATGGGTATCGAGTTCAGCGATGGGTCGTTGGCCGATCATCGGGAAGACGTGAGTACGCAGTCGGCTCATCACGGTTTTTGCGTGTCCTTCGGTCCAGCGACGGGACATGTCGGCGTGCCACTCCAGAGCAACGGTTTCGAAAAGCAGTGCCGCCCGTTGGGCTACGATCTTGGCCTTCTTCTTTTCTTCCATTGGGTCGAGGTTGTCGAGCAGCAACGCCTTGGCTTCGTCTCGCTTACGTCGTGCGACGGAAAGGGTAACGATGGGGTAATTGCCGATGATCAGCGTACCTTCCTTGCCGCTGGGCTTGGTGTACTTCAAGCGCCAGGTCTTCACGCCATTGGGTTTGACGAAAAGGTACATGCCGCCGCCGTCGAACAGTTTGTAGGCGCGTTCGCGGGTTTTGGCCGTGCGGCATTGCAGGTCGCTGAGGGGGATCGCTAGACGTGGCATAGGGGTACGCGCTCCTGACCGGGAAATCGCAGTACCCCTAACATACCCTCGGGGAAGGGGGATTTTGTTGGATCCCGACAGAGGGTCCTGGAACGAAAAAACCCGCCAAAGGGCGGGTTTTCGGGGCTTCCAGAGCATTCGGTGGAATGCAATGGAGCCTAATGTGGTGCCGGCACCAGGAATCGAACCCGGGACCTACTGATTACAAGTCAGTTGCTCTACCATCTGAGCTATACCGGCGTGTCAGGGCGACGATTATAGCGATTGGGTTGGTTCTGTAAACCCCTGAATTCAGACTATTTTTGCGCAGGTGTCAGTCCGACCCTGCGGATTCTTCCACAGGGTCGGGCGGCGGGATTGCCTGGCGGCGTCAAACGTTGTTCTTGACGGCGTTGATCAGGTCTTGGCTCAGCACTTGAGCGGGCGCTACTTGCACGCTTTGGGTGTAGAACGGCGGCAGGTTCTGGGCCAGTGTCGACAACGCTTGAGCCGTGGTGTTGCCCGGCAACACCACGTATTGCAGGTTGGACGGATAGCTCTGCGGCACGGGGCCTTCCATGGTCGAGCCGTAGGCACCGAAGGTCATCACTGCCTGTGGGGTGGTGGGGTCGGGGGCATACAGAAAGACGAAGGTGCCGTACTTCGGATGGGTCAGGTATTGCTCGGCTTGAGCGCGAACGGCCGGATCCGGGTCATTCATCAGGGTCCAGCGCATGACCGCGTAGTTGCGGGTCGTTTCCATGAACGCTGTACGAATCGGCGACTGGTTCTCGAGGCCTCCCAGGCACACCAGCAAATTGCCGAACGGGTCGATGAGTGCCACCGAATTGAACACCGGACTTTGCTGCGCGGTTTTGACCAGCGCAGGGGCGAGTTCTGCGCCGGGGTCGCGCGGGTTCGCTGATTGCACGGTCAGGGCAAAGGGGCTGAGTGCAGTGAGGGCCTGGCGCACTTTGCTGTTGGCCGGAAGCGTGGACGGATTTTTCAGCTGGTCTGGCGGCAATCCACTGTTGTTGCTGGCCTCCCGCACTGTGTTGACGCTGGCAGAGAAGATCGAGCTGGTGAGGAAATACGCTGCCGAGTCGACGGACTGGCCGCCGAACACGGGGCTGGTTGACCCCTGATAGGCCCGGCTGACAGGCGCTGCAATCGCGTAGTAACCCCAGGTGTTCTGCGCTTGCTGGCGAATTTGCGGTGGTAGCGACGGAAAGGTGAATTGGCTGTTGTAGTTGATGCCCGCATAGTCATCGATCGCACTGACGGCAACATTGAATCCTGCGGTCAGGAGCGAGCCGGCGCACATGGCGCAGGGGTCCAGCGTAGTTACGACGGTCAGTTGGTTGGGCGGTGGCAGCTTCAGTGGCGAAGCGTTTTCGTAATACCAGTCCACCAGTTGTCGTTCGCCGTGGGCGGTAGGGTCGTGGGGCAGAAAGTAAGTCGTGCCACCGCCGGGGAACGGCATCAATACGTTGTTGTGCAGCGCGGCAATCACTTGTCCTGTTGCGTTGTCGATGAGGGCGCCACCCACCGCGAAGGTTTGCTGCAATGCAGCTTCAATGGCTTGGTTGGCAACGGCATCGACGGCTTCCTGCGCATTGTTCAGTGTGCTCATGGTTTCTCAGCTCCTTGCTTCCTGATCGCCAGACAATTCTGACGCTGGGCAAAGATAGTTGAGGTTTTCAGCGTCGTTTATGTTCTTTTGGTTTAACGCTTATGCACAACGTGGTTGTCGGCGCACGCAATCGTGCGTGAATTTGTGGACTCGTTCTCATCTGGCACGCAAATCACTGTTTTTCAGGTTTTTTATTCAAGTGTACGAAATCTGAACAGTATCGTTTCACCCCTGAAACAGCTGTAAATGTTGGATCCACGATATTTTCATCAACAGAGTTATCCACAGGCTGCGCATCATTAGAGGCGTTCTGCCAATAGCAGGAAATTGCGTGGCGTCAGCGGGGTTTCGCAGAAGGTGCCGAGGCGAACGGTGTAGCCCTGTTCGAACAGGAAAAGCGCCCGATCGAGTACCAGCCAAAGCTCCAGTGGGCGTCGGAAAAGGCCACGCAACAGCTCCAGATTGCGCACTTGCGCCAGGCGCTGCCAACCGCTGGCTTCCAGTGCCGCCCAATCTTGCGGGCCGATTGTGGATAAGTCCTTGAGTCCGCCCAGATGCTGGCAGTACTCGGCGAAGGTGCTGTCCAGCCAGGCGCTGGGCAGGGACGGGGTTGGCAGGTACTCATCCACGCCACGCAGCTGGCGTTGCAGCAGGTCGAAGGCCAGTCGCCGGGCCATGGAGGTGTCGCGCTGACGGCGGACGCGCGCACCCGCGGTCACGGTTTCGCTCATCGGCAGTGCGAGATCGTCGATAGACAGCTGTAGATCGGAGTTCCTGGCGGCCGAAGATATCGGTGAGTACTGGGGAAGACTGATTCGGTTATAGCAGCAAGGTGCGATGGCGAGTTGTTTGCAGCCCGCTGCGCTGGCCAGATGGATCAGTTGCACGTGCAGATCGCCACAGGCGTGCAGGGCTACTGGTGTGTGGTCAGCGTTTAACAGCGTAGCGGTATCCGCCGTGAGCACATCTTGCTCGACATGCAGCGCATGCTGTCCATGGCGTTGACTGAGGGCCTGGCCACTGGCAACCAGCGCCGGGTCGTATTCCAGGCAGGTCAGTTGTTGACCGGCATGCAGCAACCGACGCCCCAAGTGCCCCTTGCCCGAGCACCAGTCCAGCCAATGCGTCGGCACATGGGCAAACTGCAATCGACTGGCGAAGGCTTCGATCTGCTGCCACTTGCGACCCGGCACATCCACGTTCAGACGATGCCCCGCAGCCTCCAGTACATGCGCCGGCAATTCACCCACGGCCGCCAATTCAAGAGATATCGCCGCCAAGCAAGCAAAAGGTTCCGGCGCGTCCAGCAGGGCAGGTTGGTTGTGGGCGTTTTCTGCGTCTTGCAGTGATCGGCCACGTAGCCAGGCGGACAATTCGGGGTAGGCCGTTTCCCAGGGAAGCTGCAGATGGGTGAACGGTCGAGGCTTCCACAGCGCCTGGTGCCGTGTCAGAAAAGCATCCAGCGCGGTGAAGCGGGCGAGCAGGGACTCGCCCGTCAACACGTGGGCATCAACGCCCTTGGCAGGCATCGACGCGCAACCAGCGCTCCAGCAGCTTGAAGCCGCGCACCAGCACATACGCCATTACCAGGTAGAACATGCCGGCGGCGAAGAAGATCTCCACCGGCAGGTAGGTCCGGGCAATGATGGTGCGGGCCATGCCGGTCAGCTCCAGCAGGGTCACGGTGCTGGCCAGGGCGCTGGCCTTGAGCATCAGGATCACTTCGTTGCTGTAGGCCGGCAGGCCGATGCGCGCGGCGCGGGGCAGCATGATGTAGATCAGCGCCTTGGCCTTGGACATGCCCAGGGCTCGCGCCGCTTCGATCTCGCCCGGTGGAATCGCCTGAATCGCGCCGCGCAGGATCTCGGCGATGTAGGCCGCGGTGTGCAGGGTCATGGTCGCGGTGGCGCACCAGAACGGATCGCGCAGGTACGGCCACATCGAGCTGTTACGGATGATGTCGAACTGCGCCAGGCCGTAGTAGACGAGGAACAGTTGAACCAGCAACGGCGTGCCACGGAAAAAGAAGATGTAGCCGTAGGGAAATGCCCGCACCCACCACAGGCGTGACGAACGGGCGATGCCCAGGGGAATCGCCAGCAGCAGGCCGGCGATCACGGCGATGGCCACCAGCTCCAGGGTCAGTGTCGCGCCCTGGGCCAGTTTCGGCAGCCACTTGATGATGATTTCCCAGTTCATTGGGCGCTCCTCGCGAAGCCGCGAGCGGCGCGTTTTTCCAGGAAGTGCATGCCGGTCATGGCCAGGATCGTCAGGCTCAGGTACATGAATGCAGCGACCATATAGAAGGTGAACGGTTGCTTGGACACGGTCACGCCGATTTGCGCGTGACGCATGATTTCCTCCAGGCCGATCACCGACACCAGTGCGGTGTCCTTCATCAGGATCATGAACAGGTTGCCCAGGCCGGGCAGGGCGATGCGCCACATCTGCGGCATGATCAACTTGGTGAAGATGCGCCATTTCGACAGGCCCAGCGCCACACCGGCTTCACGATGGCCTTTTGGGATGGCGAGGATCGCGCCGCGAAACACTTCCGTGGCGTAGGCGCCGAAGCACAGGCCCAAGGCGATGACGCCGGCGGCGAAGGCATTGAGTTCCAGGTCGGGGTTGCCGAAGAACTCGCCCAGGGCGCGCATCAGGTTGACGGTGCCGAAGTAGATCAGCAGGACCCAGAGCAGTTCCGGAATTCCGCGAACCAGGGTCGAATAGGTGCCGCCAAGCCATTGCAACGGCTTGTACGGGGAAGTCTTGGCCAAGGCGCCGAGCAGACCGAGTACCAGTCCCAGGCACAGGGCCGAGAGCGCCAGTTTCACAGTCATCAGCGCGCCAGCGGCGAGCGCCGGGCCGAATCCGTAGAGGTCGATAATCATGGATTTCTTTTCAAATCGCGGCAGGCAAGGCCGGGGACCGGCGCCGTCAGCAGGCGGCACCGGTCCGGCAGGTCAGGATCAATAGATGCTGAACGGGAAGTACTTGTCGTTGATTTTCTTGTAGGTACCGTCAGCAACGATTTCTTTGAGCGCGGCGTTCAGCTTTTCGCGGATCGGATCGTTCTTGCGCACGGCGATACCGATCTTGTCGCTTTCTTCCACCGGATCGCCCTTGAATTCGTAGGCGCGGCCAGCGTCGCTTTTGAGCCACTCGTAGTTGACGTATTTGTCCGCCAGGATGCCGTCCAGGCGACCGGAAGTCAGATCGAGGTAGGCGTTTTCCTGGGTGTCATAGAGTTTGACTTCAACGCCCGGCATGTTGTCTTCCAGCCAGGTGCCGGCGAGGGTCGCACGTTGTGCGCCGATCACTTTGCCTTGCAGGGAAGCCTTGTCGGTCTTGAACTCTTTATCTTTCGGCGCGATGAATTGCAGCTTGTTGGAGTAGTACGGGTCGGTGAAGTCCACCGCTTGCTTGCGCTCGTTGGTGATCGACATCGAAGAGATCAGGAAGTCGAACTTCTTGGCGTTCAGGGCCGGAATGATGCCGTCCCAGTCGGAAGTCACGACGGTGCATTCGACTTTCATCTTGGCGCACAGGGCGTCGCCGATTTCCTTGTCGAAGCCGACCACGTTGCCACTGGCATCTTTATTGTTGAACGGCGGGTAGGCCGCTTCGATGCCCATCTTCAGGGTTTCGGCCATGGCACCGGCGCTGAAGGCCAGGGTGACGGCGGCAGCCAGGAAGATTTTTTTGAAGTTCTGCATGCGGGTAGCTCCGTTAGCGGTTGCTGGACATGAATTGTTTGCAGCGTGCCGAAAGCGGGTTTTCAAACACCTGCTGTGGCGATCCTTGCTCTTCTACCAGGCCCTGGTGCAGGAACACCACTTCGCTGGAAACCTGACGGGCGAAGCCCATTTCATGGGTCACCAGCAGCATGGTGCGGCCTTCTTCGGCCAGTGCGCGGATGACATTAAGTACTTCCTGGACCATTTCCGGGTCAAGGGCGGAGGTGGGCTCGTCGAACAGGATGACCTTGGGCTGCATGGCCAGGGTGCGGGCGATGGCCGCGCGCTGTTGTTGACCGCCGGACAGTTGTGCGGGGTAGGCATGGCGCTTGTCGGCGATACCAACCTTGGCCAGCAAGGCTTCGGCCACTTCGATGGCTTCGGCCTTGCTCTGGCCGAGCACGCGGCGCGGTGCTTCGATGATGTTGTCGAGCACGCTCATGTGCGGCCACAGATTAAAGTTTTGAAATACAAAACCAATTTCGCTGCGCAGGCGATTGATCTGCTTGCCGTCGGCAGCGACCAGTTCACCATTCTTGGCGGCTTTGAGCTTGAGCTCCTCGCCGGCGACCAGGATCTGGCCCTGATGCGGGTTTTCCAGCAGGTTGATGCAGCGCAGGAACGTGGACTTGCCGGAGCCGGAAGAACCCAGGATCGAGATCACATCGCCGTCGCGGGCGGTCAGCGAGATGCCTTTGAGCACCTCCAGCGAGCCGTAGCGTTTGTGCAGGTTGCGGATTTCAAGCGCGGGCGTGGCCTCAGCCATGTGCGTTCCTCATTGTGTTTTGCGCTCCTGCTGTTGGCGGCCTTACTGGCGAGGCGGCCAAGCTAGCATAGCGTTTCCAAGGCAGCCAACAGCGCTACGGGCAGTAAACGGGTGGCATGTGGCAGGTTGTCGCATCGGCGCAGCAGACTGTCGTCCCGTCAACAACCGAACAGTCGTTTGAACCCTGCTTCCGGATAAAAAGCCAGGCGGCCGTTCTAAAAAAGGGCGCGATGTTGCCAGCTTTGGCGGGGGGTTGGAAGCGTAAACAGGCCAAAGGTGGCCGAACTGCACTTTTATCGTGCGTCGAGGCATTTTTGGGTGTGTTTCCGGTGCGCGGGATCGTCACTTGAAGTGAGTCGCAGGGTAACGTTCTGGCAAAGTGCCATTAATATCAATGGCTTGCGATGACTGTCCGGTCAGGTTGAAATCGCCGGGGTAGACGGTTTTGAAACATTTTGGCGCAATTATTGCGTGCAGATTCCGGAACGCCCCCGTTTGTTTCTTTTTACAAAGAGGAACACCAGACGGGTGAACGTATTCGCTTCTCCTTACAAAGGTAGTTTCAATGAGCAGTACCCAAAGCTCTAATGGCCTCGAACAGGGGCTCAAACCGCGTCATGTGACCATGCTGTCGATTGCCGGGGTTATCGGTGCCGGCCTGTTCGTCGGCTCGGGTCACGCAATCGCCGCCGCAGGCCCGGCTGTACTGTTGGCTTACGCCGCCGCCGGTATGCTGGTGGTGTTGGTCATGCGCATGCTCGGCGAGATGGCCGTTGCTTCGCCGGACACAGGTTCCTTCTCGACGTACGCCGATCGCGCGATCGGTCACTGGGCCGGTTTCACCATCGGCTGGTTGTACTGGTGGTTCTGGGTGCTCGTCATCCCGCTGGAGGCCAACGCCGCCGCGACCATTCTGCATGCCTGGTTCCCTAACGTGGCTATCTGGGCCTTTGCCTTGGTGATCACGATGTTGCTGACGGTGACCAACCTGTTCAGCGTGAAGAACTATGGCGAGTTCGAATTCTGGTTCGCCCTGGTCAAGGTCCTGGCGATCATCGGTTTCATCGTGCTCGGCGTGCTGGCGATCTTCGGCTTCCTGCCAGGTAGCCAGGTCAGCGGCGTTTCGCACCTGTTCGACACACAGGGCTTCCTGCCAAACGGCATGGGCGCGGTGTTGGGCGCGATCCTGACCACCATGTTCTCCTTCATGGGTACCGAAATCGTGACCATCGCGGCCGCGGAATCGAAGAACCCTGGCAAGCAAATCTCCAAGGCCACCAACTCGGTGATCTGGCGGATCGGCTTGTTCTACCTCGTATCGATCTTCATCGTTGTGGCCCTGGTGCCATGGAACGATCCGGTACTGGCCAGCCTCGGTTCCTACCAGACCGTGCTTGAGCGCATGGGCATTCCGAATGCCAAAATGATTGTTGATATCGTGGTACTGGTCGCCGTGACCAGCTGCCTGAACTCGGCGCTCTACACCTCGTCGCGCATGTTGTTCTCCCTGGGCAAGCGCGGTGATGCACCGGCCATGTCCACCCGTACCAACAGCAGCGGCACGCCATACTGGGCGGTGATGTTGTCCACAGGTGCTGCGTTCCTGGCGACATTCGCCAACTACGTGGCCCCGGCGGCGGTATTCGAATTCCTGCTGGCCAGCTCCGGTGCCATTGCACTGCTCGTGTACCTGGTGATTGCGGTCTCGCAACTGCGCATGCGCAAACAGCGTATGGCTCGCGGCGAGAAAATCGTCTTCAGCATGTGGCTGTTCCCGGGCCTGACCTACGCGGTGATCGTGTTCATCGTCGGCGCCCTGACCATCATGCTGTTCCAGGAGGCCCATCGTGTGGAAATCCTCGCGACCGGTCTGCTCGGTATCATGGTGGTAGCGGCCGGCTTGCTGGTTGCTCGCCGTCGTCGTAACGAGAAGATGATCGGGGCGGTTGCGCGCTGAGTCCCTGACTCACGCCAGACGTTGTTGAAATGAAAAACGGCCGCTGTCAGCGATGACAAGCGGCCGTTTTTGTTTGCGTTGAAATCGTTACTCGCTTTTGTCTTCCTGCGCTTCCAGCGTCTGGCGATAGCTGTCGAGTGCATCGCCGAAGTCGGTGATGAACTGCGGGTCGGTCAGCCAGGCCTGGGCGGTGTCGCGGTCCATGCCGTCAGCCCACATCCGATAGTCGATCAGCATGTCGGCGGCCAGGTGGGTGGCGGCCATGGCTTCGTTGTCGGCGTTTTCCATGTCCAGCAGCTCTGGATGGTCGTTGATGATCCCGGCGAGGTCGGTCAGCAGGGTCAGCAGCATGTCATTGCGACCGATGGCTTCCGCGTCGCGCATCTTGCTGAACATCGCCAGGGTGTATTCCGGGATCGGCTCGCCCATTTCGCCCAGGTCAGCGTCCTGCGCGGCGGGTTTTCGGCCGTGGATGTTGATCTGTCTGGCTTTGGCTTTTGCGCGTTTGGCGCGTTTCTGTTGCTTGTTCAGGGAGGCCATGGGAACTCAGTTCGGTTTCTGTTGGGTTTGGGCCGCGATGGCGTCGGACGCCGCCACGTAGTCAGCCTGGAAGGCCGGGGATTCGATCCATGCCAGGGCACCGGCTTCGTCGGTGTCGGCGGACCATTGGCGATACTCGATCAGCGCCGCGAGGATGAAATCCATCGCGCCTTCCTCGCCTTCCTGCTCGTATACCAGCTCCAGCAGCGGGTCTTCGAGGAAGGCCGCGCACATGGCTTGCTGGCTGATCTTTTGTGCGTCGATCATTTTCTTGAACAGTTCAGTCAGGTCCACCGATTCGAAGTCGATGCGGTCGTCGTTCGGGTCCAGCTCGACCGGCGCGGCGGCCCGTTGAGTGCGGTTCTGCTTGGCCTTGGCCTTGGCGCGGGAGGCGCGTTTTTGCTGCTTGTTGGCGGAGGCCATGGGCGTCGTTCCGTAATTCGTTGAAAGGGCGGCTGGTTCAGCTGCGTGGCACCGTCCGCCCGGGTGTGCCGGGGGCCAGCTCGCCGTTTTGCAGCCAGGACAATGCGATGGGCCATAGTGTGGCTTGGTATGCGCTGCGAAAAAAGGCGAAATGGCCAACTTCTTTTTCGCCGATGTCTTCGGGCGCAATGCGCAGGTGAGTGTTGTTGCTGTGGGTGAAGTAGTTGAGCAGGCGTTCGATGGCGGGAATCGTGCCATAGGGATCGTCGCTGATACTGATGGCCAGGGCTTTTGCGGTGACGGCGGCGAAGTGTCTTGTGTGGAGGTCCCGGCCGCTGGGGCGCTTCTCGTAACGAGCGGTGGGCGTACTCCAGTCACGGACCACCCCGGCGGGGGTGTCTTCCAGCCAGCCAAGGCGCTTGCCGGGAAAGTAACCGTAAATCATCGTGAGCAACGGCATCACCACATGCCACTTGCCAAGCATCCGCCAGCGATGTGAGGGCGCATAGTCGCGCCAGTACGCGAATTGCGCGCCAACCGTCACCATGCGGCGGATAAGCCGTCCCGACGCTCCCAGGCCCGCTGCACAGCCTCCAAAGCTGTGGCCGACCACATCGATCGGCTGATCGGGAAACTCACGCTGTGCGCGCTTGAGCATCGCTTCGAAATCCAGGGCGCCCCAGTCGGACCAAGAGGCCTTCAATCCTTTCAGTGACGTCGGGCGCGATTCACCGATGCCGCGGTAGTCGTAGGTGATCACGTCAAAGTCATTGGCAAACAGGTAGTCCGCGAAGCGTGAGTAGTGACGGCAGCGCACCGAGGTGGCGGCGTTGATGATGACGACCGGGCGCTGAGTGTCCTTGGCAGCATGCCGCCAGCTGAAACCTCCCAGTGCGAAGCCGTCTGCCGCGACCTCCTTGAAGGGTTCGCCAAGGGCGTCACCCGCCAGCGGCAGTTCGATCTGAGTGGGCGCTAGAGGTGGGGTTTCCTGCAAGTTCATCGGTGCCCGTCCTTTGCGGAGAGTTGCCAACGATAGTCTTCACGCGGCAGATGAACAATCCATCGGGGCTACAGTTGTTTCTCCTTCAGCCGCTCTTCAGGCACCGCGCATTGTCGATGCTTAGCAGTCCGGGGTCGTTCCGCGCTCACCCCAAGTCTGAATCAATCTAAAACTCCTGCCTCCGCGCACAAATCAAAAGAAGGGTAACGATTGGGTTCTGAAGAGCCCGGGAGTCGACATCATGAAAATCTTCCATTCACTGCTGTTGCCCATCGCCACGGTCGGCGTATTCATGTTTCCAGCCATATCGCCTGCCGCCAGCCTGGAGCCTGTTGATGGTTCGGGCGTGCAGATTCAGCGGCAAGAGGAAAACGGAATTGCCTATCTGTCTGGCGGCATTGGCGATGATGAAGCGCACGCTATCCAGCAGACCACGGGCTACAACCTGCACATGATCTTCTCTGTTGGCCCGCTAAACGAGTACATCCCTGATGTGAACGTGGTCATACAGAAAGACCACGGACAAACCGTGCTGACACTCAGCGAAGCCGGCCCGCTGGTTTACGTCCAGTTGCCCGCTGGCAAATACACTGTCGTCGCCTCGCGCAACGGCGAAGAGCGGCGGGATACGGCGGATATCGGCAACGGAGCGGCCCGCAACCTGGTCTTTCACTGGAATAGTAAAAGTTAGCGAATGGCCAGAAAACCGCGAGGCAAATAGGACCCTGAATCTTGCGACTCAGGGTTTTTTGTACGTGTGGTGGGTGATTGGTTGGGAGATCTGGTTGATTGAAATGCTCATAACCAAGCCAATGACTGGATCACCGCAACGCGCAAGGGATTGGTTTCTACGCTCAGCAGCTTGATGGCCAAGGCGCAGCAGACCACGATCAAAAAGCCGGCGCAGAAAGCGACGAGCGCCAACATGCCAATGAGATCCCAAGACATTACATTCCTCCCTGTTAGTGATTGGCCGGCGATCACATGACTGTTCATGCAGCAGCCTGAATACTCAAGCAATCAGCCCTGCAGCAGTAATGGATCCTCAGAAATAACGATGGGGGTGGAAAATTTTGAAAGTCCGAAAGTGCGAACCAAGACCGGTGATGAGCGGGCGACCCGGGCCCTTCTCAAGTCCGCAAACAGCCGTCTTTCAATGGCTGCTTACGGAATGCATTGCACTAGGCTTTTCGGTTTGCCAAAACGCAATGGATGGAGTGCTGAACAAACACCTGGGGGGATGTGTTAGCGGATGCTGCGGATGTTGCCTTTGTTGCCTTTTACCGTGACGGAAACTTTTTTGAAGATGAAGTAGTTTTCTTCGTTCACTTCATAGCGAGGGGCGACGATCAGGTCGGCACCGGAAGATTTTACCGCTTTGTAGGCCGCGGCCGATTTGACGGCGCTGACGGGATCCAGGCCAAGACCGCTCAGGCCACCACTCTCACCGCCGTAGCTGACGCCGTCCGCAAACTGGGAATCGCCACCAAACTTCAGGACGCCGAACAGGACGTTGACCGAAGACTGGCCGGAGATGGCGTCACCGACGGCGATGTCTGCCTTCAGGTCTGCTTTGACGGTGCTGTCGATCGGCGAAGAAGGTTGGCTGGTGTTGTAGCTGACACAGCCGCTTGCTGTCGCGATGATGGTCGACAGGGCGAGGAACTTCAAAAGCGTATTCAAGAAATGCTTCCTTACTTTGAAACGTTGAATGCAGGCAGATTTGCTGCTGCAAAAGTTTCACTGTGCAAGGGGCGCATGCTCAATGAGACGTATCTCAAAGTCGTGTGTGAGAGTGAGGGCGCGACTGAAAGGAAAAGGGCGCCGCTCGTGTAAGAAATTTCGGCGGCGTCAGGATTGGACAAATCCCGGGCATAAAAAAACCCTGAATCTTGCGATTCAGGGTTTTCGGTATTTGGTGCCCAGAGACGGAATCGAACCGCCGACACGGGGATTTTCAATCCCCTGCTCTACCGACTGAGCTATCTGGGCAACGGGGCGCATTAAAAGGGTTTTTCGGATTTACGTCAACGACTTTTTTAAAATTTCTTAAATTAATTCCGTCGCTTACGATCCGCCCCCCGATTTTGCAGGGTTACTCTGCAGGCGGAACGTAGCCTTCGGCCTTGGCGTAATCCTCGCCGGAGAAGTACTTGTCCATCTCGCCCTGCAGATATTTACGGTCTTCGGCGTTCATCATGTTCAGGCGTTTTTCGTTGATCAGCAGGGTCTGGTGCTTTTGCCAGTCGGCCCAGGCCTTGGCCGAGACGTGGTCAAAAATGTCCTGGCCCTTGGCGCCCGGGAATGGAGCGCGCTCCAGGGCTGGCAATTCTTCTTTGTACTTGCGGCACATGATGGTGCGGGTCATGACGATTCTCCTGCGTTCAATACGGCGGCCGCGCGTTCGAGCAAGGTTTTGACCGGGGCGGCGAGGCCCAGGCGCGGCGGGGTGGCGAGGTTATACCAGAGCCAGTCGGCCTCGGCCACGTGGTGGCCGTCCTCCTGGACCTGTACCAGCCAGGGTTCGATGGATAACTGAAAATGGCTGAAGGTATGCACCAGGTTCGGCAGGGCCTGTTGGTTGCCCAGCGCCAGTGAGTGCTGCGAAGCCAGGTGCTGCAGGTCGTCGAGGTCATCGAGTTCCGGCAGGCTCCACAAACCGCCCCACAAGCCCGTGGAAGGGCGACGGTAAAGCAGAATCGCGCCGTCGCCGTTGGCGAGCAACGGCATCAGCGTGCGCTTCTGAGGCACGGCCTTGCGCGGTTTGGGGATCGGGTAGCGCGTCTCCAGACCGAGCATGTGCGCCTCGCAGCCCTTTTGCAGCGGGCAGAGCAGGCAGCTCGGCTTGCTGCGGGTGCAGAGCGTGGCGCCCAGATCCATCATCGCCTGGGTGTAGGCGTTGACCCGATCATGGGGTGTAAAGCGCTCAGCATTGGCCCAGAGCTGTTTGGCGACCTTTGGTTCTCCCGGGTAACCCTCCTGCGCGGTAAATCGAGCCAGCACGCGTTTGACGTTGCCGTCGAGGATCGGCGCCCGCAGGCCCATGCTGATGCTGGCAATGGCCCCGGCCGTAGACAGGCCGATGCCCGGCAGATCGGTGAGCTTTTCCACGTCCCGGGGAAATTCGCCGCCGTACTGGTCGACGACGATCTTCGCGGTCTTCTGCAGATTGCGCGCACGGGTGTAGTAACCCAGGCCTGTCCACAGGTGCAGCACTTCGTCCTCAGGCGCAGCGGCCAGGGCTTCGACCGTCGGCAGCGAGGCCATGAAGCGATCGAAGTAATTGAGCACGGTGCTGACCTGGGTCTGCTGCAACATGATTTCCGAAACCCACACCCGATACGGGTTGATGTCCTGTTGCCATGGCAGGTCATGCCGGCCATGGCGGTCGTACCAATCCAGCACCGCCGTTGAAAACTGTTCGGCTTTCATCGCTTGAACAGCCCCTTGAGTGCATCTTTCAGTTCAGGGCTGACCTTGTCGCCCAGCTTCTCGTCGATTTTTTCGCTGATCTTGTCGCCGGCCAGTTTGCTTGCGACCTGACCCATGCGCTCGTTGTCGAGACGGCATGCCTTGGCACCCAGTTCCAGCGGACCACGGCAACGCAGTGGCCACTCGATACCGACAAACTTGTCGCCCACCTGGCAAGCGGGGTCCGGCATGGCGCTGGTGTCGCCTTCGACGATGATGCCCACACGGTAATCCATGCCCAGCACTCGCAGGTCGACATCACCGTCACCCTTGACGGTCATGCCCGGGATGCGCACTTTCAGGTCCGGGTTGCTGGCTACGCCGTTGCGCAAGGTCAGGTTGCCCTTGAGTTCCTGGAACGGTGTGTCCTTGCCCCGTGGCTCGCCGCTGAGGGTTTTGCGGTTGAGCGTGGCGATGCCCTTGCACAGTTGTTGTTCAAGGTTGGCGTTGAGCAGCACACCATTGTTGATGACGAAACCGGCGTTGCCGTTGAGGGTTTCGATCAGCGCTTTCTGGCTGTTGCCGTTGCCGGTCAGGTTGCTGTTGAGGGTCACCAGGCCTTTGACCGGTGGGTTTTTACCCTGGCTTTCAAGGATTTTCTCCACCGGCACCCGGTTGATCTTCGTCTGCAAGTTCAGCGCGGGTACCTGCTGGCGTACGTCGAGGGTGCCCGAGGCTTCGAAGTTGCCGCCATACAGATCGCCGCGCAGGTTTGTCAGGGTCAGCAGTCCGCCCTGGCCGTTGGCCTTGAGCGCCGCGTTCTGAATCGGCAGTTTTTCCAGGGTCAGCTGGCCAAAGGTCAGGTCGGCATCTACATCGAGTTTGCTCAGGCGTTCCACCGGCAACAGGCGCTCGTTGCTCCATGCGTCCTTGGTCGGTGGCTGTGGCAGCGGTGTGCTGCCGGCGCCGGCCAGGGCATCCGCTTCGGTGCTGGCGACTTCGGCCTGACGCACTTGCGTCGCGCTGTTGGCCTCAGCCGACTTCGGCTGCAAATAACGGTCGACGTTGAAAGTGTCGGCCTTGAGCACCGCTCGCAGCGATTGCTTGGCGAAGTCTTCGACGGCGATGCGGCCGCTGAAGGTGCTGTCGTCGACTTTCAGGTTGATTTCGTCCAGTACAAGGCTGGTCGGCGTGCCCGCCAGGCGACTGACCAGTTCGACCTTGCTCAGGCTGCCTTCGGCCATGGCCGGGAGCGTCTGACCGATGCTGTCGACGAACTTCGCCAGATCAAACTGGGCAATCGACAGTCCACCGCTGATCTGTGGCGTCTTGTCGAGGTCGTTGACCTTCAGCTCGCCCAGCGCACGCAGTTGGTTGGCGGAGATCTTGATGCCGGTCCACTCGGCGACGTTGGCCGCCTTGTCCAGTAACAACTGGCCCTGGGCGGCGAAGGTCATGGTCTTGCCTTGCAGCGGGTCGCCGGCAACTTCGCCGGACAGTCTCATGTCTTCGAGTTTGTAGCGCTGCAATGCGCGCTCGAAACGCAGCTCACCGTTGAGCTCGGTACGCACCCGCAGAACCGGTTGGTTGGTACCGAGGAACGCGGTGAGTTTGATCGGAGTGTTGGTGGAGTCATGCACCGGGCCGGTACTGAGCTGAATGCTTTCGGCGCTGAATTGCTTGCCGGTCTTCTCGTCGTTGTATTCAACGCGGGCGTTGTTGACGGTTAGGCTGTCGATGTCGAGGCGCACCGGCTGGGACGGTTTTTCAACCTGGGCCGTGGTTTGTGGCGCTGGTTCACCGGAGGTGGCGGCAGGCGTGCCGGTCGTGGTCGGTGCCGGGACCTTGCCAATGTCTTCCCAATTGCCATGGCCATCCTTGTCACGGGTCAGGCGCAGGTTCAGGCCTTCGACGCGGACATCGCTCATTTGCACTTCACGACGCAGCAGCGGCAGCACGCGGACCGACAGGCCGAGCATCTGCAGATCGGCAAACGGTTCGGTGGGCTTGGCCAGGGTCGCAACACCGGCATCGTGCAATTCCAGGCCCAGCCATGGGAACAGGCTCCAGCCGATATCGCCATTGAGCGTCAGCTCGATGTGGGCCTTGTCGCGGGCTATCTGGCGAATCTCGTCTTTGTAGTTGTTGGGATCGAAGAAGTGGGTCAGGGCAAAGCCCAGCGCCACAATGATCAGCAACAACCCGAGAAGTACCAGACCCAGGATTTTGCCGAACGCTTTCATGGGCGAGTCCTTGTATTTAGTCGAATTCGAAATTTAGCCGAGGAGTATAGCGCTCAGTAACGGACGACCGGTCAGCGATCATTTCTACATAACATCCAGTAGCACATTCAGCTTTGCGGCCAGTGCCCGGGATTCCAGGTGCCCGGCCGGGGACAGCAGGCGCAATGTGGCACCGGATTGCGCGGCCATCTTCTGTGCTTCGCGCACCAGACGTTCAGCGACGCCACGGCGACGAGTGATTTTTCGCACGCATAGATGAGACAAATGCCAGACGTCAGGGTGCCGTTGCAGTCGTGCCGCACCCAGCAGCCGGTCATTGAAGCGCCCGGCAATCAGCGACCCGTCCTGCAGGCAGGCTTCGATCAGCGGTGAGTCCCCGGCGAACGGTGCGAACAGCCAGTCCGGAGCGTCGCGATAAATCTTCTGCAGGTCTTGCTGATCCTGGCCGGTGGCTTCGTTCAACGGCTCGACAATGATTGGCATAGTGATTCCTGTGGGTTGTAAGCGATTCGCGCACTGATCGAGCGACCGTTGCCGGGGCCTGTCGCTCAAGAGATCAGATAACGTACAAAACGTGATGTCAGTTTGGTATTTCTGTCACTTGCAAATGGTAACCTTCGTCCGTTCGTCGGTCCTTCTGCGGCGAGATGTCGCACCGAAAGGGAGTTTCACCCGAAAAAAACGGTCATGCCTGTGTGCACTCAAGGCTGGAGGGGTGAAGAGTGGCTGAGGAACCATACTAATAATTGGGGGATACACAATGACCACGAGCATTACGGCGGACGGCGTAACGGCCGATCGATCCGCGTTCCTGTCCAAGGAACGCATTATCGCCAAGCCCGGTTTCAACCGTTGGCTGGTACCACCGGCCGCGCTGGCCATCCACTTGTGCATCGGCATGGCCTACGGCTTCTCGGTGTTCTGGTTGCCACTGTCCAAGGCTTTGGGAATCACCGCTCCGGTGGCTTGCGCGCCGGACATGAGCTTTATCGCTCAAGTCTTTTCTTCGCAATGCGACTGGCCGATCTCGATGCTCGGCTGGATCTATACACTGTTCTTCATCTTCCTGGGTTGCTCGGCCGCGATCTGGGGTGGCTGGCTGGAACATGCCGGGCCGCGCAAGGCTGGCGTTGTGTCGGCGCTGTGCTGGTGTGGCGGTCTGCTGATTTCGGCGCTGGGTGTGTACACGCACCAGATCTGGCTGATGTGGATCGGCTCCGGCGTGATTGGTGGTATCGGCCTGGGCCTGGGTTACATCTCGCCGGTGTCGACCCTGATCAAATGGTTCCCGGACAAGCGCGGCATGGCCACCGGCATGGCGATCATGGGTTTTGGCGGCGGCGCGATGGTCGGTGCACCGCTGGCTGCAGCGCTGATGGGGCATTTCGCCTCGCCTACCAGTGTCGGCGTGTGGCAGAGCTTTCTGGTGATGGCCGCGATCTATTTCGTGTTCATGATCGGTGGCGCCTTGTCCTACCGCGTGCCGCCAACCGGCTGGAAGCCTGAAGGCTGGACCGCTCCGGTGAAGAAAGCCTCGAATGCGATGATCACTCATCGTCATGTTCACGTGAATGTGGCGTGGAAGACCCCGCAATTCCGTCTGGTGTGGCTGGTGCTGTGCCTGAACGTTTCCGCCGGTATCGGCATCCTGGGCATGGCTTCGCCTCTGTTGCAGGAAGTGTTCGCCGGCAAGTTGCTGGGTAACGGGCTGACGTTTGGTCAGCTGGACGCTGCGCAATTGGCTTCGATCGCCGCGATCGCTGCTGGCTTCACCGGTCTGCTGAGCCTGTTCAACATCGGGGGCCGCTTCTTCTGGGCTTCGTTCTCGGACTATCTGGGGCGTAAAAACACCTACTTCGTGTTCTTCGCCCTGGGCTTTGCCCTGTATGCGCTGATCCCGAACCTCGGTCATTTGGGCAACGTTGCGCTGTTCGTGGCGGCGTTCTGCATCATTCTGTCGATGTACGGCGGTGGTTTCGCAACGGTGCCGGCTTACCTGGCTGACCTGTTCGGCACGCAAATGGTCGGCGCGATCCACGGTCGCCTGTTGACCGCATGGGCGGCGGCGGGCGTGTTGGGGCCGGTATTGGTGAACTACCTGCGCGAATATCAGCTGAGCATTGGCGTTGAGCGTGCGGCGGCCTATGACATCACCTTGTACATCCTCGCTGGCCTTCTGGTGCTGGGCTTCCTGTGCAACCTGCTGGTGCGCCCGGTGGCCGACAAGTACTTCATGACCGACGCCGAACTGGCCGCCGAACAGGCACTGGGTCACGACAAGGGCGCTGACAGCAGCACCGTGCTGGAGTGGAAAGCCGCGGCGGGCTCCAAGCCGTTGGCGATTGCCGCTTGGTTGGTAGTGGGGATTCCGTTGGCGTGGGGTGTTTGGGTGACCCTGCAGAAGACGGCAGTGTTGTTCCACTAAGTCAGCGTATTTCCCTTGTGGGAGCGCGCCTGCTCGCGAATGCGGCCTGACAGTCGACAGAGATGTTGAATGTGAGGGCCTCTTCGCGAGCAGGCTCGCTCCCGCATTGGTTTTATGTGACCTTAAAATGGCTTGTATGGACATGTACATCGCCGACACCCCCGGATTCACTCCGTCAGCGATATCACCTCCCGTGTTTCTGTTTCCGGCCCGCGCCCCTATAATGGTTGCCTTTTTCGCCCAATGATTTTGCGGAGCTGGTGATGGCCGAACGTAAGGCGTCTGTCGAGCGCGACACTCTGGAAACCCAGATCAAAGCCTCGATCAACCTGGATGGCACCGGAAAGGCCCGATTTGAGATCGGTGTCCCTTTTCTTGAGCACATGCTCGACCAGATCGCCCGTCACGGGCTGATCGACCTGGATATCGTCAGTAAAGGCGACCTGCATATCGATGATCACCACACCGTGGAAGATGTCGGTATCACCCTGGGTCAGGCATTCACCAAAGCCATCGGCGACAAGAAAGGCATCCGTCGCTACGGTCACGCCTACGTGCCGCTCGATGAAGCGCTGTCGCGCGTGGTGATCGACTTCTCCGGCCGTCCTGGCCTGCAGATGCATGTTCCCTATACCCGCGCGACTGTCGGCGGCTTCGACGTTGACCTGTTCCAGGAATTCTTCCAGGGCTTCGTCAATCACGCCAACGTCACCCTGCACATCGACAACCTGCGTGGCCACAACACCCACCACCAGATCGAAACCGTGTTCAAGGCCTTCGGCCGTGCCCTGCGCATGGCCGTCGAGCTCGATGACCGCATGGCCGGTCAAATGCCATCGACCAAGGGCGTCCTGTAATGCAGACAGTCGCGGTTATCGATTACGGCATGGGCAACCTGCACTCGGTGGCCAAGGCCCTCGAGCATGTCGGTGCCGGCAAGGTCCTGATCACCAGCGATGCGAATGTGATTCGCGAAGCCGACCGGGTGGTTTTCCCCGGCGTCGGCGCAATTCGCGATTGCATGGCGGAGATCCGTCGCCTGGGCTTCGACTCGCTGGTGCGTGAAGTCAGCCAGGACCGTCCATTCCTCGGCATCTGTGTCGGCATGCAAGCCTTGCTCGACACCAGCGAAGAGAACGACGGCGTCGACTGCATCGGCCTGTTCCCGGGCGCGGTGAAGTTCTTCGGCAAAGACCTGCATGAAGACGGCGAACACCTGAAAGTCCCGCACATGGGCTGGAACGAAGTGAAGCAGACGGTGAGTCACCCGCTGTGGCACAACATTCCGGATCTGGCGCGGTTCTACTTCGTGCACAGCTACTACATCGCTGCCGCCAACCCGCGGCAGGTGGTGGGCGGTGGTCATTACGGTGTCGATTTCGCCGCGGCGCTGGCCGATGGCTCGCGTTTCGCCGTGCAGTTCCACCCGGAGAAGAGCCATACCCATGGCCTGCAGTTGCTGCAGAACTTCGCTGCGTGGGACGGTCGCTGGTAAATGGCCGTCAAGAAATCCAGGCCGCCGATCCTCACGCTCACCCCCGAGCAGGAGAATGAGGCCAACAGCAAGATCAAGCGTTTCATGGAAGACCGCTTCGAACTCGACCTCGGCACATTCGAGGCGGCTGAGATTCTTGAGCTGTTTACCCGTGAAATTGCTCCGCACTATTACAACAGGGCGATTTTCGATGTGCAGACGCACCTCAAAGAGAGGTTCGAAAGCATCGAAAGCGACCTGTGGGCGCTCGAGAAAAACTGATTTCCGAGCCAAGCTGAACATTCAATTCTGAAGGTTTGCCAGATGCTGATTATTCCCGCTATCGATCTTAAAGACGGTGCCTGTGTTCGTCTGCGCCAGGGCCGCATGGAAGATTCCACGGTGTTCTCCGATGACCCGGTGAGCATGGCTGCCAAGTGGGTGGAGGGCGGTTGCCGTCGGCTGCATCTGGTCGACCTGAACGGTGCCTTCGAAGGCCAGCCGGTCAACGGCGAAGTGGTTACCGCCATCGCCAAGCGCTACCCGAACCTGCCGATCCAGATCGGCGGCGGTATCCGTTCCCTGGAAACCATCGAGCACTACGTGAAAGCGGGCGTGAGCTACGTGATCATCGGCACCAAGGCCGTGAAAGATCCGGCGTTCGTGGCCGAAGCCTGCCGTGCGTTCCCAGGCAAGGTGATCGTCGGCCTGGACGCCAAGGATGGTTTCGTCGCCACCGACGGCTGGGCGGAAATCAGCACCATTCAGGTCATCGACCTGGCCAAGCAGTTTGAAGCCGACGGTGTGTCCGCCATCGTTTATACCGACATCGCCAAAGACGGCATGATGCAGGGCTGCAACGTACCGTTTACCGCCGCGCTGGCCGCTGCGACCAGGATCCCGGTGATCGCGTCCGGTGGCATCCACAACCTGGGCGACATCAAGACGCTGCTCGACGCCAAGGCGCCAGGCATCATCGGTGCCATCACTGGCCGGGCGATCTACGAAGGCACTCTCGACGTCGCTGAAGCGCAAGCTTTCTGCGATTCGTACAAAGGCTGAGGACTGACCATGGCGCTGGCCAAACGCATCATCCCTTGCCTGGACGTGGACAACGGCCGGGTGGTCAAGGGTGTGAAATTCGAAAACATCCGCGACGCCGGTGACCCGGTGGAAATCGCCCGTCGCTACGACGAGCAGGGCGCGGACGAGATTACCTTTCTCGACATCACCGCCAGCGTCGATGGTCGCGACACCACGCTGCATACCGTCGAGCGCATGGCCAGCCAGGTGTTCATCCCGCTGACCGTGGGCGGTGGCGTGCGCACCGTGCAGGACATTCGCAACCTGCTCAATGCCGGTGCGGACAAGGTGTCGATCAACACTGCGGCGGTGTTCAACCCGGAATTCGTCGGTGAAGCGGCGCAGCATTTCGGCTCGCAGTGCATCGTCGTCGCAATCGATGCGAAGAAGGTTTCCGGTCCGGGCGAAACCCCGCGCTGGGAAATCTTCACCCACGGCGGGCGCAAGCCGACCGGTCTCGACGCGGTTGAATGGGCGAAGAAAATGGAAGGCCTGGGGGCCGGCGAGATCCTGCTGACCAGCATGGATCAGGATGGCATGAAAAACGGCTTCGACCTGGGCGTCACCCGCGCCATCAGCGATGCGCTGGGGATTCCGGTGATCGCTTCCGGCGGCGTCGGCAATCTGCAACACCTGGCCGACGGAATCCTCGAAGGCCACGCCAGTGCGGTGTTGGCGGCGAGTATCTTCCATTTCGGCGAATACACTGTGCAGGAAGCCAAGGCTTATATGGCCCATCGCGGAATTGTGATGCGCTAAACAAACCGATGCAGGCCAGTGGACATCATGGCGGGCTCAAGGCACTCTTGGGTACGCCATGGATTTCGGTAGCCAGACAATGTTTAAACGCCTTCTTCTTGTCCTCGCCAGCGCTAGCCTGTTGTTCTTCAGTGGAGTGCAGGCGGCGGACAATCCCGGCAGCGACATGGTGTTGCTGACGGAAAACTTCCCACCGTACAACATGGCGAAGAACGGCAAGAACTTCGCGCAGGACGAAAACATCAATGGCATCGCTACGGACATCGTCCGTGAAATCTTCAAGCGCGCCGAAATTACCTACAGCCTGACGCTGCGCTTCCCCTGGGAGCGAATCTACAAACTCACCCTGGAAAAACCCGGCTACGGCGTGTTCGTCATGGCGCGGCTGCCCGATCGCGAAAAGCTCTTCAAGTGGGTTGGCCCTATTGGTCCGGACGACTGGATCATGCTGGCCAAGGCTGACAGCCCAATCACCCTCGAAACCCTGGATGACGCCCGCAAGTACAGGATTGGCGCCTACAAGGGCGACGCCATCGCCGAGACACTGGCCAAGCAGGGGCTCAACCCCGTCGTGGTGCTGCGCGATCAGGACAACGCCAGGAAGCTGGTCAACGGCCAGATCGATCTGTGGGCTACGGGCGATCCCGCCGGGCGCTACCTGGCGCGTCAGGAAGGTGTGAACGGGCTCAAGACCGTGTTGCGGTTCAACAGCGCCGAGTTGTACCTGGCGTTGAACAAGGATGTGTCGGACGAAATGGTGGCCAAGCTTCAGGCGGCACTGGATCAGCTGCGCAAGGAAGGCAAGGTCGACGAGATCATGGCGCGGTATCTGTAGCGACAGCCAATACATCCTTGTAAGAGCTGGCTTGCCAGCGATGGCGGCCGAAAGGGCAATGCAAGGCTCAAGGCCGATTCGCCAGCGAGCCGGCTACAGGGTGCGGTCCATCAGCGGTACACCCCATCCTTGCCATGCGCAGCCGTCGCCCGATTGCTGCGCACACTGATCATCTGCTTGATATCGATCCAGTCGATGCCCTGCGCCTTGAGCTTGGGCAGCTCACGCTCAAGCACCGCCAGCGTCTGCGGATAAGGATGCCCGATCATGACCGCCGAACCCTGTTTGTGCGCCAGGCTGATCGCTGTCTGGAGCTGCGTGAGGATTGCTGCCTCAGTGCGTTCATCGTCCAGGAACACATCCCGGGAAACACTCGCCAGGCCGATCTTTTGCGCTTCGGCGGCCGCCACGGTCTGTGCGCTGGTGCGGCTGTCGACGAAGAATTTGTGCCGACCCTGCAAGTTCGCCATCAACCACGTCATCGCCGGTTGCTGAGCGGTCATGCGGCTGCCCATGTGGTTGTTGATTCCGGCGGTGTAAGGCACCGCTTTGAAGGCGGCGTCCAGGCGTTTCTCAAGCTCTTCGATGGGCAGTTCGGGGTGCCAGGCGAACGGGCCGGTGGCGGGGTCCATGGGCATGTGCAAGATGACGATTTTGCCGGCGCGGTGGGCCTCGCGGGCGAATTCGCTGGCGTGAGGGGTGTCGGGCATGATCGCCGTGGTCACCGGGCCGGGCAGTGCCAGCACACGGCGATCCCGGGGCAGGTTCTGCCCCAGGTCATCGATGATCAGACTGAGATAGGCCTTTTGCGGCGTTGGCGTCTCGGGCGCTGCATGGGCAGCGCCCGCCAGACAACACATCAGGCCGAGAATGAACCGCAGACGCATCTCAACGGCCGGACGTAATGCTCAGCCCTTTGAGCAGGCTCAGGGCCTGGGCCAGTTGGTAGTCGTCGTCCTGCGGCATCGGCTTGGCCTTGCCGCTGGAACCGGTCGGTTTGTCGGCACCGCCGTTGCCATTGCCCAGGTGGCCTTGCAGATCGGCTTCCTTGAAGTAGTCGCTGTCCTGCTCGTTGGTGATCTTGGCCTTGCGCACTTCGATGTCCGGCACGATGCCTTGAGCCTGGATCGAGCGGCCGTTCGGCGTGTAATACAGCGCCGTGGTGATCTTCAGCGCACGGTCGTTATTCAGTGGCAACACGGTCTGTACCGAGCCTTTGCCGAAACTGGTGGTGCCCATCAGTACGGCGCGTTTTTGATCCTGCAGGGCGCCGGCGACGATTTCCGAAGCCGAGGCGCTGCCGCCGTTGATCAGCACGACCATTGGCACGGCTTCGCTTTCGTCTTTGCCAGTGGCCGAGAAGCGCAGTTCGGAGTTGGCGATACGGCCCTTGGTGTAGACGATCAGGCCTTTGGTGATGAAGTGGTCGACCACTTCCACCGCCGCTTGCAGTACGCCGCCAGGGTTGTTGCGCAGGTCGAGAATGATGCCGTTGAGCTTCTTGCCGTTGTCTTTGCGCAGCTTGGCCAGGGCCTTGGAGACCTCTTCGCCGGTCTTGACCTGAAATTGGGTGATGCGGATGTAGCCGTAGCCGGACTCCAGCAACTGGCTCTTCACGCTCTTCACTTGAATGATGGCGCGGGCCAGGGTCACGTCGAACGGCGTACCGCCATCACGGACCAGGGTCAGGGTGATTTTCTGACCGATCTTGCCGCGCATCTTGTCCACGGCTTCGGTCATGCTCTGGCCGCGAGTCGGTTGGCCGTTGATCTTGACGATGAAGTCGCCCGCCTGAATGCCAGCCTTGGATGCCGGGGTGTCATCAATAGGCGATACCACCTTGATGAAACCGTCTTCGGCGCCGACTTCGATGCCCAGGCCACCGAATTCGCCGCTGGTGCTTTCCTGCAGTTCAGCGAAGTCTTCCGGGCCCAGATAGGCGGAGTGCGGGTCAAGATTGCTGAGCATGCCCTTGATGGCGTTTTCCAACAGGGTCTTGTCGTCTACCGGCTCGACATAGGCGGCTTTGATCCGATCCATGACCTCGGCAAAGGTGCGCAACTCTTCCAGGGGCAACGGTGCCTTGGTGGTCGCGGCAGTGCCAGCGGGCGCGACGGCCGGGGCCGGTTGAGCGGCGAACGCCAATGGCGCGCCGATCACCAGGGCGATCGTCAGGGCCAGCGAGGTAAGGCGGGACAAATGCAGCATGTCGAACGAACTCCTAATGTAGGTGACTCAACGCCTATCCTTGCGCGCGGCACCATTGCGCCGGATCACTCGGGTGACCCTGCTGACGAATAGCAAAATACAGCGCTGGTGTGTCCTGCCCGCCACTGTTACCGACAGTGGAGATGGACTCACCGGCTTTTACCACGTCACCCGCAGACTTGAGCAGCGTCTGGTTGTGACCGTAAAGACTCAAAAAACCGTTGCCGTGGTCGAGAATCACCAGCAGCCCGGCACCGCGCAGCCAGTCGGCGAACACCACACGGCCGCCATGCACTGCATGCACCGCACTGCCGGCTGCGGCGCCGATCATCACGCCGTCCCACTTGGTCCGGGCATCGTCGCCACGGCTTTCACCGAAGCGTGCCAACAGTCGACCGTCGACAGGCCATGGAAGTTTGCCTCGGGTTGACGCAAATGGGCCGCCAAAGGTCTCGCCTGAGCTTGAAACCAGCGCGCCGGGTGTCGATTTAACGGGTTTGCGTGGGGCGTCATCGGTGGCTTCCGCCTGCGCCTGGGCCTCACGTAAACGCTTTTTTTCGGCTTCCTGCTGGGCTATCAGCGCCTTTTGCCGCGCTTCTTCAGCCTCACGAGCCTGGCGAGCCAGGGTTTCCTCGATGGTTTTAAGGACTTTAGACAGGTCTGCCTGATCCTGCTCGCGGGCGGCCAGTTTCTGGTCGCGCGCCTTGACGTCGTCATTGAGCTTGGCCAGGACTTGCTGGCGCTCCTGGCGAACCTTCTCGAGTTCGCCGCGCTGGGTTTCCAGGCTGCTTTGTTGCACCAGCAATTGCGCTTGCTGGGCGGCAATGTCTTTTTCGACATTGGCCAGCTGGCGCAGGGTTTCATTGAAGTTCTTCAGCTGTTCCAGGCGGGCCTGGCTCAGGTAGTCGTAATAGGTGAGGGTACGGGCGAATTTCTCGGGGTTCTGCTGGTTGAGCAGCAGCTTGAGGTATTCCTGACGGCCATTCTGGTAGGCCGCGCGGGCCTGGATGGCGATCAGTCGTTGCTGTTCAGTGCGCGCGCTCTGGAGTTTTTTTTTCTCTGCATCGAGCCGCTGCAGCTCGGATTCGCTCTTCTTCAGCTCTTTTTGCAGGGTTTCAACCTGCTTCTCGAGCTTGCCCATTTCGGTCTCGGTGCCCTTGAGGTCTTTCTGCACACCGGATTTTTCTTCCTGCAGCTTGCCCAGCATTTTTTTCAGCTCGGCAATGTCCTGGCGCGTGGCGTCCAGCTGCTGTTGGGTTTGCGCGCGCTCGTCAGCAAAGGCCGGTTGGAGCAGGCAAGTCAGAGCGAGGGCTATCAGGACGCGAAGCATAGAGGCGGGCGACACCAGGGAAAGGGACGGCCTAGTATGCCCGCCCCACGCCGCAAAAAAAACGCCCAATTGGGGCTGTGTGATAACTGGCCCGGAAAACACTACAAACCAATGTGGGAGCGAGCCTGCTCGCGATTGCATCGGTACATTCAACATGGGTGCTGGATGTCAAATTGCTATCGCGAGCAGGCTCGCTCCCACAGGGTTTTGCAGGGTTTGAACGGGTGGATTACACCAGAATCGAAGTCCCGGTCATTTCCGCCGGTTTTTCCAGGCCCAGCAGTTTCAGCATGGTCGGCGCCACATCCGCCAGCACGCCGCCTTCGCGGACCTTCAGGTCACGCTTGCCAACGTAGATAAACGGCACCGGCTCGGTGGTGTGCGCGGTGTGCGCCTGACCGGTGGATTCATCGGACATTTGTTCTACATTGCCGTGGTCGGCGGTGATCAGCGCTTCGCCACCGACTTTTTCCAGGGCTTCGACGATACGGCCGACGCACTGGTCCAGGCATTCAACGGCTTTTACCGCGGCTTCGAACACGCCACTGTGGCCAACCATGTCGCCGTTGGCGTAATTGACCACAATCACGTCATAACGCTGGTGTTCGATGGCATCGACGATGCGATCCGTCACTTCCGGCGCGCTCATCTCGGGTTGCAAGTCGTAGGTGGCGACTTTTGGCGACGGGATCAGGATGCGTTCTTCGCCCGGAAACGGTTCTTCGCGACCGCCGGAGAAGAAGAAAGTCACGTGAGCGTACTTCTCGGTTTCAGCGATGCGCAGCTGAGTCTTGCCGTTTTTCGCCAGGTAGTCGCCCAGCACGTTTTCCAGGCTGCCGGCGGCGAAGGCTGCTGGTGCGGGAATGCTGGCGGCGTATTGGGTCAGCATCACGAAGCCGGCCAGTTTTGGCTGGCGCGCGCGCTCGAACTCCTTGAAATCGTCTTCAACGAACACCCGGGTCAGCTCGCGGGCGCGGTCGGCGCGGAAGTTCATGAACACCACGGCGTCGCCGTCTTCGACTTTGACCGGCTCACCGATGGAGGTGGCTTTGACGAATTCGTCGCTCTCGCCCCGCTCGTAGGCGGCTTGCAGGCCTTCCTGGGCAGTAGCGGAGTTGAATTCGCCCTGGCCATCGACAATCAGGTTGTAGGCCTGGGATACGCGGTCCCAGCGATTGTCACGGTCCATGGCGAAATAACGACCGATGAGGCTGGCGATGCGGCCCTTGCCCAATGCCTGGAAGGTAGCGTCCAGCAGTTCGATAGACGATTGCGCGCTTTTCGGTGGGGTATCGCGGCCGTCGAGGAAGGCGTGCAGGTAGATTTTTTCCGCACCGCGCTTGGCGGCCAGCTCAGCCATGGCAACCAGGTGATCCTGGTGGCTGTGCACGCCGCCATCGGACAGCAGGCCCATGAAGTGCACGGCTTTACCGGCGGCAACGGCTTTGTCCACTGCGGCACAGATGGTCGGGTTCTCGAAGAACTCACCGTCGCGGATCGATTTGGTCACGCGAGTGAAGTCCTGATACACCACGCGGCCGGCGCCGAGGTTCATGTGGCCAACTTCGGAGTTGCCCATCTGACCATCCGGCAGGCCGACGTCCATGCCGCTACCCGAGATCAGGCCGTTCGGCACGGTGGCCCACAGGCGGTCGAGTACGGGCTTCCTGGCGGCATAGATGGCATTGCCTTCATGGCTTTCACTGTGACCGAAGCCGTCGAGAATCATCAGGACCAAAGGTTTAGGCGTGGTAGTCATGGAATCCACTCGTGGCTGAGATAAAAAGGGGTGATGGAAAAGGGAGTGGCAGTTTAAAGCGAAGTTCCTGCGGCGTCACCGCCGGACGGGGTTTGGCCCACCTTGGTGGCTGTGTATACTGGCCGACATTTTAACGCCCTGGAACCTCCTTCGATGGTTGCTCACCTGATTGAATTTGCCACTAACCACTACATTCTCGTCGGTATTTTCGTCGTACTGGCGGCCCTGCTGTTGGCCTATCAAATGCAAGGCGGCGGCCGTAGCCTGAGCACCGGCGAACTGACCGCACTGGTCAACAAAGACGCCGGCGTGGTGGTCGACATCCGTCCGAGCAAGGATTTCGCTGCGGGTCACATTGTTGGCGCGCTGAACATTCCCCAGGACAAACTGGCCGCCCGCATCGGCGAGCTGGAAAAACACAAGGCCAAGACCATCATTCTGGTCGATGCCCTGGGCCAGACCGCCGGCACTCACGCTCGCGAGCTGATGAAATCCGGCTTCACCGCTGCCAAATTGTCCGGTGGCGTTTCCAGCTGGAAAGCTGACAATCTGCCGCTGGTGAAGTGATATGAGCAACGTCGTCGTCTATTCCAGCGATTACTGCCCTTATTGCTCGCGAGCCAAGTACCTGCTCGAGAACAAAGGCGTGGCCTTCGAAGAGATCAAGGTCGATGGCAAGCCGCAGGTGCGTGCCGCAATGGCTCAGAAAGCCGGACGTACGTCCGTGCCGCAGATCTGGATCGGTAGCACCCACGTTGGCGGTTGTGATGATTTGTTCGCCCTGGAGCGCGCCGGCAAGCTCGATGCGATGCTCAAGGCCTGACTGCCGTATTCAAAACAAGCAAACCTAAAAGACCCATGGATCAAGAAGGATCTGCGATGACTGACCAACAGAACACTGCTGCGAACGAAGAAGAAACTGCACCGCAATTCTCCTTGCAGCGCATTTATGTGCGTGACCTGTCCTTCGAAGCCCCGAAAAGCCCGGCAATCTTCCGCCAGCAGTGGGAGCCGAGCGTCGGTCTGGATCTGAACACCCGTCAAAAGGCTCTGGAAAACGATTTCCATGAAGTCGTGCTGACCCTGTCGGTCACCGTGAAGAACGGTGACGAAGTGGCGTTCATCGCTGAAGTGCAACAGGCCGGGATCTTCCTGATCAAGAACCTGGACGACGCCTCGATGAGCCATACCCTCGGCGCGTTCTGCCCGAACATCCTGTTCCCGTACGCTCGCGAAACCCTGGACAGCCTGGTGACCCGTGGATCGTTCCCGGCGCTGATGCTGGCCCCGGTGAACTTCGACGCGCTGTACGCACAAGAACTGCATCGCATGCAGGCGGCTGGCGAGACTCCAACCGTTCAATAAGTTGCCTTGCTGAAAATCGCGGGCAAGCCCGCTCCCACAGGTTTTGCACAATCCTGTGGGAGCGGGCTTGCCCGCGATTGTTTCTGTCAGGCGAAAAAGATGCTCAGGTTACTTGAAGCCGTTCTGGCGCCACGCTTCGTACACGGCCACGGCCACGGTGTTGGACAGGTTCAGGCTACGACAGCCTTCGCGCATCGGCAGGCGCAGGCGTTGTTCGGCGGGCAGGGCGTCCAGTACTTCGACGGGCAAACCGCGGCTTTCCGGACCGAACAGGAACGCATCGCCCTCGACGAAACTGGCATCGTGGAATGGTCGCGAACCTTTGGTGGTGAACGCGAACACCCGTGGATGGCCGAGGCTTTCCAGGCAACTGGCCAGGTCAGGGTGGCGTTGCAGGGTGGCATACTCGTGATAGTCGAGGCCGGCCCGGCGCAGGCGCTTGTCGTCCATCTCGAAGCCCAGCGGTTCGATCAAATGCAGGTGGCAGCCGCTGTTGGCGCACAGCCTGATAACGTTGCCGGTATTCGGCGGAATTTCCGGTTGGAAGAGGATGACGTGAAACATGCACGGCTCCGAAGGTAAAGATGAGCGGCATTCTACGCCGCAAGCCGACCCTCGTTCGAAACTATTCCCGCGTGTGATGGCTTCGCTGGCAATTGTCGGGGTGATGGTTGGCATGATGATCGGTCGCCTGACCACGCCTGACCCCAGCGAATTGCAGCAGATCGAAGTGGTGGATAACGGGCTGGTGGTCTGGTTCAACAATGAACCCAAGACCCATGGCGAGATCGTCGATGGCAGTATCGCGTTGTTGTTCGAAGCCGAAGGCAAGGTGCAAAAGGGTCAGCTCAAGCTCAATGGCAAGGACGTGAACTGGCGAACGCGTTTGAGTGATGGGGGGTTGGTGCTGACGCTGGTGGCGGCCCGGCCCCTGCAGGGTGACTGGGCCGGTAGCGAGGTTGATGACCGCTGGCGGCTGG
Organism: Pseudomonas moorei; assembly: GCF_042846945.1. Classification (NCBI taxonomy): domain Bacteria; kingdom Pseudomonadati; phylum Pseudomonadota; class Gammaproteobacteria; order Pseudomonadales; family Pseudomonadaceae; genus Pseudomonas; species Pseudomonas moorei. The sequence continues at coordinate 1,598,285 of NZ_AP035776.1, forward strand.
AGATCAATCTCCGAGAGCAATAAAAGAGGGAATCCCCGGCCTGCCTGTACCAAGGTTCCCGAAACGGGAGGATTCGCGCATTGCGACGTGAATCCGGTGTAAAGAGGGAATCCCCGGCCTGCCTGTACCAAGGACCCCAAAACGGCGGCTCGTCGCTAGTGCGGTGTGAGCCCGGTGTAAAGAGGGGAATCCCCGGCCTGCCTGTACCAAGGTCCCCAAAACTGGGTAGTGAACTGAATCACTGAATGGACTATTGCAGGGGGCGTGCCAGGTTTTAACAAAATGAAACAGATATCCGTCGGATAGCGCTAGAAGCCCCGTATTTCGGGGCTTTCGTGTTTTTTCGATAGGGGTTCGATTGCGAAAACAGGCGGGATTTCAGATCAGTTGCCGTGCGCGATTGCGGGTCACGGTGCATTGCGGCGGTGCACACTCGTCCTAAAAGCATCGCGGGCAAGCCCGCTCCGACAGGATCTGCGCAAACCCTGCGGGAGCGGGCTTGCCCGCGATTGGATCTGACGATCAGCGAAGAGCTAAAGGCTGTTTAGCCCTCATCCCCCTCATCATCATCCCCGCCATCGACCTTCATCCCCAGCTCCTTGATCTTGCGAGTCAGGGTATTGCGACCCCAGCCCAACAAAACGGCGGCATCGCGACGACGGCCGGCGGTGTGCTTGAGGGCGGTCTCGATCATGATCCGTTCGAACGCCGGCACCGCGCTGTCAAGCAGGCTCGACTGGCCACGTGCCAGCGCCTGATCAGCCCATTGGCGCAACGCCTGCTCCCAATTGGTCACCGGTGCCGAATCCTGAGGCAGGCTCAGCAGTTCCGGCGGCAAGTCGCCGATGTGCACTTCGCGGCCGGAAGCCATGACGGTGATCCAGCGGCAAGTGTTCTCCAGCTGACGCACGTTGCCCGGCCATGGCAGGTTTTTCAGGTATTCCTCGGTTTCGTTTTTCAGCAGCTTCGGCTCGACGGCCAGCTCCTGTGCTGCACGGCTGAGGAAATGCTTGGCCAGGGTCGGGATGTCTTCGCGACGATCCGACAGGCGTGGAATGTGAATGCGGATCACATTGAGGCGGTGGAACAAGTCCTCACGGAATTTCCCGGCGTGCACCAGGGTTTCCAAATTCTGGTGTGTTGCGGCGATGATTCGCACATCGACCTTCACCGGCACGTGGCCACCGACGCGATAGAACTCGCCATCGGCCAGTACCCGCAGGAGACGGGTCTGGGTGTCCGCCGGCATATCGCCGATCTCGTCGAGGAACAGCGTGCCGCCGTCCGCTTGCTCGAAGCGTCCGCGCCGCAGGTTGGCCGCGCCGGTGAAGGCGCCTTTCTCGTGGCCGAACAGCTCGGATTCCATCAGGTCTTTGGGGATCGCCGCCATGTTCAGCGCAATGAACGGCGACGCCGCGCGCGGGCTGTGCCGATGCAGGGCGTGGGCCACCAGTTCTTTACCGGTACCCGATTCGCCATTGATCAGCACGGTGATGTTGGAGTGGCTCAAGCGCCCGATGGCGCGAAACACTTCCTGCATCGCCGGCGCTTCGCCAATGATTTCCGGGGTGCGGGTCAGGGTCGGGGCGACTTCGAAACCTTGCTGTTCCTGGGCGTGCTGGTTGGCGCGCTTGACCAGGGACACCGCCTCGTCGACATCGAACGGCTTGGGCAGGTATTCGAATGCACCGCCCTGATAAGACGCGACAGCGCTGTCCAGATCGGAATGCGCCGTCATGATGATCACTGGCAGCCGTGGGTGCTGTTCGCGAATCCGTGCCAGAAGGTCCAGGCCACTGGCGCCCGGCATGCGGATGTCGGAGATGATCACATCCGGCTGCTGGCGAGCCAGGCGGCTCATCACGCCATCGGCGCTGTCGAAGCTTTGCGTGGTCATGCCTTCTTGCTGCAAGGCTTTTTCCAGGACCCAACGGATAGAACGGTCGTCATCGACGATCCACACGGTTTCACTACGGCTCATGTCGATGTGGCTCCTTGTTCCAGTGGCAGAAAGATCGAGAAAGTGGTGTGGCCTGGGTGGCTGTCACACTCGATCAGGCCCTGGTGCTGGCTGATGATGTTCTGGGTGATGGCCAGGCCCAGCCCGGTACCGTCCGGACGGCCGCTGACCATGGGAAAGAAAATGGTTTCCTGTAGTTCCGCAGGAATGCCCGGACCGTTGTCGATGATTTCGATCTTGGTCACCAGGCGATGGCGCACATGGCCGATGGTGAATTGGCGCATGGCGCGGGTGCGCAGGGTGATGCGGCCCAGGCGCAGCTCGTTCTGGCTGCTGATGGCTTGCATTGCATTGCGCACGATGTTCAGCACGGCCTGAATCATTTGTTCGCGGTCGATCAGGACGTCTGGAATGCTTGGGTCGTAGTCGCGCACCAAAGTGATGCAGCCCTGGCTTTCGGCCTCGACCAGATGGCAGACACGTTCCAGCACTTCATGGACGTTGCACATGGCCAGCGACGGCAGCTTGTTGGAGCCGAGCATGCGGTCCACGAGGTTACGCAGGCGGTCGGCTTCTTCAATGATCACGTTGGTGTAGTCGCGCAGGCTTTCTTCCGGCAGCTCGCGAGCCAGCAATTGAGCGGCACCGCGAATCCCGCCCAGCGGATTCTTGATTTCGTGGGCCAGGCCACGCACCAGCATTTTGCTGGTTTCCTGTTTCGACAGCTGCGCTTCTTCCTTGGTGATCCGCAGCAAGCGATCACGGGGATGGACTTCGAGCAGCAGCAGGGTATCGCCGTTGCTCAGGATCGGCGTGACCGCGTAATCGACCGTCAGGGTCTGGCCGGTGAGGGCGGTGAGCATCGCTTCGCGCTTGGTGAACGGATGCGCCTGCTGCACCGCCTGGCGCAAGGAGTTCAGGGCCTCGGTGGACTCGGTGAACAGCTCGCTGATGAACTGCCCATGGCTGCGCTGGCCACTGATGGCCAGGAGCATTTCCGCGGCCGGGTTCATGTACTCAAGGCGCAATTCGGCATCGAGCAGGATGGTCGCGGTGGTCAGGTTGTCGAGTAGCAAGCGGTGTAGTGCGTCACTGATGGTCATTCAGGACCTCTTTTGGCGCATGAATAAAAAGCTGATGCGAGGAAACTGCAAAAACCAAACCAAGGCTCCGAAAAGAAGCGCCGAACCCCTGAAACAGGCGTTTGACGCTCGATTGCGTGGCGTTCTGCCAGCTTTCGCGGGTACTTTCGAACCAAAATGGGTTGGATTTCAACGTGAGTGCAACCATTCGCACCAATATAGTGCGCAAAGCTGAACGAGGTTAAAAAGCTTTAGGGGGCGCTTCTCGGTGACGTCTAGTCCGCTGAAGACCCGATAACGGGAGCGTGAGCCGGCAAGCGATCAGCATCAGGCCTTCAACGCTTGTGCACCCGTTGCACGGTGAATGTCACGGTCGGGCTTTGCTGCACGACCTCATCGCCGTCGATCACTTGTACGGCGATACGATGCTGGCCGCGATCAATGTTCACCAGTTGCAGGACCGGTACGTTGCCTGGTTGGCCGTACGGTTGATCGTCCAGCCATAGTCTGAGCTGATGCGCTCCCTGCAGGCGTGGCTTGATCAGCACGTTGACGGTGAAGGTGCCGTCGTTGGCGCGCAGGGCTTCGGTGGTGGGAAGGCCGGTGATTTTCAGTGCTTCATAAGTGGTGCGAGGTTGTTCGGGGCTGCTGGCTTTGGCAGGCGGTTGTGGTTCTCCCGACAGCTGGCTTTCGGCACGGTTGAGCGGTGGCAGCTCGACCGGATGAGCTTCAATGCCATCAGGTGGCTGGTTGCTGTATCCGGTGTTGCCATCGGCATCGACGTATCTGTAAATCTGAGCCATCACGGGAAAAGCCAACGACAGCAGCAAAAGCATGAAAAACGGCCGCATTCAGACTCCCGGTGGGCAGCGAGGATTACTCCGACAATGGAATACCTTGGCTGCCAGCATAGAACACAATAAGTTCTACCGGCTTGTCACCGGTTATTCCACGATGTGTGATGTTGACCATTTCAGCCAGCGCGTCGCCCTGTTTGAAGTGCTGGATCTGGCCATTGTCCTTGCTCTCGATCGTCAATTCGCCTGCGAGAATGTAAGCCGCGTTGGGGATCGGATGGGTATGCCAGTCGAGTGCGGTGTTGGCCGGTATCTTGAGTTTGAGCAATGACAGTTCAGGCGCGGAATCGGGGTAGCGAATGTAAGGCGTGTTGTCCCAGGAGGTGCTGGTTTGCAGCAGGATATTACGTTCGACACCGGCCGGAGTTGATGCGGGGCTGCAGCCCTGCAACGCTATGGTCAACGTGGCGATCAGGGGTGTGAACAGGCAGGTCTTCATTTTTCCATCCATTGAGTTCAGCAAGTCGATACAGGCTACGAGCAACTCGAATGGATTGATGCCGGACGATGCTGTGAATGTCCGAGGAGAATGAGAAAACAGTTGTCGGAAACTGCCCACAAAAAAGGCCTTCCGAAGAAGGCCTCTTTTTGTCACGCCGCTTGCGCAGGCGCTACCGGATTAGCAGCTGTAGTACAGCTCGTATTCCAGTGGGTGTACGAAGGTACGAACCTTGATTTCTTCTTCGCTTTTCAGGGCGATGTAAGCGTCGATGAAGTCGTCGCTGAAAACGCCGCCTTTGGTCAGGAACGCACGACCTTTGTCCAGCTCTTCCAGGGCTTCTTTCAGGCTGCCGCAAACTTGTGGGATCTCTTTCGCCTCTTCAGGCGGCAGGTCGTACAGGTTTTTGTCAGCTGCATCGCCAGGGTGGATCTTGTTCTGGATGCCGTCCAGGCCAGCCATCAGCAGTGCGGCGAAAGCCAGGTACGGGTTGGCAGCCGGATCCGGGAAGCGCGCTTCGATACGGCGGGCTTTCGGGCTCGACACGTAAGGAATACGGATCGAAGCGGAACGGTTGCGAGCCGAGTAGGCCAGCATTACTGGAGCTTCGAAACCTGGCACCAGACGCTTGTAGGAGTTGGTGGCCGGGTTGGTGAAGCCGTTCAGGGCCTTACCGTGCTTGATGATGCCGCCGATGAAGTACAGGGCGGTATCGGACAGGCCGGCATAGCCTTCGCCTGCGAAGGTGTTCTTGCCATCTTTCCAGATGGACATGTGTACGTGCATACCCGAGCCATTGTCGCCGTACAGAGGCTTGGGCATGAAGGTAGCGGTACGGCCGTAGGCATCGGCAACGTTGTGCACGACGTACTTCAGGGTTTGGGTTTCGTCGGCTTTCTTCACCAGGGTGTTGAACTTGACGCCGATTTCGTTCTGGCCGGCAGTTGCCACTTCGTGGTGGTGAACTTCGACGGTCAGGCCCATTTCTTCCAGTGCGTTGCACATGGAGGTACGGATTTCGTGGTCGTGGTCAAACGGTGGAACCGGGAAGTAGCCGCCTTTGACGCCTGGACGGTGGCCCTTGTTGCCGCCTTCGATGTCCTGGTCGGACATCCAGGAACCTTGTTCGGAGTAGATCTTGAACATGGAACCGGAGATGTCGGACTTGAACTTGACCTGGTCGAAGATGAAGAACTCTGGCTCCGGACCGGCGAATACGGTGTCACCGATACCGGTGGCTTTCAGGTGCTCTTCGGCGCGCTTGGCGATCGCACGTGGGTCGCGATCGTAGCCTTGCATGCTCGAAGGTTCGATGATGTCGCAGACCAGGATCAGGGTCGGCTCTTCGGTGAACGGGTCGAGAACGGCGGTGGAATCGTCCGGCATCAGGATCATGTCGGAGGCTTCGATGCCTTTCCAGCCAGAGATGGAAGAACCGTCGAACATCTTGCCGACTTCGAAGAAGTCTTCATCCAGCGCGTCGCGAGCCGGCATGGTCACGTGGTGCTGAGTGCCTTTGGTGTCCGTGAACCGCAGATCAATCCACTTGACGTCATGATCTTTGATGAGTTGAACCGACTTCGACATAGTGTCCTCCGGGTGGCTTAGGGCTGGTAGTGGATGCCCTTAAATGTTTGTGATGCCGGCGCGAATACTCTGCCAAGGCAACCTGCCTCACAAGGGAGCAAATTGCATGCCAGTGCCCCAGCATGGGTTTTTTGCCCCAATTTCGCGCTTATAGAGGCGCAGGGCCTATAAAAGCTTGAATTCACGCCCCTTAATGTGGCGTCGAAGTCGCAAAGTGACCTGTTTTGGTGCGCGCAAAACCTTCTGCACATTAACTGGTTAAACCTTGAGCAATTTCCGCTATAATCCGCGCCCCCCTTTTTCGGCTGGCCCAGCGCGCGCTGTTTTCATGAAACTAATCGTAAAAGTCTTTCCCGAGATCACCATCAAGAGCCGCCCGGTACGGATGCGTTTCATCCGCCAATTGGCCAAGAACATCCGTGCCGTGCTCCGCGATCTGGACCCGGCCGTGGTGGTGAACGGTGTGTGGGACAACCTCGAGCTGGAAACCCGTGTCAGCGACCCCAGGGTCCTGAAGGAGATGGGCGAGCGCCTGAGCTGCATGCCGGGCATCGCGCACTTCCTGCAGATTGACGAGTACCCGCTGGGTGATTTCGACGACATCGTCGAAAAGTGCAAGCAGCACTACGGAGATGCACTGGCCGGGAAGATCTTCTCGGTGCGTTGCAAGCGCGCCGGCAAGCATCCGTTCAGCTCGATCGACATCGAAAAATATGTCGGCAGCCAGTTGCGCCGTCAGTGCGGTGCCGCCGGGATCGACCTGAAAAAGCCGGAAATCGAAGTCCGCATCGAAGTTCGCGACCAACGGTTGTTCGTGATCCACAGCCAGCACAATGGCATCGGCGGTTATCCGCTGGGCGCACTGGAGCAGACGCTGGTCCTGATGTCCGGCGGTTTCGACTCCACGGTCGCTGCCTACCAGATCATGCGCCGTGGCCTGATGGCCCATTTCTGCTTCTTCAACCTTGGCGGCAGGGCCCATGAACTGGGCGTTATGGAAGTCGCGCATTTCATCTGGAAGAAGTACGGCAGCTCCCAACGCGTGTTATTTGTCAGTGTGCCGTTCGAGGAAGTGCTCGGAGAAATTCTCGGCAAAGTCGATAACAGTCATATGGGCGTAGTATTGAAGCGTATGATGTTGCGCGCTGCGTCCCGAATCGCCGATCGCCTGCACATTGATGCGCTGGTCACCGGTGAGGCGATTTCCCAGGTTTCGAGCCAGACACTGCCGAACCTGTCCGTGATCGACTGCGTGACCGACAAGCTGGTGCTGCGCCCGCTGATCGCCAGCCACAAGCAGGACATCATCGACCTGGCCAACGAAATCGGCACCGCCGACTTCGCCCGGCACATGCCGGAGTACTGCGGGGTCATTTCGGTGAACCCCAAGACGGCGGCCAAGCGTCATCGCGTGGAGCACGAAGAGAAAGAATTCGACATGGCGGTCCTTGAGCGTGCGCTCGAGAACGCCAAGCTGGTGCCGATCGATCGCGTGATCGATGAATTGGGCCAGGACATACAGATTGAAGAAGTCAGCGAAGCGCTGGCCGGTCAGATCGTGATCGACATCCGCCACCCGGATGCGGCCGAGGATGACCCGCTGGAACTCGCTGGTATCGAGGTACAAACGATGCCGTTTTATGCTCTGAACGCTCGTTTCAAGGAACTGGACCCTACTCGCCAGTACCTGTTGTATTGCGACAAAGGCGTGATGAGTCGCCTGCATGCCCACCATTTGCTCAGTGAGGGGCATGCCAATGTGCGCGTTTATCGACCGAGCTAAGTGCCCGGGGCTGTTTGCCTGTGGCTTGCGTCACCGGCCCCCCGACGCCGCCGTCAAGCTGTAACGGCTTTCACGGACGCTACTGTTAATCGCTGCCACGACCTGTCAGCACACCGAATCCTCTGATCGAGATACACAAGTGATCGAAAATCTACGCAACATCGCCATCATCGCCCACGTTGACCATGGTAAAACCACCCTGGTAGACAAACTCCTGCGTCAATCCGGCACCCTGGAGCGCAACGAGCTCAACGACGAGCGCGTGATGGACTCCAACGACCAGGAAAAAGAGCGCGGTATTACCATTCTGGCGAAAAACACCGCCATCAACTGGAACGGCTACCACATCAACATCGTGGACACCCCGGGCCACGCCGACTTCGGCGGCGAAGTTGAACGCGTAATGTCGATGGTCGACTCCGTTCTGCTGCTGGTTGACGCTCAAGACGGCCCTATGCCGCAAACCCGTTTCGTGACCAAGAAGGCTTTCGAAGCCGGCCTGCGTCCAATCGTGTGCATCAACAAGGTTGACCGTCCAGGCGCGCGTCCGGACTGGGTTCTGGACCAGATCTTCGACCTGTTCGACAACCTGGGTGCCACCGAAGAACAGCTGGACTTCAAAGTCGTCTACGCCTCGGCCCTGAACGGTATTGCCGGTCTGGACCACAACGAAATGGCCGACGACATGACCCCGCTGTACCAGTCGATCGTCGACAACGTACCTGCGCCGGCCGTTGACCGTGACGGTCCGTTCCAGATGCAAATCTCCGCACTGGACTACAACAGCTTCCTGGGTGTTATCGGTGTTGGCCGTATCGCTCGTGGTCGCGTCAAGCCGAACACTCCGGTCGTGGCGATCAGCGCCGACGGCAAGAAACGTAACGGTCGTATCCTGAAGCTGATGGGTCACCACGGTCTGCACCGTGTCGACGTTGAAGAAGCAGCTGCCGGCGACATCGTGTGCATCAGCGGTATGGACGAGTTGTTCATCTCCGACACACTGTGCCAGCTCGACACCCCGGAAGCGATGAAGCCTCTGACCGTTGACGAGCCAACCGTTTCCATGACCTTCCAGGTAAACGACTCGCCTTTCTGCGGTAAAGAAGGCAAGTTCGTGACTTCCCGTAACATCAAGGAACGTCTGGACAAAGAGCTGCTGTACAACGTTGCACTGCGCGTTGAAGAAGGCGACTCGGCTGACAAGTTCAAGGTGTCCGGCCGTGGTGAGCTGCACCTCTCGGTACTGATCGAAACCATGCGTCGCGAAGGCTTCGAAATGGCTGTAGGTCGTCCGGAAGTGATCATCCGTCTGGTTGACGGCGTGAAGCACGAACCGTATGAAAACGTGACCATCGACCTGCCGGAAGAATCCCAAGGCAAGGTGATGGAAGAGATGGGCCTGCGTAAGGGCGACCTGACCAACATGGTGCCGGATGGCAAGGGCCGTGTACGTCTGGAATACAACATCCCTGCTCGTGGTCTGATCGGTTTCCGTAACCAGTTCCTGACCCTGACCAACGGTGCTGGCATCCTGACTTCGATCTTCGACCGTTACGACGTGATGAAGTCCGGCGACATGTCCGGCCGTCAGAACGGCGTTCTGGTTTCGGTTGAAACCGGCAAGGCGCTGACCTACTCCCTGGAAACCCTGCAGGCGCGTGGCAAGCTGTTCGTTGAACACGGTCAGGAAATCTACAACGGTCAGATCGTTGGTCTGAACAGCCGTGACAACGACCTGGGCGTTAACCCTACCAAGGGCAAGAAGCTCGACAACATGCGTGCTTCGGGTAAAGACGAAACCATCGCTCTGGTTCCACCTGTTCGCTTCACCCTGGAACAGGCTCTGGAATTCATCCAGGACGACGAGCTGTGTGAAGTGACGCCTAAGTCCATCCGTCTTCGCAAGAAGATCCTGGACGAAAGCGAGCGTACCCGCGCTGCCAAGAAAGCCAAGGCGTAACATTTAGCCTGGCTCAACGAAAACGCCCCCGGTCGAAAGGCCGGGGGCGTTTTTGTTTGTCTGCGGTTTGTCTGGAGCTTGTGCAGTGTTGGTGCCGCCCTCTTCGCTGGCAAGCCGACAACAATCATTGTGGGAGCTGGCTTGCCAGCGAGGTCGGCCGATCAGCCACCGCCAATGTCAGGCGCAATCAGAACCGCTCGATATTCCGCGAATTCCGCTCGCGCTCCACTTCCTTGGGGTTGTACGCGCAATACCCGGGCCGCGGGCCGATTTTCGGGTGATTACGGCAGGTGTCCGGGCGCTTTTCATAAATAGTGCACAGACGGCTCTTACGATCCAGGTACAGGCAATCGTTGTTGCTCATGCGCTGAAGGGTGAAAATCTCGGACTTCTGGTTGTAGCGCTCGACGATCCCTTCCTTCTGCAGGCGCTTGGCGATGTTCTTCGGCGGGTCGCCGCGCTCGAACTCGTCGACGATGCCGATACGGATCAGATCCTTGATCTTGACCTCGACAGGCAGCGTGCAGCAGCTGGATATGCAGGAACCGCACATCGGAGCAGAGTACTTGGCCCAGGTATCGAGTCGGTCGATCTCCGCGGCGGCGATCAGGTTCGGCTTCATCATTGGTTGTTACCAGCATGCATCAGGGCGCGCGATCATACCGGGACTGGTGGATTTTTGAACAACCTTTCGCCAGATTTTTTGCGTTGGGTGGCCGATTGGCCATAAATTCGGCACGGCCCCTGCATTGATTCCAGTACACGACGACGTATTAACGACTCAAGTAGCACTAACAGGAAAAACTGGCGAACCAGAGCCTCTACCGCCTGTCAGACCGTCTAGGCTCAGACAACCCAACGCTCGCTCGAGGTCTTATCGATGACTCAAGAACCACTTGTTCGCGAAGCAGAGGTGGCCGCATTCCGCGACGCCGTCTTGACCAAACTCACCTACGCGGTGGGCAAAGACCCGGATCACGCTTTCGACCATGACTGGTTCGAAGCCATTGCGCTGGCGGCGCGTGATCACATGGTCGAGCACTGGATGGACCATACGCGCCAGATCTACCGCAAGGGTCAGAAGCGCGTTTACTACCTGTCCCTGGAATTCCTCATCGGCCGCTTGCTCTACGACAGCCTGAGCAACCTCGGTTTGCTGGACGTGGCGCGTGAAGCGCTGACCGAGCTGGGCGTGGACCTTGAACGCATCCGCTTGCTGGAGCCCGACGCGGCGCTCGGCAATGGCGGCCTCGGACGTTTGGCGGCGTGCTTCATGGAAAGTATGTCGACCCTGGGCATCGCCGGTCATGGCTATGGCATTCGGTACGAACATGGCTTGTTCCGTCAGGCCATTGTCGACGGCTGGCAACAGGAACAGACCGAGCACTGGCTGGATTTCGGCAACCCCTGGGAGTTCGAGCGGCCGGAAGTGGTGTATCCGATAGGCTTCGGCGGTAGCGTCGAGACGGTCACCGATGAAAGCGGAAAATCCAGACAAGTCTGGCACCCGGCGGAAACCGTGCGGGCCATTGCCTACGACACGCCGGTGGTCGGCTGGCGCGGGGCGAGCGTGAACACGCTGCGACTGTGGCGTGCGCGGGCCATGGAAGATCTGCACCTGGAACGTTTCAACGCCGGTGACCACCTGGGTGCAGTCGCCGAAGTGGCCCGGGCCGAAAGTATCTCCCGCGTGCTCTACCCGGCGGACAGCACCGAAGCGGGCCAGGAACTGCGCCTGCGCCAGGAATACTTCTTCGTCGCCGCGTCCCTGCAGGATTTGCTGCGCCGCCATCGCAACATGCACACCTCGGTGCTGACCCTGGGCGATCACGCGGCGATCCAGCTCAATGACACCCACCCGTCGATTGCCGTGGCCGAGCTGATGCGTCAATTGGTCGACGTCTACGACGTGGCGTGGGACGCCGCCTGGCAGGTCACGGTCGACACGCTTTCCTACACCAACCACACACTGCTGCCCGAAGCGCTGGAAACCTGGCCGGTCGGCTTGATGGAACGCATGCTGCCGCGGCACATGCAGATCATTTACCTGATCAACGCCCAACACATCGATTCGTTGCGCGCCAAAGGCATTCACGACTTCGACGTGTTGCGTGCGGTATCGCTGATCGAAGAAGACAACGGCCGCCGCGTGCGCATGGGTAACCTGGCGTTCCTCGGTTCCCACAGCGTCAATGGCGTATCCGGGCTGCACACGCAGCTGATGCGCAAAACCGTGTTCTCCGAACTGCACAAGCTCTACCCGGACCGGATCAACAACAAGACCAACGGCATCACCTTCCGCCGCTGGCTCTATCAGGCCAACTCCGAACTGACGTCGATGCTGGTCGATGCCCTTGGCCCGGAGCTGCTGGACAACCCTGAAGATCGCTTGCTCGGTCTGGAGTCGTTCGCCGACAAGACCGCGTTCCGCAAGGCGTTTGCCGAGCAACGCCTGCACAGCAAAAAAGCCCTGGCCTACATCATTCACGAACGGCTGGGGGTGGCGGTCAACCCGGCGGCCATGTTCGACGTGCAGGTCAAACGTATCCACGAATACAAGCGGCAACTGCTCAACCTGATGCACACCGTGGCGCTCTACCAGGCGATTCGCGCCGAGCCGGAGGTCGATTGGGTGCCGCGGGTGAAAATCTTTGCCGGCAAGGCGGCGGCGAGTTATCACCAGGCCAAGCTGATCATCAAACTGACCAACGACATCGCCCGGGTGGTGAACAACGACCCGACCGTGCGCGGGTTACTGAAAGTGGTATTCCTGCCCAATTACAACGTCAGCCTGGCGGAGAGCATTATTCCGGCGGCGGATTTGTCCGAGCAGATCTCCACCGCCGGCTTCGAAGCCTCGGGCACCAGTAACATGAAATTCGGCCTGAATGGCGCATTGACCATCGGTACGCTGGACGGCGCCAACGTTGAGATGTGCGAACGCATCGGTGCCGAACACATGTTTATCTTCGGCCTCAGTGCCCAGCAGGTCGAAGCGCGCAAGCAGAACCACGAGTTCAGCGCAGTGCCGGACATCGCCGCCTCCCATCGGCTCAGCGACGTGCTGCAAGCCATTCGTGGCGGGGTGTTCTCGCCCGATGATCCGTCCCGTTACACCGGACTGATCGATTCGCTGGTGGATTACGACCGCTTCCTGGTCTGCGCCGATTTCGACTCCTACTGGAATGCGCAAATGCGTGTCGAAGCCCATTGGCATGACTCGAACGAGTGGTGGCGCTCCGCGGTGCTGAACACGGCGAGGATGGGCTGGTTTTCGTCCGACCGGACCATCCGTGAGTACGCGACGGATATCTGGAAAGCACTGGAGTAACTGTTCGTCCGGCTCGATATACTGGCGCTTCGGAAAAAATCGCAGCCTTCGGCGGCTCCTGCAGATGAATACATCGTCCTGTAGGCGCCGCCGAAGGCTGCGATTTTTTGGGGCTGGCCAGTAGGCTAGTCTTTCAGGGATCGGGCTCAAGGATATGGACCATGCAATGGATGTTCATGCTGATCGGACTGGTACTCGGCTGGCTACTCGATGAGTCATTCAGCGAGGCGCTGCTGGGCGCATTACTCGGACTGGGTATCGGCCAGGCCATTCGCGTCGCTCATCTGAGCTCCGAGGCGCAAGAGCACAAGCGCCTGCTGGAACAGGCGCGGACGGCCCTGCAAGCAGTCGAACAACGGTTGGCGGTGCTGGAGGTGTCTGGTGTCAAAGCGCCCGAAGCCAGCCAGACGATGGCCAGTGAACCCGTTATTGCCCCTGAGACCCTGCTGGATGAAAGGCCCGCCGCCACCCCGGAGCTGATCTGGGAACTCCCGCCTGAACTCGAACCGATCCCTGCTGCGGCTGGTGAAATCGGCCGTGCGCAACCCGTAGATGCCTGGAAGCCCGAAACGCCTGCCCGTGAACCACGGCAACCCGTCACCCCGCGTGGCCCGAACTTTATCGACAGCGCTATTGCTCGCGCCCGCGCGTGGCTGTTGGGCGGCAACACTGTGTTGCGGGTCGGGGTGGTGTTGTTGTTCCTTGGCCTGGCCTTTTTGCTGCGTTACGCCACCGAAGGCGTGGTGGTGCCGATCGAGTTGCGCTACGCCGGCGTTGCAGCGGCGGCACTGGGACTGCTCGGGCTGGGTTGGTGGCTGAGAAAGCGCAACACCGGTTACGCCTTGATCGTGCAGGGTGCCGGGGTCGCGGTGTTGTACCTGACGGTGTTTGCCGCGATGCGCCTGCACCCATTGCTCGATCCCTCGGCAGCGTTTGGCATTCTGGTGGCAATCACCGTGTTCTCGGCCATTCTCGCCATCATCCAGGACGCCCTCGGGCTGGCTGCCGTTGCGGCACTGGGTGGGTTCGCCGCGCCGATCCTGGCCTCCACCGGCACCGGTAGTCATGTCGCGCTGTTCAGCTACTTCGCCTTGCTCAATGCCGGCATTTTCGCCATCGCCTGGTTCAAGGCCTGGCGCCTGCTGAACGTCATTGGCTTTGTCGGCACCTTCGGCACCGGTTTCGCCTGGGGCCTGCGTTCCTACACGCCGGAACTGCTGTGGAGCACCGAGCCGTTCTTGATCCTGTTTTTCCTCATGTACCTGGCCATCGGGCTGCTGTTCGCCCGACGCAAACTGCTGGAAATGAACGATGCGCCGCAGAATGGCGATCGCGATGCGCTGTTGCAGTGGTCGTCGCGCAAGGGTGACTACGTTGACGGCACCTTGCTGTTCGGCCCGCCGCTGGTGGGTTTTGGTTTGCAGTTCGCGCTGGTGCAGCATCTGGAGTTCGCCGCCGCGTACAGCGCCTTGGCGCTGGGCATCCTCTACATGGGTTTGGCGCGTCTGCTGATGGGCGGACGCGCCATGTTGCTGGGAGAAACCTGCCTGGCCCTGGGGGTGATCTTTACCAGTCTGGCGATACCGCTGGGGCTGGATGCGCGCTGGACGACCGCCGCATGGGCCGTGGAAGGCGCGGGGATTTTCTGGCTTGGCTTGCGTCAGCAACGGCCGCTGGCCCGGGCCTTTGCCCTGTTGCTGCAACTGGGGTCGGCGCTGGCTTTCCTCAGCGAGTTGCGTGGCGGCGAGCGCAGTCTGCTTGACGGCGCACCGTTGGGCGCACTGCTGCTGGGCGTGGCGTTGCTGTTCAGTTTCAATCAATTGCGCAAAGCCATGCCGGCGCAAACCAGGGCTTGGGAGCGCCAGGGCATCCCCGTGCTGGGCTGCCTTGGGCTGGCGTTTCTCTATCTGCTGGCACCGCTGTTTTTCTTTGCCCATGGCACCGTAATCAGTTGGGCCCTGGCCGGGTTGCTGACGTTGTCGGTCGGCCTGCATGTGTCATCGCGGACAATGCTGTTCACTGCACTGGCCGTGCAATTGTTGGCGGGTGCGATGTTTCTCACCGCGTGGCCGTTGACCGCTGAAACGCTGCGACCCCTGGCCCATGGTGGATTCTGGGCGCCATTGTTGCTGGGGGTGGCGGCGTTGGTCGGGGCCTGGCGCATGCAAGTGGGCAATCCTGCCATGGCGCTTGATGGGCTGATCCGGCAGCGATTGTCTCCAGCGTGGCTGGCGTGGGGCGCGGCCTGGTGGGCGCTGGCTTGGGCCAGTGAAGTGCTGCGCTTTGCACCGCTGAATCTGCAAACGACCTTGCTGCTGGCTGTCGCGGCCGTGAGCGTGGCGCTGTGGACGGTGCTGGCGCTGCGCTTGAAATGGCCATCGCTCGGGGTCCTCTGTACCTTGCTGATTCCGGCGGCGTGGCTGGTGTTGCTCGCCGCCTGGCACGCGCGTTATCACCCGGCGGCCAACTTCGGATGGCTGGTGTGGGCGGGGGTGTTCGCCGTGCATTTCATCTCCCTGCGACGTTTGGCGGCCCTGCTGCCAGCGCAGGCTGCAAGTGCCGCCCATGTGCTCGGCTGCTGGCTGTTGATCGGCGTGCTGGCCCTGGAGCTGCGGTACGGTCTGCTGCTGATGTCCGAGCAGTACAACGCCTGGCGCTGGCTGGGCTGGGCGATGCTGCCGAGCCTGTATCTGGTCTTGATGGCGTCCCCGCGCCCATGGCCGTGGCCAGTGTCGGCTTACCCCCGCGAGTACCGCGTGTACGCCGCCGCGCCGCTGGCCGGGCTGATGCTGGTCTGGTTCTGGCTGGCCAATATCATCAGCGACGGCAGCGCCGAGCCGCTGCCCTATGTGCCGCTGATCAACCCGCTGGAGCTGGGGCTGTTGTTTGCGTTGTTCGGCGTCTACGTCTGGTCGCGCAGCGCGGTGGCACAACTGGCGCTCCACCAGGGTTACGCGACCCTTGTTTCGCAACGGGTTGTCGGGGTTTCGCTGTTTGCGTTCTTCACGGCGTTGGTGATGCGCGCGGCGCACCATTGGGGCGGCGTGCCATTCGAGCTGGATGCATTGCTCGAATCCATGTTGGTGCAGGCCGGGCTGTCGATCGTCTGGACCCTGATGGCCCTGGGCCTGATGATCGGCGGCCATTTGCGCAGTCGCCGCGAAGTCTGGCTGATCGGTGCAGCGCTGATCGGTGTGGTGGTGGCCAAGCTGTTCTTTGTTGAGTTGAGTAACCGCGGCGGGCTGGCGCGGATCGTCTCGTTCATCGGCGTTGGCGTTTTGCTGCTGGTGGTGGGCTATTTCGCCCCGTTGCCACCCAAGCGCGCCGAGCCTGTGGCGGGTCCTGAAAAACCGGTCCCGGAATCCGAAGGAGTGTCGTCTTGAGGCAAAAGTTGAACCTGGGTTGGTTGGGTGCAATGGCGATGGGCGTGGCGATGATGGCTGGGGCCCAGGACAAACCGGCGGATTTCGCGACGCAGGTGCCGTTGTCCGTCAGTGGTAACGGTCCGTGGTATCGCCTTGAGCTGCCCTTGGCTGTGCAACTGAATGCCCGGCAGGCTGACTTGAGCGATGTGCGCGTGTTCAATGCCGCAGGCGATGTGCAGGCCTACGCGCTGGCTCGGGAAACCGCACAAACCGCGCAAGACCGCGTGCTCACCGAGGTGAAATGGTTCCCGCTGTATAACCGGATGGACGCCACCGAACATGCGCCAAGCGTGCGGGTGCAGTCGAGCGCCAATGGCACGCTGGTCCAGGTGCAGCCCTCCAGTCAGCTGGAGGCCGGCGAAGAAGAATTGCGTGGCTGGCTGCTCGACGCCAGCGCTATCAAGGCGCCGTTGCAGCGGTTGATCCTCGACTGGACCAGCGAGCGTGACGGTTTTCAGCGATTCAGTATCGAGGCCAGCGACGACTTGCAGCATTGGCAGTCCTGGGGCGAAGGGCAGGTCGCGCGGCTGACGTTTGCGGACGAGCAGGTCGAACAGCATGAAGTCAGCCTGCCGGGACAGCCTGCGCGCTACTTGCGCCTGTTGTGGGATACCCCGCATTCGGCTCCGACCCTCACCTCGGCGCAACTGGAAAGCGCCAGTACCCGCAGCCTGCCGTTGCCGTTGGTCTGGTCGCAAGTGTTGGCTGGCAGCAGCGTCAAGCCTGGCGAATACACCTGGCAATTGCCGATGGCGCTCAATGTCGAGCGGATACAGGTCGAGTTGAGCGAGCCCAACAGTCTGGCGCCGGTGACCTTGTCTGGCCGGCGGGACAGCAGCCTGCCGTGGCAGCCGTTGAGCAATGGTTTGCTTTATCGTCTGACCCAGAATGGTCAGGACGTGGTGCAAAACGAATTACAGCTGCCGGGGCAAATCGTGCAGCAATTGAAGCTGACCGTTGATGAGCGCGGCGGAGGTTTGGGCGCACAAGCGCCTGGCTTGAAATTCGCCGTGCGCGCCACGCAATTGGTGTTCCTGGCCCGTGGGCCCGGGCCTTACACGCTGGCGCTGGGAAATTCGGCGGTGAAGGCAGCGAATCTGCCGTTGGCCACGCTGATTCCGGATTACAGCGCAGCGAAACTGGCGACGCTGGGCAAGGCCTCGGTCGATGGCGCGGCGACCATTGCGCCGGTGGCTTCGTCCGTGCAGGCCACGTCGGACACTGACTGGAAAAAATTTGGCCTGTGGGCGGTGTTGTTGCTGAGCGTTGTATTCCTGGCGGCGATGGCGTTCAGTCTGCTGCGCAAACCGCCCGCCAACCCCTGAAGTCGGGTGCTTCGCACCCCATCGCGAGCAGGCTCGCTCCCACAAGTACAGCGCTGTTCTTGTCGGAGCGCGATAGCGGTCGATCAGTCGACAGAAAGGCTGCGATGACCGCTACTTTTCGGCTCACACCCGGACCATTTCCATCTACGCTGAACCCCGCGCATGAACTCTCTTCGGTCGATCACGTCTGATAGGAGGAAATGCGCCCCGACTCGCGTTAAACTGCGCGGGTTTTTAGCCCCCCATTCCTCCGGAGCCTTCCATGTCCCGCGTTACCTTGAGTCGCTATTTGATTGAGCAGACCCGCAGCAACAACACTCCTGCCGATCTGCGCTTCCTGATCGAAGTGGTGGCGCGTGCCTGCAAGGAGATCAGCCACGCCGTTTCCAAAGGCGCCCTGGGTGGTGTACTGGGCAGCATGGGCACCGAAAACGTCCAGGGCGAAGTGCAGAAGAAGCTCGACGTTCTGTCTAACGAGATCCTGCTCGAAGCCAACGAATGGGGCGGTCACCTGGCCGGCATGGCGTCCGAAGAAATGGACAACGCCTACCAGATCCCGGGCAAATACCCGAAAGGCGCCTACCTGCTGGTATTCGACCCGCTGGACGGTTCGTCGAACATCGACATCAACGCGCCGGTCGGTACCATCTTCTCGGTGCTGCGTTGCCCAAGCGAATACCTGAGCCAGAACGAAGCCTTGAATGAAAAGGCCTTCCTGCAGCCGGGCACCCAGCAAGTGGCCGCCGGTTATGCCATCTACGGTCCGCAGACCATGCTGGTCCTGACCCTGGGCGACGGCGTCAAAGGCTTCACCCTGGACCGCGAAATGGGCAGCTTCGTGTTGACCCACGAAGACATCACCATTCCTGAAACCACCCAGGAATTCGCCATCAACATGTCCAACCAGCGTCACTGGGAAGCCCCGGTGCAACGCTACGTCAGCGAGTTGCTGGCAGGCGAAGAAGGTCCGCTGAAAAAGAACTACAACATGCGCTGGGTCGCGGCGATGGTGGCGGACGTGCACCGCATCCTGACCCGTGGCGGTCTGTTCATGTACCCGCGCGACAGCCGCGAGCCATCGAAGCCGGGCAAACTGCGCCTGATGTACGAAGCCAACCCGATGTCGTTCCTGGTGGAACAGGCGGGCGGCGCGTCCACCGACGGCCACCAGCGCATCCTCGACATCAAGCCCGACGGCCTGCACCAGCGTGTTGCGGTGTTCCTCGGCTCGAAAGAAGAAGTTGCACGCGTCACGGCTTACCACAAGGAATAAACCATGAACGCGCCCTGGCAGCCGTTGCTCGAATGGTGGTTCGGTAAAGCCGAATCTTCCAGGGAAGTCGCGGCTGACAAGGGCAAGTTATGGTTCGGCAAGCGTGACAGCCAGGACCTCGAAGCGCGCACGCGTTTCGGGGACCAGGTCGAGCAGGCTCTGACCGGCGGTTTGACCGATTGGGCGCAATGCCCCGAAGGTTGGCTGGCGCTGGTGCTGCTACTCGATCAACTCCCGCGAATGATCTTTCGCTACTCCCCCAAGGCTTTTTCCGGTGACATCAGGGCTCAGGCGCTGGTCGCGCAGGGCATTGCTGCGGATTTCGATCGACAGTTAAGACCCATCCAGAGTGTGTTTATCTACCTGGTGTTCGAACACAGCGAGCATCTGGCGGCACAGAACGAAGGTGTTTCGCGCTACATCGATCTGTTGGCGCAGCAACCGGAAGCCGACCGCGCACTGTTTACCGATTACCTGGATTTCGCCGAGCGGCATCAGAAAGTGATTGCACGGTTTGGACGGTTTCCGCATCGCAATGCGGTGTTGGGGCGGGAGTCTACGGCTGAGGAGTTGGGGTTTCTGTCGAAACCGGGGTCACGGTTTTAAACCTTCATTGCGGCTGATGCCTTCATCGTGGGCAAGCCCGCTCCCACAGTGATCTGGTCGGACACAGCATAGGTGTTCCCGAAGATTCCTGTGGGAGCTGGCTTGCCAGCGATGAGGCCGGTAAGACCGGCTTAGATCCTGAAACTACCCACCAGATGCTTCAACCGCGCCGCCTGCTGCTCAAGATCCGCACAGGCACGCAAGGTCGCCTGCAGGTTCTCCACGCCTTCCTGGTTAAGCGTGTTGATCTCGGTGATGTCGACGTTGATCGATTCGACCACTGCGGTCTGTTCTTCGGTGGCCGTGGCGACCGACTGGTTCATGCCGTCGATTTCGCCGATGCGCTGGGTCACGCTGCCCAGGCGCTCACCGGCCTGGTTGGCGATGCCGACACTGCTTTCACTCTGGCGCTGGCTGTCGGTCATGATGGTCACCGCTTCCCGCGCACCGACCTGCAGTTCTTCGATCATTTTCTGCACTTGCTGCGCCGAGTCCTGAGTGCGGTGGGCGAGGTTGCGCACTTCATCGGCCACCACCGCAAACCCGCGTCCGGCTTCACCGGCACGCGCCGCTTCGATGGCGGCGTTCAGTGCCAGCAGGTTGGTCTGCTGGGAGATGCTGGTGATCACTTCCAGAATCTGCCCGATGTTGACGGTGTTGCTGTTGAGCGTCTCGATGTTGCCGCATGAATCGCTGATTTTCGCCGAGAGCTGGTGCATCGCGCTGATGGTTTTGTCCACCACCTGCTGACCGTCTTCGGCCAGGCTACGGGCGTCGCTCGAGTGCTGGGAGGCGAGGGCGGCGTTCTGGGCGATTTCCTGGGCGGCGGCACCGAGCTGGTTGATCGCTGCGGCGACGCTGCTGGTGCGCGAGGCCTGCTGGTCGGAGTTGAACATCGACGAGTTCGAGGCGGCCACCACACGCAGCGCCACTTCGTTGACCTGGCCGGTGGCCGAGGACACTTCGATGATCGAGGTGTGAATGCGCTCCACGAAACGGTTGAATGACAGCCCCAGTGCGCCGAATTCGTCGTGACCGTGAATGGTCAGGCGCTTGGTCAGATCCCCTTCGCCTTCGGCGATGTCGTGCATGGCGCGACCCATGGCCAGCAACGGCTGCATCAGGAAACGGATCAGCATGCCCAGCAACGCGATGATGATCACCACGGCAATCACCATGGCGATAAGGGCTGAGGTGCGGAATTCACTGAGCATCGAGAACGCGGTGTCCTGGTCGAGCACCAGTGCCACATACCAATCCGCCGAAGGCACGCCGTTGACGTGGGTGAACGAGATGAACTGGCTTTTGCCGTCGACCTCGACTTCTTTCAGGCCCGGGCTGATTTTCGGCGCCCCGTTGGGGTAGGCATCGGTCAGGTTCTTGAGCACCAGTTTGCTGTCCGGGTGGATCAGGATCTTGCCATCGGCACTGACAATGAAGGCATGGCCATGACCACCGAAGTTCAGCGAGTTGATGATTGCGCTGACGCTGGACAGGTCGATGTCGGCGCCGGCGACGCCGATCATCTGGCCCTGGCGTTGTACCGGAGTCGCGACGGTGATTACCAGTTTTCCCGACGAGGCGGCGATGTAGGGTTCGGTGACGATGGTCTGTTGTGCGCTGTTAGCCGCCTTGTACCAGCCACGGGCGCGCGGGTCGTAGTCCGCCGCACGGTTACCGGCCGGGACCGAGAACATGACGCCGTCGGCACCGCCGAAGTAGCTCAGCTGGAAATTGCCGGTGTAGGCGGGCAGGTCAATGATCCGCTTCAGGCTGGCGGGGGCGTTGCCATCGGCGCTGACCTGTTGGGCCATCGATTGCAGCAGCTGCATGCGGCTTTCCAGCCAGGTCTGGATGTTGCTGGTGGTCAGGCTGCCGAGCTCCTGCATCGAGGCTTCGGTGTTGTTATGCAGCGTCTGACGCTGACGATAGTCGTTGAACAGGATGAAACAAGCGAATGCAACGGCCACCACGAGGGCGGCAGCCAACAAAATCTTGTGGCTGAACTTCATGTTTCTGGTCATTAAATGAGCTACCGCGGAAAGACAGATCAACAAAGGAGGCAATCCCTACGGACGTGGGTTTGCGCTGTCATGTATGTCGACTGGACGGCGCCAAAGATTAGGCGCTTTTTTGTGAAAACCGATGAAATACCTGCCAGGCAAACAACGTGGCTGTTTTTTCGTAAAAAGGCGGACGAGCGGCCCGATAAATAGGCGATTGGCCAGGGAACCAGAAAGGGGTTTTCTCTTCTAAGGTTCAGTTTGGCAGCCATGCCAATCCCCTTCACCCCTGGAGTTACACCATGTCGCTGCGATCCATTGCCCTGCTTTCGTTCTGCGTGTTGCTGGCTGCCTGCAGCAAGGTCAATCAGGAAAACTATTCGAAGCTCTCGGCCGGCATGGCCAAGGCCGATGTAGAAACCTTGCTGGGCAAGCCTGCCGACTGCTCGGGCGCGCTGGGCATGTCCAGTTGCACCTGGGGTGACAAGAACAGCTTTATCAGCGTGCAGTATGCCGGTGACAAAGTGCTGATGTTTTCCGGTCAAGGCCTGAAATAAACCGGGGCTACGCGCCCACGGGAGAAAAACAATGAAGCGGTTATTGATGATGCTTTTTGCCGGCCTGGTATTGGCCGGCTGTGCCACTTCTGGCCAGGATCCGTTGGCGCCCAAGACAGCCGACAGTGTCAACCTCAAGCGTTACCAGGGCACCTGGTACGAGTTGGCGCGTATGCCGATGTATTTCCAGCGCGACTGTGCGCAATCCGAAGCCCACTACACGCTCAAACCGGATGGCAACATGGCGGTGTTGAACCGCTGCCTGACGGCGCAATGGCAATGGGAAGAGGTCAAGGGCACGGCTTATCCACAGGTGCCGGGCAAGACCGACAAATTGTGGGTCGAGTTCGATACCTGGTTTTCGAGGTTGATTCCGGGTGTTTCGAAGGGCGAGTACTGGGTGTTGTACGTCAGCGACGACTACAAGACCGCGATCGTCGGCGACCCGAGCCGTCGATACCTGTGGCTGCTGTCGCGTACGCCGACCGTTGACGGTGTGGTGCGTGAAGACCTGCTGAGCAAGGCGCGTCAGCAGGGCTATGACACGACGCGGCTGATCTGGCGAGCGTCGGACACGCAGATGGCCAAGACCTCGAACTGATAGCACATGACCCTGTGGGAGCGAGCAAGCTCGCTCCCACAGGTTTTTGCGTCAGCCTAAAAGCTCGCGCAGGACCTGGGTGAAGGCGCGGTTGCTGTCTTCCTCATCGGCATGACGCCCGTCGCGCACGACCCACTGGCCGTTCACCAGCACGTCCCGCACCTGACGGTCGCCACCGGCAAACAACCAGCGGTTCAGGATTCCGTCGCCACTGGCCGTTGCCAGGTACGGGTCGTTGCCGTCCAGTACCAGCCAATCCGCACGCTTGCCCACTTCCAGCGCGCCGATCGGTTGCCCCAGCGCCTGGGCGCCACCGTCGAGCGCCGCGTCGAACAACGTGCGGCCAACCATGGGCTGATCCGCGCCATACAGGCGATTACGCCGTTGATCGCGCAGTCGCTGGCCGTATTCCAGCCAACGCAATTCTTCCACCACGCTCAATGACACATGGCTGTCGGAACCGATGCCCATGCGGCCGCCTTGTGCCAGGAAATCCACCGCCGGGAAAATCCCGTCGCCCAGGTTGGCTTCGGTGGTCAGGCACAGGCCGGCAATGGCGCGGCTCCTGGCCATCAGCGTGACTTCTTCCGGATTCGCGTGGGTGGCATGGACCAGGCACCAGCGCTGATCGACTTCGGTATTTTCGTACAGCCATTGCAAGGGACGACGGCCGCTCCAGGTCAGGCAGTCGTCGACTTCTTTTTGCTGTTCGGCAATGTGGATATGCACAGGGCACTGTTTGTCGCTGGCGGCCAATACTTCGCTGATCTGCTGCGGCGTCACCGCGCGTAACGAGTGGAAACACAGACCCAGCGACTGCGCCGGTTGCTGCGCCAGTACCGGCTGCAGGCGCGATTGCAGCTTGAGGTAGTTCTCGGTGCTGTTGATGAAGCGGCGCTGGCCCTCGTTCGGCGTCTGGCCGCCGAAGCCGGAATGGCTGTACAGCACCGGCAGCAGGGTCAAGCCAATTCCGGCGGAACGCGCGGCCTGGCTGATACGCAGGGCCAGTTCGGCCGGGTCTGCATAGGGCTGGCCGTTGTTGTCGTGGTGGACGTAATGGAATTCCGCCACCGAGGTGTAACCGGCCTTGAGCATTTCGATGTACAGCTGACGAGCGATGACACCGAGTTGTTCGGGGCTGATTTTTCCGACGAGGCGATACATCAGATCGCGCCAGGTCCAGAAACTGTCATTCGGATTCCCCGCCACTTCCGCCAGTCCGGCCATGGCCCGCTGGAAGGCGTGAGAATGCAGGTTCGGCATGCCGGGCAAGAGCGGGCCGCTCAGCCGTTCGGCGCCTTCTGCATGGGAATCGGCCTGGATATGGGTCAATACGCCATCGGCGCTGACCTCAAGACGTACATTGTTGGCCCATCCACTAGGCAGCAGCGCGCGTTCGGCAAAGAAGGCGGTCATGGTTCAGAACCCCATCGTGTGTTATTTGTATATACATATACAGACGTTTGCCTGCCCGGTAAACTCCGGCAAGCTAGCAATCTCTACTAAACCATCAAGGATTAACCGTGCCGACTCCGCCTCCAGTCTCTCCGTTGGCCGCGAACATGGGCGACAGTCCGGCGCCCTTGTATGCTCGCGTCAAACAAATGATCACCCAGCAAATCGACAGTGGAAACTGGCCGCCGCACTACCGCGTTCCGTCGGAAAGCGAGCTGGTCAATCAGCTGGGTTTCAGCCGCATGACCATCAACCGCGCCCTGCGCGAGATGACCGCTGACGGCTTGCTGGTGCGCATGCAAGGCGTCGGCACCTTCGTCGCCGAGCCGAAAAGCCAGTCCGCGTTGTTTGAAGTGCACAACATCGCCGACGAAATCGCTTCCCGCGGTCATCGCCACACCTGCAAGGTCATCACCCTTGAAGAAGAGGCCGCCGGCTCGGAACGCGCCCTGGCCCTCGACATGCGTGAAGGGCAGAAGGTCTTCCACTCGTTGATCGTGCATTTCGAAAACGATATTCCGGTGCAAATCGAAGACCGTTTCGTCAATGCGCTGGTGGCGCCGGATTACCTCAAGCAGGACTTCACCCTGCAAACGCCTTACGCCTACCTCAACCAGGTCGCGCCGCTGACCGAAGGCGAGCACGTGGTCGAAGCCATTCTGGCCGAGTCATCCGAATGCAAATTGCTGCAGATTGAAAAAGGCGAACCGTGCCTGCTGATTCGCCGCCGTACCTGGTCTGGCCGTCAGCCGGTGACGGCCGCCCGTTTGATCCACCCTGGTTCCCGTCATCGTCTGGAAGGCCGGTTTCATAAATGAACGAGTTGAAAGTTTTACGCGCCAAAGACTACCCGCGCATGCCCTGGAAGAACGGCGGCGGCAGCACTGAAGAAATCAGCCGCGATGCCGGCACTGGCCTGGACGGCTTCGGCTGGCGCCTGTCGATTGCCGACATCGGTGAGTCGGGCGGTTTTTCCACCTTCGCCGGTTATGAGCGGATCATCACCGTGTTGCAAGGCGACGGCATGACGTTGACGGTGGACGGTCAGAGCACGCGGCCATTGTTACCCCTCGACCCGTTCGCCTTCAGTGGCGAAAGCCAAGTGTCCTGCACGCTGCTCGGTGGAGCGATCCGCGATTTCAACCTGATCTATGCGCCGCAGCGCTACCGTGCGCGGTTGCAGTGGCTGGCCGGCGAGCAGCGGTTTTTCAGCGAGGCCAGCACACTGCTGGTGTTCAGCGTGAGCGAGCAAACTGACGTCTGCGTCGATAACCGCGTCCAGGCATTGGGCCTCCATGATTGCCTGCAGCTGGAGGCGAATGCCGGGTTGCTGGACGTCGGCATCAAGGGGCTGTGCTGCGTGATCGAACTCACGTCTCGCGGCTGATCCCGGTTACTCCCGTTCGAGGGTAAAACCTCGAACGGTCGCCTCCAGTTCACTCGACATCCCTTTCAACGCCTGGATGGTTTTCACCACGTCCTGTTGCGCCGCGACATTTTTCTCGACCCGCTGCGCCACGGTTTCCACATTGCGCGCCACGTCCTCGCTGGCTTCGCGCTGTTCCTGCAAGGCATGGGAGATCTGGCTGACGGCATTGAGTGACGCGTCGAGCACGGCCTTGACGTCATTCATCGATGCGCCGGCACTGTCGATCAGCTGTTGACCCTGAAGAACCCGCTCGCGGCCGGAATTCATGCTGCTGCTGGCTTTTCGCATGCCGCTTTGAATGGTGCTCACCAGCACCACAATCTCGTCGGTGGAGCGGGTCGTGCGGGTCGCCAGCTCCCGCACTTCGTCGGCCACCACGGCAAAACCGCGACCTTGCTCGCCGGCCCGCGCCGCCTCGATGGCGGCATTGAGGGCGAGCAGGTTGGTTTGTTCGGCAATGCTGTGGATCACGTCGACAATTTTCCCGATGGCGTTGGAGTGCTGGGTCAATTGGTCGATTTCACTCGACGTCTGGGTCACCAGTTGAGCGATCTGCTGCATCTCGATGATAGAGCGGTCCATGCTGGCAATGCCCAGGGCGGTGATCTGCTCGGCCTTTTGTGTGGTGTCGTGCGCCTGCGCGGCGTTCTCGGCGATGTGCGTAATATTGGCTGACATCTGTTCCGCCGCGGCGGCAATGGAAGAGGCCGCGCCATTTTGCTCGGCCGCCTGTTTGAGGCCTTGCTCGGACGAAATACTCAGGCTCAGGGTCGAGGACTCGATGTGCTGCGAGGCCTCGCGCACCTTGCCGATCATGCTGGCCAGGCTGCGCCGCATGGCCTCGACCGATTGCATGACGCCCGTGGACTTCGCGTTGCCAATCGCCGGATCGCCGAGCATGCCCTGGGCAATCCGTGTGCTGATACTGGCCAGCTCGTGCGGCTCGGCGCCCAGGTATCGCGTCAGCCTGGCGCCGAACAGCAGGGCGTAAAGGCTGCCAGACAACAGCGCGAAGCCCAGGACCAGGGCCATCAGCCATATATTGTCCTCGTAGAGTGCCTGACTGAGTTCGAACTGATGGCGAGCCTCTTTCAGTTGAGCGTCGGTCAGTTGCGAAAACAGTGAGGTCAGCGGGTCGATCAAGGGGTAAAGCTGATGTGCGGCGAACTGCTCCAGGCTCTGGCTGGCGGTGTTGCTGCGGTTCAGGATTGCCTGCAACCGCTGGAGCGGTACTTCGGTCGCCTGCATCAGTGGCGTGATCTCGTTGATCAGTCGAACCTCTTCATCAACCAGTTGGGTCGACAGGTAGGTGCGCCAGAGCGGCTCGATTTCAAGCATCGCTTGCCGTATCTGCTGCGCCGCGTCGACGCCACTGTAAATGCCATCGCGGGCCTTGTGGATGGCGTCGACGATGGTGACGGAATACAGCTCGGAAATTTTCTTCAGGTCCTGTTGCGGGATGACCCGGTCGAGGTAAACCGTTTCCAGTCCCTGGACCGTTGCGCCCATGCCGTACAGGCCGAGTGCGCCGATGCCGGTCAGGCTGCCCAGCAGAATGCCGGCCATCAGCAAGAGGTGGGTTTTGACTTTCCATTGTTTCATTACGCGTTCCTCGCAGGAGTGACTTCAGGGGGCTTGGTTATGGAGTCGGCGAAGATCAGTGGAGGTGGAGTCGGACACTTCTGATAAGGTTGTAGGGTGTTTCTGGAATGCGCTTAATTGGGCACCACGTGTTACCGAACGCCCCAACGTGGCGCAAAACCGCGTTGCAGTAACAACGAGCACGCACTCGAAAAATCCCCGCGAAAAAAATCATCAACGCCAGAAACCCTTGTTTCAGGGGCTTTCCAGCCATTTCAGAGTTTTTCTTGAATGCCCGTTCGGCAAGTTGGCCGCTTGATTGCATATGCTTGTATGTACAAGTAAAGACGTATGCGTATGAGTCGATCGAGACTCCCCGCAGCGTCCACTGATTCGCTTGTCGCGCAACGATGCGCACAGGCTGCTGCCCACCAGGGTTGGTTTGAATTGATCGCTGAGGAGTCTTTTTCGTGACTGACAATACCCAGAAACCTAGCACCGCCTCTTTTACAAAAAGACGTGACGTAGAAATTCGTGCCGCGCGCGGCAACAAGCTGACCGCCAAAAGCTGGCTGACCGAAGCGCCGCTGCGCATGCTGATGAACAACCTCGACCCGGAAGTGGCCGAGAACCCGAAGGAACTGGTGGTTTACGGTGGCATCGGTCGTGCGGCGCGTAACTGGGAGTGCTACGACAAGATCGTCGAAAGCCTGACCAACCTGAACGACGACGAGACCCTGCTGGTGCAATCCGGCAAGCCGGTCGGCGTGTTCAAGACCCACACCAACGCCCCGCGCGTGCTGATCGCCAACTCCAACCTGGTGCCGCACTGGGCGAACTGGGAACACTTCAACGAACTGGACGCCAAAGGCCTGGCCATGTACGGCCAGATGACCGCCGGCAGCTGGATCTACATCGGCAGCCAGGGCATTGTCCAGGGCACCTACGAAACCTTCGTCGAAGCCGGTCGCCAGCACTACAACGACAACCTCAAAGGCAAGTGGGTCCTGACCGCCGGCCTCGGTGGCATGGGCGGCGCCCAGCCTCTGGCCGCCACCCTGGCCGGTGCCTGCTCGCTGAACATCGAATGCCAGCAGGTGAGCATCGATTTCCGCCTGAAAAGCCGTTACGTCGACGAGCAAGCCAAAGACCTCGACGACGCACTGGCGCGTATCGCCAAGTACACCGCCGAAGGCAAGGCGATCTCCGTCGCGCTGCTGGGCAACGCGGCTGAAATCCTGCCGGAACTGGTCCGTCGCGGTGTGCGCCCGGACATGGTCACCGACCAGACCAGCGCCCACGATCCACTGAACGGTTACCTGCCAGCCGGCTGGACCTGGGAGCAATACCGCGCCCGCGCCAAGACCGAGCCGGCCGCCGTGATCAAAGCCGCCAAGCAGTCGATGGCCGTGCACGTCAAAGCGATGCTCGACTTCCAGAAGCAAGGCATCCCGACCTTCGACTACGGCAACAACATCCGTCAGATGGCCCAGGAAGAAGGCGTGGAAAACGCATTCGACTTCCCAGGCTTCGTACCGGCCTACATCCGTCCGCTGTTCTGCCGTGGCATCGGCCCATTCCGTTGGGCGGCCCTGTCGGGCGACCCGCAAGACATCTACAAGACCGACGCCAAGGTCAAGGAACTGATCCCGGACGACGCCCACCTGCACAACTGGCTGGACATGGCGCGCGAGCGCATCAGCTTCCAGGGTCTGCCGGCCCGTATCTGCTGGGTCGGCCTGGGCCTGCGCGCCAAGTTGGGCCTGGCGTTCAACGAAATGGTGCGCAGCGGTGAATTGTCCGCGCCTATCGTCATCGGTCGCGACCACCTGGACTCCGGTTCGGTGGCCAGCCCGAACCGCGAAACCGAATCGATGCAGGACGGCTCCGACGCCGTGTCCGACTGGCCACTGCTCAACGCCCTGCTCAACACCGCAAGCGGCGCGACCTGGGTGTCCCTGCACCACGGCGGCGGCGTCGGCATGGGCTTCTCCCAGCACTCGGGCATGGTGATTGTCTGCGACGGTACCGACGAAGCAGCCGAGCGTATCGCTCGCGTGCTGCACAACGACCCGGCCACCGGTGTCATGCGTCACGCCGATGCCGGTTACCAGATCGCCATCGACTGCGCCAGGGAACAGGGCCTGAACCTGCCGATGATCACCGGTCAATAACGCAAAACCGCTTTATGTGGGAGCGAGCAGGCTCGCTCCCACAGAAAAGCAGCCTTACAGACACTCAGTGAACTACTAGAACAATCCACAGAGGTTGAACCATGGCTGTCAGCAGCGAACGTGCTGGTAACAAACCGTTGATCGAAAAGCGTTCGATCGACTACATCCCGGAGGCGGAAAGACACGGTCGTCTGTTGAGCCAGTTCACCCTGTGGATGGGTGCCAACCTGCAAATCACTGCGATTGTCACCGGGGCCCTGGCCGTGGTGTTGGGCGGTGATGTGTTCTGGTCGTTGATCGGCCTGTTGATCGGTCAACTGCTCGGCGGCGCCGTCATGGCGCTGCATGCTGCGCAAGGGCCCAAGCTAGGCCTGCCGCAGATGATCTCCAGCCGTGTGCAGTTCGGCGTTTATGGCGCGGCCATCCCGATTGTGCTGGTCTGTTTGATGTACCTCGGTTTCACTGCAACGGGAACCGTGCTTTCCGGCCAGGCGCTGGGCCAGTTGTTTGGCGTCAGCGACAGTGTCGGCATTCTTCTTTTCGCCAGTGTCATCGTGCTGGTCACGGTGCTCGGATATCGAGTGATCCATTGGATCGGGCGTGTCGCCAGTGTCATTGGCGTGATTGCCTTTGTTTATCTGTTCAGCCGTCTGATGAGCCAGGTTGACGTTGGCGCGCTGTTACAAATCCGCCACTTCAGCTGGAGCAGCTTCTTGCTGGCGGTGTCGCTCGCGGCGTCCTGGCAGATCGCTTTCGGCCCGTACGTGGCTGACTATTCCCGCTACTTGCCGAGCAAGATTTCCTCGGTCAAAACCTTTTTTGCCGCCGGCGCAGGTTCGGTCATTGGCGCACAGGTGGCGATGGTCCTCGGTGTGTTCGCCGCCGCCTCGGCCAACGGGCAATTCGCCGGTCACGAAGTGGCCTACATCGTGGGTCTGGGCGGTACCGGTGCCACCGCTGCGCTGCTGTACTTCAGCATCGCGTTCGGCAAGGTCACCATCTCCACGCTGAACTCCTACGGCAGTTTCATGTGCATTGCGACCATCATCAGCGGTTTCCGTGGTGATCTGAAGGTCACGCGCACGCAGCGTCTGGTTTTCGTGCTGATCATCGTCGGTGCTGCGACCCTGATGGCGCTGCTCGGCCAGCACTCGTTCCTCGGTGCGTTCAAGTCCTTCATCCTGTTCCTGCTGGCGTTCTTTACGCCATGGAGCGCGATCAACCTGGTGGACTACTACTGCATCACCCGCGAGCGCTATGACGTGCCGGCGCTGGCCGATCCGAATGGTCGCTACGGTCGTTGGAACGTCCTCGGAATCAGCGTTTATGTCTTCGGTGTGCTGGTGCAGTTGCCGTTCATCTCCACCAAGTTCTACACCGGTCCGCTGGTCGCAGCCCTGGGTGACGTGGATATTTCCTGGATCATCGGTCTGGCGCTGCCCGCAGCCCTGTATTACGTCTGTGCGAAAAAATGGCACGGCACCGTGCCCGATCACCTGATTCTGCCGGTCGAGCAGAACAACGTTGTACAACCTAAAACAAGTGGGGCCGGTCGCGCTGCGGCGCAGGCCTGATTGGACGTTGCCAGGGCTGGATGCCTCTTGACTGCCGTAAGCCAATTCATGATTAGGAGCGTCACAACAATGAAATCAAACAAGACCCTGCTGACCACTTTGCTTTCCATGGGCCTGCTGGCCAGCGCCGGCGCCACTCAGGCGGCGGGTTGGTGCGAGTCGGGCAAACCGGTGAAATTCGCCGGCCTGAACTGGGAAAGCGCGATGCTGCTGACCGACGTGCTGCAAGTCGTGTTGGAAAAAGGCTACGACTGCAAGACCGACAGCCTGCCAGGCAACTCCATCACCATGGAAAACGCCCTGAGCAGCAACGACATCCAGGTGTTTGCCGAAGAGTGGGTCGGCCGCAGCGAGGTCTGGAACAAGGCTGAGAAGGCCGGCAAAGTCGTCGGTGTCGGCGCTCCGATTGTCGGCGCCGTCGAAGGCTGGTACGTGCCGCGCTACGTGATCGAAGGCGACGCCAAGCGCAAGCTGGAAGCCAAGGCGCCAGACCTGAAAGCCATTGCCGACCTGGGCAAATACTCGGCGCTGTTCAAAGATGCCGAAGAGCCTTCCAAGGGCCGTTTCTACAACTGCCCGGCCGGCTGGACCTGTGAACTCGACAACAGCGAAATGCTGAAAAGCTATGGCCTGGAAAGCAGCTACACCAACTTCCGCCCAGGCACCGGCCCGGCGCTGGATGCCGCCGTGTTGTCGAGCTACAAGCGTGGCGAGCCGATCCTGTTCTACTACTGGTCGCCAACGCCGCTGATGGGCCAGGTCGACGTGGTGAAACTCGAAGAGAAGCCAGGCGTGGATAAAACGGTGAACATCAAGGTTGGCCTGTCCAGGACTTTCCACGACGAAGCCCCGGAACTGGTGACCGTGATGGAAAAGGTCAACGTGCCGATCGACCTGCTGAACCAGAACCTGGGTCGCATGACCAAGGAGCGGATCGAGTCGCCAAAACTGGCCAAGATCTTCCTGAAGGAACATCCTGAAGTCTGGCATGCATGGGTAAGCGAAGACGCTGCCAAAAAGATCGACGCGGCCTTGTAGTTTGAGCCTTTCCGACTGTCGGCAGCGGCAGTCGGATGCTTGATCACAACCCCTTGATTGAGAGTCTCTTATGTTTCCCGAAAGCTTTACCTTTTCCATCGCCGACTGGGTCAACGGTTGGGTCGATTCGCTGGTTACCAACTATGGCGACGTGTTTCGGCACATCTCCGACACCCTGTTGTGGGCCATCGTCAATCTCGAAGGCCTGCTGCGCGCGGCGCCCTGGTGGCTGATGCTGGCTATCGTGGCGGGCGTGGCCTGGCATGCCACCCGTAAAGTCGTGACCACGGTCGTGATCGTCGGCTTGCTGTTCCTGGTGGGTGCGGTTGGCCTCTGGGACAAGTTGATGCAAACCCTGGCGCTGATGATGGTGGCGACCATCATCTCGGTGTTGATCGGCATTCCGCTGGGCATTCTCTCGGCGCGCAGCAATCGCCTGCGTTCGGTGCTGATGCCGTTGCTCGACATCATGCAGACCATGCCGAGCTTCGTGTACCTGATTCCGGTGCTGATGCTGTTCGGCCTGGGCAAGGTCCCGGCGATTTTCGCCACCGTGATCTACGCCGCGCCACCGCTGATCCGCCTGACCGACCTGGGCATTCGCCAGGTTGACGGCGAAGTGATGGAAGCGATCAACGCCTTCGGTGCCAACCGCTGGCAGCAACTGTTCGGCGTGCAACTGCCGCTGGCCCTGCCGAGCATCATGGCCGGGATCAACCAGACCACCATGATGGCCCTGTCGATGGTGGTGATTGCCTCGATGATCGGCGCCCGTGGCCTGGGTGAAGACGTGTTGGTGGGGATTCAGACCCTCAACGTCGGACGTGGCCTGGAAGCCGGTCTGGCGATCGTGATTCTGGCAGTGGTGATCGACCGCATTACACAAGCGTACGGTCGCGCACGGCATGAGGTGAGCAAATGAACAAGGCAACCGTGAGCAAGATCGAAGTCAAAAACGTCTTCAAGATTTTCGGCAACCGTTCCAGGGAAGCGCTGGCCATGGTTGGCCAGGGCAAGACCAAGGATCAGGTGCTGGCGGAAACCGGCTGCGTGGTCGGCGTGAACGACCTGTCGTTGAGCATCGGCAGCGGCGAGATTTTCGTGATCATGGGCCTGTCGGGTTCCGGCAAATCCACGCTGGTACGCCACTTCAACCGCCTGATCGACCCGACCAGCGGCGCGATCCTGGTGGACGGCGTGGACATCCTGCAATACGACATGGAAGCCCTGCGCGAATTTCGCCGTCGCAAGATCAGCATGGTGTTCCAGAGCTTCGGCCTGTTGCCGCACAAGACCGTGCTGGACAACGTCGCCTACGGCCTGAAAATCCGTGGCGAGAGCAAGCAGATGTGCGCCGAGCGCGCGCTGCACTGGATCAACACCGTGGGCCTCAAGGGCTACGAAAACAAATTCCCGCACCAGCTCTCCGGCGGTATGCGTCAGCGTGTGGGCCTGGCCCGTGCCTTGGCGGCGGACACCGACATCATCTTGATGGACGAAGCTTTCAGTGCGCTTGACCCACTGATTCGCGCCGAGATGCAGGACCAGTTGCTGGAACTGCAAAAGACCCTGCACAAGACCATCGTCTTCATCACCCACGACCTCGACGAGGCCGTGCGCATCGGCAACCGCATCGCGATCCTCAAGGACGGCCGCCTGATCCAGGTCGGCACACCGAAAGAGATCCTGCATTCGCCGGCCGATGAGTATGTCGACCGCTTTGTGCAGCGTCGGGCGGCGGTGGTTTAAGAGATTCTGCGGTGAGTGAGCTGGCCTCTTCGCTGGCAAGCCAGCTCCCACAGCAATAGGTTGTATTGCACAGATGGTGTGCACACCCTGAACACTGTGGGAGCTGGCTTGCCAGCGATAGCGTCGGCGATGCTGCATCAATATTCAGGTATGAGGTTGAAAATGTCCCAGGCTGAAAAAATCGTTATCGCCGATGCGCCCGTGCGTTGGCAGGATGTGGTCGCCGTAGCCCGTCATGGCGCACAGCTGGAGCTGTCGGCACCGGTCTGGGCCCGGATTGAAAATGCGCAGGCCATTGTCCAGCGGATTGTCACCAGCGGCGAGCGCGCCTATGGCATCAACACTGGCCTGGGCGCGTTGTGCAACGTTTCGCTGCAGGACGAACAACTCAGCCAGTTGTCGCGCAACACCCTGCTGAGCCACGCCTGCGGTGTAGGCGCACCGCTGACCAACGAACAGACCCGCGCCATCATGTGCGCCGCGGTCGTCAACTACAGCCATGGCAAATCCGGGCTGCACCGGCAGGTGGTCGAAGCGCTGCTGGCGCTGCTCAACCGTGGCATCACCCCGCAAGTGCCTTCCCAAGGCTCGGTGGGCTACCTGACCCACATGGCCCACATCGGTATCGCCTTGCTGGGCGTCGGTAACGTGAGCTATCGCGGGCAGATCGTTTCCGCGCAGCAGGCCCTGGCCGAAGAAGGGCTGCAACCGGTCAAACTGGGTGCCAAGGATGGTCTGTGCCTGGTCAACGGCACCCCCTGCATGACAGGCCTGAGCTGCCTGGCGATTGCCGACGCCGCGCATTTGTTGCACTGGGCCGACGTGATCGGTGCGATGAGTTTTGAAGCCCAGCGTGGGCAGATCGATGCGTTCGACGCCGAGATCATCGCGCTCAAGCCGCATCCGGGCATGCAGCAGGTCGGCATCAACCTGCGGGCCTTGCTCGACGGCAGCGAAGTGATCGCCCGCAGCAAAGGCATCCGTACCCAGGACGCCCTGAGCATTCGCTCGATCCCGCAGGTGCACGGCGCGGCCCGTGACCAGCTGGTGCACGCGACCCGACAAATCGAAACCGAGCTCAATAGCGCCACCGATAACCCGCTGGTGCTGGGCACTGCGGATAACTATCGCGTCGTTTCCCAAGCCAACCCGCACGGCCAGTCCGTGGCGCTGGCGGCGGACCTGCTGGCCATCGCCATGGCGGAAATCGGCTCCATTGCCGAGCGTCGCCTGGACCGTTTGATCAACCCGCATGTCAGCGGTCTGCCAGCCTTCCTGGTGGCCAACCCGGGCGTCAACTCCGGGATGATGATCGTGCAATACGTCGCCGCGTCCTTGTGCGCGGAAAACCGCCAATTGGCGCAACCGGCAGTGCTCGACAACTACGTCACCTCGGGCCTGCAGGAAGACCACCTGAGCCTGGGCACCAACGCCGCGCTGAAGCTGCACCGCGCCCTGGAGAACTGCACGCAGATCCTTGCCATCGAGTACTTGCTGGCGGCCCAGGCCTTCGAATTCCTGAAAGAACAACGCTTCGGCGCGGGCACCGATACTGCGTGGCGCCTGCTGCGCGAACGTGTCCCGGCCTATGACCAGGACCGCTGGCTGGCGCCGGACATTGCTGCGGCAGCCGCTGTCTTGAAAGAACCGGGGTTGCTGCACAAGGCTTTGCCGAGCCTGAACTGATTTCCATATAAAACCAGCGTGCCAAGGCGCGGCTTCCCAAAAGGAAGACGCGACGGACAACGGACATCTCCGGAGCGTCTGGTTAGTTAGTAAATAACTCTCAAAAGGAGCACAAAATGACTTCGCTAAACCTGATCCCCGGTCAACTGAGCCTGGCCCAACTGCGTGATGTCTATCAGCAGCCGGTGAAACTGACCCTCGACCACAGCGCTTCGGCCCAGATCGAAGCCAGTGTCGCTTGCGTGGAACAGATCCTCGCCGAGAACCGTACCGCGTACGGCATCAACACCGGTTTCGGCCTGCTGGCCTCGACCCGCATCGCCAGCGAAGACCTGGAAAACCTTCAGCGCTCGCTGGTGCTGTCCCACGCCGCCGGTGTCGGCCAGCCGATCAGCGACGACCTGGTGCGCCTGATCATGGTGCTCAAGGTCAACAGCCTGAGCCGTGGTTTCTCCGGCATTCGCCGGGTGGTGATCGATGCGCTGATCGCCCTGATCAACGCCGAGGTTTACCCGCACATTCCGCTGAAAGGCTCGGTCGGCGCATCGGGCGACCTGGCACCTTTGGCGCACATGTCGCTGGTGCTGCTGGGTGAAGGCAAGGCGCGTTACAAAGGCGAGTGGATGGAAGCGACCGAAGCGCTGAAAGTCGCCGGTCTGACTCCGCTGACCCTGGCCGCAAAAGAAGGCCTGGCGCTGCTCAACGGCACCCAGGTGTCCACCGCGTTTGCCCTGCGCGGCCTGTTCGAAGGCGAAGACCTGTTCGCCGGTGCCCTGGCCCTGGGTGGCCTGACCGTTGAAGCGGTATTGGGCTCGCGCTCGCCGTTCGATGCGCGCATCCACGCCGCCCGTGGCCAGAAAGGCCAGATCGACGCGGCCGCTGCCTATCGCGACCTGCTGGGCCAGCGCAGCGAAGTCTCCGACTCCCACGAGAACTGCGAAAAGGTCCAGGACCCGTACTCCCTGCGCTGCCAGCCGCAAGTCATGGGCGCGTGCCTGACCCAGTTCCGCCAGGCGGCCGAAGTGCTGGCCATCGAAGCCAACGCCGTCTCGGACAATCCGCTGGTGTTCGCCGCTGAAGGCGATGTGATCTCCGGCGGTAACTTCCACGCCGAACCGGTGGCCATGGCTGCCGACAACATGGCCCTGGCCATCGCGGAAATCGGTTCCTTGAGCGAGCGTCGCATCTCGCTGATGATGGACAAGCACATGTCGCAACTGCCGCCGTTCCTGGTGGCCAACGGTGGCGTGAACTCCGGCTTCATGATCGCCCAGGTGACCGCGGCGGCCCTGGCCAGCGAAAACAAGGCGCTGTCCCATCCGCATTCGGTGGACAGCCTGCCGACTTCCGCCAACCAGGAAGACCACGTTTCGATGGCCCCGGCGGCGGGCAAGCGTCTGTGGGAAATGGCCGAGAACACCCGCGGGATTCTCGCCGTGGAATGGCTGGCGGCGGTGCAGGGCCTGGACCTGCGCAACGGTCTGAAGACCTCGCCGAAACTGGAACAGGCCCGGGCGATTCTGCGTAAAGAAGTGCCGTTCTATGAGAAAGACCGTTTCTTCGCACCGGACATCAATGCAGCCACTGAATTGCTGGCGTCGCGTTGCCTGAACGAGCTGGTGTCGGCCAAGTTGCTGCCGAGCCTGTAATGGTCTTATCGCGAGCAGGCTCGCTCCCACATGGAAGGTGTATCACCTGTGGGAGCGAGCCTGCTCGCGATTCGATTTTTACGTCGAATAAAAATAATTAAGGACGAGCAATGCAGCCGCAAAGCAAAAGTTTGAAACGCGGGCTCTCTGCCCGACATATTCGCTTCATGGCGCTGGGGTCGGCTATCGGCACCGGGCTGTTTTATGGTTCTGCCTCGGCCATCCAGATGGCCGGTCCTGCGGTACTGCTCGCCTATCTGATTGGTGGCGCGGCGGTGTTCATGGTCATGCGCGCCCTCGGTGAGATGGCGGTGCACAATCCGGTGGCCGGCTCTTTCGGTCAGTACGCCAGCACCTATTTGGGGCCTATGGCGGGCTTCATCCTGGGTTGGACCTACGCGTTCGAAATGGTCATCGTCGGGATGGCCGACGTTACGGCGTTCGGCATTTACATGGGCTTCTGGTTTCCGGAAGTCGCTCGCTGGATCTGGGTACTGGGTGTCGTTTCCATCGTGGGCGGCTTGAACCTGTGCAATGTCAAAGTCTTCGGTGAAATGGAGTTCTGGCTGTCGCTGCTCAAGGTGGCGGCCATCGTTGCGATGATCCTTGGCGGTTTCGGCATCATGTTGTTCGGCATCAGCTCGGCGCCCGGCCAAGTCACCGACATCAGCAACCTCTGGAGCCAGGGTGGCTTCATGCCCAACGGTGTGGGTGGCCTGATCGCTTCATTCGCGGTGGTGATGTTTGCGTTCGGCGGTATTGAAATCATCGGCGTAACGGCCGGTGAAGCCAAAGACCCGCAGCATGTGCTGCCTCGGGCGATCAATGCCGTGCCATTGCGCATTTTGCTGTTCTACGTACTGACCATGCTCGTATTGATGTCCATCTTTCCGTGGCAGCAGATCGGCAGCCAAGGCAGCCCGTTCGTGCAGATTTTCGACAATCTGGGGATCGGCTCGGCGGCGACCATTCTCAATATTGTGGTGATCACGGCCGCGATTTCGGCCATCAACAGCGACATCTTCGGCGCGGGTCGCATGATGTTCGGTTTGGCCCAGCAAGGGCATGCCCCCAAGGGCTTCGCGAAGTTGTCGCGCAATGGCGTGCCATGGATGACAGTAGTGGTGATGAGTGGCGCACTGCTGCTGGGCGTGTTGCTGAACTACCTGATCCCGGAAAACGTCTTTTTGTTGATTGCCTCCATCGCAACCTTTGCCACGGTGTGGGTGTGGCTGATGATCCTGGTCACCCAGGTAGCCATGCGTCGCTCCATGAGCAGCGATCAGGTTGCACAACTGAAATTCCCGGTACCGTTCTGGCCTTATGCGCCCATGGCGGCGATTGCCTTCATGCTCTTCGTCTTTGGCGTGCTGGGCTATTTCCCGGACACCCAGGCGGCCCTGATCGTCGGCGCGGTCTGGATTGTTTTGCTGGTGCTGGCCTACCTGACATGGGTCAAGCCAGCGGCAGGACGACCTGCCCTGGTCGAGCAGGAACCTTCTTTTTCACATCAATAACCTAATGGAGGCCACGGATGAAAACGCTCTGGCAACACTGCCACGTCGCAACCATGGCGCAAGGCGTCTACTCGATCATCGAGGATGCGGCCATCGTGACGTCCGGTGCGCACATTGAGTGGGTTGGCCCGCGCGCTGAACTGCCGGCGGGCGAATACCCGACGGTCAATGATTTGAACGGGGCCTGGGTGACGCCGGGCTTGATCGACTGCCACACCCACACGGTGTTCGGCGGGAACCGCAGCGGTGAGTTCGAGAAGCGTCTGCAAGGCGTCAGCTACGCGGAAATCGCCGCCAGCGGTGGTGGCATCGCCAGCACCGTGCGCGCCACCCGCGCGGCCAGCGAAGATGAGCTGTTCGCCAGCGCCGCCAAGCGTCTGAAAAGCCTGATGCGCGATGGTGTCACCAGCATCGAAATCAAATCCGGTTACGGCCTCGACCTGGCCAACGAACGCAAGATGCTGCGGGTGGCCCGCCGCCTTGGCGCCGAGCTGCCGGTCAGCGTGCGCAGCACTTGCCTGGCGGCCCATGCATTACCGCCTGAGTACGTGGATCGCGCCGACGACTACATCGATCACATCTGCGCCGAGATGCTCCCGGCCTTGGCCGCCGAAGGGCTGGTGGATGCGGTGGATGCGTTCTGCGAGTACCTGGCGTTTTCCCCGGCGCAGGTCGAGCGGGTGTTCATCACCGCCCAGGAACTGGGGTTGCCGGTGAAACTGCATGCCGAGCAATTGTCGTCCCTGCACGGTTCGACCCTGGCGGCGCGTTACCACGCACTGTCCGCCGATCATCTGGAATTCATGACCGAAGACGATGCCATCGCCATGGCCAAGTCCGGTACGGTCGCGGTGCTGCTGCCCGGCGCTTTTTACTTCCTGCGCGAAACCCAATTGCCGCCGATGGACGCCCTGCGCAAGCACGGGGTGAAAATCGCCATTGCCAGTGATCTCAACCCCGGCACCTCGCCGGCACTGTCGTTGCGCCTGATGCTGAACATGGCGTGCACCTGTTTCCGCATGACCCCGGAAGAAGCCTTGGCCGGCGCCACGATTCACGCCGCCACGGCCCTGGGCATGGCCGATACCCATGGTTCGCTGGAGGTGGGCAAGGTCGCGGATTTCGTTGCCTGGCAAATCGATCGTCCGGCTGACCTGTCGTACTGGCTGGGCGGTGATCTGGAAAAACGCGTCGTGCGTCACGGCGTCGAAACAAGTCTGTAGGAGAGCAGTTGTGGATAAGGTTCTGAACTTCAAACAAGGCCGCGTGCCGCTGCTGATCAGCATGCCCCACGCCGGCGTGCGTCTGACTCCGGTGGTCGAGGCCGGGTTGATCCCGGCCGCGAAAAGCCTGCCGGACACTGACTGGCACATCCCGCAGCTCTACGATTTCGCCGCCGAACTGGGCGCCAGCACCCTGGCCGCCGAGTATTCGCGCTTCGTCATCGACCTGAACCGGCCGTCCGACGACAAACCTTTGTACGTGGGCGCGACCACCGGCCTGTACCCGGCGACGCTGTTTGACGGTGTGCCGCTGTTCCGCGAAGGGCTGGAGCCTTCGAAAGAAGAGCGCGCGACGTACCTGGAGCAGATCTGGACGCCGTACCACAGCACCTTGCAGCAGGAGCTGGCGCGTCTCAAAGCCGAGTTCGGCTATGCGCTGCTGTTCGATGCGCACTCGATCCGCTCGATCATCCCGCACCTGTTCGACGGCAAACTGCCGGACTTCAACCTCGGCACCTTCAATGGCGCCAGTTGCGATCCACAGCTGGCGACTCAACTGGAAGCGATCTGCGCCGGACACCCGGACTACAGCCATGTGCTGAATGGTCGCTTCAAGGGCGGCCACATCACCCGGCACTACGGCAACCCGGCCGAGAACATCCATGCCGTACAACTGGAGTTGGGCCAGTGCACGTATATGGAAGAGTTCGAGCCGTTCCGGTATCGGGCGGATCTGGCCGAGCCGACGCAGGTGGTGTTGAAGGAATTGCTGCAAGGGTTGTTGGCGTGGGGTGAAACCCACTACAAGCGCTAAACCCCTAAACAAACCTTGTGGGAGCGAGCTTGCTCGCGATAG
The DNA here is from genome assembly GCF_042846945.1 of Pseudomonas moorei. Lineage (NCBI taxonomy): Bacteria > Pseudomonadati > Pseudomonadota > Gammaproteobacteria > Pseudomonadales > Pseudomonadaceae > Pseudomonas > Pseudomonas moorei. The sequence goes on from NZ_AP035776.1 coordinate 1,639,005, forward strand.
CGGACTGACCGGCAACAGAAATGTTGAATGTCATGGCCTCATCGCGAGCAGGCTCGCTCCCACATTGGTTTGGCGTTCTTTTCGATACCTGGCAGGAACAGTCGCCGCTGTGCAAATCTCGGTCGCCACAGGTCGCTTTTACAGCTCGACTGCTGCGTAATGTTCCGGGCACGGTGCACGAAGACACCGAACCCATAACAATCCGCTGCCGCTCGAGAACGCCCTCTATGACAAGCACCAAAGGTTTGTTCGCTCGCTGTCTCTCAATCCTCTGCGGTACCGCTCTCCTGAGCACCAGCGTCCTGGCCGCTGACGACGCCTCCTGCAAAGCCGTGCGCATGGGCGTGGTCAACTGGACCGACGTGATCGCCACCAGCGGCATGGCCGATGTATTGCTCAATGGCCTTGGCTATGAAAGCAAGCAAACCAGCGCGGTGCAGCAAATCATCTTCGCCGGCATTCGCGACAAGCGCCTGGACATTTTCCTCGGTTACTGGAAACCGGCGATGGACAAGAACATCGCGCCGTTCCTGGCCGCCAATCAAGTGAAGGTCCTGGACAAACCTAGCCTGGCCGACGCCCAGGCAACGCTCGCGGTGCCTGACTATGTCGCGGCCGCCGGTTTGAAAACCTTTGGCGATATCGCCAGGTTCAAGGATCAGCTTGGCGGCAAGATCTATGGCATCGAACCGGGCAGCGGCGCCAACACCACGATCAAAACGATGATCGAGACCAATCACTTTGGCCTCAAGGACTTCAAGCTGATCGAATCCGGCGAGGCCGGCATGCTGGCAGCCGTGCAACGGGCAGTGAACCGCAAGGAGTTCGTGGTGTTCGTCGGCTGGACCCCGCACCCGATGAACATCAACATGAAGATCGCCTACCTGACCGGCAGCGAAGATGTCTACGGGCCGAACGAAGGGGCGGCGACCGTTTCTACCGTGACCGCCCCGGATTACGCCGAGCGCTGCCCGAACGTCAATCGGCTGTTGGAGAACCTGACCTTCACCGCCGCCCAGGAAAGTCAGTTGATGGTGCCGATCATGGAGCGCCAGACGGCGCAGGACGTTGCCAGAAAATGGCTGCGTGAACACCCGCAAGATCTTCAGCGCTGGCTGGCGGGCGTCAGCAGTTTTGATGGCAAGGACGGTGTGGCAGCGGTGCAGGCCAGTCTGAAGAACTGACAGCAGAACCTGTAGGAACGAGCTCGCTCGCGATAAACCCGAGAACACCGCGGGGTATCAGGCTTACCGCGTTATCGTTGGCCATTATCGCGAGCAGGCTCGCTCCTACAGGGGGTATACATTCCCCCCCCCCCCCCTGAACGGGCAGCAGACTCATGGCGCCTTATCCGCTTTCCGAACAGATGACGGCTTTCGTCGAGAAAACCATCAGTTTCAACAGTACCGACAGCAGCCTCGCCGGCTTGCGCCAGGCCTACAGCGAGATGTGCCGGGCGTTCACCCCGGCCCGTCCCGCCGGGCTCTACGTGGTGGACTTTGAATTGTCCGGTGTCCCGGTGCGGTCCTATCAACCGCCGGTTTCGCCGCCGACCGGCGGTGCGCCCTGCATCCTCTATCTGCATGGCGGCGGTTGGGTCGTTGGGGACCTGGACTCCCACGACTTCATCTGTGCCGAGTTGGCATCGACACTGGGCGTGCTGGTGATTGCCGTCGACTACCGGCTGGCACCGGAGCACCCCTTTCCAGCGGCATTCGATGATTGCCTGAACGTCTGGCGCGCGTTGCGAACCGGACCCTTTCAGCTCGACCCCCAACGCACACTGGTGGCCGGCGACAGCGCCGGTGGCAATCTGGCCGCTGCACTGTGTCTGGCATTGCGTGACGTGGGCGAGCCCGTGCCGGCCGCGCAAGTGCTGATCTATCCGGGCCTCGGTGGTGATCAGGGGCTGGCTTCACGCAGCGAATGCATCGATGCCCCGTTGCTGAGCAGCAGTGATGTGGATTGCTACCACGCGCTGTATCTGCGCGGCACCCGAAACCCGGGAGCTTATGCGATGCCGTTGCTCGCCACGGATTTTCACCGATTGCCCCCAACCTTCATCGCCGTGGCGCAATTCGATCCGCTGCGCGATGACGGCGTGCGGTATGCCGAACGACTGATGGCTGCTGGCGTAGCGACGACGTTGTATTACGGCGAAGGATTGGTGCACGGTTGTTTGCGGGCGCGGGGGCAGGTTGCCGAGGTGAATAGGCTGTATGAAGCGCTGTTCGGATATCTGACGCCCAGACTCTGACTCTGCAAGGACATGCTCATTGGCGTAATTCGGGTTTATGATGCCCAACGGCAGAATAATAGAAGTCCCCCCAGGGATGACCCAGACCCCTTACGGAGCGCGCAATGCAGACTTTGTACCCGCAGATCAAACCCTACGCCCGGCATGATCTGGCTGTCGATGAAACCCATACGCTGTACGTCGACGAAAGCGGTTCACCGGAAGGATTGCCGGTCGTGTTCATCCATGGCGGCCCCGGCGCCGGGTGCGACGCCCAGAGTCGCTGCTACTTCGATCCAAATCTGTATCGCATTGTTACCTTCGACCAGCGCGGTTGCGGCCGTTCCACGCCCCACGCCAGCCTGGAAAACAACACCACCTGGGATCTGGTCGCCGACCTTGAGCGGATCCGCAAACACCTGGGCATCGAAAAATGGGTGCTGTTTGGCGGTTCCTGGGGGTCGACCCTGGCGCTGGCCTACGCGCAAACCCATCCGGAACGCGTGCATGGTCTGATCCTGCGCGGGATTTTTCTCTGCCGTCCGCAGGAAATCGAGTGGTTCTACCAGGCCGGTGCCAGCCGTCTGTTCCCGGATTACTGGCAGGACTACATCGCGCCGATCCCGCTGGACGAGCGCGACGACTTGCTCACGGCTTTTCACAAGCGGCTGACCGGCAACGATCAAATCGCCCAGATGCATGCGGCCAAGGCCTGGTCCACCTGGGAAGGCCGGACCGCGACCCTGCGTCCGAACCCGCAGGTGGTCGATCGTTTCTCCGAGCCTCAGCGCGCGCTGTCGATCGCCCGTATCGAGTGCCACTACTTCACCAACAACGCCTTCCTCGAGCCGAACCAGTTGATTCGCGACATGGGCAAAATCGCTCACTTGCCGGGGGTGATCGTCCACGGTCGTTATGACGTGATCTGCCCGCTGGACAACGCCTGGGAACTGCACCAGGCCTGGCCGAACAGCGAGCTGCAAATTATCCGTGACGCCGGTCATGCCGCCGCTGAGCCGGGGATTACCGATGCCTTGGTGCGTGCCGCCGATCAGATGGCCCGGCGCTTGCTCGACCTGACACCTGAAGAAGCATGAAGGGCCTGCTGCAGCGCGTGCGTGGGGCGCGGGTCGAGGTAGCGGGCGAGGTGGTTGGCGCAGTCGACCAGGGTTTATTGGTGCTGGTCGCCGTCGAGCCCGAGGACACTCGGGCCAGCGCCGACAAACTTCTCAATAAGCTGCTTAACTATCGAGTGTTCAGTGACGCCGAGGGCAAGATGAACCTGTCCCTGGCGGACGTGGGTGGCGGGTTGCTGCTGGTCTCGCAGTTCACCCTGGCCGCCGACACCAAGAGCGGGTTGCGCCCGAGTTTTTCGACCGCGGCCCCTCCGGCGCTGGGCGAGGAGCTTTTCGACTATCTATTAGGCAAAGCGAAACAGGTGCATGGCACTGTGGCATCAGGTAGATTCGGCGCGGATATGCAGGTGCACCTGGTCAATGATGGCCCGGTAACCTTCCTGTTACAGACGTAAAAGCGCTTGAAACACCTTTTTGCGCGGTTTTCGACTGAAAACAGGGGTGTTTCCCGATAAATACTTTGTTACCCCTGATGCGTTGTAACGCGGCCTACTAGATAATCGCGCGCTACGGGGATCAGCGTTCGTTGGTCCATTTTGACTTAGGTAGAGACTTGTCCTGAACCGTTTGGGGAATCATTTAGCCCCATCGGAGTCGGAACAATGCTCGCCAACTTGGCAAGAGTGGTTTGTATGGCCGGTTTTTTCGTATCGGAAACCGTACAGACCCTTTAACTGGCCGTTGGTTTTTTGATCTGTTTTCGGCGAGGGTTGCTCGTGATTGTTAGTCCCTGTAACGCACCAAAATTGTCTGCCAAACGGTTACGTAGCGCTCTGGTAGCGGGCTCTGCTCTGCTCACCCTGCTCAGCGCCGGCCAGCTTTGGGCCTTCAATCTGGATGATGTATCGGCCAAGGCAAAAGAACTGGCCGGGCAAAAATACGAAGCGCCTCGCAGTAACCTGCCAAATGAATTCCGCGAGATGAAATTCGCGGACTATCAGAAAATTCGTTTTCTGACGGAAAAAGCCGAATGGGCTGACCAGAAAACCCCGTTCAAGCTGTCGTTCTATCACCAGGGCATGCATTTTGATACGCCGGTGAAAATCAACGAAATCACGGCGAACAACGTCGAAGAGATCAAATACGACCCAAGTCGTTTCGACTTCGGCGACTTGAAATTCGATCCAAAAGCCACTGAGCAGCTGGGTTACGCCGGTTTCCGGGTGCTGTACCCGATCAACAAGGCTGACAAGCAAGACGAAATCATGACCATGCTCGGCGCGAGTTACTTCCGCGTTGTTGGCAAAGGCCACGTCTATGGTTTGTCCGCTCGCGGCATGGCGATCGATACCGCCTTGCCATCCGGTGAGGAATTCCCGCGTTTTCGCGAGTTCTGGATTCAACAGCCCAAGCCGGGCGACAAGCACCTGGTGATCTTCGCGTTGCTGGATTCGCCACGGGCGACCGGCGCCTATCGCCTGATCCTTCGTCCAGGCAGCGACACCATTGTCGACGTCAAGGCGCAGATGTTCCTGCGTGACAAAGTTTCCAAGCTCGGCATTGCACCGCTGACCAGCATGTACCTGTTCGGTGCCAACCAGCCATCGAAAGTGCTGAACTACCGTCGCGAACTGCATGATTCCAGCGGTCTGTCGATCCGCGCCGGTAACGGCGAGTGGATCTGGCGTCCGCTGAACAACCCGAAACACCTGGCCGTGAGCAACTTCTCCGTCGAGAATCCGCGCGGTTTCGGTTTGCTGCAACGTGGTCGTGACTTCAGCCACTACGAAGACCTCGACGACCGCTACGACAAGCGTCCAAGCGCCTGGATCGAACCGAAAGGCGATTGGGGCAAGGGCTCCGTCGATCTGGTAGAGATTCCGACCGCCGACGAAACCAACGACAATATCGTGGCTTTCTGGAGCCCGGAAAAACTGCCGGAACCTGGCCAGCCGCTCGATGTCGCTTATCGTATGCACTGGACCATGGATGAAGCCTCGATCCACGCTCCGGACAGCGCCTGGGTCAAGCAGACCCTGCGTTCCACCGGCGATGTCAAACAGTCCAACCTGATTCGTCAGCCGGACGGTAGCGTCGCCTATCTGGTGGACTTCGAAGGCCCATCCCTGGCGGCACTGCCAGAGAATGCGGACGTTCGCAGCCAGGTGAGCGTGGGCGACAACGCCGAGCTCGTGGAAAACAGCGTGCGCTACAACCCCGAGACCAAGGGCTGGCGCCTGACCCTGCGCATGAAGATCAAGGACCCGAGCAAGTCCACCGAGATGCGTGCGGCGCTGGTTCAGAACGTCACGCCTGCCGACCTGGCCAAGACTTCGATTCCGGCCTCCAGTTCTTCCGTGGCCAAGGCCGACAAGGTCGCCGCCAAGCAACAGGAGAAAACGGACAAGGAAGCCAAGCAGGCCGAGGCTACTCAGGGTGACGCCAAGCCGGTTGCAGATGCCAAGGACAAGGCCAATAAAGACGCCAAGCAGCCTGTCGCTGCCGACGCGGCCCCAGCCACACCGGAATCGGCATCGACTGAAGAAGTCCTGACCGAGACCTGGAGCTATCAGTTGCCTGCCGATGAGTAATTCACACGTACAGCCAGAGACTCTGTCCGAGTACCTGGCGCACCTGCCGATGACCGACCAGCAGCGCGCGGAACTCGCGGGCTGCCAGTCCTTCAGCGAACTGCACGAACGTCTGTCGTCCCAGGCGTTCGACGCCCCGACTGATGCCGCCCAGGCGTCGGTCGGCAAGCGCCTGACCCTGAGTACCGCCGAAGAGCTGCAAGACGCCGAAATGCTGGTGCTCGACGCCAACGGTCGGGTCTGCCTCAAGGCGACCCCGCCGATCCGTCGGACCAAAGTCGTGCCGGAACCGTGGCGCACCAATATCCTGGTGCGTGGCTGGCGCCGCCTGACCGGTCGTACCAACCCGCCCAAGCCGCCGAAGGACGAACGTGTCCTGCCGGCTGCGCGCTGGCGCACCGTCGGTTCGATCCGTCGCTACATTCTGTTGCTGCTGATGCTCGGCCAGACCATCGTCGCCGGCTGGTACATGAAAGGCATCATGCCGTACCAGGGCTGGTCGTTCGTCGACCTCAACGAAGTGTTGCATCAACCGCTGCTGCAAACCGCCACGCAAGTGCTGCCGTATGCATTGCAGACCAGCATCCTGATCCTGTTCGGCATCCTGTTCTGCTGGGTATCGGCCGGTTTCTGGACGGCACTGATGGGCTTCCTGGAGTTGCTCACCGGTCACGACAAGTACCGCATTTCCGGCGCCAGTGCCGGCAACGAGCCGATTCCGAAAGACGCGCGCACCGCACTGGTGATGCCGATCTGTAACGAAGACGTGCCCCGGGTATTCGCCGGACTTCGTGCGACCTTCGAGTCGGTCGCGGCCACGGGTGATCTGGACCGCTTCGACTTCTTCGTCCTCAGCGACAGTAACGACGCCGATATCTGCGTCGCCGAGCAACAGGCCTGGCTGGACGTCTGCCGCGAGGCAGGGGGCTTCGGCAAGATTTTCTATCGCCGCCGCCGCCGTCGCGTCAAGCGCAAGAGCGGTAACCTCGACGACTTCTGCCGCCGTTGGGGCGGTGACTACAAGTACATGGTCGTGCTCGACGCCGACTCGGTGATGAGCGGTGAGTGCCTGACCAGTCTGGTGCGCTTGATGGAAGCCACGCCGGACGCCGGGATCATCCAGACCGCGCCGCGTGCATCGGGCATGGACACCCTGTATGCGCGCATGCAGCAGTTCGCCACCCGCGTGTACGGTCCGCTGTTCACTGCCGGCCTGCACTTCTGGCAGTTGGGCGAATCCCACTACTGGGGCCACAACGCAATCATCCGCATGAAGCCGTTTATCGACCACTGCGCCCTGGCGCCGTTGCCCGGTAAAGGCGCGTTTTCCGGTGCGATTCTGTCCCACGACTTCGTCGAAGCCGCGTTGATGCGCCGTGCCGGATGGGGCGTGTGGATTGCCTACGACTTGCCTGGCAGTTACGAAGAGCTGCCGCCGAACCTGCTGGACGAACTCAAGCGTGACCGTCGCTGGTGCCACGGCAACCTGATGAACTTCCGACTGTTCCTGGTCAAGGGCATGCACCCGGTGCACCGTGCGGTGTTCCTCACGGGTGTGATGTCTTACCTGTCGGCGCCGTTGTGGTTCTTCTTCCTCGTGCTGTCGACGGCGCTGCTGGCGGTCAACACGCTGATGGAGCCGCAGTACTTCCTCGAACCGCGCCAGCTTTATCCGCTGTGGCCTCAATGGCACCCGGACAAGGCCATTGCGCTGTTCTCGACCACCATCGTGCTGCTGTTCCTGCCGAAGCTGTTGAGCATCATCCTGATCTGGGCCAAGGGCGCGAAAGAGTTCGGTGGCAAGTTCAAGGTGACCCTGTCCATGTTGCTGGAGATGCTGTTCTCCATGCTGCTGGCACCGGTGCGGATGATTTTCCACACCCGATTCGTCCTCGCCGCGTTCCTCGGCTGGGCCGCGACCTGGAACTCGCCGCAACGTGACGACGACTCCACGCCGTGGAGCGAGGCGGTAAAACGCCATGGTCCGCAAACCTTGCTCGGCTTCTTCTGGGCTTTGCTGGTGATCTGGCTGAACCCGAGCTTCCTCTGGTGGCTGGTGCCGATCGTCGGTTCGTTGATGCTGTCCATCCCGGTATCGGTGATTTCCAGCCGTGTCGGCCTGGGCCTCAAGTCCCGTGACGAGAGCCTGTTCCTGATCCCTGAGGAATACAATCCGCCGCAGGCGTTGCTGGCCACCGACCAGTACACCCACGAAAACCGCTGGCATGCACTGAATGACGGCTTTGTCCGTTCGGTGGTCGACCCGCAGCAGAACGCCCTGGCGTGCTCGCTCGCGACCTCCCGTCACCGTCAGGCGGAACCGATCGAGTGGCTGCGCGTCGAGCGGGTACGGCATGCGATGAAGGTCGGGCCTGACGGGCTGACCAACAATGAACGTGTGCAACTGTTGAGCGATCCGGTGGCATTGGCTCGCCTGCATGAGCAGGTCTGGAGCGAAGGTCACCAGGAGTGGCTGGGCGCATGGCGCAAGTCGGTGAAGGCCGACCCTCATGCACCGTTGCTTCCGCTCAAGCCAGTGAGCGTTCAGCCGCAGTTGGCCTGATGAAAAAAACCGCGAAAGCGGGTTAATAAGATGGTCAGCCTGACCCAGAAGCCCTGCAGGTTTACGCTTGCAGGGCTTTTCTCGTTTTCGGGGGCATTGTTCGATACATCGAACGACCCATGGGTTCAGGTGGATTTGAGGCGGGTTCTGTAAAAGAGTCACCACGCTTTCTTCACGTAGCCGTGATTTAAGCGTGGTGACTGGCTCTTTAAGCAAGCTTCCTACGTTGTCGTCATATTGATTCATTACCTTCTATCTGCACGTCCAGCGAAGTTGGCTCGGAGAGGTTTCCCGAGAGGTCTTGGGCGAGAACTTCAAACCTGTGAGTACCAGACATTAGCCCGATGGCGCTGTATTGGGTGAGTGGCGTCCTGTCAAAGTACTCATGATTGTTGTAGATGACGTAGTCGCAGACGCCTATATCGTCCGTTGAGGCGTCCCAGGTTAGCGTGACTGAGTCCGAGGTCGTTCTTGTCTTGCGCAAGTTACGGGGAGGGCTCGGAGGTGTCGTGTCCTTCAGTTCATGATTAATAACAGTGGGTTCAGATAACTGCCCAAGGACGTCGAAGGTTGACACGCTAATAGTGTATTGGACGTTTGGAACCAGATTAGACATCAGCATACTTGGTAGCAGGAATACGTCGCGCCAATGTTCGTCGTTAAGCAATATCCTCACGCCGGATGCGCCCCCTAAACTTCCCCATTCCAACGTCAGTGATGTGGCGGTCTCGGCAGTAATGTTTACGCGTGGTGCAGAGGGAGGAGGCAAAGGAGCCTGCCCTGTGGTTTTGAATACAGCGCTTTTGCTAAGGGCAGAAAGATTTCCGTCCTTGTCTTTAGCGCGTACGTATACGTAGTGATGGGCGCCACTGGTGAGTTTGCTAAATGTGTAACGTGGGTCTTGCGTGGTGAACACAAAAAATCCATTGAGGACGACCAGGTACTCCACTACGCCGACGTTATCGCTGGAAGGCGCCCACGTGATTGTCGCCGATGTATCAGTGATGTTACTGACGATAGGGGCGCCAGGTTGACTGGGTGGAGCGTCATCGATGAGGGATTTCTCCAGCAGGCTTACTTCGGAGCTGGCGCCATCAAGTTGAGCGCGAACCTTGAACGTAAAATGGTGTGGAGCAGGCCCCGGTGATAGATCCTCTAGTTTGAAGTTGTAGCCCCAGCGTCCTGGCCCAGTGTTGAAAACTCTGCCATTGATTGAGATTTCATGGGAGGGTGATTTTCCGAAAACCGGGTTCCAGGCCAGTCTGCAGCGACCGTTGAGATGGCTGAACCTCAGGTTGGCGGGGGGGCTGGGCAGAGTCTTGAATGTCGTGGTAGCGGGCTCGGATATTCCGGCCGAATTAAATGCGCGGATTTCTACGTAATAGTCCGCATGATTTTTGAGGTGGGTAATATCGCAGAATGGTACGTTAGTATAAGCAATAACAAACCCATTTAAAGATATCTTGTACCTGACTTCTTTCCCGGTCGACTTGACCCAGCTAAACATAGCGGAGGAGTGGGTAATATTGCTGACTTCTGGCGTGCCCGGTTTTTCGGGAGGGGGTTCGACGAAACGTTCAATAACTAGTTGTTCTGAGATAGAAGGCACGTCAATATCGCTAATTGCCCAGACGTCGATTACGTGAGCCTTATTTTCAACAAATAAATAATTGTAACTGTTCGCGGAGGCAGGCAGAATTGTAGGAGGGGCTTCGTCTAACGAGATCGCATGATACTTAGTGTTCTGGCTGGATGATCGTGTCCATGATATGGAAATATTCGATTCTATGCGCAGTGTAACCTTCAAGTCTGAGACCGGGGCGGGTGGCGTGGGGTCGAAAGTCAGCGCGTAAGTAGACTCTTCGCTGAGGTCTGGCTCCCCTATTACAATCCCAAGAAAGCCGATTCGGCACTTGAATTGAAATTGTTCATTTTTTCGTGCTTCGAAATCGACGCCAGGCAGTTCCCCTTCAATATGAGTGGATGTTATGTAAAAGTCTCCAAACTCATAGCCGCAATACACGGGGGCTTGAGGGGGGACGGAGAACTCCCACGATAGGCGGGCTTTGTAGATACCGCTTTCATTGAATTCGGTGACGGTGACTCTAGGGTTTATGAGGTTTGGGCGAGGCTGAAGTATGATCTTTGTGTATTCGGAGTACAGTCCATTAATATCTTTGGCACGAAGTTCCAGTGTGTGTTCTTCCTTTGTGCTCAAGCCGCTGAAGGTGTAAGCGGTTTGAGGTATGAAGGTCTCATGTTGTCCATTTCGGCGTAGTTCATAACCTTCAACTCCTGCGAGATCGAAAGATTCATCCCATTGGACTCTTACGTTTCTGTAGCCGATTGGGGGAGTAAACCGGAAATTCTCAGGGATGGTTGGTGGAGTCGTATCCTGAACCAGTTGAAAGGGTTCTGAGAAATTTGATTGGTTGTCCATGATGTCTAAAGCTCGCACTTTGAAATTGTAGTTTCGCAGGTGGAGATTTTTTTCTCTGTGAGTTGTTGTGTTGGTTGTAAATTCAAGTTTTTCATCATGAAAAATTTCATACTTGTGTACGCCCAGGTCATCGCTGGGTCTTTGCCATGTGAATTCCAGTGTGTTTTGAACGGTGTACCCATCTGGGTCAGGTACGTTGATAACTCTAACCAATAAATTGTTTGGGGCCGAGGGGGGGTTTTATCGAAAAACCTTTGCCTGTTGAGCGTTATGCAACGATCTACCACGGAAAGCATGGTGTCGAATCTTTCAATGAAATCAACCATGACAATATTGGCATTTTGGTAACCCACTTTGAAGGTTTCATTGCGTATCGGATGAGCACGATGCAAGTGTACCGGGCCGGTAGAACTATAGGCGCACGCCGATAATACCCATGGAAAATATACTGGGGGGGATTGCATTGTTTGTTGCACAAGTTTTAGGGTGCCTTGCTCACTAATGTCACTGCTGTTCCATTTGCGCGAAAACGTACTCCATATTTGAGTTCTTTTTATCCAGTAGGGTTGCCATTTATCCGGTTCGCCGCTATCGCCTTGCGGTTTTGAATAGTTGTGATTTAAAGCCAAAATGATGCTTCCGTCGGGGTATGCATCGCGCATTTCGCGCAGAGTTGACTCAATATACGATGATGGAATTAAAAATTTTTCAATGGGGGTAAAATAAGGTATGCAGCGCTCGAGGCTGGTATTGGAGAAATTTTTACCCCGATCGTAGCTATTGAAATCCAGAATTACGATCTCTCTTGGATTCTCGGTAACAAATTTTTTAACATCTCTGATCAGATGCTCTAGGCGGCGCCCAGCACTAACAGTTCCATGTTTGAATTCAAACACTTCGACGAATTTATATTGCGGGGAATGATTTCCAATGACTTTCCTATAGCTACTGTCCACAAGACGCAAATCAAGATATCGCGCACCAGCTGCCAATTGTTCGGGAAACGAGTTGTCTTGGTTGGCGCCATACAGCTCCTCGATGCCCCAGGTTCCGGCCAAATCCACACCCGAGTCGTGGGCTCCGGGTATGGCCAGTTGCGACAGTCGCCGATCCTTGATTTCATCCCACATATCAGTCATCCAGCGGCTGTAATTGGTGCTGGTGGTACTGACAGGTTCGGATGAAGTGTTTTCTGGAGTTGCGGGTGCACGGGGAGGAATGTCGTTCATGATTGGGGGCTCCGGAAAGACGAAGCTAAATCTTGAGCTGCTTTACATTGGGCCGTAACTATCAGAACTGTTAGTTGCAGTGATTGGTTTAATGCATTAATGCTTAAGGGTTATCCAAGAGTATCAAGTATGTAATCCGGGCCATAAAAATGGCCGGCGCTACGGGCGCCGACCATTCACGTTCCAAGCAGCATCAGATGTTTTCCAGACTGCAAGCCTGTTCAAACCCTGAACCGCCCCACCAGCATCTGCAGATGTGTCCCCAACCGCGCCAGCTCAACACTGGACGCCGCCGTCTCCTCGCTGGCCGCCGAGGTCTGATCCGACACATCACGCACGTTCAACACGCTACGGTTGATCTCTTCCGCCACGGCGCTTTGCTGCTCGGCAGCGGCGGCGATCTGCTGGTTCATCGCCTGGATCGCCGACACGGTGCGGGTGATGCTTTCCAGTGAGCCGCCGGCGCGGCGGGTCAGTTCGACGCTGCTGTCGGTCAGGGTGCGGCTGTTGTCCATGATGGTCGACACTTGCTGGGTGCCGTTTTGCAGGCCGACGATCAGCTCTTCGATCTCTTCGGTGGACTTCTGGGTACGCTGCGCCAGGCTGCGGACTTCGTCGGCGACCACGGCAAAACCCCGTCCGGCCTCACCCGCGCGCGCCGCTTCGATCGCTGCGTTGAGCGCCAGCAGGTTGGTTTGCTGGGCCACGGATTTGATTACATCGAGGACGCTGCCGATTTTGTCGCTTTCACGCTTGAGCTCGCCCATGGCTTCGGTGGAGTGACCCACTTCCAGGGCCAGGCGCTCGATCTGCGCGATCGCTTCGCCCACCACCTTGTCGCCTTCACGGGCCTGCTGATCGGCGGCGACGGCGGCCTCGGAGGCTTCTTCGGCGTTGCGCGCGACTTCCTGCACCGTGGCGGTCATTTCGTTCATGGCGGTCGCCACCTGATCGGTCTCGACCTTCTGGCTGTTGACCCCGGCGCTGGTCTGCTCGGTGACGGCGGACAGCTCTTCGGCGGCGCTGGCGATTTGCGTGACGCCATCACTGATGCCGCCGATCAGTTCGCGCAGGCCTTGGGTCATGCTCTGCATGGCGCGTTGCAGTTGGCCGAGTTCATCCTGGCGCGGGGACTTCAGGTCGTGGGTCAAGTCGCCGCCGGCCACACGTTGGGCCACGAGCAGGGTCTGGTTCAGAGGAATGATGATCTGCCGGGTAATCGCCCAGGCGGCCAGCAGGCCGAAGGCCATGGCCAAGACGGTGGCGAGGGCCAGCATGTTCTTGGCATGGGCGACGTCGGTGTCACGGACAACGGTTTGCGAGGCGGTGAGTTTTTTACTGACGTCCAGCAGGATCTCGCCTTGGGCGGCCATGCGCTCGAGAGCTTTGGCGCTGGCGACCTGGGAATCGCGGAACTGGCTGACGGCGGTACGGTAAGCCTTCAGTGAGTCGGTCGCCTGCTTCAGGTTGGCGATGTGTTCCTCGGGCAGTTTGGCCGGCAGGCTTTCGAGGTTTTTCAGGGCGTTGTCGATGGCGTCCAGGGCTGGCTGCTCGGCCTCGCTCTTGGCGCTGTAGGTGTAGCCGCGCACCTGGAAGCGGGCCTGCTGGATCAATTTGCTCAAGTCGATGACGCTATTGAAGGCGGTCACGCTGTCACCTTGCAGCATGGATTTTTCCACTTCGGCGACATGGGCCACGGCGTTGTCGGCGGTGGCACCGAGTTTGCTGCGGGCGTCTTCACGCTGAGCGCCGGCCTGGGTCATATCACTGAACGCGCGACGGTACTCGGCGACAGCGGCCAGTTGTTGATCGACCAGTGCCACGTCAGCGGGTTGCTCGATCAGGCTACGGGCGGTTTTCAGGTCGCTTTCGAGTTTGCTCAATTGCTCGTTGACGGCACCAGGGCCTTGTTCGCCGCGACGCATTTCGTAATCCAGGCGTGCTATGCGCAGGTCTTTGGTCACCCCGTTGATATCGGAAATGAAGCCCAGCTTATCGCCACGACTGGTCACGTTGTCCAGACCGCTCCAGCCCGTGAAGGTGATCAGCAGGGTCAGCAATAACACCAGACCAAAACCGATTCCGAGTTTGCGTTTGACGCTGACGTTTCCCAGCTTATCGGCTAGCCATTGGTACATGCTGCAACTCCCCGGACCACACATTGGTTTTATGGGGGATGTATCGGCAGGCGAGTGCGATTCTGTAGGTGCGCCCGATGTGTGGGGGGATGATGAACTGTAGGAGCGAGCAAGCTCCCTCCTACAGGGGGCGGGATCTAGAAGAGGCGGGCCAAAAGGGCGGTGACGGCGGTTTCGACCCGCAGGATGCGCTCGCCCAGTTGCACTGGCTGCAACCCGGCCTTGCCCAGCAGGTCGATCTCGTAAGGTATCCAGCCACCCTCCGGACCAATGGCCAGGGTCACCGGTTCGCTCAGGGCGCGAGGGCAGGGCGGGTATTGGCCGGGATGGCCTACCAGGCCGAGGGTGCCTTCGACGATGGCCGGCAGGCGATCTTCGACGAACGGCTTGAAGCGCTTCTCGATCACCACTTCCGGCAGCACGCTGTCCCGGGCCTGTTCGAGGCCGAGGATCAACTGCTCGCGAATCGCTTCAGGCTCCAGGAACGGGGTCTGCCAGAAGCTCTTCTCGACGCGATAGCTGTTGACCAGCACGATCCGTGGCACACCCATGGCCGCCACGGTCTGGAAAACCCTGCGCAGCATTTTGGGCCGTGGCAGGGCCAGTACCAGGGTCAATGGCAGCTTGGCGGGGGGAGGCTGGTCGAGGTTGACGCGCAATTCCGCTTCAGTGGCGTCCAGGCGCAGCACCTCGGCGGAACCCATCAGCCCGTCTAGACGTCCGACACGCATGCTGTCACCGACTTCACAGCGGTGAACGTCCTGCATGTGGGTCAACCGGCGATCACGCAGGATCACCCGGTCGGCCGCAATGAAGTCGGCCGATTCGAGGAGCAGCAGGTTCACGCTTGGGTCGCTGGCGGCTGGTCGTTGTGATCGTCAGCCGGTTGGTCGTCCGAATGTTCGCCGCGCTTGCTGACCAGGCTGCCAAACAGGATGCCGATCTCGAACAGCAGCCACATCGGTACGGCCAGCAGGGTCTGCGAGAAGATGTCCGGTGGCGTCAGGATCATGCCGACCACGAAGCAGCCGATGATCACGTACGGGCGGATTTTCTTCAGGTATTTGACGTCGACCACGCCGATCCACACCAACAGCACCACGGCCACCGGAATCTCGAACGCCACGCCGAACGCGAAGAACAGCGTCATGACGAAGTCGAGGTAGCTGGTGATGTCGGTCATCATTTCCACGCCGGCCGGCGTGGCGGAGGCGAAGAATTTGAAGATCAGCGGGAACACCAGGTAATAGGCGAACGCCATGCCGGTGTAGAACAGCATGATGCTGGAGATCAGCAAGGGTACTGCAATGCGCTTTTCATGCTTGTACAGGCCTGGTGCGATGAAGCCCCAGATCTGGTGCAGGATCACCGGGATCGCCAGGAACAGCGACACCATCATTGTCAGCTTCAGTGGCGTCAGGAACGGTGACGACACGTCGGTGGCGATCATCGTCGCGCCGGCTGGCAAGTAGGCGCGCAGCGGTGTCGAGACGAAGGTGTAGATCTGCTGGGTGAAGGCGAATAACCCGGCGAAGATGATGAAAATCGCCGCTACGCAGCGCAGCAGGCGGGTACGCAACTCGGTGAGGTGCGAAACCAGCGGCATGTGCTGGTCGTTTTCAGGAAGATCGCTCATGGGGCTCGCGGCGGCAGTGTTGGGTCATGAGGAGCCGGCGCGACAGGCGCGGCGGCTGGAGCAACAGGTTCAACCGCAGGTGCCGCCACAACGGGCGCCGCTTCGGTTGTCGCGACAACGGTAGCCGGCGCAGGTGTTGGGGTCGGTGCGGCGGGTGTGTGAATTGACTGCTCACCCACGTGCTCCACCGGCGTCGGCTCCTGCTGGGTCGGCGTGAAGATCTTCCGTGCCTCCTGCTCAAGCGACAGGATGTGCTCGTTGTGCAGTTGCCGACGGATCTCGTCGGCACCGATTTCACGTTCAACTTCCTGTTTGATCGCGTTGAAGCTGCGCTTCAGACGCCCGACCCACAGGCCGGCGGTGCGCGCAGCGCCCGGCAGACGCTCGGGGCCCAGTACCAGCAGGGCGACGAGGCCGACGAGCAGCAGTTCAGAGAAGCTGATACCAAACATTAGTCTGTGCTCACGAGTCTTTGCGGATCGGCTCTTCGACTTTTTGCGCCTGCACATCGATGGTGTGCGGCTGGTTCACAGAGGCCTGTGGCTGAACGGGCGGAACCGGTTGGGCCGGAGTCGCGCTCGGGTCGGCCGGCTTTTCGTCATCGTTCATGGCTTTGCGGAAGCCCTTGATCGATTCGCCAACGTCCGTGCCGAGGTTCTTCAGTTTCTTGGTGCCGAATACGAGTACCACGACAACCAGGATGACGATCCAGTGTTTCCAGTCAAAAATGCCCATGCTGCTGCTCCTCTCTAATAGTTATTCAGGCGGACGGGCGCGAGGCTTTCTCGGCGTGTCCGGACAGACCGAAGCGACGGTCCAGTTCATCGAGTACAGCCTGTGGATGCTGCCCTAGTTGGGCGAGCATGACCATGCTGTGGAACCACAAATCGGCGGTTTCGTAGATCACATCGCTGCAGTCGCCGCTGACGGCGGCATCCTTGGCGGCAATGATGGTTTCGACTGACTCTTCGCCGACTTTTTCCAGAATCTTGTTCAAGCCCTTGTGATACAGGCTGGCGACATACGAGCTATCGGCGGCGGCGCCTTTGCGCTCTTCCAGTACGGCAGCCAGACGGGTCAGAGTGTCACTCATGTTTGTGTCCTGAGGAATAGATGGCATTGGGATCTTTCAGGACCGGGTCGACGGTTCTCCAGTCGCCGTTCTCGAAGACGCGATAGAAGCAGCTCTGGCGGCCGGTATGGCAGGCGATGTCGCCGATCTGTTCGACCATCAGGATGATCACGTCTGCGTCGCAGTCCAGGCGCATCTCGTGCAGGGTCTGCACGTGGCCGGACTCTTCGCCCTTGCGCCACAGCTTGCCACGGGAGCGCGACCAGTAAATGGCGCGGTTCTCGGCAGCGGTCAGCTCCAGTGCCTCACGGTTCATCCAGGCCATCATCAGGACGCGCCCGGTCTTGTGATCCTGGGCAATTGCCGGCACCAGGCCATCGGCGTCCCACTTGATCTCGTCCAGCCAGTTTTTCATCTTCGACTCCGACAGCGGGCCCGACACTTCATTAGTCGAACCCAAGCGTTCAAACAGTGTGCCAGTCGTTCACGCAACTGGCTATCGGCGAACGACCAGATACAAGCCCACGGCCATCATGATGCCTGCCGGCCAATACGCCAACTGGTTCAACGGCCCGCCGGCGGCGAGAAGGGCGCCACCGGCCAGATGCGCGGTACCTAGCAGGCGCAGGAACCAGTCGTCGCGAGCTCGATGCCACGGCGGTGGCGGGTCATTGGCGTGGGGCTGGGACATGCGTTCGAGCAGGTCGCGGGCCATGTTGGCCAGGTGCGGGATCTGCTCGAACTGGCTCTGCACGTTGCCGAGCAAGGCCTTGGGACTGACGCGCTCGCGCATCCAGCGTTCCAGGAACGGCTGGGCGGTGTTCCACAGATCAAGCTCCGGGTACAACTGACGGCCCAGGCCTTCGATGTTCAGCAGGGTTTTTTGCAGCAGTACGAGTTGCGGCTGCACTTCCATGTTGAAGCGCCGCGCGGTCTGGAACAGGCGCATCAGCACCTGGCCGAAGGAAATATCTTTTAACGGTTTTTCGAAAATCGGCTCGCACACGGTACGGATCGCCGCTTCGAACTCGTTGAGCTTGGTTTCCGCCGGCACCCAGCCCGAATCGATGTGCAGTTGCGCCACGCGACGGTAATCACGCTTGAAGAACGCGAACAGGTTGCGGGCCAGGTAATCCTGGTCTTCCGGGGTCAGGCTGCCAACGATGCCGCAGTCGATCGCGATGTACTGCGGGCTCCACGGATTCACGGTGCTGACGAAGATGTTGCCGGGGTGCATGTCGGCGTGGAAGAAGCTGTCGCGGAACACTTGGGTGAAGAAAATTTCCACGCCGCGCTCGGCCAGCATTTTCATGTCGGTGCGCTGGTCGGCAAGGGTCGCCAGATCGGTAACCTGAATGCCGTAGATGCGCTCCATCACCAGGACTTTCGGGCGGCACCAGTCCCAATAGACTTGCGGCACGTACAACAGCGGCGAACCTTCAAAGTTGCGCTTCAACTGACTGGCGTTGGCGGCTTCACGCAGCAGGTCGAGTTCGTCATAGATGGTTTTTTCATAGTCGCTGACCACGTCCACCGGGTGCAGCAGGCGCGCATCGGCCGACACTTTTTCGGCGGCGCGGGCGAGGATGAACAGCCACGCCAAGTCCTGGGCGATCACCGGTTTCAGGCCTGGACGAATCACCTTGACCACGACTTCTTCGCCGGTTTTCAGTTGTGCGGCGTGCACCTGCGCCACCGAGGCCGAGGCCAGGGGTTCGACGTCGAAACGGCTGAAGACTTCGCTGATTTTCTTGCCCAACTGCTCTTCGATCAGCTTGACCGACAGCTGTGAATCGAACGGCGGAACGCGGTCCTGCAGCTTCATCAGCTCATCGGCGATGTCTTCGGGCAGCAAGTCACGGCGGGTGGACAAAATCTGGCCGAACTTGATGAAAATCGGCCCCAGGTCCTGCAACGCCAGGCGCAGTCGCGCGCCTCGGCTCAGGTCCAGTGTCTTGCGCGGGAACCAGCGCCATGGCAGGGCGTAGCGCAGCACCAGCAGGAACCAGGGCAGCGGCAGGGCGAACAGCAGGTCATCGAGGCGGTAGCGGATCACGACGCGCTGGATGCGCAACAAACGGCGGACGGCAAGCAGCTTCATGCGTTATCGCTTGGGTCGAGGGATCGGGAAAGGCGCTCGAAACGCGCCTCGAGACGTTCCAGATCAAGCTTGATCTGGTCCAGTTCACTGAATCGGGCTTCGGCTTCGCGCTGACCGACGAGGGTGCGCGATTCTTCGGCCAGGTATTCGCCCAGGTTCTGGCCCAGGCTGGCGAACCCTTGCTGATACCAGCGGGCGCGGCTGCGCAGATGACCACCGACCAGTTGCGTGGCGACAGGGCCGAGCCAGCGCGAGAGTTCGTACTCCCAGTCCAGCTCCAGGTCCTGAAGGATGGCCGCCAGCTCCAGCAGTACGCCGCTGTCACCCTCGAGCTCGACTTCAGGCCCATGCAGGACCGACGTCTTGTCCTTGCTCATCGCCAGTTTCAACAGGCTTGAAGCCGGGGCCCGCAAGGTGCAGTCGGCGCCGGTTTCCCACTGGGAAGCCAGCATCAGGCCTTCATCGCTGGGCAGGATGAACAATTGCAATGCCGGGCTGCGGCAATCGACGGCAATTACCCTGCCGCTTAAATGCGCCAGCCGCGGCAGCGCCGTGCTGTCGAGGCGCAGCACCCGGTTCAGTCCGAGTTCAACGCTGGCGAGCAGGCCGGCGAGCAGCATCAGGGCTTGATGCCGCGGTGCAGGGCGACGATGCCTGCGGTCATGTTGTGATAGGTCACGCGGTCGAAACCGGCCTCGACCATCATCGACTTCAGGGTTTCCTGATTCGGGTGCATGCGGATCGATTCGGCCAGGTAGCGATAGCTTTCCGAATCGTTGGTGATCAGCTTGCCCATCAACGGCATGAAAGCGAACGAGTAGGCATCGTAGGCTTTTGACATCAGCGCGTTGGTCGGCTTGGAGAACTCCAGCACCAGCAGGCGGCCGCCTGGCTTGAGTACACGCAGCATCGAGCGCAGGGCGTCTTCCTTGTGGGTGACGTTGCGCAGGCCGAAGGCGATGGTCACGCAGTCGAAGTGGTTGTCCGGGAACGGCAGTTTTTCCGCATCGGCCTGGACGAATTCGACGTTACCGGCCACACCCAGGTCCAGCAGGCGGTCACGACCGACCTTGAGCATGGATTCGTTGATGTCGGCCAACACCACCTGGCCGGTCGGGCCTACCAGGTGCGAGAACTTGCGGGTCAGGTCGCCGGTGCCGCCGGCGATGTCCAGCACGCGATTGCCTGTGCGTACACCCGACAGCTCGATCGCAAAACGCTTCCACAGACGGTGCATGCCGCCCGACAGGAGGTCGTTCATCAAGTCGTACTTGGCGGCTACCGAGTGGAAAACCTCAGCGACTTTTTCCGCTTTCTGGCTTTCCGGAACGTTTTTGAAGCCGAAGTGAGTGGTGGGTTCGGCATCGCTGCCTTTGCGCTGATCAGTCATATCGCTGTCACCAAAATAGAATGCGCAACATTCTAATCCCCAAGGGATGCTTTGTCTTGGCAAGGCTGAAGGTAAGATGGATCACCCTCGGGACGTTTTGCCGCATCAGTGGTCAAGATTCACCGAACAAGCATTCATAAAGCAGGAGTCATTCGATGGCCCATATTAGTGTTGAGCGTGCCCACGGCCTGGGTAAGGAAGCGGCTCGCGAGAAGGCCGACAAGCTGGCGCAGAAACTCTCCGATCATTATGGCCTGGAGCCGCAGTGGTCTGGCGACACCCTGAACCTCAAGCGCTCAGGCGTGAAAGGTGCCGTGCACGTCAGTGAAGATTCGATCAGGGTCGATGTGGAGTTGGGCCTGATGATGTCGGCCATGAGTGGCATGATCAAATCGGAAATCGAAAAGGCGCTGGATAAAGCCTTGGCCTGATTTTCGGGTGAAGCGAAATTCCCTGTGGGAGCGAGCCTGCTCGCGATGAGGGAGTGTCAGTCGACATTGATTCTGGCTGATGCACCGCTATCGCGAGCAGGCTCGCTCCCACATTTGTTTTGTGTGAAGCCAGAGGTTTATGTCAGTTGTTAGGGTGCCGTTTCTAATTTTTCTCCCTACTTTGTGCCAGAGCCCGACACTTTCGCGGGCAGTTCCTCAAACCTTCTGCGCGTGAGGTGCACCATGGCCAAAGTTATTTTGAAGAAAAAAATCGACGCATCGACCACCGCCCTCGGCGACGTCAAATCCTATGCCCGCAAGATCTGGCTGGCAGGCCTGGGTGCCTACACCAAGGTTGGCCAAGAGGGTAGCGATTACTTTCAAGAGTTGATCAAGGCTGGTCAAACTGTTGAAAGGAAAGGCAAAAAAGTAGTCGCTGAGAAGCTTGAAGCGGCGAATGCCGAGATCGATGAAGCCAAGAGTGAAGTGCGCACTTTCAAAGGCAAGGTCGAAAATCAACTCGACAAGGTAGAGAAGGCGTTTGACACGCGTGTCGCAAGTGCCTTGAATCGTATCGGCATTCCGTCTAAACATGACGTTGAGACACTCTCTGCTAAGCTCGATGAGCTGACGGCATTGCTCGAACGCGTCGCGCGTAAATCTTAAGGAGAACGGGATGGCTGGCAAAAAGAACACTGAAAAAGAAGGCAGCTCGTGGATCGGGAAAGTCGAAGACTACTCCCGAAAAATCTGGCTGGCGGGTTTAGGCGTGTACTCGAAGATCGACACTGACGGCAGCAAACTCTTCGATGCATTGGTTAAGGACGGCGAGAAAGCCGAGAAGCTGACCAAGAGCGCCGTTGGCAAAACTGTCGACGCCGCCAAGGACTCCGCTTCTTCGGCTAAGTCGCGCATCAGCGGCGTGAAAGACCGTGCACTGGGCAAGTGGGACGAACTGGAAGGCGCTTTCGACAAGCGTCTGAACAGCGCCATCTCGCGTCTGGGCGTACCGAGCCGCAACGAAGTCAAGGCACTGCACAGCAAGGTTGATACCTTGACCAAGCAGATCGAAAAACTCACCGGTGCCAAGGTTGCGCCTGTTGCGGCGAAAACCGCAGCGGCCAAACCAGCAGCCAAAACCGCTGCCAAGCCACTGGCCAAAGCGGCGGCTAAACCTGCTGCCAAGCCAGCGGCGAAAACGGCCGCAGCCAAACCTGCTGCAGCCAAACCAGCAGCCAAACCGGTTGCCGCAAAAGCCGCCGCCAAACCTGCTGCCAAACCAGCCGCCGCCAAGCCTGCGGCGAAAACCGCAGCGGCCAAGCCAGCAGCCAAACCAGCCGCAAAACCTGCCGCTGCGAAGAAGCCCGCAGTGAAAAAACCGGCCGCTCCAAAGGCTGCCGCAGCAAAACCAGCAGTGGCTGCCGCCAAGCCTGCAACGCCGGCTGCACCGGTCAGCGCGACGAACTCCGCTACCGCACCGACCCCTGCTGTAACCCCGACTGCCGCGCCAGCACCATCGACGCCAACCAGTCAGTCCTGATTTTTTCAGGGCTCAAAAAACGCCCGGCCTGCCAAGGTCGGGCGTTTTTGTTTGTGCATCCTTTTGAAAGCACCACAAACCCGATGTGGGAGCTTGCTCGCGATGAGGCCATCACATTCAAAAATACTGCCTACTGACACACCGCCATCGCGAGCAGGCTCGCTCCCTCAGGGATAGGTGTGATCAGCATTAATCGTGCTCTTCCAGGTACTGCATCGCGAGTTGCTCCGTCGCCACCTTGATTGGTGGCAGCAGATGCGGCGCCACCAGCATCATGATCTGGTAGACCACCAGCCGCACTTCACCTTCGCGATCGAGAATCCGCTGATAGTCCAGCGAAAACAGCAACGTCAGGGTGATCTGCTCCACCAGTTGCCCCAGTGCCTGGGTGTCACTGACCAATTGCCCCTGAGCTTTCAGTCGCGCCAGTAACGACGCCAGCGTGCGCTTGAGTGCATTGAGCAGGTTACGGATGCCCTTGGCCAGCTTCGGCAGGCGGCCGGCCAGGTTCGACAGGTCCTGGAACAGAAACCGGTAGTGGGCCAGGCGTTCGACGATCAGGTGCAGGAACAGCCAGTAATCGTCCGGTGCCAGTTCAACATCCGATGGCGGGTCGAGCAGCGGGGTCAGCTCATTCTGGAAGCGTTCGAACAGCCCGAGAATCAGCGGCTCCTTGCCGTGGAAGTGGTAGTAGAGGTTGCCGGGGCTGATGCCCATTTCGTTGGCAACTTCCATGGTGGAAACGTTCGGTTCGCCCTTCTGATTGAACAACTGCAGGGCACATTCGAGGATGCGGTCGCGGGTTTTCATCCAGTCTTCTTAGTGATCGGGTCATGCCACGGCCGGTCTCGGCCGTGGGTTGTTGAGTGTCAGCGCACGCGCACGTATGTGCCGGGCGCCGCCTCCATCGGTGGATAGTTCTGGTTGCCGAGGGCCATGTGGGTTTCCTTCAGTGCCCCCGAGCGTTCCTGAATCCAGCTCAGCCACGGGGTCCACCAGCTGCCGTCGACGTGCTTGGCGTCGTAGTACCAGGCCCGTGGATCGCTGCTCAGTTTGCCGTTCTCGACGTAGTTGGCTTTCGGGTTGCTCGGCGGATTGAGGATGCTTTGCACGTGACCGCTGTTGGACAGCACGAAGCGGCGATCGCCACCGAGCAGCAGCGTCGAGCGATACACCGCGTCCCACGGCGTGATGTGGTCATTGATACCGGCCACGCTGAAACTGTCGACGGTGACCTTCTGCAAGTCGATTGGCGTGCCGCACACTTCCAGGCCGCCCGGGTGGGTGAGCGGGTTGTGCTTGAAGAAATCCAGCAAGTCGCCATGCAGGGCCGCCGGCAAGCGCGTGTTGTCGTTGTTCCAGTAGAGGATGTCGAACGCCGGTGGTTCTTTGCCCAGCAGGTAGTTGTTGACGAAATAGCTCCAGATCAAGTCGTTGGGGCGCATCCAGGCGAACACCTTGGCCATGTCGCGACCGTCGAGCACGCCTTTCTGGTAGGAGCGACGCTTGGCGGCTTCCAGGGTCTGTTCATCGGCGAAGAGGGTCGCTGGCGAATCCAGCTGACTGTCGAGCAGACTCACCAGATACGTCGCGCTGGAGACCCGGCGCAGCTGCCGTTTGGCTTGCAAGTGCCCTTGCAACGCAGCGATGGTCAGCCCGCCGGCGCAGGCGCCCATCAGGTTGACCTCGCGGGCACCGGTGATCGCCCGGCACACATTCATGGCTTCTTCAACCGCCTCGACGTAGGTCGACAGTCCCCATTCGCGGTGACGCACATCCGGGTTGCGCCAGCTGATCACGAAGGTTTGCAGGCTGTTCTTGAGGGCGAACTGGACGAAGCTGTTATGCGGGCTCAGGTCGAAAATGTAGTACTTGTTGATCTGCGGCGGCACCACCAGCAGCGGCTTGGAATACTGCTTTTCGCTCATCGGTTTGTACTGGATCAGCTCCAGCAATTCGTTGCGAAAGACCACGGCGCCGGTGGTGGTGGCGACGGTCTTGCCGACTTCGAACGCCTGTTTGGTGACTTGCCGGGGCAGGCCATCGTTGTGCAGCAAGTCATCCACCAGGTGACCGATGCCGCGCACCAGGCTGTTGCCGCCGGAGTTGAAGAGTTCCTTGATCGCCAGGGGATTGAGCAGGCTGTTGGACGGTGACATGGCATCATTGAGCAAGGCGAAGGCGAAATGCGCCCGGGCGCGATCGTCCGGGGTCATGTTGCTTTCATCGATCCAGTTTTTGACCTGCTTTTGCCAGGCCAGGTACGCCTGCAAGCTGCGTCGGTAAAACGGGTTGAGGCTCCATGCCGGATCGGCAAAACGACTGTCCTGCGGATTGGTCGGGTACAGGGTTTCGCCGAGCAGCACACGGCCCAGTTGCCCGCCCAGTTTCAGGGCGTGCCGGGCACTGTGCAGCGGGTTGCGCAGGCCATGGGCGGCCACGCTGCGCAGGGTCGAAATCAGATCCCGGCCGCGCAGGCCGGTAATCGCACTCTGTGCGTTGATGAACGCGGCGGGAGTGGGCAAAGAGTCCCGCGCTGGTTTGTCACGCATGAGTCAACACTCCTTCGTCTTCAGGCCAAAAACAAACAACCGAACCAGAACACCATAGACGCTGTAACGGGTTGTTGCGCGGCGCGGCGTCCTGCCGCGCGTCAATGTGCGGATTAACCGCCCAATGGCGCCGGGTGCGGATGCATCACGGCGCGTTGTCGTTCTTCTTCAAGGAATTTCATGATGATCGGCGCTACCGCCTCGGCCCGGGTGATCAGGAACAGATGGCCGTCATCGATGATGTGCAACTGGGCATTGGGAATTCGCCAGGCCAGCAAACGCATGTTGATCAGCGGGATCAACGGATCGTCATCGCCCGCCAGTACCAGGGTCGGCTGATTGATCCTGTGCAGCCAGTGGATGCTGGTCCAGCCGAGGCCGGCGAACAGCTGCCAGTAGTAACCGAGCTTGCCCGCCGAACGCACTTTCGCCGCATGGCTCGCGGCTAGTGTCGGGTCGCGACGGAATGAGCCGCCGTAGATCATCGGCGCAATGCGGATGACGTGCGACGGCTGAATGTAGCGCCGGGGGCTCGCCATCATCCACAGCACTTTCGGCTTGCCCGGCACCATCACCGCACCGGCCGCCGTGGCCGCCAGCACCAGTTTCTTGCAGCGCTCCGGATAGTCATAGGCGAACTGCTGGGCGAGGGCGCCGCCCCAGGACACGCCGATCACGTTGACCTGCCCGTAATCGAGGTAGTCGAGCATGCGTGCCGTCAGTTTGGCCAGGCTTGGAAAGCGATACGGCCGTCTGGGCGTCGAAGAGCCACCGACACCGGGCACGTCGAAAGCGATGACTTCCAGGTCCGGGTCCAGCGCTGCGACGAACGGGAACACCAGCTCCAGGTTGGCGCCGATGCCGTTGAAAATCAGCAGGGGCGTCAAGTGAGGCTTGCCGGGGCGTACCGCCGTGCGGAGGGTCTGGCCATCCAGGTCGACGGTACGAAATATGAACGGTTGCGGCATGCTTCTGGCCCTGTTTATGAATTCATCCCCGCCCCTGTAGGAGCGAGCCTGCTCGCGAAGAATGTCCGGGCAACGCGTTAATTCAGACAGTACGCGTTTTCGTTAACGTCCATCGCGAGCGAGCTCGCGCCCACAGCAAGAGCGGGGTGTGTCAGTTACCGCTCGTGTACGTAAGTACCTGGGGCAGCCTCGCCCGCCGGATAAGCCTTGTTGCCCAGTTTTGTCGGCGATTTTTTCAGTTCACCCGAACGCTGGGCCTGCCAGGCCTGCCAATGCAGCCACCAGGAGTCGGTGTGCTTGGTGGAGTTTTCTTGCCACTCCTCGGCATTTGCAGCCTTTTCGGTGCTGGTCATGTAGCGGGATTTCGGATTGCCCGGCGGGTTCAGGATGCTCTGGATATGCCCGCTGCTGGACAGCACGAACTCCACATTGCCGCCAAACAGTTGCGCCGACTTGTAGCAGGACTTCCACGGGGTGATGTGGTCGTTGGTGCCGGCCAGGGAAAAGATGTCGGCCGTGACCTGCTTCAGGTCGATGGGCGTGCCGCACACTTCCAGTGCATTGGGGCGAATCAGTGGATTGTTTTTGAACATCTCGATCAGGTCGCCATGGAACGCGGCAGGCAACCGGGTGGTGTCGTTGTTCCAGAACAGGATGTCGAAAACCGGTGGCTCGTTGCCCAGCAGGTAGTTGTTGACCCAGTAGTTCCAGATCAGGTCATTGGGACGCATCCACGCAAAGACTTTTGCCATGTCGCGGCCTTCCAGCACACCGGCCTGGTACGAGTGGCGCTTGGCGGCTTCGAGGGTCTGCTCGTTGACAAACAGGGCGACGTCGCTCTCCAGCGTGGTATCGAGCACGCTGACCAGCAGGGTGAGGGCGTTGACCTTGTTCTCGCCGATCGCCGCGTAGTGGCCCAGCAGGGCGGTGCAGGTGATACCGCCGGAACAGGCACCGAGCATGTTCACGTCTTTGCTGCCGGTGATGGCGGTGACCACGTCGACCGCTTCCTTGAGCGCCTCGATGTAGGTCGACAGGCCCCACTCGCGCTGCTCCTTGGTCGGGTTGCGCCAGCTGACGATGAAGGTCTGCACGTTATTGCGCAGGCAGAACCGCGCCAGACTCTTGTCCGGGCTCAGGTCGAAAACGTAGAACTTGTTGATTTGCGGCGGCACCACCAGCAGTGGGCGCTCGTGGACTTGCTCGGTAATCGGCTTGTACTGGATCAGCTCGAGTACATCGTTGCGAAAGACCACCGCACCTTCGGTCACGCCAAGGCTCTTGCCGACCTCGAACGCGCCCATGTTGACCTGGCTTGGCATGCCGCCGTTGTGCACCAGGTCCTTGGCCAGATGCGAGAGGCCGTCGAGCAGGCTCTTGCCGCCGGTTTCGAAGAAGCGTTTGACGGCCGCCGGGTTGGCCGCCGTGTTGGTCGGGGCCATGGCTTCGGTCATGAGGTTGATCACGAAGTGCCCGCGTGCCGCGTCACTGGCTGTGAGATTGCTGTCATCGATCCAGTCGTGGAGTTCCTTGCGCCACGCCAGGTAGGTTTGCAGATAGCGTTTGTAGAGTGGGTTCTGGCTCCAGGCCGGATCGGCGAAGCGACGGTCATCGCTGCTCGGTTGCAGTGCGGATTTGCCGAACAGCACGTTCTTGAGTTCAAGGCCGAAGTGCGCAACATGCTTGGCGCTGTGCACCGGTTGTTTGATGGCCTGCCTGAGCACCATTCGAGCAGAAGCCAGTAGATCCTTTCCACGCAGCCCAACGACAGGATTCAGTCCCAAGGTGTTTTCCGAGGCCTGATACTTCAAGTCATCGTTATTCTTGATACTCATCTACGACGCTCCATTGTCCTGAGGCGAGTACCCGGGCCCTGGTTGTGCAGTCACACAGCCAATGCCAGGTACTACTGCTCGGGTGACCGTTAATTCTGCATCGCTGCTTTTAATTTCGCAGAGAGCACTGCAGGGAACTTGCCAGCTCCATTGGTTACCCGAGTTTAATTTTTTTCGCAAGCAGGCCAATGACTGACCTCGCGGCCAAGCATTCAAACAGATGAAATTAGAAAATGCCCTCTAAAGAGCAAGAGGCTCAGGCTAGAGCATCAGCTTGACGACGGACTCGTTCGGATCGCGGGTTTTTCCGGCGGCTTTGAGCTCGGCAAGGTAATCCTCCCAGAGTGCGTCATAACGTCGCCCCAGCTCATAGAGGTATTCCCAGGTGAACAGGCCGCTGTCATGGCCGTCGTCGAAGGTCAATTTCAGTGCGTACTGACCGGCCGGTTCTATCTTGCTCAGGCCTACGTTGATCTTGCCAAATTGCAGGATGGGTTTGCCGTGTCCCTGGACTTCGGCGGAAGGAGAGTGCACGCGAAGGAACTCGGCGGGCAGGGTGAATTCCTCGCCGGACGCGTATTTGAGCGTCAGGGTTTTCGAGGCTTTGTGCAGTTTGATGTCGGTGGGGAGTTGGGTTGTCATGGGGCCGGTCTTCCGTCTTATTGAGGCCCTGTGTCGGCGGGTGATCCAGTGGCGAGGAAGCTTGCTTCCGCTCGGCTGCGCAGCAGTCGTAAGTCCAGAGAGTGCGGTCTTTCTGATGGACCGCATCGCTGGCTTTGGGGCCGCTTCGCGACCCAGCGGGAGCAAGCTCCCTCGCCACAGGAGCCCGCTCACACAGAATGTGACCTACAGGATATAACGGGACAGGTCTTCGTTCTGCGCCAATTCGCCGAGGTGGCTGTTGACGTAGTCAGCGTCGATCTGGATCGCCTTTTCGTCATGGGCGCTGGCCAGGTCGCCGGCGCTGAACGACACTTCTTCAAGCAGGCGCTCAAGCAGCGTGTGCAGACGACGGGCACCGATGTTTTCGGTTTTCTCGTTAACCTGCCAGGCGATCTCCGCGATGCGTTTGATGCCGCTTGGCTGGAACTCGATGGTCAGGCCTTCGGTTTTCAGCAGTGCACAGTATTGCTCGGTGAGCGACGCGTGCGGCTCGCTGAGGATGCGTTCGAAGTCTTCCGGCGACAGCGCCTTGAGCTCAACACGAATCGGCAGACGACCTTGCAGCTCGGGCACCAGATCGCTCGGCTTGCTCAGGTGGAAAGCCCCCGAGGCGATGAACAGGATATGGTCGGTCTTGACCATGCCCAGTTTGGTGTTGACGGTGCAACCTTCGATCAGTGGCAACAGGTCACGTTGCACACCCTCGCGGGACACGTCGGCGCCGCCGACATTGCCGCGCTTGGCGACCTTGTCGATTTCGTCGATGAACACGATGCCGTGCTGCTCGACCGCTTCCAGCGCCTTGGCCTTCAACTCTTCATCGTTGACCAGGCGGCTGGCTTCTTCGTCGCGCACCAGTTTCAGCGCTTCCTTGACCTTGAGCTTGCGGCTCTTGCGCTTGCCTTTGCCCATGTTGGCAAACAGGCTCTGCAATTGGTTGGTCATTTCTTCCATGCCCGGAGGCGCGGAGATATCGACGCCGGTGATTTCGGCGACTTCGATTTCGATCTCTTTATCATCCAGCTGACCTTCGCGCAGGCGCTTGCGGAACAGCTGGCGGGTGTTGGAATCCTGCGTCGGGGTGTCGTCGTTGCTGAAGCCCATGCGTGGCGGTGGCAGCAGGGCGTCGAGGATGCGCTCTTCAGCAGCGTCTTCGGCGCGGTGGCGAACCTTGATGATTTCCTGTTCACGCAGCAGCTTGATCGCTGCATCGGCCAGGTCACGAATGATCGATTCGACATCGCGACCGACGTAGCCGACTTCCGTGAACTTGGTGGCTTCGACCTTGATGAACGGCGCGTTGGCCAGTTTGGCCAGGCGACGGGCGATCTCGGTTTTACCGACACCGGTCGGGCCGATCATCAGAATGTTTTTCGGGGTGACTTCAACACGCAGCTCTTCGGGCAGCTGCATTCGGCGCCAGCGATTGCGCAGGGCAATGGCGACGGCGCGCTTGGCATCGTCCTGGCCGATGATATGGCGATTGAGTTCGTGGACGATTTCACGGGGAGTCATGGACATAGTATTTGGCGGACCTCAAGCAAGAATGAGCCGTGGCGCGATGGCCAGAAAGGGCTTATTCGGCGCAGTCCTGCTCCTCAATGGTCTGGGTGTGGTTGGTGAATACACAGATGTCGCCGGCAATACCGAGGGCGGTCTCGACGATTTCCCGGGCCGACAGATCGGTTTTCTTCAGCAGTGCGCTGGCGGCAGCCTGGGCGTAAGCGCCACCGGAGCCCATGGCGATCAAACCATCTTCAGGTTCAACCACGTCACCGTTGCCGGTGATGATCAGCGAGGCATCTTTGTTGGCGACCGCGAGCATGGCTTCGAGGCGGCTCAGGGAGCGGTCGGTGCGCCATTCTTTGGCAAGTTCGACGGCGGCGCGAACCAGGTGGCCCTGATGCTTTTCAAGCTGGCCTTCGAAACGTTCGAAGAGGGTAAAGGCGTCAGCGGTGGCGCCGGCAAAACCGGCGATGACCTGGCCGTGGTACAGGCGGCGAACTTTTTTCGCGTTGCCTTTCATCACGGTGTTGCCAAGGGATACCTGGCCGTCGCCGCCCATGACGACTTTGCCGTGGCGGCGAACTGAAACGATGGTGGTCAAGGGAAGAGTCTCCACGCAGCGGGGCGAAAATGCCTTATGCCCACTCATATGGGGGTGGTGGAGTGGATTTCAACTGTAGGGCGGGAGAGGGGACGAGCGGTGTATTGCGATGGTGATGGGTTGCCGCTGTAACAATAGTGGCGAGGGAGCAAGCTTCCTCGCCACAGGGGGCGTTATCGGCTTTGGCGTTGTTGTAACAACAAATTGCTGAAGCCGGCACCGGCCAGTTGTTTCTGGGCGGTGGTCAGTTGTTCGCGGTTGCTGAACGGTCCGACCAGAACCCGATACCAGGTCTCGTCTTTCACTGTGCCGGATTCAACCGCCACCGCCTGGCCAAGCAGGATGATCTGCGCGCGAACCTTGTCCGCGTCAGTTTGCTTGCGGAACGAACCCGCCTGGAGGAAAAACTTGGTCACCGGCGCGGCCTTGGTGACCGGGGGCGCGGGTGGTGGCGTGATTCCGGACAGCGCCGCCTGAGCGCGGGCGGTGTCAATTTTCGCCGCTTCCGCTGGCGTAACCGGCGTTGTCGGAATCGCCGGCACTTGTGGCGTCGGCAGGGTTTTTTCCGGCACGGCATCCGGCGGCACGATGACTTCCGATTCCGGCAGCAAGGTGTAGAAGTCGTACTTCGGCTTCACCGGTTGTGTCGGGCTCGGCGGCGTCTTGTTGGCCTCGGCGATCTTGGTGGCTTTCTGCTGTTGTTGCTCCACCTTCTCGCGTTTGACCGTGTCGCTGCCCTTGCCCGGCTCCAGCTTCATCAGGAATACGATGAATGCACCGACCGTCAGGCCGATGGCCATCCACAGCCAGCCCGGAATCGGCTGCTTCGCTGGAGCTTGGTAACGGCTGGCGCCACGCTTGGGTGCAGGTTTTTTCTTGGCGGCCAACTTACATACGCTCCAGAGTTTCCAGGCCCAAGAGTTCCAGGCCTTGCTTGAGGGTGCGTCCGGTCAGCGCGGCGAGGCGCAGGCGGCTCTGCATTTGCGCCGGGGTATCGGCGGCGAGGATCGGGCAGTTCTCGTAGAAGCTGGAGAACAGGCCGGCGACGTCGTACAGGTAAGTGCAAAGAATGTGCGGCGTGCCTTTTTCGGACACGTTGTTCAGCACTTCACCGAATTGTGCAAGTTTTGCCGCCAGTTCGTGTTCGTGGGGCGCTTCGAGCACGATCTGGCCGTCGACTTCGCTGAAGTCCTTGCCGAGTTTGCGGAACACGCCGGCCACACGGGTGTAGGCGTACAGCAGGTACGGCGCGGTGTTGCCTTCGAAGTTCAGCATCAGGTCGAAGTTGAAGCTATAGTCGCTGGTGCGGTGCTTGGACAGGTCGGCGTACTTCACCGCGCCGATGCCCACGACCTTGGCGATGTTGCGCAGCTCGGCTTCGGCCAGTTCCGGGTTCTTGTCCTTGACCAGGGTGTAGGCGCGCTCCTGGGCTTCGGTCAGCAGGTCGATCAGCTTCACGGTGCCGCCATCGCGGGTCTTGAACGGACGGCCATCAGCGCCGTTCATGGTGCCGAAGCCCATGTGTTCCATCTCCATCGGATGGGTCACGAAGCCGGCCTTGCGTGCCACGGCGAACACTTGCTGGAAGTGCAGGGCCTGACGCTGGTCGACGAAGTACAGGGCGCGATCGGCCTTGAGCTTGCCGCTGCGATAACGCACGGCCGCCAGGTCGGTGGTGGCGTAGAGGTAGCCACCATCGGCCTTGACGATGATCACCGGCAGTGGATCGCCATCGGCGTTCTTGAATTCATCGAGGAACACGCACTGGGCGCCGTTGCTTTCCACCAGCATGCCGGCGGCCTTGAGGTCGTTGACCACGTTGATCAGGTCGTCGTTGTAGGCGCTTTCGCCCATCACGTCAGCCATGGTCAGCTTGACGTTCAACAGTTCGTAGATCTTCTGGCAGTGGGACAGCGAGATGTCCTTGAACTTGGTCCACAGCGCCAGGCAGTCCGGGTCGCCGGCCTGCAACTTGACCACCAGGCCGCGGGCGCGGTCGGCGAATTCTTCGGATTCGTCGAAGCGCTGCTTGGCGGCGCGGTAGAAGTTTTCCAGGTCCGACAGCTCGTCGCTGGTGATCGGGTTTTCCTGCAGATAGGCCATCAACATGCCGAACTGGGTGCCCCAGTCGCCGACATGGTTCTGACGGATCACGTCGTCGCCGAGGAACTCGAGCACTCGAGCCACGCCGTCGCCGATGATGGTCGAGCGCAAGTGGCCGACGTGCATTTCCTTGGCCAGGTTCGGAGCCGACAGGTCAACCACCGTGCGTTGCACCGGGCCGGCCTTGCGTACGCCGATGTGCTCATCGGCCAGGGCGGCGTCCAGGCGGGTCGCCAGGGCCTGGGTGTTCTGGAAGAAGTTGAGGAAGCCGGGGCCGGCGATTTCGGCCTTGGAGACATTTTCGTCAGCCGGCAGCGCGGCGATGATTTTCTCGGCCAGGTCACGCGGCTTCATGCCGGCAGGCTTGGCCAGCATCATTGCGATGTTGCTGGCGAAGTCGCCGTTCTTCTTGTCGCGAGAGTTTTCCACCTGGATCGCCGGCGTCAGGCCTTCAGGCAACACACCTTCGTTGACGAGTTGGGTGATGGCTTGTTGGATCAGCTGGCGAATGGTGTCTTTCATGGTCTTCTCTTTCGACCGCTGGCGCGGCGGCGCATCGTGCGCTGGTGGAAAAACTGGGCATTATCCGTGGCGAAGACGGGCTTGCCAACCTTAGCAGGCAGGATGTGGATGTGTGGTGACAATTCGACCAGCTTTCGCTGGCAAGCCAGCTCCTGCAATGACGCGATGTGCCCCCTGTAGGGGCTGGCTTGCCAGCGAAGGCAGTCGCCCCATCAATACAAATCCACAGGGTCAACATCCAGCGACCAGCGCACCGCCCGCCCGCTTGGCATCTGCTCCAGCACCAGCAGCCAACTGGCAAGCAAGCGATGCAGCGGCGCCCGCGCGGTGGCCTGCAACAATAGTTGTGCACGATAGCGCCCGGCGCGGCGTTCCATGGGTGCCGGCACCGGCCCCAGCAATTCGATGCCGGTCAAACCCTGTTCGGCCAGCAGACGTTCGGCCTCGCTGCACGCCTCGTCGAGAAATCCTTCGGCCTGCCCAGGCTTGTGCGCTTCGGCCCGCAGCAGTGCCAGGTGCGCAAACGGCGGCAGGCCAGCCGCGCGGCGTTCACTCAAGGCTTGCTCGGCAAAGGCGAAATAACCTTGTTCGGTCAATTGCACCAGCAACGGGTGATCGGCCAAATGCGTCTGGATGATCACCTTGCCCGGCTCTTCGGCACGTCCCGCACGCCCGGCGACCTGGACAATCAGCTGGGCCATGCGCTCGCTGGCACGGAAGTCACCGGAAAACAGCCCGCCGTCGGCGTCAAGAATCGACACCAGGGTCACCCGTGGAAAGTGGTGCCCTTTGGCAAGCATTTGCGTGCCCACCAGGATGCAGGGCTGGCCTTTCTGGATGGTCGCGAATAACTGATTCATTGCGTCTTTGCGCGAAGTGCTGTCGCGGTCGACCCGCAAAACCGGGTAGTCGGGGAACAGAATCCCCAAGCGCTCTTCGGCCCGCTCAGTGCCCGCCCCCACCGGACGCAAATCGACCTTGTTGCATTTCGGGCACTGGCGCGGCACCCGCTCGACGTAGCCGCAATGGTGGCAGCGCAACTCGCCGTGGCGCTGGTGCACGGTCATCCGCGCATCGCAGCGCTGGCATTCGGACATCCAGCCGCAGTCATGACAGAGCAGGGTCGGTGCGAAGCCGCGGCGATTGAGGAACACCAATACTTGCTGGCCCGCAGCCAGCGTCTGGCCGATGGCTTGTTGCATCGGCCCGGAAATGCCGCTGTCCAGTGGACGACTTTTCACGTCAAGGCGCAGGAAACGTGGCTGCTTGGCGCCACCGGCGCGCTCATTCAGGCGCAGCAGACCATAGCGTCCGGTGTAGGCGTTGTGCAGGCTTTCCAGCGAAGGTGTGGCGGAGCCCAGCACGATCGGGATGTTTTCCTGCCGGGCGCGCACCAGCGCCAGGTCGCGGGCGTGGTAACGCAGGCCTTCCTGCTGTTTATAGGAGCCGTCGTGTTCTTCGTCGATGATGATCAGGCCGGGATTCTTCATCGGTGTGAACAGCGCCGAGCGCGTGCCGATAATGATGTCGGCCTCGCCGTCACGGGCGGCGAGCCAGGCGTCGAGGCGTTCACGATCGTTGACTGCCGAGTGGATCAGGGCGATACGCGCGTTGAAGCGCTGTTCGAAGCGCGCCAGGGTCTGTGGGCCGAGGTTGATTTCCGGGATGAGCACCAGCGCCTGTTTACCGGCCTCCAGGGTTTCGCGGATCAGTTGCAAATAGACTTCGGTCTTGCCACTGCCGGTGACGCCGGCCAGCAGGAACGCGTGATAACTGTCGAACCCGGCGCGAATGGCTTCATAAGCGGCACGTTGTTCCGGATTGAGCGGCAGTTCGGGCTGCGCCAGCCAGTGTTCGTGGCGTGCGCCGGGGGCATGCTTGCGGATCTCGACCTGCACCAGGTCCTTGGCCAGCAACAGATCGAGGCTGTCTTTGCTCAGCATCAGCTTGCTCAGCAACTGATGGGCGACGCCGTGGGGGTGCTGAGCCAGCGTCGCCAGTGCTTCACGTTGGCGCGGAGCTCGGGCGATCCGCGGGTCATCGAGGCTGGCGCCGGGGGCGGCGGACCAGAAACGCTCCTGGCGCGCCTCGGCCAGTTCGCCCTGACGCAGCAGCACCGGCAGCGCCCAGCTCAAGGTGTCGCCGAGACTGTGCTGGTAATACTGGGACGTCCACAGGCACAGCTTGAACAGAGCGGGTGGCAGCGGCGGCGTGGCATCGAGCAACGCCAGCGCGGGCTTGAGTTTTTCCGCCGGGACTTCGCTGGTGTCGGTGACCTCCACCAGAATCCCGATCATCTCCCGCCGGCCGAACGGCACCCGCAGGCGCATGCCGGGATGCAACTGGGCGCGCAGGACTCCGGCCGGAGCGCGGTAGTCGAACAGGCGGCGCAGCGGCGAGGGCAAAGCGAGGCGCAGTATGGCGTCGGGCACGCGGGGGGATCTCGATAAACAGGCAAAAAAAGGGCTAGGCGCATAACGTGTGGGAGCGAGCCTGCTCGCGATGACGGCGTGTCAGTCAACATTCATCGCGACTGGAACACCGCTATCGCGAGCAGGCTCGCTCCCACCGGGGATCGCGTATTGGCTCGGGAGCCTAGCAGACGGTCGGTCTCAGGGACAGCTTGCGTGATTGGCATTGTCTGGTAGAATCCGCGGCCTAATTACGTGCGGTATTCAACAATAGTGTTGGGTGGCGGCACGCTAGCCTGAGGAAGACACCATGAAAGCTGATATCCATCCAGAATACCCAGCAGTTGCTGTTACCTGCAGCTGCGGCAACAAGTTCGAAACCCGTTCGACCTTCGGCAAAGCCCTGGCGATCGACGTTTGCAACGAATGCCACCCGTTCTACACCGGTAAGCAAAAGACTCTGGACACTGGCGGCCGCGTTCAGCGTTTCGCAGACCGTTTCGGTGCTTTCGGCGCGAAAAAGGCCTAAGGCCGATCAACTTGGGAAGCCGTTTCGGTTTTTCCATGCTGATGAAAAAGGCGTCCCTCGCGGGCGCCTTTTTTGTGTCCGCGATTTGGCTGTCCGGCGCCCAGGCTTTCTGCCCGGCGCCGAGTGGTCTGGCCTCGGTGGCGGTACAGCGGGTTGTGGATGGTGACACGCTGCGCCTGACGGATGGTCGCAGCGTGCGCATGATCGGCTTGAATACGCCGGAGCTGGGCAAGAAAGGCCGTTCCGACGAACCGTTCGCCGTAGCGGCGCGTAAGCGCCTTGAAGCCTTGGTGGCCGCGAGCGACGGACGGGTCGGATTGCTCCCCGGCAAGGAAGGCAAAGACCATTACGGCCGCACCCTGGCCCACGTCTATGGCACCGATGGCGCCAACCTCGAAGCGCAAATGCTCGCCGAAGGCCTCGGCTTTCAAGTGGCGATCGCGCCGAATGTCGATCTGGTCGACTGTCAGCAAGCGGCAGAACGCAGCGCCCGACAGGCCGGCCTTGGCGTGTGGCGCCAGTCACCTGTACTGAAAGCGGATCAGATCAGTGCCTCCGGGTTTGCCGTGCTCAGCGGTCGTGTGAGCAAGGTCCAGCGCAATCGCGGCGGGGTTTGGATCGAGTTGCAGGATTCGGTTGTACTGCGCGTTGCACCCAATTTGCTGGACAGATTCCCGGCTGCCACCCTTGACGGCCTCAAAGGCAAGCAAGTCGAGGCTCGCGGCTGGGTGCTGGATCGTTCGCGCAAGGGCGGGCTCAAGGAGGGGCAGGCGCGCTGGATGTTGCCTTTGACCGATCCAGCGATGCTTCAAGTCGCGCACTGATAAAAAATTGTAGACATTTTTTATGTCGATTGTGAACAGTCTATCCCTTGTGTTCTGCGGCTCTTGGCCCAAAGTCGTAGGGCAGGGCGCTTGACAGGGGTGACCGGTCAGTCTTGTGGGGATTTTGCGAGGCGCGTATCCTCGCTGACCAGTCTGTCCAACAGTAAAAGCGGAATGCCCCCATGTCTGATTTGAAAACTGCCGCTCTCGAATATCATGCCAATCCTCGTCCAGGGAAGCTGAGCGTCGAGCTCACCAAGGCCACCGCTACCGCTCGCGACCTGTCGCTGGCCTACAGCCCCGGCGTAGCCGAACCAGTACGCGAAATCGCTCGCGACCCTGAACTGGCCTACAAATACACCGGCAAAGGCAACCTGGTTGCAGTCATTTCCGATGGCACCGCGATTCTTGGTCTGGGTAACCTTGGCCCATTGGCCTCCAAGCCAGTCATGGAAGGTAAAGGCGTGCTGTTCAAGCGCTTTGCCGGCATCGACGTTTTCGACATCGAAGTCGATTCCGAAAGCCCGCAAGCCTTCATCGACACCGTCAAGCGCATCTCCATCACCTTCGGTGGCATCAACCTGGAAGACATCAAGGCACCTGAGTGCTTTGAGATCGAACGTGCCCTGATCGAGCAGTGCGACATCCCGGTATTCCACGATGACCAGCACGGCACCGCTATCGTGACCGCCGCTGGCATGATCAACGCCCTGGAAATCGCCGGCAAAACCCTGGCGGAAGCCAAGATCGTTTGCCTGGGCGCCGGCGCTGCCGCGATCTCCTGCATGAAGCTGCTGGTCAGCATGGGCGCGAAGATCGAAAACATCTTCATGGTTGACCGTACCGGTGTGATCCACTCCGGCCGTGACGACCTGAACCAGTACAAAGCCGTATTCGCCCACGCGACCGACAAGCGCACCCTGGCTGATGCCCTGCAAGGCGCTGACGTGTTCGTCGGCCTGTCCGGCCCGAACCTGCTGAGCGCTGAAGGCCTGCTGTCGATGGCGCCTAACCCGATCGTCTTCGCCTGCTCGAACCCTGATCCGGAAATCTCCCCGGAGCTGGCGCACGCCACTCGTAACGACGTGATCATGGCCACCGGCCGTTCGGACTACCCGAACCAGGTCAACAACGTACTGGGCTTCCCGTTCATCTTCCGTGGTGCCCTGGACGTTCGCGCCAAGCGCATCAACGAAGAAATGAAAGTGGCTGCGGCCAACGCCCTGCGCGAACTGGCCAAGCTGCCAGTACCTCAGGAAGTGTGCGACGCCTACGGCGGCATCAAACTGGAATTCGGCCGTGAGTACATCATTCCGAAACCAATGGATGCCCGTCTGATCACCCTGATCTCCGATGCCGTGGCCAAGGCTGCGATCGAGACCGGCGTGGCCACCCTGCCGTATCCGAAGAACTACCCGCTCAAAAGCGTGGATGACGTGTTCAACGGCTAAGTCGTTGTAGCGCTTCAAAAGAAAGCCCCGGCTCGTGAGAGTCGGGGCTTTTTTGTTGTCTGGAGGGTCGATGGCGCAGATGTGTACGCTGCCAAACCCTGTAGGAGCGAGCTTGCTCGCGATGGTCGTCAACGATGACGCGGGCGGTCTGAATACCCGCGTTGTCTGAACATTTTTCGCGAGCAGGCTCGCGCCTGCAGGCTGCTTCTCTAGAACAAATCGATTGGCGCCTGTTCATCCGCTGGCAACGGGCTACCCGGTGCAGTGCCATTACCGATTTCATTCACCGACGGTGGCGTGTCTTCGGCCTTGAACAGCTCGAAATAGGCTCCAGGTGTGCTTGGGCTTGCCGCACGACCGCTGACCGGGTCGATGCGCAGGCTCAGGATGCCATCCGGCTCTGGTTGGGTGTGTGGTGGCAGGCCTTTGAGTGCGGCGCCCATGTAGTTCATCCAGATCGGTAGCGCGACGGTGCCGCCGAATTCCTTGCGACCCAGGCTTTCCGGCTGGTCGAAACCGGTCCAGACGGTGGTCACGTAATCGGCGTTGTAACCGGAGAACCAGGCGTCCTTGGATTCGTTGGTGGTACCGGTCTTGCCGGCGATGTCAGGACGACCCAGCGCCAGTGCGCGGCGGCCGGTACCCAGCTTGATGACGTCCTCCAGCATGCTGTTGAGGATGTAGGTGGTACGGCCATCGACGATGCGTTCAGCCACGGCCGGTGCCTGTGGTGCCGATTGGGTCGTCGGCGCTTCGCCCGGCGTAGCGTTGACCGTGAAGGCCTGGGCGGACGGGGCGGCGATGCCATCGCTGGCGGCGCCGCCTTTCGGTACGCTCGGCGGGTTGGCGACAAACAGCGTATCGCCGTTGCGGCTTTCGATCTTGTCGATGATGTACGGGGTGATCTTGTAGCCGCCGTTGGCGAAGGTGCTCCAGCCCGTGGCGATTTCCATTGGCGTCAGGGTCGCGGTGCCCAGGGCCAGGGACAGGTTGGGCGGCAGATCCTGCTTGTTGAAGCCAAAGCGGGTGATGTAGTCGATGGTTTTGCCAACGCCCATCGCTTGCAGCAGGCGGATCGACACCAGGTTACGCGACTTGTACAGCGCTTCGCGCAAGCGGATCGGGCCGAGGAAGGTGTTGGTGTCGTTCTTCGGGCGCCAGACCTTGTCCAGGTATTCGTCGACGAACACGATCGGTGCGTCGTTCACCAGGCTGGCGGCGGTGTAGCCGTTATCCAGCGCAGCGGCGTAGACGAATGGCTTGAAGCTCGAACCCGGCTGGCGCTTGGCCTGCAAGGCGCGGTTGTAATTGCTCTGCTCGAAGGCGAAGCCGCCGACCAGCGCGCGGATCGCGCCGTTTTGCGGGTCCAGGGATACCAGCGCGCCCTGAGCTTGCGGAATCTGGCTGAACTTAAGCGAATTGTCCGCCTGACGCTGCACACGAATCAGGTCGCCGACCTGGGCCACATCGGACGGTTGCTTCGGATTGGCGCCCATGCTGTTGGTGTTCAGGAACGGACGCGCCCATTTCATGCTGTCCCAGCTGACGTGCTCGTTGCCGGTGCGGGTCAGCACCTGCAGGCCGTTCTTCTCGACCTGAGTGACAATGGCCGGCTCAAGGCTGCTGATGGTGCGCTGCTTGGTCAGCTCGGTCGCCCAGGCTTCGCGGGTCTTGCCCGGCAGGCGCGATTCAGGGCCGCGATAGCCGTGGCGCTGGTCGTAGGTCATCAGGCCTTCATGGACCGCGGTGTTGGCCATTTCCTGCAGATTGCTCGGCACCGTGGTTGTCACGCGGAAGCCTTCGGTGTAGGCGTCGCTGCCGTAGCGGCCGACCATTTCGGCGCGGGCCATCTCGGCAATATATGGCGCATTCACTTCCGGGGTCGGGACGTGATAGCTGGCATTCAGCGGCTCGTTGATCGCGGCGGTGTAGTCGGCCTCGCTGATTTTGCCGAGCTTGTACATGCGCCCCAGGATCCAGTCGCGACGCTCTTTACTGCGGGCCGGGTTGGCCAGCGGGTTGAAGCGCGACGGGGCTTTGGGCAGGCCGGCGATCATCGCCATCTGCGCCAGGCTGACGTCACGAATCGACTTGCCGTAATAGACCTGCGCCGCCGCCTCGATGCCGTAGGCGCGGTTACCCAGATAGATCTTGTTGACGTACAGCTCGAGGATCTCGTCCTTGGTCAGCTGCCGTTCGATCTGCAGGGCCAGGAGGATTTCGGTGGTTTTGCGCGAGAAGCTGCGTTCGCTGGTCAGGAAGAAGTTCTTCGCCACCTGCATGGTGATGGTGCTGCCGCCGGACTGGATGTGTCCGCTTTTTACCAGTTGGGTCGCGGCACGCATCAGGCTGCTGGGATCCACGCCGTAGTGATTGGCGAAGTTATCGTCTTCAGCACTTAGTAACGCATTAATGAAATTGGGGGGAATGTCGGCGAAACGGATCGGTGTACGGCGCATTTCGCCGAATTCTGCGATCAACTTGTTATCGCTGCTGTAGACCCGCAAAGGGATCTGCAACTGGATGCTTCGCAACGCCTCTACGGACGGCAATCCGGGGCTAAGGTAGAGAAACGCCCCGCTCAGACCCAGGAGCAGTCCGCAGAAAACCGCGACGATGGACCAACCGAAAAATTTCAGCAGACGAATCAAGGCTTTTGGATATCCAGGGCAAAGAATGAATTAGGCATCAGGGTTCAGGCTAAAGGCGAACGACCCGCGCTTGAGAAAGCGGAAAAAAACGCTGGGCATTATAAGCATTTTTCCGCCGGAAGCGTCATTTGCGCTGATGTCAAGACGGGCGGAGGGAACACAAAACACATTACAGAGTCCGTAACTCACGGATAGTCATAGGGAATTGCCAGTGCCAGGACTCTTCAACAAAAAGCCCGACACCCTTTTGGGTATCGACATCAGCTCCACTTCGGTGAAGCTTCTGGCGCTGAGCCGCCAGGGCGCCCGTTATCGGGTCGAGGCCTATGCGGTCGAACCGCTGCCCGCCAACGCCGTTATCGAAAAAAATATTGCCGAGCTCGAAGCTGTGGGCCAGGCGCTCTCTCGCGTATTGATCAAGGCCAGAACCAGCCTCAAGCACGTGGCTGTGGCGGTGGCTGGCTCGGCGGTGATCACCAAGATCATCGAGATGGATGCCGGACTTTGTGACGACGACATGGAAAACCAGCTGAAGATCGAGGCCGATCAGTACATCCCCTATCCGCTGGATGAAGTCGCCATCGATTTTGAAGTCCAAGGGGTTTCGTCGCGCAATCCAGAGCGGGTCGATGTGCTGCTCGCGGCCTGTCGCAAGGAAAGCGTCGAAGTCCGTGAGGCCGCGCTGGCCCTGGCCGGCCTGACCGCTCGCGTCGTTGACGTCGAGGCCCATGCCCTGGAGCGATCCTTCGGGTTGCTGGCCAATCAATCGGTGGTGCCCAAGGAGCGCCTGGTGGCGGTGGTCGACATCGGGGCGACCATGACCACCCTGAGCGTGTTGCACCACGGCCGCATCATTTATACCCGTGAACAATTGTTCGGTGGCCGTCAACTGACGGAGGACATTCAGCGCCGCTACGGCCTGACCCTTGAACAGGCGGGGCTGGCAAAGAAGCAGGGTGGTTTGCCGGATGATTACGTCAACGAAGTGTTGCAGCCGTTTCGCGAGGCGCTGGTGCAGCAGGTAGCTCGCTCATTGCAGTTTTTCTTCGCTGGCGGCCAATACGATGCTGTCGATCATATCCTGCTGGTCGGCGGCACCGCCTCGATCTGCGGGCTGGATCGGTTGATCCAGGAGCATTTGGGAACACCGACTCAGGTGGCCAATCCGTTTGTCGAGATGACGTTGAGCGCCAAGGTCAACGCCGCAGCCCTGGCAAGCGATGCTCCGGCCATGATGATTGCCTGCGGGCTGGCTCTCAGGAGTTTCGATTGATGGCGCGGATCAATCTACTACCCTGGCGCGAAGCGCTGCGCGAGGAGCGCCGAAAGCGTTTTTTACTGATTCTGGCGGGCGTGCTGGTGGGGGCAGCGGGTGCGGTGCTGGTTGCGAACCAGGCCATCAATGGCGCCATCGAACGGCAAGTCGCCCGAAATGATTACATCAATCAGCAGATTGCCGTGGTCGACGAACGGATCAAACAGATCAGCGATCTCAAGGCGCGTCGTCAGCAGTTGCTTGAGCGCATGCGCATCATCCAGGACCTGCAAGGCAATCGCCCGATCAGTGGGCGTATTTTTGAACAGTTGGCGCGGACGCTTCCCGACGGGGTGTTTTTCACCGAAGTCAAAAGGGTGGGCAAAACCTTGTCGATTTCTGGCGCCGCTGAATCGAACAATCGTGTTTCCGACCTGATGCGCAACCTGAATGCTTCGGACTGGTTCGATGCGCCGAGCCTGACTGAAGTCAAAGCGACCACTGCGGGTCAGCTGGATCAGGCCAATGTCTTCCAGCTGACCGTTCGTCAGACTCAGCCGACAGCCGTGGAAGGTGAACAATGAGTCCCTCCGGATGGCTGGAAGGGCTGCGCCGGATCGATATTCACGAACTGGACACCCACAACATGGGTTCATGGCCGCCTGCGATCAAGGTGCTGGTGGGCGTGTTGGTCATGATCCTGGTGCTGGCTCTCGGTTACAGTTTCTCCACGAGCGAGGTCCTGAGCCGGCTTGACCTCAAGCGCGAAGAAGAGACGGTTCTCAAGGAACGGTTCGCCACCAAGGCGCGCATGGCGGCGAATCTGGAGCTCTATAAGCAGCAACTGAGGGAGATGGAAAACTCCTTTGGTGTACTGCTACGGCAACTGCCCAGCGATACCGAAGTGCCCGGCCTGCTGGAAGACATCACTCGCACCGGTCTGGGTAGCGGGCTGGAGTTTGAAGAGATCAAGTTGCTACCGGAGGTGACCCAGCCGTTCTATATCGAACTGCCGATCCAGATCACCGTCACCGGTGCCTATCACGACCTGGCCACCTTCGTCAGCGGTGTGGCGGGGCTAACGCGCATCGTTACCCTGGATGATTTCGACCTGGTGCCTGCCAATCCCGACGGCGGCCCGAAGCTGCGCATGAGCATCCTCGCCAAGACCTATCGCTACAACGACAGGGGTTTGCATCAATGAGCCCGATTCGTTGTTTATCGATGGCTGTGTTGTTAGTGGTCCTCTCCGGTTGTGGCAGTGGCGATGACTTCAGTGAC
The DNA here is from genome assembly GCF_042846945.1 of Pseudomonas moorei. Taxonomy (NCBI): domain Bacteria; kingdom Pseudomonadati; phylum Pseudomonadota; class Gammaproteobacteria; order Pseudomonadales; family Pseudomonadaceae; genus Pseudomonas; species Pseudomonas moorei. Next base: position 1,682,600 of record NZ_AP035776.1, read on the forward strand.
CTGGATGCCTGGCTGAACGAAACGCGCGTGCGCGCACCGGGCAAGATTGAACCAACGCCCACGATCCGGTCTTACCCGTCATTCACTTACAACGCAGCCAACCTGCGCAGCCCGTTTTCTCCGCAGGTCAGAATCGACCTGTCCGGTCAGAAACACGGCTCACGCAACGTCAGGCCCGACCCCGACCGGGTCAAGCAATACCTCGAGGGTTTCAACATCGAGCAGTTTGAAATGGTCGGCACGATTTCCAATGCAGCGGGCTCCTTTGCATTGCTGCGCGGGGCTGGCGGGGTGCACAGGCTGAAAGTCGGTGATTACCTGGGGCGCAATGATGGGCGGATCGTCGCCATCAGCGGCTCACAAGTGGATGTGGTCGAAATCGTTCCCGACGGGGAAGGTGCCTGGCTGGAACGGCCTCGGACCATCCCTCTGAAAGAGCACTCATAGTGGAACCGGAAAAATGAACAGGACTTTTTCAGCCATCGGAATGACGCTATGGATGGCGTTGTTGTCGCCGATGGCACAAGCGGCCAGCCTCAAGGCACTGGATGTCGTGGCGCTGCCGGGAGATCGCGTCGAGTTGAAGCTGGCATTCGATGAGCCGCCACCGGCCCCTCAGGGCTACACCACAGCGTCACCGGCGCGGATCGCGCTGGATTTGCCGGGAGTCGTCAGTCAATTGGCGAACAAAACCCGTGACCTGGGTGCTGGCAATGCCCGAAGCGCGACGGTGGTGGAGGTCAAGGATCGTACGCGGCTGATCATCAATTTGAGCCAATCGGCCCCCTACAGCACGCGAATCGAGGGCAACAACCTGTTGGTGGTGGTCGGGCAGGGCGGCAAAAACGCGACGGCCAGATCGACCGCCATTGCAGCGCCGGCTCCGGCGCGCCCCCCAGTGCCATCGGGCAAGGCTATCGGCGGTGTGGACTTTCAGCGTGGTACCCAGGGTGAAGGCAATGTGGTGATCGATCTGTCTGACCCGTCCATTGCGCCGGATATTCAGGAGCGCGACGGCAAGATCATCGTCGGGTTTGCCAGGACTCACTTGCCCGAACCCTTGCGCGTGCGTCTGGATGTGAAGGACTTCGCCACGCCGGTGCAGTTCATCAACGCCAGCGCCATCGGTGACCGGGCCATCATCACGATCGAGCCTGGCGGTGGCGCCTTCGACTACTCGACCTATCAGACCGACAACAAACTCACGGTCAGCGTCCGTCCGGTGACCACCGACGACCTGCAAAAGCGTAACGCCGACCGCTACACCTACAGTGGTGAAAAGCTTTCGCTGAACTTCCAGGACATCGACGTGCGCTCAGTGCTGCAACTGATCGCGGACTTCACCAATCTCAATCTGGTCGCCAGCGATACGGTACAGGGCGGCATTACCCTGCGCCTGCAGAACGTCCCGTGGGATCAGGCACTGGATCTGGTGCTGAAAACCAAGGGGCTGGACAAGCGCAAGATCGGTAACGTGCTACTGGTGGCGCCGGCCGACGAAATTGCCGCCCGTGAGCGTCAGGAGCTGGAGTCGCAAAAACAGATCGCCGATCTGGCACCGCTGCGGCGGGAGCTTTTGCAGGTCAATTACGCCAAGGCGGCGGATATCGCCAAACTGTTCCAGTCGGTGACCAGTGCCGAGGCGAAAGTCGACGAGCGGGGCTCCATCACTGTTGATGAGCGTACCAACAACATCATTGCCTACCAGACTCAGGAGCGACTCGACGAGCTGCGACGCATCGTTGCCCAGCTGGATATTCCGGTGCGCCAGGTCATGATCGAAGCACGCATCGTCGAAGCCAACGTCGATTACGACAAAAGCCTGGGTGTGCGCTGGGGCGGTTCGATCCAGAACAAGGGCAACTGGAATACATCCGGGGTCAGCAACGGCGCCAACGGATCATCGACCATCGGTACACCGGGTAGCACCAGCACCAATTCACCGTTCGTCGACTTGGGGGCGGCGAACAACACCTCAGGGATCGGCATTGCGTTCATTACCGATAACGTCTTGCTGGACCTGGAACTGACGGCCATGGAGAAGACCGGCAACGGGGAAATCGTCTCGCAACCCAAGGTCGTCACGTCCGACAAGGAAACCGCAAAAATCCTCAAGGGCACCGAGATTCCCTATCAGGAAGCCAGCTCCAGCGGCGCTACATCGGTGTCTTTCAAAGAGGCATCGCTCTCGCTGGAAGTGACGCCGCAGATCACTCCGGACAACCGGATCATCATGGAGGTCAAGGTCACCAAGGACGAGCCGGACTACCTCAACAAGGTCCAGGATGTGCCGCCCATCAAGAAAAACGAGGTCAACGCCAAGGTCCTGGTCAACGATGGGGAGACCATCGTCATTGGTGGTGTTTTCTCAAATACTCAAAGCAAGGTTGTAGATAAGGTGCCATTTCTTGGCGATGTGCCGTATCTTGGCCGCCTTTTCCGGCGTGACGTGGTTTCGGAGAAAAAATCCGAGCTGTTGGTGTTTCTCACACCGCGTATCATGAATAACCAGGCGATTGCTGTGAGTCGTTGATTCTGTGCGAAATTTGATTCTTGTAGGACCGATGGGCGCTGGAAAAAGCACCATCGGCCGGTTGCTGGCCAAAGAGCTGCGCTTGCCATTCAAAGATTCCGATAAGGAAATTGAATTACGCACGGGCGCCAATATCCCATGGATCTTCGATAAGGAAGGCGAACCGGGCTTTCGTGACCGCGAGGAGGCAATGATTGCCGAGCTGTGCGATTACGATGGCGTGGTGCTGGCGACCGGCGGCGGTGCAGTGATGCGCGAAGCCAATCGTCGGGCTCTGCGCGCCGGTGGGCGGGTGGTTTATCTGCATGCCTCTGTCGAGCAGCAGGTCGGCCGCACGTCGCGCGACCGCAATCGGCCCTTGTTGCGCACCGCCGATCCGGCCAAGACCCTTCGTGATCTGCTGGCGATCCGCGATCCGCTGTATCGGGAAATCGCTGATCTGGTGGTGGAAACCGATGAGCGACCGCCACGAATGGTGGTGCTCGATATCCTCGAACGCTTGCAGCAGCTGCCTCCCCGTTAATGCGCAGAGCGAAATGCGCTATCCTCGGCGTCCTGCCACAACCGCTCAAGGTTGTGGCGAACGGCGACCCAACGGCGTCAATAACTGCAAAGGCCGTGGACATTCGTTAACTCAAGGCGGAACGCCTGATTCCATCTTCACTGTGGGGACACATGCAGACACTCAAGGTCGATCTAGGCGAGCGCAGCTACCCGATTCATATTGGCGAAGGTTTGTTGGATCAGCCTGAGCTGCTGGCCCCGCATATTCGCGGACGGCAAGTGGCAATCATCTCCAATGAAACCGTCGCGCCGCTCTATCTCGAACGTCTGACCCGCAGCCTCGCGCAGTTCTCGGTGATTTCCGTGGTGCTGCCCGACGGCGAAGCCTTCAAAACCTGGGAGACCCTGCAACTGATCTTCGACGGCCTGCTGACCGCGCGGCACGATCGTCGCACCACGGTGATTGCCCTCGGTGGCGGTGTGATCGGTGACATGGCCGGTTTTGCTGCCGCCTGCTACCAGCGCGGTGTCGATTTCATTCAGGTTCCGACCACGCTGCTGTCGCAAGTCGACTCCTCGGTGGGCGGCAAGACCGGGATCAACCACCCGCTGGGCAAGAACATGGTGGGTGCCTTCTATCAGCCGAATGTCGTGCTCATCGACACGGCCTCCCTCAAGACCCTGCCGGCCCGTGAACTGTCCGCCGGCCTGGCTGAAGTCATCAAATACGGGCTGATCTGTGATGAGCCGTTCCTGACCTGGCTCGAAGACAACGTCGATCGCCTGCGCAACCTGGATCAGCAAGCCCTGACCTACGCCATCGAGCGTTCCTGTGCAGCCAAGGCCGCCGTGGTCGGCGCCGATGAGAAAGAGACCGGCGTGCGCGCAACGTTGAACCTGGGCCACACCTTCGGCCACGCCATCGAAACTCACATGGGGTATGGTGTCTGGCTTCACGGTGAGGCCGTCGCTGCTGGCACCGTAATGGCGTTGGAAATGTCCGCGCGCCTGGGCTGGATCAGCGAACAGGACCGCGACCGCGGCATTCGCCTGTTCCAGCGCGCCGGGCTGCCGGTCATCCCGCCGCAAGAGATGACTGAAGCTGATTTCCTCGAACACATGGCAATTGATAAAAAAGTGATCGACGGTCGTTTGCGCCTGGTGCTGCTGCGCCAAATGGGCGAAGCAGTGGTGACCGACGATTATCCGAAAGAGGTTTTACAGGCCACGCTGGGAGCGGATTACCGCGCCCTGGCTCAGCTTAAAGGTTAATAAGATCGCGATGACTAGTTTGCATGCGGACGAGGCTTTCCTCGGCCATTACCAGTTGAGTCATGACCCTTTTGCTCCACGGGTGCCTGGCTTCAAGTTTTTCCCGGCCCAGCGCAAACCGGTGCTGGGACAACTGCACCACCTGGCGCGTTACAGCCAGCTGCTGCTGGTCGTCACCGGTCCCCAAGGCAGTGGCAAGACCCTGTTGCGCCAGGCCCTGGTGGCCAGCACCAACAAACAGTCGGTGCAGAGCGTGGTGGTTTCCGCCCGTGGCGCCGGCGATTCGGCAGGCATCTTGCGCCAGGTCGCCCAGGCGCTGGACGTTGCCCAGGCCGAGATCGGCGCAATTCTGGCTCAGGTGGTGCAACTGGCGCTCACCGGTCAGGAAGTCTATCTGCTGGTGGATGACGCCGAACAACTCGACGAGTCCGCGCTGGAAGCCTTGATGGCCCTGGCGGCTGGCGCGCCGGAAGGTCGCCCCCATGTGTTCCTGTTTGGCGAGTCGTCGCTGATTGCCCAGTTGGAGCAGTTGAGCCTCGAGGAAGAGCGCTTCCACGTCATCGAACTTCAGCCTTACACCGTAGAGGAAACGCGCGAATACCTGGAGCAGCGTCTCGAAGGTGCTGGCCGGGGTATCGAACTTTTTACCGCGGATCAGATCTCTGATATTCATGAAAGCGCTGACGGTTGGCCTGGCAACATCAACCAGGTCGCCCGCGATGCCATGATCGAAGCCATGATTGCCAGCCGCACAGCGGTCAAGCGTCCAAGTATGGGGTTCAATATGCCGAAGAAGCACGTATTGGCAATTTCCGCCGTCGTTGTGGTCGCGGTAGCTGCCGCCTGGTTGATGCCGGGTCGCAACAAAGCGCCGACCACGGGGGCGCCTGCCAACGAACAGGCGCAATTGCCACTTGGTCAGGGCAAGCCGCAAGCCAACGGCGGCGCGCCGGCCGTCGAATTCGCCGGCAACACGCAGCCGATGCCATTGCCGTTGGTCGGTAATTCGCAGCCGGTCATGCGCGGCCCGCTGGCCGAAGCGGCGGGTGGCATTACCGAGGGTGATGACGGTGTGCCGGTCGAAGGCTCAAGCGCCACGCCGCCGACCGTGACCACCACCGCGCCGCCTGCGGGCGTGCCTGCCGGCCCTGCGCCGACACCAGCAGCCAAGCCAACGCCGGCGCCGACTCAGGTCGCTACCGCCAAGCCAGCGCCTGTTCCGGCCGCCAAGCCTGCACCTGCTCCGGCACCGGTCGCCAAAACCGCGCCAGCGGCCAAGCCGGTTGAAAAACCGGCCGAGAAACCAGTCGCCGTGGCCAAGGCTGCAGGCGGCACCTGGTATGCAGGCCAGGCTCCAGGCAACTACGTTGTGCAGATCCTCGGCACCAGCTCCGAAGCGGCCGCGCAAAACTTCGTCAAGGAGCAGGGCGGCGAGTACCGCTACTTCAAGAAAGTCCTCAACGGCAAGCCGCTCTATGTGATCACCTACGGCAGTTTCGCCAATCGTGATGCAGCCGTTTCCGCCATCAAGGCCTTGCCAGCGAAGGTTCAGGCTGGTAAACCTTGGCCTCGCACTGTCGCCAGCGTCCAACAGGAACTGGCAACAACTCGCTGAAGATTCGGCGGCCTTACCCAGGCCGCCTCTCCAAGCACCTCAAAATTCTACAAGTGCGCGCAGTCTCTACAGACCGCGTGCCTTGTGGTGTCTGCGTCACAGTAGTCTTTGAGTCGTTGCGGTCAAAATTAAAAAAGTTTTGACTAGCACAGCAGATCGCTTTAAACCTTTCACAAATGCGACATGGATTTGCGACATTTCGTCGTCAAATTTGTGAGGCTAAGTGTCGGTGTGTACAATGACCTCCCTTTTGCCCCCGCAAAGCCGGCGCACGTTCGGCGTGGATGGTAAGTGGTTGAATTGAAAAGAAATTTGCCTCGACAAGAGGCAGCCTGGTGAGAAAGTGTCTATGAAAGCAGGTCTGTACCAACCAGATGAATTCAAGGATAACTGCGGTTTCGGCCTGATAGCCCACATGCAGGGCGAGCCCAGTCATACCCTATTGCAAACGGCCATCGAGGCCCTGACCTGCATGACCCACCGCGGTGGGATTAATGCCGACGGCAAGACCGGTGACGGTTGCGGTCTGCTGATTCAAAAGCCGGACGTGTTCCTGCGAGCCATCGCCCAGGAAACGTTCGGCGTCGACCTGCCCAAGCAATATGCCGTGGGCATGGTCTTCTTCAACCAGGACCCGGTCAAAGCCGAAGCCGCTCGCGAGAACATGAACCGCGAGATCCTGGCCGCCGGCCTGCAGCTGGTCGGCTGGCGCAAAGTGCCGATCGACACCAGCGTCCTCGGCCGCCTGGCCCTTGAGCGTCTGCCGCAGATCGAGCAGGTGTTCATCGGCGGTGAAGGCCTGAGCGACCAGGACATGGCCGTCAAGCTGTTCACCTCCCGTCGTCGCTCGTCCGTGGCCAACGCCGCCGACGTCGATCACTACGTCTGCAGCTTTTCCCACAAGACCATCATTTATAAAGGCCTGATGATGCCGGCGGACTTGACCGCCTTCTATCCGGACCTGAGCGATGAGCGCCTGCAAACCTCGATTTGCGTGTTCCACCAGCGCTTCTCCACCAACACCCTGCCGAAATGGCCGCTGGCCCAACCGTTCCGCTTCCTGGCGCACAACGGCGAGATCAACACCATCACCGGCAACCGCAACTGGGCCGTGGCCCGTCGCACCAAGTTCACCAACGATCTGATGGACCTGGAAGAACTCGGCCCGCTGGTCAACCGCGTTGGTTCCGACTCCTCCAGCATGGACAACATGCTCGAACTGATGGTCACCGGTGGCATCGACCTGTTCCGTGGCGTGCGGATGATCATTCCGCCAGCGTGGCAGAACGTCGAGACCATGGACCCGGATCTGCGTGCATTCTACGAATACAACTCGATGCACATGGAGCCGTGGGACGGCCCGGCCGGCGTGGTCATGACCGATGGTCGCTACGCGGTGTGCCTGCTCGACCGTAACGGTCTGCGTCCGGCGCGCTGGGTCACCACCAAGAACGGCTTCATCACCCTGGCCTCGGAAATCGGCGTCTGGAACTACCAGCCTGAAGACGTGATCGCCAAGGGCCGTGTGGGCCCAGGCCAGATCTTTGCCGTGGACACCGAAACCGGTCAGATCCTCGACACCGATGCCATCGACAACCGCCTGAAGTCTCGTCATCCGTACAAGCAATGGCTGCGCAAGAACGCCCTGCGCATCCAGGCGACCATGGAAGACAACGACCACGGTTCGGCGTTCTACGACGTCGATCAGCTCAAGCAATACATGAAGATGTACCAGGTCACGTTCGAAGAGCGCGACCAGGTGCTGCGTCCGCTCGGCGAGCAAGGCTACGAAGCCGTGGGCTCCATGGGCGACGATACGCCGATGGCCGTGCTGTCCCAGCGCGTGCGCACGCCGTACGACTATTTCCGCCAGCAGTTCGCGCAGGTGACCAACCCGCCGATCGACCCGCTGCGTGAAGCCATCGTCATGTCGCTGGAAATCTGCCTCGGTGCCGAGCGCAACATTTTCCAGGAGTCGCCGGAACACGCCTCGCGCGTGATCCTCAGCTCGCCGGTCATTTCCCCGGCCAAGTGGCGCTCGCTGATGAACCTCGATCGTCCGGGCTTCGAGCGCGCGATCATCGATCTGAACTACGACGAAAGCGTCGGCCTCGAAGCGGCGATCCGCAACGTTGCCGATCAGGCTGAAGAAGCCGTGCGCGCCGGTCGTACCCAGGTCGTGCTGAGTGACCGTCACATCGCCCCGGGCAAGCTGCCGATCCACGCTTCCCTGGCCACTGGCGCGGTGCACCATCGCCTGACCGAAAAAGGCCTGCGTTGCGACTCCAACATCCTGGTGGAAACCGCGACCGCCCGTGACCCGCATCACTTCGCCGTGTTGATCGGTTTCGGTGCCTCTGCCGTTTATCCGTTCCTGGCTTATGAAGTGCTGGGTGACTTGATCCGTACCGGTGAAGTGCTGGGCGACCTCTACGAGGTGTTCAAGAACTACCGCAAAGGCATCACCAAGGGCCTGCTCAAGATCCTGTCGAAGATGGGTATCTCGACCATCACGTCGTACCGTGGTGCGCAGTTGTTCGAAGCCATCGGCCTGTCCGAGGAAGTCTGCAACCTGAGCTTCCGTGGCGTGCCAAGCCGCATCAAGGGTGCGCGTTTCGTCGATATCGAAGCCGAGCAGAAGGCCCTGGCCACCGAAGCCTGGAGCCCGCGCAAGCCGATCCAGCAAGGCGGCCTGCTGAAGTTCGTCCACGGTGGCGAATATCACGCCTACAACCCGGACGTGGTCAACACCCTGCAAGCCGCCGTGCAGCAGGGCGACTACAGCAAGTTCAAGGAATACACGTCGCTGGTGGACAACCGTCCGGTGTCGATGATCCGCGACCTGCTGAAAGTCAAAACCCTCGACAAGCCGCTGGACATCAGCGAAATCGAACCGCTGGAATCGGTGCTCAAGCGCTTCGACTCCGCGGGTATCTCGCTGGGTGCCCTGTCGCCGGAGGCTCACGAAGCCCTGGCCGAAGCCATGAACCGCCTTGGTGCGCGTTCCAACTCCGGCGAAGGCGGCGAAGACCCGGCGCGCTACGGCACCATCAAGAGCTCGAAAATCAAGCAGGTCGCCACTGGCCGTTTTGGTGTGACCCCGGAATACCTGGTCAATGCCGAAGTGCTGCAGATCAAGGTTGCCCAGGGCGCCAAGCCGGGCGAGGGCGGTCAACTGCCGGGCGGCAAGGTCAACGGTCTGATCGCCAAGCTGCGTTATGCAGTGCCGGGCGTGACCCTGATTTCGCCGCCGCCGCACCACGACATCTACTCGATCGAAGACTTGTCGCAGCTGATTTTCGACCTCAAACAAGTCAACCCGAAGGCGCTGGTTTCGGTGAAGCTGGTGGCTGAAGCGGGCGTCGGCACCATCGCCGCCGGTGTGGCCAAGGCCTACGCGGACTTGATCACCATCTCCGGCTACGACGGCGGTACCGGTGCATCGCCGCTGACCTCGATCAAATACGCGGGCGCCCCGTGGGAACTCGGCCTGGCCGAAACCCACCAGACCCTGCGCGGCAACGACCTGCGCGGCAAAGTCCGGGTACAGACCGATGGCGGCCTGAAAACCGGCCTCGACGTGATCAAGGCGGCCATCCTCGGCGCTGAAAGCTTCGGCTTCGGCACCGCGCCGATGATCGCCCTGGGCTGCAAATACCTGCGCATCTGCCACCTGAACAACTGCGCCACCGGCGTTGCGACCCAGAACGAGAAGCTGCGCAAGGATCACTACATCGGCACCGTCGACATGGTGGTCAACTTCTTCACCTACGTCGCCGAAGAAACCCGTGAGTGGCTGGCCAAACTGGGTGTGCGCTCCCTCGAAGAGCTGATCGGCCGTACCGATCTGCTGGAAATCATCGAAGGGCAGACCGCCAAGCAGCATCACCTGGACCTGACCCCGTTGCTCGGCAGCGATCACGTGCCGGCTGACAAGCCTCAGTTCTGTGGCGTTGACCGTAACCCGCCGTTCGACAAGGGCCTGCTGGCCGAGAAAATGGTCGACATGGCCACCTCGGCGATCAACGACCTGAGCGGCGCCGAGTTCGCCCTGGATATCTGCAACTGCGACCGTTCCATCGGCGCGCGGATCTCCGGTGAAATCGCCCGCAAGCACGGCAACCAGGGCATGGCCAATGCACCGATCACGTTCCGTTTCAAAGGGACTGCCGGTCAGAGCTTCGGCGTGTGGAACGCCGGCGGCCTGAACATGTACCTGGAAGGCGATGCCAACGACTACGTCGGCAAAGGCATGACCGGTGGCAAGCTGGTCATCGTTCCGCCGAAGGGCAGCGTCTACAAGACCCAGGACAGTGCCATCATCGGCAACACCTGCCTGTACGGCGCCACCGGCGGCAAGCTGTTCGCCGCCGGCACCGCGGGTGAGCGTTTCGCCGTGCGTAACTCCGGTGCCCACACCGTCGTGGAAGGCACTGGCGATCACTGCTGCGAGTACATGACCGGTGGTTTCGTCTGTGTACTGGGCAAGACCGGTTACAACTTCGGCTCTGGCATGACCGGTGGTTTCGCCTACGTGCTCGACCAGGACAACACCTTCGTTGACCGGGTCAACCACGAACTGGTGGAAATCCAGCGGATCAGCGGCGAGGCGATGGAAGCCTACCGCAGCCACCTGCAGCGCGTGCTGAACGAGTACGTCGAGGAAACCGACAGCGAGTGGGGTCGTGAACTCGCCGAAAACCTCGACGATTACGTGCGCCGTTTCTGGTTGGTCAAGCCCAAGGCTGCCTCCCTGAAATCGTTGCTTTCCAGCACCCGTGCCAACCCGCAGTGATATGCGCCTGAAGAGTTTGATGAGGTTTTAACAATGGCTGAACGTCTGAATAATGACTTCCAGTTCATCGAGGTCGGGCGCAAGGATCCGAAGAAGAAACTGTTGCGTCAACGCAAGAAAGAGTTCGTGGAAATCTACGAACCGTTCAAACCCCAGCAGTCGGCCGACCAGGCCCACCGCTGCCTGGGTTGCGGCAACCCGTATTGCGAATGGAAGTGCCCGGTGCACAACTTCATTCCCAACTGGCTGAAACTGGTGGCCGAGGGCAACATCCTCCAGGCCGCCGAGCTGTCGCACCAGACCAACACCCTGCCGGAAGTTTGCGGCCGGGTGTGCCCGCAGGATCGTCTGTGCGAGGGTGCCTGCACCCTCAACGACGGCTTCGGCGCGGTGACCATCGGTTCGGTGGAGAAGTACATCACCGACACCGCGTTCGCCATGGGTTGGCGCCCGGACATGTCCAAGGTCAAGCCGACCGGCAAGCGTGTCGCGATCATCGGTGCGGGCCCGGCGGGCCTGGGTTGTGCCGACGTGCTGGTGCGCGGTGGCGTGACCCCGGTGGTGTTCGACAAGAACCCGGAAATCGGCGGTCTGCTGACCTTCGGTATCCCCGAGTTCAAGCTGGAAAAGACCGTGCTGAGCAATCGCCGCGAAGTGTTCACCGGCATGGGCATCCAGTTCCGCCTCAACACCGAGGTGGGCAAGGACATCACCATGGAGCAACTGCTCGAAGAATACGATGCGGTCTTCATGGGCATGGGCACCTACACCTACATGAAGGGCGGCTTTGCCGGTGAGGACCTGCCGGGCGTGTATGACGCGCTGGACTTCCTGATCGCCAACGTCAACCGCAACCTGGGCTTTGAAAAGTCGCCGGAAGATTTCGTCGACATGAAGGGCAAGAAGGTCGTGGTACTGGGCGGTGGTGACACGGCGATGGACTGCAACCGTACGTCGATCCGCCAGGGCGCCAAGTCGGTGACCTGTGCCTATCGTCGTGACGAAGCGAACATGCCGGGCTCGCGCAAAGAGGTGAAGAACGCCAAGGAAGAAGGGGTGAAATTCCTCTACAACCGCCAGCCGATCGCCATCGTCGGCGAAGACAAGGTCGAAGGCGTGAAAGTGGTCGAGACCCGTCTCGGCGAACCGGACGCCCGTGGCCGTCGCAGCCCTGAGCCGATCCCGGGCTCCGAAGAGATCATCCCGGCCGATGCCGTGGTCATCGCCTTCGGTTTCCGTCCGAGCCCGGCGCCGTGGTTCGAACAGTTCAGCATCCAGACCGACAGCCAGGGCCGCGTAGTGGCCCCGGAACAAGGCCAGTACAAACACCAGACCAGCAACCCGAAGATCTTCGCCGGTGGCGATATGGTCCGCGGTTCCGACCTGGTGGTGACGGCGATCTTCGAAGGCCGCACTGCGGCTGAAGGGATCCTGGATTACCTGGGCGTCTAAGCTGCGTTAGACACAGCACTGCAATACCTGTGGGAGCTGGCTTGCCAGCGATAGCATCACCTCGGTCTACCTGACAAACCGAAGTGTCTGCATCGCCGGCAAGCCAGCTCCCACAGTGTTTTGTGCTGCTGCAAAGCCTGCATTTCATTGCGACAAATTGACCCGATAGACAAAAGGCTGACCTGCATCCGTGCCTTTTGCGCCCGGCTCTGAGAAAATGCCCGCACTTTTTTTCCGGATGCCGACATGACTGCCCTGAAGAACGACCGTTTCCTTCGCGCCCTGCTCAAGCAACCCGTAGACGTCACGCCCGTGTGGATGATGCGTCAGGCCGGTCGCTACCTGCCGGAGTACCGCGCCAGCCGTGCCAAGGCCGGCGATTTCATGAGCCTGTGCATGAACCCGTCGTTCGCTTGCGAAGTCACGATGCAACCGCTCGATCGTTATCCACAACTGGATGCGGCGATCCTCTTTTCCGACATCCTGACCATCCCCGATGCCATGGGCCAAGGCCTGTACTTCGAAACCGGCGAAGGTCCGCGCTTCAAGAAAGTCGTCAGCACCCTGGCCGACATCGAAGCCCTGCCGATTCCCGATCCGCAGAAAGACCTGGGCTACGTGATGGACGCGGTCAGCACCATCCGCCGCGAACTGAACGGCCGTGTGCCGCTGATCGGTTTCTCCGGCAGCCCATGGACCCTGGCGACTTACATGGTCGAAGGCGGCTCGTCGAAAGACTTCCGCAAGACCAAAGCCATGCTCTACGACAACCCGCAAGCCATGCACCTGCTGCTGGACAAGCTGGCGCAGTCGGTCACCAGCTACCTCAACGGCCAGATCATGGCCGGTGCGCAAGCGGTGCAGATCTTCGACACCTGGGGCGGCAACCTGTCGGCGGCGGCCTATCAGGAATTCTCCCTGGCCTACATGCGCAAAATCGTCAGCGGCCTGATCCGCGAGCACGAAGGTCGCAAGGTGCCGGTGATCCTGTTCACCAAGAACGGTGGCCTGTGGCTGGAAAGCATTGCCGATGCCGGCGCCGATGCATTGGGCCTGGACTGGACCTGCGACATCGGCAACGCCCGTGAGCGTGTCGGCAGCAAAGTCGCACTGCAGGGCAACATGGACCCGACCGTGCTCTACGCCAAGCCAGAGGCGATCCGCGCCGAAGTCGGGCGCATTCTCGCAAGCTATGGCAAGGGCAGTGGTCACGTGTTCAACCTCGGTCATGGCATCACGCCGGAAGTCGACCCGGAACACGCGGGTGCCTTCCTGCGCGCGGTGCATGAGTTGTCGGCGCAGTATCACGAGTAACTGATTCTGCAATGATCAGAAGCCTGTCCGGCCTGGTGCCGGACAGGCTTTTTTTATGTCTTTCAACTTTGCGTTTAGTGAGGGGGCGTTTCTTGTAAGAGCTTTTTCATTCTTTGTCGGACAGAGGCTTATAGAGACTGATCCTGCGTTAAGCAGCGATTTTCCCTACATAGCAAACGAATTTATCCAAGTAAGGTTTCGGACCCTTGCCCAGCCCCTCGCTGAGCAATGTCGCAAAAATCGGCGCCTGTTCTGCGCGTCTTGATCTTCGATAAGTAGTCTGGAATTCATTTGATGAAAAATACGTCTTATAAGGGAAGTGCGTTGGCTGCCTGCACCTCCTCAATGATCCTGTTATCGGCAATGTTGGCGTCTCAAAGTGCCTCCGCTCACGGCTATCTGGAAGTACCGCCTTCCCGTGCACTGGCTTGCCAGAAAGGCTTGAACACCAACTGTGGCGGTGCGCAATACGAGCCACAAAGTGTTGGCGAAACCTTCAAGGGCTTCCCGGCCGGTGTCGGCGGTGCTCCTTTGCAGGGCCCCGTCGACGGCAAGATCGCGAGTGGCGGTCACTCGCTGTTCTCTGCCATGGACGCTCAGTCCGCCACGCGTTGGCACCTGACGGAAATCAAGGATCGCAACATCGATTTCCAATGGCATTACACGGCCGTACACCCGGCCACCAAGCACGAGTACTTCATTACCCGCAACAACTGGAACCCGAACGAAGCGCTGAAACGCGCCACCTTCGAAAGCACGCCGTTCTGCACCATCGACGGCGGCAATCAGAAGCCGTCAAACACCGACAAGCACAATTGCAACATCCCCGCCGACAAAACCGGCCACCACGTGATTCTGGCGATCTGGACCGTCGGTGACACCGATGCGGCGTTCTACAACGCAGCGGACGTGAACATCATTGCCGAGGCCGAGTTGCCGGGCGGCTGGTCTTCCGTGGGCAGCATCGCGCCTTCGACCTCATTGCTGGCGGGTGACAAGGTCAAGGCCCGTGCCTTCTCCGCCAACGGCGAGAGCTCGAACTACAGCGTTGAAATCTCTATCGATAACGCCGAAGAAGGTTCGCCAAACAATTGGTCGTTCAAGCTGGCCGAGGCTATCAACAAGGCTCACACACAGGTCCGGGCTGGCGTTCGCGATGAAAACGGCGCGATTGAGCCGGTCAAGGGCAACAACAGCCTGTATGCGCAGAAAGAAAGCGGCGTCATCCGCTACGAAGTGCAGCTGGACATGAGGGAAGACACTGCCGCGCGCATGTCGGTGGCGTCACAGCAGGCGGAATACGTACTGGACAAAGGCCAGGCCAAGGTCGAGTTCAGCATGATTTCCAACCGCAAGATGAACGTCGAGGCGACCCTGCACGACGAGCACAACAAGCTGGTCGGCTCCACTTCGGCACAGGTCGACAGCGGTTCGACATCGCTGACCCTGGATGTGCGCAGCAACCCGGGCAAACACACCCTGACACTGGTGGGCACCACCCTGGATGGCCGGACCACTCGCCAGGACACCCAGTCCACCCAGCTGACCGGTGAAGGCGCCGGTGCCGACTATGACTTCGTGTTCCCGGAAGGCATCAGCGGCTACACCGCCGGCACCAAAGTGCTGCAGCCAAAGACCAACGAAGTCTTTGAATGCAAGCCGTTCCCGGAGTCGGGCTACTGCAAGCAATTCAGCCCGTCCGCCAACGGCTATGAGCCTGGCGTAGGTGCGCACTGGCACATGGCGTGGAACAAGCTCTAAGTCCCGCCGCCGTACTTCAGGCGACCTCCTGAGGGTCGTCTGAAGGCTCACTCTTCCGTTGGAAAATCAAGTGAACCAGTCGTGACGTTTTCACTGATGACGGTTACCCGTTTCGGCTGGCGCCTGCGCAACGTTGGCCTATTGCTTTTGCCGGTGGGCTACGCCGTGTTTCTGGCATGGCAGGAGTGGCGCTTTCGTGAACTCTTCGCTCGGCCACCCCTGACAGTGACCACCATAACGCCAGCACCCGCCACCCTCGGTCATGCTCTCGATGCCACCGCTGTGGCCACCGTGCTCGGCTTGACGACCCAAACCGCGCTGCTCGCCAGTGCCGAACCGCTGACCCTGCAGGCCAGCTTCGTCGTCAGCAGTGGCCTGTCCCGTGCCTTGCTGGCCGATGCCCAAGGCTCGCGCATGTATCAAGTGGGCGATCGCTTGCCCGGTGGCAGTGTTCTGCGCCGCGTCGAGGCCAATCAAGTGGTGTTGTGGAACAAGGGGCGCGAGGAGCGGTTGATGCTGCAACCACCTGCCGCGCGATTGCTGCGCCCATTCGAATCGTCCGTCGATGCACAGCCTTCCGTTATTTCTACGCGTTATCTACGCCCGATTGCCGGGCCGTCAGAGTGATCAAGCCCATGAACAGCTTCACTGGCGCGCAAGCCTTGCGTTCCATGTTTCTCGTTGTCGCTTTGGCGACGGCGCCTCTTGCCGGTGCACTTCAGGCCGCGGAAGAAAAGTGGCAGTTGGCGATGAACAACGCCGAGCTGCGCGACATTGTCGAAGAAATCTCATCCATTCTCGGCACCACCGTGGTTCTGGACCCCAGGGTTTCCGGGCGTATCACGGTGATGTCCCGGCAGGCCCTCGACCGTGAGGGCGTTCGCCGGTTGTTCTACTCGGTGTTGGACGCCCACAACTTCACGGTGATCGACGAGGGCGACCGGATCCTCATCACGCCGGTGACCGAGGCCAGGACCCGCGCCAGCGGCTCGGCAAAAAATGCCACGGCTTCGCAATTCGTCACCCGGGTCATCGAGCTGAACACCAGCAGCGCCAACGATATTGCCGGCCTGGTCCGGCCCCTGGTGTCGGTCAACGGCTATGTCGGCCCTTCGGCATCGACCAATGCGCTGGTGATCACGGACACGACCGCCAATGTGCACCGAATTGTCGAAGTGGTGCGGCAACTGGATGCCGGAAAGAACAGCCTGCATGCGGTGGTTCAACTGCGTCATGCCCTGGCCAGCGACGTGGCTCCGGTCATGGAGGCCTCTCTGGGCAAGCGGACTGTCGATATGCCGATCCAGGTGCTGGCCGATAGCCGAACCAATCGCCTGATACTCATTGGCCCGACCGCCGTTCGCCAACGCCTGGCCGATCTGGCGCGCCGTCTCGACATTCCGGCCACCGAGCTGCCTGACAACGCCCGGGTGATCCGCCTGCGCCACAGCGACGCCAGGCAGCTGGCAGAAATTCTGGAAACCCTGGGCCAGGGCCGCAAAGCCGCGCCGACCCTGAGCGGCAGCAAAGAAACGGCCTCCGGTGCGACGTTCATGATCAAGGCCGATGAAAGCCAGAACGCGCTGGTGTTGATCGCCGAGCCGGCGCAGGTCAGGACCATCGAAAGCATCGTGCGTCAGTTGGATCAACCACGGGCACAGGTGCTGATCCACGCGGCCATCGTCGAAATCTCCGGCGACATCGCCGAAGCCGTGGGTGTGCAGTGGGGTTTGAATACCGGTGATGCCAAAGGCTTCATCAACTTCCCCGGCACCGACATTCCCATTGTCAGCGGCCTGACGTTCGACGAGAAAAAATCAGCGCCCGAAGGTGCGCTATTGCGTCTGGGAAGCGACCGTTTCGGCGCATTGATTTCCGCGCTGGCCAGCAACACCCGCAGCAACCTGCTGTCCACGCCGAGCCTGTTGACGCTGGACAACCAGGAAGCGGAAATCATCGTCGGCCAGAACGTGCCGTTCAAAACCGGTTCCTACGCCACCAACAGCAGCGGCGCGGATAACCCGTTCACCACGGTCGAACGCAAGGACGTGGGCATCAGCCTGAAGATCAAGCCGTACATCAATGAAGGCTCGACCTTGCGCCTGGAAGTCGAGCAGGAAGTCTCCGACATCGCGCCCTCGGTATCGGGCATCGACTCTTCGGACCTGATCACCAACAAACGAGCGCTCAAGAGCACCATCCTGGCCGACGACGGCGAAATCATCGTGATAGGCGGCCTGATCCGCGACAGCGTGCGCACACAGAAAAGCGGTGTGCCGCTGCTGCGCGACATTCCCTACCTCGGCGCACTGTTTCGCTGGAACCGGGAAACCCAGACCAAAAGCAACCTGATGGTGTTCTTGCGACCGACCATCGTGCGCAGCAAGGAAGACCTGGTTGAAGTCAGCCGGCAGCGTTACAACGCGCTGCATGACTTGAGTCAGCGTGGGGCGCAGGGCAACAACTCGTTGCTGTTGCCGGCCGATGCGCGTCAGTTGTTCGAACCGGTTTCCGACGCGCCGCTGTTCGATCTGCGCAAGCCTGCGACGAGTACGCCATGACCGGCGTGAGCGATGATTTCCAGCCGCTGCCGTTCGGTTTCGCCCGGCGTTTCGGCGTCTTGCTGGAGCGCGACGGTGACGAGTGGGGGCTGGCGCTGCGTGCCGATACGCCACTCACCGCGCTGGCCGAAGCGCAGCGGCTATGCGCTCGGGAACTGCCGCTGCGACTGTTGCCACCGCCAGTATTTGCCGAACGTCTGGCGGCGGCGTACCGCGAAGGCCAGAGCGCGGCGGAACAGGTCGCCCAAGGACTGGATGACGACCTGGACTTGCTCAGCCTGGTGGATCAGGTGCCGCAAACCGCCGATTTGCTGGAGCAGCAGGGCGATGCGCCGATCATTCGCCTGATCAACGCGCTGCTCAGCGAAGCCGTACGCGAAAAGGCCTCGGATGTGCACCTGGAAACCTTCGAGCAGTACCTGTCGGTGCGCATGCGCGTCGACGGGCAATTGCGCGAAATGCTCCGGCCACGGCGTGAACTGGCGACCCTGCTGGTGTCGCGGATCAAGGTCATGGCGCGGCTGGATATCGCTGAAAAGCGCGTGCCCCAGGATGGCCGCATGGCCCTGCGGCTGGCCGGGCATGAAGTGGATGTGCGGGTCTCGACCCTGCCATCGGCGCACGGTGAGCGAGTGGTATTGCGCCTGCTCGACAAACAGGCCGGGCGCCTCGAATTGCCGCGCCTGGGCATGCCGGACAGTACGCTGGCGGCCCTGCGCGAACTGCTCGGCAAACCCCATGGCATCCTGCTGGTCACCGGGCCCACCGGTTCCGGCAAAACCACCAGTCTGTACGCGGCGTTGAGCAGCCTGAACGACCAGACGCGCAACATCCTCACCGTCGAAGACCCCATCGAATATCACCTGCCGGGCGTCGGCCAGATGCCGGTCAATCCGAAGGTGGACATGACCTTCGCCCGCGGTTTGCGGGCGATCCTGCGCCAGGACCCGGACGTGGTGATGGTCGGCGAAATCCGTGATCGCGAGACGGCGCAAATCGCCGTGCAAGCCTCGCTCACCGGTCATCTCGTGCTCTCGACATTGCACACCAACAGCGCGGTCGGCGCGGTCACGCGGCTGGTGGACATGGGCGTCGACGCCTACCTGCTGGCGTCTTCGTTGGTGGGCATTCTGGCCCAACGCCTGCTGCGCGCCTTGTGTCCGCATTGCAAGACGCCTTACCGCGCAGATGCAGCGACCCGCCGGCGGCTGGGGTATGACGCGACGGCGCCCTTGCAGTTATTCCGGGCCGTGGGCTGTGAACAGTGCCAGCACGGCTATCGCGGGCGCATCGGCATCTACGAATTGATCAGTGTGACGCCAGCCATTTCTGCGCTGATTCATCAGGGGGGCAGCGAGCAGGCATTGCTCGGCGAGGCGCGCAAGGCGTCGCTCAGTCTGTTTCAGGACGGTCGGCAACGGGTGATCGACGGCCTGACCAGCCTCGACGAGTTACTGCGTGTGACTCGGGAGGACTAAGGCATGCCGACTTTCGATTACCGCGCCGACGACGCCCAGGGCCGCCCTTGCAAGGGGCGGCTGGAGGCTGACAGCCCTCGACATGCCCGGCAGTTGTTACGCGAGCGCGGCTTGTGGCCCCGTGATGTGAGTGAAATCCGGGTCGCTGGGGGCACGAAGTCGTCCCTTGGCAGCGGCCGCTTGAGTGCCGCCGACCTGGCATTGCTGACGCTGCAACTCTCTACGTTGGTCCAGGCGGGTCTGCCGCTGGAGGAAGCCCTCGATGCGGTGGCCAAACAAAGTGCCAAGCGTCGGGTGGCGGGGCTGTTATCGGCCGTCAGAAGTCGAGTGATGGAGGGGCATGCGCTGGCCACGGCGTTGGCTCAATTTCCCAAGGCCTTCCCCGAACTGTTCCGCGCCACGGTCGCCGCAGGTGAGCGCTCCGGTCATCTGGGCCATGTGCTGGAGCAACTGGCCGCGTACACCCAGGCCCGCCAGGCCTCGCGGCAAAAGATCCAGATGGCCTTGGTCTACCCGGCGATTCTGATGCTGGCCAGCGTGCTGATCGTCGGTTTTCTGCTCGGTTACGTGGTGCCGGACGTGGTGAAGATTTTTGTCGACAGCGGTCAGGCATTGCCGTGGCTGACCCGAGCGCTGATCAGCGCCAGTGACGGACTGCGCAGCCACGGCCTGACGTTGCTCGGCGTGATCGCGATGGTGGTTGGTTTCTGGCGTTGGAGCCTGCGTCAGCCGACCTGGCAGCTGCGTTGGCATCGCCTGATGCTGAACCTGCCGGTGATCGGCGAAGTGTTGCGGGCAATGGAAGCCGCGCGGTTCGCCAGCACCCTGGCCATCCTCGGTAAAAGTGCAGTGCCGCTGGTCGACGCCCTGGAAATCGCCGCCGCCGTCATCGGCAACCTGACCATTCGCGCACGCATGGCCGACGTGGCCCGCTCGGTCCGCGAAGGCGGGACCCTGACCCGTGGCCTGGAACTGAGCGGCGACATCCCGCCGATGATGCTGCACATGATCGCCAGTGGCGAACGGGCCGGCGAACTCGACCGCATGCTGGCCCGCGCCGCCGAACAACAGGAAAGCAGCCTGGCAGCGCGTATCGCCCTGGTGGTGAGCCTGTTCGAACCCGCCATGCTCGTGCTGATGGGCGGCGTCGTGCTGCTCATCGTGCTGGCCATCCTGCTTCCGATTCTCAGCCTCAACCAATTGGTGAATTGACCTTGAACGCCCTACATCGCAGAACCTTCCAGCGCGGTTTTACCCTGATCGAAATCATGGTGGTGGTGGTCATCATCGGCATTCTCGGGGCCATCGTGGTGCCGCAGTTCATGAGCCGCCCCGATCAAGCCAAGGTCACCGCCGCCAAAGTCGATATCCAGGCCATTGCCACCGCCCTGGAAATGTATCGCCTCGACAATTTCCACTACCCCTCGACCCAGCAAGGGCTGGAAGCCTTGGTCAAGCGTCCGTCCGGGCAGCCGGCCGCGCGGAACTGGAACCCTCAGGGCTACCTGAAAAGTCTGCCTGTCGATCCCTGGAGCACGCCCTATCAGTACCTCAACCCCGGTGTGAAATCGGCCAATGGCGGCTATGACCTGTACTCCCTGGGTTCCGACGGCGTGGTCGGTGGCGAAGGGCATGCGGCTGACATCGGCAACTGGGGTGAGTGAGCCATGCCACGTCGCTGTCGGGGGTTTACCTTGCTGGAATTGATGATCGTGATCGTATTGATCGGCGTGCTGGTGGGCATGGTGAGTTTCGCTACCGGCATGAACCCGGCGCGTCAGGCCAGGCAGGAAGCGGATGCGCTCGCGGGCCTGATTCGACAGCTACGCCAACAGGCGGTGCTCGAAAGCCAGGAACACGGTGTGCGCCTGAGTGCCGATGGCTATCGGGCGATGCGGCTCGGCGTGCGCGGCTGGGAGCCGGTGTCGGCCTTTTATCGTTGGCCCGACAATCTGCGCCTGCGCCTGAAACACGACGGTTATTCCGTGAGCCTCGGCGCCGACGAAGGTCCCCCGCAATTGCTGATGCTCAGCAGCGATGAAACCAGCACCTTCACCCTGACGTTCGAGACCAGGGGCAGGGCCTGGTTGAGCCTGTCCAGCGACGGTATCAGTGAGGTGGTGATCGATGGCTAGGCCGTCGATCATGCCTCGCATGGACGGATTCACCCTGCTGGAAATCATGGTGGCCCTGGCGATATTCGCCACCCTGGCAACGGCCGTTCTGTCGGCTGGTCAGTACGTCGTGAAGCAGGCTGCGGTGGTCGAAGAGCGCCTGTTGGCGGCCTGGGTGGCGGACAACGCTTTGGCCGAATGGCGCCTGCAATCGACGCCGGCCATTGGGCCGCTGCAACGGCTTGTGCGCATGGATGGTCGTGACTGGGTCGTCCGTCAGCGCGCCCGCGCCGGCAGCGACCCGCGTCTGTTGGAAGTCGATATCGAGATCAGCCTTGCCGGTCGCGAGCAAGTGCTGCACCGCGCCAGTGGCTGGATACCCAATCGCCATGAATAAGCAGGCCGGGTTCACCTTGCTGGAGTTGGTGATCGTCTTGGCGATCTTCGCCCTGTTGGGGCTGGCCAGCTGGACGCTGTTCGATGGGGTAGTGCGCGTTCAGCGCAGCACCATGGCCCATGAAGCTGAATTCAGGAGCCTGCAACGCGCCGTGGCGGTGATCGAGCGCGATCTGCTGCACGTCACCGAACACCCGATCAGGCTTGAGCAAACGCAGCTGCAAGTGCAGCGCGGCAACTGGCGCAACCCGCTGGATCAAGCGCGCAGCGAACGACAAGCGCTGACCTATCGCCTCGAAAACACAGCGCTATGGCGCGACAGCCAAGGCGAGGGCACGCCGATCGTGCAACGGCAAAAACTGCTCGATGATGTCCGGCACTTGAGCTGGCGCCTGTTTGATCGCCAGGCCGGTTGGCGCAGCGATTGGCCGACCGGCCAGGCGGTCGATGCGCCGCTGGCGCTGGAACTGCAACTGTCGACAGGGCGCTTCGAGTCGATCCGCCGGGTGCTGTTGCTGCCGGGGGCCTGGCCATGAGGGCGAAGCAGCGTGGTGTGGCCTTGATCAGTGTCTTGCTGGTCATGAGTCTGGCCCTGTTGATCATCGGCGGGGTGCTGCGCAGCCATCGGCTGTTGCTGCAAAGCAGCGCTCAGCAGCTGCAGCAGATGCACTTGAAGCAACTCGCCCTGGCCAACGAAACCTGGACGTTGCTGCGGTTGCAGGACGCCGGGCAAACCTCAGAGACCACGGTCGACCTGACTCAGGATTGGGCAACGGTCCGTGGTTACGAGATTGAAGACACCCACGTACGGGTGGCGGTCGAGGACCTGGCCGGGCGTTTCAACGTCAATGCCCTGTTGATTCAGGGCCAGATTGATCAGGTCACGCTCAATCGCTGGCATCGCTTGCTGGAGATGCTCGAATTGCCTGCATTGCCATTGGAGCAAGTGGGCGCGTTGCGAGAAGTGAGTCAACTGCGCCTGCTGCCGGGTATCGACGGTGAACGGTTGCGTCGGCTGGAACCTTGGATCGCCACCTTGCCCAAAGAAGCCGCGCTGAATATCAATACGGCCCCGGAAATAGTCTTGCGCTCAATCGATGGCCTCGACGCGGCAACGGTAACCGCATTGCTGCGTCAGCGCTCGACAACGCCTTGGCCGAGCGTTCAGGCCTTCACCCAAGACCCGATGCTTGAAGGTTTGGGCTTGAGCAGCCACGGCCTGGGCATCGATAGCCGCTGGTACCGGATCACGGTCCAGGTAACCCAAGGGCAAAGCCGTTTGCGCCTGGCCACCGACGTCGAACGCGATCCCAAAACACGCCAACTGAAGATCTTGCAACGGCGTGTGCTGCCGTCGAATACCCACGAGATAATCCCATGAAAACCTGGCTCTACTTGACGGCCGAAGGCCTGGCCGCGCCGTCGCTCGACTGGCCCTGTTGTGTCTGGTCGTCGACCGGCCAACGCCAACTCCAGCCGTTGAACCAGGCCGCGCAGGCGCTCCAGGAGCAGGCGGTCGACTTGTTGTTACCCATGGAACTCTGCAGTTGGGTGCGCAGCGAGCCCTGGCCCGCCAGGCGTCGACCCGCTGCACAAGCCATCGCCTTCGCCGTTGAGGAGCAACTGGGGGAACCGCTGGAAAAACTGCACCTGAGCGTCGGCGCTCGCGACCCGCAAGGGAGTTATCCGGTAATGGTGATCGACCGCGAACGCTTCGCCGCCGTGCTTCAGCTGTTGAAGGAGGCGGGCATTGAAGTGCGTTCAGTCTTCGTCGATGCCGACCGGTTGCCCCAGGACCAGGCGCTCGGCGTCTGGTGGTTCGGCCGCTGGATGCTCGGTGGCGGTTTGCCCGCTCGTCTGACGTTGACGGAGGATGGGCTGACACTGCTTAAACCGGGGTTGCCCATCGATATTGAGTGGCATGACGAGCGGCAGGAGATGGGCGATGCGGATCAATGGCTGACCCTGGCGTCGCCACAGGCCATCAATCTGCTGCACGGTGATTTTGCCCGGCAACGCAAACGTCTGCCCTGGCGTCTCGGCGGGTTGGCCATGGCACTGTTGTTGGCGCTGAACTGGGGGGCCAGTGAAGCGCGAATCCACTTTCTCGAAAGCCAGGGCCGTGAACTTTACAGTCGTAACGAACAGCAGTTCAAGGCGCTTTATTCGCAGCAGACACGCATCGTCGACCTGGCGGCCCAGCTCGGCGCCCTGCAAAACCAGGGTACGGCGCCAGAGGTCAGCCGTATCGCCGGCCTGGTCAAACTGGTCGAACACGTCATTGGCGCCAGTCCGGTCGACGTCCAGCGCATCGAGTTTCGCCAGGGCGACGGCTGGAAAATCCAGCTGACCGCCAACAGCTTTGCCGAACTGGAGTTGTTGCGCGAGCGGGGGCGGCAACAAGGAACGCCCATACGGATCGACAACGCGAGCAAGGACCAAAACCGGGTGCAGGCGACGCTGACGGTGGAGCAAGAGGCATGAAACCCAGCGAGTTCAAAGCGGCGACGTTGCAACGCTGGCAGCGTCTGTCCATTCGAGAGCAGCGACTGCTGGGGGGACTGAGTGTGTTTGTCCTGAGTGTCGCGGCGTTCAGTCTGGTCTGGCAGCCGACGCAACAACGACTGATAACGGCCGAGCGTCAGTATCAACAGCAACTGGCGCTGGCGGCCCGACTGCAACAGGCGCAACCGCGCAGCCATGTACCCGGCCCGGTCGATCAGCCCCTGTCGTTGCGCATCAGCGAAAGCGCGGCCACGGCGGGGCTTGAGTTGCAGCAGATGAACAGCGACAACGACCTGCTGCGCCTGACCGTCAGCGGCGACGCCATGACATTGCTGCCATGGCTGGACGGCATCGAACGTGACGGTATTGCGCTGCAATCGCTGACCCTGGAAAAGCGTGACGCGGTGCTCGAGGCGCGGCTGGTGCTCAGATAGTCGCGCCGGCGCCCGGCAACGGCGGCAACTTCGCCAGTTTCAGCGCCACCAGCAGCGCTACCACCAACAAACCGCCGATGAACAAACCGATGCCGTTCCAGCCGCCCAGGTGCCAGAACACCCCGCCCGCCGTGCCGGCAATGCTCGACCCGGCGTAGTAGCTGAACAGGTACAGCGACGAGGCCTGGCCCTTGGCCAGGGTGGCGCGGCGGCCGATCCAGCTGCTGGCCACCGAGTGGGCGCCGAAGAAGCCGAAGGTGAACACCAGCATGCCGAAGATCACCAGCGGCAGCGCTGTGAACATCGTCAGGGCAAGGCCGGCGAGCATCAGCACGATGGTGCTCCAGAGCACTTTGCGGCGGCCGAGTTTGTCGGCCAGCGAGCCGATTTTCGCCGAACTGTAGATACCCGACAGGTACACCACCGACAGCAGCCCGACGAAGGCCTGCTCCATGTGGTACGGCTCGGCCAGCAGGCGATAGCCGATGTAGTTGAACAGCGTGACGAACGCGCCCATCAACACGAAGGCTTCGAGAAACAGCAGCGGTAGGCCAGCGTCGCGAAAGTGCATGGTGAAGCCGTCAAGCAGGCTGCGCGGGTGCAACGAGCGGGCGCGGAAGTTGCGTGATTCCGGGAGGATTCTCCAGAACACCGCCGCTGCGATCAGCGCCAGGCCACCGATCACCAGCATGGCCGTGTGCCAACTGACGAAATCGATCAACACCCCGGTAATCAGTCGCCCGCTCATCCCGCCGATGGCGTTGCCGCCGATGTACAGGCCCATCGCCAGGCCGATGTGTTGCGGGTGAATTTCTTCGCTCAGGTAGGTCATGGCCACCGCCGCCAGACCGCTCAGCGACAAGCCAATCAGCGCACGCATCAGCAGCACACCGTGCCAGCTGGGCATCATCGAACTGGCGATGGTGCACAGAGCGGCGGCAAACAATGCCGCGACCATCACCGGTTTGCGCCCCACACGGTCGGAGATCGGACCGGTGATCAGCAGGCCGATGGCGAGCATGCCGGTGGCCACTGACAGGATCAGGCTGCTCTGTGCGGCGTTGATCGAATATTCGTGGGACAACAGCGGCATCATCGGCTGCACGCAGTACAGCAGGGCAAAGGTCGCGAAGCCGCCGCAGAACAACGCCAGCACCGTGCGCATGAACGCCGGCGTGCCTTTTTCGATGTAGATCTCCTTGAGTTCAGCGACGACATCGTCCTGTACGGCAGGTGGAACTTCATGGGCAAGTGGGGCGACAGCAGTTTTCACGTTGGACCTCGGAGGGGCGCAGCCGGTCAGGCAATGAAAAAAGCATATAGCTGGCTAATGATTCAATCCAATATATTGTTCGACCTGTTTGATAGCTTCTACGACCTAATGGGAATTTCATGGAATTGCGTCATCTGCGCTACTTCATCGCCGTCGCCGAAGAACTGCACTTCGGCCGCGCCGCACAGGTGCTGGGCATCTCGCAACCACCGCTGAGCCAGCAGATTCAGGCACTGGAGCAGGAGGTCGGGGCGCGATTGTTCGAACGTACCAATCGTCGGGTCGAGCTGAGCGAGGCCGGTCGGCTGTTTCTCGAAGAGGCGCGGCTGGTGCTGGCCCAGGTCGACAAAGCGGCGGATGTCGCCCGACGGGCCCAGCTCGGTGAGTTGGGTGAATTGAAAATCGGTTTCACCTCGTCTGCACCGTTCAACTCGACCATTCCCCAGGCGATTTTCTCGTTTCGCCAGCGTTTCCCGGCAGTGCACCTGAACCTGCGGGAAATGAGCAGCACCCAAGTGGCCGATGCGCTGGTGGACGAATCGATCGAGGTCGGCATCATGCGGCCATTGGGCCTGCCGGATTGCCTGAGTGTGGTAGAGCTGATGCGCGAACCGCTGGTGGCGGTGCTCAGCGCCAAGCACCCGTTGGTCAAGGACAGTGAAGAAGGCTTGTTCCTGTCGGCCCTTGCCCTGGAGCCTTTCGTGTTTTTCCCGCGCAGCTACGGCAGTGGTCTGTACGCACAACTCCTCAGCCTGGCCCGCGACGCCGGTTTCAGCCCGCACTTCGCCCAGGAGGCCGGCGAGGCGATGACCATCATCGGCTTGGTGGCGGCGGGGCTCGGTGTCTCGGTGTTGCCGGCGTCCTACCAGCGGATGCGCATAGATGGCGTGGTCTACCGACCTTTGCTCGACCCGGCGGCGGTGTCGGCGGTGTGGCTGGTGCAGCGCAAGGATCAGAAATCGCCGATGGCGAGGGCGTTTGTGGAGTTGTTGACGAGGAAGGTTGAGCCGTTGAAGCCGTGACGGTGTGAACACAATATTCCCTGTAGGAGCGAGCTTGCTCGCGATGGACTAAAGAACACCGCGTGCATCCAGGAAGCA
Organism: Pseudomonas moorei; assembly: GCF_042846945.1. Lineage (NCBI taxonomy): Bacteria > Pseudomonadati > Pseudomonadota > Gammaproteobacteria > Pseudomonadales > Pseudomonadaceae > Pseudomonas > Pseudomonas moorei. The sequence goes on from NZ_AP035776.1 coordinate 1,709,707, forward strand.
CGTGTCATCGTTAAGGACCATCGCGAGCAAGCTCGCTCCTACACATCAGAGTTTTCGCCGCTGCCCGTGGGACATTTCTGAACTACCCAGGATAGGCTACAGCGCCTTGCGACGTTGCCTGCAACTACTCCAGAATCCGCCGGCTTGTGCGCTTCGTGGGCTATCGCTAACTTGATCCGCGTCACTGATGGTCAGTGATCGGGTTTAGTAGCCCGTACCTCGACTAAGCGCATTTGCGCTCCTGATAGGCAGGTATGTCCGTACCTGCCCTTGACGGTAGCTGTGCGCAGGGCGCCATTTGGCGCGCCGGCTTCGTCGTGGTCCGGTCTACTAACCTGCGTACAGCTGCCACCCTTTTGAAGAGTCGCGATGAGGTGTCGGCCCGATCTGCTACAGGACGCTCAATCATGACCGATTCAGAACACTCACCGGACACCGATCCGCATGCGCCACGCCGGCCGAGCAGCATCTTCCTCATCGACCCCGATATCGACAACCACACCCTGCTGGAACACGCCTGTGTGTCCCTGGCATCCGCCAACGTGATGGCCATGGATTTCGCCAGGTACCTGAAGGGGTCGCAGAGCGACACCCTGGTGGGGATCCAGCAATTGATCATGCTGGGCGAGCTGGCGGTGAACCGGGTGCTGGATAAACTCGATCCACCCTGAACATGCGGGGACACGAAAACCTTTGTGGGAGCGAGCCTGCTCGCGATAACAGCATTACAGTCAGCGTTCATGGTGACTGATCCACCGCAATCGCGAGCAGGCTCGCTCCCACAAGGGGGATGTTCTGCTTAAGGCCAGCGCTTGAAGATCAACGAAGTATTCACCCCGCCAAACGCAAAATTGTTGTTCATCACGTACCGGTTGCTCATCTGTCGAAACTCGCCGCGCAGGTAATCCAGCTTGCCGCAGTGCGGGTCGACTTCGTCCAGGTTCAGCGTGTGCACATACAAGTCGCGGTTCATCATTTCGATGCTGAACCAGGATTCCAGTGCGCCGCAGGCGCCGAGGGTGTGGCCGAGGAAGCTTTTTTGCGAGCTGATCGGCATGTGCTCGCCGAACAGGCTGCTGGTGGCAACGGTTTCGGCGATGTCGCCCTGTTCGGTGGCGGTGCCGTGGCCGTTGACGTAGCCGATGTCCGACGGCTTGAGTCCGGCGTCTTCCAGCGCCAGTTCCATGGCCCTGCGCATGGTGACTTGCTCCGGACGGGTGGTGTGCTGGCCGTCGGCGTTGCTGCCGAAGCCGACGATCTCGGCATGGATGCGAGCGCCACGGGCCAGGGCGTGCTCCAGTTCTTCGAGCACCAGCATGCCGCCGCCTTCACCGATCACCAGGCCATCGCGGGCGCTGTCATACGGCCGTGGTGAGGTCTGCGGGGCGTCGTTTTTCAGGCTGGTGGCGTAGAGCGCGTCGAAGACCATGGCTTCGGTCGGACACAGTTCTTCGGCGCCACCGGCCAGCATCAATGGCAGGCGTCCGAACTTGATCGCTTCATAGGCATAGCCGATGCCCTGGCTGCCGCTGGTGCAGGCGCTGGACGTCGGGATCAGGCGGCCGGTGAGGCCGAAGAAAATGCTGATATTGGCGGCCGTGGTGTGCGGCATCATCCGCACGTAGGAGTTGGCGTTCAGGCCCTCGGCGACCGAGTTGAGCAGCATGTTGCCGAACGCCTTGATCTCGTCGGTGCTGCCGGTCGATGAGCCGCAGGCGACGCCCATGCGCCCGTCCTTGATCGATTCATCGCCCAGCAACCCGGCGTCGGCCAGCGCCATCTCCGCTGCACCCACGGCAAGCCGCGACACCCGGCCCATGCTGCGCAGTTGTTTGCGCGTCCAGTGGCTCGGCACCATGAAGTCGTCGATGGGGCCGGCCAGACGGGTGTTGAGTTCGGTAAAGCGATCCCATTCGTCCATGCGACGGATGCCGCTGCGGTTGGCCGCGAAGTGGCCCACGATGGTTTCCCAATCGCTGCCCAGGGATGTGATGCCGGCCATGCCGGTGACGACGACGCGCTTCATCAACACAGGCCTCCGTTGACGGCCAGAACCTGCCGGGTGATGTACGAGGCTTCCGCCGACATCAGGAAATTCACCGCGCCAGCCACCTCTTCAGGGGTGCCCATGCGTTGAGCAGGAATCATTTTCATCAGTTCTTCCACCGGCACGTTTTCATCGAGCATGGCCGTGTCGATCAGGCCGGGTGCGACACAGTTGACGGTGATTTTGCGCTTGCCCAATTCGATCGCCAACGCCTTCGCCGCGCCGATCAATCCGGCTTTCGAGGCGCTGTAGTTGACCTGGCCACGGTTGCCGATCAGCCCGGACACCGAGGTGATGCAGACAATTCGCCCGGCGGCGCGACGACGGATCATCGGCATCATCACCGGGTGCAGCACGTTGTAGAAGCCGTCGAGGTTGGTGCGCATCACCACATCCCAATCATCCTCGCTCAGCGCCGGAAAAGCACCGTCACGCGTCAGGCCGGCGTTGAGCACCACACCGTAATAGGCGCCGTGGGCCTCGACGTCGGCTTCAAGGATGGCTTTGCAGCGGGCGCGGTCGGCCACATCGAATTGCAGGATACGGGCCTGGCGCCCCAAGGCCTCGATATCGGTCTTCACGGCTTCGGCGTCTGCCAGGCCGCTGCGGCAATGCAACACGATGTCGTGCCCGGCCTGGGCCAGGCGCAGGGCGATGGCGCGGCCGATGCCACGGCTGGAACCGGTGACCAGTACGGATTCAGTCATGGCTGTGTTCCTTGTGACGAGCTTTCGGGCTCGGAAAGATAGTGAGTCGGCTGGGGCGGGCGATACACGTTCAGACGGGCGGTGGCGTGAATGCCAGGTGCATTGATGTGGCATTCGAACACGCCCATGCCGTTATCGTCTTCGAGCGAGCGAATGCCGTGGATGGTCAGCTCGGTGCCGGCCGGGAAGCTTTCGACATTGCATTCGAATTTACGGCTGCCCAGCAGAAAGCCGAGCGCCACGGCATCGCCACGCTGGCGCGCATGGCAACCGGCGAAGGCGGCGACGCTCTGGGCCATCAGCTCAATCCCGACCCAGGCCGGCAGGCTGCCGTCCGGTTGGCTGAACAGACCATCGGGCCTGACGGTGAGACGGGTGTGGATCTGCTCTTCATCGAACGCCAGGATCTGCTCGATGAAGATCATGTCGCCAGCGTGGGGCAGCAGTTCGGCGAGCGGCCAGTCAATCATGGGGCGTCTCCGATAATCAGGCTGACGTTGTTACCACCGAAAGCGAAGGAATTGCTCATCAGGTAGCGGGGACCAATGGACGACAGGCGCGTGGCCGGGGTCACCCAATTCAGTGCGGGCAGTTCAGGGTCCGCCTGGCCATCCCAGACATGGGGTGGCAGGGCGTGCTCGTGATTGCCGGTGCTCAGGCTCAACCAGCAGAACGCCGCTTCCAGCGCTCCGGCCGCGCCGAGGGTGTGGCCGGTCATGGGTTTGGTCGAAGAGCAGGGCACCCCTTCAGGGAACACGGCCGCGACGGCGTGGCTTTCCATGGCGTCGTTATGTTGGGTAGCGGTGCCGTGCAGGTTCAGGTAGCTGATCTGTTGCGGTTGCAGTCCGGCGCGATTCAAGGCTTTGCGCATCGCTTCCTGTGCGCCGCGTCCGCTCGGTTCCGGTGCCGAAATGTGATGCGCATCCGAGCTGGCGCCGCTGCCCAACAGGGCAATCGGTTGGCTGTCGCCAGGCTGCTTGCTCATCAGGAACAGCGCGGCGGCTTCGCCGATGTTGATGCCGTTGCGGTTGCGCGAAAACGGGTTGCAGCGCTGCCCTGATACCGCTTCCAGTGCCGAGAAACCGTTGAGGGTCAGCTTGCAGAGGGTGTCGACGCCACCGCACAGGACCACGTCGCACACGCCCAGGTCCAGCAGGCGCTGGGCACTCATCAGGGCACGGGCGCTGGAGGTGCAGGCCGTTGAAATGACGTAGGTCGGCCCGCTCACTTGCAGCCAGTCGGCGAGAAAATTCGCCGGGGCACCGAGTTCCTGTTGCTGGTAGTCATAGTCGGCCGGGAATTGCTGCTCGCGGATGTAACAGCCCAGGCTCTCACTGGCTTCGTCGATGCCCGAAGTGCTGGTGCCCAGCACGATCCCGATGCGCTCGCGACCGTAGGTCTGGATGGCGCGATCAATGTCCGGGCGAATTTGCAGGGCGGCTTCCATCAGCAATTGGTTGTTGCGGCTGCGCTGGCGGATTAACTCGGGTGGAATCGCCGGCAGTTCGCCTGCGACCGCGCCCACCGGCAACGACCGTTCCGGCACCCAACCGGCCTCGCTGCACATGCCGGAGCAATCGCCGGCAAACAGGTTGCGCGCGATTTCCTGCTTGTCGCGGCCCAGGGCGCAGATCACGCCGAGGGCGTTCAGGTAGGCGGTCATGGTGCCTCCCCGCTCAGGGGCGTGACTTGATATTTCGGGCCTTTGGGCAGGTTCAATTCAAAGCTCATCGGTTGTGAATAACGAACGTCCCAGCGTTCGGGCAGGGTGCGTTGGGTGCCATGTTGCCAGGCCGCGGGATAGTTGCCGTGCAACTCGTCCCTGGGGGTCAGGGCAAACAGCAGCGCCGCGAACAGCTCCCGGGCTTCGGGGTTGGGCGGCAGCAGGCCGTCGGCATGCCAGGTTCCGTCGACCAGCTTCTGGCGTGCCTGCGGGATGCCCAGCAGGTCCATCATCGACCAGCGAATGCCCGGGCCTTCACGCTGGATCACCAGCACCCAGTCCTGACGTTGTTCGGCCTGCAGGCGCTGGATGTGCAATTGCAGCGGTAGCGACAGGTTCGGGGTCTGCTCGGGCAGCGGCGGCTGGCTGGCGCAGGCGCTGAGCAGCAGGGCTGCGGCAAACAGCAGAAATCGCAGAAAGCCTGCTATCCCTGTGGGAGCGAGCCTGCTCGCGATGACGGCAGTACAGTCGGCATTCAGGGTGACTGATCCACCGCTATCGCGTGCAGGCTCGCTCCCACAGGCCATGCATTCTGAGTGACGGATGGTGAGCATCAAACTCCACCTTTCAACGGTTTGCGCGCAACCACATTGACCAGGGTTTCTTCCCGTTGGCCAAAGGGTTTTGGCTGGCGCAAGCCCAAGCGTTCCAGCAGACCGAAATCCTTGGCACGGCTCCACCACAAGTACGGATAAGACACATTTTGCGGACCGAATTCAAAACCCTGACGGCGGATCATCTCCAGATACTGCGCGGCACTTTTTTGCACGTGCATCGGATGCCGGAACAACCAGCGAATGACCCAGGTATCAATGTATGCCTCGGTGGATTCGGCGAACAGCAGATAGCCGCCTGGCTTGAGCACACGGTAGAACTCGGCCAGTGCCTTTTCCTGCTCCACCAGATGATGGAAGGTCTGGTGACAGAACAGCAGGTCGACGCTGGCGTCCGGTACGGCAAGGGTGGCGCAGTCGCTGCCGATCAACTCCACGGCAATACCCTGATAGACCGCTTCTTCACGGCTCTGGTTCAGGCTGTGGGGATCGGCATCCACACCAATCAGACGTCCGGGCATAAAGGTCTGTTGCAGGTGCTTGAACGACTTGCCTTGACCGCAGCCGGCGTCCAGCAGCACCGGATTGCTCGGCAGCGGCTCGCTGAACAGGCTGCGCAAATCGTCGATCGCCACGCGCAGCACACGGTACTGCCAGGTGTAGCTGCGCAGGAACCAGAGGCCGAAACGGGTTTCTTCGACGTAGTTGTCGCTCAGGTAGCTCATGTCGCATCCCGTGCGCAGAGTTGGGAAATCACTTTCAGGCGGCGCTTGGCTTCGCTGACGAACGGGTTGCGCTCGTCCCAGGCGTAGCCGGCCAGGATCGAGCTGATCATGCGGCGGATCTCCCCGGAGCTGCCCTCGTGGTAAATCACGTCCTGGAAGGTCCCGGCGTACCAGCCTTCGACGTAGCAACGAAAGGTATCGACCCCGCGCTTGAGCGGCTCGGCAAATGCCTTTTCCCAGTCGACGGTTTCGCCTTGCAACTGCCGGTGCAGGACGCCGGCGGCCATGCTCGCCGAACGCATGGCAATGGTCACGCCGGACGAAAACACCGGGTCGAGGAACTCCGCGGCATTGCCCAGCAGCGCAAAACCTGGCCCGTGCAGGGCCTTGACGTTGGCCGAGTAGCCGCCGATGGTCCGCGCGGGCGTATCCCACACCGCATTGTTCATCACGCCGGACAGGCTGGGCGTCTCGGCAATGAAACCGCGCAGGCAATCGTCCAGGTTATCGGTGCGGCCCTCGAAATGCTCTGCGGCGGCGACCACACCGACCGAGCAACGGCCGTTACTGAACGGGATGGTCCAGAACCAGACGTCGCGTTTGTCGGGATGGGTGGTCACGAGGATCTTGGTGCGGTCGAAGGTCGGGTTGGTGATGCGGTCTTCGACATGGGTAAACACGGCCTGACGCACCGGAAAGTTCGACGGCGCTTCGAGGTCGAGCAGGCGCGGCAGCACACGACCGTAACCGCTGGCGTCGAGCATGAAGTCCGCCTCGATGCGGTATTCGCTGCCGTCCTCGCGACGCACGCCAAGCTGCGGGTGCGGCAAATCGACCTCGACGCTGACGATGGCTTCGCCGTAGCGGATTTCCACGCCTTGCAGCGCGGCCTGATCGGCCAGCAGTTTGTCGAAATCGGCGCGCTGGACCTGGAAGGTCGTCGGCTTGCCCTGGGTAAAGGTGTCGCCGAAATCAAAAGCGCTGTAACGCTCGCCCCAGGCAAACGCGGCACCGGTTTTCACCTGGAATCCCGCGGCATTGACGGCGTCCAGCATGCCCGCCTCTTCGATGAAATCCAGGCAGTGGGCCAACAGGCTTTCGCCAATGGAAAACCGTGGGAAATGCTGGCGCTCGATCACCAGCACGTCATGACCCTGGCGTTTGAGCAGCGCGGCGGCGATGGCCCCCGAAGGGCCTGCACCGATGACCACGATCTGGCGACGTTCCATTTCAACGGTTGGCATGGGGGCTCCTTGCCGGGGCGGCGGGTTTCAAGGGGATTCGATGCATGCCGGCCAGTGCCGGCAGCAGGGTGGCGATCAGGCCCATCAGCATCAGCGCAAAGTACAGCGCCGGACTGATGAGTTGTTGTTGCAACAGCAGGTTGAGAAACACGATCTCACTCAAGCCGCGAATGTTCAGTAACACGCTTTCCCGCCAGCGGCTGGCGCCCTGGAACGAAGCGCCAGCCCAGCCGAGGCCGAGCCAGTTGCCGAGCATTTTGCTGGCGATCGGCAATAGCAGCAGCGCCGCCAGTTGCACCCAGCCAAGACTGTCCATGGCGCTGTGCACATTGATCTGCACGATGCCGAACGTGAGGATCAGCGGGATGGCGATGTAGGTTTGCAGAAAAATCATCCAGCGCACCGGAAACGGCAGTATCAGCGGCGCCTTCAATACGGCCATCAGCAGCAGGTAACCGATACCGAAAATCAGCGCGTTGAGCTTGTAGTGTTCGGCCACCACCAGCAGCGCGAAAAAGCATCCGCTGTACAGCCATGCCTGGCGCAGGCCGAGCAGGCGCAGCAGCACCGGCAGACAGGCGCCGGCCAAGGGCAGCAACAGGCTGCTCAAATGCAGGGTGCCCTGGGCGATGGCGAACAGGGTCCAGCAGCTGAGATCGATGAGGATCGCTGTCTGCACCAGGCGCCGGGTGGCGGCGGGCGGGTAGTCGATGTGCCGCAGGTACAGGTACAACACCGGAATCGCGGTAATGGCGAATAACAGACCGACCGCCAGCGAGCTGATCCATGGCTGCGGTGGCAACAGCCAGAACGCCGTGGCCAGGCCGCAGGCAAACGGCAGGCAGAAACTCGGAAGGGCGATTTTCAGGCTCTGTCGATCCAGCTGCAGGTCGATCACATCGCTGAGGATGTAGCCCAGCAGCAGCGCGAAACTCAGGCTGTAGAGGTTTTTCAGCCAGATCGGCGACACCAGCGCCGCGCCACTGAGTTGCCAATGGGGTTCGATCCAGAAATACATCAGCAGCGGCAGGCCGACGGTTGCCAGCAATAACTGGCTGACAATCGGGATCAAGCCCAGATGCCGGCCCAGTCGGGTGGCCACGGCGAACAACGCCAGGGCCATCGCCCAGAACAGTGCAACCATCATTGTGCCGGCTCCTCGACGGGTGCCGCGTGCCTGTGCTTTCCGGCCCAAGGGGCGAGCATGAAGCTGAATATCAGGCCCAGGCTGACCGACAGACCGAAGTTGCTCACCGCCGGTGTGCTCGACACCGCCAGCAGGCCGAACGACAGCCAGGTGGTCAGCGCCGCCAGCAGGGTGCCCAGCAGACTCACGGCGGCACCGCCGACCTGCTCACGCATCAGGATCGCGTAATCGACGCTGATGGCCGTCACCAGCAGCAGGCCGAACAGGCTGAACAGGGTCAACGGCTGCCCCAGCCAGCCGAGGCTGGCGAGGCTGCACAGCGCGGCTAGCAGCGGCAGGGAAACAATGCGCAGCGCGCCCCCGAGGCCGAACGGCAGGATCAGCACCAGCACGATCAGCGCGCAGGAGGCGAGCTTCAGTTCTGCGGCACTGATCTGGGTAGCGGCGAAAACGTCGTTCAGTTCGCCAAGCCGGTCGACCAACTGCACGCCTGGCAGGTCCAGCGCCTGGATGCGCAGCAGTGACGGGTTGTTCAGGCCTTGCAGGCTGACCATGGCCGCCACGCCATCATCGGTCGGCCCCAGCCACAGCGCCCGATAGGGTTCGGCCAAGGGCCCGGCCAATGCGGCGTCGATGTCTTCGACGGGCAGCGCCTGCAAGGTTTTCAGCTCCGCTTGCAGCGCCTCGGCCGGCACGCCGACGTCGAGCAGCGGCTGCCAGACGTTCGGCAAGGCGTTCAACGCTTCACGCAGGTGAAGCTGCTCTTTCGGCGGGCTCACCAGTTGATTGAGCGACAGATAGCCCTGAAGTTTTTTCAGGTTGACCAGTTGATCCAGGCGTTCGCTCAGGGCGGTCTGGCGTTCCAGCAGTTCCTGTTGATTGGCCGCGCGCACCAGGAAGAACTGGCTGGTGGGTTGATAACCGGTAATGCGGGCAATGGTCTGGGCTTCGTCGGTCAATTGTTGGGGGGCGCCGACCCACTGGCGAATGTCATTGCGGGTCCCGAGGTGCAACAGGCCGCCGACGCAGAAGGCAATCAGCAGCGCAAACAGCACGGGCGTGCGCAGGCGCTGGAGCAACGCTTCACGCACCCCCAGCAAAAACTCGCAAACCCGCAGTGGCCATTGCGCCGGGCGCAGCTCTACACCCTTGAGCAGCGCAGGCAGCAGGCACACGGCGGACAAATAGGCACCCAGCAGACCGGCGGCGGAGAACACGGCAATCTGCGTCAGCGCGGGGAATGGCGTCCAGGCCAGGGCCAGGTAGCCGATGGCGCTGGTGATCAGGCTCAGGGTCAAACCGGGCAAGGTCAGGCGCAGGGCCGGCCAACTGTGCCAGGGTTTCAGGCTCCAGCTCTTGGACAGGTAATGCAGCGGGTAGTCGACCGCGACGCCGATCAGGCTCGACCCCAGCACCAGCGTCATCACATGCATGTGGCCGAACAGCGCCACGCACGCCACCGCGCCAAACAGCATGCCCACCAGCACCGGGACGAACGCCAGCAACACGCGCCAGCGGCGAAAGGCCAGCAACAGCAGCAACAGAATCCCCAGGGTGGCGCCGCCCCCCACCCAGGTCATCTCTCGGGTGGCCTGTCGTTGACCATTGGCTGCATAGAGCAAGCCGCTGGCCGCGAGCAGCTGCACATCAGACTCGGCTGCTTGTTCACGACTGCGCTGGAGCAGGTCGGCCACTTGCAGCGGCAGTTTCATGTCGAAGGCGTTGCCGGTGGTCCGCGCACGCAGTAGCACCCAGCTCTTGCCGTCGGCGTCGGCGATCAATGCGCCGCTGCCAATGTCCAGTTGCACCAAGCCGTGCTGCGGCTGGCTGTTCTGGATGCGCCCGGTCAGGCCCAGCCAGTCATCCTGGCTCGACACCAGGCTGAAACCGGTGAAGGGGTCGAACAGTGCTTGCACCCGTTGCTGGATAAAGGCGTCGGGGTGTTCGATCAATTGCTGGCGATCTGTTGCCGAAAGCATCGCCAGTCGGCCTTGCAGCAGTTGCGTGCGCAAGGCTGGCAAATCGGCTTGCAGGTTCCATTGGACCTTCTCGAACAGCCCGCTGGCCTGCCATTGATCGCCCAGTTTGTGCGCCATGGCGATGGCTTGCTGGCGATCGGTGTGACCGACCAGCACCAGCATCTCGCGGTTCAGCGGTTCCTGCATGCGTTGTTCGGCGCGCAGTTCCAGCGCGTCCGGCGTCGTGCCGGGCACCAGTTCCATCAGGTTGGCCGACAGCGGCGCACCGTCACGCCATTGCCAGCCGGCGAGCGCCAGTACCGCCAGCAGCAGGATCAGGAACAGCCGAGGAAGTGCGCGTTCACTCGGCAAAGTCGTGTTGCTCCGCGTCGCTCAACGGTTCGGTACTGACGCTGTCCTGCATGCGCAACAGGGTGCTGTCACCCTGGGTTTCCAGCAGCTCGATGCTGTGCACCAGTTCACCGCCCGTGATGTTGATCTGGGTGAACACCTGCTTGAGCAGCATCGAACGCGGCACCAGCGTCAGCCGCCAGTCCTGCGCTTCGCCGCTCAGCGACAGTTCGAAATCCCGTTGCAGCCCGCTGCTATCGCCTTGCAGGACGGCAAGGAAAAGACGGTTCTGCTCGGCCCCGGCGCTCTTGCCCGGCAACATCTGCCAGCCGCTGGGGTCGCGCCGGGCGATGCCTTGGTCGGTGATGCGGTAATCCTGCTGCAGCGGCGTTTTGAGCAGCCATAACAGACCGTGGTTTTTCGCCAGGACAAAGGTGCCTTTGCTGGTCAGTGGTTGAGGCAGTGCGCGCAGGTGTTTTTCCTGGATGAACTGGCCATGGATCACCTCCGGTTTGGCCAGTTGATCGCTGAGCTGTTGCAGGTCGAAGGCATTGGCCAGCCCCGGCATGCCCAGCAACACGCAGAACACTGCAGGAGCGAGCTTGCTCGCGAAAAACCTGAGAGCGCCGCGGAGTGCCAGGTGCCCAGCGGCATCGTTAACGACCATCGCGACGGTGCGACGATTCGACAGGCTCGCTCCTCCAGGGGAACGGGGCAGGCAGACAATCATGCCAGCATCCTCTCGACGGCTTCGGTGAACACCTTTGGCGAGGCCAGCTGCATTTCGCGGTTGTGCATGTTGACGGCCACCTGCACGGAAACGGCGCGGGTCAAGCGTTCGCCGGTTTCCAGGTCACTGATCAGGTAGTTGATCTTCAGACGGTTTTCCCACTCCACCAGATTGGCCCGCACGTTCAGTTTCTGCCCGAACACCGCGCCGCGCACGTAGCGCAGCTGCAGGTCGATCACCGGCCAGGCGTAGCCCGAGTCAGACATGGCGCTGTAGTTGTGGCCGATCTTGTCGAGCAAGGCGCAGCGGGCGACTTCCAGGTATTTGACGTAGTGGCCATGCCAGACGACGTTCATGCTGTCGACGTCAAAGAACGGCACGAGGATTTCCGTATCGGTGTGAAGCACTCCCTTGCTACGCATGCAGCCTCCAGTGTTGTTCAGCGATACGTTGCAGGCACAGGCGCAATTCGCCTTCCAGCGCGCGGTCTTCGATGACCGGCGGGAAGTCCTTGGCCAGTGCTTCGTGCATGGCCGCCAGGGCCGGTGGCAACGGCCGGGCGTCTTCGGCCTGGGCGCGCAGCCAGACGCCCTGGTTGGCGGCCAGCAGCGTGGCGGCGGCGACCTGTTCGGTCAGTTCCAGTACGCGGATGGCATCGCGGGCGGCGATGGTGCCCATGCTCACCTTGTCCTGGTTGTGGCACTCGGTGGAGCGCGAGAACACGCTGGCCGGCATGGTGTTTTTCAAGGCTTCGGCGGTCCAGGCGCTGGTGCCGATCTGCACGGCCTTGAAGCCGTGGTTGAGCATCGCGCGGTCGGCGCTGGCGCCGGACAGGTTGCTCGGCAGGCCGTGGTTGTAACGCTCGTCCACCAGCAGCGCGAGTTGGCGATCCAGCAGGTCGGCGACGTTGGCCACGAGGTTTTTCAGGCTGTCCATGGCGAACGCGATGTGGCCGCCGTAGAAGTGCCCGCCGTGCAGCACGCGCTCGGCCTCGGCATCGATGATCGGGTTGTCGTTGGCGCTGTTGAGTTCGATCTCGATGAACGAACGCAGCCAGTTCAGGCTGTCGGCCAGCACGCCGAGGACGTGGGGTGCGCAGCGCAGGGAATAGCGGTCCTGCAGGCGATGCAGCGGCGCGGTTGGCGCGTCGATCGCCAGGTCCTTGCGCAACCATGCAGCCACCTGCATCTGCCCCGGGTGAGGCTTGGCGGCGAACAGGCGTTCGTCGAAATGCTCCGGATTGCCTTGCAGGGCGACCACGTTCAGCGCGGTGATGCGCGTGGCCAGTTGCAGCAGGTAATCGGCACGGGCGTAGGCCAGGCAAGCGAGGCCGGTCATGACGGCGGTGCCGTTCATCAGGGCCAGGGCTTCCTTGGGCCGCAGCACCAGCGGCTGCCAACCGAGTTCGCGATGCACATCGGCGGCTTGACGACGTTCGCCGCGGAACATCACTTCGCGCTCGCCGGACAGGGTCGCGGCGACGTAGGACAACGGCGTCAGATCGCCGCTGGCGCCCACCGAGCCTTCTTCCGGAATCAGCGGCAGGATGTCGTGTTCGAGGAACGCTTGCAGGCGTTCGAGCAATTCCACCCGAACACCGGACACGCCGTGGCACAGCGACTGCAAACGCGCCGCCAGCACGGCGCGAGTGGCCTGGGCATCGAGCAGCTTGCCCAGCCCGCAGCCATGGAAGGTGTACAGATGACGCGGCAGCGCTTCGACGTGATGCAGCGGCACCGCCACCACGCAGGAGTCGCCGTAACCGGTGGTCACGCCATAGATCACGCCTTCCTTGTCCAATAGGGAGTCAAGGAATTGCGGGCCCTTGGCGATGCGCCGACGGAACTCGGGATCGCCTTGCAACTGCGTCGGCACCTGACGGTTGGCCAGGGCCAGCACGTCTTCGATACGCAAAGGGAGTTCGCCGAAGGTTACCGGCTCAAGCGTTGGCGTCGTCATCGGTCTTCCAGAAAGGGTAAAAGTTGAACCATTGTTGAGGTGCTTCGAGGCAATAGTGACTCAGGCGCTCGGCATAGCGGGAGGCCCACTGATGAATGACCTGCTCGCGGTCGCTGCGTTTCCAGGTGATCGACTCGGCGAACGGCTCAATCGTCAGCCGATAGTCGCCATCGGGTTTCTTCAGGCACAGCAGCAGGTTGACCGGGCATTTCAGCAGGCCCGCCAGCAGCCACGGCCCCTGGGGGAATTTCGCCGGGTGGCCGAGGAAGTCCACGGTTACGCTGCGCCCTCCGTGCAGCGGCACGCGGTCGCCAGCGATGGCCAGCCATTCGCCGCGCTCCAGGCGCTCGTGCAGTTGCAGCATGATCACCGGGTCCAGCTCGCTGACCTGAATCAGGCGCAGATTGGTCGCCCCCGCTTCGCCCAGCAGACGGTTGAATTGCTCGGCGTGCTTGGTGTGAACGAGCACGTTCATCGTGACCTTCTCGCCGATTTCCGCCAGGGCGCGGCACACTTCGAGGTTGCCCAGATGCGCGCCCACCAGCATCTGCCCGCGAGTGCCGCGCAACTGGTTACGCAGCAATGCCGGGTCGATGATTTCGATCTGCTCGATGCTCAGCTTGCCGTTCCACACATCGAGCTTGTCGAGCATGGAATCGGCGAACGCCATGAACTGGCCAAACACCCGCCATTGGTTCGGTCGCAAGTCGGGGCGAGCGCTCCAGTCCGCCAGTCGTTGCTGGTACTGCCAGGCGCTGTGGCGGGCGCTGCGACCGAACAGGAAGAAGTACAGCACGATGCCGTACAGCAACGGGCTCAACAGGCGTCGGCCGAGCACTTTGGAGGCGAACGCGGTGAACTTCATCAGCCAGAAACTGCCTCGCTCCTCGCGGTCGGCCCAGTGTTGCTTGTCCGCGTTCATCTGCGCCACCGTCGCCAGAGGATCAGGGGCGAGCGCAGCAACATGCCGAAGAACAGCCGGGTGTGCATGCTCGAAATCAGTACGTTGTCGTGGAACATCCGGAAGTGCGAAACGCCGTCCAGCGGGTAATGGACTTTGGTTTGCAGCCACTCCATCGGCAGATTGCGCCAGGCCAGGCGCACGAGAATGTCTGAGTCGAAATCCATGCGTTTGCCGATTTTCGTCGAATCGATCAGCGCCAGCGTCGGCGGCAACGGATAGAGGCGAAAGCCGCACATGGAGTCGCGAATCTGCAACGACAGGGTGTTGATCCAGACCATGACGTGAGTCAGGTAGCGGGCATACAAACGCCCCTTCGGTACGCTCTCGTCGTATTGCGGATAACCGCAGATCACGGCCTCGGGATGGGCGCGGGACAGTTCGATAAAGCGTGCGACGTCCTGCAGGTCGTGCTGGCCATCGGCATCCACCTGCAAGGCATGGCTGAAACCCAGGCGTGAAGCTTCGCGCATGCCGGTCATCACTGCGCCGCCCTTGCCCTGATTGGTGGTGAGGCGGATCAGGTGAACATCGTCGCGCAGGGCCAGTTGATCGAGCACCCTGGCACAGGCGGGGCTGCTGGCGTCGTCCACCAGAATGCACGGCAGATGACTGGCCAGCAGGGCATCGACCACGGTGGTGATCGCGGTTTCGTGGTTGTAGACCGGGATGATGGCGCAGGGTTTATGCATGCTCCGAAACCTCTGCAAGACCCTTGTGGCGAGGGAGCTTGCTCTCGCTGGGCTGCGAAGCAGACCCAAAAAGATCAATGGCGAGCGCTTCGCCCTCGAGCGGGAGCAAGCTCCCTCGCCACAAAAAGCACTCCATGAAGCTCTCTTGCCAAGGGTTATGCATGCGCAGCCTCCAGCAAAATCCGCCCGCTGGAGCAGGTGGCGGTTTCATTGCGGTAGGCGAAGTACAACTTGCTGCGCACCGGATCGAAACGCAGGTGCAACTGGACTTCATCGCCGGGGCGTACCAGTTGCTGAAACTTGAGCACTTCCATGCCGGCGAATTTTTCCGGCAGGTTCATCAATTGCTGGCCGAGCTTGAGCGCCCACTCCACTTGCACCACCCCGGGCAATACCGGCGCCCGGGGGAAATGTCCGCTGAAGTAAGCGAGGTCGGGCGGCACGGCCAGTTGCAGGCTCCACTCGCCCTGGGTTTCGACTTGTTCCAGCACCTGCGGTGCTTTGGGGCGCGGTGCCAATAGCAGGGCTTCGACATCGGCCTGGGGCAGTTTGCCCTGGCTGTTCAGCGGCAGTTGTCGCAGCAGGCGCCAGCGCCGTGGCAGGGCCAGGGCTTCGCAATGCTGGCTCAGGTGCTGGCGCAATGCCTGGGTGAGGCTGCGTCGGCCTTGATTGCGCAGGGCGTGCAACCCTGATTCGCTCAGGACCAGCAGCGCGCCCAGGGAGGCGCGGTTTTCCTGAACCACGCCGAGTCGCGCTTCGACGACCCACTCATGGTCCACCAAGGCCTTTTCCAGCATCGGCAGCGAGATGCGCTTTTCTTCCAGTTTGACGATCCGGTCCAGTCGTCCGAGCAGTTCGAAACGGCCATCCGCCGCGATGCGCGCAGCGTCGGCGGTGTGTTCGACATGGCCGGCCGGCAGGTAAGGCGAGGTGATCAGCAGCGCGCCGTCATTGTCCTGGCTCAGTTTTACGTCGGCGAAGGGCTGCCAGAGATCGTGGCCCTGGCGCCAGGCAATCCCGCCGGTTTCCGAACTGCCGAAGATTTCCGTCGGCCATTGATGCAAGCGTTGGTGCAGGCTTTGTGCGGCGTCTGCCGGCAGTGCGCCGCCAGACGAAAACACCCGGCGCACCGCGCTCAAGGCCGGCCAGTCGAGGTTGTCGCCCATACGTTTGAGCAGCGCCGGGCTGGCGACCCAGGCAAAGGCCGGGTGCTCGCGGCTGGCGCGTTGCAGGTCTTCCGGAAAGGCCAGTTGCTTGCGCACGAACGAACGCCCGGCGCACAGCGGCCACAGCACCCGAAACAGCAGGCCGTAAATGTGTTGAGTCGCCACGCTGCCGATGATGCAGGCCGGGCCCAGGTCGGCGCCCCACAGTTGCTCCAGGGCTTCAACTTCGTTGACCAGTTGACGCAGGGTTTTGTCGATGCGCTTGGGTTCGCCGCTGGAGCCGGAAGTGCACAGGCTCAGCGAGCAACGATCCAGGTCCAGTGCCGCGGCGCTGAGGGGGGGCGCGTTGAAATCGGTCAGGTGCGCGTCATCGGGCTGATCGGTCAGCCACAGGTCGACTTCGCTCGACCAGCGCTGGCGGGTCTGGGCTTGCAGATCGGTCGGCAACAAGACACTGACGCCGGCACGCCAGGCACCGAGCAGGGCGATGGCCAGGTCGGCGGCGTCTTCAAGGTGCACGGCAATGCGCCGCACACCCTGGGCTTGCAGGCCGGCGGCCAGGGTCAGGGCCTGTGTGCACAGTTGTGCGTGATTCAGCGGTGGTTCGGCCGTTACGGCACGATCCGCTTCAGCCTTGAGCAACAGGTGCTCAAGTTTTATCCAATTCATGGGCGGCCTCGTACCCGTTGTCGTATTAGCCATTCAATGGCAAACATCAGGCCTATCAATCCGTAGGAAAACAGGCCGGTGTATAACATCCACCAGCTCAGCGGCGCCCACAGTGTCAGGGCGGCAGCACACAAACCGTTGCAGAGAAAGAAAACGCTCCAGGCGATGGTCACCTGGCGGGTGTAACGAACGCCTTTGGCCGGCAGGTGCGGTTCACGCAGACGGGCAATGCGTTCGACCATGGGCGGGCCGTATATCAGGCTGAGCCCGAACAGCGCCAGCATGAAACCGCTGATCAGCACCGGATACCAGCGCAACAGCTCCGGGCTGTCGAACAACGCCAGCAACAGGCAGAACACGATCGCCACCGTGGCCATCCACTGGCTGCCGGGTCGTTGCCGTCCGGTCAGTGCGCGGGCCAGCCAAAGGCCGCCCAGCAGCAATCCGAACTGCCACGGGGCGAAGTGCTCCATGCCGAAATACACCGCAAAGGGGTACAGCAGGCCCGCCAGCAGCAGGCCGAGGCCAATCAATCGGCTCATGCGGCCGGTTGAACCAGACGGTAGACCGCCTCGACCACGTCGCTGACGGTGCGCACCGATTTGAATTCTTCGGCGGCGATTTTCTTGCCGGTCTCACGTTTGATGTGATCGATCAGGTCGACCGCGTCGATGCTGTCGATTTCCAGGTCCTGGTACAGGTTGGATTCGAGGCTCACACGCTGGGGGTCCAGTTCGAACAGCTCAACCAAGGCATCGCGCAGGGTGTTGAAAATGTCGTCACGAGTTTGCATGGTCCGGTCTCAAGCTGCCTGTTTTGCAGTGACGAACGCCGCAAGGCTCGCCACGTTGCTGAAGTGATTACGAGTGTCCTTGTCATCGGCGTCGATTTTGATGCCGTATTTTTTCTGGATCGCCAGGCCGAGTTCCAGGGCGTCTACCGAGTCCAGGCCCAGGCCTTCGCCAAACAGCGTCTGGTCGTCGCCGATGTCCTGGGCGCTCATGTCCTCGAGGCCGAGGGCTTCGATGATCAGGTCCTTTATTTCCAGCACCAGGTTCTTAGTGTGCAGATCGCTCATCTTCGGCGAGCTCCTTAATGAAGTAAGAATGCAAATAGTCGTTGAGCTTGCGCGAGGCCTGTGGAGGCGGGCCCTGCGCGGCGAAGGCCTGTGGGTCTATATCGGCCCCGACACGGAAACTGAAGTGCACGCGCCGTTTGGGGATCCGATACCAGGGCTCGGCCTTGGTCAATGTGGTCGGGCTGACCTTGATAACGACCGGGGTGAGGATTTTCGCACCCCGCAGCGCTATTGCCGCAGCCCCCCGATGAAAGGCCGGCGCCTGGCCCGGTTGGGTGCGGGTGCCTTCGGGAAAGATGATCAGGGTCTGGCCGTTTTTCAGTGCGTCGGCGGCGGCATCGAGCATCTCCATGCTGCCGTCGTTGCTGATGTAGTCGGTGCGGCGCAACGGGCCACGGGTGAACGGGTTTTCCCACAGGCTTTGCTTGACCACGCAGTTGCTGTGGCGCACCAGGCCGATCAGGAACACCACGTCGATCAGCGACGGGTGATTGGCAATGATCATTTGCCCCGGACGGCCGAGTTTTTCCGCGCCTTGAATGTCGTAGGTCAGCACCCCGACACGGGTCATGAACCGGACGAAGAACCAGAAGCAACGACTGACGGTTTGCCGCGCGCGCAAGCGGTGGGTCTGGGCATCGCCCGGCAGGCAGCCCAGCAGCGGGAAAATCACCAGGCGCAGGCACATGCCGCCCACCCCGAACAGGGTAAAGCTTGCGGCGGTGGCCAGCAGGCGCCAGTAGTAGGCGTCGCGGTTTTTCTCGGTCACAGGTTGCGTTGCCAGGTCCATACACGATTTTTCCAGGCATGTTGGCAGGTGGTTTGCTGGCCCAGCAGCGTAGGCAATAGATTCAGCGCATGGGGCCAGCGAGCGTTGGACAACGCAACCGCGGGGCTGTTCAGGGACAGCTGCCAGTCATTTCCGGGGGTGACCAGCAGGCCGACGGCATAGGGGAAGGGCACATCGTCGATCCAGGTCGAGTAGGCCTGGGGCGGTTGTTCTTCGGTGATGATCACCAATACCGCGGACGCGCCTTCCTTCAGCAGTGCCGCAGCCTCCAGCATGCCATGCTCCAGGCCATCGCCTGCCGCAGCCAGGGCCGTCATTTCGCTGGTTTCGCCGCGCATGATCGACCACAGGCCGATGATCGCGTTGTGCACGGAAAGGCTGAAATGGGTCGGCGACAGCGGCTGGTCGGTGGCCAGGTCGCTGAGAATGTCGAGGGTGCGAGGGGTTTCGCCATGACGGGAAATAAAGACCAATGGCAGGTCCTGGCGACCTTCGGCCAATGGCCAGCCGACGCTGAACGCCATGCGCGCCAGTCGGCTGAGTCGACGGCGCTGCATGGCTGGCAGAAATGACACGTCGGGGGCCGCATCGCTGACCGGCAACACAACCGGCTGTTGGCTCCAGACCTGCCAATCGTCCACGCTTTCGAGCCCCGGGGCCCACGCGCGCCACTGGGCGATGTTGAAATTGATCACAGACATTCATCCCGCCCTTGCGGGCTTGCTTGACGCAGTGACTGGCTGAAAGCCACGACTCACTTGCGTGGCGCCTGGCGCCGAGTGGCGAGCATTATCCCGGTGCGACCAACGCGTAGCAAATACTGGTTACATTTTGCTCAATGATAAGGGATCGGCAGTGCATGAAAAATCTTATGTTTGACAATGATTCACATTGTCGAGGGGCCGTCTGTCGGTTCTGTCTTCGCGCCATGGGCCTTTTGCGGCTTTTTCAGCGAGAGATATCGGCTGACCGGGCGGTCCCTGTCTCTGCGAGGTAGCGAAGCACTGCCGAGGACCACTACACTCGGTCATTCTTTGATACACGGAGGTTTAGACATGCGGCGCGTGGTGTTCAATCAGAAAGGTGGTGTGGGCAAATCCAGCATTGCCTGCAATCTGGCGGCGGTCAGTGCCAGCGAGGGTTACCGTACCCTGTTGGTGGATCTCGATGCCCAGGCCAACTCCACTCAGTACCTGACGGGACTCACCGGCAACGACATCCCGATGGGTATTGCCGACTTCTTCAAGCAAACCCTGTCTTCCGGGCCGTTCGCGAAAAAGAATCAGGTCGATATCTACGAAACCCCGTTCGATAACCTCCATGTCATCACCGCCACGGCCGAACTGGCAGACCTGCAGCCAAAGCTTGAGGCCAAGCACAAGATCAACAAGCTGCGTAAGTTGCTCGAAGAGCTCGATGAGGATTACGACCGAATTTACCTCGATACGCCGCCGGCGCTGAATTTTTATGCGGTTTCTGCGCTGATTGCCGCTGATCGTGTGTTGATCCCCTTCGATTGCGACAGTTTCTCGCGTCAGGCGCTCTATGGCCTGCTGGCGGAAATAGAAGAGTTGAAGGAAGACCACAACGAGGGTCTCGAAGTCGAAGGCATCGTGGTCAACCAGTTCCAGGCCCGGGCCAGCCTGCCCCAGCAAATTCTCGACGAACTGATTGCCGAAGGCTTGCCGGTATTGCCGGTGTACCTGGCCAGCTCAGTGCGCATGCGCGAATCCCATCAGGCCAATACGCCGCTGATTCATCTCGATCCACGGCACAAGCTGACGCAACAGTTCGTTGAGTTGCATAGCCTGCTGGAAAACGCCTGAAACCTCTGTAGGAGCAAGCTTGCTCGCGATGGTCGTCAACGATAACGCTGGAAGCCTGACACGCCGCGTCGCCCTCAGGTTTTTCGCGAGCAAGCTCGCTCCTACATTCAGATTCCCTGGCTACGCAACCAACTCATCAGCTGCGGCAACGGGAACGCCCCGCTCTGGCGGGCGACTTCCCGGCCGTTCTTGAACAGGATCAGGCTCGGAATCGAGCGAATGCCCAACTGCGCCGACAGTTGCTGGTTCGCCTCACTGTCCAGCTTGGCCAGTCGACACTTGCCCGCCAATTGCCCGGCCACCTGCTCGAACACCGGTGCAAAGGACTTGCACGGCCCGCACCAGTCCGCCCACACGTCCACAAGCAACGGTAAATCGCCCTTGATCTGGCTGGCGTAGTCGCCTTGTTTCAGCTCAAACGGTTTATTCAGCAGAACCTCGGCTTTGCAGCGACCGCATTTTGGATGGTCATTCAGGCGTTCGGCCGGGATACGGTTGAGGCCGTTGCAGTGGGGGCAGGGGATGAGGAGTGGGTCGGTCATGAGCGTGGTCCTGTATAGAAGCCGATAATTCCTAGTTGGAGACGTTTGCTCACCTTTTCAATCTCACACTCTCCGGCGACGAAACTAGGCTGAGTCGCACTGAGCGAGGACCGCTGGTCTGCTCAGGAATATCGCAACTTGCGATATTTTCGATCTGAGATTAACTTTCCATAGCAAAATGCGATAAGGATGTTGCATGCATGTTCTCACCGAAAAAAGAGTACGCGAAGCCAAGGCCAAATGGCCAATGGCAGCCAGCGCGCTGGATCATTGGTATCAATTGGCCAAAGGAAGCAATCCGTCTGACTTTGCGGCGATGAGAGCCACATTTCCTGCGGTCGACAAGGTGGGTGAATTTCATGTTTTCGATATCGGTGGCAACAAATTGCGGCTGATAGCTTTTGTCAGATATCGATCGCAGAAGCTTTATATCAAGTGTGTGCTGGACCACCGTGAATATGATCGCGGCAAATGGAAGGAGATAGGAACATGAGTATCCTGATCAAAAGAGCTGCCGAGCACTGGGAGTTTGTCTCACCGCTTCTTCGGAAACCGAAAAGCGAAGATGACTATGACATGCTGGCACAGGCGCTGGACGAGTTGCTCGAGATGACCGGCGATGATGAGTCCCACCCGCTGATGAGCCTGGTGGATATCATCGGTGACTGGATTGAGGAGTGGGATCATAAGCATCACCCGATGCCGAAGCCTGGCGGGGTCGAGGTTCTTGGCTACTTGATGCGTGAGCACGGCCTGAGCCAGAGCGACCTGCCGGGCGTCGGCGCTCAGTCTGTCGTTTCCGAGATCCTGAGCGGCAAGCGCCAGCTCAACTTGCGTCAGATCCGCTGGCTGGCCGAGCGCTTTGGTGTGTCGGCGGAGGTCTTTATCTGACACGTCTCACGACGAGCAACTGATCTCCAGATGCTTGCCCCATTCAGGTGGCCGTTCGGCGTAGCTTTCCATCCCCGGTTGCTCCTCGAACGGCTTGCTCAGCACCGCGTGCAGGCGTTGGACTTCCGAGTAATCGCCACGTTCGGCGGCATCGATAGCCTTTTGCGCCAGGTAGTTACGCAGGACGTACAGCGGGTTGACCGCATGCATCCGGGCACGGCGTTGTTCCTGATTCAGTTCGCCTTCCCGGGCTACCCGGGCGATGTACTGCTCGCCCCAGGCATCGAAACCCTTGAGGTCGACGAAGTCATCGCGCAAACGGGCGACGGCCGCTTCCGGTGATTCTTCACCCAGGCGGCGGAAGAACAGGCTGTAATCCACGCCGCTGTTTTGCATCAGTTGCAGCAGGTGCTCCAGCAGTTTCTGGTCATCGTCTTCAGCTGTGGTCAGGCCGAGGCGGCGACGCATCAGGTCGAGGTAATGGGCCTGGAACAGCGGCAGGTACAGCCCCAGTGTTTCGCGCAGGGCCTCGACGCTGATGAACGGCGTCAGGGCCTGAGCCAGGGCGCTGAGGTTCCATTGGCCGATGGGCACCTGGTTGCTGAAGGAGTAGCGGCCCTGGTCATCGGAGTGGTTACAGATGAAGTTGGCGTCGAAGTCGTCGAGGAAGGCGAACGGGCCGAAGTCGAAGGTGATGCCCAGGATCGACATGTTGTCGGTATTCATCACCCCGTGGCAAAAGCCGTACGCCTGCCACTTGGCGATCAGTTCGGCGTTGCGCTCGACGATCTCGCGGAACATCGCCAGATAAGGTTCCGGTTGTTCCAGGCACTCGGGAAAGTGCATGGCGAGGATGTGATCGCCCAGTTCTTTCTGCTGCTCGGGACGCTTGGTGTAGTAGAAATATTCGAAATGCCCGAAGCGTACATGGCTCGGTGCCAGGCGCAAGACCATGGCTGCGCGTTCCTGTTTCTCGCGCCAGACCGGTGTATCGGAGCCGATCACGCACAGCGCCCGGGTGGTCGGGATGTTCAGGGCGTGCAGGGCTTCGGAGGCGAGGAATTCACGGATCGACGAACGCAGCACGGCCCGTCCGTCGCCCATGCGCGAGAAGGGCGTCTGGCCGGCGCCTTTGAGGTGCAGGTCCCAATGTTCGCCGGCCTCGTTGTACACCTCGCCCAACAACAATCCGCGACCGTCGCCCAGTTGCGGGTTGTAGGAGCCGAACTGATGACCGGAGTAGACCATCGCCCTCGGAATGGCATCGGCCCAGAGTTTGTGGCCGCTGAACAACTCGGCGAACTCCTGGGTTTCGGCGACGGCCGGGTCGAGGTCCAGTAGCGCCATGGCGGCAGGGCTGGCCACGACCAGGCGCGGGTTGTCGATGGGCTCGGGCAACACATGGGCGGAAAACGCGTCGCCCAGGCGGTCGAAGCGATTATCGAAGGTCAGTTCGTCGAGGGCTTTCAAAGGCCG
Source organism: Pseudomonas moorei (assembly GCF_042846945.1). Taxonomy (NCBI): domain Bacteria; kingdom Pseudomonadati; phylum Pseudomonadota; class Gammaproteobacteria; order Pseudomonadales; family Pseudomonadaceae; genus Pseudomonas; species Pseudomonas moorei. The sequence continues at coordinate 1,732,943 of NZ_AP035776.1, forward strand.
TCTCCAGCAGAATGTCCGAGCATTCTGCTGGGGAATGGCCGGTTAGTCGAGTTTGGCGGCGGGCGGCTCTTGCTGCGGTTTGCCATCAACGGGCGACGCGGTGGTTTTGGTTTCCGGCTCGATCGGCACCAACTTGTATTCCTGACCGTGGAGGTTCTTGAGGTAGACCTCCATCTGCCGGAACGAGATGTTGATGTGCTGTTTCTTGAACTCGCGGTTGATGAAGCGGTTGACTTCATCGATCACCGGGTTTCGGTCGCCGAGATCGCGCACGTGCATGCGCAACTCGTGGTCGAGGGTACTTTCACCAAAGTTCAGGAAGTACACATGCGGTTCCGGATCCTTCAGCACGCGGGGGTTATCGCGGGCCGCTTTCAACAGCAGTTCTTTGACCAGGTCCAGGTCCGATCCGTAATCGACGCCAAGCTTGAGGGTGACCCGGGTGATGGTGTCGGTCAGCGACCAGTTGATCAATTGCCCGGTAATGAACGTTTTGTTCGGGACAATGATGTCCTTGCGGTCGAAGTCGGTGATGGTCGTGGCGCGGATGCGGATCTTGCTCACCGTCCCCGACAGGTTGCCGATGGTGATGGTGTCGCCGATCCGCACCGGGCGTTCGAACAGGATCATGATGCCGGAGATGAAGTTGGCGAAGATCTCCTGCATACCGAAACCGAGGCCGACCGAGAGTGCCGCCACCAGCCATTGCAACTTGTCCCAACTCACGCCAAGGGTCGACAGGGTCGAGACGAAACCGACGCCAGCGATCACATAGGACAGCAGCGTGGTGGTGGCGTAGGCGCTGCCCTGGGCCAGGTTGAGTTTCGACAGCACCAACACTTCCAGCAGGCCCGGCAAGTTACGCGCCAGGGCAAAGGTGATGCCGATGATGATCAGCGCGCCGAGCATGTCGCCGATGCTGATCGGCACCATGCTCATGTTGGCGCCGGTGCCGCTGGTGTATTCGTAGAGGGTGATGTTGTCCAGGTACGAGAACACGGTGATCAGGTCGGCCCAGACCCAATACAGCGCTGCGATGAAGCCGCCGAGCAGTGCCAGGCGGATCAGGCGCAGGGACTGTTCGTTGACCTTCTCGATGTCCATGGTCGGTTCTTCGATGACCGCTTCGCCGTCGCCGGCCTCTTTGGCGGCCTGACGTTTGGCCAGGGCGCGCTGGTAGGCCAGACGCCGGGCGGCCACGCTGAGGCCGCGTACGAAGGTGGCCTCGATCACCAGCCAGAACATCAGCAGGTACAACGTGTTGATCAAGCGGTCGCTGAGTTTCAGCGCGGTGTAGTAGTAGCCGAAGCACACGGCGACGAACAGGGCGACCGGCAGGGCCGTGAACAGAATCCCCACCGCTTTGCGGAACAGCGAAGCGTTTTCATGGGTCGGGCTGCCGATCAGCAGGCGGCTGAGCAGCAAGGTCATCAGGGCGTAGCAGATCAGCACCACCGGCATGCCGAGCACGTCATCGGCCAGCGCCGCCGGTTGCAGTTCGGCCACGGCCACGACTGTCACCAGAGCCATGACGACCATGCCCAGACGACGGATCCAGCCGCGCAGGAACTCGACCTGGGGCTTTTCCCAGCGGAAGTGCAGTTCCGCCACACCGCGCGGCGCGAGGATGCGATAGGCGGTATAGAACACCAGCCAGGCCCCGGCCATTTGCAGCAGCGCCGCGCCCATATTGGCGTTCTGCCCGCGGGCGTCGATTTGCAGCGCCAGGCCGCACAAGCCCAGGCCCAGCGAAACCGGCATGGCCAGCAGGATATTGATCAGGATCGCCTGAGGCGTGTGCCACTGGCTGTCGCGCTTGAAGTGGCCGATGTCCTGGTGAACCTTGTTCAGGCGGGCGTACAGATTCTTGCGTCGCCACAGCAGGGCACCGATCAGCAGCGCCAGTGGCAGGAACAGCAGCGGCCGCTGGGTCAGGCCATCGGTCAGCTCGCTCAGGCTCGAGGCCAGCGGCAGGCTGTCGACCTGGCGTTGCAGACGCTCCGGTACGCTGCGTATCCATTCGAGGTCCAGCGGTTTGTTGCTGGGAATCCAGAACATCTGCTCATCCAGCGTCGCCCGCAGGCTTTGCGCGGTGCTGAGCAGTTGCTTCTGATTCAGTTGCAGCGTGATCGATTCATTGAGCACCGCGCTCAGCTCGCGGTTCAGGCGTTCCAGCAGGTCGGCGCGGGTCGTGGCCAGTTCCAGCAGGCTTTTGCGTAGTTGCGGGGTGACTTGCTCGGGCGTTTGGGTCGACAGCAAGTTGTCGACATACGTGGCCGGGTTGCTGAGCAATTCCCGTTGCTGGCTGACTTCGAATTGATACAGGCGGATGTCGGCGATCTGGTCGGCCAGGTTGCGGTCGACCCTCAGGCGCGGCAGGGCCTGTTTCTGTTTGTAGAGGATCTTCGACAGCAGCAGGCTGCCCTTGAGCACGTTGATTTGCTCGTCCAGGGCCGAATCGCTCTGGGTCAGGCTGTCCAGTTGTTGCTTGGTCTGCAGGTTCTGCTGGGTGACTTCATTGAGGCGGTCAGTGCTTTTGAGCAGGTAGTCGGAAAGCTTCAGGTTGGCCGCGCTTTCGGTGGCCAGCAGGCTGCTGCCCCCCGCCTTCTGCGCTTCGATGGATTGCTGCGTCACCGTTTCCTGGGATTGGGCCAGGCGCTTCTGGTTGATCAGGCTTTGCAGGTCCTGAATTTCCTGGTCGAGACGGTCGGAGCGTTCCGAGAGCAGGTCATGCTGGCTGTTGCCCAGATCTTGCAGTTGGGTGTTGCCGGCCAGTTCCTGGCGTCGCAGCGGGATCAGGGCGTTCAGTGCCGCCTGCTCGGCATTCAACTGGTCGCGTTGCTCGGCGCTCAACGTCTTGCCGCTGTCCTTGCCGGTCTTGAGGATGTTGTTGATCTGCTGAATGCGCGTCTGGCTGGCTGAAATCTCTGCCTGGGCGCGCTCGGGGCGGGTCTGGGCGGTAATGATCAGGGTATTGGCGTCGCCCAGGGCTTTTTGCAGATCGCTTTGCTGGGTCGAACGATCGGTCAGCATTTGCTCAAGTTGCTGAATCGACTCTTTGGTAAAGCGTTGCGCCACCGGTACCACGCTGCTGGCCTTGAGACGCGCCAGCTCGCGCTGGTTTTCGATGGTCTGTTTGGGCGCGGTGGCCAGCTGCTGCTTGAGATCGCTGAGCTTCTGCTCGTAATCACGCCGGTTGTTGAGCTGTGTCAGCGTGTTTTGCAGGACCGATTGCAGGGCCTTTTGATCGGCTTCCGGCAGTTTGCGGTCGGCGATTTTGTCCAGGCTCGCTTGCACGGCTTCGCGGGACGGCGGTTCGGCGGCTTGTAACGTACCGACGGAGAGGCTCAGGCCCAGAAGGACCATGACAAAAAAGGTGCGCAGGCTTGACATAGAGACCGATCAAAAAGCGAAACGAAGTGTGGAGTTTAGAGGAAGAGGCCCGGACCCGGGCGACTTCCTTCGGGGAATCTGACGCCCACTTTGGCGATCTTGTTCCCGTCCATGACGGCGACGGTCCAAATGGTGTTGTTCCATTCCACCTGGTCACCGACGATGGGGGCGCCCCCGACTTTCTGGGCGATGAAGTGCCCCAGGGACATGTCCGGATCGATGCCGTCGACTTTCAACCCGTACAGGGCGGCAACCGCGGCCAACTGGGCATCTCCTTCGAGTACGAAGTCGCCGAAGAAGCGCAAATCGAGACCGCGTTGCGGTGCCTGGCTGAACAGTTTTCCGAGGGCCGGAAGGTTGTGTTCATGGCCGATGACACAGAGCAAATCATCGACTTCGAGCACCGTACTACCCGACGGATGGAGCAGTTGCTGGCCACGAAACAGGGCCGCGATACGGGTGCCCTCGGGCATTTTCAGTTCGCGAAGGGGCGAGCCGATGCACCATTTCTCGGCACCGAGGCGATAAATGAACAGCTCCCACTCGCTGGTGACGTGCACTTCCAGGGCAGAGCGGGAGATCGGCGCGGGCTCCGGCGGTACGGTCACTTTCAACAGCTTCGCCACCCACGGCAGGCTGGTGCCCTGTACCAGCAGCGAAACGAGCACGATGAAGAACGCCAGATTGAAGTAGAGTTGGGCGTTGGGCAGACCGGCCATCAGCGGGAACACTGCCAGAATGATCGGCACCGCGCCGCGCAAGCCGACCCAGGAAATGAACGCCTTTTCGCGGCCGTGGAACGCCTTGAACGGCAGCAGGCCGACCACCACCGACAGCGGCCGGGCAAACAGAATCATCCACAGCGCCAGGCCCAGTGCCGGCAGTGCAATCGGCAGCAGGTCATGGGGCGTGACCAGCAGTCCCAGTACCAGGAACATGCCGATCTGTGCCAGCCAGGCCATGCCGTCGAGCATGTGCAGGATGCCGTGGCGACTGCGCACCGGACGGTTGCCGATCACCAGGCCGCACAGGTACACCGCCAGGAACCCGCTGCCATGCAGGGCGTTGGTCAGGGCAAACACCACCAGACCGCCGGCGATGACCAGGATCGGATACAGACCGGTGGCCAGATTGATGCGGTTGACCAATTGCAGCATGAGCCAGCCGCCCGCCAGGCCAATGAAGCCGCCGATGCCGAACTCGCGCACCAGGTGGGTCAACAGGCTCCAGTGCAGGCCGGTCTGGCCGCTGGCGAGCATGTCGATCAGGGTCACGGTGAGGAACACCGCCATCGGGTCGTTGCTGCCGGATTCGATTTCCAGGCTCGCCGTCACCCGTTCGTTCAGACCTTTGCCGCCCAACAGCGAAAACACCGCCGCGGCGTCGGTAGAGCCGACGATGGCGCCGATCAACAGGCCTTGAATCAGGTTCAGGTTGAACAACCAGGCGGCGGCCATCCCGGTCAGCCCGGTGGTGATCAACACGCCGATGGTCGCCAGTGACAACGCGGGCCACAACGCCACACGGAAACTCGAGACTCGGGTGCGTAACCCGCCGTCGAGCAGGATTACCGCCAACGCGAGGTTGCCGACGAGATAGGCCGTCGGGTAATTGTCGAAAATAATGCCGCCGCCATCGACGCCGGCGGTCATGCCGACGGCCAGGATGATCACCAGAATCGGGATGCCGAGGCGCGACGAAAGTGAGCTCACCAGAATGCTCGCACCTACCAGCAACGCGCCGATCAAGAACAGGCTGTTGATGGTCGTCGCATTCAAAGGCAGTACTCCGGAAAGCTGAGAGGCGGGCACAAACTGACCATGCAGTCTGCGTGCCAGCGATTCTAACCTGTTGAAATGTGATGCTGTCAAAAAGCTTTTTAAACGCAGAACCCTGCAGGAGCGAGCCTGCTCGCGATGGACGTCAACGATTACGCGGGCTGTCTGGAAGTACGCGTAATCGTTGACCAGCATCGCGAGCTCGCTCCTACAGGGAGCGGTTACAGGCTAAAGCGTCCGACCATGGTATTCAGATCCACCGCCAGCCGCGACAGCTCGCTGCTCGCCGCGCTGGTCTGGTTGGCGCCCGTGGCCGATTGCACCGGCAGGTCTCGGATGTTCACCAGGTTGCGGTCCACTTCACGGGCCACCTGCGCCTGTTCTTCTGCGGCGCTGGCGATCACCAGGTTGCGCTGGTTGATTTCGACGATGGCGCTGTTGATGGTGTCCAGCGACATTCCGGCACCACGGGCGATGTTCAGGGTCGACTCGGCGCGCTCGGTGCTGTTGCGCATCGAATCCACCGCGTGCTCGGTGCCGCTCTGGATGCTGCCGATCATGCGTTCGATTTCGCTGGTCGACTGTTGGGTGCGATGGGCCAGGGCCCGCACTTCGTCCGCCACCACGGCAAACCCGCGACCGGCTTCACCCGCACGGGCTGCTTCGATCGCGGCGTTCAACGCCAGCAGGTTGGTCTGATCGGCCAGCCCGCGAATCACATCCAGCACCTTGCCGATGTCGCGGGACTCATTGGCCAGGTCGCCGATCAGGGTCGCGGTGCTTTGCACGTCGGCGCTCATGCGTTCGATGGCGCTGACGGTTTCCTGCACCAGGTCGCGGCCATCCCCGGCAGAAGCGGTGGCACTCTGCGAGGCTTCGGAGGTGCTGACGGCGTTGCGCGCGACTTCTTCCACGGCACTGGTCATCTCGTTGACCGCGGTGGCGGCCTGCTCGATCTCGTTATTCTGCCGGGTCAGGCCGCGAGCGCTTTCGTCGGTGACGCTGTTGAGTTCTTCAGCGGCCGAGGCCAGTTGCGTGGCCGAGCCGGAAATCCGCTGCAGGGTGTCGCGCAGTTTGTCCTGCATCTTTGCCATCGCCGCCAGCAAGCGACCAGCCTCGTCCTCGCCGTCGACCGTGATCGGGCGAGTCAGGTCGCCTTCGGCGATGCTTTCGGCGGCACCCAGGGCATTGGCGATGGGTTTGGTGATGCTGTTGGTCAGCGACCAGGCGAGGGCCAGGGTCAGTGCGGTGGCGGCCACCAGCAAGGCGATGACCAGATCGAACGCCGAATCATATTGATCGGCGGCCTGCTGGTTGGTGTCGTGGGTCTGCTGGGTATTGATCTCCAGCAGTCGGTTCAACACAGCGTTCACGGCCTCGGCGTTGTTGAGCAAATCGGTGTTGAGCAGTGTGCGCAGCTCATCGACCTGATTGTTGCGTGACAGGGTCTTCATCCGGTCTTCGATCTGGCGGTATTGCCCCAGCAACTGCACGTATTGGTCGTAGGCTGCGCGTTCCTGCGGGCTGGCGATCAGTTTTTCATAGGTCGCTTGTGCGGCGCGGATCTGCTGGTTGCGCGTCTCCAGCAATTCCATGGTTTTCTGCTGGACGTCCGGTTCGCGATTGACCAGCAAGCGATACGACAGCACGCGCAGGCGCAAGGTGAGTTGGGTGAACTCATCGAGGCTCTGGATGCTCGGCACGCTGTTCAAGGTGATTTCTTCGGCGGCGCCACGGATCTTGCTCATCTGATTCAAGGCAAACACCCCCAGAATCATCATCAAGCCGCCGATCAGGGCGAAGCTGAGGAACGCCCGTGGAGCAATATTCATATTTCGAAGGGACATGGCGGGTACCAAAATGAGCGCGTCCGTGCGGGGCTGAGGCTGCTGTATGGATGACATATCGGTCATGCGCCTCAAGTCTTGAGCCGCTACGCGGTTTTTGCCGCTAACCGGTCGTTCTCTGTAGGAGCGAGCCTGCTCGCGATGGACGGCAACGATTACGCGGGCTGTCTGGAAGAACGCGTAATCGTTGACCAGCATCGCGAGCGAACTCGCTCCTGCATAAAGGCGGGCGACGAAGTGCAGGAACCAGATGAGCCAATCACAGTCTTTAAAACTCGCGAGGACAGTCGCCGTCAGGAAAATCAAGGCTTTGCGCCCGTATAACCCTGGCATCCACCGTGACTTTTCTTTATCGTACGCGCCCTTTGAAAAACCCCGGAAAATCAAAATGTTGGAAGCATCCCTAAGCCAATTGGAACAACTGGTCAGCGACCTGGTGCAACAGAACCAGAGCTTGCTCAGCACCAACCAGGCCCTGAGCGCAGAACTGGCCCAGGCCAAAGATGAAAACGAAAGCCTGCAACTGAGCCTGATGGAGCAGGAAGAGAAGCAGGGCGCCACCGCGGCACGCATCCAGGCCCTGGTTGAGCGCGTCAGCGCAGGCCCAGTCAGCGCATGAGTTACAACGCCGCAGGGGTAAGAGTCATCTCGATTCTGGGGGAGGACTATTCGATCAAGGCGCCAGCCGGGGAGGAGCAAACCCTGCTGGACGCTGCAATGATGCTGAAGGCTGCCCTGGCCGACACCAAAAGAAAGTACCCGACGCTGATCGGTGACCGCCTGCTGGTGCTGGCCGCGATGAATCTGTGTTCGCAGCAGATCGAAATGCAGAAGCAACACAAGCTCGAACTCGACCGTTACCAAGAGCAAGTCAGCGCCACGGTTGAAGTGATCTCCAAGACGATCAATCAGGCCTGATCGGCTTTGCGCACAACCAAAGAATAGATTGTCGATTTGTTTGTATACAATCGGCACGGCTGTTGCAGTGTTTCAGCCTCTTATTCTTTGGGGGTGCACCATGCAGTTCTGGCGACGCAGTATTCAATGGCAGTTGATCCTGAGCATGGGCACCGCCCTGCTGGTCAGCATTCTGATTGTGGTTGGCATTTATACCCTGGTGGTCAACCGCCTCGCCGAGCGCTATCTGGTCGAGCAGGCGCTGCCGTCGAGCATCGAGGCGATGCGCAACGACATCGAGCGGATCCTCGTTCAACCCCTCACCGCCGCCAAGGACATCGCCAGCAACAGCATGGTGCGCGAATGGCTGGCCGGGGGTGAAAACAGTGCCCAGACCCCAGCATTCGTGAACTATCTGGAAGGCATTCGCGCCGAGCACAAAGCCTTTACCGCGCTGATTGTCGGGGGCGCTTCCAGCCACTACTACACCGAAAAAGGCCTGGATCGCACCCTCAGCCGTTCCAACCCCAAGGACGCCTGGTTCTATTCGTTTCTCGACAGCAACCAGCCGCGCACCCTCAATATCGACAACGACACGGCCACCGGAGAGTTGGCGCTTTTCATTGATCTCAAGGTCGAGCAGGCCGGCAAGGTCGTGGGCGTTGCCGGGCTTGGCCTGAGCATGAAAGAGCTGTCGGAGCTGATCCACAATTTCAGCTTCGGTGAGCGCGGCAAGGTCTATCTCGTGCGTTCCGACGGTTTGATCCAGGTCCATCCCGAGGCGCAGTTCAGCGGCAAACGCACCCTGGTCGAGCAGATTGGCGCGTCAGCCGCCCAAGCAGTGATGGGTCAACTCTCTACCTCCAAAGCTGGTGCCACCCACAGCCGTTTCCAGCGTGACGGCGAAGACTTCCTCGCGTTGAGCCTGCCGCTGCGGGATCTGGGCTGGACCCTGGTGGCCGAAGTGCCACAGTCGCAGATCTATGCTGAAGCCCGTCGCGCCCTGTGGATGAGCAGCGGCATCGGCCTGGCGGTGGCGCTGGTGTGCCTGTTGCTGGTGGTGCTGCTGGCCCGTGGGCTGGTCAGACCGATTCGTCAGGTAACAGCGGCATTGGTGGCCATTGGTAGCGGCGGTGGAGATTTGACCCATCGGCTGGATGCCAGTCGCGCTGATGAGCTGGGTGATCTGGCTCGCGGTTTCAATCGGTTTCTCGACAGTCAGCGCGACATGATTGGCGAAGTGCTGACCACCAGCGACCAATTGCGCACAGCGGTCGGTCAGGTGGCACGGGTGGTGGATAACACGGCCGAGCGCTCCGGGCGTCAGCAGGAAATGACTGACATGGTCGCCACGGCGGTCCATGAAATGGGCCTGACTGTGCAGGAAATCGCACAGAACGCCGGTAACGCGGCGCTCGCCTCGCAAAATGCGCGGGATGAGGCGATGCAGGCGCGGGAAGTGGTGGGCGGGTCCATTCGGCACATCGAAAGCATGTCCGATGAGATCGGCGTTGCAGCCAGCGCAGTGGGCGAGCTGGCCGATCAGGTGGCGTCGATCGATCAGGTGCTGGCGGTGATTCGCGGGATTTCCGAGCAGACCAATTTGCTGGCGCTGAACGCCGCCATCGAAGCGGCGCGGGCCGGCGACATGGGGCGTGGATTCGCCGTGGTGGCCGATGAGGTACGCACCCTGGCGCGGCGTACGCAGACGTCGACCGACGAGATTCAGCAGATGATCGGCAGCCTCAAGCAAGGCGCGGAGAACGCGGTGTCGTCGATGCACTCCGGGCAGGCCGCGACCGGCACCGGGGTTGAGTCGAGCCAGCGCACCGGGGCGTCGTTGACTGCGATTACCGGGCAGGTCGAGCGCATCAGCGACATGAACCACCAGGTGGCGACGGCCACGGAAGAGCAGTCGGCGGTGACCGAAGAGATCAACCGCAACGTGCAGGGCATTTCCGATCTGGCACGGGCGACGGCGGGGGAGGTCAGGGCGTGTCGGGAGGACTGTCAGACGCTGCAGCGGTTGGCGGATGATTTGGCGCGGCAGATGGGTGGGTTTCGTCTGAGCTGAAAATCGCGTTGAACGTACCGATGCCATCGCGAGCAGGCTCGCTCCCACATGGTTCGCGCAACGCGTTCAAATGTGGGAGCGAGCCTGCTCGCGAATGAGTGTCAGCAGCACCACAAGGCTTGGATCAGAACCACTCATCCTGCATGCCCAGGCAAACATCATCCCGGGCCTCAAGAATCGCCAGTTCATGATGGCAAGCCGGCACTTCCCAGGTCAGGAAGTACCGGGCCGCTTGTAGCTTGCCTTTATAGAAGCTCACATCCGCCGCATTGCCCTTGGCCAGTCCTTCCTCGGCGCGGATCGCCTGCTCCAGCCAGCGCCAGCCAATCACCGTATGCCCGAACACTTTCAGATACAGCGCCGAGTTCGCCAGGCTGCTGTTGACCTTGCCCTGGCCCAGATCGGTCAGCAAACCGATGGTTACGGTTTGCAGGCGCGCCACCAGTTTCTCCAGCGGCTCGCGCAGTGCGGTCAGCGATTCGAACGCGTGTGCTCGCTTGCCGGTATCGGCGATCAGGCGAATCAGTTGCTTGAGCCCTGCGCCGCCGTTCTGCGCCAGTTTTCGCCCCAGCAAATCCAGCGACTGAATGCCGTGGGTGCCTTCGTGAATCGGGTTCAGGCGGTTGTCGCGGTAGTACTGCTCCACCGGGTATTCGCGGGTATAGCCGTGGCCGCCGAGGATCTGGATCGCCAGTTCGTTGGCCTTCAGGCAAAACTCCGACGGCCAGGATTTGACGATGGGCGTCAGTAAATCCAGCAGCTCATGGGCCTGCTTGCGCTCGGCTTCGGTCTCCAGGGTGGTGGTGTCGTCGAACAGTCGAGCGGCGTACAGGCCGAGGTCGAACGAGCCTTCGACGTAAGCCTTCTGGGTCAGCAGCATGCGTTTGACGTCGGCGTGCTGGATGATCGCCACCGGTGCGGTGTTCGGGTCCTTGCTGTCTGGCACGCGACCCTGCGGACGCTCGCGGGCGTACTCCAGCGAGTACAGGTAGCCGGCATAACCGAGCATCACCGCGCCCATGCCGACGCCGATCCGTGCTTCGTTCATCATCTGGAACATGTAGCTCAAGCCATGGTGCGGCTTGCCCACCAGATAGCCGACACACTCGCCGTTATCGCCGAAATTCAGCGCGGTAGAGGTCGTGCCGCGCCAGCCCATCTTGTGGAAAAGCCCGGCGAGCAATACGTCGTTACGCTGGCCGAGGCTGCCGTCATCGTTGACCAGGAATTTGGGCACGATAAACAGCGAAATGCCTTTCACCCCGGCCGGTGCGTCCGGCAGCTTGGCCAGCACCATGTGCACAATGTTTTCCGACAGCGGGTGATCGCCGCCGGAGATGAAAATCTTGTTGCCCTTGAGTCGATAAGTGCCGTCAGACGCCGGTTCGGCGCGGGTACGAATATCCGACAGCGATGAGCCGGCATGGGGTTCGGTCAGGGCCATGGTGCCGAAGAAGCGGCCGTCGATCATCGGTTGCAGGAAGCGGCGCTTCTGCTCCTCGGTACCGAAGCTTTCGATCAGGTTCGCCGCGCCCATGGTCAGGAAGGGGTACGAAGTCGACGCCGCGTTGGCCGACTGGAAATGCGCGAAGCAGGCCTGGGACAACAGTGTCGGAAGCTGCATGCCGCCCGCTTCGAAACTGCGCGCCGCATTAAGGAAGCCGGCTTCAAGAAAGGCATCCACCGCCGGTTTCACTTCCGGTATCAGAATCGCCCGACCGTCCTCGTAGCGTGGCTCGTTCTCGTCACCCTTGCGGTTATGTGGGGCGAAGAACTTCTCGGCGATGTTGCGGGCGGTGCCAAGCGCGGCATCGAAGGTTTCGCGGTTGTGCTCGGCGAAACGCTCACGCTGGGTCAGGCCCTCGGCATCGAGGACTTCATACAGCTCGAAAGCCAGATTGCGGGAACTGAGCAACGTCTCGGACATGGCGACCTACCTTTTATTGGGATGGGCCGAGTCTAGGCGGGGGAATAAAGGCTGAACAGGATGATTGATGAGCGTGATGGTGGAGCCGAGCGCCGGCTTAGCAAACACCCCAAAACAACTGTGGGAGTGAGCTTGCTCGCGAAAGCGGTGGGTCAGGCAACATTGATGTCGACTGACACTCCGTCTTCGCAAGCAGGCTCGCTCCCACAGGGGTATTGCGTACCGGGTAGCCATTGCGGCTGCCCGGTTCATCGGTATTAACCGATCGTCATCAAGCTGGCGTTACCACCCGCCGCAGCGGTGTTGACGCTCAATGCGCGCTCAATCACCAGGCGCTCCAGCGCAATGTTGGTTTCACCTTGCGACAGACCCTGCACGCCAACGATGGCACCGGCACGCTTGGCCACTTGTTGGCAGACCGCACGCAACTGATCGGAATGGCCATGATGCAGAACCGCATCAAACACCACTTCATCCTTGTTCCAGTCGGAAACCAGCTTGATGCGCGCCTGAATCTCCTTCGGCAAGCGTGCGAACAAGGCCTTGGTCAGTTCAGCTTCCGGCCATACCGCCGAACCGCCTACCGCCAATACCGCCGCCAGTTGCGTCAGCAGATCGCCTTCGACTTCCGCCAGGCACAGCACGTGCTCGCGCGGCAGGATCGCATAGCTGTTGCGCTCGCCGGTCGGGCCAGCCAATAGGCGGGTGATGCCGCTTTGCGATTGGGCGGCGAACTGCGTGCACAGGGCGCTCAGGTCGGCGAACTTGTTGCTGTCGGCCCAGGCTTTGAGGGCGGTCAGCGGCTTGCTCATGGCTTCACGCAGGCGAGCATCCGGTGCTGCGATGGCGTCGCCGCGTGCGAAGGATTGTTCGATTGCATCCGTAGGACGCGTCGACAACAAGCGGTACAGGTACAGCGGGCCACCAGCCTTCGGACCGGTACCCGACAAGCCTTCGCCGCCGAACGGCTGGACGCCGACCACGGCACCGACGATGTTGCGGTTGACGTAGACGTTACCGGCGTTGACGTTGTCGATCACCTTGGCGATGGTCTCGTCGATGCGGGTATGCACGCCCAGCGTCAGGCCGTAGCCGGAAGCGTTGATCTGAGCGATCAGTTGATCGATGTCTTTGCGCTTGTAGCGAACCACGTGCAGCACCGGGCCGAAGATCTCCCGTTGCAGTTCGTCGAAGCTTTCCAGTTCGATCAGCGTTGGCATCACGAAGGTGCCGCGTTTGATTTCTTCGGCGTCGGCGATGGCCACCTGGTACACGCTGCGACCTTTGTCGCGCATGGCCTGGATGTGCTTCTCGATGCCGGCCTTGGCTTCGGCGTCGATCACCGGGCCGATGTCCACGGACAGGCGCTCGGGGTTGCCGAGGCGGCTTTCAGCCATGGCGCCCTTGAGCATTTCGATGACGCGGTCGGCGGAATCTTCCTGCAGGCACAGCACCCGCAGGGCCGAGCAACGCTGGCCGGCGCTGTCGAAGGCCGACGATACGACGTCGATCACCACTTGTTCGGTCAGTGCCGAAGAGTCGACGATCATCGCGTTCTGGCCACCGGTTTCGGCGATCAGCGGAATCGGACGGCCCTGGTTGTCGAGGCGGCCGGCGATGTTGCGTTGCAGCAAACGAGCGACTTCGGTGGAGCCGGTGAACATCACGCCCTTGACCCGATCATCGCCCACCAGGCCGGCACCGACGGTCTCGCCGCGGCCCGGCAGCAGTTGCAGCACGCCTTCCGGAATCCCGGCTTCGAGCAGCAAACGCACGGCTTGAGCGGCGACCAGCGGGGTTTGTTCCGCAGGCTTGGCCAATACCGGGTTGCCGGCTGCCAGCGCAGCGGCGACCTGGCCGCTGAAGATCGCCAGCGGGAAGTTCCACGGGCTGATGCACACAACCGGGCCCAGAGGACGGTGCGCGTCGTTGGTGAAATCGTTGCGCGCCTGCACTGCGTAGTAACGCAGGAAGTCCACGGCTTCACGCACTTCGGCGATTGCGTTGGCGAAGGTCTTGCCGGCTTCGCGAGCCAGCAGGCCCATCAGCGGCTGAATCTCGCCTTCCATCAAATCGGCGGCACGCTCCAGGATCGCGGCGCGCTCGGCGGGCGGGGTGGCCTGCCAGATCGGTGCGGCGTTCAGCGCGCACTGGATGGCGTTGTCGACGTCTTCGACGGTGGCTTCCTGCACGTGGCCGACCACGTCACGCAGATCGGACGGGTTCAGGACCGGCGCAGGTGTTTCAGTGCTGGAGGCACAACCGAGCATCGGCGCGGCTTTCCAGTTGTTATGCGCGGTCGCCAGCAGGGCGCAGGACAGGGAGGCCAGGCGATGTTCGTTGGCCATGTCGATGCCGCTGGAGTTGGCGCGCTCGGCGCCGTACAGGTCACGCGGCAGCGGAATGCGCGGGTGCGGCAGGCCGAAGCCGCCTTCCAGCGTCGCCATTTGCTCAATGCTGGCCACTGGATCGGCCACCAGTTCCTGAATCGAAATCGACTGGTCGGCAATGCGGTTGACGAACGAAGTGTTCGCACCGTTTTCCAGCAGGCGACGTACCAGGTACGCCAGCAGGGTTTCGTGCGTACCGACCGGAGCGTACACGCGGCACGGACGGTTCAGCTTGCCTTCGGAAACCTTGCCTACGACTTGTTCGTACAGCGGTTCACCCATGCCGTGCAGGCACTGGAACTCGTACTGGCCCGGGTAATAGTTCTGACCGGCGATGTGATAAATGGCCGACAGGGTGTGGGCGTTGTGCGTGGCGAACTGCGGGTAGATGACTTCCGGCACCGACAGCAGTTTGCGTGCGCAAGCGATGTAGGACACGTCGGTGTACACCTTGCGGGTGTAGACCGGATAGCCTTCCAGGCCTTCGACCTGGGCGCGCTTGATTTCGCTGTCCCAGTACGCGCCTTTTACCAGGCGGATCATCAGGCGATGACGGCTGCGGCGAGCCAGGTCGATCACATAGTCGATCACATACGGGCAGCGCTTCTGATAAGCCTGGATCACGAAGCCGATGCCGTTCCAGCCGGTCAGTTGCGGCTCGAAGCACAGGCGCTCGAGCAGATCCAGCGACAGCTCGAGGCGGTCGGCTTCTTCGGCGTCGATGTTCAGGCCGATGTCGTATTGCTTGGCCAGCAGGGTCAGCGAGAGCAGGCGCGGGTACAGCTCGTCCATCACGCGCTCGTATTGCGCGCGGCTGTAGCGCGGGTGCAAGGCCGACAGCTTGATCGAGATGCCCGGGCCTTCATAAATCCCGCGACCGTGGGACGCTTTGCCGATCGAGTGGATGGCTTGTTCGTACGAGGCCAGGTACTTCTGGGCGTCGTGTTCGGTCAGCGCGGCTTCGCCGAGCATGTCGTAGGAGTAACGGAAACCCTTGGCTTCGAACTTGCTGGCGTTGGCCAGGGCTTCGGCGATGGTTTCACCGGTGACGAACTGCTCGCCCATCAGGCGCATCGCCATGTCGACGCCCTTGCGGATCATCGGCTCGCCGCTCTTGCCGATGATGCGGCTCAGGGACGAGGTCAGGCCTGTTTCGTTATGGGTAGAGACCAGTTTGCCGGTCAGCAACAGGCCCCAGGTCGCGGCGTTGACGAACAGCGAAGGGCTGTTGCCCAAGTGTGGCTGCCAGTTGCCGGTGCTGATCTTGTCGCGGATCAGCGCGTCACGAGTGCCTTTGTCCGGGATACGCAGCAGCGCTTCGGCCAGGCACATCAGCGCCACGCCTTCCTGGGACGACAGGGAAAATTCCTGCAGCAGGCCTTGAACAATGCCGGCACGACCGCCAGCGCTCTTCTGATTGCGCAGTTTTTCGGCAATCGAGGCGGCGAGTTTGTTGGTGGCTTCGGCCATCGGTGCCGGCAGGCGAGCCTGCTCGATCAGCATTGGCACCACTTCCGGTTCCGGGCGACGGTACGCAGCGGTGATCGAGGCGCGCAGCACCGATTGCGGCAAGATGCTTTCGGCGAATTCGAGGAAGCACTGGTGCGCGTGGTCGACATGGACTTCGCCCGTGTCGTCAGCGTCCTTGCTGGTCAAACCGTTCAGCTCGGTCAGGGTTGCACCACCCTCGAGTTTCTCCAGGTAATTGAAAATTGCCTGCTTGATCAGCCAGTGCGGCGTGCGATCAATCGAAGTCGCGGCAGCCTTGAGGCGTTCGCGGGTCGGGTCATCGAGTTTGACCCCAAGGGTGGTGGTAGCCATGTTTTTATCCTCATGTTTGCCACGACTGCGTGGCATCAGCTGGCGGCAAGATTAGCCGTGCGCCGAAAGAGGTGCAACCGGGTGCAACCCTTTTTTGTCGGAATATTAAGCAGCTCGTCAGGAAATAAATTCTGGTACGAACGTGCTGCGCCTGCTTGGTGCTTTTGCTTCTATCGCGTCGTATCTACTGCGCTAAAAGGGAGCAAAAAAGCCGGCTTTTCCTGAAAACCCGATTAGGTGCAACTAATTCTCGAGAAATGGGTTGCACCTTATTTGCTTTGTTGAATAGCATTCGCGCCCCAAGGTGCAACCCGTTATAAAAGACAGGTGCACCGGCTGATGGCTTTCCTGGGGAAACATCAGTCATAAATGCGCGGGATCCCGGATCGTCTGTCAAACGTCGTCGTTTGCGAACGGTTCACCAGCCGCCGCTACATAAAAACAAAGCCAGGGCGTCACTTAATGAGCGTAAGCAATCCAACCCTGATCACGTTCGTGATCTACATCGCAGCCATGGTGCTGATCGGCTTCATGGCCTATCGCTCCACCAACAACCTTTCTGATTACATCCTCGGCGGTCGCAGCCTGGGCAGCGTCGTTACCGCGCTGTCTGCCGGCGCCTCCGACATGAGCGGCTGGTTGCTGATGGGCCTGCCGGGCGCCATCTACATGTCCGGCCTGTCCGAAAGCTGGATCGCCGTCGGCCTGATCATCGGTGCCTACCTGAACTGGCTGTTCGTCGCCGGCCGTCTGCGCGTGCAGACCGAGCACAACGGCGATGCCCTGACCCTGCCGGACTACTTCGCCAGCCGTTTCGAAGATAAAAGCGGGCTGCTGCGGATCATCTCTGCGGTCGTGATCCTGGTGTTCTTCACCATCTACTGCGCCTCCGGCATCGTGGCCGGTGCCCGTCTGTTCGAAAGCACCTTCGGCATGTCCTACGAGACCGCGCTGTGGGCCGGTGCTGCGGCGACGATTGCCTACACCTTCGTGGGCGGTTTCCTGGCGGTGAGCTGGACGGACACCGTACAAGCCACCCTGATGATTTTTGCCCTGTTGCTGACGCCGATCATCGTGCTGCTGGCCACCGGTGGCGTCGATACCACGTTCCTGGCCATCGAAGCGCAAGATCCAAGCAACTTCGACATGCTCAAGGGCACGACCTTCATCGGCATCATCTCGCTGATGGGCTGGGGCCTGGGCTACTTCGGTCAGCCGCACATCCTGGCGCGTTTCATGGCGGCGGATTCGGTCAAATCGATTGCCAACGCCCGTCGCATCTCCATGACCTGGATGATCCTGTGCCTGGGCGGCACCGTCGCCGTAGGCTTCTTCGGTATCGCCTACTTCTCGGCTCACCCTGACGTGGCCGGTGCCGTGACCGAAAACCATGAGCGCGTGTTCATCGAACTGGCGAAAATCCTGTTCAACCCATGGGTGGCCGGTGTCCTGCTGTCGGCGATTCTGGCCGCGGTGATGAGCACCCTGAGCTGCCAATTGCTGGTGTGCTCCAGCGCCCTGACCGAAGACTTCTACAAGACCTTCCTGCGTAAAAGCGCTTCCCAGGTTGAGCTGGTCTGGGTCGGCCGTGCCATGGTGCTGCTGGTTGCCCTGATCGCGATCGGTCTGGCGGCCAACCCGAGCAACCGCGTACTGGGCCTGGTGAGCTATGCCTGGGCCGGTTTCGGTGCTGCGTTCGGTCCGGTCGTGCTGATCTCGGTGATCTGGAAAGACATGACCCGCAACGGCGCACTGGCCGGTATCCTGGTCGGCGCGATCACCGTGATCGTGTGGAAACACTTCGAACTGCTGGGCCTGTACGAAATCATCCCTGGTTTCATCTTCGCCAGCCTGGCGATCTACATTGTCAGCAAGCTGGGTAATCCGACCAGCGGCATGCTTTCGCGCTTCGCTGCTGCCGAGGCCGATTTCCGTTTGAACAAGTGATAAGCGATGGGGAGCGCGCTTCCCATCTCTGATAAAAGAACGGCTCGCAACCTAAAGGTGCGAGCCGTTTTTTTTGTTCGGGCATTGTCTCGCACTTCTTTTTTGTCGCCTTTTTCTTTACCTCTCGTGGGATATTTCCGGTTTTGCTTGGTCGTCTTGAATTCTCTCTGTGTGCACGTACTTTGCGTTAGCCCGCCTCATGCCCGAGTCGGGGTAACTCATCCTTGACAGTGGCGGGCTTCCCACGGCTGGGAGGTGATCAGAGAGGGATATCAAGACATGGCTATCGGTCCAGGCGACAAAACCAGTGCACCCGAGAAGAAGTCCATCGCAGAGAAACTGGCCCGCCTTGATCGAGCCGCCCAGGCCGAGCGCGCCGCCAAGGCGCAGCCTCACATCGATATCAACTGTACGCTGATGCCGTGCCCCGCCAGCCAGGCGGAGCTTTTCGTCGTGCCCGTGCGTTATGCCCTGGCCGAGGAAAAGGCCACTGACCCCTGCTGCGTCCCCGGCGTGTCCACCCAGGGCCGGCCCATGGCGGTGCGACGCCTGCGTGCCGGGTTTGTTTATCTGTGGCAGGACCAGGGGCCGCTCAAGCGTTATGGCGTCTCGCGCTCCGGCCAGTTCGTGGAGCAGGCACTGGACGAGGATGAAACCCTGCTGCTCAACGCTCCCCTGTCGGGGTTGGCGTTGGAAAAAATCCACGATGCCTGGATGCTCTACAGCGAATTCCCGTTGAACGCCGAGCGCTGCAAGGCGCTGAGTGACAGCAGCGCCAAGCGCCGTGAACACATGCGCCACATCGCCTTGCGCACCGTGGCCAACGAACTGCAAGCCGAACACTGCCCGCCGCTGGAGCAAGCCGCCGAGGTGATGGCTGAACTGCTCCCCGAGACCTTCGCCCGCGCCCTGAAGGCTGACCTGAAACGGGGTGCCGAGGACACCGACGCGCTGGGCGAGGCCGTGATGAAGGACCCGACGCGAGGCAACATCAAGGCCTACACCGACGCCATGCACCGTGCTCGCGAGCGCGAGCGCGTCCTGGCCCTGCACCCCGACGTCAGCGACCAGCCGCCGGGCCAGTGGAGCGCCGAACCGTGGGAAGGGCAGGGCACTCAGGACTGGCTGGACAGCGCGATGGCACAAACCGAGGGACTGTTCGCCGTCTTCGCCTGCCTCGACGACGACCTTGGTGTGCTGCGTGACATCAATCACGAACAGGAATGGCTGGAGGCGAATCACGAAAAATGGCTGGGCGAGAATAATCTGCGCCTAAGCATCGGCGGGTTCGTGCGCAGCCTGATCAACGAAGACGGCGCCGAACTGGCCGGGTCCATCAGCTACCGCTACAAGGAGCATGAGATCAACCTCACGCCCGCCCAGGGCCAGGTCATGCTCGACACCCAGCATCGGCTGGATGAAGAGCTCCAGGCGGAAACCCGGGCCCGTCGATACGGCGGGCAGCCCACCCAGGCCCAGGCCGCCGAGCGCGACGCCCGGATTGCCGCCATTGTCGCGCCGGTGCGGGCCTTTATTCCGCCCGACCTGTACAACGAAGCGGAATTTCTCGTGCGCGAGTACCGCGCCGAAAAGCACGCCAACCTCAATAACCATCACCTCAGTGCCAAGGTCGGCGAGTACATCGATCTCGAGGCGATGAACACCTGGTTCACCCAGACCGCCGCGGGGCATTACCAGCAACTGGAACAGCGTCACACCGCGCTGTTCGCCGACCGGGGCCTGTACCTCAAGCGCTCACACAGCGGCACCTGGTTTGTCGACTACGACGACTGGGAGACGCGCCGCTGGCTGACCGAACTGGCCACTGGCTGCCTGAGCGCCCAGTGCCTCCGCGCCCAGGGCGCCGAACAATACGCCGACTACATCCGCGCCCCTGACGGCGGCGCCCTGAAGCAACTGTTCAACGCCTGGACACCCTCCATCGATGCGGCCGTGAACAGCGCTTCGCGCCTGAGCGAGCTGACGGCCGCCCTGGCCTCCGACAACCTCAGCGCGACCCATCAGGCGCTGGCGCCATTGAGCGAACCGACCCTGCGCGACATCGCCAACATGGCCCGTGACGTCGGCAGCCAATGGAGCGTGCTGGTCAACCGGTTGGCGGCGGCGCTGTTGATGCTCAAGGGTGACAACGGCCTCGGCCGTTCCTGGATGGGCATCTTTGTCGCCGCGCGCCTGGGCAACGACACGCGCTTGCAGATTGTCACCGAGGCGGGCCGGTCAGTGGCGAAGCTGGTGGGCCAGCAGGCCGAAGCGCTGGGCCACTGGGCCAGGGCGACCGGCAAGGCCATTGGCGCCGGGCAGATGGGGTGGATTACCCAATCGCCGGTGGTGGTCAACAGCGGTGGGGTGGTGCCATTGGCGGCGTTGTTGTTGAACGTGGTCAATGCAAATAACTATTTGAGTCAGGCCGGGGGGCTGGAGGGGATGGACAGCCGACGGGTCAATGACACTATTTCGGCGACGTTGTATGCGGGGGCGGCGTTGGTGGCGGTGGTTGATAGTCAGGTGCGGAAGGGGTTGGGGCGGGATCGATTTCACTTCTATGGCTCAACGGCACCTGCACTTACTCTGTTTGGCGGGGTGATTGGTGGATTGTCATTTGTTGCAGCAGGAGCAGAGTTCAAGTCCTTACAAATACAAATAGAGAGCGCCCAAAACCGAGTCGATCCGTGGCTGGAGATGCGCCAAACCGTGGTCGGTGGACAAATAGCGACCTTCGGCACTCAAGCGCTGTTAGGGTTTGGCTACACCGCTCGTGTCCTGGCAGGGTCAATTACCGTCGATGTCGCCATCTTGCGTTACACGCTGTACATGGGACCGTTGAACTGGCTGATTCTCATGCTGGGCGTATTGCACCTGATCACCAGCCTCCTGCAGCAAACCCCGCTGCAAAACTTCCTGAACCGCTGCTGCTGGTCAAAGGCGCGGGCCAAGGATCTGCAGCCGATCCCGCCCAAGGCCCAGCAGGACGAACTCGACCGGCTGTACTTCATCCTCTATGCGCCGCGGGTCAGCATGCAAAGCAACTCAAAGCCCACCCGGGCTAACGGGCCTTCCGGCCTCGCCTTCGTCAGTTCCATCAATCACCTGACCCTCGACTTGCCAGGTGCCGAGCCCGACAGTGTCTACCTGGAACTGAGCATGGTCGGTGATCCGGTGGATACTCAGGACTACCGGGACCTGATCAAAAACAGCCGTACCGGCCATTTCAAACTACCGCGTCCCTGGCGCGACCTGACGCCGCACTGGCTGGCCAGCAGCGCCTGCCAGTGGATACCGTTCAAGGAAGGTCAGGGCCTGCGCCTGAGCGGCCCGTTCAACACGGTGAACAATGTCCTGAGCTCCCAACCCGCCACGGTGTCCCTGCGTGTGCGCTATCGCACGCCATTGATCGCCATGCTTGGCGCCCAACGCTTTATCGGCGGCGAGCGAGGGCTGGCCTTTACCCTCAATCACTCAACGGGCGTGATCGCACTCTGGGCGGACCCGACGCCTGAGCTGGACCGGGTTCCGAACTACCCGCTCGGCGAGGGCAACCCCGGTGCGATTTACCTGCAACCCAAGGACAAACGATGAGCACGCCGCCGGCAGGGACCACCAAAAAACGGCTGCTTTCGCGCAATGACTACCTGGCGCCGCTGCCCATCCCCACGGGTAGAAAACCCTCCGATGTGCTCAACGTCATCTGGCGCAAAAACGAGGTGTTTTTGGATGTTGGCAGCTACAGCATCGGTTCGGCGGTGATGGTGTTGTGGCCGGGGGTGATGTTGTTTTTATCTCTGGCTTATGGACTCAGAAACATTTCACCTGAACTGAGCACCTTTACTCTTATCGGGGGAGGGGTGATCACTGGTATCCCAGCCATTTTTATAATCCAAGGCCTCTTCCGCGAAGTCCCGCTCCCCGTGCGCTTCAACCGCCAACGCCGAGAGGTCTGCGTCCCGCGCGACGATGGCGAGTACTGGATCGTCCCGTGGGAAACCGTGACCGCAGCCGCCACCCAGCAGTCGTCGGTGAATCAGGCTGGTCGAGCCACGATGGGTTTGTTGATCATTGGTTTTGAAAATCCGGACCCGCAGGCCAGGGAGGACAACAAGCACTATTCATTGGGCTTTAATTGCGGCGGCGGGACTACGGCGATGGCGTTGTGGGAGTGTATGCGTAGCTACATGGAGGTTGGTCCGGAAGCCGCACCGGAGGCTGCGGCGCTTAACTCCGGCGCCAACCTGCGTTACTACATCGATTACCTGAACGATAAAGCCAAAGAACGCGGCTGGTTTTTAACAGTGCTGTGGGAAGGAATATTCGGCATATTTATCTTCAATGCTCCACTCGCCACCTACCTGCAAAGGAAAAAGCTGTACCCGCCGCCCGACCTGTCCTATCCCGACATCATCGAATGGTCTAAACCCCTGCCTCCCGAGCAGTGGGCCAAACGCTCCCCTGAACTGGAAGCCGCCATCGCCGAACGCGAGGCCGAACTGGCCGCGCAGGCGGAGCGGGAGTTGGCGTGATGGCGCATACCCAGGGCCTGCGCCTGAGCGGCCCGTTCAACACACTGAACAATGTCCTGAGCTCCCAACCCGCCACCGTTTCCCTGCGTGTGCGCTATCGCACGCCATTGACCGCCATGCTTGGCGCCCAACGTTTCATCGGCGGCGAGCGGGGGCTGGCCTTTACCCTGAATCACTCAACGGGCGTGATCGCACTCTGGGCGGACCCGACGCCTGAGCTGGATCGGGTTCCGAACTACCCGCTCGGCGAAGGCAACCCAGGTGCGATTTACCTGCAACCCAAGGGCAAACGATGAGCACGCCCCCGGCAGGCACCACGAAAAAACGGCTGCTTTCGCGCAATGACTATCTGGCGCCGTTGCCCATCCCCACGGGTAGAAAACCCTCCGATGTGCTCAACGTCATATGGCGCAAAAACGAGGTGTTTTTGGATGTTGGCAACTACAGCATCGGCTCGGCGGTGATGGTGATGTGGCCGATGGTGATGCTGTTTCTGGGGCTGGCCTATTTCTTCGAGGATCCAGATGCATTGGTGTTGGGGGCCTGCATCATGGTCATCCCGATTCTTTTGTTGATCCAAGGCCTCTTCCGCGAAGTCCCCTTGCCTGTGCGCTTCAACCGCCAACGCCGAGAGGTCTGCGTCCCGCGCGACGATGGCGAATACTGGATCGTCCCATGGGAAACCGTGACCGCCGCCGCCACCCAGCAGTCGTCGGTGAGTCAGGCTGGTCGAACCACCATGGGTCTGTTGATCATTGGTTTCGAAAATCCGGACCCGCAGGCCAAGGAAGACAACAAGCACTATTCACTGGGCTTCAACTGCGGCGGCGGGACCACAGCGATGGCGTTGTGGGAGTGCATGCGCAGTTACATGGAGATTGGGCCAGAAGCTGTCGAGGATCAGACGGCACGTTTCGACTGGTCTAAGGGAATATGGGCGACCTATCTGGACGATCTTGTAAAAGCCGCGAAATTGCGAGGCTGGCCTTTAACCCTCTTGTGGGAAGGGTTCTGCGGGATCTTCATTTTCAACACGCTGCTGATCGACGTGCTGGAACGCTGGAAACTGAATCCACCGCCCGACCTGTCCTATCCCGACATCATCGAATGGTCACAACCCCTGCCTCCCGAGCAGTGGGCCAAACGCTCCCCGGAACTGGAAGCCGCCATCGCCGAACGCGAGGCGGAACTGGCCGCGCAGACGGAGCGGGAGTTGGCGTGACGGCGCATACCCGAGGCCTGCGCCTGAGTGGCCCGTTCAACACTCTGAGTAATGTTCTGAGCTCCCAACCCGCCACCGTTTCCCTGCGTGTGCGCTATCGCACGCCATTGACCGCCATGCTCGGCGCCCAACGCTTCATCGGCGGCGAGCGAGGGCTGGCCTTTACCCTGAATCACTCAACGGGCGTGACCGCACTCTGGGCGGACCCGACGCCTGAGCTGGATCGGGTTCCGAACTACCCGCTCGGCGAGGGCAACCCCGGTGCGATTTACCTGCAACCCAAGGGCAAACGATGAGCACGCCGCCGGCAGGCAGCACGAAAAAACGGCTGCTTTCGCGCAATGACTACCTGGCGCCGTTGCCCATCCCCACGGGTAGAAAACCCTCCGATGTGCTCAACGTCATCTGGCGCAAAAACGAGGTGTTTTTGGATGTTGGCAACTACAGCATCGGCTCGGCGGTGATGGTGATGTGGCCGATGGTGATGCTGTTTCTGGGGCTGGCCTATTTCTTCGAGGATCCAGATGCATTGGTGTTGGGGGCCTGCATCATGGTCATCCCGATTCTTTTGTTGATCCAAGGCCTCTTCCGCGAAGTCCCCTTGCCTGTGCGCTTCAACCGCCAACGCCGAGAGGTCTGCGTCCCGCGCGACGATGGCGAATACTGGATCGTCCCATGGGAAACCGTGACCGCCGCCGCCACCCAGCAGTCGTCGGTGAGTCAGGCTGGTCGAACCACCATGGGTCTGTTGATCATTGGTTTCGAAAATCCGGACCCGCAGGCCAAGGAAGACAACAAGCACTATTCACTGGGCTTCAACTGCGGCGGCGGGACCACAGCGATGGCGTTGTGGGAGTGCATGCGCAGTTACATGGAGATCGGGCCAGAAGCTGTCGAGGATCAGACGGCACGTTTCGACTGGTCTAAGGGAATATGGGCGACCTATCTGGACGATCTTGTAAAAGCCGCGAAATTGCGAGGCTGGCCTTTAACCCTCTTGTGGGAAGGGTTCTGCGGGATCTTCATTTTCAACACCCTGCTGATCGACGTGCTGGAACGCTGGAAACTGAATCCACCGCCCGACCTGCCCTATCCCGACATCATCGAATGGTCAAAACCCCTGCCTCCCGAGCAATGGGCCAAACGCTCCCCGGAACTGGAAGCCGCCATCGCCGAACGTGAGGCCGAACTGGCCGCGCAGGCGGAGCGGGAGTTGGGGTGATGGCGCATGCCCATGGCTGCCGCGACCTGATCAAAAACAGCTCGCTCGGCGAGGATCGCCCCGGCGCGATTGACCTTTAACCCAAGGACAATCGATGAGCACGCCCCCGGCAGGCGTCACGAACAAACGCATGTTTTCGCGCAATGACTACCTGGCAGTCTCACATCTCTTTAGTGGATGGGGGGCGCTGCGAATTTTCCGGGCAAGGTCTTCGGACATTTCCTTCAAAACGTAACGGTTTCCGTGAACTGTTGGAGCTTCGGTTTCATGGGTAGTCTTTGGCGGTCACTGACCATTCAGTGGTGGGGTGTAGGAACCCGTCAAGACCAGTTGAAACGCTTTGGCGTCGACACCTGATTTGCGGCCACTAACGTGCGTCCGTAAGATCTGTTGCGGCGGCTGTGCGCGGGCACGCTTCGGCGTGGTCGAGTTCCCTGGTCTCGATATTCCTACCCCGCGTATGGCTGCCACCCAAGCCCGTAGGAAGGCCGATGGTAGCCCCGCTTCTACCAGAGGTTAAAAAATGAAAACCATACATCCCGATCCCCCCTACGAAAAACCGACCGCCCATCCCGACAACCGCTTCATGGCATTGACCAGCAATTGCAGCGACATGCCCACCCTGTTCGTCGACACCCACGCGCCACTCGATGTTTTGTATGACGCGGCCAATCACCGCATTCGCGCTGTCACCCAGGTGCTTGAAAACCTGTCCATGCGCGGTTCGATCGAGTGCGAGTCCTTCATCCTCAGCGACTTCGCCTTGCTCTGCGCCATTTCGTTGCGCGATGGCTGCGATGTGCTGGATGTGGTTGGGAGGCGGTTGCGGGCTCGGCCTGGGCAGTAGCATCGAGCACGGTTCGGTGGCGAGGGAGCGTGCGGTGTGCCAGTTGAAACACGATTGGCAGGTCTTGGGGGCGCTTCGCAACCCAGCGGGAGCCAGCTCCCTCGCCACAGTGGTTGGGTGAACCACTCTGTCGCCAACCCCTGACTTGCCGGCCGGTAAAAGGTAAACTTCCCGGCCTTCGCAGGAGCAGCCATGAATTATCGTCACGCCTTCCATGCCGGCAATCACGCCGATGTGTTCAAACACCTGACCTTGACCCGCCTCATCGCCCTGATGTCGCGCAAGGAGCAGCCGTTTGCCTATCTCGACACCCACGCCGGCATTGGCCTGTATGACCTTCAGGGCGATCAGGCCAGTCGTACCGGTGAGTACCTGGAGGGCATTGCGCGTTTGTGGGATCAGCCGGATCTGCCGATCCTGACCGCCGATTACATGCAGGTGCTGCACGAAATGAACCCGGATGGGCAGTTGCGCTATTACCCGGGCTCGCCGGAGCTGGCGCGGCGTCTGACCCGTGCGCAGGATCGCGTGCTGCTCAATGAGAAGCACCCGGAAGACGGCGTACTGCTCAAGGACAACATGGCCGGTGATCGTCGGGTCAAGGTACACCTGGGCGAAGGCTGGCATGTGCCGCGCGCGATGTTGCCGGTGCAAGAGAAGCGTGCGGTGATGTTGATCGATCCGCCGTTCGAGAAGCTCGATGAGATGCAGCGTTGCGCGGCGTCCCTGAAAGAGGCGATTGGCCGGATGCGGCAAACCGTGGCGGCGATCTGGTACCCGGTGAAGGATCAGCGTGCGTTGCGCCGTTTCTATCAGGACCTGGCCGGCACGGGCGCGCCGAAGTTGCTGCGGGTGGAGTTGCTGGTGCATCCGCTGGATACGCCCAACAGCCTGAACGGTTCCGGGCTGGCGATTGCCAATCCGCCGTGGGGGCTGGAGGAAGAGTTGCGTGAGTTGCTGCCGTGGTTGTCCGAGAAGCTTGGTCAGACCCAGGGCGGGTGGCGCATGGATTGGTTGATTGCCGAGAGTTGATTCTGTGCCTGTAGGAGCGAGATTGCTCCGGGCGGCGTTCCGACGATGGACGCAAAGGCAACGCGTTAAATCAGAAAGTGCGCGTTATCGTTAACGACCATCGCGAGCAGGCTCGCTCCTACAGGTTTGTTGGCCGATTAAATCGGGCAGGTGACGCCCGTACCGCCAATCCCGCAATAGCCTTCAGGGTTTTTCGCCAGGTATTGCTGGTGATACGCCTCGGCGTAGTAGAAGGTCGGGGCTTCATCGATTTCAGTGGTGATGGTGCCTTTGCCGGCCTTGGTCAGTTCGGCCTGGAATATTTGAGCGCTCTTCTTCGCCGCTTCCAGTTGCTCTGGTTTGGTGGCGTAGATCACCGAGCGGTACTGGGTGCCGATGTCGTTGCCCTGGCGCATGCCCTGGGTCGGGTTGTGCAGTTCCCAGAACATCTTCAGCAGCTCTTCGTAGCTGACTTTTTCCGGCTCGTAGACCACGAGCACGACTTCGCTGTGGCCGGTCAGGCCCGAGCAGACTTCTTCGTAGGTCGGGTTCGGCGTGAAACCGCCGGCATAACCTACGGCGGTGCTGTACACGCCTTCACGCTGCCAGAATCGACGCTCCGCGCCCCAGAAGCAGCCCAGGCCGAAGATGGCGAATTCGACGTTGCCGGGGAACGGACCCAGCAGCGGGTTGTGGTTGACGAAGTGTTCGTCCGGCACCTTGATCGGGGTTTCGCGGCCGGGCAGAGCTTGTTCTTTAGTAGGGAGCACGTTTTTGTTCACCAGAATTTCCGAGCGCAGAACCATTATCAGTCCTCTCAGTCAGGTTGAGATGTAAATAATCAGATCGCCAGTGTGCCCAATACCGGCCATTTACGCACTAACCCTGTAGGAGCTCGCTCCTACAGGTCCATGGGTGCCGCAGGTCAGGCGATCGGGCCGCGCGGGTAGCGTTTGAGCTTTTCGATCAGCTCGCAGCCCGGGATTGGTCTGTCGAACAGGTAGCCCTGACCAACGTCGCAACGATGGCGACGCAGGAAGGCCAGCTGCTGGGCCGTCTCGATGCCTTCAGCCACGACCTTGATTTTCAGGTTGTGGGCCATGGCGATCACCGCGGAGGTGATTTCCATGTCGTCCTGGTTGTCCGGGATTTCGTGGATGAAGCTTCGATCAATCTTAATGATGTCGATCGGGAATTTTTTCAAGTAACTAAGCGACGAATAACCGGTGCCGAAGTCGTCCATGGCCAGGGTCAGGCCCAGGCGCTTGAGCTGGTCGAGTTGCAGGTGGGTGTCTTCGGTGGCTTCCAGCAACAGGCCTTCGGTCAGTTCCAGCTCCAGCAGGTGCGCGGGCAGGGCTTCTTCCTTGAGGATATTGGCGATCGAGGCCACCAGGTCCGGGTCGGAGAACTGTTTGGGCGACAGGTTGATCGCCACTTGAAGATTGCCCAGCCCCGCAGCCGTCAGTTCCTTGCTCTTGCGACAGGCCTGGCGGGCGATCCATTTGCCGATGGGAATGATCAGGCCGGTTTCTTCGGCGACGCTGATGAACTGGTCCGGGCGGATCATGCCTTTTTCCGGGTGATCCCAGCGCAGCAGCGCTTCCATTCCCAGCAGGCGACCGCTGCGCAGGCACAGCTTGGGCTGGTAGAACACGTCGAGTTCGTTCTGGGTCAGGGCGCGACGCAGGTTGTTTTCGACAAACAGCTTGTAGCTGGCCTCGGCGTTCAGGGCTTCGGTGAATACTTGCACCTGATGCTTGCCGTTGGCCTTGGCCTTGTGCAGCGCCAGGCCGGCGTTACGCATCAGGGTTTGCGGGTCGCGCCCGTGCAGCGGTGCACAGGCCAGGCCCACGGAGCCGGTCACGCTGATCAACTGGTTGTCGACGAACATCGGTTTGTCGAGGGTCGCCAGCAGTTGATTGGCCACTTGCTGGCCCACCGAGAGGTCGCTGTTGTCCAGCAGCACGGCGAATTCGTTACTGGCAAAACGCGCCAGGCTGCCGCTTGGGATAAGGCTGTTGCGCAGGCGTCGGGCCAGGCTGATCAGCAGTTTGTCGCCGGTCTGGTGGCCGAGGCTGTCGTTGATCCGTTTGAAGTTGTCGATGTCCACCAGCAACAGGCTGATCGGGGTATCGGTGTCGCGGGCGAAGCGTTCGTCGAGGTTGCGGATGAACGCCGGACGATTGCCCAGGTTGGTCAGGTTGTCGGTGTAGGCCAGGCGCTCGATGCGTTGCTGGGCGAGCTTGGTCTGGGTGATGTCTTCATAGATGCCGATGTAATGGGTCAGCTCGCGGTTGTCGCCATAGACCTTGGAAATCGACAACTGGCCCCAGTAGGGTTCGAGGTTTTTGCGCCGGCTCTTGAATTCGCCCTGCCAGCTGTTGCTCTTGGCCAGCGCCGAGGGCGCGTCGAACAGCAGTTCGCTGAGGTTTTCCAGGGCCGGCAGTTCCGACAGCCGCTGGCCATGGACTTCTTCGGTGCTGTATTGGGTGATTGCGGTGAAGCTCGGGTTGACGTACTCGACCACACCGTCGCAATTGACCAGCAAAAAGGCGTTGGCACTTTGCTCGACCGCGCGCTGGAACAGGTGCAGGGCGCTGGTGGCGGTGCGCCGGTTGTGATTGCTGATGACCTGGGCGAACTGATCGGCCAGTTCGCCGGCAAAGGCGATTTCGTCCGACTGCCAGGCACGGGTGGCACCGGTTTGCTCCAGGCACAGCACGCCGACCACCTGGCCATCGACGCGGATGCTGGCATCGAGCATCGCATTGACATTGCGCGGGCGCAGGCTTTCGGCCATTTCCCGGGTGCGCGGGTCGTGAATGGCGTTGTGGGCGTCGATGGCGCGGCCGGTGTGCAAGGCTTCGAGGTAATCGGGGAAATGGCTGACGTCGATGGGCGCCGGCAGCAGGTATTCCTCGCGGGTGCGGTGATAGGCCGAGATGGGCACCAGCATCGAGCCTTCGAGGTTCCACAGGCTGGCGCAGTCGATTTCGTAGATGTCACAGGCACTGCGCGTAATCAGCTCGGCGGCTTCTTTCAGGGAGTTGTTGCTGCTGTAGCGCTGGCGGGTCAGCAGCAGGATAAGGTCCTGCTGGGCACGTGCCCGTTCCAGATGCTGCAGTTGTTCCTGCTGGGCGCGCTGGTTGAGTTCCAGGGCAATTTGCAGGCGCGAGTTCCGGGTTTCCAGATCCAGTGCCGGCAGCAGGGGATCGTCTTCGAACAAGCCGTCGATCACCAGCAGGTAACCGCGCAGCAGGTGTCGATTGTGTTGTTTGAAGGGTTCACCCATTTCCAGCAGGCTCAGCGAGCCGGTGGCGGTGTGCAGGGTGTAGCGGATCAGATAATGCGAGTGTTCGCTCAGTTGTTGCTGGATGGCATCGTGCAGTTGATAGCGCGCTTCCGGCTCCATCAGGCTGGCGTAGGGCGAGCCGACCAGAGCGCACAGCTCCATGGCCGGCAGGCCGAACTGGCGTTCGCAATTGGGATCAAGAAACAGCAGCGCCCAGCTTGGCTCATTCAGCCGTTCGAAACGCAGCATGCCGAGCCGCGAGGGCACAGGCAACTGCGTCACTACCTCGGCCACCATACGGCTGGCGGCATCGGGTTGGCTTTTCATTGAGGGAAACTCGCTTCGAATTTGCTGAACGCGCCGGGCTCTCGCCCCTTTACTGTTGCCTGCGGCAAGGTTGCATCATTGCGACACCGACTGACAAGAGACATGAAGGCCAAGTGCTATAAGAATATCTCGGCAGAAGCGCGGATTTCTTCAGTTAATAGCGCAAAAAGTCATCCTGCTTGCCGCTTTCAGCCCTGATGCAATTCAATGCCGGTCGATTGCAGCAGGTTGCCATCCCGATCGTGATAACGCACCTGAATCTGTTCGGTATCGACGATCACATGCGCGAAGTTATCCTGGCTGATCACCTCGCCCGTCAATTCATGCTGATAATCGCCCGCTGCGGTTCGGGCCAGGGGGTGATCGAGGATGAAGGTGGAGGCCTTGGCGTAGGGCAGCATTTTGCTGTTGCACAGCGGTGACGAAACGATGGTGTGGACTTCGAAGTCCGGGTCTTCGCTGTGGGTCAGGCGGCTGGTCATCGAGCCGTGGACGTCACCGGAAACGAAAATCACATTCTTGATGCGCTGCGTGCGAATCGTCTCCAGCAGTCGCAGCCGTTGCTCGGGAAAGGCTTGCCAGGCGTCATCGTCCGAGCGCTTGCAGTCGGGGTAGAACATCACGCTGGTGACCACGAATTTGACGCGGGCCGGGCTGTTGATCAGCCATGTGCACAGCGCGTGTTCCTGCTCGACATCCAGGATGCGTCGGTCGGCGGCCGAAAGGTTGCGTCGGGTTCTGCTGTCGGTGACAAACCATTCGATATCGCCTTCCGTGAACTGATACCAATATTTGTGAAGTTCCCTGTTTATTTGACCGGTGGAAGAAAGTTCGTGGGCCGGACTATGGCTGGCTTGATAGAGCTCATAGGCCTTCATTGCATTGGCATATAACAACTCATCGGATTTGTTTTTATTGGCTGGCCAGTTGTCTTCGATCTCATGGTCATCAAGGATCATGTAAGTAGGCAGTCCTGACATTAACGTTGCAATGTTCGGCTGCGAGAACGCCACGCGATACTTGTGAAGAATGTCCTTGAGTTCCCGGTCGGGGGCAACGAAGTTCAGGTCATCGACGTAGATCTGATCACCCGTCAATAACATCGCGCTGACGGGCGGCTCGGCCTGTTCCAGCAAATTGGATATCGAGGCAAAGATCCTGTCGCCCACATGAGGCGCGGAGGCGATGCCCGCAGTGATGCGCAGATAACGGCAAGACCCCACTATGTAGGCCCTGGGCAGCGTCTGCTGGCTGGAACGGGTGCGGAAGCGGTGGATCTGTCGCGGCCATTGCAGCGGTAGCTCCTGAACTGTTTCTACGGTGTGCACCGGGCTCATGGGGCTGAACCAGCCGGCCTGATATTCATGGTCGGTGTCGGCGGCAAGATCGTTGAGGGTCATCACTTCGGACATGTCGCGCGCGCTGTCGAGTTTCGCGAAGACGCCCGTTGACCAGTGTTCTTCGCCAAGCCGCCGATAGCGAATGCCGGCAAATACCGGCGCATCCTTTTGTTTATCTGCGCGCAGGAATATGCGTACGTGATTGGTCGTGGTGTGGCCAATAATGGGGCCAACGGTTGGTTTGAACATATTCGAGTCCATTCGGCTTTGCGCTGATTGAGTCAATAAGTTTTTAGTTGGGTTTGCTCGGTAACCTCGCAACTAAGGCTAGTTATTTGGCCCTAAAAAATATCGAGCCGAAATGGATTCAAGTTGTGGGCGATATCAGCCACAAATGTAGGAAGGCATTCTTTTCGATTAAAAATCGCAGGCAAAAAAAGCCCCGCCAAATTGGCGGGGTTGAGGTACGAGCGTGGCGCTCGGAAAACGAAACGCGGCTGGCCCTCCGGTGAAGGAGGGCCGTCCGGTGTTACAGCAGGATGGTGCGGATGTCCGCCAGCAAGTCGCTCAGGCGCTTGGTGAAGCGTGCAGCCGCGGCGCCGTTGATCACACGGTGATCGTAGGACAGCGACAGCGGCAGCATCAGCTTCGGCTGGAAGGCTTTGCCGTCCCAGACGGGCTGGATGGTTGCCTTGGAAACACCGAGGATCGCCACTTCCGGCGCGTTGACGATCGGCGTGAAGCCGGTGCCGCCAATGTGGCCGAGGCTGGAAATGGTGAAGCAGGCGCCTTGCATCTCGTCCGACGAGAGCTTCTTGGTCCGGGCTTTTTCAGCCAGGGAAGCGGCCTCGGCGGCCAGTTGCAGCAGGCTCTTCTGGTCAACGTTCTTGATGACCGGTACCAGCAGGCCATCCGGGGTGTCGACGGCGAAGCCGATGTTCACGTACTTCTTGCGGATGATCGCCTTGCCGCTTGCAGCCAGCGAACTGTTGAAGTCCGGCAGTTCCTTGAGCAGGTGCGCGCAGGACTTGAGCAGCAGCGGCAGGATGGTCAGCTTGACGCCGGCCTTCTCTGCAACGGCTTTCTGAGCGTTACGGAACGCTTCGAGTTCGGTGATATCCGCCGAGTCGAATTGCGTCACGTGCGGCACGTTCAGCCAGCTGCGGTGCAGGTTGGCGGCGCCGACCTGCATCAGGCGGGTCATCGGCACTTCTTCGATTTCACCGAAGCGGCTGAAGTCCACGACCGGAATCGGCGGGATGCCCGCGCCACCGGTTGCGCCAGCAGCAGCGGCCGGTGCTTCCTTGGCCTTCTGCATCATGGCTTTGACGTAGACCTGCACGTCTTCCTTGAGGATGCGACCGTGCGGACCGCTGGCGCCCACGGCGCTCAGCTCGACACCGAATTCACGGGCCAGTTGGCGCACGGCCGGGCCAGCGTGAACCTTGGCGCCAGGCTTGGCTGGAGCCGCGGTCGGTGCAGTAACCGGTGCGGCGGCGGCAGGAGCGGCAGCCGCGGCTGGAGCCGGAGCGCTCGGTGCAGCTGCGGCCGGTGCCGGAGCAGCGGCCGGGGCGGCGCCTTTGACTTTCAGCTTCAGGATCAGGTCGCCGGTACCGACTTCATCGTCCAGCTTGATCGAAACGCTTTCCACCACGCCAGCGGCAGGCGACGGGATTTCCATGCTCGCCTTGTCGGATTCCAGGGTGATCAGCGACTGGTCGGCTTCGACGCTGTCGCCGGCCTTGACCAGGACTTCGATGATCTTGGCCTTGCCCGACGAACCGATGTCCGGCACGTGGATGTCCTGAACGCTATCGGCCACCGGTGCGGCCGGAGCAGCAGCGGCTGGCGCTGGAGCTGCGGCGGCAGGTGCAGCTGCCTGGGCTGGAGCGGCCGCAGCCGGTGCCGCAGCACCCGCCACTTCCAGGTCCAGAATCAGGTCGCCAGTGCCGACTTCATCGTTGAGCTTGACGCTGATGGCCTTGACCACGCCCGCGGCAGGCGACGGGATTTCCATGCTCGCCTTGTCGGATTCCAGGGTGATCAGTGACTGATCAGCCTCGACGGTGTCGCCGACCTTGACCTGGATCTCGATGATCTGGGCCTTGCCCGACGAACCGATGTCCGGCACGTGCACTTGCTGAACCGAAGCGGCAGCAGGTGCTGCGGCCGGCGCTGGAGCAGCGGCGGCAGGCGCCGGTGCAGCTGGCGCTTTTGCAGCAGGCGCGGCGGCAGCCGCAGGGGCCGCCGCAGCGGCACCTTCGACTTCCAGCTCCAGCAATTCGTCGCCTTCTTTCAGGCGATCGCCGAGCTTCACTTTCAGGCTCTTGATGATACCGGCCTTGGGAGCAGGGACTTCCATGCTCGCCTTGTCCGATTCCAGCGTCAGGATGCTCTGATCGGCTTCGATACGGTCGCCGACCTTCACAAACAGTTCAATTACTTCACCTTCACCGCTGCCGATGTCAGGTACGCGAATGAGTTCGCTCACAGAATCTCTCCTCAGCAGTCCAGTGGGTTGCGTTTTTCCGGGTTGATACCGAACTTGGCGATGGCCTCGGCCACCACTTTAGGTTCGATGTCACCACGGTCAGCCAGTGCTTCCAGGGCTGCCAACACCACGAAATGACGGTCGACTTCGAAGAAATGACGCAGTTTCTTGCGGCTGTCGCTGCGGCCGAAACCGTCGGTGCCCAGGACTTTGAATTCCTTGGACGGTACCCACTGACGGATCTGCTCGGCGAACAGTTTCATGTAGTCGGTAGAGGCGATGACCGGACCTTTACGGCCGTTCAGGCACTCTTCCACATAGCTCAGCTTAGGCTTCTGGCCAGGGTGCAGACGGTTGCTGCGCTCAACGGCCAGGCCATCGCGACGCAGTTCGTTGAAGCTGGTAACGCTCCACACGTCGGCGCCGACGTTGAACTCTTCACGCAGGATCTTCGCGGCTTCGCGGACTTCACGCAGGATGGTGCCGGAGCCCATCAGCTGAACGTGGTGCGCCGCTTCGCGGGTGTCTTCTTCGAGCAGGTACATGCCTTTCTTGATGCCTTCTTCGGCCCCGGCCGGCATGGCTGGCTGCTGGTACGACTCGTTCATCACGGTGATGTAGTAGAAGACGTCCTGTTGCTCTTCGGTCATCTTCTTCATGCCGTCCTGGATGATCACCGCCAGCTCGTAGCCGTAGGTTGGATCGTAGGTGCGGCAGTTCGGGATGGTGGCAGCCAGCAGGTGGCTGTGACCGTCTTCGTGTTGCAGGCCTTCACCGTTCAGCGTGGTACGGCCGGCGGTGCCGCCGATCAGGAAGCCACGGGTGCGGCTGTCGCCAGCGGCCCAGGCCAGGTCGCCGATACGCTGGAAGCCGAACATCGAATAGAAGATGTAGAACGGCAGCATTGGCTGGTTATGGCTGGAGTACGAAGTACCGGCAGCGATGAAGGAGCTCATGGCGCCCGCTTCGTTGATGCCTTCTTCGAGGATCTGGCCCTTCTTGTCTTCCTTGTAGAACATCACCTGGTCTTTATCGACCGGCTCGTAGAGCTGGCCAACGGACGAGTAGATGCCCAACTGACGGAACATGCCTTCCATACCGAAGGTACGGGCTTCGTCCGGGATGATCGGAACGATGCGCGGGCCGATTTCCTTGTCCTTGACCAGTTGCGCCAGGATGCGCACGAAGGCCATGGTGGTGGAGATTTCACGGTCGCCCGAGCCGTCGAGGATGGCCTTGAGGGTATCGAGGGACGGCGTCGGTACGCTGAAGCTTTGCGCGCGGCGCTGTGGCACGAAACCGCCCAGTGCGGCACGGCGTTCGCTCAGGTAACGGGCTTCGGCGCTGTTTGGCTCCGGCTTGAAGAATGGCAGGTTTTCCAGCTCTTCGTCCTTGACCGGAATGTCGAAGCGGTCGCGGAACAACTTCAGGCTCTCGACATCGACTTTCTTGGTGTTGTGCGCGGTGTTCTTCGCTTCGCCGGCACCGGTGCCATAACCCTTGATGGTCTTGGCCAGGATGACGGTCGGTTGTTCTTTGTGGTTGACCGCCTGGTGGTACGCCGCATAGACCTTGTACGGGTCGTGGCCGCCACGGTTGAGTTTCCAGATCTCGTCGTCGGACAGGTCTGCAACCATCGCCTTGAGTTCTGGCGAGTTGAAGAAGTGTTCACGCACGAATGCGCCGTCTTTGGCTTTGTAGTTCTGGTACTCGCCGTCGATGACTTCGTCCATGCGACGTTGCAGGATGCCGTCGACGTCCTTGGCCAGCAGCGGGTCCCAGAAACGGCCCCAGATGACTTTGCTCACGTTCCACTGGGCACCGCGGAACACGCCTTCGAGTTCCTGGATGATCTTGCCGTTGCCGCGAACCGGGCCGTCGAGGCGCTGCAGGTTGCAGTTGATGACGAAGATCAGGTTGTCGAGCTTCTCGCGGCCAGCCAGCGAGATCGCGCCAAGGGATTCCGGCTCGTCACACTCGCCGTCGCCCAGGAAGCACCAGACTTTTTGTTTGCCGGCAGGAATGAAGCCGCGGGCTTCCAGGTACTTCATGAAGCGTGCCTGGTAGATCGCCTGGATCGGGCCCAGACCCATGGACACGGTCGGGAACTGCCAGAAGTCAGGCATCAGCCAAGGGTGCGGGTAGGACGACAGGCCCTGACCGTCGACTTCCTGGCGGAAGTTGTTCATCTGGTCTTCGGTGATGCGGCCTTCCATGAATGCACGGGCGTAAACGCCTGGCGAGGTGTGGCCCTGGAAGTAGATCAGGTCGCCGCCGTGTTCGTCGGTCGGGGCCTGGAAGAAGTAGTTGAAGCCGATGTCATACAGGGTCGCACTGGAAGCGAAGCTGGAGATGTGACCGCCGAGGTCAGAATCTTTCAGGTTCGTACGCATTACCATGGCCATCGCGTTCCAGCGCACCAGCGAGCGAATGCGGCGTTCCATGAACAGGTCGCCAGGCATGCGTGCTTCGTGGGTAACGGGGATCGTGTTGCGGTAAGGCGTGGTGATGGCGTAAGGCAACTGCGAACCGCTGCGGGTCGCGAGTTCACCCATACGGGTCATCAGATAGTGAGCACGGTCTTCGCCTTCTTTGTCGAGAACCGATTCCAGGGCGTCCAGCCATTCCTGGGTTTCGACGGGATCGAGGTCTTGCATGGCTTGCTCCAGGGCGGAAAGGCTACCAGAATCGGTTGCCTGAGTTAGCGACTGGCCTTGTGGGCAGACGTTATGAATTCTTGGATTGCCGATAGGTTGTTCCGGCGGTGTGTAGTTTTACTACAAATCTTCCGGCATTTCAGCCTTGCTAATGTATATACGAGTAGTAAAACTACAGATGAGCGGCTTGTGGCCCCCGGCTGCGTTGTGAGAATAATCGTTAAGGTTGGTCTTTTTCCAATCGTAAAAGGTGAAAGCTTGATGCTGGATGCCAAAAAAATAGAATTTTCAGCTATTTCTAACTTTTGTTCGACAGTCCTCCAGGTAGTGTGTTTGCAAGATTCACTACATGCAGCCCAATACACGCCGATCAAGGATAGACCATGAGCCTCCCTTCGCTCGCCGAACTGCCCTCCGTTCTGCTGCCGTTTGTCACCCGTGCCGAGCAGTCGTTCCGTACCGCCGTCGGTGCTTTGGATGATGACCATGGCCTCTCCACCTGGACCCCGGATCGCTGGGCACAGTTTGCCCGCGTGACCGCCGCCAGCGATTTCGTGATTGAACAGAGTGTTCGTGACCCTTTGATGTTGCTGGACCTGGTGCAGTCTGGCGAACTCGACCGCCACTTCGCTCCCGGCGAGTTGTGTGCGCAGATTGCGGCAGCGGTGAGCGCCGCCGAGACCGAAGAGCAGCTCGGTCGCGCGTTGCGCCGTCAACGTGCCCGTCATCAGGTACGGATTATCTGGCGTGACCTGACCCGCCAGGCCGATCTGGTGCAGACCTGCCGCGACCTGTCGGACATGGCCGACGCCAGCATCGATCAGGCCTATCAGTGGCTGTACTCACGCCATTGCCAGCAGTTCGGCGTACCGACCGGTCGACGCAGTGGCCAGCCGCAGCAAATGGTTGTCCTGGGCATGGGCAAGCTTGGTGCGGTGGAACTCAACCTTTCGTCGGACATCGACCTGATTTTCGCTTACCCCGAGGGCGGCGAAACCGTCGGTGTGAAACGTCCGCTGGATAACCAGGAATTCTTCATCCGTCTTGGCCAGCGCCTGATCAAGGCCCTGGACCCGATGACCGTCGACGGTTTTGTGTTCCGTGTCGACATGCGCCTGCGGCCGTACGGTTCGGCGGGCGCGCTGGTCCTGAGTTTCAACGCGCTGGAGCAGTACTATCAGGATCAGGGTCGCGACTGGGAACGCTACGCGATGATCAAGTCGCGGGTGGTGGCGGGCGATCAAGTGGCCGGTGCGCAACTGCAAGAGATGCTGCGACCCTTCGTATACCGGCGTTATCTGGACTTCTCGGCCATCGAAGCGTTGCGCACCATGAAGCAACTGATCCAGCAGGAAGTGCGGCGCAAGGGCATGGCCGACAACATCAAGCTGGGCTCTGGTGGCATCCGCGAAGTCGAGTTCATCGCCCAGGCTTTCCAGTTGATTCACGGTGGGCGCGACCTGAGCCTGCAGCAACGTCCACTATTAAAGGTACTGAGCACGCTGGAAGGTCAGGGTTACTTGCCGCCGGCGGTGATCAGCGAGCTGCGCGAAGGCTACGAATTCCTCCGTTACACCGAACATGCGATCCAGACGATTGCCGACCGCCAGACGCAGATGCTGCCCGATGGCGAGCAGGATCAGGCACGCATTGCCTTTATGTTGGGCTTCGCCGATTGGGCGGCTTTTCATGAGCAACTGATGTACTGGCGCGGCCGCATTGCCTGGCACTTCGCCCAGGTGATCGCCGATCCCGACGAAGACGATGCCGAAAGCGAAGTGGTGGTCGGTGGTGAGTGGCTCCCCCTGTGGGAAGAGGCTCAGGATGAAGAGGCGGCCTGTCGCCAGTTGCAGGAGGGTGGTTTCAGCGATGCGCCCAAGGCGCTGAAAGCCCTGGCCAGCCTGCGTGGCAGTCCGCAACTTCGCGCCATGCAGCGTTTGGGGCGCGAGCGCCTCGATGCATTTATACCGCGGCTGTTGGCTCAGGCCGTGGAGCACGCGAACCCGGATCTGGTGCTGGAGCGGGTGCTGCCACTGGTGGAAGCCGTGGCTCGTCGCTCAGCGTATCTGGTGCTGTTGACCGAAAACCCCGGTGCCTTGCGGCGCCTGCTGACCTTGTGCGCAGCGAGCCCGTGGATCGCCGAACAGATCACCCGCTTTCCGTTGCTGCTCGACGAACTGCTCAACGAAGGCCGGCTGTTCAAACCGCCCCTGGCGCCGGAATTGGCCGCCGAATTGCGCGAGCGCCTGACGCGAATCCCCGAGGATGACCTCGAACAGCAAATGGAAGCCTTGCGCCATTTCAAACTGGCGCACCGCTTGCGGGTTGCTGCGTCGGAAATCGCCGGCAGCCTGCCACTGATGAAAGTCAGCGATTACCTGACCTGGCTCGCCGAAGCGATTCTGGAGCAAGTGCTGGCCCTGGCCTGGCGTCAGACCGTGGCCAAGTACGGTACGCCACTGCGCAGCGACGGCACGTTGTGCGATCCCGGCTTCATCATTGTCGGTTA
This sequence comes from Pseudomonas moorei, assembly GCF_042846945.1. Lineage (NCBI taxonomy): Bacteria > Pseudomonadati > Pseudomonadota > Gammaproteobacteria > Pseudomonadales > Pseudomonadaceae > Pseudomonas > Pseudomonas moorei. Next base: position 1,772,470 of record NZ_AP035776.1, read on the forward strand.
TGGAAAGGTCGGCGGCCTGGAATTGGGGCATGGTTCGGACCTGGATCTGGTGTTCATCCACGATGGCGATCCGCAAGCGGAGACCGATGGGCCGAAGCCTATCGATGGGGCGCAATTCTTTACCCGCCTGGGGCAACGGATCATTCACTTACTGACGGCCCAGACCAACTCCGGTCAACTCTATGAAGTGGATATGCGCCTTCGACCGTCAGGTGCGGCGGGGTTGCTGGTGAGTTCGCTGGGGGCCTTTGCCCGCTATCAGGAAAATGAAGCCTGGACCTGGGAGCATCAGGCATTGGTGCGGGCCCGGGTGTTGGTGGGCAGCGAGGATGTTGGCCGGGCATTCGAACAGGTTCGCGCGGCGATCCTGGGCAAAACGCGTGATTTGCCGACCCTGCGCCAGGAGGTCAGCGAGATGCGCGCCAAGATGCGCGACAACCTCGGCAGCAAGAGCACCGCCGCCGGCACCGGGGCAAATGCCTTCGAGGCCACGGCGCCGTTCGATCTCAAGCAGGACGCCGGAGGTATCGTCGATATTGAATTTATGGTGCAATACGCGGCCTTGGCGTGGTCCGAAACACACCCGGCATTGCTGCGCTGGACGGACAATATCCGGATTCTGGAAGAGCTGGAACACGAAGGCCTGATGCCCGCCGAAGATACCAGCCTGTTGCGTGAAGCCTATAAGGCGTACCGCTCCGCCGCCCACCGGCAGGCCTTGCAGAAGGACCCGGGGGTGATTCCCGGCGACCAGTTCGCGGACGAACGGCGACAGGTCATGCGGATCTGGAAAGAGCTGGGGTTGTAGCAGCGAGCTTGCTCGCGATGGTGGTTAACGATGACTCGGCTAACCTGATACCCCGCGCAGTCCTCAGGTTCATCGCGAGGCTCGCTCCCACAGGGATTAGTGGTGATGTGTAGATTGAGGCACCCATACCCAATGTGGGAGCGAGCCTGCTCGCGATAGCGGAGTGACAGTCGACAGCAATGTTGAAAGTGATGACCCATCGCAAGCATGCGTTGCCCCTGCAGAGATTCTCGAGGCGGGGAGGCGTAAAGCCTCCCCGGATCGTTTTGGAAACCACATGAAAATTCTGATCGTTGGGCCCAGTTGGGTCGGTGACATGGTGATGGCGCAGACACTGTTTCAGTGTCTCAAGCAACGCCACCCGCAATGCGAAATCGACGTGCTGGCCCCCGAGTGGAGCCGGCCGATTCTTGAGCGCATGCCCGAAGTCCGCCAGGCCCTGAGCTTTCCGCTCGGTCACGGCGTGCTGGAGCTGGCGACGCGTCGGCGTATCGGCAAATCCCTGGCCGGCCAGTACGACCAGGCGATCCTGTTGCCCAATTCCCTGAAGTCGGCGCTGGTGCCGTTTTTCGCCGGCATCCCCAAACGCACCGGTTGGCGCGGCGAATTCCGTTACGGCCTGCTCAATGATGTGCGCACGCTGGACAAGGAACGTTACCCGCTGATGATCGAGCGCTTCATGGCCCTGGCGCACGAGCCGGGTGTCGAATTGCCCAAACCTTACCCGCGACCGAGCCTGCAGATCGACCCGGTGACCCGCGAAGCGGCACTGGCCAGGTTCGGTCTGGCCCTCGATCGTCCGGTGCTGGCGCTGTGTCCGGGCGCCGAGTTTGGCGAATCCAAGCGCTGGCCGTCGGAGCACTACGCCAAGGTTGCCGAAGCGAAAATCCGCGAGGGTTGGCAGGTCTGGCTGTTCGGTTCGAAAAACGATCATGCCGTGGGCGAAGATATTCGTTCGCGCCTGATTCCCGGTTTGCGTGAAGAGTCGGTGAACCTCAGTGGCGGCACTTCGCTGGCCGAGGCAATCGATCTGCTGTCCTGCGCCGACTCGGTGGTGTCCAACGACTCCGGCCTGATGCACGTCGCCGCCGCACTGAACCGGCCGCTGGTGGCAGTCTACGGTTCGACTTCGCCGGGTTTTACGCCGCCGCTGGCCGAGCACGTCGAAATCGTGCGCCTGGGCATCGAATGCAGCCCTTGCTTCGACCGCACCTGCCGATTCGGCCATTACAACTGTCTGCGCCAGCTCATGCCGCAGGCAGTGAACGAAGCCTTGCAGCGGTTGCAGGGCACTGTGGTCGAGGTTCAATAGTTTGCGGGTACTGCTGATCAAGACATCATCGCTGGGCGACGTAATTCACGCGTTGCCGGCGTTGACCGATGCGGCGCGGGCGATTCCCGGCATCAAATTCGACTGGGTGGTGGAGGAGGGGTTCGCCGAGATCCCGACCTGGCACCCTGCGGTGGGCAAGGTGATTCCGGTGGCGATCCGTCGCTGGCGCAAGAACATCTGGCAAACCATCAAGAGTGGCGAGTGGAAGCGTTTCAAGCAAAGCGTTCGTGCGACCCGGTACGACCTGGTCATTGATGCCCAGGGGCTGCTGAAAAGTGCCTGGCTGACCCGTTACGTCAAGGCGCCGGTGGCCGGCCTGGACAAGAGCTCGGCACGCGAGCCGATCGCTGCGCGTTTCTATGATCGGCGCCTGGCGGTTGCCCGTGGCCAGCATGCGGTGGAGCGAGTTCGCCAGTTGTTCGCCATCGCCCTCGGCTACGACCTGCCCAAGGGCCTGGGCGATTACGGCCTGAGCGTCGAGCGCCTGGTGGAGTTGCCGCGCAAGAACCCTTACGTGCTGTTTCTGCACGGCACCACTTGGGACACCAAGCACTGGCCCGAAGCCTACTGGCGCGAGCTGGCCGAACGTGTCGGTTATCTGGGCGTCGGGGTGAAGTTGCCCTGGGGCAATGCCATCGAGAAGGCCCGCGCCGAGCGCATTGCCAAAGACATGAAGCACGTCGAAGTGCTGCCCAAACTGAATCTGGCCGGTGTCGGCAAAGCGCTGGCCGGCGCACAGGCCTGCGTGGCAGTGGACACCGGCCTGGGTCACCTGGCCGCTGCACTGGACGTGCCGACGCTGTCATTGTTCGGCCCGACCAATCCTGGCCTGACCGGGGCCTACGGCAAGTCGCAGATCCACATCGCCAGCGACTTCCCTTGCGCGCCTTGCCTGCAAAAAAAATGCACCTATCAACCGACGGCCGAAGACGCCCGTCGGTTTGACCTGAAACGCGAGTGGCCACTGTGCTTCACGCGTCTGAATCCCGAGCGTGTCGCGAGCCGACTGAGCACGTTGTTACTGGCTGAGGAGCTGCGCTGATGCAATTGGCATTTGTCCTGTACAAATATTTTCCCTTTGGCGGCTTGCAGCGCGACTTCATGCGCATTGCCCTGGAGTGCCAAAAGCGTGGCCACCAGATTCGCGTCTACACGTTGATCTGGGAAGGCGACGTGCCGCCGGGCTTCGAAGTGCTGGTAGCGCCGGTCAAGGCTTTGTTCAACCATCGGCGCAACGAAAAACTCAGCGCGTGGATGGAGGCGGACCTGGCCAAGCGTCCGGTCGACCGTTTGATCGGCTTCAACAAAATGCCGGGCCTGGATGTCTACTACGCCGCCGACGGCTGCTTCGAAGACAAGGCGCAGAATCTGCGTAATTCGCTGTACCGGCGCTGGGGGCGTTACCGCCACTTTGCCGAGTACGAACGCGCGGTGTTCGCCAGGGATGCCAGGACCGAAATCCTGATGATTTCCGAAGTGCAGCAGCCGCTGTTCATCAAGCACTACGACACGCCGCTCAAGCGCTTCCACCTGCTGCCACCGGGCATTGCCCAGGACCGGCGCCGCCCGGCCGATGCAGACGACATCCGCGCCGGCTTCCGAGCCGAATTCAGCTTGAAGGATGATGAGCTGCTGTTGGTCCAGATCGGTTCCGGTTTCAAGACCAAGGGTGTGGATCGCAGCCTCAAGGCCCTGGCCGCATTGCCCGCTGATCTGAAGAAACGCACCCGGCTGTTTGTAATTGGTCAGGACGACCCCAAGTTATTCCAGATGCAAAGTGCCACGCTGGGACTCGGCGACAACGTGACGTTCCTCAAGGGGCGCAGCGATATTCCGCGTTTCCTGCTCGGTGCCGATCTGTTGATCCACCCGGCGTACAACGAAAACACCGGTACCGTGCTGCTTGAGGCGCTGGTGGCCGGGTTGCCGGTGCTGGTGAGTGCGGTATGCGGTTACGCCCACTACATTGCCGAGGCCGATGCCGGCCTGGTGCTGGATGAGCCGTTCGATCAATCGCAGTTGAACCAGTACCTGACCGGCATGCTGAATGACGCTCAGGCACGGGCGGCCTGGAGCCGCAATGGTGTGGCCTTCGCCGAGACGGCCGACCTCTATAGCATGCCGCAGCACGCGGCTGATGTGATTCTGGCGGAGCACGCTGAATGAAGTTGATGCTGGCTGAACCGTTCAAGAGCCTCTGGGCCGGACGCGACCCGTTCGCCGAAGTCGAGGGGCTGCAGGGCGAGGTGTACCGCGAACTGGAAGCTCGCCGCACCCTGCGCACTGAAGTGGACGGCAACGGGTTCTTCGTGAAGATTCACCGTGGCATCGGCTGGGGCGAAATCTTCAAGAACCTGCTCACCGCCAAATTACCGGTGCTCGGCGCGGGCCAGGAGTGGAAAGCCATCCAGCGTCTGCAGGAAGTCGGCGTCCCGACCATGACCGCCGTGGCTTATGGCGAAAAGGGCAGCAACCCGGCAGACCAGCACTCGTTCATCGTCACCGAAGAGCTGGCACCGACTGTCAGTCTCGAAGATTTCAGCATCGATTGGGTCAAGCAGCCGCCCGAGCCACGGCTCAAGCGTGCGCTGATCGCCGAAGTGGCGCGCATGACCGGCATGATGCACCGCGCCGGGGTCAACCATCGCGACTGCTACATCTGTCACTTCCTGCTGCACACCGACAAACCGGTGACCGCAGATGACTTCAAGCTCTCGGTGATCGACCTGCACCGCGCCCAGACCCGACCGGCGATCACCCGGCGCTGGCGCGACAAGGATCTGGCGGCGCTGTATTTCTCGGCGCTGGACATCGGATTGACCCGGCGCGACAAACTGCGCTTCCTCAAAGGTTATTTCCAGCGACCGCTGCGCCAGATCCTGGCGGAAGAAGGCCCGCTGCTGGCGTGGCTTGAAGGCAAGGCCAATAAGCTTTACGAGCGTAAACAGCGCTACGGGGATGCGCTCTGATGTCGGCCTGGAAACTGGAACCGGCTTACAGCGACCTGGCAGATGACTTCGGTAGTCTTGATGCCGTTTTTGCGCTCAAAGGCGAGCAGCTGACCCTCGATCCGCTGTCCGAGGTCATTCGCATTCGGCGCAATGGCGTCAACTATTACGTCAAGCGCTATGTCGGTGCAGGCAAAGGCCTGCGTCGCTACCTCGGCAAGCCGAGGGTGAAGATGGAGTGGCAGAACCTCAAGCGCTTCGCCAAGTGGGGCATTCCCACTGCCGAGGTGGTGGCGTGGGGGCTGGAGCGACGCGGCGCGGCCTATGATCGTGGGGCAATGATCACCCGTGAATTGCCCCATACCGAAGACCTGTCGGTATTGGCCAACCGGCGCGATCCGAAGCTGGCGGACCGTGCCTGGGTCGACGCGGTCAGTCGTCAATTGGCCGACTACACCCGGACCATGCACGATCACCGGTTCACCCATAACGATCTGAAGTGGCGCAACCTGCTGATCGACGATCAGGCCAGGCTGTTTCTGATCGACTGCCCCAATGGGGATTTCTGGCGCGGTTTCTGGCTCAAATACCGTATTACCAAGGACCTGGCGTGTCTCGACAAGGTTGCCAAGTATCACCTGTCGGCGACCCAGCGCCTGCGCTTTTACCTGCAATACAGGCAAAGGCCCCGCCTCACCGCTGCGGATAAAAAGCGGATCCGGCATGTGGTGAGATTTTTCGAGGGGCGTGAATGACTGATTTTCTGGCCGCTGAAGACCATGCGCAGCTTGAGCGTCATGGCCTTGGCTCTTTCGACGCGCTCTGGACCCTGCAGCTTGATGACGACTTGAAAAAGCCCCGGCCTTTGTTATCGGGCCAGCGCGACCGGATCAAGGATCCGGAGCCGTTACTGCATCGGGCGTCCGAGTGGAGCGAATATCACATGCGCGGCCAGAAGGAGAAGTGTTGATGCGATTGTCCGAGCTGAAAAACGCCGGTCGCAGCCCGAGCCTGCCGCTGAGCATTCCGCTGGCCGATGCTGCCGGGCCTGCGCAGCTGCAGTTGTTGAGCCTGTTGCGGGTGTTGCCGGGGCAGCGTTATGTCGGTGCGGGCATCTGGCGCGGTCGCCCGGTGTTGGCCAAATTGCTGGTTGGTAGCAAGGCCGCCCGGCATTTTCAGCGGGAGCTGGAAGGTGTTCGTCTTCTCGCCGCGCAAGGCCTGACCACGCCATTGCTGTTGGCCGATGGTCTCAAGGACGGTGAGGGTGGTTGGTTGCTGTTCGATTTTCTCGAGAACGCCGAAAGCCTCGATGAGGCCTGGAAACGGGTCGAACACCAGCCTGTGCTGGCCGATGAACAAGCAGCCGTTCTGGCTGAAGCGCTGGGTGCGATCGGTCAAATGCACCGCAAGGGCCTGTGGCAGGAAGACCTGCATCTGGACAACCTGCTGCGCCAGGGCAATCGCCTTTATTTGATCGATGGCGCCGGGATCTGTAGCGAAACGCCCGGCCAGCCCCTGTCACGGCAGAAAGTGCTGGAAAACCTCGGGGTGTTTTTTGCCCAGTTGCCCACGTCGCTGGAGCCATTCACCGAAGAGTTGCTGGTGTACTACCTGCTGAGCAACGGTGAGCATGCCTTGCCCATGGAAGCCTTGCAGAAGCAGATCGACAAGGTCCGCAACTGGCGCCTGAAGGACTTCCTGAACAAGGTCGGTCGTGAGTGCACGCTGTTCAGCGTGCAGCGCGGCGCGTTCGGTTTGCGGGCGATTCGCCGCGAGGAAGAGGCTGCGATGTTGCCGGTTCTGGCGCAGGCCGATGCGTTGCTCGATCAGGGCCACTTGTACAAGACCGGCGGCGCGGCGAGCGTTGGCAAGGTCGAGGTGGGCGGTCGTGCGCTGGTCATCAAGCGCTACAACATCAAGGGTTTCGCTCACTGGCTCAAACGCTTCTGGCGTCCGAGCCGTGCCTGGCATTCCTGGCGCGAAGGCAATCGCCTGGCGTTCCTCGGCATCGCCACGCCCAAACCGCTGGCGTTGCTGGAGAAGCGTTATCTCTGGTTGCGCGGTCGCGCCTATCTGGTCACCGAGTACTTGCCGGGGCCGGACATCATCGAGCGCTTTGCGCCTTACGTCGAGCGCGGCAACGCACCCGAGGCGGAGTTGGCGGCGCTGGATCACCTGTTTGCCGAATTGATCCGATTGCGCATCAGTCACGGCGATTTCAAGGGTCACAACCTGTTCTGGCAGCAGGATCGCTGGGCGCTGATCGATCTGGATTCGATGTGTCAGCACGGCTCGCTCGGCAGCTTCGCCCCGGCCTATGCACGGGACCGGGCGCGGTTCATGCGTAACTGGCCTGAAAACAGCGCGCTTTATCATGTCATCGATCAGCGCCTGCCCAAGGATGCTTCCAGCGCTGCCTGACACGGCCAGATCATTTGCCCAGGATCAGGTGACAGGTTTTTATGATCGGTCCTACATGATTTTGAGAAGCCATGAACTGGGGCTCGAATAACCTCGATGCTAGTTTGCCTGACGTTTTTCGGAGGGCAGATCTTGACGATAAAAAGAGCGGTAGCATCGAGTGCCATCTCTCTGGCCCTGGCCGGTTGCGGAACCGCCGCGACCGTATTGCAGGGCGATGAGGATGCGGCTCGGGGGCTTCGGAGGCAAAAAACCTATTGTCAGTCCATTCCCCGGATCTATAGCGGCCTGGCCTACGATTTCTGCGTAATGAATGCGCCGCCCGATCCTACCGGAGTGCTCGTGCCGCTGGTATTGCTGGACCTCGCCCTGTCCGGCGCACTGGATACCGTTGCCTTGCCATACACGATTGTCCGGCAGGGCATGGATGGCAACATCCGCATTTACTGGCGCCCGGCGCGTGGCTGAGTGCGCGGTGCGTCTTTACGAGGCTGATAACCGTAGGGTCATTCCCGGCATGTTTAAGCTATAATCCCGCCCTTTAGCTGTCTCTCGCCGCTTGCGAGGGCACATTAATTTTTGAGGCGCGTTGCGCCTGCATGCAGACTAAAGAGGCTAGACCCCTGTGGCATTGACGATTCTTGGCCTGTCCGGCGCCCTTAGCCATGATCCTTCCGCAGCCTTGTACATCGACGGCAAGCTGGTCGCGGCGGCTGAAGAAGAGCGCTTTGTGCGCGATAAACATGCAAAGAACCGCATGCCTTACGAATCGGCGAAGTTCTGCCTGGAACAGGCCGGCATCAAGCCTTCCGACGTTGACGTGGTAGCAATTCCGTTCGCACCGATCAGCCTGTTCGGCAAGGCGCGCTGGCATTACGCCAAGCGTTACTGGTACGCCCCGGACCGCGCCCTCGACGCGATCCTGATGGGTAACCGTCGCTACAAGCGCTATCGCAACAAGATTGTCTGGTGCCTGGAGCAACTGGGCTTCGACCCGAAGAAAATCAAGATCGAGCCGGTCGAACACCACTTGGCCCACGCCTCCAGCGCTTACCATTGCTCCGGTTTCAAAGAGAAGACCGCGATCCTCGGGATCGATGGCAAGGGCGAATACGCCACGACCTTCTTCGGTTACGGTGAAAACGGCAAGATTCACAAGATCAAGGAATTCTTCGACCCTGACTCCCTCGGCGGCCTGTATGGCGCGATCACCGAGTTCCTCGGTTTCGAGATGCTTGACGGTGAGTTCAAGGTCATGGGTATGGCGCCGTATGGCGACGCCAGCAAGTATGATTTCTCGCGTCTGGCCTCGTTCGAAAACGGCGAGTTGGTGATCAACACCGACTACGCCAACGTCATCGGCCTGCGTCGCTATAAAGAGAAGGGCAAGGGTTTCTACTTCTCGCCGAAGCTGATCGAGTGGCTGGGGCCAAAGCGCGAAGGCGACATCGCCGACGAGCCTTACATCCACTACGCCGCGAGCATGCAGGCGCTGTTCGAAAAAATCGCGCTGCAGATGATCGACTACTATCTGGGCGACGTCCTCAAGCAGACCGGCAAGCTCGCCTTCGCGGGTGGCTGCGCGCTGAACGTCAAGCTGAACCAGAAGATCATCGCCCGCGACGACATCAAGGAGCTGTTCGTGCAGCCTGCGTCCGGCGATGCCGGCACCGCGGTTGGCGCCGCAGCCTATGTGTCCCACGCACGTGGCGTACCGGTCGAGAAGATGGAGCACGTCTACCTCGGCCCGTCGTACAGCAATGAAGATGTGATCGCCGCGTGCGCCCGTCACGAGAACAAGCCGAAATGGCGCAAGCTCGACAACATGCCGGAGCAGATCGCCAAAATCATGGTCGATGGCAACCCGGTGGCCTGGTTCCAGGGCCGTATGGAGTTCGGTCCGCGTGCCTTGGGCGGTCGTTCGATCATCGGCTGCCCGAGCGTGGCCGGTGTGGCGGATCGCATCAACCACCAGATCAAGTTCCGCGAGCGCTGGAGGCCTTTCTGCCCGTCGATGCTCGACACCGTGGCACCGCAAATGATCAAGATCGATCACCCTGCGCCGTTCATGACCTTCACCTTCGAAGTGGCTGAAGAGTGGAAAACCCGCGTGCCTGAAGTCGTCCATGAGGACGGTACTTCCCGTGCCCAGGTGCTCAAGCGCGAATACAACCCGCGCTATTACGACATGATGAAGGCGCTGGAAGTCCTGACGGGTAACGGCGTGTCGCTGAACACTTCGCTCAACCGTCGCGGCGAACCGATGATCTGCTCGCCGACGGATGCCTTGAACATGTTCTTCGGTTCCGATCTACAGTACTTGATCATGGAAGACATTCTAGTGGTCAAAGAGGGCGCCAACGCTTATGACACGCTCGGCTGAACGCCATGTGCTGCAGTTCTGTCACGGCTATGACGGCCCGTTTCTGGACTGCGCCCGGCAGTACGCCAGCCTGTTCGCGGGGACCGGGTATCGTGTGACCACGGTGTTTCTGACCGGGGTTGCCGACGCCGAAGTTGCCACGGCTTGCGCATCCGATGAAGTGTTGTTCATGGAATACAGCTCCAGGGCCATTCGTGGCCTGAAGCTGGGCGCCATCGGCGATCTGCGCAAGATCGCCGCCTCGCGCAACTTCAGTTTCTGCATTGCCCATCGCTTCAAGCCGATTTATATCGCCTTGCTTGGCACTTCTTTGCCAGTGATTGGCGTGCATCACGCGTTTGGCGATTACAAGCGCGGCAGCCGTAAACTCTTCGCACGCATTTTCAGCAAGCGCCTGAGCCTGCTCGGGGTATCCGATGCGGTCCGCGATGACATGCGTGAGTGCTTGCCCAAGTGGCCTGCGGCGCGGATTCAGACGCTCTACAACCGCATTGACGTGCCGGCCTTGCAGGCCAGCCAGCTGTCGGCCCGTGAGGCACGGGAAACCCTGGGCCTGTCGGTCGATGCCTGGATTGTCGGCAACGTCGGAAGGCTGCACCCGGACAAGGATCAAGCCACATTGCTGGAAGGTTTTGCCATGGCGTTGCCGGGTTTGCCGGCCAACAGTCAGCTGGTGATCCTCGGCAAAGGTCGTCTTGAGGAAGACCTCAAGGCCCAGGCGCGCGAGCTGGGCATTGGCGACCGTGTCCTGTTTCTCGGCCAGGTACCCGAGGCGCGGCGTTATTTTCGCGCCTTCGATGTGTTTGCCCTGAGCTCCGATCGCGAGCCCTTCGGCATGGTGCTGCTCGAAGCCATGGCCGCCGGCGTGCCGTTGCTCGCCACGGCGTGTGCCGGGGCGAAGGAAGTGGTCGAGGGCGTGGGTATTCTGTTCCCGGTGGGCGATGCCCAACACCTGGCCCAAGGGCTGCAACATCTGGCGGCAATGGACGAACAGCAACGTCACCAGTGCGCCGAGCTGATGCTCGATCGCCTGCATGAACGCTTCTCCGACCGTGCGGTACGCGAGGCTTTCTGGCATTTGCCACACGTTATCGAACTGGCACCGAGGGGCTGATGCTCAACCGATTTCAAGGCTGGCGCGAACGTGGCTGGTCGGTAGCTGATGCTTCGACCTATGCCCAGGCCTGGCAGCGTTATGGCGGCAGCGTCGCCACTCATCCAATGGTGGTCGAACGGCTGGCGCAGCTGGCTGATATTCCGGTTCGCTACCTGGCCTGGGAGCAAAACGGCGACGTCAAAGCGGCGATTCCGACCTGGGGTCGTGACCTCGCCCTGTCCAAGGATGTGCTCAAAAGCAAGGGCAAAAAGGGTCTGTTCGACCTCGGCAATGCCGAGATCATTCTGCCGGCCGCCGATGATGCCCAGGTCCCCTTGCGTCATCGCGCTCGTTATTTGTCGGCACTGAACGAGAGCCGTTTTAGCGGAATCAAGTTGCAGGCCGAACAACTGGCCATGGCCCGTACCCCTGAAGAGCTGTCGAAGAAATTTCGCTACAACCAGCGTCGTGAACTCCGGTTGCTGGAAGAGGCGGGCGGGGTCGTGCGAGCGGTTTCCGAGTTTTCCAGTGGTGAGCTGGCGGCGATCTACTGCGACCTGTTCCAGCGTCGCTGGGGCTTTGCGGCGACCGGCGCGGAACGTATGGCCGAGGTCATCGAGTTGTTGCGTGAGCTGTTGATCGGTTCGGTGATTTTCCTCAACGATGCACCGATCGCGATTCAGCTGGTGTATCGCGTCGAGACGCCGCAGTGGATCAGCGTCGAGTACATCAATGGTGGCGTTGACCCTGAAACCCGCGAATTCAGCCCCGGCAGCGTACTGAGTTTCCTCAATACCCAGAGTGCCTGGGAGCATGCCCGCGCGCTGGACAAACCCTTGCGCTTCTCCTTCGGCCGCGCCGACCGGGAATACAAGGAGCGCTGGTGCAACCCGGTGCCGGTCTTCACCGTATGAGTCAACCCATGAGCCGCAAACAGCAACTGCTCAAGCGCCATCGGCGCAATAAACGCATCGGTCTGCTCATTGCCCTGGCGCTGTTGATCGCCAGCGGCTTCATGCTGACCTGGTGGTTGCCGCCGGTGCTCGCGGTGTTGGGCTGGATTGCCCACGAGGCCTGGTTTGCCGACCATCTGTTCTATTCGCCCAAAGATGATTACCAATACAACTTCCCGCCTTACACCCCGCAGCCCAAGGTTCATTTGACCGGGGAGCGCTTGCGGCTGGATGACGGTGTCATGCTGGTCGACGACGCGACGCTGGTGTTGGCGCTTCGGGTCAAGAGCACGTGGCTGGGGCGCTTTATCGATCCGGTGGTCGAGTTGTCGGGCGGCGATCACCCTGACCGGCAAACGTTCGAACGCGGGGTCAACGGCCTGCGCTATCTCAACTTGAGTGGGCAGGCGCAAGCGTTGTCGCGAGGTGAATTGCGTCTGCGTGGGCGTTTCTGCCGGCTGCTCGGCGAACCCGTGCTATGGGCCTTCGAACATCCGGATTATCGCCGCCAACGGGTGATGGTGATTGCGCCCCATGCCGATGATGCCGAGCTGGCCGCCTACGGTTTGTACAGTCAGGCCGACGAGACCTGGATCGTCACGCTCACCGCCGGTGAAATAGAAGCCGAGCACTATCAGCAGATCGGCCTGAACAAGGTCGAGGCGGCGCGCCTGAAAGGGCGGTTGCGGGCCTGGGACAGTATCGCCGTACCTCGTTGGGCCGGCGTGCCCGAAGCCCATTGCGTGCAACTGGGTTACTTCTGTCTGCAACTGGCGACCATGCAAGCTTCACCGGCTCAACCGGTGGGTTCACGGGACGCGGATATTGACGACACCCGATTGTTCCGCCATCTGAACCCCTTTGCCCTGCCTGGCGATGTGGACGGTTCGCCGACCTGGAACAATCTGCTGGCCGATCTGCGCGAACTGCTGCTGCGGGCGCGCCCTGAAGTTCTCGTCCTGCCGCACCCGACCCTCGATCCACACCCGGACCACATCTGCGCCCGGGAAGCTGTACTCGAAGCGCTGCGAGGGCTGGAGTGGCAGCCGACCACTGTGCTCGGTTACGCCAACCACCTGCACGACAACGATCGTTGGCCAATGGGTGATGCCGGTCACGGCATCGCACTGCCACCTTTTTTCGATTCGTCGGTGCCAATGCAGCCTTTCTGTTTGCCGATGTCACTGGAGCGGCAGCGTGACAAAGCCATGGCATTGGGGATGATGCATGATTTGCAGCCGCCGATGCCGTTAAAGCGACGCGTACGCCGGTTGATACAGTGGTTCCTGGCCAGTAGAGTTCCGCCCCTCTATGGCGAGAATGAATTCTTTCGCAAGGCGGTCAGACGCCAAGAATTATTCTGGTTACTGCAGCATGTTGAAGCATCCGTGAAGCAGAATTGACGTAGCACGCGGCCTGACATGGCGGCATTTCAAGCATTGACAGGTGAGTTTTTGTGATTAACCCATGCCCGCGTATTTTGTTCCTGATGCCTTATTTCGGGCGTTGGCCATCCTGGATGCCGTTTTTTCTGGAGAGCTGCCGTCGTAATCCCGACATCGACTGGTTGTTTTTCAGCGACTGCGGGATTCCTGAAAACTTACCGCCTAACGTCACCGTCGAGAACATGATGTTGAGCGACTATTGCGGGATCGTGTCCGAGCGCCTGGGCATCGACTTTGCGCCAAAACAGGCTTACAAGCTGTGCGACATCCGGCCGGCGTTTGGGCTTATTCATGCTGACCGCCTGCAGGGCTATGATTTCTGGGGTTATGGCGATATTGATCTGGTATACGGCGATCTGCGCAGCTACTTCACTGCGGATCGGCTTGCCTCCTACGATCTGTTCTCCACCCACGAGCGGCGAGTCGCCGGCCATCTTTGCCTGATCAGGAACACTGCCCGCAATCGTGAGTTGTTCAGGCAGATCAAGGACTGGAAAGCGCGGTTCGAAGATCAGAAGCATCATGCACTGGACGAGGGAGCATTCAGTCGCATCTTCCTCTGGCGCAAAAACTTCCCCAAGCCGTTGTTCAACCTGGTGGGCAAGTTCAACCCGTTGCGCCGACGCAGCGAATTCACCGAGGCATTCAGTACGCCCGGTGGTTGCATCAAGTGGCACGACGGCACGGAAAACTTTCCGCACAAATGGTATTGGCGCGATGGCTGTGTGAGTAATGATCGCGATGGCGATCGCCGGTTTCCGTATTTCCACTTTGTCTGCTGGAAGCGCAACGAATGGTCATCGTTGCCTGAACCCGATCCGGCCGAGGTCAAGCGCCTCGCCGCTGAATCCGCCTGGGTTATCGATGCGACTGGTTTTCACCGGGGAGAGTTATGAGCCAACGGTCAAAGGTTCTGCAATTGCAGCCGGACTACAACGTCAAGGCTCATGATTTTGCTGACCTCGCGGAGCAGATCGTCAAGGCTCTGCCGAGCGATCGCTATGAAGTGACAGCGGCGTTTTTGAGGGGCAAGCCCGGGCCGGGTGAGGCGGTGAGCCGTGCCGACCGATCAGTGTATTTCGAGTTTTCCGACAAGGCGCTCAAAGGCATGCGCCTGCGGGCCATGTGGCGGCTGTATCAGTTCTGCCGCAAAGAAAAATTCGACGTGGTGATCTGCAACCGTTTCAAGCCCGTGAACATGATGCTGGCACTCAATCGTTGGTTGAAGGTGCCATTGTGCATTGGCATCTCCCACGGATTTGGCGAGTACGACCGTTTCTATCGACGCCGCCAGACCCAGCGGCTGATTGATCGGCACTGGCGCTTTGTCGGCGTGTCACCGGCGGTCAAGCAGTATCTGCTCGACTGTGACTGCGGCTTCACCGACCAGAACACCTACGCCATTACCAATGCCATCGACATCGAGCAGGCAGAAGGCTTGCAGCACAGCCGTGAGCGCGCGCGCGAACTGTTGGGTATCGATCCATCGGTGCGATTGATTGGTGCGCTGGGGCGGTTGGTGCCGGTCAAGGGGCACACGTATCTTCTGCAAGCGTTTGCTGCCCTCAAGGACAAGTACCCGACCACTCAGTTGGCGATCATTGGTGCCGGGCGCGAACAGGCGCGCCTGGCCGCCGAGATCGAGCGCCTGGGCTTGAGCGGTCGCGCGCATTTGCTCGGTTTCAAGGAAAACGCCTTGCAGTACGTTCGCGCCTTTGACATCTGGACCATGCCGTCCCTGGCAGAGGGCCTGGGTCTGGCGCTGCTCGAAGGCATGAGCGGGCATCTGCCGGTGATTGCTTCGAACGTGCCGGCCATGCTGCCGTTGATCCAGGGTGCAGGCGGCCTGGCCATTACGCCGGCCGATGTGCCAACCCTGGTCGCGGCGCTGGATAATTACCTCGGACTGTCGGACGCAGCGCTCAAGGCCAAGGGTGAACAAGCTTATCGTTATCTCCAGGAACAACATGACATCGAGGTGTTCCGCCAGGAGTACCTGAATCTGATCGACTCTGGTTTGAGCCAGGCCCGGAAGGATCAGCCATGAGCGACGCTCAACCTCTCGTAACAGTCATCATTGCCTCGTATAACCACGGTCGCTATATCGAGGACAGCATCCTCAGTGTCCTCAATCAGAGCTACAAGAACATTGAGCTGTTGGTGGTCGATGATGGCTCTACCGATGACAGTGTCGAGCGTATCCAGGCTCTGCAGGCACAATACGGGTTCGATTTCCGGGTCCAGAAAAATCAGGGGCTGACCAATACCTTGAATGGCGCGATTGCCCGCTCACGGGGCAGCCTGATCGTGCCGTTCGGTTCCGATGACATCATGTTGCCCGAGCGCATCGCGATTCAGGTCGAGTACATGGATGGCAAGCCTGAAGTCGGGATTTGCGCCGGCAATATCGAGTTGATCGACGGCGACGGCAACCTCTATCCGGAGAAGCGTCAGCGTCGTGATGTGCCGTTCCGCCGTCTGGACTTCGATGACATGTTCCTGGAGCGCAAGCCCTATCCCCCGGCGCCGACCCTGATGATTCGTCGCGAAGCGCTGGACAAGGTTGGCGGGTTCGATCCGAACATTCGCCTGGAGGACTTGTTGATCGAGCTGAAGGTGACCCATGCGGGTTACTTCATCGATGGTTTGAGCGTGGTGATGGCGCGCTATCGCAAGCACGCCACCAACTCCTACAAGAATAACCGTTTCATGATCGACAACATCCTGCGTACCTACGCGCTCTTTAGCGATCATCCGTTGTACGACGAAGTGCGCTTTAAATTCCTGAGTTCCATGTTCCTGAAAACCGCCAGCCGTGATCGCAAGCTGGCCCGTGAGCTGCTGGCACAGATTCCGTTCAGGGCCTGGAACAAGAAAACCTGGCGTGGTCTGGGCCGCTTGTATTTCTCACCGCTGGAAAAAGACTGAGCCTCGGGTTGGGCTCGATCACTCTGAAGCGATGGCATTCAGGTATTGATTGAGGGGTGGATGAATCCACCCCAATGTCAGATATCCGCGCAAGCCATCAGTGCTGGAACGGCGGCTGTTGCCCTCATGTTCCATGCGGCGCGCGGCACAGGTGCCGCGCTCGTGATTTCATTTATTGTTGAGCCCGGACCGGGGAGTTTCCGGTCAGCACTTGTTTGTGCAGATTATCTGCGTCGGCTTGTGATGCCGTCGCAGCGTATCCCTTGAGCAGGTCTTCGAAATGTTCTTCGAACAACCAGCGCCGATCGACGGTGTAACGCTGCATATGACGCAAATTGCGCTGACGCAGGGACGAGCTCAATGAGGAAGGGTAGATGCGCATATCGGCCAGATCGATCAGGCCGAATTCACCGTCATCCATGACCAGCACATTGCCCAGGTGAAGAGAGCGGAAATAGACACCTTGCTCGTGCAGTTGCGCCATGAATTTGCCAAAACGTTCCACCAGTGCCTGGCGTACTGCCGGGGCGGTAATACCTTGCAAGACCTGGCGCAGCGTGTGCCCGGGCAAGGGGGTGTAGTGCACGGCGGTGCTGCCGTCTTCGAGCCGGTAAAGATCGAGGATTGGCGGTGTTGGAATGCCCATGGTGCGCAGTTGCACACTGTTGATGGCAAATCGTTGGGAATACGGGTTGAAACTGCCCGAGGTATACCAGCGGCGGCGCCGGAACAGTTTGAGGAAGCTACCGTCGACCAGGCGCAGGACCTTTGGACCCAAACCATCTTCTTCGATGACTTGCGCATTGGCGGTAAGCTTTTGCAGGGCGCCCGCTGTCAACGTTTTGATCGGCATGGCCAGCAAGCGTCTGGCCCGCTGGTTGATGCTCAAGGCGGCAATCAGGGCCAGGGGAATCCACAACAGGAACCAGTGCTCTTTTGGCCGGGAAATAATCCCTCCGCCTTCGGTCAGGCCCGCACCTATGCCGAATACCAGCCAGGTTGAAGCGATGATGAATAGCGGTTGCAGCCGGTAGCGCCAGCTGCACAGCAGGCCTTGAGCCTGGAAGAACAGCCAGGGTAACAAGCCGATAATGCCGACGTAGTAAAGCACGCCAAGGGCAAAGCTATGGGGCTCCGACAGGCTGTATCCGATGCCGGGGTCGAGGCTCAGGTCGGCGTTGAAGCCATGACCGATCCACGGGTGATCGGCAATTTTTTGCAGGGCCAATTGCCAGATTTCGAAGCGGTAGGAGTCGCCCCGTGCATTGATCATTTGCGAAAACATCACGGCAACGGCGGCACCGGTGACGAAGAGCGCGCCAAGCAAGGCAACGGAGCGCCGATTCCAGCAGATGAAACTCAGCCAGAGCGCAGCCAGTGTCAGCGCGACCAGAGGGGTTCTGGAGCCGGTCGCCATCACTGCGGCGAACATGACCGCCATTGCCGGGATGCTCAGCCACAGGATCTGATGACGCTTGCAAGTCATGCTCAAACTGAGCCAGTAGGTGCAGAAAAAGCCGAATATATGAGAGCTGAGCAGTGGGTTGTCGAAGGCGCCCCCGCCAATCAGGCGTATGCCTGGTTCATAGGTGCGGGCAAACATGTAAAGGTTGTAGACCGATGCGATCAACGCCACCATTGCTGCGCAGAACAGCAAAGGACGGATAATTTCGCTGCGAAAACGCACCAGCAGGTAGCACCCGGCGAACAGCATCAATGTGTGCAAGGGGGGGTTGAACTCACCGCCGATATCTTGTTCGCTTGGACCCCAGCACAGACTGACCAGCGCCCAGGCCACGAATAGCAGTGCCGCGATGAAGATCGGCTCATTCAGCAGTTCTTTGCCCGCCCGCGGGCGCAAGCACAGAGCTATCAGCGTTGGAATGCTGAACAGGCCATAAAAAAGTTTGTGAAGCACATTGCGCCCTGGGAGAAAAAACAGCGCGCAAAGCAGCAGTAAAAAACCGAGCGGCAGGATCCACAGGCAAATGAAATCGAAGACACGATTGGACGTTTTGTTCAGGCCGTTTAATTGCATGCTGAGTGATTCATTCCTGAGTTGAACGACCATTTTAAGGCTGAGGGGGCTGGGTAAGGGTTTCGGGGCGTCACAATACCAGTCTTTACGCGATTGCCAGAACCCTGAAGAAGCTGTGCTAAAGTCAGCGTCCTTTTTATCGACATTCGCGTGATATGACCGACTCCAGTCTCTCCGCAAGCCCATCGAGCTTGAAAATCTACTTCCGACTGCTCGGCTATGTCAGGCCGTACATCAGTCTTTTCCTGATCAGCATTGTTGGATTTCTGATTTTCGCTTCGACGCAGCCAATGCTGGGCTACATCCTCAAGTACTTCGTCGATGGCCTGTCCAACCCGGAAGCTGCGCTGTTCCCGACCGTGCCTTACCTGCGTGACCTGCAGCTGCTGCAGGCGGTGCCGTTGCTGATCATCCTGATCGCGGCGTGGCAGGGTTTGGGGTCTTATCTGGGCAACTACTTCCTGGCCAAGGTTTCCCTCGGGCTGGTCCATGACCTGCGAGTGCAGCTGTTCAACAACCTGCTGGTGCTGCCTAACCGGTACTTCGACAAGCATAACTCGGGTCATCTGATTTCACGTATCACCTTCAACGTAACCATGGTCACGGGGGCGGCTACAGATGCGATCAAGGTCGTAATCCGTGAGGGCATGACGGTCATCTTCCTGTTTGCCTCTTTGCTGTTCATGAACTGGCGCTTGACCCTGGTCATGGTCGCCATCCTGCCGCTGATCGCGCTGATGGTGCGTACGGCGAGCAAGAAATTCCGTAAACAGAGCAAGAAGATCCAGTTGGCCATGGGCGATGTGACGCACGTGGCCTCGGAAACCATCCAGGGCTATCGCGTTGTTCGCAGTTTCGGTGGCGAGGTTTACGAGCAAAAGCGTTTCTTCGAAGCCAGTCAGGGTAACACCGACAAGCAACTGCGCATGACCCGAACCGGCGCCATCTATACGCCGTTGCTGCAACTGGTGATCTACACCGCCATGGCATCGCTGATGTTCCTGGTGCTGTTACTGCGTGGCGATGCGTCTGCCGGTGACATGGTTGCCTATATCACGCTGGCTGGCCTTCTGCCCAAACCCATCCGTCAATTGTCCGAAGTCAGTTCGACCATCCAGAAGGGTGTGGCAGGTGCCGAGAGCATCTTCGAACAACTGGATGTCGAGCCCGAAGTCGACACCGGCACCATTGAGCGTGATGTTGTCAGCGGTCGTCTGGACGTGCGTAACCTCAGCTTCACCTACCCGGACACCGAGCGTCAGGTGCTCGATGACATCAGTTTCTCGGTAGAGCCGGGACAAATGGTGGCGCTGGTAGGACGTTCCGGCAGTGGCAAATCGACGCTGGCCAACCTGATCCCGCGTTTCTATCACCACGACAAGGGTCAAATCCTCATCGACGGCGTTGAGGTGGAAGAATACAAACTGCTGAACTTGCGCAAGCACATCGCCCAGGTGACTCAGCATGTGACGCTGTTCAGCGACACCGTGGCCAACAACATTGCCTATGGCGATTTGGCCGGCGCGCCTCGTGAAGATATCGAGAAAGCCGCGAGAGACGCCTACGCGATGGATTTCATCCAGCAGTTACCCGAGGGGCTTGATACCCAGGTTGGTGAAAACGGCGTATTGCTGTCCGGCGGCCAGCGGCAGCGTCTGGCGATTGCGCGGGCACTGTTGAAGAATGCGCCTTTGCTGATTCTCGATGAGGCCACGTCGGCGCTTGATACCGAGTCCGAGCGCCATATTCAGGCCGCGCTGGATCAAGTGATGAAAGGCCGTACCACGCTGGTGATCGCTCACCGGTTGTCGACCATCGAGAAGGCTGACCTGATCCTGGTCATGGATCAGGGGAAAATCGTCGAGCGTGGCACCCATGCGCAACTGCTGGCGCAAAATGGCTACTACTCGCGCCTGAATGCCCTGGGCCTCGATGCCCCGGCGCAAGACATCGCTTGATACCGGCAAGAGGGTGAGCAAGGCTCACCCTCTTGCACATCGGGCGCGCAATGCACTCGGTGCCATGTATCCAAAGCTTTACGTTTCTTGACCAAGCCGGAATAAATCTCGACAACGCATTTGTTAAGGTTCCTGAACGAAGGACGCCTGCAAGCGCCCATTAGAGATATTGCTCAAAAAATGAGCAAAGAAACCTGCTACATGATCCGGTTGCAGCCGCCGCACAAGCCCATGCCCACCCTGTGTTAATATCGCCCCCCTGTTCATTTTGTATGTGGGTTGCTCCATGAAGTTGTCCATGCCGCGATTCGATCAAGCCCCTGTCTTGGTGGTCGGCGATGTCATGCTCGACCGTTACTGGCATGGTGGTACCTCACGGATTTCCCCTGAGGCACCCGTACCGGTCGTCAAGGTCGAGCACATCGAGGACCGCCCGGGCGGTGCCGCCAACGTTGCGTTGAACATTGCCGCCCTCGGCGCGCCGGCCTCGCTGGTTGGCGTGACGGGCGACGATGAAGCCGCCGACAGCCTGGTCAATAGCCTCAAGGGTGCAGGCGTGCGCGCGCTGTTCCAGCGCATTGCGCACCAGCCGACCATCGTCAAGCTGCGGGTCATGAGCCGTCACCAGCAATTGCTGCGTATCGACTTCGAAGAACCGTTTGCCACCGACGCCATGGCGCTGGCGGTGCAAGTCGATGAATTGCTCGAAGGCATCAAGGTGCTGGTGCTGTCCGACTACGGCAAAGGCGCGCTGAAGAACCATCAGGTGCTGATCCAGGCGGCCCGTGCCCGCGGCATTCCGGTGCTGGCGGATCCCAAGGGCAAGGATTTCTCGATCTACCGGGGCGCGAGTCTGATCACGCCAAACCTCAGCGAGTTCGAAACCATCGTCGGCGGCTGCGCCGATGAGCACGAGTTGGTGAGCAAGGGCGGGAAGTTGATGCACGATCTCGAACTCGGCGCCTTGCTGGTGACCCGTGGCGAACACGGCATGACCCTGCTGCGTCCGGATCATCCGGCGTTGCACCTGCCGGCCCGGGCCCGTGAAGTGTTCGACGTGACCGGTGCCGGCGATACGGTGATTTCCACCCTGGCCGCGGCGATTGCCGCTGGCGAAGAGCTTCCGCATGCGGTCGGCCTGGCCAACCTGGCGGCGGGTATCGTGGTCGGAAAACTCGGTACGGCAGCCATCAGTGCCCCGGAACTGCGTCGCGCCATCCAGCGTGAGGAGGGCTCGGAGCGAGGTGTGCTCGGCCTCGAGCAACTGCTGCTGGCGGTCGACGATGCCCGTGCTCACAACGAAAGGATCGTGTTTACCAATGGCTGCTTCGACATCCTGCATGCCGGCCATGTGACCTACCTGGAACAGGCGCGGGCGCAGGGCGATCGCCTGATCGTGGCGGTCAACGACGATGCGTCGGTCAGCCGCCTGAAAGGGCCGGGCCGTCCGATCAACAGTGTCGACCGGCGCATGGCTGTGCTGGCCGGGTTGGGGGCAGTGGACTGGGTGATCAGCTTCCCTGAAGGCACGCCGGAAAACCTGTTGCGCGAGGTCAAGCCGGATGTACTGGTAAAGGGCGGGGACTATGGGATCGACCAGGTGGTCGGTGCGGACATCGTGACTGCTTACGGCGGCGCCGTGAAAGTGCTTGGGCTTGTGGAAAACAGCTCCACTACCGCGATTGTCGAAAAAATCCGCAGTCGTTGATGAAATGAATGCCTATCGTTATGTTCTGCGTGTAAGCGGATTTTGCCTTGGGGAGCTGAATGTTTCCGTTGATGTGGCAGGTTTGAATCGAATGCGCTTGCCTGCCTGCGTCGTGTGGTCAATAAACCTATGAAAGTAATGCTTCTGGTGATGGGCGAGCAGCGAGTCATTCTCGACCGGCTCTACGACATCGTGCAGCAAAACTGTGATGAATGTTTCATCTACCGGTTGAGCAAGCAGCAACAGATGAATCTGGGCTCGTTTCTGGCCTCGGTCAATTACCAGACATTCGATCGCGTGGTGATCTTTTCCCGGGTCAAGCGCCTGGCTCCGCAACTGCGGGTGCTCAAGTGCATTTCCGGGTTGGTCTTTCTTGAGCATGACGCCTACCAGAATTACATGCCCGAAAGTAAATACCGTGGCGTGTATTCGCGTCTCTACCGCCGTCTCCCGAGTTGTCGGGCGCTGGTGTCCGGTGCTGTGGTCGCTCGCAAGATGCTGGCCGAAGGCATCGATACGGTGTTTGTCTCCAAGGGGTACGACGAGCAGATGCTGCGCAACACCGGAGCCGTGCGGGACATTCCCATCGGTTTTCTTGGCAGCCTGAAAAGTACTGAATACACGCGGCGCAAAGCGCTGCTTGAGTCGCTTTCGCAGCGCACCGGCATGTTGGTGACGCGAACGAAATCGGGCTCGGAATATCTGGAAACGCTCAATCGCATCAAGATTTTCGTCAGCGCCGATATCGGCATGAACGAGTTCATGATCAAGAACTTTGAAGCCATGGCCTGCGGTTGCGTGCTGTTGGCATGGAGCCAGGGCGAAGAAGACCAGTTGCTCGGCTTCGAAGATATGCACAACACCGTGTTTTATCGTAGCGAAGACGAGGCGGTGGAAAAGATCAAAATGCTGCAGGATGACCCGCAACTGGCGGAGCGTATCGCACGCAATGGTCAGGAATTTGCGCAAAGCCGCTATTCCTTTGCCCGCGTTGGCCAGGCACTCGCCACTGAAATCCAGCGCGAGATGCGCCCTTGGCAGCCGCCTTCGGCGTTCACACGGTTCTGGGTGAGGCTGCGTTACGGAATGAAGGTGCCAGTCTGAATGATGGAGCATGAGTCGCCGCAAACCATTGAACAAATGGCACTGGATGCGCTGCCTGGCGGTGACCAGTCGGTTCTGGGGGCGTTGCCTGAGGCGTTCCGGGAGTGCCTTGGCCGCGCGGCTCGGGTCGTACTGATTGCCAACAACCCGGCCATCAGCGCGGCGGATTTTCAGGCACTGAACATTGGCGTCGATGACGTTGTCGTCAGCTTCAATACCTGCATCAAGGCGTCGCTGCTCAATGAGCAGAGCGTGAATGTCTTCGTACATGGCTACAACGCGCCGGATGCCTATTTTTTCGGTCTGCCCTGCGCAGCGGACGTGCAACGACTGTTCGAGCAGACGAACGAGCGCTGTTTCAGCATGCTGGTTGGGTGTGCTGCACCGATGTGTCCGTTGCCACGGGTGGCCATGTACCGGGATCGCATTCCACTGCCGCCGCTTTGGAATTACCCGGTCGACCGGCCGGGTGGCAAGCGTTACGTCGGGCCCTCCACCGGTTTCAACGCGCTGGTGCTGTTCGACTGGTTGCGCTGCCACGCCGGTTATACCTATCAGCTCATGACCCTGGGTTTTTCCAACGAAGCAGGAAATCTTTGGGGGGGGCACGCCTGGGATTATGAGCGCGACTGGTTGCAGAAGTCAGACGTCATTGTGGTGCCTCTGCAACCCCGTCGCTGGTGGCAGGCGCTGTTTCGGCGAAGATGAGTGGCACCGCCATTCCGATTGCAAACGGGCCACAAATACTTTCAAAAGGTGCTGTTGAGTGTTGAAAATTGCAGTGGCTTTTTTCGGGATCCCGAGAAATTCGCAGATTTGCTTCCCTTCCATCGAGCAGTGCGTGCTGAAACAGTTGCCTGCTGGCAGCGACATAAAGTGCTTTTATCACTTATACAAAATCGATGAAGTACAGAACGCGCGGTCCGGCGAGAAAGGCGAGCTGGCTGCGGACAACTACCAGCCGTTCGAGCCGATGACCGGAGAGCTTACTTCCACTGAAGGCGTGCTGGAGCGCTGGAATTTCGAGCAGGTCAAGGCAATGGGCGATACCTGGGCCGATGATTATGCGTCGCTGCGCAATCTGATCTATCAGCTTCACTCACTGCACACCGTCACCACGATGATCGAATCCTTCAATCCGGATTTCGTTGTGTTCGTGCGACCGGACAATTTCTTCCACACCGAGCTGCCTGGCTATGTGTTCAATCATCCGCAGGCCCGGCGGCACAATGCCTACATTCCGGACTGGCAGTGGTGGGGTGGAGTGAACGACCGCTTCGCCATTTGCGGACGCGACACTTATGTCGCATACGGCAAGCGGATCGAGCGCATCTTCGATTTCTGCAAGGCAACGGGAAGGAAGTTGCATTCCGAGCGTTTGCTCAAATATGCACTGCAACAGGCCGGCGCCAAGGTTTGCACGCTGAAGACCCAGGCTTCTCGCGTTCGAATCACCGGCGTATTCGCCGAAGAATCGTTCTCTCCCAAGCGCGGCATGGGCAAGCGCGAAAACCGTTACTTCCATGTCTTCGCCACCTTGCGCACGTGGATGGATCGCAGGCGTTAGTCCGCTATTTGCTCACGCGCTCCTTTCCCAGACCGACCAGCCGTAGCGCCTTGAGGCTTAATTGCTTGAGGCCTGGGCGAGGGGGCTTCGCCGGTTGTAATCCCTGTTGCACTAACCAGTCTTTCCAGCGAATCCGCTCTTCACGTACGACCCAGCCCTCCTGGGTCGCAAAGCTTTCAGCGAGGTAAAGTCCCCGGGTGCTGGCCGGCAGGAGTTTGTCACGCTTGAGGGTGTACAGTTCGGCAAGTGGTGCACCATCCTTGAGCGGCATCAAGTACAGGTCGGGGCGTTTACGGTCGAGCCGCGCAATCAGCTGATTACCTTCCAGGCGTTCATCGACGTGGAACAGGCTCAGGGATTTTGCTTCCTTGGGTACGTCCAGTCGCAGGTCGTAGATCAATTGCAGCGACGCAGTCGGCAAATGCACATAGGCTCGCGGACGTTCCAGCAATTGCAGATTGGCGCAACGCACCGGTCGCGCCGAGCCGGACAAAGGCGTCAGGCGAAATGGCAGGGCCTCGCGATAATGCAGTGCCGAGGAGTAGGGCGCCGGCAGCCAGGTATCATTGAAGCGCCCGCCTAGCCAGCCTTCCGGGGTCTCCAGCAAACACTCTTCGGCGATCTCTTGAATGGCCGTGTGGAGCGGGATATTGAGTTCATGGGCGGGTACGTACCCGGAAATCAACTTGAGTACCACATCGCCGCGATCTTGCCGACGCTGGCGTACCAGAACCCAATAATCGCGATTCTGCCAATGCAGGGTAAGGCGCACTGACACTCCAAGGTTCGCCAGTTCCAGCGAAAAGCGCTCGGCCTCCGCCACGCTGACCGGTTTGCGACGTTGCAAGGTCTGCGCGAAGTTCAGAGGCATGCCGACACTCTGGTAGGTCAGGCCTTCGGGAGTCGCTTCGACGAATAACGGCAGGGTCTTGAAGTTGCTCGGGTTCTTTCTTATGAGCGTACGCGGCATGTCGGCTCCTGCTTAAGGCCGCGTGGGCGGCATCAGTTGCTACGTAGGACCTGGGCAACGGTCGCGACGTTGTGGGCGAGGTGCAGCGGATTGATGGTCCCGACAATAGCACTGGCAACACCCGGATGTTCAAACAGCAATTCGAAACTGGCGCGCACCGGGTCCACGCCCGGGCTCAGGCATACGTGACCGCTGGCGAGGGCTTTTTTGACCAGAATGGCTTTGCCGTGAGCAGCAGCATAGTCAATGACGGCTTTTTCGCTTTGCTCGTTCAGATTGTAGGTGACCATCGCGCAATCGCCTTGCTCCAGAGCCTTCAAGCCGCCGTCGACGGTTTTGCCGGAAAAGCCGAACCCGCGAATCTTGCCCTCGGTCTTGAGAGCGGCGAGGGTTGCATAGACTTCGCAGTCGTTGAGGATTGCCAGGTCATTGCCGTCGGAGTGCACCAGCACCAGGTCGATAAAATCGGTTTCCAGACGCTGCAGGCTACGTTCTACTGAGAACCGGGTGTGTGCGGCGCTGAAGTCGTGGCGCGACAGGCCGTCGGCAAATTCTTCGCCGACCTTGCTGACAATCACCCAATCCTGACGCTGGCCGCGCAGCAAAGGGCCGAGACGCTCCTCGCTGCGGCCATAAGCCGGAGCGGTGTCGATCAGGTTGATACCCAGGTCCCGGGTCAGCTTGAGCAGCATGCGCGCTTCGTCGTCGTCAGGAATCTGGAAGCCGTTGGGGTATTTCACCCCTTGATCGCGGCCCAGTTTCACCGTACCCAGGCCCAACGGCGACACCAGCAGGCCGGTGCTGCCCAGGGGGCGATGCAGGTCATGCAGGGTGGGTTGGCTCATGGCAGCAGTTGCTCCCACGCCGGAACGCCCATTGGCGGCTTTGGCAATTGGGGTAGTGGCGCCACCGGGCCCGGTTGAATGCCATCGCGGGCAAGGCTTGCCAGTACCCGGTCGGCGAAGTCCGGCGCCAGCGCCAGCTTGGTAGGCCAGCCCACCAGCAGTCGGCCCTCTTCGGCGAGAAACGCGTTGTCAGGGCGGGTCAGTCCCGATTGCAGCGGTTCGGCGCGATCCACGCGCAAGGTCGCCCATTGCACGGTGCTCAGGTCGATCCATGGCAACAACTGGCCGAGTTCTTTCTGCGCGGTGGCGATCTGCTCCGCAGGCTCACGGTTGACGCCCTCGGTTTCGGCGATATCGCCGCCCAGATACCAGACCCATTGGCCATCGGCGGCCGGGTGTGTGGTGACGGTAATGCGCGGCTTGGTGCCACCGCCCAGGCAGTGGGCGTACAGCGGTTTGAGGCTCGGGCCCTTGGCGATGATCATGTGCAACGGCCGCCGCTGCATGGCAGGCTGGCTCAGGCCCAGCGCTTCGAGCAGGGCTGCGGTCCCGGCGCCGGCGCTCAAGACAATGCGTTGGGCGCGGATCTCGCGCTCGTCCACCTTCAGGCCAACCAACACACCCGCTTCAAGCAGCGGCTCGATCTTCTGGCCGGCGAGCAAGCCATCGCCCGCCAGATCAGCCAGGCGCTGGATCAGGCTCGGCACATCGATCACCAGTTCCGCCAGGCGATAGACTTTGCCCTTGAAGCGCTTGTCCTGAAGGGCGGGTGGCAGTTGGTCGCCCTTGACCTGATCGACACGACCGCGCACGGCTTTGCTGGCGAAGAAGCTGGTGAGGTTGCCGGCGATCGTCCCCGGAGACCACAGGTAGTGCGCTTCGGACAGCAGGCGCACGCCGGACAAGTCCAGTTCGCCGTCGCCGGCCAGAGCCTCACGCCAGCGGCGGGGCATGTCGGCGATGGCTTCCGAAGCACCGGTCAGCGCGCCATGCAGTGCGTACTTGGCGCCGCCGTGGATGATGCCCTGGGACTTCACGCTTTGCCCGCCACCGAGACTGGCGCTTTCCACCAGTACGGTCGAAAAACCCTGGCGGCGCAGGCGCGCATTCAGCCAGAGGCCGGCGACACCGGCGCCGACAATCAGAACGTCGGTGGAAATAACGGATGGCATGCGGCGACCTCAGTGTTCAAGACGAGGGCGCAGTATACAGGCTCAAAGATTGGAGGGGCTGATGCACCTGTGGGAGCGAGCTTGCTCGCTCCCACTGTGGATTGTGCGCGGATTTTAATGCCCGGCAGTCTTGGAGAAGAGCTGGATGACAACAACGCCCAACACGATCAGCGCCATCCCCAGCATCGCCGGCACATCCAGCTTCTGCCCATAGATAAACAGCGCCGCCACGCTGACCATCACGATCCCCATGCCGGCCCAGACCGCGTACGCGACACCCACCGGCACGCTACGGACCACCAGGGTCAGCATCCAGAAGGCAATTCCGTAACCGACGATCACCAGCAGCAGTGGCAATGGGGTGCTGATGCCTTTGACCGCTTTCATCGAAACGGTGGCAATCACTTCGGCGCAGATGGCAATGGCCAGGTAGTAGTAAGCGGTCATGGGTCGATCCTCGTATGAAGTGTTGCTTTGTGAGGTGGCATTCTAGAGATTCGTCAGATGCGGTAAAGTCATTACCTATCTGCTATGGAGATGGGTTGAGACATGAGCATGCAATGGAATCTGGAGCAGCTGCGTTTGTTCGTGAGCGTAGCGGAGCAACGTTCGTTTTCTGCCGTGGCCCGGGATCAGCGCAAGGCGCAGTCGGCGGTCAGCAGTTCGATCGCGTTGCTGGAGGAAGACCTGGGCGTCAGCCTGTTCGACCGCAGCAGTGGCCGACAGCCCAAACTCACCGAAGCCGGCAATGCCTTGCTGGAAGAAGCGCGGGAAGTGCTGCGTCAGTGTGAGCGCCTCAATGGCCGGGCACTGGCGATGATGCGTGGACAGGAGGCGCGTCTGCGCCTGGCTCAGGATGAGGCCATGCCTTACCAGCCAGTCATCGAAAGCTTCGAAGCGCTGGCTGAACGCTTTCCCAGCCTGGAAGTGCAATTGACCAGTGCAGCCCAGGGCGAGGTGGCGCGCAAATTGGTGGAGCGTCGCGCCGATCTGGGCTTGTTGTTCTTTCACGACCAGATCCCCGAAGCGCTGGAACGCCGAGTGCTCGGTAGCGTGGAAATGGTCACCGTATGCGGCGTCGACCATCCGCTGGCGAAGCAGGCCCAGGTTGATTGCCAGGCGCTGGCACAGCATCGCCAATTGCTGATGTCGACTCAGTCCAGCGTCTACCCCGGCAGTGAGCCGGCCAGCCCGCAAGTCTGGCGGGCCGACAGTTTTTACGTGATGGCTGAATGGCTGGTGCGTGGCCTCGGCTGGGCCTGGTTGCCGCGCCACGTGGTGCAGTACCCGACCTATCAGGGGCAAATGGTCGAGTTGAGTAGCGAGTGGACCCCGCCGGCACTGGTGGTGGAACTGGTCTGGCGCCGCGATGAACCCCTCGGACCGGCGGCGCGCTGGCTGGCGGAACGTTTTGCCGTGCACTTGCAGGCGATCGGCGAAAAACCCGATAAACTCCGCCGCCATGAATAGAACTCTGTATACCGCGCTGTTTTATCTGGGGCTGCCAGTGGTAGCGATTCGGCTATGGCTGCGTGCGCGCAAGGCGCCAGCCTATGCCAAACGCATCGGTGAGCGATTCTCCTATGGGATGCCGACGATGCAGCCGGGTGGCCTCTGGGTGCATGCGGTGTCTGTGGGCGAGAGCATTGCCGCCGCGCCGATGATTCGCGCGCTGCTGCAACGTTATCCACAACTGCCGATGACCGTCACCTGCATGACCCCTACCGGCTCGGAGCGCATCCAGGCGATGTTTGCCAATGAGCCGCGCATCCAGCACTGCTATTTGCCCTATGACTTGCCGTGCGCCGCCCGGCGCTTCCTTGATCGGGTCCAGCCAAGACTGGCGGTGATCATGGAGACAGAACTGTGGCCCAACCATATCCATGAATGCGCCAAACGCGGTATTCCCGTGGCGTTGGCCAATGCACGCCTGTCCGAGCGCTCGGCGAAAGGCTATGGACGCTTTGCCAGACTGACCGGCCCGATGCTTGCCGAAATGAGCCTGTTCGCGGTGCAGACCGAAGCCGAGGCCCAGCGCTTTCGCGATTTGGGCGCGCGGGCGGAAACCGTTGAAGTCACCGGCTCAATCAAGTTCGACCTGACCATCGACCCGCAACTGTTGCAGCGCGCTGCCGAACTGCGCGCTCAATGGCAGGCACAGGAGCGCCCGGTGTGGATCGCGGCGAGTACCCACGAGGGTGAAGACGAGGTGGTGCTGGCGGCCCATCGTCAGTTGCTGGCGAGCCATCCCGATGCCTTGCTGATTCTGGTGCCGCGCCATCCCGAGCGTTTCAACGCGGTGTTCGAGTTGTGCCGACAGCAGGGATTTGCCACGGTCCGTCGCTCCACGGGCGAGCCGGTCACCGCCGCGACGTCGGTGTTGCTGGGCGACACCATGGGTGAGTTGCTGTTTCTCTATGCCTTGGCCGACAGTGCCTTCGTCGGTGGCAGCCTGGTGCCCAATGGCGGGCACAACCTGCTGGAACCGGCGGCGCTGGCCAAGCCAGTGTTGAGTGGTCCGCACCTGTTCAACTTCCTCGACATCGCCGCGCAGTTACGCAGTGCCGGGGCGTTGCAGGAAGTGGAGGATGCCGAAGGCTTGGCGCTGGCGGTGCAGCGTCTGTTCGAATTGCCCAGGGATGCGCAGCGGATGGCGGAGGCGGGGTTGAAGGTGATGCGCAGCAATCAAGGCGCATTGCAGCGGTTGCTGGATGGGTTGGGGCGGTTGATTGAGCGATCCTGAGACTGCCAATGATCCAGTGTGGTGAGGGAACAAGCTCCCTCGCCACAGTTCAACTCCAATCTTACTGCCCCGGTCTTGCCTTCAACTGCTCAGCCGCAGCCTTGGCCAGATCCGGCGGCAAGAAGTCCTTGTCCGGGTTGTAGTCAGGATTGAGCCAGCGTGCCAGGTCCTGCAAATCCCCCGGGTTCAATGTGCCGGCCTGTTGCTTGAGGCGCAGGTTGTCGAGGATGTAGTCGTAGCGGGTGTTGTTGTAGTCGCGCACCGAAGTGTAGAGCGAGCGCTGTGCATCCAGCACGTCAACGATGTTGCGCGTCCCCACCTGATAACCGATTTCGGTCGCTTCCACTGCACTCTGGTTGGAGATGATCGACTGCTTGCGCGCCTGTACCTGTTCGACGTCTGTATTCACCGCGCGGTGTAGGTCGCGGGTATTTTCGACGATTTGCCGGCGCAGGGATTCGCGTTGCTGCTCGGTCTGATCCAGTTGCGCATAGGATTGACGCACCTGGGAGCTGATCAGGCCGCCGCTGTAGATCGGGATGTTCAGCTGCAGGCCCACCGAGGTTTGCTCGACGTTGCCACCGTAGGGTTGGGGGAAGCCGTTCGGGTTGCTGAAGCCCAGGGCATCGTTATCGCCTTTTTCGTACTTCGCCACGGCGTCGAGGGTGGGTGCGTGTCCGGCCTTGCGCTGCTTGAGGGTTTGCTCGGCAGCGCTGACGGCGTAGTTGCTGGCCAACAGATTGAGGTTCTGCCTGGCGGCCGTTTCGACCCAGGCCTTGGCGTCGTTCGGCGTTGGCGGCAGGATCGGCAGGTTGTGGCTGATGCCCTGGATCGAGTTGTACTGACGGTTGGTCAGGGTGATCAATGCTTCAAATGCATCATCCACCTGGCGCTGCGCAACGATTCGGTTGGCGCGTGCCGTGTCGTAGCTGGCTTGTGAATTGAGCACGTCGGTCTTGTCCGAGAGGCCGACATCGAAGCGCTCATTGGACTGATCGAGCTGGCGTTTGAACGCGGCTTCCTCGGCCTTGGTCGAGGCCAGGTTGTCCTGGCTGCGCAGCACGTTGAAATAGCTGTTGGCGGTTTGCAGGATCAGGTTTTGCTCGGTCGCCGAGAGTTGCAGCGCGGCCTGTTCATTGACGTCCTTGGCGGCCTGGAACTGGAACCAGCGATCGGCACGGAACAACGGCTGTGCCAGGGTGGCCTGGTACGAATGAGCATCGCGGTTGGCGGTGGCCGACGGCTGATCGAGCGAGGTGCGCACGCTGGATACTTGCGCGCCACCCGAGAGATTGGGCAGCAGTCCGGCGCGGGCCTGGGGCACGACTTCCTTCTGGGCCCCGTATTGGGCGACGGCGGCGGCGAGGTCGGCGTTGTTGTTCACCGCTTCCTGGTAGACGCTGACCAGATCGGTTTTGTTGGATAAGGGCGCTTCTGCCCAGGCCATTCCATTGGACGCACAAGACACGGCCAGGGCCAGTGAGAGTTTGCGCAGCATAGGCGTTCCCTAGAATTAATATTACACAAGTAATTTGAGCGCCAAGGCTAAGGCGCGACACGTGCAGCGTCAATGCGCGCGACGGCGTAGCGAGTGTAGTTGCGCATCAGGGCGCCAACAATCCTGCAATTGCGCCATTCATCATGGTTATTGCCTCAGTGTTGGCGTTCTTTGCCAGTTGTGTCTAGACTGACCGGGTTCTTGTCGGGGTGCCTTGCTATGAGGCTGAGATCGAATAATTTCGGATCCCGTTGAACCTGATCAGGTTAGCGCCTGCGTAGGGAACAAGATTTCTCGTCACCCGGCGAGTCCTCTTGTGCTTCGTCCGGGATGTTGTTCGACAATCGAACACCCCTCGAGCACTGAGCACAGCACTGCTGGAACTCCCAGCGCCCGTGCGTCCATTCGTTTACAGGTTCGCTCCGACATAATTCCACTGCCTGGATGCTGTCTGGAGAGCCCGTGATGACGACAAAAGCAAAAAACGCCACCCACCTGAGTGAATCGGCCAAGGTCGATGAGCAATCGGTACAGCCGTTTACCCGCTCGCAAAAAATTTATGTCCAGGGCTCTCGCCCGGACATTCGCGTGCCAATGCGCGAAATCAGCCTGGACGTGACCCCTACCGATTTCGGTGGCGAAATCAACGCCCCGGTCACCGTCTATGACACTTCAGGCCCGTACACCGACCCCAACGTCATCATCGACGTGCGCAAGGGCCTGGGTGATGTGCGCTCGGCATGGATCGACGACCGTGGTGATACCGAGCGCTTGTCTGGCCTGAGCTCGCACTTCGGCCAGGAGCGCCTGGCCGATCCGGAACTGACCAAGCTGCGCTTCGCTCACGTCAACAACCCGCGCCGCGCCAAGGCCGGGGCCAACGTCAGCCAGATGCACTACGCGCGCAAAGGCATCATCACCGCCGAGATGGAATACGTCGCCATCCGCGAAAACATGAAGCTGCAAGAAGCCCGCGCTGCCGGCCTGATGAAGCAGCAGCACGCCGGTCACAGCTTCGGCGCCAGCATCCCGAAGGAAATCACGCCGGAGTTTGTCCGCGAAGAAATCGCCCGCGGTCGCGCAATCATTCCAGCCAACATCAACCACACCGAACTGGAACCGATGATCATCGGCCGTAACTTCCTGGTGAAGATCAACGGCAACATCGGCAACAGCGCCCTGGGCTCGTCCATCGAAGAAGAAGTGGCGAAACTGACCTGGGGTATTCGCTGGGGTTCGGACACGGTCATGGACCTGTCCACCGGCAAGCACATCCACGAAACCCGCGAGTGGATCATCCGCAACTCGCCAGTGCCCATCGGTACCGTGCCGATCTACCAGGCGCTGGAGAAGGTCAATGGTGTCGCTGAAGACCTGACCTGGGAGCTGTTCCGCGACACGCTGATCGAGCAGGCCGAGCAAGGCGTCGACTATTTCACCATCCACGCCGGCGTGCTGTTGCGCTATGTGCCGATGACCGCCAAGCGGGTGACCGGCATCGTGTCCCGTGGCGGTTCGATCATGGCCAAGTGGTGTCTGGCGCACCACAAGGAAAACTTCCTCTACACCCATTTCGACGAAATCTGCGAAATCATGAAGGCCTACGACGTCAGCTTCTCGCTGGGCGATGGCCTGCGTCCGGGATCGATCGCCGACGCCAACGACGAAGCGCAGTTCGGCGAGCTGGAAACCCTGGGCGAGCTGACCAAGATCGCCTGGAAGCACGACGTTCAATGCATGATCGAAGGCCCGGGCCATGTGCCGATGCAGTTGATCAAAGAGAACATGGACAAGCAGCTTGAGTGCTGCGACGAGGCGCCGTTCTACACCCTCGGCCCGCTGACCACCGACATCGCGCCCGGCTACGACCACATCACCTCGGGTATCGGGGCGGCCATGATCGGCTGGTTCGGTTGCGCCATGCTCTGCTACGTGACACCGAAGGAGCATTTGGGTCTGCCGAACAAGGATGACGTGAAGACCGGCATCATCACCTACAAGATCGCCGCTCATGCCGCCGACCTTGCGAAAGGGCATCCGGGCGCGCAGATTCGTGACAATGCCTTGAGCAAGGCGCGCTTCGAATTCCGTTGGGAAGACCAGTTCAACCTCGGCCTCGATCCGGACACGGCTCGCTCGTATCACGATGAAACCCTGCCGAAGGATTCGGCCAAGGTCGCGCATTTCTGCTCAATGTGCGGACCGAAGTTCTGCTCGATGAAAATCACCCAGGAAGTGCGCGAGTACGCCGCCAACCAGCGGATCGAAGCGGTCGACGTGGACGTCGCCCAAGGCATGGCCGAGCAGGCCGAGCGCTTCAAGAAAGAAGGCAGCCAGCTGTACAAGAAAGTTTGATTCTGCCCTGATAACCCTTGTGGCGAGGGAGCAAGCTCCCTCGCCACAAGGGCTCGTTTACACAACAACAATGTCCCTCCGAGATAACACCCTTGAGCATTCAACCCAGCACTTACTCCCCCGATATCGCGGTACCGTCTGACAGGCGTGTGTTCGGCGGCCGTGATCTGTTTTCCCTGTGGTTCTCCCTCGGCATCGGCCTGATGGTGTTGCAGACCGGCGCACTGTTGGCGCCAGGCCTGGGGCTGTCCGGCTCGTTGCTGGCGATTTTTTTTGGCACGCTGGTTGGCGTTCTGCTGCTGGCCGCCGTTGGCGTGATCGGTAGCGATACCGGCCTGTCGTCGATGGCTGCGCTCAAACTCAGCCTCGGTAGCAAAGGCGCGAGCCTGCCGGCGGTGCTGAACCTGCTGCAACTGATCGGTTGGGGCGCGTTCGAAATCATCGTCATGCGCGATGCCGCCAGCCTGTTGGGCGCGCGTGCCTTCAGCGAAGGCAGTCTGCTGTCCAGTCCGATGCTGTGGACGCTGGTCTTCGGCGCACTGGCGACCTTGCTGGCGGTCAGCGGTCCGTTGACGTTCGTGCGCAAGATCCTGCGCAAGTGGGGCATCTGGCTGCTGTTGGCCGCGTGCACCTGGCTGACCTGGAACCTGTTCGCCAAGGCTGATCTGGCGGGCTTGTGGGTGCAGGCCGGTGACGGTTCGATGCCGTTTGCCGTGGGCTTCGACATTGCGATTGCCATGCCGCTGTCGTGGTTGCCGCTGATTGCCGACTACTCGCGTTTCGGCAAGCGGGCGAAAAGCGTATTCGGTGGCACCGCGATCGGTTTCTTTATCGGCAACTTCTGGCTGATGAGCCTGGGCGTGGCCTACACCCTGGCGTTCGCGTCGAGCGGTGAGGTCAATGCCTTGCTGTTGGCCCTGGCGGGTGCCGGTCTGGGTATTCCGTTGCTGCTGATTCTGCTGGATGAATCGGAAAACGCCTTCGCCGACATTCACTCGGCGGCGGTGTCCAGCGGGATTCTGTTGCGCTGGCAGGTCGAGCACCTGGCATTGGCCATTGGCGTGGTCTGCACCCTGATCGCCCTGCTGGCGCCATTGGCCCAGTACCAAAACTTCTTGCTATTGATCGGTTCGGTGTTTGCCCCGCTGTTCGGCGTGGTGCTGGTGGATCACTTCATCCTGCGTAAGCGCAGTGGCCAGGTGGCGTCAGCCGCATTGCGCTGGCCGGCGCTGCTGGCCTGGCTGGGCGGGATCAGCACCTACCATCTGCTGGCCAATCTGTATCCGGACATCGGTGCAACCCTGCCGGCGCTGGTGCTGGCAGGGCTGTTGCAACTCGTGCTGGGCCGGGCTTTCAGTTACGGCCGGGAAACAGCTCGGGCTTGATGATGCCGTTCAGGCGAGGGTAGGGGATCTTCAGTTCGATATGGCCCAGCGCGTAAGGCGCGATGGTGCTGATGTCGTACTTGAGGATCACCCCGCCATAGGTCAGCGCCACGTTCTGGGTTTTCTGGAACGGCCAGCTCTTCACGAACTCCGGTTCCTGATCGAGCCTGGTGCTGATCAGCCAGTTGTTGTGCGCCACCCGCGCAGCTTTCCAGAACGCCTCTTCCTGCCCCGGCACCAGCATGTCCGACAGCGTCAGAACTTTATGTTGTTGGCGTGAGTAGTTGATGAAGCCCCGGCCCGGCGTGCCGTGTTCGCCGCCGGTGTCCAGGTAGCTGGACATTTCGACAATCACCAAGCCGTCATGCTGCTCGCGTACTTTCGATTGCAAATAACTGCCATTGCGCGGGCCGGCGGTGCGCAAAAACTGTTCGCGATACGCGGCCAGTGTCGGCGCCACGGGGGCGTCGGGCGTGGTACGGGTCATTTGCAGCAGGCGTGTTTCGATGATGCCGTCAAGCGCAGGCTCGGTCGGGAAGTGCACGATATCAATGTTCACCAGCGGGCAATCCTGATCCTTGCAGCCAGGCTTGAGCTGTTCGGAGGCATCGCGGGTGGTTTCCAGCGGCGCACGGTAGTTGGGCTGGAACAGGCTCTGGCACGCACCCAGAGTCAGGGCGATAGCGGCCACGGAGGCGATTTTAAAAAGCGACATGGTTGTCCTTCATAAAACAGGGAAAGGCGAAAAGTTACCCGCTTCGACTGTCAACGAAGCAGTCAGTTCGCCACTAAGCTAATTAGAGTGGGTTTCGCCCTCACCGTCTATCCCGCTGACGGGAAAGGGGCTGCATCAAAGGTCTGCGGCGCGTTAGGATGGCGCGAAGTCGAGGCTGGAGCCTCGTTGTCGTTACGAGGATAGTCATGACTGATTTTGCCACCGCCATTCCGACCGCCGTTGATATCGTTCGGCGCGAAAAGTGCTATCAGGGCTTCTACAAGCTCGATCGCGTGCACTTGCGCCACGAGCTGTTCGCCGGTGGCATGAGCCGCGAGATCAATCGTGAAGTGTTCGTGCGCCACGATGCGGTGTGCGTGCTGCCTTACGATCCACAGCGCGACGAAGTGGTGCTGATCGAGCAGTTCCGCGTCGGCGCCATGGGCAAGACCGACAATCCCTGGTTGATCGAACTGGTCGCTGGTCTGATCGACAAGGAAGAAATACCGGAAGAAGTTGCTCACCGCGAAGGGCAGGAGGAAGCTGGGCTTGTATTCGGGGCGCTGTGGCCGATGACCAAATATTTTCCATCGCCGGGCGGCAGTAATGAATTCGTGCATTTGTACCTGGGGCGTTGCGAGACAACCGGGGTCGGCGGCCTGCATGGGCTGGAGGAAGAAGCAGAAGATATCCGCGTTTCGGTCTGGGCCTTTGAAGATGCCCTGCAAGCCGTGCGCGACGGACGTATTGCCAACGCACCAAGCATCATTGCCTTGCAATGGCTGGCTTTGAATCGCGTTGAAGTGAGGGGGTTATGGTTGTAAACAAGCTGCGCGATCGCTATCGGGTGGATCTGGTGGGGCTGCAAGCGTCCTGCGAGGCGAACTACGCGCGCCTGATGCGACTGCTGCCGGACATGCGCAGCGAGCCTGCCGCGCGACGCATCGCCGTGACCCATGGCGACCAGATGCTCGGGGTGCTGGCGCTGGAAGTGCTGCAAGTCTGCCCGTACACCACGACCCTGCAAGTTCGCCAGGAACACAGCCTGCCGTGGCTGCCGGTGCCGCAACTGGAAGTGCAGGTCTATCACGACGCGTGCATGGCCGAAGTGGTCAGCGCCGAACATGCGCGACGCTTTCGTGGCATCTATCCTTACCCGAATGCCTCGATGCACCAGCCGGATGAAAAAGCCCAGCTGAACATGTTTCTGGGCGAGTGGTTGAGCCATTGCCTGGCGTTGGGGCACGAGTACGAAGTCGTGCGTTAGTTAATTGTGAGCCGCAGTTGTGAACTGTGTCAGGTTCGCGGATTTCCCCTTTCGATCGTCCCCCAGCATAATTGCGCCATTCATCCAATCCCGTGATCACGCCCTGGGAGAACACCTTGCCGAGCGTATCCACATTGAGTGCCGCCGATACGGCGTTGCTGGTGCAACTTTCCGACAGTCATCTGTTCGCCGAGGCGGAGGGCACGCTGCTGGGCATGAATACCCGCGACAGCCTGCAGAAAGTCATCGAGTTGGTACGCGAGCAGCAGCCGCAGATCGACCTGATCCTGGCCACGGGTGATCTGTCTCAGGACGGCACGCTGGAGTCTTACCAGCAGTTTCGCGACTTGACCCGGCAGCTCGATGCGCCAGCGCGCTGGATTCCCGGCAATCATGACGAGCCGCTGATCATGGCTGAAGCGGCGGTGCAGAGCGCGTTGCTGGAATCGGTGGTCGACATCGGCAACTGGCGGGTCACGCTGCTCGACTCAGCGGTGCCGGGCTCGGTGCCGGGGTATTTGCAGGACGAGCAGTTGCAGTTGCTGGCGCAATCCTTGAGTGAAGCGCCGGAGCGCCATCACCTGGTGTGTTTCCACCACCATCCGGTATCGATCGATTGTGCGTGGATGGAGCCGATCGGGCTGCGTAATCCCGAGGCTTTGTTTGCTGTGCTGGATCGTTTTCCACAGGTACGCGCCGTGCTGTGGGGGCATGTGCATCAGGAAGTCGATCAATGGCGCAACGATGTGCGTTTGATTGCTTCGCCCTCGACCTGCATTCAGTTCGAACCGGGCAGCGATGATTTCAAGGTCGCAGAGCAAGCGCCGGGGTATCGTTGGTTGCGGTTATTGCCGGATGGCCAGCTCGAAACCGCTGTGGAACGTGTCACTGGTTTCGACTTCCAGATCGATTACGGCTCCAACGGCTATTGAGGCACCTTGCAGGAGCTGCTGGCGAAAGCGCACTGTCAAACGACATGGATGTTGAAGGTGACGGCCTCTTCGCTGGCAAGCCAGCTCCCACAAGGAACGCATTCATCGGCACCCAACGTGCCCAAGTCCCTGTAAACTGCGCCTCTTTACCCGACGCACAGGGAGTTCAAATGTCCGGCTCGATCCTTTATATCCACGGTTTCAACAGCGCGCCTGCGTCGAAAAAGGCCACTCAGTTGAGCGAAGTGATGGAGCGTCTGGGCTTGAGTGACCAACTGCGCGTGCCGGCCTTGCATCACCATCCCCGTGAAGCCATCGGTCAGCTGGAACAAGCGATTGAGTCGCTGGGACGGCCACTGCTGGTCGGCAGCTCACTCGGCGGCTACTATGCGACTCACTTGGCCGAACGCCATGGCCTCAAAGCCCTGTTGATCAACCCTGCCGTCAGTCCGCACCGGATGTTCGACGGGTTTCTGGGGCCGCAGAAAAACCTGTATACCGATGAGACCTGGGAACTGACCCACGACCATGTGACGGCCCTGGCCGAGCTGGAAGTGCCCGCCCCACAGGATCCACAGCGCTATCAGGTGTGGTTGCAGACCGGTGACGAAACGCTGGACTATCGCCTCGCCCAGCAGTATTACCGAGCCTGTGCCTTGCGTATCCAGGCGGGCGGCGACCATGGTTTCCAGGGTTTTGCCGAGCAACTTCCGGCCATGCTGAGCTTTGCCGGCATAGGCGCAGATTTGTACCAGGCGATTGATTTCAGCGCACTGTGAACCGTTGCCCCTTTTTCATTGAATCACTGACGACGAGACCCTATGGCCACTCCCAGCGCTAGCTCTTATAACGCAGACGCCATCGAAGTCCTCTCGGGCCTCGACCCGGTGCGCAAGCGCCCCGGCATGTACACCGACACCACTCGGCCAAACCACCTCGCCCAGGAAGTCATCGACAACAGCGTCGACGAAGCCTTGGCCGGGCATGCCAAATCGGTGCAGGTCATCCTGCACGCCGATCACTCGCTGGAAGTCAGCGATGACGGCCGCGGCATGCCGGTGGACATCCACCCGGAAGAAGGCGTTTCCGGCGTCGAACTGATCCTCACCAAACTCCACGCGGGCGGCAAGTTTTCCAATAAGAACTATCAGTTCTCCGGCGGTCTGCACGGGGTGGGTATTTCGGTGGTCAACGCCTTGTCGACCGAAGTCCGGGTACGTGTAAAGCGTGACGGCAACGAATACCAGATGACCTTCGCCGACGGTTACAAGAAAACCGAGCTGGAAATCATCGGGACGGTGGGCAAGCGCAACACCGGCACCAGCGTGTTCTTCGCCCCCGACCCGAAATACTTCGATTCACCGAAATTCTCCATCAGTCGCCTCAAGCATGTGCTCAAGGCCAAGGCCGTTCTGTGCCCGGGGCTGCTGGTCAGTTTTGAAGACAAGGCCACCGGCGAAAAAGTCGAATGGCATTACGAAGATGGCCTGCGCTCCTACCTGGTCGATGCGGTCAGCGAATTCGAACGCCTGCCGGACGAACCCTTCTGCGGCAGCCTGGCCGGTAACAAGGAAGCGGTGGACTGGGCGCTGCTGTGGTTGCCCGAGGGTGGCGACGCGGTACAGGAAAGCTACGTCAACCTGATCCCGACCGCCCAGGGCGGCACCCACGTCAACGGCCTGCGCCAGGGCTTGCTCGACGCCATGCGCGAGTTCTGCGAATTCCGCAGCCTGTTGCCGCGCGGGGTGAAGCTGGCGCCGGAAGACGTCTGGGAACGCATCGCTTTCGTACTGTCGATGAAAATGCAGGAGCCGCAATTCTCCGGCCAGACCAAGGAGCGTCTGTCGTCCCGTGAAGCGGCGGCGTTCGTTTCCGGTGTGGTCAAGGATGCGTTCAGCCTGTGGCTCAATGCCAACCCGGAAACCGGGATGCTCCTGGCGGAACTGGCGATCAACAACGCCGGTCGTCGCCTGAAGGCCAGCAAGAAAGTCGAGCGCAAGCGCATCACCCAGGGGCCGGCCCTGCCGGGCAAGCTCGCCGACTGCGCCGGGCAGGACCCGATGCGTTCCGAGCTATTCCTCGTGGAAGGTGATTCCGCCGGTGGCTCGGCCAAGCAGGCGCGGGACAAAGAGTTCCAGGCGATCCTGCCGTTGCGCGGCAAAATCCTCAACACCTGGGAAGTGGACGGCAGCGAAGTGCTGGCCAGCCAGGAAGTGCACAACATTGCCGTGGCCATCGGCGTCGATCCAGGCGCGGCGGACATGAGCCAGTTGCGCTACGGCAAGATCTGCATCCTCGCCGACGCCGACTCCGACGGTCTGCACATCGCGACCCTGCTGTGTGCGTTGTTCGTCCAGCACTTCCGGGCGCTGGTCGATGCTGGCCACGTCTACGTCGCCATGCCGCCGCTGTACCGTATCGACCTGGGCAAAGAAATTTACTACGCCCTGGACGAAGCCGAGCGCGATGGCATTCTCGATCGCCTGGTGGCGGAGAAGAAGCGTGGCAAGCCGCAGGTCACCCGATTCAAAGGCCTAGGTGAAATGAACCCGCCGCAGTTGCGCGAAACCACCATGGACCCGAACACCCGGCGCCTGGTGCAACTGACGCTGGATGATTTCGAAGCGACATCGGAAATCATGGACATGCTGCTGGCGAAGAAACGCGCCGGCGATCGCAAGACCTGGCTGGAATCCAAAGGCAACCTGGCCGAGGTGCTGGGCTGATGCGTCTGGGCTTTGCCCTGGCGTGTGCGTTGCTGCTGACCTCGATCACGGTGTCTGCCGAGCCGGCACCTCAGTTGCGTCTGCTGTCCGAGCATGCCGTCGAAGGCATGCGCGGTGGCAACCTGTCCGGGCTGGCCCAGTGCGGCAAGGAGCTGTGGGCAGTCTCCGATCGCGATGATGATCAGATTTACCGGCTCAATACCCAAGGCAGTGTCTGGCACGCCGAAGCCGTGCGTATCGATGTGCCCGTGGTGCCGGATAACGGCTTGCCGTGGGGGTTGCGTTCACGGACCTGGGCGGCGTCGTTCGTGCGAGGCGGGGACCTGGATTTCGAAGGCATCACCTGCGACAGCGCCGGCAATCGTTACATTGTCAGCGAAGGCCATGCGGCCGTGTTGCAGGTACCGCCAACGGGGCCTGCTACCTGGCTGAAAATCTCGCCAATGCTGATTCGCGAAGCGCGGGCCAGTGGCATGCTGTTGCAGTTCAATGCGTTGTTCGAAGGCTTGGCGATCAATCCGGCAGGTGATCAGATGTGGCTCGCTGCCGAGCGCCAAAGCCGCGGATTGCTGCTGATCAAGCGCAAACAGACGGTATGGGACTGCGACGGAGGTTGTGTGTTGCTGAGCGAAGGGGGCAAGGAGATGCAGCCGCCGCAGTTTCCAAAGGCCAAAGCGGTTCCCCGGGACTTTTCCGACCTGTCGTTGTTCAACGGCAA
The DNA here is from genome assembly GCF_042846945.1 of Pseudomonas moorei. Lineage (NCBI taxonomy): Bacteria > Pseudomonadati > Pseudomonadota > Gammaproteobacteria > Pseudomonadales > Pseudomonadaceae > Pseudomonas > Pseudomonas moorei. The sequence continues at coordinate 1,814,486 of NZ_AP035776.1, forward strand.
GCTGTTTACCCTGGAACGCAATGCCTATCAGATCTGCCGCCGCGACCCGCAGACGGCCAGGGTCGAACGCTGCTGGTCGTATGCTGACGAGCTGTTGCAGGAAAATCGTCGTTATCCACAGGACTACGGGCTGGAAGAGGCATTGATCGTGGACGCGGACGGTGCCTGGATCGGTGTCGACAACAACTTCGGTGCCCGCGCCGATGGCGAGTTACGGCCGATCGTCTGGCGCTTTGCTGCGCCTGAAGGTAGCTGGAGTGCCCAGCCATGAGCCGGCAGCCACCGGGCAAGCGCGCCGGTCGGGTGTTGATGGTCCTGGCCTGGTGCGCCGCACTGTTTCTGGCGACGCGGTTTTTTGGCCAGTGGGAAGCGCGCCAGCAAAACCCGAATGTGGCGGTGAGCTCGGAGCAGGGCGAAGGTTTTATCGAAGTGAAACTGGTCAGCAATGGCCAGGGGCATTTCGTTGCCAGCGGCCATATCAATGGTCAGCCGGTGGATTTCATGCTCGACACCGGGGCGACCGACGTGTCGATCCCGGCCAGCCTGGCCGAGCGGCTGAAGCTGGAGAAAGGCTTCGGGGTGACCCTGAGCACGGCCAACGGTCTGAGCGAGGGTTATCGAACCCGCATCGACCGGCTGCAACTGGGCGACATCGTGTTGCGTGATGTGCGCGCACTGGTCGCGCCAGGCCTGCATGGCGATCAAGTGCTGCTCGGCATGAGCGCATTGAACAAACTTGAATTTACCCAGCGCGGTGGCACCATGCTGCTGCGCCAGACAACGAATTGATGAGGCCCGCATGAGCGATATCCTTGCAGACAGCTTGGACGGCGTAGAACGCCGTTCGCTGGCTGACTTCACTGAAAATGCCTACCTCAACTACTCCATGTACGTGATCATGGACCGTGCCTTGCCGCATATCGGCGACGGCCTGAAGCCGGTTCAGCGGCGCATCATCTACGCCATGAGCGAGTTGGGACTGGACGCCGACGCCAAGCACAAGAAATCGGCGCGTACCGTCGGTGACGTGCTCGGTAAATTCCATCCCCACGGCGACTCGGCCTGCTACGAAGCCATGGTCCTGATGGCCCAGCCGTTCAGCTACCGCTACACGCTGGTGGACGGTCAGGGTAACTGGGGTGCGCCGGACGATCCCAAGTCCTTCGCCGCCATGCGTTACACCGAGGCCCGGTTGTCGCGTTACTCCGAAGTGCTGCTCAGCGAACTGGGCCAGGGCACTGCGGACTGGGGGCCGAACTTCGACGGTACTCTCGACGAGCCGCTGGTGTTGCCGGCACGTTTGCCGAATATCCTGCTCAACGGCACCACCGGTATTGCCGTGGGCATGGCCACTGACGTTCCGCCACACAACCTGCGCGAAGTCGCCAGTGCCTGCGTACGTTTGCTCGATGAGCCCAAGGCCACGGTCGAACAGCTCTGCGAGCACATCCAGGGCCCGGACTATCCGACCGAAGCGGAAATCATCACGCCGCGTGCCGACCTGCTGAAAATCTACGAAACCGGTCGCGGTTCCGTGCGCATGCGCGCCGTGTACCACATCGAAGACGGCGACATCATCGTCACCGCGCTGCCGCATCAGGTTTCCGGCGCCAAGGTGCTGGAGCAGATCGCCGCGATGATGCAGGCCAAGCCGTCCAAGGCTCCGCAGATCGCCGATCTGCGCGATGAATCAGACCACGAGAACCCATGCCGGATCGTGATCATTCCGGGCACCCGCAAAAACTTTGATCACGATGCATTGATGCAGCACCTGTTCGCCAGCACCGAGCTGGAGTCGAGCTACCGGGTCAACATCAACATCATCGGGCTGGACGGCAAGCCGCAGCTGAAAAACCTGCGGGCCTTGCTGGTTGAATGGCTGGAATTCCGCGTTCAGACCGTGCGTCGTCGCCTGCAATTCCGCCTCGACAAGGTCGAGCGTCGCCTGCACCTGTTGGACGGTTTGCTGATTGCCTACCTCAATCTGGATGAAGTGATTCACATCATCCGCACCGAGGAACATCCGAAAGCCGCACTGATCGAGCGATTCGCCCTGAGCGAAATCCAGGCCGACTACATTCTCGATACTCGTTTGCGTCAGTTGGCGCGACTGGAAGAAATGAAGTTGCGTGCCGAACAAGATGAGCTGCTCAAGGAACAAGCCAAGCTGCAAGCCTTGCTGAGCAGTGAAGCCAAGCTGAAAAAGCTGGTGCGCACCGAGTTGATCAAGGACGCCGAAACCTACGGCGACGACCGTCGCTCGCCGATCGTCGAGCGCGCCGAAGCCAAGGCCCTGACCGAACACGATCTGCTGCCGAACGAGAAAGTGACCGTCGTGCTGTCGGAAAAAGGCTGGGTTCGTTCCGCCAAGGGGCACGAAATCGACGCCACCGGGCTTTCCTACAAGGCCGGGGATGGCTTCAAGGCCCTGGCGGCGGGGCGCTCCAACCAGTTTGCGGTGTTTATCGACTCCACCGGTCGCAGTTATTCGGTGGCGGCGCACACGTTGCCATCGGCCCGTGGCCAGGGCGAGCCGCTGACCGGCCGTCTGACACCGCCGCCGGGGGCCAGTTTTGAATGCGTGCTGATGCCCGAGGATGATGCGCTGTATGTCATTGCCTCGGACGCCGGCTACGGCTTCGTGGTCAAGGGTGAAGACCTGCAGGCCAAGAACAAGGCCGGCAAGGCCCTGTTGAGCCTGCCGAACAACGCCAAGGTGATCCTGCCGCGTCCGGTGGCTGATCGTGAGCAGAACTGGCTGGCTTCGGTGACCACCGAAGGTCGCCTGCTGATCTTCAAAATCAGCGATCTGCCACAATTAGGTAAGGGCAAAGGCAACAAGATCATCGGGATTTCCGGTGAGCGAGTGGCCAGTCGCGAAGAGTATGTGACGGACATCGCCGTTCTGCCGGAGGGCGCCACCCTGGTGCTGCAGGCCGGAAAACGTACCTTGTCACTGAAAGCGGACGACCTCGAACACTACAAAGGTGAGCGTGGGCGTCGTGGTAACAAATTGCCACGTGGCTTCCAGCGGGTAGATGCGCTGCTCGTCGAAAACCTCAATTAAGCGTCTAGGGGGTGTTCTTGGCTACTTTCGCGGAGGCGAAAGTAGCCAAGAACGCCCCCTAGAGCGCTCGACCTACGATTTAACCCGTAGATCGGCGCTTTCGCGCTGGAGTCGGAACGCATATTCACGGATGATATGGCCTTTCAAGCGCCGGCGTGGCCGAGCGTTCTTCATATTTATTGAGTATTTTCACTGTGGTCAGCCTTGTGGCGATCACCTGGATGGGACGATGACTGCTCTGCGCCTTCCTTTTATTTTGATGCTCGCTGGCGTTCTTGGCCTGGCGGGTTGCAGCGTTCACCAGCCGGTGTCGTTGTATCAACTGGACAGCGGAAGTCCGGTTCAGCCTGCGCAAAGCGCGGGCATGGCGGTTTTGCTGGGTCCGGTAACCGTTGCTGACTACCTGCAACGCGAAACCCTGTTGCAGCGTCAGCCCGACGGCAGCTTGCAAGCCTCGCTCGATGGTCGCTGGGCCGGTAGCCTGTCTTCCGATATTGACCAGCTATTGCTGCGTCAGGTCTCTGGGCGCCTGGACAGCCAGCGTGTCGTGCTGGCGCCCGCCAACGCGGGTTTCACGCCGGATGTTCAGGTGTTGCTGACCATCACGCGCCTGGACTCGGGTGAAAAGCAACCGGCGATCCTCGATGCGCAATGGCGTCTGATCGATCGCCGTGGTCAGGTGCGCGATAACCGCATCATTCACCTGCAGGAGCAGCATGCCGGTACCACGGCGGCACAAGTCCAGGCTCAGGGTGTTTTGCTGCAGCGACTGGCAGAACAGCTGTCTGTCGCGCTCAAGCCGTTGGCCAACCAGCCGCCGATTGCCGAAGCGCCAAAAAAACCGGCGGCCAAGCCTGCGGCGCCAGCGGCAGAACAGGATAAACAGCCGAAGATTCCGATGGCTGCGCCGATCCGGACAGATATGGAAGTGTTCCGCTTCTAAGCCCGGATGGAATCTGAACAAGGCCCGCGTTAATGCGGGCCTTGTTGTTTCTGCTGGTTGGAGACCTTCGCACTCAGTGCTGACCTCATCGCGAGCAAGCTCGCTCCTGCATTGGATCGAAGTCCCCAGTGGGAGCGAGCCTGCTCGCGATGAGGCCGCTACAGACAACAAAAAAGCCCGCAGACGAGTGATCATCTGCGGGCTTTTTCACAGCGGGCTTAAGGGTTATGCGCGGCGTTCATACATCCGCGCCAGCTGCCGCTCAAGCATCGACGGATAAGGCTCCATCAAACGCTCCACGCAGCAAGCCCCTTCAGGGCTGGCAATCGGGCGGATCCGCGCGCGCTGGCGGATCAGTGCGTCGTCGCCGATCTTGCGCTCGACCAGCAGCAGGTTGCGGCTGTGTTGCGACAAGGCCAGGGCGTCCTGGGCGGTGTCCGTCAGCAGCAGGTCGATCTGGCTCAGGCCGAACAGGTCGTCACCCAGGGTCAGGCCCAATTGCAATTGCAGGGTGATGCCGCTGTCGGCGACTTCGATCTGCAACTGATGGCCCAGCGCCCGCAGCAACTCTCCACAGCAAATGGCATTGGTCAGGTAATCGTCGCCGCTGTCTTCACTATGGAACAGCATCAGCGTGCTGCCGTCGTTCAGGGTGTGCAGTTCGCTCTCGTAGAGCGAGGCAGCCTGGTCGAGACAGTCACGGTAACGCTTGAGCAGTTCTTCCAGGCGGGTACGAGGCAGGCGCCGCAATTGCTCCTGGGAGCCCAGTTGCACCGCCAGTACGGCGCTGTGCTGCGGCACGTTCGAAACGACAGGTCGGGCGGCCGGAATCGGTGCACTGTCTGTCGAGTCATCGAGCAAATCGGCGAAGGCATCTTCGTCATCGTCTTCGACGGTGCTGATGGTGCGTCGTGGCGCCGCTTTCATCGCAGCCATCGGGCGGCTTTCGTCAAAGCTTGGGTCTCGCAGGTTGCGTACTTCGAAACCCGGCTCGACGTCGTCGATGTCATCCATTTCCGGCTCGGGTTCCGGCACAGGCTCTGGCTCGGCAGGTTCCGGTGCGAAGTTGGCATGCAGCTGGCGAGCCAGATCGCCGATCTCGTCCTGACGTTCGGTGGCCGGTGTGTATTCATCGATATTGCGCAACCACACCCGCAATTGCAGGAGCGGCGTGGAGATATGCCGACCCAGGCGCAGGCTCAAGGCCAGGGACAGGGCCAGCAGAATCGCGCTCAGGATGCCCATGCTTTGCAGGCTGATGGTCATCGGTTGCTGGAACTGATCCATGTCCAGGCTGATGCGCAGCTGACCGGCGGTCACGTCCTGGAAAGTGATCTTGCTCTGGTACATGCCTTCGGCTTCGCCCAGCAGGCCGTGCTTGGGGCGCTGACCGGCTTCGGCGAGGATGCGGTTATCCACGCTATAGATAGCGGCGTGGGCCACCAGCTTGTTCTTGGTCAGGTTGTTGAGCAGCACGTTGAGGCTGAGGATGTCGTTGGACACCAATAGCTCGGTGGCCGAGGTGGCCGTCTGCGTGGTCAGGCTTTCGCCCAGCGCGTCTGCCTGCTCGTGCATGGCCTGCTTGAACTGCAAACCCATCACGCAGGCATAGATCACCAGAGCCAGAGCGACCAGGATCACGTTATGGCTGGCGATGCGCAATGCAATCGGTACACGGCGGTGGCGCAGTGCACGGAAGATCAGCAGGAAGAAGTTGTCGGTTTTTACTGGCGTGGGCCGGTTCACTTGAGCTCGGCTCTTTTATCCGTGAAGTTGACGCGCAGTATAGCGACAGGGTCTAGACCGGCAAAGCGCTCACGGTGCCCGATGGTCACTGAAAGTGGGTAGAATGCGGTTTTTTTCCACTTGCGGGGGTGCGCCTTGCGCGAAATCGTCCTGATAAACATCACGGGAGTCGACCGTCCCGGTCTGACTGCGGCCATTACCGGCGTTCTGGCCCAGGGTGGTGTGAACATTCTCGACATCGGTCAGGCGGTGATCCACGACACCCTGTCGTTCGGCATCCTGGTTGAAATTCCTGACACTGAGCAAGGCAAGTCGGTGCTCAAGGACATCCTGTTCAAGGGCTACGAGCTCGATCAACAAGTACGTTTCACACCGGTGTCCGAAGAGGATTACCAGCAGTGGGTCGGTAACCAGGGCAAAAAGCGCCACATCGTGACGCTGCTGACCCGCAAAGTGACAGCAGGGCAACTGCAGGCCGTGAGTTCGATCACCGCCAAATATGGCCTGAACATCGACCACATCGATCGGTTGTCGGGGCGCATGCCTTTGGATACACCAGCGGATAAAGGCAAGGGCTGCATCGAGTTTTCCGTACGTGGCGAGGCGGCCGATCCACAGGCGCTGCGTGCCGAATTCCTCAGCGTCGCCCAGGAGCTGAACGTCGACATCGCGTTCCAGGAGGATTCGCTGTTCCGTCGTAACCGTCGCCTGGCGGTGTTCGACATGGACTCGACCCTGATCGAAGCCGAAGTGATCGACGAACTGGCCAAGGCTGCCGGTGTGGGCGACAAGGTCTCGGAAATTACCGAACGGGCGATGGCCGGCGAACTGGACTTCCGCGCCAGTTTCAAAGAGCGTCTGGCGTTGCTCAAAGGTCTGGATGTTGGCGTACTCGATTCCATCGGTGCGTCCCTGCGCCTGACCGAAGGCGCTGAAACCCTGTTCGCCGAACTCAAGCGCCTGGGTTACAAAACCGCCATCCTGTCGGGCGGTTTCACCTACTTTGCCAAGCAATTGCAGGCCAAGCTGGGCATTGACTACGTGTTTGCCAATGAGCTGGAAGTGGTGGATGGCAAGGTGACCGGCGTGGCGATCGAGCCGATTGTCGATGCGCAGCGCAAGGCTGATCTGCTGAAGGAACTGGCGCACAAGGAAGGTTTGCGTCTGGAGCAGACCATTGCGGTCGGCGACGGCGCCAACGACTTGCCGATGCTGGCGATTGCCGGGTTGGGCGTGGCATTCCGCGCCAAGCCGCTGGTCAAACAGTCGGCGAAGCAGGCGATTTCCACCCTGGGACTCGATGGTGTGCTGTATCTGCTGGGCTTTCGCGATCGCGACGGCCAGCTGTAACACTGCAAAACACTTGTAGGAGCGAGCTTGCTCGCGACGGACGTTAACGATGACGCGGGCATTCTGAATGTCCGCGGCGCCCTCAAGTTCTTCGCGAGCAGGCTTGCTCCTGCACGGGTGGTGTCTATCAGGCTTTCGGTGAGCCCATCCCCTGGCCCATCTGCACCGGCGAACCGGCCGCCAGTTCTTCAGCCCACTTCACTTGATCCGGCCCGAACAGCACGATAGCGGTCGAACCCAGCTTGAAGCGGCCCAGTTCCGCACCCTTTTCCAGATGGATCGGCGCACGAGCGGCTTCGTCGTAACGGAAAGTTTTCAGCTCGCGCTTCGGCGGCGTCACCAGGCCGGCCCATACGGTTTCGATGGATGCAACGATCATCGCGCCGACCAGCACGACGGCCATTGGCCCGCGCTCGGTGTCGAAGATGCACGCCACACGCTCGTTGCGGGCGAACAGTTCCGGGACGTTTTCGGCGGTGGTCTGGTTGACCGAGAATATTCGGCCCGGGATGTAGACCATTTCGCGCAGAGTGCCGGCCAGCGGCATGTGCACACGGTGGTAATCCTTCGGCGACAGGTAGATGGTTGCGAAATCACCGCCCATGAACGGCGCGGCGTTGGCCGCATCGCCCCCCAGCAATTCCAGCACGCTGAAGCTGTGGCCCTTGGCCTGGAACACGCGACCGTGCTCGATCGGACCCAGTTGGCTGACCGCGCCGTCGGCCGGGCTGAGGATCGCGCCCGGAGTCTGGTCCAGGGGGCGTGCACCGTCTTTCAGGGCGCGGGTGAAGAAGGCGTTGAAGTGCTCATAGGCCGTCAGGTCTTCGACCAGCGCCTGGGACATGTCCACCTGATAACGCTTGGCGAACCATGCGGTGAACGCATTCTTGAACCAGCGCACGCGGCATTCGGCGATGCAGCCGGCCAGTCGCGAGAGCAAGTGGTGGGGCAGCAGGTACTGGCTGAGGATAAACAGACGCTTGTTCATTAACTGTCCTTAAAAACCTTAAATCTCTACAGGGGTGTCGGGATGGTTGCCCCATTCGCCCCAGGAGCCGGCGTAGCCTTTGACCCGCGGATAACCGAGGGACTTGGCCACCAGATAGGTGAAGCCAGAACGGTGGTGAGTCTGGCAGTGGGTAATCACTTCTTTGTCTTTGCTGATCCCGAGTTGTTCGAGGATCTGCGTCATGTCGGTGCGGATACGCAGGTTGCGGGCCTTGTCCATGCCGGCGGTCCATTCGAAATTGACCGCGCCAGGAATGTGTCCGCCCTTGGCCGCCAGGACTTTCTCGCCTGAGTACTCCAGCGGCCCGCGCGCGTCCCAGATCGCCAGATCGGCAGCGCCGAGGCGGCATTGCAGGTATTCGCGGGTCGCGGTGGGCTCATCATGCAGGGTCAATGCAACCGGGCCGCCCGCAGGAGCGGGAACCTGGATCGACATGGGCAAGCCTTCTGCCAGCCAGGCCGTCAGGCCGCCGTCGACATAGTGGTATTTGCTGTGGCCGATGACATCCAGAAGCCAGATAAAACGCCCGGCCCAACCGCCGCCTTCGTCGTCATAAGCCACGTAGACCGCGTCGGGATTGTGCCCCAGTTCACCGAACAACGCTTCGAGTGCCGCTTGCGGCGGCATCAGCCCGGGCGCCGGCGGCTGCCCGAGCTGTGTGCGTTTGGGATCGACAAACCGTGCACCGGGAATATGCCCTTCGGTGTAGCGGGCGCTGCTGGTCAGGTCCACCAGGATCAGATCACGGGCGTCGAGGCGAGGGAGCAAGTCGCTCGGTTCGATCACCAGCGGCAAGCCAGAGAAGTCAGGCATGTGAGGTCTCCAGGGCACAAAAGGGAGGATTGTAGCGCAGCGCTATTGGCCGCGGCGGCTAAAGTTGTGCAGCGCTTTCTCGATGCACTGCGCCGTTTTGCCGAAGGCTTGCACGGTGATTTCCGAGAACGGCCCGCCGCCCTGATCGGCCACGACAATCATGATCACCCGACCATTGTTGACCAGCGAGCGCAGCAGCAGGTGTTCGCCGCTGAACTGCGCACGCAGGCCATTGGGCAGCCGGGCTGAAAATTGCGCGTTGTTGGTCGGGTTGATTCGTACCTGGGCCTGTTGTGAAAGCAGGCGTTGCAGCACGGTACTCTGGCTGACTGCGAAATTCATCGCCGCCACTTCCTTGGGCAACCCCGCCGTTTGGTGCACTCGCAGGTTGGCGTGGGTGCGATCGGCCATCAGGATCATGACGCGACGCATGCCGCACGCGACCAAGGCGTCCCGGGCGGCGATGGTCAAGTGCATGGCATTGGTGAAACGACTGGGCTCGAGCAGCAGCTCGGCACATTGTTTACGCCAGTTTGCCAGGTCCTCGGCAGTGGGCGCCGCCGCAGGCAACAAGCTGGCGTGGATGCGATTCATGCCCCACGGCCAGATCAGGGCTTCGGCAGGGTGCCAAAGGTCCGGCATGGCGTGATGGCGCGCGCTGTTGGCTGCCTGTTGGTGCAGTTGCTGTTGCACTTGGTCCATCGGTATCTGCAGGTAAAGGCTGGTCAGATACTGCCACCGCTCACTGTGCGGACTGTCCCAGGCCTGTTGCGCCGACAGTGCCAGGCCGTTGGCCAGCAATACGGTGTTGGCCGGTTGATTGAGCCAGCGGCGCAGGGTCGGATCGTCATCGAGGCGGTTCTGTTGCCGCAATGGATGCTCGCTGTCGCGGGCAATGCGCAGAACCTTCACCAGTTCCCGTTGCTCGGTGAGCAGCAGACGGTAGCCCTGTTGCACCCAGATCGGCAGGCGCCAGATATCCGCCAGGGCCTGACCGATTTCCAGCAGGCGTACGCCAAACAATTGCTTTTCGACTTTGCGCGCCGACTCGCCTTTATGGATGACCCGCAGTTCCCAGTCTTCAAGCAATTGCGGATGCGTGAGCGCCAATGGCCATAGCGGCGACAGAAACAGCAGGCTGCCCCAATGGATGTCCTGCCACAGGCGCGCCAGGCGACCGGCAAAAAAACCGTTGGCCTGTTGCGTGGCGTGCTGGCTGATCATCTGCAACTGACGCAGTGCTTTCGGAATATCGGCCTGAGGCAGTACAGGCAACCGGTCGAGCAGTTCTTCGGTGCGTTTGAGGCCGAGGCGATTGATCGCGACCTCAAGGTTTTCCGCCGGCTCGGTCATGCTGCCATGGGTGTGTCGGTTGGCTTCGCGAATCACGCTCAAGGCCAGGGCCGGGCTTTCCTGCATCAATTCGGCGATGTCGCGCAACGAGCTGCGTTGGTCGCGAATGGCCCGCCAGACACGGTCGTGACTGGCTTGCGGAACCGGCAGGCGCACGCCATCGAGAAGCTTGACCCAGCCTTCGAGAGTGGTCGGTTTTGGAGTTGGAACGTTCGTTTCGTTAGGCATGTCGGGAGGCGATCATCGTCAGCGTTAACTGTGCCCGGAGCGGGTCAAATTGGCTTTTCGCCTGAACTGGCTATAGTCTGGCGCAGTTTTGCCGATAAGTAGAAGAAGAGATTTTTTAACTTCCGAATATGACCTTGAACCCGACTCAGTAAGTGCTCTCCTACCTATGGCTAAAATTATCGGCATCATCGTCGTATTCGCGAGCGTGCTCGGCGGATACGTGCTCTCCCACGGCAAAATTGCAGCCCTGATCCAGCCTTTCGAGGTGATGATCATCGGCGGCGCGGCCCTCGGTGCGTTCCTGCAGGCCAACCCTGGCTACATGACGATGCACGTGCTCAAGAAGTCCCTGAGCATGTTCAGTTCGCGTTTCAACCATGGCTTCTACCTTGAAGTGCTGGGCCTGATCTACGAGATTCTCAACAAGAGCCGCCGTGAAGGCATGATGGCGATCGAAGGTGACATCGAAGATGCCGCCGCGAGCCCGATTTTCGCCAAGTACCCGGCGGTCCTGAAGGATGAGCGCATGACCGCGTTCATCTGCGATTACCTGCGCATCATGTCTTCCGGCAACATGGCTCCCCACGAGCTTGAAGGCCTGTTTGACATGGAGCTCTTCAGCCTCAAGGAAGACCTGGAGCATCCGTCCCACGCGGTGAACGGCATCGCTGACGCCATGCCCGGTTTCGGTATCGTCGCGGCGGTACTGGGTATCGTGGTGACCATGGCGTCCCTGGGTGAAGGTGACCAGAAGTCCATCGGCCTGCACGTGGGTGCGGCACTGGTCGGTACTTTCTTCGGTATTCTCGCCGCCTACGGCTTCTTCGGCCCGTTGGCCCATTCCCTGGCCCACGATGCCAAGGAAGAACTGAACGTCTACGAAGCCATCAAGGCCTCGCTGGTCGCCTCGGCTTCCGGCATGCCGCCATCGCTGGCCGTGGAGTTCGGACGCAAGGTTCTGTACCCGGCGCACCGTCCTAGCTTCGCCGAGCTGGAACAAGCGGTTCGCGGTCGCTAAGTCATGGAGAACAATCAGCCGATAATCATCAAGCGCGTCAAGCGCTACGCCGGTGGGCATCACGGGGGCGCCTGGAAAATCGCCTTCGCCGACTTCGCCACGGCGATGATGGCGTTCTTCCTGGTGTTGTGGCTGTTGTCCACGGCAACACCGGAGCAGAAGATCGCCATCGCCGGTTACTTCAAGGACCCGATCGGCTTCTCCGAAAGCGGCACGCCATACATCATCGATCTGGGCGGCACGCCGACCCTGGCGCCGGAAAAAACCCTCAACCCCGAGGTGAAGTCCCAGCCGCAGCCGGACAAGGTCACTGTCGATACCGATCAGGTCGAAGGCATGGCCGAGATGGTCGAGAAGGAACGTCTCGAACTGTTGCTGCAAGAGCTGCAGAACAAGGTCGAAGAGAATCCGCAGCTACAGAAATTCAAAGACCAGATCATGTTCGAGATCACTCCGGACGGTTTGCGCATCCAGATCGTGGACGCCGAAAACCGGCCGATGTTCGACTCGGGCTCAGCCCGTCTGAAGCCATATTTCGAAGATATCCTGCTGGCCATGGCTGACACGATCAAAGCGGTACCGAACAAGATCAGCATCAGCGGCCACACCGATGCCAAGCCGTACACCGGCACCGGCGATTTCGGTAACTGGGAGCTCTCGGCCAACCGTGCCAACGCCGCTCGCCGTGCGCTGGTCGCGGGCAGCTATCCGGATCAGCAAGTGGCGCGTGTCGTGGGTTATGCCTCATCGGCGCTGTTTGATCGTGAACATCCGTTCAACCCGGTCAATCGCCGTATCGACATCATCGTGCTGACGAAGAAAGCCCAGCGTGCCATCGAAGGCTCGCAAGGGGCGGAGCCTGCACCTGATGCGCCGCAAGGTTCGACGGCTCCCGACGCCGCACCGGCCACGCCAACCGACCCGAATGCGTTGCCGGCGGACAAGGAACCGCTCCCTGCGCATGAGCTTCGCCAGCGACTGAATCTGTTTGATGATCCGGCGCCGAAACCACCGGTGCCCGGAAGTGCGGCACCAGCCTCTGCCCCCGCCATTGCACCGGCCCCCGCGCCGAAGCAGTGACCCACAAAAAAGGCCGACATCGCAGTCGGCCTTTTTTGTGGGCGTGATTTCAGAAGCCGCGGGAGATTCTGGATTTGAGGTCACTGTGGAATCGGTCGGCGTTGGCCCTGTTGGCATTGCGCATGGAATCGCTGCCGGTGACCGAATCCAGCGCCATCGAGCGTTTGAGTGTCACTTCATTGCGATAGGCATCAATGAAAAAGTCGATGTCCTGTTCACGCGTCAGTTTCGGCCATTTATCGAGGTACAGCGGCAGTTCTGTCGGTCCGGTCTTGAACGAGCAGATACGCCGGTTGGTAATAGTCGCCTCGCCGATTTCGAACGGCACCCACCATGACAACGCCGTCTTTTCCGACACCACCGCCAGCAGGTGCGTGCATTCGCTGATGTTGCGGGTGATGACCCCGGTAATGTCATCGGTGGTCTGGGATTCTGGGTCCAGTACATCGAGGTAGGTCTTGATATTGGCCTGCATCAGACGGCTGTTGATGTTCATCGCATAGGGGCGGTCCATATGGCGGTAGCTGATAAACACAGGCATCAGAAGTGTCCTTTGATCGCGAGTTCACGGTAATAGGCGCCGAGGGCGGTGAGGCGACAGCCGGTGGAGTGAATGGCGGCGTAATACATGTGTTCGGCATCCACCGGTTCGATCAGGCTGTGACGGTTGCACTTTTGCAGTTGGGCGAAGACTTCGCCTTGCTCCGGATTGAATTCGGGCTCGGTGGGCTCGAAGCTCGGGGCGAGGGGGTAGACCGACTCCGCCTCGGGGAACCACTCGGGCAGTTTGCGCAGTATTTCCTTGGGGATCAGTGGCGAAACTTCGCGCAATGAAATGAACTGCGAGACATTGGTCTTGAACACAGGCCGCTGCTCCCAGGCGTCGAGGGCGTTGTCGACGAATGAATAGAGGCTGCCGGGGGTTACTTTGCCGAGGATGTTCGCGGCACCGCCATGTAAGGCCTGAAGCAGTAAACCGGTGAAGACTCCGTGACCGGCACCTTCCATCGCCGGCTGTTCTTTTTTGCATGCCGTCAGAATGGTCATGCCCTCGCCAATCACGCTGCCTTCGCTGCGCAATACGCGTGTTTCGCCGGCCGACCCACCCTGGCAGCAGTCGAGAATGATCACCTTGTTTTTGATTTTCGTGGCTTTGCTCGCCCAGTTCAGGATGTCGCTGATCCGGATGCCGTCCTTCGCGGATTTGTAATCCTGAGGGATCAGCATGCCTTCGTCGGTATCGAGGTCGAAACTGCCGTGGCCGGCGAAATACAGCAGCGCGACATTGCAGTCACCGGAGAACAGTTCACGGATCTGGTCTTCGAGCTTTTCGCGACTCAAGTAGTCTTCGGCGGAAGTGAGCACGATGTTCTTGAAGTTCGGATCTCCATTGGCGTCGGTCTTCAACACCGAGGCCATGGCCATGGCGTCGTTGTTGCAGCCACTCAACTGGGACACATGGGTGTAGTTGTTAATGCCGATAAACAGTCCCTTGCGCATGGTTACACCGCCGTGTGCTGGCGAATGGCACTGACGATGCTGTTGGTGTTCCACGCACATTCGGCATGTGCGGCGTCCCGTACCACCGTCGAAATACGCTCGGCGCCGAAGGGTTTGATCGCGATGATCACCTTGCCCATGCGCTTGGCGATTTCGATCTCCTTGTTGATCCACTTGCTATAGGCCGAATACATCCCGGCCATGATCAGCACCGCCGAACAAGGTCGGATTTTGTTTTCAATGGCCAGCTCAAGTTGCTTGTCGGTTTGTGCGCCAACGATTGGGTTGTGTGGGGGGACTGAAAAGTTCTTGAAGGTGAAGGTCGGGTGCGCGGTGAGCAGTTTTACCAGTCTGTCGTGGGCATCGGAGTAGTTCCACGAATGGCTGATGAACAGGTGGTAGGTTTGCATGGGTGTCCCTCGGTGTCGCCTGAATGCGAAGAGGGCTCGAATGTATGCAATTGAGGAGCGCTAACAAGGCTTGCGCGGCGAATCAGAAATGTCCTGCAAGTGCTTGGATGGGCGTCTTACAGAGGCGTCTGACGTGTAAGGCGAATGGGTATTTGTAGGCGGGAACGAGCTACCGCCCACCCCTCGTGGGGGTAGGGCGGTCGACGTCTGTTTAGTAGCCGTTTTCCGGCAGGCTTGCGATGATCGAGCGGTAGCTGTTCATTCGTTGTTGCTGAACGCGGCCATCTTCCAGAGCCTTGAGCAGGGCGCATCCGGGCTCGCGGTCGTGCTTGCAGTCGCGGAAGCGGCAGGTGCCGAGCAGGTCGTTGAACTCGATGAAACCGGCTTCGACATCGGCACGGCTGACATGGCCAAGGCCGAATTCACGGATGCCGGGGGAGTCGATCAACTCACCGCCACCGGGGAAGTGGAACAGTCGAGCGGTAGTGGTAGTGTGCGTGCCTTGGCCGGACAGCTCGGACAGCGGGCCGACGCGGGTTTCGACGTTGGGCAGCAGGCTGTTGACCAGCGACGACTTGCCGACACCGGACTGGCCGACGAACACGCTGATGCGACCGTCCAATTGCTGCTGAAGTTGCTCCATGCCGTTGCCATGGTGCGCCGACACTTCCAGTACCGGATAACCCAGCGTGCGGTAAACCGCGAGCAAGGCGTTCAGCGCCGGGGCGTTGTGCTCGTCGATCAGGTCGAATTTGTTCAACAACAGCAGCGGCTTGATGCCGGCATGCTCGGCCGCGACCAGATAGCGGTCGATCAGATTGGCATGGGGCTCGGGCAGCGGAGCGAAGACGATCACGATCATGTCGACGTTGGCGGCGACCGGCTTGAGCTGACCACGGCTGTCCGGACGGCAGAGTTCGGTGTTGCGTGGCAATTGCGCCACGATCACGCCGATGCCCTGATTGCCGGCACGCCAGACAACGCGGTCGCCGGTCACCAGTGCCGGCAGGTTGGCACGCAGGTGGCAACGGAAAACCTCACCGGCCTGTTCGCCATCCACGGCCTCGACTTCGACTTGCACGCCGAAGTGCGCGATCACCAGACCGTGCTGTTCCGGGCCCAGATCGCCGCCCTCAAGTGCCTCGACAGCCGAGGACTCGCGTTTGGCGGCGCGGGCAGCGCGTTCGCCCTGAATCTTTTCGATGCGCCAGTTTTGACGACGATTGAGTTGGCGTTTGGCCATGGGTGTTCCGTATCAATAATGCAGCGATTAGGTAAAACGGCCGCGAGTTTAGCACGCCCGGCCACCGGCCTAGGCTAAACTGCGCAGCATTGCCTAGGAGCCGACACATGCAAAACCCGCAGAATCTGATCTGGATCGACCTGGAAATGACCGGTCTGAACCCTGATACCGACGTCATCATCGAAATGGCCACCATCGTCACCGACAGTGATCTGAACACGCTGGCTGAAGGTCCGGTGATCGCCATCCATCACAGCGACGAAGTCCTCGCCGGCATGGACGAGTGGAACACCCGTCAACACGGCGGTTCCGGGCTGACCCAGCGCGTGCGCGAGAGCCGCATCAGCATGGCCGAAGCCGAAGCCGAAACCATCGCCTTCCTCGAGAAGTGGGTGCCGAAAGGCAAGTCGCCGATCTGTGGCAACAGCATCTGCCAGGACCGTCGCTTCCTTTATACCCACATGAAATCCCTGGAAAGCTATTTCCATTACCGCAACCTCGACGTGTCCACACTCAAAGAGCTGGCCGCGCGCTGGGCGCCGGACGTGCGTGACAGCTTCAAGAAAGGCAGCACCCACCTGGCCCTGGACGATATTCGCGAGTCCATTGCCGAGTTGCAGCACTACCGCAAGCATTTCATCAAGGCCTGAGCCTTAAACCCGATCTATAGGAGCTGGCTTGCCAGTGAGGGGCCCTTGAGGACGCTTTCGCCGGCAAGCCGGCTCCAGAGAGTTGCGCCCTCTTTTGGTGCTTGGGTGAAGTCAGTAGACTGCGCGCCTTTCTGCAAGGACCGCCACCATGTTGTTGATGCTCTACCTGATTGCCATCACCGCCGAAGCCATGACTGGCGCTCTGTCCGCGGGGCGTCGCGGCATGGACTGGTTTGGCGTGGTGCTGATCGCGTGCGTCACGGCACTGGGCGGGGGATCGGTGCGTGATGTGTTGCTGGGGCATTACCCGCTGACTTGGGTCAAGCACCCGGAATACCTGGTGCTGACCTCCATCGCGGCGATGTTCACGGTGTTCACGGCGCGCTGGATGCGTCACTTGCGTTCGCTGTTTCTGGTGCTTGATGCCGTCGGTCTGGTGGCATTCACCCTGATCGGCTGCATGACCGCCCTGGAAATGGGCCACGGCATGCTGGTCGCATCGGTCAGCGGGGTGATCACCGGGGTATTCGGCGGCATCCTGCGGGATATTTTCTGCAACGATATTCCGCTGATCTTCCGCCGCGAGCTCTACGCCAGCGTCTCGTTCGCTGCGGCGTGGTGCTACATGCTCTGCCTGTATCTGAATTTACCCGGAGAGCAGTCGATTCTGATCACCCTGTTCGGCGGTTTCCTGCTGCGCTTGTTGGCGATCCGTTTTCACTGGGAAATGCCCAAATTCGTCTACAACGACGAGCCCTGAGGCGATCCCCTGTAGGGGCGAGCTCGCTCGCGATGGTCGTTAACGATAACGCTATAAACCCGACACCCCATGGCGTGCTCAAGTTTTTCGCGAGCAGGCTCGGTCCTACGGGAGGCCGTGTTGTTTCAACGCCCACTCGACATGCTCGCGGACCAATTCAGACGGGTGATCTCGCCGTGCTTTCAGCGCCTCCAGCACCGGAATCGTTGAAGGCGCGTTGCCCAGGCCCACCGCCAGGTTACGCAGCCAGTTTTCGTAACCGGTGCGGCGCAAGGGTGAGCCTTCGGTGCTGCTCAGGAATTTATCCTCGTCCCACATGAACAGGTCGGCCAATTGAGCGTTGTCCAGGTTGTGTCGCGGCTTGAAGTCGCTTTCGCCGGACGGCCGGGCGAAGCGGTTCCACGGACAGACGATCTGACAGTCATCGCAACCGAACACTCGATTGCCGATCAGCGGTCGCAGGTCTTCGGGGATCGCGCCTTTGAGTTCGATGGTCAGGTAGGAAATGCAGCGTCGGGCGTCCAGCACATAGGGGCCGACGAAGGCGTTGGTCGGACAGATGTCGAGACAGGCGCTGCAACGCCCGCAATGTTCGGTGGCGTGAGGCGGGTCTACCGGCAGCGGCAAATCGACGAACAGCTCTGCGAGGAAGAAATAACTGCCGGCCTTGCGATTCAAGACCAGAGTGTTCTTGCCGATCCAGCCCAGGCCGGCTTGTTCAGCGATGGCTTTTTCCAGAACGGGCGCACTGTCGACAAAGGCGCGAAAGCCGAACGGGCCGATTTCGGCTTGAATCCTTTCCGCCAGTTGTTGCACGCGTTTGCGGATCAATTTGTGGTAATCGCGGCCCAAGGCATAACGCGAGACGTAGGCTTTTTCCGGTTGGGCGAGCATTTGCGCCATTTGCGTGTCGCCTGCCAGGTAATCCATGCGCAGGGAAACGACTCTCAATGTGCCCGGCACCAGTTCTTCCGGATGCGAGCGTTTGCTGCCGTGGGCGCCCATGTAGTCCATTTCGCCGTGGTAGCCGGCCTCGAGCCAGCGCTCCAGATGCTGCTCATGCTCGCCCAGGTCGAGGCCGCTGATGCCGACTTGCTGAAAGCCCAGCTCGCGACCCCAGTCCTTGATGGATTGGGCGAGGGCGGGCAGATCTGTAGTAATAGCGGGCATGAGGCGAGAGAAACCGGAGCTGAGGTGCGTATAATTCTGCCAGACATCGGAGCCTGAAGACGCATGCCGCACACTAAAGATGATTTACCCGACGCGCTGTACAGCGCCGCACAGGTCCGAGGGCTTGATGCGAGCCTGATCGCGGCCGGCACGCCCGGCTTCGAATTGATGCAACGCGCGGCGCGTGCGACCTGGCGAGCGCTGGTGCGACAGTGGCCATCGGCGAACGAATTGAGCGTGTTGGCGGGGCAGGGCAACAATGCCGGTGATGGCTATCTGGTGGCGGTGCTGGCCCGGCGCGCCGGATGGGCGGTACGTGTATTGGCAGTGGGCGATCCGCAACGGTTGCAAGGCGATGCCGGCCTGGCCCATGCCGAGGCCGTGTCTGAAAAAGTCTCCATTGAAGCATGGAGCGCGCAGTCCGAATTGCGCGGTGTCGTACTCGACGCCCTGCTCGGTACGGGGCTGAGCGGCGACGTGCGTGAGCCGTATGCCAGTGCCATTGCTGCGATCAATGCCAGCGGTCTGCCCGTGGCCGCGGTGGATATCCCTTCCGGGCTGAGCGCCGATACCGGGCGCATCCTCGCTCATGCGGTACGTGCCGACCTGACCGTAACGTTCATCGGTTTGAAAGTGGGTTTGTTCACCGGTGATGCGGCGGATGTGGTGGGCGAACTCGTGTTCAACGACTTGCATGCCGATCCGCAGCTGCTTGGGGGCGCGCCGATCAGTGCGCGTCGTCTGAATGCCGGCAATCTGCCGCGCCTGGCTTGGCGTCCGCCTGCTTCTCATAAAGGCAAATTCGGCCATGTGCTGCTGATTGGCGGCGATCGCGGTTTCGGCGGCGCGATCCTGCTCAGTGCGCAAAGTGCATTGCGCAGCGGTGCCGGCATGGTGTCGGTGGCCACTCGCAGCGAACACGTGCCTGCGGCATTGGCCAGGATCCCCGAGGCGATGGTCGTGGGCGCTTCGTCAGCCAATCAGTTGATGGGATTACTTCAAAAGGTTTCCGTGTTGGTGGTCGGCCCCGGACTGGGCCAGGCGGATTGGGGGCGCAGTCTTTTGTCGGCTGCCGCCAATGCGTCGTTGCCGCAAGTCTGGGATGCCGACGCGCTGAACATGCTGGCCGAGGAACAGGTGAGTTTGCCCGGGGATTGTGTGATCACCCCGCATCCGGGCGAAGCTGCTCGCTTGTTAGGCATCAGCACGGCGCAAGTTCAGGCAGATCGGCCGGCTGCCGCCCATGCGCTGAGCAAAAAATATACAGCGGTCGTGGTGCTCAAAGGCGCCGGCAGTTTGATCGCCAGTCCTGACGGGCGGTTGGCCGTATGCCACCAGGGGCATCCGGCGATGGCCGCCGCCGGATTGGGCGATGTGCTGGCCGGTTTGGTCGGTGCATTGATCGCTCAGGGCATGGAAGCGTTCGATGCGGCGTGCCTGGCGGTCTGGCTGCATGCCAACGCCGGTGAGCAACAAGGTAAATTCGGCCGTGGGCTGGCGGCCAGTGATTTGATACCAGCCATTCGTCAGTTGTTGGAGGAGCAAGCACCGTGTCTGAAGTAACCCTGTACCTGGCTGATGAAGAGGCGATGACTGCGTTTGGCACGCGCATCGCCCAAACCACACAAGGGCACGGTCTGATCTTTCTCGAGGGGGATCTGGGGGCGGGGAAAACCACGCTGTCCCGGGGCATTATCCGTGGCCTGGGGCATGTCGGGGCGGTAAAAAGTCCGACCTTCACTTTGGTTGAACCCTACGAGATCGGCGATATTCGTGCCTTTCATTTCGACCTGTATCGCCTGGTCGATCCGGAAGAGCTGGAGTTCCTCGGTATCCGCGACTATTTCGAAGATGACGCGCTGTGCCTGATCGAATGGCCAGACAAGGGTGCAGGCTTTTTGCCAAAGCCCGACCTGACCATTACCATTAGCCCGCATGACAGCGGGCGTTCGCTGAAAATTTTGCCCCAAGGCTCGCGTGGCGAGTCCTGGTGTGCCGCTTTGGCATTGGAATCCAAATAAATGATGGGGTTAGGTATGCGCTTTCGCGCGTTGGTTGCTGCCGTTGGGGTGTTGTTTTTGGCGGTAACCGTCGACGCTGTGGCCGACACGAAGGTCAACAGTGTTCGCCTGTGGCGGGCGCCGGACAACACGCGACTGGTGTTTGACCTGACAGGCCCGGTGCAGCACAGTGTCTTTACCCTGACAGCCCCGGATCGGCTGGTGATTGACATCAATGGTGCGACCCTCGGTGCGCCGCTGAACGTCAACACCTCCAATACCCCTATTACCGCCATGCGCTCGGCCCAACGCACGCCGACCGACCTGCGGGTGGTCATCGACCTGAAAAAGGCGGTCACCCCGAAAAGCTTCTCCCTCGCACCGAACGCCCAGTATGGCAACCGGTTGGTGGTCGATTTGTTCGATAATCCGTCCGACGCCGCGCCACCTCCAGCGCCGACGCCTTCGGTCGCGACCGTTCCGGCAGTACCGGTGACTCCTGCGGAACCTGCAATCAAGTTGCCGCCAGCGCCGGCCGGCAAGCGCGACATTATTGTGGTGATCGACGCCGGCCACGGTGGCGAAGACCCGGGTGCCTCGGGCTCTCGCGGTCAGCACGAAAAAGACGTAGTGCTGGCCATCGCCCGTGAACTGCAACGCCAGGTCAGCGGCATGAAAGGTTTCCGCGCCGAACTCACCCGCACCGGTGACTACTTCATTCCCTTGCGCGGCCGTACCGAAATTGCCCGCAAGAAAGGCGCGGACCTGTTCGTTTCGATCCACGCCGATGCCGCGCCTTCAGCTGCCGCATTCGGGGCCTCAGTGTTTGCCCTGTCTGATCGCGGCGCCACTTCGGAAACTGCGCGCTGGCTGGCTGACAGTGAAAACCGTTCCGACTTGATCGGTGGTGCGGGCAACGTCAGCCTCGACGACAAGGACCGCATGCTCGCTGGCGTGTTGCTCGACCTGTCGATGACGGCGTCGCTGACCTCCAGCCTGAACGTCGGTCAGAAAGTCCTGACCAACATCGGCCGGGTCACACCGCTGCACAAGCAGCGAGTGGAACAGGCCGGGTTCATGGTGCTGAAATCGCCGGACATTCCGTCGATCCTGGTGGAAACCGGGTTCATCTCCAACGCCAACGAAGCCTCGAAACTCGCGGCATCGAGCCATCAACAGGCATTGGCACGCTCTATCAGCGCCGGCGTGCGCCAGTTCTTCCAGCAAAACCCGCCGCCTGGCACTTACATCGCCTGGTTGCGTGACTCGGGCAAAATCGCCCAAGGCCCGCGTGACCACCGGGTTAGCCCGGGAGAGACATTGGCGATGATTGCAGTGCGTTACCAAGTGTCGCCGGCCACGCTGCGCAGCGCCAACAACCTGTCGAGCGACGAACTCAAGGTCGGTCAGCATTTGACCATTCCTGGCACTGAGCTGGCGGCTAAAGAATGAACGAGGTGCTGACCAACGCTGCCCGCATCGAGCTGCTCAGCCCGCGACTGGCAAACCAGATTGCCGCCGGTGAGGTGGTTGAACGCCCGGCTTCGGTAATCAAGGAGTTGCTGGAAAACAGCCTCGACTCCGGCGCCAAACGCATTGATGTCGATGTGGAGCAGGGCGGTGTCAAACTGCTGCGGGTACGTGATGATGGCAGCGGCATTTCTGCCGATGACCTGCCGCTGGCGCTGGCCCGTCACGCCACCAGCAAGATCCGTAATCTGGAAGACCTTGAGCAGGTCATGAGCCTGGGTTTCCGTGGCGAGGCACTGGCATCGATCAGTTCCGTGGCGCGACTGACCCTGACGTCGCGCACCCGTGATGCCGACCAGGCCTGGCAGGTCGAGACCGAGGGCCGTGACATGGCGGCTCGCGTGCAGCCAGCGGCCCATCCGGTGGGTACCTCGGTGGAAGTCCGTGACCTGTTTTTCAACACGCCGGCGCGGCGCAAATTTCTCAAGACCGAAAAAACCGAATTCGATCATCTGCAAGAAGTGATCAAGCGTCTGGCCTTGGCGCGCTTCGACGTGGCGTTCCATCTGCGCCACAACGGCAAGACGATTCTCAGTCTGCACGAGGCCCATGATGATGCGGCCCGTGCCCGCCGAGTGGCAGCAATCTGCGGACCGGGTTTCCTGGAGCAGGCGCTGCCGATTGAAATCGAACGCAATGGCCTGCATCTATGGGGCTGGGTTGGGTTGCCGACATTCAACCGTAGTCAGGCGGATTTGCAGTATTTCTTCGTCAACGGCCGTGCCGTACGCGACAAGCTGGTGGCCCACGCGGTGCGCCAGGCTTATCGCGACGTGCTGTTCAATGGCCGGCATCCGACCTTCGTGCTGTTCTTCGAAGTCGATCCGGCGGGCGTCGACGTCAACGTGCACCCGACCAAACACGAAGTGCGCTTCCGTGACGGGCGCATGGTCCACGACTTCCTCTACGGTACGTTGCACCGTGCCCTGGGGGACGTGCGTCCGGAAGATCAACTGGCTGCACCAGTGGCGACGGCTATTGTTCGTCCTACCGGGCTTGAAGCAGGTGAGTTCGGTCCGCAGGGCGAAATGCGCCTGGCAGCCAATGCGCTGCTGGAGCAGCCTCAGGCGCAGCCGTCGTTCAATACACCGTCCGGCTCGGGTTCGGGCGCCGGTTATCAGTACCAATACACCCCGCGACCTCAGTCCACCGTTCCAGCCGCAGAGGCCCAGGCCGCCTATCGTGAATTTTTTGCGCCCTTGCCCGAAGCCAGCGCAGTGGCGCTGCCGGCCGGCCAGGACGATATCCCGCCGTTGGGTTACGCGCTGGCCCAACTCAAGGGTATCTACATTCTTTCGGAGAACGCCCAGGGCCTGGTGCTGGTGGATATGCACGCTGCTCACGAGCGGATCATGTACGAGCGCCTGAAAATCGCCATGGCCAGCGAAGGTCTGAGCGGGCAACCGCTACTGGTGCCGGAGTCCCTGGCGGTCAGTCAGCGCGAGGCCGATTGCGCCGAAGAGCATGTCGCCTGGTTCCAGCGCCTGGGCTTCGAGCTTCAGCGGCTGGGCCCGGAAACACTGGCCATCCGGCAGATTCCGGCCTTGCTCAAGCAGGCTGAAGCCAATCGCCTGGTCGGCGATGTGTTGGCCGACCTGATGGAATACGGCACCAGCGACCGGATTCAGGCGCACCTGAACGAACTGCTCGGGACCATGGCCTGCCACGGCGCGATCCGTGCCAACCGGCGTCTGGCCTTGGCGGAAATGAACGGTCTGCTGCGTGATATGGAAAACACCGAGCGCAGCGGTCAATGCAACCATGGCCGACCGACCTGGACCCAGTTGGGCCTGGACGATCTGGACAAACTGTTCTTGCGCGGTCGTTGATGAGCCAGCTCCCACCTGCGATTTTCCTGATGGGCCCGACTGCCGCCGGCAAGACCGACCTGGCCATCGAACTCACCAAAGTCCTGCCTTGCGAACTGATCAGTGTCGATTCGGCTCTGGTTTACCGTGGCATGGACATCGGCACGGCCAAGCCGTCGAAAGAGCTTTTGGCGCAGTATCCCCACCGTTTGATCGATATTCTCGACCCGGCCGAGAGCTATTCCGCCGCGGATTTTCGCCGGGACGCCCTCGAGGCCATGGCCGAGATCACTGCACGCGGAAAAATTCCGCTGTTGGTAGGCGGCACAATGCTCTACTACAAGGCTTTGCTCGAAGGCCTGGCGGATATGCCGGCCGCCGATCCGGATGTTCGCGCGCAGATCGAAGAAGAGGCTGCACGCCTTGGCTGGCAAGCCTTGCACGAACAACTGGCGGTCATTGATCCGGTTTCTGCGGCGCGGATTCATCCGAACGATCCGCAGAGACTTAGTCGAGCGCTGGAAGTTTATCGCGTCAGTGGTCAAAGCATGACTGAGCTGCGCTTGCAACAATCTGCGCAAAGTACTGAAGCAGCCGCTTCGGGACGGCAACAATTGCCCTATACTGTCGCGAACTTGGCCATTGCTCCGGCAAATCGCCAGGTATTGCACGAACGAATTAAACAAAGATTCACTTTGATGTTGGAACAGGGATTCATCGACGAGGTCGTAGCCCTGCGTAAGCGAAGTGACCTGCATGCCGGGTTGCCGTCTATACGTGCGGTAGGCTACCGACAAGTCTGGGACTACCTGGATGGCAAGCTGACGTCAGCCGAGATGCAGGAGCGTGGAATCATCGCCACGCGCCAATTGGCAAAGCGCCAGTTCACCTGGCTGCGCAGTTGGGCCGATTTGCATTGGCTGGACAGCCTGGATCGCGACAATCTGCCGCGCGCCTTGAAATACCTGGGGACCATCTCCATATTGAGCTGAGTCCTTGCAATTGCCGTCTATCCTTGGGGGTGTGGCGGCCACAAGCCATCTGTTTACCTATTTTTTATATTGAATCCTTAAAGGAGTGCGGCACATGTCAAAAGGGCATTCGCTACAAGACCCTTACTTGAATACTTTACGTAAAGAGAAAGTTGGGGTGTCCATCTACCTGGTCAACGGTATCAAACTGCAAGGCACGATCGAGTCTTTCGACCAGTTCGTCATCCTGCTGAAAAACACCGTAAGCCAAATGGTCTACAAACACGCTATCTCTACAGTAGTGCCGGTTCGTCCAATTCGTCTGCCTAGCGCAACCGAATCCGAAACAGGTGATGCTGAGCCAGGTAACGCCTGATAGGAGTCTCCTTTGTTCTTTGAGCGCCACGGTGGTGGTGAACGAGTCATCCTCGTTCACTTGGATGGACAGGACCCTGAGGCGCGCGAAGACCCGCAGGAGTTTCAGGAATTGGCTAATTCGGCCGGCGCCGAGACCGTTGCGTTCTTTAACGTGCCGCGTCATCGGCCAACCGCCAAATTCCTGATTGGCAGCGGCAAGGTCGAGGAGCTGCGCGACCTGGTCAAGGCCGAAGAGGCCGATCTGGTGATCTTCAATCACGTCCTCACGCCCAGTCAGGAACGTAACCTCGAACGTGTTTTCGAGTGTCGCGTGATCGACCGTACCGGTCTGATTCTCGATATTTTCGCCCAGCGCGCCCGTACTCATGAAGGCAAGCTCCAGGTAGAACTGGCCCAGCTTGACCACATGAGCACCCGGCTGGTTCGTGGCTGGACTCACCTTGAACGCCAGGGTGGCGGTATCGGCATGCGTGGCCCGGGTGAAACCCAGCTGGAAACCGACCGCCGTTTGCTGCGGGTTCGCCTGCGACAGATCAAGGGCCGGCTGGAGAAGGTGCGCAGCCAGCGCGAACAGTCGCGGCGTGGTCGTTCGCGTGCGGATATCCCTACCGTGTCGCTGGTGGGCTATACCAACGCCGGTAAATCCACGCTGTTCAATAACGTGACGAAATCCGACGTCTACGCGGCTGACCAATTGTTTGCCACGCTGGACCCGACCCTGCGTCGTCTGGATCTGGACGATCTGGGGCCGATTGTCCTGGCGGACACTGTAGGTTTCATTCGTCACTTGCCCCACAAGCTGGTCGAGGCATTTCGGTCTACCCTCGAAGAGTCGAGCAACTCCGACCTGTTGTTGCACGTGATCGATGCGGCCGAACCCGATCGCATGTTGCAGATCGAGCAGGTGATGGTGGTGCTGGGCGAGATTGGTGCCCAGGACTTGCCGATCCTCGAGGTCTATAACAAACTCGATTTGCTTGAAGGCGTTGAGCCACAAATTCAGCGCGACGAAAACGGCAAACCCCAGCGGGTCTGGCTATCGGCGCGTGATGGCACTGGTCTGGAATTGCTTGAGCAAGCCATTGCCGAATTACTTGGCAGTGATTTGTTTATCGGTACCCTGCGCTTGCCGCAACGATTCGCTCGACTGCGTGCGCAGTTTTTCGAACTCGGTGCGGTGCAAAAAGAAGAACACGACGAAGAAGGCATCAGTTTGCTGGCCGTTCGTTTGCCCCGGGTCGAGCTGAATCGACTGGTAAGCCGCGAAGGATTGCAGCCGATGGAATTCATCGAGCAACACACTTTGCAATAAAAGCCTGAGAAAGCGGTTGTGCCGTGGTGACAGGCATTCTGTAGCATTGGTCGGCGCGCCGTGGGTGCGTCTTTGCTTTATCAGATGGAGAGCGCTATGGCTTGGAATGAGCCGGGTGGCAACTCGAATAATCAGGATCCTTGGGGTGGCAAGCGTCGCAACAATGGCGACCGCAAGGGACCACCGGATCTCGACGAGGCCTTCCGAAAGCTGCAGGAAAGCCTGAACGGGTTGTTCGGTGGTGGTAAAAAACGTGGGGATGACGGCGGTGGTCCGGGCAAGAGTGGCGGCTTCGGCGGCCTGCTCGGCATTGGTCTGGTCGTGCTGGCAGCCGTGTGGTTGTACAGCGCGGTCTATGTTGTGGACGAGCAGGAGCAGGCCGTTGTGCTGCGCTTCGGCAAGTACTACGAAACCGTCGGCCCGGGTCTGAATATCTATTTCCCGCCGATCGACAAGAAGTACCTGGAAAACGTCACGCGTGAGCGTGCGTATACCAAGCAGGGTCAAATGCTGACTGAAGACGAAAACATCGTCGAAGTGCCGCTGACCGTGCAGTACAAGATCAGCAACCTGCAGGATTTCGTGCTGAGCGTCGATCAGCCGGAAATCAGTCTGCAGCAAGCGACTGACAGCGCCTTGCGCCATGTGGTGGGTTCCACCGCGATGGACCAGGTGCTGACTGAAGGTCGTGAATTAATGGCCAGCGAAATCAAGGAGCGGCTGCAGCGCTTCATGGATACCTATCGCACCGGTATCACCGTGACCCAGGTCAACGTACAGAGCGCAGCGGCACCGCGCGAAGTCCAGGAAGCCTTCGACGACGTGATCCGTGCCCGTGAAGACGAGCAGCGTTCGCGCAACCAGGCTGAAACCTACGCCAATGGCGTAGTGCCGGAAGCGCGGGGTCAAGCCCAGCGCATCCTTGAGAATGCCAACGGTTACCGTGACGAAACGGTATCGCGCGCCAAGGGTGAGGCGGATCGCTTCACCAAATTGGTGGCCGAGTACCGCAAGGCCCCTGAAGTCACCCGTCAGCGTTTATACCTGGACACTATGCAGGAAGTCTTCACCAACACCAGCAAGGTGCTCGTGACTGGCAACAAGAATGGCCAGAGCAATCTGCTGTACTTGCCGCTGGACAAGATGATTCAGAGCGGCTCTGGTGGTAATGCGCCGGTAACCGGTTCCGCCGCTGCCAGTAGCAGCACGGATGTTGCGCCGCATCTCACTGACCCGCCGCAAACGCGTACAAGGGAGACCCGCTGATGAGCAATAAATCGCTGATCGCCCTGATTGTTGGCGTCGTTGTGGTACTGGTTGGCTGGAACTGCTTCTACATCGTCGCTCAGACCGAGCGTGCGGTGTTGCTGCAGTTCGGTCGCGTGGTCCAGGCCGATGTACAGCCTGGCCTGCATGTGAAAGTGCCTTACGTTAACCAGGTGCGTAAATTTGACGCACGCCTGATGACGCTGGATGCACCGACGCAACGCTTCCTGACGCTGGAAAAGAAAGCCGTGATGGTCGATGCCTACGCCAAGTGGCGGGTGAAGGACGCAGAGCGTTTCTACACCGCGACGTCCGGTCTCAAGCAAATCGCTGACGAGCGCCTGTCCCGTCGTTTGGAGTCGGGCCTGCGTGACCAGTTCGGCAAGCGCACCTTGCACGAAGTAGTGTCGGGTGAGCGTGACGCGCTGATGGCGGATATCACCGCTTCGCTGAACAAGATGGCTGAAAAAGAGCTGGGCATCGAAGTTGTCGATGTTCGGGTCAAGACCATCGACCTGCCGAAGGAAGTGAACCGTAGCGTGTTCGAGCGTATGAGCACCGAGCGTGAGCGTGAAGCTCGCGAGCACCGCGCCAAGGGTAACGAGCTGGCTGAAGGCATTCGCGCCGACGCCGATCGTCAACGCCGCGTGTTGCTGGCTGAAGCCTATCGTGAATCCGAAGAGATTCGCGGTGACGGTGATGCCCAGGCCGCTTCGATCTATTCCAAGGCCTACGGTCAGGATCAGGAGTTCTACGCGTTCTACCGTAGCCTGCGCGCGTACCGTGAAAGCTTCGCGAATAAATCCGACGTCATGGTCCTCGACCCAAGCAGTGACTTCTTCCACTACCTGGAAAAAGCCAAGCCTTGATACGGCGTTGACCCAAATCATTCCGCCGGGCGGCTAACGCCTCTGGCGGGGTGATCCTTTGGCAAAACGTGTGTATGATGCGGCAGCCGGGAAATTCCCGGCTTTTTTGCGTCTGCACGTTTGATTGCTGTTTTGGTGCAGGCGTACGAGTCGAAAGGCTCGACAGGTTTTTCGAGGAAAGTGGTTGGCGAAGCCGGTTGAAGGCTTTTCGCTCCGTTGCTCATGCGCGGAACAATCATTTTCTGCTTCACTCAAGGCTCGGCCGAGGGCTGGCTGGCCGCCCGGATATAGGGGAAGGCGTAATGGCAACGGTAGACCGCTGGCTGCTGCCAGATGGCATCGAAGAAGTACTGCCACCGGAAGCGGCGCGCATTGAAGTTGCGCGTCGCCAGGTGTTGGATCTGTTCCAGAGCTGGGGTTACGAGTTTGTCGTGACTCCCCATATCGAGTACCTGGAATCCCTGCTCACCGGTGCAGGCCAGGACCTGGATCTGCGTACCTTCAAGGTCATCGATCCGCAGTCGGGCCGGCAGATGGGGTTCCGTGCGGACATCACGCCACAGGTGGCGCGTATCGATGCGCATACCCTGCGTCGCGAAGGCCCGAGCCGTCTGTGCTATGCCGGCAGCGTGCTGCATGCTCAGCCACGCGCCTTGTCGTCCTCGCGCAGCCCGATCCAGCTGGGCGCCGAGTTGTATGGCGATGCCAGCCCGAGCAGCGATGTCGAAGTCATCAGCCTGATGCTGGCCATGCTGCAACTGGCCGATGTGCCGGACGTGCACATGGATCTCGGTCATGTCGGTATCTACCGTGGCCTGGCTCGCGCCGCCGGTTTGTCCGGTGAAGTTGAACAGCAGTTGTTCGACGCATTGCAACGCAAGGCCATCGACGAGGTCATTACCTTGACCGAAGGTTTGCCTGCCGATCTGTCGGGCATGCTGCGGGCATTGGTTGACCTGTGCGGCGGCCGTGAAGTATTGGCCGCTGCGCGCGAGCGTCTGGCCAAGGCACCGGCACCGGTTCTGGCAGCTCTGGACGATTTGCTGGCGATTGCCGAGCGGCTCTCCGTGCGTTTCCCGGAATTGCCGCTGTACTTCGACCTGGGCGAACTGCGCGGTTATCACTACCACACGGGTGTGGTGTTTGCCGTATTCGTGCCGGGTGTTGGCCAGTCCATCGCCCAGGGCGGTCGTTACGACGACATCGGCGCCGATTTCGGTCGCGCCCGTCCGGCAACCGGCTTCTCCACCGATTTGAAAACCCTGGTGACCCTGGGGCGTGCTGAGATCGAGCTACCGTCTGGCGGTATCTGGATGCCTGACAGTACGGATGCGGCACTCTGGCAGCAGGTTTGCCAGTTGCGCAGTGAGGGTCAGCGTGTCGTTCAGGCCTTGCCTGGACAACCTTTGGCCGCCGCCCGTGAAGCGGACTGCGACCGGCAATTGATTCAGCAGAACGGGCTTTGGCAAGTATCGCCACTGGCTTCTTGAGTTTTCCTGCCGGCCACCGCCGGCACCAAGTTTGCGCGAATGAGGACAAGTGTTATGGGTAAGAATGTCGTAGTCCTGGGCACCCAATGGGGTGATGAGGGCAAAGGCAAGATCGTTGATCTGCTGACCGAACATGCTGCCGCCGTAGTGCGCTATCAGGGTGGTCACAACGCTGGCCACACCCTGGTGATCGACGGCGAAAAAACCGTCTTGCACCTGATCCCGTCGGGCGTGCTGCGCGAAGGCGTGCAGTGCCTGATCGGCAACGGCGTGGTGGTTGCACCTGACGCTCTGCTGCGGGAAATCAACAAGCTGGAAGAGAAAGGCGTACCGGTGCGTGAGCGCCTGCGTATCAGCCCGTCCTGCCCGCTGATCCTGTCCTACCACGTAGCACTGGACCAGGCCCGTGAAAAGGCCCGTGGCGAGCTGAAGATCGGCACCACCGGTCGCGGCATCGGCCCGGCTTACGAAGACAAGGTTGCACGTCGTGGCCTGCGCATCGGTGATCTGTTCCACCGCGAGCGTTTCGCCGCCAAGCTGGGCGAGTTGCTGGACTACCACAACTTCGTACTGGTCAATTACTACAAAGAGCCTGCAATCGACTTCCAGAAGACTCTCGATGAGTGCATGGAATACGCCGAGCTGCTCAAGCCGATGATGCTGGACGTCACTGCCGAGCTGCACGCCCTGCGTCGCGCTGGCAAGGACATCATGTTCGAAGGCGCCCAGGGTTCGTTGCTGGACATCGATCACGGTACCTACCCGTACGTGACCAGCTCCAACACCACCGCTGGCGGCATCGCGACCGGTTCGGGTGTTGGTCCGATGTTCCTGGACTACATCCTCGGTATCACCAAGGCCTACACCACTCGCGTCGGTTCGGGTCCGTTCCCGACTGAACTGTTCGACGACGTTGGTGCGTTCCTGGCTAAGCGTGGCCACGAGTTCGGTGCTACCACCGGCCGTGCCCGTCGTTGCGGCTGGTTCGATGCCGTCATCCTGCGTCGCGCTATCGACGTGAACAGCATCTCGGGCCTGTGCCTGACCAAGCTGGACGTGCTCGACGGCCTGGAAACCATCAATATCTGCGTTGGCTACAAAAACGCTGACGGTGCAGTGATCGACGCGCCAACCGACGCCGACAGCTACATCGGCCTGGAGCCGGTTTACGAAGAAATGCCGGGCTGGAGCGAATCGACCCTGGGTGCCAAAACCCTGGAAGAGCTGCCTCAGGCTGCGCGCAACTACATCAAGCGTGTCGAAGAGTTGGTCGGCGCGCCGATCGACATTATTTCGACGGGCCCGGACCGCAACGAAACCATCGTTCTGCGTCATCCGTTCGCTTGATAAGTCATTGATGTGAAACACAAAGGGCCCATAATCGGGCCCTTTGTCGTTTTTGTCTGCTGAACGGCATGACCTTTGCTGCGAACATTGAAAAGAGCATCCTTTCCGGTGTGCTATCAATTTAATGGCGCCAAAGCAGAGGGATTCCTAGTGTCGGCCGTTCTCTCATTGTTACAAAGCCGTTTGTTGCGGCCAGTGTTCGTTACGCTTGGTATCGCCCTTTTGGTGCAAGTGCTGGTAGCTGTCGCTCTGACCCGGAGCACGGTGACTGCATTGGAAGCCGATCTCGGTATGCGCCTGGGTGCGGACAGTCAAAAACTTTCCGGTGAGCTTGAGCAGGCGGGGCGAGAAGTCACGTCGAGCCTCGATAACCTCTCCGCCAGTACCCGCCAACGTCTTACCACCGGTTTGTCCTCGCGCCTGGAGGATGAGCAGGCGCAGTTGCGTGCGACGCTGGAAAAGGACTTGAAGGACTCCGCCAGCGACATGGCGCAGCTTCTGGCCTCAGTCGCCCCGCGCGCGATGTGGGATAACGACGTTCCGACCCTGTCCGAGTTTGCCCGAAGGGCCCAGCGCAATCCCAATGTACTGTTCGTGGTGTATGACGACGCCACGGGTCAGCATCTGACGCGCTACCTCAACCGGGAAAACCCGATCAACAAGGCGCTTCTGGAGAAAGGCCAGGGCGAGAGGGCGCTGGACAAAGTGCTGGATGCGGCGAAGAACGATCCTTCGGTCTTTTACATCGAAGCCTCGATCAACCCCAATGGTGTGGAAATCGGCAAAGTCCTGATGGGCGTCTCGACCGCGTCGGTGGAAACCGACCTGGCGGCCCTCGACAAACGCTTCTCCGCATTGATCGCCAGCAGTGATCAATTGGTGGGTGACAGTCTCAAAGGTGCGGCAGCGGATAGCGCGGCAGCCATGCGTGCACGACTGCAATCGGCCCAGTCCACGGCGGCTGAAATGAAAGCCAATACCACCAACACCGTTCAGGAAGCGGCAGCAACCTTGCGCTGGCGCATCGGTGTCTGTCTGGCGGTGGTGGGCTTCGGTGTCCTGCTGTTGCTGGCAGTGGTGCTGGGGCGTCGAGTGGTCAACCGCTTGAAAATGCTGATTGTCGCCATGGATGACCTGGCGGCGGGCGAGGGTGATCTGACCAAGCGGGTACAGATCAGCAGCAAGGACGAGATCGGTGACATGGCCTCGGCGGTCAATCGCTTTGTGGATAAGTTGCAGCCGATCGTGCGCGAAGCGGGTGACGTGGCCCAGCGTACCGGCGTGGAAATCGGCGCCATGACCCTGCGTAATGCCGGGGCCGATGCGGCGGCAGGTATGCAGCGCGATGAGGTGGCCGAAAGTCTGCGTGCCTTGTCGCAAATGGCTGACGAGGCCCAGTCTGAAAGCAACGCCATGCAGGCAGCTTTGAAACAGGTCGTTGATATCCGTCAGGCCACCGACGAAAACACCCGCACCTCGGCGAAAGTCGGCAGCCTGATCGAAGCGTTGGCCGGTCAAGTCGAAACCGGGGCACAGGTGATCGAGCGGCTTGCGCAGCAAAGTGAGCAGATTGAGGTGGTGCTCACGGTGATTCACGGGATCGCCGAGCAAACCAACCTGCTGGCACTGAACGCGGCCATCGAAGCGGCGCGAGCCGGCGAGACCGGGCGCGGGTTCGCGGTGGTGGCGGACGAGGTGCGAGCGCTGGCGAGCAAGACGCAGAGCTCCACTGGCGATATCCAGGCGCACATTGTGGCGTTGCAGCAAGGCGCGCGTGAGGCGGTGGCGGCGATCGGTCAGGCTGGGCGTCAGGCGAACGAAGGTTTGCTGGTATTGCGTGACAGTGCGCGGCTGCAGCAATCAGTGCAGGCTTCGGTGGAGCAGGTACATGCGGCGATCGGTCTGGCAACCCAGGCCGCCGCGCATCAAGCCCAGGGCGCGCAGGCTGTGCGTGGTCGGGTCGAAACCATTCACGCGCAGGCAGAGAAAGCGGCTCAGGCGGTGGTGGAGACCACGGCCAGCGGCAAGGTGCTGGACGGTTTGGCGGCGCAGTTGAAGGCGAGCCTGGGGCAGTTCAGGGCTTGATGTGTTGTCAGGGATGAGGCTGTCGCGGGCAAGTTCGCTCACGCAGTGACTCTGTTGTTCACAAAAATTGTGTTCGCAGAAAATTTCTGTGGGAGCGAGATTGCTCGCGATCGACAAGAACGATAATGCGTTCTGTCTGCGAGAGAGCGCCGCCTTTAAATGCACCGCGAGCAAGCTCGCTCCTACAGGGGGAGGGCGTGTTGATTTTCGAAAGCCGGAAACGCAAAAACCCGCTTTCGCGGGTTTCTGTGAAATCCAAGGTCGTAACCTTGAATTTGAATTGGTGCCCAGAAGAAGACTCGAACTTCCACGGCCGTAAGGCCACCAGCACCTGAAGCTGGCGTGTCTACCAATTTCACCATCTGGGCATTCATCTTCAGCGTTGCCGCTGTTGATGTGGCGCACTATACGGAGAGCAATTTGATCTGTAAACCCCTGATTTAAAATTAATAAATCAACGGCCTAAAATGCAAAAACCCGCTTTCGCGGGTTTTTGTGTGAGCCTTGAAATTGATCTAATCTCAAGCTCGAAATTGGTGCCCAGAAGAAGACTCGAACTTCCACGGCCGTAAGGCCACCAGCACCTGAAGCTGGCGTGTCTACCAATTTCACCATCTGGGCAGTATCGGCAACGTTGTCCGTCGTCGATGGCGCGCACTATACGGAGCGTCTTTTTAACTGTAAACCCCTGGAATCAAAAAAACTTGAAAAAATTCACCGGCGGTCTTCAAACCAGCTTTGTGACGTCGATAAAGGGCTTTAGAAGGGCCGTCATAGCTTGAAATTTCCCGTTTCATTACGCCTATGCCAAACTAACCCGTATATAGACAAGGTGAAAACTCTCTAATGGCCGATTGGCAGTCCCTCGATCCCGAGGCCGCTCGTGAAGCGGAAAAATATGAAAACCCTATTCCTAGCCGCGAACTGATCCTTCAGCATCTTGCTGATCGAGGTTCGCCTGCTAACCGCGAGCAATTGGTCGAAGAGTTTGGTCTGACCACAGAAGACCAGATCGAAGCCCTGCGCCGCCGCCTGCGCGCCATGGAGCGCGATGCTCAACTCATCTATACCCGTCGCGGCACTTATGCGCCGGTAGACAAGCTCGACCTGATCCTGGGCCGCATCAGCGGTCACCGTGACGGCTTTGGCTTCCTGGTTCCGGACGATGGCAGTGACGACCTGTTCATGAGTCCGGCGCAAATGCGCCTGGTGTTCGATGGTGACCGTGCGCTGGCCCGCGTTTCCGGCCTCGACCGTCGCGGTCGTCGTGAAGGCATGATCGTCGAAGTGGTGTCCCGTGCTCACGAGAGCATTGTCGGTCGCTATTTCGAAGAGGGCGGCATCGGTTTCGTGGTTGCCGACAATCCGAAGATCCAGCAAGAGGTGCTGGTGACGCCGGGTCGCAATGCCAACGCCCAGATCGGTCAGTTTGTTGAAGTGAAGATCACTCACTGGCCGACGCCACGATTCCAGCCCCAGGGCGATGTGGTTGAGGTCGTGGGTAACTACATGGCGCCGGGCATGGAGATCGATGTCGCGCTGCGTACTTACGACATCCCTCACGTCTGGCCTGAGGCGGTGCTCAAGGAAGCGGCCAAGCTCAAGCCTGAAGTCGAAGAAAAGGACAAAGAGAAACGCATCGACCTGCGCCATCTGCCCTTCGTCACTATCGACGGCGAAGATGCCCGTGACTTCGATGACGCGGTCTATTGCGAAGCCCGTAAGGGCAAGTTGCGGCTGTTCTCGGGTGGCTGGAAGTTGTACGTGGCGATTGCCGACGTATCCAGCTACGTGAAGCTCGGTTCGGCGCTGGATGCCGAGGCCCAGGTACGCGGCAACTCGGTGTACTTCCCCGAGCGCGTGATCCCGATGCTGCCTGAGCAGCTGTCCAACGGTCTGTGCTCGCTGAATCCGCAGGTCGATCGCCTGGCCATGGTTTGCGAGATGACCATCTCCAAAACCGGTGAAATGACCGACTACTGCTTCTACGAAGCGGTGATCCACTCTCATGCGCGCCTGACTTACAACAAAGTCAGCGCCATGCTCGAAACGCCGAAAGCCACCGAAGCGCGCAAGCTGCGTGGCGAGTACACCGACGTCGTGCCGCACCTCAAGCAGCTGTACTCGCTGTACAAGGTGCTGCTGGCGGCTCGTCATGTGCGCGGCGCGATCGATTTTGAAACCCAGGAAACCCGGATCATCTTCGGCTCCGAGCGCAAGATTGCGGAAATTCGCCCGACCGTGCGCAACGATGCCCACAAGCTGATCGAGGAATGCATGCTGGCAGCCAACGTGGCTACCGCCGAATTCCTGAAAAAGCATGAAATCCCTGCGCTGTACCGCGTCCACGACGGCCCGCCACCGGAGCGCCTGGAAAAACTGCGCGCCTTCCTCGGTGAGCTTGGCCTGTCCCTGCACAAAGGCAAGGACGGCCCGTCGCCGAAGGATTATCAGGCATTGCTGGCCGGTATCAAGGATCGTCCGGATTTCCACCTGATCCAGACCGTCATGCTGCGCTCGCTGAGTCAGGCGGTGTATAGCGCTGATAACCAGGGCCACTTCGGTCTGAATTACGAGGCTTACACCCACTTCACCTCGCCGATCCGCCGCTATCCGGACTTGCTGACTCACCGTGCAATCCGCAGCGTCATCCATTCGAAACAGGACACCCCGCACGTTCGTCGTGCTGGCGCGATGACCATTCCGAAGGCGCGTATCTATCCATACGACGAAGCGGCCCTGGAGCAACTCGGCGAGCAGTGCTCGATGAGCGAGCGCCGCGCCGACGAGGCGACCCGCGATGTCGTGAACTGGCTCAAGTGCGAGTTCATGAAAGACCGCGTTGGCGAATCGTTCCCGGGTGTAATCACCGCCGTAACCGGTTTTGGTCTGTTCGTCGAACTGACCGACATCTACGTCGAAGGCCTGGTGCACGTCACCGCGCTGCCGGGCGATTACTACCACTTCGATCCTGTGCATCACCGCCTGGCCGGTGAGCGTACCGGTCGTAGCTTCCGTCTGGGTGACACTGTTGAAGTGCGGGTCATGCGCGTCGATCTCGACGAACGCAAGATCGATTTCGAGATGGCCGAAAAAACCATCAGCGCGCCGATCGGTCGTAAAAAACGCGGTACGGAAACCGCAGCGCCCGCAGCGTCTTCTGCAAAAACAGCCGCAGAGCCGGCACCGGTGAAAACCGGTCGTCGTCCTGCCAAGGAAAAGGTTGTAGAGGCCTATCGCCCGAGCGATGCCGCGGCGAAAAACGCCGAAGTGCGCAAGAGCCGTGAACTGAAGAAGGCCCTGCTGGCCGACGCGAAAAGCGGCGGTAAAGCGGCGTCTGCGGGAAAGACCGGACGGTCGGCGCCTGACAAGGCTCCCGGCGGAAAACCAGCCAAACCGAGTAAACATCGTAAAGGTCCGCCAAAAGCGGGCTCGGCCCCAGCCAAAAGTGGCGGGGCGCGTAAACCTAAGGCCAAGTCATGAGTCAGTTGGAAAAAATCTACGGCGTGCATGCTGTAGAAGCGTTGCTGCGTCACCATCCGAAACGCGTCAAGCAGATCTGGCTGGCCGAAGGCCGCAATGATCCTCGGGTGCAGACGCTGATCGAACTGGCCAACGAGAATCGTGTCCAGGTCGGGCAGGCTGAGCGTCGTGAAATGGACGCCTGGGTCGAAGGCGTACACCAGGGCGTGGTCGCGGACGTGAGTCCGAGCCAGGTCTGGGGTGAGGCGATGCTCGACGAACTGCTTGATCGCACCGAAGGCGCACCGCTGTTGCTGGTGCTCGACGGCGTGACCGATCCGCATAACCTTGGTGCCTGCCTGCGTTCTGCCGATGCGGCCGGTGCGCTGGCGGTGATCGTTCCGAAGGACAAGTCGGCGACCCTGACGCCGGTTGTACGAAAAATCGCCTGCGGCGCTGCGGAAGTGATTCCTCTGGTCGCCGTGACCAACCTGGCTCGCACCCTGGAGAAACTCCAGCAGCGTGGCTTGTGGGTCGTCGGCACGGCAGGGGAGGCTGAAGTCAGTCTGTATGACCAGGACCTGACCGGCCCCACCATCCTGATCATGGGTGCCGAAGGCAAGGGCATGCGCCGCCTGACTCGCGAGCATTGCGACTACCTGGTGAATTTGCCGATGGCGGGTAGCGTCAGCAGTCTCAACGTTTCCGTGGCGACCGGCGTATGCCTGTTCGAAGCCCAGCGTCAGCGTAGGGTCAAAGCTGCGGCTACCGCCAAGAAGTCCTGATCTGGTTGCAATTGCTGTGGGAGCGAGCTTGCTCGCGATAGCGATGTAACATTCGGCATCAATGTTGAATGTTGCGTCCTCATCGCGAGCAGGCTCGCTCCCACAATGGTTTGTGGCCAGCCAAAGAATGGCGGGCGAACGAACTGTTCAAATAATCACCAATTACCTTGCGCCTCCTTCGCCCCTTCTCTACAATTGCGCCCCTTGCTGCGATGGCAGGCACGCATGTGTCTAGCGTCCACAAGTCCATAAGTGTCATTCACTCCTTGTCTGACCGCTTTTGAGCGGCAGGCTACAACCCGTAAGGAGCATTCATGCGTCATTACGAAATCATCTTTTTGGTCCACCCGGATCAAAGCGAGCAAGTCGGCGGCATGGTTGAGCGTTACACCAAGCTGATCGAAGAAGACGGCGGCAAAATCCACCGTCTGGAAGATTGGGGCCGTCGTCAACTGGCCTACGCAATCAACAATGTTCACAAGGCTCACTACGTGATGCTGAACGTTGAGTGCACTGGCAAGGCCCTGGCCGAGCTGGAAGACAACTTCCGCTACAACGATGCAGTGATCCGTAACCTGGTCATCCGTCGCGAAGAAGCCGTTACCGGCCAATCCGAGATGCTCAAGGCTGAAGAAAACCGCAGTGAGCGCCGTGAGCGTCGCGACCGTCCTGAGCACTCCGACGCTGAAGGCGTTGACAGTGATGACAGCGACAACAGCGATAACGCTGACGAGTAATCCACGGACCTTTTAAGGAGCCTATCAAATGGCACGTTTCTTCCGTCGTCGTAAATTCTGCCGCTTCACCGCTGAAGACGTGAAAGAGATCGATTACAAAGATCTCAACACTCTGAAAGCCTACGTATCCGAGACCGGCAAAATCGTTCCAAGCCGTATCACCGGTACCAAAGCTCGTTATCAGCGTCAGCTGGCCACCGCTATCAAGCGCGCCCGCTTCCTGGCCCTGCTGGCCTACACCGACAGCCACGGCCGCTGAGACCGGGCAGTCGACACGTAGCAAAGGATTGAATGTATGCGTGCCTTAGCTGAGTTCATCATGCGGGGCCGTATGCAGGCCACTCTGGTAGTGGCCGGATGCGCGGCATTGCCGTTGTTGTATTGGTTGGGTGCTGCCGCCGGATGCCTTGTGCTCCTGCGGCGCGGAATGAGGGACGCCCTGGGCGTTCTTGCTCTGGGATTGCTGCCGGCGTTGATCTGGTGGCTTAAATTCGATGATCCAAGGGCACTTCTGGTGCTGCTGGGGTCTTCGGGCCTTGCGTTGGTTTTGCGCGCAAGCGAGTCCTGGAACCGCGTGCTGCTGGTCAGCATAGCGATGGGGTTGGTGTTTTCAGTGGTGCTGGGGACGGTGTTCAGTTCCCAAATCGAAATGCTGGCGCAGGATCTGATAAAAATCCTGCCGCTGGCACTCGGTGACCTCTACCAGAAGATGTCGGTAGAAGAGCAAGCGCGATTCGCGTCCCTGATTGCACCGATCCTGACCGGCCTGATTGCGGCCTTGTTGCAAATCGTCAGTGTGCTGAGCCTGATTATCGGGCGCTACTGGCAGGCGTTGTTGTACAACCCGGGTGGTTTTGGTCGCGAGTTTCGCGTCATCCGAATCCCGCTTGGACCAGCGATGTTGTTGCTGGCGTTAATGCTTCTGGGGCCGAACTTCGGTCCGCAGATGGCCATGTTGACGCCGTTGTGCAGCGTACCGCTGGTTTTCGCCGGGCTGGCCCTGATTCACGGGCTGGTGGCGCAAAAGCGACTGGCCAGGTTCTGGCTGGTGGGGTTGTACGTCACGCTGTTGCTGTTCATGCAACTGATCTATCCGTTGCTGGTGGTCCTGGCCATCGTCGACAGCCTGATTGATTTTCGCGGTCGTCTGGCGCCGAAAGACGCCGATAACGCGAACGGTGAAGGTTAAAAGTTAAGAGGATTTTCACATGCAACTGATCCTTCTGGAAAAAGTCACCAACCTGGGCAACCTGGGTGACAAAGTGAACGTTAAGGCTGGTTACGGTCGTAACTACCTGCTGCCTTACGGCAAAGCTACCGCTGCGACCCCAGCCAACCTGGCTGCGTTCGAAGAGCGTCGCGCTGAGCTGGAAAAAGCTGCAGCAGACCGTAAAGCATCGGCTGAAAGCCGCGCTGCCCAACTGGCTGAGCTGGAAGTGACTATCACTGCCACCGCTGGTGACGAAGGCAAGCTGTTCGGTTCGATCGGTACTCACGACATCGCTGATGCACTGACCGCCTCTGGCGTTGAAGTTGCAAAAAGCGAAGTTCGTCTGCCGAACGGCACCATCCGCAACGTAGGTGAATTCGACGTAGCCGTGCACCTGCACGCCGAAGTTGAAGCCACCGTACGCGTTGTCGTGGTAGCAGCTTAAGCAGTACTTGTCGGCTGGCACCCTCGGGTGCTTGCCGGTAACATCGGGCACGATCCTGTTTACAGGTCGTGCCCTTTGTCTTTCTGGCAGTTCCGTTTTTTAATTCCAGCTTCTCCAAAAAATACCAAGTGGCCATGAACGAAATCTCCGCTCCTGAGCAATACGATCTGCAAACCGCCGCGCTGAAGGTGCCGCCGCATTCCATCGAAGCCGAACAGGCTGTACTCGGTGGTCTGATGCTGGACAACAACGCCTGGGAGCGCGTGCTTGATCAAGTCTCCGACGGTGATTTCTATCGACATGACCACCGCTTGATCTTCCGTGCGATCGCCAAACTGGCCGATCAGAACTCGCCGATCGACGTCGTGACCCTGGCCGAGCAATTGGACAAGGAAGGTCAGACTTCGCAAGTCGGCGGCCTTGGGTACCTCGGCGAACTGGCGAAAAACACGCCGTCCGTCGCCAACATCAAGGCCTATGCGCAAATCGTTCGCCAGCGCGCGACGCTGCGCCAACTGATCGGCATCAGCACCGAAATCGCCGACAGCGCCTTCAACCCGGAAGGGCGTACGGCTGAAGAAATCCTTGATGAAGCTGAACGGCAGATTTTCCAGATCGCCGAGGCCCGGCCTAAAACCGGCGGCCCGGTGGGGGTGAATGAACTGCTGACCAAGGCCATCGACCGCATCGATACCCTGTTCAACACCGACAACGCCATCACCGGCCTGTCCACCGGCTACACCGACCTCGACGAGAAAACCAGCGGCCTGCAACCGGCTGACCTGATCATCGTTGCCGGCCGTCCATCCATGGGTAAAACCACCTTTGCGATGAACCTGGTGGAAAACGCCGTGCTGCGCAGCGAGAAAGCGGTTCTGGTTTACTCGCTGGAGATGCCAGGCGAATCGCTGATCATGCGTATGTTGTCGTCCCTGGGACGCATCGACCAGACCAAGGTCCGTTCGGGCCAGTTGGAAGACGACGATTGGCCGCGCCTGACCTCGGCGGTCAACCTGCTCAACGACCGCAAGTTGTTCATCGACGATACCGCCGGTATCAGCCCGTCGGAAATGCGCGCCCGGACCCGGCGTCTGGTGCGTGAGCACGGTGAAATCGGCCTGATCATGATCGACTACCTGCAATTGATGCAGATCCCTGGTTCGAGTGGCGACAACCGGACTAACGAGATTTCCGAGATCTCCCGGTCCCTGAAAGCCCTGGCCAAGGAATTCAACTGCCCGGTGGTGGCATTGTCCCAGCTCAACCGTTCCCTGGAACAGCGGCCGAACAAACGCCCGGTGAACTCCGACT
This sequence comes from Pseudomonas moorei, assembly GCF_042846945.1. Lineage (NCBI taxonomy): Bacteria > Pseudomonadati > Pseudomonadota > Gammaproteobacteria > Pseudomonadales > Pseudomonadaceae > Pseudomonas > Pseudomonas moorei. The sequence goes on from NZ_AP035776.1 coordinate 1,855,832, forward strand.
TGCGGGAATCCGGAGCGATCGAGCAGGACGCCGACGTCATCATGTTCGTGTATCGCGACGAGGTGTACCACCCGGAAACTGAGCACAAAGGCATCGCCGAAATCATCATCGGCAAGCAGCGGAACGGGCCGATCGGCTTTATCCGCCTGGCGTTCATCGGCAAGTACACCCGTTTCGAGAACCTGGCGCCGGGTAGCTATAACTTCGATGACGACGAGTAATTCAGCGTCTTGAAGGGCCCCATCGCTGGCAAGCCCACACAGGGCTGATGCGATCCCTGTGGGAGCTGGCTTGCCAGCGATAGACGCGCCGCAATTTCCGACCATAGCCGTCGGAATTGGTCAAAATTTGTGCTATATTCCGCGCCCGCGAAATTCAATGAAAGCCAACACCGGTTATCGACATGCAAGCAGCCAAGCCGTTATTTGACTATCCCAAGTACTGGGCCGAATGTTTCGGGCCAGCGCCATTCCTGCCGATGAGCAGGGAGGAGATGGATCAGCTTGGCTGGGATTCCTGCGACATCATCATCGTCACCGGTGATGCCTACGTCGATCACCCGTCGTTCGGCATGGCGATCATTGGCCGGCTGCTGGAGTCCCAGGGCTTCCGCGTCGGGATCATTGCCCAGCCAAACTGGCAGTCCAAAGACGACTTCATGAAGCTTGGCGAGCCGAACCTGTTCTTCGGTGTCGCGGCCGGCAACATGGACTCGATGATCAACCGCTACACCGCCGACAAGAAAATCCGTTCCGATGACGCGTACACGCCGGGTGGCCTGGCGGGCAAGCGGCCGGACCGCGCGAGCCTGGTTTACAGCCAGCGCTGCAAGGAAGCCTATAAGCATGTGCCCATCGTGCTCGGCGGCATCGAAGCGTCCCTGCGCCGCATCGCGCATTACGATTACTGGCAGGACCGCGTTCGCAACTCGATCCTGATTGACGCCAGCGCCGACATCTTGCTCTACGGCAACGCCGAGCGTGCCATTGTCGAAGTCGCCCAGCGCCTGTCCTACGGTCACAAGATCGAAGACATCACCGATGTGCGCGGCACCGCGTTTATCCGTCGCGATACGCCGAAAGACTGGTACGAAGTCGACTCCACGCGCATCGACCGTCCGGGCAAGATCGACAAGATCATCAACCCGTACGTGAACACCCAGGACACCCAGGCCTGCGCCATCGAGCAGGAAAAAGGTCCGGTTGAGGATCCGCAGGAAGCCAAGGTCGTGCAGATCCTGGCAAGTCCCAAGATGACCCGCGACAAGACCGTGATTCGTCTGCCGTCGGTGGAAAAGGTCCGCAACGACGCGGTGCTCTACGCCCACGCCAACCGCGTGCTGCACCTGGAAACCAACCCGGGCAACGCCCGTGCCCTGGTCCAGAAGCACGGCGAGGTCGACGTCTGGTTCAATCCGCCACCGATTCCGATGACCACCGAAGAAATGGACTACGTGTTCGGCATGCCTTATCAGCGCATTCCGCACCCGGCGTATGGCAAGGAGAAAATCCCGGCCTACGAGATGATCCGCTTCTCGGTGAACATCATGCGTGGCTGCTTCGGTGGCTGCACGTTCTGCTCGATCACCGAGCATGAAGGCCGGATCATCCAGAACCGTTCCGAAGAGTCGATCATTCGCGAAATCGAAGAAATTCGCGACAAGGTTCCCGGTTTTACCGGCGTCATCTCCGACCTTGGCGGCCCGACCGCGAACATGTACCGCATTGCCTGCAAAACGCCGGAAATCGAATCCGCGTGCCGCAAGCCATCGTGCGTGTTCCCTGGTATCTGCCCGAACCTGAACACCGACCACTCGTCGCTGATTCAGCTGTATCGCAGTGCCCGCGCCTTGCCGGGTGTGAAGAAAATCCTGATCGCTTCCGGCCTGCGTTACGACCTCGCGGTCGAGTCGCCGGAATACGTCAAAGAGCTGGTGACCCACCACGTCGGCGGTTACCTGAAGATCGCCCCGGAACACACCGAGGAAGGTCCGCTCAACCAGATGATGAAACCGGGCATCGGCAGCTATGACAAGTTCAAGCGCATGTTCGAGAAATACTCCAAGGAAGCCGGCAAAGAGCAGTACCTGATTCCGTACTTCATCGCCGCTCACCCGGGCACCACCGACGAAGACATGATGAACCTGGCCCTGTGGCTCAAGGGCAACGGTTTCCGTGCCGACCAGGTGCAGGCGTTCTACCCGTCGCCGATGGCCACCGCCACCGCGATGTACCACTCGGGCAAGAACCCGCTGCGCAAGGTCACCTACAAGTCTGACGCGGTGACCATCGTCAAGAGCGAAGAGCAGCGCCGCCTGCACAAGGCCTTCCTGCGCTACCACGACCCGAAAGGCTGGCCGATGCTGCGTGAAGCGTTGATCCGCATGGGCCGCAGTGACCTGATCGGGCCGGGCAAGAACCAGTTGATCCCGTTGCACCAGCCGTCCACCGACAGCTACCAGAGTGCTCGTCGCAAGAACTCGACGCCGGCCGGCAGCCATAAAGTGGGCAAGGAAACGACCAAAATCCTGACCCAGCACACCGGCCTGCCACCCCGCGCCAGCGACGGTGGCAACCCGTGGGACAAGCGTGAACAGGCCAAGGCTGCGGCATTCGCCCGTAACCAGCAGGCGGCCAAGGAGCGCAAGGATGCGGCCAAAGGCAAAGGGCCGAAACCGGCTCGCAAGCCGGTCGTACCGCGCTAAATCGCGCTTGGGCTCAACAAAACGCCAACCTTCGGGTTGGCGTTTTGCATTTCTGAGCCGCGGAACATCAGCACATTGGGCCCAAAGAGACCGCTGCTGGTGGTGAATCTGCCGCGCAACGCCACATTTACGTGCAACGGCCCCAAACCAATTTCCCGCCTCGCCCGATTTTGGTGCTGTACTGCCTCCAGTAACCGGAGAAAGCGCCAGCACTGCTGGGTGGCATAAGTCTTGCGCGCTTTCACATACGCTTAGGGCTCGCAGGAGGCACGCCGTGTCGATTCATGTCGCATTGCATCACGTTACGCATTACCGCTACGACCGTGCCGTTGAGCTCGGTCCGCAGATCGTTCGCCTGCGCCCGGCCGCCCACAGTCGCACGCGGATTCTGTCCTATGCGCTGAAGGTTTCGCCCGAGCAACACTTCATCAACTGGCAGCAGGACCCGCAGGGCAATTACCTGGCGCGGTTGGTGTTCCCGGAAAAAACCGAAGAGCTGCGGATCGAAGTCGACCTGGTGGCGGAAATGGCGGTGTTCAATCCGTTCGATTTCTTCCTTGAGCCCTACGCGGAAAAAATTCCGTTCGCCTATGCCGCCGATGAGCGCAAGGAACTGGCGCCTTACCTGGAAACCCTGCCGCTGACGCCTAAGTTCAAGGCGTATCTGGATGGCATCGACCGCTCACCATTACCGGCTGTGGATTTCCTTGTCGCGCTCAATCAGCGCCTGAGCGAAGACATCGGCTACCTGATCCGCATGGAGCCGGGCGTGCAAACGCCCGAGCACACCCTAGAGCACGCCTCCGGATCCTGTCGCGATTCCGCGTGGTTGCTGGTGCAACTGCTGCGAAATCTCGGACTGGCCGCGCGTTTTGTCTCCGGCTATCTGATCCAACTGACGGCCGACGTCAAAAGCCTCGACGGTCCCTCGGGCACGGATGTGGACTTCACAGACCTGCACGCCTGGTGCGAGGTGTATTTGCCCGGTGCCGGCTGGATCGGTCTGGACGCGACCTCCGGGCTGTTTGCCGGTGAAGGACATATTCCCTTGGCTTGTAGTCCCGATCCGTCCTCTGCGGCACCGATCAGTGGCCTGGTGGAGCCGTGCGAGTGCCAATTCAGCCACGAAATGTCCGTGGAGCGGATTTGGGAGGCGCCCCGGGTCACAAAGCCCTACACCGAAGAGCAGTGGCTGGCGATTCAGAGCCTGGGGCGGCAGATCGATGCTGACCTGCTGGAAGGCGATGTACGCCTGACCATGGGCGGTGAGCCGACATTCGTGTCCATCGATGACCCGGACGGTGCCGAGTGGAACACCGCGGCGCTGGGGCCGGACAAGCGTCGCCTGTCTGCCGAACTGTTCCAGCGCATGCGTCAGCACTACGCGCCCAAAGGCCTGGTGCACTTTGGCCAGGGCAAGTGGTACCCGGGTGAGCAACTGCCGCGCTGGTCGCTCAACTGCTACTGGCGCCGCGACGGGGTGCCGATCTGGCACAACGCGGCGCTGATCGCCGACGAGCAGCAAGACTATGGCGCCGATGGCGAGCTGGCCGGACGATTTCTGGCGAGTGTCGCCGAGCGCCTGAAAATTCCGACACGTTTTGTGTTCCCTGCTTACGAAGACAATTTCTATTACCTCTGGCGCGAAGGCACCTTGCCGCAGAACGTCAGCGCCGAAGATTCACGTCTCGAGGAGCCGCTGGAGCGTGCGCGACTGCGTAAAGTCTTCAGTCAGGGTCTGGATAAGGTAATTGGTCAGGTCCTGCCGCTGGCACGGACCGCCAAGGGGGATCAGTGGCAGAGCGGGCGCTGGTACTTGCGCGACGAGCACTGTCGTCTGGTGCCGGGAGATTCGCCGCTGGGCTATCGTCTGCCACTCGGCTCACAGCCCTGGGTGAAAGCCGCGGAGTACCCGTACATTCATCCGCAGGACCCGAACCAGGATTTCCCGGCATTGCCCGACACCGCACAGCTTCAGAGCCAAGATTCCGCTGCCATTGCTGAAGATCGCGCACCGAAAATCGATGAATCCGCCGACTGGCTGACCCGCACCGCCATCTGCGCCGAAGCGCGGGAAGGTCGGTTGTACCTGTTCATGCCGCCGCTGGAACGGGTTGAGGACTACCTCGAACTGGTCGCCGCGATTGAAGCCACCGCGCAAGAGCTGCGTTGCCCGGTATTGCTGGAAGGCTATGAACCACCGAGCGATCCGCGTTTGAGCAACTTCCGCATCACGCCGGACCCGGGGGTCATCGAGGTCAACGTGCAGCCGTCCGCCACTTGGGATGAATTGGTTGAACGCACCGAATTCCTTTACGAAGAGGCGCGACAAACCCGACTCACCACCGAGAAATTTCTGATCGATGGCCGGCACACGGGTACCGGTGGCGGTAACCATTTCGTACTGGGTGGCGCGACACCGGCCGACTCACCGTTCCTGCGGCGTCCGGATCTGCTGCGCAGCCTGATCAGCTACTGGCATAACCACCCGTCCTTGTCGTACCTGTTTTCCGGGCTGTTCATCGGCCCGACTTCGCAGGCGCCACGGGTCGATGAAGCGCGCAACGATGCCCTGTATGAGCTGGAAATCGCCTTCGCCCAAATGCCGCAACCCGGCGAGGAATGCGCGCCGTGGCTGGTCGACCGGTTGCTGCGCAATCTGTTGATCGACGTAACGGGCAACACTCACCGCGCCGAGTTCTGCATCGACAAGCTTTACTCGCCGGACGGCGCCACGGGGCGCTTGGGCTTGCTCGAGTTGCGGGCCTTTGAAATGCCGCCCCACGCGCGCATGAGCCTGGCTCAACAGCTGTTGCTGCGGGCGTTGGTCGCACGTTTCTGGCGTGAACCCTATGCGCCGCCGAAACTGGCGCGCTGGGGCACTGAGCTGCACGACCGGTTCCTGTTGCCGCACTTTATCGAGCAGGATTTCGCCGACGTCATTGTCGACCTCAACGCCGCCGGTTATCCGGTGCGGGCCGAGTGGTTTGCCGCGCATCTGGAGTTCCGCTTTCCCAAGGTCGGCGATTACGCCGTCAGTGGCATTGCGCTGGAACTGCGCCAGGCGCTTGAGCCGTGGCATGTATTGGGCGAGGAGGGCGCGGTCGGTGGCACGGTGCGCTACGTGGATTCTTCCCTGGAGCGTCTGCAAGTCAAACTCAACGGCTTGCCGCCTCAGCGCTATTTACTGACCTGCAACGGCATTCCGGTGCCGCTGCAGCCCACCGGGCGCGTCGGTGAGTTTGTCGCCGGGGTGCGTTTCCGCGCATGGCAACCGGCCAACTGTCTGCAACCGACCATTGCCGTGCATGCGCCGCTGGTGTTCGACCTGCTCGACACCTGGATGGGGCGTTCGCTGGGCGGCTGCCAATATCACGTGGCCCATCCGGGCGGGCGTAATTACGACAGCTTGCCGGTCAATGCCAACGAGGCCGAGAGCCGGCGGATGGCGCGTTTCTTCCGGATCGGACACACGCCAGGGAAGATTCCTGTACCGATTGCGCAAATCAACGACGAGCTGCCACTGACGCTTGATTTACGACGTTTCTAAGCCGTATGCGACGCCCGGATCTTTCGTCTATCCGGGCGTCATGAGCCTACGTTAGTCTGACTGTTCACTGCTGTCTGCCGAGCTTTCCATGCCTGACCTGCTAGACCGCTACCCGCTGACAGCGGGTACTTATCACGAACTGCTCGACGACAGCGGCGCCGTACGTGCGCACTGGCGCCGGCTGTTCGACCAATTGCAGCGCAGCACGCCAGCGCAGCTGATGCAGCGCCAGGCATTGCTGACCCGGCAGATTCAGGAAAACGGCGTCACCTATAACGTTTACGCCGACCCCAAGGGCGCCGATCGTCCCTGGGAGCTGGACCTGCTGCCCCATGTGATTGCTGCCGATGAGTGGGAGCAGCTGTCAGCCGGCATCGCCCAACGGGCCCGGTTGCTCAATGCCGTGCTGGCCGACCTGTACGGCCCGCAACGCTTGATCGCCGAAGGCTTGCTGCCAGCCGAGCTGGTGTTCGGTCACAACAACTTCCTGTGGCCCTGTCAGGGTATCAATCCGCCTGAAGGGGCCTTTCTGCATCTGTATGCGGTGGACCTGGCACGCACTCCCGATGGTCGCTGGTGGGTGACCGCGGACCGTACGCAAGCCCCGTCCGGGGCCGGTTACGCGCTGGAGAACCGCACCATCGTGTCCCGCGCCTTTCCCGAGTTGTACCGCGATTTGAAGGTGCAGCATCTGGCCGGATTCTTCCGCACGCTTCAGGAAACCCTGGCGCGCCAGGCGCCGAGCGATGAAGAGGTGCCGCTGGTGGTGTTGCTGACGCCGGGGCGATTCAACGAAAGCTATTTCGAACATCTGTACCTGGCGCGTCAGCTCGGTTACCCGCTGGTGGAGGGCGGCGACCTGACGGTGCGCGACGCGACGGTCTATCTGAAAACCCTCAGTGGCCTGCGCCGGGTCCACGCGATCATGCGCCGGCTCGATGACGACTTCTGCGATCCGTTGGAGCTGCGCACCGATTCGGCTCTGGGAGTGCCGGGCCTGCTCGAAGCCGTGCGCCAGGGGCGGGTGTTGGTGGCCAATGCCCTCGGCAGCGGCGTACTTGAATCGCCGGGACTGTTGGGCTTCCTGCCGAAGATCAACCAGTTTCTGTTTGGTGAGGAGCTGATTTTGCCGTCCATCGCCACGTGGTGGTGCGGCGAAGCGCCCGTGCTGGCTCAGGCCCTGGAAAAATTGCCGGAATTGCTGATCAAGCCGGCATTCCCGTCCCAGAGCTTTGCACCGGTATTTGGCCGTGATCTGAGCGAAAAACAGCGGCAATCGCTCGCTGAGCGCATGCAAGCGCGTCCTTACGCCTATGTTGCGCAAGAACTTGCTCAGCTCTCCCAGGCGCCGATCTGGCAGGCCGAAGACGGTCAGCTGCAACCCCGGGCCATCGGCATGCGTGTGTACGCCGTGGCCAGTCGAGACGGTTACCGGGTCCTGCCCGGTGGTTTGACCCGTGTCGCCGCTGAAGCAGACGCTGAAGTGGTGTCGATGCAGCGCGGTGGGGCGAGCAAGGACACTTGGGTGCTGGGCGACCGCCCGCCGAGCGGCGAGCAATGGAAAGCCCGGCGCAGCATCGGCGTGCATGATCTGGTGCGACGCGACCCGTATCTGCCGTCGCGGGTGGTGGAAAACCTGTTCTGGTTCGGCCGCTACTGCGAGCGTTGCGACGACAGTGCGCGGTTGCTGCGGATCATGCTGGCGCGTTATGTCGATGGCGATGACCCGCAGGCGCTGGACGCGGCGGTCGATCTCGGTGAGCGGCTGATGCTGCTGCCCGAGGAAGGCGAACTGCCGGAGCGCTTGCTGGCCGCGATACTGGGCGATGACTGGCCTTTCAGCCTGCGTTCCAACCTGCAGCGTTTGCAATGGGCGGCCTCACAGGTGCGTGGCAAGCTCTCGCGGGAAAACTGGCAGGCGCTGGTGGAATTGCAGCGCGAAGCTATGGAGCTGGAAACCGAAGAGCCGGACTTTGGCGAGTTGCTGGATTTCCTCAACCGACTGGTGATGTCCCTGGCGGCACTGTCGGGATTTGCCCTGGATGACATGACCCGGGACGAAGGCTGGCGATTCCTGATGATCGGCCGGCGGATCGAGCGTCTGCAATTTCTCAGCGGCAGCCTGGCAGCGTTCCTGCGGGGCGCCGGGGCTTTCGATCAGGCCGGGCTGGAATGGCTGCTGGAACTGGGCAACAGCAGCATCACCTACCGTTCGCGTTACCTGGCGGTGGCGCAATTGATCCCGGTGCTCGACCTGTTGCTGCTTGATGAGCAGAACCCGCATGCCGTGCTGTTCCAGCTGAAACTGGTGACCCGCACGCTCAAACGCCTGAACGACGACTTTGGCGTGCCTCGTGAAGCGGGTCTGGCGCCGTTGGTGGAGCGCCTGGCGCGCTTCGATCTGGGCTGTCTGGAAAACCCGCTGTTTGGTGCCGCCAGCGTGCGCGCCGCCGTCGAGGGGCTGGCCGATCTGCTGCAAGAAATCGCCGATGCCAGCGGGCAAGTCTCGGATCGCCTGGCCTTGCGCCATTTCGCCCATGTCGATGATGTCAGCCAACGCACGGTGTCCGTCTGATGAGTGCCCACTACCAGATCTTCCACGACACCCATTATCACTACGACAGCCCGGTATCCCTGGCTCAGCAACTGGCGCACCTGTGGCCGCGCGCCTGTGCCTGGCAACGCTGCACCGCACAGCAATTGCAGATCAGTCCGCAACCGTCCTCGCGCCGTGATGAGCTGGATGTATTCGGTAATCCGTTGACCCGGCTGGCGTTCGAACGTCCCCATGATGAATTGTTGGTCAATGCGAGCCTCACGATCGAAGTGTTGCCCCGACCGTTGCTGGACTTCAATCAGTCTCCGCCCTGGGAAGACACCCGAAGTGCGCTGACCTACAGCAGCCAGCCGCTGCCCCCACAAATCCTGGACGCCTGCCGCTACCGGTTCGAATCACCCTATGTGCATCTCAAGCGCAACTTCGTCGAGTTCTCGGAAAGTTGTTTTCCTGCGGGGCGGCCATTGCTTCTGGGGGTCCAGGCCCTGATGGAGAAAATCTTCAGCGAATTCACCTTCGATGCCGAAGCGACGCAGGTGGCGACGCCTCTGGTAGAAGTGCTGGAGCGTCGGCGTGGCGTCTGTCAGGACTTCGCCCACCTGATGCTCGCTTGCGTGCGTTCCCGTGGATTGGCTGCGCGGTACATCAGCGGTTACCTGCTGACCCAGCCGCCACCGGGCCAGCCACGACTGATCGGGGCCGATGCGTCCCATGCCTGGGTGTCGGTGTTTTGCCCGGTGCTGGGGTGGGTGGATTTCGACCCGACCAACAATGTGCAACCGGCGCTGGAGCACATCACGCTGGCCTGGGGCCGGGACTTTTCCGATGTTTCGCCGTTGCGGGGGGTGATTCTGGGCGGCGGTAACCACGACCCGGAAGTCCGCGTCACCGTAATGCCATTGGAATAATGAAGATCAACTGTAGGAGCGAGCCTGCTCGCGATTGACCAACGGGCGCCGCGTTAATCCGGACAGTACGCGTCATCGTTGACGACCATCGCGAGCAAGCTCGCTCACAGGGCGTGCGGGTCTGTTCTGGATAGGGTGTTTCAGATCGTTCTGTGAGGGCCGGCAGCAACGCTGCCAGCCCTGGACACAGATCCGGTGGGCCTGATCGGATCATCCGGCCCGGAGGGACTCAGGCGTCCGGCGCCTGATCTTTCGGTGCATCAACATCATCTTCTGCCGCGACTTCACCGTCGGGGTTCAGTGCTGCGTCTTCAGCCATTGCTTTCTTGCGCTGAAGCTTTTCCTCTTTCTTCTGTTCCTTGGCCAGGTCACGCTGACGTTTGGCGAAGGAGTAGTTGGGTTTAGCCATGGGCGATCCTCTGGGGTCGAAGGTGAGGTTGAGCGGCGCGTATTCTGCCCTGTATCGGTGCCAAGTCGTTAGTCGGGTTTTTGCTCGACCCACTTGGGCAGTACGGTGGGTTGCCATTGATCGAGGGCGTCGAGCAGAGATGTTGGCGATTCGCTCACCTGCAGCATGTCACGGTGCGCTGCGCGAACGAAGCCTTCGCCGACGATATGATCGAGAAAACCGGTGAGTTTGCTGTAGAAACCGTTCACTTCGAGCAAGCCCAGTGGTTTGCCGTGGTAGCCAAGCTGGCCCCAGGTCCAGACCTCGAACAGCTCTTCCAGCGTGCCCAGGCCGCCCGGCAGGGCGATGAACGCATCGCTGAGTTCAGCCATCCGCGCCTTGCGCGCATGCATGCCGTCCACCACTTCCAGGCGAGTCAGCCCTTTGTGGCCGATTTCCTTGTCCATGAGGCTTTGCGGGATGATGCCCACGACTTCGCCTCCGGCCGCCAGCGCGGCATCGGCCACGATCCCCATCAGTCCGACGGCGCCACCGCCATAAACCAGCATCAGCTTACGCTCGGCCAGCGCCCGGCCGAGGGCTTCGGCCGCTTCCCGATAAGCCGGATGGGGGCCGGTGCTGGCACCACAAAATACACAAACGGATGTTAAAGACATGCCTTACTCCATGGTCGATCAGGGCCACAGAGTAAAGGCAGGCGCGCGACGCACCAAGGGCTAGACTTTGCGATTGGGTGTTTCGTAAGTGCCGCTGGCGCCACAGGCGTAGGCGGCAAGCAAGCTGCACAACAGGCTGTTGAGGGACATGACAGACGCTCCAGTTTGGGTGATGGCCCGATCATAGGCCCGTCCCAGACGTCTGGCTGGTAGATTGTTTCGATGGGGGCCATAGCCCGAAAGTTGTATACAATTTTTGATTCAGGTCATAGGAACTTGCGAAGTTTTCAGGCAGTCTTCTGTCCACTCGCATTTCTGTTAACCCTGCCTTGGAGATTCACCATGTTTGCCAAACTCGTTGCGGTATCCCTGTTGACACTGGCCAGCAGCCAACTGATGGCTGCAGAGTGCAAAACCACTATCGACTCCACTGATCAGATGTCCTTCAACACCAAGGCCATTGAAATCGACAAGAGCTGCAAGACCTTCACCGTGGAACTGACCCACTCCGGCAGCCTGCCGAAAACCGTCATGGGCCATAACTGGGTGCTGAGTAAAGAAGCCGACATGCAGCCAATCGCGACCGACGGTCTGAGTGCCGGTATCGAAAAGAACTACCTGAAAGAAGGTGATGCTCGCATCATCGCGCACACCAAGGTGATCGGTGCTGGTGAGAAAGATTCGGTGACCTTCGACGTGTCTAAACTTGACGCCGCTGAAAAATATGGCTTCTTCTGCTCGTTCCCGGGCCACATCTCGATGATGAAAGGCACTGTGACGCTGAAGTAATCCGAAGTACCGCGTTAACGTTCATCGCGGGCAAGCCCGCTCCCACAGGTACGGTGGTGTTCCATGTGGGAGTGGGCTGCCCGCGAAGAGGCTGGTTGCATCGCCACATCCTGGCGGCCAAAGAAAAGCCCGCTGAAGATCAACACTTCAGCGGGCTTTTTCATTCATTCACGATTCAAGGCGCAAACGGCATCACCCGCTTGTGGTGCGTCTTGTTGTAAGTACCAACGATGATCTTGAACGCTTCCTCGCGTACCGGCTCGCCATGCAGAAAGGCGTCGATCTCGGCGTAGGTCACGCCGTGGGACGCTTCGTCAGGTTTGCCAGGGGACAGGTCCTCAAGGTCGGCGGTCGGTACCTTCTCCACCAGTGATTCCGGCGCACCGAAGCTGCGTGCGATGGCCCGGACCTGGTTTTTCACCAGGCCGCTGAGGGGCGCCAGATCGCAGGCGCCATCGCCGAACTTGGTGAAGAAGCCCATCACTGCTTCTGCCGCGTGATCAGTACCGATCACCAGGCCGTGGGCGGCACCGGCGATGGTGTACTGGGCGACCATGCGCATCCGCGCCTTGGTGTTGCCGAGTACGAAATCCACCGAGACCGCATGCTTGCCTTCAAAGGCCGCGACTTCGTTGGCCAGGGACTTGACCGCCGGACCGATGTTCACGGTATGGCGCTCGTCCGGATTGATGAAGTCCACGGAGGCCTGGGCATCGTGTTCATCGAACTGGATATCGTACGGCAGGCGCACGGCGATGAACTTGTATTGGTCGTCTCCGGTGCGCTGGCGCAGTTCACGCATGGCACGCTGGGCCAGCAGCCCCGCGGTCAGGGAGTCGACGCCGCCACTGATGCCCAGTACCAGGGTCTTGAGCCCGGAATTCACCAGGCAGTCTTGGATAAAGGTAATCCGCCGGGCGACTTCAGCCTTGAGGGCGGCCTCGTCGGCAAACGGCGGTTGGACCTTGAGCTGTTCAGCAATCTCACGCTGTACGGCTTGCATGAATTCACTCCTTGCTAGATAGGCTGGGAAGGGCAGGAACTTGGAAAACGTGTCGCAAATAGGCGACGAAATTCGGGTCTTTGCAGTGAGTCTTGCCGGGCTCGTCGGAGATCTTTGCCACCGGCTGGCCGTTGCAGGCGGTCATTTTAAGCACGATGCTCATCGGTTCGACACCCGGAATATCACACGTCAGGTTGGTGCCTATGCCGAAGCTGACGTTGATCCGCCCGCGCAGCGCGCGGAATATTTCCAGGGCCTTGGGCAGTGTCAGGCTGTCGGAGAACGTCAGCGTCTTGCTCATCGGGTCAATGCCCAGCTTGTGATAGTGGGCGATGGCTTTTTCCGCCCAAACCACCGGATCGCCCGAGTCATGGCGCAAACCGTCGAATAGCTTGGCGAAAAACAGGTCGAAATCACCGAGGAAGGCATCCATGGTGATGCAGTCGGTGAGGGCGATGCCCAGCAGGCCACGGTATTCACGGACCCAGCAATCGAGGGCGGCAATCTGGCTGTCGACCAGTCGCGGTCCGAGCTGCTGGTGGGCCATGATCCACTCGTGGGCCATGGTGCCCAGCGGCTTCATGTCCAGTTCCCGGGACAGATGGACGTTGCTGGTGCCGACAAAACGTCCCGGGAAATCATGCTTGAGCACGTTCACCACTTCTTCCTGCACGCGGTACGAGAAGCGACGGCGGGTGCCGAAGTCGGCGACCTGCAATTCGGACAATTCGTCGCTGCTGGCATTGGCGGTCAGCCAGTCGAACTTGCGATAGAGCTGCTCGCGCGCCTGTTCCAGTACGATTTCGCGATAGCGGTAGCGGTTGCGCACTTCGCTGACGATCGCCAGCATCGGCACTTCGAACAGAATCACGTGCAGCCAGGGGCCGCGCAGGCGGATGAACAGTTCGCCGTTTTCGATGCCGGTGTGGACGTAGCGCAGGTTGAAGCGAAACAGCCCGAGAAAGCGCAAGAAGTCCGGTTTCATGAAGCTGATGCGCTCCAGGAAACTCAACTGGTCGGCGCTCAGGCTCAACTCGGCCAGGCGTTCGAACTGGTAACGGATTTCCGCCAGATAAGGGCGCAGATCCTCACTGTTACGGCAACGAAACTCCCATTCGACTTCCACGTTCGGGTAGTTGTGCAGCACCGCCTGCATCATCGTCAGTTTGTAGAAGTCGGTGTCGAGCAGGTTCTGCACGATGCGATCGGCAAACACACTCTCGCTCATAACGGGAATCTCCAGCGTTGCAGCGGCATTGATCAATGGCGCTAGTGGCGCATATCAAGGGCGAGGATTACCAGCATTTTTTAGACTGACCGAGTCCTTGCAGGAGCTGGCTTGCCAGCTCCTGCAAGGCGACGGTATACGTCAGGTCGCTTCCGGGCAATCAACCTGCTCCAGCATCCACTTCACAAAATCCCGCACCTTGGGCACTTCCGCCGAATGCTCCGGGTATGCCAGGTAATACGCATCCGTGCTGGGCATTGCATGCTTCCAGGGAATGACCAGTTTGCCGTCCGCCAACTCTTCTTCCACCAGAAACCGCGGCAACAGCGCCACGCCGCAGCCGACCTGCGCCGCGCGAATGCACATGTAGAAGGTTTCGAACCGCGGGCCGTGGTAGCTGTGTTCGGTGTGATAGCCCTGGCTGTCGAACCAGTCATGCCAGGCCTGGGGGCGTGAGGCGTTTTGCAGCAGCACCAGATCGGTGAGTTGCGTAGGATCGGTGAACGGCTCGGCCGGCAGGCTGCCCGGGGCACAGACGGGCACCAGCTCCTCGCCGAACAGCTTCAGGCATTCGGTACCCGGCCGTGAGCCCTGGCCAAAGTAGAACGCCAGGTCGCTGCGCCCTTGCAGCAGATCGTCGGCTTCCTGTTCGCTGCACAGGTCCAGGTGAATCGATGGATGACGCAGGCGCCAGCCTTTGAGGCGCGGTACCAGCCAGCGCGCACCGAAAGTCGGTGGCGTCGAGACGCGCAGGACTTCGGTTTCACCGCCGTAGGAGCGCAGGTAATGGGTCGACATCTCGACTTGCGTGAGGATTTTTCTGACCTCGACCAGGTACAAATCGCCTGCTGGTGTCATTTGCAGGCGTCGACGTACCCGGCGAAACAGCAAGTGCTGCAACAGCTCTTCGAGTTGCGCGACCTGTTTACTGACGGCGCTCTGGGTCAGATTCAACTCTTCGGCGGCCCGGGTGAAGCTCAGATGCCGGGTCACGGCTTCGAAACACTGCAGTGCAGCGATCGATGGCAAATAGCGTTTGTTCAGCATGGGCGGTCCTTTGTGCTTGTCTCTTTATTGCCAGCAATGCACAGCATGAATAAACGGAATGATATCTCTCTTAAAGGTCGTTTGTTGAGTAACCTCCGGGGCGCTAAAACTACAGGCCTGATCAGCCGTGATTTTCCGGCTGCACCCGTTCCGTTTTTTGCTTGAGGAGTCACCCATGGTTGCTGCATTGCTTGATCGTCTTGGTGTAAACCCGGCCCTGTACCAGAACGGCAAAGTGCCGGTGCATTCGCCTATCGATGGCAGCCGCATCGCCGCCGTGAACTGGGAAGGTGCCGCCGAAGTTGAGCAACACATCAGTCGCGCAGATCATGCGTTCGAGCTGTGGCGCAAGGTTCCGGCGCCACGCCGTGGCGAACTGGTGCGTCAACTGGGCGACATCCTGCGTGAATACAAGGCCGATCTTGGTGAACTGGTGTCCTGGGAAGCCGGCAAGATCACTCAGGAAGGCCTGGGTGAAGTTCAGGAAATGATCGACATCTGCGACTTCGCCGTCGGCCTGTCCCGTCAGTTGTACGGTCTGACCATCGCTTCCGAGCGTCCTGGTCACCACATGCGCGAAACCTGGCACCCGCTGGGCGTCGTCGGCGTGATCAGTGCATTTAACTTCCCGGTGGCGGTCTGGGCCTGGAACGCCACGCTGGCGCTGGTCTGTGGCAACCCGGTGATCTGGAAACCGTCGGAAAAGACGCCGCTGACCGCACTGGCCTGTCAGGCACTGTTCGACCGCGTGCTGAAGAACTTCAGCGATGCTCCACCGCACTTGAGCCAAGTCATCATCGGTGGCCGCGATGCCGGCGAAGCCCTGGTCGACGACCCGCGTGTCGCGCTGGTCAGCGCCACCGGCAGCACCCGCATGGGCCGTGAAGTGGCGCCGAAAATCGCCGCACGCTTTGCCCGCAGCATTCTGGAACTGGGCGGCAACAACGCCATGATCCTCGGCCCAAGCGCCGATCTGGACATGGCCGTTCGCGCCATTCTGTTCAGCGCCGTCGGCACCGCCGGTCAGCGTTGCACCACGTTGCGTCGTCTGATCGCCCACGAATCGGTCAAGGAAGAAATCGTCACCCGCCTCAAAGCCGCTTACTCCAAAGTGCGTATCGGCCATCCACTGGAAGGCAACCTGGTCGGCCCGCTGATCGACAAGCAAAGCTTCGAGAACATGCAGGATGCGCTGGAGCAGGCCCTGAGCGAAGGCGGCAAGGTATTCGGCGGCCAGCGTCAGCTCGAAGACAAATTCCCGAACGCTTACTACGTTTCGCCAGCCATCGTCGAAATGCCGGAGCAGAGCGACGTGGTTTGCCACGAAACCTTCGCGCCGATCCTGTACGTGGTCGGTTACAGCGATTTCAATGAAGCCCTGCGTTTGAACAATGCTGTACCGCAAGGCCTGTCTTCGTGCATCTTCACCACCGACGTGCGTGAAGCCGAACAGTTCATGTCGGCGGTGGGCAGCGATTGCGGTATCGCCAACGTCAACATCGGCCCAAGCGGCGCGGAAATCGGCGGCGCGTTTGGTGGTGAGAAAGAAACCGGCGGTGGTCGTGAGTCCGGTTCCGATGCATGGCGCGGCTACATGCGTCGTCAGACCAACACCGTGAACTACTCGCTGGAGTTGCCATTGGCCCAAGGCATCACGTTCGACTGAAACGTGGGTCAACCGTAATCCCCTGTGGGAGCGAGCCTGCTCGCGATAGCGATTTATCGGACGCATCGTAGTGGGATGTGCCGGTGCTATCTCGAGCAAGCTCGCTCCCACATTGAAATTGTGTTGGTTAGGTTTCTGTTGGAGTCTGGCAATGCCGTTACGCGAAGAGTGTCTTTGGGAAAAACTGACGCCGCAAAGGCCTGACAACGTGGCGCTCAAGGGAGAGGTCAAGGTCGATGTCTGCGTCATCGGCGCCGGTTTTACCGGTCTGTCGGCGGCCGTGCATTTGCTGGAGCAGGGTAAAACGGTCTGCGTGCTGGAAGCCCATCGCGCCGGGCATGGCGGTTCCGGGCGCAACGTCGGGCTGGTCAATGCCGGCATGTGGATTCCACCGGACGAAATTGAAGCCGGGTTTGGCGAGGCGGTCGGCAGTCAGCTCAACCGCATGCTCGGTGCGGCACCGGCCCTGGTGTTCAGCCTGGTCGACAAATACAACATCGATTGCCAATTGCGCCGCGAAGGCACGCTGCACATGGCGCATAACGCCCGCGGTGAAGCGGATCTGCGCAGTCGTGAACAACAGTGGAAACGCCGTGGCGCGCCGGTCGAACTGCTGACCGGCCAGGCTTGCGAACAAGCCACCGGTACCAAAAAAATCGCCGCCGCCTTGCTCGATCGGCGTGCCGGCACGATCAACCCTATGGCTTACACCACAGGCCTGGCCAAAGCGGCCGTGGGTCTCGGTGGTCAATTGTTCGATCATTCGCCTGTGACCCGACTCGAACGTCAGGGCCAACGCTGGTCGGTTCAGACGGCTCAGGGTTCGGTGCTGGCCGAGCAGGTGGTGATTGCCTCCAACGCCTACACCGAGGGCGACTGGACGGAATTACGGCGCAATTTCTTCCCCGGCTATTACTACCAGGTGGCGTCGGTGCCGCTGACGGAAGAGGCTGCGCAGCAAATTCTTCCGGGGGGCCAGGGTTCCTGGGATACCCGGCAGGTGCTCAGCAGCATTCGTCGCGATAAAGACGGACGTCTATTGCTCGGCAGTCTGGGCAATGGCAATCAGAAACCGACCTGGTTCCTCAAGGCGTGGGCCGATCGCGTCCAGCAGCATTACTTCCCTTACCTCAAACCGGTGGAGTGGGAGTGCACCTGGACCGGTTGCATCGCGTTCACCCCCGATCACTTGATGCGTCTGTTCGAACCGGCGCCCGGTTTAGTGGCAGTCACCGGTTACAACGGACGGGGCGTGACCACGGGAACAGTGGTCGGAAAAGCCTTTGCCGATTATTTGTGTAACGGAAATCCTCAAGCGCTACCGATTCCTTTTGCACCCATGCAGCCATTGACCGGGGTCGGGTTGCGCAGCTGTCTTTATGAGGCGGGCTTTTCGCTGTATCACGCGGGCCAGTGCCTGCGGATCGTCATTTGATGATTGAAAAACGTGCAGAAACGCGGCGCTTTTTTGCGCAGCGACTAGCCTGTAATGGTGCGGGTTGTAGCAGTACCGCACCAGCAGTGTGCAGTTCGGTGACGTACGTTGTTACAGGCTGGTTGCACACCGTTTGGCGGCTTGGTTGCAATGATGGCACGGGAGGGTTGCGCCTCAAAAAATAAAAGGTTTCACCTTCCCCGGTTTAGACGGTTGCACGCCCAATGAAAATGGGATCGAAACGGTCAAAATAATAATAAAGCAGCGACTTTTTTCAGAATAAAAAACCGATGGCACGGCACTTGCTCTGAGCATTCAGTGAAGTCGCAGTGCCAATTAAAAAAAACCTTGGAGCACCACCTCATGTCCCAGACGTTTTACAAGAAAGGCTTTCTTGCCCTCGCAGTGGCAACTGCGTTGGGTGTTTCTGCGTTTGCTCAGGCCGACATCAAGATCGGCGTAGCGGGTCCAATGACGGGCGCCAACGCGGCATTTGGCGAGCAGTACATGAAGGGTGCACAGGCAGCAGCCGATGCGGTCAACGCAGCGGGCGGCGTAAACGGGGAAAAAATCGTACTGGTCAAGGGCGATGACGCCTGCGAACCGAAACAGGCTGTGACGGTCGCCAAGGACCTGACCAACCAGAAAGTCGCCGGCGTCGTCGGTCACTTCTGCTCCTCGTCGACCATCCCGGCCTCCGAGATCTACGACGAAGCGGGCATCATCGCCATCACGCCAGGCTCCACCAACCCACAGGTTACCGAACGCGGCCTGAGCGCCATGTTCCGTATGTGCGGTCGTGACGACCAGCAGGGCATCGTGGCCGGCGACTACATCGTCGACGTGCTCAAGGGCAAGAAAGTTGCCGTGCTGCATGACAAGGACACCTACGGTCAGGGCCTGGCAGACGCCACCAAGGCACAGCTGATCAAGCGCGGCGTAACGCCCGTGCTGTACGAAGGCCTGACCCGTGGCGAGAAAGACTTCAGCGCCGTGGTCACCAAGATCCGCGCGGCGGGTGCCGACGTGGTCTACTTCGGTGGCCTGCACCCGGAAGCCGGTCCACTGGTTAAACAACTGCGCACTGAAGGCCTCAAAGACGTGAAGTTCATGTCCGACGACGGCATCGTGACCGACGAACTGGTGACCACCGCTGGCGGCCCGCAATACGTCGACGGCGTGCTGATGACCTTCGGCGCCGACCCACGCCTGCTGCCAGACAGCAAGACCGTGGTAGACGAGTTCCGCAAACATGGCACCGAGCCAGAGGGCTACACCCTGTATGCCTACGCTTCGGTCCAGACCCTGGCGGCAGCCTTCAACGGCGCCAAGTCCAACAAGGGTGAAGACGCTGCCAAATGGCTCAAGGCACACCCGGTCAAGACCGTCATGGGCGAGAAGTCCTGGGACAGCAAGGGCGACCTGAAAGTGTCCGACTACGTGGTTTACCAGTGGGACAAGGACGGCAAATACCACCAGCTGGAAAAACAGAAGTGATATGAGCGGCTGATTTGCCCGGTGCCTTGTGCGCCGGGCAATCCTGAAACATGTCCGTGCAGTACCTGTCTTTTCTCGTAGAGCTGCACACAACCGTGTTACGCCGGCGGCTGAACCCCGGTCCGTCGCAACCGGCTTCTGTGCAGTCTCTCAAATGCGTGAGATTGCGTTATGGATGGTATTTTCCTGCAGCAACTGGTCAACGGCCTGACCCTCGGGTCGGTCTATGGCCTGATCGCCATCGGCTACACAATGGTCTATGGCATCATCGGCATGATCAACTTCGCCCATGGCGAGGTTTACATGATTTCCGCTTACCTCGCGGCAATCAGTCTGGCTCTGCTGGCTTACTTCGGTATTGAATCCTTCCCTCTGCTGATGCTCGGCACACTGGTCTTTACCATCGTCGTGACGGCGGTGTATGGCTGGGTCATCGAGCGCGTCGCCTACAAACCGCTGCGCAACTCCACACGACTGGCACCGCTGATCAGTGCCATCGGTATCTCGCTGATCCTGCAAAACTATGCACAGATCGCCCAGGGCGCTCGCCAGCAGGGTGTTCCGACACTGCTGACCGGTGCATGGCGCATCGACGTAGGCACTGGCTTCGTCCAGCTCACCTACACCAAGATCTTCATTCTGGTCGCCGCATTTGCCGGGATGGCCGTGCTGACCTACGTCATCAAGTACACCAAGCTCGGCCGTATGTGCCGCGCTACCCAGCAAGACCGCAAGATGGCCTCGATCCTCGGTATCAACACCGACCGTGTGATCTCCTACGTCTTCATCATCGGTGCAGCGATGGCGGCCCTGGCCGGCGTACTGATCACCATGAACTACGGCACGTTCGACTTCTACGCAGGCTTCGTCATCGGCATCAAGGCGTTCACCGCTGCGGTACTCGGCGGGATCGGCTCGCTGCCTGGCGCCATGCTCGGCGGGATCATTCTCGGGATTTCCGAGTCGCTGTTCTCTGGTCTGGTCAACTCGGACTACAAAGACGTTTTCAGCTTCTCGCTGCTGGTTCTCGTTCTGGTCTTTCGGCCTCAAGGCCTGCTCGGCCGTCCTCTTGTGTCGAAGGTGTAAGCGATGTCTTCAACCACTAAAAAATCCATTGATATCAAAAAAAGTCTGGTTGACGCGATTCTTGCCGGCCTGATTGCCCTGATCGTGTTCGGGCCGATTGTCGGCGTCGTTCTCGATGGCTACGGCTTCAACCTGGAAACGACCCGGGTGGCCTGGATTGTCGCCATCGTCATGGCCGGTCGCTTTGCCCTGAGCCTGTTCCTGCAAACCCCGAAGGGCCTGAAAATCCTCGAGGGTTTTGAAACCACCGGCTCCGGCGTGCATGTACTGCCACCGGATTACAAATCCCGCTTGCGCTGGATTGTCCCGCTGGTGATCGCCATCGCCGTGGTGTTCCCGTTTTTCTCCAACTCCTACTTGCTCGGCGTGGTCATCCTCGGGCTGATCTATGTGCTGCTGGGGCTGGGGCTGAACATCGTGGTCGGCCTGGCCGGCCTGCTCGACCTGGGTTATGTGGCGTTCTACGCCATCGGCGCCTACGGTCTGGCGCTCGGTTATCAATACCTGGGCCTGGGTTTCTGGACGGTATTGCCCCTGGCGGCGATCACGGCCGGTCTGGCCGGCTGCATCCTCGGGTTCCCGGTGTTGCGCCTGCACGGTGACTACCTGGCGATCGTGACCCTGGGTTTCGGTGAAATCATCCGCTTGATCCTCAACAACTGGCTGTCCCTGACCGGTGGCCCGAACGGCATGCCGGCACCGTTGCCGACGTTCTTCGGCCTCGAATTCGGCAAGCGGGCAAAGGACGGCGGCGTGCCGTTCCACGAGTTCTTCGGTATCGCCTATAACCCGGACGTGAAGTACTACTTCATCTACACGGTGTTGTTCCTGGTCGTACTGGCTGTGCTCTACATCAAGCATCGTCTGGTGAAGATGCCGGTGGGTCGTGCCTGGGAAGCCCTGCGTGAAGATGAGATCGCCTGCCGCTCCATGGGCCTGAACCACGTACTGGTCAAGCTCTCGGCGTTTACCATTGGCGCTTCGACGGCCGGTCTGGCCGGCGTGTTCTTTGCCACCTACCAGGGCTTTGTGAACCCGACCTCGTTCACCTTCTTCGAATCGGCGCTGATCCTCGCCATTGTGGTGCTCGGCGGCATGGGTTCGACCATCGGTGTGGTGATGGCGGCCTTCGTGCTGACCGTCGCTCCGGAACTGCTGCGTGGCTTCGCGGAATACCGTGTGCTGCTGTTCGGCATCCTGATGGTGTTGATGATGATCTGGCGACCGCGCGGACTGATTCGGATCAGCCGTACCGGTGTGGCCCCGCGTAAAGGAGTAGCGCCATGAGCGAAGTCGTACTCTCCGTAGAGAAGCTGATGATGCACTTCGGCGGCATCAAGGCGTTGAATGATGTCAGTCTGCAGGTCAAGCGCAACTCGATTTTCGCCCTGATCGGCCCCAACGGTGCCGGCAAGACCACTGTGTTCAACTGCCTGACCGGGTTCTACAAGGCCTCGGGCGGCAAGATCGAACTGAATGTGCGCGGCGAGAAAACCAACGTCATCAAGTTGCTCGGCGAATCGTTCAAAGCGACCGATTTCGTCTCGCCCAAATCTTTCGCCAGTCGCCTGTTCTACAAGGCGTTCGGCGGCACCCACCTGGTGAACCGTGCCGGGCTGGCGCGGACCTTCCAGAACATTCGCCTGTTCAAGGAAATGTCGGTGCTGGAAAACCTGCTGGTGGCCCAGCACATGTGGGTCAACCGCAACATGCTGGCGGGCATCCTCAACACCAAGGGCTATCGCAAGGCCGAAAGCGATGCGCTGGACCATGCGTTCTACTGGCTGGAAGTGGTGGACCTGGTGGACTGCGCCAACCGTCTGGCCGGTGAACTGTCCTACGGCCAGCAACGTCGCCTGGAAATCGCCCGGGCCATGTGCACCCGTCCGCAGATCATCTGCCTCGACGAACCGGCCGCCGGCCTCAACCCTCAGGAAACCGAAGCGCTGAGCGCGATGATCCGGCTGCTGCGCGACGAGCACGATCTGACCGTGGTGCTGATCGAACACGACATGGGCATGGTAATGAGTATTTCCGATCACATCGTGGTGCTGGACCACGGCATCGTTATCGCCGAGGGCGGCCCTGACGATATCCGTAACGACCCGAAAGTGATTGCCGCTTATCTGGGCGCCGACGAAGAGGAGCTCGTATGACTAACGGTGCCATCCTCGAACTCAAGGAGCTGGACGTGTTTTACGGGCCGATCCAGGCCCTGAAGAAAGTCTCGCTGCACATCAATGAAGGTGAAACGGTCAGCCTCATCGGCTCCAACGGCGCCGGCAAGTCGACCCTGCTGATGTCGATCTTCGGCCAGCCTCGGGCGGCGGGCGGGCAGATCGTTTATCAGGGCGTGGACATCACCCACAAGTCGTCCCACTACATCGCGTCCAACGGCATCGCACAATCGCCGGAAGGGCGGCGGGTCTTCCCCGACATGACCGTCGAAGAAAACCTGCTGATGGGCACCATTCCGATCGGTGACAAGTACGCCAAGGAAGACATGCAACGCATGTTCGAGCTGTTCCCGCGGCTCGAAGAGCGGCGCAACCAGCGTGCCATGACCATGTCCGGGGGCGAGCAGCAAATGCTCGCCATCGCCCGTGCGCTGATGAGCCGGCCAAAACTGCTTTTGCTGGACGAGCCGAGCCTCGGGTTGGCGCCGATCGTGGTGAAACAGATCTTCGCCACCCTGCGGGAACTGGCCAAGACCGGCATGACTATCTTCCTGGTCGAGCAGAACGCCAACCACGCCCTCAAGCTGTCTGACCGCGCCTATGTCATGGTCAACGGCGAGATTCGCATGACCGGCACCGGCAAGGAGCTGTTGGTCAACGAAGATGTGCGTAACGCCTACCTCGGCGGGCACTGAGTTATACCTGTTGTACACAAGCCCCGGCGCGCAATCGCCGGGGCTTTTTTACATGTGCGCCAGGCATGGCGCGTTGCGCGTAAGCGCAACCAGCTTGGCTGTGGTGGCCAGGGTGGTGACTTGGAGGTGCAAGTCCTCTACACACCCGGCAAGGGGAAGTGTTAGCCAGAGGCAAGGGTGTCGCGGGTGACTGCGAATCTGAAGGAAGCCCGAGGCAAATTGCTGGCCTGACGAACAGGAAGCGGATAGAGGCGGCGCAGCGGGGTAAGGGGGCATGTTTCCTCAAAGCCCAATACTTGCACGGGACGCTGCGACGTAGATCCGACAGGCATAAGCAGGAAGGTCGCGCGAATTACCCTGGGAGATCTGCACGCTTGCCATTGTGCTACCGAGCGTCGAGAGGCGACGGGATGAGCGTGCAGAAGTCAGCCGAAGCCGTAGTAAGTGACGAATAACCCCGTCACCAAGGGCCGAACAGGTTATGCCGCCAGTAGGCGTCGAGGTCTCGTTGAATACCGAAATGCAGAAATTTCTCCCAGAGAAGACTGTTACTCCGAGTCCCGGACAGAATCCGAGGATGACGGCTGACAGCGCACAGGTATCAGCGGCGTCTGTGACGTGGACGAACGCGGAGCCGGACACGCTGATGGAGCGGGTGCTTGCACCGACCAACCTCAAGCGTGCGTATCACCGCGTGGTCAGCAACAAGGGTGCACCGGGTGCCGATGGCATGACGGTCGACGAATTGGCAGGCTACGTTAAACAGTATTGGCCGATCCTCAAGACTCGGCTGCTGGCTGGCGAGTATCACCCGCAAGGTGTGCGCGCCGTAAACATCCCCAAACCCAAAGGCGGAACAAGGCAGTTGGGCATTCCCTGCGTCGTGGACCGCCTGATCCAGCAGGCTTTGCTGCAACAACTCACGCCGATCTTCGAACCTCTGTTTTCGGACTACAGCTACGGTTTTCGTCCGGGCAGAAGCGCTCATCAAGCCATCGAAACCGCACGCTGCCATGTGGCGGCGGGACACCGCTGGTGTGTGGAACTTGATCTTGAAAAGTTCTTTGATCGAGTTAACCACGACGTTTTGATGGCCCATATAGAGCGTCAAGTCGACGACAAACGAGTGCTCAGGCTGATCCGCCGTTACCTCGAGGCCGGGATCATGTCGGGAGGTATCGCTAGCCGACGGCAAGAAGGGACGCCGCAAGGCGGCCCACTCTCGCCGTTGCTGTCGAATATCCTGCTCAACGAACTCGACCGCGAGCTGGAACGACGGGGTCATCGCTTCGTGCGCTATGCCGACGATGCGAACATCTATGTGCGTAGTTGCCGTGCGGGCGAACGAGTGATGGCTAGAGCTGAGCGCTTCCTGAGCCAGCGTCTGAAACTGACGCTAAACCGGGAAAAGAGCCGCGTGGCACGGCCTTGGATCTGTGACTATCTGGGCTATGGGGTGAGCTGGCATCAGGAGCCGAGACTGAGGGTGGCGTCGATGAACCTGGGTCGCTTGCGCGACAGGATCAGAGGCCTGCTGCGCAGCGCGCGGGGCCACAAGATGGCAAATGTCATTGAGCGGATCAACCCTGTGCTGCGTGGCTGGGCAGGCTACTTCAAGCTAAGTCAGAGCAAACGGCCACTTGAGGAAATTGATGGGTGGGTGCGTCGCAAGCTTCGCTGCTTGTTCTGGCGTCAATGGAAGCAGCCCTCAACGAGGGCGCGCAATTTGATGCGCTTGGGTCTTAGCGAACCACGCGCCTGTAAATCAGCCTTCAATGGTCGCGGTCCATGGTGGAGTTCGGGGGCGTCTCATATGAATCAGGCGTTGCCGAAGAAGCTGTGGGACGAACTTGGGCTAGTCTCGGTACTGGACACGATGAACCGACTTAACCGCATAGCTTGAACCGCCGTATACGGATCCGTACGTACGGTGGTGTGAGAGGACGGCGGATGTAAATCCGCCTCCTACTCGATCTCCAATTCACCCCAATCCCTTGTAGGAGCGAGCTTGCTCGCGAAGGTCTTCAGGACGACGCGTTTATTCAGAATTTTCGCGTTTTCGTTGACGTCCATCGCGAGCAAGCTCGCTCCTGCAGTCAATTGTGGAAAACAATATTCCCAAGCTGCCAAAGCGCGACATAAAGCCGCTGCAAATAGTTGTTTTGCCACGGTTTTGACTTGTCCCCGTTTGCTGTGGAGCTGGCTGTGAATAACGTGGGAGTAGCTGGCTGAAGGCCTTGGAATACAAGGCCTGCAGGCGTGTGATTGTTTTTTGATCAGGCGTTTTTGCGCAGCCGTGAGGCCGCTTTGTCAACCTTTTTATTGGCGCCGAAAACCGCTCGAAAAGGCGTGGACAAGCCTGTGGATAAGTCTGTGATTAAACTCTGGAAAGACCCGGATAAAGGCCGTGGTTACTGGCTTGGCGCCATCGTCGGCTTGACCGCCCGGTCGAGTTGCTTGTCCTTTGCTGCACAGCAGAGCAATGAGGGTCAAGTAAAAAAATTTCAAAATCCGTCGCAAAGCCTTGTGGATAGGGGCTTTCAGCTTTTTACACTTGCCCCCAAAGACTGTGGATCCACCTGTGGATAACATGCGTGCACCTGTCTGTAGGCCACGCTGGACAAGGCTTTGCGAGGTTTGATCGTTTTTTGTACAGGTTGGGCGGTGGTTGCCGCTGCGAACAAGGCCGGGCATGCTGGCTGCTGATTTTATATTCCAATGGCTGGCGATCAGCCACAGCTAGGAGAACACGATGTCCAACACCCTGTTTATTACCGGCGCGACCTCCGGTTTTGGTGAAGCCTGTGCCCGTCGTTTTGCCGAGGCCGGCTGGAAACTGGTGCTGACCGGTCGTCGTGAAGAACGCCTCAACGCGCTGTGCGCCGAACTTTCGAAGCAGACTGAAGTTCATGGCCTGGTACTCGATGTGCGTGACCGCAAGGCCATGGAAGAGGCCATTGCCAACCTGCCGCCATCCTTCGCCAAGCTGCGCGGGCTGATCAACAACGCCGGCCTGGCCCTGGGCGTTGACCCGGCACCCAAGTGCGACCTGGATGATTGGGACACCATGGTCGACACCAATATCAAAGGCCTGATGTACAGCACCCGTTTGCTGCTGCCGCGCCTGATCGCCCACGGTCGTGGTGCCGGCATCGTCAACCTGGGTTCCATCGCCGGCAACTACCCGTACCCGGGCAGCCACGTGTATGGCGCGAGCAAGGCTTTCGTCAGACAGTTCTCCCTGAACCTGCGCTGCGATCTGCAAGGCACCGGCGTGCGGGTCAGCAACATCGAACCGGGCCTGTGCGAGAGCGAGTTCTCGCTGGTGCGTTTTGCCGGTGATCAGGAGCGTTACAACGCCACTTACGCCGGTGCCGATCCGATCCAGCCGCAAGACATTGCCGACACCATTTTCTGGGTCCTCAATGCGCCGGCCCATATCAACATCAACAGCCTGGAGCTGATGCCGGTGAGCCAGACCTGGGCCGGGTTTGCCATTGATCGCAGTGGTGGCAAGGCTTAAGGCCGCCTCGTGGCCAATCGCGAGCAGGCTCGCTCCCGCAATGGAACTGCATGCACAGGACCCGGTGTGGGGGAGAGCCTGCTCGCGAAAGCGCTCGAACCGTCAGCGCAGATATTCAGCCAACCCGCGATAACAGGTCGCCAAGTGATAAGGCGTGGTCGACGGCATGTCCCGGCGGCTCACGTGCCCCTGTTCGTCACGGCATTCATACCAGCCACGCGAGTGCAGTGAGTGTTGTTGCAGCGCCTGCAATTGGCGCAACACCGCTGGCTCGCTGTGCGGACGCAGGGTCAGCGCGCGCAGGTACTCGGCCTGGGCCCAGATGCGCTGGGTGGCGTCCCGGGAGCCGCCGTCCGGCCCGAGGTCGAGCATGGCCCGCACCGCACCGGTCTGTTGATCGACACCCAGTTGCTCGGTGAAGGCGAAGGCGCGTTCCAGGGAAGCATGCAGCTTCGAGCCGCGCAGCAGCTCCGATGATTCCAGCAGGAAATACCATTCGAACTGGTGCCCCGGTTCAAACCAGTTATCCACAGCCCCCAGCGGTTTTTCCATCAACACCCCATGTTGCGCGTCGATAAAGTGCTTCTGCATGGCTGTGCATAACTCGACGAGTGCACGTTGCACGGCGTGGTCTTCGCGTACTGACAGGGTGGCGAGAAAGGCTTCCGCCAGGTGCATCAACGGGTTCTGCAGGGGCCCGCTGCCCAGGGCTGACCAGTCGTGGTCGAGGCTGGCTTCGTAGAGGCCATCACCCGTGGCGAATCGCCGGGCGATCACTTCCAGCGCGGCGTTGAGCACCGACTCCACCAGCGGCTCGCGGACTTTGTCCCAGTAATGGGCGCAGGCGAACAGGATGAAGGCGTGGGTGTAGAGGTCTTTGCGCTGATCCAGCGGCGCGCCGTGCGGGTCGATGCTGTAGAACCAGCCGCCATGCTCGGCGTCGTGAAAATGCCGCTGCAAGGAGCGGAACAGCGCTGCCGCGCGTTCTTCGGCAGCCGGCACCTGGCCGATCAGGCTGGCAAACAGGTAAAGCTGTCTCGCGCAGGCCATGGCCCGGTAGCGCTGAGGGGGCAGTGGCTGGTGCTCGGCGTCCAGCGCCTCGTAGGGCAGCGCCATGTCGGCGTTCCAGCCGGGGCCTTGCCAGAGGGGCACAATCACGTCCTGGAAGTGCTGTTGCACCGAGGAGAACAGGGCGGTCAGTTCAGGCTGGGAGGCGGAGCGGGAAACATGCGGCATTGGCTGGCGTCGTCACGGCAGGGGCGATTGCGCGACATGTTAGCAGGCCTGAGAGCTGTGTTGTCTGTCAGGCCGCTTTCGCGAGCGGGCTCGCTCCCACAAGATTTGTGCCGACCCCCAAAGGGTGCGACAACACAAAACCTGTGGGAGTGTGGCTTGCCCGCGAAGAGGCCATTACAGGCTACAGAGAATCAGCCCGCCAACAGCCACACGCCCGTCGCCGCCGAAGCCGCGCCCGTCAGTCGAATCAACGGCGCCGCCGCCCGGGGCAGCACGCGCACCACGGCATAACCGGCCGCATGCAACGCAGCTGTCGCCACCACAAAACCGGCGGCATAGGTCCAGGGGCTCGACATCTCCGGCAGTTCCAGGCCATGGGCCACGCCATGGAACAGCGCGAACAAGGCTGTTGCCGCCACCGCCATGCTCAACGGCGGACGCACCGCCAGCGCCACGGCCAGGCCCAGCGCCAGCACGGACGCGGCAATCCCGCTTTCCAGCGCCGGCAGGTTCAGGCCTTCAAAACCCAGCAGCCCGCCTATCAACAAGGTGCTGACGAAAGTGCACGGCAGCGCCCAGCGCGCGGCGCCTTGTTGTTGCGCCGCCCAGAGGCCGACAGCCAGCATCGCCAGCAAGTGATCGAGGCCGCCGAGTGGGTGGCTGATGCCGGCGATCAAGCCGTTGTCGCCGTGCCCGGGGTGGGCGAAGGCGATGGCCGGGGTCAGCAGCAGTGCCAGGGTGCCGAGGATGCGGTTGAGTGTCATGGGTAAGCTTCCTTGTTGATAAGTCGTGATCAGGCTGCCGTCAGCAGTCCCTGACGCTCGATGAAGGTGATGATCTCTTCCAGGCCCTGGCCGGTTTTCTGATTGCTGAACACGAACGGCTTGCCGTTGCGCATGCGTGTGGTATCGCTGTCCATCAAGGTCAGTGAGGCTCCCACCAGCGGTGCGAGGTCGATTTTGTTGATCACCAACAGGTCGGATTTGCAGATCCCCGGCCCACCCTTGCGCGGAAGTTTGTCGCCGGCCGACACGTCGATCACATAGATGGTCAGATCCGACAGTTCCGGGCTGAAGGTGGCCGACAGGTTGTCGCCGCCGGACTCCACCAGAATCAGGTCCAGGCCCGGAAAGCGCCGGTTCAGTTGATCCACGGCTTCGAGGTTGATCGAGGCGTCTTCGCGAATGGCGGTGTGCGGGCAGCCGCCGGTTTCCACGCCAATGATGCGTTCCGGCGCGAGCGCTTGATTGCGCACCAGAAAGTCGGCGTCTTCGCGGGTGTAGATGTCGTTGGTGACCACCGCCAGGTTATAGCGGTCACGCAAGGCCAGGCACAGGGCCAGCGTCAGGGCGGTTTTGCCGGAGCCGACCGGACCGCCGATGCCGACGCGCAGAGGTTGTGTATTCATGTGGTTCTCCAAAATAAAGGACCCTAGGAGCGGAACAGACGGCTGTACTGGCGCTCATGGGCCATGCACGCCAGGGACAGGCCGAAAGCGGTGCTGCCATAGTGTTCGGGGTTGATTCGGGTGGCGTTCTGCTGGGCTTGCTGCAACAGCGGCAGCAATTCGCTGGTCAGGCGTTGTGCGGCTTGCTGGCCCAGCGGCAGGGTTTTCATCAGCACCGCCAATTGGTTTTCCAGCCAGCTCCAAAGCCAGGCGGCCAGCGCGTCCTGTGGGCTGATCTGCCACGCCCGAGCGGCCAGCGCCCAACCCAGGGCCAGATGCGGTTCGGCACGCTGTTCGAGGAAGCTGCGGGCCGGTGCATCGAGTTCGGGCAAGCCATTGAGCAGTTGTTGCAGGGAGTAACCCATCTGCCGGCTCTCCTGATGCAGCTCGCGGGTTTCCCGGCTGGCGCGGTGTTCTTCGCAGCGTTGCAGCAGTTCGCTCCAGTTGTCCTCGGCCGCTGCTATGCAGTGGGCAAGCAGCAGCGGGGCCTCGAAGCGGGCCAGGTTCAGCAGCAATTGGTCGCTGATCCAGCGCCGAGCGCTGTCCGGATCGTGGACACGACCGTTCTCCACGGCCATTTCCAGGCCTTGGGAATAGCTGTAGCCGCCAATCGGCAATTGCGGACTGGCCAGACGCAGCAGCGCCCAGGCCGGGTTCATGGGCGCACGCCGAACTGGTGCAGTTTGGGCGGGTAGTTGAAGTCTTCATCGCCATGACGCGAATGGTGATGGCCTCCGCCGTAAGCCCCGTGTTCCGGCTGGAACGGTGCTTCGATGGGCTCGGTGGTGGCGCCGAGTTGTTCGAGCATGGCCTTGAGCACGTAATCATCGAGCAGGCGTAACCATCCGTCGCCGACCTGCAAGGCGACGTGACGGTTGCCCAGGTGATAGGCGGCGCGAGTCAGTTCGAAGGCATTGGCGCAGGTGACGTGCAGCAGTTGTTCGGGGCGGGCGCAAACACGGACGATGCGCCCGTCTTCGGCCTGGAGGCATTCGCCGTCATGAAGAGGTGACTGGCCACGCTCCAAAAACAATCCGACGTCTTCGCCCTCGGCACTGAAACAGCGCAAACGGCTCTTGCTCCGGGCCTCGAAGGTCAGGTGCAACTCGGCGGCCCAGACGGGTTGAGGGTCGATTCTGCGATGAATCACCAGCATCGGAAAGCTTCCAGCAATGGACAATGTTCAGGCTAGAGCAAGGGGCTTGCCAATCGACACAAGTGTAGGAAATGCCCGTCGGAAGCGTAGGACAAGGTCCGTTTCAGTGCGGGTTTTGAATGATGTTGGTGCATGGTTTTCTATCGCGCACCAAATTGATGCGTAGTGGCTAGCGGTGGGGGCGAGCTTGCTCGCGACAATGGCAGACAGTCCGTATAAATGTTGGATACGCAGAAGCCATCGCGAACATTACTCAGTGCTGCCGAGACCTTGCCAATGTTTCAAGCCGATAAAGATAAAGCGCAGTTGCTGGGTAATTTTTGCCTGAGGCGTCAGGTGTTCGGGCAACGCCTCGGCCGGTGGGTCGATGATGTCGGGCAGGGTCGCGAATACGCTTTTGACGATCAGATCCGCCATGACACTCAGGCCGGCGATGTCCAGGTGTTGCAGCTTGGGCATCAGGGCCAGGTCGGCCGCCAGGTCCGAGCTGATATTTTCGCGCAGGCGGCCGATGGCCAGACGCACCGGCAGCGAACCGCCGTACTGCTCCCGGGCGAGAAACAGGAATTGCGAGCGATTGGCCGACACCACGTCGAGAAAGATTCGCACCGAGGCATCAATGATGCCGCCCATGACGAACTCGTTATGCCGTACCAGGCGGATGGTTTCACGGAAGGTCTGACCGACTTCGCTGACCAGCACCAGACCCAGTTCGTCCATGTCGGCGAAGTGCCGGTAAAAACCCGTGGGGACGATCCCGGCGGTTTTCGCGACTTCGCGCAGGCTCAAGCTGCCGAATCCTCGGCCGCCTTCCATCAAATGGCGAGCAGCGTCCATCAGGGCGTTACGGGTTTGTTGTTTCTGTTCGGCGCGGGGCAGCATCGCAGGGGTGTTTTCTGGAGAAGGAGAGCGCCGCACTCTAGCAAATAGACTTTGCCGGCGTCGAACGACGAGAGGAGATCAAGTGCACAGATGAGACTTCTATCAAATCAATAGCCAGAAAAATCAAAAGCCCAATCCGGTGATTGGGCTTTTTTTCAAGGCCGCCATGGGCTTAGCTCATGGCGCTGTTGCGTTCGATCACACGATCACCACCACCTTCGGCCAGGGTTTGGCCAGGAGTGCGGTCGGAACCGTCGGCAGCCAGGGTCTGGCCAGGGGTGCGGTCGGAACCGTCGGCAGCCAGGGTCTGGCCAGGGGTGCGGTCGGAACCGTCGGCAGCCAGGGTCTGGCCAGGGGTGCGGTCGGAACCATCAGCAGCCAGGGTTTGGCCAGGTGTGCGGTCCGAACCATCGGCGGCAACACTTTGGCCTTGTGGGGTCTGATCGTAGCCATCTTCTGTAAGCAGGCCTTTTTCTTTCAGGCGATCGTTACCGCCTTCGGCCAGGGTTTGACCTGGAGTGCGGTCGGAGCCGTCAGCGGCGAGGGTGTGGCTGAACACCGAGTGGCTGGCTTTCGCTTGTGGAGTGGCTTGGTCAGCGGCCGGCAGTGCAAATGCAGTGCTGGCCAACATAGAGAGTGTCAGGCTAAGCAGAAGTTGGCGTTTCATGATCGGGTGCTCCGCAAGTGGGCAATAAAATGGGTACGAGAGCAATGCTACTCTCGATAAGTCGATATAAAAGTTCATAAACGCAATGGTAATAATCAACGAAATTGATTGTTCCCTGCAGCCCTTGTAAACCGGGCCTTTGCGGCAAGTGTTTTTGCACTGCGGTGGGTATTTTCGACTCACTTGCGCCACGGGAAAGGGCGGAGCCGGTAACGCGTATTGTCAGGAGAAAGAGCCGTCGACCCGCGCAAATGCGGCAAAATGGGTTTTTCGATTAAACCTGCGGACGGTTTTTCAGTCGTAGATTCCATAGCGGGTCGGTTCTGGCCCTGCGTTTTCATGTGCGCCGCCGTCGAGGCGCTCAGCCGTATCAGGAGCCCTGTGCAATGACGCGCACTCGTAAAATTCTCGCCTGGACCGTGACCAGCCTTGTCGTACTGCTGGCCATACTGGTTCTGATCATCGTGTTCTTCGATTGGAACCGGATCAAACCGCCCCTCAATGCCAAAGTGTCTGAAGAGCTGCACCGTCCGTTCGCCATCAACGGCAACCTGGCGGTGGTCTGGCGGCGTGAACTCGACGAGGGCGGCTGGCGGGCGTGGGTGCCGTGGCCGCATGTGGTGGCCGAGGACCTGAGCCTGGGCAACCCGGACTGGTCGAAGGCGCCGCAGATGGCCAGCCTCAAGCGCGTCGAACTGCGCATCTCGCCCCTGGCCTTGCTGGCGCAGCGCGTGGTGATCCCGCGCATCGACCTCACCGAACCCAACGCCGATTTGCAGCGACTGGCCGACGGTCGCGCCAACTGGACCTTCAAGTTCGACCCGAAAGACCCGAAGGCTCCACCTTCCCCGTGGGGGGTGGATATCGGCGCAATCGGCTTCGACAAGGGGCACGTCACCCTCGACGATCAAAGCCTGAAAACACAGCTCGACCT
Organism: Pseudomonas moorei; assembly: GCF_042846945.1. Lineage (NCBI taxonomy): Bacteria > Pseudomonadati > Pseudomonadota > Gammaproteobacteria > Pseudomonadales > Pseudomonadaceae > Pseudomonas > Pseudomonas moorei. The sequence goes on from NZ_AP035776.1 coordinate 1,889,084, forward strand.
GCTGATCGACCCGCTGGGCAAACCGATTCCGTTCAGCGAGATTGTGGGCGACAAGGCGGCGAAAAACGCGCAGGAAAAAGGTAGTTCGCCCCAGGACTACGCGTTCGCCTTGAAGGTCAAAGGCCAGTACCACGGCCAGAAACTCGCGGGTCAGGGCAAAATCGGCGGTTTGTTGGCCTTGCAGGATGCGAGCCGACACTTTCCTTTGCACGCTCAGGTGTCGATCGCCGACACCAGCGTTGAACTCGCCGGCACCCTGACCGACCCGCTGAATCTCGGAGCCCTCGATTTGCGTCTGAAACTGGCCGGCACCAGCCTGGGTAATCTCTACCCTCTGACCGGCGTGACCCTGCCGGATACCCCGCCTTACGCCACCGATGGCCATTTGATCGCCAAACTGCATGAACCGGGCGGCGCGGAGTTCCGCTATGAGGACTTCAACGGCAAGATCGGCGCCAGTGACATTCATGGCAACCTGGCCTACGTCGCCAGCCAGCCCCGGCCGAAGCTCAGTGGCTCACTGCTTTCCAACCAACTGCTGTTTGCCGACCTCGCCCCACTGATCGGTGCCGACTCCAACGCCAAGCAAAAGGCCCGGGGCGGTGAGAGCAAGCAGCCGGCGGACAAAGTCCTGCCGGTTGAAGAGTTCAAGACTGAACGCTGGCGCGATATGGATGCGGACGTCGAGTTCACCGGCAAGCGCATCGTCCACAGTGAAAAACTGCCGTTCAACGATCTCTACACACACCTGGTGCTCACCGATGGCGTTCTCAGCCTCGAGCCGCTGCGATTCGGTGTGGCGGGGGGCAAACTGGATGCGCAGATTCGCCTGAACGGTCAGACCGAACCAATGGAAGGCAAGGCCAAACTCACGGCCCGGGGGTTCAAGCTCAAGCAGTTGTTCCCGACCTTCGAACCGATGAAAACCAGTTTCGGCGAACTCAATGGTGATGCCGACATCACCGGTCGTGGCAACTCGGTGGCCAGGTTGCTGGGCAGCGCCAACGGCAATCTGAAAATGCTGATCAACGATGGCGCCATCAGTCGCGAATTGATGGAGCTGGCCGGGTTGAACGTCGGCAACTACGTGGTCGGGCGGATCTTTGGCGACAAGGAAGTGAAGATCAATTGCGCCGCCGCCGACTTCGACATCAAGACCGGTCTGGCCACCACGCGACTGTTCGTCTTCGATACCGAGAACGCGATCGTCTACATCGACGGCACCGCGAACATGGCCACCGAGCAACTGGACCTGACCATCACCCCGGAATCCAAGGGCTGGCGTTTGATCTCATTGCGTTCGCCACTGTACGTGCGTGGCAAGTTCATCAAGCCTGATGCGGGGGTCAAAGCCGTGCCGCTGATGTTGCGCGGCGCCGGGATGGTCGCATTGGGAGTGATCGCCGCGCCGGCCGCAGGCTTGCTGGCACTGGTGGCGCCGAGTGGGGGAGAACCGAATCAATGTGCGCCGCTGCTGGAGCAAATGAAGGCGGGCAAGGCGCCCAAGACCGTGAAAAACTGAGGTGTGCCTCCAGGCAGTTTGACCGCTCTCGATTAGAAACTCGAGAGCGGTCAGATTTGCAGCTTGTTTGAAATTACTCGTCGGTTGGCAGGGGTATGTGAAACAGTTCGGTTTCAATTTTCTGGCCGAGCTTTTTCCGGATTATCGCTCTGAATTCGGTGTACTGGCGTTCATTCAGTGAACTGCGCATTAATCTGAAGTTGTTCTCTCCGTTATCAATGCTGATTAACCGAGGTTTATCCAGTATGTCCATTTCGAGTGGGGGACTGGTCTCGAATGCAATCTGCAGGCTCATCAGGGTTTTGTCGCTGTAAACAATCGTCAGCAGAGTCGCCGTTGAAATCGATGCGCTCGAGTCCGTGGAGGCCGTAGCATTTTGCTGAAGCTTCTTGATGAATGCTTTAACGGCGCATGACTCATTCTCAAGCCTGGTCAGCGCCGAAAAGGCATCGGCGATTGCTTGCTGTTCAGCTTTTGGCAAGTCGCTGCCCATGCCTTGCTCCACGACCTCCAAAAGATTGTTGTTGCAGAATCCAAGCATTTGGGTACTTCGGCTGTTAAGTAGCCAGCCGAACTTTCCCAGGTAATCGGTGTAGGTCGACCATGACAATTCTTGAGCTTTACTTTGCTTCGCAGTCTCGAGTGTAGCGAATAGGCTGGAATCAAGAATGTCATTCTTGAAGCTTTCGCTATGCGCGCCGCAGAAAATTGTAATGTTACCGTTAACCAGATAAACATCAAATATAGGGTTGCTCATCATTGAGCCTGCGCTGAGTTATTATGAAAATTGGATTTTAACTTTTTGGTTGGTTTAAGTGATTAAAAATCACCCAGGCTTGCGATAAATTTTTCGGCATTTGTTTTGTATTTGTCACGAAGTGCTCCGCGGATATCCGAAAAAGTTTTATTGTTCAGGTCAATGCGTACAGCGCCGGTTTTAACGGTGGTGGACTTTTTAGTGGATTTCCAGAGAAGTATGCCAGTTTTAGATTCACGTGCGTCCAGGGAAATACAATTCAGAATCATGTTGGCTTTACCGCTTTCGTCAACCCAGACAGGCGCGATGTCGAACTTTGTCTGTACACCGAGTTTTTTGTCCTTTTCAAATATGTCGATCGCGCCGGGACTTTTTAGCAGCGTTTCTACAGCCAGCTTCCCGACTCTTGCGAGTGTTTGAGCGGCATCGGCGCCGATTAACCCCTTTGCAATATCCAGGGCTACCTGATCGATTGTCAGGCCAGTTCGCTCGATGGTGACTTCTTGAAAGCTTTTGTTTGAAATACTCCAGCCAAGGATGCTAAGGCCCTTAACGTAATGTTCGTACCATTCAGATAGCTGTGACTCGGCGGGGTACAGTTTTGTGGCGTCGTTCTGCATAATCAGTTTGCAAAGATCGACATCATCTATGATCTGTTGAGGCGTTCCGGGCATGTACACGTCGATAGTGTTCGGCAAAACAGTAGCGGCCGCTTTGGCGGGGTCGTGAGGTGGTGTTTCAATAGCAGTTGAAAATGCGCCGATTCTTGGTGTGGGTTTAATCGGCAGAGGTGCCAGGGAATCAATGAATTCAAGCCGTTCTTCAATATGCATGTAAGTAGTCCTTTACTTGTTTATTAAAACAGCCAAGTGGCTGTGAGTGTTAGAATAAGACCATGCTGTAAAATGTCTATGTGCGGTTTGTAACTTTAAATTAGATTGTCGGTAGTTGGTAGGTTGGAGCTTTAAAGTTTTCTGCGTATTAAGGCTTTCGTTGTTAGTTATAAAGTTTTTAGCATGTCCGAGTCACGTCATTCAAATAGACGCTGGGGAGGCCGGTGATCTTGGCAATAGTCCCGACAATGATGCCTCTTCCTCCAACCACGCAAAAAATGCCCGCACCGGTGGATGCCGCTCGCGTCCCGGCACGCACAAGGCGCTGTAACCAGCGCCATCCACTTGAACCTCCCCCCGATAAGCCACCAGCAACCCGCTGGCCACGCTCTCGGACACCAGGATATTGCTCGCCAGTACCAGGCCTTGCCCGGCAATTGCCGCTTGCAGGGCGTAATGCTCTTCGTCGTATTCGCGCATGGTCGGCTGGCCGGCCAGCCAGGTTTCGCCAGACTGCGCACACCATGCTTCCCAGCCATGGGCATAGAGTCGGGAGTTGTGCCAGCGCACGCTGATCAGCGTCGGCGTGCGGTGGGCGGCCAGTGCCACTTGTTCGGGAGAGCCATAGACGCCGAAGGACTCGTCGAACAGGCACAGCCCATACAGGTTCGGATAATCAGCCAGGCTGTAACGCAGCACCAGATCGACGCTGGCGTCCTGATGCAAATCGATGACTTCGCAATGGGTGTCCAGGCGCAGGCTGATGTTCGGGTGTCGCGCATAAAAGCGTCCCAGGCGCGGCACCAGCCACAGGGCGGCAAAGGCGGCGGTGGTGGAAATCGTCAGGCTGCTGCCGCTGCGTTGCGGGCGTAGCGTATCGATGCTTTGCGCCACGTCCAGCAGTGCGCCGTGCAAGCTGCGGAACAGCCGTTCGCCGCATTCGGTCAGGCGCACCTGCCGCGGCAGGCGTTCGAACAACGGCACGCCGAGCCAGGTTTCCAGCGAGCGGATTTGATGCGATACCGCGGTTGGCGTCACCGAGAGTTCTTCAGCGGCGGCCTTGAAGCTAAGCAGGCGTGAGGCGGACTCAAAGGCCCGCAGGGCCGTCAGCGGTAACGTAGCGAACATTGTGTACTCCATGGATGAAATGGATTCAACCAAACTGATTTTTGCTCATTTGAAGAGGGACAGCTACAAGCTTCAAGCTCAGAGCTGTAAGCAGTTTGAGTTTAGTCCTGGAGGATATTCAGATGAGTAAAATTCTTGCGGTTCATGCCAGTCCCCGTGGCGAGCGTTCTCACTCCCGGCGCCTGGCCGAGGTATTTCTATCGGCCTTGCAGGCGCGAAATCCACAGTGGCACCTGACTCGCCGCGAAGTCGGGCGGGCGTTTATTCCTCCCGTCAGTGAAGCCTTCGTGGCCGCCGCGTTTTACCCCGAGCCTGAAGCGCGCCCCTTGTCGATGCAGGCGGACCTGGCACTCAGCGATGAACTGGTCGGCGAATTGCTGGGCCACGATGTGCTGGTGATCTCCACGCCGATGCACAACTTCAGCGTGCCCAGCGGCTTGAAAGCCTGGATCGACCAGATCGTGCGCCTTGGCCTGACGTTCAATCACTCGCTGGATAACGGCGTAGCCCAATACGAACCCCTGGTGCAGGGCAAAAAGGCGCTGATCATCACCAGTCGCGGCGGGTTCGGTTTTGGCCCGGACGGCGAGCTGGCCTCCATGAACCATGCCGATACCTTGCTGCGCACGGTGCTGGGATTTATCGGTATTACCGACGTCACGGTGGTCGCCGCCGAAGGGGAAGAGTCTGAAGCACGCTCTTTCGCAGTGTCCGCCGCCGAGGCTGAACAGCGCCTACTGGCGCTGGTCAGGTCGTTCTAGATGGCCTGGCTGTGGTTGCTGATCGCGGCCGGGTTTGAAGTGACCTTTGCCATGGGCATGAAGTACGCCGAGGGCTTCACCCGGCCTTGGCCGTCGCTGGTGACCGTCGTGGCGGCGGTGGGCGGGATCTATTTCCTGACCCTGGCCATGCGCGAGTTGCCGGTGAGCATCGCTTACCCGATCTGGACCGCCATCGGGTCATTGGGCACGGTGTTTCTCGGGTTTGCGCTGTTGGGCGAAAGCCTGACTCTGCTCAAAGTGCTGTCGGTCGGGCTGATCGTCGCCGGGGTGGTGGGGCTGAAGTAGGCTGGATGGCATAAACTGGTGCATGAGTTGTCATCTTTGCTGGCGATGCTAGGCGAGTTTTTTGCTTTGCGCCTTGCATCAGCTCACTGATCATCAGGATGTCCGCCCATGTCGCACGATTCTGCCCCGCGCTACCCGCTGGTGCTGGTACCGGGAATGCTCGGGTTTGTCCGGTTGCTGCTCTACCCCTATTGGCACGGGATCATTTCCGCGCTGCGTCAGGGTGGGGCGGTGGTGATTGCGGTGCAGGTCTCGCCGCTGCACTCCAGCGAAGTGCGTGGTGAGCAACTCCTGGCGCGGATCGAAGAGATCCTGCGCGAGACAGGGGCCGAGAAGGTCAACCTGATCGGTCATAGCCAGGGCTCGCTGACCGCCCGGTACGCCGCCGCCAAGCGCCCTGACCGGGTTGCTTCAGTGACGTCGGTGGCAGGGCCGAATCATGGCTCGGAGCTGGCGGACTATCTGCACGAACACTATCCCCATGACAGCGTCAGAGGGCGCATGCTCAGCGGCCTGCTCCGTTGGATCGCGGCGCTGATGAGCCTGCTCGAAACCGGCTATCGCGGGCCGAAGCTGCCGGTGGATATCCATGCGTCCCATCATTCACTCACCAGCGCAGGCGTGGCGTTGTTCAATCAACGTTATCCACAAGGCCTGCCCGAATTCTGGGGTGGGCACGGACCGGAAGAGGTCAACGGCGTGCGTTATTACTCCTGGTCCGGGACCTTGCAACCGGGCAAGACCGACCGGGGACGCAATCCGCTTGATGGCACCCATCGCAGTTGCCGGTTGTTCGCCAAAACCTTCGTTCGCGAATCCGGGTATTGCGACGGGATGGTCGGGCGTTACAGCTCGCACCTGGGAATGGTGATTGGCGACGAGTTTCCGCTGAATCATTTCGACATCGTCAATCAGCCTTGGGGATGGGTGGGCAAGGAGGCCGAACCGATCCGGTTGTTTGTCGAACATGCGGCACGGTTGAACGCGGCAGGGCTTTAGACCGCGTTCTTGTTTATCTCGGACCACATGGCACGATCCCTGTGGGAGCGTGGCTTGCCCGCGATGAGGCCAGATCAGGCAACGCTTGTCTTGCGCCCCAGCACCGTGGTCCACCGCTCGGACAGAATCACCCCACCCAAGGTCAACAGGCCGCCCACCAAGTGATACAGCGCCAACTGCTCATGCAGCACCACCGCCGCAATGAGCGCGGTGATCAGCGGCAGCAAATTGAAAAACAACGTGGTCCGGCTCGGTCCCAGGCGCACCACGGCCTGCATCCACGCCAGAGGTGCAACCATCGAAGCCAGCAGGCAGGCGTACAGCACCAATGGAATGTTCTGCAGGGTCAGGCCGACTTTCGGGGAGGCGAGAAACAGCGGAAACAGCACCACCACCGCGACCAGCACCTGCAAGTACAGCAGCACCAAGGGCGGCAAACGCAGCTGCCATTTTTTCAGCAGCGTGCTGTAAATCGCGTAGGCCAGGGTGGCGATCAGCATCATGGCGTCACCCAGGTTCACGCCATGTTCGAGCAGTACCTCCAGGCTGCCGGACGAGACGACCACCAACACCCCGGCAAACGACAGCACCGCACCGGCCAGTGCGCCGATGGTCAAGCGCTGGCCCAGACTGATGATTGCCATGGCCAGTGACATCAAGGGCATCAACGACAGGATGATGCCCATATTGGTGGCCGAGGTCAGGCTCGCGGCGAAATACGCCAGGCTTTGGTAAACCGCCATGCCGAGCACGCCGAGGACAAAGATCTTGCCCAGGTTCGGGCGAATCGCCGGCCAATGGGCGATCACCGGTTTGAGCATGAAGGGCGTGAACAGCAAGCCGGCCAGCAGCCAGCGGTAAAAGCCGATCTCGGCGGGGAAGATCGCCCCGGCTGACATTTTGGTGATCACGGTATTGCCGGCCCAGATAAAGATGGCCAGCAGGGGATAAGCGTATTGCATCGGGTAAACCAGAACGTTAATGGAGGGCAATTATCCTCTGTCTGGATACAAGCCTATACTTCGATCCAGACAACCTGCCCCTGAATCCGGACAGCATGACCCGTAAACACATCGACCTGCTGGATTTCAGCGAACTGCCTTCGGCGGTCTACTTCCGTTACGCCGACTTCGATACCCATGAATTCGCCGCGCCGCACCGTCACCCTTGGGGCACATTGGAGTATGCGGCCCACGGGGTGTTGCACATGGACGTCGACGGCAGCCGTTTCATGTCGCCGCCGCAATACGCGGTGTGGGTGCCGCCGCAAATCGAGCACAGTTTCTACAGCCATCAGCCGATCAATTACCGCGCCGTTTGCCTGGCGCCGACGGTCTGTGCCGATCTGCCCCGGCAGGCTTGCACGCTGGCCATCAGCGACATCCTCAAGGCGATCCTCAAGGACTTCGCGGCCCGGGATGTGAAGATCCCCGAGCGGGAAGCGGACAAACGCCTGGCCCAGGTCCTGGTGGACCAGTTGCAACAGGCACCGGTGCAGGAGTGCTACTTGCCCTACGCCAGCAGTCCCGGGCTGCTGGGCATACTCGAGGCGCTGCAAGCCGATCCCGGGGATAACCGGCCACTGGCGGACTGGGCCGGGCAAATACATGTCAGCGAACGCACCCTGGCGCGGCAGTTTGTCCGCGAGCTGGGCATGAGTTTCGGTGAGTGGCGCCAGCGCTTGCGCTTTCTGACGGCGATTGAGGCGCTGGACAGCCACCGCAGCATTCAGGAGATCGCCTTCGATCTGGGATACAGCACAGGCTCGGCGTTTATCGCGATGTTTCAGCGCCAGGCGGGATGTACACCCGATTACTATCGGCGGAACAAGATGTTCTAACCAACTTATTGGGATGTTTCATACAGCATTATCCGAATCAAGCTGCACAGGAGCAGGTTTGAGGCGCTGTAGGCTTCGGCGCTCTTTATATAAGTTTGCGGGTAATGATGGTGAAAAAATTATTATTGAATTCCGAGCGTGTTCCGGAAATTCCCGATATTGAACGCCGGGAAAGTATTCATTCCACTTTTATCAAAGGCGCTATTCCCGACTGGGTGACCAGTGCCTCTCTCCAGCGAATAGGCGATTTGCGCACAGCCCCTAAAGTGCTTCCCGAATGGAGCAAGACGGCATCCTGCCTGGAGCATTTGGCCGCGAAAGACGCCATGCAGGCCAGTTGGCAGGCACAGAGCCGGGTCGATCAAATGCTTGGGAAACTGCAAGATGTGGTGTCCTTCGCCCAGCCATTGCTGACCCGTGCCCTCAATGAGCAGTACGGTCTGAAGCTGGATGTTCGTGAAACTTTTTTGCGCTTGTATTACCCGGCTAAAACATCGCCATGGACGATTAACGTCACAGGGGGAGTCAGTAGTCGAACCGTCTCTTTACTTGATGCATCACTGCAAAACTTTGCCGAAAGTGAAGTATTTACCGGCGACTCTGCCTTTATCACCAGGCCTGACGAAGTCGGCCGCTTTGAAATTAAAAAGTTGGGTATAACGGTCGAGCAGTTCAAGGCGTTGTGCCGAACGCTGGATATAGGCGCCCGGTACCAAACCTATCTGCAAAGTTATCTGATGCCCGAAGAAGCCACTGCCCGGGCGTTACTGCGCAAGCACATTATCGCCAGCCAGCAGAGCGCCATGAAAGCCGCAGCACATCTGGCGTTGATGAAAAAAGACATCGGGGCCGAGGCGTACCTGACGGTATTGAACATGGTCCTGGGCAAGCAGGGCCTGATATTCGATGGCGCCCCTGCACGTTTCTATCATTTGAACATGCTCGACACCCGTCTGACCGGGATTGTGCTGATCGCCGCCGATATCGACACGCCCGGTGCCAATGTCCGACGCGTCATTGCCTATGTACCGCACGATCCGGAGCATCCGCTGAAGGAGTATGCCTCGTCGGTCGACTTCGTGCGGGAGCTGACTCGCCAGTTGCAGGGCAATGATCAGGCGTCTCCTGCATCCCGTCGAAACTATCAGGCGTTTTTCAGTCGATTTGTGGACCACGGGCAGCGTGGTCATTTTTTCGCCGCACTCAACGCGAAATTGTGGCAAGTCACCTATCACGGTGCGCAGCCTGGCTCCAGTTTGCCTGCCTGGCGCGAAACCCGGGTGGAACGCCCGGACCTGCGATTCACCACCCTGTCGTTCGAAAGCGATACAGCCAACCGCTTTGACGGCGACCTTTGGTCTTATCTTTATCAGCGGCAGGTGGACAAGATCCTTTCTGACGGGCGTGCGCTGGCTGTGTCCAGCGCCGATGCGGACAGTGCCGCACGATGGGCCTGGATAGAAAACCTGGAAAAAATGCTCACCGACATCATGGAAGTGGCCCTGTTCGTCGCCACGCCATTTGTGCCGGTGCTGGGTGAGCTCATGCTGGGGTACGTCATCTATCAACTGGTTGACGGGGTCGTGGAGGGTGTCGTCGAGCTCGCCGAGGGCGAGTACGTGGAAGCCGCAGAACATCTGCTGGGCGTCGCTGAAAACCTCATTCAGTTGGGCACCCTTGCCGTTGGAGGGGGTCTTGCCACCCAAGTAGTGAAACCCCGGTTGTCGTCCTTTCTTGAAGGGACCCGTCCCGTGACGCTGAGAAATGGTGAGCAGCGGCTATGGGGGCAAAATCTGCGGCCCTACCAGCAACAGAACCTGCGTCTGGCGGCGGACTCCAAACCTGACCTCTACGGCCTGCATCAACACCAGGGCAGGCAGATTCTGCCTCTGGATGACGGCCATTTCGAACTCAAGGTTGATTCGCGGACCGGCAAGCACCGCGTTCAGCATCCGACCCGCCCCGAGGCCTATCAGCCGGTGGCGGAGAGTAATGGCACGGGCGCATTTGTGATCGAGGGCGAGAAACCCCATACCTGGGATGCCGATACGCTGATCAAGCGACTCGGCCCGTCGGTAGAAGGTTTGACGGACAGGCTCGGTGAGATCCGCACGGTCAGCCGAGCGGATATCGGTGCGCTTGTACGCATGTACGCCGATAACGAACGGGCAATCCCTTTGCTGAGCGATACGGTGACCCGGTTCAGCATCGACCGGGATATCCACACCTTCATCCGAAACATCGGCAGCGCTCGCGCACAGGATTATCTGCAGGCCGATCCACTCTGGCAGTTTCAACTGCTGGACGGTTTGTGGCCCGGCAGAGCCATCGAGCTCAAGGGGGCCGATGGCCGTGTGTTGTACGCCATCGGGGCCGGTGAAGAGCCGGTGTCTTTCCCGGCGGATCAAGCGACGGATACCGACCTTATCGACGCCTTGCTGTTGCTTCTCGATGATGCCCAGACCCGGCAACTGCTGGGTGATGAACCCGATGCAGCGGTCGGCAGCCGTATGCAGAATGCCGAGCGTTTGAGGAGGCAGCTCGCGAAACGGGCCGAACAGCGCAAGGCGTCTTTGTTCGACAGGCGTTACCGAAGCGTCGGGCGCGCCGTCAGTGCCGAGGCGAGGTTCATCCAGGACCAGGTCGCTGGATTGCCTGGTGTCGTTGCACAAGAGCTGGTGGCGCTGGCGCGTCCGGAGGAATTGCAGGCGCTCAAGTTGCGCAGGCTTCCCGAACGACTTGAGGGTTTCGCCCATTGGGCGCTCAGGGATGTGCGAATCAGCCGTGCGTACGAGGGCTTTTATCTGGAGTCGGTCGACAACCCGGACTTCGACGCCCTGGCGCTGCACTCGCTGGAAAACCTGCCTGGCTGGAATGCCGATGTCAGGATTGAGCTGCGTCACTACCGCTTCGACGGGAAAAAACTGGACAGCATCGGTCGTGATGACGCTGCGATTCGACGAACGCTTGTGGTGAGCGACAACGGGGTTTTCCAGGCGTGTGACGAGCGAGGCAATGTCCTGCATTCAGGCGGTGATTTGTTTACCTCGATCTTGCAGGCGTTACCCGATGCCGAGCGAAATGCGCTGCAGATTCAAATCGGCCAGGGCCCGGCCCTGAAAGCGGCATTGCGCCAGCACGCCCTGAAACCCTACAGGCTGTTAAGTGTTCTTGGCGATTTGCCGGAGTTGAAAGCGCCGACTTTCGACCCGGCGATCATGCGCCTGCGTGGGGGAGCCCCCACGCAGGCGAGCGAACTCGCGCAATTGCAAAAGGTCGAGCAAGACTGCCTGGAATTCGTCAACGGCGCATTCCATCCAAGTGTTCCTCCGATTGCACGATACGACTACCTGCGCGGCTTGAAGCTGATGTACGACAGCTTGTCCCTCGATTGCTGGGACTCACTCTGGCATGGCCTTTCCAAGGCGAACGGGGAGGGCCCCGAGGCCAATCTGCGAACAGTACAAAGCATCGAAGTGTTGCCTGACCTTAAAAATCTGATGTCGCCCGAACAGTACGACGCATTGATCGGGCGACTGTTCACCGAGGATGGTTTGGTGGCGCTCACGGAATCCGAGCGCAATCTGGGTGCCCACGCGCGCAATCTCGAGCAAACCGGACGCCTGGAGGCGTATCAGACGCTGCAACGCGCTGTGAGGGACAACACTCCGACGTCCAGCGAGCGCCTGGTCGAGTTGGAAAAATATGCAGACAAGGTGCGATCAGTCGTCACGACGGCAGCTCAGCCAACGGAAGTGACGCCCCAGGTCATGGCCAATTTGCGCCAGGCACAGCGTGCCATCTATCGAGCCAGGGAACTGTTGCCTCTCTCGGGCAACCAATTGCCGGGCATCTGGGAAAACGGCGGCTCGGCGATCGCGAAAATCAAGGGGCTGCGAGGGCTGGACCTGCAAGAAGGGGAATTCACCGCACGCTTGACCATTGCCGAACATGCGCGCAAAGCCATTGAAATCAAGGGGGGTAACTGTTCGGAAAACTCCAAGGTGACCTTTGCGCTGTTGGCCAGCCAGCCGAGAACCTCCCGGGTCCACCTCGTCAAAGCCACTGCCTTCGATCATCAGTACGTGGTGATCGGCGATGACCTGACCAATCTCAAGCAGCTGGTCGTTGCTGATTCCTGGCCGGAGTTCCCTGTCGCCCATACGGCGGACAACGGCTATTTCCAGTTCGAACTGCCGCCCATTGAAACCCTCGAGCCAGGTCCGGCAAGCGCGGAATTCGCCTTTATCAACGATGTCCCGGCGGGTCGGGCTGCGCTGCCGGAGGTTTCGCAGAGCAACACCTTCCGGCAGATAAAAATCAACAAATTGTACAAGTCGGGGGCTTACGCCCAGTTCACGTCTTTGAAGGCGTTGGGCACGCAATACAGTCTGCCAGGGGAGGTCGGGGTGTCGTTCGAGCGATTGCCCGTTTCCGTGATCGAAAAACGCATTTCGTCGTGGGAAGGCTATAACCAGGCATTCAGGGACTTGTTGGCCGAAGAGCCCGCAATCGAACCCCCGACGCAATGATCCTTTATGACTGGAGGAAGGTGTAACCAGGCTTGACTACACTCCTCGGGGAGGCCGCATCGTTCGATGCGGCGACAAGGAGATAACTCCATGAAGATATTGCGTGTCCCTTTGTTGATGATCGGTTTGCTGCTCTGTTCCCAAGGGTTTGCCACCACTGACCAACAGAACAAGATGACCACTTGCAATGCCGACGCTACCGCTAAAAACCTCAAGGGCGATGAGCGCAAAGCCTTCATGAGTAATTGCCTCAAGGCTGCGCCGGCGGCCAACGATGCCGGCAAAGCCTTGACCCCTCAGCAAGAGAAAATGAAAACCTGCAACGCCGACGCAACCGCCAAAGCCCTCAAGGGTGACGCGCGCAAGGCGTTCATGAGTGATTGCCTGAAGAAAAAATAAACACTCAGCTGAAATTGCGGGGAGCTGTGAGGGCCTCTTCGCGAGCAGGCTCGCTCCCACAATGGAACTGAGCACACAGGACTCAATGTGGGAGCCAGCTCGCGAAGAGGACGGGCAAGGTACTGCAAAAAAACCTGAACCTGAGACCAAGGTCGCCCCACACAATCCCTAGTGCTGCCACCGGATCGCTGGCAGACTGCCCATCCTTTTACGCCGTTCGTTTTGAGGCTGTATGCCAACGTTTTCTCAGCGTCATGTTTTGCTGGTCATCAGCTGGGTCATTATTTTTGGCGGACTGCTGCTGGTGCTCCCGCTGCGGTTGCTGCCCAGCCTGATGGCCGGGTTGCTGGTGTTCGAACTGGTCAACATGCTCACCCCGCAGTTGCAGCGATTGATCGAAGGTCGACGCGCACGCTGGCTGGCCGTGGCCTTGCTGGGGACATTGGTGGTCAGTGTGCTGAGCCTGATTTTCGCCGGCGCCATCAGTTTTCTGCTGCACGAGGCGGAAAACCCGGGTGCTTCGCTCGACAAATTCATGCTTGTGGTCGACCGCGCTCGCGGACAGCTGCCGCCGTTCATCGATGCTTACCTGCCGGCCAGCGCCGCCGAGTTTCGAGTGGCCATTGGCGAGTGGATGAGTAAACACCTCAGCGAGTTACAACTGGTGGGCAAAGACGCCGCGCACATGTTTGTGACACTGCTGATCGGAATGGTACTGGGCGCGATCATTGCCTTGCAGCGCGCTCCAGATCTGACCAAGCGCAAACCATTGGCCGCGGCGCTGTTCGATCGTCTGCATCTGCTGGTTCAGGCGTTCCGCAACATCGTGTTCGCGCAGATCAAGATTTCCCTGCTCAATACGTTCTTTACCGGGATTTTTCTGGCGGTGCTCCTGCCGCTGTTCGGCATCAAGCTGCCGCTGACCAAAACCCTGATCGTGCTGACTTTCCTGCTGGGGCTGCTGCCGGTGATCGGCAACCTGATGTCAAACACCCTGATCACCATCGTCGGCTTGTCGCTGTCGATCTGGGTGGCCGTGGGGGCGCTGGGTTATCTGATTTTTATCCACAAGCTCGAATATTTCCTCAACGCGCGCATCGTCGGCGGGCAGATCAGTGCCAAGTCGTGGGAGTTGCTGCTGGCGATGCTGGTGTTCGAGGCCGCGTTCGGCCTGCCGGGGGTGGTGGCAGGGCCGATTTATTACGCGTATCTGAAGAGCGAGTTGAAGCAGGTGGGGATGGTTTGATCGGGAAATGTATTGCCTGATCTGACGTCATCGCTGGCAAGCCAGCTCCCACAGATATGGCGTAGCCGCGAGAACGGCGCTGTACCTGTGGGCGCTGGCTTGCCAGCGATGGAGGCGACTTGGTGTCGGATCAGCCCATCGAGCCGTAGCGTTTTGCAGCCTCGATCGCCAGACCACTGCCGATGCTGCCAAAGATGTTCCCTTCCACATGCCGCGCCTTCGGCAACATCGCCGAAACACTGTTGCGCAGAGCCGGAATCCCGCTCGAACCGCCGGTGAAGAACACGGTGTCCACCTGATCGACCCGCACATCGGCATCCGCCAGCAATCGGGTCACGCTGTCGCGCACCCGCTCCAGCAAGTTCTCGATGGCCGACTCGAACAGGGCACGGCTCAGCTCCACGCTCAGGCCGGCTTCGATGCGGTCCAGGGCTACGTGGCGGCTGTCGGCATGGGTCAGCTGGATCTTGGTTTCTTCCACTTCCATGGCCAGCCAGTGTCCGGCACGTTGTTCGATCAGTTTGAACAGGCGATCGATGCCGCCGGTGTCTTCGATGTCGTACCGCATGCTGCCCAGCGCCAGGGTCGACTTTTGCGAGTACACCGAGTTGATGGTGTGCCAGGTCGCCAGGTTCATGTGGTGGCTGGTGGGCATGTAGGCGCCGCTTTTCATGCGGCTGCCGTAGCCGAACAGTGGCATCAGGCCCTGCAGGCTCAGTTGCTTGTCGAAGTCGGTCCCGCCGATGTGCACGCCACCGGTGGCCAGGATGTCGTCGTGACGGTTGTCGTGGTTGCGACGTTCCGGGGACAGGCGCACCAGCGAGAAGTCCGACGTACCACCGCCGATGTCGACAATCAGCACCAACTCTTCTTTTTCGATGGTCGACTCGTAGTCGAATGCCGCAGCGATCGGTTCGTACTGGAAGGACACGTCCTTGAAGCCGATGGCGCGGGCGACGTCCACCAGGGTGTTTTCCGCTTCCTGGTCGGCCATTTCATCGTCATCGACAAAGAACACCGGGCGACCCAGCACCACTTCATCAAATTCCCGACCAGCGGCAGCCTCGGCACGCTTCTTCAACTGCCCGATGAACAGCCCGAGCAGGTCCTTGAACGGCATTGCTGTGCCCAGCACGCTGGTGTCGTGCTTGATCAGCTTGGAACCCAGCAGGCTCTTGAGCGAGCGCATCAGGCGGCCTTCATAGCCTTCCAGGTACTCGTGCAGCGCCAGCCGGCCGTACACCGGGCGGCGTTCTTCCATGTTGAAGAAGACCACCGAAGGCAGGGTGATCTTGTCGTCCTCCAGCGCGATCAGCGTTTCCATGCCGGGCCGGAGCCAGCCGACGGTGGAGTTGGACGTGCCAAAGTCGATGCCACAGGCACGGGCTGGAGATGCGTTTTTCATGTCTTTCAAGTTCCGGTTAAAAAACGGCCGCGCAGTGTATGTCAGTGCGGCACAGAATCGAAGGCCGACTATCTGCTAAATCTGCTGATCAATGGCTTGAAAGACGCGCCATCGCCCCCAAACTACCCTGCATCTAACCGGACAGCCGAGGGGGCAGGCGCCATTCGCCCCGCCCGCTGCCGATAAACTTCTGAAGCGCTGCCCGGTCACAAACTTGAGATCGGTCAAACCCTGTGCTGCAAAAAAGCGCATGCTGTGTCAGGTGGCGCGATTTCGATAACGGATGGTGATTCCCGCGATGGACTTCAAAGACTATTACAAGATTCTCGGCGTGGAGCCGACCGCAGACGACAAGGCGATCAAGGCCGCCTATCGCAAGCTGGCTCGCAAGTACCACCCCGACGTCAGCAAGGAAAAGGACGCCGAGGCCAAGTTCAAGGATGCCTCCGAGGCCTATGAAGCGTTGAAAAGCGCCGACAAACGCGCCGAATACGACGACTTGCGCCGCTATGGCCAGCATGGTCAACCGTTCCAGGGGCCACCGGGCTGGCAAAGCCGTGGCGGTTTCGGTGGCGGCGGTCAGGATACCGGCGATTTTTCGGACTTTTTCAGTTCGATCTTCGGTAACCGTGGCCCCGGCTTTGGTGGGGCAGAGTCGCGTCGCAGCAGCGGGCGTCGGGGGCAGGACGTGGAAATGGAACTGGCGATTTTCCTGGAGGAAACCCTCTCGAACGAATCTAAGAAGGTCACCTTCCAGGTGCCGCAGTACAACGCTGCCGGCCAGCATGTCAGCAATACCACTAAAAGCCTGAACGTGAAGATCCCCGCCGGTGTGACCGACGGTGAGCGTATTCGCCTCAAAGGCCAGGGCGCACCGGGCATCGGTGGCGGCACCAATGGCGACCTGTACCTGACCATCCGTTTCGCGCCGCACCCGAAATTCGATGTCGAAGGCGAAAACCTGATCATTACGCTGCCGCTGGCCCCTTGGGAACTGGCCCTGGGCACCGAAGTGGCGGTGCCGACCCTGACCGGCAAGATCAACCTCAAAGTGCCGGCCGGCAGCCAGAACGGCCAGCGCATGCGGGCCAAGGGCCATGGCCTGCTGAGCAAGGCGGGAGAACGTGGCTACCTGTTCGTGCAACTGAAGGCCGTCATGCCGAAAAAATCGGACGATGAGATCAAGGCCCTGTGGCAGGAACTGGCGAAGAAGGCCGCGTTCGACCCGAGAGAACATTTCTGATCCAAGACCCGGAGTAGCCCGATATGAGCAGCCCTCTGATCGTTCAACTGGACATGGCAGAATTCTGTGAGGCGACCGACCTGTCGGACGTCTACGTGATCGAAATCGTCGAGCACGGCATCCTCGAACCCCAGGGGGGCGCGCCCAAGGACTGGCGCTTCACCGATTACGAACTGACGCTGGCCAAGCGCGCCGCCAAACTGCGGCGTGACCTGGAACTGGAATGGGAAGGCGTCGCCCTGGCGCTGGATTTGCTCGAAGAGGTGCAGCAACTGCGGGCGGAGAACCGGATGTTGCGACAGCGGTTGGGGCGGTTGGTGGTGGAGTAATCGGCACACCGAATCTGTGGCGAGAGAGCTTGCTCACTCGCCACAAGAGCCCGCCGGTCATCACGTCTTCAAACCTTTCTGGGCAGCACCACGGTAAACAGTGTGCCGTCCTCTTCATTCGAGCTGACTTCAATCGTCCCCTGGTGGGCGGTGACCACCTCCTTGACGATAAACAACCCCAATCCCAGGCTGGTTGAAGGCTGGCCCAGTTCTTCGTCGGCACTGCGTACCAGCGGATCGAAAATGGTGGCGATGGCGTCCTCGGGAATCGGTGTGCCGTGGTTGTGTACCCTGAGCTGAACCGTTTCCGGCTCGCCCTTGAGGGTCACCGTCACCTCGCCTTTGTTCGAACCATGCTGCAAGGCGTTGCCGATCAGGTTCTGCAACAATTGGTCGATGCGCCCCGCGTCCCAGACACCCCGTACGTCGCCCAGTACTTCCAGCGTCGGATCGCACTCCGGATTGCCCGCACAGGCTTCGGCAATCGCCGCGTGTGCCGCTTCGGCCAGGTCCATGGGCGCAGGTTCGATCGGCAGAGTCCTGCCCAGACGACTGCGTACCAGTTCCAGCAGGTCGCTGACCATCGCGGCCATGTGCCGCGCCCCTTGCTTGATGTTGATGGCGCACGTCAGAGCGTCGCCTTCCAGTGTGGTTTTGCGCAGCAGCAGTTCGGTAGACATGCTCACTGCTTGCAGCGGCGCGCGCAGGTCGTGGCCGAGAATCGCCAGAAAGATGTCCCGCGAACGATTGACCTGCTCGGCATAGGCCGCGGTGGACTCGGCCAGGGCTTCGTCGATGGCTTCATTGAAGCGAATCATGTCCTGGAAGTAGGCCAGGTCGGGGCTGTTCAGGCTGCCGATCCACAGACGAATCACACTGGCACGCAAATGGCGAAATTCACTGGTCATCTGCACCAGATCAAAACCCACGTTGTGGCGCAATTCGCCGTGACTGGCGCCGGCCTCATCCAGGCTTGGGGTCTTTTCCGGCCCTTCGCCACGGGCTTTGGCTGCCTGTTCGCTGGGTGTTTGAGGCTTTGTCATGTCCCTGGCCGCTGCCAGCAGGATCGACTTCGCATGGTCGCGCAGCGAGGCACTATCCATCGAATGCGCGGCCGGGGTGATGGTTTTGGCGAATTGCTCCCACTCATCGACGATGCGATTAACGTTCAAGGTGATGAATTCGGAAAGACGCATGGCGGTTACCTGAGCATGAATCGAGGTCAGCGATTCGAATAGTAGTCTCTTTGACGGGAAAAATACGACCGCTGGTGCGACGGCATGACCAGAAGCATTTGTGGCGGTACATACCTATCGATGGCTCTTTGATTTTCGAACTATGCGCGCCTTTTCAGAGGGGTGGCCCAACAGGAATTTGCTCTTTTTTTTCACGCGCCGGTGAATAAACCTGTGGCTTCCTATCCTGTCATCAAGGTGATTGAACAGTGTCTGATTTGCATGGAAGCAACTTGCGGGCAACGCCCGCGCAAAATAATGGGGTTCATTACAGTCGTGTACTCGAGGTAATGCCCGGCGCAATCAAAAAGGCCTCGATGTCGAGACTGAAAAGCCTTGAAACACTGAGACCAGAGACCCCCGAGTGGTATAGCGCTGCACGGGAAATAGACCGCCAATACTTGAAAGAACTGATCGAAGAACAGGCACGCGTGCAAGGCGTGCTGGACAAGTCCCTGGGCGATTTGCAGCACGACATCAAGGCCTTCGCCGAACCTCTGCTCAGTGCGTCGATGCAGGCGAACTTCAATGGCGTGGAGAACATCGACGCCTTGAGTGCGCAGCTTGAAGTGCCCAGCAAAATTGCCTTCGTCATTGATACCGGGGCCAGTCGCGTGCGGCAGTCCACGTTGCTGGAGGCGGCGCTGCACAACTTCGAGGAATCGGAAACCGCTGAAGACGCCTGGCGCAGCAGCTCGGGTATCTATCGCAAGGATGAGCGCGGCGCACTTGCGCTTGAGCCTGGGGTCTCCTTGCCCGGGTTTGCATCGATGTGCCGCCGCCTCGACATTGGCGGGCAGTACCAGCGGCACATCAAATCCATCTTGCTGCCTGCGACACCCGAAGCCCGGCGCGCCTTGCAGGACGAATCGGTGGCCAGTGAAAAAGCCACGTTTCAGGTGGCGTCACTGATCGCCCGATTGAAGGGCGATATCAGCGACCATGCTTACGGCCAGCTCGGGCAACTGCACCAGAGCCAGGCCGATGCCACGCTGTACGACCGGCCGTTGCACTGCCATCGATTGTCGCTGTTGGGCTTTCGGTTGACGGGCATCGTGCTGTTCAGCGCCATCAGCGATCCGTCGCAGATCAAGCAGGCGATCGACGCCTTGACCCCTGACTCAGTGAAGTTCTGGAGCGAGTGGTCGCAGCGCATCCCGGTACTGCCAGGCTCGGAGTACGAGCGGTTCAAGCTGCTGCAGGCGTTTTTCGCCAATGGTCCCCAGGGGCTCAACGATGAGCTGTTGCGCCGGGACGACATCTACCATCAGAGCCGTTTGTCCGGCCCCTTGATCGCTTATGTACCGGATGATCCGGAACATCCACTGAGGGAATACCCGTCCCTGACCGCGTTCATGAAAACCCTGATCGGACAGCTGCGCGACTCGCAATACCAGGCCTTTTTCAGCCGGTTCGTGGCGCAAAAGGACAAGGGGCTGTTTTTCAGCCGGGTCAACGAACGCCTCAAAACGGTTACCTGGCAACAACGCGAGCCGCTGGACATGGGGCCGTGGTGGCGTGAAACGGCGGTCGAGAATCCCGATGCAGAACCCATCACCAACCAGATCACAGGCGATCTGTGGGCGACCCTGTTCATTGAACGCCGCGACAAGGCCATCGCCGATGCCCGACGCATCGCGGTGCCCACCGACGACGAGGACGCCAACGCCCGCTTTAAGCGCCTGACCAGTTACCTGGACATCGGCTGGAACCTCTTCAACTTTGCCGCGATGCTGGTGCCGGGTCTGGGCGAAGCGATGCTGGGCATCATGATTGCGCAGATGCTCGCCGAAGTGGCCGAGGGTATCGAAGACTGGAGCAAAGGTGACAAGGAAGAGGCCACTGCCTACTTCAATGGCGTACTGATCAACTTTGCACAGTTGGCGCTGATGGGCGCCGGTCATGGGGTGCCAGCCGGCCAGCTGACGCCGATCAAGGTCTCGCCCTTCGTCGAAGGGCTCAAGCCCGTGGAGGTCGCGGGCAAGCCGCGGTTGTGGAATCCGGACCTGACGCCGTATGAACAGTCGGCCACCTTGCCCAAGGAGGCCATCGTCGGTGAAAAGGGCTTGTACCGGCATCAGGAGCAGGACCTGCTGCGCATTGATGACAAATGCTACGAAGTCAAAGAGGACCCGAACACGGGCCAGCCTCGCCTGCAACACCCCACCCGCGCCAACGCCTATCAGCCCTTGCTGGAGCATAACGGCGCGGGCCTGTGGAAGACTGAGCTCGATCAGCCGCTGGAATGGGATCGGCGCCAATTGCTCAAGCGTTTGGGCGCCTCGGTGGATGGTTTCACGGATCAAACCCTGGAGCAGATTCTGACCGTCAGTGGCGTTCACGAAAATGCATTGCGCCGGCTGCACGTGGAACACGAAGCCGCACCGGCCCTGCTGACCGATACCCTCAAGCGCTTCAAGGCGTACGCCGAAGCCGAGGCGTGCGCAGACCAGATACTGGCCGGTCGAATCGGTCAGGATTGGGCCGATTATGCCGTGCGCTTCATGACTGAACTGCCGGGCTGGCCCGAGGGCAAGGCCATCGAAGTGTTCGAGGGGCCGGGCCTGTCGGGGGCGGTGATCAAGGAGGGCTATGCCGATGCGTTGCCGGCCGACACCTTGCAGCTGACCTGGCAGGATTTGCTGGGTGGTGCGCTGCCGGAACGGGTGGTCGGGTTCGTGGACGAACAGGCCCTTCGCGAAATGCTGGGGCAGTGGTTTGCCGGGGATGCAAAGGCGCGCACCCAGGCCTTGCGCGAACGCCTGGCCGATCAGACGCGGGGCAGTAAAAAGCGTCTGTTCGACAAACTGTACGAGCGCCGGGAACGTGCAGACGATGCCCGTGTGAGCTTGCTCAAGGGCGACGAGTCGTCGCTGTCGACCAGCGTGGCGCAAGCGCTGCTGGATCATGCCGACCCCTCGGACCTGAAACACCTGGCCGAGAAAAAACGCGTGCCCTTGAGGTTGTCCCAACAGGCTGGAGAAGCGGCGCACCAGTTGCGAGTGGCGCGCGCCTATGAGGGCCTGTACCTCGACGAACTGCACAACACTGACACCGAGCGCCTTGAGCTGCACTCTCTGGCGGCCCTGCCTGGCTGGCCTGCGGACCTGCGCCTGGAGATTCGGGACTATTCATTTTCAGGGCGGTTGCACGACAGTCTCGGCCCGGATGACGCGCCGATCCGCAAAGTGCTGATCCGGGGGGAGGATGGCCGGTATGAAGCACGGGACGCACTCAATCAACACCTGCACGGCGCGGACTCGCTTTATGCCGCCGTATTGCACGCCTTACCCGACCCACAGCGCATCGCCCTGGGTTATGAAATCCATGACGCGGCAGGGCTTGAGCGCGCGGTGAAGGCACAGCCTTTGGATCGAGCCATGTTGGAGCCGATCCTGCGGGACAACCCGCTGTTCAAACCGTCCTACGACCCGAGCGTCATGCGCTTGCGCGGTGGCATGCCGGGTTATGCGCAAGTCCCGCGCGGCATGGGATTGCGGCGCCGGGCGCGCTCGTTGTATCCGGGCTTTAGCCAGGACGAAATCGAAACACTGTTGACCGAGTTCACTCAGAACGGTGGTTCGCCCCATGATCGCCTGTCCGCGCTGGAGGCCGAGTTCGATCGGTTGAACCGGACGATGCAAAACTGGATGAATTCACCAACGGCGTCCTTCCGTTTCACGCCGTCAGGAATTGCCGAAATGCGCGCCCGCGAGCGTTTCTACAAGGCGATCCGGCAATGCTGGCAGCGCACCGGA
The DNA here is from genome assembly GCF_042846945.1 of Pseudomonas moorei. Taxonomy (NCBI): domain Bacteria; kingdom Pseudomonadati; phylum Pseudomonadota; class Gammaproteobacteria; order Pseudomonadales; family Pseudomonadaceae; genus Pseudomonas; species Pseudomonas moorei. The sequence continues at coordinate 1,911,377 of NZ_AP035776.1, forward strand.
CCCGAGGGCGTGCAAGTGACGGGGGTGGTGCACCCGCAATGGTTGCAGCTCGACGACTTTCCTTTGATCCGTCGGATCCTTGAGACGCTGCCGAAACTGGAGGCCAACTTCGATCACGTCACCAGCCTGAGCCTGCGTAGCGGCGAGTTGCGCAACGAGCACCTGGGGTTTCTCGCCTCGTTTCGCCGGGTGCGTTATCTCAACCTGCAAGACAACCTGCTGACCGCCGTTCCCGAGGCCATCAGCGAGATGAGTCATCTCACCGACCTGTCCTTCAATGAAAATCGTATCGAACTGGATGCATTGGCGGTGGATCGCCTGAAAAGGCTGGTTCATCTGCGGTCGCTGGGCTTGCGGGGCAACCCGTTGAAGCTCACGCCAAACATCAGTCGGATGCCGCAATTGCAGGTCATCTTGCTCAATGAAACAGGCCTGGACAGTTGGCCCGTCGGACTGTTTTCCCAGTCGCGGCCGCGCAGTATTTACCTCGACCTGCGACACAACCCGATCACCCGGATCCCGGAGGTCGCACCCGGTTCGTTTCGCGCCGAACTGCTGGCGCGCACCTTGATCAGCCGTGAGCCGCGCTGGATTTCGCCGGATAACCTCGCCACCCTCAAGTCCTACATCGAGTCGGTGGGCATGGACCCTGACCGACCGTACCCGCCGCGCGGCACGCTCGACAGCGCCGACTGGTGGATGGGCATGACCGAACGGCAATGGCAGGAAAAACAAGAATTCTGGAACGAGGTCGAGGATGAGTTCGACTCGGTGCCGTTCTTCAATGAAATCCGCAAACTCACTCAATCGGCCGACTTCACGGCGGGCGATGCCTACAAGACGGACCTGACCGCCAAGGTCTGGCGCATGCTCGAAGCCATGGCCAAGGACAGCGAGCTGCGGGTCAAACTGTTCAACGAGGCCGCAACACCCACCGAATGTGTGGACGGCGGTACGCAACTGTTCAACGCCATGGGCCTGCAGGTGCTGATTCATGAGGCCTACGCCCTGGGCAGCGCGGACCTGATCGAAACTCGGCTGCTGGAGTTGGCCCAGGGCAAGTCGCGGCTCGACGAGCTCGGCGCCATCGCCCGCCAACGGGTGGCGTCACGACTGGCGGCTGGGGAGCGGTTCCGGCGACTCGACGACCAGGGCAATGTCACGGGCACTATCGATGAAGTGGAAGTGCACCTGGCGTACATGACGGATCTGGCCCAGCGCCTGGATTTGCCGTGGCAGGCCCGGGGCATGCAGTTCCGCAAGATCGCCGGTGTGACCAAGGAGATGATCGACGCGGCGTTCCGGCGAATCGTGGCGCTGGAGGAGGGTGACTTGCTCACGGATCGAATCCTTGAACAGCCTCTGTGGAAAACCTGGCTGGAGTCTTCCAGCGGTGGTGAACTGGACAGTTTGAAGCGACAGATCGACGCGACCACGGAGTTGCAGGATGCGCTGCAGCGTCGGTCAGAGACTGTGGAACCGGCCGCCAGGGCGGACCTGGACGTGGAGATCAAGGCGCTTTGCCGTGAGTTGAACCGCGACGAAAACGCCTTCAGCGAAGGGCAGGTCATGAGCGATGAGGACTACATCAAGGCGTTGACCGACATCGACCGGCAGATCCGGCAAACGTTGAAATTGATCACTCAACAAGCGATCGAACGTGCCCGATTACCGCGGCTTGAGCTTGAGCCCGCTCAATAACCGCGAACCAGAACGTTCATTCAAGAGGTAGAACGAGCAATCAGTAACCTGTGGCGAGCGAGCCTGCTCCGGGCGGCGATCCGACAAGCTCCCTCGCCACAGATACGGTGCTCGTTCTGAACGGACAGCGCTTTTTCGGGTTCACGCGCGATTGTCCAGTACCCGATTCACCGCCAGCTCACTGAGCATGATCACCTGCTGAAGCGCCAGCATGGCGTTGCGGTTCGCGCCGTCCAGCATCCCGGCAAATTCACTCGCCATCACACTCGCCGACGCCAATGACTCGCAGGCATGGGCCAACAGCGTTTCGTTGTCGACGTCCGGTGCAACGACAAAAATGGTGCGGGGCGTACGCGTGGCGGCCGTCACCGGGATGTCGGGTTTGAGGTAATAGTCCAGTGCGCGGTCGACGGCGGGGTGTAGCTTTCTTGCCGGCGTGCAGAGGTGCGCATCGGTGTTTTGAGGGGCTGATCCAGCGGGTGAATCGGTGACGTTGGGCATGGGGAGTCTCCGTGGAAGGTCTGGAGTGGCCACGCTACCCCTCTGACTTCCGACGGCCAACCCTAAAAAGACGTCGGATGCTTCCTCGATTTTTCAAGCGTTTTCATCGTTTCTAAACGTTTCTTTTCCGTCGGTTAAACGGTGCTCGAAGGGTTTGTTTAAGCGCTGTCAGCATGCCTTCATTCGGGCTACAAAAGCTTGTGCCGTTGCCTACAGTTGCGCCAGAATCCGCCGGCTTGTGCGCCTTGGTGCGGGTCTCTATTGTTTTGCGGCCACTGCCCATCAGTGGTCGGATTTAGCAGCCCGTTGATGTCAAGACGCACACTGCCTCTGTCAGTCAGGTATCCCATCCCTGCACTTGATGGTGGCTGTGCGCAGGGCGCTTCGGCGCGCCGATTTCTTGGCTCATCGGTCTGCTAACCTGCGCGCAGCTGCCTCCCTTGCCAATGCCTCGGATGACCTGCTGTCCATCAGCGCCATTGCCGCAATCATCGCCCGGCAGCAAAGCCGGGCCGGCTGACGCGTACGGCAGAAAAAGAAAACCCGATGGCGGTCACCCACCTCGGTTTTTTATTGGGCGAGCCGCTCACCTTCAGAACAGGAAATACCGCTGCGCCATCGGCAACACATCCGCCGGTTCACACCACAACAACACGCCGTCGGCCTTGACCTGATAGGTCTGCGGGTCGACGTCGATGTTCGGCAGGTAGTCGTTGTGGATCAGGTCGGTTTTCTGCACCTGGCGACAGCCTTTGACCACGGCGATTTTTTTCTTCAGGCCCAGGGCTTCGGGCAGGCCGGCGGCCTGTGCGGCCTGGCTGATGAAGGTCATGCTGGTGGCGTGCAACGAGCCGCCGTAGCTTGCGAACATCGGGCGGTAGTGCACCGGTTGCGGCGTCGGAATCGAGGCGTTGGCGTCGCCCATCAGGCTGGCCGCGATGGCGCCGCCCTTGAGGATCAGCGTCGGTTTGACCCCGAAGAACGCCGGACGCCAGAGCACCAGATCGGCCCATTTCCCGACTTCCACCGAGCCCACTTCATGGCTGATGCCGTGGGTGATCGCCGGGTTGATGGTGTATTTGGCGATGTAGCGCTTGGTGCGGAAGTTGTCGTTGCCTTCACCGTCGCCGGGCAGCGGGCCGCGCTGTTTTTTCATCTTGTCGGCGGTTTGCCAGGTGCGGGTGATGACTTCGCCAACCCGGCCCATGGCCTGACTGTCGGAGCTGATCATCGAGAATGCACCCAGGTCGTGGAGGATGTCTTCGGCGGCAATCGTCTCGCGGCGGATGCGGCTTTCGGCGAAGGCCACGTCTTCGGCAATGCTCGGGTCCAGGTGATGGCAGACCATCAGCATGTCGAGGTGTTCGTCGATGGTATTGCGGGTGAACGGCCGGGTCGGGTTGGTGGAGCTTGGCAGCACGTTGGCGAAACCACAGGCCTTGATGATATCCGGCGCATGACCACCGCCCGCGCCTTCGGTGTGGTAGGTGTGGATGGTGCGGCCCTTGAAGGCGGCGAGGGTGGTTTCGACGAAGCCGGATTCGTTGAGGGTGTCGGTGTGGATCGCCACCTGCACATCGTACTGGTCGGCAACGCTCAGGCAGTTGTCGATGCTCGCCGGTGTGGTGCCCCAATCCTCGTGCAGCTTGAGACCGATGGCACCGGCCTTGACCTGCTCGATCAACGGCCCCGGCAGGCTGGCGTTGCCTTTGCCGGTCAGGCCGATGTTCATCGGGAAGGCATCGGCGGCTTGAAGCATCCGCGCCAGATGCCACGGGCCGGACGTGCAGGTGGTGGCATTGGTGCCGGTGGCCGGCCCGGTGCCGCCGCCGATCATGGTGGTGACGCCGCTCATCAGCGCTTCTTCGATCTGCTGCGGGCAGATGAAATGAATGTGGGTGTCGATGCCGCCGGCGGTGAGGATCATGCCTTCGCCGGCGATGACTTCGGTACCGGCGCCAATGGCGATGGTGACATCGGGCTGGACATCGGGGTTGCCGGCCTTGCCGATCGCGGCGATGCGCCCGTCCTTGAGGCCGACGTCGGCCTTGACGATGCCCCAGTGGTCGATGATCAGCGCGTTGGTGATCAGGGTGTCGACGACGTCGGCGGCGAGCAGCTGGCTCTGGCCCTGGCCATCGCGGATCACTTTGCCGCCGCCGAACTTCACTTCTTCGCCGTAGGTGGTGAAGTCTTTTTCCACTTCAACCCACAGGTCGGTGTCGGCCAGGCGCACCTTGTCGCCGACGGTGGGGCCGAACATGTCGGCGTAGGCCTGACGGGAGATTTTCATTCGTTTGCCTTGAGATTCAATTGAATTTGAAATCGTTCGCTGCGCTCACTTTCGCGAGCAGGCTCGCTCCCACAGTTGATCGCATTACCCTGTGGGAGCGAGCCTGCTCGCGAAGGGGCCGGAACAGACACCGCCTTAATCAGAGATTCCCCATGATCCGCCCGGCAAAGCCGAACACCCGCCGATGCCCGGCCAGGTCGACCAGCTCGACTTCCCGGCTCTGCCCCGGCTCGAAGCGCACGGCAGTCCCGGCGGGAATGTTCAGGCGCATGCCACGACTGGCGGTGCGGTCGAAGGTCAGGGCGTCGTTGGTTTCGAAAAAGTGGTAGTGCGAGCCGACCTGGATCGGCCGGTCGCCGCTGTTGGCCACGGTCAGGCTCAGGGTGCGACGGCCAGCGTTGAGTTCGATGTCGCCGGGCTGGATCTGGTATTCACCGGGAATCATCAATGGGCTCCTTGGAGAATCTTGTAGTAGAGGGCGGTCGGCTTGTAGCGCCCGCTCGGGTCGCAGGCGTAGTCGGGGATTTCGCCGGCGCGGGTGTAGCCCAGGGCCTTGTAGAAATCTTCCGCCACAGAGCCGGCTTCGGTATCGAGGTAGAGCATGCCGCGCTTGTTCTGCAGGGCCGCTTGCTCCAGAGCGTTCATCAACTGCTGGCCCAGCCCCCGGCGCCGCGCGTGTTCGCGCACCAGCAGCTTTTGCACCTCGGCACGGTTCAGGCCATTGGCTTTCTGGCACAGGGTCAGTTGCACGCTGGCCTGCACTTGTTCGTCCTTGACCACCACCCACAGCAGCACATGGCCCTTGTTCAGGTTTTCCTGAACCTCATCGAAGTACGCGCGGGCCCCGGCAGCGTCCAGGTCGGCCATGAAACCGACGCTGGCGCCATAACCCACGGCGTCGAGCAGCAGATCAATCAAACCCTGACGATAGTGCGCAAAGCTTTCAACATTGACGCGTCGCAGTTGGGCGGGGTTCATCGGGTATCACTCCTTGTTGGCGCTCGGTGGTTGCGCGCCAGGATTGAGGGTCAGTTGCATAAAGGTCAGGTCCAGCCAGCGACCGAACTTGGTGCCCACCTGCGGCATTTGCCCGGTGATCACGAAGCCGGTGCGCTCATGCAGGCGAATGGACGCAGCGTTGCCGCTTTCGATGGCGGCGACCATCACGTGTTTGCCGCATTCCCTGGCGCGTTCGATCAGTACCTCCATCAACCGTGGACCGAGGCCATGGCCGCGCTGGTCGCTGCGTACGTAAACCGAGTGTTCGACGGTGTGACGGAAGCCATCAAAAGGCCGCCAGTCGCCGAATGAAGCGTAGCCCAGCACCTGGTTTTCGGCGTTGACGATCACCAGGATCGGGTAGGCCTGGGATTGCCGGGCGCTGAACCAGGCCTGGCGATTGCCCAGGTCCACGGCCTGTTCGTTCCAGATGGCCGTGGTGTTGAGCACGGCATCGTTGTAGATATCGCGGATGGCCGGCAGGTCGGCATGTACCGCATCGCGGATGTGGTAAGTCATGGCGTGGTCTCAGGCGATCGGTTGATGGACGGTGACCAGTTTGGTGCCGTCGGGGAAGGTCGCTTCGACCTGGATCTCCGGGATCATTTCCGGGATGCCTTCCATCACTTGCTCACGGCTGAGCAGGGTGGTGCCGAAGTGCATCAACTCGGCCACGGTCTGGCCATCGCGGGCACCTTCGAGCAGCGCGGCGGAGATGTAGGCCATGGCCTCCGGGTAATTGAGTTTTACGCCGCGGGCCAAACGCCGCTCGGCCACCAGGCCGGCGGTGAAGATCAGTAGCTTGTCTTTTTCGCGTGGGGTCAGGTCCATTGGTGCAATCCATCAGGGCAGATTAAAAAGGTATTCGGGTACATCAACACAACCCCTGTGGGAGCTGGCTTGCCAGCGATGGGGACCTCAAGGCCGGCAAAAGCTCCCACGGGGATCGGTGTTCAGGTGTTCCAGATTCGCGGTGGCATGGCTTCGCGGCCAAGCAGTGCCGGGCGCAGCAACCTCCACACATCAATCAGCCAGCCACGGGCCAGCAGCGCCTCGCTGGCCAGGCACCGGGCGACCAACAGCCCCGGCAATTGCGTCAGATCCCCGCGCACGGCATGGGGCAGCGAGCGGCAGCGTTCCAGCAAGTCACTCTCGATTTCCCCGGTCACCAACAGGGTGGCGAACACCGGTTGTCCGTCCAGGCCAATCGGTGAGTCGAGCAAACCATCAGCCCCGACAATGCGCTGGCGTTCGTGCCAGAGCAACTGGCCGTCGCGGCGGATATCCAGTTGCGCCTGAAAGTGTCCGAGGTCGAAACGTTCGCCGCTGGCCGGGCGACCCAGGGCCACGACGTCCCAGTAGAACAGCCGCGCATCGCCTTCAAGGTCGATGGCGGTGCTGAGCTCAGCCTGCGCCGCACTGAAGATGATCGTTTCCTGGGGCAACCATTCCAGTGTCGCACCGGCCGCCACCCGCAATGTCAATTGCTGATAAGCGGGGCCGGCGGCGCGATACCACTTGGCCGCGCCGGGACTGGTGATCTGCGCCCAGGCATCGCGTTCGACGCTGGCCGAAATCTCCAGCCGATCACCGCCGGCGATTCCACCGGGCGGGTGGACGATGATGTGTTGGCAGACTTCAGGTCCTTCGGCATACAAATGTTTTTGTACACGCAGCGGGCCCTTGTGGCGGCGCAGCACCGGGCGCGAGGTATCGCCGAACCGGGCGTAGGCCAATTCGAGCTCGGCGTGCCAACTGGGCGTGAACAAAAGAGAGGCAGGTAGATTCATGTTTTTTAATTATCGTTAGGACGCTACAGATTAGATCGTAACCAGACCGCGTACACCCTCGGCTTCCATATTTTCACCACGACCCTGTTGCACGATCTCGCCCCGCGACATCACCAGGTATTGATCGGCCAGTTCGGCGGCGAAGTCGTAGAACTGTTCCACCAGCAAAATCGCCATGTCGCCGCGGGCCGCGAGCTTCTTGATCACTGCACCGATCTCCTTGATCACCGACGGCTGGATACCCTCAGTGGGCTCGTCGAGAATCAACAGGCGTGGACGGCTGGCCAGGGCCCGGCCGATCGCCAGTTGCTGCTGTTGCCCGCCGGACAGATCACCACCGCGTCGTTGTTTCATTTGCAGCAGCACCGGGAACAACTCGTAGATGAACGCTGGCACTTCTTTGGCTTCGGAGCCGGGAAAGCGCGAGAGGCCCATCAGCAGGTTTTCTTCCACGGTCAGGCGCCCGAAAATTTCCCGGCCCTGGGGCACGTAGGCGATGCCGGCATGCACCCGTTGGTGCGGCTTGAATGTGGTGATCGGCTTGCCTTCCCAATTCACCGCGCCCTCTTTGGCCGGCAGCAGGCCCATCAGGCACTTGAGCAGGGTGGTCTTGCCCACGCCGTTACGTCCGAGCAGGCAGGTGACTTCGCCGACCTTCACGTCAAACGTCAGGCCGCGCAGGATGTGGCTTCCGCCGTAGTACTGGTGCAGCTTGTCGACTTGCAGCATTCTCAAATACCCCTTGAATCCCTTGTGGGAGCGAGCCTGCTCGCGATAGCGGTGGGTCAGGCGACAGGTTTTTTATCAGATAGGCCGCCATCGCGAGCAGGCTCGCTCCCACAGTTAAATAGGTGTTCAGCCATCAGCGACCGAGGTACACCTCGATCACCCGCTCGTTATCCTGCACCTGCTCCAGTGAACCTTCGGCCAGCACGCTGCCCTGGTGCAACACGGTGACGTGGTCGGCAATCGAGCCGACGAAGCCCATGTCGTGTTCCACCACCATCAGCGAATGCTTGCCGGCCAGGCGCTTGAACAGCTCGGCGGTGAATTCGGTTTCGGCGTCGGTCATGCCCGCCACCGGTTCGTCGAGCAGCAGCAGTTGCGGGTCCTGCATCAGCAACATGCCGATTTCCAGGAACTGCTTCTGGCCGTGAGAGAGCAAACCGGCGGGGCGATTGACCGACGTGGTCAGGCGGATGGTGTCGAGCACTTCGGCGATGCGATCCTTCTGCTCGCCATTGAGCCGCGCGCGCAGGCTGGCCCATACCGACTTGTCGGTTTTTTGCGCCAGTTCCAGGTTCTCGAACACGCTCAGTGCCTCGAACACTGTGGGCTTCTGGAACTTGCGACCAATGCCGGCCTGGGCGATCTGCACTTCGCTCATCTGCGTCAGGTCCAGGGTTTCGCCGAACCAGGCCTTGCCGTGGCTGGGACGGGTCTTGCCGGTGATCACGTCCATCAGCGTGGTCTTGCCCGCGCCGTTGGGGCCGATGATGCAGCGCAACTCGCCGACGCCGATGTACAGGTTCAGGTTGTTCAGTGCGCGGAAGCCATCGAAGCTGACGCTGATGTCTTCCAGGGTCAGGATGGTGCCGTGCCGGGTATTGAGGCCTTTGCCGGCGCGCTGGCCGAGGCCGATCGAGTCGCGGCTGGTGCCGGCGTCCTTGTTGGGCTCCACGGGGAAAAAGGCTGGCTCGAGCATGAATTCAGCCGTCGCAGTGACTCTCATTGTTCACCTCTTTTCTTCAGCAAACCGATCACGCCCTTGGGCAGGTACAGAGTCACGACGATGAACAGCGCGCCGAGGAAGAACAGCCAGTACTCAGGGAACGCGACGGTGAACCAGCTCTTCATGCCGTTGACCACGCCGGCACCGAGCAGCGGGCCGATCAGCGTGCCGCGACCGCCCAACGCCACCCAGACCGCCGCTTCGATGGAGTTGGTCGGCGACATTTCACTGGGGTTGATGATGCCCACTTGCGGCACGTACAGCGCACCGGCCAGGCCACACAACACCGCGCTGAGCACCCAGACAAACAGCTTGAAGCCTCGTGGATCGTAGCCGCAGAACATCAGACGGTTTTCCGCATCGCGCAGTGCGGTCAGCACCCGGCCGAACTTGCTTTGCGCCAGGCGCCAGCCAATGAACAGGCTGGCTACCAGCAACAGCACCGTGGCGAAAAACAGCACGGCGCGGGTGCCCGGTTCGGTGATGCCGAAACCGAGGATCGTGCGGAAGTTGGTGAAGCCGTTGTTGCCGCCAAAACCGGTTTCGTTGCGGAAGAACAACAGCATGCCGGCGAAGGTCAGGGCCTGGGTCATGATCGAGAAATACACGCCTTTGATCCGCGAGCGGAAGGCGAAGAAACCGAACACCAGCGCCAGTAGCCCCGGCGCCAGCACCACCAGGCACAGGGTCCAGAGAAAGCTACTGGTGCCGATCCAGAACCAGGGCAGTTCGGTCCAGGACAGGAAGGTCATGAACGCCGGCAGGCCATCGCCCGAAGCCTGGCGCATCAGGTACATGCCCATCGCATAACCGCCCAGGGCGAAGAACAAGCCATGGCCGAGGGACAGCAACCCGGCGTAACCCCAGACCAGATCCAGCGCCAGGGCGACGATGGCGTAGCAGAGGATCTTGCCCACCAGGGTCAGCGTGTAGGCCGAGACGTGAAAGGCGCTGTCGGCAGACAACAGCGACAGCAGTGGCAATGCGAGTAGCAGCACGAGGATCACCGCACCCACGGCAATCGTGACGGTCGGGCCGGCTTTTTGTGTCGCGGTAACGAGCAGGGGCTGGTTCATCAGTCGATCACCCGTCCTTTGAGTGCGAAGAGGCCTTGCGGACGTTTCTGGATGAACAGAATGATCAGCGCGAGGATGAGGATCTTGCCGAGCACGGCACCGATCTGCGGTTCGAGAATCTTGTTGGCAATCCCTAAGCCAAACGCCGCCAGCACGCTACCGGCCAGTTGCCCGACGCCGCCGAGCACCACCACCAGGAACGAGTCGATGATGTAGCTCTGGCCGAGGTCCGGGCCGACGTTGCCGATCTGGCTCAGGGCCACGCCCCCGAGGCCGGCGATGCCCGAACCGAGGCCGAAGGCGAGCATGTCCACGCGCCCGGTGGGCACGCCGCAGCAGGCGGCCATGTTGCGGTTCTGGGTGACGGCGCGCACGTTCAGGCCCAGTCGGGTCTTGTTCAGCAGCAGCCAGGTCAGCACCACCACAAACAGCGCGAAGGCGATGATGACGATGCGGTTGTACGGCAGCACCAGATTGGGCAGCACTTGAATCCCGCCCGACAGCCAGGCCGGGTTGGCCACTTCGACGTTCTGCGCGCCGAACAGCAATCGCACCAGCTGAATCAGCATCAGGCTGATGCCCCAGGTAGCGAGCAGGGTTTCCAGTGGGCGGCCATAGAGGTGACGAATCACCGTGCGCTCCAGGGCCATGCCAATGGCCGCCGTGACGAAAAACGCCACCGGCAAGGCAATCAGCGGATAGAACTCGATGGCCTGCGGGGCGAAACGCTGAAACATCAACTGCACCACGTAGGTCGAGTACGCCCCGAGCATCAGCATCTCGCCGTGGGCCATGTTGATCACGCCGAGCAGGCCGAAAGTGATCGCCAGGCCAAGCGCCGCCAACAGCAGGATCGAGCCCAGTGACATGCCGCTGAAGGCCTGGCCGAGCAACTCGCCGACCAGCAGTTTGCGTTTGACTTGAGCCAGGCTGGTTTCGGCGGCGGTGCGCACGTTGGCATCGTTTTCGACGCCCGGTTCCAGCAAGCTTTCGAGGCGGGTGCGGGCCAGCGGATCGCCGGTTTCGCCCAGCAGTCGCACTGCGGCGAGGCGCACGGCCGGGTCGGTGTCGACCAGTTGCAGATTGGCCAGGGCCAGGCTGAGGGCCGCGTGAACGGTTTCGTCCTTTTCGCCGGCCAGTTGCTGGTCGAGGAATTTCAGTTGCGCGGGTTTGGCGCTTTTTTGCAATTGCTGCGCGGCGGCCAGACGGAGTCTGGCGTCGGCGGCGAGCAGTTGATGGCTGGCCAGCGCGGTGTCGATCAGGCCCCGCAGGCGGTTGTTCAGGCGCAGGGTTTTCGGCTGGCCATCGATAGTCAATTCACCTTCTTGCAGGGCGTTGATCAGTTCGATACGGCCCGGATCGGGCTGCGCGGCCCAGGCTTCCAGCAGTTTGGCCTGCTGCACGGGATTGGCGGCGACGAAGTCTTCGGCGTCGCCGGCGTGGGTGGCCATGGGCAGCAGGAGTGCGATGGCGAGGATGAAGCGGTAAAGGGCAGTGGGCATAGAGAGTCGCCTTGACGCGGACAATGTGGGAGCTGGCTTGCCAGCGATAGCGTCACCTCGGTGCATCAGGTACATCGAGTCGTCTGCATCGCTGGCAAGCCAGCTCCCACAGGGATTTGTGTCGGACCTGCATGCCGGGCCCGACCTCCAATGACTTAGTTGCTCTTCACCGCATACTCCGGCTTCTTGTCATTGCCCGGAATGAACGGGCTCCACGGCTGGGCGCGGATCGGGCCTTCGGTCTGCCAGACCACGTTGAACTGACCATCGGCCTGGATCTCGCCGATCATCACCGGCTTGTGCAGGTGGTGGTTGGTCTTGTCCATGGTCAGGGTGTAGCCGGACGGCGCGGCGAACGTCTGGCCGGCGAGGGCTTCGCGGACTTTGTCGACGTCGGTCGACTTGGCTTTTTCAGCGGCCTGGGCCCACATGTGGATGCCGACATAAGTGGCTTCCATCGGGTCGTTGGTCACCGCTTTGTCGGCGCCCGGCAGGTTGTGTTTCTTGGCGTAGGCTTTCCAGTCATCGACGAACTTTTTGTTCACCGGGTTCTCCACCGACTCGAAGTAGTTCCACGCCGCGAGGTTGCCCACCAACGGCTTGGTGTCGATGCCGCGCAGTTCTTCTTCGCCCACCGAGAACGCCACGACCGGTACGTCGGTGGCTTTGAGGCCCTGGTTGGCCAGTTCTTTATAGAACGGCACGTTGGAGTCGCCGTTGACGGTGGAGATAACGGCGGTCTTGCCACCGGCCGAGAACTTCTTGATGTTGGCGACGATGGTCTGGTAATCGCTGTGACCGAACGGGGTGTAGACCTCTTCGATATCCTTGTCCGCCACGCCTTTTGAATGCAGGAACGAGCGCAGGATTTTGTTGGTGGTGCGTGGGTAGACGTAGTCGGTGCCGAGCAGGAAGTAACGCTTGGCGCTGCCGCCTTCTTCGCTCATCAGGTATTCCACGGCCGGGATCGCCTGCTGGTTCGGCGCGGCGCCGGTGTAGAACACGTTCGGCGACATCTCTTCGCCTTCGTACTGCACCGGGTAGAACAGCAGGCCGTTGAGTTCCTCGAACACCGGCAATACCGATTTGCGCGATACGGACGTCCAGCACCCGAACACCACGGCGACCTTGTCCTGGGTCAGCAACTGACGGCCTTTCTCGGCGAACAGCGGCCAGTTCGATGCCGGGTCCACCACCACCGGCTCCAGCATCTTGCCGTTCACGCCACCCTTGGCGTTGATCTCGTCGATGGTCATCAGCGCCATGTCCTTGAGCGATGTTTCGGAGATCGCCATGGTCCCGGACAACGAATGCAAAATGCCCACCTTGATGGTCTCGGCGGCCTGGACAGTCCAGGTCATGCCCATCGCGGCAATCGATGCCGAGAGTGTGAAAGCCTTGATCAAGCTACGACGCTTCATTGTGCGATCTCCATGAACTTATGAATTTTCTTGGTTGGCAGATGCGAACTACTGAAGGGTCTTTAGCAAGGGCTGTGCCCGGTCGGGAAAAGGCAGGGAAATGTCGGTTTAGAGCGGTTGCGCGGGTTGATGGCGCACCATGAAGGATCGTGTCTGATGCCTTGGTGCGCACAGTTGCGCCAGATTGGGGCGAATACCGAGTTCATCGGTGGGAGCGGATCTGCCCGCCCTCACATTGATCGGTGTTCCAGCGATGGCTCAGCGGGACGCTAAGGGAGAAGTCAGTGTTTGACGCACGTTTCCATACCGTGACCGCCGCCCTGATACTCCGGAGCGTAATAGTACTTGGTGAAGGACACTTTCCCTTCAGGGGTTGAAACCATTTCGGCAATACCCACGCCATAATCTTTCGGCGCTGGATCGGTGTAGGCGAAATAGATGGCCAGCGAGTTCAGATGGCCAGCGGCGAAACCGTTATATCGAGCGTTGTCCGCCAGGGTCAGGGTGAAGTTATAGGCGCCATATTCCCCGGTACTTTGTTCAGGATTGAGTTTCAAGTCGACAACGCCTTCATAGTCGCCGATATGGCTGTCCTTGCCGGTGCATTGATAGTGACCGCTATAGTCGGTGCCGGTGAAGGGTGGCTGTGCGGCCCAGGCCGGTACTGAAATGAATGCAATCGACGCGATGATTTTTCTGAACATGGAATTCTCTTTTGTAGGATCTTGTTGTTTAAGTTGTAGGAATAAACTCTGTGCAAAGTGCGAGCTTTATTAGTTGCTCAACTCGCGACCCTGCGGATTATGAGTTTTGTTTTTCTGTTGTTCAGGCTCTACTTAAAACAAGATCTTTCAAAGTGACATCAGCGCGTAAAGTGTTTTTTCGTTAACAAGTCGCTGAGTTAGCGACGACGCATCAAACCGATAAAGAACAGGCCGCCAATCGCTGCGGTGGCAACACCAATGGGCAGGTCCTCGGGGGCGATCATTGTCCGTGCAGCAACATCGACCCACACCAGAAATACGCTGCCCAGCAGTACGCACACCGGCAGCAACCGCCGATGCTCGGCCCCGACCAGTCGCCGCCCAATGTGCGGCACCATCAGCCCGACAAAGCCGATGGAACCGCTGATGGACACCAGCACGCCAGTCATCAGCGAGGCGATCACGAACACCCGCAACCGGACCGTTCGCGCATTCAGCCCCAGCGTCACGGCGGTTTGTTCACCGGCCATCAGCGCGTTCAACGGCCGGGCCATGCCGAGCAGCAACAGCAACCCCAGCAAAACGCTGGCGGCCGGCACCGCGAGCAATTCCCAGCGCGCCAATCCGAGCCCGCCGCGCATCCAGAACATCACCGCCGAACTGGCGCGGTGATCGCCCATGAACAGCAGCAAGTTGGCCATCGCCATCATCACGAAGGACACCGCCACGCCACACAGCAGCAGGCGATCACTGTCCAGCCGACCCTGGCGGTTGGCGATCATCAGCACCAACAGCATGCTCAACAAGGCGCCGATAAACGCCGCGATGGGCAAGGTCAGCAGGCCGACGATTTCACCCACATGCAACACCACGATCACCGCGCCCAAGGTCGCTCCGGAGGTCACGCCCAGCAGATGCGGGTCGGCCAGCGGATTGCGCGTCACCGCTTGCAGCACCGCGCCGATCAAAGCCAATCCGGCACCGACCAGCGCGCCGAGCAACATCCGCGGCACGCGGATCAGCCAGACAATGTGTTCCTGCCCGGTGCTCCAGTCCGGTAGGCCGAGGCCGCAGAGCTTGTGCAGCAGAATCCGCCAGACGACGTCCAGCGGCACCCGCGCCGGCCCGAAACCCAGTGACATCACAGCCGACATCAGCAACAGCGCGCCGAGCGCGATCAGCAACCAGGGGTAGCGACGGTTGATCATTCGCCGTGGAAACCCTTGGCCAGGGTGGCGACCGCGAGCACGTTGTCGATCCCCGGCGTGGCCTGTACGTAGGGAATGACAACGAAGCGCCGATGCTTGATCGCGTCCACTGATTGCAGGGCTTTGTTGTTGAGCAAAAACCGGATCTTCTGATCGGCGGTGATCTCGCTGTAGTCGACGATCACGATCACCTGTGGATTGCGCTCGACCACGGTTTCCCAATTGACCCTCGTCCAGCTTGCCTCGACATCGTCGAGCACGTTTCGTCCGCCAGCGGCGTCGATCAGGGCTTGCGGCATACCGAGGCGGCCCGAGGTCATGGCCCGGTCTTCCCCGCTGTCGTACAGGAGCACCCGCGGTTTTTCGGCGGGCAGACCCTTGCGGATCTCGGCGACTCGTGTCTGCATGGCGCCGATCAAGGCGTTGGCGCGATCCTGCACATCGAAGATTTTGCCGAGGTTGCGCAGGTCGTTGTAAGTGTCTTCCAGCGTGGCCGGCGGGCGCTTCATCACGAAGGCGCAGGACTCGGTCAGCTCATAGACATTGATGCCCAAAGGCTGCAGGGTTTGCGGCGTGAGGTCGCCACCGACGCGCATGCCGTAATCCCAGCCAGCGAAGAAGAAATCGACGTTGGCATTGAGCAGGGTTTCCACCGACGGGTACTTGGCCGCCAGTTCCGGCAAGCCATCAAGAAGGGTCTGCATCTCAGGCGTCACCGCCTTCCAGCCGGTCACACCGCTGTACCCGGCCATCTGTGGCTTGAGGCCGAGGGCGAGCATCATTTGCGTCATGTTGATGTCATGACTGACCGCGTGTTTCGGCGCCTGCTGGAACGTCACCTCACGGTTGCAGCTCTGAATGGTCAACGGGTACTGCGTGGCCTCGGCCAAGGCGTGGGCGCTGCCCAGCAGTAGAGCGAGGGTGAAACTGCAGCGCAGCAGGGAGCGCAAAATCATGGTCGGGTTATCCAGGTGATTCGTGGGTAGCCGTGCAAGGGGTGTTCATCGATCAGCGCTTCGACGCCGAACACGTTACGCAACAGCGCGGCGTTGAGGACTTCTTTGGGCGTGCCGCTGGCGACGATGCGGCCGTGATTGATCACGTACAGCCGATCGCAAAATGCGGCGGCCAGATTGAGGTCGTGGATGCTGGCCAGGGTGCCGATCTGCAGGCGCTTGACCAGCCTCAACAGCTCCAGCTGATAGCGCGGGTCGAGGTGGTTGGTCGGCTCGTCGAGGATCAGCAACTGCGGTTGCTGGGCCAGGGCCCGGGCGAGGATCCCCCGTTGTTTTTCACCGCCGGAGAGAGTGGAAAAGGCATGGTCCTCGAAACCCTTGAGGCCGACCGATTCCAGGGTCTGGGTGACGAGGTGTCGGTCTTCGAGGGAGTCGCCATCGAACAGGCCTTTGTGGGGCGTACGGCCCATGGCGACCACTTCGTCCACGGTCAGGCCGAAGGCCTCGGGGAATTCTTGCAGGACCACGGCGATGCGTTGCGCGCACCAGCGTGACGACTGTTTCCAGACGTTGTGATGCTCGAGTCTGACTTCGCCGCTTTGCGGTTTGCTGAAGCGCCAGGCGCAACGCAACAGGCTGGTCTTGCCACTGCCGTTGGGGCCGATCAAACCGACGAATTCACCGGCGGCCACGTGCAGCGAGGCATCACGCAGCTGGAATTGGTGATGACAGTGGCCGTGGCCGTGGCCCAGGGGGGACCAGGTGATGTTGTTGAGGTGAAGCGAGGTCATGCAATGGCTCTTGTTACGTCGATGATGCGACTGGCCCCATCGCTGGCAAGCCAGCTCCCACAGGTGTTGTGCAAATTCTGTGGGAGCTGGCTTGCCAGCGAAGGGGCCCGAAAGAAAAACCGGAACTGCCAGGGTGATGCGCGGGGCAGTCTACAGTGCTGACAACCCCGCGCATCTCGCCGGCCTCAAGATGAAGATGAGGCCGATTCAGTTTGCCGGCCCAGGCGCGAAAACAGCACGCGATCCAGCACCCAGACCACCACCAGCGATGCACCCACCAACGGAAACGCCACGGCCAATGCGAACATGATGACCATCGCGGTTTTCCATTTCGGCAGGTCGTGACGCAGTGGCGGCACGCCGAACTTGCCTTGCGGGCGGCGCTTCCACCAGATCACCACGCCGCTGACGGCGCTGAGCAGGATCATCAGGCAGATCAGCAGCACGACGATCTGATTGAACACCCCGAACATCTTGCCTTCGTGCAGCATCACGCCGATTTCCGTGGCGCGGGCGACGGCGCCGTACTGTTCGAAGCGCACGTCGGCGAGGACTTTGCCATTGTACTGATCGACATGCAGGGTGGCGTCATTGCGCGGGTCATCGGCGAACACGGCGATGGTGAACACACCCGTGGCGGTGGTCGGCAAGGTGATGCTGTAACCGGGTTCGACCTCGCGTTGCACGGCGATGTCCTGCACGTCTTGCAGGCTGATGGTCGGCGCCGCAGGGCCGGTGTGCGCATCACCGTGGGCCATGTGTTCGGCATGGTCGCCGGACATCGGCATCGGCGTGTTTTCCATGGCCCAAGGCACGGTCTGGCGCGTGGCGCTGTTGAGGCTGCGCGCCTCGACGTCGGACTTGGGCACGTTGTCCCACATCGCGGCCGGGAACACGTTCCACACTTCGGCGTATTGCTTGCCCCAGAATCCGGTCCAGGTCATGCCGCTGAGCAGCATCACCAGCAGCAACGAAGCGCCCCAGAACCCGGTGACGGCATGCAGGTCACGCCACAGCACCCGTCCGCGACTGTTCAGGCGTGGCCACAAAATCCCCGCCGCCTGGCCGCGCGGCCACCACAGGAACACGCCGGACACCACCAGCATCACGCCCCATCCGGCCGCCAGTTCGATGAGTCGATCACCCACGGTGCCGATCATCAGCTCGCCATGAATCGCACGGGCGATGGCTTGCAGGTTCTTCTTGGCATCTTGCTCGCCAAGGATGTCGCCGTGGTACGGGTCGACGAACACATTCAGTTCATTGCCGCCATTGAGCACGACAAACTGAGCGCTGCGTTCGGCGTTGACCGGTGGCAGGTACTGCTTGATGGTGCCCTGTGGATACGCATCCTTCACGCGCTTGAGCAGGTCATCGGCCGGGACCGTGTGATGGCCGGCGGGGACATTGAGCAGGCTGCTGTACATCAATGAATCGAGTTGCGGCTTGAACAGGTAAATGGTGCCGGTCAGGGCCAGCATCACCATGAAGGGGGCAACGAACAGGCCGGCATAGAAATGCCAACGCCAGGCCAGGTTGTAGAAATTCACTTTGGGCTGTTTCATCGTGTGTGCTCCGCTTGGCTGGATCTTTTAGTTGTCTGGTGCAGTTGCCGTGCAACCGATCGCGAGCAAGCTCGCTCCCACAGAGGGAGCGGGTTGCCCTCGAGGGTTAGAAACTCATGTCCACTCGGGTCCAGAGCGTTCGCCCCGGTTCCTTGATGGCTTGCGGGTCATTGGCCGGGTAGCCGAAACCGGCATTGCCAGCCAGGTTCAGGTGTTCGGCGTAGGCCTTGCCAAACAGGTTGTCGACGCCGCTGCTGACCTTCCAGTGCTGGTTGATCCGGTAGGCGCCATTGAGCGAGAACACGCCGAATCCCGGGGTCTTGTCGAAGTCCTTGCCGACGACGTTGCCTTTGTTCTGGTCGATGCGGTTTTGCGCGGCGACCACTCGCCACAGTGCTCCGGCGCTCCAATTGTCCTGGCTGTAAGTCAGGCCGAAACGTGCGTCCAGCGGCGGCATCTGCGGCAACGCACTGCCATCGCTGCTGTTCTTGCCCCAGGCGTAGGCCAGGGTCGCATCGACTTTCCAGTGGTCGGTGAGCTGGTAGGCCGCGCCCAATTCACCGCCCATGATTCGCGCGTCGATGTTCTCGGCTTGCGAGGTGGTGCCCATCATGCCGGGCGTGTAGTCGAACAGGATGTAATCGCGCACCTGGCCGACGTAAGCCGAGGCCCAGGCTTCGAGCTCTTCGGTCCTGTATTGCAGGCCGACGTCGAGCTGGGTGGTTTTCTCCGGTTTGATCGAGTCGAAGGCATTCACCGAACCGGCAGGACCGGAGTCTGGCGAAAACAGCTCCCAGTAATCCGGGAAACGCTGGGTGTGCCCCAGGCCCGCGTACAGCGTGGTCGGGCTGTCCGCCAGGTCGTGTTCATAGCGAATGAAGCCGCTGGGCAATGTGTCGGCGCGGGTGTCGTTGGCCGTCGGGTTGGGCAGGGTCATCATTCCCGAACCAATGGTCTGCCGGTAATCCTTGGCCGAGGCACGGTCCAGGCGTGCGCCGCTGATCAAGCGGTCACGCTCGGCGGCATACCAGGTCAGCTCACCGAACATCCCGTAATTATGGAAGGCGGCGTCCTTGGTGTAGGGCAGGTCCTGGTAGGTGTCGACGCCCATGGCGCTGCGTTCGCGGTGTTCGCTGGTCTGTGCGTCGATGCCGCTGATCAACTGCACGTCGGCCCAGTGCCAGGTGGCCTTGATGCGGGCGCCAAGGGTGCGACGGTCGACGTTGGCCGCCATGGGGCCGGCCATCATGCCGGTGCCGGATGGCGTGCGCAGGGTGTAGTTGTCCATCACGTGGTCGGCGTAGTTGTAGTAGACCTGCGCTTCGAGCTTTTCCAGCACATCGCTGATGTTCGACTTCTCGAAGCGCAGGCCGAGGCTTTCGCGCTTGAACTGCGAACCGTCCATGCCGCGCCCGGCGTAACGGGCCTCGCCGTCGCCCTTGCCGGCGGTCAGTTCCAGCAAGGTGTCGGCGTCCGGGGTCCAGCCGACCGCGACGTCGCCATTCCATTTGTCGTAGCGCGACGCGACGGTGTCGTTGTTGCCGTCCTGATAATCATCGGCGTGTGCGGTGTTGCCGATCACTCGCACGTACCCCAGTGGCCCGCCTGCAGCGGCGTCCACCAGCTTGTCGAACCGGCCATTGGAACCGGCCAGCACACTGGCATTCACCCGGGTACCGAGTTCGCCGAAGCTTTCCGGCTCTCGGTCGAACAGGATGGTGCCAGCCGACGCGCCGGGCCCCCAGAGCACGGTTTGCGGGCCTTTGATGACGGTCAGCTTGTCGTAGGTTTGCGGTGAAATGTACGAGGTGGGCGCATCCATCCGGCCAGGGCAGGCGCCGAGCATCATGCCGCCGTCGGTGAGGATGTTCAGTCGTGAGCCGAACATGCCGCGCAGGACCGGGTCGCCGTTGGTGCCGCCATTGCGCACCATGGCGAATCCCGGGATGGTTTTCAGGTAGTCGGCACCGTCACTGGCCGGCACCGGTTGGCGCGGGTCCTTGGGGTTGGTGACGACGGTCAGCGGGGAACTCGGCGCAACGGCGGTGATGACCGTCGGGCTCAGTTCTTCGCCAAGACCTGCGTGTTCATCGGCCAGTGCTACCGGCGCCAGAAGGGCGCCGCATAGGATGGCGGTGGCGTGCCTGAAACGAATGCTGGATTCGTTCAGGGCAAAAGAAGCCTGGGCAGGGCTCAAGTGTGAGTCAGCAGAAAACCTGGACATGACAATTTCCATCGAACAGTCGTAAACGACACGGCCGACAGCCTGCGCAATCCCTGTGGGACCGAGCTTCGGTTGTCTGGCGGACCGTGTGAAATCAGTGGTGGGTGTTTACGCGACGACGGGCGGGGCGCGGGTGCGGGCGCCGGGGAAGACGGTTTGCCGGGCATGGCCCAGGCGTGGGGAAGGTGGGGTGAAAGTATTGACGGGCGGGGTGTCGAATGCGGCGAATGACACGCCAACGGTGAGCGCCGGGCAGTTGAACAGCAGGCTGCAATAGCCGCATTTTTCCCAGAGGACATGATGCCCGGCTTGCGGCGGGCAGTGCTCGGCAGCGGATTGCGCACCGTGGTCGGCATGCTCCATTGCCGACATATCCATGCTCATGTCCATGGACATGCTCATTGACATGGCCGCGCGCGAATCCATCGGCATCGACTGAGAAATCAGCGGGCCGATGAAAATCATCAACATGGCGAACAGGCTGATCCAGCTGCCACGTGTCAGGCTCAATGGCTGACGACGTGGTCTGGATGGCCTGGCGCTAAGCAGGCGCATGGGCGTTTTCAGCTCAGGCGATTACGGGGTATGCGCGTGTGCTTGCATGCCATCCGGCGCCTGCTTCTGCACCGCGACGTCGACCTTCACGTCACCGGCCTTCTCGAAGTGCAGGGTCATCGGAAAGCGTTTGCCGTCAGTGAGCAGGCTGCGGTCTTTCAGGTTCAGCAGCATCACGTGATAGGCCATCGGCGCAAACGTGACCTCGCCGCCAGCGGGGATTTCCACGCTGGGTACGTGCTGCATTTTCATCACGTCGTTTTGCATCACGTGCTCATGCAGTTGAGCTTCGCCTGCAATGGGGGTATCGGCGCTGAGCAGACGGTCTGCAGTTTTGCCTTCGTTGTGAATCACGAAGTACGCCGCAACGGTCGGTGCGTTGGGTGGCAATTCCTGCGACCAGGGGTGAGCGATTTCCAATTCGCCAACCTTGTATTCGTGGGCATTGGCAAAGCAGGCAGGCAGCAGTAAAGCCGCCAGAACGATGAGTTTGTTCAACATGGCAGTTCTCCGGAACGATTCGAAACGCAGTTCAATTGCGAGAAGGAATCACACCAGAGGGGATGCGCGGGGGTTGAGGCTTGGCCATTGCTGGCGCGGCGTCGGGGTGTTGAGGGAAGAGAGAGGCAAGCTCCGATTGGATTCGAAACTGGCGAAATACAGCTGCGGTTCATGCCCGGGCAGCGCCACCAGCGGCGCGGAACCGGAGCAGCACCAGCAATGCTGCATATTGGAGTGTTCGTCGCCTTGCGGCGCCTTCTGCTCAATCTTGCCCAGAGAGATCGCCACCATTTTGGTGCCGCTGGACGAACAGAAACTGCCCCACAACACTTGTTCGGCAGGCGTTTTGGCCGCCTGCGCCATCGCTCCGGACATCGGCATGGCAAGCATGTTGAACAGCACTGCGAAGCAGGCTATCCAGGCAATTGCGAGCCGTTGTCGGGACATGGGACAAATCCGGTTGGGTGGGCGATCAGGCGCGGGCTATTTAGCCTGATCAGGGCCGATAAGTAAAAAGGCTGCGTGCGGTTTGGTGTCGCATGTGAGATCAGATCGCAACAGCATGCAAACGCATACCCAGCGCTTTCATGACCTTCATGATAGTCGCGAATTCTGGATTGCCAGTGCTGCTCAACGCCTTGTATAGGCTCTCACGACCTAACCCTGCTTCACGGGCCACTTGTGTCATGCCTTGCGCGCGGGCTATGTCGTTAAGTGCCGCGCGGATCAGTACACCGTCACCTGCATCTTCTTCAAAGCAGGCATCCAGATAGGCGGCCATTTCTTCCGGCGACTTGAGAAATTCCGCGGCATCGAAACGGGTGAATTGTTCGGTCATGATTTACTCCTCATTACCGATGTTTTGCGCCATTTGAATGGCACGTTTGATATCTCGTTTTTGAGTCGATTTATCACCGCCTACCAGTAGCAAATAAACCACTTGCCCCCTACGGGTGAAGTAGATCCTGTAACCGGGGCCATGGTGTACGCGCATTTCATGAACCGCCGCGCCTATTGGCATGCAATCACCAAAGTTTCCATGCTGAGCCGCCCGGAGTCTTGCGATGATGCGAGCCTTGCCGATGGTGTCTTTCAATGAGTCGAGCCAATCGGCAAACGCTCGGGATCGTTCAAATTCGATCATGTCTGGATCGTATTCCTTGGGATACAAGCTGGCAAGCAGCGCCTTTCTGAGGATGAATCCGGGTGTCCTCTTGAGTGGCTACTCTGTTGACTTGATCGATTTAGAGGAATCCGAATATAGGGGTGAAGCGATTTGGAGTAACAGCCAGCTTCTTCCTGGAATTTTGCCGGCAAATTCGCAGTTTTTTGCAGATCTTAGGAATGGTCTGACAGTGACAAGGCTTCAAGTAATTGCCCGACCGAATCAAACTCCCGCTCAACCCCCGGCAACACCGGCCGTTTCAACACCAGCACAGGCACCCCGCGCTCCCGCGCCACTTCCAGCTTCGGTTCGGTGGCGGTGCTGCCGCTGTTCTTGCTGATCAGTACGTCGATCTGCCGGCGTTCGAACAACTCACGTTCATCGTCGATCTGGAACGGTCCGCGGGCACCGATGACTTCGCAGCGTTCGTTGCCGGGGCAAACATCCAGTGCGCGCAGGGTCCAGAATTGATCCGCAGGGATTTCGTCCAGGTGCTGCAAGGGTTCGCGTCCAAGGGTGAACAGCGGTCGCCGGAAGGGTTTGAGTGCCTCGATCAATTCAGCCCAGTCGCTGACTTCACGCCAGTCATCCCCGGGCTGGGGTTGCCATGCCGGACGCCGTAGCGCCCAGCAGGCAATGCCACTCAAGTGGGCGGCGGTCGCGGCGTTTTGGCTGATCCGGGCGGCGTAGGGATGGGTGGCGTCGAGCAGCAGATCAATTCTTTGATCGCGGATAAACTGCGCCAGGCCTTCGGCACCGCCATAGCCTCCGACGCGGACCTGGCAAGTCAGGTCCGTCGGCACCCGACCGACACCGGCCAGGCTGTAGATGTGTTGTGGGCCCAAGGTTCGGGCAATCGCCAGAGCCTCGGTGACGCCTCCGAGCAACAGCAGGCGTTTCATTGGAAGGCTCCCGCATGGCCGACGATCCCGCCCTGGCGATCGATGGCGAACACTTCGACCTGAACCTGCGCCGGCACCACGCTGCGGGCAAATTCCAGGGCGTGCTGGCATACCGCATCGCCGAGGGCGATCCCGGCAGCGCTGGCCATGGCCAACGCTTGTTGGCTGGTGTTGGCTTCGCGGATGCCCTGCTGCAACGCCGCATCAGCGCCCACCGCTGCCGCCCATTCGGCCAGTTGTGGCAGGTCGATGCTCGAATGCCGACTGTGCAGGTCCATGTGCCCGGCCGCCAGCTTGCTGATCTTGCCGAAGCCGCCACAAAGACTGAGTTTTTCCACCGGTACTTTACGCAGGTGTTTGAGCACGGCGCCGACGAAATCACCCATTTCGATCAGGGCAATTTCCGGCAGGTTGTAGACCCGGCGCATGGTGTCTTCGCTGGCGTTGCCGGTGCACGCGGCGATGTGCAGGTAACCGTTGGTCCTGGCGACGTCGATGCCCTGATGGATCGAGGCAATGTACGCCGCGCAAGAAAAAGGCCGGACGATGCCGCTGGTGCCGAGGATCGACAAACCGCCAAGAATCCCCAGGCGCGGGTTCATGGTTTTCAGCGCCAGTGCCTCGCCACCCTCGACGTTCACCGTGACCTCGAAACCGCCGCCGTAGCCGAACTCATCGGCCAGTCGGGTCAGGTGATCGGTGATCATCTTGCGCGGCACCGGGTTGATCGCCGGCTCGCCGACGGCCAGCACCAGCCCCGGACGTGTGACGGTGCCGACGCCGCGACCGGCCTTGAAACTGACGCCCGGTTCGCCGACAAGGCGGACCCGGGAAAAGAGCAAGGCACCATGGGTCACATCGGGGTCATCGCCCGCGTCCTTGATGGTGCCCGCTTCGGCGCCGTCATCGGCAAGGCGACAAAACTCCAGGCGCATCTGCACCTGCTTGCCTTTGGGCAGAATGATCTCCACGGCATCCGAGCTCACACCGCTGAGCAGCAGGCGAGCCGCCGCAAGGCTGGTGGCAGTCGCGCAACTGCCCGTGGTCAGGCCACTGCGCAGGGGGGCGGGTTGTTCGGCGGTTTCGTCACGCATCGAAAGGCTTCGTCATATCCAGCAAGGTGATCGGCAACGCCTGGCGCCAGGTATCGAAGTCGCCCAGCGGTTGCGCCTGAGCGATATGAATACGCGTCAGTTCTCCGCCGTGCTGGTCACGCCAGGCCATCAGGGTCATTTCACTTTGCAGCGTGACGGCATTGGCGATCAGCCGCCCGCCGGGTTTGAGGGCCGCCCAGCAGGTGTCGAGGACACCTTCGCGCGTCACGCCGCCTCCGATGAAAACCGCGTCCGGTCGTTCCAGTCCGCTCAGGGCTTGCGGAGCGCTGCCACGAATCAGTTGCAGGCCGGGCACGCCGAGGGCATCGCGGTTGTGTTCGATCAACTGTTGCCGTCCCTCGTCGGCTTCGATGGCCAACGCGCGGCAACTCGGATGGGCGCGCATCCACTCGATGCCGATCGAACCGCTGCCGGCACCGACATCCCACAAGAGTTCACCGGGAACCGGAGCCAGGCGTGCGAGCGTGATCGCGCGTACATCGCGCTTGGTCAGTTGGCCGTCATGTTTGAACGCCGAGTCCGGCAAACCGGCCAATCGTGACAGGCGCGGTGTACCGGATTCGGCGATGCAGTCGATGGCGATCAGGTTCAAGTCGGCAATCGCGGGATCGCTCCACTCGCTGGCAATACCGTCGATCCGCCGTTCCGCAGCACCGCCCAAGTGTTCCAGCACGGTGAGGCGACTCGGGCCAAATCCGCGCTCACGCAGCAGCGCGGCAATGGCGGCGGGGCTGCCACCGTCGTTACTCAGGACCAGCAAGCGCACGCCGCTGAACAATTGCGCGTTGATCGCGGCGACGGGACGGGCCACCACCGATAACGTGACGACCTCCTGCAAGGGCCAACCCATTCGGGCGGCGGCGAGCGAGCAAGAGGAGGGCGCCGGCAGAATCTGCATGTCATCGCTGGTCAGTTGTCGGCTGAGACTGGCGCCGACCCCGAAAAACATCGGATCGCCACTGGCGAGTACACAGACGGACTGACCGCGCAGGGCCAGTACGGGCTCGATGGAAAACGGGCTCGGCCAGCTTTGGCGCTCGCCACCAATGCACGCAGGTAGCAGGTCAAGGTGCCGCTGGCCGCCGAAGATCCGTGAGGCTCGCAACAGGGCGTGCCGGGCATTCTTGCCCAGTCCCTTGAAACCGTCTTCACCGATGCCTACTACCGTCAGCCAGGGGGCCATGCCGTTCCTCTTCTGTAAACCGAAGCCAAATCGCTCCGCGCGGTCTGTATCGACTCACGCGGGTTGCGCATCATAACGCGGCGGCGATTGCATTCGCCTGTGGCGACGTGCGAAATCGTTGTTGGCGGTGACAGCGGTCTCGACGGGAGGGTGTAATGTTTAATTTATTGCTGACGCTTTCTCAGGTCGAACCGCTTCATTCTGATATCGAGCAACTTTTTCGCAATCAGCGATCTTTTGCTCTCGAGTATTCTTTTATCCAGTTTAAGAAGGGCTCGATGCTGGATGATTTTTGCAGTCTGCTCTTCCCAGTTCCAGAATATGAAGTTGTTCTTTTTTAAGTGAGCTACCAATTCCAGACTGAATACTGCAATCTCAAGAAACCCTTTTGAATCATACCGCGCGGGGATAACCTGAAGTCGCTTGCCATTAAGGCTTTCTTTATCCAGTGAAGCGATTGCCGGCTTGTCGGGCTTTAATGCGTCGAGGGTATCGATCATCGCGTTCCCCTGCCGGGAATCGGGCATGGTTTGTGCGCTCCGAACCAGAAAGTCTGCGATGCTTGTCGAGATTTCGTATCGCGTGCGAGTGAAGATGCTGTCCTGAAAGACAGACCAGCCAAAAAAATTCAGGGTTACGACATACTCATCCAACCATTTTGCCGAATCAGTAAAACGACTGCCGACCAGGTCGGCGGAGTGGGTGGCTATTTGTGTGCAAGAAGTAAAGTCATCGTAGTCGTATGGTGAGAGTTCACTGATGCATGAAATCAGGTTGGGGCCGGTCAATGTTCCGTAGGGGTTTTCCATAACCATGTTCTGTTCCTTGGATGTAGTGGGTGTGTTTTGAAATTTGGCTTCAATCGTTAATGAAGCTGCAAAAATTTATCTGTGGATGAAATGAGCGTGGGTTATAAATTTGATTCTTGCTGTTAAGCATTTTCGTGGTGTTGTTTCCTGATTGAATGCCCACGGGCAATACAGGCTTGAATCGACGCAACCTGGACCCGGGATCGCTTTTCGTCGTCAATCTGCGTTGGCTTTTCATCCGGCCAGACAAAGCAGGCATAATGCTGCCCTTCATCTCGTACCGGTCATCCTGTGAATCCACATCAGACACGCACCCTTTTGCGCCCTTCGGCTTGTCCCGGGTTGTTGCGGGTCGTCCAGGCACTGGACGGTGGTATCTGCCGGATCAAACTCAGTGGTGGCTCCATCCAGGCACGGCAGGCGATCGCTGTGGCTGATGCTGCCGAGCAACATGCCAGTGGGGTGATTGAGGCGACCAATCGCGCCAATCTGCAGATTCGCGGAATTGGCCACGAACAAACGGCATTGATCGATGCGTTGCTGGCCGCAGGCCTGGGGCCTCAAAGCGCGGCTGGCGATGATGTGCGTAACCTGATGCTCAGCCCGAGCGCCGGGATCGACCGGCTGATGCTGGTCGACACGCGTGCGCTGGCGCAGCAGATTCTTGCCACGGTGCAGCAAGACGAACGTTTCCACGACCTCAGCGCCAAGTTTGCCGTGCAACTCGACGGCGGCGAAGGCCTGGCGATGCTCGAACATCCCCATGATCTGTGGCTGTCGGCCTATGAACGAGACGGCGAACCCTGGTTGGCGTTTGGCCTCGCGGGATGCCCCACGGATTCCCCCGCCGGTGCGGTCGCCCTTGCCGATGGCCACCGCCTGGTCGTTGCGACGCTCGACTTGTTCCTGGAGCTGGCGCGTGCGGAACAAACGCGAATGCGCCATTTGCTGGCCGAGTACCCGACCGAAGACTTTCTGCGCCGACTGAGCGAACGTGTGCCCATCAAAGCCGTTGCAGGTTGGCGTCGCGCCTCGGTGACAGAGGCGCTGCACATCGGCGCTCATCCTCAGGCCGATGCGGGCCTGTCTTACGTTGGCGCGGTTCCGCCACTGGGACGGCTTGACCCGACGATGCTCAGAGGCGCAGCCGAACTGGCCGAAAAATTCGGCGACGCGAGCCTGCGTTTCACGCCATGGCAAAGTCTCTTGTTGCCCAATGTCCAGCATGGACAGGTCGCGAAGGTCATTCGCCACCTTGAGCAGCTTGGGCTGTTGTGCGAAGCCGGCCAACCGTTGTCCCGATTGATCGCCTGCACAGGCTCAAGCGGCTGCGGCAAAGGCCTGGCCGACACCAAGGCTGACGCGTTGCAACTGGCCGCTTTGTTGCAACGCTATGGGCATGTGCCGAATGTGCACCTGAGCGGTTGCTCACGCTCCTGTGCTGCCGCGCATATTGCTCCGGTCACTTTGCTGGCGGTTACTCCCGGTCATTACGACCTCTATTTTCGCGATGCAGCGCAGCCGGGATTCGGCGCCTTGCACGCACGCAACCTTACTATCGACGCGGTCGGCGCCTTGCTCGACGCCCGCTCACGGAGCCCCCTTGATGCTTGATTACATCCGCGACGGTCAGGAGATCTATCGCAACTCCTTCGCGATCATTCGCGCCGAGGCCAACCTCGCGCGAATCCCGGCCGATCTGGAAAAACTCGCGGTACGGGTGATTCACGCCTGTGGCATGGTCGAGGCCATCGACGGTTTGCAGTTTTCCGATGGGGCGGGCAAGGCCGGGCGCGATGCGCTGGCGGCCGGTGCGCCGATCCTGTGTGATGCGCGCATGGTGTCCGAAGGCGTGACCCGTGCACGCTTGCCGGCGAACAACCCGGTCATTTGCACCCTGCGCGATGAAAGCGTGCCCGAGCTGGCCCGTGAGTTGGGCAACACGCGCTCCGCAGCAGCCCTCGAGCTGTGGCGCCCGCATCTGGAAGGCAGTGTGGTGGTGATCGGTAATGCGCCGACTGCGCTGTTCTATCTGCTGGAAATGCTCGACGCCGGGGCCCCGAAACCGGCGCTGATCCTCGGCTTCCCGGTGGGCTTCGTCGGCGCCGCCGAATCCAAGGCGATGCTGGCGGCTGACAGTCGCGGCGTGCCTTTCGTCATCATGCAAGGTCGGCTGGGTGGCAGTGCCATGGCCGCCGCTGCCGTCAATGCCCTCGCCACGGAGATCGAATAATGCAGCAAACCGGACGTTTGATCGGCCTTGGCGTCGGCCCGGGTGATCCCGAGCTGATTACCGTCAAGGCGCTGCGCCTGCTGCGTGAATCGCCAGTGGTGGCGTATTTCGTCGCCAAGGGCAAGAAGGGCAATGCCTTCGGTATCATCGAGGCCCATTTGCAGGACGCGCAAACCCTGCTGCCGCTGATTTACCCGGTGACTACCGAGGCACTGCCGGCGCCGCTGTCGTACGAGCAAGTGATCAGCGATTTCTACGATGCCGCCAGTGAGCAATTGGCCACGCATCTGGATGCGGGGCGCGATGTGGCGGTGATCTGCGAAGGCGATCCGTTCTTCTACGGCTCTTACATGTACCTGCATGACCGTCTGGCCGAGCGTTATGACGCTGAAGTCGTGCCGGGCGTGTGCTCGATGCTCGGCGGGGCATCGGTGCTCGGTGCGCCGCTGGTGTATCGCAATCAGAGCTTGTCGGTATTGTCCGGCGTGCTGCCACACGAAGAACTCAAGCGTCGTCTGGCCGACGCCGATGCTGCAGTAATCATGAAGCTGGGGCGCAATTTCCCCAAGGTTCGTCAGGTGCTGGAAGAACTCGGTCTGGCTGAGCGCGCGCTGTACGTCGAACGCGCGACCATGGCCAACCAGAAAATTGTGCCGCTGGACGAGGTCGAGCCAATGTCCTCGCCCTACTTCTCGCTGATTATCGTTCCCGGTGAAAGGTGGCAAGGCTGATGATCCGACCTGTTCCGGCGATCGTCATTCTCGGCAATGGCAGCCTCGCGACCGCGCGCAGTATTCAGACGCTTTATCCTGGTGCGTTGATTCACGGCCTGAGCGCAAGGGTGGACGGCGCAGACCGCGTTTACCATGAGTTCGGTGTGACCCTGCGCGAGCTTTATCAACAGGGCACGCCGATCATTGCGCTGTGCGCCGCCGGTATCGTGATTCGTACGCTGGCGCCGTTGCTGCTGGAAAAAGGCGCCGAGCCCCCCGTACTGGCGGTTGCCGAGGACGGCAGCGCGGTGGTGCCTCTGCTCGGCGGCCTGGGCGGGGTGAATGTGTTGGCGCGCGAGATTGCGGCTCATCTCGATGTGGCGCCTGCGATCACCACCAGTGGCGAACTGCGTTTTGGCACTTGCCTGCTTAATCCACCCAGCGGTTATGCCTTGGGCGACCTGGAGCTGGGCAAACGTTTTGTCTCCGACTTGCTGGCCGGTGAATCGGTTCGCATCGAAGGTTCGGCGCCCTGGCTGGCGCAGGCGCAGTTGCCTGAGGATGAGCAGGCGCGACTGACTGTTCATGTCGGCCATGCCGAGCGTGCGACGGCGGCTAATGAACTGCTGATCTACCCACGTTGCGTAGTGGTTGCGGTCGGACCTGGTGTTGCGGATTTGCCGAAGGTGATTGGTGATGTTTTGCATCAGGCCAACATTGCCCGGCAATCGCTGGCTTGCCTGTTGGCTGCCGACACGGAAATGGCTGATCCGACACTGCGTGAGGCCGCACGCGAATTGGGCGTACACTTGCGTTTTGCCAGCGCTGTTGGATCGCTTGGTGAGCTGGCCCGCGATGCCATCGGGCAGGCTGTTTCCATTATTGGCGATGAGACCATCAGCGTAGCGGTCGCCGAACAGCCATTGGACCCGCTGCAGATCGGCCGAACTCGTGGACGCCTGGCAGTGATCGGTCTGGGGCCGGGTGCGGCCGAGCTGATGGTGCCGGCGGTGAAGGCCGAACTGGCGCGCGCCAATGATGTGTTGGGTTACGAAACCTACGTACGCATGGCCGGGCCATTCCGGGCTGATCAAGTGCTGCATTGCACGGACAACCGTGAAGAAATGCAGCGTGCGCGCCATGCCTTTGAACTGGCTGCCCAAGGGCGGTCGGTGGTGGTGGTGTCGTCCGGCGATCCGGGTGTTTTTGCCATGGCGGCGGCGGTGCTGGAAGCGCTCGACGAGTCCACGGACGTCAATTGGCACAACGTCGATCTCGAGATCCTGCCGGGTGTTTCCGCGTCGCTGGCAACTGCTGCACAAGCAGGCGCACCGCTGGGTCATGACTTCTGCGTATTGTCGCTGTCGGACAACCTCAAGCCCTGGTCAATCATCGAAAAGCGCCTGGATCTGTCGGCCCAGGCTGACCTCGCCCTGGCGTTCTACAACCCGATCTCGCGCTCGCGCCCTTGGCAACTGGGCCTGGCACTGGACATTGTCGCCAGGCATCGCACACCTGATACGCCGGTAGTGCTGGGGCGCGATATCGGTCGCCCAGGTCAGACCTTGCGAGTGACGACACTCGGGCAGTTGACTGCCGATCAAGTGGACATGCGGACGATGGTGCTCATTGGCTCTTCGACGACTCGTGTGATTCCTCGCCCGGATGGTAGTACCTGGGTGTACACGCCGCGCAGCTATGGCGATAAGCTCAATCCTCCCCGATAACCACTGCTTAATTTCTTGCGTATCGAATAACACCAGATCGTCCGAACTCTTGTTTGACGACGGTCTGGTTGTTTTTTTGTGCGCTTTTCTTTGGAGGGTGATTTTATTGTGTCGTGCGCGTGATTGATGGGGGTGCGCTACATATGTTGTATTTTGTTTTGGTTGTTGGTTGAGTTTTGTCGAGTTAGATTTGATTCGCTCCCGGATAGGGCGATTTTTAATAAATAAAGGAATATTAATGTGAGTGATTTTGAAAGTTCTTTAAGTGTTTCTGAAAGTATTGAATTGGTAAGGGCGCGTGTTGAAAGGCGCAAGAAAGCCGTGGCGGGCAAGCGCCGCAAAAGATCGCTGCCGTCGGCGGTTGTAACCAGTCCAACAAAAGAGCTGGATGCGCTGGTACTCGGCAATAGCCTGGTTGGTTATGGTGACAATATAAGCATTGAAAACATGGCGATTATTGAGAATTTGATCACTATGTCGAAACTGGAGGCGAATGACGAAGTGTAGGGAGATAAAGATCCCGAAGCCTGGTATCACGCCTTTACGAAATGCTTGGAAGACCTTGGATGTTTTGTTCCGGATAAGGGCTACACAAAGTACAGCGCAACTTCGCTGAAGGTGGCGATGGATAATGTGATGGTTGATATTGTCCGGGCTGCCGTTGAGGCCGCAAAGGCCGCTATCCCAGGCGCCGCCGTACTTAGTGCGGTGACGAATTCAACATTGGACGCACTAAAGAAAGAACCCGAAGCAATCAACTTGTTGGATGTTGGAGCGAAAAGTGCTGAAGGTGTGCGCTTGTCCACGATTCCCTGCGAACAAATGTCCAATGGCATCATCCTGGTTGCGATCGCCGCTGTTGACCATCAAGGCGGAGGCAATGATGGTGGGGTGCTGTTCGTTAACTGGAAAACTTCCTCGCTGGATATCTTTCACGGGAAGTCGTTTGTAACCTTCAATCCTGCCCGATATGGGGAAATAAGGGCGGACATCGAAGAGTATCTTGGCGAGCATCGAAAGGAGATTTTGGTCAAGCGTTTCAGGCGTCGTAAGTAGAAGAAAAGGGCCAGAGGCGCGCACTGCCTCTGGCCCTCCTGGAAAAAAGCTCCTTGATTGATGCTGGAGTTATCCCTCCCGATTGAAGTCTCGGAGGGGGAAGTGGCGGTCAAGGAACCAGATAGCCCTTGACCCCGGTGAAAATAATCTGCGCTGCCAACGCACACACGAACAACCCCATCAACCGGCTGACGATCTGCAATCCCTGGTCACCCAGAATGCGCTCGATGTGATTGGCCAGGTACAGCACCACGCCGACCGTGAAACTGGCCAGGGCAATGCTGAGGATCGCGGTGAGCTTGTCGTCCCAGTGCGGCTGGCTCACACCCATGACCAGCAAGGCGCCGATAGTGCCGGGGCCGACCGTCAGCGGGATGGTCAGCGGGACGATTGTCACGTCCTGCTGCACGTTGTCGGTCTGCACTGCCGACTTGCCTTGCGCCATGCCGAGCGCCGAGATGAACAGCACGCTGCCGGCACCAATACGAAAGGCGTCCACGGTGATGCCGAACACGCTGAAAATCACCCGTCCGAACAAGTACAGCAAGACACTGGAAACCAGCGTGGCGATTGCCACTTTCCACGCCAGGCGACGTTGTTCCTTGCGCGAGTAGCCGCGGGTCAGACTGATGAAGCAGGACAATACGAAGAACGGGCTGTAGAGCACCAGCATCTTCAGGTAAACACTGAACAACACGTGGAGCATGGTGCAGGCTCACTGGCGAGGGAAGTCGAGGGGGGAGTCTATCAGGCGTTGCGGAGCCTGTCGGCTCAGGACGTTGGGGTCGTGGCGCGGTTTTGCTGTTCGCGCTGCGCAACCCAGTGTTCGATCAGTTCACGCAGTTGCGACAATTCGACCGGTTTGGCCATGTGTCCGTCCATACCGGCCTGGCGCGCGCGCTCCTTGTGCTCGGTTAGGATGTGTGCGGTCAGTGCCACCACGGGGGTCCGAGTCCGCTGGTTGCCGACTTCCCAGGCACGCAACTGCTGGGTCGCCGAGAAACCGTCGAGGATCGGCATTTCGCAATCCATCAGCACCAGGTCGTAACGCTGGGCCTTCATGGCCTGCAAGGCTTCTTCGCCATTGCTGGCGGTGTCGGGCTGCAGATTGAGCTTGCCCAGCATGCCGCGGATAACCTTGGTCGAGATGCTGTTGTCTTCGGCCACCAGAATGCGGAAATCGGCGGGAACCTTGACCGGCAGGGGCGGACCCGAGGGTGGCTGCTGCATGACGGCGAGGCCCTTGTTGCGCTGGGTCAGCTCGTCGGCCAGGGTTGTCTTGAGGGTGTAGCCGGCCACGGGTTTGGCGAGGATGCGCTTGATTCCGGAATTGCGCGCGATGATCTTGCTCGGCGCATTGCTGATGCCGGTGAGCATGATCAGCAGGATATCGTGATTGAGGCTCGGGTCTTCCTTGATCTTGGCGGCCAGTTGCATGCCGGTCATGCCGGGCATGTTCTGGTCCAGCAGGACCACGTCGAAGTAGTCGCGCAGGTGCGCCTTGGTGCGCAGCAGTGCCAGCGCTTCCTTGCCGGACGGTACTGCGCTGACGTTCAGGCCCCAGGCGCTGCATTGCTGCACCAGCACCTTGCGGCAGGTATCGTTGTCATCCACCACCAACACCCGTGCGCCCTGCAGCGGGCCGTCGAGGTCGGAAGTCGGGTGTTCAAGGCGGTCAGGGTCCAGCGGCAAGGTCAGCCACAAGGTGCTGCCCTGGTTGTTGCCACTCTTGATGCCGAATTCACCGTGCATCAGGCGAATCAACTGACGGGCGATGACGAGGCCCAGATTTCCGCCCGTCCGGTTGGCCGACAGGAAATGCTTGCTGTGCAATTCGGCGTGCATCAGCGCGTCGCGCTCCTCGGCGTCCATCGGTTCGCCACTGTCCTGCACGGCAATGCGCAGGCGTGGTTTGGGGCTGCGTTCGTCGAGAGCGACGACGATCAGGATTTCGCCTTCATCGGTTTTTTTCAGGGCGTTTTCAACCAGGCTCAACAGGGTCTGGCGCA
Organism: Pseudomonas moorei; assembly: GCF_042846945.1. Classification (NCBI taxonomy): domain Bacteria; kingdom Pseudomonadati; phylum Pseudomonadota; class Gammaproteobacteria; order Pseudomonadales; family Pseudomonadaceae; genus Pseudomonas; species Pseudomonas moorei. Next base: position 1,945,808 of record NZ_AP035776.1, read on the forward strand.
AACGCGTCGGATCACCGCTGATGACTCGCGGCACTTGCGGCTGGATGAAGCTGATCAATTCGACGTTCTGTTGTTCGGCCTTGGCGCGGAAGATGCTCAGGCAGTCTTCGATCAGGGCGTTGAGGTCGAATTGCACATCGTCCAGTTCTATCTGCCCGGATTCGAGCTTGGAGATGTCGAGGATCTCGTTGATCAGCGTCAGCAGTTCGTTGCCGGCGCTGTGGATGGTCTGTACGTAGTCGCGCTGTTTGACCGAGAGTGGTGTGCCCAGTAACAGTTCGGTCATGCCCAGCACGCCGTTCATCGGGGTGCGGATCTCATGGCTGATCTTTGCCAGGAATTCGGCCTTGGCGTTGATCTCGGCGTTGCTGGCGGCCAGGTCACGACTGATGCTGAAGCGATCTTCGGTGATACTGCGCTGGCGCTCGCTCAGGGCGATGCTCATCAGCAGGCCGCTGATACAAATGAACGCCAGTAGAGTGGTGATCAGGCCGTGGGGTTCGATCAGGGTCAGCCCCAGCAGTGCGGGCAGGATGATCAGTATGCCGAGATTGAACACCACCATGGCGGCCACGAACAGCCGCGCCGGGCGATAGCCTTTCTGCCAGTGAAAGGCGCTGGCGAACAGCATCGTCAAGCCGGCGAGGGCCACCAGTCCGTAGGTGATGAAGTTCAACGGCAGCGTGTTGACGAACAGCAGTAGCAACCCCGAGATCATGATCAACAGGATTTCGCCCACGATCACTCTGTTCAGCGGATGTACACCGAGGGGAGCGAAGAAGCGTAACGCAAACATCAGGCCGCAGGGGGCGGTCAGTAACAAGGCGAGGTACGCGCCCGGGGTTTGCACCGCTTGCCACTCCGGAAGCCAGGGACCTGCCAGGTTCAACAACAGGACCAGGCTGAGCATCAGGCAGCCTTCGGATGCCGCCAGCCACAGGCTGCTGCGCGAGCGGGTGTAGGCGTAGCGGATGAGGTTGTGCAGGATCAGCATGCCGATACAGCCCAGCAGCAGGCCGTAGATCAGCGTCTGGCTCTGATTGGCTGCAGTCATGATGGCTGATTGCAACGTGATGTAGGGGCGCAGCTGGTGTTCGGAAACCAGTCGCAAGTAGACGTCGAGAGGCTTGTCGCTTTGCGGCAACGGAAGCATCAAGTCGCTGCTGGGCAAAGGTCGATCGGTATTGGGTTGTTCACCGCCTGTCTTCGATTGCTCGATCAGCTTGTCGCCGTCCAGCACATACATATTGAAGTGCAGCAAATCGGGTGCGAATACCCGAAGCAACTGCTCGTGCTTGCCGGGAGCAAGCCGGAATCGTAGCCAAAGCGCGCCATCGGGCGCGGCGGCGGTGAGCTCGTCGAGTTCGATAGGGCTGAATTGATTGGTGTAGCGTGCGGAACGGATGTCGCTCAGCTGCAGGTCGCCCTGTTCGTCGAGCAAAACGGACCAGCCACTGCCTTGCGCGGCCTGAGCCGGGAGCATGCAGAGCAAGGTCAGCAAGGTGACGGTGAAACCTATGGCAATCCTGAGCCAGCGCACGGCGAAATCCCTTCGTAGGTTGATGCCAGAATATAACTATGCGCGGCGCCGTAATAGTCAGGCAAGGGCCCGAAGCCCTTGCCCGGCTGAAAGGGTAGCTTATTCCTGATTTTCGCCACGCTCGCGGGCAATGGCGCGGTAGCCAATGTCCTTGCGATAGAAACAGCCTTCCCAATCAATCTTGGCTGCCAGCTTGTACGCCTGCTGTTGAGCGGCATCGACGCTGGTGCCCATGGCGGTGGCGCAAAGCACCCGACCACCGGCCGTCACGACTTGACCGTCCTTGAGTGCAGTACCGGCGTGGAAGACTTTGCCTTCCAGTGTCGCGGCTGCATCCAGACCCTTGATGGCCGCGCCTTTGGCGTAGTCACCAGGATAGCCGCCTGCGGCCAGTACGATACCGACGCTAGGGCGTGGATCCCATTGCGCTTCAACTTTGTCCAGCGCCTGGGCCAGGGCAGCTTCTACCAGCAGTACCAGGCTTGACTGCAGGCGCAGCATGACCGGCTGGGTCTCAGGGTCGCCGAAACGGCAATTGAATTCGATAACTTTTGGGTTACCAGCCTTGTCGATCATCAGGCCAGCGTACAGGAATCCAGTGTAGACGTTTCCTTCCTCGGCCATGCCGCGAACCGTCGGCCAGATCACCAGGTCCATGACGCGTTGATGCACTTCGCTGGTGACCACCGGAGCAGGGGAGTAGGCACCCATGCCGCCCGTGTTCGGGCCGGTATCGCCGTCACCGACGCGTTTGTGGTCCTGGCTGGTGGCCATCGGCAAGACGTTCTTGCCGTCAACCATGACGATGAAGCTGGCTTCTTCGCCGTCCAGGAACTCTTCGATCACCACGCGGGAACCGGCGTCGCCGAAAGCGTTACCGGCCAGCATGTCGCGCACGGCGTCTTCGGCTTCGGCCAGGGTCATGGCCACGATCACGCCTTTACCGGCGGCAAGACCATCGGCCTTGATCACGATCGGCGCACCTTTTTCACGCAGGTAAGCCAGTGCCGGCTCGATCTCGGTGAAGTTCTGGTAGTCGGCGGTCGGGATCTTGTGGCGGGCCAGGAAGTCCTTGGTGAACGCTTTCGAACCTTCCAGCTGAGCGGCGCCAGCGGTCGGGCCGAAGCAATCCAGGCCGCGCGAACGGAACAGATCGACGACGCCAGCGACCAGCGGCACTTCAGGGCCGACGATGGTCAGGGAAACGTTTTTCTCGGCAAAGTCTGCAAGCTGCTCAAGCGCCAGCACGTCGATGGCGACGTTCTCGCACTTGGCTTCAATGGCGGTGCCGGCGTTGCCCGGAGCCACGAAAACCTTCTGCACACGCGGATCCTGAGCCACTTTCCAGGCCAGGGCGTGTTCACGGCCACCGCTGCCAATGATCAAAACATTCATTTCAAAAACCTCGGATGACGCAAATCTGGGGGCTGTAGGAGCGGGCCTGCTCGCGATGGTGGTTAACGATAACGCGGAGTGTCTGAAACACTGTGGCGTCTATTCGTTCTTCGCGAGCAAGCTCGCTCCTACAGTCAGTGGACGTATGCTTAGTGACGGAAGTGGCGCATGCCGGTGAACACCATGGCGATGCCGGCCTCGTCGGCTGCTGCAATCACTTCGTTGTCACGCATCGAGCCGCCTGGCTGGATCACTGCGGTGATACCGGCCTTGGCCGCGTTGTCGATGCCGTCGCGGAACGGGAAGAACGCATCGGAAGCCATGACCGCGCCCTGTACCTGCAAGCCAGCATGTTCCGCCTTGATCGCGGCGATACGTGCCGAGTTCACGCGGCTCATCTGGCCAGCGCCAACACCGATGGTCTGACGGTTCTTGGCGTAGACGATGGCGTTGGATTTAACGTACTTGGCGACTTTCCAGGCGAAGATCAGATCGTGGATTTCCTGTTCGGTCGGCGCGCGTTTGGTCACGACTTTCAGGTCATCGGCGCTGATCATGCCGATGTCGCGGCTCTGCACCAGCAGACCACCGTTGACGCGTTTGTAGTCCCAGGCAGCCGCGCGGTCAGCCGACCACTCGCCGCAGGCCAGCAGGCGTACGTTGGCTTTGGCGGCCACGATGGCGCGGGCTTCTTCGCTGACGCTCGGGGCGATGATCACTTCGACGAACTGACGCTCGACGATGGCCTTGGCGGTTTCAGCATCCAGCTCGCGGTTGAACGCGATAATGCCGCCGAACGCGGATTCGGTGTCGGTGGCGTAGGCGAGGTCGTAGGCCTTGCGGATACCGCCTTCGGCGTCCGGGCTGACGGCCACGCCACACGGGTTGGCGTGCTTGACAATCACACAGGCTGGCTTGACGAAGCTCTTCACGCACTCCAGCGCAGCGTCGGTGTCGGCCACGTTGTTGTACGACAGTTCCTTGCCTTGCAGTTGGGTCGCGGTGGCGATGCCGACTTCGGCAGGCTTGGCTTCCACGTAGAACGCCGCGCTCTGGTGCGGGTTCTCGCCGTAGCGCATTTCCTGGGCCTTGATGAACTGGCTGTTGAAGGTGCGCGGGAATTCGCTGCGACCTTCGGTGCTGAGGGTGTCAGCGGCCTGGTTCACGGTGCCCATGTAGTTGGCGATCATGCCATCGTAGGCGGCGGTGTGTTCGAAGGCCTTGAGCATCAGGTCGAAACGCTGGGCGTAGGTCAGGCCGCCGGCCTTGAGGTTTTCGAGGACGCTGGCGTAATCGCTGGCATTGACCACGATGGCCACGTCCTTGTGGTTCTTCGCTGCCGAACGAACCATGGTCGGGCCGCCGATGTCGATGTTTTCGATCGCGGTCGGCAGGTCACAGCCTGGCTTGTTGATGGTGGCTTCGAACGGATACAGGTTGACTGCTACCAGGTCGATCGGCTTGATGCCGTGCTCGTTCATGATGGCGTCGTCGATACCGCGACGACCGAGGATCCCGCCGTGGATTTTCGGGTGCAGGGTTTTCACCCGACCGTCCATCATTTCGGCAAAACCGGTGTAATCAGCGACTTCCACTGCGGCAACGCCGTTGTCCTGCAGCAGCTTGAACGTCCCGCCGGTGGAGAGGATCTCGACGCCCAGGGCTTCAAGTTCCTTGGCGAATTCGAGGATCCCGGTCTTGTCGGAAACGCTGATCAAGGCGCGGCGGATCGGCAGGCGGGTAGTCTGGTCGGTCATTTCAATTTCCATCAAAAGCAAAGGAGTCAGCAAAAAAGGCGACCGGTTTTACGCGGGCGCCTTTCTGGTTTGATTGAATGCTTACAGCAAATCGTACTGCTTGAGTTTCTTGCGCAGCGTGCCCCGGTTCAGTCCGAGCATCTCGCTGGCCTTGGTCTGGTTGCCCTTGACGTAGTTCATCACGCACTCGAGCAGGGGAGCCTCGACTTCGGAGAGCACCAGGTTGTACACATCCGTGACGGCAGCGCCCTCAAGGTGGGCGAAATAATTGTGCAGCGCTTTCTCGACACTCCCACGAAGGGTCTGGCCTTCTTCGCTCGGGGTATTGAGGTGCTGTTTCAAATTCACGTTGTCGCTCACGGGTGTTGTTCCACTCACTAAAGTCTCGGTCATCATCGTCATGCGGCCACCCCCTCTCCGTCCCCTGTCAGGCTCTTGTAACGTTCGGCGAAGAAGCCCTGAACGTTGGCGCATTGTGCTTCCGTATCTTCCAAACGATTGAAGTGGGCGCGAAACTCCCTGGCGCCCGGCAAGGTTGCGAGATACCAGCCCACATGCTTTCGAGCAATGCGTACGCCCATCACGTCTCCATAGAAGGCGTGCAGCGCAGCCAGGTGCTCTAGCAGAATGCGTTCCACCTCGATCAGCTCCAGCGCCGGGAGCTTCTCGCCGGTACGCAGGAAATGGTCGATCTCGCGAAAAATCCATGGCCGCCCCTGGGCAGCCCGACCTACCAACAGGCCGTCGGCACCGGTCGCGTCAAGCACGTATCGGGCCTTCTCCGGCGAATCGATGTCGCCATTGGCGAAGACCGGCATCGACACCGCCTGCTTGATCGCGGCAATGGTGTCGTACTCGGCTTCCCCGGTGTACAGATCGGCGCGGGTGCGGCCATGGACCGCCAGCGCCGTGATGCCTGCCTGCTCGGCGATCTTCGCCACGGTCAGGCCGTTCTTGTTGTCCCGGTCCCAGCCGGTACGGATCTTCAGGGTCACCGGCACATCAACCGCAGCCACTACCGCCTGCAGGATCTCGGTAACCAATGCCTCGTCCTTCAACAGCGCGGAACCGGCAGCCTTGTTGCAGACTTTCTTCGCCGGACAGCCCATGTTGATATCAATGATCTGCGCGCCCAGCTCGACGTTGGCCCGGGCCGCATCCGCCAGCATCTGTGCGTCACCACCGGCGATCTGTACCGAGCGTGGCTCGGGATCACCTTCGTGGATCATGCGCATGCGTGACTTGCGGGTGTTCCACAAACTCATGTCGCTGGTAACCATCTCCGAGACTACTAGTCCCGCGCCCAGTCGCTTGCACAGCTGACGAAAGGGCTGGTCGGTGACGCCCGCCATGGGAGCGAGAATCAAGCCGTTGTGTAATGTGTATGGACCGATGCGTACCGCCGACATAGGACTTCCCTGTTGTGGGGCCGGATCATGAGAGTTCGAAAAAGGGTTGGCATGATACCCGCTCTCGATGACTGGATAAAGGCTGAATTGAACAAAATCTGAACAGTTATTCTGTTATCGCCAGCGGTTTGGTCCCGGCGTGCGCAGTCAGAAAGCCGTCGTCAATTCAGGATGGGGGAGCCGGTTCACTCGGGCGAGTGGAAGCTGAGACTGTAGTTCACCGCTTTGGCGCCTGGGTCGAGAATGTCCAGCGCGATGTGGATTGGTGTCTGCGGGGGCATTTCGGCCATGCCTTCGAGGTCGCCGCCCAGGTACTCGCCGGGCTTGAAGCGACGGCTGGCGATCAGATGGCCATTGAGGTCGGCAAAGCGCAGTTCCAGCAGCGGGAATGGCTGGGAGAAGGGCGCACGGTTATAGATGATCGCGTCGACCACCAGGGCACCGTTGAATTCAGGGTGGCTGCGCACCACCAGGTTGCTGCTTTTGATTTTCGCGATATCGACCTTGGATGGCACGGTGCAACCGATTTGCGGGCACAGCTGCTGGAACCACGGGCGGTATTGGTCCTGACGTGCCAGTTCATCGAAGTGGTAGGCAACATACTGGCCGACAAGGGCACCGGCACCAAGCACGATCAACAGTAACCAGAAGAGTCGGCGCCCCCATGGCGAGCGACGTTTTTGCCAGTCGAGTTGCAGCGGATCATCGGTCAGGTCCTGCAGCACGTCGGCGCGCACGCCGGGTTCGCTGCGCTCGCGTCGCTTGCGTAATGGCTCGATTGAGGGCAGGTCGTCGTCATGCTCGTCGCTTGCAGTGGCCGACAGGCGCTCATGATGAACCGGCGTGTCGAGCGGGTCGTGCAGGCGCAGTTGTGGCGGCGCTGCTTCGTCCTCCGGTTCTACGGGTTCCAGGGACAGCGAGGGTTCGGTGCGCGAGGGTTTGCTCGGTACCAGTTCCAGCTCCGGCAAATCCTCTCCGTCGGTCTGCGCGCAATCGGCAGCCGATTCGCTGAACAGGCTGTCGGACCAGGGCTCTTCGGTCTCGGCAGTGTCGCGACGCGCACTCAGCGTGTCTTCGCGATGCCGGGTGAACTCCGTGGTCGGCTGGATTTCCCGCTGTTCGAGGCGGGCGAGTTCTTCGTCGAGGTCGAGACTGTCGAGGTCCAGCTCGGCGGCTGTCCATTGTTTTTGGCTGATGGCGCGGGGTTCTGCGGGTTCCGGTGCTTCGACGATGGCCGGGGCGACCGGCGCGACAGGTTCCTTGCCGGCCTGCTCAAGCAGCTGCTTGGCGGCATTGAACACCTGCAGGCATGAGCCACAGCGAACAACGCCGCGAGCCACGCTCAACTGAGCATGGCTGACGCGGAAGCTGGTTTGGCAATGCGGGCACTGAGTGACGAAGCTGTCGGTCATGCGGCGATCCGGATTATGCAGAGGCTCATTCTAGCGCCGACGACCGGTAATGCGCACCCAGCCATCGCGATTGGCGATCGGATCCAGTTCGAAGTCCTTGGCGTAGGCGGCGGCCACTTCTTCGCCTTGCTCGGCGAGGATGCCCGACAGCGCCAGGCGGCCGCCGGTCCTGACCAGCCCGGACAGCTGCGGCGCCAGGGACACCAGCGGACCGGCGAGAATGTTGGCAACCAGCACGTCGGCCTGAACTTGCGGCAAGTCTTCCGGCAGGTACAGCGGGAAGCGTTCTTCGGCAATATTGTTGCGCCCGGCGTTGTCGCGGGAGGCTTCCAGCGCCTGAACGTCGATGTCGGTGCCCACGGCTTGCTTCGCGCCCAGCAGAAGGGCGGCAATCGCCAGAATCCCCGAGCCGCAGCCGAAGTCCAGCACATTGCAGTCCTTCAGGTCCTGGCCGTCGAGCCACTCCAGGCACAGCGCGGTGGTGGGGTGGGTGCCGGTGCCGAACGCCAGACCCGGGTCAAGCAACAGGTTGACCGCATCAGGCTCGGGTGCCGCGTGCCAGCTCGGTACGATCCACAGGCGCTGGCCAAATCGCATCGGCTGGAAATTGTCCATCCAGCTGCGTTCCCAGTCCTGGTCTTCGATCACTTCGCTGTGATGCTCGGGCAGCGGGCTGCCGGTCAGCAATTCCAGATGGGCCAGTACCGGGCCGGCTTCGGTGCCGCCTTCGAACAGCGCCAGCAAGTGGGTGTGCGACCACAGAGGCGTGGTATTGAGTTCCGGCTCGAAGATCGGCTGATCTTCGGCGTCCATGAAGGTCACCGACACGGCGCCCACTTCAAGGAAAGCGTCTTCATAGGTTTCGGCTTGTTCTGGGCTGATGGCGAGACGGACTTGCAGCCAAGGCATGGCGGGCACCTTTGAAAAATATTGATTGCAGCCTAGCGAGCTGCGAGAAGCGCGCAAGTTTACGCGAGAGTGCGGGTTTTGTGGGAGTAGGTTGGTCCGAGCATCAACACATGCCCTGTGGGAGCGGGCTTGCTCGCGATGAAGCCGGTACATCCGATATCAATCGTAGACTGATTCACCGCTATCGCGGGCAAGCCCGCTCCCAAAGGGTCGGTGGTGATTCGTTAAATGAAATATCCAGAAACAACAAAACCGCCCGAAGGCGGCTTTGTTGTTCGGGTCGAAGCTTAGTGCTTCTCGCCTGCCAGCTTGTGCTCGAGGTAGTGAATGTTCACGCCCCCTTTGCAGAAGCCTTCATCGCGGGTCAGGTCGCGGTGCAGCGGGATGTTGGTCTTGATCCCGTCGACCACGATTTCGTCCAGCGCATTGCGCATGCGCGCCATGGCTTCGTCACGGGTTGCGCCGTAGGTGATCAGCTTGCCGATCAACGAATCGTAGTTCGGCGGAACGGCATAACCACTGTACAGGTGCGAGTCGACGCGAACGCCGTTGCCGCCTGGAGCGTGGAAATGCTTGACCGTGCCAGGGCTTGGCATGAAGGTTTTCGGGTCTTCGGCGTTGATCCGGCATTCCAGTGCGTGACCGCGGATGACCACGTCATCCTGGGTGAACGACAGCTTGTTGCCGGCGGCGATGCTCAGCATCTCCTTGACGATGTCGATACCGGTGACCATTTCCGAAACCGGGTGCTCTACCTGGACACGAGTGTTCATCTCGATGAAGTAGAAGCGACCGTTTTCGTACAGGAACTCGAAAGTGCCTGCGCCACGGTAACCAATGTCGATGCACGCCTTGACGCAGCGGGCGAAGACTTCCTGGCGAGCCTTCTCGTCGATGCCCGGTGCCGGCGCTTCTTCGAGAACTTTCTGGTGACGGCGCTGCAGCGAGCAGTCACGGTCGCCCAGATGGATGGCGTTGCCCTGGCCGTCGGACAGCACCTGAACTTCCACGTGACGTGGGTTGGTCAGGAATTTTTCCAGATAGACCATCGGGTTGCCGAACGCTGCGCCCGCTTCGGAGCGGGTCAGTTTCGCCGAGGAAATCAGGTCTTCTTCCTTGTGCACGACGCGCATGCCGCGACCACCACCGCCGCCAGCGGCTTTGATGATCACCGGGTAACCGACTTCGCGGCCGATGCGCAGAGCGGTTTCTTCGTCTTCCGGCAGCGGGCCGTCGGAACCGGGAACAGTCGGTACGCCAGCGGCGATCATCGCGTGCTTGGCCGAAACCTTGTCGCCCATCAGGCGGATGGTTTCGGCTTTCGGACCGATGAAGGCGAAGCCGGAGTTCTCGACCTGTTCGGCAAAGTCGGCGTTTTCCGCGAGGAAACCGTAGCCAGGGTGAATGGCGGTGGCGCCGGTCACTTCGGCCGCGGCGATGATTGCCGGGATGTGCAGGTAAGAGTGGGCAGCCGATGCCGGACCGATGCAGACGGATTCGTCTGCCAGGCCCAGGTGCATCAGTTCCTTGTCAGCCTTGGAATAAACGGCGACGGTCTTGATGCCCATCTCTTTGCAGGCGCGCAGAATCCGCAGTGCGATCTCACCGCGGTTGGCGATCAGAACTTTTTCCAACTTCGCAGTCATCAAAGGCTCTCCGCGGTTCAAACGATGGTGAACAGCGGTTGGTCGTACTCAACCGGCTGGCCGTCTTCGACGAGGATGGATTCGATCACACCGCTGGTTTCAGCTTCGATGTGGTTCATCATCTTCATGGCTTCAACGATGCACAGGGTGTCGCCTTTCTTCACGGTCTGGCCGACTTCAACGAAGGACGGCGAGGTTGGCGAAGACTTGCGATAGAACGTACCGACCATCGGCGAACGGGCAACGGTGCCGTTCAGCGCTGGTGCGGCCGGAGCAGCTGCTGGGGCGGCAGCGGCAGCCGGAGCGGCGGCAGCGGCAGGCGCGGCAGCCGGAGCATGCATTGGAGCCGGTGCGTAGTACTGCTGAGCCGGGGTCTTGCTATGACGGCTGATGCGTACGGACTCTTCGCCTTCCTTGATCTCGAGCTCGTCGATGCCGGACTCTTCCAGCAATTCGATCAGTTTCTTAACTTTACGGATATCCATGAATCATCAACTCCCAAGGGTCGGTCAGGGGCGTTTAACGCTTGTTGTTCAAGCTGTTGCCTGTTTTTCAAGCTGCTCTAGGGCGGCCTCCAGGGCCAGTCGATAACCGCTGGCGCCAAGGCCGCAGATCACTCCCACCGCTACGTCGGAGAAGTAAGAGTGATGGCGGAAAGGTTCGCGTTTGTGCACGTTAGACAAATGCACTTCGATGAATGGGATGCTCACCGCCAGCAACGCGTCACGTAATGCGACACTTGTATGCGTAAAAGCTGCTGGGTTGATCAAAATGAAGTCCACGCCTTCGGTGCGAGCAGCGTGGATGCGGTCGATCAATTCGTACTCGGCATTGCTTTGCAGGTGCAGCAAATGGTGGCCGGCTTCACGGGCCCGGCGTTCCAGGTCCTGGTTGATCTGCGCCAGCGTCGTGGCGCCGTAGGTGCCCGGTTCACGGGTGCCAAGCAAGTTCAGGTTGGGTCCGTGCAGAACCAGTAGGGTCGCCATCGGCTGTTCCTTTGTTATCCGTGTGCAGTTGTCAGAACCCGGCGACTATGCCGCAAAGCCTTTGTGACTGTCCAGTTCTCTGCAATAGGCAGCACGATGACCGATGTTTGCGCGAAATATATGACCGCTTGATTAAATCCGGTCATTAGCCCTGGCGACACGTTCGGCGAAGTCCGCCGCATTGATCTCGCCGATCACCCGCACTTCGGCACGCTCGACGCCGTCCTTGCCGAAAAACATCAGTGCCGGAGGCCCGAACAGTTTGTAGCGGTCGAGCAGGGTGCGTTGCTCGGCATTGCTGGCGGTGATGTCGAAACGAATCAGCCGATAGCCCTTGAGCCGTTCAACCACGGTGGCGTCGTTGAGCACTTCGTGTTCGATGACTTTGCAGCTGATGCACCAGTCGGCGTACCAGTCGAGCAGCAAAGGGGTGCCGGAGGCGCGAGCTTCGGCGAGGACGCGGTCGAGGTCGGCCGGAGTGTTGACGGTTTGCCAGGCTCGGGTGTTTGGCGCGGTCTCGTTGGCAGCAATCGTGCGCGTCTGGCCGATCGGATTGAAAGGGTCGGTCTGACCGCTGAACGCGCCATACCAGCAGGCCAGCGCATAAAACAGCAGAAACATCCCGAGCAATTGACCCAGGCGTTTTCGAGGAGGTTTGTAGACGAACTCCAGTGCGCCCATGAACAGTCCGACGCCACCGGCCAGCAAACCGATCAACAGCAAGGTGATCTGCCCCGGCATGACGCGGCTGAGCAAACCGATCGCCAGCCCCAGCAGCAGCACGCCAATCGCGTTTTTCACGTAGATCAGCCAGGGGCCGCTCTTCGGCAACCAGGCGGCGCCGCCGGTGGCGACCAGTAACAGCGGGGCGCCCATGCCGAGGCCGAGCATGAACAGTTTCAGGCCGCCGCCCAAGGCATCGCCGCTGGCGCTGATGTAAAGCAGCGCGCCGGCCAGAGGTGCCGAGACACAGGGCGAAACCAGCAGGCTGGAGACCACGCCCAGTACGGCGGCGCCCCACAATGAACCGCCTTCGGTGCGTCCGGCGATGCGATCGAGTCGGCTGCTGATCGCATAGGGCAACTTGAGTTCGAACACACCGAACATCGCCAGGGCGAACACGGCAAAAAACATCGCGAACGGCACCAGCACCCAGGCCGATTGCAGGCGTGCTTGCAGATTGAGCTGCGCGCCGAACATCCCCATCAATGCGCCGAGCAGGGCGAAGCAGGCGGCCATCGGCAGGACATACGCCAGTGACAGATTGAACCCGCGCCAGCCACCGACCTGGCCGCGCAACACCACGCCGGAAAGGATCGGCAGCATGGGCAGTACGCAGGGGGTAAAGGTCAGGCCCAGGCCGGCGAGAAAGAACAGCGCCAGTGCACGCCAGCCCCAGTCATGGGCTGGCGTTGCGCCGTCGCCGCTGATGCTCAGGCGTTCGGTCTCGGGTGGATAGCACAGGCCTTTGTCCGCACAGCCCTGGTAGGTCACGGCGAGGGTAAAGGCACGTTGGTCTGTGCGCGGCAGTTCGACGTCGAGAATGCCGTGATAGACCTCGACATCACCGAAGTACTCGTCGTGCTTTTGTTCGCCCTTGGGCAGCCGGGCGGGGCCGAGCGTGAGGTCGACCGGATCGGCGCGGAACTGAAAGCGGTGGCGGTAGAGGTAATAACCCTCGGTGGCGACGAAGCGCAGCTTGATTGATTGCGGCGTGCTCTCCACCAGGCTGAGCTGGAAGGCTTCGCGCACCGGCAGGAAATCGGCGCTGTTGTTGATCGAACCCAGCGTCGAACTGGGCCGGTTCTCCAGCAGCCCGGTGGCGGTGGCCGGCAGGGCGAGCACGAAAAGCAGCAGGCAGAGCAAACGGCGCATGACAATCTCGCGTATCGGAATTGGGGGCATGATAGCGGACGGCGGGCGGGTATGCAGGGCCAAGGATGGAGGTGATGACGCTATCGCGAGCAGGGTCGCTCACACGGGGGGATCTGCGGCGTACACAAATCAAGCGTGTGCGAGCTTGCTCGCGAAGGCGATCTATCAGACGCGGAACGCCTGAACGGCCGTATGCAGTTGCCCGCCCAGCACCAGCAGGTTCTCCCCTTGTTCGCGCCCCTCGCCAATGCGCAGCAAGTTATCCCCACCCAATTGGTGAATCCGCTCACTGTGATCGCGGATTTCGCTGACAGCGCCACTCTGCTGGGCGGTGACATCGGCAATGCGCACGGCTGTCTCGGAAATGGTCTGGATCGCCCCGACGATTTTATCCAGTGCGCCATCAGCCGCCTGGGCCTGGCTGGCGGTGGCTTCGGCGTGTTCGACCTGGGCGCGCATGCCTTCGACCGATTGCCGCGCGGCAGTTTGCAGGCCGGCGATCAGGGTTTGAATTTCTCCCGTGGCGCCGGCGGTGCGCTGTGCCAGAGAACGAACTTCTTCGGCCACCACGGCAAAGCCTCGCCCCATTTCCCCGGCACGAGCGGCTTCGATGGCCGCGTTCAAGGCCAACAGATTGGTCTGGTCGGCAATCGAACGGATCACCGTTAAAACGCCGCCGATGGTGGCCGACTCCTCGGCCAGGTGTTCGATCATCTGCGCATTGCCCTGCACTTCACCCACCAGCGCATGCAGGCCGGTCAGGCTCAGGCCAATGACTTTCTGCCCGTGTGCGACGGCCTGGCCCGCGTGGCGGCTGGCATCGGCAGCCTGACTGGCATCGCCGGCCACTTGTTGAATGGTCGCTTCCAGTTCGCTCAGCGAGTCGCGAATCATTGCCGTGTCGCCGGCTTGATGTTCGGCACCGCTGTGCAGGTCGTTGCTCAGCTCGGCCAGGGTCCGGCTGCTGCCGGCAACCTGCTCGGCGTTGAGGCGAATGGTGCCCACCAGGTCCACCAGGTAGGCGCGCAGACGATTGAGCGAAGCCTCGATGTCACGCAGTTCGCGGTTGGTCTTGCCCAGTTCAATGTTTCGGCTGAAATCGCCCTCGGCCCAGGTCGAGAGGGCCGGCGCCAGATTGGTCAGGGTCCGGGCCAGGCGTCGTTGCAGGGTGTCGATGAGCAGGGCGATCAGCAAAATCAGACCAATCATCACGCCTTGCATCAATCGCACTTCACTCTGGATCTGTCCGTGCTGGGCACGAACCACGGGTTCCAGGCCAGCGATGGCTTGCTGTACGGCTGCGATTTTCAGGTGGGTCGCGGTGCTGAGGTCGGCGCGTTTCTCGATCTGCTCGCGGGTGCGCGCCAGTTCCGCCGGGTAGCGGGTGAGGAGGCTGTTCAGTTCGCGCTTGAGGCCGACGCCGGCATCTTCGACGACGGTTTTCTCGGTGTTCTCCAGGCCCATCATCGCGGCGAAGTCATCCGTATTCGATTCACCACGGGCGGCCACGCCCAGCAGCGGCAGGGTATCCAGTTGCTCAGCCTGGGTACGGATGCTGGCGACTTCGCGCTCCACATCGGCGGCCAGCTCACTACGACCGCTGCTGACCAGTTTGTCCCGGGCCAGGGACAGTTTGCCCAGGTGCTGGGAGGCGGCGAGCAACGGCGTCAGATAGGCAGCGTTGCCGCTGGCGTATTGGCTGAGTTGATCAAGGCTGGCGCTCAATTCCCGTTCGGCTTGCAGCAGCAGGGCTTGTGGGTCGCCGGCGAGTTTGCCGGCGGCCAGCAGATCGGTTTTGCTGAATTCGTCCAGGGTCGACAGGCTGGGACGCAAAGTTTCGGCCAGGGCTGGCGGCAATTCGCCGAGTTCTTTTTGCAGGCCGTCGATGGCCTGGCTGGCGCTGCTCAAGCGCACGGCATCGCCGCTGGCGAGGTAATCCTCGACGTTGCGCGCGACTTCATTTTGAAACTGCTGGGACAGGCCGAGGTAACGCTCCATTAATAGATAGGGGCGTTCGAGGGCTTTTTGCGACCACCAGAGCGTGGCGCCAAGGGCGACGCAGACGGCGACTAAAAGAAGGGTATTGAGATTGGTCAGCAGCTTCAGGCGCATCGTGTCTACCAACGTCAGAATGGTAAGCGCCTGAATTTATTGCGTTTCTGTTACAGGGTTATGACTGAGGGAGTGATTTGCGATGAAAAAGTGGCACTTTGCTTTGACGTCCTGGCCGCCTGCACGCGATTACGGCCGGCGTCTTTGGCTCGGTAGAGCGCCTCGTCTGCCTGGCTGGCCATCAACAGGCTGTCCGAGTGTTCGCACCACTCGACCACCCCGGCACTGAAGGTGCACCAAAGATCATGGGGTTGAGCGGGGTAGTGAATTTCGGCAAACCGCTGACGTATTTCATCGAGGACCCGGTAGGCCGCTTCAAGGTCAGTGTCGGGCATGACGATGGCGAACTCTTCGCCGCCATATCGGCCGATGAAGTCGGTCTTGCGCAACCGTTGCTTGAGGAACAGCGCCAGGCTCTTGATCACGCGGTCGCCCATGGGGTGGCCGTGGCTGTCATTGACCCGTTTGAAGTGGTCGATGTCGAGCATGGCAAAGCTCAGCGGCTTGTTCTCGCGTCGGGCGCGGAACGAGCAGTCTTCGAGCAATTGCAGAATGTGGGTGTGGTTGTACAAGCCGGTGAGGCTGTCGCGGACCATCCGAGCCTTGAGGTTACGTGCCCGAGCCGCCCGATTGCGCACCGTGGTGATCAGGTGCCGGGGCTTGATCGGTTTGGTCAGGAAGTCGTCGCCGCCTTCGCTCATGGCGTCGAGTTGCTTGTCCAGGTCATCCTCGGCCGACAGATAAATGATCGGCACGCTGACATACCGGTCGTTGTGGCGAATCACCTTGGCCAGTTCCGTCCCGGTGCAGGCCGGCATGTACATGTCGAGGATGATCAGGTCCGGTTGAAAGTCCGCCAGCTCGGCCATGGCCTGGATCGGCTCGATCAAGGTCCGGGTGACGATCCCTGCACTATTAAGGAGGCGTTCGGTGTGCAGTGCCTGGGCGCGGGAATCGTCGATGATCAGCACTTTATAAGGTTCGTACTGGGCGACGCAGGTCAGGACTTCGATTTTCTCCAGCAGGCTCGAGGCTTCGAGGGTGCCGGTGAGAAACTCCTGACCACCGGCCCGCACGGCGGCCAGGCGGGTCGGGGTGTCGGTTTCGTGCAGGCTGAAGAACAACAGCGGTAAACGATGATCGAGGCCTGCCTGGGCTTCGGCGGCCAGTTGCAAGCCAACGCCGGGGCCGCTGAAATCCACATCCATGACTATCGCCGCCGGCAGGCGCTCGACCATCGAGGAGCGAAACGCCGCCACACTGTCCAGGGACTGGGCGCTGAGACCAAAGAACTCAAGCTGTTTGGCCAGGCGTTCGCCACGGTCATGATCCTGCAGCATCACGTAGATCGGCTTGCGCAGAGGCGGCAGGAAGGTTTGGTCGAGTTGATCGCCATGGCGCAGGCCGGTGCGCGACAGGCGCTGCATCAAACGGTTGAGGTCGGTGATCAGGCCGCTGCTCAGGCGTCCGCGATTGGCGTCGACAGCCTCCAGCGACTGGCTGATATGGCGTGCCAGTTGCGTGTGTTCCGGTTGCTCGAAACGTTCGGCAAAACGCAGCAGGCGCAGATTGGCCTCGCTCAGTTCCGACAGGTCGCTGATCGACCACTCGCTGCGCTGCAGACGCTGCCATATCTCAAGAATCTGACGTGCTTGATGAATTACCCGCTGGGCAAAGTGATGCTTGAGGCGCTCGCGGCTGGGGTCTTCTGGCTCGGTCATATCCTGACTACTAGTTAGGGTGCACACTGAGGTCGACTGGTGGCTCTATGCTAGCACCTCTTTTCGATTGCATGAGTGTTGTCAGGCAATAATCTGCAAAGCACCTCCATTCAGTTTGTGACTGTGTGGTCTTTAATTGGATGGCTGTTCTCGTGAGGGCCTTTTGAATCGGGGCTTTCAGGGTTTTTCCGGGTTGGCGTGGTGCCGACTCCAGGTGGTTTTTCAGCCTTGCCCGGCAGGGATTCGCGGCGTATCGACGGGGTGAATTGACGATGATTTTCGTTTTTCGGGGGTAGGGGAATCCCCTAGAGGCGTTCTGTCAGACCCCGGGCTGTCGTCGCAAAAAACAACCGATCAATACCGGGCCCTCGCTGTCAGCGTCCGACAGACCCTGGTTTTTCGCATGCGGGGCGACTAATTTTCAGCATCAACCCAACGGCGGGTGCCGGGCCAAGGCACGTTGTTGTATGGTTGTGGTCGAACCAACGAACCCAAGTGATTGAAAGGATATCGCCATGCTGGACTGGAAGAACCGCGCCGGTAGCGCGCCTGAACGTGCCGCTGAACCGAAGTCGGCTACCCGCAGTTATCTGGGCGGTCTGTTGTTCAGCCGGGCGCTGGCCACACTGCTGGGCATCTACCTGCTGGTGACGGGCATCCTGGGCTGGTATTGGAGCGAGGAGCCCGCCTTGTTTCCGGTGCAGCAGAATGCGCAAATGGCGGCCGAGAAAGAAGGCAAGCAGATGGTGGTCGGCTATACCACGGTCGAAACCCTCAAGACCGTAGCCGGGACATTGCTGAACAAGCCGGGCGGCTACATTTCCAATGATCGTTTCCCGCCGGGCCTGTGGATGGACAACATGCCGAGCTGGGAATATGGCGTGCTGGTGCAAGTGCGCGATCTGACCCGTGCATTGCGTAAAGACTTCGCCCGTTCGCAATCGCAGTCCGCTGAAGACGCCGATCTGGCGAAGGCCGAGCCGCGTTTCAACTTCGACAATAAAAGCTGGGTGCTGCCATCCAGTGAGTCCGAGTACCAGGAAGGCATCAATTCCCTGAGTCGCTATCAGGCGCGTCTGTCGGATCCGAACCAGAAAACCGCGCTGTTCTATGCCCGTGCCGACAACCTGAACAACTGGCTGGGCGACGTCGGGACACGTCTGGGTTCGCTGTCGCAACGCCTGTCGGCCAGTGTCGGCCGGGTCAAGCTCAACACGTCGTTGAAGACTGAGGTTGTGGTGCCGGGTGTGGCGCCGCAAGTCGACGAGGAAATCGTCGAGACCCCGTGGATGCAGATCGATAACGTGTTCTACGAAGCCCGCGGTCAGGCCTGGGCGTTGTCGCACTTGCTGCGCGCCATCGAGGTCGACTTCGCCGATGTACTGGCGAAGAAGAACGCCACGGTCAGCGTGCGTCAGATCATCCGTGAGCTGGAAGCTTCGCAGGAACCGGTATGGAGCCCGATGATCCTCAATGGCAGCGGCTTCGGCGTGCTGGCCAACCACTCGTTGGTCATGGCCAACTACATCTCCCGCGCCAATGCGGCGGTGATCGATTTGCGTCAACTGCTGAATCAGGGCTGAGTCATGGTCGATAGTGCCAAGGAGGCTGCCCACCGTGCAGCCTCGGATGCGGAACAGATTGCCTGGGTCGACGAGCAGGACAACCTGCTCGGTGCCCTGGTCCGTGCCGATCTGCGCGAGCGCGGGCTGATCGGGCGGGGCACCTACATCATGCTGTTCAACTCTGCCGGTGAGCTTTGCGTGCACCGGCGTACCCTGAGCAAGGCGATTTATCCCGGATATTGGGACGTGGCGGCGGGCGGCATGGTGCTGGCCACCGAAAGCTATGCCGAGTCAGCGGCCCGCGAGCTGGAAGAAGAGCTTGGCGTGAGCGGCGTGGAATTGACCCCCCATGACCATTTCTTCTTCGAGGACACTGGCAACCGGCTCTGGTGTTCGGCGTTTTCGGCGGTGTGGGACGGCCCTTTGATCCTGCAACCGGAGGAGGTGCTTGAGGCACGTTTCCTGCCGATCGTCGACGTGCTTCGGGAAATCGACGAAAAGCCTTATTGCCCGGACTCTTTGGCAGCGCTGAAACGCTATCTCAGGGCTCGCGGCGAAGACGTCGCAAAAGAGCTGTAAATTGGCGCCGATTGGCTCTTAGCAATCGGCGTTTTTGCCGTTACACTGCGCGACCTTTTGTAGGAGCGAGCCTGCTCGCGAAAAACGCAAGGACGACGCGTGCTGCCTGATGCCGCGCGTCATCGTTGACGTCCATCGCTGCGATGCGGCGAACCGACAAGCCAGCTCCTGCAGTGATGTACTGTTTCATTAGCGCTGCCCCTGCCTGAGTGGGGCTTCGCGGTCGATAGCCTTCCCAAGTGCTGCGACCAGTCTTTGTCCTCCCAAGAGGATTGCCGGTGGCCAAAAAAGCCGCATCCTTCGCCGCCCTTGGTGGCCTGGTATTTTCCACCGACGCAGGTCGTCATTGCCCGGATTGCAGTAAACCGGTGGACGCCTGCATCTGCAAACAGACCGTTATCCCGGCCGGTGATGGCATTGCTCGCGTGCGTCGCGAAAGCAAGGGCCGTGGCGGCAAGACGGTGACGACCATCACTGGCGTGCCGCTGGCCGAAGACGCGCTCAAGGAGCTGGCGACTACATTGAAGAAACGATGTGGCACCGGCGGGGCGTTGAAAGACGGGGTCATTGAAATCCAGGGCGATCATGTCGAGCTACTGTTGGCCGAATTGATCAAGCACGGTTTCAAAGCGAAGAAGTCCGGCGGCTAGCAGCCTCTGTGAAAACCACCTGCGGCTTGATCCAGTCCTGATGGCCTTCAGGTCTGGCGTCGTTACCATGGTTTTCACAGAGCCTGTTCATGACCGGTTTCTAAACTCACTGCGGTCGGCGGGGTCTATTCCTCGTTGACGAACCGTCATTTTCATTCTTTAGACTGCGCCGGCCTGAATCCAGGCGACGCACCATGACTTCTTTATAGGGGACTTCGATGTCCGTACGACGCACACGCAAAGACGATGGCAGCCAATGGACAGTTGCGGACAGCCGCAGTGTTTACGGGATTCGCCATTGGGGGGCCGGGTATTTCGCGATCAACGACGCCGGTCGCGTCGAAGTTCGTCCGAACGGCCCGAGCAGCTCGCCTATCGATCTGTTCGAGCAGGTCGACCAGCTGCGTAAAAGCGGCTTGTCCTTGCCGCTGCTGGTACGGTTCCCGGACATTCTGCAAGACCGCGTGCGTCAGTTGACCGGCGCGTTCGACGCCAACATCGAGCGCCTGGAATACCAGAGCAAGTACACCGCGCTGTACCCGATCAAGGTGAACCAGCAGGAAGCGGTGATCGAAAACATCATCGCCACTCAGAACGTATCCATTGGTCTGGAAGCGGGCTCCAAGCCCGAGTTGCTGGCGGTGCTGGCACTGGCGCCAAAGGGTGGCACCATCGTCTGCAACGGCTACAAGGACCGTGAGTTCATTCGTCTGGCGCTGATGGGCCAGAAGCTCGGGCACAACGTATTCATCGTGATCGAGAAAGAATCCGAAGTCGGCCTGGTGATCGAAGAAGCGGCGTCGCTGAAGGTCAAGCCGCAGGTTGGCCTGCGCGTGCGCCTGTCGTCCCTGGCGTCGAGCAAATGGGCCGACACCGGTGGCGAGAAGTCCAAGTTCGGTCTGTCGGCGGCGCAACTGCTGTCGGTGGTCGAGCGTTTCCGTGCGGCCGGCCTGGATCAGGGCATTCGCCTGCTGCACTTCCACATGGGTTCGCAAATCGCCAACCTGGCGGACTACCAGCACGGTTTCAAGGAAGCGATCCGCTACTACGGCGAGCTGCGCAACCTTGGCCTGCCGGTGGATCACATCGACGTCGGTGGTGGCCTGGGTGTCGACTACGACGGTACGCACTCGCGTAACGCCAGTTCGATCAACTACGACATGGATGACTACGCCGGTGTCGTGGTCGGGATGCTCAAGGAATTCTGCGATGCGCAGAGCCTGCCGCACCCGCATATCTTCTCTGAAAGCGGCCGTTCGCTGACCGCGCACCACGCGATGCTGGTGGTGCAGGTGACCGACGTCGAGAAGCACAACGACGACGTGCCGCAGATCGAGAATAAAGAAGCGCTGCCGGAGACCGTGCAGTGGCTGGTGGACCTGCTGGGTCCGACCGACATCGAGATGGTCACCGAAACCTACTGGCGCGCCACGCACTACATGAGCGATGTCGCCTCGCAGTACGCCGACGGCAAGCTGACCCTGGCCGAAAAGGCCCTGGCCGAGCAATGCTACTTCGCCGTGTGCCGTCGCCTGCACAACTCGCTGAAGGCGCGTCAGCGTTCCCACCGTCAGGTGCTGGACGAACTCAATGACAAGCTGGCCGACAAGTACATCTGCAACTTCTCGGTGTTCCAGAGCCTGCCGGACACCTGGGCCATCGACCAGGTCCTGCCGATCATCCCGCTGCATCGCCTCGACGAAGAGCCGATGCGTCGTGCGGTGCTGCAAGACCTGACCTGCGATTCCGACGGCAAGATCAACCAGTACGTCGATGAGCAGAGCATCGAAACCAGCCTGCCGGTGCACGCGTTGAACGAAGGCGAGGACTACCTGCTGGGCGTGTTCCTGGTCGGTGCCTACCAGGAAATTCTCGGCGACATGCACAACCTGTTCGGTGACACCGACTCGGTGAACATCTACCAGAACGCCGATGGCAGTGTGTATCACGCGGGTATTGAAACCCACGACACCATCGAAGACATGCTGCGTTACGTGCACTTGTCGCCGGAAGAGTTGATGACCCACTACCGCGACAAGTGCGCCAGTGCGCGCATCAGTTCCAGCGAGCGCACCCAGTTTCTCGATGCCTTGCGTCTGGGTCTGACCCGTTCGTCTTACCTCTCTTCTTGAGGTAAGCCCCGTTCTCATCAGGTTGTCTGAAAATTTTCCGTGCGCTTCGGAAATTTCAGATGACCTGGTGCGACGTCTCTCTTTTTCCAGGCGAAAAAACCTGCGTCTTCGGTCATCAGGCCATTTAGTCCTCTTTTCGCGTAGGTCATTTCCTAAGTTGTACTTCGCCTCTCTACTCGGCCATGTCTCTCGGCGAGAATCCCCGGCCGCCCCTCCTGTAGAGAATCGCCGATGTTCGATCCAGTCAACGAACCCGCATTTCGTCTGGACGTAGCTGGTCTGTCCGACGCCTTAGAGGTCCTGGCCTTTACCGGTAGAGAATCCATCAGCGAGCCGTTCGTTTTTGACGTGGAGTTGCTGATCGATGACCTGACCCTTGACCTTTCCAGCCTTTTGTACCGTTCAGCCTCTTTGCACTTCGGGCCAGCGGGAAACTGCGTGCATGGCCAATTGCACGAGCTGGTCCAGCGTGACCATGGTCCGGCATCCAGGCTCTGTCATGTACGGCTGGGTCCACGGCTGGCTTGTCTTTCCCAGCGGTTCAGCCAACGCATCTTCAGCGCCCGCACGGTGCCGCAAATCCTTGATCAGGTGCTCAGGGAGCACGGTATCGTCGGCCAGGCGCGCCGCTTCGAGTTGAGCGGCGATTACCCTGCCCGCGATTTCTGTACCCAATACCGCGAATCGGATCTGCAGTTTGTCCAGCGCCTGTGCGCCCAGGAGCGGCTGCATTACCACTTCGAGCACGGGGCACGGGGGCATTGCGTGGTGATTGCCGATGGACACGGGCATTTTCGTCACGGCGATGCGGCGGTGTTCTGCGCGGATGGCCAGCAACCGGCCGTGCGTCGTCTCGAGGTGCAGCGATGCGCGGACAACGCGGCGCAGACTGTGCAGTGCCATACGGACCTGCCGACGCTGCGCAGCGGCCAGTTGATGCCGCTCGCCAGACATCCGGTTGCCGAGTGTAATCAACCGTGGCTACTGACCCATGTCGAGCATCAGGGCAGTCAGGACCCGAACGAGCCCTACAGCAACCAGCTGCGCGCCATACGTTGGGAGGCGCCATTCGAGTCGTCCCATTCTGCGCAGAAACCGGCCATGCACAGCCTGCAGCGGGCGTGGGTGGTGGGCGTCGATGAATCCGCGCCTGATCCCGCGAGGCCCGTGGCGGTGCAGTTTGACTGGTTGTATCAGGGCGAGGGCGCGGCCCCCAGTCACTGTTGGTTGCCGCTCGCGCCGGCGCTGGAGGCCGAGAATGTCACAGGGTTGAGTGAAGGCACTGAAGTGGTGGTGAGCTTTATTGAGGGGGACCCGGATCAACCGTTGATCACCGGTTTTCTCCATCCGCCACAGTTGCTCGAAGAGGAAGAAATGCCCGCTTCGTTACCCCTCGACGATTGCCCGCCTGAGGGCGTAACGGACTGGTTGCGTTCCGGCGAGCCCTTGATGTTGCTTTGCCTGCTGCCCGGAGGCGGCAGTTTCAATCATTGTGCCCAGGCTTTCTGTGCCTGTCGGGCGGCGGCACGGCTTGGCCAGAGCGGTGCGGCATGATCGGCGTGGACACACCCGATTCGCTCCCGCAATGGTTGTTGCTGGATAAACCGGGCGCCCCGCAAACGGGCGCAATCCTGCAGCACCGGTTTGCTCATGCCCGGTGGTTCTGGTTGTTCGAAGGCACGGAGTGGCATGCGCTACGCAAACAAGGTCCGGTGCTGATCGATCTGCGGACTTGCCCGGCTCTGGCCGAACTTTGTCAGCGCGAGGCGCCTTACTGGCGTGGATTGCTGTTGGGCAGCGAGGCACCGGCATCGGCCTTGCTGACGCACCTGCGGCGCATGCTCACGGTCGGTTTCGGCGTACATCACCGCGCCTTGCTGAGTTACTACAACCCTTGCACCGCCAGTTACTTCTTCGATGCCTGCGATGCCGGGGAACTGAGTCGCTGGCTGGGGCCGATCAGTCAGTTGTGCTGGTTCGGCGGCACCTGGGCGGACCGGGCAAACGGCAGCCAGGGCTGGCAACGGTTGCTCAATCCGGGGCTTGCAGTCAGCCCGCTGGCGATCGAGGAAGCACTCAGTGCCCATCAGAAGACAAGGCTGCAAACCTGCCTGCTGGAGCACCACACCTGGCAATGGTGCCAGTCCACCGGCACCGATTACCGCACGCTGTGGTCCCATCTCCAGGAAGGGCTGACACTGGGTTTCAGCGAGCGTGCGGTGCTCGATGGCTGGCTATGGCTACGCTTGCAGTACCCGGAGGCTGTGCCCGACCTGCCGCTGCCGGGCGTCACTCAGAAAGAACGCCTCGAACGCCTGCGCAATCGTTGGCAAGACCAGCAACCCCGATAGAAGGTACGACACTGATGGCGAACAGGATCTGGCGGTTGATAGGGTTGATTGCGGGGGCTGTATCGCTGCTCGCGATAACGGCCTGTTCGCCGCTGAAAATGCTCAACGCCCTGACGCCCGATGGCACGTTCGACAGGTCCGAGGGCATTGCCTATGGCAGCGATCCGCGGCAAAAGCTCGATGTCTATGTGCCGCGTCATCCGATGGTCAATGCGCCGGTGGTGGTGTTTTTCTACGGTGGCAGCTGGAACAGTGGCTCACGCAGCGACTACAGCTTTGTCGGCGAGGCGCTGGCGTCCCGGGGAATGGTCGCGGTGCTGGCGGACTATCGGTTGTATCCGCAGGTGCGATATCCGCAGTTTCTCGAAGACGCCGCCGGGGCGGTGGCCTGGACCCATGATCACATCCGTCAATATGCCGGCAACCCGCAGCGTCTGTACCTGATGGGTCACAGTTCCGGCGCCTACAACGTTGCGATGCTGGCACTGGACCCCGGACTGCTGGGGGCGGTGGGCCTGTCGCCGCACGACCTCAGTGGCTGGATCGGTCTGGCCGGCCCTTATGATTTCCTGCCGATCAAGAATCCGGATGTGCGCCCGGTGTTTTTCTGGCCCGACTCACCGCCCCAATCGCAACCGATCAATCACGTCAGTCGCGGCGCACCGCCGGCGCTGTTGATGGCATCGACGGACGATGACGTGGTCAATCCGACGCGCAACACCGGCGGCCTGGCGCTCAAGTTGCGAGAGGCGGGTGTGCCGGTGCAGGATCTCTATTTCTCTCGCACCGGCCACGCCACGCTGGTGGCGGCGTTGTCGCGGCCCATGCGCGGGTTGGCGCCGGTGCTGGACGAGGTCACTTCGTTCGTCAGGGCAACCCCGCCTCAGTGAGCACGGGCGAACCAGCCATCGTTGCGCCGCAGACGCCAGGCAATGGCGCCCAGGGTCAGGCTGCGCAACACCATGAACAGCAGGAACGTTATCCACAGGCCATGGTTGCCAAAACCTTGCAACGCCCACCCGAACGGCACCAGCAAGGCCACCGTCAGCAGCATGCCGTTGCGCATTTCCCGGGCGCGGGTGGCGCCGATGAACAGGCCATCGAGCAGGTAGCTCCAGACCGCAATCAACGGCAGCGCCGCGAGATAGGGCAGATAGATGAACGCGGTGTCGCGCACACTTTGAATGTCGGTCTGCATCTCGATGAACAGATGCCCGGCAAACAGGAACAAAGCGGCAAAACCGAGGCTCGCCAGCAACGACCAGCCGCAGGCCACCACCAATGAGCGGCGCAGGGCTTCACGGTCGCGAGCGCCGATGGCATGGCCGCACAGGGCTTCGACGGCGTGGGCCAGACCATCCAGTGCATGAGCGGTCAGCAGCAGACCGTTGAGCAACAGGGCGTTGGCGGCGACGGTGGCATCCCCCAGCCGTGCACCTTGTACCGTGATCAGAAAAAACACCGATTGCAGGGCCAGGCTGCGGATGAAGATATCGCGATTGACCGCCAGCAGAGGGCGCCAGCTCTGCCATAGCGCCAGTGCGGCCCAGGCGATGTGCCCAGGATAGGCGCGCAGGGCGCGGCGGGTCATCAGCAGGCCGATCAGGGCGCCGGTCCACTCGGCAATGACCGATGCCCGGGCGGCACCGACCACACCCCATTCCAGACCGAGGACAAACCAGAGGTTCAGCGCGATGTTGACCAGATTGGTGCTCAGCAGAATCACCAGCGGCGCGCGGGCGTTCTGCGTGCCAAGGAACCAGCCGACCAGGGCGTAGCTGGCCAGCGCCGCTGGCAGGCCGAACAGCCGCGTATGGAAAAACACGCGGGTCATCTGGTCCAGTTCCGCCGACGGCTGCATGAAATGCAGAGCGATGCCACTCAACGGCACACCCAGCGCACCCAACACCACAGCCAGTCCCATGGCCAGCAACAGCCCTTGCAACAAGATCTGCCGCAAAGCCGCGCCATCGCCACGCCCGGCCGCCTGGGCGGCGAACCCGGTGGAGCCCATGCGCAGAAAACCCATGGCCCAGGCGAGAAAGGTATACAGGCTGGCCCCGACCGCCACGGCGCCGAGTTGATGGGCGTGGGGCAGGTGGCCGATGACGGTGCTGTCGACCAGCGCCACCAGGGGAACGGAGATGTTCGAGAGAGTCATCGGCGCAGCCAGCGCCCAGACCCGGCGATGGGTAGGGCGGTCGCGCCAGTCGGCGATCAGGTTGGACATGCGGGCTCCTTGAGGAGCGGGCATTGTAGCGACACATTTTGGATTGCCGCGATCCATTGTAGGAGCGAGCTTGCTCGCGAATGTCGTTAACGATAACGCTGAGGGCCTGTAACTGCGCGGTATTCTCAGGTTAATCGCGAGCAAGCTCGCTCCTGCAGGAGGGGCTTAGTGAACCACCCAGCTCAACAACCAGAGGCCCAGCATCAACCAGATGATCCCCATGATGAACGAGGCGTTCATGAACGCGCGGATCGCCGACCACAACACCACCAATCCCAGGATCAGCGTGGCGATGCTGATGATCGACGTGTCCATGCCCAGGGCGCGGGACAGGCCATCGACAAAATTGCTGCTGGCGCGGCTCATCATCTGGAACAAGCCGCTGAGGCCATCAACGATGAAACGGATGACTGAACCGAGGGCCTGGCCGAGCCATTCGAAAAAACCTTCTACCTGCATGGAATGAACGTCCTGATCAATGAGAGGCGGGTTGCCGGAGTTGAGCCTTGGGCTGTCGATTGCGGCGCCGAGTTCCCCACAAGCATAGAGGGTTGTCCTGCAACTGTGGGAACGACCCCATCACCATGACTCAAACTCTGCCGCTTGCCTTCATCCGTCATCCCCCCGAAGCTATACGCCTTCAGGAGAACCCGATGAACCTTGTTGAACTGACCGAACGCCTGCACGCCATCCGTGACCGCAATGACTGGCGGCAATTTCACAGTCCGAAAAACCTGGCCATGGCCGCGAGCGTCGAAATGTCCGAGCTGGTGGAAATTTTCCAGTGGCTGACCGAAGACCAGTCGCGCCAGTTGCCGGCGGAAAAACTGGCCCATGCCGGACAGGAAGTCGGCGATATCGTCCTTTATCTATTGCTGTTGTGCAGCGAGTTGGGTCTGGACATGAATGAAGTGGTGCGCAGCAAACTGGCGGACAGCGAACGGAGGTTCAGCTGATGAGCGACCGTCACTTCGATCAGTTGGCCACCCGCTTCGCCGAAAAAATCTACGGCGGCGCCAAAGGTGCGATCCGGCTTGCGGTGCTGCAGGCGGATCTGGCCGAAACCTTGCCGGATCGCCCGCTACGGGTGCTGGACATTGGCGCTGGCCTTGGCCACATGTCGCTGTGGCTGGCGCAACGCGGCCATGAGGTGACGTTGGCCGAGCCTGCCGAGCCCATGCTCGAAGGCGCCCGCCAGCGTTTCGCCGACGCCGGGCAAAAGGCAACGTTTATCCAGGCACCCTGGCAGGATCTGCTTGGCCAACTCACCGAACCTTACGATCTGGTGCTCTGCCATGCGGTGCTGGAATGGCTGGCCGAACCCCACGCGATCCTGCCGGTGCTGCATCAGCTGACCAAGGCCGACGGCTGGCTGTCGCTGGCCTTTTATAACCGCGATGCACTGATCTACCGCAATTTGCTCAAGGGCCATTTCCGCAAGATGCGCAAGAACGATATGGCCGGCGAGAAGCAAAGCCTCACCCCGCAACAACCCCTTGATCCACGGGAGTTGGCGGCGCAACTTGATGGTTTGTGGCGGGTCGAAACCCAGAGTGGCGTGCGGGTTTTTCACGATTACATGCCGGTGGAATTCCAGGCCCGCGCCGAGCTGGTGGACTTGCTGGAAATGGAACTGGCCCACCGTCGCCATCCAGGCTTTGCCGGGCTTGGGCGTTATTTGCACTGGATTTGTCGGCCGGTCTGAGCGGAGTAAAAAATGAACAGTCGTTCCGGGTTGTTAGTTCTGTGTCTGGGGTTGGCGGCTTGTCAGAGCAGCAACCCGTATGTGGCAACCTCCAACCCTTTGCCACCGGCGCCGCCTCAGGCAGCCCACACCTTCGACCGCAGCGCCTACCCTGCTGCTCCACGTGATTACGGTCGCTACCGCAGTTGGGCCTGGCTCAACGGGCAACTGCCGCCGGGCAGTGTCTGGGCCGACTCGGCGCAGGTCGCCGAAGCGGTGAGCAATGCCCTCGATCAACGCGGCTTGCGCCCTCTGCATGACAATCGTCCGGCGGATCTGTTTGTCAGCGCCAACCTGCGCCTGGAAACCCGCCTGCGTCAGGTCCAGGATGACTACGGTTATTACGGCGGTGGCTACTACGGCGGTCACCACGGTTATGGTAACGGCGTTGGCATGTACAACACGGTACCGATCATCCGCACTTATCAGGAGCAAGTCGTGGTGGTGCAGGTGGATCTGTTCGACGGGCAAAGCGGTCAACCGGTCTGGAGTGCCAGCGCAGAAACCCGGAGCCAGGGCACGCAGACCGAACAGGCTGACGCCATACGGGAGGCTGTAGAAAAGGCAATGTCGGCGTATCCTCCCAGTTAGCTTCTGTGGTTGAGGAGCACTCCGCAGGTTCATGTCTTCTACCGGAGAATCATCATGTTCCGCCGTTTCGTTTTACTGGCAGCGGCCGTACTGCTCAGTGCCTGCGCCGCCAACCAGGTCAATCATGACTACGACGCCAGCCGCGACTTCTCGGCCTATCGCAGCTGGAGCTGGAAAGAACCTGCCCTGCAATATCGCCCCGATGACCCGCGGATCAAGAGTGATTTGACCGAACAGCGCGTGCGCCAGTCGGTGGCCGATCAACTGGATCAGCGCGGCCTGCGCCCCGCCGCCGCGGGTACCAAGGGCGATTTGAGCGTGCAGACCTACCTGATAGTCGAGGAACGTCAGCAGCAGGTCACCACCAACTATGGTGGCGGTTGGGGCAACCCGTGGAACGGCTATTGGGGCGCGCCGATGTACAACGAAACCCGCGTGGTTCCTTACAAGGTCGCCACCCTCCAGATTGATCTGCTCGATGGCAAGGACGGCAAACTGGTGTGGCGCGGCAGTGACGAGCAGATACTCAGCCGCACACCGAACCCCTCGGACCGTAGCGATGCGATACGCGAAACGGTCACCCGGATACTGTCCAACTATCCGCCAAGATAAATACAACACCCACCTGTTGGAGCCGGCCTTGAGTCGTGCAGAGCGCTTGAGGGCCTCTTCGCTGGCAAGCCAGCTCCCACAGGAATTTTTGTTGTCTGCACTGGCGAGTTGCCAGCAGTCTTGATGTCCCTTGTCTACACTGCTCCACACCAACGGAGGTAGCGCTCGGCAGTGCGCCGGCAAAGGAGTGCTCGATGTCTCCCTGCTTGCAGTTTCGCGGCCCGGCCCGGCAACGGGGGGCGATTGGGTTGATGGCTGCCGGGACGTTGGCGCTGGCGCTGTGTTTCAGTTTGCTGGTGGTCGACAGCGGCAGGCTTTACCTGGAGCAGCGCAAGCTGCAACGGATGGCTGATGTTGCCGCGTTGGAGGCGGTCAGCCGCAATGGTGACTGCCTGACCCCGACGCTCAGCGCTGCGGGTTTCGCTCTCGAAAGTGCTACCCGCAACGGCTACAACGCCACCGATGGCATGACCCTGAACACCACTTGCGGCTCGTTGCAGGCCGGGGCCAACAACCTGCGGGCCTTTAGCGTCGATGCCAGCAAAAAGGAGGCTGTTCGCGTCGTGGTGACCCACACCGTGCCGACCAGTATTGCGGCGGGCATCTACGCACTGTTCAGCCAAGGCCCGCTCAATCTGACGACCCAACTCACCGCGACAGCGGTCAGCGCCCCGGCGCCCCTGCCGCCCCTGGCGATGTTGACCATCGGCAGTACGGCACTGGTGGTCGACTCCAGCAAATCGGCGGCCTTGAACCTGTTGCTGGGGCAGATGCTCGGCGGCACTCTGAATTTGAGCGTCGCGAGCTGGCAAGGCCTGGTCGATAACCAAATCAATCTATTGGGTTACCTGAATCAGTTGGCCCTCGACGTGAACGTCAGCACCGGGAACTACACCCAGTTACTGAGCATGAACATCGCCCTGACTCAACTGCTGGACTCCGCGATCACGGTACTCCAGGCCGGTGGCCCGACCGCCAGTGTCGCGGTCAATGGCTTGATCGGAGTCAAGGCGGCGGCTGGCAATACGTCGATTGTTCTGGGGCAACTGCTGCAATTGCAGACGGGCGCGGCCTCTTCCGCACTCGATACCAATTTGCAGGTCTTTCAACTGATCGAGGCGTTTGTGCAACTGGCCAACAGCCAGAATGCCGCCATCGCCAGTATCCCGCTGAACATCCCGGGCCTGGCCAATGGCGTGGTCAAGGTCAAGGTCATCGAGCCCCCACAGTTATCGGCCATCGGCAACCCGGCGCTGGTCAATGGCCAGCTCAATGATCCCAACCGGATCTATGTGCGCACCGCCCAGGTGCGCACGGTGTTGTCGCTGAATTTGCCGGTACTGTCCGGTGTCACAGGCCTTGTCAGCGCGCTCGCCAGCAACACCCTGCTCAATGGGTTGACGGATACGCTGGACAATCTGCTGCACCTGAACCTGGCCGGTACGCTGAGCTCGCTGCTTTGCACGCTGACGGGAACCTGCGACAAAACCGACCTGAAGATCCTCCCGACGCCGACCATCGATATCGTCCTGGAGGTGGCTGCGGCCGATAGCCACGTCACCGGTTACAGCTGCGCCAGTGATGCGACCAAAACCCTCACCACCCAGACCAACACGTCACTGGTGAAGCTCAAGGTTGGCCAGATCGACACCGCCAATGCTCTTTCCTCGTCGGCTGATGTCGTCGTGCAGCCCCTGGCGCTGATCGATATCGGCAAGATCAGTTGCGTATTCTGGATTTGCAATCCTGCCACGCGCGTGCCGTTTTATGGCGGCGGCCTGGGGGTGAAAATCGATACCTCGGTCGCCAGCACCCAGAGCACGCATGTTTACAACCAGCCGCCGGAGATCAAGCAGCCGCCGCTGTTCTACAGCCTGGGCACGCAGGGCATCGTCAGCAGCCTGAAATCGACTTTGGGCGGGGTGCAGGTGCTGGCTTATAAACCGACCGGTTCGAGCCTGTTGGGCGATTTGCTGGTAGTGGCGGCTGGCACTCTTGATGGCGTCCAGAGCACCCTGGGCGTCGTGTTGCAGAGCCTGCTCAGTCCCCTGGTCGATCCCATTCTCGATGGGTTGCTGGCCAATCTCGGGATCACGCTGAACAAGGTCGATGTGGGCGCCAACCTCAGTTGCAAACCGCCAGGAAGGCCTTCCCTGGCGATTTAGTCCTCCTGCACAACCGGCAACTCGATACAGAACCGCGCACCCTCGGTCGAGTTGCGCACGCTCAGTTTGCCGCCCATGTTTTCGACGATGCCGTAGCTCACCGATAACCCGAGACCGGTGCCGACG
Source organism: Pseudomonas moorei (assembly GCF_042846945.1). Taxonomy (NCBI): domain Bacteria; kingdom Pseudomonadati; phylum Pseudomonadota; class Gammaproteobacteria; order Pseudomonadales; family Pseudomonadaceae; genus Pseudomonas; species Pseudomonas moorei. The sequence continues at coordinate 1,977,315 of NZ_AP035776.1, forward strand.
CCTACCGGCTTGGTGGTGAAGAACGGCTCGAAAATCCGCTCCAGCAGTCGCGGGTCGATGCCACCGCCGTTGTCCTCGACCCACAGTCGTACCCATTGCGGGTCCCGTTCGGCGTACACCGCGATCCACGGTTTGAATTCGGGATTGGTTTCGCGCTTGCTCAGCAATGCATCCCGCGCGTTGACCATCAGGTTGATCAATACTTGTTCAAGCTGATCGACGTAACCGCGCACCTGCACGTCGAACCCGGTTTCGCTGATGCGCAGATCGACGCCTTTGCCACGCATGCCTTCGGCCAGTAACGACAGCGTGCCTTCGATGGCCTGGGCCGGATTGAACGGTTGTTGCTCGATCTCCGAGCGGCGGCCGAACACTCGCATGTGATCGACCACCCGCGCGGCGCGCTGGACCTGCGCATCGATGCGATTGAGCTTGTCAGTCAGGTAATCGACCTGCACATCACCGTTGCCCAGACGCTTGAGCACATTGATGATCGCCATGCGCATCACGTTCAGTGGCTGGTTGATTTCGTGGGCCAGGCCGGTGGCCATTTCGCCGAGGGTGGCCATTTTCGCGCTTTGGGTCAGTTGCTGCTGGGAGCGCCGGACTTCGGTGTTGTCGCGGCCCACGGCCTGAATCTCCAGCAACTGGCCCTGTTCGTCGAACACCCCGCGATCCGCCCAGACCCACCAGGCATGCTCCCGTCCCGGCAACTGCAAATTGATTTCTGCGGTGCTGACCGGAAACTCCGGGCTGAGACGGGCAAGGCGCTGGATGAATGACTCGCGCTGTTGCGCCGACATCCAGTTACCCAGGTTCAGCCCCGGCAGTTGCTCGGGGGTGCACTCCAGATACGCCGCCAACGGCCGGTTGCCGAAGCTCAAGGACAGGTCGGGACGATAGCGGCAGATCATCGCCGGGGAGTCTTCCACCAATATCCGATAGCGCTCCTCGCTTTGCTTGACCTGTTCGGCCGCTACTGTCGCTTCGGTGACATCCAGCCACAGACCCACGGCTTCCACCGGCAAACCCAGATCATCGCGCAGCAGCTTGGCCTCATCGAGCAACCAATGGTAATCGCCGCGGCTGTCACGCAGTCGATAGCGGGCGCGTACCGAGCCTTCGCGTAGCAGTTGCCGGGTACGCTCGAAATAACGATCACGGTCTTCGGGGTGCACCCGTTCAACCAGCGCAGTCGTGGCGCAATCGTCGAGCGTCCAGCCGAGCAACGGCAGCAGGCTGTCGCTGAAGAAGGTCGGTTGCAGCGCGCCTTCCACATAGCGCTGCACGTAAATCACCGCAGGTGAACTGGCGATCAGATTGTCCAGGCGCGCGTGTGCGGCGGCAGCGTGTTGCTCCTGGTTTTTGATGTCGCTGATGTCGAGCATGAAACCCACCAGGCGCCGATGCCGGCCGACACCCAAGGCCTGGCCTTGCAGGCGATACCAGCTCGGCGGCAGCGCGGCGTCGGGGCGATACGAACGCACGCACAGCAGTAACGGCGTGCCTTCATCCAGCAGGTCTTGCAAGCGACTGCGCAGCTCTTCGCGGTCGGCGGGATGTACTTGATCAAGCCAGTCGTTCAGCGCTAAACGCTCGCTGGCCAGGTTCAGGGCGCTGGCCAGCGAGGGTGCCAGTTGCACTTCGGCCCTGTCGCTGAACATTTCCCACCAGCCGGTGCCCAGCAACGCCTGCAGCGATTCCAGGCGCTCCATTTGCAGGTGGTGCCGGTGCTCGCGCGAGCGTTCCAACAAGGGACCGGCGAGCGCTGCGGCGAACTGCAGCCAATCGCGCTCGCTGACATCGGGCGCCCGTTGCTGCACCGGATAGCAACCGCACAGCAACCAGGCCGCCACGCCTTGCGCATCGTGATAAGGCACGACGAAGCCCTCGGCATTGGCAAAGATGCCTTGCAGACGAGGGTGCTCAAGGGGATTCAAATGCTGCGGGGCGGAGCCGTTCAGGCTGTCGAGACCGGTCCCCAGCCGCTGTCCGGTTTGCCACAGTTGTGGAGCATCGAAGCCTGAAAAGTGTTGGTGAATCTGCCACCCCTGTTCTTGCTCGTCGAGCAATGCCAGGGCGATGCAGGGGATGTGAAAACGCTGGGCCAGGCATTGCAACTGCTCGGTGAGCATTTCAGGCAAGCGGGTCAGGCTGCACAGGCGTAACTGCTCGCCGATCTGCAGCGCGAGCAACTGGCATTGTTCGCGCACCTGCGATTGCCGGCGCTCGAGTAGCAGATCGCCGATGTCCAGCAGTTGCAGCAGCCAGGCTTCGGCCAACGGCTGGACCCAGCCACGCAGGTGCAGGGTTTGACCACTGAGGGTGTAAAAGTCCAGGTCCAGGGCCTGGCCCTGCCAGTCAGAGGGGGTGCCTTCGACGACGAGGCTGCAGTGCGGCAGCAAAAAATCGAGCAGGTGCGGCGCCCGGGCACCGGGAGTCTGCTGGGCCAGGACATGACGCAGCGGCCCGGTCAGGTGCAACACACGACCGTCGGCGTCCAGATGCATCTGCAAGCCGACACCGGGCATGCTCGGAGCCTGCAAGGTCTCCAGGGGCGGTGGTGGATGGCGATTGAGCAGGCGCCCGAACAGTTTGTCCCCGGCACTCAAAATTGCAGGCTCGCACTGGCGGTGAGTGTCGCCGGCAAATTCGGTACCTGCCCGATGCCCGGCAGGTTCAGAAAGGGGATGACGGCATTCAATTTATTGGTCGGGTAGTTGATGGTCACCTTCAGTACGCCGCCGGTGTAAGTGGCCGTTGCATCGGTGGCGACATTGAAATTCAGCCCGGCGGGAATCCACGCCAGCTGCCGGGTCAACTCTTGCGTCGCGACGCTGATCAGCGCGGCGCTGTACCCGGGGGTGTTCGGATCCAGTGCCACGCTGCGGCGCACGGCTTCCGCAGTCGACTGGTTGAAGGACTGCATCAGCAACAGCGGCAGGCTGTAGGTGACAATTGCGTAAAACACCGCGAAAAAAATGACGAATACCAAGGCAAATTCAATCGCGGCGGCGCCTTTTTGTTTGCGAGGGAGGCTGGATTTCATGAGTGCGTCTACCCTGACATCACATTAGTAATGTCAGCATAGAATCATTCAGCCAAAACGGACGTTTTTTACCGGATGCAGAGCCTTGTCCTACTGATCTGGCTGTCGCTATGCGCAGCGCAGGATGCCCGTGAGCGGCACATCGCTAACGTCCTGACCCTCGGCGCCGGGGCATTGGCCCTGGCCTGGATGCTCTGGAGCGGAACCACCTGGCTGGGCGCAGCGGCAGAGCAGGGTGGCTGGGCGGCGCTGTTGGCCCTGGCGTTCACCTTGCCCGGTTTTGCGATGCGACGCCTGGGCGCCGGTGACGTGAAACTCATGACCGCACTGGGGCTCGCGACCGATGGTCGGCACGTGCTGGGCGTCTTCATCGGTGCCGGATTGGCCAGTGTGTGTTGGCTGCTGTTGGCGCCAAGCGTCTGGCTCCATATCGGTCAGGGCCTTAGAGGACATCTGCGTTATCTGGAGCCGGGAGTGTCAAGGAAACAACCCTTCGCACCTTTCTTGCTGGTGGGGTTGTTGCTGACGTTGGCCGTCTTCGGTTTTTTTACAGAGTCAGAAAGTGCGACTACTTTCATTCAGTAGTTTTACAGCCTTGAGCTATGAGTCGAGGAACGGTCAGCCTTTGACCTGGCAGGGAGTTGCACGTGAGCAAGCTTACTTCGGCAGTAAAAGTCCTTGTGGTCGACGATCAACCATCCATTGTTGAAGAACTCTGCGAATTTCTCGAGAGCCGCGGCTACCGTTGCGATGCCTGCGTGTCCAGTCATCAAGCCATTGAACGGTTCAACGAAGACCCTGAAATCGGTTTGGTGCTCTGTGATTTGCACATGCCGGGCCTGGACGGGATTCAACTGGTTCTGGAACTGCAACGGCTGTCCGGCAAACACCGCGCGTTCGAGGCGATCATGCTGACCGGGTATGCGGACAAACAGGATGTGATCAAGGCGTTGCGTGCCGGTTTTGCCGACTACTACCAGAAGCCGATTGATCTGAGGGAGCTGCTCGAAGGCCTGCAACGTCAGGAGATCGTCTTGCAGGAACGGAACAAGGCGCTGCAACTGGGGCATCTGGATCAGAAGCTGCAATACCTGTCCGAGTCGATCGAGGACCTGTATCAGGACCTGGACAAGGTTCGCCGGGCTCCGCTTTCCTCGGGGGCGGCGGATTCGGCTGACGAGGCTGTCGGCGACACGGATCGGGTGGAAATTCCGTCGATTTTCAATCAACTGTCACCCAGGCAGCTGGAGGTAGCGCGGCTGGTGGGCAAGGGGCAGACCAATTATCAGATTGCCTGTGAGCTGGGGATCACCGAGAACACGGTGAAGTTGTATGTGTCGCAGGTGCTGCGGTTGACCCATATGCGTAATCGGACGCAGTTGGCGTTGGCGCTTTCGCCGAATGGTTCCGGGTTGCGGCAGCGGGTTACGGCGCAGTGAATAGCCCGGTATGCAGCTTTCCTGTGGGAGCTGGCTTGCCCGCGAGGGCTTCCTGCAAACCACCACCTAATCCAGAATCCTTCGCCAGCAAACCAGCTAGCTGCTACAGCATGACGCTCACCCCAAGTACCGCGGCACCTGAGCTGGCTTGCACTGGCGAAGGGGGCCTGCAAAATACACAAGGCCTATCAGCTCACCGTGAAGCGAACCTTTCTGCTTGGCGTTGAAGTCATTCCCCTGTTGGTCTGGAACGCTTCAATCTCATAAATGCCCTGGTCGAGAACAACAGGCAAAAGCCATGTCTTGTCATCGCCGACTTTTACCGTGCCAAGACTGATCGCAGGGGTATCGGCCGTCTTGACTTCCACGAGGGCGCCCGGAAATCCTCGACCTGAGATCTCCGTACGGCTGGGAACTACGGCGTTAGAAGCAGGAACCAGAATTTGCGGTGGATAAATCGTGACGATGAAACTACGGGGTTCACTCCATGGAGATAAGCCGTCGTTATAGACCAACCTCGCTTTGACACTCACGTTACCTGGTGGAAGTAAGTAGTCATTCTGTCCACTGACTCTCCAGTCCCCTCCCGAGTAAACATCCCCGGTCGCTACCACTTCACTTTCATTTTCCGCCATGACGACTTTCACCGTGGCACCAGGTACCCCTCTCCCTGTAAATGCGGTAGCGGGGGGAACTTCACTTCCCTCTGTGGGAGTTTCGATGAAAATAGCGGGCATTTCTATGTTGAATGTCACTGGCGCGCTGTCATTGGAGTATTCAGCACCGCGTTCATGCCTGGCTACGATTTTGTTAGTACCTGGCTCAAGTGCGTATCCCCAGTCCAGCGTTCCTCCCCAGCGTCCATTTTCGTCAACCTCAAAAACCGTATTCGGTTCCCAATGACCTTTATCAAAAAGCACCCAGACCTTGGTTGGCGGGCGCAGGTAACTGGTGCCTGAAACGGGAATTTTGTTTGTTGGAAAGCTGTCTCCATTACGAGGTGTGTTGAAGGCCGGTGGTTCTAATGTGGGTGCTTTGTCGTCAGTTCGATTGCGCATTTTTCTGCCCTTCCAGGGTCAATGAGTGGGAGACCAATGCTCCGCCCAAATGAAAAGAGGCGTCTACTGTCAAACTTGACAGTTCTCTTCCTGGAAGTGGTTATGAGTGGCGTGATTTTCATAGATCACAATCCTTGCGACCATGCACAGCTATGAGCGAGCGCGCGCGGCCCTACAGCCGCTATCAACCAAGCTAATTCCCCGATCCGCTACTTACCTTCCCGCCCGCATCCTGATCAAAGAACTGCGGGATCTCGTGCTGATAAGTTTTCAACCAGCGCTGCATCGTAAGTTCCCGTTCGGTTGCGGTAGCGGTTTGCAGTTTTTGTGAGGCGGCGGTCTTGTTGGTTTGCAGTTGCAGCCAGCCTTCGGTTTCCTGTTGTTGTGGCGAGTTCGGGCCGGGGTCGATGGCGTGGCTGGTGAGGGGCAGGGCCAGCAGGCCGAGGCAGCAGAAGGTGGTTGTTTTCATCCTGGGCTCTCCCTACTGAAGGGCGGGTGCGGGTGCGGTGGCGATGGCGACTTGCGCGGCGACGGTCGGGCCGGTCTTGGCTGGCGTCTTGAGTTTTTCCGCGCGTGCCTGAGCCTCGGTGACCTGGGCGGGACTCAGGCCGAGGCGGCTGACCAGTTCGGCGGCGCGGCTCCAGTCATCCTGATAGATCAGCAAGGTCACCAGATTCAGTCCTGCCAGGGTGTTGTTTTGCTTGAGTTCGAGGGCGGTGAGGAATTCGAACCGGGCGTCTTCGACACGCAATTGATTGAGGTACACCACGCCGAGGTCATTGCGGATTTTTTCGTCAGTGGGCGCCAGGCGCGCCGCCCGTTGCAGGTGGGACTGAGCCTGGCCGTTGTCGCCCCGGGCGGCGGCGAGTTGACCCAGGCCATGTTCGGCCTCGGCGGCCTTGCAGCCGCCGAGCAGGCTGCGGTACAGCGGCTCGGCTTCGCTGCGGCCCAGCAGCCGATAAACCTTGGCCTTGCGCAAACGCACGTCGGCCAGGTTGTCCGGCAGGTTCTGCAGGTTGGCCAGGCTGGCGTGCAGCTTGCCGTCGTTGGCCATTTCGTCGGCAAGGTTCAGTGACAGCTGTTCTTCAGAGTTCAATTTGCCGCAGCTGGCGGAGTCGGTCAGGGCGCTCCAGGGTGTCTGGCCATTGCTCGCGCAACCGCCCAGCAACAGCAGACTCAAACCGGCAATCATTGCTTTCATCACAAACCCCCTAGGAAGCAAAAGCCCGGGCGAGGGCGGTGAAGCCCGGGCCGGCCAGTACGATCAATAACGCCGGGAAGAGGAACAACATCATCACGACGGACATTTTGGCGGACATCTTGGAGACGTGCTCCTGCAGGCGCGTCAGGCGCCGGTCATCGAGCAACAGCTTGAGCGCCAGCAAGGACTTCATCGCACCGCCGCCCTGGTGGATCAGCTGTTGCAGAATCACGCAGGTGTCGGTGAACTCGTCCACCGCCAGCAAGCGGCTCGCCTTGTTCAGCTCGTCGCCCAGCTCCAGGCCGGAATCGACCCGGGCCAATACCAGGCGCAGCTCATGGGTGAGCGTCGGCAACAGCTGTTTGCCGTCGTTGCTCAACACGCGTAGCGATTGCTCCACGGCCATGCCCGATTCGAACAGGATGCGCAGCAGCGGAATAAAGGTCGAAATCTCGATCGCCAGTTTTTTTTGCCGACGTTGCGCAGCCGCCGCCAGCAGACGTTTGGGCAGCAGATAACCCATGCCGGTGGCAAACGTCGGCGCGATCCAGCGATTGACGACCTGCGCAAAGAACAGCTCTTGAATCAGCACACTCAAGGCCAGTGCCAGCAGCGGCACGCCCACCTGGAATGCCGCATACAAGGCGCGTTTGCGCGCGGTGCGCCAGCCGAGGCGGTTGAGCAGTGTCTGGGTTTCGTTGTCGAGTTTGACCGACTGCTGCCCCAACCGGCTGGTGCCCAAGGCCAGCAACCACTGGCTGAAGCGAGGTTCGCTCGGCGCTTTGCCGTCCAGTCGTTGCACCACTTGCCGTGCGCGCCGACGCAGTTCCAGCACGACGCTCAACAGCAGCAGCGATGCCAACAGAAACAGCAGTGAGCTCAGCAGCATCGACAGGTTCATAGGTGTTTCAACATCCGCCACAGCGCCAGACAGCCGAACACCTGCAAAGCGAACGCGCTCACCAGCATCAATTGCCCGGAGCCGTCGTTCCACATGCTGAGCAGGTACTTCGGGTTAGAAACCAAGAAGTAGCCGGCGACGGCGACCGGCAACAGCGCCAGGACCACCGCCGTGACGCGGGTTTCACCCGTCATGGCGCTCAATTGACGAGCCGCTTGCTCGCGTTCGCGGATCAGCTTGATCAGGTTTTCCAGCAGCTCGCTGGCGTTGCCGCCATAGCGGTGGTTGACCTTCAGGCCGAGGGCAAACAGGCGCAGTTCGTCTTTGTCGTACAGCTCGGCGAAATCCGTGGCGGCGTCCGGCAGGCTGACGCCCAGTTGTACGCTGCGCTGTATCCGGCCCATGGCATTTTTCAGTGGGTCCTCCGCCACATTCACGGCGCCCAGCACCGCATCGGCCAGGGTGCGTCCGGACTTCAGGCTGCGCACCGCATGGTCAAGCAGTGTCGGTAACTGTTCGATCATGCGCTTGAGCCGGCGTTGATAGCGCCAATTGATGTACAGGCGCAGGAGCAGGGGAGGCATCAGTAGCAGCGCAATGAGACCGACCCAGCCGGCCGCCGCGAACCCGAGCAAAACAGCCAGGCCCCAAAGTGCCAGCCAAAGCTTCAGGCGCTCTGTCGGCCGCGCGAGGCCTGCACGCAAAAAGGCGCGATCCAGTGCCACCCAGGACGATTTCTGCGTCACCCGCTCCGGTTGTCCCTGGGTCAGGCGCTCCAGAACGCGTTGGGTGCCGGGCTGGCGCAACCCGCGATAAAGCAGGCGAGCCGACAGACCAAGCAAGGCCAGGCTAACGAGGATGAGCAGCAGCGGTTTGAACATGCCGTAACCTTCAGTACGCCAAGGGAGAGAGTGTCGACTCGCGACGCAGTTTGTCACCGGCAGGGTGGGTGGCCTCACGCATGAAACCGAAGCCGCTGCGGCGGTCGAGGCGGAACAGCGTATTGGTCACATACACGTCTTCACGAATGCCGATCACCTCCACCACTTCGCTGACGCAACGGCGGCCGTCGGGCAGGCGCGTCAACTGGATCACCACGTCCAGCGCCGCGCAGATCATTTGGCGCAAGGTCCGTTCGGCGATGCTGCGGCCCGTCAGGCCGACCAGGGTTTCCAGGCGCAACAGCGCATCCTGGGCATTGTTGGCGTGCACGGTACTCATGGAGCCGTCGTGGCCGGTGTTCATCGCGGTGAGCACGTCGACCACTTCGACGCCGCGGATCTCGCCGAGGATGATCCGGTCCGGGCGCATCCGCAGGGCGTTGCGGATCAGGTCGCTGGACTTCACTTCGCCGTGACCCTCGGCATTCGGCGGACGGGTTTCCAGGCGCACCACATGGGGGTGGCCCAATTGCAGTTCGGCGATGTCTTCGATGGTCACCAGCCGTTCGTGGGGATTGATCAACTGGCTGAGAATGTTCAGCAGCGTGGTCTTGCCTGTGCCGGTGCCGCCACTGATCAGGATGTTGCAGCGCTTGCCCACCGCCTCCTTGAGGAAGTCGAAGATGGCCTGATCGATGGTTTGCATGGTCATCAGGTCGGTGCTGTTGAGCATGTCCTGGCGGAATTTGCGGATCGACAGGCACGGGCCGTCGAGGGCAATCGGTGGAATGATCGCATTGACCCGGCTGCCATCGGGCAGGCGCGCATCGACCATCGGTGACGATTCGTCGAGCCGCCGACCGAGGGGCGCAAGAATGCGCTGGATAACGCGCTCGACGTGGTGCGCATCGATGAAGCGCAAATCACTCTGGTGCAGCAAACCGTCGCGCTCGATGAACACCCGGTGCGGGCCGTTGACCAGAATTTCGGTCACCGCCGAATCTCGCAACAACACTTCCAGCGGGCCGAAACCGGTGAGCTCGTCGACGATCTCCTCGGCCAGGCGCTCCATCTCATAACGGGAAATCGCCAAATGCAGGCGCGCGATGTATTCGGCCACTTTGTCGACGACGAACTGCGACAGCGTTTGGCGTGACCCTTCCAGCAGGTTTTGACCGGACTCTTCGATGGCATCGATGATGTAGCGGTGCAGCACCAGTTTCAGACCTTCGTGGTCGGAGTTGCCGGCCACGCTGCGCTGGGTTGCGCCGAACAGTTTTTCGCCGCTCATCACACACCTCTCAAACGGCTGAACCAGGATTTGGGTTTGGCCAGGGTTTCAGAGCGCTTGGCCAGGCGCTCACCGAGGGTTCGCAGGCTTTGCGTGAGGATTTCCCGTGGTGCCAGTTCGAACAGGGTCACCCCCTGATTCTTGGCGTTCAGGCGCACTTCCGGGCTGTAGGCGAGGGTGGCGAAGATTTCCATGCCGAAGCTTTTGCCCAGGGCCTCGGAGTCCGGTGCGACGCTGCGCAGGTAACGGTCCACCAACAGCCTGGCGTGATCGAGCTTCATGCCTTTTTCGCGCCACAGGTTGAGCACGGCGAGATTGCGGCGACAGTCGAGCACGTTCTGATCGGTGTACCACAACAGCTTGTCGCAGTGGCTGACGAAGGTGCGCAGGGCTTCGCTGTCCGGCTGCCCGGTGAGGTTCACCACGATGTGCTGGAAGTGTTGGCGCAGGGCGCTGAGCAGCATGTACAACTCGGCGGCGCTGGTGTGTTCCAGCGGTTCGTCGTTATCGGCGTAGGCAAGGATCCGCAGCCCGACTTCGCAACGGGTGAAGGCGCTGTCGATCAGGGTCGCGTCGAGCCGGCGCATATGCCGCAAGGCATCGCCGAAGTGAAACGAACTCTCCAGACCGAGCAAGGCCAGGCTGTCACCGCGCGGCAGCCCGAGGTCGAGCAACAGTGTTTGCTGCCCGCTCTTCTGCACCACTTGCGCCATGTGATTGGCCAGCAGTGCGCCGTCGGCGTTGCTCTGCACGCCATACAGCACGGTCAGGCCACCCAGTTGGGTACTCGGTGACACGGCCGGCAGGCGTTTGCTCAGACGTCGCACCAGCCCCGAGACTTCGCTGGAGCGCGACCCATAAGAAACGAAATCCCGCGCACCCGCGCGCATGGCATTGAGCACGAGCTGGTTGTCCATGCCATCGCCCAGGGCGACGATCGCGAGCATCGGCTTGGCTTCCAGGGCGCCCTCGATCAACGCGCATTGGGCCACCACGTGTTCGCGGTCGAGGCCGACGAACACCAGGCTGGCGCAGGTCACGTCCACCAGCGCCAGCAGCTCGTCGAGGCTGCCGGAGCCGGCGCTGACCACTTGTCCCAGCGGCGCCAGGGCACCCTGCAGCCACTCCAGGTCAGTGTGGTTGCGCGTGATCGCGAGGAAGGTCTGGCTCAGGTTCTGGCTCATTGCGATAACCCGCTGCGTTTATCGAAGTCGCCGTTTTCGAGGAAATACAGGCGATACCAGTTGGGGTCGTAGTTGCGCAGTTTTTCCCCGGGCAACGATGGCAATTGCGCGTTGGCGGCCAGCGGCTGGACCAGGTGCGGGGTGACGATCATCAGCAGTTCGCGCTCTTCACGGCTGATCGAAGAACTGCGGAAAAACGCGCCGAGAATCGGAATGTCACCCAGGCCCGGAAACTTGCTGACCTGCGAGCCGTTTTGCGTGCTGATCAAACCACTGATGACAAAGCTCTCGCCGTCGGCCAGGGAGATGCTGGTGTCCGTGCGGCGGATGGTGAACGCCGGCACCGTGGTGCCGCCGATGGTCACGGCATTGTTGTAGTCCAGTTCGCTGACCTCGGGGGCGACCTTGAGGGCGATCTGATCATTGCTGACCACCGTCGGCGTGAGCGTCAGGCGGATGCCGAACTCCTTGTATTCGATGGAGTAGCTGTTGCTGTTGGCGCTGGGGATCGGGATCGGGATTTCACCACCGGCGAGGAAGCTCGCGCTCTGTCCGCTGAGGGCTACCAGGCTCGGGCGTGCCAGGGTGTAGGCGAAGCCGCTGCTTTCCATGGCATTGATGATGGCGAGGAAGTTGCCGCCACCGGCGACGATATTGAACACATCGTTGGCCAGGGGAATGCTGGGGACGGCGATGCGCGGATCGATGTTGCGCAGCGGCAGCACGCGGGGGGTCACCGCCGTATTGGGCACCGTGCCGGGAGAGCCGAACAGGAAGTTCGAGTTTTTGCCATAGATCGAGGTGCTGGCTTCCTTGAGTTTGGTCCGGCTGACTTCGACGAAGCGGATGTCGGTCTGCACCTGCGACGGCAGTAACGGATTATCCGATGGCAGCCGCGCAGCGCTGGTCATGGCGGCGGTGGCGCGCCCCTGGACGAACACCATGCTTTGGCGCGGAGCACTGGCGCAGGCGGTCCAGACCATCAGGCTGGTAGTGCCGGGGGCCATCCCGGTGAGCAGGAACGCCTGGTTGCCGTTGACCCGCACGTCGGCGATTTTCGGGTCGCCCACGGCCAGGCGGGTGATGGGAACGGGCGATTGCAGTTCCTGTTGCTGCCCTTCGCCGACTTCCACGGTGGCGGGTAACGGGCCCAGCGCGGCGCAGTTTCCGCCTGCCGCCATGGCTGCCGTCAACGGCAGGCTGCCCAGAAAGATGGCCCAGATCAAACCGTTGAATAACGGAATAATACGTCTGCGCATGGAAAGCCGTCCTTGCTCGATTCAGGGGGTCTGTTGAGTGAGTTCATTGCCGCGAATGACTTCCACGCCCGATTTTCTCGGTGCGGCGGGGGCACTGGCGACGACGGGTTTGGGCGGTGCGGTCATGGCCAGTTGATTGAACTGGATCAACTCGCGATTGGCGTTGGCGAGGTTGGCCGGGGAATCACTCTCGCCGGCCCAATAGCGGGCCAGGCGTTTTTCATCCGCACTGCGCACGGCCAGGCGCAATACCCCGGCCTGGGTGGCGAGCATCAGGCGACTCACCAGTGGCGCGGGAACGGCGAGCAGGACGGTACGGGCGCTGACGCGCTGTTGTTCCTGCTTGAGCTTTTCATCGTTGCTGTAGGCCGGGCTGGTGGGTTGCCCATCGTTGGTCAGGCCCAACTGTTCGCCCACCCCCAGCACGCGCACTGCCGGGATCACCAGTTGCGCGGAGGGTTGGAGGTTGATGGTGTCCATGCGCAAAAACAGTAAGACATCGACATAGTCCCCCGGTGCCAGTTGTCCGCCGGCATTGATGACTTCATCGACTGAAACGGCGAGCGCGCGTTCGTCCGAACGAATCATCCGTGCCAGTTTGCTGCCGGCTTCGAAGCTTTCGTCACTGAGCCAGGTACCGGCGCGCAGGCTGCGCCAAGGCGTGCGACCGATCGCTTGATCGAGACGGGTGAAGCTGCCGGCAGGGGCAGTGCGGAGTTTTTCCACGGCCACGTCGGCAGCAGTGATTTGCACGAATGGAGCGATGTCATGCAACAGCACGACGACGGGTTGGCGGGTGTCTTCTTCCTGTGGCGCCGCTGCCGGGGGAGTGGCAGGGGACGGGGTTACGATTTGAGGTTGCGCAACCACAGGTTCGGCGGCCGGTTGTCGGCTCAGGGTGAAGCCCCAATAACCGGCAATGACAGCGCCCACCAGAGACAGTCCGGCAAGACCCAGAATGGCACGACTGTTCACGACGGCTCTCCCTTTCCTGCTGCGCACAAATCCCGTCTTGGAGAACGAGAAAACTTTGCAATAAGGCAGCTATGAACATTGGACTGATTCGCTATTTGACCCTAGCGCAGCTAGTGCAAAATGCCATTACGGACACCGAAATATCTGATAAAAGTGAACGATTAACCTGAAATGTCAGGTTCTTTGACGCCAACCAAATGACTAATACTTTCGTATTAATGCGTTCTTATAGTTGATGACCGGGGAAATGCCGACAATGCTGGTGCTGGCATAGGGGAATCATGTTGCGTCGGTGCAACACCCGCAGTCATCAAGGAGAACGTCATGTCTTTCGCCAAGGTTGTTCAGAAGATCAAATCCGAGATCGATTTCTATAAAAGTCTGGCCAAAGATACCGAAGGGGCTTCGGGTATTGAGTACGCCATTGTGGCGGCGATGGTGGCGGTGGTCATTGCCGGGCTAAGTGCAGGCATGGGAACTACGATCACGAATATCTTTGGCAAAATTTCGACGGCATTGGGTGGTAGTTGAGGCACTGAGCAACTTTCCAATGTAGAACGACTGATTTTAATGTCAGCGCTAACCCATTCCAGGTGTTTCCTATGAACGCTCCTGTGCTTTCGCGCCAGCAACTTCTACTGGTCGACGACGAGGAAGATGCGTTACTTGAATTGGCAGAATTGCTGGAGGGCGAGGGCTTTATCTGTTTTACCGCGACGTCGGTCAAACTGGCGTTGCAGCATTTGACACTCCATCCGGATATCGCACTGGTCATCACCGACCTGCGCATGCCGGAGGAGAGTGGCATGTCGTTGATCAAGCGCTTGCGCGAACACACGTCGCGCCAGCATTTGCCGGTGATTGTGATGTCCGGGCATGCAGGCATGGAGGATGTCAGTGACATGTTGCGGTTGCAGGTGCTGGATCTGTTTCGCAAGCCGATCTATCACGTGCGGCTGCTGGAGACGTTGAACAACCTGTTTCCTCAGCCGAGGCTTCAGTTGGTTTACCCCTGAACGTTGCTGATGGCGCGTGAATTCATTTTTTCGGTAACGGCGTGTCCCCGGTAGGCGCTGGCTAGCTGGAGAAGGCGACCTAAAAAACACGGCACCATCCAGAATGCTTCGCCAGCCCGCCGGCTCCCACAGATTTTCTCAGGCAAGCGGCCGCCAATGGCCAGTCATGTGCTCCAGCTCCCCGGCGCCGATCAAGCGCAGATCGCCGCTCGACCCCGCCGCACTGGCGAGCAACGTCACCTCGCTGGGCAGACGTACCGGTTTCTTGAATTGCACCATGATTTCGAGGCTTGCCGCCGGCAGATGATCGACCAGCGCGGCCAGCGTGCGTGCCTTCAGCCACAAGCCGTGGGCGATGGCCGAAGGAAACCCGAACAGTCTGGCGCTGGCTGCACTGAGGTGAATCGGGTTGTAGTCGCCGGACACCCTGGCGTACTGCCGGCCGATATCCGAAGGGGCTTTCCAGTGCGCGACTTCGCTCAGCGGCAGGGTCGAGTCCAAGACTTGCTCGACGGGTTCGCCCTCAAGCTTGACGCCGCGACAGAGCATCCGGCTTTCGGCTTCCCACAGCGATCCCAGTTGATCGCCCAGGGTCGTCACCAGATCGAAGGTCGCCCCCTTGGCATGGGGCTGCAGGTTCTGCACTTGCACGCTGACCCGGACCCGATTGACCGCCCCCATGGGGCGCAGCACGCGGAGGCGATTGCTCAGGTGAATCAACCCGAGCAGCGGAAACGGAAAGTCTTTGGCCGTCAGCAGTTGCATCTGCAAGGCGAAGGCGAGGATGTGTGGATAGGTCGGCGGCAACAAGCCGTTGTCGGCGTAGCCGCAGACGTTGCGATAGGCCGCCAGGCGTTGCGGATCGACATCGACCCAGCAACGCAAACCGGAGTCGGGCAGGGTGGTGCCAGTGATTTTTCGTCGCGTCGCCGCGCGTAAATACAGCCCCGGCAGGCTCGGCTCGCGGTTGAGTGTGTGCCAGTCAGTGATCATGCCTAAGCCCCCAGAACACTTTGTCCACAGACGCGCAAGGCTTGCCCGGTGAACGCACCCGTGCCCGGTTGGGCGAGCCAGGCGACCGCTTCGGCGACGTCTTGCGGCAGACCGCCCTGGCCCAGGGAACTCATGCGTCGTCCGGCTTCGCGCAGGCCGAAGGGAATATGTGCGGTCATCTGGGTTTCGATAAACCCCGGCGCGACCGCATTGATGCTGATGCCCCTGGCCTGCAACAGCGGCGCCCAGGCCTGCGCGAGACCGATCAGCCCGGCCTTGCTCGCCGCGTAGTTGGTTTGTCCGCGATTGCCGGCGATGCCACTGATCGACGCCAGCAGGATGACCCGGCCGTGGTCACGCAAGGTGCCGTTATCGAGCAAGGCCTTGGTCAGGACTTGCGGGGCATTGAGGTTGACCGCGAGCACCGCGTCCCAGAACTCCGGCGTCATGTTGGCCAGGGTTTTGTCGCGGGTGATGCCGGCGTTGTGCACCACGATATCGATGCCGTCGGGCAACTGTTCGACCAGTTGCGTGGCGGCGTCCTCGGCGCAGATGTCGAGGGTGATGCTGCGCCCGCCCAGGCGTGCAGCGAGGGCGTCGAGATCGGTTTTGGCCGGGGGCACGTCGAGCAGAATGACGTCGGCGCCGTCACGAGCCAGGGTTTCGGCGATGGCGGCGCCAATGCCGCGTGCTGCACCCGTAACCAGCGCCTTGCGCCCGGACAGGGGCCGGGTCCAGTCCGTGACCTGGGTGTCGCAGGCGTTCAGGCGAATCACTTGCCCGGAGACGAAAGCGCTTTTGGGCGAGAGGAAAAACCGCAGCGGGCCTTCCAGTTGATCTTCGGCGCCTTCGCCGACATGGATCAGCTGCAAGGTGCCGCCGCTGCGCAGTTCCTTGGCCAGTGAACGGCTGAACCCCTCAATCGCACGCTGGGCACTGGCGGCGAAAGGGTCGCTCAAGGTCTGCGGCTCACGCCCGAGAATGACCAGGTGTGCGCAGTGGTCGAGGTTCTTCAACAGGGGCTGGAAGAACTCGCGCAGCTGTTTGAGTTGATCGGTGTGCACCAGATGAGAGGCATCGAACACCACGGCCTTGAGCTTGGGTCCATGGCCGGGAATCCAGCCGGTGGCCAGCGAAGGCTCGGTGCCGTAGCTGTAGATCGCGTCGGTCAGGCGATTGGCGAAGGCGCTGACGCTTTCCGCCAGCGGCCCGCCGCCGATCAGCAGCGCACCCTCGACCGGGCGCAGGCGGCCGGCTTGCCAGCGCTCCAGGCGAACCGGCGAAGGCAGGCCCAAGGCCCCGACCAGACGATGGCCGATGGAGGAATTGGCGAAGTCGATATAGCGGTCAGACATGGAACGCGCTCCAGCAGCTGAGGTTCAAAGTGTGGACCACGAATGGCGATCAGTCGTTCGATCCACGAGATAAGGCCTACGCTTGACCACAGCAGATTAGATTGAACAGCGGATTTATGTGGAACGCAGTCCGTGTGGGAGCGAGCCTGCTCGCGATGACGGCAGCACATTCAACGTTGATGTGACTGAACAATCGCCATCGCGAGCAGGCTCGCTCCCACAGGGGCGGATTTAACTTTCAGATGTTGATAGGGAGCTTTTCATGACTCAGCTGCGCCGCGTCGCGATCATCGGCGGTAACCGGATTCCCTTCGCCCGCTCCAACGGTCCATACGCCACCGCCAGTAACCAGGCCATGCTCACGGCTGCCCTCGAAGGCCTGATCGAGCGCTACAACCTGCATGGCCTGCGCATCGGGGAAGTGGTTGCCGGGGCGGTGCTCAAGCTGTCGCGGGACATGAACCTGACCCGCGAATGCGTGCTCGGCTCGCGGTTGTCACCCATGACGCCTGCCTATGACATCCAGCAAGCCTGTGGCACCGGACTGGAAGCCGCGTTGCTGGTGGCGAACAAGATTGCCCTGGGCCAGATCGACTGTGGCATTGCCGGTGGGGTCGACACCACGTCGGATGCGCCGATCAGCGTCAGTGAGGGCCTGCGCAAGATTCTGCTGCAAGCCAATCGCGCCAAAACCACCGGCGACAAACTGAAAACCTTTCTGCAGTTGCGTCCCCGTGACCTGATCCCCGAATTCCCGCGCAATGGCGAGCCGCGAACCGGCTTGTCCATGGGGCAGCACTGCGAATTGATGGCGCAGACCTGGAACATTCCTCGCGAAGCACAGGATCAACTGGCCCTGGAGAGCCATCAAAAACTGGCCGCGTCCTATGCCGAAGGCTGGCACAACGATTTGATGACACCCTTCCTCGGTCTCACCCGTGACAACAACCTGCGTGCGGACTCGACGCTGGAAAAGCTTGCCGCACTCAAACCGGCCTATGAAAAAAGTGCCAAGGGTACCCTGACGGCGGGCAACTCCACGCCGCTGACCGATGGTGCATCACTGGTGCTGCTGGGCAGTGAAGCGTGGGCCAGGGAACGTGGCTTGCCGATTCTGGCGTACCTGCGCGACGGCGAGGCGGCGGCGGTGGACTTCGTCAACGGCGCCGAAGGGCTGTTAATGGCACCGGTGTATGCGGTGCCGCGCTTGCTGGCGCGCAATGGCCTGACGTTGCAGGACTTCGATTACTACGAAATCCATGAAGCCTTCGCCGCGCAAGTGCTCTGCACCTTGAAAGCCTGGGAGGACCCGGACTACTGCAAGACCCGCCTCGGCCTCGATGCGCCTTTGGGCTCGATCGATCGCAGCCGGCTCAACGTCAAAGGCAGCTCGCTGGCGGCCGGGCACCCGTTTGCCGCCACGGGCGGACGCATCGTTGCCAACCTGGCGAAGCTGTTGGATGCGGCAGGCAAAGGCCGGGGCCTGATCTCGATCTGTGCTGCGGGAGGGCAGGGCGTCACCGCCATCATCGAGCGCTGATTTTTGAAGTCAGCGAAAAAACTGTGGGAGCGGGCTTGCCCGCGATGGGGGCTGCACATTCAACATCTCTGTTGCCTGACATACCGCTATCGCGGGCAAGCCCTCTCCCACAAGGACCACCGGTGTTGAATAGATGTGTGACATGGCCTAACGTCGGCCCCATCAGCCGTCTTGCAACATAAGGCCAGTCAATGCCGACTAACGGACAAATCACCCTCGAACGGAGCATTCCACCCCTCAAGACGTTGCCGCGTCCGCTGTATGCGCGGGTGGAGAGCCTCAATGCCGGTTCGTGGACGCCGTCCCATCGCCACGACTGGGTGCAGTTTTCCTATGCGATCAGTGGCGTACTCGGCGTGCACACCGCCGAGGGCAGTTTCTTCGCACCGCCGCAGTGGGGGATCTGGATTCCGGCGGATCTGGAGCATCAAGTGGTGACGTCGATGCGCGCCGAGATGCGCAGCCTCTACGTGCGTCGCGAGGATTGTCAGTGGGCGGACGGGCGTTGCCGGGTGCTGGAAGTGACGCCACTGGCCCGTGAACTGATCAAGAGTTTTTGCCTGCTGCCGGTGGAGTATCCGCAGGGCGATAGCCCGCAGGCGCGGCTGGTGAGTGTGCTGCTGGATCAGTTGGCGACGTTGCCGGAAGTCGGGTTTTCCCTGCCGTTGCCCCGGCATCAACGGTTGCTGGGGTTGTGCAACGAGCTGATCGAAAATCCCGAGCAGAACGTGACGTTGCAGGCGTGGGCAGAGCGCTTGGGCACTTCGGAGAAAACCCTGATGCGCCTGTTTCAGCGCGAAACGGGGTTGAGCTTCCGCAGCTGGCGCCAGCGCATGCGGTTGCTGTCGTCGTTGAGTTTGCTGGAGGAGGGCGACAGCGTGACCAATGCCGCGCTGGCCTGTGGGTATGACTCGACGTCGGCGTTTATTGCGGCGTTCAAAGGTCTGTTCGGGTTTACGCCGGGAGAGTTGTTTCGGCAGTGATGAAGCCTTCGCTGGCAAGCCAGCTCCCACAGGTGACGCAAATCTTGTAGGAGCTGGCGTGCCAGCGATCGACCGCGAAGCGGTCGCCGGTCAGGTGCGGAAGCGGCGCACCAACCCGTCCAGCTCATTCGACAACCCGGCCAGGCTCTGGGAATCCAGGCGCGCCGAGTTCGCCAGTTCCGCCACCAACTGCGCATCGCCATGGATCTGGCTGATGTGCCGGTTGATGTCTTCGGCCACTTGATGCTGTTGCTCAGCCGCCGTGGCGATCTGGGTGTTCATGTCACGGATCACGTCCACCGACTCGCGAATCTGCCCGAAGCTGCTGCGGGCTTCGCCGATGCGCGTGACCGATTGCTGCGACACTTCCAGGCTCGCATGCATTTGCTGGGTGACCTGGCTGGTGCGCTTGGCCAGGTTGCCCAGCAGCCCGTCGATTTCCGCCGTGGAGTCGGCGGTGCGTTTGGCCAGGGCCCGCACTTCATCGGCGACCACCGCGAAACCACGACCTTGCTCACCGGCGCGTGCAGCCTCGATGGCGGCGTTCAGTGCCAACAGGTTGGTCTGCTCGGCAATCGAACGAATGGTCCCGAGAATCGACTGAATGTCGTTGCTGTCGCGCTCCAGCTGTTGCATCGACTGGGCCGACTGTTCGATTTCCTGGCTCAGGCGATCGACGCTGGTCACCGCTGCGTCAATCTGTTGCTGGCCTTCACGGGCCTGGCGCTGGCCGCTGTCGGCCGATTCGGCGGCCTGGCTGCAAGAGCGGGCCACTTCGTTGGCGGTGGCGACCATTTCGTGGAACGCCGTGGACACCATGTCCACCGCCTCACGCTGGCGCCCGGCGGCTTCGGCCATGTCACTGGAGACCTGGGTCGAGCTCTTGGAAGTGGCCAGGATCCTGGTCGCGGCACCGCCGATGTTCTGGATCAGGTTGCGAATCGCGGTCAGGAACTGGTTGAACCAGTTGGCCAGTTGCGCGGTTTCGTCGCTGCCACGGATTTGCAGGTTTTTGGTCAGGTCGCCTTCGCCCTGGGCGATGCCTTCCAGGCCGTCAGCCACGCTGCGGATCGGGCGCACGATGACGCTGGCGAAACTGGCGCCGACGACTGCGAAGATCAATGCCAGTACCGCGGCGATGATGGCGATCAACCAGGTCAGTTGGGTCGCGGAACTCATCACGTCTTTCTGTTTGATCAGGCCGATGAAGGTCCAGCCCAGTTGCTCCGATGGCCAGACGTTGGCCATGTAGCGCTCGCCATTGAGCTCGACTTCGACCAGGCCTTTGCCGGCCTTGGCCAGTTGCGCGTAACCCTCGCCGAGGCTGTTCAGTGCCTTGAAGTTGTGCTCCGGTTGTTTCGGGTCGACCAGTACGGTGCCGGTATTTTCCAGCAACATCAGGTAGCCGGTTTCACCGAGCTTGATCTGTTTGACGATTTCGGTGAGCTGCTTGAGCGTCACGTCGATGCTGACCACGCCGCCATTGGTGCCCAGTTTGTTGTCGATGGTGCGCACGGTGCTGACGTAGGTCGAGTCGTCCTGGGCCCAGTAGTAAGCCTCGGTGCGGAACGGCTTGCCCGGTTTGGCCTGGGCCGCCTTGTACCAGGGACGCTGGCGCGGGTCGTAGTTGCTCAGCTTGGGATCGTCCGGCCACGACACATAACCGCCTGCCGCCGTGCCGAGAATGGCGTAGGCGTAGGACGGATGGCTGTTACCCAGGTCCTGGAGCAGGCCGAAGACTTTCTTGTCCATCTCGCCTTGGGGAACGCTTTCGGCGTTGGCGGCCATGTAGGTCTTGAGGCTGTCGTCGGAGTTTTTGATCAGCGGTTGCTTGGCCAGGTATTCGACGTTCTGGCTGATGCCGTCAAAGAACAGTTGCATGGCATTGCTGACCTGACGGATTTCGCGACCGCTGCTGTCGACGAATTCGTCCTTGGCATCACTGCGCAGGTTCAGCACAACGAGGGTGGCGACCAGCACCACGGGTAGGCAGGCGATGATTGCAAACGCCCAGGTCAACTTCTGTTTGATGTTCATCCGCGCTCCAGATTTTCTTGTAGGCCCACGAAGTGCAGATGACTCGCGGTTTATTGGCAGCCGTAAACGTTCGTTTTCAACCCGGTTCCGTGAGTGCGGCATCGTTTTTGTTGTGCGAACGATTGTCGGACAAATCAGTTTGTCACTGAGGACTTCGGCAGTTGTCGGTGGAAATTGAGGGCTAATCTGAAAAATCCTACGAAGGGTATGAAACCGGGATGTCAGCTTCTGTCACAAATGACCTTGTGACCTGTAGGCAACAGGTGCTGCGGGCTCGGCTATGATCCGCGGCGGCCGGTAACGGTCGTCAGGTTTTCGTGATGAATCCGGCACATTGTGTGCATCCTCGACGTTCATAGGTCGGCACCCCCTCCCCCCCGTGAGTGGATTGCCGTATAACGAATGACTTTCGCGTGTTTGGTAATAAAGGACCCACAATAAAAGCTGATGAAGACTCCAAAACGCATTGAACCCCTGATCGAGGACGGTCTGGTCGACGAAGTGCTGCGCCCACTCATGAGTGGTAAAGAAGCAGCTGTTTATGTGGTGCGCTGCGGTAACCAGTTACGTTGCGCGAAGGTCTACAAGGAGGCGAACAAACGCAGTTTTCGTCAGGCGGCCGAGTACCAGGAAGGCCGCAAGGTGCGCAACAGCCGTCAGGCCCGCGCCATGGCCAAGGGCTCCAAGTTCGGCCGCAAGGAAACCGAAGACGCCTGGCAGAACGCCGAAGTGGCGGCGCTGTTCCGTCTGGCCAATGCCGGTGTGCGAGTGCCCAAGCCGTACGACTTCCTCGAAGGCGTGCTGCTGATGGAGTTGGTGGCCGACGAGTATGGTGATGCCGCGCCGCGTCTGAACGACGTGGTGCTGGAACCGGATCAGGCTCGCGAGTATCACGCCTTTCTGATTTCGCAGATCGTGCTGATGCTGTGTACCGGTCTGGTGCACGGTGACTTGTCCGAGTTCAACGTGTTGCTGACCCCGACCGGTCCGGTGATCATTGACTTGCCGCAAGCGGTGGACGCGGCGGGCAACAACCACGCGTTCAGCATGCTGGAGCGGGACGTGGGCAACATGGCGTCCTACTTCGGGCGGTTCGCGCCGGAGTTGAAAAAGACCCGGTACGCCAAGGAAATGTGGGCCTTGTACGAGGCCGGCACCTTGCACCCGGCCAGCGTCTTGACCGGTGAGTTCGACGAACCGGAAGAGTTGGCTGACGTGAGCGGCATCATGCGTGAGATCGAGGCTGCACGGCTCGATGAAGAGCGCAAGCAAGCGGCGCGTGCCGCGGATGACGCGCCACCGGGCAAGGCCGAAGAGCCACCACCGCCGTGGATGCAGTAATCAGCTAAAGAAAAACCCGGCTTCGGCCGGGTTTTTTGTAGGGTTACAGATTCAATATGGATGATCGTCGGCCTTCGCGGGCTTGCCCGCGATGGCGTCAGTGCATCCAGCATCAAGGTGTCAGGCAGAAGCAGGTCCAGCACAGCACCCCGATTCCAGGTTCTTGAGAATCGGACAGTCCGGCCGGTGATCCCCATGGCAGTGCTCGACCAGGTCCTGCAGGGTGTCGCGCAACTGACCCAGTTCACGGATCTTCTGGTTCAGCTCCTCGATATGCTGACGGGCCAGGGCTTTCACATCGGCGCTGGCGCGCTGGCGGTCTTGCCAGAGCGCCAGCAACTTGCCGACTTCTTCCAGGGAAAAGCCCAGATCCCGGGAGCGCTTGATAAACGCCAGGGTATGCAAATCGTCGTCACTGTAGATCCGATAGCCGCTGTCAGTACGATGGGCGGCCTTGAGCAGGCCGATTGACTCGTAATACCGGATCATCTTGGCGCTCAGGCCACTGTGGCGTGCTGCTTGGCCGATGTTCATCGGTTGTCCTCCAGGTCCTTGGGCTTCCAGGTTTTCAACAGCAGCGCATTGCTCACCACGCTGACACTCGACAGCGCCATGGCGGCACCGGCCAGCACCGGGTTGAGGAAACCGAACGCGGCCAATGGAATGCCAATCAGGTTATAGACGAATGCCCAGAACAGGTTCTGCCGGATCTTCGCGTAGGTCTTGCGGCTGATCTCCAGCGCGGCGGGCACCAGTCGTGGGTCACCGCGCATCAGGGTGATGCCGGCCGCGTGCATGGCCACATCGGTGCCGCCGCCCATGGCGATGCCAATGTCGGCGGCGGCCAGCGCCGGCGCATCGTTGATGCCGTCACCGACCATCGCCACCACGCCGGTTTTCTTCAGTGCCGTGACGGTGGCGGCCTTGTCGGCTGGCAGCACTTCGGCATGCACGTCGGTGATGCCCAGGGCTTCGGCCACTACTTTGGCGCTGCCGCGGTTGTCGCCGGTCAGCAAGTGACTGCTGATGTGCCGTGCGCTTAGTTGTTGCACCGCTTGCAATGCGCCGGGCTTGAGGGTGTCACCAAAGGCGAACAGGCCCAGCACCCGTGGTTCCGGGCTTTGCTCGATGAGCCAGGACAGGGTTCGGCCTTCGGTTTCCCAGGCGCTTGCCGATTCGGCCAGGGGGCCAGCGCTCAAACCGCTTTCTTCCAGCAACCGCCGATTGCCCAGGGCCAGCCGCCGCCCTTCAAGGTTGCCAGCAATGCCGCGTCCGGTCAGGGACTGGCTGTCGCTGACATCGGCCACGGTCAGGCCACGTTCTGTGCACGCGTCCAGCACGGCCTTGGCCAGCGGGTGTTCGCTGCCGCGTTGAAGGGCACCGGCCATTTGCAGCAGAGCGGCTTCGTCCCCGTCGACGGCGCTCAAATGGGCGATACGCGGAGCACCCGAGGTCAGGGTGCCGGTCTTGTCGAACACCACGGCGCTGACTTCATGGGCACGCTCCAGCGCCTCGGCATCCTTGATCAGGATCCCATAGCGCGCCGCCACCCCGGTGCCGGCCATGATCGCGGTCGGCGTCGCCAGACCGAGGGCGCAGGGACAAGCGATCACCAACACCGCTACGGCGTTGATCAACGCGGTTTCCATCGGCGCGCCGTACAGCCACCAACCGATCAGCGTCGCCAGGGCCAGCAGCAAAACCACGGGCACGAATACCTGGCTGACTTTATCCACCAGTTTCTGGATCGGTGCTTTCGCCGCTTGAGCGTCTTCCACCAGACGGATGATGCGTGCCAGTACGGTTTCCGCGCCGAGTGCCTGGGTGCGGACCAGCAACCGACCTTCACCATTGATCGCGCCGCCGGTGACCTTGTCGCCAGGCTGTTTCGGCACCGGCAGGCTTTCGCCGCTGATCAGCGCTTCATCGGCATGGCTCTGGCCTTCGATCACGACGCCATCCACCGGGAAGCGCTCACCGGGTTTGACCAGCACCAGATCATCCAGGCGCAGGGCGCTGATGGCGACGTCCTGCTCACGACCGTCGATGACTTGAATGGCGCGCTCGGGGCGCAGTGCTTCGAGGGCACGAATGGCGCTGGCGGTCTGGCGTTTGGCGCGACTTTCCAGGTACTTGCCCAGCAGCACCAGGGCAATCACCACCGCAGAGGCTTCGAAATACAGGTGCGGCATGCGCCCGGCGGTAGTGGCCCATTCATACAGACTCAAGCCATAGCCGGCGCTGGTGCCCAGGGCGACCAGCAAATCCATGTTGCCGGCCCCGGCCCGCAGCGCTTTCCAGGCAGCGACATAAAAGCGCGCGCCAAAGATGAACTGCACTGGCGTGGCCAGCGCGAATTGCACCCAGGCCGGGAGCATCCAGTGCACGCCGAACGGTTGCAGCAGCATTGGCAGCACCAGCGGCAAGGCGAGGGCGATGGCCGCGAGCAAGGCCCAGCGCTCGCGGTGCAGACGCGTGTGCTGGCTGTCGGTTTGTGGCTGTTCGGCTTGCCAGACGCTGGCGCTGTATCCGGCCTTGGTCACGGCGGCGAGCAGGGATTGCGGGTCGATCTGGCCGAGCAATTCGAGATGGGCGCGCTCGTTGGCCAGGTTGACGCTGACGCTCTTCACCCCTGGGACCTTGTTCAGTGCCCGTTCGACGCGACCGACGCAAGAGGCGCAGGTCATGCCATCGATGCTCAATTCCAGGCTGTGCTGGGGCACGCTGTAGCCGGCGTTTTGCACCGCCTCCATCAAGGCCGGCAGGCTGTCGGCGGGTGCCTGAACCCGGGCCTGCTCAGTGGCCAGGTTGACGCTGACAGCCGTGGCGCCAACGACTTTGCTCAAGGCACGCTCGACCCGCCCGGCGCAACTGGCGCAGGTCATGCCGGCAATGGGCAGATCGAAGGTAATGGATTCGGACATGGGTCACGCTCCCTGTAGTGGATGACCACAGGATCAACCTTGCCATGCGGGCAAGGTCAAGCGCCATCTGGAAACTCACCGCAATTCAACTGTAGGAGCGAGCCTGATCGCGATGGCGGCGGTACGTTTAACATGGATGTGACCGTCAGATCGCTTTTGCGAGCAGGCAAGCTCCCACAAGGAAGGTAGGTCAGTAACCGAGGGCCGCTGGCTTCAGATACATCCCTTCCTGCGTCATCGCAATCCTGAACTTCAGCACGTCCCCGGCCCGAAGCGTGATGTTCTGCGAGCCCGGCGCCAGCATGCCCGGATTGCAGCCCGGCGCCTGGCCCGGTAGCAGTTTCAGGCGCAGCGAGACATTGCCCGGCGGCAGGTTGAACGAGGTGCTTTGCTCCTGGAACAGACGCGCCGACAACTGATCCTGGATGTACACGCCGATCTCGCAGTTGGTCGACACTTCCAGCCGTTCGCGGGAAATGATCAGCACGCCATAATCCTCTCCGGCAGCATTGGCCGAAGGCATGGCGGCGAAAAGGCTGAGAAAGCCAAACAGGCTGAAAGCTGACCAGCGCATGGCTGAATCTCCTGAGATCGAGTCATAGATGGACGCAGCTTGGCCGAGCGCGACGCCGATTGCCAGCCCGGCAGATCATTCCAGAACTTGACCTTGCCATGATGGCAAGCTCGACACTGCACACAGTCCCATTCAAAAGCCCCCATGTAAGGAGTTGTCCCATGCAAGTGTTCAAGGTTGAAGGCATGTCCTGCGGTCACTGCGTCAAGGCCATCACGGCTGCGCTACAGGCCAGGGACGCGGCCGCCAGTGTGCGCGTCGATCTGGCTGCGAAAGAGGTCGGCGTGGAAAGTTCGCTGAGCGCCGAACAGGTGATCGCGGCGATCAGCGAAGAAGGCTACGGCGTCAGGCTGGCCTGATCTTTTTGATAGTTAGCGAGCTACCGGAATGTTCAAGGCATCCACGCGCGGCTAGACTGTCGGGCTGCTGACTTCTGCCCAACTGGATGCCTGATGAATTTCCGCACAATCCTGATTCTCGGCGCTTTGAGCGCGTTCGGTCCGCTGGCGATCGATTTTTACCTGCCGGCCTTTCCGGCCATGGCGCTCGCTTTTGGCACTGACGAACAACACGTTCAACTGACGCTGGCGGCCTACTTCCTCGGTCTGTCCATCGGCCAGTTGGGATACGGTCCGGTCGCGGATCGTTTTGGCCGACGCATTCCCCTGTTGATCGGTGTCGGGCTGTTTACCGCCGCTTCGCTGGCGTGCGCCTATGCGCCGAACCTTCAATGGCTGATCGGCGCGCGCTTCATTCAGGCGCTGGGCGGTTGCGCGGGCATGGTGATCTCGCGGGCGGTGGTCAGCGACAAATGCGATGCGGTGGGTTCAGCGAAAGTCTTTTCTCAGTTGATGCTGGTCATGGGCCTGGCGCCGATCCTTGCGCCGATGCTCGGTGGATTGCTGGTCAACACCACGGGGTGGCAGTCGATCTTCCTGGCGCTGACCGGTTTCAGTGCGGTGGCCGGTCTGGCCGTGGCCCTCGGCTTGCCGGAAAGCATGCCCGCGCATTTGCCGCGCCCACCCTTGTCCGGGGCATTGCGTCAGTACGGACGGTTGTTGAAAGACCCGATCTACCTTGGCCACGCGTTGACCGGCGGCATCGCCATCGCCGGGATGTTTTCCTACATCGCCGGTTCACCGTTCGTCCTGATCAAACTCTATGGCGTCCCGGCCGAGCATTTTGGCTGGTTCTTCGGTGCCAACGCGGCGGGCTTCATTCTGGTGGCCCAGGTCAATGCACGGCTGTTGGCTCGACGCGGCCCGGCGTTCCTGCTGGCGCGCACGGTGTGGATCTACCTTGGTGCCGGCCTGACCTTGCTCGCCGTCAGTGCACTGCACACCGTGCAGCTTTGGCCGCTACTGATTCCGTTGTTCGTCTGTATCGCCAGCCTGGGCTGCATCCTGCCCAACGCCTCGGCCTGCGCGATGAACGGGCAGGGTGCACGCGCCGGCAGTGCTTCGGCGCTGCTCGGTTGCCTGCAATTCAGTGTCGCTGCCGGTGCCGCCGCGCTGGTCGGTGTGTTACACGACGGCAGTGCAATGCCGATGGCCATGGTCATCAGCCTGTGCGGCATTCTGGTGGTGAGTGCGGCGATGCTCACCCGGCGACTGCAAAATGCCCGGGCGTTGGCGCAAGCCCAGGCCTGAGGACAGACTCAGCCAACAGCCCGCTGCTGGCGGTCGGGAATCTGGTGGGGAGCCTGCAAGCGCGCTTCAAGGGTGTTGGTGAAGGCGCGGGCTTCGGCTTCGCTGCGGAACGTCACTGCATGTTGGTCCAGGCGAACTTGCCACTGGGACTTTGCCAATTCTTTTATCAGGATCTTCATTGCTGACCTCCTCAGATAAAAATGTGCCTCGCAGAGGAGTCGATTGTAGTCCTGAATACGATCGCAATTGTGACAAGGGTCAAGCTTCAGACTGACGGTGTCGCCCGTCGTCGGGCGACACCGATGCCACTTGCCTAGAACCCTTCCAGGACAATCTTGCCCTTGGACTTTCCACTCTCGAGCAGCGCATGGGCTCGGCGCAAGTTCGCCGCGTTGATCGTGCCGAAGTGCTCGCCCACCGTGGTTTTCAGCGTCCCGGCATCGATCAGTTGCGCCACGCGATTGAGCAGGTTGTGCTGCTCGATCATGTCCGCAGTCTCGAACAGTGAACGGGTGTACATGAACTCCCAGTGCAGCGACAGGCTCTTGCGCTTGAGCTTGGTCACGTCGAGGGACTTCGGATCATCGATCAGTGCCAGCTTGCCTTGAGGGGCCAGGGCCTCGACCAGTTGATCGAGGTGATGATCGGTCTGGGTCAGGCTGGCAACGTGAGTCACGTGATCAACACCGGCGTGTCTGAGTGCTTCGCTCAGCGGCTGGCTGTGATCGACCACCAGATCGGCGCCCAACGCTTTGACCCAGCTTTGGGTTTGCGGACGCGAAGCGGTGCCGATGACGTTCAAACCAGTGAGTTGTTTCGCCAGTTGCGTGAGGATCGAGCCGACACCCCCGGCCGCGCCGACAATCAGCAGACTCTGGCCTTCATCCACGTTGCCTTCGCGCACTTGCAGGCGTTCGAAGAGCAGTTCCCAAGCGGTGATGGCCGTCAACGGCAGGGCGGCCGCTTCAGCGAAACCCAGGGTTTTTGGCATGTGGCCGACGATCCGCTCGTCCACCACGTGCAGTTCGCTATTGCCGCCGGCGCGGGCGATGGAGCCGGCGTAGAACACCTTGTCGCCGGTCTTGAACAGCGTGACTTCGCTGCCAACAGCCTTGACCACACCGGCCACGTCCCAGCCCAGCACCTTTGCCGCGCCGTCTTCAGGCTGGACGTTCTGGCGGACCTTGGTGTCCACCGGGTTGACCGAAATGGCTTTGACTTCCACCAACAGGTCGCGGGGACCGGTGACGGGCTCCGGCAGTTCGATGTCTTGCAGGGATTTTTCGTCGCTGATCGGCAAGGAGGCGTAATAGGCGATGGCTTTCATGGAGGGCTCCGCAAACGAATGGAAGAAAGAATCAGGCGAGGGCACGCAGGCGCTTGAGTTCGAAGTGTTCGAGAAAATCACCGGCCTGGTCGCGAAAGTGCTGGATATGGGCGCTGGCATCATGGGCTTGCAGGGCTTCTTCGCTGCTCCAGTGCTCGATCATGTAGAAAGCCAGCGGGTTGGCCTGGTCCTGATGCAGATCGTATTGCCCGCAACCGGCCTCGGCACGGGTCGGCTCCACCAGCGCCCGCAAGTGCTGTTCCAGGGCGTCTTGCTGGCCGGGTTTGGCAATCAGGGTGGCGATAGCGGTAAAAGGCTGGGACATCTGCGACTCCGGGCGGGGTGATTTCGATGAAGAGATGATTGGCTATTTCTCCTGAAGATAAAACCCGCTAAAAGAGCAGTCTCTTTCAACAATTTTTTGATAATCGAGGCTTCAAATGCTGCGTTTCGATGACTTGCAGTTGTTTGTCCGGGCGGCGGACCTGGGCAGCCTGTCAGCGGCTGCGCGGGGCATGGACATGTCGGCAGCGGTGGCCAGCGCCGCGTTGAAACGCATCGAACAGCAGCTCGGCGCCCGCCTGCTGGCCCGCTCCACGCGCAGCCTGCGCCTGACCGCCGAGGGCGAAGGTTTTCTCGAATACGCACGGGCGGCCCTGAGCAATCTCGACGAGGGCCGACGGCTGTTGGCCAGCGGCCAGGATCAAGTGAGCGGCGTGTTGCAGTTGTCGGCACCTTCGGACTTCGGTCGCAACCTGTTGCTGCCCTGGCTCGATGAGTTCCAGCGCGAGCACCCGAAGCTCACCGTGCGCCTGTTGCTGGGCGACCGCATCGCCGATCTGTTTCGTCAGCCGGTGGACATCGCCTTGCGGTATGGCGAGCCGGAAGACTCCAGTCTGGTGGCATTGCCCATCGCCCCGCAGAACCGTCGTGTTCTCTGCGCTGCGCCGGGTTACCTGGCCCGGCATGGCGAGCCGCGGCAATTGGAACAACTGGCCCAACACAATTGCCTGCTGTTCATGCTCGGCAGCCGCGTCCACGACCACTGGAGTTTCCACGATGGCAAGCGCGAGATGAGCCTGACGGTCAGCGGCGATCGTTTCAGTGACGATGCCGATGTGGTGCGTCTGTGGGCGGTGGCGGGGGCCGGAATCGCCTACAAATCCTGGCTTGATGTGGCGGCCGATGTACTCGCCGGGCGCTTGAAAGTGCTGATGCCCGAGCTGCTCTGTGAGCGCGCACCGCTGAATTTGCTGTGCGCCCATCGCGCCCAATTGAGTAAGCCGGTGAACCTTTTGCGAGAAATGCTGGCCAGCCGATGCGCGCGGTTGAGCAGCCATTTTCCGGGGGTGGCGGGCATCGATCATTAATCGCAGGAAAAAAGCGAAATTTCCCTCAGGAACTATCAGCACCAACCCTTGGCGGAGGACAGGAACCGTCCGCCAACCCGCCTATACTAGCGCTCGCCTCATGTCCGCACCGTCGATCCGAATGGCAAGGCCTCGCTGGAGCCGACCTTGCCCCATACCCCGTCGCCTGCCCTCTGCAATCCTTGTCCGATGAGGGCTTGAGTGAGCGATGGTTGTGTCCGGTGAATGGCGGTTATCGCGTCTTGGCCGACGACACATTACTGCTCAAGATGTCCCGCGAGCAGTAGACGAAACGATTCAACAGGGAGTGAATACATGGAACATGCACCTTGCATCAGCCAGATAGCCAACTTGCTGGCTGACCCAAAGCGCAGCGCAATGATGTGGGCCTTGATGGATGGCTCGGCGCGACAAACCGAAGAGCTGGCGTTGCTGGCGGGTCTGTCACCCTCTTCGGCCAGTGCGCATCTGGGGCGTTTGGCCGCCGGAGGTCTGTTGAAGGTCGAGCCGCGCGGGCGCAAGCGGTTCTTCCGCCTGGCGGCCCCCGAAATCGGTGCCGCGATCGAAGCCCTGGCCAGTGCGACGATTGCCAGCGCGCCACAGAATATCCCCGAGATCTTCAAACGCACCGCCCCCCTCGCCAAACCGCAGCCGGCACGTTCGTCGCTGTTGCGCGCCCGGCTTTGCGATGACCATCTCGGCGGTACGCTGGCCGCCGATCTGTATCAGCGGTTACTGGATGCGGGCTGGATCGAACAATTCGATCAGCGTGTCACGATCACGCTCAAGGGCTCTACGGAACTGGCGGCGCGTGGCGTGTACATCCAGGCTCTGGCCCATCGCAATGGCCGGTCGGCGTGCGCCTGTCCAGACTGGAGCGAAAGACGCCCGCACATGGGCGGGGCATTGGGCGCGGCGTTGCTGCAGCTGTTCTTGCAGTCCGGCTGGTTGAGCCTGCCCAACGAATCGCGTGCCTTGCAGGTCACAGCCGCCGGGCAGCGTGAAATTCATCGTTTTGCCAAGGAAACCGAGCTGGAACTGGCGTTCTAGGGCGTTTTCAGGCTGACGTCTGGGCTTATGGCGCCAGACGTCGTTCAGAGGTCCGGACAGGTCGCATCCAGCAATAACCCCCCATGGCTATCACGCACACTCGATCCGGGGATTTCCTGGATTGGGGGTATGCGGTATGGACACACGAAGCTACAGCGCGGCAGAACGTCTGGAACGACTGCCCATCAGCGGCTATCACCGCGTCATTTTCATCATTATTGCCCTGGCGTTTTTCTTCGACTCCATGGACCTGGCGATGATGACGTTCCTGCTCGGCTCGATCAAAGCCGAGTTCGGCCTGAGCACCGCGCAGGCGGGCTTTCTGGCCAGTTCGAGTTTTTTCGGGATGGTGGTCGGCGCGTCGCTGTCCGGGATGCTGGCCGACCGCTTCGGGCGTAAACCGGTGTTCCAGTGGAGCATCGTGTTGTGGGGGCTCGCCAGCTACCTGTGCTCCACGGCGCAAACGATAGAGACGCTGACGTTGTTCCGAATCCTGTTGGGAATCGGCATGGGCATGGAGTTTCCCATTGCTCAGTCGATGCTGTCCGAACTGATTCCGGCCAAGCGACGCGGACGCTACATCGCATTGATGGACGGTTTCTGGCCGCTGGGCTTCGTCGCCGCCGGGGTGCTTTCCTACTTCCTGTTGCCGGTGATCGGTTGGCGGGACATTTTTCTGGTGTTGGCGGTGCCGGCGGTGTTCGTCCTGGCGATCCGCTTTTTCATTCCCGAGTCACCGCGCTGGCTGGAGCAGGCCGGTCACCATGAGGCGGCGGATACTGTATTGCGGCGTATCGAGGAGCGCGTCAGGGCTTCATTGGGTCATTCGCACCTGCCCGAGCCGATTCGCCTGCCACGGGTGGCCAGTCAACCCGGCAACTTCTTTTCGGCGCTGAGTCAGATCTGGTCGCCGCTGTATCGCCAGCGCACGATGATGATCTGGAGCGTCTGGTTCTTCGCCTTGCTCGGCTTCTATGGCTTGACCTCCTGGCTCAGTGCCTTGCTGCAACAGTCGGGGTTTGCCGTGACTCAGTCGGTGTATTACACGGTGCTGATTTCCCTTGGCGGGATTCCCGGCTTCCTGATGGCGGCCTGGCTGGTGGAGCGCTGGGGACGCAAGCCGGTGTGCGTCGTGACGCTGCTCGGCGGCGGGGTGATGGCGTTTCTTTATGGGCAGAGTGCGGTGTTTGGCGGCAACGTCAGCCTGCTGATCGCCTCCGGGTTGCTGATGCAGTTTTTCCTGTTCGGCATGTGGGCAGTGCTCTACACCTACACCCCGGAGCTGTACCCGACATCGGCGCGGGCCACCGGCTCGGGTTTTGCCTCGGCAATTGGTCGCGTGGGTTCGCTGCTCGGGCCTATGGTGACCGGGCTGGTGTTCCCGATAACGGGGCAGGGTGGGGTGTTCGCCCTGGGGGCGTTGTGTTTTGCGTTGGCGGCGCTGGTGGTCTGGATGTTCGGGATGGAGACGCGGGGCAAGACGCTGGAGGAGTTAAGCGAGCCGGTATCCATCGGCTAAATGCTGACTCTGCAGGAGCGAGCAAGCTCGCTCCTGCATTGGTTTTGCGGTGCGCTTACGGTTTGACCAAACGTGCATCCAGGCTGTTCTGCGCCAACCGCTTGGCCTGGTCCTGGGTCATGCCCAGATCGGTGTACAACGCATGGAAGTTTTCGGTGACGTAACCGCCGAAGTACGCCGGGTCATCGGAGTTCACGGTCACCTTCACGCCACGCTCAAGCATGTCGAGAATATTGTGCTGCGACATGTGATCGAACACGCGGAGCTTGGTGTTGGACAGCGGGCATACAGTCAGCGGGATTTGCTCATCAATGATGCGTTGCATCAGGCGCTCGTCTTCGATGGCCCGTACGCCATGGTCGATGCGCTGGATTTTCAGCAGGTCGAGGGCTTCCCAGATGTACTCGGGCGGACCTTCTTCACCGGCGTGGGCAACGGTGAGGAAGCCTTCGCCGCGGGCACGATCGAACACGCGCTGGAACTTGCTCGGCGGGTGGCCCATCTCCGAACTGTCGAGGCCGACGGCGACGAACGCGTCGCGGAATGGCAGTGCCTGGTCGAGGGTTTTTTGCGCTTGTTCTTCGCTCAGGTGACGCAGGAAGCTCAGGATCAAACCGCTGGTGATCCCCAGTTGCTGTTCACCGTCCTTCAACGCGGCGGCGATGCCGTTGAGCACCACTTCGAATGGAATGCCACGGTCGGTGTGGGTCTGCGGGTCGAAGAACGGTTCGGTGTGAATTACGTTCTGCGCCTTGCAACGCAACAGGTAAGCCCAGGTCAGGTCGTAGAAATCCTGGGAGGTGCGCAACACATCGGCGCCCTGGTAATACAGGTCGAGGAACTCTTGCAGGTTGTTGAAGGCGTAGGCCTTGCGCAGGGTGTCGACGTCGCTCCACGGCAGGGCAATCTTGTTGCGTTCCGCCAGGGCGAACAGCAGTTCGGGTTCCAGCGAACCCTCAAGGTGCAGGTGCAGTTCTGCCTTGGGCAGGGCGTTCAGCCAGTCGTACATAGTCTGTTCTCATCAGGTGCAATGGCCGCCATTCTACAGGTGCTCGCTGCAACAATTGGTAAAACCTGACCGAGCGGTTCATCACACCGCTTGCTGTTCCCGTCGATAGGCGTAGGTATCGGCGAAGCGCGAGAGCAGAAATTCGGCGCAGGTGGTGGTCGGATATTTCGCCGGGTGCAGCTCATCCTGACAGCCGGGCAGGCATTCGATGCGCGTGTCGGGGTGTGGCTCGGCGAAGAACGGCATCGAATAGCGATCCACGCCCAGCGGGCTGATTACCCGGTGTGGGGTCGACCGATAACGGTCATTGCTCCAGCGCGCCATCATGTCGCCCAGGTTAACCACGAACGTGCCGTCGATGGGCGGCGCGTCAATCCATTCACCGTTGACGTTCCGGACTTGCAGACCGCCAGCGGCATCTTGATAGAGCAAGGTGATGCAACCGTAATCAGTGTGGGCGCCGGCACCTTGCTGTTCGGCCGAACTGGCCGTGTGGCGCGGAGGGTAATGGATCATTCGCAAGACACTGACGGGTTCGTTGAAGCGCGTATCGAAAAAATCGCGCTCGATGCCCAAGGCCAGCGTCATCGCCCGCAACAGGGTCTGCGCAAGGGCTTGCATGTCGACGTAGTGCTGCTCCATCAGTGCTTCCCAGCCGGGCAGCGACGGGTGACGGTTGGGGCCGCGCAGGGGTTTTTCCGCCAGCACTTCAGGGTGACAGGCCGGCAGGTGCAGGCCCATGTCGAAGGTTTCCTTGAGGTCGCTGGGTTTGCTCGGGTCGAGTTGCTCGGTGGCGATGGCGCCGTAACCGCGATGGTGGCGGGTCTGGGTGATGTCGATCTTGAGCTTTTCTTCGGCGGGCTGGGCGAAGAAGTGCCTGGCACTGTCGAGTACGGCATCGATGCGCGCGGCGCTGATCGGGTGGCCCTTGATATAGAAAAACCCCCATTCGCGGCAGGCGTGGTCGATTTGCGTGGCCACGGCTGGCCAGGCGTTCTGGTCATCGCTGTAGAGCGGGGCGATGTCGATGATGGGAAGGCTGGTCATACACAATCCTGAAAGCACTGAAGGTCCAATGTAGGAGCGGGCTTGCCCGCGATGACGTCAGCACATCCAGCATCGTTGTTGACTGAATGTCCGCCATCGCGGGCAAGCCCGCTCCCACAGGGTTTTGTGTTGGGCATTGGAATTACTTCGGTATCTCGGCCTTCATGCCTTCAACGTAGTAATTCATCGACGCCAGTTCCGTATGGGTTGCGCTCACGCCCGCCGGAATTTTCTCGACTCCGGCCTGATCCTTGATCGGCCCGGTGAACGGTTGCAACGCACCGCTCTTGATGTCGGCGATGATCTGCTCGGCCTCGGCTTTCACCGGTGCAGGCACCAAGTCGCTGATCGGCAGTTCAACCGTGCCTTCTTTCAAGCCGCCCCAGTAGTCCTGGGATTTCCAGTCATGGTCGATCACGCTCTGGGTTGCCTGAATATAGTGCGAGGTCCAGTCATTGACGATGGACGTCAGCACCGCCTTGGGCCCGAAGTGCGCCATATCCGAAGCGTAGCCGACGGCATACACGCCACGACGTTCTGCGGCCTGGATCGGTGCAGGACTGTCGGTGTGCTGGAACACCACGTCCACGCCCTGGTCGATCAGTGCGTTGGCGGCATCGGCTTCCTTGCCCGGATCGAACCACGAATTGACCCATACCACCTTGATCTCGGTGCCGGGGTTGTACTTGTTCAGGGCCAGTTGAATGGCGTTGATGTCGCGGATCACTTCCGGAATGGGAAAGGACGCGACGTAGCCGATCTTCTTGGTCTTGGTCATCTTCGCCGCGAGGAAGCCGCCGACGTAGCGACCCTCGTAGGTGCGCGCCAGGTAGGTGCCGAGGTTCTTGTCCTGTTTGTAGCCCGTGGCGTGTTCGAAGGTCACCGTGGGAAATTGTTTGGCGACTTTCAGCGTCGGGTTCATGTAGCCGAAAGAGGTGGTGAAAATCAGGTCGTACTTGTCCTTGGCCATGTTGCGGATCACCCGCTCGGCATCGGCGCCCTCGGCGACGTTCTCCACGTAGTTGGTGGTGATCTGCGGACCGAATTTTTCCGCCAGTGCCTTGCGTCCCTGTTCATGCTGATACGTCCAGCCGTGGTCACCGATCGGACCGATATAGACGAAGCCGACTTTCAGCGGATCGGTGGCACTGGCGGACAGGCTGGCGCTCAGACCGATGGCCGCCGTAATGGCGCAAAGCAGCTTCTTCAACGGACGCTTGTGCATGAATTGGAACTCCATGTTGTTGTGTGGTTGGCAGGCCAATGCAAATTGCTGACCAACAAGACAACAAATCGCTCTGAATCGCCTAACAGCCATCGCGAGCAAGCTCGCTCCCACAAAAGCACCGCGAATCCTGTGGGAGCGGGCTTGCCCGCGAAGAGGCCGGCAGGGCCAATAAAAGTGCATGGGCTTGCACGGCTGCCATCCTCTGGTGCGATAAGGTGTAACGAACCATTGGCGCCGCTCCACAGTCAGTAGCTCATACGCTCCCCACGGCAATAGGCTCGACATGCTCACCGTCCTCAAGCAAGAAACCTTTCTGCTGCTGGCCCTGATCGCCGCTGTTGTCGCCTTCGCGCTGGAGCACTGGTTGCTGCACAGCGGCCAGGCCGTCGCGCTGACCGGCGGACTGCTGTTGATCGCGTTCATAGTCGCTGCCTCCATGCGCGTCGCTCATCAGGCCGAATTGCTGGCGGAGAAAGTCGGCGACCCCTACGGCACGATGATCCTCACCCTGGCTGCGGTGCTGGTGGAAGTGGTGATCCTGGCGATCATGATGAGCAACGAAGCCTCGAAGACCCTGGTGCGTGACACGATTTATTCGGCGGTGATGCTCGATATCAACGGCATCCTCGGTCTGGCGGCGTTGATGGGCGGGCTCAAACATGGCGAACAGTCCTACAACGATGATTCGGCGCGCAGCTACAGCGTGATGATCCTCACCGCCATGGGCGTGTCGATGGTGGTGCCGGAATTCATTCCCGAGGCCAACTGGAAGCTCTACTCGGCCTTCACCATCGGTGCGATGGTGTTGCTGTATGCCTTGTTCCTGCGTATGCAGGTCGGGCCGCATAGTTACTTTTTCAGCTACAGCTATCCGGACAAGCGTCGCAAGAAGGAGTCTCAGGAAAGTGAACCGGCACCGATCAACCTGACGTTGTCCATCGGCATTCTGGTGTTCGGGGTGGTGGTGATTGGCGCACTGGCCGAAGTGATGTCCAAGACCCTTGATCTGGGTCTGGAAGGGACGGGCGCGCCGCCGGTGGTTACGGCAATTCTGGTAGCGGCGATTTCCGCGGCGCCGGAGATTTTGACTGCGTTGCGCGCGGCGCTGGCCAACCGCATGCAGTCGGTGGTCAACATCGCGCTGGGCGCGTCACTGTCGACGGTGATCCTGACGGTACCGGTGATGGAAGCGATGGCGCTCTACACCGGCCAGCCGTTTCAGATGGCCATGACCCCGGTGCAGACCGTGATGATCTTCATCACCCTGATCGTCAGCGCGATCAACCTCAACGATGGCGAAACCAACGCCATCGAAGGCATGACCCACTTTGTGTTGTTTGCGACGTTTATCATGTTGTCGCTGCTCGGACTTTGAATCTCCACAAATCCCTTGCAGGAGCGGGCTTGCTCGCGATGGTGTGTCAGTCAACATCCATGCAACTGATCCTCCATCGCGAGCAGGCTCGCTCCTACAGTCGATGGGTGGTGTGTCAGGTGCCGGCGATCAACTGCCGTGCCGCCTGGCTGTGATCGGCAATCAACCCTTTCAGGTCCAGCCCTTCGACCTGTCCATCAATCACTCGCCATTTGCCGCCGACCATCACCCGGTCCGCGCGATCCGCGCCGCACAGCAGCAGTGCCGATACCGGATCATGGCTACCGGAGAAGCGCAGCTCGTCGAGCTTGAACAGCGCCAGGTCGGCTTGCTTGCCCACGGCAATCTCACCGATATCGGTACGGCCCAACAAGCTCGCCGAGCCTTTGGTCGCCCAACCCAGCACACGTTCCGGGGTGATCTTCTCGGCACCGTAGCGCAGGCGCTGGATGTACAGCGCCTGACGGGTTTCGAGCATCATGTTCGACGCATCGTTGGACGCCGAACCGTCAACGCCAAGGCCGAGCAGTGCACCAGCGTCGGTCAGTTCGATGGTCGGGCAGATGCCGGAGGCCAGGCGCATGTTCGAGCTCGGGCAATGGCAAATGCCGGTACCAGCCGCGCCGAGGCGGGTGATTTCATCCGGGTTGAAGTGGATGCCGTGGGCCAGCCAGGTACGCGGGCCGAGCCAGCCGACGCTGTCCAGGTAGTCCACGGTGCGCAGGCCGAAGCGTTGCAGGCAGAAGTCTTCTTCGTCGAGGGTTTCGGCCAGGTGAGTGTGCAGGCGCACGTCGAGTTTGTTGGCCAGTTCGGCGCTGGCGGACATGATTTCCGGGGTCACGGAAAAAGGCGAGCAGGGCGCCAGGGCGATCTGGATTTGTGCGCCGTCGCCGCGTTCGTGGTACTCGGCGATCAAGCGCTGGCTATCGTCGAGGATCACCTGGCCTTCCTGCACGGTTTGTTGCGGTGGCAGGCCGCCGTCCTTTTCACCGAGGCTCATGGAGCCGCGCGTGAGCATGGCGCGCATGCCCAGTTCGCGCACAGTTTCGACTTGCACGTCGATCGCGTTTTCCAGGCCTTCGGGGAACAGATAGTGGTGATCGGCTGCGGTGGTGCAACCGGACAGCAGTAACTCGGCCAACGCGACTTTGGTGGCGAGGGCGAGTTTTTCCGGGGTCAGTCGGGCCCAGACCGGGTACAGGGTTTTCAGCCAAGGGAACAACGGCTGGTTGACCACCGGCGCCCAGGCGCGGGTCAGGGTTTGATAGAAATGGTGATGGGTGTTGATCAGGCCCGGCAGGATCACGTGCTCGCGGGCGTCGAACACGTCATTGCACGGTGCCGAAGGTTGTTGACCGAGGCTGAGCACTTCGACGATCACGCCGTCTTGCAGCACCAGACCGCCACGGGCATCGAGACCGTTGGCCGTGAAAATGGCGAGGGGATTTTTTAACCAGGTACGGGTCGCAGGCATGTTGGCCGGCTCCTCTGAAAGTGGGGTTCAGGGTTGCCAGCTCAGTGTTGCCCTGTCTGCTGATCCAGGGTCGCCGGGGAGGCGAGGTGCGAAGTTTCGAACAAAACGGCTTTCCCGGCAAGCCTCGTCCGACAGAGCAACCGGAACCCCTGTGGGAGCGGGCAAGCCCGGCTCCCACAGGGGGATGTGTATTACCAGGGAATGGTTTCGCCCCGGTAATTCACAAAGTGATGCCCGCCCTTGCCAACATACGCATTCACCTGATCAACCAGGCCGCGGGTGCTGGTTTCGACGTCGATGTCGGCGCCTTCGCCGCCCATGTCAGTCTTCACCCAGCCCGGATGCAGCGACAACACGGTCAGCTTCTGCTCGCCCAGTTGCGTGACGAAGCTGTTGGTCATGGAGTTCAGCGCCGCTTTGCTGGCCTTGTACAGCGCCAGTTCCGGCGCGTCCGGCATGGTCACGCTGCCCAGCACCGAACTCATGAACGCCAGCACGCCGGTGTCCGGCCGGATCTGCCCGACGAAACGCTGAGCCAGGTTGATCGGCGCCACGGCGTTGGTGAAAAACAGCTGACCGACGTCGGCCAGCGTCGCGCCGCCATTCGGCGTCTGGACATCAGGCCCCTTGACCCCGGCATTGACGAACAACAAGTCGAACACTTCGCCTTTGAGCTGTTGACTCAATGCGTTGACCTGTTGCGGGTCGTCCATGTCGAGTTTCTCGATCCGCACCTTGCCCAAGGCCTGCAAGGCTGCGGCGTTCTGCGGGTTGCGCACGGTGGCGGTGACTTGCCAGCCGTCGGCCAGCAGGGTTTTCACCAGCCCGAGGCCCAGGCCCCGGGAGGCGCCGATAATGAGTGCGGTTTTTGCCGTGGACATGAGGGGCTCCTTGTTCAGTTGGGTCATGGATTCAGTGGACAGCGTTGACCGAGTCGTTGTTGCAACTCATTGCGCAGTGCGCCCAGTTCAGCCATGCGGGCTTCGATCAGCTTGAGTTTGTCATGCAGCAATTGTGTGACGGCGCTGTCCGGGTCGGGGGACTGCCACAAGGCGGCGACGCTGTTGCCGATCTCGCTGAGGGTAAAACCCAGTCTTTGAGCGGTCTTGATATACAGCACCAGTTGCACCATGTCCGCGGGGTAGTCGCGGTAACCGTTGGCGCTGCGTTGCGCGGCGATCAATCCGCGCTGCTCGTAAAAACGCAGTGTGTCGCGGCTGACGGCGCTGGCCTGGGCTAATTCACCGATGCGCATCATGAGGTCTCAAAGGGGCTTGACCCTGGAGCATACTCCAGGCTTTAGCCTTGTTGCTCCCTGAATTTATGGAGCGACGCCGATGTGGACTTCTACGCAATATCGCCGACTGGTGCGCGGCAGTGCCTGGTATGACTTGATCGTGACGGCGGCGTTCGCCACACCGTGGAGTTTTGCGGCGTTGCATGCGGTGATGGTCAGTGTGAGTCAGGCTTTCGATTTGCCAGGTTCGTTACCACCGTTCGAGCCCGTGCACCTGTTGATGGCCAATCTGTTGGGCTCGATTGTGTGCGTGTGGGCGGTGCTGCGGATACGTGATCCGCAGTTGATGTTCGGTCGGTATGACGCGGCGGGCCGATTCCTGTTTGCGGCCTGGCAGGCTTATGCCTTGGCTCATGGTGCGAGTTCATTGTTGGTTGTTTTCTTGATCTTTGAACTGGCGTGGGGCGTTGCTCAGGTTTTGCCTGTGCGGACGCCATCGTCAGAACGCCGCCCGGAGCAAGCTCGCACACAGGGTGTGCGTCAGACACAGTAATTGCGCAAGACGCTGTCAGGTGGGAGCGAGCCTGCTCGCGAAGCGGCTCGCTCGGTCACGGCTTAATGCCCCGCCTGCCACGGCTGCCCCAACGATACCGGCGCATACAACCGGGTGCGCAGCGCATCCCGGGACAACAGCACCAACACCACAATGGTCGCGACATACGGCAGCATCGCCAGCAGGCTCGACGGAATCGCCAGCCCCAATCCCTGTGCCACCAGGTGCAGGATGCTGGCGAGTCCGAACAGGTACGCGCCAAGCAGCAGACGCCACACGCGCCAACTGGCAAACACCACCAGTGCCAGGGCAATCCAGCCGCGACCGGCGCTCATGTTTTCCGCCCACATCGGCGTGTACGCCAGGGACAGATAGGCCCCGGCCAATCCGGCCATCGCACCGCCAAACAACACCGCCAATGCGCGCACACCCAGCACCGGCAAGCCCATGGCGCTGGCCGCGTCCGGGTTTTCCCCGACCGCCTGGATGATCAGCCCGACGCGGCTTTTCAGGATCACCCAGACCACCAGGGCAAACAGTGCGAACGACAGATACACCAGCAGATCCTGGGCGAACAGCATCCGCCCGATCAGCGGGATTTCACTCAAGTAAGGGATCGCCAGGGGCTCGAAACCCGCCAGTGGTTTACCGACCCACGCGGCGCCGACAAAGGTTGACAGGCCCACGCCAAAAATCGTCAGCGCCAGGCCGGTGGCCACCTGGTTGGCGTTGAACACCAGCGCCACCAGCGCAAACAGCGAAGACAACAGCATCCCGGCCAGCATCGCCAGAAGCACCCCCAGCCACAGGTTGCCGCTGTTGAACGCGACGATGAAGCCGATCACCGCGCCAAACAGCATCATGCCTTCCTGGCCCAGGTTGAGTACGCCGCTTTTCTCGCAGATCAGTTCACCCAGCGCTACCAGCAGCAAGGGCGTGCCGCAGCGCACCATGGCGTAGAAAATATTGCTCAGCAGATCGATATCCATCACAGCGCTCCTGCGTGTACGACGGTGGAGGGGGCGCGGCGGGACCAGCGCAGGTTCAAACGCGGGCGATAGAGAATCAGCACATCACTGGCCAGCAGGAAAAACAGCATCATCCCCTGGAATAGCTGCGTGATCGCCTGGGGCAAATTCAGGCTCATCTGTGCGCTCTCGCCACCGATGTACAGCAGTGCCATCAACAGGCTGGAAAACAGGATGCCAATGGGGTTTAACCGGCCGAGAAAGGCCACGGTAATCGCCGCATAGCCGTAACCGGGCGACACTTGCGGCACCAATTGACCGATCGGGCCGGTGACTTCGCAAACGCCGGCCAGCCCCGCCAGACCGCCGCTGATCAACAGCGCCAGCCAGATCAGGCGCTTTTCGCGAAAGCCGACGAAACCAGCCGCGCGTTTGTCCAGCCCAAGCACTTTGATCTGGAAGCCGACGAAGCTTTTCTGCAACAACACCCACACCGCCACCAGCGCGAGCAGGGCGAAATACACCCCGGCGTGCACTCGCCCATCCTCCATCAGCAACGGCAAGCGACTGGCATCGCCGAACATTGCCGACTGCGGAAAGTTGAAGCCTTCCGGGTCTTTCAGCGGGCCGTGAACGCAATACAGCAAGAGGTTCAGGGCGATGTAATTGAGCATGATGCTGGTGAGGATTTCATTGGCGTTGAAGCGTGTGCGCAACCACGCGGTCAGCCCGGCCCATGCGGCGCCGGCCAGCGTACCGCTGCACAGGATCAGCACCAGCGCCCAACGGCTTTGCATATCGATGATGTTCACCGCCAGCGCACTGCCGGCCAGCGCGCCGAGAAGCAGTTGTCCTTCGGCACCGATATTCCAGATCCGCGCCTGATAGGCCACCGCCAAACCGAGTGCGCAGAGCAGAATGGGCAAGGCCTTGACCAGCAATTCGGACACGCCATACCCGTCGCTGACTGGCGCGATCAGCAAGGTGTGTAGCGT
Source organism: Pseudomonas moorei (assembly GCF_042846945.1). Taxonomy (NCBI): domain Bacteria; kingdom Pseudomonadati; phylum Pseudomonadota; class Gammaproteobacteria; order Pseudomonadales; family Pseudomonadaceae; genus Pseudomonas; species Pseudomonas moorei. The sequence goes on from NZ_AP035776.1 coordinate 2,020,117, forward strand.
CGGCAGCGGATCATGCCCCAGGGCGATGAACAGCAGCGAGCCACAGCCCAACGTCAGGACGGCTGCCAGCAACGGCGAGCACCACAACATCAGGCGCGATTGCTGGCCACGGGGTTCAAGGGAAAGCAGCATGTGACACTCCGTTAAAGCGTTGCGGATGCAGGGGATTGAGGGGCGTCGAAGCGGCCGGCCATCCAGCCGCCGACATCAATCAGGCGGGTGTCGACCGTCGCGCGCAGTGGCGACAGTCGTCCGCCGCACAGGGCGGCGAGGCGGTCGCTGATCTGGAACAACTCGTCGAGGTCTTCAGAGATCACCAGGATCGCCGCCCCGGCATCGCGCAAGGCAATCAACGCCCGGTGAATGGTGGCAGCGGCACCGACATCCACGCCCCAGGTCGGGTGCGCGGCCACCAATAGTTTCGGTTGCTGCAGGATTTCCCGTCCGAGGATGAATTTCTGCAAGTTACCGCCAGACAGGCTGCGGGCCGAGGCATGGCTGTCCGGTGTCTTGACCCCGAAGCGACGGATAATTTCTTCGGCCAGCGCTTCGACTTTGCCGCGCTGCACCAGGCCGTTGCTGACCAGCCCTTGTTGAAATGCCGTGAGCAGGGCGTTATCCGCCAGACTCAGCTCTGGCACGGCACCGTGGCCAAGGCGCTCGGCGGGGACGAACGCCAGGCCGCGCTGGCGTCGAGCGTCGGGGCGCAAATGAGCGACAGCTTCATTGCCGAAACGGATCGTTGTGCCGTCGTCTCGGCTCAGCTGTTGTTCACCGCTGAGCAGGGCCAGCAATTCGTCCTGGCCATTGCCGGCCACCCCGGCGATGCCGACGATTTCGCCGCTGCGCACTTCAAGGTTGATGTTCTTCAGTGAACAGCCAAACGGGTCCGGGTTGTGCCAGGACAAGTCCTTCACCTTCAAAAAGGCCTCAGCGCCGCGCACCTTTGGATAATCGGCGATCAGCTCGGCGGCCTCGCCGACCATCAACCGCGCCAATTGCGGGTCTGAGCATTCGGCCGGCACGCAATGCCCGGCCACCCGCCCGCCACGCAATACGGTCGCGCTGTGACACAGGGCGCGGACTTCGCCGAGTTTGTGGCTGATGAACAGAATGCTGCAGCCTTCGGCGGCGAGTCGGCGCAGGGTGACGAACAGGTCGTCGGCCTCCTGTGGGGTCAATACAGAGGTGGGTTCGTCGAGGATCAGCAAGCGGATGTCCTGCATCAGGCAGCGAATGATTTCCACCCGTTGCCGTTCGCCGATGGACAGGCTGTGGACAAGTCGCTCCGGTTCCAGCGCCATGCCATAACGCTGTGAGACTTCACGAATCTTCGGTTCGAGTTGCTTTGGAGTGCCGGCCGCCTTGCCCATGGCCAGCGCGATGTTCTGCGCCACGCTGAGGGTTTCGAACAGCGAGAAATGCTGGAACACCATGCCGATCCCGAGACTGCGGGCCTGGGCCGGATTGCGCATGTTCACGCGCTGCCCCTGCCAGATCAGTTCCCCCGCGTCGGCGTGGACGACGCCGTAGATGATTTTCATCAGCGTACTTTTGCCCGCGCCGTTTTCGCCGAGCAGGGCGTGGATTTCTCCCGGCGCGATGCTCAGGTCGATGTCATCGTTGGCCAGGCAGCCGGGATAGCGTTTGCTGATTCTGCGCAGTTGCAGACGAGGCGTTTGAAGGGAATCTGGCGCGGGGTTGGGCATGACAGGCTCGATGCGATTGGACTTGTGCCTGTGGATAAAGCAATTTTCTGGCCATTGGGTCAGGAAATATTCAAACCGGTATGAGTGAAGGCGTTGAGCCCGCCGCTTCGCTCGGCATCCCCTTTTATTCGGCACCACTTAAGGGCAAAGCCATTGATCAGGCTCCGGTTTCGCTCGTCGGTATTTGATCAAAATTTGAGCAGTTGAGCGTAAGCCATGTCCGGTATGGGGCCGCGACAGCCATGAACGGGTTATCCACAGATTGCTCCACAGTATTTGTGTGCAAGCTCAATGGGAGGGCATAAGCGCAGGGCGGCTATCTTCTAAAGGTACTAAACCACGCTAACTATTTGTTTTTACGTGGATTTAGCGTTTTGGATCACAAATTGGACGAAAAATGAGCAAAGCCCGCAAAGCCGCATGATAGAAGGGTTACAGCGGTATGTGCTCAGGTTATCCACAGCCGGGTGCACAGCAGATGTGGGCAAGTATGGAATAAGAGGAAAAGCGGCGTGCCCCAAAAGATTGCAGGCTCAACGCTGCAACAAAATGCGCCCGCGACTCAAATCGGCAAGCTGCGATTGCAGGGTATCAATCTGCCCGGCACCGACCGCCAACTGCAGTTCCACGCCATTGGCAGTGAAGCTTTCTTCCACCACCAGGCCACCAAGTTCCGCGACCCGCAGCTTCACCAGGGCCAACTCACCAAAGGCACAGGCGCAACTTAATGGCACCCGGCTGATCAACTCGATCTTCGGTGCCGCTTGCAGACATTTGTTCGCACCGCCGCCATACGCCCGGGCGAGTCCGCCGGTGCCCAGTTGAATGCCGCCGTACCAACGAATCACCAGCACCACGACCTGGTCACAATCCTGCGCTTCGATTGCGGCCAGAATCGGGCGGCCAGCCGTGCCGCCCGGTTCGCCGTCGTCGGTGCTGCGGTATTGATCACCGATTTTCCATGCCCAACAGTTGTGCGTGGCATTCAAGTCGCTGTGTTGCTCGATGAACGCCTGGGCTTCAGCGGGGCTGGTGATCGGTGCGGCGAAGGTAATGAAGCGGCTTTTGCGAATCTCTTCGCGATGTTCGCAAAAACCACTGAGGGTAAAAGGCATAGGTGTCTTAAATAGTCGGAGTCAGGCCGCAGCCCTTGAGGATGATTCGGATCAGGTTGTTGCCGGCGTCTTCCATGTCCTGCCTGGTCAACTTGCTGCGCCCGCTGACCCGGCAAATCTGGGTGGCGAAGTCAGCGTAATGCTGGGTGCTGCCCCACAGCAGGAAGATCAAGTGCACCGGATCGACCGGGTCCATTTTGCCTGCGTCGATCCAGGCTTGAAACACGGCGGCCCGGCCCTGGAACCAGGTGCGATAGTCCTGGTTGAAATACTCGGTCAGGCATTCCCCACCGCTGATGACTTCCATGGCGAAGATGCGTGAGGCCTGCGGTTGGCGCCGGGAAAATTCCATTTTGGCGCGGATGTAACGGGTCAGTGCTTCAGCCGGATCGTCCTCGGCGGTCAAGGTGTTGAAGGTGCTGTCCCACAATTGCAGGATGTTGCTCAGCACCGCCACGTACAAACCGAGTTTGTTGGTGAAGTAGTAATGCAGATTGGCCTTCGGCAACCCGGCTTTCAGGGCGATGGTGTTCATGCTGGTGCCTTTGAACCCGTGACGGGCGAACTCGTCTTCGGCGGCTTTGATGATGGTCTCTTCGTTCTTCTGACGAATGCGGCTGGTGGGTTTGCCACCGTGGGCTGGGACTTCAAAGGTCATAGGCACTTCCGAACAGGTAGGTGGGTGCAACCAATGCGTTGATAGCGCACCCATGGGCTCCAGACAAGCCCCGTCGCAGGATTTGCGTTTGTTCAGCGCGTGGCGGCCAGGCTTTCGAGGAAGCTTTCCAGCACCAGATGAGGGCGGCGCCCCTTGCGCGTAACCGAGGCGAGACTCAGGTCATAAAACCGCGCGCTGGGTTTCAGGGCACGCAATCGGCCTTGTTGCACCCAGAGGCTGGCGTAGTGATCCGGCAAGTAACCGATGTAGCGCCCGGTCAGGATCAGGAACGCCATGCCTTCGCGGTCGGAGGCACTGGCGGTGCAGTTGAGCGCCTGATAATGGGCCTGGATTTCTGCCGGCAAACGAAAGGTCGGGGCAATGGCGTCCTGACTGTTGAGGCGTTCGTCATCCAATTGCTTGTCATCGACATAGAACAGCGGATGGCCGACCGCGCAGTAGAGCAACGAGCGTTCGCTGTAGAGCGGCTGATATTCCAGCCCGGACAACGCACTCGCCTGCGGCACCACGCCGACATGCAGGCGACCGTCGAGTACACCTTGTTCCACTTCGTTGGGCGCGATCATGCGGATCTGGATTTGCACGTCCGGGCCGCGCTCTTTCAGTTGCGCGAGGGCGTGGGTGATACGCATGTGGGGCAGAGTGACCAGGTTGTCGGTCAAGCCGATGGTCAATTCACCGCGCAAGTGCTGGTGCAGGCCATTGACCTCGGTACGGAAACTTTCCAGTGCACTCAATAGCTGCAATGCCGATTGGTAGACCTCGCGCCCTTCCTCGGTCAGGGAAAAACCGGCGCGACCGCGTTGGCACAGGCGAAGGCCCAGGCGCTGTTCCAGGTCGCTCATCTGCTGGCTAATGGCCGAGCGCCCGATGCCGAGCACGCTCTCAGCCGCGGAAAAGCCGCCGCATTCGACCACGCTGCGAAAAATCCGCAACAGGCGGATATCGAAGTCGCTGACTTGAGCCAGTGGATCGGGACGGCGAATGCTCATGCGGGCTACTCGAATGTTTAGTGAATGGCAGACTGAAGGTTACAAAAGTTGCATTTCACCGACTTTATCGCCGTGGCAACTTAGCTGCAACAACGGTTTTCAATCCCTACGCCGCTTATTGCCTTGCGAGGTTTCGCTCATGAACTTGCCCGAAAACGCCCCGACTTCTCTGGCCAGCCAGCTCAAGCTCGATGCTCACTGGATGCCGTACACCGCTAACCGTAGCTTCCAGCGCGATCCGCGTCTGATCGTCGGCGCTGAGGGCAGCTGGCTGATCGATGACAAGGGCCGCAAAGTCTATGACTCGCTGTCCGGTCTGTGGACCTGTGGCTCCGGGCACACCCGCAAGGAAATCCAGGAAGCCGTCGCCAAGCAACTGGGCACCCTCGACTACTCGCCGGGCTTCCAGTACGGCCATCCGCTGTCGTTCCAGCTGGCGGAAAAAATTACGGATCTGACACCGGGTAACCTGAACCACGTGTTCTTCACCGACTCGGGTTCCGAATGCGCCGATACCGCCGTGAAGATGGTGCGTGCTTACTGGCGCCTGAAAGGCCAGTCGACCAAGACCAAGATGATTGGCCGTGCCCGTGGCTATCACGGTGTGAACATCGCCGGCACCAGCCTCGGCGGCGTGAACGGCAACCGCAAACTGTTCGGCCAGGCGATGATGGACGTCGATCACTTGCCGCACACATTGTTGGCGAGCAATGCGTTCTCCCGTGGCATGCCGGAGCAGGGTGGTATCGCCCTGGCAGACGAACTGCTGAAGCTGATCGAACTGCATGACGCGTCGAACATCGCCGCCGTATTCGTCGAGCCAATGGCCGGCTCCGCTGGCGTGCTGGTTCCGCCACAGGGTTACCTCAAGCGTCTGCGCGAAATCTGCGATCAGCACAGCATCCTGTTGGTGTTCGACGAAGTGATCACCGGTTTCGGCCGTACCGGCAACATGTTCGGTGCCGACACCTTTGGCGTGACCCCGGACCTGATGTGCATCGCCAAGCAAGTCACCAACGGTGCGATCCCGATGGGCGCGGTGATTGCCAGCTCCGAGATCTACCAGACCTTCATGAATCAGCCGACCCCTGAATACGCGGTGGAATTCCCGCACGGCTATACCTATTCCGCACACCCGGTGGCGTGCGCCGCGGGCCTGGCAGCACTCGACCTGTTGCAGAAGGAAAACCTGGTGCAGAGCGTGGCTGAAGTCGCACCGCATTTTGAAAATGCGTTGCACGGGCTGAAGGGCACCAAAAACATTATCGATATCCGCAACTTCGGCCTGGCCGGTGCGATCCAGATCGCTCCGCGTGACGGCGACGCCATCGTGCGTCCGTTCGAAGCGGGCATCGCGTTGTGGAAAGCCGGGTTCTACGTGCGCTTCGGCGGCGACACCCTGCAGTTCGGCCCAACCTTCAACAGCAAGCCGCAAGACCTTGATCGTCTGTTCGATGCGGTGGGTGAAGTGCTGAGCAAAATCGACTGATTTTGAAAAAAACTTGTAGGAGCGAGCTGGCTCGCGATGGACGTAAACGATGAGGAGGGTCGCCTGGATGAACGCGGCGCTCTCTCGTTTTTCGCGAGCAAGCTTGCTCCTACATATATAGGTAATTGGCAGGTGCCTCTCGATGGGCGCCTGTGGACAACTTTTCAGGAGCTTCCATGAGCGTTATTCCGCATTTGATCAATGGCGAACTGGTGACCGAGAACGGTCGCGCGGTTGATGTGTTCAACCCGTCCACGGGCCAGGCTATTCACAAGTTGCCATTGGCGACCCGCGAAACCATCCAGAGCGCCATCGACGCCGCCAAGTCTGCATTCCCGGCCTGGCGCAACACGCCTGCAGCCAAGCGTGCCCAGGTGATGTTCCGCTTCAAGCAACTGCTGGAGCAGAACGAAGCCCGCATCGCTCAATTGATCAGCGAAGAACACGGCAAGACCCTGGAAGATGCGGCCGGTGAACTCAAGCGTGGCATCGAGAACGTCGAGTTCGCTTGCGCGGCGCCGGAAATCCTCAAAGGCGAGTACAGCCGTAATGTCGGGCCGAACATTGATGCCTGGTCTGACTTCCAGCCGCTGGGCGTAGTGGCCGGTATCACCCCGTTCAACTTCCCGGCCATGGTGCCGCTGTGGATGTATCCACTGGCGATCGTGTGCGGCAACTGCTTTATCCTCAAGCCTTCCGAGCGTGATCCGAGCTCGACGCTGCTGATCGCACAATTGCTGCTGGAAGCCGGCCTGCCAAAAGGCGTGCTGAGCGTGGTGCACGGCGACAAGACGGCGGTGGACGCGCTGATCGAAGCGCCGGAAGTCAAAGCGCTGAGCTTCGTGGGTTCGACGCCGATTGCCGAATACATCTATGCCGAAGGCACCAAGCGCGGCAAACGCGTTCAGGCGCTGGGCGGGGCGAAGAACCACGCGGTGCTGATGCCCGATGCGGATCTGGACAATGCCGTCAGCGCACTGATGGGCGCAGCTTATGGTTCCTGCGGCGAGCGTTGCATGGCGATTTCGGTGGCCGTTTGCGTTGGCGACCAGGTGGCGGATGCGCTGGTGGCCAAACTGGTACCGCAAATCAAGGCGTTGAAAATCGGTGCCGGCACCACTTGCGGCCTGGACATGGGGCCTCTGGTCACTGGTCAGGCGCGCGACAAGGTCAGCGGTTATGTCGAAGACGGCGTTGCAGCCGGCGCGAAGCTGGTGGTCGATGGTCGTGGCCTGAGCGTGGCCGGTCACGAGGAAGGCTTCTTCCTGGGTGGCTGCCTGTTCGATAACGTCACCCCGGAGATGCGCATCTATAAAGAAGAGATCTTCGGGCCGGTGCTGTGCGTGGTTCGAGTGAACAGCCTGGAAGAGGCCATGCAACTGATCAACGATCACGAGTATGGCAACGGCACCTGCATCTTCACCCGTGATGGGGAAGCGGCGCGGTTGTTCTGCGATGAGATCGAAGTGGGCATGGTCGGCGTCAACGTGCCGTTGCCGGTGCCAGTGGCTTATCACAGCTTTGGTGGCTGGAAGCGTTCGCTGTTTGGCGACCTGCATGCTTACGGTCCGGATGGTGTGCGCTTCTACACCCGTCGCAAGGCCATCACTCAGCGTTGGCCGCAGCGTGCAAGCCACGAAGCGTCGCAGTTCGCATTCCCGAGCTTGTAAGTAGAAGGGGATAGAGGGCCGACCCATTGGGTCGGCCTTTTTGTTTTCAGGGCTTTTTTGACCTATATGACGAATTTATGAAAATAGGTGTTGACGGCGAATTTTAGAAGCCTATAATTCGCCCCACTTCCGGCGCAGTCGAAACGGAAAACTCCTTGATAAACAATGAGTTATGAAGTTTTCGGCAGCGGGTTGCTTCAGGTCATCGAAGCCGAAAGGAAGTTGAAAAAGAGGTGTTGACAGCAGCGAGTAACGCTGTAGAATTCGCCTCCCGCTGACGAGAGATCGAAAGCGCAAGTGGTTGAAGTTGTTAAGGATTCCTTGAAAACTTCTGAAAATAATCACTTGACAGCAAATGAGGCTGCTGTAGAATGCGCGCCTCGGTTGAGACAAAGCTCTTAACCAACCGCTCTTTAACAACTGAATCAAGCAATTCGTGTGGGTGCTTGTGGAGTCAGACTGCTAGTCAACAGATTATCAGCATCACAAGTTACTCCGCGAGAAATCAAAGATGTAACCAACGATTGCTGAGCCAAGTTTAGGGTTTTCTCAAAACCCAAAGATGTTTGAACTGAAGAGTTTGATCATGGCTCAGATTGAACGCTGGCGGCAGGCCTAACACATGCAAGTCGAGCGGATGAAGAGAGCTTGCTCTCTGATTCAGCGGCGGACGGGTGAGTAATGCCTAGGAATCTGCCTGGTAGTGGGGGACAACGTTTCGAAAGGAACGCTAATACCGCATACGTCCTACGGGAGAAAGCAGGGGACCTTCGGGCCTTGCGCTATCAGATGAGCCTAGGTCGGATTAGCTAGTTGGTGAGGTAATGGCTCACCAAGGCGACGATCCGTAACTGGTCTGAGAGGATGATCAGTCACACTGGAACTGAGACACGGTCCAGACTCCTACGGGAGGCAGCAGTGGGGAATATTGGACAATGGGCGAAAGCCTGATCCAGCCATGCCGCGTGTGTGAAGAAGGTCTTCGGATTGTAAAGCACTTTAAGTTGGGAGGAAGGGTTGTAGATTAATACTCTGCAATTTTGACGTTACCGACAGAATAAGCACCGGCTAACTCTGTGCCAGCAGCCGCGGTAATACAGAGGGTGCAAGCGTTAATCGGAATTACTGGGCGTAAAGGCGCGTAGGTGGTTTGTTAAGTTGGATGTGAAAGCCCCGGGCTCAACCTGGGAACTGCATTCAAAACTGACAAGCTAGAGTATGGTAGAGGGTGGTGGAATTTCCTGTGTAGCGGTGAAATGCGTAGATATAGGAAGGAACACCAGTGGCGAAGGCGACCACCTGGACTGATACTGACACTGAGGTGCGAAAGCGTGGGGAGCAAACAGGATTAGATACCCTGGTAGTCCACGCCGTAAACGATGTCAACTAGCCGTTGGGAGCCTTGAGCTCTTAGTGGCGCAGCTAACGCATTAAGTTGACCGCCTGGGGAGTACGGCCGCAAGGTTAAAACTCAAATGAATTGACGGGGGCCCGCACAAGCGGTGGAGCATGTGGTTTAATTCGAAGCAACGCGAAGAACCTTACCAGGCCTTGACATCCAATGAACTTTCCAGAGATGGATTGGTGCCTTCGGGAACATTGAGGCAGGTGCTGCATGGCTGTCGTCAGCTCGTGTCGTGAGATGTTGGGTTAAGTCCCGTAACGAGCGCAACCCTTGTCCTTAGTTACCAGCACGTCATGGTGGGCACTCTAAGGAGACTGCCGGTGACAAACCGGAGGAAGGTGGGGATGACGTCAAGTCATCATGGCCCTTACGGCCTGGGCTACACACGTGCTACAATGGTCGGTACAGAGGGTTGCCAAGCCGCGAGGTGGAGCTAATCCCATAAAACCGATCGTAGTCCGGATCGCAGTCTGCAACTCGACTGCGTGAAGTCGGAATCGCTAGTAATCGCGAATCAGAATGTCGCGGTGAATACGTTCCCGGGCCTTGTACACACCGCCCGTCACACCATGGGAGTGGGTTGCACCAGAAGTAGCTAGTCTAACCTTCGGGAGGACGGTTACCACGGTGTGATTCATGACTGGGGTGAAGTCGTAACAAGGTAGCCGTAGGGGAACCTGCGGCTGGATCACCTCCTTAATCGACGACTCAGCTGCTCCATAAGTTCCCACACGAATTGCTTGATTCATTGAAGAAGACGATAGAAGCAGCCCGAAATTGGGTCTGTAGCTCAGTTGGTTAGAGCGCACCCTGATAAGGGTGAGGTCGGCAGTTCGAATCTGCCCAGACCCACCAATTTTGTGTGGGAAACGCCTGTAGAAATACGGGGCCATAGCTCAGCTGGGAGAGCGCCTGCCTTGCACGCAGGAGGTCAGCGGTTCGATCCCGCTTGGCTCCACCACTACTGCTTCTGAAGTTTGAAAGCTTAGAAATGAGCATTCCATCGAGCCGATGGTGAATGTTGATTTCTAGTCTTTGACTAGATCGTTCTTTAAAAATTTGGGTATGTGATAGAAAGATAGACTGAACGTTACTTTCACTGGTAACGGATCAGGCTAAGGTAAAATTTGTGAGTTGCTCTTTGAGCAATGCGAATTTTCGGCGAATGTCGTCTTCACAGTATAACCAGATTGCTTGGGGTTATATGGTCAAGTGAAGAAGCGCATACGGTGGATGCCTTGGCAGTCAGAGGCGATGAAAGACGTGGTAGCCTGCGAAAAGCTTCGGGGAGTCGGCAAACAGACTTTGATCCGGAGATGTCTGAATGGGAGAACCCAGCCATCATAAGATGGTTATCTTAAGCTGAATACATAGGCTTAAGAGGCGAACCAGGGGAACTGAAACATCTAAGTACCCTGAGGAAAAGAAATCAACCGAGATTCCCTTAGTAGTGGCGAGCGAACGGGGACTAGCCCTTAAGTGGCTTTGAGATTAGCGGAACGCTCTGGAAAGTGCGGCCATAGTGGGTGATAGCCCTGTACGCGAAAGTCTCTTAGTCATGAAATCGAGTAGGACGGAGCACGAGAAACTTTGTCTGAATATGGGGGACCATCCTCCAAGGCTAAATACTACTGACTGACCGATAGTGAACTAGTACCGTGAGGGAAAGGCGAAAAGAACCCCGGAGAGGGGAGTGAAATAGATCCTGAAACCGTATGCGTACAAGCAGTGGGAGCAGACTTTGTTCTGTGACTGCGTACCTTTTGTATAATGGGTCAGCGACTTATTTTCAGTGGCGAGCTTAACCGAATAGGGAGGCGTAGCGAAAGCGAGTCTTAATAGGGCGTCTAGTCGCTGGGAATAGACCCGAAACCGGGCGATCTATCCATGGGCAGGTTGAAGGTTAGGTAACACTGACTGGAGGACCGAACCGACTACCGTTGAAAAGTTAGCGGATGACCTGTGGATCGGAGTGAAAGGCTAATCAAGCTCGGAGATAGCTGGTTCTCCTCGAAAGCTATTTAGGTAGCGCCTCATGTATCACTGTAGGGGGTAGAGCACTGTTTCGGCTAGGGGTCATCCCGACTTACCAAACCGATGCAAACTCCGAATACCTACAAGTGCCGAGCATGGGAGACACACGGCGGGTGCTAACGTCCGTCGTGAAAAGGGAAACAACCCAGACCGTCAGCTAAGGTCCCAAAGTTATGGTTAAGTGGGAAACGATGTGGGAAGGCTTAGACAGCTAGGAGGTTGGCTTAGAAGCAGCCACCCTTTAAAGAAAGCGTAATAGCTCACTAGTCGAGTCGGCCTGCGCGGAAGATGTAACGGGGCTCAAACCATACACCGAAGCTACGGGTATCACTTAGGTGATGCGGTAGAGGAGCGTTCTGTAAGCCTGTGAAGGTGAGTTGAGAAGCTTGCTGGAGGTATCAGAAGTGCGAATGCTGACATGAGTAACGACAATGGGTGTGAAAAACACCCACGCCGAAAGACCAAGGTTTCCTGCGCAACGTTAATCGACGCAGGGTTAGTCGGTCCCTAAGGCGAGGCTGAAAAGCGTAGTCGATGGAAAACAGGTTAATATTCCTGTACTTCTGGTTATTGCGATGGAGGGACGGAGAAGGCTAGGCCAGCTTGGCGTTGGTTGTCCAAGTTTAAGGTGGTAGGCTGGAATCTTAGGTAAATCCGGGATTCTAAGGCCGAGAGCTGATGACGAGTGTTCTTTTAGAACACGAAGTGGTTGATGCCATGCTTCCAAGAAAAGCTTCTAAGCTTCAGGTAACCAGGAACCGTACCCCAAACCGACACAGGTGGTTGGGTAGAGAATACCAAGGCGCTTGAGAGAACTCGGGTGAAGGAACTAGGCAAAATGGCACCGTAACTTCGGGAGAAGGTGCGCCGGTGAGGGTGAAGCACTTGCTGCGTAAGCCCACGCCGGTCGAAGATACCAGGCCGCTGCGACTGTTTATTAAAAACACAGCACTCTGCAAACACGAAAGTGGACGTATAGGGTGTGACGCCTGCCCGGTGCCGGAAGGTTAATTGATGGGGTTAGCTAACGCGAAGCTCTTGATCGAAGCCCCGGTAAACGGCGGCCGTAACTATAACGGTCCTAAGGTAGCGAAATTCCTTGTCGGGTAAGTTCCGACCTGCACGAATGGCGTAACGATGGCGGCGCTGTCTCCACCCGAGACTCAGTGAAATTGAAATCGCTGTGAAGATGCAGTGTATCCGCGGCTAGACGGAAAGACCCCGTGAACCTTTACTATAGCTTTGCACTGGACTTTGAATTTGCTTGTGTAGGATAGGTGGGAGGCTTTGAAGCGTGGACGCCAGTTCGCGTGGAGCCATCCTTGAAATACCACCCTGGCAACTTTGAGGTTCTAACTCAGGTCCGTTATCCGGATCGAGGACAGTGTATGGTGGGTAGTTTGACTGGGGCGGTCTCCTCCTAAAGAGTAACGGAGGAGTACGAAGGTGCGCTCAGACCGGTCGGAAATCGGTCGTAGAGTATAAAGGCAAAAGCGCGCTTGACTGCGAGACAGACACGTCGAGCAGGTACGAAAGTAGGTCTTAGTGATCCGGTGGTTCTGTATGGAAGGGCCATCGCTCAACGGATAAAAGGTACTCCGGGGATAACAGGCTGATACCGCCCAAGAGTTCATATCGACGGCGGTGTTTGGCACCTCGATGTCGGCTCATCACATCCTGGGGCTGAAGCCGGTCCCAAGGGTATGGCTGTTCGCCATTTAAAGTGGTACGCGAGCTGGGTTTAGAACGTCGTGAGACAGTTCGGTCCCTATCTGCCGTGGACGTTTGAGATTTGAGAGGGGCTGCTCCTAGTACGAGAGGACCGGAGTGGACGAACCTCTGGTGTTCCGGTTGTCACGCCAGTGGCATTGCCGGGTAGCTATGTTCGGAATAGATAACCGCTGAAAGCATCTAAGCGGGAAACTAGCCTCAAGATGAGATCTCACTGGGACCTTGAGTCCCCTGAAGGGCCGTCGAAGACTACGACGTTGATAGGTTGGGTGTGTAAGCGCTGTGAGGCGTTGAGCTAACCAATACTAATTGCCCGTGAGGCTTGACCATATAACACCCAAGCAATTTGCGCTTAAAAGCCAGATTGCGGTGTGTGAAGACGCAATGAACCGAAAGTTCGCACAACACACAAACTATCGCATACCCAATTTGCTGAAGCGTCGAAAGACGGTTCGGTACCCGAATTTCTTGACGACCATAGAGCATTGGAACCACCTGATCCCATCCCGAACTCAGAAGTGAAACGATGCATCGCCGATGGTAGTGTGGGGTTTCCCCATGTGAGAGTAGGTCATCGTCAAGATTAAATTCCGAAACCCCTATCTGCGTATGCAGGTAGGGGTTTTGTTTTTTGCGCGGCTGCAAGGGCGAGCTTGCTCGCGATGGTCGTCAACGATGACGTTAACTATCTGAGGCCACCCGCAGCCCTGCAGTTCTCCGCGAGCGAGCTCGCTCCTGCAATGAAGCAAGTCGCCTTCAATGCTAAAGTCGTCCCTCGATTTGCGCTTTCCAAGGAAGCCTTTATGCCGGACGCAACATCCCTCAGTGCTGGTTTTATGGTGGTTCACGGTAATCGCCTGGACGAGTTACGTAGCCTGGTGGTGAGCTGGATGCGGCGTTACCCGCTGGCCCCCTTGGAAAATGAAATCGCCCTGGTGCAGAGCAATGGCATTGCACAATGGCTCAAGTTGGCACTGGCTGAAGACTCTGAAGAAGACGATATGGGTGGTTGCGGGATCGCTGCGGCCATCGATGTACAGTTACCCGGCAGCTTCATGTGGCAGCTGTATCGCATGGTTCTTGGTCGTGACGAAATTCCGGTCAAATCCCTGCTTGATAAGGCTCCCTTGACCTGGCGTCTCATGCGTCTGCTCCCGCAACTGATCAATCAACCGCATTTCGAGCCCCTGCAACGCTTCCTGACCCATGACAGCGATTTGCGCAAACGCTATCAATTGGCTGAGCGGTTGGCGGATTTGTTCGACCAATATCAAGTGTACCGGGCCGACTGGCTCGAAGACTGGGCAGAAGGTCGGCATCAATTACGCAACGGCAGAGGGGAAGCCAAGCCGCTGACGCCGGCCAATTGCTGGCAGGCGGAATTGTGGCGCGCTCTGTTGCTGGATGTCGGTGAAGAGGGCATGGCGCAAAGCCGCGCCGGCGTACACCAGCGGTTCATCGAGCGGATCAACAGTCTCGATATTGCCCCTGTCGGGCTGCCTTCCCGTGTCATTGTTTTCGGCATTTCGTCGCTACCCGCACAAGCCCTGGAAGCCTTGGCCGGGCTGGCTCGATTCAGTCAGGTTCTGTTGTGCGTGCATAACCCGTGTCGCCACCATTGGGCGGACATCGTCGCCGATAAGGACCTGTTGCGACATCAATACAAGCGACAGGCTCGCAAGAGCGGTATGCCGGTTGTGCTCGACCCGCAAACCCTTCATCAGCATGCCCATCCGTTGTTGGCCGCATGGGGCAAGCAGGGGCGGGATTACATCAACCTGCTCGACAGCTACGACGATCCAAATAGCTATCGCTCTGCGTTTCGCGACGGTCGCATCGACCTGTTCAGCGACAGCCAGCCACTGAACATGCTCAACCAGTTGCAGGACGACATCCTTGAGTTGCGTCCCTTGAACGAAACCCGCGACCGTTGGCCGGCAGTGGATCAGAAGGCAGACCAGTCGATCCGTTTTCACATCGCTCACAGTGCCCAGCGCGAAGTCGAAATCCTTCACGATCAACTGCTCGCACGCTTCAGCGCCGATGCAGACCTGCGACCACGGGATGTGATTGTCATGGTCCCGGATATCGACAGTTACGCACCCCATATTCGGGCGGTGTTCGGCCAGCTTGAGCGCCAGGATCCGCGATTCATTCCCTTCACCCTGGCGGACCAGGGGCAGCGTGGCCGTGATCCATTACTGATCGCCGTCGAACATCTGCTCAAACTGCCGGACAGCCGTTTCCCTGTCAGCGAAATTCTCGATCTGTTGGATGTCCCGGCACTGCGCGCTCGTTTCGGTGTAGAGGAGCGCGACCTGCCGACCCTTCATCGCTGGATTGAAGGCGCGGGCATTCGCTGGGGCATGAATGCCGAGCAGCGGGCAGGATTGGGTCTGCCGCAGGCGCTGGAGCAAAACAGTTGGCGTTTTGGCCTGCGCCGGATGTTGCTGGGTTATGCCGTGGGCAGTGGCAGTGCTTGTGAAGGCATTGAACCCTATGACGAGATCGGTGGACTGGATGCCGCGCTCATCGGCCCATTGGTCGCGTTGCTCGATGCGCTGGAGATTGCCCATCACGAACTCACGCAACCGGCATCGCCCCGGCAATGGAGTTCGCGCTTGCAGGCCTTGGTGTCGTTGTTCTTCCAGGCCAGTAACGAGCATGACGACTACCTGCTGAGCGAACTCGAAGCGTTGCGTGAAACCTGGCTCGAGAATTGTGAGTCGGTCGGTTTGCAAGACGAACTGCCACTGACCGTCGTCCGCGAAGCCTGGCTGGCCGGGCTCGATCAGGGGCGCTTGTCTCAGCGTTTTCTGGCCGGTGCGGTTAACTTCTGCACCTTGATGCCCATGCGAGCGATCCCGTTCAAACTGGTCTGCCTGCTTGGCATGAATGACGGTGACTACCCGCGAGCACAACCGCCCCTGGACTTCGACCTCATGGGCAGTGACTACCGCCCCGGTGATCGATCGCGACGCGAAGATGACCGTTACTTGCTGTTGGAGGCGCTCTTGTCGGCCCGTGACCAGCTCTACATCAGTTGGGTCGGTCGTAGTATTCGCGATAACAGCGAGCGCCCGGCATCGGTACTGATCGGCCAGCTCCGTGACCACCTGGCCAGCGGCTGGCGATTGACCGACGCCGAAGAGGACCTGCTTGAGGCCATCACTCAGGAGCACCCCTTGCAGCCCTTCAGTGCTCGTTACTTCCATGAAGGCGACGCACTGTTCAGCTACGCCACGGAATGGCAGGCGCTTCATCACGCGACCGAGCACGCGATGGACATCGAAGTGCTGGATGCCCACGTTCAAGAAGAGCCCCTGGGTCTCGGCCAATTGCAGGATTTCCTGCGTAACCCTGTGCGCCATTTCTTCAGTCAGCGCTTGAAAGTGTTCTTCGAGGCCGCCGAAGTGCCCCTGGCCGATGAGGAGCCCTTTGTGCTCGACGCACTGCAACGCTATAGCCTCAGCGACAGTTTGCTCGAAGCGGCTCTGGCAGCCCCGGAAGACGTTGATCAAGCGTTGGCATTGCAGGCACGACGCCTGCAAAACAGTGGACTGCTGCCAATGGCAGGATTCGGCGAATGCCTTCAGCGGGAACTGATTGAGCCGTTACCGGACCTGCTGCAACGCTACGACCAGCTCCTGGCGTTATGGCCAACGCCGCTGACCAGTGCCCTGCCGGTGAACCTGGCGTTGCATGATCTGCGCGTCGAGGGCTGGCTCAGCGGGCTGCACCAACGCGCCGATGGCGGTTTGCTCTCGATCACAACCATCCCCAACAGCATCGGTTCGATCAAATCGCGCAAATGGCATCGCCTGACGCGACCCTGGGTCGATCATCTGGTCGCCTGCGCCAGCGGCCTGGCCATGACCACCGCATTGGTGGCCAGTGACGACAGCCTGATCCTTGAGCCGATGGAGCAGGAGTCAGCATCACGGATTCTGGGTGACCTGTTGCTGGCCTGGCAATCGGGCATGCGTCAGCCACTGCCGATCGCGGTCAAGACGGCGTTCGCCTGGTTAGGTCAGACCGATCTGGTCAAAGCCGCAATGGCTGCGCGCAAAGCCTACGAAGGCGATGGATTGACCACGGACGGGGAGCGCCGGGAAAGCGTGGCACTGGCCCGTCAATTCGCCGATTACGATGCGCTAACCGCCGATGAAACGTTCGTCGATTGGTGCAACGCCTTGTATCGGCCGCTACTTGAGGCGCCTTGGCGCTCATTGTCCAGCGAGGAGGCACGCTCATGACCAGCAAGACACCTCTGGCCCTGGCATTCCCGCTGCGCGGCAGTCAACTGATCGAAGCCAGTGCCGGGACCGGCAAGACGTTTACCATTTCTGCCCTGTATCTGCGTCTTGTCCTTGGCCATGGCGGCGAACCGAGTGGTTTCGGGCGCGAGCTGTTGCCTCCGCAAATCCTCGTTGTGACCTTCACCGATGCCGCCACCAAAGAGCTGCGCGAACGGATTCGCACACGGCTTGCAGAAGCCGCCCGCTTTTTCCGCGATGAAACGCCCGCCCCGGACGCCCTGATCGCCGAGTTGCGTAACGAGTACCCGCCCGAGCAGTGGCCCGGTTGCGCAAACCGCCTGGACATCGCCGCCCAGTGGATGGACGAAGCCGCCGTCTCGACCATCCACAGTTGGTGTCAGCGCATGTTGCGCGAACACGCGTTCGACAGTGGCAGCCTGTTTACCCAGACCCTGGAAACCGACCACAGCGATTTGCTCGGCGAGGTCTTGCGCGATTACTGGCGGCTGTTTTGCTACCCGATGCAAGGCGATGCCCTGAACTGGGTGCGCAACAATTGGGGTGGCCCGGCCGCACTGTTGCCGCGCGTTCGCGGACTGTTCGCCAGTGAGCGTGACAGTGTTGAAGGTAAAGAGCCTGTCGAACTGATCACCGAGTGTCTGCAGCAACGACGGGCGGCCTTGCTCGAACTGAAGATGCCCTGGCGTCAGTGGGCGGACGAGTTGCTCGCCATCTGCCACGAGGGGGTCGCCAGCAAAAATGTCGATGGTCGCAAGATGCAGGCACGTTACTTCGAGCCGTGGTTCGAGAAACTCAAAGCCTGGGCCGAGGATGAATCCCTCGAGCAACTGGATATCGGTACCGGTTTCACGCGCCTGACACCCGACGGTATGGCCGAAGCCTGGAAGAAGGGCGACGTGCCCAGTCATCCTGGGCTGGACGCAATGCCCGGCCTGAAGACCGCGCTTGATCAATTGCCGACGCCCGATGCCGCCGTGCTGCAGCACGCTGCCCATTGGGTCGGTGCGCGCTTCGAAGAAGAGAAACGTCGACGGGCGGAAATGGGCTTTGATGACATGTTGCTGCGTCTCGATGCGGCGTTGCAATCCGATGGCGGCGAGCGCCTGGCCGCCCTGATCCGCGAGCAGTTCCCGGTAGCGCTGATCGATGAGTTCCAGGACACCGACCCGGTGCAGTACCGGATCTTCGAGAGCATCTATCGCATCGAAGACAACAACCCGCAAAGCGGTCTGTTCCTGATCGGCGACCCGAAGCAGGCGATTTATGCCTTCCGTGGCGCCGACATCTATACCTACCTTCGCGCGCGTCAGGCCACTGCTGGCCGGCTGCATACCCTGGGCACCAATTTCCGTTCCAGTCATGGCATGGTCGCTGCCGTGAACCATGTCTTCGAGCGCGCGGAGTCCCGTGAATCCGGGCGTGGTGCCTTCCTCTTCCGGGAGGCGAATGGCGACAACCCGGTGCCGTTTCTGCCGGTCGAATCCCAGGGCCGCAAAGAAGTCCTGTGCATCGATGGTCAGGTCGTGCCCGCCCTGAACCTCTGGCACCTGTCCACTGAGCAGCCGTTGTCCGGTGCGGTGTACCGGCAACAACTGGCTGCCGCTTGTGCCAGCGAGATCACCGGGCTGCTCAATGGCGGCCAGCACGGTCGTGCAGGGTTTATCCGAGAAGGCCAGGGGTTCAAAGGCCTGTTGCCAGCGGACATTGCGATCCTGGTCCGCGATGGCAAGGAAGCGCAGGCTGTGCGTGCCGAACTCTCGGCCCGGGGCGTACGCAGCGTTTACTTGTCGGACAAAGACTCGGTGTTCGCCGCTCAGGAAGCACACGACGTGCTGACCTGGCTCAAGGCTTGTGCCGAACCGGATGTCGAGCGGCCGCTGCGCGCCGCCTTGGCCTGCATCACGCTGGATCTGTCACTGACGGAACTGGAGCGACTGAACCAGGACGAACTGGCGTGGGAAGCGCGGGTGATGCAGTTCCGCAGTTATCGCGAGATTTGGCGCAAGCAGGGCGTGTTGCCGATGTTGCGACGTTTGCTGCATGACTTCCAGTTGCCCCAGGCGTTGATGGCACGTAGCGATGGCGAGCGAGTGTTGACCAACCTGTTGCACCTCTCCGAGTTGCTGCAGCAGGCCGCTGCCGAACTGGATGGCGAGCAGGCCCTGATCCGGCATTTGTCCGAACACCTGGCGTTGTCCGGCCAGGCCGGTGAAGAGCAGATCCTGCGTCTGGAAAGCGATGAACAGCTGGTCAAGGTCGTGACCATCCACAAGTCCAAGGGGCTGGAGTATCCCTTGGTGTTCCTGCCGTTCATTTGTTCGGCGAAACCGGTGGATGGCAGCCGACTGCCGTTGCATTACCACGACGCCACGGGCAAGGCCCAGGTGACCTTGAGCCCGACCGCCGAGTTGATTGCCCTGGCCGACGACGAGCGTCTGGCCGAAGATTTGCGCTTGCTCTATGTCGCGCTGACACGGGCGCAGCATGCCTGCTGGCTGGGTGTCACGGATCTCAAGCGTGGCAATAACAACAGCTCGGTACTGCACCTTTCGGCGCTGGGTTATCTGTTGGGCGGTGGCGCGGCATTGCTTGAATCGGCGGGTTTGAAGCGCTGGCTGGAGGACCTGCAACAGGGCTGCGCTGCGCTGGCTTACGGCGAAATGCCTGAAGCCACCGCCGAGCATTACCACCCGCCGCAGAACGAAGCGGCATTGCTCGCGCCATTGATTCCGAAGCGCAAGGCCAGCGAAAACTGGTGGATTGCCTCTTACAGTGCCCTGCGAATCAGCGACATCCTGAGTGTCGGCAGTGATGAGGCACCAGAGAGCCCGCAGGCGCAGAAGCTCTTCGACGACGAACGCCTCGATCCGCAAGCGCCCCGTGAGATGGTCGCCGGGGGGGCCGATCTCCATCGATTCCCGCGCGGTCCGAATCCGGGCACCTTTCTTCATGGATTGCTCGAGTGGGCCGGCGACGAGGGTTTTGTGGCCACGCCGAACGCTGTGGAAGATGCCATTGCCCGCCGATGCAACCGCCGAGGCTGGGAAGGCTGGATCACTACACTGAGCGATTGGCTGCAGCATCTGCTCAAGTCGCCGTTGCCGGCAGGGGCCGGGCAGGTCCCGGTGGTCCTGGAGCAACTGACGCATTACCAGGTCGAAATGGAGTTCTGGTTCGCCAGCCACAAGGTCGACGTGCTCAAGCTCGATGCGCTGGTGTGCCAATACACGCACAAGGGCGTAGCGCGGGTGGCGGCCGAACCGGTATTGCTCAATGGCATGTTCAAGGGTTTCATCGACCTGACCTTCGAGCACGACGGTCGTTATTACGTCGCTGACTACAAATCCAACTGGCTCGGCGTCGACGACGCGGCTTACACCGAACAGGCCATGGAACAGTCGATCCTCGACAACCGCTACGACCTGCAATACGTGTTGTACCTCCTGGCCTTGCATCGACAGCTCAAGGCACGGCTGGCCGATTACGACTACGACCGGCATGTCGGCGGCGCGTTGTACCTGTTCTTGCGCGGCACGCGTGCATCCAGCCAGGGCGTGTACTTCGCCCGCCCTCCAAAGGAGCTGATCGAACGAATGGACCGGCTGTTTCAAGGTAAGCCAGAACCCAAGGCCGAACCCGCCTGGGAACAGGGAGTATTGCTATGAGCCGCACCTTCGCTGACCTGTTGCCCACTTCATTGGCCGACGAGAGTCTCGCCGAGCTTGCCCCCCTGAGCCGTGCTGACGACTTGCTGTTGCTGCTCACCCGCTGGGTCGAGCGTGGCTGGTTGCGCGCGCTGGACAAGGCCTTCGTGACCTTCCTTCATGAACTGGCGCCGGATGACGACCCCTTGGTGCTGCTGGCCGCGGCATTGACCAGTCACCAGTTGGGCCACGGGCATGTTTGCCTCGACGTGTTCGAGACATTGAAGGAGCCGGACTTCGCCCTGTCGCTACCACCGGAAGGTGATCTGCACAGTGGCGTGATGGTGTTGCCGTCGCAGCTGTTGGTCGCGTTGGACGGCGCCCATTGGTGCAAAGTGCTGGCCTCCAGCAGTCTGGTCGCGTTGGCGGCCGACGGGCGTGAGGCGGTGCACAGCCGTCCACTGGTGTTGTCGGGCAAGCGCCTGTACCTGCGCCGTTACTGGGCTTACGAGCGCCGTATCGACAACGCGTTGCGCCAACGCCTGGCCGAACATGAAGCAACGCCGGGCGACTTGCCCGAGCGTCTTACCGGATTGTTCGGTGCGGCCAAGCCGGGGGAGGTGATCGACTGGCAGAAACTCGCCTGCGCCCTCGCTACCCGAGGCGCCTTCAGCATCGTCACCGGCGGACCGGGAACCGGCAAGACCACCACTGTCGTGCGCTTGCTGGCGTTGCTTCAGGCGCCAGCGGTAGAGGCGGGCAAACCGCTGCGCATTCGTCTCGCCGCCCCGACCGGCAAAGCGGCGGCGCGCCTGACCGAGTCCATCAGTCAGCAAGTCAGAACGCTCAAAGTCAGCGACGCCATACGCCAGAAAATCCCTTCGGATGTCACCACCGTTCACCGTCTGCTCGGCAGCCGTCCCGGTACGCGGCATTTCCGTCACCACGCGGGCAATCGCTTGCCGCTGGACGTGTTGGTGGTGGACGAAGCCTCGATGATCGACCTGGAAATGATGGCCAACCTGCTTGATGCGCTGCCACCCCATGCGCGCCTGGTGTTGCTGGGGGACAAGGATCAACTGGCCTCGGTGGAGGCCGGTGCCGTGCTGGGCGATTTGTGTCGCGATGCCGAGGCCGGCTGGTACAACCCGCAAACACGGCAGTGGCTGGAAGCGGTCAGTGGCGAAAGCCTGGCGGCCAGTGGCTTGCAGGAAGACACCCAGGGCGCTCATCCACTGGCCCAGCAAGTGGTGATGCTGCGTCACTCGCGGCGGTTTGGCGAGGGCAGCGGCATTGGTCAGCTCGCCCGTTGGGTCAATCAACAGCAGCCCGATGAAGCCCGTAAATTGCTGGCGGCGCGAAGCCATGACGATGTGTTTTCCCTGTCCCTCAAGAACGAACAGGACCGGGCGCTGGAGCGTTTGTTGCTCGATGGCCATGGTGAAGGGCCACAAGGTTATCGGCATTACCTGAGCCTGTTACGCAACCAGCGGCCGGCAATCGACCGTCCGCTCGATGATGCGTGCTGGATGGATTGGGCGCGGGAAGTCCTGAAAGCCTTCGACGCTTTCCAATTGTTGTGCGCTGTCCGCAAAGGGCCGTGGGGTGTCGAGGGCTTGAACCGGCGAGTGACCGACGCGTTGCTCAAGGCCCGCCTGATCGACAGCGACCAGCAGTGGTACGAGGGGCGTCCCGTGCTGATGACCCGCAACGACTATGGTCTGGGCTTGATGAATGGCGACATCGGCATTGCGCTGAAACTCCCCGAACGGGACGGTCCGGACGCCGGCAAGCAGGTGCTTCGCGTGGCGTTCCCGCGCAACGACGGGCAGGGCGGCGTGCGCTTTGTCCTGCCCAGCCGCCTGAACGACGTCGAGACCGTGTACGCCATGACCGTGCATAAATCCCAGGGCTCGGAATTTACCCACACCGCGTTGATTTTGCCCGATGCCCTGAACCCGGTGCTGACCAAGGAACTGATCTACACCGGGATTACCCGGGCCAAGGACTGGTTCACCTTGATCGAGCCGCGCGCCGGGGTCTTTGAAGAAGCGGTGCGGCGCAAGGTCAAACGCTTGAGCGGGCTGATGCTGGAGCTCGGCAGCGATTAATCGGCGAACAGCATCTCCCGGCTTTCCCCCATCAACAGCCGCTGATTCTGCTCAGTGACCGAACGGATGTAATCCCACAACAGGGTGATCCGCTTGAGCTTCCTCAGGTCCTCGCGGCAGTACATCCAGAACTGCCGGGTGATGTTGATGTCCTCCGGCAGCACCGGCAGCAAGCGTGGGTCTTGTGCGGCGAGGAAGCACGGCAGGATCGCCAGTGACCGGCCCTGCTGTGCTGCCACGAATTGCGCGATCACGCTGGTGCTGCGCAGGTTGGCACTGGCGCCGGGCAAGACGTTGGCCAGGTACAGCAGCTCCGAACTGAACGCCAGGTCGTCGACATAGCTGATGAATGAGTGCTTGCCGAGGTCGGCCGGGCGGCGGATCGCCGGGTGTTTGTCGAGGTATTCCTGGGTCGCATACAGCTGCAGGCGATAGTCCGTCAGCTTGCAGCACACGTACGGCCCGTGTTCCGGGCGCTCCAGGGCGATGACGATGTCCGCCTCACGCTTGGACAGGCTGATGAAGTGCGGCAGCGGCAGGATGTCCACCGAAATGGCCGGGTAGGCGTCGACGAAATGGCTAAGCTGAGGGGTGATGAAAAAACTGCCGAACCCTTCGGTACAGCCCATGCGCACATGCCCGGACAACGCCACCCCAGAGCCGGACACCTGCTCGCAGGCCATGTGCAACGTGCTTTCGATCGACTCGGCGTAACCCAGCAGTCGCTGGCCTTCGGCGGTCAGGACGAAACCGCTGGTCCGGGATTTCTCGAACAGCAGCGTCCCCAATGAGGCTTCCAGCGAACTGATGCGCCGCGACACGGTGGTGTAGTCGACGGCCAGGCGTTTGGCCGCGGTGCTGGCCTTGCGGGTCCGGGCGACTTCGAGGAAAAACTTGAGGTCATCCCAGTTCAGCGAACCTAAAGACGTGATGTTTTTTTGCATGATGGACCGGCTTTTATGTGCGTTCTTATTAGAAGTTTGCACATCTATACTCCAAAAACAGTCCCACAACCAATTCGCGGCACACGCCTCATCGCAAGGCGACTTTTTCGCCTTGGCTCCCAAGATAAAAACAAACATCCGGAGACCCACATGAACGCTTCGCTTACGCCTAACGAAACCACGCTGCACAAGGTCAAGCTGTTGATCGATGGCGAGTGGGTCGAATCCAAGACCACTGAATGGCACGACATCATCAACCCGGCGACCCAACAGGTGCTGGCCAAGGTGCCGTTTGCCACCTCCGAAGAAGTCGACGCCGCGATCAGCGCCGCCCATCGCGCCTTCCAGACCTGGAAGCTGACGCCAATCGGCGCGCGGATGCGCATCATGCTCAAGCTGCAGGCGTTGATACGCGAACATTCCAAACGTATCGCCGTGGTGCTGAGCAACGAACAAGGCAAAACCATTGCCGACGCCGAGGGCGACATTTTCCGTGGCCTGGAAGTGGTCGAACACGCGTGCTCCATTGGCACCCTGCAAATGGGCGAGTTCGCTGAAAACGTGGCCGGTGGGGTCGACACCTATACCCTGCGTCAACCGATCGGCGTCTGCGCCGGCATCACCCCGTTCAACTTCCCGGCGATGATTCCGCTGTGGATGTTCCCGATGGCCATCGCTTGCGGCAACACCTTCGTACTCAAGCCGTCCGAGCAGGACCCGCTGTCGACCATGCTGCTGGTGGAACTGGCGATCGAAGCCGGCGTTCCGGCGGGCGTGCTCAACGTCGTGCACGGTGGCAAGGACGTGGTGGATGCGCTCTGCACCCACAAGGATATCAAGGCGGTTTCGTTCGTCGGCTCGACCGCAGTCGGCACTCACGTCTACGACCTGGCCGGCAAGCACGGCAAGCGCGTGCAGTCGATGATGGGCGCCAAGAACCACGCCGTGGTGCTGCCGGATGCCAATCGCGAACAAGCGCTGAATGCGCTGGTCGGTGCCGGTTTCGGCGCGGCCGGTCAACGTTGCATGGCCACCTCGGTGGTGGTGCTGGTGGGGGCGGCCAAGCAGTGGCTGCCTGACCTCAAGGCGCTGGCGCAAAAACTCAAGGTCAATGCGGGCAGTGAGCCGGGCACCGACGTAGGGCCGGTGATCTCGAAAAAGGCCAAGGCGCGGATTCTCGATCTGATCGAAAGCGGCATCAAGGAAGGCGCGAAACTGGAGCTGGACGGTCGTGACATCAAGGTCCCCGGTTTCGAGCAGGGCAACTTTGTCGGCCCGACACTGTTCTCCGGGGTGACCACCGACATGCAGATCTACACCCAGGAAATCTTCGGCCCGGTGCTGGTGGTGCTGGAGGTCAATACCCTTGACGAGGCCATCGCCCTGGTCAACGCCAACCCGTTCGGCAACGGCACCGGCCTGTTCACCCAGAGCGGTGCGGCGGCGCGCAAATTCCAGAGTGAAATCGACGTCGGCCAGGTCGGTATCAACATCCCGATTCCGGTGCCGGTGCCCTTCTTCAGCTTCACCGGTTCCCGTGGTTCGAAACTCGGCGACCTCGGCCCGTACGGCAAGCAAGTGGTGCAGTTCTACACTCAGACCAAGACTGTCACCAGTCGCTGGTTCGATGACGACAGCGTCAATGACGGTGTGAACACCACCATCAACTTGCGTTAAGGAGCCGGACATGAAAATTGCTTTTATCGGTCTGGGCAACATGGGCGCGCCGATGGCGCGCAATCTGATCAAGGCCGGCCATGCCCTGCGCCTGGTCGACCTGAACAAAGCCGTACTGGCGGAACTTGAACAGTTGGGCGGCAGCATCAGCGCCTCGGCCCGGGAAGCGGCGGAGGGTGCAGAGCTGGTGATCACCATGCTGCCGGCGGCCGTGCATGTGCGCAGCGTCTGGCTGGGAGAAGACGGCGTTCTGGCCGGTATCGGCCAAGGCGTACCGGCGGTGGATTGCAGCACCATCGACCCGCAAACCGCGCGTGACGTGGCCGCCGCTGCCGCCAAACAGGGCGTGGCCATGGCCGATGCCCCGGTGTCCGGCGGTACGGGTGGGGCCGCCGCCGGGACGCTGACGTTCATGGTCGGCGCCACCCCGGAACTGTTCGCCACCCTGCAACCGGTACTCGCACAGATGGGCCGCAACATCGTCCATTGCGGTGAGGTCGGTACCGGGCAAATCGCTAAAATCTGCAACAACCTGCTGCTGGGGATTTCCATGGTCGGCGTCAGCGAGGCCATGGCCCTGGGCGATGCCCTGGGGATCGACACCAAGGTGCTGGCGGGCATCATCAACAGCTCCACCGGGCGTTGCTGGAGTTCGGAGATGTACAACCCATGGCCGGGCATCGTCGAAACGGCGCCTGCGTCACGGGGCTATACCGGCGGTTTCGGTGCCGAACTGATGCTCAAGGACCTGGGGCTGGCCACCGAAGCGGCACGTCAGGCACATCAACCGGTGGTGCTCGGCGCGGTGGCCCAGCAGCTGTATCAGGCGATGAGTTTGCGTGGGGAAGGCGGGAACGACTTCTCGGCGATCATCAACAGCTATCGCAAACCGCAATAATCGCGCGGAAAACCTGTGGGAGCGAGCCTGCTCGCGATAGCGGTGTGACAGTCGACGAAAATGTTGAATGTGAGTCCGCCATCGCGAGCAGGCTCGCTCCCACAGGGGCAGCATGTACCTATCGACATTTACCGGGAGATCACGTCGGGTGATCCCCCGGTTTTTTTGTATCAGGCAAACACGAAATACTTGCGTACGGTTTCCACCACTTCCCACGTGCCTTTCATGCCTGGCTCGATGACGAAAATGTCACCGGCGCGCAGGTGGATCGGCGCCATGCCTTCCGGTGTGATGATGCAGTAGCCTTCCTGGAAGTGGCAGTACTCCCACTTCACGTATTCCACGTACCACTTGCCCGGCGTGCAGATCCAGGTGCCCATGATCTTGCTGCCGTCTTCGCTGGTGTAGGCGTTGAGGTTGACGGTATGCGGATCGCCTTCGAGCTTTTCCCATTTGCAGGCGTCGAGCACCGGCAGCGGGTGAGTGTCGCGAAGAACTGTAATCGGTGCGGTCATGATGACTCCGAGCGTTAGGGAGAACTGAAGTCGCACCCTATAGGGCTTGGTTGTGCGTCAGTTGTCTGTGCTCGACATCGAGGTATCCAGAAACGCAGCGGCCAGCATCCATTCGCGCACATCCCGATGGATGAAGGCCGCTGTTTTTGGCGTTGAAATTTCCTGTCGGGAAACCATCGATTCCCGGCATTTTTTGCGAAAGCACCCGGCATTGCCGCAGGTTTTCGCAAGAACCTGCACAACCATCGCTCGTATCATTGATCTCGGAAAAGGCCGAGAGCGTGGCAATGAAAAAAACAATGTCGTGGTGGGATATCAGCCCGCCCTTGAGCACTGCAACACCGACCTGGCCGGGTGATACGCCGTTTCAGGAAGAGCGCGTCTGGAGCCTGGGGCCGGAGTGCCCGGTGAATGTCGGGCGCATCACCCTGTCGCCGCACACGGGCGCCCATGTCGATGCACCGTTGCACTACAGCGCGGACGGTGCGGCCATTGGCGATGTGTCGCTCGACATCTACATCGGGCCGTGCCGCGTGTTGCACTGCCTGGACAGCGGCCGCCTGGTGCAGCCCGGGCAATTGCAGGGTCGTTTGCACAACCTGCCCGAACGCGTCCTGCTGCGCACCTATCGCCAGGCGCCACTGACCACCTGGGACCCGGACTTTACCGCCGTCGGCAAAGACACCGTCGACCTGCTGGCCAGTCTCGGCGTGCGCCTGATCGGTATCGACACCCCATCGCTGGACCCGCAGCAATCCAAGACCATGGATTCGCACAACGCAGTGGCGCGCCACGGCATGGCCATTCTTGAGGGCATCGTGCTCGATGACGTCCCGGAAGGGGATTACGAGTTGATCGCGCTGCCGTTGCGCTTTGCCAACCTGGACGCCAGCCCGGTGAGGGCGATTTTGCGTCCGCTGACCCGCGAATAAAAAACGCCCCGGCATTCATGGAATACCGGGGCGTTTTTGTGTGCGGCTACTCAGCCACTGGCAAGTTCCGATGCCTGGCCATGCGTATCCGGTAGCAACCGTAGATGAACAACACCCAGACCGGCATGGCGTAAACCGACGCGCGTACCGGCGGAATCATCCAGATGACGCAGATGATTACGGCCATGAACAGCAGGCACAGGTAATTGGTGTAGGGCGACCAGAATGCCTTGAAGCCTGGCACGATGCCGCGTTGGCCCATGGCCTTGCGAAATTTCAGGTGCGTGAGACTGATCAGCGCCCAGTTGATCATCAGCGAAGCGACCACCAGTGCGAACAGCAATTCGAGCGCTTCATGCGGGGCGACATAGTTGACCAGCACCGCCAGCATGGTGATCAGGGCTGATACGCCCAGCGCCCGTACCGGAACGCCCTGCTTGTTCAATTTCATCAGCGACTTCGGTGCATCGCCCTGTTCGGCCAGGCCGTAGAGCATGCGGCTGTTGCAGTACACGCCGCTGTTATAGACCGAGAGCGCCGCGGTGAGCACCACAAAGTTGAGGATCTGCGCGGCGGTGTTGCTGCCGATCAGCGAGAAGATCTGCACGAACGGGCTGCCGCTGTAGGCATCGCCCGATGCGCCCAGCGTTTGCAACAGTTGGTCCCACGGATACAGCGAGAGCAATACGGTGAGGGCGCCGACGTAGAAGATCAGCACGCGGTAAACCACCTGGTTGATCGCCTTGGGAATGACCTTTCTCGGCTCGCTGGCTTCAGCGGCGGTGATGCCGACCAGCTCCAGGCCACCGAAAGAGAACATGATGAACGCCATCGCCATCAGCAAGCCGCTGTAGCCGTTGGGGAAGAAACCGCCATGGCTCCACAGGTTGCTCACCGCTGCCTGCGGGCCGCCCGTGCCGCTGAACAGCATGTAGCAACCCAGGGCAATCATGCCGATGATGGCCACGACCTTGATGATCGCGAACCAGAACTCCATTTCGCCGAAGATTTTCACGTTGAGCGTGTTGATCAGGTTGACCAGCACAAAGAACACCGCCGCGCTGACCCAGGTCGGCACCTCCGGCCACCAGAACTGTATGTATTTACCCACGGCCGTCAGTTCGGCCATGCCCACCAACACATACAGCACCCAATAGTTCCAGCCGGACAGGAAGCCGGCAAAACTACCCCAGTAGTTGTGGGCAAAATGACTGAAGGAGCCGGCCACCGGCTCCTCGACAATCATTTCGCCCAGTTGGCGCATGATCAGGAAGGCGATGAAGCCGGCTATCGCATAGCCGAGGATCATCGATGGCCCGGCGGACTTGAGCACGCCGGCCGAGCCCAGGAACAGCCCGGTACCGATGGCTCCACCCAACGCGATCAGTTGAATGTGTCGATTTTTCAACCCTCGCTTGAGCGTCCCCTGTTGCAAGATTTCATCCGCCATCGCGTTCCCTTCTGGTCATTGTTGTCAGGCATGATTTGAAGGGTCAGATATTACTCTCAGTGAACTTCTCGTAATACAGGTGAACGTTGTCCAGGGCCTGCTCCTGCAGCCAGGTCTTGATCGATTCGACCATCGGTGGTGGCCCGCAGACGTACATGTCGGCCTCGCCATCGCGCAGTTCACTGGCATTGAAGTGCTCGGCGATGTAGCCGCGTTTTCCGCTCCATTGCGGTGACGGGTCGCTGACCACTTCGGTGTAGCGAAAGCCTGGAATGCGTTCGGCATAGGCATCGATGCGTGCCCGTTCGCACAGATCGGCCGCGTCGCGCACGCCGTAGTACAGGTGCACCGGTTGTTCGCAGCCGCGCTCGGCCAATTCGTCGAGCATCCCCAGCAGTGCCGAGAGTCCGGTGCCGCCCGCGACCAGGATCAACGGTTTGGCGACGTGGCGAAGGTAGAAGGCGCCCAGTGGTGCTTCCAGGGCGATTTCGTCGCCCACCTGGCAGCGTTCGCGAATGTAGTTGCTCATGACGCCGTCGGGCAGCAGGCGGATCAGGAATTGCAACTGATTGCGGCTGCTTGGGCGGTTGGCGAACGAGTAGGAGCGCAGGCTTTCCGTGCCCGGAATCCTCAGTCGCGCGTATTGCCCCGGCAGGTAATCCAGAGCTTGGGCTGCGGTGCCGAGGTCCAGGTGCAGAATCGCCGTGCTGGCCGAAATCTGCCGCACATCCGTGACCGTACCCTTGAGACGGTCAGGGCCGCTGGCATTGCACAGGCTGGAGGCGAAGTCGAAATAGAACGCCGCATCGGACTTCACCCGGGTCTGGCAGGTGAGCATTTTGCGTTGCTGCAGGTCCTGACTGGAGAGCGCCTCCTCGTCCACATAATCCTGGCTGTAATCGCCTGATTCGCAGCGGCCCTGACAGGTTCCGCAGACGCCTTCGCGGCAATCGAGGGGAATGCTGATGCCGTTGCGCAGGGCGGCGTCGAGCAGGATTTCGTTGGCCTGCACGGGAAAGAACAGCGTTTTGCCGTCGGCAAAGCTGAACGCTACTTTGTGATTCATGCCTCGGTCTCCCGGGATTCAGAGGTGGTAGAAGTCGAGTACCGAGTTGATGGTGTCGTTGAGCAACAACACATGCTTGCGGCTGATCAGCCAGCTGTCGGCGTGGGGCTTGAGCCGGTAGGTCGCGCGGCCGTAGAACTGCTCCGACGTGGCCAGGCGATAGAACAGCGTGTGCCAGTTCAGGCGCACTTCCAGCTCACCGTTTTCGAGTTCGTCGATCCGCACGTTGTTGATCAGGTGCAAGGTGCGCGGCATCGGTGTCGAGGACGCAGACTTGCCCGTGCGCAGGCGGAACACGCGGTCCTCCAGGCCTGAACGGTTGGGGTAGTAGATCAGCGACATTTCGCGTTTGGGGTCGCGGGTGTAGACGTGTTCCGAATCCCATTGCGGCAGGTGGAATTCGCTCTGCTCGTCGAACAGCTTGATATAGGCGTCCCAATCCTGGGCATCGCACAGTTCGGATTTGCGATAGAAGAACTGTTCGATCTGGTACTGCAATTGCGCATTCATCATTGCACCTCACGGAGTTTCAGGGATTTCGCATCCAGGCCATCGAGCAGGAATTTCTGCCAGTTGCTGTGCTGGTTGACGTAAAGGCCTTCGTGGGTGAATTCGGTGCCGGTGATGGCCGGGGCGATGCCGATCGCCTCGCTGTTGGGCGTGGCGCCGGTAGCCCATCGGTGGCTGCCACGGGAAATGTCGCTCCAACGCTCCAGGCGTGCCTGGAAGCCGCGCTGGGCTTCGCGGAATTCCACCAGGTCATCCGGCGTGCCGAGGCCCGAGACGTTGAAGAAGTCCTCGAACTGGCGAATGCGGTTTTCGCGGTCGGCGTCAGACTCGTTTTTCACCCCCAGGCACTGGCTGATGATCTCGGTCTTGTTCCACGCCACCGGGCGGATGATGCGCAGCTGCGAGCTGATCTGGTCGAGGAAAAACAGGCTGGGGTAGATGTTCAGGTTGCGCAGGCGATGCATCATCCATTCGGCCTTTTGCTGGCCGTGTTCTTCGATCAGGCGCGGCATGATCGTCGCGTAACCCGAGCGTACGGTCGGGTTCGGCATGTCGCTGAACAACAGGCTGTGACCGTTGTTGAACGCGAACCAGCCGTCATCGGTGTTGGCATCGCCGGCACCGAGTTTGCTGTAGTCGAGGGTACTGCCAGCGGCGGTGCCGTTCTCGCTGTTGACCTGCTGGCGATGCTGCACGGTGGCCACGTAGTTGTAGTGGACGGTGCTGACGTGATAACCGTCGAGGCCGTTTTCGTTCTGCAGTTTCCAGTTGCCGTCGTAGGTGTAGGCCGACTTGCCGGGCA
This sequence comes from Pseudomonas moorei, assembly GCF_042846945.1. Taxonomy (NCBI): domain Bacteria; kingdom Pseudomonadati; phylum Pseudomonadota; class Gammaproteobacteria; order Pseudomonadales; family Pseudomonadaceae; genus Pseudomonas; species Pseudomonas moorei. The sequence goes on from NZ_AP035776.1 coordinate 2,051,770, forward strand.
GTACTTCCAGCTCACCGGTGGGCGACTGGGCGACCATCATGTCGAAGAACACCCTGGCGTCGCCGAGGAAGTCTTCCAGGCTGTTGTCCGCATGCACGTCCAGGCTGATGAAGACGAAACCCTTGTAGCTCTGGATGCGGGCTTTTTTCAGGCCGCGGGTGGCCTTGTCGAAACCTTCCGGGTACTCGCCAGGCGCCTTGACCTTCACCAGGCGGCCGTCGCTTTTGTAGCACCAGGCGTGGAAAGGGCAAGTGAAGGTCGACTGGTTGCCCTTGCCGACCCGGGTCAAGGTGGTGCCGCGATGCTGGCAGGCGTTGATCAGCGCGTTGAGTTGACCGTCGCCGTCGCGGGTAATGATCATCGGCTGACGGCCGGCGCGCATGGTGACGAAGTCGTGATTGTTGGCCAGCTCGCTTTCGTGGCAGGCGTAGATCCAGTTCTTCTCGAAGATCAGTTCCATCTCCAGATCGAACAACTGCGGTTCGGTGAAAATGTCCCGGGCAATGCGGAACACGCCTTCTGCCGGACGGAAATCCAGGCAGCCCTGGATAAACGCTTTCCACTGCTCGACGTTCTTTTCGCCACTCATGGGTGTGTACCTGTTTTTGTTGGGGCTAATCGGTGTGCTCATTAGAGGGAGTGGGGCGGGCAGGGGTCTATCCGGTTTGTGGGCGAAGGCAGTCCATAAAATTGGTAGCGGACGACACAGGTGCTGGCCCGTTCGGGTAACACCCGTGTAACGCGTTGGGCAGGGACGACTCAAACCGCGCACCAGGCGATGAACGGCTGCACCCATTTGCAGCAATGAGTTACTGTTTTGTCGGACGTCGAGTGCCGTTTGATAGCGTTTCCCTGCCCCTGACTCACGCCGTTATCCACTTAGTCAGGGATTGCTATCCATTCAGTTGGCCTTGGCGTTTTATGGCTTGGTACTTGCCTTTTTCCAGCCGGAGACGCGCCGTCAGAGCGCGCTAAAAGAAGCCTGCGAGTGCACCGTGATGAACAGCAAAACTGATCCGCAGTGTCGCGACATTCGTGTCGACAGCGATGACCTTGAGGCCGCGAGAAGCTGGATGTCCGGCATCTGCGGGCCCCATCGACTCGTGACCGCGACACCCGAGCGGATCCGCTTTCACCACAGCGCCAACATGTTCAAATCGATGGCCACCACCCTGGGTACCATCGAATACGGCACCGATGTCACCATCGATATCGAAGACCCCGAGCACTTCAGCAGTTACAGCCTGAGCTTGCCGTTGGTGGGCGAGCAGGAGTTGAGCAAGAACGGCAGTGTGCTCAAGTCCGATCGTGATCAAGGCGTGATCATTTCCCCGAATGAAAACCAGTTGCTGGCGATCTCCGGCGATTGCCGCAAGGTTCAGGTGGTGATCACCCGCGTCGCCATGAGCGAATCCCTGGAGGGCTTGCTGCAACGGCCGCTGGATGAACCGCTGCGCTTCGAACCGGTGATGGATGCGGTCGACGGCGCATCGGCCTCCTGGTGGCGCATGGCGCGCTATTTCATCGCCGAGCTGGAACGCAGCAGCGAGCTCTATGAGCAAGTGGCCTTCACCCGGGACATCGAAAGCTCGTTGATCAAAGGCTTGATCCTCGCCCAGCCGAACAACTATTCAGAAGAGCTTCGGGCAGTGCTGGGCGTGAAGTTGCCGCACTATCTGGTCCGGGCCCGGCAGTACATTCACGCCAACGCCCGGGAAGCGCTGCACCTTGAGGACATCGAAGCGGCGGCCGGGGTGTCGCGCTTCAAATTGTTCGAGGCGTTCAAGAAGTACTTTGCCCTGTCGCCGATGGTCTACCTGAAAAAATACCGCCTGAACGCCGTGCGCCAGGAGATTCTCGAGCACGGTTCGGCGCGCAATATTTCCGGGATCGCCATGGGCTGGGGCTTCACCCATCTCGGGCGTTTTTCCGCCGAGTACCGCAAGCTGTTCGACGAATCCCCGAGCATGACCCTGCAGCGCAACGAAGCCAGGCGCCTGCGCGGCTTCTGAGGTCAGGCTTTGCCCCTTACTTGCGCACCACCAAATCCAGCAGATCGTCGCGCTCCTTGATTTTCTGCAGGACGATTTCCGAGCGGATGTCGGTGACCCCCGCCGTGCGGTTCAGGTGGTTGACGATGAAATCGGAGAAGTGTTTGAGGTTGCGCGCCTGGACTCGCAGCACATAGTTGCTCGCCCCGGTAATCACATAGGCCGTGACCACTTCCGGCCACAGCTGAACCTTCTTGATGAAGGTCTCGTGCCAGTCCTCGACGTCCTGTCGCAACGACACATGGACGATGGCTTCCAGCTCGATGCCCAATCGTTCGGCATTCAGCACGGCGCGATAGCCGGTGATGATTCCTTCGCTCTCCAGCAGGCGCAATCGGCGCAGACAGGCCGACGGCGACAGGGCGACTTTCTCTGCCAGTTCCTGGTTGCTGATACGGCCATCGAGCTGCAATTGATGGAGGATTCGCAGGTCTGTCGAGTCAAGATTCATGGTTCGTATAAATCCGCGATTATGGGTGATGGATTCGAATTTTATGCGAAATAACTACGCTTTCTGCGCTCACTTTGCACGAAAATTCTCCAAAGCTTCGTTCATTATCTCTCCACGGAAAAGGGGCCGACAACGCCTGAAATAACGCTACGACCTTCCAAGAACAGGACACCCGATGACAACAAGAAACGATTGCCTGGCGCGTGATGCCCAGGACACTCTCGCGCCGCTACGCCAGCAGTTTGCCCTGCCGGAGGGCGTGATTTATCTCGATGGCAATTCGCTGGGCGCTCGACCGGTCGCCGCATTGGCGCGTGCTCAGGAGGTGGTCGCCCAAGAGTGGGGCAATGGCCTGATCCGCAGTTGGAACAGTGCCGGCTGGCGTGAGCTGTCCGAGCGTCTGGGCAATCGATTGGCCGGCCTGATTGGCGCCCGTGACGGCGAAGTGGTGGTGACCGACACCACGTCGATCAACCTGTTCAAGGTACTCAGCGCCGCCCTACGCGTGCAGGCTGCACGGTCGCCGGCGCGCCGAGTGATCGTCACCGAATCCAGCAACTTTCCCACCGACCTGTACATCGCCGAAGGTCTGGCCGACATGCTGCAGCAAGGCTACACGCTGCGTCTGGTCGATAGCCCGGAAGAATTGCCGCAGGCGATTGACCAGGACACCGCCGTGGTGATGCTCACCCACGTCAACTACAAGACCGGCTACATGCACGACATGCAGGCTCTGACCGCGCTGACCCACGAATGTGGCGCGCTGGCCATCTGGGACCTGGCGCATTCCGCCGGTGCGGTGCCGGTCGATCTGCATCAGGCGCAAGCCGACTATGCAATTGGCTGCACCTACAAATACCTCAACGGCGGTCCCGGTTCGCAGGCGTTTGTCTGGGTCCATCCGCAGTTGTGTGACCTGGTGGGGCAGCCGCTGTCAGGCTGGTTCGGGCATTCGCGGCAGTTTGCCATGGAGTCCCATTACGAGCCGAGCAGCGGCATCGCGCGTTACTTGTGCGGCACTCAACCGATCACCTCATTGGCGATGGTCGAATGCGGTCTGGATATTTTCGCCCAGACCGACATGGCCACCCTGCGCCGCAAATCCCTGGCGCTGACGGACCTGTTCATCGAGCTGGTCGAGCAGCGCTGCGCCGCCCATGAGCTAACGCTGGTCACCCCGCGTGAACATGCCAGGCGCGGCAGCCATGTCAGTTTCGAGCACCCCGAAGGTTATGCGGTGATCCAGGCCCTGATCGAGCGGGGCGTGATCGGTGACTACCGCGAACCGCGGATCATGCGTTTCGGCTTCACCCCGCTGTACACAACCTTCACCGAAGTCTGGGACGCGGTGCAGATTCTCGGTGAAATCCTGGACCGCAAAACCTGGTCGCAAGCGCAATTCCAGGTCCGCCACAGCGTGACCTGATACGCCCCGGATGCCCTTGTCTTGCTGCCGCTTTTCCCGGCAGCAGGCCTTCGGTCGCCTCAATAAAAGTTCTGTGCAAACACAATAATAAGGAGCACGCAGAATGAAACTGTCCCTCTGGCCCGCCTTGTCGCTCGCCGTCAGCAGTTGTCTGAGTCAATGGGCTTGCGCTGCCGACAATGGATTTGTCGAAGACAGCAGCCTGACCCTGACCAACCGTAACTTCTATTTCTACCGCAATAACCTCAACAATCCCGGTGGCCAGAATTATCGGGACGAATGGGCCCACGGGATCCTGCTCGATTATCGCTCCGGTTTTACCCAAGGCGTTGTCGGGTTCGGGGTCGATGCCCATGCGCAATTGGGTCTCAAGCTCGACAGCGGCAAGGGACGGACCGGCACCGGTTTGCTGCCGGTCGACTCCGATGGCCGACCCGAGGATGAGTACTCCGAAGCGGGCGGTGCGTTGAAGGCGCGGATCTCCCGCACCGAACTCAAGTACGGCAACCTGGCACCGTTCAACCCGGTGTTCGGCACGGGCAATGCGCGCCTGTTTACGCCATTGGCCAACGGCTTTCAGCTGACCAGCAACGAACTGAAAGCGCTGCAACTCGACCTCGGGCACTTCACCTCCGGCAACGACGGCAATTCGACGAATAAAGATGGCGCCCTCAAGGCCCTGTATGCCGGCGTGGAAACCCGTAGCGTCGACTACCTGGGCGGCAGCTACGCCCTGAGCGATCAACTGAGCGTCAGCCTCTACGGTTCGCGGTTCACCGACATCTGGCGCCAGTACTACGCCAACACCAACTACACCTTTGCGCTGAGCGAAGGCCAGTCGTTGAACCTGGATTTCAATATTTACCGTACCAATGACGACGGCCAGAGCCTGGCCGGCAAGATCGACAACACCACCTGGTCGTTGGCCACCGCCTACAAATTCGGTGCCCATCGCTTGACCCTGGCGTACCAACGCGTCGATGGCGACGAGCCGTTCGACTACCTGGGGTTCGATCAGCAACCCGGTACTTCGATCTTCCTGGCCAACTCGGTGCAGGTGCTGGACTTCAACGCACCCAACGAACGCTCCTGGCAACTGCGCTACGACCTGGACATGGCCGCGTTTGGCGTACCGGGCCTGAGCTTCATGTCGCGGTACGTCAGCGGTGACCATATCGACGACAGCCATTACGACGGCGGTCCCAACGGCGCCTATGGGCGTTATGGCGATGATGGCAAGCGCTGGGAACGCGACATCGAAGCGCGCTATGTCGTGCAGTCGGGCAAGGCCAGGGACCTGTCGGTGAGGGTGCGCCAGGCCAGCGTGCGTTCGACCGCACAAGTGGCGCAGGCCGACACCACGGACAACAACGAAATCCGCGTCATCATCGAGTATCCACTGAGTATTTTCTGATCCGTGTCCTGCTGTGCGTGGCTGATCCCCACCCGTAAAACCCACGACGTGCTCTTCAAGAAAGACAATATTCAGAGGACATAAAAATGACCGATAACGCCGGTTTTGAAACGATATCCAACCGTGAACACGGCCTGCGGCGGCAACTGACGTCGGGGCAAATGAGCATGATCGCCATTGGTGGTGCGATCGGCACCGGGCTGTTCATGGGCAGCGCCTACGCCATTGGCTATGCCGGACCGAGCGTGCTGCTCAGCTACGCCATCGGTGCGATCATCACCTTGCTGTTGATGGGCTGCCTGGCGGAAATGACCGTGGCCCATTCGACCTCGGGATCCTTCGGCGCCTACGCCGAATTCTATGTCAGCCCGTTGGCCGGTTTCCTGGTGCGCTATGCCTACTGGGCGGCGATTGTGCTGGCGGTCGGTACGGAAGTGACGGCGGTGGCGATGTACATGAAGTACTGGTTTGCCAACGTGCCGGAGTGGATATGGATCGTCTCGTTTTCCAGCATGCTGATCGTGCTCAACGCCATCAGCGTCAAGACATTCGGCACGTTTGAGTACTGGTTCTCGACCATCAAGATCGGTGCAATTGTCGGCTTCATCATCCTGGCGGTGTATGTGGTGTTCGGTTCCGGCAACCCGCAATACGGCGTGCACAACTACACCGCCCATGGAGGCTTCTTCCCCAATGGCCTGCAAGGCATGTGGGTTGCGGTGATCGTGTCGATCTTCAGCTACCTGAGCGTGGAAATGATCGCGGTGGCGGCCGGTGAAGCGCAGGACCCCGAGCGCGCCGTGAAGAAAGCCTTTCGCGCGACTATCGTGCGGCTGGTGGTGTTTTACCTGCTGACCCTGGCCCTGATGTTGGCCATCGTGCCGTGGGTTCAGGCCGGTCATGCCCAAAGCCCGTTCGTCACGGTCATGCAAACCATCGGCATTCCCGGCGCGACCGGGGTGATGAATTTCGTGATCCTGATAGCGGCGTTGTCGGCCATGAACAGTCAGCTCTACATCACCACGCGCATGATGTTCAGCCTCTCTCGTGGCGGCTATGCACCCAAGTCCATGGGCGTGTTGAGCAAGAGCGGAATCCCGCTGAACGCCTTGTTGCTGTCGAGTTCGGGCATTGCACTGGCGACCCTGCTCAACGTGTTGTACCCGGAAAGCTCGTTCACCCTGATGATGGCGATCTCCATGTTCGGCGCCATCTTCACCTGGTTCATGATCTTCCTGACGCACTACTGTTTCCGTCGCTACCACGAGCGCAATGGCGAGCGAAAACTGTCGTTCCGCATGCGCCTGTTTCCTTACAGCACCTTGTTGGGGTTGTTGTTGATGGGCGCGGTGATGATCACCACTTACTTCACCGACGCGTTCAAGATGACGTTGGTGTTCGGTGTGCCGTTCCTGGTGATTCTGTCGATCGTCTATGGCCTGTTTTTCAGGAAGGCCAAGTCGATCTCACTTAGCGCGCAAAGCCTCAAGCAAGGTTCTGGCATAACCGGGCAGGCCAGTGAATGAGCGGGCGCACAGCAGTAGTTTTCGTTGTGCCCAGTCTTCCTTCAGGGCGAAGCTTTTGATCGATTGACTCACTGCCTGGCGCTGGATTGCCGCCAGCGGCACGATCGCCAGCCCGGCGCCGCGCGAGACCATGCGTATCACCCCGTCGAAGCCTTCCGCACGGATGCGGATTTGCAGGCGGATACCTGCGTGCAATGCCTGTTCTTCAAGGTACACGGCCAGTGCACTGTTGCTGGCCAGGCCCACAAAGTCGTGTCGCAACGTATCGTTGAAGCTCGGTGTTGCACCGTCGGCCAGCGGATGCCCGAGTGGCATGATCAGCGCCAGCGGATCGTCGCAAAAGGGCAGGGTTTCGAGGCCATGAGTGTCCACCGCATCGGAGATCACGCCAAGGTCGGCGGCACCCTGACGCAAGGCATGGGTGATGCGGGCACTGGGCAACTCCTGCAGGTCGATATCGAGGTTGGGATGCTCGCACAAAAAGTCTGCCAGCAGCTCGGGCAGGTATTCAGTGATCGCGGTGGTGTTGCACAACAGCCGCACCTGACCTTTGACGCCGTTGGCGTATTCGGCCAGGTCCTGCTGCATGCGTTCGGCGTGCTGCAGCAAGCGTCGGGCGTGCTGAGCCAGGGCCTTTCCCGCAGGCGTGGGGGTAACGCCACGCCGTCCGCGCTCGAGAAAATCGATGCCGATCGACGCTTCCATGGCACGGATTCGTGCGCTCGCTGCCGCCAGCGACAGGTGACTGCGCGCGGCACCTGCGGTGATGTTGCCGCTGTCGAGGATGTTCAGGTACAGGCGCAGGTCGGTCAGGTCGAAGTGCATTGGCGGCCTTTGGATATCAGTTGTCTGGAAGGGCCCCATCGCGGGCAAGCCCGCTCCCACAAGGGATGGGTGTCGTTCGCAGGCCCCCTGTAGGAGCGAGCCTGCTCGCGATGGACTCAAGAGCGCCGCGTTTAGCCAGTAAACATGCGTTATCGTTAACGACCATCGCGAGCAGGCTCGCTCCTACAGGGGACGTTGCGCCTCATTCCTCAGCCTCTTGTCAGGAGAGAGGCACACTCAGTATATGGCAGATTTTCAAGCGACCACGGCGGGCTCACCATGGCCCCATGAATACACTCGCCCCGTTTTACCAAAATCTTGGTTTTGCTCTGTCATTGCTGGTCATGGCGACTTTCCTGCTGGCCGGCATGATCAAGGGCGTGATCGGCCTGGGTCTGCCAACCATCGCCATGGGTTTGCTCGGTCTGGCTATGGCGCCGCCGCAGGCTGCTGCGTTATTGATCATTCCCGCAACGCTGACCAACGTCTGGCAACTGGCGTTCGGCGGGCATTTGCGCGGTTTGATCAAACGACTCTGGCCGATGCTGCTGGCGATTTTCGTCGGCACGGAGGCGGGGACGCTGTGGATCGGCATGGCCGGTGGACGCTGGGTGGTGCGGGGATTGGGGGCAGCGCTGTTGCTCTATGCCTTGAGCGGCTTGTTTCTGCCGACCCTGCGCATCGGTGCGCCCAATGAGCGCTGGCTCGGTCCGTCGTGCGGTGTACTGACGGGTGTGATCACCTCAGCCACGGGCGTCTTTGTGATTCCGGCGGTGCCCTACCTGCAAGCGCTGGGTTTGAAAAAGGATGAGCTGGTGCAGGCGCTGGGCCTGTCATTCACCGTCTCGACCCTCGCCCTGGCCGCCGGGCTGTTTTGGCGCGGCGCCTTGGGCGGTGAAGAGTTGGGTGCATCATTGCTGGCGCTGATCCCGGCGGTGTCGGGCATGCTGCTGGGGCAATGGTTGCGCCAGCGGATCAGCGCGGTGTTGTTCAAGCGCGTTTTTTTCATTGGCCTCGGCGTGCTCGGCGGCCACTTGTTGATCAGCGGTTAGCAGACGACGGGCTGATCATCTCGATGTCGCGGATCTCGAAGTCTCGTTCCAGGTATTCAAAGCGCTGATCCAGAAACTGCTTCATGTGCGGCAGGTTCGAATGCACGTCGAGATGCGCCCGGGACTGCCAGATTTCGTAGAAGATAAACAGGGTCGGGTCCTGCTTGTCGCGCAGCATGTGGTACTCGATGCAGCCGGGCTCGGCGCGACTGGCTTCGACATAGCCACTGAAAAACGCTTCGAAAGCGTCGGATTTTTCCGGACGGGTCTTGGCGTGCAGGATGAACCCTTGCAGTTCACTCATTGGAAAGTCTCCTCAAGTCAGAATGGGGGGGCAGTCTAAGGCAACAATCGCTGGTTGATTCTTGCGTATGGGTCAAATGAATTTTGCGGAGGAGGCGCTTATTCCGCGCGAGGTGGATCGTTACTCTGCCGCCATTCAATTTTCTGACCTTTGCGAGACCACCCATGAAAAAAGTCCTGTTGCTCAATGGCGGCAAAAAATTCGCCCACTCCGATGGCCGCTACAACACCACCCTCCACGAAACCGCATTGAGCGTGCTGGACCGTGGCGGCGTGGATATCAAAACCACGTTCATCGACGAGGGCTACGACATCGCGGAAGAAGTCGCCAAATTCCTCTGGGCCGACGTGATCATTTACCAGATGCCCGGCTGGTGGATGGGCGCGCCGTGGACCGTGAAGAAGTACATCGATGAAGTGTTCACCGAAGGCCATGGCAGCCTCTACGCCAGCGACGGTCGCACCCGTTCCGATGCGTCGCAGAAGTACGGCAGCGGCGGCCTGATCCAGGGCAAACAGTACATGCTGTCCCTGACCTGGAACGCACCGCAGCAAGCGTTTGATGACCCAAGCGACTTCTTCGAAGCCAAAGGTGTGGATGCGGTGTACTTTCCGTTCCACAAGGCCAACGAATTCCTCGGCATGACCGGGTTGCCGACCTTTCTCTGCGTTGACGTGATGAAGCGCCCGAACATCGAAGCCGATGTGGCGCGCTATGAGCAGCATCTGATTGAGGTGTTTGGCCTGAAGGCTTGACGCTCGGCTACTATCGATGTCTGGAGCGGGCCCTGACCTGTGGCGAGGGAGCTTGCTCCCGCTCGGCGGCGAAGCCGTCGTAAGATCAGCCAGCGAGATCAACCTGAATCACCGCGTCTGCAGGGTTTGGGTTCGCTTCGCGCACCAGCGGGAGCAAGCTCCCTCGCCACAAAGGGTTGCCCACACAGCAGACCTGTGCAGGACTATCGATAAGGAACCCACGTGAAAGCCAGATCCGATGAGTTGCAGATTTTCGTCTGCGTGATTGAATGCGGGTCGATTTCTGCGGCGGCCGAGCAGGTGGGGCAGACGCCATCGGCGGTCAGCCGCACGCTGTCGCGGCTGGAGGCCAAGCTCGATACCACCTTGATCAACCGCACGACGCGGCGCATGGACCTGACCGAGGAGGGCAAGTACTTCTTCGAGCAGGCCAAGCTGATTCTCGATCAGATGGACGAACTCGAAGAGCGCCTCTCCTCGCGCCAGCAAACCCCGTCCGGGCGATTGCGCATCAACGCCGCGTCGCCGTTCATGCTGCACGCGATCGTGCCCTACATCGATGAGTTCCGCCGGCTCTACCCGGAGATCCAGCTGGAACTCAACAGCAACGATCTGATCATCGACCTGCTCGAGCAGAGCACCGACATCGCCATCCGCATCGGCACCCTGGCCGACTCGACCCTGCATGCCCGTTCCCTGGGCTGCAGTCCGCTGCACATCGTCGCCAGTCCGGCGTACCTGGAAAAGCACGGCACGCCAAAGGCCGTGGCCGATCTGTCCAGCCACACGCTACTCGGATTCACCCAGAACGAAGGCCTCAACCAATGGCCGCTGCGCTACGTGCACGGTGACCGCTGGCCGATCCAGGCCTCGCTCAGTGCCTCCAGCGGCGAAACCATCCGCCACCTGGCGCTGGAAGGCCAGGGCATCGCCAGCCTGTCGCATTACATGACCATCGAGGACATCCGTGCCGGACGCTTGAAAGTTTTGTTGGCCGAATTCAACAGTGGTTACCGCCAGCCAATCAACGCGGTGTATTACCGCAACTCGCAACTGGCCCTGCGAATTCAATGTTTCCTGGATTTCATCCAGGGCAAATTGGCGCTTTACGCCACTGACGATTTCAACGACTGATTCGTGACTTCTGCGCAAGAGTGATTTGGGCCGGCAGGGATTTTTCGTCAGGGATCGCTGCTTGATACTCATTGCATCACTTATCAACGCAGGGAGCTCCTCCATGAATGTCTTCGTCACCGGCGCCGCCGGCTTCATCGGCGGCTCGATCGCTACGGGCCTGATCCGTGCCGGCCACCAGGTCAGCGGTCTGGTGCGCAGCGTCGAACAAGCGGAAGAACTGACAGCGCTGGGGATCACCCCGGTCATCGGCACTCTTGACGACAGCGCACTATTGGCCGACCAGGCCCGCGCCGCCGACGCGGTGATCAACGCCGCCAGCAGCGACCACCGCAGTGCAGTACAAGTCCTGCTCGATGCCCTGCGCGGTTCCAACAAGGTGTTCCTGCACACCAGCGGTTCGAGCATCGTCGGTGATGCGTCGGGCGGTCAGTCCAGTGATGTCATCTACTACGAAGACAACCTGCCGGAACCGACCGTCGACAAGGCTGCACGGGTGGCCATCGACAACCTGATCCTGGCGGCAGCCAGGGACGGCGTGAATTCGGCGGTCATCTGCAACACCCTGATCTATGGCCACAGCCTGGGCGTCCATCGCGACAGCGTGCAGTTGCCGCGTTTGCTGAAACAGGCGCGTAAAAGCGGCGTGGTGCGTCACGTCGGGACCGGCCAGAACATCTGGTCCAACGTGCACATCGAAGACGTGGTGGCCCTGTACCTGCTGGCGCTCACCAAAAACGTTCCCGGCACCTTCTACTTTGTCGAAAGCGGCGAAGCGTCGTTCATCGACATGACCACGGCGATGGCCGAGGCGCTGAATCTGGGCAAGCCGCAAGACTGGCCGCTCAAAGACGCCGAAGCCGAGTGGGGTTATGAGATGGCCAACTATGGACTGGGCTCCAACAGCCGGGTTCGCGGCAAGCAGGCGCGGGAATTGCTGGGCTGGGCACCGAAGCGCACGTCGGTGGTTGAATGGATTCTTAACGAGATGGTGTGAAGTCTTTATTAGATCGCGTCATCGTTCATCGCGAGCAGGCTCGCTCCCACATTAGACCGCGCCGGTATGGAGAGCGCGGTTCACTGTGGGGAGCCTGCTCGCGATAGCGTTTCTGAAATCTCATAAACTGGCCGGGCCGCCCTCGATTCCGTAACATCCGCACACTCTTTCCTGCTACTCCCTGCATGCGGTCCCCCATGAAACCAAAACACCTACGCGCCGATGCCCTGGCCGGCCTCACCACGTCTTTCGCCTTGCTGCCCGAATGCATCGCCTTCGCACTGGTGGCGCACCTCAATCCGCTGATGGGCCTGTACGGCGCGTTCATCATTTGCACCCTGACTGCGCTGTTCGGTGGTCGACCGGGTATGGTCTCCGGGGCCGCGGGTTCGATGGCGGTGGTGATTGTCGCGCTGGTGGTGCAACACGGCGTGCAGTACTTGCTGGCCACGGTGTTGCTCGGTGGCCTGGTCATGCTGGCGTTCGGGCTGCTGCGACTTGGCAAACTGGTGCGGATGGTGCCGCACCCGGTGATGCTCGGCTTCGTCAACGGCCTGGCGATCATCATTGCCCTGGCGCAACTGGAGCATTTCAAAAGCGGTGAGGCCTGGTTGAGCGGTGCACCGTTGTACATGATGGTCGGGCTGGTCGCGGTGACGATGGTGATTGTCTATGTGCTGCCGCGCCTGACCCGCACGGTCCCGCCAGCCTTGGTGGCGATTCTGGGCGTTGGCCTGGCGGTTTATCTGCTCGGTCTGCCGACCCGTACCCTGGGTGACATGGCGCACATCGCCGGCGGCCTGCCGACGTTCGCCCTGCCGGACCTTCCCTGGAACCTGGAGACCCTGCGCATCATCGCGCCCTACGCGATCCTCATGGCGCTGGTCGGTTTGCTGGAAACCCTGCTGACCCTGAACCTCACCGATGAAATCACCGAGAGCCGCGGTTACCCCGATCGCGAATGCGTGGCGCTGGGCGCGGCCAATGTGGTGTCCGGTCTGTTCGGCGGCATGGGTGGTTGCGCGATGATCGGCCAGACCGTGATCAACCTCAGTTCCGGTGGTCGCGGTCGTTTGTCCGGTGTGGTCGCCGGGGTGGCGATCCTGCTGTTCATTCTGTTTCTGTCACCGCTGATCGAGCGCATTCCGTTAGCGGCCCTGGTCGGGGTGATGTTCGTGGTGTCGCAGCAGACCTTTGCCTGGGCCTCGCTGCGGGTGCTGAACAAGGTGCCGCTCAATGACGTGCTGGTGATCATCGCAGTGACGGTGATTACGGTGTTCACCGATCTGGCGACAGCCGTGCTGTGCGGCATCATCATTGCGGCGCTCAACTTCGCCTGGCAGCAGGCCCGTGAGTTGTATGCCGACACTCACGTCGAAGCCGACGGCAGCAAGCTGTACCTGCTGCATGGCACGCTGTTCTTCGCCTCGACCACACCCTTTCTCAATCAGTTCGATCCTGCCAACGACCCGTCCGTGGTGACCATCGATTGTCGCCACCTGAGCTTTGTCGATTACTCGGCCATCGCCGCGCTCAAGACACTGCGCGAGCGCTATGAAAAGGCTGGAAAGCACCTGCGCGTGCTGCATTTATCCGAGCGCTGCAAGAAACTGCTCAAGCGGGCACGCGTGCAACACGACTGAGACCCCGCCCGTGGCAGGCGCGATGTAAATCCGCCTGCCTGATTTTCATTATTCGCGACAAGACATGCCTCTGCGCGACACGCCTTGTCTCTGCACGAAAATTACTTTCACCTCGTTTGAATGTCGTGTCTCGAAATGTTTTAAGAGTTTCACAAAACTTTCGACGTGACCCTCTCGAGGAGTACCGCATGACCCCGTCCTTCGGCTATTGGCTGCTGGTGTACGCCGCGGTCGCCATCATCGCGCTGATCGTGCTGATCGCCCGCTACCGGCTCAATCCGTTCATTGTCATCACCCTGATTTCCATCGGTCTGGCGCTGGTCGCCGGTATGCCGCCGTCCGGTGTGGTCGGCGCGTATGAAGCTGGTGTGGGCAAGACATTGGGGCACATCGCGCTGGTGGTCGCGCTGGGGACGATGCTCGGCAAGATGATGGCCGAGTCCGGCGGCGCGGAGCAGATGGCGCGTACACTGATTGAACGCTTCGGCGAGAAAAACGCCCATTGGGCGATGGTCTGCATCGCTTTCCTGGTCGGGCTGCCGCTGTTCTTCGAAGTCGGTTTCGTGTTGTTGGTGCCGATTGCGTTTACCGTGGCGCGGCGGGTGGGGGTGTCGATTCTGATGGTCGGCTTGCCCATGGTGGCCGGGCTCTCGGTGGTGCATGCCCTGGTGCCGCCGCACCCGGCGGCGATGCTGGCGGTGCAGGCCTATCAGGCGTCGGTGGGGCAGACCCTGCTGTATGCCATCCTGATCGGTATCCCGACGGCGATCATCGCCGGCCCGCTCTACGCCAAATTCATCGTGCCGCGTATCCAGTTACCGGCGCAAAACCCGTTGGAGCGGCAGTTCCTCGAACGCGAGCCGCGCGACAGCCTGCCCGGTTTCGGCATCACCATGGCGACCATTTTGCTGCCGGTGGTGCTGATGCTGATCGGTGGCTGGGCCAACCTTATTTCCACGCCGGGCAGCGGTTTCAACCAGTTCCTGCTGTTCATCGGCAACTCGGTGATCGCGTTGTTGCTGGCGACGCTGCTGAGCTTCTGGACCCTAGGCCTGGCCCAGGGCTTCAACCGTGAAGCGATCCTGAAATTCACCAACGAGTGCCTGGCACCGACCGCCAGCATCACCTTGCTGGTCGGTGCCGGTGGCGGCCTGAACCGGATTCTGGTGGACGCTGGCGTCACCGACCAGATCGTCGGCCTGGCCCACGACTTCCACCTGTCGCCGCTGCTGATGGGCTGGCTGTTCGCCGCGCTGATGCGCATCGCCACCGGTTCGGCCACCGTGGCCATGACCACCGCGTCAGGTGTGGTCGCGCCGGTGGCGATTGGCTTGGGTTACCCGCACCCGGAGTTGTTGGTGCTGGCGACGGGCGCGGGGTCGGTGATTTTTTCCCACGTCAACGACGGCGGCTTCTGGTTGATCAAGGAATACTTCAACATGACGGTCGCCCAGACCTTCAAGACCTGGACCGTGCTTGAAACCCTGATCTCGCTCGTCGCCTTCGGTTTGACCGTGGGTCTTTCTTACCTGATTTAGCCGGAGCCGCCCGCCATGGACATCCTCTACCAGATTCGCGCTCGCCAGGATTCCTTCAGCGCCGGTGAAGGACGGATCGCCCGCCTGATGCTCGACGACGTAGGGGTTGCCGCGTCGGCCAGCCTCGACGAGCTGGCACAGCGGGCGGAAGTCAGTACCGCCACACTGTCGCGTTTCGCCCGTACGGTCGGCTGTCGCGACTTGCGTGATCTGCGCCTGCAACTGGCCCAGGCCAGTGGCGTCGGCAGCCGTTTTCTCGATCCGGCGGGGACGCCCGAGCAGTCGGCGTTTTATGGGCAGATCGTCGGCGATATCGAGTCGACATTGCGTCAGCATCTGTCGGCCTTCGACGAGTCGCGCTTTGCCGACGCGGTGAAACTGCTGGGCAAGGCGCGGATGATTCACGCCTTCGGCATGGGCGGCTGCTCGACCCTGTGCAGCGATGAGTTGCAGGTGCGCCTGGTGCGGCTCGGTTATCCGATCACAGCGTGTCATGACGCGGTGATGATGCGGGTCACCGCCGCCAGCCTCAGCGCCGAACAGGTGGTCATCGTCTGTTCGCTGACGGGCATCACCCCCGAATTGCTGGAAACCGTGGAACTGGCGCGCAACTACGGCGCGCGCATTCTGGCGATCACGCGGGGTGATTCGCCGCTGGCGCAACTGGCCGACATCGTGCTGCCGCTGCAAAGTGCCGAGACCTCGTTCATCTACAAACCGACTGCCGCGCGCTACGGCATGCTGCTGGCCATCGACGTACTTGCCACCGAACTGGCACTGGCCAATCCTGAAGACAATCAAGAACGTCTGCGGCGGATCAAACTCGCCCTGGACGATTACCGCGGCGGCGATGATCACTTGCCGCTGGGAGACTGACATGATGTACGACACGCTGATTCGCAACGCGCTGATCATCGACGGCAGCAACCGCCCCGGCTACCCCGCCGACCTGGCGATTCTGAACGGACGCATCGAGCGTATCGGCGACCTGCACGATACCCGCGCCACCGAGGAGATCGACGCTGCCGGTCGCGTGCTGGCGCCGGGTTTCATCGACGTACACACCCATGACGACACCGTGGTGATCCGCCAGCCGCAGATGCTGCCCAAGCTCAGCCAGGGCGTGACCACAGTGATCGTCGGCAACTGTGGCATCAGCGCTTCGCCCGTGAGTTTGCGCGGCGACCCACCGGATCCGATGAACCTGCTGGGCACCCGCGCCGCCTTTGTTTATCCGACGTTCAGCGATTACCGCGCGGCCGTCGAAGCGGCGAACACGACGCTGAACGTCGCCGCGCTGGTGGGCCACACCGCGCTGCGCAGCAATCACCTCGACGATCTGTTTCGCACCGCCACGGTCGACGAAATTGCCGCGATGCGCGAGCAACTGCGCGAGAGCCTGGAGGCGGGTGCACTGGGCTTGTCCACGGGCCTGGCATACGCCAGCGCGTTCTCGGCGTCCACCGACGAAGTGATGCAGTTGACCGAAGAACTGACGGCATTCGGCGCCGTCTACACCACCCACTTGCGCAGCGAATTCGAACCGGTGCTGGAGGCCATGGACGAGGCGTTCCAGATCGGCCGCCATGCGAAATCCCCGGTGATCATTTCCCACCTCAAATGCGCTGGCGCCGGTAACTGGGGCCGCAGCCCGCAGTTGCTGGAATCCCTTGAGCGTGCCGCGCAAACCCATCCGGTGGGCTGCGATTGCTATCCCTATGCGGCGAGCTCTTCGACCCTGGACCTCAAGCAAGTCACCGATGCCCATCGCATCACCATCACCTGGTCGACGCCGCACCCGGAGATGGGGGGCCGCGACCTGATGGATATCGCCGCCGCGTGGAACCTGTCGTTGCTCGATGCCGCCCGCCAACTGCAGCCGGCCGGCGCGGTGTATTACGGGATGGACGAGGCGGATGTGCGCAGAATCCTTGCGCATCCACTGTCGATGATCGGCTCCGATGGCTTGCCGGAAGATCCATTCCCGCATCCACGCCTGTGGGGCGCGTTCCCGCGAGTGCTGGGGTATTTCAGCCGTGACTTAGGGCTGTTTGCGCTGCACACCGCCGTGCACAAAATGACCGGGCTATCCGCCGCGCGATTCGGCTTGAAGGAGCGGGGCGAGATCCGCGAAGGGCATTGGGCCGACCTGGTGTTGTTCGACCCGGCGACCATCCGCGACGTGGCGGACTTCAATGATCCGCAACGGGCCGCAGAAGGCATCGACGGTGTGTGGATCAACGGCATTCTGAGTTACTGCGACGGTCAGGCGAACGGGCGCAGGGAAGGGCGGTTTCTGGCGCGGGAAGGGGATCTGCGAGACGGGTTTGAGTGAGGATTGGGGGTTGCGTCACAATGATGGCGCATTGACATTAAAGAATGCCATGCCCCAGCCGAATTGCTGACGTACAGCCCGACTCCACTCCGGGCCATTTCCGTCTGGGAGCAACGCGATGAGCCTCGGCAAAACCACCCCGATCCTGCGGATCTTCGATGAGATCACGGCCATGGAGTTCTACGTCGACTTCCTCGGATTCAAGGTCGACTGGCAGCATCGTTTTGAACCCGGCTTCCCGTTGTACCTGCAGGTATCGCGCGGTGAATGCGTGCTGCATCTGTCCGAACACCACGGGGACAGCACCCCGGGCTCGGCCCTGCGCATCGAGACCGATGAACTGGAAGTGTTCCAGCAGCAATTGCTGGCCAGGGAATACCCCTTCGCTCACCCGCAAATTCAGGCGATGCCGTGGGGCAGCCAGGACATGACCGTGACGGATCCGTTTGGCAATCGGTTGGTGTTTACCAATGCGATCAGTGTTTGAGCATCTGCGGTGACAGTCGGATCGCCATCGCGGGCAAGCCCCACAGGGCTCGGTGAATACCTGTGTGGGCTTGCCCCCGGTTTGAGCGTACGTCAGACGCGGAAGTGACTCACCATCGCCTGCAACTGATTCCCCAAGCGCGCCAGTTCAATACTGGATGCTGCCGTTTCGTCGCTGGCCGCAGCCGTCTGTTCGGAGACGTCGCGCACGTTGATGATGCTGCGGCTGATCTCTTCGGCCACGGCGCTTTGCTGTTCGGCGGCGGCGGCGATCTGCTGGTTCATCGACTGAATGTTGGACACCGTGCGGGTGATGCTTTCCAGTGAGGCGCCGGCCTTGCGGGTCAGGGCCACGCTGCTGTCGGTCAGGACGCGGCTGTTGTTCATCACCATCGCCACTTGCTGGGTACCGTTCTGCAGACCCGCCACCAAACCTTCGATTTCTTCGGTGGATTTCTGTGTGCGCTGGGCCAGGCCGCGGACTTCGTCGGCCACCACGGCAAAACCACGTCCGGCTTCACCGGCACGTGCCGCTTCAATGGCGGCATTGAGTGCCAGCAGGTTGGTCTGTTCGGCGACGGCCTTGATCACGTCCATCACGCTGCCGATCTTGTCGCTTTCCTGTTGCAGCACGCTCATGGCTTCGGTGGAGCGCACCACTTCACTGGCCAGGCGTTCGATCTGGGCAATGGCTTCGCCAACCACTTTGTCACCTTCGCGAGCTTCACCATCGGCCGCGGCTGCCGCTTGCGAAGCGTGCTCGGCATTGCGTGCGACTTCCTGCACGGTGGCAGTCATTTCGTGCATGGCGGTGGCGACCTGATCGGTTTCAACTTTCTGGCTGTTGACCCCGGCGCTGGTCTGTTCGGTCACGGCCGATAATTCCTCGGCGGCGCTGGCGATCTGGGTGACGCCATCGCGGATGCCGCTGATCAGGTCGCGCAGGGTTACGCCCATGCGCGCGATGCCTTGCTGCAACACCCCCAGTTCATCGCGGCGTGTCACCCGGACGTCGTGGGTCAAGTCGCCGCTGGCGATGCGATCGACCACGGCCAGTGTGTCGCGCAGCGGGCCGGTGATCTGCCGGGTAATGATGACGGCGGCAATGACACCGACCAACAATGCCAGCAACGTGCTGACCAGTTGCAGGGTGCGGGCCTTGGCGCTTTCGGCATCACGGCGGTCGAGTTGAATCTGGTACAGCGCATCGCTGAGGCTGACGATGGCGGCACCCTCTTCGGTCATTTCCTTGCGTGCCTGCACCACCTCGTTACTCGCGGTTTTGTAGGCTTGTAACGCGCTGCGGTAGTTGCCCAGGGCGGTTTCCAGTCGACGCAGGGCATCTGGCTCTACGTCGGCGAAATGCACATTGAGCTGTTTCAGGCTGGCGATGGCGGCATCCAGTTGGGCGACGGCTTTTTGCTCGGTGTCGGCATTGGTGGTCGCGGTGTAGCCGCGTACTTCGTAGCGGGCCAGCAAGAAGGCTTCCCTGGCAGCGGTGATGGCCTGGAACTGTTCGAAGCGCTGATCGCTCGGCGGTAGTTGTTGCACGCGGGTGTTGAGGTCGTTGATCAGCGTGTTGGCGGTTTCGGCATTGGCGGTCATGGCATCGCGGGCGCTGTTGCCGGCGCGGTAGGCGCCACGCATCTTGTTCAGGGACGTCTTGTAGGCGTCGATGACGGCGCCTTGCTCTTTGAGCAACTTGAGGTTTTCCGGGCTCTTGAACTTCACCAGCAGCGCTTGTTGTTGAGCGGAAAAGGCTTCGAGGGTGGTCTGCACGCTTTGGGCGGTGGTTTCGTCGCCGTTGGTCAGCATGTATTGCAGGCGCGCGACCCGTAGTTTGGTCAGGCTGGCGTTGAGCTGGGTGATGTCGCTCATCCAGTTGCTGCGGTCAATCAAACTGCCCAGGCTGGTCCAGCCGGTGAGGGCGAGCACGCAGGTCAAGGCGAGGACCAGGCCAAAGCCCAGGCCCAGTTTCAGGTTCACGCTGATGTTGCCGAACCAGCTATTCATCAAAATTCCTCCAGGAACGTGTTGCTTCTTGATCGTCGGTTGGCTGGAAGATTGTTGTTTTTAGGGCCAGCAAGCGGTGTAGCAAGTGTTTATCGGCCGCAAACATGAGAGCTGAAAGGTTTTTTCAGGGGATCTGTAACAAGGTTTTTGCAGGGTTTTGAGCTTTTTTTCACAATCGTTTCACTTTGAGTCGACGCCCTCCTGTCTAGTCTCATGGCACTATTTTGAGTGGTGCATGCCGGCGAGGCGGCCTGATGTGGTATTGAGACTGAGTCTTTTCGGCGTAAAACGCTCGATCGATCTGAGCGGGCTGGCCCGTCATCGCAATGCAATCGTGGTGCTGGCCTCGGCGTTGCTGGTGATACCCCTGACAATATTTCTCCTGCGGCCCGCCGGCGTGCCGGACCTGGCCCATGGCAATGTGGCCGGTGCCCAGGCATTGCTGGCCGGTTGGGCCAAGGGCGACATGATCGTGCTGGTACGCCATGTCGAACGTTGTGATCACTCCAGCGCCGCCTGTTTGGTGGGCAACGACGGTATTACCGAACGTTCGCGTAGCGTCGCGGTGGCAGTCGGTGCGCACTTCGAACAGTTGGGGCTGAACAAGGCCGACATCTACAACAGCCCGATGCTGCGAACGGCACAGACAGCAGCCTACATGTTCAACAAGGTCGGCACCGGTGAGGACTGGCTGATCAGCTGCAAGGGCACTATGCTGCGCGACGCTTTGGCGCACAAAGTGGCCGGACGCAACCTGATTCTGGTGACCCACAGCGAATGCATGGAGCAGCTCGAGAAAGACCTCAAGTTGTCAGGCTCCACTTTGGGCTACGGCGCTTCGTTGTTTATTTCCGCCGAAACGCCACAGACACCTCGCATGCTGGGCTTCATCGACGCCGCGGACTGGCAATCGGTGACGGGCAAATGAATTCATCTTTTTGATCAGGACACACGATGCAGAGTACTTCCCACCGTTTTTACTGGCTGAATTTCGGCATTCCCCTGGCCTGCGCGGCCGTGGTCTTCCTGATGTTCGACATGACCTCAATCGACCGCGCGTTCAGCAATCTGTTCTTTGATCCAATTTCCCAGACCTTTCCAATCGACCATGTTCGCCTCTTTGAGCAACTGACCCACAAGTGGGCGCGGATCATTCCCAACTGGACCGCTGAAATTGCGTTGATTGGGGCAATCCTGTCGTTTGTCTGGCCGTTGCTCAATCCGCCAAAACATCCGCGACTGGGCAACTTCCTGGAGCGGACCAAAGCCGCCCCTGTGCTTCGATTTGCCAGGGACCATCGTCGGGATTTTCTGTTTGTGGTGTTTGCGTTCGCAATTTGCACCGGGGTGATTCATTTCCTGAAGTCGCATACCAGCGTGTACTGCCCGATTGAAACGACGCTCTACGGTGGAAAAATTGCCCACGTCGAGTGGTACGAGAATTTCCAGCTGTTCAGGGAAGCAGGCGACGGCCGCTGCTGGCCGGGTGGCCATGCCTCCGGGGGCTTTACCATGTTGGCGCTGTATTTCGTTGCGCGTCGCTACCAGTGGCGCTTTTCCAAAGCGGTGATGTACGGGTCGCTGCTGCTGGGTTTCGTCTACGGCACCACGCGAGTGCTGCAAGGCTGGCACTACATGTCCCACACCCTCTGGGCCGGGATCTTCGTATGGCTGGCGTGTTTGCTGACGGCGCTGGCGTTTTACGGCCGAGCGCGGCTGGATCAGCCGGTTCTGCAAAAGCATGAACGGCGGGTAGCTGTAGCGCAGGCTCAGGCAGCCAGTTAATCCAGATGTCGAAATGTAAAACCCGTGATTCCCCAGGGATCACGGGTTTTTTTTATTGCCCTACAAAGTAGTAATCCTGCTTCCCGACCTTCATGGATTTGAGCACTTTCAAGGGGGCGGGCGGTTCTTCATTGGCAGCCATGACCGCTACGTTGGAAGGCGACGCCGTCAGGAACTCATGCAGCTGCGCCTCGGTATCCAGTCCTTTGAGCACGCGGTGGGTATAGAACACACTGGCGCCGCCCAGGCGTTCGCTGGCCTGATACAGCGCGACCTGCTGACCGTTGGCTTGCAGGGTCTGGATCTGCTCGGTCAGTGGCAGGAAGGACAATTTGCGATCGGCCTGGGGGAACACCCATTGTGCAGCGGCGAGGTAGCTGACGATCACCACGGACAGCGTGCCAACCACCACGCTGCGACGATGCCGGATAATGCTGCTCATCAGGGGCGGGGCGTCTTGCCGCGCCTTCAGTCTTGCGTACAGGACGCTCGCGTACTCGGCGGCGATGACAGCTGCCGCCGGTGTCATCGACATCAGGTACACAGTGCGTTTAGTCGACGCCAACGTCAGCATGACGAACTGGGCCAGGATCCACAGGGTGAAGAACAGCAGGTAACGGTTGGCCATCAGGCTTTTGCGGAAATGCCACAACCCCAGATACACCAGAATGTTCCAGGGCAAAAACGCCTGGGGCAGTTTGGCCAGATAGTAGTAGAACGGTTCGTGATGACCGGCTTCCACGAAGGAGCCACTGAAGCGTCCGACGCTGTTGGTCAGCAGCAGCTCCGTCACTGCCTGGATGCCGCCGCGCTGATACAGCAGCGCCAGCCAGATCATCAGTGGCAGCAACCCCAGCATTGTCAGCAGCCCCGGACGTACCCAGTGCGAGAGGTACAGACGCTTGTCCATCAGGCTTTCTGCCAGCAAAAAGGCGAAGATCACCACCCCCGGCATTGCCAGTCCCAGGATGCCTTTGCTCAAGGTAGCGATGGTGATGCCCAGGGCGAACAGCAGTGCATTGCCCAGGCTCGATTGGCGGTGGCCCTGGAAGAACGCCAGTAGCGTCAGTGTCACGCCGAAGGCGAGCAACGCGTCTTCGCCGACGCTGCGCACGTTACTCCAGTAACTGGCCATGGTCGCCAGCAGAAGAGCAGCAGTCCAGGCAAGGATTGTCGGCCGGCCGAACCGCCGCAGCATCGTGAACAACAGCATCACGCTGAACAATCCGGCGAATGCCGAGGCAAGTCGCACTGCCCACGACGTGCCGCCGAAGATGCGAATGGCTCCGGCATCGAGCCACAGGCTCAGGGGTGGTTTTTCCAGGAAGGGTACGCCGAACAGGTGGGGCGTCACCCAGTCATTGTCCAGGTGCATTTCCATGGCAATGCCGGCGACCCGCGGTTCGGTGGAACCTTGCAACTGGTGATTGCCCAGGGCGAAGAAAAATAGCAGCGCGGCAAGCAGAAAAAGTGAAGAAGAGTAGCGTGACATGAGATGTTGGTAGCCGAAGAGGGGGGGTAGAGCTTTCAAGCATACAAAGCGAATCCTTAACAAAGCGTGAACGCGGTGTGAAAGCTTAGGATAACTGTCTGGACCAGCACTGATCAGGGTCTTCATAGACCTTGCTGACCAGCGCCGTCAGTACATGATCCTGCCAACGCCCGCCGATGTTCAGGTACGCCTTGGCATAGCCTTCGCGCTCGAAACCCAGGCGCTCCAGCAACCGGGCGCTGCGCTCGTTGTCGGGGATGTAGTTGGCCATGATCCGGTGCAGGTTCATGGTTTCGAACATGTAGCGGATGCCCGCTTGCAGGGCTTCATGCATCAAACCCTGGCCCTGGCGGGATTGGTCGATGTGATAGCCGAGGTAGCACGCCTGAAATGCCCCGCGAATGATGCCGCTGAAATTGCACGCACCGATCATCTGCTCGCTGTTGCGATCCAGCACGGCAAAGTGCACCGCGTAGCCGTCTTCAAAGGCAAAGGCCTGTTGCGCCAGGCGCGAGCGGATTTTTTCCGGGCTGTAGTAATCGTCAGGCCGAACCGGCGACCAGGGGGCAAGGTGGGCCTGGTTGCGTTGGTAGAAATCGCTTTCCAGTGGCGCCTGGCTGGGGCTGAGGATGGCCAGCGTCACGCGTTTGTACGGCAGGGTGAGGATTGTCATCGAGTGTTCCGGGTTGCGGTGGACGATGACCAATCTACAGGCAAAAAAAAGCCCGCGGGAGGGCGGGCAAACCGTAGTTTCTTGAATGAGCGAGGGAAATGTACAGGTTGCGACCAGGACCAGGGGTGAAGAAATGTTCATTTGTCCGGCGATGGCCGGCGCGCCCGAGGCTAAGGCAAATGATCTGCCGCAAAATCCGCTTCCGACCGCGCGCGCAAGCGGCCCTTGCGACAGGCCTGCTGGAAGCGCATGAAGTCGCGTTCGTTCTGTTCGGCATAACCCTTGGCGTATCGGTGGAGTGCATCAGCCAATGCGTCTCCCTTGCCGATGTAGCCAGTGATGTGCGCGGCGTAGCCTGACGACTTGGCGTGGGCATTGGCCAAGGCACGACCACAGACCCTGCCGTAGGCCGCAAAGGTCTCGGCGTCGAACGTTTCGAGCTCTGCGGAGACTTTCATATCGCGCAACTGACGCACATAGAAATGACGACCGTTCGGGCCGGTGGTCCAGCCAAGGAACAGGTCGCTGGCCGATTGCATCAGGCGCTGGCCATCGACGACTCGCTGCCCTTCATGCCGTGTCCGTGACTTGCTTTTGACGTAATTGGCGATCACGGATTGGCGTGCTTCCTTGAATTGCAGGAAGAGCGGGAACTCTTGTTCGTCGGTCAGCAAAGCCACCAGGCATCGGGTGCCAACGCTGCCGACACCCACCACCTTGAACGCCATGTCGTGAACCTGAAAGCGTGACAACAGTGCCCGGCGGTCAGTCTGCAAGGTGGCGCGGTAGTCGCGCATGAACGTTTCATACAGCGGCTGCCAGTCGGAAAGGCGCAGCCAGTCATCCTCGGCATCCAGCAGGGTGGTGTTGTCGTGCAGGTGGAAGATTTCCGGCAAGTCATCACGAATGACCAGGCGACCCTGGGCATCACGCTCGCTGATTTTCGGCAGCAGTTCGGCGTGGGTGCGACGTTCGGCTTTTTCGATGGCGCGCTCTACATGCTCAAGTGCGCTTTTACGCGCCTGCTCGCGCAAGTCGTCATAGGAAATGGATTCGTACCAGGTCTCCAGAGTGCTTTGTTCAGCGCATTCGAGCATGGTCTGTTGATAAGCGCGCACCGCTTCATGGCAGACCGCTTCCTCGACCGAGCTGCCGTGACGCAGGTCGCGGGCGGCCACCAGAAAACTTGCCACCAGGCGTTTCAAGTCCCACTCCCAGGGCCCGGGATGCGCTTCATCGAAGTCGTTGACGCTGAAGACCAGATTGCGCTCGGGGGTGGCGAAGCCGCCGAAATTCATCAAGTGACAGTCACCACAGATCGGCGACACCAGGCCCATGTTCGGCGTGCCCGCCAGATCGTGCGCTTGCAGCAACGCATTGCCGCGAAAGAAAGTGAAGGGTGAGACCAGCATGCGCCCATAGCGCAATTCGACCAGCGACTTGACCCGCCCCTCGCTTGACGCCTTGATCAGCGGAATCGGATCACGGTTGCCTTTACCCAGCGTTGCCTGTGCGCTGCGCGAGCATTTCTTGCGAGCGTCCTTGCCTTGTTTCAAGCGATCTTTGAGGGTCGTCATTTGGGCTCTATCGGCAGGGTGTGGAATGTATGCCAAGTGAGTGTAGAAGGAGTTGAAAGCGCCGTGCCTGCTGCCTCCAGGTTAATGGCCTGAAAATGCAGGCAATCGGCAGCACTGATGCGGGGGCGCCAATCGGGCCATGCTTGGGATCGAAGGAATGGTGCGCTGGCAAAGCGCCGGAAAGGGAGGTTGCTGAAAAGGCGCTGGGATCGGCGTGAATCCGCAACTGCTCACGGCAAAATTCAAGAGTGCAGATGCAGCGAAGCCCGCACTGGGCGGGCTTCGTTGGGTTTTGATTGGTGGGCCGGGGTAATCTGAACTTAAATCATAACTTTTTGATTTTTAATGATATTTACGGTTTGAGTTTTGTTGTGGAATACCATTTGGAATACCGTTTTCCTAAGCGTTACTTCGCTTGGGATTCGAACCTGCGACCGTCTCGGATGCTGGGTCTGAGCGCAGGGGCAAGATCTTCGGTCCGATGTACGACGGGTCAAAGCTTTGCGATGTCGGATGACTTCAGTCTGGAGCGAGCTTTACGAGCTGGCTTGGTGTGCTTGCAAAAGCAGGGTGTCGATCATGGTGTAGACCGTCTCGCAACTGTCAGTCCACCTTCTGCGGGATAACGGCTAATTTTAAATGATAGAAAAGTCATGGAGTTAGTGCTCTGAGTCCCGGGGTTGGAAGTCATATTGACAGCGATGTTTAAATCGTGATTGTACGACGAGTTACGACTCGTCTTTTAGCAGTTTTATTCGCTCAGGTATATATCTGTTTTGTTCGGATTCCATTTTTAATAAAATATCTAAAATTTTTGCACGGCTGAGTTCGTAAGTTTCGGAAAGTTTGTCAAGGCGTGCTATCGCTTTATCGGAGAGGATGAAGTTGTACTGCCCTTTTCCAGTCAGGTTTTTTCGATACTTTTGCTGGCGCCAGCTTATTTTAACTCTTTCTATGAACAAGCTTTTTTGGTTTTTATCAAGGTTGGCGTGGTCGAAAAAAATCAACAGGTTTTCGTGGTTTTCAATAGGTTGGTATGCTGATAGCGTTATCGAAAGAAGCCCATCCAATGGGATGTGTTTATTGATCAGCTTCCCGGCTAGTATGCATTTTTGCTCATCATCTTCGAACCACTTAAACTGTTTGTCGCCTTTTTTGTGTTCGTTCCAGCTGGTTTCTAACTCATTTAAAAATGAACCTTTCTGTTTGATGTTGATGGTCCATAAGTCAATGCTTGCGATCAGTAAATCCTTTCCAGTTAATCCTGATTTTAATGGCGCTATGGAGTCACTAAGATTCATGCGCTCTCTGAGCTTTGAACTTAACCATTCAACTTGTCGCTTTCCTTCATTTATCCATTCAAGACATTTCTCTGGAAGAAGCTGTTCGGTTTCTTTGTTTTTGATTATTTCGGAAAGACCAGAGGTGCTGGATATGACGTGTGTCATCGTGGATCGCATTCCCGGCTGATTAACGTCTCCGGATAATTGAACGTTATTAGTTGTTAGC
The DNA here is from genome assembly GCF_042846945.1 of Pseudomonas moorei. Lineage (NCBI taxonomy): Bacteria > Pseudomonadati > Pseudomonadota > Gammaproteobacteria > Pseudomonadales > Pseudomonadaceae > Pseudomonas > Pseudomonas moorei. Next base: position 2,078,756 of record NZ_AP035776.1, read on the forward strand.
TGAATCCATAGCCAAATGTCATGTCTGCGATTGTGGCTCGTATCATCAAGTATACGTGCTAGCCGGTCATTGAGATGTATCGCCATATCGCCTCCTAAATATAGAGGTTATATATAACATTTATTTAATTGTTAAAGAAGTATTTTCTAATTTGTTAGGTTGTTTTCTAGAATATCTCTAGTAGATGAAATTCTTGAGTGGTCATCATTTACTGGGATTCAGCTAGATTTTCTACAAAAAAATACGTCGTTTGGTACTTCCATCCTGAAGGGGGTGACGCATGCAGGGCGCGCGCTCCTCTTGGCGCTCACGGTCAGCTCGTCCGCCCAGACGTTCGATAATTCCTGAAAGTGAGTTCAAGGAGTCAGGGTCTAGCTGTATTACTTTGTAGGGGGGTACGATGATGGCCGTTAACTTTTACCGTGCAGTCCACCCTCTGAACGAATAGAAAGAGTCCCATTCATGAAGATTATTCGTCCTAAAAAGTCATCGAGTCGATCGGCCTGGTTCGATTGAGAGTTTATGAATTTATCTGTGGGCAGTCCGATGCCGCTGGGCGAGCGATGTGTAGATTGGCTGGAAAGTGAGGTGCGGGAATGGATTATAGGAAAAGTCAGGAGGGGTAATTATTGGCTAGAATTTTTTATTAAAGGCTTTGGTGGGGATGTCGGTGATGGCGCCTATCCTGTCTGGTCTACTCAGTCATGATGGTTTTTTATCGGAGTGCCTGCCTTCTTGATTTTCGTGTTTGTGTAATGATTTCACTTGGTGTTTTAGTCGCGAGAAATCTCGGTAAGTCCTCGGTATTGGTAATATGCTTTTATGTGTGTCATTGATGACTATAGGGCTAGTAATTGTTGCTGGTGTGCCCATGGAGGGTGTATTGATTTGTGTGATTGCTTTTTGTTGAGTTAGTTGGTCTTCGGTGTTGGCTGTTGTCAGTGTATGGCGATATGCGACGGGGAAGAGGATGGGGGTGTAAGTAGTCGTAGGGCTATGCTTGTTTCTGATTTTCAGTAAAGTTGTACTAGGCGTGCTGATGGTATGAGCCCACATACTTGGAGCACCATCATGGCCCGACATCATCAAAACACTAATCTAACTCTCTATGCAGGATCTACTTACCTAGGCTTGGCTGTGCAGGAGGCTAAAGGCCCATTCATCAGTGAATACCTAAACCGCCTTCATCAAACGGTGGGGCGGGCGCTTATCCAATACAGTCGTGTATTTGCATTTAGGGTTGATCTACGGCTTCCTGCCCAGGCTCAGTTGCCCGATTACACTTTTACCAATGAAGTGATTGAACGGTTCATTGAATCGTTTAAAGCCAAGATTAAGCATAACCGTAGTCAGGCTCGGAAATTGAACAAGCATGCCCATGACAGCAAGGTCCGCTACGTCTGGGCGCGGGAGCTGGGGCAGCATGGTAAGCCCCACTATCACCTGGCAATCTTGCTCAACCGAGATGCGTTTACGGCCTTGGGTAAGTTCGAGGCTGGCAGGGACAACATGTTTAATCGCCTAGAAGGCGCTTGGGCCAGTGCCTTGGGGTTGCCAATAGAGGCTGTCAGCGGCTTGGTCGAGATTCCCACCAATCCATTCTACTACCTTAATCGCGGTGAATCGGAAGGACAGGCTGCATTCTTTTACAGAGCAAGCTACCTCTGCAAGTCAGCGACGAAAGTCTTTGGTGATGGCAGTCATGGTTTTGGTTGTAGTAGGAGCTGAGCGCACCAGATGGGGAGTGCAACCAATAAGTGAGAGGTCGCCGTGCACTTGACTGCCCTGGTGTGAGCCAAGGGCAGCCTATCGGCGAGTGTCAGCCTAGGAGTAGCAGGTAACCCTGTTCGCATAATGACACGTTGCTATCACTACTCGCGGCGAATTATTTAAAAGGATGGTTATGGCTTGCTGAATCAGCCAAGCCGCGAGGTGACGCTCAAATAGGTACTTCTTTACCAGCACGCCAATCCTCTGAACGGATAAGAGGAGCCAGTTCATGAGGATCATTCGCCTGAAAGATGTCCAGCATTCCACCGGCCTAGGTCGGTCCACAATCTACAAGTACATCAGCGAGGGAAGCTTTCCAAAACCCGTGTCATTGGGCGACAGGGCTGTCGGCTGGGTTGAAAGTGAGGTGATGGATTGGGTCATGGCCAGGATCGAGGCGCGGGATGTTCACGAGTCTCTCACGGCGTGATCAGCTAATTGACTGAGATTTCTTCAAGTCATGCGGTCGGCAGTTGCTGCTGGCTGTGTGGCCCAAATCTTCCTTTTATTTCTAGGGCGTCAAATCTGAAATGTTGGACGAGACGGTTGAGCTCACTACCACATGAACCAAAAGCTACGAATTTGACTCACGCACTTCGGGGAGGCACCAGCAACGCTGCCGTTACCAAAATGGCATTAGCTGACTATGCAGACTATCTGGAGCAAGTGCTGCAGCGCTTTGATGTATTCGTCAGCAGTGCCGAGCTAAGCGTGTGGTGGAGCAGTTGGTGACCTGTCTTGTATGAATTTGTTGAGAGCCTGCAAGCTGCGGCTGCTGTGTCGATCACGACCCTAATCTTAGATTTAGTGCGTGGGAATAGCAGTTCGCCTGGTTCTGGATTTTTTGAGTCGCTATTGATGGCACGACGCAGTACATTTGCAGCACAAAAACTGCAGGACTGAGTCATGAAGCGTCCCAAGGACGAAACCCTGTCCATTCGTACCTCGAGTGACATCAAACAACTGCTGCGAATTGCAGCGGAAAGAGAGCGACGCTCCATTGCCTCGATGATTGAGGTATTAATCCTGAAATATGCTCAGGAACAGGGTCTGCAGGCAGAAACGCCGTCAGTGGAAGAGACGAAAAAAGGTAAGGGAAACGATGGAGCTCATTGACAATATTACAAGGCTGCTGGGTGACGACCTCAAAGCGACGCTCAAACCCGGTTCCCGCCTGAGTATCGCGGCGTCTTGTTTTTCGATGTATGCATTCGAAGCGCTGAAAGCTGAGCTAGAAAAGATCGACGAGCTGAACTTCATCTTCACCTCACCGACGTTCGTTGCCAGCGAGGTTGCCGACAAGGTCCGCAAAGAGCGAAAGGAATTCCACATCCCGAAGCTGGATCGTGAGCGCAGTCTGTACGGTAGCGAGTTCGAGATTCAGTTGCGCAACAAGCTCACCCAGCGAGCGGTTGCCAAAGAGTGCGCAGAATGGATGCGGCGCAAGGCGACCTTCAAGTCCAATCGCAGCAAGGCCCCAATGCAGCAGTTCGCCTGCGTGCAATCTGCTGAAGCGGGCACCTCTTACATGCCATTGCACGGCTTTACAGCCGTCGATCTCGGTTACCAGCAAGGTAATGCTGTCTCCAACCTCGTCAACAAAATGGACGAACCAACCTTCACGGCAACTTACCTAAGCCTGTTCAATCAGATCTGGAGCGACTCGGAAAAACTGGAAGACGTCACCATGCAGATCTGCGATCACATTGAGGCTGTCTACCAGGAGAACTCGCCCGAGAGCGTCTATTTCCTGATGCTTTACAACATCTTCAACGAGTTCCTGGACGACATCGATGAGGACGTTTTACCCAACGACCGTACCGGCTACCAGGACACGCTAATCTGGAGCAAGCTCTTCAACTATCAGAAGGATGCGGCCACCGGGATCATCAACAAACTAGAAACCTATAGTGGCTGCATCCTGGCGGACAGCGTTGGCTTGGGGAAAACCTTCACAGCCCTAGCCGTCGTCAAGTATTACGAACTGCGTAACAAGTCGGTGCTGGTGCTCTGTCCCAAAAAGCTGGCGGACAACTGGCTCAACTACAACCGTAACCTCAAAACCAACATCTTTGCCCGTGACCGATTCAGCTACGACGTGCTGTGCCACACCGACCTCACTCGCACCAGTGGAGAGTCGTTTGGCACTCCGCTCAACCGCATCAACTGGGGTAACTACGACCTCGTCGTCATCGATGAATCGCACAACTTCCGCAATAACGATGCCTTCAAGGACAAGGAAACCCGATACCAGAAACTGATGAACAAAGTCGTCAAAGAGGGTGTAAAAACCAAGGTACTGATGCTTTCAGCGACCCCAGTGAACAACCGCTTCAATGACCTGCGCAACCAACTCGCGCTAGCTTACGAAGGCAACTCCGAAAACCTAAGCAAGAAGCTGAGAACTGGCAAAACTGTCGAGGAAATTTTCCGTGGTGCGCAGGCCAGTTTTAACGCTTGGTCAAAACTTCCGCCCGAGGAACGCACGGCGCGCGCTATTTTGGACTCGCTCGACTTCGATTTCTTCGAGTTGCTAGACAGCGTCACGATTGCACGCTCGCGAAAGCACATTCAGACCTACTACGACACCACGGATATCGGGCACTTTCCTGAACGGCGCAAGCCCTTGTCGTTCCGTAGCCCACTGGTTGTGGGTGCTGAGCAGCGAACGGATGTAATGAGTTTCAACGAGATTTTCGAGCAGTTGTCTCTGCTCAAGCTCGCGGTATATGCCCCCATCAGCTACATCTTGCCTAGCAGATTGGCGAAGTATGAAGAGATGTACGACACGCAGGTTGAAGGCGGTCGAGGCAAGCTACGTCAGGTTGATCGGGAAAAAAGCCTGGTAGCGCTGATGACAACGAATTTGCTGAAGCGCCTTGAAAGCTCTGTTTATGCATTCCGCAGCACACTTAATTCTTTGAAGGAAAACCACCAGCGCGTTCTCGGCCTGATTAAGGAGTTCGAGAGCCGGGGCGGTGTAACAGAGGTCGCCAGCCTTACAGAAGCCATGGGCTCAATTGACGCTGAAGAAGACGGTATTCCGTCGTTTCATGACTTAGAAATCGGCAACACAATTCGGATAAAGCTGGCAGATATGGATCTGCCTTCTTGGGAGCATGAACTCCAGGTTGACCTGGAAATTATCTCCGCCTTACTGGTCTCCATGAGCAAAATCACGCCAGCCGAAGACGCCAAGTTGCAGCACCTGAAATCGCTAGTGCTCGACAAGATTGCCAATCCCATTAATCCCGGGAATAAAAAAGTACTGATTTTCACGGCTTTCGCTGATACGGCCGATTACCTCTATGACAATCTTGCCACTGAGCTGCTCGCCAATCAGAACCTGCATACAGCGAAGGTCACTGGTAGTAGCTCGCCTCAGTCGACGCTAAAAAACTCAGCTCAAAAGAAAAGCTACGACTTTCAGGAGCTGCTCACCCTCTTCTCGCCGCGTTCCAAAGAAAAGGCCATTGTCCTGCCAAACGAATCGGCTGAGGTCGACTTGTTGATTGGCACCGACTGCATTTCCGAGGGCCAGAACCTGCAGGACTGCGACTACCTCATCAACTACGACATCCACTGGAACCCCGTGCGCATCATTCAGCGCTTCGGTCGAGTGGATCGCATCGGGTCGCCCAACAGCAGCATCCAACTGGTCAATTACTGGCCCGACATCTCGCTCGACGAGTACATCAACCTCAAGGAACGTGTCGAGAGCCGGATGATGATTGCCGACGTCACTGCCACGGGCGACGACAACGTGTTGAGCGCTCAAGCCAACGACGTGTCCTACCGCAAGGAGCAGCTGCGCCGCCTACAAGACGAAGTCATCGAGCTGGAAGACCTGAAAACGGGCGTTTCGATCACAGATCTGGGGCTTAATGACTTCCGCATGGACTTGCTCAACTACGTCAAAGCCAATGGCGAGTTGAGCAACGTACCGAGCGGCATGCACGCCGCTGTGTCAGCCAAACCTGAGCTTGGCCTGCGTCCAGGCGTGATCTTTACACTGCGGAACCGCAACTCGAGCGTCAGCGTTAGCCAACATAACCGTCTGCACCCGTATTACCTCGTCTACATCAGTCGTGAGGGTGAGGTCATTCATGATCACACCGAGGTCAAACGCCTGCTCGATCTGGTGCGCAGTTGCTGCAAGGGCCAAGCGCAGCCCATTCCGGAGGCTTGCAGTTTGTTTAACAAGGAAACTGCTGACGGGCGGCAGATGCAGGTGTATTCCGACCTGCTTGGCAAGACCATTCGTTCGATGATTGAGGTTAAGGAAGAGAAGGATCTGGACAGCCTGTTCAGCAGCGGCAAAACCACTGCGCTGGTCAACACTATTGCCGGACTGGATGACTTCGAGCTCATCACCTTCTTGATAATTCAGGAGGCCGGATGAGTCATATCTCTCCAGGGGAGTCGAACGCCGCGTTCATCAGCTACCCGAAGCAGGCCGCTTTTGGCCGCAACCTGCCAAAGAACAAGATCTACGAACACAGTGGAGCCAACACACGGCTGAAAGACTTGTTCGTTGAGCAAGTGGAACAGATCGTCTGGCAATACAAGCTGGCTCCGGAAACGATCAACCTGCCCGCTAGACCCAATGTGCCGGAGCTTCAGATCTTCGCCATCCAGCTCAAGACCTCGGAGCTGAATTTGGATGTGTTGCGCTGCATAGATGGTGCGGTGCAGTTCCCCATCATCTTCGAGCTGAGCTTTGACGGCCGAACGCAGGTAGTCGCCGCGTTCAAGCGCCCGAACGAATCAGACGCGAGCCGTTGGGTGTTGAGCGACTACTTTGCGACGGCGTGGTTACCGAGCGATGTGGAGCGCGCCGTCATGCCATTGGCGCTCGACTTGGGTGGCTTGTACGAACAGTTGCTTCACCGCCTGATTCCAACACCTGCGCGCCAGCAAGAAGGCCTTGGTGACTTGGTCGCTCGTGTCGAACAGGTTGCGGCGAAGCAGCGTGAGGTCGAGAGGGCCGCGAGCAAGCTTGCCAAAGAAAAGCAATTCAACCGCAAGGTAGAGATCAACGCGCTCTTGCGACAGCTAAGAAACGAACTTGAACAGTTGACCGGTAGGGATAGCGCATGACGCAGAGCCTGAATGACGAATCGAAGAGACACATCGAGCAGGTCGCGGGCGAGGCGTTAGCGCAACTCGAAAGCATCGCCGAAGCCTCCAAGAGCAAGCTTCTTGATGGACGAACACTGGGATCCGATGCCCTGGCAAGCATCAATACGATGACGTCCAGTCCGGCTATCCAAAGGTTGGATCAGATCAGCCAGGCGAACCGTGAAAGCTACCGGGTATTGGTGGCAGAGCCCGCCATTGCTCGCGTTGTGGTGGTTGATGAAGAGGGCGAAGAGAAAACCTACTACATCTGCCGCACTACGCCGGTATCGGGCTTTCCCAATTTGGCCAGCTACCGGGCTCCTGTTGGACGATTGGCCTCATTGGCGATTGGTGCAGAGTTCACGCTTCCCAATGGAACCGTTGTTGAGGTTCTTGAGCGAGCTCAGCTCCGGCCGAGCGCACTCGCCGATGGGTGGGACTCTCGTGACACCGTGGTTGAAGCCGAGCATTTTGGGCCGCTCACCATCGAGTCGCTGCGAGCTCTGCTGACTGAGGTCGCCGGGGAAGAAGTCACAGAAGATATCCTGGGCCAATTGCTGGCGGAGGAGACCGTCAAGGCCAACATCATCGACGGCGTTCGCCGCAGCGTTATCACCAAGATGGGGTTGCGGGATCAGCCCGTACTCGATCAATACCAGGACGAGATTTTCCGTCTTCCTCTCGACAAGCGGCTGCTAATCTTGGGTCCACCTGGTACCGGCAAAACGACGACCCTGATCCGGCGCCTCGGCCAAAAGCTCGATACCGCTTTTTTAGAAGAAGGCGAGCAACGCCTGGTTGAGACGGTTTCTGTAGCGCAAGGCGTTGCGCATTCCAACAGCTGGCTGATGTTCACGCCTACCGAACTGCTCAAGCAGTACCTTAAAGAGGCTTTTGCCCGAGAAGGCGTTCCTGCTTCAGATCTGCGCATCAGAACTTGGCAGGACTATCGGCGCGAGCTGGCCAGAAACGCTTTTGGCGTTCTCAGAACTGCTTCTGGCGGCGGCACCTTCGTCCTGAAAGAGAGCTTGCCAAGCCTTAGCGAAGCTGCGTTCGACCGACCCATTCAGTGGTTTGACGATTTCGATGCATGGCAACGCAGCGCCTACGTGCAGGAGCTGCATGAAGCTGCGGCTCTACTCCATGATGCCAAGTCTCCCGACGTCAAGAGCTTGGGCGCACGTTTACAAGACATCTTAGCGCGGGCCGGTGATGGCACTCTGGCCTCCACATTCGGATCATTGGCCGCAGAACTCCCCAAAGTGCAGGCGCTCGTCACCAGCCTGAAGGAAGCCTCTGACGGCAAGATCAAAGCTGCGCTCAACCTGCAGCTCAACCGCAACCGGGCATTTTTAGATGAGTTAGCTCGTGTCATCGACAGCTTGCAGCAGGCGCAGGCAACTGAGACCGACGAGCAAGACGATTTCGATGCCGACGAGGAAGAAGACACCACAACATCGCGCACGGGGCGCGCGGCTGCTCTCAACGCCTACATGCAAGCCGTGCGTGCCCAGGCTCGGTCAGCAGCCTCCAAGCGTATGCTGAACAAGACCTCTCGCAACGGCAAAATTATTGAGTGGCTAGCCGATCGTGGCCTGGCAGAGACCGACCGTGTAGATGTGGGAGCGAGTCTTCTGGTGCAGACCAACGCTCGACGCTTCGTGAGCCCGGTTAAGCGCTACCTCGACGGCATTCCCAAACACTACCGTGCGTTTCGGCGAGAACGCCAAGAAACCGGAAACTGGTATCGCAACGAGGGCTTCGAGGCACGAGACATCCATCCACTCGAACTCGATATTGTGCTGCTGGCCATCTTGCGCGTCGCAGGCGACCTTATCAGCCGGCCCAGCGTCCTGCGCGATATCGACAGCCCCGCTTGGTCATCGCTCCAGCCCATCCTGGGGCATTACCGCAACCAAGTATTGGTGGACGAGGCGACCGATTTCTCGCCCATTCAGCTCGCCTGCATGGCAGCATTGGCTCACCCACAACTGCGCTCGTTCTTTGCCTGCGGCGACTTCAACCAGCGCCTGACTACTTGGGGCGCGCGTTCCGCTGACGACTTGAAGTGGGTCTTTGCCGACTTCGTCATCAAGGAGATCACCGTCTCCTACCGTCAGAGCAAGCAACTGAACGACTTGGCCCGTGCCATGATCCGCGCCGTCGCTGGCACCGAGCAAAACGTCAGCCTACCCGCGAATATGGATAGCTCGGGTGTGGCGCCTGCCTTGTTGGAGCATGCCGACGAGACAGCGGTCGTTGTGAGCTGGCTCGCAGATCGCATTCGTGAGATTGAGCGCTTTGTAGGCCAATTGCCGTCCACCGCCATTTTTGTGAATACCGAAAACGACGTGGCCCCGGTAGCTGAGGCTCTGAATGCCGCCCTGGCCGAGCACAACATTCAGGTCATCGCCTGCCGCGAGGGCCAGGCCGTCGGGCAGGAAAGCAATGTGCGCGTGTTCGATATCCAGCACATCAAGGGCCTGGAGTTCGAGGCTGTGTTCTTTATTGGCATCGACCAGCTTGCCGAGCTACATCCTGCGCTCTTCGACAAATACTTGTACGTGGGCACCACTCGTGCGGCCACTTATCTGGGCGTGACATGTGAGGGTACCTTGCCATTAGCTATCGAGAGTCTGCGCGTGCACTTTTGCCAAGACTGGCAATAAGACGACTGAATTTATCAAAACGAACTTGAACAAATGGGCAGTTGAGCTTCTTTCACGGAAGCACGGCTGCAAGAGGAAAAAAATGTGGAAAAAATGAAAATGCACTCGCCCAACCTCACTCGAGACAATGTCGCCCGCATTCGTGATCTGTTTCCGGGCTGCGTCACCGAGACTGTCGGTGAAGACGGCAGCGTGAAGCTGGCAGTGGATTTTGACCAGCTGCGGCAAGAACTTGCTGAGTCGATTGTCGAGGGACCACAGGAACGGTACCACCTGAACTGGCCAGGAAAACGCGAGGCGCTATTGGCTGCCAATGCGCCGATTGCCAAAACGCTGCGGCCTTGCCGCGAGGAAAGCGTGGAATTCGATGCCACCAAGAACATCTACATAGAAGGTGACAACCTTGATGCATTAAAGCTGTTGCAGGAGAACTACCTCGGCAAGGTCAAGATGATCTACATCGACCCACCGTACAACACGGGGAATGACTTCATCTACGAAGATGACTTTGCTGAAGGGGCTGACGATTATTTGCGCCGCTCAAATCAAAAGGATGAAGAAGGCAACAGACTGGTAGCCAACACGGCAGCCAATGGCCGATTCCATTCCGATTGGTTAACCATGATGTACTCCCGAATTCGTCTTGCTAACCGGTTGCTTACTGACGATGGTGTGCTCTTTGTGAGTATTGACGACAACGAAGCACACAACCTTATTTCGATTTGCTCAGAGATATTTGGATCTGAAAACTTTGTGGCGCAACTCGCTGTGCAGTTGAATCCAAGAGGAAGGCATCTTGATCGCTTCGTCGCCAAAACGCATGAGGTAATTCTCGTATTCGTCAAAGATGGTCTGAACGTCGCATCGATTCAAGGCCTCGAAAAAGAAGGGCGAATGGTTGAGGAATACAACAAGAAAGATGACAAAGGCCCTTATCGACTACTTGGGTTGCGAAACCGGAACCAGGCGTTCAATCCAACAACGCGTCCAAAACTCTATTACCCGCTGTACGTCAATAATACAACAGGCGGAGTTTCCCTCTTTAGGGATGACGCTCATCAAGCTGAAGTCTGGCCTGATGCGCCTAACGGGGTAAAAACATGCTGGACGTGGGGTAAAGAAAAGGTCGGAAAAGAGGGGGCTCTTCTTTGCGCAGAGCGGACTGGTGACGAATGGCGCATTTACCGAAAAGACTACTTGCACAGCGATAACGGTGAAGTCGCAAAGACCTTAGTGAAGTCGCTCTGGACGGACAAGGAAATAACAAACGACTATGGCAGAAAAGCGATTAAGGACCTTTTCGGCGCATCGGTCATGGATTTTCCGAAATCCCCCGAACTCATGGCGAAGCTTGTTCGTATTGGAAGTCATTCAAACTCAATAGTCATGGACTTCTTCTCTGGCTCGGCATCTACCGCTGAAGCGGTGATGGCGGTTAATGCCGACGATGGAGGAAATAGAAGATTCATCATGATTCAGTTACCTGAGCAAGTAAGCGCTGATTCTTCAGCCTCAAACGCAGGTTTACCTTCGATAGCGGATATAGGGAAAGAGCGCATACGCCGCGCTGGGAAGAAGATCCTTGAAAGGGAAGTAAATGACGCATGGAACCAGGACATCGGGTTCAGAGCCCTCAAGATCGACACGTCCAACATGGCCGACGTCTACTACGTGCCCGATTTGCTGGACAAAGCCAATTTCGACCTGTTCGTTGACAACATTAAGCCCGACCGCACGCCAGAAGATTTGCTGTTCCAGGTGATGCTGGACTGGGGCGTCGATCTGGCCCTGCCCATCACCAATCAGTCCATTCAAGGCCAAGACGTGTTTTTTGTCGATGGCAATGTGCTTGCCGCCTGCTTCGACGCCACCGGCAGTATTGACGAAGACTTTGTGAAGGAGCTGGCCAAGCAGCAGCCCCTTCGTGTGGTGTTCCGCGATGCAGGCTACAAAGACAGCTCCGTCAAAATCAATGTTGAGCAGATTTTCAAGCTGTTGTCGCCAGCTACCGAAGTCAAATGCATCTGAGGGGCACGCGATGAAACTTAAATTCAAGACGCAGTCTTATCAGACAGCGGCGGTGCAAGCCGTGGTCGACTGCTTCAAAGGTCAACCGCCCGTAACACCGGAGGCTATCAGTTACCGCATCGATCCGGGCAAGGCCAAGAAAGGGGTTGAAGACCTGTTTGCAGAGGGTGGGTTCAAGAACGCCGACCTGAAGCTCACGGACGCCACTTTGCTGGAAAACGTCACCCAGGTGCAGCATCAGCAGAACCTACCACTATCGAGCTCATTGACCGATTTTTTTACGCTCAATGGCAATCGGGAGCGTGTTGCGGCAACAGCGCAATACAAGGTAACTGCCAAAGCAGTATCACGGCTGCATCTTGATATCGAGATGGAAACCGGAACCGGGAAGACTTACTGTTACATCAAGACCATTTTCGAACTGAACAAGCAGTATGGCTGGAGCAAGTTCATCATAGTGGTGCCCAGCATTGCCATTCGTGAAGGCGTGGCCAAGTCACTGGAGATCACCGCAGAGCATTTCCTGGAGACGTACCACAAGAAGGCGCGCTTCTTCATCTACAACTCCAAGCAGTTGCACCATCTGGAGAGCTTCTCGTCGGATGCTGGTATCAATGTGATGGTGATCAACGTGCAGGCGTTTGCTGCCCGTGGCGCTGATAACCGGCGCATCTATGACGAGCTCGATGATTTTCAGTCGCGCCGCCCGATTGATGTGATCAGCGCCAATCGGCCGATTCTGATCCTGGACGAGCCACAAAAAATGGAGGGTGCGGCAACCCTGAAGTCCTTGGAGGAATTCAAGGCGCTGATGGTGTTGCGCTACTCGGCCACTCACAAGACCACGCACAACAAGATCCATCGGCTGGACGCGTTGGACGCCTACAACCAGAAGCTGGTGAAGAAAATCGCAGTGCGCGGCATCTCAGTGAAGGGGCTGGCGGGCACCAATGCTTATTTGTACCTGCAGTCCATCGAGATTTCGAGCAAGGCACCTGTGGCTCGTGTTGAGTTCGAGCAGAAGCTGAAAAGCGGCGAGATCAAGCGCGTGGTGCGCAAACTCTCCAAGGGCGACAACCTCTTCTCCGATGGTTTTTCAAACGAGCTGGATCAGTATCGTGGCTATGTGGTTGCGGACATCAATGCCAATACCGACATCTTGAGCTTCACAAACGGCGTTGAGCTTTTTGTTGGCGAAGCCACTGGGGACGTGAACGAAGCGTCGCTGCGTCGCATTCAGATTCGGGAGGCGATCAATGCGCACTTCGACAAGGAGCAGGCGCTGTTCCAGCAAGGTATCAAGGTATTGACCTTGTTCTTCATCGATGAAGTGGCCAAGTACCGCGACTACTCGGTTGCGGACGAGAAAGGTGACTACGCACGTATCTTCGAAGAGGAATACCGCCAATACCTGAATGAGGTGCTGGACCTGGATGAAACACCGTACATTAAGTACCTAAAGGGTATCGATGCAGGCAGGACGCACAGCGGCTATTTCTCCATCGACAAGAAGACCAAGCGGCTCGCCGATCCTGATATTGAAAAGCGTGGTGAGAACGCAGGGTTGTCGAACGACGTGGATGCGTACGACTTGATCCTGAAGGACAAGGAAACACTTCTGTCATTGCCAAAACCAACGGATGATGACGTCACCAGAAACAAAAAGAACGTACGATTCATCTTTTCGCACTCCGCTTTGCGTGAAGGTTGGGATAACCCGAACGTGTTCGTGATCTGTGCGCTCAAGCACAGCGACAACACCATCTCCCGCCGTCAGGAAGTCGGTCGTGGGTTACGATTGTCAGTCAATCAAACCGGTGATCGGATGGATCATCCGGCCATCGTCCATGACGTCAACGTACTGACCGTAGTGGCGAGTGAGAGCTACAAGGACTTCGTCTCTGCACTGCAGGAGGACATCAGCAACTCTTTGTCGGAACGCCCCAAGGTGGCAGACGAAGCCTATTTCACCGGTAAGGTGCTCAAAACCCCCACAGGCGATGTTGAAGTCACGCCGCAACTTGCCAAGCAGATCTACAAGTACCTGCTCAAAAACGACTATAGCGACGATGCGGATCGCATTACTGGCACGTACCACGAAGCCAAACAGGACGGCACACTGGCCCCGCTTCCACCAGAGTTGCAGGCTCATGCGGAACAGGTTTTCCAGCTAATCGATGGTGTTTTCAGCGAAAGCCAGCTATTCAAGCCGGAAGATGGCCGCAAAGCCAAGAAACTTGAAACCAATGCCAATTTCGACAGGCAGGAGTTTAAAGAACTGTGGAGTCGGATCAACCGCAAGGCTGCCTACAGCGTCAATTTTGATACAGCTGAACTGGTTAACAAAGCCGTTGGAGAGCTGGACAAGTGCTTGCGCGTGACTCCTTTGCAGTACACGATCCAGACCGGCGAGCAGGCTGCACAGGTGACTTACGACGATGTTAAGAGCGGTAGTGCTTTCAAGCTAACGAAGACAGATCCCGTCGAAAACCATCAGTCTGTCCATTCGGCAGTGAAATACGACCTCATTGGTAAGGTTGCTGAGGGCACGCAACTTACACGACGCGCGACTGCGGACATCCTCAAAGGCCTTAGCGTAGCGGTGTTTGCACAGTTCCGAACCAATCCGGAGAGCTTCATCTCCGAAGCAGTCCGGTTGATCAATGAGCAGAAGGCGACGATGATTATCGAGCATTTGGCCTACGACCCAGTCGAGGACAAGTTCGATCTGGACATCTTCACCGTAGGGCAGACCAAGCAGGACTTCAGCAAGGCCGGTGATAAGCTGAAGCGCCATATCTACGACTACGTAATCACCGACTCTGGCATCGAGCGCGAGTTTGTGAAAGAGCTGGACACCTGTACCGACGTGGTCGTGTACGCCAAATTACCGCGCGGCTTCCTGATCCCTACCCCGGTTGGCGATTACAACCCTGACTGGGCGATTTCGTTCAAGGAGGGAGCGATCAAGCATGTGTACTTTGTGGCTGAAACCAAGGGCTCAATGTCATCAATGGATTTGCGTCCGATTGAGGCTACCAAAATCGAATGTGCACGGAAGTTTTTCAATGAGATCAATAAGAAGTACGCCCCCGAGAACGTCAAATACGATGTGGTGAACAGCTTCGGGAAGCTGATGGAGCTGGTGAAGTAAGCAGGATCTACGTCCAATCGGGTCTAACTCAATAATGATCTGTCGCTTATCAGGGTATTCCTGACAAAAAAAAAGAAAGTCCTGTTTTGAGCCGCTAGAAGGGTTGCTCAAACAGGACTTTTCTTTTATCCCAGCCAAGGCCACGAGATGTTGTTTGATGCCCATAAGCGAAAAATTAGGGATTACAAGTAACCTCGTTCGGCCAGCGATACGCAGCCTTCACAGCCCACCACCACATGATCCAATATCCGGGTGCCTATCATGTCGAGGGTGTTCTTGAGGGTGGTGGTCAGCGTGCGATCGGCTTGGCTGGGCTCCGGATCGCCAGAGGGATGGTTGTGCACCAAGATCACCGCTGCCGCATTATGCTCCAGAGCGATCTTGACCACTTCCCGTGGATACACACTGGCACCGTCCAGTGTGCCTCTGAATAGCTCCCTGAAACCAATCACCCGGTGCTTGCTGTCGAGTAGCAGCACAGCAAAGACTTCGTATTCATGGTACTGCAGCAGTGTTTGCAGATGACTGAATACGTGTCTTGGCTCAGTCAGTGCTCGACCTTTAGACAGACGACTCATCGCAAGTTGTTGCGCCATCTGCAGGATGTCGGCTTCGGTAACCGGAGAGTCCATGACATAGGTGCCGGTTTCTTCACCGGCTCTGAGCTTGTGATATTTCATGCGGGTATTCCTATACAAATGCGTGAGAACGCTGGGAATGTCGAGAGGGGGTTACTGGGCTGTGGGCTTGCTGTTGTGCCGCGTGGCTTGCGAATCCAGTTTTTGAGCGAGTGAGGGTTTGGCAGGCGCTGTCAGTTGGACTTGGTGGGCTACAAGGCTGAGCTGATCCTCAATGGCGGGGAAAAATTCCTCGACGATGGCGCCGGTGTCCTCTTCGCTGTCTTCAAAAGCTCCATTTTTAAATCCCTGGCGGGCCGCGAGATCCAAGGCGCTCTGGTCAAACCCGGAAGCTTGTCTGGTTTCTTCCCGCTGTTTGGCTTCCAGCAACGCGTCTTCCAGGCTCATTCCACTGCGTACCGTGATGTCCACGTAGAAGATCGGTGTACCGTGGCTTTGCCGAGTGGACTTACCACGTAGACGCAGCTCCAGCGGTAGACAGGCCAGGCGATTGCCGGAGATTGCTTGCAGATAATGCAGACGCGCTGCCAGGGTGCGGATGCTGTTGTAGCCCGTGGTGCGAAAGACAAAGCTGCCCAGCGGATCGTCATCGCCAATTACTACGTTCAACCGGCCGTAAGGCTTGCAGGCATTGCCTTGAGCGAGTGAACACCCATCCGGTGAGGCACAGGGCAGCGACTGGATGCCGTCCTTCGTCAAACGCTTGCAGGTCTCACCATTGCCGACGCACAGTGGCCGGCCGGTATTACGGTCGAACAAGCTGTAGTCCGCACGAAAATTCAGATCAGGCTCGTTGAACAGTAAACGGATCGGAATGCTGCGCAGCTTGCCGTCCTGGCCGTTGCGCAATTCCTCATTGAGCGGGTGCAGCAACCAGCCGTCGCGGCTTTGTACTTGAGAGGTGAGGGTGAACTGATCGTCTTTCTCCGGCAGGCGCTTGCCGTTTCTCTCAACAACCTTGCCGATGGAAATGCGCCCGAGTACCGGAGGGGTGATCGCTAAACCTTTGAGCATGGTGGTTATCCTTGATCTGGAAATGAAAAAAAGCCACCGGGACGTGAAGGGTCAGGTGGCTTGGGCGAGAGGCGAGGATTCAGCCGATCAGAAAGCGGCGACTGCCAGGTTTGATCTTGGAGTAGCGGGCCTGCAGGTAGGGTTTATCCTTGAGCATCTGTTCGATATCCAAGCCGGTGCTGTCCTTGGACTTCTTCCAGCTGATATAGCCATCGGCAAACTCTGCACGGGTGGCTGTGCCCAGGGCCTGTTGCAGGACTTGCTTGAGCTGCGCCTCACGCGTTTCCTGCTGGGCAATGCTCTGGCGGACAGCCTTGAGCTCCAGGTAGATGGTGGCCAGCTCTGGGTGCTGGCTAAAGTCAAGAATCTGGCCGTTGTCCTCGGGGTAGAGGCAGCGTAACGCCGCTTCCGCTGAGGCCGTACCATCGGCCGGTGGTGGGGTATCGCTGACCACGTAATCCCAGAACAGCCGCTCCAGATCAATCAGCCGAGCAATCATCGACTCGTCCCGTTCGATGCGGTGAATCTCCAGGTGCTGGCCACCTAGCAGTACTGCGACATCGGCCGCCTGTTTGCCAGTTACGGCTAACTGATGCATGACCTGCAACTGCACAATTTCGGGCACACCCTCCTTCCATAGGCGAGCGCCGTTGATACCGGCGGTTTTGCATTCAAGGATCTGTACATCGTCGGCACCGATCACCTCGCGGTCGATGTTGGCCAGCATCCAGGGCAGTTTTGGATCGGGATGCTGCAGCACGGCATTGATTCGCCGCACTCGATTGCTACTGCGCTTGCTGTAATGCCAGGCGACGATGGGTTCGAGGACGTTGCCCCAGTACGCCGGACTCTCCTCGTCCTCAGGATCGATCTTAGGCAAGGAGGCATCGCGTCCGGTTTTTTCCAGCCACAGTTCCAACTGGGACTTATAAGGGTTGAGGCCGACAGCGGCGGCTGCATCCGAGCTGCCTATGCCGCCTTTACGTACCGCCAGCCAATCTTCACGCGGCAGTTGTTTGGTGCCAACCAGGCGTAACGCTGGCCGGGTTTTTACGGTCGTTTTTGGTAGTGTTTGAGAGGTCATGAGTATTTCCTAATGCATAAAAAACGCCTGACCAGCAGCAAGCTGATCAGGCGTTTTAATAGGTGACAGGAACGAGACGTACGAGCCGAAAGTAACCGCGAGTAACCCCACTAGGCGGCGAGCTGAAGGGCTGCGCTCAGGGCACGTTGTTTGATCGCAGCCCCTTGGCCGAACCAGGCCGAGTCCATGCGGTACTCATTACTCCGAGCCCGTCGTTCATGGTCGACGTACTCGGTGACGGCGTTGAGCAAGCCCCAGGCCGTTCCGCGAGATGATTCCAGCGTTGCGCCGCGACCTTGGCCTTCGTACAGTTCTTGGACTTTACGCAGCGCCCGTTCGTTGGGGAGGACTTCCGGCAATTTGCTGTGTGGGGAGACGTCACACAGCACGTTCATGAAGAAACCCATTGCCTCATGCCACTGCACTTTGCGTTCAGCCAAATTCCGCATCCGGTACATAAACTCATCCCATTGCGAAACGGCGATACCCAGCTGCTTTTTCACCACTTGCGGATCAAAGCGGGTGTTATGAGGCACTTTGATTGCACGGGTCGTACCATCAAGAGCGATGGTCAGGGTGTTGTTGCAGACCACCCGAACTGTGGTTGGCGTCGCTGTGGTGGCTAGGGTTCCATCGCAGGAGGTGGCCAATAATAGGTAGCCGTTTACCTGGTCATGGCCTTTCAATTCGGCCGTTTGTCCGGTACGTGCCAACGCCCAAAACTTGCGACCCCCTTTTAGCACGCCCGCCGTTTCCAGCTCATAGCCGGATACTTCAGTCAGATCTCGGTAGAACTCTAGGACCTCACGCGGTTGTACGATTTGGTACCGGTTGGACACGACGGAGAGCGGTGCCTTGGTATCGGAGCGGTAAAGCACCTTTTGTTCCGGGAACGAGTGGATGGTTCCCAATGGGCCGATGCTGTCAGCCTTGAAGTGGACTGGGCTTTCTTGAATCTTCCAATCCATACCGGCTTCGCGTTGCCAGATTTCCAGCGGTTGCTTCTCGGAAAGGCGACTGCCCAGACCATGCCAGGGAGTAGCACCGACGTAAGCCATTTGTTCGATCAGGTGTGCCATGGGAGTGTTTCCTTGCGAATAAAGGGGAGACGGCGCCTTTTCAGTGAGGCACGACGCCTGTTCACAACGACTTAACGGTTGACGCTGAAGCTGTAACCGCACTCTAGGCACTGGAAGTTGTTCAGTACCTTGTCATCCATTTGTTCACCCAGCGTGGCGCCGGCAATCCCACCGGCGACCCCGCCGATCAGACCACCCAAAATCGCTCCGGCAATACTGCCAATAGTGATCCCGACCGGCCCACCGACCACACCGATTACCGCACCGGCTTCCGCCGCCGATAAGGCGCCGGCGGCTCCACTGGCGGCACCGCCGGCGACCCCAATTAATCCACCCGCTTGTTTACCGATATTTTTCGTGACGACACGTCCAGAGCTGCAGCTAGGGCAGGGGGCATACATACGCAAATCCTCCAATGATGAGCGTGCTGAGCCAAAAGCAGGCACGCCAAATTCCCTGCCGCAATCAATACGGTAGGGTGTTCATCGAGGTGATATAGGTTTGAAATTTTTTTGAACTGAATTCAGATCGAATTAGGGAGCGTCTCGTCTCGAAAAACTGTCTTGGAGCAAATAATTTGTTTTTTCTAAGTCGAATCGCCCATGCCGATGAAGAATTTGGTATCACGCGACAACCTGTCTGCAGGTTGCGATGACGGTGCACAAGTCTCAAAGCTCGGAATTCAGCCATGCCGCGTTGGTATTGCCTGATGCGCTGAATCCCGCGCTGCCCAAGTAGCTTTTATACACCGTAATTACACGAGCCAAGGGCTGGTTCAGCCTGGTCGAGGCCAGGCCGAGGGAAGGTGCCGTGAGTCACAATGTGCAGCGTACCGGCGGGCTGGCGCTGCAATTGCAGGTTGAGCTGGAAAAGCATCAGCGAACCTGAGTGGGGCGTTGAAGCACTTGTAACCGGGATACTGCGCTTCGGCAGTGACCTTGGCCAGCCATGGCTGAGCTCACTGCTTGTACGGTATTGGTGAAGTTGGCTTGAGGGCCGGCGGTAGTAACTACACGTTGCATGAAGGTTAGGTAGGTTTTCATGGGGGCAGGCTCAAGTGAGTGGTGATGAACCCCGTGGACTGTCAACAAACAGCACAGATTTTTACGCCTTTTCATTTGTTTCTAACTGTCGCCTCAGCAGAAACGGTTGGGGATGTGCGTGAGTAGTTGACCTGTGCAAACCCCCAGCATTTGCTCTCCTCCTTGGGCAACCTATGCTCGGCCCCTGTAGATGGTTGTGGCGACCTTCTTCGGGCTGGTGGCGTGTAACAATATCGTTTTAAAGTGATGGCCTTTTGCTGCTCTGTACCACAGAGCTGCGTATTCAGATCTGAGGGTGGCGTATGCAGGATGCGGACTCGTTGAAGCCCGGCTTCATGATTATTCACGGCAATCGCTTGGACGATTTACGTGAGCTAGCGGTGAGCTGGATGCAGCGCTACCCGTTGGCCCCTCTGGAAAACGAAGTCGTGCTGGTGCACAGCAACGGCATTGCTCAATGGTTGAAGCTGGCGCTGGCTGAAGATCCGGATAACGGTGGCTGCGGTATCGCAGCAGCGTTGGATGTGCAACTTCCTGCGCGTTTCCTTTGGCAAGCCTACAGGTCTGTATTGGGGGCTGAGACGACACCAGAGACCTCCCCGCTGGACAAGGCGGCACTGAGTTGGCGACTCATGCGCTTGCTGCCTCAATTACTAAGTAAAACCAATTTCAGCAGTTTGCGGCGATTCCTTCAGGACGATGACGATCAGCGCAAG
This sequence comes from Pseudomonas moorei, assembly GCF_042846945.1. NCBI lineage: Bacteria > Pseudomonadati > Pseudomonadota > Gammaproteobacteria > Pseudomonadales > Pseudomonadaceae > Pseudomonas > Pseudomonas moorei. Next base: position 2,099,072 of record NZ_AP035776.1, read on the forward strand.
CGCCATCAACTATCCGAACGTCTGGCGGACCTGTTTGACCAATATCAGGTCTATCGCGCCGATTGGCTGGAGGACTGGGCGGCCGGGCGTGATCAGCTAAAGCACATCAAAGGCGGTGTGAAACCGCTGGATCTGGACAACCTGTGGCAGGCGGAGCTGTGGCGTGAAGTATTGGCGGATGTAGGCGCGGGCGCTCTTGAGCAGAGCCGTGCCGGTGTTCACAAGCGTTTTGTCGCACACTTGCGTGAAGCAGGGCAGCCCCCGAATGGTTTACCTCGGCGTGTGGTGGTGTTTGGCATTTCATCTATGCCTGCACAGGTTTTGGAAGCCTTGGCCATACTCTCGCGCTACAGCCAGGTGTTGCTGTGCGTGCACAACCCTTGCCGCCATCACTGGGGCGATATCGTCGCTGACAAAGACTTGTTGGGCCATGCCTATCGCCGTCAGCCAAACAGAAGTGCTTCTATGGTGGCGAGCCAACATGGCCAGCCATTGCTCGCCGCTTGGGGTAAGCAAGGTCGCGACTACATCAATTTGCTCGACCACTATGACGAGCCAGCGAGTTATCGACACCTTTTCGAGGGCTTAAACGGCGGGCGTATCGACCTGTTCAATGACGAGCCACCTTCAAGCCTCCTAGGTCAATTGCAAAGCGACATTCTTGAATTGCGTCCTTTGGCTGAAACTCGCGAAGTGTGGGCCCCGGTCGACGTGGCACAGGATCGCTCCGTGCGCTTTCACGTAGTCCACAGTGCCCAGCGCGAAGTGGAGGTGCTGCACGATCAGTTGCTTGCTCGCTTCAGTGCCAATCCTGGGCTAAGCCCGCGCGATGTGATTGTGATGGTGCCGGACATCAATGCGTATGCACCGCATATCGAGGCCGTGTTCGGTCAGGTGTCGCGTCATGATCCTCGTTATCTGCCCTTTACCCTGGCCGACCAGGGACAGCGTGGGCGCCAGCCCTTGCTGATCGCTCTCGAACACCTGCTTGAACTGCCGCAAAGCCGCTTTGCCGTCAGCGACATTCTCGACCTGCTGGACGTACCGGCGCTGCGCGCGCGCTTCGGTATCAAGGAAGCGGATGTGCCGATCCTGCAGCGTTGGATTGACGGAGCCGGTGTGCGCTGGGGACTCGATGCGCAGCAGCGGGAGAGCCTGGACATGCCGGCGGGCCTGGAACAAAACACCTGGCGCTTCGGCATGCGTCGCATGTTGCTGGGCTACGCGACAGGCCAGGGACCTGAACTGAATGGCATCGAACCGTACGATGAAGTGTCGGGACTGGAAGCCGCCTTGGCCGGGCCGCTGTTGACCTTGCTCGATCACCTGGAAATTGCCCGCGAAGACCTGCAACAGCTAGCCACACCGGTACTCTGGGTTGAGCGTCTGCAATCGCTGCTGAAAGTGTTCTTCCGCCCGGTGGGTGATGGGGAAGATTTGTTGGTCAACCAACTGCTCAAGTTGCTCGACGACTGGTTGCGCACATGTGAGTCCGCGCAGTTCGACGAACCGCTGCCGCTGAGTGTGATTCATGAAACCTGGATGGCTGGCATTGAAGAGGGCGGCTTGTCACAACGGTTTCTTGCCGGCGCGGTGAACTTCTGCACGCTGATGCCGATGCGTGCAATTCCATTCAAGGTGGTGTGCCTGCTGGGCATGAACGATGGCGACTACCCGCGCCAACAACCGCCTGTAGATTTTGATCTGATGCGCAACGATTACCGTCCGGGCGATCGCTCGCGACGCGAGGATGATCGTTACCTGTTGCTTGAGGCGCTGTTATCAGCCCGGGAACAACTGTACGTCAGTTGGGTCGGTCGCAATATTCGCGACAACAGCGAGCGCGTACCTTCGGTATTGATCGGTCAACTGCGCGATCATCTGGCCAGTGGCTGGCGTTTGGCGCAGCCCGATGCGAGGCCTGATGCGCTGCTCCATGCATTGACTCAGGAACATCCGCTCCAGCCTTTCAGCCCTGCCTACTTTGCCGATAAACCTGGGCCCGACGGGCTGTTCACGTATTCTCACGAATGGCGCGAAGTGCATGATTCACAAGCCAGGCAACTATCGACGGGTTTGTTGTCAGCGCTTGCTCAAGACTCTCCGTTGACCCTGCGCCAACTGGCCGGGTTTGTCCGTGATCCCGTCGGAGCATTTTTCCAGCAACGGCTCAAGGTCAATTTCGACAATGACGAACTCACCGGCCGCGACGACGAAACCTTTCAGCTCGACGGCCTCGAAAACTGGCAGCACCAGGACCGGCTCAGCCAAGCGCTCAAGCGCTGGGTTGAAGAAGATTACCGACCCGAGAATGCGGTGGCCGAGCTCGATAGGCACGTTCAGCGATTGCAGCGCGAAGGCAAGTTGCCCCTGGGTGGCTTCGGAACCTTGAGCGCATCGGCATTGGCCGAGCCTCTACCGGACATGCTGGAGCGTTACCACGCGCAGCTGCAGGCATGGCCTGAAATCGAGGACGGCCAGACTGCCGCAACGATTGCCGCGTGCGAATCGATACCTGGATTAAATGACTGGTTAGGCGGCATTCGCTGTAATGCCCAAGGTGAGCGGGTGTATTTGCAACTCGACAGCAAGAAACTGTGCAACGACGACAGTTGGCGCTGGCACAACCTGGTTCGACCCTGGGTGCGACATTTGGCGTTGCAGTTGAGCGGTTCGGGCTGCACCACGATTCTGGTAAGTTTGAACGGTGATGTGGTGTTCCGGCCAATGCCCGTGCAAGAGGCGCAGGCGCAGTTGCAATCGCTGCTCGACGCCTGGGTGGCGGGCATGCGTGAACCGCTGCCGGTCGCCTGCAAAAGCGCATTTGCATGGCTTGAGGAAGCGGGGGCGGATGGCGAAGACAAAGACGCGGCCTCGGACAAGGCCCGTGAGACATTCGAGGGTGGCTACAAGCACACCGGAGAAGCAGAGGGCTCCTTCGCCTTGCGCCGCGCCTACGCGGACTTTGACCAGCTATGCGCTAGCGGTGATTTTGGCACATGGTCCAAGCGGTTGTATGGCGGACTGTTCAAACACCTTTCTTCCAGCCACGCAGGGAGCGACCAATGAGCCCAGTTAATCTCAATCCCCTGGACTTTCCATTGCATGGCAGCCGATTGATCGAGGCCAGTGCCGGCACGGGCAAAACCTTCACAATCGCTTTGCTTTATGTGCGTCTGGTGCTGGGGCATGGTGGCGAAAACGCATTCAAGACACCGCTTACACCGCCGCAAATCCTGGTGGTGACCTTTACGGACGCGGCTACCCAGGAGCTGCGCGACCGTATTCGTGCACGGTTGACTGAAGCGGCACAGTGCTTTCTGGAGCCGGATCGCAAACATGACAAGTTGCTGCAGCAACTGCGTGACGAATGCCCATCGGAGCAATGGCCCGACTGCGCAAGACGATTGCAATTGGCCGGAGAGTGGATGGATGAGGCCGCGGTCTCGACTATTCACGGCTGGTGTTATCGGATGCTGCGTGAGCATGCCTTCGACAGTGGCAGTCTATTTACCCAGACGCTAGAAACTGACCAGAGCGAGTTGCTGGCCGAAGTGGTCCGGGATTATTGGCGTCGGCATTTCTATGAGTTGCCGGTGGAACAGGCACGTGCGATCGGTGATTGTTTCAAAAGCCCTCAGGAGTTGGGGGATGCGCTCGGTTCGTTGCTGACACGCCAGGACGCGACCTATCAATACAAAGCCCAGCCTCTTGAAGCCCCTGGGTCTTTGCAGGCATTACTCCAGGAACCGGGTGAATGGTACGCAACAGTCGGCGAACTGGAGCGTAATGCTCGCCAGTTGTGGCAGCAGCATCAGGTCGAGGTAGAGGCCTTACTGCAAAGTGTTCGGGCCCGGATGCATGGAGGTACCTATAAAAATGCAGGCCAGGATGATGTATTCAATGGCTACTTGCGCGACTTGGAACAGTGGAGCCGGGGACAACCTGCACCTGAAAAAATAAAAGCATTCAGTCAATCCGGCTTGAGGCTCACTGGTAAAGACAAGGTTCCCCAACATGAGGTTCTACAGGCCATTGATGCCTGGCTGGAAAAACGTAACGCCAAGGTTGATATCAAGGCGCAGGTGCTGCTGCATGCCTTGCATGAAGTGCATGAGCGCTTTGACGAAGAAAAGCGACGTCGAGCTGAAATCGGATTCGACGACCTGCTCAATCGCCTTGACCACGCCCTGCAGAGCTCGTCCGGCCCTCGTCTGGCCGAGACCATTCGCAAGCAGTACCCGGTTGCCTTGATCGATGAGTTCCAGGACACCGACCCGGTTCAATACCGGATCTTTGAAACCATCTACCGCATCAGCGAGAACCTGGATGACTGCGGGCTGTTCCTGATCGGCGATCCAAAACAGGCGATTTACTCCTTCCGTGGCGCGGATATTTACACTTATCTGCAGGCGCGAGGGGCCACGGCTGGCCGTCATTACACGCTGGGCACCAATTATCGTTCCACCCAGGCGATGGTCGATGCAGCCAACCACTGCTTCGAGTTCGCCGAATTACAGCCGCGTGGAGCGTTTCGTTTTGCCAAGGAAGACCAGGGCAATCCGGTGCCGTTCAACACCGTGCAAGCCAACGGGCGCGACGATATTTTGCAGATCAACGGCACGGATCAACCGGCCCTGACGTTCTGGCATCTGGAAACGCCGGGCGTAATCAATAACGCCACGTACTTGCGCAAAGCCGCTGAAGCCTCGGCATCGGCAATTCAGGCCTGGCTCGATCCAGCTGCAATCAAACGGTCCGGTTTACTGAGCAATAAGGGTGAATTCGTCGCCTTGCGGCCCGCCGATATCGCCATTCTGGTACGCAATCGCAAGGAGGCAGAAGCCATCCGCAAAGCCCTGGCGCAGCGCCAATTGGCCAGTGTCTATCTCTCCGACAGGGACTCGGTCTTCGAAAGCGATGAGGCCAAAGACCTGCTGTATATCCTGCGAGCGTGCGCTCAACCGACCAGCGATCGGCTAGTGCGAGCGGCGATGGCGACCCGTAGCGTCGGGCTGCCATGGCAGACGCTGGAGCAATTGAACCAGGATGAGTTGTTCTGGGAGCAACAGGTGCTGTTGTTCAGGGATTTGCGTGTCATGTGGCAGCAACAAGGTGTTCTGCCAATGCTGCGAAAGCTGCTGGCCACGTTCAAGGTACCGGCCCGTTTGCTTCTCGAGGATCAAGGTGAGCGTCGCCTGACCAACCTGTTGCACCTGGCCGAATGGCTGCAGCGCAGCGCTGCCGAACTCGATGGCGAGCATGCGTTGATCCGCCACCTGGCCGAGCAGGTCGATGGTCAGAGCGAAGAAGAAATCCTGCGACTAGAAAGCGATTCGGACCTGATCAAGGTGATCACCGTGCACAAGTCCAAAGGCCTGGAATACCCCTTGGTGCTGCTGCCGTTTGCCTGCAGCGCAAGGGAGATCGATGGCAAAAGCAAAACCCCGCCAATGTTTCACGATGAAAATGATTCGTTGGTGATTGAATTGGTAAAAGGTGATTCGGCAAAACCTGCACAAGTTCGGGCTAACGATGAGCGTATGGGAGAGGAGATGCGATTGCTCTACGTCGCCTTGACTCGAGCTCGTTATGCCACCTGGATTTGCATGGCAGCCCAAGCATCGGATCGCAGAAGTAAAACGACGCACTTGCACAAAACAGGCCTGGGTTACATGTTGGCAGGTGAGAAGCAAGTCACTCCCGATGAGCTTCTCAGCGTGGTCGAGACTTTTGCAAAAAACTGCAATGACGTAGACGTGTGCGCGGCCCCCGTGCCGACCGACGATGTGTATACGACGCCGACACCACCGCTGGTGGGGCCGGCATTGCGTCCCCTGAACACGCTCGCGGCGAACTGGTGGATTGCCAGTTACTCGGCGTTAGCCATTGCCGACGGTAATGTCCTGATGGGGGCGGAACCGGGAGCCAATCTTGAGCCGGCGACTGCGCTGGAAGCCAATTTTCAGGAAGCAGGTGAAGCTGAAGCCTTGCCTGCAGGGACCGGGATTCACGGTTTCCCTCGGGGCGCAGGACCGGGCACCTTTCTGCACGGGCTGTTCGAATGGGCCGGGCGCGAAGGTTTCGCCAAGGCTGCTGGAGATCCGATCACCCTGCATAACACCGTTGCCCGACGCTGCAACCTGCGTGATTGGGAAACCTGGATCGAGCCACTTTCCGCTTGGCTTGGCAGCTATCTGAATGCGGCACTGCGATTCAACGGTACCCAGTGCAAACTCTCGACTCTGAGCACCTATCAAGTAGAGATGGAGTTCTGGTTTTCCAGCCGCTCCGTGAACGTTCAGCGTCTTGATGCCCTGGTGCGCCAACATACATTGGGTGGTGCACCGCGCCCTGTGCTGGCGCCCAATGAGTTGAACGGCATGTTCAAAGGCTTCATCGACCTGACGTTTGAACATCAGGGTCGCTACTACGTGGCGGACTACAAATCCAACTGGCTGGGCAGCAACGACCAGGCCTACGACGCCGAAGCGATGATCGAGACGATGCTGGACAAGCGTTACGACCTGCAACTGTGCCTGTACCTGCTGGCCTTGCATCGCCAACTCAAGCTGCGCCTTGCGGAGTATGACTACGAACAGCACATGGGCGGGGCGGTGTACCTGTTCGTCCGTGGGCACCAGGCGCCCACCCATGGCGTGCATTTCGAAAGGCCGCCACGGCAGTTGATTGAACAGCTTGACCAACTCTTCATGGGGCAACACGCGGAGGCCAGCGCATGAGCCAGACCCTTAAGCAGCTGAGCAACAGCCAGCGCAACGTTGATCACCCGCTGTTGTTCGTTGGCGATGCCGACAGCAGCGAGCTGCTGCATCAACTCGACAATTGGGTGAACCGAGGCTGGTTGCGCGCACTGGATCGCTCATTCGCCACCTTCATACTTGAACAGGATCCCCAGGCTCAGGCCAGTGTGTTGCTGGCCGCCGCGATGACCAGTCATCAACTGGGTCGCGGGCATTCCTGCCTGGATCTGGTTGCTACCCTGCAAGCGCCTGACTTTGTGTTGTCGTTACCTCCTGAAGGGGAGGAGGGCGGCCAATTACCGTCGCAATGGTTGCTGGGCCTGGATGTCGCGCAATGGCGCCGGGCGTTGTGCTTGAGCACGATGGTGGAGGATCGGGACGAGCCGCAGCGATTCCCGGAGCGGCCGCTGGTGTTGACCGGACAGCGTCTGTACCTGCGCCGTTACTGGAACTATGAGCGCAGCATTGCCCAGGCGCTGAGCGCCCGTTTGAGTGTGGACGCGGTAACACCGGAAAAACTTTCCGGTCGGCTCGATGCCTTATTCCCTGACACCTTCGAAGTTAACGGTGAACGCCGTAGCGACTGGCAAAAAATTGCCTGTACGCTGGCGGCACGAGGTAACTTCAGCGTCATCACCGGCGGCCCCGGCACCGGCAAGACCACCTCGGTCGTGCGCTTACTGGGGCTGTTGCAAACACCGGCCGTGGAGGAAGGGAAGCCGCTGCGAATTCGTCTCGCCGCCCCCACCGGCAAGGCAGCAGCACGCTTGTCCGAGTCCATTGGCAAGGCCGTCCGTGAGCTGCCGGTCAGCGCCCCGGTGCAGGAGGCGATCCCGACGGATGTTTCCACATTGCACCGTCTGTTGGGCAGTCGACCGGATTCGCGCAACTTCATTCACCACCGGGATAAGCCACTGGAGCTGGATGTATTGGTGGTCGATGAAGCGTCGATGATTGACCTGGAAATGATGGCTTGCCTGCTCGATGCCTTGCCTCGGCAGGCGCGCTTGATCCTGTTGGGTGACAAGGATCAGCTGTCATCGGTGGATGCAGGCTCCGTGTTGGGCGACCTTTGTCGCAACGCTGAAGCCGGCGGCTATAGCGAGCAAACAGTGGCCTGGCTGGAAGCCCACAGTGGCGAGTCGGTCAGCGCTCCGGGGTTGCAAACGGCAGTCGGTGCTGGCGATCCGCTGGCCCAGCAAACCGTCATGCTGCGCTACTCCCGACGCTTCGACGCCCAGCGGGGCATTGGGCGTCTGGCCAAACTGGTCAATGAGAAAAATGCCGCCGAAGCACGAAGCCTGCTTGATCAGCAATTGCCTCAGCTGTTCAACCTCAAGTTGCGAGGCGAGCATGATGCCGCACTCACCGAGTTGATTATCAACGGCAAAGGCGATGCTCCTGGTTATCGCCATTACCTTGAGCAGCTACGAGACCAGCGTCCTGCGAAAGACACTCCCTGGGACAGTGCCCTCTGGGCCGGTTGGGCTGGCAAAGTATTGGGCGCATTTGATGAGTTCCGTCTGCTCTGTGCGCTGCGTCGCGGGCCTTGGGGTGTCGAGGGACTGAATCAACGAGTGGCCGCTGAACTGCGCCGCTGTGAGTTGTTGTCGGGGGACCAGGGGTGGTACGAAGGGCGACCGGTACTGGTCACCCGCAATGATTACAGCCTGAGCTTGATGAATGGTGACATCGGCATTGCTCTCTGGGTACCGGGTCCCTCTGCAGAACGGGTTCTACGTGTGGCCTTCCCGCGAAACGATGGCAGCGGCGGCGTACGTTTCGTGATGCCGAGTCGGCTGGTGGAGGTTGAGACCGTTTTCGCCATGACGGTGCACAAGTCCCAGGGGTCGGAGTTCAACCATACGGCTCTGGTATTGCCCGATGTGCTGAACCCTGTGCTGACCAAGGAGCTGTTGTACACTGCCATCACCCGTGCCAAGCAATGGTTCAGCCTGGTTGAAGCCAGTCCGGGCGTATTTGAAGGGGCGGTGAGTCGCAATGTGCAGCGAACCAGTGGACTGGCGCTGCAACTGCAAGATGAGCTGGCAAAACTTCAACGCACCTGAGTGGGGGCGTTCAGGCATTTGTAGCCTGGGTACTGGGCTTCAGCGGTGACCTTTGCCATGGCAGAGGTCACCGCTTGAACCGTGATGGTGAAGTTGGCTTGGGGGCCGGCGGTAGCAACCACACGTTGCATGAAGGCTTTGTAGGTTTTCATGGCGCTGTCCTCGATGGCGATGGGATTACGCTTCACCACGCTTGCTGGTGATCTTTACTGCTCGACCAAGTGCGAAGAGCACCATGTCGATGTTCACCACGTATCCAGATTCGGCATCCTGACGCTTTTTAAAGTGCACGCACAGCCAGCGTTTGTAGCGTTCGATGCAGTCGACATTGTTGTCCCAGTTGATCTTCTTGCGAATGCTCTTGACCTTGGCAGAGTCCGGGTCGTTGACCTGTTCATAGAGTTCGAAGGCTCGAAGCACGTGCTGATCGACAATGGATTCCGAGCGATCAGCTAGATGCCGACCGAACTGTCTGAATACCTGGCCTGGGCCGTTAGTCAGCGAAGTTGGTCTGACATCGGCTGCACCTTTGATGATGTGAGCCACTTTTTGCAGGTCGCCGTTTTTCCAGACCAGGGCGTAGAGCAGCTTCTCCAAAGGCGTTTCCAGTTTGGCGCTGAGGTCCATATGCAAGCGAAGATCGTTGCCAACCTTGTTCATGAGGGAACTGATGTCGTGGTCCGTCAACTTCAACTGCAATTCTGGGTACTTGTTGCGGTCCATCTGCCATTTTTCCAGCAGGGGATCGGAAGTCAGTATCTTTTTCAGATCGGACACTTTGTCGGCGTTCAGTATCTCGGTGAACGTGGTTTCCACCAGCTTCAAAGCTTCCAGATTATTCAATATCGCGTTCTCTCGTGGGGTCTGATGCAGAGCTTGATTCACTCGTGCGACAGATCATGTCGCACTGCGTCAGGGCTCGGTATTTTTTGGAGTCGAGTGCCAGCGGCAAGCTTGTCGCGAACAGGGCAGTCGAAAGGGACCGGTATCAGTCATACAGCCAGGGTTTCAACTCCTTCAGGTTCTCCACCACGATCTGTTGCGCCTCAGGTTTCGGGTCCATGTTCTTTGGATCAATTTGATATCGCTGCAACACGTACTTGACCAGCGCTTGGCGGCAGGGAATCTGCAGTCGCCCATCGACCATCCCGAAATCCCCTTCGATTATCGCTTTCTGCATTAGCGTCAGGCGTTCATCTGGCTTGATGATGACATTGACTTCGCTATTCCATTGGTCGTCGTCCGAGATGCCATTCTCGGTTTCACCGTCCATCAACTCAGGGGCACCGCGTAATCGGCTCAATACAAAGTCCCGGTACTCGCGGTTTTTTTCGCAGTAGGCACGCACATGCCAGCGCATGCCTGTGTAGACCAGTGTATGCGGCGCGATGGTTCGCCCTTCAGGCTTGGGGCTGTTCAGTGAAACGTAGTCGATGTCCAGGCGCAGGTGCTCCCGGCAAGCCTTGAGCAGGGGGCGAAGTATCTCAGCCTTGATCGAGCGATTCGGCACCTCCAACACTTTGGTATGGGCGTAGGCCAACGCCAGCCCCTCGACGTGAGGCGCTCGGGCATTGTTCTGGTAAAGGAGGTGCAGGTAAGCGCTGGCACTGTCGTCGATGAACAGAGGCTTGAACTGTTTGCTCGGCACGTAACCCTTGATCTGTCGATCATATGTAAGGTTTTTGGGCGCATGTTCGGTGATGTAGGTGTTGATGTCCTTGGATGCCTGCTGACGGCTGATGCCGAAGCTCTGCATCAAGTGCACCGTGGTCAGCCGGCCTTCCCACCATGCGACCGTTTCGATCAGTCGGTAGCGAAGGGCGAGGTCCCAACGGACCTGCGCGATGGTTTGCTTGCGTTTCATGTCGCCTCCATGTGAGTGAATACTTTACCTGTATAAGTCTACATTCTAGACGTGTCGTTTAACACTACATATCGTGACTCTGGCAAGTTTGGAGTTGACGACATGAGGGACATGTTTATGGATGGTTGGGATTGGACGGCGTCGGTAGCGATGCTGATGCTGTTGATGATCCTGCTAATGCTTTTGGTGCAGTATCTGCAGACTAACAAAGCCTGGAGATTGCTCGAGCATTGGCATGCGACCACAAAGGAGCGCCAGCAACGGCTGAGCTGGCATGCCGAAGAAAATCGCGAGTTGAAATCGGCGCTGCGGGCAGAGAAGGCTCATGTGGAGCAGCTGCAGCGCAAAGTTGAGATTCTGCAGGCTTTACTGCCTTAGGTGTGAGGTATGGGGGCCTTGATTCAAGGTCCCCGTGTTTGGCGCCGATACAGTGAACGTAGATAGCACGCTCAAAAAGGAAGTGCGATGACAGCAATTTTTACAAAGGCTCAAGCGGAGCTGGAGCTTGCACTCATGCAAGCCGAAAGTGATTCCATGGTCAGTAGCGATCTTTATATCTGGTTGCGGGAATGCGGTCTGTCGCCCGAAATCGCCGTACGGCTCAAAGAGCTGGTTAACGTGACTCAGCGCATCGGTAACAAGGTTGTTTCCATCGGCAAGCTGATCGTGATGAAGTTGCGCGACTTCATCACGGCGCATAAAAACCTGGCCATTGGCACCGTATTGGGTGCGGCTATTGCTTCGCTGGTTGCGGCGATTCCGTTGCTCGGTTCTATTTTGGCGCCTTTGGGTGCACTGCTTGGCCTGACCATCGCGGTCTCCGGTCATCAAAGCGATAAGCAGCCGACCGGGAGCGGCGCAGGTGTGAACCTACTGGAGCTTCCACAGAACCTGATCGAGATCGCTCGGACGTACTTTGATCTGTTCATTGAGACGTTGCAGATCATCCTGGCTGAATTTGTATCGGCGAAAACATCATGAGTCGGCCACCGAAGGTCAGCAAGAAGCAATTACTCCAGGTCATTGATGAGCTTGAGCGCAGGCCCCACGATCGTGTACGCATCCTGGGGGAGGTGGGCATCAGCACGCTCGGTATTGGCCTCGGCGCCGCTGCAGCAGGTACGGTGGCGAGTATCGCGGGTGCGACCAGTATTCCGGTCCTCACCACAGCCACCGGTTGGGTGGGTGTCACTGCCGTGGCTGCGACGCCAGTTGGCTGGGCACTAGGCGCTGCGGCAGCCGGTGGCGTTCTGGCCTACAGCGTCTCGCGCTGGATTCGCGGCGGTGCGATGTCAGAGGGCCGCAAGCAGGAGTTGTTGCTGGTCTATCAGGAGCGGTTGGCTGAGATGGAGGCCAAGGAGCGCATGGGAGCTGTCACACTGTTGGATAAGTGCGGATTTATTTCGTCACTTCGAGAGGTGATTGAGAAAGATGTCATCAGTGCAGACAAGGCGCTGCGCCTGATTGAGGCGGTGGAAGGCGGGAGGATGGAATTGCCTGAGGCTTATCGATTGGTGAATGGGCTCTTGCAGAAGTAGTGCATGCAGGGTGCGATTTTCACCAAAAAGCCGATGGCTCATCCGATCACGACGCGTCTTGTCGCGGTGGCCCCTCATGCTCGCCTCAGCGCTAGGCCGAATGGTTTACACCATCCGAACTGCACAAATCAGCCAACCAGTAAGGGGCCGTAGCATGAAAAATCTATTTGCAGTCATTGGCGCCATCGTCGTTGTAAAAAAGGGCTACGAGTTCTTCCGCGAATACCACGAGATGAAGTAGGAACTGGACAAACGCGCCGGTGATTCGGCCTGACACAGAGCGGTGTCGGCTACTCGTTTTTTTCTACTACTGACAGGCGTACTTCCATGCCTTGGCCACCGCATCCCTTCACATTCACCTGTCCCCAATGTCACTGGCGCAAAACTACACTGCCACTCAGCGATGCGCTGCGTGAGGGAGTAGACTGGTTTTCCAACTGCCCCTCATGCCAGCACACCGCTTTGAATGTCCGGCCTGCTACCGGTCTGGAAATCTTTAAGGCCAGGCTGACGCGACCGTTCCACTAGGTAGACTATTCGCTGTTACCCCCCCCAGGCTGGAGCTCCATCCTGACGGATTACATCGCGCTCACCTTGCCTTCTGTATGTCCATACGCTGCAGCCGCCCGCCGCAATGTGTCTCCCATCTGCTGGCGCAGCTCCGTCGGTTCTTGCACGATCAACGAATCACCCAATGACAAAATCCACCAGTGCAGTTGCCAGGTATTGTTGACGGTCGCCTGCACCTGAAAACCATCCGACAGCTCCTCCAGCACCATGTCTGTGCTCAACGGCGTCTCTCGAATCATCCTTGCCTGACGTTCACTTACCCAAGCCTTGAGCCGGATCTTCTCCGGTTTGCCAAACTGCAAAGCGTCGGTGGCCAGGTAGGTTTGCAGTTCAAACGTCTCCAGCCCTTGGCATGGCGTGTCGAGCACCGTTACTTCACGAAAGCGATGCACCGCGAACTGACGGACATCGGTATACGGCGCGGCAGTGGCGATGAGATAGGTGATCAGCCCACGTTGGACAATCGCCAGGGGGTTGAGAGTCAGTTCACTGAGTTTGTCGGTGTGTGCCGAGTAATACTGACAATGAACTTGCTGCTCGCTGATCAGGGCATGCTGCAGTGCCTCCAGCGTTTCTGCCTGGATTTCCGGAGCTCGAAGATTGAAATCCGGCCGAACGCTCGCAACTTTGTCGGGCCAGCGAGCGGCGGGGTTACCGTCTTCGAGGCCTTTGAGTTTTTGCCGGGCATGCTCGAAGCGCGGTTCCAGCACGCTCAACATGCTGCCCGGAAGTAGCGGACGCACGGCGTCTTCGACCAGCGCCAGGCTGACAGCTTCAGTTAAGGTGATGCCCTGCAACTCGACGCTCACGCCCGGTTTCCAATACCAACCGAAGGGCGTTCCACCATCGTTGCACTGCAATGGAAACACCAGGGACAGATCACGCAGGTCGCGCTCGATACTGCGGCGGCTGATGGAGTAGCCTGCCGCCGTCAGACGGGTCAGCAATTCACTCACTGTGATACCAGGGGCGCGTTTGGGCAGCTGTTGCAGCAGCTCCCATTGACGACTCAACGCGGTATGGGTCTTGGCTGAAGGCAAGAGAATTCATCCTTGTAGTGTTGAAGCTGGCCTGTGGCTAGCAAATTTGCCGGGTTGTCTGCCTATCGGCGACAACCCGGCAACCTTTAGTCTGGTTAATGCATGAAGCCGATGGGGCGCTGCTGCCCGACGGATTTGAGTCGGCACTCGGCCAGCAGCGCCCCCGCCAACTCGTCGGCACTGGCGAATGGCTTGAAACGCCCTCGGCGAGCTACTGCTGCAAAATCACCCGGGGTCAGTTGTGCCTCACCTCGCAAGCGATTGGCGGCGCTGTGCTGCGGGTCTTTTAATGCGAGCGTTTTCAAGTGTGCGGCAAACAATGCCTGGGCCTGGGCTGGGCCCAGGTAGCCGAAATGAATCTTCAGATCGAAGCGCCGCAAGGAAGCCTCGTCCAGGTCCCGAATCAGGTTGGTCGAGGCAATGAACAGCCCTTGATAGCTCTCCATTTGCGTGAGCATTTCATTGACCGCGGTCACCTCCCAGCTCTGACGCGCCTTGCGCCGGTCTTGTAAAAAACTGTCAACCTCATCGAGCAGCAGCACTGCGTCTTCCTGTTGCGCGCGCTCAAAGGCGCCCGCCAGATTCTGTTCCGTCATTCCGACATAGGGAGAAACCAGGTCGGAGACGCGCTTGACCATCAACGGCTTGCCCAGCTCTTGCGCCAGCCACTGGCCAAAGGCAGTTTTGCCAGTGCCAGGCGGACCGTAGAAGCACAGGCGTGCCTGGGGATGGGCGCGCAGTCCGTCAACCAGTCCGTCAAGAGCGTGATCGGCGTTGATCCATTGTGGAGAGTAGAAGGTAGGTAAGCCGCTAGCGCCGTCATGTTGCAGTTTATCGAGGCCCTGTGCTTTCAACGTACCGTCGAGGATGCATCGGATCGTCGTGTCCAACGTCTTGCTGGTACGGTTTCCTACACTGCGGCCTACGCGCACGGCTCGCTCCAGCACCGCCGGTGTTACTTGTTGATGGGCACTGAGGTGCTCGATCAACTGATCGCTCAATTTGCCTCCGCCACACTCACGCAGCACCTGCTTGCGCTGCGCCAAGGGCGGATTGGGGATCTCGATCACTAGATCGAAGCGACGTATATGTGCCGCGTCGATAGCCTCAATGCTATTGCTCAACCAGAAACACGGCAGCGCATTCTCCTCCAGCATGCGATTGATCCAGCCCTTCTGCGAGCGACTATGTGTGTCGGTGCTGGAGGTTTGAAAAATGTCCTCGATCTCATCCAGTACGAGCAGGGCCCGTTGCGAGCGCAGTACGCTATTGGCCGCACGCAGGGAGCACAGACGCTGTTTTGCCTGCACGGGGTCGCCATCGCTGTCTGTGCAGGCCACTTCATAGAGCGCGCTGCTCAGGCTCTTTGCGAGCAGTCGACTGAGCTGAGTCTTGCCGGTGCCTGGTGGGCCATAAAGCAGAATGTTTACGCCTTGACGGCCCTGTGCCAAGGCTTTGGCCAGGTAGCGTTCAGCGATGTTCAGTGGCTGCTTGATGTGTCGGTAGTGCTCCAGGCTCAGGCTGCCTGGCGGACTCAGACGGAAGGCATAAGCAAACAACTCCAGCGATGTGCCCTTGCTGAATCGCAGCAGTCCAGGAAGCTCCTGATTGCTCACCGATAACATCGAGCTCAGCGCTGTAGAGGCGCGGGAATTGCTCCCCACCTCCAGCAAGCCTGCCCGGATCAGGGGGCTGTTACTCGCCAGGCAAGCCTCGACCTCGGGGAGCTGCAGGCCCAACAATACCGCCAGCACTTTCATGGCGCGATTGAATCCCACCATGCCCAACTGATCGGTAGCATCACTGAGCACCGGGTCGATATGCATCAGTACGCAGAACCCCAGTACCCGCAACTCTGACTCTCCCAGCCCCAATAAAGTCCCCAATGCTTCAAGATTGCTCCCCAGGCGATCCGGGTAGGGTGTATCCGGATGGCTTGCCTCGAAAGCGCGAGCGGCTCGACGCAGGGCCGATAAGGCCTGCGGCGGGCTGTACTCGTCTCGGTCTACCCATTTAGCCAGGCCTAGCTCACGGGCCAGATCATCATCGTTGAACCCGTGTCGACTGATTAAATTCTGATGCCCCCCCAGGTCCAGCAGCAGTTGGAAACTCCACTTCAGCGAGAGTGCACAAGTGTCGCAAGCGCGGCGGCTGTCGTGGGCGAAGGGGGTGAGGCGGGTTCCCATGCTGAATGTCCTGATGCTGTGGAGGAGACAGGATGGGGCGAGGGGTGGTCAAAATGTGTCGTGGTAATTGTGGCCAGTGATGATCCAGGCTCGACACAATCTGTCGTGCCTGAGTCTTAGTCTGAAATCCACAAAATGGACCAGAGAGAGATGGGCAATGCTAAAGAACGTACTGGCAACCGTGGGTTTGGTCGTGGTACTCAAAAAGAGCTTTGATCTTTACCAGAAGTACAAGCAGATGGAGCGAGAGAACGATGTTTGGCGCAAGGCAGCCAGTGGCAGGGATTGATTAACCCTGACACTCAGGACTGCACGACTGGATAGCAGGCGTCACCCCAGAGCGTATCGGGATTTTCCAGCATCAGATGGATAATCAATGGCACCAGCTTGCCGAGCAGTTTGCCGCAATCGCGCAATTGTGGTCGGTTGATACTGCTATCCCAGGTCGCACCGCCATGCATGATTTGATTGCGCAAGGTGTAGATGCGATTGAAAAGCACCGCAAGTACATCGGCGGTATCGCGTTGTGCCAGGGCAGACTGCGCTCTGCGTCGGCCGTCGGCGAAACGCTCGCTCCATTGTTGCTCGGTGATCTTGCCGTTTTGATGATCCCAGAAGCTCTGGAAAACGTACGGGTTATCCAGCAGCACGCGGATGCTTCCCGAAAACTCGGACCAGACCAGTTTCTCTATCTGCCGTTCGCGATCCAGATCGCAAAGCTTGCGCAGAAAGGCGCGGAAGGTTTCCTGTTCGGATAGCCGATAGTTCTCGTCGATGTCAGTTGCGTAAGCGGCGTTGAAGGCAATCCATAGGAACACGAAGCGACCGTCCGGATCGTCAGCTTGTTCGGCGCGTTGCAACCAGCTCAAGGATCGGTGCACACGCAATGTCAGGTTAACGTGATGGTTGTCGCGTTCAAGTCGGTGACGCGCCTTGAGGGTTTGGTAATCCATGGGGCTGACTCTGCAGGAGGAGTGGGGGGGCATGGTTCAGGGCCATGCCATGACGCTGATGGTTGTATCTGTTCATAGTGAAGCCTTACTTCCAAACGGGACCGAAGTAAGGTTTCCACTCATATCAGGAAAACCACTGCTTCAATGTTTCCTTCGCCTTAGCCACGTGTTCGGCTTTGATATGGGTAGCGGTCGCTGCCAACGCTGCGCACAAAACACCGATGTCGTCGGAATAGCCCACGATTGGCGTGATGTCGGGTATGACGTCGATCGGAGAGATAAAATAGCCGAGCGCACCATAGATGGTGGTTTTTGCCCAGGTCGGGGTATCTGAGTCGGTTGCGGCGTAGTACATCTTCAACGCCGGTTCCAGTGCTGCCTCGCCGGCGGATTTCGCATAGTTTTTTACTTTGTCCCAGAACGAGTCGTCTGAGTAATCCTTTTCAAATGCGCTGTCTGACATGGTTTACTCTCTACGATTTTTTGGTTTTGACGAGGTGTGTGTGATTAGTAGGGGCGTTGGGGCGGTTTTCGCCAAACCGGCTTCACACCTCTGTTTCAGGTATTTCTGCGGTCAGCCGAACCGCATCGCTGAAGGCCTCGAACAGTCGTCGTGATTCCTTGAGCCAGCGCTCCAGAGGCGCGATGTCCAGCTTGCTGTCGAGCTTATCGATGGGGCCGAGCATTCGCTCGTAGACGTCCTTGCCACCAATTTCCAGGCTGTCGAGCCGAAGTCCGTTAATGGCTGTTTTTTGCGCGCGTATCGTGGCGATATCCGCCTTGATGGCTTCGTCATACATCGAGAAAACCTCCCGCAGACGCCCATCCAGATGTTGCCGCGCATCACCCTGCTGGTTGATCTGGGAAAAAAACTCCAGCAGCGGCACGTCGCGATAAGCCACTTCGTTGCGCAGGGTAGAGCTGTATGCGCTGATCCCGACAACCGAAATTCCCTCCGATTGCAGGATGTCCTGGACCTCATCCATGACGTACTCGATGTCGTCTTCGGACTTGAGGTCGGCCTTGGTCAAAACGATATACACCGGCCGCTGCTCGACGCCGATCTGCTGGATAAAATCCAGGTCTGAGTCAGGCACCGTGCCGTTGGAATCCAGGCCGATCAGCCAGATGATCGCGTCGGACTGCTGCGCAAACTGGATGGCGGTGCGTTTGTCACCCTGGCTGTGTTCGGCTGCCGTCGCCGGTGGGTTATAGCCGGGGGTATCGATGAAGCAAATGTCGCGGAAGTATTCAGGGTCCATCTGAACACCCACACACATGAATGGCATCAAGCTCTTCAAGTCGAAGCTGAATGAGTTGATGAAGGCATGGGAAATGCTTTTGTAGAAGTCCACATCCAGGTTGATATGGCCGCCGTTTGCCGAGTACCCGCGAATCATCCGCTCGTCAGTCGCCAGCACGTAGCTAGGGATCGCGGTAACTGGCTGCATGCCGACTGCCAGGCGTACTTCTGGATCACGGATAAAACTGTTGATGAACTCGGACTTGCCGCTGCTGAAGCCACCGACAATGCCGACGATGGTGCGCTCATGAACGTCTGGAAAGCCTACGAGTAAGGCCAGTTCCTGCTGGATCGACTGCAACATCGTGAGGGCCTTGGCTTCAGCAGCCAGGGACGATTCATTGTCTGCGAACACCATGTAATCGTTCGCCAGCAACTCTCTGAAACGGGCCAGGCCAGCACTTTCCCGTGGGCGAGCGGCGAGCAGCCGGGAGATGAGCTGGAAGCGCGTCCAGGTGTCCCCGTGGCGTTGATTCAACGCCTGAAACTCGTCCGCCAACTGAGCGTGCTGTTGTTGTTCCTCTTCATGGCGCTGCTGCAGTGTTTCGTGCGCCTTGAGGCTGACCTGCAGTTCCAGGCGCATCTGTTCCAGCGTCTGCTCAAGAGCCTGGCGTTGCGACTCTATGGTGTTGCGTTCCTGTTCGAGTCGGGCATGTTGCATCGACAGGTTGTCGAAGCGTTCGCGGGCCTGCTCCTGGTCGCGCTGATGCTGGTCAATGGCATCTTCTAGCGACTGCTGCATACCTTCGAGAGTCTGCCGGGTGTTGGTCAGCTCGGCAGCGGTGTTGGCCTGACGCTCGGTCAGTTGTCCATGTTCCGCTGTCAGTGTTTCAAGGCGTTCCAGGGTGTTCTGGTGCTCTTGGGTCAGTGCCTCGTAACGCTCATCCGCCGTCTTGAGCGCTTCGGCACCGGCTTGCAGTTCAAGGCGCGCTTGCTCGATGTTTTGTTCGAGGACCTGGCGAGCGTCCTCAATGCTATTACGTTCCTCTTCATAGATCTGTTGCAGTGTTTTGTGCGCCTTGACACGAGCTTGCAGTTCCACGCGAGTTTGTTCCAGCGCCTGCTCAAAAGCCTGACATTGCGACTCTACGTAGTTGCGTTCCTGTTCAAGTCGGGCATGTTGCATCGACAGGCTGTCGAAGCGCCCGCGCGCCTGTTCCTGGTCGCGCTGATGCTGGTCGAGGGCCTGTTCCAGCGACTGCTGCACACCTTTGAGTGTCTGCCGGGTGTCGGCCAGCTCGGCAGCGGTGCTGGCCTGGCATTCGGTCAGTTGTCCATGTTCCGCTGTCAGTTTTTCAAGGCGCTCCAGGCTGTTCTGGTGCTCTTGGGTCAGCGCCTCGTGACGCTCACCCGCCGTCTTGAGCGCTTCGGCACCGGCTTGCAGTTCAAGGCGTGCTTGCTCAATGTTTTGTTCGAGGACCTGGCGAGCGTCTTCAATGCTGTTACGTTCCTGCACCAGTTGCGCATGACGCGTCGACAAGGTGTCGAAGCGTAGCCGCGCTGTCTGCTGAGCATGCATATGCTCAGTATTGGCCTGCTCCAGCGACTGCTGCACCCCGTGCAAGGCTTGCCGCGTATCGGCCAGCTCGGCGGCGGTGCTAGCCTGGTGTTCGATCAGTTGCCCATGGTCGGAAGTCAGCGCCTCAAGGCGCGCCACTGTGCCCTGATATTCGCGGGTCAACGCGTCGTGCTGACCATCCGCAGCCTGGAGTGTTTCAACAATACCGTCACTCAATAGCTTGCGACGCCGGATGAACAACTGGCCGAGTTTATCCAGTTGGGTCATCAGTGCCGGAGGAAACAATTCAGTCTTCATGCCGCCTCCAGTTCCTTGGCCATGCGTTGCAGGCGGTCCAGGGTTAGAAGCGCATTGCCGACCTGTTCTTCCAGCTGTTCCATCCGCGCCTGCATATCCTGGAAAAATGCGCTGCCATAGGAGTGTGGAAGCTTTTCAGTCACGTCATCCGTCAAATGACGGATTTGCTTTTTGGCCTGTCCCTTGAGGTCGTCCAGAAGATGCCGGGCTTTGTGCAGGAAATCTCGTGCCTCATCGTCCAACAGGTAACTGCCGGTGCCTTTGAGTTTGCTGAGTTCCTGGCTGCTGAGTTCAAAGACGGGGAGCTTGAGGCGGGCAGCCAGACCCTGGTTGGTTCGGATGATCAACGCCGTGTCCAGATCATCACCAAGGTGACGCCTGGCGACTGAAGTCGACTCCTTGACCAGGTTATCGCGAAACTTTTTGGTCAGGGCATCGCTTGTGCTCTTCAGGGTGCCTGTCAGACCTTCGGCAAATTCCTCCAGCTCGTTGCAGACCTGGCGCCAGTACAACTTGAATACTGTGTAGTGGTGAGTTTCCGTGCCGCCACCCCAACCCCAGTTGGCAAATTTTGCCACAATGCTGTCGCGCACCACCTCTCTGGATTTCGACTCTTCACTAGCTGATGCACCGACCTCCTTAAGCGTGGAGCGATAGGCAGACTCAAGTTCCTTTGTGAGATCCTTTTTCAGATCCTCGCAAAACTCTTTTGCGCAATTGTTCAATACGCTATCGAGCTCGTAGGTGCCCACTACCATCAGGCTGTCCAGCTTGCGCCGCTGAGCCTTCAGGTCCTCAATATCGGCATTGCGGACTTCCTGATACTTGGCCTGGGTAAAGTTCAGCAAGTCGGCCCGGAACGCTTCCAGTGCCGAGGACTTGGCGCGGATCAGCTCTTCGCGCCGATCTTCGATAATGCGGTCCTTCTGCGCGCGGACACTGTCCAGCACCGCCCGCAGCGCTTCGGTGTTGGCCAGCAGGTCGAGATTGCCTCGGCAACGTTCGGCGTGCTCTGGCGTAAAGAAGTCAGGGTAATTCGCTTGAAGGTTTTCCCACGCCTTCTGCTCGCCACTGTCCCATTCGTTCTGTTGGTCAAAACGTACCGAAAGGCTGTGGCACATGCCTGAGGTATGCAGGACTTTGCCGGCGCCTTTATCAATCAGGTTGTCGAAAGTCGCACCGATCTCCGGATGCTGGACCTTCAAGCGTTGCAGGGTGTCGACCATGTGCGTACTGAGCGTCTGGGTGATCTTGTCCAGCGATCCCTGAAGCGTGGGTTGGCGTGTGTCGCTGCCGTACAGCTGGTTATCGACCTGACTGGCGATCAACACCAGTTCCTGGACACCCTCTTTCTGGGTGATCCGGCTCATCATCTCGATGTCCTGCTCACTAAGAAACTGGCCGGCAGGGCTGACGATAAAGACCACATCGCAATTTTTGAGCAAGGCTGTCGTGCGTTCTTCGCGGGACTGCACAGGGTCGTTCAGCCCCGGGGTGTCAATGATGCGCACGTTACGCAACGAGTCCAGCGGCAGGAAGATATCGACGCTTTTGGTCAACGGCATGTAGTTGCCGCCGACGCCGACATAATCCAGCAACTTGTCGGCCAATGACTGAGCATCCGTTGCTTGCAGGCGGCCCAGGCTGTCGAGGGATTTAAAATCCACATTGGAGTTGCGAATGCTCTGCCACTGGTCATGGGCAGCCGCCAGTGAATGTTCCCCTTGCAGGGCTCGCCGGGCAGTTTTCTCGACGTCGGCATGGAACTGCTCGTCTTCTACGTGTCGGCCACTGCGCTGACGACGCTGGCTTAGCGTTTCGTAGGCGCGAGACTTTTCTTCGCGAAATCGTTGCTCGTAACGCAGGGCGTTTTGCTCGATATTTTCCCGATCTGCCACGCTATAGAACTGAACCTCGGCCCCGAAGGTGTCGCCATGGGTCAGGGTGGTCAGCGCTGCGGTCATTGGGGTGGCAGCCCTGGGCAGAATCGCATGGCCGTCGAATATCAGAGCGTTGAGCAATGAAGACTTGCCGGCTTTGACTCGACCCACGACGCCGATCTGCAGCAGGCGATTCTCTTCGACCAACTGGCTGAAGGCTTTGTCCAGGTCTTCGGTGCTGTCTATGGCGTGCTTGCGCAGCCATTGCGCGATGTCTTTTTCCAGCTCTGGGTTGTACTTTTCCATCCATTGATGGAGGCGTTGGTTTAGATCCAGGACGTGTTGTGCGTTCATTGCTGCGACTCGTAGAGGGCTTGTTTGGCGAGTTGTTGCAGTTGTTCTCTGGCGCGGGTCAGTAGCGCGATCTGATGATCGGCCGCTTCGGCATCGTGATTGCGGCTGGCGACCAGTTCATCGATGAGCTTCTGCTTTTCACCGATTTCGCGCTCGAACTCCACGCTGACTTGCGTCACCAGCACTTCCATCTGTTCGGCGAGCAGGACCGGCAGTCGATCCCGCAACTCGCGTTTAACCGAAGGAATGATTTCATTGATCACTTTTTGCCGGAGTTGCTCGCGCTGGCGCCCCTCATTGAAGAAGGCCAGAATTTGCGGAAGAAAGATAATGGCCAGCTCGATCAGCGGATTGACTACCGACGTAGTGACTGCCAGCACGGTGGCCAGGCTTTGATAGCTCACTTTGGGGAGCGGGCTTCCTTCCTTCCAGCCGCCTTCTTTTTTCAGTCTTTCCAGTTCGTTTGTATTGCGCTCGGCCAGCGATTTGCTCCAATGGCCCAGGGTCTCTCCGGTTTTTTGCAGTGTGCGGTTGATCCTGTCGGTGATCTGGCCCAGCCAGTTAGGATCGTTGCTGAACTGGCCCATGCTTTTACCCAGGTCACCCACGGCTTGCGCAAAGTCGGTGACGACGGAGCGGCTGAGAATGTCCATCTGCTCCTTGATGGTACGGGTCATCGAGCTTCGGACCACTTCAGATACGATCCGCGAGAAAGCATCCTGATTGCCCGCCAGGCCGGCGCTGACCAATTCCGACTGAGCGTTATCAAGTTCACGGCCGACCGCATTGAGACAGCTGTCTACAGCGCGGTCCAGCTGCTTGTCGCGCAGGTCTTCAAGAATGCCGTCGCGCTTGCGCTCGATCTGCCGAATACCATTGGCCAGCTCGCTCAGGGCATGTTGATTTTCGGCTTGGTTCTTTTTCAGCGAGGTCAGCGCAAGGTTGATCTGGTTAAGCAGTGAATGTGTCAGATCTTTCAATCGATCTTCAAACACCTGGCGAACAATTTGTTCGGGTTGCAGACGCGCAAGCACTTCGGCCAGTTGGACATCTCCGTCGAGTCCTACCTTGACCAGGGGGCGCGTATCTACAAAGTTGATTCGGATCTGCTCGTCGATCAGTTCCGCGACTTCTTGCACTTGCTCGTCCGAGCGCAGGTTGACCTTGTTGAGCAGGAAGGTGAAATCACGCCCGTAAGTCTGCAGGTCATCCAGTTGACGCAACATCGACTGAGTGATGTTGCCGTCTTCCACGCTGGTCACCACGATGAAGTGCACACCGCGGGGCAGGTAGTGCGCGATTGCTTTGTTGTGGTTGGCCAATGAGGAGCCGAACCCCGGCATGTCAACCAGCACCAGTGAGGGCGAGGCTTTGAGTCGCGGGTTATCCAGGTACAACTGCAGGTGGGTGAACTCGTTGGCGCGAGTCTTGATACCGGCAAGAGCGTTGACGTCCAGGCGTTCACTGCCGCCATCCAGGCGAATGGCCAGGAGATGCGGGTCATTGCTGTAGCGCAACTCAGTGGCTAACTCGGTTTCGGGCGTCAGGCCAATACCCAGGACGTTTTCGCCAAGGAAAGCGTTCAGCAAGCTGCTCTTGCCAGCGCTGAACGCACCAATGACGGGGACGAGCAGTTCGGTATGTTCGATATCGTTCTGCAGCCGCGTCACCTCATCGGGCTGGATCGAGGTTTCTACAATGAGCGGCAGAATGGATTTCAGATAGTTGAGGTAGGTGCTTTGGGTTTTCAACATGATCAGTACGAATCCTTGCGTATATCAAAAAAGTTTATGGGCGTCGTTGTGGGTGAAGGGTTCCAGTCGCTTCACAACTTGAGCTCCCTCCATTCATAGCCGTTGTATTTCTCCCAGACTGCGCCGTTCTCAAAGTGCAGGTACACCCGCCACTCGTCCGGATTGACCTGGATTTCTCCACCAATACGGGCGCAGTTACCGAACTCTGAGCGTAGGAAGCTCTCCAGTTGCTGAAAAAACGCATCGGGCAACCTGGCGCTGCCGGAGACGTAGCAAGACGATCCATTGGCGAAAAGGCTGCAGGGTTGAACACTTGACCATAGCGTCGCCGTTGCCTGGTCTGGGTGTTTCTTGCTCCAGTCCAGAGCGAACCTGTGAAGCAGGACATGCCAGTTTCCGTCGGCGTACTCACCTTCAATCCCCCACATGTCGATGGCCAGGAACAAGGTGGGCTGCTTCGAGCGTTTTTGCGACGGATAGAAGGACTCTTGCATGGGGAATAACTCTCGCTGGTTCAGAGGTAAAACAAGACGAGTAAATGTCGAACAAGCCCACGACATATTGTGTCGCGCGCGACATCTGGATCGTATAAGCAGCGGTGTGTAGCACTCACCACGAAGTCAGCCGGATTGTGGCCAGTCGTTCAGCGGCAGGGCAGCGGGGTAAAAGAATAGAGATGAGGTGAGGATGAATCAGAATGGCCACAGACATTCGCAACTTCCTTGTGCGTGTAGGCGTGAGTGCCTGCGAGAGTGTTCTACTGCAAGATATCGGCATGGATCAGACAAGCTTTAATTGGGACTTAAATTAACGAACATGGGTATCCCGCCGAAGCCAACATGGACGCGATTGTGGCATTTTGCTACCGTCGTTTTCCATGCGCCAGTTCAAATACTGACTCGCCACAAATGGAAAGGAAGCCGCTTATGAACATGATCTGGGGTCTCTCTGGCCCTGAACAATTGGGCGGCGAGAGACGCACCCGCACGCTTGATATTGGCGCCGCAGTGCGCGAGTACAACGAGCGCGCTGTCCCTGGCATGGGCGGAGTGTGGTACGCCAAACAGTTGCTTTTGGCGATGCTGGGTATCGCGCTCGCGCAGAAGTTGCGTGAGCGCAAGTCGAATGTCTCGAACATTGACGCGGCCAACGCCATTGAAGCGTTGGGCTGCTACTACGCGCTCAAACAGAACAAAGGTCACGGTGATGCCAGGGTACGGGGTTCGGAGAAGCTGCGCGGCAAGGCAAATTTCGACTTCAAGACCCTGTGCAAGCCAGGTTTTTATGTCAGCCAACCAATGCGAATGGGGACAGGCCAGGCATTGTTGGCCCTGGGGCTGGTGCGCGCGCAAGGTGAACGATTCAATGCCTTTACCTGCACGGCCTTTGGTCATGAATTCGTTAACGCCTGCTGTGAGGATGACGGAGAGCTGTTAGAGGAGTTGGTGCAGTGGGCACAAAGAGGCGATTCTGTAGATAGGTTGAAAGGCCCCGCTTCTGGGCTGCTCTCGCCTTTACAAGTCTTACCTGAACAGGCCCGTGCGCTGTTGTCTCGCCGCATAGATGCTGAACCTTCCGTAGACAGCGGTGGCTTGCGACGCGCAGCCATACGTGGCTGGGTACGGGCTCGTCACGCCAAGCCGGAAGCCGTGTTCGATTGGGCCGAGCGACCCGATGAAATCGCCCCCGAACACTGGAACGACTTGCATTATGGCGCTCTGTTTTTTCAAGTGCAGGATGCCGCCTACAACATGCTGAACGCTGTGGAGCAACACATGGCGGTGTTGAGCACGCAGAGGTTCGAGTTAGGGAGTGTCCTGCCCGAACGCATCTCGACGCACATCACTCATTTGCGCGAAATGGCCCGATTGTTCCTGGATAACCCTCAGCGGCAGCGAACCGATCCTGTCGCCTCGACCTTCTGCCATGAGTGTATAGATCCTGATAGTTCGAGCCTGTTGGCCAGTCTGGTGAGCCGCGACGGTCGGGTTCTGCGCCTGCAAGGCAAGGACATTCTGCCTGGAGGTGCGTTCCAGCATCAGGTTTTGGAGGTCGATATTGGCCAGACTGTTATCGAGGCCCAAGGAGAGGCTTTCCAAGCCGCTCTGCCAGCCTGGATTTCCCATCGCGTAGATCGCTTGCATCGACTGGACCTGGATCTCCAGGGCCAATTGAGCGCCTGGCTCACCCCAGCTCCAGCAGTAGCCATTGAAGAGGTAAGTCTATGAGTCAGGTTCCTGCCTCTCTGGCCCAACACTTCGAAACGCCGGACGGTTTTACTGGCCACTTCGGTTGGCTTTGCGGCTTTTCGGCTGAGGACAGGTTTCTCAACGATGCGCTTGAGCGTTTCAGCCACCAGCAAGCCAATCAGCGTGCCTATGCCGGGGAAACGCTATTTGCACTGATGCTGGACCCGCGCGCGATCCAGATTACCCCGGTCGAAGTGCCGGGCCTATTGCATTTACCTTGGGCGAAAGCCGATTTGCCATTCAACCTTATGCACGCCAAGGTCGCGGTGCTGGGTTACCGCAGCACTGACAAGAGCGACGCCTGGTGTTTGCGTTTGCTTGTGTCCACCGGCAACTGGACCCGGCAGACATTAGAGCAGAGCCTTGATCTGATCTGGCGCCTGGACCTGTGCAGCGACGAACTGGTAGCACCCACCGAGGCAACGGAGCAGGACCGGACAGATATCTGCAGCGCCTGGAGTTTACTGCTTTGGCTACGTGAGCATTACGACGACCGTGCGCTGCTCGCCAACCCGCTGACAGCCAAGGCCGTGGCGGATATGGATGCGATCCTACTCAAGCAGGTCAAGCCGAAAGCTACCGGATTGAACGCGCGTTTCTTCGATAACCGAAAAGCGTCGCTGCTCGCCCAACTGCCAGCCAAAGTCGTTTATGCCTCGGGTCGAGAAACGGCGCGTAACTACTTGGCCATGGGCTCGGGTTATTATGAGTCTTCAATGCCCGGAGAGCATGCATCGGTCCCGTTGAGCATCATCAGGCGCTTGCGCGGTGAAGAAGGAGAACCGCGTCTGCTTACGGCGACCAGCACTGTAGATCTGTTTGTCAACGAGGCGAGCTGCCAGGGCATTGCAGCGGCAGCCGCGAACTTGACGGCTGCCAGCGTCAGCGTACGACCTGCGGCTCAGCCGGCCTACTTTCCTGACGTGCAAAAACGCACCTTGCATGCCAAGTTCATTTTCAGCGCCAGCGAGACCGGGCATTCGGAAAAAACAGCCAGCCCATGGCTGTACCTTGGCTCGGGCAATCTCACCCGGCAAGGCTTCACCCTGAAGATGGGGCGATCGACGGGCAACCTTGAGGCCGGGGTGGTATTCGCTCCGACGCCTTTGAACTGGTACCCGGCAAAATCGGGGAGTTCTGATCCCGAATCGATTGGTTATTACCTGCCGATTCAGTGGGAGCAGGAATGCGTCCCTGAGACGCTGCAGCAAGGCAAGGATCTTGAGGTGGGGAGTGAAGTGTTCAGCGCAGCGCCCGTGGCTTACTTGATGTGGCGGGGCACGGATACACCAGAGCAAGGCTGGTTGAGCGCCGATGATCGCTCTCGGAGTGATTACTCAGTGCTGGATACGTCGCGACAGCCTTGTGCATATGTTGAGGGTCAAGGCTTTGCCTGGCGCGGACCACGACCGCGGCAGGTGGTTGTCAGTTGGCAAGAGGCGGGTGCAACGCATGTCATGACGGTACCGGTGCTGGACGGGTTTGGCCGATTGGCTGCCACCGAGCTGCCAGAAATCAGCCTGGAGGATGCGTGGATGCAACTCGACAGTTTTCCACAGTCGCCCAGCGAAGAGGAACTGCCCAACGCATTCGACGACAGCAAGCGCTCTGCCGACAGGCAGGGAACCATAGCAGCAGGAAAAGAAGCGGCGCGTTACCCGATTCGGAAAATGATGGAACTGATCGAAGGCATCGCCGCGAAACAAACTGCGCTGGAGCCTCGGGATTGGCCGGTGTGGTGTGCCCGACTGGAGCAATCGCTCATTCAGGCTGCTGGCTGCGAGTTGTTGCAGCAGTTTCTGACACTCGAAATCAACCCCATCCATGCTTTGCGTCAACCTGCGTTCAGGCCTTGTTTTGCCGAGACAGCGGACCATCCGGAAGGGCAGCGCTACGAAGCCGCACTGAGCAATATCGAGGCCCATTGGAAACTCGACACCTCACATCCCCTGGGAGTCCTGCCATGAAGCGGATAGCCTTCAGTTGGGCAACCGTTGCGGCTTCACTGCGCGAACGGGCGATGCAACAGCAACAACATGCAGATGACGCAGGTGAGTCGGCTGCGCACCTGAATCCAGGCCAGCGAGCCAGCCTGCATGCGTTGGCCGATCGTATTGGCCAACACGGGGTAGTGCTGGCCGACGAAGTGGGTATGGGCAAGACTCGTATCGCTGTCGAGCTGATTCGCGCAGTCAACGACGCTGGCGGTCGAGCCGCCGTCATCGCCCCGCCAGGCCTGGGTTATCAGTGGCAAGCTGAGTTGAAACTGCGAGGCGTCGCTACTCCCGCTATGTTGCGTGGTCTGCTCGGCTACTTTGAAGCCTGGAGTGCCGAAGAGATCATCAATCAAAAACCATGGTTTCAGGAGCCAACCCTGGTGCTGTCCCATACCTTTGCCAACTGGCGTATGGGTGAGAACGCAATGCGCTGGCGCAGAGAGTTGGTGCCGGAAGTCTTCGCACGCTGGCGGAAGGAGACAGGTTTCAAGTATCCAAATGGCTACCACCTGTCAGGCCCTTATGATGAATGGGTCAAGCGAGCAGCCGCCAGTATTGTGGGGCGTATCAGCGAAGACGCCGCGCAACCCGCTTACACCTGGTTGACTGACGTCACGACCGGGCATGCCTGGCCAAATCCCGATACTCACACCGATTACCGCCGTGGTACTTCTCATCGCGGTTGGCTTGAACAGGTGGTCGGGCTTGGACTGGGCTCCTTCGACCTGCTGTTGATCGATGAGGCCCACAAAAGTCGCGGCACCGACAGCGGCCTGAGCCGGTTGCTCGGTAACGTGGTGCAGGGAGCTCAGCACAGCCGTCGCTTGTGCATGACAGCGACTCCTGTGGAGCTGGATGTCGAGCAATGGCGGCAAACCTTTGAACGGCTTGGTCTCGACGAAAAAGTGCGCGATCAACTTCAGCCTGTGATCAACGACTTTGCGCAGGCCATCCGTCATCTGCGTGTTCATTGGCGTTCTAGCGACACGGCCCGTCAACAATATCAGGCTGCAGCCAGTGCCTTTCAATCGACGTTGAGCCCCTATTTGCTGCGCCGGGACAAACGTGAAGACGCCGACGTTTCACGCTTCGCCCAAGAAGCTCAGGGGGAAAGCTATCGAAACACCCAAAAGCCCGTCAGTGTGGATGTACGCGCGCTGAAGTTACCTTGGCGACAGGCCGTGTGCGCAACTGAGGCGCTTTCCGTGGCCTCGCGACTGGACGAAAATTCAACGGCCAAACGCCTGCGATTGACCCTGGCCAATGGGCATGGCATCGCCGACCTCCTGGCGCAGATCAACGAACCAGCGGAGCCGTCTGCCCTGCCGGATGACGGACATTCCAGCACGGTCGATGACAAGCGCCAGCAACGCGTGCAGTGGTGGTTGAAGACAGCTGCACAGGCGTTTCAGAGCCCTCACCACTTGTTTGAGCACCCGGCAATCCTGGCCACCATCACGGCCATCGAAGCCGCACACGAGCAAGAAGAAAAGGTGCTGGTGTTCGGCCGTTTCACCGCACCCATGCGGGCTTTGATCCGGCTGCTGAACGCACGTGAAATGCTACGTAGCCTTGAGGCCGGCCGTTACTGGCCGCAGAGCGTTATCCAGGCTCGTGCCGACGAGCCCGATGACCATTCGGAATGGGCAGCAGTGGAGATCGCGCATCGTCAGCTGAATTGCCGGCTGAAACTCAACTCGATCTCTGAGCTGCTGGCCAATCAATACAGCACCCACAGCACACGTCGGGAGCAACTGCGCCGGCGTCTGCTCGGCTGGCTGGATGCGGGACTGCCCGGACATGAGCAGGTACCCCGCGCGATGTTCAAACACCTTCAGGAGGCCGAACTCAACAAGGATCTGGTGGGCACCGCCGAGAAACATCCCGTGGCGCTGTTTACCCGGGCGATCCTCGACCTCACTGGTGAGGACGTCGAACATCTGACACCTGAGCAAGTGTGCACCGCCTTTTGCCAACTGCTGAACGCTGCCGGTGACCAGCACACGGACGACAATCCCCACACACCGGATACTGGCGAAATTGCGTTGCAATGGGAGCTGCTACTCGCCCGTCTGCAGCCTGAGTTTTCCCACCAGGAGGGTGGTTTCGCTCGCCTGATGTACGGAGGCACTGAACAATCTACCCGCCGCTTGTTGCAACTGGCCTTCAACCGCCCGAACAGCTTTCCCCGTGTTCTCGTGGCCCAATCCACCGTCGGCCGCGAAGGCCTCAACCTGCATCAGGCATGCAAGACAGTCATCCTCATGCACCCGGAATGGAACCCAGGGGTAGTCGAACAACAGATCGGCCGAGTCGATCGAGTGGGCAGTCATTGGAGTCGGCGTTTGGGTGAGGCGCTGGAGCGGGGGAGTCCAGCGTCAGAGCTGCCGCGCATTGATGTGCATCCGGTGATCTTTCGAGGGACTTACGACGAGCATAACTGGAAGGTCCTGTTGGAACGTTGGGATGACCTGCGTGCTCAGTTACATGGAGAAGTGATTCCTGCTCGGGAGGCGGAGGGGGACTTGGGGTATGAGGAAGTGTTGGCTGAATTGAAGGCCGGAGCGCCTTGTTTTTCACCGTTGGGGCGAAAAATTTAAATCGGTCTCAGTTCTCCACCGGCCCCTGAAGGTAACTTGTATGGGGTTGGCGAGAGCTTGATCATGGCTTGGCACTCGGGTTGAGTGTTTTGAGTCCGGGTTTACAGTGCGCTGCGATTGTTTTTATCTGTCCGCAGGGAGTGAGCACTATGAGTTTTTCAGCAGTGAACAGCTTCGCGGCAATCTGGCTGGCCGTTGATTAGCGGCTTGACTAAGTTGAACACTCGCGGTGGTCAAGCGTCATAGCCGCCTGCGATGTATCTGGGACACAAATCCGAATGAGGAGTAACTGTAAACTGCACGTGAGTATCTTCTCTTTTCTCCTGCGGACTATACGAGTGTTAGCCTGCCTCTTTTATGGGCTTGCATTGCGGACAGTGAAAGGCTACCCATCCCCGCTTGCTGTATATGCTCGCTCCACCAAGCCATCATCGGGCGTCTTCTCTCAATGTAATCCGCACGATTGTAGGCGCTACGCACTTCGTCTTTGTCCACGTGTGCAAGTGCGACCTCGATCAGCTCCGGATCCCATCCTTGTTCGTTTAGGATAGTACTAGCCATCGAACGCATGCCGTGGCTCACTAAGCGCCCTTCAAAGCCCATTCGCTTCAGGGCCATGTTTGCTGTCTGGCTGTTGCAGTGAGTCCGCGGGTCTCTATCGGCGGGGAATACATACTCTCTGTGGCCGCTGTAGGGTTTGATCGTCTCAAGTAGAGCCAGTGCGTGTTCGGTGAGTGGTATGACGTGAGCGCGTCGCTTCTTCATCCGCTCCGCTGGGATCGTCCAGGTTTTCTTATCTAGATCGATGTCAGCCCAGGAGGTCGTGGCAGCTTCTGCAGGGCGGGTCATGGTATGGAGCTGCCATTCGATCAGGCAGCGTGTTGTTCTTTTTATGCTCGCATTGGCGATGGCAACCATCAGTTCTGGCAGTTCTTCGGGGCGGAGGGCTGCCATGTTCTGCTTTTTCGGCTTTTTGAAAACGGCCCGGATGCCGCTGAGCGGATTGGCAAAGATCATTCCCGAGTTCACGCCGTAGGTCATGATCTCGTTGAGGCGTTGAGTCAGTCGCTTCACTGTCTCCAGGCTGCCTTTGGTTTCCAAAGGGCGCAGCAGCTCGATGACCGTCGGGGCATTGATCTGCGAGATAGGTGTTGTTCCTAGCGTTGGAAAAACATGCAGTATGAGCGAACGCCAGATGTCCTCGGCATAAGCCTGAGTGACGGAATCTTTTTTCAGTTCAAACCAAGCGGACGCCACGTTCTCGAATGTGTGCTCAGTTGCCTGCTTTTTTGTCTGCTCCAGCGCGCTACGATGTTCTTTCGGGTCGATGCCCTGCGCGAGAAGCTCTCTGGCTTCGACCGTTTTCTTCCTGGCTTGCGCGAGCGAAAGTTCTGGGTAGGTGCCGAGGCCCATGTTGATACGGTTCTTGGTAACCGGCTGCCGATAGTTAAAGTTCCATAGCGTAGAGCCATTGATTCTCACTCGCAGCTGTAGACCATCCCCATCACTGAGGACGTAGTCCTTGTCTTTCGGTTTTACAGCTTTGAGCTGGCGATCAGAGAGGCGGGTGGCTTGGGCGCACATGAGGTATTCCATGACATCATTCGGTATTCCAAAAATTACCACTGAAGGGCTTGGAATACCATGTGGAATACCAGGTGATGTGGATTCTGTCGAACGTCCGTGGACCCTAATGGACGCTAAAGCCTTGTATTTGCTGGATTTAAGGCACAAAAAAAGACGTCCGTGGACGTCTTTAGATGATTATTTGGTGGAGCCGGGGGGATTTGAACCCCCGTCCGCCAGTACTCCGCTGTCGGTACTACATGCGTAGCCGTGTCTATTAAGTTAACCCTCAGCGACCCGACGGGCAGGGTGCTTTGGGCGAGTTGTGTAAGTTTTAGCCGCTTCGTCCACAACGTACTGCACGGCGATTCTGTTCTATATGACAATCATTTTGGGTTTACAGACATCCCCTGATGATTGCTGGACCCGAAGGTACCAGAAGCTCAGGCTCTAAGGCTGCTTACGCAGCGATAGCGAATTCCTGGCCGTAGTTATCGTCATTGGCAACTATAAGTAGTTGCAACAGTGGATTTACGAGTTCTGTTACCAACTCGGCAT
The DNA here is from genome assembly GCF_042846945.1 of Pseudomonas moorei. Taxonomy (NCBI): domain Bacteria; kingdom Pseudomonadati; phylum Pseudomonadota; class Gammaproteobacteria; order Pseudomonadales; family Pseudomonadaceae; genus Pseudomonas; species Pseudomonas moorei. Next base: position 2,132,133 of record NZ_AP035776.1, read on the forward strand.
GCACCTAAAGTTTCGCGACCGGCGTCGAATCCTAAACGGCCCCGAGCCTGTTACTCGGTGAATCAAAGTGAGCAACAAGCCTGCACAGTGTACGCCAACACGCTTCAGAAGGCCACCCGCAAGGTTGGCCTCGATTGATCATGGGTTGGTTCGTTGGTCAATTTGCCATAGACAATGCCTGGCTGGCCTCGGTGGCGCATTTTTTGTCATCTTTGGCGGCTTGTGAAGCTTTGGCGCTGGCCAACAGCCTTTTGATCTCGGGTGCATTGGTGGAGGTCGCTGGCAGCGAATTCACTTTGGCTTCGAGCTCTTGCAGCTTGCTCGTACACAGGTTGTTGTCCGCGGCAAATACGGGAGAGGCCAACATGGCAGCAGAAATGAACAGGCCAGCGACTAAGGTACGTTTCATGGGGATCTCCTCGAACTGATGGGCTCGGTGCTGCTGTATGGGCGGGGGCTCGGCCGAGTCTAAAAATCAGCCACGTTGATTGGGCTTATCTAAAAGACTGCGGCGCAGCAAAGTAATTCGGTCTTGGCAGAAAAGCGATGAAAAAACTGCGCGACAGGCCCAATGGTACTAAACAGGTTTACCGAGCCCCAGATGCACCAAAACCCGCAATTTGGCGGGTTCTGGATTTGCTTCGTACTGGATGGAGCCAGTACGTCGGCAAGGCCAACCCGAAGGTTGGCCCTTGTCTGGCATCAGTTCCGGGTCGGGTTTCGAATCTGCATTTTGGTGATCATGCCGGAGGAGATTTCCACGCAATCCTTGTCGTTACCGGCCGCCTGAGCTGCTTTGGCTTTCTCCAGCGCATCTTTGACGTTGTTCAGGGAACCTTCCGGTATGGAGGGCGCACTGTCCACGAAATCGCTTATTTGTTGAATGTTCGCTACACAAAGATCCTTGTCTGCCGCGAATACCGGCGACGCCAACAGTGCAGCAGTGATGAACAATCCAGCAATTGCAGAGTGCTTCATGGGTATCTCCTTGCACATGAGGGCTCGGTGCTGCCGGTAATTCGGGCCGCTGGCCGAGGTGGTTATAAGCCCTTTCACGTGGGCCTAGCTAAATGACTATAGCCGGGCGCAGGAATTCGGTTTTTTTTTGCTGGACGGGTGACTGCCGGTGTACATCACTGCGCATGAGTTAAGGGGCAAAAAACGCCCCTTATTCAATCCATCGCCCTGACGGACGTGCCTGGGTCACGCGGTCCACCAGATAGACCAGCCCGTGATAATCGATCCCGCCGTGCTGGCTCAGGCCGATCTCGCAGGTGCGACTGGTGGAGATGCCTTCGCTGCAGTACTGCACGGCGTCTTTCAAGGTGCGCAACGAGTGCGCGTTGAGTTCGGGGGTGGTGAAACCCTTGTCGCCGGCAAACCCGCAGCAGTGAATGCCTTCGGGGATGATCACGGTTTTGCTGCATTTGCGTGCCAGATCGATCAACGCCTGGCTTTCCCCGAGGTGCTGGGTACTGCAGGTGACATGCACCGCGATCGGCGTGTCCTGTGGGGTGAAGTCCAGTCGATCCATCAAGTGCGTACTGATGAAACGCACCGGGTCGTACAGGTCCAGGCGGACATCGCCCAGGTCCTGGGTCAGGCGCAAGGTGCAGGGGCTGGTGTCGCAGTAGATCGGATCGAGCCCGCCGCGACTGGCGTGCAGCAAGGCGCCAATCAGTTCCTGTCGTTTGTGTTCGGCTTGTTCGGCATAGCCCTTGGAGGCGAATGGCTGGCCACAGCAGAGATTGTCCAGATTGTCCGGAAAGATCACTTGGTAACCGGCTTTTTCCAGCAGTCCGCGGGTTTTGTCGTACAGCGACATCTGCTCTTCATCACCTGCCGCCGGGCCCATGACCCGCGACACACACGCTGCGAGGTACACCACCCGAGGGCGTTCGTCCGACACGGTCGGGCTGAAGCGAATGGCTTTTTCCGGCTGTGGCATGGCGTTGGTCCATTGCGGGACCTGCCCTTTGGACAGTTTTGTCAGCGTCGCCGACAGCTTCGCCAGGCGCGGCGCTCCCAACAGCATCCGCGCGCCGTTAGCGACGTGCAGTGTGAAACGTGCACCTTGCAGCGCCGTGGCGAAATTGCCTTCCAGCCAGTTGGCGGTTTTCTTATGCGTGGCGTGGCGTCCGCGAAGCTTTTTCACCAACTCGCCGGTATTGATGCCTACAGGGCAACGCTGTGCACAGAGCCCGGTGGCGGCGCAGGTATCGATACCTTGATACTCGTAAGCCGCTTCGAGTTCGGTGGTGTCCACGCCCGCGCGTTTCTTCGCCTGAATGTCACGCCAGATCACGATGCGTTGGCGAGGGCTGAGGGTCAGGCCTTTCGACGGGCAAACCGGCTCGCAGAAACCGCATTCGATGCACTTGTCCACAATCTCGTCGGCGGCCGGCAAGGGCTTGAGATGCTTGAGGTGGATCTGCGGATCTTCGCTGAGCACAACGTCCGGGTTGAGAATGCCGTTGGGATCGAGCAGGCGTTTGAGTTGCCACATCAACTGATAGGCATCGCTGCCCCATTCCAGTTCGACAAACGGTGCCATGTTGCGCCCGGTACCGTGTTCGGCCTTCAGCGAACCGCCAAACTCCACCGCAACCAACTGCGCCACGTCATCCATGAACGCCTGATAGCGTGCGACTTCTTCCGGGTTATTGAAGCCTTGGGTGAAGACGAAATGCAGATTGCCTTCTAGCGCGTGTCCGAAAAGGATCGCTTCGTCGTAGTGATGTTTGTCGAACAACTCGATCAGCCGGTTCACGCCGATGGCCAGTTGTTCCACCGGGAAGGTCACATCCTCGATGATCACCGTGGTGCCGGTTTTGCGCACCGCGCCGACGGCGGGGAAGGTGTCTTTGCGGATCGCCCAGAGACGGGCGTTTTCCAGTGGGTCTTCCGTGAAATCGACCTGTTTCTCCACCGGGAACGACGCCAGGGACGCCATGATCTGCGCCAATTGTTCATGCAGCAGTGTGGACGACGCGGCGCGGGATTCGATCAGCAGGGCGCAGGCGTTATTCGACAGCTGCTGTACGAAAGCCGGCATGCCGGGCTTGTTCTGTACCGAGCGCAAACTGCGGCGGTCCAGCAGCTCCACCGCCGACACCGGTTGGCTTTTGAGCACGGTAACCGCGTTGCAGCAGGTTTCCACATCGGGAAACACAATCAGCGCCGAGGCCTTGTTCGGGTGATCGATCACGGTGTCGTAAGTCACGGCACTGATGAAACCGAGGGTGCCCTCGGAGCCCACCAGCAAGTGGCTCAAGATATCCACAGGCTCGTCGAAATCCACCAGGGCATTGAGTGACAGGCCGGTGGTATTTTTCAGGCGGTATTTGTGGCGAATCCTTGCTGCCAGTTCGGTGTTTGCGCGTGTCTCGCGACCCAATGTCGCCAAGCGCTCCAGCAGCGCTGCATGGCTCTGGCGAAACGCCGCGACGCTGGCGGCATCTTCGGTATCGAGACGACTGCCGTCGGCCAGTACGAGACGAATCCCGGCCAGTGTGTGATAGGTATTTTGCGCCGTGCCGCAGCACATGCCGCTGGCGTTGTTGGCGACGATGCCGCCGATTTTGCAGGCATTGATCGAGGCCGGATCAGGGCCGATTTTGCGCCCGAACGGTGCCAGCCAGGCATTGGCCTGGGCGCCGATCACGCCAGGTTGCAGGCGGATTTGTGTGCCCTGGCCACGGATCTCGCGACCGTTCCAGTTATCCCCGAGCACGATCAACACTGAATCACTGATCGCCTGGCCAGAGAGACTGGTGCCGGCAGCGCGGAACGTCACCGGCACTCGGTCACGCTGGGCCATTTTCAGCAGCGTGACGACTTCTTCTTCGGATTCGACGCGAATCACCAGCTGCGGAATCAGTCTGTAGAAACTGGCATCGGTGCCGAAGGCCAGCGTCGACAACGGGTCGTCGAAGCGTCGTTCCCGGGGAATCAGTTGCTGTGCATCACGCAGAAAAGCGGCCGGTAGACTCATTGGTCCTCCAGGATCAATACCACCAGGTCTTTCGGACCGTGGGCGCCGTAGGCCAGCACCTGCTCGATGTCGGCGGTTTTCGACGGGCCGGACACCAACAGAGCATTGGTCGGCATGCCCTGGGCCCATTCGAACTCTTGCTGTACCTGATAGAAGTTGTCGCGAATTGCGCTGGCCTTGAGCAGGGCGAAATGCACCGGTGGCGCGAGGCTCATCAATCGCGGCTCCTCCCGGGTCGGCCAGAGAATCAAGCTGCCTGTGGCAGCGATTGCGCCGAGGGTGGTGGTGAGACTCGCAGGTGTGTCATTGAACAGTTCGGCTTTCCATTCCTCTACCGGACGGTCGTAGGCCTTGAGTGCCGGCAGGTGCGGATTATTCGCCCAGTGTTGAGTGATGCGTTGACCATGAACGGTGGTTGGCGCGATCAACAGGCTTGGCAACTGACGGTCCCCCAGAAGTTTTGCCAGCAGCGCTGGCCAGTCTTCGTCGGTTGTCAGATGGATTTCCGTGTGCACCGCTTCCATCAGTTTTCGCAGTTGCGCAATGCGTTGCTCAGGGGCGTAGGTGTAGGGCTGCGTCACCAGATCGACGTCGAAGTTGTCGGCAACCGGCGTAGTGCCTGTCAGGCTTTTACGCAGTTTGGCGAGGATGTTTTGCTTGGCGCTCATCAACGATCTCCCTGTTTGGCCAGATGCTCGCGGGTCATGTCATGCAATGAGCGGGCGGCGGGTTTCGGTGCGCTGTGGTTTTGTGTCCACGGACCGACATTGTTCGGTGTGAGGGCACGCAGCCGTGTGGCGAAGAATCCGAACAGGCGATACAGCGTCGGCGAACTGTTGAGCTTCGCCCAGGCGTTCCAGATGAATCGCTCTTTGCGCGAATACTTGCTGCCCTGGCCGCGCATCACTTGATGGGGGCTGTCCGGGGCTTTGACGTTTTCTTCCCGCAGGCGACGCAGCAATGAAGGGATCGGAATCTTTACCGGGCACACTTCTCCGCAAGCACCGCATAAGGAAGAGGCACTCGGGTGGTCCGGAACCTTCGCCAGGCCGACCATGTGCGGGGTGATGATTTTTCCGATAGGGCCAGGGTAAACCTCGCCGTAGGCATGGCCGCCGATTCGGGTGTAGACCGGGCAGTGATTCATGCAGGCGCCGCAGCGAATGCAGTTCAGGGTCTGGCGCAATTCGCTGTCGGCAAAGGCCTGGCTGCGACCGTTGTCGAGCAGCACCAGGTGCACTTCCTGCGGGCCGTCGAGTTCATGCGCCTTGCGTGGGCCGGAGATCATGTTGACGTAAGTGGTGATCGGAATGCCCAGGGCCGAGCGGGTCAGCAGCGACAAGAGCGGCACCACGTCGCGCAGGTTTTCCACGACTTTCTCGATACCGGTGACGGCGATATGTACCGGCGGCACGGTGGTGGTCATGCGGCCGTTGCCTTCGTTTTCCACCAGCAACAGGGTGCCGGTTTCGGCCACGGCGAAGTTGACGCCGGAGACACCGATGTCCGCTTCGAAGAATTTCTGCCGCAGGACCCTGCGACCGATCTGAATGAGTTGGTCAACGTCCTTGGTGTATTCCACGCCAAGTTTGTCGTGGAACAAGGACGCGACCTGACCGGCATTCTTGTGGATCGCCGGCATAATGATGTGTGAAGGCTTCTCGTTGTCGAGCTGGACGATGTATTCGCCCATGTCCGATTCAAGGCATTCAATGCCCTGATCAGCGAGGAAATGGTTCATCTCCATTTCTTCGCTGACCATCGATTTGCCCTTGATCACTTGCCGCCCCTCGTGAGCGCGGATGATCGAGAGGACGATGCCATTGGCTTCGTCCACCGTTTCCGCCCAGTGCACTTTCACACCGTTGCGGGTCAGGTTCTGTTCAAGTTGCTCGAGCAGGTCGGGCAGCTTGGATAATGCTCGGGCACGGACAGCGTTGCCCAGCGCTCGCAAATGTTCTCTTTCATGGGCATCGCTGAACGCCGCTGCCCGTTTGGTCATCAGTGAATCCATCGCCTTGCGAAAGTTGTTTCGCAATTGCGCATCACCCAGCGCCTGGTGAGCACGGGTGCGAAAATCTTCTTCTACGGCAATCGTAGGAATAATCGTGGAAGTGCTCATTGGGCACCTCCGGTACGCTGCCAAAGGAAGGTGGCCAGGTGTTGGCCGCGCAGCGATTCCTTTTGTTTTTCCAGCGAGCCATTGATGTTCATCAGGCAACCGCAGTCGGCACTGAGTACCTTGTGCGCACCGGATTCCTTCAACGACCGGGTCTTGTCGGCCACCATCGCGCCGGAGATGTCTGGCATACGGACGCTGAAAGTCCCACCAAAGCCACAGCATTCACTTTCGTGGCTGTGCTCGACTCGCTCCACATTGCTCAACTGCGCCAGCAACGCGCGGCCATGCAAATGGGTGTTCATTTCCCGACGTGCCGAGCACGAAGTGTGCAACGCCACTTTTACAGGCTCGCCGCTGTCCTTGAGCTGCACCTTGCAGACATGCAGCAGGAATTCGGCGAGTTCGTAGGTTCTGGCAGCCAGTGCCTGAACCTGTTTCAACGTTTGCGGTTCGTCCTTGAACAAGTCGGCATAGTGTTCACGCAACATGCCTGCGCAAGAACCGGATGGCACCACCACCGGATAATCCCCGGCAAACAGCGCCAGTTGCGAGCGTGCCACAGTCCTTGCCTGCTCGGTGTAACCCGAGGTGTAGGCCGGTTGGCCGCAGCAGCTTTGCCCTTGCGGGTACTCGACACGGATGCCTTCGCGTTCCAGCAAGTGGATCGCGTCCATTCCGGCTTCCGGGTAGAACAAATCCACTACGCAGGTCCCGAACAGGTAGACCCTTTGCGGTTTCTCGCTGGGGTATTGCCGAGGCTCGGGCAGTGGCGGGGCGACACGGGTCGCATTCGGCACAGCGTTGTAAAAGAGTTCGCTCATCAGGCGTGTCTCCGGGTGATCCCGGTTATCCGTCCGCTGAGGCTGCTGAATATAGAGAGTGATTCTTTCAGCAGCCTTACAGACCGGGTGGTGAATAGCTGACGCCGGAGTCGTGGTCCGGCGTCGGTTTTTTCCATGCCGCTTGTGGCGTTTAGTGCACCAGCATGCCGGTGAACCAGTAGGCCTGGGCCAAGGTGATCAGGCCGACGATCGTTGCAAAGAATAGGCTGTGCTTGAGGGTGAAGCGGAACAGATCCGACTCTTTGCCCACCAGGCCAGTCGCGGCGCAGGCCACGGCGATCGATTGTGGCGAGATCATCTTGCCGGTCACGCCGCCGCTGGTGTTCGCCGCGACCAGCAAGGTGTCGTTAACGCCGATCTGGTGCCCGGTGGTCGCCTGCAACGAGCTGAACAGGGCGTTGGACGAAGTGTCCGAACCGGTCAGGAACACACCGAGCCAGCCGAGGAATGGCGAGAAGAACGGGAACGCGGCGCCAGTGGCGGCCAATACCAGGGCCATGGTCGAGGACATGCCCGAGTAGTTGGTGACAAAGGCGAAGGCCAGCACCATGCCGATGGACAGGATCGGCCAGCGCAGCTCGTAGAAGGTCTCTTTTAAAGTGGTCAGACCAGTTTTGATGTTGATCTTCAGAATCAGCATCGAGATCAGCGCCGAGAAGAAAATCGCCGTACCGGTCGCGGAAATCGGGTCAAGCTTGAATACCGCCGGGATAGCCGTGGGCGCTGCCACGATCGGTGCAACCTTGATCACCATTTGATCCAGATGCGGAATGGCGAAGTTGAACACCCAGCTGTACATCGAGCCGCCGGCGGCGAACATGGCCTTGAACGGTTTCAGGGTCCAGATGGTGACCAGTACGGTCAGGATCAGGAACGGCGACCAGGCTTTGAAAATTTCACCCAGGCTGTAAGGCGAAGCCACGGTGGTGCGCTTCTGGCCAAAACCACCGGTGCTGGCGGTTACCACGGACGCCGAAACGGCGCCGACGATGTGTTGGCCGGCGGCGCGCTTCGGCTGCCAGACTTTCAGAAACAGGGTTAGTGAAACCAGGGAAACCAGCGCCGAGGTGATGTCCGGCAGTTCCGGGCCGATGAAATTGGAGGTGAAGAACTGGGTGACGGCAAAGCTCAGGCCGGCCACCAGTGCGGCTGGCCAGGTCTCACGGACGCCGCGCAGGCCGTCCATCATGAACACCAGCCAGAACGGCACGAACAGCGACAGCAGGGGCAGTTGGCGGCCGGCCATGGCTCCGATCTTGAACGCGTCGATGCCGGTCACTTGCCCGGCGACGATGATCGGGATGCCCAGTGCGCCGAACGCCACTGGAGCGGTGTTCGCGATCAGGCAAAGGCCGGCGGCGTACAGCGGATTGAAGCCCAGCCCTACCAGCAGCGCGGCGGTAATCGCGACTGGCGCGCCAAAACCGGCTGCACCCTCCAGGAAGGCACCGAAGCAGAAGCCGATCAGCAGCACTTGCAGGCGCTGGTCGTCGGTAATCGACAACACGGAGCTGCGGATGATTTCGAACTGCCCACTTTTGACCGTCAGTTTGTAGAGGAAAACGGCGGCCACGATGATCCACGCGATCGGCCACAGACCGTAGGCGAAGCCATACCCGGCGGCGGCGAATGCCATGTCGACCGGCATCTGGAAGGCAAAGATTGCCACCAGAATCGACAAGGCCAGGGTGATGCTGCCAGCCACGTGGCCTTTGAGGCGGAAGACGGCCAGGGCCAGGAAGAAAAACACGATGGGAATAACGGCCGCGAGGGCGGACAAGCCGAGGCTGCCGAGCGGGCTGTAGAGCTGTTGCCAGGTTTGCATATGGGGTGGCCCCTAATTGTTGTTGGTCAGGCACTGATCAGCGTTCTTGGCTAATTGGTAATACCAATTTACAATCGCTGTTGGCTAGGGTAAAAGCCTTGTGGGCGGTGTGTCAATTTGCCGCTCTAAAACTTTTGTCGAATGCCTGCGTATTCAGGTCGTCTGGTCTGTTCAAGCAATTGCTGTCTGGCAGGTGTCGGCGCTGCGCCGATAGGCCAGAATAGAGCCCCGGCGAGTCGTCGGGATCGTGGAGAAATTGAGTTATGGGGTTTGATCAGATTCGGCAGCGCCGTTTGTCTGACGATATTGTCGAGCGGCTTGAGGGCATGATCCTTGAGGGCACGCTGAAGGCGGGTGAGCGCTTGCCAGCTGAGCGCGTATTGGCCGAACAGTTCGGCGTGTCACGCCCTTCGTTGCGCGAGGCCATTCAAAAACTGGCGGCCAAGGGCTTGCTCGTCAGTCGGCAGGGTGGCGGCAATTATGTGGTGGAATCGCTGGGGACGACCTTCAGTGATCCATTGCTGCATCTGCTGGAAAGCAATCCTGAAGCGCAGCGCGATCTGTTGGAGTTTCGACATACGCTCGAAGCGTCCTGCGCCTATTACGCTGCGTTACGCGCCACGGATGTTGATCGTGAGCGGTTGACGGCGGCGTTCAACGAATTGCAGGACTGCTATTCGCGTCACGATGACGTAAGTCGCGCGGAAGAGGGCGCGGCAGATGCGAAATTCCATCTGGCAATCGCCGAAGCCAGTCACAACGCCGTGTTGTTGCACACCATTCGTGGGTTATTCGATCTGCTCAAGCGCAATGTGGTGACCAACATTGGCGGCATGTACAAGCAGCGCACGGAAACCCGGGACATGCTGATCACCCAGCATCGCGAGTTGTACCAGGCGATTGTCGAAGGTCGTGCGGAGCAAGCGCGGGAAGTCTCCAGTCGACATATCCTGTATGTGCAGGAAGTGCTGGAGGAAGTGCGTCAGGAAGTGCAACGCGTAGCTCGGGCGGAGCGGCGCAAGGGGATGTAACGGTTGCAATGAGATTCAATGTGGCGATGGAGCTTGCTCCCGTTGGGGTGCGAAGCGGCCCTGGCTTTTGGCGTAGCTGTCACGAATGCATTGGCGACGGCCGCGCAGCCGGGCGGGAGCAAGCTCCCTCGCCACAAAAGCAGTGATCAGGTCGGAAGATTAATCTTCCTTGCCCTTGTTGCGCACCGCGCGCTGCAACTCGCGGCCGGCATCGCGCTCACGCTCGGTATCACGCTTGTCGTATTCCTTCTTGCCCTTGCCCAGAGCGATCTCGCACTTGACCATGTGCTTGCTCCAGTACCAGGACAGGCATACGCAGGCGTAACCCTTTTGCTGCACAGCGGCAGACAGCTTGTCCAGCTCGCGCCGGTTCAGCAGCAACTTCCGGGTGCGGGTCGGGTCAGCGATGACGTGGGTGCTGGCGGTTGTCAGGGGCGTAATGTGACTGCCGAGCAGCCAGGCTTCGCCATCCTTGAGCAGCACGTAACTGTCGACCAGTTGCAGCTTGCTCGCCCGCAGACTTTTTACTTCCCAGCCGGCCAGGACCAGACCAGCCTCGAACCGATGTTCGATGAAGTAATCGTGCCGCGCCTTTTTATTTTGCGCGATGGTCCCTGTTGGGTGTTTCTTCTGTTTAGCCATAGGGGCGGCATTATAGGGAGTTGCACGCGAGTCGGCTACGGTGTTGCTGCGTGCTTGAGCAGGTTGATTGAATCCCGGACAATGCGCGCTCTTTTTTGAATGCTTGGTCGTAATAACGATGTCGACAGACAAGGTTTCTGTCCACGGCAGTTGGGCTAGCCGCTGGGTCTTCATACTCGCCGCGACCGGTTCGGCCGTGGGCCTGGGTAGTATCTGGAAATTCCCGTACATGGTTGGCGTCTATGGCGGCGGCGCCTTCGTGCTGATGTTCCTGGCCTGTATTGCGCTGATTGGAGTGCCGGTCATGCTGGCGGAAACCCTGATCGGCCGGCGTGCCCGGCAGAGTCCGGCCAATGCGCTGAAGGTGCTGGCGCAGGAAGCCGGGCATTCGGGTAAATGGTCCTGGGGGGCCTTTGCCGGCATGATCACGGCGTTGTTGATCCTGTCTTTCTATAGTGTCGTGGGCGGCTGGTCGCTGGATTACATCGTCGACATGGGCCGGGGCGACTTCCAGGGTGTGACACCGGATCAGGTGGGCGCCTACTTCGGTAATGTGATCGCCGATCCATGGCGTCTGACACTTTGGCACTCGATTTTCATGCTGCTGTCAGCCCTGGTGATTGCCAAAGGGGTGGTGGCAGGTCTTGAGCGCAGTCTGCGGATCATGATGCCGCTGCTGTTTGTGATGATCCTGGTGTTGCTGGGCTACAGCATGACGACCGGGCATTTCATGGAAGGCGTGCATTTCATGTTCGACTTCCATCCGGAAAAGGTCCTCGATGGTTTGTTGCCAGCCATGGGGCATGCGTTCTTTTCCCTGAGCGTCGGTGTGGGTTCGATCATGATTTATGGCGCTTACATGCCGAAGCATTCGTCGATTTCCGGGACTGTCGTTGGCGTGGCGCTGCTCGATACCTTCGTTTCGCTGGTGGCCGGTCTGGCGTTGTTTCCGATTGTGTTCGCCGCAGGCTTGAATCCAAGCGAAGGCCCCGGCCTGATGTTTGTCAGCTTGCCATTTGCCTTTGGTAACGTAGTCTTCGGCCAATTGATGGGCGTAGTGTTTTTCGTACTGGTAGCGATTGCGGCATGGAGTTCGGCCATTTCGCTGCTTGAGCCGATGGTGGCGTACCTGGTCGAACGGACGAAAGTCAGCCGCGCCTGGGTAACCTTCTGGCTGGCGTTCACCTGCTGGTTTGTCGGTCTCGGTACGGTGTTTTCTTTCAATATCTGGAAGCAAGCCAAGTTTTTCGTGAACGAAGGCGGTTTGTTCCACCTCTACCAATGGGGAGCCGCGGGCGGTCTGGATTTTTTTGGAGTCATCGATTTCTTCACCTCACGGATCATGTTGCCACTCGGTGGTTTGTGTTTCGTGGTGTTTGCAGGCTGGGTGATGGGGCGTGAAGCGGTGCGCGACGAGTTGTCGATCCGCAACCCTGCGTTGTTCGCCCTGTCCTTGTTCTTGATGCGCTATGTGGCGCCCATCGGCATTCTCGTAGTGTTTGCCGCACAGCTGTGGAAGTGACGCTGACATGACGACACATATTTCACGTTCGGCCTTGCTGCCCTATCCGGCGCAAGCGCTTTATGACCTGGTCAACGATGTAGCGCGGTATCCGGAATTCTTGCCGTGGTGCTCAACGGCCGAAGTCCTGGAAAGCTCTTTCGAGCATATGCGTGCCAGTGTTGGAGTGGCCAAGGGTGGGCTAAGTCAGCATTTCGTGACGCGTAACACCCTGGTTCCCGGTCAGTCGATTGAAATGAATCTCGAAGAGGGGCCATTCACTCAGTTGCACGGTATCTGGGTGTTCAAGCCATTGGGCGAGAAGGCCTGCAAGATCAGTCTGGACCTGTCGTTCGACTACGCAGGGCCGATTGTTCGGGCGACTCTGGGCCCGCTGTTCAATCAGGCCGCCAACACGCTGGTGGATGCATTCTGCCAGCGGGCCAAGCAAATGTATGGATGAGGTGCTGATAGAGGTCGAGGTGGTGTATGCCGCTGTTGATCGGCAACTGCTTCTGTCGGTGTCAGTGCCAACCGGAACGACCGTCAGGGCGGCATTGCTGGCATCGGGTATAGGTCTGGCTTTTCCGGAGCTGGACTTGACCGAGTGCCCGGTAGGCATCTTTGGAAAGGCGTTAAACGATTCTGACAGTCGTCCGGTTCAACCGGGAGATCGAATCGAGATTTACCGATCGTTGCTGGCGGACCCGAAAGAAGTTCGCAGGTTGCGTGCAGCCAAGGCTGCCGAGGCCAAGGCGCGGAATCAGTGAGGCGTTAAAACTCACGCAATAAAAAACCCGGCATGCCGGGTTTTTTATTGCGTTGCAGATTATTGCGGCGAAGTATCCAGAGGTTCTGGCGTCGGGACCGGAGCGGTCTCTACACCGTCAACGTCCTTCTGGATCTGGTCCAGTAGCGAGCCTGGCTTGACCGGTTTTTCAGGTTTTGGTTTCGGCTTCTCGGTGTTTTCTACAGGGGCAGCCACTGTCGTGGCGGTGTCCTTGCCGAGAATCGCCTCGTCGCGGCTCATGCCCGGCATGAAGTCTCCGGAGAGGCTGACAAGCTGGTCATTTGCGTTGAAGATGACGCTAATGCGTTCTTGTTGGCGTTCACCACCACCCGGTTGCAGGCTATACAGATAATCCCAGCGATCGGCGTGGAACGTGTCGGTCAGCAGAGGGTTGCCCATGATAAACCTTACTTGCTTACGGGTCATTCCCGGGCGTAACTGGTCTATCATGTCCTGCGTGACGACATTGCCCTGCTGGATGTCGATTTTGTAAACCCCGGGGAATGAACAACCGGCGAGTGCGAGCAGTCCCACAAAGGTGAAACTGGTTAGCAAGAGCTTGGTGTTTTGCATCGGTGGGCGACTTCCACTATCTTGGCTGGGACAACGTAAACGCCGATCATACCCGCATTAAGAGAAGCTGCGAAGCAGCATCGCGAGAAAGCTGACCATGGTTGAAAATAGCGAACTACGCAAAGCCGGCCTCAAAGTGACCCTTCCACGGGTCAAAATTCTGCAAATGCTCGATTCCGCCGAGCAGCGTCATATGAGTGCTGAAGATGTCTACAAGGCACTGATGGAGGCTGGCGAGGATGTCGGTTTGGCCACGGTTTACCGTGTACTGACTCAGTTCGAGGCAGCTGGCCTTGTGGTGCGGCACAACTTCGACGGAGGCCATGCGGTCTTCGAGCTGGACGACGGCAAGCATCATGACCATATGGTTAACGTCGAGACCAGTGAAGTGATTGAGTTCTTCGACGAAGAAATCGAGCGCCTGCAGAAAGCCATCGTCGACAAATATGGCTTCGAAATGGTTGATCACAATCTTGTGTTGTATGTACGCAAGAAAAAGTAAGCAAGTCGCGCGAACCTGAGGTTCGCGAAACGAACGAAGGCGACCCAAGGGTCGCCTTCGTGCTTTCTGCCGAACTTAAATCTTCGCGGTTACGACCATTTTCCTGGCGTGAGCCAGGGATTCCTTGGTGAGGTCGATACCTCCCAGCATCCGTGCGACTTCTTCGACACGATCATTTTTACTTAGTCTGGAGACGGCGGTGCGGGTGGCGTCTTCGCCGCGCACCTTGTGAACAAACAGGTGTTGATGACCTTGTGCTGCTACTTGTGGCAAGTGGGTAACGGTCAGAACCTGTCCTCGTTCCCCCAGTCGACGTAGAAGCTGGCCGACGATTTCGGCTGTCGGTCCGCCGATGCCCACGTCCACTTCGTCGAATACCAGGGTGGGTACGCGGGAGGTTTGTGCGGTGATCACCTGAATGGCAAGGCTGATTCGGGACAATTCGCCGCCCGACGCTACCTTTGCCAGTGCTTTTAAGGGCTGCCCGGGGTTGGCGCTGACCAATAGCTCGACCTGTTCAAGTCCGTTGGGCAGCAGTTCGTCACCGCTATTGGGGCGTAGCTCAATGGTAAAGCGACCACCCGGCATTCCCAGTCGCTGAATTTCCTGCTCTACAGCGCTCGCCAGGCTGCTTGAGGCCTGGTGGCGCAGGTCGCTTAGCTCTCGGGCTTTTTCCTGGTAGTGACGCGCATAAGCGGCCAACTCATCGCTCAGTCGTTCGATGGATTCGTCGTTGGCATTCAGCGTTTCAATCTCATCCAGTAGCTTTTGTTGCATCTCGGCGACTTCGGTCGGCTGGATGCGGTGTTTACGCGCCAAGGTGTAGATCGAATCAAGTCGTTCTTCGAGATATTGAAGACGCGATGGGTCGGCGTCGAAATTATCAAGGAAGCGATTCAGTTCGCCGACGGCTTCTTCGACCTGGATTTGCGCACTGGTCAACAGGCTGCTGGCCTCGCCCAGAGCACCAATCGAGTTGTTCACGCTCGACAGGCGGTTGAGACTGGCGGTCAGGGCGTTCAAGACATTGCCCGAATCGCTTTCGCTGCACTGTTCGACGACTTGCCGGCAGATGCCCAGCAAGGTTTCAGCGTTGGTCAGGTTCTTGTGTTCCTGCTCCAACTGCTCCAGTTCATTGTCGCCAAGGCCCAGGTTTTCAAGTTCTTCGAGTTGATAGCTGAGCAATTGATGGCGAGCTCGCTGCTCATCGCCTGAGTTGGAAAGGCGTTCCAGTTCCTGGCGCGTCTGGCGCCAGCGTTGGGCCGCCAGCTGTACCTGGCGGGCAAGATCCGTGGCGCCGGCGTACTCGTCGAGCAGGCGACGGTGGGTATCGGTCTTGAGCAGGGATTGGTGTTCATGCTGGCTGTGGATATCGATCAGCAGTTCACCCAGTGCCTTGAGATCGCCCAGTGGGCAGGGTGTGCCATTGATGTAGCCACGCGAGCGTCCTTCCGCGGTGATCACGCGGCGCAAGATGCACGGGCCTTCATTTTCAAGGTCGCGTTCGGCAAGCCAGGTACGTGCTTCCGGAATGTCGACCAGATCGAAGGTGGCAAGGATATCGGCCTTGTCTGCACCGGGTCGGACCACACCGCTGTCGGCGCGATCGCCCAGGGTCAGGCCCAGGGCGTCCAGCATGATCGACTTGCCGGCGCCGGTTTCTCCTGTGATCACGCTCATCCCGCGATCGAGTTCGAGATCGAGATGTTCAACGATGGCGTAGTTATGTACTGACAGGTGCACCAGCATGAAGGCCGCTCCCAGGCATTAGGTCTGGTTATTTATACAGTGTTTTGTTTCTGGCTGACAATGCCCCTCGTTAGCTCGATTTGCTTGATCCGACGAAATCGTTAGTGCGTCCCGGAATGACAATGCAGGTGTTTTTGTAGGGTTAATACGCGGACACCCCTTGAAGCAGGATTTTGCGGCCCCATATAGGTGGGCAGAAGCGCGAGTTAAGGCTCGCGGACGATATTGAAAGGAGAATTCTATGGCTGACGAACAGACAGTGGATACGCAAAATCTAGACGCCGATCAGGCCTCCCAAGCCTCGGGTGATGACCTGACGGCTCGTGTACAAGTGCTCGAAGAGCAACTGGCAGGTGCGCAGGATCAGGCTTTGCGTGTAGCCGCCGATCTGCAGAACGTCCGCCGTCGCGCCGAACAGGATGTAGAAAAGGCTCACAAATTCGCGCTGGAAAAATTCGCTGGCGACCTGCTGCCGATCATCGACAGCCTGGAGCGTGGCCTGGAGTTGTCCAGTCCGGATGACGAAAGCATCCGTCCGATGCGCGAAGGCATCGAGCTCACCCTGAAAATGTTCCAGGACACCCTGAAACGTTATCAACTGGAAGCGATCGATCCGCACGGCGAACCGTTCAATGCCGTTCTTCATCAGGCAATGGCGATGCAGGAAAGCGCCGACCTTGAGCCGAACAGCGTGCTCAAGGTGTTCCAGAAGGGCTACCAGCTCAACGGACGCCTGCTGCGCCCGGCGATGGTCGTGGTCAGCAAGACGCCGGCGCCTGTTTCGCCTTCGATTGACGAGCAGGCTTGAAATTAGCCGCAAGGCCCCCATTTAGAAGTCAAGTGTTTAATTGCTACCGCAGTTAGCCACCACTGCTGCGGCAACCAAATCCAAAGTTTCGGGAGAGTGAACATGGGCAAAATTATCGGTATCGACCTGGGGACTACCAACTCCTGCGTCTCCGTACTTGAAAACGGCGTAGCGAAAGTTATCGAAAACGCCGAAGGCGCGCGTACCACGCCGTCGATCATCGCTTACGCCAACGATGGCGAGATCCTGGTTGGCCAGTCGGCCAAGCGTCAGGCAGTGACCAATCCGCACAACACCCTGTACGCGGTGAAGCGTCTGATCGGTCGCAAGTTCGACGAAGAAGTCGTACAGAAAGACATCAAGATGGTCCCGTACAAAATCGCCAAGGCTGACAACGGCGACGCCTGGGTTGAAGTGAACGGCCAGAAAATGGCTCCGCCACAAATCTCGGCTGAAATTCTGAAGAAGATGAAGAAGACCGCCGAAGACTACCTGGGCGAGTCAGTGACTGAAGCGGTGATTACCGTTCCGGCCTACTTCAACGACAGCCAGCGTCAAGCCACCAAAGACGCCGGCCGCATCGCGGGTCTGGACGTAAAACGTATCATCAACGAACCCACCGCAGCTGCGCTGGCTTACGGCATGGACAAGGCCAAGGGCGATCACACCGTGATCGTTTACGACTTGGGCGGCGGTACTTTCGACGTTTCCGTAATTGAAATCGCTGAAGTCGATGGCGAGCACCAGTTCGAAGTGTTGGCCACCAACGGTGACACCTTCCTGGGTGGTGAAGACTTCGACATTCGTCTGATCGACTACCTCGTCGACGAATTCAAGAAAGAAAGCGGTATGAATCTGAAGGGTGACCCGCTGGCGATGCAGCGCCTGAAAGAAGCTGCTGAAAAAGCCAAAATCGAGCTGTCTTCCGCTCAGTCGACCGACGTGAACCTGCCGTACATCACTGCAGACGCGACCGGTCCTAAGCACTTGAACGTGAAAATCTCGCGCGCCAAGCTGGAAGCGCTGGTTGAAGACCTGGTTCAACGCACCATCGAACCTTGCCGCATTGCTCTGAAAGACTCCGGTATCGACGTTGGCGCCATCAACGACGTGATCCTGGTGGGCGGTCAGACTCGTATGCCGCTGGTGCAGAAGCTGGTTACCGAGTTCTTCGGTAAAGAAGCTCGTAAAGATGTTAACCCGGACGAAGCGGTTGCCATGGGTGCTGCTATCCAGGGCGCGGTACTGGCCGGTGATGTGAAAGACGTTCTGCTGCTCGACGTCAGCCCGCTGACCCTGGGTATCGAAACCATGGGTGGCGTGATGACTGCGCTGATCGAGAAAAACACCACGATTCCTACCAAGAAATCGCAAGTGTTCTCGACTGCCGACGACAACCAGGGCGCCGTGACCATTCACGTGCTGCAAGGTGAGCGTAAGCAAGCAGCACAGAACAAGTCCCTGGGCAAGTTCGACCTGGCCGAGATTCCACCAGCACCACGTGGCGTGCCGCAAATCGAAGTGACCTTCGACATCGACGCCAACGGCATCCTGCACGTAGGCGCCAAAGACAAGGCCACTGGCAAGACTCAGTCGATCGTGATCAAGGCCAACTCCGGTCTGTCCGATGAAGAGATCGAGCGCATGGTGCGTGATGCCGAGGCCAACGCCGAGGAAGATCGCAAGTTCGAAGAGCTGGCTGCTGCTCGTAACCAGGGCGATGCACTGGTTCACTCGACACGTAAAATGGTGGCCGACGCTGGCGACAAAGTGAGTGCCGAAGAGAAGACTGCAATCGAAGCGGCTGTAGTTGCTTTGGAAGCCGCTGTTAAAGGTGACGACAAGGCTGCGATCGAAGCCAAGGTTGAAGAGCTGTCCAAGGTCTCCGCGCCAGTGGCTCAGAAGATGTACGCCGAGCAGGCTCAGCCAGCTGAAGGCGCTGCACCGCACGCTGAGTCGGCTGGAAAGGCTGATGACGTCGTCGATGCTGAGTTCGAAGAAGTCAAAGACCACAAGTAAGTTGTTGGTCGGCCGGTTGACTGCCTTGAGGCGGTGACTGGTAGGATGTCGCCGCGCGGGAGCTTGCTCCCGCGTTGGCATGTCTGGAGTAAGCGAATTTTTACAGTATGCGACAACGTTCGCGTGCTGATGGTATGGCCGGGAATGCTCCTGCTTTCTGAGCCGCAAGTACCGCATCGAATCAAAGACCAGGATCGTTGAATTGACGTGAGTTGGGTCCGGGCCTGCATTGGGGCTCAACGGGTTTGGCGAGGCTCAGGAGAGGTTTGCCGAACGTCCTTAAGAGTGCAAAAGACTTATGGCAAAGCGTGACTATTACGAAGTATTGGGTGTTGAACGAGGCTCAAGCGAGGCGGACCTGAAAAAGGCCTACCGTCGCCTGGCGATGAAGCACCACCCGGACCGTAATCCCGATGACAAAGCGTCGGAAGAGAAATTCAAGGAAGCCAACGAGGCTTACGAAGTACTGTCCGATTCCAGCAAGCGTGCGGCGTACGACCAGTATGGTCATGCCGGTGTCGACCCGAGCATGGGTGGCGGCGGTGCCGGTTTTGGCGGTCAGAACTTCTCCGATATCTTTGGCGATGTCTTCAGTGACTTCTTCGGTGGCGGTCGCGGTGGTTCCCGTGGCGGCGCTCAGCGCGGCAGTGATCTGCGTTACACCCTGGAGCTGGATCTGGAAGAGGCGGTGCGCGGCACGACCGTGAATATCCGCGTTCCAACGCTGGTCAACTGCAAGCCGTGCGATGGCTCGGGTGCCAAGAAAGGCTCCTCTCCGGTGACCTGCCCGACCTGTGGCGGTATCGGCCAGGTGCGCATGCAGCAAGGTTTCTTCTCGGTGCAGCAGACCTGTCCGCGCTGCCATGGTCAGGGCAAGATCATTTCCGATCCATGCGACTCCTGCCATGGCGAAGGTCGCGTCGAAGAGTACAAGACCCTGTCGGTGAAAGTGCCGGCCGGTGTTGATACCGGTGACCGCATTCGTCTGTCTGGCGAAGGCGAGGCGGGTGCGCAAGGCGGGCCGACCGGCGACCTGTATGTCGTGATCAATGTGCGCGAACACGCGATCTTCCAGCGTGACGGCAAGCATCTGTTCTGCGAAGTGCCGATCAGCTTCGTCGATGCGGCGTTGGGTGGTGAACTGGAGATTCCGACCCTCGATGGTCGGGTCAAACTGAAGATTCCCGAAGGGACTCAGACCGGCAAGCAATTCCGCGTTCGTGGCAAGGGTGTTGCGCCTGTGCGTGGCGGCGGTGCCGGTGACTTGATGTGCCGCGTGGCGGTCGAAACCCCGGTGAATCTGAGTCGTCGTCAGCGTGAAATGCTCGAAGAGTTCCGCAGCTCGCTGGCGGATGACAACAGTCACTCGCCGAAAACCACTGGCTGGTTCGAAGGCGTGAAGCGCTTCTTCGGCGATCTGTAAGGAGTGGTCATGCGACGTATAGCTGTGATGGGCGCTGCCGGGCGCATGGGCAAGATCCTGGTCGAGGCGGTGCAGCAACGCGCGCCGCTCACCGGTCTGACAGCCGCCATCGTTCGCCCCGGCAGTACGCTGATTGGTGTGGACGCCGGTGAGCTGGCTTCGCTGGGGCGTATCGGCGTGCCGTTGTCCGGTAACCTGGATGCGGTGGCGGATGAGTTCGACGTGTTGATCGACTTCACCCTGCCGGAAGTCATGCTGAAAAACCTGGCCTTTTGCCGCAAGGCGGGTAAAGCCATGGTCATCGGCACGACGGGGCTGGACGCTGCGCAAAAGCAGTTGCTGGCCGAGGCGGGCAAAGACATCCCTATCGTGTTCGCGGCCAATTTCAGCGTGGGTGTGAACCTGTCGCTGAAATTGCTCGATATGGCGGCTCGTGTGCTGGGCGACGAGGCGGATATCGAAATTATCGAAGCTCACCACCGGCACAAGATCGACGCGCCTTCCGGCACGGCGTTGCGCATGGGTGAGGTCATCGCCAGTGCCCTGGATCGTGACCTGCAGAAGGTTGCGGTCTATGGTCGCGAGGGGCATACCGGCGCGCGCGAGCGTGAAACCATCGGTTTTGCCACTGTTCGCGGTGGTGATGTGGTGGGGGATCACACGGTGCTGTTTGCCTGTGAAGGGGAGCGCCTGGAAATCACCCATAAGGCTTCCAGTCGCATGACCTTCGCCAAAGGCGCGGTACGTGCTGCCTTGTGGCTGGATGGTCGAGAGCCTGGTCTTTACGACATGCAAGACGTGCTCGACCTGCGATAAAACGCTATTGAAACCGGGCCCGAGCAATCTGCTAGCGTCCGGTTTTACACCGCCAAGCGACGTCCTGTCGCATTCTCTGGCCTTTCGGGCTCATTGGCGGTAGACCAAAAATGCCTTTTTCTGTAAGCTACAGCTTTAGTGTGTCCACTAAAAGCGCGCAGAATAATTCAGTGAAGAAGCGGGGTGACGTGTCCATACGTCACTCCGCTTTTTTACAACCTGCGATCGCCCTTTCAGGCTTTATTTACGGGAGGTCTTCTTGACTAAGCCAGCCATACTCGCCCTTGCTGATGGCAGCATTTTTCGCGGCGAAGCCATTGGAGCCGACGGTCAAACCGTTGGTGAGGTGGTGTTCAACACCGCAATGACCGGCTATCAGGAAATCCTTACCGATCCTTCCTACGCCCAACAGATCGTTACCCTGACTTACCCGCATATCGGCAACACCGGCACCACGCCGGAGGACGCCGAGTCCAACCGCGTCTGGTCCGCTGGCCTGGTCATCCGTGACCTGCCACTGGTTGCGAGCAACTGGCGTAACACCATGTCCTTGTCCGACTACCTGAAAGCCAACAATGTTGTGGCAATCGCCGGTATCGACACCCGTCGCCTGACCCGCATCCTGCGTGAAAAAGGCGCACAGAACGGCTGCATCATGGCCGGTGACAACATTTCCGATGAGGCCGCCATTGCCGCCGCCCAGGGCTTCCCTGGCCTGAAAGGCATGGACCTGGCGAAAGTCGTCAGCACTACTGAGAATTACGAGTGGCGTTCGACGGTCTGGGATCTGAAAACCGACAGCCATGCCACCATCGAAGCCTCCGAGCTGCCGTACCACGTGGTTGCCTACGACTACGGCGTCAAGCTGAACATCCTGCGCATGTTGGTCGAGCGCGGTTGCCGCGTCACCGTGGTACCGGCTCAAACGCCTGCCGCCGATGTCCTCGCCTTGCAGCCGGACGGCGTGTTCCTGTCAAACGGTCCTGGCGATCCGGAGCCTTGCGACTACGCGATCCAGGCGATCAAGGACGTGCTGGAAACCGAAATTCCGGTATTCGGCATCTGCCTTGGTCACCAGCTGCTGGCCCTGGCCTCCGGCGCCAAGACCCTGAAAATGGGTCACGGCCACCACGGTGCCAACCACCCGGTTCAGGATCTGGATACCGGTGTAGTGATGATCACCAGCCAGAACCACGGTTTTGCCGTAGACGAAGCCACCCTGCCGGCCAACGTTCGTGCGACTCACAAATCGCTGTTCGACGGCACCCTGCAAGGGATCGAGCGTACCGACAAGAGCGCCTTCAGCTTCCAGGGTCACCCGGAAGCCAGCCCTGGCCCGAACGACGTAGCGCCTTTGTTTGATCGCTTCATCAACGAGATGGCCAAGCGACGCTGATCGCTCGCCCTGATGTTGCAAAGCTTGAGGGCGGTCCCGATACCGGTGGCCCTCTCAAGGCTTCAGAGATTGAACAAGACGGCTTGCCGACTGACCTGCGGATTTGAGTGACAAACCCATGCCAAAACGTACAGACATTAAAAGCATCCTGATTCTCGGCGCTGGCCCGATCGTGATCGGCCAGGCCTGCGAATTCGACTACTCCGGCGCCCAGGCCTGCAAAGCCCTGCGCGAAGAGGGTTACCGCGTCATCCTGGTAAACTCCAACCCGGCCACCATCATGACCGACCCGGCCATGGCCGACGCTACCTACATCGAACCGATCAAGTGGCAGACCGTCGCCAAGATCATCGAGAAAGAGCGTCCGGACGCGCTGCTGCCAACCATGGGCGGCCAGACCGCCCTGAACTGCGCCCTGGACCTGGAGCGCGAAGGCGTTCTGGAGAAGTTCGGCGTAGAGATGATCGGTGCCAACGCCGACACCATCGACAAGGCTGAAGACCGCTCGCGTTTCGACAAGGCCATGAAATCCATCGGCCTGGCGTGCCCGCGCTCCGGTATCGCTCACAGCATGGAAGAGGCCAATGCGGTCCTCGAGAAGCTTGGCTTCCCGTGCATCATCCGTCCGTCCTTCACTATGGGCGGCACCGGCGGCGGTATCGCTTACAACCGTGAAGAGTTCGAAGAAATCTGCGCCCGTGGTCTGGACCTGTCGCCGACCAAAGAGCTGCTGATCGACGAATCCCTGATCGGCTGGAAAGAATACGAAATGGAGGTTGTCCGCGATAAGAAGGACAACTGCATCATTGTCTGCTCCATCGAAAACTTCGACCCGATGGGCGTGCACACCGGTGACTCGATCACCGTGGCGCCTGCACAGACCCTGACCGACAAGGAATACCAGATCCTGCGTAACGCCTCCCTGGCGGTACTGCGCGAGATCGGCGTGGAAACCGGTGGTTCCAACGTCCAGTTCGGCATCTGCCCGAACACGGGTCGCATGGTTGTCATCGAGATGAACCCGCGTGTATCCCGTTCCTCGGCCCTGGCGTCGAAAGCCACCGGTTTCCCGATTGCCAAGGTCGCGGCCAAGCTGGCCGTGGGTTACACCCTGGATGAGTTGTCGAACGACATCACCGGCGGCAAGACCCCGGCGTCCTTCGAACCGTCCATCGACTACGTCGTGACCAAGCTGCCGCGTTTCGCCTTCGAGAAGTTCTCCAAGGCAGACGCGCGCCTGACCACGCAAATGAAGTCGGTCGGCGAAGTCATGGCCATTGGCCGCACCTTCCAGGAATCCCTGCAGAAAGCGCTGCGCGGCCTGGAAGTAGGCGTTTGCGGTCTGGACGAGAAGGTTGACCTGAACAATCCGGAAAGCATGAGCATCCTCAAACGCGAGCTGACCGTGCCGGGTGCCGAGCGTATCTGGTACGTGGCGGACGCAATGCGCGCCGGCATGAGCGTTGAAGATATCTTCGGCATGACCATGATCGATCCTTGGTTCCTGGTGCAGATGGAAGATCTGATCAAGGACGAAGAGAAGGTCAAGACCCTGGGTCTGACCAGCATCGACCGTGACCTGATGTTCCGCCTCAAGCGCAAAGGCTTCTCCGATCAGCGTCTGGCCAAGCTGCTGGGTGTGACCGAGAAGAGCCTGCGTGCCCATCGCCACAAGCTTGAAGTATTCCCGGTCTACAAGCGCGTTGACACGTGCGCCGCCGAGTTCGCCACCGATACCGCTTATCTGTACTCCACGTACGAAGAAGAGTGTGAGGCCGCTCCATCGGGCCGCGACAAGATCATGATCCTGGGTGGCGGTCCGAACCGTATCGGCCAGGGCATCGAGTTCGACTACTGCTGCGTACACGCGGCACTGGCCCTGCGCGATGACGGGTACGAGACCATCATGGTCAACTGCAACCCGGAAACCGTATCCACCGACTACGACACTTCCGATCGCCTGTACTTCGAGCCAGTGACCCTGGAAGACGTGCTGGAAATCGTCCGCGTCGAGAAACCGAAAGGCGTGATCGTCCAGTACGGCGGCCAGACCCCGTTGAAACTGGCCCGTGCCCTGGAAGCCGCCGGCGTGCCGATCATCGGCACCAGCCCTGACGCCATCGACCGTGCCGAAGACCGTGAGCGCTTCCAGCAAATGGTTCAGCGACTGAACCTGCGTCAGCCGCCAAACGCCACCGTACGCAGCGAAGACGAAGCGATTCGTGCGGCTGCCAAGATCGGCTACCCGCTGGTGGTGCGCCCGTCCTACGTGCTGGGCGGTCGTGCGATGGAAATCGTTTACGAAGAAGAAGAACTCAAGCGCTACCTGCGTGAAGCGGTTCAAGTGTCCAATGACAGCCCGGTGCTGCTGGACCACTTCCTTAACTGCGCCATCGAAATGGACGTTGATGCGGTCTGCGACGGCAAAGACGTGGTGATCGGCGCAATCATGCAGCACATTGAGCAGGCTGGCGTTCACTCCGGTGACTCCGCATGCTCGCTGCCACCGTACTCGCTGCCTGCGCATATCCAGGACGAGATGCGTGAGCAGGTCAAGAAAATGGCCCTGGAGCTGGGTGTGGTCGGCCTGATGAACGTACAGTTGGCGCTGCAGGGCGACGACATCTACGTGATTGAAGTCAACCCGCGTGCATCGCGTACCGTGCCTTTCGTGTCCAAGTGCATCGGTGTTTCCCTGGCGATGATCGCGGCTCGCGTCATGGCCGGTAAAACCCTGAAGGAAATCGGTTTCACCAAGGAAATCATTCCTAACTTCTACAGCGTGAAAGAGGCGGTATTCCCGTTCGCCAAATTCCCGGGTGTTGACCCGATTCTCGGCCCAGAGATGAAGTCCACCGGTGAAGTGATGGGCGTGGGCGATACCTTCGGCGAAGCGTTTGCCAAAGCCCAGATGGGTGCCAGCGAAGTGCTGCCGACCGGCGGTACTGCGTTCATCAGTGTGCGCGACGACGACAAGCCATTGGTTGCAGGCGTGGCCCGTGATCTGATCAACTTGGGCTTCGAAGTGGTCGCCACTGCCGGTACTGCCAAGCTGATCGAAGCCGCAGGCCTGAAAGTGCGCCGCGTGAACAAGGTGACCGAGGGTCGTCCACACGTGGTCGACATGATCAAGAATGACGAAGTCACCTTGATCATCAACACCACCGAGGGTCGTCAGTCGATCGCCGACTCCTATTCCATTCGTCGCAATGCCCTGCAGCACAAGATCTACTGCACCACGACCATTGCTGCTGGCGAAGCGATCTGCGAAGCGCTGAAGTTCGGTCCCGAGAAGACCGTACGCCGCTTGCAGGATCTACACGCAGGATTGAAGGCATGAGCATAACGAAGTACCCAATGACCGTTCAGGGCGCTCGCGCCCTGGAAGAAGAACATGCTCACCTGACCAAGGTCGTTCGTCCGAAGCTCAGCCAGGACATCGGTACGGCCCGCGAGTTGGGTGACTTGAAGGAAAACGCCGAATACCACGCTGCTCGCGAGCAGCAAGGTATGGTTGAGGCGCGGATCCGTGACATCGAAGGCCGCATGCAAAATGCAGTGGTGATTGATGTCACGACCATTGCACATACTGGCAAGGTGATTTTCGGCACGACCGTTGAGATCGCCAACGTCGAGACTGATGAAAGCGTGACCTACCAGATCGTTGGTGAGGACGAGGCAGACATCAAGCTCGGCAAGATCTCTGTCGGTTCACCCATCGCCCGCGCCCTGATTGCCAAGGAAGAGGGTGACGTGGTCGCGGTCAAGACGCCGAGCGGCGTCATCGAGTACGAGATTGTCGAAGTTCGCCACATCTGAAGGTAAAAGCAGGCGCCTGCTTCGTGCGGGCGCGGTGCTTTGGCAGCTGACTCAGATGTTGTGGGTTGGCGGCCTGTGGTTGTTGCATATCGGTCTGTTGCCGGTGCTGGGGCTGATTGGCCTGGCACCGCTGCTGATCGACGAAATTGCAGGCATGCTGAATGCATTGATGGTGGGTTTTGCCACGGTGTGTCTGGTTTTTCAGGCTTTGGTGCTGATTCAGGCCGAGGGCCTTGCCAGTCTATGGTGCGATATTCGTGGGCAGCTGTTGCTGATGGGGCTGGGCGCGTGCGCGATGCACTTCGCGGTGCGTGTCGGGTGGCCCGACGCGGTGCGTTGGCAGGTGTTCAGTTATCTTGTCCTGGGCTTTTCTGGACTGGTGCTGGTCATACAGCCGGTGCCTGGGTGGAGTGGCAGGGTGCGCGAAGCACACCCTTGACCCTTGCCATCACTTGAAGCGATGGACGTTCGACAGCTGCTTGTTGACGCTGAAGTTTTTGCGGTAAATCAGTGCCATCTTGCCGATGACCTGAACCAGATCCGCTTTGCCAACCTTGCACAGTTCTGCAATGGACGCCAGGCGCGACTCGCGATCCAGGATGTTGAGCTTGATTTTGATCAGCTCGTGATCCGCCAAAGCGCGTTCAAATTCGGCTAAAACACCTTCAGTCAAACCATTGTCAGCCACAATCAAAACTGGTTTCAGGTGGTGGCCAATGGATTTGTACTGTTTCTTCTGCTCTTGAGTGAGCGGCATAATCTGACCCTTTCGTCTGGATTCTGTAAAATGGCGGCCATTTTACCCGAGGGTTCGTGGATCCGCCCAATTAATCACGACCCTTATCAACGAGGTGCCCAATGGCGCGTTCCAAGACAAGCCTTGGTTGGCTGAAAAGACATGTCAATGACCCCTATGTGAAGCAGGCGCAGAAGGATGGCTACCGCTCGCGTGCGAGTTACAAGCTTCTGGAGGTCCAGGAGAAATACAAGCTGATCCGTCCGGGCATGAGCGTTGTCGACCTGGGTGCGGCGCCTGGTGGCTGGTCGCAGGTCACTAGCCGGCTGATTGGGGGGCAGGGACGTCTGATCGCCTCGGACATCCTGGAAATGGACAGCATTCCCGACGTGACTTTCATCCAGGGTGACTTCACCCAGGACGAAGTGCTTGCCCGGATCCTTGAGGCTGTGGGTAATTCGCAGGTGGACCTTGTGATTTCCGATATGGCCCCCAATATGAGTGGTACGCCTGCCGTAGATATGCCCAAAGCCATGTTTCTTTGCGAGCTGGCTCTTGATCTGGCCGCTCGGATACTCAAGCCGGGTGGTAATTTCGTGATCAAGGTTTTTCAGGGTGAAGGGTTCGATGCTTACGTAAAGGACGCTCGTAAGAAATTCGACAAGGTCCAGATGATCAAGCCGGATTCGTCCCGTGGCAGTTCCCGTGAGCAGTACATGCTGGCTTGGGGCTATCGTGGTCGGAGTGAATAAAGCGAGGTTTTTTTGCGGGGCAATAGGATTTTCGTATTTCGCCCTGTGGGAAATAACGAATATTGTGTAGGAAGTGTTTCACAAAGGGTTACAGACGGCGCCTGCCAAGTCGTAGGTAATGTAGTAAGTTAGGCCGGTGAATATCATGCGAAGCGCGCGCCATCAGCGGCGCTTGCTTCAGAGGGTAGTTAATTGAACGATATGGCAAAGAATCTGATCCTGTGGTTGATCATCGCGGCTGTCCTGGTGACGGTGATGAACAACTTCTCCAGCCCTAACGAGCCGCAGACCCTCAACTATTCCGACTTCATCCAGCAGGTCAAGGATGGCAAGGTCGAGCGCGTGGCGGTTGATGGCTACGTGATTACCGGCAAGCGCAACGATGGCGACAGTTTCAAGACCATTCGTCCGGCGATCCAGGACAATGGCTTGATCGGCGACCTGGTGGATAACCACGTCGTGGTCGAAGGCAAGCAGCCTGAACAGCAAAGCATCTGGACTCAACTCCTGGTCGCAAGCTTCCCGATCCTCGTGATCATTGCCGTGTTCATGTTCTTCATGCGGCAGATGCAGGGCGGCGCCGGAGGCAAGGGCGGGCCAATGAGTTTTGGCAAGAGCAAGGCGCGCCTGCTGTCTGAAGATCAGGTCAAGACCACGTTGGCTGACGTTGCCGGTTGTGACGAAGCCAAGGAAGAGGTCGGTGAGCTGGTCGAGTTCCTGCGTGATCCGGGCAAGTTCCAGCGTCTGGGCGGTCGCATTCCCCGCGGCGTGCTGATGGTTGGTCCTCCGGGTACCGGTAAAACCTTGCTGGCCAAGGCGATTGCTGGCGAAGCCAAGGTGCCGTTCTTCACCATTTCCGGCTCCGATTTCGTCGAAATGTTCGTTGGTGTGGGTGCCAGCCGTGTTCGTGACATGTTCGAGCAGGCCAAAAAACACGCGCCATGCATCATCTTCATCGACGAAATCGACGCCGTCGGTCGCCATCGTGGCGCCGGCATGGGTGGCGGTCACGACGAGCGCGAGCAGACGCTCAACCAGTTGCTGGTAGAGATGGATGGCTTCGAAATGAATGACGGCATCATCGTGATTGCCGCCACCAACCGTCCAGACGTACTGGACCCTGCGCTGCTGCGCCCGGGCCGTTTCGACCGTCAGGTTGTAGTGGGTCTGCCGGATATCCGTGGCCGCGAACAGATTCTCAAGGTCCACATGCGCAAAGTGCCAATGGGTGACGACGTCGCTCCGGCCGTTATCGCTCGTGGTACGCCTGGCTTCTCCGGTGCCGACCTGGCCAACCTGGTAAACGAGGCTTCGCTGTTTGCCGCCCGTGCTGGCAAGCGCATTGTCGAAATGAAGGAATTCGAACTGGCCAAAGACAAGATCATGATGGGTGCCGAGCGCAAATCCATGGTCATGTCCGAGAAAGAAAAACAGAACACGGCTTACCACGAGGCGGGTCACGCCATTGTTGGTCGTGTCGTGCCCGAGCATGATCCGGTATACAAGGTGTCGATCATTCCGCGCGGTCGCGCCTTGGGTGTGACCATGTTCCTGCCGGAAGAAGATCGCTACAGCTTGTCCAAGCGAGCGCTGATCAGTCAGATTTGCTCGCTGTACGGTGGTCGTATCGCTGAAGAGATGACGCTGGGCTTCGATGGTGTAACCACCGGTGCCTCCAACGACATTATGCGTGCCAGCCAGATTGCGCGGAACATGGTGACCAAGTGGGGGCTTTCGGAGAAACTCGGTCCTTTAATGTACGCCGAAGAAGAAGGTGAGGTTTTCCTTGGTCGCGGCGGCGGTGGTCAGAATGCAAGTTTCTCCGGCGAGACGGCCAAGCTGATCGACTCCGAAGTGCGCAGCATTATTGATCAATGCTACGGCACAGCTAAGCAGATCCTTACGGACAACCGTGACAAGCTGGATGCAATGGCCGATGCCCTGATGAAGTACGAGACGATCGATGCTGATCAGATCGATGACATCATGGCGGGTCGTACGCCTCGCGAACCTCGCGACTGGTCCGGTGGCACCGGCACTTCCGGAACCCCTCCGGTGGTGCACGAAGAGCGTCCGGAAACACCGATTGGCGGTCCGGCTGCCGACGTTTAAGGTTTGAAATGACTTCTGTTCTGTCCTCGACCCGGTTGCCTTGCGGCAACCGGGTTCTTGATTTGGCCCGGACTCATGTCATGGGCATTCTCAATGTCACCCCCGATTCTTTCTCCGATGGCGGTCAATACAGCCAGCTTGATGCTGCCCTACGGCACGCAGAAGCCATGGTGGCGGCTGGCGCGACGCTGATTGATGTGGGTGGTGAATCGACGCGACCGGGTGCCAGGGCGGTTTCGCCACTGGAAGAGCTGGAGCGCGTAGCGCCGATTGTCGAGCGGATCAGCCGCGAGCTGGACGTGATCATCTCGGTCGATACCTCCACGCCGGCTGTCATGCGTGAAACCGCACGACTGGGCGCCGGGTTGATCAATGACGTGCGTGCACTCCGTCGCGATGGTGCCTTGGATGCGGCGGCGGCGACCGGTCTGCCGGTCTGTCTGATGCATATGCTCGGTGAGCCGGGCGATATGCAGGACAATCCGCAGTATCAGGACGTCACCAGGGAAGTCGGTGAGTTCCTTGTCGAGCGCATGGCACAGTGCGCATCGGTAGGGATCGCGGCTGAGCGGATCATTCTTGATCCAGGCTTCGGTTTCGCCAAAACATTGCAGCACAACCTAAGCTTGTTCAAGCATATGGATGCCTTGCATGCCTTGGGGCGGCCCCTGTTGGTCGGGGTTTCGCGAAAGAGCATGATCGGGCAGGCATTGAATCGTCCGGTGGGCGAGCGCTTGTATGGCAGTCTTGCCCTTGCTGCGCTGGCTTCGCACAAGGGGGCGCGTATATTGCGCGTCCATGATGTCGCTGAAACTGTCGATGTGGTGAGGATGATCACCGCAGTGGCGTCAGCCGAATAAGAATGATGGAGTGTTTATGAGCAGGAAATACTTTGGTACCGACGGCATTCGTGGTCGAGTTGGTCAATATCCGATTACTCCTGACTTCATGCTCAAGCTTGGCTGGGCTGCAGGCATGGCATTTCGCAAGATGGGTGCCTGCAAGGTGTTGGTCGGCAAGGACACCCGGATCTCCGGTTACATGTTCGAGTCTGCGCTGGAAGCCGGACTGACTTCGGCGGGGGCCGATGTCATGTTACTGGGGCCAATGCCAACGCCAGCCATCGCCTATCTTACGCGTACCTTTCATGCTGAAGCGGGTATCGTGATCAGTGCGTCGCATAATCCTCATGACGACAATGGCATCAAGTTTTTCTCCGGAAAGGGCACCAAGCTGCCGGATGAAGTCGAGCTGATGATCGAGGAGTTGCTGGATACGCCAATGACCGTGGTTGAGTCGAGCAAGATCGGCAAGGTCACGCGAATCAACGACGCCTCGGGTCGTTACATCGAGTTCTGCAAGAGTAGCGTACCGACGGGGACCAGCTTCTCCGGCCTGAAAATCGTCATCGACTGTGCCCATGGTGCGACTTACAAGGTTGCGCCTAGCGTGTTTCGCGAGCTAGGGGCCGAGGTGGTAGTTCTTTCAGCGCAACCCAACGGATTGAACATCAACGATAATTGCGGTTCGACTCATATGGGGCAACTGCAGGCTGCTGTTCTCGCCGAGCACGCCGATCTTGGGATCGCATTTGACGGTGATGGTGATCGCGTTCTGATGGTCGATCACACCGGTACCATCGTTGATGGCGATGAGCTGCTGTACATCATTGCGCGCGACCTGCATGAGCGTGACAAGCTGCAGGGCGGTGTGGTCGGTACGCTGATGAGTAACCTGGGCCTGGAGCTGGCTCTCGCAGATCTGGCGATTCCGTTCGTGCGTGCCAATGTCGGCGACCGTTATGTCATTGCTGACCTGCTGGAGCGTAACTGGCTGGTGGGTGGTGAGAACTCGGGGCATATCGTTTGTTTCAATTACACCACTACGGGTGATGCGATCGTTGCCGCGTTGCAGGTGTTGAAAGCGCTCAAGACTCGATCGGAAGGGCTCGCCCAGGCTCGTCAGGCGTTGCGTAAATGCCCTCAGATCCTGATCAATGTGCGTTTTGGTGGTGGTGCTAGTCCCCTTGATCATCCTTCCGTCAAGGAAGCCAGTGAGCGTGTGACCAAGGCTATGGCGGGTCGTGGGCGGGTGCTTTTGCGCAAGTCCGGAACAGAGCCGCTGGTTCGCGTCATGGTCGAGGGCGAAGACGAAACGCAGGTTCGTGGCTACGCCGAAGAGCTGGCAAAACTGGTTAGTGAAGTTTCTGCCTGAATTCGGCTTGCCAGCCATGATTGTGTTGGGTAACATCTGCGCCCACTTTGACCGACGAGGTACAGCATGCGTCGCCCTATGGTAGCTGGTAACTGGAAGATGCACGGTACCCGCGCCAGCGTCGCTGAGCTGATCAAAGGCCTTTGTGATTTGGCCTTGCCGAGCGGTGTTGATGTAGCGGTATTCCCGCCTTGCCTGCATATCAATCAAGTGATTGATGGCTTGAAAGGAAAGTCGATTGCAGTCGGCGCGCAGAATTCTGCGGTGGAGTCCACACAAGGTGCGTTGACTGGTGAGGTTGCTCCGAGTCAGTTGGTGGATGCGGGCTGTTCACTGGTGCTTGTCGGGCACTCCGAGCGTCGTCAGGTAATGGGCGAGCAGGACGGAATGCTGATCCGAAAGTTCGCAGCAGCTCAGGCATGTGGCTTGATTCCGGTGTTGTGCATTGGGGAAACCCTTGAGCAGCGTGAAGCTGGAAAGACTCTTGAAGTTGTCTCGCGTCAGCTTGACAGCATCATTGAGGAGCTGGGTGTCGGTGCATTTGCGAAGGCGGTAATCGCTTACGAGCCGGTCTGGGCCATTGGCACCGGGCTGACTGCTTCGCCACAACAAGCGCAGGATGTGCATGCAGCCATTCGCGCGCAGTTGGCGGCAGAGAATTCTGAAGTCGCACGAGGTGTGCGGCTTCTATACGGCGGCAGCGTGAAGGCGGCCAATGCGGTCGAACTGTTCGGCATGCCGGATATCGATGGGGGGCTCATTGGTGGAGCTTCCCTGAATGCAGATGAGTTCGGTGCGATTTGTCGCGCCGCGGGAAACTGAAAAAATGCTGGAAACAGTCGTAGTCGTTTTTCATCTGCTGGGTGCATTGGGCGTAGTTGCTCTCGTATTGCTGCAGCAGGGTAAAGGTGCGGATGCTGGCGCGTCTTTCGGAGCAGGTGCTTCAAATACTGTGTTCGGAAGCCAAGGTTCCTCTACCTTTCTTAGTAAGTTTACTGCTATACTTGCCGCAGGTTTCTTCATAACCAGCTTAGGGTTAGGTTACTTTGCTAAAGAGAAAGCTCACCAGCTGACTCAAGTAGGTTTGCCAAACCCGGCAGTGTTGGAAGTTCCAAAGCAACAACCGGCTTCTGATGATGTCCCGGTGCTTCAAGAGCAAAAGTCGGCCAACAGTGCGACTGACGTGCCTCCAGCTCAAGAGCAGAAGTAAGAAGGGTTTCAAACGTAGTATTGCCGAGGTGGTGGAATTGGTAGACACGCAACCTTGAGGTGGTTGTGCCCATAGGGTGTAGGGGTTCGAGTCCCCTTCTCGGTACCAATTAGTCAGGAGAGCCCGCTGTTGCGGGCTTTCTTGCAGGTGGAAGGTTACATTGACCCTGTCAGGGATCGGTCGTATACTTCCGCCCCAGCTTTGTCGCGGGGTGGAGCAGTCTGGTAGCTCGTCGGGCTCATAACCCGAAGGTCGTCGGTTCAAATCCGGCCCCCGCAACCAGTTTAAGGAGCCCCTTTTCAGGGGCTTTTTGTTAGCTGGACACTTTATAACGCCGCTGTTCGACGGCGTTTCAGGGATGGGCGTTTCGCCCATTTTTTTATTTTGCATAGCATGCATTTACATGCACGAGGGGGTTCAGGTGTCGAGCAAGCTAGAACAGTTGCAGGCCTTGTTGGCCCCGGTGGTCGTGGCCCTTGGCTATGAATGCTGGGGTATTGAGTTTTCGGCTCAAGGTCGCCACTCACTGTTGCGCGTTTATATCGATAAAGAAGGCGGTGTGCTGGTGGACGATTGTGCCATTGTCAGCCGTCAGATCAGCGGTGTCCTGGATGTTGAAGATCCAATTTCCGTTGAATACACCCTTGAAGTTTCCTCGCCTGGCATGGAACGCCCTCTGTTCACTCTTGAGCAGTTTGCAAAATTTGCCGGTGAACAAGTGAAGATCAAGCTGCGCTCGCCTTTTGAAGGTCGACGCAACTTTCAGGGCCTTCTGCGCGGTGTAGAAGAACAGGATGTCGTGGTGCAGGTAGAAGACCATGAGTTCCTGTTGCCGATCGATATGATCGACAAGGCCAACATTATTCCCAGTTTTGACTGAGACGCGGATCCCGCGGATCCAATGGCTTGCGAAAGGCGAGGCGTACGATGAGCAAAGAAGTACTGCTGGTTGTTGAGTCGGTATCCAATGAAAAGGGCGTACCGGCAAACGTAATTTTTGAAGCGCTGGAGCTGGCTCTGGCCACTGCTACCAAAAAGCGTTTCGAGGACGAAGTTGATCTGCGTGTGGAAATCAACCGCCACACCGGTGCTTACGAGACTTTCCGTCGCTGGACGGTCGTCGAAGAAGCCGACCTGGACGATCCGGCCATCGAAACCTGGCCGAGCAAGGTTGCTGAAACGCATCCAGGTGCCAAGGTGGGTGACGTCGTCGAAGAAAAAATCGAGTCGATCGAATTCGGCCGTATTGCTGCACAGACTGCCAAGCAAGTCATCGTGCAGAAAGTCCGCGAAGCCGAGCGTGCTCAGGTTGTGGACGCTTACCGCGAGCGCCTGGGTGAAATCATCTCCGGCACCGTGAAGAAAGTGACCCGCGATAACGTGATCGTCGATCTGGGTAACAACGCTGAAGCGTTGCTGGCTCGTGAAGACATCATCTCTCGCGAAACCTTCCGGGTTGGCGTGCGTCTGCGTGCGCTGCTCAAGGAAATCCGCACCGAGAACCGCGGCCCGCAGCTGATCCTGTCGCGTACCGCGCCGGAAATGCTGATCGAGTTGTTCCGCATCGAAGTGCCGGAAATCGCTGAAGGCTTGATCGAAGTGATGGCCGCATCCCGTGACCCGGGTTCGCGCGCCAAGATCGCCGTACGCTCCAAGGACAAACGCATCGACCCGCAGGGCGCTTGCATCGGTATGCGCGGTTCGCGCGTCCAGGCAGTGTCGGGTGAGTTGGGCGGTGAGCGTGTTGATATCGTTCTCTGGGACGACAACCCGGCTCAATTCGTAATCAACGCCATGTCCCCGGCCGAGGTTGCAGCAATTATCGTTGACGAAGATGCCCACGCAATGGACATCGCCGTTGGCGCAGACAATCTGGCTCAGGCCATCGGTCGCGGTGGTCAGAACGTGCGTCTGGCGAGCCAATTGACTGGCTGGACCCTGAACGTGATGACCGAATCGGACATCCAGGCTAAGCAGCAAGCAGAAACCGGCGACATCCTGCGCAACTTCATCGACGAGCTGGAAGTCGACGAAGAACTGGCCCAGGTGCTGGTCGATGAAGGCTTCACCAGCCTGGAAGAGATTGCCTACGTACCGTTGGAAGAAATGCTCAACATCGACGGCTTTGACGAAGACATCGTCAACGAGCTTCGCGCTCGTGCCAAGGATCGTTTGTTGACCAAAGCCATCGCTACTGAGGAAAAGCTGGCAGACGCCCATCCGGCCGAAGACCTGCTCTCGCTTGAGGGTATGGACAAGGATTTGGCGATGGAACTGGCGGTGCGCGGCGTAATTACCCGCGAAGACCTGGCCGAGCAGTCTATTGACGATCTGCTCGACATCGACGGCATTGACGATGATCGTGCCGGCAAGTTGATCATGGCCGCCCGAGCCCACTGGTTCGAGTAATTAGGCGCGGCCTGAGGAGAGAAGTGCATGACGCAAGTCACGGTGAAACAACTGGCCGATGAGGTCAAAACACCGGTAGAGCGCCTGTTGCAGCAGATGCGTGAGGCAGGTCTGCCGCACACCGCCGCCGAAGAAAGTGTGACTGACAGTGAGAAGCAATCGTTGCTGACTCACTTGAAAAGCAGCCACAAGGCGAAAGTGGAAGAACCACGCAAGATTACGCTGCAGCGTAAAACCACCAGCACCCTGCGTGTTGCTGGCAGCAAAAGCATCAGCGTTGAAGTACGCAAGAAGAAAGTCTTCGTACAGCGCAGCCCGGAAGAAATCGAAGCCGAGCGCAAGCGTGAACTGGAAGAGCGTCGCGCAGTAGAAAATGCTGCTCGTCAGAAGGCTGAAGAAGAAGCCAAGCGTCGCGCCGAAGAAGAAGCGCGTCGCCAGCCAGCTGTTGCGCCGACCGCTCCAGCCGAACCTGTTGCCGCTGCACCCGTTGCCGTGGCCGAGCCTGTGCGTGAAAGCGCTCCGGTTGTAGCTGCCGCACCGGCTGCCGACACCCGCAAGCGTGACGAACAGCGCCGTCCGGACAAACCACGTGCCGACGATAACAATCGTCGCGGTGGCGGCGATGGTGAGCGCAAAAACGCTCCGCATCGTGCTTCGGTCAAGGAAAAAGCGCCTGCTCCACGCGTTGCCCCTCGTACTACCGACGAAGAAAGCGATGGCTTCCGTCGTGGTGGTCGCGGCAAGGCCAAGCTGAAGAAGCGCAACGCCCACGGTTTCCAGAGCCCAACCGGCCCTGTCGTGCGCGAAGTGAAGATCGGCGAGACCATCACTGTGGGCGATCTGGCCCAGCAGATGTCGGTCAAGGCAGCTGAAATCATCAAGTTCATGTTCAAACTGGGTACTCCAGCGACCATCAACCAGGTTCTCGATCAGGAAACTGCTCAACTGGTTGCTGAAGAGCTGGGCCACAAAGTGACCCTGGTCAGCGACACCGCCCTGGAAGACTCCCTGGCCGAGTCCCTGAAGTTTGAAGGCGAGGCTGTTGCCCGTGCGCCAGTCGTGACCGTAATGGGCCACGTTGACCACGGTAAGACTTCCCTGCTCGACTACATCCGTCGTGCGAAGGTTGCAGCTGGCGAAGCCGGCGGCATTACTCAGCACATCGGTGCCTACCACGTTGAAACCGACCGTGGCATGGTGACGTTCCTCGACACCCCGGGCCACGCCGCGTTTACCGCGATGCGTGCCCGTGGTGCCAAGGCGACCGACATCGTGATCCTCGTCGTTGCAGCGGACGACGGCGTGATGCCGCAAACCATCGAAGCTGTTCAACACGCTCAAGCCGCGGGCGTTCCGCTGGTTGTGGCGGTGAACAAGATCGACAAGCCGGGCGCCGATCTCGATCGCATCCGTAGCGAATTGTCGGTACACGGCGTGACGTCGGAAGAGTGGGGTGGTGACACGCCATTCGTACCGGTTTCGGCGAAGATGGGTACCGGTGTCGATGAATTGCTCGAAGCCGTTCTGCTGCAAGCCGAAGTTCTGGAACTGACAGCTACGCCTTCGGCTCCTGGCCGTGGTGTGGTGGTTGAATCGCGTCTCGACAAGGGCCGTGGCCCGGTGGCGACCGTTCTGGTTCAGGACGGCACCCTGCGTCAAGGCGACATGGTGTTGGTCGGTTCCAACTACGGCCGTGTTCGCGCCATGCTCGACGAGAACGGCAAGGCCATCAAGGAAGCCGGTCCAGCCATCCCTGTCGAGATCCTCGGCCTGGACGGTACTCCGGACGCTGGCGATGAGATGAGCGTGGTTGCCGACGAGAAGAAAGCCCGTGAAGTGGCTCTGTTCCGTCAAGGCAAGTTCCGCGAAGTCAAACTGGCCCGTGCTCACGCAGGCAAGCTGGAAAACATCTTCGAAAGCATGGGTCAGGAAGAGAAGAAGACGCTCAACATCGTCCTCAAATCCGACGTCCGTGGTTCGCTGGAAGCGTTGAACGGTGCCTTGAACGGCCTGGGTAACGATGAAGTGCAGGTGCGTGTTGTCGGTGGCGGTGTCGGTGGTATCACCGAATCCGACGCCAACCTGGCACTGGCCTCCAACGCTGTACTGTTCGGCTTCAACGTGCGTGCCGATGCCGGCGCTCGCAAGATCGTCGAGCAGGAAGGTCTGGATATGCGTTACTACAACGTGATCTACGACATCATCGAAGACGTCAAGAAAGCCCTGACCGGTATGCTTGGCAGCGATGTTCGCGAGAACATCCTTGGTGTGGCCGAAGTGCGTGACGTGTTCCGTTCGCCGAAGTTTGGCGCGATCGCCGGTTGCATGGTGATCGAGGGTACTGTTCACCGTAACCGTCCAATCCGTGTACTGCGTGAAGACATCGTTATCTTCGAAGGCGAGCTGGAATCCCTGCGCCGCTTCAAGGATGACGCTTCCGAAGTACGTGCCGGCATGGAATGCGGTATCGGCGTGAAGAGCTACAACGACGTCAAAGTCGGTGACAAGATCGAAGTCTTCGAGAAGGTTCAGGTTGCTCGCAGCCTCTAACTCGCGCACTTCAAGAGCCGTGATGGGCAGCCGCATGCAAATGCACGGCGCATCACCCGGACTCTAAACGCAACGCCCGGTCTGGCTTCTGTCAGGCCGGGCGTTTGCCGCTTTCAGACCTCACGGGTTTCGCCGTGGGGCAGTAACAGGTAACAAGACATGGCAAAAGAATATAGCCGTACCCAACGTATCGGCGATCAGATGCAGCGCGAGCTGGCACAACTGATCCGTCGTGAAGTCAAAGACCCGCGCGTCGGCCTGGTCACCATTACCGCCGTGGAGGTCAGCCGTGACGTCGGTCACGCCAAGATTTTCATCACTGTGATGGGGCAGGACAGCGCCGAAGACATCGCACAGAGCATCAAGGTGCTCAACTCCGCCGCCGGTTTCCTGCGCATGCAGTTGGCTCGCGAGATGAAACTGCGCAGCGTCCCACAGTTGCACTTCCACTACGATGAAAGCGTCGTTCGTGGTGCGCACCTGTCGGCATTGATCGAGCGCGCAGTGGCTGAAGACAATCAGCATCCGGTTGCGGCAGAAGCCGAAGACACCAAGGAGTAATCGGTGGCTCAGGTCAAACGTATCCGTCGTAACGTCAGCGGTATCATCTTGCTCGACAAGCCGCTGGGATTCACCTCCAACGCGGCCTTGCAGAAGGTCCGCTGGTTGCTCAACGCCGAGAAAGCCGGACACACCGGCAGTCTCGACCCGCTGGCCACCGGTGTGTTGCCGTTGTGCTTCGGTGAGGCCACCAAGTTCTCGCAGTACCTGCTCGATTCCGACAAGGGTTACGAAACCCTGGCGCAACTGGGTAAAACCACGACCACGGCGGATGCCGAGGGCGAAGTTTTGCAGGAGCGTCCCGTGACCGTTGGTCGCTCCGATATTGAAGCGGTGTTGCCGAATTTTCGTGGGCAAATCAGTCAGATACCGCCGATGTACTCGGCTCTCAAGCGTGATGGTCAGCCGCTGTACAAGTTGGCTCGTGCTGGCGAAGTAGTGGAGCGCGAACCGCGTTCTGTTACTATTACGCGCTTGGAATTACTGGCTTTCGAAGGTGATACTGCGCGGCTGGCAGTGGATTGCAGCAAAGGCACCTATATCCGTACCCTGGTGGAGGATATCGGTGAGCAACTCGGTTGTGGCGCTTACGTTGCAGAACTGCGACGTACCCAGGCCGGGCCTTTCACGCTGGCCCAGACGGTCACCCTGGAAGAGCTGGAAGCGGTACATGCCGAAGGCGGCAACGAAGCAGTCGATCGCTTCCTGATGCCATCGGACAGCGGTCTGCTGGATTGGCCGCTGTTGCAGTTCTCGGAACATAGTTCGTTCTACTGGCTTAACGGCCAGCCGGTACGAGCTCCGGACGCACCGAAATTCGGTATGGTCCGGGTACAGGATCACAATGGTCGCTTCATCGGTATCGGTGAAGTGAGCGAAGACGGGCGCATCGCGCCGCGTCGACTGATTCGGTCAGAATGACCGGACGAGGGTGGCTGTCAACAGGCACGGTCACTACTCATTTTTAGATACAGGGATTTGTCCCTGGCCTGTTGAAACTGTTTTTCTGAAACAGTTTCCTGATAAAAGGATTGCCTCATGGCTCTCGACGTTCAAGAAAAAGCCCAAATCGTAGCTGACTACCAGCAAGCTGTTGGTGACACTGGTTCGCCAGAAGTGCAAGTTGCACTGCTGACCGCCAACATCAACAAACTGCAAGGTCACTTCAAGGCCAACGGTAAAGATCACCACTCCCGTCGTGGTCTGATCCGCATGGTAAACCAGCGTCGTAAGCTGCTGGACTACCTGAAAGGCAAAGACGTGAGCCGTTACAGCGCTCTGATCGGTCGCCTGGGTCTGCGTCGCTAATAAGCGATTGCGCTAGAGGTTGGTTGTCTGTCGTGCGTCAGCGGGTTTCCCGTTGGCACATGGCAGGCTCCCAGCCTCAAGTTTTATCTGGATACACGTTTTACCCTGGACAATCGAGTCGGGCCGATTCCCGGCGTTGCCCAAGAATTTCGCAAGAAACCAGTTCCCCCAAGAGCCACAAAGAAGGTAGGACACCGTGAACCCGGTAATCAAAAAATTCCAGTTCGGTCAGTCGACCGTTACCCTCGAGACTGGCCGTATCGCCCGTCAGGCCTCCGGCGCAGTATTGGTCACCGTTGACGACGACGTCACCGTATTGGTGACCGTAGTGGGTGCCAAGCAAGCCGATCCAGGCAAGGGCTTCTTCCCTCTGTCTGTTCACTACCAGGAAAAGACTTACGCAGCCGGTAAGATCCCTGGCGGTTTCTTCAAGCGTGAAGGCCGTCCTTCCGAGAAAGAAACCCTGACTTCCCGACTGATCGACCGTCCGATCCGTCCGCTGTTCCCAGAAGGTTTCATGAACGAAGTGCAGGTTGTCTGCACCGTTGTTTCCACCAGCAAGAAGACCGATCCGGACATCGCTGCGATGATCGGTACCTCGGCTGCACTGGCCATCTCCGGCATTCCTTTCGATGGTCCGATCGGCGCTGCCCGCGTTGCGTTCCACGAAAGCACCGGCTACCTGCTGAACCCGACTTACGAACAACTGAAAGCTTCGAGCCTGGACATGGTCGTTGCCGGTACTTCGGAAGCCGTTCTGATGGTTGAATCGGAAGCCAAAGAGCTGACCGAAGACCAGATGCTGGGCGCTGTACTGTTTGCCCACGACGAATTCCAGGCCGTTATCCAGGCCGTCAAGGAGCTGGCCGCCGAAGCTGCCAAGCCAACCTGGACCTGGGCTCCGCAAGCCGAAGCCACTGAACTGCTGGGCGCTATCCGCTCCGAGTTCGGCGAAGCGATCTCCCAGGCTTACACCATCACCGTCAAGGCCGACCGTTACGCTCGCCTGGGTGAACTGAAGGACCAGGTCGTTGCCAAGCTGTCCGGCGAAGAAGGCCAGCCTTCCGCTGCTGACGTCAAAGCTGCTTTCGGTGAAATCGAATACCGCATCGTTCGCGAAAACATCGTAAACGGCAAACCGCGTATCGATGGCCGCGACACCCGCACCGTACGTCCGCTGAACATCGAAGTCGGCGTACTGCCGAAGACTCACGGTTCGGCGCTGTTCACCCGTGGCGAAACCCAGGCTCTGGTTGTAGCAACACTGGGTACTGCCCGTGACGCACAGCTGCTGGACACCCTCGAAGGCGAGAAAAAAGACCCGTTCATGCTGCACTACAACTTCCCTCCGTTCTCGGTAGGCGAGTGTGGTCGCATGGGTGGTGCCGGTCGCCGCGAAATCGGTCACGGCCGTCTGGCCCGTCGTTCGGTTCAGGCCATGCTGCCGGCCGCTGACGTGTTCCCGTACACCATTCGGGTCGTATCGGAAATTACCGAATCCAACGGTTCGAGCTCGATGGCTTCGGTCTGCGGCGCCTCCCTCGCTCTGATGGACGCCGGCGTGCCGATGAAGGCGCCAGTTGCCGGTATCGCCATGGGTCTGGTTAAAGAAGGCGAGAAGTTCGCCGTCCTGACCGACATCCTGGGTGACGAAGACCACCTGGGCGACATGGACTTCAAAGTAGCCGGTACCGCCAAAGGCGTGACCGCGCTGCAGATGGACATCAAGATCAAGGGCATCACCGAAGAAATCATGGAAATCGCTCTGGGCCAAGCCCTGGAAGCGCGCCTGAACATTCTCGGCCAGATGAACCAGATCATTGGCCAGTCGCGTACCGAGCTGTCGGAAAACGCTCCGACCATGATCGCGATGAAGATCGACACCGACAAAATCCGTGATGTCATCGGTAAAGGCGGCGCGACCATTCGTGCGATCTGCGAAGAGACCAAGGCTTCGATCGATATCGAAGACGATGGCTCGATCAAGATCTTCGGCGAAACCAAGGAAGCAGCTGAAGCGGCACGTCAGCGCGTTCTGGGTATCACCGCAGAAGCCGAGATCGGCAAGATCTACATCGGTAAGGTTGAGCGCATCGTCGACTTCGGCGCATTCGTCAACATCCTGCCTGGCAAGGACGGCCTGGTTCACATCTCCATGCTGAGCGATGCTCGCGTTGAGAAAGTGACCGACATCCTCAAGGAAGGTCAGGAAGTGGAAGTACTGGTACTGGACGTGGATAACCGCGGCCGTATCAAGCTGTCCATCAAAGACGTGGCAGCTGCCAAGGCTTCGGGCGTTTAATCTGCTCTCCAGCCTGACCGCTTCAACGTTGTAAAAAAGACCCCGCCGTGAAAACGACGGGGTCTTTTTTTGCCTGTAAACAATCGATGCATTGGCTAAAGTTGCCGGTATGCCTTGGCGATGCTAGGTTTAGCGCACCGCCCGTGTAGCTCAGTCGGTAGAGCAGCGCACTCGTAACGCGAAGGTCGCAGGTTCGATTCCTGTCTCGGGCACCATCCCCCTGTTGTTTCGCCTTTCTGCTCAAATCCTCGATGGTACTTTTTAGTTCGTCCCTTGCGTTGCTGTCGGCGCTTTCGCTGGAACAGCTGCCGGTATGTCCGTGGGCGAGACTGAAGGTGAGGGCGGTTTATTTGTGGATTGATGTAAAGAGTCGTGTAAATCGTCTGATAAACATCCTATATTCGGAACCTGCATGAGCTTGGCCCTGCAGTTTTCAGATGATCCCGAATGGTTCTGAAGGCCAGACAAACCGGGTTGAACACGGTTATTTGCGTCAGAGAGATCCTTGATGATCCAGATCCATCTTCCATTCCCCAGATCAGCGAGAACACCATGACCGTTAAAGAATTGAGCCAGGAAGCCCGGCACGAAGAGGCACTCAAGAAGTATTTGCTGGATTCGCCCCAGCTAGCCGAAGAGATCAAGGACTTGCCAGCCGACGATCAGAAAGACCAGATCCAGTGGGCCTTCGAGGATGAGGCTGAAGCCCAGGGCCTGCAGCCGTGGGAATTGACGCTCAAGTACACATCGAGCCCGGAAGAGTACGAGGCCGCGCGCCTGGCTCTGCACAAGGAGGCGGCTGAAGTGTTGGGCGTCGAGTGGGAAGAGTACTGCGAGATGAATAATCTGGTGGTCTGAAAAAAGCGCCCGCCAGGTGCAGGAGCGAGCAAGCTCGCTCCTGCAGTTTTTCATTGCGTCTGATCAGAGACTCAGACGCATCGACAGATCGACAGCCTTCACATCCTTGGTCATTGCACCAATCGAAATGTAATCCACGCCGGTTTCAGCGATGGGCAGCAACGTGCTTTCGTTGATGCCGCCGCTGGCTTCCAGTTTTGCCTTGCCAGCGTTCAAGCGCACGGCTTCGCGCATGTCATCCAGGCTCAATTCATCAAGCATGATGATGTCGGCACCGGCCGCCAAAGCCTCTTTCAGCTCATCCAGGCTTTCCACTTCAATTTCGACCGGTTTGCCCGGGGCGATTTTGTGAGCGGCGGCAATGGCTTGTGGGATACCTCCGCAGGCGGCGATATGGTTTTCCTTGATCAGGAAGGCGTCATACAAGCCGATGCGGTGATTGTGACAACCGCCACAGGTCACGGCGTACTTTTGCGCCAGACGCAGGCCCGGCAGGGTTTTGCGAGTGTCGAGCAGCTTGACCTGGGTCTGTGCGACGAAGTCCGCCAGGTATTGCGCGCGAGTAGCCACGCCGGACAGCAGTTGCAGGAAGTTCAAGGCACTGCGTTCACCAGTCAGCAACGAGCGAGCGGGGCCTTCGAGGTGGAACAACGCCTGATTGGGTTTGACCCGTTCGCCATCGGCAACTTGCCAGTGCACCGCAACCCGTGGGTCCAGTTGGCGAAATACGGCATCGACCCAGGCGGTACCACTGATAACGGCGGCGTCGCGGGTAATGATGGTGGCTTTGGCCAGGCGTTCGGCCGGGATCAACTGGGCGGTAATGTCGCCGCTGCCGATGTCTTCGAGTAACGCGCGGCGCACGTTGGCTTCGATTTCGGCGGTCAAATCGGCGAGACGTAGATTCGGCATAACGGACTCCACAAACAAAGTGGCCCGATTATAGGGCCATGGTGCGAGGCAACCCAAGGCATCCGAGCTGTCGCCATCGCTCAGATGCCTGCATTTGGTCGATTCCCCAGGCCTGCCTGTCTTCAAGGGGGGGGCTATTTGCGCAGAAGCTGAAGAGTCCTCTGGCACAAGCGCTATCTTTTACAAGATAATTCGCCTTGTATTTGACGTCATGACTTTGACGAGCTGGATTTTCAGGAGGCCGGATGCTCAAAGACGGGAATGTAGTGCCTTTGCGCAAGGCGACTACCGATCAGGCGACACCTTCGCCGCTCGCCCGCTTGCCTGTGATCCTGCTTCAGGTTCGCGACAAGGCCACGCAACAACTTCGGCAGGGTTTGCAGGAGCTGTTCGATAACGCCGACGACATGCTTTTCGAAATGGCCGACCGCGCTCGCACCGACGTCGAGCAGAACATTTTCTTTCAGGCGATGCGCGACTTGCGCCTCAAGCGCAAAAGTATCGAGCGGGTTTTTTTCGAACAGTTCTTCGAGGCATTCATCGGTCTCGCCCGTTACGACGCCACTCATACCCTCATGGATAGGGCATTGCCGGTCGACTCCCCTGCTGCGGTGCCGGATGACGAGCTTGAGCGTCATGTGGCGGTGGCGTCGATGGCCAACAAGGTGCTCAATCGCGACGGATTCGCCCTCGATCAACTCACCGCGCGGCTCAGTACGTTGCTGGGCCGAACGCTGATCGAGCAGCACAACCCCATGGGGCCGACGATGCTCTGCGCGTTTTTCCTGCAAGCCGCGCGCAACCTCGGGGTGGAGATCAAGGTCAAGCTGATCATCCTCAAGC
Organism: Pseudomonas moorei; assembly: GCF_042846945.1. Lineage (NCBI taxonomy): Bacteria > Pseudomonadati > Pseudomonadota > Gammaproteobacteria > Pseudomonadales > Pseudomonadaceae > Pseudomonas > Pseudomonas moorei. The sequence continues at coordinate 2,176,752 of NZ_AP035776.1, forward strand.
TGTTTGATCGCTATGTGCTCAATGGCGCCGAACAGCTCTACGCACAAGCCAACCAACTCTTGATCGCCACCGGCGTGCTGCCTGATCTCAAGCCTGCCCCGACGTGTCGTTTCGCGGATCAGGCGCCCGTTGGTGTCGCCCCTGAGTCCGGCGAAGTGCCAGGCGAATACGACAGCGTGCCGCAAGTATTCGCTGCGTTGCAGGAACTGCTGTCCCACGTCCGCGGCAGCATGACGCCGAACCTCGAAGCCAATACCCTGACCCAGCCGATCTCCAGCCGCGACCTGCTGTGTCTGCTCTCGCACCTGCAGCAATATGCGCCTGCGCCGGGTGACCACGACGACTTTGATCTACGCACGCGGTTGGCACAGTTGCTGTCGCGCAGCAGCGTCAAAAGCGGCAAGTCGCGTGTTGTCGGTGCGGCGGATGAGGACGCGATCAATCTGACCCTCATGTTGTTCGAATGCATGCTCGACGACCGTAATTTGCCCGTCTCGCTCAAGGCAATTATGGGCCGTCTGCAGATCCCGATGGTGAAAGTAGCGGTGCTCGACAAGAGTTTCTTCAGCCGCGGCAGCCATCCGGCCCGGCGTCTGCTCAACGAAATCGCCAACGCGGCCCTGGGTTGGGGCGAGTGTGATGACCATGAACGTGACAGCCTGTACATACGGATCGAGCAGGTGGTACAGCGTCTGTTGAGCGAATTTAGCGACGACCCGGCGATATTCGCCGAGCTATTGGCCGATTTCCTGGCATTCACCTGTGATGAACGTCGGCGCAGCGAATTGTTGGAACAACGTATCCGTGACGCCGAAGAAGGTCGCGTCAGAACCGTGTTGGCCCGTCAATGTGTCGAGCAAGTGTTGAATCAGGCTTTACTGGGCAAGGTATTACCGAAAACGGTGTTTGCGTTTGTCCGGGATGCCTGGAGCAAAGTCTTGCTGTTGACCTGCCTCAAACAGGGCGATCAGTCCGCACAGTGGCACGCCGATGTGCAAACCATGGAGCAACTGATTTGGAGCGTCCAGCGCCATGACGAGCCCGACGCCCGTTCACAACTGTTGGCGTTGGTACCGGGTTTGCTCAAGGCCTTGCGCGAAGGTTTGAGCGGTTCGGCATTCGACCCGTTCGCCACCAGCGAATTTTTCAGTGAGCTGCAAAACCTGCATGTGCAGTCGTTCGAGCATCTGCCGGGCTCGCCTGCCGGCACGCCGCTGTTGATCGAAGTGCGGGAAAAAATCGTTTTGCCGAGCGCCGATGTAGGCCCTGTGGAAGGCAATTCGGTACGGTTGCCGGTGGGCGATGCAGGATTGCGTCAGGTCGATCAGTTGCGTCCGGGCTGTTGGGTCGAATTCCAGGAGGATCCGGCAAACACCCTGCGTTGCAAACTGGCGGCGATCATCGAGGGCACCGGCCAATTCATCTTCATCAACCGTACCGGCATGAAGGTACTGGAACGCAGTCGCACGAGCCTGGCTCTGGAATTTCGCCAGGGTTCGGTGCGCACACTCGATGACACCCTATTGTTTGATCGGGCCCTTGAGTCGGTGATCGGCCATCTGCGGCGTCTCAATCGCGGCAAGTGATCGCGTCCCGAGGGGCTATCGCGGCATACTGGTCACTCACACAGTCGTCGTTGAAGGAACCTTTATGCAGTTGGACCCCGCAAGCGGTTGGTGTCAGGACGTGCGCCTCTGCCCCTCGCCCAACTTCAACGAGCGCCCCTCGGGCGAAATTTCCCTGCTGGTGATCCACAACATCAGCCTGCCGCCAGCGCAATTTGCCACGGGCAAGGTGCAGGAGTTTTTCCAGAATCGCCTGGATGTCACGGAGCACCCCTACTTTGAAGGGATTGCCGATCTGCGGGTGTCGGCGCATTTTCTGATTGAGCGTGATGGCGCCGTCACCCAGTTTGTCTCTTGCCTGGAGCGCGCCTGGCACGCTGGGGTTTCGATTTTCGAGGGGCGCGAGACCTGTAACGATTTTTCCGTGGGCATTGAACTCGAAGGCACGGATGATCTGCCGTTCACCGACGCCCAATATGACGCGTTGACGGGCCTGACCTTGCAGCTGCAAAGCGTCTTCCCGGCCATCACGGCACAGCGTATCTGCGGGCATAGCGACATTGCGCCCGGACGAAAGACCGATCCGGGACCGGCGTTCGACTGGGCACGCTACCGCGCGGCCCTGGCAAAGACTACATTGGGAAAAAAGGAGCAACGATGAGCTTTCTGGTGTTGCTGTTGGCAGTCTGGATCGAGAAATTCTCGGCCTTGCGCCACCGTGTACAGCGCGACGGTTTTTGGCTGCGTGAACTGGCCAGGCTTGAGGTCAGCACGCGTCTGGTCAATCGACCCTGGCTGATCCTGGCCGTGATGGTGCTGTTTCCGGTGGCGCTGCTCGGTTTGCTGTTGCTGGTGCTGACCCCGGTGGCCTACGGTCTGTTCGCATTGCCCGTGCACCTGCTGGTGGTGATTTACAGCCTGGGGCGCGGTGATCTGCTGGCTGGTCTCGGGCCGTTTCGCGATGCCTGGCGCCGGGAGGACCTGCAAGCCGCGGCCCTCGTCGCCAAACGCGATGTGGATATCTGCGCCGACAGCGGTGAACAACTGCTGGAGCGAGTGGAAGGGCATTTGCTGTGGGAGGCCTACCAGAGCTTTTTCGCGGTGATTTTCTGGTACTTCCTGTTGGGCCCGGTGGCGGCCCTGAGCTATCGATTGCTGGCGCTGGCCGAAGAGCACGGGCAAAACCCGGCCGTGGTCGAGCGCGCCAAACAACTGCGTCACGCCTTCGATTGGGTGCCGGTGCGCCTGCTGGCGGCGAGTTTCGCCCTGGTTGGCAACTTTGTCGCGGTCGGTCGTGTGATGTTGCACGAACTGCTGAACTGGAACATCAGCGCCGCTCAATTGATCGAAAAGGCCGGGCTGGTGGCCGGTGAAATTCCGGCGCCGGTGGTCGGACCTGAAGGCATTAACAACCTCGACCGCATCTGGGAGTTGCTTCTGCGAGCCGCAGTGCTCTGGTATGCGGGATTTGCCCTGTGGACGGTACTGCCCTGATCGGGTCCTGAAGACCCAAAGTTCGCAGCCAGTGATGGCTGCGAATTTTCTCGTTAACCTTTAGTTACAAAACCTCCCGTCGATTTAAGTTATACAGAGATAGCGCCGGTTAGTGGCTATTTGCTCTCGGTCTGCGCCTGCCAATAAAAATAAGAAATCAATGGGAGACTTCCAGTGAAGAGCTTGCTCTATCCCGCCGTCGCGCTTATGAATCGCCTGAGCTTTGGCATGAAGTTCAGCTTGATCAGCGTGTTGTTCCTGGTGCCGATGCTGGTGACCAACTTCTACCTGGTGCGTGACTCCTATCGCGAATTCCAGGGCACCCGTATCGAACTGCAAAGCCTCGACCTGTTGGGCAGCAGCCTGGCGTTGCGGCGCGATCTGGAAACCCTCAACAACCTGGTGCAGATCAACGTCACCCTTGGCCAGTCGGGCAAGGCGGGCAATGTCGAGTCGCAGATCAGAGCCCTGGAGCAAAGCCTTCTGACCCGCTTGCAAGGGCTGACCGCGATGAGCACGGACCCCGAACAAATCACCGTGTTCGATGCCAAGCGCGATGAAATGATCGCGGCCTTCAAGGCGCAACACAGCGAAACTTCCCTGCAAAGCAAAAGCGGGATGATCGGCAAGTTGCTGGGCAGTGCGCAGGTTTTCAGCCAGATCGTCGCCAGCCAGGCCGGACTGAGCCGCGATTCCGAGAGCGACATGCGCCAGTTGAGCGAGCTCATTACCAATGTCACCCCGCCAGTCACTCAGCTTCTGGGGGAAGGCCGCGCCACGGGCTCTTTCTCCCTGGGGCAGGGCTTTCTCAATTCGGCTTCGAGTACCCGTTTCGATGAGCTGTTGGCGCAGATCGAAAAATTACAGGGCGAATATGGCCTGAAGTTGCAGGACGCATTGGGCTCCAGCAAAGCGGCGCGGGAAACCCTGGCCGCGCAGGCCGACAGCAGCCGGGCGACATTGAAAAAGGCCAGTGAACTGTTCGAAGAACAGGTCGTGATGGCCGACACCCTCGATGCACCGTGGCAGGGTTTCTACGATCAGGTCACCGGCCTGATGGACAAGACGTATCAACTCAACGAAGCGACTCTGAAATTTCTTGGCACCCAATTGCAGCAACGCCTGGATCAGAACCGCACCCACATGGTTTTGCAGGCTGTGGCGCTGTCGGTGGTGTTTGTGCTGATTTTTTATCTCTATGGCGGCTTCTACGCCTCGACCCGCACCACCCTCAAACGCCTTGGCGGGGTGATGGATAAAGTCGCGGCCGGCGACATGACGGTGACGTTCAGCGCCAACAGCCGCGATGAACTGGGCGAGTTGGGCGAGGTGTTCAACGGCACCGTGAAGAAAATCCATGACCTGATCGAGCGCGTAGGGCAAACCGTCAGCGAGGTCGAACGCCAGGCTGGGCAAGTCGAGAATGTGTCTGCGCAAAGCAACCATGCCGTGGCTGGGCAACGCAGCCAGATCGAGCAAGTCGCCACGGCAATGAACCAGATGTCGGCCACCTCCCTCGAGGTGGCGCGCAGTGCCGCCGCGGCGGTCAGCAGTGCCCACAGTGTCAACGACGAAACCATTAGCGGGCGTGGACTGGTGGAGTCCCAGCAAGGCAGCATCGCAGCACTGGCCAGTGAAATAGATCAGTCGGTGCGGGTGATCAATCAACTGGCCAGTGATAGCCAGTCCATCAGCCGCGTGCTGGAGGTGATCAAGAGCATTGCCGAACAGACCAACCTGTTGGCGCTCAATGCTGCGATCGAAGCCGCGCGGGCTGGCGAGCAGGGGCGTGGATTCGCGGTGGTGGCAGACGAGGTCCGGACACTGGCCAAGCGTACCCAGCAATCGACCGAAGAAATCGAACAGATGATCGCTAAGCTTCACAGTGGTGTCGGCGCCGCCGTGAAGGCGATGGGTGTGAGCCATGAAATGGCCAATGGCACGGTTGGACAATCGGAAAAGGTCCAGCAGGCGCTGGAAAACATCCTCGGTGCCGTCGGCATGATCGTCGACCAGAACCAGCAGATTGCCGCAGCCGTGGAACAGCAAACGGCGGTTGCCCACGATATCGACCAGAACATTGTCGAGATCAATCGTGCCGGTGAACGAACCGCTGAAGGTGCGCACCAGACCGAGGACGCCAGTCGCGTGTTGTCGGCTCAGGTGATGGAACTCAAGCAGCTGATTAGCGCATTCCGGGTCTAGATAGGCCCCTGTGGGCTCGCTTGTTGGCGATGATGGCGTGATGGTCAATGTTGTCGATTGGCACCCCACTGTCGCGAGCAAGTCCGGTCTCACGGGTTCTATCAGTTGCTGAAAACGCTGTAATACCTTTCCCAAATTTCGTCAGGAACCTGCTGTTTTTCAGCATGTTCCTGTTTTTCATCTTCAATGAACGGAGTTTCATTTCAGTGCCCACATGGAGGAGGCCTTTCTATGTCTGTTGCAACACTTGGAATCCAGGGACGCTGCGCCCATTGCCAGCGCACGCTGCTACTTGAGTGCTGGCAGATCAATGCCATCGCAATCAACGAAGCCTTCAGCTGCACACACTGCCGAAAAGCCTTGCAACTGAACGACCCGAAACAGATCAAGCGCTTCAGGTCGCTTGATTCCCTGGCCATGTTGAAGGCCAGTCTGTTGATCATGGTTTGCACCGTATTGATGGTGGCGTTGTTGTTGGAGTGGCTGGGCAGGATCAGCGTTTGGGAGCAGCTCAACTGCTCGCTACTGGCGGTTTTCGTCTACTTCATCTCCGTCCGCTTTGCCCGTCAGCGTCAGCACATGACGTTGACGCTTGAGGCCGCCAAGGCTCACGCCGACTGATTACCAGTTGAACAACTCGCAGGCATTGGCCGTGCTGACAGCCGCCAGTTGCTCGGGGCTGATCGCCATGATGCCAGCCAGTGCTGCACAAATGGCAGGCAGGTGCGCCGGGCTGTTGCGTTGGCCGGGATACATGGCCGGTGCCATGTCGGGTGAGTCGGTTTCCAGGACCACCGATTCGAGCGGCAGCTCGGCGAGGACCCGGTGCATGCGCAATGCCTGGGGCCAGGTGGCGGCGCCGCCCAGGCCGAGCTTGAAACCGAGCTTGATGTATTCACGCGCCTCTTCCTTGCTGCCGGCGAAGGCGTGGATGATGCCGGCGCGTGGCAGGCGAAAGCGTTTGAGCGTGGCAATGACCGCCGCATGACTGCGTCGCACATGGATCAGCGCCGGCAGATTGAAATCCGCGGCCAGTTGCAGCTGTGCGTCGAACAACACTTGCTGGCGTTCGCGGTCGAGTGTTTCGATGAAGTAATCCAGGCCGATCTCGCCCACTGCGCACAACTGTCGGTGACCGGCCAGACGGCTCAGCCACTCACCGAGCTCGCTTAGATCCTCGGGCCGATGATCGTCCAGATACACGGGATGCAGGCCGAATGCGGCATGCAGGTCGGGATCGCTTTGCACCAGATCCCAGACGCGCTGCCAATTACCCTGATAAACCCCCAGCACCACCATCCTCCGTACCCCGAGGGCGCGACTTTGCGCCAGTAGTGCCTGACGATCCTGGTCGAAATCGGGAAAGTCCAGATGGGTGTGGCTGTCGATCAGCTCCACGGTTCAGTCCTGGCGGATACGCTGCTTGAAGGTGCGCGGGATGGCCTGCACGCCGGGTTGGTAATCGGACTGCTCGATGGCAGCCAGGGCCAGTGCGAGGGCCTTGTCGGCAATCAGCTGATGCTGCTGGGCCATGGCATTGACCGGCAGAGGCAGGAAGTCCAGCAACTGAGTGTCGCCGAACGTGCCGAGGCGCAACGGGCGGTTTTTCAGCGGGAAGTCGTGCAGGGCATCGAACACGCCCTGCAACAGCACATAAGACGTGGTCACCAGCGCTTCGGGTAAATGCCCTACACGCTGAAGTAACTCTTCCATCAGTTGTTTGCCGCATTCGCGGCTGAACGACTCGCCCTGTTCGATCAGCACCTCGCCGTTAAAGCCCTTCAAGGCCTCTTTGAAACCGGCGGCGCGTTCCTGGCTGATGCTCAGTTCCGGGCGGGCACCGATCAAGGCGATCTGCTTGGGCAGCGGGTCCAGCAGGCTGCGGGTCAATTGCAAACTGGCTTCGCGGTCGTCGCTGATCACCGAACAGAAGTGCTCAGGCTCCATGACCCGGTCGATCGCGATGATGGGAATGCCCTTGGCTTGCAACTGGCGATAGCTGTCATCGCCCGGCGGCAGGCAACTGGCAACGATCAGGGCATCGCAGCGGCGGGCGCGGAACAGTTTCAGCAATTGCCGTTCGCTGTCCGGCGCGTCGTCGGAACTGGCGATCAGCAACTGATAGCCGCGAGCGCGTGCGCCTTGTTCCAGCAGTTTGGCGATTCGTGCGTAACTGGGGTTTTCCAGATCCGGCAAAATGAACCCCAGGGTGCGGGTGTGCCGGCTGCGCAGCCCGGCGGCCTGGGGATTGGGCGTGAAGCCATGTTGTTCGACGACTGCACGTACGCGTTCTACGGTGGCGCTACTGATGCGCTGTTGTTCGGCCTTGCCATTGATGACGTAGCTGGCGGTGGTAACGGACACACCGGCCAACTGGGCAATATCACTGAGTTTCAACCCGGGATTTCCTTGTTTTTTCGAGCTTGCCTCGACATTTTTTGCCAATCCTAACCGATTCGCGCAGGCGATCCCGCCTTCACGCAGCCGACAAGTTGGACTTCAAGGATGGGCCATTATCGAGTAACGTGCCAATCAATCTAGATTAAACGTTTCAGCAAGCGTATTTTCTACGTTATGGGCGCCTTTGGCCGGTTCTGCCACGAAACCGCTGAAGACTGTCGCAGGACAAGCGCCTAAGCTGAATCAATCAAAACAATACCTGGTGCCAACAGGTGCCAAAAGGAGAAAGCATGCTCGAGCTCACCATAGAGCAGATATCCATGGGCCAGTCGGCTGTGGATAAGTCCGCAGCCTTGCAGTTGCTGGCCCGGCATCTGGTTACCGATGGTCTGGTTGCCGATGGTTATCTCGCGGGCTTGCAGGCGCGCGAAGCCCAGGGCTCGACCTTTCTCGGTCAAGGTATCGCCATCCCCCACGGCACCCCGGAGACCCGCGATCAGGTGTTCACCACGGGTGTGCGCCTGATGCAGTTTCCCGATGGCGTTGACTGGGGCGACGGGCAGATTGTCTACCTGGCCATTGGCATCGCCGCCAAATCCGATGAACACCTGCGCCTGCTGCAATTGCTGACCCGCGCCCTCGGCGAGACCGATCTGGGCCAGGCCCTGCGTCGCGCCAGTTCCGCCGAGGCGCTGCTGAAACTGCTGCAAGGCGCGCCGCAGGAATTGGCGCTGGATGCGCAGATGATTGGCCTGGGTGTGGCGGCCGAAGATTTCGAAGAGCTGGTCTGGCGCGGTGCGCGTTTGTTGCGTCAGGCCGACTGCGTCAGCAACGGTTTCTCCGCCGTGTTGCAACAGGTCGAGGCGTTGCCCCTGGGCGATGGGCTGTGGTGGCTGCACAGTGAGCAAACAGTGAAACGCCCCGGTCTGGCGTTCGTGACCCCGGACAAACCGCTGCGCTACCTCGGTCAGCCGCTGCACGGGTTGTTCTGCCTGGCCAGCCTGGGTGAGGCCCATCAAGCCTTGCTGGAGCGACTGTGCGCGTTATTGATTGAAGGTCGCGGCCACGAATTGGGCCGTGCCACCAGTTGCCGCGCGGTGCTTGAAGTCCTCGGCGGTGAACTGCCGGCGGACTGGCCGAATGCTCGGATCGCCCTGGCCAATGCCCACGGTTTGCATGCGCGGCCGGCGAAGATCCTCGCGCAACTGGCAAAGAGTTTTGAAGGTGAAATTCGCATCCGCATCGTCGATGGTCAGGACAGCGCGGTGTCGGTCAAGAGCCTGAGCAAGTTGCTCAGCCTGGGCGCCCGTCGTGGTCAGGTGCTGGAAATCATCGCCGAGCCGAGCATTGCCGCCGATGCCCTGCCGGCGTTGTTGGCTGCCATCGAAGAAGGCCTCGGTGAAGAAATCGAGCCGCTGCCACCCGTCAGCCAGCCGCGCGAAGAGTTTGTCGAGACCGCCCAGGTGCTGCTCGCCCCGGCGTCCGGTAGCGTGATTCAAGCCATCGCCGCCGCACCGGGTATCGCCATCGGCCCGGCGCATATTCAAGTGTTGCAAGCCATCGACTACCCGCTGCGCGGTGAGTCCGCCGCCATTGAACGCGATCGTCTCAAGCAGGCGCTGGCGGATGTGCGTCGCGACATCGGTGGTTTGATCGAGCGCAGCAAGGCCAAGGCCATTCGCGAGATCTTCGTCACCCACCAGGAAATGCTCGACGACCCGGAATTGACCGATGAAGTCGACACCCGTCTCAAGCAGGGCGAAAGCGCGGAAGCGGCCTGGATGTCGGTGATCGAAGCGGCGGCCCGGCAGCAGGAAGCGCTGCAGGACGCCTTGCTGGCCGAACGCGCTGCCGATTTGCGTGATATCGGTCGTCGGGTGTTGGCGACGCTTTGCGGAATCGAAACCCCGAGCGAACCCGAGCAACCGTACATTCTGGTGATGGACGAAGTCGGTCCATCCGACGTTGCGCGTCTGGACCCGACTCGCGTGGCAGGCATCCTCACCGCTCGCGGTGGCGCTACTGCCCACAGTGCGATCGTTGCCCGGGCGCTCGGTATTCCGGCATTGGTCGGTGCCGGTCCGGCCGTGTTGCTGCTGGCGCCGGGCACGCCGTTGCTGATCGATGGCCAACGCGGTCGCCTGCATGTGGACGCCGATAGCGCAACGCTGCAACGGGCCACTGAAGAACGCGACACCCGTGAACAACGATTGAAGGTGGCCGCTGAACAGCGCCATCAACCGGCCGTGACCCGCGACGGCCATGCGGTCGAAGTGTTTGCCAACATCGGTGAAAGCGCTGGCGTGACCGGTGCGGTGGAGCAGGGGGCCGAAGGCATTGGCCTGTTGCGCACCGAACTGATTTTCATGGCGCACCCGCAAGCCCCGGACGAGGCGACCCAGGAGGTCGAATACCGGCGTGTCCTCGATGGCCTGGCAGGCCGACCCCTGGTGGTGCGCACCCTTGATGTCGGCGGCGACAAACCGCTGCCCTATTGGCCGATCGCCAAGGAAGAAAACCCGTTTCTCGGAGTACGTGGCATTCGCCTGACCCTGCAACGGCCACACATCATGGAAGCGCAGTTGCGCGCCTTGTTGCGAGCAGCGGACAACCGTCCGCTGCGGATCATGTTCCCGATGGTCGGCAGCGTCGATGAGTGGCGCCAGGCCCGGGACATGACCGAACGCCTGCGCCTGGAAATTCCGGTCGCGGATCTGCAACTGGGGATCATGATCGAAGTGCCGTCCGCGGCATTGCTGGCGCCGGTGCTGGCCAAAGAGGTGGACTTCTTCAGCGTCGGCACCAACGACCTGACGCAATACACCCTGGCCATCGACCGTGGACATCCGACCTTGTCGGCCCAGGCCGATGGCCTGCATCCGGCGGTGTTGCAACTGATCGACATCACCGTGCGCGCCGCCCATGCCCATGGCAAGTGGGTCGGTGTCTGCGGCGAACTGGCGGCCGACCCGCTGGCGGTGCCGGTGCTGGTCGGGCTCGGTGTGGACGAGTTGAGCGTATCGGGGCGCAGCATTCCCGAGGTCAAGGCGCGGATCCGTGAACTCAGCCTGAGCCAGACGAAAACCCTTGCCCAAGCGGCGCTCGCCGTGGGCAGCGCCAACGAAGTGCGCGCATTAGTGGAGGCCCTGTAATGGCCAGGATATTAACCCTGACCCTCAACCCGGCGCTGGACCTCACCGTCCAGTTACCGCGCCTGGAACCGGGTCAGGTCAATCGCAGCGATGCGATGCACACCCACGCCGCAGGCAAAGGGTTGAACGTGGCGCAGGTGTTGGCAGACCTTGGGCATCAACTCACGGTCAGCGGATTTCTCGGCGAAGACAACCTCCAGGCCTTCGAAACCCTGTTCGCCATGCGCGGCTTTGTCGACGCGTTCATCCGCGTGCCGGGCGAGACCCGCAGCAATATCAAACTGGCGGAAAGCGATGGCCGCATCACCGACATCAATGGCCCGGGGCCGCAGGTCAGCGCGAGCGCACAGCAGGCCTTGCTGGATCGTCTTGACCGGATCGCTCCGGGGCATGACGCCGTCGTCGTCGCCGGCAGCCTGCCACAGGGCGTTAGCCCGCAATGGTTGCAGGCGTTGATTCTGCGCTTGAAAAATCTCGGTTTGAAGGTCGCGCTCGACACCAGCGGCGATGCCTTGCGCGCCGCGCTCAAGGCCGGTCCATGGCTGATCAAGCCGAACACTGAAGAGCTGGCTGAAGTGCTGGGTGGCGAGGTGGTTTCTGTCACCGCCCAGGCCGAAGCGGCGAACCGCCTGCACGCGCAGGGTATCGAGCATGTGGTGATTTCCCACGGAGCCGATGGCGTGAACTGGTTCAGTGTCGGTTCGGCGCTGCATGCCACGCCACCTAAAGTCAGCGTCGCCAGTACGGTGGGCGCTGGGGACTCGTTGCTGGCGGGGATGCTCCACGGCCTGGTCAGCGCCGATCTGCCCGAGCAGACCTTGCGCAGCGCCACGGCAATTGCCGCGATGGCCGTCACCCAGATCGGTTTCGGTATCAGCGATGCAGCGCAATTGGCGCGGCTCGAACAGGGTGTGCGCGTGCGCCCCCTGACAGAACAATAAGAGGGTTGGTCATGAAATTAGCCATTGTTACTGCCTGCCCGAACGGCATGGTCACCAGTGTGCTGTGCGCCCGTCTGCTGGATGCAGCGGCCCAGCGTCAGGGCTGGAGCACCAGTGTCGAAGTGAACGATGCGGCGCATCCTGAACGGCAATTGTCGGCGGCGACGATCGCGGCTGCCGAATGGGTATTGCTGGTGACCAGCGCCCCGGTGGACATGTCGCGATTCGTCGGCAAGCGAGTATTCCAGAGTACCCCGGCGCAAGCCCTGCAGGACGTCGAGGCGGTGTTGCGCCGTGGCGCCGAAGAGGCCCGGGTGTACGTCGCGCCTGAAGCCGTCGCAGAACCTGTTGCGGTAAGCAAAAACGCACCGCGCCTGGTCGCGATCACCGCTTGCCCGACCGGCGTCGCCCACACCTTCATGGCTGCCGAAGCCTTGCAGCAAGCAGCCAAGCGCCTGGGGTATGAGCTGCAAGTGGAAACCCAGGGTTCCGTCGGCGCGCGTAATCCGCTGAGTGCGCAAGCGATTGCCGAGGCTGATGTGGTGCTGCTGGCGTGCGATATCGAAGTCGCCACCGAGCGTTTCGCCGGCAAGAGAATTTATCGCTGCGGCACCGGCATTGCCCTCAAGCAGGCCGAAGCCACGCTGAACAAAGCGCTGGCCGAAGGCTCGCAGGAAAGCGTCGCGAGCGGTGCCAGCGGCCCGGTCAAGGCCGAGAAGACCGGCATCTACAAACACCTGCTCACCGGTGTCTCGTTCATGTTGCCGATGGTGGTGGCGGGCGGTCTGATGATTGCCTTGTCGTTTGTATTTGGCATCACTGCGTTCAAGGAGCCCGGCACGTTGGCGGCGGCGTTGATGCAGATCGGCGGCGAGACCGCGTTCAAGTTGATGGTGCCATTGCTGGCGGGCTATATCGCTTACTCCATCGCCGACCGTCCGGGTCTGGCGCCGGGGATGATCGGCGGTTTGCTGGCGAGCTCCCTCGGCGCCGGTTTTATCGGTGGGATCATTGCCGGTTTCCTTGCCGGCTACGCCGCCCAGGCGATCAATCGTTATGCACGGTTGCCGCAAAGCCTTGAGGCGCTCAAGCCGATCCTGATCATCCCGTTGCTGGCCAGTCTGTTCACGGGCCTGGTGATGATCTACGTGGTCGGCAAACCCGTGGCCGGGATGCTCGAAGGGCTCACGCATTTCCTCGACAGCATGGGCACTACCAATGCGATTCTGCTGGGCGTGTTGCTGGGCGGAATGATGTGCGTCGACCTCGGCGGGCCGATCAACAAGGCCGCTTATGCGTTCTCGGTCGGGCTGCTGGCGTCGCAGAGTTATGCACCGATGGCCGCGACCATGGCGGCTGGCATGGTGCCGCCGATCGGCCTTGGCATTGCCACGTTCATCGCCCGGCGCAAGTTTGCCCAGACTGAACGCGAGGCCGGTAAAGCGGCGCTGGTGTTGGGGTTGTGCTTCATCTCCGAAGGGGCGATTCCGTTTGCCGCCAAGGACCCGCTACGGGTGATTCCGGCGAGCATCGCCGGCGGTGCGCTGACCGGTGCGCTGTCGATGTATTTCGGCTGCAAGCTGATGGCGCCCCACGGTGGTTTATTCGTGCTGGCCATCCCGAATGCGATCAACCATGCGTTGCTGTATTTGCTGGCGATTGTGGCGGGGAGTTTGTTGACGGCGGTGGTGTATGCGCTGGTCAAGCGGCCTGAGGTGACGGAGTTGGCGATCGAGCCCGTCAGCGCCTGACTTGCACCCTGTAGGAGCGAGCCTGCTCGCGATGGACTCAAAGACGCCGCGGGGCTATCAGGTACCCCGCGTTATCGTTGACCACCCTCGCGAGCAGGCTCGCTCCTACAAGGGAAATCTTAGGTGTCAGTAAACGTCGCGGCGGTAGCGGCCCTGTTCGATCAGGCGTTCCACTTCGGCAGCGCCGAGCACTTCGTTGAGTGCCTGATCGACCCCCGAGGCCATGCCCTGCAAGCTGCCGCAGATGTAAATCACGGCCCCTTCGGCCAGCCACTTCTTCAGTTCCTCGGCTGATTCGCGCAGGCGATCCTGAACGTAGATTTTCTCCGCCTGATCCCGCGAGAACGCCAGATCCAGGCGCTGCAGATCACCCGAAATCAACCACTCTTCCAGCTCGTCGCGACATAGATAGTCGTGTTCCCGATTGCGCTCGCCGAACAGCAGCCAGTGACGTTGTTGACCGTCGGCAATCCGCGCCTTGAGCAAGCTGCGCAGTCCGGCCAGCCCGGTGCCGTTACCCAGAAGGATCATCGGCACGGGGTTTGACGGCAGATGGAAACCGCTGTTGCGGCGCACACGCAGGCTGATGGTGCTGCCCACCGGCGCATGTTCGGTCAGCCATCCGGAGCCGATGCCGAGGCTGCCATCGGGGTGCAGTTCCTGGCGAACGATCAGCTCCAGCACGCCGTCGGCGGCAATCGAGGCGATGGAGTATTCGCGCATGGCCAGGGGCACCAGCGCATCCACCAGCGCCTGGGCATGCAGACCGACCAGATGCGCCCGATTCGTCGGCAGCTGGCGGCTGGCGAGTGCTTGCTCGAGCGGCTGCGCCCGGCCATCGAGTTCAATCGTGGCGCGACCGTCAATCCCCAGGCCGTCGAGGAAATGCTCGATCGCCCAGGAACCATTGCGAGGCAACACTTCCACCAGGTCGCCTGCCAGCCAACTGCTGGTGGTGGGCGGTTTGAGGCCCAGCAAATACACGGGTGAGCCGCTGCTGTCCGGGTTGAGCAACTCGCGACGAATCAGCGGCCAGTGGTCGTAGCTCGGCGCTTGCCAGGTGTCGACCGGTGCTTGCCCGGTCAGCAGGCCCAGTTGTTGCTGCCAGTGACGCAACGCGTAAGGGTCGCCGCTGTCGACTTCCACCGGGGCGAACAGGGTCTTGCCGCCGTGTTCGCCCAGCCAAGTGTGCAAGCGTCGGGCAAAACCGCAGAAGTGTTGATACTGCCGGTCGCCGAGACCGAGCACGGCATAGTTCAAACGCTCCAGGCTCGACGCCCGGCCCAGCACCTTGCGTTCAAAACCACGGGCGCTGTCCGGCGCCTGGCCGTCGCCGAAGGTGCTGACCACGAACAGTGCGTTGCTCGAGTTACGCAGGTCTTGCTCGCTGACGGTCGCCAGCGGTTGCACCTTCACCGGTAGGCCGGCCGCCTGTAATTGACCGGCGGTCTGCCAGGCCAGTTGCTCGGCAAAGCCACTCTGGCTGGCGAAGCTGATGAGCCACGCCGGCGCGTCGCTGGCGGGTTGGGCGAGGTCCTTGCGGGCATCCTTGATCTGGCGTTTTTTGCGTCGGCGATCGAGGTACAGCAACCAGCCGGTGACGAAAAACAGCGGCATGCTCAGCGCGGTGATCGTCAGAATGATCCGCCCGACGATGCCGAAGTAGCTGCCGACATGCAGCGCATAGAGACTGGTCAGCAGTTGCGCCTTGAAGCTCTTGTCGCTGTAGCGCTCATGCCGTTTGATATCGCCGGTGACCGGATCGAGGGTGATCTGGTTCAGCGCGCGGTCGTGAGGGGAGTTTTTCAAGAGGTAGAACACGGTCGCCGGTTGACCGGCCACGGGCGGCATGCGCGTGTTGTAGAAGCTCAGGCCGGGGCCGGCGGCGCTATAGATGCTCAGCCACATGGCCGAGTAATCGGCCGTCGGCGCCGGACCATCGGGCGTCGGGCCACGACCACCGCGTACACGCTCGTTCTGCGGTGAGTCGGAGAGCAAACGGGTCAGGCCCTTGTTGTACCACTCGTAGGACCAGGACAACCCGGTCAAGGCGGCAAGGAGGTAAAACACCAGGCACCAGGTGCCGGCGACCGAGTGCAGGTCCCAGTTGAAGCTGCGACCTTTTTTCTTCCAGTCGAGGGTCAGCCAGGCACGCCAGCTTTTCCACTGGCGGGGCCAGCGCAAGTACAGGCCGGAGAGGCAGAAGAACACCAGGATCAGGGTACAGGCACCAGTGATCTGCCGACCGGTATCGCCCAAGGCGAGGAAACGGTGCAATTGCAGCATCAGGCCGAAGAAATCCTGGCCAGTGGCGTCGCCCAGCAGCTCGGCGGTGTAAGGATCGAAGTAACGCATCGGTCCGCGCCGCTCGCCCGGTGGCGGGGTGAAAAACACTTTTGCGGCGATTCCGCTGTCGATGTCGACCGAAAGCCCCGTCACTTTTTTGCCCGTGGCCGTCTCGATTTTCTCCACCAGTTCGGCGGGCGGCAGCACACCGGCGGACTGCTTCTGGACCTGAAGCACAGAGGGGTTCAGCGCATACAGGATTTCATCCTGAAACGATACCGTCGCCCCGGTGATGCCCATCAGGGCCAGGACGAGTCCGGCGCTGATGCCAAAAAACCAGTGCAACTGGAACAGGGTTTTCTTCAACACGTCGCTCGCCTTGTTCGTTCAAAAGTCATCATCACGGCGCGCATTATGCCGTGGGTTGTCGAGAAGCATTCTTTTTTACACGCAAAAACCCCGTTCATCTGGATGAACGGGGCATGGCCCTGTTTCGGCCTTCACCCTTCTGTAGGAGCGAGCCTGCTCGCGATGGTCGTCAACGATAACGCGTAAATCCTGGAACCCCGCGTCGTTCTCAAGTCCATCGCGAGCTCGCTCCTATAGAGGTAGCGATTTCACGTTTCCATCAGAAGTGGAAGTTGGTGCTCAGCAACGCAGTACGGCCCGCCGCCTGGTTGGCGAAGTGAGTCGAGAAGGCCTTGTCGTAGTAGGTTTCGTCGGTCAGGTTTTGCACGTTCAGTTGCAGGTCGATGTTTTTGGTCAGCTTGTAGGCCGCCATGGCATCGTAACGAACGTAGGAATCGACCATGGTGGTGTTGGCCACGCTGCCGAACACGTCATCGACATAGAACGCGCCGCCACCGATGGTCAGCTTCGGCGTGACCTGATAGGTCGTCCAGAGGCTGGCGCTGTTTTTCGGCGTGTTCGGCCGTTCGTTGCCGTCGTTGACCGCGCCCAGCGGGCCGCCATCGACCTGTTCGCTGTCCATGTAGGCGTAACCGGCGAAGACCTGCCATTTGTCGGTGATGCGGCCGGTCGCCGACAGTTCGACACCTTGAACGCGGGTTTTGCCGACGTTTTCATAGGACGTGGTGTTGGTCTGTACCCGAGCATTTTCTTTCTCGGTACGGAAGATATCGGCGGTCAACGACAGGCGATCGTTCATCAGGTCCCACTTGGTGCCGATTTCGTAGTTCTTGGTGGTTTCCGGCTCCATGTCGCTGCTCAGCAGATTGCCGTTGCGATCAGGCGTGCCGCCTAGCGGGTTGCCTTCCTGACCGTCGCCGAGGGTATTACCCGGTGGCGTGGCGGAAGTCGCGTACGACGCATAGATGCTGCCGTTCTCCGCCGGTTTGTAGACCACACCGAATTGACCGGTCACGAATTCACTGACGTCGTCACCCTTGGACGTGGTGGCGCCGGCGGCGGTGTAGGTCTTGTAGCGAGTGTCGAAATGGTCGTAACGCAGGCCCATGTTCACCAGCCATTGTTCGGACAGCTCAAGTGTGTCGAACACGTACAAGGCATAGGTGTCGGCCTTGGTGTCGGTGCCGGCGTAGTTGCGCGAGATCGCTCCGTTCCACGGATCGCTTGGGGTCGGATTGGACAACGAGGTGCAGTTGTAGCCGCTCGCCGCGCCGATCAGACCCGGGTTGCAGTTGGTGGTCACCGCCGCTGTGCCCGGGGTGGTGTCGGTGTTGACGTTGTACGAGGATTTTTGGTTCTCCTCGTGGGTGAACTCGATACCGGTGGCGAAACTGTTCTTGAAGCCTGCGAGATGGAAATCGCCAAACAGGTCGGTCTGGTTCGTGGTCGTTTCGGTGTTGCTCACGCGGGTGTTGGCACGACGCCAGACGCTGCCGTTGTTGACGTTGCCCTTGCTGTCGTCCGGCTGGGTCAGGATGTAGTCCTGCATGCTGGTGCCGTGGCGCAGGGTGTTCTTGACCGTCAGCGAGTCGTTCAGGTCGTGCTCGATGGCGAAGGTCGCGGTGTCGGTGCGGCCTTTGCGGAAATCGCGGTTATCCAGGCCATAGAAATTGCTGCTGTCGCCGCCGTCGTTCGGCTTGTCCGGGTTGGCCTTGGTACGGGCAGCCGAGCCGGCAGCCGGGATGGAGTAGGGGATACCCGAATCCGGGGTGTCGTTGCTTTCCAGATGGTAGTAATCGAGGTTGACCCGGGTATCGGTGCCCAGGCCAAAGGCCAGCGAGGGGGCGACGCCCCAGCGATCGTAATCGACGCTGTCGCGGCCGGCGACGTTGCTTTCATGGCTCATCAGGTTCAGACGCCCGGCGGCGGTGTCGGAGAACTGATAGTTGCCGTCCATGGTGTAGCGCTGGGTTTGGTCGGAACCCCAGGTAAAGCCGCCGTCGAACGAGTCACCCAGGTGCGCCTTTTTGCTCACCAGGTTGATGCTGCCGCCCGCCGCGCCACGGCCACCGATGGCCGAGTTCGGGCCTTTGCTGACTTCGATCGATTCAACGGCAAAGATCTCGCGGCTCTGCGAACCGGTGTCGCGCACGCCGTCCAGGTAAGTATCGCCCTGGGCATCGAAGCCACGAATGAATGGACGGTCGCCCTGTGGGTTGCCGCCTTCACCGGCACCGAAGGTGATGCCTGGAACGGTGCGCAGGGCGTCCTGCATGTTCAGGGCGCCGGTGTCCTTGAGCACTTGCTGCGGGATCACGGTGATCGAGCGCGGTGTGTCTACCAGCGGCGCGGTGTACTTGGGCGAGGAGGCTTTTTCGACATTGTAGGAAGTCTGGTCCTGTGCTTCGCCAGTGATGGCGGTCGCGCCCAGGGAAATGGTGTTGCCCGGCGCTTTTTCATCGGTCTTTTCAGCCGCGAAAACCATGTGGCCCGCGGAGCCGGCGGTGATCGCCACGCCAATTGCAGAAGCGAGTAAACGCGGTGAGCTGACAGGTAATTGTGGTTGCTGGCGTGACATTTTTATTCCCCTCCCCAAGGATTTGAGGCGGCGGAATATAGGGTAAATACGTATTCGTATCAATTGCGAAATATTACTATTCGCACCGAATTTACATTCTTTACAATTTACCCTTACTGTTTTTACCGACTCGTACGTCTGGCGGGTTTTACATTGGCAATAAGAATCAATACCATTGGCGCCCTTTCTATTTCTGGTGCCATGCCCATGTTGCTGCACATCCCCGGCTTGTTCGAAAAAGAAGAAGTGCGGCGCATTCGCGAGGCTCTGGAGCAGGCCGATTGGGCGGACGGCAAGATCACTGCCGGTTATCAGTCGGCCAGGGCCAAGCACAATCTGCAATTGCCCGAAGGCCATCCGCTGGCCAAGGAGATCGGCGCGGCGATGCTGGAGCGTCTGTGGAAAAATCCGCAGTTCATGTCCGCCGCATTGCCGCACAAGGTCTTTCCTCCGTTGCTGAACTGTTACACGGCCGGTGGCAGTTTTGACTTCCATATCGACAACGCAGTGCGTCAGCCCAAGGGCAGCATTGAACGGGTGCGCACTGATCTGTCGGCAACGCTGTTTTTCAGCGAGCCTGCGGATTACGACGGCGGCGAACTGGAAATCCAGGACACCTACGGCACCCAGCGCGTGAAGCTGCCGGCCGGTGACATGGTGCTGTACCCGGGCACCAGTCTGCACAAGGTCAACGCGGTCACTCGCGGGGCCCGCTACGCCTCTTTTTTCTGGACCCAAAGCCTGGTGCGCGAAGACAGCCAGCGCGCCTTGCTGTTTGAAATGGACGGCGCGATTCGCCAACTGACCCAGGATATGCCCGACCACCCTTCGCTGATCCGTCTGACCGGCACCTATCACAACCTGTTGCGCCGCTGGGTCGAGGTGTAAGTGGCGGATTTTCGATTGCGCCGCGAAGAAGTCCTCGACGGTGATCGGCTAAAAGCCATGCTCGACGAAAGTCCTGCGCGTGCGGCCCAGGCGATTCTGATGGCCGCCGGCGAAGGCATCCTCGATGCGCAGGCGTTGCTCGGGCAGATACTGCTGGACGGGCAGGGCATCGCCCGGGATCAGCCGTTGGCGGTGCGCTGGTTTGAGATCGCTGCACGACGTGGGCATTTGATGGCGCGCAACATGCTCGGTCGCTGCCATGAACACGGTTGGGGTTGCGCTGCCGATGCTGCCGTTGCCGCGCGGCACTATCGAATTGCAGCCGAAGCCGGGCTGGATTGGGCGATGTACAACTACGCCAACCTCCTGGCGACCGGACGCGGGGTCGTCGAGAATCAAGTGCAGGCTCTGAAGCTTTATCAGGACGCCGCCGAACTTGGACACGCCAAATCGATGAACCTGCTGGGGCGTTATCTGGAAGAGGGGCGGGTTTGCCCGAGGGACCTGGTAGCCGCTCGCGACTGGTATCGACGTTCGGCCGAAGGCGGGGACTTTCGCGGACAATTCAGCTTTGCGGCGGTGTTGACCGAAGAGGGAAATATCGACGACGCATTGGTCTGGCTGCGCAAGGCGCTGGCCGGAGGGAATCCGAATTTCCTGCGGGTGGCGAGTGAAGCATTGTCGGCATCGGCCGACCCAAGGGTTCGCGTGCTGGTGGCTGAATATCAGCAGCGAATTCAAGAGTTGAGCCCGGAATAGATGGATCAGCACGGCAACTGTGGCGAGGGAGCTTGCTCCCGCTGGGTCGCGCAGCGGCCCCCAAAAACGGGACTGCTGCGCAGTCCAGCGGGAGCAAGCTCCCTCGCCACAAGGGGGAGTCGCGGATTGTGGCTCTAAGTTGAATTCCAGGCACAAAAAAGCCCATGACGCGTCATGGGCTTTTTGCTTTCTGCGTGACGTACTTACACGTAGAACGATTTCAGCGGCGGGAAGCCATTGAACTCAACGGCGCTGTAGCTGGTGGTGTAGGCACCGGTCGACAGCCAGTACAGGCGATCGCCGATGGCCAGGTTCAGCGGCAGGCCGTACTTGTAGTTTTCGTACATGATGTCGGCGCTGTCGCAGGTTGGACCAGCGATGACGACTTCTTCCATCTCGCCTTTCTTTTCGGTCCAGATCGGGAACTTGATGGCTTCGTCCATGGTTTCGATCAGGCCGGAAAACTTGCCCACATCCGTGTACACCCAACGCTCTACAGCGGTACGGGATTTACGCGCGACCAATACCACTTCGCTGACCAGGATGCCGGCGTTGGCGATCAGCGAACGGCCTGGTTCCAGGATGATTTCCGGCAGGTCGTCACCGAAGTCTTCCTTGAGGAAGCGGATGATTTCTTCCGCGTAGGTTTCCAGGCTGTTGGTGCGGGTGATGTAGTTGGCCGGGAAGCCACCGCCCATGTTGATCAGCTTCAGTTGAATGCCGTCTTCTTCTTTCAGGCGCTCGAAGATCACTTTGACCTTGGCGATTGCCGCGTCCCAGACGCTGATATCGCGCTGTTGCGAGCCGACGTGGAAGGAGATGCCGTAAGGCACCAGGCCCAGGTCGCGAGCGAGGATCAGCAGGTCCATGGCCATGTCGGTCTGGCAGCCGAATTTACGGGACAGTGGCCAGTCGGCGGTGGTCGAGCCTTCGGTCAGGATGCGCACATAGACTTTCGAACCCGGGGCAGCCTTGGCGATGTTGCGCAGGTCCGCTTCGGAATCGGTTGCGTAAAGACGCACGCCCTTCTCGTAGAAGTAGCGGATGTCCTTGGATTTCTTGATGGTGTTGCCGTAGCTGATCTGGTCGGCGCTGACGCCACGGCTCAGCACTTTGTCCAGCTCATAGATCGAGGCGATGTCGAAGCTCGAGCCTTTTTCCTTGAGCAGGTCGATGATTTCCACGGCCGGGTTGGCCTTGACCGCGTAGTAGACCTTGGCGAATTCGAAACCGGCGCGCAGGTCGTCATAGGCCTGGCTGATCATTGCGGTGTCGATCACTACGAACGGGGTTTCTTGCTTGTCGGCGAACGCTTTCATTTTTTGAAAGGTTTCGCGCGCGAAATAGTCTTCGACCTGGATCGACATGCTGGGAACTCCTACTGGCAAACTAAAATTATCAATGGGTGCAAATGAACGTCCTCCGTATCCCCACTTTGGTTCGCCTACTTCCCAAGGCATGTCGCCGAAAGCAAAAAGGCCATGGGTAGCGTTGCTTCCCTTGGCCTTGCTGTCTCGTCGTCAGTACTTGAGCCGGATGGATCGTTTCCAGCATGGACGTTCGGCGCGAACTTTAGGGCGTGAGGGGCTTGAGATCAACAAAAAATGTCGCGTTTTTGCACTCGTCTGTCGCACGGCAACGGCACAGTCCTTTTTAACTGACACAGATGACAGCCGGATGTTCCGCATGATTTATGAAGTGTTAAAAATACCTGCACGTTCGACGCTTTTGTGCGCCAAGTCGCTAGAAAGTGCAATGTCGTCAACTTCGGCGACGTTGGCTGCGAGAATCTGGGCTGAGAGGGAATTTGATTATTTAAGTGTGTGTTTGTGGATGGCTTTTGCAGGCTCTACTGTTGATATTTTTTTCCGGCCTGTGAATCACTCAAAAATCGCACAGAACCTGTGGGAGCCAGCCTGCTGGCGATGACAATTTCATCATCAAAACAGTGTTGACTGGTATTCCCCAATCGCTGGCAGGCTAGCTCCCACAGAGATTTGTGTTTTTTACTCGATTATCAGGCAACTACTGCCTCAGCCGGCGAGACGATATTGGTCTTCATCCCGCGCGAACGCCCCGAACTCAGGTACGCCGCAATCGACTCCTGTGTCACCTCACCCAAGAACACCCGCTCGGCATCCATCACCGGCAACCACGAACGGTTGAACTCGTACATCCGCGACAACAGGATGCGAAGATGTTCGTCGTACGCCGCAGTGGCGTTGAACTCGCGCAAGTATTGCCCGCAGGTGCCGGCCTGACGGTGAAGGTCGCGACGACGAACATAGCCTAGCGCCTTGTTCTCGCCGTCGGTGACCACCACGTAACGCCGGTCATGCTCATCCATCAGTTCCAGCGCGTCGGCCACCGGGGTGTGCGGGCTGACCGACGGCGTGTTGTCCGCCGCATCTTCCGCTTTCACCAACAACAGGCGCTTGAGGGTGCTGTCCTGGCCGACGAAGTTGCTGACAAAGTCATCCACCGGATGGGCGAGCAGGGTGTCCGGATGGTCGATCTGCAACAGCTTGCCGGCCCGGAAAATCGCGATCTTGTCGCCCAGCTTGATGGCTTCGTCGATGTCGTGGCTGACCATGATCACGGTCTTGTTCAGCGCCCGCTGCATCTCGAAAAACTCGTTCTGGATCATTTCCCGGTTGATCGGGTCGACCGCGCCAAACGGTTCATCCATCAGCAGCAGCGGAGCATCGGCCGCCAGGGCGCGAATCACCCCGATGCGTTGCTGCTGGCCACCGGACAATTCCCGAGGGTAACGATGCAGATACTGCTTGGGCTCAAGCTTGATCATGCTCATCAGTTCACGAGCGCGGTCGTGACATTTCTGTTTGTCCCAACCCAACAGGCGCGGGACCACGGTGATGTTTTCCTCGATGGTCATGTTCGGGAACAGTCCGATCTGCTGGATCACATAGCCGATATTGCGGCGCAGGGTCACTTCGTCGAGGGCCGTCGTGTCTTCGCCGTTGATCAGGATCTTGCCCGAGGTCGGTTTGATCAGGCGGTTGATCATTTTCAACGTGGTGCTTTTGCCGCAACCCGATGGCCCGAGGAACACGCAGATTTCGCCTTCATTGACGGTCAGGCTCACCGAATCCACGGCTTTCACATCTTTGCCGTTGCTTTGGAAGGTCTTGCTGAGGTTTTGAAGTTCGATCATTTGAGTAATCCTTTTGGGGTCAGCGAACGTTGCAGCCATTGCAGAAGCAGGTCGGCGAAGATGGCCAGCAGGCTGACCAGCACGGCGCCGACGATCAGCATCGACATGTCGCTGCGGCTGATGGAAGCGAGGATGAGCACGCCGAGGCCGCCGGCGCCGATGGTCGCGGCGATGGTCATGACACCGATGTTCATGACCACGGCGGTGCGTACGCCGGCGAGGATCACCGGCACGGCGATGGGCAGTTCGACCATGCGCAGGCGCTGGCCGAAGGTCATGCCGATACCGCGCGCGGCTTCACGAATGCCCGGTTCGACGCCGGTCAGGGCCAGGTAGGTGTTACGCATGATCGGCAGCAGCGAGTAGAGAAACACGGCGGTGATCGCCGGCATCGGGCCCAGGCCCTGGCCGAATCTGGAATAGAAGGGCAGCAGCAGGCCGAACAGGGCAATCGACGGCACGGTCAGCAGGACCGTGGCGCTGGCTTGCAAGGGACCGGCCAGCGTCGGGAAGCGGGTCATCAGGATGCCCAGTGGTACGCCCACCAGTATCGCCAGGGTCACGGCGATGCCGACCAGGGTGATGTGCTGCCAGGTCAGGTGCAAAACCTGCGGCCAATCGAGATGGGAAAAGGCGTTCAAGAATTCCATGGCTTTTCCTCGTTCAGTTCAATGGATGCTGGCGCAGGAAATCGGCGGCCACGGCGGAAGGGCTTTCGTGGTCGACATCAACGCGCGCGTTGAGCTGGCGCATGGTGTTGTCGTCGAACAGTTCGGCCAGTGGCTTGAGTTGCTCAGCCAGTTGCGGGTGCGCATCGAGATACGCCTGACGCACCACCGGGGCGGCGGTGTAGTCGGGGAAGTAGTGCTTGTCGTCTTCGAGCAATTTGAGTTTGAAGGCGTTCAAGCGACCGTCGGTGGTGTAGACCAGACCGGCAAATACCTGACCGTTGCGCAGCGCGGTGTAAACCAGGCCCGCGTCCATCTGGCGGATGTTTGTACGGGTCAGGTTCATGCCGTACAGCTTGACCATGCCATCGAGGCCGTCGGAACGGTTGGCGAACTCGGTGTCCAAAGCCACCAGGTGGTTGGTCTTGGCCTCGTCCCGCAGCACCCTGTTGAGATCACTGATGGTGGTGATCTGCGGGTACTCATCGGCGACGTTCTTCGGCAGCGCCAGGGCATAGGTATTGCTGAATTTCGACGGTGTCAGCCAGACCAGGCCTTTTTTTCCGTCGAGTTCTTTCACCCGGGCGTAGGACTGTTCGCTGTCGAGTTTTTCAGTCACATGGTTGTAGGCCACCAGCGACACGCCGGTGTATTCCCAGAGCATGTCCAGTTGACCGCTTTCGTGGGCGCTGCGGGCCAGATTACTGCCCAGGCCACCGGTGACTTGCACGTCATAACCCTTGGTGCGCAGGTATTGGGAGGTGATTTCCGCCAGCAGGGTCTGTTCGGTGAACACGCGGGCGCCGATGCGGATCAGCGGTTTGTCCGCCGCTTGGGCAAATCCTGCGCACAGCAGGACGCAGCCTAATAAAAAGCTAGATGTCTTCATGAGAGTTCCTTTGCCGAGACTTAAGACGGGCGCAAGCCGCGTTCGAGCCAGGTTCGGCTGGCCAGCGTCACCAGACCGTCGAGCAGCAGGGCCAGCAGGGCCGTGCAGGCCGCGCCCAGTAGCAATTGCGGCTGATTGTTCAGGGCGATGCCGGGGAAAATCAGGCTGCCGAGACTGTTGGCGCCGATCAGGAACGCCAGTGGCGCCGTGCCGACATTGATGGCCAGTGCCACGCGCACGCCACCGATGATGATCGGCACGGCGTTGGGCAATTCGACTTTCCACAGCACCTGGCGCGGGGTCATGCCGATGCCGACGGCCGCCTCCTTGAGCGAACCCTGGACGTTTTTCAGGCCTTCATAGGTGTTGCGCACGATCGGCAGCAGCGAGGCGAGGAACAGGGCGAAGATCGCGGGACCGCTGCCTATGCCGAGGATGCCCAGGGCGATGGCCAGCACGGCGAGGGGCGGGACGGTGTTGCCGATGTTGAAGACCTGCATGAAGCGTTCGGCGCGGCCGACCATGGTCGGGCGGCTGAGGTAGATGCCGGCGGGGATGCCCACGACGAGGGCGGCCAGCATGGAAGCGAGGACGAGAATCAGATGAGCTTGCAGGTAAAACATCAAATCGTCGCGGTAGTGTTCGATCGTGTTGATGCCGATCCAGTGGATCAGCAGGGCCAGAAGGGCGATGACCAGCGCGCCTCCTGTCAGCCCTTTGCCATAGCGAATAGCCACAGGCGGACTCCTTTTTTCAGTCGGCGAACGCAGTCCCGTGTGGCATGCCATTCCTGGCTGCCGGGAAATCAACGTTCGCGAGAAGCAGCTCATGCCGGGCGCATTCCACTGCAGGAGCGAGCTCGCGAAAAACGTCCAGACAACGCGTACATTCAGGTACCCCGCGTTATCGTTGACGTCCATCGCGAGCAGGCTCGCTCCTACAGGCGGAACGCGTACGGCTCATCGAGCCATAAGCGCAGCCTCGTCAGGCTAACTTGCTGATTTTTCAGCCCCTGACGAAAACCGTAACAGGGGAGTGGACGCCTCCACCTTTTAAAAGGTTCCATAATTGGCAGCCTCTGGCCACCTTTAGTGTCCTGCAGGGATCTGTTGATCACCGCAGTCGACGGGCCGAGCGGTGGTCTGTGATGGACGGTTTGCGCTATACTCGCCGCCCTTTTTTGAATCACCTGCCAGGCGATTTCCCATGACCAAACAGGCCGCCGAAGTCGCGAAACGCCGCACTTTCGCCATTATTTCCCACCCCGATGCCGGTAAAACCACCATCACCGAGAAGCTCTTGCTGATGGGCAAGGCGATTGCGGTAGCCGGCACGGTGAAATCTCGCAAATCCGACCGCCATGCCACCTCCGACTGGATGGAAATGGAAAAGCAGCGGGGTATCTCGATTACCACGTCGGTCATGCAGTTCCCGTATCGCGAGCACATGATCAACCTGCTCGACACCCCGGGCCACGAAGACTTCTCCGAAGATACCTACCGTACCCTGACCGCGGTCGACTCGGCGTTGATGGTCCTCGACGGCGGTAAGGGTGTAGAGCCACGCACCATCGCCCTGATGGACGTCTGCCGCCTGCGTGACACGCCGATCGTCAGCTTCATCAACAAACTCGACCGTGACATCCGTGACCCGATCGAACTGCTCGACGAAATCGAAGCGGTCCTCAAGATCAAGGCTGCGCCTATCACCTGGCCGATCGGTTGCTACCGCGACTTCAAAGGCGTGTATCACCTCGCCGACGACTACATCATCGTCTACACCGCCGGTCACGGCCACGAGCGCACCGAAACCAAGATCATCGAGAAACTCGATTCCGACGAAGCCCGCGCCCACCTGGGTGACGAGTACGAACGCTTCATCGAACAGCTGGAGCTGGTGCAGGGCGCCTGCCACGAGTTCAACCAGCAGGAATTCCTCGACGGTCAGTTGACCCCGGTGTTCTTCGGTACGGCGCTGGGCAACTTCGGTGTCGACCATGTACTCGACGCCGTGGTCGACTGGGCCCCGCGTCCGCTGGCACGTGTGGCCAACGAGCGCACCGTGGAGCCGGTGGAAGAGAAGTTTTCCGGCTTCATCTTCAAGATCCAGGCGAACATGGACCCGAAACACCGCGACCGCATCGCCTTCATGCGCATCTGCTCCGGCAAGTACGAAAAAGGCATGAAGATGCGCCACGTGCGTACCGGCAAAGACGTGCGGATCGGCGACGCGCTGACCTTCTTCTCCTCCGAACGTGAGCAACTGGAAGAAGCCTACGCCGGCGACATCATCGGTTTGCACAACCACGGCACCATCCAGATCGGCGACACCTTCAGTGAAGGCGAAACCCTGGGCTTCACCGGTATTCCGCACTTCGCCCCGGAACTGTTCCGCCGCGTACGCCTGAAGGACCCGCTGAAATCCAAGCAACTGCGCCAGGGCCTGCAACAACTGGCCGAAGAAGGCGCGACCCAGGTGTTCTTCCCGGAACGCAGCAACGACATCATCCTCGGCGCCGTCGGTGTGCTGCAGTTTGATGTGGTCGCCAGCCGCCTGAAGGAGGAATACAAGGTCGAGTGTTCCTACGAGCCGATCACCGTTTACTCGGCGCGTTGGGTCGAATGCAGTGACAAGAAGAAGTTCGAGGAATTCTCCAACAAGGCTGTGGAAAACCTGGCCCTGGACGGCGGCGGTCACCTGACCTACCTCGCGCCTACGCGGGTCAACCTGGCGCTGATGGAAGAGCGCTGGCCGGACGTGAAATTCCGTGCAACGCGCGAGCATCACTAAGCGCTGAGTTGAAACACCCAAAACCCCGTTGCGAGAGCTGCGGGGTTTTTTGTTACCTGTTGCATTCCCTGTAGGCGCGAGCCTGCTCGCGATGATTCCAGCCGCGCCGCGTTTAGTCAGGAGGTGCGCATCATCGTTGACCCCCATCGCGAGCGCGCTAGCTATCTTTTCGGCATAACCTTTATCGCAAACCAATCTCCACGCCTATGGCATTTCCGCCGAGTCGATACCCTCCAGTCTGGAGAACCCGGCTGATCGGAACTAGATTTTACTCAGCGCCAGCCAGGCACTTGAGTTTCACCTGCGAAAGGATGGAATCGGCTATGAACAGGTTGCTACGCGTTGTATTGCTGTTGAAGGTTTTCGTGATGCTGTCCCTCGGCAGTGCGGCGGTCTGGGCCGAGTGTGAGAACCACGCTACCCAGGCGATGAGCGGGCAGGGCGGAGACAGTGGAATGATGCTCGCCAAGTCCGAATCGGAGGCGGGTGATAAGGGCCAGGGCGGCGCGGATAACGGTGATGACTCGACCACCGACGAACCGGATTCCAGTGACGACGAGGAAGGCGATAGCCAGTCGTAAGTTGCAGACAAAAGAAAACCCCTTCCACTTGACTGATGCGCAGTCGAGGCGGAAGGGGTTGGGATAACGCTCAATTGCTTGAGTTACTCAATCCCTGTGGGAGCGAGCCTGCTCGCGATAGCGGTGTATCAGTCGATAAAAATACTGACTGAAAGGCCGTCATCGCGAGCAGGCTCGCGCCTACAGTTTTTATGCCGCGCCGTCGAGGAATTGCTCGGCGTAGTGGCAAGCCACCTGACGACTGTCCAGCAGGCGCAGGGCCGGCTCTTCAGTTTTGCAACGCTCGGTGGCGTATGGGCAACGCTTGTGGAACGCGCAGCCGGGCGGCGGGTTCAGCGGGTTGGGCAGTTCGCCGACGATCTTGATCTTCGGCTTGTCCGGATCCGGGTGAATGGTTGGCGTCGCCGACAATAGCGCCTGGGTGTAGGGATGCAGAGGACGGGTGTAGATGTCCTCTTTCGGACCCATTTCCACCGGACGACCGAGGTACATCACCATCACGTGATCGGCGACGTGGCGCACCACCGCCAGGTTGTGGGAGATGAACACGTAGGCGGTGTTGAACTCTTGCTGCAGGTCCATGAACAGGTTCAGCACCTGGGCCTGGATCGATACGTCCAGCGCCGAGGTCGGTTCGTCCGCCACCAGCACTTTCGGTTGCAGCATCATGGCGCGGGCGAGGGCGATCCGCTGGCGCTGACCGCCGGAGAACATGTGCGGATAGCGCTGGTAGTGCTCGGGGCGCAAACCCACCTGCTTCATCATCGCCTGGACTTTCTCGCGACGTTCGGTGGCCGACAGGTTGGTGTTGATCAGCAGCGGCTCGGCCAGTTGATCACCGATTTTCTGCCGTGGGTTCAGCGAGGCGTACGGGCTCTGGAACACCATCTGCACGTCTTTGCGCAGTTGCTTGCGCTGGGCCTTGTCGGCGCCGGCCACTTCCTGGCCGGCGATTTTCAAGGAGCCCGAGGACGGCTCTTCGATCAGTGTCAGGGCACGGGCCAGGGTGGACTTGCCGCAACCGGACTCGCCTACGACGGCGAGGGTCTTGCCGGCTTCCAGCTCAAACGACACACCGTTGAGGGCGCGAACGGTGGCGTGACCCTTGAACAGGCCACGGGACACTTCGTAGTGACGGGTCAGGTCGCGGGCGGTAAGAACGACGGCCATTACGCCACCTCCTGGTTCAGCGGGTAGAAGCAGCGGGCGAGGCTGTTGCTTTTCGGGTCAAGGGTCGGACGCTGCGCACGGCAGTTGTCCTGCACATACGGGCAGCGCGGCGACAGCAGGCAGCCCTGCGGACGGTCATAACGACCGGGCACGATGCCCGGCAGGGTCGACAGGCGCGAGGCCCCCAGACTGTGTTCCGGGATCGCCTTGAGCAGCGCTTCGCTGTACGGGTGCGCCGGGATATCGAACAACTGGGGCACCTGGCCGACTTCGACCGCTTGACCGGCGTACATCACGCACACGCGCTGAGCGGTTTCGGCCACGACCGCGAGGTCATGGGTGATCAGTACCAGGCCCATGTTCTGCTCTTTCTGCAACGCCAGCAGCAGGTCCATGATCTGCGCCTGAATCGTTACGTCCAAGGCCGTGGTCGGTTCGTCGGCGATCAGCAGTTTCGGTTCGCCGGCAATGGCCATGGCGATGGCAACACGCTGGCTCATACCGCCGGACAGTTGATGCGGGTAGGCGTCCATACGACTGGCAGCACCCGGGATTTCAACTTTTTCCAGCAGTTCGATGGCACGCTTGCGCGCGGCCTTGCCGGACATTTTCAGGTGCAGGCGCAGCACTTCTTCGATCTGGAAACCGACGGTGTAGCTAGGGTTCAGCGCGGTCATCGGGTCCTGGAAGACCATGGCCAGGTCTTTGCCGACGATTTGCCGACGCTGACGGTTGCTGAGCTTGAGCATGTTCTTGCCATCGAAATTCAGGGCGTCGGCGGTGACGATCCCCGGATGCTCGATCAGGCCCATCAGCGCCATCATGGTCACGGACTTGCCGGAACCCGATTCGCCAACGATGGCCAGGACTTCGCCCTTGTCCACTTTCAGGTCGAGGCCATCGACCACGGGAACGGCGTTCTTGTCGCCAAAGCGAACGTTGAGATTCTTGATTTCTAACAGGGACATTGGAATCTCCTCAGGCGGCGTTCTTGAGTTTCGGGTCCAGCGCATCGCGCAGGCCGTCACCCATCAAGTTGATTGCCAGCACGCTGAGCAAAATGGTCAAACCAGGCAGGCTGACGACCCACCAGGCGCGTTCGATGTAGTCGCGGGCCGAGGCCAGCATGGTGCCCCACTCAGGGGTTGGCGGTTGTACGCCAAGGCCGAGGAAGCCCAGTGCGGCGGCATCGAGAATCGCCGAGGAGAAGCTCAGGGTCGCCTGAACGATCAGTGGCGCCATGCAGTTGGGCAGCACGGTCACGAACATCAGGCGCGGCAGGCCGGCACCGGCCAGGCGCGCGGCGGTCACGTAGTCGCGGTTCAGTTCGCCCATCACCGCAGCACGGGTCAGACGAACGTAGGACGGCAGGGACACCACGGCGATGGCGATCACGGTGTTGATCAGGCCTGGGCCGAGGATGGCGACGATCGCCACGGCCAGCAGCAGGGACGGCAAGGCCAGCATGATGTCCATCAGACGCATGATGGTCGGGCCGACCACGCGCGGGAAGAACCCGGCGAACAGACCCAGCAGGATCCCCGGGATCAGCGACATGACAACCGACGACAGGCCGATCAGCAAGGACAGGCGCGAACCCTGGATCAGGCGCGACAGCAGGTCACGACCCAGTTCATCGGTACCGAGCAGGAACTGCATCTGCCCACCTTCCAGCCAGGCCGGCGGGGTCAGCAGGAAGTCGCGATATTGCTCGCTCGGGTTATGCGGCGCGACCCACGGGGCGAAGATGGCGCAGAAAATCACCAGCAGCATGAACAGCAGGCCGGCAACGGCACCTTTGTTCTTGGAAAACGCTTGCCAGAATTCTTTGTACGGCGACGGGTACAGCAGGCTTTGATCCGCGGCGGAGGCGGTGGCGGCTACTGAGGAAGTTGGAGTGCTCATGGGTATTGACCTCAGCGCTGATGACGGATGCGTGGGTTGGCAAAGCCGTAGAGGATGTCCACTACGAAGTTGACCAGAATCACCAGGCAGGCGATTAACAGGATGCCGTTTTGCACAACCGGGTAGTCCCGGGCGCCAATGGCTTCGATCAGCCATTTACCGATGCCCGGCCAGGAGAAGATGGTTTCGGTCAGGACCGCACCGGCCAACAGGGTGCCGACTTGCAGGCCGACCACGGTCAGCACCGGAATCAGCGCGTTACGCAGACCGTGCACGAACACCACGCGCGATGGCGACAGGCCTTTGGCGCGGGCGGTACGGATGTAGTCCTCACGCAGTACTTCGAGCATCGACGAGCGGGTCATCCGCGCGATCACCGCCAGCGGGATCGTGCCGAGCACGATGGCCGGCAGAATCAGGTGATGCAGGGCGTCGAAGAAGGCGCTGACGTCATCGGCCAGCAAGGTATCGATGAGCATGAAACCGGTGCGCGGCTCGATGTCGTACAGCAGGTCGATCCGCCCGGATACCGGGGTCCAGCCCAGGGAGACCGAGAAGAACATGATCAGGATCAGGCCCCACCAGAAGATCGGCATCGAGTATCCCGCGAGCGAGACACCCATGACCCCATGATCGAACAGGGACCCTCGCTTGAGTGCCGCGATCACCCCGGCCAGAAGGCCCAGGATGCCGGCGAACAACAGGGCGGCCATGGACAGCTCCAGGGTCGCGGGGAAGAGAGAGGTGAACTCGGTCCAGACGCTTTCACGGGTACGCAGGGATTCCCCGAGATCGCCGTGAGCCAGTTTGCCGATGTAATCCAGGTACTGGGCATACAGGGGTTTGTTCAGACCTAGGCGTTCCATTGCCTGAGCGTGCATTTCCGGGTCGACTCTGCGTTCGCCCATCATGACTTCCACGGGGTCGCCAGGGATCATGCGAATCAACGCGAAAGTCAGCAAGGTGATGCCGAAGAACGTGGGGATCAGTAACCCCAGTCGGCGGGCAATAAAACTAAACATCGTGTGGTGTACCTCATCAGCCGGTTAGGCGTGCCCGGCATGCCTGGGTTCAGGAATGCCGGGAGTTTCTTATCTACTTCACCTGGGTGGTGGCGAAGTTATTCGTGGTGAGCGGGCTAATGTGATAACCCTCTACTTTGTTGCGCATTGCTGTGAACATTCTAGTGTGCGCCATGCTGATCCATGGCTGGTCCTGATTAAAAATAACCTGAGCCTGTTCGTACAAGGCTGCACGCTCGGCCGGGTCGGTCTTTTCTCGGGCCTGGTCAATCAGTGCCTGGAACTTGTCATTGCACCAGCGGGCGTAGTTTTCGCCGTTCTTCGCGGCTTCGCAACTGAGCATAGGCGTCAGGAAGTTATCCGGGTCGCCGTTATCGCCCGCCCATCCGGCGGAAACCATGTCGTGTTCGCCGTTTTTGGCGCGCTTGAGCATTTCCCCCCATTCCATCACGCGGATGTCGATCTTGATCCCGACCTTGGCCAGGTCAGCCTGCATCATCTGCGCGCCGAGCATCGGGTTCGGGTTGGTCGGGCCGCCACCGTTGCGGGTGAACAGGGTGAATGTCGTGCCTTCCGGTACGCCGGCTTCCTTGAGCAGGGCGCGAGCCTTGTCCAGATCGTGGGCCGGGTTCTTCAGGCTGTGGTTGTAGCCCAGCAGGGTGTCCGGGTAAGGGTTGACCGCCGCTGTCGCATTGCCTTTGCCGAACAGGGCGTTGACATAGGCTTCCTTGTCGAAGGCAATGTCGATGGCTTTACGTACGCGCACGTCACTCAGGTATTTGTGCGTGGTGTTCATGGCGACGTACGAAACGGTCATGGCGTTCAGTTCGTCGACTTTCAGGTTCGGGTCTTTCTTGATGCTCGGGATGTCATCCGGCTTCGGATACAGCGCGACCTGACACTCGTTGGCCTTGAGTTTCTGCAGGCGTACGTTGTTGTCGGTGGCGATGGCCAGGATCAGCGCCTCGGCTGGCGGCTTGCCACGGAAGTAGTCCGGGTTGGCCTTGAAGCGAACCTGGGCGTCCTTGTTGTAGCGCTGGAAGACGAACGGGCCGGTGCCCACTGGTTTGTTGTTCAGGTCGCCGGTCTTGTTGGCCTTGAGCAACTGGTCGGCGTACTCGGAGGAGTAGATCGACGAGAAGGCCATGGCGATGTCGGCCAGGAACGGCGCTTCACGGCGGGTCAGGGTGAACTTGACCGTGTTGTCGTCGATTTTTTCGACGCTTTTGAGCAGTTCCTTGAAGCCCATGCTTTCAAAGTACGGGAAGCCCACGCTCGACAGTTTGTGCCATGGGTGATTCGGGTCCAGTTGACGCTGGAAGCTCCAGACCACGTCGTCGGCATTCATGTCGCGGGTCGGCTTGAAGTATTCGGTGGTGTGAAACTTGACGCCTTTGCGCAGGTGGAACGTGTAGCTCAGGCCGTCTTCACTGATGTCCCAGGATTCGGCCAGTGCCGGAATCACTTCGGTGGTGCCGGGCTTGAAGTCAGCCAGGCGATTGAAGATGGTCTCGGCCACTGCATCGGCGGTGACTGCAGTTGTGTACTGGACCATGTCGAAGCCTTCGGGGCTGGCTTCGGTGCAGACGACCAGGGGTTTGGCCGACACACCAACCGCGACACTCAGCAACGCGGCGGCGATGGCCGCACGTAGGGGAAGCATTTTCATCAAGAACCCTCTGCAATCGGTTGATCAGGAAAACCCGATGGCCGGCTCCTCACGAGCCAGCCGTCGGGTAGGCGTGTTTACAGAATGTTGAACGGAACGGTGGTCACGAGACGGAACTCGTTGATGCTGCCGTCAGCCTGGTTTTCGCTGGCACGGTGAGCGGTGTAGGTCGCGCGTACGGTGGTGGCCTTCAGCGGACCGCTTTGTACGGCGTAGGAAGCACCGATGCCGTATTCGTAATGGGTTTCGCCGTCCATCGACTGAATGCCGTCGTAACCTTTGCCCGCTACACCACCGTTGCCGGTGTAGTGAGTGCCGTCGATGCCCCAGCCGCGAGCCTGGTAGATGTTGAACTTCAGGCCTGGCACGCCGTATTCGGCCATGTTCAGACCGTAGGCAATCTGGAACGATTTTTCGTTCGGGCCGTTGAAGTCCGACAGCAGGGAGTTGGCCAGGTAGATGCCGTTGGTTTCATGCAGGTAGTCGAAGTACTCGTTACCGTTCACTTCCTGATACGAGAAGGTCAGGCTATGGGCCTGGTGGGTCAGACCCAGCGACAGGGAGTAGGTGTCGTTGTCGATTTTGCCGATCAACGCCTTACCTTCTTCCTTGGTCTTGTAGTAGTTCAGGCCGGTGGTCAGGCTCAGGTCCTGGCTATCGCCCAGCACGTGGGTGGCGCCGAAGTAGTACTGGTTCCAGATGTCTTCGGCCTGGGTGGCCCAGAGGCTGGTGGTCAGGCTGGCAAACGGGGTGTAGGTGAGACCGCCGGTGTAGACGTGGTCGGTTTCAACGATGCCGTTGGCGTATTCGGTGCGGAATTTACGCTGGCTTTCTTCGGTACGCGGTGAGTTGCGATCGAACGTGGCCAGGTCGAAAGTCAGGTTTTTCAGCTCTTCGCTGTGAATCGCCACACCTTCGAAACTCGAAGGCAGCGCACGGTTGCCGATTACGTCGACCATCGGGCTGCTGAAGTTCATGCGGCCAGCGGTCAGGGTGGTGTTGGAGACACGGGCCTTGACGTTGGCCAGGCCCATTTTGCTCCACTGGCCTTGAGCGTCGCCGCCTTCGGTGGTCAGGGTACGGTTGTTACCCGCGCCTGGACGAGTGCCCGGTGCGCCGCCGTTGTTGGAGGCCAGGTCCTTGCGGTCACGATCCAGTGCGATGGCGTTGTAGGCCGCCACTTCAGTGCTGAAACCGACAGTGCCTTCGGTGAAGCCCGAGTTGTACTTGACGATGGTGCCCTGAACCCAGTTGATCCGGCGGTCGGTCGGGGTCGAAACGCCATCCTTCTTGTACTGGAACTTGCCACCGCGTTGCAGTTGCTCGTTGGCGTACCAGTTACGGGTAGTGCCGCTAATCGACTGGCCTTCAACAAAACCAGTGGCTTCGCTTTGAGCACTTTTCTCATTCACAGTAACCGGGGTGTACGCCTGGCTCTGGGTTTCTGCGTAAGCCGTGGCGGTTACGCTGCTGATGGCCAAGGCCAGTATCGCGGTGCTGCTCAGTTTCATGGGTAAAGCTCCTTACTTTCTTTTTTTATGCCGTTCTTTTTTGATGAATCGGCTATTGCTTTGGAACTCATTGCACGCATCGCAAACGTTTGCTGTACGCCTTATGGGCGAATTACGGCAACACGCTGGCGTGAGGGCGACATGCGCCCCCGGCGTTTTCAACTACACGGTTTTATTTATCGATGCTGACACCCGAGAACACGTTGCGACCGAACGGGCTCACCTTGAACCCTTCGATTTTGGCGCTCAACGGCTGGTTGACCGTCGAGTGAGCGATAGGCGTGATCGGCACTTGCTGCTTGAGCAACTGCTGCGCCTGTTTGTAAAGCACGGTGCGCTGGCCTTGATCGGTCACGACCTTGGCCTGCTTGATCAGCTTGTCGTAAGCCGGATCGCACCACATGGAATAGTTGTTGCCGCCAATGGCATCGCAGCTGTACAGCGTGCCCAGCCAGTTGTCCGGGTCACCGTTGTCACCCGTCCAGCCGATCAGGCTGATGTCGTGCTCGCCATTCTTGGTGCGCTTGATGTACTCGCCCCACTCATAGCTGACGATCTTGACCTTGAGACCGATCTTCGCCCAGTCAGCCTGGAGCATTTCGGCCATCAACTTGGCGTTGGGGTTGTACGGACGCTGGACCGGCATGGCCCAGAGGGTGATTTCGGTGCCTTCTTTCACACCGGCCGCCTTGAGCAATTCCTTGGCTTTTTCCGGGTTGTAGGCGACGTCCTTGATGGTGTCGTCGTAGGACCATTGGGTCGGCGGCATGGCGTTGACGGCCAGTTGCCCTGCGCCCTGGTAAACGGCGTTGAGAATGCCTTGCTTGTTGACCGCCATGTCCAGCGCCTGGCGCACTTCAAGCTGGTCGAACGGTTTGTGGCGCACGTTGTAGGCGATGTAGCCGAGGTTGAAGCCAGGCTTCTCGATCAGTTGCAGCTTCGGATCGTTTTTCAGCGCGGCGACGTCGGCAGGGCGCGGGTGCAAGGTGATCTGGCACTCGTTGGCCTTGAGCTTCTGCACGCGTACCGACGCATCGGTGTTGATGGCGAAAATCAGGTTGTCGAGCTTGACCCGGCTCGGGTCCCAGTAGTGCTTGTTGCCGGTGTAGCGGATGTTCGAGTCTTTCTGGTAGCTCTTGAACACGAACGGCCCGGTGCCGATCGGCTTCTGGTTGATGTCGCTCGGCTTGCCTTCGGCCAGCAGCTTGTCGGCGTACTCGGCGGAGAGAATAGAGGCAAAACTCATCGCGATGTTCTGGATGAACGCGGCGTCGACGCTGTTGAGCGTCATGACTACGGTCAGCGGCCCGGTCTTTTCGACCTTGGCAATGTTCTTGTTCAGGCTCATGCCGTTGAAATACGGAAATTCGGTCGGGTAAGCCTTACGGAAAGGGTGTTGCGGATCGAGCATTCGATTGAATGTGAACAACACGTCATCAGCGTTGAAGTCGCGAGTCGGTGTGAAGTACTTGGTTGTATGAAATTTCACACCAGGACGAAGGTGGAATGTGTATTTGAGGCCGTCCTCGGAAATATCCCAACTGGTGGCCAGGCCCGGTACGACATTGGTCGCGCCTTTTTCAAACTCTGCCAGACGGTTGTACAGCGGCTCGGCGGCGTCATTATCGGTCGCGGTCGTGTACTGCGCGGTATCGAAGCCAGCGGGGCTGCCTTCGGAGCAGAACACCAGGCTGTTGTTGGCAGCCTGGCTCATGGAAGTGGCGGCCAACAGGCCGGTGCCCAGCAAGGCGGATAAAACCAAGGTATGGCGCATAACGCTCCCTCTCGTTCAGTGTTTTGACAATGAGCCTTCGTCCCGTCCGGGGACGTGGAGGCGTCACTGATTTCAAGCCATGACGTGCAGCCGAAAACCGATGGCCCACGCATGAACTGGTCAGATCCCGACGGTATGGGCCGTGGGTCTGGCAGTAAATGCGTAGAGCCTGAAAGACTCGTAGGAAAAGACGACGCGTCCTAACGGACTGCTGTAGTCAGCAGACGATTTGGATGTAGGCAGATTCCTGCTTTCTCGGAAGATAAAGCGATGGCGACGTCAAAAACGTCGCCATCGCCGAACCTTATTTGCTGACGCTGACACCGTAGAAGGAGTTCAAGCCAAACGGGCTGATCTTGAAGTCCTGCACTTCGGCGCGCATGGGTTGGAACACCGTCGAGTGAGCGATAGGTGTCATTGGAGTCTGATCTTTGAGGATGTGTTGCGCCTGTTTGTACAGTTCGGTGCGCTTGGCCTGATCCGAGGTGCGCTTGGCTTGCTTGACGATGTCGTCAAACGGCTTGTAGCACCACTTGGAGAAGTTGTTGCCTTCCAGCGAGTCGCAACCGAACAGCACGTTCAGCCAGTTGTCCGGATCACCATTGTCACCGCTCCAGCCAATCAGCATTGCCTGGTTCTCGCCACCTTTGGAGCGCTTGATGTACTCGCCCCACTCGTAGCTCTGGATCTTGACCTTGAGGCCGATCTTGGACCAGTCGGACTGCAGCATTTCTGCCATCAGTTTGGCGTTCGGGTTGTATGGACGCTGTACCGGCATCGCCCAGAGCACGATTTCGGTGCCCTCTTTGACGCCCGCTTCCTTGAGCAGCTCTTTGGCTTTCTCAGGGTTGTACGGCGCATCCTTGATGGTGGTGTCGTAGGACCACTGGGTCGGCGGCATGGCGTTGACGGCCAATTGACCGGCACCCTGGTACACGGAGTCGATGATCTGTTGCTTGTTGACCGCCATGTCCAGTGCTTGACGCACTTTCAGTTGAGCCAGCGGGTTTGGCTGATCACTGCCCTTGATCTTGTCCATGACGTTGTAGGCGATGTAACCCAGGTTGAAACCCGCCTGGTCAGGCAGCTTCAGGGTCTTGTCTTCGCGCAGCGCCTTCAGGTCGGCCGGACGCGGGAACAGCGTGACCTGGCACTCGTTTTTCTTCAGCTTCTGAATGCGTACCGACGGGTCGGTGGTGATGGCGAAGATCAGGTTGTCGATCTTGACGTCTTCAGGCTTCCAGTAGTCCTTGTTCCCGGTGTAGCGGATATTGGAGTCTTTCTGGTAGCTCTTGAACACGAACGGACCAGTGCCGACCGGCTTCTGGTTGATGTCGGCGGCCTTGCCTTCCTTGAGCAGCTGGGCAGCGTACTCGGCGGACTGGATCGAGGCGAAGCTCATGGCCATGTTCTGGATGAACGCGGCATCGACGTCTTTGAGGGTGAACTTGACGGTGTGGTCGTCGACTTTATCGATCTTGGTGATGTTGGTATCCATCCCCATGTCGGTGAAGTACGGGAATTCGGTCGGGTACGCTTTGCGGAACGGGTCATCCTTGTTAATCATGCGATTAAAGGTGAACAGCACGTCGTCGGCGTTGAACTCACGAGTCGGCTTGAAGTACGGGGTTGTATGGAACTTGACACCTTCACGCAGGTGGAAGGTGTAAGTCAGGCCGTCTTCGGAGACATCCCACTTGGTCGCCAGCCCAGGAACTACGGCGGTGCCGCCGCGCTCGAACTGGGTCAGACGGTTAAACATGGTTTCTGCAGAGGCGTCGAAGTCGGTTCCGGTGGTGTATTGACCCGGATCGAAACCGGCCGGGCTCCCTTCGGAGCAGAACACCAGGTTAGTCGCAGCTTGGGCGAAAGGTGCGGCAGCGAGTAAGCCGGCACCTAATAGAAACGGAATGACCGCGTGTTTAAGCATGGTGGCCTCATGATTTGTTGTCATTTTTTGATTTTGAGGACGACCTCGTGAGTCGTGCCTGCGGATACTTATGCAGGGGCCATACCCAATGCAAGATCCAGAGCGACTACAGGCGTTAAACAGTGGCACGAACGTACCTTAATGTCGCATTGGTATAAATTTTGACGCATTTGACCGTTTGCGCAGTATTTTTACCTCACAAACCGTGCCCTTTTTCGGTGCATTTTAAATCTCTGAATGCTCCCGGTTGGGGCGGGTGTTACTTATATATACCCCGGACCTGGGGTGGGTATGGCCCAAGTGCGACTGGTTATAGTTACTCCAACGTTAGCGGATGATCTTGAGTTGTACCTCGGTGCAACCAGCGATGTCGCGCTGTTTGCCTATTCATTTATAGCTCACTTGTAAAAGCTGTCCGAAAAAAAACGGCGATCACCGAAGTGGTCGCCGTTTTGCGTGCCGTTTATCGAATCAAGGCATCAGCACTTCAATCGAGCCATCGGCGGTCATGCTGACCTGGCTGGTTCCGGCTTCAACATCCGGCGTCACCGGCGCCGCATCCATGGCTGCCGCTTTCATCATCATCGGGGCGCGCATATAGGGTTGCGGGTAGCCGTTGCTGTTGAGGTTCAGGTTGACGATTTTGTAGCCTTTGCCACCCAGCGCGTCGGTGGCCAATTGGGCGCGGGCCTTGAACGCAGTCACGGCTTCCTTGAGCAGGGCGTCTTCACTGGCCTTGCGGGTTGGCGTGGCGATGGCGAAGTCCATGCCGCCCATTTTCAAATCGGTGAGCAGTTCGCCGGTGAGTTTCGACAGTGCGGCGAAGTCCGAGCTTTCCAGGCGCAGCTCGGCGCGTTCACGCCAGCCCGTGATTTTTTGACCCTTGGTGTCATAAATCGGGTAGCTGTTGCGGCTGCCCTGGCGCAGGGTAATGTCTTTGACCTGCTTGGCCTGGGCCAGCGCCTTGTTCATGGTGGTGCTGACGTCGGCGGCGAGTTTGGCCGGGTCGCTGTTTTGTTCTTCGGTGTAGAGCGTCACGATCATCAGGTCGCGAGCCACTTCCTGACTGACTTCGGCGCGCAGGGAAATCTGGTTGTAATGAAGCTCATCGGCCGCCAGGGCCGGGAGGCTGGCGATCGTGCCAATGCTCAGGGCGAGAAGGGCGGCGCTGCGGCGGAATGTGTGCATGAAGGCTCCTTGGGTGATGCGCAGGGGTGTGTTCCGGGCCTGCGTGAAACCATCAGACTCTAGCCGCTACGATCCGGTTCGCACAGTTACAACTTCTATACAGATACACATGCCCCATGTAAGCGAGCCTGCTCGCGATGAACCTGAGAGCACCGAGGGGTGCCAGGTTTCCAGCGTCATCGTTGACGACCATCGCGA
Organism: Pseudomonas moorei; assembly: GCF_042846945.1. Classification (NCBI taxonomy): domain Bacteria; kingdom Pseudomonadati; phylum Pseudomonadota; class Gammaproteobacteria; order Pseudomonadales; family Pseudomonadaceae; genus Pseudomonas; species Pseudomonas moorei. The sequence continues at coordinate 2,217,610 of NZ_AP035776.1, forward strand.
GCAGGCTCGCTCCTGCATGTGGCCGTTTGCCGCACTTTTGCCTGTCAGCCCCCGTGCTTGGTTATACTCCCTGCGATCCGCCTGGAGCGCTCATCAGGAGAGCTCATGCTCGCCCCCGTTCAAATCACCTCCGCAACTCGCCAGAATCTCTGGCGGCTGACGTTCATCCGCACTTTGGTGCTGGCCGCCCAAGCCGGCTCGGTGGGCCTGGCCTACTGGCTTCAATTGCTGCCGCTGCCCTGGTTCCAGCTGGCGGCGACCCTCGGTTGCTCAATGTTGTTGTGTACGTTCACGGCGATTCGCCTGCGTACCTCATGGCCGGTGACAGAACTCGAATACGCCGTGCAACTGGCCTGCGACCTGTTTATCCACAGTGCCTTGCTGTACTTCTCGGGTGGCTCGACCAACCCGTTCGTGTCCTATTACCTGGTGCCACTGACCATCGCGGCGGTGACCTTGCCGTGGCGTTATTCGGTGATCCTGTCCGGTATCGCGTTGACCATGTACACCCTGTTGCTGGCGCGCTTTTATCCATTGCAAACCTTCCCGATCGCTCGGGAAAACCTGCAGGTGTACGGGATGTGGCTGAGTTTTGCCCTCGCCGCGGCGGTGATCACTTTCTTCGCCGCGCGCATGGCCGAAGAATTGCGTCGCCAGGAAGAACTGCGCGCCATTCGCCGGGAAGAAGGGCTGCGTGATCAGCAATTGCTGGCCGTGGCCACCCAGGCAGCCGGTGCCGCCCATGAACTGGGCACCCCACTGGCGACCATGAGCGTGTTGCTCAAGGAGATGCGTCAAGACCACCACGACCCGATGTTGCAGGACGACCTCAGCGTGTTGCAGGATCAGGTCAAGCTGTGCAAGGAAACCTTGCAGCAGCTTGTTCGGGCGGCGGAAGCCAATCGCCGCCTGGCGGTGGAAATGCAGGACGTGACCGACTGGCTCGACGAGGCGCTCAATCGCTGGCATCTGATGCGTCCCGAGGCCAGCTATCGCTTCCAGCGCCTGGGTCAGGGCGAAGTGCCGCGCATGGCACCCCCCCCGGACTTGACCCAGGCCCTGCTGAATTTGCTCAACAATGCAGCGGATGCCTGCCCCGAAGGCCTGCAAGTGACGCTGGACTGGGATGCGGAAAACCTGACGATCAGCATCCGCGACCACGGCGCCGGGGTGCCGTTGGCCATTGCCGAGCAGATCGGCAAGCCGTTTTTTACCACCAAGGGCAAAGGCTTCGGCCTGGGCCTGTTTTTGAGCAAGGCCAGCGTGACACGCGCGGGCGGCTCAGTGAAACTCTACAGTCATGAGGAAGGCGGCACGCTCACCGAGCTGCGCCTGCCCCGTGTCGCCCGAGGAGACCAACATGAGTGACGAAATCCAAGTCGAAGGCGAAGAGCTGCCGCATTTGCTGCTGGTCGATGACGATGCAACATTTACCCGCGTCATGGCCCGCGCCATGGCTCGCCGTGGTTTTCGCGTCAGCACCGCCGGTTCCGCCGAAGAAGGCCTCGCGATGGCCCAGGCCGATCTGCCGGATTACGCCGCTCTGGACCTGAAAATGGACGGTGACTCGGGCCTGGTGCTGTTGCCCAAGTTGCTGGAAATGGACCCGGAAATGCGCGTGGTGATCCTCACCGGTTACTCGAGCATCGCCACCGCCGTCGAGGCGATCAAGCGCGGCGCCTGCAACTACCTGTGCAAACCGGCGGATGCCGATGACGTATTGGCGGCGCTGCTGTCCGAACACGCCGACCTCGACAGCCTGGTGCCGGAGAACCCGATGTCGGTCGACCGTCTGCAATGGGAGCACATCCAGCGCGTGTTGACCGAACACGAAGGCAACATTTCCGCAACGGCCCGCGCCCTTGGCATGCACCGTCGCACGCTGCAGCGCAAATTGCAGAAGCGCCCCGTTCGTCGCTGAACCTGTGCTGAATGAATGCCGGCCGCTCCTCGCGACAAATCGAACCGATCATCTATGATCGGTTCGAGCATGTTCTTTTCTTTATCGAGCCTTTTTCATGAATCAGAACGCTGAATATTCCGCGGTCAACGATGCGGTGCGCGGGCAGTTTTTTCGCAAAGTGTGGGCGATGACCACGCCTTACTGGCGTAGCGAGGAGAAGGGCAAGGCCTGGACATTGCTGATCGCCGTGATTGCACTCTCGCTGATCAGCGTCGGGATCTCGGTGTGGTTCAACACTTGGTACAAGGATTTCTATAACGCCCTGCAGAAGAAGGATGAGGCGTCGTTCTGGACCCTGATTCTGTATTTCTGCGCCATTGCCGCCGTGGCGATCATCGGTGCGGTGTACCGCCTTTACCTGACCCAGATGCTGACCATTCGCTGGCGGGCCTGGCTCACCGAAAAGTATTTCGCCCGCTGGCTCGGCGACAAAAATTACTATCGGCTGGAGCAGGGCGGTTACACCGATAACCCGGACCAGCGGATATCGGAAGACCTCAATAACTTCACCTCAAACACCCTGAGCCTGGGCCTAGGGCTGATTCGTAACATCGTCAGCCTGGTGTCGTTTTCGATCATCCTGTGGGGCGTATCGGGCAGCATTGAAGTGCTCGGTTTCACCATTCCCGGCTACATGTTCTGGTGCGTGCTGGTGTATGCCGCGGTCGGCAGTTGGCTGACGCATTTGATCGGTCGTCGTTTGATCGGCCTGAACAACCAACAACAACGCTTCGAAGCCGACCTGCGTTTCTCCATGGTCCGGGTTCGTGAAAATGCCGAAAGCATTGCGTTATACAACGGCGAACCCAACGAAAACCGCCGCCTGAGCGGTCGTTTCGGGATGGTTTGGCATAACTTCTGGGACATCATGAAGGTGTCCAAGCGCCTGACGTTCTTCACTTCCGGTTACACCCAGATAGCGATCATCTTTCCGTTCATGGTTGCCGCGCCGCGTTACTTCTCCGGCAAGATCGAGCTCGGTGAACTGATGCAAATCAGCTCGGCTTTCGGCAACGTTCAGGAGAGTTTCAGCTGGTTTATCAGTGCGTACCAGGACCTCGCCTCATGGCGCGCCACCTGTGATCGTTTGTTGAGCTTCCGTCAGGCCATGGCCGACAACGAAGAGCGTGTCCCGGCCATCGACGTGCAGAATCAAGGGGACGCATTGCGGGTGCACAACCTCGGCCTTGATCTTGCTGACGGTCGCCACCTGCTGACCAATGCCGAGATGAATGTGGAGGAGGGCGAGCGTGTGATGCTCAGCGGTCGCTCCGGCAGCGGCAAGTCGACCTTGCTGCGGGCGATGGGGCATTTGTGGCCGGCGGGCCACGGCAGTATCCGCCTGCCGGCGGCGCGTTACCTGTTCCTGCCGCAAAAACCCTACCTGCCGATTGGCACGTTGCGTGAGGCGCTGAGTTATCCACAGGCCGGCGATACCTACCCGAACGAGCGCTACGTGCACGTACTGGAAACTTGCCGCCTGCCCCATCTGGTCGCTCGGCTTGATGAAGCCAATCACTGGCAGCGCCTGCTGTCGCCCGGTGAGCAGCAGCGCCTGGCCTTTGCCCGCGCCCTGATTTATGCGCCGCAATGGTTGTACATGGACGAAGCGACCTCGGCGATGGATGAAGAGGATGAAGCATCGCTGTATCAGGCCCTCATCGACGAGTTGCCGGGACTGAGCATCATCAGCGTCGGCCATCGCAGCAGCCTCAAGCGTTTCCATCCACGGCACATTCGTATCGAGAATGGCCACCTGGTGGACCAGGCCGTGACCGCATAAACACCACACGTCCTGCAGGAGCAAGCCTGCTCGCTCCTGCACAGGGGGATGGGTGATCGTACAACCGCGTTGAGCTATGATGCGGTTTCAACCGAATTTTTCGAGACAGATGTTCACCATGGAAAACCCGAACGACGCACCACGCCTCCCTCGCAAGCGCCGCAGTCTCGCGCAGGAGCTGGTGACGGTGCTGTCCGAGCAGATCCGCGACGGTCACCTCAAGCGTGGTGACAAGTTACCCACCGAGTCGGCGATCATGGATGCCCATGGCGTCAGCCGCACCGTGGTGCGCGAGGCGATTTCCCGTCTGCAGGCGGCGGGGCAGGTGGAAACCCGTCACGGTATCGGCACCTTCGTCCTCGATACCCCGAGCCCGAGCGGTTTTCGCATTGATCCGGCGACAGTAGTGACCTTGCGTGATGTGCTGGCCATTCTGGAGCTGCGCATCAGTCTGGAGGTGGAGTCCGCCGGGCTGGCAGCACAGCGCCGTACCCCCGAGCAGTTGGCGTTGATGCGCGCGGCACTGGATGCCTTGAATGAAAGCGTCTCCCACGCCGGCGATGCGGTGGCCTCGGACTTCCAGTTCCACCTGCAAATTGCTCTGTCGACCGGCAACCGCTACTTCACGGACATCATGACCCACCTGGGCACCAGCATCATTCCGCGCACCCGCCTCAATTCCGCGCGACTGGCCCATGACGACCAGCAGCACTACATGAATCGCCTGAGCCGCGAGCACGAAGAAATCTACGATGCGATTGCCCGCCAGGATTCCGATGCGGCCCGTGCCGCCATGCGCCTGCACCTGACCAACAGCCGTGAACGGTTGCGTCATGCCCATGAAGAGGCTGAGGCGCAGCGGGGGTAGTCTTACGGCTTCGGGCGACTCATCCGTCTGGTAAGCCGTCATCGCGAGCAGGCTCGCTCCCACAGTTGATTGCGAATGTTCACCGATTTTTGTGTGCGCAGGCGATCCCCTGTGGGAGCGAGCCTGCTCGCGATTGGGTCGCAAGCACGCCGCATTTTTTAGCCAGTCGCTGACGAATCTTCCGACAACATATCTCCTATGCTGTGAGTCGGTCGCGCATTCCATTTCTCCTCTTGACGCCGAAAGGCCCTTAAACGCGGGCTTGTTACCCTTCTTGTCGAACAATTTTCACCCGCAGCGATGAAATGCAGTTGACGGTTATTTTTTAAGTTGTACGATGACCTACAACTCGGCGAAAGCTGAACGGTTTTCCTCACACACAAACGTCGTTACCCAGGGTGTTCGAATAATGAATCCACAAGAACTGAAGTCCATCCTCTCCTCCGGCCTGTTGTCTTTCCCGGTCACCGATTTCAATGCTCAGGGCGACTTCCATCGCGCTGGCTACATCAAACGTCTTGAATGGCTGGCCCCATACGGCGCCTCGGCTCTGTTCGCCGCAGGCGGCACCGGTGAGTTCTTCTCGCTGGCGGCCAGCGAGTATTCGGAAATCATCAAGACGGCCGTCGACACCTGCGCCTCCAGCGTACCGATCCTGGCCGGTGTTGGCGGTTCGACCCGTCAAGCCATCGAATACGCACAAGAAGCCGAGCGCCTGGGTGCCAAAGGCTTGTTGCTGCTGCCGCACTACCTGACCGAAGCCAGCCAGGACGGCGTTGCCGCTCACGTTGAAGCCGTGTGCAAATCGGTCAACATCGGTGTCGTGGTTTACAACCGCAACGTTTGCCGCCTGAACGCGCCGCTGCTGGAACGTCTGGCCGAGCGCTGCCCGAACCTGATCGGCTACAAGGATGGCTTGGGTGATATCGAGTTGATGGTGTCGATCCGTCGCCGCCTCGGCGACCGTTTCAGCTACCTGGGCGGCTTGCCGACCGCCGAAGTCTACGCGGCTGCCTACAAGGCTTTGGGCGTGCCGGTCTACTCCTCGGCGGTGTTCAACTTCATCCCGAAAACCGCGATGGACTTCTACCACGCGATCGCTCGTGACGATCACGCCACCGTTGGCAAGATCATCGACGACTTCTTCCTGCCGTACCTGGACATCCGTAACCGCAAGGCCGGTTACGCCGTGAGCATCGTCAAGGCCGGGGCAAAAATTGCCGGGTACGACGCAGGTCCGGTGCGTGCGCCGCTGACCGATCTGACGGGCGAAGAGTTCGAAATGCTCGCCGCGCTGATCGACAAGCAGGGCGCGCAGTAACACATCTGATTTAACGGGGCCGCTGAGCATTCAGCGGCCTTTTGCGTGAGATCTTTTTGTTTCGAGGGCAGTCCCGTGGCAAATGCAAAGCGTTTCGACAACTACATCAACGGCGAATGGGTCGCGGCCAGCGATTACTCGACCAACATCAACCCGTCCGAGCTGAGCGATGCCATCGGCGACTACGCCAAGGCTGACCTGGCCCAGGTCCATGCCGCCATCGATGCTGCCCGTGCCGCGTTTCCGTCGTGGTCCACTTCCGGCATTCAGGCGCGTCACGATTCCCTGGATAAAGTCGGCACGGAAATTCTCGCTCGTCGCGAAGAGCTCGGCACCCTGCTGGCTCGGGAAGAGGGCAAGACCCTGCCCGAAGCCATTGGCGAAGTGACCCGCGCCGGCAACATTTTCAAGTTCTTCGCCGGTGAATGCCTGCGCCTGTCGGGCGACTACCTGCCGTCGGTGCGTCCGGGCGTCAACGTTGAAGTCACTCGCGAAGCATTGGGTGTGGTCGGCCTGATCACCCCGTGGAACTTCCCGATTGCCATCCCGTCGTGGAAAATCGCCCCGGCCCTGGCCTACGGCAATTGCGTTGTGCTCAAGCCTGCGGACCTGGTGCCCGGTTGCGCCTGGGCCCTGGCGGAAATCATCTCCCGCGCAGGCTTCCCCGCCGGCGTGTTCAACCTGGTGATGGGCAGCGGCCGCGTAGTCGGCGATGCACTGGTCCACAGCCCGAAAGTCGACGGCATCAGCTTCACCGGTTCCGTGGGTGTCGGTCGTCAGATCGCTGTCAGCTGCGTATCGCGCCAGGCCAAGGTCCAGCTGGAAATGGGCGGCAAGAACCCGCAGATCATTCTCGATGACGCCGACCTCAAGCAAGCGGTCGAGCTGTCGGTGCAGAGCGCGTTCTACTCCACCGGCCAGCGTTGCACTGCATCGAGCCGCTTCATCGTCACCGCCGGTATCCACGACAAGTTCGTCGAAGCCATGGCCGAGCGCATGAAGTCGATCAAGGTCGGCCACGCCTTGAAATCGGGAACCGACATTGGTCCGGTGGTTTCGCAAGCCCAGCTTGAACAGGACATGAAGTACATCGACATCGGCCAGTCCGAAGGTGCGCGTCTGGTCAGCGGCGGTGGTTTGGTGACCTGCGACACCGAGGGCTACTTCCTCGCGCCAACCCTGTTTGCCGACAGCGAAGCCGCGATGCGCATCAGCCGTGAAGAAATCTTCGGCCCGGTGGCCAACGTGGTTCGCGTCGCTGATTATGAGGCGGCACTGGCCATGGCCAACGACACCGAATTCGGCCTGTCGGCGGGCATCGCCACCACTTCGTTGAAGTACGCCAACCACTTCAAGCGCCACTCCCAGGCCGGGATGGTGATGGTCAACCTGCCGACCGCTGGCGTGGATTACCACGTTCCGTTCGGTGGGCGTAAAGGTTCGTCCTATGGCTCGCGTGAGCAAGGGCGCTATGCGCAAGAGTTCTACACGGTCGTGAAGACCAGTTACATCGGCTCATAACGCAATACCCCTTTAGGAGCGAGCTTGCTCGCGATGGTCTCCGGGACGCGACGCACAACCTGATACCCCGCGTCATCGTTGGCCACCATCGCGAGCAGGCACGCTCCTACAGGGACCGTACCCGTTTCACCCGCGCATAAAAATAATCAGTGGGAGTACATCTACATGCCATCGACCAAGCCGACTCACGTCCGCTATTTGATCTTGCTCATGCTGTTCCTGGTGACCACGATCAACTACGCCGACCGCGCTACCATCGCCATTGCCGGCTCCAGCCTGCAAAAAGACCTCGGCATCGACGCGGTCACCCTCGGCTATATCTTCTCTGCATTCGGTTGGGCCTACGTGGCCGGGCAAATTCCCGGTGGCTGGTTGCTGGACCGTTTCGGCTCGAAAAAAATCTATGCCTTGAGCATCTTCACCTGGTCGCTGTTCACCGTCCTGCAGGGCTATGTCGGTGAGTTCGGCATGTCCACGGCAATCGTGGCGCTGTTCATGCTGCGCTTCCTGGTGGGCCTGGCCGAAGCGCCATCCTTCCCTGGCAACGCTCGCATCGTGGCGGCCTGGTTCCCGACCGCTGAACGCGGTACGGCATCGGCGATCTTCAACTCCGCGCAATACTTCGCCACGGTGCTGTTCGCGCCGCTCATGGGCTGGATCGTCTACACCTTTGGCTGGCAGCACGTGTTTGTCGTGATGGGCAGCATCGGCATCGTGTTCTCGCTGATCTGGCTGAAAGTTATCCACAGCCCGCGCCAGCACCCGATGATCAACGACGCCGAGTTCAAGCACATTGCCGAGAACGGCGGCATGGTCGACATGGATCAGGACAAAGGCAAAGGCAAAAAGGTCGACGGGCCAAAGTGGGACTACATTCGCCAGCTGTTGACCAACCGCATGATGCTCGGTGTTTACCTGGGGCAATACTGCATCAATGGCATCACTTACTTCTTCCTGACCTGGTTCCCGGTGTACCTGGTGCAGGAGCGCGGCATGACCATCCTCAAGGCCGGTTTCATTGCCTCGTTGCCGGCGATCTGCGGCTTCATCGGTGGCGTGCTCGGCGGGGTTATTTCCGACTACCTGCTGCGCAAGGGCCACTCCCTGACGTTCGCCCGCAAGGCGCCGATCATTGCCGGCCTGCTGGTTTCCAGCAGTATCGTGGCGTGTAACTACGTCGACATCGAATGGATGGTCGTGGGCTTCATGGCGCTGGCGTTCTTCGGCAAGGGTGTGGGCGCGCTGGGCTGGGCGGTGGTCTCCGATACTTCACCGAAACAGATCGCCGGTTTGAGCGGTGGCCTGTTCAACATGTTTGGCAACCTCGCCTCGATCACTACCCCGATCGTGATCGGTTACATCATCAGTTCGACCGGATCGTTCAAGTGGGCATTGGTGTTTGTCGGTTGCAACGCATTGGTTGCGGTGTTCAGCTATCTGGTCATCGTCGGTCCGATTAAACGCGTGGTACTCAAAGAACCACCGATGGGCGGTCCTGAAATGAATAACAAATTGTCTCAAGCGCATTCCTGAGGAGCGGCGTCATGCAGTTGATTGAACATTCCGACTCGCCGCGCTACATCCGCCTGCACGAGCGGGACAACGTAGTGATCGTGGTCAACGATCAGGGCGTGCCGGCCGGCACCGAGTTTGCCGATGGCCTGGTCACCGTGGATTTCGTGCCACAGAGCCACAAGGTGACCCTGGAAGATATTCCCGAGGGTGGCCAGGTGATTCGTTACGGCCAGACCATTGGCTACGCCTTGCAGCCGATCCCGCGCGGCAGCTGGGTCAAGGAAGACCAACTGCGCATGCCCACCGCGCCGCCGCTGGACAGCCTGCCGCTGTCCACCGAAGTGCCGGCCGCGCAAGCGCCGCTGGAGGGGTTTACCTTCGAGGGTTATCGCAACGCCGACGGTACGGTTGGCACGCGTAACATTCTCGGCATCACGACCACGGTGCAGTGCGTCACCGGCGTGCTGGACCATGCGGTCAAGCGCATCAAGGACGAACTGCTGCCCAAGTACCCGAACGTCGATGACGTGGTGGCGCTGACTCACAGTTACGGCTGCGGCGTTGCGATCACCGCCACCGATGCCTACATCCCGATTCGCACCGTGCGCAATCTGGCGCGCAACCCGAACCTGGGTGGCGAGGCGTTGGTGATCAGCCTGGGCTGCGAGAAGTTGCAGGCCGGGCAGGTGATGCACGAGAACGACAGTTCGGTGGATTTGAGCGAGCCCTGGTTGTATCGCCTGCAGGACTCCAGCCACGGTTTTACCGAGATGATCGAGCAGATCATGGCGCTGGCCGAAACCCGTTTGAAGAAGCTCGATCAGCGCCGTCGGGAAACCGTGCCGGCGTCCGAACTGATCCTGGGCATGCAATGCGGCGGCAGTGATGCGTTCTCCGGGATCACCGCTAACCCGGCCCTGGGCTACGCCTCGGACTTGCTGCTGCGTGCGGGGGCGACGGTGATGTTCTCCGAAGTCACCGAAGTGCGCGACGCGATCTACTTGCTGACCTCGCGCGCGCAAACCAGGGAAGTCGCTCAGGAACTGGTTCGGGAAATGGACTGGTATGACCGTTACCTGGCCAAGGGGGAAGCGGATCGCAGCGCCAACACCACGCCGGGCAACAAGAAGGGCGGTTTGTCGAACATTGTCGAGAAATCCCTGGGCTCGATCGTCAAATCCGGCAGCAGCGCGATTACTGGGGTGCTCGGCCCTGGCGAGCGTTTCAAGGACAAAGGCCTGATCTTCTGCGCAACGCCGGCCAGCGACTTTGTCTGCGGGACGTTGCAGCTGGCGGCGGGTATGAACCTGCACGTGTTCACCACCGGTCGTGGCACACCTTATGGATTGGCCATGGCGCCCGTGGTGAAGGTATCGACCCGGACTGAACTGGCGCAGCGCTGGCCAGATCTGATCGACATCGACGCCGGGCGAATCGCCACCGGACGCGCCTCCATCGAAGAGCTGGGCTGGGAGTTGTTCCACTACTACCTGGACGTGGCCAGTGGCAAGAAGCAGACGTGGGCCGAAAAGCACAAGCTGCATAACGACATCACCTTGTTCAATCCGGCGCCGATTACCTGAGATCGCGTTGCCTGCATCGCTGGCAAGCCAGCTCCCACAGGAATCTTCTGCGTTGCATAAGACGTATGAACACCGAGGAACCTGTGGGAACTGGCTTGCCAGCGATAGCGTTCTACCAGACGCCGAGGGACTTGCTGGCTTATCATTAGCCCCCTAACGACGCCCACCTCAAGGTCCACTCCGGCATGCTGGCCATTTTCCTCGAAACCCTGAATATCACCGCCCCGGTGTTCGCCATGCTGTTTCTGGGGGTGCTGCTCAAGCGCATCAATTGGATCAACGATAACTTCATCCACACTGCGTCGGCGCTGGTGTTCAACGTCAGCATGCCGGCGTTGCTGTTTCTCGGCATCCTGCATGCCGACCTGCACGCCGCGCTGCAGCCGGCGCTGCTCATCTACTTCTCCCTCGCCACCCTGGTGGGCTTTGCCATCGCCTGGGGCTGGGCGATATTCAAGTGCCCGCGCGAAGACCGCGGGATCTACACCCAGGGTGCTTTTCGCGGTAACAACGGGGTCATTGGCCTGGCGCTGGCGGCGAGCATGTACGGCGATTACGGCATTTCCCTGGGGGCGATTCTCGCGGCGCTGGTGATCCTGTTCTACAACACGCTGTCGACCATCGTGCTGGCTGTCTATAGCCCGGTGATCAAGTCCGATCCGTGGAGCATTTGCAAAAGCGTGTTCAGCAATCCGCTGATCATCAGCGTGATCTCGGCGGCACCTTTTGCCTACTTCAAGATCGGGTTGCCGGGATGGCTGGAAACCTCCGGCCAGTACCTGGCGCAGACCACCCTGCCGTTGGCGTTGATCTGCATTGGCGGCACGCTGTCGCTGGCGGCAATGCGCAAGAGCGGTTCGATGGCGCTGAGTTCAAGCCTGGTGAAGATGCTCGGCCTGCCGATACTGGCGACATTCGGCGCGTGGCTCTGGGGTTTTCGTGGCGCCGAGCTGGGGATTCTGTTCCTGTACTTCGGCAGCCCGACGGCGGCGGCCAGTTTTGTCATGGCCCGTGCGGCCAATGGCAATCATGAACTGGCGGCGGCGATCATCGTCATCACCACGCTGATGGCGGCGGTCACCACCAACATCGGGATCTTTTTGTTGCAGTGGGGTGGGTGGATCTAGTCGCTGAAGAGGCAGTGCTCTTCAGGGGGTCATCGCGAGCATGCTCCACATTTGGAATGCATCCCCCTGTGGGAGCGGGCCTGCTCGCGATAACGGTCGATCAATCACCGCATTGTTCGCGGTTTCATTCCGGCTTCTGGTAGGTATCAATCACTTCCTGCGCCGCCCGGAACGCATCGATCGCCGCCGGCACGCCGGCATACACCGCGCAATGCAGCAGCGCTTCGCGAATTTCTTCCACGGTGCAGCCGTTGTTCAGCGCACCGCGCACATGGCCTTTCAATTCCTGCGGGCACTTCAGTGCAGTCAGGGCGGCGAGGGTAATCAGGCTGCGGGTTTTAAGCGGCAAGCCTTCGCGACTCCAGACACTGCCCCAGGCGTGTTCGTTGACGAAATCCTGCAGTGGCTGGGTGAACTCGGTGGCATTGCCCAGCGCGCGGTCGACGAAGGCGTCGCCCATCACTTGGCGGCGTACTTCAACGCCAGTCTTTTTATTCTCGGTCATGGCAATTCCCTCTTGTGGTGTTGGCGACGCCAGGCGCGCAGCGACGTGAACAGCAAAAACGCCATCAGCGCCGGCAGGACGAAAAACAGCATCAGGTGTTCAAGCGTGCCCGCCAATGGCATGCCCGTGGTGAACGACACTACGTGCAGCCCGTAAGCCAGGTACAAACCCAAAAACAGCAGGCCTTCGGCGCGGGTCACCCGGTAGCCGGAATAGAACACCGGAAGACACAGCGCGGCGACGCCGAGCATCACCGGCAGGTCAAAATCCAGGGCATTGGGCGATACCGACAGCGGTGTCGGCGCAATCAATGCCGTAAAGCCCAGGACGCCCAACAGGTTGAACAGGTTGCTGCCAATGACGTTGCCCACGGCAATTTCCCGTTCACCCCGCAACGCGGCGATCAGCGAGGTCGCGAGCTCTGGCAGGGACGTGCTGATGGCAACGATGGTCAGGCCGATGATTCGCTCCGACAGTCCCAGATCAGTGGCGACCGCGACGGCTGCACCCAAGAGCAAATGACCGGCGTAGATCAGCATCGCCAGACCGCCACCGATCATCAGCAGGCTTTTCAACCATGGCGCTTGGCCAGGGTGCTCATGAGTCGACTGCGGACGCGCCGAGTGCTTTGACTGACGCAGCAACAGGCCCAGGTACAGCAGCAAGGCTGTCAGCAGGATGATGCCATCGGCGCGGGTCAGCTCTTCATTCCAGGCCAGTACGAACACCAGCAGGCTGGCGCCGATCATCAGCGGAATATCCAGGCGCACCAGTTGCCGTGAGACCCGCAGCGGGATGATCAGCGCCGACAGGCCGAGGGTTACGAGGATATTGAAAATGCTGCTGCCGATCACGCTGCCGACGGCGATGTCGGCGTTATGGGCCAGGGTGGCTTGCAGGCTGATGGCCATCTGCGGTGCGCTGCTGCCAAGGGCGACGATGGTCAGGCCGATGATCAGCGGTCGCACATGCAGGCCCGCGGCCAGGCGCACGGCGGCACGTACCATCAGTTCGGCGCCGGCAATCAACAGCACCAGCCCGCTGAGCAATTCGATCACGCTGATCAGGGGTAAATCGGCTAATCCGAAGATGGTTGGTGCTCCGTTTGTCAGTCGTCGAGGGCTTGCACGCGAACCCGTGCGGTGCCGCTCTTGAGCATGCCCAGGCGTTCGGCGGCCTCGTGGGACAGGTCGATCAGGCGCCCACGGGTATGCGGCCCGCGATCGTTGATGCGGACCACGCAGGATTTGTCGTTATTCAGGTTGGTGACCTTCACCCGCGTACCGAACGGCAGTTGGCGATGGGCGGCGGTCAGGGAGTTCTTGTCGAAACGCTCGCCGCTGGCGGTGCGTTTACCCTGGTGTTTGGCGCCATAGTACGAGGCCATGCCGGTCTTGTCGTAGCCGTGTGGGTCGACGATATCGTTGCTGGCGCAGCCGGCGAGGAGGGAAAGGAGGGCGCAGGCGCCGAGCAAACGTTTCATTTCAAAGGCTTCCAAAATAGTTGTGGCGAGGGAGCTTGCTCCCGCTCGGCCGCGAAACGGTCGCAAAATCAGCCAATGCACTCTTGTCGAAAAAATGCGCTTACCGATCTGGGCCTGCTTCGCAGGCCAACGGGAGCAAGCTCCCTCGCCACAGGACGCGGAGCCAGTAAAAAATGCTGGCACCATTTCTATCAGCCTTCGAGTTTGCTTTTCAGCAATTCGTTCACCTGTTGCGGGTTGGCCTTGCCTTTGGAGGCTTTCATGGCCTGGCCGACGAAGAAGCCGAACATCTTGCCGCGCTTGGCTTCGTCTGCCGCACGGTACTGCTCGACCTGTTCGGCGTTGGCCGCGAGCATTTCATCCAGCACCGCCGAGATTGCACCGGTGTCGGTCACTTGCTTCAGGCCGCGCTTGTCGATGATCTCGTCCGCGCTGCCTTCGCCGTTGGCCATGGCTTCAAACACCACCTTGGCGATCTTGCCCGAGATGGTGTTGTCCTTGATCCGCAGCAGCATGCCGCCCAGTTGTTCGGCGGAAACCGGTGACGCTTCGATGTCCAGGCCTTGTTTGTTGAGCAGGCTGCCCAATTCGACCATCACCCAGTTGGCGGCCAGCTTGGCGTCGCCGCTGATGCTTGCGACTTGCTCGAAGTAGTCCGCCTGCTCGCGGCTGGTGGCCAGCACGTTGGCGTCGTATACCGACAGACCGAACTGCTCCTGGAAACGCTCGCGTTTCTGTGGGGGCAATTCCGGCAGGGTGGCGCGCACGTCGTCGAGGAACGCGTTTTCAATCACGACCGGCAGCAGGTCCGGATCGGGGAAGTAACGGTAGTCGTTGGCTTCCTCTTTGCTGCGCATTGGACGGGTCTCGTCCTTGTTCGGATCGTACAGGCGGGTTTGCTGGATCACTTTGCCGCCGTCTTCGATCAATTCGATCTGACGCTGGATTTCGCTGTTGATCGCCTTCTCGATGAAGCGGAACGAGTTGACGTTCTTGATCTCGCAGCGAGTACCGAACTCGGCCTGGCCTTTCGGACGGATCGACACGTTGCAGTCGCAACGCAGCGAGCCCTCGGCCATGTTGCCGTCGCAGATGCCCAGGTAACGCACCAGTGCGTGGATCGCCTTGACGTAGGCCACGGCTTCCTTGGCGCTGCGCATGTCCGGCTCGGAAACGATTTCCAGCAGCGGCGTGCCGGCACGGTTCAGGTCGATGCCGGTGGCACCGTTGAACTCTTCGTGCAGGCTCTTGCCGGCGTCTTCTTCCAGGTGCGCGCGGGTGATGCCGACACGTTTGACCGTGCCGTCTTCCAGGGCGATGTCCAGGTGGCCCTTGCCGACGATCGGTAGCTCCATCTGGCTGATCTGATAGCCCTTGGGCAGGTCCGGGTAGAAGTAGTTCTTGCGGGCGAACACGTTGTGCTGGCCGATCTCGGCGTCAATCGCCAGGCCGAACATCACCGCCATGCGCACCGCTTCCTGGTTCAGCACCGGCAGTACGCCGGGCATGCCCAGGTCAATCAGGCTGGCCTGGGTGTTCGGCTCGGAGCCGAACGTGGTGGAACTACCGGAAAAGATTTTCGACCGGGTGGTGAGCTGGGTATGAATCTCCAGCCCGATCACGACTTCCCATTGCATGTGTGTCTCCTCAGAAGCCTAGGCAGGGGATTTTGAAACGTCGCGAGCGAAGATAAGGCAAGGCGAAAACTGGCGAGTAAGCGGAGTTGACTTTAGTCAATGAGCATTACGAGCCAGTTTTCAACGCAGCATTACCGAGCGCAGCAGTTTCAAAACCCCTGCGGGGTGCGGGTGTGCCAGTCAGTGTGTAGCTGATACTGGTGGGCAACGTTCAACAGGCGACCTTCCTGGAAGTACGGAGCGAGCAATTGCACGCCGACCGGCAGGCCATCGACAAAACCGGCAGGCATGGACAAGCCCGGCAGGCCAGCGAGGTTGGCGGTGATGGTGTAGACGTCTTCCAGGTACGCAGCGACCGGGTCGCTGTTCTTGGCGCCAAGCTTCCAGGCCGGGTTCGGCGTGGTTGGGCCGAGGATGATGTCGACCTCGTTGAAGGCCGCCATGAAGTCGTTCTTGATCAAGCGACGGATCTTCTGCGCTTTCAAGTAATAGGCGTCGTAGTAACCGGCCGACAGTGCGTAGGCGCCGACCATGATCCGGCGCTGCACTTCCGGCCCGAAGCCTTCGCCACGGGAGCGTTTGTACAGGTCCATCAGGTTGACCGGGTTTTCGCAGCGGTAGCCGAAGCGCACGCCGTCGAAACGCGACAGGTTGGAAGAGGCCTCTGCCGGGGCGATCACGTAGTACGCAGGGATCGCGTGCTGCATGTTCGGCAGGCTGATTTCCTTGACCACGGCACCGAGCTTTTCCAGCTCCTTGACGCTGTTGTGGATCAGGTCGGCAATGCGTGGGTCGAGACCGGCGCCGAAATACTCTTTAGGCACGCCAATGCGCAGGCCTTGCAGCGAGCCGTTGAGGCTGGCGCTGTAGTCCGGCACGGGCTCGTCGATGCTGGTGGAGTCGTTCGGGTCGAAACCGGCCATGCCTTGCAGCAAAATTGCGCAGTCTTCGGCAGTGCGCGCCAACGGGCCACCCTGATCGAGGCTTGAGGCGTAGGCGATCATGCCCCAGCGCGAAACGCGACCGTACGTCGGTTTCAGGCCGGTAAGGTTGGTCAATGCGGCGGGCTGACGAATGGAGCCGCCGGTGTCGGTGCCGGTGGCTGCCGGCAACAGACGAGCGGCAACGGCCGCGGCCGAACCGCCGGACGAGCCGCCAGGCACGTATTCGAGGTTCCACGGGTTTTTCACGGCGCCGTAGTAGCTCGACTCGTTGGCCGAACCCATGGCGAATTCGTCCATGTTGGTCTTGCCCAGGGTCACGGCCCCGGCGGCGGCCAGCCTGGCGACGACGGTGGCGTCGTACGGTGCTTTAAAGTTGTCGAGCATCTTCGAGCCGCAGCTGGTGCGGATGCCCTGGGTGCAGAACAGGTCTTTGTGGGCGATCGGCGTGCCGAGCAGGGCACCGCTCTCACCATTGGCCCGGCGGGCGTCAGCGGCTTTCGCCTGCGTGAGCGCCAGGTCCTCGGTGAGGCTGATGAAACTGTTGAGCTGTGGATCGAGCTGGGCGATGCGCGCCAGCAGGACTTTGGTCAGCTCTTCGGAAGAAAACTTTTTATCGGCGAGTCCGCGGGCGATCTCGGCCAGAGTCAATTGATGCATTGCAGGCTCTTTCCCTTTAGTCGATGACTTTCGGAACCAGGTACAGGCCGTTTTCGACCGCTGGTGCGATGGACTGGTAAGCCTCGCGATGGTTGGTCTCGGTCACGACGTCTGCACGCAGGCGCTGGCTGGCTTCCAGTGGGTGGGCGAGCGGTTCGATACCGTCGGTATTGACCGCCTGCATTTCGTCGACCAGCCCGAGAATACTGTTGAGGGCCGAAGTGATGTGTGGAAGATCGGCTTCATTGAGGCCCAGACAGGCCAGATGAGCGATTTTTTCCACGTCGGAGCGTTCAAGCGCCATTGGGATTCTCCAGTGGAAAACAGAACGGACGGCGTCCGTGTGTTAGATTGTCGGAACACTACCGCACTTCTACGGTCATAAGGCCGCGATTGTGGGGCTTGGTGCACAGAAAAGCGGCCAATTTAACATATTGGCGCCTTGCCCAAAATCCCTGTCGTTGTTAGAGTTTGCCGCACTTTTTTACCCACGCGTTGCCTAGGGTCCCTTTCCCATGTTCAAGAAACTGCGTGGCATGTTTTCCAGCGATCTTTCCATTGACCTGGGCACTGCCAACACCCTTATTTACGTGCGCGAGCGCGGTATCGTCCTGAATGAGCCCTCCGTTGTGGCTATTCGGACACACGGTAACCAGAAAAGTGTCGTTGCTGTCGGCACCGAAGCGAAGCGCATGTTGGGCCGTACGCCGGGCAATATTGCTGCCATTCGTCCGATGAAAGACGGCGTGATCGCCGACTTCAGCGTCTGCGAAAAGATGCTGCAGTACTTCATCAACAAGGTTCACGAAAACAGCTTCCTGCAGCCCAGCCCTCGTGTTTTGATCTGCGTTCCGTGCAAATCCACCCAGGTTGAGCGTCGTGCCATCCGTGAATCGGCCCTCGGTGCCGGTGCCCGTGAAGTATTTCTGATCGAAGAGCCAATGGCCGCTGCGATCGGTGCCGGCCTGCCGGTTGAAGAAGCTCGCGGTTCGATGGTCGTGGATATCGGTGGTGGTACCACTGAAATCGCCCTGATCTCCCTGAACGGTGTGGTGTATGCCGAATCCGTGCGTGTGGGCGGCGACCGCTTCGACGAAGCGATCATCACTTACGTGCGTCGCAACTACGGCAGCCTGATCGGTGAATCGACTGCCGAGCGCATCAAGCAGGAAATCGGTACGGCCTACCCGGGCGGCGAAGTGCGTGAAGTCGACGTACGTGGCCGTAACCTGGCTGAAGGCGTTCCACGTGCATTCACCCTGAACTCCAACGAAGTGCTGGAAGCTCTGCAAGAGTCCCTGGCCACCATCGTTCAGGCCGTGAAGAGCGCGCTGGAGCAATCGCCTCCGGAACTGGCTTCCGACATCGCCGAGCGTGGCCTGGTCCTGACCGGTGGTGGCGCCTTGCTGCGTGACCTCGACAAGTTGCTGGCCCAGGAAACCGGTCTGCCGGTGATCGTCGCCGAAGACCCGCTGACCTGCGTTGCTCGCGGCGGTGGCCGTGCCCTGGAAATGATGGATAAACACACCATGGACCTGCTCTCCAGCGAATAAGTCGCCGGATTGCCTCTATGCTGTTGAGCGCGCAGGCGGCACTTTGCAGTGCTGCCTGTTCGCGTTTATCTTCTGTCGTCTGCATCCAGGCCGGTTTGATGCCGTATGAGTAAAGAGAACATTTGCCTGGGAGGAGCGGCTTATTAAACCGCTTTTCTCCAAAGGTCCCTCACTGGGCGTGCGCGTGTTGGTGCTGGTCGTGCTTTCGATCGCGCTGATGGTGGTCGATGCCCGCTTCACACTGCTCAAGCCAGTGCGTAGCCAGATGTCGCTGGTGTTGATGCAGTCCTACTGGATCACCGACCTGCCGCAGCGGCTATGGCAAGGCGTGGCCAGCCAGTTTGGCAGCCGGACCGAACTCGTCGCCGAAAACGAAAAGCTCAAGACCGAGAACCTGCTGTTGCAGGGGCGCATGCAAAAGCTTGCCGCCCTGACCGAGCAGAACGTTCGGCTGCGCGAGTTGCTCAACTCTTCGGCGCTGGTGAACGAGAAGGTCGAGGTGGCCGAGCTGATCGGCATGGACCCCAATCCCTTTACTCATCGCATCATCATCAACAAAGGTGAGCGTGACGGCGTGGTCCTCGGCCAGCCGGTGCTCGATGCCCGCGGCCTGATGGGGCAAGTGGTCGAGTTGATGCCGTACACCTCCCGCGTCCTGTTACTGACCGATTCCACCCACAGCATTCCGGTGCAGGTCAACCGCAACGGCCTGCGGGCGATCGCCAGCGGCACGGGCAATCCGGAGCGCCTGGAGCTGCGTCATGTGGCTGATACCGCTGACATCAAGGAAGGTGATCTGCTGGTCAGCTCCGGCCTTGGCCAGCGCTTCCCGGCCGGTTACCCGGTCGCAACGGTCAAGGAAGTGATTCACGACTCCGGCCAGCCGTTCGCCATTGTTCGCGCCGTGCCGACGGCTGCGCTGAACCGCAGCCGTTACCTGCTGCTGGTGTTCAGCGACACCCGTACCCCGGAAGAGCGTGCCAACGACGCTGCCCAGGCGCAGGAATCCCTGGATGCGCAGGGCGGTGGGCCGATCATTCCGGCGACCGTGCCCAAACCGGCCATCGTTCCGGCTCCGGCTGCCCCGGCGACCCCGGCAGCGCCAGCCACCGCGCCGGCGGCCACAGCCCCGGCCAAACCTGGGGTTAAACATCCGAAGCCGTCCGCGACGGCACCGGCGCCATCCAAGCCGCCGACGGCTCAACCCGCCGTGGTGAAGCCTGCGGCAAAACCGGCTGTCTCCGCGCCGGCTACCCCTGGGGGACGAGAATAATGGCTGGTGTCAAAGCCTCCCGAAACGGCTGGATCGTCTGGCTGACCTTCGCCATCGGCTTGCTGCTCAGCGTATCGCCGCTGCCGCAATTCATGGAAATCCTTCGTCCTCTGTGGCTGGCCTTGCTGCTGGCGTTCTGGGCGTTGACCCTGCCGCAGAAAGTCGGGATGGTCACCGCGTGGTGCCTGGGCCTGACCGAGGATGTGCTCTATGGCACGCTGCTGGGGCAGAATGCCTTGATCCTGACGTTAATCACCTACCTGGTGCTGGCGCTGCAACAACGCTTGCGGATGTTCCCGATGTGGCAACAAAGCCTGGTTATCCTGGTGATCTTCGGCCTCGCACAGCTGGTTCAGCTATGGCTCAGTGCCCTGACCGGCAATCGCCAACCCACGCTGGCACTGGTGTTGCCGGCACTGGTCAGCGCCTTGCTCTGGCCTTGGGTCAGCTACGGTTTGCGCGGATTGCGTCGACGCTACAAAATCAACTGATTCGGTCAGGCATTTGCCCACACCATGACAAGGGAGATGTCTTGATGAAGCCGCTGTACCTCGCCTCTGGCTCACCGCGTCGACGTGAACTGCTTACGCAGATCGGCGTACCCTTTTCCGCCGTCAGTGCGGACATCGACGAAACGCCATTACCCCACGAATCCCCATCGGCCTATGTCGAGCGCCTGGCGCGCGGCAAGGCTGCGGCCGGGCGCGCTGTCGTGCAGTCCGACCTTCCGTTCTGCGTGCTGGGGGCCGATACCGCCGTGGTGCTGGACGGGAAAATTCTTGGCAAGCCGGTTGATGAAGCTGACGCTTGCGCCATGCTAATGATGTTGTCCGGGTGTGAGCATGAAGTCCTGACGGCGATCGCTTTGCTCGACGGTGAGCGTTGCGAGTCACGGGTGGTGCGTAGCGTGGTGCGTTTTCGTCCGATAGGCGGCGATGAGGCGGCGGCCTACTGGGCCAGCGGTGAGCCGAGGGACAAGGCCGGTGGATATGGAATACAAGGACTGGGTGCGGTGTTTGTCGCCGGGCTCAATGGAAGTTACTCAGCGGTGGTTGGCTTGCCGCTGTGCGAAACCGCAGAACTGCTGGGCCATTTCGGCATACCCTGTTGGCAAACCTATAACGCGCGTTGAGCGTCGTACTGACCAGATGTGGCCATTACCGTGAACATGCCTGAACGAGACCCTGCCATGAGTGAAGAGATCCTGATCAACATCACGCCGATGGAATCGCGCGTGGCGGTGGTTGAAAACGGTGTCCTGCAAGAGGTCCACGTCGAACGTACGCAAAAGCGCGGCATCGTTGGCAATATCTATAAAGGCAAGGTCGTACGGGTATTACCCGGTATGCAGGCCGCTTTCGTCGACATTGGCCTGGATCGTGCCGCGTTCATTCATGCTTCGGAAATTTCCCTGCGCGAAGGCCCGGCGGTCGAGAGCATCAGCGCCCTGGTTCATGAAGGCCAGAGCCTGGTGGTGCAAGTCACCAAGGACCCGATCGGCTCCAAAGGCGCGCGATTGACCACCCAACTGTCGATTCCTTCGCGCTATCTGGTCTACATGCCGCGCACGGCTCATGTCGGCATTTCACTGAAAATCGAAGATGAAGCCGAGCGTGAGCGTCTCAAGCAGGTGGTCTCCGATTGCGTCGCCAAAGAAGGCATCAAGGAGGCGGGCGGATTCATCCTGCGTACCGCCGCGGAAGGCGCTGGTGCCGATGAAATCCTCATGGACATCCGTTACCTGCGCCGACTCTGGGATCAGATCAATGCGCAGATCAAAACCATCAGCGCACCGAGTGTGATTTACGAAGATCTCGGCTTGGCGTTGCGTACCTTGCGTGACCTGGTGAGCCCGAAGATCGAAAAAATTCGCATCGACTCCCGGGAAACCTTCCAGAAAACCACGCAGTTCGTCGCCGAACTGATGCCGGAGATTGCCGATCGTCTGGAACATTACCCCGGCGAGCGGCCGATTTTTGACCTGTACGGCGTCGAAGATGAAATCCAGAAAGCACTGGAACGCAAAGTCCCGCTGAAGTCCGGCGGTTATCTGGTGGTCGACCCGGCGGAAGCCATGAGCACCATCGACGTCAACACCGGGGCATTCGTCGGTCATCGCAATCTGGAAGAAACCATCTTCAAGACCAATCTCGAGGCCGCCACCGCGATTGCTCGGCAATTGCGCCTGCGTAATCTGGGCGGGATCATCATCATCGACTTCATCGACATGGAAGATGAAGAGCACCAGCGTCAAGTGCTGCGCACACTCGAGAAACAATTGGAGCGTGACCACGCCAAGACCAACATTATCGGCATCACCGAGTTGGGCCTGGTGCAGATGACCCGTAAACGCACCCGTGAAAGCCTCGAGCAGGTCTTGTGCGAGCCGTGCAGCAGTTGCCAGGGCCGCGGCAAGTTGAAGACCCCGGAAACCGTTTGCTACGAAATCTTCCGGGAAATTCTCCGAGAGGCTCGCGCCTATCAGGCGGAAGGCTATCGTGTATTGGCGAACCAGAAAGTTGTCGATCGACTGCTCGATGAGGAGTCAGGCAATGTCGCCGAGCTTGAAGGGTTTATCGGCCGCACGATTCGGTTCCAGGTGGAAACCATGTATTCCCAGGAACAATACGACGTGGTGCTGCTCTGAACTGCTGTGTTTTAACTTTTCCTGAACGGCTGGCCTCAGCTTTTTGCAAAACTTTTGCCATGGGAGCCAACTGACATGGAGCGTCTGACACGCATTTTGGCCGCATTGACCCGTTGGGGTCTTGGCCTGTGCGCGTTGGCTTTGGTGTTGATGGCGTTATACGTCAGTCTGGGCCGTGAGCTGGCGCCACTGGTGGCCGAGTACCGCGGCGAGGTTCAGGCCAGGGCCAGCGACGCCTTGGGCATGCCGCTGCAGATTGGCGAACTTGAAGGCAACTGGAGCGGCTTCGCACCCATATTGTCGGCCCATGATGTGACGGTCGGCGAGGGTGCGAATGCGCTGCACCTGGACAAAGTGCGGGCGGTGCCGGACCTCTGGGCCAGTCTACTGGCGCGCGAAGTGCGTATTGCCCACCTGGAACTCAATGGCCTGAAGATCAGCCTCAAACAAGGCAATGATGGTCAGTGGGCGCTGGAAGGTTTGCCGGTAAAAAACGATCAGCCCCTCGACCCGGAGCAGTTGCTCAATGGCCTGCAAATGGTCCAGCAGTTGTCGGTGCTCGACAGTCAGATCACGTTGCAGCCCTGGGGTGAGTCCCCGCTGAGCCTGACTTACGTTGGTCTGAATCTGAAAACCGGTGCATACCGCCAGCGGCTCGATGTCCGCTTGACCCTGCCCGATGGTCAGCCAGTGGCGATGAGCCTGCGTACCCGCATTCAGGCCAGTCAATGGAAGGAAGGTGAGGCGGACGTCTACCTGAGCCTGCCGCAAAGTGACTGGTCTAAATGGCTGCCCGAAAGCGTTTCCCAGCAATGGAATTTCTCGCAGATCAAGGCCGGTGGCGAGCTGTGGGCGACCTGGGGCCAAGGAACCTTGCAAAGCGCCGCTATTCGGTTGAATGCGCCTCAAATCAAAGGGGCCTATGCCGAGCGCAAGCCGGTCCAGATCAATAATCTGGCGCTCAACGGCTATTTTCAGCGCAGCAACGAAGGCATGTTGGTCACCCTGGATTCTCTGGCCATGAACCTGGGCGAGACTCGCTGGGAATCACGCTTGCAGCTCAAGCAGCTCGCGGCCACCGACAAGGCGCAAGAGGCTTGGCACCTGCAAGCCGACCGCCTCGAGCTCACTCCGCTCACGCCGTTGCTCAATGCCCTGGCGCCATTACCTGAAGGCTTTGCCACGGTGGTCGAGCGACTCAAGGTGATCGGTGGCTTGCGCAACGTTCTGATTGATGTGCGGCCCAATGCTACTGACGACAGCAAGTTCAGCTTTGCCGCCAACCTCGATCGGGTAGGTTTCGATGCCTATCACGGCGCTCCGGCGGCACGGAATGTCAGCGGCAGTATCAGCGGCGACCTGGGCCACGGTGAGCTGCGCATGGACAGCAAGGATTTCATGCTCCACCTGGACCCGATTTTCGCCAAGCCCTGGCAATACATCCAGGCCAATGCCCGGTTGACCTGGAAACTCGATAAAGAAGGTTTCACCCTGATCGCGCCGTACCTGAAGGTATTGGGCGAGGAAGGCAAGATTGCCGGTGACTTCCTGATCCGGCTGCATTTCGACCACAACCAGGAAGACTACATGGACCTGCGGGTCGGCATGGTCGAAGGGGATGGACGCTATACCGCCAAGTATTTACCAGCCGTCCTCAGCCCGGCACTCGACGAATGGCTGCGTACAGCGATTCTCAAGGGGGCAGTCGATCAGGGTTTCTTCCAGTACCAGGGGTCGCTGAACCACGGTGCCGAAGATGCCGCCCGCAGCATCAGTCTGTTTTTCAAAGTGCACGATGCCGAGTTGGCGTTTCAACCGGGCTGGCCGCATGTCAGCAAGGTCACGGGGGACGTGTTCGTCGAGGACAGCGGCGTGCGGATTCTGGCCAGCAAGGGGCAGTTGCTCGACACCCAGGTCAGCGATATTTACGTCAACATTCCTCATGTTCCGGAAGGGCAGAGTATTCATCTGTTCCTCGACGGCGGGTTTGCCGGCGGCTTGGGTGATGGCCTGAAAATTCTCAAGGAAGCGCCGATCGGCACTGCCGATACTTTTGCCGGCTGGGAAGGTGAGGGTGATCTGCAAGGCAAACTTAAGCTGGATATTCCGTTGGTCAAAGGCGAGCAGCCGAAGATCATTGTCGATTTCAAAACGGCAAAGGCCCGTTTGAAATTGCCCGAGCCTCCTCTTGAACTGACTCAGCTCAAAGGTGATTTTCGTTTCGACAGCAGCAAAGGGTTGAGCGGCCAGAACATCACGGCAAAAGCGTTCGACAAACCGGTGAGTGCACAGATATTTGCCGATGGTCGTGAAGGCAAGCTCAATACCCGTGTCACGGCCTCGGGGCAGGTCGAAGTCAAGAAACTTGCGAACTGGCTGAGCGTCACTCAGCCGTTGCCGGCGAGCGGCGTGATCCCCTATCAATTGCAACTGACCCTCAATGGCGGCGATAGCCAGTTGATGGTCAACTCCAATCTCAAAGGTGTCGCCGTCGATTTGCCGGCTCCCTTCGGCATGTCAGTCGAAACCGGGCGTGACACGACGTTCCGCATGACCTTGCAAGGGGCAGAGCGACGCTACTGGGTGAATTACGGCGAATTGGCGAACTTCACCTTTGCCGCACCTCCCGGAAATTTTGCCGAGGGTCGCGGTGAGTTGTTCCTCGGTAATGGCAATGCCGTATTACCTGGTGCAAAGGGCTTGCGAGTGCGCGGCGTGTTGTCGGAGCTGGATGTCGGCCCCTGGCAGGATCTGGTGAACAAATACGCCGGGCAAGACCCGGGCGGCAGTGCCAAACAGTTGCTCAGCAGTGCCGATTTCAAGGTCGGCAAGCTCAGCGCATTGGGAACGACCCTGGATCAGGCATCCGTGCAGTTAACGCGCAAACCGGCCGCCTGGGCTTTGCAGCTCGACAGTCAGCAGGTCAAGGGCACCGCCAGCATTCCCGATGCGAAAGCCGCGCCGATGGTCATTAATCTGCAGTACGTGCGTTTGCCGGCACCCGATCCGAAGGTCCTTGCCGACGAAAACTCGCCGGACCCGCTGGCCTCCGTGGACCCGACGAAGATCCCGGCGCTGGATATCACCATCAACCAACTGTTCCAGGGCAATGATCTGGTCGGTGCCTGGTCGCTCAAGGTTCGTCCGACTGCCAAGGGGATCGCCCTCAACTCACTGGATATGGGCCTCAAGGGCATCCTGTTGCAAGGCAGTGGTGGCTGGGAAGGCGCGCCCGGTTCCAGCACAAGCTGGTACAAGGGGCGGATCAGCGGCAAGAACCTGGCGGATGTGCTCAAGGGATGGGGCTTTGCACCGAGCGTGACCAGCCAGGAGTTCCGTATGGATGTCGATGGTCGCTGGCCCGGTTCGCCGGCCTGGCTGGCCAGCAAGCGTTTCTCCGGGACCCTCAATGCCTCAATGAGTGAGGGCCAGTTTGTTGAAGTCGAAGGAGGCGCCCAGGCATTGCGGGTGTTCGGCCTGCTCAACTTCAACTCCATTGGCCGGCGATTGCGCCTGGATTTTTCCGACCTGTTCGGCAAGGGCTTGAGCTATGACCGGGTCAAGGGTCTGTTGGTGGCGACCAACGGCGTCTACGTGACCCGTGAACCCATCCAGATGACCGGTCCGTCGAGCAATGTTGAACTCGACGGCACCCTGAACCTGGTGGGTGATCAGATCGACGCCAAGCTGATGGTGACGTTGCCGGTGACCAACAACCTGCCGATTGCCGCCCTGATCGTGGGCGCGCCTGCCGTCGGTGGCGCTCTGTTCCTGATCGACAAGTTGATCGGTGACCGCGTGGCCCGCTTTGCCAGTGTGAAGTACACCGTCAAGGGGCCATGGAAAGAGCCGAAAATCACCTATGACAAGCCTTTTTGACGCTCTTTTTCAGAACCCACACTCCAAGCCTATGGAGTAGCATGGACGCCTATCCATTCAGGAGCGCGCCATGTCTGTAGCGGTGATTCAAATGGTCAGTCAGAGTGATGTGCTGGCCAACCTGGCCCAGGCCCGTCAATTGCTCGAGCAAGCGGCGGCCGGCGGTGCGGCGCTTGCCGTGCTGCCGGAAAACTTCGCGGCCATGGGGCGGCGTGACATTGCCGACATCGGCCGCGCCGAGGCGCTGGGCGAAGGCCCGATCCTGCCCTGGTTGAAACAGACCGCTCGCGACCTCAAGTTATGGATAGTGGCCGGCACCTTGCCATTACCGCCCGTGGATCAGCCGATGGCCAAGGTGCACGCTTGTTCGTTGCTGGTCGATGATCAGGGTGAGACGGTCGCGCGTTATGACAAGCTGCATTTGTTCGATGTGGACGTGGCAGACAATCGCGGCCGTTATCGCGAATCCGATGACTATGCTTATGGCAGTGGCGTTGTGGTCGCCGACACACCGGTGGGGCGAGTGGGCCTGACGGTCTGCTATGACCTGCGCTTCCCGGAGCTGTACAGCGAATTGCGTGCTGCCGGCGCGGAGCTGATTACCGCGCCGTCCGCCTTTACTGCGGTGACCGGTGCCGCGCACTGGGACGTGTTGATTCGCGCGCGGGCCATCGAAACCCAGTGTTATGTGCTCGCGGCCGCCCAGGGCGGAACCCATCCGGGACCGCGGGAAACCTGGGGGCATGCCGCCATCATCGATCCATGGGGGCGTGTGCTGGCACAAAAGGATCAGGGTGAGGCCGTGCTGCTGGCTGAACGAGACTGCAGTGAACAGGCGTCCATCAGGGCGCGGATGCCGGTGTCCAGTCACCGGCGCTTTTTCTCGCAGGGCGCTGAGCGACCTGCATCAGAACGACGAATTTAAGGCGTAAAGCATATGAGCGAGTTGTTGTCCTCAGTCAGTGATCATCTCCTGGCTCCCGGTGGCGTGACGATCGAGAGCCTGCAGGGTGTGCTCGGCGACCTGGCCGGCCCGGGTATCGATGCCGCCGACCTGTATTTTCAAGGGCAGATTTCCGAGTCCTGGGCGTTGGAAGACGGCATCGTCAAGGAAGGCAGCTTCAACCTTGACCAGGGTGTGGGCGTGCGGGCGCAATCGGGTGAAAAGACCGGTTTTGCCTACAGCAACGCCATCACGCTGGAAGCCTTGGGTGCGGCGGCCCGTGCCGCCCGTTCGATCTCCCGTGCCGGGCAAAACGGCACTGTGCAGGCATTCACCACTCAGGACGTCGCGCAACTGTACGGGCCAGACAATCCTCTGGAAGTGCTGACCCGTGCCGAGAAAGTCGATCTGCTCAAGCGTATCGATGCCGCGACCCGCGCGCTCGATCCCCGTATCCAGCAAGTTACCGTGAGCATGGCCGGTGTCTGGGAGCGGATTCTGGTGGCGTCCACCGATGGCGGTCTGGCAGCAGATGTTCGTCCGCTGGTGCGTTTCAACGTCAGCGTGATCGTTGAGCAGAACGGCCGTCGTGAGCGCGGTGGTCACGGCGGTGGCGGCCGCACCGATTACCGTTATTTCCTCGCTGAAGATCGCGCCATGGGCTATGCCCGTGAAGCGCTGCGACAGGCGCTGGTCAATCTGGAGGCCATTCCGGCACCGGCCGGTACATTGCCGGTGGTGCTGGGTTCCGGTTGGTCGGGTGTGCTGCTGCACGAAGCGGTTGGCCACGGTCTGGAGGGCGACTTCAACCGTAAGGGCAGTTCGGCCTACAGCGGACGCATGGGCGAGATGGTTGCATCCAAGCTTTGCACCATCGTCGATGACGGCACCCTGGCCGGACGCCGTGGCTCCTTGAGCGTTGACGATGAAGGTACGCCGACTGAGTGCACGACATTGATCGAAAACGGCGTACTCAAAGGCTACATGCAGGACAAGCTCAACGCGCGCCTGATGGGCGTTGCCCGCACGGGTAACGGCCGTCGTGAATCCTATGCGCACCTGCCAATGCCGCGCATGACCAACACCTACATGCTCGCCGGTGAAAGCGATCCGGCGGAAATCATCGCCTCGGTGAAGCGCGGTATCTATTGCGCCAACCTTGGTGGCGGCCAGGTGGACATTACCAGCGGCAAGTTCGTGTTCTCCACCAGCGAGGCGTACCTGATCGAAGACGGCAAGATCACCGCTCCGGTCAAGGGCGCGACCCTGATCGGTAACGGGCCGGAAGCCATGAGCAAAGTGTCGATGGTCGGTAACGATCTGTCGCTGGATAGCGGTGTGGGGACGTGCGGCAAGGATGGGCAGTCGGTGCCGGTGGGTGTCGGCCAGCCAACGCTGAAGATTGATGCGATCACGGTGGGTGGCACGGGCGCGTAAGGCGTGGAACTGCGGGTGAGCCGCCAGGCGACTCACCCGATCAGAGTCTCAGCGCAGACCGCGTTGAGTCTCGTCCAGCTCACGGATGTACTTGAAGATTTTACGGCTCGATGCCGGTGGCTTGTTGGTCGCCAATTCGTGCTGGGCCTGACGGATCAGGGAGCGCAATTGCTGGCGATCAGCCTCCGGGTAGTCGATGACGAACTTCTCCAGGACTGCATCGTCGCCGGCGATCAGGCGATCACGCCAGCGCTCCAGGTTGTGGAAGCGTTCGTTGTATTGGCGAGTGGAGGCATCGAGTTGATCGAGCAAAACCAGAATGGCGTCAGTGTCCTGATCGCGCATCAGTTTGCCGATGAACTGAAGGTGCCGTTTACGCGCGATGTTCGCAACGTGCTTGGGCGCATCGGCCAAGGCCCGGCGCAACGCGTCGGTCAAGGGCAGTTTTGCCAGCAAGTCAGGCTTGAGTGTTGTAAGGCGCTCGCCAAGGTCAACCAGAGCATGCAGCTCGCGTTTGACCTGGGATTTGCTTTTTTCTCCCGTATCGAGGGAGTCGTCGTAAGAATCAACCATGGTGGCCGTCCGCAAAGAAACGCCGCCATGATAACCAGTCGGGGGCCGCTTGTCCGGCCCGGTCGCTCGATGACCTATACCGAAAGCAGAATTTGAGTGGAGAACAGCATGAGTGCAGTTGAAAGCGTCGGCCCGCAAGCGTTGCCGGCACTGCAAGAACAAGTCGAGCAAATCATCGCTGAAGCCAAGCGTCAGGGGGCCAGTGCCTGTGAAGTGGCGGTGTCCCTGGAGCAGGGCCTGTCGACCACCGTGCGCCAGCGCGAAGTTGAAACCGTCGAATTCAACCGTGATCAGGGTTTTGGCATCACCTTGTACGTTGGCCAGCGCAAGGGTTCGGCCAGCACCTCGGCCAGCGGTCCTGAGGCGATTCGTGAAACCGTGGCCGCCGCCTTGGCCATTGCCAAACACACCTCTGAAGACGAAGCGTCGGGCCTGGCGGATGCCGCTTTGATGGCTCGTGACATTCAGGATTTCGACCTGTTCCACCAATGGGATATCACGCCAGAGCAGGCAATCGAGCAGGCCCTGGCCTGTGAAGCGGCCGCGTTTGCTGCCGACAGCCGGATCAAGAATGCCGACGGCACTACGCTGAGCACCCATCAAGGTTGCCGTGTTTACGGCAACAGCCACGGGTTTGTTGGCGGTTACGCTTCGACCCGACACAGCCTGAGCTGTGTAATGATCGCCGAGGCCGATGGCCAGATGCAGCGCGATTACTGGTATGACGTGAACCGTCAGGGCAATTTGCTGGCTGATCCGGTGAGCATCGGACAGCGTGCCGCGCAACGGGCAGCGAGTCGTCTTGGGGCACGTCCGGTGCCGACCTGCGAAGTGCCTGTGCTGTTTTCCGCGGAGTTGGCCGGTGGTTTGTTCGGTAGCTTCCTGTCGGCGATTTCCGGCGGCAGTCTTTATCGCAAATCATCGTTCCTCGAAGGCACCCTGGGGCAAAAGCTGTTTCCGGAATGGCTGACCATCGACGAGCGGCCCCACTTGATGCGAGCCATGGGCAGCGCGGCGTTCGATGGTGATGGACTGGCGACCTACGCCAAGCCGTTCGTCGAAAAGGGCGAGCTGGTGTCTTACATCCTAGGTACTTACTCCGGTCGCAAACTCGGCATGCCGAGCACCGCGAATGCCGGCGGGGTGCACAATCTGTTCGTTACCCATGGCGACGAGGATCAGGCAGCCTTGTTGCGTCGTATGGGGCGCGGCTTGCTGGTCACGGAGTTGATGGGCCAGGGCTTGAACATGGTGACTGGCGATTACTCCCGTGGCGCGGCGGGTTACTGGGTAGAGAACGGCGAAATCCAGTTTGCCGTCCAGGAAGTCACCATCGCCGGCAACATGCGCGACATGTTCAAGCAGATCGTTGCCGTGGGTAATGACCTGGAACTGCGCAGCAACATTCGTACGGGTTCTGTGCTGATCGAGCGAATGACGGTGGCGGGCAGCTAAACCCGCTCGTCACAAAAAAGGCGCGCCACCTGATCGGGTGGTGCGCCTTTTTTATTGGGCTACAGAGCAGCTTTAGCCTGGATTGGCGTCTACTCGCCTTCGTCGAAATAGCGGTTGATCAAGTCTTTCAACGCATCCAGTGCCCTTTGCGCGTCTTCGCCTTCGGTGTTGATATAGATTTTGGTTCCCTTGCCCGCAGCGAGCATCATCATGGCCATGATGCTTTTGCCGTCGACCGTGGATTCCGGAGTGCGTCCTACTCTGATCGTGCAATCCTTGAACTCACCGGCGACCCCGACGAATTTTGCAGAAGCACGGGCATGCAAGCCGAGTTTGTTGATGATTTCGATTTCCAGAGCAGGCATCGCGGTGTGAATCCTTTAGCTGAGGTCGCGGTGGCGAACCTGGACGTTCTTCAGGGATTGTTGCAGCGTCTTGCCCAGGCGTTCGGTCAGGTAGACAGACCGGTGGTGCCCGCCGGTGCAGCCAATGGCAATAGTGACATAGGCGCGATTGCTGGCGGCAAAGCGGGGCAACCATTTGAGCAGATATGTAGAAATGTCCTGGAACATTTCTTCCACATCCGGCTGGGCAGCAAGGTACTCGGCAACGGGTTGATCAAGCCCGGACAGCGCCCGAAGCTCGGGTTTCCAGTAGGGATTGGGCAGGCAGCGCACGTCGAACACCAGATCGGCGTCCACCGGCATGCCACGCTTGAAGCCAAAGGATTCCACCAGAAACGCCGTACCGGGTTCCGGCTGGTTCAGCAGGCGCAGCTTGATCGTATCGCGCAACTGATACAGGTTAAGGTTGGTGGTATTGACCTTGAGGTCGGCGAGGTCGGCAATGGGGCCGAGCAAGCTGGTTTCATCGTTGATCGCCTCGGCCAGCGAGCGATTGGCACTGCTCAGTGGATGACGGCGACGGGTTTCGGAAAAGCGTTTAAGCAGGGTTTCTTCATCAGCGTCCAGGTACAGCACATCGCACTGGATATGCCGGCTGCGGACTTCTTCCAGCAGCTCGGGAAACCGCGACAGGTGGCTCGGCAGGTTGCGTGCATCGATGGAGACAGCAACGAGTGGCTGTACCAGCTCGGTGTGAATCAACGCGCGTTCGGCAAGTTCCGGCAGCAACCCGGCAGGCAGGTTGTCGATGCAGTAGTAGCCGTTGTCCTCAAGCACATCGAGGGCGGTACTTTTACCCGAGCCGGAGCGGCCGCTGACGATGATCAAACGCATGATTACTGACCGTTTTGCTCGTTCAGGACAACCTGATACAAGGCTTCATTGCTCGGGGCACTGCGCAGTTTTTCGCGCACTTCCTTGCGGTCGAGCATGCTGGCGATCTGGCGCAAAAGCTCCAGGTGCGCATCGGTAGCAGCTTCCGGGACCAACAGAACGAACAACAGGTCAACCGGTGCGCCATCGATGGCGTCGAAATCTATGGGGGCGTCAAGGTGCATCAAAGCGCTGATGGGCGAGGTACAACCCTTCAGGCGACAGTGGGGAATGGCGATACCGTTGCCAAAACCGGTCGAGCCGAGTTTTTCGCGGGCAATCAAAGCCTCGAAGACATCTTGCATCTCCAGATCCGGCACTTCCCGGGCGATCAGGTTGGCAATTTGCTCGAGGGCTTTCTTTTTACTGCCGCCCGGCACGTTCACCAGGGAACGGCCGGGGGTCAGGATACTTTCAAGTCGGATCATGGGTTGGGAGTGTTAACGACCCGTAGCGCCCTGAAGGAGGCTCTGGGTCTTTTCCTTATGCTTTTTGAGTTGTTTGTCCAGCTTGTCGGTCAGTGCGTCGATCGCCGCGTACATGTCGGTATGTTCCGCGTTAGCGACCACTTCATTGCCGGGAATATGCAGCGTGGCTTCGATTTTCTGCTTCAACTTTTCGACGGTCATCGTGACCTGAACGTTGGTGATCTTGTCGAAATGCCTCTCTAATCGTTCGAGTTTTTCGCCGATGTAGGTGCGAAGAGGTTCGGTCACTTCCAGTTGGTGTCCACTGATGTTGACTTGCATACAGCTTCTCCTTCGTTGCCAGTGCATAAAGCGGTAGATCAGATGATCTACCACTGGAACGCTGTGGCGTGGCTCTACATCAACCGCTTGCGTTCGCTCGAAGGCGCGATCCCCAGGGATTCGCGGTACTTGGCGACGGTGCGGCGAGCCACCTGAATGCCTTGTGCCTCCAGTAAACCAGCGATCTTGCTGTCACTCAACGGCTTTTTCTGATTTTCCGCAGCAACCAGTTTTTTGATGATCGCGCGGATCGCCGTGGACGAGCATTCGCCACCTTCGGAGGTGCTGACATGGCTGGAGAAAAAGTATTTCAGTTCATATATGCCCCGAGGGGTATGCATGAATTTCTGTGTGGTTACGCGTGAAATCGTCGATTCGTGCATGCCGACCGCCTCGGCGATGTCATGCAGAACCAGCGGCTTCATGGCTTCGTCGCCGTACTCCAGGAAGCCGCGTTGATGCTCGACGATCTGGGTGGCTACTTTCATCAGGGTTTCGTTGCGGCTTTGCAGGCTTTTGATGAACCAGCGGGCTTCCTGCAACTGATTGCGCATGAAGGTGTTGTCGGCGCTGGTGTCGGCGCGACGCACGAAACCGGCGTACTGGGCGTTGACCCGAAGACGTGGAACCGACTCCTGATTGAGCTCCACCAGCCAGCGTTCGTTGTCCTTGCGCACGATCACGTCGGGAACGACGTATTCGGCTTCAGTGGACTCGATCTGCGAGCCTGGGCGTGGGTTAAGGCTCTGAACCAGTTCGATCACCTGGCGCAGTTCGTCTTCCTTGAGCTTCATGCGGCGCATCAGTTGACTGTAATCGCGGCTGCCGAGCAGGTCGATGAAATCGGTGACCAGGCGCTTGGCTTCGTTCAGCCAAGGGGTTTTGGCCGGCAACTGACGTAATTGCAGCAGCAGGCATTCGCCCAGGTTGCGGGCACCAATACCGGCGGGTTCGAATTGCTGGATGCGGTGTAGAACAGCTTCGATTTCGTCCAGTTCGATGTCCAGTTCCGGATCGAAGGCTTCGAGGATTTCCTCGAGCGTCTCGTCCAGATAGCCCTGATTGTTGATGCAATCAATCAGGGTCACGGCGATCAGGCGATCGGTGTCGGACATTGGCGCCAGGTTCAATTGCCACAGCAGGTGGCTTTGCAGGCTTTCGCCGGCCGATGTGCGGGTGGTGAAATCCCACTCGTCGTCATCGTTGCTCGGCAGGCTGCTGGCACTGGTCTGGTAGACGTCTTCCCAGGCGGTGTCGACGGGCAGTTCATTGGGAATGCGCTCGTTCCAGTCGCCTTCCTCGAGGTTATCAACCGTCGGTGCGCTTTCCTGGTAGGAGGGTTCCTGAATGTCGGGGTTGGGCTTCTGTTCGACGTTGTCGGCCAGGGGGTCGGTGTTATCGAAGTCGTCGCCGTCTTCCTGGCGTTCGAGCATCGGATTGGACTCCAGGGCCTCCTGGATTTCCTGTTGCAGGTCCAGGGTCGACAATTGGAGCAGGCGGATGGCCTGTTGCAGCTGCGGTGTCATCGTCAGCTGCTGGCCCATTCTCAAGACTAGCGATGGTTTCATGGCAGGGGCTTAACACCTTATTCGCCGGCGCACATGCGCCATCCACTACAGGGCGCCGGAGCGCCAAACATAAGCAAATTATATGCCCGAAACTGAAGTGTTTGCCTAGAGCGCTGTAACAATAAAAAAATGTTGATTTTTTATCGAGACAAGCGCCCGTCGACTAGCCAGACACCTCAGTGCTTACAGGCGGAACTCATGGCCCAGATACACTTCCTTGACCAGGTCGTTGGCCAGGATGGTTTCAGCGTCGCCTTCGGCGATCAATTGGCCATCGTTGACGATGTAGGCGGTTTCGCAGATGTCCAGGGTTTCGCGGACATTGTGGTCGGTGATCAGCACGCCAATGCCCTTGGCCTTGAGGTGATGAATGATCTGCTTGATGTCACCCACCGAAATCGGGTCCACGCCGGCGAAGGGTTCGTCGAGCAGGATGAATTTCGGGTTGGTTGCCAGGGCACGGGCGATTTCCACACGGCGGCGTTCGCCACCGGACAGGCTCATGCCGAGGCTGTCACGGATGTGGCTGATGTGGAACTCCTGGAGCAGGCTTTCCAGTTCCTTGCGACGACCGGCCTTGTCGAGTTCCTTGCGGGTCTCGAGGATGGCCATGATGTTGTCGGCGACCGACAGTTTGCGGAAGATCGACGCTTCTTGCGGCAGATAGCCGATACCGGCCTTCGCGCGGCCGTGCATGGGTTGGTGGCTGACGTCCAGATCGTCGATCAGTACGCGACCCTGATCGGCCTGTACCAGGCCTACGATCATGTAGAAGCAGGTGGTCTTGCCGGCGCCGTTAGGGCCCAGCAGGCCGACGATCTGACCGCTGTCGATGGACAGGCTGACATCACGCACGACCTGGCGGCTCTTGTAGCTCTTGGCCAGATGCTGAGCTTTCAGAGTTGCCATTACTGGGCCTTTTGCTCGTCGGTTTTCTTCTTCGGCTGGATCACCATGTCGATGCGCGGACGCGCTTCGGTGACCTTGTTGCCTGTTGCACGGCCAGCGCTCGCAAGCTTCTTGACGGTGTCGTAGACGATTTTCTCGCCCTGGGTGGTGTTGTTGTCCTTGTCGATGACTTTGGCGCGATCGATCAGCACCACGCGGTTTTGCGAGGCGTGGTACTGGATGGTCACACCCCAGCCCTGGACGGGCTTGGTGTCGCCCTGGGTTTGCAGCTGTTCGAAGTAGGCCAGGTTGCCCACCGAAGTCACGACATCGATGTCGCCAGTCGGGGTGCGGGTGATGGTTACGGTGTTGCCCTTAACGATCATCGAGCCCTGGGTGATGATCACATCGCCTTTATAGGTGGCAACGCCATTCTTGTCGTCCAGTTGGGCGTCGTCGGCTTGAATGCGGATAGGCTGCTCTTGATCGTTCGGCAGAGCCCAGGCGCTCACGCTTCCCAGTGCTGCGCCCAGACTGAGCAAAATAGGGAGGGTTTTAACGAGCCTCATACTGTCCTCTTACGTTCGAAAGCAGGTGTATCCTGCTTTCTTTCAAATACGCTTTCATTCCGGTACCAGTCGATACGCCGCCAGCGCCGTCGATTCTAACGGGTTGCTCGGTCTGCGCATATTGCTGCTGCGGGAACACCGTCATGCGGGTGGTGGTGATCAGCGTTCTGCGGTTTTTTTCGTCGAAACGCGTGATGCGTACCGAATCGATCAGTTCAACCTGCGTGCCGTCCGGGTTGACTTCACCCTTTTCGCTCTGGACGTGCCACGGGAACTCGGTGCCGCGGAACATGTTCAGGTCAGGGTTGGTCAGCAACGTCACCTCGGTTGCTTTCAGGTGCTCGACCTTGTCAGACGTCATTTCATATTGAAGCCTGCCATCGGGCAGGAACTGCACGCTGTGGGCGTTGGTAGCGTAATAGTCGATTTGGCTTTCGTCGACGGGTGCCACTTGCTTGTCGAGGAAGCGTTCCGGGCTGATGTTCCAATAGCCGACCGCGGCAAAAATCGCGGCGATGCAACCAAACACCAGGATGTTGCGAATTTTTTTCAACGACATGTTTGGCTCACAGGTACGCGGCGTTTGCCGCATCGAGGCGGCCCTGGGCGCGCAGGATCAATTCGCAGAATTCTCGGGCGGCACCTTCGCCGCCGCGGGCGTGAGTCACGCCATGGGCGTGTTCGCGCACAAAGCTTGCGGCATTGGCCACAGCCATGCCCAGGCCGACGCGCCGAATCACCGGCAGGTCGGGCAGGTCGTCGCCAAGATAGGCGACCTGTTCATAGCTTAGGTTGAGTTGGCCCAGAAGCTCGTCGAGCACCACCAGTTTGTCTTCGCGCCCCTGATAGAGGTGCCCGATGCCGAGGTTTTTTGCTCGTCGCTCTACTACCGGGGTCTTGCGACCGCTGATGATCGCGGTCTGCACACCGGCCGCCATCAGCATCTTGATGCCCTGGCCGTCGAGGGTGTTGAAGGTCTTGAATTCGCTACCGTCTTCGAGGAAATACAGGCGGCCGTCGGTCAGGACGCCATCGACATCGAATACGGCCAGTTTGATCTGTTGGCCGCGTTGCAGCAGGTCCGTGCTCATTACATTACTCCCGCACGCAGCAAATCGTGCATGTTCAAGGCGCCAACCGGTCGGTCTTCGCTGTCGACCACGACCAGTGCGTTGATTTTATGGTCTTCCATGATTTTCAGGGCTTCGGCGGCGAGCATCTCCGCGCGGGCGGTCTTGCCGTGGGCGGTCATGACCTGATCAATCGTGGCGCTGTGGATGTCGATACTGCGGTCGAGCGTGCGACGCAAATCACCGTCGGTGAAGATCCCGGCCAGTTTGCCATCGGCTTCGAGAATGACGGTCATGCCCAGGCCCTTGCGGGTCATCTCCATCAGCGCGTCCTTGAGCAGGGTTCCACGCTGGACCTGCGGCAAATCCTGTCCGGCGTGCATGACATTGTCCACCTTCAGTAGCAGGCGTCGGCCCAGTGCGCCGCCCGGGTGGGAAAAGGCGAAGTCTTCGGCGGTAAATCCACGGGCTTCAAGCAGTGCGACGGCCAGGGCGTCACCCATGACCAGCGCGGCGGTGGTGGAAGACGTAGGGGCCAGGTTCAACGGGCAGGCTTCGTGCTCGACGTGAACGTTCAGGTTGACCTCGGCGGCCTTGGCCAGCGGCGAGTTCGGGTTGCCGGTCATGCTGATCAACTGGATGCCCAGACGCTTGATCAATGGCAACAGGGTGATGATTTCATGGGTGGAGCCGGAGTTCGACAGGGCCAGAATGATGTCGTCGCGGGTGATCATGCCCATGTCGCCATGGCTGGCTTCGGCCGGGTGGACGAAAAACGCCGTGGTGCCGGTGCTGGCCAGGGTAGCGGCGATCTTGTTGCCGATGTGCCCGGACTTGCCCATGCCGACCACGACTACGCGGCCTTTGCTGGCCAGAATCATCTCGCAAGCGCGCACGAAATCCGCGTCGATATGCGGCAGCAAGCCTTGTACGGCTTCGACCTCGAGGCGGATGGTGCGTTGTGCAGATTGAATCAGGTCGCTGGATTGGCTCATGTCGGAATCGTATAGCCTGATGAAAAGGCCGCGATTATAGCGGTTATGATCGAAACCCTCACGCAAGTTCGTCGCGCATTATCATTCCCGGCTCTCCAATCCCTCTAAATAAGCATTCTCACCTGTCATCTTGCTGAATAAGGCCCGGCATTGGCCTTGGGCGCGTGGCCTTTGCAGTGATATAGTTCGCCGCCAGTTCGGCCCGCCCGGGGAGATGTGCTTTTGTCAGAAAGCCAGGCGTCCGAGTGAGAGGCTGCATCGCAAGGAGTTTAGATGAGTGCCGATAACGCCTACGCGGTCGAGCTGAAGGGACTGACCTTCAAGCGCGGTGCGCGCAGCATTTTCAATAACGTCGATATCCGTATTCCCCGCGGCAAGGTCACCGGCATCATGGGGCCTTCCGGGTGTGGCAAGACCACGCTCTTGCGGTTGATGGGCGCGCAATTGCGGCCCACCATCGGCGAAGTCTGGGTCAATGGCCAGAACCTGCCAAAGCTGTCGCGCAGCGATCTGTTCGACGCCCGCAAGCACATGGGCGTGCTGTTTCAGAGCGGCGCACTGTTTACCGATCTCGATGTGTTCGAGAACGTCGCTTTTCCGCTGCGTGTCCACACCGAGCTGCCGGACGAAATGATCCGCGATATCGTCCTGCTCAAATTGCAGGCCGTCGGCCTGCGGGGCGCCATCGACCTGATGCCCGACGAGCTGTCCGGCGGCATGAAACGCCGTGTCGCGCTGGCCCGGGCGATTGCACTCGATCCGCAAATTCTCATGTATGACGAGCCTTTCGTTGGCCAGGACCCTATCGCCATGGGCGTACTGGTGCGCCTGATCCGCTTGCTCAACGATGCGCTGGGTATCACCAGTATCGTGGTTTCCCATGACCTGGCCGAAACCGCGAGCATTGCCGATTACATCTATGTGGTGGGTGACGGGCAGGTGTTGGGGCAGGGCACGCCTGACGAACTGATGAACTCTGA
Source organism: Pseudomonas moorei (assembly GCF_042846945.1). Taxonomy (NCBI): domain Bacteria; kingdom Pseudomonadati; phylum Pseudomonadota; class Gammaproteobacteria; order Pseudomonadales; family Pseudomonadaceae; genus Pseudomonas; species Pseudomonas moorei. The sequence continues at coordinate 2,256,373 of NZ_AP035776.1, forward strand.
GGAGCCGCGTATCCGTCAATTCATGACTGGCGATCCGGACGGTCCGGTTCCCTATCACTTTCCAGCGACGGACTACCGCGCAGATCTTCTGGGGAAGCGTTGATGCGCAAGATTTCATTACTGGAACGAGTGCGCCGATTCGGCCAGGCCGGCATCGACGTGCTGGCGGTGTTCGGACGTTCGGCACTGTTTCTGTTTCACGCGCTTCTGGGGCGAGGCGGTATTGGTGGCGGTTTTGGCCTGTTGGTCAAGCAGCTGCACTCGGTGGGCGTGATGTCCCTGGTGATCATTGTGGTCTCCGGCGTGTTCATCGGCATGGTGCTGGCGCTGCAAGGTTTCAACATTCTGTCCAGCTACGGTTCGGAGCAGGCGGTCGGCCAGATGGTGGCGCTGACGTTGCTGCGCGAACTGGGGCCTGTGGTGACTGCCTTGCTGTTCGCCGGGCGTGCCGGTTCGGCGCTGACGGCGGAAATCGGCAACATGAAATCCACCGAACAGCTGTCCAGTCTGGAAATGATCGGGGTCGACCCGCTCAAGTACATCATTGCCCCGCGCCTTTGGGCCGGCTTCATTTCCCTGCCGGTGCTGGCAATGATTTTCAGCGTGGTGGGCATTTGGGGCGGTTCGTGGGTGGCCGTCGACTGGTTGGGCGTCTATGAAGGCTCCTACTGGTCGAACATGCAAAACAGCGTGACGTTCTCTGATGACGTGCTCAACGGCATCATCAAGAGCATCGTCTTCGCCTTTGTCGTGACCTGGATCGCCGTATTCCAAGGCTATGACTGCGAGCCCACTTCCGAGGGGATCAGTCGTGCCACTACCAAGACCGTGGTGTATGCCTCTTTGGCAGTGCTCGGCCTGGACTTTATTTTGACCGCCTTGATGTTTGGAGATTTCTGATGCAAAACCGCACCCTGGAAATCGGTGTCGGCCTTTTCTTGCTGGCTGGCATCCTGGCTTTGCTGTTGCTGGCGCTGCGGGTCAGTGGGCTGTCGCCAAGCCCGAGCACCGATACCTATAAACTTTATGCATACTTCGACAATATCGCCGGTTTGACGGTCAGAGCCAAAGTGACCATGGCCGGTGTCACCATCGGCAAGGTCACTGCAATTGATCTGGATCGCGACACGTTCACCGGTCGAGTGACCATGCAGGTGGAAAAGCGCGTGGATAACCTGCCGGTCGACTCCACTGCATCCATCCTGACCGCTGGCCTGTTGGGCGAGAAGTACATCGGTATCAGCGTGGGCGGGGAAGAAGCCCTGCTCAAGGATGGCGGGACCATCCATGACACCCAGTCGTCGCTGGTGCTGGAAGACCTGATCGGTAAATTCCTGCTCAATACCGTTAGCAAAGACGCCAAATGAGGAGTTGTTAAATGATCTCTATCTTGCGACGTGGCCTGTTGGTATTGCTCGCGGCGCTGCCGTTGGTAGCTAACGCCGTGGCGGCGCCTTCCGCGCACGATCTGGTACAGGACACCACCAATCGGTTGCTTGCCGACCTGGCGGCCAATAAAGAAAAGTACAAGAAGGACCCGAATGACTTTTATACGGCGCTGAACACCATCGTCGGCCCCGTGGTGGATGCCGAGGGCATCTCCAAGAGCATCATGACGGTCAAGTATTCGCGTAAAGCGACACCTCAACAGATGAAAACCTTTGAAGAAAACTTCAAGAAAGGTCTGTTCCAGTTCTACGGCAATGCGCTGCTTGAGTACAACAACCAGGGGATCGTCGTTGACCCGGCCAAGGATGAGTCGGGCGATCGCACCAGCGTCGGCATGACCGTCAAGGGCAGCAATGGCGCGATTTATCCAGTGCAGTACACGCTCGAGAAGATCAATGGCGAGTGGAAGCTGCGCAACGTCATCATCAACGGCATCAACATCGGCAAGCTGTTCCGCGATCAGTTCGCCGATGCGATGCAGCGCAATGGCAACAACCTGGACAAGACGATCAACGGTTGGGCCGGCGAAGTCGCCAAAGCCAAGGAATCCACCGAGAAATCCTCCGGGCAGCAAGCGCAATGAGTGAGTCGGCAGTCCAGATGGACGAAGCCGGCGAGCTGAAGCTCAGCGGCGTGCTGGATTACCGCACCGGCCCTGACCTGCGCAAGCAGGGGCAGGCGCTGATCAAGTCCAGCAAGGCTGCGGCGTTGGTGGTTGACTGTTCGGCGGTAGAGAAGTCCAGCAGTGTCGGCCTGTCCTTGCTGCTGTGCTTCATGCGTGATGCCGAGGCGGCCGGCAAGGCGCTGAGCATCCGCGGGATGCCCGAAGACATGCGCGAAATTGCCCAGGTCAGTGAGCTGACCGAGCTGTTGGCGCATCCGTAACCCGCATCGATAAAGAAGCCCCCCGTCAGAGTCCTGCTTCGCGGGGTTCGCAGGCGCGGGGCTTTTTTGTATGATGTCCGACCCGCGCGCACAGGGCGCCGATTGAGGTTGAGCATGCAGGCCACCGAAGTGAAGAGCTTCCTTGAAGGAAAGTTGCCAGGAACTCAGGTAGAAGTTGAGGGCGAAGGCTGCAATTTCCAGCTGAACGTGATTAGCGATGAACTGGCGGCATTGAGCCCGGTCAAGCGTCAGCAGCAGATCTATGCCCATTTGAACCCGTGGATCACCGACGGCAGCATCCATGCGGTCACTATGAAATTTTTCAGCAGCGCGGCCTGGGCCGAGCGCACCTGAGCCCAAGGGCGTCGAGATTCTTATGGATAAATTGATTATTACTGGTGGAGCTCGTCTTGACGGCGAAATCCGCATCTCCGGGGCAAAGAACTCTGCCCTGCCGATCCTGGCAGCGACGCTTCTGTGCGATGGCCCTGTGACTGTGGCCAACCTGCCGCACCTGCACGACATCACCACCATGATCGAGCTGTTCGGTCGCATGGGCATCGAGCCGGTCATCGACGAGAAGCTGGCCGTCGAAATCGACCCGCGCACCATCAAGACCCTGATCGCTCCGTACGAACTGGTGAAAACCATGCGTGCGTCGATTCTGGTACTGGGTCCGATGGTTGCCCGTTTCGGTGAAGCCGAAGTCGCATTGCCTGGCGGTTGCGCCATCGGTTCGCGTCCGGTGGACCTGCACATCCGTGGCCTCGAAGCCATGGGCGCGGTCATTGACGTCGAAGGCGGCTACATCAAGGCCAAGGCACCGGAAGGCGGCCTGCGTGGCGCGCACTTTTTCTTCGACACCGTCAGCGTGACCGGTACCGAGAACATCATGATGGCCGCCGCTCTGGCTAATGGCCGCAGTGTACTGGCCAACGCCGCACGCGAGCCTGAGGTCGTCGACCTGGCGAACTTCCTGAACGCCATGGGCGCCAAGGTTTCCGGAGCCGGCACCGACACCATCACCATCGATGGCGTCGAGCGTTTGCACCCGACCACTTACAAAGTGATGCCTGACCGTATCGAGACCGGCACCTATCTGGTCGCCGCTGCCGTGACTGGCGGTCGCGTGAAGGTCAAGGACACCGATCCGACCATTCTCGAAGCCGTCCTGGAAAAACTCCGCGAAGCGGGCGCCGAAATCACCTGCGGCGAAGACTGGATCGAGCTGAACATGCACGGCAAGCGGCCGAAAGCCGTCAACGTGCGTACCGCGCCGTATCCGGCGTTCCCGACTGACATGCAAGCGCAGTTCATCTCCCTCAACGCCATTGCCGAAGGCACGGGCGCCGTGATCGAGACGATCTTCGAAAACCGCTTCATGCACGTTTACGAACTGCACCGCATGGGCGCCAAGATCCAGGTCGAGGGCAACACCGCCATCGTGACCGGCACCGAAAAACTCAAGGGCGCGCCAGTCATGGCGACCGACCTGCGTGCTTCGGCCAGCCTGGTCATCTCGGCGCTGATCGCCGAAGGCGACACCCTGATCGATCGCATCTACCACATCGACCGTGGTTACGAATGCATCGAAGAGAAACTGCAGATGCTCGGCGCCAGGATCCGCCGCGTACCGGGCTAGTTCCTGCTGCATGGGCATAAGGACATGCCCGTTGAATTGTTGAAGTCGAGCCGGATTCCGGCTCGACGTGTGTCCGGCGCCGTTTGCGACCGGACATGAGTACCTTGATAAGGACTGACGTTTCCCATGTTGACCATTGCACTGTCCAAGGGCCGCATCCTTGACGACACCTTGCCGCTTCTGGCCGAAGCGGGCATCGTGCCGACCGAGAATCCGGACAAGAGCCGCAAGCTGATCATCCCCACGACCCAGGAAGATGTACGCCTGCTGATCGTGCGTGCCACCGACGTGCCGACTTATGTCGAGCATGGGGCCGCCGACCTGGGTGTCGCCGGCAAGGACGTGCTGATGGAATACGGCGGCCAGGGCCTGTACGAGCCACTGGACCTGCAAATTGCCCAGTGCAAGCTGATGACCGCTGGCAAGGTCGGCGCAGTCGAGCCCAAGGGTCGCCTGCGTATCGCCACCAAGTTCGTCAACGTTGCCAAGCGTTACTACGCCGAGCAGGGTCGTCAGGTCGACATCATCAAGCTATACGGTTCGATGGAGCTGGCGCCGCTGATCGGCCTGGCCGACAAGATCATCGACGTGGTCGACACCGGTAACACGCTGCGGGCCAATGGCCTGGAGCCACAGGATTTCATTGCTGCCATCAGCTCTCGGCTGATCGTCAACAAAGCTTCGATGAAGATGCAACACGCCCGTATCCAGGCGTTGATCGACACCCTGCGCAAGGCAGTGGAGTCTCGACACCGCGGCTGATTCACTTGCGCGACCTTGAGTCGCGCCGTCTATCCGCCTCATAGCCAGAATTCTCAGGTGCCCAAGCGGATCGAATGTTAGCTTCGGGCGCCTGAGTTTTTTGCCAATCCTATGAGGCTCTCGCTATGACCGCACCGACTGCAATTCGCCGACTCAACGCTGCTGACCCGGATTTCGCACATCATCTGGATCATCTGCTGAGCTGGGAAAGTGTGTCTGACGACTCGGTCAATCAGCGGGTGCTGGACATCATCAAGGCCGTGCGCGAGCGTGGCGATGCCGCGCTGGTGGAATTCACCCGTCAGTTCGATGGGCTCGATGTCGCCTCCATGGCCGATCTGATTCTGCCGCGCGAACGTCTGGAACTGGCGCTCACCCGCATCACCGTAGCGCAGCGCGAAGCCCTGGAAAAAGCCGCGGCCCGCGTGCGCAGCTACCACGAAAAGCAGAAACAGGACTCCTGGACCTACACCGAAGCCGACGGCACCGTGCTGGGCCAGAAGGTCACGCCGCTGGACCGCGCCGGCCTGTATGTGCCGGGTGGCAAGGCGTCGTACCCGTCGTCAGTATTGATGAACGCCATTCCGGCCAAGGTTGCCGGTGTGACCGAAGTGGTCATGGTGGTGCCGACTCCGCGTGGCGAGATCAATGAGCTGGTGCTGGCCGCCGCCTGCATCGCTGGCGTTGACCGTGTGTTCACCATTGGCGGCGCACAAGCTGTCGCCGCGCTGGCCTACGGCACCGAAAGCGTGCCGAAGGTCGACAAAGTGGTCGGGCCGGGCAACATCTATGTCGCCACAGCCAAGCGCCACGTGTTCGGTCAGGTCGGCATCGACATGATCGCCGGGCCGTCCGAGATCCTCGTGGTGTGTGACGGTCAGACCGATCCGGACTGGATCGCCATGGACCTGTTCTCCCAGGCCGAACACGATGAAGACGCCCAGGCGATTCTGGTCAGCCCCGACGCCGAATTCCTCGACAAAGTGGCCGCCAGCATCGCCAAGCTGATGCCGACCATGGAACGCGCGCAAATCATCGAAACTTCGATCAATGGTCGGGGTGCGTTGATCAAGGTGAGCGATATGGCCCAAGCCATCGAAGTCGCCAACCGTATCGCGCCGGAGCACCTGGAGTTGTCGGTGGCCGATCCGCAAGCCTGGCTGCCGCAGATCCGTCACGCCGGTGCGATCTTCATGGGGCGTCACACCTCTGAAGCCCTGGGCGACTACTGCGCCGGCCCGAACCACGTGCTGCCGACTTCCGGCACTGCACGTTTCTCTTCGCCGCTGGGGGTGTATGACTTCCAGAAACGTTCGTCGATCATCTTCTGCTCCGAGCAGGGTGCGTCCGAGCTGGGCAAAACCGCTTCCGTGCTGGCCCGTGGCGAGTCGCTGACCGCTCACGCCCGCAGCGCCGAATACCGCATCCTTGTCGACAAGAAGGGGAACTGAGCATGAGTAAATTCTGGAGCCCGTTCGTCAAGAATCTGGTGCCGTACGTACCGGGCGAACAGCCGAAACTGGCAAAACTGGTGAAGCTCAACACCAACGAAAACCCGTACGGTCCATCGCCCAAAGCGCTGGCCGCCATGCAGGCGGAGCTGAACGACAATTTGCGTTTGTACCCGGATCCGAACAGCGATCTGCTCAAGTGCGCGGTCGCCCGGTATTACGGCGTGCAGACCAACCAGGTGTTCCTCGGTAACGGTTCCGATGAAGTCCTGGCGCATATTTTCCACGGTTTGCTGCAGCACGATCAGCCGCTGCTGTTCCCGGACATCAGCTACAGCTTCTATCCGGTCTACTGCGGCCTGTACGGCATCCAGTTTGATGCGGTGCCGCTGGACGAACATTTCCAGATCAATCCGGCGGACTACGCCAGGCCGAACGGCGGGATCATTTTCCCTAACCCGAACGCGCCAACCGGTTGCCTGTTGGCCCTCGATGCCATTGAACAGATCCTCAAGGCCAGCCCGGATTCGGTGGTCGTGGTGGATGAGGCTTACATCGACTTCGGCGGCGAAACGGCAATCAGCCTGGTAGATCGTTATCCAAACCTGCTGGTGACCCAGACACTGTCCAAGTCCCGTTCACTTGCCGGTCTGCGGGTTGGCCTGGCGGTGGGGCATCCGGACCTGATCGAGGCGCTGGAGCGGATCAAGAACAGCTTCAACTCCTACCCGCTGGACCGGATGGCGAATGTCGGCGCGGCGGCTGCGTTTGAAGATCGTGAGTACTTCGACAAGACCTGCCGGCTGGTCATCGAGAATCGCGAGCAGGTGATTGCACAGTTGCAGACGAAGGGTTTTGAAGTGTTGCCGTCGGCAGCGAACTTCATTTTCGCCCGTCACCCCAATCACGATGCGGCGGGCCTGGCGGCCAAGCTGCGTGAGCAGGGTGTGATTGTGCGGCACTTCAAGCAGGAGCGGATTGCCCAGTTCCTGCGGATTTCGATCGGCACGCCAGAGCAGAATCAGGCGCTGATCGACGGCCTGGGCGAGCTCTAAACCCCCGCGGGAGCGTGGTTTGCCCACGATGGGAACGGCGCGGTGTCTCTGGTTCACCGCGTTATTGTTCCTCTCGGGCAAGTCCCGCTCCCGCAGGACTCGCCAGGACAGTATCACTCCTCTTCTTTCTCTTTGACCGGCGCTGGCGGCGGACGCAAGCCGATTTCCGCGGTGAGCTTGAGTTCCTTGCCGTTGCGTATGACCTGAACCACGACCTTGTCGGTCGGTTTGATCCGTGCGACCTGGTTCATCGAGCGACGGCCATCGCTTGCTGGCTCGCCGTCGATGCTGAGAATCACATCGCCCAATTGCAGGCCGGCCTTCTGTGCCGGGCCGTCTCGGAAAATCCCGGCGACCACGATGCCCGGGCGTCCGGACAGACCGAAGGACTCCGCCAGCTCCTGGGTCAACGGTTGCACTTCAATACCCAGCCAGCCACGAATCACCTGGCCATGTTCGATGATCGACTTCATCACTTCCATCGCCAGTTTGATCGGGATCGCGAAGCCGATGCCCTGGGAGCCACCGGACTTGGAGAAAATCGCCGTGTTGATGCCGGTCAGGTTGCCGTTCGCGTCCACCAGCGCACCACCGGAGTTGCCGGGGTTGATCGCGGCGTCGGTCTGGATGAAGTCTTCATAGTTGTTCAGGCCCAACTGGTTACGCCCGGTCGCACTGATGATGCCCATGGTCACGGTCTGGCCGACACCGAACGGGTTGCCGATGGCCAGGGCCACGTCGCCGATGCGGATGCTGTCGGAACGGCCTACGGTGATCGCAGGGAGGTTCTTCAAATCGATCTTCAGCACCGCGAGATCGGTTTCCGGGTCACTGCCGATCACCCGGGCCAGGGTTTCGCGACCGTCCTTGAGCGCGACCACGATCTGGTCGGCGCCGCTGGTCACGTGGTTGTTGGTCAGGATGTAGCCTTCCGGGCTCATGATCACGCCCGACCCCAGGCTCGACTCCATGCGTTTCTGCTTGGGCGAGTTGTCGCCGAAGAAACGGCGGAACTGCGGGTCTTCGAACAACGGGTGGCTGGGTTTGTTGATGACTTTGGTGGTGTACAGGTTCACCACGGATGGCGCGGCAATGGTCACCGCGTCAGCGTAGGACACCGGACCTTGCTGCACGCTGGTGGTTTGCGGAGCTTGCTGCAGATTGACGTCGAGGCTTGGCAACCCGACCCACTGCGGGTAACGCTGGATTATCAAAAGAGCGACAAGCACGCCGGCCAGTAGCGGCCAGCCGGAAAAACGCAGCGCCTTGAGCATTAAGCATGTCCTGAGAGGGTTGCAGGCGGTATCGGACCGCCCATAATGACGCGCATTATACGAGGCCGCGCGTGCCTCTGAACGGGATATTTAGGAGTCTTTTATGGCCGTCGCTCTGAGCACCCTGGTCGAAGAAGCCGACCGTTACCTCAGCAGTTCGAAAATTGCCGATTACTGCCCCAACGGCCTGCAGGTCGAAGGCCGGCCGCAAGTGATGCGCATTGTCAGTGGCGTCACCGCCAGCCAGGCATTGCTCGATGCTGCCGTGCAAGCCAACGCCGATCTGGTGCTGGTGCATCACGGCTACTTCTGGAAGGGCGAAAATCCGTGCATCACCGGCATGAAGCAACGTCGCTTGAAGACGTTGCTCAAGCACGATATCAGCCTGCTGTCCTATCACCTGCCACTGGATCTGCACCCGGACGTCGGCAACAACGTGCAGTTGGCCCGGCAGCTGGACATCACCGTCGAAGGCCCGCTGGATCCGGACAACCTGAAGATTGTCGGTCTGGTCGGCTCATTGAGTGAACCGATGATGCCTCGGGATTTTGCCCGCAGGGTCCAGGAAGTCATGGGGCGCGAGCCATTGCTGATTGAGGGCAGCGAGATGATTCGTCGGGTCGGCTGGTGCACGGGGGGCGGTCAAGGGTACATCGATCAGGCCATTCTGGCGGGTGTCGATCTGTACCTGAGCGGCGAGGCTTCCGAGCAAACCTTCCACAGCGCACGGGAAAACGACATCAGCTTCATCGCCGCCGGTCACCATGCCACCGAGCGTTATGGCGTTCAGGCGCTGGGGGATTACCTGGCGCGACGCTTTGCCCTCGAACACATCTTCATCGATTGCCCCAATCCCATCTGACGAAACGCTATCCCTGTAGGAGCGAGCCTGCTCGCGATGCTCGTCAACGATAACGCCGGGGGCCTGACAGCCCGCGGTGTTCTCAGGTTCATCGCGAGCAGGCTCGCTCCTGCAGGGGAGCGCGTTCTGCCCAAACAGGCGGGCATATTCATATGCTCTTTCGATCTAGTCGGCGTCCTGATTAGAAGAGGACGCTGTGCTAGGATTCCCCGCTCGAACACGGCCCGCTGGCCGTTCATAAGAAAGCTTTCGTGAGTAGCCATGGTCGACAAACTGACGCATCTGAAACAGCTGGAGGCGGAAAGCATCCACATCATCCGCGAGGTGGCCGCCGAGTTCGACAACCCGGTGATGCTGTACTCCATCGGTAAAGACTCCGCCGTGATGCTGCACCTGGCACGCAAGGCATTTTTCCCTGGCAAGCTGCCGTTTCCGGTGATGCACGTCGACACCCGCTGGAAATTCCAGGAGATGTACGCCTTTCGCGACAAGATGGTCGCCGAGCTGGGCCTGGACCTGATCACTCATGTGAACCCGGACGGCGTGGCGCAAGGCATCAACCCGTTTACCCACGGCAGTGCCAAGCACACCGACATCATGAAGACCGAAGGCCTGAAGCAGGCGTTGGACAAATATGGTTTCGACGCCGCTTTCGGTGGTGCCCGTCGCGATGAAGAGAAATCCCGCGCCAAGGAGCGCGTGTACTCGTTCCGCGACAGCAAGCACCGCTGGGATCCGAAAAACCAGCGCCCGGAGCTGTGGAACGTCTACAACGGCAAGGTCAACAAGGGCGAATCCATTCGTGTGTTCCCGTTGTCGAACTGGACCGAACTGGACATCTGGCAGTACATCTACCTTGAAGGCATCCCGATCGTCCCGCTGTACTTCGCCGCCGAGCGTGAAGTCATCGAGAAGAACGGCACGCTGATCATGATCGACGACGAGCGCATCCTCGAACACCTGAGCGATGAAGACAAAGCGCGCATCGTCAAAAAGAAAGTGCGTTTCCGTACCCTTGGCTGCTACCCGTTGACGGGCGCGGTGGAGTCCGAGGCCGAAAGCCTCACGGACATCATTCAGGAAATGCTCCTGACGCGAACTTCCGAGCGCCAGGGCCGTGTCATCGACCACGATGGCGCCGGCTCGATGGAAGACAAGAAACGTCAAGGTTATTTCTAAGGGGCTGTCATGTCGCATCAATCTGATTTGATCAGCGAGGACATCCTCGCCTACCTGGGCCAGCACGAACGTAAAGAGCTGCTGCGCTTTCTGACCTGCGGTAACGTCGACGACGGCAAGAGCACCCTGATCGGGCGCCTGCTGCACGACTCCAAGATGATCTACGAAGATCACCTGGAAGCCATTACCCGCGACTCGAAAAAAGTCGGCACCACCGGCGAAGACATCGACCTGGCGTTGCTGGTCGACGGCCTGCAGGCCGAGCGTGAGCAAGGCATCACCATCGATGTCGCGTACCGCTATTTCTCCACCGCCAAGCGCAAGTTCATCATCGCCGACACTCCTGGCCATGAGCAGTACACCCGCAACATGGCCACCGGTGCATCCACCTGTGACCTGGCGATCATCCTGGTCGACGCCCGTTACGGCGTGCAGACCCAGACCCGTCGCCACAGCTTCATTGCCTCGCTGTTGGGCATCAAGCACATCGTCGTCGCCATCAACAAGATGGACCTCAAGGACTTCGATCAGGGCGTGTTCGAGTCGATCAAGGCCGACTACCTGAAGTTCGCCGAAGGCTTGAAGATGAAGCCGACGAGCATGCACTTCGTGCCAATGTCTGCCCTCAAGGGCGACAACGTGGTGAACAAGTCCGAGCGCTCGCCGTGGTACACCGGCCAGTCGCTGATGGAAATTCTCGAAACCGTGGAAGTGGCGGGCGATCGCAACTTCACCGACCTGCGTTTCCCGGTGCAGTACGTCAACCGTCCGAACCTGAACTTCCGTGGTTTCGCCGGCACCCTGGCCAGCGGCATCGTCAAGAAAGGCGACGAAGTCGTGGTCCTGCCGTCGGGCAAGAGCAGCCGCGTGAAATCCATTGTCACCTTCGAAGGCGAGCTGGAGCACGCCGGTCCTGGTCAAGCGGTGACGCTGACCATGGAAGACGAAATCGACATCTCTCGCGGCGACCTGTTGGTTCACGCCGATAACGTGCCGCCTGTCACCGACAGCTTCGAAGCGATGCTGGTGTGGATGGCGGAAGAGCCGATGCTGCCGGGCAAGAAGTACGACATCAAACGCGCGACCAGTTACGTGCCGGGCTCCATCGCCAGCATCGTCAACAAGGTCGACGTGAACACCCTTGAGGAAGGCCCGGCCAGCGCGTTGCAGCTGAACGAAATCGGCAAGGTCAAGATCGCGCTCGATGCGCCGATTGCCCTCGACGGTTACGACAGCAACCGCACCACCGGCGCGTTCATCATCATCGACCGCCTGACCAACGGCACCGTGGGCGCCGGCATGATCGTCGCCCAACCTCTGGCACACGGCAGCGCCACGCACCACGGCAAGCTGGCCCACGTCGCCACCGAGGAACGCGCTCAGCGCTTCGGCCAGCAACCGGCCACCGTGTTGTTCAGCGGCCTGTCGGGTGCTGGCAAGAGCACCCTGGCTTATGCCGTCGAGCGCAAGCTGTTCGACATGGGCCGTGCGGTGTTTGTACTCGATGGCCAGAACCTGCGCCACGACCTGAACAAAGGTCTGCCACAGGATCGCGCCGGGCGTACCGAAAACTGGCGTCGTGCCGCGCACGTTGCGCGTCAGTTCAACGAAGCCGGTCTGCTGACCCTGGCGGCGTTCGTCGCACCGAGTTCCGAAGGTCGTGAACAGGCCAAGGAACTGATCGGCAAGGAGCGTCTGCTGACGGTCTACGTCCAGGCTTCGCCTGCGGTCTGTGCCGAGCGAGATCCACAAGGCCTGTACGCGGCGGCCGGCGATAACATCCCGGGCGAGTCCTTCCCGTACGACGTACCGCTGGATGCCGATCTGGTGATCGACACCCAAACGCTGTCGCTGGAGGAAAGCGTCAAGCAAGTGCTGGATCTGCTGCGCAAGCGTGGTGCGATCTAAGCTCAAAGCAGCGGCAAGCTTCTAGCTTCAAGCTGCAAGAAAAAGCCCGCAGACAGGTAACTGTCTGCGGGCTTTTTTTGTGCTCGGAAAAACGCGTGAATGGCCAGCGTTATTGGTGCTTGGGAAACGGACTACAGGGATATCGGAAATCGGTAAGTTACATTTGTTTGCATAGGGAGATATTGTTGTTAGCAGATATGAGGTTGATATCTGTTCCGGTTTCTTTTGGGCGAAAAGAAAATACAAAACGCAGGATTTTTGAATTTTAAGCGCTCTGAAATATTAAAGTTTAAAGAGTTGGATTTCTCGGCGAGAAAAATCTGAGTTTCGAGCGGTGCCAATCCCTGTCAGGTGTGAGTGTTTAATGTTGTTTTTGATAGGCGTCTGGAGGTGGGTGTGCGTGCAAAAAATTTATATATCCCTCCTGGATATATTGCCGGGGTCGGTGAGGTTGTTCTTTTACTATTTTTGTTTGTTGGTCTGGTTGTTGCTTCTATTTTTATGTATGGGGAAATACAGGAGATTCCTCCCTTGCCGGAACGGCTGGTTATGGAAAAAGCTTATTTGTATAGAGATGTTTCGCAGTCAAGAGCTACGTCATCTTTATATTTGAGGGTCGGGCTGGGTGAAGATGCCTATAACTACATTATTGAAGCTACTGCGAGTGACATTCAGCACCTGAATTTGAGGAAGGGGAAAAAATTGTGGGTTGCTGTGGATTCAGATCGGACTAAACGGTTTGTTTGGTGGGTCTATGATGTTGATACCAATTTGTTGATCAGTCGTAAAGATATATTGCTTTGGATAAGGTCAAATAACATTGGATGTTATTTTGTATTGATTGGGTGGTCAATTATATTGTCTTGCTTGCTGTTGATAATTGTTCGGAATGGAATTTGGAACAGGGTTGTAGCGAAAAGGAGAGCGTATGAAAATTGAACACATTGATAATGGAATATATGTGATTGATGACTTTTTGACGGAAAGCGAAGAAGTCGCCATAAACCTTTTGCTCAAGGGGGGTGTCTGGAGATACAACTGGCCAAATTATGAAGAGCTGCCCTTTGTCAGGCCCTGCTGGCACGTGTTCATTGCGGGTAAAGGACGCCCTGAGCGGCAGTCCTGCCTGGAAGAATTGAACGGCAATGAATCATGGCGTTTTCTGGTTGGTTTCTGGGAGCGATTTTCAGATTTACATGATTTCAATATGACGTTGTTAGGTGTTTACGCAAACGGACAGACGTTCGGGCAAGACACCATTATTCATCGTGATAACAAAACCCATCCGGGATTGACTGTTATCGTTTTCTGCAACGAGCACTGGCCCACGTCCTGGGGAGGAGAGCTCGTTTTCTATGATGATGCGAAAGAAAATGTCATTAAGGCCGTGCTTCCAAAATCTCGTCGTGTGGTGGTTTTCGATGGGCGAATTCCACATGCGGCGAGATCACCTTCCGTCAAGTGTGATCAGGTAAGAATGACACTTGCGTTTAAAACTGTGATCAAGGAGTAATATATGGCTGGGAAGGCCGAGATAATTGTAGGTGTAGTAAGCGATGGTGTAACTGTTGGCTCGGGTGCGACTGCGGTGGCAGACCAGTTTTTAGTGAATGGGACTGGAATGGTGTTGGTGAGCCAAACGGCGCAAACCGGTGCTGTAATAGCGAGCGTGACGTCAGTCAGCAAGCTGGCAGGACCTTATGTGCCGATTGTGAGCATTCCAGCCAATATGGTTGCCGGTACTATTACTTTCCTGAAAATTGGAGTGGATGTCAGGGATGGCAAAGGATTTAGTTATGGTGATGTGATTAGTCTTATCGGGAATGTTGCAGGTGTGATTGCTGTCTTTGCTGTTTTAGTCGAAGCACCATTCATAGTCATAGGTACCGCTAGTGTTGTAGGGGTCGCCGCTGGTTTGTACTCAATTAGTGACTCAGGCATTTTCAAGGAGGTTTTAAAGAGTGCTGCAGACTTCTTTAGAAATAATGATTTGGATAACTACCTTGATTACGTTTGTGCACCCGATATGAAGATAGTGCACAAGGAAACTCTGAGGGTGGCGTACGGTAATCAGATGCTTTCTTGTAATTGGTTTTCTGCAACCGGCGAATTTTTGCCTTCTGCGATAGCTGTATTCAACGAAAATATCGGGGGAGGGGGTTCTTATGCTCCTGCGCCTTTTGTTCCTCCACCACCGCCACCTGAAAATATCGCAACAGTAACGATCGGGCCACTTGAAATAGGTGGTAACCCTGATGATACCGGTGACGAATATGGGTGCTGTACAAGCGGTAGTGATGGTTATATTTAACAGACCGCACTGCAAGGCTAGTGGTGTTTAAGCAAACAATCCTTGGTTTTGGATAAAAGCGCGATTGAGTGCGAGTCGATTCAAGTTCGCGTCATACTGGGGCGTGCAGCTCATTACTTATAGAGGCCAGCCTATCCGAATATCAAGTTCTTGCCATGCAGGCAGTGAGCATTAGCCGGTAATGAAAAACCCGCCGATGAGTGATCATCGGCGGGTTTTTTTCAGATTGATTCGATCAAATGTGCGAGCCTGCTCGCGAATACGGTGTGTCATTCAACATTGATGTAGGCTGATCCGCTGCATTCGCGAGCAGGCTCGCACACAAGGGATCAGCGTTTGTCTGGATATTCGCGGTGCATCCGCCCCAGCAACGCATCCTTGTCTTCCCAAAGCTGATTGATCCAGCCCTGAAACTGCAGGCGATACTCACCGTCTTGGTCATAGTTCTTGCCGATGAACTGCGGCGGGATCTTCAGTTCCTGAAAATGCACCACCACGTCTGCAACGTTCCCGCACAGCAAATCCCAGAAACCGGGACGCCCGGCGGGGTAGTGAATGGTCACATTGACGATGGATTCCAGCTGTTCACCCATGGCATCCAGCACAAAGGCAATGCCGCCGGCCTTGGGTTTGAGCAGGTATTTGAATGGTGATTGCTGCTGGGCGTGCTTGCCCTCGGTGAAGCGCGTGCCTTCGACGAAGTTGAAAATCCCCACCGGATTATTGCGGAACTTCGCACAGGTCTTGCGGGTGGTTTCCAGGTCTTTGCCTTTCTTTTCCGGGTGTTTCTCCAGATAGGCCTTGGAGTAGCGCTTCATGAACGGAAAGCCAAGGGCCCACCACGCCAGACCGATCACCGGGACCCAGATCAGCTCCTGCTTGAGAAAGAACTTCAGCGGCTGGATGCGGCGGTTGAGCACGTATTGCAGCACCAGGATGTCGACCCAGCTTTGGTGATTGCTGGTGATCAGGTACGAGTGCCGATAGTCCAGGCCTTGCAGGCCGCTGATGTGCCAGCGGGTGCGACGGACCAGGTTCATCCAGCCTTTGTTGATGCTGATCCAGGCTTCGTGGGTATGGCTCATCAACCATCCGGCGATGCGCTGGGTGAAGGCGAAAGGCAGGACCTTGATCAGCGCCACGCAGAACAGGAATGAGCACAGCAGGATTGTATTGAGTGCCAACAGCAATGAAGCAATGACGCCGCGTGCGGCGCCAGGTAGAAAAACCAGCATTTAAACATCCATAGGTCGGTTGGCTGCCTGGATCGCGGTCAACGCGATGGTGTAGACGATGTCATCGACTTGCGCACCGCGCGGCAAGTCATTCACCGGTTTGCGCAGCCCTTGCAGCATCGGACCGAGGCTGACGCAGTCGGCGCTGCGTTGCACGGCCTTGTGAGTGGTGTTGCCGGTATTCAGGTCGGGGAACACAAACACCGTGGCGCGACCGGCGACCTGACTGTTCGGTGCCAGTTGCCGGGCCACGGTTTCGTTGGCGGCGGCATCGTATTGCAACGGGCCGTCGATCAACAGCGAGTTCTGCTGCTCGTGGGCGAGCAACGTCGCCTCGCGAACCTTTTCGACTTCTTCGCCACTGGCCGATTCACCGCTGGAGTAACTGATCATCGCCACACGGGGCGTGATGCCGAACGCTGCTGCCGAATCGGCGCTTTGCAGGGCGATCTCGGCCAGTTCACTGGCACTTGGGTGCGGGTTCATCACGCAGTCGCCGTAGACCAGCACTTCTTCCGGGAACAGCATGAAGAATACCGACGACACCAGCGTGCAGCCCGGTGCTGTTTTGATCAGCTGCAGGGCCGGGCGAATGGTGTTGGCGGTGGAGTGAATGACCCCCGACACCAGGCCGTCCACCTCATCCAGCGCGAGCATCATGGTGCCGATCACCACGGTGTCTTCCAGTTGTTGCTCGGCCATGGGCGCGTTGAGGCTTTTGCTTTTGCGCAGGGCGACCATCGGCTCGACATAGCGCTCGCGGATCAGGTCCGGGTCGAGGATTTCCAGCCCCGGTGGCAGCTCGATGCCTTGGGCGCGCGCGACGGCTTCAACGTCTGCCGGTTTGGCCAACAACACGCAACGGGCAATGCCACGGGCCTGACAGATCGCTGCGGCCTGAACGGTCAACGGCTCGCTGCCTTCAGGCAGGACGATGCGTTTGTTGGCGTTCTGCGCGCGCTGAATCAACTGATAGCGGAACACGGCCGGCGACAGGCGCATTTCCCGTGGTGTGCCACAACGCTGGTGCAGCCAGTTGGCATCCAGATGGCTGGCGACGAAATCGGTGATGATTTCCGCGCGTTCGCGGTCGTCGATCGGGATTTCCTTGTTTAGACCGTTCAATTGGTTGGCGGTGTCGTAGGAACCGGTGCTCACTGACAACACTGGCAGGCCGGCCTGCAAGGCGCCGCGGCAGAGGTCCATGATCCTTGGGTCGGGCAGGGTGTCGCTGGTCAGCAACAGGCCGGCCAGGGGCACGCCATTTATGGCGGCGAGGCTGACGGCGAGGATGATGTCGTCGCGGTCGCCGGGGGTCACCACCAGTACACCCGGTTTGAGCAGCTCTACGGTGTTACGCATGGTGCGCGCGCAGATAATGATTTTGGACATGCGCCGGGTTTCGTAGTCGCCGGCGTTGAGCACTTGTGCGCCCATCAGGTCGGCGACGTCGCGGGTGCGCGGGGCGTTCAGTTCCGGCTGAAACGGAATGCAGCCCAGCAGGCGGAAATCACCACTGCGCAACAGCGGCGAATGCTCCTTCAGGCGGGCGGCGAAGGCCTCCATGCTTTCGTCGGTCTTCACCTTGTTGAGGATGACGCCGAGAACTTTCGGATCTTTCGGGCCACCGAACAATTGCGCCTGCAACTCGACGCGACCGGAGAGCTCGGTCAGCACTTCGTTTTCCGGCGCCGACACCAGGATCACTTCGGCGTCGAGGCTCTTGGCCAGGTGCAGGTTGACCCGTGCGGCATAGCTGGCGCTGCGGGTCGGGACCATGCCTTCGACGATCAGCACGTCCTTGCCGATGGCGGCCTGCTGGTAAAGGGTGATGATTTCTTCGAGCAACTCGTCCAGCTGGCCATCGCCCAGCATGCGCTCGACATGGGCCAGGCCCAGGGGCTTGGGTGGCTTGAGGCCGTGGGTACGGGCGACCAGTTCGGTGGAACGCTCAGGGCCGGTATCACCGGGATGCGGCTGGGCAATCGGTTTGAAAAAGCCGACTTTGAGACCGGCCCGCTCAAGGGTGCGCACCAGCCCGAGGCTGATGGAGGTCAGACCCACGCCAAAATCGGTGGGCGCAATAAAAAAAGTTTGCATGCGGATTCTCTGAGGGTGCATGTGGGCGGCCGGGGTGGCGCAAAGGCCATACGGGCCGCCAGGCGATCATCTATAACTGACGATTTACCGGAATTCAGTCGCCAAGGTTATCGCTAACCGAGCCTTGTGCGCACCAACCGCAATCAAAGGGCTGGCCTATTTTTTCCTGGCGCTGCGCAGGGTCCGTGACCCAGGCGCGGGATTGCCAGGGCGGCTGGTGCCGCACGTGCTGTGTGTGGCCGCAGGAAAGCTCGGCCACCCAGTGCCCGTCCTCGTCTTGATGGAAGCCGGTGATCGTCGCAATCCGTCTGTCCGGGTTGTGTTCGCTTTCGGGCGATTGCTTCGCTAAACTTGGTCTTTCAATATTCTTATGCAAAAGGTCTCGCCCCATGCTGATCGCCGCCAATAAGGCTGTCTCCATCGACTATACCCTGACCAACGACGCTGGTGAGGTCATCGACAGCTCCGCCGGCGGCGCGCCGCTGGTCTACCTGCAAGGCGCAGGTAACATCATTCCGGGCCTGGAAAAGGCACTGGAAGGCAAAGCAGTCGGCGACGAGCTGACCGTAGCCGTTGAACCTGAAGATGCCTATGGCGAGTACGCTGCCGAACTGGTCAGCACCCTGAGCCGCAGCATGTTCGAAGGCGTTGACGAGCTGGAAGTGGGCATGCAGTTCCACGCTTCCGCTCCGGACGGCCAGATGCAGATCGTGACCATCCGCGATCTGGACGGCGACGACGTGACTGTCGACGGCAACCATCCGTTGGCCGGCCAGCGCCTGAATTTCCAGGTCAAGATCATCAATATCCGTGATGCCAGCCAGGAAGAAATCGCTCATGGCCACGTCCATGGCGAAGGTGGCCATCACCACTGATTTCTGCGCTAAGCTTTCGAGAACTGGAGAGGCGCCCCGAGGGCGCCTTTTTAGTCTGCGGCTGTCCCAGGCAACACCGATAAGTGGCTGTTTCGAGAAGAACACGAGAATCTGGAGTTCGTCATGAGTGCTTTTCACGACCTAAATTTGACAGCCCTTGATGGTCAGGCGCTACCGTTGGCGCCGTTCAAAGGGCACGTAGTGCTGGTGGTCAACGTGGCTTCCAAATGTGGCCTGACCCCACAGTACGCGGCGCTGGAAAACCTTTACCAGCAATACAAGGGCCAGGGTTTCAGCGTGCTGGGCTTGCCGTGCAACCAGTTTGCCGGACAGGAGCCAGGCTCCGCACAGGAAATCCAGGCGTTTTGCAGCCTCAACTATGGCGTGACCTTTCCATTGTCCAGCAAGCTGGAAGTCAACGGACACGAACGCCACCAGCTTTACAAACTGCTGGCGGGCGAGGGCGCGGAATTCCCGGGTGACATCACCTGGAACTTCGAAAAATTCCTCCTCGGCAAAGACGGACGTGTACTGGCGCGGTTCTCGCCACGGACTCCGCCGGACGATCCAAGCGTCATTCAGGCAATTGAAAAAGCCCTGAGCTGATCTCCCCCCTGTAGGAGCGAGCCTGCTCGCGATAGTTGTGAACGATAACGCGGGAAACCTGACACCCCGCAGCGTTCTCAAGTCCATCGCGAACAAGCTCGCTCCTACAAGGTTATTCCTAGCCTTTTGCTCCTTAATCACCCAAATCAATAGTGCTATCCAGCGCGTGGGCACCTCCATATTATCGTCGTCATAAAGTCATCCTTCGTGGAGCGTCCCCATGCCTGTCAAAGCCCTGTTCAAACCGTTCCATCTCGGCAATCTCGAACTGCCGACCCGCGTCGTCATGGCACCGATGACCCGTTCTTTTTCTCCGGGTGGTGTACCCAATTCCAAAGTGATCGAGTACTACCGTCGTCGTGCGGCCGCTGGCGTTGGCCTGATCATCACCGAAGGCACCACGGTCGGTCACAAGGCTTCCAACGGCTACCCGAACGTGCCGCACTTCTACGGTGAGGCCGCACTGGCAGGCTGGAAGAAAGTCGTCGACGCCGTACACGCCGAAGGTGGCAAGATCGTTCCGCAACTGTGGCACGTGGGCAGCGTGCGTCGCATCGGCACCGAGCCGGACGCCAGCGTGCCGGGTTATGGCCCATCGGAGAAAGTGAAGGACGGTCAGGTCGTGGTTCATGGCATGACCCAACAAGATATTCAGGACGTGATTGCCGCGTTCGCCCAGGCCGCCAAGGATGCCCGAAGCATCGGCATGGACGGCGTGGAAATCCATGGTGCCCACGGCTACCTCATCGACCAGTTCTTTTGGGAAGGCAGCAACCAGCGTACCGACGAATACGGTGGCAGTCTGGCCAACCGTTCGCGGTTCGCCATCGAGTTGATCCAGGCGGTGCGTGCAGCGGTCGGCGAAGGTTTCCCGATCATCTTCCGTTTTTCGCAGTGGAAACAGCAGGATTACACCGCGCGTCTGGTGCAAACCCCGGAGGCGCTGGGCGAGTTCCTCCAGCCGCTGTCCGACGCCGGCGTGGATATTTTCCACTGCTCGACACGCCGTTTCTGGGAGCCGGAATTTGACGGTTCCGAGCTGAACCTGGCGGGCTGGACCCGCAAGCTCACCGGCAAGCCAACCATCACCGTCGGTAGCGTTGGCCTGGATGGCGAGTTCCTTCAGTTCATGGTCAACACCGACAAGGTCGCGCAACCGGCCAGCCTGGAAAAACTGCTGGAGCGTTTGAACAACGACGAGTTCGACCTGGTAGCGGTCGGTCGCGCGCTGTTGGTCGATCCGGACTGGGCGCAGAAAGTTCGCGAAGGTCGTGAACAGGACATCCTGCCGTTTAGCCGTGATGCGTTGATGACGCTGGTCTAACGGCGTCTTCAAAGCCAGCTCCTGTGGGGACTGCACAAATCCTGGAGCTGGCTTGCCAGCGAAGCTTTTCAAGGCAACAGAGCAGCATCCGGCAATGCCTGTCGCTGTACACAAGCCCCGCGCAACTGCCCCTCGAACTGCTCGATGATGGTCGCCCAACCCTGGCGACTGGCATGCTGGCGCGCGTTGAGCCGCACATTGCGCAATGTTTCCCGCTCTTCCAGCAACCACGCTGCCGCATCGCAGAATGCGCTTTCATCCCCCGGCATCGCCAGTACACCGTTGTAGCCATGGCGAATATGCTGGGCTGCCGCCGCCTGATCGTAGGCCACTACTCCCAGCCCCGAGGCCAGCGCCTCGAGCACGACATTGCCGAAGGTTTCAGTCAGGCTCGGAAACAGAAATACATCCCCTGACGCATAGTGACAGGCCAGGGCTTCACCGCGCTGAGTGCCGCAGAAAATCGCCTCGGGCATCTCGTTCTCCAGTTCCTGGCGCTGTGGGCCGTCGCCGACTACGATCAGCTTCAGGGTGCGCTGTGGATAACTGGTCTTGAGGGTGTCGAAGGTGCGCTTGAGCAATCCCAGGTTTTTTTCCGGGGCCAGGCGACCGACATGAATGACCGCGATGTCTGCCTCAGTCAATCCCCACTGCTCGCGCAGGGCGTTCAAGCGTTTGGCCGGGTGAAACAATTGACTGTCGACCCCTCGGGAAAGCAAGGCCAGGCGCTCGAAGTGACGCCGTTCCAGTTCCATTCGCTGGCTGACGCTGGGCACGAGCGTCATGGTCGAACGATTGTGGAACCAGCGCAGGTAATGGGTCAGCAGCCGCGTCAGCAGGCCGAGCCCATATGGGTTGGAGTACTGCTGGAAATTGGTGTGAAAGCCGCTGACCACCGATATCCCCAGGCGCCGTGCCGCTCGCAGTGCCGATAACCCCAATGGCCCCTCGGTGGCGATATACAGCACGTCCGGGCGATGGCGCTTCCAGCGGCGCAACAGCTTGTGCATCGACGACTGACCCCATTGCAGTCCGGGATAGCCCGGCAGCGGCCAGCCCCGGCACAGCATCAATTCATCGTCGCTACCCAGTTGCTGATCGCAGCCCTGACGTGGTCGAACCAACTCCACCTGATGTCCACGCGCGCGCAAACCGTCGCACAAGCGACCAAGGGTATTGGCCACGCCGTTGATTTCGGGAGGGAAGGTTTCGGTGATCAGGGTGATATGCAGAGCTGTCGTCATGACCTCAGTGTCGGCTGAGGCCATGTCGGCGTTATGGCGTTTGCATGATGGATTTGTGACCGTCTCAGCGCTGGGTCACCAGGTTCTCAACCCCGCGCTCACGCACCCAGAACAGCGTCGCCCCGGCCACCGCAGCCGGCATCATCAGAATGTTGACCACCGGAATCAGCAGCACCAGATAAACGATGCCGCCGAAACTCATGCACTGCCAGCGCTTCTGGCGCAGCCAGGCGAGCATTTCGTTCCAGCCCAGCTTGTGGTTATCCGCCGGGTAGTCGATGTATTGGATCGCCATCATCCAGACCCCGAACAGCAGCCACAGCGGCGCGGCGATGATGTTCACCACCGGGATGAACGAAAGAATGAACAGAGCGATCGCCCGTGGCAGGAAGTAACCGAGCTTGCGCATTTCCCGGGCCAGGGTACGGGGGATCATGGCGATCAGCTCGCCCCAGCTGAATGCCGGGAAGTCGTCGGTACCCCGTACCACCACTTCGACTTTTTCCGCCAGAAAGCCGTTGAACGGCGCGGCGATGACGTTGGCGAGCAGGGTGAAGGTGAAGAACACCATCAACACCACCAGCACCACGAACAGCGGCCATAGGACATAACTGAGGAAACTCAGCCAGTCGGGTAGGGACGGCATCAGGGTGTCGACCCACAGGCTGAATTGATGGCCGGCCAGATAGATCAATCCGACGAACAGCACCATGTTGATCGCAAGTGGAAGTATTACGAAAAGGCGCAGGCTGGGGCTGAGAACCAGTTTCAGGCCTTCGCGCAGGTATTGCGGGCCGGACAGAACAGGGGCGGGCATAACGTGCTCCGAGCAGAGGGAAAAGGCGCCGACCTTACCGGCTTTGCCTGACGGGCGAAAGCGCGGTAGCGGCATCGACATTAACTGTAACAAAGGCGTCCTGATAATCACGGTGATCGGATAGAGACCACCTATGAGCTGGATTGTTAAACCGTATTTCCTTAATCTTCGCCCCCTCGATACGCTGCACCCAATCTTTTTACAGGACTGTCGAGTTCCAGCCTTCCCCAAGGCTTTCAATGGTCCTTTTTTAATTCCCGCCGGCAAGCCGGCGTTCCGCGCCAGGTGTTCCGGGCCGGTCAACAGGAGCAGGTCATGTCTGAAGTCCGTCATTCGCGAGTGATTATTCTCGGTTCCGGCCCTGCCGGTTACAGTGCCGCGGTTTATGCCGCCCGTGCCAACCTCAAGCCGCTGCTGATCACCGGCATGCAGGCCGGCGGTCAACTGACCACCACCACCGAAGTCGACAACTGGCCGGGCGATGTCCACGGCCTGACCGGCCCGGCGCTGATGGAGCGGATGAAAGAGCACGCCGAGCGCTTTGAAACCGAGATCGTTTTCGATCACATCAACGCCGTGGACTTCGCTGCCAAGCCGTACACCCTGACCGGTGACAGCGCGACCTACACCTGCGATGCGCTGATCATCGCCACCGGTGCCAGCGCCCGCTACCTGGGCCTGCCGTCCGAAGAAGCATTCATGGGCAAAGGCGTTTCGGCCTGTGCGACCTGCGACGGTTTCTTCTACCGCAACAAGCCAGTGGCTGTGGTCGGTGGCGGCAACACCGCTGTGGAGGAGGCGCTGTACCTGGCCAACATCGCCAGCACCGTGACCTTGATTCACCGTCGTGAAACCTTCCGCGCCGAGAAAATCCTGATCGACAAGCTCAACGCCCGCGTGGCCGAAGGCAAGATCATTCTGAAACTGAACGCGACCCTGGACGAAGTCCTGGGCGACAACATGGGTGTGACCGGTGCCCGTCTGAAGAACAACGACAGCAGCTTCGACGAAGTGAAAGTCGACGGCGTATTCATCGCCATCGGCCACACCCCGAACACCTCGTTGTTCGAAGGTCAGCTGACGTTGAAAGACGGCTACCTGGTTGTGCAGGGTGGCCGTGATGGCAACGCCACGGCGACCAACCTCGAAGGTATCTTCGCGGCCGGTGACGTGGCTGACCATGTGTACCGTCAGGCCATCACGTCGGCCGGTGCGGGCTGCATGGCGGCACTCGATGCCGAGCGTTATCTGGACAATCTGCAGAACGCTTGATTCTGCGATCGTAAAAAAACCGGCTTCGGCCGGTTTTTTTATTGCCTCGAAAAAATCTCATTCCTGAAGGAGCGAGCACGCTTGCGATGGTGGTCAACGATGACGCTGGCAACCTGACACCCCGCGGTGCCCTGTCGTCCATCGCGAGCAGGCTCGCTCCTGCAGGGAAGGGAGGTGTTCAGACCAATTTCTTCAGACACGCTTCGAGAATATCCAACCCTTCCTCCAGCACCGCTGCCTCCGTGGTCAACGGGGCCAGCAGCCGAATGATGTGGCGCGATTTACCGCTGGGCATCAGCAGCAAACCGGCGTCCCGCGCCAGGGCCAGCAATTGCGTCAACTGCGCCGCTGCCGGCGTGCCATCGGGCTTGATCATTTCGATGCCGCGCATCGCCCCGACGCCCGTCAGTCGTCCCAGGTACGGCGACAGCTTGTTCGTGCGCCAGGATTCGTAGCGGCTGACAATCGCTTCTTCCTGCTGCGAGCCCCAGGCTTGCAGATGGGCATCGGTCATTTCATCCAGGGTCGCCAGTGCGGCAGCACAGGCGATGGGATTGCCCGAGTAGGTGCCGCCGAGTCCGCCCTTGGGCAAGTTGTCGAGCAGTGATTTGCGCCCGACCACCGCACCCAGCGGCACGCCGCCTGCGATGCTTTTGCCCAGCAGGATCAGGTCAGGCTCGATGCCCAGTCGCGAGAAGGCGAAGCGTTGGCCGGTACGGCCGAAACCGGACTGGATTTCATCGGCGATCAGCACAATGCCTTTCTCGTCGCAGAAGCGCCGTAATGCCTGGGCGAACTCAACGTCCATCGCCAGGAAACCGCCCTCGCCCTGCACGGGTTCGACAATGAAACACGCCACGTCTTCGACATCGATCTCGACGCTGAACAGCCGCTCCATCGCCTTTAGCGCCTCGGCGCAGGTCACGCCGTTGTCCTGGCTCGGGAAGGGCAGGTGATACACCGGGCCTGGCAACACACCGACTTTCTGTTTGTAGGGCGCGACTTTGCCGTTGAGGTTGAGGGTGGCCAGCGTACGACCGTGGAAGCCTCCATCGAAGGCGATCACGGCGCTGCGGCCGGTGGCGCCGCGCACGATCTTCAGGGCATTTTCCGCCGCCTCGGCGCCGCTGTTGGTGAGCATTCCGCTGACAGGGTAATCCACCGGGACAAACGCGCTCAGGCGATCCATCAAGGCGATGTAGGGTTCATGTTGCGCCGCGTTGAACGCGTAATGGGTCAGCCGGGTGGCCTGTTCACGAATGGCTCCGATGATGCGCGGATGGCAGTGGCCGAGGTTGAGTACGCCAATCCCACCGACGAAGTCGATGTAGCGTTTGCCATCGGTGTCCCAGACCTCGGCGTTTTTACCGTGGCTGAGGGTGACAGGGTGAACGACGTTGATCGACTGGCTGATGCTTTCGCTGCTCATGAATGACCGGCTCGGAAGAAGGAGGACTTCCTTTTATCTAAGCCGTGAGCAGCACTGGCGGGCAAACGAAATAAAGTGGCGGGATCAATCTTAAAAGTCAGGACGTGGTTCGGGCGCCTTGAACGCTGAACTTGTAGGCGCGAGCCTGCTCGCGATGGTGGTCAACGATAACACTGTCAACCTGACACCCCGCGGTGCCCTGTCGTCCATCGCGAGCAGTCGAGCGTCGATCGACTGCTCCTGCAAGTTAAATCAGCGGCGGGTCAGGGGCTGTTGAGCGAACTTCACGCCGGCCAGACCATGGGCCATCAACGCACGGATATTGCCGTGATCGCTGCCTTCAGGCGTCGCCAGCACCGAACGGTAGTGTTCGCCGAACGCCAGCAGGGCTTCTTCATCGCTCAAGCCTTCCAGCAGTGCCAGGCCCAGCGTCTTGCACGAACCTTCGTTCTGTCCGGCGGCGTTTTCCACACCACCGTTGTTGAACGCCTGTGGCTGGTAGTCGTAACCGGCGGCGATGAACGCCAGGGTATCGGCGAAGGCGTGTTCGCCGCTTTTGAGGCTGGCGCGCAGGGTGTTCAAATCACTCATTGGGTTTTCCTTTGGCAAACGCCGCTTGTTGTTCGGCGCTGGCTTCTTGCTGAAATTGGGCTTTCCAGTCGGCGTACGGCATGCCGTAAACCACTTCGCGGGCTTCGTCGAGGCTGACCTCGATCTGGCGTTCGTCGGCCGCCGCCTTGTACCACTTGGACAGGCAGTTACGGCAGAAACCCGAGAGGTTCATCAGGTCGATGTTCTGGACATCCTTGCGGCTGTCCAGGTGGGCCACCAGCCGGCGAAAGGCGGCGGCTTCGAGTTCCAGGCGTTGTTGATCGTTCATGGCGGGCTCTGTGAAATCCAGTCGTGGCGCGGGATGATAAAAGTCTGGCGGGCAATCCGCCAGACGCACTCAGCGACTCGCCGCCAGGGTGATCGACACCGACTCGGCGAATCGCAGGGCGTGGGGCTTGTCCACTTCGACCTCGGCATACAGTACCGACTCGTTGGCCATGACCAGATCGAGAATCTCCTGGGTCAGGCGTTCAAGCAGGGCGAAGCGATTGCCCTCGACGTGGGCGATGATGGCCTTGGTGATGGTCCGGTAGTTCAGCGCGTGGTCGATGTCATTGTCACGCACGGCTTCCTGGGCCGCGTAGAGGATGGTCAGGTTGATCAACACATCCTGCTTGTTGAGGATTTCGTCCTCGTTGATGCCGATGAAGGTGCGCAGGCACAGGTCCTTGACCCGGATGCGTGCCATGCCTGGTTGAAGTTGTGGCATTACTACTTGCTCCGTCCAATCAATTGCAGGAACTCCTGGCGGGTGTTGCTCGACTCGCGGAAGGCGCCGAGCATCACCGAGGTGTTCATGGTCGAATTCTGTTTCTCGACGCCGCGCATCATCATGCACATGTGCTGGGCTTCGATGACCACCGCCACGCCCGCCGCGCCGGTCACTTGCTGCACCGCGTCGGCGATTTGCCGGGTGAGGTTTTCCTGGATTTGCAGGCGTCGGGCGAACATGTCCACCAGCCGTGCGATCTTCGACAGGCCCAGCACCTTGCCCGTGGGAATATAAGCCACATGCGCCTTGCCAATGAAGGGCAGCAGGTGATGTTCGCAAAGCGAGTAGAGCTCGATGTTGTCGACGATGACCATTTCATCATTGTCGGACGCGAACAACGCACCGTTGACGATTTCTTCGACACTCTGGTCGTAACCGTGGCAGAGGTATCGCATGGCCTTGGCCGCGCGCACCGGCGTGTCGAGCAGACCTTCGCGGTCGGGGTCTTCACCGAGACCGATGAGGATCTCGCGATAGCTCTGAGACAAAGCGTTCTGAGGCAGGGATAACGTCATGGAAAATCCTCGCGGGACACTTATTTGATGTGCCTTCCGCCGTTGACGGTCAGGGTCGTGCCGGTGACATAAGGGTTGTCGAGCAAATAGCGCAGGCTCTGGTAGATCACTTCGCTGCCGGGTTCGATACCCAGCGCGGATTTGGCCAACGCCTTGGCGCGGTAGGCCGCGTCGTCATCAGGATTGAACAGTAGCAGGGCCGGGGCGATCCCGTTGACCTTGATGCCCGGCGCGTATTTTGCGGCGAATGACAGCGTCAGGCTGTCGAGCCCGGCTTTGCTGGCGCAGTAGCCAATGTGCCTGCTGCTGCCCTTGCGGGTCACGTCATCGCTGATGTGCACGATGTCGGCGGGGCTGGAGCGTTCGAGCAGCTCGGCGCAATGCAGGTTGATCAGGTAGGGCGCCAGCATGTGCACGCTGAACATGCGGGTGAAGGCTTCGCCTTCGGTCTCCGGGGTTTCGGCCAGCCATTCGGAGGCGTTATGCACGATCGCCCGCAGGCTGTCGGTATGGGTTTTCAGTTCGCTGATGAAGGCAAGGATTCCGCCTTCGGTGGCGAAATCGGCGAACAGCGCCGTCGCCCCCAGATCGCGCAGGGTTTGCACGCCGGGGCGTTCGCTGCGGTAGCTGAAAATCACGCGATGGCCGTCTTCGAGCAGGCGCTGCGCGCAATGCAGGCCGACACGCTGGCCGGCGCCGGTGATGAGGATTGGGGCTGCGCAAGAGGTCATGAACGGCTCGCTTTGCGGTAAGAGCAAAACTATAACAGCGCAATGCGGCGTTCACCTACGCCCCCGGTAGGAGCAGCCGGTCGACGCTCGACTGCTCGCGATGAGCCCGAGAACGCTGGGAGCCTGATACCCCGCAGCGTTCTTGGGCTCATCGCGAGCTGGCTCGCTCCTACAGGAGGAGATCAGCGGCTTTGAGGGCTTGGCTCGGCGGACAACCGGCGCACAGGTTTGCTATTGAGCCAACCCGCCAGCAGCCGGGTCGACAGTGGAATGAAGCAGTAGACCATCAACGGCGTCAGGCACAGCGTGCTGACCAATATCCGCGGCAGCAGGCTCATTTCGCCCAACAACGGTCCGAGAGCAAAGTTGAACAGCAGCGACACCGGAAAGAACGCCAGCCAGATCGCCACCGCCTGTTTCCAGCGCGGCGGACGTTGGCCGGCTGCGCCGAACCAGCCTTCGATGCCACTGACCCGATGCTCTGTCGGATGGGCGAACAGGTCGCTGCCGCGCGCCAACCAGGCAGTCCGCGAGGCGGAGTGCTCCCAGGTGTGCAGGGTCTGTTCGTCGGCGAAGCGGAAAATAATCTGGAATTCGTCATCCTCGGGCGGCGGAGCGAGCACGCCGGAGCCGAGGTAACCGGGGAAGTCGGTGGCCAGTTGTTCGCCTTCGCGCAGCCAGGCAATCAGATCCTGATAGCGCCCATCGGCGACGCGACGCGCCACCATCAGCGTGACGGGTGAGGTAGACATTGT
Organism: Pseudomonas moorei; assembly: GCF_042846945.1. Lineage (NCBI taxonomy): Bacteria > Pseudomonadati > Pseudomonadota > Gammaproteobacteria > Pseudomonadales > Pseudomonadaceae > Pseudomonas > Pseudomonas moorei. Next base: position 2,285,438 of record NZ_AP035776.1, read on the forward strand.
GTATCTCCATTAAGACTTTGCGTCGTTCCGGATAGGAACTTCGCCAAACGCAGTGCCGGGGTAGAGGGCTGCGTATCGGGTCAAGCAAGGATTGTTCCGTATTCTAACTGTTTTCGTATTTGTTGTTTTTCGATCACACATCGCTTGAATGGGGATGGGGAAGGGGAGTTAGAATGAGGTCCGAACCACACATGGACGTCGAACTCCAGATGCCCGTACTCACTGATGTTGCTTCAGGCGTACCGCAGACTGTATCTCTTGAGCAGCAAGAGCTTTTTCCCATTCGCGAAGTGTCGCGCCTGACCGGCGTCAATCCGGTCACGCTACGTGCGTGGGAACGCCGCTACGGTCTGATCGTGCCAACGCGCACCGAAAGTGGGCATCGCCTGTATTCGATGACCGATATCGAGCGTGTGCGCAGCATTCTCGGCTGGATCGAACGCGGTGTCGCGGTCAGCAAGATTGGCAAGATTCTGGCCAGGTCCGAGCCGCTGCAGGCGTTGTCCCACATTATCCCCAACGACCTCGTGCAAGCGGATTACGCGCAATGGCAGCAACAGGTCCAGGCCGCCGTCAGTGCGTTTGATGACGTTCAACTCGAACAGGTCTATGGACAGATCTATTCCAGCTACAGCCAGCCGGTCGTGTTTCAGGACATCCTTCTCCCGCTCTGGAAGCAATTGCTGCAACGCCAGGATTCATTCGGCCGAACCAGCGAGTGGCTGTTCCTGGACGGCTTTCTGCGCTCTCGGGTATTGCAGCGGCTGCTGTTGATCCGTGACAAGCAGCCAAGGCGAGTCATCGTCAGCGCCCTGGATGGCCAATGCCGGGAACTGGAATTGCTGGTAGCGGCCTTGTTCCTGAGCAGTGGGCAAACAGGCGTGCGTGTGTTGACCATCGGCCAGCCGTTCGACGAGTTGACCCTGGTGTGCGAAAGGATCAAGCCCCAGGCGCTGGTGCTTTTTTCCAATCACGTACCAGCCCCCGAATTGCCACGGCGCTTGAATCGCCTGGCTATGGGCCTGGAGTGTCCGTTGCTGTTGGCCGGTGATGCGTCCGACCTGGCACAGGAAAGCCTGGCCGGATCGTCGATCGGTTGCCTGGGGAACGAAGGTGTGGTGATGCGCCAGCGTCTGAAACAGTTCCTGGCGGGCGATCTGGATACTTGAGTTCAGAGATGCAGCGCAGGATGAGTCAACCGATGTTGCTGCAGGATGTATTGGCGCAGGCGCTCGGTTTCATCGGTGTCGCTCTGGCTCAACTGATAAGCGTAGAAGCCATTTTCGGTTTCTTTCTCCAAGGTGCCGCGCAGCGCAATTCGCTCGTAGCCTGAAGGGCTGAACCACAGCGCGAAATGCTTCGGTGCCTTGGTCTTGTTGCGGACCTCCAGCAAAACCCCTTTGAACGAGACTTCGTGCACCCACATCGTGCCGGGTTGTCCCTGGGAGTTCTCCAGCGCCACCGGTTCGTCGAGCACCAGTCGCCAAGGGCGAACCAAGGGGCCGTCCTCATAAATGCTGGGGACGCCAAGACGTAAATGCAACGCATGAAACTCGTCTTCCACCAGGTGCAGCGGGAAAGTTATTTGCTGGTTTTCGAAGTTGGCTTGAATGGTGACTTGTTCGTGTGCGGCAAGGCGCGTGAGCAAGTCACGGATTTGCGAACCGCCATTGACGAGCAGACTCGACGTCGCGTCCCGCACATTGAGCTGCGGGTTGTGTTGCATGGTCTGGATAAAATCCAGCTCATCCTGGGTGAGGAGCGCGTCGCGTTGCATGGCAGGCTCGAAAGAATTAGTTACAAAGCGTTCGGTGATTGTAGTTAAAGACAATTGGTTCGCTGTTTTGTTTTAACCGTTCGTCGCTTTGAGCGCTGCCAGTTCGGCCTGAACCTCGGCCAACTGCGCTTCAAGCTGCACAATCCGCTGCTGGGCCTTGACCTGCACCGTCACGTCTTTTTGCACACCGATGAAATAAACCAGTCCGTTGCTCGGGTTTTTCACCGTCGAAATGGACAGCTCATTCCAGAACGGTGTGCCGTCCTTGCGGTAATTGCGCAGGATTTCCCGGCACGATCCTTCGTTGTTCAATGCATCACGGATCTTTGACAACGCTGGCTGATCGCGGTCGCCCGATTGCAGGAAGCGGCAATCCTGATAGAGGATTTCTTCGCTGGTGTAACCGGTCAGGCGTTCGAAGGCAGGGTTGACGTAAATCAGGATCTTGTCTTGATCGCCTTCTTTTTCGGCAATCACGATGCCGTCGTTGGAGGCGTTGATCACCAGTTGCAGCAGTTTCGCGTTGATCATGGGCGGAACCCTTCCTTGTCGGTTGTCCGGGGATTCTAAAAGAACAATAAAGACCGTGCTGTTAAGATCCCGGTCTTTTACTCAGCTTCAGGATCAGATTGATGAAAGTCGCCATCATTTCCGGCTCGGTGTACGGCACGGCTGAAGAGGTTGCCCGTCACGCCGCCAGCCTTTTGCAAGCCGCGGGTTTCGAAACCTTTCACAACGCCCGTGCAAGTCTGGCCGATGTCCAGGCCTTTGGCCCGCAGGCCTTCCTGGCAGTGACCTCGACCACCGGCATGGGTGAGTTACCCGATAACCTGCAACCGCTGTATTTCGCGATCCGTGACCAATTGCCGGCAGCCTGGCGTGGGTTGCCGGGCGCGGTGATCGGCTTGGGCGATGCGAGCTATGGCGATACCTTCTGCGGCGGTGGCGAGCTGATGCGCGAGTTGTTCGGTGAGCTCGGCATTCGCGAAGTCCTGCCAATGTTGCGCCTGGACGCCAGTGAAAGCGTCACGCCGGAATCGGACGCCGAGCCTTGGCTGGCTGAGCTGGTCGGCGCTCTGCGAGGCTGACCAGGCACCGCTCGACGCTTGTAAACATCGATTGTCAGGACGCTGACGGGGCGGCAGACAGGGGCCGCCTCGTCTTCTCTGGCGGCGGTACTTTGACGTGGCTCCCATTTCATGGGGCGACTGACTCGCTCGGCCATCAAGCTGGCTGCTAATGCAACTACGCGAACCTTTGGGGGTGTCTAGACTCGGTAGTCATTGGAAACACTCCATAATAAAAACAGAGGTTCCTTGCCGTGAGCGTAGCCCCCGTCCAATCCTCCAACAGCGTCAAAGACCAGGTCAGTGCCGCCGAGTGGCAGACCCGGGTCGATCTGGCGGCCTGTTACCGCCTGGTTGCCCTGCACGGCTGGGACGATCTGATTTTCACCCACATCTCGGCCAAGGTGCCCGGCACCGAAGACTTCCTGATCAACCCGTTCGGGATGATGTTTCACGAAATCACCGCCTCAAGCCTGGTCAAGGTCGATCAGGCCGGCAACAAGCTGATGGACAGCCCCTACGAGATCAATCCGGCCGGCTATACCATCCACAGCGCGGTGCACGAGGTTCGTCATGATGTCGTCTGCGTGCTGCACACCCACACTGCCTCGGGTGTTGCGGTCTCGGCGCAGAAACAAGGCATTTTGCCGATCAGCCAACAGTCGTTGTTTGTCCTTTCCAGCCTGGCGTATCACGCCTACGAAGGTGTTGCGCTGAACCACGAAGAGAAGGCGCGACTGCAGGCCGACCTCGGGGAAAACAATTTCCTGATGCTGCACAACCACGGGTTGCTGACCTGCGGCAGCACCATCGCCGACACCTTTCTGATGATGTTTACCTTCCAGCGCGCCTGCGATATCCAGGTCATGGCGCAGGGCGGTGGCGCCGAACTGATCGCCATCGAACCGCAGATTCTGGCGGGTGCCAAGGCGATGATCGCCGGTGTCACCAAAAGTGCTCAAGGCATGGGCGGAGCGTTGGCCTGGCCAGCGCTGCTGCGCAAACTCGATAAACAAGACCCGGGTTATAAACTCTAATGGCACTCGCTGAGATTCCGCTGTGTATCTGGCGCAAGCGCAGCCAGACGTTCGTCTTCCGTGGCCAGACCATTCGTTACTGGACGGCAGGGCAGGGTGAGCCGTTGCTGCTCATCCATGGCTTCCCGAGCGCCAGTTGGGATTGGCATTACTTGTGGCAGCCGCTGGCTCAGCGCTATCGGGTGATAGCCTGCGACATGCTCGGTTTCGGAGACTCGGCCAAACCGGTCAACCACTCGTACAGTTTGCTGGAGCAGGCTGATCTGCAACAGGCGCTGCTGGCCCAACTGGGTGTCGAGCAGCCCGTGCACCTGCTGGCGCATGATTACGGCGACAGCGTGGCTCAGGAGTTGCTGGCCCGGCATTATGAAGCCCGTATTCACGTCGCCAGTTGCGTGTTCCTCAACGGCGGCCTGTTCCCGGAAACCCATCGTCCGGTGCTGATGCAAAAACTTCTGCTCAGCCCCTTGGGCTGGATGATTGGTCGCGCGTTCAGTCGTGATGGCCTGGTGAAGAGTTTCCGCCAGATCTTCGGCCCGCAGACACGTCCCACTGAAAGCCAAATGGATGACTTCTGGAGCCTGATCGACAGCAATCACGGGCCGCGAGTCATGCACAAGCTGATCGGTTACATCCCTGAGCGGCGGGTGCAGCGCGATCGGTGGGTCGCCGCCATGCAGTGCGGTGAAGTGCCGTTGCGAGTGATTGATGGCGAGGTCGATCCGATCTCCGGCGCGCACATGGTCGCGCGCTATCGGGAGCTGATTCCCAACCCGGATGCGGTGCTCCTGACCGACATCGGCCATTACCCGCAGATCGAGGCGCCGTGCGAGGTGCTCAAGCACTATCTGGCGTTTCGCGATCAGCAGGTACTGCCGCCGCTCAAGGTGGCGTGTTCCTGAGTCCGGCTGAACGCTGAACACCTTGTGGAGAGGGAGCAAGCTCCCTCGCCACAAAGTCCTCGTTGTCTGACGTTCATCATCCCCCAGCCTTATCGCGCACCATTCAGCCTCCCCTCAGTTCATTGTGACCCGCTGCGCCGTGCCTGAAACTCCAAGGCAATGTCCCTGGCCTGTTGGAGTTCTCCCATGAATGAATCTGTGCGCTTCGAAGATAAAGTCGTGATCATCACCGGTGCGGGTGGCGGCCTGGGACGGGCGCACGCGCTGTTGTTCGCTCAACAGGGCGCCAAGGTGCTGGTCAATGACCTCGGCGGTTCGACCCAGGGTGAAGGCGCCAATGCGTCGGCCGCCGACCGTGTGGTCGCGCAAATCCGTGACGCCGGTGGCACCGCCGTGGCCAACCACGACTCGGTCACCGATGGCGACAAGCTCGTGCAACATGCCCTCGACGTCTTCGGTCGTGTCGATGTGGTGGTCAATAACGCCGGCATCCTGCGGGATAAAACCTTCCACAAAATGGAAGACGCCGACTGGGACCTGGTGTACCGCGTCCACGTCGAAGGCGCCTATAAAGTCACCCGAGCGGCCTGGCCGCACATGCGCGAGCAAAACTATGGCCGGGTGATTTTCACGGCGTCCACCTCGGGCATCTACGGCAACTTCGGCCAATCCAACTACGGCATGGCCAAGCTCGGCCTCTACGGCCTGACCCGTACCCTGGCCATCGAAGGCCGCAAGAACAACATCCTGGTCAACGCCATCGCCCCCACCGGCGGTACGCGCATGACCGAAGGCTTGATCCCGCCGCAAGTGTTCGAACAACTCAAACCGGAACTGGTCAGCCCGCTGGTGGTGTACCTGGCCAGCGAAAACTGCCAGGAAACTTCCGGCCTGTTCGAAGTCGGCGGCGGCTGGATGGGCAAGGTGCGCTGGGAGCGCAGCCTGGGCGCCGGGTTCGACCCGCGAGTGGGTTTCTCCCCGGAAGACGTGGCGGCGCACTGGCAGCAGATTTGTGATTTCGAGGGCGCGGCGCATCCGAAGGACAACATTGAAGCGCTGAAGGAAATGATGGGGAATTTGCAGAAGTATGCGTTGTAACGCAGCAGGCAAGGTCATGTTGAATGACCTTGCCGATTGTGTTTATGGGCTATCGAGGAAAGTACTTGGATACCAGCGCCGCCAGGGTTGCGGCTGTTTGCGCATCCATGACCCCATCGTAACGCTCCGGGCGAAAATGCATCTGAAAGGCCCTGACCAGTTGTTTAAAACCTTGCTCGGTCTCAGCGCCTGAGATGTCATATCCGTAGGACTTGAATAGCGCCAACAACTCGCTGCGCGATGGAATGGCGCTGGCGTTGTATCGCTGCAGAAAGTCGTCCCGGGTGGCCTCATCGAACCAGGCGCCGATGCCTTTGAGGTAAAGAGCATGCCAGGGAAACACAGGTCCCGGGTCGCTTTTTCGTCCAACCGCGATATCCGAGTGTCCTAATACCTGGGTCGGAGTGATGTCCGGGTAGCGCTTGAGGATATTCAGCGCCAGTTCTTCAATGGCAGCGATCTGTTCGGGATGATACGGCGGGAAAGTGAAATCGCCGTTGTTATCCGTCGCAAGATTGATGATTTCAATGCCAATGGAGGTGTCATTCAGATTGCTGCGACTGCCCCACTGGCTGACGCCCGCATGCCAGGCCCGATGGGACTCATCCACCAGGTTGAAGACTTCCTGTGCGGTAAAACCTTCGCTCAGGTAACTTGGATCAGTGATGTCCGGAACCAGGTAGTGGGCGCTGACGCTCGGCCCTGTCAGAATCTTCACCGAGCTGGAGAAGTTGCCGGCTGTGTAGTGGAAGATAAGAAAGCGTATTCGGCTGTTGTAACTTTTACTTGAACGGTATTTGTTGTAGCTGATGGGTTTCATAAAAGCACTCGCAATGAATCGGGAAGAGGTCAGCTGATTGTGGGAAGTGTCTGACCTGCGATTTAGCTTAATCGCTGGAGTGCTCCGGGTAGTTACAAAGTTCTGTAGGTGTTTTCTGAGCTTGATGTAGGTTGAAAGCTGTTTTTTGGCTAGTGCGCGTTTGAGTGTAAGGGGAGGTAATTTAAAAGTTACTAAAGATTAAAATAATAAAGGTGGAAAGTGTGTCGTTCATGTGTAGTTATTAGTGGGGCGGCGAAATGGTTGTATGAAATATATCTTTGCGTAAAAAAATATTACTTATGCAATATCAGGAAGTCTATCTGTCGACCGTGGTTCAAGTGGATCCAGTCGGCCCTACAAAAACGGCGCCCATAAAAAAGGCCGCTGCAAACGCAGCGGCCAAGGTAAGACGTTGGATCAGGAGCTACAAATCAACGTCAGTGAACACAGGGCGATAAGTCGAAACCGTCGATCTCATCTGAAAACTGTCATGAACGGAATGGTCGGATCACACACCGTTGCTTCGTGCTTCCAGGTGGGTTCCCGTGAAAGCCAGGCCAGAATAAGTGTTTGCTGGCAAAGGAAAAACAGCGATTCGCGACATGCAGTGTTACAGCCCGCGCAACAGTGCCGTTTTTGCCCCTCCCATTCAGACCCCCCACGATATGCGCATGGATGATGGTCCTGCATCCAGCTCATCCATGCCTCGCGCAAAACGCCCTGCCATGCGGCCTGTCATCCCTTAGAGGTACACCACGAATACCTCCTTGGTGCGCTTATCGCCCCTGGCGGGCGGCAGTAGGGTGAGGCCTTCTGTCACTCACCGGGGAAGACGCATGACAAAAACAACAATGCGCGCCATCTTCACACCGCAGGCTTTGGTCGCTGCGGTGGTCTTGGGTTGCTGCGCCCAGGCGCAGGCCATTTCATTCAACATCGGCGAGATCGAGGGGACGTTTGACTCGTCACTGTCAGTGGGCGCGAGCTGGGGCATGCGCGATGCCGAAGATTCGTTGGTGGGCACGGTCAATGGCGGTTCCGGACAGTCCTCGACCGGCGATGACGGGCGGTTGAACTTCAAGAAGGGCGAGACGTTTTCGAAGATCTTCAAAGGCATCCATGACCTCGAGCTCAAGTACGGCGACACCGGTGTGTTCGTCCGTGGAAAATATTGGTACGACTTCGAACTGAAGGACGAAAACCGCGAGTTCAAGCCCATCAGCGACGAGGGCCGCCAGGAGGGTGCCAAGTCTTCCGGTGGACAGATCCTCGATGCCTTCGTCTATCACAACTACGCCATCGCCGACTTGCCGGGCACGGTGCGTGCGGGCAAGCAGGTGGTCAGTTGGGGCGAAAGCACGTTCATCGGCAACTCGATCAACAGCATCAACCCGGTGGATGTGTCCGCCTTCCGCCGTCCCGGTGCCGAGATCAAGGAAGGCCTGATTCCGGTGAACATGCTGTTCGCTTCCCAGGGCCTGACGGACAAATTGACCGTCGAAGGCTTCTACCAGCTGGAATGGGACCAGACCGTCCTCGACAACTGCGGGACCTTCTTCGGCGTCGATGTGGCAGCGGACGGTTGCAACAAGAACTACACCGTCGCCAGTCCGGCGATCGCCCCGTTGCAACCGATAGCTGCCGCGTTTGGCCAGGGGTTTGAAGTCAGCAAGGAGGGCGTGATCGTGCCCCGTGGCAGTGACCGTGATGCCCGCGATTCCGGGCAATGGGGGACGGCGCTGCGCTGGCTTGGCGACGATACCGAGTACGGCCTGTACTTCATGAACTACCACAGTCGCACGCCGACGGTGGGCACCGTCACCGCGGGTGCCAGCACGCTGGCGAGCATTCCGGGGATCGTGACCACGGCCAACCGGATTGCGCCCGGCAGTGGCTCGGGGCTCGCGCAAAGTGTGATGCTCGGGCGCGGTCAGTACTACCTCGATTACCCGGAAGACATTCGCCTGTACGGCGCAAGTTTCTCCACCACCTTGCCCACCGGTACCGCATGGACCGGCGAGATCAGCTATCGGCCCAACGCGCCGGTGCAGGTCAACACCAACGACCTGACGCTGGCCATGCTCAACCCGATTGCCGGCGGCGCGGCATCGCCCATTGCATCCAGTCCGGGTGCCGACAACAAGGGCTATCGGCGCAAGGAAATCACCCAGGTCCAAAGCACCCTGACGCACTTCGTCGATCAGGTGATGGGCGCTGATCGCCTGACCCTGGTGGGCGAGGCCGCGGTGGTTCACGTCGGTGGCCTGGAAGCCCGCAGCAAGCTGCGCTACGGCCGCGACTCGGTGTACGGGCAGTATGGTTTCGGCGGCGATACCGATGGTTTCGTGACCTCGACCTCCTGGGGTTATCGCGCACGGGCCATCCTCGACTACAACAACCTCATCGCCGGCATCAACATCAAACCCAACCTGTCGTGGTCCCACGACGTCAGCGGTTACGGCCCCAACGGGCTGTTCAACGAAGGTGCCAAGGCCATCAGCCTCGGCGTCGATGCCGACTATCGCAATACCTACACCGCAAGCCTCAGTTACACCGATTTTTTCGGGGGTGACTACAACACCCTCGAAGACCGCGACTTCGTGGCGTTGAGCTTTGGCGTGAACTTCTGATCTGGCTGAGAAGGATGATTTCCATGCGCAAGATGATTCTGCAATGCGGTGCCCTGGCCCTCGGTCTGCTGGCCGCCAACGTGATGGCGGCGGTGACGCCGGAAGAAGCCAACAAACTCGGCACCAGCCTTACACCGCTCGGTGCGGAGAAGGCCGGCAACGCCGACGGTTCGATTCCACCCTGGACCGGCGGCCTCCCGAAAAACGCCGGTGCGGTGGACAGCAAGGGGTTCCTGGCCGATCCATTCGCCAATGAAAAGCCCTTGTTCGTCATCACGGCCGCGACAGTCGACAAGTACAAGGACAAGCTGTCCGATGGGCAGATTGCGATGTTCAAGCGTTATCCCGAGACTTACAGAATCCCGGTATATCCGACGCACCGCACTGCGGCTCTGCCACCGGAAATCTACGAGTCGGCCAAGCGCAGCGCGCTCAATGTAACCCCGATCAACGACGGTAACGGTCTGGCCAACTTCACCGGCAATCGCTACTACGCGTTCCCGATTCCGAAGAACGGTGTCGAGGTGATCTGGAACCACATCACCCGTTATCACGGCGGTAATCTGCGACGCACCATTACCCAGGCAACGCCGCAATCGAATGGTGATTTCACCGTCATCCGCTTCAAGGACGAGGTGGCCGTACCGTCCCTGCTGGGGGATTACAAACCGGGCAGCGATGAAAACGTGCTCAGCTATTTCAAGCAGGAGGTGACCGCACCGGCGCGGCTGGCGGGCAACGTGTTGCTGGTTCACGAGACCCTCGATCAGGTCCAGGAGCCGCGCAAGGCGTGGATCTACAACGCTGGCCAACGCCGCGTGCGGCGTGCACCGCAAGTGGCCTATGACGGCGTCGGCACCTCGTCGGACGGGCTACGCACCACCGACAACTTCGACATGTTTTCCGGAGCGCCTGATCGCTACGACTGGAAACTGATCGGCAAGAAAGAAATGTACATCCCGTACAACAGCTACAAGCTCGATTCGCCTGACCTGAAGTACACCGATGTGATCAAGGCCGGGCACATCAATCAGGACCTGACCCGCTATGAGTTGCACCGGGTCTGGGAGGTTGTCGCCACGGTCAAGCCCAACGAGCGGCACATATACGCCAAGCGCCACATGTACCTCGACGAAGACACCTGGCAAGTGGCCCTGGCCGATCACTACGACGGTCGCGGACAGCTCTGGCGTGTGGCCGAGGGGCATGCCCAGTTCTACTACGATCATCAGGTTCCGGCCTATACCGTCGAAGCGCTGTATGACTTGATTGCCGGTCGTTACATCGCCCTGGGGATGAAAAACGAAGAGAAGCGCAGCTTTGAATTCAACATCGCGGCAAAAGCCGGGGACTACACGCCTGCAGCCTTGAGGAGTACAGGTGTGAAGTAGTCTTCCTACAGGCTTTACACAAAAAGGTGACCTCGCGGTCACCTTTTTTATGGGTGTAAATCAGTCTGCTGAATACTTCTTCAACAAGCGTTCGGGAGAGGTCTAGGGTGGCGCCACAACTATAAAAAGGCGCCTCATAATGACTGCCATGACCCTGGGTCTGGACCGTCCTGGACCCCTGCCACGTTTGTCTTCTCACCACCTGTCTCGCGACCGTTTAATTGAACCGTTGCTGGCCTCGTCGGCGCGAGTGAAGTTGCTTTGCGCACCGGCCGGCAGCGGCAAGAGCGCACTGCTCACCGAGTGTCTGTTGCGTGCTCCGAAGCACTGCCGCGTTTATTGGCTGTCGTTGACGGGGGCGTCCTTGAGTGTCGTCGAGTTCCAGCAACGGCTGGCCTGCACACTGGGGCTGCCTGGGGCGGATGAGCTTGCTTTGCTGGAGGCTCTGGCCAGGCTGCAAACGCCCACCTGGCTGTTTCTCGATGATTACTGTCGCGTGCCCAATCCTGAGCTCGACCGCTTGCTGGACCGTTTACTGGCTGTCAGAAATCCACTGTTGAACTGGTGGCTGGGTTCGCGCCGGCGTCCATCATGCAACTGGCCACGCTTGTTGCTCGACGATGAGTTGTACGAATGTGAGGCGCGCGCCCTGGCATTCAACGAATCGGACATCGAACAATTGCTCGTCCATGTCGTGCCGCCGCAGTCAGCCAATACGGCCAGGAGGATCATCCAGCGTAGCGGTGGCTGGTGCGCCGGCGTGCGCATCGCCTTGCTCGACGGTTGTCAGTGGGCGGCCGGGGAGGGCAGGCAGGGGCGATCGGCGACGTTGCTCGATTACCTGCAACATGAACTGTTCAACACCTTGCCGCCAGAACTGGTGGAAGCCTGGCAAGTGCTGGCGCACCTGCCGCGCTTCAATGCCAGCCTGTGCGAGCATCTGTTTGGCGCCGGTGAGGGCGCGCAGTGGTTGCACGCCTTGCAGGACATGGGGTGTTTCATCGAACCCTGGGAGGACTCGCCCGACTGGTTGCGGGTGTTCGTGCCATTGGCCCGGGCCATGCGCGAGGAACAAGGTTCGGCAGGGCGCTCCTGGCACCGGCGCGCCTGCCAGTGGTTCACCGCCGAGGAGGACTGGCAGGGCGCGTTCGAGCAGGCATTGTTGGCCGAAGAGTTCGAGGTGGCGGTCAGCCTGTTGCAGCACTTCAGCTTTGAGCATTTGTTCCGCCGGGAGAATGTGCGTCTGTTGCTCAGTCTGCATGAGCGCCAAGGTGAAGAATTGACCCTTGGTACGCCGCAATTGGTGGGTTTGATCACCGCGGCGTTGTTGTTTGCCGGGCGATTCGATCAGGCCGCGTCGTGCATCGAGCAACTGGTGCGGTTCACGCCGCAGCCGACGGCGGCCCTGCAACGGCAACTGCTGGCGCGCTGGCAGGCTCAGCAGGGCTGGTTGCTGCATTTGCAGGGGCGGATGGAAGCGGCGCGCACGCACTTTATCGAGGCGCTGGCCGAGTTGGACTCCGACGCTTGGGCCGCGCGCTTGTTATGCCTGTCCGGGCTGACCCAGCAAGCGCTGCTCACCGCCGACCTTGATGGCGCACAGGCCTTCAATCGTGAGGCGCTTTGTCTGGCGCGGGCGCAGGGTTCGCTGCTCTTTGAAGGCTTGCTCGAACTCGATCATGCCCAGTGGCTGGAGCAGCGCGGTGCTCCCCAGCGAGCCGAAAGCTTGTTGGCGGATATCCATGAATTACTGTGTCGGCAGGCCGATCGCCCGACGCCGCTGCTGGGGCGGATTGCCTTGCGACGCGGACGTCTGGCGCTCTGCCAGGGGCAGGATGGCCTGGCATCCCGGTTCTTCCAGTCCGGTCTGCAGGACTGCCTGCACAGTCAGGACAAACGCGCGTTGTATGGTTTTCTCGGGTTGGCACAGGTGGCCGCCAATCAGCGCGATTACGCACAGGCGTTTGACCGGTTACGTGATGCCGAACGGTTGATGCAGCAGCGGCAGATTCCCGACACGGTTTATCGCAGCGCACTGCTGCAGATCAGCAGTCACTTCTGGTTGCAGCAAGGTCGCACGACATTGGCTTGTGAAGCGTTGACCCGAGTCCTGCGGCACTACCGTGGACCTCAGGCCCGCCAGGCACCTCCGGCCACCATCGAACTGATCGCGCGGATCGAATACCAGCTGGTGATCGCCGAGACGTATCTGCAACAGGCGAAGCACCCTCTGGAGCGGCTCAAGGCGTTGCTTGATCAAGCGCAACGTGATGCCAGGCTGGCGCTTGAAGCGGAGCTGCAATTGGCGATTTGCGAAGTGGCCGATCTGATGGGCGAGACGGCACTGGCGAAGTCGGCCTTGCAGGCCGGGCTGGAACTGGTGAAACGCTGCCATTTGCAACAAGCCTTGTGCGAACTGCGCCTGCGACAGCCGACATTGCTCAGTCGCTTGGGTGAGGAGGAGCCCCTGGCACCGTCAACGCTGGACGCCAATCCATTGAGCGTACGAGAACTGGAGGTGCTGAGCCTGATCGCCCAAGGCAACTCCAATCAACAGATTGCCGAACAGTTGTTTATTTCATTGCATACCGTGAAGACACATGCGCGGCGAATACACAGCAAGTTGGGTGTCGAGCGTCGTACCCAAGCCGTGGCCACTGCGAAGAAGTTAGGGCTCATATCATCAGGATGAAACAGGTGCTCTTAAAGTGGGTTAAGTATTACCTGCAAGATAGCGAAACATTCTACTGCGTGCGTGGTATGTGAATTTGCCTAGTATGCTTTCCGGCAACAACTAACGAAGATTCATTAATTGGCAAGCAAGGAAGTTAAATCATGGAAGAGCTGAATATTGAACGGGTGCGTGCCATGTTGCATGCAAGACTCAGCGGGCGTGGTATCAATGTCGATAAAGTGTATGTGAATGGCATTAATAAACTTGACGAACCGCTGGTGACTTATTCCCAAACACTGGTGTGGGCGTTCCTTCTGCAGTTGCAGGATCGCGAGACTCCCTACTTTGAAGGAGAGCACCTGGGGTTGTTTACCGAGCCTTACACATTCGACCCGGACTTTCGTTTCAAAGGTCTCGATTTTGACGAGCTAAACAGAATGGGCGTAGACATCGCCCAGGTTTTTCTGGGTGGCTCCGTAAACGGTTGAAAGCAGTGATACCCGCGGCAGTGGGTATGAATGTTATTTGCGTGCTCCCTCCAGCACCTCTGAGCGGGCGGGACTCTCGTAACCCATGCGCCAACTGACGGCCCGCGATGCCGCGAGTAATCGCTGCGCCGCCGGGCCGTTTTCGTCGGCGTGAAACAGCGACGCCGGACCCACCACCGTCAGCACGGCCACCACTTTCCCCATCGCATTGAACACCGGCGCCGACAAGGCATCCACACCGGGCATCAACAAACCATGCACATGATGCAGGCCGCGTGCGCGGATCTGTTCGCACATGGCGGCATAGGTTGGGTCATCCGCCAGGGCGTGGGCTGATTGGCCCCGCAATTCCTGCTCGCGCAGGTCCGCGGTCTCGCGCTTGGGCAGGTAGGCGCCAAAGACCAGTCCCGTCGACGAACTTAGCAACGGCAGCACCGAGCCCAATTGCGTCACAACGGTCACCGCGCGCACCGCCGGCTCAATGTGCACCACGGTTGCCCCCTGATTGCCCCATACCGCCAGGAAGCAGGTTTCGTTCAAGTCGTCGCGCAACTCGGCCAAGGGCAGGGCGGCGACTTTCAGCACGTCCATACTATTGAGTGCGGCCAGCCCGACGCGCAAGGCTTCGCGGCCCAGGCCGTAATGGTTGGTGACGCTGTTCTGTTCGGCAAAACCGCTGGCGATCAGCGCCTGCAGATAGCGGTGAACCTTGCTCGCCGGCATCTGCACGTGCTCGGCCAGGCGCGAGAGCGAAGTCGAGGGGGACAACTGCGCCAGGGCCTTGAGGATGTCGGTACCCACCTCGGCCGAGCGTACTTTCTGTTTACCGTTGCTGTCTGGCTTTTCCATGGAGGCGGTGTGATCCCGGGACGAATGGGCGTCTTTATAGCTTGACGGTCAATACCAATCAAATTACGTTAAGCGTAATTGAATTACGATAAAAATAACCCCGGCGTGTCCCAGACCTCTGCAATGGAGCGACAGGCCACTGCCCACTCCCTGTTCAGGAGGCTCCATGAACCTCGATTCAACGGCGCCAGCGCTGGCTTACCAGTCAGGCTTCGGCAACGAATTCAGCAGTGAGGCATTGCCCGGTGCGTTGCCGGTCGGCCAGAACGCGCCGCAAAAAGCCCCGTACGGCCTCTACACCGAACTGTTCTCCGGCACCGCGTTCACCATGGCCCGCAGTGAAGCGCGGCGTACGTGGATGTACCGCATCCAGCCATCAGCCAATCATCCGGCATTCGTCAAGCTCGAGCGGCAACTGGCCGGTGGCCCATTGGGTGAAGTGACCCCTAATCGGCTGCGCTGGAACCCGCTGGATATTCCCGCCGAACCGACGGACTTCATCGACGGCCTGGTGAGCATGGCCGCCAACGCCAGCGCCGACAAACCGGCCGGGATCAGCATCTACAGCTACCGCGCCAACCGCTCCATGGAACGGGTGTTCTTCAACGCCGACGGCGAATGGCTGCTGGTGCCGGAGCAGGGCCGTCTGCGCATTGCCACTGAACTGGGCGTGCTCGAACTCGAACCACTGGAAATCGCCGTGCTACCGCGCGGTTTGAAATTCCGCATCGAACTGCTCGACCCGCAAGCCCGCGGTTACATCGCCGAGAACCATGGCGCGCCGCTTCGCCTGCCGGATCTGGGGCCGATCGGCAGCAACGGCCTGGCCAATCCTCGGGACTTCCTGACCCCGGTGGCCCATTATGAAAACCTTAAGCAGCCGACCACGCTGGTGCAGAAATTCCTCGGACAGCTGTGGGGCTGCGAGCTCGATCATTCACCGCTGAACGTGGTCGCCTGGCACGGCAACAACGTGCCGTACAAATATGACCTGCGCCGGTTCAACACCATCGGCACCGTCAGCTTCGACCATCCGGACCCGTCGATTTTCACCGTATTGACCTCGCCGACCAGCGTCCACGGCCTGGCCAATCTCGACTTCGTGATCTTCCCGCCACGCTGGATGGTGGCCGAGAACACCTTCCGTCCACCATGGTTCCACCGTAACCTGATGAACGAATTCATGGGCCTGATCAAAGGCGAGTACGACGCCAAGGCTGAAGGCTTCGTGCCCGGCGGTGCTTCCTTGCACAGCTGCATGAGCGCGCACGGCCCGGATGGCGAAACCTGCACCAAGGCCATCAACGCTGACCTCAAGCCGGTGAAAATCGACAACACCATGGCCTTCATGTTCGAGACCAGCCAGGTGCTGCGTCCGAGCCGGTTCGCCCTCGATTGCCCGCAACTGCAAACCAACTACGATGCCTGCTGGGCCACATTGCCCGCGACTTTCGACCCGACACGGAGATAACCCATGACGCAAACTTCCATTCCTCGCAGTTGGGTTGCTTCCGCCAACGGCCATACGGATTTCCCTTTGCAAAACCTGCCGCTGGGCGTCTTCAGCGTAAAGGGTTCGGCGCCACGCAGTGGCGTGGCCATCGGTGAGCATATTTTCGATCTGGAGGCGGCGCTCGAGGCCGGCCTGTTCGATGGCTCAGCAAAAGCCGCCGTCGAAGCCACCCGTGGCGGTCAGTTGAATGCGTTCTTCGAACTCGGTCGTGAAGCTCGCGTGGCCTTGCGTGAACGTTTGATCGAGTTGCTAGAGGAAGGCAGCAGCCTGCGCGGCAAGATCGAAGCCCAGGGCGCAAAACTCCTGCCACTGGCGGCGGATTGCGTGATGCACTTGCCGGCGAAAATCAACGATTACACCGACTTCTATGTCGGTATCGAACACGCGCAGAACGTCGGCAAACTGTTCCGCCCGGACAACCCGTTGCTGCCGAACTACAAGTACGTGCCGATCGGATACCACGGCCGCGCCTCGACCATTCGCCCCTCCGGCACTGACGTGCGTCGCCCGAAAGGCCAGACCTTGCCGGCCGGTCAGAGCGAACCGACTTTCGGCCCTTGCGCGCGCCTGGACTACGAACTGGAACTGGGCATCTGGATCGGTCAGGGCAACGAGATGGGCGACTCCATCGCCATTGGCGACGCCGCCGATCACATCGCCGGTTTCTGCCTGCTCAACGACTGGTCGGCACGGGATATCCAGGCCTGGGAATACCAGCCGCTGGGGCCGTTCCTGTCGAAGAGTTTCATCACCAGCATCTCGCCGTGGGTCGTCACCGCCGAAGCGCTGGAGCCGTTCCGTCGCGCCCAGCCCGCGCGTCCTGAAGGCGACCCGCAGCCGCTGCCGTACCTGTTCGACAAGCGTGATCAGGCCGCTGGCGCCTTCGACATCGAGCTGGAAGTGCTGCTGCTGACCGAAGCCATGCGCGAGCAGAACCTGCCAGCCCATCGCCTGACCCTGAGCAACACACAACACATGTACTGGACCGTGGCGCAAATGGTCGCGCACCACAGCGTCAACGGCTGCCAGTTGCAGGCCGGCGACCTGTTCGGATCGGGCACCTTGTCCGGGCCGGAAAATGGTCAGTTCGGCAGCCTGCTGGAAATCACCGAGGGCGGTAAAAAGCCGATCGAACTGGCATCGGGCGAAGTGCGCAAATTCCTCGAAGACGGCGATGAAATCATTCTTCGTGGCCGTTGCCGCCGTGAAGGTTTTGCGTCCATCGGTTTCGGCGAATGCCGCGGCAAAGTGTTGCCGGCGCGCTAAGGGGAACGGGTCATGCAGCTCTATACCTATTACCGTTCGACCTCGTCGTATCGGGTGCGTATCGCTTTGGCGCTCAAAGGCCTGGATTACCAGGCGCTGCCGGTCAACCTGATCGCGCCGCCGGGTGGCGAGCACCGCCAGCCGCCGTATCTGGCCATCAACCCGCAGGGCCGCGTGCCGGCCTTGCGCACCGATGAAGGCGAGCTGCTGATCCAGTCACCGGCGATCATCGAGTACCTGGAAGAGCGTTATCAACACGCGCCGCTGCTGTCGAAAGACCTCGCGGCCCGCGCCCATGAACGTGGCGTGGCGGCGGTGATCGGCTGCGATGTGCATCCATTGCACAACGTCAGCGTGCTTAACAGGCTGCGCCAGTTGGGCCACGACGAGCCGCAGGTGGTGGAGTGGATCGGGCACTGGATAAGCCAGGGGCTGGCGACGGTGGAGCAGTTGATCGGCGACGAGGGTTACTGCTTCGGGCCTGAGCCAGGTCTGGCCGACGTCTACCTGATCCCGCAGCTGTATGCGGCCGAACGCTTCAATATTGCGCTTGAGGCCTATCCACGCATCCGTCGCGTGGCGGCGCTGGCGGCGACACATGCGGCGTTCATCAAGGCGCATCCGGCGAATCAGCCTGATACGCCATAACTCATCCCACCACTATCCCCTGCGGGAGCGGGCGATCAATGGACGACGGAATTGGGCGGCAAATGCCCCAGTCGTTCAGTGAGGCGAATTCGCTGGATCGGATCATCACTGAGCAACAGTGCATGTTCCAGGTCGAAGCGTTCGGCGTTCGGGCAGTCCAGCCTTTGGTAGAGGCTGGCGCGGGCCAGATAGTCGGCGGCATTGCCATTGCCCAGTTCCAGCACACGTTCGGCGTCGATCAAGGCGCCGATGTAATCGTCGTGGGAAAGGTGCAGTTGACGCAGGTTGCGCGACAGGCGTTGCAGCATCTGCACGGGATCGGCGGTGACCAGGTGTTCGGCGCTGAGTTTCATGTTCGGGCCGTACTGGCGTTGCAGCAATTCCCGGCAATCGTTGGGGTATAGCCGACGGCCGCCGCACGGGTCGAGCAAGTGATCGGCCCCCGGCACGCGCAACAGGAAATGCCCCGGGAAGTTAACCCCGACCAAGGGGATTTCCAGGCCCCTGGCCAGTTCCAGGGCAATCAGCCCCAGGGAAAGCGGTTGCCCGCGGCGCAATGCCAGCACTTTGTTGAGCAAGGCCACCTGTGGGCGCAATGGGCTGAAGTCGTCCTGGGCGAAACCCAGGTCATTCATGCGGCGTAACAAGGGTTGCGCCAGCTCGTTGACCGGCAACATCGGCAAGCCGTAACTCACACGCTGTTGCAACTCATGGAAATCCTGGAGCAACGCCTCGGGGTTTACCTCGCTGTCATGTTCGGCCGCAATCCACAGCGCCGCCTCGAACAGCGCGGGCGGTGAACGTTGCAGACAGGCGAAAAACGATTGGCGCGGTGTCATCAGAATCTCCGGGCAATGCCTCGTTTTAGCCCCGTCGCCAGCATTCGTCCAGTGTCGTGCAGAGGCTGAAACAGGTTATTTCCGAAAGCTTGCATCAAGCCTTCGCTTATTCCGGTGCGCTTCTGCAATTTTTGGGCGCAAGCCTATACTGGCGACTACAAGAAGTGATTCGGGAGCCTTACGATGTTCGCTCTCATGCAAAGCACTCGCCTTGAATCGCTGCATCTGAGCGTCGACCCGGTCACCGGGTTGAAGGCGGTCATTGCCATTCATAACAGCCGACTGGGACCTGCCCTGGGGGGTTGTCGTTACCTTGCCTACCCCAGCGACGAATCCGCGGTCGAGGATGCGGCGCGCCTGGCTAAAGGCATGAGCTACAAAGCCGCATTGGCCGGCCTGGCCCAGGGCGGTGGCGTCGCGGTGATCATTCGGCCGGCCCATGTGGCCAACCGCGCGGCGCTGTTCGAGGCCTTTGGGCGCTGCATCGAGCAGCTCGACGGCCGTTACATCACCGCCATCGACAGCGGCACGTCGGTAGCGGATATGGATTGCATCGCCCAGCAGACCCAACATGTCACCAGCACCACCTCGGCGGGCGACCCTGCGCCCCATGCGGCGATGGGGGTTTTTACCGGCATCCGCAGCACCGCGATGGCGCGACTGGGCAGCGATAACCTCGAGGGTTTACGGGTGGCCATCCAAGGCCTGGGCAATGTCGGGTTTGCGCTGGCCGAACAACTGCACGCTGCGGGTGCAGAACTGTTGGTCAGCGACATCGACCACGGCAAGGTGCAACTGGCCATGGAGCAACTCGGCGCGCACCCGATCGCTAACGATGCATTGCTCAGCACCCCATGCGACATACTCGCCCCGTGCGGTCTGGGCGGTGTGCTCAACAGCCACAGCGTGACGCAACTGCGCTGCTCGGCCGTGGCCGGTTCGGCGAATAATCAGTTGACTCATCTGGATGTCGCCGATCAGTTGGAGCGGCGGGGCATTCTGTATGCGCCGGATTACGTGATCAATGCCGGCGGGCTGATCTACGTTTCGCTCAAACACCGTGGTGAAGAGCTGCCGACCATCACGGCCCACCTGTCAAAAATCAGCTCGCGCCTGACGGAGGTCTTCGCCCATGCCCAGGCGGAAAAACGTTCGCCGGCCCGGGTGGCGGATGAATTGGCGGAGAAAGTCTTGTATCGC
This sequence comes from Pseudomonas moorei, assembly GCF_042846945.1. Lineage (NCBI taxonomy): Bacteria > Pseudomonadati > Pseudomonadota > Gammaproteobacteria > Pseudomonadales > Pseudomonadaceae > Pseudomonas > Pseudomonas moorei. The sequence continues at coordinate 2,305,637 of NZ_AP035776.1, forward strand.
TGAGCGGATTTCCCGGCATGAAAAAGGCCCTGACTCCATCGGACTCAGGGCCTGTTCAATTCGGGCGTTGCTTACTTTGCGGCTTTGGCGGCCTTGGCTGGCTTCGCCGGGGCGATCGGCTCGGCAACTGGCTCCTCGACGGGCGTCTCCACTTCAACCGGTTCCGCGACTTCGACAGGTGCGCTGAGCAATTCGGACAAGGCGTCCGGCTGGCTCTTGAACGCCTTGGCAAACACATCGCGATTCTTCGCCATGTAGATCCCGGCTTCTTCCACTTGCTGCTCGGTCAGGGACGGAACGGCTTTTTGCAACACTTCCGCCAGCAACTCGGCCAGTTCGAGCATTTTGTCATGACGGTCAGCTTCGGCTTTATCCATGAACAAGCGCTCCAGATCTCGGCTGCTGCGGTATACCACTTCGACGGCCATTCACCACCTCACATGCCTTCACATTTGGTTGTCTGATTCGACTACTGTATCTATATACAGCGAAAAGGATAAGCGAAACCCAGGGGTTTGGGTAGTGGCTTTTTAATCTAGACCGAAAACAGGGTTTGTCAGGCCCTGACAAGACAGGTGGGTGCGACCAAACGCCACGGAGCGCGTTCCAGAGCGCCCGGCCATCATGGCGTGGCCTTGTTTCTGCATGCAGAACAATCGTCATGTCCAACCCGCATTATCCGGTCGAGCCGACCTAAGGAAGCATCATCGTGAAAATCAACTGGGCAGAAAACCTGCGGCAGAACGTGCATGAACTGGCCGAGTCCCTGGGCAACCTGTTCGTCGAAACCTTCCACTACATGGCGCTGTTCGCCATTGGTGCGGTGACCGCATGGGCCGCGGTGATGGAATTTCTCGGGATGATCGAACAGGGGCACATCAAGATCGATGACATCTTGCTGCTGTTCATCTACCTGGAACTGGGGGCGATGGTCGGGATTTACTTCAAGACCAACCACATGCCGGTGCGTTTCCTGATCTACGTGGCGATCACAGCGCTGACTCGGTTGCTGATTTCCAACGTCTCGCACCACAACCCGCCGGACATCGGGATCATCTACCTGTGTGGCGGGATTCTGCTGCTGGCGTTTTCGATTCTGGTGGTGCGCTACGCCTCGTCGCAATTCCCATCGGTGAAAATCGAAAACCCGCACCGCAAGACCGGCGCGGGCTCCAGTGAGCACCCGGAAGTGGAGAAGGGCGAGCTTTAAAACCTCATGGCGGGTCGAGGCCGGCCTTTGGCGGGTGGAGGTGGCAGGTTGCGGGTGTCGCCATCGGTCATGGCTTCGAGGATTGCCACAGCGCTGTGGCCCTGTTCGATGGCGATACCGAATTGAATGCTTTGCACCAGGCGTTTGAGGCGTTCAGGGTCGTTGCGCTGGTCAGCACTGATCATGCGTTTGGCCACCACATGGCCGTTATTGGACAGGGTCAGCATGATGCTGCCATCGAGTCCCTGAATGCTCAGGTTGATCTGATAATCCGCTGCAAAAGCATCGGTAATGAGCTGGAAAGGGTTGTCCATGATGCGTCACCGCCTGATTGAACGTGCAGTTGTTGACCGGTCGATATCGGGATTAGTTCGCAACACCGGACCATCGGCCTTCATGGCCACATCGCCATCAATGCTTGCAACAGGGGGTGTAGCAAGGGGCATGCCGTAAAGATTGTCGGACAATATTTACAGCATGCAGGAGCGAGCCCTGCTCGCGATGGACGTGAATGATCACGCGTCTAACCAGCTGTTTCGCGGTGCTGGTGGGGTTTTCGCGAGCGAGCTCGCTCCTACAGGGACCGTGTTTATTTTTCTGCCCGTTTCAGGGCAATAAATCCGGGTATGCCTCCAAAGCGGTCAGCATTCGACCCAATTCACCGCCAGGCCGCCCCGTGATGTTTCCTTGTATTTATCGTGCATGTCGGCACCGGTATCGCGCATGGTGCGGATCACCCGATCCAGGGAAATGAAGTGCTTGCCGTCACCGCGCAGGGCCATTTGCGTGGCGTTGATCGCCTTCACGGCGGCAATCGCGTTGCGCTCGATGCACGGCACTTGCACCAGCCCGCCGACCGGGTCGCAGGTCAGGCCCAGATTGTGTTCCAGGCCAATTTCGGCGGCGTTTTCCAGTTGCTCCGGCGTGGCGCCCAGCACCTCGGCCAGGCCGGCGGCGGCCATGGCGCAGGCCGAACCCACTTCGCCCTGACAGCCGACTTCGGCGCCGGAGATCGAGGCGTTTTTCTTGCACAGAATGCCAACCGCTGCCGCGCCCAGAAAGAACGAAACCACGTCATCGTCAGACGCGTCCGGATTGAATTTCATGTAGTAGTGCAGGACCGCCGGGATGATCCCCGCCGCGCCGTTGGTCGGCGCCGTGACCATGCGCCCGCCTGCCGCATTCTCTTCGTTCACGGCGAGGGCGAACAGGTTCACCCATTCCATGGCCGACAGGGTCGAGGTGATGACGTTCGGCTTGCCGATTTCCAACAGGCTGCGGTGCAATTTCGCGGCGCGGCGCGGAACATTCAGACCGCCGGGCAGGATGCCTTCATGTTCCAGTCCTTGCTCGACGCACTCACGCATTACTGACCAGATGTGCAGCAGTCCCTGACGAATGTCGGCGTCACTGCGCCAGGCCCGTTCGTTGGCCATCATCAATTCGGAAACCCGCAAGCCATGCTCGTTACAGAGCTTGAGCAATTCGACGGCGCTGGAAAAATCGTACGGCAGCACCACATCGCTGGCGGGCGCAACACCTGACTCGGCTTCGGCCGCTTCGATGATGAAACCGCCGCCGACCGAGTAGTACGTCTGCTCGAACAGCTCACCGGTTTCGCCGAAGGCGGTCAAGGACATGGCGTTTGGGTGGTAGGGCAAACTTTCGTCGAGCAGCAGGAGATCGCGCGACCAATTGAAGGCGATGGCCACTTGCCCTGCCAGCAGCAGTTCGCCAGTTTCACGCAGGGTGTGGATTCGTCTGTCGATGGTGGCGGGATCGATTCGGTCAGGCCATTCGCCCATCAGGCCCATGATGCAGGCGCGGTCGGTGGCGTGGCCGACGCCGGTCGCCGACAGAGAGCCGTAGAGACGTATTTCCACTCGTCTAACGTCCGGCAGAAAAGCTTGGTCGACCAACGCCTGGGCGAAGGTCGCGGCGGCGCGCATCGGACCGACGGTATGGGAACTGGATGGGCCGATGCCGACTTTGAAGAGATCGAAAACACTGATAGCCATGCTAAAGCCTATTCCTGCAATGGAAGATAAATCGCTGCCATTTTTGTAGGACAAGCGCACTTTCAGCGATACTGCCTCCCTCGGTCCTACGTGACCAACGAAACTTCCTAAGACAGCCTTTAGCAGGACTAAACGATGAGCCGACAATTGCATGCCCAGACTTACGTGTGGCTGCAGGTGTTTTCCTGCGCCGCGCGGCACTTGTCGTTCACCCGTTGTGCCGAGGAACTGCACATCACGCCGGGGGCGGTCAGTCAGCAGATCCGCCAATTGGAGGAGCGCCTGGGTTTTCGCCTGTTTCACCGGCGTGCCCGAGGCGTGGAATTGAGCGCCGAAGGCCAGCGACTGGCCATCACCGTCAACGAGGCCTATGGCAGCATCGATGCGGAATTGCGCCGACTGGACGCCGGCATGATCAGCGGGACGTTGCGGGTACGTTCGATTCCCTCGTTCCTGAGCAAATGGCTGACCCCACGCCTGCCGCGATTGCAGCAACGTTTTCCGGACATTCAATTGCGCCTGGTGGCCGAGGACAGCAGCGTGCCACTGCACGAGGGCGACTTCGATCTGGCCATCGACCTGAACGACGGCAGTTATCCCGGGCTGTTATCCACAGCCCTGCTCGACGAACAGATTTTTCCGGTGTGTGCGCCGGGCTTGTTGCGCGGACGCCCACCCCTGCATGGTCCGGCGGACCTGATGCATTTTCCGCTGTTGCACGACATCACCGCCTGGCGTGGCAGCTACGAATATGCGGAATGGGAGTTCTATCTCAATGCCATCGGCTTCGAAGGCGCGGATGTCCGGCGCGGGCACACCTTCAATCGCAATCATTTGACCATTGAGGCGGCGATCGCCGGGATGGGCGTGGCGATTGCGCGGCGCACATTGCTCAACGACGAGCTGGAGCGCGGCGCATTGATCGTGCCGTTCGGCCTGGCGGTGCCCAATCACAAGCGTTACATGCTGCTCTATGCACCAGGTGCGCTGAGCCATCCGGGCGTGCGGGCGGTGCATGACTGGCTGGTGGAGGAGGCGGGGATTTTTCGCAGCCTGCACCCACTGGCGGACCAGCAGATGTGAGCAAATATGACAAAGGCGCGGGGCGACTCAACTCCCGACATTAACAGCGCTTTTGCCCATTGTCCGGCTTTTTTTGCGATTAAAACTTTATCTTTTTTTAGGGGTTGAATTGTTCAGCGTACAGACCGATTGTGTAATCAAGAGGTCACGGTGATGACGCCCAAGGGCTTAGCTGACCGGCCTCTCGCGAGCTAGCTGAAATAAGGGATGAACTATGCAAATCCAAGTCAATAGCGATAACCATATTCAAAGCAGCATCCGACTGGAGGAGTGGGTACGTACTACCATTGAGAGCACGCTCGAACGTTATGAGGAGAACCTGACCCGAGTGGAGGTTCACCTGCGGGACGAGAACGGCGACAAGCCCGGTCCCCACGATCTACGCTGCCAGCTGGAAGCGCGGCCAAAAGGCCACCAACCGATTTCCGTTACCCATAAAGCCGCCAGCCTGGAACTGGCGATCGACGGAGCTGCCGAGAAACTCGAGCACGCGCTGGAACACCTGTTCGGCAAATTGCGAGGCAAACCCCGCGCCGCCGTCGTGCCGTTCGAGCGCAGGGCTCACGCGGATGAGTTGCTGGAGGAAGAGTTTCTTGAAAACGAACAGGCAGCGCAAAACGGCTGAAGCTTGATCCACTTTTTAACTTCCCACTTGAACGGGCCTGCATTGCAGGCCCGTTTCGTTTTCAGCGTTGTCGACTTTGGAGTGAGGGCTCAACCATTATTTTTGCGTATGAGAATATTTATCATTAGTATTGGCGGCCTTGCAGGCCCGTGACATTCACGCGGCTTCATCGGTTTCCAGGTCGCGACATGAAGGGCAACACCAGCACATTCTCTCGCTTCACCGTTGATGCTCGGCGCGGTGCTGCTGATGTTGATGCCGTATCGCCGGCGTCCGGCCGCGATGAGGCGGCTGGCCAGGCCAATGGACGCATTGACGCAGCATTGGCTCGATGATCACTCCTCCTCCCAAGCCCCACGAAATCCAACGCGATGACCTGCGCGGCGACCGTGCGCATTTTCTTCATGTGTTCCTTTCGCAACGGTCGCAAATGGAAGCGCTGGTCAGTCGCCGGGTCGGTTGCCGGGCGACGGCCGCGGACCTGGTGCAGGACTTGTTCCTGCGGTTCTGGCGACGGCCGCTGGTGCAGGTCGAAGAACTCGGCACCTACCTGCTGCGCTGCGCCGGCAACATTGCCATCGACCATCTGCGCAGTGAGGCCACGCGGGTCCGGGCCAGTGAAGGCTTGATGGCGGAATCGTCGGACGGCGTGGACAGTGAGCCACAGGCGGCGCTGGAGGCGGGCAATGATTTGCGTCATGTCGAGGCAGCGTTGCGCGCATTGCCCGAACGTACGCGGCAGATTTTCTTGCTCAATCGCATCCATGGCCGCAAGTACGCCGAGATCGCCAAAGCGATGGGGCTGTCCCAAAGTGCGGTTGAAAAACACATGATGCGCGCGCTCGAGGCCTGCAAGGCCAGCCTGCGCGAGCCTCAACTGCGCGCGGCGGGGCACGCCAAGTGAAAGACTGCGAACGCGTGATCCCGACGCCCGCTCAGGAACAGGCGGCGCTCGCCTGGTTGAGTCTCCTGCGTGACCAGCCCGACAGCGCTGATCAGGCTGCTTTCAGTCGGTGGTTGCAGGCCGATCAGGCGCATGCCGAGGCCTATGCCCGAGCGCAGGTGGTCTGGGAGTTGAGCGAAGTCCCGGCACGGACCCTGGCGGATGAAGAGGCAGTGGCCCTGCAAGGTTATCTCGACGCCATGAACCGCCCACGCCGCCGCAGCCTTCGGAGCGGGTCCGGGGCGTTGGCCATGGCGGCGTGCCTGTTGCTGATGATCAGCCTCGGCGCGGGCTGGCAACCATCGCGCTGGATCGACGACCTGGGTGCCGATTACGTATCGGCGCCGGGGGAAATTCGCACCATCACACTGGCCGATCAGTCGCAGGTCACCCTCGATGCCGACAGTGCCATCGCGGTGGATTTCAGTCGTGGCGAGCGGCGGGTGCAGTTGCGGCGCGGTGCCGGTTTTTTCAGCGTGACCCACAACGGCGAGCCGTTCATGGTGGACGCCGAGAAGGGCCAGGCTCGGGTCCTGGGCACGCAGTTCGAGGTGCGCCTGCAATCCCATGGCGCGCAGGTCACGGTATTGTCCGGTCGCGTTGGCGTGTTGGCGGACAAGAATGCCGCACAGCAGATACTCACCGCCGGCCAGCAAGTGGCATACGGCGAAGGCGTGGGGCAGAAACTCCACGCGGTGGACAGTGAAGCGCAGTTGGCGTGGCGCCAGGGTTGGCTCAATTACTACAAGGCGCCGTTGGCCGATGTGGTGTGGGATCTCGGGCGTTATTACCCCGGTAGAATCGTGCTGCTCAACGATGAACTGGCCAAGCGCCGGGTCAGTGGCAGCTTTCCAAGCAAGGACCCGCAGGCGGTGTTGAGTTCGTTGCAGGGCGTGTTGGGATTTGAACAGCACCAGCTTTCGGGGCATTTGATTATTTTGCGCTAACCTTTATGACGTCTTCGCTGACAAGCCGGTTCATGCGGTAAAACGCGATCTCAGGCACCCAATCACCCTCACTAAGATTATTTTCAACATTCTACTGAGGTAAAACCGAATGCCATCCGTGTAGTGACTGAAACTGCGAGTCATTCGCATCCGTTGCGGTTCTACACAGGTCATGAGTCATGAAGTCCAGGGCAAAATCGGGTTCGGTCAAACAATGGTTAGGTGTTTCTGCGTTGAGCTTTTCGGCCTTGGCGTTGCTGCCGCTGAGTGCTGCAAGGGCCGCAGACATCGGTGCCCGGCAATACGCGCCGTTCAGTTTTTCGATGGACGCCAAACCGCTTCCCCAGGCCCTGAGCGATTTCAGCCGTGTCACCGGCATCAGCGTGGTCTACACCGATGAAGCGCCCTACGGCTTCAATGCCCCGGCGATCAACGGTCAGATGACTGCTGAACAGGCCCTGCAGCGTTTGCTCAGTGGTTCAGGTTTCACCTTCCGTCGCGCCGACGATCACACCATCGCACTGGAACCGCAGCCCACGGCGGGGGCCTTGAACCTGGGGGCGACCACCATTACTTCGGTGATGGATCAATCCACCAGCTACCAGCCGCCCCCCACCAGTTCGGTCATGCGCACCTCCGCGCCGATTCAGGAGATCCCGCAGACCGTCAACGTGGTTGCGGCCCAGGTCATTCGCGATCAGGCACCCCGTAATCTGGATGACGCACTGGCCAATGTCAGCGGCATTACCCAAGGCAATACGCTGGGCAGTACTCAGGATTCAGTCATGACCCGCGGCTTCGGCGACAACCGCAACGGCTCGATCATGCGCGATGGCATGCCGCTGGTGCAGGGTCGTGGCATGAACGCCACGGTGGACCGGGTTGAAGTGCTCAAAGGGCCGGCTTCGTTGCTCTACGGGATTCAGGACCCGGGCGGTGTGGTGAACATGGTCAGCAAAAAACCAGAGCTTGAGCAGTACAACGCCTTGACCCTGCGTGGCTCGACTTACGGCGACGGCAAGAACGGCAGCGGCGGCAACTTCGACAGCACCGGCGCCCTGGGCACTTCCGGGCTGGCCTATCGCATGGTGCTGGACCACGAAGACGAAGATTACTGGCGCAACTATGGCGTGCATCGCGAGACACTGGTGGCGCCGTCGCTGGCCTGGTTCGGCGAGCGAACCAAGCTGCTGCTGGCCTATGAGCACCGTGAATTCCTCACCCCGTTCGACCGTGGCACGGTGATTGATCCAGGCACCAACCATCCGCTGGACATTTCGCGCAATGAGCGCCTCGACGAGCCGTTCAACGACATGGAAGGGCGCTCGGACCTCTATCACTTCGAGGCCGATCACGAACTCGACGACAACTGGAGCGCCCACTTCGGCTATAGCTGGAACCGCGAAACCTACGACGCCAGTCAAGTGCGTGTCACCGCCATCGACACCAGCAAGGGCACCCTGACCCGCAGCATGGACGGCACGCAGAATGCGATCAGCACCGACCGGTTCGCCACGGCCAGTCTTGAAGGCAAGGTCGATGTTGCGGGCATGCGCCACGACCTTGTAATCGGTATCGATGACGAGTACCGCAAGATCTATCGCGCCGACCTGATCCGCCAGAAAAGCCTGAGCACGTTCAACTACCTCAACCCGGTCTATGGTCGTGAAGTCGAAGGCAGCGCGGTGAGCCCGGCCGACAGCGCCCAGACCGATTTGCTGCGCAGCGATTCGGTGTTTGTGCAGGACTCGATCCACCTCACCGACCAGTGGATTCTTGTAGCGGGCGGGCGTTTCCAGACGTACGACCAGTACGCCGGCAAAGGTGTGCCGTTCAAGGCCAACACCGACAGCAACGGCCAGAAATGGGTGCCGCGCGCCGGCCTCGTCTATCGCTACACCGATGAGCTGTCGTTCTACGGCAGCTACACCGAATCCTTCAAACCCAACTCGACCATCGCCCCCCTGAGCGGCAGCAGCACCGTGCTTGATGGCAGCGTTGCGCCGGAAGAAGCCAAGTCCTGGGAAATCGGTGCCAAGCTCGACATGCCGGGGCGGATAACGGGCAATATCGCCCTGTTCGATATCAAGAAACGCAACGTGTTGGTGGCCAACTCTGAAGGCCCGGTCACGATCTACAGCGCGGCCGGCGAAGTGCGTTCCCGTGGTCTTGAATTGGACCTGAGCGGTCAACTGAGTGACCGCTGGAGCATGATCGGCAGTTACGCCTACACCGATGCCGAAGTGACCGAGGACCCGGACTACAAGGGCAATGAACTGCAAAACTTGGCCCGCAACAGCGGTTCGCTATCGGCGGTGTACGACTTCGGCAGTGTCATCGGTGGCGATCAACTGCGTGTTGGCGCGGGGGCGCGTTATGTCGGGGAGCGGGAGGGCAACGCAGTGAACGATTTCGAGCTGCCGGGCTACACAGTCGCCGATGGGTTCGCCACCTACGACACGCAACTCGACGGGCAAAAGGTCAAGTTTCAGCTCAACGTGAAGAACCTGTTTGACCGCACTTACTACACCTCGGCGGCGAGCCGGTTCTTTGTGTCGATGGGCGATTCGCGGCAGGTGACCTTGTCCAGTACGCTGGAGTTCTAACGGAAGACCGCGTCATCGTTCTTCGCGAGCGAGCTCCCACACTTGATCGTATTCTCAATAAAGAGTGCGGTCCCCTGTGGGAGCGAGCCTGCTCGCGATGGCGGTCTGACAGCCACTTAACATCCCGGACCTAGCGCAAAAACGCCTGCCGATACTCGCCAGGCGTCCCACCCAATACCTGGCGAAACCGATTGGTGAAGTGACTGGCACTGGCAAACCCGCAGGCCAGCGCGATGTCCCCCAGCGGCTGCGACGTGGAGCGCAACAACTCCCGCGCCCGGCCCAGTCGCCGTGCCAGCACATATTGATGCGGCGGCAGGCCGAAGCTTTCGCGGAACATCCGCGCAAAGTGGTATTCCGACAAGGCGCACAGCGCTGCCAGTTGTCCCAGGCTGATGGCTTCGGCCAACTGACTGTCGATGTACTCCACCAGTTGACGACGCTGATGTGCCGCCAACCCACCCTTGAGTCGCAATCCGTCGCGCAGGCCGACCTGACCGAGCAAGGCATGGCTGAGCATTTCATGAGCCAGGCTGCTGGTGAGCAGGCGTTCGCCGGGTTCATCCCAATTGAGCGTGATCATCTGCCGAAAGCGTCGGGATTGCAGTGGATCGTCGAGGAACGTGCCTTCACGCAGTTGCACTTCACGAGGTTCGCGGTCCAGCAGCGTGACGCAGCCGAGGGCGAATTGTTCGGGGCTGAAATAGAGGTGGGCCAGGCGAATATCACCGTTGATCACCCAGCCGGACTGATGATCGGCCGGCAGGATGCACAGTTTGTCCGGGCCCCCCTTGTTGCCGGGCTGATCGCGGCGAAAGGTGCCCGTGCCGCCGGCGATATAGCAGGACAGCGTGTGGTGGCTCGGCGCCTCGTAATCCTGGGCGTCATGATGATTGCTCCACAAGGCTGCAGCCATGCCGTCACCGAGCTCGGCGCTGTGCTCGAGGCGAGCATTGGGCGAGCGGTTGAGGGCTTGAAAGACTTGCAGGGTTTCCAGTGCGGGCATGATCAGTTCTCTCCAACGCCTTGCATCCTACTCCGTAGGCGTTCGCCTGCCAGCCGGTGGCGCGACAAAAGCGCAAGTTTATGCAAGTGCGCCACGGCGCGACGCCGGACACTGGGCACCTATCGAGGAGCCTTTGTCATGAACCTTTCATTGTATTTGCTGACCGTGCTGATCTGGGGCACCACCTGGATTGCCCTGAAATGGCAGTTGGGCGTGGTGGCGATTCCCGTGTCGATCGTTTATCGCTTTGGGCTCGCCGCGCTGGTGCTGTTCGTGATGTTGCTGCTCAGCCGGCGGTTACAGGTGATGAACCGTCGTGGGCATTTGATATGCCTGGCCCAAGGTCTGTGCCTGTTTTGCGTTAACTTCATGTGCTTCCTGACGGCCAGTCAGTGGATTCCCAGTGGTCTGGTCGCCGTGGTGTTCTCCACCGCGACGCTGTGGAATGCCTTGAATGCTCGGGTGTTCTTCGGCCAGAAAATCGCCCGTAACGTGCTGATGGGCGGTGCCCTGGGCTTGTCCGGTCTGGGCCTGTTGTTCTGGCCGGAACTGGTCGGCCATACCGCCAGCCCGCAAACCCTGCTGGGTCTGGGCCTGGCCCTGTGCGGCACCCTGTGTTTCTCGGCGGGCAACATGCTATCGAGCTTGCAACAGAAAGCCGGGCTCAAGCCGCTGACCACCAACGCCTGGGGCATGGCCTATGGCGCAGCGATGCTGTCGGTGTGGTGTCTGGTCAAAGGGATTCCATTCGATGTGGAATGGAGTGCCCGCTACATCGGTTCGCTGCTGTACCTGGTCATTCCGGGTTCGGTGATTGGTTTCACGGCTTACCTGACGCTGGTCGGGCGCATGGGGCCGGAGCGCGCCGCCTATTGCACGGTGCTGTTCCCGGTGGTGGCGCTGAATGTATCGGCGTTCGCCGAGGGTTACCAATGGACGTTGCCGGCCCTGGCAGGGTTGGTGCTGGTGATGCTGGGCAACGTCCTGGTGTTCCGTAAACCCAAGGCGCCGATCCTGCAGGGCGTTGGCAAGTTGGCTTGAAGTTGCATCAGGGTCGAGTGCGTCTTCAGCGCTCGATCCTGATCGCCAGATACAACAACGATGGCAACATGAAGTCGACAATGTGCTGGGCCCAGTCTTTGTAGTTCCATTGTTTTGATTGGTCCATATTGAACCACTCGGCACCAATGACCTGGAAGCCGAGGTAATAAAGAAAGAGTGCAATCAATAAGCCGATAATGGCGAACTTCTTCGCTTCGTGAAATTTCTTGCTGCTGGAGTTTATGTTTTTGTACAGATTGTAAGTGCCCAGGATGCAGAAGGTCGTATACATGACTTCAAATGTAATGATCAGCCAGTAAATCCGGTGCTGGAGTATGGGGGAGGTAATCGCTCGCCTGCTGTACCTGGAGCTTGCGTCGACGGTGTCCATGCTCAGGATGTGTGACAGGTACTCATAGTTGGTCGCGTAGTCGGTAATATTGCTGTACATCACCAGCAAGCCGAAGAAACTGAAGAATAGCATCAGTGTGGCTTTGCTGAATTTAATGACGTGGTTGGTTGTGATTAGGCTCAAGGTCTATGTTCTCCAAAACTAACTGTCGGGGTGTTTTAGTCTGGAGTTTATACGGCGAATTATTTATTTGGCCGTGAACTGAATTGCAGGATATGTATCGGTAAGTTGGATGCGTGGGTATTAATGTGAACGGGCAGGCGACTGTAACGCCTGCCCGTTTTTATTCAGCCTTTCCAGACTTGCGGGTTGACCAGATCCTGTGGGCGCTCACCCAGCAGGGCGCTACGCAGATTGGTCAGGGCGCGATTGGCCATGGCTTCGCGGGTTTCATGGGTGGCCGAGCCAATGTGCGGGAGGGTCACCGCGTTTTTCAGTTGAAACAATGGCGATTCGGCCAGCGGTTCTTTTTCGTACACATCCAGCCCGGCACCGCGAATGCGGTTGTTCTGCAGGGCTTCGATGAGCGCCGGCTCGTCGACCACCGGGCCGCGAGCAATGTTCACCAGGATTGCGCCTGGCTTCATCAACGCCAGTTCGCGATGGCTGATCAGGTGTCTGGTTTTCTCGCTGAGCGGTACCACCAGGCAGACAAAATCGGCTTCGGCCAACAGTTCATCCAGGCTGCGAAATTGTGCGCCGAGTTCCTGTTCCAGCGCGGTCTTGCGGCTGTTACCGCTGTAGAGAATCGGCATGTTGAAACCCAGGCGCCCACGGCGAGCGATGGCCGCGCCGATGTTGCCCATGCCGACGATGCCCAGAGTCTTGCCATGCACATCGCAACCGAACAACGGTGCGCCAACAGTGGCTTGCCATTGACCGGCCTTGGTCCAGGCATCCAGTTCAGCGACACGACGGGCACTGCTCATCAGCAGCGCGAACGCCAGGTCGGCGGTGCTTTCGGTGAGCACATCCGGGGTGTTGGTGAGCATGATCCCGCGCTCATTGAGATAGGCGACGTCGTAGTTGTCGTAGCCCACCGAAACGCTGGACACCACTTCCAGTTTGGCGGCGTTCTCCAGTTGGGCGCGTCCCAGTTTACGACCGACACCAATCAGGCCGTGGGCATGGGGCAAGGCTTCGTTGAACTGGGCATTGATGTCGCCGTTTTTCGGGTTCGGCACGATCACGTCGAAGTCTTGTTGCAGGCGTTCGACCATTTCAGGCGTGACGCGGCTGAAGGCGAGGACGGTCTTTTTCATGGGCGCAGGGCTCGTCTGGGCGGTGGAGAATGCTGAGCACGCTAACATTCTTCCCGGGATTTGTGCGAGTCGCTTAACAGCAGCTTGCAGCGCTTCATCCAGTTATACTGCCGCCTTTCGTGGCTCGCTGACCGGGCCCGACACTTTACGCACCACCCGGAGCTTTCATGACTTCCCCGAAACAACCGCCGGTCGCCGACACCTTGAGCGACGAGCAGGCAGAGCTGCCAGACAGCGTCGACTCCAGCGCCGACAGCGAAACCAAAGCCGCCATCCCCGCGTTCAAGTTCCCGTTCAAGCCAGGAGAACTGGCCGGCGCCAAGAACGCCAATCAGCCGTGGTACAAGAACGGCGCCAAGAACGGCCACACCAAGACCCCGGGCATGGCACCGCCGGGGACGCGGCGTTCGATGGGCAAGCGCTAGGTTTCAGGCTTTGCGGTGTCAGGCCTGCCGTCATCGCGAGCAGGCGACACATTTTCCAGACTCAAGCCACCCGCAACGAAATAAACGAGTAGTTCGCCGGCGCCTGCGTGGCCAATTGCCCTCCGGCATCCACGACCTGTCTGGCGATATCCTCACCAGACACATGGAACAGCCACTCGCTGTCCCACTGCGGCAGCGTCTGCCCGGCCAGGTCATCGATGATCGTGGCAAACTCGGCCATGTCCGGCAGATAGGCGGTAAATCCATCCCCCTTCAGCGCCGTCGTGCGAATGCCCAATAGCGCGCAAATCGCATCCTTCATCTGAATATCATCGCGATCTGCCTGACGGGAGCGTTGAATCAGCGCCATGAGCTCACGGTCGACCAACTCACCGCCGACGATCAGGTCCGGTCCTTTTTCCCACGATTCGGGCGGGCATTCCTTGATCGCCGGGTTTAGGGGAATGTGCGGATTGATTTCCATCGGATAAATGCGGCACACCAGCGGCCGGCGCTCGTAGATGCGGCAGAGGTTGTCCTCGTCAAGATTCCGACAGGGACCGACGTTGTAGGCGGCAAAGGTGATAGCGACGAACGCCTTGGATTCGCCACTGTGAACCACTGCCGAGCGGCGTTCGGCGTGGTCGCGTTGCTGTGCGGGCAGGCCCAGGCCGTTGCCCAGGAACGCCTCCACCAGCACGATCACCTGCCCGCCATCGGCCGCCCACATCCGGGCTTCGGCCAGGGTCAGGGGCACATGGTGATCGTTGCAGCATTTACCACAGCCTACGCAGGAAAACGTCGTATTCATTGGGCGCTCGGTCGCGTCGAGGGAAGCGGCGACAGAATGTCACCGTGAAGTGCGCTGCCGAAGCAAGTTATGCGCCACTCACTGTGCCTGGACGGCGGGGCGAATCGAGTCCCATTCGGTGATATACGCGGTTTTGCTTTTTTTGTTGTAGAGGCACAGTTCGGTGCCTTGTGCGCCTTTCATGTGTTTTTGCGGGTACTGACCTTGCAGCAGAAGCGCGCTGTAACCGACCCGGTCATCGAACTGCGCGGCGTTGCCGACGGGTTTGGCATTCTTCAGCCCACTGGCCTTGGTGCAACTGACGAGTACGGTTTTGTCGTAGGCAGCCCAGGCGTCGGGGCTGGAAGCGTGGGCCTGGGTGGCGAGGGCGGTGAGGCAGAGCAGGGTCAGGGCTGCGTTTTTCATGGGCCGGAAATCCTTTTGGAGGGCGAAGGACCGGATTATGCCTGAATGATTGAGAGTGATCGTCAGGCTGGAACCGCTTCCCGGCGCACCACATACATCCCGACGCTTTCATACAACCGCTGCGCGCGCAGGTTGTCCTCCAGCACTTTCAAATCCACAAAGCCCTCGCGGCGTTGCTGGAACACCGTGAACGCATGCAGCAGCAAGGCGCGTCCCAACCCTTGTCGTCGAGCCCGTGGATGCACCACCAGGTCTTTGATGTAGGCACTGGTCCAGCACTGGCACACGGCAACCACGCCTTCGGCATCCTGGGCAATAAAGCACAGCTCGGGATCGTATTCGGGGTCGGTTTCAAATTGCCGTTGCCAGCGCTCCAGTTCCGGTACGCGACCACCGCCCTCGCGGTAACCCAGCGCCATCAGCTGGTGGACGGTTTCGGCGAGTTCAGGACGGTAGCGGGTCAATTGAAGATCGCTTGGCCAAGGGATGGCCAGCACAGCCTCGGCGAGGTTGCGCCGCATCAAAAAGCAAAAGTCCTCGGCCAAGACTCAATGACCCTGTTCAGCCACAGCCTTGGCAGCCGTGATCAGGCACTGGGTCAGTTCTGGCGAGGAGAACTTGGTCAGCACCGCATTGGCACCGGCCAGGCGCGCCTTTTCACTGTTCATCGCACTGTCCAGTGAGGTGTGCAGCAGCACATAGAGGTGGGCAAAGTCCGGGGTTTCGCGCAGGGTTCGGGTGAAGGCGTAGCCGTCCATTTCAGACATTTCGATGTCGGAGACAATCAGGTTGATCTGTTGGGCGGTGCCTTGCAGATCCAGCAGGCAGTCGATGGCTTCCTTGGCGCTGCGGGCCGTATGGCATTGCAGGCCGAGATTGCGCAATGTGTGCACCGATTGCTGCAGGGCCACCTGACTGTCATCCACCACCAGAATCCGTGCGTTGCCCAACAACTCAGCGTCTTCCATGCTCAGTTCGGTCGGTGCGGATTCAATCTGCACCGGGGCGATGCCGTGGATGACCTTTTCGATGTCCAGTACCTGCACCAGGGTGCCATCGACCGAGGTCACGCCGGTGATGTACGAGCGCACGCCGCCAGAGCCGAAGGGCGGTGGACGGATATCGGTGGTCAGGCAGTGAACGATCTTGCTCACCGCCTGAACGTGCAGGCCCTGCTTGGAGCGACTGACGTCGGTGACGATCAGGCAGCCGCCGTTCGGGTCTTCCAGCGGTCGTTCGCCGATGGCCCGGCTCAGGTCGATCACCGACAGCGACGCGCCACGCAGCGTGGCAATGCCTTTGACGTGAGGGTGCGACTCCGGCAGCTTGGTCAGCGGCGGGCAGGGGATGATTTCACTCACTTTGAGCAGGTTGATTGCCATCAACTTGCCGCTGCGCAAGGTAAACAGCAAAAGCGAAAGTGAATCTGCGCGGGCTTTGGTGGAAGACATAAGTACCTTCTTGGGAAAAGGTGATGGGCGATCGCGAGGATCGCCAACAACTTCGATGCCGGGTTATCGACTTGTTGCGGGCAGGCTTTAGGGCCAATACCAATCCATTGGTTTTAGCACGACTCCTGCGGTGAGGTGGCAAGCCCGGCGTCACTTCATGCCGAGCCTTTTGGCCATGCGCCCCAGATTCGCCCGGTCCAGGCCCAGTTCACGCGCGGCACTCGCCCAGTTGTTGTGATGCCGTTCCAGGCACGCGCCGATCAACTGGCGCTGATAGTTTTCAGTGGCCTCGCGCAAATCCCCCGTGACCAGCGTCACGGCGGCCGGGGCCGTTGGCGCGACGGGTGCTTCAGCATTGGCATTGGGCAGATCCAGGTCCGCCGCGCTCAAGCTGAGAATCTTGGGTCGTTCCTTGCAGTTACCCAGGGCTTTCAGGGCGCTGCGGCCGATCAAGTGTTCCAGCTCACGCACGTTGCCCGGCCAGTCGTAAGCCAGTAACGCGGCCTGGGCATCGGTGCTCAAGCGCAAGCTGTTGAGGCCCATGCGCGAACGGTTCTGTTCCAGAAAGTAGCCGCTGAGCAACAGAACGTCCCGCCCGCGATCACGCAGGGCCGGTACTAATAGTGGGTAAACGCTGAGGCGGTGATAGAAGTCGGCGCGGTAACGGCCACTGCGCACTTCCTCTGCCAGGTCGCGGTTGGTCGCCGCGATCAGGCGCACGTCGACCTGATGCTCCTTGTCCGACCCCAGTCGCTGCAGTTGTCCGCTTTGCAGGACCCGCAGCAACTTGGCCTGTACGGTCAGCGACAACTCGCCGACTTCATCGAGAAACAGGGTGCCGCCATTGGCCAGTTCAAATTTGCCGCGCCGATCATTCAACGCCCCGGTAAAGGCACCGCGCACATGGCCGAACAGTTCGCTCTCCACCAGTGTGTCGGGCAAGGCGGCGCAGTTGAGGCTGATGATCGGTTTGTCGGCGCGGGCCGAGGCGGCGTGAATGGCCTGCGCCACCAGTTCCTTGCCAACCCCGGTCTCCCCGGTGATCAGCACGGTCAGGTCGCTGCCGCCCACCAGGTTGATTTCTTCCACCAGGCGTTTGTGCGCCTTGCTCTGGCCGATCATCTCGCGGTTCTGCTGGCCGCTGGCCTGGCGGTAGACCTCGGCCCGCTGGTGTTCATCTTCGACGCGATTGTTCAGGCGTTCGATGCGCTCGGCGGCATTGACCGTGGCGGCGGCGAGGCTGGCGAAGGCTTCCAGTGAATCGAGCTCGATCGGCTGAAACTGTTCCGGATCAAGGGCATCGAGGGTCAGCAGGCCCCACGGGCGCTCGTCGATAAACAGCGGGCAGCCCATGCAGTCATGGACTTCCAGGTGGTCATCGAGGCCCTCGACCAAGCCGTCGTAAGGGTCGGGCAGGTTGCTGTCGGCGGCGAACCGGGTCGGCCCGGAACCGCTGAGCAAGGCTGCGAAACGCGGGTGTTCACTGACCTTGAAGCGGCGGCCGAGGGTGTCGGTACTCAAACCGTCGACAGCCAGCGGCACCAGCCATTCGCCATCGAGGCGCAGCAGGGCGGCCGCATCGCAGGGGAGCAGGGCGCGCATGGCTTCCAGCAAGCGCCGATAGCGCTCGCCTTCGGGCAGTTCGCGGGACAGGTCCGAGACCAGTGGTAGCAGGGCGGTCAGAAGGGATTTTGCAGTCATAGTGACTCCATGTAGTCGGTATGACTATAAAGCAGGTCGTGTCGATATGACTATCGATCATTTAACTTGTTGATTTATAACGAAATAAATATTGGCATGGAAACTGATAAGCATAGGGCAAACGTTGAAAAAACCTTGTTGCCCAGGAGTCACTTTATGCTTAGCGCCCAAGACCGTGCCATCGTCAAATCCACTGTGCCGCTACTGGAAAGCGGTGGCGAGGCATTGATCACTCACTTCTACCGCATGATGCTCTCCGAGTATCCAGAAGTGCGCCCGCTGTTCAATCAGGCGCACCAGGCCAGCGGTGACCAGCCACGCGCCCTGGCTAACGGCGTACTGATGTACGCCCGCCACATCGACCAACTCGACCAGTTGGGCGACCTGGTGGCCAAGATCATCAACAAGCACGTAGCCCTGCAAATCCTGCCGGAACACTACCCGATCGTTGGCACCTGCCTGCTGCGCGCAATCGCTGAAGTGCTGGGCGAGGAAATCGCCACCCCGCAAGTGATTGCGGCGTGGGGGGCGGCTTACGGTCAACTGGCGGACATCCTGATCGGTGCTGAAACCAGCATCTACGATCAGAAAGAACAGGCACCGGGCGGCTGGCGCGGGGCGCGGGAATTCATCGTGGCGGCCAAGGTCGAGGAAAGCGCGGAAATCATCTCGTTCTACTTCGAACCGGCGGACAAGGGCCCGATCCTGGCAGCAGAACCAGGCCAGTACATCGGCATGAAACTGATCCTCGACGGCGAAGAAATTCGTCGTAACTATTCGCTGTCGGCCCTGGCGAACAAAGGTCAGTACCGCATCAGCGTCAAGCGGGAAACCGGCGGTCGCGCTTCCAA
This sequence comes from Pseudomonas moorei, assembly GCF_042846945.1. Classification (NCBI taxonomy): domain Bacteria; kingdom Pseudomonadati; phylum Pseudomonadota; class Gammaproteobacteria; order Pseudomonadales; family Pseudomonadaceae; genus Pseudomonas; species Pseudomonas moorei. The sequence continues at coordinate 2,324,434 of NZ_AP035776.1, forward strand.
CCACCTGCACGATCAATTGCAAGTTGGCGCGAGCATCCAGCTGTTCCCGCCATCGGGCGAGTTCACCCTGACTGCCAGCGACAAACCGCTGGTGTTGATCAGCGGCGGCGTCGGCATCACCCCGACCCTGGCGATGCTCGAAGCGGCGCTGGAGACCGAACGCCCGGTGCACTTCATTCATTGCGCCCGCAACGGCAGCGTTCACGCCTTCCGTGACTGGATCGACGGTCTGGCCGAGCGTCATCCGCAACTCAAGCGCTTCTATTGCTACGACGAAGACGATGGCGTGAGCCCGGCAGCGCACAAGGTCGGGTTGTTGAGCCAGGAGCAGTTGGCCGCGTGGTTGCCGCAAGAGCGCGACGTGGATGCTTACTTCCTGGGCCCCAAAGGTTTCATGGCGGCGATCAAGCGCCACCTCAAGGCCTTGGGTGTGCCGGAGAAGCAAAGCCGTTATGAATTCTTCGGGCCGGCTGCGGCGCTGGAGTAAGTCACCGCAAGCGACTCGGGAGATCGAGTCGCCTATTTCGCGAGCAGGCTCGCTCCCACAGTGACCGAGGGGAGCACAAGATTTGTGTTCAACCGAAATCCATTGTGGGAGCGAGCCTGCTCGCGAATGCCGCTCCGCAGTCTTGAATTGAAATAACGCATAAAAGTTAATCCCTTCTTAACCCGCTTATCGTCTATTCCCCCGACATCCCTCCGGATCGCGCCAGGCTCTCAAAAACCAGGGCAGCGTGTAGACTGGCGGGCAATCGAAACCTTCAAGGGAAACGCGATGAGCGAGGAAACAATGCGGTTGGGCCGTGAACGACGCTACCTGGTGTTGCTGGGCATCATCTGCCTGGCGCTGATCGGCGGCGCTCTGTACATGCAAATCGTGCTGGGTGAAGCGCCGTGCCCATTGTGCATCCTGCAACGCTATGCGCTGCTGTTGATCGCGCTCTTCGCCTTCATTGGCGCTGCCATGAGCACGCGCCGCAGCATCACCCTGTTTGAAACCCTGGTCGTGATCTGCGCATTGGCAGGCGTCGGGGTGGCGGGGCATCACGTCTACACGCAGTTTTATCCGGCAGTCAGTTGCGGCATCGATGTGTTGCAGCCGATTGTGGACGGTCTGCCGCTGGCGAAGATCTTCCCCCTGGGCTTCCAGGTCGACGGATTCTGCTCTACGCCCTACCCGCCGATCCTCGGTCTGTCCCTGGCGCAATGGGCGCTGGTGGCCTTCGTGCTGGTCGTCGTGCTGGTGCCGCTGCTGACCGTGCGTAACCGCAAAAGCCTGCGCTGAGTTCTGCGGCGCATTCACCGCGATGCATGAAAACACCCCGGTCCTCGATGAGGGCGCCGGGGCTTTTTTTGTCTTGCAGCGTGCGCTTCAGTGGGCCTGTAAAAAGGCCGTGATGTATGGCAAGGAGGGGTGCGATACGTGTGCGACATGTTGTCACATCTTGAGTGTCGCAGCGGTCGCCAGGGCGTCGGATTGGTGCGTCGTCACGCAACGAAACTGGCCCGATTGGCGGGCTGGCGGTTTTGCATCGGCGAGGCCGGAACAGGCAGTTTTAACAGACCCTGGCAATTTGCCAGAACCCTTGTCATATCGGGGCTGGGGCCAGGTCGGCGGCGTCTTGGGAGGCGCCGATACTGTCTGAATCGCGGGTGGTAGCCCTACTTTTTTTGGTGTTTTTGTTGAGAATCAATTTCGATAAGATGCGCCACTTTTGCGAAAACCGGTAAGGATTGTTGCTGGTTTGGATAAAAATTATTTCGGGATGAGACATGGTTTATAAAACGCTACATATCTACAATCGCCCGCACTGAATTCCCGACTCTGCTCGCCCTGGCTCAGGTGGATGAGCAGAAACCGGGTGTCGAGAGGCCGGGTGGCTTCATGCGACCCCCTGGTGTCGGTGCCTCCAATTATCCGCACCAAATGGAATTGGTCTGTAACAAGGCCTTTGACCACGAATTCGAATAAGAACTCAACGCTAGCTCAGGATTTGTCGAAACGCGTCTGACGCACGACGGGCCAGCCCTTATTCAATCCAAGAAAAATGCCAACCCTTGGCAGGGTGAAGTGTTGGCGATCAAAACCCAACTGCATTGCGCAAGCTGCTTTAGAGGTCGTGAGATGAGTAAAAACAGGTACCCCAGACTACTAGGCTTATTGCCGCTGATTGGCACGTTGTTGCTGTCAGGCTGCAACATGACCTTGCTCAATCCCAAGGGCCAGGTCGGTCTGGACGAGCGAAACCTGATCATCACCGCAACGCTGCTGATGCTGTTGGTCGTGGTTCCGGTCATCGTCATGACCTTCCTGTTCGCCTGGAAATACCGCGCGTCCAACGCTAACGCCACCTACACCCCGAAATGGAACCACTCCACCAAGATCGAGATCGCGGTGTGGGCAGTTCCAATTCTGATCATCATTGCCCTGGGTTATGTCACCTACAAGTCGACCCACGCCCTTGACCCGTACAAGCCGCTGGAATCCGACGTCAAGCCTGTGACCATCGAAGTGGTCGCGCTGGACTGGAAGTGGCTGTTCATCTACCCGGAACAAGGCATCGCCACGGTCAACAAGATCGTGTTCCCGGCGCACACGCCGATCAACTTCAAGATCACTTCCGACGCCGTGATGAACTCGTTCTTCATCCCTGCTCTGGGCGGCCAGATCTACGCGATGGCGGGCATGCAGACCAAACTGCACCTGATCGCCAACCAGAACGCTGAAATGGACGGTATCTCCGCCAACTACAGCGGCGCGGGTTTCACCGGTATGAAATTCAAAGCGATCGCAACTTCCCAGGAAGATTTCGACGCCTGGGTAAGTGAAGTCAAAAAGGCACCTAAACAGCTTGAACAAGCTGAATACGCAGCCCTTTCCAAGCCAAGCCAGAACAACCCAGTCGAGCTCTACGCCTCGGTGACCCCAAACCTGTTCCAGACCATCGTCGACAAGTACGAAGGCATGAAACCGGGCCCTAAGGTCAAGCACGAGAAAGAAGAGAAAGAAGTGGCCCAAATGGAAGGGATGGACTCGAGTTCGCATTCAGCTGCCGGGGCAGAGGAGTAAACGATGTTTGGTAAATTAAGTTGGGAAGCGATCCCGTTCCACGAGCCGATTGTCATGGTGACCATCTCCATGATCGCGCTCGGTGGTCTGGCGTTGTTCGCTGCAATCACCTACTTCAAGAAGTGGACCTACCTGTGGACCGAGTGGCTGACGTCGGTCGACCACAAGAAAATCGGCGTGATGTACATCATCGTCGCCATGGTCATGCTGCTGCGCGGTTTTGCCGACGCCATCATGATGCGTACCCAGTTGGCCATGGCCACCGAGGGTTCGCCGGGCTACCTGCCACCTGAACACTATGACCAGATCTTCACCGCTCACGGTGTGATCATGATCATCTTCATGGCGATGCCATTCTTCACCGGCCTGATGAACCTTGCAGTGCCGCTGCAGATCGGCGCGCGTGACGTTGCCTTCCCGTTCCTGAACTCCCTGAGCTTCTGGCTGCTGGTTTCCGGCGTGGTGCTGATCAACCTGTCCCTGGGCGTCGGCGAATTCGCCAAGACCGGTTGGGTTGCCTATCCGCCGTTGTCGGGTCTGCAGTACAGCCCTGGCGTGGGGATGGACTACTACATCTGGGCGCTACAGCTATCGGGTCTGGGTACGACGCTAACGGGGGTCAACTTCCTGGCCACCGTGCTGAAAATGCGTACCCCTGGCATGAAGCTGATGGACATGCCGATCTTCACCTGGACCTGCACCTGGGCCAACGTCCTGATCGTGGCTTCGTTCCCGATCCTGACCGCTACCCTGGCACTGCTGACGCTTGACCGTTACATGGATTTCCACATTTTCACCAATGAACTTGGTGGCAATCCGATGATGTACGTCAACCTGTTCTGGGCTTGGGGTCACCCTGAGGTGTACATCCTGATCCTGCCGGCATTCGGTATCTTCTCCGAAGTCATCTCGACCTTCACCGGCAAGAAACTGTTCGGCCACCACTCGATGATCTACGCATCGGGCGCGATCTCGATCCTGGGCTTCATGGTTTGGCTGCACCACTTCTTCACCATGGGTTCGGGTGCCAGCGTCAACGCCTTCTTCGGTCTGGCGACGATGCTGATTTCCATCCCGACGGGTGTGAAATTGTTTAACTGGCTGTTCACCATCTACCAGGGCCGTCTGCGCTTCACCAGCCAGGTGCTGTGGACCCTGGGCTTCATGGTGACCTTCGCCATCGGCGGCATGACCGGCGTACTGCTGGCCATCCCGGGTGCTGACTTCGTTCTGCACAACAGCCTGTTCGTGATCGCGCACTTCCACAACGTGATCATCGGCGGCGCGGTATTCGGTTACATCGCCGGCTTCGGCTTCTACTTCCCTAAAGCGTTCGGCTTCAAGCTGCACGAAGGTTGGGGCAAGGCAGCGTTCTGGTTCTGGATCAGCGGCTTCTTCGTCGCGTTCATGCCGCTCTATGCACTGGGCTTCATGGGCATGACCCGTCGTCTGAACGCCACCACCAACCCTGAGTGGGTGCCGTACCTGTACGTCGCCATGTTCGGTGCGGTGATGATCGCCGTGGGTATCGCTTGCCAGTTGATCCAGCTGTACGTCAGCGTGCGTGACCGCAACAAGCCGGAAAACATGTGCGACCACGGCGACCCGTGGAATGCACACACCCTGGAATGGTCGACTTCGTCGCCACCTCCGTTCTACAACTTCGCCGTGCTGCCGAAGGCCGATGTTGTCGATCCGTTCACCGAAGCCAAGGAAAACGGCACTGCGTACAAGGTTACGGCCAAGTACGAGCCGATCCACATGCCAAACAACACCGCCACCGGTGTGGTCATGGGCGCTCTGTTGACCGTGTTCGGTTTCGCAATGATCTGGCACATCTGGTGGCTGGCCATCGCTAGCCTGGCCGGCACCGTGATCTACTTCGCGATCCACGCCGCTCGTGATGATCAAGGCTACTACGTGCCGGTCGACGTGATCGAACGCATCGAAGCCGAGCAGCACAAGCGTCTGGTAGCGGCAGGGAAAATCCCGGCCACCGCCACCCGTGTTGAAACCTCGTTGGAACAGGCTTAAACCATGTCGAACTTAGTGACCAATGTTGGACACGCCCATGGTCATGACCATGGGCACGATGACCACCACCACGACTCGGGCGAGATGACCGTATTCGGTTTCTGGCTCTACCTGATGACCGACTGCATTCTGTTTGCGTCGATCTTCGCAGCGTACGCGGTACTGGTTAACAACGTAGCGGGTGGCCCGTCGGGCCACGACATCTTCGAACTGCCATACGTGCTGGGCGAAACCGCTCTGCTGTTGTTCAGTTCGATCACCTACGGCTTCGCCATGCTGGCGTTCTTCCGTGGCAACAAGAAGCAGGTCCTGGGCTGGCTGGCCATGACCTTCCTGTTCGGTGCCGGCTTCATCGGCATGGAGATCAACGAGTTCCACATGCTGATCTCCGAGGGCTACGGCCCTAACCGTTCGGGCTTCCTGTCCGGGTTCTTCACCCTGGTCGGCACCCACGGTCTGCACGTGACCAGCGGTCTGATCTGGATGGCGATCATGATGTATCAGGTGCAGAAAAACGGCCTGACGGCGACCAACAAGACCCGTCTGAGCTGCCTGAGCCTGTTCTGGCACTTCCTGGACGTGGTGTGGATCTGCGTATTCACGGTTGTTTATCTGATGGGGACTATGTAAATGGCTAACGCAGCTCATTCCCACAATGGTCACGACGACGCCGGTCACGGCAGCGTCAAGTCCTACGGCATCGGCTTCATCCTGTCGGTGATCCTGACCCTGATCCCGTTCGGTCTGGTCATGTTCCCGACGCTGCCGAAGTCGATCACCCTGATGATCGTCGTCGCCATGGCCGTCATCCAGGTGCTGGTGCACCTGGTGTACTTCCTGCACCTGGACCGTTCGGCCGCGCAGCGTAACAACGTGATTGCGTTTGTTTTCGCCGCGATCGTGATTGTCCTGCTGGTAGGTCTGTCGCTGTGGATCATGTTCAGCATCCACACGTTCATGATGGCGAAGTGAGGTAAGTCCGGATGTCCTTTAAGCACTTTATCCAAATCACCAAACCGGGGATCATTTTCGGTAACGTGCTTTCTGTGGCAGGCGGATTTTTCCTGGCCTCCAAAGGGCATGTCGATCTGGCCATCTTCCTGGCCGCCATGATCGGCACGTCCCTGGTGGTCGCCTCCGGTTGCGTGTTCAACAACTGCATCGACCGCGACATCGACCTGAAGATGGAACGCACCAAGAACCGGGTGCTGGTCCAGGGCCTGATCTCCCTGAAACTGGCCCTGATCTACGCGACCGTCCTGGGTGTCGCCGGCGTTGCGCTGTTGTACAAGGTGGCCAACCCGTTGGCTGCGCTGTTCGCGGTGATCGGTTTCGTCATCTACGTCGGCTTCTACAGCCTGTACCTCAAGCGCAAGTCGGTTCACGGCACGCTGGTGGGCAGTCTGTCGGGCGCCATGCCGCCGGTAATCGGTTACGTGGCCGTGAGCAACACCTTCGACATGGCTGCGCTGACCCTGCTGGTGATGTTCAGCCTGTGGCAGATGCCGCATTCCTACGCCATCGCGATCTTCCGCTTCAACGATTACCTGGCCGCATCGATCCCGGTGCTGCCGGTCAAGCGCGGAATCGAAGTGGCCAAGAAGCACATCCTGATCTACATCCTGGCCTTCCTCGTGGCGACCTTGATGTTGACCTTCAGCGGCTACGCCGGCATGAGCTACCTCGCCGTCGCCGCGGCCATGGGCATGTACTGGCTGTACATGGCCTGGACCGGCTACAAGGCAGTGGATGACACGGTCTGGGCACGCAAGCTGTTCGTGTTCTCGATCTTCACCATTACCGCGTTGAGCGTGATGATGTCCCTGGACTTCAAAGTGCCGACCGAGCTGTTGCTGACGTACGCGCCTTAAGGTTCAGAAGCTGAATTGAAAAGCCCCGCCTTCGAGAGAAGCGCGGGGCTTTTTGTTGGGGGTTTTTCTGGTGTCGCTATTGCGAGCACGCTCGCTTGGATGGGGCGACTTTGCAGGCAAAAATACTTAAGGATTTACCTGAATTTTCCCACGGAGTTTTCAGGTTGAGGGTCGGAAGTCGTCTCTCTAGCCTCGGGATGCCGTTATTACAAGCATCCCAGAGGATCTACGATGGAATTGCCAGAGGTAATCACCCCCCGCGTTAAAACGGATACTGCGTTGGGGCAGGCTTTGATTTCGATGTTCAAATCTGTTGAGGCGGAGTTGGAACTTCAGAGCGCAGGACCGGGGGCTGTCAAAGTGATCGTTTTCGGCGGCTGCGCAGTACACCTATATACCCATCATCGCGTTTCCACTGATGTGGATGCCGAGATTTATGAGGCACATGTTCCCGAAGGTTTGCACTTGCAAACCATGCTGGCAGAAATACCCGAGCAGTTTGTTGATGAGCGATCCGGTCGATTGATGGAACTGAACTACGACCTTCAGTACAACACCAGTTTTGGCCCAATCCATGAGGACTATTGGGAGCGGAGCCTTCCCTTTGCAGAGTTTGCGGTTGAGTCCCCACTCCACGTACATATCGCAGCGCCTGTCGACATTGCTATCTCCAAGCTGGGCAGAGCGACCGATCAGGACATCGGTGATATCAAGGCACTTCTCAGGGCTGGTTTCATACTGACCAGCGAGTTCCGTCGGCTGGCGTTACAGGCGATTGATGTATATGTTGGCAACAAGGAACCACCCATCTCCGTTCTTACGAATATTTTGCACGATTACCTGGAGAGCACTGATGACGAAGCCCCTTGACGGCCACGTCCTCTCATCCGCTTTGGACACGCTGGTAAAAAGACCATTGAATCAAGCGGATGACGTTGCGCTTGTGAGTGCCGCCAAAGCTGTCTGGTATTCGAACTCAGATCTGGAGGGCGAGTTAGTCGCTTTTTTGAATAGTCACACTGACGAGGTTGAGGTTCGGCGTGCCGGCTATCTGCTCGAGCGATTCACTCGCTTTACGTGTGTATCCGATCTCCGCGTGTCAGAAACCCTCAACGCCCTCGAACTTGTTGCACATTGGACTTGCGGACAACCCGTGACCCCAAGAACCGTCACACCACTGCGTCGACGTCGTGATGAGCTCGCTGTCTCTTGGGGATTGAGTGAGGGTCTTGGCCTGAAAGCCCAAATCCTCCTGCCTTTTCAAACCCGGCACTACGAAGCTGAGCAGCGCGCGACGTTTTCCTGAGCCCAGCTTGCATCAATGCGGCTGCATCACTCGTCCTGCAATGACAACGTTTCGCTGCTTCAGAGCCCCGCATTCAAAAGAATCGCGGGGCTTTTTCATTTATGCGCGGTTGTTGCACGGTGCATCAAGTACCTTCACCACGTCATCGATGATGACCTTGCTCATGTCCTGCAAGAAGTGCGAGGCCCAGGCGTGTCGGTCCGAGTCGCGGACCATGGTGGCGTCTGAGGCGAGGAGTTTGGCGAGGTGGAGCAGGTCGAAAGCGTGGGAGAGGGCGGCGATTACCGGGACGCCGGCGTTAATGCGGAACAGCGGGGCGTTGGCGTGGTAGGAGAAGGGGGTGAGGCCTATGGTTTTGAGGTCTTGTGGAATGGTCATTGGGCTTCACCTCCTGTTGGGTTGGGAGGTGTTGAGTGCAAAAGCATAAATTTGGAACGGATAGCTGGCATGCATAAGGAAAACACCGAATGTGCCCATATCGAGTTCGAGTTCTCAGGCCCGGTCGCTGAATTGGCAGCGACGGGCGAAGGTAGCGTGTGGATATTGAATTGCACAATCGTGGCCTTGTTTTGGCCGCGATGCGATTGGACACCGCAATCCCTGTGGGAGCGGGCTTGCCCGCGATGGCGGTGGGGCAGGCGACATTGAAACTGAATGTGACGGCCCTTTCGCGGGCAAGCCCGCTCCCACAGGATCGAAGACAGTCAGTTACTTGTGCGGCATGTCCAACAACCGGAAAAACCGCTCCCGCACCTGCACATGATCACTGTGTGCCACGTTGAAGCGCAGAAACTGATTGGCATCCGCCGCTTTGCTGAGCATGGTTCCCGGTGCCAGTACCAAGTCAATTTCCAGACCCTTTCTGGCCAGGCACTCGGCTTTGAATCCTTCCGGCAATCGGGTCCAGATGTACAACCCTTCCCCCGGCAGCGACGACACCGAACACCCGGCTTCGCCCAGCCATGCCGCCACCCGGCTGTTCGACTCATAGAGCCGGTCCACGGTGCGGCGCATGTGTTTGGCGTAGCTGCCATCGCTGAGCATGGTGCAGATGATCTGCTCGGCCATCTCCGAGGTCATGCCGCCGCAGGCCATTTTCAGCGTCACCATCCGCGCCGCCAGTTGCGGTGACAGCACCGCGAAGCTGACGCGGCTATTGGCGGTCAGGGTCTTGGAAAACCCGGAGACGTAAGAGACATTGTCCAGCCCGCTCGCGGCCAGGCGCGGCGTTCGGCGTTGCTGCATGTCGCAGTACAAATCGTCTTCGAGGATGTGGAAGTTGTAGCGATGGCTCAGCTCCACCAGGCGGTAAACCTGGGCCGAGGTGAACGAGTGCCCGGTCGGGTTATGCAGGGCATTGTTGGTCATGTAGAGCACGGGACGATGGGTGATCAGCAATTGCTCGAACGCGTCCAGGTCCATGCCGTCGCACTCGCGGCGGATGGTAATGACCTTCACGCCATGCCAGGCCAGATTGGTGTGCATCGTGAAGTAACACGGGTCGTCGAGGAGCACCGTGTCACCGGGTTTGACCAGCAGGCGCATCAGCATGTCGATGGCCTGGACGGTGTTGGCGGTGGTGATGATCTGTTCCACTGGCGCTTCAATGCCCAAGGTCGACATCTTGACCCGCAAGGCCTGTCGCAGTGGCAGGTAACCGCTGGCGTTGCCGTATTCGCCCATGCGCAAGCTGGTCGCGCGCAGCGTTCCGCGCACGGCCTTGAGCAATTCTTCGGCAGGCAACCACGAGGACGGCAGAAAACCGGCCCCCGGGCGCAGCTTGCCATTGTCCAGTAGCACCGCGCGGCGGACCACGCTGAGGGTGTCTTGCGGGAGCAGGTCCGGCCCGGCGTTGGCTGGCAGGGTGCTGCTGGAACGGTGCACGTAGTGCCCGGAACCCTGGCGGGAAACCACCAGGCCCTTGGCCCGCAAGCGGTCCAGGGCGTCGACCACCGTGGACTTGCCCACGTGCATCAAGTCGGAGAGTTCGCGAATCGGCGGCAGCCTGGAGCCGTGGGGCAGGCCGCCCTGACTGATCGCCACGGTTAGTTGATCGACGATTTGCTGGACCAGCGGCACACCTGGCTGGAACTCGATAGCGGCGATCACTGCTCGCTGAGCCTGCATTTTACTGGTCTCTCCGGCAGTAAAGTTCGTTTGATTCTATACGAACTTGCTCTGATCAAGACAAGCATCTCTTTCTACCATCGCTTTGGAGAGTTTTCGGATTGTCGACCTGTTGCCGGTCGTTCAGTCGCCAAGGTTTGTGAGGTGCTGCATGAGTTTGGAAACAACCGTTGTCGTAGCGAAACCGGTGATCAACCTGCGGTTGTTCACCGTTCGAATCATCACGGCCGTTGCGCTGTTCGCGGTGTTGGGCAAGGCCAACGTCTGGCTCGACACCGCCACCAACAGCATTCTGGCCCTGGGGTATCGGGCCTTGTTGCTGCTGCTGCCGTTGACGTTACTGGTGCTCGGTCGCCGTTCCTTGAGCGTCACGCTGTTGTGCGCTGCCGCCGGCCTGGTGCTGTTGGCCGTCACCCACAACCAGGGCGTGGTCATGTTTGCCGCGGCGTTGTTTGCCTACGGCATTGCCATTGCCGGTTACCTGATCAAGAGCGAAGCGGCACAGACCAAGGAAGGCGCGGCCTATAACCGGGTTGCCATGAACATGGGCAGCCTGCTGGCAGGGCTGATCCTGCTGTCGCCACTGCTGACCCCGGCCATGTTTTTCCTCGGCGCCGCCGGTTTTGTCCTGCTTTGCCTTCCCATCGCCATGGGGGCGACCTTCACCTGCGACCCCGTGGTGGCCCGTCCCGCCGGCCAGGAAGGCAGCGGCTGGCGCAACAAACTGCCGTGGGTCATCGCCGGCGTCATCATGGGCATCAAGCTGTTTGGCGTGTTCTCGATCCTGCCGCAAGCGATCCTGCTCAAGACCGGCGAACTGCCGGGCTGGTACGGGCTGATGCTGATCCTCAACAGCGCCGTGGTGGTGTTCGCGCAAGTGCCGGTCATGAAACTGATCGAGCGCACCGGACGCTTCAAGGTGCTGACAGTGATCGCCATCATCGTCATCGGTTTCGCGGTGCTGTCTTCACCGGCGGCGTTCCACGTCGAAACCCTGGTCGGCGCGCTGGTCTGGGTGGCGGTACTGTCCATCGCCGAATGTGCGTTCAGTCACCTCGACTATTTCTCGGTCAAGCAGAACAACATGTTCGTCAAGGAAGTGTCCCTGGGGGTCGGCGCCGGGTTGACCGTGTTGATCATGCGGGTCATGCCGCCTCCCTACAACGCGCTGGTGCTGGCGGCCATCGGCGCGGGCGGGATTCTGGTCTGGTACTGGCTCAACCGTAAATCAATCGCGTCGCTGCATGACTGAGTCATCGCCGTTTCGGTTTTCATTTTGCAAGTCGGGGATTTTATGAATACGACTTCATGCGTAGTAGTGGTGGGGTACAACGGCAGTCGGGTCCACGATATCCCGAAGCTGCGCGAACTGTGCAAGTCGTTGTACAACGCGCGGCTCATCCTGCTGGTCGAGAAGATCCAGCCCGGGGACGATCAGGTCGCCGATCACGTGTGCAGTACATCGCTGGCCGAGAAAGACGTTCCGGCCTCTCTCGAACTGGTGGTCGGTTGCCTGAATGCCGATCGTTGGAAACTCATCGGCGTGCTGCCGTTTTCCGATCGTGGTGTAGTACTCGGTGCGGCGCTGGCCAGTCATTTCGGCCTGCCCGGCATCACCCCGGCCGAGGCGCGGGCGGGCCTGGACAAACAGATCTTCCGCCAACTCGAAGCGACGGCGACTGCCGCACCCGAGGATTATCGGCCGATCGTTTCCACCCGGATCACAAGCCTTCCGGAACTGCGTCAGCGCGTGATCGAAATGGGCGGCAAGGCGTTCATCAAGCCTGCCTGTGAAGGTGCCAGCCGCGGTTGCCGGGTCATTCGCCACCCGTCCGAGTGCGACGAGGCATGGCAGGCCCTCAAGCCCTATCGCGAGGGCGGCATCGTGCTCGAAGAGTTGATCCAGAACGCCCGGGAATACAGCTGGGACCATGTCGCGGGAAGTACCTGGATCACCGAGAAAACCACCACCGACGGCGCCTACCGCGCCGAGATCCAGCAAGTGGTGCCCGCGCCTTTGCCGGCGGACGCGCAGGCTCGGCTGATGGCCGCCGGCCGGCACATGGCCGGGTTGGTATCGCAGCACAACGGGGCCTGGCACAACGAAGTCTTCCACAGGGCCAATCACCGCACCTCGGCCGTGGAAACCAACATGCGCCCGGGTGGCATGCACATCTGGGACCTGGCACGTAAGGCGTTCATCGATTTCGACCCGTGGGAACGCTGGGTCCGCTGGGCCGTGGAAGGCCACGTCGACAGCCATGATCCCGTGCCGCGCGGCTACTGCGGCATACGCCTGTTGCGAGCGAACGCTGGCGGCATCCTGCGGGATGTACCGGACATCCAGTCGCTGGCCCGGTCGCTGAACATCGAACTGGTGGAAGCGGTGCTGACCAAGCGCATCGGTGATTCGGTCAGTGCACTGGTGAAAGACAACTTCTCGTTCATCGGCCACATCGTGTTGTTCAACGAGCAGTACGAGCGCCTCAGCCTGGACCTGTCACGTCTGGCCGAGGCCATTGAATCAAGTGTTGGGATCACCGGCCTGGCAGCGCCGACAAGGGCTGTGGGTTGAGTCTTGGATCAAGCAGCAGCGATCGATGTTTTTTGCAGTATTGATCAAGAGGGTTACGTCAATGAGTGAACACATGACCTGTGATGAGCGCTTCATCGCTCTGGCACGGGAATTCGACTACGACATCTACGGCGAGAACACCGCAGGCGGGCATTACGCGCCGCTGATTCGTCATCACGATGAACTGTATATCAGCGGTCTGGTGCCGCGCATGAACGGCAAAATCCACTACCCGGGACGGGTCGGACTGGATCTCAACATGGCGGATGCGCAAGCGGCCGCCAGCATCAGTGCAATGCGGGGATTGGCGCTGATCGTGGATGCCATTGGTTCGCTGGACAAGATCAAATCCTTGATCCGGATAACAGTGTATGTGAAGTCCACGGCCGATTTTGTCGACCTCAGTGAAGTCGCCAACGGTGCGTCGGATGTGTTCAGTCATGTACTGGGTGATGCCGGGAAACATACACGCACCACAGTCGGTGTTTATCAATTGCCGAAAAATGCGGCCATTGAAGTTGATATGATCGTGGCGCTGCGCCCGTCGCCGTTATAAATGAAGTTGTCCGGCTTTACACTGTTGAAGGGTTGGCCTAAGGTCGGGTGACTCAATTCGGCAGAATAAGTTGGAAGCAGCTAATGAATAACGTTCAGGGTGCGTTTTTTTCATATAAGGACTTTCGCCAAAGTCTGGATCGGCAGCCGATCAAACCTCGTGTGTGGAAAAGTGCTGAACTTGGCGATATGCGTCAGGCCCTTGAGGCCAGCGACGTCGATATTGTTGCGCTGGCCCACGATAACACTGTCGAAGGTTGCCAACTGACACCCGGCATGGCGGTGTCCATGCAATGGCTGGTGCCGGGTTCAACGCTCGATGGCCATGTCCATGCCTGGTGGCATCTGTTTATCATCCAGTCCGGCAGCGGCGCCTTGTCCCTGGGGGATGCAGAGGAGGTAAACATCGGCCCCGGGGATGTATTGCTGGTGCCGGCCTGGACCCGTCACGGCTTCGTCAACACCAGCACCACCGAGCCGCTGGCCATGCTCAACCTCAGCAACATGCCGCAGATGGCATTGCTATCCAATCACGCCGCCAACGTTGGCCTGATACCTCGCCCGCTGTAATTTCTTCTCAGTTGCACACCAGGGAGTCCGCCTACGCTGACTCCCTTTTTTGTTTGTATACCTCAAAAATGCTCTTTGGCGATTGATGTGCGCTGATTTCTGTATCGATAGAAACAGGTAATTTCTGTATCTGTTCAGCGCTTAATCAACTTACTACGATCGCTTCAAATGCAACGGATTAATGTGTTTGATGCAAGGGAGCGTTCTATGGAAAGTACGAAGTTAAAGCTGTATCTGGGTGCGGATTATGTCAGCGCTTTTGCCATGTCGGCGTTTGTGGCTTTAAAGGAGAAGCAACTTTCATTTGACTTGATCACGCTGGATTTAAAGGCGCGTGAAAACTATCTCGAAAGTTATAGAAATCTTTCTCTAACTTGCAAAATCCCTGCGCTTGTTCACGAAGGTTTTGCGCTTTCGGAATCTTCAGCCATTGCCGAATATCTGGAGGAGCTCGCTCCAGGTTCAAAAAGAGTTTACCCGCAAGACATCAAGCAACGCGCCAGGGCCCGTCAACTGCAGGCCTGGTTGCGCAGCGATCTGCTCGTGGTGCGCAGGGAGCGCCCGTTCGATCTTGTGTACTTCGGCAAAAAAGACAATCCGCTGTCCGACGAGGCCCGGGCCGCGGTCGACCGGTTGTTCTTTGTGGCGGACCGCTTGCTGGAGGAGGGCGCCGAGCACCTGTTTGGCGACTGGAGCATTGCCGACACCGACCTGGCGATCATGCTCAACCGACTGGTTGCCAATGGTGATCCGGTCCCGGCGCGCCTGGCGGCGTATGTGCAGCGCCAATGGGATCGCGACAGCGTCCGGGCCTGGATGGACATAGAGCGCAAAGCGCCAGCCATCCAGTAACCACCGCCAGCACAGACCAGGAGCGCTGCCATGCAAGGACTGTCGGAGCACGAAAGATACAAACCCTATAATTCCCGCACCATCCGCGACACGCCTTACTGGCAGCGGCTGACGCCGGCGTTGCAAGAGGCCATGACCGTGGTGGCCCGGGTCATGCCGTTTCGCACCAACGAATACGTATTGGGAGCACTGATCGACTGGAACAACATTCCGGACGATCCGATTTTCCGCATGACCTTTCCCCACAAGGACATGCTGCTGCCAGACGAGTACCAATCGCTCAAGCAGTTGATCGAGCAGGACGACAGCGCGGCCATCAAGCGAAGGATCGAGGCGATCTGGCTGCGCATGAACCCGCACCCGGCAGGGCAACTGACGCACAACGGCGTCACCCTCGACGGAAAAGTCCTGCCGGGCATTCAGCACAAGTACCGCGAGACCGTGCTGTTTTTCCCCGGTGCCGGTCAGACGTGTCATGCGTACTGCACCTTCTGTTTCCGTTGGGCGCAGTTCATCGGCGAAGAAGAACTCAAGTTCAATGCGCGTGAATCCCAGGAACTGGTGAGTTACCTGCGAGTGCACACCGAGGTCACCGATGTGCTGATCACCGGCGGCGACCCGCTGATCATGAACAGCCGATCCCTGGCCGGGTACATCGAGCCACTGCTGGAACTGCCCCACCTGAAAAGCATCCGCATCGGTACCAAGTCGGTGGCCTATTGGCCGCAACGATTCGTCAGCGACAAGGACGCGCCGCAGCTGCTGACGCTGTTCAAACGGATCGTCGCGGCAGGGAAAAACCTGTCGATCATGGGCCACTACAACCACCCGGTGGAGATCCGCCAGGACATCGCCCGTCAGGCTGTCGAACGCATCCGCTCCACGGGCGCGACCCTGCGCATGCAGGCGCCGGTGATCCGCCACATCAACGAAAACCCTGCCGATTGGGCGGCGCTGTGGACCGAAGGCGTTCGGCTCGGGGCGGTGCCTTATTACATGTTCGTCGAGCGCGACACCGGCCCCAGCCATTACTTCGCGATGCCGCTGGCCCGGGCATTCGAAATCTTCCAGGCCGCGTACCGCACGGTGTCGGGCCTGGCGCGCACGGTGCGCGGGCCGTCCATGAGCACCTTCTACGGCAAGGTGCTGATCAACGGCATCGAGACCGTCGCCGGGGAAAAAGTCTTTGTCCTGCAGTTCCTCCAGGCCCGCGATCCGCAATGGGTGTTGCGCACCTTTTACGCACGCTTCGACCCGCAGGTGACCTGGTTCGATGACTTGCAACCCGCCTTTGGCGAGCGAAGGTTTTTCTTTCAGAACGAGCCTGAGCGGTTGCTTGAGTCAGCGCCCGAATTGATACCGGTCCTGCTGCAAACGGCGTAGGACGAATCTTGAACACTGGGGAGACAAGGACATGAGTGGTATCCCGTTTGATCAACGCGAAGGATGGATCTGGCTCGACGGCGAGTTCGTCGAGTGGTCGCAAGCGCGCCTGCATGTGCTCAGTCACGGCTTGCATTACGCGAGCACGGTGTATGAGGGGGAGCGCGTCTACAACGGCAAGATCTTCAAGCTGCGCGAACACAGTGAGCGTCTGTATCGCTCGGCGCAATTGATGGATTTCGCCATTCCGTTCGAACTGGCCGAACTGGAAGCGGCCAGCCATGAACTGCTGCAACGCAACAACGTCAGCGACGGTTACCTGCGACCCGTGGCCTGGCGTGGCAGCGAGATGATTTCCACCTCGGCGCGCTTCAACCGTGTGCATGTGGCCATCGCTTGCTGGCAATGGCCGAGCTATTTCGATCCGGCGGCGCGCATGGCCGGTATCCGTTTGAAGACCGCCACATGGCGACGTCCACCGCCGAGCAGCAGTCCTTTTGAGGCCAAGGCGTCCGGGCATTACCAGATCGCCACACTGAGCAAGCACGACGCGGAAAACAGCGGTTACCACGACGCCTTGATGCTCGACTGGCGCGGCCACGTCGCCGAAGCCACCAGCGCCAACGTGTTCTTCGTCAAAGGCCGGACGCTGTACACGCCGATGCCCGACTGTTTCCTCAACGGCATTACCCGGCAGACCGTGATCGAGCTGGCCAGGGCCCTGGATTACCAGGTAGTCGAAGCGACGATTCTGCCTGCGCAACTGGGCGACTTCGATGAGTGTTTTCTCACCGGCACCGCCGCCGAAATCACCCCCGTGCAGAGCATCGATGAGCAGCACTATCGACCGGGTGAAGCCTGTCGCCAGTTCATTGCCGCGTACACCTCAACCGTAAACGCCTGATCAACCGCCAGGAATCACACCATGCCAAATCAAGGGATTGTTGCGTCCAAACCTTACGTCTCACTCGATCATCGCCATGAAGAATTGTCGACCCGTGGCTGGACTGTCCTGACCCCCGGCGAATTCGCCCATGACGTGACCGGCACATTGCATGAGTTCGGTCCGGTCATTCCGCAGTTCAACGGGCAAGTGGCCTTTGCCATTACCCGCAAGCCGGGCTACGAAGACTTGCCGTACTCCCAGAGCATGAACGGCATCGGCCCCCATACCGAAGCGCCGGTATACGGACCGCCACCGCGTTACCTGGCCCTGCATTGTCACAAGCAGGCGACCTGCGGTGGCGGGCACACCGGGCTGGTGGACGGTTACGAATTCCTGAAGTCCCTGGAACACAGTGAACCGGAGTTGCGCGAGTGGTTGAATGACACGCCGGTGGAGTTCGTCGCCACCGCCAAACCCGGCGAACCCGCGCAGTGCCGGGTCAAGGAGTACATCCTCACGCCGACAGAGGAGGGCGACATTTTCCGCTTCAGTTACAACCAGTTTCACTACGGCGATGTGAATCCTTCCAAGGAAGCCTTGCAGCAATCCAGGGTCACCAACAGCACCTCGCCCCTGGCCCGATTTGCAGCACTCGGCGAGGCGTATTTCGTCGAGCACAACATTCCAGTGCTGATACCCGACGGGTGCATGCTGATTTGGGATAACTGGCGGATGATCCACGCCCGCAGCCGTTACACTGACCCGGCGCGCCACCTGACCCGCTATTGGCTGGCCTGATTTTTCCGTCGCCCTTCATTCTTTTGGCGTACCCCTTGTGGGTACGCGTCTTACAGGTATCGCGTCATGCAAACAGCAATCGAGATCGCCAAGGTCGATCATCAACTGATCGTGCGGCTCAATCAGGCCTGGACCCGGCGCGCCACCGTCTGCTCGCCGGACAAGTGGTCGGTCGATGAAGTGTTCGACCCGGCGCGCCCGGATTACCCCGAGGGCATGGTGCCGTTTTTCCATCACCCCAAATTCCAGGCCTTGAGCGAAGCGCTCAAGAGCCGCGTGGTGACCTGGGGCTGGATCGGCTACAACCTGCGCACCGTCACCGCCGAAGAACACGTCGTGAATCCGGCGCTGAGCGTCATTGCCAACCAGTACCTGGGCAAGGACGACTGGCATTTTCGCGAGGCGATGCAGCAAACCCTGATCGACGAGCATTACCACACGCTGATGCACCTGCGGGCCATCGAACGGACCAGGCTGGAGCGGGCGCTGGATCAGGATCTGGACTTGCCGCCGTCCGTCACTTATCTGCGCCTGCTGGCCCTGCGTGAAACGCTGACCGAGCCGTGGCAGAAGGATCTGGCGGCGATCACCTTTGCGGTGGTGGCCGAGATCAGCGTCAACGCCTATCTGGACCTGCTGGCGGACGACCAGACCATCCAGCCGCAAAACCGTCGCGTGGCCGAACAGCACAACCGCGACGAGTACGCCCACAGCAAGGTGCTGGCCGAAGTGGCCAAGGTGATGTACGGCAACATGCAGCCGCCTCAGCGGGCATTTTTCGCTCGTACTTTGTCGCAAGCGCTGAGTGCCTTTATCGCCCAGGACTACTCGATGTGGGAGGCGATTCTGACGCAGCTTGGGGTTGAAGACGCCGCGCAGATCATTGCCGACACCCGCGAGAGCAACAAGAACGCCACCATCATGCGCGACTACAGCGGTCTGCATCGTCTGGCGCAGGATCTGGGCATCAGCGAGCAGATCGATTTCGATTTTCGTCCGACCCTCAAAACCACCGCAGCGGCCTGAACCCGGAGGCGCCCATGTCAGTTCCTGTGTACGAAGTGTTCGCCATCCGTGTCGGCGCCAATGCCCAGCGCACCGCACGGGAGAATTTCCTTTACGACGCCTGCTGCGGTGATCCCAATGCGCCGATGCCGCTGGATTACTACTTCTGGGTCATCCGCAACGAGCAGCAGGTGATCGTGGTCGACACCTGTTTTCAACCGGCCACGGCGGATCGGCGCAATCGTCAGATGTATCGCCTGCCGGAAGAATCCCTGCGGCAACTGGACATCGATCCGGCGCAGGTCGAGCACCTGATCCTGACGCATCTGCACTGGGACCATGCCGGCAATCTCGCGCTGTTCCCCAAGGCCACGGTGCATCTGCAGGAAGCGGAACTGCGCTTCTGCACCGGGCCGAAAATGGCTCATCGCACGGTGAATAAAACCTACGAGGTCGACGATGTGATGTCGGCGCTGCCGCCGTTGTTCGAAGGGCGGATGCGCTTGCACAGCGGTACGGTCGAGGTGATGCCCGGTGTGACGCTGCACCCGGTGGGTGGGCATACGCCCGGCAGTCAGGTGGTGCGGGTCAATACCGCGCGAGGATGGATCGTGCTGGCCTCGGACGCCGCGCATTTGTGGGTCAACATCCGTGAGCGCAGCCCGTTCCCGATCCTCGACGACCTGGCGCAGACCCTTGAAGCCTTCAGCGAAATCGACCGCCTGGCCGACAGCGAAGACCACGTGATTCCCGGTCACGACCCACTGATCGCCGAACGCTTCCCGCACTGGAACGACGACCCGCACATCATCAGCCTGCACCAGTCCCCGACCTGAAGATCACCCAAACCAGTAGGAGCGAGCTTGCTCGCGATGGCGGCACATTCAACATGGATGTGTCTGACACGACGCCATCGCTGGCAAGCCAGCTCCCACAGAAATTTGGGCCGTTCACGGACTCGGCGTACATCCACGAACACTGTGGGAGCGGGCTTGCCCGCGATGAGGCCGGCACATTCAGCATCAATGCCGCCTGACACTCCGCCATCGCTGGCAAGCCAGCCCCCCCAGTTGATGGTAGTCGTGCTCGAATTCTGTGTTCAGTGACAATCCCCTGTGGGTTAGCCATGGCTCTTCAGGATACGGCCCAAGGTCTGCAGTGCCTCGTCGATTTTTGCTGAATACGGCGCTCCGCAGCCAATGCGCACGAAATGATTGAATCGCTTGGCATTGGAAAAGATATCCCCAGGGGAAATCTGGATGCCGACCTTCAGCGCCTCATGGAAAAACGCCATGGCCGAGTGCTCGCGCGGCAGTTCCACCCACAGCAACGTACCGCCTTGCGGGTGGGTCACGCCGGTGCCTTCGGGAAAGTAGCGGGTGATGGCTGCGCTCATCTGCTGGCGCTGTTGTGTCAGGGTTTTGCGCAAACGCCGCAGGTAACGCTCGTAGGACGGTGTCCCCATGAAGGCACTGACCGCCAGTTGCGACAACGCCTCGCAACAACGGGTTTGGGTGTGTTTGAGCATCTCCACGCGGTCGTGCCATCTCCCGGCGCTGATCCAGCCCAGGCGCAGACCCGGTGCCAGGGTTTTGTTCAGTGAGGCGCAATAGATCAGGTTGCCGGTGCTATCCCAGTGCTTGAGCGTGGACAACGGCTGCTCGGTGTCCACCAGATCACCGTAGGTGTCGTCTTCGATCAGTACGGTGTTGTGTTCGGTGCACAACTGAACCAGCCGCGCTTTGTTGGCATCGGGCATGACGCTGCCCAGCGGGTTGTGCAGGTTGGGCATGACGATCAGCGCCTTGATCGGTTCCGGGCCTTGCAGCAGTTGTTCGAGGGCCAGCAGATTGATCCCGCTGTGGGGCGTGGCCGGGACTTCCAGCACCCGCAGATTCAGGCTTTCGAGAATTTGCAGCAGGCCGTAAAAGGTTGGCGATTCCACGGCCACGGTGTCGCCGGGCCGGGTCACGGCGCGCAATGCCAGATTGATCGCTTCGGTGGCACCGTTGGTGATCACGATGCGATCGGCCGTCAGGTTGGTCTTGGTGGTCAGCGCCCGGCGGGCCAGGATGTTGCGCAATGCGCTGTTGCCGCAGGTCGAGCCGGCGGCACCGAGCAAATGCTGATCGTGACGCAGCGCCTTGATCATGTTGTCTTGCAGGGTCTTGATCGGGTACAGCTCCGGTGCGCAGTAGGCGCTGGCGAAATTGACCTTGATCGTCGCCCGCTGACTGGCCTTGAGCACCGAGGACACCTGTTCATGAATGCCGACATAGATCCCGGTGTCCAGAGGGGGTGGCGGGGCGGCGGGCGCGGGTTTGACCGGTGTGTCGGGCTGGCGGATGTAGTTGCCGGAACGTGGCCGTGCTTCCAGCACCCCGTAGTCCTCCAGCTCGCGGCACACCTGCACCGCGGTCGACAGGCTGACGGCGTGCTTTTCCATCATCAGCCGAATCGAGGGAAATCGTTCACCGGTTTTCAGGGTGCCGCTGCGGATGGCATCCAGGTAATGGTGGGCTAACTGACGATACAAGGGCGTCGTGTTCATGATGACCTCAGCAATCGCACCACTGAGGTCTTGAGCTGGAAAGTGAGTTGACGCCTTCCCGCAGGCGGACCCGTGGTGCTCAAGGGTTAAGGGAAGGTGGTTCTGGCGTCGATACTGGAAGAGTAATCGCGGATTGCGAGGAATCACGGGCAATAAAAAGCCCCGCGCTGGGGCGGGGCTCTTAAATGAGGTGATGAGGTCTTGTGGCGAGGGTGCTTGCCCTCGCAGGGTGGTGAAGCCGCCCCAAGTCAGTCACCGGCGTTATTTCAGAAAAACCGCATTCACCGGTTTTACGACGGCTGCGCCGCCGAGCGCGAGCAAGCTCGCTCGCCACAGGCAAGCCCCCTCACTACAGGGCAAGCCGAAGGTGTATCGGATTACTGCGCGGCGATGCTGTAACCGTCGAACGCGGTTTGCTGCTGCAGGGCGGTGATGATGTTTTTGCGGTTGACCGCTTGTTCCGCGCCCGTGCTGTCCAGGAACGTCTCGCTTTCCAGCTCCGCTTCATCGCCTTCGCCAACGAAGGTAAAGCCCAGGAATTCCAGGGCTTCACGGTCAATGTTCAAGCGCGAGCGTGGGGTGCGCAGCGGCAGGGTCACGCTCATGCCGTCCTTGCTGATGGTGAACACTTCGACGTCTTTCTTGGCTCGCGCCGCCTTGCTCTTGCCGCTGCTCGGGTTGCTGATGGCCTGGTGCGTCTGGTTCAGCACCTTCAACGCCAGCCCGTAAACGATCTCCTGAAACGCCGGGTCGTCCTTGAAGCTGGAGAGAATGCGGCTGATCGGGAACTTGCTGCTCAGGTCTTCCAGGGCTGCGATGTCGGCCGCTTCGGCGTCCTTGAGCTGCTTGAGCTGGCCCATCAGCTCGTAAGCCTTGTCATCGTCGAAGCTGTCGTGGGCCTGGCGAATCGCGGCGCGTAGCTCACGGATCTGATCGCTTTCACGGCTCGATTGAAAAGCGTCCAGGACCATCTCACTGATGGTTTTCGCCTGAGGCACGTGTTGTGAAAGATTGATGGAGTTTTCGTATTCCGCTTTGGACGACAAGGTGACTACGGATTCAGCGGTGTTGGAATCGGACATTGAAAATTCACTACTTCTTTTAACTTGAATAGAGGCGAGAAAGCACGGGGGCCTTTTCAGGCCGACTAATCTATTGGACCGGGGCGGCGTTGTCACGGATCAACAGGCGGCTGGTCATTTTTTGCACTTCTGTAGGCGCGAGCCTCGCGATGGAAGTCAACGATTACACGTTCAAGCGGGATAAACGCGGTGCCCTGTAGGAGCGAGCCTGCTCGCGATGGACGTCAACGATTACGCGCTCAAGCGGGATAAACGCGGTGCCCTGTAGGAGCAAATGCAAAAAAGCCCCGCGTTCATCACGAAGCGGGGCTTTTGCTTTCGGTTGCGACGTGTTTACCGATGCAACAGTTTCTGCGCCCGTTTGTCCGCCAGATGCTGCACCACCAACCGCCCGATCAGCACCAGCAGGGTCAGCGAGATCAACAACACCGAAATCGCCGCGACACTCGGGTCGACGTTATCGCGCAAGCCGCTCCAGATGCGTTTGGGCAGGGTGTCGACGTTGACGCTGGTGATGAACAGCGTCACCGCCACCTCTTCCCACGACAGGGCGAACCCCAGCAGCGCGGTGGAGGCCAGGCCCAGTTTCAGGTTGGGCAGGATCACCATGAAGGTGGTCTGCATCAGGCTGGCGCCGAGGTTGCGCGAGGCCAGTTCGATGCGCCGGTCAATCTGGCTGAGGGCCACCAGCATGGTCACCACGCCGTAAGGGACGACCATGATCACATGGGCAATCACCACGCCGGTCGGGGTGTCATAACCGATCCCCGGTGCGTAGCTGCCGAGTTTGGTTTCCATGAAGTACAGCACCAACGCGGAGATCACCGGCGGAATCGCCATCGGCAACAGCACCAGGCCGATCAGCGCCGTGGCCAGTTTCGAGCGCATGTACCAGATACCGAGGCTGAAGCTGGCGGCCAGCAACGTGGCGATGATGCTGGTGGCAAACGCGATGCTCAGGCTCTGGCTGATGGCATGGAACCAGTCAGGGTTGCTGACCAGCGCCTCGTAGTGGCGCAGCGACCAGTTGCCCTCGGGCATCGACAGGAAGCGTTTGCTGGTGAAGGACACCGGAATGACCGTCAGCAGCGGGAACAGCATAAAGGCCATGGCGATCACGGCCAGCAGCCGCGTACTCAGGCTTGTGCGATGGGTATTCATAGTGATCTCAGCCTACCAGTCGGTTCACGCGGGTCATTTTCAGCAACACCCAGATCAACGCGCTGACCAGGGCCAGCAGCACCACGCTCAGTGCCGCCCCCAGGCCCCAGTTGCTGGTCTGGAACATTTGCAGGAACACGTATTCGGCGATCATCACCGTTTGCCCGCCGCCCAACAGCACCGGGGTGATGAAGAAGCCCAGGCAGAACACGAAGACCATGATGAAGGCACCCAGTATTCCCGGCAGGGTCTGCGGCAGCAGCACCTGCCAGAACGTCCGCAGGGCACCGGCACCCAGGCCTCGCGAGGCCATGAGCACACGTTGATCCAGCTGACGCATGGTCGACAGCAGCGGGAACACGGCATACGGGATCATCACGTGCAGCATGCCGATGACCACCCCTATCTCATTGCGGCTCAGTTGCAGTGGCTGATCGATCAATCCCATGCCCATCAGGCCGTTGTTGAGTACGCCGTTGCTGCGCAGGGCGATCAACCAGCCAAAGGCCCGCACCAGCACGGAAATCCAGAACGGAATGAAGATGCAGATCTCCACCACCCGTTGCCAGAACGGCGGGCTGAACACCCAGCAGTACGCCAGCAGATAACCGATCACCAGGGCCAGGCAACTGACTGTCATGCACAGGCGCAGGGTGCGCCAGAGCATTTCGTGAATCGCCGGGTCGGTGGCGATGCGCTCGTATTGCTCGATGCCCGGCGTCGGCAGCGAGAAGCTCCAGCCGACCACACCGAGAAATGGCAGCACGTAGAAAATCAGCAACAACACCGGCAGCGGAAACAGCAGCAAACCGCGCTCCAGGCCCGGCGAACTGAACCGGGGCTTGGGTTTGCTCAAGGTGGACGTCAGGGTCATGGTCATGATCGATGGCTCACTTGGACAGCCGCGTCAGGTACTCTTCCAGGGCTTTGGAGTAGTTGTCGGCGTACCACTGGGCGTTGAGGGCGATCTGTTTTTTCAGGTTGGCTTCGGAGGCGCAGTTGGCTTCCAGTTGCTTGGCCGTCATCATTTTTTCCGTGGCGCTGTTCGACGGTCCGTTGCCCAGCAGTTCAAAGAGTTTGAGCTGGCCTTCGGGTTGCAACGCTTGCTGGATGAACTGCATCGTCGGTTGCGTGCCGGCCGGGTTGCCGGAAAGCACCGCCCAACTGCTGGAGTTGATGAAGCCGTTGTCGAAGCTCCAGCGCACGCGGTTGTCGGTGTCTTCGCTGAGCAGCTTGGCGCGGGTGTGCCAGATCGCGCCGACCGACACTTCGCCGTCGACCATCAGTTGCTGGCTCTCGGCGCCCGAGCTCCAGAACGACAGCACGTGAGGTTTGATCTCGTCGATCTTCTTCATCGCCCGTGGCACGTCCAGCGGGTACAGCTGATCGGCCGGTACGCCGTCGGCGAGCAGCGCCGCTTCGAGCATCCCGTTCATCCACTTGTACAGGGTGCGTTTGCCGGGGAATTTTTTCACGTCCCAGAAATCGGCCCAGGTCTTGGGGCCGTTATCGCCGAATTTGGCACTGTCCCAAGCCATCACGTAGCTGAACTGGTAGCTGGCGATGCCGAAATCCGAGGCGAGCGCCGGGGCTACCTGATCGCGCTTGATCAGGTTGTAGTCCAGCGGTTGCAGGATTTTTTCGCGGCCCAGCACGAGGGCGCTGTAGCTCTCGACGTCGACCACGTCCCAGCTCGGTTGGCCGCTGGCCAGTTGCGAGCGGATCGCGCCCTCGGTCGGGCCGGCGCCGTCGATGCGCACTTGAATGCCGGTGTTTTTGGTGAAGGTGTCGGTCCATGCCGAACGGAACGCATTCAGGGCATCGCCGCCCCAGTTGACCACCACCAGCGGCTTGTCGGCCGACCAGCTGATGCCGCTGCGCAGTGCCAGGGGCACCGCTGCCAGCAGACCCATGGCCTGGATGAAGGTGCGACGGTTGATCTGGCCGTCACGGGCCTTTTCGATAAGCACTTCGATGCAGTCTTGTTGGTGATCCTGGCGCATGGACAAGTCCTCAGTCGGCGGGTGCCTGCGTGGGCACCGGCCTTTTTGTTGTCGTTGGAAGAGAGCTTTGTGACGCAAATTTTTTCGGTGTCAGGCTTGTAGCAGGAAGCTTTGCTGCACCGGCCAGCTCAACCACACCGGCGCACCGCTGGGCATCGATGCGCCAGGGTGGTTGCCGGGCACGGAGAGGTTGATCGGCAAGGTATCGCCGCCGACCTTCAAGGCCAGGTGAGTGCTGGAGCCTTGATAGACCTTGTCGGTGAGCTGTGCAGGCATGACGTTGTAGCCGTCGCGGGTCGGGCACTCGCTGTGCAGTTCCATGTGCTCGGGGCGCACGGCCAGCACGATGGGCTCTTTGCTCAGGGGGGCCGGGGCGAGGGCATGGAGGATGCTGGTGCCGCAGCGGCCGCTGGCGGTGGGGCCGTTGCGGGACATGTCGGCCAGGGGGAACAGGTTCATCTTGCCAAGGAATTCGGCGACGAAACGGCTTTCGGGGCGGTTGTAGATGTTTTCCGGGGTGTCGACCTGCGTCAGCTTGCCATGGTTGAAAATCGCGATGCGCGACGACAGGGCCAGGGCTTCGTTCTGGTCGTGGGTGACGAAGACGAAACTGGTCCCGACCTGACGGTGGATGCGCTGCAATTCGGTTTGCAGCTGTTCGCGCAGGTTCTTGTCCAGTGCCGACAGTGGCTCGTCGAGCAGCAGCAGTTCCGGTTCGAACACCAGCGCCCGGGCAATCGCCACACGCTGTTGCTGGCCACCGGACATTTCAGCGGGTTTCTTGTGCATGTGCGCACCGAGGCCGACCACCTCAAGAATGTGCTTGACCCGACGCTGGCGCTCTTCGGCCGCGACTTTGCGGATGCGCAACGGATAGGCGACGTTGTCCGCCACGGTCATGTGCGGGAACAGCGCATAACCCTGGAACACCATGCCGTAGTTCCGCTTCTCGGCGGAGCGCTTGATGATGTCGACGCCTTGCTCCATCAGCTTGCCCGACGTCGGGCTGAGAAAGCCGGCCAGGATCATCAGCAAGGTGGTTTTGCCCGAGCCGGAAGGACCCAGCAGGGTAAGAAATTCGCCTTGGCGAACGTCAAGATCGACGTTATCCAGCGCCGCGAAACGACCGTAATACTGGCTGATACCTTGTGCGCTGAGCTGAATCGCTGAACGGCTGGACACGATGAGGTTCCTCTTTTTATTGCCCATAAGACGTACGAGGACGGATGCGAATCCGAAATGGGCTTTGGGCTTATTATTGTTAAAAATATCGCTACATCAATGGAATTATTTTGCGCCTATTGGTTAGTTTTATTACTCAATTCCGGCGTGTTTTTGCGCCAGGAAAGTCGACCCTTACAGGAGCTGGTTTGTCCGCGATGGGGCCGGCACCTTCAGCATCGACATCGCCTGACACACCGCGAGGGTCCTACAGGGTGTCCTGCCAGGTCTGGTGCGAGGATTGAAGCTGGGTCTTGACCCAGTTGCTGAAGGCCTGGACCGCTGCGCGGTCGGCTTTTTGCGGGTCGGCGGCCAGGTAGTAGCCACGGTGCAGGTCGATGGTGATGTCGAATGGGCGCACCAGCAGCCCCTTGGACAAGGCATCGCCGCTGATCAGGTTGTCGCCAATGGCGATG
The DNA here is from genome assembly GCF_042846945.1 of Pseudomonas moorei. Lineage (NCBI taxonomy): Bacteria > Pseudomonadati > Pseudomonadota > Gammaproteobacteria > Pseudomonadales > Pseudomonadaceae > Pseudomonas > Pseudomonas moorei. The sequence goes on from NZ_AP035776.1 coordinate 2,351,900, forward strand.
CCCTGGCCGGCAATGCAGGCGGACTGCGCGCAGTGGGCGTCGGAGAACAGAATGCCGCTGACCGCGTTGACCCCTGAGGCCCCGGCGGCGGTCAGCCAGACGCGCCAGTCGGAGTAGTCGGTCATGTGCAACAACGGGTAATTGCTCAGCTCCTGTGGGCTCTTGAGCCCGCCCAATGCGTTGATCAGCCGTGGGCTGCACACCGGGAAGAAGCGCAAGGCCACGATTTCTTCAACGATCATTTCTGGCCAGTCGCCAATCCCGTAGGCAATGAACAGATCGACATTCGGATTATTAGTGTCGTCCGGGGTGCGCGGTGAAATCAGCTGCAATTGCACTTGCGGGTACTGCCGCAAAAACGCGCCGATGTGGTGGCACAGCCAATAGGTGGCGAATCCCGGTGCGCAACTGATGCACAGCCGACCGGAGACTTCCTGGTCGCCGACCAACTGACCGGCATCGAGCAGGTTCAACAGAATCCCGTGCACCTCCCGGGCATAACGTTCGCCTTGCCAGGTCAGGCCGATGCCCCGGCCAATGCGCTCGGTCAGGGCAAAACCGACGCATTCCTCCAGCTTGCTGATCTGGTGGCTGATGGCGCTTCGAGTCAGGTTCAGTTCACGGGCCGCGACCGACACGCTGCCGAGGCGGGCAACCGCGTCCAGGGCGCGCAGGGCTGTCATCGATGGAAAACGCATAAATCATCCCGCTCAATAGTTAAAAAAACCAAGTACGACACGCCCCCCTGTGGCGAGGGAGCTTGCTCCCGCCGGGTCGCGCAGCGGCCCCCATTGCATCGGTCAGCCGAGCCATCCACCTGCTGAACAGTCCAGCTTCCCACCACAAAGGTCAGAGCTATATGGTGACGTAAATTGAACAGTCAGGCCAAAAAAAATCGATTGTTGTATTGGTTGGTTCAACAATACTAGCCCAACTTGTCATCGGGTCGCTCTGACCCATCATCAAAGAGGTGCTGCATGACCCGTTGTGCCGAGGCGCTCGTTCAGTTGCTGGAAGGCTATGGCGTGGAACACGTCTTCGGCATTCCCGGCGTGCACACCGTCGAGCTTTATCGTGGCTTGCACGGCAGCCGTTTGAAGCACATCAGCCCGCGTCACGAACAGGGCGCCGGGTTCATGGCCGATGGTTACGCACGGGCCAGTGGCAAGCCAGGGGTGTGCTTCATCATCACCGGCCCGGGCATGACCAATATCCTCACCGCCATGGGCCAGGCCTATGCGGACTCGGTGCCGATGCTGGTCATTTCCACCTGCAATCGCCGCGAACACCTGCGCCTGGGCCATGGCCACCTGCATGAACTGCCGGACCAGCGCGGGCTGGTCGCCGGCGTCTGTGCCTTCAGTCACACGTTGCAGCACCCGGACCAATTGCCCGAAGTGCTGGCTCGGGCCTTTGCCTTGTTTGGCTGCACCCGGCCGCGTCCGGTGCACATCGAGATACCGCTGGACGTGCTGGAAATGTCCGCCGACGGCCTGGACCTGCGCCCGCGTCCATTGCCCGCGGCACCGGCCCCGGCCCCCGAAGCCATCGAGGCCGCGGTCACCTTGCTCAGCCACGCACAACGACCCTTGATCCTCGCCGGTGGTGGCGCGCGCCGCTGTTCTGAAACCCTGACCCTGCTCGCCGAACGGTTGCAGGCGCCGGTCGCGCTGACCACCAATGCCCGAGGCCTGTTGGCCCCTGACCATCCCTTGCTGCTCGATGGCGTGCAGTCCTCGGCCCATGGCCGCGAGCTGTTCGCCGAGGCGGACGTGGTGCTGGCCGTCGGCACCGAACTGGGGGAAACCGACTATGACTTTTTCGGCCTCGGCCCCTTGGCGTTCAAGGCGCCGCTGATCCGCCTGGACATTGACCCCCTGCAAGTGCTCGGCGTGCAAACGGCGGCGGTGGGGCTGTTGGGGGATGCCGAACAAGGCCTGCGCGCGTTGTTGGCGCGATTGCCGCAACGCCAGGCTGACTCCGCGTGGGCCGGTGAACGGGTGGTGCGAGTCAATGCCGTCGAACACGCTGGCTGGAGTGCAAAGCAGTGTCGTCTGCAAGCGCTGCTCGATACCGTCCGTGACGCGCTGCCGCAACCCCTGATCGTCGGCGACTCGACTCAACCGGTGTATCAGGGAGCCTTGGGCTACCGGGCACCGACGCCCAACAGCTGGTTCAACGCCGGCAGCGGCTACGGCACCCTGGGCTACGGCTTGCCTGCCGCCATCGGCGCCAAACTGGCCCAACCATTGCGCCCGGTGGTGGCATTGGTGGGGGACGGTGGCCTGCAGTTTTCCAGCGCCGAACTGATCGCCGCCAAAGAGGCCGGCGCAGGGGTGATCCTGCTGCTGTGGAACAACACCAGCTATGCGGAAATCCGCGATTACATGAACGCCCGCGAGGTGCCGTTGCTGGGGGTGGACATCCTCACGCCGGACTTTGCCGCCCTGGCGCAAAGCTGCCACGTCGCCCATCACCGGGCGGGCAATCTCGCCGGTTTGCGAGCGCTGCTTGGCCAACTTGGCGATACCTGCGAACCGCTGATGATCGAGGTCGACGCCACGACTTTCCTGGCGGATTGAACACTGGCTAAAACAACAACAATTTTCAGGTCCCCGACATGCCAAGCGCACGGTGGATCTTCCTACTGCCCTGAACTCAAAGGTGGCTTACATGGCTGAGTCCGACAACTTCTCTTCTACCCATTCCGTACAAGGGACCTACGCCGACCTGATCCTCGCCAACGGTCGAATCTACACCCAGGATCCGGCCAACCCCTGGGCCGAGGCGCTGGCGATCCGCGACGGCAAGTTGATCGGCGTCGCCAGCCTAGGCGAGCTTGAAGCCTTCAAGGGGCCGAACACCCGGGTGCACGATTTGCAAGGTGCCTTTTGCATGCCCGGCCTGCACGACATGCACACCCACCCCGACCTCGCACTGGCACCGCGCTACAGCGACGACCTCGACGTCGGTATCGAAGACCCGACGCCAGAGCAACTGCGCGAAAGCATCCTCGCCTATGCCGACAGCCATCCGGGCGATGGCTGGATCTACGGTCAGTACTGGGTGCGCTACACCTTCCGCGAGGCCGGTTTGACCCCGGGCCGCGCCTGGCTCGACAGCGTCATGCCAGACCGTCCCGTGGCGCTGCTCGACCGCATGTGGGGCACCATGATGGTCAACTCCAAGGCCCTGGAACTGGCCGGGATCGACCGCCATACCGCCGACCCGCGCAACGGTTATTTCGAACGTGATGACCTGACCGGCGAACCCACCGGCCTGATGATTGACGGCGCCTACGCGATGATCCACGCCGCCATGCCACCGACCCCGGTCAGCGTGCTGCGCCGCGCCTATCGCGATGGCGTGCATTTCCAGAGTTCGCGCGGCGTTACGGCGAGCAAGTACGTGCACGTCTGCGAACAGCGCTTGCAGGCCCTGAAGGAACTGGATGACAGCGGTGAACTGACCGTGCGCATCGAGGCCGCGATCAGTTGGCAGGACGACATTTTCCCGGTGCGTCGTCGCTGGGAACTGCTGGCGGGCGAACGTCACTACTACCGCAGCGCGCGCCTGAGTGCCAACGCGGTGAAGTTCCACTTCGACGGCACGGTCGAGCCGAAATCCTCGTACCTGCTGACGCCATGGCCACAAGAGTCGAGCTGGCGCGGCAAGCTCAACCTGACCCCCGAGCACATCACCGACATGGTGGTGGACATGGACCGCAAGGGTATCCGCGTGATCGCCCACTGCACCGGTGACGGCGCGTCGGACGTGTTCCTCGACGCCGTGGCCGAGGCCCGCCGTCGCAACGGTTTCAGCGGCGTGCGCCACCAGTGCGCCCACAGCACCTTGCTGCACCCCGGCAACCTGCCGCGCTTCAAGGAACTGAACGTCATCGCCGAATTTTCCCCGGCGGCCTGGTACCCGACGCCATTCGCCAGCGGTGCGCGTTCCGGTTACGGCCAGGAACGCCTCAAGCGCATCTACGACTTCAAAGGCGTGCTCGAAGCCGGCGGCACGGCGGTCATGGGCACCGACTGGCCGGTGGCCTCCATCGACCCATGGCTGGCCCTGGAAACCATGGTCACCCGGCAGAACCCATGGAACGACGACCCGGCGTGCTTCGGCGATCCGATCAGTCTTGAGCAGGCGTTGAACGTGATCACCCGCAACGGCGCCGTGGCCATGGGCCTGGAAAAAACCACCGGCAGCCTGGAAGTCGGCAAGTCAGCGGACCTGATCGTGATCGACCGTGACCTGTTCGCCGAACCGGCACGCAACTACATCCACCAGACTCAGGTGCTGCTGACCTTTGTCGACGGGCAACTGGTCTACGACCGTCATTCGACGCTGCAAGCGCTGGGGCTCAAAGCGGTCTGGCAGGGCGAGCCTCCCGTGCTGGAGGGCAAGGCGTGATGGATGCACAACGTATTGCCGTGACCGTGGTGTCGGGGTTTCTCGGCGCCGGTAAAACCACCTTGCTCAACCGCATGGTGCGCCGTGCGCAGGGCAGTCGACTGGCCGTCATCGTCAACGATTTCGGTGAGTTGAACATCGATGCGGCCATCGTTTCCGAAGTCACGGATGCCGTGTACAGCCTGCAAAACGGCTGCATCTGCTGCACCGTGCAGGAAGACTTGCTGGCGCAGCTCGGCAGCCTGGCGCAACTGGAGCCGCGGCTGGAGCGCATCGTCATCGAATGCAGCGGCGTGTCCGACCCGCAGCGCATCGTGCAAACCCTGGCCTACCCGCAACTGCGCAGCCAGATGCAACTGGACATGGTCATCACCGTGGTCGACGCCACCCGTCACCTGCAACTCGAAGGTGAATACGCGCGACTGGCTCGGGCGCAGGTGGCGGCCGCCGATTTGTTGCTGTTGAACAAGACCGATCTGGTCGACGAACAACAATTGCAGGCGTTGCGTGAAGCCCTGGGGCAGAGGACTCGGGTGCACGAAAGCGTGCAGTCGCAGTTGCCGGATGCGCTATGGCTGGACACCGAACTGGAGCTTGAGCCTCGGGCGCTCAAGCCGCTGACGCGGGTGTCGGACGACGATCACGGTGAGATGTTCAGCAGCTGGTTGTGGCAGAGCGATGCGGCACTGGATGTCGAGGGCTTGCGTGGCTGGTTGCAGGCGTTGCCCAGCGACGTTTTTCGGGTCAAGGGACTGGTGGTGCTGGCGCAGGGCAACAAGGCTCATTGGTTGCAACATGTTGGCACCCGCAGTCAGTTTCTGCCGGCTACCGATGAGGCCCAGGCCCGCGTGACGCGTCTGGTGTTCATCGCTCGCCGTGGCTTCGACGGCTGGGACGCGTTGGGGCAAGGGCTGGACGCTTGCAAGGTGGTGCGCCCATGAGCCCGGTAGAGCAACGTTTACGCGAGGAACTGGCCGCCTGTTATCGATTGGTGGCGCATTTCCGCATGACCGATCTGATTTTTACCCATATCTCGGTGCGTATCCCCGGGCCGGAGCATCATTTTCTGATCAATCCGTATGGGTTGATGTTCGATGAGATCACCGCGTCCAATCTGGTGAAAATCGATTTGAATGGGCATGCCGTGGAGGCGTCTCCATACCCGGTGAACCCGGCCGGTTTCGTGATTCACAGCGCGATTCATGGTGCCCGTGAAGATGCCCAATGCGTGCTGCATACCCACACCAAATCCGGCTGCGCGGTGGCCGCGTTGAAGGGCGGCTTGCTGCCGGTGAATCAGATTTCCATGGAGTTCTATGGCCGCGTGGCTTACCACGACTATGAAGGCGTGGCGCTGGACTTGAGCGAGCAAGAGCGACTGGTGGCAGACATGGGGGACAAGCCGGTGCTGATGCTGCGCAACCATGGTTTGTTAACCGTCGGCGAAACCGTGGGGCAGGCGTTCATGCGCATGTACTACCTGGAAAAGGCCTGCGACATCCAACTGGCCGCGCAGGCCGCCGGCGAGTTGGTGCTGCCACCGGCTGAAGTCTGTGAGCACACCGAGCGCCAGTTCAATGACCCGGGCCGACCACTGGATGAAGGTGAACTGAACGACCCGGATGCGATGCAGTTGGCCTGGGCGGCGTTGTTGCGCTTGCTGGAGCGGGTGGCTCCGGGGTATCGGGATTGATTCGGATCTTCAGTTGTCAGGGATGACGCCATCGCCGGCAAGCCAGCTCCCACAGGATTTGTGGGTGTAGCCGGAATGGGTGAACGCTCTAGAACCACTGTGGGAGCGAGCCTGCTCGCGATGGCGGTGTGTCAGGCAACGTAGAGATTGAATGTGCCGACGCCATCGCCGGCAAGCCAGCTCCCACAGAATTTTGTGGGTGTAGCCGGAATGCGTAAACGCCCGAAAACCACTGAGGGAGCGAGCCTGCTCGCGATGGCGGTGTGTCAGGCTTTTCCCGGCGTGTTGAGGTTCATCGAACGCTCTGCCAACGCCGACGCAGTGGCTTCATCCACCGCCAGCGAAAAGCGGAACGTCGCGCCGCGCCCTGGCACATCGATCAACTGAATATCGCGGCCATGCAATTGCAGGATGCGATGCACGATTCGCAGTCCCAACCCGCCATCACGCCGTGCCCCACCGATATTGAACGGCCGCAAGAACAGGCCTTCACGCAGTTCGGGGGCGATGCCGGGGCCGGTATCGCTGACGGTCACTTCAATAAATGCCCCCTGTGGCCGCAAGCCGAGTTCGATCTCGCCTCCCGGCGGGGTATGGCGTAACGCATTGTCGAACAGGTTGGTCAGCACCCGCTCGATCAGCCCCAGATCAGCGCAGGCCGCCGAAACGTTTGAGGCAAACGTGGCCTTCAGTTCGACCTGGCGCGCCTCGGCCGTCAGTTCGAATTTCTGGAAGATGTCCTGGGCCAGGTCGGTCAGGGAGAAGCGCTCCAGCACCGGTTGCACGAAGCCATGTTCCAGCCGCACCAGTTCCAACAGCGATTGCGCCAGGCCACCGACCTTGCGGCTCTGGTCCAGCGCGATGCCCAGGTAACGCCGACGGTCGGCGGGGGGCAGGGTGGCGTCCTTGAGCGACAAGGTTTCCAGATAGCCATGCAGCGACGCGAGCGGTGTGCGCAGGTCGTGGGAAATGTTCGCCACCAGTTCACGACGTTCCTGATCCTGGCGGGTCAAGGTGCGCCATTGCTCACCGAGGCGCGCCTGCATCTGCCGGAACGTGGCCTCGAGTATGGCGATTTCGTCATGGCTGGCGGCTTTCTCCATCGGGGCTGCTGTGGGCGGCGTGACCGGAACGCCGTCGATGTCGAACTGGCTGACAGTTTCGGTCAGGCGGCGCAATGGCCGGGTGATCAGGGCGAACGCCGTGAGACCGGCAATCAGGCACAGCAACGCCACCAAGCCGATGGACAGCAGCGCCGTATTCAGCGCCGCACTGGTCGCACCGCGTTCGGCGAGGCGATCGTGGTCTTCGCCGAGCAACACCACATAGAGATAACCGGCCGGTTTGCCATCGACCTTGAGCGGCGCGGCGCTGAACACCTTGCGACCGTCGACACTGCGTGGGTCGTCGCCGGGAATCGGCAAGGGGTCGCCCCGGAGCAGGCGCTGGATCGGCGCCAGGTCGACCCGCTCGCGGCGTATCCGACCCTCCGGCGCGGCGCTGCCGACAATCTTGCCCTCGGTGTCGAGCAGGTACACCTCGACACTCGGGTTGACCAGCATCAACTGGCTGAACAGATCGCGCACGGCACCGGGCATCAGGCCCTTGGTGTCCATCAGCACCGTGTCGCTGGCGATGTGTTGCGCCAGGTCCCGGGACAAGCCTTGCACCACTTCCTGCTCGTGCATCTGGTTGGAGCGCACCTGCATCCACGCCGACGTGCCGCAGCACACCAGCAGCAACACGGCGAACACCAGCGACAGGCGTTGTGTCAGGGTCAACCTCATGGCTGCTCCTCCCCGGTCGCGAATTTGTAGCCGCGCCCCCACACCGTCAGGATGCGTACCGGTTGCGCCGGGTCGGTCTCGATCTTGGCGCGCAGGCGGTTGATGTGGGTGTTGACCGTGTGTTCGTAGCCTTCGTGGCTGTAGCCCCATACGGCATTGAGCAGGTCCATGCGCGAAAACACCTTGCCGGGCTGGCGGGCGAAGAAATACAGCAAGTCGAATTCTCGCGGGGTGAGGTCCAGGCGCCGACCGTCGAGGGACACTTCGCGGGTAATCGGGTCGATGGCCAGGCCGTCGAGGATCAGGCTGCCGGCATCCATTTTCAGGTTGCGCGCCATGGCGTCGACCCGGCGCAGCAGCGCTTTGACCCGGGCCACCAGTTCAAGCATGGAAAACGGCTTGGCCAGGTAATCGTCGGCCCCCAGTTCCAGACCGAGAATCCGGTGCACTTCGCTGGAACGGGCGCTGGTGATGATGATCGGCGTGTAGCGCGCCATGGCACGGGCGCGGCGGCAGATTTCCAGGCCGTCGACACCGGGCAGCATCAGGTCGAGGATCAGCGCATCCCAACTGCCTTGCTGCAGCAGGCGCATGCCTTCGTTGCCATCGGCGCAGTGCACCACCTCGAACTGCTCATCGCGCAGGTGCAGGCAGATAAGGTCGGCGATATGCAAATCGTCCTCGACCACGAGGACACGTTTGGTCTGTTCCATCCAGCTCAATCCTTCGGCGCAATGAATGCATTGTGCGAAATGCTGCTCGTTGTGGGAGCGAGCCTGCTCGCGATGGAGTATCAGGCGACACCAGCGTACCTGACACACCCTCGCGAGCAGGCTCGCTCCCACCATCGAAATACACGGGCATTGTGCGGCTTTTCCGCGGCCGGAGTTATCACGAATTGTTTAACTCCCCGTGAGGATTTGGCGATCACCCCAAGCCTAGGCTGTGTTCAATGAAAACGGCCCAGGATTTTTGGAGGCGGCGATGGATTCAAGACGATTTTCGCGGCGGCAATTTCTCGCGGTGAGCGGCGGACTGGGGGTGGCAGCCCTGGCCATCGGCCTGTTGCCCAAATTTTCCGCGAGCACTGCGCTGATCAGCCAGGCGGACGCGGCGGAGGTGTTCGAAGTGACCCACAGCGACAGTGAATGGCACGCGATCCTGAGCGACGAACAGTACGAAATCCTCCGTGAAGAGGGCACCGAACGGGCCTACAGCAGCCCGCTCAACAATGAGCACCGCGACGGTACGTTTGCCTGTGCCGGTTGCGACCTGCCGCTGTTCTCCTCGGCGACCAAGTTCGACAGCCATACCGGTTGGCCGAGTTTCTGGATGCCGCTGGACAAGGCCGTGGCCACCCGTCAGGACCACTCCTTTGGTGTGCTGCGTGAAGAGGTGCACTGCCGGCGTTGCGGCGGGCATCTGGGCCATGTCTTCGATGACGGTCCCAAACCCACCGGGCTGCGCTACTGCATGAACGGCCTGGCGATGAAGTTCCAACCCAGGACAGCCTGATTCCCACCCCTCATTTTTTTGCAGGTAATCGCCATGTGGCTACTGCTCCTTGCTTACCTCGGTGGTGTGCTGACCATTGTCAGCCCGTGCATTCTGCCGGTCCTGCCGTTCGTTTTTGCCCGCACCGGACAGCCGTTCATCAAAAGCGGTTTGCCGCTGCTGGCCGGGATGGCGCTGACCTTCGCGCTCGTGGCTACCCTGGCGGCAGTCGGCGGGGGGTGGGTGGTGCAACTCAATCAATACGGACGCTGGCTGGCGCTGGTGTTCGTGGCGCTGTTCGGCCTGACGCTGTTGTTGCCCCAACTGGCTGAGCGCCTGACCCGCCCGCTGGTGGCGGCGGGCAGTCGCCTGTCGGAAGTGGCCGGCGCCGATGCACGGCCGCGTCCCGGCGCTTCGTTCCTGATCGGCGTTGCCACAGGCCTGCTGTGGGCGCCTTGCGCCGGGCCGATTCTGGGGTTGTTGCTGACCGGGGCGGCGCTGCAAGGTGCGAGTATCCAGACCACCTTGTTGCTGTTGGCCTATGCCGCCGGTGCCGCGACTTCCCTGGCCGTGGCGTTGCTGCTGGGCGGTAAGGTCTTCGCTGCGATGAAGCGTTCGATCGGTGCCGGGGAGTGGCTGCGTCGCGGCCTCGGCGCGGCGATGCTGGCGGGTGTGGCGGCGATTGCCCTGGGGCTCGATACCGGGATTCTGGCGCGGTTCTCCACGGCCTCGACCGGCGGAATCGAGCAGGTGCTGGTCGGACGCCTGGCCGGCAAGTCACCCCGTGACAGTGCGGCGATGACGGCGCAAAACCCGGTGTCTGAAGAAGGTGCGCTGCCAGTGGCTGACAAAGCCCCGGGCACCTTGCCGGTCGAAGGCAACCTGCCACCGCTGAGCGGCGCGGTGCAGTGGCTCAACTCGCCACCGCTCGATGCCCAGGCCTTGAAGGGCAAAGTGGTGCTGGTGGATTTCTGGACCTACTCCTGCATCAACTGCCTGCGTACGCTGCCCTATGTCAAAGCCTGGGCCGAGAAGTATCGCGACCAGGGCCTGGTGGTGATCGGCGTGCATGCCCCGGAGTTCGCCTTCGAACGTGACATTAAAAATGTCACCCAGGCCATGAAGGACCTGGGGATCAATTACCCGGTGGCCATCGATAACGAGTTCAAGATCTGGCGCGCGTTCAACAATGAATACTGGCCGGCGCACTATTTCGCCGACGCCCAGGGGCGTATCCGCTATCACCACTTTGGCGAAGGCGAATACGCCGAATCGGAGCGGGTCATCCAGCAATTGCTGCGTGAAGCAGGCGCGACCAAGGTGTCGGACGGGCTGATCAACGCCAAGGCCGAAGGCGTGCAGATGGCCCCGGACAACAACGAAGTGCAGTCGCCGGAAACCTACGTCGGCTATCAGCGTGCCGAGCATTTCGTGCCGGAGACCTCGCTGGTGCCGGACAAAGTGGCGACCTACAGCCCGCCGAAGCAGTTGGCCCTCAACGACTGGAGCCTGGGTGGCCAATGGCATGTCGGCTCGGAGCGGGCCACCGCCAGCGCCCCGGCCAGCCGCATCGTCTATCGCTTCCACGCCCGTGATTTGCACCTGGTGCTCGGCCCCGGCGCGGATGGCAAACCGGTGCGCTTCAAAGTGCTGATCGATGGCAAGGCTCCGGGCGATGCCCACGGCATGGACGTGGCGCCCGATGGCAGTGGCCGCGTGACGGAACAGCGTTTGTATCAACTGGTGCGTCAGAACGGCGGGGTGAGTGACCGCACATTCAGCATCGAGTTTCTGGATCCGGGCGCATCGGCCTATGCCTTTACCTTCGGCTGATCGACCTCAATTCTTCAGGAGTCAACGTCATGAAAAACCTGTTCACCTGGCGCCGAACCCTATTGGGACTGGCGGCCGCCGGCATCATCAGTCAATGCTCGGCGTTCTCTTTCGGCGGCGCTGAAGAGGCCGTCGTCCTGCCACCTCCGGCCCTGGATGAAAACACACAGGCCCACAGCGAAACCGCCGTGTTTGCCGGTGGTTGCTTCTGGGGCGTTCAAGGGGTGTTCCAGCATGTCAAAGGCGTGAAAAACGCCGTGTCGGGGTACGCCGGTGGCGCGGCCAACACGGCCCGGTACGAGCGCGTCAGCGGTGGCAACACCGGGCATGCGGAGTCGGTCGAAGTGACCTTCGACCCGAGCCAGGTCAGCTATGGCACCTTGCTGCAAATCTACTTCTCGGTGGCGCACAACCCGACCGAACTCAACCGTCAGGGGCCGGACACCGGCACCCAGTATCGCTCGGCCATTTTCACTAAAAGCAGCGATCAGCAACGGGTGGCCCAGGCCTACATCAGCCAGCTCGACGCCGCTCATGCGTTCGATAAGCCGATTGTGACCAAGCTGGAAAGCTACAACGGTTTCTACCCGGCGGAGGAAGAGCATCAGGACTTTCTGACCGAGCACCCGACCTATCCCTACATCGTGATCAACGACTTGCCGAAAGTGGCTCAACTCAAGCAGTTGTACCCGGATCGCTATCAGGAAAAACCGGTGCTAGTGAAGGCGGGGATGTGAGGGCAGAGGGCGGCTGTTACACGGAGATCATGTTCTTGCCGGCGATTTTCGAGCGATACAGCGCCTGATCGGCCCGCGCCATCAGGCCGGTCTGCTGCTCTTCGTCAAAGCGCTGAACCACACCGAAACTCATGGTGATGTGAAAATCGCCGACAGGCTGTAACCCGGCGAGGCGATCACGGATGTTTTCGGCCAGGCGTCGCGCTTCGGCCAGCGGCGTATCGGGAAGGATGATGATGAATTCGTCGCCGCCCCAGCGCGCCAGCAGATGATTGTCGGCGACGCAGTGCTTCACGTTGTCGACCACCTGCACCAGGGCGGCGTCGCCCAGGGCATGGCCATAGTGATCGTTGATGTTCTTGAAATCATCGATGTCCATGGCGATCAGCGACAGCGGCTGGCGAAAACGCTGGGCGCGCTCGCAGGCCTCGGGCAGGGCTTTTTCCAGGCGATAACGATTGGCGATCGAGGTCAGGACGTCGGTTTCCGCCAGTTTGCGGTTCTCTTCGAGTTGGAGCTGCAGTTGCTGATTGACCCGCGACAACTCACGGGTGCGCTCCTCAACCATGGCTTCGAGGGAGTGGTTGCGCCGTTCAAGGGCTTCGAGCAGGCGCTTCTTGTCTTCGATGCTGCGGTGCGCGCCGACCATCCGCGCCACCGAGCCGTCGGCGTTGCGCGTCAGTATGTAGCCGCGATCTTCGATCCAGGTGTAGCTGCCATCCTGCATGCGGCAGCGATACTCGCACTGATAGCCAGGCACGCGTTGCGTCAGGTAGGCATCGAACTGCGCCATGACCCGTGGGTAATCATCGGGGTGGATCAGGCTTTCCCAGGTCAACACGCTGTTGTCCAGGGAATGGGGTGCATAGCCGAGCATGGCGTACCAGCCCGGGTTGCGGTAAACGAAACCGGTGTTGGCGTTCCACTCCCAGATGCCGTCGCTGACCAGTTCCAGGATGGTGGGTAGCAGGTCGTCGTTCAAATCCGATGCGCTGAACTTCAATGGTTCGATGTTGGATGCCTCACCCATCGCTGCTCTCCCTGGCGCCCTGATATCGATATGAACGGCCCGTGGCGCAGATTAGTGCAAGGCACCTCGGCCGGGCTAGTGTTTGCCCCACATCTGCACGGCGAAGTCGACGAAACGACGCAGTTTCGGCAGCCGATGTCGATCCTGGGCATAGACTAGGTGCATGGGTCGGCTCGGCAGTTGATAGCTCGGCATCAGGGCGACCAGTTTGCCGTCGCGCAGGTCTTGCTCCACCAGTGCATCGGGCACCATCACAATGCCCATGCCGGTGCGCGCCGCCTGATGCAACCCCGCCGAACTGTTGATCAGCATCGGACCGCTGACCGCCACCTCGACGTCGCCTTCCGGACCGTGCAGGCGCCATTGCCTGGCCACCGATTGCCAGTCATCACCGGCCGGGTAGGCGAACGCCAGGCAGTCGTGGTGTTGCAGGTCTTCGGGTTTTTCCGGGGTGCCGCGACGTGCCAGGTATTCCCTGGAGGCGCACATGGTCAGGGTGTAGTCGATCAGCGGGCGGGCGATCAGGTTCGACGGTTCGAGTGCGCCCAGGCGGAAGGCCACGTCAAAGCCATTGTCGAGCAAGTCCGGGCGTCGATTGGTGAGCACCACGTCCAGTTTCACCCGCGGGTTTAGCAAGCTGAACTCGCTCAAGGCCGGCGCCAGGCGCTCAGTGCCGAAGGTCAAGGGTGCGGTGATGCGCAAGGTGCCGCTCGGTTCGTCGAGGGTCTGCTCTGCCAGGCGCTCGGAATCGGCCACCAGCCCCAGCACTTCGAGGCAGCGCTGATAGTACGCCGTGCCGAATTCCGTCAGGCGCTGGCGCCGGGTCGTACGGTTGAGCAGGCGCACGCCCAGGCGCTGCTCCAGGGCCTTGAGATGATTGCCGACCATGGTGGTGGACATCTCACATTGCTGGGCGGCGGCGGTCATGCTGCCGGCTTCCACCACCCTCACGTAAACACTCATTGCCTGGAACAGATCCATTATCAAGCCTGGCTTTAAAATGATTGAAGTTTTGCCGGGTTTATCCAGCTCTGGTGGCTAACCATACTGCAAAAACACCAACCATAGAGGGCAATGCTGTTCAGTTAAGGACGAATACTGCATCTGTGGCGAGCGAGCTTGCTCGCGTAGGGGCGCGAAGCGCCCCCCTAAAAATGGGACTGCTGTGCAGTCCAGCGGGAGCAAGCTCCCTCGCCACAGGTTATTGATTGCTCGCTCTATCTCTTAACTGAACAGTATTGCGACCACAGAGGGAGCTTTTGCCATGACCGCCGCCTGCCTGATGAGCACTTACCAACCCCTGGCCTTGAGTTTCACCAAGGGCCTTGGCACACGCCTGTGGGATCAGGCCGGTCGTGAGTACCTGGACGCGGTCGCTGGCGTGGCGGTGACCAACGTCGGCCACTCTCACCCGAAAATCGTCTCGGCCATCAGCGAACAGGCCGGTTTGCTGCTGCACACCTCGAACCTGTACAGCATCGATTGGCAGCAGCAACTGGCGCAAAAATTGACGCACCTGGCCGGCATGGAGCGGGCGTTTTTCAACAACTCCGGTGCCGAGGCCAACGAGACGGCGCTGAAAATCGCCCGGCTGCATGGCTGGCACAAAGGCATCGAGCAACCGTTGGTGGTGGTCATGGAGAACGCCTTTCATGGCCGGACCCTTGGCACCCTGTCTGCCAGCGACGGCCCGGCCGTGCGCCTGGGCTTCAACAAATTGCCGGGGGATTTCGTCAAGGTGCCGTTCGGCGATTTCAAGGCACTGGATCAGGTGCAACAGGCCCATGGCTCACGCATCGTCGCCATCCTGATGGAGCCGATCCAGGGCGAAAGCGGCGTGCAAGTGGCGCCACCGGGCTATCTCAAAGCCGTGCGCGAACTGTGCCAGCGGCGCGGGTGGTTGATGATGCTCGATGAAATCCAGACCGGCATCGGCCGCACCGGCCAGTGGTTCGCGTTCCAGCACGAAGGCATCGTGCCGGACGTCATGACCCTGGCCAAAGGCCTGGGCAATGGCATCCCGATTGGCGCTTGCCTGGCCCGGGGCAAGGCCGCCGAGCTCTTTACCCCCGGCAGCCACGGCAGCACCTTCGGTGGCAATCCCTTGGCGTGTCGGGTTGCGTGCACCGTGCTGGACATCATCGAAGAACAGCAACTGCGGGAAAACGCGCGGATACAGGGCGAACGCCTGCTCGAAAGGTTGCGCGCGGAACTGGCGGACCACCCGAACGTATTGGCGATTCGCGGCCAGGGCTTGATGATCGGCATCGAACTCAAGCAACCGATCCGCGACCTGTCCCTGATCGCCGCACGGGATCACGGCTTGCTGATCAACGTGACCCGCGGCCAGATCATCCGCCTGCTGCCGCCGCTGACGATTGATGAGCGGGAGGTGGAGATGATTGTCAGGGGGGTTGCTTTGTCGATAAAAGCTGCCTGAACCGGGCTATCGTGCAGGAGCCGCTAGTGGCGACTCCTGCAAAGGCGGAGTCTGTGTGGCGAAGTGGGTGATTTGCGCCCGATTCGCCAGCTGAATGCGCGAGCCAGTGAAACCCTCGAACAACCGCTGATGCGCAGCAAACCCACTGGACCCCTCACGTTGGCGATAGCTGCCGGCCCAGTCCAGCAAGGCGATCAGCAACGGGTCATTTTCGTCGCGCCCGGCCTCGCGCTGGCGAATGTTGGCCACGCAGTCCTCAACTTCAACACTCAACCAGATCAACGCCGTGGCGCGGGGCAGGAGTTCGCTGGCGATCCAGCCATAAACGCCTTCGATGACCCAGCGCTCTTCACTGGCCGCCACCCGTGTCATGGCCAACGCTTCGTTGCGGGGACGGGCGATGCTGTGTTCGTCAGAAATCCAGTGAAGGCGATCAAGGTCGGTGCATGGCACGTGCAACTGCTGCGCCAGCCGTTCAGCCAGCCAGCTCTTGCCGGAACCTGAGTTGCCGATGATCAGGGTTCGAGTGAGGTCCAATGGGCATCGCCTCCATAAGTGACACGATCCATTGTAGGAGCGAGCCTGCTCGCGATGGTCGTCAACGATAACGCGTGTGGCCTGGTTAAACACGGCGCACTTGGGTGCATCGCCAGCAGGCTGGCTCCTGCAGGTCTGCGGTCATGATCACGGGCGGCGGTCATCCCTTCATTCCTCAGCTTCGGGCGGCACCATGCG
The DNA here is from genome assembly GCF_042846945.1 of Pseudomonas moorei. Lineage (NCBI taxonomy): Bacteria > Pseudomonadati > Pseudomonadota > Gammaproteobacteria > Pseudomonadales > Pseudomonadaceae > Pseudomonas > Pseudomonas moorei. The sequence goes on from NZ_AP035776.1 coordinate 2,368,068, forward strand.
CGTCTTCGGCGCACCATTGGCGTTGTGCTGATAGATATCCTGCGGCTGCCCCTGGTCATTGAAAAACACCTGGCCGATCCCCGCCGAATTCCACAACCGTTCACCGGCCTCGGCATGCTCGGGGACGTGCGGCACGATGCGCAGGCGTCGACGTTTGGTCAGCCAGTTGAGCGGCGAGCGCGGCGAGTACAGCCAGCGGTTGAGGCGATCGAACCACTCGAGCAGGGCGCGGGGGAATTCGTTCTTGATGCCGCTGCTGGTGATCTGCCAGATATGCGGCCCGGCCTTGTGGTGTCGGATCAGCACTTCGTAGACGAAGGAATAATGCACATCCCCCGACAGCACCACGTAATTAGCCGGCGTACGTGAGTGTCGGAAAATGTTCAGGATCACCTGCGCCGCACCGCGATGGGCCATCCAGTTTTCCGCGTCCACCAGCAGTGGATAACCGCACCCACTGAACACCCGCTGCACGGTCTCGATCAGTTTCACGCCGAAGATCGGCGCAGGCGAAACGATGATCGCGCACGGGTGGTCGAGCAGTGCCTGTTGCAGTTCGCTCAAGGCTTCCCAGTCGAGCAGACCCGAAGGTTGCTTGAGGTTCATTTCGCTGCGCCAGCGCCGGGTGCGGGTGTCGATCACCACCATGGCCGGTTGGGTGGGCAGTACGTAGTGCCAGTTCTGAAACTTCAGCAATTGGTCGATCAAGTCATCTTGCACTGGGCTGTCGAGGTAACGGTCTTGCCCGGTGGCACTCAACAGCCGCGCTTTTTCCACGACGCCGCTGAAGGCATCCGGGTTGTTGCCCCAGCCCTGGCACAGCATGTAGGCCAGCAGGGCGTTGCCGATGATGCGCCTGGAAAACGGATGGCCGTAGGCCGTTTCCTCCCATTGCGCGGAAAGGTTCCAGTCATCGGTAATATCGTGGTGGTTGCAATCATCAGCGTCGGCAAGTGCGCCAGCGCCCGGGCGACCTGGCCGAGCCCGGCCTTGAAGCCATCGATGCGGGTTTGTTCCAGCGCATAACGTTGAGCCCTGTCCGGCGTCAGGGCCGGCGGCTGCGGGGCGATCAAGGTCCAGGGCGTCGGCGACCAGACCAGCACATACATGGCCATGACTTCGGCGAAGGTCACCAGATGGTTGTCGGCATTGCTGCTGGTGAAAATCGGCTTGCGCGCCCCGCCGAAAAATCGCTCGCGCAGAGTCTCGTTGCTCTCAAGCGCCGGTAACAAATCCGCACGGTGGTAGTAGCTGGCGGGATGCTCGTAGAGTTTGGCGCTGTCGCTGACCACGGCGCCTTCCAGGTGCTCGCCGAACAACCCCAGTCGCTCGATCAAGGCATGAATGGCCCGCAGCATCGGCCCGGCGACATCGTCGGCGTACACCTGATCGCCGCTCATCATCAACAGCGCCGGGCGCTCCCGGGCTTCATGGGGTTGCGCCAGCAAGGCATCGACACACAGCAAACCGTCGGCCGACGGGTGATGGGGCTTGCGGCAGGAGCCGTGCAGCAACTGATCGATGCGTGAGCGCAGAACGAAATTCGGACGCCGGGCATCGCCATACAACAGATGGGGCGCCCAGTCGGCGATGCCTGTTTGTGCGTCGTCGATCAGCAGGTCGTACTCGATCAACGTGTCCCAGGGGAGGGCGGTCTCCAGTGGCACGTCGATCAAATGCACGAAGGCCTGCGTGCCCACCTGGATGACCGTGCATTGCCCGGCATCCAGGCGAATATCGGCGATGCCCTGCACGCGCAGCGTCAACGCCAGCGTCCGCGAGCCCACCAGCCACATCACCAGCCGCGTCGGTTCCAGACGCCGTAACAACGGGCCGGCCAGGACCGGGGGCATTGAATGATGATCAGCAGGCAAAGGCAGAGTGGCAGACATCCGGGTTCAAGGCTCTAGGGTGCGCAGGCGGGCGATGATAGCGCAGGTCTTCGTGGCGACCTGTTAAGGCTTGTGAGCAGCCATCGCGGGTGGCGGCACATGAAATTCACCGGGCTTGGGATAAACAGTGGGTCATTTGAGTCAAAAGCACCGACTAGAGTGAACCTGCCACGCAATTTGCCAGCCTTCGAGAAGACCCTGACCACACGAGTAGACCTATGAAAAGGATCATCCTGCCAGCACTGGCCATGTTGATCGGGGCACAAACCCCGGCCTATGCCATCAACGACAAGTACCGCCAACAACTTGAGCAATCTGGCTGCACCCAGATGAGCGAGCTGGAAGGCTGCGATATCCACAAGTCTCAGGCGGAGAATGCCAAGGCCGGGTTCAGTAATCCACAAGCGCCAGCCGCGACGGACAGTGCAACCACACCCACTCCGTATGCCGGGCAATGGGTGGCCAAAAGCGATTCGGGGACGACCGTTGCCACCATTCGCATCGATGCCAAGGAGCAGGTCTGGGTCAATGGCAAACGGGTCAACGCCAAGCGCACCGATGGCACGCTGCAATTTCGTCAGGGCAAGATCACTTTCACGATTCAGGGTGATCGTCGGTTGACGGGGGGAGGACTACTGGACCGACAGCGATGCCGGGACCAAAGGGCCCATTGAAATCGAATAAGGGCAGGGAACGTCAACCCGGCTATAAGCCCCTTAGGGTTCGACCTTCAAAATCCTCTGCGTGTGCCAAGCTGATGGGGTGCTGACAACCCAGGAAACCTGTGCCATGAGCCTCTCTCACGCAGCCCACGTGCGTCATGAGTTTTACAAAACCGTCTGGTTCTACTTCCGGGTGGTCTGGCCGATCTTCTCCATCCTGATCTTCGTGATCGTGCTGTTCGGCCTGATCATCGGCTATCTGGAAGGCTGGAAACCGTTCGACGGCATCTACTTCGCCTTCGTGACCGGCCTGACCATCGGCTACGGCGACCTGGCGCCCAAACTGGCGGTGTCGCGGGTGTTGGCGATCATGCTGGGTTTCAACGGCGTGCTGATGACCGCGATCTTTGCCGCGATCAGCATTCGGGCGATTGAAGTGACCGTAAAGGCGATGGAGCACGGGGAGTAGGGCGTCGAAGCTGAGGCCAAACCATCGAAAGCCCCGAATAAAGTCGGGGCTGATCCCCACCCCCGCCATCACAAAAAAAACCTGTGGGAGCTGGCTTGCCAGCGATGAGGCCATCCAATTCAACAGAGAAGTTGACTGACAGACCGCCATCGCCAGCAAGCTTGCCCCCACAACGCTCAACCACTACCCCCCAGACTTGGCCCCCGCCCGCTTCGGCATGGACACCGAAGTCCGATCCCGTGTCAGAACCTTCACCGCATCATCCACCACCGCCTTGCTCATCGCCGTCAAATAATGCGCCGCCCAGGCCTGATAGTCCGTGTCCTTGGCATACGCCGCGTCCTGGGTCAGCGCCTTGGCCAGAAACAGAAAATCGGAAGCCATGGCCAATGCATCGCCGAGGGGAACGTCGCGTGTGACATGGAACAGCGCTTGGTCCGCGCAGTAGAGGGCGGGGGTCAGGCCGATGGTTTTGAGTTCGGGTTGGTGGGTCATTGGCCACCTCCGATGAGGGAGAGTTGGTGGGGGAGGGTGTTGCGGGATTGGGGGTTGTTTAGAGGGGAAAGCCAAATTTCAAACGGATTGATACTGCTCATTATCCAACTCCTTGATATGAGGAGCTGCCACGTTCGTTTCCACACGAATGGGTGACAGCTGTGCGCGGGGTGGAAAACCGGGAATCAAGGAAACCGGCACGCCCGAAGACGTCCCACGCACAGCCGCCATAACTCACGCCGCAGGCATAAAAAAAAGCGCCGGCAGACGTGATGGGGGCGCTGTTGCGCCTTGAATTACACAGGTTTCCACACCCGGTCGCTGAATTGGCAGCGACGGTGGGGAGGGTATCGTGCAGATCGTTTCGCTGCAACCGTCGAGAGCGTGGGTTGATGATGTGGCCAGTCTTTGGGATATCCGCGAAATGAAGGCGAGGCGGCGCTCTGGAAAAAGGGCAATGCCACCTGTCCGCGGGTTACATATTTGCGCTTCGGGTCGTTGCGGATTTACCCCATAATCGCGCGCTCCTACCGTTGGCAGCTCTGCTTATCGACTAATCTGTAGTCGCTGCCACCAGACCTCAAAAAGCCAAGGAGAAAGGCAATGCCAGATAGCTGCAACCAGCGCCAATCGAATGCATCCGCCAGGCATGCCCTCGAACGGTTGCCGGTCACGTCTGATTTGCCTGCGACCCTATGAGTCAAGCCGCCTTCGTCAATCCAAGCCTGCTCACCTGGTCTCGGGAGCGCGCAGGTCTGTCCACTGAGCAGGTTGCTAAAAAACTGCCAGTGAAACCTGATCGCGTACAGGCCTGGGAGGCTGGCGAGACCAAACCAACATTCCTTCAGGCTCAAAAGTGGGCGAGTGTCGCGCACATTCCTTTCGGATTCCTGTTTCTACAGCAGCCTCCCGTCGAACAACTGCCTTTACCGGATCTACGGACCGTCGGCGGGATTGCACCTCAACGTCCCAGTCTGGAACTGCTGGATACCATGAGAGATGCCATACGCAAGCAGGATTGGTATCTGGAGTATCTGCAGCATCAGGAGCATCAGCCGCTGGCTTTTGTCGGTCGCTTCAATAGCCGATCTCAGGTCGCAGAGGTGGTGGACGATATACGCCGAACCCTCGTCGTGAACCCTGACATTGCCCGATTGGATTACGACAAATACAGCCGTGCCTTGATCGACGCTGCTGAAGCGGTGGGCATTTTGGTTATGCGCAGTGGCGTTGCGCTAGGGAACACTCACCGCAAACTGGAAGTGAGCGAGTTTCGCGGTTTTGCCATCAGCAATGCCTACGCCCCTGTTGTATTTATCAACAGCTCCGACGCTCCCACCGCGAGGCTGTTCACCTTACTTCACGAACTGGCCCATATCTGGATTGGAAGCAGTGGAGTGTCTGACGGAAATACCGCTAATGGTCGAGACGAGGAACGTTTCTGCAATGCCGTTGCAGGCGAGTTTCTGGCTCCCGAAGCCCAATTCCGTGCCCTGTGGAACCCTGATATTCACTGGGAAGACAACCTGGCTCCGCTGGCCACACGGTTTCACATCAGCAAGTTAGCCATCGGACGCCGCGCACTGGATCTTGGATATATAAACCAGGCGCATTACAGCGCTTACTATCGAATGATCCTCAAGGCTTTCCAGGATGAAAAAGGTGGAGCGGGTGACTATTACCGTAACGCCACCGCGAAAAACAGCCCTCGCCTAAGCAAGGCCGTGCTGACAGAAGCAATGAGTGGCCGGATGCTGCTGCGCGAGGCGGGGCACTTGCTCGGCGTGCAACCCGCCAAATTAAGGACTCTCGCCAGCAAGATCACGGAATGAATCATTTACTCGACGCAAACACACTGATCGAAGCGAAGAACCGTTACTACGGCATGGCCATCTGTCCTGGATTTTGGCAGTGGTTATTGCTGAAAAATAAAGCAATGGCTTTAGCCAGCATTGCACCGGTGATGGATGAGTTAACAAAAGGCCATGATGATCTGGCTGGTTGGGCGAAGGACAACTCTAATTTCTTTCACTCCACCACCGATCAGGATACCCAACTGGCATTCGCGCAAGTTGCGGAGCTCGTGGCTGATCAAGCGCCCAAGATGAAAACAGGCGCAATGGATGAATTTCTAGCGGGTGCTGACCCTTGGTTAATTGCGAAAGCCATGACGTCAGGGGCTACAGTCGTGACCCATGAAGTGCTGAACCGCGACGCTAAACGAAAATTCATCATTCCCAATATTTGTCAGGAACTTGATGTTCCTTTTTTGAATACGTTTGAATTGTTGCATAGGCTTGAAGCGAGGTTTGTGTTGCCGGCTTGAAGTCAGTGTATTGTTAAAGTCGTTTGGGCTTGGGACTTTTAGTAGGGTGAAGGGAGCGAATGCGTTCCATTTTTTTGGATGATTAAACCTTCATGCGGATTAATTGAACAATAGGTTGCAGTCTGGGGGCGGTGGGTAGGAGCACGTCCCAGCTGTCAGGAGGAGCGTAGTTACGAATAGGGGGTGAAACTGGCCTGTTAACGACAGGCTGTACTGAGCGCGGCCTGAGTTGAATGTCCCACCTGTCAGGACCTGCATCGTTAAAAATAGGTGCTATGCCGGTTCTATTCTGAGTTGTAGAAGTCTTATTGGTGTCCATTTTTTTATGCGCAAGCGTGCTTAGATTCTTGTAGGTGTCGGGTGTTCTGGCGGGGCTTTTTTTTGTCGCAAGGACGTTTGTTTGTTGTGTGTTTGGAGGGCTAGGCAGTGTTGTTTTGTTTACTGTTTTTATTGCTTTGGTTTTTTCTATACTACCTAGACTTTTCTTAACTCTGGATAAAGCGTTGGATACATTTGATTGTACGAAAATTCTACGCGAGATAAGAAAAAGCTTCACTTTGCCCGACGGATCTGCGTAATTGATTGGATCATTTTCGCAATAGGCATAAGCATTAAAGCCACCCTCTCCGAGCGGGCTTAAATGATCCGGACTGTTAAATCGCATCAGAACTGGACTAAACGCCCGATATCCGTTCCCCAACAAATAATTTCCCGTCAGCGGATCCCGGCGCTCACCATTAAAGCCAAGTATGCTGAGTAGCCAACTTGTAAAGAGGCTATAACCATAAGGCAAGTAGGCGATAGGTTGTGGTTGATGATTGGTCTTGAGCGTCTGCAATACCGAGCGTTGTTGATCGCTGGCCAGAAGTATGGTGTGTGACACATCACCGTCACTCTGCAGCTGCGCCAACAATTGGTCGGCGTGTTGGACGATGGAATGGCTTATCTTCCCCTGTATCTCTGAGCTAAGGCGGTTTCTGCAGTAGAAGTGTTGGCGCTCTTGCTCGCCTGGCATCATGTTACCGACGAGCCGGTCGAGGGCATCATGGCGATATTGGCACAGCAGGGTTTCGTATCTGGCAGTCATGGGGTGAACACCTCGGAAATCCCAAGTGAAGGCGTTCATTATTGAATGACTAGCGAGGTAGGGGTACTAGCAGAACTGATAGGTCTATTGATCTCAAGCAGCAGGTTGGCAACTGCAATGCGAAATGTCTCGACAGCGGATGCTCATATCACTGGATATCTTTCAAATAGTCCTTTAATGCGATGAGCGGCGCATCAATCTGCTCCATCGTCTGGATACCTGCTAATTCAGCCGCCAGTCTCTGTAGTTCCCGCCCCAACGGCTTATCCACACCCCCAACCGCCTCCAACGCCAACCCCACACATTCATCCACCTTCGCCTGAATCGCCTCAACATCCCCACGACGCACCAGCAACTCAAACACGTCCCGCTGGTAGTCACCCATGACCAGATCGTCACGCAGAATCGGGCTTGAATCTTCCGATTCGTAAGCCAGCTTGAGGGAGAAGAGGGCGACGGTTTCCAGGTGTAATTCCATGGGGGGAATCCTTGTGAAATGTTCCGGCGGCGCGGGTGGCATTGAAGGGCAGGATCAAAAGTATCGCTGGCAAGTCAGTTCCCACAGGCGCGGGGTGGCTTTTCTGCAGGCGAAAAAAAAGGCCTTGCTAAGCAAGACCTTTCTTAATGTTGGTGCCCCGAGGGAGACTCGAACTCCCACTCCTTTCGAAAACGGATTTTGAATCCGCCGCGTCTACCAATTCCGCCATCAGGGCTCAATGGCGGCGAAGTATAGAGAGGTGATAACCGTCGGTCAATCAGGTACATGGAGAATTTTTGATAATTCCGCTAGACTTCCCGGCCCTGCTAGACGACACCCCATCATGCGCGTTGCTGACTTTACCTTCGAGCTCCCTGATTCGCTGATCGCCCGCCATCCTTTGGCCGAGCGTCGCAATAGTCGCCTGTTGACCCTGGATGGGGTCAGCGGCGCCCTGGCACACCGTCAATTCACTGATTTGCTGGAGCATTTGCGCCCCGGCGACTTGATGGTGTTCAACAATACCCGGGTGATTCCGGCGCGGCTGTTTGGCCAGAAGGCTTCCGGCGGCAAGCTGGAAATCCTGGTGGAGCGGGTGCTCGACAGTCACCGCGTGCTGGCCCATGTGCGCTCCAGCAAGTCGCCCAAGCCGGGGTCGAAGATCCTGATCGATGGCGGTGGCGAGGCCGAGATGCTGGCGCGTCACGATGCGTTGTTCGAGCTGGGGTTTGCCGAAGAAGTGTTGCCGCTGCTCGACCGTGTCGGGCACATGCCGCTGCCTCCTTATATAGACCGCCCGGATGAAGGCGCCGACCGTGAGCGCTATCAGACGGTGTACGCCGAGCGCCTGGGCGCGGTGGCGGCGCCGACGGCGGGGCTGCATTTCGATCAGCCGTTGCTGGAGGCGATTGCCGCCAAGGGCGTCGAGACTGCGTTCGTGACCTTGCACGTCGGCGCCGGCACCTTCCAGCCGGTGCGTGTCGACAAGATCGAAGACCACCACATGCACAGCGAATGGCTGGAAGTCGGCCAGGACGTGGTGGATGCGGTCGCCGCTTGCCGGGCTCGTGGTGGGCGCGTGGTGGCGGTGGGGACCACCAGCGTGCGTTCCCTGGAAAGTGCCGCGCGCGATGGCGTGCTCAAGCCGTTCAGCGGCGACACCGATATCTTTATCTACCCTGGGCGGCCGTTTCATGTGGTCGACGCCCTGGTCACCAATTTCCATTTGCCTGAATCCACGCTGTTGATGCTGGTTTCGGCGTTCGCCGGTTATCCCGAAACCATGGCGGCCTACAAGGCAGCCGTCGTTAACGGGTACCGCTTTTTCAGCTACGGTGATGCGATGTTCATCACGCGTAATCCTGCGCCGACTGCCCCTAAAGAATCGGGCCCAGAGGAAACAGTATGAGTCGCACCTGTCGTATGTCTTTCGAGTTGCTGGCCACCGATGGCAAGGCTCGTCGCGGTCGTTTGACCTTCCCGCGCGGTACCGTAGAGACCCCGGCCTTCATGCCGGTGGGCACGTACGGCACGGTCAAGGGCATGCTGCCACGGGATATCGAGGCGATCGGCGCCGAAATCATTCTGGGCAACACCTTCCACCTGTGGCTGCGCCCGGGCACGGAAGTGATCAAGAAGCACGGCGACCTGCACGATTTCATGCAGTGGAAAGGCCCGATCCTGACTGACTCCGGCGGATTCCAGGTGTTCAGCCTGGGCGCGATGCGCAAGATCAAGGAGGAGGGCGTGACCTTCGCTTCTCCGGTCGACGGCGCCAAGGTGTTCATGGGGCCGGAAGAGTCGATGCAGGTCCAGCGCGACCTGGGCTCGGACATCGTGATGATTTTCGACGAATGCACGCCGTACCCGGCCGACGAAGACGTCGCCCGCGTGTCCATGGAGTTGTCCCTGCGTTGGGCCAAGCGTTCGAAAGAAGCCCATGGCGACAACACGGCGGCGCTGTTCGGTATCGTTCAGGGCGGTATGCACCAGGACCTGCGCATGCGCTCCCTGGAGGGCCTGGACAAGATCGGCTTCGACGGCCTGGCCATCGGCGGCCTGTCGGTGGGCGAGCCCAAGCATGAAATGATCAAGGTGCTGGATTATCTGCCGGGCATGATGCCGGCTGACAAACCTCGTTACCTTATGGGCGTTGGCAAACCGGAAGATCTGGTTGAGGGTGTGCGCCGCGGTGTGGACATGTTCGATTGCGTGATGCCAACCCGTAATGCCCGCAATGGGCATCTGTTCATTGACACCGGCGTGCTGAAGATCCGTAACGCGTTCCATCGCCATGATGATTCGCCGCTCGATCCGACCTGCGATTGCTACACCTGCCAGAACTTCTCCCGCGCTTATCTGCATCACCTGGACAAGTGCGGCGAAATGCTGGGGAGCATGCTCAATACCATCCATAACTTGCGCCATTATCAAGTGCTTATGGCTGGTTTGCGTGAGGCTATTCAACAGGGTACATTGGCCGCCTTTGTCGATGCCTTCTACGCCAAACGCGGGTTACCTGTTCCGCCTTTGGACTGAGTTTTCTGACCCCAAGATTCAACATTTGCAACTGGAGTGCTAAATGAGCTTTTTTATCTCTAATGCCATGGCTGACGCTGCTGCACCGGCCGCTGCCGGCCCAATGGGTGGCGGTTTCGAGTGGATTTTCCTGGTCGGTTTCCTGGTCATCTTCTACCTGATGATCTGGCGTCCACAGGCCAAGCGCGCCAAAGAGCAGAAGAACCTGCTGAGCAGCCTGCAGAAAGGCGACGAAGTTGTGACCACCGGTGGTATCGCCGGCAAGATCACCAAAGTAGCTGACGATTTCGTCGTTCTGGAAGTTTCCGACACCGTCGAAATGAAGTTCCAGAAAGGCGCCATCGCCGCCACGCTGCCAAAAGGCACGCTCAAAGCGATCTAAGTTTCAACTTCTACTCAATCGACGGGGCGCGCAAGGCGCCCCGCGTCATAAGCGGGCGGCGTGATGCTGAACAAATACCCTCTGTGGAAATACATTCTGATCCTGGCGGTGCTGGCGGTCGGTCTGATTTATTCCGCTCCCAATCTGTATCCTGATGACCCGGCGATTCAAATCAGCGGCGCGAGCACGGCCCTGCAGGTCAATCAGGCTGATCTGGACCGTGTGAGCACAGCGCTCAAGGAGTCCGGGATCAACGTCAAGGCTGCGTCGCTGGCCGCCAATGGCAAGGGCGGTCTGATTCGCCTGGTCAAGGCGGAAGACCAGTTGCCTGCCAAGGATGTTGTGCGCAAGGCGTTGGGTGATGACTACGTCGTTGCACTGAACCTGGCACAGACCACCCCGCAATGGCTGCGCAGCCTCGGCGCGCACCCGATGAAGCTGGGTCTGGACTTGTCCGGTGGTGTGCACTTCCTGCTGGAAGTGGACATGGACAAAGCCCTCGATGCCCGCCTGAAAGTCTACGAAGGCGACGTCAAGAGCCTGTTGCGTAAAGAGAAACTGCGCTATCGCAGCCTGCCGCAACTGGGCGGTGCCATTCAGCTGGGCTTCTCCGATGAAGCGACCCGCGAACAGGCCCGTGCACTGGTACGCAAGAACTTTAACGATTTCGACATTGTTCCGGCCGACCTCAATGGTCAACCGGTGCTGCGTCTGGCGATGACCCCGGCCAAGCTGGCGGAAATCCGCGAATACTCCATCAAGCAGAACTTGACCACGGTACGTAACCGCGTCAACGAGCTGGGTGTTGCCGAACCGATCGTTCAGCGTCAAGGCGCCAACCGCATTGTGGTTGAGCTGCCGGGCGTGCAGGACACCGCAGAAGCCAAGCGTATCCTCGGCAAGACGGCCAACCTGGAGTTCCGTCTGGCAGCAGAGCCTGGTGCTTCGAAAGCCACTTCTGAAACCTTCGAGTTCCGTGAAGGCAAGCGTCCTCCAGCGCAGATCGAGCGTGGCCTGATCATCACCGGTGACCAGGTGACCGACGCCAAGGCTGGCTTCGGCGAGCACGGTACGCCGGAAGTGAACATCCGTCTGGACGGTCATGGCGGCGAGCTGATGAGCCGTGCGACCCGTTCGAACGTGGGTCGCAGCATGGCGGTGATCTTCATCGAGCAACGTCCGGTGACCACCTACGTCAAGCAAGTGGTCGACGGCGTCGAGAAAGACGTGCCGGTCCAGACGTTCAAGGAAGAGAAGAAGATCATCAGCCTGGCGACCATCCAGTCGCCGCTGGGTGCCCAGTTCCGTATCACCGGCCTGAATGGCCAGGGCGAGTCGTCCGAACTGGCGCTGCTGCTGCGTGCCGGTGGCCTGGCTGCACCGATGTACTTTGCTGAGGAGCGCACCATTGGCCCAAGCCTGGGTGCGGACAACATCACCAAGGGTATCGATGCATCGCTGTGGGGCATGCTGTTCGTTTCGCTGTTCATCATCGCCATCTACCGCTTCTTCGGCATCATCGCCACCGTCGCGCTGGGGGTGAACATGGTGCTGCTGCTGGCCCTGATGTCGCTGCTGGGTGCAACGCTGACCCTGCCGGGTATCGCCGGTATCGTGCTGACCATGGGTATGGCGGTCGACGCCAACGTACTGATCTTCTCGCGGATTCGTGAAGAGATCGCGGCCGGCATGACCGTGCAGCGGGCAATCAACGAAGGCTTCGGCCGGGCATTTACCGCGATTCTCGACGCCAACCTGACAACACTGTTGGTCGGCGGGATTCTCTTTGCCATGGGCACCGGCCCGGTCAAGGGCTTCGCAGTGACCATGTCCCTCGGGATCTTTACCTCGATGTTCACGGCCATCATGGTGACCCGCGCGATGGTCAACCTGATCTTCGGCGGTCGTGACTTCAAGAAGTTGTGGATTTAAGGGGCTGCCATGTTACGTACAATCAACTTCATGGGCGTTCGCAACTTTGCGTTCGGCGTCACATTGTTCCTCAGTGCGCTGGCCATTTTCAGCGTATTCCACAAGGGCATGAACTGGGGCCTGGACTTCACCGGCGGTACGCTCATCGAGCTGACCTACGAGCGTCCGGCCGACGTCACCAAGGTGCGTGAACAGCTGGCAACGGCCGGTTATCACGAAGCCATCGTGCAGAACTTCGGTGCAACGACCGATCTTCTGGTGCGTATGCCTGGCGAAGACCCGCAACTGGGTCACCAGGTGGCTGAAGCGCTGCAGAAAGTCGGCGGCGACAACCCGGCCAACGTCAAGCGCGTCGAGTTCGTCGGCCCGCAGGTGGGTGAAGAACTGCGCGACCAGGGCGGCCTCGGCATGCTGATGGCGCTGGGCGGCATCCTGATCTACCTGGCTTTCCGCTTTCAGTGGAAGTTTGCGGTGGGGGCGATCGTGTCCTTGATCCACGACGTGATCGTGACCATCGGTATCCTGTCGTTCTTCCAGATCACCTTCGATCTGACGGTGTTGGCGGCGGTTCTGGCGATCATCGGTTACTCGCTCAACGACACCATCGTGGTATTCGACCGGGTTCGCGAGAACTTCCGGGTACTGCGCAAGGCCAGCCTGATCGAGAACATCAACATCTCGACCACGCAAACCCTGCTGCGGACCATGGCGACCTCGATCTCCACCTTGCTGGCGATCGCGGCGCTGCTGTTCTTCGGTGGTGACAACCTGTTCGGCTTCTCCATCGCCCTGTTCATCGGTGTTCTGGCGGGTACCTACTCGTCGATCTACATCGCGAACGTGGTGCTGATCTGGCTGAACCTGAACTCCGAGGACTTGATTCCTCCGGCCGCTACCGAGAAGGAAATCGACGACCGTCCATAACGGCCATCGCTTTCCCGGTACCAGCCCCAAAAGGCGCGAGTTGAACTCGCGCCTTTTTTTGTGCTCCAAGGCTGGGAGAAGCGCGGACAGGTTCCGCATTTGATGGTCAGGAGGTTCATGTGAACAAGTCGATGCTGGTTGGTGCGGTACTGGGTGCTGTCGGTGTAACCGCCGGAGGTGCTTTGGCCACCTACAGCCTGGTTAAAAAAAGCGGTCCTGAGTTTGCTCAGGTTCTAGCTGTTGAGCCGGTCAAGACGCAAATCAAGACTCCACGTGAAGTATGCAAGGATGTAACAGTCACCCGGCAGGCGCCGGTGAAAGATCAACATCAGATCGCCGGTACGGTAGTTGGTGCATTGGCAGGCGGTCTGCTGGGTAACCAGATCGGCGGCGGCACCGGCAAGAAGATCGCCACGGTGGCGGGCGCTGTTGGTGGCGGTTACGCCGGCAACAAGGTTCAGGAGGGCATGCAAGAGCGTGACACCTACACCACGACCCAGACCCGTTGTAATACGGTGAATGACATCAGTGACAAGGTCGTAGGTTACGACGTGCGGTATTCCCTGGATGGCAAGGAAGGCAAGGTGCGCATGGATCGTGATCCGGGCAACCAGATTCCTGTGGATAAAGAAGGCAAGTTGATCTTGTCGCAGAATCAGCAGGGCCAATAAGCTCAGGTGTCAGATTTGAAAGGAAGCACCCTTCGGGGTGCTTTTTTTGTGCCCGCGATTCTTGGGTTGTCACGCATCCTTTGTAGGAGCGAGCTTGCTCGCGAAGAACTCAAAGACGCCGCGTTAATACTGAGCGCCCGCGTAATCGTTGGCGACCATCGCGAGCAAGCTCGCTCCTACAGGGGGGGGTGGTGTTTTTGAGGGCAAATTCCAGGCATAAAAAAAGCACCCCGAAAGGTGCTTTTCTGTCGCTGGACGCTTAGCGCTTCAGCGAGGCCGGCAGGTGCGGCTGGATCGCCGTCAGGACTGCCTTGAAGCATTTGGTGTTGCCGGCAACGACGTGGCCTTTTTCAAGGAAGTCGTGACCGCCGGTGAAGTCGCTCACCAGGCCGCCTGCTTCCTGAATCAGCAGGGCGCCTGCAGCCATGTCCCACTCGGACAGGCCCGACTCCCAGAACGCGTCGAAACGGCCGGCAGCCACGTAGGCCAGGTCCAGGCTCGCGGAGCCAGCGCGGCGGATGCCGGCAGTCTGGCCTACCAGGGCGCGGAACATGCCCAGGTAGTTGTCGAGGTTGTCCATCTGGTCGTCACGGAACGGGAAGCCGGTGCCCAGCAGGGCGCCGTCCAGGCTGGTGCGGCCGCTGACGCGCAGGCGACGGCCGTTCAGTTGGGCGCCGCGACCACGGCTGGCGGTGAATTCTTCCTGGCGAACCGGGTCCAGAACAACGGCGTGTTCCAGGCGACCGCGGTATTTGCAGGCGATGCTGACGGCGAAGTGAGGAATGCCGCGCAGGAAGTTGGTGGTGCCGTCCAGTGGGTCGATGATCCACAGGTACTCTTCACCTTCGATGCCGGTGCCGGCGTGCAGGCCGGTTTCTTCACCCATGATCGAGTGATTCGGGTAAGCCTTGCGCAGTGCGTCGATGATTTTCTGTTCGGCGGCGCGGTCCACCTCGGATACGTAATCCTTGGCGTCTTTTTCGTCGACCTTGATGGTATCCAGGCGCTCGATGGAGCGGAAGATCAATTCACTGGCGCTGCGGGCGGCGCGCAGCGCGATATTCAGCATGGGCTGCATGGATGTGTCACCTAAGGTTGTTAAAGAAAGCCGGGCATTCTATCAGAAACTTTCTACAGGTGAAGGACGACGTTCGCTTTCATGGCTTAACGGTAGGTTCAGCTGTAAGATTCCGCTCCTTAATTCAGTGTTCGAGAGCGCCTCCCTTGCTGCAAAACATTCGTGTCGTGCTGGTCAATACCAGTCATCCGGGCAATATCGGCGGGACTGCGCGTGCCATGAAGAACATGGGGCTGTCGCGGCTGGTGCTGGTTGAGCCACGGCTGTTCCCGCATCACGAGGCCGACGCCCGTGCCTCCGGTGCCGGTGACATCCTTGAAAAAGCGCAAGTCGTCGCCACTTTGGAAGAGGCTCTGGTCGGCTGCAATCTGGTGCTGGGCACCAGCGCCCGTGATCGTCGTATTCCCTGGCCGCTGCTCGATCCTCGCGAATGCGGTGCGAAAGTGGTCGAGGAAGCCGCGCAAGGCGCCGAGATCGCGCTGGTGTTCGGTCGTGAAGATTCCGGCCTGACCAACGAAGAGTTGCAGCGATGTCATTATCACGTGCACATCCCGTCAGGCCCTGAGTTCAGCTCGCTGAACCTTGGGGCGGCGGTGCAGGTGTTGAGTTATGAAGTGCGCATGTCCTGGCTGGCTGCGCAAGGTCAGCCGACCAAGGTCGAGAAGGAAGAAGTGGCATCGGTCAAAAGCGCTGAGCTGGCGACCATGGATGAGCTGGAACGATTCTATGAACACCTGGAGCAAACCCTGGTGGCCATCGAGTTTCTCGATCCGGAAAAGCCACGGCACTTGATGGCGCGCCTGCGCCGCTTGTACGGACGCAGCTCGGTCAGCCGGGCGGAAATGAATATTTTGCGTGGCATCCTCACGGAAACCCAAAAAGCGGCCCGTGGCGAGCTTCTGAAACGGAAGGAATAATGATGTTCGAGCGTTTGCGTGAAGATATCCAGAGTGTTTTCCATCGTGATCCGGCAGCGCGTAACGCTTTTGAAGTCCTGACCTGCTACCCGGGCATGCACGCTATCTGGATCCATCGTCTGTCTTCGGTGTTGTGGCGTGCGGACCTGAAATGGCTGGCGCGGCTGGTGTCGAACTTCGGTCGCTGGTTGACCGGAATCGAGATTCACCCGGGTGCCAAGGTGGGGCGTCGTTTCTTTATTGACCATGGCATGGGCATCGTGATCGGTGAAACGGCTGAAATCGGCGATGACGTGACCATTTATCAGGGCGTGACCCTGGGGGGCACCAGCTGGAACAAAGGCAAGCGTCATCCGACGCTGGGTGATGGTGTCGTTGTCGGTGCCGGCGCCAAGGTGCTTGGCCCGTTCACTGTGGGGGCGGGCGCCAAGGTCGGCTCCAACGCCGTGGTGACTAAGGCGGTTCCGCCGGGCGCCACGGTGGTGGGTATTCCGGGGCGGATCATCGTCAAGTCCGACGAAGAGCAAGACGCCAAGCGCAAGGCGATGGCCGAGAAGATCGGTTTCGATGCTTATGGCGTGACTGAAGACATGCCGGATCCGGTGGCTCGCGCGATCAATCAATTGCTCGACCATCTGCAAGCCGTTGACGGGCGGTTGGAGGGTATGTGCGGGGCGCTGAAGGACCTGGGCAGCAATTACTGTGCGAAAGATCTGCCTGAGCTGCGTGAAGAAGACTTCGCCTGTGTAAAGGACAAGGATCAGAGTCAGGTCGGCTGATTCCGGTACAGGTCGCAGATAGGCAATGGCACAGCGCTGAGCGGTGTGCCATTAGGCCGCAGACCCTGATATGATGCGCGCGCTGTTTTGCGGGTAAACCTGACTAAAGTACTAGGTCTTATAGTTGACTTAAATACTCGGGAATTGCATACTCGCCCCATTCCGAACTCCGTGGTAATTGTCCATGCGACTGACTACAAAAGGCCGATACGCCGTGACCGCCATGCTTGACCTGGCGTTGCACGCGCAGCACGGGCCCGTGTCCCTGGCCGATATCTCCGAGCGCCAAGGCATCTCCCTGTCCTACCTCGAACAGCTTTTTGCCAAATTGCGCCGCAGCAATCTGGTTTCCAGCGTCCGTGGTCCTGGCGGCGGCTACCAGCTGTCGCGCGACATGCAAGGGATCCAGGTCGCCCAGGTGATCGATGCGGTGAACGAATCGGTCGATGCCACCAAATGCCAAGGGCAGGGTGATTGCCATTCGGGCGATACCTGTCTGACTCACCACTTGTGGTGCGACCTGAGCCTGCAGATTCACGAATTTCTGAGCGGTATCAGCTTGGCTGACCTTGTCACTCGCCGTGAAGTGCAAGAAGTAGCCCAGCGCCAGGATCAACGCCGTTGCAACAGCAAGGCGCCACGCCTGGACAAGATTGAAGCGTCCGCCATCGAATGACAGCCAGAGAGCTAGCGGCACGCCAGCCAGCCTGATTTAGGAGATAGTCCATGAAATTGCCGATTTACCTTGATTACTCTGCGACTACCCCGGTTGATCCGCGTGTCGCGCAAAAAATGAGTGAATGCCTGCTGGTCGACGGAAACTTCGGTAACCCGGCGTCCCGTTCCCACGTGTTTGGCTGGAAAGCTGAAGAGTCCGTCGAAAACGCTCGTCGTCAGGTAGCCGACCTGGTCAACGCCGACCCGCGCGAAATCGTCTGGACCTCCGGTGCCACCGAATCCGACAACCTGGCAATCAAGGGTGCGGCGCATTTCTATGCCACCAAGGGCAAGCACCTGATCACCACCAAGATTGAGCACAAGGCTGTCCTCGACACCATGCGCCAACTGGAGCGTGAAGGTTTCGAAGTGACCTACATCGAGCCGCGCACCGACGGTCTGGTTACTCCAGAGATGATCGAAGCCGAGCTGCGTGACGACACCATCCTGGTTTCGGTCATGCACGTGAACAACGAAATCGGCACCATCAACGACATCGCCGCCATCGGCGAGCTGACCCGTTCCAAGGGTATCCTTTTCCACGTCGACGCCGCTCAGTCCACCGGCAAGGTCGAGATCGACCTGCAGAAGCTGAAAGTCGACCTGATGTCGTTCTCCGCTCACAAAACCTACGGCCCTAAAGGCATCGGCGCACTGTACGTGAGCCGCAAGCCGCGTGTTCGCATCGAAGCGACCATGCACGGCGGCGGTCACGAGCGCGGCATGCGTTCCGGTACCCTGGCGACCCACCAGATCGTCGGCATGGGCGAAGCTTTCCGTGTGGCCAAGGAAGACATGGCTGCCGAGAACGTGCGCATCAAGGCCTTGAGCGACCGTTTCTACAAGCAGGTCGAGCATCTGGAAGAGCTGTACGTCAACGGCAGCCTGACCGCCCGCGTTCCGCACAACCTGAACCTGAGCTTCAACTACGTTGAAGGCGAGTCGCTGATCATGGCGCTCAAGGATCTGGCGGTTTCGTCCGGTTCGGCTTGCACCTCGGCATCCCTTGAGCCTTCGTACGTGCTGCGCGCCCTGGGCCGCAACGACGAACTGGCTCACAGCTCGATCCGTTTCACCTTCGGCCGTTTCACCACTGAAGAAGAAATCGATTACGCCGCGCAGAAAGTCTGCGAGGCCGTTACCAAGCTGCGCGCACTGTCGCCGCTGTGGGACATGTACAAAGACGGTGTCGACATTTCGAAAATCGAGTGGGCGGCACACTAATTAAATCGCCGTTAGCAGACGCTGTAAAAACGTAGCGAGCGAAGGGAAGACAAGGAAAAAACAGGCGAGGACGCGGAGTTTACTGGTTGTAAATGAGCAGTCCGAGCCTGTTTTTGACGCAGGATTACCGAGCGCAGTAGTTTTTACAGGGTCTGAAGAGCGACTCTCTGATGAGTGAGGATTGAATCATGGCTTACAGCGAAAAGGTCATCGACCACTACGAAAACCCGCGCAACGTCGGCAAGATGGACGCGGAAGATCCTGATGTCGGCACCGGCATGGTCGGCGCTCCGGCGTGCGGCGACGTGATGCGCCTGCAGATCAAGGTCAACGAAGCCGGCATCATCGAAGATGCCAAGTTCAAGACCTACGGTTGCGGTTCGGCGATCGCTTCCAGCTCCCTCGCCACCGAGTGGATGAAGGGCAAGACCCTGGACGAAGCAGAAACCATCAAGAACACTCAGCTGGCTGAAGAACTGGCCCTGCCGCCAGTGAAAATTCACTGCTCCGTGCTCGCTGAAGACGCCATCAAGGCGGCCGTCCGTGACTACAAGCAGAAGAAAGGCTTGATCTGACTTTCAAGATTTGGCGACGAGTAAGGAGTCACCGATGGCTATCAGCATGACAGAAGCGGCTGCTCGACACGTGCGACGCTCCCTCGACGGGCGCGGCAAAGGTGAGGGGATTCGTCTGGGTGTTCGCACTACAGGCTGTTCCGGCCTTGCCTACGTGCTGGAGTTTGTCGACGAGGTGGTGGCAGAGGATCAGGTGTTCGAAAGTCACGGCGAGAAAGTGATCATCGACCCGAAAAGCCTGGCCTACCTGGACGGCACCGAGCTCGATTTCGTCAAGGAAGGGTTGAACGAAGGCTTCAAGTTCAACAATCCCAACGTGCGCGGTGAATGTGGCTGCGGCGAAAGCTTCAACATCTGAGGCTGCTCGTGGGTACTCCTTGTCATTTCGCATTATTCGAGCTGCAACCGAGTTTCGATCTGGATCTCGACCAGCTGGCTTCGCGCTACCGTGAGTTGGCGCGCGGCGTTCATCCGGACCGCTTTGCCGACGCTTCCGAGCGTGAGCAGCGGCTGGCGCTAGAGCAATCCGCGAGCCTCAACGAGGCCTACCAGACGCTCAAGAGCCCACCCAAGCGCGCGCGATACTTGCTCGCCTTGAATGGTGGCGAGTTGCCGCTGGAGGTCACGGTGCATGATCCGGAGTTTCTTCTGCAGCAGATGGCGTTGCGTGAAGAGCTCGAAGACCTGCAGGACAGTGCAGACCTGAATGGCGTTGCCGCCTTCAAGCGCCGCCTGAAGGCTGCCCAGGATGAGCTGAACCAAAGCTTCGCAGCTTGCTGGAACGATGCTGCGCGACGTGAACAGGCCGAACGCCTGATGCGGCGCATGCAGTTCCTCGACAAGCTCACCTACGAAGTGCGCCAGTTAGAAGAGCGCCTCGACGATTAACCCAGTGCCGCTCCGGTCGCACGCCTGATATACAGATAAGTCCTGATTACGATGGCCCTACTGCAGATCGCCGAACCCGGCCAAAGTCCTCAACCGCACCAGCGTCGTCTGGCTGTGGGGATTGACTTGGGCACTACCAATTCGCTGGTCGCTGCATTGCGCAGTGGTCTTTCCGAGCCCCTGGCTGACGCAGAAGGACGGGTCATCCTGCCTTCCGCCGTGCGCTATCACGCCGATCGCGTCGAAGTTGGCGAGTCGGCCAAGCTGGCTGCCGCCACCGATCCTTTGAACACCGTGCTGTCGGTCAAGCGCTTGATGGGTCGTGGTCTGTCCGACGTCAAGCAATTGGGCGACCAACTGCCGTACCGCTTCGTCGGCGGCGAATCGCACATGCCGTTCATCGACACGATCCAGGGCCCGAAAAGCCCGGTCGAAGTTTCCGCCGATATCCTCAAGGTCCTGCGCCAGCGTGCCGAAGCGACACTGGGTGGCGAGCTGGTCGGTGCGGTGATTACCGTTCCTGCCTATTTCGACGATGCTCAGCGTCAGGCGACCAAGGATGCGGCCAAGCTGGCCGGTCTGAATGTGCTGCGTTTGCTTAACGAGCCGACGGCTGCGGCGGTTGCCTACGGTCTGGACCAGCATGCTGAAGGCCTGGTTGCTATTTATGACCTGGGCGGCGGCACCTTCGATATTTCGATTCTGCGCCTGACCGGCGGTGTGTTCGAAGTCCTGGCGACCGGCGGCGACAGTGCCCTGGGCGGCGATGACTTCGATCACGCGATCGCTGGCTGGATCATCGAGAGCGCCGGTTTGTCTGCCGATCTCGATCCGGGTGCGCAACGCAATTTGCTGCAAACCGCCTGTGCGGCCAAGGAAGCGCTGACCAATGCCTCGTCCGTTGAGGTCGCTTATGGTGACTGGAACGCCGAGCTGACTCGTGAAGCCTTTAATGCGCTGATCGAGCCAATGGTCGCCCGCAGCCTCAAAGCCTGTCGTCGTGCCGTTCGTGATTCCGGCGTCGAGCTGGAAGAAGTGCACGCAGTAGTGATGGTTGGCGGTTCGACTCGCGTGCCGCGTGTTCGCGAAGCGGTCGCGGAGGCTTTCGGTCGTCAGCCGTTGACCGAAATCGATCCGGATCAAGTGGTGGCCATCGGTGCCGCGATCCAGGCCGATACCCTGGCCGGCAACAAGCGTGACGGCGATGAATTGCTGCTGCTTGACGTGATTCCGTTGTCCCTGGGGCTGGAAACCATGGGCGGCCTGATGGAGAAGGTGATTCCGCGCAACACCACCATTCCCGTCGCTCGCGCCCAGGACTTCACCACCTATAAAGACGGCCAGTCGGCCATGGCGATCCACGTGTTGCAGGGTGAGCGGGAGCTGATCAGTGACTGCCGCTCCCTGGCGCGCTTCGAATTGCGTGGTATCCCGGCAATGGTGGCCGGTGCCGCGAAAATTCGCGTGACGTTCCAGGTCGATGCCGACGGTCTGCTGAGTGTTTCCGCCCGCGAGCTGGGTTCGGGTGTCGAGGCCAGCATCCAGGTCAAGCCTTCCTACGGGCTGACCGACGGCGAAATCGCCAAGATGCTCAAGGATTCGTTCCAGCACGCCAACGACGACAAGGTCGCCCGCGTCCTGCGCGAGCAGCAGGTCGACGCGCAGCGTCTGATCGAAGCGGTGCAGGCGGCTCTGGAGGCTGATGGCGACCGTCTGCTCGATGCCGAAGAGCGCATGGTCATCGATGCGCAGGTGCAGGAATTGACCGAACTGATGAAAGGTACCGATGGCTATGCCATCGAGCAGCAGACCAAGCGTCTGTCGCAAGTGACCGATGCCTTTGCTGCCCGCCGCCTGGACTCGACGGTGAAAGCCGCGCTGGCGGGGCGCAACCTGAATGAGATTGAGGAATAACGATGCCGCAGGTCATTTTTCTGCCACACGAAAAGTTTTGTCCGGAAGGCATGGTTGTGGAGGCTGAGCCGGGTATTTCCATCCTTGAGCTGGCTCACGAACACCATATCGAAATGGAAAGCGCCTGCGGTGGCGTCTGCGCCTGCACCACTTGTCATTGCCTGATTCGTGAAGGCTTCGACTCGCTTGAAGAGGCCGATGAGCTGGAAGAGGACTACCTTGACAAGGCCTGGGGGCTGGAAGCTCAATCGCGTCTGGCCTGTCAGGCCCGAGTCGGGACTGAAGACCTGACCATCGAAATTCCGAAATACTCGCTCAACCATGCGGCCGAAGCGCCGCACTGATTCAAGGAAATGAAATGAGTCTGAAATGGGTTGATGTGCTGGAAATCGCGATCCAGCTGGCTGAATCCAAGCCGGAAGTGGATCCGCGTTACGTGAACTTCGTCGATCTGCACAAATGGGTGCTGGCATTGCCGGAGTTCAGTGATGATCCGACCCGCGGTGGCGAGAAGGTGCTTGAAGCCATTCAGGCCGCCTGGATCGAAGAAGCAGATTGAGTCTGCGCCGTACGCAGTTAGGCAATACCCAAGAACCCGCGTATAATTCGCGGGTTTAATTTTTCGCAAATTACCGTTTCTGGAGTTACACCATGGCTGTTCAACGTACTTTCTCCATCATCAAGCCTGACGCCGTTGCTAAAAACGTGATCGGCAAGATCGTTTCCCGTTTTGAAGAAGCCGGCCTGCGCGTTGTAGCTTCGAAAATGAAGCAACTGTCGAAAGCCGAAGCTGAAGGCTTCTACGCTGAGCACAGCGAGCGCGGTTTCTTCGGTGACCTGGTTGCTTTCATGACCTCCGGTCCAGTTGTTGTTCAGGTTCTGGAAGGTGAAAACGCTATCGCTCGCAACCGTGAGCTGATGGGCGCTACCAACCCTAAAGAAGCCGCTGCCGGCACCATCCGTGCTGACTTCGCTGAATCCATCGACGCCAACGCCGTACACGGTTCGGACTCCGAAGCCGCTGCTGCTCGCGAAATCGCATACTTCTTCGCAGCTACTGAAGTAACCACTCGCTAAGCATTGGCTTAAGAGTGAAGGTGAATCCATGACTACATCGACTGTTAAAACCAACCTGCTGGGTCTGACTCAACAGGAAATGGAAAAATTCTTCGACTCAATCGGGGAGAAGCGTTTCCGTGCCGGTCAGGTAATGAAATGGATTCACCACTTTGGCGTCGATGATTTCGACGCCATGACGAATGTCAGCAAGGCCTTGCGCGAGAAGCTCAAGGCTGTTGCTGAAGTTCGTGGTCCGGAAGTGGTCAGCGAGGACATCTCCAGCGACGGGACCCGTAAGTGGGTTGTGCGCGTGACGTCCGGCAGCTGCGTCGAGACCGTGTACATTCCCCAGGGCAAGCGCGGCACCTTGTGCGTTTCGTCCCAGGCAGGCTGTGCCCTGGATTGCAGTTTCTGCTCCACCGGCAAGCAAGGCTTCAACAGCAACCTCACCGCCGCCGAAGTGATCGGTCAGGTGTGGATTGCCAACAAATCCTTTGGCAGCGTCCCGGCGACCGTCGACCGTGCCATCACCAACGTGGTGATGATGGGCATGGGTGAGCCGCTGCTGAACTTCGACAACGTCATTGCTGCCATGCATCTGATGATGGATGACCTGGGCTATGGCATTTCCAAGCGCCGCGTGACCCTTTCCACTTCGGGCGTGGTGCCGATGATCGATGAGCTGTCCAAGCACATCGACGTCTCCCTGGCGTTGTCCCTGCACGCACCGAATGACGCATTGCGTAACCAATTGGTGCCGATCAACAAGAAGTATCCGCTTAAGATGCTGCTCGAGTCGTGCCAGCGCTACATGTCGTCCCTGGGCGAAAAACGCGTGCTGACCATCGAGTACACCTTGCTCAAGGACGTTAACGACAAGGTTGAGCACGCGGTTGAGATGATCGAGTTGCTGAAAAACATTCCGTGCAAGATCAACCTGATCCCGTTCAACCCGTTCCCGCATTCCGGGTACGAGCGGCCGAGTAACAACGCCATTCGTCGGTTCCAGGATCAGCTTCATCACGCCGGTTTCAACGTCACTGTGCGCACCACCCGTGGTGAGGACATCGACGCGGCCTGTGGTCAATTGGTAGGGCAGGTGCTGGATCGCACCCGTCGCAGCGAACGTTATATCGCCGTGCGCGAGTTGAGCGCCGACAACGATATGGCGCAGAACGCCGCGAACAACAACTAAGAGAGGATCTCTATGTCCCTGCGCTTTGCGCTGCTTTTGCTGTTGGCCAGCCTGTGTGCTGGCTGTGTTCTTTCCGGCGATTACAACCCGATGAAGACCAGCAAGGGCCGCGACGAGGCGCGTGAGGCTTACGTGCAGCTCGGGATCGGCTATCTGCAGCAGGGTATGACTGAACGTGCGAAAGTGCCGTTGAAGAAAGCACTGGAGCTGGATGAGGCGGACCCCGATGCCAACGCGGCGCTGGGTCTGGTATTTCAGGCTGAAATGGAACCGGAACTGGCCGACCAGCATTTTCGCAAGGCGCTGTCCTCCCGTCCCGCCGATGCGCGAATCCTCAATAACTACGGCAGTTTTCTATTCGAGCAGAAGCGTTACAAGCAAGCCTACGAGCGCTTCGAGCAAGCCGCAGCCGATACCCTGTATCCTGAGCGTTCGCGAGTGTTCGAGAACCTTGGCATGACAGCTTCGATGCTCGGCCAGCGTGATTTGGCCCGGCAACAACTGGAGAAAGCCCTGCGCTTGAACCACCAGCAGCCTCGCGCATTGCTGGAAATGGCTGAGTTGTCTTACGAAGACAGGCATTATGTGCCCGCGCGTGACTATTACGATCGTTTTAGCCTGCTCGCCGAACAAAATGCACGTAGTCTATTGCTCGGCGTTCGACTGGCAAAAGTGTTTGAAGATCGCGACAAGGCCGCCAGTGCGGGCCTGCAATTAAAACGACTCTATCCCGGTACACCGGAATATCAGCAATACCTGTCGGAGCAATGATGAAAGCGGCGCATCCCGAAGTTGTAGCAGCGAATCGCGTTAATCCCGGTGAGACCCTGCGCCAGGCCCGCGAAAGCAATGGCTGGTCGCTGGCCGAAGTGGCCCTCAAGCTCAACCTCACCGTCAATTCCCTGAGTAATCTGGAAGCCGGCGCTTTCGACAAGCTGCCAGGGCATACCTTTGCCCGCGGTTATATTCGCGCCTATGCCAAATTGCTGGGCATGGATCAGGCCGTTCTGGTCCAGCAGTTCGACCAATCCACCGGCACTGACTCCAAGGGCAGTAACGTTCACAGCCTGGGGCGCATCGAAGAGCCGGTCCGTGTTTCCCACACCATCTTGCGAATTGTCAGTCTGCTGTTGCTGATCGCAGTGATTGGTGGCGGTTTTGTCTGGTGGCAGGATCAGACCTCGCTGCGCACCAAGGACTTGACCAGCTTGAGCCCTGAACACGTAGAAGTCGAAGGCGCTGACGGTACCACCCAGATTCATCCGCTGGACGAGCCGGAAGACCAGGCGGTCGCACAAGGCCAGACTGAAGGCGCAACCACTCTTGCATTGCCGCCAGCCGATACATCGGCGCCAGCACCGGCCGAAGCTCAAGCGGCTGCACCTGCACCTGCGCCTGCAGCACCGGTCGCACCTGCGCCAACAGCCCCGGCGCACAGCGCTGCTCCGGTTGTGGCAGCTCCTGCGACGCCGGCACCGGCCGCTCCTGCTCCGGTCGTGACCGCGCCGGTTGCCCCGGGCACCCCTGCACCCGCAACGACGGCTCCAGTCGCCGGCCAGGGCCAGGTTCAACTGCAATTCACCGCCGATTGCTGGACGCAAGTGACCGATGGCACCGGCAAGGTGCTGTTGAGCGGCCTCAAGCGTAAAGGCGATAGCGTTTCCGTCAGCGGCAAGCCGCCGTTTGCCGTACGCCTGGGCTTCGCCCGTGGCGCTCAGGTGAGCTACAACGGCCAGCCCGTTGATGTGGCTCCATTCACCAGTGGCGAGACCGCTCGCCTGAAGTTGGGTCAATAAGTCATGCACGGCGAATCTCCAATCAAACGTCGCGAATCACGCAAGATCTGGGTCGGTAACGTACCGGTTGGCGGTGATGCGCCAATCGCTGTGCAGAGCATGACCAACAGCGACACCAATGACGTCGCGGCCACCGTTGCACAGATCAATCGTCTGGAAGCAGCCGGTGTTGATATCGTGCGGGTGTCGGTGCCCGACATGGATGCCGCCGAGGCCTTCGGCAAAATCAAGCAACTGGTCAAGGTGCCGTTGGTTGCCGATATCCATTTCGACTACCGGATTGCATTGCGCGTCGCCGAGCTTGGCGTTGACTGCCTGCGGATCAACCCGGGTAATATCGGGCGCGAAGATCGCGTACGTGCCGTGGTCGATGCCGCCCGTGATCGCGGCATTCCGATTCGCATCGGCGTAAACGCCGGCTCCCTGGAAAAAGACCTGCAGAAAAAATACGGCGAGCCGACACCCGCGGCACTGGTTGAGTCGGCCTTGCGCCACGTCGAACACCTCGAGCGCCTGAATTTTCAGGACTTCAAGGTCAGCGTCAAAGCCTCCGACGTGTTCATGGCCGTCGAAGCCTACCGCCTGCTGGCCAAGGAAATCGTCCAGCCGTTGCACCTGGGGATCACCGAAGCGGGTGGTTTGCGTTCCGGCACGGTGAAATCTGCCGTGGGCCTCGGTATGCTGCTCGCCGAGGGGATTGGCGATACTATTCGCATCTCGTTGGCGGCTGATCCGGTCGAGGAAGTGAAAGTCGGCTACGACATTCTCAAATCCCTGCATCTGCGTTCCCGTGGCATCAACTTCATCGCCTGCCCGAGCTGCTCGCGGCAGAACTTCGATGTGGTCAAAACCATGAACGAACTGGAAGGGCGCCTTGAAGACCTGCTGGTGCCGCTGGATGTCGCGGTCATCGGTTGCGTGGTCAACGGACCCGGTGAAGCCAAGGAAGCCCATATCGGCTTGACCGGCGGCACGCCAAACCTGATTTACATCGACGGCAAGCCGTCGCAGAAACTGACGAATGACAATCTCGTGGATGAGCTCGAACGCTTGATCCGCGAGAAAGCGGCCGAAAAGGTCGAAGCTGACGCTGCCGTTATCGCGCGCGGCTGAGCCCGACCAAAGAGCCGAACGGAATTTAAGGATTTAATGTGAGCAAGTCTCTGCAAGCCATTCGTGGCATGAACGACATCCTGCCCGAACAGACCCCTCTGTGGCGTCATTTCGAGGGCACCGTTTCGCGTCTGCTGGATAACTACGGCTACAAGCAGATCCGCATGCCGATCGTTGAGTTCACCGAGCTGTTCAAGCGCTCCATTGGTGAAGTGACCGACATCGTCGAAAAAGAGATGTACACCTTCGATGACCGTAACGGCGACTCCCTGACCCTGCGTCCGGAAGGCACGGCAGCCTGTGTGCGTGCCGTGCTCGAGCACGGCATCACCGGCGGTGGCCAGGTGCAGAAACTCTGGTACATCGGTCCGATGTTCCGCCACGAGCGTCCACAGAAGGGCCGTTATCGTCAGTTCCACCAGATCGGCGTCGAGGTGTTCAACCTTGATGGTCCGGACATCGATGCCGAGCTGATCGTGCTGACCTGGCGCCTGTGGGGCGAGCTGGGGATCCGCGATGCGGTCAAGCTCGAACTCAACAGCCTGGGCACCAGCGAATCCCGTGGTCGTTATCGCGAGGCACTGGTCGAGTTCCTGTCCGCTCACCTGGACAAGCTGGACGAAGACAGCCAGCGCCGCCTCAAGACCAACCCGCTGCGGGTTCTGGATACCAAAAACGCCGACACTCAAGCGATCCTGGTCAACGCGCCGAAAATGGCTGATTACCTCGACGAAGAGTCCCGCGTGCACTTCGAGGGGCTGAAGGCTCGCCTGGACGCCGCTGGCATTCCTTACGTGATCAACCCGAAGCTGGTTCGCGGGCTGGATTACTACAGCAAGACCGTTTTCGAATGGGTCACCGACAAACTCGGTGCCCAGGGCACTGTTTGTGCAGGTGGTCGTTACGACGGCCTGGTCGAGCAGATGGGCGGCAAGCCTACGGCGGGCGTTGGCTTTGCAATGGGCATCGAACGCCTGGTGCTGTTGCTGGAAACCCTGGAGCAGATCCCGGAAGAGATCTCCCGTCAGGTCGACGTCTACCTCTGCGCCTTCGGTGAAGCCGCCGAGCTGGCTGCTCTGGCGTTGAGCGAACGCGTTCGTGATCAGCTACCCAACCTGCGCCTGCAAGTGAATGCCGGCGCCGGCAGCTTCAAAAGCCAGTTCAAGAAGGCCGACAAGAGCGGTGCGCTGTACGCACTGATCCTCGGTGACGACGAGATGGCCCAGCAAGTGGTAGGTTTCAAACCCCTGCGTGGCCAGGGCGAACAACAAAGCATTGCCTGGGATGCGCTTGCTGCACACCTGGCCACCTGCGTCGTGCAGGGTTGAAGCTGTCTAAACAGCCGATTTAGCGATTAAGGAGTATTGGGGTGTCGAGTACCGAAGACGAACAGCTGGCGGATTTGAAGGACTGGTGGTCACGTAACGGCAAGCCCCTGGTGACTGGCGGCCTGTTGGCGCTGGTCATCGTGTTCGGCTGGCAAGCCTTTCACAAGTATCAGAGCAACCAGTCGCAAGGCGCCTCGATGCTCTATCAGCAATTGCTGGAAACCACGCTGACGCCTGACGGCAAGCCTGATGCGGGCCGTGTTTCGGACCTGGCTGCCAAACTCAACAGTGAGTTCGGCGGTAGCGCCTATGCGCAATACGGCAACCTGTTCGTGGCGAAAGTCGCCGTCGACAGTGGCAAGCTGGATGACGCAGCCAGCGAGCTGAAAGGCATTGTAGCCAAGCCGGCCAATCCGGCACTGGGCGAAATCGCCCGTCAGCGCCTGGCTCAGGTGCTGGCCGCGCAGAACAAGGCCGATGAAGCCTTGAAACTGCTTGAAGGCGATGCCGACAAGGCATTCCTGGCCACTCGTGAAGAGCTCAAGGGCGACCTGCTGGTGCAGTTGGGTCGTACCGATGACGCGTATAAGGCCTATCAAAAGGCCAAGGCTGCACTGTCGGATGAAGCGGCGGTGGGTGGCCTACAAATGAAGCTGGACGACCTGGCCAAAGGGGATGCGTGACGTGATTCGTTGGAAACATGCAGCATTGCTGGCTCTGGCCCTGTTGGCCGCGGGTTGCAGCAGCAACAGCAAAAAAGAATTGCCACCGGCCGAGTTGACCGACTTCAAGGAAGAAGTGGTGCTGAAAAAGCAGTGGAGTCGTTCGATCGGTGACGGTCAGGGCGAAACCTACAACATGCTGGTTCCAGCGATCGACGGCGATACCATTTATGCTGCCGACGTGACTGGTGTGGTGATGGCACTGGATCGCAGCAACGGCGACGTCAAGTGGAAGAAAAAACTCGAACTGCCTGTTTCCGGCGCCGTTGGCGTGGGTTACGGTCTGCTGACGTTGGGCACGCTCAAGGGTGAAATCGTTGCCCTGGACACCACCAACGGTGAAGTCAAGTGGCGTGCTCGCGTGTCCAGCGAAGTTCTGGCACCACCGGCCAACAACGGCGATGTGGTGGTGGTTCAGACCCAGGACGACCGTCTGATCGGTCTGGATGCCGCTACCGGCACTCAGCGCTGGTTGTATGACAGCACGCCAGCGGTTCTGACACTGCGCGGTACCAGTGCGCCGATCGTGACCAACCATCTCGCGGTGGCTGGCCTGTCGACCGGTAAAGTGGTCGCTCTCGACATTTCCAACGGCGTGCCGGTGTGGGAACAGCGTGTAGCGATCCCGCAAGGTCGTTCGGAGCTGGAGCGTGTGGTCGATATCGACGGCGGCCTGCTGTTGTCCGGCGAGACGATTTACGTCGCGAGCTACCAGGGGCGCGTTGCCGCGCTTGACCTGCAAAGCGGTCGCCAGCTGTGGCAGCGTGATGCTTCCAGCTATGCGGGTGTCGCGCAGGGCTTCGGCAGTCTCTACGTGAGTCTGTCTTCGGGCACTGTCGAAGGCGTCGACGAGCGTTCCACCACGGCCTTGTGGAGCAACGATTCGCTGGCTCGTCGTCAGCTGACGGCTCCTGAAGTGTTTTCCAGCTACGTTGCAGTGGGTGACCTGGAAGGTTATCTGCACCTGCTGAGTCAGGTTGATGGTCGATTCGTCGGCCGTGAGCGTATCGACAGCGACGGCCTGCGTGCCCGTCCGCTGGTGGTGGGTGACACGATTTATGTGTATGGCAACAGCGGCAAACTGGAAGCCCTGACCATCAAGTAAAGGTTTGACTATGCTTGGGGTTAACCCCCCAGGCTGCTTCACTTGCAAGAGCGAGTTCGCTCACGATGGGCGCCAACGATTACGTTTGCGGTCTGAGTAAACGCGGTGTTTTTGCGTTTTTCGCGAGCAAGCTCGCTCCTGCAGTGATAGCCCCGAGCACCAGCCGCTGCCTCGCAGCGGCTTTTGTATTTTCTGAAATAACGAAGTGGAGAGCCGCATGGTTCCCGTAATCGCCCTGGTGGGCCGACCGAACGTCGGCAAGTCCACCTTGTTCAACCGCCTGACCAGGACTCGCGACGCCATTGTCGGCGACTTGTCCGGTCTGACCCGTGATCGCCAATACGGTGAGGCCAAGTGGCAAGGGCGTTCCTACATTCTGGTCGACACTGGCGGTATCTCCGGTGACGAGCATGGTATGGACGAAAAAATGGCCGAGCAGTCGCTGCTGGCCATTGAAGAAGCGGATGTTGTGCTGTTCCTGGTAGATGCCAAGGCCGGTTTCACCGCCGCCGACCAGATGATCGCCGAGCATTTGCGCAAACGTAACAAGCGTTCCTACGTGGTCGCCAACAAGGTCGACAACATCGACCCCGATATGGCCCGCGCCGAATTCGCTCCGTTGGGCATGGGGCACGCGATTCCAATCGCCGGTGCTCATGGCCGTGGCATCACCCAGATGCTGGAAATCGCCCTGAGCGAATTCCCGAAAGACGAAGAAGAGCCGGAAGAAGGCGAGGAAGAGGAAGTTGCCGAGGGCGAAGAAGCCAAGCGCATTCCTGGTCCGAGCGAAAAAGACGGGATCAAGATCGCGATCATCGGCCGTCCGAACGTCGGCAAGTCGACCCTGGTCAACCGCATGCTCGGTGAAGACCGGGTTATCGTCTATGACCAACCCGGCACCACTCGCGACAGTATCTACATCCCGTTCGAGCGTAACGACGAGAAGTACACGCTGATTGACACCGCCGGTGTGCGCAAGCGCGGCAAGATCCACGAAGAAGTCGAAAAGTTCTCCGTGGTCAAAACCCTGCAAGCGATCAAAGACGCCAACGTGGTGATCTTCGTGATGGACGCCCGCGAAGGCGTGGTCGATCACGACCTCAACCTGCTGGGCTTCGCCATTGAGTCGGGTCGTGCGCTGGTCATCGCGATCAACAAGTGGGACGGGATGACCCCGAGCGAACGCGACTTCGTGAAGGTCGAGTTGCAGCGTCGCCTGTTCTTCGTTGACTACGCCGACATTCACTTCATCTCGGCGCTGCACGGCACTGGCGTAGGTAATCTCTATGCGTCGGTACAAAACTCGTTCAAGTCTGCGGTCACCCGCTGGCCAACCAACCGCCTGACCCAGATCCTGGAAGACGCGGTCGGTGAGCACGCGCCGCCAATGGTCAATAACCGTCGGATCAAGCTGCGTTATGCCCACCTGGGTGGCGCGAACCCGCCGATCATCGTGATCCACGGTAACCAGATCGAAAAGGTGCCGAAGTCCTATGTCCGTTACCTGGAAAACACTTACCGTCGTGTGCTGAAGTTGGTCGGTACGCCGATCCGCATCGAGTTCAAGGGCGGCGAGAACCCGTACGAAGGCAACAAGAACTCGCTCACCGATCGTCAGGTCAACAAGAAGCGTCGCTTGATGTCGCACCATAAGAAGGCCGACAAGAAGCGTCGCGACAAACGCTGATTCCAAGCCCTCGCACTCTCTTTTGTCGGGGGCTTGTTGTGGTGAGGCGGCTTGCCCCCGTTCGACTGCTTCGCAGCCGAACGGGGCGGTGCGGCGGTCCGATAAACTCCCTTGCCACAGGTACAGCGGTGATCAATTGACGAAGGGCGCCCTGTATGGCGCCCTTTTTCGTGCCTGCCGTTTGGGCTATCCTCGGGCTCTCCCGCGCCGCCGTTAGAGCCGGGTGCAGAGCAGGGAGTCACCGATGATCACCAGTAAGCTGCCGAATGTCGGCATCACTATCTTCACCCAGATGTCTCAGCTCGCCGCGCAGACCGGCGCGCTCAACCTGTCTCAGGGATTTCCCGATTTCGATGCCCCGCAAGCCCTGTGCGACGCGGTTGGCCGGCATATTGCCAATGGCCACAACCAGTATTCGCCGATGACCGGCCTGCCCGCTCTGCGTCAGCAGATTGCGGCGAAGATCGCCCGTAGCTATGGCGTCAACGTCGATGCCGACAACGAAGTGACCGTCACCCCGGGCGCGACCCAGGCGATTTTCTGCGCCATCCAGGCCGTTATCCACAACGGTGACGAAGTCATCGTGTTCGATCCGGCGTATGACAGTTACGAGCCTTCGGTTGAGTTGGCGGGTGGGCGTTGCGTGCACGTACCGTTGGGCCTGGACGATTTCAGCATCGACTTCGACAGGCTAGCCGCTGCGTTGAGTCCGCGTACGCGAATGATCATCCTCAATTCCCCGCACAACCCCAGCGGTGCCTTGATCAGTCGCGCCGAGCTGGATCAGTTGGCGGCGCTGATTCGCGATCGCGACATCTACATCGTCAGCGACGAGGTCTACGAACACCTGGTGTACGACGGCGTACCACACGTCAGCGTGCTGGCCCATGAAGAACTGTATCAGCGAGCCTTCGTGGTCAGCTCTTTCGGCAAGACTTATCACGTCACCGGCTGGAAAACCGGTTACGTCGTCGCGCCGCCGGCCCTGACGGCAGAGCTGCGCAAGGTGCATCAATACGTCAGTTTCTGCGGTGTTACGCCACTGCAATATGCCTTGGCCGATTACATGGCCGAGCATCCGGAACACGTCAAAGAACTGCCAGATTTCTATCAGGCCAAGCGTGATCTGTTCTGCGATTTGCTCGCGCCATCGCGTTTCAGTTTCAAACGGGTGACCGGCACTTATTTCCAGTTGGTCGATTACTCGCAAATCCGTCCGGACCTCAATGACGTCGAAATGGCCCTGTGGATGACCCAAGAACATGGGGTGGCAAGTATTCCGATCTCGGTGTTCTACCAGACGCCACCCGAAGGCCAGCGCCTGGTGCGACTGTGCTTTGCCAAGCGTGAGGAGACCCTGCGTGAAGCAGCGGAAAAACTATGCGTGATCTGAGTGCGCTACCGAATCTGAACATCGCGCTGATCCAGACTTCCCTGGCCTGGCATGACCGCCAGGCAAACCTGGAGCATTTCGAGTCGCTGCTGGAACAGGCGCGCGGCGCAGACCTGATCATTCTGCCGGAGATGTTCACCACCGGTTTCTCCATGGAGTCCGAAACCCTCGCGGAACCGGAAAACGGCCCTACCAGCCAGTGGCTGCGGGCTCAAGCGGCGAAATTCGAGGCAGTGATCACCGGTAGCGTCATCATTCAGGCGGCCGATGGCAGTCATCGCAATCGCCTGTTATGGGCGCGGCCGGACGGCGAACTGTGGCACTACGACAAGCGCCACCTGTTCCGTATGGCTGGCGAGCATCATCACTACACCCCGGGCGAGCGTCAGGTGCAGTTCGAACTCAAGGGGTGGCGCGTGAGGCCGTTGATCTGCTACGACCTGCGCTTCCCGGTGTGGAGTCGCGATGCCCAGGACACCGACCTGTTGCTGTATACCGCCAACTGGCCGGGCGCTCGACGCCAGCACTGGAACCGCTTGTTGCCGGCGCGGGCGATCGAAAACCTGTGTTACGTGGCGGCAGTGAACCGCATCGGGACGGACGGCAAAGGCTTTGCGTATACCGGTGACAGTCAGGTGCTGGATTTCCAGGGCGAGACGTTGCTCAGTGCCGGTGAGGCGGACGGGGTATTCAAGGTGCTGCTCAATGCGGCGGAACTGGCGGCGTATCGCACGCGGTTTCCGGCTAATCTGGATGCGGATACTTTCGAATTCACCTGAGATTTTTGCTTGTCTGAGAAACCGCCTTCGCGAGCAGGCTCGCTCCCACAATGTCCGCGTTCACACCGATCCAAGGTGGGAGCGAGCCTGCTCGCGAAGGGGTCATAACAGCCAACACACAAACCATCCGGTAAACAAAAAGGCCCCGAGGTTCGCACCCCGGGGCCTTTTGCATGACAGCGAAGACTTACGCGGCTTTCGCTTCCGGCTGGCTCAGGGAGCGGTTCAGCGCGCTGAACAGAGCCTTGAAGCTGGCGGTGGTGATGTTTTCGTCGATGCCGACGCCATGCACCGCGCGTTCACCATTGACTCGCAGTTCAATGTAGGCGGCAGCCTTGGCGTTGGTGCCTGCGCCGATGGCGTGCTCGTTGTAGTCCATGATTTCCACCGGCACTGGCAAACCGGCCACCAGCGCTTCCAGGGCGCCATTGCCCTTGCCGCGCCAATGGAGGTTGGTTTCGCCCTGGCCTTGGCTGGCGACTTCCACTTCGACGGCGCTGTGGCCGTTTTCTTCCTGCAGGCGATGGCTGACCAGCGCGTACGGGGTGTTGGCCTGCAAGTACTCGCTGTGCAGCAGGGCGTGGATTTGCTGGGCAGTCATTTCCAGGCCCAGGCGATCGGTCTCACGCTGCACGACCTGGCTGAACTCGATCTGCATGCGACGCGGCAGGCTGATGCCGTATTCCTGTTCCAGCAAGTAGGCGATACCGCCCTTGCCCGACTGGCTGTTGACGCGGATGACCGCTTCGTAGCTGCGGCCGATGTCGGCCGGGTCGATCGGCAAGTACGGTACTTCCCACAGCGCGTCCGGTTTCTGCTGGGCGAAGCCCTTGCGGATGGCATCCTGGTGGGAGCCGGAGAATGCGGTGTGCACCAGGTCGCCGACGTACGGATGACGTGGGTGAACCTGGATCTGGTTGCACTCTTCGACGACTTTGCGCACGCCGTCGATGTCGGAGAAGTCCAGTTGAGGGTCGAGGCCCTGGGTGTACATGTTCAGCGCGACGGTCACCAGGTCAACGTTACCGGTACGCTCGCCGTTGCCGAACAGGCAGCCTTCGACGCGGTCGGCGCCGGCCATCAGGCCCAGTTCAGTGGCCGCAACGCCAGTGCCACGGTCGTTGTGGGTGTGCAGGCTGATGATCACGCTGTCACGACGGTTGATGTGACGGCCGAACCATTCGATCTGGTCGGCATAGATGTTCGGGGTTGCGCATTCGACGGTGGCCGGCAGGTTAAGAATCATCTTGTGCTCGGGCGTCGGGTTCCAGACCTCGATCACCGCGTCGCAGACTTCCTTGGCGAACTCCAGTTCGGTGGCACTGAAAGTCTCTGGCGAGTACTCGAAGGTCCACTCGGTGTCCGGCTGCATGGCTGCGTATTTGACGAACAGTTTGGCGGCGTTCACGGCGATGGCCTTGACTCCCTCCTTGTCCTGATTGAAGACAATCCGGCGGAAGGAAGGGGAGGTCGCGTTGTACAGGTGAACGATGGCTTTCTTTGCCCCGCGCAGGGATTCGAAGGTACGTTCGATCAGGTCTTCACGGCCCTGGGTCAGCACCTGGATGGTGGTGTCGTCCGGGATGTGATTGCCTTCGATCAGGGTGCGCACGAAGTCGAAGTCGGTTTGCGAAGCGGCCGGGAACGAGGCTTCGATTTCTTTCACGCCTACCTGCACCAGGGTTTTCCAGAAGCGCAGCTTCTTGACGGCGTCCATCGGCTCGATCAGCGACTGGTTGCCGTCACGCAGGTCGGAACTGCACCAGATCGGCGCGGCCGTGATGGTTTTCGACGGCCAGGTGCGGTCCGGGATGTCGATGGTCGGGAACGCGCGGTATTTCGAAGACGGGTCTTTGAGCATGCTCATCGGGAAATCCTTATTGTGTGGGCCGAAAAAAGGCGGCCTGCCGGTGGATCAAATGTTCTGGGGGTAACGCGTGAGACGAGGCATCGCTATCAGCCCGGCAGTCGTGCGCTGACAAGGCACAGGCTGCGGTGCTGGCGAAGCTGAATGAGGGTGTGAGAGGTTTTCATGTATTCAACCCTAACCGCGGGGGGAAAGGATGGCAAGCAGTCGAAAAAAATTGAGAGGAATACTCGTGACAATGTATTTATCGAGATTTTATTGCTTTGATTGGCTTCGAATGTTCAGTTGCTTGCGCAGGGTTTGAGTGGTGCGCAATCGAAGCTTTCAGCATGGGCGGCCGGCGGCGCAGCTATGCTTTAAGCCTCGACTGGCAAGCAGGAGTCGGCGATGAACGAGTCAGATTGGAAGCTTTATTGTGTGCTGCGTCCGATGGCCCGCGAGCGGATGTGCGTGCGGATCATGGCGGATGTCGAAAAGACCGTGCTGGATAAAAGCCTCTCACCTTACGAGCGGATGGAGGCCAGCGAGGAGCTGCTCAAGGCTGGTCAAAAAGAGCTGTATTGGGCCTTTGGGGTTTTCAGTTTTTCACGTCATGAAGCCCGCTCGCACTTGCTCGGGCTGTGTGCCCGGGAGTTGATTACGGCTCAAGAGTTAAGCGGCTTTTCGCAGGAGACGCAGGAGTGGGTCAAACACTGCCTGGCGGATCGGGAGGTGCATGGGATTGAGGATCTGGACGCGGAGTAAGTTGTTTTTCAGTGATCAGGTTTGAGCCTGTGATGCTGCCTTTGCGGGCAGCCCGCTCCTACAATGGATCGGGTGGGAGTGGGCTTGCCCGCGAAGAGGCCGCTCGCCTCACTGCGAATTCAGGGCTGAAACGCCCCGATGAAAATCGCCGGGTCCACCCGCGCATCGTTCAGGCTGATGTTCCAGTGCATATGCGGCCCGGTCGCCCGCCCGGTCGAACCGACCTTGCCGACCACGTCACCGCGAGCCAATGGTTGACCGACCTTCACATCGATTTTCGACATGTGGCAGAACATGCTGATGAAGCCTTGGCCATGGTCGACAAACACCGTGTTGCCGTTGAAGAAATAATTGCCGATCAAAATCACTTTGCCAGCGGCCGGGGTTTTGATCGGGGTACCGGCCGGCACCGCGAAGTCCAGGCCAGCGTGGGGATTGCGTTCTTCACCATTGAAGAACCGGCGCACCCCGAACTTGCTCGACAGCGGCCCGTTGACAGGCTTGTCCAATAGCAGGTTGCTGGGCGTATTCGGGCTGAACGTGCGGTAGGCGGTGATCTGCTCAGCCAGCTCGCGTTCGATGCGCTTGAGATTCTCCGGGTCCGGATTGACCTGCTGCGTGTTCTTCAAGGTGATGCGTTGTTCAGGGTATTTTTTCTGGCCCACCGTGAAG
This sequence comes from Pseudomonas moorei, assembly GCF_042846945.1. Taxonomy (NCBI): domain Bacteria; kingdom Pseudomonadati; phylum Pseudomonadota; class Gammaproteobacteria; order Pseudomonadales; family Pseudomonadaceae; genus Pseudomonas; species Pseudomonas moorei. The sequence continues at coordinate 2,405,476 of NZ_AP035776.1, forward strand.
CTCAGCGTACGGCCACCGCTGTTGATGGACTGAGTGCCCGGCTTGGTCGTCAGTGGTACGCCGACGATGGCCAGCCAATTGTTCTGTTCCTTGACCACCAGCACCGGTTTGCCCTGATAGCTGGCTTTCGGTGCTTGCGCGGAAGTGCCGAGGTCCACCACCGCGACGCCACCCGGCACCGGTTTGTTCAACAGGCGGGTGATGTAGCTGTCGGCGTGGGCGTTGAGGGTCAAGCACAGCAACAGCAGCGAAGCTAAAAGGCGCGGCATGGGTCAATCCAGTAATGAAAGGGTGACAGGCGTCAGGTGGTTGTCTTCGACCCGTACTTGCAGTTCGCCTTCGCCCAATCTGGCTTTCAGGCGCTGTCCGTTTTGGGTTTGAGCGGCGTTGCGAATCGCGTTGCCGCGCTCATCGAGCAAAATGCTGTAGCCGCGACCGAGCGTCGCCAGGGGACTGACCACATGCAGGGTCTGCATTTGGCTTTGCAACTGCAGGCGACGGTTTTTCAGGCCCTCGCGCATGGCACGAGGCAGGCGCTCGGCGAGACTGTCGAGGCGCTGGCGCAACATCGCCAGTTGCCGGCCTGGATGTTGCGCGGCCAGGCGGGTTTCCAGACGAATCAGCCGTTCACGGCGCGTGTTGAGACTGCGTTCGAACGCGCGGCGCATGCGCATGTCCAGATCATCCAGGCGTTGCGCTTGCTGGCGCAGGCGTTCGCCGGGGTGACGCAAGCGCCGGGAGATACCTTCGAGGCGCAGGCGGTCGCGCATCAAACGGTCGCGCATGCGCATCACCAGCCGTCGGTGCAGGCTTTCGACCCGACGGACCAGATCGCTGGAATCCGGCGCGAGCAACTCAGCGGCGGCGGATGGCGTCGGGGCGCGCACGTCGGCGACGAAGTCACTGATGGACACGTCGGTTTCATGGCCGACGGCACTGACGATCGGCGTTATGCAGGCATCCACCGCGCGGGCCACGGCTTCTTCGTTGAAGCACCAGAGGTCTTCCAGCGAGCCGCCGCCACGGGCCAGGATCAAGGCGTCGAAGCCGCGGGCATCGGCCAGTTTCAGCGCGCGCACAATCTGCGCAGTGGCTTCGCGGCCCTGAACGGCTGTGGGGATCAGTGTCAGTTGTACCTGCGGTGCGCGACGGCGGAACACGCTGATGATGTCGCGGATCACCGCGCCGGTGGGGGAGCTGATGATGCCGATCCGCTGTGGATGGGCCGGCAGCGGTACCTTGCGTTCGGCACTGAACAGGCCTTCGGCGCTGAGCTTTTCCTTCAGCGCGTCGAAGGCCAGCCGCAACGCGCCGTCGCCGGCCGGTTCCACGGTGTCGAGGATCAGTTGGTAATCACCACGCCCCTCAAACAGCGAAACCTTGCCGCGTACCTTCACCGCCAGGCCGTCCTTCAACGCTTGTCGTACCCGCGCCGCGTTCTGCCGGAACAGCGCGCAGCGCACCTGGGCGCCGCTGTCCTTGAGCGTGAAATACACGTGGCCGGACGCCGGACGGGCGAGGTTGGAAATTTCGCCTTCGACCCAGATGTTGCTGAACACGTCTTCGAGCAGCACCCGCGCGCGGCCGTTGAGCTGGCTGACGGTCAGGACTTCACGGTCCAGGCCGAGTCTTGCAAAGGGATCTTTAATCATGGGGCGCAGTTTAAAGGCATTCGGTGATCAATCTCCATGCGTGCGAACAATTCCCTTGTTGATGCCTTTGTGAGCGTGAGCTGGCTCGCGATCGCGGTCCGGCTGGCAATATCGTCGGTGAATTTTAAGACGCCATCGCGAGCAAGCTCGCTCCCACAAGGTTAAAGTCGTCAGCGGTCATCAAGGAAGAGAGGGGAATGAATGTGTTTGAGTTGTTGAACCAATGGCCGTTCGGAGTCACGGAGTGGCTGGTGATCGGGGTCGGTATCGCCCTGGCCTATATCGTATTCGGCATCGCCGGGTTCGGCACCGCGCTGGTGGCCGGGCCGATTCTGATTGTGTTCATGCCACTGTCGAAAATCGTGCCCTTGCTGGTGCTGCTGGATTTTGTCGCGGCATTCGGCAATCTGCTGCCCTCGCGGCGTGATGTGGCGAAACCGGAGTTATTGCGTTTGCTGCCGTGCATGGCGGTCGGTTGCACGTTGGGTGTGATTTTTTTGCTGAACCTGAAATCCGATCTGTTACTGCTGTTGATGGGGCTGTTTATCAGCGCCTATGCCATCTACAGCCTGTGGGTCAAAGCCCGTCCGACGCAATTGTCTGCCGTGTGGGCGCTGCCGATGGGAACGGTGGGCGGGATGTTCGGTGCGTTGTTCGGCAGTGGCGGTTTTTTGTATGCGATTTATCTGAACAGTCGACTGCCCAAGGACGAGGCGCGGGCGACGCAGAGCGCGCTGATCAGTTGCAGCACCGTGGTGCGGTTGAGTCTCTTCATTGTGGCGGGCGTGTACGCCGAGCTGCCCTTGTTGGTACTGGCGCTGTGCTTGTTGCCGGCGATGGCGCTGGGGCTGTGGATCGGTCGACGGCTGACGATGCGCCTGTCTCGCGAGGCCTTCGTGCGGCTGGTGACCTGGTTGGTGCTGGCGAGCGGGGTCGCGCTGATCGGGCGCTACCTCAGCACCTGAGGGGGCAACCTGTGGCAGGGCGTTTTGTGTGGGAGCGAGCCTGCTCGCGATAAGGTCGTCACATTCAACATTGATGAGTCGGTTCGCACGCTATCGCGAGCAGGCTCGCTCCCACAGAAGCGCGCCCGGCTCACGTTGTTCAATCGTTGTACTGGCTCAGCAACCGCTCCATCCGCGCATTCAAGCGGCGCTTGATTTCGGTTTCGATGTGCGGCGCGAAGTCGTCGATTACGTCCTGCATGATCAATTGCGCGGCAGCGCGCAGTTCGTTGTCGAGGTAGAGCAGGGCGTCGGCGCCCTTGCGGGTGGTCGGCGCCGGTTCGGCGGCTGGCGCCGGGGCTTTCGGTTCGATGATCGGCGCGGGGGCGCTGACGGTATCGAACAGCATTGGAATCTGTTCCTGTTCACCTTCATCGACCGTGTCGGTCAGCAGCGGTGGTTGCAGGTTGTCATCGCCGAGCAGTTGGCGGATCGACTCAAGGTCATCCAGCAGGTGCACGGACTTTTGCAGCGGTTTTGGAGTGTCCATCGGAATGCTCAGAGTCGCTGTAAACGGTGATCTTGCAGAGGATAGCCCTGTTCGCGGTAGAAACGGAAACTCTCGCGCGCGGCCTGGCGAATCACCGGGTCTTCCACCACCACTTCTGCCACGCGGGCAAAACGCTGGGCAAAGGCCGGCACTTTCAGGTCAAGATTGACCAGTAAATCCTGGTGCTGGCCGCAGTCGTCGCCAAGACCCAGGACAATCAGGCTGTCGGGTTCGCTTTCGGCAGGGCCGTGGGGCACAAAACTTTCGCCCTTGAATGCCCATAAGCGTGCATCGAGATCCTCGCGCTGGGAGGCGTCGCTGCAATGCAGGTAAATGCGGTGCCCCATGCGCCAGGCTTTTTCGGTGAGCTTGCAGGCAAAATCCAGGCGTGCCGAAGGGTCGGCGCTGGGCAGGATGTAGAAGTCTACTTTGGTCATTGCGGTTCCTGAGCCTTGAGCGGCACCGCCCGAAAGCGGCGCCGCCCAGGTTCATCGGTTTCAGGCTTTGGCGCGGTCCAGCAGGTATTGGGTCAGCAGGGGAACCGGACGGCCAGTGGCGCCCTTGTCCTTGCCGCCGCTGGTCCAGGCGGTGCCGGCGATGTCCAGGTGAGCCCAGTTCAGGTTCTTGGTGAAGCGCGACAGGAAGCAGGCTGCGGTGATGGTGCCGGCTTTCGGGCCGCCGATGTTGGCGATGTCGGCGAACGGGCTATCGAGTTGCTCCTGGTACTCATCGAACAGCGGCAGTTGCCAGGCGCGGTCGTCGGCTGCCTTGCCGGCGCTGAGCAGTTGGCCGATCAGTTCATCGTTGTTGCCCAGCAGGCCCGAGGTGTGGGAGCCCAGGGCAACCACGCAGGCACCGGTCAGGGTGGCGATATCGATAACGGCTTGCGGCTTGAAGCGCTCGGAGTAGGTCAGGGCGTCGCACAGCACCAGACGGCCTTCGGCGTCAGTGTTGAGGATTTCCACGGTCTGGCCGCTCATGGTGGTGACGATGTCGCCCGGGCGCGAAGCGTTGCCGCTCGGCATGTTCTCGGCGCAAGCCAGGATGCACACCAGGTTGATCGGCAATTTCAGCTCGAGCACCGCACGCAGGGTGCCGAACACGCTGGCAGAGCCGCCCATGTCATATTTCATTTCGTCCATGCCGGCGCCTGGCTTGAGGCTGATACCGCCGGTGTCGAAGGTGATGCCTTTGCCGACCAGGGCGTAGGGCTTCTCGGATTTCTTGCCGCCGTTGTACTGCATGACGATCAGGCGCGGCGGTTGGGCGCTGCCCTGGCCAACGGCATAGAACGAGCCCATGCCCAGTGCCTTGATCTTCTTCTCGTCGAAGACTTCGACTTTCAGGTCCTTGAACTCTTTGCCGAGGTTTTTCGCTTGCTCACCGAGGAACGTCGGGTGGCAGATGTTTGGCGGCAAGTTGCCCAAGTCGCGAGTGAAGGCCATGCCGTTGGCAATGGCGGTGGCGTGGGTCACGGCGCGTTGCACTTCAGCCTGGGCGGCCTTGATGGTCAGCAGGGTGATTTTCTTCAGGGCGCGCGGTTCGGCTTTCTGGCTCTTGAACTGGTCGAACTGGTATTCACCGTCCACCAGGGTTTCGGCCAGCAGGCGGGTCTTGCCGTAGCTGTCGCGGCCCTTGACCACGATTTCGTCCAGGGCCAGGACCGCATCGCTGCCGCCCAGGCCTTTGAGGGTGTTGAGTACGCCGGCGATGATCTTGCGGAACGGGCGGTCGCCCAGTTCTTCATCTTTACCCACGCCCACCAGCAGCACGCGTTCGGCCTTCAGGTTTGGCAGGCTGTGCAGCAAGAGGCTTTGGCCAACCTTGCCGGCCAGGTCGCCACGCTTGAGAACGGCACTGATCGCACCACCGCTGAGTTCGTCGAGTTGCCTGGCGGCGGCACCGAGTTTACGGCCTTCACCGACGGCGACCACCAGCGTGGCGGTTTTCAACGTTTCCGGGTTAACGCTCTTTACAACCAGTTCCATGTCCGGGTCCCTGAATTGATGGTCAGCTTGCAAGCGCGCTCCACAATAGGTGTGCGTCGCTTGCCTGCATCTAAATAGAAAGGCGCCAGTAGCGACCGGCGACGAAGGCCGCAGTTTGAACCTCGCTACCGGCGCCTGACAACCCTCGGCCATACGATTGTAGGAGCGAGCTTGCTCGCGAAGAACCCGGCCTCCTTGGTGTTTCAAGCATCGCGCATAATAGATGTCGTACTTGGCGAGCAAGCACGCTCGTGCAGGTGCCTCACGCATTGCGCAGTGACAGGTGCACTCAATCACAGGATAATGCGCCATCTTTTTCGGCGGCTCTGCCTTGTGGGCTGCCTGATATGTCTGCTTGTTTGGCCGCCTTCGCCTGACAATCCTGGAGTGTCTGGTTTGATCGTCTTTCGTTACCTATCCCGCGAAGTCCTGTTGACCTTGAGCGCCGTCAGCGCCGTGCTGCTGGTCATCATCATGAGCGGACGCTTCATCAAATACCTTGCCCAGGCGGCTTCGGGCCTTCTGGATCCGGGTTCACTGTTCCTGATCATGGGCTTTCGTCTACCGGGATTCCTGCAACTGATCCTGCCATTGGGGCTGTTCCTGGGGATCCTGCTGGCGTATGGCCGGCTGTATCTGGAAAGTGAGATGACCGTGCTTTCGGCTACCGGCATGAGCCAGCAGCGCCTGTTGGTCATGACCCTTTTTCCGGCCACGCTGGTGGCAGTGGTCGTGGCCTGGCTGAGCCTGAGCCTGGCACCGCAAGGGGCCAATCAGTTTCAGTTGCTGCTGAACAAACAGGATGCCCTGACCGAGTTCGATACCCTGGAGCCGGGCCGTTTCCAGGCGTTGCGCGACGAAACCCGGGTGACTTACACCGAGCAGCTGTCGAATGATCGTATCAACCTGGGCGGCGTATTCATCTCGCAAAAAAACGCCTCATCCGACGGGAAAGATCGCGGGATTTCGGTCCTGGTGGCTGAAAAGGGCCGTCAGGAGATCAAACCTGATGGCAATCGCTACCTGATCCTCGACAATGGCTACCGTTACGACGGTAATCCGGGGCAGGCCGACTATCGGGCGATCAAATACGACGAGTACGGTGTATTGCTGGCTAAACCGGATGTCAGCGACGAAGTCACCGACCGTGATGCGCTGAGCACCAGTTCCCTGATCAACAGCGATGACCTGCGCCTGCGCGCCGAGCTCGAATGGCGCCTGTCCTTGCCATTGCTGGTCTTCATCGTGACTCTGATGGCGGTGCCGCTGTCGCGAGTCAACCCGCGCCAGGGGCGCTTCCTCAAACTGTTGCCGGCGATTCTTCTTTATATGGCTTACCTGACCCTGCTGATTGCCGCGCGCGGCGCTCTGGACAAGGGCAAGACCCCGGTGGCGTTGGGCCTGTGGTGGGTGCATGCCATCTTCCTGGTCATCGGCCTGGGCCTGCTTTACTGGGAGCCCCTGCGCTTGAAGATGGCGAGCCGCCGCAGCGCGCTGGAGGTGGCCCGTGGTTAAGCTCGATCGCTACATCGGTAGCAGCGTGCTCATTGCGATCCTGGCGGTACTGGGGATCATCCTGGGCCTGGCAACGTTGTTTGCGTTCATCGACGAAATGGGCGAGATCAGCGATACCTACACCCTGTCCGATGTCACCAGTTATGTGCTGCTGACCGCACCGCGCCGCCTTTACGACATGTTGCCGATGGCGGCGCTGATCGGTTGCCTGATCGGCCTCGGCAGCCTGGCCAGCAACAGCGAGTTGACCATCATGCGCGCCGCCGGCGTGTCGATCGGACGAATCGTCTGGGCGGTCATGAAGCCCATGCTGGTGCTGATGATTGCCGGTGTGCTGATTGGCGAGTATGTCGCCCCCGCCAGCGAAAACATCGCACAGGCCAATCGTTCCCTGGCCCAGGGCAGTGGTGACGCGCAAAGTGCCAAGCACGGCATGTGGCACCGTCAGGGCGATGAGTTCATCCATATCAACTCCGTTCAGCCCAACGGCATTCTGTACGGTGTGACCCGTTATCGCTTTGACGCCGAGCGGCACATGTTGTCGGCCAGCTTCGCCAAGCGCGCGGACTTCGACAAGGAGCACTGGCAGTTGACCGATGTCACCACCACGCTGTTCCACGAGAAGAGTTCTGAAGTGGTGAATGCTCCCCAGGAGCGCTGGGACGTGGCATTGAGTCCTCAATTGCTCAATACCGTGGTGATGACACCTGAGGCGCTGTCGATCAGCGGTCTGTGGGGGTATATCCACTACCTGGCGGAGCAGGGCTTGAACAATGGTCGTTACTGGCTGGCATTTTGGGTCAAGGTGTTGCAGCCGCTGGTCACGGCCGCACTGGTGCTGATGGCGATTTCCTTCATTTTCGGCCCGTTGCGCTCGGTGACCCTCGGTCAGCGGGTATTTACCGGGGTTCTGGTGGGCTTCACCTTCCGCATTGCTCAGGACCTGCTGGGCCCTTCGAGCCTGGTGTTCGGTTTCTCACCGTTGTTTGCAGTGCTGGTACCAGCCAGTATCTGCGCCCTGGCCGGGCTGTTGTTGTTGCGTCGCGCCGGTTGAGGACGGGACATTCCCGGCTTCACTGGTCATAAAAAACGCCCCTGTCGCAAGACCGGGGCGTTTTTGTACAGGCCGTCTGACCTGCAAACGTGACGCTTGCGCCGTGGATCAGGTACAATTCCCGGCTATTTTTCGGCGGGCTATGCCTGCAGCCTTTTTGAGTGTTGATCCGTGAGTGATTTGAGTCATATCCGCAATTTCTCCATCATCGCCCACATTGACCATGGCAAGTCGACGCTGGCCGACCGTTTCATCCAGATGTGTGGCGGCCTGGCCGAGCGCGAAATGGAAGCCCAGGTCCTCGACTCCATGGACCTTGAGCGTGAACGCGGCATCACCATCAAGGCGCATAGCGTTACCCTGTATTACAAAGCCCGTGATGGCATCACCTATCAGCTGAACTTCATTGACACCCCCGGCCACGTTGACTTCACCTACGAAGTCAGCCGCTCGCTGGCGGCCTGTGAAGGCGCGCTGCTGGTGGTCGATGCCGGTCAGGGTGTTGAGGCACAGTCGGTTGCCAACTGCTACACGGCGATCGAGCAAGGCCTGGAAGTGATGCCGGTGTTGAACAAGATCGACCTGCCACAGGCCGATCCGGACCGCGTCAAAGAAGAAATCGAAAAAATCATCGGCATCGATGCCACCGACGCGGTCACGTGCAGCGCCAAGACTGGTCTGGGCGTCGATGAAGTGCTTGAGCGCCTGGTGACCACCATTCCGGCGCCAACCGGCAACATCGAAGATCCGCTGCAAGCGTTGATCATCGACTCCTGGTTCGACAACTACCTGGGCGTTGTGTCCCTGGTGCGCGTTCGCCATGGCCGCGTGAAGAAGGGTGACAAGATTCTGGTCAAGTCCACCGGCAAGATCCACCTGGTGGACAGTGTCGGTGTATTCAATCCTAAACACACCGCGACCGTTGACCTGAAAGCCGGTGAAGTGGGCTTCATCATCGCTGGCATCAAGGACATTCACGGTGCGCCAGTGGGCGACACCCTGACCCTGAGCTCGACGCCGGATGTCGACGTGCTGCCAGGCTTCAAACGTATTCAGCCACAGGTGTACGCCGGTCTGTTCCCGGTCAGCTCCGACGACTTCGAAGACTTCCGTGAGGCGCTGCAAAAGCTCACCCTAAACGACTCGTCGTTGCAATACACGCCGGAAAGCTCCGATGCTCTGGGCTTCGGCTTCCGTTGCGGTTTCCTCGGCATGTTGCACATGGAAATCATCCAGGAGCGCCTGGAGCGCGAGTACGACCTGGACCTGATCACCACGGCGCCAACGGTAATTTTCGAGCTGCTGCTCAAGACCGGTGAAACGATTTACGTCGATAACCCGTCGAAACTGCCGGACCTGTCGTCGATCGAAGACATGCGCGAGCCGATCGTGCGGGCCAATATTCTTGTGCCGCAGGAGCACCTGGGCAACGTCATTACCCTGTGCATCGAGAAACGCGGCATTCAGCACGACATGCTGTTCCTCGGTAGCCAGGTCCAGGTGACCTATGATTTGCCGATGAACGAAGTGGTCCTGGACTTCTTCGATCGTCTGAAGTCCACCAGCCGCGGCTATGCTTCGCTGGATTACCATTTCGATCGTTACCAATCGGCTAATCTGGTGAAACTGGATGTGCTGATCAACGGCGACAAGGTCGATGCCCTGGCGCTGATCGTGCACAAGGACAATGCGCACTACAAAGGTCGCCAGTTGACCGAGAAGATGAAAGACCTGATTCCGCGGCAGATGTTCGACGTGGCAATCCAGGCCGCCATTGGCGGTCAGATTGTGGCGCGGACAACCGTCAAGGCACTCAGAAAGAACGTATTGGCCAAATGCTACGGCGGTGACGTTAGCCGTAAGAAAAAACTGCTGGAAAAGCAAAAGGCCGGTAAAAAACGCATGAAGCAGGTCGGTAACGTGGAAATTCCACAAGAAGCCTTCCTTGCAGTGCTCAGGTTGGATAGTTAGGTCCTATGTCACTAAATTTCCCGCTGTTGCTGGTCATCGCCGTATTCGTTTGCGGCTTGTTGGCGTTGCTCGATCTGCTGTTCCTGGCGCCGCGTCGGCGTGCCGCCATTGCCTCCTATCAGGGCAGCGTAAGCCAGCCTGATGTGATGGTGGTCGAGAAACTGAACAAAGAGCCGCTGCTGGTCGAATACGGCAAGTCGTTCTTCCCGGTGTTGTTCATCGTGCTGGTGCTGCGTTCGTTCCTGGTGGAACCGTTCCAGATTCCTTCCGGCTCGATGAAACCGACCCTGGACGTCGGCGACTTCATCCTGGTGAGCAAGTTTTCCTACGGGATCCGCTTGCCGGTCATCGACAAGAAAGTCATCGAAGTCGGCGAGCCACAGCGTGGTGATGTGATGGTGTTCCGCTATCCAAGCGATCCGAACGTCAACTACATCAAGCGTGTCGTCGGTCTGCCGGGTGATCAGGTTCGTTACACCGCCGACAAGCATCTGTTCGTCAACGGTCAGTCGATTGCCGAGCAACTGGTCGGCTCCGAGCCGGGTACCCTGGGCAGCGCCGAACTCTACAAGGAAAAACTCGGCGCCGCCGAGCACCTGATCCGCAAGGAAATGAGTCGTTACCGCGCAACGCCGGACCGTACATGGACCGTGCCTGCCGGGCACTACTTCATGATGGGCGACAACCGCGACAATTCGAACGACAGTCGCTACTGGGATGATCCGAACATTCCCAAGGATCTGCTGGGCATGGTTCCCGACAAAAATATCGTCGGCAAGGCCTTTGCAGTCTGGATGAGCTGGCCGGAACCGAAACTCAGTCACCTGCCGAATTTTTCGCGGGTTGGCCTGATCAAGTAATCAAACACGGCGCTGTTGAACACAGCGCCGAATGCATTTCTGGAGTCGACACAATCGGCACCGAAAGCATGAAAACAACGAAATTCAGGACGTTATTTTTGAACACAGCGTTAATTGTCCCAAGCCTGCGTCGAATCCCGGCGATGGCGGTGGAATCCAACCACGAACTCAGCGTGGGTAAACCGTGAGCGTCTCCTTAAGCCGTCTCGAGCGTCAGCTCGGCTACACCTTCAAGGATCAGGAGCTGATGGTCCTGGCCCTGACTCACCGAAGCTTTGCCGGGCGCAACAACGAACGCCTGGAGTTCCTCGGTGATGCCATTCTCAACTTCGTGGCCGGCGAGGCGCTGTTCGATCGCTTCCCGCTGGCCCGCGAAGGCCAGTTGTCGCGTTTGCGTGCCCGTCTGGTGAAAGGTGAGACCCTGGCCGTACTGGCCCGTGGTTTCGATCTGGGTGAATACCTGCGCCTGGGCTCCGGCGAGTTGAAGAGCGGCGGTTTCCGTCGCGAGTCGATCCTGGCCGATGCCCTGGAAGCGCTGATTGGTGCGATCTACCTCGACGCTGGCATGGAAGTGGCGCGCGAGCGCGTGCTGGCCTGGCTGGCCGGTGAATTCGAAGGCCTGACGCTGGTCGACACCAACAAAGATCCAAAAACCCGCCTGCAGGAATTTCTGCAGTCCCGTGGTTGCGAGCTGCCGCGTTACGAAGTGGTGGATATCCAGGGTGAACCGCATTGCCGGACGTTCTTCGTCGAATGCGAAATCACCTTACTGAATGAAAAAAGCCGAGGTCAGGGTGTGAGTCGTCGTATTGCCGAACAGGTAGCGGCCGCCGCAGCACTGATTGCCCTGGGTGTGGAGAATGGCAATGACTGATACAACTGCAACGCGCTGTGGCTATGTTGCCATCGTCGGCCGTCCGAACGTGGGCAAGTCCACGTTGCTGAACCACATCCTCGGTCAGAAGCTGGCGATCACTTCGCGCAAGCCGCAAACCACCCGCCACAACATGCTCGGTATCAAGACCGAAGGCAATGTGCAGGCGATCTACGTCGATACCCCTGGCATGCACAAGGGGGGCGAGAAAGCCCTGAACCGTTACATGAACAAAACCGCGTCGGCGGCGTTGAAAGACGTCGACGTGGTGATCTTCGTGGTTGACCGCACCAAGTGGACCGAAGAAGACCAGATGGTCCTCGAGCGCGTGCAATACGTGACCGGCCCGCTGATCGTCGCGCTGAACAAGACCGACCGCATCGAAGACAAGGCTGAGCTGATGCCGCACCTGTCCTGGTTGCAGGAACAGTTGCCGAACGCACAGATCATCCCGATCTCGGCCCAGCACGGGCACAACCTCGATGCGCTGGAGCGGGTGATTGCCGATCATCTGCCGGAAAACGATCACTTCTTCCCGGAAGACCAGATCACCGACCGCAGCAGCCGCTTCCTTGCCGCTGAGCTGGTGCGTGAAAAAATCATGCGTCAGATGGGCGCTGAGCTGCCGTACCAGATCACCGTCGAAATCGAAGAGTTCAAGCAGCAGGGCAAAACCCTGCACATTCACGCGTTGATCCTCGTTGAACGAGACGGCCAGAAAAAAATCATCATTGGCGACAAGGGCGAGCGCATCAAGCGTATCGGCACCGAGGCGCGCAAGGACATGGAACTGCTCTTCGACTCCAAGATCATGCTCAACCTTTGGGTCAAGGTGAAAGGCGGCTGGTCCGACGACGAGCGTGCCCTGCGCTCGCTGGGTTACGGCGACCTGTAATACAGCGCAGCCCCCTGTAGGAGCGAGCCTGCTCGCGATGGATCTGAAAGCGCCGCGTTCATTCAGATAGCCAGCGTTATCGTTATCCACCATCGCGAGCAAGCTCGCTCCTACAACCTGGCGAAAAGCTTATGTCGCAAGCTCCACCCCTCGGCCAACCCGCCTACGTCCTCCACTCCCGCGCCTACCGCGAAAGCAGCGCGCTGGTGGACTTCCTCACGCCGCAAGGTCGGCTGCGGGCGGTTTTGCGCAGTGCACGAGGCAAGGCCGGGACCCTGGCGCGGCCATTCGTGCCGCTGGAAGTCGAGTTTCGAGGGCGGGGCGAGCTCAAGAACGTGGGGCGCATGGAAAGCGCTGGGGTTTCCACCTGGCTCAATGGCGAGGCATTGTTCAGCGGCCTTTATCTCAATGAGTTACTGATTCGTCTGCTGCCTGCCGAAGATCCGCATCCCGCCGTGTTCGATCATTACGCCGCCACATTGCTGGCCCTGGCCGAAGGCCGGCCGCTTGAGCCGTTGTTGCGCTCATTCGAATGGCGGCTGCTTGACGACCTGGGCTACGGCTTCGCCTTGACCACTGACATCCATGGCAATGCCATCGCGGCGGATGGACTCTACCGTTTGCAAGTGGATGCGGGGCTGGAGCGGGTTTACCTGTTACAACCGGGGCTGTTCAATGGCGCCGAGCTGCTGGCGATGGCCGAAGCCGACTGGTCAGCACCGGGGGCCCTATCGGCAGCCAAACGCCTGATGCGCCAGGCACTGGCCGTGCATCTGGGTGGTCGACCGCTGGTTTCCCGCGAGTTGTTTCGAAAACCGTAAATTCCCCATGTATGCTGTGCACCGAACTTTCTCTTCTTCTGGAGCGCTTCTGTGACCACCAGCACCCGCATTCTTCTTGGCGTAAACATCGACCACGTTGCCACCCTGCGTCAGGCCCGGGGGACTCGCTATCCGGACCCGGTCAAGGCTGCGCTGGATGCGGAAGAGGCGGGCGCTGACGGCATTACCGTGCACCTGCGTGAAGACCGTCGCCACATCCAGGAACGTGATGTATTGCTGCTCAAGGACGTGCTGCAAACCCGCATGAACTTCGAAATGGGCGTGACCGAAGAAATGATGGCTTTCGCCGAGCGTATTCGCCCGGCGCACATTTGCCTGGTACCGGAAACCCGTCAGGAGCTGACGACCGAGGGTGGTCTGGACGTGGCCGGCCAGGAAGCGCGGATCAAGGCTGCCGTGGAACGTCTGTCGAAGATCGGTTCTGAAGTGTCACTGTTCATTGATGCCGACGAGCGCCAGATCGAGGCTTCCCGCCGTGTTGGCGCACCGGCCATCGAGCTGCACACCGGGCGTTACGCCGATGCCGAGACACCGACCGAGGTGGCTGAAGAGCTCAAGCGCGTTGCCGATGGCGTGGCGTTTGGTCTGGCCCAGGGCCTGATCGTCAACGCCGGCCATGGCCTGCACTACCACAACGTCGAAGCCGTGGCTGCGATCAAGGGCATTAACGAACTGAACATCGGCCATGCGCTGGTGGCTCATGCGTTGTTCGTGGGCTTCAAGTCGGCTGTTTCGGAGATGAAATCGCTGATTCTGGCGGCGGCTGCCAAGGCTTAAAACCGAGCGCAAAACCAATGCGGGAGCGAGCCTGCTCGCGATGGCGGCCGGACAGTCACGATTGAAGTGACTGAAAGGGCTTCATCGCGAGCAGGCTCGCTCCCACAATTGTTTGATGGGGCAGTTAAAGCGGAGCCGGTTCCGGAGCCGGTTTGGTCTTGTCGATCCCGGGCACGTGCAGGTTGCCCTCGGCCACTTGATCGCCCTCAAGCTGCGGCTGCGTGACCCAGGTCAGGATGTCGTAGTAGCGGCGGATGTTGGCCACAAAATGCACCGGCTCGCCGCCACGGGCATAGCCGTATCGGGTTTTGCTGTACCACTTCTTCTCGGACAGTCGCGGAAGCATTTTCTTCACGTCCAGCCACTTGTCCGGGTTCAGGCCTTCCCTGGACGCCATTTTGCGCGCGTCATCCAGGTGACCAGTGCCGACGTTGTAGGCCGCCAGGGCAAACCAGGTGCGGTCCGGTTCCTGAATCGACTCGTCGAGCTGATCCTTCATGTAAGCCAGGTATTTGGCGCCGCCCATGATGCTCTGCTTGGGGTCGAGGCGGTTGGACACGCCCATGGCCTGCGCAGTGTTCTGGGTCAGCATCATCAGGCCTCGCACGCCGGTTTTGGATGTGACGGCCGGTTGCCACAGCGATTCCTGATAGCCGATGGCTGCCAGCAGGCGCCAGTCGACTTTCTCTTTCTTGGCATAGGCCTTGAAGTGCTGTTCGTACTTGGGCAAACGTTGCTGCAAGTGCTGGGCGAAAGTGGTGGCACCCATATAGCCAAGCACATCGACATGCCCGTAATAGCGGTCTTTGAGGCGTTGCAGGGTGCCGTTCTTCTTGACCTTGTCCAGGTAGGCATTGATCTCGTTGAGCAGGCTGTTGTCATCGCCAGCCGCCACTGCCCAGCTCTGGTTGCTGGCGTCACCCAGGTCAAAGGCGACCCGGATATTGGTGAAGTACACCTGGTTCATCGCGACTTCGTTGGAGTCCACCAGGGTCAGATCGATCTGACCCTCATCGACCATGCGCAACAGGTCGACGACTTCGACGGCGTCGGACTCTTCGTATTCAATGCCGGGAAATTGCTTCTTCAGCTGCGCCAGTTGTTCGGCGTGGGTGCTGCCCTTGAGCACCATGATCTTCTTGCCCACCAGATCTTTCGCTTCGGTAGGGCGCGACTGGCCGTTGCGATAGATGATCTGTGGGGTCACTTCCAGATAGGAGTGGGAAAACCGTACCTGCTTTTTGCGCGCTTCGCTGCTGACCAGCCCTGCGGCCGCGAGTACCGGGCCTTTGGGTTTGCCCACCTCGTTGAACAGGTCGTCGAGGTTGTCGGCGGTCTCGATCTTGAGCTCGACCCCCAGATCGTCGGCGAAGCGCTTCACCAGCTCGTATTCGAAGCCGGTTTCACCGTTGCGATCCTGAAAGTAAGTGGCGGGGCTGTTTCGGGTGATCACCCGCAGCACACCATCCTCCTTTACGCGCTCCAGTGTGTTGGGTTTATCAACACAGCCACTGAGCATCAGGAAGAGTCCGGTTGCGATCAGCCATTTGGCGAACCGCGGACGCAAAGCCATTGGGGAAAACATTTGCGCAGTATACGCAAAGGACCACGAGCGCCATATCTCGACAGCAAAGGGCTTGTCTGCTAGAGAGCGAAAAACCCACTTGGAGCCCGCAGGAATGGGCTTTAAGCACTTTTTATGACAGTGAAAATAACGGGTGAAAAGTGCTCCGGTCGGCCCTGGTTTTTCGCCCGGACGCCCGCCCGGACGCCCGGGTGCAACCGTGCGTAGCGTTTCGGGTGATGTCGCGGGCTGTTTAGGCTAGAATGCACGGCCTCAAAGCACACCCCTTCCCGAGGCTGTCCCGAAGATGTTGATCCTGCGCGGCGCTCCTGCCCTTTCTGCCTTTCGCCACAGCAAGCTCCTTGAGCAACTGAGCCAGAAGGTCCCGGCTGTCAGTGGCCTGTATGCTGAATTCGCTCACTTCGCCGAAGTTACCGGCGTCCTGACCGACGACGAACAGCAGGTGCTTGCGCGCCTTCTGAAGTACGGTCCAAGCGTTCCGGTCCAGGAGCCGACCGGTCGTCTGTTTCTGGTGTTGCCGCGTTTTGGCACCATTTCGCCATGGTCGAGCAAGGCCAGCGACATCGCTCGCAATTGCGGCCTGACCAAGATCCAGCGCCTGGAGCGCGGCATCGCGTTCTACGTTGCCGGCCAGTTCAGCGATGCTGAAGCTCAACTCATTGCTGATGCGCTTCACGACCGCATGACCCAGATCGTCCTGGGCAACCTTGAGCAGGCCGCCGGCCTGTTCAGCCACGCCGAACCCAAGCCCCTGACCGCGATCGACGTGTTGGGTGGCGGCCGCGCCGCGCTGGAAAAAGCCAACACCGAGCTGGGCCTGGCCCTGGCTGAAGACGAAATCGAATACCTGGTCAACGCGTTCGTCGGCTTGAAGCGCAACCCGCACGACATCGAGCTGATGATGTTTGCCCAGGCGAACTCCGAGCACTGCCGTCACAAGATCTTCAACGCCAGTTGGGACATCGACGGCGAAAGCCAGGAAAAAAGCCTGTTCGGCATGATCAAGAACACCTACGTGATGCACAGCGAAGGCGTTCTGTCGGCTTACAAGGACAACGCTTCGGTGATCGTCGGCTCCGTGGCCGGGCGTTTCTTCCCGGACCCTGAAACCCGCCAGTACGGTGCGGTGCAGGAGCCGGTGCACATCCTGATGAAGGTCGAGACCCACAACCACCCGACCGCGATTGCCCCGTTCCCGGGCGCGTCCACCGGTTCCGGTGGCGAGATCCGCGACGAAGGTGCAACCGGGCGTGGCGCCAAGCCGAAGGCTGGCCTGACCGGATTCACCGTGTCCAACCTGCAGATTCCGGGCTTCGAACAGCCATGGGAAGTGCCATATGGCAAGCCTGAGCGCATCGTTACCGCGCTCGACATCATGATCGAAGGCCCACTGGGCGGCGCGGCGTTCAACAACGAATTCGGCCGTCCTGCACTGACCGGCTACTTCCGTACCTTCGAACAATCCATCACCACCCCGCACGGTGATGAAGTTCGCGGCTACCACAAGCCGATCATGCTGGCTGGCGGCATGGGCAACATCCGTGAAGAACACGTCAAGAAAGGCGAAATCGTCGTTGGCTCCAAGCTGATCGTGCTCGGCGGCCCGGCGATGCTGATCGGTCTGGGCGGCGGCGCGGCTTCCTCCATGGCCACCGGCACCAGCTCGGCCGACCTGGACTTCGCTTCCGTACAGCGTGAAAACCCTGAGATGGAGCGTCGCTGCCAGGAAGTCATCGACCGTTGCTGGCAACTGGGTGACAAGAACCCGATCAGCTTTATCCACGACGTGGGTGCGGGCGGTCTGTCCAACGCCTTCCCGGAACTGGTCAACGACGGCGACCGTGGTGGCCGTTTCGAACTGCGCAACATTCCAAACGACGAGCCGGGCATGGCCCCGCACGAAATCTGGTCCAACGAATCCCAGGAGCGTTACGTACTGGCCGTCGGCCCGGCTGACTTCGAACGCTTCAAGGCGATCTGCGAACGCGAGCGTTGCCCGTTCGCCGTGGTCGGCGAAGCCACTGCCGAGCCGCAGCTGACCGTGACCGACAGTCACTTCGGCAACAGCCCGGTGGACATGCCGCTGGAAGTATTGCTGGGCAAAGCCCCGCGCATGCACCGTTCGGTGGTGCGTGAAAACGAGCTGGGCGACGATTTCGATCCGTCGACCCTGAACATCGGCGAATGCGTCGAGCGCGTCCTGCATCACCCGGCCGTGGCGAGCAAAAGCTTCCTGATCACCATCGGCGACCGCACCATCACCGGCCTCGTGGCCCGTGACCAGATGGTTGGCCCCTGGCAGGTTCCGGTGGCCGACGTTGCCGTCACCGCCACCAGCTTCGACGTCTACACCGGTGAAGCCATGGCCATGGGCGAGCGTACTCCGCTGGCGCTGCTGGACGCTCCGGCGTCGGGCCGCATGGCCATCGGCGAAACCCTGACCAACATCGCAGCCTCGCGCATCGCCAAGATCTCCGACATCAAGCTGTCGGCGAACTGGATGTCGGCTGCCGGTCACCCAGGCGAAGACGCGCGTCTGTACGACACCGTCAAAGCGGTCGGCATGGAGCTGTGCCCTGAGCTGGGCATCACCATTCCGGTGGGCAAGGACTCGATGTCCATGGCCACGCGCTGGAACGATGAAGGCGTGGACAAGGCGGTCACTTCGCCAATGTCCCTGATCGTGACCGGTTTCGCGCCAGTGACTGACATCCGTCAGACCCTGACCCCGCAACTGCGCATGGACAAGGGCACCACCGACCTGATCCTGATCGACCTGGGCCGCGGCCAGAACCGCATGGGCGCCTCGATCCTCGCCCAGGTTCACGGCAAGCTCGGCAAGCAGGCTCCGGACGTCGACGACGCCGAAGACCTGAAAGCCTTCTTCGCCGTGATCCAGGGCCTCAACGCCGACGGTCACCTGCTGGCTTACCACGACCGTTCCGACGGTGGTCTGCTGACCAGCGCCGTGGAAATGGCCTTCGCCGGTCATTGCGGTCTGAGCCTGAACCTCGACGGTCTGGCGGAGACTTCCGCCGATATCGCCGCCATCCTGTTCAACGAAGAGTTGGGTGCGGTGATCCAGGTTCGCCAGGACGCCACCCCGGACATCCTCGCGCAGTTCAGCGCTGCCGGCCTGGGCGAATGCGTGTCGGTGATCGGCCAGCCGATCAACAACGGCGAGATCAGCATTACCTTCAACGGCGACACCGTATTCGAAGGCCAGCGTCGTCTGCTGCAACGCCAGTGGGCCGAGACCAGCTACCAGATCCAGCGTCTGCGTGACAACGCCGACTGCGCCGATCAAGAGTTCGACGTGCTGCTGGAAGAAGACAACCCGGGCCTGAGCGTCAAGCTCAGCTACGACGTCAACCAGGACATCGCCGCGCCTTACATCAAGAAAGGCATCCGTCCACAGGTCGCCGTGCTGCGTGAGCAGGGCGTCAACGGCCAGGTGGAAATGGCGGCGGCGTTCGACCGCGCCGGTTTCAACGCGATCGACGTGCACATGAGCGACATTCTGGCCGGCCGTGTCGACCTGAACGAGTTCAAGGGCATGGTCGCTTGCGGTGGCTTCTCGTACGGCGACGTACTGGGTGCCGGTGAAGGCTGGGCCAAGTCGGCGCTGTTCAACAGCCGTGCCCGCGATGCGTTCCAGGGCTTCTTCGAGCGTAACGACAGCTTCACCCTCGGTGTGTGCAACGGTTGCCAGATGATGTCCAACCTGCACGAACTGATTCCGGGCAGCGAGTTCTGGCCGCACTTCGTGCGTAACCGTTCCGAGCAGTTCGAAGCCCGTGTGGCGATGGTGCAGATCCAGGAGTCGAACTCGATCTTCCTGCAAGGCATGGCCGGTTCGCGTATGCCGATCGCCATTGCTCACGGCGAAGGTCATGCCGAATTCGCCAGCGAAGAAGCGTTGCTGGAAGCCGATCTGTCCGGTTGCGTGGCGATGCGTTTCGTCGACAACCACGGCAAGGTCACCGAAAACTACCCGGCCAACCCGAACGGCTCGCCGCGCGGGATCACCGGTTTGACCAGCCGCGACGGTCGCGTAACCATCATGATGCCGCACCCGGAGCGTGTGTTCCGCGCCGTGCAGAACTCGTGGCGTTCGGATGACTGGAACGAAGACGCCCCTTGGATGCGCATGTTCCGTAACGCTCGTGTGTGGGTGAACTAAGAGCCGTGTACAAGCTCAGCTTTTTTGTTCCCGACAGCCATGTCGACGTGGTCAAAAGTGCCGTATTCGTCGCCGGTGGCGGACGGATCGGTGCTTACGATCACTGCGCATGGCAGGTGTTGGGCCAAGGCCAGTTTCGTCCACTGGAGGGCAGTCAGCCGTTCATTGGCGAGGCAGGGCAGGTCGAACGGGTCGAGGAGTGGAAAGTCGAGCTGGTCGTGGCCGATGAGTTGATCCGCGATGTGGTGGCTGCCTTGAAAGGCAGCCACCCCTACGAGACACCGGCTTATGAAGTGTGGCGGCTGGAGGATTTCTGATTCTTCGCCGCTGAAATGAAAAACCCGCTGAAAGCGATTTCAGCGGGTTTTTTATTGCCCGTAAGGCCCTTGGGTGATTACGGCCGAATCTCGATCATCGTACCATCCGGCACCAGATTCCAGACTTCACGCATGTCCATGTTGCGCATGGCGACGCAGCCATCGGTCCAGTCCAGGGTGTGGAACAGGTCTTCCGGGGTGTCTTCGGTGTCCGGGGTGCCGTGGATCATGATCATGCCGCCGGGCTCGACACCTTCGCGGCGCGCGCGGGCGGAGTCAGTGATGTTCGGGTAAGAAATGTGCATCGCCAGATTGAAGTTGTTGCTGGTCTTGCGCCAGTCGATCCAGTAGAAACCCTCCGGCGTACGTTTGTCGCCCTCCATCAGTTTCGGCCCCCTCGGGTTTTTGCCCAGGGAAATGCGATAGGTCTTGACCGGCTTGCCGTCATTGATCAATTGCAATTGATGTGCGGACTTGAGAACCAGGACTTTCTCGATGACCTTGCCGTTCAGCGTTTCCACGGCAGAAGCCTGGGACACCGTGATGAACGACAAGCAAAACAGGGCAAGCAACCAGCGCATTGAAACGATTCCCCAAAAAGGTGTCTCGATTATTCATTTATAGATGTTTTTTTAGTTGGCAGGCTGAGCAAGCGGCGGGATCGATTCGGACCGCACGGGGTAGGCCTCGGTCCGCCGGTCAGCGAAGAAGCATTCTAAGGTACGGCCCACCGTGCGGAAAGCCAGCTCATCCCAGGGAATGTCGACTTCGTCGAATAATTGCACTTCCAGACTTTCGGGGCCGGCGGCGAAGTTCAGGTCCGCCAGTTCGGCGCGGAAAAATACATGCACCTGGCTGATGTGCGGCACGTCGATCAGGGTATAGATGCTCAGGTTGCGCACCCGGGCACAGGCTTCCTCGGCGGTTTCGCGAATCGCCGCCTGTTCGATGGTCTCGCCGTTCTCCATGAAGCCGGCGGGCAGGGTCCAATAACCCAGGCGTGGCTCGATGGCGCGTCGGCACAGCAACACCTTGGTGCCCCAGGTCGCCACGCAACCGGCGACGATATTGGGGTTCTGGTAATGAATGGTCTGACAGCGGTCGCAGACGAAACGAAGGCGCGAATCGCCTTCGGGAATGCGCTGGGTCACCGGGTTGCCGCATTGACTGCAAAATTTCATGCTTGGGTTCCTGAATGCTGCGCCTATCTTGGCGTGCGGCGGTGTCCGTCGGCAAGTTGTCGTTTCGCGACACGCTGCTGTACGAGGGGTTGGGCGGCCGAAGCGATTGGTGCATGATGCAGGGTAAGGCACAGATCGAGAACACTCATGCTGGACGAGCTACTGCATCGGGTAAGTAACCACACTCCGCGCACGTTGGAGACCGACCGACGTTTTCCCGAGGCCGCCGTCCTGGTGCCCATCACCCGCAGTGACGAGCCGGAGCTGCTGTTGACCCTGCGTGCCAGTGGCCTCTCGACCCACGGCGGCGAAGTCGCCTTTCCCGGCGGCCGACGCGATCCTGAAGACCCCGACCTGATTTTCACCGCCCTGCGCGAAGCCGAAGAAGAGATTGGCTTGCCGCCAGGATTGGTTGAAGTGATCGGCCCGCTCAGCCCGCTGATTTCCCTGCACGGGATCAAGGTCACCCCTTATGTCGGGGTGATTCCCGATTTCGTCGAATACCAGGCCAACGATGCCGAGATTGCCGCGGTGTTCAGCGTGCCCCTGGAGTTCTTCCGCAAGGACCCGCGCGAACACACCCACCGCATCGATTATCAGGGCCGCAGCTGGTACGTGCCGAGTTATCGCTATGGCGAATACAAGATCTGGGGCCTGACGGCAATCATGATCGTCGAGTTGATCAACCTGCTCTATGACGCCAAAATCAGCCTGCACCAACCGCCCAAAAGCTTTATCAATACCTGAAGCCATCACTCCAATGGCCTGAACACGCCGCTGCCTGCGCCTTGAGGACAACACGATGAAATACCGCCTGGGCGACGCCCGTGTCGAGACCCACCCACAGAGCTGGGTCGCTCCCAATGCCGTGCTGGTGGGCAAGGTCAAGCTGGAAGAGGGGGCCAACGTCTGGTTCAACGCCGTGCTGCGGGGCGACAACGAGTTGATCCTGATCGGCAAGAACAGCAACGTCCAGGATGGCACCGTGATGCACACCGACATGGGCTACCCGCTGACCATCGGCACCGGCGTGACCATTGGCCATAACGCCATGCTGCATGGCTGCACCGTAGGGGACTACAGCCTGATTGGCATCAATGCGGTCATTCTCAATGGCGCAAAAATCGGCAAGAACTGCATCATCGGCGCCAATTCACTGATTGGCGAAGGCAAGGAAATTCCGGACGGTTCACTGGTGATGGGCTCGCCCGGCAAAGTGGTGCGCGAATTGACCGAACCGCAGAAGAAAATGCTCGAAGCCAGCGCCGCTCACTACGTGCATAACGCCCAGCGTTACGCCCGCGATCTGGTTGAGCAAGAAGAATGACGACCACCGAACGCCCCGTATCATCGCCCTGTGTGAATATTTGCGCGCTGGACGACGATGACATCTGCACGGGCTGTCAGCGCACGGTCGAAGAGATTACCCGCTGGAGCCGCATGACCAACGACGAACGCCGCACGGTGCTGGGGTTGTGCCATGAGCGGGCCAAGGCCAGCGGGTTGGTGTGGATGTTGCCGACCAAATCTGGTCGCTGAATTAGAGTGGACTTTTTGTGGCGAGGGAGCTTGCTCCCGCTGGGCTGCGCAGCAGACCCGATCTGTTCGATGTCATTCATCTGACACACTGCGTCTTCTGGTTTGGGAGCGCTGCGCGCTCCAGCGGGAGCAAGCTCCCTCGCCACAGGTTATCTGTGCATTGAAGATGAAGTACCCTGTGCGCAAATTGACAGGTACCCTCATGCTCTTCCTCATCGCCTACATCAGCAGCGTCGTGCTGATCAACTACGCTTTTTCCACCGCGCCGCACCTGGACATCATCTGGTCAGCCTGGGGTGGTCTGGTGTTCATCCTGCGCGACATGGTGCAAACCCGCTTCGGTCATGGGGCCATCGCAGCCATGCTGGCGGCGCTGGTGCTGTCCTATATCACCTCCGATCCGTCCATTGCCCTGGCCAGCGCCACGGCGTTCGCGGTCTCCGAATGCATTGACTGGCTGGTGTTCAGCCTCACCAAGCGTCCGCTGCACGATCGCCTGTGGATAAGTTCGGCCCTGAGTATTCCCCTTGATACCTTCATTTTCTTCGGCATGATCGGCGCGCTGACCCCAGCCGTGATCCTCACCGCCCTGGGCTCGAAGTTCGCCGGTGTGACTGCCGTATGGCTGATCATGGCCTGGCGCTTGCGCAAACAGGCCGTCGTCAGCTGAAGCCAAACCCTGTGGTTCATGTAAAATGCCGCGCTTTCTCCCCATGGATCGTGCGTATTTCGCCGTATCCTCGATGATCCGCTCCTTTGAGGACCTGAGATGACCCGTATCGGAACTCCATTGTCGCCGACTGCGACCCGCGTATTGATGTGTGGCTGTGGCGAGTTGGGCAAGGAAGTGGTGATCGAGCTGCAACGCCTGGGCGTTGAAGTGATTGCCGTGGATCGTTATGCCAATGCACCGGCCATGCAGGTTGCCCACCGCAGCCACGTGATCAACATGCTCGATGGCGCCGCCCTGCGTGCGGTGATCGAAGCCGAGAAGCCGCACTTCATCGTGCCGGAAATCGAAGCCATTGCCACCGCGACCCTGGTGGAGCTGGAGTCCGAAGGCTTCACTGTGATCCCGACCGCGCGCGCCGCCCAGTTGACCATGAACCGTGAAGGCATCCGTCGCCTGGCCGCCGAAGAGCTGGACCTGCCGACCTCGCCCTACCACTTCGCCGACACCTTCGAGGACTACAGCAAGGCGGTCGAGGACCTCGGTTTTCCGTGCGTGGTGAAGCCGGTCATGAGTTCGTCGGGCAAAGGCCAGAGCCTGCTGCGCAGTGTCGATGACGTCAAGAAAGCCTGGGATTACGCCCAGGAAGGCGGCCGCGCCGGTAAAGGCCGGGTGATCATCGAAGGCTTCATCGATTTCGACTACGAAATCACCCTGCTGACCGTGCGTCATGTCGGCGGCACCACGTTCTGTGCGCCGGTCGGCCATCGTCAGGAGAAGGGCGACTACCAGGAATCCTGGCAGCCTCAAGCCATGAGCCCGATTGCCCTGGCAGAATCGGAGCGCGTGGCCAAAGCCGTGACCGAAGCCCTGGGTGGCCGTGGTCTGTTTGGCGTGGAGCTGTTCATCAAGGGCGATCAGGTGTGGTTCAGCGAAGTGTCGCCGCGCCCGCACGACACCGGTCTGGTTACGCTGATTTCCCAGGATCTGTCGCAATTCGCCCTGCACGCCCGGGCGATCCTGGGCCTGCCGATTCCATTGATCCGTCAGTTCGGGCCTTCGGCTTCGGCAGTGATTCTGGTGGAAGGGCAGTCGACCCAGACCGCTTTCGCCAACCTGGGCGCCGCATTGAGCGAGCCGGATACTGCGTTGCGTCTGTTCGGCAAGCCTGAAGTCAACGGCCAGCGCCGCATGGGTGTGGCATTGGCTCGCGATGAATCGATCGAAGCCGCTCGCGCCAAAGCGACCCGTGCGTCGCAGGCGGTGGTCGTCGAGCTGTAAGCGCTTCTCAGGCAGGTCCGCAACCCTTGTGGGAGCGGGCTTGCCCGCGATTGCGGTGGATCAGTCGATATCAATGTTTGATGTGCTGACGCCATCGCGGGCAAGCCCGCTCCCACAGGTTCGATGCCAGGTATCAGGCCCGGGTCGGCCTATAATTTCGGGATGCCCAAGACCCTTCTTCAAAAAGCATCAGGCCTGTACCCCATGAATTCCCAAAGCATCATCGTCCCGAAAATCTCCACCTTGCCGGTACACGAACCCCGGGCCCGGGCGATCGTGCGTTGGCTGGTGCGCAAGAACATCGTCAAGGAAGAGCTGACCACCTGCGGTCGCACCGGCAATCGCATGGCCCACGCCATCGCCGAGGGCGCCCGTGATGTGGTCCTGCACCCCGAAGCCCTGCCGTTTGGCGAACAGATCAACGGTCTGGAGATCGTCACCAAGCGCTGCATCTATACGCCGGCCAAGGGATTTCTTGGCGAGGCCGGTTGTGCCGAGTGTCGCAGGGAAATAGGTGAAGCCTTGTTCGAGAGCCTGGAAGACTGGATGCCGGGGCGTACCGACAACTTCACATGTCCGGAATGCGGACATGAAGACGACATCAACGGCTTTCTGTTCCTGCAGGAATGCGGCTTTTCCAACCTGGGCTTCATCTTCAACAACTGGGCCGAGGCCGGATTCAAGCAGAGCTTTCTGGACGATTTTGCCGATTGGCTCGATCAGCCGGTCAGTTGGGTCAAAGTCGAACTCTGAATAACGGTAGGAGCGAGCTTGCTCGCGAAAAACCTGAAGGCGACGTTGGTTTGCAGAAAGAAGCATGCGTCATCGTTCACGACCATCGCGAGCAGGCTTGCTCCTACAAAAAAACAGCAATCCGTACCGCTGTGATCCCCGTATATCAGTAATGCCAATAATAGACAGAGTTTTACATTGAACCCGAGGGGGTGTCTGACTATAATGGCGCGCTTCCATTTTCCCGCTCGGGAGCCCCCGCGATGCTGCGTATCAGCCAAGAAGCTCTGACATTCGACGACATTCTCCTAGTGCCTGGTTATTCCGAGGTGCTTCCTAACGAAGTCAGTCTCAAGACCCGCCTTACCCGTGGCATCGAGCTGAATATCCCACTGGTTTCCGCTGCCATGGACACCGTCACTGAAGCCCGTCTGGCAATTGCCATGGCTCAGGAAGGTGGTATCGGCATCATCCACAAGAACATGACCATCGAGCAGCAAGCTGCCGAAGTGCGCAAGGTCAAGCGTTACGAAGCCGGTGTGGTCAAGGACCCGATCACCATCGACGCCGACGCTACCGTGCGCGAGCTGTTCGAATTGACCCGCATGAACAACATCTCCGGCGTTCCGGTGCTGCACAATGGCGACCTGGTCGGCATTGTCACCTCCCGTGACGTACGTTTCGAGAACCGTCTGGAAGCCACCGTCCGTGATGTGATGACGCCTAAAGAGCGTCTGGTCACGGTCAAGGAAGGCGCCGACAAGAACGACGTCCGCGAGCTGCTGCACAAGCACCGCATCGAACGCGTTCTGATCGTCGACGACAAATTCGCCCTCAAAGGCATGATGACCGTCAACGACATCGAAAAAGCCAAGGCTTACCCACTGGCCAGCAAGGACGATCAAGGTCGTCTGCGCGTTGGCGCCGCCGTCGGCACCGGTAAAGACACCGGTGATCGCGTCGCGGCCCTGGTCAGCGCCGGTGTTGACGTGGTGGTGGTCGACACTGCCCACGGTCACTCCAAAGGCGTGATCGACCGCGTTCGCTGGGTCAAGCAGAACTTCCCTGAAGTGCAGGTCATCGGCGGCAACATCGCTACCGGCGCTGCTGCCAAGGCCCTGGCCGAGGCCGGCGCTGACGCGGTCAAGGTCGGTATCGGTCCTGGCTCGATCTGCACCACCCGTATCGTCGCCGGTGTCGGCGTCCCGCAAATCAGTGCCATCGCCAACGTTGCCGCTGCCCTTGAAGGCACTGGCGTTCCGTTGATCGCCGACGGCGGCATCCGTTTCTCCGGTGACCTGTCCAAGGCCATCGTGGCCGGTGCCTCCTGCGTGATGATGGGTTCGATGTTCGCCGGTACTGAAGAAGCGCCGGGCGAGATCGAACTGTTCCAGGGTCGTTCGTACAAGGCTTATCGCGGCATGGGTTCGCTGGGCGCCATGTCCCAGGCTCAAGGCTCCTCCGACCGTTATTTCCAGGACTCCTCGGCAGGCGCCGAGAAGCTGGTTCCGGAAGGCATCGAAGGGCGTGTTCCTTACAAGGGCACCCTGAGCGCCATCATCCATCAACTGATGGGCGGCCTGCGTTCTTCCATGGGCTACACCGGTAGCGCCAACATCGAAGAAATGCGCACCCGGCCTGAGTTCGTGCGGATCACCGGCGCTGGCATGGCCGAGTCCCACGTTCACGACGTGCAGATCACCAAAGAAGCGCCAAACTACCGCGTAGGTTGAGCCTTCTAGCAAAAAGTTAACGACCGGGGCTGTTTTATTCAGCCCCGAGTTGTTTCTGAATCACGACTGTTTCTGAATGACTTAGACGAGACTGAATCATGGCCCTCGATATTCACGCTCACCGCATCCTGATCCTCGACTTCGGTTCCCAGTACACCCAGCTGATCGCCCGTCGCGTTCGCGAAATCGGTGTGTACTGCGAACTGCATCCGTTCGACATGGACGAGGAAGCGATTCGCGAATTCGCTCCGAAAGGCGTCATCCTCGCCGGTGGCCCCGAGTCCGTGCACGAAGCCAACAGCCCTCGCTGCCCGCAAGCTGTCTTTGATCTGGGCGTGCCGGTTTTCGGCATCTGCTACGGCATGCAGACCATGGCCGAGCAACTGGGCGGCAAGGTAGAAGGTTCCGAGCTGCGTGAGTTCGGTTATGCCCGCGTAGACGTGGTCGGCAAGAGCCGCCTGCTCGACGGCATCGAAGACCACATCGACGCCGACGGCCTGTTCGGCCTCGACGTGTGGATGAGCCACGGTGACAAGGTCACCAGGATGCCGGAAGACTTCCACATCCTGGCCAGCACTCCGAGCTGCCCGATTGCCGGCATGTTCAACGACGAGCGTGCCTACTACGGCGTGCAGTTCCACCCGGAAGTGACCCACACCAAGCAGGGCGGTCGCATCCTGTCGCGCTTCATCCTCGACATCTGCGGCTGCGAAGCCCTGTGGACCCCGTCGAAAATCGCTGAAGACGCCATCGCCCAGGTGCGTGCCCAGGTCGGCACCGACAACGTGCTGCTCGGCCTGTCCGGCGGTGTGGATTCGTCGGTGGTTGCCGCGCTGCTGCACAAGGCCATTGGCGATCAGCTGACCTGCGTGTTCGTCGACAATGGTCTGCTGCGTCTGCACGAAGGCGAGCAAGTGATGGCCATGTTCGCCGAGAACATGGGCGTCAAGGTGATCCGCGCCAACGCCGAGGAGCAGTTCCTCAACAACCTGGCCGGCGAGTCCGACCCGGAGAAGAAGCGCAAGATCATCGGCCGCACCTTCATCGACGTGTTCGATGCCGAATCCTGCAAGCTGGACAACATCAAGTACCTGGCCCAGGGCACCATCTACCCGGACGTGATCGAATCGGCTGGCGCCAAGAGCGGCAAGGCTCACGTGATCAAGTCGCACCACAACGTGGGTGGCCTGCCGGAAGAAATGAACCTCAAGCTGGTTGAACCCCTGCGCGAGCTGTTCAAGGACGAAGTCCGTCGTCTGGGCCTGGAGCTGGGCCTGCCGTACGACATGGTCTACCGTCACCCGTTCCCGGGACCGGGCCTGGGCGTGCGGATCCTCGGTGAAGTGAAGAAGGAATACGCCGACCTGCTGCGTCGCGCCGACCACATCTTCATCGAAGAATTGCGCAAGGCCGACTGGTACCACAAGGTCAGCCAGGCATTCGTGGTGTTCCAGCCGGTGAAATCGGTTGGCGTGGTGGGTGATGGCCGTCGTTACGCCTGGGTCGTGGCCCTGCGTGCCGTGGAAACCATCGACTTCATGACCGCGCGTTGGGCACATCTGCCTTACGAACTGCTGGAAACCGTCAGCGGCCGCATCATCAATGAGATCGAAGGCATCTCCCGCGTCACCTACGACGTGTCGAGCAAGCCGCCAGCGACCATTGAGTGGGAATGATCGAGTTTGAGCCGGTAAACCCAGGCTCAAAACGAGAGTGACAAAAGGGAAGCCCCCGATCGCGAGATCGGGGGCTTCTTGCATTTCAGTGGCAGAGTCCTCCAGCGAAGCAGCCGAGGGGTTACAACGGCGACCGGCCTTCAAGGTGCATGCCCATGCGGCTGAGGCCCCAGGACAGCTCTGTGATGTTGGCGTAGGGCACCTGATGCACTTCGGTCCATGCGGGGCGATTGATCAGGTAGTTGCCATCAACCGTGCGCTCGACCAGCGTTCGGACCACCTGGCGGTCTCTGCTGCGATGAATCAGTGTCCAGTTACCGTTCGACTTCTCAAACGTGAACATGCCTTGCCTGAACAGCATCCGGCTCAGTTCCTCTGGCGTCCTTTCGAGCAACGGCAGTGGCATCTGCAGGCTCAAGTCGGCGTGCAGGGTGTCAAAGTTTCCCTCCGTGGATTCGGGTTGAGTGGCAAAGCCACGACCCACCTCGATGCCTCGATCCTGTTCAATCAGCAGGCTTTCTTCCGGCAACACCTCTTCGATGCGCAATCCGATACCGCCCTGCATTTCGCTGATGCCAGGCATACCGCGAAAGGTGTTGATGTTTTCCTGATCCGTCAGCACCACCCATTTGCTCGCTCCGTTGAGCGCTTTGTCGGTCTGCATCAGGGTGTGGGTGAGGTAGGTCTTGATGGCTTGCTCATGCATGTCGGGAAGCGGTGCGCCGGGGTAGCGGTAACTGGCCAGACAGTCGGTTGCCTGAATTCGAATACCGTTTTGTTGAGCCGCCTTGACCACTTCGAGTGGGGTGAAGCGTCCGGAGGGATCGCTTTGCAGCTTTTGCAAATACGCTTCCAGATCGCTTGGCATTGACCCGGTCTTGAAGAATTGATCGAGTTCCGCTTGGTTGAAATCGTTGAGCAGGCGATGGAAATAGATCGTCTTGACGTCCTGTCGGGCCAGGACCGGCATGTTCTCGATCAGAAACCGCATGCTGGCGATGCGGTCCTGGCTTTCGCCGATGACCAGACCGGGGGCCGCTTCAAAGACCTTCGTAATCAATTGTTCGGCAGTGGTGGCTGGCGTCACGGCAGGCAGCTCAGGGCGCGGCGGTAGCGAAGCGGCGAAACCGTCGTGAGCGAAGAACAGACGCGCGTCCTGTGAAAGCTTGGCGCGAGGGGCTGCGATGTACTCCTCGTAGGTGCTCAGTCCGCGAAAACTTCCATCTGGCTGACGGACGACTTTGATATGGGTTTCAGTTTCACCCAGCGCCAGTTGCCTGAAACGGTACCGGTTAACGTTATCGTATTGCGTGGAGGGGCTGCGCAGGATGGGCTGTGCCGGCTCTTGGACAGAAGCAGACTCCGGTGCAGGCGCAGGCGATTGCGACGATCCCGGATGCCGGTTGCCGCCGCCCTTGAGTCCGGATCGAGGTGCCAGCTCCCACTCGCCCTGGGCATTGAGACGCACAGGCAGCGATCCTGAAAACGCGTGCGGATTTTCCGGATCAATGATGGCCCAGGTCCCGCTGCCGTTGGGGTCGGCTTCATAGCGCACGTAGTAGGCGGTGTCATCCAGCATGATGGCGGTGGAAGGGTTGGAATCGAGTTGATAAATGCCCTGGTATTGCCCGGACTCACTCATCGGTGTTCGACCTTCGAGCAGTTCATTGGCTTGCCAGTGCTTGGGAATTTCCATGGGCTGCAACGTTTCAGACAAGGAAGAGTCCAGTTCAACGGGCGGTTCGGTGGGCAAGCCCACGGGCTTCAAGTCCTCGGCAACCAATGCCTCTTTGAGCTCATCGAGGTTGCCCGGAGCGATTTCCTCCAGTGATCCCGGCCCTTTGAGGAGCAGGAGGTTGAACAGCAAATCGATGCTGCCCAGCACGGCGCCAAGAATGCCGGCCTTGCGCTCCACGGCGGTTTTTCCGTTAACCGCCTGGTCGATGTTCAACCCCATGCTGGCGATACTGGCGCCGACCAGCGGCAGGGCAACCGGCCAACCGACCACCGCCATGGGGCCGAATACTTTCAAGCCGGCGCTGAGGTAACCGATCCACAGTTTCTTGCGCAGATCGCCATTGGACGTCAGGGAGAGTTCAGCTTCGGCGAACATGGCGTTCTTGCTCGAATGGCACAGCCAACTGAAGGCATCGCCGCTGACGCTGCGATTTTCTTTGTTGATCAGATGATGGTCGTATTGGCCCCAGGTGCTGACCAGCCTGTTCATGATATCGGTGATGTGCTCGGCGATGGTCTGGCGATCGGCCAGGGCAAAGTGGGTCATGAACGTCTGGCGCGCGGCTTCCTCGTTCATTTCCTGCAGTATCCAGTAATGCATGTCCGTCGCGGTTTCCAGCACCTTGAAGGCGACGGCTTCACCGGGCAGGTAGACAATCTGGCGGCCGCTGGGCGAGACAAAACGAAGGATGTTGGTGGCGACGTGACCGTCGACGTCCAGGGTCCTGACATTGTCGGCACAAGGATGCCGTGCCTGCAGCTGCGTCAGATCCACCGGCCAGGTGATCGGCCCCATTACGGCATGGGTGACGAATTGAAAGTCTTCGTCGCTCAGCTGGCGCGCGTCCCTGGCCTTCACGGCCTGGATCAGGAAATTGCATTTGGCCAGGGTGCGGAAGTCATCGGCGCAAGTGTTCCAGAAGGTGAACAGGCGCTCGCGGTACATCGAACTGAAATCGAGGCTCCAGAATGCCTTGAGCACTTCGTTGCCATGCAGGCGCACTTCGTTGGTTTCATTGTAGGTCCCGGCGTTAGCGCCGGCCGTATAGAAGCCCGCATAGACGTCCAGCAGGTCGGCGTTGTCCTGGTCGCTGGTGCGAAAGCGGTGGATGACCAACTGCGTCAGGGTCATGGAGGACGTCGGCGTGGCGTGGACGTGCTCCCAGCCGGTAAAGGCCTTCGAACTGCTTTGGGAGGCGTCGAAACGGTGGAAGTAGACCTGATCCGGATCGAGACCGGTGATGCCGGACTTTTTCAGCAGGGCACTGGCCACTTCGTGGGCCGTGTCCTGCAGGCCGGGGCAGGTCCGGACGATCCGGGTGGCGATGGCCTTGAGCGCCGCTTTATCGGCGGCATTGGGCAGCGGGCGTGTTTCGTTGAGGTTCATGCACTCTCTTTCCTTGAGAAGACGGGAGCGCAGGATGCCCCGTTCACCCAAGGCATGTGCACTACATGGTTATGCCCTCGGCGGATGTGCGGCCACACGTCACCCTTACTGTTTCGCAATTGCAGGTGTATCGTATTCGCCTTTTGCGGGCCCAGGGCCCGAAGCTGATACGTGAGGTAGTTGAGTACATGTCCTTTACCCGTCGACAAATACTCGGTGGTCTGGCCGGTCTTGTAGTGGTTGGCGTGGGGGCGGGTGGCGCGTCGCGCTACTGGCTGGGCAAGAGGGCCGACGCCGAGGCGGGCCACGACTACGAGCTGATCGCCGCACCGCTGGACGTCGAGCTGGTGCCGGGACACACAACCCAAGCCTGGGCGTTCGGCCCGTCGGCGCCGGGCACCGAGCTGCGGGTACGTCAGGGCGAATGGCTGCGGGTGCGCTTCATCAACCACCTGCCGGTCGCCACCACCATTCACTGGCATGGCATCCGCCTGCCGCTGGAAATGGACGGCGTGCCCTACGTTTCGCAACTGCCGGTGCTGCCGGGCGAATACTTCGACTACAAATTCCGCGTGCCGGACGCCGGCAGCTACTGGTATCACCCCCATGTGAACAGCAGCGAAGAGCTCGGCCGTGGCCTGGTTGGCCCGCTGATCATCGAAGAGCGCGAGCCGACCGGTTTCAAGTATGAAAAAACCTTGAGCCTCAAGAGCTGGCACGTCGATGAAGAGGGTGCTTTCGTCGCGTTCAGCGTTCCTCGCGAGGCGGCCCGTGGCGGCACGGCGGGGCGTCTTTCGACCATCAACGGTGTCCCGCAAGCGGTGATCGATTTGCCCGCCGGCCAGATCACCCGCGTGCGCCTGCTCAACCTCGACAACACCCTGACCTATCGTCTGAACATCCCCGGTGTCGAAGCGCAGATCTATGCGCTGGATGGCAACCCGGTCGAGCCGCGCCCGCTCGGCAAGGAATACTGGCTCGGCCCCGGCATGCGCATTTGCCTGGCGATCAAGGCGCCACCGGTCGGCGAAGAGTTGTCGCTGCGCAACGGCCCTGTACGGTTGGCGACGTTGCGCTCTGTGGCCAATACCGATGCGCCGACCGAATGGCCACCCGCGCTGCCCGCCAACCCGGTGGCCGAACCGGATCTGGCCAATGCCGAGAAACTCAACTTCAATTTCGAGTGGGTGGGCTCGGTGTCGGTAAACGTCGATAATGGCAAGCCGCCGAGCCTGTGGCAGATCAACGGCAAGGCCTGGGACATCACCGACAAGACCTGCGCCGACCGGCCGATTGCCAGGCTCGAGAAGGGCAAGAGTTACATCTTCGAATTGAAAAACATGACTCAATACCAGCACCCGATCCACCTGCACGGCATGAGCTTCAAAGTCATCGCCTCGAACCGGCACAACGTCATTCCGTACTTCACCGACACCTACCTGTTGGGCAAGAACGAGCGCGCGCAAGTGGCACTGGTGGCGGATAACCCGGGCGTGTGGATGTTCCATTGCCATGTGATCGACCACATGGAAACCGGCCTGATGGCCGCGATCGAGGTGGCCTGATGCGTCAGATACGTCCCGCCGCCATCATCGACCGTAGCCGTGACCGCGATTTCATGCGTGAAGCCCTGGCCCTGGCCGCCCAGGGCGCCGCATTGGGCGAAGTGCCCGTGGGCGCGGTGCTGGTGCAGGACGGCGAAATCATCGGGCGCGGCTTCAACTGCCCGATCAGCGGCAACGACCCGAGCGCCCACGCCGAGATGGTCGCCATCCGCGCCGCCGCCCAGGCCGTGAGCAACTATCGCCTGCCGGGCAGCACGCTGTACGTGACCCTGGAACCGTGCAGCATGTGCGCCGGGCTGATCGTGCACTCGCGGATTGCGCGGGTGGTGTATGGCGCGCTGGAGCCCAAAGCCGGAATCGTGCAGAGCCAGGGACAGTTCTTCACCCAGGGCTTCTTGAATCACCGGGTGTTGTATGAGGGTGGGGTGTTGGCCGAGGAGTGTGGTGCGGTGTTGAGCGAGTTTTTCAAGGCGCGGCGCGCCAAACCTGCTGAATAAAGGACAACATCAAACCCTGTGGGAGCTGGCTTGCCAGCGATGGCGTCGGCACATCAAACATTGATGTCGACTGATCTACCGCTATCGCTGGCAAGCCAGCTCCCACAGGTTTTTGCTGCGTTTTTGAGATCGGCTTATTTCTTCGCGACAATCACAGCCCGCATCGGCGCCGGCAGCCCTTCGATGGTCTTGCTGTGATCGTGCGGATCGAGGAAATCACTGAGCGACTGATACTTCATCCACTCCGTGCCGCGCTGTTCCTCGACCGTGGTCACGCTCACGTCCACGCACTTCACATCGCTGAACCCGGCGCGGCGCAGCCACAATTCCAGCGCCGGCACCGAGGGCAGGAACCACACGTTGCGCATCTGCGCATAACGGTCTTCCGGCACCAGCACCTGGTGTTTGTCGCCTTCGACCACCAGGGTTTCCAGCACCAGTTCGCCGCCCTTGACCAGGCAATCCTTCAGCGCCAGCAAATGCTCGATCGGTGAGCGGCGGTGGTAGAACACGCCCATGGAAAACACCGTGTCGAAGCCTTCCAGGTTCGGCGGCAGGTCTTCGAAGGGGAAGGGCAGGTGCCAGGCATTCGGCTCGGACAGGTAACGCTGCACGGCCTGGAACTGGCAGAAGAACAACCAGTTCGGATCGACACCGATCACGCTGTCCGCGCCGGCGCCGAGCATGCGCCACATGTAATAGCCGTTGCCGCAGCCGACATCGAGGATGCGTTTGCCCTTGAGGTCCAGGTGCGGGGCCACCCGCGACCATTTCCAGTCCGAGCGCCATTCGGTGTCGACGTGCACGCCAAACAGGTCGAACGGCCCTTTGCGCCAGGGTGACAGGCCCATCAACGCCGTGCGCATCTGTGCGCGGGTGGCATCGTCGCAATCGGTGTCCAGTGTCAAACCGTTGAGCAAATCGACTTCGCTCGGCTGCAGTTTCGGCAGGGCGTCCAGCGCACTTTGCCAGCGCTCCAGGTCGCCGTGACCCTTTTCCATTTTCTTGTCGAGTTGCGCTTGCAGGGTGTTGGCCCAGTCGGCCAGCGGTGTGCCCGCCAGACGGCGGGCGAGAGGGGACAGATCAATCATGGCAAGGCAATCAACGAGGCAAAGTTAAGACACTGGAACCACGGCACGACTTTCGAGAACCCGGCGGCCAGCAGGCGTTCGCGGTGTTCTTCGAGGCTGTCGGGCTTCATGACATTTTCGATGGCACTGCGCTTCTGGGCGATTTCCAGTTCGCTGTAGCCGTTGGCGCGTTTGAACGCGATGTGCAGATCGGTGAGCAACGCGTGCTCTTCGGGATCGTTGAAGCGCAGTTTTTCCGAGAGGATCAGCGCACCGCCGGGCAGCAGCGACTGACGGATGCGCGACAGCAGTGCCGTGCGGTGCTCCGGAGCGATGAATTGCAGGGTGAAGTTCAGCGCCACCACCGAGGCAGGCTGGAAGTCGAGGGCGAGGATGTCGCCTTCGATCACTTCTACCGGCAGCAACTCCTGGAACATCGAGTCCTGGCCGTTGAGGTACTCGCGGCAGCGCTCGACCATGGCCGCCGAGTTATCCACAGCGATCACCCGGCAACCGTCGGTACGCACGTGGCGACGCAGGGTCTGGGTCACGGCACCCAACGACGAACCCAGGTCATAGAGCACACTGTTGGGCTGGGCGAACTGCGCGGCGAGCACACCAAGGTTTTCCACGATGGTCGGATAACCTGGCACCGAGCGCTTGATCATGTCCGGGAACACCCGCACCACGTCCTCGTTGAAGGCGAAGTCAGGTACCTGGGCCAAAGGCTGGGCGAAAAGGCGATCGGGTTCTTTGCTCACGGCGGTTCCAGCGGCGTAGGTGGAAAAGGCCGGCATTTTAGCCAAGTTGGCGCGGGGATGCGCGGGTTGTCTGATAAAGCGGCGGGGCAAGTCCGGATTCTTCGTCGTCAGTGAGATCGCTATCGCGAGCAGGCTCGCTCCCACAGGGGATTTCGCCGGATATGAATCTTGTATTCACAGCTGATCAATTGTGGGAGCGAGCCTGCTCGCGATGGGGTCAACGCGGTTTCTGAGTGAACGCCGAAGCGGTGATCCCCCATTGCCCCAGCCAGTAGCTGAGAATAATCACGTACGGTGCCGCCTCGAACGGCACCACAAAGCGACTGATGCCAATCACGCTGTCGGAAAACACAAACGCCACGGCGCCGCCCGCTGCGAGCAACGCCGAGCGCTTGGGCACGTCGGTGCCGAGTCGGGCCAGTGCGCGCCAGAGCATGGCGCTGATGGCCAGGCCATAGACGATCACCGGGATCAGCAACGGCCCAAGTCCATGAGAAATCAGAATCCCCAGCAGCACGGCGCCGACACCCAAGGCCAGGATCAGCGGCAATACGGCCAGGCGCCGACAATCGCTCAAATACGCTTTCAAGTAAGCCAGATGCGCGACCAGGAACGCCCCAAGGCCGAACACGAACAAATCCCCCGGCCACGCCAGCAGCACATCGCCGAGCAGGGAGAAGATCAAGCCGAGGCTGATCCAGCGCCGATATTCGCTCGGTGGCGCGTCGTGCAACCAGCCGAGCAGCGCCAGGACCGGCAGCGGCTTGACCAGCAGGCACAGCAGCGCGGCGTGCACGCTCAGGCCGTAGAGGAACGTCACTGCGCCCATGAGCGCCAGAATCAGCCAGCCCACGGTCAGTTAACCGAGATGCTGCAGTCGAAAGAGTCCACCGGCAGCACTTCCGGTGCCCAAGGCTGTTGTGAAGTCAGGCGCAAACGCCCGGTCCCGGTGGCGAAGGCCTGAAAGCGCCAGGTGGAAACCCCGGCCGCGCCGACCACCCCGGCATCTTCCGGGTTGGTATAGACCTCGGGGCTGAGCGCACGCAACACGCCGCCGGCCGAATCCTGAATGGCCCAGCGGTAACCCGTGGTCGGATTGCTCGGCAGGGTCAGGATCAGGTTTTGCCCGTTGGCGAGTTTCACCGGGCATTCGCTTTGTTTTTCCACGGTCACATTCTGCTTCGGTTGCGTGGCACAGGCGGCCAACAGCGCGAGGGCGAGGGGGACAAACAGGCGGGTGGGGGACATAAGGTCAATGGCTCCGGCGTTCACGACGAACGGCGAGCATAACTGAGATGAGACAGGGTGTGACAGCGGGGCAGAATAGTGTTGTCTGGGCTGACATCATCGCGAGCAGGCTCGCTCCCACAGGTTTTTTGCTGCGAACACAAATTGTGTGAACACCAA
The DNA here is from genome assembly GCF_042846945.1 of Pseudomonas moorei. NCBI lineage: Bacteria > Pseudomonadati > Pseudomonadota > Gammaproteobacteria > Pseudomonadales > Pseudomonadaceae > Pseudomonas > Pseudomonas moorei. The sequence continues at coordinate 2,442,719 of NZ_AP035776.1, forward strand.
CAACCACTGTGGGAGCGAGCCTGCTCGCGATAGCGGTAATGCAGTCGCTAGAGAACGGTCAGAACAACACTTTCGCCACATCCGCAAACCGCTTGGCGAAGTGCACGGTAATGCCTTCCTTCAGGTACTCCGGCAGCTCCTCGAAATTACCCCGGTTGGCCTCTGGCAGAATCAACTCGAAGATCTTCTGCCGCCGCGCCGCGATGACCTTTTCGCGTACCCCGCCAATCGGCAGCACGTGCCCGGTCAATGTCAGCTCACCGGTCATTGCCACGCCTTTTTTCGGCGGCTGGTTGCGCGCCAGCGACAGCAGGGCGCTGGCCATGGTCACGCCGGCGCTCGGGCCGTCTTTCGGGGTGGCGCCTTCCGGTACGTGCAGGTGCACGAAGGCCTCGTCGAAAAACTTCGGATCACCGCCAAACGACTTCAGATTGGAACTGACGTAGCTGTAGGCGATTTCCGCGGACTCTTTCATCACATCCCCCAGTTGCCCGGTGAGTTTGAACCCACGGTTCAAGGTATGGATGCGCGTCGCTTCGATCGGCAGGGTGGCGCCGCCCATGCTGGTCCAGGCCAGCCCGGTAATCACGCCAGTGCCCGACAGCACTTGCTCGTTGCGGAACACCGGTTTGCCGAGCGAGCTTTCGAGGTCTTTGGGGCCAAGCTTGATCACCGCATTCGGGTCGTCGAGCAGCTTGATCACCGCTTTGCGCACTAGTTTGCCGAGGTTTTTTTCCAGCTGGCGGACACCGGCTTCGCGAGCATAACCGTCGATCAATGCCTTGAGCGCGCTGTCGCTGATGCTCAGGCTGCCCTTGGATACACCGGCCTTCTCAAGCTGTTTGGGCCACAGGTGACGCTTGGCGATGGCGACTTTTTCTTCGGTGATATAGCCCGACAGGCGAATCACTTCCATCCGGTCAAGCAACGGCCCGGGGATCGAATCCAGGGTGTTGGCGGTGCAGATGAACAGCACCTTCGACAGGTCCATACGCAAATCGAGGTAGTGATCGAGGAATTCGACGTTCTGCTCCGGATCGAGGGTTTCCAGCAGCGCCGAGGCCGGGTCGCCCTGGTAGCTCTGGCCCATCTTGTCGATCTCGTCGAGCATGATCACCGGGTTCATCACTTCGACGTCTTTCAACGCCTGCACCAGTTTGCCCGGCTGCGCACCGATGTACGTGCGGCGATGGCCCTTGATCTCGGCTTCGTCGCGCATGCCGCCGAGGCTGAAGCGGTAGAACGGCCGGCCGAGGGATTCGGCGATGGATTTGCCGACGCTGGTCTTGCCCACGCCCGGCGGCCCGACCAGCAGCACGATCGAGCCGCTGATCTCGCCTTTATAGGCACCGACTGCGAGGAATTCGAGGATGCGGTCCTTGATGTCCTCGAGGCCGGCATGGTGCTTGTCCAGCACCTTGCGCGCGTACTTGAGGTCGAGTTTGTCCTCGCCGTACACGCCCCACGGCACCGAGGTCGCCCAGTCGATGTAATTGCGGGTGACGGCATACTCCGGCGAGCCGGTCTCGAGGATCGACAGCTTGTTCATTTCCTCTTCGAGGCGCTTCTGCACCTGCACCGGCAGGACTTTACCCACCAGGCGCTGTTCGAACTGTTCGAGGTCAGCGCTGCGGTCATCCTTGGTCAGCCCCAGTTCCTGCTGGATGACCTTGAGCTGTTCCTTGAGGAAGAACTCACGCTGATGTTCGCCGATCTTGCGATTAACTTCGGCGGAAATTTCCTTTTGCAGGCGCGCAACCTCGACTTCCTTGCGCAGCATCGGCAGGACTTTTTCCATGCGCTTGAGCATCGGTACGCAATCGAGCACTTCCTGCAGTTCGCTGCCGGTGGCCGAGGTCAGGGCGGCGGCGAAATCGGTCAAAGGCGATGGATCGTTGGGGCTGAAGCGGTTGAGGTAATTCTTCAGTTCTTCGCTGTACAGCGGGTTGAGCGGCAGCAGCTCCTTGATCGCATTGATCAGCGCCATGCCGTAGGCCTTGACCTCGTCGGTCGGCTCGGTGGGCTGGTGCGGGTATTCGACTTCCACCAGGTACGGTGGGCGATGGTGTTTGAGCCAGGTCTTCAGACGCACGCGGGTCAGGCCCTGGGCGACGAACTGCAGCTTGCCGTTTTCGCGGCTGGCGTGATGCACCTTGACCAGGGTGCCGTAGAGCGGCAGGGCCGAGGTGTCGAAATGGCGCGGGTCTTCCTGGGGCGTGTCCATGTAGAACAGGGCCAGGGAGTGGTGATCGGATTTGGCGACCAGGTCGAGGGTTTCGGCCCAGGGTTCTTCATTGACGATCACCGGCAGCACTTGGGCCGGGAAGAACGGTCGGTTGTGGATCGGGATGATGTAGACCTTGTCCGGCAGGTTCTGGCCAGGCAGGGCGAGGCCTTTACCAGTGGAGTGATGGGTCGCGTTTTCCGGGTCGGCGTATTCGCTCGGGTCTTCGGGGAATTCTTGCTGGTCGCTCATTTGGGCACCTGCGCAATGGGTATGGGTCTTAGATGGGGCAGGTTGGCGGTGGTTTCAATGATGCCTGGGCATTAACCGGTCATTCCAAGGTGTATTCAGCAGGGATTCAGGTTAGCTGAACCACGGCTTTGCGCGGTCAATTGTGGGAGCGAGCCTGCTCGCGATGGAGTGTCAGTTGACACCAACGTAGCTGACACACCATCGCGAGCAAGCTCGCTCCTACAGGGGACATGTGGAGCTTTGAAATCTGCGGCCACAAAAAAAGGCGACGTCCTCACGGGCGTCGCCTTTCGTTTTACTGCCGCTAAATCTTATTCCGGCAATTTATACGCAATCACATAGTCGCCCATCTTGGTCCCCAGCGAACCATGACCGCCGACCACGAGCAGCACGTATTGTTTGCCGTCCTTGCCGGTGTAGGTCATCGGTGTCGCCTGGCCGCCGGCCGGCAGGCGCGACTTCCAGAGTTCCTTGCCGGTGTTGACGTCATAGGCGCGCAGGAACTGGTCCAGGGTGCCGCTGAGGAAGCCGACGCCGCCGGCGGTGACCATCGAGCCGCCCATGCTTGGCACGCCCAGGGGCAGGCCGATCGGCAGCGGCGAGCTGTCGCGGCTGGTGCCGTTCTTGCGTTTCCACACGATTTTGCTGGTGGTCAGGTCGATACCGGCCACGTAACCCCAGGACGGCGCCTGGCACGGCACGCCGAACGGCGACATGAACGGGTGCATGATCACCGCGTACGGGGCGCCGGTGTTCGGCTGCACGCCAGCGGTTTCGCTCTCGCGCTTGCTGCCGGCCGCGACTTGGGCGCGTGGCACCATCTTCGAGACGAAGGCCATGTAGTTCGGGCTGGTGAACAACATCTGGCGAACCGGGTCGACCGACACGCCGCCCCAGTTGAACACGCCGACGTTACCCGGATAGATCAGGCTGCCCTGTTCCGACGGCGGAGTGTACTGGCCTTCGTAACGCAGTTGCTTGAACTGGATGCGGCACAGCATCTGGTCGAACGGACTGGCACCCCACATGGCTTTTTCGGTCAGTTCCGGGGCCAGCAGGTTCAGTTCCGAACGGGCCTGGGTCGGTGCGGTGTGGTCACCCTTCACGGCGCCTTGCGGGACCGGGATTTCGTGGATCGGAATGATCGGCGTGCCGTCCCGACGGTCAAGGACATACAGGCTGCCTTGCTTGGTCGGCGCGATCAGCGCAGGTTTCACGCCGTCAGCGGTCTTCATGTCCAGCAGGGTTGGCTGGCTGCCGACGTCCATGTCCCACAGGTCATGGTGGGTGAACTGGTAGTTCCAGCGCACCTTGCCGGTGGCCAGATCCAGAGCGACCAGGCCGGCGCTGAATTTTTCGGCGCCAGGGGTGCGGTCCGCGCCCCACTGGTCGGGCGTCTGATTGCCCAGCGGCAGGTAAACCATGCCGAGTTTTTCGTCGACGCTGGCCAGCGACCACATGTTCGCCGAGTTGCGGCTGTAGATCTGACCCGGTGCCAAAGGCTCGGTGGCGTCCGGGTTGTTGCTGTCCCAGTTCCACACCAGGTGACCGTCGCGCACATCAAAGGCGCGGATCACGCCGGACGGCTCGTTGGTCGACTCGTTGTCGGTGACGTGGCCACCCATGATCACCAGGTCACGGGTGATCGCGGCCGGCGAGGTGGAGTAGTAGCCACCCGGTGTGAACGGGCCAATGCCCTGGGTCAGGTCCACTACGCCCTTATTGCCGAAGCCTTCGCAGACCTTGCCGGTGTCGGCATTCAGTGCGATCAGGCGAGCGTCGGCGGTTGGCAGGTACAGACGACGCGGGCAAGCCTGGGCCACCGCTTTGCCGGCCTCGGAGATGACGGCCGATGCGGCGTTTTCCGACTTGGCGTAGGCCGCTTCGTCGTAGTACGACACGCCACGGCAGGTCATGTGGGCGAAACCCTTGAAGCCCACCGGGCTCTTGATCTGCGGGTCGAAGCGCCAGATTTCCTTGCCGGTGTCCGGGGCCAGCGCCAGTACCTTGCTGTGGGCGGTGCAGGCATAGAGCATGCCGTTGGCTTTGAGCGGCGTGTTCTCGTTGGTCAGTTCCACCGGGTCATCGGCGGTCGGCAGGTCGCCGGTGCGGATACGCCAGGCTTCCTGCAACTTGCCGACGTTACCGGGGGTGATTTGCTTGAGCGGCGAGTAGCGATCACCGAATTCGGTGCGGCCATAGGCTTGCCAGTCGCCCTCGGGCATGGCTGGCGCCGTGCTGGTCATGTCAGCGCTGTCGCGGCCCAGCTCGCCGAAGACTTCACCGGGGTGGGTGAACTGGCTGGCAAGGGCGGTCGCACCGGCCAGCACCACGGCCACGCTCAACGCACCGGTGCCCAGTGTCGCGGGGCCGTCACGCAGCAATGGACGACGGAACCACGGCAACAACATCACCACGCCCAGGGCGAACCACAGTGCCAGACGCGGCACCAGTTGCCACCAGTCGAGGCCCACTTCCCACAAGGCCCACACCGTGCTGGCGAACAGCACCAGCGCGTACAGGCCCAGTGCCGCGCGACGGGCGGCGATCAGCAGCACGCCGGTCAGCGCGATGCCGATACCGGCCAGCAGGTAGTACAGCGAGCCGCCGAGCATGCTCAGCTTGATTCCCCCGGCCAGCATGGCCAGACCCATTAGCAGAAGCAGTATGCCGAGCAGGGTCGGCCATATCCGGCTTCGACCCAAGGCACCATCAGTGCTCATAGTGTGATTCTCCGTGACGTTTCAAATAGTCCCGCGTCAGTTCACTGTAGATGACGATCCCGCGCGGGCATGGTTCAGATAAAAACGGTGATCCCTGTAGGCGCGAGCCTGCTCGCGATGGACCCGAGAACTACCCGGGGGTGTCAGGCAACCAACGTTATCGTTGACGACCATCGCGAGCAGGCTCGCTCCTACAGGGTTTGTGGCATTGGTCAGAACGACGACTGGACCTTGATCCCGCCAATCAGCGCGTCGTCGACCTGGTCCACGCCACCGGGATGGCGGATGTACTGCAGGTTCGGGCGCACGGTGAGCCAGTTCGTGACGTGCACGCCGTAATAAAGTTCGGCGCTGTATTCGGTGTCCTGGGGCGGCAGGAAGGCCGGGTCGTCGTAGTCGAAAACGGCATGGGCCTGATTGGTCGCCTCGGCATTCTTGCGGTACGCCGGGTTGACGTGGACGCGGGCCAGGGCGAAGCCGATGTCATCCTTGGCACGGGCATCGAACAGGCCTTTGTAGACGAGGCCGGCCTGGACGTAGTTGTCGATGGCGTTGGTTTTCTTGTCGTGCATCGTGCCGTTGGCGAACAGGCTCAAGCCGCGGGTGTTATCGCTGGCGACGCTGGTGACCTGCTGCTGAAGGCCGAGCCATACACCGTGCTTGCTTGACGCGCTGCGGTAGGCCTCGCCGCTCAGGGCTGCGGGCTGACCGTTGCTGTCCTTGTAGACGTCGGTGGCCTTGGCGCTGCTGTAGTAGTAACCGGCGCGGTATTCGCCGGGCAGGCCGTTGAGCTTCGGCGTCCACACCAGTTCCACCGGCAGGACCGTGCCCTGGGTGCCGCTGCCGCTGAGTTTGAAGCCGTTGTCGCGGTCGAGGTTCGACGGGTTTTGCTCATAAGCACCGACCTGCGCGTACAGCTCGGATGTCAGGTGATATTTGACCCGCATGGCCCATTGGCTGACCGGCCAGTTGTACCAGATGCCGCCGGCCCAGTTACCGACCTGGGAGCCGCAGAACGCCAGGTTCTGGAAGTCGCAAGGGAAGCTGTTGAAGTCCTCGCCCTCGCCAAAGCGGCCGACCTTGATGTCGAGTGCCTGGTCGAGGAACTTCTGCTGATACCACATCTGCGTCAGGCGCCAGGTCTGGCCACGGCCCCAGACTTCCTGGGCCGAGGTGAAGCCGCCGACCCGCGGATCGTTGATCCGGTCGTTGCTGATGTTGTTGCCGCTGCGTTCGGTCACGGTCAGCTGAAATTCGGCGTCGTTCCAGCCGAGGATCTTCTGCAGATCCAGATGCGTACCGAGGCCGAACTGGTCGCTGTAGCGCGCAGTGCGATCGTGGTCGTAGCCGCCGTGCAGGTTGCTGCCCATTTCGCCGGTGTAATCGAGTTTGAAGTCGTAGCCTTTTTCCGCCAGTTCGGTACGCGTGCCGTTCCAGTCGCCGAGCATCCACGGTGAGTCGCCATCAAAGGCCGCAGCGGCCTGGGCGCAGGTGGCGAGGCTCATCACGGTCAATCCGCCGATCAGGTTCAGGGCTTTTCGGCAGGTAACAGGCATTAAGACAGCGCTGTCTTTCGGAAGTTTGAAATCAGGCATAGAGGGGGAATTCTTGATCTTTTTCTGGGAATAATCGGAATCAGCAGGACGTGATGCGAATCGGCGGAAGCGTTTCAGCTAAGGCGGGCGCAAGGATAATGTTCTGTTACAAATAGAGAAAGCGCTTTGTTGAGATGAATTCTTTCGGATTCGGTAACAATTGTAGGAGCGAGCCTGCTCGCGATGGACTTGAACGAAAACGCGTAAAACCAGATGCCCTGCGGTGTCATTGCGTTTATCGCGAGCAAGCTCGCACACAGGATCCCAAGATCCCAGGATCACCTACATTTGATAGATCGCTTCCACCCGAAGAAGCCCTCGGCTAAGGTGCGCGGCTTCCAATCCTCACTCTGCTTGAAGGCCCGGCATGACCGAACACAATACTGACCCGCTGCACGGCGTGACCCTGGAACAGATCCTCAACGCCCTGGTTGAACACTACGAGTGGTCGGGACTGGCCGAGCGTATTGATATTCGCTGCTTCAAGAGTGACCCGAGCATCAAGTCGAGCCTGACGTTCCTGCGCAAAACCCCCTGGGCACGGGAGAAGGTCGAGCGCCTCTACGTGAAACTGATGCGCACCAAGCGCCCGCTCTGAACAGGGTCAACCCGATGGCGACCGGGTCAGGCGCGCGTCGTCATTTTATTGCCGTGGCAGCGGTCCTGGGCTGGGCCGGATTGAGCATCCAGATGTACCTGATTTTCTACTCGCGGTGGACCCTGGGCGCCAGCCTGCTGGGTGGGCTGATGAGTTTTTTCAGCTACTTCACCGTACTGAGCAACACATTGGTGGCGACAGTCCTGACCTGTGAACTGACGTCCCGCGAGTCGGCGGCGCGGCGCTGGTTTCTGCAGCCGTCGGTCAGTAGCGGCATTGCCGTGAGCATCGCCGTGGTCGGCATCGCCTACAACCTGTTGCTGCGCCATTTGTGGCACCCCGAAGGCTGGCAATGGCTGGCCGATGAGCTGCTGCACGACGTCATGCCGCTGCTGTTTCTGGTGTATTGGTGGTGGTGTGTGCCCAAGGGCCGGTTGCGGCTGGGGCACATCGCGCGGTGGGCGATTTATCCGCTGCTGTACTTCGGCTATTCGCTGTGGCGCGGGCATGTGCTGGCGGTCTATCCCTATCCGTTCATTGATGTGGAGAAGCTGGGTTATCCACAGGTGTTCATCAATGCCGGGGGATTGTTGGCGGGGTTTGTGTTGATTGCGTTGCTGTTGATTGGATTGGATGGGTGGCTGCGACGCCGTGCCAAGGGGCTGAATTTGTAGTGTCTGTGGCATCGCCATCGCGAGCAGGCTCGCTCCCACAAAGGTTTGCTGCACATAGATTCAATGTGGGAGCGAGCCTGCTCGCGATGGGGCCCTAAAGCCGGTCACTCTTCGTCAGTGTTATCCAGCCGCCAGTAACCCACCGCTTTGACAAACTGCTCGTCCAGCCCGTGCTCATCGAGCAACACCCGACGGATCTGTCGTGACACCTTGGTCTCGGTCGCGACCCAGGCATACAGGCTGCCAGTGGGCACCTTGATCTGCCGCACGGTGCTCAGCAAATGGTCCTTGCCACCCTCGCGCAGTACCCAGATCACATTGACCTCGGCAGCGCTCTGCAGCACTTGCTGCTCCTTGCCGTTTTCCACCTCGACGATCACCAGCGCGCGGCGGTTCGCCGGCAAGCCTTCAAGACGCCGGGCAATGGCGGGCAGGGCGGTTTCGTCGCCGATCAGCAGATAGCTGTCGAACATGTCCGGCACGATCATCGAACCGCGCGGCCCGCCGATGTGCAGGAACTGCCCCGGTTTGGCCTGTTCGGCCCAGGTCGAGGCAGGGCCGTCGCCGTGCAGCACGAAGTCGATGTCCAGCTCCAGCGTATCCAGGTCATAGCGACGCGGGGTGTAGTCGCGCATGGCTGGCATCGGCCCATCGCCTTTGCCGGCGCCGAGCACCAGGGTTTCCAGCGCGGCCTGTTCCGCCGCGTTCTGCGGGAACAGCAGTTTGACGTGATCGTCGGTACCAAGGCTGACAAAACCCGCCAGCTCGGGCCCGCCCAGGGTGATCCGGCGCATGCGCGGCGTCAGGTCGACCACCCGCAACACTTCCAGGCGACGGCGTTTGATTTCGTGCATGACGCGATGAATGCTTTGGGTAACAACTTCAGTCATTCGGCTTTCTCCTGGACAGCTTGAACGGCAGGGCCGTCGACGATGGCTTTGGCGGTGTCGTTGAGCAGGGCGGCGACACGCCGGATTTCTTCCGCGCTCCAGCGACCGTGGTGCAGTTGCAGGGCGTGGCGCAGGTTGTGCACCGCCTCGTGGATTTCCGGCGGACGATCATGGCCGCGCAGGGAGCGTTTGCTGACATCGATGCGCACTCGCACACCTTCAAGGGCAACAGCTTGCTCGGCCAGGAATTGACGCCCGGCATCGGTCACGCAATAGCGTTTTTTCCCGCCTTCAGCGTCGCCCTGAATCATTTCGCTCTCTTCCAGAAAGGTCAGGGTCGGGTAAATCACGCCGGGGCTTGGGCTATAGGCGCCGTCGAACATGCCTTCGATCTGGCGGATCAGGTCGTAACCGTGGCAAGGCTGTTCGGCGATCAGCGCCAGTAACAGCAATTTCAGATCACCAGGGGCGAAGACCCGTGGACCGCGGCCACCGCGCTCGCGGCCGGGGCGTTTCTCGAAGCCGTCGCGGCCATCGCCGTGCTCGCGGTGGGGGGAATGATGGTCTCTCATTTGTGCTTTCTCTCGTCGTGTTTAGATACAACTTAAGATATATCTTAAGAAAAAGGCAAGCCCCCCCGATCAGTGGCCGTCCCGAGCGTCGAGCCGATGAGCCCGCCAAGACCGCAAAAAAAGTGTGACCAAAACGGGTGAAAAAGTTTAAATTAGTGTTAACTCTCTAATGTTATGGTTTGGCCTTTAAAAGGCGGGACTTGTGGTACTGGTCTTACAGAAGCAACTTCGTTAGTATCTGCGAGTCATTTTCGTTAGTGTGCGATTTGTAGTATTTCTCTTACAGTAAGACATTCCATTTTAAATAATATCGATTTTTTTCTTTCTGCCTTGATAGCACTTTGGCTACGCACTTGCAGGAACGTTCCTGCTTACTTTCCAGATAAATTGATCGATCATCTTTCGGCGTTGAAAGTTCAGCTGAGCAAATAGCTGCTCGTGACGGTTTTGCTCAACTTGAACTTTCTGCGTTAATCCTTTTTAAAAGACAGGTACTGAAAGATGTTCAAGAAAATCGCGTTCGCTGCTCCTCTGGCTGTTCTGGCACTGAGTTCTTCCATGGCGTTTGCCGCCACTGAAGCCAAGCACGCCATCAACCTGATTGCCCACGTTCCGGCCGACGACTTCTACGCGGTTCCGGTGGATTCTGATCTGGTCAACAAAGACCAGGACATGAGCTACAACCCGTCTACCGGTTCGATGCGAACCGTCGACGGGCACTTTGATGTCCTCCACACCGCCGGCAAGGTAAACGCCCGACTTGAAGGCGTGCCGAAGCTGATTGCCGGTAACAAGACCATCGATTTGAAAGTCGAACTCAACGGCAAGGCGCTGACAACTACTTCGCAAGAAGTTGTTGGCGACACCGAGTCCAATACTCGTTATCGCGCGCCGTTCAAAGTCAGTGCGGTCGGTGGCAAACCTGATGCGGGCGACTATACCGGCGTCGTCATGTTGGTGGTTGAACCTTCCGTCTAAGTTAAAACTCAACGGTAAAACGCTTACTTGCTTCAAGTAGCGTAACCGGTCGACAAACATATCTGTCTGTCGACCGGGCTTTGACTTTCTCGTAATCAGAGTACTTGTTCATGTTCCCGATGACGCCCATCGCGGCAGCGCTTGCGTTGCTGTTATGTAGCAGTGCATTTGCGGCGCCCACTTCCGTTGATAATACGCCACGAAGTTTGCTGGCCCAGGCCAAAGGCTTGCCGTCAGAGTTCGAGGAGCATTTCTTCGACGTTCCGCTGGCGGTTCGGGTCGAACTCGATCAGCAACCGCTCGGCGAGGCGATGATTGTTTTGTCCCGCGATGACCGGGTGACATTGCTCGATTTCACCGATACCAGTGAAAGCCGTTTCGGTGCCGGGGAGCGCCAGACCTGGGCGGATATTCTCAAGCCCGGCGTCGCCTTGGGTGCCTGCACGGGGCAATGCCCGGAACAAATGCTGGCGGTGCACTACAACCTGGAAAATTCATTGCTGTCGATCGTCACCGAAAATGCCGAGCGCGACAGCGAAACCAAGCGTTTCCACGATCAACCCGAAGGCGGCAGCAGCGGCCTGATGGTGCGTAACCAACTCAATCTCAACGGTGGCCAGGATCAAGACCTGGGCGGTCGTTTCGGTCTGGAAGCCAGCGGCAGCCTGGGCAACTGGAGCCAGACCTTCAACATGCAACTGGCACGTCTGGGCGGGCCGGATGACAAGACCTACCACGCGGTGCATGAGCTTTTCACTCAGCGCGAACTGGAAGGCAGTTTCCTCCGGCTGGGCTACTTCACGCCCAATTCCGAGGGCCTGACGCGCCAACCCCGTTCGTTCGGCACCAGCCCCGACACCGCCGTGGGCGTGATGTATGGCAGCTCCGACAGTCTGGCCATCGACAGTCCGAAACCCAGCGTGTACCCGGTTTATGTCACCGCCAACCGTCAGGGCTCGGTAGAGATCTACCGCGATGGCCTGTTGATCAATACACAGTCGGTCCCGGCCGGCTTGCAGACCCTCGACACCCGGCCATTGCCTGGCGGCATTTACGAAGTGGAAGTACGGCTGATCGAGGACGGTCAAGTCACCTCGACCACTCAGGAGCTGATCTACAAGCCGAACAACTGGCGCAACCACGATGAGCGCTGGCGCTACAACCTGTTCGCCGGGCAGGAAAGCAAACTGTTGAGCAACTGGGATCAACAAAGCAGTGGCGATGCCACGGCGGGCGCCTCGATCAACTATCTGCTGCACCCACGGGTGATACTCGGCCTGTCGGCACGCCAGGTGCGGGAAAAGCTCCAGTACGGCAGCTCCATCGACTGGACCCTGGGCAACAGCACCAGTGTCTACGCCAACCTTTACCAGACCGAAGACCACGGCACCGGTGCCGACCTGCAAGGTCTGTACAACTATGGTGCCGGCAGCCTGGTGATCAGCCACAGCCGTAGCTGGCTCGACACCACCAACACCTACGACACGCTGCCCGACGGCACCCGCGTGCGCCAACGCAATGTGTTCACCGGCCAGACCAGCAATTCATCGCTGGCGCTGAACAGCTTTTCCCGCAGAGACGTGTCGACGTACACGGCATCGAGCATGCGCCAGACACGCTGCACCAGTTGATCCTTGGCCGGGCCGCCGGCCTTGAAGTCTTTGCTTAGTTGGGTTTCGAGCAATACTTTCAGGAAGCCCTGTGCCTGGGGCTCATCGGCCAGCTCCGACCAGTGATTGGCCCGGTCAATGCCCCAGCCGGGCACGTCGTTCCAGTGTTCCGCGCTGTAATTGGAGCTGACAGGCGTCCCTCAGCCAGATCGACAAGGCCCTCGACCACGCCATCCGTCAGTTGATAGGCCGTATACGCCAGCATCAATGGCCCCAGGCCCGGCACCAAGGGCGTCGCCACCAGCAAGGCAATGTTGAGGATGTCCGAGAGCATTTTTTCCAGGTTGTCCCACCAGGCCCAGCGAGCCATGCGGTCGGCGTATTCGGTGGAGATGGCGATTTCCCGGGCATCGTTGAAAACCTTGTTCAGGGTCTGCCGGTAGCGATAGCCCCACAGGTCATTGTTGAAGGTCGTCTCCCGGTCGATCTTGATGCTGGACACACTGAATTGCAGATTGGGTTTATCCACAGGCGTTTCGCGCCAGCTCGGCAAGTTGGAACCTGCGGGGGCCGGCTGCCATTTCACGGTGCTCAGGCGCGCGTTCAATCCGGCAAAGAAATGGCCCCGTTGCTCATGGGGCACGAATTGGCTGAAGAAGCGTTGATAGCTGTTGGCGGATTCGCCATCGCGCAACTGGCGTGTCAGTTCAGCCATGAAATCGAGTGAGGAGGGGTATTGCTTGAGCGGGTGCAGCGGATCGTGGGGCACATAGGCAATCACCGGGACCGGGCCGCTGGCGCTGGAGGTATCGGACGCGATCAGGATGATGCCGCTCAGGCGTGTGTCCATCATCGACAGGTTGTAATAGCCGACGGGTTTGCCGTTCCACTCCAGCCGCGAACGGTCGTTGAGCATGCCTTGCACCACGTCAAAGGCCGCCTGGTCGACGTCGTTCTTCATCAGGGCCATGTACGCGGCGGCATTCAGTGCGCTTTTCTGGCTCTGAACGACTTTGTGGCGCAGGACATTGCTCGCCGTTTTGTCGGCTGGCAGTAAAACGTCATTCAAGTGCTGTTGATAGCGGGCGCCGATGTCCAGTTCGCGACACAGGGCCTTGAACTGCTCGATGCTCACTTTGGGCTTGAGCGGTTTGACGTTGAAATGCCCGCGTGTGTCGGGGCGGGTGATGAACTCGGAGTCCTCGGTGAAGGTTTCGTCCCGGGAAAAGTTATGCAGCGCGGCGTCCAGCAGCGAGACCGTGCGGCTGGTGGTTCCGCCGGAGAAGTCATGCACCCACCAAGCCGTCGTCACCGGGGCATAGAGCCGTAGCCAGGTTTCCTCGACATCGTCTTCGACGTCGAAGCGGTCTTTCAATGCGTTCTGCAGCAGGGGTTTGGCAAAGTCGGAAATATCCTTCACATCCTTGAGTGCCGTATCCGCCGTGTTCTGCGCGGTCCAGCCGAGCTGGTTGGCTTTTTTCAACTTGCGGTGAGCGAGTGTTGACGCCTTCCTGTGCCAGTCGGGCAGCGTCAGCCTGACCGATTTCAGGTCGTCCACACGCGATGGCGAGGTGTTCAGCAGCCAGGCAGGAATCGCCTTTTTGACCTGATGGAAGTGGATGCTTTTATCGAGCGGGGCGATGTCGAGCGGGTCGGATCCCTGAATCGCCGAGGGGGTCGTGGGCATTGCTTGATCGTCCTTTGATCATGATTCGGACGACCAGACTAGGTAGGCCTGTGGCGCAAAAAAAGCTCAAAGATTGGTTGTAAAAGGTGCCGGGTGCGGCTCGACTCTCCAAAAATCAAGGAGTGAAAAATACATATGTACCGCCACCCGGTTCAGCCGTTGGCCATCGCTCAACGGCCGGCGGTCACCTGGGTTGGCTGACACATCGTATGGGTGCCCGGTTGCAAGTAAGGGGTCAGGATCGGCGCCATGCCCTTGAGTACCTGCACCGGCAACGCCGAGGTGAAGGTGAAGGCCTCCGCCGAGCGCCCCGGCACGAAAGCGGTCAGGGTGCCGAAGTGGGTATCGCCGATGTAGAACACGAAAGTCGCCGTGCGGTTGAGGGACTTGGAGCTCAGGACCCGTCCGCCGGAACCGATGGCTTCTATGCGGTTGTCACCGGTGCCGGTCTTGCCGCCCATGGCCAGCGGCTTGCCGTCGGGCAGTTTGAACGTGCCGGCGACCCGTTTCGCGGTGCCGGCATCCACCACTTGCGACAGGGCGTCGCGCATGGCGGTGGCGACTTCGGATGGCATCACCCGTTTGCCGACCTCCGGGTCATTGATCAGTTTGGTTTCATAGGGCGTGCCGGCGGCGAAGTGCAGGCTGTCGATGCGCAGGGTCGGCATGCGTACACCGTCATTGAGGATGGTGCCAATCAGCTCGGCCAACGCGGCGGGACGGTCGCCGGAGCTGCCGATGGCGGTTGCCAGCGACGGCACCAGGTGGTCGAACGGGTAGCCGACTTTTTGCCAGCGCTGGTGGATGTCGAGGAAGGCCTCGATTTCCAGCATGGTGCGAATGCGGCTGTCACGGGCGCCCTTGTGTTTGCTCTTGAACAGCCAGCTGTAGACTTCCTGGCGTTCGAACTGGCTGGCTTTGACGATCTGGCTGAAGGTCGCGTCCGGGTTGTGCAGCAAGTAGCCCATCATCCACAGGTCCAATGGGTGAACCTTGGCGATGAAGCCCTGGTCCGGCAGGTCGTATTTGCCGGGGCCGTAACTGTCGTAGAGCCGGATGAGGCGATCATCGGTCAGTTTTTCGGTGAGCTTGGCGCCACTGAGGTTCGAGCGTACGAATGTGTTGAAACTTTCCTGGCTGGCTAGCGGCAGCAGGTAACGGTGCACGGCGGCCAGGCGGATCGGCGTTGGGCGCATGCCGTCGAGGAAGGTATCGAGCCGTGCCTGGGTGTCCTTGTTTTTGTACTTTTTCCAGAATTTCAGCAGGAACGAAGTGCCTTCGCGGTCGGCGAACGAAGCCAGGTATTCCTGGCGACGCGGGTCGTTGTCGTCCTTGAGCAGTTCGGAGCTGTTGTTGGGACCCGAATACGTGGTGTAGCGCACCAGGTCGCGCATCAGGCGAATGAAGGGCAGGTTGATCGACTCGCGAATGGCATCGCGCAGGGTCGGCATGCGGCCGTTGTCTTCCTTGCGGAAGTTATGGAACACGTGCAATCCGCCACCGGTGAAAAACGCTTCGCCAGGGCTGGCGGAATACTTGCGGTCCAGCGCCGCACCGAGCATGGGCTGCAGGCTGCGGTCCTTGTTCTGAATCAGATAATCGACCACCCAGCGGGTCAGGTGATCCTGTTCCGGCACGTCGACTTTCTTCAGTTCCGGGATGGTCATGCCGGCATATTTATCGTGCAACTCGGAAATGATCTGCAGATAGGTGGTCAGCACGCGCATTTTTGCCGTGGAGCCCAGTTCCAGTTTGCTGCCTTCATTGATGTCGAACGGTTGATCGGTGCTGTCGGTCTGCACCCGCACCCGCGAACCGTCCGGGGTCAATTCGAACAGGGTGAAGCTGTAGCGCACTTGCGTGGTGCTGGTGGGGGTCAACAGATGCTCGCCGATCAGGCCAATCTGCGAGGCGAAGGCCGGGTCGGCGAGTTTTTTCAGGTACTCGGTGGCCTGGGTTTGCAGTTCATTTTGCAAGGTGCTGGTGGCCGAGAGGTCGAGGCGGTCGAGGTCGTAGAGCGGACGATTGAGCATCCCGGCCAGGCGGCTGCGTGCCACGCTGATGCCCTTGTTGGCTTCGATGGGCTGAATGGTCGGCTGGGTGGCCCAGTCGCGGTAGGTCACCTTGCTGGCCAATGCGGCGGCGGCGAACGGCGCGTCGATCACGCCATTTTGTGCCAACAGGCGAATGTGGCTGTCGGTGAGGTCGACCAGTTCGTCGCGACCCTTGGTCAGGTAATGGGAAGGGCGGCGCTGGGCGATCATCAATGACAACATTTCGCGCAGGGCCAGACCTTTCGCCGCCATGGTTTTCGGGTCCGTCGCAGTGCTGGTCAGGACCTCGTTGGCCTGGTTGAAATCGGAGCCGTACCACACCCGCAAGCCTTCGGCCATGCCGTGCACTTCGCCGTGGCCGGGCACGGCTGACAGCGGCACGCTGTTGAGGTAGTCGCGAACAATGTTCTGCCGGGCAGCGAGGGTCTGTGGCCCGGCCTGATAGGCGCGCACGGTGGCGGAAATCATCTGGCGGATTTTTTCCGCGCCATTGACCGTCAAGCCATCGGGCGAGTGCCGGTATTTTTCCAGCTGAGTGGCCAGGGTACTGCCGCCGGCCGATTGACCAGGCACATGCAACATTTTGGCAACCTGGGACCATGCCGCCATGCCGAAACGCGGCCAGTCCACGGCGGGGTTGGCCAGGGGTTGTTTGGGGTCAAGCAGAAAACGGTTCTCGATGAACAGCAGGCTGTTGACCACCACCGGCGGGATGGAGTCAAAGCTGGAGTAAAGCTGTTGCGGATAGTTGTATTGGTACAACGGCGCGGCGCGGCAATCGGTGATCGATAACCCGGCCTGGATTTTTTCGGCGTAGGGTACGAACAGGCCTTTGTCGGCGTAGCTCATCAGTGCCGGGGAAAAGCGGGTTTGCGCTTCGATGACGAAATTGCGCTTGAGCAGACGGGGCAGGAACTCACCCAGCGAGCTGTAGCCCAGACGCTGGTCGAACGGACCGGCGCCGGGGTAGCGAATGGCGTCACTGGGGCCGGGTTTGAGTTCATAACTCAGGGTTCCGGCAAACTTGCTGACCTCTCGCGCTTGAAACCTCGACGTGCGCATCTCCTTGGACGCCGCCAGGCCTACGACAATCGCAATGATCAATATCAGCAACCAGAACGCCTTCCACCCGTGCTTGATGCGGCTGCGACGGGGTTTTTCAGGTATAGGCGCTTCATCCACACGTTCAGTCGGGACCACAGTTTTACTCGAATCGGTTTGCCATAACGCGCCCATAGTCGACTGATCCATTCACGCAGATTGATCTGACTTGTCTGAAGCTTAGACGGTGGTTGGCGATGGTGAAAAAATTGTGAACCTCCAACTATCGGGTTTCTTCTGATTTCTGTGGCGAGGGAGATTGGTCCGGCTCGAATGCGCAGCAGTCGAACACCAGTCAACCGGTTCAGTCAGACATAACCCGATGACAGGGGTTGGGGCCGCTTCGCGCTCCAGCGTCGGAACGCCGCCCGGAGCAGGCTCGCTCGCCACAAGTAATTGCCTCAGGCAGGCACTGATACCGCCTGTGATCTTTTAATGGTCTGATTCAAGCGTTTGTTGAACTCCAGCCAGGCCCCCAGCAACGCCATCAACCCCGCCCCCACCAGCGCCGTGAAGATCTGCATGGCGAAGGCATCGTCGGTCATCGCATTGACCATGTCCGCCAGGGGCGCCAGCAGCACGCCCAGGCAGAAGATTTCCAGGGAGAAACGACCCATGCGGCAGCTTTGCCGGGCCAGCCAGTTTTGCGTCCAGCCGCTGTCAGGCAGCAGTTTTGCGGTGACGTAGGCCAGCGCCAGAAAGTGCAGCAGGCGCACGGGTGACAGGTTGGTCTTGCTGATCGGGTACAACAGGTTACTCAGGCCGGCCGGCATCAGCGCGTCGTGGATCTGCGGCCAGCGCCACAACACCGTCAGCACACCGGCGACCACAACGTATGCCGCTGCCGTCATGAACAACGGCTGGCGAATCAAAGGTCGGGGCTCGGGCAAGCGCGGGCGCTGTGAGTGAATCGCCGCCGCACCACCGAGCACGAACAGCAACTGCCAGGCGACCGGGTTGAAGTACCACACGCCGTCCTTGATGGCGGCCAGGTTCCAGCCCAGCCACTGCGCCAGCAGGTACACCGTCAATGACACCGCCACCACCGCCCAGGGCTTGCGCACCAGCAGCGGCAGTACCAGCGGTAACCCGGCCAGCAATACGATGTACAGCGGCAGCGGGTCCATCAGGTTCGGTTTGAAGCGCAGCAGCAGTTCATCGATCAGGGCCTGTTGCGGGCTGGCGATGAAGTGGTGCATGCCCATTTCCTCTACCAGATCCCGGGTCTCCACGTGACTGTTGGCGAAGAACACAATGCCCATCAGCATCGCCAACAGGAAAATATGCACCACGTAGAGCACCCAGGCCCGGCGCAGGATCTTCACGCAGGCAATCAGAAACCCCTCGCGCGCGAGGACTTTGCCGTAGGCCAGCACTGCCGCATAACCGGCCAGAAACACGAAGACTTCGGCAGCATCGCTAAAACCGAAGTTACGCAGGGTGATTTGACCCAGAGGGTTGTGGGGCACGTGATCCCAGAAAATGAAGATCAGTGCCAGGCCACGAAAAAAGTCGATCCGGTGATCGCGCTCTAACGTCATGACATCAGGCTCTTGAACGGGTGTTGAACAAAGGAGTCCGGGAAGGGCGAAAGGTTGCGCCCGCACATCGGCGGCGCGCAGGGTGGCGTGATTCGCCGGCAAATGCAAAGGCGGGATATTTCGGAATGTCTCGTGGCGTGGTGGCAGCGTTTAACCGCTGGTCTGAAAGGCTGCGATACCTGTGATTTCTGACAGTAGACAAGCTCAAATGACTGTGGATGTACCAGGTTCCAACACAGGGTTGTCAGCATGAGACGGGTGTGGAAAGGCTTGTCCAGCTACACGGTGATTGGCGTTGCAAACACGTTGATTCACTGGCAGATCTTTTTCCTGCTCAGCGTGGCGGCCGGTTTGACTCAGGCTGCCAGCAATCTTGCAGCCTTCTGCGTGGCGGCCTCGTTTTCGTTCTACATGAATGCGCTGTACACCTTCGATGCCAAGGCCTCGGTGGGCGGTTATCTGTTGTTTCTTGTGGCGATGGGCGCGCTGAGCCTGGGCGTCGGGCACCTCGGTGACGCATGGCGGCTGCACGGCCTGCTGACCGTGGCGCTGTTTTCGGCGTTAAGCCTGGTGTTCGGCTTCCTGTTTTCCAAGTACGTGGTGTTTCGCGAGCGTGAAGCATGAAAGTGTCGCTCATCGTCCAGGTATTCAATGAAGAACAGGCGATCAACCTGTTTTACCAGGCGGTGCGTCGTGAATTGAGGCTTGACCGGACCGAGGTAGAGATCGTCTTCATCAATGATGGCAGCTCAGACCTTACGGGCGAGCAGGCCACAGCCCTGGCGCAGGCGGACGATCAGGTCATGCTGATCAATTTCTCGCGCAATTTCGGCAAGGAGCCCGCCCTGTTCGCCGGCCTGGAATATGCCACCGGCGATGCGGTGATCCCGATGGACGTCGACCTGCAGGACCCGATCAGCGTCATTCCCTTGTTGATCGAGCAATGGCAAAAGGGCGCCGATGTGGTGCTGGCCAAGCGTCGCAATCGGGCCACCGACAGTTATCTGAAACGCCACAGTGCCTCGCTGTTCTATCACCTGTTGAACCGGATTTCGTACACCCGGATCGAAGAGAACGTCGGTGACTTCCGCCTCATGGACCGCAAGGTGGTCGACGTGATTCGCGCCTTGCCCGAGCATCAGCTGTTCATGAAGGGCGTGCTGTCGTGGGCCGGGTTCAACAGCGTCGTGGTGGAATACGAGCGGGCCAGGCGGGTGGCGGGGGACAGCAAGTTCAACGGCTGGAAGTTGTGGAACCTGGCACTGGAAGGCGTGACTTCGTTCAGCACCGTGCCGCTGCGCTTATGGACGTACGTCGGTGGCTGCGTATCGATCTTCGCCGTGCTTTACGCGGTGTACATGGTGCTGGACAAGATTTTCTTCGGCAACAGCGTGCCCGGTTATCCGTCGTTGATGACCGCCATTCTGTTTCTTGGCGGTGTGCAGTTGATCGGCATCGGCGTCCTCGGTGAATACATCGGCCGAATCTACATCGAGTCCAAGCACCGGCCGCGCTATGTGGTCAAAGACATCGTCGGCGGCAAAAGCAGGCATGGGCCTTAGCATGGGCAGATTCAGTGATTTCTTCGTCAGGGAACTCGGACGCCGACAGGTCTGGCTGTTTTTCCTGCTGGCGACCTTTTTGTATGTGTTGCCGCTGATCCTGGCGGATTACCCCTACATTGATGATAACTGGCGCTCGCTGTCGGCGGGGATGGCCTGGGCCGAAGAGGGGCGGCTGTTCGCCGAGCTGTTCTATAACCTGCTGACCTTCAGCAACGCCGCGCCGAACATCTTTCCGTTGCCGCTGTTGATCGCGACCGTGGCCATGGCCTCGGCACTGACCAGCCTGACCTTTCATTACTTCCGTCAACCGACGGTCGCCAGCTGTCTGGTGCTGTTGCCGCTCTGGTACAACCCGTTCTTCCTGCAAAACCTGTCCTATCACTACGACGGCCCGATCATGGTCCTGAGCGTGGTGGCGGTGATCTACGCCATCACCTTTCGCCACCCCTCGCGCAATGTGCAATGGCTGGTGCCGTCGTTCCTGATTGCACTGGCGCTCGGGCTGTATCAGGTGAGCCTCAATGTGTTTCTCGGCCTGTGTTGCCTGGAGGTGCTGCGGGCCGCCAACGACAAAGTGGCCTGGCCGCAGTGGGGCGGCCTGATCGGCTGGAAGCTCGCTCAGGTCATGCTGGGCTGGCTGATCTACGGCGTCAGCGCCTACCCCTTCATGGGAGAGCGGCGCACGCAGTTGCTGAACTGGGGCGCGCATCCCTTGCTGCAAATCCAGATCAACATCGGTCGGGTGCTGGAAAAGGTGGTGTTGTTGTTCCATGGCGGATTTGCCTGGGTGTTCGCCGGGTTGTTGCTGTGCGCCGTTGTCGGTGCGGTTCACCTGGGTTCACGGGTTGTGCAGCGTCCGGACAGTGGGCCGGTGAAATGGTTGATCGGCCTGCTGTGTGTGCTGTGCGTGCCCATCGTGCTGCTGTTGGTGTCGGGTGTTGCCCTGTTTTTCCGCGACTTCAACGAAGGCGCCAGAACCTTGATGGGCTTCGCCGTCTTGCTGGTGCTGATGTTCTACCTGGCTCATCTGGCACTGGCACCCCTGCACGAGCGATTTCCGCTGCTGCTGGTGGTGCCGCTGGTGGCGATGCTGTCACTGTCGTTCGCCTATGGCCGGGTACTGACGCAGCAGAAAACCTTCGCCAGCAGCGCGCTGTACAGCCTTGAGTACGACATCGCCAGCCATCGGGCATTGCGCGAGGCCAAGCGCATCTACCTGTCGGTGACTTATTCCGATCATTGGCTGGCGGGGGCCTCGGGCTCGTTCAAGCACATGCCGGTGTTGCACTATCTGCTGAATACCGACTTCTTCATGCTGGCTGAAAACCTGCCCACGGTGGGCATCACCAACGTGGTTGCGGAGAAGGAACGACGTAACGCGACGAAGGTGGGGTATCAAGGCTTTCCCGCGTTGGTGGAGAGCCAGTTCTACCGGATCTACCTGATCGGTGATTACGGCTTTATCGTGATGAAAGAACCGGCCCCGATCAAAACGCTTCATTGGTGAAGCGCAGTGACGAGGCCGTGGCGGTCAGGCAGCCGCGACCTCATTGGGCTCGAAACTGTCGGCCCGCGCCATTTGCCACATCCGCGAGTAAAACTCGCCGTTCACTTCTCCGGTCAGCAGTTCGCCCGGCTTCAGGAACACATGCAGCTGCGAGAACAGTTTGATCTCGGTCGCCGACATGCGCCGCACCAGGTGCCTGGCCGACAACTGCGACGGATGTTCGAGGCCGGCGGCGGCGAGCATCTCGGCCAGGCCCTTGAGGGTGTTGCGGTGGAAGTTGTAGACGCGCTGGGCTTTGTCCGGCACAACCAGCGCCCGTTGGCGCAAGGTGTCCTGGGTGGCAACGCCGGTCGGGCATTTGTTGGTGTGGCAGCTTTGCGACTGGATACAGCCGATGGCAAACATGAAGCCACGCGCCGAGTTGGCCCAGTCGGCTCCGATGGCCAGGACGCTGGCGATATCGAAGGCGCTGACGATCTTGCCGCTGGCGCCGAGTTTGATCTTGTCCCGCAGGTTCAGGCCCACCAGGGTGTTGTGCACGAACAGCAGCCCTTCGCGCATCGGCACGCCGATGTGGTCGGTGAACTCGACGGGCGCGGCGCCGGTGCCGCCTTCCTTGCCGTCGACCACGATGAAGTCCGGGAGGATGCCGGTTTCCAGCATGGCCTTGGCGATCCCCATGAACTCCCACGGATGACCGAGGCAGAACTTGAAGCCCACCGGTTTGCCGCCGGACAGTTCACGCAACTGCTGGATGAAATGCATCATTTCGATCGGCGTGGAAAACGCGCTGTGGCGTGACGGCGAGATGCAGTCTTCGCCCATCTGGATGCCGCGGGTATCGGCGATTTCCTGGGTGACCTTGTGTTTGGGCAGAATCCCGCCGTGGCCCGGTTTGGCGCCCTGGCTCATCTTGATTTCGATCATCCGCACCTGTGGCGTCTGCGCCTGCGCGGCGAAGCGTTCCGGGTCGAAACGTCCGTCCGGGGTGCGGCAACCGAAGTAGCCGCTGCCCAGTTCCCAGGTCAGGTCGCCGCCGTGTTCGCGGTGATACGGGCTGATGCTGCCCTCGCCGGTGTCATGGGCGAAGTTGCCGAGTTTGGCGCCCTGGTTCAACGCGCGAATGGCGTTGGCGCTGAGCGAGCCGAAGCTCATGGCCGAAATGTTGAACACCGACGCCGAATACGGTTGGGTGCATTGCGGGCCGCCGACCATCACGCGGAAACCGCTGGGGTCGCTCAGCGGCGCCGGACGCATGGAATGGCCGATGAACTCGAAACCCGACTGATACACGTCGATCAGGGTGCCGAACGGCTTGTCGGCGCTTTCATTCTTGGCGCGGGAGTAGACCAGCGAACGCTGGGCCCGGGAAAAGGGCAGGGCGTCGCTGTCGGATTCGAGCAGGTACTGGCGGATTTCCGGGCGAATGGCTTCGACCAGGTAACGAATATTGCCGAGGATCGGGTAATTACGGCGCACCGCGTGCGGGCTTTGCAGCAAATCGAAAACACCGATCAGGCTGAGTACGCCCGTGACAGCGGTGATCGGCCACAGCCAGTCGTGTTCGAGAAAGGGCAGACTGGCGAGGGTGAATATCACGCAGACGGCAAAGAAGGCGTAGCGGCTCAGCAGCGACAGGCTCATACGGTTTCCTTGGGTTCGGACTCAATTATTCGGCTAAACGCAAATCACTGTAGGCGCGAGCCTGCTGGCGATGAACCAGAGAACACCACGGGGCATCAGGTTTCCCGCGTTATCGTTCACGATCATTGCGAGCAGGCGCGCTCCTGCGGAAAAGCATTTCCGTGTTATGTCAGGCATTCTGTGCCTGCAGAAAAATCGAAAACAGCTCGGACTGGGACTTGATCCCGAGCTTGCTGTACATGTGTTTCTTATGGACCTTCACGGTTTCGATGGAAATTTCCAGTTTGCGGGCGATTTCCTTGCTGGAGCAACCGCTCAGCATCAAGCGCCCGACATCCAGCTCCCTGGCGGTCAACTGCGCGCCTTTGAGTTGCTGCACCGACGCTTCCAGTTGCACGCGCCAGTCGCCTTGTACCGGGGTCGGCGCAAGCGCCACCATCTCGTTGATTTCATAGGCTAGACGCTGGCGCAACAGGCCAAGCACCCACGGCTGGATCAGCGACAGCAAGGCAATCTGCCCGGCACTGAAGCGCTGCTTGCTGCCCAGGGACAGGCACAGCGTGCGGTCGCCTTCGAGCTGGCAATTAAACTGGATTTCGTCCGCCACGACATTCACACGAAAGTAGCGTTGATAGTACTCGGTGAGTTCGAAATGCTCCGGCGCCACTTCAGAGAGGCGATACAACCCGGTGCGCGATTGTTCGCGGCAGGCGATGTAAAACGGGTCGAGCAGGTACAGCCCGCGCAGGTAATCCTGAAACAACTGATCGGGGCCGCCGTCTTCGCCAGGGCATTCGGCGAACACCTGCGGGTGCTGATCGGCGCTGAACAGCAGGGCCACCCAGCTGTCGCACGGCACGTACTGATCCAGCAAACGCACCAGTTGCGTCCAGAAATTGGGCTTGTCCAGGGCGTCGATCAGGTGCCCGACCGAACGGTGCCAGGCGATGTCGTCCAACGAGAGTGTCATGCCTCTACCCCTATCGTGTTACCCCAGCGGCGTAATTCCCCGCCTGCGTGCTTGCTGCGCATACTGGCGCACAGACAGCGACCGGGCAATCTTTCCGGCGCCCGGCATCCATGACAAGGAATCCCCATGAAGGTCGAACTCGCCCAACTGGCGGGCCGTGACAACGACACGGCTTACAACCTCGAACGCGCTCTGGCGGCGATCAATGCCTGCGCCGCCGATACACAACTGATCCTGATCCCGGAAAGCCATTTGATGGGCTTCCCGTCGGCCGAATCCGTGGCCGAGATCGCCGAACCACTGGACGGTCCGACCGTCAGCGCCATTGTCGCCGCCGCCCGTGAACGCAAGATTGCCGTGGTCATCGGCACCGCCGAGAACGACAACGGCCGTTTCTACAACACCACGCTGCTGATCACGCCCGAAGGCATCGCGCTGAAATATCGCAAGACGCACCTGTGGGCCTCGGATCGCGGCGTCTATGAAGCGGGCGACCGCTATGCCACTTGCCTGTGGAACGGCGTGCGCGTCGGCCTGCTGATTTGCTACGACATCGAATTCCCCGAAACCGCCCGTGCCCTGGCGCAATTGGGCGCCGAGTTGCTGCTGGTCACCAATGGCAATATGGACCCCTACGGCCCGACCCACCGCACCGCAATCATGGCTCGTGCCCAGGAAAACCAGGCGTTTGCGCTGATGGTCAACCGCGTGGAAGCGGGCGATGGCGGCTTGCTGTTCGCCGGCGGCAGCGCGTTGGTGGATCCGCTGGGCAGCTTGCTGTTCGAGGCCGGGCGCGAGGAAGGGCAGTTTGCGGTCGAGTTGGACCTGAACCGGTTGACGGCGGCACGCCAGGATTATCGGTATCTGGATGATCAGCGGCTGAAGTTGCCGGGGGCGGTGGTTGAGCATGCATCCGGGTTGCGAGAGCTGCTGATACCGGCGCGTTGATCCGGATTCTTTGGCATCTGCCCTAGCACCATCGCGAGCAAGCTCGCTGCCACATTGGATCTGTGTGAGCCGTGCCCTTGTGATCAAACCCAATCCCTTGTGGGAGCGAGCCTGCTCGCGATGAGGCCCGGTCAAACGATACACCCCCATGACAACTCACTGTTTTTCACCGCCATGAGCTACGGCTGCATGGCTTCCTTGTGGGTTGATGATGTGGCGAAGAGCAAAAACGGCGAACATCCTCTCGGGGGTGCGCCTTTTTCGTTCAAGCTTGAATAGCTTGCTGCTTCGCCCGCTTTTTGTCTTCGTGCTTCTGCTTGTCGCTCGCAAGGGCGTTGATGCAGTAGTTGACGTGGTAAAAGGTGAAAAGCACCGAAAATATCCGGTTTATTCGTGGCGCGAAATTGTGCTCAGTCAAGGCGTACGTCCTGAGTGCCGTTCTTACGCGGAAGCACCAATTGACGGTAATCAACCAGATCGCGACGGACCAGAATACTGTTAGCCAATGGGCGAAGGGGGCAACGAGGGGGACCAGAAAGGCCCCCATGCTGATGAAAGTCAGATACCCGACCAGAAAAGATGTACTCATGACCTTGATGCGAGTGACCTCTTCAATTGCTGTAGAGGTTTTGTACAGCCAGATATATGAATAGAGCCCCCATGTCACCAGAGACAAAAGAAAGAGATGAAATGTCTTGGTGTTGATTTTTTCTTTCAGCGTTGAGATGTCGGACATGCAAGGGCTTCCATAGGCTGCGAACGTGGCGGTGGACCGTTGAAAATCGGTACAACCACGCTACCAAAGTCGTTCGTGGGAAATTTCCGGGCTTGCCAGCGGACCGTTCTGGTCCTCGGCGAGCCCCAGCCCTTGGCCGAGGCAAAAAGGCGTGGGATTCTTTACAGCCCTTACACGCACCCTTGGTCAGCAATGTCTTTTCCTACTGATGCTTCTCTCATTGATTCCGCACTTATCCACATCGCCGCCGCCCTGCTGATCGGCCCCGACGGCCGTACCTTGCTGGTGCGCAAGCGCGGCACCGAGGCATTCATGCAGCCGGGGGGCAAGATCGAAGCCGATGAACAACCGATTCATGCCCTGGCCCGTGAGTTGGACGAAGAGTTGGGATTGATCATCGATCCAGCGAACGCGACTTTTCTCGGGCAGTTCTCAGCTCCGGCTGCCAACGAGCCGGGTTTTATCGTACAGGCGGAAATCTTTCTGCTGACCATTGAGGCCGAAGTTTCCCCGGCAGCAGAGATCGAAGAAGTGATCTGGATCGACCCGGCCACCGACGGCAATGTCACCCTGGCGCCATTGACACGGGACCTGATCCTGCCGTTTTATCGGGCTTCGCTGGCCGCAATCGCCTGATCATCCACGCCAAGGAACCGCCATGATCCCGCTTCAGGATTTGCTGATTTTCGCCGCTGCCGCGTTGCTGATGGTGCTGACGCCGGGGCCGAACATGATCTATCTGATCTCCCGTTCGATCTGCCAGGGGCGCAAGGCCGGTGTGACGTCGTTGCTGGGTGTGGTCTCGGGTTTTTTCGTGCACCTGTTCGCCGCGGCTGCCGGTTTGACCGCCGTGTTCCTGGCGGTGCCGATGGCTTATGAAGTGTTGAAATGGGCCGGCGCGCTGTACCTGCTGTGGCTGGCCTGGCAGGCGGTGAAACCCGGGGCGCGTTCGCCGTTCGAGGCACAGCAGTTGCCGCCGGATTCGTCGCGCAAACTGATCACCATGGGTTTTCTGACCAGTGCCCTGAACCCGAAGATCGCGGTGTTCTACCTCTCGGTGTTTCCGCAGTTCATCAGCCCCGAACACGGTTCGGTGTTCACCCAGAGCATCGTGCTGGGCCTGACCCAGATCAGCGTCAGTTTCTGCGTCAACCTGATGATCGCCCTGTTTGCCGCGGGCATCGCCTCGTGGTTCGTCAACAACCCGACCTGGCTGGCGCTGCAGCGTTATTTCATGGGCTTCGTGCTGTCGGCGCTGGCGCTGCGGCTGATGCTTGAACAACGCCGGATGGCCTGACCATGTGGATTGAACGTCTGGATGCCAGCCACGCCCTGGCTTACCGGGAGTTGATGCTCGAAGCCTATGACCGTCACCCGCAGGCCTTCACCTCTAGCGTGCGCGAGCGTGCCTCCATGCCATTGCAGTGGTGGGAGTCGCGCCTGACCAGCAAGCTGGATCGGGTGTTCGGCGCGTTCGAAGAGGGCAGGTTGGCGGGCATTGCCGGGCTGGCCCTGGAGCCTCGGGAAAAGGCCAGGCACAAGGCCACGCTCTTTGGCATGTACGTGTCCGCCGATGTCCGGCAACGCGGGCTTGGCTATCAGCTGGTGCAGGCGGTGTTGGCCGAGGCGCAGCAGCATCCGGAACTGCGGCTGATTAAACTGACCGTCACCGCCGGCAATGACGCCGCGTTCTACCTGTACCAGCGTTGCGGGTTCGTCCAGTTCGGACTTGAGCCGATGGCAGTGCGGGTGGGCGAGGAGTAT
Source organism: Pseudomonas moorei (assembly GCF_042846945.1). Lineage (NCBI taxonomy): Bacteria > Pseudomonadati > Pseudomonadota > Gammaproteobacteria > Pseudomonadales > Pseudomonadaceae > Pseudomonas > Pseudomonas moorei. The sequence continues at coordinate 2,470,352 of NZ_AP035776.1, forward strand.
TTCGACAAGATTCATATGTGGCGACAGTTGTAAGTGCGCCGCAAATCCCTGTGGGAGCGGGCAAGCCCGCTCACAAAGGGTGTGGTGTTCTAGCGAACCGCGCTAACCCCATCCAGCGTCGAAAACGACGTGTCCTTCGCCGTCAGCAGGAAATCACGCATGTACGGTGCATCGAGCATGTCGGTGCGCACCGCCGCGTACAGCGTCGCGAACAACCCTTTCTCGCCGAGCCGCTTGGCCTTCACGTAACCCCGTGAACTGTACTCGTGCAGCGCCCAATGGGGCATGCCGCAGACGCCGCGTCCGCTGGCCACCAGCTGCATCATCATCACCGTCAGTTCCGAGGTGCGCACCTGCGCCGGTTCGATATCGGCCGGTTCCAGGAAGCGGGTGAAGATGTCCAGCCGGTCGCGCTCCACCGGGTAGGTGATCAAGGTTTCCGTGACCAAGTCTTCCGGGACGATGTAGGCCTTGCTCGCCAGACGGTGCTGGTTGGCCACGGCGAGCATCGCCTCGTAGGTGAACAGCGGTACGTAAGTGATCCCGACCAGATCCAGTGGATCGGAGGTCACCACCAGGTCCAGATCGCCACGGGCCAGGGCCGGCAAAGGCGCGAAGGAGAAACCGGAAGCCAGGTCCAGTTCGACCTCCGGCCAGGCGTCGCGGAATTGATCGATGGTTGGCATCAGCCACTGAAAGCAACTGTGGCACTCGATCGCCATGTGCAAACGCCCGGCGGTGCCACCGGCCAGCCGCGCGATGTCGCGTTCAGCGGCGCGCAGCAGCGGCAGGGTGGCATCGGCCAGTTGCAGCAGGCGCAATCCGGCGCTGGTGAAGCGCACCGGTTTGGTCTTGCGCACGAACAGCGGCATGCCCATGCGCTCTTCCAGTTCCTTGAACTGGTGGGACAGCGCCGACTGGGTCAAATGCAGGCGGTCGGCCGCATCCACCAGGCTGTCGGCTTCGCGCAAGGCGTGCAGGGTCTTGAGGTGACGGATTTCAAGCACCGTGGGCTCCATGAGGAAAACTTGTGATCAACACGAAAAGGTTGAGTTTGTCTCATGTTGGTCTGGCTGTCGACAATGGCGCCATCTTTTAAGGGAGGAAACTCACCATGGCCTTGGCCCACACCCTAGGTTTTCCGCGCATCGGCGCCGACCGCGAATTGAAAAAAGCCCTCGAATCCTACTGGAAGGGCGATCTCGACCAGGAGGCGCTGCAAAGCGTCGGCCGCCAGTTGCGCGCCACCCACTGGCAATTGCAAAAAGACGCCGGCATCGACCTGTTGCCCGTCGGTGACTTCGCCTGGTACGACCAGGTGCTGAGCCACTCACTGGCCTTCGGTGTGGTCCCCGAGCGCTTCGACAGCACCAGGGACGCGCACGGCCTGCCGACCCTCGACACCCTGTTCGCCATGGCCCGTGGCGCCACGGCGACCTGCTGCGGCGGTGAACATGGCCAGGCGCAATACGCCCAGGAATTGACCAAGTGGTTCGACACCAACTACCACTACCTGGTCCCGGAATTCAGCGCCGAGCAAACATTCAAGCTGAGCTGGGAACAGCTGTTCGACGAAGTCGACGAAGCCAGGGCCCTCGGTCACAACGTCAAACCGGTGATCATCGGTCCGCTGACCTACCTGTGGCTGGGCAAGGCCAAAGGCAACCCCTTCGACAAGCTCGACCTGCTGGAACGCTTGCTGCCGGTGTACAACGAAATCCTCGGTCGCCTGGCGGCCCAAGGCGTGGAATGGGTGCAGATCGACGAACCGATCCTGACCCTCGACCTGCCGCAAGCCTGGAAAAACGCCTTCGAACGCGTCTACCACATCCTTCAGTACTCGCCACTGAAAAAACTCGTGGCGACTTACTTCAGCGGCCTGCAAGACAATCTCGGCCTCGCCGTCGGCTTGCCGGTGCAGGGTTTGCACATCGATGCGGTGCGCGCGCCCGACCAACTGCTGCATGTGCTCGATCGCCTGCCCACCTACAAGATTCTCTCGGTGGGCCTGGTCAATGGCCGCAACGTCTGGCGCTGCGAGCTGGAGCCGGTGCTCGCACAACTGCAGGCCGCCCAGGAACGCTTTGGCGACAATCTGTGGGTCAGCAGTTCCTGCTCGCTGCTGCACAGTCCGGTGGATGTGGAGCGTGAAGACAAACTCGATCCGGAGCTCAAAAGCTGGCTCGCGTTTGCGGTACAAAAGTGTGGCGAAATCGCAGTGCTTCGCGATGCCTTGAACGATCCACAGGCGCCCAAGGTGCAAGCCGCCCTGGCCGAGAGCCGCGCCGTCCAGCTCAGCCGCGCCGAGTCGCCGCGCATCCACAAGGCCGACGTTCAGGCACGTGTCGCGGCGATCGGCCCGGCGGACAGTCAGCGTCATTCGCCGTTTGCCAAGCGCATCGAACAGCAGCGTGCACACCTGAAACTGCCGGCGTTCCCGACCACCACCATCGGCTCGTTCCCGCAGACCGCTTCGATCCGTCTGGCACGCCAGGCCTTCAGGCAAGGCAAGCTGTCGGCCAATGACTACACCGATGCCATGCGCCACGAAATCCGCCACTCCGTGCAGATTCAGGAGCGCCTGGGGCTGGATGTGCTGGTCCATGGTGAGGCCGAGCGCAACGACATGGTCGAGTACTTCGCCGAACAGCTGGACGGCTACCTGTTTACCCGTTTCGGCTGGGTGCAGAGTTACGGTTCGCGCTGCGTGAAACCGGCGATCATTTATAGTGACCTGAGCCGACCGAACGCCATGACCGTCGACTGGATCACTTATGCACAGGGCCAGACCGACAAGGTCATGAAAGGCATGCTCACCGGTCCCGTGACCATGCTGATGTGGTCGTTCCCCCGTGAGGACGTTTCGCGCAAAGTCCAGGCGCAACAATTGGCCTTGGCGTTGCGTGACGAAGTGCTGGACCTGGAAGCTGCCGGCATCAAGATCGTGCAGATCGACGAAGCCGCCTTCCGTGAAGGCCTGCCGCTGCGCCGGGCGCAATGGCAGGAATATCTCGACTGGGCGGTGGAGGCGTTCCGCCTGAGTGCCAGCGGTGTGCGTGACGAAACCCAGATCCACACCCACATGTGCTACAGCGAATTCAACGACGTGATCGAAGCCATCGCGGCCATGGACGCGGACGTGATCACCCTGGAAACCTCGCGTTCCGACATGGAGTTGCTGGAGGCCTTCAACGCGTTCGACTACCCGAACGACATCGGTCCGGGCGTCTACGACATCCACTCGCCACGGGTGCCGGACACCGCCGAGATGGTCAAACTGATGAGCAAAGCCGCGAAACGCATTGCGGCCGAGCGTTTGTGGGTCAATCCCGATTGCGGTCTGAAAACCCGCGCCTGGCCGGAAACCGAAGCGGCGCTGGTGAACATGGTGGCGGCGGCGCGACAGTTGCGCAGCCAATTGGCTTGACCACCTCCCCCCTGTAGGAGCGAGCCGGCTCGCTCCTACAGGATTTTGCGGTTTGCGGTGTTTAGAGTTCGGAGAAGTGTTTGATCCCCAGCGGTTTGCCGATGTCGCCGCGCCAGATTGCTTGCACATGGGCACCACTCTCAGCCTGGGCCTGCTGCCATTGCAGGCCGAGGTTGCGTTGCTCCGGCAGTTTCAAATGACCTTTGACGAAATCGTTGAACGCAGGTTTCGCCGAGGTGTAGTGGAAATGTGCATACCACAAGGTCTGGGGAGACTCGCCGCGCACATCGCGGATCTCGTATTCCTGGAGGAAATCCCTGCGCCCGTCCGCGCGTTTACCCAGATCGCGCAGGCCGCCCTCCTTGCGGATGTCGACCACCCGTTGTTCGAGCAGATAGTCCAGATAACCCTCGGTCGGAGTTTTGCTCTTCAGGGTCTGGTCAATTCGCAGCGTGCGGCCGGCTTGGGACAATTCATTCGCGCGATTGCGCAATTGCAGGGCGACCGTCTCCGTGGGTGACAGCCGTTCAATGGCCTGGGCCCGCATGTTCAGTTCCGCGGCCTCACGGGTCATCATGTGCTCCAGATCGACCGGCAACATGTCCTGCCGGGCGTAGCCGTCGACTTTGCTTTTGTAGGCGTCCACGGCGCCAAGTCGTTTCCTGGCCTCCACCAGCAACGGTGTGATATCGGTCGCCAGCTCCGTTGGCACAGCAACCACGGGTTGACTGAGGTGATATTTGCCGCTTGAGGAGCGGGGTAACCAGGTTTCCCTGTGACCATCGACCCCCTCGATGGTGAAGCGCTGTTGTCGGGTCGCGGCATCTGTGCTGGCTACGCCGATGAGCAACTGGTTGTCTTCGGTCTCGAACAGTTGCTTTGCGGCGCTTCCCGGTTTCGCGGTGCTGGATGGGCGTGTCTTGATGGCATGACGAGCCGACGCTTCGACTTTTTCCAGGTTGTCGAGAAACGCGGTGACGTGCTCCAGATCCAGATGCTGCGGATAACCCAGCGACCAGGCGCCAAGGTTGCGACGAAATTCGGCATAGGTCGTCAGGCAGTCTTCGAGCACTTTGTTGCGCTGGGTAATCGTGGCCTGCACTTCAGGCAACTGATGCTGGGTCAGCAGGGCGCGCCCGACCTTGTTGCGGGCCTCTTTCAATTGCACGTGAAAGTAGACCCAGGACTGGTCGGTGACGGCGGTGTAGTGGGTGATGATCTCCAGTACATGCGCCGCTTTCAGGTAGTAGTAATTGGCATCGCTGAATTTATCGTTAACGGTGGCCATTTCCGGGGCCATCTTCGATTTTTGCGTGCGTTGGGTGATCCGGCCGTTCCATCGATTGGCTTCTGTGACCTGTGTGTGAAGCTGGTCATAGTCCTTGAGAAACTCGATTCGTATTTCCTTGCGTTGCGCCATCAATTGCACGTGTGTGGCGGTATCGTTATAGGGCGTGGCGTCCGAACGGGCGATCACCTGATCGATCCGGTCGAGATGTTCCACCAGCCGCTCCTTGGCCAGGCCAACCCGCCGCACTGTGCGATCGACGATGACCCAGGCACAGCGGCTTTGAAAATCTTCGATCTGCGTGCGTTTTCGGCCATGGCTGAACAGCATCAACTCTTCAAGGTTCAGGTACAGCGTCTGTGCAAGCTCGATGTCGTTCACGCAGGCGATGTCGACATTGGCACGAAGGGGGCGGCGCTGGTTCAGATCAAGGCTGAAGTAGTGCTCCAGGACGGCGTTCGAGCTGTTGGTCTGGGTTTGCAGTCGCCGGGTGTAGGCATCGACGGTGTTGGTCAGGGTCAACTGGCGACGCAGGGCCCGGTCGGCCCACCAGCGCGGCAACCAGCGGCGAATCGCGGCGGGCCAGAGCGGGTCGAGGCCGTCAGCCATATGCCCGAGCACCGCGCCGCCACCGGCACCCCCTCCGGCTGTCACGGTGCCGTACACCGCGTAGTGGGTGTTCCAGTCGCCGGCTTCGTCCAGGGCGATGGGTTGTTTGTAGGTTCGGGTGCTCGTGGCGCTCAAGCGCCATTGCGGTGGGTTGTCGGTCAATTCGATGCGATAGAGGCGACCCTGGCTGACCATGAAGTCGCCGTCAGGGTGTCGATAAACGTTGCGATAAAGGCCTTCGGTGCCCGGTTGCAGGCCGGCCAGGGAAATCTCGTGTTCGTATTCATAGCCCCTGAAGCGCTCCAGTGTGCGTTTGACCTGCTGCGGGGTCGACAGCTGCAAGGCTCCCGGGTTTTTCGTCATGGCGCGCAATTGTCGCCCGCGCGTGGCGGCACGCGCTGCGCCGGACGTCGCGCTGGCGCCGGGTAGCACGTCCATGGCAGCGTCGATCAATGACAGCAACACCGCTTCCACCTCGGCCAGGCCATGGCCGACATCGCCGCGCAAGAAAGCCGCGACGGCCAGGTTGGTGCTGTGCCAGGCGTCGTACAGGGCAATGGCCGTGCCGATGAAAGGCACGACGCCCAGCGCCATTTTCAGGTAGTTGAACAGGGCCCCGGAGCGCAGCGCGACGAGTTCCAGATACAAGGCATCGTTGGAACGCGAGGTCGCCCGATGTGCTTCGAGCAGGCGGCCCATGTGAACATTGAGCAGATGCACAGCCAGGGAGGTGCTGGCGGGCCAGGCGGTGCCGACGCCGATCAGGGCGTCAAAGTTTTTCAGTCGGGCCTGGTTGATCCGGCTGACGTGCCAGGCGAATTCCCCGGTCAGGGCGCGACCGGCCAGGTAGTTGACCATGGTGCTGTTCAGGCATTGGTTGAACAGGAACATCCGCGCCTGGTCGAGGCTGTCGAACTGACGCAGAAAGACCCCGTCGGGGCAGTCAGGCCGATAGAGCAGGGTCAGGCCGCTGATTTGCTCGACGATAAATGTCACGCCCGCCAGGGTGCTTGGTCCCTGGCCCGGCGTGTCCGTACCGCCCACGGTCAGGTGTGCGGGTAGCAGCACGATGCGCTTGCCGTCGGCCGCAAAGGCTTCACGACTGTTGGCGTCGATGGCGATCTGCAGCACGCGCTGGCCGGCGACGTCGATGTCCTTGGCAAGCACGGCGAACTCGCCTTGCAGTTCAAGCATCAGGCGCCACGGTTCGCTGAGGCATTCACGCCGATGTTCATTGCTGAAGGCCGAGGCTGTCGGGGTGCCCAGGAAGGTCTCGCGGATCAACGACTCATATTTCCCGGCCAGATCGAGCTCGGTCACCAGTTTGCGCAGGTAGTCCTGGGTGATGCCGTTTTTCACCTTCTGCCGTTGCGCCTCGTCAGCACCGCTGATCTCGACCCGCATCAACGACACGCGCAACCACATCGGCTGATCGATATTGCTTTGCGCCAGTTCGGCGAGGGACAACCGGCTGCGTTGCTCGCTGCCGACCAATACGCTTTTTTGCGGTGTGCCTGGCGTCGCGCCCTCGATCAGCTCTTTGCGCCAGGTGGTGGTGTCGGGGATGTCCAGCAACACCTCGACGTCTTGCGTGAGCCCGAAGTCTTGGTGCAGGCGGGCGTTGATAGCCTTTTTGCTGAAGGTCTCGCGTAGCGGCAGCTCCCGTTCAAGCCATTGATGGGCGCGCTTCATCGCTGTGATGTAGGCGGTGAACAGCGCCTTGAGGCGCTCGCGTTGTGCCGCGGACAGTGCGCTGAGGGACGACGGCAAGCCGGTGGCCAGCAGGACGCTGCGGTGTTGCTCGACGATGTGGGCAAAAGCCAGCTCCCGCGCGGGGGCTGTGGGGACGGTCAGGCGGGCGAGGGTCTGTTCGCGCAGGTTTTCCAGTTCCGCCGCGCGTTGGTCGGCATGGGATGGAAGGGGGTTGGCAGTCATCAGCCGAGCCGCCTGTTGTTCACAGCTGTGCAGCTGGGTTTGCAAGGCGTATTCGAACGGGTTGCCGGTCAGCACCGCGAGTTGGAGGGTTTGCGTGTCGTCGTTGACTGGCCGCTTGAATAGCTGCTGCTCCAGTGCCTGGCGAGAGTCGAACCGTTGCAGGCCGCCGAAGCGTCCGGGCCAGTAGAGCAGCAGACTGTCGCTGGCGGACGGCAGCACAGCCGATGGGCGGGAAAACACTAATACGCCGTCCAGTTCCTGAGTCTGCGTGGTGGCGCCGTCGCCCTCGCTGGCTGTCGCTGACAGCACCAGCCGTGTGACCACGCAATCGGCCGGTCGCGGTTGATCGGGTGCGTCAAGTACGGTCGTGAGCCACTGAAATTCATCGTTGCTGATCTGATTCAGGCTCAATTGCAGGTCGGCTTCGGCACGCAGGCCGCTCAGGCGCGCCTGGTAAAGCGCCGCGTAATGGGGCCCAGGCTGGTGGCGAAGTTCCAGCAGTTGCGGAACGTTGTCGGTACCCAGGAGGGCGTTTGCGGCCTCGGTGCTGGCCTGCTCGGCGGCGCGCAGGGTGTCGAATTGCAGTTGCAGCCGCTTTAGGCGTGGGTCGTCGGGCGTGGCAGGGAAGTCCGGGCCCAGCAGGTTCTCCAGTGCCGTTTGCTGTTGCAGTACCGCACTGCGGCGCCGCTCAAATGGAATGTCCGGGCTCAGTTGAGCGAACGGGGCGACGTCGTCACTGGCGTCCGGCAAGGACAGGTCGGGGGGCAAGGCAAAAACACTGTCGTTGCGCTGGCGCTCGTCGCCAGCCGTGGCCAGTCGCGCCAACAGGGACTCGGCACTTTTTGGCAGTTCGGGTTTGTCGAGCACGGTGTAGTCGACCGTGACGCGGCGGGTCTCCAGTTGAGGTTGCTGCTGGATCAACCAACGTTCCAGATCGTTGCGGCTTTCAAAGGTCATCCACGGTACTGGCCGAGACGGCCAATAGAGCATTTGGGTAACCGGTTGGTCGGTATTGCGGGTAATGACCAGGGCGCCCGGCAGTTCGACCGTCACACCGCTGTCGGCCCTGAGCGACAGTGTTTCGACATAAACCAGAATTTCGGGGGTGACTGCTTGCGCGGTCGGGTTGATGAGGTCCAGCAGCACATTGAGCTGTTCGGCATTCAAGGTGCCTCGGGCGAATGCCCATTGGCACGACGCCTCGAAATGCTGGCGATACAGGCCAATGGCCTGTGCCTGGCGTGACCGGTCGGTGCCGCGGGCCCGTGCCTGCCACCAGTCGGCGGTCAAGGGGGCTTGGGGGTTCTGTGCCATGAGTGCCAGCCACTGATCGCGGCAATGGTTCCAGCGCGCCGAGGCGCTCAGGTACAGGTTTTCGTCGGTACTTTGGGCCAATGGCTGGCCGAGGCCGAAGTCGGCCGGCGGTGGGGTGGGTGTTTCGAGCATGAAGAATGACTCCGATGGGTGAAAAAATCGGGGCCATTAGAGGTCGGTCGAGCGGGGGGCGGGTGGTACATAGTTATCGCGTGGTGCTGAAGGTGCCCTGATGACCGTCCGGCACCCTTCATCAAACTGTCATCGAACTGTGGCAGCGCGCTTGAACAAACTTCATCAGACTCGCGCTCTACTGGGGTTCTGCGTTTCGGTGTTTTTCATGCGTGTATTTTTACTTCTGGCCGCATTGTTTTTTGGCCTGCCGTCATGGGCGGCGTCTCGTTGTGACGTCAATGTTCCAACCGAACGGGCGGAGCTGGCGCAGGTGAGCCTGGCCTACCAGAGCATCGGTCGTGCGTCTGATCCGGCGCTGTTGCTGGTGATGGGCCTGGGCGGGCAACTGATTCATTGGCCCGATGAAGTGGTGGTCGCCTTGTGTGAGCAGGGCTTTCGGGTGATTCGTTATGACAATCGCGATGTCGGCCTGTCCACCTGGCGGCAACCGCCGGACGAGGCCAATCTGACCTTCGAAGTGTTGCGCTACAAGCTCGGTTTGCCGGTCTCGGCGCCCTACTCGCTGACCGACATGGCCGAAGATGGCCTGGGATTGATGGATGCCTTGCACATCGATCAATTCCATGTGCTGGGGGCGAGCATGGGCGGAATGATCGCCCAGCATATGGCGGCCATGGCCCCGCAGCGGGTCGAAAGCCTGACCCTGATCATGACCAGTTCCGGGGCCGAAGGCCTGCCCGCGCCGAGTGAGGCGTTGGTGCGGTTGCTGGCGCGTCGTGGCGCGCCCAATCGTGAAGTCGCCCTGGAGCAACAGGCCGACCTGCTGGCGGCGCTGGGCAGCCCGGCAGTGAGCGATGATCGCCAGGCCCTGTTGCATCAGGCAGCCGTGTCCTATGACCGGGCCTTCAATCCTGAAGGGGTGAAACGGCAGATCATGGCGATCCTGGCCGAGCCCAGTCGGGTGGCGTTGCTCAACCAGTTGCGCGTGCCGGCGCTGGTGGTGCATGGCACGGCCGATCCGCTGTTGCCGGTGATGCATGGCGTGCACCTGGCGGCGCATTTGCGTGGCAGTGAGTTGATCTTGATACCGGGACTGGCCCACCGTTTCCAGGAGGCGTTCAAGGCGCCGTTGCTGGCGGCAGTGTTGCCGTACTTGCGGGCTCATCGCGAGGACACCTCGCATTGGGCGCAGATCGAGCCGGTGGCCGGACACAATCTCCTGTAACGCTGTAGACGCGGGCTTGCCAGCAATGCCGGCATGCTTGCTGTACCGCGTCGTCCGGTTCGCCGGCAAGCCGGCTCCTGCAGGGTGGGCGACAGGTGTATCGTTCGAGCTTTACGACCTGTGTCCCGCCAGCGAGGTATGTGATGAGCAGCCCCTTGAAAATCGATTTCGTCAGCGACGTGTCCTGCCCCTGGTGCGTCGTCGGTCTGTACGGCCTGACCCGCGCCCTGGAGATCCTGCGCGACGAGGTCCGGGCAGAGATCCGGTTCCAGCCGTTCGAACTGAACCCGAAGATGGGCCCCGAAGGGCAGAACATTACCGAACACATCACCGAGAAGTATGGTTCGACACCCGAGCAGTCACAGAAAAATCGCGAGATGATCCGCGCGCGCGGCGCCGAGCTGGGGTTTTCTTTTCGCACGGACGGCAACAGCCGGATCTACAACACCTTCGATGCACACCGCCTGCTGCACTGGGCAGCTCTGGAAGGCTTGCAACTGCCGCTGAAAGAGGCCTTGTTCAAGGCGTATTTCAGTGATGGCGGTAACCCGTCCGACCCCGTTCAGCTGGCGCAGATTGCGCAAAGCGTTGGTCTGGACCGGCAGCGGGCCGAGGCGATTCTGGCGTCGGATGAATTCGCCAACGCGGTTCGCGAAGAGGAACAGCTGTGGCTCTCACGCGGGGTGAATTCGGTGCCGACGGTGGTTTTCAACGGCCAATACGCGGTCACGGGCGGGCAACCGGTGGAAACCTTCGTCGGGGCGATCCGGCAGATCATGAGCGAAGCGAAGGGCGGAACCGTCAGTTGATCCTGCGCAAAGCGCGCCCTCTGAAGGAGCGAGCCCTACAGAGGGCGGTGTGCTTCCTGGCTCAGCGCACAATCTTGTCCACATGAATCCCGAGCTTTTTAAGCCGGTACCAGAAGCTGCGCTCAGAGATTCCGATCAACTGCGCGGCGGCGGCCTGTACGCCGTTGCTCTGTGCCAGGGCTGCCAGAATGTAGGCCTTTTCGACTTCCGCCAACGCGGCATCCAGATCCGGCGGCACGCTGGCGCCCTCGTTGAGTAAGGCGCTGGTGCTGGCTGGCGACGCAGCAAACAGATACGCCGGCAGATCATTGTCTTCAATCACCGCCCCCGAGGCGACGATGGTGGCGCGCTCCACACAGTTTTGCAGTTCGCGGATGTTCCCCGGCCATGAGTAATTGGCCATGGCCTGTAACGCCTCCGGGCTGAAACCGGTAATGCGCTTGCCGGCGGCAGCACCCAGCGTATGGGCGAAGTGCCGGGCCAGCGGGGCGATATCTTCGACCCGTTCGCGCAGGGCCGGCAGGGGAATCGGGAACACATTGAGCCGATAGTAGAGGTCTTCGCGAAACTCCTTGTTGGCCACCGCGTCCAGCAGGTTTTTATTGGTCGCGGCGATGACCCGCACATCGACCTTGCGCTCCCGGGGATCGCCCACCGGCTCGATCACCCGTTCCTGCAAGGCCCGAAGGATTTTCGCCTGCAACGCCAGGGGCATTTCGCCGATTTCATCGAGGAACAGCGTGCCCTTGTCGGCCTGCTGGAACCGTCCGACCCGGTCGGTCACGGCGCCGGTGAAGGCGCCTTTGCGATGGCCGAACATTTCGCTTTCCAGCAAACCTTCGGGAATGGCCGCGCAGTTCACCGCGACGAAAGGTTTGTCGGCGCGATTGCCGTGCTTGTGGATCGCCCGGGCGACCATTTCCTTGCCGGTGCCGCTTTCGCCGGTCAGCAGGATCGTTGCGTTGCTTTCGCGTACTGAGTCGATCGCATGCAGCACCTGCCGGAAACTCGGGCTGTCACCGACAAGGCTGTCGATCTGCTGGTGTTCATCGAGCTCGGCGCGCATGCGCTGGTTGTCTTTGAGAATGTCGCGAAATTGCAAGGCCTTGCTGACGGTGATGTCCAGTTCGTCAATGTCGAACGGTTTGGCAATGTAGTCAAAGGCCCCGTTGCGCATCGACTGCACGGCGTTTTTCACCGTGCTGTAGGCGGTCATGACGATCACCGGCAGCTGCGGGAAACGGCTTTTGATTTCTGCCAGCAATTGCGGGCCGTCCATGCCGGGCATGCGCCAGTCGCTGATCACCAGATCGATGTCTTCGACCTCCAGCACCTTGAGTGCGTGCAGGCCATTGCCCGCGGTGAAGACGCTGATGCCGTTCTGGCTCAACGCCGAGGCGAGCAGGTCGCAGAGCTTGGGCTCGTCATCGACCACCAGTACGTTATGTGTCATCGCTGTCCTCGTCGAAGTCGGCGCCATTGGCCGGAATGTACAGGCTGAATGTGGCCCCGGCATATTTTTCACTGGCACATTCGATGCGTCCGTCATGACTTTCCATGATCGAGAAGACCTTCGCCAGACCTAGCCCGGTACCAGAGGCTTTGGTGGTGACGAACGGTGTGAAGATGCGTTCCAGCATGTCCGGCTCGATGCCCTGACCAGTGTCGCCGAAGCTGATTACGGTGTAGGGGCCATCGCGGCTGATGCCCAGGGTAAGGCAACCGCCGTCTGGCATGGCGTCGATGGCGTTGACGATCAGGTTCAGGCCGGCCTGTTTCAGTTGCCGTGCGTCGGCGTAAACCGTGGCGCCGGGGGCCTGATCGTCGATGCGCACGTTGATGTTGTGGCTGGCCAGTTCCGGCGCGCAAAACCCGGCCAGATCATCCACCAGAAGTCGCGCCGATTGCGTCGAGCGCATCGGGGCGCTGGGCTTGGCAAAATCGAGGAAGTCGGTGATCAGGTCATTGATCCGACTGACTTCACTGACCACGTATTCCAGATGCCGTTTGTCGCTCTCGGGCAGATCGGCGCGCCGATGCAGCAGTTGCGTGGCGGTTTTGATGATGCCCAACGGGTTGCGGATTTCATGGGCCAGCCCCATCGCGACTTCGCCCAGCGCATGCAGGCGATCGCGGCGGCGCAACTGCGATTCCAGGTGCTGCAACTCGCCGAGGCGCTCACTCATGTGGTTGAAGGTGCTGCTCAGTTCCGCCAGTTCGTCACTGCCGGTCACCGGCAAGCGTTGTCGGTAGTCACCGACGATTACGGCTTGAACGCCGCGGGACAGACCGCGCAACGGTTTGGTCAGACGCTGCGAGACCAGCCAGCCGACCGTCAGGGACGCCGCCGAGCTGAGCAGGAAAATCAGGATGAACAGATTGCTTTGATTGACCAGGCCCAACAGGCTGCTGTGGCGGAGCAGACCGCTGAAGATCACGCCTTGCAAATCACCGTCTTCATTGAAGATCGGGCGGTAGATGCCACTGTAGCGACTGGTGAATTGCTCGGTGGGCTGCCTGGTTGCGCGCAGGATCTGTTCGATTTTTTCCGGGACGGCCGGCGGGTGATCTTCGAAGCGCTGAGAGGAGAACACTTCCGAGAAGTCATTGGCCTTGGCCAGGTACAACCGCAGGTCCAGGGAGTGCACCTCGGCCACGCTGGTGAGGAAGCTGCTGTCCAGGTAAGTGGCCACCACCAGTTTGTAACCGACGCCGGCCTGCTCGGTCTCGAAGGTCGAGACCACCGTACCGGTGGTGATGCCGCCGACTTGCAGGGTTTGCAGGACGGCTTTGGGGGCGATGCTGATCTGCTGGACGATGTCGTCGGAGGCCGTGCTGAAGAGCACTTTGTGATCGCTGTTGCGCACCAGCGCCACCACGTCGATGCCGACGGCGTCGGCGATATCGGCGGTCAGTTTGTCGTTCTGGCTCGACAGTTGATCGATGGGCGGGCGCAGGTAGCGCAGGAACAGCTGTGCGGCCCGGGCATTCTCCCGCAGGATTTCGCCGATTTCGTCTTCGACGATCTTGGTCGACTCCTGCAGCCAGACACGCACGTTGCTGTCGAAAATCTGCGACAGGGTGGTGGCCGCGAGTTCGGCGGCGATCATGGTCGGGATCACGCTGACCAGCCAGAAGGCCAGCACCAGTTTGCGTTGCAGGCTCCAGCCGGAAATGGCGAAGGGTCGGGCGTTGGCGGGTTGGTGTTTGGTCATCGGGTTTCGCTTGTCGAAAGCCATGGCGGGACAAATCGTGAAGCCTGGTGTAATACAGTAGCCGACATTACCCCTCCAGTGGCGAGCCGTCTGCTTTCGGGCTCGCCACGGACTCAGGCCAGTTGCCGATACTCCCCGTGTGGGGGCTGTTGCACGGAATGTTGCTCGATGAAGCGCTGCTGGATGAAGTCCACGCTCAGTTCGATCACCCGGTGGTATTGCAGGTCGACCGTGATCATGTGATAGCAGTCGTCCAGCATGACCTTGATCACCGGCCCGCCGAGCTTGCGTTCGACATAGTCGGCGTTCCAGCGGCTGGTGATGTCGTCCTCCAGGGAGTGCACGACCAATGTGGGTGTGGTGATCGACGGCATGCGTTTTTTCACCACGGCATTGAGTCGGTGCAGTTCGCGCACGGTCACGCCTTCCATGGTCAACAGACCGGCCTGGCTGCTTTCGCCTTCTTTCATCTGGCGTTCGACGATCGCTCGCAGGCGTTCGTTCTTGATGCCATAGGGCGGTTTTTCTTCGAAGCTGCACAGGTGCACGCCGAACGGGATTTTCATCAGCAAGGGCGTGAGGAACGCCAGTTTGTGGATGCTCCAGCCGTCGTAGCGCAGGGTGGTGGAATACAACATCAAGCCTTCGATTTGCCCGGGGTGCTCGGCGGCCAGGTACATCGACAGTACCGCGCCCATCGACAAACCACCGACGAACACGCGCGCGTGCTTGCGCCGTATCCCGACGAAAGTCCTGCGAGCGCTTTCATACCAGTCGCGCCAGCCGGTGGCTTGCAGGTCGGCGTTGCCTCCGCAGTGGCCGGCCAGGGTCGGCACGTAGACCGTGTGCCCGGCTTTCGCCAGGCCCATGGCCACCCGACGGAGTTCCGTCGGGGTGCCGGTGAGGCCGTGGATCAACAACACCGCGACCTCCCCATTGCCGATGACAAACCCGGCGCGGCCTTCGCCCATGTCGATCGCGTCCGGTGATGCCGTCGTGTTCATCGTTTCATTGCCCGGTGCAGCAGGCGATCGAGCAGGGCGATACCGAGGTCGATTTCCGCATAGCTGATTTCCAGCGATGGGGCCAGGGTGATGACGTTCTTGTAGTAACCGCCGACATCAAGGATCAAGCCCAGGCGTTTGCCGTCGATTTCGATGTCGCCCTTCATGCCTTCCTCGACCATGAAATCGAGCGTCGCCTTGTCCGGCGTGAAGCCGTCCGGGCCACAGATTTCGCAACGCAGAGCCAGGCCCAGGCCATCGACGTCGCCGATGATCGGGTAGCGTTTCTGCAGGTCTTTCAGGCCTTCAAGGAAGTACTTGCCCTTGTTCATGACCATCGCGCCGTAGTCGACTTCGCTGGTCATCTTGAACATTTCCAGACCCACCGCCGTGCCCAATGGGTTGGAGGCAAAGGTCGAGTGGGTGGAGCCCGGCGGGAAGACTTTAGGGTTGATCAGCTCTTCTTTGGCCCAGATGCCGCCCAGCGGATTGAGACCGTTGGTCAGGGCCTTGCCGAAGACGATCACGTCCGGTTTGACGTCGAAATGCTCGATCGACCACAACTTGCCGGTACGGTAGAAGCCCATCTGGATTTCGTCGACCACCATCAGGATGCCGTGCTGGTCGAGCACCTGCTTGAGTTCGCTGTAGAAGTTCATCGGCGGGATCACGTAGCCGCCGGTGCCCTGGATCGGCTCGACGTAGAACGCGGCGTACTCGCTCTGGCCGACTTTCGGGTCCCAGACGCCGTTGTATTCGGTCTCGAACAAGCGGGCGAATTGCTGCACGCAGTGGCTGCCGTACTCTTCCTTGGTCATGCCTTTGGGGCCGCGGAAGTGGTATGGGAACGGAATGAAGTTGGCGCGCTCGCCGAAGTGGCCGTAGCGGCGGCGATAGCGGTAGCTGGAGGTGATCGACGAGGCGCCGAGGGTGCGGCCGTGATAACCGCCTTCGAAGGCGAACATCAGGCTCTTGCCGTTGGTGGCGTTGCGCACGACTTTCAGCGAGTCCTCGATGGACTGCGAGCCGCCGACGTTGAAGTGCACGCGACCGTCGAGGCCGAACTTCTTCTTCGCGTCCACGGCGATCATTTCCGAGAGCTCGATCTTGCCTTTGTGCAGGTATTGGCTGGCGATCTGCGGCAGGGTGTCGATCTGCTGTTTCAGCGCATTGTTCAGGCGCGGGTTGGCGTAACCGAAGTTGACCGCCGAGTACCACATTTGCAGGTCGAGATAGGCCTGGTCACTGGTGTCCCAGACGTAGGAGCCTTCGCAGCGACTGAAAATGCGCGGCGGCTCGATGTAGTGAACGGTGTCGCCGTAGGAGCAGTACTTGGCTTCCTTTTCCAGCAAAATTTGGTCTTCGGCAGTCGCGATTCGAATATCAGACATGGTGGAAAAGTTCCTGTGTTTCTGTGTTGAAAGAGGTGGCGTTGGCGGCGTTTGCATTGGGTAAAAGGGCCAACATTGCCGGTAGTTGCGCGAAGCTGTCGAAGCGCGCAAAGGCAATGCCGTTGCGCTCGCAGTGCTCGGCCAGGCGATCCTTGGCGAACACGAAATCGGCGGTGGAAGCCACGCACATGTCGGACTGACCGTCACCGATCACCAGCACACGCTTGGCCTTGGGCGTGGATTTGCATTTGCAGTTGCCGGCAGCGGCGCGGCAGGCATCGTTGGCGTACGGGAAGTCGATGCGCCAGCTGTCGTGATCGACCTGACGCAAGCGGTTGGCGAGGATCGGCAGGAGGCTGACGTAATTGCGCGCCAGGATGCGCGCGATGCCTTGTTCGATGCCGTCGCTGACCACTTCCAGGGACGCGCCGAGGCCGATGACGTGGTCGACGAAGTCAGGAAAGTCCTGGTCGATTTCGATGCTGTCGAAGAAGTCGAGCAGTTCGGTCGGGGTGGCCTTGACCAGCGCGAGCTGGCGGCTGAGGCATTCACGGGAGCCGATGTTGCCTGTCAGCCACTCCTCTTCGATCGCTTCCCAGCTCGGGTCGGCGAATCGTTGGAGGATGCTGTCGATCACGTCGGTGCGGGTGATGGTCCCGTCGAAATCACACACGATATGCCAGTCAATCATCTGTTGTACCTATTAAGCGTTTCGCGCTGTTTGCGCTTGCCAACGGGGTACAGCAGAGACCGTGCCAATTGTGTCCGGCCCAGCATGGCGGGGGTTCTGGTCCGTGTTCGAGAAGAGGAAGCTACAATTTTTGTAGGTTGCTACAAACAACATGAGTGCTTGCCTGATGGCGTCAATTCAGGGATTGATGCGCGCATGTACCGTATAAGGAATTACCTCATGTCGAGGATTACCGTTGCGCTCTTTACCGCGCTGACCTGTCTTTCCATCAACGCCAACGCCGATAGCCTCACGGGTGAAGCCGGGCTGGGCCTGGGCTATCAACCCCATGACCCGACCGGCAGTCGATACGAAACCAAGCCGATACCTTACCTCGATCTGGACTGGGGCGATGTCAGTCTCAGCACTGATGACGGATTGACCTGGAGTGCCTTCAAGGCCAACGGATTCAGTGCCGGGCCCTTTGCGAACTACCTGCCGGGTCGAACCGCGAACGGGACGTTGCGCGGCCTGCGCGATGTGCCGGATATGGCCGAGGTGGGCGGGTTCGTGCAGTACGCCCCGGCTGATTTCTGGCGGGTGTTTGCGTCGGTCGGCCAGGCAGTGGGCGGCGGCAGCGGGCAGGGTGGGGTGCTGGGGCGGGTCGGTGGCGAGGTGGGTTATCCGCTGGGCGGCGGGGTGATCGGCAGCACGAACCTGACGGCGCACTTCGCCGATGCCCGACAAACCCAGACTTACTTCGGCGTCAGCAGCGATGAGTCACAGGCTTCGGGGATTCGTCGCTACAACGCTGGCGGCGGGTTGCAGAACGTGGCGCTGACCCAGAGCTTCGAGTTTCCCCTGGCCGCGCATTGGTCGCTGCTGACCAGCGCGAGCTGGATTCATCTGACGGGGTCGGCGGCCGACAGCAGCATTGTCAAGGCCGTTGGCGATACCAATCAGGGTGAAGCGCAGGTGGCGATAGCCTACAAGTTCAAATGAGATTGCGTGGCGAGGGAGCGTGCTCCCTCGCCACACACGTTGCGGTGTCTTCAGGTTTGCCCACCCTCGGCCAGCAACGCCACCCCACCCATGATCACCACCACCCCGACCCAGTGCAGCACACTGATCTGCTCGCCCAACCCCAGCCACGATCCCAGCAGTACCCCGACAAACACCAGTGAACTCAGGGGAAACGCCAGGGAGAGACTGCTGCGTCGCAGGATCAGCATCCAGACGAAGAACGCCCCGATGTAGCAGCCGATCGCCACCCACACCCCGGGATTGTCTGCCACGGCCAACAGCCAATGCAGGGTGAAATCCATCTGCCCGAGTTGATCGCCGCCGACTTTGCTGGCGATCTGGCCGGCGCTTTCGAAGCTGATCAGCAATGCCCAGAGAATGAGGGTGCCGAGCCGTTCGTGCAGCCAGTCAGTCTTGCTGCCGATCATCGATTGACCCTCATCCATGGCAGACACACACGAGCATCACGCCCGCCGAAATCACCAGCGTACCCAGCCAGCGACGGCGACTGACGGTTTCACCGAGGACCAGCTTGCTCGCCAGCACCACGCCGCAGTAGGCCAGCGCCGCTGCCGGAAACAGCAGGCTCAGCGGTGCCCGGGACAGGGCTTCGAGCCAGACCAGAAACTCGACCACGAAGGCGCCGATCCCGCACCACAGCAGCGGCGCGTTGAATACCTGGCCCCAGAACGCATTGAGGCGAAAGCCGCCTTCGAGCTCCGGCAATCGGTCCAGGCCGAGCTTGAAGCAGAGCTGGCCAATGACGTCCATCACAATGGAACACGCCACCAGCATGATCACGGTGAAAGTCATGGGTGTAGTGCCTTTCGGTTTGCAATAACGATGTTCACAGTCAGGATTCACCCTTTAGCGGACGCCCTCCGAAGGTTCAACCGGCATGCAGGCCGGGGGAGAGGGCTTTTGGGGGTAAATGCAAGGGATGGGCCAAACCCGGGACAACTTCTGTGGGAGCGAGCCTGCTCGCGATGACGGTAGATCAGTCGACATTGATGCCGCTTACAGATCGCCATCGCGAGCAGGCTCGCTCCCACAAGGGGGTGTCAGGTGTGCAGGCGAACCCAGAGGGAGACAAGCACGGTCGCCGCCATCAACCAGGCCACTGCGGCTACCGCGAGAGAAGCTTCCAGGCGCATCCGGTCCACCATCACGTAGAGCGTGGCCAGGTAGACGAAGTACGGAATGATCGACCACATGCCAAACAGGATGGTGGTCTTCAGGTCTTCCAGGGAGCGGCCCTTGCCGACGATGTAATGGGCGATCAGGGCAAAGGTAGGAAACAGCGGCACCAGGCCGGCGATGTAATAGTTTTTGGTCCTGGCCAATGCGGCGAGGATCAGCACCACCGCCGCGCCCAGTGTTGCCTTGAGCATCAGATCCATCAGTGACTCAGCCCGTACTTCTTCACTTTGTCGAACAAGGTGGTCTTGGCCATGCCCAGTTCCTGGCTGGCCTGGGTCAGGTTGCCACCGCTGCGTTGCAAGGCGTCGCCGAGCAGGTTGCGTTCGAAGGCTTCCACCGCTTCGGCAAAGGCCAGGCCCTGATTGCCGGCGCTGGCGCCGGGTTTCTTGAAGGCTGGCAGACCCAGGGCAAAGCGTTCGGCGACGTTGCGCAGTTCGCGCACGTTGCCCGGCCAGTCATGGCTCATCAGGTTGGACAGGGTCTGGTTATCCAGTTCCGGCGCGGCACGGTCGAAGCGCAGGGACGACTGCTGCAGAAAATGCTCGAACAATTGCAGGATGTCTTCGCGACGTTCGCGCAACGGTGGCAGTTCCAGGGTGACCACGTTGAGGCGGTAATACAGGTCGCTGCGAAATTCCCCGGCCTTGCTCGACTCGACGAGGTCGGACTTGGTCGCGGCAATCACCCGGCAATCGACCGCCACGCTCTGGTTCGAACCGAGTCGCTCGAGGGTACGCTCCTGCAACACCCGCAGCAGTTTGATCTGCAAGGGCAGGGGCATGCTTTCCACTTCATCGAGGAACAGCGTGCCGCCGTCGGCGTGCTCGATCTTGCCGATGCGCCGCTTGCCCGCGCCGGTGAAGGCGTTGGCTTCATGGCCGAAAATTTCACTTTCGAAAAGGTTTTCCGGCAGGCCGCCGCAGTTCAAGGCGACGAACTGCTTGCTGTGGCGACGGCTGAAATCATGCAGGCAACGGGCAACCAGTTCCTTGCCGGTGCCGGTTTCGCCTTCGATCAGCACGTTGGCTGAGGTATCGGCGACGTTGGCGATCAACTCGCGCAGATTCTGCATGGCCGGCGAGCGACCGATGATGCGCCCTTCGAGGGAATCGCGTTCGGCCAATTGCCGACGCAGCGACGTCACCTCCCGCGCCAGGCTGCGTTGTTCCAGGGCGCGGCGGGCCACGTCCACCAGACGCTCCGGGGAAAAGGGTTTTTCCATGAAGTCGTAGGCGCCTTTCTGCATCGCGCCGACGGCCATCGAGATGTCGCCATGACCGGTGATCAGCACCACCGGCAGGCTGCGGTCGCGGGCCTTGAGCCGGTTCAACAGTTCCAGTCCATCGATACCCGGCAGGCGAATGTCGCTGATGACGATGCCGGCAAAATTGTCGCCGACCCGCTCCAGGGCTTCTTCGGCGCTGCCGACGCCGATACAGGGAATGTCTTCCAGGCTCAGCGCCTGCTGGCAGCCGAGCAGCACATGGGGGTCGTCTTCGACAATCAGCACACTAAGGTCGTTGTTCATATTGGCTCGGCAGGTGTGGGGCTTACCAACGGTAAACTGAGGACGAAAGCGGTACCACCGCTGGCGGGGTGTTCGACGCCCAGGTGCCCGCCAGTGGCGGCGGCCAGGCTCGCGGAAAGCGTCAGGCCCAGGCCCAGCCCTTGTTCGCCGGGTTTGGTGGTGAAGAAGGGTTCGAACAGGTGCTTGCGCGCTTCGGCATCGATACCGTGGCCGTTGTCCCTGACGCGCAGTCGATACTTGCCCTCGAACACTTCACCTTCGAGCCACAGCTCGGGCTGCGGCTGCGCCTGCATGGCATCGAGGGCGTTGCCAATCAGGTTGACCAGAATCTGCTCCAGGCGCGTCTGGTCGATCTGCAGTTGTACGTCGTCGAAATGGTGGTGCACCTGCAGATGGGCATTTTCCACCCGGCCGCCGAGCAGTTGCAAGGCAGCCTCCACGGCTTTGCCGAGGCCAGCCTGGCCCTTGTCGTCACCGCGTCGGGCGAAGGAGCGCAGGCTGGCGGTGATCCGGCCCATGCGGTCGATCAGTTCGTTGATGGTCTTGAGGTTGGTGCTGGCCACGTCCAGTTGACCGCGCTCCAGAAAGCGTACGGTGTTGCCGGACAGGGTGCGCAGCGCCGCCAGCGGCTGGTTCAGTTCGTGGGCGATGCTGGTGGACATCTGGCCGATGGCGGCGAGTTTTCCGGCCTGCACCAGTTCATCCTGGGCGCGGCGCAAGGTCTCTTCGGCTTGACGTCTTTCGCGGATCTGGCCCTTGAGCCGTTCATTGCTGGCGCGCAGGTCGACGGTGCGTTCGGTAATCCGACGCTCCAGTTGATTGTTGGCTTCCTGCAAGGCCTCGCGGGCGGCGAGGCGGGTGGAAATCACCTTGCGCCGTTCGTTCCAGGCGATCAGCAGGAACGCCACGAGGGCGAAGGCCACCGCCACCAGAACGCCCTGATTGATCGCTTCGCGGCGCAAATCCTGCAGCGGCGTGAGCAGGGTGAAATTCCATGGGGTATCGCTTAATGGCCGGGTCTGCGCCAGATAGCTGATGTTTTCTTTATCGGAGTCCAGCTCGCTGTTGGCGGGAAAGGTCAGTTTTTCCACGCCTTCGGACAGGGTTTCCCGGGCCAGGGGTTGCAGTTCGTTCAACGGGAACCAGTAGTACTGCAGGCTGCGGGCCAGTTTTTCCTTGGTCTCGTCGCTCAGCGGCACCACGGATTTGAGTCGCCGCGCCGGGTCGCTGGACAGAATGATGATGCCGTTCTCGTCGCTGACGAAGGCTTCCAGGCGCGCCCGCTGCCAGCGCTCTTCCATGGCTTCGAGGCGAACCTTGACCACGGCCACGCCGATGATCTTGCCGTGTTCTTCCAGGCCGTGGGCCAGGTAATAACCGGGTTCGCCGTTGGTGCTGCCGATGCCATAGAAACGCCCCGGCTGGCCGCGCACGGCATTCTGGAAATAGGCACGGAAGGACAGGTCTTCACCCAGATAACTGTCGACATCGCGCCAGTTGCTGGTGGCCATGACGCGACCGGTGGTGTCCATCACGTAAATGGCCCGACTGCGGCTGCGCCGGTTCAGGCCTTCAAGGTAATCATTGACCGTTTGCCGGTGCTCCGGGGTCGGGTCGGCCAGTAACTGCGAGACACTGGATTCGAGTTCCAGCAGGCTGGGCAGGTAGGTGTATTTGCTGATTTCGCTTTCGACGGCACGGGCGTGCAGCTCCAGCTGACGCTGGCCGTTCTCGCTCAGGCTGCGAATGCCGTAGTGCTCACTGAGCCAGAAGCCGACATAACCCAATCCGATCATCAGCGCGATGATCAGCGGCGGCAGGAACAAATGACGAATCAGACGGGGTTTCACGGCGAGTGATGGCGGCGGGGCGCGATAGGGATTGGGGTCGCATTTCATCACAGATGCCTTGGGTCAACCAGCATGGCAACGTGCTTGCTCTGGTTCCTGCCGAACGAAGAACCTGTGGCGAGGGAGCTTGCTCCCGCTCGGCTGCGAAGCAGTCGTAAAACCGATGAATGCGGTGTGTCAGAAAAATTGCATTTACAGGTTTCGGGGCCGCTGCGCGACCCAGCGGGAGCAAGCTCCCTCGCCACAAGGAGCAAAGCCAGTTGCTGATTAGTGCTGCAGAATCTTGTTCAGGAAGTGCTGGGTACGCTCGGCACGGTGGTTGATGTCGCCGAAGAACTCTTCTTTCTTGCAGTCTTCGATGATTTTGCCGGCGTCCATGAAAATCACCCGGTCGGCAACTTTACGGGCGAAGCCCATTTCGTGGGTCACGCACATCATGGTCATGCCTTCGTGGGCCAGTTGCACCATCACGTCGAGCACTTCGTTGACCATTTCCGGGTCCAGCGCCGAGGTCGGTTCGTCGAACAGCATGACGATCGGGTCCATCGCCAGCGCCCGGGCAATCGCCACGCGCTGCTGCTGACCACCGGACAGTTGGCCGGGGTGCTTGTGGGCATGGGCCGAAAGACCGACGCGCTCAAGCAGTTGCAGGCCTTTCCTGGTGGCTTCTTCCTTGCTGCGGCCCAATACCTTGATCTGCGCAATGGTCAGGTTTTCGGTGATGGTCAGGTGCGGGAACAGCTCGAAGTGCTGGAACACCATGCCCACACGGGAGCGCAGTTTCGGCAGGTTGGTCTTCGGGTCGGCGATGGACGTGCCATCGACCACGATGTCACCCTTCTGGAACGGTTCCAGGGCGTTGACGCATTTGATCAGGGTCGATTTGCCCGAGCCGGACGGCCCGCAGACCACGATCACTTCGCCTTTTTTGACCTCGGTGCTGCAGTCAGTCAGTACCTGGAAGTCGCCATACCACTTGTTGACATTCTTGATAGAGATCATACGGCAAACCTTTTTTGCAGACGCTTGACCAGCTGCGAGGCGGCAAAGCTGATGATGAAGTACACGAGACCTGCGAAGATCAGGAACTCATTGGAACGGCCAATGATGTCGCCACTGGCGCGCGAGGCATTGAGGAAGTCCACCAGGCCCACCGCATAAACCAGCGACGTGTCCTGGAACAGGATGATGCTCTGTTGCAGCAACAGCGGGGTCATCTTGCGGAATGCCTGGGGCAGGATGATCAGGCGCATCATCTGGCCATAGGTCATGCCCAGCGCCTGGGCTGCTCCCATCTGGCCCTTGGGGATCGACTGCACGCCGGCCCGGACGATTTCGCAGAAGTACGCCGCTTCGAACATCATGAAGGCCACGATGCACGAGGCGAACGCGCCGATCGGGGTGTCTTCGCCGGTGATCCAGCGCAGCACGAATGGCACCGCCAGGTAGAACCAGGTGATGACCAGCAGCAGCGGGATCGAGCGGAAGTAGTTGACGTAGGCACCGGCCAGGTTCGACAGCAGTTTGCTGTGGGACAGACGGCACAGCGCCAGGAGGGTGCCGAGGATGATCCCGCCGATGACGCCCAGCGCCATCAGTTGCAGGGTCATGAGCATGCCGTTCCACAAGCCTGGCAGGGACGGGATGATGCCCGAGAAGTCGAGTTCCATTATTTACCCCCCACGGAGATCAGGCCTGGTACGGCGACTTTCTTCTCGACCAGACGCATCAGCAACATCAGGCTCATGTTCAGGGTGAAGTAAATGAGCGTTGCCAGGGTGAAGGCTTCGAACAGGTTGGCGGAGAATTCGGCGGTCTGTTTGGTCTGCGCCAGCAGCTCCATCAGGCCGATCAGCGAAGCCACGGAGGTGTTCTTGAAGACGTTCAGGAATTCCGAGGTGAGCGGCGGAATGATGATCCGGTAAGCCTGCGGCAGCAGCACGTTCCAGTAGATCTGCGGCAGCTTGAAGCCCATGGCGCGGGCCGCGGATTCCTGGCCTTTGGGCAGGGCCTGGATACCGGTGCGCACTTGTTCGCAGACGCGAGCGGTGGTGAACAGGCCCAGGCAGACGACAACGCTGAGGAAGGCCGAGGTCGTCGGGTTCAGATCCTGCTTGTACCAGTCTTGCAGGTTCTGCGGCAGCAGGTCCGGCACCAGGAAGTACCAGATGAACAGCTGAACCAGCAGCGGCACGTTACGGAAAAGCTCGACGTAGCAGGTGGCGATGCCCGATACGATGCGATTCGGCACGGTGCGCATGACGCCCAGAATCGAGCCCAGTGTGAGGGCGATGATCCAGGCCACGATGGCGATGGCGATGGTCCAGCCCAGACCGGCGATGTACCAGTCGAGATAGGTCTCGCTGCCCACGCCGGTGGACTTGAAGAACACGCCCCAGTCCCAGTTGTAATTCATTAGGGTCTCCCCTCGGATTCGATCGATGTACAAGTACCCGCCTGGGGAAAGCTCCGTTCCCGCCCGATCCGGTGACCACAGGGGTCAGTTCGATCAGGCACACGCGATCGGCTCGACAGCCACCGGTTCGAGTGCTTCCAGAAATGCCAGCAGGGAATGACAATCTCCGGAAAGGGCCGAGGCCCTCCCAGGAGATAAGGTTAGTCAGAAATCAGGATTTCTTGTCGTCAGCCGCTTTGTCGGTCGGGTTGGCGATCAGGGCCTTGAGCTCGTCGCTCATCGGGAAGTTCAGGTTCAGGCCTTTAGGCGGGATGGGTTGCATGAACCATTTGTCGTAGATCTTGTTGATCTCGCCCGAAGCGTAGGTGGCCTTGATGGCATCATCCACGGCTTTCTTGAACGGCTCGTCGCCCTTACGCACCATGCAGCCGTAGATTTCGTAGGACTGTGGCGTGCCGGTCACGGCCCAGTCATCCGCCTTCTTGGCTTTGGCGGCCTCACCGGCCAGCAGTGCGTCGTCCATCATGAACGCGACGGCACGGCCCGATTCCAGCATCTGGAAGGATTCGCCGTGGTCTTTGGCGGAGATGACGTTCATGCCCATTTGCTTGTCGGCGTTCATCGACTTGAGGATGCGCTCGGACGTGGTACCGGCGGTGGTCACGACGTTCTTGCCTTTGAGGTCATCGAAGTCCTTGTACGCCGAGCCTTTCTTGGTCAGCAGACGGGTACCGATTTCGAAGATGCCAACGGAGAAGTCAACTTGCTGCTGACGCTCGACGTTGTTGGTGGTGGAACCGCACTCCAGGTCCACGGTGCCGTTCTGCACCAGCGGGATACGGGTTTGCGAAGTGACCAGGTTGTATTTGACTTGCAGGTTAGGCAGGTCCAGGTCTTTTTTGATGGCTTCGACGATTTTCAGTTGAATATCGTGGGAGTAGCCGACCGGTTTGCCGGAAGCGTCTGCAATGTAGGAAAACGGAATGGAAGCGTCACGATGCCCGAGGGTGATCACACCGGACTCTTTGATCTTCTTCAGGGTGCCGGTGAGTTCGGCGGCGAAAACTGGCGTGCTGATCAGAGCGGCAGCAATGGCTGCGCCCAGGATATGGGGAACGATGCGCATCAAATTTTCCTCGACATTGTTTTTTTTATGGAGCCAGTTCATCGGCCCTTTTTGTGCTGCGGATGCCTGAGCTCCTGAAGTGTTGGCACCGCAGGCATTCGTCGAGGAAGTGTAGAGCATGACTCATGCCAGGCCAGGCTGAACGATTCAAGCTATTGATTTATAAGGGAATTAAATTGTTTTTCCGGATTTTTCAGCGCTAAATAATCCGGTTAACCGAACTGACCGGTGAGTCGCGTTCGGAAAACCGAATGGTGAGAGGGCGCAACCGGTAATCAGGTGTATTTGCGCTTGTCTGGCGCTGGCGGGAAGTACTGGTACAACCAGGTTTCACTCAGCGTGCGATCATGGGTGCGGATGAACAGGCGCAGTTCCACGGGATCCACACTGTCGTTGGTCGGGTACCAGTCGAACGTGATGCGGTAGCCCTTGATCTCATCGAGCACCAGCACGTTGAAGTCCTTGACCTGGCCATTCGAGCAGGTCACCACCGGCTCGATGCCCGCGCCTTCCGGCAAGCGGTCCAGGCCACCTCCGGTGAAGTCCACCGCGAAACGCCGGGCCCAAACCTCCGGGTAATGCTCGCCCGGTGCCCAGCCCTCGGTGAAACCACCCATGCCCGAACGCGTTGCGTTGACCCGCGCCAGCGGTGTGCCCACGGGTGGCAGGGCGCTCCAGTAGAGCTTGTAGCCGTAGTTCAGTGAATCACCGGGCGCCACCGGTTTTTTCGGGGTCCAGAACGCAACGATGTTGTCGAGGGTCTCGCCGGTCGTAGGGATTTCCAGCAGATCGACGGAGCCTTCGCCCCAGGCGGTGGTCGGTTCGACCCACAGGCTCGGGCGCCGGCTGTACCAGTCGACGGTGTCCTGATAACTGGCGAACTCGTGATCGGTCTGCACCAGGCCGAAACCCTTCGGGTCCTTGTCGGCGAAGGCATTGAATTGCAGGGTGGCCGGGTTGTTCAGCGGACGGCAGATCCACTCGCCGTTGCCGCGCCACATCGCCAGGCGATCGGAGTCGTGGATCTGCGGGTGAATGGTGTCGCACATGCGGCGTTCGTGGGTGCCGCAGCTGAACATGCTGGTCATTGGCGCGATGCCCAGTTGTTCGATGGCGGTACGTGCGTTGACGTGGGCATCGACTTCCATCACCACGCGCTCGGCCTGGCAGTCGATGTCAAAGCGGTAGGCACCGGTGGCGCTCGGCGAGTCGAGCAGGGCATAGACCACGAAACGGGTGCTGTCCTTGTCCGGCGTCTCGAACCAGAACTTGGTGAAGTCGGGAAACTCTTCACGCTTTTTGGCGTAGGTATCGATCGCCAGGCCACGGGCCGACAAACCGTACTGGCCAGTGGCATCCACCGCGCGGAAGTAACTGGCACCGAGAAACGACACCACGTCGTGCTTGTCCAGCTCCGGCGCCTTGAACAGCTTGAACCCGGAGAAACCCAGATCGCCGGTCAATTGTTTGGTGTCAACCGTGGTGTTCTCGTAGTTGAACAGCGACGGGCGGAAATGCACTTCACGGGCCATGCGGGTTTTCGGATCGACGCTGTACATGCGCACCGGCTGCTTGAACCCCATGCCGACGTGGAAAAACTGCACATCCAGCTGACCGTTCAATTCATTCCACAGCGAATGATTGCCGTCGTAGCGGATCGCGTTGAAATTCTGTGGGGTCATGGTCGCCAGGGTCGGTGGCAACACTTGCTTGGTGTTCTGATAGCGATTGCTGGCCAGTTGCTTGGCCTGCACTTTCAGCGACTCGAAATCGAAGGCCTGGGCTTCACCATCGGCAGCCCCGGTGGCAGCCCAGGCGCGGGCGGCGAGCAGGCCGGTGGCCGACAAACCGGTGTAGGCAGCGATGGCCATGGAGGCTTTGAGCAAATTCCTGCGGTGCATAAATACAACCTGTCGTGAACAATCCCGCGCCGTTCCTGGCACGTGCTGGATCAGAAATAGGGGTTCGGACATGCCTTCGGCCAAACGCAACGGACTTTAAACAGATGCCGAATAGCTTAAACCGTTCGATGGCAGAGCAAAATTGATTGATGGCACGACGCTAGCGCGGCAATGAAACAAGACGTGTCGGTAAAGATTTCCGACAGTGACGTCTGATTTAGAGGGCATTTCTGCTTTTTTCGACTAATTACTCTAAAAAACGCTTTTCAGCGTCCCGATACTTTCTATTCTGTGGGCATGACCGGTTTATGCCCTTCGGGCCGGTGCGATTCAGTCGGCACAAGAAGGCTGCTGAAAAGGGGTAGGGCGATGCGGTTTTTGAAGTTTTCTATGACGTAGAGAAGGACATCGTCCATGTCGAAAGTACAAGGCATCACCGAAATACTGGGAATCTTTCCGTGCCTGGGCAGCGGGCGGCGAAGGCGCCGATTGAATTCCGAAGAAATGAAACTGGTGGAGCGCTATCGCGAATTGTCGGAGAGCGACCGGATTGCGATGAGGTATCTGGTGGATGCGATGCGCAGTGTTTCGAGGTTTTAGGTAAGAGAATCAAAAGGGCGGACGATGAAGTTCGCCCTTTTGCCAATCGAATCGATTCAGCGAATTCCGGCTATTGGCAGCGGGCGTTGCGTTTGCATCAACTCAGGCATGTCCCGCCACTTGATCCAGGCGTGATGTTGGTAATGCAGCAAAGGCACCGAGACGCCTGCCCAATTCAAGGCGCTCAGGCTGGGCAGGTCTTCCGACGATGATGCCTGTGCATTGCGCAACAGGGGCACGACTTCGTTGCTCAACCATTGCCTCAGATGGCGGTTTTCCGGGATGAAATGGTGAACCAGCAGCGCGTACATGCCCGACTCGCTGACCATCAATGCATCGACGACCTTCCCGTCCTTGAGCAAACAAACGCTACGACGCTGATCGGGGTCGAGCTTCTGGATGAGGCGTTCGTTCAATGGTTTGCCCATCAGGCGGCCAAGGTCCTGAACGCAGAACCAGGCTTGATGGTCCTGGATAAGGCGTGGAGGAATCGGTTGTGGCGGGTGAAGACTGTAGGAATAAAGCAGGGATAAGTGTCAGATGGATTTGACGCGTGTCTGTGCATTGTTCGACTCCATGTTGAAAAAGAGCCGCCACTCATCCTTCGACAGATTGGGGTGGCGGACCGTGCGGCGTTCGAAGTCGGAACATTCTCGATCAACATGGAAGCCGAGAGGCCCGCGCCACACGGCCCGCCATAACACGAAACTGAAAGGCAAAAAAATGCCCCAGCTTGTATGGGGGCGCGGATGCGCCATGTTGATATGTTCCGGCTTCGACTCCGGGTCGCTGATTGTGCAGCGACGGGACAAAGCCTATCGGTCAGGCGCTCGCGGCGCCAAGTCTACTCTGGCGACGCGTGATGTAGGAATCGCGGGTTTTTCCGGAAGGCTATATCTGTAGGAGCCTTCTGTTTTTACGCAGGACGCAGGAACACGGCACCCAATGGGCAATTTATTCTTTATTTATTGGCGTCTGGGAACAGAGCAACCCTTCGACAAGTGGCGGTTGCAGAGGCTCAGGTCAGGTATTACTTTGTTCTGATTGGTAATACTCAAAGGAGAGTGGTATGTCGACCATGACCAGCAAAGGCCAGGTAACCATTCCTAAGCCCATTCGGGATGCATTGCATCTGACGCCGGGGGCGGCCGTAGAATTCAGTGTCAACGAACAAGGCGAAGTGGTGTTGCACAGTGCCAGGATCAAATCAGGCAAGGCCAATGCGCCTGATCGATTCGATGCTGTGCGAGGCAAGGCGGATATCAAATGGCGAACAGATGAACTGATGGCTTTACTTCGTGGGGACGATTGATGGTCTTGGTCGATACAAATGTACTGATCGATGTTCTGGAAGACGATCCCACGTGGGCTGATTGGTCTATCCAGCAGATGCGCGCTCAATCCCGGGTGCATGAACTGGTGATAAACCCGATTATCTACGCCGAGCTGTCTCAGGCGTTCTCAACATTTGAAGCGCTGGATGATGTGGTGAATCAACTCGGGTTGGTGATGCAGGAAGTTCCCCGACCAGCGTTGTTTCTGGCTGGTAAAGCATTCGTTCGATATCGGAAAGTGGGTGGCAGCAAGCACAATGTGTTGGCAGATTTTTTCATTGGCGCCCATGCAGCCGTGAAAAGGCTGCCGTTGCTGACACGAGATGCCAGGCGATATCGGAGCTATTTCCCTTCGGTCAATTTGATTGTTCCCGGCTGAGCTGAATCTAGCGCTCTTTTGTTTTACAGGGTCTGGCAAAGAGAGCAGAACGCTGTCCAGGCAACAGGGTTAAGGCCGCCTTCTGTAAAAGCAAAACCGCCTCCAAGGGCGGTTTTTTGTGCATCGAAACGCTCATCCAGCCACAACCGCTTTGGCCACTCGAACCCCACCCGCATCACTGCGGGCAGGGTCTTCGATCAAGGGGCAAATACCGTTACCGACTCACCTTCCAGGCATCCCCGGCAGGCGCGGTGCCGTGGTCGTACGGCTTGGCGATCCACATGTACAGCAGGCCCAGGCCAATGACGATGGCGGTGCTCAGGACCATGGCGTAGTTGATGTACCACGCAGCGTCCGGGGTACGTGGCCAGGCCATGTTGACGATGGCGCCGAGGCCATAGGCCAGTGCACCGATGTTCACCAGCCAGCCCCAGGCACCGAGGGTGAATTTGCCGCTCGGTTTCCAGCCTTTGAGTCGGGCAAACAGCGCCGCGAGCACGATCATCTGGAACGCCAGGTAGATGCCGATGGCGGCGAAGCTGACGATGGTGGCCACGGCATCCTGCAGGAAGAAGCCGAGGATGATGATGAGGGCCGGCAGGACACCGGACACGAACAGCGCAGAAACCGGAACTTGAGTCGTAGGAGAAATCTTTTTCAGCAGTCGGCTGCCGATCACCATCTCGTCACGCGCGTAGGAATACAGCAGTCGGCTCGCCGCCGCTTGCAGGCTGATGACGCAGGAGATGAAGGAAATCATGACCACGCCCATCACCACTTTCGAACCCACCGGGCCGAAGGCGTTGTTGAGGATGGTGGTGACCGGGTCCTTGTCGGTGCCGTTGATCACTGCTTGCATGTCCGGCACGGCGAGGATCAGCGCCAGGCAGGCGAACATCGCCGCGATGCCGCCGATGTAGATGGTCATGCGCATGGCCACCGGGATTTTTGCACTCGGGTTCGGCGTTTCTTCGGCGACGTCGCCGCAGGCCTCGAAGCCGTAGTACAGGAACATCCCTGCCAGCGAGGCGGTGAGGAAGGCCGGCAGGTACGAGCCGTCGACGCTGATGTCGAAGGTGTTGAGCAGCACGCTGAGCGGCTGGTGGCGTTCGAAAACCAACAGGTAGACACCGACGATCACCGCGCCGATCAGTTCGCAGAGGAAGCCGAACATGGCAATGCGCGCCAGCATCTTGGTGCCGCTGAGGTTGATCAGCGTGGCGAACAGCGTTAGGAACAGGGCGATGACGATGTTGGTGTTGTTGTTCGGTTCAAAACCCATCATGGCGGCGAGGTAAGGACCTGCACCCACGGCAACGGCAGCGATGGTCACGCACAGGGCGATGGAGTAGATCCAGCCGACCATCCACGCCCAGCGTTTGCCCACCAATCGACGGGCCCATGGGTATACCCCACCGGAAATCGGGAATTGCGACACCACTTCACCGAAGATCAGGCACACCAGCAGTTGGCCGCAACCGACCAGCAGGTAAGCCCAGAACATCGGTGGCCCGCCAGCAGCGAGGCACAGGCCGAAGAGGGTATAAACCCCTACGACCGGGGACAGATAAGTGAAGCCCAGGGCGAAGTTTTCCCACAGGCTCATGCTGCGATTGAAATTGGACGTATAACCCAGTTTACGTAGCTGCTCGGCGTCGCTATCGACCACGCCGGCAGAGAGTTCGGGTGTTGCACTCATAGTGGTTGCTCCGGAAAATCGGCAGATTTCGGATGTCCGAAACCGTGGCAGAGCCTTGGCGGCGCTGCCCGGATCGGTGGTTATTGTTTTGGCTTCTTTGGTTGGAACCTGGTGGTGCGTACTGCCGGTTTCTGCCTTGAAACCGAGGTGAGTCATTCACTGTAGGAGCAGCCGGTCGACGCTCGATTGCTCGCGAGGAACCTGAGGACACCGCGGGGCGTCAGGCTCCCCGCGTCATCGTTGACGTCCATCGCGAGCAGGCTCGCTCCTACAGGCGAAGCTGTTAATGCTTGAACATCACATGCCGCACGACGGTGTAATCCTCCAGGCCATACATGGACATGTCCTTGCCGTAGCCGGAGAGTTTCTGACCGCCGTGAGGCATTTCACTGACCAGCATGAAGTGGGTGTTCACCCAGGTGCAGCCGTACTGCAAGCGCGCCGACAGGCGATGGGCACGACCGACGTCGGCGGTCCACACCGACGAGGCCAGGCCGTAGTCCGAATCGTTGGCCCAGCCCAATACCTGCGCTTCATCGGTGAATTTGGTCACCGACACCACCGGCCCGAACACTTCGCGACGGACGATTTCGTCGTCCTGCTGGGCATCGGCCAGCACCGTCGGTTCGAAGAAGAAACCGTTGCCTTCCACCGCTTTGCCGCCGGTGATCAACCGGATGTGCGGTTGCGCCACGGCGCGCTCGACGAACCCGGCCACGCGGTCGCGATGTTGCGCGGTGATCAGTGGGCCGAGCTCGGTCGACGGGTCGTCCTGCAAGCCGTACTTGATGCTGCTGACGGCCGCGCCGAGTTTCTCGACGAACTTGTCGTAGATGCCTTCCTGCGCGTAGATGCGGCAGGCAGCAGTGCAGTCCTGCCCGGCGTTGTAGAAGCCGAAGGTGCGAATGCCTTCCACGGCGGCGTCAATATCGGCGTCGTCGAAGATGATCACCGGGGCCTTGCCGCCCAGTTCCATGTGCATGCGTTTGACGCTGTCGGCGGTGCTGGAAATGATGTTCGAACCGGTGGCGATCGAACCGGTCAGCGACACCATGCGCACTTTCGGATGGGTGACCAGCGGGCTACCCACGGTAGGGCCACGGCCGAACACCAGGTTGAGCACGCCGGCCGGGAAAATTTCCGACGCCAGTTGTGCCAGGCGAAGTGCGGTCAGCGGCGTTTGTTCCGACGGCTTGAGCACCACGGTATTACCGGCGGCGAGGGCCGGGGCGATTTTCCAGGCGACCATCATCAGCGGGTAGTTCCACGGCGCGATGGAGGCGATCACGCCCACCGGGTCGCGGCGGATCATCGAGGTGTGGCCCGGCAGGTATTCACCCCCGGCCGAACCGCTCATGCAGCGGCTGGCACCGGCGAAGAAACGGAACACGTCGGCAATCGCCGGGATCTCGTCGTTCAGCGCAGCGCTGTAGGGTTTGCCGCAGTTGTCCGATTCCAGTTTGGCCAGCTCTTCACCATGGGCTTCGATGGCGTCGGCCAGTTTGAGCAGCAGCAGCGAGCGCTCTTTCGGCGGGGTGTGTGACCAGCTGTCAAACGCGGCATCGGCGGCGCGCACGGCAGCATCGACCTGGACTTCGCTGGCTTCGTTGATTTCCACCAGCACGCGGCCCAGCGCCGGGTTGAACACGGGTTGGGCAGGGCCTTCGCCATTGACGAGCTGGCCGTTGATCAAGAGTTGGGTTTGCATGTTCTTCTCCTCTTCGGAACTGTTTGTTTTTCTGTCTGAACCGGGCCCTGTAGGAGCGAGCTTGCTCGCGATGGACGTGAACGATGACGCGTTCAGTCTGGTTGCGCGCGGTGTGTTTGAGATCATCGCGAGCAAGCTCGCTCCTACAGGGGCCGGGTTCCTCTGGTGATTCGGTTATTTGCCGCCACTGCCCGCAACGCTTTCACCGCCACGGGTCAGGTAGTAAGCGCCGAGGATCGGCAGCATGGTCACCATCATCACCAGCATCGCGACGACGTTGGTTACCGGCACGTCCCGTGGGCGGCTCAGCTGATTGAGCAGCCACAGCGGCAGGGTGCGTTCATGGCCGGCGGTGAAGGTGGTCACGATGATTTCGTCGAACGACAGCGCGAAAGCGAGCATGCCGCCGGCCAGCAGCGCCGAGCCGAGGTTCGGCAGGACGATGTAGCGGAAGGTCTGCCAGCCGTCGGCGCCGAGGTCCATCGAGGCCTCGATCAAACTGTGCGAGGTGCGGCGCAAGCGGGCGATGACGTTGTTGTAGACGATCACCACACAGAAGGTCGCGTGACCGACGATGATGGTGAACATTCCCGGCTCGATGCCCAGCGTCTTGAAGGTCGCCAGCAGCGCGATACCGGTGATGATCCCTGGCAGGGCGATCGGCAGGATCAGCATCAGCGAAATGCCTTGCTTGCCGAAGAATTCCCGGCGGTACAGCGCCGCCGATGCCAGCGTGCCAAGGACCAGGGCGATCAGCGTGGCAATCGAGGCAATCTGCAGCGACAGCTTGATCGCTTCCAGTACGTCAGGCCGCGAGAACGCCACGCCAATCCACTTCAGGGTGAAGCCCTTGGGCGGAAAGCTGAACGCCGCGTCTTCGGTGTTGAAGGCGTACATGAAGATGATCAGGATCGGGAAGTGCAAGAACACCAACCCGCCCCAGGCCGCGATTTTCAGACCGATTGAAGCCTTTTCAGAGTGCATCGAAGGCCCCCAGGCGTTTGACGATGGACAGGTAAATGGCGATCAGCACGATCGGCACCAGGGTGAAGGCAGCGGCCATCGGCATGTTGCCGATCGCGCCTTGTTGGGCGTACACCATGCTGCCGACGAAGTAACCCGGCGGACCGATCAGTTGCGGCACGATGAAGTCGCCGAGGGTCAGCGAGAACGTAAAGATCGAACCGGCGGCAATGCCCGGAATCGACAGCGGCAGAATCACTTGCATGAACGTCTGGCGCGGCTTGGCGCCGAGGTCGGCGGACGCTTGCAGCAGCGACGGCGGCAGGCGTTCCAGCGACGCCTGGATCGGCAGGATCATGAACGGCAGCCAGATATAGACAAACACCATGAAGCGCCCCAGGTGCGAGGTCGACAAGGTGCTGCCGCCCACACCGGGAATGCCCAGCACGAACTGTAAAACCGGCTCCAGGCCCAGGTGCTGCACGAACCACTGTGCTACGCCGCCCTTGGCCAGCAGCAAGGTCCAGGCATAGGCCTTGACGATGTAACTGGCCCACATCGGCATCATCACCGCGATGTAGAAAAACGCCTTGGTCTTGCCAGTGGTGTAGCGCGCCATGTAGTAGGCGATCGGAAACGCAACGATGGCGCTGGCGATCGAGACCACGATGGCCATGCTCAGGGTGCGCAGGATGATGTCGAAGTTCGATGGCTGGAACAGCGCGGCGAAGTTCGCCAGGGTCAGTTCCGGCGTGACCGCCATGGTGAAGTCATCGAAGGTGTAGAAACCCTGCCACAACAAGGTCAGCAACGAGCCCAGGTAGATCGCGCCGAACCACAGCAGCGGCGGCACCAGCAATAGCGACAGGTACAGGTTTGGCCGGCGATACAGCAGATTGGAAAACCTGTGCAACGGTGAGCCGCCCGACCGGGTTTGAGAGAGTGCCACGGTGTTCATGTCACACCCCGCCTGCAACGGTGTCGAACAGCGGCACCATGGCTTCGCGAGCCCAGCGTGCGCTGATGCGTTGCCCGGTCTGGTGCTGGGCGCTGACATCCAGCCACTGGTTGTTGGCCTGGCTGATGTTCAGGGTCTGGCCGTTTTCCAGCTTCAGTTCATAGCGGGTGGCACTGCCCTGGTACTGGATGTCGTGCAGCAAGCCGCTGACTTCAATTTCGTGTGCGGCCAGCGGGCCTTCGGCGAAACGCACGTGTTCCGGGCGAATCGAAAACGGCTGTGGATTGCCGCTCAGCTGTTTCGCCAGGTCGCCGCGAATCACGTTGGAGGTGCCGACGAATTCGGCGACAAAGGTGGTCGCCGGTTTCATGTAGAGATTGCGCGGGCTGTCGACTTGTTCGATGCGTCCCTTGTTGAACACGGCCACGCGATCGGACATGGACAGCGCTTCGGTCTGGTCGTGGGTGACGAAGATGAAGGTAATGCCGAGCTGGCGTTGCAGCTTCTTCAGCTCGCCCTGCATTTGTTCGCGCAGTTTCAGGTCCAGCGCGCCGAGGGGTTCGTCGAGCAGCAGCACGCGCGGACGATTGACCAGCGCGCGGGCCAGGGCCACGCGTTGGCGCTGGCCGCCGGAGAGTTGCACCGGCTTGCGCTCGCCGTAACCGCCGAGGGCGACCATGTCGAGGGCTTCTTCGGCGCGTTTGAGGCGTTCGGTCTTGCCGACGCCTTTGACTTTCAAACCATAGGCGACGTTGTCGAGAACGTTCATGTGCGGAAACAGCGCGTAATCCTGGAACACGGTGTTCACGTCACGCTGGTACGGCGGGAGCCCGGCGGCTTCCTCGCCATGAATCCGGATAGAGCCCGCGCTCGGTTGTTCGAAACCGGCGATCAGGCGCAAACAGGTGGTTTTGCCCGAGCCGGAAGGCCCCAGCATGGAGAAAAACTCGCCGTCCTGGATGTCGATGGAAACCCGGTCAACGGCTTTCACTTCGCCGAACTGACGGGAAACGTTGGTGAACTGGACTGCAAGCGTCATGGTGCGGTGCTCCAAAAAGGCGAGGGCCGTCGCAGCGGCCCTGCCTGGACTTCTGAAAAATCTGAATCTTTTATCTGCAAGCCGAATGCGGTAGTGGCAACGGCGATGATCAAGTGTGGGAGCGAGCCTGCTCGCGATGGCGGTGTTTCAGGCAACCGCGATGTTGACTGTGCCGGCCTCATCGCGAGCAGGCTCGCTCCCACAGGGTGGGGTGTGTTAGCGGCCGCCCATGATCGCGATGTAGTCCTGGGTCCAGCGGCTGTACGGCACGAATTTGCCGCCTTCAGCTTGCGGGGTTTTCCAGAAGGCGATCTTGTCGAACTGGTCGAAACCGTTGGTTTTGCAGCCTTCGGCGCCGAGCAACTCGCTCTCCTTGCACGCCGCCGGCACCGCTGGCAGCGAGCCGAACCATGCCGCCACGTCACCCTGGACTTTCGGTTGCAGCGACCAGTCCATCCACTTGTAGGCGCAGTTCGGGTGCTGGGCATCGACGTGCATCATGGTGGTGTCGGCCCAGCCCGTGGAACCTTCTTTCGGAATGACCGAGGCCACTGGCTGCTTGTCCGCCACCAGGCCGTTGACCATGTAGCCCCAGCTACTGGAGGCCACCACGCCTTCGTTTTTGACGTCGCTCATCTGCACGGTCGCATCATGCCAATAGCGGTGGATCAACGGCTGTTGCTTGCGCAGCAGGGCCAGCGCCGCTTTGTATTGCTCTTCGTTCAGCTCGTAGGGGTTCTTGATACCCAGTTCCGGCTTGGTCGCCTTGAGGTACAGCGCCGCATCGGCGATGTAGATCGGGCCGTCGTAAGCCTGCACGCGACCTTTATTGGACTTGCCATCCGGCAGGGTCTGTTCCTCGAACACCACGCCCCAGCTGTCAGGTGCGGTCTTGAACACGTTGGTGTTGTACATCAATACGTTCGGACCCCACTGGTACGGGGTGCCGTAGGTCTGTTTATTGACGACGTACCACGGTCCGTCCTTGAGGCGCGGGTCGATGTTTTTCCAGTTCGGGATCAGCGAAGTGTTGATCGGCTGCACACGCTTGCCGACGATCAGGCGCAGCGAGGCGTCGCCGGAGGCTGTCACCAGGTCGTAACCACCCTTGGCCATCAGGCTGACCATCTCGTCGGAGGTCGCGGCGGTTTTTACATTGACCTTGCAGCCGGTTTCCTTCTCGAAACCCGTGACCCAATCGTAGGCCTTGTCGCTTTCGCCCCGTTCGATGTAGCCAGGCCAAGCCACAATATCCAGTTGGCCTTCGCCCGCCCTGACAGCTTTCAGCGGCTCGGCGGCCTGGACACTGGCACTGGCCAGCAGCGCGGTGGTGATTGCACTGAGCAGTGCGGTCTTGTGCACGAACATGGGAATTCCCTCTTCTTCAAATTATGGTCGGGGCAGTTTTTGAACGGGGTGAAGCATGCCGTTAGCGGCTTGTTATTAGCGTAGTCAGAGATGCTGTCCGTGGCGGGCCATGATGTGCCGTACCACGCTGTAGTCCTGGAGCGAATCGCTGGACAGGTCCTTGCCGTAGCCCGAACGCTTCAGGCCACCATGGGGCATCTCGCTGACCAGCATGAAATGGCTGTTGATCCAGGTGCAGCCGTACTGCAATCGCGCGGCGACCTGCATCGCCTTGTCGAGGTTCTGGGTCCAGACCGAGGACGCCAGGCCGTATTCCGAATCGTTGGCCCAGTCCACTGCTTGCTCCAGCTCATCGAAGCGGGTCACGGTGACCACCGGTCCGAACACTTCGCGCTGAACGATTTCGTCGGACTGTTTGCAGCCGGCCAGCAAGGTTGGCTGGTAGTAGAAACCGGCGCCGGAATGCACGGCAGCGCCCGTCACCCGTTCGATGTGCGGCTGGCCAAGGGCGCGTTCGACGAAACTGGCCACACGGTCACGTTGGCGAGTGCTGATCAGCGGACCGAGTTCGTTGTCGGCATCGCGTTTGCCGGCGAAGCGCAAGCTGCTGACCGCCGCACCGAGTTCGGCCACCAGGCGATCGTGAATCCCGTTCTGCGCATAAATCCGGCAGGCGGCGGTGCAGTCCTGGCCCGCGTTGTAATAGCCATAGGCGCGCACGCCCTCGACCACCGCCTGAATGTCGGCATCGTTGCAGACGATCACCGGGGCCTTGCCGCCGAGTTCGAGGTGGGTGCGCTTGAGGGTTTTGGCCGCGGCCTGGAGGATTTTTTGCCCGGTGACGATATCGCCGGTCAACGACACCATGCGCACTTTCGGGTGGCTGACCAGGTGACTGCCGACGCCTTCACCGCCGCCGCAGACGATGTTGATCACGCCGCGCGGCAGAATCTCGGCCAATGCCGGCGCCAGGGCCAGGATCGACAGTGGCGTGTGCTCGGACGGTTTGAACACCAGCGTGTTGCCGGCGGCCAGGGCCGGGGCGATTTTCCACGCGGCCATCATGATCGGGTAGTTCCAAGGCGCAATGGACGCCACGACCCCGATAGGGTCGCGCCGCACCATGCTGGTGTAGCCCGGCAGGTATTCGCCGCTGAGCTGCCCGGTCTGGCAGCGCACGGCACCGGCGAAGAAACGGAACACGTCGACTGTCGCGCTCAAGTCGTCCTGGCGAGCCAGGTGCAGCGGCTTGCCGCAGTTCAGGGATTCGAGGCGGGCGAGCAGGTCGGCGTTTTTTTCGATGGCATTGGCGATGTCCAGCAACAGGTTCGAACGCTGCTGCGGAGTGGTCCGCGACCAGCTGGCGAAGGCGCGGTGGGCGGCGAGGATGGCGGCTTCGACTTGCTCGGTGCTGGCTTCGGCGATCTGCGTCAGGACTTCGCCGGTCGCCGGGTTGAGAATCGGCTCGACAAATCCCTGGCCCGCGACCAGTTCGCCATCGATCAACAAGGCGGTGAACAACGGGGTCTGCGCGCCAGCCATTTTTCGGATTCTCTTTTCTTGTGTGGCCATGCTGCTCCCTGTGACTGGGGCCGGCCGTCTTATAGATGGAGCAAGACTAGTGCGCGGACCCGAGGTCGACAAATACTAAATACTGAAGGTGGCGTTCGATTAAATAGATGGCTTGCGTCCGCCGTGGGGTTGTTCGCGGGCGACGGTCAGGAACGGGTCCACCAGGGCCGGGCGCGCCGTGCCGCGCCGCCATGCCAGGCCGACGTCGAGGGTCTGGCTGAGGTCGGCAATCGGCCGCGCCTCGATGATGTCGCCTTCCAGTGACCATGGGCGGTAGGTCATGTCCGGTTGAATGGACACGCCAAGGCCTGCGGCCACCAGGCTTCGCACGGCTTCGGTCGAGGCGGTGCGCAAGGTAATGCGCGGTTGAAGTGAGGCTGCTGTCCACATGCGTTGGGCATTGCGGTCCATTTCATCGACGTTCAATTGAATCAACGGTTCGCGGGCGACATCGGCCAGGTTGATGCTGTCGTGCTCCAGCAGCGGGTGCTGGGCGGGCAGCCAGAGCCGGTGGGGTGAGTGGGTCAGTACCTCGGTCTGCAGGGCGTGGCGGTCTTCGAGGTTGGAGAGGATCAGCACGCCGACATCAATCTCGCCGCTGACCAGCAAATGTTCGATGTAGGGGCGTTCGTCTTCCATCACGCGGATTTCGACATTGGGGTAGGCGCGCTGGAAGCGGGTGAGCAAGTCCGCCAGGTAATAACCGGCCACCAGGCTGGTCACTCCGATGATCAACTGCCCGGCGACCTGATCGGTGCTCTGTTGCAGGCTGCGTTTGGCGTTGTCCACGGTGGCCAGGATCAAGTGTGCCTGGCGCAGGAATTGATGGCCCTGGTGGGTCAGGGTCATGCCTTTGGCGTGACGGCTGAACAGGCTGACGCCTATTTCCTCCTCCAGTTGCTGGATGGCCAGGGTCAGGGTGGATTGGGAAATAAAGGCGGTTTGCGCGGCGGCGGAGATCGAGCCGGTCTCGGCCACGGCAATGAAATGACGGATTTGACGCAAGGTCATCATGGGAAGCGTACCCGGTGGGCGGTTTTTATCGATTTGTTCGAGTGTATATCTAAAAAACCGAAACAGGCTTCAAGCGGTAAGCGAAAGCGCCAGAGCAACATCTGGAAGCACTCTCCCTGGCGGCCGTCGGGCACTTTCGAACTAGGCTGGGGCCTCAAATCCGGTTACACCTTTTATGGAGGCGGAATATGAATACCCGCGGATTGCTCGATCAGCTACTCAAATCTGGCCAGGACTTGTTGCAGAACAAGGCGGGCGGCACGCAGAACAAGACGTCCGCTGGCTTGGGCGGAATGCTTGGGGGCCGCAGTGGTGGCTCGAGCGGGCTTGGCGGTCTGCTTTCGGGCGCTGGCGGCGGTTCACTGGCGGCGGGCGCCATGGGTTTGCTGCTGGGCAGCAAGAAGGCACGCAAAGTCGGAGGCAAGGTGGCTGTGTACGGTGGCCTCGCGGCGCTGGGTGTATTGGCCTACAAGGCATACGGCAACTGGCAGGCCCAGCAGGGCACGACACCCAGGCATGAGCCGCAAACCCTTGACCGTTTACCGATGGCGCAAGTCGAAGCGCACAGCCAGGCGATTCTCAAGGCCCTGGTGGCGGCGGCCAAGGCCGACGGTCATATCGACGAGCGCGAACGCGAATTGATTGAGGGTGAGTTCACCCGGCTGGACAACGATCAGGCGCTTGCACACTGGTTGCACGCCGAACTCAACAAGCCATTGGACCCGGCCGACGTCGCCCGCGCGGCCAGCACCCCGGAGATGGCCGCCGAGATGTACATCGCCAGTGTGATGCTGGTGGATGAGGAAAGCTTTATGGAAAAGTCCTACCTGGATGAACTGGCACGTCAGCTCAAGCTGGAACCGGGTTTGAAAGCGGAGCTGGAGAAGCAGGTCCGGCAGGCTTCGGTGTAGCCCTTCCGGTTGCCTTCGCCGGCAAGCCAGCTCCTACAGAATCCATCTGAGCTGGCTTGCCAGAGAAGCCTTTTGAGCCACGACAACGTCATTCATGGCCCATTCACGCCCCCTTCTTGCACAACGCCACTGGCCAGTATCCTGAACCATGGCGCAAAGTCCCGATCCAGAGC
This sequence comes from Pseudomonas moorei, assembly GCF_042846945.1. Classification (NCBI taxonomy): domain Bacteria; kingdom Pseudomonadati; phylum Pseudomonadota; class Gammaproteobacteria; order Pseudomonadales; family Pseudomonadaceae; genus Pseudomonas; species Pseudomonas moorei. The sequence goes on from NZ_AP035776.1 coordinate 2,512,136, forward strand.
CGGTCCCGCCTATTTCGGCGGGATGAGAAGTGGTGCACAAGCGTCTTATAAATGAAACACCGCCCTCGGCTATACTCCCCAACATTTGAAATGGCCCCCGAGGACTGACTGTGAAGAACTGGACGTTGCGCCAACGCATTTTGGCGAGCTTTGCGGTAATTATCGCCATCATGCTGTTGATGGTCGTCGCCTCTTATTCACGGTTATTGAAAATCGAGGAAAGCGAAGCCAGCGTGCGTGATGACGCGTTGCCGGGGGTGTATTACAGCTCGATGATTCGCGGCGCCTGGTCCGAAAGTTTCATTCAGACCCAGGAGTTGCTGGGTTTGAAGCAAAGTTCGGGCATCAGTAAAGAAGATGTCGAGGATTACAAAAAATACGAAGCGCATCTGCAGGAGGAAATCAGTAACTATCGCGGCACGATCACCACCGATGAAGACAAAGTCGAGTTTGCGGCCTTCGAAAAGCTCCATGCGGATTACAACAATGCGTTAGCGGCTGTACTCGACTTGCATAAGCGCAATCAGGCAGCAGACGCGATCAAGACGTTTAATGAGCAGCTGATCCCGGCCTGGATGGCAGGCCGCATGAAGCTTGATGACATCATCCACGAAAACAAAGTGGTGGCAGACAAGGACATAGTGGCCATCGATAACGCGGTGGTCACGGCAAAAATCAGCATGGGCATCTCTCTGCTGGTTGCCGTACTGGCTGCCGGCCTCTGCGGCCTGCTGTTGATGCGCGCGATCATGGCGCCGATGAACCGCATCGTCAGCATCCTCGAAGTGATGCGCACCGGCGACCTCAGCAATCGTCTGAACCTGGAGCGCAAGGACGAATTCGGTGCCGTCGAAACCGGCTTCAACGACATGATGACCGAACTGACCTCGCTGGTGTCCCAGGCCCAACGCTCGTCGGTGCAGGTCACCACGTCGGTCACCGAGATCGCCGCCACGTCCAGGCAGCAACAGGCCACCGCCACCGAAACCGCCGCCACCACGACCGAAATCGGCGCGACTTCCCGTGAAATCGCGGCCACTTCCCGTGATCTGGTCCGCACCATGACCGAGGTCTCCACCGCTGCCGATCAGGCCTCGGTGGCCGCCGGTTCCGGGCAGCAGGGGTTGGCGCGCATGGAAGAAACCATGCACTCGGTAATGGGGGCGGCCGATCTGGTCAACGCCAAACTGGCGATCCTCAACGAGAAGGCCGGCAACATCAATCAGGTGGTGGTGACCATCGTCAAAGTCGCCGACCAGACCAACCTGCTGTCGCTCAATGCGGCGATCGAAGCCGAGAAGGCCGGGGAGTACGGCCGCGGGTTTGCCGTGGTGGCGACCGAAGTGCGGCGTCTGGCGGACCAGACCGCCGTCGCCACCTATGACATCGAGCAGATGGTGCGCGAGATTCAGTCGGCGGTGTCGGCCGGTGTGATGGGCATGGACAAGTTCTCCGAGGAAGTGCGCCGCGGCATGTCCGAAGTGCAGCAGGTTGGCGAACAGCTGTCGCAAATCATCCATCAGGTTCAGGCGCTGGCGCCGCGCGTATTGATGGTCAATGAGGGCATGCAGGCCCAGGCCACCGGCGCTGAACAGATCAACCACGCCCTGGTGCAACTGGGCGATGCCAGCAGCCAGACCGTCGAATCCCTGCGTCAGGCCAGTTTCGCCATCGACGAGCTGAGTCAGGTGGCCGTGGGGCTGCGTAGCGGCGTCTCGCGATTCAAAGTCTGATGAGCGAACTCACGGCCAAACGCCCTGCCGTGAAGCAGGCGTTGCATGCGTTGTTTCTGGTGTTCCGCATCGGCAGCGAGCGCTATGCCTTGCAAGCCACCGAGGTCGCGGAAGTGCTGCCGCGCCTGCCGCTGAAGCCGATTGCCCACGCGCCGCACTGGGTCGCCGGGGTATTCGCCTGTCGTGGTGCGGTGGTGCCGGTGATCGACTTGTGCGCCTTGACGTTTGGTATCCCGGCCCAGGCTCGAACCAGCACGCGTCTGGTACTGGTCCATTACCGCGCGGATGAACGCGCCGCGCCGAAATTGCTCGGGCTGATTCTGGAACAGGCCACTGACACCTTGCGTTGCAACCCGGCGGATTTTCAGCCCTACGGCCTCGATAATCGCCAGGCGCCGTACCTCGGGCCTGTGCGCGAAGATGCGCAGGGTTTACTGCAATGGGTACGGGTCGCCGATTTGCTGGACGATCAGGTCCGCGCGCTGCTGTTCCCATCGCCGCCGCTGGATCTGGCGCTGCTTGAGGAGCGGTCATGAGCGGTGATCAGCGGTTTTTCGATTTCCTCAAGGAACGCATCGGCCTCGACGTCACCTCCGTGGGGCCCGCCATCATCGAGCGTGCAGTGCGCCAGCGCAGCACCGCGTCCAATGCGTTGACCACCGATGAATACTGGCAAACCTTGCAGGGTTCCCGAGACGAACAGCAGGCGCTGATCGAAGCGGTGATCGTCCCCGAAACCTGGTTTTTCCGTTACCCGGAGTCCTTCGCCACCCTGGCGAAACTGGCGATCAAACGCCTGTCCGAGATCAACAACCTGCGTGCTTTGCGGATTCTCAGCCTGCCTTGCTCAACCGGCGAAGAACCCTATTCGATTGCCATGACGTTGCTGGATGCCGGGCTGATGCCGCACCAGTTCAAGGTCGACGGCATGGACGTCAGCCCGCTGTCGGTGGAAAAAGCCCGGCGCGCGCTCTACGGCAAGAATTCGTTCCGTGGGCAGGATATTGCCTTTCGCGACCGGTATTTCGTGGCAGAAAACGACGGGTTTCGCCTCGATGGACGGGTGCTGGATCAAGTGCGTTTTCAGGTCGGCAACGTGCTCGATCCGGCGTTGCTCGCCAACGAGCCGCCCTACGACTTCGTGTTTTGTCGGAACCTGCTGATCTATTTCGATCAGGACACGCAAAAGCAGGTTTTCGAAGTGCTCAAGCGCCTGACCCACGTCGACGGTGTGTTGTTTATCGGCCCGGCCGAAGGCAGCCTGCTGGGACGGTTCGGCATGCGCTCCATTGGCATTGCACAGTCCTTTGCCTTCAGCCGTCACCACGCTGCGGAGCCCGAACCTTTACCGGCCATGGTTCCTGCGCCATTGCCTGTGCCGCGACCGGTACGCAACGTGGTGCCGGCGCCAGTACACAGACGCCCGTTCGCGTCCGTGGCGCCGACAGCGCATACGGCAAAAACTGACGGCGCCGACGCTGCCACGCTGCTGGCCAACATCGCTTCGCTGGCCAACGAAGGCAGGAGTGCCCAAGCCCGTGCCGCGTGCGAAAGTTACTTGCGTAGCCACGAACCTGTGGCCCAGGTGTTTTACTGGCTCGGGTTGCTCAGCGATGTGGCCGGCAGTGTCCTGGAAGCCCAGGGTTTTTATCGCAAGGCGTTGTACCTCGAGCCGCAACATCCCGACGCGTTGATGCACCTGGCCGCCTTGCTGCAATCCCAGGGCGACACCGTGGGAGCCAGACGATTACAGGACCGCGCCGCCCGCAGCGAGCGCGCCGCTGACAGTGAGCGCAAACGATGATCGCCTCCGCCACCTTTAGCGTCACCCGTGAAGATGCCCAGGCCATCGATGATTGCTGGAACCGTATCGGTATCCATGGCGACAAGTCCTGCCCGCTGCTGAGCGAACACATTCATTGCCGCAATTGCGCCGTGTATTCGGCGGCCGCCACGCGCCTGCTGGATCGTTATGCCTTGCAGCAGGACGACCGCTTGCAGGTGTCCAGCGCCGTGGAGAGCGAGGTGAAAACCCGCTCGCTGTTGATGTTCCGCCTTGGCGAAGAATGGTTGGGGCTGGCCACTCGCAGTCTGGTTGAAGTTGCGCCACTGCAAGCGATTCACTCGCTGCCGCATCAGCGCTCCGGCGCCTTGCTCGGCGTGGCGAACGTGCGCGGTGCGCTGGTGGCGTGCCTCTCGTTGGTCGAATTGTTGGGGCTCGACAGCATCAGCAATGTCGCCCCCGGCACACGGGTCATGCCGCGCATGCTGATCATCGCCGCCCATGGCGGGCCCGTGGTGGTGCCGGTGGACGAAGTGGACGGCATTTATGCCATCGACGAGCAGATCCTTGATGCGGCCTCGCGCTCCGGCACCCAGGCCAGTGCCCGGTACACCCGTGGCGTCTTGCAATTCAGGGGGCGCAGCCTGCGTTGGCTGGATGAAGAGCAGCTGTTGTCCGCCGTGACCCGGAGCCTCACATGACCCCCGAGCAGATGCGCGACGCCTCTTTGCTGGAACTGTTCAGCCTCGAAGCCGAGGCCCAGACCCAAGTGCTCAGTACCGGTCTGCTGGCCCTGGAGCGCAATCCGACCCAGGCCGACCAACTCGAATCGTGCATGCGCGCGGCACACTCGCTCAAAGGCGCGGCGCGGATCGTCGGTGTCGATGCCGGGGTCAGCGTTGCCCACGTGATGGAGGACTGCCTGGTCAGCGCCCAGGAAGGCCGCCTGCTGCTGCGTCCCGAACACATCGATGCATTGCTGCAAGGCACCGATTTGTTGATGCGTATCGCGACGCCGAGCAACGCTCCGGTACCGGCGGAAATCGAGGCCTATGTCGCCCTGATGGGACGCCTGCTTGATCCGGCGGCGGCTGCCGTACCGGTCACGGCAACGGCTGCATCCCTGATGGCAGAGCTTCAACTTGAAGCGCCTGCACCCTTTGCCGAAGAACCTGCTCCTGCCGTCGAGCCGATTGCGCAAGTGCCGAAAAAGTCCAGGCGCACCACCGAGAATGGCGAGCGCGTGTTGCGAGTCACCGCCGAGCGCCTGAACAGCTTGCTCGACCTGTCGAGCAAATCCCTGGTGGAAACCCTGCGCCTCAAACCGCACCTGGCCACCATGCAGCGTCTCAAGCGCATCCAGAACAACAGCCTGCGAGCACTGGAAAACCTCAACGTCCATCTCAAGGAGCACGCCCTGAGCCTCGAAGCCCGGGAAGCCCTCGAAGATGCGCGTCGACTGTTGGCCGAGTCCCAGCAATTGCTGGTGGAAAAAAACGCCGAGCTGGATGAGTTCGTCTGGCAGGCCAGCCAGCGCGCGCAGGTGTTGTACGACACCGCGCTGGCCTGTCGCATGCGGCCCTTCGCTGATGTCTTGAACGGTCAGGTGCGAATGGTCCGCGACCTCGGGCGCAGTCTCGGTAAACAAGTGCGTCTGGAAATCGAGGGCGAGAAGACCCAGGTTGACCGCGACGTGCTGGAAAAACTCGAAGCGCCGCTGACGCACCTGCTGCGCAATGCGGTCGATCACGGTATCGAAACCCCTGAACAACGGCTGTTGGCGGGCAAACCGGCCGAGGGCGTGATTCGCTTGCGTGCCTCCCATCAGGCGGGCTTGCTGGTGCTGGAACTGAGCGATGACGGCAACGGCGTCGACCTTGAGAACGTCCGCCGCAGCATCATCGAACGCCAATTGTCCCCAGCTCAAACCGCTGCCCAGCTCAGCGAAGAGGAGCTGCTGACTTTCCTGTTCCTGCCGGGTTTCAGCCTGCGCGACACCGTCACTGAAGTCTCCGGACGCGGTGTCGGTCTGGATGCGGTGCAGCACATGGTCCGCCAGTTGCGGGGCGCGGTGGTACTGGAGCAGACGGCGGGCGAGGGCAGTCGCTTTCATCTGGAAGTGCCGCTGACCCTGTCGGTGGTGCGCAGTCTGGTGGTGGACGTCGGCGGAGAGGCCTATGCCTTTCCGCTGGCCCACATCGAGCGCATGTGCGATCTGGATTCGGCCGACATCGTGCAGCTCGAGGGTCGTCAGCATTTCTGGCATGAAGGCCGGCACGTTGGCCTGGTGGCGGCCAGTCAGCTGTTGCAGCGCCCGGTGAATCAAGGCCACCAGCAGACTCTGAAAGTCGTGGTGATCCGCGAGCGCGATACGATCTACGGGGTGGCGGTCGAGCGCTTTATCGGTGAGCGGACCCTGGTCGTGTTGCCGCTGGATGAGCGTCTGGGCAAGATCCAGGACATTTCTGCCGGGGCCTTGCTCGACGACGGTTCGGTGGTGCTGATCGTCGACGTCGAGGACATGCTGCGTTCGGTGGACAAACTGCTCAATACCGGGCGCCTGGAGCGCATTGCCCGACACGGCAACCAGGCCGCCGAGGCGGCCCGCAAGCGGATTCTGGTGGTCGATGACTCCCTGACCGTGCGTGAGTTGCAACGCAAGCTGTTGCTCAATCGGGGCTATGACGTGGCCGTGGCGGTCGACGGCATGGATGGCTGGAATGCGCTGCGCTCGGAGGATTTCGATCTGTTGATTACCGACATTGATATGCCGCGCATGGACGGCATTGAACTGGTGTCGCTGTTGCGTCGGGACAATCGCCTGCAATCGCTGCCGGTGATGGTGGTGTCTTACAAGGATCGTGAAGAGGATCGTCGTCGTGGACTGGACGCTGGAGCCGACTATTATCTAGCCAAAGCCAGTTTTCATGACGACGCCCTGCTCGATGCAGTGGTTGAGCTCATAGGAGGAGCGCGGGCATGAAAATCGCCATCGTCAACGACATGCCCATGGCCGTGGAGGCGCTGCGCCGGGCGCTGGCCTTCGAGCCGGCGCACCAGGTGATCTGGGTCGCCACCAACGGCAGGGAGGCCGTGCAAAAGGCTGCCGAACAGACGCCGGATCTGATTCTGATGGACCTGATCATGCCGGTGATGGACGGGGTAGAGGCCACGCGGCGGATCATGGCCGAAACCCCGTGCGCCATTGTCATCGTCACCGTGGATCGCCAGCAAAACGTGCACCGGGTGTTCGAAGCCATGGGCCATGGTGCCCTGGATGTGGTCGACACCCCGTCCCTCGGTGCGGGTAACGCCCAGGAAGCGGCTGCGCCCCTGCTGCGCAAGATCATGAACATCGGCTGGCTGATCGGCGACAAGGGGCATCGGGAGCGGCCGGCACCGAGTCCGTTGCGCGGTTCGGCCTCGGCCAAGCGCCTGATCGCCATCGGTTCCTCGGCAGGTGGGCCGGCGGCGCTGGAGGTCTTGCTCAAGGGCCTGCCGAAGGATTTCTCCGCCGCCATCGTGCTGGTGCAACACGTTGACCAGGTGTTCGCCGCCGGCATGGCCGAATGGCTCGGCAGCGCCAGCGGTCTCAACGTGCGCCTGGCTCAGGAAGGCGAAACGCCGCAAAGCGGCACGGTTTTGCTGGCCGGCACCAATCACCATATTCGTTTGTTGAAAAACGGCACGCTGGCTTACACCGCCGAGCCGGTCAACGAAATCTATCGGCCTTCCATCGATGTGTTTTTCGAGAGCGTGGCCAATCACTGGAACGGCGATGCAGTGGGCGTTTTGCTCACCGGCATGGGGCGTGATGGTGCACAAGGGCTTAAACTCATGCGCCAGCAAGGCTACCTGACCATCGCGCAGGACCAACAAAGCAGTGCGGTGTATGGCATGCCGAAGGCGGCCGCGGCCATCGACGCCGCCATGGAAATTCGCCCGCTGGAAAAAATAGCGCCACGATTGCTCGAGATTTTCCCCAAATGACGACTTTTCCCGGCAATCCTGGCCCAGGCAGTATTCAGGTGAACGCACATGACTGATTTACAGCTCGACGACTTCAAGACTGACGAAAACGCCGCCATGGTGCTGTTGGTGGACGATCAGGCAATGATCGGCGAGGCGGTGCGCCGCGGGTTGTCGAACGAAGAAAACATCGACTTCCATTTCTGCGCCGACCCGCACCAGGCTGTTGCCCATGCGGTTCGCATCAAGCCGACGGTGATCCTTCAAGACCTGGTCATGCCCGGTCTGGACGGCCTGAGCCTGGTGCGCGAGTACCGCAATCACCCGGCGACCAAGGACATCCCGATCATTGTCCTGTCGACCAAGGAAGACCCGCTGATCAAGAGCGCGGCGTTCGCGGCCGGGGCCAACGATTACCTGGTCAAGCTGCCGGACAACATCGAACTGGTTGCGCGCATCCGCTATCACTCGCGCTCCTACATGACCCTGTTGCAGCGGGACGCGGCGTATCGTGCCTTGCGCGTGAGCCAGCAGCAGTTGCTCGACACCAATCTGGTGCTGCAGCGCCTGATGAACTCCGACGGCCTGACCGGGCTGTCGAACCGTCGGCATTTCGATGAATACATGGAGCTTGAGTGGCGTCGTTCCCTGCGCGAGCAGAGCCAGTTGTCGCTGCTGATGATCGATGTGGATTACTTCAAGACCTACAACGACTCCTTCGGCCATCTCGAAGGCGACGAGGCCCTGCGCAGGGTCGCCGCGGCGATCCGCGATGCCAGCGCCCGGCCTTCGGACTTGCCGGCCCGTTACGGCGGTGAAGAGTTCGCCCTGGTCCTGCCCAACACCTCTCAGGGCGGAGCCCGACTGGTGGCGGAAAAACTGCGCATGACCATCGAAGCCCTGAAGATCCCGCACATTTCCCCGACCGAAGGCTCCAGCCTGACCGTCAGCATCGGCCTGTCGACCATCACCCCGGCAGCAGGCAGCCATTGCCGCGAATTGATCTCGGCGGCGGACAAGGGGCTGTATCTGGCGAAGAAGAATGGGCGTAATCAGGTGGGGATCGGGTGAGTCGCCTGTTCTGCTCATCAACGCATTTCTTGTGGGAGCAAGCTTGCTCGCGAAAACGGCGGGTCAGTCAACATCGATGTTGAAGGTTATACCGCCATCGTCGGAACGCCGCCCAAAGCGAGCTCGCACAGGTTTGGTGTTTTAACCGATCAACATTTCCCCTAAACCCTGCCTTTTCAGCCAAGCGGACTGCCGTTTCCGGCCGTTTGCCGTTATACTCGCCGGCTTTCAAAAGTTCGCCAACGAGTGCTGCCCGCCATGGAAATCAACCCGATCCTTAACACCATCAAGGACCTGTCCGAGCGCTCCGAAACCATTCGGGGGTATCTTTGACTACGATCAAAAGCATGAGCGTCTGACCGAGGTCAATCGCGAGCTTGAAGATCCGAATGTCTGGAACAAACCTGAGTACGCCCAGGAACTGGGCCGCGAGCGCTCTGCGCTGGCCCAGATCGTCGAAACCCTGGACGAGCTGAACGCCGGTCTGGCCGATTGCCGCGACCTGCTGGACATGGCTGTCGAAGAAAACGACGAAGGCGCGGTGGGCGATGTGGTCGCCGAGCTGGCCCGTCTCGAGGAAAACCTCGCCAAGCTTGAATTCCGCCGCATGTTCAGCCACGAAATGGACCCGAACAATGCCTACCTGGACATCCAGGCCGGCTCCGGCGGCACCGAAGCCCAGGACTGGGCCAACATCCTGTTGCGCATGTACCTGCGCTGGGCCGACAAACGCGGTTTCGACGCCACCATCATGGAGTTGTCCGCCGGCGAAGTCGCCGGGATCAAGGGCGCTACCGTGCACATCAAGGGCGAATACGCCTTTGGCTGGCTGCGTACCGAGATCGGCGTACACCGTCTGGTGCGCAAGAGCCCGTTCGACTCCGGCAACCGTCGCCACACCTCGTTCTCTGCGGTGTTCGTTTCCCCCGAGATCGATGACAAGGTGGAAATCGAGATCAACCCGGCAGACCTGCGGATCGATACCTATCGTTCCTCCGGTGCCGGTGGTCAGCACGTAAACACCACCGACTCGGCCGTACGTATCACCCACGTACCGACCAACACCGTGGTCAGCTGCCAGAACGAACGTTCCCAGCACGCCAACAAGGACACCGCGATGAAAATGCTGCGGGCCAAGTTGTACGAGCAGGAAATGCAGAAACGCAACGCGGCCTCCCAGGCCCTGGAAGACACCAAGTCCGATATCGGCTGGGGTCACCAGATTCGTTCGTACGTGCTGGATGCCTCGCGGATCAAGGATCTGCGCACCAACATCGAACGCAGCGACTGCGACAAGGTGCTCGATGGCGACATCGACGAATACCTGGAAGCCAGCCTGAAATCCGGCCTGTAACCCTTTTTTAGGAGCCGGCGTGCCGGCGCTCCCCGACCGCAGGTCGGGGACAACGAACCTGATGGAAAATTTAAAGACATGAGCGACCTAGAACTCGACCCGCAAGCCCTGCAACAGGAAGAAAACTCCCTGATCGCCCTGCGCAAGGAAAAGCTTGCTGCCGAGCGCGCCAAGGGCAATGCCTTCCCGAACGACTTCCGCCGCGAAAACTACTGCGATGCCTTGCAGAAGCAGTACGCGGACAAGACCAAGGAAGAGCTGGCAGAGGCTGCGATTCCGGTCAAGGTTGCCGGTCGTATCATGCTCAACCGTGGCTCGTTCATGGTGATCCAGGACATGACCGGGCGTATCCAGGTCTACGTCAACCGCAAGACCCTGTCCGAAGAAACCCTGGCCTCGGTGAAAACCTGGGACATGGGCGACATCATTGCCGCCGAAGGTACCCTGGCCCGCTCCGGCAAAGGCGACCTGTACGTCGAAATGACCAGCGTGCGCCTGCTGACCAAATCCCTGCGCCCGCTGCCGGACAAACACCACGGCCTGACCGACACCGAGCAACGCTACCGTCAGCGTTATGTTGACCTGATCGTCAACGAGGACGTGCGTCAGACTTTCCGCGTGCGTTCGCAAGTCATCGCCCACATCCGCAGCTTCCTGATGAAGCGTGACTTCCTGGAAGTGGAAACGCCGATGCTGCAAACCATTCCGGGCGGCGCGGCAGCCAAACCGTTCGAAACCCACCACAACGCGCTGGACATGGAAATGTTCCTGCGTATCGCGCCTGAGCTGTACCTCAAGCGTCTGGTGGTCGGTGGTTTTGAAAAAGTGTTCGAGATCAACCGCAACTTCCGTAACGAAGGCGTTTCGACTCGTCACAACCCTGAATTCACCATGTTGGAGTTCTACCAGGCTTACGCCGACTACGAAGACAACATGGACCTGACCGAAGAACTGTTCCGTGAACTGGCGCAGCTGGTTCTGGGCAGCACCGACGTGCCGTACGGCGACAAGGTGTTCCACTTCGGCGAGCCGTTCGTGCGTCTGTCGGTGTTCGACTCGATCCTCAAGTACAACCCTGAGCTGACCGCTGACGATCTGAACGACATCGACAAGGCCCGCGACATCGCCAGGAAGGCCGGCGCCAAGGTGCTGGGCTTCGAAGGCCTGGGCAAGCTGCAGGTGATGATTTTCGAAGAGCTGGTCGAGCACAAGCTGGAACAGCCGCACTTCATCACCCAGTACCCGTTCGAAGTGTCGCCGCTGGCTCGTCGTAACGACGAGAACCCGAACGTCACCGACCGTTTCGAGCTGTTCATTGGCGGCCGTGAAATCGCTAACGCCTACTCCGAGTTGAACGACGCGGAAGACCAGGCCGAACGCTTCATGGCGCAGGTGGCCGACAAGGACGCCGGCGACGACGAAGCCATGCACTATGACGCCGACTTCGTTCGCGCGCTGGAATACGGCATGCCGCCAACAGCGGGTGAAGGTATCGGCATCGACCGTCTGGTGATGCTGCTGACCAACTCACCGTCGATCCGCGACGTGATCCTGTTCCCGCACATGCGGCCGCAAGCGTAAGTGTTTTAATTAAAAAGCCGCCTTTTCAGGCGGTTTTTTATTGCCTGTCTGGTACAAACGTATCAAATGGTTACTTTTGAAGTGAGAGAGGAATCCTGTCGTGAACGGTGCAATGGCTCAAGAAGGTGCAGCGGGTGTCGCCACTGCGGTCGCTGAAAGTGTTCAGTACCAGGGCCGCAAGGCCAGCCGACAGGGCAGCGAACAGCGTCGACAGGAGATTCTCGATGCTGCAATGCGCATTGTCGTGCGCGATGGCGTGCGGGCCGTGCGCCACCGCGCAGTGGCTGCCGAGGCCAATGTGCCGTTGTCGGCGACCACCTACTACTTCAAGGATATCGATGACCTGCTCACCGATACCTTCGCTCAATACGTTGAACGCAGCGCAGCCTACATGGCCAAGTTGTGGGTGAATAACGAAGGCCTGCTGCGCGAAATGGTCGACAGTGGCGATGGCAGTCCAGAGGCCCGTTCGAAGCTGGCGGACGATATCGCACGGCTGATGGCGGACTATGTGCACCGGCAACTGCTCACCCGTCGCGAACACCTGATGGCCGAACAGGCATTCCGCCAGGAAGCGCTGTTGAACCCGCGCCTGGCCGAGTTGGTGCGCTCGCACCAGCAGATTCTCCTGCAGGGCTCCTGCCAGCTGTTTCAGGTATTGGGTTCGCGCGAGCCGCAACAGGATGCCAAAGTGTTGACGGCTATCATCGGACGGATGGAATATCAGGGCCTGCTCAACGACGCCGAACCGGTGGCCGAAGAGGAAATGCTCGGCATCCTGACGCGCTACATGCATTTGGTATTGGCGTCGGTGTAATAACTGTAGGAGTGAGCTTGCTCGCGATGGTCTGACATTCAGCATCTGTGTTGTCTGACACGCCGCCATCGCGAGCAAGCTCGTTCCTGCTGGGTGCGGAGTCCGTTCATAGGGAGTGTTGAATGAAAGCCTGGCATGTCGCAGTGATCGCCCTGTCGTTCCTGCTGCTCAGTGGCTGCCTGGTGACCTTCAAGGAGCCGCTGCCCACGAGCGAACCCGCGCCCAAAGGGTTGCTCGGCAAATGGACCAGCACCAACGCCTGGGGTGAGCCGCTGAATCTGGAGTTGACGCGCATCGGTGATAACCAGTACCAGGCGATCAGCTACTTTCGCGCCAAACCCAAGGAGCGCGAAGCCTATCCTTTCACGGTGTCGCGACATGGCAGTCGCTGGTATCTGTCGGCGAAAGTGCCAGCGCAGTTCGGCGGGCATTTCACCATCGCCGGCTTCGAACTGACCGACAAACATGAACTGGTGGTCTACAACCTCGACCTCGAGCAAATCAATCAGGCATTGCAGCAGAAGGCCCTGAACGGCGATGGCTTTCAAACGGCTGAAGGCGACGGCGTGTTGATCAACAGCAAGATGGACCAGGTGTCCGCCTACCTCGATGACCCGGCCAATTCCGATGTGTTCGTCGAGGTGGTGCGTTATCAGCGCCAGGCCAAGGCCAAATAAACCCACATAACGCTTTCAACAGGAGTTTCGGGTGGACGAATACCAGCAGTCGATACGCATTTTGTCCGATCGCATTGTGCTGGCGCAGACGCCGATCCGCGTCCTCGATGCGGTCAAGTGGGACGACAACATCCGCAAGGGTTTCCTCAAGGCCAAGGGCAAGGAAATGCCGGCGGTGGACCGCGACTATTACCTGAACCGGCCGCTGTCCTTCGACTCCAGCAAAGTGAAGCTGGAGTTCCAGAACATCGAGCGCGACATCACCCGCCAGCTCGGCCAGTTCAACCCGGTCGGCCAGATCATGCGGCGCATGTGCAAGGAATACCGGATGGTGGTGCGCATGCTTGAAGCGCGCGGCACCGAGGATTTCGGCCTGATTTCCCAGGAGTTGTACGGCGCCGCGTCCGACGCGTTCCACGCCGGTGACCCGACCCTGTCCGACCTGGGGCTGATGCTCTCCGATTACCTGAACAACATCGATGGCCGTGGCGACCTCAAGGATGAACCGAAGACGCTGACGGCCAAGGATGCGGTGGAAATGCTGCAGCATCGCTTGAACAAGGTGTTCGGCGAGGCCGAGGAAACCATTCGGGTGTTCGAGTCCGACGGTATCGTCGCCGATGCGGCGGCCGGTGCCGACTACATCAAGATCCGCGCCGACGCGATGTTCAACCAGCGCGATGTGCGCGCCCTGGAAGTCCACGAAGGACTGGTGCACGTCGGCACCACGCTCAATGGCCTGAACCAGCCGATCTGCACCTTCCTGGCCAAGGGCCCGCCCTCGTCGACGGTGACCCAGGAAGGCCTGGCGATCCTGATGGAAATCATCACCTTCGCCTCCTATCCGAGTCGCCTGCGCAAACTGACCAACCGTACCCGCGCCATTCACATGGTGGAGGAGGGTGCCGACTTCCTGCAGGTGTTCGAGTTTTTCCGCGAGCAGGGTTTCGAAATGGCGGAAAGCTACAGCAACACCAGTCGCGTTTTTCGAGGTTCGGTGCCGACAGGTCTGCCATTTACCAAAGACTTGTCCTACCTCAAGGGCTTCATCATGATTTACAACTACATTCAGCTGGCCGTGCGCAAAGGCAAACTGGAGCAGATACCGCTGCTGTTTTGCGGCAAGACCACGCTGGAAGACATGCGCACCCTGCGGCAGTTGGTGGATGAAGGGCTGGTGGTACCGCCGAAGTACCTGCCGGAGCAGTTCCGCGACATGAATGCGTTGTCGGCGTGGATGTGCTTCTCCAACTTCCTCAATCACCTGAGCCTGGACCGGATCGAGGCGGATTACTCCAACATCCTGTAGCGGTAAGCCATGGACCATTGTGGGAGCGAGCATTCAACCTCAATGTTGACTGATGCACCGCCATCGCGAGCAGGCTCGCTCCCACAGGGTTCGGTGTTCGGCCTTCTTCTTTTTTGCGAGGTTTCAACGGATGAGAATCCTCGGCGTCATCTGCCTGCTCCTGGCCCTGAGCGGTTGCAGCTCGCTGCTGTTCTACCCCGAACCCGGCCAGTTGTTCACCCCGGAAAAAGCCAGGCTCGAATACCGCGACGTCACCCTGACCACTGCCGACGGCCTGCGCCTGCATGCCTGGTGGTTGCCGGCGAAAAAGGGGGTAGAGGTCAAGGGCACGGTGCTGCACCTGCACGGCAATGGCGGAAACCTGCCCATGCATCTGGGCGGCAGCTATTGGTTGCCGGAAAAGGGTTACCAAGTGTTGCTGGTGGACTATCGCGGTTATGGCCTGTCCGAAGGCGAGCCGAGCCTGCCGGAGATCTATCTGGACATCGACGCGGCATTCGCCTGGCTGGACCAGGCGCCGGAGGTCAAGGGCAAGCCGGTGATCCTCCTCGGGCAAAGCCTCGGCGGCTCGATGGCCGTGCATTACCTGGCTCTGCACCCGGAGCGGCAGAAACAACTCAAGGCGTTCGTGCTCGACGGCGTGCCCGCCAGTTACCGCAGTGTCGGCCGATATGCCCTGAGCAACTCATGGCTGACCTGGGCGTTTCAGGTGCCGTTGTCGTGGCTGGTGCCGGACGGCGACAGTGCAATCAACTCGATGGGGAAGATCAATGGCGTGCCGAAACTGATCTTCCACAGCATCGACGACCCGCTCGTGCCTCTTTCCAACGGCATCCGTCTGTATCAAGCTGCGCCGCCGCCGCGCGTGCTGCAACTGACCCGCGGGGGTCACGTGCAGACGTTCGCCGATCCGGTCTGGCGCAAGGTCATGCTGCGTTTTCTTGATGACCCGCAGCATTTCAACGGTCTGCGCCGCCTGGGTGAGATCCCCAATTACCCGGCGCCCTAACATTCTGAAGATGAACCACCAGAGAGTCCGCAATGAGTGAAGAACGTAACGCCATCCCGCTGATCATCACCGGTATTTGCAGCATCCTCGGCACTGTGGGTGCCCTGTGGTGGTACGGCTACCTGCACTTCGCCAAGCCTGAGGATGCGTTGCTGCTCAACGAGTTCACCATGCTCAAGACCGTGCCGGGCGAGGACTATAAAGTCTCCCTGGAACCGGCCGCCCAAGTGGCGCAGTGCATCGATGGTGTGCTGGTGCTGTTCGACACCGAACAGAAAGGCCTGACCGGGGTGCTGATCGACAGCAAGAAAAAAGCCGTGCGTTGCATGGGCCAGGAAACGCCGCAGCAACTGCAACCCTGAACAGAAACCTGACGTGGGAGCGAGCCTGCTCGCGATGGCGGCGTGACAGTCAACACAGATGTTGAATGTCCAGGCCTCATCGCGAGCAGGCTCGCTCCCACTGTGGTTTTTATTGGGTGTTGGCACTCACCGCCGACCGTGGAATCACCGGTTGGTTATCATTGGAAATCGTCACTTCCACCCGACGATTCTGTGCCCGTCCCGACACGCTGGTATTGTCCGCCACCGGGTATTCCTTGCCATAACCCTGGGCGACGATGCGGGTCGGGTCGACGCCCATTTTCACCAGTGCCATGCGCACGGAGTTGGCGCGACGTTCTGACAGCGACTGGTTGTGCGACGCCGTACCGGTGCTGTCGGTGTAGCCTTCGACGATGACCTTGCGGTCGGGGTTTTCCTGGAGGTACTGCGCCAGTTTGTTGATGTTCATCAGACCGTTGGATTTCAGCTCGGCCTTGTCGGTGGCAAACAGCACGTCACCGAAGGTCACCAGCGTGCCGCGATCGGTTTGCCTGGCGTTGAGGCTGTCCTGCAATTGCTTGATCTGCTGGTCACGGGCATCCAGGCGGGCCTGGGCACGTTGCGCAGAAGCGTTTTTAAGGTTGGCTTCCGCCGTACGCAGGGCGATGGTCTGTTTCGCCACTTCGACACGCTGGTTGGTCAGATAGGCCAGTTGATCGACTTTGGCCGGGTCTTCCTTGTCCAGATAGGCCTTGTCGGCCTTGTCCAGATAATCACTGGCATCCTTGGTTTCCAGCGCTGCGACTTTGCTCGCCTGCGGGTTGGCCTGCAGGCCGGAATAGTTGGTGCGGGCCTGTTCAAGATTGGCGTTGGGCGGTGTCGAGCACGCTGCCAGGGCAATACTGGCGGCCAGCAGGGCAGGGATCATCAATTGTTTGGAATTCATGCATTTGGAAATCATGGTTTCGTCCTTTTAGTCGAGTAAGAAATACGTCGTGCCGCGCCGTTACTGAACGGTGCGCTGGCTTTCCTGACGCAGTTCCTGAACCCCTTGGCGAGCATCCTTCAGCGCTTGTTCGGCTTTCATCGCCTGGGCTTTGCGTTCGGCCACGCGAGCATCCCATTCGGCTTGCTCGGCCAGGGTTTTCGCTTGCTCGTACTTCTTGTCGTGCATGGCGATTTCGGCTTGTTTGAGCTTGTCTTGCGCAGACTTCATTTCCACCGCCGCGAATTCAGTCCCGCCGGCGCTGACAGCGTTATTGACCGCTGACTCGGTGACGGCGAATTGTTCGGTGGGCGGGTTACCGGCGCAACCGGCCAGTACGAGACTGCCGCCGAGGGCGAGGGCTGCCATTTTCAGGCCATGCAGAGGGGTGGATGAGGATTTGCCAGTACCTGTTTTCATGATCTTCAACTCCATTGGACTAACTCCTGAACAACAAAAAAATCCATCCTGGGCAAAGGAGCCGCGAGCTACGGTTTCGAGGGGATTTGATACGGCCGTCCCAGGCATGGTTACTGGGTTGACCCGAGGGGTTTTTCGAAAGTTCAGAGAAATTAATCAGGCGTGAGGTCTGGCGCTTGCAGGAGCGAGCCAGCTCCGGGCGGCGTTCCGACGATGGATTTCGACGCGCCGCGTTACTCGGGTATCACGCGTTTTCGTTGACGACCATCGTCGGAACGCCGCCCGGAGCTGGCTCGCTCCTACAGGGGGATCATCCGTAGGGGAAATCAGTGTTTTTGCTTGTCGTTGCCTGCTGACAAGTCATGCAAGTGCCGGCGGGACAAGGCGAGAAAGCGAGGGGTCGGGCCGATGTCCTCATACAGTGGATCACCTTCTTCGTCAGTGGCCACCACGGTCGAGCCTTTCACATAGGGAAAGCTTTTTTCCAGTTCTTCCAGCGCGGCGCCGATCAGTTCACCGAGCAGCTCCTCGGGTTGTCGTTTGGGGTACATCTCGGTAATGGCCGCCAGGCGTGCGGCGGCTTCCACGTCCAGATGAATCGTGTAGCCCGTCTTGGTCAGGCGACCCTTGGCATTTTCTTCCCAATGCTGGGCCAGTTCGCGGATTTTCATAATGACCTCATTGCGCTCCTGCTCGTGGCAGGCCGGGTGAGTGTCCGGCATTGGCCGGTGACAGTCGTTGTACGGCTCATAGTTCAGACTAGCCTTAACGCCCAAGGTTTAAAGTCCCTTCGTCGTCTTGCTTGTAAGAAGCGCTCTGGAGCGGCACTCTTTAAGTTCATGGCCGCCCGGACTTTTCGCTGGAGAACTGCTGATGACCGATATCGATGCACGCTTGCGCGAGGATGTTCACCTGTTGGGTGAGCTGTTGGGCAACACCATTCGTGACCAGTACGGGGATGGTTTCCTCGACAAGATCGAGCAGATCCGCAAAGGGGCCAAGGCCGATCGCCGCGGTTCCATGGACGCCGAATTGAGCGCCAGCCTCAATCAGTTGACCGAGGACGAGTTGCTGCCGGTAGCGCGGGCGTTCAATCAGTTCCTCAATCTGGCCAACATCGCCGAGCAATATCAGCTGATTCACCGCCGCGAAGAATCCAGGCCGGCGCCTTTCGAAGCGCGTGTGCTGCCGGAACTGCTTGCCCGGCTGCGCGCCGAAGGCCATGGCGCCGAGTCCCTGGCCCGGCAATTGGGGCGGCTGGAAATCGAGCTGGTTCTCACCGCGCACCCGACCGAAGTCGCGCGTCGCACCTTGATCCAGAAGTACGATGCCATCGCCGCGCAACTGGCGGCCCTGGACCATCGCGACCTGACCGGCGCCGAACGCGAGCAGATCAAGTCGACACTGCAGCGCCTGATCGCCGAAGCGTGGCACACCGAAGAGATCCGTCGTACACGTCCGACACCGGTTGATGAAGCCAAATGGGGCTTCGCGGTGATCGAGCATTCGCTGTGGCAAGCCATTCCCAATTATCTGCGCAAGGCCGATCAGGCCCTGCATGCCGCCACGGGCCTGCGCTTGCCCCTGGAAGCCGCGCCGATTCGCTTTGCTTCGTGGATGGGCGGCGACCGCGACGGCAACCCGAACGTGACCGCCGCCGTTACCCGTGAAGTGTTGTTGCTGGCACGCTGGATGGCGGCGGATTTGTACCTGCGTGACGTCGATCAGCTCGCCGCCGAGCTATCGATGCAGCAGGCCAGCGACGAATTGAAAGCCAGGGCCGGCGACAGTGCCGAGCCCTATCGCGCGGTCCTCAAACAACTGCGCGAGCGCCTGCGTGCGACGCGCAACTGGGCTCACGCTGCGTTGACCACACCTGCGCCGGCACCGGCCGATGTCTTGCAGAACAATCGGGAACTGCTCGATCCGCTGGAGCTGTGCTATCACTCGCTGCATCAATGCGGCATGGGCGTGATCGCCGACGGCCCGTTGCTCGACTGCTTGCGCCGGGCGGTCACCTTCGGCCTGTTCCTGGTGCGTCTCGATGTGCGCCAGGACTCGTCGCGGCACAGTGCAGCCATGACCGAAATCACCGATTACCTTGGCCTGGGTCGCTACGAAGACTGGAGCGAAGAAGAGCGCATTGCCTTCCTGATGCGTGAACTGAACAACCGTCGGCCCTTGCTGCCGCCGCACTACAAGCCGTCTGCCGACACCGCCGAAGTGCTGGCGACCTGTCGGGAAATCGCCGCGGCGCCGGGGGCATCCCTCGGTTCGTATGTGATCTCCATGGCCGGTGCCGCTTCCGATGTGCTCGCCGTGCAACTGCTGCTCAAAGAGTCTGGCGTGTTGCGGCCGATGCGCGTGGTGCCGTTGTTCGAAACCCTCGCGGACCTGGATAACGCCGGGCCGGTGATCGAGAAACTTCTGCTGCTGCCGGGATATCGCTCGCGCCTGCAAGGGCCGCAGGAGGTCATGATCGGCTACTCCGACTCCGCCAAGGACGCCGGCACCACGGCGGCGGCCTGGGCGCAATATCGGGCGCAGGAACGGTTGGTGGATATCTGCCGCGAGCAGCAGGTGGAGCTGCTGTTGTTCCACGGTCGCGGCGGCACCGTGGGCCGTGGCGGCGGCCCGGCTCATGCGGCCATTCTGTCGCAGCCGCCGGGTTCGGTCGCAGGGCGTTTCCGTACCACCGAGCAGGGGGAAATGATCCGGTTCAAATTCGGCCTGCCGGACATCGCCGAGCAAAACCTCAATCTGTATCTGGCGGCGGTGCTGGAAGCGACCCTGTTGCCACCGCCCCCTCCGACCCCGCAGTGGCGCCATCTGATGGACGAACTGGCGGCCGACGGCGTGAGCGCTTATCGCGCCGTAGTGCGGGAAAATCCGCAATTCGTTGAATACTTCCGCCAGTCCACCCCTGAGCAGGAGCTTGGACGTCTGCCGTTGGGCAGCCGCCCCGCCAAGCGCAGGGCGGGCGGGATCGAAAGCCTGCGGGCGATCCCGTGGATCTTCGGCTGGACCCAGACGCGCCTGATGCTGCCGGCCTGGCTCGGTTGGGAAGCGGCCTTGAGCAAGGCCCTGGAGCGCGGTGAAGGTGAGCTGCTGGGGCAAATGCGCGAGCAGTGGCCGTTCTTCCGTACGCGCATCGATATGCTGGAAATGGTCCTGGCCAAGGCCGACGCGGACATCGCCCGGTCCTACGATGAGCGTCTGGTGGAACCGCAATTGCTGCCGTTGGGCGCGCACTTACGCGACCTATTGTCGCAGGCATGCGCGATCGTCCTGGGTCTGACCGGACAGTCGCAGCTACTGGCACATAGCCCTGACACCCTTGAATTCATCCGCTTGCGCAATACCTACCTCGACCCGCTTCATCTATTGCAGGCGGAGTTGTTGGCGCGCTCGCGACAACAGGACGTGGCACAGGGCAGCCCGGTAGAACAGGCATTGCTGGTGTCTGTGGCGGGG
Organism: Pseudomonas moorei; assembly: GCF_042846945.1. NCBI lineage: Bacteria > Pseudomonadati > Pseudomonadota > Gammaproteobacteria > Pseudomonadales > Pseudomonadaceae > Pseudomonas > Pseudomonas moorei. Next base: position 2,532,641 of record NZ_AP035776.1, read on the forward strand.
ATTGCTGCCGGTTTGCGCAATACCGGCTAAGGTTTTTGCCCTGGGGCAGGCATTCGCTGCAGGGGGCGGATGCCGGTCAAAGGCAAGCAAGAAAGTGCGGCAAGGCGACAGTTAATGATGGGGTTGCGACCAGGGGAACCGCGCCAAAAGGTCGCAGGAGGCGGCGGTTTCTCCGACTTTTGGCGGCTTGTGTGGGCGCAGCCTGCTGTGTATCTTGATCAGCCTTTGGCCGTTTGGGCGGTCACGACCCTATTTTTGAGATTGGCCCCATGAGGCGAATCTGACGTTATCTATATAAAAAAATTGAGGAGCACATCGATGCGCGTCATTCTGCTGGGAGCTCCCGGGGCCGGTAAAGGTACTCAGGCTAAGTTCATCACCGAGAAATTCGGTATTCCGCAAATCTCCACCGGCGACATGCTGCGCGCAGCGGTCAAGGCCGGCACCGAGCTGGGCATCAAAGCCAAGAGCATCATGGATGCGGGCGGCCTGGTATCCGATGACCTGATCATCGCACTGGTCAAGGACCGCATTGCCCAGTCCGACTGCGTCAACGGTTTCCTGTTCGACGGTTTCCCGCGCACCATTCCTCAGGCTGAAGCCCTGGTGACGGCTGGCGTCGAGCTGGATGCCGTGGTTGAAATCGCCGTTGAAGACGAAGAAATCGTTCAGCGTATCGCCGGTCGCCGTGTTCACGAGGCCAGCGGTCGCGTGTACCACATCGTCTACAACCCGCCGAAAATCGCGGGCAAAGACGACATCACCGGTGAAGACCTGGTACAGCGCAAGGACGACACCGAAGAAACCGTGCGTCATCGCCTGTCGGTCTACCATTCGCAGACCAAGCCGTTGGTGGACTTCTACCAGAAGCTCTCGGCTGCCAATGGCAAGCCGAAGTACAGTCATATCGAAGGTGTCGGTTCGGTTGAAGCGATCACCGCCAAGGTGCTGGCTGCCCTGAGCTGAAAAGTCTGATTTGCTGCATCATCCACGGCCCGCTTGCGGGCCGTAGTTGTTTATACTGACGCACTTTTTTCTGACCTCTTTTACGGATACATCGATGAGCACCTTGCTGGCCCTGGACACCGCGACTGAAGCTTGCTCCGTTGCCTTGCTGCATGACGGCAAGGTCACGAGCCATTACGAGGTGATCCCGCGCCTGCATGCGCAGAAGCTGTTGCCCATGATCCAGCAGTTGCTGGCCGATGCCGGGACCACGCTGCAAGCGGTCGACGCCATCGCTTTCGGTCGCGGACCGGGCGCATTCACAGGCGTGCGGATTGCCATCGGCGTGGTGCAGGGCCTGGCATTTGCCCTGGATCGCCCGGTGTTGCCGGTGTCGAACCTGGCCGTACTGGCCCAGCGTGCGTATCGCGAGCATGGCGTCAGCCAGGTCGCGGCGGCCATCGATGCGCGGATGGACGAGGTGTATTGGGGCTGCTACCGCGAAACGGCAGGGGAGATGCGACTGGTCGGGGCTGAAGCGGTATTGGCCCCGGAAGTGGCTGCATTGCCGGCTGATGCCAGTGGCGAATGGTTTGGCGCGGGCACCGGTTGGGGGTATGCCGAGCGCATCGGCGTCCACCTGAGCGGTCAGGACGCGGGCATGCTGCCCCATGCCGAAGACTTGCTGACGCTGGCGCGATTTGCCTGGGAGCGCGGTGAGGCGATTGTGGCGGATGAAGCACAGCCGGTTTATTTGCGGGACAAGGTTGCGACGCCGAAGGCACGTTGATTTACCCGATTCAGTGCTGAGGACACTTTTGTGGCGAGGGCGCTTGCTCCCGTTCGGCGGCGAAGCCGTCGCAATACCTGGTGGCAAGGTGAGGCTGTAGGAATGACGCCGCTTTGCAGCCGGCGGGAGCAAGCTCCCTCGCCACAAAGTGTGCCAATCCAAACCAATCGTCAGTTTCTAATTCCCGCTTTTAAACCTTTTGCTTTTTATGTGTTCTAGTTATCACTCGGCGGTTTGCGAAGTGGGTTATGCGCCACTAAACTGCCATCACTGATACCGAGCATACAATTATGCGTATAGACGGCTTTTCTTCTCAGTCTTACCCCATCAAGCGCAAGCCTCGCAAAGGCCCTGTGGTGGAAGACGAATCCGTCGATATCGACGGTGAGCTGGAATTTCCGTCCGAAGAGCAACTGGCCGCCCGAGCCGCCAGAGCCTCCGCACAAAAACTGAGCAATCTCCCTGCCCGTCAGCAAGACATGATTTACCACCGTGCCATGAGCAAAAGTGTGGCGATGGCTTTGGCCAGCTACTTGAGCACCGCCGGTTTTGTCGATTGGGATGCTGAAGTACTGGGTCTCGACCTGTACATCTGATGATGCTGCCGTACTACCTCGGATGCCCGTCCTGGAGCGAAAACGCCTGGCGTGAGTATCTGTATCCGGCGGACGCCAGACCCGCCGAGTTTCTGAGTCTGTATTCCCAAGTGTTCAACGCTGTGGAAGGCAACACGACCTTCTACGCCAGCCCGGCCGCCACCACCGTGCAGCGCTGGGCCGAAACCCTGCCCGAACACTTTCGCTTCACCGCCAAGTTCCCCGGTGACATCAGTCATGGCGGCGACCTGCGTGAACAACTGACCGCCGCCGTAACCTTCACGCAGTTGCTCAGCCCGCTCGGCGCGCGGGTAGCGCCGTTGTGGTTGCAGCTATCGAAGAGCTTTACACCGCAACGCTTGCCCGAGTTGGCGGGTTTTATCGATGCCCTTGAGCGACCACTGGCGGTGGAAGTGCGGCATGACGCCTTTTTCGCCAAGGGTGACAGCGAACGCGAGCTCAACCGCCTGTTGCTGGATCGCGGCGTCGAGCGCATTTGTCTCGATTCGCGCGCGCTGTTCAGTTGCACATCGACCGACCCCTCGGTGCTCCACGCCCAATCGAAGAAACCGCGGGTCCCACCCCGTCCGGCGGCGTTCACGCAATGTCCCCAGGTGCGCTTCATCGGCCATCCGCAGTTGGAAGCCAACGATCCGTTTCTGCTGCCGTGGGTGGAGAAAATTGCCCTGTGGATCGAAGAGGGGCGCACGCCTTATATCTTCCTGCACACCGCCGACAACGTGTTGGCGGCGAAACTGGCGCAGCGGTTTCACGCCAGATTGATGTTGCGTCTGCCTGGCTTGCCGCCGCTGCCTGAGCTATACAGAGAACCCGCCGCCGAGCAACTTGGCCTGCTCTGAAGCGGATTCGTTCGCCTTTTCAGGAGCCTGCCAATGGACGCACAAACCCTTCGAGCCCAAGCCTTCAAAGCCCTGCACGAGCGCAAAGGCGCTTTCGTGATTCCCAATCCGTGGGACGCCGGTTCAGCAAAAATGCTCGCCAGCCTGGGCTTCGAGGCGTTGGCGACCACCAGTGCAGGTTATGCGTTTTCCAGGGCGCGTCCCGATGGCGGGTTGACCCTCGACGAAACCCTGTTGAACGTTCAGGCGATTGTTGCGGCCAGTGATTTGCCGGTGGCGGTCGACTTGGAAAACGGCTTTGCCGACAATCCGGCCGAATGCGCGACGAGTATTTTGCGGGCGGCGCAAGTGGGGGCGGTCGGTGGCTCGATCGAAGACGCCACCGGGCGTGAAGAGGGCCCGATCTACTGCTTCGAACATGCCGTGGCGCGCATCGAAGCCGCCGTCGCTGCCGCCCGTAGTTTGCCTTTTCCGTTCACGCTGACCGCGCGGGCCGAGAACTTTCTGCACGGCAATCCGGATCTGGCCGATACCATTCGCCGCTTGCAGGCGTTTGCCGAGGCCGGTGCCGACGTCCTGTATGCGCCGGGCCTGCGCAGCGCCGAAGACGTATTGGCGGTGGTCCGCGCCGTGGCGCCGAAACCGGTCAACGTGTTGATGTCCGGCGGCCTGAAGTTATCGGTCGAGCAGTTGAGTGAGATGGGCGTTAAACGTATCAGTGTCGGTTCGGCGCTGGCATTGGCAGCCTATGGCGAGTTCTTCCGGGCCGCCCAGGAGATCCGCGATTCGGGGACATTCGGTTTCACGTCGCGCTCCATGCCGTTCCAGCAGGCCAATTCATTGTTCAAGGACTGAACAGCGCAGGTGTCGCTGAGGGTCAGGCGGCCAGACGCAGGTTTTGCAGGATGATCGGCCGTGCCCAGCCGTTATCGAAGTCGAGTTGCTTCTGTTGCTCGATCAGTTCTTCGGGGGAGAAGGGCGGGAAAGGCTTGTCCAGCAGGTCGAGATCAAACTCGGCGATCGGCAGGTGCAGGGGACGCGGTTGCGGCGCGGGACCGGCAGCTGGCACAGGTTGACCGGCGGTCAACACGATCGGACGAACCCAGCCACTTTCGAAGTCCTGCTGTTTCTGCTGGGCGGCGATTTCTTCCGGCGGGAATGGTGGGAACGGCTTGTCGGCCAGGTCCATTTCAAACTCGGCGATCGGCAGGAACAGGGGCTCGGGCGGGCGTACCACGTTGTCTTTCACGTCGCACTCGCGCTGGGAAACGATGTGCGCCAGCAGGTCGCTGCCAACGGTGGGCTCAACCGGGCTTTCGAGATCGACCGGTGGAAAGTTGAGAGATTGCGGCAGCACATCACCCGACTGATCGGACAGCGCACGGGCAAAGAAATCCTGCCAGATGTGACTGACACCGCTTAGTGCCTGGGTATTTCGCAGGTTGTAATTGCCGTAGGGCGAGATAAAACCTGTGATTGTGGGTTGAATGTCTGACATTTCTCTCGGTCGACGCTCAGCTCTGGCAAAATGCTCGATAGTTTTGTTATCGGCAGTTTTTGCCGATCATTAATTTTTTGAGCGTGTTTTCCGATGATTGATCAACCCGCGGCCTGCCGCATTCATGTCGAGGCCCTGGACGCGGCGTTCGAGCCGCAAGCCGAGCAGTGGGCCGAGCGCCTGGGCCTGCCATTGCAGGTGGCCGACGGCGAGTTTGCCTTGCAGGTGGGCGAGCAGGGTTTGCAGCTGCAACAACTGGGACCGGATGCGCCGGGGCCGGTGCGAGTTGATTTCGTCGAGGGTGGCGCGGCTCACCGTCGTTTATACGGGGGTGGCAGCGGGCAGATGATCGCCAAGGCCGTTGGCATCGCTCAGGGCGTGCGTCCACGTGTACTGGATGCCACGGCAGGGCTGGGCAAGGATGCATTCGTGCTGGCCAGCCTGGGTTGCGAGATGAGCCTGATCGAGCGTCAGCCGCTGATCGGCGCCTTGCTCGAAGATGGTCTTGCCCGCGGCGCGGAAGATTTCGACGTGGCGCCGATCGTGGCGCGCATGCGTTTGCTCAAGGGCAACTCCATCGATGTGATGCGCAACTGGGAAGGCGAGCCACCGCAGGTGATCTACCTCGACCCGATGTTCCCGCACCGTGAGAAAACCGCATTGGTGAAAAAGGAAATGCGCCTGTTCCGGCCGCTGGTGGGCGATGACCCGGACGCGCCGGCACTGCTTGAAGCGGCGTTGGCGCTGGCCAGCCATCGGGTGGTGGTCAAGCGACCGCGCAAGGCACCGTGCATTGAAGGGCCCAAGCCCAGTCATGCGCTGGATGGCAAATCCAGTCGGTATGACATCTATCCGAAGAAGGCGCTCAAGCCTTAAGACCGGGTTGCCCCCATCGCGAGCAGGCTCGCTTCCACAGGTTCTCCACTGACCCTGTGGAAGCGAGCCTGCTCGCGATGGCGTCTACCAGAACACTACAAATCTCTCACACGGGATCAGGCCGATAGGCCCGCATAAACAACCCCACCACTTCCCGCACATGGCTCTCCGCCGCCTCGCCCACCGGCGGTTCACCGCAGCCGTACAGCAAACGAAAATTCCCCGCCCCCTTGAGCAGGCAGAAGAAGTGCTCGGCCGCATTGTGTGGTTTGTCGATGCTCAACACGCCACTGTCGTTGATCCGGGTCAACAGACGCTCCATGCCCTGCAGCATGCGCTGTGGCCCGGCTTCGAAGAAAATCTGCGAGAGCTTCGGGTCCTGACTGCCCAGGGTCATCATCAACCGGTGCAGGTTCACCGACTCGTCGCTGTTGATCAGCTGATGAAACCCGCGCGCGATATTCAGCAGCACCGTTTCCACCGCCACGCCTTGCGGCAGTTCGAAGAACAGCGGCGGCAATTGCTCCTCGCACTTGGCCATCACGGCGGCGGAGAACAGCGTCTCCTTGTCGTTGAAGTGGCTATAGACCGTCAGCTTCGACACACCGGCCTCGGCTGCGACGGCGTCCATGCTGGTGCTGGCGTAACCCTTGCTCAAAAACAGCGTTTTCGCCGCATCGAGGATCGCCTGGCGCTTGGCCAGATCCTTGGGGCGGCCTGGGCCGCTGGGTGCTGAAAGATTGTTCGGCATATTCGCTTTTATTACTGGACTGGTCAGTTTGCTATTAATAACATACTGGCCAGTATAAATATTCCAAGCACTATTAGCGAAAGGTCCTTCACCATGTTCCGCTATGCCTTGCCCCTCGCGTTGCCAGTCAGTCTGGCGTTTTTATTGTCTGCGTGCGGTCACGAAGAGGCGCCCCAAATCAGCATTCGTCCGGCCATGGTGGTTCAGCCAGAGCCTTCGGCGCAGGCGATGGAAAGCTATCCCGGTGAAGTTCGTGCCCGCTATGAGCCCGACCTGGCGTTCCGGATTGGCGGTAAAGTCAGCCGACGACTGGTCGAAGAGGGGCAGCGGGTCAAGGCCGATCAACCGCTGGCAGAGCTCGATCCCCAAGACGTTCGCCTGCAACTGGAGGCCACCCGCGCCCAGGTCGCCGCCGCCGAAGCCAACCTCAACCTGGTACGTTCCGAGCGCGATCGTTACAAGACCCTGATGGACCGTCAGCTGGTCAGTCGTTCGCAGTACGACAACGCCGAAAACCTCTATCGATCCGGTGAAGCACGCCTCAAGCAGATCAAAGCCGAGTTCAACGTCTCGACCAACCAGGCCAGCTATGCCGTGCTGCGTGCGCCGCAGGACGGGGTGGTGGCCAAGCGTGCCGTAGAAGTCGGGCAGGTAGTGGCGGCCGGGCAAACCGTGTTTACCCTGGCCACCGATGGCGAGCGTGAAGTGTTGATCAGCCTGCCGGAACAGAGCTTCGGCCGTTTCAAGGTCGGGCAGCCGGTTTCGGTGGAGCTGTGGACGCAACCCGATCAACGCTTCGCCGGGCGTATCCGCGAACTGTCGCCGGCCGCTGATCCAAAATCCCGCACCTTTGCCGCTCGCATCGCCTTCACCGGTGGCAAGGTCCCTGCCGAGCTGGGCCAGAGCGCCCGAGTGTTTGTGCAGACCGCTGAGGTGATCCCGCTGTCCGTGCCGCTTTCGGCGTTGACCGCGGAAAATGGCGTGACCTACGTCTGGGTGCTCAGCGCCAACAATACGTTGAAGAAGACCCCTGTGCGGGTCGGTGCCTTCGGTGAGAAGACCGTCCCGGTGCTCGAAGGTCTCAATGCCAGCGACTGGGTCGTGGCCGCTGGCGTCCATGTGCTTCTCGACGGGCAGCATGTGCGCCCGGTGGATCGCTCCAACCGCGTGGTCAATCTGGCGGACAAGGAGTAATCCCCGATGGGCTTCAATCTTTCCGAATGGGCGCTGCGTAACCGCCAGATCGTACTGTTCCTGATGCTGTTGCTGGCAATCGTTGGTGCACTGTCCTACACCAAGCTCGGTCAAAGCGAAGACCCGCCGTTTACCTTCAAGGCCATGGTGATCCGCACCAACTGGCCGGGGGCGACGGCGCAGGAAGTCTCGCGTCAGGTGACCGAGCGCATCGAAAAGAAACTGATGGAAACCGGCGAGTACGAGCGCATCGTGTCGTTCTCCCGTCCGGGTGAATCCCAGGTGACGTTCATCGCGCGCGACTCCATGCACTCGGTGGAAATCCCGGACCTCTGGTATCAGGTGCGCAAGAAGGTCAACGACATCCGCCATACCCTGCCACCGGGCATCCAGGGGCCATTTTTTAACGATGAGTTCGGTACCACCTTCGGCAATATCTACGCCTTGACCGGCGAAGGATTCGACTACGCCGTGCTCAAGGACTACGCCGACCGCATTCAAATCCAGCTGCAGCGGGTCAAGGATGTGGGCAAGGTTGACCTGCTCGGGTTGCAGGATGAAAAAATCTGGATCGAGCTTTCCAACGTCAAGCTTGCCACCCTTGGCCTGCCATTGGCGGCCGTGCAGCAGGCGCTTGAAGAACAGAACGCGGTGTCCACCGCCGGCTTCTTTGAAACCAGCAGCGAGCGATTGCAGCTACGGGTATCGGGAAATTTTCAGACAGTCGATGAGATAAAGAACTTTCCGATACGGGTCGGGGATCGCACCTTCCGTATCTCCGATGTGGCTGACGTACGCCGCGGTTTCAACGATCCTCCCGCACCGCGCATGCGCTTCATGGCTGAAGATGCGATTGGTCTGGCCGTGGCCATGAAAGACGGTGGCGACATCCTGGTGCTGGGCAAAGCCCTGGAAGTCGAGTTCGCCCGCATCCAGAAAAACCTCCCGGCCGGCATGCAGTTGCGCAAGGTGTCCGACCAGCCCGCCGCGGTGAAAACCGGCGTCGGTGAGTTCGTTCAGGTGCTGGTGGAAGCCTTGGTGATTGTGCTGCTGGTGAGTTTTTTCTCTCTCGGTGTGCGCACGGGCATGGTGGTCGCCCTGGCGATTCCGCTGGTGTTGGCAATGACCTTCGCCTGCATGTATTACCTGGGCATCGGTCTGCACAAGATTTCCCTCGGCGCGCTGGTGCTGGCGCTGGGGTTGCTGGTGGACGATGCGATCATCGCCGTGGAAATGATGGCGATCAAAATGGAGCAAGGCTTCGATCGCATAAAAGCCGCCAGCTACGCCTGGACCAGCACCGCCTTCCCCATGCTGACCGGCACGCTGATCACCGCCGCCGGCTTCCTGCCGATTGCCACCGCGCAATCGGGTACGGGCGAATACACCCGCTCGATCTTCCAGGTGGTGACGATCGCGCTGCTCGCCTCCTGGGTGGCCGCTGTGGTTTTCGTACCGTATCTGGGGGAAAAACTCCTGCCGGACCTGGCGAAAATTCACGCAGCCAAACACGGCACGGGCCAGCCCGACCCTTATGGCACGCCGTTCTATCAGCGCGTCAGACGTCTGGTGGAGTGGTGTGTGCGCTGGCGCAAAACCGTTATCGCCTTGACCGTGGTGTTGTTCATTGCCTCCATCGTGCTGTTCCGCTTTGTGCCGCAGCAGTTCTTTCCGGCCTCCGGGCGACTGGAGTTGATGGTCGACCTGAAACTGGCCGAAGGCGCTTCCCTGAGCAATACCACCGAGGAGGTCAAACGCCTCGAAGCGCTGCTTAAGGACAAAGCCGGAATCGATAACTACGTGGCTTACGTCGGCACCGGCTCGCCGCGTTTTTACCTGCCACTGGACCAGCAACTTCCCGCAGCGAGCTTCGCTCAGTTTGTCGTCCTGGCCAAGACCATCGAGGAGCGTGAAGCGCTGCGCACCTGGCTGATCGACACCCTCAACGAAAAATTCCCGGCCCTGCGCTCGCGGGTTACACGCCTGGAAAACGGCCCGCCGGTTGGTTATCCGGTGCAGTTCCGCGTGACCGGTGAACACATTGAGGAAGTCCGCGCACTTGCTCGCAAAGTCGCGGCCAAGGTTCGCGAAAATCCGCACGTGGTCAATGTCCACCTGGACTGGGAAGAACCGAGCAAAGTCGTGTATCTGAACGTCGATCAGGACCGCGCTCGAGCATTGGGCGTGAGCACGGCGAACCTGTCGAAGTTCCTGCAAAGTTCACTCACCGGCTCCAGTGTCAGCCAGTACCGCGAAGACAACGAGTTGATCGAGATCCTGCTGCGCGGCACCTTGCATGAACGCAGCGAACTGTCGTTGCTGCCAAGCCTGGCGGTGCCGACCGATAACGGTCGTAGCGTGGCCCTGTCGCAGATCGCAACGCTGGAATACGGCTTTGAGGAAGGCGTGATCTGGCACCGTAACCGTTTGCCGAACGTGACGGTTCGCGCCGACATTTATGGCAAGGAGCAACCAGCGACCCTGGTGCAGCAGATCTTGCCGACTCTCGATCCGATTCGCGCGGAACTGCCTGACGGCTATTTGCTGGATGTCGGCGGTACGGTGGAGGACTCGGCACGCGGGCAGAACTCGGTCAAGGCTGGCGTACCGCTGTTCATCGTGGTCGTGCTGACGTTGCTGATGCTGCAACTGCGCAGTTTTTCTCGCACGGCGATGGTGTTTCTGACAGCGCCCTTGGGGCTGATCGGGGTGACCCTGTTCCTGATGGTGTTCCGGCAGCCGTTTGGTTTTGTCGCGATGCTCGGAACGATCGCATTGTCAGGGATGATCATGCGTAACTCGGTGATTCTGGTGGATCAGATCGAGCAGGACATCGCGGCCGGGCTCAAGCCATGGCAGGCGATTATCGAGGCGACGGTGCGGCGGTTCCGACCGATTGTACTGACCGCACTGGCGGCGGTGCTGGCGATGATTCCGCTGTCACGCAGCGTGTTTTTCGGGCCAATGGCGGTGGCGATCATGGGCGGGTTGATCGTGGCGACGGCGCTGACTTTACTGTTTTTGCCGGCGTTGTATGCGGCTTGGTTCCGGGTCAGGAAAGAGTCGGTCTGATCTTTGGGCGTGGCGGCCTTCGGGCCGACCAGGCTCTTGGTTGATTGAGTACATATCCGTTGCTGCGGTAACGGCGGCTTAGGGTTTCGCCCTTACGGCGAGGCACTTTTTTCAAACGCCGGAGTGCCGGCCCAGCAAAAAGTACCCAAAAAGGCTCGCCCCGAGCGTCCGGCCCCTCGCTAAGGCTCGGCGTTCCTTCGCTGCGGTATCCATCCGGGGACACTGCCCTCCGGTATGCTTCGCGACGACCTGCATGCAGCGTGTTCGACTGCGTCGAACGGCGCTGCGCGCCACTCCCCGGATGAACACCTCCACTCAGCCTCCCGAAGGGGCGGGTAGATCAGGATCAAGAGCTGCAGGCGAGCTAACGCTCGGCCTGATGAGTGGTGAGGAGCGGGTGGGTGTACGCCGACTTGCTTTTCTGTGGGAGCTGGCTTGTCGGGGCGCCGCATCGCAGCGATGGCGGCCTGCCAGCCGACCAATATCCCTCGGATGTTCCTGCTCCCACAGGATTTGTGTTTCGGCTTAGAGCGTACCAAACACCTTCTTCGCCAGGCTGGTCGCGGCAGCTGCGGGGTTCTGGCGGATGGTTTCTTCCTGTTTGCCGATCATTTCGAACAGGCCGTTCAGTGCCTGTTCGGTGACGTAGCTCTCGATGTTGGCATTCTTGGTGTCGATCACACCCATGGTCGCGGCCTGGCCGGCGAACGAGTTGTACTGTTGGGCCAGGCCGACGTGGTCGGTGGCTTGCTTGACGATAGGCAGGAACTTGGCGCGGATCTGTTCGCGACTGGTTTTGTTCAGGTACTGGGTGGCCGAGTCGTTGCCGCCACTGAGAATGCCCTTGGCGTCTTCCACGGTCATTTTCTTCACCGCATCCACGAGGATCGGCTGAGCCTGGACCACGGCGGTTTCCGCCGCTTTGTTCATGCTGACTTCCAGTTGATCGACCTGATCGCCCATGCCGAACTGTTTCATTTTGCTGGCAACCTTGCCCAGTTTGCCCGGCAGTTCGATTTTCACCTCCGGATTGTTGCTGAAACCACCCGGCGTACCGAGCTGTTTCACGGCCAGTTGTGCGCCTTGAGTCAGTGCATCCCTGAGGCCGCCAGTGGCGTCTTTTTGCGACAGGTCGCTGAGGGACAGTGCCATGGCGTTGGCGCAGATCATCAAGCCAGCACACAGGCCAGCAAAGCGGAGGGTGGGGCGGAGCATGGCAGCTTCCTTGTTCAAAAATGAGAATTAGCGGGCGGCGTCAACGCGGATTTTCAACGGTTGCGGATCGTTGCCATCAAGCTTCACAGCGTGATTTTCGGTGGTGATGAACAGTAACTTGCCATCGACCTCAATGCGCGCACTGACCGAATAGCGATGACCCGGTTTGACCTGCGCAGGATCGTAACTCAGATGAAAGGGAAGCGGCACCTGGCCCTTGATCTGGCCTTTCTGTTCGTCGAGAACCACCGCCGGCGCATCGGCCAGCGACACGTCTTGCAGGCTCACGTTCAAGACGGCTTCAGGGGGCAGGGCGATGCGTTGCAAGTAGAAGACTTCACCGTCCAGGCTGGTCTTGGCGGCAGGTTGTATCGATTGGCAAGCTCCAAGCAGAGCTGTCAGTCCCAGAAGCGAAAGTTTTTTCATCATTGGAATCCATGTCGTTGACGCCGAAGAAGCTCGGCGCCAACGATAATTTAAAGGAAATTACCGGCAATATCGCCCGGCAAGGTATTGCAGGCGCCTGACGGGGAGTCTGGCGTTAACGCTCAGGGTTTTAAGAATTGTTGCCATAGGTCTACCTTACCCTGTGGACCAGCACTTCAACAGGCTGCACGCCGTCGACGCCCAGCTCTACCGGGTGATGCTCAGTGGTGGTAAAGACCAGTTTGCCATCGGTTTTGATTTGTGCACTGATGGCATAGGTATGACGGGGCAGGACGTCTGCGGTGCTGTACTGAAGATTGAAGGTCAAGCCTGCGCTTTCTGCATGAGGGATGACTTGAGCGGCCAGTTGTTTGGCAGGGGCATCAGCCAGTGAAACGTCTTGCAGGCTGACGTAAAGTGTCGAGCTTGGCAAAAGCGCAATCTTTTCCAGATAGTGAACGTTGCCGCTGATGCTCAGGGTGTTTTCGTTGCTCATGTTGATTTCCTTATCATTGACTCGTCGAAAGTGACGAGCCGACAGCATATTCCTTCAGTACTCAATCCAATGTAGGGAAAGTCCTGCGCGCGACAGCGAAAGTGCGGTCATTTAGATGAGAAGCTTCCTTGCTTCTGCGATCCGGGTCAGCGCGGCGTTGCCAGCTCTGCTGCATCTTCACTGCGATGCATGGCCACCTGACGGATCGACAAACGAATCTCCGCTGGCAACACCCGTTTGGCCGCACCTTCGGCCAGTTCGCCGAGCAATTCGTGATAGCCCAGCTTGCCGGCTGCATCGCGTTTGAGCACGTCGAGGTCGAGCAGGGTCTGGATGAAGTGGCGGAACAGGCTTTTGTCGAAGAATTCCGGAGCGTTCAGGCCATGCAGGATCGACAGGCGCTGGGCCATGACCGTGCACAGGTCTTCCAGTTCTTCGGCGCTGATGCTGTTCTGGCCGCTGTTGAGCAGCAGGGAAACGGTCATGTAGAAGCGCTGCAGGGTCTGGGCGATGCTTTTTGACAGCAGCGTCAGCAGCACGAAATGACGTGAGCTCGGTGCCGGGCGCAGGTATACGCCGTTCTCGAAGCGCAGCAGGCCCTGCTCGACGAAGGCCTCGAGCCATTGATCGATCACTGCATCGAGTTCGTCCAGCGACCAGCGTATGAACAGCTCCGCTTGCAGGTACGGATACAGCGCGCGGGTGTAGCGAAGGATCTGTTCGCGGTTCATGCGCGAGGCGCTCTGGAAGAAACTCGCCAGCAGCGCCGGCAGCGCGAAAATGTGCAGCACGTTGTTGCGGTAATAGGTCATCAGGACAGCGTTCTGCTCGTCCAGATACAGGATCTTGCCCAAGGCATCGCTCTGCTCGGACAGCAAGTCCATGTCCTTGACATGCTCTATCAGCGCGCGGCCGTCGCCTTCCGGCAACGTGGTGTGCGGTGAGTACGGGACTTTACGCAGCAGCGCCAGATACAGGTCGAGCACCCGCGCCATGGCGCGATCGTCCAGCGCCAGGCGGCTGGTGGACAGCAGTGCCAGAGCGACCAGGTTGACCGGGTTGATCGCGGCAGCTTCGTTCAGATGTTGCGCGACTTTCTCGCCGAGACGGTTGGTGGTTTCGTTGAGCCAGGCCGGTTTGAACTGCGGGCCAAGCTCCTGTTTACGCCAGCCCGGCTGTTCGCTATCGAGGAACTCCGCCAGTTTGATCGGCTCGCCAAAGTTCACCGCCACCTGGCCGAAGCGCTGCTTGAGCGCGCCGATGACTTTGAAAATGTCGAAGATCGATTCTTTCTTCTTGCTCGCGCCGCGCAATTCGCCGAGGTAGGTCCGGCCTTCCAGTACGCGTTCGTAGCCGATGTACACCGGTATGAACACGATGGGCATGCGCGACGAACGCAGGAAGCTGCGCAAGGTGATCGCGAGCATCCCGGTTTTCGGTTGCAGCATGCGCCCGGTGCGTGAGCGCCCGCCTTCGACGAAGTACTCCACCGGGAACCCCTTGGTGAACAGGGTGTGCAGGTATTCGTTGAACACCGAGGTGTACAGCGGGTTGCCCTTGAAGGTACGGCGCATGAAAAACGCACCGCCACGCCGCAGCAGGCCGCCGATGATCGGCATGTTGAGGTTGATCCCGGCGGCAATGTGCGGCGGGGTCAGGCCGTTGCGAAACAGCAGATAGGAGAGCAGCAGGTAGTCGATGTGGCTGCGGTGGCACGGCACATAGATCACTTCGTGACCCTGGGCGACTTTCTGCACACCTTCGATGTGATTGACCTTGATGCCGTCGTAGATCTTGTTCCAGAACCAGCTCAGTACCACTTCCAGGAAGCGGATCGCTGTGTAGGTGTAGTCCGAGGCGATCTCGTTGCCATAGCGCAGGGCCTGGGCCTTGGCTTTTTCCAGTGAGATGTTTTCGCGCTCGGCCTCTTCGATGATCGCCTGTTTGACCAGTGGCTGGTTGAGCAAGCCCTTGACCAGATTGCGGCGGTGGGAAATGTCCGGGCCGATCACGGCGGCTTTCAGGTTGCGAAAGTGCACCCGCAGGATGCGCTGGGCCATGCGCACGGTGCGCTCGTGGCCCTTGTTGTGGTCGATCAGTTCGCGCAGGTGGATCGGCGCGGAGAACTGCACGCGGGTCTTGCGCCCCAGCACGATGATGCTGAGCAAGCGACGCAGGCGCCCGGTGACGGCCCAGCTGTCGGCGAACAGGAGTTTCCACGGACTGGATTCGCTGTCCGGCGACTGGCCCCAGAACACGCTGACCGGAATGATCTGTGCGTCTTCGGCCGCGTTCTGGCTCAAGGCGCTGACCAGGCGGGTCAAGGTGGGTGGAGCGCCGCGCTTGTCCTGGCGGCCGAGCCAGTCCGGGTCCGGTGTCAGGTAGAAGAACGCGGCCGGTTCCAGCAGATTGCCCACCGAGACCGGCAGCACCGGGCGCGGCAGACCGGCCTTGGTGCATTCGGTGTCGACCACGGCGAGGTCGGTCAGCGAAGGATTTTGCAGGACGTAGAACACCGGGCGACTGCGGTCGAGGTCAAGGGTGAACGACGACTGGTTGATCGTCTCCGAGCGAACCCAGAGGTACAAAAGTCGGCGCAGGGTGCCAAACACAAGACGGCGGAGGGGGGAACGGGTCATACGGCTTCTGCGTGAGTGAATAAAACCAAGCAAATGCTCGGGCGGTCGATAGTGTGCCGGATTCGCTGAAAATCGGCAAAAAAGCGGCTAAGTAAAGTGAGTTGAGAGTTTTTACGGCTGTCATATACTCGGCGAGCCCGCGCTGGCCAGACAGTGGCACGACCAGTGCAAGCAATGTTCTCGAGGCTTTCCTGCGAAAAGCCCGATCAATAATAAAAAAGGAGTATGAACAGATGGCAACACGTGAAACCGGCAACGTGAAGTGGTTCAACGACGCCAAGGGCTACGGTTTTATCCAGCGCGCGGACGGGGTGGACGTGTTCGTGCACTACCGGGCCATTCGTGGTGAGGGGCATCGCTCGCTGACCGAAGGCCAGCAGGTTGAATATGCGGTGGTGGAAGGGCAGAAGGGTTTGCAGGCTGAGGATGTGGTGGGGTTGTAAGCACATTCATCGGACCAGAAAAAACACTGTGGGAGCGAGCCTGCTCGCGAAGATCTCAAGGAAGCCGCGCTTTCCGGAATTGGCGCGTTATCGTTGACGACCATCGCGAGCAAGCTCGCTCCTACAGGTGCGATGTTCAGGCTTTAAGCGGTCTTCCAGGTGATTTCTTCTTCACCGTCGGCACTGATGCGAATCCAGCGATCGGCCGTCTCCTCACCTTCCTCCTCGACCCAGCTCCCCGGTGCGCAACGCACTTCGACGTTCAGCGCGGCAAAGGCGGCGCGTGCACAAGCGATGTCGTCTTCCCACGGCGTCTGGTCGCTTTCCAGGTACAGGCTGTTCCATTTTCCTACGGCTTTCGGCAACCAGGTCACCGGCACGTTACCGGCCTTGCACTTGTAGGTCTGGCCTTTCTGAACCCAGTCGGTGCACGGGCCCAGGGCGGCGCCGAGCCAGGCGGAGATGGCCTTGTGGTCGACGTCGGCGTCTTTCAGGTAAATCTCGATATCGGGTTGGCGCATGGATGTCCTCACTGCGGTCTGAAAAATCCATTCGCGGATTTAGCCGGCCTTGGGGGATCGCCCAAGGCCAAAATTGAAAGTTATTGAAGAACGAAATAATCGTAGCGCATCGACACGGTGACCTCGAACGGCTCGGCCTGCTCGATCACCGCGGCGCGGCGCTCGGCACTGGCGCGCCAACCATGGGGCGTCATGGCCAGCAGGTTGGCACGATCCTGACCGCGGGTGAGCGTCAATCGGAATTCCAGGGTTTCACTGTGCGCCAGCACCATGCCTTCCGGCACCAGGTCCAGATGCTTGTCGTCAATGTATTCGCGGACTTCGTCATACAGCCGCTCGCGCAATTCCATCAGGTGGCCGCTGGTCGGTCCGACTTTCATCAGTCCACCGCCAGGGCTGAGCAGGCGTTTGGCTTCTTGCCAGTCCAGCGGGCTGAAGACGCTGGCCAGGAACTGGCAACTGCCAGAGGCCAGGGGGACGCGGGCCATGCTGGCGATCAACCAGGTCAGTTGCGGATTGCGTTTGCAGGCGCGTTTGACCGCTTCCCGGGAAATGTCCAGCGCGTAACCGTCGGCGTCCGGCAAGGCATCGGCGATCTGCGCGGTGTAGTAACCCTCGCCACAACCGATGTCCAGCCAGCGCTGCGGCGCATACCCGGCCGCCAGCTCCGCCAGGCGCCTGGCCACCGGCGCGTAGTGCCCAGCGTTCAGAAAGTCGCGGCGGGCTTCGACCATCGCCTGGTTGTCCCCGGGATCGCGGCTGTTCTTGTGCTGCACCGGCAGCAGGTTCAGGTAACCCTGGCGTGCTCGGTCGAAACGATGCCCGGCGGGGCAGGCCACGCCGTTGTCTACCGCGTTGAGCGGTTCGCTGCATATCGGGCAGGCCAGCATCAGGCGAGCAACTTGATCAGGGTCTGGTAATAGATTTCGGTCAGCACGTCGAGATCAGCCGCCAGAACCCGTTCGTTGACCTGGTGGATGGTCGCGTTGACCGGCCCCAGCTCAACCACTTGCGTGCCCAGGGTGGCGATGAAACGCCCGTCGGAGGTGCCGCCGCTGGTGGACGCCTTGGTCTCGCGACCGGTGATGTCCTTGATGCTGGACGAGACTGCGTCGAGCAGCGCGCCCGGTTCGGTGAGGAATGGCAGGCCGGACAGTGCCCAGTCGATGTGCCAGTCCAGACGGTGTTTGTCGAGGATGTCGGCCACGCGTTTTTGCAGGCCTTCGACGGTCGACTCGGTAGAGAAGCGGAAGTTGAACACCGCTACCAGGTCGCCGGGGATGACGTTGGTCGCACCGGTGCCGGAGTTGACGTTGGAAATCTGGAAACTGGTCGGCGGGAAAAAATCGTTGCCGTGATCCCAGTGCTCGGCGGCCAGTTCGGCCAGGGCCGGGGCAGCGAGGTGGATCGGGTTCTTCGCCAGATGCGGATAGGCGACATGGCCCTGCAGGCCGCGGACGGTCAGCTTGGCGCCAAGGGAACCGCGACGGCCGTTCTTGACCACGTCACCGACCAGGGTTGTGCTCGACGGCTCGCCGACGATGCACCAGTCCAGACGCTCCTTGCGCGCGGCCAGGCGCTCGACCACGGCTTTGGTGCCATGGTGCGCCGGGCCTTCTTCGTCACTGGTGATCAGGAACGCGACCTTGCCCTTGTGATCCGGGTAGTCGGCGACGAAACGTTCGGCGGCCACGGTCATGGCGGCGAGGCTGCCTTTCATGTCCGCCGCGCCACGGCCGCAGAGCATACCGTGTTCGTCGATCACCGCGTTGAACGGGTCGATCTGCCAGGCGGTCACAGGGCCGGTCGGTACGACGTCGGTGTGACCGGCAAAGCACAGTACGGGACTGTCGTGATTACCGTGGGTAGCCCAGAAGTTATCCACATCCTCGATGCGCATCGGCTCGAGCGCAAAACCGGCATCGCCCAGGCGCTGCATCATCTGCTTCTGGCAATCGGCGTCGACCGGCGTCACGGATGGACGACGGATCAGGTCGATGGCGAGTTGAAGGGTCGGCGAAAGGTCGGCGTGGGCCGTCATGTGAAAACTCCGGAAAACTTGAATATGGGCAAGGGCCAATGTGGGAGCGAGCCGCTCGCGATGGCGGCGTGTCAGTCAACATAATCTGTGATTGTTACATCGTCATCGTGAGCAGGCTCCCTCCCACAGGGATTCGTATTGCGCCAAGCCCTGCAAAATGGCGGTTATCTTAAAGCAAAACGGCGACCATAGGCCGCCGTTTAGTGCATCCGCGAAGATTTAGACCGCAGGTGCCGTTGCCGTCTCGGCCACGGGTTTTGGCAGCGACGACAGGAACGCCATGATCAGCGCCGCCAGGTAAGGCAGCGATTGCACCAGCAACATGGTGACCCAGAAGCGCATGTCATTGCTCGGCATGCCGTTGACCAGGAAGATCCCCAGCGCCGCGCCCCATAGCAGCAGCATGATGAACACCTCTTCGCGAGCTTCCGAAATCGCCACCCAGAAGCCGTGGTTGTCGGCATTTTTCGGGGTGCGGAAGAACGGAATGCTGCTGGTGAAGAAGCCGTACAGCACCGCTTTGGCGATGGTGTGCGACAACGCCAGCCCGGCCAGGGCCGCGCAGAACGCGTCTTTCAGGTTCACGCCCACCGCACGGCGGTAGAGGAAGATGATCTTGCCGACCTTGAACACGAACAGTGCCAGAGGCGGGATTGCGAAGATCAGCAGCGGCGGATCGACCCGTTGCGGCACGATGATCATCGCCGCCGACCACAGCAGTGCACCAACGGTGAAGAAGATGTTCATGCCGTCCGCCACCCACGGCAACCAGCCCGCGAGGAAGTGATAACGCTGGCCGCGGGTCAGTTGGGTGTCCTTGCCGCGCAGCAGGCTGGCGGTGTGGCGCTTGATGATCTGAATGGCACCGTAGGCCCAGCGGAACCGCTGTTTCTTGAAGTCGATAAAGGTATCGGGCATCAGGCCCTTGCCGTAACTGTCGTGGTAGTACGCCGCCGACAGACCTTTTTCGAACACCCGCAGACCCAGCTCGGCGTCCTCACAGATGCACCAGTCGGCCCAGCCCAGTTCTTCGAGCACCGAGCGACGGGTCATGGTCATGGTGCCGTGCTGGATGATCGCGTCACGGTCGTTGCGGGTGACCATGCCGATGTGGAAGAAGCCTTTGTATTCCGCGTAGCAGAGCTTCTTGAAGGTGCTTTCGTTCTGGTCGCGATAGTCCTGTGGCGATTGCACCACGGCGATTTTCGGATCGGCGAAGTGCGGCACCATATGCTTGAGCCAGTTCGGATGCACACAATAATCCGAGTCGATGACTGCGATGACTTCGGCGTCCTTGGCGGTATGCGGAATCAGGTAGTTCAGCGCACCGCCCTTGAAGCCGGCCAATGGCGCGACGTGGAAAAACTTGAAGCGCGGGCCGAGGGTTTCGCAGTAGTCACGCACCGGTTCCCAGACCGCCGGGTCCTTGGTGTTGTTGTCGATAATCAGGACTTCGAAGTCCGGATAGTCAAGGTTGGCCAGGGCATCGAGGGTCTGTTTGACCATCTCGGGCGGCTCGTTGTAGCAGGGCACGTGAATTGACACTTTGGGACGGTAGCTCGAATCACCGACCACCGGCAGGAATTCCCGGCGGCGCTTGTGAGTCCACACCGCCTCGGCCAGTTCATGTGCCTCGGTGAGCAGCACGATAAACACCCCGAGCGCACCAAGGGCGAGCAGGAAGCCCACCGTCAGGCTGAACCAGGTGCTGTATTGCTGGCTGTAGTCATAACCGATCCATACCAACACCGAACCGCAGAGGAACGCGATAAACGTCAGGAAGGTACGACCACGTTGGCGCAGGGCCGAACCGTCGATCATCAGCAGGGTCAGCGACAGCAGTGCGAGCACCACCGAGCCAATAGCCAGTACGCGCCATTGCGGAATGGCGACTACCGGGCCTTCGAAGTTGAATTTCTGCTGGCGCGCGGCATTGAACACGCCCCAATACGCACCCACCGAACCTTCGTCGCTGGCCTTCCACGGCTGGTCAAAGGCCTCGATCACGAAGTAGTTGAAGCCCTGGCGGTTGAGTTTGTTGACCAGGTTGCGCAAGTAGATCGCCTGGTCTGCCGGCGACGCGTCGGCGCCCCCGCGCATGCGGCCGTTGCTCGGCCAGCCGACTTCAGACAGCAACAGCGGTTTTTTCGGGAACAGCTTTTTCAGGTCGCGGGCGCGGTCCAGAACGAACTGCTGAGCCTTGTCCACCGGGATAAATTCCCAGTAAGGAAGAACGTGCGCGGCGATCAGGTCGACGTGCTTGGCCAGTTCCGGGTGTTCTTCCCAGACGTGCCACTGCTCGGACGTGGTGACCGGCACCTTCACGGCGGCGCGAACGCGGTCCAGCAGTACGCTGAGTTCCTGGGCGGTAATTTCCTTACGGAAAATCGCCTCGTTGCCTACAACCACACGCACGACGCTGCGCGAAGTGTTGGCCAGCTCGATGGCCCGGGCGATTTCTCGCTCGTTACGCTCCTGGTCCGGGCTGATCCAGATCCCCAGGGTCACCCGCAGGCCGAATTCTTCCGCGAGCTTGGGGATGTCCTCCAGCGTGCCGTCGACCGAGTAAATACGGATGTTGTCCGTCAGCTTGCTCATGATCTCCAGATCACGTCGCATCTGGTCGTCAGTGGGGTACTGGTCCTTCTGTGGGAATTGGCCCTGCTGGAACGGCGAATACGAGAAGCCGGAAATCTGTTCAGGCCAGTTGGGAGCGGTGACCGGGCGATTGATCAGCGCCCAGAAGCCGGTAAACAAGGCGGCGATGGCGAGCACCACCACCAGATTGAGTCCAAATTTACGCGATGACATAGCTATTTCGGGTTCCAAAGGCTGTGGAACGAAGGAACGGTTGGCTACCGCCAAGGGGCGCGCATCCTACACCGGCGATTCACTGACCGTACAGCGGACAGGGAAATGCCCGACATTGGGCAATGTGCTTTCACATAAGTTCTTACACTTGTAGCTTGAAAGTTAAATCTTATTAGAAGGCCGGACACCCTCTATAATGCGCGCCGGTTTTTGGGGTAATGGTCATGAGTACAGAAGATCCGCGGTTTGCTGGTATTGCCCGTTTGTATGGCATCGAAGGCCTTGAGCGCCTGCGCGCGGCCCATGTGGCGATCGTCGGCGTCGGAGGTGTCGGTTCCTGGGCGGCGGAAGCCATGGCCCGTAGCGGCGTGGGCGAGATTTCGCTGTTCGACCTGGACGACGTTTGCGTCAGCAATGCCAACCGTCAGTTGCATGCGCTGGACAGCACCGTTGGCAAGCCCAAGGTCGAGGTGATGGCCGAGCGCCTGCGCGGTATCAACCCGGACTGTACCGTGCACGCGGTGGCGGATTTCGTCACCCGCGAGACCATGGCCGAGTACATCACGCCGAACATCGACTGCGTGATCGATTGCATCGACAGCGTCAATGCGAAGGCGGCGCTGATCGCCTGGTGCAAGCGCCGCAAGATCCAGATCATCACCACTGGCGGCGCGGGCGGGCAGATTGATCCGACATTGATCCAGGTCTGTGACCTCAACCGCACCTTCAACGACCCATTGGCCTCGAAAGTGCGCTCAACCCTGCGCCGCGACTATGGCTTCTCGCGCACCGTGACCCGCCATTACAGCGTGCCCTGCGTGTTTTCCACCGAGCAGCTGCGCTACCCGAAACCGGACGGCAGCATTTGCCTGCAGAAGAGTTTTGTCGGTGATGGTGTGAAGCTCGACTGCGCCGGCGGGTTTGGCGCGGTGATGATGGTGACGGCGACGTTCGGCATGGTCGCGGCGACCAAGGCTGTGGATAAGATCGTGGCGGGGGTGCGGCGGCCGGCGGATCGGGTCAAACCTGAGGTTTGATGGTTGTTGCTGATGGCCTCATCGCGAGCAGGCTCGCACACACATTGGATAGGCGTCGAATACAAATCCCTGGTGGGAACGAGCCAGCTCGCGATGGCTATTAACCTGCCAAGTCACGCATCCGCTGTAAAACAGCATTCAAACCATTGCTACGGGACTGGGACAACTGGCGACCGAGCCCCAGCTGATTGAACCAGTCCGGCAAATCCACCTGTTGCAACTCAATCGCCGACAAGCCGTTGACTCGCGCCAGCAGCAACGCCACCAATCCGCGAATCAACCGCGCATCGCTGTTGGCGCTGAACTGCCAATGACCATCGCGCAGCTCGCCCACCAGCCATACCTGGCTTTCACAGCCGTGCACGCGGTTGGCCTCGACTTTATCCTCATCGCTCAACGCCGGCAGGCGTTCGCCCCATTGCATCAACAGGCGTGCCCGTTGTTCCCAGCCGGGCGCATTCTGAAAGGCTTGCAGGGCGGTCACGGCATCGTCGGGCAAACTCATCGAAGCAACTCCAGTGCCTGGTCCAGGGCTTCAAAGAAGCGCTCAAGGTCTTCAGAGTCATTGTATAACCCCAGCGACACCCTAATCGCCCCGGCCAGTTGAAGGCTTTTGAGCAATGGCATGGCGCAGTGATGACCGGCGCGAACGGCGATCCCTTGCTCGGTCAGCAAGTGGGCCAGATCGGAGTTATGCACACCCTCGACGGTAAAACTGGCCAGTGCCACTTGCGGTGTACCCAGCAGGCGGATGCCGTTGCGCGCCTCAAGGCCTTTGATCAGATAGTCATGCAGTGCCGCTTCATGGGCGGACACGGCGTCCTGATCAAGCCCGGCGAGGTAATCCAGAGTCGCGCCCAGACCGATCACACTGGCAATGGGCGGTGTGCCCGCCTCAAATCCCAGCGGTGCAGGGCGAAAACGTGCGTCGTGGTAGTTGGCGTCCAGCACCATCTCGCCGCCGAACTGCCAGGGCTGAAGCTGTTTCAGAGCTTCATGGCGTCCAAACAGCACGCCCAGGCCATCGGGGCCATAGAGCTTGTGGCTGGAAAACACATAGAAGTCGCAACCCAGTGCCTGGACGTCATGTCGACCATGGACCACGCCTTGGGCACCGTCGATCACAGTCAATGCATTGTGCGCCTTGGCCATCGCCAACAATGCGGGCAGCGGTTGCCAGGCGCCGAGCACGTTGGACAATTGGCTGACCGCCAACAGGCGTGTGTGCGGGCCGATCAATTGCGCCGCGGCTTCGAGGTCGATCAGACCGTCGGCGTTCAGCGGCAGGATCACCAGTTTCAATGCGCGACGCTTCGCCAGTTGCTGCCATGGCAGCAGGTTGGCGTGATGTTCCAGGGCGCTGATGACAATTTCATCGCCCGGGTTGAATACGTGTTCCAGGCCATAGGCCAGGAGATTCAGCGCAGACGTCGCGCCGTGGGTGAAGATAATCTGCCCGCTGTCACCGGCATTGAGCCACTGGGCGACTTTGCTGCGGCTGTCCTCGAACGCCTGGGTGGCGTGAGCACCTGGCAGGTGTTGCGCCCGATGCACGTTGGCCGCGCCATTGGCGTAGTAATGCGTGAGGGCATCGAGCAGGGCTTGAGGTTTTTGCGTGGTGGCGGCGTTGTCCAGATAGGTCTGGTCTTGCCGTTGCAGCGCGGCGATGGCCGGAAAGTCGGCGCGCCAGGGGGAGGGAATCATCATGCTTTTGAGCCCTGTTGAACTTGGGCGGGCGTACGCCAGACCCCTGTGGGAGCGAGCCTGCTCGCGATGATCGAGTGGACGACACGGGCTATCTGATGCCCCGCGTTATCGTTGACGTCCATCGCGAGCAGGCTCGCTCCTACAGGTGAGCTTGTGTGACGCTTAGTTGTGAGCGTGCAGCGCTTCGTTCAGTTCGATCGCCGATTTGTGGGTTTTGCACTCCACGGCACCGGTTTCCGAATTGCGACGGAACAGCAGGTCAGGCTGACCGGCCAGTTCACGGGCCTTGACCACTTTGACCAACTGGTTTTTCTCGTCCAGCAGCGCCACTTTGGTGCCAGCGGTCACGTACAGGCCCGATTCAACGGTGTTGCGGTCGCCCAGCGGGATACCGATACCGGCGTTGGCGCCGATCAGGCAGCCTTCGCCCACCTTGATCACGATGTTGCCGCCGCCCGACAGGGTGCCCATGGTCGAGCAGCCGCCGCCCAGGTCAGAGCCTTTGCCGACGAACACGCCAGCCGATACACGGCCTTCGATCATCCCCGGACCTTCGGTGCCAGCGTTGAAGTTGACGAAACCTTCGTGCATCACGGTGGTGCCTTCACCAACGTAAGCGCCCAGGCGCAGACGTGCCGCGTCAGCGATACGCACGCCGGCCGGTACGACGTAGTCGGTCATTTTCGGGAACTTGTCTACCGAGAACACTTCGAGCAATTCGCCACGCAGGCGGGCTTCCAGTTGATGCTCGGCCAGTTCGGCCAGGTCGATTGCACCCTGGCTGGTCCATGCCACGTTTGGCAGCAGCGGGAACACACCGGCCAGGTTCAGGCCGTGCGGCTTGACCAGACGATGGGACAGCAGGTGCAGCTTGAGGTAAGCCTCAGGTGTGGAAGTCAGTTGAGCGTCTTCGGCCAGAATGGTCGCGACCAACGGCTTGTGGCTCTCGGCCAGACGGGTCAGCAGGGCGGCCTGGGCAGCGTCGACCGCTTTGACCGCTTCAGCCAGTTGCGAAGCCTGTGCGGTGGTGAAGGCGATGGCCTGGTTGCCTTCGGTGTAGCCCAGAATCGGGGCAATGGCAGCGATCAGTTCGGCGGACGGATTGAGCAATGGCTGCGCGTAAAACACTTCCAGCCATGCGCCTTGACGGTTTTGAGTGCCGACACCAAAGGCCAGGCTGAACGGGGTAGTGGACATGTTGATACCTCTAGCAAATTGGAACGGGCTGCTTACTTGAGTGCTGCCGCGTAGATATCTGGCTTGAAGCCAATCAGGGTTCGGTCACCGAGATCGAGCACCGGGCGCTTGATCATCGAAGGTTGTGCGAGCATCAGCTCGATGGCTTTCGACTGGTCGAGATCGGCTTTGCGTTCGTCGTCGAGCTTGCGAAAGGTCGTGCCTGCACGGTTCAACACCACTTCCCAGCCGTGCTCGTTGCACCATTGGGTCAGGTGTTCACGGTCGATACCGACCGCCTTGTAATCATGGCAGTCATAGCTGACAGCGTGTTCATCAAGCCAGGTGCGCGCCTTTTTCATGGTGTCGCAGGCTTTGATGCCGAAAAGGTGCAACGTTTTACTTGAAACGGTCAAGGAATCGCCCCCTTTACAGGTGCCGGAAATGAAAGGTCCGGGATTATGCCATGGAAGCGCAAATCCTGTGGAAGCGAGCTTGCTCGCGATGGCGGCTTAACATTCAACATTGATGATGGCTGATCCGACGCTATCGTGAGCAAGCAAGGCTCCTGCAGGGTTTGGGGTGATAGCGGTGATTGCTGCGTGCGACATTGGTGCAAAGGTCAGTGCACAGTCTAAGCGGCTAATGTGGCACTTCAATGCTGTCGATCGCCCGGAAATCCAGCGTTATGCAAACCGCCTACACCGTTCGGATCATGCTCATATTGATCGGCATTTCACGTCTGATCGGACGGGCGATCTCACTCGCCCGGTGAGTCGGCAGGCATGTGAGAGCGACCCCTCAGATAAGCATACGGTTCATGCCTCTTGAGCCGTGCCGACTGGATCAAGCTCATGGTCGCCGGTCGATGGTGCGTCGATGATGGGTGCTGCTTTTTCCTCTCATATTCGCAGGCGGCCATCCAGCAAATTAAATAGTGCATATGAACATTCACTTGATATTTTAATTTGTTCCAAGGGCGGCAAATTTCCCGGGGTGAGAGCTCTTCGCTCGCCTATACTAAATAGGTTAAATAGTATTAGTCGACGCGTGCTGCAAGGTGTTGGAAATTATGGAAATTTAAAGGCGTGGGTATCAAATGAGGTTGCTTGTTAAAAATATTTTTCTGTGATGGTTTGGTGTCGTGACGAGGATTTGATATGAACGTCTTGTTGAAAGAACTTCAGGCCTATCATCATGAAGTGGCTATAAAAATTACTCAGATCAATGAGTTGCTGAGGCAGCTGAGACATGGCTCCAATGACTGCAGTCCGTTGTTCAAGATGTTGGAAGCCTTGCATGGTGATGCAGAGCGACACCACCATGAAAATGAAGAACTTATTCGACTGGCCTTGCTAGCGACTGATGCACCGATCCACCAGCGGGTCAAGGATATCGAGCGAGATCATCAGGCGTTTGGGCGCATTGCTGGACAGCTGAAGATGTTGGAGGACACAACTCAGGAAACGAGAGTGATTGCTGACACTATCGATGACTTCATCAAAAAATATTACGATCATATGGACGCGGAGGAGAATATTTTCTTTCCGGTGGCAGATAAGTGGCTGTCAGACAACCAGTGGCAGGAAATAAAGCGTCAATGGCATTAATTGGAGTTCACCGTAGACGTTAAAGTTTAACGACTACTTAGTATTCGACCTGATTTAGTGGTTGTGTGGGTGCCAGGTAATTTTTTCCCCAGTCTCATTGGCTCGCCGGGGTGTCTGTGTATTGACTGTTTCTCGTTGCAAGTCCTTTCGCTTTGGCGTCTGTGCCAACTACACAAAGATCAAAGACTATTTAACAACGATCACACACTGTGTGAGATAGAGTTTTGCACGGGACAAAATCTTCAAGGCCAAGCCCTGCCTTGCTTCATCCTGACTCTGAATTACAGAACGGCCCAAGAAGCCCAGTTATATTCCTGGTGCTGCTGGTGTTGCGGTTTTTCTGGGGGCAGAGCGTCTGGCGGCTGTCCACCAGATTGCCGATGACGTACTGCGCGAGGTACTGGGTGAACAGGACTTGAGTGGGGCGAAACTCGGTCAGGTCAAATAACCGTTTGTCCAGCAAGAGTAGGGCTTGCCGGCGATGGAGCTCTTGAATACACCATCGCGAGCAAACTCGGTTCCTGCAGGTATTGCGCTTATTTACGGCGCTGGATGAAGTCGCGGATACGTTCTGCAGCCTCGACACATTCAGCCAACGGTGCAACCAGGGCCATGCGCACACGGCCAGCACCCGGGTTGACGCCATCGACATCCCGCGACAGGTAGGAGCCCGGCACCACGGTCACATGCTCCTGTTCGAACAGGTCACGGCAGAAGGCCGCGTCGTCACCGGCCACATTCGGCCACAGGTAAAAACCACCATCCGGGCGCTGTACGTCCATGACCGGGCTGAGGATCTCCAGCACCGCGTCATACTTCTCGCGGTACAACGCACGGTTGGCGCGCACGTGCACTTCGTCGTTCCACGCGGCAACGCTGGCCAGTTGGGTTTGCACCGGCATCGCGCAGCCGTGGTAAGTGCGATACAGCAAGAAGCCTTTGAGAATGTCCGCATCACCGGCGACAAAACCCGAACGCAGGCCCGGCAGGTTCGAGCGCTTGGACAGGCTATGGAATACCACGCAACGCTTGAAGTCCTTGCGGCCCAGTTCCACGCAGGCACTGAGCAGGCCGGCCGGCGGGGTTTGTTCGTCGAAGTACAGTTCGCTGTAGCACTCGTCGGCAGCGATCACGAAGTCGTACTCATCGGCCAGGGAAATCAGATTTTTCAGCGTTTCGACCGGGATCAGTGCGCCGGTCGGATTGCCTGGCGAGCACAGGAACAGGATCTGGCAGCGTTTCCAGATGTCCGGTGAAACGGCGTCGAAATCCGGGTTGAAGCCGTTTTCATCCAGGCATGGCAAGTAGTGCGGCTTGGCTCCGGCCAGGAACGCGGCGCCTTCGTAGATCTGATAGAACGGGTTCGGGCTGACCACCAATGCATCGTCGCCACGGTTGATGACGGTCTGGGTGAAGGCGAACAGCGCTTCACGGGTACCGTTGACTGGCAGCACGTTGCGCGCCGGGTCAATCCAGCCGTTAGGGACGTTGAAGCGACGCTCGCACCACGCGGCGATGGCTTCACGCAGGGCCGGGATGCCGAGGGTGGTCGGGTATACGGCCATCTGATCCAGATTGCTTGCCAGGGCTTCGGCGACAAAGCTTGGCGAACGGTGTTTCGGCTCGCCGATGGACAGTGCGATGGCACGTTTTTCCGGGTTTGGCGTGACGCTACCGAGCAGCGCGCGGAGCTTTTCGAAAGGGTAGGGCTGGAGCTGGGTCAGAGCGTTGTTCATCGGTAGATCTCGTTCGGTGCGGGGTGTGGGCAACCCATGTTTCCTGTGGGAGCCGGCTTGCCAGCGATGGTCGTTAACGATAACGCGTGCTTGCCGGGTAAACGCGGTGTTCTTGGGTCCATCGCTGGCAAGCCGGCTCCTACAAAGGGCTGGCTCGCTTCCACAGGGGAAAATTTGTCATGTCAGATACTGATTCGCGACAGTTTGATTTCGGGTTCCTGATTGACGCTTAACTGCTCGACGATTGCATCCTGTAACCGGCTGCACAGCTGCGGGTCGGACAATGGCTGGTTGTTGGCGTCGGTGATGAAAAACACGTCTTCCACCCGTTCGCCCAAGGTCGCAATCTTGGCGTTCTGCAACGACAGGTCGAATTCCAGGAAGATCGTTCCGATCCGCGCCAGCAGGCCAGGGCGGTCGGGAGCGGTCAGTTCAAGCACGGTGACCGGGCGCTGGGCGTCGTTGTGGATCGTCACCTGCGGCGCGAAGGCGAAATGCTTGAGCTGGCGGGGGACCCGGCGCTGGATGATGGTCGGGTAGTCGTCCGGATTTCGCAAGGCTTCGGTCAGTCCGTCGCGGATCTCCTTGACCCGCTCCGGGTTATCGCCGATCGAGTCGCCATCCGCGTCGAGCACAATGTAGGTGTCGAGGGTGAACTGGCTGCTGGAGGTGATGACCCGGGCGTCGTGGATGTTCAGGTTGAGCTGGTCCATCGCGGCGACGGTCACGGCAAAGAAGTCGTGCTGGTCGGGGGCGTAGATGAAGATCTGCGTGCCACCCTCGAACTCGCGCTGAGTGGTTTCCTTGATCAGCACCAGTGGCCCGCCATCGGCTGGCTGCTGAAGGATCGCATCGCTGTGCCAGGCCACGTCGCCGGCGGTATGGCGCAGGAAATAGTCATCGCCCAGTTGCGCCCAAAGCTGCTCGACATCGTCCGGATCGGTGCCGCCGCGCACCAGGATGTCCAGGGCGGCGCTCTGGGTCTGGCGGATCTGCTCTTCGCGATCAACCGGGTTTTCCAGGCCGCGTCGAAGGGCACGCTTGGTTTCGGTGTAGAGCTGGCGCAGGAGGCTGGCGCGCCAGGAGTTCCACAGCGTCGGGTTGGTGGCGTTGATGTCGGCGACGGTCAACACGTAGAGGTAATTGAGGCGGGTTTCATCGCCGACGATCTGTGCGAAATCGTGGATCACCTGCGGGTCTGACAAGTCCTTGCGCTGGGCGGTGGTCGACATCACCAGATGGTTCTGCACCAGCCAGACGATCAGGCGACTGTCCCACACGGGCAGTTGGTGACGCTGGCAAAAAGCCTCCGCATCCACGGCGCCGATATCCGAGTGGTCGCCATGCCGGCCCTTGCCGATGTCGTGATACAGCCCGGCCAGGTAGATCAGCTCGGGTTTGGGCAGTTTGCCCATGAGCTTGCTGGCTAGCGGGAATTTTTCCGACACCTGCGTGTACTGCAACTTACGCAGGTGTTTGATCAGATTCAGAGTGTGGGCGTCGACCGTATAGATGTGAAACAGGTCGTGCTGCATCTGTCCGACGATAAAGCCGAATTCCGGCAGATAGCGCCCGAGGATGCCGTAACGGTTCATGCGTCGCAGGTTGCGATGGATGCCGATCTTGCACTTGAACAATTCGATGAACAGGCTGGTGTTGCGAATATCGTTGCGGAAATCGTCGTCGATCAGGTGCCGGTTCTCACGCAGCAGGCGAATGGTGTCGGCACGTACGCCCTTGATTTCCGGTTGCTGGGCCATCAGCACGAAGATTTCGAGCATGGCAAACGGAGTGCGGCGGAACACGTTGTCGTTGCGCGCCTCGATGTAGCCATCGTGGAGCTGGAATCGCGAGTTGATCGGCTGCGGCGGCGCTTGATCATCCGGCGCGAGGATGACCTCTTCGAAGTGCTGGATGATCAAGTCGCTGAGCTGAGCGATGCTCATCACCACCCGGTAATACTGCTGCATGAAGTTTTCGATGGCTTGCTTGGCATCGTCACCTTCGAACCCCAGCAGCTTGGCAATGGTGCGCTGGTGATCGAACAGCAGGCGATCTTCCGAACGTCCAGCGAGCATGTGCAGGGCGTAACGCACCTTCCACAGGAACTCCTGGGACGAGGCCAGCAGGGCGTTTTCGCTTTCTACCAAGAAACCTTCTCCTGCCAGTGCGCGCAGGTTCAGGGTGCCGTACTCGCGACGAGCCACCCACAGAATCGTCTGAATATCCCTTAGTCCGCCCGGCGAGCCTTTGACGTTGGGTTCCAGGTTGTATTCGGTGTCGTTGTACTTGTGGTGACGGGCCTTCTGTTCGGCACGCTTGGCCAGGAAGAAATCCTTGCTCGGCCACATGTGTGCGGTGCTGGTGACGTCCAGCATGCGTTGGCGCAAGCGCTCGGGGCCACAGATGGTGCGGCTTTCCATCAGGTTGGTGACAACCGTCAGATCGGCGCGGGCCTCGACGGCGCACTCTTCGACCGAGCGAACGCTCTGACCGACTTCCAGGCCAATGTCCCACAGCAACGTCAGAAAGCGCTCGATGGAGTCACGGAAGATTTCGTGATCGGCGCTGTCGAGCAGGATCAACAGGTCAATGTCTGAATACGGGTGCAGTTCGCCCCGACCATAGCCACCGACCGCTACCAGTGCGATGTCGGCGTCTTCACTCCAGTTGAACTGCTCCCAGGCCTTTTGCAGGATGTTATCGACGAACCAGGCACGGTCCTCGATCAGCCGGCGAATGTCCCGGCCGCTGCGAAAGCGCCCGTCGAGCACCTCGCGGGCCTGGCGGATCGCCTTCTTGAAGGCCGCAATGGGGCTTGCCTTCAGGGCCAGTTCAGCCTGGAACTGGCCGCGATCGAAGAGTTCTGGATCCACCTGCGGCATCGATTGGCTTTCCTTTCTATAAGGCTGGGAGTGGAGCGGGGCGGATCAGGCCGAAATGCGCGGGATGGTGTCATCGCTGCGCAAGGTGAAGATCTCGTAACCGGTCTCGGTCACCAGCAGCGTGTGTTCCCACTGTGCCGACAGCTTGCGGTCCTTGGTGATCGCAGTCCAGCCGTCACCCAGCACCTTGGTGTCAGCCTTGCCCTGGTTGATCATCGGCTCGATGGTGAAGGTCATGCCGGCTTGCAGTTCCATGCCGGTGCCTGCGCGTCCGTAATGCAGGATCTGCGGTTCTTCGTGGAAGACTTTGCCGATGCCGTGACCACAGAATTCGCGAACCACCGAGAAACCATTCTTTTCAGCGTGTTTCTGGATGATTTCACCGATGTCGCCAAGGCGGCAACCGGGTTTGACGATTTCAATCGCCTTGTACATGCATTCCTGGGTCACTTGCGACAGACGCTCGGCCCAGACCGGCACGGTGCCGACGTGGAACATGCGGCTGGTATCACCGTGGAAGCCGTCCTTGATGACAGTGACGTCGATGTTCAGGGTGTCGCCATCTTTCAGCGGCTTGTCGTTCGGGATGCCGTGGCAGACCACGTGGTTGATCGACGTGCAAATCGACTTCGGGTAGCCCTTGTAATTCAGCGGGGCAGGGATGGCTTTCTGCTCGTTGACAATATAGTCGTGGCAGATCTGGTTCAGTTGATCGGTGGTCACACCCGGCTTGACGTATTCGGCAATCATTTCCAGCACATCGGCGGCCAGTTTGCCGGCGACGCGCATTTTTGCGATGTCCTCGGGGGTTTTGAGGGTGACGGTCATACAGGCTCTCTCTGCGCTCGATGGCGCTTCTCAACGAAAAGGGCGTTGCGCAATCGAACTTCGCAGCCCTGAAAAACGCAATTCTAACAGACGATCAGGGCAAATCCGCCGCTCTGTGCATCGCTTCTCTCCATAGAATGGTGCATTGTGGGCGGATTCCAAGGGATGGAGCTGCGTGGTCGCCAGGATTTCAGAATCCGGGTTTCGTTTTTTCCTCCCCTGTGATATAAAATGCGCCGCTTTCCGGGGATGCCCCGAAAAGCCTAAATCCACACACGTGTCGACACGATGACCTGGGTGCCTTCAGCTGATGCTGCTGGTTGGTCATTGGGATACGTGGAGGCCAAACCCGACTTATTAAGGAACTATCATGTCCCAAGTCAACATGCGCGATATGCTGAAGGCCGGTGTGCACTTCGGTCACCAGACCCGTTACTGGAACCCGAAAATGGGTAAATACATTTTCGGCGCGCGTAACAAGATCCACATCATCAACCTTGAAAAAACCCTGCCAATGTTCAACGAAGCTCTGACTTTCGTAGAGCGTCTGGCCCAGGGCAAAAACAAGATTCTGTTCGTCGGCACCAAGCGTTCCGCTGGCAAGATCGTTGCTGAAGAAGCAGCACGTTGCGGTTCGCCGTACGTCGACCACCGCTGGTTGGGCGGCATGCTGACCAACTTCAAAACCATCCGTGCTTCCATCAAGCGTCTGCGTGACCTTGAAGTACAAGCCGAAGACGGTACTTTCGCCAAGCTGACCAAGAAAGAAGCGCTGATGCGCTCCCGTGACCTGGAAAAGCTGGATCGTTCCCTGGGTGGTATCAAGGACATGGGCGGTCTGCCAGACGCTCTGTTCGTAATCGACGTTGATCACGAGCGCATCGCGATCACCGAAGCCAACAAGCTGGGCATCCCGGTTATCGGCGTAGTCGATACCAACAGCAGCCCGGAAGGCGTTGACTACATCATCCCAGGCAACGATGACGCAATCCGCGCTATCCAGCTGTACATGGGTTCGATGGCTGACGCTGTTATCCGTGGTCGCAACAACGTTGCTGGCGGCACCGAAGTTTTCGTTGAAGAAGCTCCGGCAGCTGCAGCTGAGTAATTGACGCCCTGGCGTTGACTCAGTAAGCAAAAAGGGGGCTTGGCCCCCTTTTTGCCACCTCGAAAACCATTTGTCGGCGCCCACTGCTTTATCTGTAACGTGCGGCAGCTAACAAGGGTGGTTCGGGAAGAATTGAACGCCCGTTCGATCGGGTGGAATGGTTGATAACCTATCCAAGAGGAATTTTGAAATGGCAGAGATTACTGCAGCGTTGGTCAAAGAACTGCGCGAGCGTACTGGCGAAGGCATGATGGACTGCAAAAAAGCCTTGACCAAGGCTGGCGGCGACATCGAAAAAGCCATTGATGACATGCGTGCTTCGGGCGCCATCAAGGCTGCCAAGAAAGCGGGTAACGTTGCTGCTGAAGGCGCAATCGCCATCAAGGCTGACGACAAGTCCGCGGTACTGCTGGAAGTGAACTCGCAGACCGACTTCCTGGCCCTGCAAGATGACTTCAAGAACTTCGTTGCTGCCAGCGTAGAAAAAGCTTTCGCCGAAAAACTGACCGACGCAGCTCCGCTGATCGCCGCTCAGGAATCGGCTCGTGAAGCCCTGGTTGCCAAGGTTGGCGAAAACGTCAACATTCGTCGTCTGGTACGCGTAGAGGGTGATGTTGTCGGCACCTACCTGCACGGTAACAAGATCGGTGTTGCTGTTGTTCTGAAGGGCGGCGATGTTCAGCTGGCCAAAGAGATCGCCATGCACGTGGCGGCAAGCAACCCTGAGTTCCTGCTGCCATCGCAGGTTTCGCCAGAAGCCATCGAGCGCGAGAAGGGTGTTTTCCTGACCCTGAACGAAGACAAGATGAAAGGCAAGCCAGCAGAAATCGTCGAGAAGATGATCGCCGGCCGTATCACCAAGTTCCTGGCCGAAGCCAGCCTGGTCGAGCAAGCTTTCGTCATGAATCCAGAAGTCACCGTTGGTGCTCTGGCCAAGAAAGCTGGCGCAGAAATCGTATCCTTCACCTACTTCAAGGTTGGCGAAGGCATCGAGAAGCCAGTTGACAACTTCGCTGAAGAAGTTGCTGCTCAGGTTGCGGCTGCTTCCAAGCAATAAGACGGTTTTTTTAACTGTCGCCCTGAAGAGGCTGCCCGCTCACGCGCGCAGCCTCTTTTCAGATGGGGTACCAATTTTTAATTGGTTTCCTTTTGGAACTGGCTTACAAAGCCATGTTCCGATGGCGCTGAAGCAGCGCCAAGCTAGAGTGAACGCCAGCTGAAAACAGCTCGCAAAGAATTTTTAAAATACGCCGCAGGAGAGATTCGCAATGGCTCAGCAGGGCAGTGGTTATCAGGCTCGCTATAAACGCATTCTACTCAAGCTTAGCGGCGAGGCCCTGATGGGCTCGGAAGAGTTCGGGATCGATCCGAAAGTTCTGGATCGCATGGCGCTGGAAGTTGGCCAGCTGGTTGGCATCGGTGTTCAGGTCGGTCTGGTGATCGGCGGCGGAAACCTGTTCCGCGGCGAGGCGCTGAGCAAGGCTGGCATGGATCGGGTCACTGGCGACCACATGGGCATGCTGGCCACTGTGATGAACGCCTTGGCCATGCGCGACGCGCTCGAACGTGCCAATATCTCCGCCATCGTGATGTCGGCCATTTCCATGGTTGGCGTAACCGATCATTATGATCGCCGCAAGGCCATGCGCCACCTCAACTCCAAGGATGTAGTGATTTTCGCGGCCGGTACCGGCAATCCATTCTTCACTACGGATTCGGCAGCCTGCCTGCGCGCGATCGAAATCGATGCCGATGTCGTGCTCAAGGCGACCAAGGTCGATGGCGTCTACACCGCTGACCCATTCAAAGACCCGCATGCCGAGAAGTTCGATCATCTGACCTACGATGAAGTACTGGATCGCAAGCTTGGGGTGATGGATCTGACGGCCATTTGCCTGTGCCGCGACCACAAGATGCCATTGCGCGTATTTAACATGAACAAGCCCGGCGCCCTGCTGAACATCGTGCACGGCGGCGCTGAAGGGACCCTGATCGAGGAAGGCCAACAATGATCAACGAAATCAAGAAAGACGCTAAAGAGCGCATGCAGAAATCCGTGGAGTCGCTGGCGCACAACTTCGGCCGTATTCGTACCGGTCAAGCACACCCAAGCATCCTGGAAGGCGTGATGGTGCCGTACTACGGTTCCGATACTCCGATCAAGCAAGTGGCCAACATCACCGTTAAAGATGCTCGTACCCTGCAAGTCGTTGCATTCGAGCGCAACATGCTCGGCGCCGTCGACAAGGCGATCGGCAGCGCCGGTCTGAACCTGAACCCGACCAACCTTGGCGAGTTGCTGCTGATCTCCATGCCTGCCCTGACTGAAGAAACCCGTCGGGGCTTCACCAAGCAGGCTCGTGACGTTGCCGAAGACGCCCGTGTAGCCGTGCGCAACATCCGTCGTGATGCCAACAGCTCGCTGAAGGATCTGGTCAAGGAAAAAGAAATCAGCGAAGACGAAGAGCGTCGCGCCACCGGCGAAATCGACGATCTGACCAAGAAGTTCGTGGCTGAAATCGACGCGAAGCTGGCAGAGAAAGAAAAAGACCTGATGGCCGTATAAGGGTCGCGTTTTCATGGAAAAGACCAAGCAGGTTGCACCGTCCACGGTGCCGCGCCATGTCGCGATCATCATGGATGGTAATAATCGCTGGGCGAAAAAACGCTTTATGCCTGGCGTCGCCGGGCATAAAGCGGGTGTGGATGCGGTTCGTGCGGTTATCGAGGTGTGTGCCGAGGCAGGAGTCGAAGTGCTCACCTTGTTCGCGTTCTCGAGCGAGAACTGGCAGCGTCCGGCCGATGAGGTCAGTGCCTTGATGGACTTGTTCTTCAAGGCATTGCGTCGTGAGGCCAAGCGCCTCAATGAGAACAACATCAGTTTGCGCATCATTGGCGACCGCTCGCGTTTTCACCCGGAGCTACAGGCTGCCATGCGTGAGGCCGAGGCCATGACGGCTGGCACCAATCGCTTCATCCTGCAGATCGCGGCCAACTACGGCGGTCAATGGGATATCGCGCAAGCCGCACAGCGCCTGGCGCGGGAAGTTCAGGCCGGGCATCTGCGTCCTGAAGACATCACCCCGGAACTGCTGCAAACCTGTCTGGCTACGGGCGATCTGCCGTTGCCGGATCTGTGCATCCGTACCGGAGGCGAGCACCGCATCAGCAACTTTCTGCTGTGGCAGTTGGCTTATGCCGAGTTGTATTTTTCCGACCTGTTCTGGCCGGACTTCAAACACGATGCCATGCGGAACGCGCTGGCCGATTTCGCATCTCGCCAGCGCCGCTTCGGTAAAACGAGCGAGCAGGTAGAGGCTGGAGCCCGGGTTTAATGCTTAAACAACGAATCATCACGGCATTGATCCTGCTGCCGATTGCCCTGTGCGGTTTTTTTCTCCTCGAGGGTTCCGCTTTTGCCTTGTTCATCGGGTTGGTTGTGACTCTCGGTGCCTGGGAATGGGCTCGCCTGGCAGGCTTTACCGCCCAGTCGATGCGTATTGGTTATGCTGCTGTCGTCGCGGTGATGTTGTTGGTCATGCACCTGCTACCCGGTCTCGCGCCCTGGATACTGGGGGCTTCTGTCATCTGGTGGGGGGTTGCGACCTATCTCGTGCTTACCTATCCGCAGACCAGCGAGCATTGGGCCAGCGCGGCCTGCAAGCTGGTGGTCGGACTGTTGATTCTATTGCCAGCCTGGCAGGGGCTGGTCTTGATCAAGCAGGAACCGCTGGGGAACTGGTTGATCATGGCGGTGATGGTGCTGGTCTGGGGCGCCGATATCGGTGCATATTTTTCCGGCCGGGCCTTTGGCAAGCGCAAGCTGGCGCCGCAGGTCAGTCCTGGCAAGAGTTGGGAAGGCGTTTACGGCGGTTTGGTGGCGAGCCTGCTCATCACTGTCATCGTCGGATTTGTTCGGGACTGGACGGTTGCTCAGCTGTTCAAGGGGTTGGTCGGCGCAGCCTTGATCGTGTTTGTCTCGGTTGTGGGTGACCTCACCGAAAGCATGTTCAAGCGTCAGTCCGGGATCAAGGACAGCAGTAATCTGTTGCCGGGGCATGGCGGAGTGCTGGATCGGATCGACAGTCTGACGGCGGCTATTCCCGTGTTTGCCGTACTGTTGTGGATGGCTGCGCCTTGAACCGCCCACAGCAGATTACCGTTCTGGGAGCGACCGGTTCGATCGGTCTGAGTACTCTCGATGTCATTGCTCGCCATCCCGGGCGTTATCAAGTCTTTGCCCTGAGCGGCTTCACGCGTTTGCGTGAGTTGTTGGCACTATGCGTGCGTCACGCGCCGCGGTTCGCTGTTGTGCCAGAGGCAGGAGTCGCTCGAGCCTTGCAGGATGATCTGCATGCAGCGGGGCTTTCAACCCGGGTTCTGGTGGGGGAAGAAGGGCTGTGTCAGATTGCTGCGGACCCTGAAGTCGATGCGGTCATGGCGGCCATTGTCGGTGCGGCGGGATTGCGTCCAACCCTGGCGGCCGTCGAGGCGGGCAAGAAAATTCTCCTGGCCAACAAAGAAGCGCTGGTAATGTCCGGTGCGTTGTTCATGCAGGCCGTGCGCAAGAGTGGTTCGGTGTTGCTGCCGATCGACAGTGAGCACAACGCGATATTCCAGTGCATGCCGCAGGATTTTGCCCGTGGTCTCGGTGCGGTGGGTGTGCGTCGGATTTTGCTGACAGCCTCTGGCGGCCCGTTCCGCCAGACGCCCATGGCTGAACTGGCCCATGTGACTCCCGAGCAGGCCTGCGCTCATCCGAACTGGTCCATGGGGCGCAAGATTTCGGTCGATTCGGCCAGCATGATGAATAAAGGTCTCGAATTGATCGAAGCCTGCTGGCTATTCGATGCCACGCCGTCGCAGGTCGAAGTGGTGGTTCATCCGCAGAGCGTGATTCATTCGCTGGTCGATTACATCGATGGCTCGGTGTTGGCTCAGTTGGGCAACCCGGACATGCGCACGCCAATCGCCAACGCCCTGGCCTGGCCAGAGCGAATCGATTCGGGGGTGGCACCGCTGGATCTGTTTGCTATCGCGCGCCTGGACTTCCAGGCGCCCGACGAAGAGCGGTTTCCTTGTCTGCGGCTGGCGCGCCTGGCGGCCGAAGCAGGCAACAGTGCTCCGGCCATGTTGAATGCGGCAAATGAGGTCGCGGTAGCAGCCTTTCTCGACGGGCGGGTCCGCTACCCCGAAATCGCGAGTATCATCGAGGAAACGTTGAATCTCGAGCCTGTGGTAGCAGTGGATGATCTCGAGGCAGTGTTCACGGCAGATGCGAAGGCGCGTGTACTGGCCGAACAATGGTTGAGTCGATACGGGCGGTAAGTGTGCACTGCGTTGGCCCATGCAGCACCGGATAGGAATGCGGAGAAAGTAGATGAGCGCGCTCTATATGATTGTCGGCACCCTGGTGGCTCTGGGCGTGCTGGTTACCTTCCACGAGTTCGGCCATTTTTGGGTTGCGCGTCGCTGTGGGGTCAAAGTGCTGCGCTTTTCCGTGGGCTTCGGGATGCCGCTGCTGCGCTGGCACGACAAGAAAGGCACTGAGTTCGTGATAGCCGCCATCCCTTTGGGCGGCTACGTCAAAATGCTTGATGAGCGCGAAGGTGAAGTGCCTGTCGATCAGCTCGATCATTCCTTCAATCGCAAATCCGTGCGCCAGCGCATTGCCATCGTGGCAGCGGGACCGATCGCCAACTTTCTGTTGGCGATGGTGTTTTTCTGGGTATTGGCCATGCTCGGTAGCGAGCAGGTGCGCCCGGTCATCGGTGCTGTGGAGTCGGGCAGTATCGCCGCCAGGGCCGGTTTGAGCCCTGGACAGGAAATTATCTCCATCGACGGTGAGCCGACTACCGGCTGGGCGGCGGTGAATTTGCAATTGGTCCGCCGACTGGGGGAGAGCGGTTCGCTGCAGGTGTTGGTTCGTGATCAGGGCTCCACGGTTGACTCTCCTCGTGAGCTGGCGCTGGATAAATGGCTCAAGGGGGCTGATGAGCCGGATCCGATTCGTTCGCTGGGTATCCGTCCTTGGCGCCCTGCATTGCCGCCGGTACTGGCCGAACTGGATCCGAAGGGCCCGGCTCAAGCGGCTGGCCTGAAAACCGGCGACCGATTGTTGGCACTGGATGGCAAGGCGCTGGATGACTGGCAGCAGGTGGTCGATACCGTTCGTATGCATCCTGGTACCAAAATCATGCTGCGGGTTGAACGTGATAGTGCTCAAATTGACGTCCCTGTCACGCTGGCTGCCCGTGGCGAAAGCAAAGCCCCCACTGGTTACCTGGGGGCTGGGGTGAAGGCTGTCGACTGGCCGCCCGAGATGATTCGCGAGGTCAGTTACGGGCCAGTGGCCGCAATTGCTGAGGGGGCTCGACGCACCTGGACAATGAGCGTGCTGACCCTGGATTCACTCAAGAAAATGTTGTTCGGTGAGCTCTCGGTAAAAAACTTGAGTGGACCGATAACCATTGCTAAAGTGGCGGGCGCTTCGGCCCAGTCGGGTGTTGCTGATTTCCTGAATTTCCTTGCTTATCTGAGTATTAGCTTGGGTGTTCTGAATTTGCTGCCCATTCCTGTGCTGGATGGGGGGCATTTGTTGTTTTATCTGATTGAGTGGGCGCGTGGTCGTCCCTTGTCGGATCGGGTGCAAGGTTGGGGGATACAGATCGGTATCAGTTTGGTGGTCGGAGTGATGTTGCTTGCTCTGGTCAATGATCTGGGTCGTCTGTAACGTCGCTGAATTGCGAATCTGCCGCATTTTGCGGCAGTTTGTTTATTGCCAGTTGGAATAAGAAAGGACTTCATGAAACGTCTGCTGCTAACTGCGGTTCTCACCGTATTGATGATCGCCGAAGTTCACGCCGAGTCCTTCACTATCTCTGATATTCGCGTCAATGGCCTCCAGCGGGTCTCCGCGGGTAGCGTCTTTGGTGCTTTGCCGTTGAACGTCGGCGAACAGGCGGATGATCGTCGCCTGGTGGAATCCACTCGTGCGTTGTTCAAAACCGGTTTCTTTCAAGATATCCAGCTGGGCCGCGATGGCAACGTCCTGGTTATTACTGTAGTCGAGCGTCCGTCGGTCGCCAGTATCGAGATCGAAGGTAACAAGGCGATTTCCACTGAAGACCTGATGAAGGGCCTTAAACAATCCGGCCTGGCCGAAGGCGAGATCTTCCAGCGCGCTACCCTCGAAGGTGTACGTAACGAGCTGCAGCGCCAATACGTCGCTCAGGGTCGCTACTCCGCTACCGTCGACACCGAGGTGGTACCGCAGCCGCGCAACCGCGTCGGCTTGAAGGTCAACATCAACGAAGGCACCGTCGCAGCTATCCAGCACATCAACGTGGTAGGCAACACTGTCTTCCCTGATGAAGACCTCATTGATCTGTTTGAACTCAAGACAACCAACTGGTTGTCGTTCTTCAAGAACGACGACAAGTACGCTCGTGAAAAACTGTCCGGTGACCTGGAGCGTCTGCGTTCCTACTACCTGGACCGTGGCTATATCAACATGGATATCGCTTCGACCCAGGTCTCCATCACCCCGGACAAGAAGCATGTCTACATCACCGTCAATATTAACGAAGGCGAAAAATACACCGTACGTGACGTCAAGTTGAGCGGTGACCTGAAGGTCCCCGAGGATCAGGTCAAGTCCCTGCTCCTGGTGCAGAAAGGCCAGGTATTCTCGCGCAAGCTGATGACCACTACGTCCGAGCTGATCACTCGTCGCCTGGGTAACGAAGGCTATACCTTCGCCAACGTCAACGGCGTGCCGCAGCCTCATGATGAAGACCACACCGTAGATATCACCTTTGCTGTGGATCCGGGCAAGCGTGCTTACGTCAACCGCATCAACTTCCGTGGCAACACCAAGTCCGAAGACGAAGTGCTGCGTCGTGAAATGCGTCAGATGGAAGGTGGTTGGGCGTCGACTTACCTGATCGATCAATCCAAGACTCGTCTGGAACGACTGGGCTTCTTCAAGGAAGTCAACGTTGAAACACCAGCCGTGCCTGGCGTCGATGACCAGGTGGACGTGAATTACAGCGTTGAAGAGCAAGCGTCCGGTTCGATTACCGCGAGTATTGGTTTTGCACAGAGTGCAGGTCTGATTCTCGGTGGTTCGATTACCCAGAACAACTTTCTGGGTACGGGTAACAAGGTCAGCATCGGCTTGACTCGCAGCCAATATCAAAGTCGCTATAACTTCGGTTATGTCGACCCGTACTGGACTGCTGATGGTGTGAGCCTGGGTTACAACGCGTTCTATCGTACGACCGACTATAAAAATCTTGATGTAAACGTTGCCAGCTACGCCGTAGACAGCTTGGGAGCGGGCGTCAGTGTCGGTTATCCGATCAGCGAGACTTCGCGTCTTACCTTTGGTTTGACGGCGCAACAGGACAAGATCAAGACGGGTCTTTACACAGTCGACGAAATCTTCAACTTCGTTAACCAGCAAGGCGATCAGTACCTGAACTTCAAGGCGTCGGCCGGTTGGTCCGAGTCCACATTGAACAAAGGCGTATTGGCGACCCGTGGTCATTCCCAAAGCCTGACTGCGGAAGCGACAACACCGGGCAGCGATTTGTCGTTCTTCAAACTGGATTACCGTGGTCAACTGTTCCAGCCGTTGTCTGAAAACTACACCATGCGTCTGCACACCGAACTGGGTTATGGCGATGGTTATGGTTCCACTGATGGCTTGCCATTCTATGAAAACTACTATGCTGGTGGTTTCAACTCGGTTCGTGGCTTCAAGGACAGCACTCTGGGGCCTCGTAGTACTCCGAGCCGGGGCGTGAACCCGGGGACCGCAGTCGATCCGGACCAGGATCCGCTGCCGTTTGGTGGTAACGTCCTGATTCAGGGTGGTGTAGAGCTTCTGTTCCCGTTGCCGTTCGTGAAAGATCAGCGCTCCTTGCGTACCTCGGTATTCTGGGATGTGGGTAACGTGTTCGATTCGACTTGCAAGCAGAGCACCAACGCCGATGGCTCGAAGTCCAATACTCAATGTAATGACATCAGCCTGAGCAATATGGCCAGTTCTGTGGGTGTCGGTGTGACTTGGGTTACCGCCCTTGGTCCGTTGAGCTTCGCGTTGGCGATGCCAGTTAAAAAACCGGACAGCAATGCCGAGACTCAAGTGTTCCAATTCTCCCTCGGCCAGACGTTCTAAGCGTCTGACCCAAGATAATGACAATGGATTTTGTAGGAGTGCATCGTGCGTAAGTTGACTCAATTGGTTCTCCTGGCTTCCGTACTGGTAGCAGGCCCGGCTTTTGCCGACATGAAAATCGCTGTTCTGAACTATCAGATGGCATTGCTGGAGTCTGATGCGGCCAAGAAATACGCCGTTGATGCCGAGAAAAAATTTGGTCCGCAGCTGACCAAGCTCAAGACACTGGAAAGCAGTGCCAAGGGCATTCAGGATCGTCTGATGGCTGGTGGTGACAAAATGCAGCAAGGCGAGCGTGAGCGTCTGGAGCTTGAATTCAAGCAAAAGGCTCGTGACTTCCAATTCCAGTCCAAGGAGTTGAATGAAGCCAAAGCCGTTGCCGACCGTGAAATGCTGAAGCAGCTCAAGCCGAAACTGGATAGCGCTGTAGAAGAAGTCATCAAGAAAGGTGCTTTCGACCTGGTGTTCGAGCGTGGTGCAGTGATTGATGTCAAACCTCAGTACGACATCACGCGCCAGGTTATCGAGCGCATGAATCAGCTGAAATAATCCATGACCGTGACTATCAAGCTCGGCCAGTTGGCCGAGTTCCTCGGTGCCACCCTCAGTGGCGACCCGGACAAAGCAATTACTGGGCTAGCTACCTTGCAGGAGGCTGGCCCAACTCAGTTGAGCTTTCTCGCAAATCCCCAGTACCGTAAATACCTGGCAGGCAGTCAAGCCGCAGCTTTGTTGCTCAAAGCTGCTGATGCTGAAGGTTTTGCCGGTGATGCACTGGTGGTACCTGACCCATACGCCGCCTACGCTCGTATTTCTCACTTGTTCGATCCCAAGCCCAAGGTTGCTGCGGGTGTTCATCCCACGGCCGTGATTGCGCATGACGCAGTGGTCGATCCTGCGGCAAGTATTGGTGCTTTTGCGGTCATCGAAAGCGGGGCGCATATTGGCGCGGGTGTGACGGTTGGTGCGCACTGCTTCATCGGCGCTCGTAGTGTCATCGGCGAAGGTGGCTGGCTCGCGCCGCGGGTCACGCTCTATCACGATGTACGCGTCGGGAAGCGGGTGGTTATCCAGTCCGGTGCCGTACTCGGTGGTGAAGGCTTTGGTTTTGCCAACCAGAAGGGTATCTGGCAGAAAATCGCCCAGATCGGTGGCGTGCTGGTTGGTGACGATGTGGAAATTGGCGTGAACACCGCCATCGACCGCGGTGCGCTGGCCGATACCGTCATTGGTAATGGCGTTAAGCTCGACAACCAGATTCAGATCGCCCACAACGTCCAGATTGGTGATCACACGGCTATGGCTGCGTGCGTGGGGATTTCCGGCAGCACCAAAATCGGTAAGCATTGCATGCTTGCTGGTGGTGTGGGGCTGGTGGGGCATATCGATATTTGCGACAACGTTTTCATTACCGGGATGACCATGGTGACCCACTCGATCACCGAGCCAGGTTCCTACTCTTCCGGTACGGCAATGCAGCCAGCGGCCGAGTGGCGCAAAAGCGCGGCCCGTATCCGTCAGCTTGATGATATCGCACGGCGTTTGCGACAGCTTGAAAAGCAAGTAGGGGAAGTGACCCCTGACGGTAATGCTTCATCAGATGGCTGATACCATTTCCATATCAAGCGTGCACAGCCGCTAGACTGCGCCCTTGATTTGCTAGAGGAGTGCGCGTCAGTCGCGCGCTTCCAATCTTTACATAGGCTTCCCCCCGAAATGATGGACATCAACGAGATTCGCGAATACCTGCCTCACCGTTACCCGTTCCTGCTGGTGGATCGGGTCGTGGATCTGGATGTGGAAGGCAAGCGCATTCGCGCCTACAAGAATGTCAGCATCAACGAACCATTCTTCAATGGTCACTTCCCCGCGCATCCAATCATGCCGGGCGTGCTGATCATCGAGGCGATGGCTCAGGCTGCCGGGATCCTTGGTTTCAAAATGCTCGACGTGAAGCCGGCTGATGGCACGCTTTACTACTTCGTCGGTTCCGACAAGCTGCGTTTCCGCCAGCCGGTGTTGCCGGGTGACCAGTTGATCCTTGAAGCCAAGTTCATCAGCTGCAAGCGTCAGATCTGGAAGTTCGAATGCCAGGCTTCGGTCGATGGCAAACCAGTCTGCTCTGCTGAAATCATCTGCGCGGAACGCAAACTATGAGTTTGATTGACCCTCGCGCAATCATCGATCCGACGGCTGTTCTGGCCGACGGTGTCGAGGTCGGCCCGTGGTCGATCGTCGGCGCAGGTGTGGAAATCGGCGAGGGAACAGTGATCGGGCCGCACGT
The DNA here is from genome assembly GCF_042846945.1 of Pseudomonas moorei. Taxonomy (NCBI): domain Bacteria; kingdom Pseudomonadati; phylum Pseudomonadota; class Gammaproteobacteria; order Pseudomonadales; family Pseudomonadaceae; genus Pseudomonas; species Pseudomonas moorei. The sequence continues at coordinate 2,577,370 of NZ_AP035776.1, forward strand.
GATTCTTAAAGGTCCGACCCGAATCGGTAAGCACAATCGCATCTATCAGTTTTCCTCGGTAGGCGAGGACACGCCTGATCTGAAATACAAGGGTGAAGAAACCCGACTGGTCATTGGCGACCATAACGTCATTCGCGAAGGCGTGACCATTCACCGGGGCACTATTCAAGACCGTTCGGAAACCACCCTGGGTGACCACAACCTGATCATGGCCTACGCGCACATCGGTCACGACAGTGTCATCGGCAACCATTGCATTCTGGTCAATAACACTGCACTTGCCGGTCATGTGCACGTTGACGACTGGGCGATCCTTTCCGGTTTTACCCTGGTTCACCAGTATTGCCACATTGGCGCCCATAGCTTCTCCGGCATGGGAACCGCCATTGGTAAAGACGTTCCCGCTTATGTCACGGTGTTCGGCAACCCGGCCGAGGCCCGCAGCATGAACTTCGAGGGCATGCGCCGTCGTGGTTTCAGCGAAGATGCAATCCACGCCCTGCGTCGCGCCTACAAGGTGGTCTACCGCCAGGGGCTGACGGTTGAGCAGGCGCTCGCCGAGCTGGCCGAATCGTCTGAGCAATTCCCGGAAGTGGCGGTGTTCCGCGACTCCATCCAGTCTTCGACCCGCGGCATCACCCGCTAGTCATGGCCAATCTGCGAATCGCGCTGGTGGCGGGTGAGGCTTCCGGTGACATTCTGGGTGCGGGGCTGATGCGTGCGCTCAAGGCTCAACACCCGGCAGTCGAGTTCATCGGTGTCGGCGGTCCATTGATGCAGGCTGAGGGCCTGACCTCGTATTTCCCGATGGAGCGCCTGTCCGTCATGGGCCTGGTGGAAGTGCTGGGTCGGTTGCGCGAATTGCTGGCGCGTCGCAAGAAACTGGTCGCGGACCTGATTGCTGCGAAGCCGGACGTGTTCATCGGAATCGATGCCCCGGACTTCAATCTCAATATCGAACTCAAGCTGCGTCAGGCCGGCATCAAGACCGTGCATTACGTCAGCCCGTCGGTCTGGGCATGGCGGCAGAAGCGGGTGCTGAAGATTCGCGAAGGTTGCGATCTGATGCTCACGCTATTTCCATTCGAAGCAAAGTTCTATGAAGAGAAGGGCGTGCCGGTACGGTTTGTCGGGCACACCCTTGCCGATGCCATTCCGCTCGAGGCAGACCGCGCAGCAGCGCGGGCCGAGCTTGGATTGCCTGATGGGCCGTTGGTCGCCCTGATGCCCGGCAGTCGAGGCGGCGAAGTGGGCCGTCTCGGTGCCTTGTTTCTCGACGCGGCCCAACGCCTGCGGGCGCTGCGTCCAGGCGTGCGGTTTGTCTTGCCATGTGCCAATCCGCAGCGCCGCGCGCAGCTTGAAGAGCTGTTGGCCGGTCGCGATCTGCCGCTCACGTTGCTCGATGGCAAATCCCATCTGGCCTTGGCGGCGTGTGATGCGGTACTGATCGCCTCTGGAACCGCAACGCTTGAAGCCCTGTTGTACAAGCGGCCCATGGTGGTCGCGTATCGCTTGGCGCCGCTGACGTTCTGGATTCTCAAGCGGATGGTGAAAAGCCCCTACGTCTCTCTGCCGAACCTGCTGGCCCAGCGTCTGCTGGTGCCCGAGTTGCTGCAAGACGATGCGACGGTCGAAGCCCTGGCCCAGACCCTGTCGCCGCTGATCGAGGGTGGCGAAGAGCAAACCCGCGGTTTTGATGAAATCCACCGTACCTTGCGTCTGGATGCCTCTAATCAGGCGGCGGATGCGGTGCTGAACCTGATCGGCCAAGTACAATGAGTAAAGCAAGCATGCAGATGGGGCTGGATTTCACCTTGGTCGCTGAAGTGGAAGATTTGGTTGCCGGTGTCGACGAAGTTGGTCGCGGTCCGCTCTGCGGCGCCGTGGTGACGGCTGCGGTAATCCTTGATCCGAACCGTCCGATTCTCGGTTTGAATGACTCCAAGAAACTCACCGAAGCTCGCCGCGAAAAACTCTACGATGAAATCTGCGAGAAAGCCCTGAGCTGGTGTATCGCCCGCGCGGAAGTCGAAGAGATCGACGAGCTGAACATCCTGCATGCCACCATGCTGGCCATGCAGCGCGCAGTAGCAGGGCTGCATATCCAGCCGAAACTGGCGATGATCGACGGGAATCGCTGTCCGAAATTGCCGATGCGCGCCGAAGCGGTGGTGCAGGGGGATGGCAAGGTACCGGCCATTGCAGCGGCTTCGATTCTGGCCAAGGTCAGTCGTGATCGGGAAATGGCGGCTTTCGAGCTGATTTACCCTGGTTATGGTATCGGCGGCCATAAAGGCTACCCGACGCCAGTTCATCTGGAAGCGCTCGCACGCCTTGGGCCGACGCCTATCCACCGACGTTCGTTTGCACCTGTGCGTCTGGCTTATGAAGCGCGGGAAAGCCTGATCGAGAGTTAGCAGCAAGGCTGATTTTTTTTGCCAAGGCCCGGTACAATCCGGGCCTTGTTGTTTTCATGAATATACGCAGGATCACTATGCCGGCTTCATTCGTTCATCTACGCCTGCACACTGAATATTCCCTGGTCGACGGTCTGGTGCGGATCAAGCCGCTGGTCAAGACCCTGGTAGGCATGAACATGCCTGCCGTTGCGGTCACCGATCAGAACAACATGTGTTCCCTGGTCAAATTCTATAAAGCCGCCATGGGTGCCGGGATCAAGCCGATCTGCGGCGCCGACCTGTGGCTGTCGAACAAGGATCCGGACAACCCGCTGAGCCGGATCAGCCTGTTGGTGATGAACGCCGAAGGTTATCGCAATCTTACCGAGCTGATTTCACGGGGCTTTATCGACGGCCAGCGTAACGGTTCGATCATCATCGAGCGCGAGTGGGTTGCTGAAGCCAGTGCAGGCTTGATCATGCTGTCGGCAGCGAAAGAGGGTGAAATCGGCCAGGCGATGCTCAGTGGCAACCCGGACGAAGCCGAAGCCTTGGCGCGGGAGTGGATGGCAGTGTTCCCGGACCGCTTCTATCTGGAAATCCAGCGCACCAACCGCCCCAACGACGAAGAGCAACTGCACGGCGCCGTGGCGCTGGCCGAGAAAATCGGTGCGCCGCTGGTGGCGACCAACGATGTGCGCTTCATCAAGCAGGAAGACTTCGCGGCCCACGAAACCCGCGTTTGCATCGGCGAGGGCCGTGCCCTCGACGATCCGCGGCGTTCGAAGAATTACAGCGATCAGCAGTACCTCAAAAGCGCCGAGGAAATGGCCGAGCTGTTCAGCGATATTCCCGAAGCGCTGGAAAACACGGTCGAGATCGCCAAGCGCTGCAACATCGAAGTCAAGCTGGGCACGCACTTCCTGCCCAACTTCCCGATTCCCGATGGCATGACCATCGACGAATATTTCCGCAAGGTTTCCTTCGAAGGTCTTGAGGAGCGGCTTGCGGTTCTGCTGCCCAAGGACACCACTGAAGACTATGAGGCCAAGCGCCAGGTCTATGTCGACCGGCTGAATTTCGAGCTGGATATCATCATCCAGATGGGATTCCCGGGTTACTTCCTGATCGTGATGGACTTTATCCAGTGGGCCAAGAACAACGGCGTGCCGGTGGGGCCTGGCCGTGGATCGGGTGCCGGGTCGCTGGTGGCCTATGTACAGAAGATCACCGACCTCGACCCGCTGGAATATGACCTGCTGTTCGAACGTTTCCTTAACCCGGAACGGGTCTCCATGCCCGACTTCGACGTCGACTTCTGCATGGATGGTCGTGACCGGGTGATCGACTACGTGGCCGAAAAGTACGGCCGCAACGCGGTAAGCCAGATCATCACCTTCGGTTCCATGGCCGCAAAAGCCGTGGTCCGTGACGTGGCGCGGGTGCAGGGCAAGTCTTATGGCCTGGCGGATCGTCTGTCGAAGATGATTCCGTTCGAAGTCGGCATGACCCTGGAAAAGGCCTACGAACAGGAAGAGATCCTGCGTGACTTCATCAAGGTCGATGAAGAAGCCGCGGAAATCTGGGAGATGGCCCGCAAGCTTGAAGGTGTGGTGCGTAACGTCGGCAAGCACGCCGGTGGCGTGGTGATCGCGCCTACCAAACTGACCGACTTCTCGCCGATCTATTGCGACGAAGCAGGCGATGGCCTGGTGACCCAGTTCGACAAGGACGACGTTGAAGCCGCCGGTCTGGTGAAGTTCGACTTCCTCGGCCTGCGGACCCTGACGATCATCGACTGGGCGCTGAAAACCATCAATCGCGACCGCGCCAAGGTCAACGAGCCGCCACTGGATATCGCGTTTATCCCGCTGGACGACAAGCCGACCTACACGCTGCTGCAAAAAGCCGAAACCACGGCGGTGTTCCAGCTCGAATCCCGCGGCATGAAAGAGCTGATCAAGAAGCTCAAGCCCGACTGCCTGGAAGACTTGATCGCACTGGTGGCGCTGTTCCGTCCCGGCCCGCTGCAATCGGGCATGGTGGATGACTTCATCAACCGTAAACACGGTCGCGCCGAACTGGCGTACCCGCACTCGGATTACCAGTACGAAGGCCTCAAACCCGTATTGGCGCCAACCTACGGCATCATCCTGTATCAGGAACAGGTGATGCAGATTGCCCAGGTCATGGCCGGCTACACCCTTGGCGGTGCGGACATGCTGCGTCGGGCGATGGGTAAGAAAAAGCCCGAAGAAATGGCCAAGCAGCGTGGCGGTTTCATTGAAGGTTGCGCCACCAACAATATCGATGCTGACCTGGCCGGTAACATCTTCGACCTGGTGGAAAAGTTCGCCGGCTACGGCTTCAACAAATCCCACTCCGCCGCTTATGGTCTGGTCTCGTACCAGACGGCATGGCTCAAGGCGCACTACCCGGCGCCATTCATGGCGGCGGTGCTTTCGGCGGATATGCACAACACCGACAAGGTCGTGACCTTGATAGAAGAAGTGCGCACGATGAAGTTGCGCCTGGATGCACCGGATGTGAACACCTCGGAGTTCAAGTTCACGGTGAACGACGAAGGCCGGATCATTTACGGCCTGGGCGCGATCAAGGGCGTGGGCGAGGGGCCGGTCGAAGCGATCACCGAAGCGCGCCTGGACGGTCCGTTCAAGGATCTGTTCGATTTCTGTGCCCGGGTCGACCTCAAGCGCATCAACAAGCGCACTCTCGACGGCTTGATCCGCAGCGGTGCGCTGGATCGTCTTGGCCCGTATTTCCACGACGAGCCGAAGGCCTATCAAGCCAATATCGACCGCAATCGTGCCGTCCTGCTGACGGCCATGGAAGAGGCGATCAAGGCTGCCGAGCAGACTGCCCGAACCCACGACAGCGGCCATGCCGACCTGTTTGGCGGTTTGTTCGTCGAAGAAGATGCCGATGTCTACGCCAATCATCGCAGAGCCAAGGAACTGACCCTCAAGGAGCGGTTGAAAGGGGAAAAAGACACCCTGGGCCTGTACCTGACCGGTCACCCGATTGACGAATACGAAGGTGAAATACGCCGTTTCGCCCGTCAGCGCATCATTGATCTCAAGCCTGCGCGCGATACCCAGACGGTCGCCGGCATGATCATCGCCCTGCGGGTAATGAAGAACAAAAAGGGCGACAAGATGGGGTTCATTACCCTTGATGACCGTTCCGGGCGGATCGAGGCGTCGCTGTTTGCCGATGCGTTCCATTCCGCGCAATCACTGTTGCAGACCGATGCAATGGTGGTAGTTGAAGGCGAAGTCAGCAACGATGACTTCTCAGGCGGCCTGCGGTTGCGGGTCAAGCGGGTAATGAGCATGGAAGATGCGCGTACCAACCTGGCTGAGAGCCTGCGCCTGAAGTTGAACGCGAAAGATTTGAAAGGTGATCAGCTACGCTGGCTGGGTGAGTTGCTCAAGCGTCACCGCGGTGCGTGCCCGATCACCATGGACTACACCAGTCCCGATGCGAAAGCCTTGCTGCAGTTCGGCGAAGGCTGGCGAATCGATCCGGCGGATGCGTTGATTCAAGCCCTGCGTGACCAGTTCGGGCGAGACAACGTCTTCCTCCAATACCGTTGACGGTCAGGGCTGTTGGATCGCCCTGACCTTGACCTGAATTTTTAATCTCGACCTGAACGCGCCTGTCCCTTAAGGTAGGGCGCGAATAGACAACCGGCCGGCCCAAGCTCTCTTGGACGTCGACCCAAGACGGACGCCTATGAACCCGAATTTTCTAGATTTCGAACAGCCGATCGCCGACCTGCAAGCCAAGATCGAAGAGTTGCGCTTGGTCGGTAATGACAATTCGCTGAATATCGGCGATGAGATCTCCCGCCTGCAGGATAAAAGCAGCACCCTGACCGAAGACATCTTCGGCAAGCTGACCAGCTGGCAGATCGCGCGTCTGGCGCGTCACCCGCGTCGCCCATACACCCTGGACTACATCGAACATATCTTCACCGAGTTCGATGAGTTGCACGGCGACCGCCACTTCTCCGACGACGCCGCCATCGTAGGCGGTATCGCTCGTCTGGATGACCAGCCAGTGATGGTGATCGGTCACCAGAAAGGCCGTGAAGTGCGCGAAAAGGTTCGCCGCAACTTCGGCATGCCGCGTCCGGAAGGCTACCGCAAGGCCTGCCGCCTGATGGAAATGGCCGAACGCTTCAAGATGCCGATTCTGACCTTCATCGATACGCCGGGCGCTTACCCTGGCATCGACGCCGAAGAGCGCAACCAGAGCGAAGCCATTGCCTGGAACCTGCGTGTCATGGCTCGCCTGAAAACCCCAATCATCGCCACCGTGATCGGTGAGGGTGGTTCCGGTGGCGCTTTGGCGATCGGTGTTTGCGATCAGTTGAACATGCTGCAGTACTCGACCTACGCGGTGATCTCGCCGGAAGGTTGCGCTTCGATCCTGTGGAAAACCGCCGAGAAGGCACCGGACGCCGCTGAAGCCATGGGCATTACCGCCGAGCGCCTCAAAGGCCTGGGCATCGTGGACAAAGTGATCAGCGAGCCTTTGGGCGGTGCGCACCGTGATCCAGCGGCGGCCGCTGCCAATATCCGTGCCGAACTGAGCTCGCAACTGGCGATGCTGAAGAAGCTCGATCACAAGGCGTTGCTGGATCGTCGTTACGAGCGTCTGATGAGCTACGGTCTCTGACCTGACCTCGCTGTTCGCTTTACCATGTGGGAGCGAGCTTGCTCGCGATGGGGTCTTAACATTCAACCAATTCGTTGTCTGTTATACCGCTATCGCGAGCAAGCTCGCTCCCACATTTGATTTAAGTGAATGAAGGTTATGAGTCAGTCAAATATTGATCTGCCCACCAGACTTCTCCTGAATCTCGCGCCCTGGCGCAACGCCAAAGCCTGGCACATCGCGTTCTCCGGTGGTCTCGACTCCACCGTCCTGCTGCACCTTCTCGCAAAACTCGCGAAAACCGAATCCGTGCCGCCATTGAGTGCCATTCATGTCCATCACGGTCTTCAGCCTGTGGCTGATGCCTGGCCGGATCATTGCCGGTCGGTGTGTGACGCACTGCAAGTGCCATTGCACGTGAGTCGGGTGCAGGTTCAGCCTGGCGCCAGCCTCGAGCGTGCGGCCCGGGATGCCCGTTATGGTGTGTTCGTCGAGGTCACCCGGGCCAATGAAGTTTTGTTGACTGGACAGCATCGTGACGACCAGGCGGAAACGCTGCTGTTCCGATTGTTGCGGGGGGCCGGGGTGCGAGGTCTGTCGGGGATGCCTCGCCAGCGTCGGCTGGGCAAGGGCTATCTGTTGCGGCCCTTGCTGGATGCGACTCGCACCGATCTGGAAGCCTACGCGGCCGAGCATCAATTGAGCTGGATCGAGGACCCTTCTAACCTGGATCAACACTTCTCGCGCAATTATCTGCGTCATCAGGTGTTGCCGGTATTGACCGCGCGCTGGCCGCAGGCAATCGCGAGTATGGCCCGCAGCGCTGGGCATATGGGCGAAGCGCAAGGATTGCTCGGCGAGTTGGCACAAATCGACTTGAGCCAGGCCAGCACACCCGGTGATTTCGACTGGCTGGGATTGCCGTCGCTGGAATTGGCACCGTTGGAAAAACTCTCCGACGCGCGCCAACGCAACGCGTTGAGTCACTGGCTCGAGCCCCTGACAAACCTCCCGGACAGCGACCATTGGTCGGGTTGGGAGGATTTGCGCGATGCCACTGGCGATGCGCGGCCCCTCTGGCGCTTGGCGGAGGGTGAGTTGCATCGCGCCGGGGGGCGAGTCTGGTGGTTATCCGGCACCTGGTTGCGTCCGCCTCCTGCTGTTGGCGCGTGGCCCGACCCTGTGCTGCCACGGGTCCTACCCGACAATGGTGTGCTTGCCCTCACCGGGCAAATGCCCGATGGTCCTTTGCAGATCCGCTATCGTGAAGGGGGCGAGGTGATGGATTTGCCAGGTCGGGGTCATCGCGACTTGAAGCGTTTGCTCAACGAAAGCGCTGTACCGTTGTTCGTCCGCGGCAGATTGCCGCTGCTGTACAAAGGTCAGCAATTGCTGGCGGTGGCGAACCTTCCGGGGCTGGATGGCAGTACGGCAGATGGCTGGAAATTGTGCTGGCAACCGCCGAGCGAAGATCAAGGTTTGAGCTGAAAGGGGCTTTCCGGTAGACTACGCTCCCTTCTTGATACAACTTCTGTGGATTCGCCTGAATTGCAGGAGTTGCCGATTACCAAGCAGTCTTTGCTGGGCGATTCCAAAAAATGTGTAGCGAGCAACGTACCGGTGTTTCATCTTCCGGTCTGTCCCAACGCGGCGGTTTTTTTGAAAGGTGCACTGTGATTAATGCAGGTGATCGGGGGCTTCGGCCTTCCTTCGCTTTCCCCGGCGGCTCGGACCGCTTTAACGCAGACTTCTAGGGTTTTTCATGACGCGCTACATATTCGTCACGGGCGGTGTTGTTTCTTCATTGGGGAAAGGCATTGCATCGGCATCATTGGCGGCCATCCTGGAGGCGCGGGGACTTAAGGTCACCATGCTGAAGCTGGACCCGTACATCAACGTCGACCCGGGCACCATGAGCCCGTTCCAGCACGGAGAAGTGTTCGTCACCCACGACGGCGCCGAGACCGACCTGGACCTGGGCCACTACGAGCGGTTCATCCGCACGACCATGACCCAGAACAACAACTTCACCACCGGCCGTGTCTATGAGCATGTGCTGCGCAAAGAGCGTCGTGGTGACTACCTGGGCGCAACCATCCAGGTCATCCCGCACATCACCGACGAAATCAAGCGCCGTATCATCAAGGGCGCCGGCGACGCCGACGTGGCGATGGTCGAGATCGGTGGCACCGTGGGTGACATCGAATCCCAACCGTTCCTCGAAGCCATCCGCCAGTTGCGTTTCGAAGTCGGCGCCAAGCGCGCGATGCTGATGCACCTGACGCTGGTGCCGTACATCGCCACTGCCGGCGAAACCAAAACCAAGCCAACCCAGCACTCGGTCAAGGAGCTGCGCTCCATCGGCCTGCAACCTGACGTGCTGGTTTGCCGTTCCGATCATCCGATCGATGTGTCTTCGCGTCGCAAGATCGCGCAATTCACCAACGTTGAAGAACGTGCAGTGATCGCGCTGGAAGACGCCGACACCATCTACAAGATCCCGGGCATTCTGCATTCCCAGGGTCTGGACGATTTCGTCGTCGAGCGTTTCGGCCTGCAATGTGGCGGTGCCGATCTGTCTGAGTGGGAAGCTGTGGTCGACGCCAAGCTGAACCCGGAGCACGAAGTCACCATCGCCATGGTCGGCAAGTACATGGAGCTGCTGGACGCCTACAAGTCGCTGATCGAAGCGATGAGTCATGCCGGCATCAGCAACCGTACCAAGGTCAACCTGCGCTACATCGATTCCGAAGACATCGAAAACCAGGGCACCGCGCTGCTCGAAGGCGTTGATGCAATCCTGGTCCCGGGTGGCTTTGGTCTGCGTGGCGTGGAAGGCAAGATCACTGCCGTTCAATACGCTCGCGAAAACAAGGTGCCATACCTGGGTATCTGCCTGGGCATGCAGGTGGCCGTGATCGAGTTCGCTCGTAACGTCATGGGCTGGAAAGACGCCAACTCCACCGAGTTTGATCGCGCCAGCGGTCACCCGGTCGTGGGCCTGATCACCGAGTGGGAAGATGCCACAGGTGCCGTCGAAATCCGTACCGAAGCGTCCGATCTGGGCGGCACCATGCGCCTCGGTGCGCAGGACTGCCTGCTGGAGCCGGGTTCCCTGGTTCACGATTGCTACGGCAAGGACGTGATTGTCGAACGTCACCGTCATCGCTACGAAGTGAACAACAACCTGCTGCCGCAAATCATCGAAGCCGGCCTGAAAATCTCCGGTCGTTCCGGTGATGGCGCGCTGGTTGAGGTGGTTGAAGCACCGGATCACCCATGGTTCGTTGCTTGCCAGTTCCACCCTGAGTTCACCTCGACACCTCGCGACGGTCACCCGTTGTTCAGTGGTTTCGTCAAAGCCGCTTTGGCTCAACACCAGAAGAAGGCTTGAACCTTATGGCGCAGAAGATCATCCGTGTAGGCGATATCGAGATTGCCAACGACAAGCCAATGGTGCTGTTCGGTGGCATGAACGTGCTGGAAAGCCGCGACATGGCAATGCAGGTCTGCGAAGAATACGTGAAGGTTACCGAGAAGCTCGGTATCCCTTACGTGTTCAAGGCCAGTTTCGACAAGGCTAACCGCTCCTCCGTGACCTCTTACCGTGGCCCCGGCCTGGAAGAGGGCATGCGGATCTTCCAGGACATCAAGCAAGCCTTTGGTGTGCCGATCATCACCGACGTCCATGAGCCGGAGCAGGCCGCGGTCGTTGCTGAGGTCTGCGACATCATTCAGCTGCCGGCCTTCCTGTCGCGCCAGACCGACCTGGTGGTCGCGATGGCCAAGACGGGGGCCGTGATCAATATCAAGAAGGCTCAATTCCTCGCACCTCAGGAAATGAAACACATCCTGAACAAGTGCGTGGAGGCCGGTAATGATCAGTTGATCCTCTGCGAGCGCGGTTCGAGTTTTGGCTACAACAACCTGGTCGTCGACATGCTCGGCTTCGGCATCATGAAGCAGTTCGAATACCCGGTGTTCTTCGATGTGACCCACGCCCTGCAAATGCCTGGCGGTCGCTCCGATTCCGCCGGTGGTCGTCGCGCCCAGGTCACCGATCTGGCCAAGGCAGGCATGAGTCAGTCCCTGGCTGGCCTGTTCCTGGAAGCCCACCCGGACCCGGACAACGCCAAGTGCGACGGCCCTTGCGCCTTGCGTCTGGACAAACTGGAGCCATTCCTGGCCCAGCTAAAAGCCCTGGACGAACTGGTGAAGAGTTTTCCGACGGTAGAAACCGCGTAATCCTCATTTCTCCGGTAAAGTACCGCACGATTTAACGCTCAGGCCCTCGGGTCTGGGCCTTGTCGTCCGCAAGTCTGCCCGCTGCACATCACTTGCCGACGATAAAAGATTTCCTACAGCTGCGTCGTTTTCGTCAACTTTGGAGTGTTTACAACAATGGCTAAAATCGTCGACATCAAAGGTCGTGAAGTTCTCGACTCCCGTGGCAATCCCACCGTGGAAGCGGACGTGCTTCTCGACAACGGCATCATCGGCAGCGCCTGCGCGCCGTCCGGTGCTTCCACTGGCTCGCGTGAAGCGCTCGAGCTGCGTGATGGCGACAAAAGCCGTTACCTGGGCAAGGGCGTACTGAAGGCCGTTGCCAACATCAATGGTCCGATCCGCGACCTGTTGAAAGGTACAGACCCAAGCGACCAGAAAGCGCTGGATCTGGCGATGATCAAGCTCGACGGTACTGAAAACAAGGCAACCCTGGGCGCCAACGCGATCCTCGCCGTTTCCCTGGCTGCGGCCAAGGCAGCTGCACAGGACCAGGATCTGCCGCTGTACGCTCACATTGCCAACCTGAACGGCACCCCGGGTGTTTACTCGATGCCGGTTCCGATGATGAACATCATCAACGGTGGCGAGCACGCCGACAACAACGTCGATATCCAGGAATTCATGGTTCAGCCAGTAGGCGCCAAGACTTTCTCGGAAGGTCTGCGCATGGGCACCGAGATTTTCCATCACCTCAAAGCCGTGCTGAAGGCCCGTGGCCTGAGCACTGCCGTCGGTGACGAAGGTGGTTTCGCGCCGAACCTGGCCTCCAACGAAGACGCTTTGAAAGTGATCTCCGAAGCCGTGGCCAATGCCGGTTACAAGCTGGGCACCGACGTGACCCTGGCTCTGGACTGCGCGGCCAGCGAATTCTACGAAGACGGTAAATACAACCTGTCGGGCGAAGGCCAAGTCTTCACCGCTGAAGGTTTTGCTGATTACCTGAAAGGTCTGACCGAGCGTTACCCAATCATTTCCATCGAAGACGGTCTGGACGAGTCCGACTGGGCTGGCTGGAAAATCCTCACCGACAAGATCGGCGAGAAGACCCAGCTGGTAGGCGACGACCTGTTCGTGACCAACACCAAGATCCTGAAAGAAGGCATCGACAAAAAGATCGCCAACTCGATCCTGATCAAGTTCAACCAGATCGGCACCCTGACCGAAACCCTGGAAGCCATCCAGATGGCCAAGGCCGCTGGTTACACCGCCGTGATCTCGCACCGCTCCGGCGAAACCGAAGACTCGACCATTGCCGACCTGGCTGTGGGCACCTCGGCTGGCCAGATCAAGACCGGCTCCCTGTGCCGCTCCGATCGCGTTTCCAAGTACAACCAACTGCTGCGTATCGAAGAGCAGTTGAACGGCAAAGCCAAGTACAACGGCCGCAGCGAATTCCGCGGCTAACCAGTACATAGTAAAAAAGACACCGGATTGTGTCGGAAAAATCGCTGCGGCGACGTTTTTACCACTAATCTGATGCCTTATAAGCACAAGCCTGGTTCATCCAGGCTTCGTGCTATCAGTAGCTTCATGTTTTGGTATGGCTGTCTTTTTTCACTGGATACCTGATATTCGATGCGCAGTCCCAATTGGTTGTTCCTCGTTTTGCTCCTGCTGCTGGCTGGCCTGCAGTACCGCCTGTGGGTGGGCAATGGCAGTCTGGCGCAAGTGGCCGAACTGACTCAGCAGATCGCGGATCAGCACGCTGAGAACGAGTCGTTGCTGGAGCGCAATCGGGTGATGGACGCTGAAGTCAGCGAGTTGAAAAAGGGCATGGAGACTGTTGAAGAGCGGGCTCGCCATGAGCTGGGCATGGTCAAGGACGGTGAAACCCTTTACCAGCTGGCGCAATGAACGTGTCTCTACCGGCCTTCTGGGCCGTGATTCCTGCCGCGGGCGTCGGTGCCCGTATGGCCGCAGACCGTCCCAAGCAATACCTGCAATTGGGCGGGCGCACTATTCTCGAACACAGCCTCGGCTGTTTCCTTGATCACCCGGCCCTCAAGGGGTTGGTGGTCAGTCTTGCTGTTGATGATCCTTACTGGCCGAACCTGGCGTGTGCTTCCGATCGGCGCATTCAACGCGTTGACGGCGGTGCCGAGCGTTCCGGATCGGTACTCAATGCGTTGCTGCACTTGCATGCGTTAGGTGCGGACGATGAGGATTGGGTGTTGGTGCACGATGCTGCCCGGCCCAATCTGAGTCGCGATGATCTGGACAAGTTGCTGGGCGACCTGGCGGAGGATCCGGTGGGTGGACTGCTGGCGGTGCCGGCACGGGATACCTTGAAACGGGTCGATAAGCAGGGGCGTGTGGTGGAAACCGTGGATCGCAGCGTGATCTGGCAAGCCTATACGCCGCAGATGTTCCGTCTTGGCGCATTGCATCGCGCGCTGGCGGACAGCCTGGTGGCCGACGCCGTCATTACCGACGAAGCTTCGGCCATGGAGTGGGCGGGGATGGCGCCGCGCCTGATCGAAGGGCGCGCCGATAATCTCAAGGTCACTCGCCCTGAAGATTTGGAGTGGTTGCGTCAACGTTGGGCTAACCGAGGCTAGTCGATCCTAACCCCGATATTCGGGTCTTTCGGCCAATCCTTCCTTCAGATAATCGACCAGTTTGCGCACCTTGGGCGACAGATGCCGTTGCTGTGGATAAAGCGCCCACACCGCAGTGTTCGGCGGCTGATGCGCCTCCAATAGCGAAATCAACGCACCGCTTTTCAAATGCTCCAGCACGTAATAATCCGGCAGCTGGCATAACCCTACGCCCTGTAGCGCCGCATCCAGCACCGCTTGCCCACTGTTACAGCGCCAGTTTCCCTGGACGCGCTGGGAAAATTCCCGCCCGTTCTGTTCCAGTTGCCAGAGATCGGAGCTGCCGATCAGGCAGTTATGACGGCTCAATTCCGACAAACTGTGTGGGCGACCATAACGTTCCAGGTAGGAAGGCGACGCGCAAAGAAACATGCGCCGTGGCGCGAGGCGGGTGGCGACCAGTCGCGAGTCCTGCAAGCGACCCAGGCGGATGGCCAGGTCCAGGCCCTCATGCACCAGATCGAGCTGGCGATTGCTCAGTTCAATGTCGATCCGCAACTGCGGATAGAGCCCCATGAAACGCGTGACCAGTGGCACGATAAAGCGTTCGCCGTAGGCTACGGCGCAGGTCATGCGCAACATGCCCTTGGGCTCGCTGGTCAAGTCGCCGACCGCGCGCAACGCCTCCTCGCGACCGTCCTGCAAACGCTGGCAATGTTGCAAAAAAGTTTGCCCGGCTTCGGTCAGCGCGACCCGGCGCGTACTGCGATAGAGCAAGCGGGTTTGCAGGCGTTCTTCCAGTCGTACGATTTGTCGACTGATGTGGGAGGAAGAAACCCCCAGGCGTTCGGCGGCAGCGGTGAACTGACTGCATTCGGCGACCGCGACAAATTCGTCGATACCTTCCCAGCGATTTTCGGACATCCTGGATTATCCCTGTGTAGCAATAATGTTTTGCTTTTGTCCGGATTATTCACCGTAAGGCGCTGTAATACACTCCCTGTCTCGTTTTTATTCACTGGAGAATCACCATGATCAAGTCGCGCGCCGCCGTTGCCTTCGAGGCCAAGAAACCTCTGGAGATTGTTGAAGTCGATGTCGCCATGCCCAAGGCCGGTGAAGTGTTGCTGCGCGTGGTGGCTTCCGGTGTTTGCCATACCGATGCCTACACCCTGTCCGGTGCCGACCCGGAAGGTATCTTTCCGTCGATTCTCGGTCACGAAGGTGGTGCGATTGTCGAAGCCATTGGCGAGGGCGTGACCTCTGTGGCCGTCGGCGACCATGTGATCCCGCTGTACACCCCTGAATGCCGTCAGTGCAAATTCTGTCTGTCGGGCAAAACCAACCTTTGCCAGGCAATTCGCGCAACTCAGGGCAAAGGTCTGATGCCGGATGGCACTTCGCGTTTTTCCTACAAGGGTGAAACGATTTTCCACTACATGGGCACTTCGACTTTTTCCGAGTACACCGTGTTGCCGGAAATCTCCGTGGCCAAGATCGCTAAAGAAGCACCCCTGGAAAAAGTCTGCCTGTTGGGTTGTGGTGTCACCACCGGCATCGGCGCAGTCCTCAACACTGCCAAGGTGAAACCCGGTGATACCGTGGCCATTTTCGGCCTTGGCGGTATCGGTCTGTCGGCTGTCATCGGTGCAGTCAAAGCCAAGGCCGGCCGTATCATTGCCATCGATATCAACCCGGCCAAATTTGAAATCGCCAAACAGTTGGGTGCAACCGACTGCGTGAACCCGAAAGACTTCGACCGTCCGATTCAGGAAGTCATCGTCGACATGACCGATGGTGGCGTCGACTTCTCCTTCGAATGCATCGGCAATGTCCAATTGATGCGTGCCGCACTGGAGTGCTGCCACAAGGGATGGGGCGAGTCGGTCATCATCGGTGTGGCCGGTGCCGGTCAGGAAATCTCCACCCGTCCGTTCCAGTTGGTCACCGGTCGCGTCTGGCGCGGTTCGGCGTTCGGTGGCGTGCGCGGCCGTACCGAGTTGCCAAGCTACGTGGAAATGGCCGAAACCGGGGAAATCCCGTTGGACACCTTCATCACCCACACCATGGGCCTGGAAGATATAAACAAGGCTTTCGACCTGATGCATGAAGGAAAAAGCATCCGCACCGTCATCCATTTCTGAGGTCAGCCATGAGCCTGGAAAATATTTCCTGCCAGAAAAGCTTCGGCGGCTGGCACAAGCGTTACCGGCATCGCTCAGACGTGCTCGGCTGCGACATGGTGTTTGCCGTGTACCTGCCGCCGCAGGCGGAGCAGGGCGGTCAACTGCCGGTGCTGTACTGGCTGTCCGGCCTGACCTGCACCGACGAGAACTTCATGCAGAAGGCCGGCGCGATGCGCATGGCTGCCGAGCTGGGATTGATCATCGTTGCACCGGACACCAGCCCTCGTGGTCCGGAGGTGGCGGGCGATCCGGAAGGCGCCTGGGACTTCGGTCTCGGCGCAGGTTTTTATCTGAATGCCACGCAGGAACCCTGGTCGCGTCACTATCGGATGCATGACTACGTCGTGCAGGAATTGCCTGCCTTGGTTGAGGCTCATTTCCCTGCGTCGGACAAGCGCGGCATCAGCGGTCACTCCATGGGCGGACACGGTGCGTTGGTCTGCGCCTTGCGCAACCCGGGGCGTTATCTCTCGGTGTCGGCGTTTTCGCCGATCAACAATCCGATGGACTGCCCTTGGGGGCAGAAGGCTTTTTCCCGATACCTCGGGGAAGACCGTTCCAAGTGGCGCGAGTGGGATGCCTGCGCATTGATTGCCGAGGCTGACGAGAAGTTGCCGCTGTTGGTCGATCAGGGTGATCGCGATGATTTCCTGGCCACTCAGCTTAAGCCCGAAGCCTTGCAACAGGTCGCCAAACTGGCCGGTCATCCGCTGACGTTGCGCTTGCAGCCCGGCTATGACCACAGCTATTTCTTCATCGCCAGTTTCATCGATGATCACTTGCGGCATCACGCGCATGCTTTAGTGCCCCGTCTCGCAAGTACTGTTCCTTTTTGACGGCGTCTGTTGTCGTCAAAAGAGGAACGTACTTGTGAGACAGGACACTAGCCGCTCAATAGCAGGTAGAATCTTGCCCTGACAAAAATCGGGGCGTTTTTTTATGCGTATTGGCCACGGCTATGATGTGCACCGTTTCGCTGAAGGCGATTTCATCACTTTGGGCGGCGTGCGCATTGCACACGGCTTCGGGCTGCTCGCCCATTCCGACGGTGACGTCCTGCTCCACGCCTTGAGCGATGCCTTGCTCGGCGCGGCTGCGCTGGGTGACATCGGCAAGCATTTCCCGGACACCGACCCGCAATTCAAGGGCGCCGACAGCCGTGGGCTGTTGCGTCATGTCGTCGCACTGATTCACGCCAAGGGCTGGAAGATCGGCAACGTCGATAACACCATCGTCGCCCAGGCGCCGAAAATGGCCCCGCATATCGAATCGATGCGCGCGCTGATTGCCGCGGATCTTCAAGTTGAGTTGGATCAAGTGAACGTCAAGGCTACCACTACCGAAAAGCTTGGCTTTGTCGGTCGCGAAGAAGGCATTGCGGTACATTCCGTTGCCTTGTTGCTGCGCGCATGAACGAACTGCAATTGCTCGGCCCGCGGGCCTATGGTGAAGCCCTCGGCACCGCAGTCTTGAAAGCCATCGCGGAAGATTTTCAGGTCGACGAAGTCCTTGATATCCCTTTGAGCGGTGATGGCGAACACCTGTGGATCTGGGTGGAAAAACGCGGCCTGAATACGGAAGAAGCAGCGCGGCGCATTGCCAAGGCCGCTGGCGTGCCATTGCGCACCGTCAGCTATGCCGGGCTCAAGGATCGCCAGGCGCTGACACGACAGTGGTTCAGCGTGCAGTTGCCGGGCAAGGCCGATCCGGATCTGTCGGCGGCAGAAAACGACACGCTGAAAATCCTCAAGACCAGTCGGCACAAACGCAAGCTGCAACGCGGCGCCCACTCGGCCAATGGCTTTACTTTGCGCCTGACGCAGTTCGCCGGCGACAAGGCGGCCATTGAAGAGCGCCTGCAGTTGATCGCCCAACAAGGCATCCCCAACTATTTCGGCGCCCAGCGCTTCGGGCACGATGGCGGCAATGTGGTCGATGCCCGCGCCTGGGCTGCGCGCAAGGCCTTGCCAGAGCAACGCAACGTCAGGTCGCGCCTGCTCTCCACAGCCCGTAGTTTTCTGTTCAACCAGGTGTTGGCCGCCCGTGTCGCCGATGGCACCTGGCAGCGCGCCCAAGTGGGTGATTTGCTGGCATTCACCGATAGCCGCAGCTTCTTTCCGGCCGGTGAGGCCGAGTGCAGCGACCCGCGTCTGGCGATTCTCGATCTGCATCCGACCGGCCCGCAGTGGGGCGAAGGTGACTCGCCGACCGCGGGCGCTGTCCATGAACTGGAGCAGGCAATCGCCGCCCGCGAAGCCGACCTTCGCGATTGGTTGATTAACGCCGGAATGAGCCACGAACGTCGCATCCTGCGACTGCCCATAGCCGGGTTGACGTGGCATTATCCCGAGCCTGACATTCTGCAACTGGAATTCGTCCTGCCGGCCGGATGCTTCGCCACTGTATTGGTGCGCGAACTCGTTGATCTGGTGCCGGTGGGGCAAACGGACAGCCCATGCGTATTCTGATTTCAAACGACGATGGGGTAACCGCACCCGGTCTCGCCGCGCTTTATGCTGCGCTGGCGGATTACACCGAGTGCGTGGTTATCGCCCCGGACCAGGACAAAAGCGGCGCCAGCAGCTCATTGACGCTCGACCGTCCGTTGCACCCGCAGACGCTGACCAATGGCTTTATCAGCGTGAATGGCACGCCGACCGATTGCGTGCACCTGGGCCTCAATGGCTTGCTGGAGCGTGAAGCGGATATGGTGGTGTCCGGGATCAACCTGGGCGCCAACCTGGGGGACGATGTCCTGTATTCCGGAACCGTGGCGGCCGCGCTCGAAGGGCGTTTCCTGGCACGCCCTTCGTTCGCCTTTTCGTTGGTCTCACGACAAGTCGAGAACCTTCCAACGGCAGCGTACTTTGCGCGCAAACTGGTCGAAGCTCATGCTGAACTTGAACTTCCTCCGCGTACGGTATTGAACGTGAACATTCCGAATTTGCCGCTGGCCCACATCCGCGGTATCCAGTTGACCCGTCTCGGCCATCGCGCCCGTGCGGCGGCGCCGACGCAGGTGGTCGACCCGCGAGGCAAGGCCGGATACTGGATCGCGGCTGCCGGGGATGCCGAGGACGGCGGTCCGGGCACTGATTTTCATGCGGTCATGCAGGGCTATGTGTCCATTACCCCATTGCAACTGGATCGTACCTTCAATGACGCCTTCAGAAGTCTCGATGGCTGGCTGGAGGGGCTGCGCTAATGTCTCGTGAGCACGACGATATGCTGCGTCGCGGCATCGGGATGACGTCGCAACGGACCCGTGAGCGCCTTATCCAGCGTTTGTACGAGGAAGGGTTGTCGAACGCCAAGGTGCTGGAAGTCATCCGCCGCACACCTCGTCACTTGTTCGTCGACGAAGCGCTGGCGCACCGCGCCTACGAAGATACGGCGCTGCCGATCGGGCATAACCAGACCATTTCCCAGCCTTATATGGTGGCGCGCATGAGCGAGCTGCTACTGGAAGCCGGCCCATTGGACAAAGTGCTGGAAATCGGAACGGGGTCGGGTTATCAGACGGCTGTTTTGTCGCAGCTGGTCGAACGAGTGTTTTCCGTCGAGCGCATCAAAGTCCTTCAGGATCGCGCCAAGGAACGCCTGGTTGAATTGAACCTGCGCAATGTGGTGTTTCGTTGGGGCGATGGCTGGGAAGGCTGGCCGGCGCTGGCGCCGTACAATGGCATTATCGTGACAGCGGTGGCGACCGATGTCCCGCAGGCGCTCCTCGATCAACTGGCACCCGGCGGGCGTATGGTGATCCCGGTGGGGTCGGGAGAGGTTCAGCAGTTGCTGCTGATCATTCGAGAAGAACACGGCTTTTCCAGGCGCGTTCTGGAGGCGGTGCGCTTCGTTCCGTTGCTCAACGGGCCACTGGCCTGAGCATTTGTTTCGGCCCGCTGAATTCTCCTCGATTGCCTTTGTCTTATAGCGGCGTCGATCAGTTAAACAGGTTGTTTTATCGGGCAGCAAACGTGTGCGCGAAGCCATTTCGCTTCATTAAAGGTAAAGCGTGCCCGGCCCGTTATACTTGCGACACTTCATGCCTAAACACGGCAAATCACATTTTCAGCCACCATAAAGGGAGCGGCGGGTGAGTCTCACAGTCATTGCGCAGCGTATGGGTATAACGAGCTTTCAGCGCCTGGTGACTGGCCTTGTCTTGAGCACCTTGCTGGTCGGATGTTCCAGCAACAAATCCAGCGATGTACGCGTGGTCGATCGCAACAATGCCGTGGCCCAGCGTCCGGCCGTGACGACGGGGCAGTACGTCGTTCGCCCCAAAGACACCCTGTTTTCCATTGCCTTTCGCTATGGCTGGGACTACAAGGCCCTGGCGGCGCGCAACAACATTCCTGCGCCTTATACGATCCATCCGGGTCAGACGATTCGCTTCGACGGACGCAGCGATTCAACGTCGACAACGACAGTCAGTTCGTCAAATTCAACGCCATCGTCCTCGATTAAAACCACGGTGATCCGTCGTCCGGTAAACGGTTCGACCACCACTGCGCCGACGGTGGTACCGTCCGTCGCCAACAAGCCGGCTCCCGAACCATTGCCTCCCCCGGGCCCGGCCCCGACCGGCTGGGGATGGCCATCTAATGGCATTTTAATTGGAAAATTCTCTTCAAACGGTAGTTTGAATAAAGGAATTGATATCGCCGGGGATTTGGGACAGCCTGTTTTAGCTGCGTCTGATGGGACTGTCGTATACGCCGGGAGTGGCTTAAGGGGCTACGGCGAATTAGTGATCATCAAACACAGCGAAACCTACGTCAGTGCCTACGGACACAACCGCAGGCTGTTGGTTCGGGAGGGGCAGCAGGTCAAGGTCGGACAGACAATTGCCGAAATGGGGTCAACGGGTACGGACCGGGTGAAACTGCATTTTGAGATTCGCCGGCAAGGTAAACCTGTAGATCCGCTGCAATTCCTGCCACGTCGTTGATCGCTTACCAGCCTGTTCCATCGTAGAGGGGACAGGCTCCAGCGTTGCCAAGGATAAAGGCGCCGCTTGAGCTTGAGGTCGAACTCACCAAAGGACTATAACAATGGCTCTCAGTAAAGAAGTGCCGGAGTTTGACATCGACGATGAGGTTCTCCTTATGGAGACCGGCATCGGTACGGATTCGATGTCGAATGATGAAGGGGCGGCTCCACCTTCCGTTCGTGCCAAATCCAAACACTCCGCGTCGTTAAAGCAGCACAAATACATTGATTACACGCGTGCACTCGATGCCACGCAGCTGTATCTCAATGAAATCGGTTTTTCCCCATTATTGTCCCCCGAAGAAGAAGTTCATTTTGCGCGCCTGTCGCAAAGTGGCGATCCGGCCGGACGCAAACGCATGATCGAAAGTAACTTGCGGCTGGTAGTGAAAATTGCCCGGCGTTACGTCAATCGCGGTTTGTCGTTGCTGGATCTGATCGAGGAGGGCAACCTGGGGTTGATCCGCGCGGTAGAGAAATTTGACCCTGAACGCGGCTTCCGCTTCTCGACCTACGCAACCTGGTGGATTCGTCAAACCATCGAACGCGCAATCATGAATCAGACCCGGACCATCCGGTTGCCGATTCATGTGGTCAAAGAGCTCAACGTGTACCTGCGGGCCGCACGGGAGCTGACGCAAAAACTCGACCATGAACCCTCACCCGAAGAAATAGCCAACCTGCTGGAAAAACCGGTAGGTGAGGTCAAGCGCATGCTGGGCCTGAACGAGCGGGTTTCTTCGGTCGACGTCTCGCTGGGTCCGGATTCGGATAAAACCCTGCTGGATACCCTTACTGACGATCGCCCAACCGATCCATGCGAACTGTTGCAGGATGACGACCTGTCCCAGAGCATCGATCAGTGGCTTTCAGAGTTGACCGACAAGCAGCGCGAAGTGGTGGTGCGGCGTTTCGGTCTGCGCGGCCACGAAAGCAGCACCCTTGAAGACGTAGGCCTTGAGATTGGCCTGACTCGGGAACGAGTCAGACAGATTCAGGTTGAAGGCCTGAAGCGTCTTCGGGAGATTCTGGAGAAAAACGGCCTGTCCAGCGAGTCGCTGTTCCAGTAACTGTCTCGTAGCTAAAAAAGCCCCGACTGGTTCGGGGCTTTTTGTTGTTGGAGATAAAACGACTGCATCCCCGGGCATGACCTCTGGTTCGTAGTCTTGCGTTGTAAGTCATTGCTTACTCTTTCGTAAGTGTTCGTTATTTTTCCAGGGCAGTCGTCGGTTATACATCTGACAGAGAAGATCTATCCCATTGAAACGTAGGTAAAAAACTTAAGATTTACGATATATGACAAGCCGGGCCAGCCCCGGAGCCCGATTGCTCTTACCGCTGAACGCTCTAGTATTCGGGCTGTGTCGACGGACAGACACGCCCTTCAAGGACGAAGGGAAGGGACATCGCAGGAAGCGATTCATCAGGACGATGAAAAGGAACAAAGGGAATAAGGAAAAAATGTGGGCGGGTCAAACCGCCCCTTTTTTTTCGCCCATGGAAAAGCAAAAAGGCCCACAACAGACTGTGTGAAAACCTAGCAATCTGTCCGGCCCTTTAAGAGAATGCTCCGTATCGAAAGATACGGAGCATTTTTCGTTATGGCCTACATACAAGGAGAGTCCCGTAGCCAGACCAGCCTGTTCCCGGTCTCGCTGGAGGAACTGATCCCTGAAGATCACCTCGTACGGGTCATCGACCTGTATGTCGCCAAGCTCGATCTGGGCCAGCTCGGTTTTGAGAAAGCTCAGCCCAAGGCCACTGGGCGCCCTGCTTACGACCCCGCCGATCAGCTCAAGCTCTATCTCTATGGCTATTTTCAGCGCATTCGCTCGTCGCGGCGCCTAGAAGCTGAGTGCCAACGCAACATCGAAGTGATGTGGTTGATCAACCGGCTTAAACCCGACTTCAAGACCATCGCCGACTTTCGCAAGAACAACAAAGTAGCTTTCGTTACGACGTGCCGAGCTTTTGTGCAGTTCTGCCGATCCGTCGGCTTGATTGCGGGTGATCTGGTTGCGATCGACGGCAGTAAGTTTCAGGCTGTCGCTTCCTCGCGACGCCACCTGAATTTGAATCAGCTCAAGCGTCAGGAGGAGAAGCTGGATAAGCGGATTGCCCAATACCTGGCTGACCTGGATGCCGCTGATAAAGCAGAGGGCGAGCAAGTGGTCGATCGCACTGCGATCAAGGCGGCACTGGCGAAGCTTGAGGCCAAGCAGCAAGACAACCGTAGTTGCCAAGCTTTGATGAAGTCGATGGGGCTGGAGCAATTCAACACGCACGAAAGCGATGCCCGAATGATGCGCACGCCAAAGGGGGCGCGTGTTGCCTATAACGTGCAAACAGCCGTGGACGCAGAGCACTGTCTGATTTTGCACCATGAGGTGACGCAAGATGGTGACGACCGCAAACAGCTTGAACCCATAGCTAAAGCTGCCAAGGCCGAACTGGGGCAGGACACGCTGACCGTGACAGCCGATATGGGCTACTCAAATGGCCAGCAATTCCAGGCGTGCGAGGAGGCCTCCATTACCGTGTACGTGCCGCCAAACCGAACTTCGAACCCAGGCGGAGAGACATTATTCGAGCGCCAGGACTTTACCTATGACGCTGAACAGGATCGATACCAGTGCCCGGCAGGTCAATGGCTAACCCTGAAGCAGCGTTACAAAGGCGACCGGATCTACCAGGCGGCAGTCAGCGACTGCACTGGATGTGCGCTGAAAGCCCAATGTACAACGGCTCAGCGCCGCTATGTCTCACGTCACGCACAAGAGGAAGCCTTTGAGCGTATGGCACAGCGGATGCAACTGCATCCAGAGATGATGGAGCGACGCAGATCCATCGTGGAGCACCCGTTTGGCAATCTCAAACAATGGCTATTTGGGAACGGGCGGTTCTTGCTACGACAACTTGAAGGGACGAAAGCTGAAATGGCCCTGGCCGTGACCGCGTACAATTTCAAGCGGGCGATCAGTGTCCTGGGAGCCAAGAAAATGATGCAACTAATGGGCTGAAGAGCCTTTTTCAGCACAAAAACAAACGCCCCGAACAAGTCGGGGCGTTTGGTCTAAGGTCTGTCAGTGTGTTTTCACACAGTCTGACAAGGGGCCTTTTCGTAAACGCGGGGGTAATCAGCGTTCGAGATCTTTGATCTTGCCTTTGACGCCATCCCACTCTTCGGCATCGGGCAACGATTCTTTCTTCTCGGTGATGTTAGGCCAGATTTCAGCCAGCTCAACGTTGAGCTGAATGAATTCCTGCATCTCTTCCGGGACTTCATCTTCGGAGAAGATGGCCACGGCAGGGCATTCGGGTTCGCACAGTGCGCAGTCGATGCACTCATCCGGGTGAATCACCAGGAAATTCGGGCCTTCGTAAAAGCAGTCCACCGGACACACTTCTACGCAGTCGGTGTACTTGCACTTGATGCAGTTGTCGGTGACGACGAAGGTCATTTCTAATTTTCTCCTCAGGCGGCGGCAGCGGAGCCCCTTCACGTTGGGGTCGCCAGGTTTGAGAGCGATAGTCTGCAGGCCAGGCTATAGCCTGCAGCATCCCAAACCGCGCGAGATTCTAACAGCTTGCAAGCTTATGCGTTAGATCCGTGTCTTTAGTGTATAGAGCATTTCGAGCGCGCGACGCGGCGTCATGTCATCCAGGTCGAGTTTTGCCAGTTCATCCAGTACCGGATGGGGCAGGCTGGCGAACATATCGCTTTGTTGCGGCGCGGCCGGCTTGCCTTTGGCGGGCTTGGGCGCCTCATGCGGCAGGGCGGTATCTTCCAGGCGGCTCAAATGCTCTCGGGCACGCAAGATCACTTCACTCGGCACGCCGGCCAGTTGCGCAACCGCCAGGCCATAGCTTTGGCTGGCAGGCCCCGGCAGGACGTGGTGCAGGAACACGATACGTTCATTGTGCTCGGTGGCATTGAGGTGCACGTTGGCCACCAACGGCTGGGCTTCCGGCAGGACCGTCAGTTCAAAGTAGTGGGTGGCGAACAGGGTATAGGCCTGCAGGTGCGCCAGGCGCTCCGCTGCCGCCCACGCCAGGGAGAGACCATCGAAAGTACTGGTGCCACGCCCGACTTCATCCATCAGCACCAGGCTGCGCTCGGTGGCGTTGTGCAGGATGTTGGCGGTTTCGCTCATTTCGACCATGAAAGTCGAACGTCCGCCTGCCAGATCGTCACTGGAGCCGATCCGGGTGAATATGCGGTCGACCAGGGACAGCTCACAACTGGCCGCCGGCACGAAGCTGCCGATGTGTGCCAGCAGCACGATCAGCGCGGTTTGCCTCATATAGGTGGATTTACCGCCCATGTTCGGACCGGTAATCACCAGCATCCGAGTGTTATCGTCCAGGCTCAGGTCGTTGGCGACAAACGGTGTGGTCAGAACTTGCTCAACTACCGGGTGACGCCCCTGGGTAATGCGCATGCACGGCTCGCTGACGAAGCGCGGGCAGTTCAGGTCGAGGTTCAATGCGCGCTCGGCCAGGTTGCTCAGCACGTCCAGCTCGGCCAGCGCCGCAGCGGTATCCTGCAGCGGTGGCAACTGTGTAATCAGGTCTTCGAGCAGCGCTTCGTAGAGCATTTTTTCCCGCGCCAGGGCACGGCTCTTGGCCGAAAGCGCCTTGTCTTCGAAGGCTTTCAGTTCCGGTGTAATGAAGCGTTCGGCGCCTTTGAGCGTCTGGCGGCGGATGTAGTCAGCCGGTGCTGATTCGGCCTGCTTGCTTGGCAGTTCGATGAAGTAACCGTGAATGCGGTTGTAGCCAACTTTCAGGTGCGAGAGGCCGGTGCGGGCCTTTTCTCGTGCTTCGAGGTCAATCAGGAACTGCCCGGCGTTCTCGCTGAGTGATTGCAGTTCATCGAGCTCACTGTCGTAACCGGTCTTCAATACACCGCCATCGCGAATCACTGCTGGCGGATTGTCGATGATGGCTTTTTCCAGCAATGCCGCCAATTCCGGGTAGGTACTGGTGGTCTTGGCCAGTTGGATAATGTGCGGGGCTTCAAGCTC
Source organism: Pseudomonas moorei (assembly GCF_042846945.1). NCBI lineage: Bacteria > Pseudomonadati > Pseudomonadota > Gammaproteobacteria > Pseudomonadales > Pseudomonadaceae > Pseudomonas > Pseudomonas moorei. The sequence goes on from NZ_AP035776.1 coordinate 2,603,478, forward strand.
AGTCATCGCCACTTGCAATTGCGGCAGTGCACCGAGGGCGTCGCGCAATCGCGCAAGGTCACGCGGGCGAGCGTTGCGCAGGCCGATTCGCGCGAGAATTCGCTCGATGTCGCCGATTTCCTTGAGCTGCGGTTGCAGCTTCTCGAAACGATAGCCGTCGAGCAGGCAGGTGATCGACGTCTGGCGGGCCAGCAATACCGTGAGGTCGCGTAGCGGGCGGTTCAGCCAACGGGTCAGAAGGCGGCTGCCCATGGCCGTCTGGCAACGGTCGACCACCGATTGCAGAGTGTTGTCACGACCGCCGGCCAGGTTGGTGTCCAACTCCAGGTTGCGCCGGCTTGCGCCGTCGAGTACGACGGTGTCGTCCAGGCGTTCATGACGCAAGCTGCGCAGGTGTGGGAGTGCGGTGCGCTGGGTTTCTTTCGCGTAAGCCAGCAGGCAACCGGCGGCGCCGATGGCCAGGGTCAGGTTTTCGCAACCGAAGCCTTTCAGATCCTGGGTAGCGAATTGCTGGCAAAGACTTTTCAGCGCCGAATCACGCTCGAAATCCCACGGCGCACGGCGACGCACCCCGCGACGTTTTTCCGCCGGAAGGTCTTTCGGCCAGTCATCCGGTATCAAAAGCTCCACCGGATTGACCCGCTCCAGTTCCGCCAGCAGGTTTTCCCAGCCTTTGATTTCCAGCACACTGAAATTGCCGCTGGTGATGTCCAGCACTGCCAGACCGAACAGGCGTTCGTCACCCAGTACCGCGGCGATCAGGTTGTCTCGACGCTCATCCAGCAGCGCTTCGTCGCTCACTGTCCCCGGCGTGATGATCCGTACGACCTGGCGATCCACCGGCCCTTTGCTGGTCGCCGGGTCGCCAACCTGTTCACAGATCACCACCGACTCGCCAAGCTTCACCAATTTCGCCAAATAACCTTCGGCGGCGTGGTAAGGAATTCCGCACATCGGAATCGCTTGCCCGGCCGACTGCCCACGGGCGGTCAGGGTGATGTCCAGCAGCTTGGCGGCCTTCTTCGCGTCTTCATAGAAGATCTCGTAGAAGTCGCCCATGCGGTAGAACATCAACTGATCAGGGTGCTGGTTCTTCAGGCGCCAGTACTGCTGCATCATCGGCGTGTGGGAGGACAGGTCGGAAAGGGCTTTATTCATCGGGAATCGGAAAACTCATTGAAAGGTGTGGGGCAAAAGCGGGGCAATCGCCGGGCTTTTCCGCAATGGGCGCAAGATTAACATGGGCGGTCCGCCGGACGCAGGCATGAACGCCTCGCGGCTTGCTTCTACTAATTTATGCAATTATGCATTTGTCTTCCGGGAACAGAACAAGCACTATGTGGGGTATGCAAAAACGCAACGTTTCTACCGTCTTAAGAGCACTGCTCGACCAGCACGGGATCTCCCCCACGGAGCTTTACCGTCGCACTGGCGTGCCTCAATCCACCCTCTCGCGGATCCTCAGCGGGAAGATCGTCGACCCGTCGGATAAACACATCTCGAAGATCGCCGAGTACTTCGCCGTGAGCACCGATCAGTTGCGCGGTCGCGCAGATGTCGCGTCGGCCTACCATGGGAGACGCGATGAATTGCATCCTGAACTCAAGGACATCAGTCTGTGGGACGACGATACCCCTGTCGATGACGACGAGGTGTCGGTCCCCTTTCTTCGAGAAGTTGAATTGGCTGCGGGATCGGGAAGATTCGTCATCGAAGAGAGTGAGCGCTCTAGTCTGCGCTTCGGCAAGCGCAGCTTGCGCCATAATGGTGTGCAATTCGACCAGGCCAAATGCGTGACCGTGCGTGGCAATAGCATGCTGCCTGTGCTGCGCGACGGCGCCACGGTCGGGGTCAATGCCGGCAAGTGCGGGATTGGCGACATCGTCGATGGCGACCTCTATGCCATCAACCACAACGGTCAACTGCGGGTGAAACAGCTTTATCGCCTGCCTACCGGAATTCGGCTGCGCAGCTTCAATCGCGAAGAACACCCGGACGAGGACTACACCTTCCAGGAAATCCAGGAGGAGCAAATCGTCATCCTCGGTCATGTCTTCTGGTGGGGCATGTACGCCCGATAATCTTGTCACTGTCAGATGAACCCGTCATCAGGCGGGTTTTTTTTCGCCTGCCAAAAGGCCCGGCATCCCTGTTTATGGGCGTTTTTGTGCGCTGGTGCATTTTTAATGTATGAGCAAATGCATTTTGTCATTGACTGAATATGCATTGATGCATAAATTTGCTGTCAAGGCGTTCTATAAAGCAGATCTAACCGAAGTTCTCTGCGTATCTAAAGCAAGGCTGCGTAATGGTTAAGTGCACTTGCACATCGCCCATCAATTACCCCAGGAGGCGTGACATGACAATTGAGCAACAAGCGTTGTTGGACATGCCAATCTGGCTGGTCATCGTGCTTGCCTTAGTGGGTGGGCTGTCAGGTGAAATGTGGCGCGCCGACAAGGATGGCGCTCGTGGCTGGACGCTGCTGCGACGGCTGGTCCTGCGCTCCGGGGCCTGTATGGTCGGCGGGGTCTCGGCGATCATGCTGTTGTATGCCGCCGGCCTGTCGATCTGGGTCGCAGGCGCCTTCGGGTGCCTCACCGCGATGGCTGGTGCGGACGTGGCGATCGGTCTTTATGAGCGTTGGGCGGCCAGGCGGATTGGCATTTGTGAAATGCCGCCCCGAGATTCCCGTCCGGACCAACAATGAATCCCGTCGATACACCCAAACGCGTGACTGCGTTTCTTGCGCGGGTCGGTCACGAGTCGTACCTATCTCAGAGCGCGTGCTCGCTAACATTTCGATCGACTCCGTAACTTGCAAGCATGGTTCGCTCGTGTACGGTAGGTCTCATTCCGCCCGATCAGGAGATGACTGTGAAAGAAATCACACAACTGGCCGCCGAACTCGGCAGACGCTTGCAGGTTCTCAACGCCCATGTCACCGCAGCAGAGTCCTGTACGGGCGGCGGAATTTCCGAAGCGATAACCCGGATCCCGGGTAGTTCGGCATGGTTCGAGGCGGGTTACGTTACTTACTCCAACCGCCAGAAGACCCAGCAGTTGAATGTCCCTGCCGAGTTGTTTTCAACAGTGGGGGCGGTCAGTCGCGAGGTCGTCGAAGCCATGGTCCGTGGCGCACAGGAAAAAAGCCATGCGCGTTTTGCCGTGGCGGTCAGCGGCATCGCCGGGCCGGACGGCGGCTCGCCAGGCAAACCAGTGGGCACCGTATGGCTGGCCTGGGGCGTGGGCGAGCAAGTGTTCAGTGAGTTGCAACACTTCCCGGGCAACCGCGACGAAGTTCGCCGACAAACGGTGAAGGCCGCGCTAGAGGGGCTGCTGCGACATGCCGCCGGAGAAATCTCAAATCAGGGGTAGGCGATCCTCGAACGCTGTGGAATAATACTGTCTACTTATACAGGTGTTGGCCGTCAGGCCTTATTGATTACGTGAGGACTTTAATGGACGACAACAAGAAGAAAGCCTTGGCTGCGGCCCTGGGTCAGATCGAACGTCAATTCGGCAAGGGTGCCGTAATGCGTATGGGCGATCAGGACCGTCAGGCGATTCCATCCATCTCCACCGGCTCTTTGGGGCTGGATATCGCATTGGGCATTGGCGGTCTGCCAAAAGGCCGTATTGTTGAAATCTACGGTCCTGAATCTTCCGGTAAAACCACACTGACCTTGTCCGTGATCGCCCAGGCTCAAAAAGCTGGCGCGACGTGCGCATTCGTCGATGCTGAACACGCCCTCGATCCTGAATACGCCGGCAAGCTGGGCGTCAACGTCGACGACCTGCTGGTTTCCCAGCCGGACACCGGCGAGCAAGCACTGGAAATCACCGACATGCTGGTGCGTTCCAATGCCGTTGACGTGATCATCGTCGACTCCGTGGCGGCGCTGGTGCCAAAAGCAGAAATCGAAGGCGAAATGGGTGACATGCACGTGGGCTTGCAAGCCCGTCTGATGTCCCAGGCGCTGCGTAAGATCACTGGTAACATCAAGAACGCCAACTGCCTGGTGATCTTCATCAACCAGATCCGTATGAAAATCGGCGTGATGTTCGGCAGCCCGGAAACTACCACGGGTGGTAACGCACTGAAATTCTATGCTTCGGTTCGTCTGGATATCCGCCGTACTGGCGCAGTGAAAGAAGGTGACGAAGTCGTTGGTAGCGAGACCCGCGTCAAGGTTGTGAAGAACAAGGTGGCTTCGCCGTTCCGGCAGGCCGAGTTCCAGATTCTTTACGGCAAGGGCATCTACCTCAATGGCGAGATGATCGACCTGGGTGTTTTGCACGGTTTCGTTGAAAAATCCGGTGCATGGTATGCCTACAACGGCACCAAGATCGGTCAGGGTAAAGCCAACTCGGCCAAGTTCCTGGCGGATAACCCGGAAGTTGCTGCGGCCCTTGAGAAACAACTTCGCGACAAACTGCTGACCCCAGCGCCGGACGTCAAGGCTTCGCCAGTCAAAGAGACTGAAGATGACCTGGCTGACGCTGATATCTGATAGAACCGATGACCGCCGTACTCGATACCCTCGTCGCGGTGCGGCGAACCGCAATGGACCTGCTCGCACGTCGCGAGCATGGTCGAGTCGAGCTGACGCGCAAGCTGCGTCAGCGCGGCGCTCTCCCTGAAATGATCGAAACAGCACTCGACCGATTGACGGAAGAGGGGCTGTTATCTGAATCCCGTTATCTCGAAAGCTTCGTTTCCTACCGAGCTCGCTCCGGTTACGGTCCCATGCGCATTCGCGAAGAGTTGAGCCAGCGTGGCCTGCAGCGCAGCGATATCGACCTTGCGTTGCGCGAGAGCGGAATAGACTGGCAGGTACATCTGGAAGACACCTGGCGGCGCAAGTTTTCCGGGCATTTGCCAATCGACACCCGGGAGCGTGCCAAACAAGGCAGGTTCCTGGCGTATCGGGGGTACTCCATGGAAATGATCAGCCGCTTGTTCAGTGGCCGAGGGATGGATGATTGACTGAAACGGCTCGCTATTGCATAGCGGGCCGTTTTTTTATGCCTCAGATAACCTTTGACGTTTCACGAGTGTGCTGTTGCACCTGAGGTTGGGACTGCGCCCAGTTTTCCGGCAGATTGATGTAATCCACCAGTTCTCGCAGCCGGCCATGATCACGGGCATTGAAGTTGAATGCCAGTCTTGCCAGATGACTGAACTCGGCTTCGTCATGTTCCTCGCTGCTGTAGACGTGTTGATGGAAATGATCGCTCAGGCAAAGATCGGCGAACGCCACTTGCATGTGTTCGAGCGCCCGGTCACTGAGTGTGTGATTCATGCGAATCAGGAATTGATGCTTGAGCCAGCGGCTGGAGTGGAAGTTGCTGTAGAACTGGTTGATGTGCTCTACCGCTTCATCGACGCAGTAGACCAGTTTCACCAGTTTCATATCAGTGGGCAGGATGTAGCGGTTTTCCACCAATTGCTGGTGAATGAAGTCTAACGCGACCTGCCAGAATTTGCCGCCGGGAGCGTCCAGCAGCACGACCGGCACCAATGGCGTTTTTCCGGTCTGGATCAGCGTCAGTACTTCCAGTGCTTCATCCAGCGTGCCAAAGCCACCTGGGCATAGCACCAGCGCGTCGGCTTCCTTGACGAAGAACAGTTTGCGCGTGAAGAAGAAGTGGAAGGGCAGCAGGTTGGTGGTGCCGTTGACGGTCGGGTTGGCGTGTTGTTCGAAGGGCAGAGTGATGTTGAAGCCCAGGCTGTGTGTCAGGCCAGCCCCTTCATGGGCTGCGGCCATGATACCGCCACCGGCACCGGTGATAACCATCAGATCTGAGCGGGCCAGTGCGGCGCCGAGTTCACGGGCCATTCCGTACAGCGGATGCTCTATAGGCGTACGGGCCGAGCCGAAAACAGTGACTTTACGCCGTCCTTTGAACTGCTCCAGTACGCGGAAGGCCTGCTCCAATTCGCGCAGGGTTTGAAGGGTGATTTTGGCATTCCAGCGGTTGTGGTCTTCCTGGGCCATGCGCAGCACGGTCAGGATCATGTCGCGGTAAATCGGAATATTCGGGCTGTTGGGTGAGACCAGGTTGAGTTGTTCTTCGACCTTGTTGATGAGGTCGTGGCCGCTTTGTTCAAAATGACGGCTCAAGAGGTCATTCGGTTGGTAAGGCATTCAACTTCTCCTTCTGCACAGAACCTTCGGTAGCGACGAATTCGTTCGTCGCCACCACGACACCTCTTGTGTCGTTGTCTGCCCAAGCCCATGCCTGGGCGATCCACATAACCCGAATGATTGGCGGGTCATCCATAGAGGTTCTGTTTTTCCTTGGATTGAAGAAACGTTCGCACAACGCAATACGTTACGGGCGGCCCCTTTCCTGCCCTGAAAAAGTGATTGTGGATACGTTGAAATTTAGACCCTCGCGGAAATTTTCGCTGCCTTGATCATTGCGCCGCAAAGTCTTTCCTGGCAACCGCTTATTGACGATTTGCGAGGTGGTTTCACCACTCGTCTGAAGGCACGCCCAAGGAGCAGCATTCTGATTAACTAACCTACAGGTGTATCACGACAACTTGGCGTCAAGGGTAGGCGCACCGTACGAGCGGTTTAAGGATTTGTCGCTCAAAAGAGCGAGGAGCAAGGAGGCGGGAGCCATGGCCAGAGTCATTCTGGAAATAGAGATCGATACGCAACTGTATCGATTGCTGAAGTCATCAGCCGAGACCAATCATCTAAGTCTTGAGGAGGAGTGCTGCCGGCGTCTTATGGACGCGGAGCGGCGTTCACGTTACTTGCAGGCGTTGGTGGCGGAATTGCGCGCCGAAGATGAACAGCGGCGCGCCAAGTCTCACTGATTACTTTTTCTTCTGAGGGGCTTTCGGGCAATCCGATTCCTGGTAGCTGGCAGAGCCGACCGCGCGATTGGTCTTCACTTCGGTGAAGTCGTAACGCATGGTTGCACCTTTGGCCATCAGCTTGCGGTACGACGGGTTGTTGCATACCGCGGCACCGAGTTGGAAATACACGGCTTTTGGATCGGCGCGCATCTTGTTGGCGTGGCTGCTTTGTACGCTCAGATGGTTAATCAGCGTCGTTCCCTCGACGGTATAGCCCTGATCGAGAATGTCTTCATTGATCGCCCGTGGAGTGCCAACACTGCTTTGGGTGGCGACGTTCTGCAGCTCTTTGTTCAGATTCTGTTCACTCAGGGACGCAGCCTGGGCATTGAAGGACGCCGCCAGCAAAATGGCAGCGGTGGGAACGATAAGGCGCAGCATGAAACTCTCCTGATTCAGTGACTGAGTGCTTCGACCAGTCACGTGACTGTGCGTTCAGTGGCGGTGAATTATAGGGGAGGTGGTCGGGACGGTACAGGATTGCGCTCATCGCTCTGTTAAACTGCCGACTTTTATTGCCTTGCCGAGAATTGTACGTGTCGATTTCCCCATTTTTTCGGCGTTGCACGCGATGAGCCATGCTCCTAACGCCGTAGCCCGCTTGCGCGATCAGCGCGAAGAAGAAGGCATCAAGCCGATTCAGGCCCGTGGCTGGCGGGCGACCCGTTGCCGTGCCTGTCGTGTGATCGAGAGCCATTGCTTGTGCGCGTGGCGTCCGCTGGTGGAAACCCGCTCGGGTGTGTGCCTGATCATGACGAACAAGGAAGTGTTCAAGCCGAGCAATACCGGCTGGTTGATCGCCGATGTGGTTCGTGACAATCACGCGTTCATCTGGTCGCGCACCGAGGTCGACCCAGAGCTTTTGGCATTGCTGTCCGACCCGCAATGGCAGCCTTACCTGGTGTTCCCGGGCGAATACGTCGCGCCTGAGCGGGTAACCCACAGCGTGACGCTTGATAGCACCAAGCGGCCGCTGTTCATATTGCTCGACGCGACCTGGACCGAAGCACGCAAGATTTTTCGCAAAAGTCCCTACTTCGACGCATTGCCGATCCTCAGCCTGCTGCCGGAAAAACTCTCCCGCTATCAATTGCGCCGCTCTACCCGGAGCGAACACCTGTGCACCGCGGAAGTCGCGGCGTTGTGCCTCGATCTTGCAGGCGATGTGCAGGCTGCATCGGCACTGGACGCTTATTTCGACGTGTTTAGCCAGCATTACCTTGATGCCAAGCGTCAGCTTGAAATGAACGTTGAAACACCGGCGCACGCCGAGTTGATGCCGTTCGTGCAGGGTAGTGCCGCCTCAATGAACTGATTGTCGCCCATACTGCAAAGAACTGTCCGGGCCATGCACCTTGACCACCCCGGCTACGCTGGGCATGCTTGGCGCCGATTGGGGCGCGGCCAAGGATTCATACGCCGTTTCTTTAACGTGAGAGCCACGTGATTGGCGTTGAACGTGCCCTGCTGGTGCGGCTCCGTGGCTGCACCTTGAGTGTTTGAAGAACAGGATCATTTGAAAATGGCCACATACGAAATCCTGATTGCCGATGACCACCCGCTTTTTCGTTCGGCCTTGCATCAAGCGTTGACGCTGGGTCTTGGCCCGGATGTCCGTCTTGTCGAAGTGGCGAGCATTGCCGAGCTGGAAACCCGTCTGACAGAAAAGGCTGATTGGGATCTGGTGTTGCTGGATCTGAACATGCCGGGTGCTTACGGTTTTTCCGGGCTTGTATTGTTGCGCGGTCAGTATCCGCAAATTCCGGTGGTCATGGTCTCGGCTCAGGAAGAAGCCACGATCATGGTCAAGTCCCGTGAATTTGGCGCCAGTGGCTTCATCCCCAAGTCCAGTGACCTGAGTGTGATCCAGAAAGCCGTGCGAGCGGTCCTGGATGGCGATGTTTACTGGCCACCGCAAGCGTTCGAGGCCGTCAGTGTTTCCGATGAGGCAAAGGCGGCCAGTGAGGGCCTTGCGAGCCTGACGCCGCAGCAGTTTCGCGTGTTGACCATGGTCTGTGAAGGGCTGCTGAACAAGCAGATCGCTTACGAGCTGAGTGTTTCCGAGGCGACGATCAAAGCTCACGTAACCGCGATTTTCCGTAAACTGAATGTCCGGACCCGAACCCAGGCCGCGCTGCTTCTGCAACAACTTGAGTCAATTCCGAGCCATTAAGGAAAGGCGTCTTCACGCTTTTTTGACTGTGGCTAATCTAGCTTTCCCACTTCTTTTTTGGTCAGTTGCATACCCTATGTCACCTTTCAAAGGCCAGACCGGCCTGAAACGCATCCTCAACGCCTCTGGTTATTCTCTGGACGGTCTACGCGCAGCCTTCACCGGCGAAGCGGCTTTTCGGCAACTGGTACTGCTCAACGTCATCCTGATTCCGCTGTCTTTTTTCCTGAGCGTAAGCCGTGTCGAGCGGGCGCTGTTGATTGCAGTCTGTCTGCTGGCCTTGATTGTCGAGTTGCTCAATTCGGCGGTGGAAGCGGCCATCGACCGTATTTCCCTTGAATTGCACCCATTGTCGAAAAACGCCAAGGACATGGGCAGTGCCGCGCAACTCGTGGCATTGAGCATGATCGCGCTGGTGTGGGCAGTGATTCTGCTTTAAGCAATCGTCGGCAGTACGATCTCGTCGCTGCGCTGAACCCCGGCGGTGAAGGCGCGGCACAGATCGAGGAACTCACGCATTGCCGATGTCTGATACTTCTGTTTGTGCCAGATGAAATAAAACTGTCGCGCCAGGTCCAGATCCGGTGTCTCCACCGGTACGAGGCTGCCGCGCCGGAACGCATCCCGTAGCGCCAGCCGCGAAATACAACCGATCCCCAGTCCGGACTCCACGGCGCGTTTGATCGCTTCGGTGTGCTCCAGCTCCAGGCGTATGTTCAGCGCGCTTCGGTGATGGCGCATGGCCTGATCGAAGGTCAGTCGCGTGCCCGAACCCTGCTCGCGCAAAATCCAGGCTTCGTGGCTCAACTCATCCATGGTAGCCGTGCCGCGTTTGGCCAGTGGATGCTGGGGCGCGCAGAACACCACCAGTTCATCTTCGACCCAGCTTTGCACTTCGATGTCCGGATGGCTGCAATCGCCTTCGATCAGACCCAGATCAATTTCATAGTGGGCCACTTGATGCACGATGTTAGCAGTGTTCTGCACATGCAGCTTCACTTGGCTTTCCGGGTGGCGTTGCATGAAGCCGCCAATCAGCAGGGTTGCCAGGTAATTGCCAATGGTCAGGGTTGCGCCTACCGCCAATGAGCCGAATCCGGACTTGCCATTGAGCAGGTCTTCGATTTCCTTGGCCTGGTCGAGCATGGCCACTGCTTGCGGCAGCAGCTGTTTACCAAGGGCGTTGAGGCTCAGCCGTTTGCCAGCGCGGTCGAACAATTGGCAGCTCGACTGGCGTTCCAGCTCGGTGATCGAGGTACTCGCCGCCGATTGCGAGAGGTTAAGCAGGCCCGCGGCACGGGACACGCTTTCCTGCTGGGCGACGGCGACAAATACTTGCAGTTGACGGAGAGTAAATCGCATATCGATATAACCGATAACCCTTATCTTAATAATCCATTTAACAGATATTGTCGCTGCCTTTAGAATGCGATGCAATTGTGCGAAGCCAGCTATTTTTCGCAGGGCGCGCAGACAAATCTCCAGGAGTCCCCGTACATGAGCAACATGAACCACGAGCGTGTCCTCAGTGTTCATCACTGGAATGACACTCTGTTCAGCTTCAAGTGCACCCGTGATCCGGGCCTGCGCTTCGAGAACGGTCAGTTCGTGATGATCGGCCTGCAACAGCCCAATGGCCGCCCGCTTATGCGCGCTTACTCGATTGCCAGCCCGAACTGGGAAGAGCATCTCGAGTTCTTCAGCATCAAGGTACCTGATGGTCCGCTGACTTCGCAGTTGCAACACCTGAAGGAAGGCGACGAGATCATCATCAGCAAGAAGCCTACCGGCACGCTGGTACTGGATGACTTGAAGCCTGGCAAACATTTGTACCTGCTCAGCACCGGCACCGGCCTGGCGCCGTTCATGAGCGTCATCCAGGATCCGGAAACCTACGAGCGCTTCGAAAAAGTGATCCTGTGCCACGGCGTACGCTACGTCAACGAAGTCGCCTACCGCGAGTTCATCACCGAGCACCTGCCGCAGAACGAGTTCTTCGGCGAAGCGCTGCGTGACAAGCTGATCTACTACCCGACCGTGACCCGTGAGCCGTTCGAGAACGAAGGCCGCCTGACCGACCTGATGCGCAGTGGCAAGCTGTTCAGCGACATCGGTCTGCCACCGATCAACCCGCAGGACGACCGCGCCATGCTGTGCGGCAGCCCGAGCATGCTCGACGAGACCAGCGAAGTACTGAACAGCTTTGGCCTGAAAGTATCGCCACGGATGCGTGAGCCGGGTGATTACTTGATCGAGCGTGCGTTCGTCGAGAAGTGACCGTAGGTCACCCGTAGGAGCGAGCCAGCTCGTGATGGAGGTCAACGTTAACGCGGGAAGCATGATGCCCCGAGGCGTCCTCAGGTTTTTCGCGAGCGGGCTCGCTCCTACAGTAGTTTTGCAGCGCATCTGAAAAGCCCGCATGACCTGGTCAGGTCATGCGGGCTTTTTCGTTTCCGCCATTCAGCCCTTTGCAGGAATGACTTCGAGCACACGGATCAGCTCCGGTGTCGGGTAATGCCAACGCACATCGAGGTCCCAGAACTGCGCGCCGTACTCCCGTTCCGGTACAGGCGACTGGTAAGCCGGGCGAGGATCTTGCGCCAGGCATTGCTCGATCAGCTCGACCAGTGGCTCCTGAAGGCGCTGAGCATGCCCATGGGCCTGTTGCAGCGCGGTGTCCGTCCATTGCACGGCAATCAACCGGGGCGCGGCGCTGGCGATGGTGTTGGTGGCGCTGTCGATGATATCGGCGTAAGGCACGTAGGGCTTGATGTCGAGAATCGGCGTGCCGTCCAACAGGTCGATGCCGGATATCCACAAGCGATTGGCTTCGACCTTGTCCAGCTTGACCACGGACTGGCCAATGCCATTGGGCCGGTGTGTAGCGCGAGTGGCAAACACCCCCATGGATTTGTTGCCGCCGAGGCGCGGGGGGCGGACCTTCAGCCGTGGCTTGTCTTCCAGGGCTTGATGAAACAGGAACAACAGCCAGACGTGACTGACCTGCTCCAGACCCTGCACCGCGTCGCCCTGATCGAATGGCGCCACCAGTTCCAGCACGCCGCGTGCGGCCGGGGCCAGTTGGGGTTGGCGCGGGATGGCGAACTTCTCCTTGAAGCAGGAGCGCACGAAGCCGATGGGAGAAACGCTGTAGGTCATGGTTTGAAATCGAGGCGGGGAGCGGGCAGGCATGATAACCCGATCAACCTTTGTATCGGTGGTGACTGTCAACTCGCCATCGCGGGCTTGCCCGCGATGGCCGCACCGCCAATTTCAGAGACTGAAGCCGCCATCCAGCGGAATGATATTCCCGGTCATGTAGGCCCCCGCCGTACTTGCCAGACTGATCGCCAGGGCCGCCATCTCTTCCTCCCGACCCCAGCGCTTCATTGGAATCAACGCCGTATCTTCGGCCAATGCCTGCTCATCGTTGCCGATGTGCTGGGTCATCTTGCTCGGAAAACGTCCCGGCGCGATCACATTGACGTTGATGTGCTGGCTCACCAGTTCCCGCGCCAGAATGCGCGACAGTTGATGCAGGGCCGCCTTGCTCGGTCCATAGGCATAAGCCTGTTCGCCGAAGGAGGAAATCCCCGCCACTGAGCCAATGTTGATGATCCGTGCCGGATTCGCCGGTGAGCCGGCCTTGCGCAGCAGTGGCAGGAATTGCTGGATGCAGTTGAACACCGACGTCACATTGAGTTGCATGACTTTTCCCCAGCCTTTGACCGGGTAGCTCTCCAGTGGTGCACCCCAGGTGGTGCCTGCGTTGTTCACCAGGATATTGAGGTGGCTGATCTGCTCGCTCAGGCGGGCGGCCAATTGCTGCACGCCTTCTTCCGTGGCCAGATTGGCAGCGACTGCGTGGCAGCGTCCAAGTGCGCCGAGCTCATCAGCCGTTTGCCGGCAGGCTTCGACATCGCGAGCGCAGACGTACACGGTCGCGCCCGCCTCGACGTACGCCTTGGCGATCATTTTGCCGATACCACGAGTGCCGCCGGTCACCAGAGCGGTGCGGCCTTGCAGGGAAAAGTAGGGGTGCATGGCGAGTCCTGAGAGCTGAGGGTCTTAACACCCTAGTCGTCAGCCGCTGGAAGCGGAGCCACTATTTTCAAGCGGAATGGAGGGCCATTCGGCCCTGAGCTGGTTTGCCTGCGAAGGTCGCTAACGATAACGCGTATCGACTGGATCGACGCGGCGTTATTGAAGGCTTCGCTGGCAAGCCAGCTCCAGGCGGAGCAGTTACTGCGGGCGTACGCGCAGGGTCAGGCCCTTGAGGAAGTTGCGCAGCAACTGGTCGCCGCACGGGCGATAGTTGGTGTGGCCGAACTTGCGGAACAGGGCGCTCAACTCGGGTTTGGACACCGGGAACTCGGCGGCCTTGAGGATCGCGTGCATGTCGTCTTCTTTCAGTTCGAAGGCCACGCGCAGCTTTTTCAGGATGATGTTGTTGGTCACCGGCACTTCGATCGGCTGCGGAGGACGGCTTTCGTCCTTGCCGCGCTTGAAGATCACCAGGCCGTCGAGGAAATGCGCCATGACTTCATCCGGGCAGCGTACGAAGCCTTCTTCGTCTTCCTCTTTTTTGTCGAGGTAGCTCACCAGATCGGCCAAGGGCACGTCCATGCCACCGAGCTTGATGATCTCGATGACTTTCTTGTCGCTGATGTCGAGCATGTAGCGCACGCTGCGCAGTACGTCGTTATGAATCATGTGAGCAATCCTGATAATTCAGCTATGGGCGTCGCAGAAAACAGCGACGCCGAAATGTGTGGCGGCGCGAGCGTCTTAGAACTTCTCTTTGCCGGTCAGGTAGCGCCATTGCCCCAGGGGCACTTTGCCGATGGACACGCCGCCGATGCGGATGCGGCGGATGCCCACGACCTTCAGGCCGACGGCCTGGCAGAACAGGGCGATCACGCCCGGTTGCGGGTTCTTCATGGCAAACCGCAGGCGGTTTTCGTTTTGCCAGCTGGCCTTCACAGGCGGCAGCTCCTTGCCCTTGTAGGTCAGGCCGTGCTGCAAGCGATTGAGGCCGTGCTCAAGCATGTCGCCTTCGACTTCGACCACGTATTCCTGCTCGATCTTGCTCGCGTCAGCGGTGAGTTTGCGCAGGATCTTCCAGTCCTGGGTGAACACCAGCAAGCCGCTCGCATTGGCCTGCAGGTCGGTGCTGGCGGTCAGGCGCAGGAAGTGACCCTTGAGCGGGCGTTTGCCGTAGCGGTGTTCTTCGCTCAGGGTTTCGGCGCTGATGGTCGCCATGGCAGTGTCCGCGTCCATGCCGGCGGGCACATTGAGCAGAATGGTCACCGGCTCCGGCGCGGTAGCCTTGGCGTCCTTGTCGAGCTCGACTTTCTGGTCGCCGACCTTGAACTGCGGTTCATCGATGACTTCGCCGTCGACGGTCACCCAGCCGCCCTCGATGAACAGATCAGCCTCCCGACGGGAGCAGCCGACGAGTTCGATGAGGCGTTTGGAGAGTCGAATCGGGTCAGTCATGACAGGGCCGCAAGAAAAAAGGGGTGGGCATTGTACCTGCCTGGCGCCGGTTAATCCCGGATCCATTTTGCCGCAGGGGCTTTTTGTAGGATTTGGCTTGCCAACGAAGGCGGCCGATTGATCGCTGCAAGGCGCTCGGGTCTCTTCGCTGGCAAGCCAGCTCCTACAGTTGTTTTGTGCGGTGTCAGCCGTGTTGCGAACGTGTGTGGTTTTGGCGCATCCGCATATGCAGTAATGGATACGGCTGCCCCATGCCGTCGACTTCTGAGCGACCAATGACTTCGAAGCCCTGTTTGAAGTAAAAGCCGATGGCTTGCGGGTTCTGTTCGTTGACGTCCAGTTCATCGGCGTTGAGGTTTTCCATGGCATAGCGCAACAACTGCTTGCCCAGGCCCTGACCGCGATGCGCCGGGTCGATGAACAGCATTTCGATCTTGCCAGCCGCTACACCGGCAAATCCGGTAATGCGCTGGCGTGGGTCTTTGGTGCAGATCAGCATGACCGCGTCGAGGTAACGGGTCAGCACCAGGTTCTTCAACAATTCGATATAACTCTCTGGAAGAAAGTCGTGGGTCGCGCGCACTGAAGCTTCCCAAACCCGTGTCAGCTCTTCGTAGTCGCTCTGTTTCGGCGTATGGATGACCGAATGTTGGCGCATGCCTGACTGCTCCTTCTTTTTTCAACCGACTATTATGAGATGAGACTCCGTTCTTCATAAAACGATAGCCGTAAAAAAGCCCCGCATCTCGTCAAGAGAGCGGGGCTTTTCGTATTTTTGGCGTTTAGATCTGTTCAGCCCACAGATCGTATTCGTCGGCGTCGGTCACTTTGCACCAGACCTTGTCGCCCGGCTTCAAGTTGCTGCCATTGTCGATGAACACGTTGCCGTCAATTTCCGGGGCATCGAAGAAGCAACGGCCAACGGCGCCTTGCTCGTCGACTTCATCGACCAGCACTTCGATTTCACGGCCGATGCGCAGTTGCAGGCGCGCCGAGCTGATCGCCTGCTGGTGCGCCATGAAGCGCTCCCAGCGGTCCTGTTTGACCTCGTCCGGAACGACTTCCAGATCCAGGTCGTTGGCTGGAGCGCCTTCAACCGGCGAATACTGGAAGCAGCCGACGCGGTCGAGTTGCGCTTCGGTCAGCCAGTTCAGCAGGTACTGGAAGTCTTCCTCGGTTTCGCCCGGGAAGCCGACGATGAAGGTCGAACGGATAATCAGGTCCGGGCAGATTTCGCGCCAGTTCTTGATGCGCGCCAGGGTCTTGTCTTCGAAGGCCGGGCGTTTCATCGCCTTGAGCACTTTCGGGCTGGCGTGCTGGAACGGGATGTCCAGGTACGGAAGGATCTTGCCGGCGGCCATCAGCGGGATCAGTTCGTCAACGTGCGGATACGGGTAGACGTAGTGCAGACGAACCCAGACGCCCAGGGTGCTGAGGGCCTCGCAGAGTTCTGTCATGCGGGTTTTCACTGGCGCGCCGTTCCAGAAGCCGGTGCGGTATTTCACGTCGACGCCGTAGGCGCTGGTGTCCTGGGAGATCACCAACAGCTCTTTTACGCCGGATTTGACCAGGCGCTGGGCCTCGTCGAGCACGTCACCGACCGGGCGGCTGACCAGCTTGCCGCGCATCGACGGGATGATGCAGAAGCTGCAGCTATGGTTGCAGCCTTCGGAAATCTTCAGGTAGGCGTAGTGGCGCGGGGTCAGTTTGATGCCTTGTGGCGGCACCAGGTCGATCAGCGGGTTGTGATCCTGACGCGGCGGCACGACTTCATGCACGGCGTTGACCACTTGCTCGTACTGCTGCGGGCCAGTCACGGCCAGCACGCTCGGGTGCACGTTGCGGATGTTGCCTTCTTCGACGCCCATGCAGCCGGTCACGATGACCTTGCCGTTTTCCTTGATGGCTTCGCCGATTACTTCCAGGGATTCCGCCTTGGCCGAATCGATGAAGCCGCAGGTGTTGACCACCACTACGTCAGCGTCCTGATAAGTGGACACGACGTCATAGCCTTCCATCCGCAGTTGGGTGAGGATGCGCTCGGAGTCGACCAGTGCTTTCGGGCAACCCAGGGATACGAAGCCAACCTTTGGATTGGCCGGCGCAGGAGTGGTGGACATGTCTAACCTCGGTATTTTGTGACGCCTCCAGCCATGATCGGCAAGGCGACAAAAGGACGCTCTATCGCGCCTCTGATCAAAAAGTGCGCAATTCTATCGATGGGGAGCGCACTTGACCAGCTTTATGCAGGGAAATACGACGAGTGCTGCGCTATGCTTCGCGCCGTTGGGCTTTACCGAATTTTTACAGTCAACAAAACGTCTGTAACCTGAAGTAAAACAGCGCATGCTGCACGACAAAGCATAGTGCTTCATTCGAAGAAGCCGGGTCTGAGAAGTAGGGAGTGTTGGATGGGGCAGGCAAGTAGTCAGACGGCAGATGCCGGACATTCGGTAGCAAAACCGTTGAGCATGCTGGTCGCGGCAGTCGGGGTGGTTTACGGCGACATCGGCACAAGCCCGTTGTATACCCTTAAAGAGGTTTTTTCCGAGCATTACGGAGTACCGGTCAATCAGGACGGGGTCTTCGGGATTCTTGCATTGATTTTCTGGTCGTTGGTCTGGGTGGTTACGATCAAGTACGTACTGTTCGTATTGCGTGCCGACAACCAGGGAGAGGGCGGGATCATGGCGCTGACGGCGCTGGCCCGGCGTGCCGCACACGCTTACCCGAAGTTGCGTGCAGTGCTGGTGATTCTGGGGCTGATTGGTGCGGCGCTGTTCTACGGCGACAGCATGATCACACCTGCCATTTCTGTATTGTCAGCGGTTGAAGGTCTGGAACTGGCGTTCGACGGACTAGAGCGCTGGGTCGTGCCCATGTCGCTGGTGGTTTTGGTCGCGTTGTTCCTGATCCAGAAACATGGCACCGATCGTATCGGCAAGTTGTTCGGCCCCGTCATGGTGGCGTGGTTTCTGGTGCTGGCCATTCTCGGTATCAGCGGCATCATCAAGCACCCAGAGGTGTTGAGTGCCTTGAACCCGATGTGGGGCGTGCGTTTCTTTATCGTGCATCCCGGCATGGGCGTGGCGATCCTGGGCGCAGTCGTGCTGGCATTGACCGGTGCCGAAGCTCTTTACGCCGACATGGGCCACTTCGGACGCAAGCCGATTGCCCGCGCCTGGCTGGCGCTGGTGCTGCCGGCTCTGGTGCTGAACTACTTCGGTCAGGGCGCTTTGTTGCTGGAAAACCCTGAGGCGGCGCGTAACCCGTTCTATCTGTTGGCGCCTAATTGGGCGTTGGTGCCATTAGTGGTGCTGGCCACTCTGGCAACGGTCATTGCTTCGCAAGCGGTGATTTCCGGTGCTTTCTCGTTGACTCGACAGGCCATTCAGCTGGGCTACATTCCACGCATGCACATTCAGCACACTTCCAGCGCCGAGCAGGGACAGATTTACATCGGGGCGGTGAACTGGGCGCTGATGGTCGGTGTAATTCTGCTTGTCATCGGCTTTGAGTCCTCCGGGGCGCTGGCTTCGGCCTATGGCGTAGCGGTGACCGGCACCATGCTGATTACCAGTATTCTGGTGGCGGCGGTGATACTCCTGCTCTGGAAGTGGCCGCCATTGCTGGCAGTACCGATTCTGATCGGCTTCATTTTGGTCGATGGACTGTTCTTTGCGGCCAACGTGCCGAAGATCATTCAAGGCGGTGCGTTCCCGGTTTTGGCGGGGATCGTACTCTTCATTCTTATGACCACCTGGAAGCGCGGTAAGGAGCTGCTGGTGGAGCGTCTGGACGAAGGTGGCTTGCCGCTGCCGATTTTCATCAGCAGTATCGCCGTACAACCGCCGCATCGTGTTCAGGGTACTGCTGTATTCCTCACCGCACGGCCAGATGCCGTGCCTCATGCCCTGCTGCACAATCTGTTGCATAACCAGGTGTTGCACGAGCAAGTGGTGCTATTGACGGTGGTGTACGAGGATATCCCGCGTGTGCCGCCGTCACGCCGGTTCGAGGTCGACTCCTACGGTGAGGGTTTCTTCCGGGTGATCCTGCACTTCGGTTTCACCGACGAGCCGGATGTGCCGCAAGCGCTGAAGCTGTGCCATCTGGATGAACTGGACTTCAGCCCGATGCGCACGACCTACTTCCTCAGTCGTGAGACGGTCATCGCCTCTAAAATCGAAGGCATGGCCCGCTGGCGTGAGGCGCTGTTCGCCTTCATGTTGAAAAACGCCAACAGCAATCTGCGCTTCTTCAATCTGCCGCTGAACCGGGTGATTGAGCTGGGTACTCAGGTCGAGATGTAAGCCTGAATCAACAGCCCCCGATGCCTCGCGGTATCGGGGGCTTTTTGTTGCCTGGCAATTGAATGAACCTTGCGCGGATACCGCTGTGTGCAAGCGTGCTCGCGAAGGCGGGCTGACATTTAACTTCTATGTTGACTGACCCATCGCTTTCGCGAGCAGGCTCGCACACACAGGATATGCAGTACTTGCTGAAATGAAAAAGCCCCCACGCTTATGTAGCGGTAGGGGCTTTTTTGTTTGCGCGGCTCACATCACTCCTGCGCTGTTGCCTCGTCCTTGGCCTGGCGTTTTATGATGATGTCCACCAGGCGCTTGGCCAGGGCCGGGTAGTTCTCGTCGAAGTGGTGACCCCCAGGCAGCTTGATGGCTTCGCCCACGGCGGTCTTGTCGGTGCAGCCACTTTCATTGACTTCTTCTTCACCGTAGATGCACACCACTTTGGCGGCGGGCAGCTTGGCCATTTCCGGGCCGGTGGCGGCTTCTTTGCCGGCGTTGCCAAGCCAGCCTTCGACTTCGATTTCGAAGCTGCCGGTGCGGGCAAAGGCCAGCAGGATGATCGCGTCGACACGCTGCTGCTCGGACTCTGCCAGGCGGTTGTAGATCGCAGGCAACACATCGGCGCCAAACGAGTAGCCCGTGAGGATGAAGCGCTTGGTGCCCCATTTCTGCCGGTAGTGCTGCATCAGTTCGGCAAGGTCCAGCGCGCTTTGCTCGGGGCTCTTGTGCTGCCAGTAGTAGCGCAGGGTATCGATGCCGACCACCGGGTAGCCGATCTTCGCCATTTCGCCCGCCACGTCGCGGTCGAGGTCACGCCAGCCACCGTCACCGGACAGGAACAGGGTCACGGTGTCCTTGGCCTGGCCGGCCGGCACTTCAACCACGGGAATCTGCAGCCCGCCGGAGGCCTTGTCGCCACCGACCAGGAGCTTGCGCAGTTCATTGTTCAGCACTTGCGGCAGGTTGATGTCGTAGTCACTGATACTGGTTTCGGCGTTGGGTTGGTCGCGCACGAAGCCGGCACTGGTGTCATCCGGGTTGTCGTTCCACGCCACCAGCCAATGGCCGTGAGAAGCGCTTTTCGGTAGCAGGTGAGTGCAGCCACCCTTTTCCAGGGCCAGGTCGACCGAGACGGCTTGGGCGTTGTCATTTTTCTGCTCGGACAACCAGCGCCAGGCGAGTACCGCACCTGGGCCGATACCGCTGACCAGGGTTGCCGGGCCTTTGAGTTCCCTCAAGCCCGATTGCAAGGCGCGGCTTTGCAGCAGACAGTCCTGGGGCAGGACTACCTGGACAATCTGCGCCGAACCGCTGCGACTCAGGGTCATCAATTGATTGTCGCTGAGCTTCTGTTCCTCAGTGACCGCCACCAGCACCTGGGCGCGAGGCGTGTTGCCCGGGATGACACGGGTCATGGCCGTGCCGTCGGCCGGGGTCAGCTGTTCGAGGGTCGGTTCCGGTGCCGGGCGTTTCAGGTACCAGTAGCCACCACCGAGAATCAGGGCCAGCACCACCAGTGTGCCCAGAACGTACCGCAAGGAGCGTCGAATCATCAGCGTTTCACCAATCCAGTCAAGCCGCCCGCGATCAGGGCAGCAGTATCGGCCAGGGCAACCAGCGGATCGAGTCCGGCGGGCACGGCCATATAACGGGGTTCCCAGTCAGGCTGGAATTTGTCTTTGAAGCGGCGCAAGCCTTGGAAGTTGTAGAGCTGCTCACCACGGCGGAAAACCATCGAGCCCAGACGCTGGGTCAAGGGGGCGCCGCGACGGGGTTGCAGCCCCGACAACGGCACCATGCCCAGGCTGAAGCGCGCGTAACCATGATTTTTATAATGTTGAATCAAGCCGACCATCATGAATTCCATGGTCAGTTTGGGGGCGTCCGGGTGGGCGCGCATCAGGTCGAGGCTGGCCAGGTCGTGGCTGTAGGTCTCGAGCAGGTTGGCGAACGCCACCGGACGTCCTTCGAAGCGGATGACCGCAATGCGGAAGTACTTGAGGTAGTCATCACTGAAGCGGCCGAGGGAGAAGCCTTTTTCGCGTACGTTCTTGCCTGTCAGCCAGGCATCGGAAATCACCTTCAACTCGTCCATCGGCGCCTGGCCCGGCTCGAAGATCTCCAGTGACAGGCCATCCCGTGTGCCGCGGTTCCAGGTGTAGCGCAGGTCCTTCATCTCTTTGCCCTTGGCGTCGAGATCAAAGCGGTGCAGGTCGACCCTGGCTTCTTCGCCGAGTTTGATCGCCGTCAGGCCGATGTCCATGTAGTACGGCAGGTTTTCCGCGCGCACTTGATAGAACACGGGGCGCGCATGGTGGATATCGCACAGGTCGCGGAACTGCCAGATCATTTCCGCCCGTTGCTGGCTCGGACCGATCGGGTCATACAGCGCTACCAGGCTGCGGCCGCGGCGGGCGTACATCAGGAACGCTTGATCGTTGGGGTGAAACAGCAGTGCCTTGTCGCCGGTCAGGGCCAGGCCGCCATCCGGTTGCGACGAGGCCATCAGGATCTTGCTCGCGCGCTCCAGTTCGTCCGGGGTCGGCAGATGGATGACCGGACGGGCGGTACGCAGCAGCCAGGTCAGGGAAACCACCACCAGCAACACGGCGGCACCGAGCAGCGAACGCAAGCCACGAGGGGCATCGGCATCGAGGGTGAATTGCCACCAGAGTTGATGGCTGTACGGAACATCCTGATAGGCGAACAGAAGCAGCCACATGGAGGCGCCAAGCACGCACAGGCTCGACACTAGATAGAGTGGTGAGAAAGGCACTTCTGTCAGGCGGCTGGGGCGATAGAACGAACGCCGGAAAACCCCCAGTAAAGCTGCGGTCAAGGTCATCAGGCAGGCTTCTTCCCAGTCGAAGCCCTTTAGCAGCGAGAGCAGGGCGCCCACCAGCAACAGAATGGTGGTCAGCATCCAGGCAGCCGACAGTCGACGACGCAGGCCCTGGGCCAGTAGCAGGCACAGTACGCCAATCAGGCTGGCACCAAAGTGCGAAGCATCAACCAGTCGATGGGGAATGAGAAAGCCGATGTGTTCCAGGCGAGTGTCGATTTCCGGTGTCGCGCCGGAGAACAGCAGAACCACGCCGGAGAGAAACACCAGCACAGCCAGAATCGGTGCGGCCATGCCCGATGCTGCACGCAAGGACTGGCGGGTCTGGAAGATGCGCTGACCTTCGTTGATCAGCAACAACAGGCAGGCCACCAGCATCGGCAGGACGACGTAGATCAGGCGATACAGCAACAGGGCAGCGGCCAGTGGGGCGGCGCCGAGTTTGTCGGAGAAGGCCGCCAGCAAAATCGCTTCGAATACGCCGACACCGCCCGGCACATGGCTGAGAACGCCAGCAGCCAAGGCCAGCAGATAGACCAGCAGGAACGCACCGAACGGCGGTGCTTCCGGCAGTAACAGGTAAAGCACGGTCGCGGCGGCGGCCACGTCCAGCGCGGTAATGATCAGTTGCAGGAAGGTCAGGCGGCGTCCCGGCAGGCGCAAGGTACGACGGCCGACCTTGACCATCAGGTTGTCCGCGTAGGGTTGTTCCGGCAGGCGGCGGCGGTAGATGCCGATGGCCAGTACCGAAAACAGCAGTAATACAGCCGTGGCTACCGAACCCAGCAGGACTTCGGACAGGCCCAGTGCAATGGAGGCCGCTGGAAGGTCGCTGAGCGTCGCCAGTGCGGCGAGCGGTGGCAAGGCGCAGCCCAGGGAGAGGCTGGCGAACAATGTCATGTGGGCGACCTCAGCGGCCCCCAGACCATGACGTGCATACAGGCGGTAGCGAACCGAACCGCCCGACAGCATCGAAAGACCGATGGCATTCCCGATGGCGAAAGCGGTGAAGCCTCCCAGGGCCAGGGTGCGTGGCGCCAGGTTCACGCCGGCGTAGCGACTGGCTGACCATTCGTACCCCAGCAAAATGATGAAGCCCGCCACGGTTGCGCCCAGGGCGCCCAGCAATGCGGGTTTCGGAACGTCGAGGATCGAGTCGTGCAGAGCATCCAGATCGAGCTCGCTCAGCAGATGACGACAGGCAATCAGCGCAATCGCGAACAGCAGCAGAGTGACCGCCAGGCCGATGGGCTGCCGGTATTTGCTGATCAGATCGAGCAGGCGCAAGCGCTCCGCCTTGATCGGATGTGTCGCTGTGACGGTGTCTTGTGAATCAGACGAGTTGGCGCGCATCAATCACCTCTTGGATTGTGCGCGACAGGATGGGGGTATCCAGCCAAGTTACCAATCCCTGTAGAAAAAAATAATCACAAATATTAACGCTATCACCGGCTCTCGGCGACGGCATGTCATCAGTCGTGGGGGGAAAGTGTGCGTTTGAGCATAGTCGGAACTCAGCGCTTAGGTGACCCCGGACGGCTCACTACACAGTGACAGATCATTGTTGCGAAAGGGCTTTTTCAACAGATACAAAAAAGGCCACTCTTTCGAGTAGCCTTTTTTGATGTTTGGTTGCGGGAGCCGGATTTGAACCGACGACCTTCGGGTTATGAGCCCGACGAGCTACCAGACTGCTCCATCCCGCGTCTGTGTGGCGGCATTCTATAGAGATACGCCTGAGTGTCAACCGTTAATCCTGAACCCGGTCAAATAAACGTAAAAGAGCGGCAAACGGTCGCGGGAGCGGCTTAAGATTCGGAACCAGAACGATTTCTGATTTCTGTGGCGGGGGTGCCTGCGCTAATGTCGCACCTTCTGCACAAAACAGGCGCGCACAAAAAAGGCCACTCTTTCGAGTAGCCTTTTTTGATGTTTGGTTGCGGGAGCCGGATTTGAACCGACGACCTTCGGGTTATGAGCCCGACGAGCTACCAGACTGCTCCATCCCGCGTCTGTGGATCGGCATTCTATAGAGATACGCCGGGGTGTCAATCACCAATTTCGATAAAACCTGTTCCTGTTCAAACGCTTAGCTTGATTTGAAGGTGGTCGAGTATCGCTGTGAGGCAGGCGTGGCAAGGGTTTCAGCTCTATTGGTGCGCGCCTTTCGATTAAGAAAATAAATTTATCGGGCGCTTTCCCACAATTGGAAAAGAACATTCTGAGTACTGGTGCTATATACAGGTGTCAGTGAGATACTGAATGTCCGACACGGCAAGACGACATTTCCTCTTCATGAACACCGCGTTGATATGACTCAGCGAAAAATCATCCACGTCGATTGTGACTGCTTCTACGCCGCCATCGAGATGCGTGACGATCCGCGCCTGGCCGGCAAGCCGCTGGCGGTAGGTGGGTCGGCGGATCGGCGTGGAGTGATCGCCACCTGCAATTACGAGGCACGGGCCTATGGCGTGCGGTCCGCGATGTCGTCCGGGCACGCGTTGAAACTCTGCCCGGACCTGACCATCGTCAAGCCGCGAATGGACGCCTATAGAGAAGCATCGAAGGAAATTCATACGATCTTTCGCGATTACACCGACATCATCGAGCCACTTTCCCTGGATGAGGCCTACCTGGATGTGTCGGACAGCGCGCATTTCGGTGGAAGTGCCACCCGAATTGCCCAGGACATCCGTCGAAGGGTCTCCAATCAGTTGCATATCACCGTTTCGGCGGGCGTGGCGCCAAACAAGTTTCTCGCCAAGATCGCCAGCGACTGGAAAAAGCCCAATGGGTTGTTTGTCATCACGCCGGATCAGGTCGATGACTTTGTCAGTGGCTTGACGGTCAATAAGCTGCATGGCGTTGGCAAAGTGACCGCCGACAAGCTGGCCAAGCTCGGGATTGTCGACTGTTTGCAACTTCGCGAGTGGGACAAGTTGGCGCTGGTGCGCGAATTCGGCAGTTTTGGCGAGCGTCTCTGGAGTCTGGCCCGCGGGATCGATGACCGTCTGGTGCATAACGACAGTCGTCGGCAGTCGATCAGCGTCGAAAATACTTACGATGTCGATCTGCCGGATCTGCGCAGTTGTCTGGATAAGCTGCCGGAGTTACTGGAAACCCTCAGAACCCGCATGGAGCGAATCGACAGCAGCTATCGACCGGGCAAGCCGTTCGTCAAAGTGAAGTTCCATGATTTTACCCAGACCACACTTGAGCAGGCAGGGGCAGGGCGGGACTTGGGCAGTTACCAGTTGATGCTGACGCAGGCGTTCAATCGAGGTGGCAAGCCGGTGCGATTATTGGGCGTGGGAGTAAGGCTGGAGGATTTGCGGGGCGGGTTTGAGCAGATGGAGTTGTTTGAGCGGTAGTTTTGCGGTGCCTGTGAGGCCGCTTCGCGGGCGACTCGACTTGCCCGCGAAGCTTTGAGCGTTAGTTCGGTCCTGGATCCGCCACCAGGCGTCCGGCATTCTTGGTCAGGGACTTGAGGAATTCGGTCTGCAGCTCAGGATCGTTGCGGGTCAATTCGACCAGGCTCTGCTCCAGTTCGCTCGCTTCTTCTTCAAGACCCAGCTCCGACAGGCGTTTGACCCGGTGTACCCACTGGCTCACTTCGTCGTCTTCGAGGTCGTCGTAAATCAGACTGTGAGCTTCGAGCAATTTGCCGCGCAGGGTGCTGCTGAGCACAAGGGAGGAGTCGGTATGCACATCGCCCTTTGAGTCACTGACACTGATCTGCAGCTTGCCCAGATGATTGAGGTCATATTCGGCGAACGGACTGTCCAGCAGATTCAGGCGGAGCACGCCGTTCTTGTCGGTGGTCAGCTCGAAGGTTTCCTTGCCGGCCTTGACTTCGACCGGACGCTCGCTCCAGGGCAGGCTCGAATATTCCATGCGCTTGTCGCGCTGGACTTCGTCGATGCCAGCCAGGTTCTGCTGCGCGCGACCGTTGGATTGCATGTTCATGAACGGATTGAGTCCGGCGAAACCGTAGCTGAGCCAGTCCTTGGTCATGCTGTCGGGCAGGTTGCCGAAGGCAAAGACGTTGACCACGTTCGCACAGACACCACCCACCACCGCTACCGCGCCGAGCGGGATCTCGTAGATCTTCCGCCAGGGTTGGTATGGGGTGTAGCGATCATAATGACGGGTGACGTCGAACTCGGTGACTTCGAAGGTCTTCTGCTCGTGGATTTTCACCCGGCGTTGTGGCAGCTCAAGTACCTTGGGCTCACCGACATCGATCTGCAGACTGTGGTCGAGCAATTTACGCTCGACCCGTTCCTCGTGCTCGCTGCGCTGTGACATGTGATTGGCACAGCCGCTGACCAACAGGGTGCCGCACAGGGCGGCACCACCGAGGCCTAAGGTGTTTCGCTTGAACATGACGTCTCTATCTGGTTTCAGCGGCGGATACGGGCCTGCAGGAAAGACAGTACGTCAGCGACCGGGAGCGCTTGCGGCTCGGCCTCGGTACGACTCTTGTATTCCAGGTTGCCTTCGGCAAGGCCGCGGTCGCTGACCACGATCCGGTGAGGAATGCCGATCAGCTCCATGTCCGCGAACTTGATGCCCGGGCTGGTTTTCTTGTCGCGATCGTCCAGCAGCACTTCGAAGCCGGCTGCAGTCAGTTCTGCATACAGCTTGTCGGTGGCTTCGCGAACCAGATCGGTTTCGTAGCGCAGTGGCACCAGGGCGATCTGGAACGGTGCGAGCGCGTCACTCCAGATAATCCCTTTTTCGTCGTTGTTCTGCTCGATGGCAGCTGCAACCACACGGGAAACGCCAATGCCGTAGCAGCCCATTTCCAGGGTGATCGGCTTGCCGTTCTCGCCCAGCACTTCACACTTCATCGCTTTGCTGTACTTGTTGCCCAGCTGGAAGATGTGCCCGACTTCGATGCCGCGTTTGATTTCCAGGGTGCCCTTGCCATCCGGGCTTGGGTCGCCGCTGACAACGTTACGCAGGTCGGCAACGGTCGGAACCGGCAGGTCGCGTTCCCAGTTCACGCCGAAGTAGTGCTTGTCGTCGATGTTCGCCCCAATGCCGAAGTCGCTCATCAGTTCGACCGAGCGGTCGATAATGATTGGCAGTGGCAGGTTAAGCGGGCCGAGGGAGCCGGCACCGGCGCCGATGGCGTCGCGCAGTTCGGTTTCGGAGGCCATGACCAGCGGGCTGGCAACGCCAGGCTGGTTGGCGGCCTTGATTTCGTTCAGTTCATGGTCGCCACGGATGATCAGGGCAATCAGCTTGCCTTTCTCTTCAGCGTGAACCACGAGGGTCTTGATGGTTTTCTCGATCGGCAGGTTGAAGCCTTCGACCAGTTGCGCGATGGTCTTGGCGTTCGGCGTGTCGACCAGGCGCAGTTCTTCGGTCGGCGCTGCGCGGGAGGTTTCGCGCGGCACGGCTTCGGCTTTCTCGATGTTCGCGGCGTAGTCGGAACCGTTGCTGAAGACGATATCGTCTTCACCGGACTCGGCCAGTACGTGGAACTCGTGGGAGCCGGCACCGCCGATGGAGCCGTTGTCGGCTTCAACCGGGCGGAATTTCAGGCCCAGGCGGGTGAACACGTTGCAGTACGCCTGATGCATGCGGTCGTAGGTGACTTGCAGCGATGGCTGGTCAGCGTGGAACGAATAGGCGTCCTTCATGATGAATTCGCGACCGCGCATCAAACCGAAGCGTGGGCGGATTTCGTCACGGAACTTGGTCTGGATCTGGTAAAGGTTGATCGGCAGCTGTTTGTAGCTGCTCAATTCGTTGCGCATCAGATCGGTGATGACTTCTTCGTGGGTCGGGCCGGCGCAGAAATCGCGACCGTGGCGATCCTTGAAGCGCAGCAATTCAGGGCCGTACTCTTCCCAGCGACCGGATTCCTGCCACAGCTCTGCCGGTTGAGTGCTCGGCATCAACACTTCAAGCGAGCCGGCGGCGTTCATTTCTTCACGAACGACGGCTTCGACCTTGCGCATTACTCGCAAGCCCATCGGCAGCCAGGTGTACAGGCCCGAGGCGAGTTTGCGGATCATGCCGGCGCGCAGCATCAACTGGTGGCTGATCACGACCGCATCGGAAGGCGTTTCTTTCTGTGTGGCGAGCAAAAATTGACTGGTGCGCATGGTTGGCCGTTGTCGGTTGCTAATGACGAGAAATGACGGAGCATTGTACGGGCGAGATCCGCTGTCGTACAGGCGTGCGGTCGGCGGTATGGCAGGAGGGCGGGAATCTCAGCGCCCTCTGCAAGGTTTCCTGCGGATGTTTCCTACGATTCTTCCGCAACCTGGGTCGGAACCGGTTCCGGCGTCGGTGTCGGTCCTGCACGGCGGCTCTCCTGGAACCAGTGCAGGGCGATCAATATCAGGGTTGGAATGCCCAGCAGGGCGGTAATCAGGAAGAAGTTGTGGTAACCGAACTTCTCCACCATGACGCCTGAGTAGCCGCCGATCAAGCGTGGCAGCAAGAGCATGATCGAGCTGAGCAGGGCATATTGGGTCGCCGAGAATTTGAGGTTGGTCAGGCTCGACAGGTAAGCGACGAAGGCTGAAGTCGCCATGCCCGAAGCGAAGTTATCCAGTGAAATGGTCACGATCAGCATGTTCAGGTTGGGGCCCATGTCCGCGAGCATCAGGAATAGCAGGTTGGTCGCTGCCGATGCGGCGCCACCGATGAACAGGATTGGCAGAATGCCGAAGCGCACGATCAGCAGGCCACCCATGCCGGCGCCCACCAGGGTCATGATCAGGCCGAAAATCTTACTGACGCCGGCAATCTGGTCCTTGGTGAAGCCTTGGTCGATGTAGAAAACGTTGGCCATCACCCCCATGACCGTATCGGACATCCGATAGGTGGCGATCAGCCCAAGCAGCAGCAAGGCCTGCCAGCGGTAACGAATAATAAAGTCGTTGACCGGCGTCAGCACTGGCGCCAACCCACGGCGACCCATGGTCGACAGGCACAGTGCGGTCAGCGTGGTATAGAGGATTGCCCGCAGGAATGCGCGGTCCTCGAGCAGAAGGTCGAGCAGGCTCACGCCTTTGAACAGCACGCTGGCAAAGTCGGTGTTGTACAGCTGGGTGAACATGGCCGGGACGGACACCAGCAGTACAATCAGCACGAACACGGAAGCCAACTGATGCGCGAAGCTGTAACGCCCGGCTTGCAGTTGGGTGCGCAGCGGGACCGGTGGTTCGCGCATGAAGAAGGAGGTCAGCAGCGCCGGGATCATCAGCACGCCGAACAGCACGTAGGTGCCGGTCCAGGCGGAGTGCTTATAGTTGAAGCCGGTTGAGCCAAACCCTTCAGCGAAGAACAGCGCGCCTGCCGTAGCCAGCAAAGCGGCAATCCGATAACCGGACATGTAACTGGCGGCCAGCGCGGCCTGGCGACTGTCTTCGGCAATTTCCAGACGGTAGGCGTCCACGGCGATGTCTTGCGTCGCCGAGGCGAATGCGACAACGACCGCGATGGCGATCAGCCAGGACAGATGTTTTTGCGGGTCGCAGAAACCCATCCCGATCAGGCCCAGAATTATCAGGGATTGGGACAACACAAGCCAGGAGCGGCGTCGACCGAGCTTGCCCAGCAGCGGCAGGCGCCATTGGTCGAGCAGTGGCGACCAGACCCATTTGAAGGCGTAGGCCAGACCGATCAGGCTTGCATAACCGATGGTTTCGCGAGCCACGCCGGCTTCGCGCAGCCAGACTGAAAGGGTCGAAAACACCAACATGTAGGGCAGGCCGGCGGCGAAACCCAACAACAACAGTACGAGCGTCGAGGGGCTGGCATAAGCGGCGAGCGCGGCGCGCCAGGTTTTACGGGGCATGGGCTGGAGTCTGCCTCAAGAAATACGGAAACAAAGCGCGCACTCTAACCGCTGTGCTCTACTGGACGCCAGCCATGGCGCTGAATATCAACACGATTGTTCAGGATACTGATGCCCTCCATGCGCAATCGGGCGCGTTGTTCGTCCCCGGATGGACTGCCCGCAGGCAGGCTGATGCGCCCTCCGGCTGCGAGAACGCGGTGCCAGGGTAGTTTACTGTCGCCAGGTAATTGGCTCAGTGTTCGTCCGACCCAGCGGGCTGCGCGACCCAATCCGGCCAGCTCGGCCAATTGGCCATAACTCACTACTTTGCCTTCTGGCACTTGCGCGAGTGTCAGGTAGAGTGCCGTGCGTCGGATTTGTGCCGCGCTCTCGGGGGCAGTGGTGGGGTCGATCACGTCCGGGCTTCCTGAAAAAAATTCGCAGTACTGTCTTTAGAGTAAATCCTCGATCGCCCATTGAGAAATGAACTCAGCAGATAGCGTCGGGGTCAGTCCTTGCTAGGGGCTTATTCCAGCGGATAATGCCGATTTTTTCGCGTACCTGAGCCTTTATTTGCTTATGTTCTCCAAAACCTTGCTGTGCCTCGCCATCGTCAGTGCTTCCACCCCCGTGCTCGCGGATACCGTCTGGTTGAAGAACGGTGACAAGTTGAGTGGCAAGATCATTCTGTTCGACGGTGGCAAGCTGCTGATCCAGACCGGGTATGCCGGCGCGGTGCCGATTGACTGGAAGCAGGTCAAAACCCTGGAAAGTGATCAGGAGTTGTTGGTCAAGCAGGACGCCTATACGGGTGAGAAGGCCAAGTCGCTGCAGGCGGCTGATGAGGGCAAAGTCACTTTGGCCAACGGTGAGGCACCCAAGACGGTAGAGCTGGCCAGTGTCCAGCAGATCCTCAAGCCCAAGCCGGTGGTCGAGGATCTGGTATGGAAGGGCAATATCGACGCGGCCCTGGATTACCAGCGTGCGGACAAAGATACCGATGATTACGGCATCGACTTCAAGACCACTGCGCGCCATGGTCGTTGGCGGCATATCGCGGAAGGCGAATACAACCGCGAGTTCCAGGATGGCGTCGTCACCACGGATAACTGGCGGGCCGAATACTCCCTCGACCGCTTTATCACCGACAAATGGTTCTGGGAAGGTCGCCTGGTTTACAAGCGCGACAAGGTAGAAGACCTGTCTCGTCAGCGTACCGTGGGTACCGGTCCCGGCTATCAGTTCTGGGATGACGAATTGGGTGCCTTTTCCCTGGGGTCGCTGGTCAACCGCACCGATTACGAGTATCGCGACGGTAGCCAGGAGAATTTCTATTCTTTGGCCATGAAGTGGGATTACAACCGTTACCTGATAGGCAAGAAGGTAGAATTCTTCACCAATGGCGAGGTGGGCAAGCCGTTGTCGGGCGTGGCCGACTACGCGCTGGATGCCGAGATGGGCTTGCGCTACAAAGTGACCGATTGGGCGTCACTGAACCTGAAGGCGGAGAGGGATATCGTCAGTGGTTCCGATGAGGCTGACTTGAGCAAGACCCGTTACACCGCAGGGTTTGGCGTGACCTGGTAAATGCTGGAAAACGCAGCTTGGGCTGCGTTTTTTCATGCCTGGAAAAAAGCACGCAGGCACAAAAAAGCCCCGCTGTTGAGGGCGGGGCTTTCTACTAAAGCAAGTACAAGTTAGATAACTTGAACTTCTTCAGCTTGCATGCCTTTCTGACCGCGGGTAGCGATGAAAGAAACCTGTTGGCCTTCTTTCAGGCTTTTGAAGCCGTCGGATTGGATAGCTTTGAAGTGAACGAACAGGTCGTCACCGGATTGTGGAGTGATGAAGCCGAAGCCTTTTTCATCGTTGAACCACTTAACGGTACCGGTTTGGCGATTAGACATGGTGTAACTCCTTGAACAAAGATAACTGCGACTCAGGAAGAACCCTGGCCGAGACTGAGTGCAAAGAGCAGGAAAAATTCTTGTAGATGGTTGGATCGAAATTCAACATATCGTGTAGAGATTCTCAGTGACACAAGCAGCACAGTGACGTCACCTTAACCCTTTTTCCGGAACGTGCCAATGTTTCTTGCGAAGGTTTCTCTGTTTTCATGACTGACGGTGCGGGGTATTGCTTCGAAGGTCCGTAAATCCGGCAGGATCGTCGAGAATTGTGCCTCGCGCTTTGAACCCGGCGGCGCGCCCCGGTAAGATGCCGGACAGATTTTTTCCACCACGTTATTCAGGACACCCGCCATGAGCATCAAATCGGACAAGTGGATTCGCCGCATGGCGCAAGAGCACGGCATGATCGAGCCCTTCGTAGAACGCCAGGTGCGCGGCAGCGACGATAGCCGGGTGATCTCCTACGGTGTTTCGAGCTACGGCTACGATGTGCGTTGCACTAATCATTTCAAGGTGTTCACCAACATCAATTCGGCAATCGTCGACCCGAAGAACTTCGATGCAGGCAGCTTCGTCGATATCCACAGCGACGTGTGCATCATTCCGCCCAACTCCTTCGCCCTGGCCAGTACCGTCGAATACTTCCGCATTCCGCGTAATGTGTTGACTATCTGCCTGGGTAAAAGCACCTACGCGCGCTGCGGCATCATCGTCAACGTCACGCCGCTGGAGCCTGAGTGGGAAGGTCACGTCACCCTGGAGTTCTCCAATACCACCAATCTGCCGGCGAAAATCTACGCCAATGAAGGCGTGGCGCAGATGCTGTTCCTCGAGTCTGACGAAGAGTGTGAAGTTTCCTATAAGGATCGCGGCGGCAAGTACCAGGGCCAGCGTGGCGTGACCTTGCCGCGGACCTGAGTCAGCCGTCTGACAAACCGTGGGAATTCTTGAGCGAGCGTACACTCTATGGAGTGTACGCTCCGATTCGCGCAAGGCGGATCGGGCCATCGCTCAGGAGTGCTTTATGAAGATCGACCCGCGAATAAGTGCCGAACTGGCAAGGCTGGAGCCCAATCAGGTTGGCGTCTTGGCCTGGTCCTTGTTGGCACACCCGCCGATCAACATGGCAGGGGGCATCCCCGGTCAACCCGATCCCGATACGCCCAACGAACAACCCAACGAGCCTGGTGAGCCCACCCTGCCGGATGAGCCGCCTCCCGCGCCCGTGGTCTGATTCACTGCGCAGAAAAATGAATGGCCAGTCAACTGAGGTCTGCGAAGACTTCAGCTGACTGGCCATATTTCGTTGTCGCCGATGACACCGCCCTACAGTTGTCGCCCCGGCGGATTTCATAGCCACCAGTAAACGCATCGGGCCATAGCCCACTGCAGTTGCACGCCACGCTTGTTGCCGGGCAATTCGTGCCATTTATCGACCACCACCCTGCGTAATGCCGAGAGTGCTGCTTGTGCTTCGGTGCGGGCGAGGCTCGCTCCCGTGTTGATCGATTCATATCCGGCAATAACTGTAATCGCCGTCGAAACCACTTGGTGATCCTGCCGTGTTCTTATCCCGGCGTTACTCGTTCTGCGACCCTTTGGGAAGGGTCGGCGTCGAGCAGTTATCCATGTCTATGAAAAGGACTTCAAATGAGTACAAATCGAGCAGGGCATTTAAGTGCCGATGTGAACACGGCCGACGGTCCCCAGCCGTTTCGCGTGACGCACGGACTCTACTTCTATGATCGGCCAGGTATCCACTGTATCGAGGCTGATAACGGGCAAGGGACGGCGTTTTATGTCTATCTGCCGGTTGGTATCCAGAGCGGCAGTTTCAATTTAGGGCTTACTGAAAGCTCCCCGATGATTATCCACGTGACAGGCACCTCCGAAGCGGATTTGTATCGAGGCGTGCTTGAGTTGACGGTGGGCGGGGAAGCGCAGTTTGCCGGGAGCTTCAGCGGTATGGATGCTGACGGTCTGGAAGTGACCAATGGCCGTTTCAGGCTTGAGCACGAAGCGACTGTTTGACGTTTGAGTGGGGGGAGCCGGGAATACGGCTCCCCCCTTTTTTCGCTCGGCGTTTATTTCAGGTTACCGCTGAGGAATTGCTTCAACCGTTCACTCTTCGGATTGCCCAGCATGTCTTCCGGCGCGCCTTCCTCTTCCACCAGACCCTGATGCAGGAACAGCACCTGGCTCGAGACCTTGCGGGCGAAGCTCATTTCGTGGGTCACCATGATCATGGTCCGGCCTTCTTCGGCCAGGCCCTGGATCACGCGCAGTACCTCACCCACCAGTTCCGGGTCCAGCGCCGATGTGGGCTCATCGAACAGCATGACCTCCGGCTCCATGGCCAGTGCCCTGGCAATGGCCACCCGCTGTTGCTGACCGCCGGACAGGAACGCCGGATATTGGTCCGCCACACGCGCAGGCAGGCCAACCTTGTCCAGATAGCGGCGCGCGCGGTCTTCGGCTTCCTGCTTGCCGCAACCCAGCACCCGGCGCGGAGCCATGGTGATGTTCTCCAGTACGGTCATGTGGCTCCACAAGTTGAAATGCTGGAACACCATGGCCAGGCGGGTACGGATCCGTTGCAGTTCATCCGGATCGGCGACATGCATGCCGTGTCGATCCTTGATCATGCGGATCGCCTGGCCATCGAGGCTCATGGCGCCGTCGTTGGGTTGTTCGAGAAAATTGATGCAGCGCAGAAAGGTACTTTTGCCCGAGCCGCTGGCGCCGATCAGACTGATGACGTCGCCGGTGTTGGCCTTGAGGGAAACGCCTTTGAGCACCTGATGATCGCCGTAGCTTTTATGCAGGTCTTCGATGGTCAGTTTGTACATGGAACAGACATCCTCAAGGCGAAAGTAGGTAACCGCTGCGATAGGCTTCGGTGCCCGCGACATGGGCGATCACCATGCCGGCAGTGGCCATGCGGCGCAGCGAGCGGGCGTACATCAACCCGGCGGCGGTGCAATGAACAGGAGTGACGCGATCAGCGATCGGATCAATGATTTCAGCGATCAATTGCCCGGCTTCCAGGTACTCTCCTGGCAGCGCGGCGAACACCAGTAGCCCGCCGACAGGCGTGGCCACAGGTTCGACACCGGCCAGTGGAGTGGCCGGGTAGGGTAGCTCGGGCAGGGGCGCCGGTTCGCCGGCAATCGCTCCGAAATGAATCAGGTAATCGATCAGTGCCTGGCTGTCCAGGCTGGCCAGCGGGTGGTTGACGTCGCCCTGACCGCGCAGTTCGACGGTGACGGAAAAGCTGCCGGGCGGAATCTCGAACTGTTCGCCGAAGCGTTCTTTCAACTGCCACCAGAGCAAGGTGAAGCATTCGTCGAACGACTGACCACCGGAGTCGGTGGCCAACAGGCTGGCCTCGGCGCCGATATAACGGGCCAGCGGCTCGACCTGCGGCCAGGCATCCGGCGTGGTGTACAGGTGCGCGACGGCTTCGAAATCGCAATGCAGGTCCAGCACCATGTCGGCATCGCAGGCCAGTCGTTGTAGGGTCAGGCGTTGGGATTGCAGTTGGGTGCTGGCGGTCTGCCGGGCAAGTGCGTGGCGCAGGCTGATGCGGATCAGTTCGAGATTGCGCTGCGGGTCGTCGCCCAGTTGGCCTTCGATCTCGTTGCCGACCTCTTCGCTCAGATCGACGAACCAGCGGTTGAAGTTCTGACCGCTTTCCAGTTCGTAGCGGCCCAGCGGCACGTCCATCAGCACTTGCTCCAGGCCGACCGGATTGGCCACCGGCACCAGAACGATTTCGCTGCGCAGGCGGCCGGCGGCTTCCAGCTCCGCCAGGCGTTGCTTGAGGTGCCAGGCCACCAGCATGCCGGGCAATTCATCGGCGTGAAGGGATGACTGGATGTAAATCTTGCCTTTGGCCGGTTGCGGCCCGAAGTGAAAACTGTGGATCTGTCGTGCGGTCCCCGGCAGCGGGGACAGCAAGTCATGTATCTGGTGGCGCATGTGCGAGAAGTCCTAGTGGGTCGGCCCGAGGAAGGCCAGCCATCGGCGTTCGGCGAGACGGAACAGGCCGACCAGCGCAAAGGTGACGGTCAGGTAGATCAACGCGGCAATGCCGAACGACTGGAAGGTCAGGAAGGTCGCCGAGTTGGCGTCCCGAGCGACTTTCAGAATGTCCGGGATGGTCGCGGTGAACGCCACGGTGGTCGAGTGCAGCATCAGAATCACTTCGTTGCTGTAGTACGGCAACGAGCGACGCAGGGCCGACGGCATGATCACGTAGGCATACAACTTCCAGCCGGTCAGGCCGTAAGCCTTGGCCGCTTCGACTTCACCGTGGTTCATGCTGCGAATGGCCCCGGCGAAGATCTCCGTGGTGTAGGCGCAGGTGTTCAGGGCGAAGGCCAGGATGGTGCAGTTCATCGCATCGCGGAAAAAACTGTCGAGCAGCGGCTGCGCGCGCACGGCGGCCAGGCTGTAAATGCCTGTGTAGCAAATCAGCAATTGGATATACAGCGGCGTACCACGGAACAGGTAGGTGTAGAACTGCACGGGCCAGCGAATGTAGAGCTGCGGCGAGACCCGGGCGATGGACAGTGGGATCGACACCAGGAAGCCGAAGAAGATCGACGCGCTGAGCAGCCACAGGGTCATGGCCAGGCCGGTGATGTTCTGGCCGTCTGTGTAGAGGAAGGCTTTCCAGTATTCCTGCAAGAGTTCGATCATCGCACGGCCTCCCGTGTACCGGCGGCGTACCGGCGTTCCAGCCTGCGCAGAATGAAGTTGGAGGCACTGGTGATCGCCAGGTAGATCAAGGCGGCGAGTACCAGGAAATAGAACAGCTGATAGCTGCTTTTACCGGCGTCCTGCGCAGCCTTGACCAGGTCGGCCAGGCCAATGATCGATACCAGCGCGGTGGCCTTGAGCATGACCATCCAGTTGTTGCCGATACCCGGCAGGGCAAAACGCATCATCTGCGGAAACACCACGATCCAGAAGCGCTGGCCGCGTTTGAGGCCATAGGCGGTGGCGGCTTCGACCTGACCCCGCGGTACTGCGAGAATCGCGCCACGGAAGGTTTCGGTGAAATACGCGCCATAAATGAAACCCAGGGTAATGACCCCGGCGCTGAACGGGTTGATCTCGATGTATTCCCATTCCATGTAGTCGGTGAACGACGTCAGCCAGGTTTGCAGGCTGTAGAAGATCAAGAGCATCAGTACCAGATCCGGCACGCCGCGAATCAGCGTTGTGTAGCACTGGGCAGGCAAGCGCAGCAATTTGACTTTTGACAGTTTGGCACTGGCGCCGAGCAGGCCGAGCAACACGGCCACCAGCAGCGACATCGCCGATAATTTGATGGTCATCCAGGTGCCTTCCATCAGCAACGGGCCGAAACCCTTGAGGCTGAAGGCTGCGAGCCCCAGATTTTGCAGGAGGTTTTCAAACATAAAATCAGCAACCAGATCGGAAGAAAAAAGCGCCCATCGCGAGATGGGCGCCGGGCATTATTTGCCGCTATACAGATTCAGATCGCCAAAGTGTTTCTTCTGAATGGTGGCGTAGGTGCCATCATCGTGTAACGCTTTGATACCTTTATCCAAAAGTGCTTTCAGCTCAGTGTTACCTTTCTTAATACCGACCGCTGTTTTAGCCGGCAGCAGTTCGTTATCGACCGGCTTGCTGATTTCGAAATTGGCACCGTTTGGCGACTTCAGGAAGCCCAGTTCGGCTTGCAGCATGTCCTGGATACCGGCGTCGAGACGACCGGAAGTCAGGTCGGAATACACCTGGTCCTGGTTTTGATAGGCCTGGGTTTTCACGCCAGCCTTGTCCAGAACGGCCTTGGCATAGGCTTCCTGAATGGTGCCTTGCTCGTAGCCGACGGTTTTGCCTTTGAGCGAAGCGACGTCTGCAGTGATGCCAGAACCTTTCTTGGACACGTAGGCAGTCGGGCCGGAGAACAGCTCGCTGGAGAAGTCGATGACTTTTTCGCGGGCCGGGGTGACGGTCATCGAAGAGATCACGCCGTCGAATTTATTGGCCTTCAGGCCAGGAATCATGCCGTCGAAATCGCTTTCGACCCATTTGCACTTGACCTTCAGTTCGGCACAGATCGCGTTCCCCAGGTCGATGTCGAAACCTACCAGGCTGCCGTCGGCCGCTTTCGACTCGAACGGTGCGTAGGAAGGGTCAACGCCAAAACGCAACTCTTTGTATTCCTTTGCCAGCGCGGAGCCAGCAGCTACGCACAATGCCAGTGCAGAAAGGGTCAGCAATGCTTTTTTCATTATTCAATCCCTAAGAACCAATATGAGCGCTTGTGGCGCAGATTTATTGTTACTGGTAAGCGTAAGACCTACTGAAAGTAGCAATTTCCGAACCAGAGTGCCGAACAAGCGTTTTAAAAGGTGTTCAGGAAATTGCCGGATGGGATTAGTGCACGAAAATGGGCGGCGTGGGAAGCCTGCACTATTTCGGTTCGACTTGATGCCAATGCCTGTGGCGAGGGCGCTTGCTCCCGCTGGGTTGCGAAGCGACCGCAAAACCTGTGTACACAATTCTGTAGTCGGCCCTGATGAGGCGCGATTACGGCTGTTTCGTAGCCGAGCGGAGCAAGCTCCCTCGCCACAGGGGACTGGTGTTCACAGGGGCTGGTTAACTGAGTAAGTCCTGCAACGTGCCGAGATGGTCAGCCTCGTCGGTCAGCCCCGAGTAAGCCTTTGCGAAGGGCACCAGCGAGCGTTCACTGGCATCGGGCGGGCCGTCCCAGACGGCGAAAGTGTAGTCGCTATAGAGGCTTGCCCAGCGGCCATGACCGCGTTGCGCATAAATGAGCACCGCGTCGATGCTGAACGGGTCGACTTTCCATTTCCATCACACCCTCATTTCCTTGGTGCGACCAACGCCATACAACGCCTCCCGGGCCTTGAGCATCATGCCTTCGACGCCCAGGCTGCGCGACGCTTCGCGCTGGCGGGCCAGGTCGAACCAGTCGTTGCCGGTCAGCAGTGGCGAGGCGAGCAATACCGGGTTGTTGCCTCGGACGATGACCTGTTCCATCTGACTGCGCCGCCGGGCCTGAGGCTGGTTGTGCCAGTCCTGGCCTTCCCACTCCAGCAAAACGTAGGCAAGGATCACTACCGGCACGTCATTGAGTATTTTTCTGCCAAGGTTTTACGGCCAATCCGCTGCTGCAGAAGGGCGAACGGTTGCACGGCGGGTGCTGCCGGCGTTTGATCAGTTGGGCGCGGATGCCATCCCACATATATTCCACTTGCCACTCGTTGGCGGGGCAGTACAAACCTTCGGGACGCGCGATAACAAGAACCATGATGGTGAGCAGAGTGGATGGCTTGTTAGCCAGGAGGCTGGCGTGGAGCGAGAAGTTCTATCGGGATTTGATGGGGTGGCGCTGTACCGATGTGGGAGCCTGCTCGCGATGGCGGCCTGTCAGTCACCTCTTGAGTTGACTGGCATGGCCTCATCGCGAGCGGGCTCCCACCGGGTATGGGTGTCGGTCCTTATTTACCCGGCGTCAGGGTCAGACGCTGGGTTCCGTAGACCTTGTCAAAGTTCTGCGGCTGCATCGGCAGGCTCATGTACTGGCCTTTCAGCCAGGGGTCGATACTGTTCAGGTAATTCGCACTGGCCGGGTTGCCGGACTGGCCGGTGGCGTTCTGGCCCATCAGCGGTTCGGCCAGGCCGAAGTCGACGATAAAGCGCATGGCAGGCGCCAGCGTGGTGTTGAAGTCCTGGCCCCAGGCGAACGCAGCGGTGTTGAGCGTGGTGTGATCGCCGCCGGCCGGCAGCGGACCGCGCACGGTCTGGCCACTGGCATTCTTCCATTCGTAGCGGTGCAGTTTGCCCCACTGCCAGGCTTTGTGGTCGCCACCCAGCTGACTGTCCCCGGCGCTGATCGCCGCTGCCAGGCTGCGGGCGAGAGTCGCCGGTTTGTCTTCTTTTTGCGCGGTGCGCACGTCATCCCAGAATGGACTGTCTTCGCGGCCCAACAGGTGATCGGCCTGGGCGGAGTAGGACAACTTGCCGTTGGCGACAAAGGCTTTCCACGCCGGGCTGCTTTCCGGTCCCAGTTCGTCGAGGAAAATCTGCTTGGCGCTTTCCTGCAGGAACAGCTCGTAGATCGCCGCGTCGGCGGAGGTCGGGCTGAGCTTGCCATCGAATGCCATCAAGCGGCTCAGTGCCTCTCGTGCCTTGGCTCCATCCGCTGCGGGCAATGCCGCGATGGCTTGTTTGAGCGGTTGCGACATGCCCGGCGCTTCGAACATTTTTTTCAGTTTGGCGGCGAAGGTGGTGGTCTGGTCGTACTGCATCGCGATCAGGCTACGGGTGTCATGTTTGCCCACGCCGGCCAGTTCAGCCAGGCGTTCGCCACGTTCCGGCGCCGACCAGGAATTGGACAGTTGCATGCCATAGCCATGGGGGATGACCCGCTGGTTCGCGGTGCCGAGCCAGCCCTGGGCCGGGTCTTGATCATAGGGGTGCAGCATCGGGTCGGCGTAGCCGTCCCAATCGTAGCGACCCTCCCAACCCGGCGAGGGCAGCAGGCCTTCGCCTTCACGACGGTTCGGGTAGCGACCGGTGACTTGCCAGCCAATGTTGCTGGCATCGGCAAACACCAGATTCAGTGCAATGGCACGGATCTCGCGGCTGGCGTCCGACGCCTTCTCGACATTCTGTGCGCGGGACAGGTCAAAAAAA
The DNA here is from genome assembly GCF_042846945.1 of Pseudomonas moorei. NCBI lineage: Bacteria > Pseudomonadati > Pseudomonadota > Gammaproteobacteria > Pseudomonadales > Pseudomonadaceae > Pseudomonas > Pseudomonas moorei. The sequence continues at coordinate 2,643,596 of NZ_AP035776.1, forward strand.
GCATCCAGGGTTTTGTCATCGGTGAAGCTCGGCGTCTGCAAGGCCAGGCCGAAGCCGCTGCCCTGGGCAAGACCCTGGGTGCTGTTGAGCAGCGGGCCGTGGCGGGTTTCGTACACTGCTTCGCGAATCGGCCGCTGGCCTTTGATGAAGTAGGTTTCGTTACGCACGCTTGCCGGCTGCCACTTGCCGCCGTTTTCGTAGGCCAGGCCGTTGCCCTGGCGTTTGATTTTTTCCAGGAACAGGTCCTGGTTGTCGCCCATGACGCTGGTCGTGCTCCACGCGACTTTGCCGTTGAACCCGCCGAGCACCATTGGCAAGCCGGCAATGGTCACGCCGGACGCCTGATATTTCGGTGCGCGAATCTGCACGTAGCTGAACAACGACGGCACGCCCATCGGCCCATGGCTGTCGCTGGCCAGCAGGCTCTTGCCGCTGCGGCTGCGTTGCGGGGCGATGGCCCAGTTGTTCGATGAAGTGGCACCGAGCAGATTCAGCTCGGCTAGCTGGCTCGTGGCTTTGCTGATATCAGCCAGCCCCGGTATTTGCCCGTTGAGCTTGATGCCTTGCAGCTTTTCGCTTTCGGCCACTGGCAATTGTTCATCCGGGGCAGAAGGGATCAGCCACGGCAGCTTGTCGGTGGGCACCGTTTGGGCCAGCACCAGCGCGGAGATTTCTTCGGGCAGGTTGGCTGACTGGCTGAAGTTGAACAGGCAGAAAATCAGCGCCGAATCTTCCGGTTGCCAGTATTCAGGTTTGTAGCCGCTGGCGGCGAGATCGGCCGGCAGCTTGTCGCGGTAGCGGAACAGGTAAGCGTTGACCCCGCGGGCATAGACCTCAAAGAAACGCTTGAGGCGTGGCGAAGACGCCTTGTATAGCTCTCCTGCGCTTTTCTTCAGGTTGACTGCGCGCATGTAGCGGTCGGCATCGAGCAGGTCCGAACCGCGCATCTCGGCCAGACGGCCCTGGGCCAGCAAGCGCAAGGTGACCATCTGCGTGATACGGTCGCTGGCATGCACGTAGCCGAGGGTGAACAGAGCGTCGTGGAAGCTGCTGCTTTCGATCAGCGGCATGCCCATGGCATTACGGCGCACCGAAACGTTCTGCGCCAGGCCTTTGAGCGGCTGTACGCCGGAAGTCGGCGGAACGGTGTCCTGTGCGTTGAAGTTCTGACAGCCGGTCAGGCTCAAAACACCTGCAACTGCTGCGGCAACGCCGAACCGGGGTAGAAAATGTGTAAGGGCTGGCGAGGCCATGGCAAAGCTCCTGCGGGGCGGTAACGTCAGTAAAGGCGCTACGTTAGTGAGCAGGAGGTGGCCGCGCAAGCAGGTGGCGAGGTTATTTCAGGATTTGTCCGGGATCCGGTTTGCATTCGATGGCTTGCCACCGGCCGGGGCCGATGTTGAAGTGCAGCGAATCAACTGACCTGGCGTGAGAAGAGCGAGCATGGAGCTTGAGAAGAACGCGGCACTGATCATCATCGATCAACAAAAAGGCATCCTTCACCCCAGACTCGGCCGGCGCAACAATCCTCGGGCCGAAGATCGCATGTTGGAGCTGTTAGCCCACTGGCGTCGCAGCGGGCGGCCGATCATTCACGTGCAACACCTGTCCCGCTCGCAGGATTCGGTGTTCTGGCCACAGCAATCGGGCGTGGAGTTTCAGGAGCGCTTTCAGCCATTGCCTGGCGAGCAGTTGATTCAAAAACAAGTGCCGGATGCGTTTTGTTCGACGGGGCTGGAGGCGCGTTTGCATGAATCGGGGATCGAACAATTGATCATCGTCGGCGTGGCGACCCACAATTCCGTGGAGTCCACTGCGCGTACCGCGGGCAATCTGGGGTTCGATGCGTGGGTGGTGGAGGATGCGTGCTTTACCTTCGACAAGCCTGACTTTTTCGGTAAGGCCCGTTCCGCCGAGGATGTACACGGGATGTCGCTGGGGAATCTGCATGGCGAGTATGCGACGGTCGTCAGTACCGCACAGATCTTGATGGCCGACTGAAAACCTGAGGGAGCTGGCTTGCCGGCGAAGCGGTGCGTATGACAAAACGCGTCGCATTGATCGCCAGCAAGCCGGTTCCACAGGGAAATGGGTCTAACCCATCAAGCGCCGTGGCACTTCTTGAACTTCTTGCCATTGCCGCATGGGCACGGGTCATTGCGGCCAACATCTTTCAGGGCATTGCGCACCGGTTCCTGGTGAGCATGGCCGCAGTTCGGGCCGTGGACATGGCCGTGGTCGTGATCATGGTGGTCATGATCGTGGTTGCAGTCTGGGCCATGTACATGGGGTTGCTGGGTCATCGGGGTTACTCCGGAATTAGATCGGCGGGGATTATCACGCCATTACGCGCCAGGTGCACGTAGTGGGCGATGAATAAACCGGTTTCCATTTCACCTTCCAGCCGATAGGGGACGGGTTGCCTGGGGCTTTTCAGTTGCTTGACCAAATCCCTCACTTTCGACCACAGGTTGGTGCGGATCGGTACGTTGTAAAAACCGCTGCTTTTGGGCCCGACGGTGATCCAGTGTTCATGCTCGCCTTCGGCCAGCAGGAGGTCGCCAAGATGAATGCGATACTCCAGCCCTCGCACCGTCAGGTCGCTGTCGTTGGGATTATCGATCCGGAAATGCAGCACAAACCGCTGCTCCAGCAACTTGGCCCGCACGACTTCGACCCTGACCAGATGGACCTCGGGGTCCGGTTCCTCATCGCTGAACCACGACGCACAACCGCCGAGCCCAAGAAACACCAGCAGGATGAGGGTTTGAAGTGTGCGTCGTCGACTGAGCATGGCGGGACTCCTTTGATGCCCAGTCTAGCTCCCTGGATTTACCTCAACGGGCGAAATAACCCGAGCAGCACTTCTTGAACTTTTGCCCGCTGGCGCAGGGGCAGGCGTCGTTACGCCCGATGTCGAGGGGCACGGTGGGATCGATGAAATACCAGCGACCGGCGTTCTGTACGAATGACGAACGCTCACGATGACTGTGTTCGCCGCTGCCATCGTGCCAGCGTGCGGTGAAGGTCACGAAGGCGTGTTCCGGTTGACCGCCGAGGACTTCGGAGCTTTCTACCTCAAGACCCAGCCAGGTGCTCTGGGCGCTCCAGTTGCTGATCGATTGCCGATCAAGGCCGGCCTGCTGCGCGGGCAGGGTCGTCGCCACCAGATAATCGATCAAGCCCAGCACGTAAGCGCTGTAGCGCGAGCGCATCAGAGCTTCGGCGCAAGGGGCCGGGTGCCCGGCATGGTAATGACCGCAGCAAGCATCGAGCAGAGTGCCGCTGCCGCAAGGGCAAATGGATGTACTCATTGCGTTACCACCAATATTTCCCGAAGTTTTCCGGATTGGCCCAGAACCGCGAGTTGAGCCAGTCGGGGACTTGCTTGTAGTCAAGCAGATCATAGGTGAACAGTGTCAGCACTTGATCGTCACGCTGGAAACGTTCGCTGGCTTGCAGGGCCAGGGAGAAGAAGTCCGTTTCTTGCCAGCCGCTAGCGGGCAGGTCTGCCAGCACCGCGATGCGGCTGGCATTGAGGTTGCGGATACCGCCGAGCAAATTCAGGCCGTCACGCTTGGGCAAGTGCTCGAGGCAATCGACTACCAGTGCCAGGTCAAATCGGCGCGCCGCCAGTTCGGCCGGCAATGGCCCTGGTGCCGCGTGCGCCACGCAGGTGTCCGGATGGGCGAGCTTGAAAGCTTCAAGCGCCGGGAATTCGCTGGCGCCGATCAGCAACAGGCGCGAAGGGGCGTAAAGATCCAGCAAAGCGGCCAGCGCTTGCTGCGGCGTGCGCGAAGAGTTACCTGCAATCATCAAAGATCCTCAGTCAGATCTGCCAAGACTAGCCTGCCTGCGAGTCCGAGCCTAGAGCGGCTTTGACGCAAAAGTGGCGATTGGTCCTGAACACTGGACAAAACAGCAATGGCCTATTGCTGGCGGAGATTAAAACTCCGGTCTTTACTCCCTGAATCGGTTCTAAGCCGATCCTTCAGGAGAAAACTAGATGAGCATAGTTCGGACAGCATTACCCCTGGTTCTGCTAACCAGTGTGTTGACTGGTTGCGCAGGTTTGCAAAAAACCGACTGGCCGACCTGTGCGGCCGTCGGTGGTGTCGTGGGCGCGGGTCTCGGGGCAACCGAGAGCTCCTCCTGGGCGGGTTATGGCGCGCTGATTGTCGGTGGTACGGCAGCGGCCTATTGCTGGGTTCACGGCGATGGCGACGAAGACGGCGATGGTGTGCCGGATAGCCGCGACAAGTGCCCAGGCACGCCTCATGGCGTGAAGGTCGATGCCAATGGTTGCCCACCACCGGCGCCTGCACCAGTGGTCGAAGAGGCCGTGGTGGTCAAGGAAGAAACGATTGTCATCCGCGATGTTCACTTCCAGTTCGACAAAGCGACACTCACCGCGTCTGACAAGCAGGTGCTCGATAAGATCGCCACTCGCTTGAAAGCCGAAGCCCCTACCGCACGGATGACCGTTGTGGGTCATACCGACAGCGTGGGCAGTGCCACCTACAACCAGAAACTGTCGGATAAACGCGCCCATTCGGTGGTTGAGTACCTCATCCAGCAAGGCGTGCCGCGTAGCAACTTCGTGTCTGTTTCCGGTGCCGGTGAAAGCCAGCCGGTTGCCGATAACAAAACCGCCGACGGCCGTGCGCAGAACCGTCGCACGGAAATCAAAATCGAGCGCTAAGCCCCTCGCATCCGTGCCTTGTGCAGTCGCGGATGCGGGTCTTTACTCCTGTGTAACCGGCACTGGCCGGTGACACAGGAGCTTCTGAAAATGACCAGACTCACACGGACCGTCCTGCCGGTTCTGCTGCTTGGCAGCCTGTTGACCGGTTGCGCCACTCACAGTGATGGTACTGCCCCCCTCAATCAACGTACCTGGCCGATCTGCAGCGCCATTGGCGGACTGGTCGGCGGAGGCCTGGGCGCATTCGAAAGTGGTGGATGGGCGGCCGGCGGAGCGGCGCTCGGTATTTTGACCGGTGGTTTGATTTGTTATGCCCAGGATGGCGACGAGGACGGCGATGGCGTTTTCGACCGTCGTGATCGCTGCCCTGACACACCGGCCAATACCCCTGTCGATCATCATGGTTGCCCTTTGCCGCAGTATCCGGCCAGCGTGAAGCCAGCCGAACCGGTGCAATCGGAGGTCATCACCCTGAGCGATGCCGGCGATGTCCTGTTTGCCTTTAATCAGTCCGAGCTGACGCCCGCCGCGAAGAGTCAGCTGGACGCGATCATGGGCAAGCTGGAGGACGCCGATGTGGTCAGCATCAAGGTGGTTGGCTTCACCGACAGCGTCGGGTCCGATACCTACAACCAGGCACTCTCGGAGCGGCGCGCCAGCAGTGTCGCGCAATACCTATTGAGCCAGGGCGTGGCGCCGAACAAACTCACCAGCGAGGGCAAGGGTGAAAGTCAGCCAGTGGCCGATAACGAAACCGATGCAGGACGCGCGAAAAACCGTCGGGTGGAATTGCATATCAATCGCTAAGCCACGGAATAGAGCTGTCGGGCTTTTTTTGCGGCGTTCCGGCAGCCATTCGGCGGTCTTCTTGAAGAATTTTTGTTTGCCCTCTGGCTTATCCCGCGCGGAAGCCGTTACTGTGCGTGCAAATAATAATTCTCACCGGGGGAGCGTATGAAGGTGATATGGGGGCTGGGGAAGCTGTTGTCCCTGCTGTTCTGGTTAGTGGTGCTGGTCAATCTGCTCACGCCGTTCATCCATCCGCTGCATCTGTTGGTCAACCTGGCCGGCAGCCTGCTGGCAGGGCTCCACCTGCTGGAGGCCGTCTTCAGCTTCCGCAGCCTCAGGGGCCGCGACCATCCCTGGCGTGATCGCTTGAAAATCCTCTTTTTCGGCGTATTCCACCTGCAAACCATTCCCGCTCCGACCGCACCGAAGGCTTCTCATGCGTAAACTCTGTCTGCTCGCCGTACTCATCAGCCCTCTGGCCTGCGCGCAGGTGGTGAGTGTTGAAACCAACTCGCTGATGCGCCTGCCCAACACCGCCAGCACCTTGCAGCTGGAACGTCTGGAAGTGGCCGATTACGGAACTCTGCTGATCCCGTCGAATGTCACCGAGGTCACCGTCGGTGAATTGCGCCTGGGGCGTGATGCGCGGATTGCCATCGTGCCCGGTGAACAAGCGCTGGAGTTGAAGGTCAGCCGTGCCGAGTTGTCCGAGGGCAGCCAGATCACCGCTCGCGGTGCGCCCGGCACTTACCAGAAGGCCGCCCGCTCGGGGCGTAATCTGAACTTGCAGATCAAGGCACTGAAGGCGCCGCAATTGTTGGTGGATGCTCGCGGTGGTACGGGAGCGCCGGGATTTGTCGGCCTCGACGGGGCCAATGGCCAGGCGCCGGGTTGCGCCTGGGGGCAGGCAGGTCGCGGTGTCGATGGCAGCGATGGCAGTAACGGTCAGCCAGGCGCGCCGGGGGCGTTGGTCAAGCTGATAGTGCCGCGCGATTATCCTGCGCAGCAGATCAAGGTTCAGGTGGCCGGTGGAGCTGGTGGCTTGGCCGGTCCCGGCGGCAAGCCTGGAGCGGGCGGTAAAGCCAAGGGTTGCTTCATCTACGAGGCCGATGGCGGCAAAAGCGGCAAACCTGGCGCCGATGGCCAGCCGGGGCCGGCCGGTGCGTCAGGAGAGGTGACGGTTCAGCGGCTGTAAGAACAACCGACTACCCTGGTGGCGAGGGAGCTTGCTCCCGCTGGGCCGCGAAGCGGCCCCGACATCGGCAATCGTGTTTTTCCAGAATGTACGGGGTCGCTGGATGACGACTGCTATGCAGCCGAACGGGAGCAAGCTCCCTCGCCACAGAACTTATGTATTCATCAAAACATCGGACGCGCTGCGGCAATCGCCACCAGCAGCAAGCCGACAATCAGATTGATCCCCACCAGGCGCCGAATCTTCCCGAGCACCGCCGCCCCGACCGGCCAATCCTGTGCGGTGACCGCCGTGCGCAACTCAGGCAGCATCAGCGCCTGAATCCGGATGAACAGCGCCGTCATCACCACATACAAGCCCATCATCACCTGCACATATCGCGGGGCGGTTTCAAAACCGTTGAAGTGCATATGCAACATGCCCACGCCGCTGACGGGCAGCAGTACGACGGCGACCCAGACCCAGCGGAAAAAACCTTGAAACACTTCTACCCACAACTTCAGTCGGGCAGGGCCCTCAAGGGCCTTCACAGCCGCGGGGCGCAAGACCATCCAGGCGAAAAACATGCCGCCTACCCACACCAGTGCGGCGAGGACATGCAGGCTATAGACAAGGCTAAAAGCGGTCATTGGGGTACTCCGTTCTGCGCGGGATTAATTAGCGGGGTATGATAGCCGTCGTTCCGAACCACTGAAAATTTATCCAGCGTTTTTTGCGCCCGACAATCCATGATCAGCACTGAACTCAAAACCACGATCCAGGGCGCCTATTCGCGTTTTCTCGAAGCCAAGAGCCTCAAGCCGCGCTACGGCCAACGCCTGATGATTGCCGAAGTGGCCAAGGTCCTCGGGGATATCGACACCGATGACGAAGGCCGGCGCAGCGGCGAGCCCGCGATTGTCGCGGTGGAAGCCGGCACCGGTACCGGCAAGACCGTCGCCTACAGCCTGGCCGCCATCCCGACGGCGAAAGCGGCCGACAAACGCCTGGTGATCGCCACGGCCACCGTCGCCCTGCAAGAGCAGATCGTCTACAAGGACTTGCCTGACTTGATGCGCAACAGCGGGCTGAATTTCAGCTTTGCGTTGGCCAAGGGGCGCGGGCGCTACATGTGCCTGTCCAAACTCGACATGTTGCTCCAGGAAGGTCACGCACAGACCGCCACGGCACAGTTGTTCGAAGAGGAAGGCTTCAAGATCGAGGTCGATGAGGCCAGCCAGAAGCTGTTCACCAGCATGATCGAAAAACTCGCCGGCAATAAATGGGACGGCGATCGTGACAGCTGGTCCACCGCCCTGGAAGACGCCGACTGGGCGCGCCTGACCACCGATCACAGCCAGTGCACCAACCGACATTGCCCGAACTTCGGCCAGTGCGCCTTCTATAAGGCCCGCGAAGGCATGGGCAAGGTCGACGTCATCGTCACCAACCACGACATGGTCCTGGCTGACCTGGCCCTGGGCGGCGGCGCCGTGCTGCCGGACCCGCGAGACACTATTTACGTATTCGACGAAGGCCATCACCTGCCGGACAAGGCCATCGGCCATTTCGCCCACTACACGCGCCTGCGTTCCACCGCTGATTGGCTGGAAACCACGGCCAAGAACCTCACCAAGTTGCTGGCACAACACCCGTTGCCCGGCGATCTGGGCAAGTTGATCGAGCAGGTGCCGGAGCTGGCGCGGGAGATCAAGACCCAGCAGCAGTTCATGTTTACTGCCTGCGAGCAGGTCGCTGAGTTCAAACCCGGCGAAGATGTCGAAGGTCGCGAGCGGCCGCGCCACCGGTTCGTCGGCGGGGTCATCCCCGAGCACATGCGCGAAATGGGCATCGAGCTGAAAAAAGGCTTTGCCCGCCTGACCGACCTGTTCACGCGCCTCACCGATTTGCTCAAGGAAGGCATGGACGGTGAGGTCAACATCGGTATTGCCAGCAATCAGGCCGAAGAGTGGTATCCGCTGTTCGGCAGCCTGTTGTCGCGTTCTTCGGGCAACTGGGAGTTGTGGACCGCCTTCACCGTCGAAGATCCGGAAGACAACCCGCCCATGGCGCGCTGGCTGACCCTGGCCGAGAGCGGCTCGCTGTTCGACATTGAAGTTAACGCCAGTCCGATCCTCGCGGCGGAAATGCTGCGACGCAACTTGTGGAACGTAGCCTACGGTGCGCTGGTGACCTCAGCCACATTGACCGCCCTCGGCACCTTCGACCGCTTCCGCATGCGCGCCGGTCTGCCGAAAAAAGCGGTGACCGCCGTGGTGCCCAGCCCGTTCCATCACGCCGATGCCGGAGTGTTGCGGGTGCCGAATCTGAATGCTGACCCGCGGGATGCGGCAGCGCACACGGCCGCGATCATCCGCGATCTGCCGGAACTGGTAGACGGCTCTCGTGGCACCCTGGTGCTGTTTTCCTCGCGCAAGCAGATGCAGGACGTGTTCGACGGCCTGGATCGCGATTGGCGCAAGCAAGTGTTCATTCAGGGCAACCTGTCGAAGCAGGAAACCCTGAACAAGCACAAGGCGCGGGTTGATGGCGGCGATTCCAGCGTGCTGTTCGGCCTGGCCAGTTTCGCTGAAGGGGTCGACCTGCCCGGCGCCTATTGCGAGCATGTGGTGATCGCCAAGATTCCGTTCTCGGTGCCGGATGACCCGGTCGAGGCGGCGCTGGCCGAATGGATCGAAGCCCGTGGCGGCAATCCCTTCATGGAAATCTCCGTGCCCGACGCTTCGCTGAAGCTGGTACAGGCTTGCGGCCGCTTGCTGCGCACCGAAGAAGACCGCGGCACCATCACCTTGCTTGACCGGCGCCTGGTCACCCAGCGCTATGGCAAGGCGATCCTCAATGCGTTGCCGCCATTTCGTCGTGAAATTTCCTGACACATCGGTGGGCAAATCAGCCCACCGTGTTGTCTATCTCTCTGTCATTGCTTTTCCACTGGCCCATCCGGGTCGCTAGGGAGAATTCCGTTCTCATGATTCGCCGTTCGTTGCGTCAATCGTTACCTGCCGTTTTTGCCCTGTTGTTTGCATCGCCTTTGCTGGCGGCTACTGCCAACCAGCAGACGCTGTTCAACTTTGTGCGTCCCGCCGATGTGGTCCAGGTAGCGACCCAGGATGCGAGCCTGCCGCAATCCAACGCCGAGCAAACCGCCGAAGGTGAAGTGCTGCGCCGGGTGACATTCAATCCGGTCGCCCGGCCAACCTTGCGTTTGAGCCCCCAGAACGGGGCCTGGGACTGGTCTCAGTCAGGCTTCATGAGCTTGCGCGTGCAAAACGCCATGGATTGGGCGCTGACCCTGTACGTGGCCATCCAGAGCAACGATGGCAAGACCCTGGTCAGCCGTGTCGATCTGCCGGCCGGCCCGGCGCAGACCCTGTTGGTGCCGTTGCAGCCGACGTCGCCGTTGAGCATGGGCATGAAAGCCGGGCCGCCCATGCCGATGACGGTCGAGGGTCAGCGCATCCTTCTGGCCAGCAGCGCTGGTGATCTGGATCGCGGCCAGGTCGTGTCGGTGAGCGTGTCGATGGATCAGCCGAAAGTCGCCCAGAGCATTCTGCTGGAGCGCTTCGGTGTGCAGAATGCCGAGGCCGTGACCCAGGCCGTGTATGGCGGATTGGTGGATGCCTACGGTCAATCGACCCGGGCCAAATGGCCGGAAAAGGTCAGCAGCGACGAACAACTGAAAAGCGCTGCGGCCAAGGAACAGCAACAACTGAAAACCTGGCTGGCCGAGCGCGAGAAGTCTTCGCTGGACAAATTCGGTGGCTGGACCAAAGGCCCGTCATTCAAGGCCAGCGGTTTCTTCCGCACGGAGAAACGCGACGGTCGCTGGTACCTGGTGACGCCACAAGGGCACCCGTTCTATTCGCTGGGGGTCAACACCGTTACCCCGGACGTCAATCAGACTTACACCGCCGGTCGCGAATGGATGTTCGAGTCCCTGCCCAAGGCTGATGAGGCACTGGCTCATCACTTCGGTGAAGGCGACAACCGTGGCGGTAACGGCGTCGACCTGGGCCGGGGCTTCAATTTCGGCCAATGGTATGACTTCTACGGCGCGAATCTGCAGCGTTTGTACGGCGACCCTTGCGCTTTGGATCGCGATACCAAGTCTGGCGTGGCTGAAGCGGCCAAGGCCGAAGCGGTAGAGGCAACGACCGAGAAGGCTGCCGAGCAACCCGTGGTTCCTTCAACGGCCGAAGCCGGTATCGCCGAAGCCGCCAAGACCGGCGCCGCCGATGCCACGGCAGCGAAAGCGGCTGAGCCAACCCCTGCTGGCCCCTGCAAAACGACGATCGATGAGCCGCGCTGGACCCGCCACACCCTTGATCGACTGCAAGCCTGGGGTTTCAACACCATCGGCAACTGGAGCGCGCCGGTGCTGGGCGATGCTGAACGGGTACCCTACACCTTACCGCTGTCAATCGTCGGCGATTACGCCAGCATCAGCACGGGGACCGACTGGTGGGGCGGCATGCCAGACCCGTTCGATCCGCGTTTCGCCATGGCCACCGAGCGCGCGGTGGCCATTGCGGCCCGCGATCATCGTGATGACCCTTGGCTGATCGGTTACTACGCCGATAATGAACTGGCCTGGGCTGGCCCGGGCGACGACCCCAAAGCCCGCTACGCCCTGGCCTACGGTACGTTGAAAATGACCACCGACGTGCCGGCCAAACGAGCGTTCCTCAAGCAATTGCGCGACAAGTACCGCAATCAGGCAGGGCTGTCGAAAGCCTGGGGCATTGATCTGCCGGCCTGGGAATTAATGGAAGACCCCGGTTTCGTGCCGCCGCTGCCAAGCGCTGACCACCCGGAAATCGAGGCCGACTTCAAATACTTCCAGAAGGTCTTCGCCGACACTTACTTCAAGACCATTTCCGATTCGCTAAAGTGGCACGCGCCAAACCAGTTGTTGCTCGGTGGCCGTTTTGCCATCAGTACGCCAGAAGCCGTGGAGTCCTGTGCCCAGTATTGCGACGTACTGAGTTTCAACATGTACACCCTGCAACCCCAGGACGGCTATGACTTCGCCCAACTGAAAAGCCTCGACAAACCGGTGCTGATCACTGAGTTCAACTTCGGTTCGACGGATCGCGGCCCATACTGGGGCGGCGTGACTCAATTGGCGAAGGAAGAGGACCGTGGGCCGGCCTACGCGAATTTCCTCAAGCAAGCACTGAGCGAGCCGTCGATTGTCGGGGTGCACTGGTTCCAATACCTAGACCAACCCGTAACCGGGCGACTGCTGGATGGCGAAAACGGTCATTTTGGCCTGGTCGGTATTACCGATCTGCCATTCCAGGGCTTTGTCGACAGTGTGCGCAAAAGCAACCTGGCAGCCATTGAACAGTTGGGCAAAGAGGCGCAGAAGGCCAGTGCCGAGGCCAATAAAGCCAACCATGACACCGAGGGCGGGCGCAAAGGCGAAGCCGGCCAAGGGCCAGGCAAGGCCACTGGCGGGCATTCCGGCAAGGGGCACTGAGTCTGGACGGACCGCGTTATCGTTTATCGCGAGCAGGCTCGCCCCACAGGAACCTATGAAACGATTGAAATCCAGTGTGTGCGAGCCTGCTCGCGATGACGTCTGTGCGGACGCCAGAAACAATCTGATCACTTCCAGGGGCGGCTGACCGCCCGGCCTGGCCCTGTTCCCAAATCCCTCAAAGGCTGGAACAATGCGGGGCATTTTGTAGAACGCTTATCCGGAGAGTAGCGGGTGCAGATTCAGGGTTATTACGAGCTCAAGTTCGAAGCGGTACGCGAGGCGTTCGCGGCGCTGTTCGACGATGCTCAGGAGCGTGGTGCGGCGTTGTGCATCCGGATCGGTGGCGAAACCGTCGTCGATCTCTGGGCCGGTACTTCCGACAAGGACGGCGCGCAAGCCTGGCACAGCGACACCATCGCCAACCTGTTTTCTTGCACCAAAACCTTCGCTGCCGTTACTGCCCTGCAATTGGTCGCCGAAGGAAAGCTGCAACTGGATGCACCGGTTGCCCGGTACTGGCCGGAATTTGCCGCAGCCGGCAAAGAGTCTGTGACGTTGCGCCAATTGCTCTGTCACCAGGCCGGTTTGCCGGCGCTACGGGAGTTGCTGGCGCCCGAAGCACTTTACGACTGGCAAACCATGGTCGATGCCCTGGCTGCCGAAACTCCGTGGTGGACGCCGGGGCAGGGGCACGGGTATGCGGCAATCACCTATGGCTGGCTGGTCGGTGAGCTGTTGCGTCGTGCCGATGGGCGCGGGCCGGGTGAGTCCATCGTGGCACGGGTAGCGAAGCCTTTGGGACTGGATTTCCACGTCGGCCTGGCCGACGAAGAGTTTCATCGGGTGGCGCATATCGCCCGTGGCAAGGGCAACGTCGGTGATGCAGCGGCCCAGCGGCTGCTGCAAGTGACGATGCGCGAACCAGCGGCCATGACCACCCGGGCGTTTACCAACCCTCCGTCAGTGCTGACCAGCACCAACAAGCCGGAGTGGCGGCGCATGCAGCAACCTGCGGCCAACGGCCACGGTAACGCCCGCAGCCTGGCCGGGTTCTACGCCGGTCTGCTCGATGGCAGCTTGCTCGAAGGCGAAATGCTCGGCGAACTGACCCGCGAGCACAGCCTCGGCGAGGATAAGACTTTACTGACCCGGACACGATTCGGTCTGGGTTGCATGCTCGATCAGCCGGATGTGCCCAACGCTACGTTCGGCCTGGGCCCGCGAGCGTTCGGACATCCGGGCGCGGGCGGTTCCATCGGTTTTGCTGACCCGGAGCACGATGTAGCTTTCGGTTTTGTGACAAATACACTGGGCCCGTACGTCTTAATGGATCCGCGCGCGCAAAAGCTTGTGCGGGTATTGGCCACTTGTCTGTAAATCAGGCTTTCGGGTTCCGGAGCTGGAACCCGAAAGCCTTTTAAGTTTCCAACCGTCTGTTTTAGCGGGCCAATCCGGCCTGATTTTTATGACTTCATTTTTGTGGATATCCAATGTCATCCAAACCAACCCTCGCTTTGGCACTGTGCTTCGCTATTACCGGTTGTGCACAGACTCCTAAAAATGATGCAGATGGCGGCAGTTGGTGGCCGTTTGGTTCATCAGACAAAGTCGCAGCCAAAGACCCGGCGCCTGCCCCGCTGAAACCTGCCGTTGCCGCTCCGGTTGCCAAGGCCGATGCCGATGCCGGTACCAAGTGGTGGTGGCCGTTCGGTGGCAAGGAGCAGAACACCACCAAGGAGCAGGGCACCGCCAAGGCCGTGCCGATGCCGGACCCTAAAGTGACCCAGGCCTGGCTCGACGACTACGAGCCGCGCCTGCGCGAAGCGATCAAGGGCAGCAACCTGCAACTTGAGCGTCGTGAAAACGTGCTGGTGGTGACGGCACCGGTCGAAGGCTCGTTCAACCCGGCTCGCCCGGCGATGCTGCTGCCCGTGACCCTTGGCCCGTTCACCCGCGTCGCGAAAGTCCTCGAAGTCGATCCGAAGACTGCTGTACTGGTGCTGGGCCACAGTGATACCTCGGGAGCCGCAGCGGCCAACGTAACGTTGAGTCAGGAGCGCGCGCAAGCGGTGGCCGCGATTTTCCGTCTCAGCGGCCTGCAGCGTGATCGCCTGATGCTGCGCGGCATGGGCGGTGATGCCCCGCGTGCCGCCAACGACAGCGCTGAAGGCCGTGCCTTGAACCGTCGTGTAGAGTTGCTGGTCACTCCGCAGAACACCATGGTTGCATTGCTGAGCAAGTACAACATGCCGGCCCCGGCGCCGGTGACGATGGTTGCCGCGCAAGACGTCAAGCCAGCTGCCAAGCCAGTGACCCCGGCACCGGCGGCCAAGAAAGCTGCGGCTTCAGCGAAGAAAAAAGCACCGGCCAAGAAAGCCACCGCCAAGAAGACTCCGGCTAAAACCGCGACTCCAGCGAAAAAGACTGCACCGGCCAAAGCTGCTGCAGACACGAAAAAAGCCGCCGACGCCGATACCACTAAGCAGTGATTCGTTAACCAAAAGGAAAATGCCATGACCAAGGCCCTGGTTGATATGCGTCGCGATTACACCCGTGATGGCTTGACCGAGGCGCAAGCCCCGGCCGAGCCGTTTGCGCTGTTCCACCAATGGTTCGCCGAGGCGGTGAAAACCGAACAGGCGCCGGTGGAGGCAAACGCCATGACCTTGGCCACGGTCGATCAGGACGGTCGACCGCACTGCCGTATCCTCTTGCTCAAGGGGCTGGATGCGCAGGGTTTTACCTTTTTCACCAATTACGACAGTGCCAAGGGCCAGCATCTGGTTGCGAATCCGTTCGCGGCCATGACCTTTTACTGGCCAACCCTGGAGCGCCAGGTGCGCATCGAGGGGCGGGTGGAGAAGGTCACGCCTGAAGAGTCCGACGCTTACTATCAGGTTCGCCCGTTGGGCAGCCGCCTCGGTGCCTGGGCTTCGCCCCAGAGCCGGGTGATTGCCGACCGCGCCGAACTGGAAGCGCTGCTCAAGGACACCGAACAACGTTTCAGCGACACCCAGCCGCACTGCCCGGAACATTGGGGCGGTTACCGTCTGCTGCCGGAGCGCATCGAGTTCTGGCAAGGTCGTCCTAGTCGCTTGCACGACCGCCTGAACTATCGCTTGCAGGGCGCCGACTGGACGCTTGAGCGTCTGGCACCCTAAGCAGTCTACTGATCGGGATAGCCTGCCGCAGCGGCTTCCAGCCATTGCGGCAGATCTCGACGCTTGATCTTTTGCACTCGAGCGTTTGCCAGTTGCTGGAGCATGAACGCTTTTTTCCGCTCGTCCTTTCCGGCCAGTGCCAGAGCCAGATCGCGGTCCATCCAGCGTTTGATCCGCACGTACAACCACCCATGGAAGTACAAACCGGCAACCGTAGTGACGACAATGATAAAGTAATCCATGAAAATCCTGGGTCAGTCGCGCAGATCGAAGAATTTCCCGCTACCGTGTGTTGAAATTCGTGAAAGTGCCTGTACATGTCCTGAATCAAAACATTTTTATCCGGGCGATGCCGTGACAGGCGTCAAGCCTCGGAGTTAAATGATTACTTGTCCTTTGGAGTTGATGCTATGCGTAAGTCTGTTTTGCTGGTTGCTTCCTTTTCCACGATGGCGATGTTGCTCGCCGGCTGCCAATCGAGCCTGACCGGTGACTCCTACTCCCGTGACGAAGCGCGTCGCGTGCAGACCGTTCGCATGGGCACCATCGAATCCCTGCGTCCGGTTAAAATCGAAGGTACCAAGACCCCAATCGGCGGCGCTGCCGGTGCAGTCGTTGGCGGTGTTGGCGGTAGCGCCATCGGTGGCGGCAAGGGCAGCATCGTCGCTGCGGTCATCGGCGCAGTCGCCGGCGGCCTGGTGGGTTCGGCAGCCGAAGAAGGCCTGACTCGTACCCAGGGTGTCGAGATCACCGTACGCGAAGACGACGGCAGCATGCGCGCCTATGTCCAGGAAGTTCAGCCGAACGAAGTGTTCCGCGTGGGTGAGCGTGTACGCATTTCCACCGTTGGCGGGACCAGCCGCGTTTCGCACTAAGCCGGAACAAGCGTTAAAGAAAACCCCGATCAGGTGAACTGGTCGGGGTTTTTTGTTGGTGAAGCGGTTGTTCTGGCTGAGCCGGGCTACCTTGTGGCTTCAGGGTGGCTCTTTGACGAACTTAAAAATGGCCTCTGATACTCAGGATGGCAACGCAGCGTGCTTGCGACTCGACATCGCCGTCACCGCATAACCGATCAACGCAGCCAGTATCGAACCGGTCAAAATCCCCATCCGATCCATACCCGCATAGTCGCTGACACCCGGTTCGAAGGCCAGGGAGCCGACAAACAGGCTCATGGTGAATCCGATCCCGCAGAGGACCGCTACACCCAGCACCTGACCCCAGTTGGCACCTTGGGGCAGGGCGGCGATGCCGATTTTCACCGCGAGCCAGGTCAGGCCGAATACGCCGAGGGTCTTGCCCAGCAACAGGCCGACCGCGATGCCCATTGGCACGTGGTGGGTGAAGCTCTCGACGGTGACGCCGCTCAGGGACAGGCCGGCGTTGGCGAAGGCGAACAGTGGCAGGATGCCGTAGGCCACCCATGGGTGGAGGGCGTGCTCCAGGTTCAGCAGTGGTGAGGGTTCGGCGTTTTTCGTGCGCAACGGGATGCAGAACGCCAGAGTGACGCCGGCCAGCGTCGCGTGGACACCGCTCTTGAGAACGCACACCCACAGGATCAAACCGATGATCATGTAAGGACCGAGCTTGACCACGCCGAGCCGGTTCATCGCGATCAATGCAACAATGCACGTCCCGGCGAGTGCCAATGAAAGGGTCGACAGGGTTCCCGAGTAGAAGATCGCGATGACGATGATCGCGCCCAGGTCATCGATGATGGCCAGGGTCATCAAAAACAGTTTCAGTGATACCGGCACGCGCTTGCCCAGCAGTGCAAGGACACCAAGGGCGAAGGCGATATCAGTCGCCATTGGAATGGCCCAACCACTGAGCGCGGCGGGGTTGTCACGGTTGAAAAACCAGTAGACCAGAGCCGGCACGACCATGCCGCCAATTGCTGCGGCACCGGGCAGGACGACCTGCGAAGGTTTCGATAACTGACCGTCGAGGACCTCGCGCTTCACCTCCAGGCCGATCAGCAGGAAGAACAGGGCCATCAAGCCGTCGTTGATCCAGAGCAGCGCCGGTTTGGCGATTTGCAGCGCACCGATCTGCGCCACCACCGGCGTATCCAGAAAGCTGCTGTACAGCCATGATAGCGGCGAGTTGTTGATGACTAAAGCGAGGGCAGCCGCAGCGATCAGTAACAGACCGCTGGCAGCTTCCAACTGAAAGAAACGCGTGAAAGTGCTACGCAGAGGCAAGGTTGCTCTCCATCGATGAATTAAAAAGGTGGGACACCCTAACCCGTACGGTTAGTTGTTAAAACAAAAGTTATATTCTTTTTTGTTATATGTCGTTACAACGCGATTGTCCTGCAAGGTCATGAGCCTAGCAGTTGCCGGGCGTATTGAAGCTCAGCTGTACCTGTGCGTGATGTAGGATTTTTCCTAAGCTTGATGGCTGAGGCTTGCGACAAGGCCGACTCCTGTCCGATTCCACGAGAAAACCATCATGAGCGACAACCGACAGTGGGCCCGCGAAGCCATCCGGATCATTGAAGCCGACTTCCAGCGCAGCGCCGATACCCACCTGATCCCTTTGCCGCTGCCGGGTTTTCCGGGCATCGAGTTGTACTTCAAGGATGAATCAAGCCATCCCACTGGTAGCCTCAAGCACCGTCTGGCCCGTTCATTGTTCCTCTATGCCCTGTGTAACGGCTGGCTCAAGCCCGGCGCGCCGGTGATCGAGGCGTCCAGCGGCTCGACGGCGATTTCCGAGGCGTACTTCGCCCGCATGCTGGGCTTGCCGTTCATTGCCGTGATGCCGGCAACCACCTCCAGGGAAAAAATCGCACAGATCGCTTTCTATGGCGGCCAGAGTCATTTGGTGGATGATCCGACACAGATCTATGCCGAGTCCGAGCGCCTGGCCCGTGAACACGATGGGCATTTCATCGATCAGTTCACATACGCCGAACGCGCCACCGACTGGCGGGCGAACAACAACATCGCCGAATCGATTTTCCAGCAAATGCGTTTCGAGCAGCACCCAGAGCCGAGCTGGCTGATTTCCAGCCCTGGCACCGGCGGCACCACGGCGACCCTGGGGCGCTATGTGCGTTATCGCCAGCATTGCACCCGCGTGCTGTGTGCCGATGCCGAGCGTTCGGTGTTTTTTGATTATTACCAGAGCGGCGATGCCAGCTTGCGCCTGCCTCATGGCTCACGCATTGAGGGCATAGGCCGGCCACGGGTAGAGGCATCGTTTCTGCCCAAGGTGATCGACGCGATGGTCAAGGTGCCGGATGCATTGTCACTGGCGGCCATGCATTACCTGGCCGAGCGTCTGGGTCGTCATGTGGGCGGATCAAGCGGGACCAACCTGATCGGGGCATTGATGGCGGCACAGCAGATGGCCGCGGCGGGAGAGACAGGGTCGATCGTGGCGATTTTGTGCGATGGCGGTGAGCGCTATGCCACGACTTACTACGATCAGGATTGGCTCAAGGCCGAGGGGTACGCGTTGAGCGGGTTGATCGAATCGGTTGCGGCAACGGTCGAGCGCGGCGAGCCCCTGCCGGCCAGCATTCTGCGCGCCAATATCTGACACACCGAAAACCAATGTGAGAGCGGGCTTGCTCGCGAATATCGGGTCACATTCAATAGAGATATTGACTGATCAACCGCTTTCGCGAGCAAGCCCGCTCCCACCTTTGATTGGTATCAGGCTTGCAGGCCGAGAATATCCCGTGCCACGGCTTCGGCAATGCGAATGCCATCGACACCCGCCGACAGAATCCCACCCGCATAACCCGCGCCTTCACCGGCCGGGAACAAGCCCTTCACGTTCAGGCTTTGCAACGACTCGTTACGGGTAATGCGTAGCGGCGACGAAGTACGGGTTTCGATACCGGTCAACACCGCATCATGCAGCGAATAACCACGGATCTGTTTCTCGAACGCCGGCAAGGCTTCGCGAATCGCTTCGATGGCGAATGCCGGCAGGGCCAGGGCCAGGTCACCCAAGGCAACGCCCGGTTTGTAGGACGGCTCGACAGTGCCCAGTTCGGTGGACGGCTTGCCGGCAATGAAGTCGCCGACCAGCTGCGCCGGGGCTTCATAGTTGCTGCCGCCCAGCACAAAGGCGTGGGACTCCAGGCGTTCCTGCAACTCGATACCTGCCAGTGGACCGCCCGGATAATCGACTTCCGGGGTAATGCCGACGACGATCCCGGAGTTGGCGTTGCGCTCGTTGCGCGAGTACTGGCTCATGCCGTTGGTGACGACTCGATTCGGCTCGGAAGTCGCCGCCACCACCGTGCCGCCTGGGCACATGCAGAAGCTGTACACCGAGCGACCGTTCCTGGCGTGGTGCACCAGTTTGTAGTCGGCGGCGCCGAGTTTCGGGTGCCCGGCGTATTTGCCAAGGCGTGCGCGGTCGATCAGCGATTGCGGGTGCTCGATGCGGAAACCCACGGAGAACGGCTTGGCCTCCATGAACACGCCGCGGCCATGCAGCATGCGGAAGGTGTCGCGGGCACTGTGGCCGAGGGCCAGAATCACGTGCCTGGAGTGGATTTGCTCGTCACCATTGAGTTCGACACCAACCAGTTGACCGTCTTCGATCAACACGTCGGTAACCCGCTGCTGGAAGCGTACTTCACCGCCCAGGGCGCGAATCTGCTCACGCATGTTTTCCACAACGCCAGTCAGTCGGAACGTACCGATGTGCGGTTTGCTGACGTAGAGGATTTCTTCCGGCGCACCGGCCTTGACGAACTCATGCAGGACCTTGCGACCGAGGAATTTCGGGTCCTTGATCTGGCTGTAGAGCTTGCCGTCGGAGAATGTCCCCGCGCCGCCTTCACCGAACTGCACATTGGACTCGGGGTTGAGCACGCTTTTGCGCCACAGGCCCCAGGTGTCCTTGGTGCGCTGGCGCACTTCGGTACCGCGTTCGAGGATGATCGGCTTGAAACCCATTTGTGCGAGCAGCAGCCCGGCAAAAATCCCGCAGGGGCCGAAGCCGACGACGATCGGGCGGACGCTCAGGCCAGCCGGCGCCTGGCCGACCATTTTGTAACTGACATCCGGTGCCACGTTGACGTTACGGTCATCGGCGAACTTGTGCAGAACCGAGGCCTCATCGCGCACGGTGAGGTCGATGGTGTAGATGAAGCACAGCTCGGAAGATTTCTTGCGCGCATCGTAGCTGCGCTTGAACAGGGTGAAGTCGAGCAGGTCATCACTGGCGATACCCAGGCGCTGCACAATGGCAGGGCGCAGGTCTTCATCGGGATGGTCGATCGGCAACTTGAGTTCGGTGATTCGTAACATGACGGGATCCGGTTCGCGGGGCGCACAACTGCGCCAGGGCGTTTGAAGCCGGCGATTATAAGCCTCAAACGCCCGGTCCCGTGAGGCAAAAACGATCAGTCGTTGCGCGAGCCGCCGAAATACCCGCAGCCACGCTGTACCTGCCCATCGATGCGCAACTCGGCACTCATGTGCTGAATACTGCCGGTGCTGCCGTCGACGCAGCGTTGCGGCGCGACCCACAGTTCGATGTGCTGATTGTTGGCTTCGGTGCTGAGGTTGAAGCGGCCATCGCCCAGTTGTTCTTCGACATACGGGACGGCGAGGGGAGGCTGGCCGGCACGGTCGATGACCATGCCCTTGCCGCTGACTTTGACGTTCCACTCCGGGGAATGGCCGGCGGCCCGCAGGATCAGCAATTTGAAGTTGGGATCGTCACAGGCCGTGCCCGAGCGCTCGACGCGGTACAGCGTTTCCAGGTCGAACTGACCGTCGCCGCTGCCGGAAACGATTCGCCCGCGCACGTCGGCAAACAGCGTGCCCTGGGTATCGGCCAGGCTGGCCGCCTGTTGCAGGACGCTGGTGCCGCCTGTGTCGTTGACCACATAACGACGCTGTTCGCCGCAAGGCTGGAACAGCAGCTTGCCATCGGCTGCGCTCAACTGGCCTTGCAGGCGGGTCTGGCCGACATGGGAGGCGCTTTCACGCGAGCCGTCGAATAACTGGCAGGCGGCGAACAACGGAAGCAGGGCAACGAGGACTAAGGAACGGGCGGCACGCATCTTGGGGTCTCCTGACAAGTGCCGCCACGTTACTCAGCCTGACCGTTCATCACAAGGCTTTAGCCCACGTGAATGGTCTGGCCTGTCTGCAGGCCTTCCACGCTTTTGGCGTAGGCCAGTGCGACATCCGCCGCAGGTACCGGTTTGAAACCACGGAAGTACGGCGCGTATTTGCCCATGGCTTCAACCAGTACGTTCGGGCTGATCGAGTTCACTCGCAGGCCACGTGGCAGTTCGATGGCGGCGGCGCGGACGAAACTATCCAGTGCACCGTTGACCAACGCTGCCGAGGCACCGCTGCGGATCGGGTCGTGGCTGAGTACGCCGGTGGTGAAAGTGAACGAAGCGCCGTCATTGGCGAACTCGCGACCGATCAGCAGCAGGTTGACCTGGCCCATCAGTTTGTCTTTGAGGCCCAGGGCGAAACTCTCTTCCGTCATTTCGGCCAGCGGTGCGAAGGTCACGTTACCGGCGGCGCAGATCAGCGCATCGAACTTTCCGGTTTGCTCGAACAGTTTGCGAATCGACCCGCTGTCGCTGATGTCCACTTGAAAATCACCGCTCTTGCGGCCGATGCGGACGATTTCGTGGCGTTGAGACAGCTCCTTGTCGACCGCTGAACCGATGGTGCCGCCTGCGCCGATCAAAAGAATTTTCATGGTGCTGATCCTCGAGTGGGTGGAATGAGGTTTCAGTTTAGAGTGGTTTTTTTCGTTGATAAGCGCGCTAATAGGCAACATTTGGTTTTCTATTGGAAACAATCCATGAGCGAAATGGACGATCTCGCGGCGTTCGCGGTGCTGGTCGAGGCGGGGAGCTTTACTCTGGCGGCGCAACAATTGGGTTGCAGCAAGGGGCAACTGTCCAAGCGGATCAGTCAGCTGGAAGCGCAGTTTTCCGTGGTCTTGCTGCAGCGCACCACACGGCGCTTGAGCCTGACGGCCGCTGGCGCTGCCTTGCTGCCGCAGGCGCAGGCGCTGGTGGTGCAGGTCGATCGGGCGCGTCAGGCCTTGGCACGACTGAAGGACGACATGGCCGGCCCGGTGCGAATGACAGTCCCGGTTTCGCTGGGAGAGACCTTTTTCGATGGCTTGCTGCTGGAGTTCTCGAGCCGGTACCCACAGGTGCAGATCGAGTTGGACCTGAGCAACAACTATCGCGATTTATCCCGTGATGGCTATGATCTCGCGGTTCGCTCGGATGTGGCCAATGACCAGCGCCTGGTCGCTCGCCCGTTGCTGGCGTGGCACGAAATGACCTGCGCCAGCCCGGCGTATCTCGAGCAATACGGTGAGCCGCTGACGCCTCAGGCATTGGCTGACCATCGCTGCCTGCTCAACAGCCACTACAGCGGTCGGGAAGAATGGCTGTATCACCAGCAACATGAATTGTTGCGGGTGCGCGTGTCCGGGCCCTTTGCCAGCAACCATTACAACCTGTTGAAGAAGGCCGCCCTGGCCGGTGCGGGTATTGCGCGTTTGCCGTCCTACTTGCTGCCCGCGGAATTGGCTGACGGACGTTTGCGCTGGCTCCTGCGCGATTATCAGACCCGGAGCATGCCGATGTACCTGGTGCATCCGTATCAGGGTGGGCTGCCCAAGCGTACGCAAGTGTTGTCGGATTATCTGATTGGCTGGTTCAAACGCAGTGGGGAGGCACTGGATCGGCTGTAGCGAGCTTGCTCCGGGCGGGTCCGACGATGGTCGTCAACGCTAACGAGGACAGCCTTGATGAACGCGGCGCTCTCAGGTTCTTCGCGAGCAAGCTCGCTCCTACAAAGGATCTGTATGGCTATAGAGGTGGCGGGCATAAAAAACGGCCCGAAGGCCGTTTCTAGTCTGCCGTAAAGCCTTAGCCGCCGAGGTACGCTTCGCGCACTTTCGGATCGGTCAGCAGTGCTTCACCGGTGCCTTGCATCACCACACGACCGTTTTCCAGCACGTAGGCACGGTCGGCGATTTTCAGCGCCTGGTTGGCGTTTTGCTCTACCAGGAACACCGTCACACCGTCCTTGCGCAGTTGTTCGATGATGTCGAAGATCTGCTGGATGATGATCGGTGCCAGGCCCAGCGATGGCTCGTCGAGCAGCAGCAGCTTGGGTTTGCTCATCAGCGCACGGCCGATGGCAAGCATTTGCTGTTCGCCGCCGGACATGGTGCCGCCGCGTTGGTTAAAGCGCTCTTTCAGGCGTGGGAAAAGTCCGAGGACCTTGTCCATTTGCTCCTGATAATCGCCCTTTGCGGTGAAGAAACCACCCATGGAGAGGTTTTCTTCCACGGTCAGGCGCGAGAACACCCGACGGCCTTCCGGAACCACGGCAATACTCTTGCGCATGATCTGTGCCGAGGTCTGCCCCACCAGCTCTTCACCCATGTAACGGATGCTGCCGCTGTGAGCTTGCGGCGAACCGCAGAGGGTCATCAGCAGGGTGGATTTGCCCGCGCCGTTGGCGCCGATCAGCGTCACGATTTCGCCCTGGCGGATTTCCACGTTGACGCTGTGCAGGGCCTGGATCTTGCCATAGAAGGTGGAAACGTTTTCGAACTGCAGCATTTACGCTTCCCCCAGGTAGGCTTTGATCACTTCAGGATTGTCGCGGATCTGTTCCGGCGTACCGTCGGCCAACGGCGTGCCCTGGTTGATCACGACGATGTGGTCGGAAATGCTCATGACCAGTTTCATGTCGTGCTCGATCAACAGCACGGTGACGTTGTGCTCTTCGCGCAGCACGCTGATCAGCGCCTTGAGGTCTTCGGTTTCCTTCGGGTTCAGGCCGGCTGCGGGCTCGTCGAGCATGAGGATCCGCGGGCGGGTCATCATGCAGCGGGCGATTTCCAGGCGACGCTGCTGACCGTAGGCCAGGGTGCCGGCCGGACGGTTGGCGAACTCCTTGAGATGAACCTTGTCCAGCCAGTATTCGGCGAACTCCATGGCCTCGCGTTCGCTTTTGCGGAACGACGGGGTCTTGAACAGGCCGGACAGGAAGTTGGTGTTCAGGTGACGATGCTGGGCGATCAAGAGGTTCTCGACCGCGGTCATGTCCTTGAACAACCGCACGTTCTGGAAGGTGCGCACCACGCCTTTGAGGGCGATCTTGTGGCCAGGCAGGCCTTCGATCGGCTCGCCGTCCAGCAGGATGCTGCCGCCGCTCGGCTTGTAGAAGCCGGTCAGGCAGTTGAACACGGTGGTCTTGCCGGCGCCGTTGGGGCCGATCAGGGCAACCACTTGTTTCTCTTTCACGCTCAAGGCTACGCCGTTGACCGCCAGCAAGCCGCCGAAGCGCATGCTCAGGTTTTCTACTTTCAGGATCTCGCGGCTCATTTGCGCAGCTCCATGTGAGGACGTTGCATGGGCAGCAGACCCTGAGGGCGCCAGATCATCATCAGTACCATCAAGGCACCGAACATCAACATGCGGTACTCACTGAACTCACGCATCATTTCCGGCAACAGGATCATCACCACGGCCGCGAGGATCACACCCAGCTGCGAGCCCATGCCACCCAAAACGACGATGGCGAGAATGATCGCCGACTCGATGAAGGTGAAGGACTCTGGCGTCACCAGGCCCTGACGGGCAGCGAAGAAGCTGCCGGCAAAACCGGCGAAGCTGGCACCCAGGGTAAAGGCCGAAAGCTTGATGACGGTCGGGTTCAGACCCAGTGCGCGGCAGGCGATTTCGTCTTCACGCAATGCTTCCCACGCGCGGCCCAGAGGCATGCGCAGCAAGCGGTTGATGACGAACAGCGCACCCAGTGCCAGGAGCAACGCAACCAGGTAAAGGAAGATCACCTTGTTGATCGAGTTGTATTCCAGGCCGAAGTACTCGTGGAAGGTCTGCATCCCTTCAGCGGCTTTACGTTCGAAGGTCAGGCCGAAGAACGTCGGCTTCTCGATGTTGCTGATACCGTTCGGACCGCCAGTGAGGCCGGTCAGGTTACGCAGGAACAGACGGATGATCTCACCAAAGCCCAGGGTCACGATCGCCAGGTAGTCACCGCGCAGACGCAGTACCGGGAAGCCGAGCAGGAAGCCGAAGGTGGCGGACATCAGGCCGGCGATTGGCAGGCAGATCCAGAAGCTCAGACCGTAGTAGTGCGACAGCAGCGCGTAGCTGTAGGCGCCGACGGCGTAGAAGCCGACGTAACCGAGGTCGAGCAGGCCGGCCAGGCCGACCACGATGTTCAGGCCGAGGCCGAGCATCACGTAGATCAGCACCAGGGTCGCGATGTCCACCGCGCCGCGCGAGCCGAAGAACGGCCAGACCAGCGCACCGGCGATCAGCGCAATGATGATCCAGCGCTGGGTGGTCGGCAGGGTCAGGAAGTTACTGGCCTTGGCCGGAATCAGCGGCACGCCGGGCGAGGAACGCCAGGCCGAGCTGATCTCCCGGTCGAAGATCACACGCAGGAACATCAGCACCGAGCACACGGCGATGGTGATCAGCGTGGCGTTGCTGGTGCCATGGACTTCGAGGTTGATGCCGACGATGGTCAGCTTCAGACCGAGTACCGGGTAGGCCACGGCCCACACCAGCAAGGCGCTGAACAACGCCTGTTTAAGATTCCTAGTCATACTTTCTCAACCTCCGGACGGCCCAGCAGGCCGGTTGGCCGGAACAACAACACCAGAACCAATAGGCCGAACGCCACGACGTCCTTGTACTGGTCGCCGAAAATATCGGCACCGAAGGCTTCCGCCACGCCAAGCACCAGCCCGCCGAGCATGGCGCCCGGAATGCTGCCGATACCGCCCAATACCGCAGCGGTGAAGGCCTTGAGGCCGACCAGGAATCCGGCGTTCGGGTTGATCACGCCGTATTGCATGCTCAGCAGCACGGCAGCGATGGCCGCCAGCGCGGCACCGATGACGAAGGTCAGGGCGATGATGTTGTTGGTGTTGATGCCCAGCAGGTTGGCCATCTTGATGTCTTCGGCGCAGGCGCGGCAGGCACGACCCAGGCGAGAGCGGGAGATGAACAGCGTGAGGCCGAGCATGGCGACCAGGGTCACCACGAACACCACGATTTGCATGTAGGAAATCAGCACTTCATGTGCGCCACCTGGCCCGATGGAAAAGTTGCCCGGAATCAGGTTGGGAATGGATTTGTCCTTGGAGTCTTGCGCCAGCAGAACCGTGTTCTGCAGGAAGATCGACATGCCGATGGCGGAAATCAGCGGGATCAGACGGTTGCTGCCGCGAAGTGGGCGGTAGGCGATCCGTTCGATGCTGTAACCGTAGGCACTGGTTACCACGATGGTGGCGAGAAAAGCGGCGGTCATCAACAGTGGAACACTGTCGAGTCCCAGCATGGACAGTCCGGCGATGGCGATGAACGCCACGTAGGAACCGATCATGTACACCTCGCCGTGGGCGAAGTTGATCATTCCAATGATGCCGTAAACCATCGTATAGCCGATGGCGATCAGGGCATATGTGCTGCCAATGGTCAGACCATTAACCAGCTGTTGGAAAAAGTGATAGATGTCAGGCATTACAGCGCTCCTAAAAACCTGATACGCATTTCACTGGTGGAGTCATTTTCCCGCTCGAGCCCCATGGATCTGCATCCACTTCGAATTCGAGGTTTGCCAGCGAACCGCTGATGACGGTTTTGAGATTTTCAGGTGGGGAGACTAGCGGATCACGCCAGCGCGGCCCAATACGTTCGTAAAACAAAGCCCACGGCACGCCGTGGGCTTTGTTGGCAGTCAGTCAGGCAAGGCCTTACTGAGGCGAAACTTCAGTTTTAGGTTTGCCGAAGTGCCACTCGTAAACCACGAATTTGAAGTCTTTCAGGTCGCCCTTGGCGTCGAAGCTCAGGTCGCCAGTTGGAGTCTTGAAGGTACCAGCGTGGATGGCAGCAGCCACTTTGGCGGTGTCTTCGCTCTTGGCGGCAGCGATACCGCCGGCAATGACTTCAACAGCCGAGTAGGCCGGGAACACGAACGGACCGCTTGGATCTTCTTTCTTGGCTTTGAACGCATCAGCCAGGGCGACGTTGGCCGGATCCTGGTCGAAGGATTTCGGCAGGGTCACCAGCAGGCCTTCGGAAGCGTCCTTGGCGATCTGCGAAATGGAGTCGTTACCCACGCCTTCCGGACCCATGAACTTGGCTTTCAGGCCTTTTTCCTGGGATTGACGCAGGATCAGACCCAGCTCCGGGTGGTAGCCGCCGTAGTAGACGAAGTCGACGTTGGCTTGCTTGAGCTTGGAGATCATCGAAGAGAAGTCTTTGTCGCCGGCGTTGATGCCTTCGAACACGGCAACCTTGACGCCTTTCTTCTCGAGGGTTTGCTTCACGGCGGTGGCGATGCCTTCACCGTATTGCTGTTTGTCGTGCAGCACAGCAACGATTTTCGGTTTTACGTGATCGGCAATGTAGTTACCGGCGGCAGGGCCCTGGGCGCTGTCCAGGCCGATGGTGCGGAACACCATTTTGTAACCACGGTTGGTGATGTCCGGGCTGGTGGCAGCCGGGGTGATCATGATCACACCTTCGTCTTCGTAGATGTCCGAAGCCGGTTGAGTGGAGCTGGAGCACAGGTGGCCAACCACGAATTTCACGCCGTCGTTGACGACTTTGTTCGCGACCGCGACCGCTTGTTTTGGATCACAGGCGTCATCGTATTCAACGGCTTCGAGTTTCTTGCCATCGACGCCGCCCTTGGCGTTGATTTGCTCGATGGCCATTTTGGCGCCACTGAACTGCATGTCGCCGTATTGGGCTACAGGACCGGTTTTAGGGCCGGCAATGCCGATCTTGATGGTGTCAGCTGCGAACGAATGGCTGGCAACCCCGGCCAGAACCATAGCGGCAAACAGTTTGGAAATCTGCTTAGTAGCCTTAGTCATAGTGCTCCACTCTTACTGTTGTATTTTTTATAGTCCTGGCGCCGTTGGCAGCAAGAACCGGGTCAGATATCCACGACATCCCCCGGAAAAGCCCCCCGGCAACTGTACCGGTACAGTGTAGAGCGCCGATTGTCAGCCTGGGAAGCTGGCGGCGAGGGGCAAAACTCGGGGGTGTCGCTTTTTTGAAAGAAAAAGACAGAATTGCGGCGGGTCTTTGGAGGGCTAATAGCCAGATTCCGTGCATTCCTTGGCATTCCTGCTCTTTTCATTCGGTGACTCCACGTGTTTCTGGGTTTTTCTGCCAGATCACCGACGTTATCATTGCGTCGATTTCTTTTCCGGACAGGACCCATGACTCAAGAACCTAGCACCCTCTATGCCAAGCTGCTTGGAGAAACTGCATCTATTACCTGGAAGGAGTTGGAGCCGTTCTTCGCCAAGGGTGCCCTATTGTGGGTCGACCCTGGTCTGGATTTGATCGCCGCCGCCGAGGCTGTGGCCACTGATGAGAGCGAGAAAGTGGCTGCCTGGTTGGCTGCCGATAAGGTCGCCAAGCTGTCTGAAACGCGGGCGCTGGATCTGTTTGAACGTGATCCCGAGTTGTGGGCGGTGGTCGTTTCGCCGTGGATAATGATCCAGGAAAGGGCAATGGCGTAAATGCCTGCACCTTCTTGGTGCTCCGTGCGGACGATTAAAAGTGTGTAGGCGAGTAGCGTGATGGCACGTTGCCGTAGAGAAATGCCACAGCCTCACGGTGACGTAAACGTAACGGGAACAGTTAAGAGAGCAGCCTGAGGGCTGCTTAATTGTTTCTGGATGTTGTGATTTGTATGGTTTGCGAGGCCGTCATCGCGAGCGAGCTCGCTCGCGATTGGCCAAGACGCGGTATGGCGTCGGTGTCAGTAAGCGGTTTTACCCGTATGGTTATTCAGCGAAATGACCTTGGTCTTGCCAATGCGGTGACGGTAGATCTCGCGCAGGTACTTGATCGCTTTCTTCACGCAGTCCCGGGACAGGCGAATGTCGTTGATCGAGACAAACTTCTCCTTGTCGTTGATCAGTTCGCGATACTTTTTCTCGTACATCGGCTTGATCGCATACCAGTTGGTGTCGAGGATCTTGGCCGGGTTTTCGAACTCGTTGAGCAGGTCGTCAATCAGGTCCTCGTCGAACTGTTCATTAATGATGAAGTCCAGGATCGAGTTGTCGAGGGTGTCATCGAAGCGGTACGGAGTTTTCGCAAAGCAACGCTTGATGAACGCCACGATCAGCGTCAGGAAGTCGTCCGACAGACATGGGCTTTTGGCGATCAGCGTGGTCAGGGACAGGTTGGCCGAGGCGCCGATCACCAGTGCATAGCGCTTGAGCGTGGTGTTGGGGAACAGGCTGTTGAGGTGGGTCTTGAGCCGGTTCAGATCCATGTAGGACAGTTTGTAGTCCTTCGGCAGGGAGACGATCGACACCACCGACGAGCAGTTCTTGAAGAAGTGCAGGTCGTGCAATGCGGCCGCGTCATACCCCGAATTCTTGTACTGCTCCAGCGACGCCCGATAACGCTTGGACTCGATGGGCAGCAGGCTGATGCCTTCGATGGCCTGGGTGACCTTGTTGAAGTGCGGCAGGTCGATGGAGCGGAAGAACAGGTCGTCGATGTTCAGGCGCTGAGGCTCTTTCTCGAACACCTTGAACTTGTCGCTGGTCGGCGGCGGGGTTTCCGGTACGACGGATTCGGCGTAGGCAATGGCCACCGGGCCGGCCAGACTCATGAACAGGTCGTTGGCATCGAGACGAATGGTCTCGCCGATGTCGATGCCCGCGCGACGGAAATAGTTCTGGTCGTAGTCGGTGGTGACCGCTTGCGCCGTCAGAATGTTGAAGATCTGCTGCGAGATGTATTGGTTGGCATGCTTTTCCATGGCATTGACATCAATGTTCTGGATGTTGCCGTCGTCGCTCTCTTCGGCGTAACGCATGATGTCGTTGGAGATCAGCATCATGGCGTTCCATGGGCGGATACGGCCCATGACGCTCGCTTCGCTGCTGTCTTCATTGGCGAAGTTGTAGGAGAAGTCCCACTCTTCCGACAGGTATTTGCACAACAGGCGACCGGCGTTGATATGCAACGCTTCGGACATTTCGCTGCGGTGATCGGAAATGTTCGGCAGCACGCAGATGCCGCTGGTGAAGATCGGCTCGAAGACGAAGGAATGACCACTCTTGCCGTCATGCTCGTCCATCGGCTTGGTGTCGAACGTCTTGTTCATGTACGAGTGCTGTTGGGCCAGGCCGAACTCCGAAGCCATGCCTGAACCGGTACCGCCACCGGCACTGAAGATCGAGAAGTAAAGACGCGACTGGTTGGCCTTGATGCCGCAGCTGTCGATCAGGTACGAGTGAATCATTTTCCAGTCAGGGCTGGAGAAACGCTGGGTGTCCTTGTTAAGGATGATCTTGGCCAGGTACTGACCCAGGATCGGCGCGTTACCGGCACCTCCGGCGTGGACTTCCGACAAGTCCATGATTTTCATCTTGCTGTAGTCGCGCAGGAATCCGCTCTTTTCGCCCTTGCGCGAGAAGCGAATACGGCCGGCGATGTCTTTGTCCAGGTCTCCGAGCATGACCAGCGGCTCTACCAGGAACACCGGTTTGGTGGCCTTGTTCGGCCCCAGGCGCAGATTGTTGCGAATCCACTGTGCCGGGCTGTAGCCCTTTTCGGCAAAGCGTTTGTCCGGCGACAAACGATCTTCGTTATTGAATTCGTTGAGGTAGAACTTGCGGGCGTTGTACACCAGCTCCGCGACGTCCAGGGCGATGTTCGAGCCGCAACGACCCAGGCCGATCAGGCACACCGACGGGAATTCCTGATCATTGTGCTGTTCGTTGTCGCCTTCCAGATGCGGTGGGCGCGGGAACACCATGTCGCGCAGTCCATCGAGGTTATCGAGGATGCGGTCGGTATTGGTTTCCGTGAAGTACAGGTATTGCTGAGTCCCCAGCGGGCGTGACGGCAGCAGAGGCTTTGACGGAGCAAGGGCAGGCGCGTTCGCTGCGGGGCTCAAGGTCAGGTCGGATACCGCAGTGGCCGGATTGTTTTTAGAAGTCATTGTTCGCCATGTACCTGGGCTGGATGGTCGGGCGACTCACTGTCGTCGACTGTCACGGAATGAGAACTCGCGTCTTTTTTCAGCGCGTATTGGGTCCAAGCGTCAGTGGCCGTGGCCTGAACGTCGCTCGGGAGAATCCTTTCCTAAGTCATGATGAATCGGCCACTATTCAGCGATCTTTAATCAAAAGGAGGCCAAATGATGTCAACGCTACCTTCGTTGGGGTTCGCCGGTATAGGTTTGATGGGGTTGCCGATGTGCCGGCGCCTGCTCGCGGCGGGTTATCCGCTGACGGTGTGGAACCGTCATCCGGCCAAGTGCGCATCACTGGTCGAAGCCGGCGCTCGCCAGGTCGCGACGCCTGCCGAGCTGTGCCGGCACGCCGATGTGGTGATGCTGTGCCTGGCTGACACTTCGGTGGTACGTGAGGTGGTTTTTGGTGTGGCAGGGGTTGTCGAGGGCGCGAAAAAGGGCCAGTTGCTGGTGGATTTTTCCAGCCTGGAGCCTACCGCAACGCGGGAAATGGCTTCGGCGCTTGTCAGTAAAACCGGTATGGGCTGGCTGGATGCGCCGGTATCCGGCGGCGTGGTCGGCGCCGAGGCCGGCAGTCTGGCGATCATGGTCGGTGGCGATGCGGCAAACCTTGAGCGGGTCAAGCCTGTTTTATTGAGCCTGGGTCAGCGAGTGACGCACATGGGCGCAGTCGGCGCGGGGCAGGTGACCAAGGCCTGCAACCAGATGATCGTGGCCTGCAACGCCCTGGTGATTGCCGAAGTGGTGGCGTTGGCCGAGCGCTCCGGTGTCGATGCGAGTCTGATCGCCGAGGCGCTGGCCGGTGGCTTTGCCGATTCGAAACCCTTGCAGATCCTCGGCCCGCAAATGGCTGACAGCCGTTTCGAACCGGTCAAATGGCACGTGCGAACCCTGCTCAAGGATCTGGATACAGCGGTGAAGTTTTCCCGCGAGCAAGGCTCGGCAACTCCGATCAGTGGCCTGGCAGCGCAGTTGATGCGATTGCATGGCAGTCAGGGTTTCCTGGAAAAAGATCCCGCTACATTAGTGCAGTTGTACCGTGAACCAGGCTCAGGGGCGTAACGCTGAAGGTGTGCCTGCGCTGGTTGATTTCATCCAGCACCGGACGTAAGCCAGCCAGTGGTATCGGGCGGCTGAGCAGGTAGCCCTGGACGTAGTCGCAGCCGTGGTGTTCGAGAAGCTGGTACTGCTCGAAAGTCTCGACGCCCTCAGTGACCACTTCCAGGTGCAGGGTGTGGGCCATCACGATAATGGCCTGGACGATTTCCATGTCCTGGGCGGACTTGGGGATGTCGACAATGAACGAGCGATCGATCTTCAATGTGTTGAGTGGCAAGCGCTTGAGGTACGCGAGGGACGAGTAGCCGGTGCCAAAGTCATCGATCGACAGCGACACGCCCAGGGCGCGAATCTGCTGCAGCAACACCAGCGTATCGGCGATTTTGCCCATCAGGGCATGCTCGGTCACCTCCAGCTCCAGCCGTTGCGGTGCGACCCCGGCACTGCGTAGCGCCTGCTCGATTTCACTGGGCAACTCTTCGCGCACGAGGGTCAGGGGTGAGCAATTCACGGCGATCTTCAGGCTTTCGCGGCCCTGGCGCGATAGCTCGCCGAGGTCCTCGCAGGCCTTGCGCAACACCCACTTGTCGAGTTCGGTGATCAGGCCATTGGCCTCGGCGATGGGAATGAAGCGGTCCGGTGCGAGAAATCCGTGGATCGGATGCTGCCAGCGAATCAACGCTTCAAGCTTGCTGACTTGCCCGGTCTTCAGGTCATAGATGGGTTGGTAATAGAGCATCAGGCCAGCATCTTCTCGCAAGGCATGGCGCAGCTCTTCTTCCAGTTGCAGCTCCAGCGTGGCCCGGGCCTTGAGATTGGCGCTGAAAAAATTCAAGCCGTTACGCCCGCTACCCTTGGACTGATACAGCGCCAGGTCGGCATTCTTCAGCAGCTCCTCGCAAGTCTTGCCGTCCTCCGGGAACACGCTGATGCCGATGCTGGTGGTCATCACCATGCGCCGTCCGGCCAGTTCGATGGGGTCTTTCATTTTCTGCATGATGCGCTGGGCCATTTGCCGGGCCTCGTCGCGATCGTGCAGATCGATGAGGATGCAGAACTCGTCGCCACCGAAGCGCGCAACCACATCTTCGTGGCTGCGCACGGAGGCCTTGATGTGGCTGGCCAATACCTTGAGCAGTTCGTCTCCAGCGTCATGGCCAAGGCTGTCGTTGATCCTCTTGAAATGGTCGATGTCGAGGAACAGGACCGCGAGCATGCCGCCTTCGTGGGTTTTCTCGATGAGCTTCTCGGCGAAGATCTGGTTGAAGCCGCGTCGGTTGATCAGGCTGGTCAAGGCATCGTAATGCGCGACCTGTTGCAGGGATACTCGAGCCTGGTCGAGTTGGCTGAGCAACGAGTTCACCCGTTGCAAATCGTGATCCTTGATTTGCAGTTTCTTGTCCGCCAGGGCTGCGCTGATGCAGCTGCCAATGATGAGCAGCGTCATGATCGCGACAGTCACCCCCAGCTGCAGGTGGTTGTGTTCCCCCGGCTGCGGCAAGGGGGTGCCGCTTGGCAGCGCCAGATTGAAGGCCGCCATTCCCGTGAAGTGCATGCTGATGATGCCGGCCCCGAGCACCAGGCTCGCGCTGTACTTGAGCAACTGATGAAACATCCCGGTGCCGTTGCGCAAATGGCGAGCCAGTAACAGTGCCGCCAGACTGGCGCCTATCGCGACCAGTATGGATAGCGCGAACAACACTGGCTGGTAGTAGACCATCGCCTGCGACTTCATGGCACCCATGCCCACGTAATGCATGGTCGAGATGCCCATGCCGATCCAGACCGATGCCTTAAGGCATCGCCAAAAGCTCAGGGCGGGACGGCTGAGGGTGTACATCACCAGCCAGGAGGTGAGCAGGGCGATCAACAGGGACAACAAAGTAACGGGCAGTTGGAAATGAACATCCACCGGCACTTTGAACGCGAGCATGCCAATGAAATGCATGGCCCAGATACCGCCCGCCAGGCATCCGGCACCGACCCAGCGCCAAAGGCGTTGGGAGGAAGGGTTATCTGCATGGGCAACCCGCTCGGCCATGTCCAGTGTGGCAAAACTGCCAGCACAGGCGACCAGATAGGCCAGTAACACCAGAAATGGGTCGTGCATGCAATTGAGTATGACTTGCCCGCTTTCCGATAGCTCGGTAATGAAATGCAAACCAAGCCACTCCATAGCATGCCCCATCAAGATCATCCCGGCCCGCGCAATCGGCGCTGGCGAATGCATTGGAGTATAGAAGCCATGTACGAAGCGCAAGCCGTAGTGGCTAATTGAACCCAACCTTTTTGGAATTAGGTTTAGAGCGTTTGGAAATAAATTGTTGCATGGGCTGCGCCCGTCCCCATGGTTGGGTATCAGTCTTGCGAATAATGACAGACAGCATTTGAGGGGCTGACTAGATTGCAAACTCCGGGCTCGGATGCGCTGGCAGTGAAGCCCCATAACAATAAAAGAGATGGACCCATGCAGAACTCGACCCAAGCGGCGAATGCCTGGCGCATTCTGTTCCTGCTGTTCCTGGCCAACCTGTTCAACTTTTTCGACCGCACCATCCCGGCCATCATCATTGAGCCGATCCGCATGGAATGGCACCTCAGCGACTTTCAACTGGGGATCATCGGCACCGCCTTCACCCTCGTCTACGCCATCGCCGGCCTGCCATTGGGGCGGATGGCCGATACCGGTTCGCGCAGCAAGTTGATGGGCTGGGGGCTGGCCGTGTGGAGCGGGTTGACCGCAATCAACGGCATGGTGGGCAGTTTCTGGAGTTTCCTGGTCGTGCGCATGGGCATCGGCATCGGGGAGGCCAGTTACGCGCCCGCCGCCAACTCGTTGATCGGCGATTTGTTTCCGGCTCACCGGCGGGCGCGGGCCATGGGTATCTTCATGCTTGGCCTGCCTTTGGGGCTGTTGCTGGCGTTCTTCACCATCGGTGCGATGGTCAAGGCATTCGACAGCTGGCGCGCACCGTTCTTCATCGCTGCCGTGCCGGGACTGATCCTGGCGGTCTTCATGTTCTTCATCAAAGAACCGAAACGGGGCGCTGCCGAGAGCGTACAGGTCTCGCAGGAGCGCGTAGACCGGCCAATTCGCCGGGTGTTGGCGGTGCCGACTTTCCTGTGGCTGGTGTTGGCCGGTCTCTGCTTCAACTTCGCGACCTATGCCTGCAACTCGTTTCTGGTGCCGATGCTGCAGCGTTACTTCCTGATGCCGTTGCAGGAGGCGGCGGTGGCGACCGGTGTGATTGTCGGTGTGACCGGGTTGGTCGGCCTGACGCTGGGTGGCTGGGTCGCGGACAAGATTCATCAGCGCGTCGCCAACGGGCGTCTGCTGTTTGCCGCGGTGAGCCTGATTATCTCGACCCTGTGCACGGCCTGGGCGCTGCATGCGGGGCGAATCGAGATTGGCGTATTCGTGGCGGTGTTCAGTCTGGGCTGGTTGTTTGCCTATAATTTTTACACCTGCGTGTACACGGCGATTCAGGACGTGGTCGAACCGCGCCTGAGGGCGACAGCCATGGCGCTGTTTTTTGCCGGGTTGTACCTGCTGGGCGGTGGACTGGGTCCGGTGGTGGTGGGCGCGTTGTCTGATCACTTCGCCCATACAGCGATGCTTGCCGCCGGTGCCGAACAGATGACCGAGGCGTTCAAGGCCGTCGGCCTGCATGATGCGATGTACCTGATCCCGGTGGCGCTGTTTTTCACCATGGTGTTTCTGTTCCTGGCTTCGCGGTGTTTTGTGCGCGATGCCAAGCGGATGAAGGAGGGGTTGATTGCTGTGGTTGAGCCAGACGGAGTTGCAGCGACTGCATAATCGCTTTCGCGAGCAAGCTCTCTCCCATAGGTTTGGGGTATTTACAGATTCTGTGCACGACTCGAACACCGTAGGAGCGGGCTTGCTCGCGAAGAGGCCATCAGCAGCACCCGATTAAATTCAGGTAACAAAAAAAGGCCCGCATCGCTGCGGGCCTTTTCATTTATAGCGGTGGAGCAGGGGATTTAACCCGCCACCAACACCCGGATCGCTTCCAGTCGTAGCGCGGCCTTGTCGAGCATGGCCAGGCCTTGCTCGCGTTGTTTGCGCAGGGCAACCAGTTCGCTGTCACGTACGGTCGGGTTGACCGCTTGCAAGGCGGTCAGGCGAGCCAGTTCTTCATCGGTATCGGCTGCCAGACGACGTTGCGCCTCGGCCACACGCTCGGCGTGACGCGGGTAGATCTTGTCTTCGCCAGCATTGATCCGTGGCGTCAGCTGATCGCGCTGGGCCTGGATGAATTTGTTGGCGCTGGCGCGCGGTACGCTTTCCAGCTGATCGTTCAAGGTCTCGAACGATACCCGGGCCGACAGGTCGTTACCGTTCGGGTCGAGCAGGCAGCGCAGGGCGGCCGGTGGCAGGTAGCGGCCCAGTTGCAGCGAACGCGGGGCAACCACTTCGCTGACATAGAGCAATTCGAGCAACACCGTGCCGGGTTTCAATGCCTTGTTCTTGATCAGTGCCACGGCGGTGTTACCCATGGAGCCGGACAGCACCAAATCCATACCGCCCTGAACCATCGGGTGTTCCCAGGTGATGAACTGCATGTCCTCGCGGGACAGCGCCTGGTTGCGGTCGTAGGTGATGGTCACGCCTTCGTCGTCGCCCAGCGGGAAGCTGGCGTCGAGCATTTTCTCGCTCGGCTTGAGGATCAGGGCGTTTTCCGAATGGTCTTCGCTGTCGATGCCAAATGCATCGAACAGGGTTTCCATGTAGATCGGCAGGGTGAACTGATCGTCTTGCTCGAGGATGGCTTCGACCAGTGCATCGCCTTCGCCAGCGCCACCGGAATTGAGTTCCAGCAAACGGTCGCGGCCGGTGTGCAACTCGGCTTCCAGGCGCTCGCGCTCGGTGCGGGCTTCGTTGATCAGCGCTTGCCATTCAGCGTCGTCGGCTTCTTCCAGCAGCGGCAGCAGACGCGGGCCGAATTGATGCTGCAGGGCGTTGCCGGTCGGGCAAGTATTGAGGAACGCGTTCAGCGCTTCGTGGTACCACTGGAACAGGCGCTCTTGCGGGCTGGTTTCCAGGTATGGCACATGCAATTCGATGACGTGCTTCTGACCGATCCGGTCCAGGCGACCGATACGTTGTTCAAGCAGGTCCGGGTGCGACGGCAGATCGAACAGCACCAGGTGATGGGAGAACTGGAAGTTGCGGCCTTCGCTGCCGATTTCCGAGCAGATCAGCACTTGCGCGCCAAATTCCTCGTCGGCGAAGTAAGCGGCGGCACGGTCACGTTCGAGGATGTTCATGCCCTCGTGGAACACCGTGGCCGGAATGCCCGAGCGCACGCGCAGGGCGTCTTCCAGGTCCATGGCGGTTTCAGCGTGGGCGCAGATCACCAGCACCTTGGTGCGCTTGAGCATCTTCAGGGTGTCGATCAGCCACTCGACGCGCGGGTCGAATTTCCACCAGCGCTCTTCTTCGTTGGCGTCCGGCTGCGCCTGGAAGCTGACTTCCGGGTAGAGCTCGGCGTGA
Organism: Pseudomonas moorei; assembly: GCF_042846945.1. Classification (NCBI taxonomy): domain Bacteria; kingdom Pseudomonadati; phylum Pseudomonadota; class Gammaproteobacteria; order Pseudomonadales; family Pseudomonadaceae; genus Pseudomonas; species Pseudomonas moorei. Next base: position 2,681,536 of record NZ_AP035776.1, read on the forward strand.
TCGCCCAATGGCAGCTCGAGGTATTCGTCCGGGCACGGCAGCGGGTACGGATGCAGTTTGCGCTCCGGGAAACCCTGCACGGCCGCGCGGGTGTTACGGAACAGCACGCGGCCAGTGCCGTGACGGTCCAGCAGTTCGCGCACGAGACGGGCGCTGGCTTCGGTATCGCCATCGTTGACTGCGCTCAGCAGGGCTTCGCCTTCGTTACCGAGGAAGCCATGGATGGTCTTGTGCGCTTCAGGCGACAGACGCCCCTGGTCCAGCAGTTCCTGGACGGCCTCGGCCACCGGGCGATAGTTTTCGCTCTCGGCGCGGAAGGCGTGCAGATCATGGAAACGGTTTGGATCGAGCAGGCGCAGACGGGCGAAGTGGCTGTCCTGGCCCAGTTGTTCCGGGGTCGCGGTCAGCAGCAGCACGCCCGGGATGGTTTCGGCAAGTTGCTCGACCAGCGAGTACTCGGGGCTGACCTGATCTTCGTGCCACACCAGGTGATGCGCTTCGTCGACAACCAGCAAGTCCCAACCGGCTGCGAACAGCGCGTCCTGGGCTTTTTCATCTTCCACCAGCCATTCGAGTGCCACCAGCGCGAGCTGAGTGTCTTCGAACGGGTTGCCGGCATCGCTTTCGATGAAGCGTTCTTCGTCGAACAGCGCGACCTGCAGGTTGAAACGGCGACGCATTTCCACCAGCCACTGGTGCTGAAGGTTCTCCGGCACCAGGATCAGCACGCGATTGGCGCGCCCCGACAGCAATTGGCGATGGATCACCAGACCGGCTTCGATGGTCTTGCCCAGACCCACTTCGTCGGCCAGCAAAACCCGTGGAGCGATACGGTCGGCGACTTCACGGGCGATGTGCAGCTGGTGCGCGATCGGTTGCGCACGCACGCCACCCAGGCCCCAGAGCGCGGATTGCAATTGGCGGCTGGTGTGTTCCAGGGTGTGATAGCGCAGGGAGAACCAGGGAAGCGGGTCGATCTGCCCGGCGAACAGGCGGTCGCTGGCCAGGCGGAACTGGATGAAATTCGACAGTTGGGTTTCCGGCAGGGTGACCACTTCGTTCTGTGCGTTGAGGCCGTGATAGACCAGCAACCCATCGATGTCGTCGACTTCGCGAACGATCAGCTTCCAGCCTTCGAAGTGAGTGATGGTGTCACCCGGCGAGAACCGCACGCGGGTGAGGGGCGCATTCCGAAGCGCGTACTGGCGGGTGTCGCCAGTGGCCGGGTAGAGCACGGTCAACAAGCGGCCGTCCTGTGCCAGAACGGTGCCTAAACCCAGCTCGGCTTCGCTGTCACTGATCCAGCGTTGCCCCGGTTGATACTGCTGCGCCATGCTGCCTGACTCCCACCTTGAAAAAGCGGGCTATCTTAACGGAATGAGGGCTTGAGGGCCAAAAGACTCTCATAAAAACTCTGAGTCTTACGTTAGCCCACCCGCGTCAGGTGTGCGGGGAAGGGCACTCTTTCGTGCCAATCGGGTCACAGTTTGCGACCGATGGCTCAAGTCGCCCTCTGCGCGGCCGACAGCCTGCTCACAGGAGACTGATAAATATGCTGCCACCGATGCTCCCCTTGAGTGCCGTACCGATCACCTCACAGCATGACCCGATCCGTCCGCGCCCAGACATCGCGCCCGTGGTTCCTGCGCAGGAGAGCTCCAGCGACAGCACGATCGACCTGAAACATCGCGATTCTGACGAAGCTACCTTGCTGTTGCGTGAGGAGCAGCGTCGGCAGCAGGAACGCCAGCGCCGCCGTCGGGAAGCCGATGATGACCCCGAAGCGCACCTGGCGATTCCGGGCGATGAACTTAACGCCGATAACACCGTGCCGGTGGTGCCACTGATGGAGGATCAGCCCCGTCAAGGCTTGTGGGTAGATATCGAGATTTGAGTTGGCGGCTGGTCAGCGCCGTCGTCAGACCGCATTATTGGCAAAATCCTGCCAACCGATGCGGCAGCGCACCCTCAATTCAAGCGATGCACTTAACGCCATGAGCCAAGACGACAAGCTGATCGACCTCAACGCCGAACGCGCCAAGCGTATCCATGACCTTAATGACAAACGCCTGAATGAAGTGCGCCAGGCGTTCGAGCAAGCCATGCCTTTGGGCAAAGCCAAGAAAAAGCCAAAAAACAAACCGAAAAAGCGCTAAGCCCATAGCGCTAATTGATGTAGGTCAGTTTTTCCCCTCCTTTATCCCCGTTATCGGGCGACATTGACCCCGGTCAATATTTTCTCCTGCCTGTTTGGTTAACTTAATCCCATCGCAACAAGGCAACTGCAGGAGACGCGTCATGTTTTTCGACAACGTGGTGATCGCTGGAGTGCTGACCGTCAGCCTCATGTTTGTTTTTTTTGCAGGATTCGGATTGTTTATCTGGAAGGACTCGCACAAGCGGAAAAAACCGTAAGTCTTTCTCGATGTAATGGGCACGCAAGGCATTTTGGGCAACTTCGGTTGCCCTTTTTTTTGTCTGCGAAAAACTGACCGACAATGCAGGGCTCGCACACAGGAGGATTGCTGTTTCTGCAGAATTGCAGCAATAAAAAAGGCGCGGTCCTTGCGGAGCGCGCCTTTTCCGTTTGGCTGCGTATCAGCTGCCGAGTGCCTTCGAGGCCAGCCAGAACAGACCGGCCGACAGGCCCACCGTGGCTGGCAGGGTCAGGACCCAGGCCAGCAGGATGTTTCTGACGGTGCCGCCTTGCAGTCCGCTTTTGTTGGCGACCATGGTACCGGCCACACCCGAGGAAAGGACGTGAGTCGTGGACACCGGCAGGCTGAAGATGTTGGCCATGCCGATCAGGCTCGCGGTGGTGATCTGTGCCGACATGCCCTGGGAATAGGTCATGCCCTGCTTGCCGATCTTCTCGCCGATGGTCAGTACCACGCGTTTCCAGCCGACCATGGTGCCTAGGCCGAGGGCCAGTGCGACCGCCAGAATCACCCAGAACGGGGCGTATTCGGTGGTGGTGGTCAGGTCTTTGCGCAGCTTGTCCAGGTCAGCTTTTTCTCGTGCTGCCAGGCCAGGCAACTTGCTGACTTTCTTCGCCGTGTCGTCCAGGCAGAGCAAGTAGCGACGAACTTCGATGCGGTGTTCCGACGTCAGCGAGTGGTAGTCGGCTACGCCCTTGAGCGTGCCGAGCAGGGCGGTAATGGTCGGTTCGGTCTGTTGCGGGTTGCAACGGAATTTCTCCGGAAGATCGCCTTCCACGCTCTTGCCCAGGGCCAGGAACTCACCCAGGGTCTCGTGATTGCGCTGGTAGAACTGGCTCAGGTGCAGGGTCGCGTCGCGGGTGCGCTCGATCTGGTAAGTGGTGCTGTTCAGGTCAAGCACGAACTGCGCCGGCACGATACCGATCAATACCAGCATGATCAGGCCAATACCTTTCTGGCCATCGTTGGAACCGTGCACGAAACTCACGGCCATTGCCGAAATCACCAGCACCAGGCGGTTCCAGAACGGCGGGTGTTTCTTGTCGTCGATCTTGCGGCGCTCTTCCGGTGTCTTGTGCATCTTCGACAGCGGACGCCACCATTTGAGACCGATCAGGATCAATGCGGCAATCAGGAAACCCGCCATCGGCGAGAACACCAGCGATGCGCCGATATCAATCGCTTTCTGCCAGTTCACCCCGTCGGCCAACGGAATGTCGTTGATCAGGGCGTTGGCCAGACCGACGCCGAGGATCGAGCCGATCAGGGTGTGGGAGCTGGAGGCGGGGATACCGAAATACCAGGTGCCCAGGTTCCAGGCGATGGCGGCGGCGAGCAACGAGAACACCATTGCCAGGCCGTGGCCGGTATTCACATTGATCAGCAGCTCCACCGGCAGCAGGTGAACGATGGCATACGCCACGCCAACGCCGCCCAGCAATACGCCGAGGAAATTGAACACACCGGAAAAAAACACGGCCAGATGGGGCGGCATTGCTTTGGTGTAGATAACAGTGGCGACCGCGTTAGCGGTGTCATGAAATCCATTGATGAACTCGAAGGCGAGGACAAAAGCCAGGGCGAGCAAGAGGCTCACAAGCACCCAAGCATCCAGTCCGCTGAATAAATCGATCATGAAGGTTTTCTGACCCGGTCATAAGGGGGCGCGATTATGCCAGAAAAGACTGTGAATCGATGCACTTGCTGCTCATCGGTAACATTCTTCAACGAATTATTTTGTATCCATACCCGAAGCGTCAGCGAATTTTCGGGTTTCACAAGTCGTTGAATTTATTTGGAAAGCCTTGCGCCACAAGGGTTTCCCTCACCGGCAGGCGGAGCTGGGTACTTGTGTGAAAATTCTGAAATGAGGGTCAGATATGAGCCTTTTACCTCGTCCGATGGACAAGATAGCTTCAGCCCGCTCGTGGCGGGCGTAAAAGGCAACATCAGTACATCCCGCTTTTAACGGGGGCAAATGCAGACCCTTGAAAGGATTCAGGCCGAAGCAGTCATGGCTCTTCGGCTTTGAGTTCCTTTTCCATTTTCTGCAATTCCTGAATGAAAGCCTGATCCTGAACGGTGGCGCGTTTACGCCAGGGTTTGCGTTCCGGCTCGGGTTGGGCGGCGTAGGTGGTGACTTCCCCGCCGTAAACTTCCTTGTAACGTTGTTCCTGGCGCTCAAGTTCCGCGCGCAGTTCGTCTTTCGTCACAGTGCTACCTGATTGAGTTGAGATGAATTCTGGTGAATCGCGCTGCGTTCAATGTATTGACCACACTCGTCGAACCAGCGAGGCTCGAAAACCATCGTTTTCGGTTGTGTGATCGATACTTCCGTTTTGCAGGCGGCTACGGCACCAGAGATAAACAGCTGACGTAGCATCAGTATCCTATTTCGGCGAGCGTGATGGCGAACCTTGTGCGGTCAGCGTCGGGCGCTTGCCGAGGGCAGCAGCGATGGAACATCGCGCCACCGGGTAGCGTGTTCGGCGAATAAAATGCCGCTTGGCTACTGTTTGTATTATAGCGAGCGAATCACAGAACACTATCGTCAACTCAGTAAAAGTAGATCTTGATGTGTGATTGTGTTGTTGCAGGCAACTTTTAGTGTGAACTAGATCGTTGGCGGGTATCACTTTGCAGCGATGCCTTTCTGGCGCCATTAAGCCGAACAAGTAAGGCAACTATAGCGAAGCCTGAAGTCCGCATTGGCGCCTGGGTAAAAGCTTATTAAAGGAAGACAGCACGACCCGGTCAGTGAGCGTACGGTTCACGGACTGCGTCAATTGCGATTATCGGTCGATGGTTCGATAATCGCCCAATGTTGGCGGTGCGGGCTTGTATAGCAGGTCGATAGCCGCTTGTAATAGTCGCTGATCCGTGTGGGAAAAGGACCTTAAATGAACGATCAAATGCGCAACTCCTTCGCTTCAGTGGCACCGCCGATCGTTGCCTCGCCAGCCAAGCGGATCCAGGCCCTGACCGGCGATCCGGATTTCATGACCTCCCTGGCACGTGGATTGGCCGTCGTGCAAGCATTCCAGGAGCGCAAGCGGCACCTGACCATCGCCCAGATCAGTCATCGCACGGAAATTCCCCGCGCCGCCGTGCGCCGTTGCCTGCACACGCTGATCAAACTCGGCTACGCCACCACCGACGGGCGCACCTATTCCCTGCTACCCAAAGTGCTGACCCTCGGGCACGCCTATGTCTCTTCCACGCCGCTGGCGGTCTCTGCCCAGCCGTATCTGGACCGCATGAGCGAGCAACTGCATGAGGCCTGCAACATGGCGACCCTGGAAGGTGATGACATTTTGTACATCGCCCGTTCGGCGACCACTCAGCGTCTGATTTCCGTTGATCTCTCGGTGGGCGGGCGCTTGCCGGCCTATTGCACGTCGATGGGCAGGATCCTGCTCGCTGCGCTGGACGACACGTCGCTGGGTGAATATCTCGACCACGCCGACCTGCAAGCCAAGACCAGTCGAACCATCCACACCCCCGAAGCACTGCTGGAGTGCCTGCAAGAAGTGCGGCAACAGGGCTGGTGCATCGTCGATCAGGAGCTGGAACAGGGGCTGCGCTCGATTGCCGTTCCAGTGTACGACGCGTCCGGCCAGGTCGTCGCGGCCCTGAACGTCAGCACCCACGCCGGGCGAGTCAGTCGCAACGAACTGGAGCAACGCTTCCTGCCCGGCCTGTTGAGTGCCAGCCGCGACCTCAGTTCCCAGCTGTTCACCTAAGCTGTTCGATAAACGCACAGAGTCGCGTTTGGCGAATTGACGCTCTTTCCTCAGGCTCATTAATGTCGCGGCAGCGTCACCCGGCGCTGTCGATGCCGAATCGGCGCCGGACGACGACCCCATAATAATGAGAAGAGGCTCCCCTATGCGCATGTTCCCCACCTGCTGGCGTTCCCGTTGTTTTTCTTGCCAGACCTGGATCGCCTGATCCCGACACCCCTTTCCCAGTAACAGCGTCAGCCGCGGCTGGCAGCTGTTCGACTGCGTTTTTTGCGTGGAATAAAAACAATGAACCAGCCTCAGTCTGCTGTAGGTCACTGCCTTGATGTGCAGTCCTTCATCAACGGTCAACCCATTTCGCGCTATCAGTGGCGCGTGGTGATCCTGTGTTTCCTGATTGTCTTCCTCGATGGCCTCGACACGGCCGCCATGGGGTTTATCGCGCCGGCCCTGTCCCAGGATTGGGGCATTGATCGGGCCAGCCTTGGCCCGGTGATGAGTGCGGCACTGATCGGCATGGTCTTCGGCGCACTGGGTTCCGGCCCCTTGGCTGACCGCTTCGGGCGAAAAGTCGTATTGGTGGGGGCGGTGCTGTTGTTCGGTGCGTTTAGCCTGGCCTCGGCCTACAGCACCAATGTCGACCAGTTGCTCGTGCTGCGTTTCCTGACCGGCCTGGGACTGGGGGCGGGTATGCCCAACGCCACGACGCTGCTGTCGGAATACACCCCGGAGCGCAAGAAATCCTTGCTGGTGACCAGCATGTTCTGCGGTTTCAACCTTGGCATGGCCGGGGGCGGATTCATCTCCGCCAAGTTGATACCGACGTTCGGCTGGCACAGCCTGTTGCTGATCGGTGGGATCCTGCCCTTGATCCTCGGTGTCGTGTTGCTGCTGTGGCTGCCGGAATCGGCGCGCTATCTCGTCGTGCGCAACCGTGGCACCGACAAAGTGCGCAAGGCGCTGGCGCCGATTGACCCGACAGTGGTAGCCCAGGCTTCCAGTTTCAGCGTGCCGGAACAGAAAACCGTGAAGGCGCGCAACGTGTTCGCGGTGATCTTTTCCGGCACCTACAGCGTCGGCACTTTGTTGTTGTGGCTGACCTACTTCATGGGCCTGGTGATTGTGTACCTGCTGACCAGTTGGTTGCCGACCCTGATGCGTGACAGCGGCGCGAGCATGGAACAGGCAGCCTTCATCGGAGCCCTGTTCCAGTTCGGCGGGGTGTTGAGCGCCGTGGGTGTGGGTTGGGCGATGGACCGGTTCAATCCGCACAAGGTCATCGGCACTTTCTACCTGTTGGCCGGCGTGTTTGCCTACGCGGTGGGGCAGAGCCTGGGCAACATCACGATATTGGCGACCCTGGTGCTGATCGCCGGGATGTGCGTCAACGGTGCGCAATCGGCAATGCCTTCGCTGGCTGCGCGGTTCTATCCGACCCAGGGGCGTGCCACCGGGGTGTCGTGGATGCTCGGCATTGGCCGCTTCGGCGCCATCCTTGGTGCGTGGATGGGCGCAACGTTGCTGGGCCTGGGCTGGAACTTCGAACAGGTGCTGACTGCGCTGGTGATTCCGGCGGCCCTTGCCACTACGGCGGTGGTGATCAAGGGCTTGGTCAGCCATGCGGATGCGACCTGATCGACGATCGGTAGTTAGACAACAATGTGTTCGATAAACGAACACTCAGTCGATTATCGGATTGTTTGGCGTTTTTCAGGGGCTTAATCTGCAGTCATTCCGGCGCTGCGCATCGGCGCCTTCTTCCACTGTCGGTTAATAACAAACGGGAGCCTGCCCCAATGGCTGAAATTCTTTCGCTGCACGACGCGGTGAAGCAATTCGTAAACGACGGCGATACGGTCGCGCTCGAAGGCTTCACTCACCTGATCCCGACGGCGGCGGGTCACGAAATCATTCGCCAGGGCAAGAAAGACCTGACCCTGGTGCGAATGACCCCTGACTTGATCTACGACCAGTTGATCGGTGCCGGTTGTGCCCGCAAGCTGATTTTCTCCTGGGGCGGCAACCCGGGTGTCGGTTCTCTGCACCGACTGCGCGACGCCGTCGAAAAACAGTGGCCGCATGCGCTGGAAATCGAAGAACACAGCCACGCCGACCTGGCCAATGCCTACGTCGCGGGGGCTTCCGGCCTGCCGTTTGCGGTACTGCGCGCCTACGCCGGTTCCGACTTGCCGAAGGTCAACCCGCTGATCAAATCCGTCACCTGCCCGTTCACTGGCGAAGTGCTGGCCGCCGTGCCTTCGGTGCGTCCGGACATCACCGTGATCCACGCGCAGAAAGCCGACCGCAAAGGCAACGTATTGCTGTGGGGCATCCTCGGCGTGCAGAAAGAGGCCGCCCTGGCCGCCAAGCGCTGCATCGTGACCGTTGAGGAAATCGTCGACGACCTCAACGCGCCGATGAACGCCTGTGTCCTGCCGACCTGGGCCTTGAGTGCGGTCTGCCACGTACCCGGCGGCGCGCATCCGTCCTACGCGCACGGCTACAACGAGCGCGATAACCGTTTCTACCAGGCCTGGGACCCGATTGCCCGCGACCGTGAAACCTTTACCGCCTGGATCAACGAGTACATCCATGGCAGCGCTGACTTCAGCGAGTTCCAGGCCAAACTGGCCGCCGCTTCGGAGGCTAAGTAATGACTTACACCACCAATGAAATGATGACCGTCGCCGCCGCTCGCCGTCTGAAGAACGGTTCGGTGTGTTTCGTCGGTATCGGCCTGCCATCGAAAGCGGCCAACCTGGCGCGCCTGACGTCCTCACCGGATGTCGTGCTGATCTACGAGTCGGGTCCGATCGGTGCCAAACCGAGCGTACTGCCACTGTCGATTGGTGACGGTGAACTGGCGGAAACCGCTGACACCGTGGTGCCGACCGGTGAGATTTTCCGCTATTGGCTCCAGGGCGGGCGCATTGACGTCGGTTTCCTCGGTGCCGCGCAGGTCGACCGTTTCGGCAACATCAACACCACCGTGGTCGGTGATTACCATGCGCCGAAAGTGCGTCTGCCGGGTGCCGGTGGCGCGCCGGAGATTGCTGGTTCGGCCAAAAGCGTACTGATCATCCTCAAGCAGTCGTCCCGTTCGTTCGTCGACAAGCTCGACTTCATCACCTCGGTCGGCCACGGCGAGGGCGGCGATTCGCGCAAGCGTCTGGGTCTGCCAGGCGCCGGTCCGGTCGGCATCATTACCGACCTGTGCATCATGGAGCCGGAGGCGGGTACCAACGAGTTCGTGGTGACCGCGCTGCATTCGGGCGTGACCCGTGAGCAAGTGGTTGCCGCCACCGGTTGGCCGATCCGTTTTGCCGATCACGTCGATATCACTGCCGAACCGACCGAGGTCGAACTGACGGCATTGCGTGACCTCGAAGCCCGCACTGCAGCGGCCCATGGCCAAGCCCCCGGAGAAGCGTGATGCGTGACGTTTATATCTGCGACGCGATTCGTACCCCCATCGGCCGTTTCGGCGGTGGTCTGTCGGGTGTTCGCGCCGACGACCTGGCCGCCGTGCCGATCAAGGCGCTGATGGCGCGTAACCCGTCGGTGGACTGGAATGCGGTGGACGAGGTGTTCCTCGGCTGCGCCAACCAGGCCGGTGAAGACAACCGCAACGTGGCGCGTATGGCGCTGCTGCTGGCGGGGCTCCCGGAAACCATTCCGGGCGTGACCCTCAATCGCCTTTGCGCTTCGGGTATGGATGCGATCGGCACCGCGTTCCGTGCCATTGCCAGTGGCGAAATGGAGCTGGCGATTGCCGGTGGCGTCGAATCGATGTCCCGCGCACCGTTCGTGATGGGCAAGGCCGATGCCGCTTTCTCGCGCAACATGAAGCTCGAAGACACCACCATCGGCTGGCGTTTCATCAACCCGTTGATGAAAGCCCAGTATGGTGTGGATGCGATGCCGCAGACCGCCGACAACGTGGCTGACGATTACAAAGTCTCCCGCGCCGATCAGGACGCCTTCGCCCTGCGCAGCCAGCAACGCACCGCCGTCGCCCAGGCTGCCGGCTTTTTCGCCGAAGAAATCGTCGAAGTGCGCATTGCCCACAAAAAGGGTGATACCGTGGTCAGCCAGGACGAGCATCCTCGCGCCGACACCACCCTCGAAGCCCTGACCAAACTCAAGCCGGTCAACGGTCCCGACAAAACCGTGACCGCTGGCAACGCTTCCGGCGTGAACGACGGTGCGGCGGCGCTGATCCTGGCCTCGGCTGAAGCGGTGAAAAAACACGGCCTGACCGCTCGCGCCAAAGTGCTGGGCATGGCCAGCGCCGGTGTTGCACCACGGGTGATGGGCATTGGCCCGGTGCCAGCGGTGCGCAAACTGACCGAGCGCCTGGGCGTGGCGGTGAGTGATTTCGACGTCATCGAACTCAACGAAGCCTTCGCCAGCCAGGGGTTGGCGGTGCTGCGCGAGTTGGGGATCGCGGACGACGCGCCGCAGGTCAACCCGAACGGTGGCGCCATTGCCTTGGGTCATCCATTGGGCATGAGCGGTGCGCGGCTGGTCTTGACTGCTTTGCACCAGCTGGAAAAAACCGGTGGCAAGAAAGGTCTGGCGACCATGTGCGTCGGCGTTGGCCAAGGGCTGGCGTTGGCAATCGAACGCGTCTGACACGCTTCGAAGACAAGAACAACAGAGGAATGCTTCATGACTGACAGGCCAGGTTACTGTCGCCCGCAGGAAGGCACTCAGCCGCCTTACCTGCACCCGACGTACCCATCCAACAACCTGTACTCGCCGTCCAATCCTCTGGTGTTCTTGTCACATTCGTTGTCGGAAATGACCGGGCCGACCATTGGCGCCGAACACATCATCGTCTGACGCGTATTGACTGATTAACCCGGTCGCTCTTGCGTCTTTCGCTGGCAGGCCAGCACCTACAAGGGATCGACGTCGCTAGGGCATCTGTGGAACGGGGCTGTTGCAAAGTGTGTCTAGACTCTCACTGTTCCCATTGAGTGAAAAACAATGACAACGACTACTGTTTCAGAACCGCTATACACCGGCGAAGAGCGCAACAAGCGGATCTTCGCCATTGTCGGCGCCTCGTCCGGCAACCTGGTTGAATGGTTCGATTTCTACGTATACGCCTTCTGTGCGATCTATTTCGCGCCTGCCTTTTTTCCGTCCGATAACCCAACGGTGCAGTTGGTCAACACCGCTGGCGTGTTTGCCGCCGGGTTCCTGATGCGACCGATTGGCGGATGGATTTTTGGCCGTGTCGCGGACAAGCACGGGCGCAAGAATTCGATGCTGATCTCGATTCTGATGATGTGCTTCGGCTCATTGCTCATCGCTTGTCTGCCGACCTACAACAGCATCGGCGTCTGGGCACCGATCATGTTGCTGTTCGCCCGTTTGCTCCAGGGCCTTTCAGTGGGTGGCGAATACGGCACCACCGCCACCTATATGAGCGAAGTCGCGCTCAAGGGGCAGCGTGGCTTCTTTGCTTCTTTCCAGTACGTGACGTTGATTGGCGGGCAGTTGCTGGCCGTTTCCCTGGTGGTGATCCTGCAACAGTTCCTCAATGAGGACGAATTACGTGCTTACGGCTGGCGGATCCCGTTCGTGGTCGGTGCGGTGGCAGCGCTGATTTCGTTGTTCCTGCGTCGTACGCTCAAAGAAACCACCAGCAAGGAAATGCGTGAAAACAAGGACGCCGGCAGCATCGGCGCTCTGTTCCGCGACCATAAAGCCGCGTTCATCACCGTGCTCGGCTACACCGCCGGCGGCTCGCTGATTTTCTACACCTTCACCACCTACATGCAGAAGTACCTGGTGAACACTGCCGGCATGCCCGCCAAGACCGCCAGTTACATCATGACGGGCGCACTGTTCCTTTATATGTGCATGCAGCCATTGTTCGGCATGCTCGCCGACAAGATCGGCCGTCGTAACTCGATGCTCTGGTTCGGCGCCCTCGGTACGCTGTTCACCGTGCCGATTCTGCTTAGCCTGAAAAGTATCAGCAGTCCGTTCCTCGCCTTCATGCTGATTACCGTGGCGCTGGCGATCGTCAGTTTCTACACCTCGATCAGCGGTCTGGTGAAAGCCGAGATGTTCCCGCCGGAAGTCCGGGCACTGGGCGTGGGCCTGGCGTATGCGGTGGCGAATGCGATCTTCGGCGGTTCGGCGGAATATGTGGCCTTGAGCCTTAAAGCGGGAGGCATGGAAAACTCCTTCTACTGGTACGTGACCGTCATGATGGCGATCGCGCTCCTGTTCAGCCTGCGCCTGCCCAAGCAAGCGAAGTACCTGCATCACGACCTTTGAACCATACTCGCGGGCCCGAGCGGCCCGCGCCTTCAGGGACTGTTTATGAACGAGCGACCGGGCAATCAATTGTTCGATGCCTATTTCACTGCCCGCGATATGCGTGAAGTGTTCTGCGATCAGGGCCGGGTTCAGGCCATGCTCGATTTCGAAGCGGCGCTGGCCCGGGCCGAGGCGCGGGTCGGGCTGATTCCGCAGACGGCGGTGGCACCGATCGAAGCGGCGTGCCAGGCCGGGCATTACGATTTTGCCGCTCTGGGCGAAGCCATTGCCACGGCGGGTAATTCGGCGATTCCGTTGGTCAAGGCCTTGGGCAAACAGATCGCGGCGCACGATGCCGAAGCCGAGCGCTATGTGCACCTGGGCGCCACCAGTCAGGACGTGATGGACAGCGGCCTGGTGCTGCAACTGCGCCGGGCGCTGGAACTGATCGACAGCGATCTGGCGCAACTGGGCCAGACCCTCGCCATCCAAGCCCGACGCTATGTGGCCACGCCGCTAGCCGGGCGCACCTGGTTGCAACACGCGACGCCGGTCACCCTCGGCATGAAGATCGCCGGCTGGCTGGGTGCAGTCACCCGCAGCCGCCAGCGTTTGCTCGAACTCAAGCCGCGTTTGCTGGTGCTGCAGTTCGGTGGCGCCTCGGGCACCCTCGCGGCACTCGGTGAGCAGGCAATGCCGATTGCCCAGGCCTTGGCCGAAGAACTGCACCTGACCTTGCCCGATCAACCCTGGCACACCCAGCGTGATCGTCTGGTGGAGTTCGGTTCGGTGCTGGGTCTGATCGCCGGCAGCCTCGGCAAACTCGGGCGCGATATCAGCCTGTTGATGCAAACCGAAGCCGCCGAAGTGTTCGAGCCTTCGGCACCGGGCAAGGGCGGTTCCTCGACCATGCCGCATAAACGCAACCCGGTGGGCGCGGCGGTGCTGATCGGCGCGGCGACTCGCGTGCCGGGCCTGCTCTCGACGCTGTTCAGCGCCATGCCACAGGAACACGAGCGCAGCCTGGGGCTGTGGCATGCCGAATGGGAAACCCTGCCGGAGATTTGCTGCCTGGTGTCCGGCAGCCTCAAACAAGCGCTGTTGGTGACCCAGGGCCTGGAAGTGGACGCCGATCGCATGGCGTGCAACCTCGACCTGACCCAGGGCCTGGTGCTTGCCGAAGCGGTGAGTATCGTTCTCGCCCAACGCGTGGGGCGCGATACGGCGCATCATCTATTGGAGCAATGCTGCAAACGCGCGGTGGCCGAACACCGGCACCTGCGCGCGGTGCTCGGCGACGAGCCGCAAGTGACCGCCGAGCTGTCGGCGGCTGAACTCGATTATCTGTTGGACCCCGCCCATTACCTCGGTCAGGCCCGTACCTGGGTCGAGCGAGCGGTGGCTGAACATTCTGCGTTGACTGCCTGAAGGAGATTGCTGTGGCTTTCGTACAACTCGCCGAGGGCGAACTGCATTACCAACTCGACGGCCCGGCCAATGCGCCGGTGCTGGTGCTGTCCAATTCCCTGGGCACCGACCTGCACATGTGGGACGCTCAAATGACGGCCTTCACCGAGCATTTCCGCGTATTGCGTTTCGACACCCGTGGCCACGGCCAGTCGCTGGTGACGCCGGGGCCTTACAGCATCGAGCAATTGGGTCACGACGTGCTGGCATTGCTGAATGCCTTGCACATCGAGCGAGCGCATTTCTGCGGCCTGTCCATGGGTGGCTTGATCGGCCAGTGGCTGGGGATCAATGCCGGCGAGCGCTTGAATTCGCTGGTTGTGTGCAACACCGCAGCGAAAATCGGCGATCCGTCGGTATGGAATCCGCGCATCGAAACCGTTCTGAGTGACGGTGCGGCGGCCATGGTTGCATTGCGCGATGCGTCGATTGCGCGCTGGTTCACCCCGGACTTCTCTGCCGCCAACCCGGCGGCGGCCAAGCAGATCACCGACATGCTGGCGTCCACTTCGCCTGAAGGCTATGCAGCCAACTGCGCCGCAGTGCGCGATGCCGATTTCCGTGATCAATTGGCCTCGATCAAGGTGCCACTGCTGGTGGTTGCCGGCACCGAAGATGCCGTGACGCCGCCGTCCGGCGGGCACTTCATTCAGGAGCATGTGTCGGGCGCCGAGTACGCCGAGTTCTATGCGGCGCACTTGTCCAATGTTCAGGCCGGCGCCGCGTTCAGTGAGCGTGTGCTGGCGTTTTTGTTGGCTCATTAAGGGGATCTGTCGTGGACGAGAAGCAACGTTACGACGAGGGCATGAAAGTCCGTCGCGCCGTACTGGGCGACGCCCATGTCGACCGCAGCCTGAACGCATTGACCGAGTTCAACTCGGAGTTTCAGGAAATGATCACCCGCCACGCCTGGGGCGACATCTGGACCCGCCCAGGGCTGCCGCGCCACACCCGCAGCCTGATCACCATCGCCATGCTGATCGGCATGAACCGTGAGGGCGAGCTCAAACTGCACCTGCGCGCCGCCGCCAACAATGGCGTGAGCCGGGGTGAGATCAAGGAAGTGATCATGCAGAGCGCAATTTACTGCGGCATCCCGGCGGCCAACGCGACGTTCCACCTGGCCGAGTCGGTGTGGGATGAGTTGGGAATTGAATCGCGGGAGTGATCCCGCGATTATTGTTGCTTGAACTGACGCCATCGCGGGCAAGCCCGCTCCCACACAGTTTTGTGTCATGCCCAAAACATGCGGCATACATAAAACCTGTGGGAGCGGGCTTGCCCGCGATGGCGTCAGTACATCCCATATTGATGTGTCTGGAAAATTGCCATCGCGAGCAGGCTCGCTCCCACCCATAGATCCCCTGTAGGCGCTGCCGCAGGCTGCGATCTTTTGATTTTAAAGCAGGCTGATCGGATAGCTGATGATCAGGCGGTTCTCATCGAACTCGTTGTTGCTGTAATCCCGGCGCATGGTCGAATTGCGCCATTTCAGGTTCAGGTCTTTCAGCGCACCGCTCTGCACGGTGTAGCCCAGTTCACTTTCACGACCCCATTCCTTGCCATCAGTGATGTTGCCGGTGTGCACGTTGTCGCCGCTGATGTAGCGGTTCATCAGGGTCAGGCCCGGCACGCCGAGGGCGACGAAGTTGTAGTCGTGACGCACCTGCCAGGATTTTTCCCGGGCGTTGTCATAGCTGGAGTTGTAACTGTCGTTGGCCAGGGTGCCGCCGCTGGTGCCGTTGACCCGCATCCACGGACTGTCGCCGGTGAGCTTCTGCAGGCCGACGTAGAAGGTGCTGCCGCCGTACTTGGCCGAGAACAGGCCGTACATGGTTTTGTTGTCCAGCTCACCGGCGCGGGCGCTGCCGTCATCCTTGCCGTAGAAGAAGCCGAGGTTGGCGCCCAGGGTCCAGTCGCCCAATGGCTGGGTGTGCACCAGGTTGATGAATTGCTGGCTGTAGATGTCCTTGAGTTCAGCGTTCCACACACCGATCTGGGTGCGTTTTTCGTTGAACAGGTATTCGCCGCCCTGGAAGTTGAAACGGTCAGAGGTGAATGCCGCTTTGCCGGTCATCGACATGTCGCTCATGCTGCTGTCGTCACGCGGGCTGTTCTGCCGGAATTGGCCGCCGTAGAGCGTCAGGCCGTCGATTTCCTTCGACGTGATCTGGCCGCCGCGGAAGGTTTGCGGCAGGGAGCGGCCGTCGTCCGAACGAAGGATCGGCAGCACCGGCATCCAGTCGCCCACCTTCGCTTCGGTCTGCGACAGCTTGGCCTTGAACGCCACGTTGGTGCGACCGAAGTTGTCCGCCGGGCGGCCATCGTGATCCAGCGGCAGCAACTGCGTGCCACCGGTACCTTTGCCGCCGTCGAGTTTCACCGAGTACAGCCCCAATACATCCATGCCGAAGCCGACGGTGCCTTGGGTGAATCCGGATTTGGCATCGAGGATGAAACTCTGCGTCCACTCCTCAGCCTTGCCTTGAGCCTTGGTCGGGTTGGTGAAGTTGCGGTTGATGTAGAAGTTGCGCAGGTTCAGGTTGACCTTGGCGCCTTCGACAAAGCCTGACTCCTCGGCATGGGCGGGCAGGGTTGCGCTCGCCAGGGCTACGGCGATCAGACTGGGAACGAAAAACTGCGCGGTGGAAGGCTTCATGGGCTCGGGTCTCTCTAATTCTTGGGGGTGAACGGGGGCATGCCGCTACCCGATGGGTGCAGACAAAAAACGGGTTAACTCGGGGGGTGAAACCTTGGGGTCAGCCGGACAGGGCAGGGCGCGGGGGCATGGTGTCGAACCTGTTGTTATTGGTCTTGTGGAGCGGATGGTGCGGGGAATGTACTAGATGGTTCAATCGGTATTGGCAGGTTTTGGGCGATTATCGAACAGAAAAGGTGGGCGTTTGCATCGCGATTTCGCAACCATCGCTACCAGCGTCGATAGCAACAGTGAGGTTGACAGCAAGGCTGGTCTGGTTGCTGGGGTGCAAGAATTTTATAGGACGACTGTTCTTGTGTTTACCCATAGTGGCTTGCTATATCAACTTTAGAAAGGCAGTGTTGGTTTGACTTAAATCTTCAATGTATATATGTGCTTATCAAGCTTCAAGCTGATAGATCTGATAGTTGTGGTGGCTGGATGGTCGGGATTAATCTCTATCAGTAGGTCTGAAATTCCAGATTGTGTAAGTTGCATGAATTGGAGGCAGTCATGAATGAAGTCGAAAATAAATTTAATCCTGTTGTAAGAGATAATGATCATTTGTCTGTAGCGAATCGAGCGATCCCCAAGGCTGCGGGCAGAGTGATAGGTTATTATCAAGTTAATAATGAAAAAGAAGAAGAAGTAGAGTTAAGGGATGTATATTGTTATTTTTGGGGGGCGGAGCGTTCTTTTAACCTGGCGGCCCTGGATACCAGCCATGAGACGAGAGTCCATCTTGTAGGTGAGGGGCTGGAGCAAGGGAGAACGTACCCAATTTCGTTCGAGGAAAATGATTTCCAGTTATGGTTCGATAAAGTGGGTGTTACGACTGGGAATGAATCGATTCAAAGAAGAAGTTTGGGCGGTGAGCTGACTGTCATGTTTATTGAAGAGTCGCGCAAGTCGGTCGAGGGACGTTTTTATTTTACCTTTCTGCAAGAAAATCCTAATACTTCTTTTAGTCGGAGAATTAATCTTAGTTTTGCTTTTAGTGTGGTGGCCGGAAATTAAGTCAAGGCGGTGAGGCGCTGTGCATAATGGCGGTGTTAGAGAGGTAAATATAAAAGCCCCATTATGGGTGATAAGTCCATGATGGGGCTTTTTGGCATTAAGGAGTCAGAAATACTTCATCTTCGGCGCTTCTTCCTTCAACGGCTCGTTCTTCGCCGTCTGCTCGTTCCAGCCACCCCCCAGTGCCTTGTACAGATTGACCTGGCTGACCAGTTGCGCCAGACGATCGGTGACCAGTGCCTGTTGGGCGCTGAACAGCTGACGCTGGGCATCGAGGAAGGTCAGGTTGCTGTCGACACCGATGCGGTAGCGGCGCTCGGCCAGACGGTAGTAGTCCTGGTTGGCACTGACAAAGTCTTGTTGTGCCTGCAACTGCTGGACGTAGGTCTGACGCGCGGCCAGGCCATCGGCGACTTCCTGGAAGGCCGTTTGAATGGACTTCTCGTAGTTCGCCACGCCGATGTCTTTCTGGATCTTCGAGTAGTCCAGGCTCGCGCGCAGGCTGCCGGCGTTAAAGATCGGCAGGTTGATTTGCGGCTGGAACAGCCAGGTGCCCGAACCGCCCTTGAACAGACCGGACAGGTCCGGGCTCAGGGTGCCGGCGTTGGCCGTCAGGCTGATGCTCGGGAAGAACGCGGCCCGTGCGGCACCGATGTTGGCGTTGGCAGCCTTGAGGTTGTATTCGGCCTGGAGGATGTCCGGACGACGTTGCAGCAAGTCCGACGGCAGGCCTGGCGGTACATCGGCCAACAGTTCGTCAGACAACGGTCTGGCGGCGGGCAGGTTGGCCGGCACGCCGGTGCCGAGCAGCAGCACCAGGCTGTTTTCATCCTGGGCGACCTGACGGGTGTACTTGGCCAATTGCGCGCGGGCGTTTTCCACCGAGGTACGCGACTGCGCCAGGTCCAGGGCCGAGGCGACCCCCACTTCGTTGCTGCGGGCGGTGAGCCTGTAGCTCTCCTCGAACGCGCCGAGGGTGTCCTGGGTGACTTTCAGCAGTTCCTTGTCGGCTTGCCAGGTCAGGTAGGCGTTGGCCACGCTGGCCACCAGACTGATCTGCGTGCTGCGACGGCCTTCTTCGGTGGCGAAGTATTTCTGCAAGGCTTCTTCGCTCAGGCTGCGCACCCGACCGAACAGGTCGAGCTCATACGCGCTGATACCGACCGTTGCCGAGTAGGAGCTGTTGATGCCCGCTTTACCGGTTTGCGAAGCATCGGCCGGAACCCGTTGGCGGCTGCCGCTGCCATTGGCCGAAACGGCCGGGAACAGGTCAGCGCGCTGGATGCGGTATTGAGCCGCGAAGGCGTCGATGTTCAGGGCCGCGACACGCAGGTCACGGTTGTTTTCCAGGGCGACCTGGATCAACTGTTGCAGCGCAGGGTCATGGAAAAACTGCTTCCAGCCTTGTTCCGCGGTGGCCTGGGCGGGTGCCTGGGCCGGCGAATACGCCGGCCCCTGCGGGTATTGATCCGCCACCGGTGCTTGCGGCTGCTGATAATCAGGTATCAGCGAGCAGCCACCGAGTACGAAGGCGGCGACTGCCAGGGAGAGTAGCGACTTGCTCATTAGCCAGCCTCTTTAGGAGTTTCAGTGGCGTCTTCCTGGTCGACGTTTTTACGTTGACCCATGGCCGACACGGTGACGAAGAACAGTGGGACCCAGAAGATCGCCAGTACGGTTGCAGTGATCATACCGCCGATTACCCCGGTACCGATTGCATGCTGGCTACCCGAGCCTGCACCGGTGGAAATAGCCAGTGGTACCACGCCGAGGACGAAGGCGAGCGAGGTCATGATGATCGGTCGCAGACGCATGCGGCAGGCTTCGATGGCGGCATCGCGCAGGCTGCGTCCCTGCTCGTGCAGTTCCTTGGCGAACTCGACGATCAGAATGGCGTTTTTCGCCGCCAGGCCGATGGTCGTCAACAAGCCCACCTGGAAGTACACGTCGTTGGACAGACCACGCAGGCTGGTGGCCATCAGCGCACCAATGATCCCCAGCGGCACCACCAACATGACCGCGATCGGGATCGACCAGCTTTCATACAGCGCTGCCAGGCACAGAAACACCATCAGCAGCGACAATGCGTACAGCGCAGGCGCTTGCGAACCGGACAAACGTTCCTCGTACGACAGACCAGTCCAGGAAATACCGACACCCGCCGGCAGTTTCTGGGCAATGGCTTCGACTTCGGCCATGGCTTCACCGGTGGAATAACCTGGCGCCGGAGCACCGAGGATTTCCATCGCTTCCACGCCGTTGTAACGGGCCAGTTTCGGCGAGCCGTAGATCCACTCGCCCTTGGCGAACGCCGAGAACGGAACCATGGTGCCGGTGGTGTTACGCACGTACCACTTCTTCAGATCTTCCGGGCTCATGCGCGCGCCGGGCTGACCTTGTATGTACACCTTCTTCACCCGACCGCGGTCGATGAAGTCGTTGACGTAGCTACTGCCCAGGGCGATGGACAGGGTGTTGTTGATTTCGGCGATGGTAATGCCCAGGGCACTGGCCTTCTCGTCATCGATTTCCAGCTGGTACTGCGGTTCATCGTTCAGGCCGTTCGGACGGACTTGCGACAGCACTTTGCTCTGCGCCGCCATGCCGAGGAACTGGTTACGGGCCGCCATCAGCTTTTCGTGACCGATGCCGGCGCGGTCTTGCAGGAACACGTCAAAACCGGTGGCGTTACCCAGTTCCAGTACGGCTGGTGGCGCGAAGGCGAACACCATGGCGTCGCGGAAGGTGAAGAAGTGCTGCTGGGCGCGGGCCGCGACTTTGAACACGTTGTTGTCGGCGTTACGTTCATGCCAGGGCCTGAGCATGATGAACGCCATACCCGAACTCTGGCCACGACCGGCGAAGTTGAAACCGGTCACGGTAAACACCGAGTTCACCGCATCCCCTTCACCACCATCCTTGCCAGGGCGCAGCAGGAATTCACGCATCTCGTCCACGACCACCTGGGTGCGCTGGGCGGTCGAGCCGGCAGGCGTCTGCACCTGGGCGAACAACACGCCCTGGTCTTCTTCGGGCAGGAACGCCGTTGGAATACGGGTGAACAGCCAGATCATGCCGACCACGATCAGCAGGTAAGCCAGCAGGTACGGGGCCTTGTTCGCGAGCATACTGCCCACTCCGCGCTCGTAACTACGTACGCCACGGTCGAAGTTGCGGTTGAACCAGCCGAAGAAGCCGCGTTTGGGCGTGCCGTGGTCGCCTTTGGGAATCGCCTTGAGCATGGTGGCGCACAGCGCCGGGGTGAAGATCAGGGCCACCATTACCGACAGGGCCATGGCCGAGACGATGGTGATCGAGAACTGCTTGTAGATCACACCGGTGGAGCCGCTGAAGAACGCCATCGGCAGCAGTACCGCCGACAATACCAGGGCGATACCGACTAGGGCGCCCTGGATCTGCCCCATGGATTTCTTGGTGGCTTCCTTGGGCGACAGGCCTTCTTCGCTCATGACCCGTTCGACGTTTTCGACCACGACGATGGCATCGTCCACCAGCAAGCCAATGGCCAGGACCATACCGAACATGGTCAGGGTGTTGATGCTGAAACCGGCCGCCGCGAGGATACCGAACGTACCGAGCAATACCACCGGCACAGTCATCGTGGTGATGACGGTGGCGCGGAAGTTTTGCAGGAACAGGAACATCACCAGGAACACCAGCACGATCGCTTCGACCAGGGTTTCAACCACACCCTTGATCGACTCGGTCACCACCGGGGTGGTGTCGTACGGGAACACCACTTCCATCCCTTGCGGGAAGAACGGCTTGAGGTTGTCGATGGTCTTGCGCAGGGCTTTTGCCGTATCGAGGGCGTTGGCACCGTTGGCCAGTTTCACCGCCAGGCCGGAAGCCGGCGCACCGTTGAACTGGGCGTTGATGCTGTAGTTCTCACCGCCCAGGCCGATTTCGGCGACATCCTTGAGGCGAACCTGAGAACCGTCCTTGTTGACCTTGAGCAGGATCTTGTCGAATTGCTCGGCGGTCTGCAGGCGGGTCTTGCCGATGATCGTTGCGTTCAACTGCGTGTTGGGCAAGGCGGGCAGGCCGCCGAGCTGGCCGGACGAAATCTGCACGTTTTGCGCCGCGACGGCGGTTTTGACGTCCACCGGAGTCAGGTTGTAGTTGTTCAACTTGGCCGGATCGAGCCAGATACGCATCGCGTATTGCGAACCGAATACCTGGAAGTCACCGACACCGGCGGTCCGGGAGATCGGGTCTTGCATGTTCGATACGATGTAGTTGGACAGGTCGTCCTTGGTCATGCTGCCGTCGCGCGATACCACGCCGATCACCAGCAGGAAGTTCTTCACCGCCTTGGTCACGCGGATACCCTGCTGCTGCACTTCTTGGGGCAGCAGTGGGGTGGCCAGGTTCAGCTTGTTCTGGACCTGAACCTGCGCGGTATCGGAGTTGGTGCCTTGCTCGAAGGTCGCGGTGATGGTCATGGTGCCGTCGGAGTTACTTTCCGAAGACACATAACGCAGGTTGTCGATACCGTTGAGCTGTTGCTCGATCACTTGCACCACAGTGTCCTGCACGGTTTGCGCGGAAGCGCCCGGGTAGGTCACGGAAATGGCAATCGCCGGAGGCGCAATGCTCGGGTACTGGTTGATCGGCAGCTTGAGGATCGAGAGTGCCCCGACCAGCATGATCACCAGGGCAATTACCCAGGCGAAAATCGGACGGTCGATGAAGAATTTTGACATGGTTTACTCCCCTTTACCGCCAGCGGCTTTATTAGCTGCCTGAGCGGGTGCCGGGTTCTTTTCGCCAACGTTGGTCGCTTCACTGGCTTTGACTTCGATGCCAGGTTTGACGAATTGCAGTCCTTCGGTGATCAACCGATCGCCAGCCTTCAGGCCGTCTTCGATCAGCCACTGGTTGCCGACGGTGCGGCTGGCCTTGAGCTGGCGCAGTTCGACCTTGTTGTCGGGACCTACGACCAGCGCGGTCGGGCTGCCTTTGAGGTCACGGGTCACGCCCTGCTGCGGAGCCAGAATCGCCGCGCTGTTCACGCCGGCCTGCAGCTGGGCATGCACGAACATGCCCGGCAGCAGCGTATGGTCAGGGTTGGGGAACACGGCGCGCAGGGTCACGGAGCCGGTGGTCTGGTCCACTGAGACCTCGGAGAATTCCAGCTTTCCGTCCAGTTTGTACTGGCTGCCGTCCTCGAGGGTCAGCTTGACCTTGGCGGCGTTGTCGCCAGCCTTTTGCAGGCGACCGCTTTCCAGTTCGCGGCGCAGTTCAAGCAGCTCGACCGAGGACTGGGTCACATCGACATAGATCGGATCCAGTTGCTGAATCACGGCCATTGCTTCGACCTGGCCGTTGCTGACCAGCGCGCCTTCGGTCACCGAAGAACGACCGATACGGCCGGTCAACGGCGCGTAGACCTTGGTGTAGCGCACATTGATCTGGGCGCTTTGCAGCGCGGCTTCCGATTGCAGGCGGTTGGCCACGGCGGTGTCGTATTCCTGACGGCTCACGGCCTGCTCATCGACCAGTTGCTTGTAGCGGTCGGAGATCGATTTGGTCGAACGCAGGTTGGCTTCGGCACTTTTGAGCGTCGCTTCGTAGACCGACGGATCGATCTGATAAAGCTGCTGGCCGGCTTTGACATCGGCGCCTTCCTTGAACAGGCGCTTGAGAATGATGCCGTTGACCTGGGGACGGACTTCAGCGATGCGGAACGCACTGGTGCGGCCCGGCAGTTCGGACGTCAACGTAAACGTTTGCGGTTGCAGGGTAACGACGCCGACCTGAGGCGGTGGTGCGGCCGGGGCTGCCTCTTCCTTTTTACATCCGCTGAGCAGCGATGCCAGGGCGACGGCGGCGACCAGAGCGGTAACAGCTGGCTTGAATTGCATGAAAATCCTCGGGTCAGGCGCGCAATACACGCACAAGAAAAGATGGAAGGTTAAAAAATGGGTGCCGGGTGGATAAGTAGCTTGCTAAGGAATATACTTACATTCATGGTTGTTTGTAAACACCTTGGCACTGTACCCACACCGTTACAGAAGCCGCTTAAAGGTCCGAATTGTTGGTCCGGGGACGACACCCGAAAGGGCTCGTCCCCCTTTTATTCAGCTGATACTCAAACATCGCTGAAGCATCCTGATTGAGGTTGTACTGCCATGGTCCGTCGTACCAAAGAGGAAGCTCAAGAAACGCGCAGCCAGATACTCGAAGCGGCCGAAAAAGCCTTTTTTGAAAGGGGCGTGGCGCGCACGACGCTGGCCGACATCGCGACCCTGGCCGGCGTCACGCGCGGGGCTATCTATTGGCATTTCAGCAACAAGGCGGACCTGGTTCAGGCCATGCTCGATACCTTGCAGGAGCCACTGGACGAAATGGCCAAAGCCAGCGAAAACGAGGACGAACCTGATCCGCTGGGCTGCATGCGCAAACTGTTGATTCATTTGTTCCATCAAATTGCACTGGACCCGAAAACCCGGCGCATCAACGAAATTCTGTTTCATAAGTGCGAATTCACCGACGAAATGTGCGACCTGCGTCAGCAGCGCGTGTCAGCCATCCTCGACTGCAATGTGCGGATCGGCCTGGCGCTGAGCAATGCAGTGAATCGTGGGCAGTTGCCGGAAAACCTCGACACCGCCCGGGCGGCCATCAGTTTGCACGCCTATATCGACGGCATCCTGTATCAGTGGCTATTGGCCCCCGACAGCTTCGAACTGCACATCGAAGCCGAGCGCTGGGTCGATACAGGGTTGGACATGCTGCGCCTGAGCCCCAGCCTGCGTAAGTGAAACAAAATGCTTAATCGGTTCCGCGTGTGTCAACCGCTGAAGCGGTAGATGAACAGTTATTCACGCGCTTTGCCGTAATGGGGAGCTTTTATATACGCACCCTCGCCGGGATGACAGATAGCAAGCTCGGTATTTTGTAGGGATTTTGTGTCGATTCTGTAGGCGATGTGGGCACTTGGCATAAATCCAAAGCAAAATCCCGCCCTTTGTAGTAGCGAGCCTGCTCGCGATGGCGGTGGGTCAATGACCGAAAATTGACGGTGATCACCTACCTCAGACTGTCCTTCAGCTAATGGGTATTCGCACGGACTTGCCCACCCATTTGCATTCGACCTGACCAGTCATTTGCATCGGATTTGACCAGCACGATGCGTGGATGTGAGCGGCAGAGATCGACCGATTCTGTTGAAAAAGTCGGCCATGGTTTACGCAGCAGTGAAGTATGCGTTCGAGATTGAAATCTTTACTTTCGGGGGAAGGTTTCCGGACTCGGAATTCACTTAGCAGCATGCGAAAAAGGCGTTTTCACCCGTCAATGATCAAGCCATATGGGCGGATCGACTTTTTCAACAGAATCGCCCAAAGCAGTCCATGAAATGAGGTGAAAACGGTGATCTAGGGCCATAACCCATGTACTAACCCTAACATTCTCATTGCCTTCCACGGATCGGATAGGCGACTGCGATCAGGTTAATAAGAAGAGGAGTCCTTTCATTAGTGCTTGTAACTTTTAGGTGGCGTAGTTGCCGCACGCAGGTATTCCCCCGCATGCGGCTCTCCCGCTCACCTCAAGTCCCCACCTAAACTAGGCGTGCCAAACCCCGCCAACGACGCGTTGGATTGGCTGAAGTAGCCATTCCAGAACGCGTTCAACGCATCCATGGTTTTACCTGAGCGATAGCCTTGTTTGATGTCATCGGTGATCAGGCCAGCACCTGTGACATAGATGCGAGCGCCGGAAAGATCGGCGAACAGGTTGTGTGTCCGGGCATTTTTCAGCTCGTCGGCGACCACCAGATTCTTGATCTGATTTTTCGCGTAGAAGCTGGTGTAGTCGCTGTTTTCCAGCATGTCGCTGATTAGGAATACCACGTGATCGTGGGTCTTTTCGGCAGTTTTGATGTCGTCGCCGATTTTGCGCAAAGCGTTCATGATTTCGCTTCTCGGAATGTCCTGACGGGCATCACGCAGGCTCTTGACGAACAGTTTGCCGAAGCCGGTTTCGAAGTCTTGTGGCTGACGGGCCAGGCACTGGTCCAGGGTGCGCAGCTTGCGTGCGCTGGCGTCGTCGCGGGCTTCCTCTCCGATATTTTTGTCGAGCTTGCCGGCATAGATCAAACGTAGGTATTCGCCCGGCAGAAACGCCGAAAAGCTGTAGAGCTTGATGCTGTCACCGGGTTGCACGAAACGGGTGATCTGACCCCAGGCCTGCTTCTGGATATCTTCCGGAACGGGTACGGTCTCATCGACCACGACGATCAGTTCGCGGCCTGAAGAGGTGGGCTTCAGTTCAGGCAGTTGGGCGGTTTCGTAGCAACTCTGCAGGTCGTTGCGCTCGATGGCCAAGGCGATGTGAGGCATCACCAGGGCTGCGATCATCAATGCCTTCAGGGCTTTCATGCGCTGACTCCTGCGACCTTGAAGATGCCAAGTTGCTTAAGCAGCTGCTGTTGTTCACGGACACTTTTGAGAGTGGCTTCGTCTTGCTTCAGGGCTTTTGCCAAGGTTGGCAATTGCTCATCAGTAACGCTCGTGAGGTCGTGGAAGGCATTTGCGTCAATATCTGCCAGCACCGCCACGGGTGCCACTGCCACAGGTTCGGACACTGCCGCAATGGCTGCTTCCAACGCCTGGACAGGTTGAGCGGCTGGGATTACCGGTGCCACTTCAACCGCTGGCATCGTGTTGATACGCTCTTGGCCGTGTTTCAGAGCTTTCTCCGCGGTACGACGCACCATCACATACGCGTTGAAGTCACGCTTTTGAATAGCTGAGCCTTTCATCGCGTTGAGGTGTTCGGCATTGTTGGTCATGCGGGTGGAAAGCTTCTGCTGCAGCATGCTCAGCTTATGGTCGGCATGGCCGGAGATTTTGGTGCGCTCGCGTTCCATCCAACGAACCATTTCGTCCGCGCTGTTGAATTTATGTGTGTAGTTGTAGGCGCGGCGCGAGTGGACACCGGCGAAACCAAAAATGCTCGCGAGCCAGCAGGTAATGCACTGGATGGCGACGTAGATGACCGAGAGGATCAGGTAAGTGGTCAGCGACGCTTCTCGGATCGCTTGCATCTTGTCGTCGATGGTTTTGTTGTCAGCCGAGTCGTTGACCGCTTTGGATTCATCCGGCAGTTCAAATGGGCTGGCTTTGGTAGAGCCGGCACTATGTAGGCTTTCAGCGCGCAGCGAGTTGACCATCTCATCCTGAATGCTGTCGAGCGTCTTGGCGCGAACCACGAATGCGGCGACCGACATAATCATGATAATGCCGACGAAGGCGCCGATTAGCAGGTACTTGGGCGTAACGTCGACTGAGGTGGCGATGCGCGACAGGATGCGGTTGTAGTCCTTGTCGTTGCTGTCGCTGAAGCTGTCTTCGATGTTGATCGAATCGATTTGCTTAAGGTGGTTCGAGCGCGAATCGGATGCGTCGCCACGCCACCAGGCTCGGGCCTTCTTGATTAGGCTGTTGTGGTGGATAGCGTGACCGGCCGCCTCGGCAAAACCGCAGGAAATGACCGCCAGGAGGATTGCCACGCCAATAGCCTGATAGCGTTTGTCACTGGCCGACGCGTCGAGGCTCAACCAGCCCGACAGTACGTAACCAAAGCCGATGGCTTCAACGACCAACAGGACGGCGGCCAGGATAAACACCCAGGCTGGACGCGGTTTGCGACCGGCCTCGCCTATTTTTTTCAGATAATCCTGACACTGGCGAAAGAACTCCGGGCTCTTGTCAACCTGCCCGTATGCTTCGTAGTAGTCATTGCACAGATCGTACTCGGAGTTGGTCCAGCCATCTGGGCGAATGGTGGGTTCTTTACTGGCTGAGCGCGATACCGTGCCAATCAGCGGTACACCGTGCCAGATACGCATGGTGAAGTAGCCGACCTTCTCCCAGTAAAATTTCAGCAGGCACAGCAGGACGAAAAGAGCGGTGATGCTGATGATCGCCATCTCGTTTGCGGCAATAAAAGCCTTGAAAGCTGCCATCGCGGATTCTTGCACGTTCGATATCTCCGTTTATCTACTATTGGGTGCTGACAGGGGCGTATGCGACGGTGTAGCTCTGCTCGCCGACGGGGTAGAACAACGCACCGCGTTCGGCGGTTGCATTGCCTTTGCTGAATACAACGTCCATGCAGGCTACCGGTGCTTTGGGTTCGCTGATGAATACGCGGTACAGCACTTCTTTCTCGCCTTCGTAGGTGTTGGCGACGGCGTTCATTTTCGGCAGCGGCTTACGGTTGCCATCGCCATACCCTTTCACCACTTGAATGAAGGGTTGTTTACCGACTTCGGCGCCTTCGCGGAGGATGGAAACCGGGGAGATGGTGACCAGGTTGCCATTGACGGTGTTGGCCCAGACTCGGTTGTTGTAGCCCGGTAGGTAGTCGCGGGTTTTCACGCCATCGAGCGGTTTATCGGTAGCCAGGCTGATGACGTCACCGCTTTCTCGCGGCATGTCGTCCTGGCAACTGCCAACGGGAATGTCGCTGGCATTAGCCGCGCTAACGAAGCTGAATCCGCCGGTTTTTGGCGTGATGTTTTGGCCCAGATTCCAATGCATGCTGGCGGTTGGCACACCGCCAAAGTCCACGGCCGGTTTCGCACCATTGCTGTTTTTAGTGCTGATGGTTTCCACTGGGGTGACGGTGGAAGGCGATGGTAATGTCGAGCTTGCCGCGACCGAAGGGGCTGCAGGCTTGCTCACCGGTTTGGCAGTGGATGCGCCGTGGGCCAGGTATTTGGCGTTGGACTGCTCGGCTTTGGCACGCCTCACCAATACTTCCTGGGAGGTCAGTTCTGCGATTTCTACCCGGCGGTTTTCAGTACGGCCTTCGAAGGTACTGTTGTCGGCCAATGGCCGCGAAGCGCCGGCGCCCTGGTAGAAAATCGAAGTCGAAGGAATGCCTGCGGCCATCAATACTTTGCCGACGGTGCGCGCACGACGTTCGGACAGTTTCTGATTGGTTGCGCTACTGCCGGTGGCGTCAGTGTGACCTACCACCAGTAAACGTCGGGTGTTCGCGATTTTAGGATCGACATTGGCGTAGGCGGCTGCCACTTTGGCGACGCTTCGCTGGCCGCTGACAGTGAGTTGGTCGGAGCCGGTGTCGAACATTCCAGAGTCTTCGATTTGCGTCACGAGACCGGCATCCACCGGCGCCGCATTGGGTGTGGCCGACGCAGTCTGAAGTTGTTCTGAATGGATCTTCAGGTTTTCTTCTTTGGCAATTCGATCCAGCTCTTGCATCCGGCTTTGCCAGACCGATCCTGCGTAGCAGCCAACTGCTGTGCCCGCCGCAGCACCAATCAGTGCGCCTTTCTTGCCATTGAGGGCGTAACCCGCCGCACCACCGGCAACCAGCCCGGCACCGCACAAGATCGCCGTGCCGTAGTCTTTGCCCAGTTGATCGAATTGGGCAGTAGAGCACCCGGAAGCCAGCAGCAATGCACTGGCAAGCGTCGTGAAACGAAATGCGTTGGTCATCTCAAGTCCATTTCAATGCTGTTCTACAAAACGCCGTTACACCGAAATGCTGATAAAAACTCAGTATCCAGGCAAAACAAAATGCGCTCGGGAAGTGCGTATTGGGGGCGAGGTCAAGCGCCGACCGCGGTTAAAGGCCGCCAGCGTTTGTCGGTGGTATAGCGCAGTAGGGAAGGACGTAAATGAACAAGTCCCGGCGCAATATTTTTAATTCGCGCGCAGCTTTTGGCGGGCCCGGTCGAAGAATGGCCGAGGCAAAATTGGTTATCTTGTTCAAGCGAAGTCCTTTTCCACGAAGTGCACTGCTGAGTCCTGCATGATGGCTAAAGGGCATCATCTATTTTGATACTAAATGCAACAAAGAGGGATGTCACGAAAATGTTTGGTCTGGAGCTGCTGCTCAACGCAGAAGAGGGCCGTCTGGATTTTTGGGGTGGAGAGGGCGATTCAAGGCTTAGAGGGTGGCTTTCACATATCTGGATTTTTTACTTTTTGGCCGGTACCGGCCAGTTGTGAATGACTGGTATTGGCCGATTATTGCCTATGGTCAAGGCCGACAATCGGCTGAGCGGTCATTAAGAGTATTTACAAAACGTGGTGCGATTCAGTTCATGGCGTTTGCCAGCTCAAGTTCGGACAGCAACGACTCGGGCAAAGCTTGCAATGCTTGCAATGGTTGCGAATGCAACTGCCCCCCATAGCGCGAACGTTGCTCCATGCTCGCTCGATAACATGAAGCAATAAGCAACCAGCGCTGCACCAGTTGCCTGTCCAACCAACCTTGACGTAGCAACCATGCCGCTTGCACTGCCGGCACGTGTCGGTGGCGCGCTACCCATAAAACCTTTGAGGTTAGGTGCTTGGAAAAAACCAAACCCAATGCCTGACATGCCCATGCGCCAGCCTATATTCAAAGTCGACGGATCATCAGGCATAAGTACTAGAGCTACCAACCCAAGGGCCAGTATCGAAAGACCGACTCCACCTAGTGCGCCGGGAGAATAGTGATCACTCAAACGACCGGCAATTGGGGCCATTATCGCTACCATGACAGCCCAGGGCGTCAATAAGAAACCCGCCTCTACCGGCGATTTGCCAAGCGTCACAAAGAAATAAAACGGCAAGGCTACGAACGCCAGCCCTTGTGCTGCGAAGGTACATACGGACGTCACGACAGAAAGCGCAAACATGGGTCGACGGAGCAGATCAATCGGCAGCATGGGCGCCTTATGACCTGCCTGCCGATGTATGAGCAGCGCGAAGAACAAGGCCGTGCCCGCCAATTCCATTGCAAGGGTAGTGAATTTTTCCTGGTGGGCTGCATCGCCGAACAACAAAATCAAAAAGCTGAACGCGACTATGTTGTAGAGGGCAGTCAGACCATCAAACTTGTGGGTCGCCCGGCGGGTATCAGGCAATGCTTTGCGCCCCAGGAAAAGTGCGACCAGGCCGAGTGGAACGTTGATTGCGAATAACCACGACCAACTGGCGACTGACAAAATAAGGGATGACATGGTCGGTCCGATCGCAAAAGCGACTGCAACCACCAAGGCGTTGGTCCCATAACCACGTCCTAGCATACGCGTCGGGTAAATGGCTTTAAGCATGGCTGTATTCACACCCATAACGGCGCTAGCGCCAATTCCTTGTAACAGCCGAGCTATGACCAGTGAAGGCAATGACCACGCCAGCGCACAGGCAAGTGATGCCAATGTGAATAAGAACAGTCCGAAAATCAGAACCCGCCGGTAAGAGATGATTTCACCCAATGCAGCGAACGGGAGGAGCGTTGCGACCATCGCTAACTGATAGACGTTGATGATCCAAACCGATGATGCAGGTGTTGTGTGCAATTGAGTCGCTATTGCAGGTAAAGCAACATTGGCTATTGCGGTGTCGAGTGATGCCATGGCGACACCGATCGCCAACGAAAATATCGCGAGGCGACGGGCGTTTTCGGGCAACCCATCGGGCTGAGAAGTGGCGGTCTCTGCATCCATTGTTGTTTGTCTGGACATGCTGGCTCCTAGATGTTGAGGAGGTTTCTTCTATCAAGTTTGCTTCGTTGGTATTGCTCACTTGGCGGTGCTTGGGTGTGAAGCAATCTTCCGCCGCTTGTTTGATAGCGTCCAAGACCGATATGCAATCCTTTATATAGGTCCATCCTATGGATAAATGTCGTTTCGTGCTCACATGGTCGATGGCCGAAACGTGAAGCGGGGCGGATGAGTTCATGGTCGGAGCGCTCTCGGCCGTGGTGGTCGCTGCCTGTGCCGCGACGCCGAGGGTGACACGCCGACTGCGAGCCCTAGCCGTTTCAGCGTGTTCATTGAATGGCCTTCCTCAAGTCGGTTAACGGGGCGGCTTTTGCAGCCGCCCGATAGAGTCATCAGACTTGTGCCTGGCCGCCGTCGACGAACAACTCAATGCCGTTGACGAAACTGGCATCATCCGACGCCAGGAATAGAGCGGCGCTGGCAATTTCTTGCGCTTCACCCACACGACCCATGGGGATCTGCGAGGCCAGATAGTCCAGCAACCCCTGCTGCTGAGCGGCATCCGGGCCAGCCAGATTGACCAGGCCAGGGGTGCGCGTCGCACCGGGGCTGATGGTGTTGACCCGCACGTGGCGATCTTTCAGGTCGAGTATCCAGTTGCGAGCAAACGACCGTACGGCAGCCTTGGAGGCGGCGTAAACGCTGAACGCGGCGGTACCGGAGCTGCCAGCGGTTGAACCGGTGAGAATCACCGAAGCGTTTTTGGCTAGCAGCGGCAAGGCTTTTTGTACTGTGAACAGCACCCCTTTGACGTTGCGGTCGAAGGTGTCGTCGTAGTGCTGTTCGGTGATTTCTCCGAGCGCCAGCATCGAACCGCCACCGGCGTTGGCGAAGAGCACGTCGATACGACCGTGGGCAGCGCCGATCTGGCTGTAAAGCGCGTCGAGTTGGTCAAGCCGGGTGGAGTCGACCTGCACGCCGGTGGCGTTGCCGACTGCGGCTACCGCGGCGTCCAGTTCAACCTGGCGGCGACCGGTGATGTACACGTGGGCACCTTCTTCAGCGAAGCGTTTCGCAGTAGCCAGGCCGATACCGGTGGTGCCGCCGGTAACCAGTGCAATTTTGCCTTTGAGTTTGCCAGTCATGGTGTTTCTCCCGTTGTTCGGTTGAGTAAGTTGCGGTGTGGGAGAAGCATATCGACGGCGGTTTCATTTCAAAATAGAATTGTCTGAAACCTATCGTTGCAGAAATGAAATGAGCAAACTTCCGGATTTTGAAGGGTTGGCCATGTTTGCCAAAGTGGCCGAAGAGGGTTCGTTCGCCGCCGCAGCGCGTGTCATGAGTGTTTCGGTGCCCACCGTATCGCGGGCCGTGGCCCGGCTGGAGGAGCGATTGGGCGGGCGATTGTTCAATCGCACCTCACGGCAGCTGGCGCTTACCGAGTTTGGTGCGAGCATGGCGGCGAAAGCAGGGGAGATCTATCGGCAGGCCGAAGAGGTCGAGAGCGAGGCCCAGGAATTAGCGATTCAACCCCGTGGCCAGGTTCGACTGGCCATACCGATGTCGTTCGGTTTGCGCTGGGTCGCGCCCCTGATGCCAGAATTGATGCGACGCTACCCTGAACTGTCTATCGATCTGCACCTTTCAGATGCGTCCGTAGACCTTATCGCCGACGGCTTTGATGCGGCGCTGCGCATTGCGGTTTTGCCCGACTCGTCTCTGGTGGCTCGCCGACTGTGTGCAGTCACACAATACCTGGTCGCGTCTCCGGGCTATCTGGAAGCGCACGGTTGGCCCAAGCATCCGCGTGAGTTGGCCGCCCGGTCATGCCTCAGTTATGCATATCGGGCTCGCAGCCAGGTGTGGCGCTTTACCCATGAGAATGGGGTCGAGGAAGATGTGGTACCCAGCGGCCAACTGAGAGTAACCAATTCGGACGCTTTGCTGCCCGCCTTGCTTGAAGGGTTGGCTATCGCCGAACTCCCTGAATTCATCGCGAGTGAATACCTTGCCGATGGTCGATTGGTCGTGCTTTTGCCTGAGTGGAGCATGGCGCGGGGTGGGCTTTACTTCGTTACACCATCGGCACGCACCAGGTCGGTAAAGATCAAGGCGCTGTCGGATTTCTTTGCCGAGCACCTATCGGAACCAGAGTGGCGCTGGTCGTGAAAGGGTGGAGGTCAGGCCTGTGCTGAGGCAAGGATCGGTTCCTGAAGTGGTCCTGCTTGATACAAAGATCGACCGCTTCTGGCCGTTCTCTGCCGATCATGGTTATAGCGCGTGCTGGTCAAATCCGATGCAATCGCGGGTCAGAACCAATGCAAGTGACTGGTCAGGTCGGATGCAAACGGATAGTCAAATGGAGCGCAATTTCGCAGTGAAAGAAGCCGCGTTCGTACGCGGCTTTTTTACGCCCATGAGCCGTTCCTATGGCGTTACCGTGCGCTCACGATCAGCCTCTCGATCCAGCACTTTCGCCACATCATCGATCACCGCTTTGCTCATCGCTGTCAGGTAATGGGCGGCCCAGGCGTGGCGGTCGGTGTCTTTGGCGTAGGCGGCGTCGACGGCGAGCTCCTTGACCAGGAAAAGCAGATTGGAGGCCTGGGCTAACGCGTCGGCGAGGGGCACGCCGCGGCTGACATGAAACAGCGCCTGGTTTGAGCAGTAGATGAAAGGGGTGAAGCCGATGGTTTTGAGTTCTTTGGGATCGATTGGATTGGTTTTAGCCATGGTGAAGCTCCTAATTTGAAGGGCTGCCGCATTCGTTTCCAAGCGAATGGGTGGCAGCTGTGCGCAGGTTGGAAAACCGGGAAATTAGGAAACCGGCACGCCCGAAGGCGTCCCGCGCACAGCCGCCATGACTCAAGATCGTGACGGGCAAACTGTAGCGTTCAATTTCGACGGGTTTCCAAGCCCGATCGCTGAATGGGTCAGCGACGTCCGGAGACTATCCCGTCAAAGAAAAACGCAACAAGGCATCAAAGTGCCCAAACGCGAGATTCGGAGTTTGCCTACAAGGTCCTACGGCGTCATCCGGTAATGCGTCTTTGTAATTAAACGAAACCAAACAAAAAGCGCACTGGCGCAAGAGGGGGGCAGCGGCAAGGTGTCCGCTGTCCTGGGACTGAGGACACCTTGAGCATCCGGGTCGGGTCGCTGTCAAGGGCAACAAAAAGCCCCAACTCTTACAAGTCGGGGCTTTTGCGTTTCAGGCGCTGAGGCTTACAGCGTCGGGTAGTCGATGTATCCCACCGGGCCTTTGCCGTAGAAGGTTTCCGGATGAGCCTCGTTCAGCGGCGCATCGGCCTTCAGGCGTGCTGGCAGGTCCGGGTTGGCAATGAACGGTACGCCGAAAGCGACGGCGTCCGCCTTGCCGGCGGCCAGCCAGGCGTTGGCGCTGTCCTTGGTGAAGCGTTCGTTGATGATGTACGGGCCGCCGAAGGCTTCCTTGATTTGTGGGCCCAAGCTGTCGGCACCTTCTTTCTCGCGCGAGCAGATAAAGGCGATGCCGCGCTTGCCCAGTTCACGGGCCACGTAGGTGAAGGTCTCGGCCAGGTTGTCGTCGCCCATGTCATGGGAGTCGGCACGTGGCGACAGGTGTACACCCACACGGCCTGCGCCCCAGACTTCGATGGCGGCGTCGGTCACTTCCAGCAACAGGCGTGCACGGTTTTCCAGGGAGCCGCCGTAGATGTCGGTGCGCTGGTTGGTGCTGCTTTGCAGGAACTGGTCGAGCAGGTAGCCGTTGGCGCCGTGGATTTCCACGCCGTCGAAACCGGCGGCCTTGGCGTTCTCGGCACCGACGCGGTAGGCGTCGACGATGTCGGCGATTTCAGCGGTTTCCAGGGCGCGCGGGGTCGGGTAGTCGGACAACGGGCGAACCAGGCTGACGTGGCCCTTAGGCTGGATGGCGCTCGGTGCGACCGGTTTTTCGCCGTTCAGGTACGACTCATGGGAGACCCGGCCGACGTGCCACAGTTGCAGGAAGATCTTGCCGCCCGCGCCGTGGATGGCCTTGGTGACGTTGGTCCAGCCGCGTACCTGGTCGTTGGACCAGATGCCCGGGGTGTCCGGGTAACCGACGCCCATCGGCGTGACCGAAGTAGCTTCGCTGAGGATCAGACCGGCGGAGGCGCGTTGTACGTAGTACTCGGCCATCAGCGCGTTCGGCACACGGCCTTCGTCGGCGCGGCAGCGGGTCAACGGGGCCATGATGATGCGGTTGGACAGCTCGAGGTCGCCCAGTTTGATCGGATCGAAAATAGTCGTCATTCGTTAAAACCCTCGTGAGGTAATGGTCAATCAGTTAGTCGCAGGAGCCAGTTCGGGATTGCCGCTCTGGCGGAAAGTGATCAGGGTTGCCAGCAGGGCGAGTACCGCCAGTGCCGCGGCGGCGAGTGGCACGCTGGTCAGGCCGAAACCATGGGCAATCACGCTGCCGCCCACCCAGGCGCCGAGGGCGTTGCCGACGTTGAACGCGCCGATGTTCAGGGTGGACACCAGGTTCGGCGCGGCCTGGCCGTAGGTCACCACGTTGACTTGCAGGGCCGGCACGGCGGCGAAACAGGCGGTGGCCCAGAGGAACAGGGTGATTTCGGTGGGGATCAGCGCCACGCTGGTCCAGGTCAGCACGGTGGAGACCACGGCCATGGCGATGAAGACGCCGATCAGCGTCGCGGCCAGGCCTTTGTCTGCCAGCTTGCCGCCGATGATGTTGCCGACGGTCAGGCCCAGGCCGATGAGCATCAGGCTCCAGGTCACGCCACGGGGCGAGACGCCGGTGACTTCGCCCAGCAACGGTGCGACGTAGGTAAACAAGGTGAACACCGAGGCGGCGAACAGTACGGTCATGCTCAGGGACAACCAGATGCCGGCGCCTTTGAGGGCGCGCAGTTCGGCACGCATGTCGAGTTTTTCTTCATCGCGCTTGGCCGGCAGGAAACGGATCAGGCCGATCAGCGCGATCACACCGATCACCGTCACTGCCCAGAAGGTCGAGCGCCAGCCGGCTTCCTGGCCGAGCGCGGTGCCCAGTGGCACGCCGAGGACGTTGGCCAGGGTCAGGCCGGTGAACATCAAGGCCACGGCCGATGCACGTTTGTTCGCCGGCACCAGGCCCGCCGCGACCACCGAGCCAATCCCGAAGAAGGCACCGTGGCACAGGGCTGTCACCACACGGGCGAGCATCAGCACGTTGTAGTCACTGGCCACCGCACACAGCAGGTTGCCGATAATGAAGATGCCCATCAACGCTACCAGCGCAGCTTTGCGTGGCAGTTTCGCAGTGGCCAGCGCCATGAACGGCGCACCGATGGCCACGCCCAGGGCGTAACCGGTCACCAGCCAGCCGGCGCCGGGAATCGATACACCAAGGTCGGCCGCCACGTTGGGCAGCAAGCCCATGATGACGAACTCCGTGGTGCCGATGGCGAAGGCGCTCAAGGCCAGGATGAGTAGCGAGAGGGGCATTGGTTTAATTCCTTTTCGGCTGGCTGACGTTAAGGGTCAGAGCTCTTTGCTGAAGGTTTTGAGGAACTCCTGGATGGTTTCCTCGTTGCGCTTGAAAAAATGCCACTGGCCGACTTTGCGGCTGCTGATCAGGCCGGCGCGTTGCAGCGTCGCCAGGTGCGCGGACACCGTGGACTGCGACAAGCCGCAACGTTGATCGATTTGCCCGGCGCAAACGCCGTGCTCGTTGCTGTGGGACTGGTCTGGAAATTCGACGTCCGGGTCTTTGAGCCAGTGCAGGATTTCTCGCCGTACCGGGTGCGCCAGGGCTTTTATTATTTCGTCGAGATTGAGGGTCATGGGTGTGGGCTCGTGATGATTAAAACGCTATATCGCGATGGGGCGAACTTTAAATCGGTATTTCGCGATATACAAATATGATTTGGCTCTGACCAGCTCACATTTCGGTATATCGAGTTATAACGATACGTTGATGTGTAGATACAAGGGGCAGTGCTAAGCTGCGCCCATGAACTATCTCGCACATCTTCACCTCGGTGGCCAGCGTCCCGGTCAACTGCTCGGCAGTCTGTATGGCGATTTCGTCAAGGGACGGCTGCAAGGGCAGTTCGATCCGGAGATCGAAGCGGCCATCCAGCTGCATCGCAGCATCGACGTGTTCACCGATCGTCACCCGTTGGTGGACGCTTCGTTGTCGCGCTTTTCCCTGACACGCAGGCGCTATGCCGGCATCGTTCTCGACGTTTTTTTCGACCACTGCCTGGCGCGGGACTGGGCGCAGTACGCCGATCAGCCGTTGGCGCATTTCACTTCCGACGTGTACCGGGTGTTGTCCAGTGAACGGCAGTTGCCCGAACGGCTGGCGAAAATCGCACCGCACATGGTGGCCAATGACTGGTTAGGGTCTTACCGGGAGTTTGAGGTGTTGGAGCAGGTGCTGCGCGGGATTGCCCGGCGCTTGACCCGGCCCGAGGAACTGGCTGCCGCGATGCAGGAATTGCGGGTGTTGTACGAGCCGTTGAGCGAGGACTTCCGGTTGTTCTATCCGCTGCTTCAGGATTTTGCGCAGAACCATCCATCACCATAAATCCATTGTGGGAGCGAGCCTGCTCGCGATTGCGGTTCGTCATCCAACGTGGATGTCGTCTGATACACCGCAATCGCGAGCAGGCTCGCTCCCACAGGGAATCTTTGTTCAAGCCGCGATAGCGGGGCGCATCGGGGCCGGTTGTTTCTCCGGAATCGCCCCAAACAACACCTTCTGCACCGCCTGCTGTGCCTCGAACGCCAGTGCGGCGCGTTCGCGACCTTCGCAAGCGATCGGCTTGAGCAGATGAATTTCCACCTGGCCCCGGTCATTGGCAAACAGGCGCATCAGGTGCGAGAGCAAATCATCGTCGCCAATGAACGGGGCCAGCAGGCAAGGCTCGCCGTCGCGCACATAACGAATCGCCACCGGTTGCAGCGCGACTTCAGAATCGATGGCCGCCGACAACAAACGGCCATGAAAGGTACGCAGCGATCGGCCATCGGTGGTGGTGCCTTCCGGGAACATCAGCAGCGGGTGCGCCTGCTCCAGGTGGCGAGTCATTTGTTTGCGGATCAACTGGCTGTCGCCCGAGCCGCGACGGATAAACAGGCTGCCGGCCTTGGCCGCGAGCCAGCCCGCCACCGGCCAGGTGCGCACTTCGGCCTTGGACAGGAACGACATCGGCGTGAGCATCCCCAGCAACGGAATGTCAGTCCAGGACACATGGTTGCTGACCCAGAGCATCGAGGTCTTCGGCAGTTCACCCTTGACCGTCACGTCGAAGGGCAGGGCGTTGCTCAGGCGCGCCATGAAAAAGCGCGACCAGCGTTGGCGACGCTCCATCGAATGGGCCATGCCCAGGCGTTCGAATACGCCGAACACGGTGGCCATGCCCAGGCCAAGCGCGACCACCAGCAGCACCCGCGCGATTCGCGCGTACACGCGCAACCGACGCATCACACAGCCGCCTTGAAGTGTTTGGCGTAACGCGGGCAAAGCTCATCGCGCTTGAGCAGGATGAACACGTCGGCGACCTGGAAGTCTTCGTCCCAGCACGGCTCGCCGCAGATTTTCGCGCCCAGACGCATGTAGGCCTTGAGCAGCGGCGGCATTTCGGCGATCACGTTCGATGGAATATCCAGGGTCGGCAGCGGCTTCTTCGGCTCGGCCCGCAGGTGTTCGGTGCACAGGTAGCGTTCGCGCAGGCGCTGCATGATCGCGTGGGCCTGGACCCCGCCGTCCTGCATCGGAATGCTCGCGCAACCCATCAAGTAGCTGTAGCCACCCTGGTTCAGCACTTCGGCCAGCTCGCCCCAGAGCACGGCGATGGTGCCGCCGTTGCGGTAGGCCGGGTCGACGCAGGTGCGGCCGATTTCCAGGATCGGGCCTTGCAGATGGATCAGGCCGTGCAGGCTGAATTCTTCTTCGCTGTAAAACCTGCCCAGGCTGCTGGCGGCGGTGTGATCGAGCAATCGAGTGGTGGCCACCAGGCGCCCGGTGTTGAGGTCACGCACGCCGATGTGGGCGCAGTGAACATCGTAGTCGTCCATGTCCAGACCCCGTTCCGCGCCCTTGAGTTTGGCGTTGAATTCGCCGCTGAACACGTTGAAGCGCAAGGCTTGGGCTTCCTGCAAGGCCTCGGCGCCCACCAGGCGTTCGGCTTGCAGGCGGCGTTCGTTGCCGGTGTCGCTGATGCGGGCGATCTGAGTCATGGCGAATCTCCGTGCGGGCTGTTCACTCGTCTTTGGGTGCAGCCGATCGACTTTCTTTATGCAGCCGTGTTGTGCAAAGTCAGGCTATGTAGCGCCGGTGTCATCGCCGTTAAGCTTTGGTGATGCTTATATGACAGCCCACAAGGAGCCCCTTATGCCCTGGCAACACCTGTTGATTCGCCGAGAACGCCTGCCCGCCAATTCGGATCTGGGTGAGGGCTACGCGACCTTGTTGCACCACTTGGGCACGGTCACGCCCTTTGATTTGGCGGTGGCGGGGGGGCGGATGATGGCGACGCCGGGGCTGGCATTTCTGGTGGGGTATCAAGCGGCGTTGCGCATGTTGTGGCCGAGCGCGCCTTTGAGCCTCGGTGCGTTGTGCGCCACTGAGCAACGCAGCCTGCGGGTGGCGGACATGCAGACCCGCCTGCACGACTTGCGCTTGAGCGGGCGCAAGGATTTTGTCACCGCTGGCGATGCCGCCGACTGGCTGTTGATCGCTGCGCGCAGCGAGGCGCCGGGCGACGATCCGTGCCTGAGCCTGGGGGTGGTCTATCCCGATGAGCCGGGCGTGCGCGTGGAAAAGCTGGCTCCGATCCCGTTGATGCCGGACATCAGCCATGGCCGGGTGTTTCTGGACAACGCTTTGTGCGAGTTGCTGGCCGGGGACGGTTGGGTCGCCTACGTCAAACCGTTCCGTACCCTGGAAGACATTTATGTGTTGAGCGCCATGACGGCGTGGCTGTATGGCGTCGGCCAGGACAGCGATTGGCCGCAAGCCCTGCAACTACGCCTGCTGGCGCTGCTGGCCGGGTGCGCGGAAGTCAGCCGCCAGGCACCGAACAACCCGTGCGGGCATGTATTGCTCGGTGGGCTGTTTGCGCAGTTCGAAGGGCTCAAGGGCGAAATCAATCAAGCGCTGGCCGAAGGGCCGCCGCAGTGGGCGGCGATGTGGCAGCGTGATCAAGCGGTGATGGATCTGGCGGCGGGGGCACGGGGCAAGCGATTGGCCAAGGCGTTGGCGGCGATTTGACTGGCCCCTTTGCGAGCAGGCTGGCTCCCACTTTTTCAAGCGCATTGCCCTATGGGATCGAGCTGGCTCGCGATAGCTATCTTTCCGGCAATACAATTTTCAAAACTGTCATCAACCTCAACTAGGCTCAGAAGGTTAATCCCCACGAGCACCCGCCATGCCCAAAGGCCTGCCGTTGTTTGTTGTGCTGCTGTTCAGTCTCGCGGCCCACGCTGAAAACTGGCCTGGCGAGCAATGGTCATCGGGTCCGAGCATCACCGGGCCGGCACTTCGGGCGTTTGAGGGGTACGCCTTCCCACCGCGCAACGACACCACTCGCCGAGGCATCCGCACCGATGCCTTGCTGGTGATCCGCGACGGTCAGTTGATCTTCGAGCGCTACGCTGGCCCGACCACCGCCACAACGCCACACCTGACCTGGTCCATCAGCAAGAGCCTGCTGGCCACGGTGCTGGGCGTGGCCTACGGCGAAGGCCGGTTCAATCTGCAGGACCCGGTGGCGAAGTTCTATCCGCCACTGAAAAAATACCCAGGCATGACCATGGCCGACCTGCTGCACTGGGCCTCGGGCCTTGACTGGCAGGAAAACTACGAATACGCACCATTGAAATCCTCGGTGGTGGCGATGCTCTACACCCGGGGGCACCGCGACATGGCGGCGTTTACTGTCGATCAGGATGCGTACGCCGCACCGGGTCAGGTGTTTCGTTACTCCAGCGGTGATAGCGGTCTGTTATCCGCTGCGTTGAAGGGCATCGTCGGCCCGGCCCGCTATGCGGACTATCCGTGGACCGCGCTGTTTGAACCCCTGGGCATTCACCATGCCACCTGGGAAACCGATGCCGCGGGCACCTTCGTCGCCTCGTCTTACGCCTACCTCACCGCGCGGGATCTGGCGCGGATCGGTCTGTTGATGGCCCGTGACGGCCGCTGGGGCGAGCGTCAATTGCTGCCCAAGGATTGGGTCACTTTCAACCTCGAACCCTTTGCCCGTTATCACGCCAACCAGGATGACGCCGTGCCCGGCGGCCACTGGTGGCTCAACCGCGCCGTGGAGGGCGCGCCCCGGCCCTGGCCCGACGCACCCGCGGACACCTATGCCGCGCTCGGACACTGGGGGCAGGCGCTGTATGTGATCCCCAGCGAAAACCTGGTGATCGTGCGCTACGGCGATGACCGCGACGACAGTTACCAACACAACCAGTTACTCAAGCTCGCGCTCAAGGCCTTTGGCGGGAAGGTGCAGCCATGAACCGTCGCAGCTTCGTGCGTCGCCGACCGTTCAGCACCTTGCTGTTGATTCTGCTGATCGTCCTGTGCGGCTGGGGCTGGCGTGAGCGGGTGGCACTGGAGGCGTTCCCGGACATCATCAGCGCCTACACCGCCAAGGAATATTGCTCGTGCCGCTACGTGATGAACAATGGCGCCGAGTACTGCCGTGGCTACGTGAAACAGTGGGTGCCCATCAGCGGCTTTACCGATGACGCCGCCAGCAAAAGCGTCACCGTCAGCGGTTTGGGGCGCAGCAACAGCGCCGTGTGGATCGGCGAGCGCCAGGGTTGCCGCTTGAACCCCTGACCAACAGGTTCCATCTGGTGGAACCACATTCGATTGTCCTCGCGCGCGACTCGCGGTTATCTGGCGGTGAGCGCGACCTGCCTTGATGTGTCGCGAAATCACAGCGAACAAAAAGAACGGGAATACACCCGGCCCGAGGACAATCGTCATGACCCGACATCAGCACATTCTTGCCTGGCTCAGCGACGTGGCCAGCGATCTGCACGCCACCCGCCAGGACATCCACGCCCACCCGGAACTCGGCTTCGAGGAAAACCGCACGTCGGCGCTGGTGGCCCGATCCCTGAAGGAGTGGGGGTACGAGGTGCACACCGGGATCGGCAAGACCGGCGTGGTCGGCGTCCTGCGCAACGGCAGCAGCCCGCGCAAACTCGGCATTCGGGCGGACATGGATGCGCTGCCGATCATCGAGAACACCGGTGCGACTTATTCCAGCCAGCATCAGGGCTGCATGCACGCCTGCGGGCATGACGGCCACACCACGATGTTGTTGGGCGCGGCGCGATACCTGGCGGCAACCCGTCAGTTCGACGGCACCCTGACCCTGATTTTCCAGCCCGCCGAAGAAGGTCAGGGCGGCGCCGAAGCCATGCTCGCCGATGGCTTGCTCGAGCGTTTTCCCTGCGACGCGCTGTTCGGCATGCACAACATGCCGGGCTTGCCGGCTGGGCACCTGGGCTTTCGCGAAGGGCCGATGATGGCCTCGCAAGATTTACTGACAGTGACGATCGAAGGCGTCGGCGGCCACGGCTCGATGCCGCATCTGGCGGTCGATCCGCTGGTGGCGGCGGCCAGCGTAGTCATGGCGTTGCAGACCGTGGTGGCACGCAACATCGATGCGCAACAGGCGGCGGTGGTCACGGTCGGGGCATTGCAGGCCGGGGAGGCGGCCAACGTCATTCCGCAGCAAGCAATCCTGCGCCTGAGCCTGCGCGCGCTGAACGCCCAGGTGCGCGAGCAAACCCTGGAGCGGGTGCAAGCGATCATTGAATCCCAGGCCAGGAGTTTCGGTTGCAATTCGAAGGTCGAACACCGTCCGGCGTATCCGGTACTGGTCAACCATGCCGCCGAAACCGAGTTCGCCCGGCAAGTGGGCGTCGAGCTGGTCGGTGCTGATGCGGTGGATGGCAACACGCCCAAGCTCATGGGCAGTGAAGACTTTGCCTGGATGCTGCAACGCTGCCCCGGCGCCTACCTGTTCATCGGCAATGGCGTATCGCGGCCGATGGTGCACAACCCGGCCTATGACTTTAACGACGACATCCTGCTGACCGGCGCGGCGTATTGGGGCGCGCTGACGGAGCGCTGGCTCAAGCCGGCCTGATTTCCTCTCTTTCTACTGCCGCTGGACCGGGCGCGCGCCGTCGTGCCCGCCATCACCCAACAGGTTTTTGGAGAGTGCCCCATGCAGACTTCGAGCACAGGTGTATCGCGGACCCGGCAGGTGATCGCCGCCGTTATCGGCAATGCCCTGGAATGGTATGACTTCATCGTTTACGGCTTTCTGGCGAGCATCATCGCCCGGCAGTTTTTCCCATCCGAGGACGAGTACGCGTCGTTGCTGATGGCTCTGGCGACCTTTGGCGTCGGCTTTTTCATGCGCCCGGTGGGCGGCATTTTGTTGGGCATGTATTCGGATCGCAAAGGCCGCAAGGCGGCGATGCAGATGATCATCCGGCTGATGACGGTCTCCATCGCGCTGATCGCTTTCGCGCCCGATTACGCCGCCATCGGCATGGGCGCGCCGTTGTTGATCGTGGTCGCGCGGATGCTCCAGGGTTTCGCCACCGGCGGCGAGTACGCCAGTGCCACCGCGTTCCTGGTGGAAAGCGCACCGGCACATCGCAAGGGCTTGTATGGCTCGTGGCAGTTGGTCGGGCAATGCCTGGCGGTGTTTGCCGGCGCGGGCATGGTGGCCTTGTTCACCCATCTGCTGAGCCCTGAAGCACTGGACAGCTGGGGCTGGCGGATTCCGTTCATGATCGGCCTGTTGATCGGCCCGGTGGGCCTGTGGATTCGCAAGCACATGGAGGAACCGGAAGAGTTTCTCGAAGCGCGCAAGCAGGCCAAAGGCGAGAGCCCGGGGTTGCTGCACGTGATCCGCGAACACCGTCGCGCCATTCTGGTGTCGATGGGCCTGGCGTGCGGCGCAACGGTGTCGTTCTACGTGGTGCTGGTGAACATGCCGA
Organism: Pseudomonas moorei; assembly: GCF_042846945.1. Lineage (NCBI taxonomy): Bacteria > Pseudomonadati > Pseudomonadota > Gammaproteobacteria > Pseudomonadales > Pseudomonadaceae > Pseudomonas > Pseudomonas moorei. Next base: position 2,725,687 of record NZ_AP035776.1, read on the forward strand.
CCTTTGCCCACAAAAACCTCGGCCTGCCGCTGGATCAGGTGCTGCTGGTGCAGATGATTGCAGTCGCCGTGATGACCGTGGTGATTCCGCTGTCCGGCGCATTGTCGGATCGACTTGGCCGCCGCCCGGTGCTGATGGCCTTCACCCTCGCGTTTTTTCTGATGGTGTATCCGCTGTATGTGTGGGTGGCGGCGGCGCCGTCGGTGGAGCGGCTGCTGGTGATGCAGCTGTTGCTGTGCAGCGCGATCGGCGGATTTTTCGGCCCGGCACCGACGGCACTGGCCGAGCAGTTTCCAATCGAAGTGCGTTCCACCGGCGTGTCGGTGGCGTACAACGTCGCGGTCATGGTCTTCGGTGGTTTCGCGCCACTGATCGTCACCTGGCTGAGCAAGGTTCTGGCCACGCCGGTGGCGCCATCCTTCTACGTATTGTTCGCTTGCCTGCTGACGCTGCTGGGTACTTACTGCATGCAGGAGGCGCCGCGTGCAAAGCGATCCGTCGCACTTAACCTTGAGGTGAAATCTTGAGCATCCATCCGATTGTTGAAATGGACGCCGATTCGTTGTCCCGCGCCATTCACGGGCGACAGGTGTCCTGCCGTGAAGTGATGCAGGCGTATCTGGCGCAGATCGAGCGCTTCAATCCGCAGGTCAATGCGCTGGTGTCGCTGCGTCCGGCCGAAGAGTTGCTGGCCGAGGCCGACACCTGCGATCGGCAACTGGAGCAGGGGCAATCCCGTGGCTGGATGCACGGCATGCCGCAAGCGATCAAGGACCTGGCGGCCACCGCCGGGTTACGCACCACCATGGGCTCGCCGCTGTTCGCCGAGCAAATCCTGCAACACGATGCCATCAGCGTGGCGCGGGTTCGCGACAGTGGCGCCATCATTATTGGCAAGACCAACGTGCCGGAGTTCGGCCTTGGTTCGCAGACATACAACACGGTGTACGGCACCACCACCAACGCTTACGACCCGAGCCGGGTGGCCGGTGGCAGCAGCGGCGGGGCGGCGGTGGCACTGGCGTTGCGCATGCTGCCGGTGGCCGATGGCAGCGACATGATGGGCTCGCTGCGCAACCCGGCGGCGTTCAACAACGTATTCGGTTTTCGCCCGTCCCAGGGGCGCGTGCCCCACGGTCCGCAGCCGGAGGTGTTTGTCCAGCAACTGGCCACCGAAGGGCCGATGGGCCGTACCGTCACCGATGTCGCCCGTTTGCTCGGCACCCAGGCCGGGTACGACCCGCGCGTGCCGTTGTCGCTGACGCAGGACCCGGAGATTTTCCATCAGTCCCTGGCGCAGGATTTCAGCGAAGTTCGTGTGGGATGGCTGGGTGACTACAACGGCTACTTGCCGATGGACCCCGGCGTGATGAGCCTGTGCGAATCGGCGCTGCAGGATTTCGCGGTGCTGGGTTGCAAGGTCGAAGCCTGCCAGCCGGATTTTTCCATGGAGCGCCTGTGGCAGACCTGGCTGGTACATCGGCACTGGCTGGTGCAGGGCAGTCTCGGCGCGCTGTATGCCGACCCGAAGAAACGCGAGCAACTCAAGCCTGAAGCGCAATGGGAAATCGAGGGTGGGCTGCGTTTGACGGCGGCGGATGTGTATCAGGCATCGGTCGGCCGCAGTGACTGGTACCGCGCCTTGAACGAATTGTTCGAGCGTTACGATTTTCTGTTGCTGCCCACCGCCCAAGTGTTCCCTTTTGATGCACACACCCACTGGCCCCGGGTCGTTGGCGGGCAGAGCATGGACACCTATCACCGCTGGATGGAAGTGGTCATCGGCCCGACCCTGGCCGGCTTGCCGAGCATGAACGTACCGGTGGGCTTCAACCCGGCAGGCTTGCCCATGGGCCTGCAAATCATTGGCCCGGCCCAGGCCGACCGCGCGGTGCTGCAACTGGCTTATGCCCATGAGCAGTTGACCCAGTGGGTCAAGCGTCGCCCGCCCGGTTGTCTGTCAAACGCCTGAGCGCGCCGGACGGGCGCGCATCTTGCTGTACTTTGTAACAAGAGCACACGATCATCCATTCCGGGCAAAGGGAGGTCGAACACATGGACAGCAAGGCAGAAACCGGCAGCGTGCGTTCCGTCGAGCGCGCCCTGGCCATTGTCGAGTTGCTGGGCGAGCATCAGGCGCTGGGTCTGGAGGAGTTGCACTACCTGACCCGCCTGCCCAAGGCCACGGTCTCGCGCATGTTGCTGACGCTGCAGGAGCAGGGCTGGGTCTATCGCGGGCTGAGCGACCGGCGTTATCGCCTGTGCGCCAAGCGCCTGTTTGGCGACAGTCAGCAGCGCTTCAAGCGGCGCCTGGTGGAAAACGCCGCGCCGCTGTTGCTGGAGTTGAGCGAACGTACCGGGCTGGTGGCGGACCTGTCGTGTTTCGACGGCGAACGCGTGGAAGTCATGGAAAGTGCGGTTCCCACGGTGCTGCGCAAGCGCTATCCGAACAACTGCCAGATCGTCGGCCAGCATGCCAGCCTGTTTCATTCGGCCATGGGCCGGGCTTGCCTCGCCGAGTTGCACAGCGCTGAAGTGGAGCGTCTGGCCCATCGTGAACGGCTGACCGATGAAAACCTGTTCAGCGCCACGCAGCAGGCCTTGCATCAAGGCTTCGGCCAGCGCACCGAAGGTTATTGGGAATACCCGGTACGCCTGCCGTTCCTGATTCGCGCGGTGGCCTTGCCGATCCATAGCGACGGCCGCCTGGTCGGCAGCATGGCGTTGCACTGGCCGATGGATCAGGCGCCGGTGGAGCGGGTGCTGAGCCTGCACCTCAACAGCCTGGCGGCGACCATCGGCGATGTGCAGCAGGCGATGGCCTGAGTGGAACCTTTGGCTGTTTAACGACTCAAGGCAACACAAAGTTTGCAACCTGTGTCAGGCCGGTTAAGGTTCAGCACAGGTTTATTTGCCCCACGAGTCACTATGTTCAAGCGCTCCATCATCAAAACGCTCACCGTCCTGCTATTGGCCGGCGCTTCGCTGTCGGCCCGGGCCAATTGGTACCTGGACGGCGAATCGTCGCGGCTGTCGTTTGTCAGCACCAAAAACGCCAATGTTTCCGAAGTGCAGCGCTTTCTGGTGTTGCACGGCAAGGTCGATCCCGAAGGGGTGGCGGAGGTGGAGGTCGAGCTTGAATCGATCAACAGCGGCATTCCGTTGCGCGACGAGCGCATGCGCAAGGAACTGTTCGAAATCGACAGGTTTCCCGAAGCGCTGATCACCACCCGGATCGATCTGCGTCCGATCAACGATCTGGCCCCCGGTGCGCAACTCGAGCTGCGCTTGCCGCTGACCGTCAATCTGCATGGCAAGCAACACACCTACACCACCGAGCTGCTGGCGACACGTCTCGATGACCGGCGCTTTCAGGTGGTGACGCTCGAACCGGTGGTGATCAATGCCGAAGACTTCGACCTGGCACCCGGCCTGGAAGCGTTGCGCAAGCTCGCCGGGCTTTCGGCGATCAGCCTGTCGGTGCCCGTGGGTGCCGTGCTGATTTTCGCGGCGCGCTGACATGGCCGGCCCCGTCTTTCCCTGGCGTGAAGGCAATCGCTTCGAACTGCTGATCGATGGCCCGCAGTTTTTCCCGCGCATGCTGGTGGCGATTGCCCGTGCCGAAGAGCAAGTCGAACTGGAGTTGTACCTGGTGGAGGCGGGTGCCTGCGCCGAGGCCATGGTTCAGGCGCTGGTCCAGGCTGCCGAGCGCGGCGTGCGGGTGCGTTGCCTGTTCGATGATTACGGCAGCCTGGCGTTCACCTTGCACCTGCGTCAGCGCTTGATGGCCGCCGGGGTCGAGCTGCGTTTCTACAATCGCCTGAGCTGGCGGCGCTGGGTCGGTAACTTCTACCGCGATCACCGCAAGCTGTTGCTGGTGGACCAGAGCCTGGCGGTGGTCGGCGGCACCGGTGTCACCGATGAGTTCTGGACACCGGGCAAGGACGTCAGCGACTGGCACGAGGTGATGGTGGAAATCACCGGGCCGCTGGTCCTGGACTGGCAGTTGCTGTTCGATCGGCAATGGATCGCCAACCGCCATCGCCGCGCCTGGAAACCCGCCTCGCATTTCGGCCTGCCGCGCCTGCCCCGTGTGCCACCCGTGGGCGAGGGCATGGGCCGGGTCGCCTATGCCGACGCCCGACAGCATCGGGACATCCTGCATTCGCTGGTTCGTGCCTTGAACAGCGGACAAAAGCAAATCTGGCTCGCCACCCCCTACTTTCTGCCGACCTGGAGGGTCCGGCGGTCATTGCGTCGGGCGGCCGGCCGCGGTGTCGATGTGCGACTGCTGCTGACCGGACCGCGCACCGATCACCCTTCCGTGCGCTATGCCGGGCATCGCTACTACCCGCGCCTGCTCAAGTCCGGGGTAAGGGTTTTCGAGTACCAGCCGTGCTTCCTGCATTTGAAAATGGTCCTGATCGATGACTGGGTGAGCATCGGCTCGTGCAATTTCGATCACTGGAATTTGCGCTTCAATCTGGAGGCCAATCTGGAAGCGCTCGACCCGGGATTGACCCGGGCGGTGACGGCGAGCTTCGAAAACGACTTCGCCCTGAGCCAGGAAGTCAGCCTGGAGTCATGGAAACGCCGACCGCTGTGGCGGCGAGTCAAGCAGAGGGTATGGGGATGGGTGGATCGGCTGGTGGTGAATCTGCTGGATCGGCGGGGATAGGCGCTACACCCTAAAACACTGTGGGAGCGAGCCTGCTCGCGATGGCGGCCCGACAGTCAACAGTGATGTTGAATGTTATGACCTCATCGCAAGCAAGCTCGCTCCCACAGGTACTTCATGCAGCTTTAAGAATTACAGCAGTTCAAAACTCTGCTGCGTCACGTCCTGGGAGTCCAGGCCGATCTGCACGTTGAATTTGCCCGGTTCCGCCGCGTACTTGAGCCGGGTGTTGAAGAACTTCAGGTCGTCCTCGGTGATGGTGAAGTGCACGACTTTCTGTTCGCCGGCCTTGAGCATCACTTTCTGGAAGTTCTTCAGTTCCTTGATCGGGCGGATCATCGAACCGGCCACGTCCTGGATGTACAACTGCACCACGGTTTCGCCGTCACGCTTGCCGGTGTTCTTGACCGTGACGCTGGCGTCGAGCTTGCCGGTCTTGTTCAGCGTGGTCGACGACAGGGCCATGTCGCTCAGGCTGAAGTCGGTGTAGCTCAGACCGTAGCCGAACGGGAACAGGGGACCTGTGGTGTCATCGAAGTACTGTGAGGTGTAGTTGCCCGGTTTGCCCGGCGTGAACGGCCGGCCAATGGTCAGGTGGTTGTAGTAGGTCGGGATCTGCCCCACCGAACGCGGGAAGGTGATCGGCAGTTTGCCCGACGGGTTGTAGTCGCCGAACAGTACATCGGCGATGGCGTTGCCGCCTTCGGTGCCGCTGAACCAGGTTTCCAGGATCGCGTCAGCCTGTTCCTTCTCTTCGAGAATCGACAGCGGACGGCCGTTCATCAACACCAGCACCAGCGGTTTGCCGGTGGCTTTCAAGGCACGGATCAGCTCGCGCTGGTTTTCCGGGATATTGATGTCGGTGCGGCTGGAGGATTCATGGGACATGCCACGGGATTCACCCACGGCGGCCACCACCACGTCGGCATCCTTGGCGGCCTTGACCGCTTCGTCGATCAGCACATTGGCCGGGCGCGGGTCATTGACCACTTCCGGTGCATCGAAGTTGAGGAAGTTCAGGTAATCGAGGATTTTCTTGTCCTCGGTGATGTTGGCGCCACGGGCGTAGATCAGCGTTGCCTTGTCGGCGACGGCGGCGTTCATGCCGTCGAACAGGGTCACCGATTGCGCAGGTTTGCCGGCGGCGGCCCAGCTGCCCATCATGTCGATCGGCGCCTTGACCAGCGGACCGACCAGCGCGATTTTCGCGGTTTTCTTCAGCGGCAGAGTTTCATTCTGGTTCTTCAACAACACCAGGCTACGGCGTGCCACATCGCGGGCTTCAGCGCGGTGCAGGCGGCTGTCGGCATAGGTGTCGGCCGGGTCATCCTCGGCCTTGCCGATACGCAGGTACGGGTCCTTGAACAGGCCCATGTCGTACTTGGCGCCCAATACGGCACGCACGGCGTTGTCGATATCGCTTTGCTTGATCTCGCCAGACTTCAACAGCCCCGGCAGCTCTTTGCCGTAGAGGGTGTCGTTCATGCTCATGTGGATGCCGGCCTTGATCGCCAGCTTCGCCGCTTCGCGACCGTCAGCGGCCACGCCGTGCTTGATCAGTTCGAAAATCGCGCCGTGGTCGCTGACCGCCAGGCCCTTGAAGCCCCAGTCCTTGCGCAGCAGGTCGTTCATCAGCCAGGTGTTGGCGGTGGCCGGTACGCCGTTGATCGAGTTCAGCGCGACCATCACCCCGCCGGCGCCGGCATCGATCGCCGCGCGGTAGGGTGGCAGGTAGTCCTGGTACATCTTGACCGGACTCATGTCGACCACGTTGTAGTCGCGACCGCCCTCGACGGCGCCGTACAAGGCGAAGTGCTTGACGCTGGCCATGATGCTGTCGGCGGCGTTCGCGCCGGTGCCCTGGAACGCCTTGACCATCACGCCGGCAATTCGCGAAACCAGATAAGTGTCTTCGCCGAAACCTTCGGACGTACGACCCCAGCGCGGGTCGCGGGAGATGTCGACCATCGGGGCGAAGGTGATATCGAGGCTGTCAGCTGCGGCTTCCTTGGCGGCGATGCGCCCGGACAGGCCGATGGCGTCCATGTCCCAGCTCGAGGCCAGGGCCAGCGGGATCGGGAAAATGGTGCGGTGGCCGTGGATCACGTCATAGGCGAAGAACATCGGGATCTTCAGCCGGCTGCGCATCGCCGCGTCCTGCATCGGACGGTTTTCCGGGCGGGTGATCGAGTTGAACGTACCACCGATGTTACCGGCTGCAATTTCCTTGCGGATCAGCTCCCGGGGCATTTCCGGGCCGATGCTGATCAGGCGTAACTGGCCGATTTTCTCATCGAGGGTCATTTGCTTCATCAGTTTGCTGATGAAGGCGTCCTTGTTCTCCAGAGGTGCGGGCGTCGTGGCGGCCAATACGTTATGACTGGCCAGGCTGACGAGCAGGCCCAGCAAACACAGCTTCTTCATGAATGTTTTTCTCAAGGGCCCAAACGGCGATGTACACGCCGGCCAGCCAAAATTTAGGGAGCGACTATTGTTGTTCGGGTGCAGACTCAAAACGGGCAGCCGGAAGACGACGATCGAATGCCGAAAGCGTTTTTGCGCAGGGCGTCTTTTTAGCCCATCGGCCCGTTGCAATCCAGAGGCGCGGGCGATTATGCCCCAAGAGCCGGCTCAGGAGGTTTCACGGTGGTTTATTTCATGAAGTGTACAAAGGGAGCATCATCCTGATGAATGTCAGTCCTACCTACCGTTCTCGCCTGCAGGTCACCACCCTGCTGGTGCTGGCCACATTGCTGACCGCTTGCGGCATCAACAACATCCCGACCCTGGATGAACAGGCCAAGGCCGCCTGGGGTCAGGTGCAGAACCAGTATCAGCGCCGCGCCGACCTGATCCCCAATCTGGTGGAAACCGTCAAGGGCTACGCCAAGCATGAGGAAGCGACCCTGACCGCCGTGATCGAAGCCCGGGCCAAGGCCACGTCGATCCAGGTCGACGCCTCCACCCTGGACAACCCGGAAAAGCTCAAGCAGTACCAACAGGCCCAGGATCAACTCAGTGGCGCCCTGAGCCGGTTGATGGTGGTGTCCGAGCGCTATCCGGACCTCAAGGCCAACCAGAACTTCCTGGCCCTGCAATCGCAACTCGAAGGCACCGAGAACCGCATCGCCGTCGCCCGGCGCGACTTCATTCTCGCGGTGCAGAAGTACAACACCGAAATCCGCACGTTCCCCGGTCGCCTGTGGCACAGCGTGCTGTACAGCAATCTGCCGATTCGCGAGACCTTCGAGGCCACGCCAGGTTCGGAGAAGGCGCCCGAGGTCAAGTTCTGAACACTGAAGGACCCGCCAGCATCACAAGGCGGGTGCGTCATCGCCCAAGAGGTTGCCCATGCGCATCTTGAAAATGGGCCTGGTGCTGTTGCTCTGGGCGTTGACCCTGGCGGCCCAGGCGCAATTGAAGTTTCCCGAGCTGACCGGGCGGGTGGTGGATAACGCCCAGATGATCGAGCCGGCCGTGCGCGAGCAACTGACCCAGCAACTCCAGGCCCACGAAAAGGCCACTGGCGAGCAGTTGGTGGTGGTCACTCTGGCGAACTTGCAAGGCACCGACATCGCCGACTTCGGTTATCAACTGGGGCGTTATTGGGGCATCGGGCAGAAGGACAAGAACAACGGCGCGCTGCTGATCGTCGCCCGTGACGAGCGCAAACTGCGCATTGAAGTCGGTTACGGCCTGGAAGATCGCCTGACCGATGCGCAGAGTTCGGTGATCATCAATCAGGTCATCACCCCGGCATTCAAGGCCGGTAACTTCAGCAAAGGCATCAGCGACGGGGTGGCCGCCATGTTGGTGGTGTTGGGTGGCAACGCCCTGGACGAGCCATCGACCGTTTATGACTCCAGAGGCGATCCGGGTGACGATTTCGTCTCGCGGCATCCGGGTGTCTTCGTGTTTTTGGTGCTGCTGTTCATCCTGACTGTTTTTGTCTGCCAGATGCTCGGTATCCTGCCCGCCGGCCGCGGTGGTTCGGGCGGCTCGGGAGGCGGTTTCGGCGGTGGAGGTTTTGGCGGCGGTGGAGGCGGTGGCTTCAGCGGCGGCGGGGGCAGTTTCGGGGGCGGTGGTTCGTCGGGCGGCTGGTGATAAAAACAATAGCGAACAGGCATCTTCAAGACATGGCATTACTCACTGAACACGAACAACGCAAAGTGGCCGAAGCCATTGCCCGGGTCGAACGCGACACCGACGCGGAGCTGGTGACCGTGCTCGCGGCCCGCGCCGACGACTATGCGTACATCCCGCTGCTCTGGGCCAGTCTGCTGGCGCTGGTGGTGCCGGGTATCGTGCATTACCTGACAGGGTGGTTGACCCTGCACAGCCTGCTGCTGGTGCAATGGATCAGTTTCATCGTCCTGTGCCTGGTGTTCCGTCTGCCGAAAATCACCACCCATCTCATTCCGCGCGCGATGCGGCACTGGCGTGCTTCCAACCTGGCGCGGCGGCAGTTCCTGGAGCAAAACCTGCATCACACGGTGGGCCGCACCGGCATGCTGATTTTCGTCTGTGAAGCCGAGCGTTATGTGGAAATCCTGGTGGATGAAGGCATTTCCAGTCGGCTGGACAACAAAAACTGGGACGCGATTGTCGCGACGTTCACCCGGCAGGTACGCCAGGGGCAGACGTTGCAGGGGTTCGTCAGCTGCATCGAAGCATGCGGCGAGCTGCTCAAGGTGCATGTACCGGTCACCCATGTGCGCAATGAGTTGCCGAATCGCCTGGTGATACTGGGCTAGGCCTTTTGATCGGAAACTTTTGTAGCGCTCCCAGGGACAATGCCCGTTGATTGTCCGGGTTCCGGCTTGTCTTCAACATCTCTCTCCAATAGCGAACGCCCTGCGACAGGCGTTCTGATGAGAGAGAGTTCTTATGTCTATGCATCAAACACTCGACTCTTTGCCTGGTGCCTGCGGCGGCGCACATTCCCTGCCGGTGCAGCTGACGGCCAAAGAGACGCAAACCCTAATGTGGTGCTTCAAAGGTAAAACTTCGTGGGAAATCGCCAGGATTCAGAACTGTTCGGAATCCACGGTCAACTTCCACTTCTCCAATATTCGCCGCAAGTTTGCGGTCAGGTCTCGCAGTGCCGCCCTGCTCAAAGCCATTGAGTCCGGCGCGATCCGCGTGAGTGAGGTTGAATCGCGAGGCGCCCATGAGCCTGACTGACTCGGCCTACAACAGTGTGGGTGGACTCTTGTTGGGCTTGGGCATCGCGACATTGCCCGTGATCGACGGCGAGGTGTTGTTCGGCGCATCGCTCGGGGCGTGGCTGGTAACCACGACGCGTGCCAACTTCAAGGCCTGGCAACGCATCGGCTCCTGGATGCTGTCTGCGGGTGTCGGTTATCTCTTCACGCCCGTGGCGCTGCCGTTGATCCCTTTCCTGACGGCGGGCGTGACGGCATTTCTGTGTGCGCTGGTCGTCATTCCCATCAGTATCAAGTTCATGCAGTGGATTGACGGTGCTGCCCTGGGTGAAATCGTTCGGCATTTGAGAGGGCGAGGATGATGAGTGATGACGCCGTTGTACTTGTCTTCATTACCGGTATTGCTCATTTGTTGAGTGCATTCAGGCTGGCCTGTTATCAGCGTGATGAAGTGCGACACCGTTGGCGTGACGGACTGTTGACCAGCCTGTGTGGTGGACTGTTTTGCGTAGCCGGGATGGATGTTCTTATAACTTCTGTACCGGTGAGCCCATGGCATTCAATCGTGAGCGTGCTGTTATGCGTACTGATCGTACGAAATGAAGGAAATATCATTGTGCTATGGCGCGCCTTGAAGTAACCGCACTTCGGGTTATATATGACTTTATGTTTCTTTGGGCTGTTGAAGTGTCGCAAGGATGGCGGCCATTTCCGAAAGTTGAAGTTCCATATCGCGCAGGCGTCGCTTCTCCTCCAGAGCATGTTGAATGGCGCGGCGATCCTCTTCATTGAGTAAACGCCACAACGCGAGAATTGTATTTTCTCGCGTCGCATTGTCCTGATTTTCCTCGGCTGACGGTGCAGGAGCAGGCCGTAATACCGGCCCTTCACCGAGCAGTAACCAGTCAAGTGAGATGCCACGCGTTCGTGCGATATCTACGCATAATGAGTATGGTGTGCTGTCGCGACCTTTCCAGCTACTGAGGGTTTGCGGGCTGATCTGTAGCGCGGAGGATAGCGAAGCATCGCTTGTTGTACCGGTAATTTGTTTTAAGCGCGTCAGAACAGCTTGTGATTTTTTGCTACGCAATTTGAGCCTCTTCCTTTTGACATATGCTTTTTGAGTGCCTAACTTATGCGTAATGAGTACGTTTTTTCTTGTGAGTAATCAATCGTCAACTATGAATCAGCAGAATACGATGTCGAAACTTCCTAATGGTAGCAAGGTGATTTCCTACGGGTTTGGTTCTTACCCAAGACGCTTCTGCCCATTGCACTTCCTTTTGTCCGGCAGGCGCCATTCGCAAGGGCGGATCTTGGCGAGCAATGCTTCCAGCAGTATTGCGTTTGACAATGTCGATTACCACCAGACGACCATCGGGAAGCAGGCATGAGCACTTACAAAATGGTGTGTCCGCACTGCTTGAACCGGATGCGCATTCGAACCAGCGAGGGCCGTCATATTTTTCTGCGGGTCGCCTATTTGCAATTTACGTCGGAAGCTTGCGGCTGGTCGGTTCGCGCCGAGTTCGAAATGACCCATGAACTTTCCCCCAGTGGAATGCCCAACCCGGCGGTTCGTTTACCTTGCGCCGGGCCGGACTTGCGCCGTGCCGCCCGCCCTGTTGCGGTCAGCGATGCTTCGACGGACATGCAACAGGAGTCGTGAACATGAACGAAGTCGATGAAAACCCGGAATTGAATGAGGATCTGCTGGCGATGGCCCAGGCTTTTCTGGTTCGTCATGAAAGCGACGGATTGCTTGATGACCAGGTGTTGTTCTGTCGTGCCGTCAAGCATTTGCAAAGTGTCGATGTGCCCATGCACGTGGCGGAAAGACTGGTCAGCCATGCCTATGGGGAGCTCAAGTCGAGCCATGATCGTCGGCGTCTGGACATCGCCGCGAGCTCTGAAACCGTCGCGGTGGTGACTGACCCGCTCAACGGTCTTACCTGGGCGGTACCGGTCGGGTTGATCGTCAAATACGTGATCAACTCGCCGAGTAACCGCAGGTTGCGACTGGTTGAGCCGTGATACGTCGAAGGCATTTATTCAGGTCTTGGGTGGCGTGACCAAGACCTGCCACAAAATAACCCCGTGCCCAAAACCCTCGGCCCCCCTAAAATACCCGGCATTCTCCCGATTCGTATTGCCCGAGGCCGTTTTTCCATGTCTGTCACCGCCACTCCCGCCAGCCTCGCGCCGGATCATCACGCGCAGTTCATCGAGCTGCTGCAATCGAGCCTCGAACACAATGCCTTCATCAAACTGGTGCTGGCCAAATACGTCGGCGAAGAAGCGGAGCTGCAGCGGGTCATCATCAAGCCGGTGACCGTCAAGTCGCAGCCGTGCCTGTCCTTCGTCTATCGCTACAAAACCCGCGACATCACCAAGAACCTGCCGCTGGCCGAAGGTGTAGCGAGCATTGCCGAGATGCTCCCCGCGTCGTTCAAAAATGCACATTTACTGTCGCTGACCGATGAAGCCCAGCTCGAATACAGCAAAAAGGGCAAGTCTTCGCTGTTCAGGAGCAAACCCCAGCAATTGCGTGAAGTGCCGTCCGCCGAGCACAACCGTGAGAAAAACCGCTTCCTTGACTTGAGCCGGCCGTTTCTCGCCGACCTGGGCGTGACCAACAAGCAGCATGAGCTGATCCCTGCGATGTCGCGCAAGTGGAAGCAGATCAACAAGTTCATCGAAGTGTTCAGCCATGCCCTGACCTCGTCTCCCTTGGCGCTGGACAAGCCGGTGCGTGTGGCGGACTTCGGTTCGGGCAAGGGTTACCTGACCTTTGCCATTCACGATTACCTGCGCAATACCTTGAACGCCGAAGGCGAAGTGACGGGCGTCGAGTTGCGCGAGGACATGGTCACCCTCTGCAATGCCGCAGCGGCCAGGCTTGAGCATCCGGGGCTGGTCTTCAAATGTGGTGACGTGCGTAGCGTGGCGCCGAGCGAACTGGAGGTGATGATCGCGCTGCATGCCTGCGACATCGCCACCGACTACGCGATTCACACCGGCATCCGTTCCGGCGCGTCGATCATCATGTGCTCGCCGTGCTGCCACAAACAGATTCGCCTGCAAATCCAGAGCCCGGCATTGCTCAAGCCGATGCTGCAATACGGCTTGCACCTGGGCCAGCAGGCAGAGATGGTGACCGACAGTCTGCGTGCACTGTTCCTCGAAGCCTGTGGTTACGAGACCAAGGTGTTCGAGTTCATCTCACTGGACCATACCAACAAGAACAAGATGATCCTGGCGGTCAAACGCGCCGAGCCGGTGGACCCGGCCCGGTTGTTGGTGAAGATCCAGGAGCTGAAGGATTTCTATCACATCAGCGAACATTGCCTGGAAACGCTGCTGCGGGCTGACGGCTACCTGTGATCCCACAGGATTTATGCGGTGGCAATTCGCGCGGGTTTGATGGCGGTCTTGCGTCCCAGCATCACCGTCACGATCACCCCGGCGGCAAACAACCAGGTGATCGGCTCGACGTGTTCGCCGAAGAACAACGCCGAGAAGGCGATGGTGAAGAAGATCTGCAGCAACTGGATCTGGCTGACCCGCGCAATACCGCCCATGGCCAGCCCGGCGTACCAGGCAAAGAACCCGATGAACTGCGAAAACAGTGAGACATAGCCGAAGGCCCACCAGGTTTTCGCTGAAATCTCGCCTTGATGTTGCAGCGCCAGATACACCACCGGCCCGATCAGCACGGGCGTCGACAGCACCAGCGCCCAGCAGATCACCTGCCAGCCGCCCATTTCCTTTGCCAGGCGACCGCCTTCGGCATAACCCAGGCCGCCCACCGCAATTGCTCCGAGCATCAGCAAATCGCCGGCCTGAATGCTGCCGGCACCGCTGATCAGCGCATACCCGAGCACCAGCGCACTGCCCAGTGCGGCGCAGGCCCAGAATGCTTTCGACGGACGTTCATGGGACAACCATGCGGCGTACAGCGCCACGCACAGGGGCTGCAGGCCATTGACCAAAGCGCCATGGGACGCCGGCAAGGTTTGCATGGCCCAGGCCGACAGCACCGGGAAACCCAGGATCACCCCGGCAATCACCAGGGTCAGGCCCTTGACCTGCTTCCAAGTCGGCCATTTTTCACGACGCCAGAGCAACAGCAATGCCGCGGGAATCGCCGCGAACAGGGCCCGGCCCAAGCCGTTGAGCAGTGGATGGAGTTCCTGCACGACGATTCGCGTGAAGGGCAGGGTGAGGCTGAAGATCACAACGCCGAGCAGGCCCAGGGCCATGCCGGTGTTTTCGCGGGAGGACATGATGGCAACCAGAATCGAGGGTGATGAGAGATGCCTTCATCTAGCCATAAATGCCGGGTTTGGCGCTGTTACAGCTGGGTGCAGAGTTATCCGTACAGTTTGAGGACGCCTTCGCAGTCCATCAGGTAGTAGCAGGTTATTACCCGACCCGCCGGATAAGGACTACCTTGAATACTCCTGCCTGCCTACGTTTTCCAGAGGAGTCCTCCCCATGGCCGCTAAAAAAATTCTGATGCTGGTCGGCGATTACGTCGAAGACTATGAAGTGATGGTGCCGTTCCAGGCGCTGCTGATGGTGGGTCACACGGTACACGCGGTGTGCCCGGACAAAACCGCCGGCCAGACCGTGCGCACCGCGATCCATGACTTCGAAGGCGACCAGACCTACAGCGAAAAACCCGGTCACCTGTTTGCCCTGAACTTTGACTTCGCCAAGGTCGCGGCAGCGGACTACGACGCACTGCTGGTGCCCGGTGGTCGTGCGCCGGAGTACCTGCGGCTGAACGAAAAAGTCCTGGAGCTGGTACGGGATTTCGACAAGGCCGGCAAACCGATTGCCGCTGTGTGCCACGGTGCGCAGTTGCTGGCGGCGGCAGGAATTCTCGAAGGCCGCGAGTGCAGCGCTTACCCGGCCTGCGCGCCAGAAGTGCGCCTGGCTGGCGGTACCTATATCGATATCTCGGTGACGGACGGCCACGTTCAAGGCAATCTGGCCACTGCGCCGGCCTGGCCTGCCCATCCGAAGTGGCTGGCGGGTTTCCTCGGCTTGCTGGGCACCAAAATCACGCTGTAACGAGGAACGTCTCCATGTGCGAGCTCTACGTCAAAGCTGACCCGATCCTCTACGAATCGCGCTCCCGCTCGCTGCGCATCTGCGGGGTGGTCACCACGCTGCGACTGGAGAATCAGTTCTGGGACATCCTCAGCGAAATCGCCGAGGTCGACGGCATGACCACCAATCAGTTGATCGCCAAGCTGTATGAAGAGGTGATGGACTACCGCGGCGAGGTGGTGAATTTCGCCTCGTTCCTGCGGGTGAGTTGCACGCGGTATTTGAGTCAGCGGCGGGTGGCTGCTCCGGAGTTGTCGGTGGTGCGAACGGCGGTGAAATAGATAGGCGTGTATCGATCCTGCCGGCCCCTCGCGGGCCGGTACAGGCGACAAACGACCTGGCCTGATCTTTACTCTGAAGCGCGCAACCTCTCAATCGCCCAGGAGAAAGAGCATGTCCGGATGGTACGAAGTGAGCAAAAGCATCAGCGGCCAATTCAGGTTTGTGCTGAAGGCGGCCAATGCCGAGACCATTCTGACCAGCGAGCACTACACCACGCGCGCCGCAGCCGATAAAGGCATCGCGGCAGTGCAGGCCAACAGCCCGTTGGATGAGCGCTATGAGAAGAAAACCACCAGGGATGGCCACCCTTATTTCAACCTCAAGGCCGCTAATCACGAAATTATCGGCAGCAGCGAGGCCTTTTCCTCCGCTACTGCGCTGGAAAAAGGCATCGCCAGCGTCAAGGCCAACGGGCCGACCAAAGTGATCAAGGACAAGACATTGCCGGTGCTATGAGGCACTTGTGGGAGCAAGCTTGCTCCCACATCGGTTTCGGGAAGACGCCAGATCCAGCAGCACTAAACCTCGACTGGCACCGCCAGTTTCGGGCTACCCAGTGCATGGGTCTTGGAATCAAAAAAACGCAACTCAACACCCGTCCCCTCGAACACCTTCGCGTAATAGCGCTTCTGATGCTGGATAAACGCCTTGCTGCGCGGATAGATCGAGATCGCCACCACCTGCGGTTTCGCCTGACGCAAGGCGTGCACGATATGACTGTCCTGTTCGCCCAGTGCATGACCAAAAATGCACAAGCCTTCGCCATGCTCCAGCAGCTGGTCGTAGCAGAACGACAAATAGTCCGAGCTGCGAATGGTCTTGAGCTTGTCCGCGCTCGGGCCTTCGTTGACGAACAGCGGCACGTCGTCGAGGGTCTTGATCGTGTTGTTGATCGCGAAATTACCCAGCAATGTGCCCTCGGTCGACATCAGCTTGCGCGCCGTGCCGTCCTGATTGCGCACCAGATGCAAACCGCCGTGCAGGTACAGCAAGCGGGTTTTGTCAGTAGCGGTGGCGCTGAGGTCGAAGCCGGGCTCGTCACCCTGGAACAGATCGGTGATCGCCTGTGGCGAGTGCTGGATCGCCCAGTAATTGAGCAGGTCGTAGTTGGTGGTGAATACCGTGCGGTAGCTGGTCAGTTCCTGATTGATCGACGCCAGGGTCGAAGCCTGGACCAGACGCCACGGGATATGCACCGCGTGCACCGTGTTGATCAAGGCTTCCTTGATCGCGTAGTAACGATTGCGCGGGGCGGCGGAGCTGACGGCCAGGGCCTTGTTGACCCGGCTGGTGGTTTTCAGCGCGCTGAGCACTTGTTCGAAACTGCGCGTTTGTAGCGCATCGAACACACTCAATTCCGATTGGCTCAGGGGCTTTTCTTCGACGGTGCGGGCGTTCTCGAACAGCGAGTCGTAGCCGAAATCGTCCCACACGGCGCGGCTGGCGCCGTTGCCCACCAGCAAGCCGGCGAACGCAGCGCTTGAGCGCAAGGCGTTCCAGTCTTCAAGTTGGGCGTCGACATCCTGTAAATCGGTCATTGCGTTTGTCGTCTCGAAGCAAAAGGTCTGATGGGCGGCGACTTTATCACGACCAGACGTTGAGCCAGATCAACATGCGGCGTTGGCGACGGGTCGATCCTGAGCATTCAGTGGATCGGCGCTGCCGGTCTGAACTTCGCCAGGAGACTCGTGCATGAGTAGTACGTTTTTTATCCCCGCTGTAAACATCATGGGCATCGGTTGCCTGGACGAAGCCATGGACGCCATCCGCCAATACGGTTTTCGCAAGGCGTTCATCGTCACCGACGCCGGGCTGGCCAAGGCCGGCGTGGCAAGCATGGTTGCCTGGAAGCTGGCGCTGCAGGACATCGACTCGGTGATTTTCGACGGTGCCAAGCCCAACCCCAGCGTCGCCAACGTCGAGCATGGCCTGGGTCTGCTCAAGGAGACCCGCTGTGACTTCGTGGTGTCCCTGGGCGGTGGCTCGCCCCACGACTGCGCCAAGGGGATTGCCTTGTGCGCGACCAATGGCGGGCAAATTCGCGACTACGAAGGCGTCGATCGATCCACTAAACCGCAACTGCCGTTGATTGCCATCAACACCACGGCCGGCACGGCCAGCGAGATGACCCGGTTCTGCATCATCACTGACGAGTCGCGGCACGTGAAAATGGCCATTGTCGATCGCAACGTCACGCCGCTGCTGTCGGTCAACGATCCGGAGCTGATGACCGCCATGCCCAAGGGCCTGACGGCCGCCACCGGCATGGATGCCCTGACCCACGCCATCGAAGCCTACGTGTCCACCGCGGCCACCCCGATCACCGATGCCTGCGCCCTCAAGGCCATCACCCTGATCAGCGATAACCTGCGCTGGGTGGTCCAGGACGGGGAAGACCTCGGGGCGCGGGAGAATATGGCATACGCGCAGTTTCTGGCGGGCATGGCGTTCAACAATGCGTCCCTGGGCTTCGTGCATGCCATGGCCCACCAGTTGGGTGGCTTCTACGATTTGCCCCATGGTGTGTGCAACGCGGTGCTGTTGCCCCACGTGCAAAGCTTCAATGCCCAGGTCTGCGCGGTGCGCCTGACCGACGTGGCCCATGCCATGGGCGCCGACATTCGCGGATTCAGCCCGGAAGAGGGCGCCCAGGCAGCCATCGACGCCATCCGCCGCCTTGCCCGCGATGTGGACATCCCCGCCGGTTTGCGTGAACTTGGCGTGCGCCTCAACGATATCCCGACCCTGGCCAGCAACGCCCTGAAAGATGCATGCGGCGTGACCAACCCCCGGGCAGCGGATCAGCGGCAGATCGAGGAGATCTTCCGCAGCGCGTTCTAGACGTTTTGACGGCCGGGCGCGAGCATCGCGCCCAAGGCCAGTATGACCGGGTGGCCTCCCTTTAGCCCACGGTCGCCAGTGCCTTGTCATGAGCCCCACTGAACTGAATCAACACCACACCCGCAATCAGCATCACAACGCCCAACACCCGTGGCAAGCTCACCTGCCGCTGCACCAAGCCGAACCACCCAAAGTGATCCAGCACCAATGACGCGACCACTTGCCCGGCCAGTGCCAAGGCCATGAACCCAGAGGCCCCGAGCTTGGGCAGCAGTACCAGGGCCAGGGAAATGAAGCAGACTCCGAACGCGCCACCCGCCCACATCCAGAGTGGCGCTCTGCTGATGAACGCCATTGAAGGCAACGGCACGCGCAGCGCCAGCATGATCGGCAACAGCACCAGGATACTCACCAGCAACGAGGCCAATGTGGCCCACAACGGATGCCCCAGGCCTCGTCCAAGGTTAGCGTTGATCGCACTCTGAAAAGGCACCACCGCCCCGGCAATCACGGCCAGCAACAACAGGCCGACCCCATGCAACGTACTCATGTTCATTCTCCAGCAGGTTTTGCTGGACTCTAGAGTATTCGTCGCGCAGATTTAAATTCCGTTTTGCTATCCAGAACATGCATCAAATGAATGATCTGCGCCGCATCGATCTCAATTTACTGGTGATTCTCGACGCCTTGCTCAGCGAGCAACACGTCACCCGGGCAGCTGAACGTTTGCACCTGAGTCAGCCGGCCGTGAGCCATGCGCTGGCGCGTTTGCGCGACCTGCTGGGCGATCCGCTGTTGGTGCGGGCGGGCGCCAGTCTGGTGCCGACTTCGCGGGCGCTTGAGCTTATGGCGCCGTTGGCCGAAGCCCTGGCCCAGGTGCAATCGCTGCTGGCGCCCAATGCCTTTGATCCGGCGACCACCCAGCGCACCTTTCGCCTGGCCATGTCCGATTATGGCGCCGCCATCGTTCTGCCCGGTCTGATCCGCAGCTTGCGCAGTGAAGCACCGGGCATCGATCTGCAAATCAGTCACGCCAGCCGTGAAGGCATGCTCGACGGGATACTCAACGGTGATATCGACATCGCCGTCGGCGTGTTCCCGGAAATGCCCAACGAACTACGCAGCACCCTGCTGTTCGAAGAGCACTATGTTTGCCTGGTGGATCGCGACAGTTTGCCGGTCGACGCCACCCTCGACCTGCCGGCCTACCTGGCGCGTCCCCACGTCTTGCTGGAAATGCGCGGCAGTGGCACGCCGGAAATCGAGCGCGCCTTGACCGCCCTGCATGAACGGCGTCGCGTGGCGGTCAGCCTGCCGCACTGGAATGTCGCCCCGCAGTTGATCAGTGGCACGGATTTGATTCTGACCGTCGCCTCCCGCGGCGTGCGCGACATCGACGAGGCGTCACTGATCGTCGTGCCTCCACCCTTTCATATTCCGTCGTTTACCTTTGTGTTGGCGTGGCACCAGCGGCGGGGCGGGGATCAGGCGTTGAACTGGCTGAAACAACGCATCGGCGAGGGGATAAAGCGCTGATGAAGTTCTTCGACGATCAGTCAATCAATGCCCAATGAGCTGATATAGACTGGCGCCCACTCACCAAACGGTTCAAAAGGATTTCCCATGACCCCGTCGCTGCTAATGGCCGTTCTCGCCTCGGGCTTTATTTACGGGATTACGCCAGGCCCCGGCGTGCTGGCCGTATTCGGCATAGGCGCGGCCCATGGAAGACGGGCCGGGGCGGGGTTTCTCTGCGGGCATTTGCTGGGGGACGTGGTCTGGTGCGGCACCGCGCTGGTGGCGATTGTCGGGGCGCGGGAAATCGGCAGTACCGCGTTCGATGTACTGGGTGTGCTCAGCGGGTTTTACCTGTTCTGGCTCGGGCTGCGGGCGGTGCGGGCGCGTCGCAGCGGTGCCCAGGCGCCACAAGGGCCGGCACGTCAGCCGTTCTGGCACGGCATCCTGTTTGGCCTGACCAATCCCAAGGCTTATCCGGTGGCGGTGGCGACATTCACCGCGCTGCTGTCCAGCCGTGCAGAACTGCTGCATTGGTCGATGTTGCCGTGGCTGATCCTGCTGAGTTTCGTCGGCGGCCTGATCGCCTACGCTATCCTCATCGGCATCGTCGGAGCGAGGCGGGTGCGTACCTTGTATCAGCGCCATGAATTGGCCATTACCCGGCTTTGCGGGGTAATGTTTATCGGTTTCGCCATCAACGCCCTGGCGCATGCACTGCCGGGACTGGTGACGAACAAGGCTTGAAGCCCGGTGCAGGGATGCCTCGGTTACACAGGTTTCAACGGTCAGGGACGGTTCTTTATTGCTGCATTGTCAGGACATGCTTTCAGCACCATGACCACCAGAAATTCCGCGCCGTTGGCGAGCTACATCGACCTCTTGCTGGACGCCGTTTGCGCGGTCGACAAGCAAGGTCGCTTCGTATTTGTCAGTGCGGCCTGCGAGCGCATTTTCGGCTACAGCCCTGACGAGTTGATCGGCCAGCCGATGATTGAACTGGTACACCCGGCCGATCGCCAGCGCACCCTCGACGCCGCCCAGGAAATCATGGGCGGTGAGCCCAAGCTCAATTTCGAGAACCGCTACCTGCGCAAGGATGGCCGGGTGGTGCACATTCTCTGGTCGGCACGCTGGTCGGAAGTCGACCAACTGCGCATCGCCGTCGCTCGTGACATTACCGAGCGCAAGCAAGCCGAGTCCCGGCAAGCCGCGCTGTATGCGATTTCCGAGGCGGCGCATGCAGCGGAAGATCTCTTGGCGCTGTTCAAACGTATTCACCTGATCATTGGCGAATGGCTGCCTGCGCTGAATTTTTCCGTGGCGCTGTATGACGAACACTGTACCGAGCTGAGTTTCCCCTATCACGTTGATGTCCACGAACCCGAAACCGGGCAGCCCGGCACGATGACCGGGCGCCTGTGTGCCGAGGTGGTCCGCAGCGGCCAGCCGATCCTGCTGACCCCGGATCAGGACGATCGACCTGCGGGGTTCGAGAGGCAAGGGAGCGGACAGAATTCGCCGTGCTGGCTCGGCGTGCCGCTGAACTCGCAAAACGGCACCATCGGTGCACTGATCGTCAAAAGCATGCCGGGCAGTGAGCGCTATACCGAGCAGGACAAGGAGTTGTTGCAGTACGTTTGCGCGCAGGTCGCGACCGCGATCGAACGCAAGCAACTGCACGCGCGCCTGCAACGCATGGCCCAGTACGATCAACTGACCCAACTGCCCAATCGCGAATTGCTGCGCGACCGGCTCAAGGTTGCACTGGAAGCGGCGCGTGAGGATCGCGGGCGCATGGCGTTGCTGTATGTCGATCTTGACCGCTTCAAGGAGGTCAACGACACCCATGGGCATGCGGTTGGTGACATGTTGCTGCAAACCGTGGCCAATCGCCTCAAGGGTTGCGTGCGTGAAACCGACACGGTGGCGCGCATTGGCGGCGATGAGTTTGTGGTGTTGTTGCACAGTATTCACGCCTCGGGAGATGCCGATTGTGTCGCTGTGAAAATCCGTCAGGTCCTGGCTCAACCCCTGCGCCTGGACGGCCACAGTCTCAACATTCAACCCAGCATCGGCGTTGCCCAATACCCCGAACACGGCACGGAAGAAAAACAGCTGTTCAGGCACGCCGATGAAGCGATGTACACCGCCAAGCGCGAGCATCACCTGCGGCTGGTCTGATTCGCGTGCACCGTTCGTCGTGGCATCCACATTTTTTTCTAAACCTTTTGCATCGCGCCAATTCAGAATCTATGCGGGCGTCAGCTCGCCGCGATCATCACCAAGAGGTAGAGAATCATGCCTAACTCAAGAAACTCGAACTCGGGAAGTTTCGCTAACGATCGAACCAAGGCGTCTGAAGCCGGTCGCAAGGGTGGGAAAACCACCACCACGACCGTCGATAAAGAGCCAGCGAAACCCGACATGGGCCGCAAGCCCGGACAAAAATCCAAGTAGTGGATGAAGGTGGTTTTGATTGAGAAGCGGGGGCGAAAGCTCCCGTTTGAATTTACTGAGGAGGGCGCGACCATGAAGTGGATGGCCACCCGAATACGCAACACCGGTTTCGCCACGTTACTGGGCCTGTGTGCCAGCACGGCCTTTGCCCAGTCCCCCGCCGAATTCATCAACGATGCATCGGCCCAAGGCATGGCCGATATCGAAGCCAGTCGCCTGGCACACCAGAAGTCCGAATCCAAAGCGGTCAAGGACTACACCATCGTCGTGATCAACGACCGCACCACCGCCAACCAGCACCTGGCGAAAATCGCCAAACAGCTGAATCTGCCGGTGGCCCCGCGTGAACAAGTGGTCGACAAAGCCAAGGCCTTGATGCCGCAAGTCATGGAAGGCGCGAACTTCGATGAGGCCTATGCGGCCAGTCAGGTGCAGTCAACCGAAGAAGCCATCGCGCAGCTTCAGCAGGAAGCGCAAACCACGGACGTGCCTGAGATCAAGGCGTTCGCTGAAGAAACGTTGCCCAAGCTGCAAAATCACCTGCAGATGGCCAGGGCGTTGCAAGCCAGTCGTTAGGGCATTCGATCTCGCGGGCGGCGGGTTGCCGCCCGCGCAGTGACCTTCAGCACTTGTTCAGATCCTGTTTGTTGTTCTCTTCGACGACCGTGCCAGCAAGGGAAATCGTTTCGCCTTCGCCAAGCTGCCGATACTGCTTTCTCAGCGCTTCCAGCTCCTTGAGATCCAGTGCTTCGAGACCCAGCATCGCGTTCTGTGCCTCTTTCGTTACTCGCAACAGTTCATCGACTTTCAAATGCAGAATGTCCGTATCGCGGTTTTGCGTGTTCTGGATCAGGAACACCATCAGGAAGGTGATGATGGTGGTCGAGGTGTTGATGATCAGTTGCCAGGTATCGTTGAAATGGAAGATCGGCCCGCTCAGCCCCCACAGGAAAATCAGAATGATCGCCAACAGGAAGGTCCTGGGGCTGCCGGCCCACAGGGCGAGTTTCTGTGCAATTTTTGCGAATTTCATGGCCGTGTTCCTCATCTGAGAGCGCTTGAATTTCAGACAGTCAGGGCGGGATGAAAATTCGATGGGAGTGGCGGTGCGCCTCAAAGGGCATTTTCTGAAACCTTTGGGCGTGCCTGTCGCGGTATCGTAGCGATCCGAGGACAACGCACCGACAGGAGAACGCAATGAGTTGGTCCGCCAAACAGTACGTCGCTTTTGAAGATGAACGCACCCGTCCCGCCCGTGATCTGCTGGCGGCTATTCCCTCCGGTGATGTGCACTCGGCGATCGATATCGGATGTGGTCCCGGCAACTCGACCGAGTTGCTGGTGGAACGCTTTGCCAACGCCACGGTGCGCGGGCTGGACAGTTCAACCGACATGATCGAGGCCGCCCGCAAGCGATTGCCGCAGGTGCAGTTCGATATCGCGGACATTGATCGCTGGAACGAAACCGGCCCATTCGATGTGATTTTCGCCAATGCGGTGTTGCAGTGGCTGCCGGATCACGCCACGTTGCTGCCTTCACTGGTGAACAAACTTGCACCTGGTGGCAGCCTGGCGATCCAGATGCCGGACAATCTCAATGAACCCTCCCATCGCTTGATGCGCGAAGTGGCGGCGAGTGGTCCCTGGGCCGCCAAACTGTCTGGCGCTGCCGGGCAACGCACGCAGATGGACGATGCCAGCGGCTACTACTCCATGCTCAAACCACACTGCAGTCGGGTCGATGTGTGGCGTACCACTTACCATCATCCACTCGCAGGCGGTGCGTCGGGCGTGGTCGAGTGGTTCAAGGGCAGCGGTTTGCGGCCATTCCTCGAGCCACTGAATGAGGCCGAACGTGCTGAATACCTGAAGCAGTATCAGGCCGCGATCGAACAGGCTTATCCGGCGCAGGCTGATGGTTCGGTGCTGTTGCCGTTTCCGCGGTTGTTTCTGGTGGCGACGCGCTGATGTGAAAAAAGGGACAGATGACCTTGAGCGTCATCTGTCCCTTTTCTTGCCTGTCCGAATCATTGCTGCGGCTTGTTCTTTTTCGAGCGACGGGCGCTCAGGTATTCAAATGCAAACGAGGCAAAGCCGAACAACCCGATCAATGAAATGATCATGATCCCCAACTCTGAATTGGCCATGTTGATCTCTTGGCGAAAGGTGAGTCTGGAGCATAAGGCATCTGCCATCGGGCTCAACGCAGCGCTATTGCTTCTTTACGGGCGTACGCGGATCTATACGCAAACAATACAAGTGCCCGTTCAGCGTTGAACACCAACCAGCAACATCATCGGCCGTTCGCGTTCTTCGGCCAGCGCGGGTTGCGCTGCCACCTCGGCATCGGTGGGGCCCCATTCGTTGACGTGCTGGATGCTGAAGCCCGCGGCGATCAGCATGTTGAGCAAGGTGCCGAGGGTTCGATGTTGCTTGATCACACCCTCGGCCAGCCAGTTGGTCACGCGCTCGCCTTCCCTCTGATAGCCATCCACCGGCCAGCTCTTGCGGCCCTCGGCATCGGTGATCCAGCCCGGATTACGCGGCGCCATGAAGATCGGATGCTCGATGGAGAACACGAAACGCGAGCCGGGCTTGAGGGCCGCGTGGACATTCGCGAACAATCCCGGCAGGTCCTTGATGTAATGCAGGGCCAGAGAACTGTAGGCCAGGTCGAAACGGGCGGCCGGCAGGTCAAGGTGTTCCAGGTCGGCGCGTTCGTAACGGATGTTGGACACCGACGTGGTCTTGCGCGCCTGCTCCAGCATTTTTTCCGACACATCCAGGCCCAGCACCTTGTCGGCGCCTTGCTCGCTCGCCCAGCGGCAGAACCAGCCATAGCCGCAACCCAGGTCGACCACGTTCAGGCCCTGCATCGGCGGCAGCATCGATTTCAAGGCAGGCCATTCCGGCGCGGCGTCGAGACCACTGATCGAGCGGGCCATCTGGCTGTAGCCTTGGAAGAAACCGGGGTCGTCGTAGATGTTTTGAGTCATGGTGGGGATGCTCTTTTTGAGGTCGTTCGACAGGCATTTGAAAGCCGAAAGACTTGTGGGAGCGAGCTTGCTCGCGATGACGGTTGCACGTTCAACGACTGAATAGCCTACCCGTCCGTCCGCTATCGCGACCAAGCCCGTTCCTACAGGTTAGGTCAGGACGATTCTCCATCCATGCGCCGAGCGATGACATCCAGTACGTCGCAACCATCACGCAAAGGTATGCAGCACAACAATGCGAAGTCGCTGAGGATGACCGAGTCGCTGGTGATATCTCCCCGCATCGCGAAGTTTTCGAGGATCTGCGTCACAGCGCCAATTCTGTAGCGGGCGGTGGTGAGCAGTGAGTGCAGGGGTTGGGTGGTGTTGACGTAGAGGGAGGGGAGGTCGTCGGCGTTGCTGGTTAAAGCCATAAACTCTTTCATGCGTAAAGGTTCCACTTAGTTGAGGTTTACCAGCCGATCGTCGCCAAACGAAAGGGTGGCAACTGTACGCAGGTTGGCGAACCGGAGTGGAAGCCGGCAGATCCGAAGATCTCCCGCGTACAGTCGCCAAAAAACGACAACTCTACAGATGCGAAAACGCCTGCAAGCAAGCCAGTGCGCTTTTGCATTCCACTTCAGGTCGCCAAACCCGATACGCCATTTTGGGCGCGCTCGGACTATAGGCCTCGTGGCAAAAGCACAGCAACGCGCAAGTGTACGGATATTTCCGAGTGTCGTGTAGGACGTTGCTTGTTTGAAGGTCAGTACCGTTTGAAGCCATCGAGATGAGGGCGATCCGCGCGTTAAACCACCTAAATCGCAGCCATAAAAAACCGGCCACTCGGGCCGGTTGATCATCTCTGAAAAAATCAACTCTGCTGCAACACCTTGAGCGCCGCCGACGCCAGAAAGCCCGAACGGCTCTTCTCTTCCGGATGGTGCAGTACGTACTCATCGATTCGGTTGAGCAGGTAGCCAGGCAATGTGATGTTCAGTTTCTGGGCCTTGCCCAGGTATTTGGTAACGTCGATGTCCACCAATGCCCACGTACAGCCCGCATATTTCGGATTGGCTGCGTGCAGAGTGACTTTGTTGGCAGGCGGAATGGGTGAACCGTCCTCGGCCAGAATCTCGAAATGGCCTTCAATGGCTTCCCGGGCCATGGCCATTGCGTCGTCCAGATCGTCCCCGGCGGAAAAGCATCCCGGAATGTCAGGGACTTCCACGCCCCAGGCGTGCTCGTCGTCGCCCATTGATATCGCAATTGGGTACAGCATGTTCATTGTCCTCCGAGGACTCAGCGCGTCGGGCTCGTTAAAGCAGCGCCTGTTGCAAAATACTGATGGCCGTTTTCTTCAGCAGATCTTTTTTCGGATGAGGGACCGTCACCAAGCCCGGCTTGGTCGGATGCTTGAAGTGATGATGGCTGCCTCTGATACGTACCAGATAC
The DNA here is from genome assembly GCF_042846945.1 of Pseudomonas moorei. Classification (NCBI taxonomy): domain Bacteria; kingdom Pseudomonadati; phylum Pseudomonadota; class Gammaproteobacteria; order Pseudomonadales; family Pseudomonadaceae; genus Pseudomonas; species Pseudomonas moorei. The sequence continues at coordinate 2,752,176 of NZ_AP035776.1, forward strand.
CAACCGTCCGCCATGATTTGGCTTATCAAAAATCGGCTATTCACATCACCTCCGTGTGGTGTGCTTGTGGTTACTATACCTACTGAATTTGTGTAATCAACACTATACCTACCAACTCTTCCTGGCTTGGTGGAATGGCGATAGAAATCGAGTCTAGGAGGGAGCTGCGGCAACGGCTTTGGGTCAGTCTGAATTTATGGGGTCTGTGTATTGCGAGGTTTTTTCGTGAGCAACGTCGCCCGAATTCCAGGCATAAAAAAACCGGTCACAAGGGACCGGTTTTTTCTGTCTCAACATCCCCCGTCAAAACCTTCTTAACGTGAGACCCAAATTTGATGTGGAGCGGGTGAAGGGAATCGAACCCTCGTTATCAGCTTGGGAAGCTGGAGTAATGCCATTATACGACACCCGCTCAGAGCGGTGACTTTGTACCAGATACGGCTGGGGATTTGAAGTTTTTCTTTGCGTGGGGCGGGTTTAACGCAGACAGACCCTGTGGCGGTCTATCGCGGGCAAGCCTCGCACGTGCAGGAATGCAATTAACGCTGCGGGGCGAAGCTTGCTCGCGATGACTCTGTTTCAGATTGCCAATGCATGGTGGTCCTGAACGTAGTGGTAACGCGGTCGGCTTTCGTGCTGTGCCGGTTTCAGGAACCCAAGCAGTGCGTTGCGGCTGTCCCGGCAGGCGGCTTTGTGCTCCATGTCGAGAAAGTGGCCGGTGGCCTCCAGCGTCGTGAAGGTGGCGTGTTGCACGTGGTCGGCGAATAACCGGGCGCCTTCGGCGGCGGTGTATTCGTCCCATTCGCCGTTCATGAACAGCACCGGCACGTTGATTTTCTGCGCGGCCTTGAAGAAGCACTGGCGATCACTGTGCAGCAGGTCGCTGATGTGGAAATGCATCTGCCCGTATTCGTGATCGGCCAGGCTGCTCACGTGCCGGTAGTTGAAGCGCTTGAACAGCGTCGGCAAGTGTTTGCCGATGGTGCTGTTTACCAGGTTGCCGACCCGGTCGCCGTCGCGGCTGCCGAGGTAATCCACACCGCGCTCGAGGTAATCGAGCATGTGCGCGTTGATCTCCGGCGAGAACGAGCTAATCACCGCTTTTTCGATGCGCCGAGGCTGGTGGGCGAGTGCGACCAGTGTCGCGGCACCACCCCAGGAAAACGACAGCACGTGTTCGGCGGCGAAGTGGTCGATCAGCTCCAGGAGGATCTGCCCTTCGACTTCCTTGGTCAGCAATTTCTCATGCAGGTTGTGGGCTTTTGACTTGCCCGCGTAGGGCTGGTCGTAGCAGACCACATTGAACTGCGGGTGGAGGTTTTTCACGGTTTGTGCAAACGACGCAGTCGTGGCCATCGAGCCGTTGACCAGAATAATGGTCTTCTCTGCGGCGTCTGCGCGATAGAACTCCGTGTAAACCCGATACTGACCCTGTATATCCAGCACAGCGATTTCTGGCCTCATGTCATAAGACTCCTGGCAAGCGGGTATGCGCGCAAAAGAGATTGCACGAGCTTTGTGACAGGTAGGCATACGCCTGGAATTTGAGAGGCCCATGTCGATCCGGTACGGCAGGTCGACGGGTATTATTATTGGCGGGCAGTTTGCCGGGGAGGCGGAACCTGAAGGTTCTCTACCGGCAAAAAGTTTCTTAGAAGTATGTTGTGACTCGTCAGTCACATTTCGGCTGACGACCTGATTCAAGCAGGGGAGACGCGATCACGCAAGTGCCGTTGGTAAATTGTTCGACAACTTCTGCTCAGCGGTAGGCGGCTTAGATGCTTTCGATCTCATCGACGCTCAGCGGGCGGTATTCGCCCGGTTTCAGCGCCTCATCAAGCACCAGAGGGCCCATGCGTTCGCGATGCAGGCGCAGGACTTTGTTGTCGAAGTGACCGAACATGCGCTTGACCTGGTGATAACGGCCTTCGACGATGCTCAGTCGCGCCGATTTTGGCCCCAGCAGCTCCAGTCCGGCGGGTTGGGTGGTGAGGTCTTCGAAGGCGAAGTACAGGCCTTCGCTGAATTTGAGCGCGTACTCGGGGCCGATTTCCTGTTCGGTTTCGACGTAATAGACCTTTGGCAGTTTGGTCTGCGGTTGAGTCAGGCGCCGCGACCAACTGCCATCGTTGGTGATGAGCATCAGGCCGGTGGTATTGAAGTCCAGCCGACCGGCGATGTGCAGTTCGTCCTTGTCCGGTTCGTGGATCAGGTCGAGCACCGTCGGGTGCTGCGGGTCACGGGTGGCGCTGACGCAACCGGCGGGCTTGTGCAGCATGAAGTGGCGAAGCGGCTTGCCGGCCTGCAGCACGTGCTCGTCGACCTCGACGCGGCTGAACTCACGGACTTCGGCATGCGGGTCGCTGGTGATTTTTCCGTCAATCCGAACGCGTTTTTCCACCAGTAACAGGCGCACCTGCTGACGGTTGAAGCAGGGCAGGTTGCTGAGGAAGCGGTCGACGCGCATGGCTAAGGATCGGCGAAAAAGGGGCCGCGCATCTTACTCGATTGGCCGGGGCGCTGCTTGCAACTGCGCCTCGACGGCGGCGCAGCGCGGGCACAGGCAGGACGCGTTGCGCAGTTCGGCCGGCAATGCTTCGAGTACCGCCGGATCGATGCTGACGCCGTAGCACCAACACGCGCGGTCAGCGGTTCGCGGGTCCGCCAGGGTGCAGTCGTTGGGCGCACCGCAGGCCGGGCAGAGGTCTGGCTGATTCATGAGTTGTCAGGCATAGGCTGATTGAGGCATTTCCACGCAGGTACGATTGCGGCCGGATTGTTTGGCCCGATACATCGCATGATCGGCCCGAGACAGCAGGGTGTGCAAGGTGTCGTCGCCCTGCAGGGTGGTCAGGCCGATGCTGACCGTCAGGTGCAGGCTGCTGCCGTTGTAGGCATAGCGCTGTTGTGCCACATGCTGGCGGATTTTTTCGGCGATCATCAGGCCGGTCTCACCGTCGGTGTCCTTGAGCAGCACGATGAATTCTTCACCGCCCCAGCGGCAGACAATGTCGGAGTGGCGCAGGCAGCTCTCTAGGTCTCGGGCGAAGCCGATCAGCACCTTGTCGCCGGCCAGGTGGCCGTAGGTGTCGTTCAACGCCTTGAAGTGGTCCAGGTCCAGCAGCAACGCGGTCAGCGGCTTGGGTTCGCGCTGGGCTTCGTGCATCGCTTGTGCGGCGAGCAGGTCGAAGCCGCGGCGGTTGGGCAATTCGGTCAGGCTGTCGAGGGTGGCCTGGGCCTGGATCTTGTCCTGATAACGTTTGATCACACGGTTGAGCAGTGCGAGCACGGTCAGCGTGACGATCAGGCAGATCAGCAGGTTGAGGTACAACGAGCGACGGATGTCACTGAGGTCGCCGTCTTCGAGTTTGTCGACGAACAAATACCAGTTCAGCTCCGGAATGAACCGTACATTGAGGAAATGCCCCTGGCCCTGACCGGAATATTCATAGCTGCCGCTGTGGGGTTTGGGCAGCTGACTGACGAGGTTTTTCATGCTGTCGATTTCGCTCAGCGGTTGGCCGACCCGGGCGCCTTGCGGGCCACCCTCGGCACCGGTCAGTACCAGGCGTCCGAAGGTGTCGACGAAATACACGCTGCGCTGGTAGTGCTGCTGGTACTTGTCGATCAGCTTGATCACCGCATCGACGGTCAGGCCGACACCGGCGGCACCGATGAAGCGGTTGTTGTAGTCGTAGACCTTGTAGTTGATGAACACGGTCAGGTTGTCTTTGTTGGCCAGGTCGGGGTCGACATTGATCTCGTAGGGATCCTTCATGTCACGCACCCGGAAGTACCAGGCATCGCGGGGTTCGGTGGCCTTGACCTGCTTCAATACGCCCTTGGCGTGGTAGTAGGTCAGGCTGGTGTCGGAGACGAAAAACGCCGTGTAGGCGCCGTAATGGGTCATGACCTCGTCGAGGTAGCGGGTCATCTGGTCGGGGTCGCGTTCGCCGTTGACCACCCAGTCGCGCATAAAGGTGTCACGGGACATCATCGAGGAAATCAGGATCGGTCGGACCAGGTCTTTCTGGATTTCCGAGTAGACCGTGTCCGACGTCAGCGGCAATTCGGTGTTGACGATGTTGTCGCGGATCGACGTTCGCGAAGCGTAATAACTGAGAAAGGAAGTGGCCAGGAAGCCTGCGCCCAGCAACGCAATCAGCGTGAGAATCAACGAGCGTTGAGAATACAGCGGCGAGCGGGGCGACATGACAATTCCGTTGGCAGTGGTCCGATGGCAAGCATTCTAATGGCACGGCGGGGAAATAACTGCCCCATGTGTGCCGCGAATGGTCGTTAATCCTGCCCGGACCTTGCAGGAGCGAGCCAGCTCGCTCCTGCAGGTTCACTGTCAGACGAGGCTTTTCAGATAGGCCCGCCACCCGCCGAAATGACTGATGTCCACCGCACCCTCCAACCCGTACGCCTCGCAGATAAAGCCGCTCTCCCAGCGACCGTCCGCCAGTTGCACCTTGCCCAGGCCCAGCGGTGCCGGAATGCCAGTCAGGAACGAGCCCAATTCACTGCTCGGCAATTCCCACACCTCCACGGCAATCGCCACGCCGCCTTCCTTCACCCGAACCATGCCCGGACGAAACGGCGGGCCGCCGGCCAGGGCGTGCAGTTGATAGTCAGGCGAACTCTGGGTGGTTTCGACCAGCCGAGCCCCACGGCGCTTCAGTTGCCAGTTCAGTGCCAGGCCATCAAGGTGCGCGCCGCAAACCACCAGCCGCGCACGGTCGTGGCGGGCCGCTGTCGTCGGTGCCGGCTCGGTTGTGCCTTGCTGGCGCTGCAAGCCCGCCGCCACGCTCAACAGGTACTGATCGGTGAACGCCCGCCCGAACAGCGTCACGCCCCACGGCAGGCCATTGCCCATGAAACCGCTGGGCACGGCGACGGCGGCGTAATCGAGCAGGTTCATGAAGTTGGTGTAGTAGCCGAGTTCCGAGTTGCGCAGCACCGGTTCGGCTTCAAGCTCCGCCAGCGTGACGGGGCGGCCGATGGTAGGCGTGAGCACGCAATCAAGACCTTCCAGTGCCTTGTCACACAGGGCTTTGAGCGTTTGCAACCGATACTGGGCGCGGAAGGTTTGCACCCCGCTGACCGCCGGGGCCTTGGCCAGCACAGCGCGGATCACCGGCAGCACGGCCTCGGGGTTCTGTTCCATGAGTTCGCCGGCGACGCTGTAGCGCTCGGCCACCCACGGGCCTTCGTACAGCAGACGCGCGGCTTCGAGGAACGGCGACAGATCCAGTTCCACGGCTTCACCGCTCAGGGCCTTGAGTTGCTCGACGGCCTTGGCGAACAACAGCGGGCCTTCAGTGCAGCCGAAGAATTCCAGGTCCTGGGATCGCGGCACACCGAAACGAAATGGACGCAGTGCGCCGAAGGCCGAGCCGTCATTCCACAACGGGTTGCTGCGACTGTACTCGTCCCGTGGGTCGAGGTGCGCAGTGAGCGCCAGCAGATGACTGGCTTCGCGCGCGGTGGCGGTGAAGGTGGTCACGCAATCGAGAGTGCGACAGGCCGGTACTACCCCGGCGGTGGAGATCAGCCCCTTGGTTGCTTTGAGCCCTACCAGATTGTTCAGTGCTGCCGGCACGCGCCCCGATCCCGCGGTGTCGGTGCCCAGGGCAAAACTCGCCACACCGAGGGCCACGGCCAGCGACGAACCGGCGCTGGAGCCGCCCGATGGATACTCCGGCAACACGCTGTTCGGGCATGCGCCATAGGGCGAACGACTGCCATTGAGGCCGGTGGCGAACTGGTCAAGGTTGGTCTTGCCCAGTGGCACCGCGCCCAGCGCCAGCAGTTGCTCGACGATGGTCGCCGAGCGCTGCGGCACATAAGCGAAAGCCGGGCAGGCCGCCGTGGTCGCAATGCCCGCCAGATCAATGTTGTCCTTGATCGCGAACGGCACGCCGTACAGCGGCAGGCTGTCGATATCGCGACCGTCGAGGGCGGCGAGGTAAGGTTCCAGTTCTTCGACACTGAGCAAGTGGATGAACAGGTGATAGTCCGGGTTCAGCGCCGCGGCTTTGTCTCGCAGGCTCAGCAGCAATTGCCGGGGCGTGGTGCTGCCGTCGCGGTAAGCGTTGCGCAGGGCGTCGAGTTGCAGATCGATGTTCATGACGTTCGTCCTTTTCCAAATGGGTTCAGTCGAGTTCCAGCACCACGACGCGTTGTCCGGCACGCACCGCCGAACCAGGCTGCACGCGAATCTCCCGCACCACGCCGGCCATGGGCGCGAGCAGCGGGATTTCCATTTTCATCGACTCCAGAATCACCAGGACATCACCGGCCTCGACTCGCGTGCCGGTTTCCACCTGGACCTGCCAGAGGTTGCCGGCGATGTGGCTGTCGACGCTCTGCTGACCGCTGGCCAGCGGTGCGTCTTCGGTCGTTTCAGCGACCAGGCCCTCACTGTCGAAATGCGCCTGGCCGCTGGCGATCCAGCGTTCGCGCTCGGCGTTGAAAGCGCCCTGTTGCTGGCTGCGAAACGCCTCGATGGTCTCGGCTTCCCGGGCCAGAAACGCCTGGTAGTCGGCGAGGTTCAACTGACTGTGCTCGATGTTCAGGTCGAAACGCCCGAGGGGGAAATCCCGACGGATGCGCAGCAGTTCATCGGCGCTCACCGGGTAGAAACGGATCTGGTCGAAGAACCGCAGCAACCACGGTTTGCCATCGAACGCGGCGACTTCGCGGTAGCGATTCCACATCTGCAGCGTGCGCCCGACGAACTGATAGCCGCCGGGGCCTTCCATGCCGTACACGCACATGTAGGCGCCACCGATGCCCACCGAGTTCTCGGCGGTCCAGGTACGGGCCGGGTTGTACTTGGTGGTCACCAGGCGATGGCGCGGATCGAGCGGGGTGGCGACTGGTGCGCCGAGGTACACATCGCCCAGGCCCATCACCAGATAACTGGCGTCGAACACCGTGCGCTGCACTTCATCGAGGTTCGGCAGGTCGTTGATGCGCCGGATGAACTCCAGATTGCTCGGGCACCAGGGGGCGTCCTTGCGCACGGTGGTCATGTATTTCTCGATCGCCAACTGGCACGCCGGGTCGTCCCAGGACAGGGGCAAGTGGACGATGCGCGACGGCACTTGCAGGTCTTTGGCTGCGCACACGGCGTCCCATTCGCCGGCGACGATGCCCAGCAGATCGGCCAGCGACAGTTGCTCGGGCTGGTAGTGCACTTGCAGCGAGCGGATACCCGGTGTCAGGTCGATCACGCCTTGCAGCTGTTTGCTTTCCAGCGCCTGCATCAGGGCGTGGGCGCGGAAGCGCAGGACGAGGTCTAGTTCGGCGGCGCCGATTTCCAGCAGCAGGTGAGTATCACCGGAAAGGCGCGCCACCAACCGCGTATCGGCCTGCCCAATGTCCAAAACCACAGGCGACACAACCCCCTGTGGGAGCTGGCTTGCCAGCGAAGGGGCCCTGTCAGGCAACATTGATGTATCTGAGACACCGCTTTCGCTGGCAAGCCCACTCCCACATTGATCCCATTTCAACACGAGGTGGCGGGCGGTTTTGATATCGACCGGCACAAACTGCACCTTGTCCCCGGCCTTGAGCTGCCCCAGCTGCCACAGATCCGCCTCGATCACCGTCACCGGGCACACAAAACCACCAAGGCTCGGGCCATCGGGGCCGAGGATCACCGGCATGTCTCCGGTGAAATCCACGGCGCCGATGGCATACGGATTGTCATGGATGTTCGAGGGATGCAGGCCGGCTTCACCGCCGTCCGCACGCACCCACTCGGGTTTGGGCCCGATCAGGCGAACGCCGGTTCGGCTGGAGTTGAAATGCACTTCCCACTGCGTTGCGAAGAAGGTGCCGATGTAGTGTTCGGTGAAGTATTCCGGGGCGCCATGGGGACCGTAGATCACGCGGATCTGCCGCACGACAGGCAACTCGATGACCTGATGTTCAGGCAATTGCGCACCGACGCTGCGGTCATTCAACGCCGGTACATGCAACACATCACCCGCCCGCAAGGCACGACCGCCATGACCACCAAACTGGCCGAGGGTAAAAGTGCTTTTGCTGCCCAGGTAATCCGGAACCTGCAAGCCGCCACGCAGGCACAGATAGCTTCGCGCGCCGGCGCCGGCGATAGTGCCCAGACTCAAGGCAGCGCCGGCCGGCACCAGCAGCGCCGTGTTCATCGGTACCGATTCACCGTTCAGCGTCAGCGGAATCACCGCCCCGGTCACCGCGACCACCGCGTCGCAATTGAAGCGCAGCAACGGTCCGCTCATGGTGATTTCCAGCGCCGCAGCGCCTTCCTCGTTACCCAGCAACAGGTTGCCCAGGCGCAAGGCACGACTGTCCATCGGCCCCGATGGCGGTACGCCCACTGCCCAATAGCCGAGGCGCCCCGGATAGTCCTGAACGCTGGTCTGGGTGCCGGCACTCAACACTTCGAAGGTGTTGGCCTGATACACCAGGCCTTCCAGGCAGCGGGTCCACGGCTGGCCGCTGGCGAATGGCGCGTCGAGCAGAATCTGCCGCAGGTAATCGCGGTTGGTTTCCACACCGTAGAGCAGGCTGTCGCCCAAGGCTTGATGCAGATCGGCGCGGGCCTGTTCGCGTGTCGGTGCCCAGCTGATGACCTTGGCGATCATCGGATCAAAGTACGGCGGGATCTCGCAACCGGCCTCGACCCAGGTGTCGATGCGCAGTTGTACGCCGTTGGCGGCTGGAAAATTCACCGCCGTCAGCAAGCCTGGACTGGGTTGAAAATCCCGGCCCGGATCTTCCGCATACAAGCGCGCCTGAATCGCATGACCTTCCGGCTGCAATCCCTGACACAAAGCTTGCAGCGGCGGCAAATCACCGGCCGCCAGTTGCACCATCCAGCGCACCAGATCCACACCCCACACCTGCTCGGTAACGCCGTGCTCCACCTGCAGACGGGTGTTCACTTCAAGGAAATAGAAGCGCTGGGCATCGCTGTCGAACACGAACTCGACGGTGCCGGCGCTGCGGTAATTCACCGCTTTGGCCAGTTTGATTGCCGCTGCGCAGAGCTCATCGGCCATGCCGTCGGGCAGGTTCGGCGCCGGGGTTTCTTCGAGGACTTTCTGGTTGCGCCGCTGTACCGAGCAGTCGCGCACACCGAGGGCGATGACCTCGCCACGGCCATCGCCGAACACCTGCACTTCCAGGTGCCGGGCGCGCTGGATGTACTTCTCGATGAACACGCCAGCGTCACTGAAGTTGTTCTGCCCGAGGCGCTTCACGGCCTCGAAGGATTCGCTCAACTCGGCCGCGCTGCGGCACACGCGCATGCCGATGCCGCCACCGCCGGCGGTGCTTTTGAGCATGACCGGATAGCCGACGTGCTCGCCGGCGACCAGTGCCGCGTCGAGGCTGTCGAGCAACTCGGTGCCTTCAAGCATCGGCACGCCGTGCTGCCTGGCCAGGGCGCGGGCGGTGTGCTTGAGACCGAATACGCGCAGTTGCTCTGGTGTCGGGCCGATAAACGCTATGCCGGCGGTTTCGCAGGCTTCGGCGAACGCGGCGTTTTCCGACAGAAACCCGTAGCCGGGATGAATCGCCGTGGCGCCAGTGGCGTGGGCGATGGCGAGGATTTTTTCCACCGCCAGGTAGGTGCCGGCCGCGGCGCCTTCACCGAGGCTGTGGGCTTCATCGGCCTGCAGGATGTGCAGGCTGGCGGCATCGGCTTCGGAGTAAACGGCAACGCCCTGGACTTGCAGGTCGCGCAAGGTACGCAGGATGCGGCAGGCAATGGCGCCACGGTTGGCGATCAGGACTTTTTCGAACATGGCATAGCCCCTGAAGGGGATGCGGGCCGTCCCGCAGTTTTTCGATGAGCGCCGGGGTCGTCCCCGACGGAAAAATCTTTTTTCTTCAACGCTGCCCCCTGTAGGAGCGAGCCTGCTCGCGATGGACGTGAACGATTACGCGTAGCACCAGATGCCCAGCGGTGGCTTCTGGTTTTTCGCGAGCAGGCTCGCTCCTACAGTGGCTGGTGGTGCTCTTTAGGTTTGAGGCACTGCCCTGAACGGGCCTGGCACAGGGCAAACAACCAGCGGTGCAAACGGCTGAGGTTCAGTTCCATACCAGCAGCTCCGCAGGCGTCGGGTTGTAGGCGTTGCACGGGTTGTTCAGTTGCGGGCAGTTGGAGATCAGCACGATCACGTCCATCTCGGCCCGCAGGTCGACGTATTTGCCCGGCGCGGAAATGCCGTCCTCGAAGGTCAGGCCACCGTCAGCGGTGACCGGCACGTTCATGAAGAAGTTGATGTTCGGCCCGATGTCGCCCTTGCCCAGGCGCCCGTCGTGCACGCAGGCGCGCAGGTAGTTGTCGCGGCAGCTGTGCATGTAGCGTTTTTCCAGGGCGTAACGCACCGTGTTGCTCTCTTGGGCGCAGGCGCCGCCGAGGGTGTCGTGACGGCCGCAGGTGTCGGCGACGATGGTCAGCATCGGCTTGCCGAGGTTGGAATACAGCACGCTGCCGGTGCTCAGGTACACGCTGTTCTGCCGACGCAAGGTGCGTTGCACGTCGTAGCGTTCTTTCGGGTTGGCGACGCTGTAGAACAGGGTGTCGACGGCCTGGTTGCCTTCCAGATCGAGGATGCGCAAGGTCTGGCCGGCCTTGACCTCCATCAGCCAGGGTTCGCCGGCGGGGATGGTGGCGCGGTAGATCGCGGTTTCTGGCTGCCGGTTTGGGGTAGCGGTGGTGGCGATGGCGAGTGACATGGCAGCGATCCTCAGGCGAACAGACGGTCGGTGTTGATGAAGCCGCGCTCGTTTTCCGGGCGCGAAGTGCGGCAGTGTTCGGCGACGCTGGCGTCGGCGTTCATCCAGCTGAGCTTCAGTGGTTTCGGCGCATAGTCTGGTGATGGGTCCATCGGGTGTTGCAGGGCGGTGAGCACCACCAGGGTGTCCATTGGCGCGTACAGCTCGATGTAATCGCCAGCCTTCGAGTTGCCTTCGACGAAGTGGAAACGCCCGGCATCGTCGACGTTCACCCGGCTGAACAGATTGAGGGTCATCAGCAGGTCCGACAGGCCCAGCCCCCACTTGCCCAGCTCCACCAGCAGGTTGTCGGTGCCGTTGCGGAAGAAGCCGTTGCGCAGTTCCTGATAGCGGCCGGCGCCATACTTTTGTGCGACTTCTTCAGCGCACAGTACGCCACCGAGGCTGTCGCTCCAGCCACAGGTGTCGGCGGTGATGGCGGCCAGTACGCGACCCATGTCCGAGTACAGACAATGACCGGCGGTGAGCTTGGCGGTGTGCTGGCATTTGAGGCTGTCGGGCAGGTTCAGGCGTTCGGTTTTTTCATTGGCGTTGAGCAGTGTCAGGCTGACGTTGGCGCCGCCGCGCAGGTCGGTCAGGCGCAGCAGTTGGCCGCGCTTCAAGACGAAGGAGCGATGGCCGCCGCCAGGGAGCATTTCTTCGGCGAACGGTGGGAACAGTTGAGTCGAATCGGTCATTTTCAAAATTCCTCTAAGCGATGCGAAGCGTGCCTGCCAGCGTGGCCGGCAGGGCGTCGACGGCGGCACGTTGGGCGCGGCGGTCGCTGTTCAAAGGGATGTCGTAGGTGATGCGCGCGCCATAGGCACCGGGGGCGTGCGGGTCGACGCGAACCTTGTCGAACACCAGCAGGCGCGTGCCGAGGCTGAAGCCTTCGGACAGGTCATGGGTGACCATGAACACCGTCAGTCGGGTTTCGCGCCACAGCTCCAGCAGCAAGGCGTGCATGTCTTTGCGGATGCCCGGATCGAGGGCACCGAACGGTTCGTCGAGCAACAACACCCGCGGCTTCATGATCAGCGCCTGGGCAATGGCCAGCCGTTGTTGCATGCCGCCGGAAAGCTGCGCCGGGTACTTGTCCAGCGAGTGCCCGAGACCGACTTTGTGCAGCAGCACCGCAGCCTGTTCCCGCGCCTCACGCTTGGCGCTGCCGAACAGGCGCCCGAGCAACGGCGAGCGCGGCAGTTCGAGGCCCAGGGCGACGTTGTCCAGTACGCTCAGGTGCGGGAACACCGAGTAGCGTTGGAACACCACGCCACGGCTGGCGTCCGGTTCACCGGCCAGGGGCTGGCCGTCGAGCAGGATTTCGCCGCGACTGGCGCGCTCCTGGCCCAGCAACAGGCGCAGGAAGGTCGACTTGCCGCAACCGGACGCCCCGACCAGGGTGCAGAACTCACCCTCATTGATGTTCAGGTTCAGGCCTTCGAGCACCACCTGATCGGCGTATTGCTGCCAGACGTTTTTCACCGTGATGTAGCTCATTTGGCGGCCCCCTCGTACCAGGGAAACGCGCGACGGGTCAGGTATTTGAGCCCCCAATCCATCAGCCAGGCGAGCAGGGTGATCCACACCACGTAAGGCAGAATCACATCCATGGCCAGGTAGCGGCGCACCAGGAAGATCCGGTAACCGAGGCCGTCGGTGGAGGCGATGGCTTCGGCGGCAATCAGGAACAGCCACGCCGAACCGAGCATCAGGCGCAGCGAGATCAACAGGCGCGGCAGCAATTGCGGCAGCACTACACGCAGCATCAGGGTCCAGGTCGAGGCGCCCAGGGTCTGGGCCTTGATCAGCAACTCCACGGGAATTTCCCGGGCGCGCTGTTCCAGGTCACGGGCCAGGGCGGGGGTAATGCCGATCACGATCAGCATCACCTTCGACAATTCCCCCAGGCCGAAGACGATGAACAGGATCGGCAGGATTGCCAGCGGCGGCACCATCGACAGCACCGTCAGCAGCGGTGACAACGGCGCGCCGAACAACGGCAGGGTGCCAGCGGCCATGCCCAGGCACAGCCCGGCCAGCGCGCTGATGCCCAGGCCGATGCCCAGGCGACGCAGGCTGGAGGCCGTGTCCTGCCACAGTACGTACTCGCCGGTGCGGCTGTCGGCGACGAAGGCCAGGCGTTTGACCGCGTCGGTCATCTGCACGGCGCTGGGCAGCAACTTGTCGTTGGGGTTGTCCGTCAGTCGCTCGGCCGAGCCCATGAAGTAGGCGAACAGCACCAGAGCGAACGGCAGGATCACCAACAGCAGGCGACTCGGGTGATCCGGATGACGATTGATCAGGCGCATGGCCAGGTCCTCTTCTTACAGCTTGGCGTCGGCGGCCATCTGCACGTAACTCGGATCGAAGCGCAGCTTGAGGTTGCCCTTGTCGCCACTGGTCACGCCGTTGGCGAAGGCCATGCCGACCGCGCTGGTGTCCTTGGCGCCTTCACCCAGCAAGCCGTGCTGGAATGAGAATTCGGCGACCCGGCGCATGGTTTCCGGCAATTGCTTGCTGGTGGAAAACGCCAGGGCTTCCTGGGGGGTGGCGAACAATTTGGTGGTGTCCAGTTGCGCCTGGAAACCGGCCAGGTCAGTGCCCGAGGCTTTGGCCATGTGCTCCAGTGCGGCTTTGCTCGCGGCGTTTTTTTCGCTCATCAGTTCGACGACTTCGAACCAGGCGCCGGTCAGGGCTTTGCCCAGGGCCGGGTTGTCTTTGAGGGTCTGAGAGTTGACCACCATCATGTCCATGATTTCGCCGGGGATCTGGCTGGAGTTGAACACTTCGGTCACTGCAGGCTTGGCCTTGATGTCCGAGAGCATCGGGTTCCAGGTGGTCACGGCCTTGACCTGATCGGTGTTGAAGGCCGCCGAGATATCGGCATCGGAGGTGTTGACCACCTTCAAGTCTTTCTCGGTGAGGTCCACCGAATCCAGGGCACGGGCCAGCAGGTAGTGGGACACCGACAGTTCGACGAGGTTGACGTCCATGCCCTTGAGGTCGGCGACTTTCTTGCCTTCGCCCTTGAGCACGATGCCGTCATTGCCGTTGGAGAAGTCGCTGACGATCAGCGCCGTGCTGTCGACGCCACCGGCGGCAGGGATGGTCAGGGCGTCCATGTTGGTCATGGTGCAGCCATCGAACTGGCCGGCGGTGTACTGGTTGATCGATTCGACATAGTCATTGAGCTGCACCACATCGATCTTGATGCCGTACTTCTTGGCCCATTTGTCGACGATGCCTTGGCTGCCGGCGTATTCCCAGGGCATCCAGCCGGCATAGATGGTCCAGCAGACGCTGAAGTGGTCTTTTTGCGCGGCGTGGGAAGAAAGGCTCACGAGGGCGGCGAAGGCAGCGGCGAGCAAGGCGGGTAAACGAAGCTGGGACATGATGGTTCTCCAGTTGATCAAGGGCGGACAGGAGGCAACGCGGCACCGTGAACGGTGGCTTGTCTCCCGGGCTTTTGTCCCGCCGTGTAACCTCAACTGGAGGTCGCCAACTCTCGGACCAGTCACTCGCGATTGCGAGCCGGAACCCTAGTCAGCCATTGCAAATTGTGGTGCCGCGAACCTGTGGTGACTCCTGCACGCCTTTGTTAAAGCGAGAGCCGTGCCAAGTCGCTTGAAGCGCTCTGGCATGCGGGTGAGGCGACAGGTGCCGGGGAAAACAGGGGGGCGGGTTGCCTTGTGATGGTGCGTACGCGCACCGCAATGGGACGTGCCGGCCACTGATCCGAAGGCCGGCAGGGCGCTGCACTCGGTCGCGGATTGCGAGTCAAAACAGGTGTCAGTCGGTTTGTTCCGACGGCGGGTCTTTCAGGAGGCCGCCATGTTTCGTCGAGTGTTGCTGGTCGTTGTGCTCGGTCTGGGGCTTTGCGGCTGTTATTACTACGCCGGCTCCTACGATGTGTATTCCGCGCCTTATTACTACCCTGGCTACGCGCCTTATTACTATCCAGGCTACGCGCCTTATTCCTACTATTACGGCCCCGGTTACTACTACGCAGGTCCCCGTTTCTATGGCGGCTATCGCTATTACTACTGGGGCGGGCACGGCTCGCGTTATTACCGCGGTGGATACCACGGTGGTCACCACTAATCAGCGGCTGAATGGATGAAAAACTTTTAATTCACGAGATGTTTCAAGTTGTTACTGAATCGCACCAGATCCGGAATTTGATGTCAGATGTTTCGACAGTCACCGAATCATTGACTGTCGCCTGCCAGCGTCGCTGGTGTGGCTCACCCGCGGTCCAGGAGGCCGCCATGCTCTATCAAAAGAAGCTGCGTCGAATTCTACTGATTGCTGTGTTGGGATTGTCCGTGGGTGGATGCGTGGCTTATCCGGATGGAGGAGACGGTTACTACCGTTCCGAGGTCTACACCTCGCCAGCGCCGGCCTATTACGCCGGTGGTGCGTACTATTCCAATGGCGGCGGTTACTACTCGCCACCGGCGCGCTATTACGTGCCGCCTGCGCGGTATTACCAGCCAACCCCGCGTTATTACCCGCAACCGCGGGTCTATCAGCCGGCCCCGCGTTACTACCCGGCACGTGCAGATTACCGGGCGTATGAGAATCATGGCTGGGACGGTCGTAACCGCGGCAATTGGGACAATGACCACCGTGGTGGCGGACGTGACCACAATCACGACGACCGGGGCGACCGTAACGGTCGGGGCAATCACGACGGCCGGGGTGACCGTTAAGCTGACTTAAACGAAATTCCCCTGTAGGAGCGAGCTCGCGAGGGTGGTTCAGTCACCGCTGTGTTGACTGACACAGCCTCGATCGCAAGCTCGCCCCCACAGTTTTGTTTAATACTCCAACAGGTCCGCCAATGGATGGCGACCCTCCCAAACCTTTTGGAAATGCGCTTCCACCACGGCGTCCGGCACGTTGTTGATATCGGGCCAGTGCCAATGGGGCTTTTGATCCTTGTCGATCAACCGTGCACGCACGCCTTCGCTGAACTCCGGATGACGGCAGCAATTGAGGCTCAGGGTGTATTCCATCTGGAAGACTTGCGCCAGCGACATATGCCGCGCGCGGATGATCTGTTCCCACACCAGGTGCGCGGTCAGCGGCGAACCTTCGCTCAGGGTTCGCGCGGCGCGGCTGAGCAGCAGATCCGGGTGATCGCGCAGCGCACTGATGGCCTTCCAGGCGCAAACCACATCACTGACGTCCAGCAGCTCATCAATGCGCTGGCGCCGCGGCAACCATTGGGATTCGGGCATGTGCGCGACGGCTTCCTGCTGCAAGGCCTTGAGCAGACTGTTGAGCTGCCTCGGGGTCTGTTCCTGCCAGTTCAACTGCAACAGGCCTTCGATCAGGGCTTCCTGCTGCTCATCGAGCAGGAAACGGTCGGCCAGGTCCAGATCGATCGCATCGCGAGCGTTCATGTGGGCGCCGGTCAGGCCAAGGAACAATCCGAGCTTGCCGGGCAGGCGTGACAGGAACCAACTGGCCCCGACGTCCGGGTACAGGCCGATGCTGATCTCCGGCATCGCCAGGCGACTGCTCGGCGTGACAATGCGAATGCTGGCCCCCTGCAGCAGGCCCATGCCGCCGCCAAGCACATAGCCATGGCCCCAGCAGATCAAGGGTTTGGGGTAGGTATGCAGGCTGAAGTCCAGGCGATATTCCGCGGCGAAGAACTGCGCGGCCAGGGGCGGCACTTCGCCGGGATGGGCGCGACAGGCTTCGACCAGGCTGCGCACTTCGCCGCCGGCGCAAAAAGCCTTGGCGCCGTTACCGCGCAACAATACACAGACGATTTGCGGCTCCTTGGCCCAGGTGTCCAGTTGAGCGCGCAAGGCCTTGATCATCGGCAATGACAGGGCGTTCAGCGACTTTTCGGCATCCAGGCTGGCGATGCCGATACGGGCGCCGTCGGTGCCGGTGAGTTCTTCGAAGTGCAGATTCATCGTGACCTCGATCGGGAATTTGAGGGTTAAGTATGATCGTTGTGAGGGAAAGTGCCGGATCTGCGTCAGATCAATTGACAAGCGTGGTGGGCCTTCTTAGGGTTCGCCCCATTGTTTTTACCGGATATGACCATGACTGCTGACGACCGTATCAAACTCGAACCGGGCTGGAAGGAGGCGCTGCGTGCCGAATTCGACCAGCCCTACATGGCGGAGTTGCGAAAATTCCTGCAAGAGGAGCGGGCGGCCGGCAAGGAAATCTATCCACCGGGCCCGATGATTTTCAACGCGCTCAACTCCACGCCGCTGGACAAGGTCAAGGTCGTCATCCTTGGCCAGGACCCGTACCACGGTCCGGGCCAGGCGCACGGTTTGTGCTTTTCGGTGCAACCGGGTGTCCCGGCGCCGCCCTCGCTGGTGAACATCTATAAAGAGTTGAAACGTGACCTGAACATCGACATCCCCAACCACGGCTATCTGCAGAGCTGGGCCGATCAGGGCGTGTTGATGCTCAACACCACCATGACGGTCGAGCGCGCCAATGCCAATGCGCACAAGGACAAGGGCTGGCAGTTTTTCACCGACCGGGTCATTGAAGTCGTCAGCCAGCAGCAACCGCATCTGGTGTTCATGCTGTGGGGCGCCCATGCCCAGAGCAAACAGAAGCTGATCGATGCGACCAAGCATTTGGTCCTGACCTCGGTACACCCTTCGCCGTTGTCGGCTTATCGTGGCTTCCTGGGTTGCGGGCACTTCAGCCGTACCAACAAGTTCCTGGAACAGAATGGCGAGACGCCGATCGAGTGGCGTTTGCCGCCGGTTCAGGCAGGCTGAGGGCTTGCTGTGGCGAGGGAGCAAGTTCCCTCGCCACAGTGACTCGGTATCACTCGGGTTTGCGGTTCCAATACTGGAACAACGGCTCCGCCAGAAACAACACAAACAACAGCCGCATCACCTGCATCGCCGTCACCAGCGGCACCGATAGTTGCAGGGTTTCCGCTGTCAGGCTCATCTCGGCAATCCCGCCAGGCATCATGCCCAGGGTCAGCGAACGCAGATCCAGATGGGTCAGCGCGCTCAAGCCCAATGCCGCCGCCGTGGCGATCAGCATGGTCAGCACAGTCCCGATCAGGGTGCGCCCCATGAACGAGGGCGCGCGTCGGAAAAACTGCCGGTTGAAGTGACAGCCCAGACCGCTGCCAATCAGCCACTGGCCGATCTGGCTGCCGCCCTGGGGCAAACCGATGTGCAAATCCCAGCCAATGCTCACCGCCGAGCTCACCAGCAACGGGCCGAACAGCCACGGGTTGGGTTGACGCAAACGCTCCCAGATCCAGGCCGCCAGCGCGCCGGCCGGGAACAGCAGGGCCAGCCAGCGCCAGTCCACGGCGGTGGCATGGGAGACCGGCGCCCCGTCGCCCAACAAATACTTGAACGCCGCCGGTACACACAGCACGACGACCAGTACCCGCAGACTTTGCCCGGCGGCAACGCGGCTCAGTACTGCGCCATTACGGGCGCCGAGGTTGACCATCTCCCCGGAGCCACCGGGCATGCTGGAGAAGAATGCGGTGGCGCGATCCTCGCCGGTGCGCCGCATCAACCAGACCCCGACCACGGCGGACAGGCTGGTGACCAATGCGCCAAAGAAGATCAGACCGAAATGACTCAGCACCTGCTCCATCACCACCGGGGTGAAGTGCAGGCCGATGCCGATACCGACGATCCACTGGCCGCACTTGCGGCCGCCAGGGATTTCCGCCAATTGCCAGGGGGTCAGGCAGCGCACCAGGATGATCGCCAGCAACGAGCCGACCATCCATGGCAGCGGCCAGCCGACCTGGCTGGCGAGGTAGCCGCCCATCAGGCCGACCAGCGGGGTTCCCCACCAGAGTTTGAAGGGTGACCGATCAGACATCGGCGATGGCGCGTTGCGCGGCCGAACGTTTACGCCAGATACGGATGATCGGCATCAGCAGCATGATTGCCGTCAGGATCCAGCAACCGAAGGTGATCGGGCTCGACCAGAGGATCTCCAGCGCTCCGTTGGAAATCGACAGGGCACGACGCAGGTTCTGCTCCATCAAACCACCGAGGATGAAGCCCAGCAGCAGGGGCGACAACGGGAAGTCCAGCTTGCGCAGGATGTAGCCGAAGATGCCGATGCCGATCATCAGGAACAGGTCGAACGTGGTCGCGTGCACCGCGTAGACGCCGATCCCGGTAATGATGGCGATCACCGGTACCAGTGCCCAGTTCGGTACGGCGAGGATGCGCGTGAAAATGCGGATCATCGGGATGTTGAGGATGACCAGCATGACGTTGGCGATGAACAACGAGGCAATCAGGCCCCAGACGATGTCGGGTTGCTGCTGGAACAACAGCGGTCCCGGCGTGATGTTGTACAGCGAGAGCGCGCCGATCATCACTGCCGTGGTGCCCGAGCCTGGCACACCCAGGGTCAGCATCGGCACCAGTGCACCGCAGGCCGCGCCGCCAATGGCGGTTTCCGGTGCGGCCAGGCCGCGCATATCACCCTGGCCGAACGTGCCCTTGGCGCCCGCGATGCGTTTCTCGGTCATGTAGGCCACGGCACTGGCCAGGGTCGCACCGGCACCCGGCAACACACCCATGATGAAACCGAGTACGCCGCAACGAATGTTCACCACGAACACCGATGCCGCTTCCTTGACGTTGAACATCATCCGCCCGGTGGCTTTCACGGCTTCCTGACCATGATGGGTTTTTTCCAGCAGCAGGAGGATTTCGCTGATGGAGAACAGGCCCAGCACCAGCACGACGAACTGAATGCCGTCGGTCAGGTGGATGTTATCGCCGGTAAAACGATACACGCCGCTGTTGGCGTCGATGCCGACGGTCGACAGGAACAGGCCGATCAGCGCCGCGATGAAGGTCTTGAGCGGACGATCACCGGCCATGCCGCCGAGACAGACAATGGCGAACACCATCAGCACGAAATATTCCGCCGGTCCGAAGGCAATCGCCCATTTCGCCAGCAGCGGGGCGAACAGCACCATGCCGCAAGTCGCGATGAAGGCGCCGATGAACGAGCTCCACGCCGAGAGCGACAAAGCCACGCCGGCCAGGCCTTTGCGGGCCATCGGATAGCCGTCGAGGGTGGTCATCACGGTGGAGGCTTCGCCAGGGATGTTCAGCAGGATCGAGCTGATCCGGCCGCCGTACTCGCAGCCCAGGTACACCGCCGCCAACAGGATCAGTGCCGACTCCGGTGGCAGGCCGAGGGCGAATGCGATCGGGATCAACAGTGCCACGCCATTGATCGGCCCCAGGCCTGGCAACAGGCCCACGACGGTGCCGATCAGGGTGCCGCAGAGGGCGGTCACCAGGTTGTACGGGCTCAGCGCAACGCCGAAACCCTGACCCAAATAGCCAAGAGTATCCATATCAGTTCTCCAGAACGTCGAGCACGCCAAGCGGCAGCGGCACGTCCATCAACTTGTCGAACAGCAGGTAGAGGCCGACGGCCATCAGGCTGATGATCACGACACTGGGCAACCAGCGGCCGCCATACAGGCGCGCCATCGGCACACCGGTGAGGATGCTGGCGACGATGAAACCGAGGGGCTCGAAGGCGCCGGCGAACACCAGCAACAGCACCACGCAGAAGCCGATCTTGTTCAGGGTGGCGCGGTCCAGTGGCGGTTCGTCAGCGCTGTGCTTGATCGGTGCCGGGCGAAAAACCATGTACAGCAGCGCCGCGCCCATCAGGCCGAGCATCAACAGCGGAAAGGCCCGAGGCCCTACCGGTTCGTAGGAAAAAGCCGCTTGATACGGCCATGCCATCAGCGCCAGGCCAATACAGGCCAGCAACAGCACCGATGCAAAAATGCGTTGTAAGAGCATGGGGAACTCCTGGGCCACGCCCCCCGCAAACGGGAGCCGCAGCCGCTAGCTGGACGGAGGCGATCACTGAATCAGGCCGAACTCTCTGGCCAGCACTTTGTAGTCCGCCACCTGCTTCTTCACGTAGGTGTCCAGCTCGGGGCCGGTCATGGCGAACGGGAACAGTTCCCGCTGATCGCGCAACTTGGCGAAGTCTTCGGAAGCCAGCAGCTTGTCAAAGGCCGCTTTCCACCAGGCGTAATCTTCATCGTTGACTTTCGGGCCGAGGTAGAAACCGCGAACCACCGGCCAGACGATGTCGTAGCCTTGTTCCCTGGCGGTCGGGATGTCTTTCATTTCCGGCTCGTCGAGACGCTTGTCGGCGAACACCGCCAGCAAGCGCATGTCGCCGCTGAGGATGTGCGGCATGGAGTCGGAAATGTCGGTGCTGCCGACCTGGATGTGGCCGCCGAGCAGGGCCGTAGCGATTTCACCGCCACCCTCGAGGGCGACATAACGCAGGTCGCGCGGGTTGATCCCCGCGGCCTTGGCGATCAGCGCGGTTTGCATCCAGTCCTGGCTGCCGACCGTGCCGCCGGAGCCGATCACCACTTTGCTCGGATCTTTCTTCAACGCCTGCACCAGGTCGTCCAGGGTCTTGTAGGGCGAATCGCTTTTCACAGCGATGGCGCCGTAGCTGGTGCCAA
This sequence comes from Pseudomonas moorei, assembly GCF_042846945.1. Classification (NCBI taxonomy): domain Bacteria; kingdom Pseudomonadati; phylum Pseudomonadota; class Gammaproteobacteria; order Pseudomonadales; family Pseudomonadaceae; genus Pseudomonas; species Pseudomonas moorei. The sequence continues at coordinate 2,773,462 of NZ_AP035776.1, forward strand.
CGGCGGCGAGCCAGCGCACGTTGGTTTCATCGAAACGCCCGAACTTGCCCTGGGCCAGGTTCAATAGCGAACCGCTGGACCAGGCCACCAGGGTGCCGGCATCGGCCGGACGCTGGGCGACGACCGCGTTGTACGCGACCGCGCCGACGCCACCGGGCATGTAGGTCACGCGCATGGGTTTGGTCAGCAGCTTTTCGTTGACCAGCGCGCTTTGCGCCAGTTTGCAGGTCAGGTCGAAACCACCACCTGGCGAGGCCGGGGCGATGCATTCCGGTCGTTTGGGCTCGTCGGCGAGCGCTTGGCCGGTGAACAGCAGAACGCTGGCGGCGAGGGCAATTTTACGCATTGACAGGTTCATTCAAGTCTCCTTGGGAGTTGTTGTTATGGACGTACTGAATTACCAAAGGGCAACGCTATAGCTCACCAGCAGACGCACTTCATCGGCATCGCGAGCAGAGTAATTGGAGCGGTAGGTGGCATTGCGCAGGCGAACGGCGACATCCTTGAGCGCGCCGCTTTGTACAACATATTTGATCTCGCTGTTGCGTTCCCACTCTTTGCCTTCGTCACCGTTCTTGAGCTTGATGTTGTCACCGCTCACGTAACGGCTCATGAAGCTCAGGCCAGGGATGCCGAGGGTGACAAAGTCGAAGTCATAACGCGCCTGCCAGGAGCGTTCTTCAGCGCCGGCAAAGTCGTTGATCTGCACGAAGTTGACCAGGTACGGGTCGCTACCATCTACATACGGGAACGCGCTGTCGCCGGACATGTGCTGGTAGCCGGCGCTGAACTTGTGTCCGCTCAAGGCGTAGCTCACCAGTCCGTTGAGGGACTTGTTGTCGATCTTGCCGCCACGGGCCTGGCCCTGGTCATCACTGATGGCAAACCGCAGGTCGCTGGCAAAGGTGCCGGGGCCCAGCGGCTGCGAAGCGACCAGCCCGAGAAAGTGCTGGTTGTAGACTTCATCGAGCTGCGCGAAGTGGTAGCTGCCGGTGATCTTGTCGGTAAACTTGTAGTCCAGGCCGCCAAAGTCGAAGTGTTTGCCGGCTACCGTTCCGGCGAAGCGGCCGTTCTTGTTGTTGAGGGCAATGTCCTCGAAGTCGGTGCTGTCGCGATCCTTGGCCTTGTCCAGGCGCCCGCCGGTGAAGGTCAGGTTCTTGATCTCCCTGGAGGTCAGCATGCCGCCTTCGAAGGTCTGCGGCAGGATGCGCCCGTCGTTGGGCTTGAGGATCGGCAGTTCCGGAATCAGGGTGCCGACTTTCAGCTCGCTGGCGGAGATTTTCACCTTGCCGGTCAGGCCGAGCTTGGAGTATTCGTCGACGGCGCGCCCATCGTCGGTCGGCAACAGGCCGGTCCCCGTACGGTCGGGGCTTGAGTCGAGCTTGACCCCCATCATGCCCAGCGCATCGACACCGAACCCCACGGTGCCATCGGTGTAACCTGATTTCAGATTGAGCATGAACCCCTGGGCCCACTCGTCACGCTTGGACTGTTGGGCACTGGTACCGTCGCGAAAATCGCGGTTGAAGTACATGTTGCGGGTTTCGAAAGTGGCCGAGCTGTCTTCGATGAAGGCGGCCTGGCTCAACGGTGAAAAACCGACAAGGGCGGCAGCGCTGGCAAGCGCAGTGTGGCTGAAACGGGAGAGGCGGGCAGGCGCGATAGCCTGGGTCTGCAAGGACTGCATGGATGACTGACTCCGTTTATTGTTCTTATTTGTCGAAAACGCTTCGAGGCGTTTTTCGTATCGCTGCATGGCAGCAGCGACGGCAGCCGAAACTGTCCGTGGCTGGACTGTAACGGGCTAACCTTTCGTTAACCTTTCAGCTGGCTTTCACGTTTTTTCAGGCTTCACAGTGGCGGATGCCGCTGTAAACTCCGCGCCAAAGAATGGCGTCGACCATCCCTGAATGAGGTAAAAATCCATGCGTGTCCTGCTCGTCGAAGACCATCTGCAGCTCGCCGAAAGTGTCGCCCAGGCGCTCAAGAGCACCGGCTTGACCGTGGATGTGCTGCACGATGGCGTGGCGGCCGACCTGGCGCTGGGCAGCGAGGAATACGCCATGGCGATTCTCGATGTCGGCCTGCCGCGCATGGATGGTTTCGAGGTGTTGGCGCGTTTGCGCGCACGGGGCAAGAACCTGCCGGTGTTGATGCTGACTGCCCGCAGCGACGTCAAGGATCGGGTCCACGGCCTGAACCTCGGCGCCGATGACTACCTGGCCAAACCTTTCGAACTCACCGAACTCGAAGCCCGGGTCAAAGCCTTGCTGCGCCGCAGCGTGCTGGGCGGTGAACGCATCCAGCGTTGCGGGGTGCTGGCCTATGACCTGGAAACCCGGCGCTTCACCCTCGGCGAAGAATTGCTGACCCTGACCTCCCGTGAACAGGCCGTACTTGAAGCCCTGATCGCCCGTCCCGGCCGGGTGATGAGCAAGGAGCAATTGGCGTCGCAAGTGTTCGGTCTCGACGAGGAGGCCAGCCCCGACGCCATCGAAATCTACGTGCACCGCCTGCGCAAGAAACTCGATGGCCAGCCGGTCGCCATTGTGACCTTCCGCGGCCTTGGTTACCTGCTGGAAAGTCGCGATGCATAAGCCCAGCAGTCTGCGCTGGCGGTTGCTGTGGAACCTGGCGCTGTTGCTGGTGGTGCTGATGCTGGCCAGTGGCTTGAGTGCTTACTGGAATGGTCGCGAAGCGGCCGACACCGCGTATGACCGCACCTTGCTCGCGTCGGCGCGAACCATTGCCGCCGGTGTTTCCCAGCGCGACGGAACGCTGAGTGCGGACGTGCCTTATGTGGCCCTCGATACGTTCGCCTACGACAGCGCCGGGCGGATTTTCTACCTGGTCAACGACATCAATCAGAAGTTGATCTCCGGCTACGAAAACCTGCCACCGCCCCCCCCGGGGACGCCGCGCACCGATGACTATCCGGCGCTGGCACGCTTTTACAACGCGACCTATCGGGGGCAGAACGTGCGGGTGGTGAGCCTGCTCAAACCGGTCAGCGAACCGAACATGAACGGCATGGCGGAAATTCGCGTCGCCGAGACCGATGAGGCACGCGTCAGGATGGCCCGTAGCCTGGCGGCGGATACCCTGCTGCGCCTGGGCATGCTGGCGGTCGGCGCGCTGCTGATTGTGTGGTTTGCGGTCAGTGCCGCACTGCGTCCGCTGGAGCGCTTGCGCTCGGCGGTGGAGGAGCGTCAGCCGGATGACCTGCGACCATTGCCGTTGGTGGAAGTGCAGCATGAGTTGTGGCCGCTGGTGCGTGCGCTCAATCACTTTACCGAGCGCCTGCGCGGTCAGTTCGAGCGTCAGGCGCAGTTCATCGCCGATGCCGCCCACGAACTGCGCACCCCCTTGGCGGCGCTGAAGGCACGGCTGGAACTGGGTCTGCGTTCAAGCGAACCGCAAACCTGGCGCAGTACCCTGGAAACCGCTGCCCAGGGCACCGATCGCTTGACCCATCTGGCCAATCAATTGCTCTCCCTGGCACGGGTCGAAAACGGCGCCCGGGCGATTGCCGAGGGTGGCGCGCAGTTGCTCGATCTCAGTCAACTGGCGCGTGACCTGGGCATGGCCATGGCGCCGCTGGCCCACAAGCGCGGTGTGGCGCTGGCGCTGGAAGCGGACGAACCGGTGTGGATGCGGGGTGAGCCGACCTTGCTCAACGAACTGTTGAGCAACCTGGTGGACAACGCGCTGGCTCATACGCCACCGGGCGGCAACGTGATTTTGCGTGTCTCGGCCCCTGCGGTGCTGGAGGTTGAGGATGACGGACCGGGTATTCCCCTGGATGAGCGCGATCGCGTGTTCGAACGTTTTTACCGACGCAACCAGCACGTGGCCGGGTCCGGGTTGGGCCTGGCGATTGTCGGCGAGATCTGCCGCGCGCACCTGGCGCAGATCAGCCTGCATGATGGCGAGCACGCGGGGTTGAAAGTGCGGGTCAGTTTTATTGCGGGCGAGTGAGTAGAGCATTTGTGGCGAGGGAGCCAGCTCCCTCGCCACAGGAATTGCATTCATGCTTAATAAAACATCGTCCGGGTTTCTTCCAGGTCGGCGCACATTGCCTTGTCCTCAGGGTCGATCCCGAGCTTGTTGAAGGCGGGCACGCTGAAGGGGTCGATGCGCGAGATCGGGTGATCTGTATCTTGGTGGCAATACAGACTGGCTACCTGCACCAGATCGACGTAATCGATTTGAGCCGACTGTCGCTTGAAGTTCAGGTACAGCCGCGGTACCTGCACCAGCATGTCCGGAAATTCCCAGACCCTGAGCAATTTATCGCCCAGCAGCGGATGGATATGGTCGATCACGTGGTTGAGGCTGACCGGGTCGGACAGCAGGTCATAGTGATCTTCGGCATAAGTCAGGATGGGCAGTACGCCGATCTGGTGCACCAGCCCGCCAAGGGCCGCCTGATCGGGTTTGAGCTGGGTGTAGTTGCGGCACAGTGCATAGCTGACACCGGCGATTTCCAGGCTTTTGCGCCAGACATCGCGCATTTTCTGTTCCACCACTTCGGAGCGGGCATGGAAAATCTGTTCCATGACCAGGCCGATGGCCAGGTTGCTGCTGTAGTTGATCCCCAGGCGAGTGACGGCCGTGTGCAACTCGGTGACTTCCTGGGTCGCGCGCAGCAGCGGGCTGTTGACCACTTTGATCAGCCGCGCCGACAGCGCCGCGTCGCGGCCGATCACTTTGCTCAGGGCGCTGATACTGACGTCAGGGTCTTCGGCTGCCTTGCGAATCTGCAGCGCCACTTCCGGCAATGTTGGCAGAACCAGGTCATCGTTATCGATGGCCTCAACCAAATCCTGTTGGACCTTTTCCGCCAGCTCACTCATTTCTGTTCTCTAGGTGTCGCCAAAAAGTACTGCTGTTAACGCTGGATTTCGCGGTCGCGGTCCAGTTCATAAGGCAGGTCGAGCAAGTGCAGGGCGGGGCCGTCGAGCGCACCGACGTGAATGTCGCCGGCCTCTGCCGCATCGGCTTGCAGCACCGCCAGCAGTTCAATCTGTTGTTCGCCCTGGGCGGCCAGTACCACTTCGCCGATTGAACTGCCATGGCTTGGGGAAAACAGCTGGGTGCCAGGCTCAGGCAGTTCGCTGGCGTCCAGGCTCAGGCGATACAGGCGGCGCTTGAGCTTGCCCAGATACTGCATCCGCGCAACGATCTCCTGGCCGGTGTAGCAACCTTTCTTGAAGCTCACGCCCCCGACCGCCTGCAGGTTGAGCATCTGCGGGATGAACAGCTCGCGGGTGCCCGGCATCACCTGGCCGATCCCGGCGCGGATCTGGCCCAGCAGCCATTGATTCAGTCCGCCTTTGGCGAGCAGGGCGGACAGCTTGCCCTTGACCGCGTCGGCTTGATCGGCGCTGACCCAGAGTTCGGCGCGATCAGGGGACACGCGAAGGGCGATCAGGCCGTCATTGCGCACGACCTGGTCGGTTTCAGCGGGCAGTTCGAGGCCGAGACTTTTGAGTGCGGCATCGCCATGATCGACGCCAAAGCGGACCCAGGCAGCGCTTTCGTCCGTCAGTTTGGACTTGGAAAAAACAGCGTATTTTTTCAGGTCTGCCAGTTGCGGTTCGAGCAGCTCGCTGGCCATGGCCATGAGCACGCCGTCACCTTCGAGCAGGATGCGGAAGCTCGACTGCATCCGGCCTTTCTGCGTGCAGCGCGCACCGAGACTGGCCTGGGTATCGCTCAGGTAATTGAGGTTGCAGGTCAATTGGCCTTGCAGGAACTTGCCGGCGTCCGCGCCGCGGACCGCCAGAACACCTTCATGAGACAGCGTGCAGAAAAAAGCAGAATCGGCCATGGGTCATCGCAGGGTAAAGAGTCTGGCGGACATGATAAGGGGGCGCTCTTGAAATGGGTAGTTCACAAAGGATCGTCGGTGCCCGACCAAAGCCGACTGTTCGACCGGGCGCGGGGCTGTATACTTGCGGCCTATTTGAGGAGCGCTCCATGGTCGAAGATGTTGAACTGAATCGCCTCTACTGGCACAGCCGCCGCGGCATGCTTGAGCTTGACGTGTTGCTGGTGCCGTTTGTGAAAGAGGTTTATCCGCACCTCAACGAGGTTGATCGCGCCTGTTACGTCAGGTTGCTCGAATGCGAAGATCAGGACATGTTCGGCTGGTTCATGGAACGCGCCGAATCTGAAGATCCTGAGCTTCAGCGCATGGTTCGCATGATTCTGGACCGTGTTCAGCCCAAGTAATGGTTTCGAATGCCGCTGGCATGCCTCACGGCAGTTGCTGGCGGCGTATCTGTTGGCCCAGCTGTTCGCGCTGGGTTCCCTATGGCTTCTCGCTATTCCGCTTTGGGCCAGCTTGCTCGGCGCCTTTTGCTGTCTGCTGCACGCCGTTTGGGCATTGCCACGCCAGATTCTGCTGACCCACGCCCGGGCCTTCTGCGGCTTGCGTCGCGATGCCGATGGCTGGCAGTTATGGAGTCGGGCGGCGGGATGGCAAGCGGTGCAGCTTCGTCCGGACAGCATCGCGCTGCCGTTGGTGGTGCTGCTGCGGGTTCGTCTGCGGGGCGAGCGGCGTGTCCGCTCCGTTTGCGTGCCTCGGGATTCGCAGGCGGCGGATCTGCACCGACGCCTGCGGGTGCGGCTCAAGTTCAGTCGACGTAGGTGGACGGCACCAGAATAGTGTCCAGCGCGACTGGCAGCATCTTCGGATAGTCGAGGGTGTAATGCAGGCCGCGACTTTCCTTGCGCTCCATGGCTGAGCGAATCATCAGCTCGGCCACCTGGGCCAGGTTGCGCAACTCGATCAAATCCCGGCTGACTTTGTAGTTGCTGTAGAACTCGTCGATCTCGTCCAGCAGCAGGCGCACCCGGTGCTGGGCCCGTTGCAGGCGTTTGTTGGTGCGCACGATGCCCACGTAGTCCCACATGAATCGCCGCAGTTCATCCCAGTTGTGCGCAATGATCACGTCTTCATCGGAGTCGGTCACCTGGCTCGCGTCCCAGATGGGCAGGGCGGTGGGCGCCGAAACGTTCGGCAATTGCTCCAGGATGTCCGCCGCGGCTGAGCGCGCATACACAAAGCATTCCAGCAACGAATTGCTGGCCATTCGGTTGGCGCCATGCAGGCCGGTAAAGCTGGTTTCGCCAATCGCGTAGAGCCCCGGCACATCGGTGCGACCTTGCTGGTCGACCATCACGCCGCCGCAGGTGTAATGCGCCGCCGGAACGACCGGAATCGGTTGCTTGGTGATGTCAATGGAAAATTCGAGGCAGCGCTCGTACACGGTCGGGAAATGCGTTTTGATGAAGTCTTCGGACTTGTGGCTGATGTCCAGATAGACGCAGTCGATACCGAGTCGCTTCATCTCATGGTCGATGGCCCGGGCCACGATGTCCCTTGGGGCCAGTTCGGCACGAGGGTCGAAACGCTGCATGAAGCGTTCGCCGTTGGGCAGTTTCAGGTGTGCACCTTCGCCACGCAGTGCTTCGGTGATCAGGAAACTCTTGGCCTGTGGGTGATAAAGGCAAGTGGGGTGGAACTGATTGAATTCCAGATTTGCCACCCGGCATCCTGAACGCCAGGCCATGGCGATGCCGTCGCCGCAGGCACCATCAGGGTTGCTGGTATAGAGGTAGACCTTGGCCGCTCCGCCGGATGCAAGAATCACGAAGCGCGCGCCGTAGGTGTCGACTTCCCCGGTGGCGCGATTGAGCACATAGGCGCCCAGGCAGCGATCGCCTTCAAGACCCAGGCGTTTTTCCGTGATCAGATCGACGGCAACGCGTTGCTCGAGCAACTCGATGTTCGGTCGTTGCTTGGCCTGGGCGAGCAGCGTCCGGAATATTGCAGCGCCCGTGGCATCGGCGGCATGGATGATGCGCCGGTGGCTGTGCCCGCCTTCGCGAGTCAGGTGAAATTCGAATCCGCCATCTTCAGTGCCGGACTGTTCATCACGGGTAAATGGCACGCCCTGGTCGATCAGCCATTGAATGGCTTCTTTACTGTGTTCGACGGTAAAGCGCACGGCGTCTTCGTGGCATAGGCCACCGCCAGCGTTCAGGGTGTCATCGACGTGGGATTCGATGGTGTCGGTGTCGTCGAGGACGGCAGCCACGCCGCCCTGCGCCCAGAATGTCGAGCCGTTGGCGAGGTCGCCTTTGCTCAGTACGGCGATGCGCAAATGACCGGGCAAGGTCAGCGCAAGGCTCAAACCGGCAGCACCGCTGCCAATTACCAGAACATCGTGTTGAAACTGTTGGCTCATTTCAGGATTCCGCTCAAAGCGACCCGGGTCGGGGTAGGCGCCAGACATCTGGACAGGTGAGTCAGGCAACCGCACAGCCCACTAGTATATAGAGGGGGGGAGCGGCACAATACCCGAGCCGATATGGCATTGTGAAACTACCGTGACAGAAAAGACCTGTCGCTTCGTCGGATGTTTTTTCTGACGATTCGCCAACATGTGGACTGTATCGTGGATTTAACAGTCTTTTTCTCTTCACGGTTGCACAATGTCGGTTTGGCACGGCTATAAATATTTGGAACTTTTGCCAAAGGCCCAATATCAATAGACGGTTGCCTGAATCAAGGGACAGTGTCGGCGTCCGCGCAGGGTCAGCAGTTGGATCCTTGCCAGCGAATCCGATGACAAGATTATTTGCGCAGCCGGGTCATCTCGCGCTGCGCTTTTCGTGCGTGCCGAATCAGTGCCCGCAGGAAACTTGCCTGGAGGGGGAGAACTTTTGCGAAAAGCCCGAGTCTATGTTTGCAAGTCCGGTCGTTTAGTTTTGCAAGCCTCCTCCAAGCTTATCGAGGAGTGTTCATGCTAACCCAGGAAGAGGATCAGCAGCTGGTCGAACGCGTTCAGCGCGGTGACAAGCGTGCATTCGATCTGTTAGTGCTGAAATACCAGCACAAAATTCTCGGGTTGATCGTGCGTTTTGTGCACGACACCCATGAAGCCCAGGATGTGGCACAGGAAGCCTTTATCAAGGCGTACCGTGCGCTTGGAAATTTTCGCGGAGACAGCGCGTTTTACACGTGGCTTTACCGCATCGCCATCAACACGGCGAAAAACTATCTGGTTTCACGCGGCCGTCGGCCGCCGGATAGCGATGTCAGTTCCGAGGATGCAGAGTTCTACGATGGCGATCATGGCCTCAAGGATCTCGAGTCGCCAGAACGAGCTTTGCTGCGGGATGAGATCGAAGGCACCGTCCATCGAACCATTCAGCAACTGCCAGAAGATTTGCGTACGGCGTTAACTTTACGTGAATTTGATGGTCTGAGTTACGAGGACATTGCGAGCGTCATGCAGTGTCCGGTAGGCACCGTGCGCTCCCGGATTTTCCGCGCTCGGGAGGCCATCGATAAAGCCCTGCAGCCATTGTTGCAGGAAAACTAAAGACAGCGGCGACAGCCAAGAGAGGAACGCCATGAGTCGTGAAGCCCTGCAGGAATCGCTGTCCGCAGTGATGGATAACGAAGCGGACGAGCTGGAGTTACGTCGGGTATTGAATGCCTGTGACGATGTCGAAACCCGTGAAACCTGGGCTCGTTATCAGATCGCTCGGGCAGTGATGCACAAGGACCTGCTGCTTCCACGTCTGGACATCGCTGCGGCGGTATCTGCTGCTCTGGCTGACGAAGCCGTACCGGCAAAAGTCTCCCGTGGTCCATGGCGCAGCTTGGGACGTCTGGCGGTAGCCGCTTCGGTGACCCTTGCCGTACTGGCGGGTGTTCGTCTTTACAATCAGGACGAGATCGCCGGGGTAGAACTGGCTCAGCAATCCAGCCAACAAAGCCTGGTTGCTCCGCAAGTAAAAGGCCCGGCTGTTTTGGCAGGCTACAATGAGAGTTCGGATGCCACCGGTCCCATGGCCAATGGCGTACTGCAAGGTCAGCCAGGCTGGCACGATCAACGTCTGCCGGGTTACTTGCGCCAACATGCTCAACAGGCTGCACTGAAAGGTACTGAGAGCGCTCTGCCTTACGCTCGTGCAGCGAGCCTGGAAAACCGTTAAGGAGGATCATGCGCGCCATACCTTTACTTACGCTTCTGCTGGGTGGCTGGTTCGTTGTTCCAGCCCATGCCGATGAAGCCCAGGACTGGTTGACCCGTCTTGGTCAGGCCGAGCAGCAGCAAAGCTTTCAAGGTACTTTTGTCTACGAGCGTAACGGTAGTTTTTCTACCCACAACATCTGGCACCGCGTCCAGGAGGGCAAGGTCCACGAGCGTCTGCTTCAGCTCGATGGCTCCGCGCAGGAGGTTGTGCGCGTTGACGGGCATACGCAATGCGTAAGCGGCACCCTGATCGCAGGGCTTGGGGATACCCCCAACTCCGCCGCCCGCGCAATTGATCCACAAAAGCTCAAGAATTGGTACGACCTTGCCGTTATCGGCAAATCGCGCGTGGCCGGGCGATCGGCCGTGATTGTTTCGCTGACGCCTCGCGATCAGCATCGCTACGGTTTTGAACTGCATCTGGACAAGGAAACCGGGTTGCCGCTCAAATCGTTGCTGCTCAATGACAAAGGGCAGTTGCTCGAGCGATTCCAGTTTACGCGACTCGATACCGCCACTGTCCCGTCAGAGAGTGACCTGCAGCCAGGCGCCGATTGCAAGGCGGTCAACCTCGAGAGTGACAAGTCCTCCGCGGTCAAGGCCGCTCAAACCTGGCATTCGGATTGGTTGCCACCCGGTTTTGAACTGACCAGCAGTTCGGCGCGCAAGGATCCTGAGACCAAGACACAGGTCAGCAGCCTGATGTATGACGATGGTCTGGCTCGCTTTTCGGTGTTTTTGGAGCCTTTGAATGGCGCTGTCGTCACCGACACCCGTATTCAGCTGGGGCCAACCGTTGCTGTGTCCCGACGTCTGACCACTGCGCAAGGCGAGATGATGGTCACGGTAGTGGGCGAAATTCCGATAGGCACAGCTGAACGGATTGCGCTTTCCATGCGCGCTGACGCTGCCACAACCAAGCAGTAAGCTGAGATCGAAATGTTTCGTGAACATTTCAATTTGCAAAATCCAGTGAATTTTTCTTAAGTCAGAGCCCTCGGCTCTGGCCTTGTTTGTTGTTCCCGGAACAAAGATACCGGCGTATCTTTCTCGGTGTTCCTTGATCCATATCGCTTAACCATGCTCGTCGTAACGGGAGCCGTATGTCGATACCACGCTTGAAGTCTTACCTCTCCATTATTGCCACCGTGCTGGTGCTCGGTCAGGCGGTCGCCGCTCAAGCGGTCGAATTGCCTGATTTCACGCAACTGGTCGAACAGGCCTCGCCTGCGGTGGTCAACATCAGTACCACGCAAAAACTGCCGGACCGCAAAGTGTCGATCCAGGATATGCCTGACCTGGAAGGTTTGCCGCCGGCGCTTCGCGAGTTTTTCGAGCGAGGCATGCCGCAGCAGCCTCGTTCACCGCGGGGCGATCGCCAGCGTGAAGCCCAATCCCTGGGTTCGGGTTTCATCATTTCGCCTGATGGCTACATCCTCACCAACAATCATGTGATCGCCGATGCTGACGAAATTGTCGTGCGTCTCGCCGATCGCAGCGAAATGAAAGCCAAACTGATCGGTACTGACCCACGTTCCGACGTGGCGCTGCTGAAAGTTGAAGGCAAGGATCTGCCGGTCTTGAAGTTGGGCAAATCCCAGGACTTGAAAGCCGGGCAGTGGGTCGTGGCAATCGGTTCGCCATTCGGCTTTGACCACACCGTGACCCAAGGCATCGTCAGTGCCGTCGGCCGAAGCCTGCCGAACGAAAATTATGTGCCATTCATTCAGACCGACGTGCCGATCAACCCGGGTAACTCCGGTGGTCCGCTGTTCAACCTCAATGGTGAAGTGGTCGGGATCAACTCGCAGATCTATACGCGCTCCGGTGGCTTCATGGGCGTTTCGTTCGCCATTCCCATCGATGTGGCCATGGATGTGTCCAATCAGCTGAAAAGCGGCGGCAAAGTCAGCCGCGGCTGGTTGGGTGTCGTGATTCAGGAAGTGAACAAGGATCTGGCCGAATCGTTCGGTCTGGAGAAGCCGGCCGGTGCGCTCGTTGCCCAGATCCAGGATGACGGCCCGGCTGCCAAGGGTGGCCTGCAAGTCGGCGACGTTATCCTGAGCATGAACGGTCAACCGATCGTCATGTCTGCCGATCTGCCGCACCTTGTGGGCGCGTTGAAAGCTGGCTCCAAGGCTAAGCTGGAGGTGATCCGCGACGGTAAGCGCCAGAACGTCGAGCTGACTGTCGGTGCCATTCCGGAGGAAGGCAAAGAGTTGGACAGCTTGTCTAAATCCGGCGTTGAGCGTAGCAGCAATCGCCTGGGTGTTTCTGTGGTCGAGCTGACCGATGAGCAGAAAAAAACCTACGACCTCAAAGGCGGTGTGGTGATCAAGGAAGTCCAGGACGGTCCTGCTTCGATGATCGGCTTGCAGCCAGGAGACGTCATTACTCACCTGAACAATCAGGCCATCGAATCGACCAAGCAATTCACGGAGATCGCCAAATCGTTGCCGAAGAACCGTTCGGTGTCGATGCGGGTTCTGCGTCAGGGGCGTGCCAGCTTCATCACCTTCAAACTGGCTGAATAATCCGGTTGTTGGCTGAATAAAAAACCGCCTCGAAAGAGGCGGTTTTTTTGTGTCCGACGTTTTTTGAGTCCTTAGCCCATCATGTCCTTGATCATGCGTTCCTGCTCCATCAGCTCGCGTTGACGTGCATCGATTCGTGACGAAAGCGGGAAGTTGTTGCCAGCCTTGCGCTTGGCAAAATCCAGTTGCTGAATGGCTTGCCGATAGTCGCCCACCAGCGCGAAGTACTCGGCGCGCGCCTGGTGCAGGCCGATGATGTTGCCTGACAGGCCGCGCGTCTCGGCAACCTGATACCACACGTCCGGGTCGTTCGGGCGTGACTTGAGCAGGCCTTCGAGTGCCTTTTCGGCGTCGGCGGTACGGTTCTGCTTCAGTAGCAAGTCGACGCGCACCTGATTCAGCGGGTAATTGCCGGGGTACTGCGTCAGTAACCGGTCAACCCGTGCTTGCGCATCCGGCAATCGATTGTTGGTGATGTCCAGATCGATCTGAGCGAGGTTATAAATGATCTCGTTCGGCGACTTGGCCAGCAGTGGTTTGAGATTTTCCCGGGCTTCGTTCAACTGGCCACCCTTGATCTGGGCGATGGCAAGGCCGTAGCGAGCGACATCGCTTTTCGGGTTTTCATCCAGTTCGGCGCGGAATCGCTTGGCACCCAGGCCAGGGGTTTCTTCGTAGAACAACTGGACCCGTGCTCGAATCAGTTGATAGCGCAGGCTGTCTTCGATACCACCTTTCGGCGCCTGTTCGGCACGGTTGCGGGTGTCGGCAATCCGTGATTCGGTGACCGGGTGAGTCAGCAGGAATTCCGGTGGCTTGGCGTCGTAACGGTACTGACGGCCCAAACGCTCGAACATGGTGGGCATCGAGCGTGGGTCGTAACCGGCTTTTTCAAGATTGAGGATGCCGATACGGTCGGCTTCCTGCTCGTTCTGGCGGGAGAACCGTCGCTGTTCCTGAATCGCGGCGGCCTGCGTACCTGCGATGGCCGCGATACCTGCGTCGCCGGCACCGGCCGCGGCAATCACGATACCTGCCAGCAGGGCGGCCATCATGGGAACTTGCATGCGTTGCTGGGCCTCAACACCACGGGCAAAGTGACGTTGCGACAAGTGAGCCAATTCGTGAGCCAGTACGGAGGCGTATTCACCTTCGGTCTGGGCGTTGAGGAACAGGCCGCCGTTCACCCCGACAATCCCGCCCGGGGCGGCGAAGGCGTTGAGCTGGGGGCTGTTGATCAAGATGAATTCCAGGCGCCGATCATTGACCTGGCTGGTCTCGACCAGTCGGTAGACGCTGGATTCGACGTAGTCCTTGAGCTGCGGGTCATTGAGCTGCGATACCTGGCTACGCAAAAGCGCCAGCCATGCACGGCCCAACTGGTATTCCTGCTGTGGCGAGACAATGGCAGAGCTGGCATCACCGAGTGACGGCAGGTCGTCGGCGAAGCCTGGCGAGGCAAGCAGGCAAGCGAGCGTCAGCAGGGTAGGGCGCAAAAATGTCATGCACAAAGCCTTAGTCGACAAAGACCTTACTGTAGCCGGACACTGGCGCTGCGACCAGATATTCTAGGCGACTCAACTACCTGATCCGGAGTAACGCAATGACCGACGCTGTAGCCCATGACGTTGAACTGGACGCCAGTGGCTTGAATTGCCCGTTGCCGTTGCTCAAGGCCAAGATGGAGCTCAACCGGATGGCCAGCGGTACCGTGCTCAAGGTGATTGCCACTGATGCGGGGTCACAGCGCGATTTCCGCACCTTTGCCCGATTGGCCGGTCATACGCTGCTCCGCGAAGAGGATGAAGCGGGCGTTTACCAGTACTGGTTGAAAAAAGCCTGAAACCTGCGGCGTTTGTTCTTAAGGATTATTAATGTTCAAGGTGTTACGCGACTGGATTCAGCGCTACTTCTCCGATGAAGAAGCCGTGGTTCTCGCCGTTCTGTTGTTTCTGGCGTTCACCGCCGTGCTCACATTGGGCGGCATGCTTGCGCCCGTGCTGGCCGGGATGGTGCTGGCGTATCTGATGCAGGGACTGGTGGTTACCCTTGAACGCGTGCGTGTACCTGGCGGGGTCGCGGTGGGGTTGGTCTTTGCGTTGTTCATGGGAGTGTTGCTGGTATTTATCGTGGTCGTGGTGCCGTTGCTCTGGCATCAGTTGATCACGTTGTTCAACGAGCTGCCGGGAATGCTCGCGAAGTGGCAGTCGCTGTTGCTGCTGCTACCGGAACGCTATCCCCATCTGGTCTCAGACGAGCAGGTGCTGCAGGCCATCGACGTGGCGCGGGGCGAGATTGGCAAGTTCGGCCAGTGGGCGCTGACGTTCTCGCTGTCGAGTCTGCCGCTGTTGGTGAACATCATGATCTATCTGGTGCTGGTGCCGATTCTGGTGTTTTTCTTCCTCAAGGACCGCGAAATGATTGGTCGGTGGGTGCGCGGTTATTTGCCCCGTGAACGGGCGCTGATTACCCGCGTCGCGCATGTGATGAACCGACAGATCGCCAACTACATTCGCGGCAAGGTCATCGAGATCTTCATCTGCGGTGGCGCGACCTACATCGGTTTCGTCGTGTTGGGGCTCAACTACGCGGCGCTGCTGGCGCTGCTGGTGGGCATCTCGGTGGTGGTGCCCTACGTCGGAGCCGTGGTGGTGACCGTGCCGGTGCTCCTGATTGCGCTATTCCAGTGGGGCTGGAGCGATCAGTTCATCTATTTGATGGCGGTCTACGGCATCATCCAGGTCTTGGACGGAAACGTGCTGGTGCCGTTGTTGTTCTCGGAAGCGGTCAACCTGCACCCGGTGGCGATCATTTGCGCGGTGCTGTTGTTCGGTGGCTTGTGGGGCTTTTGGGGGGTGTTTTTTGCGATACCACTGGCCACGCTATTTAAGGCTGTGCTGGATGCCTGGCCGCGCAAGGAGCCCGAGGTGGCACCATTGTTATAACGCTCGGCCTTGATTCGGGGCTGATAAGCTCTTCGCGGGCAAGCCCGCTCCTGCAGTTGACCGAGTTGTAAAGGCTGACACAGTCTCATGTGGGAGCGGACTTGCCCGCGAAGGCATCCGAACAGACGCTGGGGAAATCAGGCTTTGTTGAGGGCCTGAGCGGCAGCCAACACCGCATCAACATGCCCCTGCACCTTCACGCCACGCCATTCCTGACGTAGCACGCCGTCCTTGTCGATCAGGAACGTGCTGCGATCCACGCCCATGTATTCCTTGCCGTAGAGCTTTTTCAGCTTGATCACGTCGAACTGCTGGCAAAGCGCTTCTTCCTTGTCGCTGATCAGCTCGAAGGTGAATGCCTGCTTGGCCTTGAAGTTTTCGTGGGACTTCAGGCTGTCGCGCGATACGCCGAACACTTCGGTGTTGGCGGCTTTAAAAGCTTCGAGCTGATCGCGAAAGCCCTGGCCCTGGGTAGTGCAGCCTGGCGTGCTGTCCTTCGGATAGAAGTAGATCACCACTTGCTTGCCTTTGAGCGCAGCGAGGCTGACGGTCTGCCCGCTGGTGGCGGGTGCTTCGAAATCGGCAACCGGTTGGTCGATAGCAACGGCCATGAAAGCTTCCTTACATTGGGTTTTGTGGGCGCCACGGTTCGATCAGGGCGTCCAGGTTCAGCGCGTCGGCAAAATCCAGGAACTGATCGCGTAGCCAACTGATTTGCACGCCGGCCGGCAAGGTCACGGTAAACGTGGCATTGAGCATGGTGCCGCCGGTCTGCGGAGCCTGATAGGTGTCGCAGGTCAGGTTCTCCAGCTCAACGTTGTGATCCATGAAGAACTGGCACAACTCGTTGACGATGTCCGAGCGATAGGCCGAACTGACGTAGGCGACGTAAGGCAAGGCCTGCGGACGATTCTCCAGGGCTGCGCTGCGCACAACATTGACGGTGAAGGCGTGCCGTTTGGCCAGCACGGGCAGGCTGCCTTCCAGGCGTGCCAGGGCGTCCCAGCTGCCGGAGACTTCAAGGACCAGCGCACTGCACTCGCCGTGGCGTGTCAGCCGAGAGGTGACCACGGCGCAGCGGTTTTCATGGCTGGCGCGGCACAGGACGTTAGTCAGCTCCATGGGGTTGGCGCCAAGGGCACTGATGACAAGGAATTGTTCGCGAACTGTGGGGGTGGACATGCAGCATTCCTAAAGCGATGAGCGGTCGATACTTCTGTCGGCTTGTTTTGTCGAGGCTAGCCTGCGCAAGCGTATTCGGAAAACCCGAGGCGCAGCTTGCAACGTGCTCCTCAATGGCAGGAGCGAGGGGCGGCAACGCTGGATCAGGGCTTGTGATGCCGAAAATCGAGGCAGAAACCCGACGTACGAGCTTGTCAGTATCGATCAAAGTCTGAAGGGTAGCGAAAAGCAGCGCCAAGGGGAATGGCGGCAGCGCAGTACTTCGCTTGTACAAGCATCTTGGCGCCAGTACCATTACCGCTCTCTTTTTCCGGCAGGAGCGGTTGCATGATTGCGGGCAGTATGGTGGCACTGGTCACACCCATGGATGCGCAGGGTCGTCTCGACTGGGACAGTCTGAGCAAACTGGTGGACTTTCACCTGCAAAACGGCACCCACGCCATCGTGGCGGTTGGCACAACAGGTGAATCGGCCACTCTTGATGTGAACGAACACATCGAAGTCATCCGTCGCGTAGTGAAGCAGGTCAATGGCCGCATTCCGGTGATCGCCGGTACCGGTGCCAACTCGACCCGCGAAGCCATCGAGCTGACCACCAATGCGAAGACCGCCGGCGCCGATGCCTGCCTGCTGGTCACGCCGTACTACAACAAGCCGACCCAGGAAGGTCTGTACCAGCACTTCAAGGCGATTGCCGAAGCCGTCGACATCCCGCAGATCCTCTATAACGTGCCGGGTCGCACCGCTTGCGACATGCAGGCTGAAACCGTGATCCGCCTGTCGACCGTCAAGAACATCATCGGCATCAAGGAAGCCACCGGCGACCTCAAGCGTGCCAAAGCCATCATCGACGGCGTCAGCAGCGATTTCCTGGTGATCTCCGGTGACGATGCCACCGCGGTCGAGCTGATCCTGCTGGGCGGCAAGGGCAATATTTCGGTGACCGCCAACGTCGCTCCGCGCGACATGGCCGACCTGTGCATCGCTGCTCTGAATGGTGAGGCCGAGAAAGCCCGGGCCATCCATGAAAAGCTGATGCCGCTCAATAAAACCCTGTTTATCGAATCCAACCCTATTCCCGTGAAATGGGCGCTGCATGAAATGGGCCTGATGCCGGACGGTATCCGTCTGCCGCTCACCTGGCTCAGCGCCGAATGTCACGAACCGCTGCGGCAGGCCATGCGCCAGTCCGGCGTCCTGGTTTAATTGAGGAAGTACAACGCATGAAGCGAATGGCCGGACTTTCCGCACTTGCCTTGATTATCTCCAGCACCAGTGGCTGCGGATGGGTCTGGGGCCCGGAAGGTTATTTCCGTGACCGTGGTAGCGATTACCTGGGCGCGCAACAGACTGCACCGATGCAAATGCCGCCGGATATCAGCACCGCCAAGCGCCTTGACCCGCTGTTGCCGATCCCGCGTAACGTGGCTGATGAAACCGTCAAGGGCGAGTACGTCGTTCCTCGTCCACAACCGCTATCGGTCGCTGCCGACGCCAGTGCCTACTCCCTGCAAAAGAGCGGTGACTCGCGCTGGATCCTCGCGCAAAACCAGCCGGCCGAAGCCTGGCCAGCGGCTGTGCAATTCTTCCAGGACAACGGTTTCCGCCTGGACGAGCAGCGCCCGCAAACCGGTGAGTTCACCACCACCTGGCAGCATTCCGACGAACTTTCCGCAGCCATGGCCAAGCGCCTGAGCGCAGCCGGTGTCGCTTCTGACAGCGAAATCCGTGCCCGGGTACGTATCGAGCCGGGTGTGCAGCGCAACACCAGTGAAGTCTATGTGGTGACCGCCGAGCGTCCTGCCGGCAGTACCGCCGACGTCGCCTTCACTAACCGTTCGGTCAACACCGGCCTGGACGCGGCATTGGTCGATGACATGCTCGCGAGCATGAGCCGCATCTCGGAGAAGGGTGGTTCGGTGTCCATGCTGGCCTCCCGTGACTTCGACGCACCTGGTCGTGTCAGCCTGAATGTGGACGGCAGCGGCAACCCTGTCCTGAACGTTGGTTCCGACCTGGATCGTGCCTGGTCAAGCGTCGGCCGCGCCCTGGAGCACGGCGAATGGCGCGTGGAAGACATCAACCGCAGCCTGGGCCTGTACTACATCAACCTGGCTGAAAAAGCCGAGAAGAAAGACGACAAGCCAGGGTTCTTCAGCGGACTGTTCGGCGGCAAGTCGAGCAAGGAAGAAGTTGAAGCCCGTGCCGAGCGTTATCAGGTTCGCCTGAGCAAGGTGGGTGAGAGCGTTCAGGTCACCGTCGAGAAAAACATCAACACCGTGGCGCCTGCTGATGTAGCGCGCAAAGTGTTGAGCGTGATTCAGGACAACTTGGGCTGATCACATGCGTTTTGCCGTTCTCGGCAGCGGTAGCCAGGGGAACGGCACGCTGGTAGCCAGTGCTGATACATACGTGCTGGTGGATTGTGGTTTCTCCCTGCGGGAAACCGAAAAACGCCTGCTGCGCCTGGGTGTGCACCCTGCGCAGCTGAGCGCGATACTCGTGACCCACGAACATGCCGACCACGTGCATGGCGTGGGTTTGCTGTCTCGGCGCTACAATCTGCCTGTCTACCTGAGTCGCGGGACCTTGCGCGGGATGCGCAAGCCGATTGAACCCGCGGGCTTTCTGGCGGGCGGCGAGCAACTGCGGATCGGCGACTTGAGCATTGGTGTCATTGCCGTGGCCCACGATGCACAGGAACCGACGCAGTACGTCTTCAGTGACGGTGAACGGCGATTCGGCCTGTTGACCGACCTGGGGTCATACTGCAACAGGGTGCTGGACGGTTATCGGGATCTCGATGCATTGATGATCGAGGCCAACCATTGCCGTGACATGCTGGCTCGCGGTCATTACCCGTACTTTCTGAAGCAGCGGGTGGGCGGCGAACTGGGACATTTGAACAACCATCAGGCGGCATTCCTGGTGGCCGAGTTGGGCTGGCAAGGCCTGCAACACCTGGTCCTGGCCCATCTGAGCAGCAAGAACAACCTGCCGCAGCTGGCCCGGCAATGTTTTGTCGACACCCTAGGGTGCGACCCGGACTGGCTGCAATTGGCCGATCAAGATTCAGGGCTCGACTGGCGACACATCGCCTAGCCCATCTACTTAGCAAGCGGAGCCCATCATGGAAAAACGTGAAGAACTCTACCGCGGCAAAGCCAAGTCGGTTTACAAGACCGACGACGCTAACCGTTTGATCCTGTTGTTTCGTAACGACACCTCGGCGTTCGACGGCAAGCGCATCGAACAGCTCGACCGCAAAGGCATGG
Organism: Pseudomonas moorei; assembly: GCF_042846945.1. Classification (NCBI taxonomy): domain Bacteria; kingdom Pseudomonadati; phylum Pseudomonadota; class Gammaproteobacteria; order Pseudomonadales; family Pseudomonadaceae; genus Pseudomonas; species Pseudomonas moorei. The sequence continues at coordinate 2,793,456 of NZ_AP035776.1, forward strand.
TGAACAACAAGTTCAACGCCTTCATCATGCAGAAACTCGAAGCCGCCGGCGTGCCGACCCAGTTCGACAAGCTCCTGGGCGACAACGAGTGCCTGGTGAAGAAGCTGGACATGATCCCGGTCGAGTGCGTCGTGCGTAACTACGCCGCCGGCAGCCTGGTCAAGCGCCTGGGTGTCGAAGAAGGCATGAAGCTCAACCCTTACACCTTCGAACTGTTCCTGAAGGACGACGCCAAGGGCGACCCGTTCATCAACGAATCCCACGTCGTGGCATTCGGCTGGGGCACGGCCGAGCAACTGGTTCGCATGAAAGAACTGTCGCTCAAGGTCAACGAAGTCCTGAGCAAATTGTTCGATGACGCCGGCCTGCTGCTGGTCGACTTCAAACTCGAATTCGGCGTGTTCCACGACGGTTCCATCGTTCTGGGTGACGAATTCAGCCCGGACGGCTGCCGTCTGTGGGACAAGGCGACCGGCAAGAAAATGGACAAGGACCGCTTCCGTCAGGGCCTCGGTGACGTTATCGAAGCCTACGAAGAAGTCGCCAATCGTCTGGGCGTACCGCTTTAACCGACGCAAGCATCTGATAGCACGGAAAAATTTCGCTTGGGGGGTTCGCTTCCGGCAAAAGTGTTGTTATGATGCGCGCCGTTGGAGAGATGCCAGAGTGGCCGAATGGGACGGATTCGAAATCCGTTGTACCTTCACCGGTACCTAGGGTTCGAATCCCTATCTCTCCGCCATTATTGAATAAGACTAAGCCCCTGTAATCGTTAGAGATTACAGGGGCTTTTTCGTTTCTGGCGATCCTGTTAGGGCATTTTTAGGGCATTTTTCCTGCCCTGAATACCGCTTGAGAACGCTCAGCGCCGTCACGGACTCCGCACCCGGGAAATAATGGTTATCGTCCGAACGGCGTTATCAGCGGCGTTTGATTAAAAAATGCAATGGCGTGTCACGTTGCCATCAGCTAGATTCTGATTGCAGACGAAAACCTAATATTGCCTGGGAATTCACGATTCTAACGTCGGAACCATTCGTCGTTACGATTATCGGATACATTAAGAATGTACGTTTGGTGCTTCAAATGTCTGTAGCCATTTGCTAGCATCGCGTACCAAATTTTTGGGCTCGTAGGGATACGAGACTTTACCGGAGCTGCATATGCAAACAAATCGTACTGATTTCGAGGCTGGTTTTGCACTACTGGGGTTGAATCCTTCCCCTGGCGCTGCTTATCAGGGCGCACATAGCTACGCTCGTCAGTTCAAGAAATGTTCGATTCTGACTGAAGCTAGCGTGGGTTACGCTGCTACTTCGGCAGGCAGCTCGGCGAAAGTCATCTCCAAAAAGTAATTCAGTTTCTTCTCAAAAGCCCGGTATTCAGCCGGGCTTTTTTATGGACGTTTATATGCCAAATTGGACCCAGGTTTTAGAAGAGATCGTTATCAAGGCTCAGTCGAGCACGAACGCTGTTGACGACGTACGCAAAAAGTACCTGGGGCTTTTGCAGAAAAAGACAGGCCGTAACGTCATTGCCTATTACTCTGGCTTCCTTCAAAAGCCTGGCTATGCATTTGGGCAAGTGAACGACGACGATAAAAATGGTTTTATGAATGCGGTCCACGGATTGGATCGCTCGCAAGGCTTGGATTTGATCTTGCACACACCTGGTGGTGACTTGTCCGCGGCGGAATCTATCGTCCATTACCTACGGCAAATGTATGGAACAGATATCCGGGCGGTAATTCCTCAGCTGGCGATGTCGGCTGGCACTATGATTGCCTGCGCTTGTTCTGAAATTGTCATGGGCAAGCAATCAAATATCGGCCCATTCGACCCTCAATTTGGCGGTATACCGGCGCACGGGGTTCTTGAGGAGTTCGAGAACGCTATCGAATCTGTTAAGCGCGATCCTCTCTCCACGCCGATCTGGCAAGCCATCATCAACAAATATCACCCTACCTTCTTGGGAGAGTGTGAGAAGGCAATTGAGCTAGCAGATCTCATTGTTAAAAATTGGCTCGTAAGTGGCATGTTCAAGGGTGACCCGGATGCTGTCGCAAAAGCGGATAACATCGTCCTAGCGTTGAATGATCACGCTGGAACCAAGACTCACTCCCGGCATTTGCACATTGAGGATGCGGTGGGCTTTGGTCTGAAGGTGGTGAAGCTGGAAGACGATGAAGAGCTGCAGGATTTGGTGCTGACGGTGCACCACGCTTACATGCATACGTTTGCGAACTCGCCTGCAGGCAAGATCATTGAGAACCACAACGGCAGCGCAATCGTACTGTTTTCTCAATGATCAGTTGAGCCTTTGGACTACGGCCGAAACCCCAACATGGCAGAGACCATACCTGCCATGCTCTTGGTATCTCTTGGTATCCATCTGCCGTAGTGCTTTCTAACCATCGTTGTATCGGCGTGGCCCAGCTGCCTGGCCACCCATTCGACCGGGACGTAGCTAGACAGCATCTGACTGGCAAATGTGTGGCGACACTGGTTGGCCCCTCGATGGCGGACTCCTGCCTTTTTCAGGTGAGCGGTAAACCAATTGCTCAATGTCTTGCCGCTCCATAGCAGGCCGCTGGTTGAGCTGCGGAAAAGAAACCTCACTTTCATTTTCTTGGACGTGATGTTGTCGCGCTGGATAACGGTGATCTCAACGGTGGCTGCTTCCTTGGCGGCGGCAACAATCTCCCGCATCAGTTCGAGGGCAGGGTCTATCAGCTCGACGACTCGTACCCTGGAGCGTTCTTTGGGAACCTTGAATTCGCCGACGACCAATGCGCGGCGGACATGCACCAGGCCGGCTTCAAGATCGATGTCTTCAACGGCGAGCCCAATGAGTTCGGAGAGGGACAGCCCGGCCCAGCAGTTGAACTCGATCATTCGGGTGTCGGCTCGTCGATCGGGATCCGTTTTGCCGATCAATTCAATCTCGGTGCGACTGAAAGGGTCGGCATGTTCTAGGTCGACGTCGGATCCGACGTTGCTGATCCGATCGAGCGGGTTGGCCTTGAGGATGCCATCGCCGAATGCGTCAGCCCAGACTCCGCGGACGACGGTGAAAATGTCGTTCACTGTCTTTGGGGCCAGGCCTTGTTTGAGCAACTGCGCCTGGAACAACTCGATGTCGCTCTTGCTGATGTCGACGATCCGTCGCTTGCCGAATTTTTTCTCGACGTGCACAGCCTTGCTGACGTAGTTAACGACGGTGCTCGAAGCTTTGAGCGCGCGCTGAACCTCCAGCCAGCGATCAATGCCTTCCTTCACTGTGCGCTTTAGCGACGGGCCACCAGTCCCCGTGAACATGGCAGCCCTGGGCGAGTTCGGAAAGTGGGCCGCATAGTCGAAGCGGCCCTCTTTTATTTCCGCGAGGATCGTGCGGCGCTTGTTGTCGGCGTAGGTGATCGCGGCCTTGTTTACTTTCGAGATCCCTTCCAAGGGTTCCCGGCACCGTTGGCCGTTGAAGATGAACCATATTCGCAATTGCTTGCCGTTCATCTCAACGCCGGTCGGCATTTTGTCGGTCATGGTTTCCCTTCCATCCAGCGCTCAATCGCGGCACGGTTGTAAACGATCACGTTGGCTGGGTCCTTGCGCCAGTGTTTGCCTTCAAGCCAGAGGCCGCGGGTGCGATACTTGCGGACGGCTTCGGTGCTCAGACCGAACACTGGATACAGCAGATCCTGGCGGAACCAGGCGCCTGGTGTGATGTGGAGGTCGAGTTTCTCTGCTGCGCTCATCGTTGTTTCTCCCCTGCGCGCCGGGCGATACCCTCGGCTTGGCGTTGCTTGCTGCATTGTTCGTGATTGCCGTGTGCCCGCGACCTGTTGCATTTGTCGCAGATGGTTTGTAAGTCGAGTGGGGGCATTTGCCCGCGGCGGATTCGGACTGTCCGGCGAAGGGTGTTCATGCGGCAGCTCCCGGTTTAGCGGTGGTACTGATGCGATTGGCTAAGTCCAGGAGCCTCTGTGCTTGCTTCTCCGCCTTCAATTGGGTCGATTCCGTGCCTGGCATTGCCCGCCAAGTCATTTGGGCGAGAATCAGCGTGGCGTGCGCTTGCAGCAGCGTTTGATAGTCTGCCCAGGTGAGTATCGATTCGGCTTGGGGTGTTTGACTGAGGCGGATGATGTCCTTCGTCAGTCCGGCGACTCGCTCCTGGTGGTACTTGGATTGAGCCGCAACACCTCTTGCGATGGCGCGTAGGACTGCTTGGCGGACGAAGTAGGCCATCAGCAACAGCCCAACGGCTGAGCAGGCGGCGATGATGATCAAATGTTGTGTTTGCATGTGCTGTGCTCCTCGGTAGAGCCCGCCGCCGGGACCATTGGTGAGAGGCCGGCGACGGGATGTTGCAGTGGTGGTTAGCCCAGGTTGAAGCTTCCGATGGTCAACTTCGCGCCGCCGCCGACTTCCTGCTGAACGACGTCCTTGAATTCTTGTGCGAGGTCTTCGCGCAGTTGCTCTTCGCCAATCCAGCGCAGGCGGAGTAGGGGCTTGTCACCGCCGGTGAGGACAGCAACACGAAGTCGGATGATCTGGACCTTCAGCCCTTCGTAGGGCTCGACGGTGAATAGGAATTCGGCTGGCAGGCCTTCCGAGGATTTCGCTTCGATCTGGTCCATCGCCGAACGGGATGCGCTCAGGTCGCCGACGACATGTTCGCTTTTGCGTGCTTGCTCGATGCTGATGGAGCGGATGGCGCTCGCGGCTTTGCGCAGATCGATGTGGCTGTCGTCCGCTGCAAGGGCTTGGAGGTTCGACGCCCAATCCTCTATCCAGTCGCTCAGGTCTTTCTGTGCGAATTGGACGCTGGCAGCTCGTTCGAGCGCTCGGAAGGCGGCAGTTTTTCTGAGGTTGAGGGTGGCGGTGAAGTCGCCGTGCCCTGGTTCTTTGGTGTTGCCCAGGTTGAAAATCACGGTGCACGACATGGCTTCTGCGTCGACAAAACCAGATGCGACGATATCGGCGCTTTGCTCCATCACGTAGTTGCCGAAGTCCAGCAACGAGTGAGTGGTGAGCGCACCGCGGAAGCGACTGCGAGCGGCTTGAAACTTCTCGATGCTGTGGATCTTCTGGTCAGACGGCAGCACCAGAGCCGGAGTGAAGGTGCTCAGCGGCTTGGCATAGGCCAGTACGGCGGTGTCTTGAATCAACTGAATTGCTTTAGCTTCCATTGGATCGTTTTCCTTTTGGTGAGAGGCATGGGTAGAGTGGTTAGGACTTCGCGTGAATCGGCGCGGCGTCTCGGTTGAACAGCTGGCCCGCGCGAGGCGCTTCGGCAAACAAGGTCAGGCGACCGCCCTCGTTGACATGCATCGGCGTGTCGAGGTTTGTGTCTTCGCTGCGGCTGCCGCGTTTGGTTGGCACCTTGTAGGCGAGCTTGTGGTTGACCGTTACCTGGTGGCTGTCGGCAATCTGTTTCAGCGTGAAGGTCAGCGTGACGGAGCCGACCTTGCCGTTATCGACAACGCCCGCTGCCACTTCGGAAAGGGCGTGGCCGATCTGGTTCGCGAAGACGCCCGCGTTGAGTTCGCCGATGAATTCGGCTGTGTCTGTTGGTTTCATGTGCTGTGCCTAATTGAGTGCGAGTTGTTTGCCTCTGGACGGCAGGGGCCACCGATATATCAGGCTGCTTGCTTCGCCGCTTGGGCGTCGAGGAAGTCAGCCAAGTCGTGCAGGTAAACCACGCGCTTCGCCCGTGCCGAGTTGTGCAGCCGCTTGACGACCAAGGCGATACGCCCGGCCTTGATCTCTTCCAGCAGGTAGCGGTCGGTCCGGATGTGCGTGAAGTACTGCTCTCGGACTGCGGTCAATGACGGGCAAGGTGTGGCGAACTGTCTGCGAAGTTGGTCAAGGGTGTTGCTCATGCGGCTTCCTCCCCGAACCCCTCCGATCGGGGCACCAGCTTGAGGCGGATCAATTCGGCCAGCCCTTCCTTGCTTTTGCCCATCGCGGCGGCGCAGATTTGGCCTTTGGCATCAGCCACCACGGCACCGAATGGATACTCGGCTGAGTTGGTGGGGGTAACGTAGGCCACTTGTCCGTCTTGAATGACGTTGTTGACGCAGCGAAATACCTCCGCCAGATCGGTACTCAGCACCGGCATGCTTTCCAGCAACTGAACGGCTTCAGTCGAGGCGCCAATCAGCGTGGCTCGGCTGATGACGCCGGGACAGCTGAGGAAGATCGGGATCAACTTCAGGGCGCCGAGGGCTTGTGTGTAGGCGTTGGCTTGATTGGTTTTCATGCGGCGGCGTCCTTGTTCGTAATGGTGATGCCCAACTTCTTTGCCAGCCAATCCACCCCGGCTTCTTTCACCATCACTACGGCGTAGTGAACCGGCTTGCCGATCGTGGGGTTCCAGCGGACGCGGGGGTCTGAGTACAGACGGCCTTGGTCGCGGTACTGGCTGGCGAGGTCACCGCTGCTGTTCAAGATGCCCAGCTCCCGCAACCTGGTGCGGAAAGCGCGGGGCTTGATGCCGAGCACTGCGGCGGTTTGGTCCAGGGTGCGGTTCATGGCGCTGTCCTCAGGCGGCGGTCAATTTGCGAACGCGGTCAAGCAATGCTTCCGAGTCGGCCAGTGCCTGATCAATTTGCGCCAGTCGGCCGAACTGTTCTGGTGGCGCGGGTTGCGCCGACTCAATGCGGCCGTTCGCGATGTCCTGGATGAAATCCCTCAGGTGCAGGTGATTGGCTCGGTCTGACCGCTTGAGGGTCAGTTCGCCGGTGTGGCCGCCCAGGTCAACATTGATGAGGGCGGTGGTGTCGGTGAGCTCGACTTCAAAGCTTGCGTGGATGGTTTGCTCTGGCCTTTGAAGGGGGCACACGGCGGCGCCTCCAACCTGCAGCATATGGTGCAGTAGCTCTTGTTTCGCGAGCGGAATCAGATAGCTATTCATGCTGCGTCACCCCCGAATGGCCACGGGCTTTCGTTTTGGGTGGTGTTGTGGAGCTCGATGGCTGCGGTGCGACCTTTGGGGGTGCTAATCACTAGCAGGCCGGTTTGGCGCTGGATAGCTTCGACAGCTGCACGGCTACTACATGCGGATGGGTGCAGATAGACAGGGCAGCGGGTATTGCTGTGCTGTGTAGATTGCATGGCTCGTACTCTTTGGTGAGAGGTGTACGAGGCAGACGATACAAATACGTATTGGTTGAGTCAATACGTATTTGAATTGATTTTGTAGTGAGACATAAAAAAGCCCGCAAGGCGCGGGCTCAATCTGTCGTTCGATGTATTAGAAAATTTCTAGTTTCGAGAACACAACGCCGCAAATCATTGCATCGTCTCCCAGTTCAATGATCGGCTCGGGCCACGCAGGGTTCAACGGCTTAAGGAATCGGCGCTTTCCTTCCATCACGAGCTGTTTAAACGTTGCCTCTTGGCTGTCGACTAATTTGGCGATGACAAGTGAGCCGTTTTCGGCGTCCTTCGCAGGGTCAACAAAAATGATATCCCCATCTCTGAAGGAGCGACGTTCATGTTGGTTGAACATGGAAAGTCCGCGCACTCGGAGAGCATAAGTTTGTCTGCTATGAGACGCGGCGCAAGGGAGCCATATCTCTGCATCATCAAGTGAACGAACGTCTTCTATTTCGCACCAGGTGCCTGCTTGTACCCAAGAAATCAACGGCACATATCCTTTGATTGCCGGCCCTGGCTCCACATTGGATTCAGAGCTTGAGGGCGATGCGACCTCAATATTTGGATCTTTGTGTTCGCCACCTTTCCACAGCCAGTTACTGCTGACTTTCAAGGCTTTGGCGATTTTTTCAATGTTCTCGTGACGCGGGCTAGCCACCGCATTTGTCACGATCCTATGAATAGTCGGCTGAGGGACGCCAGAGCGGCGGCCAAGTTCGCCTTCGGATAGATCTAGCTCTTGCATGCGTTGAGCGATGCGGTCACCTATCACTGTTCTCTGCCTTGATTCAAAAACGTATCGGGGATTGTATTGAATCAATCAATACGTTTGTGTATTGTGGCGCTCAATGCGAAAGCGCATCGGTGAACGATATGACTATCCAAGAAATGCTCGGGGAGTTGCTGCGGTCAGGTTTGTCCCAACGGGTCATCGCAGATCGTGTAGGGACAACGCAGCCGACTATTAATCGTGCCGCTAAAGGTGCTGATGTTCGGTATGTAACTGGGAAGGCCATCGAGAGCCTTTACACGCAAGAAAAAGCAGCTGCTGGCTTGAAGTCCGCAGCTTAAAGGGTGCTGGGCTGGGGCCTCTCACCAAAGATCCCCCAGCCCAGCTACGACGATACACAGCACATGCACATCGGTCGTGGTCGTAGGATAGGGTTTGCCCTGGACTATGGCTAGACCGTAAACAGGGGATTTACGGTTATGAGTCGAACAGATCTTTTGCCGGACGCCGGTCCGGTCCTTCCACTGCGACAGGCGATTTATCGCGCTGGTCGTGACTACAAGGGCGGAATTACCGCCCTTGCCTTTGACATGGTGTTGGACAACGACACACTTCAGAAGAAACTCAAACTCGATGAAGAGCGCCGCTGGCTGAACCCTGATGAGCTGGAAGAGCTGATCAGGTTGACCGGCGATTCGCGTTTGCTCGATGCGCTGATGCGCCCGGCGGGTGCAGTCTGGTACCGCCCGGTGCCGGTACCGGCCACGCGTGATGCGTTGAAAGCCGTTGGCAAATTGCTTGGAGAGGCCGGCGAGTTTGTCGCGGCGATGCACGACGGTGCTGCCGACAACGTGTGGGAGCTTCACGAAGTCCTCGATCTTGAAAAGCAGGGGATGGACGTGATCCGCGAAGTTCTCGGAATCATGGCGGGTGCTCGTCAGGCGATGGAGGATCGTGCTCATGGCTGATGAAATCGATCGCGCCAACGACCAGGCGCAATACCTGCTCGACGTTGCGCTTCAGCGTCGTCGTCTTGTGCCATCCAGCCGCGTCAGCGCTCAGTTTTGCGCGGATTGCGACGATCCCATCCCGTTGCTTCGACAGCAGACGATTGCCGGTTGCCAAACCTGCGTCGACTGTCAGGGGTTGCGGGAGGCTCGGCGATGACTGAACCGGCCAAAGGACTAGCCATCGCCGAGTGGGCAAAGCGTTACATCAACACCTTCGACCTCGCCCTGGTATCGATTGAACCAGGTGAAAAAGCCCCAAAGGGCAAGGGGTGGAACCAGCCGGGCGGCTACATCACCGATGCGTCTGCTGCTGAAGCATTCTGGCAGCGAAATCCCAACCACAATCTTGGCGTCGTGCTTGGGCCGAGCCGTGTCTGTTCGCTGGACGTCGACGACGTTCGGTGGACGCGGCATGTGTTATACGAGCTGCTAGGTGTCGATCTGGATGCCATGGCGTTGGTGTATCCGACCATTGTTGGTAACCCCGCGCGCTTCCGGGTCGTGTTCAAAGTGCCCGAAGGCATTGAGCTGACCCGGCACTCTCTTTCCTGGCCGAATGAAAAAGATCCTGACGGTTCGATTCACAAAGGTCTGATGGATAAAGCCAAAGCTGCGAAAGAGCAGGGAGATGCAGTCGGGGAGGCTGCGGCGCGCGCGGAGGCTGAAGAGTACAAGCGTTTCACGGTGTTCGAGCTTCGCGCTGGCCTGGTTCAGGACGTGTTTCCGCCTTCGATTCATCCGGGTACCGGCAAGCCTTACACCTGGAAAACCCCACCGAATGCCAACGACGGCCTGCCGACGCTGACTGTTGATCTGCTGAATATCTGGCAAGGCTGGGAATTTTTCAAGCGTGATGCCGAGGCAGCCTGCCCGTGGGCAATCAAGCCAACCGGGGCGCCGGCGAAGGTCATTAAGCGTTCAGCACCTGCCGCGGGCAAGCAGCCGTCGGTGATCGATGAGTTCAACCGCTGCCACGACATCGAAGAACTGTTGCGTGCTCACGGTTATATCAAGCGGGGTAGCAAGTGGCTTTACCCTCAGAGCAGCACCGGCCTGCCAGGTGTGACAATCGCTGACGGCAAGGTCTATTCGCACCACGGTGCGGATCCGCTCGCGAACGGGCATCAGAACGACGCCTTCGAGGTGTTCTGTTTACTCGAGCACGGCGGCGATCAGTCGAAGGCAGTGAAGGATGCTGCGCGTATGTTGGGTATGCAGCGTTCATCCCGGCCTGATCCGCAGGATCTTCCCCCGACCCCATCCGGTGTGATGAGCGAGCCGAACTGTGCGAACGATGACATCAGCGAGGTCGCTCCTGCTCCTGATGGGGGCGCGGGGGAGGCGCTAACACTTGACCAGTTGCTTCGGCGTTTTGCGCTGGTCGAGGGCACCACGCAAGTGTGGGACTGCGACCAGTCGCGGGTGATGAAGAAAGCTGCATTCGAAGCGCGGGTGGGCAAGCCACTCGCCAAGGCTTGGCTGGATGACACGGGCAAACGGTTGATTGCTGATGATCACGTCCGCGACATCGAGCAAGCGCGGCGCATGTCGGGCAAGAAGGGTGGCGCGCTGGGTATGCCGCCGACTGACCGTTACGTGTACATCGACGGCACCAAAGATGTCTGGGATCGGGAAAAGAAACGGCGTATCGCCGAGGGCGCGGTGAAGATGGCCCTAGGTGACACTTATCCGCTGTGGTTGAACAGCAGTGAGCGGCGCACCGTGGATGTCGAACATATCGTGTTTGATCCGACCATGAGCAAAGACCCTGCGGTGTACATCAATACCTTTGATGGCTTGCCGCTCGAACCAGTCAGGGATGACGAAGCCTGCGCCAACCTGCGGTGGCTGATTTCGTTTTTGTGCAACCACGATGAAGCGGCGTCCCAATGGCTGATCCGCTGGCTGGCGTACCCGTTGCAGCACCTGGGCGCCAAGATGGACACCGCCGTGCTGATGCACTCGATCATGGAAGGCTCAGGCAAAAGCCTGCTGTTCGCTGATGCGCTGGGCATGCTGTACGGCCAGTATGCAGCAACGGTCGGCCAGACGCAGTTGGAGAGCAACTTCAACGCCTGGCAAAGCCGCAAGTTGTGGTCGGTATTCGAAGAGGTGGTGAGCCGCGATCAGCGATACAACCAGGTGGGCAAGATCAAGCACCTGATCACCGGCAAGACGGTGCGGATGGAATCGAAGTTCATCAACGGTTGGGAGGAAGCCAACCATATGAACGCGGTGTTCCTGAGCAACGAGATTTTGCCGTGGCCGATCAGCGACAGTGACCGCCGGATGCTGGTGATGTGGCCCATGGAGACGTTGCCGGTCGAGCGGCAAAAGGCAATCGGCCGCGAGCTGGAGCAAGGTGGTGTCGCTGCGCTGTACGGCTGGTTGTTGTCGGTTGATTTGGGCGACTTCAACCAGCGGACTCGCCCGCCGTCAACGGATGCCCGTGAGCGACTGGTGGCCTTGAGTCGGGCCGGATGGCAGACGTTCCTGCATCTGTGGAAGTACAGCGAGTTGGGCCAGGGGCTTTGGGGGCCGTGTCTGTCGACGGACCTTTACTCGTTGTTTCTCGAATGGTGCCAGCGGAACAAAGAGCATGTGATGAGTCAGACGAAGTTCTCGCTGTTCATCAGTTCCGAGGTCGATAAGACGCGGGCCATTCCCTGGACAGATGGCAACAACCGGCGCTTTGGCGCGTTCTTCTTTCCCGTCGATCAGGACGCTTCCCCGCCCCCATCACTGAAGGCGGCCGAGCTGGGCAAGCAGGTCGAAAACTGGCGGGCCAAGGCGAAGCTGGCGGGCTGGCATGTCGACAGCTGGGACCACATCAAGGCGGCTGCCGCATGACTACTTCTAAAAGTGTGTTGGGTGTGTCGGGTGTGTGTTGGGTTGATTTCGGATACCCCACACAGGGTGGAACCTTCTATTTCGGCTGTTTGCGGGCTTTGTGTCGGGTGTGTTGGGTTGCGCTACGCGTGCGCGCAGGCGTGACGTTAGATGTTCGGTTTCTGATGGCTGATTATTTTTTTCATGCGAGGACAGGAATACCCAACAAACCCAACACACTCGACACAACTCGATTAAAGCTATTGATTTATAAGGGTTTTATCTGTGTTGGGTTTGTGTTGAGTAGCGTGGTTTTTGTGTCGGGTACGGTTTTCGGGGGAGTAGGGCGATGATCGAGGCAATGGAAGTACTGCTGAAGCATTGGGGTGAGCAACTTCGGCTCAATGGCGAAAGCGGCGGCATGGGCAGCCCAATGGCAACGATCATGGAGTGGGGTGGCTGCGCGCCACGCGGCACGCCCGGATCCCGAATCATCCTGGGAGCTGGAGCAGGGCCTGATGCGGTCGCACAGGAGATCGCCGCTGCGCTGTCGGAGATTGGGCGTCAGGGTGAGCAGGGTGATCGGCTGATGCGGCTGGCGGGGCTGCGTTACTGCGATGACCCTGCGCCGACCTGGCCGATGCAGCTGTATCTGCTGGGGATGGAATCGAGAGCGAAACAGACTTACTACGACCAGGTGCATCGTCTGCATGAACGGCTGCTGCAAGTGCTGGCTGAGCGTGCCGATGCCCGTAAGTGGCTTACCGCTGGTCGGGGCATTTTGCCTCAAAGTCTCCTCAAAGTTGCGTCAAAGTTGCGTCGAGTCGGATAACCGAAAATGACCCCTTTTCGGTTCCGTACTCAGGGGGTAAAAAGTCGCCACGATATGAAATTTGCGCCTTGGCGCTGACCTGGCACGTGCTGTGCGCGCTTCACCCGGCCTTCCCTGAGCCGGTCACCCAACCCCGCTTCGGCGGGGTTTTTCATTCCATTGCCGAGGAGGCAACGCATGTCGACTGAACAGGAGGTGCAGCAGTCGCTGGCCGATCTTCCTACCTGGCTACTGATTCTGGTGGCACTCGCGGGTTTGACCGGGGAGATGTGGCGCGCTGATGCGGCAGGGATGGCGGTGCCGGTGTTGGTCAAGCGGGTGCTACTGCGCTTCGGGGCCTCGGCAGTGTTTGGCCTGGCGACGGTGATGCTCGCCACGGCGCTCAGTTGCAGCCTGATGACCGCTGCTGCGATCGGTAGCGTTGTGGCTTGCCTCGGCGCCGATGTCGCCAGTGGCTTGTACGCTCGGTGGTTGGCAAAGCGGGCCGGGATCTGCGAGGCACCGCCGAGCGGTGGCGGGCAGGCATGAAATCGCCGGGGACCCTGGGGTTATTCGGTGGGCACGGGGTCGGAAACCCGCGGGAAAGTGTTAGCGGCAGGGTTGCCAGCTTACTGAAATTCAATCCATTGAAATTGAAAGGTTTGCGTTGAAAAGCCGTTGAAAAGGAGGGCTTATGACAGAACCAATTTACCTGTCAAAGAGCGCCTTCGCGGCTCGCATTGGCAGGGCGCCCAGTTACATCACCTGGTTGAAAAACAACAACCGACTGGTGCTCACCGCCGATGGTAAGCAGGTGGATGTCACGGCCAGCGAAGCGTTGATTCGCGACACCGCTGACCCGAGCAAAACTGCTGTTGCGGATCGGCACCACCAAGATCGGCTTCAGCGTGACGTGTACAGCCAACTGTCCAGCCATGTCGAACCGACTTCAACGGCTGCGCCGCCGCCAGTGATTGCCCCTACCGGGCAGTTGCCGGACTTCCAGAAAGCCCGTGCCCTTCGCGAACACAACCTGGCACAGCTCGCCGAGATCGAGTTGCACAAGGCCAAGGGCTCACTAGTGTTCGCGTCGGCGGTGCAGACGGGTGCTTACAACGCCGGCCGCATGCTGCGCGATCAACTGCTGGGCATGCCGCCACAACTGGCTCCCGAATTGGCGTCCATGACAGATCCTTGGGAAATCGAAAAACACCTGACGGCGGCGATCCGTCGCTCGCTGGAGGATGCCGAGCGCATGTCTTCAGCAGACCTTGAACACGCACTGACCATGAGTTGACCTTATGCCTTCGGACATTCCTGATGGTGCAGAGGTATACCGTGAGGCGTATTTCCGTGGGCTCCGGCCCGACCCGGATGTCTGGATCGATCAGTGGGCCGATGAGTACATGCGCATTCCGCGTGACACCGGTGCCGCAGAGCCCGGCCAGTATCGCACCTCGCGTACACCATATGCCCGTGAGCCCATGCGCTGCCTCTCGCCGGCTCACCCCTGCAAGCGCGTGATCACCATGGTCGCGTCGCAGCTGATGAAAACCCAGATTGGACTCAATTGGATCGGTGGCCTGATGCACATGGCTCCGTCGAACATCCTGGCGCTGTTGCCCAGCTTGGGCCTGGCCAAACGGGTGTCGTCGCGGATCGGCAAAACCATCAAGGCGACGCCGGTGTTGCGTGAGCGTGTCGCGGCCAGCCGCTCGCGGGATTCGCGCAACACCATGGACACCAAGGAGTTCGAGGGCGGCACCCTGTATGTCACCACTGCCGGCTCAGCGGCCAACTTGTCGGAGCTGTCTGCGCGCTACATCTACGGCGACGAGATCGACCGCTGGGAGGTGGATATCGGAGAGGAGGGCGACCCCATTGAGCTGGCGGAAACGCGGGGCAGTACCTTCGGCCGCAACGCGAAGTTCTACTTCTCCAGCTCGCCGACGATCAAGGGCGCCTCGCGAATCTCCGATTTGTTCGAGGGCAGCGATCAGCGTCACTACTACGTGCCATGCCCGTATTGTGGTCACATGCAGACGCTTGAGTGGGAAAACCTTCTGTACTCGGCCGACTTCAGCGTAGTGCATTACAAGTGCGCGGCGTCCGGGATGGACTGTGACGTGCTGATCGAGGAGTACCACAAGGGTGAAATGCTCGCGAAAGGCGAGTGGCGCGCCCATGCCGAGGGTGACGGCGAGACGGTGGGCTTTCACCTCAACGCACTGTATTCGCCCCTCGGCTGGATGGACTGGAAGTCGCTGGCCAAGCAATTTGAGAAGGCCAAAAAGGCCCAAGCCAAAGGCGATCTTGAGCCCATGCAGGTGTTTTACAACACCCGGCTGGCGAAGGTTTGGGACGCGGCTCAAGAGCAAACCAAGGCCAATGTGCTGCGAGCACGGGCGCGCTTGGAGCTCTTCGGATTGGGTTCGATGCCAGCGACGGTGTTGATGATCACCGGTGCCGTCGACGTTCAGGCCAATCGTTTGGAGTTCATGGCGATGGGCTGGGGTGTCGGCATGGAGCGCTGGGTCATCGACTACCAGATCGTCTCGGGCGACCCCGCAGACGAACGCACCTGGGCCGCGCTGGACGAGTTACTCAAGGCTAAATATCGCCATCCGTGTGGTGTCGGCCTCGGCATTCTTGCGGTGGCGGTCGACTCCGGCGGTCACCATACCGACGAGGTTTACCAGTTCTGCCGCGTCCGCCGCTGGCGCAACGTGTTCGCCATCAAGGGCGCGAGCAAGCCCGGCAAGCCGGTGATCGCCCAGCGCCCGTCCATGGTCGATGTCACCTGGAAAGGCCAGACCGAACGCAACGGAGCCGAGCTGTGGTTTGTTGGTACCGATACCGCGAAGGACTGGATTTACAACCGCTACCCATTCGAAGCCGGTCCAGGGGCATTGCACTTCGCCAATGACCTGCCCGACGATTTCTTCGATCAGTGTGTCGCCGAGCGTAAGGTCGCGCGCTACATCCGTGGCCACAAGCGCATCGAATGGGTCAAGGGTAAGGCCGAACGCAACGAGGCGCTCGACCTGATGGTGTACTGCCTGGCCATGGCCCATTACCTGGGCCTCAATCGCTACAAGGAACATGACTGGGAGCGTGTGCGTCAGTCCCTGGCTCAGTCGGGTCTGTTTGATGAAGCCTTGGGCATCAAGCCCATGCAAGGCGAGCAGGCCAGTGATGCAGAGCAATCAGTACGCGCTGTTGTACCGCAACCCGCACCGCAACCACTAACTCCTGTCGTGCAAGCGCGACCCGCAGCACCACCTCAACGCCGCAGCTCCACAAGCGGTTACCTGAAGAGACGCTGATATGTCATTTACCCAAAAGCACCTCGACGCGGTTGAGGCGGCCATCGCGCGCGGTGAGAAAACCGTGCGCTACACCGACCGTACCGTGGAGTACCGTTCGGTCGATGAGCTGCTGAAAGCTCGTGACGAGATCCGCACCTCGCTGGTTAATTCGGCCGGACCGCGCTCTCGCGTGGTCCGGCTGTACCACGGAGGCAAAGGACTCTAATGGCCCGCCACTATCCGACGCTCACCCGTAACGGATTCTTGCTGCCGTCGAACATCAAGGCCAGT
This sequence comes from Pseudomonas moorei, assembly GCF_042846945.1. NCBI lineage: Bacteria > Pseudomonadati > Pseudomonadota > Gammaproteobacteria > Pseudomonadales > Pseudomonadaceae > Pseudomonas > Pseudomonas moorei. The sequence continues at coordinate 2,809,592 of NZ_AP035776.1, forward strand.
TACGAAGGCGCCGGGGAGGGCCGTCGTTCCACTGGTTGGGATGCGCCGGACAACGGAATCAACAGCATCAACACACCGGCACTGCGCAATCTGCGCTCACGGTCGCGAGCAGCGGTTCGTAATGACCCGTATGCCTACAACGTCATCGACAAGCGTGTCAGCAACCTGATCGGTACCGGCATCACGCCGCGACCGAAAACCGACGACGAAGCCCTGCGCAAATTGCTGCAGGAACTGTGGGACGACTGGGTCGATGAGTCAGATGCCGACGAGCGCACCGACTTCAATGGCCAACAGGCGCTGGTGGCTCGCACGGTGGAAACCTCGGGCGAATGTTTTGTGCGGCTGCGTCCACGTAGCCTGAACGAAGGACTCGCGGTGCCTTTGCAGTTGCAGATCCTGGCACCGGAGTTCGTGCCGCATGACAAGTTCGAAACCACCCGCGACGGCAACTTTATCCGCGCGGGGATCGAGTTCACGCCCGGCGGCAAGCGGGTGGCGTACTGGATGTACCTGGCGCATCCACGCGATGCGTCGTCGCTGAACGCTGGTTACAACCAACTGGTGCGTGTGCCGGCGACGCAGGTGCTGCACATCTTTGAGCCGGTTGAGCCGGGCCAGCTGCGCGGCGTACCGCGCTTGTCGCCGGTACTCAAACGCCTGCGCAGTCTCGACAACTACGACGACGCGGTGCTGTTCCGCCAGGAAGTGGCCAACCTGTTTGCCGGGTTTATCAGCCGGCCAGCCCCGGACTCCGGCCCCGTGCCGAGAGACCCGGTTACCGGTCAACCGCTGAGCCTGGATGGCGATGGCTTCACGCCGATGGTCGCCTTGGAGCCCGGCACCATGCAGGAGTTGGGACCGGGTGAAGAGGTTGAGTTTTCCAAGCCACCGGACGCCGGCAACAACTATCCGGACTTCATGCGGCAGCAACTGATGGCGGCTGCCGCCGGTACCGGAACGCCCTACGAAATCCTCACAGGCGACATGCGCGAGGTCAACGACCGGGCGTTGCGGGTGGTGCTCAACGAGTTCCGGCGCCGGTTGGAGCAACTGCAATTCAGCGTGTATGTGCATCAACTCTGCCGCCCCGTGCGGGCAGCCTGGATGGACATGGCCGTGCTGTCGGGTGCTCTGGTGCTGGAAGACTACGCCCAGCGTCGCCGCGAATACCTGCGTACCCGCTGGGTGCCGCAAGGCTGGGCTTACATCCAGCCGGTGCAAGACGTGCAGGCGCGGCGGATGGAAGTGCAGGCCGGGTTCGCCTCGCGTAGCGAAATGGTCCTGCGTACCGGTTACGACGCCGAAACGGTCGACGCCGAAAACGCGGCCGACCTGGCCCGGGCCACTCATCTTGGCCTCAACTACAACACTCTTGAAGCCGTCGAGCCGCTCGATGACAAGGAGCAACCATGAGCAAAAAAGCGAGACCGCGCATTTACAACCGGGCGGGCCAGCGCGTGCCGGTGCAAGACAAGACCTGGTATGCCCTTCAGGCCAGCGGCGACGCCGCCGAGCGAGTGATCGAAGTGTTCGTCTATGGCGAGATCGGCGGCTGGGGGGTTACCGCCAATCAGTTCGTGCAAGACCTGCGCGCCATGGATGACGGCGTCTCACCGGTGATTGCGGCTTTCAATAGTATCGGCGGCGACCTGTTCGATGGGCTGGCCATGCATAACGCATTGTCGCGCTTGGGTGAGCGCTGCACTGGCCGTATCGACGCGTTGGCGGCCAGTGCCGCCAGCGTGGCCGTGTGTGGTGCGCACCGCGTGGTGATCGCCTCAAACGCTATGTTGATGATTCACAACCCCTGGACTTACGCAGCCGGCGATGCTGAAGACTTCCGCAAAGTGGCTGACGTTCTCGATCAGACGATGGAAGCCATCATAGCGGCCTACAAGGCCAAGGCACCGGACATCGATGAGGGCGAGCTGCGACGCTTGGTTGCGAATGAAACATGGTTGACCGCCAGTGAAGCGGTGGCCTTGGGGCTGGCCGATGAAGTGGGTGACGGCGTCAAGGTCAAGGCCTGTCTCGGCCAAGGGGGCGTGTTGCAGCGGTACCAGCATGCACCGGCGGAATTGCTTGCGCAGCTTGATGAACCACCGGAGACAGAGTCGGATTTAGAGCCAGAGGATCCGCAGCTGACATCGCCCGTAGTCGACTCGGCAAAGCTAGCCCTGATGATTACCCAGCGTTGCGCTGAGGCGGGGATCAGCAACCTTGTCGATTCGCTACTCAGCTCCACCAAGCTCGAAAACGAGGAAATCGTCCAGGCCGAGTTGGCCCGTGCCAAGGCCGTGAATGACTTGTGTGTGGCTGCACGCTTGCCGGAGTTCAGCGCCGAATTTGTTGCGGCAGGACTGGACGTCGCAGCTGTTCGAGCGCGCCTGTTCGACAAAATCGTCACCAGCGGTAAGGGCTTCGAAATCGACAACAGCTTGCCGCTGGACGATGACCCAGCGCCAAAGGTGCGGGCCAAACAAATCGATCAACCATCCATCTGGTCTGCCCGCCAAGCCGCGCAGACCGGTCAATCCCGATCTGCGACAGGAGCAAGACGATGACCATTCAACGCGAACCCATGCATGCAGGCGAATTTCTCCTGTCTGAAGGGGCGGGCACCATTTCCCGCGAAGCCATCAACGTTGCCGCCGGCCCAGCACTGGAGCCGGGGCAGATCCTGGGGTTGGTTACCGCAACCGCTGAGTTTGCCCCTTACGACCCGGCCGCCGAAGACGGCACCGAAAACGCCATCGCCATACTGTTCGGTCCCTTGGGCGAATCGGATGTAGTGCGTCGTGGTCGCGCGGTGGTGCGTCTGGCGGAAGTCAGCGAAGTCCACCTGACCGGCCTTGATCCTGCGGCTGAAAAAGCACTGGCGACTCACTTCGTGATTGTCCGCTAAGACGACCACCCTGATTCCCCAGCCCGCCCAGTGCGGGTTTTTTGTTTTCTGGAGATAGCTACATGGCTGACATTGAAATCTTTAACGATGATGCGTTTTCGGTCTCTTCGCTGACCGCCGCCATCAACGAACAGGAATACCTCCCGGGCCGCATTAGCAGCCTCGGCCTGTTCCAGGAAGAGGGCATCAACACCCTGACCGTGCAGATCGAAAAAGACGGCGATACCCTGGCCTTGGTACCAGCGGGGGAGCGAGGCACGCCCGGCCTGGTGGTCAGCGGCACAAAGCGCAACCTGATCCCGTTCAACACCGTGCACCTGCCGCAACGCTTCGCTATCAAGGCCGACGAGATCCAGGGCATTCGCGCCTTCGGCACCCGTTCCGAATTGCAGGCCGTGCAGGACGTGGTCAACAAGCGCCTGGCCAAAGCGCGTCGGCAGCTGGATGCCACGCACGAATTCCAGCGTATGGGCGCGCTGAATGGCCAGATCCTGGATGCGGACGGCACCACCGTCTTGCTCGACATCTACAAAACCTTTGGCGTGACCCGCAAGAAAATGTCCATGGGGCTGAACAGTCCGGACACCGAACTTCGCGTCAAGTGTGGTGATGCGCTGGACCTGCAGGAGGAAGCCCTGGGCAGTATCACCAGCACTGGCTCGCGCGCGCTGTGCGGTAAGAATTTCTGGAACAAGCTGCTGGTCCACAAGTCGGTTAAAGAAACCTATCTCAACAGTCAGCAGGCGGCGGCGTTGCGCGGCGATGCCCGCGAAAGTTTCGAGTTCGGCGGCATCGTCTGGGAGCGCTATCGCGGCAAAATCGCTGGCGTGACTTTCATCCACGACGACAAGGCGCTGCTGATTCCTGAAGGCGTGCCGGACCTGTACATCTCGGTGTTCGCGCCGGCGGACTACATGGAAACGGTCAACACCGAAGGCCTGCCGTACTACAGCAAAATCGAGCCGATGCCGTTCAACAAAGGCATGGCCGGTGAAGCGCAGTCGAACCCGCTGCACCTGTGCACTCGACCGCTCGCGCAAATCCTGCTGGAACTCTAACCATGGGCTTTCGCGACCTGGTCGCCGATATCGATGACGTGGTGTTCGAAACTCTGGGCGACAGCGCGCGGATCGAAGGCCGCGACGAACCGGTGCTCGGTATGTTCGCAGCACCCTGGCTGCAGCCGAAGTTCGGCAAGCTCAACACGGGCCTACGCGAACCGCGATTCGAGATCCGCGTCAGCGATTCAGCGGGCCTGCAACAGGGCATGTTGGTCAGTATCGACTTGCCCGCGCTGGACGGCGGTGGCGATTACGACCTGCTGCAGCTGGAGCCGAGTGGCGACGGCCTGGTCGCCTTGATCCTGAGGATGCGTGCATGAATGTCGGTAGCCACTTTAAGTCCTCGTCCGACGGCGGAATGATCTCGATTCAGTCTTCGTCGGCAGATCTGCAAGCGTTCCAGGAGCTGGCCAAGGTGGTGCCCAAAGCGGCGGCCGCCGCGCACCGTCGCGCGATCAACAAGACGTTGGGTTGGTTGCGCACTCACATCGCCCGAGCGGTCAGTCGACAGGAGCGCATCGCCGTCGCGGCGGTGCGTCAGCGATTGCGCAGCTACCCAGTCACTGGTGGGGCCATGAGCGGCAAGCTGTGGTTTGGTTTGAACGCCATCGAGTCCAGCCGGATCGGCCGAGCGCGGCAGACTGGCAGCGGTGTATCAGTGGCCGGGCGCCGTTACCAAGGCGCGTTCCTCAAGCAGGTCTACGGCAACAAGCCCGACATTTGGATTCGCACGGCGAGCAAACACTTCAATCCGGACGACTACCCCGACAGCACCCTCAGTGTGCGGGGCGGCGCCAGTTCGGGTTGGATTGCGGAGAACGACAGTCGCTTCCCGCTGGCCAAGGCCAAGATCTCCCTGGAGCAGGTACGACCGCACTTCGACAGCTGGGTGCGCAAGGCCGATGAGCGCTTGTTGGAGATCCTGCAGCAGGAGCTCAACTTTGAACTGCAAAAGTACCTGAAGGGGAAATGACGTGTCGGATGAGCCATTTGGTTTGGATCAACTCTACCAGGCCATCGAGCAGCACCTGGTCGCGGAATTGCCGGGTGTCCGCGCAGTATCTGCCTGGCCGAAAATCGAAGATCGTATAGCGCTGCCGGCGGTGTTTCTGGAGATGGCCGAGTTCGAACCCGGTACCGACATCGGCACGGGAGAAACTACGCTGGTGTGCAAGTTCGAGGCGCGCATCGTCGTCGATCCGATCCAGCGACATCACCATCAGCAAGCCGTGCAACTGGCTACCCAGCTGGCGTTGATCTTGCGGGCGCAGACCTGGGGGCTGGAAGTCGAGCCGGCGGTGTTCATTCAAGCCGGACAGGACTGGACCCGGCCGGAACTGGATGGTTACACCGTCTGGCTGGTGGAGTGGAATCAGCAGATCTACCTCGGCCCGCAGCAGTGGCCGTGGCCCGATGAGCCGCCGGGCTCACTGTGGTTCGGTTTCAACAACGACACCAAAGAGCAGTTCTTTCCTGCGGATGACGTGCCATGAGTTACGCCCTGGCCGAACATGACCGCATGATCGCCGCCATGTTGATGCCGTGTGTCGTGGTCGGGGTGGATCTGGCAGCGGCCGCCGTACGGGTGCAGTCCGGTGACTGGGTGAGCGCCTGGGTGCGCTGGCACAGTTTGGCAGCCGGCAAGGCCCGACACTGGCGGGCGCCGAGCCTGAATGAGCAGGGGGTGTTGTTCAACCCAAGTGGCCAGGCCGGCATGGGCACCTTTATTCCCGGGCTTTACGGCGATGCCGGCGGGCAACCGGATAACCGCGATCATGTGGAAGTCTGGCGTTTCGAGGATGGTGGTTCGCTGGTGTACGACTGGGAAGCCAAGAGCTACACCATTACCCTGCCAAGCGGGACGGTATCGATCAAGGTCGGCAGCACCGAAGCGGTGGTTACTGACAGCGCCGTCAACGTCACCAGCGAGATGATCAACCTGAATGGCGCGGTGAATATCGACGGTCCGTTGCATGTCACGCAGGACATCACCAGTGATGCGGCCATTATCGACACGACGGGCAACACGCCCAACCACAAGCATTAATTTCAACCGTTGAAAGCCCGCCCCGTGCGGGCTTTTTCATGCCTGGAGAAAACACATGGCCAAGCCCAATGAGGCATCTACCACTGATGAACACACGGTCATCGAACCGACGCCGGAGTTCTCGACCTTCCGTGACACGGTTTACACCTCGCGTGTCCTGATCGTTCCCGAAACAGGCCGTGCGTTGGCCGTGGCCATGGGGCAGGTGCAGGTAAAAACCACTGATGTCGAAGCCATTACCTTTCTGAAATCCCACCCGGACCTTCAGCCGCTCAAGGAGTGATGTCGATGATCGGAATGGACCGCCACACCGGCCAACCCATTTCCGGCGTCGAGCACCTTCGCCAGTCCATTGCGGACATTTTGGCCACGCCGCTGGGCAGTCGTCGCTATCGGCCGGAGTACGGCAGCACGCTCCGGCGCTTCGTTGACCTGCCGGTTAACGAAGGCTGGAAAAGCGCGGTACAGGCCGAAGTCGCCCGAGCATTGCAGCGGTGGGAGCCACGTTTGCGCCTGGAGCGTGTGCGCGTGGTGTCCGTCCTGAATGGCGTAATCAATCTGCAAATTAGCGGCGAGTACGTCAGCGAAGGTGTGTTGCTGGAGGTGAGTGCATGAGTGTCGTCAACCTGTCGGCATTACCGGCGCCAGACGTGCTGGAGTCGTTGGATTTTGAAGAGATCTACCAGGAAGTGCTGGCCGACTTTCGTTTGCAGATGGGCGATAACTGGACGGCGGTGCTGGAGTCTGATCCGGTCGTCAAGCTGCTGGAGGTTGCGGCCTATCAGAAGCTGATGAGCCGGGCGCGGATCAATGACGCGGCGAAGGCCAGTCTGTTGGCCTATGCACGCGGCACGGATCTGGACAATCGCGCGGCTGATTACGGGGTGGCGCGGCTGACGATCACGGCGGCCGACCCTGATGCCGTGCCGCCGATCGCGGCGGTGATGGAGAAAGACGACGCGCTGCGGTATCGCACTCAGCTATCCCTCGAGAGTCTGTCGGTGGCGGGCAGTCGCGGCGCGTATGAGTTTCACGCGCTGACCGCCTCGGCCAACGTCGCGAGTGTGTCGGTGGATTCGCCGACCTTCAAGGCGGCGGAGATCAGCCAGGCGGTGCGCGATCAGTTGCCGGCCGGGGCAATCGTGGTCGTCTGCGACTACCCAGCCGGCCTGGTCAATCCATTGCCCGGCGACGTGTCTCTGGCCGTGCTGCCGGCACCCGACAGCACGGTGGAGCCGGCCGCCCTGGTGGCCACCGTGCAAGCAGCGTTATCGGCTGAGGACGTGCGCCCGATCACGGATAGGCCGCGTAGCCAGCTCGGGCAGCCGAGTAACTTTAGTGTCGATGCCGAGCTGGAGATTTTAGACGGCCCGTCGAAGGTGGTCGTTCTGGCGGCGGCCAATGCGGCGCTGGCGGCCGCGATCAAGGCGGCCCGGCAGTTAGAGGGCGAAATGTCGCTGTCGGCGATCTATGCCGCTTTGCACGTCTCCGGCGTGCGCCGGGTGGTGCTGAAACAGCCCACGGCCGACGTGATCTGTGACAAGCGGCATTACCCCAGCTGCACCTCGATCAAGGTCACAGGGACGGTCGTTCAATGAGCCGGTTATTACCGCTGAGTAGCACGCCTCTGGAACGTGCGCTGGCCACGGCCTGCGACCTGGGCATTGACCCGGAAATCATCCGGGGCGTGGCCGACTCGGCACGCTGTCCGGTGGACTTCTTGCCCTGGTTGGCCTGGGCCATGTCAGTCGAAGGCTGGGAGGCCGCCGACAGCGAAGAACAGCAACGCGCGCTGATTCGCGAGTCGATCCCGGTTCACAAGCGCAAAGGCACCGTCGGTGCGGTACGCCGGGTGCTGAAGGCGGTCGGGGTGCGGGCCGAGTTCAAGGAGTGGACGCAAATCCCCGGTGCCGTGCCTTACACCTTTGAGTTGATCGCCTGGGCCAACGACAACCGCGGTGACGAGGGATCGATTCTGTCTCCGCAGCTGTTCCAGCGTCTGCGTGCCCTGGTCGACGCGACGAAGAACGAGCGCAGTCACTACGCGCTCAAGGTCGGCGCGCGGTTTGACGGTGGCTTTCGCCTGGCCAATGCCAGCCAAACCCGGCAATTGGAGCGCCGCACGCTGGACGCGCAAGGCGTACCGATGGACACCGCCGAGCAAGCCCTGGGGCTGGCTAACGCGTCCAGCGTTCGCTGTGTCGTTCATCAAAGCGCCGAGCTGATGGGCGTTCCTATTCAAGCAGAACAGGGCTTTGCGGTCGCGAACGCGCACCGCACCCGAATCGTTGTTCGCGCCACTATGGAGGCCGTTCTCATATGAGTACCCCCTTACAACCTCTGATCACCAAGGCCGGGCTGGCTGCCATCTGGCGCGCCGACAACACCGGCGTGGCGGCGGAAATCACCCATATCGAAGTGGGCACCAGCGGTTACACCCCGGCCAACACACAGACTGCCTTGCGCACCCCGGTGGCGAAATACGCCATTTCCGACGGCCAGCGCCTGAGCGACACCCTGATTCACGTCACGGCGGTGGCTGACGATGGGAAAGCCTATTGGGCTCGTGAGATCGGCTTTCGGTTGTCGGATGGCACGCTGCTGGCGGTGTGGTCGCACCCGACCGAGGCGCTGACCTATAAGTCGGCTACGGCCGAGTTGCTGCTGGCCTACGACCTGTCGCTGACCGCGTTGCCGGCCAATAGCGTGACCATCATCTCTACAGGCGCGGGCTTGAACCTGACGTTATCGGCCGAGTTGGCCGCGCTGGCGGCGGCGAGTCTGTCCGGCATGTTGCGTGCCCAAAAACAACAGGACGCGCTCGACAGCCAGGACAAAGTCGATCAAGTGATGGGCCAAAAGCTTATCAACCTGATGGATCGAATGCGGGACGCCGAGACGCGTGCCGAGTCGGATCACGACGGGCTGTTAACTGCCGTTGCGGCTAATGCTGCTGGGCTTATTGCCTTGCAAACGCTTTTCGTTAAACAAACCTACGGAGCCTGACCGAATGAGTCTCGAATCCTCAATTGCTGATCTGACTACCGAGGCTAAAAACCTCATTGCTTACTTCAACGCCAAGAAAGCCAGCATTGATGCTGCTGTGGCCGCTGCTATCGCGGCGGCCCCGGAAACGCTGCGCACTTGGTACGTCGACCAAGTCAACGGACTGGACACTAACAGCGGCACGTCGATGGCGGCACCATTCAAGACGATTGGCAAGGCGCTGGCATCGACGCCAGCCTTTGGCGTGGCGACGGTGCAACTGCTGTCTGATTACACCTTTAACGAGGTGATCACTCAAAACACCGCGAATCTGGTTGTGGTGGGTAATGGTGTGGTTCGCAACCTGTACCCGAAGTATTACCAAGTCCTCGGTAGCGACGGCGTCACCCAAAGCACTGTCATGGGTGGTTTTCAGCTCGTAACCCAAGGCAGCAATATCGAGTTTCGAAACTGCAACCTTGTGCTGCCGACTATCGTTGGCGTTGCACCGGTTCCGACGGTTAACCGCAGTACGGGATTCGTGCGGACCAACGGCACCGGCAACGTGCCGCCATTCCTGGGCGTGGCCTTGTCCAGTATTGCAGTCACCATGGCACCCGATTTTATTGGCTCGCTGATCGGTGCGACGGTGGCCTCTATCTCCCTGACGGCGATCAACTCCACGTTCCCAAGTGGCTTTGGCGGCAAGTTTATCGGCGGTATTGCCAGCGGCACCTTGCCGAAAGACACCTCTAACGTCATGAGCAACATCAGCGCGCTGTAAGACGCTGGGTTCACTTACAAGGGTAAAGACATGCAAACCAAGAACCTGAACGTGGTCTACCTGGGCCAGTCCTACGCCGGCTTTGATTTTTCCGGCCTGCCACTGGCGGCGGCGCTGATCGTCGCGGCGCAGCAAATCGACGATGCGGCCGACGCGGCGCGCATCGCCGTGCTGGGCGACTCACTGCGCGCCCTGGAGTACGAGCGCGCCGCTGTCGAGGCCGAGGCCTTTGCCGCTGGTGGTTACACCGGCGACATGCCGCCCTCAGTGCAGGCCTGGGCCGACGCAGCCGAACTGGAGCCCAAAGCGGCGGCCGACAGCATCATCGCCGAGGCCGAGGCCTGGCAAACGGCGCTGTATGCCATTCGTGCGGCTCGTCTGAAGGGCAAACAACGGGTGCTCAAGGCGACCAGTCACGACGCCGCCGAGGCGCTGGCTGACACCGCGATTGCGGACATCCGCGAAAGCATCGTCGGGGTTGGCAACGCTGCCTAAACCCTGAATCAAACGCCTTGAGCGCCCCGACTGTCGGGGCGTTTTTGTTTGTGCAAAAGACCGCGCCGGGCGCGGTCTTTTGCTTTCCGGAGAATGCTACATGAGTGGATTTTTTCACGGCGTTACGACGACGTTAGTCGACACCGGTGCGCGGACCATTGCCTTGCCGTCGTCGTCGATCATTGGTCTGTGCGACACCTTCACCCCGGGCATCCTCGGCGGCGGCACCGCCAAAGCGGGTGACCTGGTATTGCTCACCTCTGAGCGCGAAGCCATTGCCGCGTTCGGTGCTGACTCGGCAATTACCCGGGCGGCTCAAGCGATCTATGTCCGCGCCAAGGCGGTGATCGTTGCGGTCGGCGTGCCCAAACTCGAAGATGCAGCGCTGCAAACCTCGGCCATCATCGGCGGCGTCTTGGCCTCGGGTCAGCGTACGGGCCTGCAGGCCTTGCTCGACGGCAAGAGCAAGCACAACGCCCAGCCGAAACTGTTGATTGCTCCGAAGCATTCGGCGACCCAGGCCGTGGCTACGGCCATGGATGGCCTGGCGGGAAAGCTGCGCGCCATGGCCATCGTCGATGGCCCGAACACCACCGACGAGGCGGTGATGGCCTACGCCAAAAACTTCGGCAGCAAGCGGGTGTACCTGGTCGATCCGGGCGTCCAGTACTGGGATACCGTGCTCAGTGCCACGGTCGACGCGCCGGGTTCGGCTTGGGTCGCAGGGCTTTTTGCCTGGACCGACGCGAACTACGGTTACTGGGCCTCGCCGTCGAACAAGGAGTTTGTCGGCATCACCGGTACCACGCGCCCGATCGAGTACCTGGACGGCGACGAAACCTGTCGGGCCAACCTGCTCAATGGCGCGAACATCGCCACGATCATCCGTGATGGCGGGTATCGCCTGTGGGGCAACCGGACCTGCTCCAGCGACGCGAAATGGGCGTTCGTCACCCGCGTGCGGACCTGCGACATCCTCATGGATGCGATCCAGGCGGGCCATAAGTGGGCGGTCGACCGCTCGATCACCAAGACCTATGTCAAGGAAGTGACCGAAGGCCTGGATGCGTTCATGCGCGATCAGAAAAACGCCGGGGCGATCATCAATTTTGAAGTGTTCCCGGACACCGAGCTCAACACCGCCAGCCAGATCGAGCAGGGCAAGGTGTATTGGCGCATTCGCTTCACCGACGTGCCGCCGGCAGAAAACCCGAACTTCCTGATCGAAGTCACCAACCAGTGGCTGACCGAAGTCCTCGACGCTTAAGGAGCATGCAGGATGATTCCTCAAACTTTGTACAACACCAACCTGTTCGTCGACGGGGTCAACTTTGCCGGCGACGTACCGAGCCTGACCCTGCCCAAACTGACGACTAAAACCGACGAGTACCGGGGCGGTGGCATGGCCGGTGCCATCGAAATGGACCAGGGTCTGGAAAAAATGGAAGCGTCGTTTGTCACCAAGGGCGTGCGTCGTGAGTCGCTCAAGCACTTCGGCCTGGCCGATGGCTCGGCGTTCAACGCGTCGTTCCGGGGCGCTTTCCGTGGACACAAGGGCACTGTCACCGCTGTGGTGGCGACCTTGCGCGGGCTGCTTAAAGAGGTGGACCTCGGTGACTGGAAAGCCGGTGATCCGGCGGAAATCAAACATGCCGTTGCGCCGGTCTACTACAAGCTCGAAATCGACGGTCGGGTGATGTACGAGATCGACATGATCGCCGGTGTTCAGGTGATCGATGGCAAAGACCAGCTCGCCGAAGTGCGCTCCGCGCTCGGCCTCTAAAGGAATAGATCCGGATGACCATGCAAACCGCTGTAAAGCTGCCGGCCTGGCTGTTGCTCAACGCCGATGACGCCGTCGTCACACTCACGCGCCCCAGCGAAGTCAACGGCGTGAAGGTGGACTCCTTGAAGCTACGGGCGCCTTTGGTGCGTGAAGTCCGCGCCGCTGACCGGGCGGCCGGCGACGATGATGAGCAGCGCGAGCTGCAGTTGTTCGCCAGTCTGGCCGAGGCGGGCATCAAGGACCTGGAAGGCCTGAAGGTGGTGGACTATCGCCGCCTGCAGGCCGCCTATTCGCACCTGGTACCGCACGTGGATTATTCGAAATCACTCCCCACGTGGTTGTCGATTACTGCTGAAAACGCGCTGGTCAGTCTGTCGCGTCCCAGCGAAATCAACGGCGTGCAGGTCGACAAACTGACCCTGCGTTCACCCACGGTGCGCGAAGTACGAGCGGCTGATCGTGCCGCAGGCGGCGACGACGAACAGCGCGAACTGGTTTTGTTCGCGGACCTGGCCGGCGCCGCGATCACCGATCTGGAGGGCCTGAAGGTGGTGGACTACAACCGCCTGCAGGCCGGCTATTTTCGCCTGGAGCAAGACGACGGGGTTTGATCCGGGTGTCATGAAAATGGTGGCGAAACGTCTCGCGGCTGACACCGGGTTTTCCGCCTCCGAGATTCAGTCGATGCCGTTTTTCGAAATGGTGTGGTGGCTCACGGATTGAGCCGCTTCCGGTAATGCTCTGTACAGGGGAGCCATGACATGGCGAACAAACTCTCCCTCGGGTTGGTGATCGGTGGTGCCGTCAGTCCTACGGTCGGCGCCGCGTTCAATGAGGTGACGGGGCGCATCAAGCGCCTGGAAGCAGAGGGCAACAAGGCGCGCGTGCTGCAACGCACGATTGGCGACACCATTCGCCTGCGCGATGAGTGGAAAAAGGCCCACGACAGCGGCGCCGCTGGCGCGTCGAAGCTGCTGGGTCGTTTGAATTCCAACCTCGACAGCCTGAAAAAACAGGGTATCGAAGTCGGCCGACTGGACAAGGCCTACCGATCCCTTGGTCAGGCGGCGAGCAAAGCCGAGTTCAAGGCCAAGGGTTACCAGCAGATCGATGCCGGCAAGGCGGGGATGAAAAGCACGGTAGGTCAGGCCGTGGCCGGTGTGGCGACGGTGGGTATTGCGACCAAGGTCAGTGCCGACTTCGGGGCCATCGTCCGCGACATTGCGATCAAGGCCGGCATTGCCAACGATCCAAAAGAAAAACAGATGTCGCAGACGATCATCGATACATCGCGTGACACCGGCATGGCGCGCAATGACGTTGCCGACGTGTTGAACCAACTGGTCGGCGCCGGCATGGATCTGGCCAAGGCGCTGGAGTATGCGCCGGTCGCGGCCAAGTTTGCCGTGGGCCAGGGTTCCGACGGTGCTGACACGGCGAAGATGATTAATGCCCTCGGGCAGAACGCCAAGATCACCGACGCCAAACAGATGCAGCAGGCACTGGAGGCGATTGCCTTTCAGGGCCAGGCCGGCAGTTTTGAAGCGGTCGACATGGCGCGTTGGTTCCCCGAGCTGTTGTCGAACATGGGCAATTTGAACATCACCGGCATGGACGCGGTGACGCAGCTGGGCGCCATGCTCCAGGTGCAGATGAAAACTGCCGGCGGCGCCGATGAGGCGGCGAACAACCTGAAAAACTGGATGGGCAAGATCGGTTCAACGGACACGGTGGAGGCTTACAAAAAAGCCGGCATCGACTACAAGGGCTCGATGCAGACTGGTTTGCAGAACGGACTGTCGACCCTGGAATCGAGCATGGCCTTGGCGCAGAAGTACATCCAGGCCACCGACCCGAAGCGTGCCGCGCAGATGGCCGAAGCCACGGCGAAAATCAGCCAGGAGGCGGATCCAGAAAAGGCCAAGGCGATGATGGCGTCGCTCGAAGAGGCCCTGCGTACCGGCGACCTGTTCGCTGACATGCAGGTCAAGGCCGCGCTCTCGGCCTACCTGCAGAATAAGGCGCTGTACAGCCAACTGAAAAACGACTCGCGCGAGGCGTCGGGCATCCTCGACAAAAACCTCGCCGAGCGGCGGGAAGCCTCGTCGCAGAAGTGGGCGGAAATGGCGCAGTCGATGGATGATGCCCTGCGCAGTGTCGGTGATGCCTTGCGGCCGGTGACCGATTCCGTGGCCGAGGGACTGACCAAGGTCACCAAAGGCATTACTGCGCTATCGGATAGTTCGCCCGGGGTGGTCACCGGTATCGCGGCAGTGGGCGGTGGATTCCTGGCGCTGAAAACGTTGTTCAGCTCGTACAAGATCGGCAAGGGCTTGTTCAACCTGGCGCGCGGGACATTGGGCAAAGGCAAGTTCGACGAGGTGCAGAAAGTCTTCATCACCAACTCGCTGGAAGGTGATCGTGTCGTCCCGGGGGCAGAGCTCAAGAGCAAGGCGGGTAAGGCCTTGTCGTTGGTCGAGACTGGACTGAAGGCGGTGGCAGCGGTCAAGGGCGCGTCTGACGGTGGCGATGCGGCTGACGGACAGGAGGGCAAGAAAGCCGGCGGTTTCGATTTGGTGTCGACCGGTCTCAAGGTGGTGTCGCTGGCCAAAGAAGCTGCTGGCGATGGCGATGTACAAGCCGGTTTGGAGGACGGCACCGTCAGGAAAGTGTTTGTGGTCAACGCTGCCGCCATGGGCGGTGGAGGTGGACCTGTCGAGCGTCGGCGCCGTGGTCGTGGGACCGCCCGTAATTCCTCTCGGCGGCGTCGTTCTGCCGTGCCGCCACGCCCGGGAGGCCCGTTACGTCCGGCGGTTCCCGCGCCAAGGCCGGCTGTTCCAGCGCCGCGTCCAGCCGCATCCGTATCTGCAACCGGCGGAGTGTTGGCCAAGCTGGGGATCGTGGCGGAAACGGTGGGGAAGGTCGGCAAGCTGGGCAAAGTGATTCCGGGCGGCTCGTTGATAGAAGCCGGCGGCATGGCGTTCGAGACCTACCAGAACGCCACGACCCAGGACGAAAAGGCCGAAGGTTACGGCGCAGCAGCGGGTTCGCTGGCGGGCACCATGGCCGGCGCCGCCGCCGGGGCGGCCATCGGTTCGGTGGTCCCCATCATCGGTACCGCCATTGGCGGCATGGTCGGCGCGTACCTCGGCAGCCTGGGCGGGACCGCCTTGGGCGGTGTTGCGGGCAAGTCATGGTTCGGCAGCGAAGAGCAAAAGCCAGCAACTGCGGTAACGCCTTTGCTGATGGCGCCTCGGCCGGGGCCGGTGGTGCCAAGTCTGGCCAGTATGGAGCGTTCCTTCAACGGGGCGAACGAGCCTGGCGCATTGCTGATGGCAGGTCCCGCCGCACCACCCGGCCCAGCCTTGGGTGATGTCGCGCGCGCATTAGCGGTACCACCGTCGGCCAAGCCCGCGGCGGTGGTGATCCAGCCCAAGGAGCTGCAGAAGCCAGCGTCGACCAAAGTGGATCAGCAGTTTAAGTACTCCTTGAACATGCCAGTGACGGTGCAGGGGGATGTCAAAGATCCACAACGACTGGCGCAGGACCTGATGCCGCACATGCAGCGGATGATGGCCGATGCCGCGAAACAGAGTGCATCCAACCAACTGTTCGATGAACCCCACTTGTAAGGAGCACCCATGGCCTACATGGAACAGCTACAGGCCGGCCTGAAGTATCTGGTTGAAGCGGGGGAGACCGGACGTCGCAGTGCGGATGGCATGCTCGGCCCGGTCAACGGGGCGATCCGCGAAATCACCGGTGCGGCGTCCGAGCTGGAAAACATCCCGTTCGTGGGGCCCGCGATAGGCGCCAAGCTGCAACGGGTGATGCGCGGGGTCAATGCGGCACAGGCCAAGGTCGGCCAGGTGGTAGCCACCTACGGCCGGGCGACACGTGCCGCCGCCGAGGTGCAGGAGCGCATGGGGACATTAAAGGAGCAGGCGGGCAAGGCATCGACGGCGATCAATTCGATTGCCGGCAAGTTCAATCCGTCACTGGCCAATATCGTGCCGACCAGCGCGTTTGCCATCGATGGCACGCCGGCACCGGAGGCCGTGAAGCCGTTCCCGCACCTGCTGATCCTGCAGCCGCAAGATCCCAAGGCCCAACCGTACTACTTCAACCTGGATACAGCCGCCTTCGACGAGCTCACGCGCTCCACCGAATTTCGCTGGGCCTCGCAAGAACGCCTGTCGCGTCGGCCGGCGCAGCAGGCGGTCGGCATCGGCGAAGAAAAAATAAGCCTGAAAGGCACGATCTATCCCGGCTTCAAGGGCGGGCTCAAGCAGCTCGACATCTTGCGCAGCATGGGCGCGCAATTGAAGCCGTTAACCCTGACCACGGGCTATGGCGATGTCATGGGCACCTGGTGCCTGAAGACCATCACGGAAGAGCAGGGCGCGCTGATGCACGGCGGTATTCCGCGTAAACAAGGGTTCACTCTGGAGTTTGTGCGCTATGGCGACGACATGCAGAACGTCTGACGGGGATCTGCTGGACACCATCTGCCATAACTACTATGGCCACTTGAGCGGCACCGTTGAGGCGGTGCTGAATGCCAATCAGGGGTTGGCTGATGAGGCGCAGCCCTATCGGGCGGGTGTGGTGATCGCGCTACCGGATCTGGCAACGCCGGCACAGGAACAGATCACGCTATGGGATTGATGGTCTACACTCGAACCGCTTGATTACTCAAGCTCCTTACTTTCTTACCCGCCTTGTTGTGCGGGTTTTTTTTGAGCAAAATCCATGACGCCTAATTTTCGCATCGTTGCCAATGGCGCCGATATCACGGCGTTGATCAATGATCGGCTGATTCAACTGCGCACCCTGGACAAGCCCGGGATGGAATCCGACGAGTTCGAATTGCGCATCGATGACCGCGATGGTCAGGTAACCCTGCCGTCGCGCGGCAGTGCCATCGAGGTCTATCTCGGTTATGCCGAAACGTCACTGGCCCGTATGGGGCGTTACACGGTGGACGAGATCGAGGTCTCCGGACCGCCCGATACGCTGGTGATCAAGGGCAAGGCCAGTGACATGCGCGGCACGGGCAAGACCATCCGCAGCGGCAGTTGGGAGAACGTGCCGCTGTCGACCATCGTGACCGACATTGCGGCGCGCAACAGCTGGCA
Organism: Pseudomonas moorei; assembly: GCF_042846945.1. Taxonomy (NCBI): domain Bacteria; kingdom Pseudomonadati; phylum Pseudomonadota; class Gammaproteobacteria; order Pseudomonadales; family Pseudomonadaceae; genus Pseudomonas; species Pseudomonas moorei. The sequence continues at coordinate 2,826,796 of NZ_AP035776.1, forward strand.
GCCGGTGTGCCCGGTGGACACCAAGGTGGTCCGGGCGGACCAGCTCAGTGAGTCCGATTTTAACTTCCTCACTCGCCTGGCTAAGCAGTACGACTGCACAGCCAAGGTGGCCGAGGCCAAGCTGTTGGTGATGCCGCGACAAGGCGGGCAGAGCGCAGGCGGCAAGGCCTTCGGTGCAATCACCCTGACGCGCCGCGACGTGAGTCGTTGGCAATTTCGTCTGGGGGATCGCAATGCGCACAAGGCCGTGGCGACCAAACATCAGGACAAGAAGAACGGGAAGCTGGTCGTGGTCTCCCTGGACAACAACGACGTGCCCGATGGCCTACCGGCGGTACACACCGACCGGCATATCTATCCCAATAAAACCGCTGCTGAGGCGGCGGCCAAGGCTCGGTTGGCAGCGTTCAATCGCTCCGGTGCCGGCGTACGTCTGGAGATGCCCGGGCGCACGGACATCTTTGCCGAGCGCTCGATCAATGCCCAAGGCTTCAAGGATGGGCTCGATGGTGAGTACCTGACCGATTCGGTCGAACAGGTTTACACCCAGTCTGGCTGGTCGACCACAGTGGAGTGCAACGGCGGCAAGCAGGGCAAAGCGAAGGCCAAGGGCAAGAAGAAAAAACAACCGAAGGACCTGAAGGTGGTTCAGCTGAATCAATAAGCCGCGCCCGCCGGAGTGTCACTGCCAGTCAATTAAAGGAGTTATGCGAATGCCGTTAACTGAACAACAGCTACAACGCATCATGCCGAACGCCCGCCGCCAAGCGGGCGTTTTTGTTTCCGCCTTAAACGTGGCCATGGCCCGTCGGCAAATCAACACGCCAAAACGCCAGGCGGCGTTTCTCGCGCAGGTCGGCCACGAGTCCGGTCAACTGCAGTACGTGCGTGAACTGGGCAGCGAGCAGTACCTGGCCAAATACGACACCGGCAATCTGGCGGTGAAGTTGGGTAACACCCCAGAGGCGGATGGTGATGGCCAGCGCTATCGCGGTCGCGGCTTGATCCAAATCACCGGTCACAGCAACTACCTGCGCTGCAGCCTGGCGCTGTTCAATGACGAGCGCTTGCTGCGCACGCCGGAACTGCTTGAGCAGCCCCAATGGGCGGCCGAGTCGGCGGCATGGTTCTGGTGGGTGCGCGAGCTGAGCGCGTTAGCCGATCGGGACGAGTTCGAGGTGATTACGCGCAAGATCAATGGCGGCCTGAATGGCCTGGCGGATCGACTGCAGCTGTGGGAGCGGGCGAGGGCAGTTTTATGCGTCTCGTCGACTTGATCCCCGCGCCGTATCGAATGATCGTTATCGGTGGACTGTTGGTCACCATCGCGGGTGGTGCTGCAGCGTTGGCCTGGCAGGTCCAGGACTGGCGCTACGGCCGACAACTTGCCGATCAAGCCCGACTGCACACCGACACGCTTAATCAACTGGCCTTGGCCTCGGCCGCGCAACAGCGTGCCGAACAAGACAAACGTCTTGCCCTGGAGCAACGGCTTTCCACCAGTGAACAAACCCACTACCGAGCTCTGAGCGATGCCCAACGTGATCAAGGTCGCCTGCGCGACCGCCTTGCCACTGCTGATCTGCGCCTGTCAGTCCTACTCGACGCCACCGATTCAGCCAGCGGCCGCGCAATGTCAGCCACCACCGCCACCGGCAGCGTGGTTCATGGTCCCACAAGAGCCCAACTTGACCCAGCGCATGCTCAACGAATTATCGGCATCACCGATGCCGGCGACCAAGGACTGATCGCCTTGGCGGCCTGTCAGGCCTACGCCAAAGAAGTCTCAACACCGAAGTGAAAAAGAGCGGCCGGGGTAGATGCGTCAACATCCCACCCGGCCGCCGTTCCTGCAGAACGTCCCTGCAAGTCCAGCCAAGGCTCTTGCTCCGTGCACAAAGCGCGGCGAGCCTAGCACCTGTTCATCCATACAGTAAAGGTCTTGCTCTCAATGTCCACACCCATCATCCCTTGGATGGGCGGCAAACGCCGCCTGGCCGACCGTCTCATCCCGCTTTTTCCGCCTCACGAATGCTATGTCGAAGTCTTTGCCGGCGGTGCCGCGCTCTACTTCATGCGTCCCCAGGCCGCGCCTGTGGAGGTCCTCAACGACATCAACGGCGACTTGGTCACGCTGTACCGTGTCGTGCAAAACCACCTTGAAGAGTTCGTGCGCCAGTTCAAATGGGCGCTCAGCTCGCGCCAGGTGTTCGAGTGGCAGAAGATGACTCGCCCTGAAACCCTCACCGACATTCAGCGCGCCGCCCGATTTTTCTACCTTCAGCACCATGCCTTCGCTGGCAAGGTCACAGGACAGACCTTCGGTACCGCGACCACTGGCCCGGCCATCAACCTGCTACGGATCGAAGAAAACCTATCGGCCGCGTGGCAGCGATTGTCCGGCACCTACGTCGAAAACCTCCCCTGGCTTGAATGCGCTGAGCGCTATGATCGCGCGCATACCTTTCATTATATGGATCCACCTTACTGGCAGACCGCCGGCTATGGCGTGGACTTTCCATTCGAGAACTATGAGCGCATGGCCGACTTCATGCGCCGCTGTAAAGGCAAGGTGATGGTCAGTATCAACGACCATCCGGATATTCGCCGCGTGTTCGAGGGCTTTCACTTTGAGACGCTAGATATTCGTTACTGCAATAGTAATCAACGGCAGGGTAAGGCCGAGATCAGTAGTGAGTTAGTGATTATGAACTGGGAACCTACCGCTTTAGGCAGTCTTTTTTAATATCTGAGGTTGAAAGGCTCTGCGAACATGAAGAGCCAACTTGCAGGCCTTTCGATTCTAATGACAACGGATTGAGTGAAATGGCTTTCCTGTTGGTAATGTATTGCGTGTCATGGTCAAATTTATGGATTGACTGCCATTGTTCTTGTATCAGTCACAGAAACATTGCCCAATGGCCGATAGCTGATAGTTGGCAAGAGGTGAATGAACCTAGAGAAGTTTTTCTTCTCGTGGCGAATATCCAAATGCTTCTTTAAATCGGACCGAAAATAGCGCCTGACTGGAAAAGCCACAATCGTAAGCGACTTCTGCAATGGTAATTTTCCGTCCCTTATGCAACGTATTTTCTCGGAGAAGTTTTTGAGCATGTCGGAGTCGAGCGATTCGAAGTTCGCGGCCGAAAGTCGTATCGTGAGCTTGGAAAACCTTGTGGATATAACGAGTGGAAACTCGATGCGCTTGAGATGCTTGTTCAGGAGCTAGATTCGGATCGTGGAAATTCGCCGCGATATATGCCATGACACGGTGAAAGAAGTGATCGATGACAGATCGCGAATCACCTGCTGCGTCGGTCTCAGGTACATCCATCATCAGAAAAGTCAGTTCGAGTAATCCTCTCTCTAAGCTTCTGACATGTTCAGGAGAAAGGCATGAAGCGTTTTCCAATGCTTGCAACGCGAATTGCGTCAGTAGTGGCACGAAACGCGAATTGGCGACGTCAACGCGACCGCAACTCGCATCAATTTTTGGACACATTGTCCTGAATAGTTTCGCGGGAATTTTGACTGTTACGTTTCTCGTGCCGTTTGGAATATCCATCTGATAGGCTTCGGCGGAGTTGAATATAGAGACTTGTCCCGGCGCAATATTTCCTAATCGGCCTAAATGCTCGAAGCGTTCGGTTTGTACTGTTGGCATGACAAGCGCGAAATAGTCGGCATCATCGCGTCCACCATGCACTTTGCGGCGTACGGCTCTTTGCGCATCCGCAGCAAATCGAGTAATTCCGACTTGGCCGATCTGTGTGGATTCAATGACACCAGAGAATGAAGCCGGGTTGGAGGCAACGATGTCTAGTGGGTAGTAAACATCGCTCATGTAATCCTGCCAGGCAGCAAGGCGCCTTTGTGGGGGGATTTCACCCGTCGAAAACCGGGTAATCAAATGTAACGAATCCACACGCCCTCCTAAAAAAATCACCGAACTGAGCTTTTAAGCAAGACCTATGCCATTGCTGCTGCACCGATCACACCATGATCCGGGTAGGGGCGGCGCGGAGCATGAGCGCGTTCCTATAATACTAACAGGTGGATTGCTGTATCCCTTTTAGGCAGACCAGTGGAGTGATTTCGACGAGCGGATGCTAAATGCATGCGCTGTTGCAGTGTATGTCCTTTATGCGAGCAGTGGTGTGAATCGCTGAACGTTTGTGCAGCGTGCGCGCTCGCGAAAATCTTCGTTCCCTAATGTGAAAGATCAGACGTGCTGATGCATTGGAGTATGTATCCAACGGCGTAGGACGGTCAGCGCACCTCCTTCAGACCGAAGCGCTGCTGCGCGATGTAGGCGCGAGATGGAAATCTCCGCAATCGACTGACAAGCAAGAGAACGATATGAAAAAAACAATAATCACTGCGCTGAGGACTTGATCATGCGTACCTCCTCAGAACGCGAAGCAGAATTGGCAACTTTGTTCCAGTCCCGATTTATAGGGCGTCTGCGCGCCGACTGCGACGCTGGTGTAGTCGGTTCATACCAGCGGTCGCCGCTCGGGCCTCACGATGACAAGACAAGAAGAGTAGTACGAGGACTGGGCGGTGCGTCGATAACCGGGAAAGCCATCATCATTTCACTCGGTTCCGACGGGCCTTGGGGCGTTGGAAACATCGTCATCGGAAAGCCAGGCAATTTCGTTCGAAGTCCAGGTGTTTTCCTGACTTACGAAGATGCCTTGCGTCACGTTTTTTCGCTTCGATGCCGGGCCCTTCTGGATACCAAGTCACGTCAACTGGATTCTCAGTTGCTTAACGGATGAAATGAGAATGAAAAAGTTTAGCCAGCAAATTTTCGGCTACAGCGATAGGTTCTCCGTGTCGCCTGGAGACAGTCTTTCTTTCAAAGTGAGTTGCGAAGGAGTCGCCAAGTATGACGCCTCGCTTGTACGACTTCGTCACGGGTTTACAGGGGAGGCGGGTCCCGGCTTTCTTGAGACACCAATCGAATCGTCGTTCGAGGGGAGCTATGAAGGCTACCAACATGTGTGCCAACCGGGCTCGTATGTAGAGGTCGAAGACACGAAGGGGCTACTTCGATACCCAGATGGTTTGATGATCGAAGCTCATATCTATCCGACACTTCCGCAAGGCACGCGCTCGGGTAACTTCGGTGCCTACGATGTCACACAGAATTCGATCGACGGTGATTCGGGTTCACAGGCTGTGCTTGGAAACTGGTCCATGGACACCGCTACTGGTTACGCCATTCTGTTGGAGGAAGGACGGCCGACGTTCATATGGGGAGAAGCTGGCGAGACACGCAAAGTTTCATTGCCAACACCACTTATTGCACATCAGTGGTATCGCATTACCGTTACCATGAAATCCGACTGTGATTCTGTCTGCCTAGAACAAGCACCGATCGATAACGTCATGAATCGTCTTTCATCGAGTGCGAGCGGATTGTGCGGGGAGTCACTCACGGTTCCGTTCGGCACTGGACGCTCAGACAGCGATGCCCCCTTCAGGATAGGCGCACTGGCGCGTCATCAAGACGGTCGATGGCTAGCAACCGCCGCGTACAACGGAAAGATCGGTGGGGTACGCATCTTGCGTCCTTTCCTCGGTGATTCGGTTGCGGACGAGATTGCAGCCTGGCATTTTGGTAAGAGTCTGCGCGCGGACGGCCTATTGCTGAGAGACGTTGTCGACGAGTCCGGGAACGGTTTGCATGGCCGCTGCTTCAACACTCCGACACGGGGAGTGGTCGGCCATCGATTCAAAGGGTTGAGTGATGACTTCAGGACGGCGCCGGATGAGTTTGACGCCATTCATTTTCACGACGATGACATTACTGATGCTCAATGGCCAACCGCATTCACGTTCGAGGTTCCGGAAGATCTCTCGAGTGGGGTATACGCCGTCAAGTTACTCGGCGAAGGCATCGAACAGCACATCCCGTTTTTCGTCAAACCGGGAGCTCAAAAGCGCGAAGTCGCCGTGCTGTTTTCCACTGCAACCTACCTGGCGTATGCCAACGACCGAATTGCCTTCGAGGCAAATGGTGCGGAAATCATCGTCAGCAGGACACCAATTATCGACCAGCAGGATCTAACACTTCAAGATCATCCTGAGTTTGGCCGCTCCTGCTACGAGATTCACAATGATGGTTCTGGCGTAGTTTTTGGGAGCCCCCGTCGACCTATTTTGACCCTTAATCCTAAGCACCGCGCTTGGTTCCAGGCAGAGGGAGTGTGGGGGCTTCCTGCTGACCTGTGCATCGTTCATTGGCTTGAGACAATCGGTTGTGAGTTTGATGCGCTTACTGATGAAGACCTTGATCGCGAAGGAATTGACCTGCTCAAAAACTACAAGGTTTTGATTACCGGCAGTCATCCGGAGTATGTAACGCGCAACGAGCTCAATGCGATTGAGTCGTTTACCGGAAGCGGTGGACGTCTAATGTATCTGGGAGGAAACGGCTTCTTTGCTACAGTTTCATTTGATCCAGAAGACCGGCATGTCATGGAGCTGCGAAGGTCCGATGCCGGGACCCGCCCCCATGAATCCCCATTTGGCGATCGTCGCCACCAAACCTCCGGAGAGATGGCCGGGCTGTGGCGCAATAAAGGCATGCCTCCGCAGCGGCTGTTAGGCGTTGGATTCGCAGCGCAAGGCTTCGACCGTTGCACGTATTATCAGCGACTGACTGACAGCTACGATCCACTCGCCGCATTTGCGTTTGAAGGCATTGGTCGTGATGAACATATTGGCGACTTCGGGATCATGGGTGGTGGCGCTGCTGGTGCGGAGGTTGACCGGTACGATCCATCGCTGGGATCTGCGCCGGGTGCGCTCGTACTGGCGACGTCCGGGCCGCTGTCGGATGCCTACCTTCTTGCAGCCGAGGATGTCTATGAGTCAATTCCTGGCATTGGCGGCACTGAGCAGTCTCGTGTGCGCGCGGATATTGTTTTGTGTTCGTTGCCGGGAGGAGGAGGTGTCTTCTCCGTGGGATCGATCGCGTACACCGGCTCACTATCCCACAACAGTTACAACAATAACGTAGCTCGTCTCACCGGCAACGTGCTCAAGCGGTTCCTTCATCCTGAGTCATTGGACGTTGTTGTTGACTCAAATTGACCGTCCGTCCAGCTACATAGGCGTCGTACCTGTCCGCGGTGGAGAGTAGGACGTACGGGGCAGCCGTGATCGGTTGCTCCGTCGACGCCATGTGGCTTTATCCGGTGGACGGGCGCGTGCACTCACACGAAAAGCTCCATTCGCTCGTTCGATAGTCGACCGAAATAGGGACTCTTAAAATGTACCTGTCGAATGCCAAAAATACTTCTGGCACTTGAGTTGATAGGTCCTTGCAGTCCCGATGTCCGTAGAGAACAAAAGCGGTGCGCGTATCCAAAACGGATGCTGGAAATACGCTGCAAACGTACATAAACAATGCCCGGGTGAGCGCCTGGGCCAATCGTCAAGGGGCAACAAAATGAGTGATACCTTGGTCGTACCAGATGTCGATCGGCAACTCAGCAAGAAACTTTCGCTGACAGACGTGATTGTCTACGGTTTGCTTTACTTCGTTCCAATTGCTCCTGTCTCTGTATTTGGAGCGATTCATAATACGTCAAACGGTTTGACTGCCTTGACGTATACGCTCGCGGCCATCGCGATGGTGTTCAGCGCAATCAGCTACAGCGAAATGGCAAAACGGATCCCTCTATCGGGGTCGGTTTATTCGTATGTGACACAAGGAACCAATTCGACGTTTGGTTTTATGGCTGGATGGGCCATCTTGCTGGACTATCTATTGCTTCCAGCATTGCTTGCGATTCTCGGAGCGGCGGCCTTGCAACCTTTGTTCCCCCACATTGACAAAGCGGTTTGGCTAGGGATTTTTGTCTTTGTCCCAATGATCGTGAATTTGTTCGGTATTACCGTCAACGTGAATGTTGGTAAGGTACTGCTGGTCATTCAGTTGGTCGTTCTTGCGATCTTCGTTGTGTTCGCGGTCGGCCTTATCGCCGAAGGTGCGGTCTCCAAAGCTCAACTACTGGCGCCATTCTACAACCCATCTCAATTCAGTATGTCCGCTGTATTTGGAGCCGTGCCAATCGCCGCGTTGAGCTTCATCGGTTTTGACGCTGTTTCAACTTTAAACGAAGAAGCTGAGGGCGGCGGCAAAACGGTATCACGGGCCACGATGTTGCTACTCGTGATCGTGACAGTACTATTCGTTGCTCAAGTCTATCTGGCGTCCGTGTTCGTTCCCTTGGGATCTACATTCCAAGATGGTGCCGCTGATGTGGCGTTTTATACGGTCAGTACCCAGGTGGTTGGAGCCTGGTTCTTGCCTGTCATTACGTTGACGAACGCATTGATTGCCTTGCTTGCTAACGCACTCATCTCTCAGGCCACAACGACGAAAGTCATCTACTGCATGGCACGCGATAAAAAGCTGCCTCATATGCTCACTAAACTTAATCGAAATGAAACACCGACTACCGCGTTGTATCTCGTCGCTGCGCTCTCACTCGTGATTGCAGTTGTTGCCAAAGATCAGATTGAAACGATCGTAACGATGGTCACGTTCGGCGCGTTGTGTGCCTATGTGATGCTCCATGTCTCTGTCATCGTTTTTTTCAAAGGTAAGTCTGATCGCTCTTTCTTTAGGCATATCGTTTCCCCCGTGCTGGGTGCAGCCGTTCTCTGCTACGCATTGTTCAGCGCTAATTCAAATGCGCAGTTCGTCGGTATCGCATGGCTCGTACTAGGTTGCGGCGTCGCGTGGGTTCTGAAAGGCAAGCAATCGTTGGACATGCCCGTATAGCTCCCAATCATCGCTACGAGGCTGCATGGGAATCCATGCAGCCTATACGTAAATCGGTCGTGACTCCCACACTGGGCGGCTGGCACAGTCAGCGATTTATTGTCCTTTAAATCTTTATTCTTTTTGAGTCCAGGGATCAAATTCCTGTGTTCGATGGAGACGCTTATGCACATTAATATGCTCATCAATGGTCAATTGGTCGCAGGCGAAGGTGAACGACTCGCGGTAATGAATCCAGCTCTCGGTAATATACTAGTGGAAATTTCTGAGGCTACGTCTACTCAAGTTGATTGCGCAGTGCAAGCCGCCGACGCCGCTTTCGAGAGTTGGTCGCAAACTACCCCGAAAGATCGTTCGCTATTGCTGCTCAAACTTGCGGATATCATTGATAGCCATGCTGAAGAATTAGCACGACTGGAATCCGATAATTGTGGCAAACCTTACTCGGCAGCGTTGGCGGATGAGCTTCCTGGAGTATCCGATGTGTTTCGTTTCTTCGCGGGCGCTAGTCGGTGTCTACAAGGTTCTGCGGCGGGTGAATATTTGTCTGGTCATACTTCTATGATCCGTCGCGATCCAGTGGGTGTCGTCGCCTCGATTGCGCCCTGGAACTACCCACTGATGATGGCCGCATGGAAACTGGCTCCAGCATTGGCAGCCGGTAATACAGTCGTACTTAAACCTTCCGAGCAAACGCCGCTTACTGCGCTTAAGTTAGCTTCCTTAATGGCGACAGTTTTTCCTCCTGGCGTGGTTAATGTTGTATTCGGACGAGGGCCAAATGTCGGCAGGCCGCTAACCACCCATGAGAAAGTGCGGATGGTTTCACTGACAGGATCAGTAGCAACCGGTAGTCATATTATCGCCGGGACAGCGGATACCGTTAAGCGAATGCATATGGAGTTGGGAGGTAAAGCCCCAGTCATAATTTTCGATGACGCGGACATCGATGCTGCTGTAGATGGCATACGTAGTTTTGGTTTCTATAACGCCGGTCAGGATTGTACTGCAGCCTGCCGGATTTATGCGCAGAAAGGTATTTATGCTCGCTTCGTTGAGAAGCTTGGAGCTGCCGTATCCAGTATCAAATATGGTCTTCAGGATGATCCTGAGACTGAGCTAGGTCCGCTGATCACTCAACAACATTTGGACCGAGTAGTCGGCTTCGTGGATCGAGCACGGCTGCTTCCACACATAGAAGTGGTGACTGGCGGCAAACGAGTCAAAGGCCCGGGTTTCTTCTTCGAGCCAACAGTACTCGCCGGCGCCCGACAAGATGACGAAGTGGTACGCCGGGAAATTTTCGGCCCCGTGGTTTCTGTGACCGAGTTTGAAGATGAGGCGCAGGCGTTGTCTTGGGCTAATGACTCTGATTATGGTCTGGCATCATCGGTGTGGACCTCTGATGTGGGGCGAGCGCACCGCCTTGCTGCGCGCTTGCAATATGGCTGCACTTGGGTCAATACGCATTTCATGCTTATGAGTGAGATGCCGCACGGTGGTGTCAAGCAGTCCGGCTATGGCAAGGACATGTCAATGTACGGTTTGGAAGATTACACCGTGATTCGTCATGTAATGTTTAAGCACTGATTGATCTCCCTAGCCATCTCTTCAGCAGCCTCGTAGGCGCTGACGCTATTCTTGTTTCATAACAAAATAAGGTGCAGAACGAACAGCCGCGCAGCCTGACTTACGGAGTCTGCGCGGAATCCCAATGATTTTTTAAGTGCACTGGTCTCTTAGGTATTTAATGTCAGTTCGATGAGCTAAACATCTGTGTACTCTGCATGCGTATCGATACTGAATGAATAAGGAAGTCGGAGGGCGAACTCATCCGACTAAAAAAGTTGTTCACTCGTGAGATAGTCCTATGTTTGACTCCATGTCTATTCGTCTAAAGATCGTGCTTTTATCCGGGCTGTGCTTGCTTGGCGTAATGGGCCTGATTGTCGGCATGAATCTCTATCAAAGCAACCTGAACAAGCAGCTCATTAGTCAATCAAGTAGCCAGATGCTTACTCTCAGTGGGGAGAACTTGCTACTAGCCAAGGCTGCCGAACAAGCAGCAAACTTGCAGAAAACCTTCGGTGCAGGTCTGACCATAATCACAGCACTGGCCGACCAGGCGAACGACTTGCGCAACATGGCAAACTATCGCGGACTAGCAGCCGCAACACTACGTGAAGAACTCAACCAAAGCATCAAAACAACTTTCGAGCGCAATCCCAAAGTAATGGGCGTATGGCTAGTCTATGAACGTAATGCCTTAGACGGAAAGGACAACGAGTTCGCGAATGATAAAGCTCGTGCGTCGAATGAATCTGGCCGCTTCGCCAGTGCCTGGAACCGCGGGACGGGGGAGGTGATGAATCTACTGATCAATGACAATGATCTTAGCAGGACTGAGCTCAGCATCAGTGGTGCACCCTATAACAGTTGGTACACATGCCCCCAGGACACCAAGCGGCCCTGTCTGATGGCTCCTTTCGCGGATACCATTGACGGCAAACTGATGTTGATGACGACCATCTCCTCACCTCTTATCGTCGACGGCAAGGTCATAGGCGTAGTGGGCGTGGACATTGCTCTGAATTCACTGCAATCAGATGCCAGGATCGCCCAGAGTGATTTGTTTAACGGCTCAGGACGTATGCTGATTTTCTCCGACACTGGCGTACTCGCAGCTTTCAGTTCGGATGCCACCAAAGTCGGCACAAATATTAGTGAAGCCCTTAGCGAGGGAGGAAAACAAATCCTTCAGCCGTTGAGCAGCGATACACCGAAAATCCTCCGTCAAGGCGGGCTGATTCGGGCCGTCTATCCGGTCAAACCGATTGCGGATGTAAAGGCCTGGGGCGTCGCCATTGATGTACCGCACCAAGTACTGCTGGCCGATTCAGATAAACTTCAATCGGTGCTCGACAAAGCCCAATCCGGTGGCACCATCCAGGCTCTTTTGGTGGCTATTGTAGCGAGCCTACTTGGATGCTTACTGATCTGGATTACAGCCTCAAGCGTGACCCAGCCGATAACCAGCGTAGCAGGCATGCTCAAAGCGATTGCCAGCGGTGACGGCGACCTTACCCAGCGCTTGCAGTACAGTAAAAAAGACGAACTTGGCGAACTGGTTACTTGGTTCAACCGCTTTCTCGACAAGCTGCAACCGGCCATCGCTTTGATAAAGCAAAACACCATTGATGCCCGTGGTACCGCTGATCAGTCCTCATTAATTGCCCGACAGACCAGCGAAAGTATGCAGGTGCAGTTCCGGGAAATCGACCAAGTGGCTACCGCTTCAAACGAAATGAGTGCTACTGCCCAAGATGTTGCTAACAGCGCTTCGAATGCTGCTCAAGCTGCCCGAGCAGCCGACCAAGCGGCCAGGGATGGTGTGATCATTATTGAGCGCAGTACCCGTGATATCAGCATTCTTGCTGAAGACGTCAGCCAGGCGGTGACCGAAGTCGAAGCGCTGGCAGTAAATAGCGAACAGATCGGCACAGTCCTGGAAGTAATCCGCAGTATTGCAGAACAGACCAACCTTCTTGCCCTCAACGCGGCGATCGAAGCAGCCCGTGCGGGAGAGAGTGGGCGTGGTTTCGCAGTGGTCGCCGACGAAGTGCGCAATTTGGCCAGACGAACTCAAGATTCGGTGGAGGAAATTCGCCAAGTTATTGAGCGAATTCAGACCGGTACTCGCGGTATTGTAGTGACAATGCATTTGAGTCAGACAAAGGCTCACAGCAACGCAGGACAAGTCCACCAAGCACTTCTGGCGCTGAGCAAGATCAGTGATGCGGTCACAGTCATCAGCGACATGAATCTGCAGATCGCCAGCGCAGCGGAAGAGCAGAGTGCAGTAGCCGAAGAGGTTAATCGTAACGTTTCGGCAATCCGCAGCGTGACCGAAATCCTGACGGAGCAGGCCAGTGAGTCGGCGCAGGTCACTAGTCAGTTGCATGTCCTGACAACTCAGCAGATGAAAATGATGGATCAGTTCAGGGTGTAGTATTGCCTCGCCATGCATTGAACTCGATTACCCATTGTCTCTCGTTTTCGCTGAACTAAAAGGATTTAGAGAATCAGGGATTAGGTTAGGGCAAAAATAGGGCAGATTCAGGGCCGCCACAGGCCTTAGTACGCCACATGAAGAGATCGAAAGCGCAGCGTTTTATGGTCTGGAGCGGTCCTCAAGAATACATGATGGGGTTCGAATCCCTATCTCTCCGCCATTATTGAACAAGACGAAGCCCCTGAAATGGTCAAACATTTCAGGGGCTTTTTCGTTTCTGACATTTCATTCCGCAGACTGGTTGCGATCCCGTTTCAAGCGCAGCGATTCTGACCGAAGGCGCAGTCCGTTCGAAAAGGTTGCCAAACACCGGCTCACTGCCCTATGTATAGTGGCAATATTGCATCCTGTGGGCAGTCTTCATGAGTTACCGGTGCCCGTTGTGGGTCATGCCTCTCATCTTTTTTCTATCACTGCCGGTGCAGGCCGACGAGCACACTTTGCGTGTGCTCGCCTGGCCCGGGTATGCCGACAGTGATGTAGTCGCGGGCTTCGAGAAACGCTTCAACGTTAAAGTCGAAGTCACCATGGTCGGTAGCGATGAAGTGCTTCGAAGCAAGATGGCGGAAAACCAGGGCGGTAATTTCGATGTGATCGCCGCCAATACGGCGGAAGTTCACTACTACGCCGATCAAGGGTTGCTGCAACCGCTTCGCCCCGAGCGCATTGCCAACACTTCGCGTCAGCTCCCACGGTTTCGCGATTATTCAAGAATCCCCGATGTGGTGGTCGACGGTCGCATCTATGCCATTCCCTACGTCTGGTCGGACATGGGGCTGATCTATGATCGCAAGCAGTTCAGTCAGCCGCCCGAGTCCATCACCAGCATGTGGGACCCGAAATTTCGGGGCAGCGTGTTGGCGTTCAATACCAGCAACCATAATTTTTCCTTGGCCAGCCTGTCGTTGGGCGGCGATCCATTTCGGATAGAGGCAGCCGATTTTCCGCGTGTATCCGAGCAATTGATTGCACTGCGCCGTAACGTGTTGACGTTCTACTCGCTACCGGAGGAAGCCGCGGAGTTGTTTCGCCGGCATAACGTGGCGCTTCTGTTTGCCAACTATGGACGCCAGCAACTCAAGCAGTTGCGCGACGCGGGAATCGACGTGGGATATGTGATCCCCCGCGAAGGCGCGCTGGCCTGGCTCGATTGCTGGGCAATCAGTCGTGGCGCGCGTGATCCGGTACTGGCCAACGTCTGGATCAATTACATGCTCGAACCCGGGGTCAGCAACCTTCTCACTGAACGTCAGGGGCTGCCTAACACACTGCAAGAGCCGAATGAGGGAGGTTCCTCAAGTCGCTTGATCTGGCTACGTCCCGTTGAGGACGACAAACGCCGCACTGAACTTTGGCAACGTATCGTTTCTGGCGAGCGTCCGCCGTCGGTGCAGCAATGAGGTTCGGCATCGCCTTCAAGCTTGGCTGTTTGATGGCCGTGTTTGGCATGTTGCCCACGGCCCTCGCGGGCTACTACATCTATAACAGCAGTCGCGAATTATTGCTTCAGGCTGCCGAGCGCGATTTGCAAGCGGCGGTTCAGGTGCTCGGGCGTAATCTGCAAAGCAGTTTGCGCAATATTTCTCTGGATGCCGCCGTGTTGACTAACGGTGCGCACGTACAGCAACTGGCAAATATCAGCGACCCCGCGCAACGCAGTCATGTGCAGGATGATCTGGCCGCATTGTTCCGTGCGATGTTGCTGGCGCATCCCGATTACATGCAGATTCGCTTGATCAGCGCCTCTGATCATGGGCTGGAATGGGTTCGCCAGGATCGGGACGGCGATCGTATCGTCAGGGTCAGTGGCGCTGATCTGCAAGAGAAGGGGCATTTTGCCTATGTGTTCGAGGCGTTGAAGCTGGCTCCGGGCGATGTGCGCATTTCGCCGATTGTCATCAATCACGAGCAAGGTGCGCATTCCGGTTTGGGCAAACCGACGCTGCATGTTTCAACGCCCGTGGCCGACGCTAACGGAAAAGTATTCGGGCTGCTGGTCATCAACGTCGATCTGGATCAGTTGTTCAGCCAACTGCAAAGCGATCTGCCGGATGAATATCAGGTTTATCTCAGTAATCGTTGGGGCGACTTGTTGATTCATCCAGATCATCGGCGGACCTTCGGTTTCGACCAGGGCCGCCGACTGTTTCTGCAAGACGAGTTTTCCGAGGTGTCCCGACTCCTTGATCCGAGCGGCCCGAACAGCTTGATCAGTCGCAGCGTCGAGCAAAATCAACAGGATGGTCTGGTCGCGGCTTTTGTGCGGCTTGCCAACAACTCCGAAACATCCGAGCCGTTTATCATTCTTGGCCTTGGGCAGCTGCAAAGTCATGTGCTGGCGCAAGCATCGCGAGCCGGTGGCTATATTGCACAAATTGCCGTGTTCTTCAGCCTGTTGGCATTGCTGGTGGCGTTTGTTGCGTCCCGCGCGCTGATTCGTCCCCTGCGTAACATGACCGAAGCGGTCGAGTTGTTTTCCCGGGAGCGGAAAATCAGCGAGCTGCCACCTCGGCAAGACGAACTGGGCGTACTGGCACGCAGCTTTCGTGCGATGAAAGAGGAAATTCTGACCCAGCTCAAGGATCTCACCCACAGTCGTGCTGCGTTCGAACATCTGGCTCGCCACGATTCGCTGACTGGGCTGCCCAATCGACGGATGTGCTTCGAGCGGCTGGAACAGGCCCTGATCAGTGCACGGCAGAGCGGTCAGAAAATGGCTTTGCTGTTTGTCGATCTGGATCATTTCAAGGAGGTGAATGATCAGTGGGGCCACCGCTTTGGTGACCAGGTGCTGCAAGCGGTGGCCAAGCTGCTCAGTTCAGCCAGTGAGGCCCGCGATAACGTGGCGCGCCTGGGGGGCGATGAGTTCGTGATGTTCTTTGAGGATGTCCAGGATCCTCGCAAGATAGTCGCTTTGCTGGAGAAACTGCATGTCTGTTTTCAGCTGCCGCTGTTGATCGACGGAAGAGGGGTGAACATCCATGCCAGCATGGGCGTGAGCATGTTTCCACGGGACGGCAACGACATTGGCGCTCTGATCCAGCATGCCGATCATGCGATGTATAAAGCAAAGAGTGCGGGTAGAAACCGGTACTCCTTTGAGGTGATGAGTGAGCACTGACCGGTGAGTCGGGGCATTTCTCCTCGGTCTTGAGACGTCTGAAAAGTTATCGAGCCCGATTGTTGTTACCCCCTGCGCATTTGCAATTAACGCAAAGTAGCCAGGTGATTCTCATCAGTCGCATAGACGCCGCTTACGCCACCTCCCTAAACTGTCAACAGTGAATGGGCGCAGGGTCAATGGATGAATCGCAACGAACTACGCAAGGCCGACATCAACCTGATGGTGGTGTTCGAGGCGCTGATGATCGAGCGCAATGTCACCAAGGTGGCGAAGAAGTTGTTTCTCGGCCAGCCAACCATCAGTTCGGCGCTCAATCGCTTGCGTACGATGTTCAACGATCCGTTGTTCATTCGCGTCGGGCATCGCATGGAGCCGACGGCGCGAGCCGGAGAAATCTTTCGGCACTTGTCGCCGGCGCTTGATTCATTGTCGGTGGCGTTGAGCCTGACCCACGATTTTGACCCCGGCAGCAGCACCATGACCTTTCGAATCGGCATGTCGGACGACGTCGAGTTCGGTCTGTTGCCGCCGCTGCTGCGTGCATTGCGCCAGGAAGCGCCGAATGTGGTGTTCGTGGTGCAGAATGTCGATTACTGGCGGATTCCCGACTTGCTGGCGTCCGGCGATGTCACGGTCGGCATCACCCAGACGCGTGACCTGCCGGCCAATGCCAAGCGCAAGCTGCTGCGACACATCCAGCCTTGCGTGCTACGTGCCGATGCCTCCGATACGCCGCTGACCCTCGATGAATATTGTTCTCGTCCGCATGTGCTGGTGTCCCACATCGCCAACGTCAGCGGTTTCGCCGATGAGTGGCTGGCGCAGATTGGTCGTACGCGCCAAGTGGTGCTTTCGGTGCCGCAGTACAGTTCGTTGCCGGCGTTGCTTGCCGGGACCGATCTGATTGCCAGCCTGCCGGATTACGCGGCCGAGGCCATGGCCGCGACCGGGCAGTTGTTCAAGGAACCCTTTCCGTTCAAGACGCCGACCCTTGACCTGTCCATGGTCTGGCTCAGTCATGCCGACAGCGACCCTGCTGAGCGCTGGTTGCGTTCCCGTCTGGAGTCGTTCATGGGGCAGCGCAATCTGCAATCGCTACCTCATTGAGCGGGACAGCTCTGTGTTATATGTATGATTTTTGCGCCAACTTACAGGAGTAACGCCATGCCTCACCTGCACCTGGAATACACCGCCAACCTCCCCGAGCTGAACGCCGATGTGGCATTGATACGGCTCAACAACACGCTGGTGGGTTCCGGTCAGTTTGCTGCCGAGTTCGACATCAAGAGTCGCGCGGTGAAGGTCGAGACATTCAAGGTCGGTACCGCAATGGCCGAGCGGGCGTTCGTGCATGTGAAGCTGGCGGTGCTGAGCGGGCGTTCGCCTCAGATCAAGCAGCAGTTGTCCGAAAGCCTGCTGGCGGTGGTGAAAGATCTATGTGAATGGCCGGCGGGCGTTGAAGTCCAGTTATGTGTGGAAATCCTCGACATTGACCGCGATTCCTACGCGAAAACCGCCATCGGCGCCTGAGTTTCAGGCCCCTTGCGGATTGGTGCAGGCCATGAGCACTTGTTCGCGCAACCAGGTGTTGGCGCTGTCCTGATCGACCTTTTGACTCCAGTGCATGTCGAGCGTGAAGCCCGGCAGGCCCTCCGGCGCTTCACGGTGATTGAAGGCTGCTTCATCGGCCAGCAATCGCTGGATGCGCCGGGGCAACGTCAGGACGAAGTCGGTGCCGGTGATCATTTTCAGCGCCGCGCTGTAACTATTGGCCCGCGCCACAATGTGCCGTTGGCGCGCCTGCTGTGACAGCCAGCCGTCGACCATGTTGGTGGTCGAAGTCCATGGTGTCGGGAACACATGCCGGCGTTCGACGAAGGCTTGCAGGCTCAGGCGCGGCTCTGCCGGCGTAGCGCATTTATCGAAGACGCAGACCAGATCGTCCTCCAGCAGCGTTCGCGTATTGAAGTCGCCGTGGCTGCGATGAAAGTTCGGGCCGAAACCCATCACCAGATCAAGGCTGCCGTCGCGCAGTGCCTCGGCCGGGATGTCGGTTTCGAGCTTGTGCATGTTGATCATCACCGCGAGGTCAGCGAAAGCGAAGTTCTTCAGCAGATTCGGCAGGATCAACTGTTCGAAGTATTCCGGCGCGCAAATGTTGAAGGTCGCCGGATGCAACGCTGGATTGAATGCGGGTGCCCCGGCGTGACACAGATTGATGCTTTCGAGGATCTTCAGCACGTGGGGGTACATGGTGCTGGCCTTGAATGTGGGGCGCATGCCGCTGCGGGTATTGATGAACAGCTCGTCGGTGAACCCGTTGCGCAGTTTCTTCAGGCAATAACTCACGGTAGACTGGCTGACGCACAATGCCTCGGAAACCCCGGTGACGCTGCTTTGCTCGTACACGGCAACGAACACCATGAGGTCCTGCATGTCGAGCTTTCTTAGCACGTTGCTGTTGAGCATTCCTTGCCTCTTGCGGCTCGTCTGGCACTGCTGGTGCGTAAACCTGTGCGAGCGATCCTAGCGCAATGAACGTGCAAGGAGAATGTCCCGAAAATTTTCAACGTCCAACGCTCACAGGTGTCGCGCGTCGGCTGGACCTTAACAGCGCAAGCATGCCGGCCCCGACCATGACGGCGCCCAGTGCTTCCAGGGGCAACGGCGACTGGCGCCCCCAGAGCCAGTGAAACAGGGTGATGAACAGTGTGCTCAGGTAAATGTAGGAAATGACGGAGGACGGCGCGATCACACCAATGGCCCGATGCAACAACCAGAATGTCGCCAGGGTGGCAAACAGTGCCAGGTACACGAGCCAGTAGACATCCGTCACTGTCAGCAATGACGTCGAACGCCAGCCGCCGCTGAACCCACAGAACGTCAGCAGGAACGCTGCGCCGAACAGCATGTTCCAGAAGGTCATGGCCACAGGGCCACGTCCCTTTAGGCTACCGGTTTTGAGTCGCTGGCTGAGGGGCGAGTAGAGCGCCATTGCCAGGCAACCGACGCCGTATACCGACAGCGCGTACACCGACGGCAGCTCATCGGGGCCCGTGCCTTTCATCACCAGGAACGCGGCTCCGGCAGCGGCGATCAGCATCGGCCACAGTCGTTGTTTCAGGTGGCTGTCGGGCATGAGCAGCGCCTCGAAACCCAGGGTCAGCAGCGGCACCAGGGTAAACATCGTTCCGGTGTTGACGGCCGAGGTATAACGCAGCGCCTCGAACAGCGAACCGAAATACACCGCGAGCAGCAAGCCGAGTACGCCGTGACCAAGCAGCCCGCGGACGGTCATGGCGCTATCGCCCTTGAACAGCAGCAAGGGGAAAAATACCAGCGCACAAAACAGCAGGCGTAAACCGGTGAGCAGGATCGGGTCTATGGCCTGGCTGACCTGCGCCGCAGCGGAAAACGATGCAGCGATCAATAATGCCCAAAGCAGCATGCCAGCGTGAGCGGTGGCGAATCCGGTGCGATTCATGGGGAGCTCCAAGTCATTGAAAGTGTCGACCGTCATGCAAAGGATTGAAGCGCCGGACCATCAGCGGCGAGAGCCCGGCGGTCAAATACCCGGTGTCTTGCATGAGTGCAGTCGGGACGCCGGCACGCTGATGGGGAAGGAAGGGAGGTTGAGCGAAGGTTTTCCATAAGCCGGCCCTGATAAGCAACACGCCGATTAGGCGCGAGCGATCTGCAGGCCGCAAATCAGAAAGTCCGGAGACATATCTAAAATTTAAATAATGCTGATCGGCCTTCGATGCCGGCAGTTCATCGGCGCAACCGGCGAGGATGACAGGCGGTGGTGTTTGACCCAGGTCTGAACACAGCTGAATAAATGCTGAACGGTTCTCAAATAAGTCAAAGGTTTCTGTCGGATACCTGAAGCCAGCCGTCAATTAGCTTCATTTCACAAAAAATTGATGGACGACAGTCTAAAGTTTACGCCGTCGCGGTAAATGGAAGATTTTCACATTTGCCGAGGCCTTTCTTTTCAGGAACAGCCGACCCCCCCATGTTGAAGATTAAAGCCGTGCGCCCTGAGTGGGTGACATTGATTGCCAGTGCCTTTTTATTAGTAGCCTTCAATTTTGTTTTGTGGCAACACCTGTTCGACATCACCGCGGCTGATGGCAAGGGCATGGTCATACGCGTTGCCTTCGGGGCGATGATCCTCGCAGCCTTCAACATTGTCCTGAGCCTGGTGGCTTTCCGACCCGTCCTGAAACCGATTCTGACCCTGCTGTTCATGGTCAGTGCAGGCGTGGCTTATTTCATGAGTCAATATGGCGTCTTGATCGATGCCGGCATGTTTCGTAATTTCGCCGAGACGAATGCCACGGAAGTGCGTGATTTACTGTCGCTGAAATTGCTGGTTTACATCCTGCTGCTGGGTGTTTTGCCCTCGTTCCTTTTGTGGAAAACCCCTGTCAGCTACCGCCCCTGGCACCGTGAGCTTCTCAGTAAGGTGTTGGTGGGTGTGGCGTCGGCAGCGGTTATCGGCGGCGTTGCGCTGGTCAACTATCAAGGCCTGTCATCGTTGTTTCGCAACCACCATGAGTTGCGCCTGATGGTGGTGCCGAGCAACTACGTGGGTGCTTCGTTCGGTTACTTGCGTGAGCAGGTTGCGTCTGTCCAGCAACCCTTTGTCAAAATCGCTGAAGATGCCCAGCGAAATCCGGCCTGGCAAGCCCATGACCGTAAGTCCCTGACTGTGCTGGTGGTGGGCGAAAGTGCCCGGGCGGAAAACTTCGGCATTCTTGGTTATAACCGCGACACGACCCCCAAGCTCAACAAAGAGGCGGGTCTGATTGCATTTACCGATGTGCATTCCTGTGGCACTGAAACCGCTGTGTCGGTGCCTTGCATGTTTTCCAACATGGGGCGCGATAATTACGACGCCAGCAAGGCCAAGAACCAGGAAGGCCTGCTGGACGTGCTCAAGCGGGCGGGTCTGGATGTGATCTGGCGCGACAATCAGTCCGGCTGCAAAGGCACTTGCGATCGGGTCACGCTCGACGATGTCAGTGACCTGAAAGACCCGGTACTGTGCGCCAACAGCGAATGTCGAGATGAAATCCTCTTGCAAGGCCTGCAGCACTTCATCGACACCTTGAGCAAAGACACGGTGTTGGTCTTGCACCAGATGGGGAGTCACGGTCCGGAATACTTCAAGCGTTACCCGAAAGAATTCGAACGCTTCACGCCTGTCTGTGAAAGCAATGCGCTGAACAACTGCAGTCGCGAAAGCATCGTCAATGGCTACGACAACACGCTGGTGTATACCGACCATGTGTTGTCGACCTTGATCGATCTGTTGCGCAGCAACCAGCAGAAAGTGGATACCGCCATGCTTTATCTGTCGGACCACGGCGAATCCCTGGGCGAATACAACTTGTTCCTCCATGGCACGCCTTACATGTTGGCGCCGGAACAACAGAAGCATGTCGCGATGCTGGCCTGGTTCTCCGATAGCTACCAGAAGTCGTTTTCGGTAGACGCCCATTGCCTGCAACAGGGTCGTGATAAACCCCTGAGCCAGGACAACCTGTTCCATTCAATGTTGGGTCTGCTGCAGGTCAACAGCAAGACTTATGACCCGGATCTGGATATGTTTGCCGGATGCCGTGGCGCGGTGAAAGACGGAGTGTTGGCCAAAGAGTAGCGGGACCTTTTTTTCATGCAGCGGCCGCTCAACGGCGGCCGGTAAAACCACGATCAAGAGCCAATGCACATGTCCGCTCAGCCCCCATCCGCCATCGAACTCGAGTTCGCCCGGCGCTACGACCAGGAACACGCCCGTGCCTGTCTGCAGCCGCGGGCGCAGGGCCTGGCCGGGCGTCTGGGGTTCTGGCGTGAAGAGCGACTGGTTCGCAATGCGCTCAAGGTCGCTGGCGAGCCTGGCCTGATCCTTGACGTGGCGTGCGGTGTCGGGCGCTTCTGGTCAGTGCTGGCCGAGCACGCGAATCGGGTGATCCTCGCCGCCGATCCGTCCCAGGACATTCTCGATCATGCCCGCACCCACCATCCGCAGAGCCTGCTGAAGCGGATAAGGACGTTTCAAAGCTCGGCGTTCAGCATTGGCTTGCCGGAGAATGCGGTCGACTGCATTTGTTGCATGCTTCTGTTTCAGCATATTGCCTGCTCCGAGCATCGTCTGGCGCTGCTGCGCGAGTTTCACCGGGTCGGGCGCGATACCGTGATTGTCGCCGTGCGGGTCAGCGGCCGCTTCAAGGGTCGCCGTACAGACGGGGAGGGGCTTACAGCCCGTCCGCTGGTCAGCAAGGCCGAAGTGGAAGCCGAGTTCAAGCAAGCGGGTTTTTGCATACTCAGTCATCAGGACTTCCTGCCAGGCTTCGCGCCGATGCGGGTTTATGTACTGCGCAAGGCCGGCTAGCCCACCTTTGTCGGACTATTCTTTCTATCCGGCAGGTATTTTCGCTAATGCTCTTGTTCAGTGGATGCGCGGAAATCGCCGGGGGCGATATATACTGCGCGCCATTCTTCAAGGGAGAGCCGTGTGGCCATCGATATTCACTGGATTCGCGACAACGATAGCCTCGGTCGGTTTTGCACCGAGTGGCAGCAGTTGCCATACGTTGCCCTCGACACCGAATTCATGCGGGTCGACACCTTCTATCCCATCGCGGGCCTGCTGCAGGTGGGCGATGGCGTACGCGCTTACCTGATAGATCCGCTGACCATCGATAACTGGCAGCCCCTGGCCGCACTGCTGGAGAACCCGGCGGTGCTCAAGGTCGTCCATGCCTGCAGTGAAGACCTCGAAGTCCTGCTGCGGCTGACCGGCAGCCTGCCGACGCCATTGTTCGATACCCAGCTGGCTGCCGCTTACCTGAACCTGGGTTTCTCCATGGGTTATTCGCGTTTGGTGCAGGAAGTGCTCGGCATCGACCTGCCCAAGGGCGAGACCCGTTCCGACTGGTTGCAACGTCCGCTTTCCGATACCCAGATCAGCTATGCCGCCGAAGACGCCGTGCACCTGGCCGAAGTGTTCGTGAAGCTTCGTCCGAAACTTTCCGACGACAAATACGCCTGGGTCCTGGAAGACGGTGCCGAACTGGTGGCCAACCTGCGCCGCGAGATTGATCCGTATGAGGTCTATCGCGACGCCAAACTGGCCTGGAAGCTGTCCCGCGCGCAACTGGCCGTGTTGCGTGAGCTCTGCGCCTGGCGCGAGAAAGAAGCCCGTGCCCGTGACCTGCCGCGCAACCGCATTATCCGCGAGCATTCGCTATGGCCACTGGCGCGTACCCAGCCGGACAACCTCGGTGCGCTGGCAAAGATCGAAGACATGCACCCGCGTACCGTGCGTCAGGACGGCGAATTTCTGCTTGATCTGATCAAGCGCTCTGGCAGTGTGTCGCCAGATCAATGGCCGCCCGCCGTACCCGAGCCGCTGCCAGTGGATGCCGCCGCGTTGCTCAAACAGATGAAAGCCATCGGCCAGGCCGAGGCTGAGCGCCTCGACATCGCGCCGGAGCTGATGCTGCGCAAGAAAACCCTGGAAGCGCTGCTCAAGAGCGGCTTCCCCAATGGTCCCTACCAATTGCCTGATTCGCTGCGTGGCTGGCGCCGCGAATTGATGGGCCAGGCGCTGCTTGACAGCCTGGCCACCGCCGGAGAACAGCCTTGAAACGTATTTGCTCCATCTACCGCAGCTCGAAAAGAAACGAAATGTACCTGTATGTGCTCAAGAGCGATGCTCTGGAGCGTGTGCCCGAGCCGTTGATGATTGCCTTTGGCAAAGCCATCCACGCCTTTGACCTGGTGCTGACCCCGGAGCGCAAACTGTCCCGCGAGGACATCACCGTGGTGCTGGAAAACCTCGAAAAGCAAGGCTATCACCTGCAAATGCCGCCAGCCGAAGACGAGTACATCGAGCACTTGCCCGAAGAGTTGCTGCGCCGCAACGACCCAATTTAATCGGCAGACAGGCTCTGTTCAGAGCCTTTTGAAACACTGGAATGATTTTGGCGATGGCCGCGTCGACGCAGCGAAAACCTGTCGGCGGTCGTCGGCAGCGTTTTTTTGAAAGGTTGAAGCATGCGCGTTCTGATTGCTGAACACGACCACCCTGTGTACGCCCGACTGCTGCGCGAAGCGGCACCCGACCTGGAAGTGATGACCAGCGGCGATTCCGCCGAACTGGCCCGCCAGGCTGCCGACTGTCCAGTCTGGCTCGGACAACCCGATCTGCTGGCGACGCTGCTGCGTCAAGGTCATCAGCCGCAATGGCTGCAATCGACCTGGGCGGGTATCACGCCGTTGTTGGCCGACGGCTTGCCTCGGCATTATCGCCTGACGCGTGCGGTGGGGATTTTCGGCCAAGTCATGGCTGAGTATGTGCTCACCTACATGCTCGGTCACGAGCGGGAGGTGCTGGCGCGATTGGTCAGTCAGGTCGAGCGTAAGTGGGACAGTCGCCATGGCCAAAGCCTGGCGGGACGCAAGGTGTTGATCGTCGGCACCGGTGATATCGGCCAGACGGTGGCGCAGTTCCTGCTGCCGTTTGGTGTCGAGCTGTACGGCATCGCCAGCTCAGCCCGCGAGCAGGCACCGTTTATCGAGGTCGGTTCGCTCGACGATTTGCCGCGTCTGGTTGGTGAAGTCGATTACGTGATCAACCTGCTGCCCAATACACCCAGTACCCACGATATTTACAACGCCGCGTTGTTCAAACAGTTCAAGCCGACCGGTTTGTTCATCAACGTCGGGCGCGGTGTGGCGGTGGTCGATGCGGACCTGGTGGAAGCGTTGAAAGAAGGGCATCTGGTGGGCGCCGTGATCGATGTCTGCCGTCAGGAGCCATTGCCACAGCGCCACCCATTCTGGACGGCCTGGGGCCTGTTGCTGACCGGCCACAGCTCGGCACCGACCTCGCCATCATTGATGGTGAAGCTGTTTGTCGAGAACTTGCGGGCTTATCAGGCCGGAGAGGCGTTGCGCGGGGAAGTGGATTTCAATCGCGGGTATTGAACCCACCGCATACTTGAATATTGGGCAAAACCTGTGAGAGCGAGCTTGCTCCCACAGGGGGTTGCTGTTCTTAGAGGGTGAAATCACCTTCAGCCGCCAGCTCGCTCAAAGGACGGCGCGGACTCGGCTCTTCGCGGGCTTGCAGGTAGTCCGCCAGTGTCGCCTTGTCCCCCAGCTTGCCAATCGCCACGGCCGCGTGCAGCGCGTAGCCTTCCGGAATGTTCAGCTCCTTGCGGGTCAGCGCCTGATCGAAACCGGCCATGCCGTGGGTATGCCAGCCGCTGATGCTCGCTTGCAGCGCCAGGTGGCCCCAGGCCGAACCCGTGTCGAAGGTGTGCCACAGGGCGGGGG
Organism: Pseudomonas moorei; assembly: GCF_042846945.1. NCBI lineage: Bacteria > Pseudomonadati > Pseudomonadota > Gammaproteobacteria > Pseudomonadales > Pseudomonadaceae > Pseudomonas > Pseudomonas moorei. Next base: position 2,852,143 of record NZ_AP035776.1, read on the forward strand.
TTTCTTCGGTGGCGCCTGGCGCGGTGAAGGTGGTCTTCGATACCACGATCACCAGGGCCGAGGCGTGTTGCGCCCAACTGCGGTTGAACTCGTTGAGCAGGCCCAGGTAACGCTCCCAGTTCGGCGTATCGCGACGTGCGTAGAGAAAGCGCCAGGGTTGCGAGTTGTACGCCGACGGTGCCCAGCGCGCGGCTTCGAAAAAGCTCAGCAGCGTTTCTTCGGGAATGGCTTCGCCGGTGAAGGCGCGCGGCGACCAGCGATCGGTGAATTGAGGGTGGATGGCATAGTCGGCAACGCGTGGGTTGGCACTCATCAACAGATTCCTTGCTAAGTTTTAAAGTGTAAGGCGACGCAGAACCCTACTCGGCGGCGCAAAGACTGACAAGCGCGTTCTACCGACAGTCGCCAACGCTTGGCCGACGAGCCTCGCGGCACTAGACTGGCGGCCTTTTCATCACCTGATGTAGATGCTTGAGCCATGGCCGCCAAAGTCGAACCGTTCTGGATACGCAAAACCCTCGATCAACTGGATCAAGAGGAATGGGAATCGCTGTGCGACGGCTGTGGCCTGTGCTGCCTGCAAAAGCTCGAAGATGAAGACGACAACAGCGTCTATTACACGCGCATTGCCTGCAAATTGCTGGACCTGAAAACCTGCCAGTGCACCAACTATCCCAACCGTCGTGACTTCGTGCCGGACTGCATCCAGCTCACCCCGGGCAAGGCCGACGAATTCAAATGGCTGCCGCCGACTTGCGGTTATCGCCTGGTCAGCGAGGGCAAGGATTTGCCGCTGTGGCATCACCTGGTTTGCGGGGACCGTGACGCGGTGCACCATGAACGCATTTCCCAGTCCGGGCGCATGCTCGCCGAAGGCAGCGTGGCCGAGGATGATTGGGAAGATCATCTGATTTTCCGCGCGGGTTGATGGTGGCGAGGGAGCTTGCTCGCGCTTGGGGGCAAGTGCTCACAAAATTGACGGTGATTACAAAAAAGATGGGGCTGTTTCGCAGCCCGGCGCGAGCAAGCTCGCTCGCCACACTAGGAGGGTGTATGGCTGTGGGATGGCGGCGGGCGTTGGTCATAGGGTTGCTGACCCTGAGTTCGCCCGCGTGGGCGGCGGGGAAGAAAGTCGATCTGGATTATCACGTGCGCCTGTTGCCGCAAAGTGATCAGGCCGAGGTACGGCTGACGCTGGCCCAGGGCTCGGCGGTACGCAGCCTGGACTTCGACCTCGGCGACGGCAGCCACTACAGCGATTTCAAGGCCGACGGCCAATGGCAGCTCACCCCTGGCAAACAGGCCCGTGGTGTCTGGCGTCCGGCCGCCGACAAGGCCAGCCTGACCTACCGCGTACGCATCAGCCATGGGCGCAAGAGTGGCAGCTTCGACACGCGCATGACCCCCACCTGGGCATTGATGCGCGGCGACGATCTGGTGCCTGCCGCCAAACTCGATCAGCAGGATGGCATCGAGCTGATTTCGCGCCTTGAATTCGAATTGCCCAGCGGCTGGAAAAGCGTTGAAACCGCCTGGCCGCGGATCGGCAAGAACAAGTTCCGCATCGACAACGTGTCGCGACTGTTTGACCGGCCGACCGGCTGGATGCTTGCCGGGCACCTTGGCAGTCGTCGCACCCGACTGGGTGAAACCGAAGTCACCGTGGCCTCACCCCGGGGCCAGGGCATGCGCCGCATGGATGTGCTGACGCTGCTGACCTTTGTCTGGCCGCAAGTGCAAGCCGTGTTCCCTCGTCATCCTGCCAAACTGCTGATTGTCGGCGCCAACGATCCGATGTGGCGCGGCAGCCTGGCGGCGCACGAGTCGATCTACCTGAACAGCCGCCTGCCACTGGTCAGCGAAAGCGGCACCAGTGCCTTGGTGCGTGAGTTGGCCCAGGTTTTCGGACGGATCAACGATACGCAGCGCAGTGACTGGATCAGCGAAGGGTTTGCCGAGTATTACGCCATCGAGCTGATACGCCGTGCCGGTGGCATGAGTGACGAGCGGTATCAGAGTCTGCAGGAGCGGTTGAGCAAGAACAGTCAGAACGTCAGCACTTTGCGTGGTGAACAGCTCAGCCCGGCGCAGGTTTCAAAAGCGGTGGTGCTGCTGCAGGAACTGGATCGCGAAATCCGCCTGAAGACACGCAACAAGCGTTCGCTGGATGATGTGTTGCGCGGGGCGATGCGCTTGCAGAGCGTTGACACCAAGGCGTTCGTGCAGCTCAGCGAGAGCGTGCTGGGCGAGTCTTCCAAAGTACTGGATACCGCGCTGATCCAGTAAATCCGCCATCGCTGGCAAGCCAGCTCCTGCATCGGATTCTTGTCAGTCACACCCCTTGTGAGCGAAACCGATCAACTGTTGGAGCTGGCTTGCCAGCGAAGCGGCCATAAGCCTCACCGCCTGTCTCGGATCAAACCCCGGATTTCGGCGACTTCAAGGAGTCATTCCCGGTCACGGTCGCCGTTTTGGTCGCCGCTTCGGCATTCGCCTTCAGCCGGCTCAAGTCCTCGCCAGCCCGCTGGATTTTTGCCCGTACGTTATCCATGTCCTGACGGCTTTTTTCCAGCAGGCTTTTCGCCGAGCTATGGCCGGTGATGCCGCGAGCCAGGGCAACACCGCCGATCGCCACTTGAATCAAACCGAAGATGCCGCCACGACGCAGGCCCTTGCCCACCATCACCACACCACCGGCCAGGGAACCGATGCGCTCCCAGCCCTGCACATTCTGCTCGGTGTGCGTCTGGAACGGGGTGGATTCGATACGTTCAACGCGTTTGAGTTCGCTCATGATCTGTCTCCAGGCAGGATCGGGAATGGATAGTTAAGCTGACTGCCGGGGCGGGTAGCTCGTTCCATCGGATGTACGACGATTCAGCGGAATTTGGGCCCTGAACGGGTGTTGAGCCCCTTGGCCATGCGGTCGTAGAGCACAACGTTGACCGTGGCGGCCAGGTTCATGCAACCGGTGGTCGGGATATAGACCACGTCTTCGCACCAGTCGCGAATCTCTTTATCCAGCGAGCCGTCTTCCGGACCGAAGATGTACAGCGCACGGTCCGGGTGCGTGTATTCGGGCAGCGGACGAGCGCCTTCCACCAATTCCACGGCGACGGGAACACAATTGAGGGGCAGGATTTTTTTCAGGTCGTCGATGCCGATCAGCGGGATGTCGTAGTGAACGCGCTTGGTATCGGTGACGAAGTCGGCGGCGCGCTCATAGCGCTTGCCGGTGTAGAACACCGACGCCACGCCATAACAGCCAGCGGCGCGCATCACCGAACCGACGTTCTCCGGTGATTTAGGGTTATACAAACCAATGCAGCTGTACCGTTTGTCTGCCACGAGCGAAGCGCCTTTCAGGAAAAAAGCGCGATTATACGGGGTTTGGCGGCAGGCCGCTGATTCGGCGACAGGCTCACTGCGTTGCCGGCATGAGCGCCTTGATCCTGTCCATCATGGCATTCCCGGCATTGTTGATCTGTTCGTACTGCGGGTTTTTGCTGGTTCCCGGGTCGGTATCGACGCCTGCCAGGATTTCGGCAAGATTATGGAAGTGACCGGCTTGTTTCCCCGTATCTGCGGAGTCCTTGCTGCCATTGGCGTACTGATTCAATGCGTTCGCCAACGTTAGGTGTTGGGACAGCCACTGCGGCGTGTTCTTCTCTTCGGGGCTCATCTTATCGAGGAAGTTCAGCGCTGCCTTGGCCCGACCGACCGGGTCATTGGCGAAGGGGTCTTTCCAGTATTTCTTTTGATCGTCCGGGCCGCTGAAGTAGCCCGACGCCAGTCGAGCCTGTTGCTGCATCAACGCTTTCGCTGCGTCCTGCTCGTCCTTCGAAAACTGTCCGCCCTGGTTCCTCGCGACGGCGTTGAGCGAGCGTCGATCCAGATCGCCCATCAGCGCATTGCGGTCTTCGGCGTTGCCGGTGTAGGGCTTGTCGCCGGTCTTCATCTGAGCGTATTTCTGATCCATCCGTTTGCGAGCATCGGTGGCCACTTCGTCAAAGGTTTTACCGGTTGAGCTGGAAACCGCGCCCGGCTGGGTGACACCCAGTACGAGGGCATCCGCATTCATGCCTGGGCGCACCGGAAAAAACGGCGCGTTGCCGGCAATCGAACCGCTGTAGTCGGCGGCTGTTTTAGAGAGGCTGAGCGAATCGTCGTTTTTGCTTTTACCGGCCGCCTGCTCGCTGTCACGGGCGATGGATCCGGCCTTCGCATCGGTCGTGTTGTTGTAGGCCAGGATGGCGGTGCTATTGAAGGTAGAGGTCACATTCATAAAACGGGTCTGTCCATGTATGACGCGGTTCAGAGGCGACATGAGCAGCGCTCAATGTATTGAGGCTGATACATCGCAAGAACAGTGCCATCAGCGGATGATGGCCATGGAGAGGGCGGTTTGTAACGGTTTGGACACGTTACAGCCTGAGAGAAGGGCAGGATGTTTTTGCCGGTAGCGGCAGATTGTCGCCGGCAGTTGGCAGGTTTTGCCGGGTTGTTGACACGATCCCGGCAGGAGCGAGCGATCTCGCTCCTGCCGGTGATTTTCAATCTTCTTTTTTCATCAGGCCCGCCAGAGCGGCAAACGGGTTATGCGTGGCCTTGGCGATTTTCGGCGTGCTCAGCGAGCCTTCGTCGAAATACTGTTGGTCGGTATAGCGCGAGTGTTCGTTGTCGTGGCAATACAGGCACAACAATTCCCAGTTCGAACCGTCCTGAGGGTTGTTGTCGTGGTTATGGTCGCGGTGGTGCACGGTCAGTTCGCTCAAGCGCTTGCCGGAGAATTCACGGGCGCAGCGGCCGCAGACGTGCGGGTACATCTTCAGGGCCTTGTCGCGGTAACCCATTTCCTTGTCGCGCTGGTTGTCGGCGAGGATGCGATCCAGCTTCGAGGTATTGGTCGGTGTGGACGAACTCATGGGTTCACCTTTGTAAAAGACTAATGACGGTTATGCAGCCAGTTTAGCTCAGCCCTTGAGCTTTTCGGCAATCCAGATGGTGTGCCGGGTGCCCTTGTTGCCATGGGCGAAGACTTGCACTTCCTCGGCCTTGAACCCGGCTTTTTTCAGTTTGTCGGAAAACTGCCGATCCGCGCTGGCCGACCAGACCGCCAGCACGCCTTTGGGCCGCAGAGCCTTGGCGCAGGCACTCAGGCCGCCGGCGGAGTACAGCCAGCTGTTGGCTTTCTGGGTCAGGCCTTCGGGACCATTATCGACATCGAGCATGATCGCATCGAAGCCCTGGGGTTCGGCTTGCAGCACTTTAGCCACATCTTCCATGCGGATGACCGTGCGCGGGTCGAGCAGCGGGTTGCCGGACTTTTCGCCCAACGGCCCGCGATTCCACTCGACCACGCCGGGCACCAGTTCCGCGACCACCACTTCAGCGGTCCTGCCCAGATGCTTGAGCGCCGAGGCCAGGGTAAAACCCATGCCCAGGCCACCGATCAGCACCCGTGAATTCGGGCGTCCGGCGACCTTGCGGCAGGGGATTTCGGCCAGCGCATCCTCGGAGCCGTGCATGCGCGTGTTCATGAGTTGCCCGCCGTCACCCCCCTGGATCTTGATGACGAAATCCTCGCCGTACTCGAACAGGCACAGGGCTCCGCCATTTTCAGGGATTGGCGCGGTGTCGAGCAGAACGAAACGTTTCATGGGGCTCTCTTGAGAAGAATTGGCAAGACGGGGAGGGCAAACGGGCGCAGTTGGGAGTAGCCTGCACAGGACAACAAGGCCAACGGAGCCATTGATGAAGCGCACCATTCTAACGGTCATTGCCCTGGCCGCGCTCTCGATTACTGCAGTGCAGGCCCAACAGCAGCAAACCACTCCCGTCACGCCCGCGCCGCAGCCCGGCTCGCCGGGGACCGCGACGCCCACGCCCTATCCGCAAATCAGCCCCGCGCCCGTGCCGAAAGTCGGCCCTGGCAGCAGTGGTCCGCCTTTGGTGCCGATCGAGATGCCCAGCCCGCCGACCAAGGATCAGCCGGTGCCGGGGATTGAGCCCAACCCGCCGAAAGCCAAATCGCCCGGAGGTTAGACCTGCTGTAGAAGCAGTTGCCCGTCGGCCATGCGCAAGCGTTTGGAGAGCGAAACGGCGAGGGCGCGGATGATCTTGGCGGCGATTTTCGGCGCGTCGTTGAGCATCTTTTCCAGAGAGTCCTTGCCCAGGTTGAGCAACTGGCAGTTGCTCGCGGCCACGCAGCTGGCCGAGCGACGTTCGCCATCGAGCACGGCCATTTCGCCGAAGGAGCGGCCGCTGCGCAGGGTGGCGATGGTCAACAGTTGCCCGTCGCTGGTGGTTTTCTGTACCGCCACTTGTCCGGTATGGATGATGCACATGAAGCTGCCGGCGTCGCCTTCATGGAAAATTTCTTCGCCCTGGGCAATGGTGCTGATGCTGAAGTAGCCCGAGGCCGCGGCAAAGTCCGCTGGCAGCAGTTGGTTGAACAGGCCGCAATCCATCAGCCAGTCGCGGATTTCGTTGTTGAGCAAGGTCGGTTCTGACATGTCGTGCGGTCTTTTTTGTTGTGTCCAGGTTCGGATTTCCCCAATCCCTGTGGGAGCGAGCAAGCTCCCACAGGGATCTATCGTTGTATCGGGCACGATGTGCTGGTCTTAAGACCGGTTCGTCGGGCCAGGTTCCTCAGGCAACCCCCAGAACCTTGAACAAAAATGCGTATTCGAGCGCTGCGTCACGCAATCCCTGATATCGACCACTCATCCCGCCATGCCCGGCGCCCAGTTCGGTCTTGAGCAGCAGGGGGTTGGTGTCGGTTTTGGTCGCGCGCAACCTAGCCACCCACTTGGCCGCTTCCCAGTACTGCACACGGCTGTCGTTGTAGCCGGCGATCACCAGGGTCGCCGGATAGGCTTGCGCAGAGATGTTTTCGTACGGGGCGTAGGCCTTGATCCGATCATAGACGTCCGGTTCCTCAGGATTGCCCCATTCATCGTATTCAGTGACGGTCAGCGGCAGGTCCGGGTCGAGCATGGTGTTGAGCACGTCGACGAACGGCACTTCGGCAATCGCCGCGCCGAACAATTCCGGTCGCTGGTTGAGCACCGCACCGATCAGCAGGCCACCGGCGCTGCCACCGCTGATCGCCAGTTGCGCAGCGCTGGTGAAGCCGTTGGCGATCAAATGTTCGGCGCAGGCGATGAAGTCGCTGAACGTGTTGTGTTTATGTTCCTGCTTGCCGGCGCGATACCAGGCTTCACCCAGTTCGCCACCGCCGCGCACGTGAGCGATGGCAAACGCCATGCCGCGATCGAGCAGGCTCAGGCGTGCGTGGGAGAACCACGGGTCGAGACTTTCGCCATAAGCGCCGTAACCGTACAAATACAGCGGCACCGGTTTGCCGAGCGCTTCGCGTTTGACCACCAGGCTGATCGGCACCTGCGTACCGTCCGGCGCGGTGGCCCACAGGCGTTGGCTGACATAGGCGTCGGCGTCGAACGGGCCGAGCACCGGGGTTTGCTTGAGGACTTTTTGATCGCCTGTGTTCAGTTCCAACTGGCGGATTTGCGCCGGACGGTTCAACGCTTCGTAGCGCAGCCGAATCCGCTCGCTGACGAACTCCAGGCTGTTTTGCACATGCAGGCTGTAGGCCGCGTCCGGCAGTTGCACCCGGTAGCTCGGCAGGTCTTGCGGGTGAACTTCGATGATCGGCAAGCCGCCTTCACGCAGGCTGAGCGTCATGGCCCCGGCATTCAGGCTCATGCCGTCGATCATCACGGTGTCGCTATGGGGAATCAGGATCTGCCAATCGGCTTCGTTCGGCGCCACACCACGGTCAATCGCCGTATACAACGCGAAGTTGATGCCGTCGCGGTTGCTGCGGATGAACCAGGTCCATTGGCCGTTGCGCGCGCCGTGGTCGACATCGTACTCGTGATCCTCGACCCGTGGCGCGATGCAGCTGAAGGCTTGTTGCGGCTGGTTGGCGTCCAGTACCCAGACTTCGCTGGTGGTCTTGCTGCCCACAGACAGCAGCAATTGCTGCTCGGAACTCGAGCGGTAGCAATGCATGAAGAACCGGCCGTCCGGCTCATGGAACACTTCTTCGGCCGCCGTGCCGTCAAGGCGATAGCGGTACAGCTTGTGCGGACGATGGGTGTCGTCCAGCTCGCCGAAAAACAGGGTCAGGCTGTCGTTGGCCCAGGTCATGCTGCCGTCGCAGTTCTGGAACTCCAGTTCGCTGACGCGTCCGTCGGATAATTCCTTCACGAACAGTGTGTAAATCTCATCGCCCGTCGAGTCGATGCTGTAGGCCAGGCGCTGGTGGTCCGGGCTGATGCTGAACGCACCCAGGGAGAAAAAGCCGCCATTGGCCAACAGGTTCGGGTCAAGCAGCAGTTGTTCCCGGCTTTCATCGAGTTGCAGGCTGTCGTCGGCCGGGCGCGGGCAGCGATAGTGGCGGGCGTACTCGTCACCCGCCGTGGTGCGCGTGTAATACAGGTAAGGTCCCCACGGGGAGGGCAGGGACAGGTCGGTCTCGAGAATCCGGCCCTTGATCTCTTCGAACAGGGTTTCACGCAGCCCGGCCTGGTCGGCGGTTTGCGCCTCCTGATAGCTGTTTTCAGCCTTGAGGTAGTCGAGCACTGCATCGGTATCGCGCTCTTGCAGCCAGGCATACGGGTCGGAACCTTCGGCCTTGTGGGCAACCGGAGCGTCGTAAAGGGTGGCGGATAGCGGCATGGAGGGCTCTCGAACTGTATACGGAATGGGGTTTTGAACCTGTGGGGGCGAGTTTGCTCCGGGCGGCGTTCCGACGATAGCGTTCTGACCGTCAGTATGGATGCTGGATGTGCTGGCCTCATCGCGAGAAAGCTCGCTCCCACAGGTACTGTCTCCCGAGCGGCTGCCATTGATGCAGCCTGACGGACGAAAAGTCGTTATCATAAGCGCCTCTTTGCCTGCCTTGCCATGGACACCATGACCGAGAACGACTATCTGATCGCTTGGGGCCTCTACGCCTTTGCCGCTTTGGGCTGCCTGTTGGTGTGGATGCGCATCACCCGCTGGATGTGGCGTTGGCTGCGTGAGCCGCTGCGGCTGCTGGTGGCGGTGCTGCTGTTTTCCCCGACCATCATCGACCCTGTAAAGGAAAAGGTCGCCCCGGCCATCGCCATTACGGCCCTTGATCTGTTGTTCAAGGTCGGCAACAACGCGTGGCGGGCGATTTCCGATCTGTTCATGTACGGCATGATCGCGTTCGGCATTTACCTGGTATTCGTGGCGATCCGCTTCCCGATCGAGCGTGCCTCCAATGCACGCAAGGAAAAGGCCGAAGCCGCCAAAGCCGCGGCGCTTGCCGAGGAGCCGGAAGAAGAACGCGCCTTCGGCGGCGCCGGCGACGATCGCTATGGGCGTCCCCCTGTGCCGAGCAATCCCCAGCGGATGCGGGTCGAACCCCGTCTGTAACGTCGCCCCTGGCCTGAAGCGAGAGTCCGAGCATGTGTGAGTTATTGGGCATGAGCGCCAATGTGCCTACCGATATCGTGTTCAGCTTTACCGGGCTGATGCAGCGTGGCGGCCGTACCGGTCCGCATCGCGACGGCTGGGGCATCGCCTTCTATGAAGGCCGGGGCTTGCGCTTGTTCCAGGACCCGGCGGCGAGCTGCGAATCGGAAGTCGCGAACCTGGTTCAGCGCTATCCGATCAAGAGCGAGGTGGTGATCGGGCACATCCGCCAGGCCAACGTCGGCAAGGTCTGCCTCTCCAATACCCATCCTTTCGTGCGCGAGTTGTGGGGCCGTAACTGGTGTTTTGCCCATAACGGCCAACTGGCGGACTTTCAACCGGGCGCCAGTTTCTACCGTCCGGTGGGCGATACCGACAGCGAAGCGGCGTTCTGCGATTTGCTCAACCGTGTTCGGGCGGCGTTCCCCGAGCCGGTCGAGGTCGAGGAACTGCTGCCCGACCTGGTGGCCGCGTGTGCCGAATACCGCAGCAAAGGCGTGTTCAACTGCCTGCTCAGCGACGGCGATTGGCTGTTCTGCTATTGCTCGACCAAATTGGCGCAGATCACCCGTCGCGCCCCGTTCGGCCCGGCGCGCCTGAAGGACGTCGACGTCATCGTCGACTTCCAGGCCGAAACCACCCCCAACGACGTGGTGACGGTGATCGCCACCGAACCCTTGACCGAAAACGAAACCTGGACCCGCTATGAACCGGGCCAATGGAGCCTGTGGCGACGCGGCGAATGCGTCAGCCAGGGCAGGACCGAATAAGGATTCTTCCCCATGTTGCTCAGTTATCTACGGCTGGTGTTGTTCGCGGCGGGCCTGTTGATCGGTGTCCAGGTGCCGGGGTTCATCAATGATTACGCCAAGCGGGTGGAGGCCCATCTGATTGAAGCGCAGGCCAGCCTGAGCGGCTTTCAGGGCACGGCCAATCAGTTCTTCAAGGGCGATATGCAGGCCCTGGTGGCCCATTATCGCGCCAGCGAAGACCCGATTTTCCGCAGCGACGCCGACAGCCTGAGCAACCTGCTGACCCGTCAGCTGGCGCTGGACAAGCAGTTCCAGGCGATGCAGGGCCCCTGGTACATCCGGTTCCTGCAAGTGGTACTGGCCGCCGATCCGGATATTCGCAAGGAAACCTGGAATGGCTACGGCTACCAGATCCTGTTGACACCGGAAGCGATGATCTGGGGCATGAGCGGCGCGATGTTGCTGTCGTTCGGCCTGGAATGCCTGTTCCGACTGATTGACTGGGTGGTGCTGGGCGGCAAGCGCCTGCGCCAGAGTCGGCCGATCGAGGAACGGGATTTGCGCGGGTTGTAAACACGGCCCTTGTGGCGGGGAAGCAAGCGACCTCGCCACAAGATTTGTTAGGTCGCCAATACGATGTAGCTTTCTCCCACCCTGCGCGCATACCCCTCCAGCACCTGCTGACACAACGCCACAATCTCTTCGACCCACTCCACCCCCACCCGCCACGACACCACCACCTGCAGGTTCGGCGGGCGCTGGTCGATGGCCAGCAAGGTCAATTCCCCGCGCGCCAGTTCCTCGGCCACCAGCACTGGCGGCAACGCACCAATCCCGAAGCCATCGCGCAACAATCGGGTAATCGCCGATACCGAGTTTACGCAGTTCAGTCGTGGCGCCATGACGCCATTGGCCTGCATCAGCGCGAGCACTTCCTGGTGCGGATGAGAGTTTTTCGAGTAGGTGATGATCCGTTCATTCGCCAGATCGGCGACGCCTGAATACTCACGGTTATAGAGGGAATTACTGGCGACGATCCAGCCCATGGGATGGCTGGCCAGTTCCAGGCTGCGGACGCTTTCCTGGCGCAACAGGTCGGTTTGCAGGATCACATCGAGAAAGCCTGTTTGCAGCTGATCGCAGAGGTTCAGCGAGGTATCGGCCACCAGCTCGATCTCCACCAGTGGATAGTGATCGGTCATTTGGGCCACCAACGGGCTGAGCCAGGTGTGGATGACCGTGTCCATCACACCGATGCGCACGCGTCCGGCCTTGCTCGAACGGTTCTCGATCGACTGCCGCAACGCCTGCATGGTGTCCATCATCTGCTCGGCATAATCGAGCACCTTCAAGCCTTCCGGCGTCAGGCTCACGCCACGGGAATCTCGCAGAAACAGCTTTACCCCAAGCTCGCCTTCGAGCACGGCGATGCGGCTGGAGATTGACGCCTGGGTGGTGAAGAGTTTGTCGGCGGTCAGGCGAAAGCTCTTGAGTCGGGCGACCCAGACGAAGGTCTCGAGAAACTTCAGGTTCATGGGATTGGCTCGGGGGGATAAAGATTTCTTATGTCTAGGGCGGGTTTTTATTAGTTGGACGCCACAGGGCAAGCAGCCCAAAAATCGACGCATCCGGTTCCCACGATAGGCGTCGTCGGGGCTCAGAACAATACCAATAAAATCAGCGCGGAGATTTGCCATGAGTGCGCCAGACACCCCCTTCATCGCGAAAGCCACGGCGCGTCCGGGACCTTTCGATTGGTATCGCAACATCAATCAGCAAGAACGTCGCACCTTCTGGAGCTGCAAGATCGGCTATGGCCTGGACGGCATGGACACCCAGATGCTCAGCTTCGTGGTGCCGACCCTGATTGCCATGTGGGGCATCACCACCGGGCAGGCCGGGCTGATTCATACCAGCACCTTGATCGCTTCGGCCATCGGTGGATGGGTGGCCGGCATTCTCTCCGACCGAATCGGCCGCGTGCGTACCTTGCAATTGACGGTGTTGTGGTTTGCCTTCTTTACCTTCCTCTGCGGTTTTGCCCAGAACTACGAACAGCTGTTGATTGCTCGCACCCTGATGGGCTTCGGTTTCGGTGGTGAGTGGACGGCTGGCGCGGTCCTGATGGGTGAGGTCATCCGCGCCCAGGATCGCGGCAAGGCCGTCGGCATGGTGCAATCCGGCTGGGCGCTGGGTTGGGGGCTGACGGCAATCCTCTATGCGCTGCTGTTCTCGGTGTTGCCTGCCGAAGATGCCTGGCGTGCGCTGTTCATTCTTGGCATCGTGCCGGCGATTTTCGTGATCTTCGTCCGTCGTCTGGTCAAGGACCCGGAAATCTACCGCGAAGCCAAAGCCAGGCAGGAGCCGAGCAATCCGTCGAAGTTCTACGAGATCTTCGCCCCCGGCATGCTCTTCACCACGATTCGCGCTTCGCTGCTGACCACCGGCGCGTTGGGTGGCTACTACGCGATCACGTCCTGGCTGCCGACTTTTCTGAAGAACGAACGCGGTTTGAGCGTACTCAATACGAGCGGTTATCTGGCGATGGTGATCGTCGGGTCCTACGTCGGGTACGTCATCAGTGCCTACTTGACCGACATCCTCGGCCGCAAAAAGAATTTCATCCTGTTTGCGGTCGGCTCCTTCACCATTGTGTTGCTCTACACCCAACTGCCGGTCAGCAACGGTGTGATGCTCTGGCTGGGCTTCCCGCTGGGTTTCTTCGCCTCAGGCATCTTCAGCGGCATGGGCGCGTTCCTGACCGAATTGTTCCCGACGCGCATTCGCGGTTCAGGCCAGGGCTTTTGCTACAACATCGGCCGGGCGCTGGCGGCATTGTTCCCGCTGCTGATCGGTTTGCTCAGCCAGAAAGTGCCGTTGAGTGTGGGAATCGGCGCCTTCGCGGCGGTTTCCTACGGCGTGGTGATCCTCGCGGCCCTGAGTTTGCCGGAAACCCGTGGCAAGCAACTCGACGCCCGGTAACTGATAATCTGCGGGCCTGTCTTACAGATTTGTCCCGCAGCTAAAAAGAATAATGCCTACAGGAGTGTTCACCGTGAGCCGCCTGCTATTGAACTGCGACATCGGCGAGAGTTTCGGCAACTGGACCATGGGTCTGGACGCCGAGGTCATGCCCTTTATCGATTGCGCCAACATCGCCTGCGGTTTCCATGCCGGCGACCCGAGCATCATGCGCAAGACCGTCAGCCTGGCCCTCAGCCATGGCGTACGGATCGGCGCCCATCCCGCCTATCAGGACCTGGTGGGCTTCGGCCGCCGCTCCATGGCCTACGCTGCTCAGGAACTCCAGGACATCCTGCATTACCAGATCGGTGCCCTCGACGGCATTTGCCGGGCCCAGGGCGGTCGGGTCAGTTACGTCAAACCCCACGGCGCGATGTACAACGACATGATGGCCAACCCGGCGCAATTGCGTGCGGTGTTGCAGGCCGTGGCCGCTTATGACCGCAGCTTGCCGTTGATGTTGATGGCCACCCGCGACAACAGTGCCGCGCAGCGGATGGGCGATGAATACGGCGTGACCCTGTGGTTCGAAGCCTTTGCCGATCGCGCTTACGACAGCGCCGGCATGTTGGTATCACGGCAACTGCCGGGCGCCGTGCACCACGATCCGGAGAAGATCATCGAACAGGCGTTGATCATTGCCCGCGGCGATCCCCTCACCGCCAGCGACGGCAGCGCCTTGCATTTGCAGGCCAACACCCTGTGCGTGCACGGCGACAACGCCAGTTCGGTGGCCGCCGTGCAGCGCATTCGCGAGGCCTTGAATCAGCAGAGCGCGTCATGAAACTGCGGGTGGAAGTGGTCGCGCTGGATTGCTTGATGGTGCGTCTGTTCGATGAAATCGCCGAAGCCAACATGCCGTGGATGCTCGCCGCCAGCGAAAGTCTGCGCCGCGCTTTCGGTGAACATCTGATCGATCTGGTGCCGTCGTACACCACGTTGATGGTGCATTACGACCTTGTCGCGTTGAATCCCGCCCAGGCACGGGAGTTGATTGACGAGGCCTTGATCGATCTGTCGCCCAACGCGCGAACCGGCGGCACCTCTCATGTCCTGCCCGTCTGGTACGACTTGAGCGTCGGCCCGGAGCTGAGCCTGTTGTCACAGCGCAGCGGGTTGACGGTGGCAGAGGTGATCCGTCGGCACAGCGAGCGTGAATATCAGGTGTTCGCCTTGGGTTTTGCGCCGGGTTTCGCCTTCATGGGGCTGGTGGAAGAGCTGCTGGCCGCACCACGCCTGGACACCCCGCGCAAGAAAGTTGCCGCTGGCAGTGTCGGTATCGCCGAACGGCAAACGGCAGCCTATCCGGTGGTGTCGCCGGGGGGCTGGAACCTGATCGGTCGCACGCCGGCCAAGCTGTTCGACCGTCACCGCGACGGCTACAGCCTGATGCAGCCGGGCGACACCGTGCGTTTCGAAGCGGTGGGGCACGCCGAGTTCATCAACCTGGGCGGTGATGACACGCCACTGGAGGGCCAGGCATGAGCCGTCTGACGATTGAAGCCAGTACGCCGTTGTGCTTGTTGCAGGATGCCGGGCGCTTTGGCGTGCGGCACCTGGGCGTGACCCAGGGCGGCGGGCTGGATTGGCGTTCGCTGTCCTGGGCCAATTGGCTGCTGGGCAACAGGCTGGATGCACCGGTGATCGAAATCACCCTCGGCGGGTTCACAGTGGTGGCCGAGGATGATTGCGTGCTGGCGCTGGCGGGTGCCGATCTTGGCGCGCAGCTGGACGGTGAGGCGCTGGCGCCGTGGCGCAGCTTCAGGCTGCACAAAGGTCAACGACTGCAATTCACCCAGCCGTTGCTTGGTGCCCGGGCCTATCTGGCCGCGCCGGGCGGGTTTGATGCGCCGAAGGTGTTGGGCAGCAGCGCGACGGTGGTGCGCGAAGCGCTCGGTGGCTTGGACGGCATGGGCCGGCCGTTGGGCAAGGGGCAGTCGCTGAGCTATTCGGGCAACTCGGTGATGCTGCTGCGGGAATTGTCGGCGGAGCAGCGCCCGGATCTGCAGCTGGAGGCGCCGCTGGACCTGGTGCTGGGGGCGCAAATCGGCGAGTTCAGTGGCCAGAGCCTGTTCGATGCGTTCAACAACCCATGGCACCTCGACAGTCGCGCCGACCGGATGGGCATTCGCCTGTTGGGCACGGCGTTGCAGTATCAGGGCAAGCCGATGATTTCCGAAGGCATCCCGCTGGGCGCCGTTCAGGTGCCACCGGACGGGCAGCCGATCGTGCTGCTCAATGATCGGCAGACCATTGGCGGCTATCCACGATTGGGGGCGTTGACGCCATTGGCACTGGCGCGGCTGGCGCAGTGTCTGCCGGGGGCGAAGGTGCGGTTGCGGCCGGTGGTGCAGGACGTGGCGCATCGCGAGCAGGTCGAGTATTTGAGCCGGTTCAGTTGACCCTTGCAGGAGCTGGCTTGCCAGCTCCTGCAGAACAACGGGATTACTTGGACAGAAACCGCATCCCTTCCTCCAACCCGCGAAGGGTCAGGGGATACATCTGGTCCTCGATCAAGTCCCGCACAATGTTGGTCGAGGAGGTGTAGCCCCAGGTGTCTTTCGGATACGGGTTGATCCAGATGAGCTTCTTGAACTTCTCCTTGAACCGCTGCATCCACACGTAGCCGGCTTCTTCGTTCCAGTGCTCGACGCTGCCGCCGGGCTGGGTGATTTCGTAGGGCGCCATGGCAGCGTCACCGATGAAGATCACTTTGTAGTCGGCGCCGTACTTGTGCAGCACGTCCTGGGTCGAAGTGCGCTCGGAAGTGCGGCGCATGTTGTTCTTCCACACCGATTCATAAATGAAGTTGTGGAAGTAGTAGTACTCCAGATGCTTGAACTCGGTCTTGCAGGCCGAGAACAGTTCCTCGCAGACTTTCACATGGGCGTCCATCGAACCGCCGATGTCGAACAGCAGCAACAACTTCACTGTATTGCGCCGCTCTGGACGCATCTGGATGTTCAGCAGGCCGGCGTCCTTGGCGGTGTGATCGATGGTGCCATCGATGTCCAGTTCTTCCGCTGCACCCTGACGGGCGAACTTGCGCAGGCGGCGCAGGGCGACCTTGATGTTGCGCGTGCCCAGTTCCACCGAGTCGTCGAGGTTCTTGTATTCGCGTTGATCCCAGACCTTGACCGCCTTGCCCTGGCGCTTGCCGGCATCGCCGACCCGAATGCCTTCCGGGTTGAACCCGCCTGAGCCGAACGGGCTGGTGCCGCCGGTGCCGATCCACTTGTTACCGCCGGCATGGCGTTCCTTCTGTTCTTCCAGGCGCTTCTTGAACTCTTCGATCAGCTTGTCCAGACCGCCGAGGGACTGAATCGCCGCCCGCTCTTCATCGGTCAGCGATCGTTCGAATTCCTTGCGCAGCCAGTCTTCGGGGATCAGGGCCTGCAAATGGTCGTCGAGTTTTTCCAGGCCGTTGAAGTACGCCCCGAAGGCCCGGTCGAACTTGTCGAAATGCTTTTCGTCCTTCACCAGAATCGCCCGGGACAAGTAATAGAACTCGTCCATGTCGGCGAAGGTCACGCGCTGTTTCAGCGCGTTGATCAGGTCCAGCAGTTCGCGCACCGAGACCGGGACCTTGGCTGCGCGCATTTCATTGAACAGATTGAGCAGCATGGCATTTGCCCCAGATGATCAACGACTGCCGCGACGGCTCATGAACGCCAGGCGCTCAAGCAGTTGCACGTCCTGTTCGTTTTTCACCAAGGCACCGGCCAGCGGCGGGATGGCCTTGGTCGGATCGCGCTCGCGCAGCACGGCTTCACCGATATTGTCGGCCATCAGCAGTTTCAGCCAATCCACCAGTTCGGAGGTCGATGGCTTCTTCTTCAGGCCTGGCACCTTGCGCACGTCGAAGAACACGTCGAGGGCTTCGCTGACCAGGTCTTTCTTGATGTCCGGGTAGTGCACATCAACGATTTTCTGCAGCGTGACGCGGTCAGGGAAGGCGATGTAGTGGAAGAAGCAGCGGCGCAGGAAGGCGTCCGGCAGTTCTTTTTCGTTGTTGGAGGTAATGATGATGATCGGGCGTTTCTTGGCCTTGATCGTCTCGTCGATCTCGTAAACGTAGAACTCCATCTTGTCGAGTTCTTGCAGCAGGTCGTTAGGGAACTCGATGTCGGCCTTGTCGATTTCGTCGATCAGCAGGATCACCCGCTCTTCGGATTCGAAGGCTTCCCAGAGCTTGCCCTTTTTCAGGTAGTTGCGCACGTCGTGGACCTTGTCCACGCCCAGTTGCGAGTCACGCAGGCGGCTGACCGCGTCGTACTCGTAGAGGCCCTGATGAGCCTTGGTGGTGGACTTGATGTGCCAGGTAATCAGCTTGGCGCCAAAGGATTCGGCCAGTTGCTCGGCGAGCATGGTCTTGCCGGTGCCCGGTTCGCCCTTGACCAGCAATGGCCGCTCCAGGGTGATGGCGGCATTGACCGCCAGCTTCAGGTCATCGGTGGCTACGTAGGCCTGGGTGCCTTCGAACTTCATCTGCTAATCCTCGAACGGTAACGCCGACCTGAACGAGGCAGGGCGGGGCGCAATAAATGGTCAGCCCCGACTATAACGCGGTGCCCGGTCAACTGTGAACGCAGACGGCTTATTCAGTCTCTGAATGGAGCGTCACATCGTGACCTGGTCGCGGCGGTTGCCGGGGAACGTCTATTCACTGTCGAGTTCTGGCTATCAACCGGCGTCCGGCTTGGGGCTTTCATAGCGAGCGTTGAATGCCTTAATGAATCCATTACGTAAAATCTGCAAAAAAGCCTGAAAAGCGCTGACATCTTGCTGATGTACGTTGCCACTGAGTTCAACCCGAGTGGCAAACTGGTTCTTGCCCTGGTTTTTCAGCACGGTCTCGGAACCACCGACAATGGCTTCCCAAATAGAGCGGAAAATCCCTTTGTCCTTGTTTTCCACATCTTGCTGCCAGTTGAACACGTCGACATCCCTGAGCAGCGGTTTGATATAGCCCGTCAATTTGGCGTTTTTGGCCTGCGCTTCGATGACCACATCGCCATGGCCGGCATTGAAATCGAACTTGCCGTAGGCCGAAGCGAAGTCGTTCATGCGTTTGAGTTCGATGTCCTTGGCCCGCAGGCGAAATTCGAAGTTTTCGAAATTGCTCAAGGGGTCGAAGGTTGCGCTGGTCTCCAGTGGCGCTTGCCCCAGCAACAGGGCTTTTCCTTCGAAGCGGGCGTCGCGTTTGCCTTTGGTATCCACCACGTTGGTCAGGTTGTAGATGCTGGCATTGACCTTGGTGGCGTCCATGTTCACCGGTGGCTTGGAATTGAAGTTGCGGAAGCTGATCTTGCCATCGTCAATTCGCACTTCGTTCAATGTGATCGGCAGCAGTTTGCCCAGTTGGGCGCGCCAGTCGGTGCCCCGACCCGTTTGGGAGTTCTGCTTGTTGGCTCCGCCATCGACGAAGTTCACCTCAGGGTTGATGAACTGCACCCGTGCGACCACCGCATGGTCGTACCAGAGCGAATGCCAACTGACCGAGAGGTCGATCAACGGTGCATTGACGAACGGCACTGGCACCTTGCCGTCGACTTTGACGATTTTCAGACCGTTGATTTTGTAGGCGCCCCGCCATAAGGCCAGGTCGACGTCAGCGATCTGACCGCGGTAATCGCCCATGTCCGCCAACTTGTCATTGAGGTAATCGCGCACCAGGTAGGGCAGGGCGATGTGCAGGGCAACCAGCAGCACGACAAGGCCTGCGAAGGTCCACAAGGGCCAGCTGTATCGACGTTTCATGATGGCAATTCTCTGGCGATCTATAGCGATTGACTGCGGTGGCCCGCGGACGTTCGCCTGACTGGACGCCCACGACCAACAGGCATACCTTTGTGCGCTTATCCAAATGCTGTAGTAAGGACCCAGTCATGAGCCGCATTTTCGCTGACAACGCCCATTCCATCGGCAATACGCCGCTGGTACAGATCAACCGTATCGCCCCGCGCGGTGTGACCATCCTGGCCAAGATCGAAGGGCGCAACCCCGGTTATTCGGTCAAGTGCCGCATTGGCGCGAACATGATCTGGGACGCCGAAAGCACCGGCAAACTCAAGCCTGGCATGACCATCGTCGAACCGACCTCCGGTAACACCGGCATTGGCCTGGCCTTCGTTGCCGCGGCCCGTGGCTATAAATTGATGCTGACCATGCCGGCGTCCATGAGTATCGAGCGTCGCAAGGTGCTCAAGGCGCTGGGTGCCGAACTGGTGCTGACCGAGCCCGCCAAGGGCATGAAAGGCGCCATCGAGAAAGCTGGCGAAATAGTGGCTAGCGATCCGTCGAAATATTTCATGCCGGCGCAGTTCGAAAACCCGGCCAACCCGGCCATCCATGAAAAAACCACCGGCCCGGAAATCTGGAACGATACCGACGGTGCTGTCGATGTGTTGGTGGCAGGCGTCGGAACCGGTGGAACCATCACTGGCGTTTCGCGGTATATCAAGAATACCCAGGGCAAACCGATCATCTCGGTCGCGGTGGAGCCGGTGGTGTCGCCGGTGATCAGCCAGGCGCTGGCCGGTGAAGAGATCAAGCCAAGCCCGCACAAGATCCAGGGCATTGGTGCCGGTTTTGTGCCGAAGAACCTGGACCTGTCAATGGTCGACCGGGTGGAGTTGGTCAGTGACGAGGAATCCAAGGCCATGGCCCTGCGCTTGATGCAGGAAGAAGGGATTTTGTGCGGGATTTCCTGCGGAGCCGCGATGGCGGTGGCCGTCCGGTTGGCCGAAACCCCGGAAATGCAGGGCAAGACCATTGTGGTGATCCTGCCGGATTCCGGTGAGCGTTACCTGTCGAGCATGCTGTTCAGCGATCTGTTCACCGAGCAGGAAAATCAGCAGTAACCGCCTGGCGCCGGATGGTTGTGCCGCAGGGACGCGCTTCCTGACATCGCGGGAGGCTGATTCAGGTCAGCGAATGTTCAAGTGGCTTGTGCTAAATAAGGCATTTATTGCGCAATCCTAAACACTGAATGTCGAATCCCGCGGGTGTTTACCGAGGTCGGTAATGTTTATCATGCCGACTGCCGCGCCGGGTGAAGGGCGTTGTGCAAAAGTGTCTATTTCCAAGGAGTTGTTGATGACCTTTTCCTTTGCCGCGAAAGCGTCATTGTTGCTGCTGTTTCTGGGTAGCACCCTCTATGTGCATTTGCGTGGCAAGGCACGGTTGCCGGTGTTGCGTCAGTTCGTCAATCATTCGGCGCTGTTCGCACCCTACAACGCCCTGATGTACCTGTTCTCCGGCGTGCCGTCGAAACCTTACCTGGATCGCAGCAAGTTCCCTGAACTGGATGTGCTCAAGGACAACTGGGAAGTCATTCGCGACGAAGCGATGCACCTGTTCGACGAGGGCTACATTCGCGCCGCCGAGAAGAACAACGACGCCGGTTTCGGTTCGTTCTTCAAAAAGGGCTGGAAGCGTTTCTACCTCAAGTGGTACGACAAGCCGTTGCCGTCGGCCGAGCTCCTGTGTCCGAAAACCGTTGAGCTGGTCAGCCGCATTCCCAACGTCAAGGGCGCGATGTTTGCGCTGTTGCCGGGCGGCAGTCACCTCAATCCGCATCGCGACCCGTTCGCCGGTTCCCTGCGTTATCACCTCGGCCTGTCCACGCCGAACTCCGACGATTGCCGCATTTTCGTTGACGGTCAGGTGTACGCCTGGCGCGACGGTGAAGACGTGATGTTCGATGAAACCTACGTGCACTGGGTCAAGAACGAAACCGAGAAGACTCGCGTCATCCTGTTCTGCGACATCGAGCGACCGCTGAGCAACCGTCTGATGACCCGTATCAACCGTTCGATCAGCGGCCTGCTGGGGCGGGCAACCGCGCCGCAGAACCTTGACGACGAGCGCGTCGGTGGGATCAACCAGGCCTACGCCTGGAGCAAGAACTTCAGTGACAAATTCAGCGGTGCGGTCAAGCAGTGGAAGCGCCGCAACCCCAAGGCCTACCGAGTACTGCGCCCGGTATTGGCGGTGGTGGTGCTGACATTGTTGGGTTATTGGCTGTTTGGTTGAATGAACCTGCAGGAGCCGGCAAATCGGCTCCTGCAGGGATCGCTCGTTTCACCAATACCAAGTGGAAAAATCCAAGAGATTCGGACGACAACCTCGACGCTTTACCTTCAACGCAACTTATTGCAATTGATGTCTCGCGCTGGTTATAGTCGGCGCACCGTGAGTTTCAGCACTCACATGTTCACCCCTCAAGAAAAGATCAGCCCATGCCTACATCCCTCATCAACGCGGTAGTCGATTCAGCGGTCAACGCTGGCGTCGTGCCGTGCGGGAATCAGCAGCCGGGGCAGATCAGTCATTACCCCCCTCCTGTCAGTCGCACGCCAGTGTGCGCGGTGGTCTCGCCGCCAGGTGTTGGCATTTCGGGCTGATCAGCGTTTTCTGCTGCTCCCCTCTGCCTGCCTGAAAAAACAACTGAATTTCAGCTACGGCTGAATTGGCTTTTTGCCTGACTACAGGTGGTATTCATGTTTGTCCTTTCGAAAAAGTCCGCGCTCGCGGCGGCTTCCACGAGTCTGTTCGTCCTGCTGTGGAGCAGCGGGGCGATCTTCTCCAAATGGGGGCTGGCTCACGCATCGCCCTTTGCCTTTCTGTTCATGCGCTTTGTCATTGCCTTGTGCGGCTTGATCCTGCTGGTGCCCTTGCTCCAACTGAAGTTGCCCAAGGGCGGCAAGCCGATGCTGTATGCCATGGCCACCGGGGTGGTGTTGCTGGGGGCTTATCAGATTTTCTATCTGCTGGCCCTCGACCTGAAAGTCACCCCGGGAGTGATGGCGACCATCATGGGCGTGCAACCCATTCTCACCGTGGTGATCATGGAGCGTCAGCGCTCGGCCAGCCGGATGTTCGGCCTGTCGCTCGGTCTCGCCGGGTTGATCATGGTGGTCTACCAGGGCATCGGCCTGGCGGGCATGTCGCTGGCCGGCATGCTCTTCGGGTTGCTGGCGCTGGTGAGCATGACCTTCGGCTCTGAGGTCAATGTAGTCTGAGCGAATGAGCAAGGTTACTGAAGCCCTGCTACGCTTGATCGCCCGGGGCAATCTGGTGAACGTCACCAGTCTGTTTTACCTGGTGCCAGCGGTGACGGCGGTGATGGACTATCTGTTTTTCGGCAACCGCCTGGCACCGCTGAGCATGCTCGGCATGGTGCTGATCATTGTCGGTTTGGTGTTTGTGTTCCGTAAGACGGCGTAAATATGAGCAGGCCCGGGGTGTTGCTCCGGGCCTTTTTCATTTGGCCAGCGCATGCTCCGCCCGCACCGAATTCATGAACGCCTGCATCGCCGATGACTGAATGCGATGCCGTCGGGTGATCAATCCATAGGGTGGCAGCCGCGCCTCGAACTTGATCGGTAGCACCGCCAGCAGATCGCGGCCGGGATAGTCTTCGACCACGGACACCGGCGTGACGCCGAGCATGTCGGTCTGCTGGATCAGGGACAGCAACGTCATGATCGAGGTGGTTTCGACGATGCTGCTGGGAATGTCGACCCGGGCGTTGTGGAACACTTGATTGATGATTGCGCGCATCGGGCTTGGGTGTTGTTGCAGCACCCATGTCATGTTTTGCAGTTCGGCCCAACTCAGTTGCGTGGCTTTCGCCAGTGGGTTCTGCGCACCGGAAATCACGCACAAGGCCTCTTCGCCGAGGCTGTCGAACAGCAACTCTTCAGCCCGCGCTCCGGCGGGAATCCGCCCCAGCACGATGTCCAGTTGATCCTGCAACAGCGCCTGCACCAGTACGTCGCTGGTGTCGACCTGGATGCTCATGGACAACCGGGGGTGGCTTTGTTTCAGGGTCGCGATGGTGCGGGTCAAGAGTCCCGAGGCCAGTGCCGGAATGGCGCCAACCGCGACGCGCCCCAGGTTGCCGGATTCGAGTGCGACCAGTTCTTCGCGCATGCCGCTGAGCTCGGCGAACACCATGCGCGCGTAGTAGATGACGGTTTCCCCGAACGGGGTAGAGCGCATGCCCCGGGGCAAACGCTCGAAGAGTTCGACGCCGAGCAGGTCTTCGGCTTCGTGCAGCATTTTGGTCGCTGCCGGTTGAGTCATGCCGATGTGATCGGCGGCGCGGCGCAACGAACCGAATTCCTGCAACGCCAGCATCAGCCGTAGTTGGCGCAGACGCAGACGACTGTGGATTACATTGGCATCAGGAATTCGGGTCATCGGCCGCACTCGCAAAAAAGACTGCGGCAAGCCTGACAACAAATGTCAGGCGTTGCCAGCATTGCTGTGTCACAGCACCGATTTTGCTTTGGCGACATGGGGTTTGCGCAGGCCCGTCAGGGTTCCGAATGCCTTGGAAATCAGCGGCCAGAACAGCATCAACAGCGCTGCCGTGGTCAGGCTGCCCACCAGCGGGTTGGACCAGAAAATCCCCAGGTGGCCGTCGGAGAACAGCATCGACTGACGGAATGCATCCTCAGCCTTGTCGCCCAGTACCGCCGCCAGCACCAGCGGTGCGATCGGGTAGCCGAGTTTCTTGAACAGATACCCCAGTGCGCCGAAGCCCAGCATCAGCACCACGTCGAAGAACGAGTTGTGCACCGAGTAGGCACCGATGGCGCAGACCATGATGATGATCGGCGCAATGATCGAAAACGGAATGCGCAGGATCGAGGCGAACAGCGGCACGGTGGCCAGCACCACGATCAGGCTCACCACGTTGCCCAGGTACATGCTGGCGATCAGGCCCCAGACAAAATCGTGCTGCTCGACGAACAGCGTCGGGCCGGGGTGCAGGCCCCAGATCATCAAGCCGCCAAGCATCACCGCCGCGGTCGCCGAACCGGGAATGCCCAGGGTCAGCATCGGCAGCAGGGCGCTGGTGCCGGCGGCATGGTCGGCTGTCTCCGGGGCGATCACGCCTTCGATTTCGCCTTTGCCGAAGTTGTCGCGGTTCTTCGAGAAGCGCCGCGCCAGGCTGTAGCTCATGAACGAGGCGGCTGTCGGTCCGCCAGGCGTGATGCCCATCCAGCAACCGACCAGGGTGCTGCGCACAATGGTCCACCAGTAGCGGGGCAACTTGGCCCAGGTGCGCAGGATCACCATCGGCGTGATGCGCGCGTGTTCGCCACGGAACACCAGGCCCTCTTCCACGGTGCAGAGAATTTCACCGATGCCGAACAGGCCGATCACCGCGACTTCGAAGCTGATGCCGGTCATCAAAATCGGCTGATCGAAGGTCAGGCGCAGGTTGCCGGACACGGTGTCCATGCCGACCGCCGCCATGGCGAAGCCGATCATCATCGCCACCGCGGTTTTCAGCGGCGGGTTCTTGCTCATGCCGATGAAGGTGCAGAACGCCAAGAGGTACACCGCGAAGAACTCCGGTGAACTGAACGACATGGCGAACGCGGCGATCCTGGTCGAGAGGAAGGTCAGCAGCAACACCCCGCACAGGGCACCGATCAGGGCCGAGCTGAACGCGGCGGTCAAGGCTTCGGCGGCGCGACCTTCACGGGCCATCGGGTAGCCGTCGAAGGTGGTCGCCACCGATGAGGGCTCGCCGGGAATGTTGAACAGGATCGAGGTGATCGAGCCACCGAACAACGCGCCCCAATACATGCACGACAGCAGAATGATCGCCGACACCGGCGACATGGTAAACGTCAGTGGCAACAACAGCGCCACGCCATTGGGGGCGCCGAGACCGGGCAACACGCCGACCAGAATGCCCAGCAGCACGCCGATCACCATCAGGCCGATATGGCCCGGGGTCAGGATCAGGTTCATGCCTTGCAGCAGGGAATCGAATTCGCTCATTTGAAATTTCTCCCGGCCAGGGCAATCCAGTCGCCCATGGGACCGGCATCCAGGGGCACCTTGAACCACAGCGCGAAAATCAGGTAGCTGGCCAGCACCGCGCCCAGGGAAACCGTGCCGATCATCCACTTGCCGTAAGGCTTGGCGCGGACCTTGTCACGCCACATGAACCAGGCGATGAAACAGGCCGAAGCGACGTAAATGCCCGTGAACGGCATCGCGCCAACGAACAGGGCGATGGGCACGAACACCGACAGCACTTGCTTGAACGCGCTGCGGCTGACGAATGCAATGCTCAGGGCTTGCCAGCGCACCAGGGTCAACACGCCGTTGGCCACGCTCGCGGCGCTCAGCATCAGGCCGATGTAGAACGGGAAGTAACCGGGCTCCGGGCCGGCATCACCCCAGCCGATACCCTGTTCGACACTGCCGAACATCACCACCGCGCCGATCAGGGCGGTGAACACCGCCAGGCCGAGTTCGACCCAGCGGGTGCCGACCAGCGCCGGTGAATCCGAAGAATGAGACATGAACACACCTCCAGCAGATGACGGCCGCCCGCAGGCGGACGGCCGTGACAACTTTAGTTTTTCAGCCAGCCGGCTTCTTTGAATACCGGCGTGACGCGGGCGGTGTCTTTTTCGATGTAGGCGGTCAGTGGCTCACCTTCGAGGAAGGTCGGCACCAGCGCGTTCTGCTTCACGTACGCCTTGAACTCATCGGTCTGGGTGACTTTGCGCATCAGTTCGACATAGAAGGCGCGTTGCTCGGCGGTGATATCGCCCGGCATGAACACGGTGCGCGGGAAGCGGTACTGGTCGATGCCAAGGCCCTGTTCGTGGCAGGTCGGCACGTCGGCCCAGGATTTATCGCCAGCGACTTTCTCGGTGTAGCTCATGCGCTCCTTACTGAATACGCAGAGCGGTTCGACCTGGTCGCCGCGCCATTGGCTGATGCTTTCGCTGGGGTTATTGACGTTGGCGGCGATGTGTTTGCCGGCCAGTTGAGTCGCGGCTTCACTGCCGCTCTTGAACGGGATGTACACCAGTTTGCTGTTGTTGGTCTGGTTGAGCAGCAGGGTCAGGGTCTGGTCGACGTCCTTGGACTGGCTACCGCCCATGCGCAGGTTTGATGGATCGGCCTTGACCGCTTCGTAGAAGCCTTTGGCGTCCTTCCACGGCGCGTCTTTGTAGCTCCAGAGAATGAAGTCATCCTCGGCCACGGCGGCGATCGGCGTCAGCTCTTGCCATTGATAGCCGAGCTTGGAAACCAGTGGCAACAGGTAGATGTTGTTGGTGCCGATCACCAGTTTTTCGGCATCGCCCTTGTTCATCTTCATGTCGAGAAAGGCTTCGGCGCCATTGCCGCCGCCCTTGTTCAGGACGATGGTATTCACATCGAGCAGCTTGTGGGTGGTGATGATCGACTGGATCAGGCGACCGAGCTGGTCGGTGCCGCCACCGGGCCCGCCAGCGACGACGATTTCGACGTTCTTGTCCGGTTGCCAGGCGGCGTGAGCGAGAGCGGGGAGGGCGCCGGCGGCGATCAGTGTGCAGCCAAGAAACAGACGGGATGTGCGACGGACGATTGCATTTCGCATGGAAGGGCCTCGTTTTTGTAGTTGTTATGAGTGGCTTGTCTGAGCGGTAAAGCCGCAAGCCTGGCCTGAGTGTGGGAAGCCATCGCCGCCGCGTCTAGTCAAAACAATACATACACCGATAGCCTGGGGTTATAGGTCGGCAAACGAAGCAGGATCTTTGTAGGAGCGAGCCGGCTCCGGGCGGCGATTTGACGATGGACTCAAGGGCAATGCGTCACGTCAGCAAGCCCGCGTTATCGTTAACGTCCATCGCGAGCAGGCTCGCTCCTACAGACAAGCATGCGTGGCAGCGTTGAAAGGTCGTTGAAAGCAGGTCATGACATAACTCGAGGCTATCGCCCGATTTCAAGTTTTGATTAGACGGTTATCGCTGGGCCTTCGATAGTGCTCACCAACAAACGCGGCACAACGTCTGCATCTCCACAAAAATAATAAATAAGAGGTACGCACCATGGCTCGTCCCAGTGCTTCCCTGCATCTGCCTGGCGCGGATGTTCAGCCAGTGTCAGCGACAGCACCCCTGACCGGTGTCGCCAAGGCCAGCAATGTGCGCTGGCGGATTTTCGCGATCATCTTCGCCTTGACCATGGTCAACCTGATCGATCGGGTGTCGCTGTCGATCGCGATGCCGACCATTGCCCATGAATTTTCTTTGTCGCCCAGCATGCAGGGGCTGATCCTCAGCAGTTTTTTCTGGGCCTACGCCCTGCTGCAGATTCCAGGTGGCTGGATGATCGATCGCTTCGGGCCGCATCGGGTCATCAGTTGGTCGACCGGTTTGTGGGGAACGTTCCAGGTGTTGGCGGCGTTTGCCACCGGTGGCCTGTCACTGCTGTTTGCCCGTGTGGCGCTGGGGGCATCGGAGGCGCCGTTGTTTCCGTCCGGCGGCAAACTGATTTCCTTGTGGCTGGCGCCGAGCGAACGCAGCCGCGGCGCGGTGCTGATGGACAGCGGCAGCCCGCTTGGTGTGGCGCTGGGCGGGTTGATCATTGCCTATCTGATTGCTTCGCTGGATTCGTGGCGCCTGGCATTCGTCATCGCCGGCATCGCAACGTTGGTACTGGCCTGGCTGGCGCGGCGTTATCTGCGCGATGACCCGGCCAGTCACCCGCAGGTCAATGCCCGGGAGCTCGAGAAGATCAACGCCGGGCGCGCCACGCCGGCCGCCGAAGCGGCCCGTGCGCCGGTCAAGGGCCTGGGCATCGCCGCCCGTTCGCTGAGCGGTTTGCTGATTGGTCGGGCCAGTTGGGCGATGGTGTATTTCGGTCTGCTGACCTGGGGGCCAAGTTACCTGTCCCAGGCTCGCGGCTTCGATATCAAGGGCATTGGCGCGGCGACCTTTGTGATCTTTATCTGCGGGGCTCTGGGTTCGTTGACCGGTGGTTTTCTCTGCGATGGCTTGATCCGCAGAGGCGTCAGTCGTGGTGTGGCGGTCAAGAGCCTGCTGGCGTTTTCCGGTCTGGTGGCCCTCGGCGCGTTCCTGCTGCTGCCGACCTTGAGTAATCCTTTTGCGGCGGTGGCGCTGTTGGCCATGACCGCGTTTTTCTTGATGTGGGGCAGTCTCTACTGGAGCTTCCCGGCGCTGCTGGCGGCACCGGCGCGGGTCGGCCTGATCGGCGGCGTGATGAACATGGCCGGCAGTACCGGCGGTATCGCGGTGCCGATTCTGGTCGGGGTGATTGTGCAAATGGCCGGCGGTTTTGCCCCGGTGCTCGGTTTCTTCGCGGCGTGTTCGGCGGTATTCGTGCTGGCTACCTTGTTCATCAGCCTCGACGAGGTGCGTCATGACTAAGTTGTGGGACGGCCCGATCATCGATGCCCATCATCACTTTTGGGACCCTTCGATCAATGACCACCCTTGGTTGGCGCCAGAGGCCAATATTCCGTTCCGCTACGGCGATTACAGCGCGATCAAGCGCCGCTACTTCCCCGAGGATTATTTCGCCGATGCCGGTACTCACCGGGTGGTGCAAACGGTTTATGTCGAGACCGAATGGAACCCACAGGACCCGATTGGCGAAACCCGATTCATCGAGCAACTGGCGGCTCGCTACGGCGTGCCCAACGCGATCGTCGCGCAAGCCTGGCTGGACCGGCCCGACGCCATCGCCGTGCTGACCGAACAGGCCGCCTTCAAATGCGTGCGCAGTGTGCGGCACAAGCCCGGCGGACCAACGTCGCCGGAACAGGTCGGGCATCAGCGCAGCCTGATGAGCGATGATCACTGGCGCCGCAGTTACGCTGCGCTCGAAGGCTTGGGTCTGCATTTCGATTTGCAGACACCCTGGTGGAACCTGCACGAGGCCGAACGGCTGGCCCGGGATTTTCCCGGCATTACGCTGATCCTCAACCACGCCGGTTTACCCAGCGACCGCAGCGCCGAAGGCCTGGCGGGCTGGCGCCTGGCGATGGCGCGGCTGGCCCAATGGCCCAACGTGCAGGTCAAGATTTCCGGGTTGGGGCAGGGCGGGCAAAGGTGGCGCGCCAAGGACAACGCCTGGATCGTGCGCGAAATTATCGCCATGTTCGGCACAGATCGAGCGATGTTCGCCAGCAACTTTCCGGTCGACAGCCTGTGTGGCTCGTTCGACGACATCTACAGCGGTTTCAAATCCATTGTCGCCGATCTGCCGACGGCCGATCAGGAGCGACTGTTCTACAGCAACGCGCAGCGCATCTATCGCTGCGAGCCTTGCGCCATTGACCGGGCGTGGCCTGAACCCTTGAGGAGTGAAGCATGAACAAGACAACCATCGCCATGGTCCTGGGCGACCCGGCGGGCATCGGCCCGGAACTGATCGCACGTTTGCTCGGCGAGCCCGAAGTGCGTCGCCAGGCCAACGTGATATTGATCGCCGATGAAGCGGAAATGCGTCGCGGCATGCGCATTGCCGGGGTGGAGTTTCCTTATCGTCGCGTCGAATCTCTGGATCGATTGGAGTTCAACGATGACACGCCGCTGTTCTACGATTTTCGCGGGGACACCATCGGTGAATTTCCACGTTGCGAGGCCAGCGTCATCGGCGGTCGCTACAGCCTCGACACCCTGGAAATCGCCCTGCGTCTGACCGAGGCCGGGACCACCAACGCGGTGCTGTTCGGGCCGCTGAACAAGACGTCGCTGCACATGGCCGGCATGGCCCATAACGACGAGCTGCACTGGTTCGCCGAGTTGCTGGACTTCCACGGACCGTTCTGCGAATTCAACGTGCTCGACAACCTCTGGACCTCGCGGGTGACCTCTCATGTGGCCCTGTCCGAAGTCCCGGGCATGCTCAGCCAGGAGCGGGTGGTGGAAGCGATCCGACTGATCGATACCGCACTCAAGCGCAACGGCCTGGAAAAACCGCGCATCGGCGTGTGCGGGCTGAACCCGCATAACGGCGACAACGGCTCGTTCGGCCGCGAAGAGCTGGACATCATCGGCCCGGCTGTACGCTCGGCCCAGGCGCAGGGAATCGCGGCGGAAGGCCCGTATCCGGGCGACACGATTTTCCTCAAGGTCCAGGGCGATGCCAACGCCTTCGACGCGGTCGTCACGATGTATCACGACCAGGGGCAGATCGCGATCAAGCTGATGGGTTTCTCCCGTGGCGTCACGGTGCAGGGTGGCTTGCCGATCCCGATCACCACTCCGGCCCATGGCACCGCGTTCGATATCGCAGGGCAGGGCAAGGCCAACGTCGGCGCGACCCGCCAGGCCTTCGAAATTGCCTGCCGGATGGGCGGCAACCGCTACTGACCCAATGCAATTTCCCTGTGGAGCCTGCTCGCGAAGAGGGCATGTCAGTCGATATTTATGCCGCCTGACAGACCGCCAACGCGGGCAAGCCCGCTCCCACAGGTCTTTGGATCGTTTACAAAATCAAGTAATACCTTCGGACTTGTGGGAGCTGGCTTGCCAGCGATGGCGGTCTGACAGACATCTTTGATGTGACTGTCAGGCCGCCATCGCGAGCAGGCTCGCTCCCACAGTTTTTTGTGTGTGCCTGATAACCCTATCCTGGCAAAAACAGCCTGAATCGATCACCTCAGGTTATCGCCGGATACGCATAAGTGATTATCCGCATCCCTTTGTGCTGGCTAAAGTCGCTCCATCGAATGAACGCAACCGGTCACTTTCCGGCCACTGCATTCAGGCGAATGACAATTACAAAAAGCCTGCCTTGTCACTTCCGCAAGGCACATACCGGCAGCAAAGGAACACGCCCATGACCCGTCCAGATTCCGCCCTGGCTCTGACCAGAGCCATCTCCAAAAGCCGGCTGCGCTTGCTGCCGTTCCTGATCCTGATGTACATCCTGGCGTTCATTGATCGCTCCAACGTCGGCTTCGCCAAAGCGGCCCTGCAGGCGGACACCGGGCTGGGTGACGCCGCGTTTGCCTTCGGTGCGAGTATCTTTTTCATCGGTTACGCGTTCTTCGAAGTGCCGAGCAACTACATGCTGCACCGTCTCGGCGCCAAGGTCTGGCTGTGCCGGATCATGGTCACCTGGGGCCTGGTGTCGGCGGCGATGATGTTCGCTCACAACGCTCAAACCTTCTACGTCTTGCGCTTCCTGCTCGGTGTGGCCGAGGCGGGCTTCTTCCCCGGGATCATCCTCTATCTCACCTACTGGTTCCCGGCGCAGAGCCGCGGTCAGGCGCTGGGGCTGTTCTACTTCGGCCTGCCACTGGCACTGGTGCTGGGCAGTCCGTTGTCGGGCTGGTTGCTTGACTTCCATGGCGTGTTCGGCCTGACCAACTGGCAGTGGCTGTTCGTGGTCGAAGGCCTGATGGCATCGGTGATCGGCATCGCTGCGTACTTCTATCTGGTCAACCGTCCGGCCCAGGCCACCTGGTTGAGCGTGGAAGAAAAGCTCGCGCTGGAGAAAGCCCTGGCCGACGAAGACGCACAGAAAAAAGACAGCAGCCCCCACGGGTTCCTCAGTGCCTTGCGCAACCCTCGGGTACTGCAATTCTGCGTGGCCTATTTCACCATCCAGATGAGTGTGTATGGCGTGGTGTTCTACCTGCCAACGCGGATCGCCGGGTTGCTCGACGGGCACGTCGGTTTGAACGTCGGCCTGATCACTGCGATCCCGTGGATCTGCGCCCTGATCGTGACCCGCATCGTCACCCGTTACGCCGACCGCACCGGCCAGCACCGTCGCCTCGCCGTGTGCATGCTGACGATGGCCGCCCTGGGTATCGCCGCTTCGGCGCTGGGCACCAGCATGGTGCCAGTGGTCCTTGCGTTCTGCTTTGCCGCTGCCGGTTTCGTCTCGGTGCAGCCGCTGTTCTGGACCATTCCCACCAGCTACCTCAGCGGTGCCGCCGCAGCCGGCGGGATCGCCCTGATCAATTCTCTGGGCAACCTCGGTGGCTTCGTCGCGCCGAACCTGAAAACCGTGATGGAAACCTCGTTTGCAGACCCTCGTGCCGGCATGTTCGCCCTGGCCCTGGTCGGCATTTTCGGCGCCATCCTGCTGTCCCGGCTTCGCACCACCCACACACCAAAATCCCCCTCGCAGCTCACACCGGCTCAGGTTGGCTGATCACCGCGTTAACAAGGAACTGAATTCATGAAAATCAAAGCGATCCGTACCCGCGTTTTCGAGTGGAAAGGCAAAGTCGTCCCGCCACAAGCGCACTTCTGCACCAACGCCAGTGACATCCTGTTCGAACGCGGCGACGCCATGGGCTCGTTCCGTTTTCACGGCTGGCTGGTGGTGGAAGTCGAGACCGATACCGGTCTTGTCGGCATCGGTAACTGCGCCCTGGCACCACGTGTGGCCAAGGAAATCATCGACACTTACCTCGCGCCGATTGCCATTGGCGAAGACCCGTTCGACAACGAGTACATCTGGCAGAAAATGTACCGCCAGAGCCACGCCTGGGGCCGCAAAGGCATCGGCATGGCGGCGATCTCGGCGATCGACATCGCGATCTGGGACATCATGGGCAAAGCGGTGAACAAGCCGGTGTTCAAGTTGCTCGGCGGTCGCACCAAGGAAAAGATCTGGACCTACGCCTCCAAGCTCTACGCCAATGATAATCTCGACCTGTTCCTCGAAGAAGCCCAGGGCTATCTGAGCCAGGGTTTCACCGCGCTGAAAATGCGCTTCGGCTACGGCCCGAAAGACGGCCCGGCAGGCATGCGTCGCAACATCGAACAAGTGCGCGCCCTGCGTGAGCTGGCCGGCCCTGACGTCGACATCATGCTCGAATGCTACATGGGCTGGACCCTGGAATACGCCCGCCGCATGTTGCCCAAGCTTGCCGAGTTCGAACCGCGCTGGCTCGAGGAGCCGGTGATCGCCGACGACATCGAGGGTTACATCGAGCTGAAGAAAATGGGGATCATGCCGATCTCCGGCGGCGAACACGAGTTCACGTCCTACGGCTTCAAGGACCTGCTGGAACGCCGCGCCGTCGACGTGATCCAGTACGACACCAACCGCGTCGGCGGCATCACCGCCGCGCGCAAGATCAACGCCATGGCCGAAGCCTGGTCGGTGCCGGTGATTCCGCACGCCGGGCAAATGCACAACTACCACCTGACCATGTCCACCACCGCCTCGCCAATGGCCGAGTTCTTCCCGGTGTTCGACGTCGAGGTCGGCAACGAACTCTTCTATTACGTGTTCAAGGGCGAGCCACAACCGGTCAACGGCTACATCCAGCTCGACGACCACAAACCGGGCCTGGGCCTGGAAATCTCCGATGAGTACCTGAGCGACTTCAACATCATCGAATGATTCAAAGGCGCCGCTCACGGGCGGCGCCGTCCACGACTTTCTGGAGGCCGGATATGCGCCTGATTCAATTTGAAAACGCCCTCGGTGAGCGCCAGGTCGGCGTCATCGATGGCTCGCACGTCCAGGTGTTGAAAGACACCCGCAATACCCGTGAACTGGCACTGGCGGCGATCCGCGCGCAGCGCAGCCTGCAAGAAGAAGTCGCCCGGCGCGGCACCGAGCCGGGCCCTGACTACGCGCAACTGTTGCAGCAGGGCAAAGTGCTGCCGCCGCTGGACCACGAAGACCCGGCCCATTGCCTCGTCAGCGGTACTGGCCTGACCCACCTGGGCAGCGCTTCGGCGCGGGACAAGATGCACCAGCACGACGGTGCCGTCGAAGCCGGTATGACCGACACCATGCGTATCTTCAAATGGGGGCTGGAAGGCGGAAAGCCGGCAGCAGGGCAGGTCGGTGCGCAACCGGAATGGTTCTACAAGGGCGACGGCAGCATCGTCGTGCGTCCCGGTGCGGACTTCCCCGTGCCGCCGTTCGCTGAGGATGCCGGCGAAGAGCCGGAACTGACCGGGCTCTACGTGATCGGCGACGATGGCCAGCCGTATCGCCTCGGCTATGCCTTGGGCAACGAGTTTTCCGACCATGTCATGGAGCGCCGCAACTACCTGTATCTCGCCCACTCGAAACTGCGTTTCTGCGCCTATGGGCCGGAACTGCGGGTCGGCGAGTTGCCCAGGCATCTGGCTGGCACCAGTCGCATCACGCGCAACGGCGAAACGATTTGGGAGCAAGAGTTTCTCAGTGGCGAGGACAACATGTGCCACAGCCTCGCCAACCTCGAGTTCCACCACTTCAAATACGCCCAGTTTTTGCGCCCCGGCGATGTTCATGTGCATTACTTCGGCACGGCCACGCTGTCGTTTGCCGACGGGGTGAAAACCCAGCCGGGGGATCGCTTCCAGATCAGCCTCGACGCGTTCGGCGCGCCCCTGGAAAACGGTATTGGCGAAAGTGCCAAGCCGTTGGCCATCGGCCAGGTCCGCACGCTCTGACCCCAACAGGTCTGCAATCGATCAAGGAATCCGAAATGACCACGATACTCGGACACAACTACATCGGCGGTCGCCGTAGCGCCAACGGCACCCTGCAACTGCACAGCCTTGACGCCACCACTGGCGAGCCGTTGCCCGGCACCTTCTTTCAGGCGTCGGAAGCCGAAGTGGATGCCGCTGCCAAGGCCGCCGCTGCGGCTTACCCGATCTACCGCAACCTGAGTGCTGAAAAACGCGCCACGTTCCTCGATGCCATCGCTGATGAGATCGATGCCTTGGGCGATGAATTCGTCGCCACCGTGTGCCGTGAAACCGCATTACCGGCGGGGCGCATACAGGGGGAGCGCGGTCGCACCAGCGGGCAGATGCGTTTGTTCGCCAAGGTGCTGCGCCGGGGTGATTTTTATAGGGCCCGCATTGATCGGGCGTTGCCGGATCGCCAGCCGCTGCCGCGCCCGGATCTGCGTCAGTACCGCATTGGCCTCGGGCCGGTGGCGGTGTTTGGTGCCAGCAATTTTCCATTGGCGTTTTCCACCGCTGGGGGTGATACCGCTTCGGCGCTGGCCGCCGGTTGCCCGGTGGTGTTCAAGGCCCACAGCGGGCACATGGCAACCGCCGAATGGGTGGCGGACGCGATCATCCGCGCCGCCGAGCGCACCGGGATGCCGGCCGGTGTGTTCAACATGATTTACGGTGGCGGGGTGGGGGAATGGCTGGTCAAGCACCCGGCCATTCAGGCCGTGGGTTTCACCGGCTCGCTCAAGGGCGGCAATGCCTTGAGCCACATGGCGGCGACCCGACCACAGCCGATCCCGGTGTTCGCCGAGATGTCGAGCATCAACCCGGTGTTCCTGCTGCCCGAAGCGTTGACGGTGCGTGGCGAGCAGATCGCTGCGCAACTGGCCGGTTCGGTGACCTTGGGCTGTGGTCAGTTCTGCACCAATCCCGGACTGGTCATTGGCCTGCGCTCGCCGCAGTTCAGCAGCTTCGTGCAAACGTTTTGCGCGAACATGAATCAGCAACCGGCGCAGACCATGCTCAACGCCGGCGCCTTGAGCAGTTACAGCCGAGGACTTGCCGAGTTGCATGAACATCCGGGGCTGACCCACCTGGCGGGCAAACCGCAGCAGGGCAATCAGGCGCAGCCGCAAGTGTTCAAGGCCGATGTCAGCCTGCTGCTCAAGGGCGACCAATTGCTTCAGGAAGAAGTGTTCGGGCCAACCACCATCATCATCGAAGTCGAGGATCGGGCGCAGTTGGCGGCGGCGTTGCACGGCCTGCGCGGGCAATTGACCGCGACGCTGATCGGCGAGGCTGACGAGTTGCAGGAGTACCACTGGCTGGGCGAGTTGTTGCAGGAGAAAGTCGGGCGGATTCTGCTCAATGGTTATCCGACCGGTGTCGAGGTCTGCGAAGCCATGGTGCATGGCGGGCCCTATCCGGCGACTTCGGATTCGCGGGGGACGTCGGTCGGCAGTTTGGCGATTGACCGCTTCCTGCGGCCGGTGTGCTTCCAGAACTATCCGGATGCGTTACTGCCCGAAGCGTTGCAGAACGCCAACCCGCTGGGGATTCAGCGGTTGGTGGATGGGGAGGTGAGCGCTACAGCGCTGTGATTTTCGGTGGCTGAGCCGCTGTCATCGCGAGCAATCTCCCACAGGGTTTGGCGTTGAGCACAACATTTGTGTGCGACATCAATCACGGTGGGAGCGAGCTTGCTCGCGATGGCTTACTCGGCAGCCACAAAAATCACCGGGCAACCAGCCTGGCCCGCTTCAACACCAACCACAACGCTGCCGCAATCAACACCCCGCCATAAATATGCGCCATCGACAGCGGCTCATCGAGGAACAGCGCACCCCACAACACACCGAACAGCGGAATCAGGAAGGTCGTGGTCATCGATTTCACCGGGCCGATCGAGCTCAGCAAGCGGAAGTAAATAATGTACGCAAACGCCGTGCAGCCCAGGCCTAACCCCAGCAAGGACAGCCAGACACTCCAGCCACCCCAGCTCGCCGGTGGGTGGCTGATCACGCTATAACCGAACAGCGGCAGCAGGAACAAGGTCGCGCCGAGCATGCTGCCCAGTGCCGACAAGCGGCTGTCGAGACCGCCCGCGTGATCGAGCCAGCGGCGGGCCAGGAATCCGGCAAATCCGTAGCAAGTGGTCGCGAGCAGGCAGGCGACGGCGCCCATCAGCAGTTCCATATCGAACGCCACCGGACCGGCACGGGTCAGCACGCCGACACCGAACAGCCCCAGGAACACGCCGCCGAGCTTGGCGCCAGTGAGCCTTTCATGGAAAAACAGGCCGCCGATCAGCACGCCCATCAAGGGCGTTGTGGCATTGAAGATCGACGAATAGCCGGCCGGCAGTACCTGCGCGGCCACCGAGTAGAGCGTCGCCGGAATCCCGGAGTTGATCACCCCGAGCAGCATCACGGTCTTGAGCTTGCCTTTGAAATCCCAGCTGATACGCATCAGGCCGAGAATCACCAGCAGTCCGGCAGCGGCGATCGATACACGGAAAAAAGCGGTAGGAATGCTGCCGATCACCGGGGCGATGATGCGCATGAACAGAAAGCTCGCACCCCAAATGGCTGCCAGTGACAGCAAACGAAATGTATCGACGGGGTTCACGGCGCTCTCCTTCTTGAATCGGGACGAGAGTGTTGCCGAGCGCCCGATCGATGGCAACCGAAAAACGGGCATGCAACTTTTAAGGGGGGCGATCACGCGACCGCGAAAATTACGCTTCTCCTGCACCCGCTTCACTGGCTAAGCTCAGGCTTCCCGAATTCCCGCAGAGGTCTCACCATGCCGCAGCAATGGCCAGCCGCCGACATCGCCCGTTTGATCCTCGATGGCTTTGACGATTACCGCGAGCATTTCCGCCAGATCACTGACGGTGCCCGGGCCCGATTCGAGCAGGCCCAATGGCAGGAGACGCAAATTGCCTCGGCGGCGCGGATCAATCTGTACGAAGAAAAAGTCAGCGAAACGGTGGAACGCCTGCGCACGGCGTTCGATACCGACACGCTCGACGTCAGTTGCTGGCCGCTGGTGAAAAGCGCCTACATCAGCCTGATCGACCTGCGCTTCGACGATGAGCTGTCCGAGACCTGGTACAACTCGATTTTCTGTGGGCTGTTCAGCCATGACCTGATCAGCGACGGTTGCATGTTCATCCACACCACCCGGCCGAGCCTGCGCCGGGCCCGCGCCGCGCAAACCCGTACCTACAAACCCCATGGCCAGTTGTCGGGCATGCTGGCGAGCATCTTTGCCGACTATCGCTTCAGCGAGGAATACGCCGATTTGCCCGGCGACCTGCGCCGACTCGAGGCGCAACTGCGCGAGAACCTGCCGGACTGGGTCTGCAAGGACCCGGAGCTGAGCGTCGAGCTGTTTTCCTCGGTGCTTTACCGCAATAAAGGCGCGTACCTGGTGGGACGCATCTACACCGCCGATGAACAATGGCCATTGGCAATTCCGCTGCTGCATCGCGAGGGCCATGGTATCCAGATCGATGCGCTGATCACCGACGAGGCGGACGTGTCGATCATCTTCTCGTTCACCCGTTCGTATTTCATGGTCGATGTACCGGTGCCGGCGGAGTTCATCGGCTTCCTCAAGCGCATCCTGCCGGGCAAGCACATTGCCGAGCTGTACACCTCGATCGGTTTCTACAAGCACGGCAAGTCCGAGTTCTATCGGGCGTTGATCAACCACCTGGCCAACACCGACGACCAGTTCATCATGGCCCCGGGCGTGCGCGGCATGGTCATGAGCGTGTTCACCCTGCCGGGCTTCAACACGGTGTTCAAGATCATCAAGGACCGGTTCTCGCCGTCGAAAAACGTCGACCGTGCCACGGTGATCGAGAAGTACCGGCTGGTGAAAAGCGTCGACCGCGTCGGGCGCATGGCCGATACCCAGGAGTTCGCCGACTTCCGTTTCCCTTTGAGCAAGTTTGAGCCGGCGTGCCTGGAAGAACTGCTGGAGGTCGCGCCGTCAACGGTGTCGGTGGAAGGTGACACGGTGCTGATCCGCCACTGCTGGACCGAACGGCGCATGACCCCGTTGAACCTGTACCTGGAAAACGCCAACGAGGCCCAGGTGCGCGAAGCCCTGGAAGATTACGGCCTGGCGATCAAACAACTGGCGGCGGCGAACATCTTTCCCGGGGACATGCTGCTGAAAAACTTCGGCGTCACCCGACACGGTCGGGTGGTGTTTTACGATTACGACGAGATCTGTTTCCTGACCGAAGCCAACTTCCGCCATATTCCGGCGCCGCGCACTCCCGAGGACGAAATGGCCTCCGAACCCTGGTATTCCATCGGACCGCTGGACGTGTTCCCGGAGGAGTTTCCGCCGTTTTTGTTCGCCGATTCGGGGCAGCGCAAGTTGTTCAATCAACTGCATGGTGAGCTGTACAACGCCGATTACTGGAAGGGGCTGCAAGAGGCGATTCGGGCCGGCAAAGTGATTGATGTGTTTCCATATCGACGTAAAGGCCTGGATAACGAGTAACCCTCCGTCAGGCGCGAAATTCTGTAGGAGCCGGCAAGCCGGCTCCTACAAGGGATCTCGTTCAACCTTTAAATCTGCGACAATCCCCGCCCTGCGCCACTAGACGACTGAATTGCGTACCCGATGACCGACGAATCGCCCTCCATCGACAAATTGCTGAAAAACCTCGATCACGCCATGCTCGCCGACCGCCACCGGTTGCGGCGGCAGTTGCTTGAGCTGCGCAAGAAACCCGACGAGGCCAAGCTGGCCCAGTGGGTGTCTCGCATGCAGGCGTCCTGTGATCAGGTGCTGGCGCGCAAGGCCAGCCTGCCGGTGATTCGTTACGACGACAGCCTGCCGATCGCCGCCAAGCGCGATGAAATCAAGGAAGCGTTGCTCAAGCATCAGGTGCTGATCATTGCCGGCGAAACCGGCTCGGGCAAAACCACCCAGTTGCCGAAGATCTGCCTGGAAATCGGTCGCGGCCAGCACGGTTTGATCGGCCACACCCAACCTCGCCGAATTGCCGCGCGCAGCGTGGCCAGCCGCGTCGCCGAGGAATTGGGCACGCCATTGGGGGCGCTGGTCGGTTATCAGGTGCGGTTCGAGGACCAGAGCGATGCCAATACCCTGATCAAACTGATGACCGACGGCATCCTGCTGGCGGAAACCCAGAACGACCGTTATCTGGAACGCTACGACACGATCATCGTCGACGAAGCCCACGAACGCAGTCTCAACATCGACTTCCTGCTCGGTTACCTGAAAACCCTGCTACCGCGTCGCCCGGACCTGAAAGTCATCATCACCTCGGCGACCATCGACCTGGAGCGCTTTTCCAGGCACTTCGACGATGCGCCGATTGTCGAAGTGTCCGGTCGTACCTTCCCGGTGGACACCTGGTATCGCCCGCTGACCCTGGAGCAGGACGAAGAGGGCAACCGTGTCGAGGACGACTTGACCGTCGATCAGGCGATCCTCGCCACCCTCGATGAAATCGCCGCCTACGAACGCAGCGAACGCCGCAGTCCTGGCGACGTGCTGGTGTTCTTGCCTGGCGAGCGGGAAATTCGCGACGCCGCCGACATGCTGCGCAAGGCCCAGCTCAAGCACACCGAGATTCTGCCGCTGTACGCACGCCTGTCACCGGCCGAGCAGCAGCGGATTTTCCAGTCGCACCCCGGCCGTCGCGTGGTCCTGGCCACCAACGTCGCGGAAACCTCGCTGACGGTGCCAGGCATTCGCTACGTGATCGACAGCGGCACCGCGCGCATCAGCCGCTACAGCTATCGCGCCAAGGTCCAGCGCCTGCCCATCGAAGCCATTTCCCAGGCCAGCGCCAACCAGCGCAAGGGCCGTTGCGGTCGGGTCGAGCCGGGCATTTGCGTGCGTCTGTACAGCGAGGAGGATTTTCTCGGGCGCCCGGAGTTCACCGATCCGGAGATCCTGCGGACCAACCTCGCGGCGGTCATTTTGCAGATGCTGCACCTGCGCCTCGGCGAGGTCACCGCGTTTCCGTTTATCGAGCCGCCCGATGGCAAGGCCATCAGCGACGGTTACAACCTGCTGCAAGAACTCTCGGCGGTGGACCGCAACAGCCAGCTGACCCCGCTTGGCCGGCAACTGGCGCGGCTGCCGGTGGACCCGCGCATGGGGCGCATGTTGCTCGAAGCGGCCAAGCTCGGCAGCTTGCAGGAAGTGCTGATCGTTGCCAGCGCCATGTCGATCCAGGACCCGCGCGAACGTCCGCCGGAGCGTCAGCAGGCTGCGGATCAGGCCCACGCGCAATGGAAAGACGCCGACTCGGACTTTGCCGGACTGGTCAATCTGTGGCGTGGTTTCGAAGAACAGCGCCAGGCACTGACCGCCAGCCCGCTGCGTAACTGGTGTCGCAAGAATTTCCTGAATTACCTGCGCTTGCGTGAATGGCGTGATTCCCATCGCCAGTTGAGTCTGATCTGCCGCGACATGCAGCTGAGCCTCAACAAAGAGCCGGCGGACTATCCGAAATTGCATAAAGCCGTACTGGTGGGCCTGCTCAGCCAGATCGGCCAGAAAACCGAAGACGGCGACTACCTGGGCGCCCGCCAGCGACGCTTCTGGATTCACCCGTCGTCGGGTATCGGCAAGAAGCGCCCGCAATGGCTGATGACCGCCGAACTGGTGGAAACCACCAAG
The DNA here is from genome assembly GCF_042846945.1 of Pseudomonas moorei. Taxonomy (NCBI): domain Bacteria; kingdom Pseudomonadati; phylum Pseudomonadota; class Gammaproteobacteria; order Pseudomonadales; family Pseudomonadaceae; genus Pseudomonas; species Pseudomonas moorei. The sequence continues at coordinate 2,893,286 of NZ_AP035776.1, forward strand.
CTCTACGCGCGCATGGTGGCCAAGATCGACGCCGACTGGATCGAGCCGCTGGCCGGGCACCTGATCAAGAAAAACCACTTCGAACCCCATTGGGAGAAAAAGCGCGGACAGGTCGTGGCGTTCGAACAGATCACCCTGTTCGGGCTGATCGTGGTCGGTCGCCGGCCGGTGCATTACGGCCCGGTCGACCCGGTGGTGTCCCGTGAACTGTTTATCCGTGAAGCGCTGGTGCGCGGCGAGATTCAGTCCAGGGCCAAGTGCCTGACAGCGAACAAGCAGTTGCTGGAACAGCTCGACGAACTGGAAGCCAAGGCCCGCCGTCGCGATATCCTCGCCGATGAAGAAACCCTGTTCGCGTTCTATGACGCGCGACTGCCGGCGGAGATCCATCAAACCGCGACCTTCGACAGCTGGTACCGCATCAACAGCCAGAAAAACCCGCAGCTGCTGATCATGCGAGAAGAGGACGTGCTGGCCCGCGAGGCCAGTGAAGTCACCGCCCAGCACTATCCGGACACCCTGCACATCGGTGATCTGGAGCTGGCGCTGAGTTACCACTTCGAGCCGAACCATCCGCGCGACGGCGTGACCCTGCGCGTGCCGGCGCCACTGTTGCCGATGCTGCCACCGGAACGCCTGGAGTGGCTGGTGCCGGGTGTGATCGAAGCCAAATGCATTGCCCTGGTGCGTAACCTGCCCAAGGCGTTACGCAAGAATTTCGTGCCGGTGCCGGACTTCATCAAGGCGGCCTTGCAGCGCATGACCTTCGCCGAGGGCTCGTTGCCCCAGGCGTTGGGCCGCGAGCTGTTGCGCATGACCGGTGCCCGGGTCAGTAATGAAGCCTGGGCCGAGGCGGCGCAGCAGGTCGAAAGCCATTTGCGCATGAACCTGGAAATCGTCGACGCCCAGGGCAAGTTCCTCGGTGAAGGCCGTGATCTGGCTGAGCTTACCGCGCGTTTTGCCGAGGCCAGCCAGGCCGCGTTGGCCGTACCGCAAACCGCGAAAAGCCAGCAACCGGTCGAGCCCAAGGTGTTTGCCGCGGTCGCCGAGAAAACCCAGCAGAAGATCGCCGGGCTGTCGATGACGGTGTATCCGGCGCTGGTGGAAGAGGCGGGCACGGTCAAGGAAGGGCGCTTCTCGACGCCGGCCGAAGCCGAGTTCCAGCATCGTCGGGCCTTGCAGCGTCTACTGATGCAGCAACTGGCGGAACCTGCGAAGTTCCTGCGCGGCAAGTTGCCGGGGCTGACCGAACTGGGGTTGATGTACCGCGACATGGGCCGTGTCGACAGCCTGGTGGAAGACATCCTGCTGGCCAGTCTCGACAGCTGCATCCTCGAAGGCGAAGACCCATTGCCCCGGGATGGCGCCGCGCTCGCGTCACTGGCCGAGCGCAAGCGTGGGACCTGGACCGAGCACGCCGAGCGTCTGGCCAAACTGACCCTGGAAATTCTCAAGCTCTGGCATGGCCTGCAAAAGCGCTTCAAGGGCAAGATCGACCTGGCGCAAGCCGTGGCCCTCAACGACATCAAGCAACAGCTCAGCCATCTGGTGTATCCGGGGTTTGTCCGGGAAACGCCGATGCAATGGCTCAAGGAGTTGCCGCGTTATCTGAAAGCGGTCGAGCAGCGTTTCGAGAAAATCGGCGCTCAGGTGCAGCGGGATCGGGTCTGGAGCGGCGAATTGTCCGGCCTCTGGACGCAATACCAGACCCGCGCGAACAAGCACGCCCAGGAGGGCAAGCGCGATCCGCAACTGGAGCTGTATCGCTGGTGGCTGGAGGAATACCGGGTTTCGCTGTTCGCCCAACAGTTGGGAACCAAGGTGCCGATTTCCGACAAACGCTTGAACAAGCAGTGGAGTCAGGTCGAGCCCTGACCCCCCAACCCCTGTGGGAGCAGGCTCGCTCCCACAAGAGGCACCTTTACTCTCGCCAATGACGCCAAAACCCAAGGTTTATGGCAAACTTCGCGCCTATAAACGCCGGCCCCGCGGTTTTGAGCCTTCAGGTTCAGGCGGTACGGAATAAAGCGATGCCAGGTTTGCTTCCTGTGACCGAAACAATCCCTTTGTGTATTGGTACGGCGGTACCAATACTTTCTGCCTGAACAGATAGAGACACGACCATGCATAACGTCGTCATCAGCGGCACCGGCCTGTACACCCCGGCCAACAGCATCTCCAACGAAGAGCTGGTGCAGTCTTTCAATACCTACGTGGCGCAATTCAACGCCGACAACGCCGACGCCATCGCGCGTGGTGAAGTCGAAGCATTGACCGAGTCCAGCGTAGCGTTTATCGAAAAAGCTTCAGGCATCAAAAGCCGCTTTGTCATGGACAAGGAAGGCATCCTCGATCCACAACGCATGGCACCACGCCTGCCGGAACGCTCGAACGATGAATGGTCGGTGCTCTGCCAGATGGCCATCGGCGCCGCTGAACAAGCGTTGCAACGCGCGGGTAAAACCGCTGCAGATATCGACGGCGTGATCGTCGCCTGCTCCAACCTGCAACGCGCTTACCCGGCGATTGCCATCGAAGTCCAGCAAGCGCTGGGCATCCAGGGCTTCGGTTTCGACATGAACGTGGCGTGTTCTTCGGCGACCTTCGGTATCCAGACCGCCGCCAACAGCATCCAGGTGGGCCAGGCCCGGGCGATCCTGATGGTCAACCCGGAAGTCTGCACCGGTCACCTCAATTTCCGTGACCGCGACAGCCACTTCATCTTCGGCGACGCCGCGACCGCCGTGATCATCGAGCGTGCCGACCTGGCGACTTCCAAGTACCAGTTCGACATCGTCAGCACCAAGCTGCTGACCAAGTTCTCCAACAACATCCGCAACAACTTCGGTTTCCTCAACCGCGCTGCGGAAGAGGGAATTGGTGCCAGGGACAAATTGTTCGTCCAGGAAGGTCGCAAGGTGTTCCGTGATGTTTGCCCGATGGTGGCCGAGCTGGTTGCGACCCACCTGGAAGAGAATGCACTGAACGTCAGCGATGTGAAGCGCTTCTGGCTGCACCAGGCCAACCTGAGCATGAACCACTTGATCGTCAAGAAGTTGCTCGGTCGTGACGCGACCGAACAGGAAGCACCGGTGATTCTGGATACATACGCCAATACCAGCTCCGCAGGTTCCGTGATTGCGTTTCACAAGAACCAGGACGACCTGCCCGCCGGTTCGCTGGCGGTGCTCAGCTCGTTCGGCGCCGGTTACTCGATCGGCAGCGTGATTCTGCGCAAGCGCTGAGTCCAGCGGTTCAGCACCCCCTGTGGGAGCGGGCTTGCCCGCGATGAGGTCGGCACATTCAACAGCCATGTTGTCTGAGCCACCGCCATCGCGAGCGGGCTCGCTCCCACATGTGTTTCTACCCGCCCGTTTCAGGTCGCGACGTTCAGGTGCTTGCCTACGCTCGCCACAGCGTCGAGGGAATACTGCTTGCTCAGGTTGGCGATCATTTTGCTCAGGGCTTCATTGGTAGCCGATTGAGCCGTGGTGCTGTCGCTGGGTTGCTCGCGGCCGGCTTGCAGGGCGGCCTTGAGCTCATCACTGCTGACGCCACCGCTGCTGTCGCTGTCCAATGCCTTGAGCAAGGCGGCGCTGGTGTCGGTACTGGTCGATGAATTGCCGGCCTGCAGTGCACTGGTCAGTTCGCTGGAGCTGATGCTGCCATCGCTGTCGGCATCAAGGCTGCTGAACAGTTCATCGCTGGACACTTGTTGCGGTGGCGGCGGAGGTGGCGCCAGGCTGGCGGCCAGTTCGTCCTTGCTGACGGAGCCGTCCTGATCCTTGTCCAGGGCCGAGAAAATCTGGCTGCTGTCGGCGCTGCTGCCGGCATTGGTCAGGCCGTTGCTCAGTTCGTCGCTGCTGATGGAACCGTCGCCGTTGGCATCCAGCGCACTGATCATCGCGTCAGCCAGTTCGGTATTGGGTGCCTGATCCCCTTGCGGGGGCGGTGGAGGGGCCATGGCGGCCATCTCTTCACCGCTCAGGTTGCCACTGTTGTCGCTGTCCAGGTCGGCAAAATTCTTGCTCAGGTTGACCAGCAGACCGTCGCCGCTTTTCTGCGACAACGCGCTCTTTAGCTCATCCTGGCCTACTGAGCCGTCACCATTGGTGTCGAGCTTGGCGAGCAGTTCTTTCTGGAACTGTTGCGAGCGCGCGCTGCTGGTGCTGCTGGTTGTGGTGCCGGTGTAGCTCGTGTAGTTGCTGACGCTACCAATCATTGGGCTCACTCCTTGGAATGGAAAACCGGTGGGTGCACCGGCTTATGCAGCCTCAAGGGGCAAGTTATCGTGGGTATGTGGGGTTTGTAGCGGTCAGTACACATGCACAAGCTTCAGGCCAACATTGAACACCTGTGCGAGCCTGCTCGCGATGAGGCAGTGTCAGTCGACATCAATGTTGTTTGATACACCGCTATCGCGAGCAGGCTCGCACCACAGGGGCGATGGTGTGATTTTCAGGGGCGCGGCAGGCGAATGACTGCCGTCAGGCCGCCGCCTGGGGTCTCTTCCAGGCTTAGCTGCCCGCCCAGCCGTTCTGCGGCCTCGCGGGCGATGGTCATGCCCAGGCCCACGCCGCCGGAATTGCGATTGCGTGAACCTTCCAGGCGAAAGAAGGGTTCGAACACCGCTTCGCGTTGCTCCGCCGCGATTCCCGGCCCATGGTCGATGACCCGGATGATCAGCTGTTCGCGGTGGTCTTCGAGGCTGATCAACGCTTGCCCGGCGTAGCGCAGGGCGTTGTCCATCAGGTTGTTGATGCACGAACGCAAGGCCATCGGCTGCACCAGCAGCGGCGCGCAGTGACCGCTGGCCTGGACGTCGGCGCCCTGGTCCTGGGCGTTTTCGCTCAGGGATTCAATCAGCGCCTGCACGTCCATCCATTGCGGTGCTTCGCTGGTGCGTTGTTCGTGCAGGTAGGTGAGGGTGGCGTCGAGCATGCTGATCATGTCGTCCAGGTCCTGACGCATCTGGCCTTGCAGCTTGTCGTCGTCGATCTGTTCCAGTCGCAGCTTGAGGCGTGACAGCGGGGTGCGCAGGTCGTGGGAGACGGCGCCGAGCATGCGTGAACGCTGCTTCACTTGCTCGATGATGCGCCGTTGCATCTTGTTGAAAGTCTGCGCCGCCTGGCGTGCTTCCAGGGGGCCGGACTCTTCCAGTGGCGGGCTGTCGAGGTTCTCGCTCAAGCGTTCGGCTGCATCACTCAGGCGCTGGATGGGGCGGCTCAACAATTTGGCGCCATACCAGGCGGCAATGATCAGCGAGATCAACTGAAAGGTCAGCGGCACCAACGGCCCGCCGAACCACGGCCGAGGTGGCCGTTTCTCGAAGCGCGGGTCCGGTGCCGGACGTTGTCCGCCGATATCTTCGGAAAAGGCCGGAGGTGGCGGCGGGGGGGGCCGGGGACTGTAATAATGAAACCAGGCAAACGCCAGCAGGTGCGCCAGGATGATCGCCACCAACAGCACGCCGAACAGGCGGCCAAACAGCGTATCGAAGCGCCCGCGCATCAGCCGATGTCTCTGGCGTCGAACAGATAACCCTCGCCGCGCACGGTCTTGATCAGCTGCGGCGCTTTAGGGTCATCGCCGAGTTTTTGCCGCAGTCGCGACACCAGCAGATCGATGCTGCGATCGAAGGCTTCGATCGAACGGCCGCGAGCGGCATCCAGCAGTTGTTCACGGCTCAGGACCCGGCGCGGGCGTTCGATGAACACCCACAACAGACGGAACTCGGCGTTGGACAGCGGCACCACCAGGCCATCGGCGGCGATCAATTGGCGCAGCACGCTGTTCAAGCGCCAGTTGTCGAAGCGGATATTGGCCCGTTGTTCGGTGCGGTCGTCGCGCACCCGGCGCAGGATGGTCTGGATGCGCGCCACCAGCTCCCGGGGTTCGAACGGTTTGGCCATGTAGTCGTCGGCACCCAGTTCCAGGCCGATGATCCGGTCGGTGGGTTCGCAGCGGGCGGTCAGCATCAGGATCGGGATGTCCGACTCGGCGCGTAGCCAGCGACACAGCGACAGACCGTCTTCGCCGGGCAGCATCAGATCGAGCACCACCACATCAAAATGCTCCGCCTGCATCGCCAGGCGCATGGCGGCGCCATCGGTGACGCCGCTGGCGTGGATGTTGAAGCGGGCCAGGTAGTCGATCATCAGTTCGCGGATCGGGACGTCATCGTCGACGATCAGGGCGCGAATGCTCCAGCGTTTGTCGTCGCCGGGCGCTTTTTGATCGTCGTTCAAGGGGGCTTGGGTGCTGTGCATGCGTGCGTTCATCTGCCAGGTAGGCTGCCAACCACAAAGTTAGGCGGCGAGGTTGTGGCTTCAGCATAGGCGTCCGGCCCGGAGGCGGGAAGTGCTGTAAGGACGTGTTGCGGCTGGCGAGGGTAGCGGGCAAGGGTGTTGTGGACGTGTCGTGTATGTACCGGGCTCGACACAATTGGCCCGGCGGCTAGGCTTGCCGGAGCGTTCTCGACGATTTACCGATCATCGGGTCCCGCAGTGGCGCTGGTTCCGCTACAATGCGCGCCGATTTCGACTTGCCTGAGAGCCCACTCATGTCCGCCTGCCAGACTCCTATCATCGTCGCCCTGGATTTCCCTACCCGTGACGCCGCACTGAGGCTGGCCGATCAGTTGGACCCGAAACTGTGCCGGGTCAAAGTCGGTAAAGAGCTGTTCACCAGCTGCGCGTCGGAAATCGTCGGTACCCTGCGCGACAAGGGTTTCGAGGTGTTCCTGGACCTCAAGTTCCACGATATTCCCAACACCACCGCCATGGCCGTCAAGGCCGCTGCGGAGATGGGCGTGTGGATGGTCAACGTGCATTGCTCCGGCGGCCTGCGCATGATGGCGGCCTGCCGTGAAGTGCTGGACAAGCGCACCGGGCCAAAGCCGCTGTTGATCGGCGTGACCGTGCTGACCAGCATGGAGCGTGAGGATCTGGCGGGTATCGGCCTGGATATCGAGCCGCAGGAACAGGTGCTGCGCCTGGCCGCACTGGCGGAAAAAGCCGGGATGGACGGTCTGGTGTGCTCGGCGCTGGAAGCCCGGGCCCTGAAGTCGGCGCATCCGTCGCTGAAGTTGGTGACACCGGGTATTCGTCCGGCGGGCAGCGCCCAGGACGATCAGCGCCGCATCCTGACCCCGCGTCAGGCCTTGGATGCCGGTTCCGACTACCTGGTAATCGGCCGTCCGATCAGCCAGGCGGCTGATCCGGCCAAGGCGTTGGCCGATGTGGTGGCCGAACTCGCCTGAAGATTGCAAACCCGCGGGAGCGAGCCAGCTCGCTCCCGCGGGTGTTTTGAGATCACTTCCAGGGCTGGGTTAAACCTTTAGCACCAACTTCCCGAAATTCTCCCCGCTGAACAACTTCATCAGCGTCTCCGGGAAGGTTTCCAGGCCTTCCACGATGTCTTCCTTGCTCTTGAGCTGCCCCTTGGCCATCCAGCCGGCCATTTCCTGCCCGGCGGCCGCGAATTGCGCGGCGTAGTCCATCACCACAAAGCCTTCCATGCGGGCGCGGTTGACCAGCAGCGACAGGTAGTTCGCGGGGCCTTTGACCGCTTCCTTGTTGTTGTACTGGCTGATGGCGCCACAGATCACCACGCGCGCCTTGAGGTTCAAGCGGCTCAGCACCGCATCGAGAATATCGCCGCCGACGTTATCGAAATACACGTCGACGCCTTTCGGACATTCGCGTTTAAGCCCGGCGATGACGTCTTCGTTCTTGTAGTCGATAGCGCCATCGAAACCCAGTTCATCGATCAGGAACCGGCATTTGTCCGCGCCGCCAGCGATGCCGACCACCCGGCACCCTTTGAGCTTGGCGATTTGCCCGGCAATGCTTCCCACCGCGCCGGCCGCGCCTGAAAGCACCACGGTGTCACCGGCCTTGGGCGCACCGACGTCGAGCAGGGCGAAGTAAGCGGTCATGCCGGTCATGCCCAGGGCGGACAGATAACGCGGCAGTGGCGCCAGTTTCGGATCGACCTTGTAGAAACCGCGTGGCTCGCCGAGGAAATAATCCTGCACACCCAGCGCACCGTTGACGTAGTCCCCGACCGCGAATCCGGGATTGTTCGAGGCAACGACCTTGCCAACACCCAAGGCGCGCATGACTTCACCCAGACCCACCGGCGGGATGTAGGACTTGCCTTCGTTCATCCAGCCACGCATGGCCGGGTCGAGGGACAGGTATTCGTTTTTGACCAGGATCTGACCCGCAGCCGGTTCGCCGACCGGTACTTCTTGATAGGTGAACGTCTCGCGGGTTGCCGGGCCCACGGGGCGTTTGGCAAGCAGGAACTGGCGATTGGTCTGGGTAGTCATGACAGGCACTCAAGATGAATGAAGCCTTGTTGATAGCCCCTCATGACCATTGCCGCAAGTTGGGCTGATGCGGCGAATGCAGGTCGATCCAATGTAGTGATAGTTAGTACGGTCGTTCCATCACTGCAACTCATGGGCTGGCAACCGGCCTCTTGATAGTGCTGCCGTGCCCAGGACCGCCATGGCTAGACTGGGCAGACACCATCTCCCGCATCTCTAAGAGGACACAACAATGAGCATGACCTTTTCCGGCAAGGTCGCCGTCGTCACAGGCGCGGCCAATGGTATCGGCCGCGCGACCGCCCAGGCATTCGCCGCGGAAGGCTTGAAGGTGGTGGTAGCCGATCTGGACACGGCGGGCGGCGAGGGCACTGTGGCACTGATTCGTACGGCGGGTGGCGACGCGACGTTCGTGCGCTGCAACGTCACCGTGGAAAGCGATGTGAAAAGCCTGATGGAAGAGGTGATCAATACCTACGGCCGTCTCGACTATGCCTTCAACAATGCCGGTATCGAGATCGAGAAGGGCAAGTTGGCTGAAGGCACGGTCGACGAGTTCGACGCGATCATGGGCGTCAACGTCAAAGGCGTCTGGTTATGCATGAAATACCAGTTGCCGTTGCTGCTGGCCCAGGGGGGCGGTGCCATCGTCAACACGGCGTCGGTGGCCGGCCTCGGGGCGGCGCCGAAGATGAGCATCTACGCGGCATCGAAGCACGCGGTAATCGGCCTGACTAAATCGGCGGCCATCGAGTACGCCAAGAAAAAGATCCGGGTCAACGCGGTATGCCCGGCGGTGATCGACACCGACATGTTCCGTCGCGCGTATGAGGCCGATCCAAAGAAAGGCGAGTTTGCCAATGCCATGCACCCGGTCGGTCGCATCGGCAAGGTCGAGGAAATCGCCAGTGCCGTGTTGTATCTGTGCAGCGATGGCGCAGCGTTCACTACCGGGCATTCGTTGGCGGTGGACGGAGGTGTCACGGCGTTCTGAAGCCGGATACCTGTCAACAGACAACACTGAACCTGTGGTAGCGAGCGTGCTGGTGATGAGGGCGTGTCAGTCGACATTTTTGTTGCCTGGACACACCACGATCGCCAGCACGTTCACTCCCACAGGTTTTTCATTTGTCTCAGGCTCAGTCAACGGCGTGCAATGTGTTTCAAATGGTTAGAGCCGAGGGTTTTGGCGGCGTTGTCGCACATTCCATCGAACACTCCTGTGATTAACTGTTTCCCGCGAAACCTACAGGAGTTGGCTTGCTCATGGAGTTGAGAATCGATCGACAGGCATTGGTGCCTGTGGTGCAGCAAATCGTCGACGCACTGAACTGCTGGCTGCGTTGCAATGAGGTATCTCCGGGAGCGCGGTTGCCCTCGGTCCGACAAATCGCGCGGATCAATTTGCTCAGTCAGGCCACTGTCATCGAGGCCTGCGAACGTCTGGTGGCGCAAGGGGTGCTGGTGTCGCGCCATGGCAGCGGTTTTTTTGTGGCCGCTGCGCAGCCAATGACTCAGACGCAGCCGGACACTTCGTGGTTTGAAGGGGCGCAGATCAAGCAAGGCCCGCGTTTGTGCGAGTTGAAACTGGGATGTGGCGGACTGCCTGAAAGCTGGCGGGAGACAGACGACCTGAGCTACGCGATTCGTGAGGTCAGTCGTACCGACATGGCGGGACTGTTCAATTACAGTACGCCACTGGGCTTGCCCGCCTTGCGTCTACAAATCCTCAAACGCCTGCAACAGCTCGATATCAAAGCGGACGATAGCCGCGTCCTCACCACCGCAGGGGCCAGCCAGGGGCTGGACCTGATCGTGCGAACCCTGTTCAAGCCGGGCGATTGTGTGGTGGTGGAAAGCCCCGGTTATCCCTTGCTGTTCGATTTGCTCAGGTTGCACGGGATCAGGATGCTTGAAGTGCCGCGAACCCCGTGCGGGCCAGACGTCATCGCACTGCAAGCGCTGCTGCTGAAACACCAGCCGCGTGGATTGTTCATCAATAGCTTCTATCAAAATCCGACGGGTAGCAGTCTGTCGCTGACTGTGGCTCAGCGGGTGCTGCAGCTGGCGAAAACCCATGGCGTTCTGGTCATCGAAGACGACGTTTATGCGGATCTGCACGGCAGTCCCGGTACGCGGCTTGCTGCGCTGGATGACAGCGTGATCTACGTCAGCAGTTACTCCAAGACCCTCAGCAGCTCCTTGCGGGTCGGCTTTGTGGTGGCCGGTGCCGAGCAGATTGCGCGACTGGCGCAGGTCAAGATGATCAGCAGCATGGGCGCATCGCGGTTTTGCGAGTCGGTGCTGGCCTGTTTGTTGGCCAATGGCGCCTACCGCAAACTGGTGCAACGTCAGCGCCAACGCTTGAACAGCGACAGAATGGCAGCATTGCAGTTGCTCGAAGACGCCGATTGGGAAGTGTTCGGCAAACCCCTCGGCGGCTTGTTCATCTGGGCGCGATCCCGGATGACCGACTACGCTGGCGTGCGGACCCAGGCGCAACGCTTCGGTGTCTTGCTCTCTTCAACGACGGCCTTCAGCCCCGGCGGTGTGGCCAACGACTGGCAGCGGATCAATGTGGCCTATGCCTGTGATCCGAGAGCCCGGGCGTTTTTTCAGGCCACCGCTCCGGATCGACCTCAAGCGTTCTGAAAACGACGTGGGCGTAGCTTTTTGCCATTATTCCGACGCCAGAGACTTGTGTTGCTACAGACCCGTTGCGAATCTGCGTCTATTGATTATGGCAGGGGACTAAGTGCAATGATTTCGGCCGTGCAAGGACGTTTTGCCAACCTCGGTATGGCAAAAAAACTGGGTATCGGGTTTGTGCTGGTGCTGTTATTGACCGCCCTGGTTGCGGGTATCGGTGTCTGGTCCCTGCAAACCATCAGTCATCGTTTCGACGGGCTCAAGCAGATGTCGTCGCTCAACAGCGGTTTGCTGAAGGTGCGGCTGCTGGAGCAGGAATACGCCTTGCACGGTAACCCGAAAACCGCCGACGCCCTGCATGAAGGGCTTGACGGCCTGGTCGCCCTGGCGATCCAGCTCAAGGCGCAGTCGGCGGCCAATGTGCCGGTCATGACGGACGTCGAGCAGTCCCTGGGGGCTTATCGCAAGGCGTTTGACGAGTTCGTCTCGCTCAGTCAGGCCAAGGACCTGGCGCTGGAAATGGCCAGTTGGTCGGTGTCCAGCGTGGCCAACAACCTCGACGTGCTGCAGTCCGGTCTCGCCGATGACGGCACCTATACCTTGAAGAGCTCCGAGGGCAAGGACGGTGCGCAGTTCATCGAGCAAGCCAATCAGGTCAGCCAGGTGTCGCGCTTGATGCTGCAAGCCATGAACGAAGCCCGTGTACGTCTGGATCAGAGCCGCAAGGGTGACGACAGCGCGGGGCAGGGCAAGATCGAACAGGCCAGCCAGGCACTGTCCCAGGCCGAGCAACTTAAAACCACGGTCAAGGATGAGGGCTACCAGACCGTGCTCAACGAAGTGACCGGTCATATCTCCAGTTTCAGTGACAAGCTCGCCGAGTACACCGGCCTGCTGGAGCAGGAAAAGACGGTGTATCAGCAGTTGCATCAACGGGCCGATCAAGTGGTGGCGCGGGTGGACCAGGCCTATGTAGCCGAAGATCAGTCGATGCAGACCGAACTGAAAAAGAATTCATTACTGATCATCGGTTCCTCGGCATTGGCATTGCTGGTGGGATTGGTTGCGGCCTGGGTCATTACCCGCTTGATCGTGGCGCCGTTGCGCAGTGTGATTCGCGTGGCGCAGCAGATCGCCTCGGGGGATCTGAGCGGCACAGTCGAGGTGACTCGCCGCGACGAGATCGGTCAATTGATGCAGGCCATGCAGCAGATGGGGGTAGGGCTGAGCCATATCGTCAGCGGTTTGCAGGCCGGTATCGAGCAACTGGCAACGTCAGCGCAATCGTTGTCCGCCGTGACTGAGCAGACCAACCTGGAAGTCAGCAGCCAGAAGGAAGAAACCGAGCAGGTCGCCACGGCCATGAATCAGATGACCGCTACCGTGCACGACGTCGCACGCAACGCCGAGGAGGCTGCCCAAGCCGCGCAAACGGCGGATGGCAAGGTCGAAAGTGGGCAACAGGTGGTGCGCCAGAGCATGTCGCGGATCGAGCAATTGGCGGATTCGGCCACTTCGGCCAGTTCGAGCATCGAAAGCCTGAGTGCGGAAATCCAGAACATCGGCACTGTGCTTGGCGTTATCAAGAGCGTGGCCGAGCAGACCAACCTGCTGGCGCTCAACGCCGCCATCGAGGCGGCTCGGGCGGGGGAACAGGGCAGGGGCTTTGCGGTGGTGGCCGATGAAGTGCGCGCGCTGGCCAAGCGCACCCAGCAATCGACGGAGGAGATCGAACGACTGGTCAGTGCCTTGCGCACGGCGGCGCAGACGTCGGTACAGCAGATTCAGAGCAGTGGCGAGCTGGTGAAACTGGCGGTGAGCGATGCGCTGCAGACCGAGAGTGCGCTCGGCAGCATAGCGTCGGCGGTGTCCTTGATTCAGCAGATGAACCAGCAGATCGCTGCGGCTGCCGAGGAGCAGAGTTCAGTGGCCGAGGAGATCAACCGCAGTGTTACGAGCATTCGTGCCAGTGCGGATCAGTCTTCGTTGGCGATGCAGGGGAATGCCGCGTCCAGTATCGAGCTGGCGCAGTTGGGGGTTGAGTTGAAGGGGATGGTGGGGCATTTCAGGCTCTGAAGGTGGCGTGGCAACCGACCGCTGTGCGCGCGGTTGCGCCCTGCGCTGTTTGGCGGTTGTAAGCGATTCCCTGTAGCTGGGTTGTCGGGTCGCTGCACCGCAGCGATGGTCGTAAACGATAACGCGTATGAACAGGATAAACACGGCGCACTCGATGCCATCGCCGCAAGCCAGCTGCTACAGGGCATGCATGTTCACCGGGACGTGAACCAAAAAAAAGCCACCTGTCTCGGTGGCTTTTTTGCGTTTGGTCGCTGATCAGTCGTAAATCACTTTTTTCTTCCAGTCCGCATCGGCCTCGACGTCTTTGAGGCCTTCGGTCAATTGGTTCACTTCGCCTTCTACCGGCGCAATGCGGTCCATGACCTGGTCGTTGGCGCGGGCCAGGAGCTTTTCCAGATATTCCAGTTGTTCGGCGTAGAGCTGTGGTTCCTGCTGTTTGCGCAGGTATTGCACGCCACGTTCGAACGCAAGGCGCGCCTGACCAGGCTGGTTTTGTTGCAGGGAGTGCTGACCGAGGTTGTTGAAGAACTCAATGTGCAGCAAGACCAGGATATGGCGCACTTCACGGATCCAGCGCTTGGCTTCGGTGGGCTGAAGAAAGCCGTCCTGCGCTGCGCGGGTGATCTGGCCGTGCAGGGCTTCGAGCAGGAAGCGTACGTCCTTGGCCTTGGCTTCGGTCTGGATCGGTGCCGGCGGGTTGTTGACCGGCATCCCTTCGCCCAAGGCCGTCAGTACCTCCAGCTCGGCAATCCGCGCCTTGAGGTTGGAACTGGTTTTTTCCAGGTTCAGCAGGCGCTGGCAGACGTTCAGTTCCAGGCGAGTCAACAGCAGCTTGAGCGCCGGTGTCATCAACTGGCCAGGGAAGGTCTCGGTGATCTCGCCGCAACGGCGCAGGCGATCGTTGAGTTCAACCTTGGTGCGGGCCCTTTCCACCTTGTTGTTTTCCACCACATGGTTGATGTAGCCAATGGCGATCAAGAGTGCGATCCCGGCTACGACGAGCAGGGTGATCATGAGTGGTGTCACCGGTAAGACCTCTTTATTGGGTTCGCGTCCGAGTTTAGTGGCCAGGCATTTAAGCGCCTAGCGCCGCTCGACGAGTTGAATCGGCGTGGCTCAACCTGTATCGGTCAGTCCTTGCTTATATGAATACTGGCACCTCCTGAGCAGATTGCCATCATTCATGTCGTGGACTATAGCGTCTTGGCGAGTGTCAGAATATAGGCGCCAAACGCCGGGCGGCGGAAAATCCGGATTGGGGCCGAAAAGCAGGGCGAAGTCATTGATTTAAATAAATTTATATCAGGGGGTTGACGACCTTCCAATCCATCCATAGAATGCGCGCCACTTGCAGCGTAAAGCACACAGCGAAACGAAGCAGGGAGTGAATGTTGTAGTGTGTCCCCTTCGTCTAGTGGCCTAGGACACCGCCCTTTCACGGCGGTAACAGGGGTTCGAGTCCCCTAGGGGACGCCAAAGCGGGAATAGCTCAGTTGGTAGAGCACGACCTTGCCAAGGTCGGGGTCGCGAGTTCGAGTCTCGTTTCCCGCTCCAATTTTAAACAGCGTTGCTTTCGGGCAAGGCTGAGTGAAACCAGAACCAAGTCTTCGGATGCGGGTCTGGGCACCGAAACACACACCATGTGTTCCGGGCAGCGTGTCCCCTTCGTCTAGTGGCCTAGGACACCGCCCTTTCACGGCGGTAACAGGGGTTCGAGTCCCCTAGGGGACGCCATTTGCGGGAATAGCTCAGTTGGTAGAGCACGACCTTGCCAAGGTCGGGGTCGCGAGTTCGAGTCTCGTTTCCCGCTCCATATTTAACGAAAACGCCGCTCATTGAGCGGCGTTTTTGTTTGCGCGTGATTTATCTGCGAAACAGAAAAAGGCCCGCCAGTCTCACTGCGCGGGCCTTTTGCAGGGTCGGGATCTTACATCGACAGAATCAACCGGCCAGCAAACAGAATCAGGATCAGCCCCATGGTGCGTTCGAACCAGTGCCCCATGCGCATGAACAATACTCGCACCCGTGCGCTGGAAAAGAACAGCGCAACGATGACGAACCACAATGCGTTTACGAAACACATCCAGATACCGTACAGCGCCTGAATTTTCAGTGGGGTCGTGGCGCTGATGAGGGTGGTGAAGATCGCCAGGAAAAACAGTGTGGCCTTGGGGTTGGTGGCGTTGGTCAGAAAGCCCGTGGTAAAGGCTTTCAGCAGCGTTTGCTCGACGACCGGTTCGTCTGCGCCGTGGCCGCCTTCCGGCACGGTTTTCGGTTTGCTGCGCAGCAGGCTGACACCGAGGTACAGAATGTAGGCGCCGCCCACGACCTTGGCTACCGTCAACAGCCAGGGCGTGGTGTGCATCAGTGCGCCGACGCCCAACAAGGTGTACAGCACGTGTACGGAAATCCCCGCACCGATCCCCAGTGCCGTGCAAATCCCGATCACTCGGCCGAAACGCACACTCTGGCGAATCGTCACGGCGAAGTCTGGCCCGGGAGCGACCACCGCCAGAAAGTGAATCGTGGCCAAAGCCAGAAATTCGCCCAGGTAATTTGAAAGCATCTCAACTCCAGAAGGTCAGGGGGGAAGCGTTGCCGCGATAGCCGACAAAGAATGAAAGACTCAAGCGTGGATCGGCCACACCTGGCGTCACTGCGTGCATGCGCCGCGAATTGAACATGATGAAGTCCCCTGGTTCAGGGCTTATCTCCAGGGTTGGAGTGCCGAGCAAGGCCGGGTCGATGCCGTAACTGTCGCCACGCATTTCGTCGAACTGTTCCGGGGAAATGTCTTGGTCCCATATCTGCAGCGCGCCACCCTCACTGGGCATGTTCAGGTAAACATTGCAGGCGAACTGCGCTTCCAGGCTTCTGGCCTGGAAACTGTCGGGGGCGTCCTTGGCGAAAATGTCGTGATGAGCCAGGAAGCACACGTCTGGCTTCACCACTCGTGACAGGCCAACGTACATCTTGCGGCCGTAAAGGCTTTCCAGGTGAGCGCCGGCTGGCCAGGATTCGTCGAGCATGCAGCGCAGCGTGTCGACCGGGCAGGAGTAGGGGGCACAGCGGTTGCGTAATTCGGCGATGTTACGGGTGGCGCGGTCGAAGTAGTCCTCTATCAGTACTGGCTGGTTTTCCGCTTCATAGAACGCCATGCCGATGCGGCCGATGCTCGGCGCGTTGATATAGCCTTCAAAACCTGGCGCGAGGATCTTGTCGCCAATCTGGATCGCCAGCGACCGGGGCAGCCAGCCTTTGAAACGGACGGCAAGGACTTCTTCATTGGCCAGTTTTTTTATGCACGCCTCATCGAGACGCTCGACTTCAAGCATCATGTCTTAGGTCCATCTATCAGAGAGTCAACGAAGCCCGCGAACGCGGGCTCCCCCGGCATCAGGCGATGACATTGGCGTCATCGTCCGAATCCTCAGTCCACGTGGTAGTGAACCGACAGGATCCCTTTCTTCTGCGAAAGGGAAGCGATTGTGACTGCGCCCAGATCCTTCAGGCTGCGTACGTGGGTGCCGCCGCAGCCATAGGCGGGCAGTTCACCGAAACCGATTTCCCGGGCGCCCTCGCGTAGCGATGTCAGGCGCGGCAGGTCGCGGGCGATCCATTGTTCGATGCCGTGCTGAACTGCAGGGGCATCAACGTCTTTTGCCGATTCCGTGGGTTTGAACTGCACACGTCCTTCGCCTGGCCAATGATGGGCCTTGGTCGGCATCCAGCCCATGGCTTGAACAAAGTGGCCGATCAGGTGGCCGGCGGTATGCATGCGCGTGTTAAACCGGCGACGTTGCTCGTCCACCCGGATCTGAGTCATGCCGGGTTTGATCGGCTGATCGACAAAGTGAATGATCCGGTCGGGATCCTGAACCACTCGCGATACCTGGCTTTCGCCGATCCATCCGGTGTCGCAGGGTTGCCCTCCACCCTGAGGGTGAAACAACGTTGCGCGCAGCACCACGGCGAATTCGTTCTCGTGGGGCGTGCAATCCAGGACTTCCACATTGGCCTTGAGGTCATCACTATGGAAAAAGAGGCGAAGCGTCATATTCCATGCTCGTATGAATGTTTCCATTTTTCATTATATGGAGCCTGGAATTACGTGATAATCCGTTCAAACATCAAAGGACTGTTGCGTTGTGAGCATAAATCTTCCACTGCCGTTGCTCGGGGAAATGGCGATTTTCGTCAAGGTCGTCGAGACCGGCAGCTTCTCCGAGGCGGCCCGGCAGCTGGGCTCTTCACCTTCGGCGGTGAGCCGCAGCATTTCGCGGCTGGAGAAGGCATTGGCCACTCGCCTGCTGCAACGCACCACACGCAAGCTGCGGTTGAGCGATGGTGGCGAGGAGGTCTTCAAGCGGTGCCAGGAGATGGTCAATGCCGCTCGGTCAGTCATGGAAATCAGTGGTCAGTTCACGGATGAACCCGAGGGTGTGGTGCGTCTCAGTGTGCCGAAAGCGGTGGGGCGGATCGTGATTCACCCGCATATGCCGGAGTTTTTGCGTCGCTATCCCAAAGTGGATGTGGAGCTGTTGCTTGAGGATCGGCAGGTTGATCTGATCGACGATCACGTCGACCTGGCGATTCGCATCACCGATCGGCCCCCTGCGGGCCTGGTGGGGCGGCAGTTACTGACGATTGACCATTTGCTTTGCGCGACGCCGCAGTATCTGGCTGAACACGGAACCCCGACTCATCCCCATGATTTGCTCAACCACAGCTGCATCTACCTGGGTGAAACGCCGAGCGATGCGCGCTGGAAATTCAAGAAAGGCAACAAATCCGTGACTGTGGGCGTGCGCGGGCGATACGCCGCCAACCACACGGGTGTGCGTTTTGGCGCGGTATTGCAGCACATCGGCATAGGCAGCCTGCCGTACTTTACGGCGCGCCGTGCCCTGGAGAAGGGATTGATGGTGCAGGTGCTGCCGGACTGGGTTTTTCTGGCGTCCTACCACGGCGGTGCCTGGTTGCTGCATTCGCCCACCCGCTACCTGCCTCCCAAGCTGCGGGTGTTGATTGATTACCTCGTGGAGTGCATGGAGAAAGAGCCGACCTTGGGCAAACCAGGGAAGCCGGGCAAACTGGCTACGGCGGTATCGGAGTATGAGTTACCCGAGAGTGACGGTTTGTTTTAGGGCATTAAAAAGGCCCGCATGGTTGAACATGCGGGCCTTTGTATTGCTGAACGCGGATCAGTGCTTGCTGTCCTCATTCGACAACGCCAGCAGCTGTTTTTCCTGGTTCCAGTCGAAAGGTTCGTCGTTCTGTTCGGCTTCGAAACGACGCTCTTCCAGGGCCTGGTACAGGTCGATTTCATCGTCGGGCATGTAATGCAGGCAATCGCCGGCGAAGTACCACAGCAGGTCGCGCGGGACCAGGTGGGCGATTTGTGGGTAGCGGGTAATCACCTGGCACAGAATGTCCTGGCCCAGGTATTGGCTTTCGATCGGATCGACCGGCAGCAATGCACGCAATTCGTCAAAGCGCTCCAGGAACAAGGCATGGCTTTCTTCGGGAACCTGGTCGGCCTCACCTACGGCGACCAGGATGCTGCGCAGGTGGTCGAGCAGAACGAGATGATCGGCAACGATGTTGGACACGAGATAAGTCCTCAAGAGCAAAACGGGCGCAGGAGTATAAAGCTCCTGCGCCCTTTTTTCACTTGGAAGAGAGGGACTGCTGGATCAGCGGACCTTCCCTGCGGCCAGCGCCAGCTCGTCCTTGTCGAAGTCATCGACATTGATCACCTTGCGTCGCGCCGCTTCGGCTTCACGCAGAGCATGTGCCTCCACGGGTTGCAATACGCCAGCTTCAAGTGCCGTATCAATGATGTGTTCCCCGGCGATCGGTTTGACCTGACCGCTTTTGAGTGCCACATGCAGTTTCTTTTGCAGAGGTTGCGCTGCGTTCAACAGATCGCTGGCGTGTTGCAGTGCGCCGACCGGGTCTTCGGCCGATTGCGGGCGATAGCAGCCCAAGAGCAACTCTTCCAGAGTCGGATCGCCTTTGGCACGGCCGATCACTGCCGCCACTTCCGCGCCTAACTTGTCCGAAGGCCCTTTGTGGCGGCGGCCGAACGGGAACACGATCACCCGCAACAGGCAGCCCAGTACCCTGTTCGGGAAGTTGCTCAACAGTTCGTCCATGGCCCGCTCGGCCTGGCCCAGGCTTTCTTCCATGGCCCAGGTAAACAGCGGCGTCATGTGTTCCGGTGAGTCGAGGTCGCTGTAACGCTTGAGCGCGGCGCTGGCCAGGTACAGATTGCTCAATACATCGCCCAACCGTGCCGAGAGGCGTTCGCGGCGTTTCAATTCACCGCCCAGCAGCATCATGCTCAGATCGGCGAGCAGGGCGAACGCGGCGGCCTGACGGTTGAGCGCGCGGAAATAACCCTGGCTGAGCCTGTCGCCCGGCAGGTGTTCCAGGTGGCCGAAACCGAGGTTCAGCACCAGGGTGCTGGCCGCATTGCTCACGGCAAAACCGATATGCTTGAGCAGCAGGCCGTCAAACTCGCTCAGCGCCTGATCCTTGTCTTCGCGGCTGGCGAGGGCCATTTCCTTGAGGACGAACGGATGGCAGCGAATCGCCCCCTGGCCAAAGATCATCAGGTTACGCGAGAGAATGTTCGCCCCTTCCACGGTGATGCAGATCGGCGCGCCATTCCAGATTCGTCCGAGATAGTTCTTCGGCCCCATGATGATCGCCTTGCCGCCGTGAACATCCATGGCGTGGGTGATGCACTCGCGGCCGCGTTCGGTGAGGTGGTACTTGAGAATCGCCGACAGGACCGACGGCTTCTCGCCAAGATCCACCGCATTGGTGGTCAGCATGCGCGCCGCGTCCATCATCCAGGCGTTGCCGGCGATGCGTCCCATGGCTTCCTGAATGCCTTCGAAGGCGGCAATCGGAACGTTGAACTGCTCGCGAATCCGGGCGTACTGGCCGGTCACAAGGCTGGTGAACTTGGCCATGCCGGTGCCGACCGCTGGCAGGGAGATCGAGCGCCCTACTGACAGGCAATTCATCAGCATCATCCAGCCCTTGCCGAGCATTTCCTGACCGCCGATGAGGTATTCCAGCGGCACGAACACATCCTTGCCGGAGTTGGGGCCATTCATGAACGCCGCACCGAGCGGCAGATGACGGCGGCCGATTTCCACTCCCGCGGTGTCAGTCGGTATCAGTGCCAGGCTGATGCCCAGGTCTTCCTGCTCGCCCAACAAGTGATCCGGGTCGTAGGCCTTGAACGCCAGGCCGAGCAGGGTGGCCACCGGGCCCAGTGTTATGTAGCGCTTTTCCCAGTTCAGGCGCAGGCCGAGGGTTTCCTTGCCTTCCCATTGACCTTTGCAGATCACCCCGGTGTCTGGCATTCCGCCCGCATCGGAGCCGGCCAACGGTCCGGTGAGGGCGAAGCAGGGGATTTCTTCGCCGCGCGCCAGGCGTGGCAGGTAATGGTTGCGTTGTTCGTCGGTGCCGTAATGCAGCAACAGTTCGGCCGGGCCGAGGGAATTGGGGACCATCACGGTGGAGGCAAGGTCGCCGCTGTGGGACGCCAGTTTCATCGCGACCTGGGAGTGGGCATAGGCCGAAAACCCCTTGCCGCCAAATTCCTTGGGAATGATCAGGGCGAAGAAGCCGTTTTCCTTGATGAATGCCCAGGCCTCGGCCGGCAGGTCCATGGTTTGACCGAGCTGCCAGTCGCTGACCATGGCGCAGAGTTCTTCGGTCGGACCATCGATGAAGGCCTGTTCCTCCTCACTCAACTGCGCTTTGGGATAGGCCAGCAGTTTGTTCCAGTCCGGACGGCCGCTGAACAATTCGCCATCCCACCATACCGTGCCGGCCTCGATGGCTTCGCGCTCGGTTTCTGACATGGGCGGCAGGGTTTTCTGGAACCAGTTGAACAGCGGCGCACTGAAGCATTTACGGCGCAGGTCAGGTAGCAGCAATGGGGTCGCCACGACAGCGACCAGCACCCAGAGAATCAGTAGCAGCCAGCCTGGTGCGTGGCTGAATACGCTCATTGCCAGCAGGTAGACAGCCACGATACCCAGTGCAGGCAGCGGCGAAATCCGGCGGTGGGCCAAATAAGCTATTCCGACAATCAGAACCAGTATCCACAACAGCAGCATATTTAATCCTCCGTGAAACCAGGGCGAGCCAACCCTCAGAGCTTAGACGGCATCCGCAAAACAGGGTGGTCAGAGCGATGTGATTGAAAACGTGGGAAACAGTGGCTGATTTTGTAGGCCTGATGAACGACAGACCTTGAAAAATCGTTCGTTGAGCGAGCGACATAACGCCCATCTTTGGCCGAAACGTCGTTATCTCTGTGCTGAACCTCTCGCTAGACTCGGAGCTACCCTAGGAGATTGCCCTCATGCACGAGTACCTGAGTCCCGGCCGCTTCATCGATAGTGACCATCCCTCGGTGATGGAGTTCGCCGAACAACATCGCGGCAGCCGTCGCGACCCGCTCGAGCAGGCGATCAACCTCTATTACGCCGTCCGTGAAGTCGTGCGCTATAACCCTTACACGTTCAGTCGTGATCCACAGACCTTGCGCGGCAGTCATGCACTGGCGACCGGTGAGAGTTACTGCGTGCCCAAGGCCACGCTGTTGGCCGGGTGCGCGCGGCATTGCGCAATTCCCGCGCGGATTGGTCTGGCGGATGTACGCAATCATTTATCGACGCCGCGTCTGCTCGAATTGCTCAAGAGCGACGTGTTTGCCATGCATGGCTACACCGAGCTTTACCTGAACGGCCGCTGGGTCAAAGCCACCCCGGCCTTCAACCAGGGTCTGTGTGAGTTGTTCAATGTCGCGCCGCTGGAATTCGACGGGATCAACGACAGTGTTTTCCATCCATTCAACCGTGATGGCGAGAAGCTGATGGAGTATCTGATTGATCATGGCCAGTTCAGCGACGTGCCGGAAACGTTTTTCTTCGAGCACCTTGAAAAGTGTTATCCGCACTTGTTCGGCAAGCAACTGCCAGGGCTGTTGGGGGACATGCAGAGCGATTTGAGTCGCGCCTGATCCGGCGTATGCTGCCTGCGCATTCATCCATTGAGAGGCGGTCATGCTGAAGATCTGGGGTCGGAAAAATTCATCGAATGTCAGAAAGCCATTGTGGGCCGCCGAAGAGCTGGGCCTGGCCTATGAAGCCATCGACGCCGGTGGTGCTTTTGGTGTCGTCGACACGCCGCAGTACCGCGCGATGAACCCTAACGGCCGGGTCCCGGTGATTGAAGATGATGGCTTCGTGTTGTGGGAATCCAATGCCATCGTCCGTTATCTGATGGCCCGTCACGCCGAAGGCAGCGCCTGGTATCCGGCGGATCTGCAAGCTCGCGCAACAGCCGACAAGTGGATGGACTGGACCACTTCCAGTTTTGCCGGACCGTTCCGTACCGTGTTCTGGGGCGTCTTGCGCACCCCCGCGGATCAGAAGGACTGGCCCGCCATCAAGGCGGCAATCAAGGAATGCGAAGCGCTGCTGATGATGGCCGATCAGGCATTGGCAACCCGGCCTTACCTGTCCGGCGACGAGATCGGCATGGGCGACATTCCCCTGGGCAGTTTCATTTATGCCTGGTTCGAAATGCCGATCGAGCGTGCGCCCATGCCTCACCTGGAGGCCTGGTACGCAAGGCTGAAACAGCGTCCGGCTTATCAAAAGGCGGTGATGACCGCGTTGACTTAATACTCACTATCGACACACTTGACTGTACTTGTGTGGCGGCGACAAGCACCATTGTGCCGGTGCGTCGTGGTTGAGTTGTCCGCCGCCCGCCCCCATTTATTCCTTTCCTTCCTTCTTGGTGCATGAATCCGATATGAGTTCCGCTCTGTCCATCCGGCAGCTAACCAAAACCTACGGCAACGGTTTCCAGGCCTTGAGTGGTATCGATCTGGATGTCGCCGAAGGTGACTTTTTCGCCCTGCTCGGCCCCAACGGCGCCGGCAAATCCACGACCATTGGCATTCTCTCGACCCTGGTGAACAAGACCAGCGGCACGGTGAATATCTTTGGTCACGACCTGGACAAGGACCCGGCGGGGCTCAAGCGCTCCATCGGCGTCGTACCCCAGGAGTTCAACTTCAACCAGTTTGAAAAGACCTTCGACATTGTCGTGACCCAGGCCGGTTACTACGGCATTCCGGCGAAAATCGCCAAGGAGCGCGCCGAGCAGTATTTGACCCAGCTCGGGCTGTGGGACAAGCGCGATGTGCCGTCGCGTTCGCTGTCCGGTGGCATGAAGCGTCGATTGATGATTGCCCGGGCGCTGGTCCACGAGCCACGCCTGTTGATCCTCGACGAGCCGACCGCCGGCGTGGACATCGAACTGCGTCGCTCGATGTGGACCTTTCTCACCGAGCTGAACAAAAAAGGCATCACCATCATCCTCACCACGCACTACCTGGAAGAGGCTGAGCAGTTGTGCCGTAACATCGGCATCATCGACCACGGCACCATCGTCGAAAACACCAGCATGAAGCAGTTGCTCAGCCAATTGCATGTCGAAACTTTCTTGCTGGATCTGAAAAACAGCTTGAGCGCACCACCGCAGCTTATCGGCTATCCGTCGCGGTTGATCGATGCCCATACCCTGGAAGTCCAGGTGGACAAGAGCATGGGCATCACTGCGCTGTTCACTCAGCTGGCACAGCAGAACATCGAAGTGCTGAGCCTGCGTAACAAAACCAATCGCCTCGAGGAGTTGTTCGTGTCCCTGGTGGAGAAAAATCTGTCGAAGGTGGCGGTATGAGTTCCGAGCTGCAGCCCAACCTCGTTGCCCTGAATACCATCGTTTACCGTGAGGTCCGGCGCTTTACCCGGATCTGGCCGCAGACCCTGCTGCCGCCGGCCATCACCATGGTTCTGTACTTCGTGATCTTCGGCAATCTGATCGGCCGGCAAATCGGCGACATGGGTGGTTTCACCTATATGGAGTACATCGTGCCGGGGCTGATCATGATGTCGGTGATCACCAACTCCTACGGTAACGTGGTGTCGAGCTTTTTCGGCAGCAAGTTTCAGCGTTCCATTGAAGAACTGATGGTGTCGCCGGTCTCGCCCCACACCATTCTGATTGGCTTTACCCTGGGCGGTGTACTGCGCGGTTTGATGGTTGGCATCATCGTGACGCTGCTGTCGTTGTTCTTCACCCATTTGCAGGTGCATCACCTGGGGGTGACCCTTCTGGTGGTGGTGCTGACGGCGACTATCTTCTCGCTGCTGGGCTTCATCAACGCCGTGTTTGCGCGCAACTTCGATGACATTTCGATCATTCCGACCTTCGTGCTGACGCCACTGACGTACCTGGGCGGGGTGTTCTACTCGATTACGTTGCTGCCGCCGTTCTGGCAGACCGTGTCCCTGGCCAACCCGGTGCTGCACATGGTCAACGCCTTCCGTTATGGCATCCTTGGTGTGTCGGATATTCGCATCAGCATTGCGATTACCTTCATGCTGGTGGCAACTGTCGTGCTGTACATCGGTTGCGCGCGATTGCTGGTCAGCGGTCGCGGGATGCGCACATAAGCGATAGTGTCATCACAGACATCGCAAAAAAAAACGGCCTCCATACGGAGGCCGTTTTGCTTTCTCACATTCGGCTTTTCTTGCGGCGCTTCCATTGCCGCGCCACCCACCAGCGCCAATACATCATCACCAGGCAGTAGGCGAGCGCCCCGAGAGCCAAGCCCGTCACCACCGAGCCCAGCAAAAACGGCTGCCACAAGGTCGATAACTCGCCGCTGATCCATTCCCAGGTCAACGCATCCGGAAATTGGCGGGGAGGAACGTCCATCAGCCAGGCGCCGGCTTGGTAAGTGCAGTAGAACACCGCAGGCATGGTGATCGGGTTGGTCAGCCAGACCAGGCTGACGGCAATCGGCATGTTGCCGCGCACGATGATCGCGAGTACGGCGGCCAACAGCATTTGCAAAGGGATCGGCAGGAACGCCGCGAACAGGCCAACCGCCATTGCCCGGGCTACGGAGTGGCGATTGAGGTGCCAGAGGTTGGGGTCATGCAGCAGGGTGCCGAGAAAGCGTAAGGATTTGTGTTCCCTGATGCTGGTCGGGTCTGGCATGTAGCGTTTGAACAAGCGCCGGGGCATAAGGCTTCTCGGTCGGTTAAGGCGGCAAGTATGTCTCGATTCTAGGCGTCGCCCATTCAGACTTTGTGACAATTGATAACGACGACCGTGCGATACGCCCGCTATGCCTAGGGACGGGACTCTCAAGGACGGGCTTATGCGCACAGGGATGATGGCGCTGGCGTTGGGTCTGCTGACCTTGCGCTTTTTACCGGCATTGCCGCCGGTCGGGTTGTGGCTGTTGATGCCGGTTGTGGGTTTGATGGTGTTGCCATTTAGGACCTACCCGGTGGCGTTTTTCCTGTTCGGCTTGAGTTGGGCCTGCGCACAGGCGCAATGGGCACTGGATGATCGTTTGCCAGCGAGCCTCGATGGTGAAACGCGCTGGGTCGAAGGACGGGTGGTGGGGCTGCCCCAGAACAACGAAGGCGTAATCCGTTTTGAGCTGGCGGATGCCCGGTCGCGACACGGCAAAGTGCCACAACTCATGCGACTGGCCTGGTATGAAGGGCCGCCGGTGAACAGCGGCGAGCGCTGGCGCTTGGCGGTCAAGTTGAAGCGTCCCGCCGGGCTGCTCAATCCCTATGCCTTCGATTACGACGCCTGGCTGTTCGCGCAACGCATCGGGGCAACGGGTACCGTCAAGGACGGCGAGCGTTTGCGCGAGGCGCAATGGGCCTGGCGCGATGGTATTCGTCAGCGCTTGCAGGCCGTGGATGCCCAAGGGCGGACGGGTGTGCTGGCCGCTTTGGTTCTGGGTGATGGTGGTGGACTCAGCCGCCAGGATTGGCAGGTGTTGCAAGACACCGGCACCGTGCATTTATTGGTGATTTCCGGGCAGCACATTGGTCTGCTGGCAGGGGTGGTGTATCTGCTGATTGCCGGGCTCGCCCGCTATGGCCTGTGGTCGAACCGTCTGCCATGGTTGCCCTGGGCCTGTGGTCTGGCCTTCGCTGCAGCGCTTGGTTACGGGCTATTGGCCGGTTTTGATGTGCCGGTGCGGCGTGCCTGTTTGATGATCGGTCTGGTGCTGTTATGGCGCCTGCGTTTTCGACACCTTGGCGCGTGGTGGCCGTTGCTGCTGGCGCTCAATGGCGTTTTGCTAT
Organism: Pseudomonas moorei; assembly: GCF_042846945.1. Taxonomy (NCBI): domain Bacteria; kingdom Pseudomonadati; phylum Pseudomonadota; class Gammaproteobacteria; order Pseudomonadales; family Pseudomonadaceae; genus Pseudomonas; species Pseudomonas moorei. The sequence continues at coordinate 2,919,575 of NZ_AP035776.1, forward strand.
TGGATCCGCTGGCCAGTCTGCAACCGGGGTTCTGGTTGTCTTTCGCAGCGGTGGCCGTGCTGATCTTCACCTTCGGCGGTCGCTTGGGGCCTTGGCTTTGGTGGCAAACCTGGACGCGCGCGCAATGGCTGATCGCAATCGGCCTGGGCCCGTTGTTGCTGGTACTGGGTTTGCCGATCAGTGTCAGCGGGCCGCTGGTCAACCTGTTGGCCGTGCCGTGGATCAGTCTGGTGGTACTGCCACCGGCATTGCTCGGGACGCTGTTGTTGCCCGTGCCTTATGTGGGCGAGGGCCTGTTGTGGATCACGGGTGGTCTGATCGATGGGTTGTTCTGGGGGCTGGGGTGGGTGGCGGGCCAGGTTCCGGCGTGGGTGCCCACCGCGATTCCACCATGGGTCTGGGCCATCGGTACCTTGGGAGCCTTTCTCCTTTTGCTGCCGCGGGGCGTACCGATACGCCCGCTCGGATGGCCAATGCTGCTGTTGCTGGTTTTTCCGCCGCGCACCGAAATACCGGAAGGAATTGCCGAGGTCTGGCAGCTGGATGTCGGCCAGGGCCTGGCGATCCTGGTCCGCACTCGCCATCACACGCTGCTGTATGACGCGGGTCCTCGGTTCGGTGACAACGATCTCGGCGAGCGCGTGGTTTTGCCAACGATACGCAAATTGGGCGTGGATGGCATCGATCTGATGTTGATCAGCCACGCCCACGCCGATCATGCCGGCGGAGCGCAGGCGATCGCCCAGGGACTGCCGGTGAGGCATGTACTCGGTGGTGAGCCGGCAGAGTTGCCGGTGAATGCGGGGGGCTGCGAGAGCGGTCGGCGATGGACCTGGGACGGCGTGAACTTTGAACTATGGCAATGGGCGCATGCCCGCGAAAGCAATCCGAAATCCTGCATTCTGCAGATTGAAGCCAGCGGCGAGCGAATGCTGCTGACCGGCGACATCGACATGGCCGCCGAGCGCGCCTTGCTCGACAGTCCATTGGCCGTAGCCACCGATTGGCTGCAATCGCCGCACCACGGCAGTCGCAGTTCGTCGTCCATGGCGCTGCTCAACGCCTTGCAGCCCAAGGCGGTGTTGATCTCCCGTGGCCAGGGCAATTCGTTCGGCCATCCGCACCCGACCGTCCTGGCACGCTATGAAAAGCTCGGCATGGCGATCTACGACAGTGCGGAGCAGGGTGCCATTCATCTGCAACTCGGGCGTTACGAGGCGCCGCGCTCCATGCGTCTGGAACGGCGCTTCTGGCGCGACCCACCGCCAGTGAGCAAATAACCGGGCGTTATTACAGCCCGACCGGATGCGACATCACGGTCTTCGGTGCGTCGACCCCCTATGTTAGAGTGGCGCACTTTTTCGAGGGGACTTTCACTGTGTGGGAATTGGTCAAATCCGGCGGCTGGATGATGCTGCCGATCATTCTGAGTTCCATCGTGGCCATGGCGATCGTTGCCGAGCGTCTCTGGACCCTGCGGGCCAGTCGTGTGACCCCGGAGCATTTGCTCGGTCAGGTCTGGGTCTGGATCAAGGACAAGCAACTCAATAAAGAAAAGCTCAAGGAACTGCGCGCCAACTCTCCGTTGGGCGAGATCCTGGCCGCCGGCCTGGCGAACTCCAAGCATGGTCGCGAGATCATGAAAGAGTGCATCGAAGAAGCCGCCGCCCGGGTCATCCATGAACTGGAACGCTACATCAATGCCCTCGGTACCATCGCCGCCATGGCGCCATTGCTGGGCCTGCTGGGGACGGTGCTGGGCATGATCGATATCTTCAGTTCGTTCATGGGTACGGGCATGGCGACCAACCCGGCGGTGTTGGCCGGTGGTATTTCCAAAGCCTTGATCACCACGGCGTCGGGTTTGATCGTGGGTATTCCGTCGGTGTTCTTCCATCGTTTCCTGCAACGGCGTATCGATGAGCTCGTCGTGGGCATGGAACAGGAAGCCATCAAGCTGGTGGAGGTGGTGCAAGGCGACCGCGACGTTGATCTGGCTGAGGGCAAAGCGTGAAGTTCCGCCGCAAGCAACGGGAGAACGTGGACATCAACCTCGTGTCGCTGATCGACGTGGTGTTTGTCCTGCTGCTGTTTTTCGTGGTGACCACGACCTTTACCCGTGAAACCCAGTTGCGCGTCGACCTGCCGGAAGCGGTCAGCGGCTCGCCTGCGGAAGATCAATCCAAACAGCTGGATATCGCCATCAGTGCAGACGGCGTGTTCTCGGTGAACAACCAGATCCTGCCAAAAAGCGACCTGGCAACCCTGATGGACGCGCTGCAAAAAGAGGCCAAGGGTGATACCAATCGTCCGCTGTCCATCAGCGCCGACGGCAAAACCCAGCATCAATCGGTGATCACCGCCATGGACGCCGCCGGCAAGCTTGGCTTCAGTCACTTGCGCATGACCACCGTGGAGGCGGCGCCCGCGCCCTGATGGCCATGTCCGATCGCCTGCTCGCCGCCTGGTACCGAGGTCATCCGGCACTCAAGTTATTGCAGCCGCTGGAGTGGTTGTACCGACGCGTGGTCAACAACAAGCGCAAACGCTTTCTGGCAGGCGAGGGTGAGATCTATCAGCCGCCCGTCCCGCTGATCGTGGTGGGCAATATCACCGTGGGCGGTACCGGCAAGACACCGCTGATCCTGTGGATGATCCAGCATTGCCAGCGCCGTGGCTTGCGGGTCGGCGTGGTCAGTCGTGGCTACGGTGCCAAACCGGCGCAGTTGCCCTGGCGGGTCGAGGCGGATCAAGGCGCGGACATCGCCGGCGACGAACCGCTATTGATCGTCCAGCGTACCGGCGTGCCATTGATGATCGACCCGGACCGCAGTCGGGCCGTCAAGGCCTTGCTGGCGAGTGAGCCGCTGGACCTGATTTTGTCCGATGACGGCATGCAGCATTACCGACTGGCCCGGGACCTCGAACTGGTGCTGATCGATGCCGCCCGGGGCCTTGGCAACCAGAGATGCCTGCCCGCCGGGCCATTGCGCGAACCGGTCGAACGCCTGCAAAGCGTCGATGCGGTGTTGTACAACGGCGCCACGGCTGACCGCGACGGTGGTTTTGCCTTTCAGTTGCAACCGACCGCGCTGGTCAATCTGCAAAGTGGTCAACGCCTTCCCCTCGATCACTTTCCCAAAGGCCAGGCGCTGCATGCGGTGGCTGGAATCGGCAATCCGCAGCGTTTCTTCACGACCCTCGAAACGCTACACTGGCAGCCAGTGCCGCATGCCTTCGCCGATCACGCCGAATACAGCGTGCAGGCCTTGAATTTCAAGCCGTCATTGCCATTGGTGATGACCGAAAAGGACGCGGTGAAGTGCCGTGCCTTCGCCGCCGCCGATTGGTGGTATCTGGCAGTGGACGCTGTGCCGTCACCGGCTTTCGTGGCCTGGTTCGATACCCAGCTGATGCGTCTGTTGCCGGCTCGACTTTTGCCTTAAACCGTTTTATCCAGGGAATGATCATGGACACCAAACTGCTCGACATCCTCGCTTGCCCGGTCTGCAAAGGCCCGCTCAAGCTCAGCGCCGACAAGACCGAGCTGATCAGCAAGGGCGCCGGCCTGGCGTACCCGATTCGCGACGGTATTCCGGTGATGCTCGAATCCGAAGCCCGTACCCTGACTACCGATGAGCGTCTGGATAAATGACTACAGCCTTTACCGTTGTCATTCCATCGCGTTATGCCTCTACGCGTCTGCCGGGCAAACCGCTGCTGTTGATTGCCGGCAAGCCAATGATTCAGCATGTCTGGGAGCAGGCGAGCAAAAGCAGCGCCCAGCGTGTGGTGGTTGCCACCGACGACGTGCGCATCGTTGAGGTTTGTCAGGGCTTTGGCGCCGAAGTGGTGATGACCCGCGAAGATCACAACTCCGGCACCGATCGTCTGGCGGAAGTCGCGGCGAAACTGGGTCTGGCGCCCGATGCCATCGTCGTCAACGTCCAGGGTGATGAACCCCTGATCCCGCCGAGCGTGATCGATCAGGTCGCCGTCAACCTCGCCGCCCACACCGAAGCGCGCATGGCCACCCTGGCCGAGCCGATCGAAGATGTCGAAACCCTGTTCAATCCCAATGTGGTCAAGGTCGTCAGTGACCTCAATGGCCTGGCCCTGACGTTCAGTCGCGCCACGTTGCCATGGGCGCGCGACGCTTTCGCCAAGAGCCGCGAACAGCTGCCGCAAGGCGTGCCGTACCGTCGCCATATCGGTATCTATGCCTATCGCGCCGGTTTCCTGCAGGACTTCGTCAGCTGGGGTCCGTGCTGGCTGGAAGACACCGAGTGCCTGGAGCAGCTGCGAGCGCTGTGGCACGGGGTGCGCATTCACGTTGCTGATGCGCTGATCGCACCGCCGGCCGGCGTCGATACCATTGAAGACCTTGAGCGCGTTCGTCGCCTGCTGGAGGCCTGATGCGGGTTCTGTTTGTCTGTCTGGGCAATATCTGTCGTTCACCCACGGCAGAGGGCGTGCTACGGCATAAGTTGCGTGAGGCAGGGCTGGCCGACCTAGTCGAGGTAGCCTCCGCCGGCACCGGTGACTGGCATGTCGGCAATCCACCGGACAAGCGCAGTCAGGCGGCTGCGAAACTGCGCGGTTATGACCTGTCGAACCAGCGTGCGCAGCAAGTGACCCGCGCCGATTTCGCCACCTACGACCTGATCCTGGCGATGGATAAAAGCAACCTGCGCAGTCTCGAGGCGCTGCAACCGGTCAAGGGTAAAGCCGAGCTGGATCTGTTCCTGCGTCGTTATCAGTCGGAACTCGATGAAGTGCCGGACCCTTATCACGACTGTGAGCAAGGGTTCGAGCGGGTGCTGGATCTTATCGAGCGTGCCAGTGATCTGCTGGTGATCGAATTGAAGGGACGGCTATGAGTCTGCAGCTGCGGCAACAGGTCTCGCTCAAGCCCTACAACAGCTTTGGCGTAGATGTTCAGGCCCGACTGTTTGCCGAGGCCCACAGCGACGCCGACGTGCGCGAAGCACTGGCCTATGCCCGGGAACATGACGTGCCCCTGCTGGTGATCGGCGGTGGCAGCAACCTGTTGCTGACGGGCGATGTGTCGTCGCTGGTACTGCGCATGGCCACGCGCGGGATTCGCGTGTTGAGCGATGACGGTAGCAAGGTCGTGGTCGAGGCCGAGGCTGGCGAACCCTGGCATCCGTTTGTGCAGCACACATTGATGCAAGGCCTGTCCGGCCTGGAAAACCTGAGCCTGATTCCCGGCACCGTGGGTGCCGCACCGATGCAGAACATCGGTGCCTATGGGGTCGAGATCAAGGACGTGTTTGCCGGCCTGACGGCGCTTGATCGCCACAGTGGTGAATTGCGCGACTTCAGCCTGGAAGAATGCAACTTCGCTTACCGTGACAGCCTCTTCAAGCAGGAGCCGGGGCGCTGGTTGATCCTTCGGGTGCGTTTCACGCTCGACCGCACTGCGCATCTGCATCTGGATTACGGCCCGGTGCGTCAGCGCCTGACCGAGCAAGGCATCGATCATCCGACCGCCACTGACGTCAGCCAGGCCATTTGCAGTATCCGCAACGAAAAGCTGCCGGACCCGGCTGTGCTCGGCAACGCCGGCAGTTTCTTCAAGAACCCGTTGGTGCCGGCGGCGCTGGTTGCCCGGCTCAAAGGTGAGTTCCCGGATCTGGTTGCCTACGCACAACCGGACGGTCAGATGAAGCTGGCCGCTGGCTGGCTGATCGAACGGGCAGGGTGGAAAGGATTTCGCGAGAACGATGCAGGCGTGCATAAATTGCAGGCCTTGGTGTTGGTCAACTATGGCAATGCCACCGGACTGCAATTGCTCGACCTGGCACAGCGCATCCAGAAAGACATTTCAGAACGTTTTCATGTCGATCTGGAAATGGAGCCCAATCAGTATTGAAGCTAAGCTTTCCAGACTGATCTCAAAGCCCTGCACAACTTCCATTGTGCAGGGCTTTTTTGTTAATGCTGGGTTAACTTAGCCACCTAACGATACCAGCATTTGCTTCATCAAAGGCCTGGCGCAGACGTGCTCGTCTGCACAAAAGAGCCCATCAGCCTGAGTCGATCTGTGATAACCGAACCGCTTGGCTAAAGCGGCAGATTGCTCGACCCCATAACCCAATACTATGCGGGCGTGCCCATGATTACCCTGAAACTCAATGGTCAAGACCATCAACTCGACGTCACCGAAGACATGCCGCTGCTCTGGGCGATCCGCGACGTGGCCGGTTACAACGGCACCAAATTCGGCTGCGGCATGGGCCTGTGCGGCGCCTGCACCATTCATATCGAAGGTGCTCCAGCACGCAGTTGCATCACGCCAATCGGCTCGGTCGTGGGGCAGAACGTCAACACAATCGACAATCTGCATGCCGACCCCGTCGGCAAAGTCGTGCAGCAAGCCTGGCTCGACACGGCCGTGGCCCAGTGCGGCTACTGTCAGGGCGGGCAAATCATGTCTGCCACCGCATTGCTTAAAACCAATCCGAACCCGAGCGACGAGCAGATCGAAGAGGCGATGGTCGGCAACATTTGCCGCTGCGGCACCTACAACCGCATCAAGACCGCCATCCGCCAGGCATCCACTCACCTCAAGGAGGCCAAGGCATGAGCCGGTTACCGAATGATTTCGCCCTGAGCAACCTCAGTCGGCGTGGTTTCCTCAAAGGCGTGGGCGCTACGGGTGCACTGGTGGTGGCCGCCAGTTGGGGCTGGCAAGACGCGTTTGCCGAAGAGAAGGAAAAGAAGTTCGGCGCCGATGGCATGCCCCACGGCTGGGTCGACGATCCCAAGGTTTACATCAGCATCGCAGCCGACGGCACGGTGACAGTCGTCTGCAACCGTTCGGAAATGGGTCAGGGTGTGCGCACCAGCCTGACCATGGTCGTGGCCGACGAACTGGAAGCGGATTGGGCACGGGTCAAAGTCAAGCAGGCACCGGGCGACGAAGTGCGTTTCGGTAACCAGGATACCGACGGTTCGCGCAGCATGCGCCACTGGTATGAGCCAATGCGCCGCTGCGGTGCCGCCGCGCGGACCATGCTCGAGCAAGCGGCTGCCGAGCAGTGGAAGGTGCCGGTCGGTGAATGTCATGCGCAACTGCATAAAGTGATCCACAAGCCTTCCGGTCGCGAACTGGACTATGGCGCCCTGGCCATCGCTGCGGGCGCCCTGGCCGTGCCGGCGCGTGACAGTCTGCGCCTCAAGCAACCTTCGGAATTCCGCTACATCGGCAAGGAAGGCACCAGGGCTATCGACGGTGACGACATCGTCAACGGTCGCGCGGTATATGGTGCCGACGTGCATGTCGACGGCATGCTGTTCGCCACCATTGCCCGACCCGCGGTGTACGGTGGCAAGGTCAAGACCTTCGATGCCAGCGCCGCGATGAAAGTCCCCGGTGTGCTCAAGGTCGTGCAGATCGAAAGCCGTCCACTGCCATCGGAGTTTCAGCCGCTGGGTGGTGTGGCGGTGGTGGCCAGCAATACCTGGGCAGCGATCAAGGGGCGTGAAGCGCTGAAAATCGAATGGGATGACGGCGCCAACGCCAGTTATGACTCGATCGCCTACCGTAAGGAGCTGGAGGCCGCTTCGCTCAAACCCGGCAAAGTGGTGCGCAACACGGGCAACATCGATGAAGCCATGAGCGGCGCCAACAGCACGCTGGAAGCCTCTTACTACTTGCCGCATCTATCACAGTCGCCGATGGAGCCAATGGTCGCCATCGCCCGCTACAAGGACGGTGTGTGCGAAGCCTGGGGGCCGAGCCAGGCGCCACAGGTCACCCGTGAGCGGATCAGCGAGCGTCTCGGCCTGCCGTTCGACAACGTCACCGTCAACGTCACCCTGCTGGGCGGCGGTTTCGGTCGCAAGTCCAAACCCGACTTCATCATCGAAGCGGCGATTCTTGCCAAGGAGTTCCCTGGCAAAGCCGTGCGTGTGCAATGGACCCGTGAAGACGACATCCACTGCTCCTATTTCCACACCGTGTCCGCCGAGTACCTCAAGGCCAGCCTGAACAAGGATGGTCTGCCTTCCGGCTGGTTGCACCGCACGGTGGCACCCAGCATCACCGCATTGTTCGCACCGGGCATGAATCACGAAGCGGCATTCGAGCTGGGCATGGGTTTCACCAACATGGCCTACGCGATCCCCAACGTGCGCCTGGAGAACCCCGAGGCGACGGTGCACACCCGGGTCGGTTGGTATCGCTCGGTGTCGAACATCCCCCATGGCTTTGCCATCCAGAGTTTCGTCGATGAACTGGCGCACAAGGCCGGGCAGGATCCGCTCAAGTACCAAATCAAATTGCTCGGCCCGGACCGTCAGATCGATCCGCGTACCTTGAGTGAGGAGTGGAACTACGGTGAATCGCCGGAACGTTACCCGATCGACACCGGACGTTTGCGCACGGTGCTGGAAACTGCCGCCAAAGCCGCCGGTTGGGGGCGCGAGTTTCCGAAGGGGCGTGGCTTGGGCCTGGCGGTGCATTACAGTTTCGTCACCTACGTGGCGGCGGTGATTGAGGTCGAGGTCAAAGACGACGGCACACTGATCGTGCACAAGGCTGATATTGCTGTGGATTGCGGGCCGCAGATCAATCCCGAGCGGATTCGCGCACAGTTCGAAGGCGCTTGCGTCATGGGCTTGGGCAACGCAGTGCTGGGTGAAATCAGCTTCAAGGATGGCAAGGTCCAGCAGGACAACTTCCATATGTACGAAGTGGCGCGCATGTCCCTGGCACCGAAGGAAGTCGCCGTGCATCTGGTCACGCCGCCAGGCAATGTCCCTTTGGGTGGCGTTGGCGAACCCGGCGTGCCGCCGATTGCGCCGGCGCTGTGTAACGCAATCTTTGCCGCCACCGGCAAACGCATTCGCAGCCTGCCGATTCGCTATCAGTTGCAGGACTGGCAAAAGGCCAAAGCCTGATGGACAGCGCCGATCTGAATGTCCTGCGCAGCGTGCTGGAGTGGCGCCGTGCCGGTCAGCGGGTGGTTTTGTACAGCGTGGTCCAGACCTGGGGCACTGCGCCCCGGGCACCTGGGGCCATGCTGGCCTTGCGTGAAGACGGCGTGGTGATTGGTTCGGTGTCGGGTGGTTGTGTCGAGGATGACCTGATTGCCCGGTTGCACGATGGTCGGATTCCGGCCGACGGGCCGCCCGTGCAATTGATCACCTACGGCGTGACCCGCGAAGAGGCAGCACGCTTTGGCTTGCCGTGCGGCGGCACCTTGCGATTGACCGAGGAGCGCGTCGGCGATCCCGCGTGGGTCGCTGAACTGCTGGCTCGCTGCGAAGCCCATGAAATTGTGGCGCGCTGCCTTGATATTGCGACCGGAGAAGTGGTCTTACAGCCCGCCAGCAAAACGGATGTACTGGCGTTCGATGAGCAGACCTTGCGTGCCATCTACGGCCCCCGCTGGCGCTTGTTGTTGATCGGCGCGGGGCAATTGTCTCGTTACGTTGCCGAAATGGCGCGGCTGCTGGATTTCGAAGTGCTGATTTGTGATCCGCGTACCGAGTTCGTCTATGGCTGGGAAGAGCAGCATGGTCGTTTCGTCTCCGGCATGCCCGACGAGGCGGTGCTGAGTATCCAGACAGACGAACGCACGGCCATCGTTGCACTGACCCACGACCCGCGCCTGGATGATATGGCTCTGCTGACGGCCCTCGACTCCAGGGCGTTTTACGTCGGCGCGCTGGGATCACGGGTCAACAGCCGGAAGCGCCGGGAAAATCTGGCGCACCTGGGCTTGTCGCAACAGGCCATTGATCGGCTGCACGGTCCGATCGGTTTGCATATCGGCAGTCATAGCCCGGCGGAAATCGCCTTGTCGTTGATGGCTGAAATTGTGGCAATCAAAAATGGCGTGGAACTGAAACAGAAGAAGCCGTCACAGGAGCGCACATGAGCGGGTCCATCGGCGTCATTGTGTTGGCAGCGGGGCAGGGCAGCCGGTTTCGTCAGGTCGCCGGTACCGACAAGGATAAGTTACTGGCCGATTGCAGCGGTCGCGATGGCGCGGCTCGCTCGGTGATCGAGCATGTGCTGGTGAATCTGCCGGCCAATGCGGGCAAGCGCGTCCTGGTGACTACCGCTGATCGACCCCAAGTGATTCGCATGGCTCAGGCCTACGGCTGCGAAATTGTCTTGATTGAGTCCATCGGCATGGGTGACAGCATTGCTGCGGGAGTTTCTGCCTGTAAGCAACTCGATGGCTGGTTGATGGTTTTGGGGGATATGCCGTTCATCCTGCCGTCCAGCATTGAAAAAGTTCTGGCAGGTATGCGCAGCGACAGCGTCAGCGTGCCGGTGCAGGATGGGGAGTATGGGCATCCGGTCGGGTTCGGACGGGATTTCGCGGCGGGATTGATGGCGTTGTCGGGGGATCGTGGCGCCAAACCGCTATTTGCCGAGGGGCGCGTGTTTGAGCTGGCAGTGGATGATCCCGGGGTGTTATGGGATGTGGATGTGCCGGAGAAGTTAGTCTTCAAGTAATCGGTGAGCCCTTGTGTGAGCGAGCTTGCTCGCGAGAGCGGTGGATCAGCCAGCATCCATTTTCGAATCTTAAGCCATCATCGCGAGCAAGCTCCCACAGGGAATCGGTACAGTTGTTTTGGATATAAAAAAGCCCCGCCTGGGTCACCAGGCGGGGCTTTTCATTAGCGATGGAATCAGACGAGAGGTTTAGGCTCGTGTTCTTTTTCCAGAGCTTTTTCGTGTTGCTCTACCGCTTCCTGAACGGAGCGTGGTGCTTCGTGGATGGCGGATTGAGCAGGCTCTGCAGCGACTTCTGCAGTCGGGGCAGGCGCTGCCTCGGCCACTTCAGCAACAATCGGCGCTGGTTCGACTGCAACAACGGCTTCAGCCTGAGCCGCAGCGGCCGCCAATTCGGCTTCCTTCTGCAGGCGCTCTTCCTCACGCTTGCGACGACGCACTTCACGCGGGTCGTTTGGTGCGCGGCCGCTTGGCGTCAGGGCGCTGACAGGAGCGGCTGCAACCACGGGTGCAGGCACTTCGGCAACGACTGGCGCTTCCACGACAGGAGCGGGCTCGGCAGCAGCGACGACCGGCTCGGAGGTCACGGCATCGGCAACCGGAGCTTCAACGGCCGGCGCTTCAACGACTGGCGCTGGAGTTTCGGTGACGGCTGGCTCGGCAACCCAGTTGAACGCGGTTTGCTCTTCGCGAACTTCACGAACGGCTTCGGTCACGGTTTCAGTGACGGTTTCGGCAACCGGTTCTGCGATCACAACAGGTTCTGCGACAGCTTCAACCACTGGCTGTGCCGGTGCCACTTCGATTTCCGGCGATGCGGTCACTTCAACCGGAGTAGTCGCTTCAACGACTGGCGCTTCGACTGGTGCAGTTTCGAGGGTGGCGGCAGTGGCGCGTTCGGCTTGCTCGTTGGCCTGTGCTTCGGCCGGGGCGCTGATCACGGTGCTGGCAACGGCTGCGGTAACCGCCAGGCCGGCGGCCAGATCGGCGGTGCTTGGCGCTTCGTTGTTTTCGCCGGATTCGGATTCTTCCGAACCTTCGATCACATTGCCGTTGGCATCGCGTTGACGCTCGCGACGGTTGCTGCGACGACGCTGACCACGGGAACGGCGGCGTGGGCGATCGCCTTCGGCGCCGTCCTGACCTTCTTCCTGCAGTTGCTCTTCGTTGGTGGTCAGCTCTTCTTCGGCGACGGCAGCGGCTTGCTCGGCACGTGGTTGACGTTCTTCACGCGGTGGGCGTGGAGCGCGCTCTTCGCGTGGCGGGCGGGCCGGGCGCTCTTCAGCGGTCGCAGCAGCAGCCGCAACGGCCGGAGCAGCATCCAGAGGCTCACGCAGTTCACGAACGCGCTCTTCGCGTTCGCCACGTGGCTTACGGTCTTCACGCGGTGCGCGAGGTGCACGTTCTTCTCGTGGAGCGCGCGGCGCGCGTTCCTCACGTGCTACGGCTGGTGTCTCTTCACGGGCTTCGCGTGGTTGACGCTCTTCGCGTGGCTCACGTGGTGCGCGCTCTTCACGCGGTGCACGTTCTTCGCGCGGCTTGCGTTCTTCATCGCGGCGACCGTTACGGTTGCGGCTCTGCTGGCGACCGTTGCGACGTTGTTCTTCATTGCTGCGAGCCGGACGCTCGGTGGCAGCCGGTTTTTCGACCACTGCCGGGGCAGCAGGCTCTTCCTTGGAGGCGAACAGGCTGACCAGCGACTTCACCAGGCCCTTGAACAGGCTTGGCTCTGGAGCGGCGACAGGGGCGGCAACCGGAGCGGCGACGACTTCAGTCGGAACCGGAGCGTTGGCACGGGCTGGCGCAGTCTTGACCGCCGCTTCCTGGCGAACCAGGGTGCGGGTGGCCGCAGCTGGCTGGACTTCTTCCACTTCGGCAGCGGCAGCAGCGATTTCGTAGCTGGACTGGTTGATCGCCGCTTCAGGGCTGTCATCACGCAGACGCTGTACTTCGAAGTGCGGCGTTTCGAGATGATCGTTCGGCAGAATCACGATGCGGGCACGGGTGCGCAGTTCGATCTTGGTGATCGAGTTACGCTTTTCGTTGAGCAGGAACGCGGCGACCGGGATCGGCACCTGGGCGCGAACTTCGGCGGTGCGGTCTTTCAGTGCTTCTTCTTCGATCAGGCGCAGGATCGCCAGCGACAGCGATTCAACATCACGGATGATGCCGGTGCCGTTGCAGCGCGGGCAGACAATGCCGCTGCTTTCGCCCAGGGAGGGACGCAGGCGCTGACGGGACATTTCCAGCAGGCCGAAGCGCGAGATGCGACCGACTTGCACGCGAGCGCGGTCGGCTTCCAGGCATTCGCGGACTTTCTCTTCCACGGCGCGCTGGTTCTTGGCAGGGGTCATGTCGATGAAGTCGATGACGATCAGGCCGCCAATGTCGCGCAGGCGCAACTGACGGGCGATTTCTTCGGCGGCTTCAAGGTTGGTCTGCAGGGCGGTTTCTTCGATGTCGCTGCCTTTGGTGGCACGCGCCGAGTTGATGTCGATGGACACCAGGGCTTCGGTCGGATCGATAACGATGGAGCCGCCGGAAGGCAATTCGACGACGCGCTGGAACGCGGTTTCGATCTGGCTTTCGATCTGGAAGCGGTTGAACAGCGGAACGCTGTCTTCGTACAGCTTGATCTTGCTGGCGTACTGCGGCATCACCTGACGGATGAAGGTCAGGGCTTCGTCCTGGGCTTCGACGCTGTCGATCAGCACTTCGCCGATGTCCTGGCGCAGGTAGTCACGGATGGCGCGGATGATCACGTTGCTTTCCTGATAGATCAGGAATGGCGCGGAGCGATCCAGCGAGGCTTCTTTGATGGCGGTCCAGAGTTGCAGCAGGTAGTCGAGGTCCCACTGCATTTCTTCACTGCTGCGGCCCAGGCCGGCAGTGCGCACGATCAGGCCCATGTCGGCCGGGGCAACCAGGCCGTTCAGGGCTTCGCGCAGTTCGTTGCGCTCTTCACCTTCGATGCGACGGGAGATGCCGCCGGCACGCGGGTTGTTCGGCATCAGTACCAGGTAACGACCGGCCAGGCTGATGAAAGTGGTCAGGGCGGCGCCCTTGTTGCCACGTTCTTCTTTTTCGACCTGAACGATGACTTCCTGGCCTTCGCTCAGGACGTCCTTGATGTTGACGCGGCCTTCAGGGGCTTTCTTGAAGTATTCGCGGGAGATTTCTTTGAGTGGCAGGAAGCCGTGGCGCTCGGAGCCGAAATCGACAAAGGCAGCCTCAAGGCTTGGTTCGATGCGAGTAATCCGGCCTTTATAGATGTTGGCCTTCTTCTGCTCGCGTGCACCGGATTCGATGTCCAGGTCGTAGAGGCGCTGGCCATCTACCAGTGCAACACGCAACTCTTCGGGTTGAGTTGCGTTAATCAGCATTCTTTTCATGTAGTACCGTCGGTTTCCGGGCTGCCGGAAACGGCGTTCGGCACACACGACTTCTCACGGTCGGTGTCAGGTGCGTCAGGAGTGGTTGGACACTCCAGTGTCTAGCGAACCCCGACCAATTGGGCCGGTGTCGCGACGTACGCGTCCTGCTTGCTGTGGCTACTTAAGCACTCAGTCAGGAGGAGGAATCAACCAGCGGCTGTGGACGAGATGAAGCGTCTTGATAAAGCCTATTGCTACACAGTCCAGCGGTTGTGCATCTCCACCCTACACGTATCCCTGATAATTCGGGTGCTGCCGCGCGCAGAATCCGCAGCGGGTTGGCATTTACCGTGAGCTCCGAAAGGGGAGGTCACGCATCATGGCTAATTTAGGCGTTGTTTCCGAAGCGTTCGCTCGGGGTCATTCGCTGCTGACTGCACTTTGTGAACTGGCCATGAATATTGGCTCGCAAGACGAGTGAAAACTCTGCTTTGCGGTTTGATTCAGGCCTCATGTCACCTGCGCTTGTTACAACTGCAAACTCCACCGTTACGTAGCGAAAGCCCCGTAGGACGGCCTCGCGTCCTGGTGAATTGCGTTGGTCAGGGTCGGTTTTTGACCGTTGGTCCGCTGTCCAGGCCGCTTTTGGCGGCGTTCGCGACTATAGCAGCAATGATTAAGTGCTTCAATTCCATAAAAAATTGTTATCATCCGCGGCATGACGACTACAGCCCCCTCGACCCCAGGCGTACAACTGCTTGAGGTCTCGCCGGAATATGCCGGCCAACGTATTGATAATTTCCTTCTCGCTCGGCTCAAAGGCGTGCCCAAGACCTTGATTTACCGCATTTTGCGCAAGGGCGAAGTGCGGGTGAACAAGGGGCGGATCAAGCCCGAATACAAGCTGCAGGCGGGCGATATCGTGCGCGTGCCGCCGGTTCGCGTGCCTGAGCGCGACGAGCCGGTGCCGCTGGCTCAAGGTCTGCTGCAGCGACTCGAGGCGTCGATTGTCTACGAAGACAAGGCGTTGATCGTGATCAACAAGCCTGCCGGGATCGCCGTTCATGGTGGCAGCGGTTTGAATTACGGCGTCATCGAAGCCTTTCGTCAGTTGCGCCCCGATGCCAAGGAGCTGGAACTGGTCCACCGTCTCGATCGTGACACATCAGGGCTGCTGATGATCGCCAAGAAGCGCAGCATGTTGCGTCACCTGCACACCGCATTGCGCGGTGATGGTGTCGATAAGCGCTACATGGCACTGGTTCGCGGCAACTGGGCGAGCTCGATCAAGCAAGTCCGTGCGGCACTCGGCAAGAGCAACCTGCGCTCCGGCGAGCGCATGGTCGAGGTCGACGAGGAGGAGGGCAAGGAGTCTGTGACCGTGTTCAAGGTCCTGCGTCGCTTTGGCGACTTTGCCACCCTGATCGAAGCCAAACCGATCACCGGTCGCACGCACCAGATCCGCGTCCACACGTTGCATGCCGGGCATTGCATTGCCGGCGACACCAAATACGGCGATGACGATTTCAGTAAGGAAATCCGTGATCTGGGCGGCAAGCGCCTGTTCCTGCACGCTTACATGCTGACCGTGCCGCTGCCCGATGGCGGTGAGCTCAAGTTGCAGGCGCCGGTCGATGAAATGTGGGCCAAGACCGTGGAGCGATTGAGTGCGCCCATCTGATTACAAGCTGCTGATTTTCGATTGGGACGGCACGCTCGCCGATTCCATTGGTCGGATTGTCGAAGCGATGCATGTGGCGTCGGAGCGAACCGGTTTTCCACTGCGCGATGATTTCGCCGTCAAGGGCATTATCGGGCTGGGTCTGCCGGAAGCGATCCGCACTTTGTATCCCGAAATCGGCGATGCCGACCTGATAGCCTTCCGTCAGCATTATGCGGATCACTACATCGCGTCGGAGGCGGTGCCTTCGCCATTGTTTGAAGGTGTGGTCGAGTCGCTCGAGGCGTTTCGCGCCGAGGGATATCATCTGGCTGTGGCGACCGGCAAGGCTCGGCGCGGGCTGGACCGGGTGCTGAAATCCCACGGCTGGGAAAATTATTTCGACATCACCCGTGCGGCTGACGAGACCGCCAGCAAGCCGCATCCGCTGATGCTTGAGCAGATCCTGGCGCATTGCAACGTGGCTCCCGCGCAGGCGCTTATGGTCGGCGACTCGTCGTTCGATCTGCAGATGGCGCGTAATGCCGGGATGGATTCGGTGGCGGTCAGCTACGGTGCTCAATCGATCGAGGCGCTGAAGCTGCTTGAGCCGCGGCTGGCGGTCGATCGCTTTTCAGAATTGCATGCCTGGCTGAATCAGCGGGCTTAATACGTTGTTGCTGGGGTAGATGGCATGACCGACGAATGGAAAGCGCCCGCCAAGTCGAGCGCAGAGAGCGGTGACGAGAAAAGCTGGAAGCTGCTGGAAAAGACGCTGCTGGCCAGTGTGCAGGAGCAGCGTCGGTCCCGGCGCTGGGGGATTTTCTTCAAGTTGCTGACGTTTGTGTACCTGTTTGGCGCGCTGGCCCTGTTCACGCCGCTGATGGACATGGAAAAAGCCGCCACCCGCAGTGCCCATTACACGGCGTTGATCGACGTGACCGGCATGATTGCCGACAAGGAGCCGGCCAGCGCCGACAATATTGTTGGCAGCCTGCGTGCGGCCTTCGAGGACGACAAGGTCAAGGGTGTCATCCTGCGTATCAATAGCCCGGGCGGCAGTCCGGTGCAGTCGGGTTACGTCTACGACGAAATTCGCCGTCTGCGCGGCCTGCATCCGGATACCAAGGTCTACGCGGTGATTTCGGATCTGGGTGCTTCCGGGGCCTACTACATTGCCAGTGCGGCCGATCAGATCTACGCCGACAAGGCGAGCCTGGTGGGCTCCATCGGTGTGACGGCGGCTGGTTACGGTTTTGTTGGCACCATGGAGAAGCTGGGGGTCGAGCGTCGTACCTATACTTCTGGCGAGCACAAGTCGTTCCTTGATCCGTTCCAGCCGCAAAAGCCGGAAGAGACGGCGTTTTGGCAGGGTGTACTCGATACCACGCACAATCAGTTCATCAGCAGCGTCAAGCAGGGGCGTGGTGATCGCCTGAAGGACAAGGAGCATCCGGAGCTGTTCTCTGGTCTGGTCTGGTCCGGGGAGCAGGCGTTGCCACTGGGGCTGATCGATGGTCTGGGTAATGCCAGTTCGGTTGCCCGGGATGTGATCGGCGAAAAAGAGCTGGTGGACTTCACGATTCAGGAGTCGCCGTTCGACCGCTTCTCGAAAAAGCTCGGTGCCAGCGTGGCTGAGCATTTGGCGATGTGGATGGGTTTCAACGGTCCGTCGCTGCGTTGATCTTTTGGGCGCTCAAAAAAACCGGTCTGTTTGGCCGGTTTTTTGTGGCTCAGGGGATTTGCACGCCTTCCGTCAGCAGCATGTCGACAAGGCGGATCAGCGGTAAGCCGATCAGGCTGGTGGCGTCCGGGCCCTCGGTGCGTTGAAACAGGCTCACGCCCAAGCCTTCGGCCTTGAAACTGCCAGCGCAGTCGTAGGGTTGTTCGGTACGCAGATAGCGCTCGATGCGGGCGCTGTCGAGTGCACGCATGTGTATGGTGAAAGGTACGCACTCGACCTGGCAGCGGCCGGTCTGGCTGTTGAGCAGTGCCAGGCCTGTCAGGAAGGTGACGCTGGTGCCGCTGGCGGCCAGCAGTTGTTCGCGGGCCTTTTCGAAGGTGTGGGGCTTGCCGATGATCCTGTCCCCGAGTACGGCAACCTGGTCGGAGCCAATGATCAAGTGAGCGCTGTGACTGCCGGTCAGTGCGCGGGCTTTTTCCTCGGCAAGGCGCTTGACCAGATCAGCGGCGGTTTCGCCGGGGCGATGGCTTTCGTCGATATCCGGCGAGCTGCAGGTGAACGGCAGTTGCAGGCGAGCCAGCAATTCCCGGCGATAGACCGAGCTGGAAGCGAGTAATAAAGGCAGCATGGGCAACTCCAAAAGGCAGGCGAGAATTCTAGCGGGGCTCCCAAGTGACGGATAGGGCTGAATTTCCTTTGACATGGGCGGGGGCATCCCTATAATGCTGCGCCTATGTTGAATGACCCGATTCCACCTCACGTTGACCCGCGCAAATTGGCTGATCGTGGCACCACCCTTCAAGGTGAAATGCTGCTAGCCGATTTGGAGAGACTCTGCGACCCGCTTTCCGACAATGTCGGTACGGTGCAGGCTAAATTCGTTTTTGAACGAGATGAACGTAAATCTGTGGTCATCCACAGTTTTATCGACACTGAAGTCAAAATGGTTTGCCAGCGTTGTCTTGAGCTGGTCACCCTGCCGATCCATAGCGAATGCAGTTACGCTGTGGTGAAGGAGGGTGCGAATACCCAGTCGTTGCCGAAAGGTTATGACGTGCTGGAACTGGGCGAAGATCCTTTGGATCTGCAGTCACTGATCGAGGAGGAGCTTCTGCTCGCCTTGCCCATTGTGCCTGCTCATCATCCGGAAGAATGCCAGCAGCCGGCGGGAGCAGATGAGCCCGAACCGAGCGAGGACGAGGTAACGCGGTCCAACCCGTTCAGTGTATTGGCGCAGTTAAAGCGTGACCCAAACGTTTAGGAGTTAATCAATTATGGCTGTTCAGCAGAACAAAAAATCCCGCTCTGCCCGTGACATGCGCCGTTCGCACGACGCTCTCGAGGCTAGCACCCTGTCTGTAGAAAAAACCACTGGTGAAGTTCACCTGCGTCACCACGTATCGCCAGAAGGCGTATACCGTGGCCGTAAAGTGATCGACAAGGGCGCTGACGAGTAATCACTTGTCCGCTCAAGTCATCGCGATTGACGCAATGGGCGGGGACTTCGGTCCCCGCAGCATTGTCCAGGCCAGTCTTGCTTGCCTGTCTGCTACTCCCTCGCTACACCTGACCCTCGTTGGTCAAGCCTCCCTCCTTGAAGAATTGATCGCCGGCCATTCGGCTATGGATCGCGCTCGTCTGTCGATTACCCCTGCGTCCGAAGTCATCACCATGGACGAAAAACCGGCCCAGGCCCTGCGCGGCAAGCCCGACTCCTCGATGCGCGTGGCGCTTGAGTTGTTAAGGGATGGCAAAGTCCAGGCCTGTGTGAGTGCCGGCAATACCGGTGCGCTGATGGCGTTGTCACGGTTTGTGCTCAAGACCCTGCCCGGCATTGATCGGCCCGCCATGGTCGCGGCGATTCCGACGCAGAAAGGCTACTGTCAGTTGCTCGACCTGGGTGCCAACGTCGATTGCAGTGCCGAGCACTTGTTGCAGTTCGCGGTGATGGGTTCTGTCGCGGCGGAAACCCTCGGTATCGTTCGTCCGCGCGTGGCACTGCTGAATATCGGCACTGAAGACATCAAGGGCAACCAGCAGGTCAAGCTGGCGGCTACCTTGTTGCAGAATGCTCGTGGCATCAATTACATCGGTTTTATCGAGGGTGACGGTTTGTACCGTGGAGAGGCGGATGTCGTGGTGTGTGACGGCTTTGTCGGCAATATCCTGCTCAAATCCAGCGAAGGCCTGGCCACCATGATAGCCGCGCATATCGAGGCATTGTTCAAGAAAAACCTGGCTTCGCGAATGATCGGTGCATTGGCGCTGCCATTGATGAAGCGCCTGCAGGCGGATCTGGCTCCGGCGCGGCATAACGGTGCTAGCTTTCTGGGGTTGCAGGGGATTGTGGTGAAAAGTCACGGTTCTGCAGGGGTGCAGGGCTTTCAGAGCGCCATCCAGCGTGCTCTTATCGAGATTCAGGAAAACCTGCCCGAGCGGCTTCACGGTCGTCTGGAGGATTTGTTGCCTTAGGCGTTTTCGTCGGACAATGCTTAAATGTGACCGCTCAGTTCAATTGGCCATCCAACTGTCAGTTTCTTGCGTCCCCCAAGAGGGACGTCAATTCTCCGACGACAAGATCATTAGGGGCTTGTTTCATGTCTGCTTCCCTCGCATTCGTCTTTCCGGGACAGGGTTCGCAGTCCCTCGGCATGCTGGCCGAGTTGGGCGCGCAACATCCGGTTGTCCTCGAAACATTCAAAGAAGCTTCCGATGCTCTGGGTTACGACCTGTGGGCACTGACCCAGCAAGGGCCGGAAGAACAACTCAATCAAACCGATAAAACCCAACCGGCCATTCTGACCGCCTCGATCGCCCTGTGGCGTCTGTGGCTGGCGGAAGGTGGTGCGCGTCCGGCCTACGTCGCTGGTCACAGCCTGGGTGAGTACAGCGCGCTGGTCGCGGCGGGCAGCCTCAGCCTGGGCGATGCAGTGAAGCTGGTCGAGCGTCGTGGCCAACTGATGCAGGAAGCCGTTCCGGCCGGGCAGGGCGGCATGGCTGCCATCCTGGGGCTGGACGATGCTGATGTGCTGGCGGCCTGTGCCGAAGCGGCGCAAGGCGAAGTGGTCAGCGCGGTCAACTTCAACTCGCCTGGCCAAGTGGTTATCGCCGGTGCCAAGGCTGCGGTCGAACGCGCCATTGAAGGCTGCAAGGCACGTGGCGCCAAGCGCGCCATGCCTCTGCCGGTCAGCGTACCGTCCCATTGCGAGCTGATGCGCCCGGCGGCCGAGCGTTTCGCCGAGTCGATCGCTGCGATCGACTGGCAGGCGCCGCAGATTCCGGTGGTGCAGAACGTCAGTGCCTATGTGCCTGCCGATCTGCAAACCCTCAAGCGTGATCTGCTTGAACAGCTCTACAAGCCTGTGCGCTGGGTCGAATCGGTCCAGGCACTGGCGGCCAAGGGGGCAACCCAATTGGTCGAATGCGGCCCGGGCAAAGTGCTGGCCGGTCTGAACAAACGCTGCGCCGAAGGCGTATCGACTTCCAACCTCAATACCCCAGACGCTTTCGCTGCCGCTCGCGCAGCGCTGGCCTGAATCAGGAGAAGCTTGCATGAGTCTGCAAGGTAAAGTTGCACTGGTCACGGGTGCAAGCCGCGGTATCGGCCAGGCTATCGCCCTGGAACTGGGTCGTCAGGGCGCCATCGTTGTGGGCACCGCGACCTCTGCTTCCGGTGCCGAGCGCATTGCCGCCACCCTGAAGGAGCATGGTATTCAGGGCACTGGCCTTGAGCTCAATGTCACCAGCGACGAGTCCGTGGCGGCCGTCCTGGCGAGCATTCAGGAACAGTTCGGTGCGCCGGCGATCCTGGTCAATAATGCCGGTATCACCCGCGATAACCTGATGATGCGCATGAAAGACGACGAGTGGCATGACGTTGTCGATACCAACCTGAACAGTCTGTTCCGCCTGTCCAAGGGCGTTTTGCGCGGCATGACCAAAGCCCGTTGGGGACGAATTATCAGTATTGGCTCGGTTGTGGGTGCCATGGGCAACGCAGGCCAAGTAAACTACGCTGCCGCCAAGGCCGGTCTGGAAGGTTTCAGTCGTGCACTGGCGCGTGAAGTCGGTTCGCGTTCGATTACGGTAAACTCGGTGGCCCCAGGGTTCATCGACACCGATATGACCCGTGAACTGCCGGAAGCACAGCGTGAAGCCTTGCAGGCGCAGATTCCGCTGGGTCGTCTGGGGCAAGCACAAGAGATCGCGTCTGTGGTCGCTTTTCTTGCGTCCGACGGTGCGGCATACGTTACCGGGGCTACAATCCCGGTGAACGGCGGGATGTACATGAGTTAAATGTGACGGATTGCTTCAAAAAAATGTCATACGAGCTGTCTAAAATCCGTTATAAAGCTGCAATCTATTTATAGGCAGAGGGCCGCAGGGTTTGAGGAGTGAAGCTTTCAGTTGAAAAGCTGAAAAGTCTTTCTATACACTTACCCACTGGCCAGCTGCCTGAATTTGTCCATTAGGAGTGAAAACAAGGTATGAGCACCATCGAAGAGCGCGTCAAGAAAATCGTTGCCGAGCAACTGGGCGTTAAAGAAGAAGAAGTGGTCAACACCGCTTCCTTCGTTGAAGACCTGGGTGCTGACTCCCTTGACACCGTTGAGCTGGTGATGGCTCTGGAAGAGGAATTCGAGACCGAAATCCCTGACGAAGAAGCTGAGAAGATCACTACTGTACAAGCTGCAATCGACTACGTTACTAGCCACCAGGCGTAATAGTTTGTAATCGTTGCTTGCTGTCATGGAAAAACCGCACTGCTATCACGGCGTGCGGTTTTTTCTTTAGGCCTGATGCAAAGTCGTCATTTCAAAAAAGGAGAGTGCTGTGTCGCGTAGACGCGTCGTAGTCACCGGTATGGGTATGTTGTCGCCACTGGGCACGGATGTGCCAAGCAGCTGGCAGGGCATTCTGGCTGGCCGCAGTGGCATTGGTCTGATCGAACACACCGACCTTTCTGCCTATTCCACCCGTTTTGGCGGCTCGGTAAAGGGTTTCAATGTCGAGGAATACCTGTCGGTCAAGGAAGCCCGCAAACTCGACTTGTTCATTCAGTACGGCCTGGCCGCAGGTTTTCAGGCGGTACGCAATGCCGGTCTGGAAGTCACCGACGCCAACCGTGAGCGCATCGGCGTCGCCATGGGCTCGGGCATTGGCGGACTGACCAATATCGAAGAAACCAGCCGTACGCTGCATGATTCCGGCCCACGGCGGATTTCTCCGTTTTTCGTGCCCGGCTCGATCATCAATATGATTTCCGGTTTCCTGTCGATCCACTTGGGCGCACAGGGACCCAACTACGCCATCGCCACCGCCTGTACCACGGGTACGCACTGCATCGGTATGGCTGCGCGCAACATCATGTACGACGAAGCTGACGTGATGATCGCCGGCGGCTCCGAAATGGCGGCCTGTGGCCTGGGCATGGGTGGCTTTGGTGCCTCTCGCGCATTGTCGACCCGTAATGACGAGCCGACCCGCGCCAGTCGCCCATGGGACAAGGGCCGTGATGGCTTCGTGCTGTCCGATGGTGCCGGTGCGCTGGTTCTGGAAGAACTCGAATACGCCAAGGCCCGCGGCGCGACCATCTACGCCGAACTGATCGGTTTCGGCACCAGTGGCGACGCCTTTCACATGACCTCGCCTCCAGCGGATGGTGCCGGTGCTGCGCGCTGCATCACCAATGCCTTGCGCGATGCCAGGATCAATGGCGATCAGGTGCAATACGTCAACGCCCACGGTACTTCGACACCTGCCGGCGACCTTGCGGAAGTCAATGCGATCAAGTCGGTGTTCGGAGAGCACGCCTACAAGCTGGCGGTCAGTTCGACCAAGTCCATGACCGGTCACCTGCTGGGTGCGGCGGGCGCGGTCGAGGCGATCTTCAGCGTACTGGCAATCAACAGTCAGGTGGCCCCGCCGACCATCAACCTCGATGAAGCGGACGAAGGCTGCGATCTCGATTTCGTGCCGCACACCGCGCGCAACATGGATATCGATGTGGTCCTGTCCAACTCCTTCGGTTTTGGCGGTACCAACGGCTCGCTGGTATTCCGCCGGTTCGCTGGCTGATGGACAGCTGGGTCGACGGTCAGCCGGCTGACGCTTTGTCGCTGAAGGATCGCGGCCTGGCTTACGGTGATGGTCTATTCGAGACCATTGCCGTGCGAGGTGGTCTTCCGGTTTTGCTGGATCGCCATTTGCAGCGTTTGGCCAAGGGGTGCCAGCGCTTGGCAATCAACCTTGATCATGGCGCGATGCTCACCGAGCTGCAGGCCTACGCCAGGGAACTGGACGACGGAGTACTCAAGCTGATCGTCACTCGCGGCGACGGTTTGCGTGGCTACGCTTTCGATCCTTCAGCCCACGCCCGACGTGTCCTGTCCGGTAATCCTCCTGCGGTTTATCCGGCTGCCCATGCCGAGCAGGGCGTTCGCCTGTTTCCCTGCACGACGCGACTGTCCATTCAGCCACTGCTTGCCGGTCTCAAGCACTTGAACCGCCTCGAACAGGTGATTGCCCGCGCGGAATGGCGAGACACCGAACATGCCGAAGGCCTGATGCTTGATCAGGCGGGACGCGTGATCGAAGGTGTGTTCAGCAACCTGTTCCTTGTACGCGATGGCGTGTTGATCACGGCTGATCTGAAACGCTGTGGCGTGGAAGGGGTGATGCGTG
Source organism: Pseudomonas moorei (assembly GCF_042846945.1). Taxonomy (NCBI): domain Bacteria; kingdom Pseudomonadati; phylum Pseudomonadota; class Gammaproteobacteria; order Pseudomonadales; family Pseudomonadaceae; genus Pseudomonas; species Pseudomonas moorei. The sequence continues at coordinate 2,943,475 of NZ_AP035776.1, forward strand.
CCGAGTTATTGTTTCAAGCCAAGTCGTTGGGCATTCCCACGCAAATCACCGATATAACCCTCGAACAGCTGCAATGGGCTGACGAAGTCTTTGTCTGCAACAGTGTGTATGGTATTTGGCCGGTGCATGCCTATGCCGCACTGAGCTGGCCGGTTGGGCCGCTCACCCGTAAACTCCAAACCATTGCCCGCGCGCTACTGGATGCTTGATACGTGAGACGTAAATTCTTGCTGCTGCTGGAAACCGGACTGGTTCTGGCGGGGCTGATGTTGGGCGCTTCCGCCTGGAAGATTCATTCGGCGCTGGTACAGCCGCTGAACATCGCTCAGGAAGAACTGCTGGAGGTGCCAAAAGGCACCACCCCGACCCGCACCTTCTATCGACTCGAAGCCGATGGCGTCATCAAGGACGCGTTCTGGCTTCGCCTCTATTGGCGTTTCAATCTATCGAAACAACCCTTGCATAGTGGCGAGTACCGCATGTTGCCCGGTATGACCGTCGAGGGTCTGATCGACCTGTGGAAGCGGGGCGAGATGGTGCAGTACAGCGTAACCCTGGTCGAAGGCTGGAATTTCCGCCAGGTCCGCGCCGCCTTGGCCAAGGAAGAAAAGCTCGATCACACTCTGGAGGGGCTGAGCGATACCCAGGTCATGGAAAAGCTCGGTCATGGCGGGATTTTCCCGGAAGGACGATTCTTCCCTGATACCTATCGCTTCGTGCGCGGCATGACTGACGTTGAGCTATTGAAAATAGCCTACGACCGTCTCAATGAGGTGTTGGCCAAGGAATGGGAGCAGCGTGCCCCTGATGCGCCCTACACCGAACCCTATCAGGCCCTGATCATGGCCTCGCTGGTGGAAAAGGAAACCGGTGTGCCCCAGGAACGCGGGCAGATCGCGGGCGTGTTTGTGCGGCGGATGGCGATGGGCATGTTACTGCAGACCGACCCGACGGTGATCTACGGCCTTGGTGATCGTTACAGCGGCAAATTGACCCGTGCCCATCTCAAGGAGCCGACACCGTACAACACCTATGTGATTGCCGGCTTGCCGCCAACCCCGATTGCCATGGTCGGTCGTGAAGCGATCCATGCGGCGTTGAATCCGGTGGCCGGCAACAGCCTGTACTTTGTCGCTCGCGGCGACGGCAGCCACGTGTTCTCCGACGATCTGGATGCACACAACAGCGCCGTGCGGGAGTTCCAGCTTAAGCGTCGTGCCGATTACCGCTCCAGTCCGGCGCCCGCCACCGCCCCTGACACGCAGGATGCCCCGGCTCCGGAAGCCCAGGCACCGATTCCGGCGGCTTCACCTGATCCGGCCCCGCAAGCACTGCCGCAAGTGCCGGCGCAAGAGCCCGCACCTGCGCCCGTACCGGATGCAGCCGCCCCGCAAAGCCCGCAATGACTCTGACTAAGGACTGCCTGTGACTGGCTTGTTTATTACGCTGGAAGGCCCGGAAGGCGCCGGCAAGAGCACCAATCGCGAATACCTTGCCGAGCGCCTGCGCGCCGCGGGTATCGAGGTCGTGTTGACCCGCGAACCGGGCGGTACGCCATTGGCCGAGCGAATTCGCGAGGTGTTGCTGGCTCCGGTTGATGAAGAGATGAATCCGGACACCGAATTGCTGCTGGTCTTCGCAGCGCGCGCCCAGCATCTGGCCCAGGTGATCCGCCCGGCGCTGGCGCGGGGCGCCGTGGTGCTGTGTGATCGTTTTACCGATTCGACCTACGCCTATCAGGGTGGCGGCCGCGGCTTGTCCTTGGAGCGTATCGCGACGCTGGAAACCTTCGTGCAAGGTGATCTGCGTCCCGACCTGACACTGATTTTCGATTTGCCGGTTGAAGTAGGTCTGGCGCGTGCCAGTGCGCGTGGTCGCCTCGACCGTTTCGAACTCGAAGGCCGAACCTTTTTCGATGCCGTGCGCAGCGCTTTCCTCAAGCGTGCCGCAGCGGAGCCGGGACGCTATGTGCTGGTCGACGCCGCGCAACCGCTGGCGCAGGTTCAGCAGTCCCTCGATACCTTGCTGCCGCGTTTGCTGGAGCTGACCCGTGGCTGAAGCCTATCCGTGGCAGGACAGCCTCTGGCAACAGTTGGCCGGTCGTACGCATCACGCCCACGCCTATCTGCTGCATGGCCCGGCCGGGATCGGCAAGCGAGCGCTGGCCGAGCGCCTGATGGCCAGTCTGTTGTGTCAGCGTCCTACCGCCCAGGGCGCTTGCGGTGAATGCAAATCCTGCCTGTTGCTCAAGGCCGGCAGTCACCCGGACAACTACATTCTCGAGCCGGAAGAAGCCGATAAGGCCATCAAGGTCGATCAGGTGCGTGACCTGGTCAGCTTCGTGGTCCAGACCGCGCAGTTGGGCGGGCGCAAAGTGGTGCTGATCGAACCCGTCGAGTCGATGAACATCAATGCCGCCAACGCCTTGCTCAAAAGCCTTGAAGAGCCGTCCGGCGACACGGTATTGCTGCTGGTCAGCCACCAGCCGAGCCGTTTGCTGCCGACCATCAAGAGTCGCTGCGTGCAGCAGGCTTGCCCGCTGCCGAGCGAAGCCATGAGTCTGGCCTGGCTGGCGAAAGCGTTGCCCGATTGCTCGGAAGAAGAACGTATTGAATTGCTGACCCTGGCAGCCGGTTCGCCGTTGGCCGCGGTCAACCTGCAGGCTCAGGGTGTGCGCGAACAGCGTGCGCAAGTGGTCGATGGTGTGAAGAAACTGCTCAAGCAACAGCAATCGCCGACCCAACTGGCCGAAGGCTGGAATGCAATCCCGTTGCTGCTGTTGTTCGACTGGTTCTGCGACTGGTCGAGCCTGATCCTGCGCTATCAGTTGACCCAGGATGAAGAGGGGTTGGGGCTGATGGACATGCGCAAGGTGATTCAATACCTGGCGCAGAAGACCGCGCAGGACAAAGTCCTGAATATCCAGGACTGGATCCTTGCCCAACGCCAGAAAGTACTTGGCAAAGCCAACCTTAACCGGGTGCTGCTGCTGGAGGCCCTGCTGGTGCAATGGGCGTTGCTGCCTGCCCAGAGGTAATTCGGGCGTCACCTGTCAGCAGTGAAACGTTTCCGGGCCGCCGGGGTTGGCGTACAGTTCAACGAAGTGACAACACAGCCCGCGTTCGATTCGAAAACCATCTGGCCGGAGTGCTTGAGTCCGACCATCCCACTCATACGATGTAAGTTGCAGCCCTTTTATGCTCGTAGATTCCCATTGCCACCTCGATCGCCTTGACCTTGCCGCCCATGACGGATCCCTGGACGCTGCTCTCGATGCTGCCCGTCAACGCGGGGTAGGGCACTTTCTGTGTATCGGCGTCAGTGCCGACAATGCCGCCGATGTCAAAGCCCTGGCTGAGCGTTATGAGGACGTCGATTGCTCGGTTGGCGTGCATCCGCTGGACGTGCAGCCGGGCGCCGCCCCTGCGCTGGACTGGCTGTTGCAGGAACTCAATCACCCGCGCGTGGTGGCGATTGGTGAAACCGGCCTGGACTATCACTACGAGCCCGAAGCGGCAGCGTTGCAGCAGGCGTCTTTCCGTCTGCACCTGCAAGCGGCGCAGCAAACTGGCAAGCCGGTGATCATCCACACCCGTGGGGCTCGCGCAGATACCCTGGAGATGCTGCGTGAGGCGGACCTGCCCCAGGCGGGCGTGCTGCATTGCTTTACCGAAGACTGGGACATGGCCAAGGCTGCCCTGGACATGGGCTATTACATTTCCCTGTCCGGTATTGTCACTTTCCGCAATGCCGACGCATTACGAGACGTGGCCAGCAAAGTCCCGGCCGATCGGTTGCTGGTGGAAACCGACTCGCCATACCTGGCGCCGATTCCTCATCGTGGCAAACCCAACTTGCCGCAGTATGTGCGAGAAGTGGCAGAGTTCCTGGCCATGTTGCGTGGTGAACCTTACGAACGATTTGCCGGGCAGACCACCGAGAACTTCAAGCGACTGTTCCCGCTGGCGCATGTGAAAGGTTAAATCGCAGGCAAAAAAAACCCGGGTTCTGGGGGGTGAATCCGGGTTAAGACCATTAGGAGTAAAACAATGGCACGCGGTCCGTTGGTACCAATATCGGCGTGACACTTGGGGGAGATGCCCCGCCGACAGTTCAAGTATTGATCACTATTGCGCCGAGTCCAGTTTACCGAACACAGTTTTTAAACAATTTTGGAATACGCCCGCTTCGGAAGCGTTCTCATCAGCCGCGGACACTGTCCGAATTCATCAAGAAACACAGACATGGTCGGATGATCCGTGCATTTTTGCGTAATTTAGGCATAATACGCGGCTTCGAATTTTGACCCCTACAGACCTTTTCTTATGCATAAAGAACCTCGTAAGGTCCGTGAGTTTCGTCGCCGCGAGCAAGAAATTCTCGATACCGCGCTCAAGCTGTTCCTCGAACAAGGTGAAGACAGTGTCACCGTCGAGATGATTGCTGATGCCGTCGGTATCGGCAAAGGCACGATCTATAAGCATTTCAAATCCAAGGCCGAGATCTATCTGCGCCTGATGCTCGACTATGAGCGCGATCTGAACGAACTGCTGCATTCGGCCGACGTCGACAAGGACAAGGAAGCCCTGTCGCGCGCCTATTTCGAATTCCGCATGCGTGACCCGCAGCGTTATCGGCTGTTCGATCGCCTGGAAGAAAAGGTGGTCAAGGGCAACCAGGTGCCGGAGATGATCGAGGAACTGCACAAGATCCGCGCCTCGAACTTCGAACGCCTGACCTTGTTGATCAAGGGCCGGATCAGCGAAGGCAAGCTGGAAGATGTGCCACCTTACTTCCATTACTGCGCGTCCTGGGCGCTGGTGCACGGTGCCGTGGCGCTGTATCACTCGCCGTTCTGGAGCAATGTGCTGGAAGATCAGGAAGGCTTCTTCCAGTTCCTGATGGACATCGGCGTTCGCATGGGCAACAAACGCAAGCGCGACTCCGACACCCCGAGCAGCTGAGCCATTCAGTTGCCTTATGACGCCATGAATTCGCTACATGGCGCAGTACCGCAGGAATATACTCAGGCATAGGGCTTGCTAAAACTTGATTTGTGAGTCAAGTTTTAGCGGTTCGATTTTCTTTCGCCGGAGTGATCCATGATCGTTGACCGTCAAGGCAGGCGTTTTCGTAATTTGCGAATCAGTCTGACCTCAGCCTGCAATTACGCTTGTACCTACTGCGTGCCTAACGGCAAGCGGCTGGTGGCTGCGCAGGATGAATTGTCGGCCGAGGCCATGGCGCGCGGCGTGGCCTATCTGATTGAAGCGGCAGGCATCGAGCGCTTGCGCATCACCGGCGGCGAGCCGCTGGTCAGCCCGAAACTCGAAGCCTTCATGACCGCCGTCGGCCAGATGGGCCTGGAAGACATCAGCCTGACCACCAATGGTCAACTGCTGGCGAAAAAGCTGCCGTTGCTGGTCAATGCCGGCATTCGCCGCATCAACGTTTCCCTCGATACCCTGGACGCCGGCGCCTTTCGCGGCATTGCCCGTGGCGGCGATCTGGCGACCGTGCTCGACGGCATGGACCAGGCCAGCGCCGCTGGCATGAAGATCAAGGTCAACATGGTGCCGTTGCGTGGCCAGAACCTCGATCAGGTAATGCCTCTGCTGGAGTACTGCCTGGAGCGTGGCTATGAGTTGCGCTTCATCGAATTGATGCGAATGGGCCACTTGGCCAGCGACTCCAACGCCTTCCTGCAGCAGTTTGTCAGCCTTCAGCAGTTGTTGGACCTGATCGGCGAGCGCTACGAATATCTCCAGGCCGATGCTCCGGTCGATGCGACTGCAGTGCGCTACGAAATCCCGGGCATGGGCCACTTCGGTGTAATCGCCAACGAAAGCGTTCCGTTCTGCCGCACCTGTTCCAGGCTGCGCCTGTCCTCCACCGGCTGGTTGCATGGCTGTTTGTCATCGAGTAATCGTCACTTCGTCGGCGATCTTTTGGACAAACCGCGTCATCAAGCGCTGCCGGCGCTCCAGCGGCTCTTGGTGAAAGCCTTGGGCGACAAGCAGGAAGTAGCGTTTTCCGGTGGTGCCACGGTCATGAAGATTATCGGCGGCTGAACCGGCCTCATCGCGGGCAAGCCACGCTCCCACAAGGATCTGAGTAAAACCTTGTGGTTAGTGTGGCTTGCCCGCGATTGCGTTGGATCAGGTGACGATGTCCGTGAGGTGGCGCAAAAGCTGCATCCCACGGCCATTCGCCGGTTTTCCGACACCGGCCTCTGGAGGATAGGATGCGTAGCCTGGTTTTGCTGCTGGCCGTTTTGGCGCTTGGCGGCTGCATGAATGTCAGCGATATGGCCGAGGGCGCTCGCTACCAAATGAGCGACGCCGGTTTGCTGGACCATAGCGATAGCCGCCGTGTAAATAACCTGCGCATTCAACCGGACTCTTTCGTCTACATTGCCCAAGGCGCGTTCGCCCCGCCGGGCAGTGCCGTTTACCCGCGACCCAACGTGATCGCTGAAGTCGCCTTCGATGGCTTTGTCGAATATTTCCCGATGGTCCGCCGCGCTCGTGCGCCGGAAGGGCTTGACCAGGCGATGAGCGAAGCCCGTGCCGTCGGCGCCCATTACCTGCTCTACACCCGTTTCGCCAAGTCGGATGACCGCATTGGCAACTCGGACGAATGGCTGGACCAGGAAGCAGTCGATCGCCTGGGCATCGACAGCGGTGTCATTCAGATCATGTTGATCGAGACCAGCACCCAGTATTTGATTGATACTGCACGTATCAAGAGTCGTGGCGGTTTACTGACGTTCCACGACAAAAAGCCAGAAGACCTGATGGGCCCGCCGCTGGAGCAATATGCTCGCAGCCTGCTGGGGCTCAGCGACCAGTAATCGAAAGGAGATCGCCATGAGTGGCCCGCAAAAAGCCAACGACCTGCTGGGGCAAATCCCCAAAACCAAAGGCTTGCCGCCGGTCCATCTGTGGAACCCCGACTTCTGCGGTGACATCGACATGCGCATCGCCCGCGACGGCACCTGGTATTACCTGGGCACGCCGATAGGGCGCAAGCCGATGGTCAGACTTTTCTCGACCATCATTCGCCGCGACGGCGATGACTATTTCCTTATTACGCCGGTCGAGAAGGTCGGCATCAAGGTCGATGATGCGCCTTTCGTGGCCGTTGCCGTGGATGTGGAAGGCGAGGGCGAGGCGCAGGTCTTGCGCTTCACCACCAACGTTGACGAAACCGCTGATGCCGGCGCAGAGCATCCGATCCGCGTGTTGATCGACCCGCTCACCCAGGAGCCGGCGCCTTACGTCCATGTGCGCACCAATCTCGAAGCCTTGATCCATCGCAACGTGTTCTATCAGTTGGTGGAACTGGCGGTGAGTCGCGAGATCGACGGGCAGCGCTGGTTGGGTGTGTGGAGTGGCGGTGAGTTCTTCCCGATTGGTCTGGAGCCATAACTCATCACTTTGTAGGAGCAGGCTTGCTCGCGAAGGCGGCAGGCCTCGAGCTTTTCGCGAGCAAGCTCGCACCTGCGTTGAATTCCTGCCTGTAACCAAAAAATCAAATTGACACCCAATCGTATGATGATTAGCGTGGTCTTCCATCGCGATCGGCTTTGAGGTGTCCATGTCCAGCAGTTTCCATGCATCAACGGTCGATTGGTTGGGCTGCTGGATCGCCACCGGGCAGGTCAAGCCGGGGGAGTCTCTCAAGGTCGAGGCGGATCTGGGCGAGCAGCTCGGTGTCAGTCGCACCGTCATCCGCGAAGCCATCAAGACCCTGGTCGCCAAAGGCATGCTCGAAGTCGGGCCCAAGGTCGGCACGCGGGTGTTACCGGTGCGGCGCTGGAACCTGTTCGACCCACAAGTCGTCGGCTGGCTGTCGCGCAGCGGTTTGCCGGAAAACTTCGTTGATGACTTGCTCGATCTGCGCCGCACCATCGAACCGATGGCCGTGCGTTGGGCTTGCGAGCGGGCGAGTGTCGAGCAGATAGAAGCGATTTTATTGGCCTGCAATGCGCTCGAACGCGCCGTGGACAGCGGCGTCGATTACAACCGCGCCGACCAGCTCTTCCACGAATCCATCCTCGCCGCCAGTCACAATCAATTCATCGAACAAATGGTCCCGGCCCTCGGCGCGTTGTTGGCAGTGTGTTTCGAGGTGTCCGCCGCCGACCCCGACGAATTGCGTCGCACCTTGCCGATTCATAAAGACATGGCCGACGCCATCGCGGCTCGGGATGCCGCGCGGGGTGTCTGGGCCTGCATGACCCTGATCGACAACGCTGACCTGGCGATCAAGCGCTATTACCCGCAGGTCATGGCCGACAGAAAGGCCAGCTGAGAACGAAGCACCTGTAGAGCCGGCTTGCCGGCGATGGCGCTCTTAAAGTCGCGATCGCTGGCAAGCCGGCTCCTACCTAAAAACAAGAACAACAGCAGGAGGTTGCATGACGTGGACTGCGGTTACCGAACACCGGGCGCAACTCGGCGAAGGCCCGTTCTGGGATGCGCCGACCCAGGCACTGTACTGGGTGGACATCGCCGGCAAGCAAGCGCTGCGGCTGGTCGGCGCCAACGTGCAGATCTGGCAGATGCCGGAGCATGTGTCGGCTTTCATCCCCTGCGAAAGCGGCGATGCATTGGTGACCCTGAGCAGTGGCGTCTATCGACTCGATCTGGATTCACCAGGCCTGGAGCCGCGCCTGACATTGCTCTGTGTCGCCGATCCGCAACCGGGCAACCGTGCCAATGAGGCGCGCTGTGATGCCCTGGGGCGGCTCTGGCTCGGCACCATGCAAAACAACATCGGCGAGCAAGGTGAAGACCTGCCCGTCACGCGGCGTACCGGCGGGCTTTTTCGCATTGATCGCGATGCCCGGGTAACGCCACTGCTTCGTGGGCTGGGCATTCCCAATACGTTGTTGTGGAGCGAGGACATTACCACCCTGTATTTCGGCGATAGCCTCGACGGCACGCTGTATCAGCATGTCATTCGCACCGATGGCAACCTCGAACCGGCGCAGATCTGGTTCGAAGGACATGGGCGAGGCGGTCCGGACGGATCGGCGATGGATGCCGAAGGTTTTATCTGGAACGCCCGATGGGATGGCAGTTGCCTGCTCAGGCTTGCCCCGGACGGCACAGTCGATCGGGTCATCGACCTGCCGGTCAGTCGTCCCACCAGTTGCGTGTTCGGCGATGCCGACCTGAAAACCCTGTACATCACCAGTGCAGCCAGCCCGCTCGGGCATTCGCTGGACGGGGCGGTGTTGTCGATGCGTGTCGATGTCCCAGGAAAAATCTGTAGTCGATTCGCTGGATAATTCCCAATATATGGGATGCAAATATATATATTGAGATTTGTTGTGGGCCGGGTTTATAGTCGGCCTCACCAGTGACATGCACTCACACTTAAAAAAACAAAACAGGTGAAGTGATGCAGCGATTTTCCACCGCACTCCCTTGCGGAGTCAGTGCTTCAGAACCCATCGATGCTGATGCGTTTTTGCGCTCGCCTGTTTTTCCTCAACGTCTTTTGACCGGACATCCACGGATGCCCGGTTTTTGTCGTGCTTTCGAACAGGAGTCTTGACCCATGGCTGAACCTCTTTCCTTGCCACCGGTACCCGAGCCGCCGAAGGGTGAGCGCCTGAAAAACAAAGTCGTGCTGCTCACCGGTGCCGCCCAAGGCATTGGCGAGGCCATCGTCGCAACTTTCGCGTCCCAGCAAGCCAGGCTGATCATCAGCGATATCCAGGCCGAGAAAGTCGAAAAAGTCGCGGCGCACTGGCGGGAACAAGGTGCCGATGTGGTGGCGATCAAGGCCGACGTATCGCGCCAACAGGATCTGCACGCCATGGCCAGATTGGCGGTCGAACGTCATGGCCGAATCGACGTGTTGGTCAACTGCGCCGGGGTCAACGTGTTCCGCGACCCTCTGGAAATGACCGAAGAAGACTGGCATCGCTGCTTCGCCATCGACCTCGACGGCGCCTGGTATGGCTGCAAGGCCGTGTTGCCGCAGATGATCGAGCAGGGCATCGGCAGCATCATCAACATTGCCTCGACCCATTCCACCCACATCATTCCAGGCTGTTTTCCGTACCCGGTGGCCAAGCACGGTTTGCTCGGCCTGACCCGCGCCCTGGGCATCGAATATGCGCCCAAGGGCATTCGCGTCAACGCCATTGCACCCGGTTACATCGAAACCCAATTGAACGTCGACTACTGGAACGGGTTTGCCGATCCTCACGCCGAACGTCAGCGCGCCTTTGACCTGCACCCGCCAAAACGGATCGGCCAGCCGATCGAAGTGGCCATGACGGCGGTTTTCCTGGCGAGCGATGAAGCGCCGTTCATCAACGCGTCGTGCATCACCATCGATGGTGGGCGCTCGGTGATGTACCACGACTGAACCTTCGGGATTTCAGGCACATGACTACGCCTGAAATCCAATCATCATACGATATGACTATTGGCAGCACGGGTTCACCGCCCATTGATTTACAAGAACGCTTTCAAAGAACGCTCAAAAAAAATAACAAGGAGTCAGCTTATGAATCGTCGTCGTGCAATCCGTTCCCTGTGCTGTGCCGCTTTGGCGGTCACCGCGGTCAGCCTGAGCAGCACGCTGCTGGCGGCCGAGGTAGTGAAAATCGGTTTCCTGGTCAAACAAGCCGAAGAACCCTGGTTCCAGACCGAATGGGCCTTCGCTGAAAAGGCCGGCAAGGAGAAGGGCTTTACCTTGATCAAGATCGCCGTGCCGGACGGCGAGAAAACCCTGTCGGCCATCGACAGCCTCGCGGCCAACGGCGCCAAGGGCTTTGTGATTTGCCCGCCGGATGTGTCCCTCGGCCCGGCGATCATGGCCAAAGCCAAGCTCAATGGTTTGAAAGTGATTGCTGTGGATGACCGTTTCGTCGACGCCGGCGGCAAGTTTATGGAAGACGTTCCCTACCTCGGCATGGCGGCGTTCGAAGTCGGCCAGAAGCAGGGCCATGCCATGGCTACCGAAGCGAAAAAACGCGGTTGGGAGTGGAAAGACACCTACGCCGTGATCAACACCTACAACGAACTCGACACCGGCAAAAAGCGCACCGACGGTTCGGTCAAGGCGCTGGAAGATGCCGGCATGCCGAAGGACCACATTCTGTTCGCGGCCCTGAAAACCCTTGACGTACCGGGCAGCATGGACGCCACCAACTCGGCGCTGGTGAAACTGCCGGGCGCGGCGAAAAACCTGATCATCGGCGGCATGAACGACAACACCGTGCTGGGCGGGGTGCGCGCCACCGAAAGCGCCGGCTTCGCCGCGAAGAATGTGATCGGGATCGGCATCAACGGCACCGATGCGATCGGTGAATTGAAGAAACCCGACAGTGGTTTCTATGGCTCGATGCTGCCAAGCCCGCACATCGAGGGCTACAACACTGCCGCGATGATGTACGAGTGGGTCACCACCGGCACGGAACCTGCGAAATACACCGCCATGGACGACGTGACGCTGATCACCCGCGACAACTTCAAGCAGGAGCTGGAAAAGATCGGCCTGTGGAACTGAGGGCCGGTTGATTTCATCGGCAGCCCTGATGATGGGGTTGCCTGATCCGCGTGACGAGGTGGTTATGGCGCAAACACAAGTACAACAACGCACTGACGGAGCTTTCAGGGGCAGTGGCAGCTTGCGCTTCAACGGGATCGGTAAAACCTTTCCCGGGGTGAAGGCGCTCGATGGCATCAGCTTCGTCGCCCATCCGGGGCAGGTTCATGCCTTGATGGGGGAAAACGGTGCCGGTAAATCGACCCTGCTGAAAATCCTCGGTGGCGCGTATATACCGAGCAGTGGCGACCTGCAGATCGGCGAGCAGACGATGGTCTTCAGGTCCACCGCCGACAGCATCGGCAACGGCGTCGCGGTGATCCACCAGGAGCTGCACCTGGTGCCGGAAATGACCGTGGCGGAAAACCTGTTTCTCGGGCATCTGCCGGCGAGCTTCGGCCTGATCAACGGTCGCACCCTTCGCCAACAGGCATTGGCCTGTCTCAAGGGCCTGGCTGATGAAATCGACCCGCAGGAGAAAGTCGGGCGCTTGTCCCTCGGCCAGCGGCAACTGATGGAAATCGCCAAGGCCCTGTCCCGTGGTGCGCATGTGATTGCGTTTGACGAGCCCACCAGCAGCCTTTCGGCGCGGGAGATCGATCGCTTGATGGCGATCATCGCTCGCCTGCGCGATGAGGGCAAAGTGGTGCTCTACGTCTCCCATCGCATGGAAGAAGTGTTCCGCATCTGCAACGCGGTGACGGTGTTCAAGGACGGTCGCTACGTGCGCACCTTCGAGGACATGAGCCAGCTGACCCACGATCAATTGGTCACCTGCATGGTCGGTCGCGACATCCAGGACATCTACGATTACCGCCCTCGTCAGCGCGGTGCGGTGGCACTTAAAGTCGACGGGCTGCTCGGGCCAGGCTTGCGCGAGCCGGTGAGTTTCGAAGCCCATAAAGGCGAGATTCTCGGGCTGTTCGGTTTGGTGGGGGCCGGTCGTACCGAGCTGTTTCGCATGCTCAGCGGTTTGCAGCGCAACACCGCGGGACGCCTTGAATTGCGCGGCCACGAGCTGAAATTGCGTTCACCCCGCGACGCCATCGCCGCCGGGATTCTGTTGTGCCCGGAGGATCGCAAGAAGGAGGGCATCATGCCGCTCTCCAGCGTCGCCGAAAACATCAACATCAGCGCTCGCGGTGCCCATTCCACCTTCGGTTGTCTGTTGCGTGGCCTGTGGGAGAAGGGCAATGCCGACAAGCAGATCAAGGCGCTGAAAGTGAAGACGCCGCATGCCGGGCAGCAGATCAAGTTTCTATCCGGCGGCAACCAGCAGAAAGCCATCCTCGGTCGTTGGCTGTCGATGCCAATGAAAGTGCTGCTGCTCGACGAGCCCACGCGCGGTATCGACATCGGCGCCAAGGCCGAGATCTACCAGATCATCCATAACCTGGCGGCCGACGGTATTTCGGTGATCGTGGTGTCCAGCGACCTGATGGAAGTGATGGGCATTTCCGACCGCATCCTGGTGCTGTGCGAAGGCGCCATGCGTGGCGAACTGAGCCGCGAACAGGCCAACGAATCCAACCTGCTGCAACTGGCTTTGCCGCGCCAACGCGCTGACGGCGTGGCGAACTGAGAGGTGATTATGATGACAACCCAAAACAATGCCCTGCCGACTCCGCGCAAACCGCTGGACCTGCGGCGCTTTCTCGATGACTGGGTCATGCTGCTGGCGGCTGTGGGCATCTTCGTGCTCTGCACCTTGCTGATCGACAATTTCCTTTCGCCGCTGAACATGCGTGGCCTGGGCCTGGCGATTTCCACCACCGGGATCGCCGCCTGCACCATGTTGTACTGCCTGGCGTCCGGGCATTTCGACTTGTCGGTGGGCTCGGTGATCGCCTGTGCCGGGGTCGTCGCGGCCGTGGTGATGCGCGACACCAACAGCGTGTTTCTCGGTGTCTGTGCGGCGCTGGTCATGGGACTGATTGTCGGGCTGATCAACGGGATCGTGATCGCCAAGCTGCGGGTCAACGCGTTGATCACCACGCTGGCCACCATGCAGATCGTGCGCGGCCTGGCTTACATCTTCGCCAATGGCAAAGCGGTGGGGGTGTCCCAGGAGCCATTCTTTGTCTTCGGTAACGGCCAGTTGTTCGGTGTGCCGGTGCCGATCCTGATCACCATCGTCTGCTTCCTGTTCTTCGGTTGGCTGCTCAACTACACCACCTATGGCCGCAATACCATGGCCATCGGCGGCAACCAGGAAGCGGCGCTGCTGGCCGGGGTCAACGTTGACCGGACCAAGATCATCATCTTCGCCGTGCACGGCGTGATCGGCGCGCTGGCCGGGGTGATCCTGGCTTCGCGCATGACCTCGGGTCAGCCGATGATCGGCCAGGGCTTCGAACTGACGGTGATCTCGGCATGCGTGCTGGGCGGGGTATCGCTGAGCGGCGGGATCGGCATGATCCGGCACGTGATTGCCGGGGTGCTGATTCTGGCGATCATCGAAAACGCGATGAACCTGAAGAACATCGATACGTTTTACCAGTACGTGATTCGCGGTTCGATTTTGCTGTTGGCGGTGGTGATTGACCGTCTGAAACAGCGCTGAGATTTTCGCTGCTCTTACGGGCGCCATCGCGGGCAAGCCACGCTCCCACAGGTTTCGCAAAAACCTGCGGGAGCGTGGCTTGCCCGCGATGGCGGCATAACTGAATCACTCCCGCTCTCGCGAACAATCGCATCCTTCTGTCACCTCCCTTAAATATTCCTTGCCCGCCCCAACCCGTTTCAGGTATCAATTTGTACATGATTAGACAGGTACGATTTGACAAGAAACAACGGGTGGTCGACGAGCTTATCCGGCGCATCGAAAGCGGCCTTATGGAGGACGGCTTTCATCTGCCGGGCGAGCATCAGTTGGCTCAAGAATTCAAAGTCAGTCGAGGTACTTTGCGTGAAGCCTTGGCCGAGTTGAAACGGCGCAACTACATAGCGACGCAAAGCGGAGTGGGCTCCATCGTCACTTTCGATGGTGTGGTGCTCGACCAGCGCAGTGGCTGGGCCCAGGCCCTGGCCGATAGCGGTGCGCTGATCAATACCGAAGTGCTGCGGCTGGAGGCGGTGACCCGTCCTGACTTGCTGTCGCGTTTCGGCACCGACCAGTTCATTACCCTCGACCGGCGCCGCCGCTCCAACGACGGCACCCTGGTCTCCCTCGAACGCTCTTTGATGCCCGCCACCGGAGGCCTGGAAAGCTTGCCGCGCGTCGGTTTGATCGACAATTCCCTGACCATCACCCTGGCTGCCTACGGCTATATCGGCGAACGCGGCGATCAATGGATCGGTGCCGAACCACTGAACGCCGAAGACGCCGAACTGCTGGGACGACCGGTCGGCACGGTATTCCTCAAAGCCTTGCGTACGACGTACGACCGGCAAAACCGTTTCATGGAACAGGTGGAAAGCCTGCTGGACCCCATCCACTTCCGCCTGCACCTGCAATTTGGAAACAGCA
This sequence comes from Pseudomonas moorei, assembly GCF_042846945.1. Lineage (NCBI taxonomy): Bacteria > Pseudomonadati > Pseudomonadota > Gammaproteobacteria > Pseudomonadales > Pseudomonadaceae > Pseudomonas > Pseudomonas moorei. The sequence continues at coordinate 2,958,518 of NZ_AP035776.1, forward strand.
AATGACCGCACTCAATCATGCCTTGGGTGCGTTCTATGGCCTGGCCCTGGGCGATGCCCTGGGCATGCCGACCCAATCCCTGAGCCGCGCCGAGATCGAGGCGCGCTTCGGCGTAATCACCGACTTGCAAGACGCCGGCCCCTTGCAACCGATTGCCGCCAACATGCCCAAGGGGTCCATCACTGACGATACCGAACAGGCGATCCTGGTCGGGCAGTTGTTGATCGACGGCAAGGGCAAGATCGAACCGGCGCTGCTCGCCCGGCGCTTGATCGAATGGGAAGCCGGGATGCAGGCCAAGGGCTCGCAGGATTTGCTCGGGCCATCGACCAAGCGTGCGATCGAGATGATCCTGGCCGGCCATTCGCCGGAAGAGGCGGGGCGTTACGGCACCACCAACGGTGCGGCGATGCGCATCACCCCGGTCGGTATCGCGGCGGACGTCGGCGATCCCGAGGGTTTTATCGACGCCGTGGTGCAGGCCTGCCAAGTCACCCATAACACCACGCTGGGTATTTCGAGCGCCGCGGCGGTGGCGGCGGTGGTCTCGGCCGGGATCAACGGCATGGGGCTGGGGGAGGCGTTGAGCCTTGGCCAGCGAATCGCCCAACAAGCCGAAAGCCATGGTCACTGGGTTGCCGGCGGACGCATTGCCTCGCGCATCAGTTGGGCGCGCAGCATCAGCGTCGACAGCGACAAGGCGTTGCTGGCCGATCTGCTGTATGACGTGATTGGCACTTCGGTGGCGTCACAGGAATCGGTGGTGGTGTCGTTTGCCCTGGCGCAGCAAGTGGCCATCGGCGAGATGAATGCCTTCGACGCACTGTGCATGGCCGCCAGCCTGGGCGGCGACACCGACACCATCGCGGCGATTCTCGGCGCAATGCTCGGGGCTTGCCTGGGCCTTGAGAGTTGGCCGGTGGCGATGGTCGAGACGGTCAAGGCTGTCAATCATTTGGAGCTGGAGCCACTGGTGCAGGGGCTATTGGCGTTGCGTTGATTGGACTGAAGCCATCGCGGGCAAGCCCGCTCCCACAGGTACAGCGTGTTCCTTCAGGCTCGCAGTGACCCTGTGGGAGCGAGCCTGCTCGCGATAGCCACGCTGCACATTGGATTTGATAACCCGCAATGGATCGCACGAGCACGGCCAGGAAAGCCGAGACGTTGTGTCGACTTCCGTATTTGCCCACAACCACAACAAAGGCAACAGGAGTATTTTTCATGAGTTCATCAAACGTCGGGCAGAACGCCGGACAGCTGGAAACCCGGGGCATCGAACCGGTGCCGGAAGCCGAGTGCAACGGTCATCCCCTGCAGCTGTTCTGGGTCTGGTTCGCCGCCAACATTTCCATCCTCGGCCTGCCTTTAGGGGCGACCCTCGTGGCGTTTCGCGGCCTGGCGATCTGGCAGGCGATCATCGTCGCAATCCTCGGTGCTGCTGGCTCCTTCGCGGTGGTCGGGATCATTTCGATTGCCGGTCGTCGTGGCCGGGCCCCGAGCCTGACTTTGTCGCGTGCCATCTTCGGCGTGCGCGGCAACATCGGCCCGACCCTGGTTTCGCTGATGTCGCGCCTGGGGTGGGAAACGGTCAACACCACCACCGCCGCGTTCGTGCTGTTGTCGCTGTGCTCGATCCTGTTCGGCTCGCCGGTGGAAGCGAAAAGCGCACCGCTGTTGACGCTGTTGTTCATCGCGATTTTCGTGTTGCTGACCCTGTCGGTGTCCGGCCTCGGTCACGCCACGCTGTTGGTGATCCAGAAGTGGGCGACCTACGTGTTTGGCGCGCTGAACATTCTGGTGGGCGGTTTCCTCTGCGCCACCATTGACTGGAGCGCGGTGTTCAACGCCACGCCTGCGCCACTGAGCGCCATGATCATCGGCGTCGGCACCATGGCGGCGGGCACCGGCATCGGTTGGGCCAATGCCGGTGCCGACATGTCGCGCTACCAGCACCGCAGCGTCAAGGCTGTGCGCCTGGTGGCGTCAGCGGCATTCGGCGCGGGCATTCCGCTGGTGCTGTTGATCACCTTCGGCGGCCTGCTGTCGGTGGGCAATAACGACCTGGCCCAGGCCACCGATCCGATCATCGCGATCCGCGACATGCTGCCGACCTGGATGGCCGTGCCGTATCTGATCACCGCATTTGGCGGGTTGCTGCTGTCGAACAACTTGTCGGTGTACTCCGCCGGCCTGACCACGCTGACCCTCGGCTTGAAGGTCAAGCGTGTCTATGCGGTCGTGGTCGACATCGTGGCGATCTTTGCCGGTTCGATCTACTTCATGCTGATTGCCGACAGTTTCTACGGCCCCTTCATCACCTTCATTTCACTGCTGGCGGTGCCAATCACCGCGTGGGTCGGGATCTTTGTGGTCGACCTGATCCACCGTCACTACTACAGCCCCAAGGACTTGCTGGATGTCAGCCCGAGCAGCGCCTACTGGTATCGCGGCGGCATCGAGTGGCGTGCTTTCGGGGCCTGGGCGATTGCGATTGTGCTTGGTTTTAGTTTCACCACCATCGGCACCACCGCAGAAAACGTCTGGTTCAAGGGCTTCCTCTCCGACTCGTGGCTGGGCCATAACGGCTTGGGCTGGATCGTGACCTTCGTGGTGGCGGGCGGGATTTATTTTGTACTCGGCGGGGCGAAGGATCGTCGCGCTGCGTTGACCGGGAATGCGCATGCCTAAGTTGTTGCACACCGGCCAGGTCATCATCGACCTGGTCATGGCCGTGGATAAATTGCCGCAAGCCGGTGGCGACGTGCTGGCGCAGTCCGCCAGTTTCGAAGCCGGAGGTGGCTTCAATGTGATGGCCGCCGCCCGGCGCAACGGTTTGCCGGTGGTCTATCTCGGCCGTCATGGCACCGGGCGTTTTGGTGATCTGGCGCGCGCGGCGATGGATGCGGAGGGCATCCGGATCGGCATCCCTCACCGCGCCGAGCGCGACACCGGATTGTGTGTCGCCATCACGGACGCTTCGGCCGAGCGCAGTTTCGTGTCCTGCATCGGTGCCGAGGGTGAACTGACTGCCGAAGACCTGGCAAGCGTAGAGGTCGAGGCGGGGGACTATGTCTATGTCAGTGGCTACAGCCTGCTGCACGTCGGCAAGGCGCAGGCGCTGGTGGACTGGGTGTTGGCGTTGCCGAGCGCAATCAAGGTGGTGTTCGATCCGGGGCCGTTGGTGGATTCACCGGAGGCGCCGTTGATGCAGGCTTTATTGCCACGCATCGATCTGTGGACCAGCAATGCGGTCGAGGCGCTGAAATTCACCGGGACGTCGGGCATTGCCGAAGCGCTGACGCGCCTGACCGACCTTCTGCCACCCACGGTGTTGATGGTGGTGCGCGACGGCCCGCAAGGGTGCTGGATCAGCCAGGGCGCTGAGTGTCGGCATGTACCGGGCTTCAAGGTCGACGCGGTGGACAGCAACGGTGCGGGCGATGCCCATGCCGGGGTGTTCGTGGCGGGCCTGGCCCAAGGGTTGTCTGCGTTTGATGCGGCGCGGCGGGCGAATGCGGCGGCGGCGTTGGCGGTGACTCGCTGGGGGCCTGCCACTTCGCCGGGCACAGCCGAGGTTGATGCATTGGTCAGGCAGTCATTCAACGGCTGAACGGACGCCTTCGCTGGCAAGCCAGCTTCCTCAAGGGACAGTGGTGAACACTTGATTTGTGAACACATTGAAACCCTGTGGGAGCGGGCTTGCCCGCGATGACCCCCTCCGATCCACTGCATGATTCGGACTTTAGCCAGCCTTGCGCAACGCCTCGATCAACTGCTGCTTGCGCATGCTGGATCTGCCCGGAATTTTCTTCGCCCGTGCTTCCTTCATCAAACTGTCCACGGTTTGCGTATCGCGTGAGGCCGTGCTGTTGCGCGAATGCCCCTCGCGACTGGCGACGGCTCGCCGGGCCGATTCCTTGCGATCCTCGGACTTGGCGCTGGCCGGCTTCCTGCGCCCCGATCCTCCGGCGCGTTCGCCGCCGCCGGATTGTTTGTTCACCGTGGCCCAGGCGCGTGCTTCGGCTTCCTCCCTGGACACGCCTTTGCTTTCATAACTGTCTTCGATGTGCTCGGCCTTGCGCTTCTGCTCGGCGGTGTATTTGTCTTTGCTTCCACGAGGCATGGGATTTCTCCTGCTTTCAGGGGGGCAACTATTGGCTGATTCCGCCGACTTTGCCCGAGTTACCGCTGGTGCTCGAGCCCAGGCCGCCACCGGTGTTATCGGGTGTTTCGGTGTCCGGCAAGTCCAATCCGCCCTGGCGTCCGGGGTCGTTGCCCTGGGTGCGAGGATCGGTCCCGGTGGAAGGCGGCAAACGGTTGTCGATTCCCGCACCGCCGGTGTTCATGCCGGGGGCGCTCTGGATGGCCGGGGCCTTGGGTTTTTCCACCGGATTGGTGGGGCCGGTGCCTGAGCCGATGGTCCCGGCGAAGGCGGCAGAGGACAGCAGCGCGGAAAGGGCGAGGGCGGTCAACCGGGACAGGCTCATGGTGTTGTCTCCAATAAATAGAGTCCTGCCTGATTAGTCCGCCCCGGATCTCAATGGGTGCCTCCTGGGCGACGAACGGCTCAGGCGCGCTGCAACGCCTTGACCGCGGTGATTCGGCGCCAGGCCAGGCGCCCGACGGTAATCAACCAATTGAGCGATGCAACCCCCATCACGGTGAGCAGCAGCGTGGCCATGCCGTGTTCGACGATGATTTTCCCGGCCAGCAGTGGAAAACCGAACACGCCGATGAAGTACGACAGGCTGAACAGCAGCAAGGATTGCGCGGTGGTGCCGCTCGGCGCTTCATTGGCGGCCAGGCCGTTGATCACTGAATAGGTCAGGCCGTAACCGATCCCCAGCATCACGGCGGCGAGCACGTAGCTGAAGCCATCGTTGACCATGAATCCGAACATCAGGATCGAACCCAGCATCAATCCCGAAAGCAGGCAGGACGCACGCAGCGGATCGCGCTTGACCACGAATCCGGCGATCAGCAGGCGGCCGCTGATCGCCGCGCTCATGAAACCGAGAAAGAACAGCGAATAGTCGAGCGAGCGCTGCGCCGCGTAGCTGGTTTGAAAACTCGACAGCCCACCGAACACGCAGCCGCCGAGGCCGACCATGATGATCGGGAACACTGCTCTGGACGACAGCACCCGGGCTGCGGCGTGCCAGGAAATCCGCGATACGACGGTCGATTGCGCCGGGGCCGTTTTCAGCTGTCGACCCAGACGCCAGAACAGCAGCACCCCCATGAAGCTGGCCAGCGCCGCCAGGTAAAATGCCGCCGTTACCGGATAGCCGAGGGCACTCGCGGCGCGACCGAGCAGCGGACCGCTGCCGATGCCGGTCATCATGCTGCCCGACAGCAGGGCGAAATATTTGGCGCGCTGCGCCGGCGTCACCAGGCTCGCGACGATGATCGGCCCCAGGGTATAGAAAACGCCCCAGCCCAATCCCAGCAACAGCCCGAAAAGCAGCAGTAGATGGCCGAAGCCGGGCGTCAGGGCAAAGCCCAGGCTGGCGGCTACCAGCAAGAGGCCGAATAGCGCCACTGAGCGGGCCGCGCCGAGCCAGTCGGATAAGTGACCGGAGCCGATGACCGCGGCAAAAGTGCTGAGCATCGCTGCCGAAATCACGCTGCCGGCATCCTGCTCATTGCCACCGCGAGAGCCGATCAACAGCGACAGCAAAAAGGTCGAACCGTAAGACAGCGACAGCAGATAGCTGGCCAGGCAAAACAGGCCGAACAACTTGCTGGAGACAGGGGGTGTTGCGGTAGACATGACGCGGTTCCTTGACCCGATAAATACGAGGTCATCTATCTATCACGCAAGGCGTCTATGTTGGGTGCGAGGTTCGCGATGCAAGGGTTAGCCAAAGCCGGAGTAATGACCTGTAGCCAGGACGTTCTGCGGTGAGGGAGCAAGCTCCCTCGCCACAAATCGCGCGCCGCCTTAGTATGGCGTTTTCCACTTATGACAAGGCACGTCCATGACGATCGAAATCCGCCCGGCGACCCCCAGTGATGCACCGCAAATCCTCGCGTTCATCACTGAATTGGCCGACTACGAACGTGCCCGCCATGAAGTGATTGCCAGTGTTGCCGACATCGAGCGCAGCCTGTTCAGTGAGGGGGCGACCGCCCATGGCCTGATCTGCCTGCGCGACGGTTTGCCGATCGGTTTCGCGGTGTTCTTCTTCAGCTATTCCACCTGGTTGGGCAGCAACTGCCTGTACCTGGAAGACCTCTACATCACTCCGGAACAACGCGGCGGCGGGGCGGGCAAGACCCTGCTGCGGCATTTGGCGAAAATTGCCTGTGCCAACGACTGCGGGCGCTTCGAATGGAGCGTTCTGGAGTGGAACACCCCGGCCATCGATTTCTACAAATCCCTGGGCGCTCAGCCGCAGGAAGAGTGGGTTCGCTACCGGATGGACGGCAAAGTACTCCGCGAGTTCGCCGAAGGAAATTAAACGCCCACCCCTGTCGGAGCGAGCCTGCTCGCGAAGAAATCGAAAGCACCGCAGGGTGCCAGGCTTCACGCGTTATCGTTGACGACCATCGCTAGCCAGCTAGCTCCTTCAGGGGAATGCATTCCGAGGAGCTAGCGAACGCTGCGATGTTTTTTTTGTCTAGTCTCAATATATGGGATTGATATTTATATATTGAGATTGTTCCTCGTCCGGGTTTATAGTCCAGCTCACTCACTGCCAAAAACCAAAACAGGTGAAGCGATGCTGGCGCAATTGATCACGCTCGATTGGGGGACAACCTCATTACGTGCTTACAAACTGGCCGAAGGTGGCCAGGTGCTCGAACAGCGGTCGCTGTCGTCGGGGATCATGCAATTGCCCAAGGCGCCGCGCGTCATCGCCGGCCGGGAATGCGCCGACGGCTTTGAACTGGCCTTTGACCAGGCCTGCGGCGACTGGCTCGACGAGCAGCCCGGCCTGCCGGTGATTGCCTGCGGCATGGTCGGCAGCGCCCAGGGCTGGCGCGAAGCGGCCTACCGCGATACGCCGGCAAACGTCGCGACCCTCGGTACCGCCCTGCAAACCGTACGCAGTCTTCGCGGTGTCGACGTGCACATCGTGCCGGGTGTGATCCAGCGCACGCGCTTGCCCAACGTGATGCGCGGCGAAGAAACCCAGGTGCTCGGTGTGTTGCAAACGCTGCCGGACGAGGCGGGCACCGATCTGTTGATCGGCCTGCCGGGCAGTCATTCGAAATGGGTGGAAGTGGCCAACGGCTGCATCATCCATTTCGATACCTTCATGACCGGCGAGATCTTCGCTGTGCTCAGCGAACACAGCATTCTGGGGCGCACCCAGCAACGTGGGGGATCGTTCGATGGCGAAGCTTTCGATCGCGGCGTGCAGGTGGCGTTGTCGGCCGACGGCGAGATTGGCGTGCTTTCGACAGTGTTCAGCGCTCGCAGCCTGGGGCTGACGGGTGAACTGAGCGCCGCCGCACAACCCGATTACCTGTCCGGGCTGCTGATCGGTCATGAGCTCTCGGCGCTGGCCAGTCTTCAGCGCCGTCGACGCAACACGGTGCACCTGCCGTCGATCATCCTCATCGGCAATTCCCAACTCTGTACGCGTTACAGCCGAGCCCTCGACGCTTGCGGTTTCGCCCGGGTGACCCAGGCCGAGCAGGCCACCGAACGCGGGTTGTGGCGACTGGCGCTGGCCGCCGGACTGGTCACGCCCAACCCATCCCGATAAACCTGACTGGAGCTCTGACATGCTCAAACAAGCACTGGCGCAAAACGGTCTGATCGCGATTTTGCGTGGCCTGCGTCCGCAAGAGGCTGCGGCCATCGGCGAAGTCCTGTACGCCGCCGGATTTCGCGTCATCGAAGTGCCGCTCAATTCCCCCGAACCCTACGAAAGCATCCGTATCCTGCGCAGCACCTTGCCCGCCGATTGCCTGATCGGTGCGGGCACGGTGCTGACGCCGGAACAGGTCGAACAAGTGAAAGCGGCGGGCGGTCAGGTGATCGTCATGCCCCACAGCGATCCCAAGGTATTGCGCGCCGCGAAGGCAGCGGGGCTGTACCTGTCGCCGGGTGTCGCCACGCCGACCGAAGCCTTCGCGGCACTGGCCGAAGGCGCGGACATCCTGAAAATGTTCCCGGCCGAACAGATGGGGCCGGCGGTCGTCAAGGCGTGGCTCGCGGTGTTGCCGGCGGGAACGATTCTGGCACCGGTCGGTGGCATCACCCCGGACAACATGCAGGTGTTCATTGATGCCGGCGTCAAAGGCTTTGGCCTCGGCTCCGGGTTGTTCAAACCAGGCATGACTCCTGCGCAAGTGGCGGCCAATGCCAAGGCCTATGTCGCTGCCTGGAAATCCCTTCGCTAAGACGTTTGGCGCTGCGTGCGCTGCATCTGAATAAGAGAGACAAGAAGATGAAAATCACCAAACTGACCACCTTCATCGTTCCGCCGCGCTGGTGCTTCCTCAAGGTCGAAACCGACGAGGGCGTGACCGGTTGGGGCGAGCCCGTGGTCGAAGGCCGCGCTCACACCGTGGCGGCCGCCGTCGAAGAATTGTCCGACTACCTGATCGGTAAAGACCCACGCAACATCGAAGACATCTGGACCGTGCTTTATCGCGGCGGCTTCTACCGGGGCGGTGCGATTCACATGAGCGCACTGGCCGGCATCGACCAGGCGTTGTGGGACATCAAGGGCAAGGCGTTGGGTGTTTCGGTCAGCGATCTGCTCGGCGGCCAGGTGCGTGACAAGATTCGTGTCTATTCGTGGATCGGCGGCGACCGTCCGGCGGATACCGCGCGGGCGGCAAAGGAAGCGGTGGGGCGCGGTTTCACCGCCGTGAAAATGAACGGCACCGAAGAGCTGCAGTTCCTCGACACCTTCGAGAAAGTCGACCTGGCACTGGCCAACGTCGCGGCGGTGCGTGACGCGGTGGGCCCGAACGTCGGCATCGGTGTCGACTTTCATGGCCGGGTGCACAAGCCCATGGCCAAGGTGCTGATGAAGGAACTCGACCCGTACAAATTGATGTTCATCGAAGAGCCGGTGCTCAGCGAAAACTACGAAGCACTGAAGGAATTGGCGCCGCTGACCAGCACGCCGATTGCCTTGGGTGAGCGCCTGTTTTCCCGTTGGGATTTCAAACGCGTGCTCAGCGAAGGCTACGTCGACATCATCCAGCCCGATGCGTCCCACGCCGGCGGCATCACCGAAACCCGCAAGATCGCCAACATGGCCGAAGCCTACGACGTGGCGCTGGCGCTGCATTGTCCGCTGGGTCCGATTGCGCTGGCCGCCTGCCTGCAACTGGATGCGGCCTGCTACAACGCGTTCATTCAGGAACAGAGCCTGGGCATTCATTACAACGAGAGCAACGATCTGCTGGATTACGTCAAGGATCCGCGGGTGTTCGACTACGACAAAGGCTTCGTGAAAATCCCCAACGGTCCGGGCCTGGGTATCGAGATCAACGAGGAGTACGTGATCGAACGCGCAGCCGTCGGCCACCGCTGGCGCAACCCGATCTGGCGTCATGCCGATGGCAGTTTTGCCGAGTGGTGAGTTCCTCCTCACACATACCCTGTGGGAGCGGGCTTGCCCGCGATAGCGTCCTGTTGCTCACATCAACGCCGGATGTGCCCTCGCCATCGCTGGCAAGCCAGCCCCACAGGGTTTCGTGCAAGGCTTAGATCGTCCTCAATAAACATAAGAAGAGGCATTCCTCATGCAACCGCAAACCCTCACCGGGCAGGCGACGTTGGTGACGCCCAGCCGCAAGCGTTTTTTCATCATGGTCCTGCTGTTCATCACCGTGGTGATCAATTACCTGGATCGCAGCAACCTGTCGATCGCTGCCCCGGCGCTGACCAGCGACCTGGGCATCGATCCGATTCACGTCGGCCTGATTTTCTCGGCCTTCGGCTGGACCTACGCCGCCATGCAGATCCCAGGTGGCTGGCTGGTGGATCGGGTGCCACCGCGCATTCTTTACACAGTCGCGCTGCTGCTGTGGTCGATGGCCACGGTGATGCTCGGCTTTGCCGGCAGTTTCATCGCGCTGTTCGTATTGCGCATGGCCGTCGGTGCCCTCGAAGCACCGGCCTATCCGATCAACAGCCGCGTTGTCACCACGTGGTTCCCCGAGCGCGAGCGCGCCACGGCCATTGGTTTCTACACCTCGGGACAGTTTGTCGGTCTGGCGTTCCTGACACCGGTATTGGCCTGGCTCCAGCACGAGTTCGGCTGGCATATGGTGTTTGTCACCACAGGCGCCGTAGGCATTCTCTGGGCGGTGATCTGGTACACGGTGTATCGCGAACCGCGTGACTTCAAGGGCGCAAACGAGGCCGAAATCGACCTGATCCGCGAAGGCGGCGGGCTGGTGGACATCCAGGCCGAGCAAGCCAGGGGCAAAGCCAAATTCAGCTGGACGGACCTGGGGATCGTCCTGAGCAAGCGCAAACTCTGGGGTATCTACCTCGGCCAGTTCTGCCTCAACTCGACGCTGTGGTTTTTCCTGACGTGGTTCCCGACCTATCTGGTGAAATACCGCGGGATGGACTTCATCAAATCCGGCTTGCTGGCATCGCTGCCGTTTCTCGCCGCGTTCGTTGGAGTGTTGTGTTCCGGATTCTTTTCGGATTTCTTGATCCGTCGCGGCTACACCGTGGGTTTCGCTCGCAAGTTGCCGATCATCAGTGGCCTGCTGATTTCCACTTCGATCATCGGCGCCAACTTCGTCGAGTCGACACCGCTGGTGATTGCCTTCCTCGCCCTGGCGTTCTTCGGCAACGGTCTGGCGTCGATCACCTGGTCGCTGGTTTCCACGCTGGCACCGGCCCGGTTGCTCGGCCTGACCGGTGGGGTGTTCAATTTCATCGGCAACCTGTCGGCCATCGCCACGCCGATTGTCATCGGTTTCCTCGCGACCGGTGATTCGTTTGCTCCGGCAATCACCTACATCTCGGTACTGGCGTTGATGGGGGCACTTTCCTACATCTTGCTGGTGGGGAAAGTCGAGCGTATCAAGTTGTAGTCGCGGCGTTCGGGCGACCATAATGCCGCCCGTTCACTCGCCCAACGGTAAAGGCTGGATATGCAGGAAGACGCCCCAAAAAACGCCAAGGACGCCGCGCCGACCGGCACCCAGACACTGCTTCGTGGCCTGGGTGTGGTTCAGGCCGTGGCCAGCGGCGCCCGTGATCTCAAGGAAATCGCCCGGTTGATCGGCACCACGCGCAGCACCACTCATCGACTGGCCAGTTGCCTGGTCGATGAACGTTATCTGCGAGTGGTACCGCAAGTCGGTTATCTGCTCGGGCCGAAGCTGATCGAATTGGGATTTCAGGCGCGCGAAGAACTGCCGTTGGTCACCCTGGCCGGGCCGTACCTGGATGAGTTGTCGGCGTTGACCGGTGACACCATTCACCTGGCGATCCGTGAAGGCGACGAAGTGCTGTACCTGCACAAGAATCCGGGGCGCAACGGCCCGGAAATGCGCTCGCGGGTCGGCCATCGCATGCCGTTGGCGCGTACCGGCATCGGTAAGGCACTGATGCTCGACGACACCCCGCAAGAGTGGCAGCGGCTGTATGAAGTCAGTCTGCCGGCGGGTGGGAAAAATCAGTTCTGGCCGCAGCACCCGGAGCAGTCCTGGGAGCAGTTTCATCAGCGCATGATCGAGTACGTGGCCGGTGGTTACGCTTTCGACCTGGAGGACAACGAACCGTCGATCCGGTGCGTGGCGGCGCCGATTCGTGATGCCAGCAAGCGCATTGTCGCCGGTATCAGCATCGCCAGCACCGTGCCGTATATGCCGCTGGAAAAAATGGCCGAGTTGATTCCGTTGATCAAGGGTGTGACGGCGCGCCTGTCGGCGGAGCTGGGCGCCAAAATCTGAAGTTGATCGGATTGAATGTGGGCGCGAGCGTGCTCGCGATGGCGGATTGTCAGTCGCATCAGTGGTGGATGTGCTGCCCTCATCGCGAGCAGGCTCCCACATTGGTTTTTTGTGCCGCCAGTAAAATCGTGGGCAACAAAAAGGCCCCCATTCGGGAGCCTCGTTGTTCAGCGTTCGGCTTACATGTTCGGGTAAGTCGGGCCGCCAGCGCCTTCCGGCGTCACCCAGGTGATGTTCTGCGAAGGGTCCTTGATGTCGCAGGTCTTGCAGTGCACGCAGTTCTGGGCGTTGATCTGGAAGCGCTTCTCGCCATCTTCCTTGGTAATCACTTCGTACACGCCGGCCGGGCAGTAACGCTGGGCTGGTTCATCGTACAGCGGCAGGTTCTTGTTGATCGGGATGCTCGGGTCGGTCAGCTTCAGGTGGCACGGCTGTTCTTCTTCATGGTTGGTACCGGAGATGAACACCGAGCTGAGTTTGTCGAAGCTGATCTTGCCGTCCGGTTTCGGGTAGTCGATCTTCTTGCTGTCGGCCGCCAGCTTCAGGCAAGCGTAATCCGGCTTGGTGTCGTGCAGGGTGAACGGCAGTTTGCCGCCGAAGATGTTCTGGTCGAGCCAGTTGAAACCGCCACCGACGATGGCGCCGAACTTGTGGATCGCCGGGCCGAAGTTGCGGCTGGCGAACAGTTCTTCGTAGAGCCAGCTCTTCTTGAACGCGTCGACGTAAGTGGTCAGCTCTGCAGTGCCGTCCAGGTCAGCGAACAGCGCGTCAGCCACGGATTCGGCGGCCAGCATGCCGGATTTCATCGCGGTGTGGCTGCCTTTGATCTTGGCGAAGTTCAGGGTGCCGAGGTCGCAACCGATCAGCGCGCCGCCCTTGAAGACCATTTTCGGCAGCGAATTCAGGCCGCCCTTGCAGATGGCACGGGCGCCGTAGCTGATGCGCTTGCCACCTTCCAGGTACTGCTTGAGCACCGGGTGATGCTTGAGGCGCTGGAACTCGTCGAACGGCGACAGGTAAGTGTTGCTGTAGGACAGATCGACGATCAGGCCGACCACCACCTGGTTGTTTTCCAGGTGATAGAGGAACGAGCCACCGGTGTTCTCGGTGCCCATGATGTCCATCGGCCAACCGGCCGTGTGGACCACCAGGCCGGGCTGGTGCTTGGCCGGGTCGACTTCCCAGATTTCTTTCAGGCCGATGCCGTAGTGCTGGGCGTCGGCATCGCTGTCGAGGTTGAAGCGCTTGATCAGTTGCTTGCCGATGTGGCCGCGGCAACCTTCGGCGAACAGCGTGTACTTGCCGCGCAGTTCCATGCCCGGGGTGTACAGGCCTTCTTTCGGATGGCCTTCGCGGTCAACGCCCAAGTCGCCGGTGATGATCCCGCGCACCACGCCGTTTTCGTCGAACAGGGCTTCCTGGGCAGCGAAGCCCGGGTAGATTTCCACGCCCAGGTTCTCGGCCTGCTGGGCCAGCCAGCGGCACAGGTTGCCCAGGGAGATGATGTAGTTGCCTTCGTTGTGCATGGTCTTGGGCACAAAGAAGTCTGGAATTTTCTGCGCGCTTTCGGCGTTCTTGAGCACGAAGATGTCATCGCGGGTGACGGGCGTGTTCAGCGGGGCGCCGAGTGCTTTCCAGTCCGGGAACAGTTCGTTCAGGGCCCGTGGTTCGAACACGGCACCGGACAAGATGTGAGCACCGACTTCGGAGCCTTTTTCGACCACGCAGACGCTGATTTCCTTACCGGCTTCGGCGGCCTTCTGCTTCAATCGGCAGGCAGCGGAAAGACCAGCGGGGCCGGCACCGACGATGACCACGTCGAATTCCATGTATTCGCGTTCCACAGGTTATCTCCTACTCAAGGCTCAACAGTTTTTTTTCTAATTTGGGAGGTTTGGTGTCGCATCCTTGAATCCCTGCGCAACGCCGGGAGAGGACAATCGATTAACCACCTTTCTCTTTGGGTGGCGCATTATATCTACACCACTCTCAGCGTCCAATACAAACGTTTGTTTGAAATGGCTCAAAGCCAGATAAATCAAAGTCACGCGGCTTATGAACGGCCATTTTGGCGTATTGACCGGAATAGGTGTTCCGGTCAAGATACGGGCGGTTTTGCGCTCGCCGTAGGCTGACTGCAGGTTTCAAGAGCACCTCTAAAGACAGGGCGATGGCCGTTGAAAGTGAAGTGCCGCGCAGCTTTGGCGCGGAGTTTACACGCTGGGATATTGAATGACTCGTGAGTCACGACTGACGAACGGTCATCAACATCATGAGCGATGGTCACTTGACACGTTTGCCGGCGTTTTTAGAGGTGCCCTTGCGCCCGATGAGCATCAACCGCCAGGTTCGCCTAGGCGACTTTCTTTTCACCGGAGAGTAACGAGGAATCCATGAAGGTTCTTGTAGCTGTCAAACGCGTTGTGGATTACAACGTCAAGGTCCGCGTCAAGGCGGACAATTCCGGCGTCGACCTCGCCAACGTCAAGATGTCGATGAACCCGTTCTGCGAAATCGCAGTGGAAGAAGCCGTACGCCTGAAAGAGAAAGGCGTTGCGACTGAAATCGTCGTCGTCTCCGTCGGCCCGTCCACCGCTCAAGAGCAACTGCGCACCGCGCTGGCTCTGGGTGCCGACCGCGCCATCCTCGTCGAATCCGCCGAAGATCTGACTTCCCTGGCCGTTGCCAAACTGTTGAAAGCGGTTGTCGACAAGGAACAGCCTCAGCTGGTGATCCTTGGCAAACAAGCCATCGACAGCGACAACAACCAGACTGGCCAAATGCTTGCTGCGTTGAGCGGTTACGGTCAGGGCACCTTCGCTTCCAAAGTCGAAATCAGCGGCGACAGCGTAGCTGTCACCCGTGAAATCGACGGCGGCGCGCAGACCGTTTCCCTGAAACTGCCGGCCATCGTCACCACCGACCTGCGTTTGAACGAGCCGCGCTACGCGTCCCTGCCAAACATCATGAAAGCCAAGAAGAAGCCTCTCGAAGTGCTGACTCCGGACGCTTTGGGCGTTTCCACCGCCTCCACCAACAAGACCGTGAAAGTCGAAGCGCCTGCTGCACGCAGCGCGGGTATCAAGGTCAAGTCGGTGGCTGAACTGGTCGAGAAACTGAAAAACGAAGCGAAGGTAATCTAAATGACTATCTTGGTTATTGCTGAACACGACAACAAAGTGCTGGCTCCGGCCACGCTGAACACCGTTGCTGCCGCTGCCAAAATCGGCGGCGACATCCACGTGCTGGTTGCAGGCCAGGGCGCTGGCGCCGTGGCTGAAGCCGCTGCGAAAGTCGCAGGCGTAGCTAAAGTGCTGGTAGCCGATAACGCTGCCTACGCTCACCAGCTGCCGGAAAACGTTGCTCCTCTGGTTGCCGAGCTGGGCAAGGGCTACAGCCACATCCTGGCTGCCGCCACTTCCAACGGCAAAAACATCCTGCCGCGCGTCGCCGCTGCACTGGACGTTGACCAGATCTCCGAGATCATCTCGGTAGAAAGCGCTGACACCTTCAAGCGTCCTATCTATGCCGGTAACGCCATCGCTACCGTCCAGTCGAACGCTTCCGTGAAAGTGATCACCGTGCGTGCCACCGGTTTCGACCCGGTTGCCGCTGAAGGTGGTTCGGCTTCGGTTGAATCCGTTGGCGCTGCCCACGACGCGGGCATCTCCAGCTTCGTTGGCGAAGAATTGGCCAAGTCCGATCGTCCGGAACTGACCGCTGCCAAAATCGTCGTTTCCGGCGGTCGCGGCATGCAGAACGGTGACAACTTCAAACACCTGTACGCCCTGGCCGACAAGCTGGGCGCTGCCGTCGGTGCTTCGCGCGCCGCGGTCGACGCAGGTTTCGTACCGAACGACATGCAGGTCGGTCAGACCGGCAAGATCGTTGCGCCGCAGCTGTACATCGCCGTCGGTATCTCCGGCGCGATCCAGCACTTGGCCGGCATGAAAGACTCCAAAGTGATCGTTGCGATCAACAAGGACGAAGAAGCGCCGATCTTCCAGGTGGCCGATTACGGCCTGGTGGCGGACTTGTTCGAAGCCATCCCTGAGCTGGAGAAGCTGGTCTAATCCGGCGGCTTCACTTATAAAGAGCCCGACCTTTTGGTCGGGCTTTTTTTTGCTTTTTTTCTGTAGGAGCGAGCCGGCTCGCGATGGACGTCAACGATGACGCGGGGACCCTAGATACACGCGGTGCCTTTGAGACCATCGTCGGAACGCCGCCCGGAGCCGGCTCGCTCCTACAAGGTTATAAACAGTCTCAACGGGAGTATTTCGCCATGGATTTGCGCCGCGTGTATGGCTGGTCATTGCTTCTTGGGTTGACGCTATTTCCAGCATTGTCCAGCGCAGCAGGCAAGTGCGAGCGCCTGGTGGCGACTGGCAGCCCGGATGCGCCACCGTATCTGTGGCAAGACCCGCAAGACCCCAGGCATCTGATTGGTGCCAGCGCCGATTTATTGCAGCAAGTGGCGGGGCAGTTGGGGATCAAGGTTGAACTGTTGTACGCCGGAACACGCTCTCAGGCCCTGGACGAAGTGCGCAGTGGGCGCATGGACTTGCTGGCCGATGCCTCGTTGACGGTCAGCGAACTGGAAACCCTGGATTACATTCACCCGCCGTTGCTGGAAAACGACTATCTGGTCTGGACCCGCAAGGATTCGTCACTGGTCTACAGCAATGTGCAGGACTTGCAGGGGCATACCGGTGCCTTGTCCGAAAAGTCCCGGCTGACCCCGGCATTCGGTACTTTCGCTGAGCAGCAGTTGACCCTCACGCGTACGTCCAACCTGACCCAGGCCTTGCAGAAATTGCTCTTGGGCGAGGTGGAATATGTCCTGGCCGGACGTTATTCGGGCATGGCGATGGCGCAGACATTGGGTATGTCCAATGACCTCGTGGCTCGCGTACAACCGGTAGACAGGCCGGGGCTGTTTCTGGCTGTTTCCCATGACTCGGCCTGCAACGATCCGTGGTTGCGCGGACAGTTGGCCAAAAAGATGACAGAATTGCCCGCGTCCGGACTGACGGAGGCCGTGCTGCAACGCAATATCGAGCGCTGGAATGCTCAACTTTCTCAACGGCAGAAGCAACCAGTCAGTACCTCAAAACAGTAGGGATTTTTAGTGAGTATCCGACCTCTTTTCGCTGCCCTGGCCGTTCTGGCTCTGGCGGGTTGTGCAGCCGATCCGGCGCCGAACGAACAAATGCGCCTGACTGCACAGGCACTTGAACAAGCCAAGGCTGTTGGTGCCACTGCCGATGAAGTGCCTGAAATGAAATTGGCCGAAGACAAGTTCAACCGTGCCAAGGGGAACATGGCCGACCAATCCTTCAAGAACGCTCGCATGCGGTCGGAACAGGCCGAGCTGGATGCGCGTCTGGCTGAAGCGCGGGTCCTGACCCTCAAGAGCGAAGAGCAGTTGAACGTGCTCAATACCCGCATTGCCCGTCTGCGCAAGCAAGTGGGAGACTCCCAATGAGCCTCAAGACCAAGGCCCTCGGCAGTTTGATCCTGGCCGGCTGCGCAAGCCTCTACGGCTGCGCCGGTCAGCACAGCGAAGCGGCATTGCAGCAGGCCGGTGCCGACTTCCAGAAGGTCAAGGAAGATTCCAATGTACTGCGAATCGCGCCCAAGGACGTGATCCGCGCCGGTGAATCCCTGGCTCGCGCCGATCGGTTGTCCAGCTACTGGGGTAGCGGGTCGGACGTGGCGCATTACGCTTATCTGAGCCAGCGCTACAGCGAGATCGCTCGGGAGCACACCAACAAGGTGCTTAACGAAGAGCGCGCGGCGAAGCTCGAACTGGAGCGGCAGCGCCTGCAACTGGCCTTGCGTGAATCCAAACTGCTCAGCGTGCAGCAGCAGGGCAAGTGGCTCGAAGAACAGATCGTTGCGATGGCCACCACCCAGACGGACCGTGGTTTGGTCATGACCCTGGGCGATGTGCTGTTCGATACCGGTGAAGCGGAGCTGAAAAACTCGGCGAACCGCGTCGTGCTGAAAATCGTCCAGTTCCTGCAGCTCAATCCCAAGCGCGTGGTGCGGATCGAGGGCTACACCGACAGCACCGGTGGCAAACAGGAAAACCTCAAGCTGTCCCTCGATCGTGCGCAATCGGTGGCGGATGTCTTGATGGATCTGGGGATCGACGACAAACGCATTCAGGTTGAAGGCTACGGCGACGAATACCCTGTGGACGCGAACGCTTCCGAGCGTGGTCGCGCCCAGAACCGTCGGGTGGAAATTGTGTTCTCCGACGAAAAAGGCCAGTTGGGCGCCGCCCGCTAAGGGTGGCGTCACTGGAAAACCCGGCCTGCCAGTCAGCGCCGGGTTTTTTTATGCCTGCCAAATACCTCTCAAAACAGTACAGTTCTTGCTGACACTGCACTGTACTGTCGACTATTGTGGCAACTGTCCCAGTACACTTCTAAACTGTTCCGGTATTGTTTCACACAAGAATAAAATGCCCGTGAAATCGAGTGCTGCGTCATGACCAATCTCCTGCTCTACCAACGTATTGCTCAGCAACTGGCCGAAGATATCCGTCGTGGTGTCTATCAACCCGGCGAGCGTGTGCCTTCGGTGCGCAAGATGAGCTCGCAGCTCAATGTCAGCCATGCGACTGTGCTGCAGGCGTATGCCAACCTTGAGGATCAGGGGCTGATCCGTGCCCGGCCGCAGTCGGGTTACTACGTGCACCAGACACCGGCCCTGACCGCGCCGACACCGGATATCGCCCGGGTCGAGCGTCCTGGCCTGGTCACTCGCAGCAGCATCATCCAGCAGGTATTGGTCGAGTCCCGCCGCGAAGGCGTCTTCCCGTTGGGCGCCGCGGTGCCCAGTGTCGATTATCTGCCGGTGCGGGCGCTGCACCAGCAACTGGCCAAAGTCACCCGTTTTCACAGTCCGCGTGCGTTCAGCTACATGTTCAGCCCGGGTTTCGAGCCGTTGCGCCGACAAGTGGCGATCCGCATGCGTGATGCCGGCGTAGTGGTCGATCCGTCGGAAGTGGTAATCACCCACGGTTGCGTCGATGCCTTGCAAATGTCCCTGCGGGTGCTGACACGGCCCGGTGACCTGATCGCGGCCGAGTCGCCGACGTACTATGGCTTGCTTCAACTGGCCGATCTGCTGGGTCTCAAAGTCATCGAGATTCCCAGCGATCCGTCCACCGGCATGAGCCTGGAAGCCCTGCAATTGGCCGCTAACCAGTGGTCGATCAAAGCCTTGGTGCTGACCACTCGTTTGAGTAACCCATTGGGCGGCACCATGCCAGAGGAGCGGCAGAAACAACTGCTGCGCCTGGCATCCGACTTCGATATCCAGATTGTCGAGGACGATATTTACGGCGAATTGATGTTTGAGCAGGGGCGCACCAAATCGCTCAAGGCCTATGACCGCCTGGACCGGGTGATCTATTGCTCAAGCTTCTCCAAGACCCTGTCGCCGGGTGTGCGGATCGGCTGGATGATTGCCGGCAAGTACCAGCAGGAAATCCAGCGTTTGCAGACGTTCAGTACCCATTCCGCCTGCAGCGTCACGCAAATGGGCATTGCGGCTTATCTGGAGAACGGTGGTTACGACCGGCATCTGCGGTACATCCGCCAGGAATATCGCAAGAACCTCAGTGCCTTTCAGCTGGCGGTGCAGCAGTACTTCCCCGAAGGCACCCAGATGACGCGGCCAACCGGCGGTTTCATCCTGTGGGTGAGTTTGCCGGGACGGGTCAACACCCAGGAGCTGCATGTGCGAGCACTGCAGCAGGGCATCAGCATCGCACCGGGTTTGATTTTCAGTAACACCGAGCAATTCAATCATTGCATCCGCTTGAACTGCGGCATTCCCTGGAATCGCGAAGCCGAGCGTGCCTTGATGACTCTCGGAATGCTCGCCACCCAGCTCTGCCAGGAAATGGCCAGCGGTCTGTGATGGAGGCGGGCAGGTATTTCCTGCCCGCGCTTGTCATGTGGCCTGCAACAAGCGAGCATATGGCCCCTCTGTTGTTAGCGCCGTTCGCGCCGTTGGGTCCATGAAACCGATTTTTCCCGCCACCTGGCTGATGATTTGCCTGTTGTTAAGCACTCAGCCGCTGTCCGTGATGGCCGCTTCTGTTCAGGAAAAACCGGCAGCAAGCACTCCCTCGAAGAAAAACGCTCCCGCCACGAAAGCCGCGCCGGTCAAAAAGAAAACCGTGCCGGTCAAAAAGCGTCCTCCGATCGCGGCCAAGTCGATGTCGGCCAGCGAGGTGGCGAAAACCCCGCTGCCTCCCGTTGACCTGGATTTGAGTTTGCCCAAGGGCATGGTTGACGAGCTGAAGCCGGTCGGCACAGTGCCATTGCCCAAGCGCGAGCCGGTATTGCCGGAAATGTTCGGTGACAAAAGTAGTGATTTCCAGCTCAACGGAAGGTTGATCAGCAACGAAATGCAGCTTCAACGGCGCAATGAAGACCGTCGTGAAGTGGAAGGCGCGGCGTTGGAGTTCGAGTTCAAACATTAATTCTTCCCCCTTCATGACCCGCCAGCCAGACGCTTTGTCGGAGACTGCCCGGTCACGCCCGATTGCAGACAAAAACCCGTGGTTCGCCAATTTAAAACAACTGTTTTAGCGGTTACTCTGTGCCACGTCCTTTAACACATCGCCCGTTGCGAGGAGCTCGTCGTCATGAAATGCCGTGAAGGCTGTGGCGCCTGTTGCATTGCCCCATCCATCAGTTCACCGATTCCCGGTATGCCCAATGGCAAAGCCGCCGGGGAACGGTGCCTGCAATTGTCTGCCGAAAACCTGTGCTCTATTTTCGGCCAGCCAGAGCGTCCGGCTGTCTGTTCGGCGTTCGAGGCTGATTTCGAGGTGTGCGGCGACAGCCGTGAAGAAGCGATCAGGCTGCTTGGCTGGTGGGAGCAAGTGACGGCTGCGTAATGTGTGGGCTTGCACCTCCGAACGGAACTTCAACAATAAGGAATAAGACTATGGGTTCGCTGCATCGTATTGCTCTGCTGTGTGGTTTGACGGCTGTATTGGTCACCTCGGCCGCCCAGGCCGAAGACTGGAAGGTTGCCAAGAACGAAGACGGCATCAAGGTCTCCCTGAGTGAAGTGCCTGGTTCCGATTACAAGGCCTACCAGGGCGTCACCCTGATGAAGACCACCATGGCCAAACTGCGCGCCCTGCAGGACGACGTCCCCGGTGCCTGCGCATGGATTCACGAATGCAAGACCCAGAAGTTGCTCAAACAGGAAGGCAATCAGCTCTGGACCTACACCCAGTTCAATACCCCCTGGCCAGTCACCCCGCGTGATTCGGTGATGCACGTCACCGTTATTGAAGGCGCTGATGGCAGTCTGACCCGCAAGCTCGAAGGGGTGCCGAAATACTTGCCTGAAGAAAAAGGCTTTGTCCGGGTCGCCAAGGTCGAGGGATTCTGGAAGTTCATCCCCAAGGGCGATCAGATCGAAGTGACCTATCAGGTGCACACCGAGCCGGGTGGCAGTGTTCCGTCGATGGTGGCCAACAAGTTCGTGGTCGATGCGCCATTTAATACGTTGAAAAACCTCAAGGCTCGCGCCGAGAAGTAATCCGGTTGCGCTATTGAGCAAGGCCTGATCAACGCCCCGACCGGTTCGGGGCGTTGCCGTTTTTACAGGGCAGGGCTTTATTGTGTTTCCAGATATTCGTTGCACGAAATTTTCACAACGCCTCCAAGACAATCCGCGCGCGTCTGCATTAACGAACAGTAATCAATGGCAATGATGCGGTTGATCGTGCAACATTTGCGCATCGCGCAAACCCTAGGCCAGGATCTAGCCAACAGAGGGCAGGGCGCAGCTGTATTTTTTAAACTTCAACTTCCAATGGGTCCTAATACGACATGGCAATTCCGGACGCCCTGAATCAGCAGCGAGCTTCAAGTCGCCTGCTGCAACCGACCGTCAAATCGCATCTGGCGTATACGCTTTTGTGCGCTTTGGTCATGATGGTGATGTTCTCCTTGTTGCGCGTCGCGCTGCTGGTCTACAACCGCTCGATGATCCTCGACACACCGGCCTCGACATTCCTCGAAGCCTTCGCCAATGGCCTGCGTTTCGACTTGCGCCTGGTGGTTTATCTCTGCATTCCGTTGCTGATTGCGTTGTTCAGCGCCCGTGCCATGGCGGCGCGCGGGCTGTTCCGCTTCTGGCTGACGGTTGCCTCGAGCATCGCGCTGTTTCTGGGCCTCATGGAGATGGATTTCTACCGTGAGTTCCACCAGCGCCTCAACGGCCTGGTTTTCCAGTATGTGAAAGAAGATCCGAAAACCGTGATGAGCATGCTCTGGTACGGTTTTCCGGTCGTTCGCTATCTGCTGGCCTGGGCCGTAGGTACCTGGATCCTCAGCCTGGCGTTCAAAGGCGCCGATCGTGCGACCCGTCCTCGCGGCCCCTTCAGCGGCGGCAGCATCGGTACTCGCCAGGTGGCCCCGTGGTACGCGCGCTTCGCCGTGTTCATGGTCTGCCTGCTGCTCTGCGTGGTCGCTGCCCGCGGCACCTTGCGTCAAGGCCCGCCACTGCGTTGGGGTGACGTCTATACCACCGAGTCGAACTTCGCCAACCAGTTGGGCCTCAACGGTACCCTGCAACTGGTTGCCGCGGCCCAGAGCCGGATGTCCAACGAGCGCAGCAACATCTGGAAAGCCACCATTGACCAGCCATTGGCCCAGCAGACCGTGCGCGACATGCTGCTGACACCAAGCGATAAACTGGTGGATGCCGATACCGCCGCCGTTCGTCGTAATTACACACCAAACGCCGACAAGACCCTGCCGATCAAAAACGTCGTCGTGATCCTGATGGAAAGCTTCGCCGGTCACTCGGTGGGTGCGCTGGGGCGTCCGGGCAACATCACGCCGTACTTCGATAAACTGTCCAAAGAAGGCCTGTTGTTCGACCGTTTCTTCTCCAACGGCACCCATACCCACCAGGGTATGTTCGCCACCATGGCCTGCTTCCCGAACCTGCCGGGTTTCGAATACCTGATGCAGACCCCGGAAGGCAGCCACAAGCTGTCTGGGCTGCCGCAGTTGCTCAGCGCCCGTCAATACGACGATGTGTACGTCTACAACGGCGACTTCGCCTGGGACAACCAGTCGGGCTTCTTCAGCAACCAGGGGATGACCAACTTCATCGGGCGTAACGATTTCGTTGACCCGGTGTTCTCCGATCCGACCTGGGGTGTTTCCGACCAGGACATGTTCAATCGTGGCCTGGAAGAACTGAAAGCCCGCGACGGCAAGGACAAGAAGCCGTTCTATGCCTTGCTGCAAACCTTGTCCAACCACACGCCCTACGCGCTGCCGACCCCATTGCCAGTTGACCAGGTCACTGACCGTGGCACCCTCAACGAGCATTTGACCGCCATGCGCTACTCCGACTGGGCGCTGGGTCAGTTCTTTGAGAAGGCGCGCAAGGAGCCGTACTTCAAGGAAACCCTGTTTGTGATCGTCGGTGACCATGGGTTCGGCAACGAACAGCAGATCACCGAAATGGATCTGGGGCGTTTCAACGTTCCGATGCTGATGATCGCACCGGGCATCCAGGAAAAATTCGGCCAGCGTGACCACACAGTGGGTACCCAGATCGATATCGTACCGACCATCATGGGTCGTGTAGGTGGTGATGTGGTGCACCAATGCTGGGGACGTGACCTGCTGAACCTGCCGGAAGGTGACAAGGGTTTTGGCGTGATCAAGCCATCGGGTAGCGATCAGACCGTCGCCTTGCTCACTGCCGACCGCGTGCTGGTATTGCCGAAGGAAATGTCGCCGAAACTCTACCGGTATGAACTGGGCGCGAACCCTAAAGGCGAGCTGATGCCGGAGTCGTCCGATGAAGCGGCACTGAAACTCAAGCTTGAGTCGTTCCTTCAGACCGCCACCAAGAGCCTGCTCGACAACACCGCCGGTGTGGTCGACGGCAAGCCGGACTAAGTAACGGCGCAATAAAAAGAGGCCCTTGTCAGACTGTGTGAAAACACACTGACAGACCTTAGACCAAACGCCCCGACTTGTTCGGGGCGTTTGTTTTTGTGCTGAAAAAGGCTCTTCAGCCCATTAGTTGCATCATTTTCTTGGCTCCCAGGACACTGATCGCCCGCTTGAAATTGTACGCGGTCACGGCCAGGGCCATTTCAGCTTTCGTCCCTTCAAGTTGTCGTAGCAAGAACCGCCCGTTCCCAAATAGCCATTGTTTGAGATTGCCAAACGGGTGCTCCACGATGGATCTGCGTCGCTCCATCATCTCTGGATGCAGTTGCATCCGCTGTGCCATACGCTCAAAGGCTTCCTCTTGTGCGTGACGTGAGACATAGCGGCGCTGAGCCGTTGTACATTGGGCTTTCAGCGCACATCCAGTGCAGTCGCTGACTGCCGCCTGGTAGATCCGGTCGCCTTTGTAACGCTGCTTCAGGGTTAGCCATTGACCTGCCGGGCACTGGTATCGATCCTGTTCAGCGTCATAGGTAAAGTCCTGGCGCTCGAATAATGTCTCTCCGCCTGGGTTCGAAGTTCGGTTTGGCGGCACGTACACGGTAATGGAGGCCTCCTCGCACGCCTGGAATTGCTGGCCATTTGAGTAGCCCATATCGGCTGTCACGGTCAGCGTGTCCTGCCCCAGTTCGGCCTTGGCAGCTTTAGCTATGGGTTCAAGCTGTTTGCGGTCGTCACCATCTTGCGTCACCTCATGGTGCAAAATCAGACAGTGCTCTGCGTCCACGGCTGTTTGCACGTTATAGGCAACACGCGCCCCCTTTGGCGTGCGCATCATTCGGGCATCGCTTTCGTGCGTGTTGAATTGCTCCAGCCCCATCGACTTCATCAAAGCTTGGCAACTACGGTTGTCTTGCTGCTTGGCCTCAAGCTTCGCCAGTGCCGCCTTGATCGCAGTGCGATCGACCACTTGCTCGCCCTCTGCTTTATCAGCGGCATCCAGGTCAGCCAGGTATTGGGCAATCCGCTTATCCAGCTTCTCCTCCTGACGCTTGAGCTGATTCAAATTCAGGTGGCGTCGCGAGGAAGCGACAGCCTGAAACTTACTGCCGTCGATCGCAACCAGATCACCCGCAATCAAGCCGACGGATCGGCAGAACTGCACAAAAGCTCGGCACGTCGTAACGAAAGCTACTTTGTTGTTCTTGCGAAAGTCGGCGATGGTCTTGAAGTCGGGTTTAAGCCGGTTGATCAACCACATCACTTCGATGTTGCGTTGGCACTCAGCTTCTAGGCGCCGCGACGAGCGAATGCGCTGAAAATAGCCATAGAGATAGAGCTTGAGCTGATCGGCGGGGTCGTAAGCAGGGCGCCCAGTGGCCTTGGGCTGAGCTTTCTCAAAACCGAGCTGGCCCAGATCGAGCTTGGCGACATACAGGTCGATGACCCGTACGAGGTGATCTTCAGGGATCAGTTCCTCCAGCGAGACCGGGAACAGGCTGGTCTGGCTACGGGACTCTCCTTGTATGTAGGCCATAACGAAAAATGCTCCGTATCTTTCGATACGGAGCATTCTCTTAAAGGGCCGGACAGATTGCTAGGTTTTCACACAGTCTGTTGTGGGCCTCTTTTTTTTGCCGGTCAGATCTTCATATTCTGCCGAGCAAGAGCAAGACCAACAGCACGACCAACACGACGCCAATGATGCCCGATGGGCCATAACCCCAACTTCTGGAGTGCGGGAAGACCGGCAATCCACCGATCAGCAACAAGATCAGAATTACGATAAGAATTGTGCCCATGACTGTTTCCTTGTTGGAAGTATGCAGGAATGACCTGATCGTTAATGGTCAGCGAGAATGCAATTAATTCGGGCTGCTTAAAAAATCCGACTGCCGCGCACCTCATAAAATTCCAAGTTTTTTCGATGTTTTTCCAACAGCGAACTGTTTCGGGGTTAATTGCGTTAGTTGGGCCGCACGCGCCTGCGGTTTGCTCGGGCCATTCAGCAATCTGATGGAGCGTGGGTCGGGCAATATCCTTCGCTACACTCGACGCATCTTCCCCGGAACAACAAGGCTGTTTGCTATGCAAAATCGCATGATGATCACTGGTGCGGGCTCTGGCCTGGGTCGCGAAATCGCGCTGCGCTGGGCGCGCGAAGGCTGGCAGCTGGCCTTGTCGGATGTCAGCGAACCGGGCCTGCAGGAAACCCTGAAACGGGTGCGTGAAGCTGGCGGCGATGGTTTCATCCAGCGCTGCGATGTGCGCGATTACAGCCAGTTGACCGCCTTCGCTCAGGCCTGCGAAGTGAAACTGGGTGGTGTCGATGTCATCGTCAACAACGCCGGCGTGGCATCGGGCGGTTTCTTCAGTGAACTGTCCCTCGAGGATTGGGACTGGCAAATCGCAATCAACCTGATGGGTGTGGTCAAGGGCTGCAAGGCTTTCCTGCCGCTGCTCGAAAAAAGCAAAGGCAAGATCATCAACATCGCGTCGATGGCCGCGTTGATGCAAGGTCCGGCCATGAGCAACTACAACGTGGCCAAGGCTGGCGTGGTGGCGTTGTCCGAAAGCCTGTTGATCGAACTGGCCCATCAGGAAGTCGGTGTGCACGTGGTTTGCCCGTCGTTCTTCCAGACCAATCTGCTGGATTCGTTCCGCGGCCCGACGCCGGCCATGAAAGCCCAGGTCGGCAAGTTGCTGGAAAGCTCGCCGATCAGCGCGGCCGACATTGCCGATTACATCTATCGGCAGGTCGCCGCTGGCGAGTTCATGATCCTGCCCCACGAGCAGGGCCGCATGGCCTGGGCGCTCAAGCAGAAAAACCCGCAACTGCTCTACAACGAAATGACCCTGATGGCCGACAAGATGCGCGCCAAGGCCAAACAAACCGCAGGCTGAGCTTGCCCGCACGGAACAGCCTCGTTAGGGTGGCCGCCATCGGTCATCCTCGCGAGACGTTTGCATGCTCAACTACCTGTGGTTTTTCCTCGCCGCGCTGTTTGAAATCGCCGGCTGCTTCGCCTTCTGGATGTGGCTGCGCCAGGGCAAGAGCGCCTGGTGGATCGTGCCGGCGCTGCTCAGCCTGACCTTGTTCGCCGTGCTGCTGACCCGTGTCGAAGCGGTCTACGCCGGTCGCGCCTATGCCGCGTACGGTGGCATTTACATCATTGCGTCGATTGGCTGGCTGGCGGTGGTCGAGCGGATTCGTCCGCTTGGTTCGGACTGGATCGGCGTGGCGTTGTGTGTGATCGGGGCCAGCGTCATTCTGTTTGGGCCGCGCTTTACCGCGTCTTGAAGGAACTGTCCAAGCGATTTGTAAGACCTTTCTGTCAGTGCTGTGGGTCTGTGCTTGTAGGTTGGGTCTGGATTGCCGTTGTTGCCTTGAAGCGCTGCAGTGCGCCGGGCATCTTCAGGGTCCGGTAACCCTGAAGGACGAAGGCCATGCTTGTACTCAGCCGTGTTGTGGGCGAATTGATCTCCATCGGTGACAACATTTCCATACGCGTCGTTGGCATCAACGGCAATGACGTGCGCTTCGGTGTCGAGGCTCCGCGCAGCGTCAATGTGCACCGATCCGAAATCTACGAGCGCATCCAGCGCAAATTGGCCCAAACGAAAAAATCAGTCGAATAGGTGCTTGGGTACATCGTGCTTGAGCATCAACTGGCATTGCTCGCTTTCCGGGTCGAAGACAATCAGAGCCTGCCCCTTGGTCAATGCCTGACGCACTCGCAGTACACGGGTTTCCAGTGGGGTGTCGTCACCATTGTCGGTGCCGTCACGGGTCACGAAATCCTCGATCAGGCGGGTCAGGGTGTCGACTTCAAGTTGGTCGTGGGGAATAAGCATAGGCACCTCGGTCAAATCAATGGCGCGATGCTACGGCCAATGGTGGATTGCTGCCAGCCCGGGCTTGAGTGTTGTGTGATCCGGCGTCTTCGCGGGCAAGCCACAAAAAGGTGAGCAACTCAGAACCTGTGGGAGCGTGGCTTGCCCGCGATGGCGTCGGCCTAGTCGATGAAGTCCAGGATCATCTATCGTTACGCTGCCCCACCAGGCTGTCCACCGACGGCACCCGGGTATCGCTTTCCATCTGGGTGTCGTGTTCGATCTGGTGACTGAAGCGGTCCAGGGAGCCCTTGGCCGGTTGCGCATCGCTGGCGAACACCGGCGGGCTGAGGATATAGGCGCCGAGCAGGCGACTGAGGGCCGCGAGGCTGTCGATGTGGGTGCGTTCATAGCCGTGGGTCGCGTCGCAGCCGAAAGCGAGCAGGGCGGTGCGGATGTCATGGCCGGCGGTCACGGCCGAGTGAGCATCGCTGAAGTAGTAACGGAACAGATCGCGGCGCACCGGCAACTCGTTGTCACTGGCCAGGCGCAACAGGTGCCGCGACAGATGATAGTCATAGGGGCCGCCGGAATCCTGCATCGCCACGCTCACCGCGTGTTCGCTGGAATGCTGGCCGGGTGCGACCGGCGCGATGTCGATGCCGACGAATTCACTGACATCCCAGGGCAAGGCCGCCGCCGCGCCGCTGCCGGTTTCCTCGGTGATGGTGAACAGCGGATGACAGTCGATCAGCAACTCCTCACCGCTGTCGACGATCGCTTTCAACGCTGCCAGCAGCGCCGCCACACCGGCCTTGTCGTCCAGGTGACGAGCGCTGATGTGGCCGCTTTCGGTGAACTCAGGCAACGGGTCGAAGGCAACGAAATCGCCGACGCTGATGCCCAGCGAATCGCAATCGGCGCGGGTGGCGCAGTAGGCATCCAGGCGCAGTTCGATGTGATCCCAACTGATCGGCATTTCGTCCACGGCGGTATTGAACGCATGCCCGGACGCCATCAGCGGCAATACGCTGCCACGGATCACCCCGTTGTCGGTAAACAGGCTGACGCGGCTGCCTTCGGCAAAACGGCTCGACCAGCAACCCACGGGAGCCAGGGTCAAACGTCCGTTGTCCTTGACGGCGCGCACGGCCGCGCCAATGGTGTCCAGGTGCGCGGAAACGGCGCGATCGGGGCTGTTTTTCTTGCCCTTGAGCGTCGCGCGGATAGTGCCGCGCCGGGTCATTTCGAAGGGAATGCCCAGTTCTTCAAGGCGTTCGGCGACATAGCGCACGATGGTGTCGGTGAACCCGGTGGGGCTGGGAATGGCGAGCATTTCCAGCAGGACTTTTTGCAGGTAGGTCAGATCGGGTTCCGGGTATTTGATGGTCATGGAAACTCCTGATGAGGTTGAGCGCATCGATGGTTTCGATGAGGGACTTTTGTTGCTTGCCAGCGAAGACGGTGGTCCATTCACAGCCTTTCCAAGACCTAAGAAACGACCGGCTGACTATGCGGAAACAACAAATCCACAAAGCGTTCCGCCGTCGGCTGTGGCTCATGGTTGGCCAGCCCTGCACGCTCATTGGCTTCAATGAACACGTACTCCGGTTGATCGGCGCCAGGCACCATCAGGTCGAGGCCGACCACGGGAATATCCAGCGCCCGCGCGGCTCGCACGGCGGCATCTGCCAGTGTCGGGTGCAGGATCGCGGTGACGTCTTCGAGTATCCCGCCGGTATGAAGATTCGCCGTCCGCCGTACGAACAAATGCTCGCCCGCCGGCAGAATGCTGCTGTAGTCATAACCGGCGGCATGCAAGGTGCGTTGGGTTTCCGCATCCATCGGGATTTTGCTTTCTCCGTCCGTGGCCGCCTGCCGACGTCGGCTTCGGGCTTCGATCAGGGCGCCGATGGAGTGTTGACCATCGCCGACCACTTCGGCCGGTCGGCGAATCGCGGCGGCGACGACTTCAAAGCCGATCACCAGAATCCTCAGATCGAGGCCTTCGTGGAAGCTTTCCAGCAGCACGCGACTGTCGAAGCGGCGAGCGGCTTCGATGGCTTGCTGGACGTCCTCGATGGTCTGCAAATCCACCGCTACGCCTTGCCCCTGTTCACCGTCCAGCGGCTTGACCACCACCCTGTGGTGTTCGTCGAGAAACGCGAGGTTGTCATCGGCATTGCCGGCCAGTTGCTGCGACGGTAGGTTCAAACCCGCGTTCTTGAGCACTGTGTGGGTCAGGCTCTTGTCCTGGCACAGGCTCATGCTGATGGCGCTGGTCAGATCGCTGAGGGACTCGCGACACCGCACCCGGCGCCCGCCGTGGCTGAGGGTGAACATCCCGGCGCCGGCGTCATCGACCTGCACATCAATGCCGCGTCGATGGGCTTCCTCGACAATGATCCGTGCATAGGGATTGAAGGGCGCTTCGGGACCCGGACCGAGGAACAACGGCTGATTGATTCCGTTCTTGCGCTTGATGGCGAACGTCGAGAGGTTGCGAAAACCGAGCTTGGCGTAGAGGTTTTTTGCCTGGCGATTGTCGTGCAGTACCGACAGGTCGAGGTAACTCAGGCCGCGACTCATGAAGTGTTCGATCAGATGGCGCACCAGCACTTCACCGACCCCCGGGCGCGAGCAATGCGGATCGACCGCCAGACACCAGAGGCTGCTGCCGTTTTCCGGATCATTGAAGGCCTTGTGATGATTGAGGCCCATGACGCTGCCAATCACCGCGCCGCTGTCCTCGTCTTCGGCCAGCCAGTACACCGGGCCGCCCGAGCCCTGTGGCGTCAGCCGAGAGGCTTCGACGGGCAGCATGCCCCGCGCCTGATACAGCTGATTGATCGCGTTCCAGTCCGCTTCACTCTGGGCACGACGGATGCGAAAGCCGCGAAACACCCGGGTGGCCTGACGGTAATCGCTGAACCACAGGCGCAAGGTGTCGGAGGGATCCAGAAACAGTTGGGTTGGCTCCAGTCCCAGCACTTGTTGCGGCGCGGCGACATACAGGGCGATGTCGCGCTCACCGGGTTGTTCGTTGAGTAACGCTTGGGCGAGGCTGGCCGCATCGGCAAAGGTGTGGCCGATCAACAACCGGCCCCAGCCGCAATGCACGGCGATGGGCGCGGTCCCCAGTTCGCTGCCGTCTTCGGCCAGGCGAGCCTGCAAGCGTTCGTAGGAGGGCGTCTGACCGCGCAGCAAGCGCTGGTTGATGGCCGAGGCATGAGGTTTCATCGATCAGATTCCTTGTTCGCTGAGCCACAGGTTCAGGGCCGCCAGTTGCCACAGCTTGGAACCGCCTAGCGGGGTCAACTGGCCCTGCGGGTCGGTCAACAGACGGTCGACCATGGCGGGCTTGAACAGACCGCGATCCTGGCTCGGATCGAGCAACAGTTCGCGGACCCAGTTCAGGGTGTCGCCTTGCAAATGCTTGAGGCCCGGTACCGGGAAGTAACCTTTCTTGCGGTCGATCACTTCACTCGGAATCACCAGGCGCGCGGCTTCCTTGAGCACTTGCTTGCCGCCATCCGGCAGTTTGTATTGACCCGGCACCCGGGCCGACAACTCCACCAGGCGATAGTCGAGAAACGGTGTGCGCGCTTCCAGGCCCCAGGCCATGGTCATGTTGTCGACGCGTTTGACCGGGTCGTCCACCAGCATCACCGTGCTGTCCAGGCGCAGGGCTTTGTCCACCGCCGCGTCCGCACCAGGCTGTGCGAAATGTTCCTTCACGAAGTCGCCTGCGGCGTCGTTGGCTGTCAGCCATTTGGGCTGAACGGTGGCGGCGTATTCGTCGTAGCGGCGATCGAAAAACGCTTCGCGATAGGCGGCATAGGGGTCGCTCGCACCGTCCACCTGCGGGTACCAGTGATAGCCGGCGAACAGTTCGTCGGCGCCCTGGCCGCTTTGCACCACTTTGCAGTGCTTGGCCACTTCCCGTGACAGCAGGTAGAAGGCGATGCAGTCATGACTGACCATCGGTTCGCTCATGGCGCGGAACGCGGCCGGCAACTGCTCGATGATTTCTTTCTCGTTGATGCGCAGTTGATGGTGGTGGGTGCCGTAGTGTCTGGCGATCAGGTCCGAATACTGGAACTCGTCGCCGCGCTCGCCGCCGGCATCCTGGAAACCGATGGAGAATGTCGACAGGTTTTCCACGCCGACTTCACGCAACAATCCCACCAGCATGCTCGAATCGACACCGCCGGACAGCAGCACGCCAACGTCGACCGCCGCACGCTGTCGGATCGCCACGGCATCACGTGTGCTGTCGAGCACCCGGTCGCGCCAGTCTTCGAGCGTCAGTTTCATCTCATCGGCGTGTGGTCCATAGGTCAGGCTCCACCAGGTTTTCTGTTCGGTGGTGCCATCGGCATTGATGCGCATCCAGGTGGCTGGGGGCAGTTTTTCGATGCCCGCCAGCAAGGTGCGCGGTGCCGGCACCACGGCGTGGAAGTTCAGGTAGTGATTGAGCGCGACCGGATCGAGGATCGGGTTGATGTCACCACCCTTGAGCAATGCCGGCAGGGACGAGGCAAAGCGCAGGCGCTGGCCGGTGCGCGACAGGTACAGCGGCTTGATGCCGAGCCGGTCGCGGGCGATGAACAGCCGTTGGTTGTCCCGCTCCCAAATGGCGAAGGCAAACATGCCGTTGAGTTTGGGCAGCAGTGCTTCGCCCCAGGCGTGAAAGCCCTTGAGCAGCACTTCGGTGTCGCCACCGGAGTAGAACGCGTAGCCAAGGCTTTCCAGTTCGGTACGCAGTTCGGGGAAGTTGTAGATAGCACCGTTGAAGGCCAGGGACAGGCCCAGTTGATGGTCGATCATCGGCTGCGCCGAACCGTTCGACAGGTCCATGATTTTCAGGCGGCGATGGCCCAGGGCTATCGGCCCTTGACTGTGAAAACCCCAGGCGTCGGGGCCGCGAGGCGCCAGGTGGTGGGTGATTCGTTCAACCGCTGCGAGGTCTGCAGGTTGATTGTCAAAACGTAACTCGCCAGCTAATCCGCACATAAATTCCTTACCGGTTTTTCCGTTGGGGAGGGTCATTCGATTACCGCACCAAAACGGCGGGTACTCGAAAACTGACCCGGCTGAATCCCCGGAGTTTTAGACCGATAAGTTATAAGTAGGCGGTAGGTCTCCCCAGGCAACCCTTTGTGGGGGCCGGCCTGCCGGCGAAGGCGTCAGGTGATTCGCCACATGATTTGAGGGCCCCATCGCCGGCAAGCCGGCTCTCACAAAGGGCGGATGCGACGATCAATGGAGCGGGGTCAGGCGCTGGTTCGGCGAATCAGGCGGCGCACGGCAAACCGGTTGGGATGACAGGCTTCGGCCACGCTTCTGGGCAATGGCAGGGGTTCGTTATCCAGCCAGGCCGCCAGCAGTTCCCCGGACAGCGGTGCGGTAATCAGGCCGCGCGAGCCGTGGCCGCTATTGACGTACAAACCGTCCAGCCACGGGCATTCGACGTCCGGCACCTGTCGGGCATCCTTGCCCAGCGCGGCATAGGCCTGGGTAAATGCCTGGCTGTCGGCCAGGGGGCCAACGATTGGCAGATAGTCGGGGCTGGTGCAGCGAAAGGCGGCGCGACCCTGGAGGCTTTCGGGGTCGAGTTTGTCGACTTGCAGACGCGTGACCAGGTCGTGGGAAATCTCTTCGAGCATGGCCAGGTTGCCTAGGTGCTCGGCCGTGGTCGGCGTCAGGTCATCGCTCTTGAAGTCGAAACTGGCGCCCAGGGTGTGTTCGCCCAGGCGCGCCGGGGCGACGTAGCCTTCGGCACAGACTACGGTGTTCAGCGCCTGGCTTTGCGGGGTTTGCGACAGGCGAGTGATTTGCCCGCGAATGCGCTTGAGCGGCAGTCCGGAGGTTTCCGCAAAGCGCTGGATCTCGGCAGCACCGGCCAGCACCACCACGGGTGCGCTGGCGAGTAACTGGTCGCCGTCCCAGGCCTGCCACTCGCCATCGGCCCTGCGCAATGCCAGGACATCGCGATGGGAGAGCAATTGAATCTGCGGGTGCGCCATCTGCCATTGGCACAGCGCCGGAGGATGGACCCAGCCGCCTTCCGGGAAGTACAGGCCGCCCTGCGCCAGTCCGATACCGGCCAGCGCTTGCGCCTGGGGCTGATCCAGCAGGTGCAGCAGGTCCGCGGGAAACGCCTCGGCCAGTTGCAACTGACGTTCGGCTTCCTTGGCGTTGAACGCCAGTTGCAGCACGCCGCAATCGTCCCAGTCGGTGCTTCTCTGCAAGTGTTCGAGCTGGCGCCGGGTGTAGCCGAAACCGCTGACGATCATTTGCGACAGCGTCGTGCCATGGGCCGATAACTTGAGGTAAAGCACGCCTTGCGGGTTGCCCGAAGCCTCCTGTGCGACCTCCTGATGTCGCTCCAGCACGCTCACCTGCCAGCCCCGCGCCGCCAGGCTGGCTGCGCTGGCGCAACCGGCCAGCCCGGCACCGATCACCAGGGCGCGGCGTTCACCGGTCAACGCTGCGGGTCGGGCGAACCAGGGCTTGTCTGGCGCCGGGGCGGTAACCTCCTGCGGCCAGCCAAGGAACTCGCCGCGCAGGATTTCCCACTTGTGGCCGATGCCGGGTGTGCGTTTCATCTTGAAGCCGGCGGCATTGAGCAGGCGGCGTACCCAGCCGGTGCTGGTGAAGGTGCTGATGGTCGAGCCGGGGGCGGCCAGACGCGCCAGTTCGGCGAACAGTTCAGCGGTCCACATGTCGGGGTTTTTCGCCGGGGCAAAGCCGTCGAGAAACCAGGCGTCTATCCGGGCGTCCAGTTGTGGCAACTGCTCCAGAGCGTCGCCGATCAGCAACGTCAGGGTCACACGACCGTTGGCCAGTGTCAGGCGCTGGAACCCTTGATGGATCGCCACGTATTGCGCCAGCAGTTGATCGGCAAAGGGCTTGAGTTCTGGCCACAGCGCCAGGGCCCGTTGCAGATCGGCCGGGCTCAGCGGGTACTTTTCGACGCTGACGAAATGCAATCGCGCATCAGCCGCCGCGTGTTGCTCGAACACCTGCCAGGCACACAAAAAATTCAGCCCGGTGCCGAAGCCCGTCTCGCCAATCACCAGGCGACCGCCCTGGGGCAACGCGGCAAAGCGTTCCGCCAGGCGGTTCTGTTCGATGAACACATAGCGGGTTTCGTCCAGCCCCGACTTGTCGGAGAAATACACATCGTCGAATACGCGCGAATAAGGGCGACCTTGGTCGTCCCAGTCGAGCTGGGCGTGGGGTATTACAGGTTTCATGGCAGGCTCGGCAACGGCAAGGCGGCCATTCTAGCCGATCGCCACGATGAGAAGACCTGCCCCTGCAGGAGCGAGCCTGCTCGCGATGAATTCACGAGCACCGCGGTTATTCAGACAACCCGCGTTATCGTTGACGTCCGTCGCGAGCAGGCTCGCACAAGGAACTTTCTGCGACCCAAAGCAGCCCGATCCGCTAGTCTTGCTCACATCTGGAAGGGAGCCATTCATGTTCGAATCTGCCGAAATCGATCACGTGATCGACAAA
Source organism: Pseudomonas moorei (assembly GCF_042846945.1). Classification (NCBI taxonomy): domain Bacteria; kingdom Pseudomonadati; phylum Pseudomonadota; class Gammaproteobacteria; order Pseudomonadales; family Pseudomonadaceae; genus Pseudomonas; species Pseudomonas moorei. The sequence continues at coordinate 2,993,734 of NZ_AP035776.1, forward strand.
GAAACCTATGACGCCGAAGTGCCGGCCCTGCGCGAAGCCTTGCTCGAAGCGCAATTCGAGCTCCAGCAGCAAAAGCGTTTTCCGGTGATCATTCTAATCAATGGTATCGAAGGCGCTGGCAAGGGCGAGACGGTCAAGTTACTCAACGAATGGATGGACCCGCGGCTGATCGAGGTCCGTACCTTCGATCAGCAAACCGACGAGGAACTGGCGCGACCACCGGCCTGGCGCTACTGGCGGATGCTTCCGGCCAAGGGGCGCATGGGTGTCTTCTTCGGCAACTGGTACAGCCAGATGCTGCAGGGGCGGGTGCATGGCGTCTTCAAGAACGCTCGACTGGACCAGGGCATCAATGGTGCCGAGCGCCTGGAAAAGATGCTGTGCGATGAAGGCGCCCTGATCTTCAAATTCTGGTTCCACCTCTCCAAGAAGCAAATGAAGGATCGCCTCAAGGCCTTGGCCGACGATCCTTTGCACAGCTGGCGTATCAGCCCGCTGGACTGGCAGCAATCGCAAACCTACGACAAGTTTGTGAAGTACGGCGAACGCGTTCTGCGTCGCACCAGCCGCGACTACGCGCCGTGGCATGTGATCGCCGGGCTGGATCCGCGCTATCGCAGCCTGGCGGTGGGCAAGATCTTGCTCGAAGGGCTGCAAGGCGCCCTGAACCGGCCGACGATTCACCCCGACAAAGTCAGCGCCGCGCCATTGCCCGTCAGCGTCGATCAAGTGAACCTGCTTGATCGCCTGGACCTGACGTTGCACCTGGATAAAGAGGATTATGAGGAGCAATTGATCACCGAGCAGGCACGGTTTTCCGGGTTGATGCGTGACAAGCGGATGCGTCGCCATGCACTGGTAGCCGTGTTCGAAGGCAACGACGCGGCGGGCAAGGGCGGGGCGATCCGCCGGGTCGCCGCGGCGCTTGATCCGCGCCAGTACAACATCGTGCCGATTGCCGCACCGACCGAAGAGGAGCGGGCACAGCCCTATCTCTGGCGTTTCTGGCGGCATCTTCCGGCCCGGGGCAAATTCACCGTGTTCGACCGCTCCTGGTATGGCCGGGTGCTGGTGGAGCGTATCGAAGGCCTCTGCAGCCCCGCCGACTGGTTGCGCGCCTACGGTGAAATCAACGATTTCGAAGAGCAGATCGCCGATGCCGGCGTGATCGTGGTCAAGTTCTGGCTGGCCATCGACAAGCAGACGCAACTGGAGCGTTTCCAGGAGCGCGAAGAGATTCCCTTCAAACGCTTCAAAATCACCGAGGATGACTGGCGCAACCGCGACAAATGGGATGATTATCGCGGCGCCGTTGGCGACATGGTCGACCGCACCAGCACCGAGATTTCGCCCTGGACCCTGGTGGAAGCCAATGACAAGCGCTGGGCGCGGGTCAAGGTCTTGCGCACCATCAATCTGGCACTGGAGCAAGCGTTCGAAAAGTCCGACAAACATGAGCGCCAGGCACAAAAAGGCAAGAAGTGAGGCGATGGTTGCGCATACGCGGGGTGAATGATTGTCGCGGTCGGTAATTGGGTGAGCTTATGCTCAGGTCACTCTCAACCGACAACAACAATGAGGTATGCCATGCGTGAAGTGGTGATCGTCGACAGCGTGCGGACTGGCCTGGCCAAATCCTTTCGCGGCAAATTCAACATGACCCGTCCCGATGACATGGCGGCTCACTGTGTCAACGCCTTGTTGAAACGCACGGGCATCGACCCTGCCAGCGTCGAGGACTGCATCGTCGGTGCCGGCTCCAACGAAGGTGCCCAGGGCTACAACATCGGTCGCAATGTCGCCGTGTTGTCGCAACTGGGTATCGGCACCGCCGGCATGACCCTCAACCGGTTTTGCTCGTCGGGCTTGCAGGCGATCGCCATTGCGGCCAACCAGATCGCTTCGGGCTGCAGTGACATCATCGTGGCCGGTGGCGTCGAGTCGATCAGCCTGACCATGAAAAGCGTCAACACCGACAACCTGATCAACCCGCTGCTCAAGGAGCAGGTGCCGGGTATCTACTTCCCGATGGGCCAGACGGCGGAAATCGTCGCTCGCCGTTACAACGTCAGCCGCCAGGAGCAGGACCTGTATGCCCTGCAAAGCCAGCAACGCACGGCGCAGGCCCAGGCCGCCGGGCTGTTTGACGATGAAATCGTGCCGATGGCCGTGAAATACCGCGTTGAAGACAAAGCCACCGGTCAGGTACAGGTCGTTGAGGGTGTGGTGGATCGCGATGACTGCAACCGCCCCGATACCACGCTGCAAAGTCTAGCCGGTCTGAATCCGGTGTTTGCCGAGGACGGTTCGGTGACGGCCGGCAACTCGTCGCAGTTGTCCGACGGAGCGTCCATGACCCTGGTGATGAGCCTGGAAAAAGCCCTTGAACTGGGACTCAAGCCGAAAGCGTTCTTCCGGGGCTTTACCGTGGCGGGTTGCGAGCCGGACGAAATGGGCATTGGCCCGGTGTTTTCGGTGCCCAAGCTGCTCAAGGCCAAAGGCTTGCAGGTGGCCGACATTGACCTCTGGGAACTCAATGAGGCGTTCGCTTCGCAGTGCCTGTACGCACGTAATCGCCTGGAAATCGATAACGACAAATACAACGTCAATGGCGGTTCGATTTCCATCGGCCATCCCTTCGGCATGACCGGGTCGCGTCAGGTCGGGCACCTTGTTCGCGAGTTGCAGCGACGTCATCTGCGTTACGGCATCGTCACCATGTGCGTGGGTGGCGGGATGGGGGCTACCGGGTTGTTCGAAGCGGTGCGTTAAACACTCAATGGACATCGCGGGCAAGCCACGCTCTGCATCGGACCTGATTCCGCAACCGGATACGGTCCAGTGTGGGAGCTTGCTCGCGATGAGGTCAACGCGCGCTATCGATTCACCAACAACCACAAAATCACGATGCGACCTGCACAGTTTCATTAGCGGCTAGCGCCAAACTGTCCCTGTGTGCCACACGTTGGTGCGCCTAGAATGAGGTTTCTTGAACCTTCGCGCTGGGGATCACATGCACATTTCATCGGGTCGCTGGGTTTACGGTCTGTTCCTGGCCTTGCTGACCGCGCTGCTGTGGGGAATCCTGCCGATCAAGCTCAAACAGGTATTGCTGGTGATGGACCCGGTCACGGTGACCTGGTTTCGCCTGATGGTGTCCGGTGGCTGCCTGTTCATCTACCTGGCAGCGACCCGGCGTTTACCGAGTCGCCGAGTGCTCGGACCGCGCGGAGGCTGGCTGGTGTTGATGGCGGTGCTCGGCCTGGTAGGCAACTACGTGTTGTATTTGATGGGCCTGAACCTGCTCAGCCCCGGCACCGCGCAACTGGTGGTGCAGATGGGGCCGATCATGTTGCTGATCGCCAGTGTGTTCGTGTTCAAGGAACGCTTCAGTGTGGGGCAGGGGATTGGCTTGCTGGTGCTGCTGGTCGGTTTTGCCCTGTTTTTCAATCAGCGTTTGAGTGAGTTGCTGACCTCGTTGACCGATTACACCGCCGGCGTGCTGCTGGTGCTGTTGGCATCCACGGTCTGGACCTTTTATGCACTGGGGCAGAAGCAGTTGCTGACGGTGTGGAATTCGTTACAGGTGATGATGGTGATCTACCTGTTCTGCGGGCTATTGCTGACGCCGTGGGTGCATCCGCTCGAAGCCCTGCAATTGAACCCGCTGCAAGGCTGGCTGCTGCTGGCCTGCTGCATGAACACCCTGATTGCCTACGGCGCTTTTGCCGAGGCGTTGGCCCATTGGGAAGCTTCGCGAGTGAGCGCGACACTGGCGATTACGCCTTTGGTGACTTTTGGTGCCGTGGCCCTGGCGGCGCTGTGGTGGCCCGAATATGTGCACGCCGAGACGATCAATGGCCTGGGCTATGGCGGGGCGGTGCTGGTGGTGCTGGGGTCGGCGTTGGTGGCGTTGGGGCCATCGTTGATTGCCGGGCTCAAGGCACGGAAAGTGCGGATGGCAGCAAGCTGATTCTCGTTATCGTTCATCGCGAGCAGGCTCGCTCCCACATTTGACCGCGTGCGCAGTTTAATGTGGGAGCGAGCCTGCTCGCGAATACCGACTAATAAGACGCAGAAACACTCAGCCCTTGGCGCCAGCCTCCAGCATATTCTCCGGCCGCACCCACGCGTCAAACTGCTCATCGGTCAAATACCCCAATCCAATGGCCGCTTCACGCAGGGTCAGCCCTTCGGCGTAGGCTTTTTTGGCAATTTCCGCCGATTTGTCGTAGCCGATGTGCGGGTTCAGCGCGGTCACCAGCATCAACCCCCGTTCCAGGTGCTCCGCCATTTTCTCGGCATCCGGTTCCAGGCCGGCGATGCAATGCTGCTGGAAGTTGCTGCAGCCGTCGCCCAACAGACGGATCGATTGCAGCAAGTTGTGGATGATCACCGGTTTGAACACGTTCAGTTGCAAGTGCCCCTGACTTGCGGCGAAGCCGATGGTGACGTCGTTGCCCAGCACCTGACAGGCCAGCATCGACAAGGCTTCGCATTGGGTCGGGTTGACCTTGCCGGGCATGATCGAACTCCCCGGTTCGTTGGCCGGCAGCTTCACCTCGGCCAATCCGGCACGTGGCCCGGAACCCAGCAGGCGCAAGTCATTGGCGATTTTCATCAACGTCACGGCGAGGGTTTTCAACGCACCGGACAGCGTGGTCAGCGGTTCATGGCCAGCCAGCGCGGCGAATTTGTTGGGCGCGGTGACGAACGGCAGGCCGGAAAGGGCGGCCAGCTCTGCAGCGATGGCCTCACCGAAGCCGTGGGGCGAATTCAGCCCGGTGCCCACTGCGGTACCGCCCTGGGCCAGTTCACAAACGGCCGGCAGTGCGCTGCGGATTGCCCGTTCGGCGTAATCCAGTTGCGCGATGAATGCCGAGATTTCCTGGCCGAAGGTAATCGGCGTTGCGTCCATCATGTGCGTGCGGCCAGTCTTGACCAGCTTCATGTGGCGCGCCGCCAGCTCGGCCAGGCCACCCGACAATTCGTTGATCGCCGGCAGCAAGTGATGTTGCACGGCCTGGGCGGCAGCAATGTGCATGGCGGTGGGGAAACAGTCGTTGGAACTCTGGGAGCGATTGACGTGATCGTTGGGGTGCACCGGCGACTTGCCGCCACGCGCGTTGCCGGCCAGTTCGTTGGCGCGACCGGCAATCACTTCGTTAACGTTCATGTTGCTCTGGGTACCGCTACCGGTTTGCCAGACCACCAGGGGAAATTGATCGTCATGGCTGCCGTCGATCACTTCATCGGCCGCTTGTTCGATCAATCGGGCGATGTCGGCGGGCAGGTCGCCATTACGGTCGTTGACCCGGGCCGCGGCTTTCTTGATCAGCGCCAGGCCATGCAGCACGGCCAAGGGCATGCGTTCGGTGCCAATGGCAAAGTTAACCAGTGAGCGTTGCGTCTGAGCGCCCCAGTAGGCGTCATCCGGGACTTCAACCTGGCCAAGGCTGTCGGTTTCGATACGGCTCATCGGTCACACTCCTGTCAGTTCGATTGCGCAGTTTAGGCCGTGATCGACGGCCGTGGTTCCATCAGTCTGGATTGTGTCCATTCAACCCCTCTAAATCAGGCGCGACAAGGCTTGGGGTTGAGTGACACACTTTTTTAGGCGCAGAATGGACGTCCTTGGGGTTTTACCTCGCCTGCTAGAAAAGGAAACTCGATGACTCGTCTTCGTGCCATCTGTACCGCGGTTGCACTGGTTTGCGCCAGCGGCCAGGTTTTTGCCGATACCGCCAGCCACAACGCCAGTGCCGAGGCTTTCCTGACCCTGGCGCACGCTGACAAATTGGGCACTCCGGTGTACATGCAAGTTCAGCAGATGTTCGCTCAACGCTTCCAGCAAACCAAAGCCCCGGATTCGAAAAAAGCCGTACTCGAAACCTACCAGGCCAAGGCTAACGCCGCCCTGGACCAGGCCATTGGCTGGAACAAGCTCAAGCCAGACATGGTCAAGCTCTACACCAGCAACTTCACCGAGTCCGAACTCAAGGACCTGGTGGCGTTCTACCAGTCGCCACTGGGCAAGAAAGTCCTGGAAAAAATGCCGCAGCTGACTCAGCAATCGGCCCAGATGACTCAAGCCAAGCTGGAAAGCGCGGTGCCTGTGGTCAACAAGCTGCTGGCGGACATGACCGACGAGCTGACGCCGAAAGACGCGACCGCTCCAGCCAAGAAAAAGCCTTAAGCGGAGTCTGGTATGACCATGCAACAACGCATCGAATCGACGCTGGGTCTGCTACAGCCCCAGCATCTACAGGTGCTCGATGAAAGCCACATGCACAGTCGCGGGCTGCAGACCCATTACAAGGCCGTCGTGGTCAGCGAGCAGTTTGCCGGGCTCAGCCGCGTCAAGCGTCACCAGAAAGTCTATGGCACGCTGGGCGAACTGATGGGCGAATTCCATGCGTTGGCACTGCATACCTATACGCCTGAGGAGTGGGCGCAGATCGATGCGGCTCCGGCCTCGCCGACCTGTGCCGGCGGCAGCCATTAATGTGATGGGCTGTTGTGGCGAGGGAGCAAACTCCCTGGCCACAAAGTCATCTCGCCGTCCTAAAGCACACGGTTTTTGTTAGAATCTGCAACGCGCCGCTCACCCGGCGCGTTTTTTTTCGCATCCGGTTCACCCCTTACGAGGGTAGCCACCTGGAGAATCACCCATGACACAACAGATTGTCGTGGCGGCACTGTATAAGTTCGTCACCCTGGAAAATTACGTCGACCTGCGCGAGCCCCTGCTCAAGGCGATGGTCGACAACGGCATCAAAGGCACGCTGCTGATCGCCGAAGAGGGCATCAACGGCACCGTGTCCGGCAGCCGTGAAGGCATCGACGGGCTCATGGCCTGGCTCAAGAACGACCCGCGCATGGACGACATCGATCACAAAGAGTCGTACTGCGACGAGCAGCCGTTCTATCGCACCAAAGTCAAACTCAAGAAAGAAATCGTTACCCTGGGCGTGGAAGGTGTGGACCCGAACAAAAAGGTCGGCACCTATGTTGATCCGCAGGACTGGAACGCGCTGATCAGCGATCCGGAAGTGTTGTTGATCGACACCCGCAACGACTATGAAGTGTCGATCGGCACCTTTGAAGGGGCCATCGACCCGAAAACCACCAGTTTTCGCGAATTTCCCGATTACATCAAAGCCAACTTCGACCCGGCCGTGCACAAGAAGGTCGCGATGTTCTGCACCGGCGGCATTCGTTGCGAAAAGGCTTCGAGCTATATGCTCAGTGAAGGCTTCGATGAGGTTTATCACCTCAAGGGAGGCATCCTGAAGTACCTCGAAGAGGTGCCGCAGGAAGAAACCAAATGGCAGGGCGACTGCTTCGTGTTCGATAACCGCGTGACCGTTCGTCACGATCTGAGCGAAGGCGACTACGATCAATGCCACGCCTGCCGTACGCCGGTCAGCGTCGAAGACCGTGCATCCGAACATTACGTGGCCGGTATCAGTTGCCCGCATTGCTGGGACAAACTGAGCGAGAAAACCCGTCGCAGCGCCATCGATCGGCAAAAGCAGATCGAACTGGCCAAGGCTCGCAACATGCCTCACCCGATCGGCTACAACTACAAGCAAATCAACTCCGAGGCTTGAATCATGTCTGCATGTCGCCTGCTCTACGTGATGGACCCAATGTGCTCCTGGTGCTGGGGCTTTGCGCCGGTGGCCAACGCGCTGGTCGAGCAGGCGCAGGCAGCGGGGGTGGACGTGCATCTGGTGGTGGGCGGGTTGCGCACCGGCAGTGGCGCGGCGCTTGAACCGACCACCCGGCGTTACATCCTTGAACACTGGCAGGCGGTCACCGAGGCCACCGGCCAGCCATTCAAGCTGGAAGGTGCCTTGCCGGATGGATTCGTCTATGACACCGAACCCGCCTGTCGGGCGCTGGTGACGGCGCGCGGTTTGGCGCCGGATTGCGCCTGGAAACTGCTGGGGCTGATTCAGCATGCGTTTTACGCTGAAGGTCGCGATGTCACTCACGCCAGCGTTCTGGTGGAGCTGGCGGAGCGGGCCGGCCTGCCGCGCATCGAGTTCGCCGCAGCGTTCGATCGTGCCGATACACACGCCGCAACGGCTGCCGATTTCACCTGGGTCCAGGACTTGGGCATTGCCGGTTTCCCGACCTTGCTGGCTGAGCGAAATGGTCAATTGGCGCTGCTGACCAATGGTTATCAGCCGCTCAGTGTGCTTTCCCCGTTGCTCGGCCGCTGGCTGGAGCGCGCTGCCTGTGCATGACCTGCCCGACGACAGCGCAAGCGTAAAACGTGTCGATCGGTTGAGCTGGGCGGAAATCCGTCGTCTGGCGCTTCATCACAAGAAATCCCTGTGGATCGCCAACGGCGTGGCCGTGCTGGCGACCTTGTGCAGTGTGCCCATCCCTTTGCTCTTGCCATTGCTGGTGGACGAAGTGTTGCTCGGCCACGGTGACGCTGCGCTGAAAATCATGAACCACGCGCTGCCGGGAGCCTGGCAGAAGGCTCCCGGGTACATTGGCCTGATGCTGCTGGTGACCCTCACGCTGCGTTGCGCTGCCTTGCTGTTTAACGTGGTGCAGGCGCGGCTGTTCGCGGCGCTGGCCAAGGACATCGTCTACCGCATACGCATCCGTCTGATTGAGCGCCTCAAGCGTATTTCGCTGGGGGAATACGAAAGCCTGGGCAGCGGCACGGTGACCACGCACCTGGTCACCGACCTGGACACCCTGGACAAGTTCGTCGGCGAAACCCTCAGCCGTTTCCTCGTGGCCATGCTGACGCTGGTGGGGACCGCGGGCATTCTGATGTGGATGCACTGGAAACTGGCGCTGCTGATTCTGTTGTTCAACCCACTGGTGATCTACGCCACGGTGCAGTTGGGCAAGCGGGTCAAGCACCTGAAGAAGCTCGAGAACGACAGTACCTCGCGCTTCACCCAGGCGTTGACCGAAACCCTTGATGCTATCCAGGAAGTGCGTGCCGGCAACCGTCAGGGTTTTTTCCTCGGTCGCCTCGGGCTGCGAGCCAGGGAAGTCCGTGATTACGCGGTGAGTTCGCAATGGAAAACCGATGCCTCAAACCGCGCCAGCGGCTTGTTGTTCCAGTTCGGTATCGATATTTTCCGCGCCGCGGCAATGCTGACGGTGCTGTTCTCGGACCTGTCCATCGGCCAGATGCTCGCGGTCTTCAGCTACCTGTGGTTCATGATCGGGCCGGTTGAACAGCTGTTGAACCTGCAATACGCCTATTACGCTGCGGGCGGTGCCCTGTCTCGAATCAACGAACTGCTGTCCCGCGCCGATGAGCCGGGGTACCCCAAAGGGGTCGATCCGTTCAATGGCCGCGAGACGGTGGGCATCGAGGTTCAGGGCTTGAGTTTCGGCTACGGTGACGAGCTGGTGTTGAACCAGATGAACCTGTCGATCGCCCCCGGCGAGAAAGTCGCGATCGTCGGGGCCAGTGGCGGTGGCAAGAGCACCCTGGTGCAACTGCTGCTGGGCTTGTACACGCCACTGGCCGGCACCATTCGTTTCGGCGGTTCGACTCAGCAAGAGATCGGTCTGGAAACGGTCCGGGAAAACGTCGCCGTAGTCCTGCAACACCCGGCGCTGTTCAACGACACCGTGCGCGCCAACCTGACCATGGGCCGCGAACGCAGTGACGAAGCGTGCTGGCATGCGCTGGAAATCGCGCAGTTGCACGCCACGATACGAGAACTGCCCAATGGCCTGGACAGCATCGTCGGGCGCTCCGGCGTGCGCCTGTCCGGTGGTCAGCGGCAACGCCTGGCCATTGCGCGGATGGTGCTGGCTGAGCCGAAAGTGGTGATCCTCGATGAGGCTACTTCGGCGCTGGACGCCGCCACCGAATACAACCTGCATCAAGCGATGGCGCGGTTCCTGAGTAACCGCACCACGCTGATCATCGCCCACCGACTGTCGGCGGTGAAGCAGGCCGACAGGGTGCTGGTGTTCGACGGTGGGCAAATCGCCGAGGATGGCGACCACCAGCAGTTGATCGCTGAGGGTGGCCTGTATGCCAAGCTTTATGGGCATTTGCAGCAGTTGTAGGTCAATTCCACAACACTTGGAGCGCATTTTCCCCGCCGTCGTAACCGAACTCCTTCACCACGATCGAGCATGACTCGCAAGGGCGCATTGTCGTAGCGACGTCGACGGATTTGATCGTTGCAGGATCGGGGTATTTTTCCCGAATCACGCGGATCAACTTGCTTTCGCTGTCCAGAGACGTGGGCTTGGCCGTTTGCACTGGCTTGTAGGTCCCTATGTCCTTGATGGTCGTCGGCACGGCCAGCAGCTTGCCTTGATTGGTCACATCAAGGGATGTAACAGGAAAGTGTTGATTCAGGTCGATGTTGAAGTAGACGGTATCGCCGACCCTGACTTGATCCGCGCCCAGGTTCTGCTTGAACAGCGGCAAATGACTGGTCGCTTGCTGGCCCCCTGAAACGCTGACATAAACTTCCCGTTGCCCGGCAGTGGTCATGACCTCGGCGTAGGCGATGTTCCTCGGGTTGTAGGAGCGTTGGCGCCGAGGGATCAGTTGGTGGAGCTTTTCCATGGTCTGGTTGATCCGCAGCGCGCTGTTCACGTTGCTGGCATCGATGGTCGGCGACTCGAACAGGGTATCGAAAATATGCGCCGTTCTTTGCCGCAGAGCTTCCGGGGCGTCCTTGCTTCGGCTCCAGGACGTGGCGCCTTGCGGCAATTGCGTGACGATCATTCGGGTCGAATGATCGAACATCAACGCCTCTCCAGGGCTGGTGTCTACCTTCAAGTGTTTCATGCTGGTCGCCGGGATCGGGTTCGTTCCGATGGGAATGGCGATCTCCTCCATGGTTTTCATTGCTCGCGAAATGGCTTCGACCCCGTGGATGCGCGCGATGTTATTGGCACTCAGCGATCCGGCGTAGACCAATAACAATTCCTCTCCCAGCGTGCCTTCGGCCATGTCGGGTTTGAGCAGGCGTTTCAAGGTCAGCGGCTCGCTCAAGCTTTGTCCCTTGGGTACTGTCGCGACGTAATACTTATCGGTGTTGATCCGGGTAAACACATAAGTGCTGGACTCATCGAGGGACGGCACCAGAATGGCCCCGATCTGATGTGAGTCCTCAGCGCCCTCATAGACGCCTTTAACCTCTATGCGGCCGTAAATACCTTTACGGAACATCAGACTGGCCGGTATTTCTTTGCTCGGTACCAGCCATTTCTTGGCAAAGCCGAGTTGGCTGATGTCACCTTTGTAGAGGCTCGGGACGCCATCGGTGATGTAATAAAGATTACCTTCATGGGTCAGAAACTGACCTGCATGAGGCGGTCGCTCAACCGGCACGGATACCCGGTCGCCAAACCATGGCGCGTAATCTTTGGTTTCGTCGAACGAACCGATTTCCGGCGTGGGAGCCGGCTCGCTCGTCACAAAACTGCTGAGGCAATCACTCTTGCCGTTTGGCGCGCGACGTGGCCGGCAGGGCACCAGGGTCAATGCGTTGCTGTCATCGATCAGGTCGACGCGGCGTAAATCATTGCCATCGAGTCGGTATGGCAAGTCGTCGATGAGTACCGTGGTGCGGCCATCGATTTCCAGCACTTCCCGGACACTGGTTTTCTCGGGTAATTCAACGAAGACATGCGCATCACTGTTCTTCAGTGGGGGGTAGCTGGAACGACCCAGCGAGAGATCGTGGGCGTGAGTCGTCAGCAACGGCCCGAATGGGCGAGAGGACAGCGGATCGATCAGGTAGTGCCGGAATCCCAATGGCACAACGTTACGCACGGGGACGTCTTCAATGCCTTTGACGATGGCAAGTTGATCGGCATCTGTCAGCGGGCGCCAATGCCCCGGATCGGTCATCTGGGTCAGGCCGTGGGGGAAATCGTACTCATCAGCCCGTCCGGCCAGCTTCTTGAGTTTGAACATTGCTTTGTTTTCGAGATGACTCAATGCGCGGCTGCCCGCTCGAACGCCCCGAACAGACGACTTCAGAAGGGTAGGCAGGGCGTCCAGAGGATTGAAATTTCTCAGATTGGCGGTCAGAAGGTTCGTCGAAAGCTTGCCCAGAGAGGGAAGCGTTGCCCGAATTCCCATTCGGCCGGCCTGGATGGCCAGCCTCATGCTGCCAGCGGCGAACTTCCCCAAAGGCAGGGCAAAGGAAACGACATCGACAATCAGCCCTATCACCCCGAGGACTCGATTGCCGAATTTGTCGGATTGCAAATCGTCGAGGCTGCCCCAGAACGGGATGAAGGGTTTTAGCTCGTACAGCCAGTGTTTTTCATCACGATCACGCTCGAATTTCGTTTCTCCCCAGGCTTGGGCCCGCAGTTCCTTTTCGTCGAGATAGAACAGGTTTTTCGAAATGAAAGAGGCAATTTACCGGGAGCGGGACGAGGACAGCGTCAGGTTCGCGGTGATGTCGTGATGTGCCAGCGGGATCAATGAACAGCTAAGGGGGTCGCCCAGTTGTTCGAGAATGGCGTAGCAGGTCGCTCCCTGCTTCGGTTTTATGCCTTTCTTGTGGGCTTCCCAATCGAACGGCAGTTTGTTGCCACCCGTAATGGGGATAACGTTGTAGTCGTCATCGAAAAAATCGGGAACAAGGAAGTTTTTGCGGTAGCCACCGACCATTTTGACTGAAACATCTGTTCGTATCCGTATCAATCCAGCGCGGGGAAGGCACTCGTAAAACGACGCCTTGCCGCGATAATCGGCTCGCAGAACGAACCCCATGCGCGCTCGGAGGGGCATTATCAGTTCACTGGTCTCGTCATCCGCTTTGATTTTCGAGGTTTCTTCCCTCAGGGTGTAGACCCTGACTTCTCCATGTTCCAGAGCCTGGCGATCAACCCAGGGCAACGTCACGAGCTGGTTTTTGATCAAGGTTTCATAGGCATCTTTGGCTTTATCGAGATAGCTGCTGAAGCGTTTGTCGAACAGGGCCGGAACGTCGGGCAGGGATACGTCGGGGGGAATTAAAAGAAATGGTTTGGGGTCAGTGTGCTGCTTCGTAAGGCCATGCTCGAGAGTGCCCTTGCTTGACAGACTTATCCAGAAAGTCCCGATCTTGCCGTCGTTGCTGACATACCACTTTGTGTTGGGCGACAAGCCGCCCGAAGCGTACACCTCAACCAGGGGGTAGGTTCTTCCTGGTACCGTCGGCGTCTCGATCACGTTTCGTTCTACGCGTTTTCCAGCGTAGCCGTCGTCGCGCATCAGTCTTATGTCGTGCGGGCCAACCAATCGGCCGCTAAACGCCTCTTTCAGGCATTTACTGGCGAGCTCCAACCGCTGTGGCGGTTCTACCGTCATCTGGATAATCGCCGCATTCAATTGCTTCGTGTATTTTTCCAGAGCGTTGATCGGGTCGGACAAGGCTTCTGTCGCAGTCTCGTGGGTCGGAGCAATGGCACCTGTGGCCCTGGTCCACTCGCGGGCAGCGGCGAGTCGCGTCAATGCAATCAGATCAAGCAACGCTTTTGGGGCCTTTTCACTTTTGCGCAAGGGTAAATCCACCAGTTGCTGAAACGTCAGACGCTGCAGCAGTCCCGGATCGAGGGCGTGTGCGAGCGTGGCGCCATGGACAAAGTTGACCCAGACGACGGAGGTCGCATAGGGAAGATCTTGCGGAATGTTGCGCACCTGAAACTCAATCGGAAACTGTCGCAGCAGCAAACGCCCGAGCACGATTTTTTCCAGGGGCGTGGTGACTTGCCCCGAATCGAGCAGATGATTCTCGAATTCACTGCGAAGACGTTGATAGCTTTTGCCTTGGTTGGCACGTTGTTGCAGACGATAGCCGGCAATGGTGTCGGGTGATTCGGTGGGGGACGGGCTGTACCAGACAAGCAGTGCTTGGGCCAGAAGCCGGGGGCCGATACCCGGAGCAGGATTTTCACCGGGACGAGCGCCGTACCAGCCCAATGCGTCGATCAAGCGTTGGGTCAGATAACGAGCCTTATGGCTGTCGAGCAAGCGCAGCAGGCAGACTTCGGGCGTCAATCGCATCTGTTCGGGGGTAACGTCCGGATCAGCCTCTCTTGCCAGGCGGTCAATGATGGGCGTTTCTTCATCACCCAGAACCAGGCTGATTTCGTTATCGATCTTCGAACGATCGTCGGCAGACAAAAGGCGGCTGATATCAAGGCCCTGTTCCAGACCCAGCCGGTGGTTCGCGCTTCTTTCTTCCAGCTCGCGAATCAATGGGGCAAGGGTTGTGGCATCTTGATGCTCAGGCACTGTAAGCCCGTAGTACTTCAAGATATGCGTGAGGCACAGCAGGCGATCTGGACGAACCTCTGCGCCGACGCTCTGAACCACTTCGGCGATATGCGCACTTCCTTTGTCGAACTCTAGAGCCAGCGGCGAAAAGGGCTTTGGGGTCAGATAAGTGTTGTCTGTATGGATGCCTGAGGTGGGTATTTTGCGCAGTTGCGACAGTAAGGAATCGTATTCCGCCAGTTGCCCGGCGTGATGCTGTTCTGAAGTTGAAGTCGGTAATTGCATGACGGGTTCCGCTCTCGAATGGAAAGAGCGCCAGCTTCAACACTTCAAGCCGCTTCGAGGCGGTATATATATCTTGGCCTCCCTAAATATCCCGGCTTGCCGGGAATGAGATCAGCCCCTAGTCTAGCTGTAGCGATTACGTCCGGAAGACGATCAAGTAGTGCTTATGCAAGGGACCTCATGAATCAAACGCGGACACTCGGAACGCCACGGTTGTTGGGCATTGTCTGGCCATTTATCGCCGTTGTGGTGTTTCAAGCCTTGTTGGGTGGCGTTAGCCTTTATGTGCTGTCGGCGGTTCGCGGCTATGTCGCCGGTGAAAGCCTGTGGTCCAAAGGCCAAAAAGACGCCATCTATTACCTCAATCTGTACGCCGACAGTCGTGACGCCTCGATTTTCCGCAAATACCAGAATGCGATTTCCGTGCCCCAGGGTGGTCACGAGTTGCGGGTAGCGCTGGATCATCAACCGCCGAATATCGAAGCGGCGCGCCTGGCGATTCTCAAAGGTGGCAACCATCCGGATGACGTTTCCAGTCTGATCTGGCTGTACCTCAATTTCCGCCACTTCAGTTACCTCGAAAAGGCCATCGATCTCTGGACGGTGGGAGATGCGTACCTGGTCAAGCTGGATGACGTTGCGCAGGATATGCATCAGCACATCTCCACCAGCCCGGCGTCCGATGACGATATCAAGCGCTGGAAGGCGCAGATTTTTGCGATCAACGATGAGGTGACACCCGCAGCAAAAGCCTTCAGTGACGCATTGGGAGAGGGGTCGCGAGTCATTCTGCGCCTGTTGCTGGTGACCAACCTCGCCACCGCGCTGGGCTTGATCGCGTTGGCCTTGATGCGCACCCACAAACTGCTCAAGCAACGCCACGCCTTCGCTGACGCTCTGCAACTGGAGAAGGACCGGGCGCAGATCACCCTGCAATCGATCGGCGACGGGGTGATTACCACCGACGTCGAAGGCGCCATTGCCTACATGAACCCGGCCGCCGAAGCCTTGACTCACTGGAAGGCCGAGCAGGCGACCGGATTGCCGCTGGCGGCCTTGTTCAATCTGCTGGACGAGAATGCCCAGACCGACGGTTTCACGTTGATCGAGCGCATTCTCAGTGGTCATCTCAGCGGTGGCAGTGAACATTCCAAGTTGATTCAACGCCTCGATGGCAGCACGGTGTCGGTCACGCTGGTCGGCGCGCCGATCCGCAACGCCGGCAAGGTCAGCGGCGCCGTACTGGTGCTGCACGACATGACGCAGGAACGGCAATACATCGCCAATCTGTCCTGGCAGGCCACCCACGATGCATTGACCGGGCTGGCCAACCGTCGCGAGTTCGAGTATCGCCTGGAGCAGGCACTGCACACGCTGACCCGGCAGGCGGGGCGTCATGCCCTGATGTTTCTCGATCTGGATCAATTCAAGCTGGTCAACGATACCTGTGGCCATGCCGCCGGTGACGAATTGCTGCGGCATATCTGCGCGCTGCTGCAATCGGGATTGCGTGAGGGCGATACCCTCGCCCGGTTGGGGGGTGACGAGTTCGGCATCCTGCTGGAGAACTGTGGGCCGGACGCGGCGGAGAAAGTCGCCGAGAGCCTGCGTCAGACCGTGCAGAATCTGCACTTTGTCTGGAAGGGCCGGCCATTCGTGACAACCGTGAGCATCGGCCTGGTGCATGTCGCGCAGAATCCGACCACCCTTGAAGCGTCGCTGCGCGCTGCCGACATGGCCTGCTACATGGCCAAGGAAAAAGGTCGTAACCGGGTTCAGGTCTACCATCCCGATGATTCGGAGTTGTCCCTGCGCTTTGGCGAAATGGCCTGGGTACAGCGCCTGCACATGGCGCTGGAAGAGGATCGCTTCTGCCTGTATGCCCAGGAGATTGCGCCGCTTGGCCATACCGATGCAGGCAGCGGGCATATCGAAATCCTGTTGCGCTTGCACGACGAGGCCGGGCGCATGATTTTGCCCGACAGCTTTATTCCGGCGGCCGAGCGCTATGGCCTGATGAGCTCGCTTGATCGTTGGGTCGTACAAAACGTGTTCAAGATCATTGCCCAGTGTCGCGCGGAAAAGCGCCACGGGCCACTGGCCATGTGTGCGATCAATCTGTCAGGCACAACCATCGGAGACGAGGCGTTTCTCGACTTCCTGCGTGAACAGTTCGTTACGTATTCGATACCGGCTGAAATGATTTGTTTTGAAATTACTGAAACCAGTGCTATTTCAAATCTTGGCAGCGCGATCAGATTCATCAATGAACTCAAGGGTTTAGGTTGCCTTTTTTCGCTGGACGATTTTTGCGCCGGAATGTCTTCATTCGCCTACCTGAAACATTTGCCTGTAGACTTCCTGAAGATCGACGGGAGTTTCGTAAAGGATATGCTGGACGACCCGATTAACCGCGCTATGGTCGAGGTGATCAATCACATCGGTCATGTCATGGGTAAGCGTACGATTGCCGAGTTTGTCGAGACGCCACTGATCGAGCAGGCATTGCTGGAGATCGGGGTGGATTACGCTCAAGGGTATGTCATTGAACGCCCGCAACTGTTTACCTGCGATAGTTTGCAAAGTCGTCCTGCCAGGCCTCAACCCTTGTTGTTCAGGGCGCCTGGCACGTTCCGTTGAAATCTCTTGCTGATCCTAACAATCACAATCAAAAGGAGCCCGACAGTGATCGACACATTCAACCGAACCGGACCACTCATGGAAGCTGCAAGTTATCCGGCCTGGGCCCAGCGCCTGATCCAGGATTGCAGCGAGAGCAAGCGCCGGGTTGTCGAACACGAACTGTATCAGCGCATGCGTGACAACAAGCTCAGTGCAAAGACCATGCGTCAGTATCTGATCGGTGGCTGGCCGGTGGTCGAACAGTTCGCGTTATACATGGCACAAAACCTGACCAAGACCCGCTTTGCCCGCCACCCGGGCGAAGACATGGCACGTCGCTGGCTGATGCGCAATATTCGCGTCGAATTGAACCACGCCGATTACTGGGTGAACTGGAGCCGTGCTCACGGCGTCACTCTGGAAGATCTGCAGGCGCAACAGGTAGCCCCCGAACTACACGCCTTGAGCCATTGGTGCTGGCACACCAGTTCCGCGGACTCGCTGATTGTGGCCATCGCCGCGACCAACTACGCCATTGAAGGTGCGACCGGGGAGTGGTCGGCGCTGGTGTGTTCCAGTGGCGTATACGCAGCCTCTTTCCCCGAGGAAGAGCGCAAACGCGCGATGAAGTGGCTGAAGATGCACGCCCAGTATGACGATGCCCATCCGTGGGAAGCACTGGAAATCATCTGCTCCCTGGCGGGCATGAACCCGAGCAAATCCCTGCAGATGGAATTGCGTCAGGCCGTGTGCAAGAGCTACGACTACATGTTCCTGTTCCTGGAGCGTTGCATGCAGCTGGAACTTGCGGAAAAAACGCCGGCAGCACGTGAGCGACTGGCGCTGGCCGAAAGCTGATCCGAGTAACATGCATTAAAACTGTGGGGGCGAGCCTGCTCGCGAAAACGGTTTATCAATCAACATTGATGTTGACTGGCATTCCATTTTCGCGAGCAGGCTCGCTCCCACATTGGTTATGCAGCCTTGCTGAAGACTCAACCCGCCATTGCCAACCGGTTACGCCCCTCGCGCTTGGCCACGTACAGCGCATTGTCAGCCCTTCGCAGCAGGCTCTCCACTGACTCACCAGGCAGCAGTGTCGAGCAGCCGAGGCTGACAGTCAGCCCGATCACCCGGCCATCGGCCTCATAGTCCTCAGCCTGCGCCGCCACCCGCAATCGTTCACCGATCATGGCCGCCGCCTCCCGGGAGGTGTTGGACAGCAGAATCAGGAACTCTTCGCCCCCGTAACGAAACACCATGTCCACGTTGCGCAACTGGCTTTTGATCGACGCGGCAACGGCTTTTAGCACCTCGTCACCGGCGCTGTGACCGTGGGTGTCATTGATTCGCTTGAAGTGATCGATGTCCAGCATCAGCAGGGATAACGGTTGCAGGTGGCGCCGAGACAGCTCGATTTCCCGCTGCAGCGTCTGGTCCATGGCGATACGGTTGCCGGTGTCAGTCAGCGGATCACGCAGTGCACTCTGGGTGGCGGCACGGTAAAGCAGGCTGTTGCGCATCGGATACAAGAGCGAGGCCAGCAGTGATTCGAGGTTGCCTTGTTCTTGCTCGGTGAAGCGCTGATTGCGGCGAAACACCAGTTCACCCAGGTGCTCGCCTTCATGGCTGAGGTTATAACTGATGGAGTGGTGGCCCCGTTGACCGAACTCCAGGCGCAAGTCGCTGCTCTTGTGCTGGTAGCTCAAGGCATCGAGTGGAACGAGTCGCTGAATTTCGCGGAAGAACAGCCCCAGAATGCGTTGTGGCTCAAGACTGGTTTGCAGCTGCAGGCTCAGTTGCTGGCGCAGTTGCGCAAGACTGAGTGGCCTTTCCAGGGACGGTTGCTGCTGACCAAAGCCCAGGCGTTGCAATTTGGCGCTATCAAAGTCAATTGCGTTGGTCTGGGAAGGTGATTTCATATGGCGTTCGCCCCTGAGCAGTAAGGCTGTCTTACAAGCTGGGTGAGAGCGGCTTTGGGCTGCACGTCATACTGGTCCGTCAGTCCCGTAGGACATTTCGTACAAGTCTAATCTGCTTTATCGCGGTTTAGTAACCTGTCGACTCAACCGCCGTTTGCCTGCTTTCACACTGCCTGTTTGAGCAAAGGTAGAGCGAAAGTCATGCCAGAGAGTTCGATTTATTAAAAATATTTCGAAATCAATAGGTTGGCGATAGCGGAAATGGTGGGGAAGACTTGTGCGGCATTTGTTTGACTGAAAACCCGCCGCGCCTAGTGTGCCGCGACGGGAAGTCGGCGCGGCACAAAAGCGACGCACGGTATTATTGAGCGTTGAACGCCTGGCCGTTAATGCCTGTGCTGTCCGGCCCCATCAGGTACAGATAGACCGGCATGATCTCTTCGGGCGTCGGGTTGTTCAGCGGGTTTTCCCCTGGATACGCCTGGGCACGCATGCTGGTCCGAGTAGCACCCGGGTTGATGCTGTTGGAGCGCACAGGGGCTACGGTGTCGACTTCATCGGCCAGGGTTTGCATCAGGCCTTCTGTGGCGAACTTCGAGACGCCGTATGCCCCCCAATAGGCACGGCCTTTGCGGCCGACGCTGCTGGAAGTGAAGACCACCGAAGCATCCTGGGACAGCTTGAGCAGTGGCAGCAATGTGCTGGTCAGCATGAACATGGCGTTGACGTTGACTTGCATGACTCGCATGAAGTTTTCGCCGGAGAGCTGTTCGATCGGTGTGCGCGGGCCGATGATCGACGCGTTGTGCAACAAGCCGTCGAGGTGGCCGAATTCACTTTCGATCATCGCTGCCAGTTCATCGTATTGATGGGGCAGGGCGGTTTCCAGATTGAACGGGATGACTGCGGGTTGCGGATGGCCGGCTGCTTCGATTTCGTCGTAGACCTGAGTCAGATTGGCCTCGGTCTTGCCCAGCAGCAGCACGGTTGCGCCATGGGCGGCATAGGTTTTCGCGGCGGCGGCGCCAATGCCACGACCGGCGCCGGTGACCAGGATAACCCGATCCTTGAGCAAGTCAGGGCGAGCGGAATAATCGAACATAAAAACCTCATCAAATCAGAATAGGAGCGACCGTTGCGCGGTCATTGTGAGAGCGAGCTTGCTCCGGGCGGCGTTCCGACGATGGTCGTCAACGATTACGCGACAAGCCTGATACCCCCACGGCGTCCTCAGGTCTTTCGCGAGCAAGCTCGCGCCTACAAAAAAACGGGGCAGCTCAGCAGCTACAAAGGGCGCTATCGAGCACCTTGCGCAACTCCAGCGGATGATCGACCACCACGTCCGCGCCCCAGTGCCGCGGGTTATCGTCCGGGTGGATATAGCCGAAAGTCACCGCCGCCGTCCGGGTGCCCGCATCGCGGCCCGATTCGATATCGCGCAGATCATCGCCGACGAACAACACGCTGGCCGGGTCGAGGTCGAGCATCTTGCAAGCGAGGATCAATGGCTCTGGATCCGGTTTACTGTTTTTCACGTGGTCGGGGCAGATCAGCAGGGCTGAACGCTCGGCCAGCCCGAGCTGCTGCATGATCGGCTCGGCAAAACGCAACGGCTTGTTGGTGACGACGCCCCAGATCAGGTTGGCCTTTTCGATGTCGGCCAGCAGTTCGTGCATGCCGTCGAACAATTTGCTATGGACGGCGCAACCCACCAGGTAGCGCTCAAGGAACTCCAGACGCAGTTCCTCGAATCCTGGCGACTCGGGGTCCATGGCGAAGGTCACGGCCACCATCGCCTTGGCGCCGCCCGAGATCTCGTCGCGGATGTGTTTGTCGTTCATCGGCGCCATGCCGCGGTCCGCTCGCATCGCCTGACAGATCGCAATGAAGTCTGGCGCGGTGTCGAGCAGGGTGCCGTCCATGTCGAAAAGAACTGCTCTGATTCGCATCGGCTTATTCCTCGCGCAGGGTCTGGATCATGTAGTTGACGTCTACGTCGGACGCCAGTTTGTAGTGCTTGGTCAGCGGGTTGTAGGTCAGGCCGATGATGTCTTTGACAGTCAGGCCGGCCATGCGGCTCCAGGCGCCAAGTTCGGAAGGGCGGATGAATTTCTTGAAGTCATGGGTGCCGCGCGGCAGCAGCTTCATGATGTATTCGGCACCGACGATGGCGAACAGGTACGCCTTGGGGTTGCGGTTGATGGTGGAGAAGAATACCTGGCCGCCAGGCTTGACCATGCGGAAGCAGGCGCGAATCACCGAGGATGGATCCGGCACGTGCTCGAGCATTTCCAGGCAGGTGACTACGTCGAACTGTTCCGGCATTTCTTCGGCCAGGGCTTCGGCGGTGATTTGCCGGTATTCGACGTTCACGCCGGACTCCAGTTGGTGCAACTGCGCGACCGCCAGTGGCGCTTCGCCCATGTCGATGCCCATCACCGTCGCGCCACGCTGGGCCATGGCCTCGCTGAGGATGCCGCCGCCGCAACCGACGTCCAGGACTTTCTTGCCGGCCAGGTTGACGCGTTCGTCAATCCAGTTGACCCGTAGCGGGTTGATATCGTGCAGCGGCTTGAATTCGCTTTCGCGGTCCCACCAGCGATGGGCTAGTGCTTCGAATTTGGCGATTTCGGCGTAGTCGACGTTGCTCATGGTTTAAATCCTCTGAAACTTGAAAAATCCTGTTGCCCCCGAAGTGTGGTCCGGGGGGGGGGCTTACGATTCGTTGCGGCCACTGATGCGCTGGCCCCAGGCCTTGGCGGTGGCGATTAGCTGTTGTTCATCCAGGCGCGTCAGGCGTCGGTCGTCCAGCAGTGGCTTGCCGGCGACCCAAAGGTGTTTCACGCAGTCCCGGCCCGTCGCGTAGATAAGTTGCGAAACAGGGTCGTAGACCGGTTGTTGGGCCAGGCCGGAAAGGTCGAACGCCACGATGTCAGCGGCCTTGCCGACTTCCAGCGAACCGGTCTCGGCTTCGATTCCCAGGGCCCGGGCGCCGTTGAGCGTGGCCATGCGCAGGGCGCGATGGGCATCCAGCGCGGTGGCCGAGCCGGCGACAGCCTTGGCCAGCAGGGCGGCGGTGCGGGTTTCGCCGAGCAAGTCCAGGTCGTTGTTGCTGGCCGAGCCATCGGTGCCGACGGCGACATTCACTCCAGCCTGCCACAAGCGTTCCACCGGGCAGAAACCGCTGGCCAGTTTCAGGTTCGACTCCGGGCAATGAATGACGTTGGTGTTGCTTTCTACCAGCAGCGCCAGGTCTTCATCGCTGATCTGGGTCATGTGAACGGCCTGGAAGCGAGGCCCGAGCAGGCCCAGTCGCGCGAGGCGAGCCAGTGGACGCTCGCCGCGCTGTTCGACCGACTGCTGTACTTCGAATGCGGTTTCATGCACGTGCATGTGAATTGAGGCGTCGAGTTCTTCGGTGATTACCCGGATTTTTTCCAGGGTTTCATCGCCCACGGTGTAGGGTGCATGGGGCCCAAAGGTGACTTTTATCCGGTCGTGGTGCTTGAGGTCGTTAAACAACTCGACGCCCTGACGAATGGCTTCGTCCGTTGTAATGGCGCCGGGGATGGGGAAATCAAGGATCGGGATCGCGATCTGTGCGCGAATGCCGCTGTTATGCACGCGTTCGCTGGCAACCTTCGGGAAGAAATACATGTCAGAGAAGCAGGTGATGCCACTTTTGATCTGCTCGGCGATGGCCAGGTCCGTGCCATCGCGGACAAAATCCTCGTCGACCCATTTGGCTTCGGCTGGCCAGATGTGGTTTTCCAGCCAGGTCATGAGCGGCAAATCATCGGCCAGACCGCGGAACAGGGTCATTGCCGCATGCCCGTGAGCGTTGATCAGCCCGGGGCTGAGCAAGATGTCCGGGAGTTCGCGCACTTCGCTTGCGTTAAGCTTCAGGGCGGCGGAACGTGGGCCGATAAAGACGATGCGCCCGTCGCGAATGCCCAGGCCATGGTCCTTCAGGACAACACCAGCGGGTTCGACGGGTACCAGCCAGGTCGGCAGTAATAACAGGTCGAGCGCAACGGCAGTGTTCGGCATCGAGGGTCGGTTCCAGTGCTTTTGTAAAGGATGGCGAAGTATACCCGAGCGTCTTCGCGGGGGGATCGCTATAATCGGCGGCTTTTGTTCATGAGTGCGGGGTGAGGGATGCGCGATCGACTGTTGGCTGCGGAGAAAGTGAAGGCCATCGATTGGCGTGATGGCGCCCTTTATCTGCTGGATCAGCGTATTTTGCCGTTCGAGGAGACCTGGATCGCCTACACCACCGCGGCTGGCGTGGCCGAGGCCATTCGCTCGATGGTGGTGCGCGGTGCGCCGGCAATCGGGATCAGCGCTGCCTATGGCGTCGTGCTGGCGGCGCGTGCGCGGTTTGCCGAGGGTGGTGACTGGCAGGCGGCGCTGGCCGAGGACTTTGCCCTGCTTGCCGATGCCCGTCCGACCGCGGTCAACCTCTTCTGGGCGCTGGGCCGTATGCAAGAGCGGCTCGATCGCCTGAAAAATCATGCCGATCCGCTGGCTGTCCTGGAAGCCGAGGCTATCGCCATTCATGAAAGTGATCGCGAAGCCAATCTCACCATGGCACAGCTGGGTGTCGACCTTATCCGCAAGCATCAGGGCAACGCCCAGGCCATCCTCACCCACTGCAACACCGGCGCGCTGGCCACCGGTGGCTTCGGTACGGCGCTGGGGGTGATTCGCGGGGCCTTCATCGAGGGCATGGTTGAGCGTGTCTATGCCGGCGAAACCCGTCCATGGTTGCAGGGCTCGCGATTGACGGCGTGGGAATTGGCCAATGAAGGCATTCCCGTCACCCTCAATGCCGACTCTGCTGCGGCGCACATCATGAAGACCAAGGGCATTACCTGGGTGATCGTTGGTGCGGACCGGATCACTGCCAATGGCGACGTGGCGAACAAGATCGGCACCTATCAACTGGCGGTCAATGCCATGCACCACGGCGTGCGTTTCATGGTGGTGGCGCCGAGTTCGACCATCGACATGAGCCTGGCCAGCGGTGACGACATCCCGATTGAAGAACGTGATGGTCGCGAGTTGCTGGACGTCGGTGGCAAACGGGTTGGGGCGGATGTCGAGGCGTTCAACCCGGTGTTCGATGTGACGCCGGCGGATCTGATCGACGCCATCGTCACCGAAAAGGGCATCGTCGAAAGGCCGGATACCGCGAAAATGACCCAGTTGATGTGCCGTAAGCGTCTGCACTGATTTTTTCGGTGCCTGTTAAATCATCATCGCGGGCAAGCTCTCTCCCACAGGTCTTGTGAGCGCCACAGAACCCTGTGGGAGCGGGCTTGCCCGCTATGACGCCCTAAAAGGCGATGGATTAGCCTGATTCAGCCTGAAAAACTTCAATCAATAAGGCTCTAAGCCTCTCTGATCCCCTTCAAGCCTGTCACCGGTCAACTAACTATGCTCCATGCGCATCAGGGGGATAGGTGCGTGGCGGCTCTTGTGATAACATCCGGCGGTTTCCAAGGTTGCCCCAAGGGGTGGCCTTTACTGCGCAGATCCATGGCATAACTCGTTGATTTGTCGTAAGTCGGTGCATGGCACTCAGCCTGTATCGGCGAGCTTCGTTCGTCCCATATGGATGTGACGAAGTTTCACCAGAAAAAGGAATCAGGCTTCTCATGGGCGAACTGGCCAAAGAAATCCTCCCGGTCAATATCGAAGACGAGCTGAAGCAGTCCTACCTCGATTACGCGATGAGCGTGATTGTCGGGCGGGCACTGCCGGATGCGCGCGATGGCTTGAAGCCCGTGCACCGGCGCGTGCTGTTCGCGATGAGCGAGCTGGGCAACGACTTCAACAAGCCGTACAAGAAATCTGCCCGTGTCGTCGGTGACGTGATCGGTAAGTATCACCCGCACGGTGATACCGCGGTGTACGACACCATCGTCCGGATGGCGCAGCCATTCTCCTTGCGCTACCTGCTGGTAGACGGCCAGGGCAACTTCGGTTCGGTGGACGGCGACAACGCCGCGGCCATGCGATACACCGAAGTGCGCATGACCAAGCTGGCGCACGAGCTGCTGGCCGACCTGCATAAGGAAACCGTGGACTGGGTGCCGAACTACGACGGCACCGAAATGATCCCGGCGGTCATGCCGACCCGTATTCCCAACCTGCTGGTCAACGGCTCCAGCGGTATCGCCGTGGGCATGGCGACCAACATTCCGCCGCACAACCTCGGTGAAGTCATCGACGGTTGCCTGGCCCTCATCGACAACCCTGAGCTGACCGTCGATGAGTTGATGCAATACATTCCCGGTCCGGACTTCCCGACCGCCGCGATCATCAACGGTCGCGCCGGCATCATCGAAGCCTACCGCACCGGTCGCGGCCGCATTTACATGCGTGCGCGCTCGATCATCGAAGACATCGACAAGGTCGGTGGCCGTCAGCAGATCGTCATCACCGAACTCCCTTACCAGCTGAACAAGGCCCGTCTGATCGAAAAGATCGCCGAGCTGGTAAAAGAGAAGAAACTCGAAGGCATCACCGAACTGCGCGACGAGTCCGACAAGGACGGTATGCGCGTCGTGATCGAACTGCGTCGCGGTGAAGTGCCCGAGGTCATTCTCAATAACCTCTACGCCCAGACCCAGCTGCAAGCAGTGTTCGGCATCAACATCGTCGCGCTGATCGACGGCCGCCCACGGATCCTGAACCTCAAGGACCTGCTGGAAGCCTTCGTGCGTCACCGTCGCGAAGTGGTTACCCGCCGTACCGTGTTCGAGCTGCGCAAGGCGCGCGAGCGTGGTCATATCCTTGAAGGCCAGGCGGTTGCACTTTCGAACATCGACCCGGTCATCGCCCTGATCAAGGCCTCGCCAACCCCGTCGGAAGCCAAGGAAGCGCTGGTCAGCACCCCTTGGGAATCCTCTGCCGTGGTTGCGATGGTCGAACGTGCCGGTGCCGATTCGTGCCGTCCGGAAAACCTCGATCCGCAATACGGCCTGCGCGACGGCAAGTACTTCCTGTCGCCAGAGCAGGCGCAAGCCATTCTGGAACTGCGTCTGCACCGTCTGACCGGTCTTGAACACGAAAAACTGCTGGCTGAGTATCAAGAGATCCTCAACCAGATCGGCGAGCTGATCCGCATCCTCAACAGCGCCACGCGCCTGATGGAAGTGATCCGCGAAGAGCTGGAAGTGATCCGCGCCGAATACGGCGATGTGCGCCGCACCGAGATCCTGGATGCCCGTCTCGACCTGACCCTGGGTGACATGATCCCGGAAGAAGAGCGTGTCGTGACCATTTCTCACGGTGGCTATGCCAAGACCCAGCCGCTGGCTGCCTATCAGGCTCAGCGTCGTGGCGGTAAAGGCAAGTCGGCGACCGGCGTCAAGGATGAGGACTACATCGCTCACCTGCTGGTTGCCAACAGTCACACCACGCTGTTGCTGTTCTCCAGCAAGGGCAAGGTGTACTGGCTCAAGACCTACGAAATCCCTGAGGCGTCCCGTGCGGCCCGTGGTCGTCCGCTGGTCAACCTGCTGCCGCTGGATGACGGTGAATACATCACCACCATGCTGCCGGTCGAGGAATACACCGAAGGTCACTACATCTTCATGGCGACCGCCAATGGCACCGTGAAGAAGACCCCGCTGGAATCCTTCAGCCGTCAACGCAGCGTTGGTTTGATCGCGCTGGAGCTGGACGAAGGCGACGTACTGATTTCCGCCGCCATTACTGATGGCGAGCGCGAAGTCATGCTGTTCTCCGATGGTGGCAAGGTGACTCGCTTCAAGGAATCCGACGTTCGTGCCATGGGTCGTACCGCCCGCGGTGTGCGCGGCATGCGCCTGCCGGAAGGCCAGAAGCTGATTTCCATGCTGATCCCTGAAGAGGGCAGCCAGATCCTCACCGCTTCCGAGCGTGGCTTCGGCAAGCGTACGGCAATCACCGAGTTCCCTGAGTACAAGCGTGGCGGTCAGGGCGTTATTGCCATGGTCAGCAACGAGCGTAACGGCCGTCTGGTCGGTGCGGTTCAGGTGCTCGATGGCGAGGAGATCATGCTGATTTCCGACCAGGGCACCCTGGTACGTACCCGTGTCGACGAAGTGTCCAGCCTGGGTCGTAACACCCAGGGCGTGACCCTGATCAAACTGGCCAAGGATGAAACCCTGGTCGGCCTGGAGCGGGTTCAGGAGCCGTCGGAAGTCGAAGGTGAAGAGTTCGAGGATGAAGAGGGTGTCGAGCTGGAAGCGGGCGTGATCGGCGCCGAACCGGACGATACGGTCGACAACCTGCAGGCTGACGCCGCAGACGAAGAAGAGTCGCAAGACTAACCAAATCGTAGCAGGGCAGAGTGTTTGCTCTGTCCGCTACCGTGATTGCATAGCGAGAGTGGATGTGAGCAAACGAGCCTATAACTTCTGCGCAGGTCCTGCTGCGCTTCCTGAAGCTGTCCTGTTGCGTGCCCAGTCCGAGTTGCTCGACTGGCACGGCAAGGGTCTGTCGGTCATGGAGATGAGCCATCGCAGTGATGAGTTCGTGTCCATTGCCACCAAGGCCGAGCAGGATCTGCGTGATCTGCTGAATATCCCCTCGAACTATAAAGTGCTGTTTCTGCAAGGTGGCGCCAGCCAGCAATTTGCTCAGATTCCTCTGAACCTGTTGCCGGAAAGCGGTACTGCCGACTATATCGATACCGGTATCTGGTCGCAGAAAGCCATCGAAGAAGCTTCGCGCTACGGCCATGTCAATGTTGCCGCTACCGCCAAGCCTTACGACTATTTCGCTATTCCCGGTCAGAACGAGTGGAAGCTGTCCAAGGACGCGGCCTACGTTCACTACGCGCCGAACGAAACCATCGGTGGCCTGGAATTCCAGTGGATTCCGGAAACCGGTGATGTTCCGCTGGTGGCCGACATGTCCTCGGACATTCTTTCGCGTCCGGTGGATGTCTCGCGCTTCGGAATGATCTACGCCGGTGCCCAGAAAAACATCGGCCCGAGCGGCATCGTGGTCAACATCGTTCGCGAAGACCTGCTGGGTCACGCCCGTTCCATCTGCCCGACCATGCTCAACTACAAGGTTGCGGCCGATAACGGCTCTATGTACAACACCCCGCCGACCCTGGCCTGGTACCTCTCCGGCCTGGTGTTCGAGTGGCTCAAAGAGCAGGGTGGTGTCGAAGCCATCGGCAAGCTCAACGAAGTGAAGCAGCGCACGCTGTACGACTTCATCGACGCCAGCGGCCTGTACAGTAACCCGATCAACAAGTCGGACCGTTCCTGGATGAACGTGCCTTTCCGTCTGGCGGACGACCGTCTGGACAAACCGTTCCTGGCCGGTGCCGACGAACGTGGTCTGTTGAACCTCAAGGGGCACCGTTCCGTGGGCGGCATGCGCGCCTCCATCTATAACGCCGTCGATATCAACGCCATCCATGCGCTGGTTTCGTACATGGCAGAGTTCGAGAAGGAACACGGCTAATGTCTGAGCAAGAACTCAAGGCACTGCGCCTGCGCATTGATGCTCTGGACGAAAAAGTCCTGGAGTTGATCAGTGAGCGTGCGCGCTGCGCCCAGGAAGTCGCGCGAGTAAAGATGGCCTCGCTGGCCGAAGGCGAAGTGCCGGTGTTCTATCGTCCTGAGCGCGAAGCTCAGGTGCTCAAGCGTGTCATGGAGCGTAACCAGGGGCCGCTGGGCAACGAAGAGATGGCGCGCTTGTTCCGCGAAATCATGTCTTCGTGCCTGGCGCTCGAGCAGCCGCTGAAAGTCGCTTACCTCGGTCCTGAAGGTACCTTCACCCAGGCCGCTGCCATGAAGCACTTCGGCCATGCCGTGATCAGCAAGCCGATGGCGGCGATCGACGAAGTGTTCCGTGAAGTGGCGGCCGGTGCGGTGAATTTTGGCGTGGTGCCAGTGGAGAACTCCACCGAAGGCGCGGTCAACCACACGCTGGACAGCTTCCTGGAACACGACATGGTGATCTGTGGCGAAGTCGAGCTGCGCATCCACCATCACCTGTTGGTCGGTGAGAACACCAAGACCGATAGCATCAGTCGCATCTATTCCCACGCCCAGTCCCTGGCCCAGTGCCGCAAGTGGCTGGACGCCCATTACCCGAATGTCGAGCGCGTGGCGGTGTCCAGCAACGCCGAAGCGGCCAAGCGGGTCAAGGGTGAGTGGAATTCGGCGGCGATTGCCGGCGACATGGCGGCCGGCCTGTACGGGCTTACCCGACTGGCGGAGAAAATCGAGGATCGCCCGGATAACTCCACGCGTTTCCTGATGATCGGCAGCCAGGAAGTGCCACCGACCGGCGACGACAAGACCTCAATCATCGTCTCCATGAGCAACAAGCCGGGCGCGCTTCACGAGTTGCTGGTGCCTTTCCATGAAAACGGCATCGACCTGACGCGAATCGAGACGCGTCCGTCGCGCAGCGGTAAATGGACCTACGTGTTCTTCATCGACTTCGTCGGCCACCATCGCGACCCGCTGGTCAAGGGTGTGCTGGAAAAGATCAGTCAGGAAGCAGTGGCACTCAAAGTGCTGGGTTCCTACCCGAAAGCAGTTCTCTAAGGGCGGTAGCAAATGAGTGGCAATTTCCTAGCTCTGGCGCAGCCGGGCGTGCAACAACTTTCGCCTTATGTTCCGGGCAAGCCTGTGGACGAATTGGCTCGCGAGCTGGATCTCGATCCGGCCAGCATCGTCAAGCTGGCAAGCAATGAGAATCCCCTGGGCGCGAGCCCCAAGGCGCTGGCGGTCATCCGCGATGCGCTGGCGGAACTGACCCGCTACCCGGACGGCAACGGTTTTGCACTCAAAACCCTGCTGGCCGAGCAGTGCCGCGTCGAGCTGAATCAAGTGACGCTGGGCAACGGTTCCAACGACATTCTGGAGCTGGTGGCGCGCGCTTACCTGGCGCCGGGTCTGAACGCCGTATTCAGCGAGCACGCGTTTGCGGTCTATCCGATCGTGACCCAGGCGGTGGGTGCGCAGGCAAAAGTGATTCCGGCCAAAGACTGGGGGCATGACCTGCCGGCCATGTTGGCCGCGATCGACGCCAACACCCGCGTGGTGTTCATCGCCAACCCGAACAACCCGACCGGGACCTGGTTCGATACCGAGGCACTGGACGAATTCCTGCAGGACGTGCCGGAACATGTGCTGGTGGTGCTGGACGAGGCCTACATCGAGTACGCCGAAGGCAGCGATCTGCCGGACGGCCTGGATTTCCTCGCGGCTTACCCGAACCTGCTGGTTTCTCGTACGTTCTCCAAGGCCTATGGCCTGGCGGCGCTACGGGTTGGCTATGGCTTGTCCACTGCCGTGGTCGCCGACGTGCTGAACCGCGTGCGCCAGCCGTTCAACGTCAATAGCCTGGCCCTGGCTGCCGCTTGCGCCGCCCTGCAAGACGCCGAGTACCTGGCCGAAAGTCGTCGCCTGAATGAAACCGGCATGCAGCAACTGGAAGCGGGTTTCCGCGACCTGGGGCTGAGCTGGATTCCCTCCAAGGGCAACTTCATTTGTGTCGATCTCGGTCAGGTGGCGGCTCCGGTTTTCCAGGGGTTGCTGCGTGAGGGTGTGATCGTGCGCCCGGTGGCCAACTACGGCATGCCGAATCACCTCCGTATCACCATCGGTTTGCCGGCGGAAAACAGCCGCTTCCTCGAGGCGCTGGCCAAGGTTCTGGCCCGTGGGTGATGTCACTGCACTGCAATCTGCTGAACCTATGATCGGGCGCCTGGTGGTGGTCGGTCTGGGCCTGATCGGCGGTTCGTTTGCCAAGGGTTTGCGCGAGAGTGGTCTGTGCCGCGAAGTGGTCGGGGTTGATCTCGATCCGCAGTCGCGCAAACTCGCGGTTGAACTGGGTGTGGTGGATCGTTGCGAAGACGACCTCGCGCTGGCTTGCCAAGGGGCAGACATTATCCAGTTGGCGGTGCCGATCCTCGCCATGGAAAAACTGCTCGCTCGAATGGCGGGCATGGATCTGGGCGCGGCGATCCTGACCGACGTCGGCAGTGCCAAGGGCAATGTGGTGCGTGCTGCAACTGAAGCCTTTGGTGGCATGCCGCCGCGCTTCGTCCCGGGGCATCCGATTGCCGGTTCCGAGCAGAGCGGGGTGGAAGCCTCCAATGCCGAGCTGTTTCGACGCCATAAGGTCATTCTGACGCCGCTGGATCAGACCGATCCGGCCGCATTGGCGGTGGTCGACCGTTTGTGGCGGGAATTGGGTGCCGATGTCGAGCACATGCAGGTCGAGCGTCACGACGAAGTGTTGGCGGCGACCAGTCATCTGCCGCACTTGCTGGCGTTCGGTTTGGTCGACTCGTTGGCCAAGCGCAATGAAAACCTTGAGATCTTCCGTTACGCTGCGGGCGGTTTCCGCGATTTCACAAGAATCGCCGGAAGCGACCCGGTCATGTGGCACGACATCTTCCTCGCCAACCGCGAAGCTGTCCTGCGCACACTCGATACATTTCGCAGCGACCTCGACGCCTTGCGCGACGCGGTCGATGCAGGGGATGGGCACCAATTGTTGGGCGTTTTCACTCGCGCCCGGGTTGCCCGCGAGCATTTCAGTAAAATCCTGGCCCGTCGGGCCTATGTGGACGCTATGAATTCCAACGATCTGATTTTCCTGGCTCAACCTGGTGGCCGCCTGTCCGGTCGGATTCGCGTACCAGGCGACAAATCGATTTCCCACCGTTCGATCATGCTGGGCTCCCTGGCCGAAGGCGTGACCGAAGTGGAAGGTTTCCTCGAGGGCGAAGACGCCCTGGCGACCCTTCAGGCATTCCGTGACATGGGTGTCGTGATTGAAGGCCCGCACCACGGTCGCGTGACCATTCACGGCGTCGGCCTGCATGGTCTGAAGCCGGCGCCGGGCCCGATCTATCTGGGCAACTCCGGTACTTCGATGCGCCTGCTGTCCGGCCTGCTGGCCGCGCAGGACTTCGACAGTACCCTGACCGGCGACGCATCGCTG
The DNA here is from genome assembly GCF_042846945.1 of Pseudomonas moorei. Taxonomy (NCBI): domain Bacteria; kingdom Pseudomonadati; phylum Pseudomonadota; class Gammaproteobacteria; order Pseudomonadales; family Pseudomonadaceae; genus Pseudomonas; species Pseudomonas moorei. Next base: position 3,025,774 of record NZ_AP035776.1, read on the forward strand.
TCCAAGCGTCCGATGAATCGCGTGGCCAACCCGCTGCGTGAAATGGGCGCCGTGATCGAGACGGCGGCTGACGGTCGTCCTCCGATGACCATTCGCGGTGGTCACAAGCTCAAGGGCCTGACTTACACCATGCCGATGGCCAGTGCCCAGGTTAAGTCCTGCCTGCTGCTGGCGGGTCTGTACGCCGAAGGCAAGACCACCGTGACCGAGCCCGCGCCGACCCGTGACCATACCGAGCGCATGCTGCGTGGTTTCGGCTACCCGGTTACGGTCAACGGCGCGACTGCTTCGGTAGAGTCCGGCAACAAGCTGACCGCCACCCACATCGAAGTACCGGGTGATATCTCTTCGTCGGCGTTTTTCCTGGTGGCAGCGTCGATCGCCGAAGGCTCCGAGTTGGTGCTCGAGCATGTCGGCATCAACCCGACCCGTACCGGCGTGATCGACATCCTGCGCCTGATGGGTGCGGACATCACCTTGGAAAACCAGCGTGAAGTGGGCGGCGAGCCGGTAGCTGACCTGCGCGTACGTGCAGCTAAACTCAAAGGTATCGAGATTCCGGAAGCGCTGGTTCCATTGGCGATCGACGAATTCCCGGTGTTGTTCGTGGCCGCGGCCTGTGCCGAAGGGCGCACCGTGCTGCGTGGCGCCGAAGAGTTGCGGGTCAAGGAATCGGATCGCATCCAGGTGATGGCCGATGGCTTGCTGGCGCTGGGCGTCAAGTGCGAACCGACCCCGGACGGCATCATCATCGATGGCGGCCAGATCGGCGGCGGCGAAGTGCACGGTCACGGCGATCACCGGATTGCCATGGCGTTCAGCGTTGCCTCGCTGCGTGCCAGTGCGCCAATCCGCATCCATGATTGCGCCAACGTCGCGACGTCGTTCCCCAACTTCCTCGCGCTGTGTGCGCAGGTCGGCATCCGCGTTGCCCAAGAGGCTCAGTCGTGAAGAGCATTGCACCGGTCATCACCATTGATGGGCCAAGCGGTTCCGGCAAAGGAACCGTCGCCGGGATTCTGGCCAAGCGCCTGGGCTGGAATCTGCTGGATTCCGGTGCGCTGTACCGTCTGCTCGCTTTTGCTGCGCACAACCACGGCGTCGACCTGACCAATGAAGAGCTGCTGAAAAAACTTGCCGCTCATCTGGATGTGCAATTCATTGCGGCGACTGACGGTCAGCTGCAGCGCATCATCCTGGAAGGTGATGAAGTCAGCGATGTGATCCGTACGGAAAGCGTCGGCTCCGGTGCTTCCCAAGTGGCTGCATTGCCTGCGGTGCGCGAGGCGCTGCTGCAGCGCCAGCGTGCATTCCAGGAGGCGCCGGGTCTGGTAGCCGATGGTCGCGACATGGGCACGGTGGTTTTCCCCGATGCGCCACTGAAGATTTTTCTCACTGCCAGTGCCGAGGAGCGTGCGCGCCGTCGATACTTGCAGTTGAAGGGCAAAGTCGATGGTGTTAGTCTGTCGAGTCTGCTAGATGAGATACGTGCACGCGATGAGCGTGACACCCAGCGAGCGGTAGCCCCGCTCAAGCCGGCGGCTGACGCCATACAGCTGGATTCCACGGAATTATCCATCGACCAGGTGCTGGAACGCATCATGAGCGAGATCGCCATTCGCGATATCGCCGGGTGACCAAGAAGGCTGCGGGGGACCAGTCATAGTCCTGCGGCGCTTCTTTTAAATGAAACTAACCCACATCGTCTGGGGTGTGGAGATGGGCGTATTCTTCGCCCTCATCAACAGGAATTAAAATGAGCGAAAGCTTTGCGGAACTCTTTGAAGAAAGCCTAAAAACCCTGAACCTTCAGGCAGGCTCCATCATCACCGGTGTTATCGTTGATATCGATTACCAAGCTCGCTGGGTAACCGTTCACGCTGGCCTGAAGTCTGAAGCACTCATCCCGCTTGAGCAGTTCTACAACGACGCTGGCGAGCTGAACATCAACGTCGGTGACGAAGTTCACGTTGCTCTGGACTCGGTTGAAGACGGCTTTGGTGAAACCAAGCTGTCCCGTGAAAAAGCCAAGCGCGCTGAATGCTGGATTGTTCTGGAAGCAGCCTTCGCAGCCGAAGAAGTGGTCAAGGGCGTTATCAACGGTAAGGTTAAAGGCGGCTTCACTGTCGACGTTAACGGCATCCGTGCGTTCCTGCCAGGTTCTCTGGTTGACGTCCGTCCAGTGCGCGACACCACGCACCTGGAAGGCAAAGAGCTGGAATTCAAGGTCATCAAGCTGGACCAGAAGCGCAACAACGTTGTCGTTTCCCGTCGTAGCGTCCTCGAAGCCGAGAACTCCGCCGAGCGTGAAGCTCTGCTGGAATCCCTGCAGGAAGGCCAGCAAGTCAAAGGTATCGTCAAGAACCTCACCGATTACGGCGCATTCGTCGATCTGGGTGGCGTCGATGGCCTGCTGCACATCACCGACATGGCTTGGAAGCGTATCAAGCATCCTTCCGAAATCGTCAACGTTGGCGACGAGATCGATGTCAAGGTTCTGAAGTACGATCGCGAGCGCAATCGTGTTTCCCTGGGCCTCAAGCAACTGGGTGAAGATCCATGGGTTGCTATCAAAGCCCGTTACCCAGAAAGCACTCGCGTTACCGCTCGTGTAACTAACCTGACCGACTACGGCTGCTTCGCTGAGCTGGAAGAAGGCGTTGAAGGTCTGGTTCACGTTTCGGAAATGGACTGGACCAACAAGAACATCCACCCTTCGAAAGTCGTACAAGTCGGCGACGAAGTGGAAGTTATGGTTCTGGACATCGACGAAGAGCGTCGTCGCATCTCCCTGGGCATCAAGCAGTGCAAATCTAACCCATGGGAAGATTTCTCTGGCCAGTTCAACAAGGGCGATAAAATCTCCGGCACCATCAAGTCGATCACCGATTTCGGTATCTTCATTGGTCTGGACGGCGGCATCGACGGTCTGGTTCACCTGTCCGACATCTCCTGGAACGAAGTGGGCGAAGAAGCCGTACGCCGCTTCAAGAAGGGCGACGAGCTGGACACCGTTATCCTGTCGGTTGACCCAGAGCGCGAGCGCATCTCCCTGGGTATCAAGCAGCTGGAAAGCGATCCGTTCTCCGAGTACGTTCAAGAGAACGACAAAGGCGCAATCGTTAAGGGCATCGTGAAAGAAGTTGACGCTAAAGGCGCCATCATCACTCTGGCCGACGATATCGAAGCGACTCTGAAAGCCTCCGAAATCAGCCGTGACCGCGTTGAAGACGCGCGCAACGTTCTGAAAGAAGGCGAAGAAGTAGAAGCCAAGATCATCAGCGTTGATCGTAAGAGTCGTGTAATCCAGCTCTCGATCAAGTCGAAAGACGTTGAAGACGAGAAAGAAGCTATCCAGAGCCTGCGCGACAAGCCAGTAGCTACGGATGCTCCAGTAGCCACCACTTTGGGTGACCTGCTGCGTGCTGCACAAGCGGAAAAACAGAACTAAGTTCTGACTTTCTGTAAAAAAGGGCGACTTCGGTCGCCTTTTTTGTGTCCGGAATTTACCAGGGGTCATGGCGGCATTGGTGTGGGGAAACCAATATCGCTAACAGTTGTCTCTTTCTTTAACAGGATCAATCGTTTATTTGCAGCTAGTCTTAGCCTGAGTCGAACGATGGTCAGGCGAATGCTTGGCGTAAGGAAGTGAATGAACAAGCTCATTGTCGCAATAGCAGTTCTGACATTGGCGGGCTGTACCACCAATGCCAAGACTCACGCGGTGCGCGGAGTCAGTGGTATTGAGATTGACTGTTCGGGATTGGGCTCTGGTTGGGAGAAGTGTCAGAGGCGCGCAGCCAGGGAGTGCAAGGGTGCAGGTTACAAGGTTGTGGCCAGGTCCGATGATGTAAAGGAAGAGGATGAGTTTCCCTTTGGCTTCAATCCGGCCGGCTATTGGACGCGAACGATGCTGGTTATTTGCAGATGATCATGCGGGGTGAGGGGATGTCAAACCCGGGCTGTTCAAATTCTTCCGGGCGTGCTAAAACCTTTTGAGCGATTTTCCTAGCTGCTTGAATAAGAAGGGAAAAATATGACGAAGTCGGAGTTGATCGAACGAATTGTCACCCATCAAGGGCTACTCTCATCAAAGGATGTGGAGCTGGCCATCAAGACCATGCTTGAGCAAATGTCCCAATGTCTGGCCACAGGCGATCGTATCGAGATCCGTGGGTTTGGCAGCTTCTCCCTGCATTACCGCGCACCGCGCGTAGGTCGCAATCCAAAAACCGGTCAGTCCGTCAGCCTTGACGGCAAGTTTGTTCCGCATTTCAAGCCGGGTAAAGAGTTGCGCGATCGTGTGAACGAGGATGAGGAGGAAGTCCTTTGACCGCCGGCGTTCATCAAGGAGCTGCTCATGCGTAACTTCAAGCGGGTACTTCTTGGTGTCTTCATTCTTTTACTGGTGCTGGTGATCCTGGCATTCGTGCTCGAAAACCAGCAGTCGGTGTCACTGTTGTTTCTCGGTTGGGCTGGGCCGGAGTTGCCGGTCTCTCTGATGATGGTTCTCGCGCTATTGATCGGCATGCTAATTGGGCCGCTGCTCAGCTGGTTTCTGGGACGATCGTTCAGAGCTTCGCGCAAGCGTCTTATCTGATTGCGACGAGCAGGAGACATCTTTCGATTTTGCGCCGCTGATTGTCTATATCCATTAGTAAACTGTTCATTAAGCTGTAAAATGCTGCCTTTGTTCGATACCGGCGAAACTCCATGTCGATCGACGTAGCTCTGGCAGTTTTTTGCATTCATGGATTAGACAGTGCTCGGTAGGCCGGCCCTGTCAGTAACTAAAGGGTGTGGTTTCGCGTGAAAATTCTAGTAACCGGTGGTGCAGGATTTATTGGTTCGGCAGTCATTCGTCATATTATTTCCAATACCACCGACTCAGTCGTCAACGTCGATAAGTTGACTTATGCCGGTAATCTTGAGTCATTGGCTGAAGTCAGCCAAAACTCACGCTACGTGTTCGAGCGTGTCGATATCTGTGAACGTGATCAGATCGATCGCGTGCTGCGTGAGCATCAGCCGGATGCCATCATGCATCTCGCCGCAGAGTCCCATGTGGATCGCTCGATATCCGGGCCGTCTGAATTTATCCAGACCAACATCATCGGCACCTACACCCTGTTGGAGGCCGCGCGCCAGTACTGGGCCTCGCTGGATGAAGTGCGCAAGGCCAATTTCCGCTTCCATCATATTTCGACTGACGAGGTTTACGGAGACCTTGAAGGTCCGGAAGATCTTTTCACCGAAACCACTCCGTATCAGCCGAGCTCACCCTACTCGGCCAGCAAAGCCAGTTCTGATCACCTGGTTCGCGCTTGGGCCCGTACCTATGGCCTGCCGACGCTGGTTACCAACTGCTCGAACAATTACGGGCCATGCCACTTCCCGGAGAAGTTGATCCCGCTGATCATTCTCAATGCATTGGAAGGCAAGCCATTGCCGGTTTACGGCAAGGGTAATCAAGTTCGTGACTGGCTCTACGTCGAAGATCATGCCCGGGCACTGTACAAGGTGGTGACTGAGGGCGTAGTCGGTGAGACGTACAATATCGGCGGCCATAACGAGAAACAGAACATTGAGGTAGTACACACCCTTTGTGCGCTGCTTGATGAACTGCGTCCTGACTCGGCTCATCGCCCGCACGCCAGTCTGATTACTTACGTTCAGGATCGCCCTGGGCATGACCAGCGTTATGCGATTGATGCCAGCAAAATTCAACGTGAGCTGGGTTGGACGCCTCAAGAAACCTTCGAAACCGGCATTCGCAAGACTGTCGAGTGGTACCTCAACAATGCTGAATGGGTAGCTCACGTGAAGAGCGGCAGCTATCAGCAGTGGATTGACCAGAATTACGCGGATCGTTCGAGTAAGGCATGAAAATCCTTCTGCTGGGAAAAAACGGCCAGGTAGGCTGGGAGCTGCAACGCTCTCTTGCGCCGCTTGGTGAGTTGATCGCTTTAGATCGTCAAACCGTCGATGGCTTGTGTGGTGACTTGTCTGATCTCGAAGCCTTGCGCGTAACGATTCGCCAGGTCAAGCCGGATATCATCGTCAATGCTGCGGCTTACACCGCCGTCGATAAAGCCGAGTCCGAGACAGAATTGGCCGACTGTGTGAACGGTCAGGCAAGTCAAGTCATGGCCGAAGAGGCCGCGTCATTGGATGCCTGGTTGATTCACTATTCCACGGACTACGTCTTCAGCGGGCAAGGTTCAGCGCCATGGCAAGAGTCGGATGCAGTCGCCCCGGTGAATCACTACGGCGCAAGCAAACTGGCTGGTGAGCAGGCGATTAACGCGTCGGGCTGCAAGCATCTAATTTTCCGTACCTGTTGGGTCTATGGCGCTCGCGGCAACAACTTCGCCAAGACCATGTTGCGTTTGGCCAAGGATCGCGAAACCTTAAATGTCATCGCCGACCAGGTTGGAGCTCCGACGGGGGCAGACCTGATTGCTGACGTGACTGCGTTGGCCATTCAGCAAGTTCTGCAACGTCCTCAGCTGTCGGGCTTGTATCACCTGGCGGCCAGTGGCGAAGTGTCATGGCACGGCTATGCTAGCCATGTAATCGATTTTGCCCAAGCCCAAGGCGAGCAGCTCGCAGTTAAGACGATCAAACCAATTGAAACGACGGCCTACCCAACCCCCGCGCGCAGACCTCTGAATTCGCGTTTGAATACTCATAAGCTGCGTGACAACTTTTCTCTACACTTGCCGGATTGGCAAAGTGGCGTAAACCGAATGCTTAGGGAAGTACTAAATAAATGAGCACGACTAATCGCAAAGGCATCATCCTCGCTGGCGGCTCGGGCACTCGTTTGCATCCGTTGACCCTCGGTGTGTCCAAGCAGATGCTGCCGATCTACGACAAGCCAATGATCTTTTATCCGCTGTCGGTGCTGATGCTCGCGGGTATGCGTGAAATCCTGATTATTTCCACACCAGAAGACTTGCCCTGTTTCCGCAAACTCCTGGGAGATGGCAGCTGCTATGGCATCCAGTTAACCTACGCCGAACAACCTAGCCCAGATGGCTTGGCACAAGCCTTTATTATTGGCGAAGAGTTCATCGGAAAGGACCCTTGCTGTCTGATTCTTGGAGACAACATTTTTTACGGCCAGCGCTTCTCGGAAAACCTGCTTTCCGCCTGCTCGCAAGTGCATGGAGCAACTGTGTTTGGTTACCACGTATCCGATCCTGAGCGATTCGGTGTCGTGGAGTTCGATGCGGGCGGCAAAGCGCTGAGTATTGAGGAGAAGCCGCTGAAGCCAAAATCTAATTACGCAGTAACAGGTTTGTATTTCTACGACAACGACGTCGTCAAAATTGCCAAGAGCATCAAGCCTTCTGAGCGCGGCGAACTGGAAATTACCGACGTCAACCGCGCATACCTCGAACGTAAAACCCTCAAGGTCGAGTTGCTCGGCCGCGGCTTTGCTTGGCTGGATACCGGTACTCATGATTCATTGCTGGAAGCCAGTCACTTTGTGCATACCATCGAGCAGCGCCAAGGCCTGAAAGTGGCTTGCCTGGAAGAGATTGCTTACAATCGCGGCTGGATCACTGCTGAGCAGTTGCGCGTACAAGCACAAGCGCTGAAGAAAACCGGCTACGGCAAGTATCTGGAGAAGCTACTCGAATCGCCTTTGCAGTAAAACGAGCGCGCTATCTTTTAGGCGGCAACCTTCTGTTTAAGCAGGTTTGGCATACTAATAACACATTTTAAGGTTGCGGTTTTCACTGGTGGCTAACAACGGTTTGGAGTGTATAAGGGAAACGCTTGCCTCCACCCTTGTCGGATCATCGGTTAGCGGTACATCCAAATCCTTGTTGATGCCACTGGGCGGCATAGAGCCAGATATGAAAAATCAATGTTTGTTTCCGACCTCTCCTTGGGAGTCTGGCTTTTGTTTTGCGAAACCAGCATCATGCTTCGCCGGTTTTTTTGGTACTTTCCCGAGAGGACGGCTACCAACTTCTCTCGCAAGCTAATGAGTGGACTACTCCCGACAAAATAGTGGTTGAAATCTAAGAAGGAAAACGTGATAAATGCTCAACAACCGTGCTGAGGTTACGCCAGACGATGAAATTGACTTAATTGAGGTCATTCAGGGGTTATGGCTACAAAAATGGCTGATCTTAGCTATTGTTATGTTATTTTCTTTAGTTGGTGGGGCTTATGCTCTTATTAGTAAGCCTGTTTATGAGGCTAAAGCGTTCGTTATTCCACCGACACAGAAAGATATAGCCAATTTTAACTATGGCCGAATAAAAGCGTCGGAACTGGCGCCTTATAGCGTGAAAAACGTATATGATGTTTTTTTACGTAATCTTCAAGCTGAGTCACTGCGTCGGAGTTTCTTCGAGAAGTACTATCTCCCGTCTTTAAATGAAGCAGACCGCGGCGGCTCTAAGGACAGTCTTTATGCTCGTTTCTCCAATGATTTAACTATCGCGCCTGCTGATAAAAACAACCCGGATCGTTTGTCTGTGGCAATGCAGAGCAATGATTCGACCAAGGCTGTAGAGTGGGTGAGGGCTTACGTGGATATGGCTCGGGTATTAGCCGTTGAAGAGATGGTTGATAGCGTCAATAGGGAGGCCGAAGTTCGTGCACGTAATCTTACGCAACAGATAAGCGTATTGCGTGAGAATGGTGAGAAAACTCGTCAGGATCTTATTAGCCAGCTGAGGGAGGCACTCCGTGTGGCTGAGGCTATTGGTTTGGAAAAGCCTCCAATCATCAGCGGAAATTTATCGGGTGAAGTGTCAGCTAACATGGACGGCGAGTTGACATATATGCGCGGTAGCAAAGCACTTTTGGCTGAAATAAAAAACCTCGAAGAGCGAAAGGTGGGGGATCCTTTTATAAAAAACCTTCGGGCTTTGCAAGTAAAACTAGCCTTTTATAAGGACTTGTCTGTAAGCCCGAATGACGTGGCAGTTTTTCGCATAGATGGCCCGATTCAGATACCAGATAAGCCAATCAAACCGAAGAAAGTATTGATATTGGCTGTGTCGATACTCCTGGGTGGCGTTATTGGTATATTTGTAGCAATATTCAGGACCCTGCACCGCCGCAGTCGCGAACTACGCTCGATTTAGGTGTTTGAGGATAGGCTTTTCGACTTGGTGGGGGGTAATAGTGTTGCGAAGTGCCTCCCGTCAACTCTGAATATGATTCCAATGCATTTTTATATGGAAAACTAAATCAGTTTGTTTCAAGGGTTTAACTTTTTCAGGCTGCTATCTCAGCACTATTTTCGTAAGATTATACGCAACTTTCGAAAGCTTCACGATGACGCCATCCAGGTTGCAAGCAGGACTTCGGTATGTGTCTTGTTTTCAGCAGTGTTTGTTTCCAGATCTGAGTAGGTTCAGGTGTTTGTCTAAACACTTCGTGTTAGCTGGTCACCAAGACAAATTCTCTTCAGGCTACACAGCTTTTGGAGTCGACTTCCCCGAAGTGCGAATCACGAAATGTATCTATCCTACTATCTATGCCTAGCCACGTCGGAGCTGAAACGGCAGCTGATCGGCTTTCTTCAGGTTACGGCAAACGTCCTAAGCGAATCCAGAGTGCGGAGCTGCGAGAGCGCTAGCCTATGCCATTAAATATTCACCTAACGGCCATCGAATACTACAAGATCGTCTGGTCGTTTTGGGAGAGTTATCTGATTATGGACGCCACTAACTGCCAGGCGGTGACTGCAATGGCCGAGCGGGCAAGCTATTATGTGATTGTCACCAAACTCGAAGTCCCAACCACCGGGTTGTGGCTGGAGTCGTTGTGAGGCAAATCTCCAAGATGCTGCCGCCGTTGTTAAAAAACCAAGATACATCTCCAAGGAAAAAATTCGTCGGCGATGCCAAAATCACACCGCAATCGGGCTTGAAGATTTATTTCGCCGTTTTCCGCATACCTTGGTATCGTAGCAATGAAAATACGAACGGTTAGAGTTGATGTTGAGCGGATCCATTAACTATGAAATTTATTATTTGAGTAGTGGCCGAGTACCCTTGGTTCATGTTTTTACTCATGCTGGCTAGACGATAATGGTCATCATGGCCATGGGCTCGTTGCGTAATTTATTCAATCGAGGTTTGTGGTGCACTATAAAAATATAATTTGGAACCTGCTAGGTCTAGGCTTGCCACTGCTTATAGCTGCTCTGACTGTTCCAAGCTTGATTTCGGTAATAGGCACTGAGCGATTTGGATTCCTGGCGCTTGCTTGGGGATTGATTGGCTATGCCGGGGCGCTCGATCTGGGGGTTGGCCGGGCAGTTACGCAAAGGCTGGCGTCCCTGAGAGGGAGGGATAGTGCGAATGAAATCCCCGATGTAATTAGCACTGCAGTTCGTATCACGATGATTATCGGCATTATAGGATTCATTCTGATCGTATTGGGCAGTTGTCTCGGTGGGTATAATTTTGTACCGCGACAGAATGTTAGTGTTATGGAGGTTCTGATTTCTTTGCTGCTACTTGCAGTGGCTATACCAATGCAGGCAGTCAGTGCCACTTATCGTGGGGTGAATGAGGCCTATCTTAATTTTAAAAGTATTAGCTTCTTGCGTGTTGCTCTAGGTGCGGCAAATTTTGGCGCGCCATTCTTAGTTGCGCAATTCACTAGCGAGTTATATTGGCTAATTGCAACCTTGGTGATTTCTCGAGGGGGCGCATTATTTATGTACAGGAAGTTTGCTTACCAATGCCTACCAGAAGGGAATGATGAAGGCGGCAAGTTTACTAAAGTGCAAGCCAACAAGCTCCTAAAGTTTGGTGGTTGGGTAACAGTCAGCAGTGTTGTTAGCCCGTTTTTAGTACAGGCCGACCGATTTTTTGTCGGAATCCTGATATCCGCGGCGGCAGTTACTGCTTATGTGATTCCTTATGAAATTACGGTGCAAGCATTGATTTTGGTTGGAGCGATTACTACGGTTGCATTCCCGGTAATTGCTGGTTTTCTGCAAGAAGATATAAATAAAGCACATCGCACCTTTAATCGTTGGGTGCTGAGAGTTTCGCTTATCATGTTCTGTGTAATGAGTAGTATTGCACTATTGATGCCTTATATCTTGAATCTCTGGGTCGGGCAATATGTTTCGGAACAATCTACTTGTGTGGGGAGGGTTCTTTGTGTTGGTGTGTTCTTTAATGCAATAGGTTCAATGTATTATTCGTTCTTGCATGCGTCTGGCAGGTCTAAAGAGACCGCTATTTTGCATTTGATTGAGTTGCCTATGTTTATAGGGGCGCTTTACATACTAATTACGTACTTTGGTGTCGTGGGTGCGGCATTGGCATGGACCTTTCGAGTCGTTTTTGATGCGCTAGGTCTTTTCTATTTTACTAAATTTAAGCGGTGAAGGTGTGTTGAGGATCTGGCTTCCAAAATACCTTATATGTTTCGTATCTGGCATGATGTTGTTGGGCTTTAGCACATCACCTGAGGATGGGGGGGTATTGAGTTTTGGTACACCTTTTTTTATCGCCTCAACGCTTGTTTTCTTACCGGTTATTCTTCGTTATTGGGCTGATATGGATTGGAGATTTTTCATTTTTCCACTCCTCCATATATTGTTGATTATTGCCATGACGGTTTTATCTTTTAGCCCGTTTCAGTCGTCGGTAAGAGCGTTCTTTAATGTGCTTGGTTTTGTCATTTATTTAGGAGTGATTTGCAGTGTGCTAGGTCAGCGGTTGTCGATCCAGACACTTGCAAGAATTTTAATATATTCGGGTGGAGTGTTGGCAGCGTACTTCATTGTTAATTTTCTATTTAGCTCCGTGAAGCTTGGTATTCAACAGGTAATACTTGAGCGATATGTTGGAGGGGCTATGTCTCTCCCATGGGGGGCGAGCAATACCATTGCGCAGGTTTTACTGCTCTCAGCGGTGTCATACACGATTCTGGATGAACGTCGGAAATCTGATTTTTTAATGTTTTGGCTTATTGCGGCAGGTATATGCCTGACGTTCTCAAGGTCGAATATGATTTTGCTGTTTTTATTGTTTTTTGTAGTTTTTAGGTTGCGGCAACTCATTGTGGTGGGTGCCATTTCAGGTTTTGTGCTTGGTGTTTTTTTCGCGTACATGGTGATATTTGTCGGTTGGGATTTCTCCGGATTTGACGCTTTTTTATCCTCAAGGACGGATGTTGAGATATTGGCGACCGGAAATGGACGATTACAAACTCTGATAGAGAAAATTGATTATCTGACGAATCACCCTTTTGAACCAATTGGTTATTATTCGTCTCTATTTTATTTTGACTTATCCGCTCACAATTTTTGGATGACTTCATTGATTGAACAATCGCTCGCTGCGGTTATGGTATCTTTGTGCTTCTTTTATTTCGTAGGCCGTACAGTGTTTCGTCGTGACCGAAAGGTATTTTTTGGATTCTTGATCATTATGATGGCGTTGATGGTTGAGGACCCGCACTTTACTCAGCAGTATATAACCAGCTTCTGGGTGTATTTAGCCTTGCTGGTTAGTTTTGGTCGCACTGAATCGGACATGGGTGTTGCACGTGAATCATAAAATTGACGTAGTTATTGTGAATTGGAACTCTGGCGAACAGGTTTTACAGTGCGTGTCTTCAATAGGTCAGGGCGGTGATAATGATCTAGTGAAAATTATCGTCGTAGATAATGGTTCGACGGATGGGTCAGAAAAGCTGTTGCTCCCTCTGACAGATGTTGAGTTAATTAAAGTCGGTCGGAATCTCGGGTTTGGAAAGGCTTGCAACTTGGGTGCAAAACATGGAAGTGCAAAGTATATTCTTTTTCTTAATCCGGACGCAGCTGTCTTTCCGGCATCGCTACAATCTGTAATTGATTATATGGAGCGACCAGGCAACCAAGATGTTGGTGTCTGCGGGGTACAATTAAAAGACGAACACGGTGAAATTTCACGTAGCTGCACAAGATTTCCAACCGTGCCGGGTTTTCTTGCTCATACCATTGGTCTTGATCACTTCATTCCCAAGCTCGGTCATTTTATGAGGGAGTGGGATCATGCGAGTGATCGATCCGTTGATCATGTTATAGGGGCCTTCTATCTCATTCGGCGTGAGATCTTCGATCACTTGCAGGGCTTTGATGAAAGGTTTTTCGTTTATCTGGAGGACCTTGATCTATCGCGAAGAGTTAAATCCGAGGGTTGGAGAATAGAGTTTCTGAGTAATATTCAGGCATTCCATAAAGGTGGCGGGACTTCAGATCAAATCAAGGCGCGACGTTTGTTTTACTCGCAGCGTAGTAAAATTATTTATTCATATATACATTTTGGTTTTTTAGGGGCTACATCGGTCCTGTTAAGTACGTTGTTGCTTGAACCACTATCGCGTACCGCGATTTCAATTTTGCGTGGCTCATTATCCTCTATCAAGGAAACCTGGGTCGCTTACGGGTTACTGGTTAGTTGGTTGCCTGGATGGCTTTTCAAGGGGCGGACGAGCTGATTCTGGATTATGACTGCAAGTGGCTCTATGAGTCTGGGCGCGATAAGGTTTGGCTTTTAGCTTCTTAAGCGAGACATGATTGAGTATGAAAATTTTATTGTTATCAAAGTATTCTCGTTTGGGGGCGAGCAGCCGTCTTCGCTATCTTCAATATATACCCAGTCTTGAAAGAGGCGGCGTCGAGGTAGTAGTTCAGTGTTTGTTTGATGATGCCTACCTTAAGAGTCTATACAGCTCAGGCAAACGTCCAGTTCTTCGGTCCCTGTATTGTTATCTGAAGCGCTTTTTTGTACTTTTCACCGTCCGTAAGTACGATATTATCTGGATAGAAAAGGAGGTATTTCCGTATTTTCCGGCCACAGTAGAGAGGCTTTTGAGAGCTTTTGCTCCGCCCTATGTTGTGGATTATGATGATGCAATATTCCACGCTTATGACCTTTCATCAAGTTCGCTCATTCGCAAAGTTTTGGGTAGAAAAATTGATGTCGTAATGCGTAATGCTCAATGCGTGGTTGCGGGAAATAATTACCTGGCCAGTCGTGCAAGAGCGGCAGACGCCAAAGATGTAGTTGTTGTTCCCACCGTAGTCGATAAGAACCGGTATTTGGCCAAGCTGGATGTTAGTGGTCAATCGCTGGTTATTGGTTGGATAGGTTCACCTTCGACACAAAAATATGTAGTCGAGATCGGGCAGGTGCTTCGCAAGATGTGCGATGAGTTTGGGGCTCGGGTCATGCTGATGGGAGCCACGCCAGAGATTGTTAAAGAACTACCCGGGATCGACGTAGAGGTACGGCCTTGGTCAGAGGACAGTGAGGCCGACTTCATACGACAAATAGATGTAGGCATCATGCCGTTGGTTGATGGCCCTTGGGAGAAGGGTAAGTGTGGCTATAAGCTCATTCAATATATGGCATCCGGTGTTCCCGTAGTTGCTTCTCCGGTTGGCGTGAATATCGAGATTGTTGATGGAAACCAATGTGGGCTGTTAGCCGATAGCTCAGCGGAGTGGGAGTCGTCTTTGCAGAAGCTTTTAGGCAATGCTGATCAGCGATTACACTATGGTCGAGCGGGGCGGATGGCAGTGGAAACTAGATACACTCTGCACGTACAGGTAATGATTTTGAATAAAATCTTCAAGAGTGTGGTTGGAAGATAAAGGATAATTGCGATAAATAGCCCCGGTGTTCTCCTGTTCTTGGTCAGCTTTAGAACAGGGGAGCACAGGGGGGAGCATGGAAAGGATTTGGCAGTTGAATGGCCGCACAGCAATACTGGTTTACTACCTTTTTTTGTTTTTCCGTGATTGCTGGGTGTGTTTGGAAGTGCATAACTCAATATATTACTTTTTTCTCGGCCAAGATTCTTCGTGCTACTGAGTTAACCTGCTTAACCCACCAATCATCAAATCTTGATAGCGGAAGTGCCAGCGCAATTGAGGTGACAGCAGTAACAATAAAGACGGTTATTAAATTTGGTAGATTACCGATTCCGTGGTTTGCTAATGTCAGATAGACGTAGCTTGATAATGAGCAGATTATCAGAGTGTGTACAAGATATAGTGGAAAGCTAATTTTTCCAATGAATCTCAAGGAGCTTCCGTTCAGGCGCATAAATAATTTTCGATTGGTCATGGTGGCGAATATTATGCATGCAGAGCCAAGTGTATGAAGCAATGTCTTTGTATGTGCCTTTAGGATGTCAGGAGTATGTGATACCCATGCATATGATTTTTCAGGAATCATATATCCAAGCATAAACAGCCCAAAAATAATTAGCGTTATAGATGCCTTGAACGAGATCTCTTTTTTGTTTTTGGCTAAATAGCAGGAAAGAAACGTGCCGACAACAAAAGGAAATATAAGGTCGTTGTAAAATAGTGCTGATATGGAAGTTGTCATTAGGGCGTAAAATAAAAAGCGATATCCGAGGATTAAGGCGATAAAGCAAGTAAGCATGTAAACAATTATGCTGCCAAAAAACTCTGCTTTCATGGTCCAAAGGTTGTTGTTGTAGCTGTATTCTCCTGTAAAAAAGGTCGTAACCCCTTGAACTATGGAGTCGATGAAGCTTGGTTCAAACCCTGGAGTCAATCCATTAGCAAATGCGTCAAGCCATGGGCTCAGACTTATTTTTGAGGCCTCGTGAAAGTAATACAGATTAAGCCTGAATAAGAAGTAACTTCCGACCGTTGTAATCGTTACAGTGGCGGCAAGCCTCGGGAATCTTTTGATGAACGCTAAAAGAAGTTTTTGTGGGTTTTCATGGTTGAAATAAGACCAGCACAAGACGAATCCGGAAAGTGTAAAGAAAAAGCCGACAGCCGCGGTCCCGTTGAAGAGTGCAAAGAACGGCTGCCCTATGAAGCTGTCTTTGTTTCGTAGTTGCTCAAGCAACCCTGTTGTGTATGGGGAAAATCCCAAGAAGAAGTGGTGAATAAGCACAATAAATGCAGCTATTCCCCGGTAAGCTTCAAGAGGGATTAATCTATTGTTTCCGTGTTCTGCTTCTGCTGGCATGTCAGACCTTGAGTGTACCCTGAATATTTATAGTTTAAATCCATTAGAGTTGGACGGTAAACGCATTTATTGGCTTGGGATGGTTCGGCGTTTTCAATGCGGTTATCGAATCAGCCGTATAATTATGAAGCCTTTTATCGACTGTTTGCTCAAAACTCTGGGTCAACACACGATACACGGTGGGGCCTTGTGGGTATGAACAAACTTCTTATTTGGACTCAAGCGCAACGCCTTGGTCCAGTGGGACACTCGACTCGAACACCGGCACACGACTCTCTACGTGAGTCAGGCACGTTTAAATTCATTCAGAGTCACCAGGACTTGAAGGCCCCTTGTCTGGCTGGATCCAGAATCCGATGAGGGCATAGTAGGCCAGTCGCAGAAGCGCTTGGCACAGAGCCAATGGAATTGGAGGGAACTAGAGCTGTCCAGGTTTGGTGTCGGATGTTAACACCGCGCCAGGCCAGGCCAGTTATTGGTTCTCCAACTCCATGGCTGCGATCATGGCTGCGTTCACCCGATGTACATCATACTTTTGTGCCGCCAATTCGCGACTGATACGACCCATCTGCTCGCGCAACTCGCTTGCGTCTGCCAGGCGCGCCATAGCTTTCGCCAGATCAGTCGAGTCGCGAGGCCTCACAAGTATGCCATTGACTCCGTCTTGTACCGTTTCACGACATCCTGGTGCATCGGTAGTGATGATTGCTCGCCCACTGGACATTGCTTCGAGCACTGAGCGTGGTGTGCCTTCACGGTATGAAGGCAGCACAAATACGCTGCAGGCGGCGAGGTAAGGCTTCACATCACTGACTGCACCGTGATACTGGATAACCCCTTCTTTTTCCCAGCCAGCAACCACGTCTGCGTTGATTCCCGATGGGTTTGAGTCCAGTGGGCCGACTAAATGGAAAATCGCTTGCGGGTGCGTAGATTTCATTACCCGAGCGGCCTCGACATACTCAATTATGCCTTTATCACGTAGCAGTCTGCCCACAAACAGAAAGCTTGGCTGGGCAGGCAAGGGGGCTACCGGAAAGCGATCAGTGTCGACTCCGGAGCCATTGACGATCCAGGCCGGAATAGCCGCCTTGAAAAGGCCCTGGTCCTTGAACAGCTGTCGATCATCGGGGTTCTGGAAAAACAAACCATTGGCGAAGTGTAGCCCGAACCGGTACAGGCCCGATGCGACACGATTTAACAGGCGGCGACTGACGCTTGCCTCGACTTCGGTAAACGCATAACCAAGCCCTGTAATAAGCGCGTAGCGCCGCTTGACTCCAGCCAAGCGTGCGGCAGGCAAGCCATAAACCACCGGCTTAATCGTATAGGCGAGCGCCACGTCGGGCTTTATCTCACGTAGACACCGCCTGAGACGAAGCAGGTAGCTTAGGTCGGCAAATGGGTTTACCCCGGCACGTGCCATCGGGACAACATGGTATGCAATCCCTTTTTCGGCCAGTCGCTTTCGTACTGAATCGTCATCTTCGGGCGCTATGGCGGCTATTTCATGGCCATTAGCCTGCATAGCATCCAGAAGTTCCCCGCGAAACCGAATCAGCGATTCGGCGAGCCCGGCAATGACGACAATCTTAGACATGCTTGCCTACGTAGGTTGTGTAGTAAGTTACAGAGGCCAGCAGGCCGGCGGCGATACGGTGTGATGGAGCGTAACCAAGCAGCGATTGTGCCTTGCTGATATCCGCCTGGGAGTGACGCACATCGGCCGCTCTAAAGTCACGGTACACTGGATTCACATCCTTGAGCTCAGGCTTGTCGGCGCTGGCAAGTTCACGGATATGAGCGAACAGGTCGTTCAGTGTGGTGCGGTCGCCTACAGCCACGTTGAATACCTGGTTTACCGCTTCGGCTTCTTTTGTCGTAGCCGCCAGGATATTGGCTTGCACGGCATTGGCCACGTAGCAGAAGTCTCGGCTGGTTTCACCGTCCCCGTTGATATGAATGGGTTCGTCTCGGAGCAGGGCGCCGAACCATTTTGGAATCACCGCTGCATACGCGCCATCGGGATCCTGTCTTGGGCCGAACACGTTGAAGTAACGCAGCCCAATGGTCTCCAGTCCATAGCAGCGCGCAAACACGTCTGCATACAGTTCATTTACATATTTGGTGACCGCATAAGGCGAGAGTGGGCGACCAATCCGGTCTTCGACCTTGGGCAGGTCTGGATGATCACCATATGTGGAGCTGGATGCCGCATAGACGAAGCGCTTGGCACCGGCATCCCGGCTGGCGACGAGCATGTTCAGGAACCCATCGATGTTCGTACTATTGGTGCGGATCGGGTCTTCCAGCGAGCGGGGTACGCTGCCCAATGCCGCCTGGTGAAGAACATAGTCCACACCTCCCGCCAGAGCACGTTGGCAGTCTTCCAGTTTACGGATGTCACCCTCTACAAACTTGAATTGTGCCCAGGCTGTATCGGAAACAGCCTGCTCCACCAGATCAAGGTTACGTTGGTGGCCGGTCTCGAAGTTGTCCAGACCAATCACGCTCTGATTAAGCTGAAGTAGTGTCTCAAGCAAATTCGAGCCGATGAAGCCGGCAACGCCGGTAACGAGCCAGGTGCGCGGCGAGGCCACCAGTTTTTGACGTAAAGTTTCGTAAGTATTCATGCGATTCTCCATTAAAGGCGCCAGAAGCGCGCGCCGGCACTTTGCAGTGCAGGGCCGTCGCAAACACCTTTGACATCGATGACGACGGGGGCGGTGTGCATCAGCTTCAGGTATTCGTCGTTAGTCCAGTGCGCATAAGTGTCGTGGGCAACGGCAACCACGACTGCAGCGGCAGGCTGGAGTTGGTCTAGCTTGAGCAGTGAAACACCATATTCGTGCAAGGCTTCTGCTGGCTCTGCTTCCGGATCGAAGACTTGTACCTTGACGCCGAAGTCTTCGAGCTCACGAATGATGTCGATAACACGAGAGTTGCGCAGATCAGGGCAGTTCTCTTTGAAGGTCAATCCAAGCACTGTGACTACGGCGCCAGCAATCGGATGGCCTGCATGGATCATCTGCTTGATCGTCTGCTGGGCAATAAATGCGCCCATGCTGTCATTGATGCGACGGCCAGCCAGAATTACCTGTGGGATATATCCAAGCTTCTCGGCCTTGTGGGTTAGATAGTAAGGGTCCACGCCAATGCAATGTCCACCTACCAATCCGGGCTTGAATTTCAGGAAGTTCCACTTGGTGCCTGCCGCTTCCAGGACGTCGATCGTGTCGATGTCCATGCGGTCGAAGATCAGAGCCAGCTCGTTCATCAAGGCGATGTTTAGATCGCGCTGTGTGTTCTCGATTACTTTGGCGGCTTCGGCTACTTTGATGGACGCCGCTTTGTAAACGCCAGCCGTGACCACGGTGCTGTACACGTCGGCCACGATTTCAAGTGTGGCCGCGTCTTGTCCGGATACCACCTTTTTGATTTTGGTGAATGTGTGTTCCTTATCACCCGGGTTAATGCGCTCCGGGCTGTAACCCACAGTGAAGTCGATGCCGCATTTCAATCCCGATACGCGCTCGAGGATTGGAACGCAGATGTCCTCTGTCACGCCAGGGTAAACGGTCGATTCATAGACGATAATATCGCCCTGTTTGAGCGCTTTACCGACTGTTTCGGAGGCCTTGAGCACCGGGGTCAGGTCTGGTTGGTGGGCGTCATCAATCGGCGTAGGCACCGCTACAATATGGAAGTCCGCCTGAGCAAGAACTTCGGTCTTGCTGGTGAATTCAATCTGTGTCTGCGCCAGCTCTTCGCCGGTGATTTCGTTCGTGCGGTCTTGTCCCGCGCGTAGTTCTTGCAGACGGCTTTCATTAATGTCGAATCCGATTACAGGCCCGTGTTTGCCAAATGCTACAGCCACGGGCAGGCCTACATAACCCAGCCCGACCACTGATATCTTTCTGATATACATGGATTTTCCTCTAATAAATGAAATCTTTTATTCAGATGGCTCGTTTTCGATCGAGCCATGCCTGGAACATCAGCACAGGCCAAAGCTGATGCTGGTAGTTTCCTTGTCCTCGAAGGTGTTTTTCCCAGACGGCCCGGATTGGGCCAGGTGTGAAATAACCCTCTCTTGCCAATCGCTGTGGGTCCAACAAGGACTCGGCCCAGTCACGCAATGGGCCCCGCAGCCATTCATGTAATGGGATACCGAAGCCCATTTTAGGGCGCTCGATAAGCTCTCGTGGAACGTAACGATCGAGTAGCTGGCGCAGAATCCACTTGGTGCTGCCATTGCGTACTTTGAACGACATCGGCAATGCCGTTGCGAATTCGACGATCCGATGGTCCAGGAACGGCACGCGGGTTTCGAGGCTGACCGCCATTGCTGCGCGGTCAACTTTCGCCAGTATGTCGTCAGGCAGATAGGTCAGCGTGTCCTGGCGCATCATCCAGGAGGCGAAATCGCTGTCCCCAACGGATGCCGCGCTGGGCATGCAGTGCGCGCCAATGATGACGTCGCTCGCATTTGGCCACTGTGAAACCACGCGATCATACATTAAGCCAGGAGTGTCGTGACGCATGACGGTGGCGAGTTTGTGGAGCTTGTCTCCAGGTAGTCTGACACGAAGGCTTGTTGGGGTAATCGGCGTTAATCCGCTAGCGATGGAATCCCAGCGACTTGGGGAGGCAGACTCAATCATTCGTGCTGCCAGCCTGCGGGCAGGGCCGGGCACACGACTGAGTTTGCGCCATACATTGGGCAGGAACTGATAGCGATTGTATCCACCGAACAATTCATCACCCGCATCGCCAGACAGACTCACAGTGACGTGGCCGCGCGCCAATTGTGAAACAAGATAGGTCGGGATCTGCGATGAGTCGGCGAAGGGTTCGCCGTAGATGTCGGGTAATTTCGGTACCACGTCCAACGCGTCGGTGCCTGAAACGTAAAGTTCTGTGTGGTCGGTGCCGAGGTGACGGGCCACGGCTTTTGCGTGTTCGGCCTCGTTGTAACCAGCATTGTCAAAGCCAATCGTATAGGTCTTGACCTTCTGAGAGGATAGCGATTGCATCATGCCTACGATCAGGCTTGAGTCGATGCCTCCAGACAGGAATGCGCCGAGGGGCACATCGGCCACCATTTGCTCGCTGATGGTTGTACGCATCAGCTCGTCAAGTTGGTCGATCATCTCTGAATCGGAAATTCCCGTGTGGCTTCCGAGTTGTATAACAGGTAATTGCCAATAGGCCTGCGGCGCTCCAACGTTGCCACTCTCCAGTGCGGCGTAATCGAGTTCGATCCATGTGCCTGGAGGCAATTTGTGAATGCCTTCATAAATTGAATGCGGCGATGGCACATACGCATACTTCAGGAGCAGAGCGAGGCTGTCGCGCGAAACTTCCGAGTCAAAGCCTGGGTGCGCCTCGAGTGCCTGCAGCTCCGAGGCGAAGAGTAGCGCGCCTTTCTTAAGGCCGTAATAGAGTGGTTTTTCACCAATCCGGTCACGCGCAAGAGTAAGGGTTTCGCGAGTGCGGTCCCATACCGCCAGAGCGAACATGCCGACCAGCCTGCTTAAGGTTTCCTGGATACCCCAATGCTCGAAGGCCGCCAGCATCACCTCTGTGTCCGAGTGGCCGCGCCATGGCAGTGGGCTCTGATGGGCTGCATCCAGCGACTTGCGCAGGACCTGGAAATTGTAAATCTCACCGTTGAAGACAATGACATAGCGACCGGTTGGGGATGCCATTGGCTGGTGACCGGCCGAGCTCAGGTCTACTATCGCCAGTCGGCGGTGGCCAAGGAAAAGACCGGCGCCATTGTCCCACGCTCCGGCGTCATCGGGGCCGCGGTGAAGAATGGCGTTGGTCATGCGGGTAAGGGCCGTCAGCCCGTCGTACCTGCCTTGGCTGTTAGGGTGCCAGAACCCTGCAATACCGCACATGGAGCAATCTCGTTGTAAATTAGTTGGATTGAGGCTTTTCGCGTGAGGTAATGAAGCTGCCATCCCTGACCGCTAGCGCGCGAATGATCCTATACAGACTGAATACGGGCTGGCGGAGCATGAAGTGCTTCCCGGGGAAAATCATCAGGAAGATCAGCAATGACAGCGAATACGGGTATCTGGCTCGATACGTTGTGACCAGAAGCCATGTATACAAGGCGCCAATCAACAATACTCCCACGTTACCGGCCGGGATCAGCATGTCGAAGCCTGGTTTGTGGACTTCCTGCTTATTTTCAGGATGGTCAAAACAGGAACGCGCGCCAGGGTCATGGGCGGGTTTGTAGCTACCCAAGGTTTCAGCGCCGTCGGTATGACTGACATAGATGACTATGAACTCGGTTGCGAACGCTTGCAGGAGAGCAGCTCCCATGATTGGCGCCGCCAGTCTGCGTTCTGTTTCTTGTTTACGCCAGAGCAGACACGTAACAAGGTGGTCGGGGGGATCGTTCTAAGCACAAAGGCATCCAGTATCCATTCGATCTTTTGTGCCTTGGCAGCAGCGACGATCACCACCGTAACGACTCGGCTTAATTGGATACATAATTGATATTGTGCGAAGGCAAAGTGCCATGTCCGTAGGTTGTTCACACTGCTTCAATTCAATGCTGCTGATGCACCCAGCTCCAGCTCCAGCAACTGCCATCCGCAACCTGGGAAATCGATGTGGAAAAAAAAGACCGGGAAAATCAACATGTTCAACAAGAAATTCCGACCATTGCCTGAAAACAGAGCAAGGGATTTTGTTCAGCCCGCTTTTCAAGTCCATTTACCTATTCCGCATACATAGGTTTATCAATGTTCCGGTGTCCATCCGGAAACGGTTTGCATCGCAAAACATGTCGTGAACCATGGAGTTTTGGAAGCAATTTTTCTTGTGACCTCCATCGATGTACGTGTGAGTGATCGATGGGCAGCATTCCAAAGTCCTTTAGGATGCGTGCGTGGTCGCCAGCAGCAAGGCAGCATGGTCTGGAGGTGGGGAATGATACTGGATAGGGCGGTTCTGGCAAGTGGCATGAGTTGGTGCCGCACTCGCAGATAAATGTTCACTTGGGTGAGTCGTGCGTAGGCATCATCGAGCAGGTTGGGTGGGGACCAGTCACAGATAGCTCAAGAAAATCGGAGGCAGAACTCGGCCTGTTCTGGTCATTCCGGGCAGGGAGAGAGGGCGTTTTCGGGAAGCAAGAATCGAGAATAGAGCGATTCATTGTTTCAGGCGCAAATGGTCGTCTTCGAATTTTTTGCCTTCAGGGCATCGATATTTTCCATCATTTGGCCGGGCTATAGTGCTGGAAATGGTATAACGGGAGCAGCCGTTGGCCAGGTGCCGGAGGCGAGAGGAATCAGGTCGGTTTTATCTCTTTCGTAGCAGCTGTAAGCAGAATCCAATTTTGATTACTGTGATTGCCTTTGAGATTATGATGGATAGGGTCACTTAATTTGCCGCTGCCAGCGTTGTAAAAGGTGATTCGACTGCCGTGTGCAAAAAGCGGCGTTATAGCCGCTCGAGAGGGAGAAATTCCGTCTTAGACACATGCAGCATTGTTTACACGTGCACAGCCAATCAATATTCGGGTCAATAAATGTTCAAGCGGTTCATCGACATCTGCGCTTCATTGTGTGCACTCATACTTCTAGCTCCTGTGATGGCTATCGTAGCTTGGAACATTCGCAAAAAGCTCGGTTCGCCTGTCCTTTTCAGGCAGGTTCGCCCCGGGCGTGGTGGCAAACCTTTCGAGATGGTGAAGTTTCGGACCATGCGCGACGCTGTAGATGCCGATGGACAACCTTTGGCCGATTCGGAGCGAATGACGCCTTTTGGTAGTTTCCTGCGCGCCAGCAGCCTCGATGAATTGCCTGAGCTGTGGAATGTCCTTAAGGGGGACATGAGCCTGGTCGGGCCTCGACCACTGCTGATGGAATACCTGCCTCTATATAGCCCGGAACAGAATCGTCGTCATGAGGTTCGTCCAGGGGTAACCGGATGGGCGCAAGTCAATGGCCGCAATGCGCTGAGTTGGGATGAGAAGTTCAAGCTGGATATCTGGTATGTCGACAACCAATCTTTGTGGCTCGACCTCAAGGTCATTTTCATGACCGTGAAAAAGGTGCTCGTTAAAGAGGGTATCAGTGGGGATGGCGAAGTCACTATGTCCAAATTCACGGGTAACAAACCATGAAAAAACTGGCGATTCTAGGGGCCAGCGGACATGGGAAGGTCGTGGCGGACACAGCTCAATGCTGCGGTTGGGACCAAGTGGACTTTTACGATGACGCTTGGCCGTCTTTCACGCGCAATGGTAACTGGCTCGTGGTGGGCGATTTTGCAGCGTTGTACACTCGACTTGAGAGCTATCAGGGCGTCATTGTTGCTATCGGCAATAATAGTGTTCGACATGAGAAGCTTGCGGCGATGGCCGATGCGGTAGCTCCTGTCGTGACATTGATTCATCCAATGGCAACTGTCAGCCAATATGCCAGTGTCGGCCTCGGCTCTGTCATTTTTGCCGGGGCGGTGGTCAATGCGGACGCGAAAATCGGGCTAGGAGCGATTCTCAATACGGGTTGCAGTGTCGACCATGATTGTGAATTGGGGGAAAGTGTCCACATCAGCCCGGGCGCCAGATTGGCCGGTGGTGTCAGCGTGGGAGACCGGAGCTGGGTCGGAATCGGTGCCAGTGTCAGGCAATTGGTTCGCATTGGCAGTAATGTAGTCATTGGGGCTGGCGCGGTAGTCGTCAGCGAGGTGCCTGATGGCGTAGTGGTTGTGGGTGTACCTGCCAAGGTGATTTAACGGCTCAAGCAGACATCGACTACGATAGAAGTCATGGTCGATACTGGATGTAAACGTGTAGTTTTTCTCTGAATTTCCATCTTGAAAATTAATGGGTATGGGCTGTGTTGAATTCTCCTTTCTCTCCTTGGCCTTCTTTTTCCGAAGAAGAAGCCAACGCAGTACGTGACGTCATTCTTTCCAACAAAGTCAACTACTGGACCGGGCAGGAATGCCGCGAGTTCGAAAAAGAGTTCGCTGCCTGGAGTGGATCCCAGTATGCAATTGCCTTGGCCAACGGCACTGTTGCCCTGGATCTTGCATTTCAGGCGTTAGGCATTGGAGCTGGCGATGAGGTCATTGTGACCTCCAGAACATTTCTTGCCTCGGTGTCCAGCATCGTCAATGCTGGTGCGATACCTGTCTTTGCCGATGTGCACCCTGATTCGCAGAACATTACGGCGCAAACCATTGCCGCTGTGTTGACCCCGCGTACCCGGGCAATTGTCTGTGTTCATCTGGCGGGCTGGCCTTGCGACATGGATCCGATCCTGGCCCTGGCCGAAAAGCATGATCTCAAGGTGATCGAAGATTGCGCTCAGGCCCATGGCGCGAAGTACAAAGGACGGCCGGTCGGGTCTATTGGACATATCGGTGCATGGTCGTTCTGTCAGGACAAAATCATGACCACCGGTGGTGAAGGTGGGATGGTCACGACCAATGACCGCAATTTGTGGTCGAGCATGTGGTCCTACAAAGATCACGGCAAGAGTTGGGAAGCCGTATACGAGCGAGAACACGCTCCTGGTTTTCGGTGGCTGCATGAAAGTTTCGGTACCAACTGGCGCATGCTGGAAGCGCAAGGTGTATTGGGTCGAATTCAGCTGCGGCGTATGGATCATTGGCACGAAGTGCGTTTGGCTAATGCCCATAAAATCTGGGACACCGCTGATAAATTGATCGGTTTGCGAGTACCAGTAGTCCCGACGGACTGCTTGCACGCGGCTTACAAATGCTATGTATTCGTCGAGCCCGAAGCATTGAAAGCTGATTGGAGTAGAGACCGGATACTCAACGAGATCGCAGCGCGCGGAGTTCCCTGCTTTTCCGGTTCTTGCTCCGAGGTCTATCTGGAAAAGGCATTTGACAATACTCCATGGCGTCCGGTACAGCGTCTGTCGGTGGCAAAAGATTTGGGTGAAACGAGTTTGATGTTCATGGTGCACCCGACATTGACCTCCTCGGAAATTAACAAGACATGTCAGATCCTGAGTGACGTCATGCAAGAAGCAGTAGCTGGTTGAGCCTCGATCACGCTTCTTGTTTTGTGGGGTTTGCCCAGTCGAGTGAACCTTGTTTAACGAAAAGCTGTCTAAAGCAGGAGCCGTTCAGGATGAAGCTGCGGCAAGCATAATTTGAATAGAGGCCGAAACGGATAGTGTCTTTTTGACTTTGGAGTCGAGGACACCAAGGCACTACTCAGTTTAAGTACAGTCGAGGTTTTACGAGGGAGTTATGGATAAAGCACGAGCATTCTTGCTAGGGCTATCGCGCAGGAAGAAGCGGCTGATCCAGGTCATCTGCGATGTTCTGCTGGTCTGGCTTGCACTATGGATGGCATTTGTTGTGCGTCTTGGCATCGATGACCTGATCAACCCGTTGGAAGGGCATCGCTGGCTGTTTATCAGTGCTCCGATAGTGGCCGTCCCCTTGTTTGTTCGCTTTGGTTTGTATCGTGCCGTCATGCGTTATTTCGGCAATGATGCGCTGATCGCTATCATCAAGGCTGTTAGCCTTTCTGCGCTCATACTCGCGGTCATCGTCTATGGGTACAGCAACCATCAGACGGTCGTTCCCCGTTCTGTTATTTTCAACTATTGGTGGCTTAGCCTAGTGATGATCGGCGGATTGCGCCTGGCAATGCGTCAATACTTTTTGGGTGACTGGTTCTCGGCCGCTCAGCATGTACCGTTCACCAGTAGGGATGACGGCTTGCCAAAAGTCGCCATTTACGGTGCAGGGTCTGCTGGCAATCAACTGGCTGTTGCACTGCGGATGGGGCGTCTGATGCGCCCGGTTGCATTCATTGATGATGACCGCAGCATCTCCAGCAGGGTTATTTCCGGGCTGCAGGTATACACCCCAAAGCATATACAGCAGTTGATAGACTCGACAGGTGCTCAGGAAATTTTATTGGCAGTACCTTCGGCATCCCGAGCTCGTCGTCGAGAAATACTCAAATTTCTCGAAGGTTTTCCGCTGCATGTGCGTACTGTTCCCGGCTTCATGGATTTGGCCAGTGGCCGGGTTAAAGTTGATGATATTCAGGAAGTGGATATTGCAGACTTGTTAGGGCGTGATACGGTGCCGGCACAGGAAGACTTGTTTTCCCGTTGTATTGAGGATCAATGCGTCCTGGTGACAGGGGCGGGAGGTTCGATCGGCTCAGAGCTTTGTCGCCAGATTCTGGGCGCTCGCCCGAAAACTCTTTTGCTGTTCGAGCATAGTGAATTTAATCTTTACAGCATTCTGTCCGAATTGGAGCAGCGAATCAGCCGCGAATCACTTTCGGTCAAGTTGCTGCCGATATTGGGATCTGTGCGTCATGAAGCGAAGCTTCTTGATATCATGAAAACCTGGCATGTCGATACGGTCTACCACGCTGCAGCCTACAAACACGTCCCAATGGTTGAGCACAACATAGCCGAAGGTGTTCTCAACAACGTAATCGGTACGCTCAACACCGCGCAGGCAGCGCTTCAAGCCAGGGTCTCCAATTTCGTTCTGATCTCTACCGACAAAGCCGTTCGCCCGACCAACGTCATGGGTAGCAC
Organism: Pseudomonas moorei; assembly: GCF_042846945.1. NCBI lineage: Bacteria > Pseudomonadati > Pseudomonadota > Gammaproteobacteria > Pseudomonadales > Pseudomonadaceae > Pseudomonas > Pseudomonas moorei. The sequence goes on from NZ_AP035776.1 coordinate 3,053,348, forward strand.
CAAGCGTTTGGCCGAGATGATATTGCAAGCGCTCAGTCGCGAAGCTGCGCCGGTACTCTTTGGTGATGTCGGCAACATATCTCAAGTTAACAAGACTCGTTTTACCATGGTGCGGTTTGGCAACGTACTGGGGTCGTCAGGTTCGGTTATTCCTTTGTTTCACAATCAGATCAAGTCTGGCGGGCCATTGACGGTCACCCATCCGAAAATCACCCGGTATTTCATGACTATTCCCGAAGCGGCACAACTGGTGATCCAGGCTGGCTCAATGGGGCAAGGTGGCGATGTTTTCGTACTTGATATGGGGGAGCCGGTGAAGATTGTCGAACTGGCCGAAAAAATGATTCACCTTTCCGGGTTGAGCATTCGTTCGGATCGCAATCCTCATGGCGATATAGCGATTGAATTCAGCGGTTTGCGTCCTGGCGAGAAGTTGTATGAGGAACTACTGATTGGTGATGGCGTTGTCGCCACTTCCCATCCGATGATCATGAGTGCCAATGAGGATCACCTGCCTTGGGATGTGCTAAAAGTAAGGTTGAAAGATCTCTTGTGTGCTATCGAAAAGGACGACTACACACTCGTACGTCAACTCTTGCGTGACTCTGTTAGCGGTTATTCGCCAGACGGCGAGATCGTCGACTGGATCTACCAGCAACGTCGCCTCGAGCCCTGATTATTTCACATCCTGCAACGGACACATTTTTGACAGGCTCCTGACATCACCTAAGTTTGGGGGACAGCTTCGGAAAAGCTGTTTCCTCAAACGATGTCATGGAGTGTCATTTATGCGTACCGGCTATTTCTCCTCCCTCATTTTTGCCTTGCTAACCAGCGCCGCTATCAACGCAGTTGCGGCGCCGACTGTGAAACCGGAAACCAGTAATCCCGCTGCTGTTGCGACGATGTCTACCACCGCGCAGTCCGGCAAGATCGTATCCGCTCCATGAACCCCACATTCCAAGCGGATAGCTGACAGCTGATGCTGTGCTCCCGATTTCCATCAGGAGCCCGTCACCATGATGCGTCCCAATTCCAGCGTTGAAAAAGTGTACCTCTACCCAAAGCCGGTAGATTTTCGAAAATCCATCGATGGCCTGGCAGCGCTGGTCGAACTGGATATCAAGGTCGCGGTGTTCGACCCCGTGCTCTTTGTTTTTCTGAATCGCTACCGTAACCGCGTCAAAGTGTTGTACTGGGAGCGCAACGGCTTCTGCCTTTGGCTCAAGCGCCTGGAGTCCGAGCGTTTCAAAACTTCACCCGATGAGGTGGACGAGGCTATCGTGCTGACCGTCCAAGAACTGAACTGGCTACTGGATGGATTTGATCTCTGGCGCAACCGTCCGCATAAGGTTTTAACTCCAAGATTCGTCGCCTGACGGGTATAATCCGGGCATGAATTTGATGCCCGAAGACCTCCCTGATGACCCTGTTCTGCTCAAGCAAATGTTGCTTGAGGCGCTCAGTCGTCAGCAGGTAACTGCTGAGGCATACCAAACTCATATCTTCGATTTGAAAGAACAGATCAAACTGCTGCGCGACCGTTTGTTCGGTCGCAAATCCGAGCAGACCGTTGAACCCAATACCCCTCAACTGGCGTTGTTCAACGAGCCCGAAAGCGAGCCGATGTCTTCAATCGGCGACGCTGACGAAGAAGTTGTTGCTCCGACTTCGCGTCGTGGCAAGCGCAAGCCCCTGTCTGCTGATCTGCCGCGCATCGAAGTCATCCACGAACTTCCCGAGCACGAACTGACGTGTGCCTGTGGTTGCCGCAAGCATGTCGTCAGCGAAGAAACTAGCGAGCAGCTGGATATCGTGCCGATGCAAATCCGCGTGATCAAACACATCCGCAAAGTCTACGGGTGTCGTGGTTGTGAAGCGGCGCCGGTCACTGCTGACAAACCGGCTCAGTTAATCGAAAAGAGCATGGCCAGTCCGAGTGTCTTGGCGATGTTGTTGACCACTAAATACGTCGACGGCCTGCCGCTACACCGTTTCGAAACCGTGCTTGCCCGGCATGGTGTGGACATCCCTCGCCAAACCTTGGCGCGGTGGGTCATCCAGTGCGGCGAGCATTTGCAGCCGTTATTGAATCTAATGCGAGATCGGCTGCTGGAAAGTCGGGTCATCCACTGTGATGAAACTCGCGTCCAGGTACTTAAAGAACCGGATCGAGACCCAACCAGCCAATCCTGGATGTGGGTGCAAGCCAGCGGGTCGCCGGATCGCAAAGTTGTGTTGTTCGACTACACCTCCAGCCGTGCGCAGGAGGTTCCGTTGCGTCTGCTGGAAAGTTATCGCGGCTATGTGATGACCGATGATTACGCGGGCTATAACGCCTTGGCGTTGCAACCGGGGTTGAACGGCTGGCCTGCATGGCCCATGCGCGCCGCAAGTTTGTCGAGGCTCAGAAAGTGCAGCCGAAGGGCAAGACAGGACGTGCCGATATCGCCCTAACAATGATCAACAAGCTGTATGGCCTCGAGCGTGAGCTCAAGGACAGCGATGATGAACAGCGTTTAATCGGCCGTCAGCAAAAGAGCGTACCGATCCTGGCTCAGTTGAAAAGCTGGCTGGAGAAAACGCAGCCCCAAGTCACGCCACAAAGTGTGCTGGGTAAGGCTGTTAACTATCTTGCCAGCAACTGGAGCCGGCTGGAGCGGTACGTGGAAGCCGGTTTTTACCGATCGACAACAATACGGCCGAAAGAGCGATAAAACCGTTTGTTATCGGTCGCAAGGCGTGGCTGTTCAGCGACACGCCCAAAGGCGCCACCGCCAGTGCTCAGATCTACAGCCTGGTGGAGACCGCCAAAGTCAACGGCCAAGAGCCTTATACGTGGCTGCGCCACGTACTGGAGCAGTTACCACATGCGCAGTCGGTGGCGGATTATGAAGCGCTGCTGCCGTGGAACTGCTCGCCAGAGATACGACGTTAAGCCTGAACCCTACCATGGGGTGTATGGATCGTATCGTAGGCTAGGACCTTTCGACGTCCTTCGATGTACCGCCAAGTTCTCCAGGCACGTGATGAATCAGGTGGAGGATGCCGCCTCTCGTGATGGCAGACACACGAAACTGTTCCGCAAAGTTCTCGGACAGCTCAGCTATCTTCGGAAGGAGCCGAGCAGGCTTCCTCCGGCAACACCCTTCTTGGCAGTTTGGGTGCTTTGGGTGCGCTCTCTGCCCCGACCTGCACCGTCACCACTCCATATAAACCCGAGAACGCCCCGCACCACACTCACCCAACCCTTATAAGCACTCAACAAGCCCTGATCCGCACCTAAAAACGCCGCTTATTTCTCGACGACTTTCAACTGAAAGCACCGTAGACGCACCTACGCCACACCCTCTCAACCCGGATGCCCACCCTAACGCCCCGACACAAACCAGATCAGCACTCATATCGCACCGAGGGCGATATTGCCGTGGCGCACATGGACCCAATTCAGGTTCATTCACGCCTGCACCGGTCAAACCAGCATGGGGCTCCAGTTTCCTGGTCACGAAATGGGGGCCAAGCCAAAGCTAAAACATGGCCAATATAATTATGCGGAGCTTGATAAGACGCACAGCCGATTGGGATTTCAGAAACAAGGCCCGCGCGATGCCGGTATTGATCACTCGTGCAATATCGCGAGAACAAGTCGAGAGCATTTCGGCGCATAAATCCGCCCGCCTCACCCGATGGCGTGGCAAACCGATGGAGGGAGGCTGAAAACACACTCGAATCAGTGCCAAATTGGGGGGACGGAAACCAGTTAAAACACCGTCTAATGTAATTATACGAACTGACCTACGTGTCCCTCTGTTTTCCTGCTCTCCAGGGTGCAAGACGGGATGCCCGGACGAATACAAATTTTGGCAATTTTGTGCCACAAGTAGAGAAGTCGGGAGCATAGCTTCGGGCATCAGATGGCGGCTTGGAATGCGGGGTTCATGGAGCGGATACCATGGAGCGCTTACGAATATTTCGCCGCACTTGCTTTCACCGATCAAAAACGTACAAGCGGGGACAGTGGTGGATATCAAGCCACAAAAAATGAAGTAGCTGCGCCGCGAATGGCCTCCGCGCCAGCATGATTTGATTCCTCCCCGCCTTAGACGCCACCTGTTTGGATAGGTGGGGTTTATGGATCAGTTACGCAAGATCAATCTCAATGCTGCCGATGCTTCAACATTGCAAAAGGAACTGTCGGGGGTTGGTGAGGCGAAAGCCCAGGCGATTGTTGCTTATCGTGAGTAAGCGTCCGGCCAACACACCTTTCTGATCCCAACGCTTAGGGCGATGGTGGACACCTATTTAAGTGGACACCATTTTTAGCCTTATTAAGCGGATCGCCATGCGCCAACGACACTCTTACCCCAAACCTTTCAAAGCCCAAGTCGTTCAGGAATGTCTGCACGCTGGTGCGTCCATCGCAAGCGTCGCGCTGAGCCACGGGATCAATGCCAATCTCGTGCGTAAATGGATTCCGCTTTGTAAGCGTACGGGGAATACGCCTTGCGTAGATCAGCCAGGCATCCACTGATGCGGCAGTAGATGCTCGATCTCACTAGCTTTCTGCGTCGGCAATCACGTCAGTACCTCCTTGAGATACGCGTACGGATCATGCCCGTTCATGCGTGCCGACTGGATCAAACTCATGATCGCTGCCGCTCGTTTGCCACTGCGCAGAGACCCGGCGAACAACCAATTGGAGCGCCCAAGCGCCCATGGCGTGATCGTGTTCTCCACCGGGTTGTTGTCGATGGGGACGGCACCATCATCCAGGTAGCGCGTCAGCGCTACCCAGCGTTTCAAGCTGTAATCCAGAGCCTTGGCCGTGGCCGAGCCCTCGGGCACGAGGTCGCGCTGACCCAGCATCCACTCATGTAACTTCTGTGCAATGGGCGCCGCTATTTCTTGGCGTAATCGCCAGCGTTCTTCATCACTCATGTCTTTGGCCTGCCGTTCGACTTCGTACAGCCCGCCGATTGAGTGCAGCGCTTGTTCGGCCAACTGGCTTTTGTTCGCTACATGCAGGTCGAAGAACTTACGGCGGGCATGCGCCATGCAGCCGATTTCGGTGATGCCCAGGTCGAAGCTGGCCTTGTAACCCGCGAAGTCATCACAGACTAGCTTGCCGTTCCAGGTGCCCAGGAAGTTACGCGCATGTTCGCCGGCGCGGCTGGGGCTGAAGTCGTAGACCACCGCCTTGAGGGCCGAGAACGGCGTCGTGCAATAAGCCCAGACATAAGCTCGATGCGTTTTCTTCTCTCCGGGCGCTAGCATCTGCACCGGCGTTTCATCGGCATGCACGACTCGCTGAGCCAGCACCGCTTCGCGCAGTGCATCCACCAGCGGTTGTAGCTGTACGCCAGTTTGGCCCACCCACTGAGCCAGCGTTGAACGCGGGATCGCCAGGCCTGCACGGCCAAAGATCTTTTCTTGCCGGTACAGCGGCAGATGATCAGCGAATTTGGCTACCATCACATGCGCCAGCAGGCCTGCGGTCGGGATGCCCTTGTCGATCACCTGAGCCGGCACCGGTTGCTTGGATCAGTGTTTCGCACTGGCGGCAGGCCCACTTTCCACGTACATGCTGCTCAACGGTAAACACGCCAGGTGTGTAATCCAGCTTCTCGCTGACGTCTTCGCCGATGCGCTGAAGCTGGCACCCGCAGACACACTGGGTGTTCTCTGGCTCGTGACGAATGACGGTACGTGGGAACTGCGGCGGCAGCGGCGCGCGCTTGGGCTTTTGGCAGGTTTCGTCCGACGTTGGGGCGGGACGAAGCGCGTTCAGTTCTGCCTCGATAGCCTCAAGGTCGGTGTTGAGCAAGTCATCCAGCAAGCTGCCTTGCGCTGGGCTGATCTGCTCGCTGCGCTTGGCGAACTTGTGGCGCTTGAGGATGGCAATCTCGTGAGAGAGCTGCTCGATGATCGTCTCGTCACGATGGATTTTTCGGCCCATGGTGTCGACCTTCGACAGCAACTGCGCGCAGTTGTTCGGGTGTCATTTGGTCGAGATTGGGCGAGGAAGTCATGCCGTGGATTTTACCAAAGCGATCCACCTGCCACAGCTGAAAAGCAAGGCTAAATCACTGTGATTGCGCCGTTAGCGCCAACTCGCTGCCATGGCAAACCGAGCACCAGCGCTTGAAGTTGTTCAGCGTCGAGCCCGACTTCCAAGCCGCGATGAGTGCCAGGCCAGTGAAACTTGCCTTGGTTCAAACGCCTCGCGGCAAGCCAGATGCCCACGCCATCGTGCACCAGCACCTTCATCCGGTTGGCCCGGCGATTGGCGAACAGATAAGCGCAGTGCGGCTTCGCCGCACCGAACACAGCGACCACGCGGGCCAATGCAGTTTCGGTGCCGGCGCGCATGTCCATGGGCTCGGTGGCTAGCCAGATGGCGTCGATGCGTATCATTGCGAGAGGCTGCGAATAAAACGTGCGCAGCCGTCCGGGTCAGAGATGGGCCATTTGACCGTGATGGATTTGTCGCCCAGCGGCAGTGCGATGACCACGGCTTCATCAGCGTGCCGTTTAGGCATCGGTTGCAGCGGTACAAACGCGGGAAGTGGCGCGACGGGTTTATCACGGTAAATCGGGAGCCACTTGCGGATCACGTTGGCATTGATGCCGTGGCTGATGGCGACGCTGGAAACTGAGGCACCGGGTTTCAGGCATTCCTGCACGACCTGGGCCTTGAAGGGTTTGGGATAGGAGCTTCGTTGGCGCATGGAAATCCTGGCGATAAGGGTGATCGCGTCCGCTTAAAAATAGGCGGACACCATCGCCCTTAATTCCGGATTTCTGAAGGTGTGTTCGCTGGCCGCTTACTCCGCTTTATCGCAACGCGGACAGTAAAAACCTGCCCGCTTTTATCCCTTTGAAACTAGAACCCTGCGTTCATGATCGTCCCGAGCCATCGATCAGAATCGACGTGCCAAGCGAGCATGGGAGCCTCGTGGTGAACTGGCTCGTCAACGATCCCGAGGGATGTGCCCGATTCGTCCGGGGATTAATCTGATGATCCGCATCGATTCCATCTGGCTCGCCACCGAGCCGATGGACATGCGCGCGGGCACCGACACCGCGCTTGCACGGGTAGTGGCCGTGTTCGGTGCGGCGAAGCCGCACTGTGCTTATCTCTTCGCCAACCGCCGCGCCAATCGGATGAAAGTGCTGGTGCATGACGGCGTCGGCATCTGGCTGGCAGCACGTCGATTGCACCAGGGGCGCTTTTTCTGGCCGGGTGTCCGACACGGTTCAGAGCTTGAATTAGACGCCGAGCAACTTCAGGCCCTGATACTCGGATTACCGTGGCAAAGAGTCGGTGCCGGCGGCGTCATCACTGTGCTTTAAGTTCTGTCATGGCCAGCTCGCCAGCACAATTGTCCGATCAACCTATCGTCGCCTAATGCCTGCTCTGGCTAAATCAGCGGCATGACTTCTGCCCCGAATCTCGACCAACTGAACCCTGAACAACTGCGTGCTCTGGCCGCGCAGTTGATGCAGCGCGTCGAGACGATGGACAAATAAATCCACCATCACAAAACAGTCAACGAGAAACTGACCCATGAGATCGCGCTGCTCAAGCGCTTCAAGTTTGCCAAGCGCAGCGAACAACTAAGTCCTGCTCAAGCTAGCTTGCTCGATGACCTGATCGACACCGACATCGCGGCTATCGAAGCTGAACTTGAGGCACTGCAATCAACGCCGACTGCGGCCAAAGTGCGTCAGCAACCCAAGCGTGCGCCGCTGCCAGCGCAGTTTCCTCGTACGCTGATCCACCACGAACCGGACAACAGCCATTGCCAATGCGGCTGCGCCCTCAAGCGCATCGGTGAAGATGCCAGCGAAAAGCTCGACTACACCCCCGGCGTGTTTACCGTCGAACGCCATATCCGTGGGAAATGGGCCTGTGAGCAGTGCGAGACGTTGATCCAGGCACCGGTACCGGCGCATGTCATCGACAAAGGCATCCCTACGGCAGGCCTGCTGGCCCACGTTATGGTGGCCAAGTTTGCTGACCATCTGCCGCTGTATCGACAAGAGAAAATTTTCGGCCGAGCTGGTCTGGCGATCGCCCGTTCGACCTTGGCGCAATGGGTTGGCGCCTGCGGCGTGCAGCTACAGCCACTGGTGGATGCGCTGCGCGTAGCAGTGCTCGAGCATGGCGTGATCCACGCCGATGAAACGCCGGTACAGATGCTGACGCCGGGCGCCAAGAAGACCCACCGAGCCTACGTTTGGGCCTACGCAACCAGCCAGTTCGCCGACTTGGCGGCAGTCGTTTACGACTTCAGCCCGAGCCGCGCCGGCGAACACGCCCGAACCTTCCTGAACAACTGGCACGGCAAGCTGGTCTGCGACGACTTCGCCGGTTACAAGGCGAGCTTTGATCTGGGCGTCACGGAGATCGGCTGCATGGCCCATGCTCGCCGCAAGTTCTTCGACCTTCACGCGACCAACAAGAGCCAAGTCGCCGAAAAAGCGCTGCATTACATCGCCGCACTTTACGAAATAGAGCGTGAAGTAAAAGACCTAGAACCGGACATGCGGCACCGAATACGGCAGGAAAAAGCGGCTCCGATAATCGAGGCGCTACACGCCTGGATGATTGCCCAGCGCGAACTCGTACCCGAAGGGTCGGCCATCGCCAAAGCCCTGGATTACAGCCTCAAACGCTGGGTCGCGTTGATCCGATATCTCGAGGATGGCGCCGTGCCCATAGACAATAATTGGTGTGAAAATCAAATCCGGCCATGGGCACTTGGGCGCTCGAACTGGCTGTTCGCCGGGTCACTACGCAGCGGCAAACGTGCGGCTGCAATCATGAGCTTGATCCAGTCAGCACGGCTAAATGGACATGATCCGTACGCCTATCTGAAGGATGTTCTGACGCGGCTGCCCGCGCAGCGAGCGAGTGAGATTGAGGCGTTGTTACCACATCGGTGGCAACCGGTGTAATTACATCATGTCGCGTCGTGGAGCGTTTATGAATATTCCGGCGCATAGTCCCAAAATCATCCACAAAACATGGTTTTTCGTAGCATTGGTTGCAATGGGGTAGATCTACGCCACGTACCGCCCTTTAGCGCCCCGAAACACCCTATAAATCCCCTAGCCTCCCTGTATCCCCCCTCTCAAACACCCCATTTCCCCCCATTTAATCCGCGGGAACGGTAGTTACCCTGGAGATAGCGCCCCCTGATAACCCCCTATTTTCCCGAATAATCCCCGTAATACCCCATCACACCCTAATTATCCCTATATATCCCCGTAGCGCCCCCCCATTCTGCCCCTTCCAAATTCACTCGGGAGTTGTCGCTCCGCATTTGGTAGCAAAACTCGCAAAACTGATCCGAACTTATGAAAAATTGCGACGGAAGCCGGCCGCAAGCGATAGTCCCTGCTGTACCTGAAACCTCTTAAATCCGCGTCTAATGTAATTATACGGATCACCATTGTTTTTGAGGGTGGTCCTGTCACTACGGCCCCATCATCTTGCGCGCGTAACATCCCCCTAGTGTCCCGAGCGCTTAATTCATTAGCTTATTTTTCATCGCACTCAGCTTTGCCATATGTACTGAACTGATGATGGCCTCTGCTGTTTTGTTCCATTTGAACGGCTTTGCCGAATGCTCGTTGTGGGCAGTGATGAATTGGCGGATCGCAGCTTTCAGATCAGTGACGCTGGTGAAGACGCCTCGATACAGCGCCCGTCTCTCTAACTGCGAAAACCAGCCTTCTACGGCGTTCAGCCAAGACGCGCTGGTCGGTGTGAAATGCAGCTTGAAGCGGGGATGCTTTTCCAGCCAGGCCTTGATCGCAGCGGTTTTGTGGGTCGAACTGTTGTCCAGAATCACATGGAGATCCAGGTCAGCAGGCGTGTTGCTATCAATCTGGCGGAGAAAATCCAGGAATTCCTTGGCCCGGTGCCGCTGAGTGATCCGGCCCATCACTTCACCCGTCAGGATGTCGAACGCCGCGTACAAACTCGCCGTGCCATGGCGCTTGTAATCATGGGTTCTCCGCTCAATCTGCCCAGGCCGAAGTTGCAGCATTGGCTGAGTACGATCCAGTGCCTGGATCTGGGTTTTCTCGTCAACCGAAAGCACCATGGCGTTATCTGGAGGGCTCAGATAGAGCCCGACCACATCAATGACTTTTTCGGCGAAGTGCGGGTCATTGCTGATCTTGAAGGACTTCAGGCGGTGCGGCTTGAGATCGGAGGCAGCCCAGATTTGTCGAACCTGCCAAGTGGTAACGCGCGCGTATTTGGCCATCAACCGAACGCTCCAATGCGTTGCTTCCTTGGGAACCCGCTGAGTTGTCAGCGTCAGGATTTCTTTGACCTTTTCAGCACCCAGCTTCAAAGGCTGACCGCTACGCGGCAGGTCGCTCAGGCCCTCAATCCCCGATTCCAGATAGCGTTTTCGCCACTTGAATACCGTCGGAGAGGTGATCTGTAACTGAGCACAGATGGTCAGGGGTGTTACACCCTCAGCGAGCAAAAGGAGTATCCGCGCCCGCTGACCGAGGCTTTGCTCCAAAGTACCCATGCGCAACCAACCTTGAAGAGTGATGACGTCGGCGGGTTGCAGTGCGAAAGGAGCAACTGGTCGAGGCATGCGTGGAACCGTCTGGAAGCGAGGGGCACACAGTATATCTTTATGCGTTAACAAGCGAACTAACCGCTCACGATACTAGAAGTGGCGATAGTTAAAGGAAGCTATCAGTTGTTGCGCCATTTCCGACTTCGGGCCAGATGCCTTTGCCGGACGCTTACTATCGTGATATCAATGGCCCGTTCGCTTCCGTGGACGAGTTGCTCGAAGTGAAGGGGATCGGCAAGGCGATTCTGGATCGCAACCGCGATAAGCTGGAAGTGAACTAAGCTGAATATTCAACGCCAAGGGGCCGGTCATTGACCGGCCCTTTTTCATGTGCGCCAGGCATGGCGCGTTGCGCGTAAGCGCAACCAGCTTGGCTGTGGTGGCCAGGGTGGTGACTTGGAGGTGCAAGTCCTCTACACACCCGGCAAGGGGAAGTGTTAGCCAGAGGCAAGGGTGTCGCGGGTGACTGCGAATCTGAAGGAAGCCCGAGGCAAATTGCTGGCCTGACGAACAGGAAGCGGATAGAGGCGGCGCAGCGGGGTAAGGGGGCATGTTTCCTCAAAGCCCAATACTTGCACGGGACGCTGCGACGTAGATCCGACAGGCATAAGCAGGAAGGTCGCGCGAATTACCCTGGGAGATCTGCACGCTTGCCATTGTGCTACCGAGCGTCGAGAGGCGACGGGATGAGCGTGCAGAAGTCAGCCGAAGCCGTAGTAAGTGACGAATAACCCCGTCACCAAGGGCTGAACAGGTTATGCCGCCAGTAGGCGTCGAGGTCTCGTTGAATACCGAAATGCAGAAATTTCTCCCAGAGAAGACTGTTACTCCGAGTCCCGGACAGAATCCGAGGATGACGGCTGACAGCGCACAGGTATCAGCGGCGTCTGTGACGTGGACGAACGCGGAGCCGGACACGCTGATGGAGCGGGTGCTTGCACCGACCAACCTCAAGCGTGCGTATCACCGCGTGGTCAGCAACAAGGGTGCACCGGGTGCCGATGGCATGACGGTCGACGAATTGGCAGGCTACGTTAAACAGTATTGGCCGATCCTCAAGACTCGGCTGCTGGCTGGCGAGTATCACCCGCAAGGTGTGCGCGCCGTAAACATCCCCAAACCCAAAGGCGGAACAAGGCAGTTGGGCATTCCCTGCGTCGTGGACCGCCTGATCCAGCAGGCTTTGCTGCAACAACTCACGCCGATCTTCGAACCTCTGTTTTCGGACTACAGCTACGGTTTTCGTCCGGGCAGAAGCGCTCATCAAGCCATCGAAACCGCACGCTGCCATGTGGCGGCGGGACACCGCTGGTGTGTGGAACTTGATCTTGAAAAGTTCTTTGATCGAGTTAACCACGACGTTTTGATGGCCCATATAGAGCGTCAAGTCGACGACAAACGAGTGCTCAGGCTGATCCGCCGTTACCTCGAGGCCGGGATCATGTCGGGAGGTATCGCTAGCCGACGGCAAGAAGGGACGCCGCAAGGCGGCCCACTCTCGCCGTTGCTGTCGAATATCCTGCTCAACGAACTCGACCGCGAGCTGGAACGACGGGGTCATCGCTTCGTGCGCTATGCCGACGATGCGAACATCTATGTGCGTAGTTGCCGTGCGGGCGAACGAGTGATGGCTAGAGCTGAGCGCTTCCTGAGCCAGCGTCTGAAACTGACGCTAAACCGGGAAAAGAGCCGCGTGGCACGGCCTTGGATCTGTGACTATCTGGGCTATGGGGTGAGCTGGCATCAGGAGCCGAGACTGAGGGTGGCGTCGATGAACCTGGGTCGCTTGCGCGACAGGATCAGAGGCCTGCTGCGCAGCGCGCGGGGCCACAAGATGGCAAATGTCATTGAGCGGATCAACCCTGTGCTGCGTGGCTGGGCAGGCTACTTCAAGCTAAGTCAGAGCAAACGGCCACTTGAGGAAATTGATGGGTGGGTGCGTCGCAAGCTTCGCTGCTTGTTCTGGCGTCAATGGAAGCAGCCCTCAACGAGGGCGCGCAATTTGATGCGCTTGGGTCTTAGCGAACCACGCGCCTGTAAATCAGCCTTCAATGGTCGCGGTCCATGGTGGAGTTCGGGGGCGTCTCATATGAATCAGGCGTTGCCGAAGAAGCTGTGGGACGAACTTGGGCTAGTCTCGGTACTGGACACGATGAACCGACTTAACCGCATAGCTTGAACCGCCGTATACGGATCCGTACGTACGGTGGTGTGAGAGGACGGCGGATGTAAATCCGCCTCCTACTCGATTCTGGCGCGTACCGGGAGGTGGTGCCTTTCGTCGATGCATTTAAAATTACACCTATCATTTATTATTGGAATTATGAGTATAATAAAATCTGTTCTAGTCGAGACGCTTTGACAATTCAAGCGCTCACCCTTCCTCTGCATTCCCAGGAGCTCTGTCATGAATTCTGTCCAGTCCCAAGGTACGGCCCTTGTCACCGGTGCCTCCTCCGGTATCGGCGCTGTTTACGCACAACGCCTCGCATCCCGCGGTTTCGATTTATTGCTGGTGGCTCGCGACCAGCAGCGGCTGGACGAAGCGGCGAGCAAGCTGCGCGCCGAGTATGGTGTGCAAGTCGAGGTGCTCAAGGCAGATCTGACGCAACGGGATGATGTGCTGAAACTCGAACAGCGTCTGCGCAGCGATTCGAGTATCAGTCTGTTGCTCAATAACGCCGGTGTGGCGACAGACGGTTTGCTGGCCAATGCCGATACCGATGAGCTAGAGCGATTGATCCAGTTGAACGTTACGACCGTCACACGTTTGGCATCGGCAGCGGCCGCCAGTTTTACCAAGGCGGGGCGAGGAACGATCATCAACATCGCTTCGGTAGTGGCGTTGTTTCCCGAGCGTTTCAATGCGACCTACAGCGCCAGCAAGGCGTACGTTTTAAGCCTGACCCAGTCACTGAATGCCGAGCTCGATGGCACCGGGGTCAAGGTCCAGGCCGTGTTGCCGGGTGTCACGCGTACCGAGATCTGGGAACGTTCCGGTATCGATGCGACGCAGATTCCCGCTGATATGGTCATGGAAGCTGGAGAGATGGTCGATGCGGCGTTGTCGGGTCTGGATCAGGGGGAATTGATCACCATTCCTTCCTTGCCGAACCTCTCCGAGTGGGAGTCCTATGTAGCGGCGCGTCATGCGATGGCGCCGAATTTGTCCAGAAGCCAGGCCGCCACGCGTTATAAATGACGTGTCAGGCATCGGCATGAGGTGTTCGCAGAATGAGTAATCGTCGAGTGGTTGTAACAGGCATGGGCCTGGTGTCTCCGCTGGGTAGTGGAGTCGAAGCTGTCTGGGCGCGTTTGTTGGCGGGGCAGTCCGGCTTGCGAAATTTGCCGGATGAGGTCGTTGCTGATCTGCCAGCCAAAGTCGGCGGCGTGGTGCCGACGCTGGCGGACGATCCTGAGGCCGGTTTTGATCCAGACCGGGCGACGTCCCCCAAAGAGCAGAAAAAGATGGATCGTTTCATTCTTTTCGCCATGGAGGCGGCTCGGCAGGCGATTGAGCAGGCCGGTTGGCAGGCGCTAACCGATACTGCCCAGGAGCGCACGGCAACCATCATCGGGTCCGGCATCGGTGGTTTCGGTGCGATTGCCGATGCGGTGCGTACCACGGACAGCCGTGGTCCGCGACGTTTGTCTCCGTTCACTATCCCGTCGTTTCTGGTCAATCTGGCGGCCGGACATGTATCTATCCAGCATTGTTTCAAGGGGCCTTTAGGTGCGCCGGTGACAGCCTGTGCGGCTGGGGTTCAGGCAATTGGGGATGCGGCGCGGCTGATTCGAACCGGCGAGGCGGACATCGCGGTATGCGGTGGTGCGGAGGCGGCGATCGATCGCGTCAGTCTGGCCGGGTTCGCCGCTGCTCGCGCCTTGTCCAGCGGCTACAACGACACCCCGCAGCGCGCTTCACGGCCGTTCGACAGCGGACGCGACGGCTTTGTCATGGGCGAAGGTGCCGGTCTGCTAGTCATTGAGTCACTCGAGCATGCCTTGGCACGGGGTGCTCAACCATTGGCGGAGTTGGTTGGTTATGGCACCAGTGCAGACGCCTATCACCTCACCGCTGGGCCTGAGGATGGCAGTGGTGCACGCCGGGCCATGGCGCTGGCATTGGCGCAAGCCGGGGTAGCGCCAGAACAGGTTCAACACTTGAATGCCCACGCGACCTCGACGCCGGTTGGCGATTTGGGGGAACTGGCGGCGATCAAGGCGTTGTTTGGCACGGATAACAAGATCGCCGTGACATCGACCAAATCGGCGATCGGGCATTTGCTCGGCGCCGCAGGCGGGGTCGAAGCGATATTTACGCTGCTGGCGATCAGGGACCAAATCGTACCGGCAACCCTGAACCTCGAAAATCCCGACCCGGCCGCCGAAGGCGTGGACATCGTCCACGGCCAGGCTCGGCCAATGGTCATCGAGTATGCGCTGTCCAATGGTTTCGGCTTCGGCGGCGTCAATGCCAGCGTGCTGTTCAAGCGCTGGGACGGCTAGCCTTGCGCTCGCTTCAGCGACTTGCGGGTGACGTCGAGAATCTGCCGGGCCAGCTCGGCGTTCTCGACGTTACGCGAAAGCAGCAATGCCCCCACCAGCGTGGACATGATGACAATGCTGCGTTCTGCAGTGTCTTCGCCATCAAGGGTGTCGTGGATTTGTCGAAGTCGTGCATTGAGCACTGCATCTGAAGTCGGACTCGGCTGCCCGCGCATGCCGAGTTCCGATGACATCGTTGGCAATGGGCAGCCTTCATGGGGCGAAGTCTGGTGCCATTGCGAGAGGTAGGCATCGATGAAGGCCTCTAGCGGTCGATCCTGGGCGAACAACTCGGTGCACACGACATCAACCTCGTCGCCTGCCGCCTGCAGTGCCTTTTCCACCAATTCATCCTTGGACTTGAAGTGCGAATAGAAGCCACCGTGAGTCAAGCCCAGCGCTTTCATCAGAGGTTGCAGGCCGGTCGCGCCGATTCCGTCACGGCGAAAGCGCACGGAAGCTTCCTTGATGATGCGTTGGTGGGTCTGGGCTTTATGGTCCTGCGAGTAACGCATCTGATATCTCCACATCAATGCGCCATATTAACCAATGAAAATTGCATGGTGACTGTACTTCTATTTCTAAAAAGCATGCAGTTGCGTCTCGCTTGTTGGAAGGTGAACAAGTACTGGCACGAATAATGGTTACTCAATGGCTAAGGATTGTTGAACAATTGCGAGGCGTTGAGCATGAACAGCGGACTGTCACTGGCCGATCACATTACCCTGGAGTTGCGCGCCGACATTATCGGTGGACGCTTGCTGCCTGGCATGGCACTGGTGGAAAACAACCTGGTGTCTGCCTACAACGCCTCGCGCAACACGATCCGTGAAGCCTTGCACCGCCTAGGCCAGGAAGGCTTGACGCGGTACGTACGCAACAAAGGTGTGATGGTGCGCAGGTTGGGCTGTGAGGATGTGAGGGACCTGTTCAAGGTCCGGCGCACGCTGGAACTGCAAGCCATCAGCGCCAGTCGCCCCCTGCGCGACTATCAGTCCGACCGGATGCTCGAGGCCCTGGAAGCCACGGAGTTGGCGCGGGAGCGCGAGGACTGGCGCGCCGTCGGCACCCACAGCCTGCAATTTCATCAACACATAGTCGGGTTGCTGCGCAGCCCGCTGTTCGATGAGTTCTTTACCAATGTCGTCGCGCAATTGCGCCTGGTGTTTTGTACCGCGCCTGATCAGTCCCGCTTTCAAGCGCCGTGGCTGGCCCGTGACCGGCAGATCCATGAATTTCTGGCCGAAGGCGACAAGCGCGCGGCCGAGGAGGCCATGGGCCTGTATCTCGACGACTCCGAACACCTGTTGCTGCAAATGCTTAGCCCTTCTTCCCATCACTGATCGAGGATTCGTGCCATGTACAAAAACTATCCGGCGGCCTATCAAGTCAGCAAAGGCTCGGCCTTGCAGGTGGATAAAGCCTTTTATGAGCGGGTGCGCGATGCGAAGGACGGACGAACGCTCGTCGAGTCGTTCGAAGTGCCGATTCGCACCGGTCGCGCCTGGAAAGTCCCGGCCGGCCATGTGTTTCGTGTGACGACGCCGGTCGGGCCGCAAGTGGGTGACTTCAACGTCTGGAATGCCAATGATCCGCGCGAACGGTTGTGGGCGTCGCGCACCCGGCAACTACAAGGCGCACACGTCAGCACCCATGACCGGCTCTGGTCGAACCTGCCTTTTTTGCGGCCCTTGGTGACCATCACCGATGACAGCCTGGCGGGCTACGGGATCGATGAGCATGGCGGTCGCCTGCACGATTTGCTCGGCACCCGTTGCGATCCTTATGTGAACAAAATGCTCACCGGCGAAGATTTTCACCATCACTGTCACTCCAACCTGACCCGCGCCGTGCTGCCCCATGGCCTGACCGAATTCGATGTGCATGACGTGCTGAATATTTTCCAGTGCACGGGGCTGAACCACGACGACATGTACTTCATGAAAGCGTGTCCGGCCAAGAAGGGCGATTACCTGGAGTTTTTCGCCGAGATCGACCTGCTGTGCGCACTGTCGACCTGCCCGGGCGGCGATCTGTCGCTGGCGATGTGGGGGCCGGATGCGCAAGACCCGCTGAGCGTTTGTCGTCCTTTGGGAGTGGAGATTTATCGGTTGGAAGATTCGTTGCTGGAGGGTTGGAGCCAACCAGAACGTGCCGCGTACAAAGGCATGCACGGCTTGCACATTGCCAAGGCTGAGTGGGAAAAATAGCCCCGCACCCTGTAGGAGCGAGCTTGCTCGCGATGGACTCAAGAACGGCCGCGTTTAGCCTGCAAACACGCGTCATCGTTAACGACCATCGCGAGCAAGCTCGCTCCTACCCGATGAAAAACAAACCCCGCGGATACAGCAGGTTTTGTTCAGCGGTCCTGCGCATCCTTGGCGTCCGCTTCCGCGTTACGTTCGGCTACGCGTCGACGTTGCTCTTCGGTCAGATCAATCTTGGTGGCGGTGTCACGCAACATCATCAAACCGCCAACGATGGAGCCGATGGCTACGATCAGAATCAACCAGGCATACCAAGGCATAAGGCTCTCCTTAAGGGCACGCCGATCGGCGGGTTTCGTCAATCGATCGTGCATACCACTTTGAGCGATTTGTTTTCGCACTGGTTCCATTCTATGCCTGATATGACATCAGCACGCCTACTGTTTAAAGCCCGGTCAGCATGGCATCTGCCGGCGCATCGGCACGCGATTGCGCGGTGAGCATGAAGTACACGAAACCGGCCACCATGAAGGCCAGGAAAATCAGGCCGATCAGTGTGTTGAACCAGGCCATCGCCACCAGGCAAACCACGGCGAGCACTAATGCAATGAAGGGCACCAGTGGATAGCAGGGCGCGCGGAAGCTGCGCTCCAGGTTCGGCTCGGTTTTGCGCAGTTTGAACAGGCTGAGCATGCTCATGATGTACATCACGATGGCGCCGAACACGGCCATGGTGATCATCGCAGCAGTCAGGGTCATGCCGCCAAGGTTGATCAAACCATCGCTGTAGATCGCCGCAATGCCGATCACGCCGCCGGTAATGATCGCCCGGTGTGGCGTCTGAAAACGCGACAGTTTAGCCAGCGAGGCCGGCAGGTAACCGGCGCGGGCCAATGCGAAAAATTGCCGCGAGTAGCCAAGGATAATCCCGTGGAAACTCGCCACCAGCCCGAACAGTCCAATCCAGACCAGCATGTGCAACCAGCCCGAGCTTTCGCCCACTACGGTTTTCATCGCCTGTGGCAACGGGTCATTGATGTTTGACAGGGTGCGCCAGTCGCCGACGCCACCAGCAAAGAACATCACGCCCATTGCCAGCAGCACCAGGGTCAGGATGCCGCTGATATAAGCCTTGGGGATCGTCCGTTTCGGGTCTTTGGCTTCTTCGGCAGCCATGGCCGCCCCTTCGATGGCCAGGAAGAACCAGATTGCGAAAGGAATCGCTGCGAACATTCCGGCAATCGCCGGTGCGCCGAACACATCGGAGCCGGCCCAGCCATTGAGGGCGAAGTTGCTGAAACTGAACGCCGGCGCAACCACGCCCATGAATACCAGCAACTCGGCGACCGCCAATACGCAGACCAACAGTTCGAAGGTTGCAGCGAGTTTCACCCCGAGGATGTTCAGGCCCATGAACACGATGTAGGCGCCGACTGCCGCGTGTTTCGGGTCGAGGGCGGGAAATTGCACGTTGAGGTAGGCGCCAATGGCCAGTGCGATGGCCGGCGGGGCGAAGACGAACTCGATCAGCGTCGCCAGCCCTGCGATCAATCCGCCTTTCTCGCCAAAGGCTCGGCGACTGTAGGCAAACGGGCCACCGGCATGGGGAATCGCCGTGGTCAACTCGGTGAAACTGAAAATGAAGCAGGTGTACATGGTGGCGACCATGAATGAGGTCACCAGAAAACCCAACGTCCCGGCCACGCCCCAGCCATAACTCCAGCCGAAATACTCGCCGGAAATCACCAGCCCGACCGCAATGCCCCACAGGTGCAGGGTGCCCAGCGTGGGTTTGAGTTGTGTGTTCATGCGTTTTCTCCCTGAACGGTTTGGACAGCTCGGGGAGGGCGTGTGCAGTGGGCGTGCCATTTGGCGAATTTGGGTCGTAAAGCATGGAAAGCTGTCGTATCGGGGATATCAGGCGCCTGGATGGGTGATTTTTGGTGCGCTACTGGAGGGCATTACTTTTTAGCTTGCCGTCTTCGCGGGCAAGTCGCTCCACGATTTGGCAGATCGCAGATCATTGCGGTCTACGAGGCCGCTTTTGAGAAGGAGCAAGCAGTGCAAGGAAACCTGATCAGATCCCTGCTAAAGCTCAAGGGTTCTAGCGATCTGACCAGGAGGAAGGTGGTAATGAGGCGAGACTATCGAGTGTCTGGGTTATGAAAAGACGTCAGCATCCTTGAAAAACGCCGCCGCCTGATCCTTTGCCGACAGCTGCGGTACTTCATCGAGTTGCCAGTCGATGGCCAGGTCCGGGTCATCCCAACGGATGCTGCGTTCAGCAGATGGGGTGTAGTAGTCGGTGGTCTTGTAGAGAAATTCAGCGAACTCACTCAGTACCACGAACCCGTGGGCGAAACCTTCCGGAACCCAGAGCTGGCGATGATTCTCGGCGGACAGGCGCACAGCAACCCATTTACCAAAATGCGACGAGCTGCGACGAATGTCCACGGCAACGTCCAGTACTTCACCGGCGGTCACGCGAACCAATTTGCCTTGGGTGTTTTCCAGCTGGTAATGCAAGCCACGCAATACGCCTCTTTGAGAGCGCGAATGATTGTCCTGAACGAATTGTGTGTCGAGCCCCGTCGCTTCTTCGAAAGCCTTGGCATTGAAGCTCTCATAAAAGAAGCCTCTCTCATCACCAAATACCTTCGGTTCGATTATCAGAACACCGGGTAGATCGGTGGTGATTACATTCATGTTGTTTCTCCGGCAATAGACGTAATGGTCGACATTCTTGCTCAAAGTACGCTGAGGCGCGAGGGGCGATAACGAGCAGTTAATCGGCGATGTGAGTTCAGCGAGCCATGTCACACAGGCTTGCCCGTCCAGAGACCGCTGTAACGCCCGCATAAACCCACTCTTTACGCTTTCTTTATGCCCCGCCACACCCCTCGATCTCGTTCCTTTACAGCCTCCCTGTCGACAATGACTCCACACGCGGCAATGCGCCGTAACACGGAGAATTTCCATGAGCGTTCTGGACGGGGTGTCACTGCTGCTGGCAGTGGGGCTGTTCATTTATCTGTTGGTTGCGCTGTTGCGCGCGGACCGGAACTAGGAGCGGCTATGCACAGTTATGACTATTGGCTGATCCTGGCGTTTTTCGCGTTGGTATTGGTCCCGGCACCGTTTCTCGGGCGTTTCTACTACAAGGTCATGGAAGGACAGCGCACCTGGTTGACGCCGATCCTCGGTCCGGTCGAGCGTGGCTGTTATCGACTGTCCGGGGTCGATCCGCACGCCGAACAGAGCTGGCAGAAGTACGCGCTGGCCTTGCTCGCCTTCAACCTCGCGGGCTTCTTGCTGCTGTTCTCGATCCTGCTGTTCCAGGACCATCTGCCGCTCAACCCGCAGAACCTGCCGGGGCAGGAGTGGACGCTGGCGTTCAACACCGCCGTCAGCTTCATGACCAACACCAACTGGCAGTCCTACAGCGGCGAAGCGTCGTTGAGCTACCTGAGCCAGATGGTCGGTCTCACCGTGCAGAACTTCGTCAGCGCCGCCACCGGCCTGGCCGTGCTGGTGGCGCTATGCCGTGGCATTGGCCGAAAATCGACCAAAAGCCTTGGTAACTTCTGGGTCGACATGACCCGCGCCACCCTCTACGGCTTGTTGCCGATGTGCCTGCTGCTGGCGCTGTACCTGGTCTGGCAGGGTGTGCCGCAAACCTTCGCGCAGTATGTGAACGCCGTGACGATGCAAGGCGTCGATCAGGTGATCCCGCTCGGTCCTGCTGCCAGCCAGATTGCGATCAAGCAATTGGGTACCAACGGTGGTGGCTTCTTCGGCGTCAACTCGGCGCATCCGTTCGAGAACCCGACGGCGTGGAGCAACCTGTTCGAACTGGCGTCGATCATTCTGATTCCGGTAGCCCTGGTGTTCACCTTCGGCCACTACGTGAAAGACCTGCGTCAGAGCCGCGCGATCATCGCCTGCATGTTGGCGCTGTTCCTGATCGGCGGTGCCACCTCGCTGTGGGCTGAATACCAACCGAACCCGACCCTGAACAACGCTGCTGTCGAACAGACCGCACCGCTGGAAGGCAAGGAAGCGCGCTTCGGCACCACCGCCACTGTGCTGTGGTCGGTGACCACCACTGCCGCCTCCAACGGCTCGGTCAACGGTATGCACGACAGCCTTAACCCGCTGAGTGGCATGGTCGCGCTGGTCAACATGATGGTCGGCGAAGTGATCTTCGGCGGCGTCGGCGCCGGGCTCTATGGCATGTTGCTCAACGTGTTGATCGCCGTGTTCCTGGCGGGCCTGATGATCGGCCGCACCCCGGAATACCTCGGCAAGAAACTGCAGGCCAGGGAAGTCCAGCTGTTGGTGGTGACTTTGATGGTCATGCCGATCGGCGTGCTGGTGCTCGGCGCGATTGCCGCCAGCCTGCCAAGTCCGGTGGCGGCGGTGAGCAACCCGGGTGCCCACGGTTTCAGTCAGTTGCTTTATGCCTACACCTCGGCCAGCGCCAACAACGGTTCCGCGTTCGGTGGCTTTAGCGCCAACACGCCATTTCACAACCTGATGCTGGGCCTGGGCATGTTGATCGGTCGCTTCGGCTACATCCTCCCGGTACTGGCCCTGGCCGGCAGCCTGGCGATGAAGAAAACCGCACCGATCGGCCAGAACAGCTTCCCGACCCACGGCCCGCTGTTCGTGACCCTGCTGACCGTGACCATTTTGCTGGTGGGTGGTTTGACCTTCCTGCCGACCCTGGCGCTGGGTCCAATCGCTGAACACTTGAGCATGGGTTTCTGAGGACTATTTGATGAATATGCCCGTAACCAAGACCGTCGCCGCGAAAGCGCCGGAGCAACCGAAAACCGCGATCTCGGCCCTCTGGCGTCCGGCGCTGGTGCAAGCCTTCGTCAAGCTCGACCCACGCCAGTTACAGCGTGCGCCAGTGATGCTGGTGGTCGAACTGACCGCGATCCTGACCACCATGCTGTGCTTCATTCCAGACACGGCGGTGCCGACCTTCGTCGCCGCGCAAATCGCCGTGTGGCTGTGGTTCACCGTACTGTTCGCCAACTTTGCCGAAGCCCTGGCCGAAGGTCGTGGCAAGGCGCGTGCCGACAGCCTCAAGGCCGGCAGTGAAGGCCTCAGCGCCCGCCGCAAAACCAGCAATGGCACCTTTCAAGTGGTGCCGGCCGCCAGCCTGCGCAAGGGCGATGTGGTGCGTGTTGAAGCGGGGGAGATGATTCCCGGTGACGGCGAGGTGATCGAGGGTATCGCTGCGGTTAACGAAGCGGCGATTACCGGTGAGTCCGCACCAGTGATCCGCGAGTCCGGCGGCGACCGCTCGGCCGTCACCGGCAACACACGGCTGGTGTCCGACTGGCTGCTGGTGAAGATCACCGCCAACCCCGGTGAGTCGACCCTGGACCGCATGATCGCTCTGGTCGAAGGCGCCAAACGCCAGAAAACCCCGAACGAAGTGGCCCTCGACATCTTGCTGATCGGCCTGACCCTGATCTTCCTGTTGGTGGTCGTCACCCTGCAGCCGTTCGCCCACTTCGCCAATGGCAGCTTGCCGTTGGTGTTCCTGGTGGCGTTGTTGGTCACGCTGATTCCGACCACCATCGGCGGCTTGTTGTCGGCCATCGGTATTGCCGGGATGGATCGCCTGGTGCGCCTGAACGTGATTGCCAAGTCCGGTCGCGCCGTGGAAGCGGCGGGGGACGTGCACGTCCTGTTGCTGGACAAGACCGGCACCATCACCTTCGGTAATCGCCGTTGCAGCGCGGTTTACGCGGCCCCGGGCGTCACCTCCAAAGAGCTGGCCGAAGGCGCGTTGTTCGCCTCGCTGGCCGATGACACCGCTGAAGGCAAGTCCATCGTCGAGTACCTGCGTGCCCTGTACCCGCAACCGGAACCGGAGCCTGAGTTGTTGACCGGCGTGCCGTTCAGCGCTGAAACGCGGCTGTCGGGTGTCGATTATCAAGGTCGCGTGTACCGCAAGGGTGCGGTGGATTCGCTGCTGACCTTCGTCGGTCTCAAGCGCGCTGATCTGGCCCCGGCCCTGTCGCGGGAAATCGACAAGATCGCCCAGAGTGGCGGCACTCCGTTGCTGGTCTGTGCCGACGGCAAACTGCTCGGTGCGATCCACCTCAAGGACGTGGTCAAGCCCGGCATCCGCGAGCGTTTCGCCGAGCTGCGCAAACTGGGGATTCGCACGGTCATGGTGACCGGCGACAACCCGCTGACCGCTGCGGCGATCGCGGCCGAAGC
Organism: Pseudomonas moorei; assembly: GCF_042846945.1. Classification (NCBI taxonomy): domain Bacteria; kingdom Pseudomonadati; phylum Pseudomonadota; class Gammaproteobacteria; order Pseudomonadales; family Pseudomonadaceae; genus Pseudomonas; species Pseudomonas moorei. The sequence continues at coordinate 3,076,956 of NZ_AP035776.1, forward strand.
GGGTGTGGATGACGTCCTCGCCGAAGCCACGCCGGAGAAAAAACTGGCGCGCATCCGTCACGAGCAGAACGACGGTCGCCTGGTTGCCATGTGCGGCGACGGCGCCAACGACGCCCCGGCCCTGGCCCAGGCAGACGTCGGCATGGCGATGAACGACGGCACGCAAGCCGCGCGTGAGGCGGCGAACATGGTCGACCTCGACAGCGACCCGACCAAACTGCTGGACGTGGTGCAAATCGGTAAAGAGCTGCTGGTGACCCGTGGCGCGCTGACGACGTTCTCCATCGCCAACGACGTGGCCAAGTACTTCGCGATTCTGCCGGCGCTGTTTGCCGCGATCTACCCGCAACTGGGCGTGTTGAACGTGATGCACTTGAGCAGTCCGCAGAGCGCGATTCTCTCGGCGATCGTGTTCAACGCCTTGATCATCGTGGTGCTGATTCCGCTGGCGTTGCGCGGTGTACGAGTCCAGGCGGCCAGTGCCGCGGCCTTGCTGCGACGCAATCTGCTGATCTACGGGCTGGGCGGGATCCTGGTGCCGTTCGTGGGCATCAAGGCGATCGACATGCTGTTGACGGCATTGCATCTGGTTTAGCTGGTAGCGGGTGGCTGGAGAGGGGCTTTTTGTGGCGAGGGAGATTGCTCCCGCCGGGCTGCGAAGCAGCCCCAACCCAGACACCGCATTTGTTCAGGCACATCACATTTACCAGGTATACGACTGCTGCGCAGTCGAGCGGGAGCAAGCGCCCTCGCCACAGGTAATGAGTTTGTTTTCAGTGAATTCGAGGATTATGAAATGTCCACAATGATACGTCCGGCCTTGAGCCTGTTGGTCTTGATGACCCTGATCACCGGCGTCGCTTATCCCCTGGTGGTCACTGGCGTGGCCCAGGTTACGTTCCCGGATCAAGCCAATGGCAGCCTGGTGCGCGATGCCGAGGGCAAGGTTCGCGGCTCCTCGCTGATCGCCCAGGATTTCGTGGGTGACGCCTGGTTCCATCCACGTCCATCGGCCGGTGCATTTGCCACCGTGTCGAGCAGTGCCAGTAACCTGTCGCCGAGCAATCCGGCACTGGCGACCCGGGTGATCGACGATGCCAATAAACTGCTGGTGCCCGGTCAGGGCCCGGTGCCGTTGGCGCTGATTACCACCTCCGGCAGCGGTCTTGATCCACACTTGCCACCGGCGGCGATTGCCTATCAACTGGCACGTGTCGCGGCGGCGCGCAATCTGCCGGTGGCGACCCTGCAGAACTTGCTCGATGCGCACGTCGAGCAACCGTTGGTGGGGCCGCCAGTGGTGAACGTGCTGGAGTTGAATCTGGCCCTCGAAAAACTGTAAGTGAATGGCACCGCCAATCGCGGGCAAGCCCGCTCCCACAGGGATTTTCAGTTTTTGGAAAACCTTGTGGGAGCGGGCTTGCCCGCGATGGCGATAGAACAATCGCCCCATCAACATCTGAAAAAGTGAGCTTCAAGCATGAGCGACTCCGGCCGCGCCGACGCGCTGTTAGCAGACCTGCCCCGGGACGGCCGGGGCCGACTCAAGGTTTTCCTCGGTGCGGCACCCGGTGTCGGCAAGACCTACGCCATGCTGCAGGCGGCGCACACGCAACTGCGCCAGGGGGTGAAAGTCATCGCCGGTGTGGTGGAAACCCACGGTCGCGCTGAAACCGAAGCGTTGCTCGGCGGCTTGCCACAGCAACCCTTGGTGCGTTCGGAATACCGTGGCGTGATGCTCGAAGAGATGGACCTTGACGGCCTGCTCGCGGCCAAACCGAAACTGGTGCTGGTGGACGAACTCGCCCACAGCAACGCCCCTGGCAGTCGCCACGCCAAACGCTGGCAAGACATTCAGGAATTGCTCGCTGCCGGCATCGACGTGTTCACCACCGTCAACGTCCAGCACCTGGAAAGCCTCAACGATCAGGTGCGTGGCATTACCGGCGTGCAGGTCCGCGAGACATTACCGGACTGGGTGCTGCAGGAGGCCTACGAACTGCTGCTGATTGACCTGCCGCCGCGCGAACTGCTCGAGCGTCTGCGCGACGGCAAGGTCTACGTGCCGGAGCAGGCGCGAGCCGCCATCGATGCATTTTTTACCCAGACCAACCTCACCGCCCTGCGCGAACTGGCGATGCAAACCGCGGCGGCCCAGGTCGATAACGATCTGGCCCAGGGGTATCGTCAACTGGGTCAAGCCGCGCCGGCCGTGAGGGGACGCTTGTTGGTCGGGGTCGACGGCGATGCCCAGGCAGAGCGTCTGGTGCGACATGCCAGCCGTGTCGCCCAGCGCCGGCACTTGCCCTGGAGCCTGGTGCATGTGGAAAACGGCAGTGTGCGAGACGAGCAGTCGCGCCTGCGTCTGCAAAGCGCCCAGCAACTGGCTGAACGCCTGGGGGGCGAGGTGGTGCACCTGCGCGCTGGCGAGGTGGCGAAGACCTTGATCCAGCACGCTGCCGAGCGCCGTGCCAGCCTGGTACTGGTCGGCCAGTCCCGGGCGCGATGGCGTCGACGGTTGTTCGGGGGAGGGCTGGCCTCACGCTTGTTGCGCGATGCGCACGGGTTGGAAATCAACGTCCTTGCCAGTGACGAAGAACAATATCCGCCCCGCCAACGACCGGCGCACTCGCTGGTCTGGTTCGATTATGCGCTGGCGGTGGTGGCGACGATTCTGGCCAGCGCCCTGGCCTGGGGAGTGGCCAGTATTTTGCCATTGCCGAACATCTCGCTGGTGTTCCTTGCCGCGGTGTTACTGGTGGCGGTGCGCAGCAGTCTGGGGCCGGCACTGGCCTGTGCCGCGTTGTCGTTTCTGACGTATGACTTCCTGTTCATTCCGCCGAATTTTTCCTTCAGCATCCAGCGCGAAGAAGACGTGCTCACCTTGTTGTTCTTCCTGCTGATGGCGGCCCTCACCGGTAACCTCGCGGCACGCCAGCGCCGGCAACTGGAGGCCTTGCGCGATACTCAGGAAGAAACCACCGAATTGCTCGACCTGTCACGCAAACTCACCGCTGCCACGGACCGTCAGGCGGTGATCAGCGCCGCCGCCCAGCACCTCAATGGCTGGAGCGACTTGCAATTGTGCTTGCTCAATCGGGACGGTCAAAGCGGCTGGAAAGTCGAAACCGGTGGGCCGCTGGAGTTCACCGAGGCCGAACGTGCCGCCGCCGATTGGGCCTGGCAACACGATCAACCGGCCGGCGCCGGTACCGGGACGCTGCCATTCGGGCGCTGGTGGTGGTGGCCGCTGTCGGTGGAGGATGGTCCGCTGGCGCTGCTTGGTGTCTGCGCCAAGGAAGGCCAGACCCTGAGCGGTCAGCGTCGGCGCTTGTTGACGGCGTTGAGTCAACCGTTGGCCCAGGCCCTGGCTCGCGCGCAACTGGCCGATGATCTGGAAGCCGCACGCCTGCACGGCGAGACCGAGCAACTGCGCAGCGCCTTACTGGCCTCGGTGTCCCACGATTTGCGCACACCGCTGACCTCCATGCGCGGCAGCATCGACAGCTTGCTGGCTCTCGGTGAGGCGATCCCGCTGGAGGATCGCCGCGAATTGCTCGAAGGCACCCGTGATGAAGCCGAACGCCTGGACCGCTATATTCAAAACCTCCTGGACATGACGCGCCTCGGTCACGGCGCCTTGAAGCTGGCGCGGGATTGGGTGTCGCCGGCCGACATCGTCGGCAGTTCGCTCAATCGCCTGCGTGCGGTGCTGGCGCCGTTGCAGGTCAGTGTCGAGGTCCCGGCGCAGTTGCCGCTGCTGTATGTCCACGCCGCACTGATCGAACAGGCATTGATCAATGTGCTGGAAAACGCCGCGCGTTTCTCGCCGATGCATGGCCGCCTGCAATTGCGCGCCGGTGTCGCTGACCAAGAGCTGTTTTTCTCGGTAAGTGATGAGGGGCCGGGCATTCCCGAGGCTGAGCGAGCGAAGATTTTCGACATGTTCTACACCGCGGCACGGGGTGATCGCGGCGGGCAAGGCACCGGGCTGGGGCTGGCGATCTGTCAGGGCATGGTGGGCGCCCATGGCGGTCGTATCAGCGTCGCCGACGGCATCGAAGGACACGGCACCTGCATCACTTTGCACTTGCCATTGCAGGAACAGCCCGCCTTTGAAAGTGAACGTTGAAAGTGAAGCCTGATACCCTTTGGAACTCTCCATGCCACGACCGGAAACCATGAGCCAGACCGCGACCATTTTGGTCATCGACGACGAACCGCAGATCCGCAAATTCCTGCGCATCAGCCTCGCTTCCCAAGGCTACAAAGTGCTGGAAGCCGGCACCGGCACCGAAGGCCTGGCCCAGGCTGCGCTGAACAAACCGGACCTGCTGGTGCTCGACCTTGGGCTGCCGGACATGGACGGCCAACAAGTGCTGCGCGAATTTCGCGAGTGGTCCAAGGTGCCGGTGCTGGTGCTTTCGGTGCGCGCTGGCGAAGGGCAGAAAGTCGAAGCGCTGGATGGCGGCGCCAACGACTACGTGACCAAGCCGTTCGGCATTCAGGAGTTTCTGGCGCGAATACGCGCGCTGTTACGCCAGGCGCCGGTGGGCGAGGCTCAGCAAGCGGCGCTGACTTTCGGTCCGCTCACTGTGGACCTGGCCTATCGCCGGGTGTTGCTCGATGGTGCCGAAGTCGCGTTGACCCGCAAGGAATACGCGGTGCTGGCGCAACTGGCGCGGCATCCGGGACGGGTCATCACCCAGCAGCAGTTGCTCAAGGACATTTGGGGGCCGACTCACACCGAGGACAGTCACTATTTGCGGATCGTAGTCGGGCATCTGCGGCAGAAACTGGCGGACGATCCGACCCAGCCTCGGTTTATCGTGACCGAGGCGGGCGTGGGGTATCGGTTGTTGAGTGAGGGTGGTCTTCAGGCTGGTGCTGGCTGATCGGGCCCCATTGTGGGCAAGCCCGGCTCCCACAGGCTGAGCTGAGCACAACATTTGTGAAGGCCACTGAACTTGTGGGAGCTGGCTTGCCAGCGATGAGGCCATTGCATCGACTCGAGAAATCTCAGGACTCGCGCTCGCTCTCATATCGATCCAGCGTGTCCCGCGCAATCTCGCGTCCCAGCGCGATCAACTCCGGCGCCTTGTAGAACTCGAAAAACCGGCACACCCGCTTCGGCACGTTGATCAGGATGTCCGGCGGGTACCCGGCAATCTTGTACTGCGCCAACGACGTCTGCATCACCTCGAAACTCTGGTTGATCAGGTCCAGCAAGGACGCCGGCCCGACGTTGTCGATGATGAATGAACCGGTGGCGGATTTCGGCGCGCCGTCGCGTTCAGGCGCGGCAGCCGGTTGCTGGGCCTCGGGTTCGGCGGATTCGATCCAGGGGTTGATCTCGGCTGCTGCTGCCAGCAACGCTTCTTTTTCCAGCAGCAACAATTGCTCGGCCGGCTTGCGCCGGAACGGCATCTTCGAACCGAGGGAATTGATCAGTCTGTCGAAGCGGGTCTTGAACGCGGCCGGGCGTTGGATCACCGGCAGTTGATAGTGTCGCTGGTTGGTGGAGTTGAGGTTGACGGCGATGATCAAGTCGCAGTGACTCGACACCACCGGCACGATCGGCAGCGGGTTGAGAATGCCGCCATCCACCAGCATGCGATTGCCTTGCATCACTGGCGTAAACAGGCTCGGAATCGCCGCCGAAGCCCGCATGGCCTGGTGCAGACAACCTTCCTGGAACCAGATTTCCTGTTGGTTGGTCAGGTCGGTGGCCACCGCCGTATAGGGGATGCGCAGGTCTTCGATATTGATTTCGCCAACGATCTTGCGGATCTGTCCGAAGACTTTTTCCCCGCGTATCGCTCCCAGGCGAAAACTGACGTCGACAAGGCGCAAAACGTCGAGGTAATCCAGGCTCTCTATCCAGTTACGATACTCATTGAGTTTGCCGGCGGCATAGATCCCGCCGACCACCGCGCCCATGGAGCAACCGGCAATGCAGGCGATGTCGTAGCCACGCCGCTCAATTTCTTCGATAACGCCAATATGGGCATAGCCGCGGGCTCCACCTGAACCCAATACCAGTGCGACACGCTTCTTCATGAACCGCCCTCGTTTTAATGGTTCAACAATGCACCTATCGTGGGGCGTGCTTCAATCGTTATGGTCGTTCGGTGGGGTGGATGCGTCGTTTTTTCGACATTCCATGGCGGCGGGTGGTTATTCTCGCGAGCGCTATAGTTGCTCTGGCGATGGACGGCACTTTTCCCGCGCCAGACCGTCCTACGTGGATGATTGTTTACCTATCTTTGAGGAGTGAGTGATGAAAGCCTGGATTTGTGTGCCATTGATTGCCCTGGCGCTTGCCGGTTGTGCCGGTAAAACCGCTTACCGTGACAGTTGCGGCAGCAACCTTGACGCCGCGTGGCATGAACTGGACCTGGCCAAAGCGGAAGGTTTCGCCGGGACAGTCAGTTACTCCAAGGCATTGTCACTGTTGACCGCGGCCAAGACCCAACAGCAATTCGAGGGCTTTGAAGGCTGCTCCCACAAGGCCGAGAAGGCACGTTTCTATATTCGTGAGTCACGGGCGGGGCGTTGAGGCATGATGTGAGGCTGCCATTGGGGTAATCCCGTTCAAGGAGCAAGCGATGTCTACCTTGATTGACCGGTTAGTCGCTCACGTTTTAGGGCTGGATGTCCATCTGCTGGCCTGCCAGGCGCGGTTGAGTGCCCACACTGACCCGGAAGCGCTGCACGAACTGCGCACCACCGTGCGTCGATTGCGCAGCCTGTTGCGGCCATTGCGTGGCTTGCCCGGTGTCGAACAACTGGAGGCGGCAGCCTCTGCGGTTGGCCAATTGACCACGCCCTTGCGCGATCGCGAGGTGCTGGCGGCGTATCTGCTCCAGCACGGTCAACCCGAGGCGGCGCAGCGGCGCATGGCGCAGATGGCCGAAGCCTATCCTGCGGTGGCGGTCAGTCCTGAACTGGCGCATTTGCTGATGATCGTCGATGCCTTTCCGCGGTTCCTGCGGGCCGCCCAGCGTCAGGGCTTGCTCAAGGGCCTGCGCAGGCGCATCGAAAAGCGCCTGGCCAAGCAATGGAAGAAACTCGACGAGGCCCTGCACGACCCTGCCCATGACCGTCATCGTTTGCGTCTGCTGATCAAGCGCGTGCGTTATGGCATCGAAGCCTATCCCGAACTGGATCGACTGCCAGCCAAGGCTTTACCTCGCTTGAAGTCCGCGCAAAGTGCCCTGGGTGATTGGCATGACTGCTGGCAATGGCTGGCCAGGGCAGAGCAGGAGGCGGATTTGCAGCCCTGTGTCGCAGTCTGGAAAACCACCATGGTCAATGCTGAGCAGCGTGCTGATCGTGTCCTGGATAAGCTCAGCAAGGCCTGCTTCAGACCCTGAATACGCTCAGGACTTGATGGGGGGCGAGGTTGCCCCTCACAGGCTTTCTTGCCCCACATCAATCCCGTTCGGCTTATCTGTCATTTAATTTGGCCGTAATCATCACTGTGCCCGCCGCGCCGGCTGGTTAACATTCCTTCATCCTTTTCCTGCCTTGAGGTTTGCATGCGTTTTTCCGATCTGCTCGATGCTGTCCGTCGCCAGCCGCTGGAGCTGTCCATTCCGGCCGGATGGGCTCAGGGCCGAGCCAGTTTCGGTGGCCTGGTGGCTGCCTTGCAATACGAAGCCATGCGCGCCAGGGTACCGGCGGATCGGCCGGTGCGTTCGCTGGCGATCACCTTTGTGGGACCGGTCGAGCCGGAAGTGCCGGTCAGTTTCGAAGTCGATGTGTTGCGCGAAGGCAAAGCCGTCAGCCAGGTGCTGGGCCGGGCGATACAGAAAGGGCAGGTGGTGACGTTGATCCAGGGCAGTTTCGGCGCCTCGCGTCCTTCGGAAGTGGCGGTGACGGCGCAACCGGCCCCGGAAATGAAGCACTGGGATGACTGCCAGGAACTGCCCTACATCAAGGGTGTGACCCCGGAATTCATGCGACACCTGGCGATGCGCTGGAGTGTCGGCGGGCTGCCGTTCACGGGCAGCACATCGCGTAAGATGGGCGGCTGGGTGCGTTTGCGAGGCGATGTGAAGGAAGAGCCGGTCACGGAGTCGCACATCCTGGCACTGGTCGACGCCTGGCCGCCGGCGCTGATGCCGTTTCTAAAGAAGCCGGCGATGGGCAGCACCCTGACCTGGACCATCGAATTCGTGCAGCCGTTGCTTGAGCTGAGCACCTTGGACTGGTGCAAATACCTCGTCGAAACCGAACATGCCGCCAACGGCTACGGCCATGCCGCCGCGAAGCTGTGGGATGCACAAGGCCGGTTGATTGCCATGAGCCGCCAGACCGTGACGGTGTTTGCCTGATCAATGACGGCGGTGGCGCTCACGCCAGGCGCGCCACCAGCCGCCACTGAAGAAAAAACGCGGGAAGGTCAGGAACTGCTCGACCAGCAGGCGCGAGACGGCATCCTTGCGATCACTGAACGGCTCGGACGCTTGCGCCTCAAGGCTGTGCCCGTGACGTTGCAAGGCCAGCGCGGCCAACAGGCCGATCACGCCGATGGCGATGTTCACGAAACTCAAGCCGAACACCCCGGTAACAATCAACAGGAACCCCAGGATGAACAGCGGCACGGCAATCAGGTGCAACACCAGATTGGTCGGATGCTGATGATTGTTCGGGTAGGCGCGCCATTGCCACGCGGGAAGGTTGGGGTGACGTTTACCCATGATGCTAATCCTTGATCCATGTTGAACACATGATTAAAGGATAGGTCTGGCCGCTGTGAGCGGCGAATCAAGCTTGGCTATTGAGGTGATAGAGGTCATGGTCAATATTGATCCTGACCGGGCCGGCCCCATCGCGAGCAAGGGAGTTTTGTCAGACCACAATATGTGGCCAAGGACTATCCCTTTGAGCGAGCCTGCTCGCGATGAATCCCTCACAGCTTGAGTTGCCCGATGGCCTTGCTCAACTCCCCGGCCAACGCCGCCAGGTCATTGCTGGTCGTTGCCGAGTTGACGGTCTGGCGCACCGTGTTCTCGGTGACATCGCGAATGCTCACCACCGCCCGATTCATCTCCTCCGCCACCTGGCTCTGCTGCTCGGCCGCCACGGCGATCTGTGTATTGCTTTCGCGCATTTGTGCGACCGCGCCAGTGATTTGCGCCAGCGCCGCCCCCGCTTCCTGGGCCTGTTGCACGCAGTCGTCGGCCTTGAACGAGCTCTCTTGCATGAAGTCCACGGCATCCCGGGTTCCGGCCTGCAGCGCGGACACCATCACGGTGATTTCGTCGGTGGAGGCCTGCACGCGTTTGGCCAGGTTGCGCACTTCATCGGCGACCACGGCAAACCCGCGCCCCATTTCACCAGCCCGGGCCGCTTCAATCGCCGCGTTCAACGCCAACAGGTTGGTCTGCTCGGCGATGCTGTGGATCACATTGACCACGCCGTTGATCTTTTGACTGTCTTCGGCCAGACGCTGAATCATTTCGGCGGTCTGCTGCACCCCGGTGGACAAACCGGCGATCGATCTCTGCACGCGCATGACCACTTCCTGCCCACTGCCGGCCAGGGTATCGGCCGATTGCGAGAGATCGCGGGTGGCACCGGCGTGCTGGGCAATGTGATAAACGGTGGCGGTCATTTCGTTGATGGCCGTGGCAGCCTGATCAGTCTCGCTTTGCTGGCCGAGCATGCCGTGGCGCACCTCGTTCATGCTCAGCGCCAATCGCGCGGCACCGTCGTCCAGTTGCCGGGCGGTGCTGGCTACCGTGTTGACCACCCGTTGATAACCCGCCTGCATGGCGTTGAAGGCGTTAGCCATCTGCCCGACTTCGTCGCTGCACGCCAGGGGGACGCGGGCCGAGAGGTCGCCGGTTTTTTCGACGTGGAGCATCACATCCTTCAAGGTGTTGAGCTGGCTGAGCAGGAAGCGGATCAGCAATTGCGAAGCCCCAAGCATCGCCAGCATCAGGATGAACACGGCCACGGCATAGTTGGCAAAACGCTCGCTGAACACTTGGCTGAGGCTCGGACCATGGGCGATCACCGCGACCTGCTGACCATCGGCGCGGGTGAATGCCTCGGCGCCAATGAGCAGGTTGTCACCGAACAACGGCATGGAGTCGATCTCGACCCAGCCCTTGGCATCGGTCAGTTCCAGCACAGGCTGCCCGTTGAGGAGCGGGGCATGTCCGCGATCGGAGATCAGTACATTGTCAGCTTTTGGCAACGGCTGTCCCGCAGGCCAGGCGCCGAGTAATCGCGCCTGGGCCTGGACCGATGCCTGGGCGGCATGACTGCGGGCTTGCTGTTCCAGCTGCACGGCGTATAGCACCAGCAGCAGGGTGGTGACGAAGGCGACGGCATTCACTGCCCAGAATTTGTACTTCAGCGAGATATTGCTAAGCCAGGCACCCATGGAGGTTTACTCTGATAGCGGAAACAGCATTGGCAAGGTGCCAGTATTGTGCCGCTATGCAGGTTGCCGAATGTTGACATGCGTCAATGAGCCACCGCTTCACCCTGTGGGGCGAGCTAGCTTGCGATGGCGGTGAATCAGGCGCCGATAATGTTGACTGACACTCCGTCATCGCGGGCTAGCCCGCTCCAACAGGGTTTGATGATTACTCGGGAATCGAAGGCAGGCCAAAAAACACCCGTGCACAGGCTGTGGTGTGAGCGGCCAGATCTTCCTGGCTCTCCCCGCGATGCAACGCCACTTCGCGCAGCACTTCGGTCAGGTAGGCCGGTTCATTGCGGCCATTCTTCGGCTTGGGCCGAAGGCTGCGTGGCAACAGGTACGGTGCATCGCTTTCGAGCATCAGGCGCCCGCGCTTGATCTCCTTGACCAACGGATGCAAATGGGTGCCCCGGCGTTCGTCACAGATCCAGCCAGTGATACCTATGTGCAAGTCCAGGTCGAGGTAACTGAACAGCGCCTTCCGTTCGCCGGTGAAGCAATGCACCACGGCGGCGGGCAGGTGATCGCGGAAGTCACGCAGGATGTCGAGCAGACGCTGGCTGGCGTCCCGCTCGTGAAGAAAAACGGGCAACTGCAATTCGACCGCCAGCGCCAGATGCTCTTCGAGGACTTTTTCCTGCTGCGGGCGCGGCGAGAAATCGCGGTTGAAATCCAGCCCGCATTCACCCACGGCGACCACGTTCTGTTCCTTGAGCAAACTGCGCAAACGCCGGGCACTGTCGGCGTTCCATTCGCTGGCCGAATGAGGGTGAATGCCGGCCGTGGCGAACAGCCGTTGAGCGCTTTCGTCCAGTTGCTGGCACAACTCCAGCGCCTGTTCGCTGCCCTCGACGCTGGTGCCGGTGAGCACCAATTGGCAAACCCCGGCCGCGTAGGCGCGGTCGAGTATAGCCTGGTGTTTGTCGGCAAAACTGGGGTTGGTCAGGTTGACGCCGATATCGATGAGTTGCATGGTGCTACCTCGGACCAAAGGCCGGAAAGCATATCAGAGCTGTAGATTTATAAGAAAAACCAAGAACTACAACGAGTTAAAGCTGTCTTTTGATGCCACGAGCCAGGACAGGGTGGTTGATGTGCCATCACTGTGCCAGTCTTTCGCATTTTGCCAGCGCTCCAGGCGCTCTGTTTTTTCGTTTGATTTCATGAAATCACTCATGTGATCAACCTGAATTCTTTCCGGAGAGTGGATGATTCGTCCCTCGGTTTTGCTACTGCTGTGTTGTTCGCTGCTGCTGCCGATGCCGGCGGTTGCGCGTCTGCCCGGGCCACTGCAAGCCGTGCCGGCGACCAAGGTACGTGACTTGACGGAAATCCGCAGCAGTCGCGTGTTGCGCGTGCTGGTCAATCAAAGCCGCAACAGCTCCGGCGAAGTCCAGGGACAGCCCATTGGCGTCGAATACCATCGCTTGCGGGCCTTCGAGCAATACCTCAATGGCTACGCCCGTGATGGTCAGGAAATCACCCTCAAGATCATTCCCAAAGCCAAGGATCAATTGCTCGGCGCGCTGCAGCGCGGGGAGGGTGACCTGGTCGCGCCGGGCGAGTTGCTTGACCTGCAGGCGGGTTACGCCGTCAGCACCAGTGAACCGATCGCCAGCAACATCCCCCTGGTGTTGGTCGGCATAAAAGGCGAGCGCCGGTACACCCGCCTCGAACAACTCTCGGGTAAAACCCTGGCCTTGCCCACCGGCAGCGCTGCCGGGGACGCCGTCAGCCAGATCAATCAGAAACTCGCCCTGCACAAACTGCCGCCCGTGAAGATCGAGTGGGTCGATCCGACACTGGCGGTCGAGGACGTACTGGAGATGGTCCAGGGCGGGATTTTTCACCTGACCATCGTCGAACAACCGATCGCAGAGCGTTGGGGCAAGATCCTGCCCAAATTGCGTTTCGATCGGCAGGTGCAAATCAGGGATCCGGGCGAGGAGTTCTGGTTCGTGCGCCGCGACGCGTCGATGCTGCGGGCCAGCATCGATCGCTTCCTGACCACTTATAAGAAACCGTCTGATCAGGATGCCGATTTCCTGCGGATTTATCGGCGTCTGTATCAAGTGCACTATCCCTTGGCCAAGGAAGACCGCCAGCGCCTGGAAAAGCTGCGCCCGGTGCTGCAGAAACATGCGGATGCCCAAGGCATGGACTGGCTGAACCTGGCCGCGCTGGCGTTCAAGGAGTCCGCCCTGCAACCCGCGGCCGGCGGTGGCGACGGTCCGACCGGCCTGATGCAGATCACCTCGTCCGCGGCTCAGCGCGTAGGCGTCAACAACATTCAGAATCTGGATGCCAATGTGCAGGCCGGGGCCAAGTACCTGGCGATGATTCGCCGCAGGTTCTTCTCCAGCCCGAAACTCAACGAGCGTGAGCGCATGGCGTTTGTGCTGGCGGCCTACAACATCGGTCCGGAGCGGGTGCAGGGGATGCGTGCCGAGGCACGGCGTCGAGGGTTGAATCCGAATCAGTGGTTTTTCCAGGTGGAACGCATCGCCATGGAGCAGGTGGGGATGGGACCTGTCAGCTATGTTAATAGTGTGAACAAGTATTACCTGGCGTTCGATCGGGAGCGGGAGTCGTTGGAGCCCCAGGGGCAGAAGGTTGCCCTACGAAAATGATCGAATAAACTGATTGTTATGGCGGGTTTTTTGCGCTTTTAACATGATATTTACTGATTAATATAGCGGCCAACCAACCCATACTCTCTAAGGATGACGCAGCATGAGCACACTGATTAACAAGGTTCTGTTTACCCGCGCCGGCTATGGCCTGACCGTTCTGCGAATTTTTGTCGGCATCATCTTCGCTGCCCACGGCTCGCAGAAACTCTTTGGCGCGTTTGGCGGTTATGGCCTGGCCGGCACAGCGCAGTACATGGAAAGCATCGGCCTGGCGCCGGGCTATCTGATGGCGACACTGGCGGGCGGCACTGAGTTTTTTGCCGGCCTGGCCTTGATCATCGGGTTGCTGGTGCGTCCGGCGGCGCTGGGCCTGACCTTCCTGTCGCTGGTGGCGATCTTCTCGGTGCACATCCACAACGGTTTGTTCATGGCCAACAACGGTTATGAGTTCGCCCTGGCGCTGCTGGGTGGCAGCATCGCCGTATTGATCGAAGGTGCGGGCAAGCTGTCGGCCGACCGCGCCATCGCCGGCTGACCGCTCTGACTCAACCCATCTGGCCCGCATCGCGCGGGCCTTTTTGTTGCGCGTCATTCTTGACACTGTCCGGTCAGCTTCAATAGGATGCTCGTCATGCGCCGATTTAAACAGCTACTTGCGGGGCGCCAGGTGACTCATTGAGTGGCCGTCAGAAGCTTTGAAAAGAGGCTTCGAAATACCGCTAAAGCGCTGGTTCGGTGTTGCCTCTCACCTGCCATGCAGACTTTTGAGGCAGAGACACGACACGATGAATGCACTCAGCCCCGTTGTACGTCCCGCGCCGATTACGGCACATCTCACCCAGCGCAATCCAAAAATCCTGCTTGGCGGTAAACATCAGCCGACGCTCTTGCGTTATCTCGATGGCTGGCCACGTCGTTCCGGTGGACCGGCAGCGTTCCTGATCCAGTTTGTCGAGGACGGAGAGTCCCTGGCCCGGTTTGCCAACGACAGTTTCGATCTGGCGGTCATTCAATCGCCCAGCGCCGCAGAGGCGGTCGAAGTGATCAGGCAACTGACCCGTGTGGCCCGCCAGGGGCTTATCACCCGTTGCTGAAATTCAGAGTGCTAAAACGCTTCTCCGGCATCCAGTTTGGCCAGCAGATCCTGGCCACGTTGCCAGAGTGCCTGCTGCTTGGCGTCTGACATGCGGTCGAGGTTTCTGTAAACCATGGCCATGCGTTGATTACCCCGCAGCAGGTCGCGATGGCGCATCAGAAAATGCCAATAGAGTGAGTTGAAGGGGCAGGCGTCCTCGCTTGTGCTTTCACTCACCTTGTACGCGCAGTCACGGCAATAGTCAGACATGCGTTTGATGTACTGCCCGCTGGCGCAGTACGGTTTCGAGCCCAGATAACCGCCATCGGCGTGCATGACCATGCCCAGTGTGTTGGGGAGTTCTACCCAGTCGAAGGCGTCCATGTAGATCGCCAGGTACCAGTCGCAAATCTGGCTCGGGGCCACGCCGACGAGCAGGGCAAAGTTGCCGGTCACCATCAGTCTCTGGATGTGATGAGCGTAGGCATGTACCAGGCTCTGGCCAATCGCCTGATGCATGCAGTTCATTTGCGTGTCGCCGGTCCAGTAGAACTCCGGCAACGGCCTGCTGTTACCGAAGAGATTGCCGCTGGCGTAGTCCGGCATTTTCAGCCAGTAGACGCCACGCACGTATTCACGCCAGCCGATCAGTTGCCGAATAAATCCTTCGGCCGCATTCAGCGCAATACTGCCGGACCAATAGGCGGCTTCCACATCACTGCACAGCTGACGCAGGTCCAGCAGACCGATATTGAGCGCCGCGCTGATACGGGCATGGAACAGAAAGGGTTCGTCGCTGGCCATGGCATCCTGATAATCGCCAAAGGCGGCCAGGCCATAGTCCAGGAAGTAGTCCCACAGTGCCTGTGCCTCGGCGTGGGTCACGGGATAGTCGAAGGTGTCCAGGGAGCCGTAGTGGTGGCTGAAGTGTTTGCTCACCAGCGCTATTACTTCTCGGGTGATCGAGTCCGCGCAAAAGCGTGCCGGGTAAGGAGGTTTTACGCCTTTGGGCAAGGCCTTGCGGTTTTCTGCATCAAAGTTCCAGGCGCCGCCCACTGGAGTGCCGTCGCCATTGATCAGCAGACCACTCTTGCGCCGCATCTCGCGGTAGAAAAACTCCATTCGCAGCTGCTTTTTGCCTTTCGCCCAAGCCGAGAATTCGTCACGGGAACAGAGAAAGCGCGTATCGGCATGCCACTGGACCGGTAAGCCGACATCCTTGATCGACTGCTCCAGGCGCCAGTCACCGCACTCAGTCAGGTGCAATTCCTCCGGCTGCAAAAGCGACTGCCAGCGCTGTAACTCCCCAGGCACCGAGCCGGTGTTGTGCGGATCATCCAGGGCGATGTATTGCACACGGCTGCCACGTTGCCGCAACGCCTCGGCAAAATGGCGCATGGCGCTGAAGATAAGCGTGATTTTTTGCGGGTGATGGGGGACGTGGCTGGCTTCCTCCATCACCTCTACCAGCAACACCACATCGAGCTCGCTATCCAGCCCCTTCAATGAGGCCAGATCAAACGATAACTGGTCGCCCAGGACCAGGCACAACCGACGGGTCTTTTTCATCGGGCAGTGGCCGAGTTCACAGGCTCACCAAGGCGCAGCCAGCGAAAAAGGCATGCGCATCGACTCAATGGGGCCTTCACGCACGCCGCACATCTCATCATGAACACACTGCTGCACCAGCACGCAGGGAAAGGGCGGGACAAGTTGCAGCAATTCACGCAGGTGACTGACGGAGCGCAGGTGCATCGGTTTCGCGGCATCGTCCAGCAGCGTGAACTCACCGTGATCCAGCCTGACGCGTGCCAGATAAAAACCGCCCTCCAGTGACAGCAGCTCAAGTTCGCGGATTTCGCCCTTCGAGGCCCACTCGGTCAACGCTTGCAGATTCAAGGTGCACTCCTTGCCTACCAGGGTAGGCGTTCGCTGTCATAAGCAGAGAGATTGCCGCTATCGGCAGGCGCCAGGCAGTCAATCGGGGATAACCGTTTTCCCGTCCGGAAGTTAGGGGCGGCGCCCGATCAGTTGCAGGAACTCCTGGCGCGTTGTGGACGACTCACGAAAGGCGCCGAGCATGACCGACGAGGTCATCACCGAGTTTTGCTTCTCTACGCCGCGCATCATCATGCACATGTGCTTCGCTTCGATAACCACGGCCACTCCGGCTGCATCGGTGATGTGCTGGATGGCTTCGGCAATTTGTCGGGTCAGGTTTTCCTGTATCTGCAAGCGACGGGCGAACATGTCGACCACTCGCGCCACTTTCGACAGGCCCAGCACTCGCCCGGTAGGGAGGTAGGCCACATGGGCCTTGCCGATGAAGGGCAGCATGTGATGCTCGCACAATGAATACAGCTCGATGTCGCGCACGATGACCATCTCATCGTTCTGCGATTCGAACAGGGCGCCGTTGCTCACGTCCTCCAGGCTCATCGTGTAGCCGTTGCACAGGTATTGCATCGCTTTGGCCGCGCGCTTGGGCGTGTCCAGCAGTCCTTCGCGCTCTGGATTCTCGCCGACGCCGACGAGAATTTCACGGTAATGCTCGGCTAATGATGGGTTCACGTTGTTTTTCTCAGCCATACGGCCTTCAGGAAAGGGACTCCCCTGGCGGCAGGGGAGTGCTGGTCACTCAAGGTTTGATGCCTCAACGCCCGTCACCCAGCGTTCATCGGCGAATCTGTCATGAAGGGATGACTGGCGCAGCGGTTCAGGAACCTGATTTCCCGAGCGCCGAGCGGGCATTCACCGTCAACGTACTGTGTGGAGTGGCTCGGTGTTTGTTGTACATAAGCTAAGTTGTTGTATAGGTTTTGTATAAGATAGGCGGAAAAAAACCGACTGACAATGGTCGCCACTCTTGTTCGTATCATTGGCTCCCAGGGCGGGCTGGATAAGTGATACGGAACCCGCATCGCCAAGAGCGTCTAAGGTTCATGGACATATTCAGCCATGCCAAAGGAACGACTCATGCTCACATCTCGCACATTGGTTGTTGCTGTAGCTTGTCTTGCGCTGGTCTCCGGGTCGGCAGCTGCATGGGCTGACCCTGGTAATGGAAAGGGCCAGGGAAATGGCAAGGGAAATCCGCAAAACAGCCAGGGCCATGGCAATCAGGGTGGGCAGGGCAGCAAAGGCAAAAATGCCGGGGGGGACGACTGGGAGGATGGCCCCAGTATCAATCATGGAAGCGTTCTCGGGATCGTGGGCGGATACCGGGATTACTGGAGCCCCGGCCCTGCATTGCCCCCCGGCATCCAGAAAAACCTCGCGCGGGGCAAGCCGCTACCGCCGGGGATTGCGAAGAAGCTGGACAGTCGATTGATTGGCAGGCTGCCTCATTATGACGGTTATGAATGGCAGCAAGCGGGCACCGACTTGATACTGGTCGCGCTGGCAACCGGGATCATCTATGAAGTCCTCAACGGTGCGTTTGATTAACGATTGAGTGGCGGGCAATCAGTCCTTGTTCTCTCCTGACGGTTTTCAACTTTCGCAGCCTTGATCCTGCCCACTCCCACTCTGGATGCGGTTTACCTGAACGCAGCTGGCTGAAGTTATGATACGAACGCGCCGGGATACCGGCGTCTTCGCTGTGAACCCGTGGACAGGGCGCTGCACATTCGTGCCCGGATAATTGTTAGTGAGAGGCCCGTCTTGAGCACCAACATCATCACGAAGGAAGGTCATGAGGCTTTGAAGCAGGAGCTTGATTTCCTTTGGCGAGAAAAACGCCCCGACACCACGCGCAAGGTCACCTGGGCGGCATCGCTGGGGGATCGTAGTGAAAACGCGGATTATCAGTACAACAAAAAGCTGCTTCGGGAAATCGATCGGCGCGTCCGATACCTTCGCAAGCGGCTTGAGGATGTACGGGTTGTCGAGTATTCACCCGAACAGGAAGGAAGGGTGTTTTTCGGGGCCTGGGTCGAAATCGAAAACGAGGCAGGGGACATCAAGAAATTCAGGGTCGTGGGGTATGACGAGATCTACGGTCGCAACGATTACATCTCGATAGATTCGCCGATGGCGCGTGCGCTTCTGAAGAAAGAGGTAGGGGACGAGGCCGTTGTGCAGACCCCCACCGGAGAAGTGTTGTGGTGGATCAATGAGATTTCATACCGCAAACAGGATGAGCCCCTCGAATAACTGCAATCTTCAGGGACCGGTGCAGGGTTGAATGTATCAACCCTCGCGCAGGACTGTCAGGGGGCTGGCGTTCAGGGCGCGGCGCGTGCCGAACACCCCGGCACCGCCGATCAGTACGGCCCCGATCAGCGGCAGCAGCAACAGCCACGGATGTGGATGCCAGGGCAGGTCAAAGGCGAAACGGTAAAGCACCAGACTCACGACCTCCGACCCCAGCGCTGCCAGTAATCCGCTGACGGCGCCCAGCAAACCAAATTCGATCCGCCGCGCCTTGACCAGCAACTGGCGTTCCGCCCCCAGTGCTCGCAGCAGTGCGCCCTGACGAATGCGTTCATCCAGGGTCGCCTGCAGGCCGGAAAACAATACCGCCATCCCGGCCGCCAACACGAACAGCAGCACGTATTCCACCGCCAGGGTGACCTGGGCGAGGATGCTGCGCAGTTGCTCGAGCAAGGCTTCGACTTGCAGGATCGTCACTGCCGGAAAACTGCGGGACAGATCGACAATCTGCTGATCATGGCCTGCCGACAGGTAGAAGCTGGTCAGATAGGTCGCCGGCAGATCCTTCAGGGTGCCGGGCTGGAAGATCATGAAGAAATTCGGCTGGAAGTTGTCCCAGTTGATCTCCCGCAGGCTGGTGACCTTCGCCTCGCGGTTGACCCCGCCGACACTGAATACCATGTGGTCACCGAGCTTGAGTTTCAGGCTTTCAGCGACCTTGCCTTCTACCGATACGCCAGGCACATCGTCCGGGATTTGTTCCTGCCACCAGTGGCCCGCCGTGAGTTTGTTGCCCGCCGGCAGGTCCGCCGCCCAAGTCAGGCTCAGGTCGCGCTGGATCGCCCGATCACCAGCCGAATCCTTGCTGACGATTTGCTGCACCGGTTCACCGTTGATGCTGATCAGCCGCCCTGGCACCACCGGGTAGAGGGGGGCCGATTGTGCCGACAGTGAGATCAGGCGATCAGTAAAGGCTTGTTTATCCGCGGGCAGGATGTTCAGTGCGAAATAATTCGGCGCGTTTTTGGGTAACTGGTTTTGCCAGGTGTCCAGCAACTCGCCGCGAAGCAGAGCGATCAACGCCATCGACAGCAGGATCAAGCCGAACGCCAGGGACTGACCTGCGGCAGCCAGTGGATGACGCAGCAATTGGCCAAGACCGAGGCGCCATGGCAGGGACGCACGGGCGAGCATGCGCCGCAGGCTTTTCAACAGCAGTAGCAGCAACCCACCCAATACCAGCGCCGCAATCATGCCGCCGCCCAACAGGGCGAACGTCAGCAGCAGATCCAGGCTCAGGCGCCACATGATCAGGCCCAGTGCAGCCAACGCGGCGCCATAAACCATCCAGGTACTGGACGGAATGGGCAGCATGTCGCGGCGCAACACCCGCAAGGGCGGCACCCGGCCCAATGCCGCCAATGGCGGCAAGGCAAACCCGGCCAATGCCACCAGCCCGGTACCGATTCCGGCGAAGGCCGGGAACAGGCCGCCCGGTGGCACGTCGCTCGGCAACAAGTCGTGCAGCAAGGCAAACAGACCGAGTTGCGCCAGCCAGCCAATGGCCGCGCCGCTGATGCTGGCGAGTAGTCCGAGCACGGTCAGTTGCAGACTGAACAGCACCAGGGTTTCGCGCCGGGACAGGCCCAGGCAGCGCAACAGCGCGCTGGCATCGAAGCGGCGGGTGGCGAAGCGCGTCGCCGACAATGCCACCGCCACCCCGGCGAGCAAGACCGCCACCAGACTGGCCATGTTCAGGTAACGTTCGGCCTTGCCGAGCGCACCGCCAATCTGCCGGTTGCCATCGCGGGCGTCCTGGATGCGCTGGTTGGCCGCCAGACCAGGCTTGATCAGATGGCGATAGGTTTCCAGCGCCCGGGCATTGCCACGCCAGAGCTCGCGATAACTGACTCGACTGCCGGGTTGCACCACGCCTGTTGCTGCGAGGTCGTCGAGATTGATCAGAACCCGCGGTGTCAGGCTGTAGAAATTGCCGGCACGGTCGGGTTCGTAGGTCAGCACCCGCGCCAGGGTCAGGGTTTTCATGCCGACATCGATGCTGTCGCCGATCTTCAGGTTCAGCGCGGTCAGCAATCGGGCTTCGACCCAGGCTTCGCCGGGTTTCGGCCCGCCACCATGCGTTTCCGGGGCGAATGGGGCAGGCGCGCTTTTCAGTTCGCCGCGCAATGGGTAGGCATTATCGGCGGCCTTGATACTCGACAGTTGAATGCCATTGTCGGTGGCGATGACGCTGGAAAACTCCACCACTTGCGCATGTTCGAGGCCCAGATCGGTGCCGCTTCTTATCTGCTCCGGGCGCGCCGGTGAGCTGCCCTCGAGCAACAGGTCGGCGCCGAGAAACTCGGTGGCGCGCAGCATCATGGCGCCGTTCAGGCGGGCGCCGAAATAACCGATGGCCGTACTCGCCGCCACGGCCACCACCAAGGCGAAAAACAACACGCGCAGTTCGCCGGCGCGGGCGTCGCGCATGAGTTGGCGGATGGCGAGGCTGAACAGGCGCACAAACGGCAGGCGTGCCATCAAGGCTCCAGAGGGGCGACCAGCAGGCCGGCTTCGAGGCGGATCAGGCGCCGGCAACGGTGTGCCAGGCGTTCGTCGTGGGTCACCAGCACCAGGGTCGTGCCGCGTTCCTTGTTGAGTTCGAACAGCAAGTCGCTGATGCGCTCGCCGGTATGGCTGTCGAGGTTGCCGGTGGGCTCATCGGCAAACAGCACGTCGGGCTCGGCGGCAAACGCCCGGGCTATCGCCACGCGCTGCTGTTCACCGCCGGAGAGCTGGCGTGGCGAATGAGTGAGGCGCTGGCCGAGGCCCACGCGCTTGAGCAATTCGGTAGCCCGTTCACGAGCATCTTTACGGCCGTCGAGTTCCAGCGGCAACATGACGTTTTCCAGGGCATTGAGGCTGTCGAGCAACTGAAATGACTGGAAGACAAACCCCACATGCTCGGCGCGAATGCGGGCGCGCTGGTCTTCGTCGAGGTTGCTCAGGCTTTGTCCGGCGAGGGTGACTTCGCCGCTGCTGGGCAGGTCGAGGCCGGCGAGCAGGCCGAGGAGGGTGGATTTGCCCGAACCGGAGGCGCCGACGATGGCCAGGCTGTCGCCCTTGTTCAATTGCAGGCTGAGTTCGTGCAGGATAGTCAGTTCACCTTCCGCGCTGGGGACCACTTTGCTGAGGTTCTTCGCGGTGAGAATGCTTGCGCCCATGGAGAATCCGATGCGTGTGTGGTTTTTGAGTGCTGGCCTGGCCTTGCTGTGCATGGCCCAGAACGCAGCGGCGGGTACTGTCCTGATCGTTGGCGATAGTATCAGCGCCGGTTTCGGCCTGGATACCCGGGTGGGGTGGGTGTCGCTGCTTGAACAACGGCTCAAGCGCGAAGGTTTCGACGAGAAGGTGTTCAATGCGTCCATCAGCGGCGACACCAGTGCCGGAGGCCAGGCGCGCCTGCCGGCGCTGCTTGCAGAGCATAAGCCGGAGTTGGTGATCCTCGAACTTGGGGGTAACGACGGCCTGCGCGGAATGCCGCCAACTCAATTGCAACAAAATCTTGCCTCGATGATCGACAGTTCCCGTGCCAGCGGTGCCAAGGTACTGTTGCTCGGCATGCAGCTGCCGCCCAATTATGGCAAGCGTTACACCGACGCCTTCGCCGAGGTCTACAGCAATCTGGCCAACGAGAAAAACATCCCGCTGGTGCCGTTTTTCCTCGACGGCGTGGGCGGTCATCCGGACTTGATGCAGGCCGACGGCATACACCCGGCAGCCGGGGCCCAGGACAAGTTGCTGGAGAATGTCTGGCCTACCTTAAAACCGCTGTTATGACTCTTTTCTAGGCGCGGGCTTTCGGCTAAGGTGGCGCCCCCGATTTGGAGCCCCCGATGCCGCGTCCCGCCTGGTCACTTTTTGCCTATCAACTGATCGAGCCTGACGAGCAGCTGGATCTGTTCGCCTGCCAGGAAGTGCGGGTGCATCTGGTGACCCGTCAGCTGGAGCTGGGCGGCTCGGCGGACCGTACCTTGTGTGGCAGCCTGCTGCCGGCGCAGCCGCGCTGGTCGAGTGTCGATCGCCGGGTGTTCCAGGACCAGCGCCTGTGTTCGTTGTGTCGGGCGATTCTCGAGTCGCAAAAACGCGGCACCTCGCCGATCTGGCCAGAGCTGCGGTTCGAGCTGTAAATCGTCAACGATAGCAAGCTATCGGCCAGCTCCCCGAAATAACGGACGGCGGTGTACAATCGCGTCCTTATACCCTCTGTTGATCATGCGAAGGATTTTCCGGATGTTGCCGCGCTTTCCTGCCGTCACCCGCTGCCTTACCCTTGCCGCCCTGTTTGTGGCCGGCCCAGCCGCAGCGTTGGAGTTCCCCCTGCCACCACCCGGTGAGGACATCATCGGTCAGGTACAGGTGATCAAGGCCAAATACGAAGACACTTTTGCCGACCTCGGCACGGCCTATGATCTGGGCTACACGGAAATGGTCGCGGCCAACCCGGGTGTCGATGCCTGGCTGCCGGGCGCCGGCACTGAAATCATCCTGCCGACTCGCTTCATCCTGCCGCCGGGTCCGCGTGAAGGCATCGTGATCAACCTCGCCGAGTACCGCCTCTACTACTACCCGAAAGGCAAGAACGTGGTGTACACCTTCCCGCTGGGGATCGGGCGTGAGGGCTGGGGCTCGCCAATCGCCCACACCACCATCACTGCGAAAACGCCTAATCCGACCTGGACCCCTCCAGCGTCGATCAAGGCTGAGCACGCCGCCGACGGTGACCCGTTGCCGAACGTGGTGCCGGCTGGACCGGATAACCCGCTGGGGCCGTTCAAGTTCAGCCTGGGCACGCCTGGCTACCTGATTCACGGCTCGAACAAGAAATTCGGCATCGGCATGCGCACCAGCCACGGTTGCTTCCGCATGTTCAACAACAACGTGCTGGAGATGGCCGGCATGGTGCCGGTGGGTACCTCGGTTCGTATCATCAACGATCCGTACAAGTTCGGCGTGAGTGGCGGCAAGGTGTATCTCGAAGCTCACACCCCGCTCGATGACAGCGGCAACCCTTCGGTGGTCGACAAGCATACTGCGGTAATCAACGCGATGCTCAAGCGTGAAGACATCACCAACAACCTGCGCATGAACTGGGACGTGGTGCGCGACGTCGTCGCTGCAGAAGAGGGCCTGCCGGTGGAAATCGCCGTGCCGAGCAATTCCGCGCCGATGGTCACGAGTGCACCACTCGACCCGATGCAATAAGCCTTGAATGAACCCGCCGACGCAGGCCGCGTCGGCGGGTTTTTTATTGCCTGCGAGAAACGCAGAGCAATAAAAAAGCCGACCCAAAAAATGGGTCGGCTTGATAACAATCCCGAAGGATTATTACTTGCGGCTAGCTTTGTCCAGCATGCGCAGAGCACGCTCGTTAGCTTCGTCAGCAGTCTGTTGTGCTTTTTGAGCAGCAGCCAGAGCTTCATCAGCTTTACGGTAAGCTTCGTCTGCACGAGCCTGGGAGCGAGCTGCTGCGTCTTCAGTAGCAGTCAGACGTGCTTCGGTTTCTTTCGATGCGCTGCTGCAACCGGTAGCCAGAACTGCGGCCAGAGCCAGAGCAGAGAATTTCAGAACGTTGTTCATCGTGTTCCCCTTCAAGGACTTTCCATTAATTAGCTATCTCCTCAGAGTGAGGAATTAGCCGGCATACATAGTACTCATTACTTGTCGTAAGTAAACTGACGTAAAGCAAGAAGCCTAAAAAATTGTAGGCGTTGATTCTTTTTCGAGCAACTTTTAACTGCATTGTTTAAAAAATATCCAGCTACAAGGCCCGAGCCTGAGCGAGCCAACAAGGAAAAGTTCCCCGCTCTGGAAGGCACTTCTCCCCGGTCTTGGCTAAAGTGTGTCTAGATGGATTCGTCTACACTTTCGTTCGGATCTTGTGCGGCGCCTCTCATATCTTTCTCCATGTTCAGGTGACTTTAACAAAGGGCGTTCGTCTCAAGTCTCAACATCCGGCAATGTTCAGGCTATCGAACCGGGGGGAGATCTTCGGTCGAGCCAGCCCTGCGTAACCCGGAGCGGCACCCGCCAACCTGCGTGATGACGAGCGTACCTTGAGCATTTTTGCCAATGGTGCCTACTATTTGTACGTGCTCGGTTGGGCGAGATCGGTGTAGCTCTTCTCGGTGTCCATTCAGGCACGGGGTGGCGTAGATGTTTCTTCGCCGGAAAAACATCGGTAAGGTAGGGGTCGGAATCCAAGACCCGCGAGGAGTAGTGATGAGCGAGGCGTTGTCCATCCACCATGACCAGGCTGGTCATCAGTTCGAGACCAATGTGGACGGTCATCGTGCCTACCTGACCTATATGGATCTGGGGAAACAGACCCTGGATATCTATCGCACTTTTGTGCCCAATGCGTTGCGAGGTCGCGGCATTGCGGCGGCGCTGACCGAGCAGGCGCTGCAGTACGCCGAGGAAATGGGCTACACGGTCATTCCATCGTGCTCCTATGTCGAGCGCTACATGGAGCGTCACCAGCGGCATGCCGCCAAGCTGAGCCAGTAAGCTTGATAAAACGAACGCATAAAAAAACGCCGGGATCAGCCCGGCGTTTTTTTGTCTGCAGCCAATGGCGCGATCAGGTGCGATCGCGTTTAGGCAGCACGTCCTTGAGCTTGGCGTGCATGCTGCGCAAGGTGCTTTCGGTGGCAGACCAGTCGATGCAGGCGTCGGTGATCGACACGCCGTATTGCAGATCGGCGAGGTCTTTCGGGATCGCCTGGCAGCCCCAGTTCAAGTGACTTTCAACCATCAGGCCGATAATCGACTTGTTGCCTTCGAGGATCTGGTTGGCGACGTTTTCCATCACCAGCGGTTGCAGGGCCGGGTCCTTGTTGGAGTTGGCGTGGCTGCAATCGACCATGATGTTCGGCTTGATCTTCGCCTTGTTCAGCGCCTGCTCGCAGAGGGCGACGCTGACCGAGTCGTAGTTCGGCTTGCCGTTGCCACCGCGCAGCACCACGTGACCGTAGGCATTGCCCTTGGTGGTCACGATCGACACGCCACCTTCCTGGTTGATGCCCAGGAAGCGGTGCGGGCTGGAAACTGATTGCAGGGCGTTGATGGCCACGGTCAGGCCGCCATCGGTGCCGTTCTTGAAGCCGACGGCCGAGGACAGGCCGGAAGCCATTTCGCGGTGAGTCTGGGATTCTGTGGTGCGCGCGCCGATCGCCGACCAACTGATCAGGTCCTGCAGGTATTGCGGGGAAATCGGATCGAGTGCTTCGGTGGCGGTTGGCAGGCCCATTTCGGCCAGGTCCAGCAGCAATTGACGACCGATGTGCAGACCGTCCTGGATCTTGAACGAGTCGTCCAGGTACGGGTCGTTGATCAAGCCTTTCCAGCCGACGGTGGTGCGTGGCTTCTCGAAATACACACGCATGACCAGATACAGGGTATCGGACACTTCGGCAGCCAGCACCTTCAGGTGCTCGGCGTATTCGTGGGCGGCCTTGATGTCGTGGATCGAGCACGGCCCGATGACCACGAACAGGCGGTGGTCCGTGCCATCAAGAATATTGCGAATGACTTCGCGGCCCTTGGTGACGGTGCGCAGGGCAGCGTCGCTCAGTGGAATGTCACGCTTGAGCTGGTCGGGAGTGATCAGCGTCTCGTTGGAGGCGACGTTTAAGTCGTTGATCGGTAAATCAGCCATCGTTTACTCGTCAGGTCACGGGTGCCGGCCGCCAGCGAACCCGCGCGGCGGAGCACAGCAAATTAAGCGCGTCGGGGAGCGGAACCTTAGCGCGTTACACAGTGGCTCGACAATGGGCAGCAATGGCTTTAATCCAGCATTGACTGTGCAAATGCCTGGCGCACGGTGTCGTGGGAAAACTCGTCGGCGTGTTCCTGAACCCATTCGAGGGCCAGCGCCTGAACTTCCTGCAGGTCATTGTGCGCGTCATGCTGGCGGCAGAAGCGCTCGATCTGGCACACCTGCTCGCCCATCCGCGCGCTGAACAGCGTCTGCTCGTCGACGAAGGCAATGCCCACCAGATAGCCGTGTTTGCGTCGCAAGCACCACGCGACGTAGCCCAGAAATCGCAGGTCGGGGTTCACGGTCGGCATGCGCACTTCCAGGGCCGTGCCATGTCGCCAGGCGCGATGATAGTTGCAAGCCATGCCCCCGAGGCTGGTAGTGTTCAGCTGTTGCCGTGAAATACACTCAGGTGTCAGCAACGTCAATTCAACGGGCACTTCGTCAGGATGAGGAATAAAACGTCCCATGAACACGGACTCCATGTGTCGGCCATCTGACATTGTTTCCCCCAGTATAGTGGTCGAATTGGAACTGACTGATTTCGACGCCGACCAAAGGCTGCTGACGATGAGCGGCGTTTCACTGGTGATATTCACCAGCGTAGGCTGCTCCAGTTGCCGTTTTGCCCGTGAACAATTGCCGTCTCTGGATCTGGCCGTCGATCGGCTGTGCTGGATCGATGCCGGCAATAACGGTGGAGTGGTCGCGCGTTATCAGGTCTTTCATTTGCCGGCGCTGTTTGTCGTACGCGACGGTGAGTTTTTCGGGGCATTGAACTCGCGCCTGACCGCCACCGAACTCAATCGGGCGGTACGCAAGGCGCTGAGTCGAACAGCAGAGGAGTTGCCATGATGGGGGCAGTTGCCAAACCGACAATCGGTGTTATCGGAACCGGTGCAATCGGCGGTTTTTACGGTGTGATGCTGGCGCGTGCCGGTTTTGATGTGCATTTCCTGTTGCGTAGCGAATTTTCCGCGGTGGCCGAACGCGGGCTTCACGTCGACAGCGCGCCCTACGGGGCCATGACTTTGAACCCGGTCCAGGCCTATTCGACGGCTGAAGACATGCCGCCGTGTGACTGGCTGCTGATCGGCGCGAAAACCACCAGCAATGCGGACCTGGCGCCCGCCATACTTCAGGCCGCCGCGCCGAACGCCAAGGTATTGCTGCTGCAAAACGGCCTGGACGTCGAAGACAGCCTGCGTGAGTTACTCCCCGATTCGCTGCATGTGCTCGGCGGGCTTTGTTACATCTGTGTGCATCGCGAAGGTCCGGGTGTCATTACCCATCAGGCGCTCGGCGCGGTGCATGTCGGCTACCACAGCGGCCCCGCAGCCAATGAGGCGGCGCGTGCGGCAATTGTCGAGGAAGGTGTCGGACTGTTCCGTGCCGCCGGTATCGATTCCCAGGCGATGGCGAACCTGCACCAGGCGCGCTGGCAAAAACTGGTCTGGAATATTCCGTATAACGGTCTGTCGGTTTTACTCGGGGCGAGCACTACACCGTTGATGGCCGATCCCGACAGCCGCGAGCTGATCAAGGCGCTGATGGCCGAAGTGGTTCAAGGGGCCATCGCTTGCGGGCATGATGTGCCGGCGGGCTATGCCGAGCATCTGTTCATGGTCACCGAAAAAATGCCCGATTACTGGCCAAGCATGTATCACGACTTCCTGCACAAGCGCCCGCTGGAACTGGCCGCCATTTATGCCCGTCCACTGGCCGCCGCCAAAGCGGCGGGATGTGAAATGCCACGCATCGAGGCCTTGTATCGCAGTTTGAGTTTTATCGATCGACGTAACACCTGAGTCGATCAACCAAGGGGGAAGGGCATGCCAAAGGCAATTGACGACAAGCTGGTACTGGCGATTTCTTCGCGCGCGTTGTTCGACTTGAGTGAAAGCCACAAGGTCTACCTGTCGAGTGGCGTCGAGGCCTACCGGCAATACCAGATCGAACATGAGGACGAAATCCTCGAGCCGGGCGATGCCTTTCCGTTGGTGCAAAAACTCCTCAATCTCAATACCAGCCTTGGCCGCGCCCGGGTCGAGGTGATCCTGGTGTCGCGCAACAGTGCCGACACCGGCCTGCGGGTGTTCAACTCGATCCATCACTATGGCCTGGCGATTTCCCGCGCAGCCTTTGTCGGGGGGCGTAGCCCCTATCCATACCTCAAGGCGTTTGGTTGCGATTTGTTTCTGTCGACCCATGCCGAAGACGTGCGCAACGCGCTGGACGCAGGCTTCGCCGCGGCGACCATTCTGTCGGGAGGCGCCAGTCGCGCGGCCAGCGATGAATTGCGCATCGCCTTTGACGGTGATGCGGTGCTGTTTTCCGACGAATCGGAGCGCGTCTATCAGGCCGGTGGTCTGGAAGCGTTCCAGGCCAGCGAGCGCGAAGCCGCCCGTGAGCCATTGCGCGGAGGGCCGTTCAAGGGGTTCCTCGCGGCGCTCAATTTATTGCAGCGTGAGTTCCCGGACGACGCCTGTCCGATTCGCACGGCCCTGGTGACTGCGCGCTCGGCACCGGCCCATGAACGGGTGATCCGCACATTGCGAGAGTGGGACATTCGTCTGGATGAATCACTGTTCCTCGGAGGCCTGACCAAGTCAGCCTTTCTCGAAGCCTTTGCCGCTGACGTGTTCTTCGACGATCAGGCCGGTCATTGCGAACTGGCCCGCGAAGTCGTTGCCACCGGGCATGTGCCCCACGGCATCAGCAACGAGCAAAAGGTTTAAACCCCGCCGTTCAACATGTTACGCCGGGCGTCGTACCCGGCTGGGCACTGCTAAGCTGAATCAATCTCCGCCATATTGGCACTCGAGGAGGTCATATGATTCATTCGATGCTGTATGCCACTGACCTCGGCCTCTACGCACCACTGGTGATGCAGCATGCCCTGGCATTGGCACGGACATTTAATGCCGACCTCTACGTGGTGCACGCGGTTGAGCCCATGGGGCTGTTTGCCGAATCGGTGCTGCAGAGTTATCTCGACGAGCAGGCGTTGAACGAGTTTCACAGTCAGGGCTTGAACACGGTCATTGCCAACATCGAACGGCAGGTGCTCGACAGCTTTCGTGAAGAGTTGGGGGATGAGGGCGCTCAGGATCTGGAGCGGATTCGGGCGGTGCGGGTGCTGCAGGGCGACCCGTCACAGGTGATTCTGGACCAGGCGCAGAAACTCTCGGTCGATTTGCTGATCCTAGGTAGTCACAGTCACGTTGCTGGGGCGGAAACGCCTTTGGGGCGCACCGCCGCGCGCGTGTTGCAACTGGCGCAGGTGCCGGTCTATCTGGTGCCGCTGGTGCAGCGTCGTCGCCAAGGGGATCGCTAGAACACGAATAGTGGCAGTTTGATAAAAAAGTTCTAGATTTATTCTTCAAGCCATTAATATAGTTATATACCGTCGCTGATGCCCGTGGCGTCTATTTGCTTTGAGGGATTCATATGAAGCTTCAACAACTGCGCTACATCTGGGAAGTGGCGCACCACGACCTCAACGTTTCCGCTACCGCCCAAAGCCTTTACACCTCGCAACCGGGCATCAGTAAACAGATTCGACTGCTGGAAGACGAACTGGGCGTCGAGGTCTTCGCCCGCAGCGGCAAGCATTTGACCCGCGTCACCCCGGCCGGCGAGCGCATTATCACCACCGCTGGCGAGATTCTGCGCAAGGTGGAAAGCATCAAGCAGATCGCCCAGGAGTTCTCCAACGAGAAGAAAGGCACCCTGTCGATCGCCACCACCCACACCCAGGCGCGTTATGCATTGCCGCCGGTGATCAGCAATTTCATCAAGCAATACCCTGACGTGGCCCTGCACATGCACCAGGGTTCGCCGATGCAGATCGCCGAAATGGCCGCCGACGGCACCGTGGATTTCGCCATCGCCACTGAAGCGCTGGAGCTGTTTGGCGATCTGGTCATGATGCCGTGCTATCGCTGGAACCGCTGTGTGGTCGTGCCCCAGGGCCATCCTCTGACCAAGCTGTCGAAGCTGACCCTCGAAGCGCTGGCCGAATACCCGATCGTGACCTATGTGTTCGGTTTCACTGGCCGTTCGAAGCTCGACGAAGCGTTCAGTCATCGCGGCCTGACGCCAAAAGTGGTGTTCACCGCGGCCGACGCTGACGTGATCAAGACCTATGTCCGCCTTGGACTGGGCGTGGGCATCGTGGCGAAAATGGCGGTCGACACCAAACTCGACAGCGACCTGGTGGTGCTTGATGCCAGTGAGCTGTTCGAGTCCAGCATCACCAAGATCGGTTTCCGTCGCGGCACTTTCCTGCGTGGTTTCATGTGCGACTTCATCGAGAAATTCGCCCCGCACCTGACTCGCGAAGTCATGGCCAAGGCCATCCAGTGCCACAACAAGCAAGAGCTGGAAGAGCTGTTCGACGGCGTCGAATTGCCGGTCCACTAAGCCTGTTTATACGACCTCGGTGACAGCAAACTGTTGCCGAGCGCCCGCCACCTGAATCTCCACCTCATCGCCCTCGAATTTGCCCAGCAGGCTTTTGCCCAGCGGTGAGCGCGGGGTGATGACGGTAATCAGTTGCCCCACCAGATCGACCTTCAGGCCCGCCGCATCAGGTGCCAGAAACAGCCATTGCTCGCGACCCTTTTCGTCCTCCAGGCCCAGTAGCGCTCCGACTTCAATACCGCGCCGCTGGTCATAAGGGCGCAGTATCAGGTTTTGGCACAGCGCCAGCGATTGCCTGATTTCTTCGACACGCCTGGCTTGGCCAGCGGCCAGATAGGACGCCTCCAGCCCCAAGGTGTCGTACTTGTTTTCGGCGATGTTTTCTTCGTGGGTCGCGGTTTCGTAAGCGGTCTGTGCGGCGCGTTCGGCGATGTCGAGATCAACGCGCAACTTGTCGAGAATCAGCTGGTGGACGGTTTGTTTGTTCATGGTCAATCGCAGAATTGCAAAACGTTGGCGCGGCTTTTCTCGCTCGGTGCGGTGTGGTCCTGTTGCAGCCAGAACTGGCACTTGGGGTTCGACAGATTGCGAGTGCTGCTGCGAGCCTGATCGAGCCTTTGTGCCTGCTCGTTCTTGCGCAGGTTCTCTTCGTATTGTTCGAACAGCGGGCTCTGTGGAGGAATGTCCGGCACCGGTTGTGTAACGGGCGGGTTGGCCAGTTGCTGCACCGCCTGGGCCACGGGGGCCAATTGCTCTTTGAACAAAAAGTGTGATGCGAGCCAGCAGGTCAGCGCGATGGCGATGAACCCCAGCCACAAACCGAGGGCGATGCTGCCGCTCAGTTGCAAGGTATTGAGCTGAATGGTCAATGGGCGGCGCGGGTTGGGACGGTAGGGCATGGCTGCCTCCTGGCGATGGGCGCGGGCGAGTGGCGATTGTCGCATGAAGATTAATCGCCGTCGGCCCTTCTGCGCGGGGTAATTTATGCGGACAATCGGCGCTTTTGCCAACGGGAGCCTGGAATGCCTGAAACGAAAACCCGCTGGGATATTTTTTGCACCGTGGTCGACAACTTCGGCGACATCGGTGTGACCTGGCGCCTGGCCCGACAACTGGTCACCGAGCATTCGCTGGCGGTGCGTTTGTGGGTCGATGATCTGCGCGCCTTCGAGCGCCTTTGCCCGCAAATCGACATTCACGCGTCGCAGCAATGGCAGCAAGGTGTCGAGGTTCGGCAATGGATGGCCGACTGGCAACCCGCTGAGGCCGCCGATGTGGTGATCGCCGCGTTCGCCTGTCAATTGCCGAGTGCCTATATGGAGGCCATGGCCGAACGGGAAAAACCACCGCTGTGGATGAACCTCGACTATCTGAGTGCCGAGGATTGGGTCGTCAGCTGCCATGGCTTGCCGTCGGTGAAATACAAGCAGGTGCAGAAGTTCTTTTTCTTCCCGGGGTTCAACCAGGGCACCGGTGGCTTGCTGCGTGAAAGCGGTCTGCTGGAGCGGCGTCAGCAATTTCAACAAGATCCCGAAGCGCAACGACTGTTCCTTCAAGGCCTGGGAGTCGATCGTGCGCCAGGCGCTCAGTTGATTTCGTTGTTTGCCTACGAAAATACCGGGCTGGCCAGTTGGCTGGATGCCATGGCGGGTGAGGCGACACCCACTCACCTGTTGGTACCGGAAGGGCGGATTCTTGGCGATGTCGAGCGTTGGCTCGGTGTGCACGGGCTGGCAGCCGGTGCCATGCATGTGCGCGATGCCTTGACCGTGCAGGTGCTGCCGTTCGTCCGGCAGGACCAATATGACCTGTTGCTGTGGAGCTGCGATTTCAATGCGGTGCGCGGCGAGGATTCTTTCGTCCGTGCCCAATGGGCGGGGCGACCGATGCTCTGGCACATCTATCAGCAGGACGAGGATATCCATCTGGACAAGCTGGAAGCCTTCCTCGCGCTCTATGTGAAGGGCCTTTCCGGACCGGCCGGCGAGGCGATCAGCGGTCTCTGGCGGGCCTGGAATGCCGGTGAGAAAATGACCGATCACTGGCAATCGACCCGCAAACACTGGCCAGAGCTGGAAAAACACGCCCAGGCGTGGTGTCTGGAACAAGCCTTGCAGGCTGATCTTGCCACGGCGCTGGTACAGTTTTACCTAAATTGGATATGATACGCGGCCTAGATTTTTGTAAATCCCATCCAAATTCGGATATTCGCAATGAAAACTGGTAAAGAACTCAAACCCGGTACCGTGATCCGTATCGACAACGATCCTTGGCTGGTTCAGAAAGCTGAATTCACCAAGTCCGGTCGTAACAGCGCGATCATGAAGACCAAGCTGAAAAACCTGTTGACCGGTTACAAGACCGAGACCGTTTACAGCGCCGACGACAAACTGGACGACGTGATCCTCGACCGCAAAGAAGCGACCCTGTCCTTCATCAGCGGCGACTCCTACACGTTCATGGACACCACCGACTACACCATGTACGAGCTGAACGCTGAAGACATCGAAAGCGTACTGCCGTTCATCGAAGAAGGCATGACCGACGTTTGCGAAGCCGTGTTCTTCGAAGGCCGTCTGGTTTCCGTAGAGCTGCCGACCACCATCGTGCGTCAGGTTGACTACACCGAAGGTTCCGCTCGCGGTGACACTTCCGGCAAGGTGATGAAGCCTGCCAAACTGAAGAACGGTACCGAGCTGTCGGTTGCTGACTTCATCGAAATCGGCGACATGATCGAGATCGATACCCGCGAAGGCGGTTCCTACAAAGGCCGTGCCAAATAAGCACAGCTTCAGGAATGAAAAAGCCCGACCATTGAGTCGGGCTTTTTTGTGTCTGCAGTTTAAGGCTCAATGTTGACCCACGTGGGAGCGAGCCTGCTCGCGATGGCGTCGGATCACCCAATATAGATGTCAACTGACACCCCGCTGTCGCGAGCAGGCTCCCCACTGGTTTTTTATTTCAGGTGCGCTTTGAGTTCTTGCGAAGCCTGCAGCATCGCCGAACGCACCGCCGGCACCTGACTCACCACGTTCAGCAAACCGTAGTCGTGGATCATGCCGTTGTAGCGAACCGAGGTCACCGGCACGCCAGCCTCGTCGAGTTTGCGCGCATAGGCTTCACCTTCATCGCGCAGGACATCGGCGCTGGCCGTCTGCACCAGGGCGGGTGGCAGGCCCTTGAGTTGCGCAGGGGTGGCCCGCAGCGGCGAGGCGTAGATCTCGTTACGTTGATTCGCGTCGGTGGTGTAGTTGTCCCAGAACCACTTCATCATGTTTTTGCTGAGGAAGTGCCCTTCGGCGAACTGGTTGTAAGAACCCGTCTCGAAGTTGGCGTCGGTCACCGGCCACAGCAGCACCTGGAACCTGATCGCCGGCGTTCCCTTGTCTTTGGCCATCAGCGCGACCACGGCCGCCATGTTGCCGCCGACGCTGTTGCCGGCCACAGCCAGGCGTTTGCCGTCGACGTTGATCTCTTTGCCGTGCTCGGCCACCCACTGGGTTGCGGCGTAAGCCTGGTTGATCGCCACCGGATAATGCGCTTCCGGTGACGGGGTGTAGTTGACGAACACCGCCGCCGCACCCGAACCGACAACCAGGTCACGCACCAGTCGTTCGTGGGTCGGGAAGTCTCCCAGTACCCAGCCACCGCCGTGGAAGAACATGAACACCGGCAATTCGCCCTTGACCCCGGCCGGCCGGACGATGGTCAGGCTCAGCGGCTGGCCGTCGACTTGAATGGTCTTCTGGCTGACATCGGCTTTTGGCAGCGTCAGCTTCACCCCGGCCTGCGCACCCACCAGTACGGCGCGTGCTTCGGCAGGTGTCATTTGCTCCATCGGTTTGCCGGTGCCGGCATTGAGCACATCGAGGAATGCCTGGGTGTTGTGTTCAACGTCGCCGGCAAATGCGCTCTGGATGGAAAAGGCGAGAAGGGTGCCGCTCAAGACTTTGCTGAAGGTGTTCATGTTCATTTCCTGTTCGGGCCTGGGCAATCAGCGGTTAGACGGTGACGTGCAGACGCACATCGACGTTGCCGCGGGTGGCGTTGGAGTACGGGCAGACCTGATGGGCCGCGTCGACCAGGGATTGCGCGTCGGCTTGTTCAAGGCCCGGCAGGCTGATGTGCAGGTCGATGTCCAGACCGAAGCCGCCAGGGATCTGGCCGATACCGACATGGGCGGTGATCGATGCGTCATCCGGGATTTTGCGTTTGGTCTGGCTGGCGACGAATTTCAGTGCGCCGATGAAGCAGGCGGAGTAGCCGGCTGCAAACAGTTGCTCAGGGTTGGTTGCTGCGCCGCCGGCACCGCCGAGTTCTTTTGGGGTGGCGAGTTTGACGTCGAGGATGTTGTCGCTGGAAACCGCACGGCCGTCACGGCCACCGGTGGAAGTTGCGATTGCGGTGTAGAGAGTTTGCATGGTGAAAGCCTCGTTCGGGTTTGATTGATTGCGCTAAATGTTTGCGCGCTAAGTAAGTGCGTGGTGAATGTATCGCGCAAATATTTAGTGCGCAATATAAATTTTTAAGAAAGATCTATTCAGAGATCGCGTCGAGGCGGCCGAATTGGCTGGAAGGCTTGATTTAGAGGCGCAGGAGGGGAGAGGCGAGTCGCAAAAAATTTTTGTGGCCGAGATTTCAGATACCCAGGCGATTCCTGTGGGAGGAATGGCTTGCACGCGATAGCGTCCTGTCAGTCGACATCAATGGCGCTGACATACCGCCATCGCGGGCAAGCCCGGCTTCCACAGGATTCAGGTTTCCACAGGCAGGTGAAGGTGCTTTTAAATCAGGCTTTCTTGCAGGTGATGACGCAGCGCTTGCAGCTCCGCCTGCAGTTTTTGCAAGCGCTCCAGCGTCATGCCGCTCGCGCCGAGGATGCATTGGGGAATGTCACGGGCTTTGCCGCGCAAGGCGCGGCCCTTGGCGGTGAGTTCGACGATCACCACGCGCTCATCTTCACGACTGCGAGTGCGACTGAGCAGACCTTCAGTCTCCAGGCGTTTGAGCAGTGGCGTGAGCGAGCCAGGATCGGTCAGCAAGCGTGCGCTGATTTCGCCTACGGTCAAACCGTCCCGTTCCCACAGCACCATCATCGCCAGGTACTGCGGATAGGTCAGGCCCAACGCCTGGAGCAAAGGCTTGTAGACCTTGGTCATCATCAGCGAAGTGGAGTGCAGGGCAAAGCAGGCCTGATTGTCCAGCAGCAGGTTGTCGCAGTTGTCCGGGGTGTCGCGCTCGGTGGTCATGTCAAAGCCTTGATCAGTGATCTTCAGAATCTAGCGGGCGAATCTTTAATGCGCCAGACAATTCTTGACTAGTGGCGCCCCAAGTGGGTTTGCAGCACCTGATCCCAAGGCGGGATCGGGCTGAAACGGCTTTTCAGGTACTCCAGCAGCAAGCGGCTGCGGGAATTGGGTTGTTGTTCCAGGCGCAAGGCATAGATCCCGGAGCTCTCGGGTTTCGGCAGGCCGTTCTCGCAGAACAATGGCAACAGTTCACCGCGCAGCAGGTATTCACTGGCCAGCCAGGTCGGCAAATGCGCAATACCCAGTCCGGCCAGTGCGCCGCAGACCAGCGCCTCGGCATTGTTGGCGCTCATGCGCACTCGCGAAGGGCGGTGCAATTGCATTTGACCGTCTCGCTCGAAACGCCACGCGAAGGGGGGAGCCAAGCCATCCCAATCGAGGCCGTCATGGTCAATCAACTGAGTCGGATCGGTGGGTACGCCCCGGCGCTGCAAATAGTCGGGACTGGCGCAGGCGATGCGCATCATGCTCGCCAGCGGCGTGGCCACCAGCCGGGTGTCGGCCATCAGCCCGGCGCGCAGGACCAGATCGACCTTGCCAAGGTTCAAGCCCTGCATGTCGACAAAACTGTCAATCAAGTGCAATTGCACATCGAGGCCGGGGTAAAGCATCAAGAAATCGGCGATCACCGGCGCCAGATGCCGGCGACCGAACGCGGCCGGCGCATCGACCCGGATCAGACCTTCCGGCGCACTGCTGAGGGACACGGCTTCCGCCCTGGCCAGGCGTAATTCGGCGACGATCCGTCGTGCGCGTTCGGCAAAGGCCATGCCGGCCGGAGTCGCCCGCACCGCGTGGGTGCTGCGGATGAACAACTGACTGCCGACGGCGCTTTCAAGGCTATCGATGCGCCGGGCCACCGCCGAGGGCGTCAGCGGATGACGGCGTGATGCCGCGGAAAAGCTGCCGGTTTCCAGCACGTCCAGGAACAGGCCCAGTTGATCGGTCAATTGATTGGGATTCATGTGTGGTCAATGCCTGTGCGAAGTTGGCATAGCCATTGTGCGTTGCTGTGCGTTTCCGAGCCAGACCCAACTGCGTAGGATGAACCGCTTCACCTAAAGGGAAAAACTGCTGTGATTGAGTTTCTGATGTATCTGGTCTTCGGCGCAGCCCTGGGAACCCTTGGCGGAATTTTCGGTATCGGCGGAGGCTTGATTGCCATTCCCTTGCTGGGTGTGTTTTGCGGTCTGGATCAGCAGATTGCCCAAGGGACGGCGTTGGTGATGGTCGTGCCGAATGTGATGCTGGCATTGTGGCGCTACCACCAACGCAACCGCATCGAGTTACGCCACGCGTTGCCGCTGGCTTCGATGGGGTTCTGTTTCGCCTGGATCGGTTCGATTTGGGCCGTGGGCGTTGATGCGCAAATCATGCGGATTGGCTTCGTCGCGTTTCTTGTTGCCCTGTCGGCCTACAACCTGGTGCGCATGTTCACCGCCAGCGCGCCGGCCTCGGCGCAGATGAATTATTCATGGCCCTGGCTGGGTGTGCTCGGCGCGGCGTCCGGGACCATGGGCGGGTTGTTTGGCGTAGGTGGGGCGGTCGTGGCGACGCCGGTATTGACCAGTCTGTTTGGCACGACTCAAGTGGTGGCGCAGGGCTTGTCGCTGGCGCTGGCACTGCCCAGCACGGGTGTCACGCTGGTCACCTATGCCGTACACCATCAAGTGCACTGGATGATTGGAGTGCCGCTGGCGATCGGTGGCCTGATGAGCATCAGTTGGGGGGTGAGAATCGCCCACGCCATGCCCGAGCGGTTGCTGCGTGGATTGTTCTGCGGCTTCCTGGTGTGCTGCGCGGTGATGCTCGCCTTTAAAGTTTGAAGCCTTCGACGATGTGGTCGGCCAGGCATTCGGTGATCGGTGACGGGGTGTGCAGGTTGCGCACCAGCATGATGCTGGCCTCGGGCAGGACCGGCAGGTCTTCGGCCTCACCGAGGATGCGCATGTCCGCCGTGATCAGGCTTTCCAGTTGCGCGGTCACCGCCAGGCCGGCGCTGACCACCGCCATGATCGCCGACAAGCTGTCGCTGTTGTACGCCACGCGATAATCGCGGCCCATGGCATCAAGGGCATTGCAGGCCCACAAGCGGCAGAAGCAGTCACTGTTGAACATCGCCAGCGGCAACGGGGTTTGTTCGTGGGCACTGAAACACTGGGCTTCGGCCCAGACGAAGCGTTCCTTGCGCAGTAGCTGGCCGATTTCACTGCCCGGTTCGCGGGTCACGATGGACAGGTCGAGGTCCTGGCGCATCAGCAATTGCTTGGACGACTCGCAGTGCACTTCGATCTGGATCAGCGGATAGGACTGGGCAAACCGGCGCAGAATCCCCGGCAGAAAACGCATCACGTAATCGTCCGGAGTACCGATCCGTACCGTGCCGACCATGTGCGGCTCGCGCAAGGTGTTGAAGACTTCGCTGTGCAGCTTGAGGATGCGCCGGGCATACCCGAGCAAAACCTGGCCTTCCGCTGTCAGCCGAACCTGCCGGCCGTCGCGCTGGAACAACTGGCGCTGCAACACATCTTCTTCCAGCCGCTTCATCTGCATGCTCACGGCCGACTGGGTGCGATTGACCAATTCTCCCGCACGGGTAAAGCCGCCCTGATCGGCGATCGCGACGAAGGTACGCAGTACTTCGGTGTCGATACTCGGGTAGGCGGACATTCATCAATCTCCGAGATATGTGACATCAGAAACATTCGTTGGATTGATCTTAGTCCCGGCGCGAGACTGGAGCCATCCAAAACGGAGGGCAACAAGATGAAAGGTCAACATGAATATCCAGCGGTAGAAAAACACTCGATCCACCTGGTATCCGATCTGCTGCACAAGTTCAGTCGCTGGTACGAACTGCACAAGGAGCGCGAACTGCTGGCGAGCCTGAGTGATGAAGCGCTGAAAGACATCGGCATGAGTCGGGCGGATGTCGAGTTCGAGTCGGTCAAGCCATTCTGGAACGACCCGATGCATAAATGATGAGTGCCACGCTACACAAACCACTTACCGGTGAGGTAGCTTGCGAGCAGACAAGGAGATGCCCATGCCCGCAACGTTGTCCTTTACCCTCAAACAGGCTCGGCGTCTGGCGCTGGCCGCCCAAGGGTTCAACGGGCGCCAGTCGCCAGCGACGATCAAGCCGCTTCAGGTCAACCGTCTGATCGAACGGCTAGGCATTCTGCAAATCGACTCGGTCAATGCCTTGGTGCGCTCGCACTACCTTCCGCTGTTTTCCCGCCTTGGAAACTACCCTTGCGACGTGCTCGACCAGGCTGCCTGGAGTCAGGGCCGACGCCGAACGTTATTCGAATACTGGGGGCACGAAGCCTCTTTGCTGCCCTTGTCGATGTACCCGTTGATGCGCTGGCGCATGCAGCGTGCGAGTCGTGGCGAAGACATTTATCAACAACTGGCGCGTTTTGGTCGTGAGCAGCAGGACGTCATTCGCCGGGTGCTGGCCTCCGTCGAGGCGCAGGGCGCGCTGGGGGCCGGCAGTCTGTCGACCCGCCAGGAGCGGGCCGGGCCGTGGTGGGACTGGAGTGCGGAAAAGCATGCGCTGGAATGGTTGTTCGCCGCCGGTGAAGTGACCGTGGCCGGCCGACGCGGGTTCGAACGGCTTTATGATTTGCCGGAGCGGGTGATCCCCTCGGCGATTCTTGCGCAGCCACGGGTTGATGAGGCGCAAGCCCAGCGCGGACTGCTGTTGCATGCCACGACAGCGTTGGGCGTCGGCACGGAAAAGGATCTGCGCGACTACTTTCGCCTGAATCCCGCTGACAGCCGCCCACGTCTGGCGGAGTTGGTCGAGGCCGGTGAATTGCTCTCCTGCGAAGTCGAGGGCTGGCGCCAACCGGCCTATTGCCAGCCGGAGCCCAAGGTGCCGCGCAAGGTCGAGTCCAGTGCCTTGCTTTCACCTTTCGATTCACTGATCTGGGAACGCAGTCGCACCGAGCGCCTGTTCGATTTTCGCTATCGGCTGGAGATCTATACGCCGCAGGACAAGCGGGTCTACGGCTATTACGTCTTGCCCTTCCTGCACAACGAGCGGATTGCCGCACGGGTCGATTTGCGCGCCGAGCGAGCGGCCGGTCGATTGGCAGTACACGCCGTGCATGAAGAAGAGCCAGGGCTGGATGACGAAGGGATGCTGGCGTTGGCGGTCAATCTGCGGCAGATGGCCGATTGGCTGGGGTTGGCACAGGTCCGGTTGAATTGCCCGCGGGCGAGTGCGGACAGGTTGCGGGTGGCATTGGCCAGCATTTGCGGTGATTGATCCGAGGGCATCGCTGGCAAGCCAGCTCCTACACATGTTGCGTCGTGCACATTATTGCCCAACGACGTTAATCCTGTGGGAGCTGGCTTGCCAGCGATGGGGGCGATGCGAGTTAGCGCCGAACCTGCTTCAGGGTCTCGGCAATCAAAAACGCCAACTCCAGCGACTGGTCGGCATTCATCCGTGGATCGCAATGGGTGTGGTAACGATCAGACAAACCGTCTTCTGTAATCGGCCGCGCACCCCCGATGCATTCGGTAACGTTCTGCCCGGTCATCTCGATGTGAATGCCGCCGGCGTAACTGCCTTCGGCTTCGTGAACCTGGAAGAACTGCTTCACTTCGCCAAGAATCTGCGCGAAGTCACGGGTCTTGTAGCCGCTGCTGGCCTTGATGGTGTTGCCGTGCATCGGGTCGCAACTCCACAGCACTTGCTTGCCTTCACGCTGTACGGCGCGGATGAGCTGCGGCAAGTGATCGCCGACCTTGTTCGCGCCCATGCGCGCAATCAGGTTCAAGCGGCCCGGATCGTTGTCCGGATTGAGCACGTCGATCAGGCGAATCAGGTCTTCCGGGTTCATGCTCGGGCCGACCTTGACCCCGATCGGGTTTTTCACCCCGCGCAGGAATTCAACATGGGCGCCATCGAGCTGACGGGTGCGGTCGCCGATCCACAGCATGTGCGCCGAGCAGTCGTAGTAGTCATTGGTCAGGCTGTCGCGACGAACGAAGGCTTCTTCGTAGTTCAGCAACAGCGCCTCGTGAGCGGTGAAGAAACTGGTCTCGCGCAGTTGCGGCGAACTGTCCATGCCGCAGGCGCGCATGAAGGCCAGGGTTTCATCGATGCGGTCGGCCAGGTGGCTGTATTTTTCCGCCAGGGCCGAGTTGGCTATGAAGTCCAGGTTCCACTTGTGTACCTGATGCAGATCGGCAAACCCGCCCTGGGCAAAGGCGCGCAGCAGGTTAAGGGTGGCGGTGGACTGGTGGTAGGACTGCAGCAGGCGCTCCGGATCCGGCACGCGGCTCTTTTCGTCGAAACCGATACCGTTGACGATGTCACCCCGATAGGCCGGCAGGGTCACGCCGTCGATGGTTTCGTCGTTGGCCGAGCGTGGCTTGGCGAACTGTCCGGCCATGCGCCCGACCTTGACCACCGGGCAGCCGGCGGCAAAGGTCATGACAATCGCCATTTGCAGGAGCACCTTGAAGGTGTCGCGGATTTTCGCCGCGGAGAACTCGGCAAAGCTTTCGGCGCAGTCGCCGCCCTGCAATAGAAAAGCCCGGCCCTGGGTCACCTCGGCAAACTGACGGCGCAACTCCCGGGCTTCACCGGCAAACACCAGTGGTGGGTAGCTGGCCAGGGTTTGCTCGACTTGCAGCAAATGCGCCGCGTCGGGGTATTGGGGTTGTTGCTGGATCGGCAGGGCGCGCCAGCTGTCAGGGCTCCAGGGTTGGCTCATCGCGGTCTCTAATGTTTTACGCTCGGAGGACCATGTTATCAGCAATTAGTGCGTGACCTGTTCCCGTCGCTTCGCGGACAATCGCGCCTTTGCCGCGCCCTGTTCGCGGTGTTATTGCGTTGCCGGGCCCGGTGACGATCAGGAGACGAAATGACTGAGGAGCGCGTCGAGCATCTGCTCGCCGAGGTGCAGGACGAATTTGGCGTGATTCGCGTGCTGGAAGTGGCCGATTACCGCTTTCTCGAATTCGGTGATGCCATCGAACAAAGCTGCGTCTTCACGGCCGATCCGAGCTGGCTCGAGTATGACTACACCCGGGCGATGCTGATCGGTGCGCTGTGCCACGAGCAGCCGGAAAGCGCACTGTTTCTCGGCCTCGGTGCCGGGACGCTGACCCAGGCGTGCCTCAAGTTCCTGCCGCTGGAGGATGTCGAAGCCATCGAGTTGCGCCCTGACGTGCCGCGTCTGGCCATCGAATACCTCGGGCTGGATGACGATCCGCGCCTGTACATCCGTGTGGGTGACGCGCTTGAGCTGCTCGACACTGCCGAGCCGGCGGACCTGATTTTTGTCGACCTGTATACCGATGTCGGTCCCGGCGTCGGGCACCTGGCCTGGTCTTTCCTGGAAAACTGCCAGAAACGCCTGAATCCGGGCGGATGGCTGGTGATCAATCAATGGGCCACCGATGATGGCAAGCCATTGGGCGCTGCATTGTTGCGCGGGCTTTATCATCGGCATTACTGGGAGTTGCCGGTGAAGGAGGGCAACGTGATTCTGATCGTGCCTTCGGACCTGGATCAGCAACTGGACATGGACGGCCTGATCGCCCGGGCCGAAGGGCTGGCGCCGCGGTTGGGGTACTCGTTGCAGTCGTTGATCAAGGCGATTCGGCCGGCGACCTGATTTATTGCTCGACCGGACTTCATCGCGGGATTGCCCGCGATGAAGCCATGGAAGCCAACACACATTTCACACGCCTTTGAAGACTCCGGGCCGTCGCTCCACCAGTGACAAAACACCCTCCCGGGCATCCTCGCTGCTCATCAGCTTCTTCACCAGCGCCGGCAACCCTTGCGCGGCCGCCGTTTCCCCTTCATATCGCGCCTGTCGGGCAGACATCAGCGTCGCCTGAACCCCAAGCGGCGCCTGTCGGGCAATTCGTTCGGCCAACTCGATCGCCCGTGGCAGCAAATCCTCGCTGGCCATGACTTCCTGTACCAACCCAAGATGCAAGGCATCATGGGCATCAAATTCGTCCCCGGTCAGCATCCAGCGCATCGCGTTACCCCAGCCTGCGACTTGATGCAGGCGCAGGGTGGCACCTCCGAAGGGAAATATGCCGCGTTGCACTTCCATTTG
The DNA here is from genome assembly GCF_042846945.1 of Pseudomonas moorei. Lineage (NCBI taxonomy): Bacteria > Pseudomonadati > Pseudomonadota > Gammaproteobacteria > Pseudomonadales > Pseudomonadaceae > Pseudomonas > Pseudomonas moorei. The sequence goes on from NZ_AP035776.1 coordinate 3,119,913, forward strand.
CGCAAAACGGGTGTTGCTGGCGCACAGGTTGATATCGGCGGCCAGCATCAACTCGATGCCGATCGTCAGGCAGTAGCCTTGCGCGGCGACAATCACCGGTTTGTTGACTCTCGGTCCGGCGAACACCCCCCACGGATCGCAGCCACCGGGCGGTGTCTGCCAGCCTTCGGTCAGCGCGGCGCTGGCATTGACCAGGTCCAGCCCGGCGGTGAAATGCTCGCCATGGCCGAAGACCACCGCCACCCGCGCTTCGCTGTCAGCCTCGAACTCGCCGTAAGCCAGGCTCAATTCGTTGAGCAGGTCGAGATCGAAGGCGTTGCGTTTGGCGACCCGATCCAGGCCGATCATCAGGACATGACCACGCTTTTCACGGCTCACGCGGCTGGTGTTGAGCTCTTTCATGGTGCATTTCCTCGGGCGGGAAGGGCAGTCGGACCGACGGTCTGACTGTTCAAGATGAACCGTTTTAGCGGCATCGCCCGCAGGGCCGGGCCTTTGAAAAATAGACGCTTGTCAGATTATCCGCAAAGCCTGTGACAGAACGCCGTGCGCGGGAGTTTTGCGATAAAAAAAGCTCCCTTTTTCAGCAAATTCCGGTATAGTGCGCGCCGGCCTTTAGCCGGGCCGCGTTTAGGTAGAGCAATTCCCCGAAGTCAGCTTCGGCTGCACGTCCGCATCGCGGACTCTCCTTGACGATTCTTTTCATTCATTCGTTTTCGCAAATCCCCGCCGACAAAGCTGCCAGGGCGACTCTTGAGTCTCAACACGGCATGCGCAGCTTTGGAGCATGGGTCTTTGCGGATGCACTTAGAGGCAGACCCATGACCCAGGAAATCGGCGGCTTCGCCGCTCTTGAACTTCATCCCAATATTGTCGCTGCAGTAGTCGCTACCGGCTATGAAGAGCCTTCGGCCATTCAGCAGCAGTCGATTCCGATCATTCTCGCCGGTCACGATATGATTGGTCAGGCGCAAACCGGTACCGGTAAAACCGCTGCCTTTGCCCTGCCTATCCTGCACCGCATTGATCCGTCCAAGCGCGAGCCGCAAGCTCTGATCCTGGCCCCAACTCGTGAGTTGGCGCTACAAGTTGCAACCGCTTTCGAAACCTACGCCAAGCAAATGCCGGGCGTAACTGTTGTGGCTGTCTACGGCGGCGCGCCGATGGGCCCACAACTGAAAGCAATCCGTAATGGCGCACAGATCGTTGTCGCCACTCCGGGCCGTCTGTGCGACCACCTGCGTCGCGACGAAAAAGTACTGGCCACCGTTAACCACCTGGTTCTCGACGAAGCCGACGAAATGCTCAAGCTGGGCTTCATGGACGACCTGGAAGTTATCTTCAAGGCCATGCCGGAAACCCGTCAGACCGTATTGTTCTCGGCTACCTTGCCACAATCGATCCGTGCCATTGCTGAGCGCCACCTGCGCGATCCGAAGCACGTGAAGATCCAGAGCAAGACCCAGACCGTTACCGCGATCGAACAGGCTCACCTGTTGGTTCACGCTGACCAGAAGACTTCTGCCGTTCTCAGCTTGCTGGAAGTGGAAGATTTCGACGCGCTGATCATGTTCGTGCGTACCAAGCAAGCGACCCTGGACCTGGCCAGTGCCCTGGAAGCCAAAGGCTACAAAGCCGCTGCGCTGAACGGTGACATTGCCCAGAACCAGCGTGAGCGTGTGATCGACTCCCTCAAGGATGGCCGTCTGGACATCGTTGTGGCGACCGACGTTGCTGCTCGTGGCCTGGACGTTCCGCGCATCACTCACGTGTTCAACGTTGACATGCCGTACGACCCGGAGTCCTACGTTCACCGTATCGGCCGTACCGGCCGTGCCGGTCGCGAAGGTCGCGCGCTGTTGCTGGTGACTCCACGTGAGCGCCGCATGCTGCAGGTCATCGAGCGTGTAACCGGTCAGAAAGTTGCCGAAGTTCGTCTGCCGGACGCTCAAGCCGTTCTGGACGCGCGCATCAAGAAACTGACCAACAGCCTTTCGCCGCTGGTGGCTGAAGCTGAATCGACCCATGGTGATCTGCTGGATCGCCTGACTGCCGATATCGGTTGCAGCCCGCGTGCCTTGGCCGCAGCCCTGCTGCGCAAGGCGACCAACGGTCAAGCGCTGAACCTGGCCGCTATCGAGAAAGAGCGTCCACTGGTGCCGAACAACGCACCACGTGGCGATCGTCCAGAGCGTTCCGGTGATCGTCCTGAGCGTGGTGACCGCGAGCGTCGCGCACCAATCCCTCTGGCCGAAGGCCGTGCTCGTTGCCGTACCGCGCTGGGCGCGCGTGATGGCATCGCTGCCAAGAACCTGCTGGGCGCCATCCTCAATGAAGGTGGTCTGGCTCGTGAAGCCATCGGTCGCATCCAGGTTCGTGACAGCTTCAGCCTCGTTGAGCTGCCGGAAGATGGTCTGGAGCGTCTGCTGACGAAGCTGAAGGACACTCGCGTTGCCGGTAAGCAGTTGAAGTTGCGTCGCTACCGCGAAGATTGATCCGCTTTCGGGCTGATTGATCGCACATAAAAAATCCCCGACCGGTTCGGGGATTTTTTTTGCCTGCTGATTTGTGCCTGGCTTGACCGGTACGAATCGGCCTGGCGGATCAACCGAAACGATAGATGTCCATGCCCAGTGCGCCCATGGTGAATCCTTGGTGGAGGACGCTGAACTGACCGCCGGCACTGCGGGCAAAGTACAGCGGCAGCAAGTGTTCGTCGCTGGGATGGTTGCGCACGGCATTCGGTGCTTGCTGACGATAATCGTGCAAGGCTGATTCATCATTGGCCGCAAGCTTCTCGATCATCCAGTCGCGGAATGCCTGCGCCCACGGTTCGACGCTCTCGGGACCGGCATGCCAGTCCAGTTCCCGCAGGTTATGGGTGATGCTGCCTGAACCGATCAGTAAAACGCCTTGCGCACGCAGGCTGCTCAGGGCATGGCCGACGCGGGTCTGCAGGGTTGGGCCGCCACGGGTGGGCAGGGAAACCTGAACGATCGGGATATCCGCCAGTGGATACATCAGTGACAGGGGTACCCAGACACCGTGATCGAAAGGCCGGTCAGGGTCGATGCGGGCGGGGAGGTTGCTGGCCTTCAACAGTTCGACGACTTCGGCAGCCAGTTGTGGATTGCCGGGTGCTGGGTACTGAACTTCAAACAAGGCTTTGGGGAAGCTGCCGAAGTCATGCCAGGTGTCAGGTCGTGGATTACCGCTGACAAACAGTTCATTGCTCTCCCAGTGCGCAGATACAATCACGATGGCTTTGGGTTTCGGCATCTCTGCCGCCAGGCGAGCCAGGGCGGGCCCGCTGGCGCCGGGTTCCAGGGCTAGCATGGGAGAACCATGGGATATGTACAGACTGGGGAACATAGACGAGCTCCTGAGAGTTAAGATGGCACCATCTTCAATCAGATCATTGATCTAAATCTAATATAAGTTTTAGGGTGTTTTGATCGAATTTTCGGGGTTATTTATGCAGCCGGAGTTTTGGCACAAGCGATGGGCGTCGAATCAGATCGGCTTTCATCTGCTGGAAGTGAATCCTTATCTGCAGCGGTTCTGGCCGGCGTTGGGCCTGGAAGAGGGCAGTCGCGTTCTGGTGCCCTTGTGTGGGAAGAGTCTGGATGTGTTGTGGCTCTCTCATCAGGGGCACGAGGTTCTGGGCGTCGAACTGTCGGAAAAAGCCATCGAGGACTTTTTCAGCGAGCATCACTTTGATCCTGTCGTCAGCGAGCAGGGGCCGTTCAAGGTTTATCGCGCAGGCTCCATTGAGCTTTGGTGCGGTGACTTTTTCGAGCTGACAGCCGGCGATGTGGCTGATTGCGCTGCGTTATATGACCGGGCCGCATTGATTGCGCTGCCGCCTTCGATGCGCGAGCAATATGCCACGCATTTGAAGCGGATCCTGCCCAAGGATTGCCATGGGCTTTTGATCACGCTCGATTATGACCAGGCTCAAATGGACGGCCCACCGTTTGCCGTGCTGGATGACGAAGTGAAGCGATTGTTTGGCCAGGCGTGGTCGCTAAAAATCCTGGAAGATCAGGACGTGCTGAGCGAGAGCGGGAAGTTTCTGGAGGCAGGCGTTACGCGACTTGAAGAGCGGGTGTATCGGGTGTCCACCCGGTAATTTTTAGCGACTGCTGTGGCTACTTTACGAGCAGTGCTTGTTCAAGCTGGCAAAAAAAGGCCCGCATCACTGCGGGCCTTCTTGTTTATCAGGGAGTTTCTCAGCCCCGGCGACGAGCCAGTGCATCGATACGCTCTTCCAGCGGCGGGTGGCTCATGAACATGCGGGCGAAGCCCTGTTTGATGCCACCGTTGATGCCGAACGCGTTCAGGGTGTCGGGCATGTGCACCGGCAGTCCCTGTTCCGCACGCAGGCGTTGCAGGGCGCCGATCATCGCAGCCGTGCCGGCCAGTTGTGCACCGGCTTCGTCAGCGCGGAATTCGCGTTTGCGCGAGAACCACATGACGATGGCGCTGGCCAGGATACCCAGGACCAGTTCAGCGAAAATGGTCGCCACGTAGTAGGCAATGCCCTGGCCTTCTTCGTTCTTGAAAATCACCTTGTCGACAAAGTTACCGATGATCCGTGCGAAGAACATCACGAAGGTGTTCACCACGCCCTGGATCAATGCCAGCGTGACCATGTCGCCATTGGCCACGTGGCCGATTTCGTGGGCCAGTACGGCTTTCACTTCATCGGGTGAGAAACGCTCGAGCAGACCCTGGCTCACTGCGACCAGCGCGTCGTTCTTGTTCCAGCCGGTGGCGAATGCGTTCGCTTCGTAGGCTGGGAAAATCCCGACTTCAGGCATCTTGATCCCGGCTTCGCGGGACAATTGCTCGACGGTTTGCAGCAGCCATTGCTCGTGACGGGTGCGTGGCTGGGTAATGATCTGGGTGCTGGTGCTCATCTTCGCCATCCACTTGGAGATGAACAGCGAGAACAGGGAACCGGCGAAACCAAAGACCGCACAGAAAATCAGCAGCTGATTGAGGTTGAGGTCAACCCCGTTGGCCGCCATGAACCCGTTGAAGCCGAAAAGGCTCAGGGTGATGCTGGCAATCAGCACGACCGCCAGGTTAGTGGCCAAAAACAGCAGGATGCGCATCATGGTTGTAGAAATCTCCTTTTGCTAAAGATGTAGCGTACTGCGGGGTATATAAGGTGCTGCACCGGGGTATTCAACCAGGTGACTATTTCAAACTGTGTCCTACGGCAAAAGCTTAGCTGCTTGCAGGGCATTTCCGATGGTCCAGCAGGAAGGGTTTGTAAGGCATTGGATGTCGCAGGCCCCGTCGTTGTTAGTCACGGACCGGTAAGTGGGTATAGATGATGAATTGAGGCTTCGATGGGCGGCTGGGCACATACATGTGTTGCTGAATGAATCACCGTGCGACCGCTGAAGGTGTCGCACGGTGAAAATCCGCTTATTGGCGATAGGACTTGAGGAAGTTGCCAATGCGCCCGATGGCCATGTCCAGGTCATCGACACGCGGCAGGGTCACGACCCGGAAATGGTCCGGCCATGGCCAGTTGAAGGCCGTGCCTTGCACCACCAGCAGCTTCTCGGAGAGCAGCAGGTCGAGGACGAACTTCTCGTCGTTGTGGATCGGGCAGACTTTCGGATCGATGCGCGGAAACGCATACAGCGCGCCCATCGGCTTGACACAGCTGACTCCTGGGATGTCGTTGAGCAATTCCCAGGTACGGTTGCGCTGCTCCAGCAGCCGTCCTGGCGGCAACACCAGATCGTTGATGCTCTGATATCCGCCCAGTGCGGTCTGGATCGCATGCTGGCTCGGCACGTTGGCGCACAGGCGCATGTTGGCCAGCATGTCGATGCCTTCGATGTAGCTCTGGGCATGGTGTTTGGGGCCGGAAATGGCGATCCAGCCGGAACGGAATCCAGCGACCCGATAGGACTTGGACAGACCGTTGAAGGTCAGGCACAGCAAGTCTGGCGCCAAGGATGCCGTGCAAATGTGCACGGCATCGTCGTACAGGATCTTGTCGTAGATCTCGTCGGAGAACACCACCAGATTATGCTGGCGGGCCAGTTCCAGCATGCCCAGCAACACTTCTTTGGAGTACACCGCACCGGTGGGGTTGTTCGGGTTGATGATCACCAGCGCCTTGGTGTTCGGGGTGATCTTGGCCTTGATGTCTGCCAGGTCCGGCCACCAGTTGGCCTGCTCGTCACACAGATAGTGCACCGGGTTGCCGCCCGACAGACTGACTGCGGCGGTCCACAGCGGGTAATCCGGCGCCGGGACCAGCACTTCGTCGCCATTGTTGAGCAGGGCCTGCATCGACATCACGATCAGCTCAGAAACGCCGTTGCCCAGGTAGATGTCTTCAATGCCGACACCTTCCACCTGCTTCTGTTGGTAGTACTGCATGACGGCCTTGCGCGCACTGAACAGGCCTTTGGAGTCACTGTAGCCCTGGGCGGTCGGCAGGTTGCGGATCACGTCCTGGAGGATTTCGTCCGGTGCTTCGAAACCAAAGGGCGCCGGGTTGCCGATGTTCAGCTTGAGGATGCGATGGCCTTCCTCTTCCAGGCGTTTGGCGTGCTTGAGCACTGGGCCGCGAATGTCGTAGCAGACGTTGGCGAGCTTGTTCGATTTGCTGACCTGCATGGCGATGTGTTCCCGAAAATGAACGATCCAGGCGGCGAATGAACAACCGTACTGGGAATCCTGCGTAATCACACAGGTCTGACGCCTTGAGAGGCAGCACCCATAAATCCGTTTGAATGCGCGTGGTCTGGCTGCCAGACTGGCGTTTGACGAGGCGCAATCATACGTGCCGCCCGATCCGTGGAAAAGGTACAGATCGGGCTTTTTCAGCCGCTGAGGTGTGACGATGGAAAAGTTGGAAAAAACCCTGGAAGAATGGAAAGCCATGCTCGATCCGGAGCAGTACAACGTGTGCCGGCTCAAGGGCACCGAGCGCCCGTTCTCCGGCAAGTACAACGACACCAAAACCGATGGTGTCTACCACTGCATCTGCTGCAACGAGCCGCTGTTCGACTCCGGGACCAAGTTCGATTCCGGCTGCGGCTGGCCAAGCTTCTATGCACCGATCGCCGATAGCGCAATGATCGAGATTCGTGACATCAGCCACGGCATGATCCGCACGGAGGTGGTTTGCGCCAAATGCGATGCGCATCTGGGACACGTTTTTCCAGACGGTCCGCCACCAACCGGTCTGCGTTATTGCATTAACTCCGTATGCCTGGATCTGGTCCCCCGCGCCTGACGCGATGCTGGGTAATGCCGTGAGCGGGCTTGCCGGCGAAAATGCCCGTAAATGCAATGCCAATATCAAGGGCCTCTTCGCTGGCAAGCCAGCTCCCGCAAATTTGGGTCCTCTGTCGCGACGATTGATTAATTAAATTGCACGCAATTCAATTGCTCGCTATTTTGTGCTCTCTTCCTTTGATCCGGAACCTCAAAACATGAGCGACAACCTGCTGAGCATCCCTTGCACCACCATCAAGGGTGAACAAAAGACCCTGGCGGATTTCGCCGGTAAAGCCGTGTTGGTCGTCAATACCGCCAGCAAATGCGGTTTTACCCCGCAGTACAAAGGCCTTGAAGAGCTATGGCAGACCTACAAGGATCAAGGTCTGGTCGTGCTGGGCTTTCCCTGCAATCAATTTGGCAAGCAGGAACCGAGCAACGAAGGGGCGATTTCCGAGTTTTGCGAGTTGAACTACGGCGTCAGTTTCCCGCTGTTCAAGAAAATCGACGTTAATGGCGCCAGCGCCCACCCCCTGTTTGTGCAGTTGAAAAAGCGCGCTCCGGGAGTGCTCGGCTCCCAGGGCATCAAGTGGAATTTCACCAAATTCCTGATCGGCAAGGACGGCCAGTTGGTCAAGCGTTTCGCCCCGGCGACCAAGCCGCAGGACCTGAGCCGCGAGATCGAAGCCCTGCTCAAATGAACAGCTTGTCAGTCGATTCGCTGAATCTCGACAGCCAGCTCTGCTTCAAGCTGTACGCCGCTTCCCGCGCGGTCATTCGCGCCTACAAGCCGATGCTCGATCAGTTGGGTCTGACCTATCCGCAGTATCTGGCGATGCTGGTGTTATGGGAATGGCAGGAGACAGCTCCCGAGCAACCAACGGTCAAGGCGCTGGGTGAGCGCCTGGCCCTGGATTCCGGCACGCTCACGCCGCTGCTCAAGCGTCTGGAGCAGTTGCACCTGGTCCAACGGCAGCGTTCGGCGCGCGATGAGCGTGAGGTGCACCTGAGCCTGTCGCCTTCCGGACTGGCTTTGCGCGATCAAGTCGGGCCATTGAAGGCTCGCCTGCTCTGCGACAGCGGTGTGGATCTGGATCGTCTGAATGAGCTACGCGATGGCCTCGATCATCTGTTGGGGCAAATCAAGGCGCTGTCGTAACAGGAATCCACACGTCCAGCAGAGCGGCCAGCTCTTCCCGGCGGAAGGGTTTGGCCAGGTAGTCGTTCATGCCCGCTGCACGGCATCGTTCGCGTTCCTCGGACATGGCGTTGGCGGTCAGGGCGACGATGGGCAACTGTGGCCAGCGCCCGCTGCGGCGGATTTGCCGGCTGGCCTCATAGCCATCCATCACCGGCATGTTGCAGTCCATCAGCACCAGATCGAACTCCTTGAATTCCAGCTGATCCAGCGCCTCGGCACCGTGGGCTGCGACAGTGACGTCACAGCCGAGTTTCCCGAGCATGCCTTTGGCCACCAGTTGGTTGACCGGGTTGTCCTCCACCAGCAGCACCCGGCCGCGTCGCTGCGGTGAATGAATGTCGATCCGGGTGTCGCTGAGCGGGCCGCCATCCGGTTGCAGAATTCGCTGCAAGGTCTGGTACAGCGCATTGCGTGCCAAGGGACGCGCCTGTTGCTGCAGGGGGGCGAGGGCGCTGACCTGTTCACCGGGCAGGAAGCTGCCGTAGGCGGTCACCAGCAGAATGGGCGCGGTGAAGGTGGGGCGCGGGCTGAACAGGCATTCGGGGCAATCGGTAATCAGCACATCGGGGGCCAGACCGATCAATGGGTCATCGATGGAGCGCTGCAAATACTCAAGCCCCCAGCCAGGCAACAAATTGCCGAGCAATTCCGCCAAACCGCTGCTGGCCGCCGTGATCGCGACAACCTTGCCTTGCAGCGATGGCGCAGCCAGTGCCCGGGTGTGTCGGGGTAGCGGCAGTTCGGCGCAGAACTGGCTGCCGAAACCCGCTTCGGAACTGATGGTGAGGCGCCCCTGCATGGCTTCGCAGAGGTTGTAGGTCAGGGCCAGCCCCAACCCGGTACCGCCAAACTGCCGGGTAATGCCGGCACCGGCCTGGGTGAAGGGCTGGAATATCTTTACCTGAGCGTCCTGCGGGATCCCGATGCCCGTGTCACAGACTTCGATTCGGACACCGTCGCCGAAGGTCGACAGGCGCACATCGACCCGCCCGAACCGGGTGAATTTGAGGGCGTTGGACAGCAGGTTGCTGACGATTTGCCGGACCCGGGTCGGATCGCCGAGAACCAGCGCCGGAAAGTCCGGATCGATCAGGCACGTCAGTTCGACGCTCGGCGCAGCGTTCTGCGACAGCAGATTGGCGGTGTCTTCGATCAGCGAGCCGAGGTCGAACGGGATGTGTTCGAGCTCGAGTTGGCCGGCATCGAACTTCGACAGATCCAGAATATCGTTGAGCAATTCCACCAGCACTTTGCCGGAGTCATGGGCGATGGACAGTTGTTGCTGCTGCTCGGGATTCAACGGGCCATCGAGGGACAGCGCGATCATCCCCAGCAGGCCGTTAAGGGGAGTGCGAATTTCATGACTCATGTTGGCCAGGAACACCGAGCGTGCTTCAGCCATGTCCAGGGCTGTGCTGCGAGCAGTTTCCAGTTCCTGGTTGGATTGGCTGAGCCGTGCGTTGATCGCCTTGAGTTCCGCTGTGCGGGCCGAAACGATGTTTTCCAGTTGACCGAGATAGTCGGTCAGGCGATTTTCGGCGTTGCGCCGCTGCTGGATTTCAGTCTCGACGTTCTCGAATTGCTGATTGGCCACTTTCACCAGCACGCCGATTTCATCGGCGGCGTGCCCCGCCGGGCATTCCAGTGAACTCGACTCCATGCTGCGAGAGTCGCGGCCGCTGAGTTCGCGAATGAGGCGCACCAAGGGTTTGGTCAGCATCACGTAGAACAGCGCCAGCAAAATACCCGTCAGGATCAGGCTGCGGGCGAAACCGTTGAGCAGGGTCACTTCGGCTCGACGCAGGAAGCGGTAGCCGAAGGAGTAGGTATCGACATCCAGTCGCAGAGTGCCGAGGGATTCGTTCGGCAAGTGATCCAGGTACAAGCGATCTTCGAACTGGCGGTCGGCACCGAACAGGAAGTCGCTCAGCAGGCGATAGCCACTTTGCAGGCCCGGGCGTTTGACGTCCGCCAGCACATTGCCATTGTTGTCGACCAGTTTCGCGCCGATGATCGCAGGCGAGCGCAGCAGGCCCAGGGTCAGTTCCTGGGCAAGTTCGGCGTCGATGTTGTAAGCGATACGTGAGGCAGGGTTGTGGCTGATTTGCAGTAAAGACTGTATTTCCCGGTTGATGGAAGCGTCTTCACTGGCATAATCGATGCCAATCTGTAGCAGGCTGAGCAGCATGCCCAGGATTAAACCGACCAGCACCGTAACGCGCGCCTGCTTGTAAGACAGGCGGTTGGTGAACTTGATATCCATGGGGTGTTGAACCACTTCCATTTCCCTTCGCTGCTCAAGCATAGCCGATCATGCATGGATACCGATGTGCTCGCGAGCCCTTTGCACAAGGGGCTGATGCTCACCTACCGCCTTGCATTGTCGCTGTATCGCCATCATTACTGTGAATGTGCTCGAGGAGAAGACGTGGATTCCCGATTGAATGCTTTTCTTGAACGCGCCGACGCCGTTCTGGCCCGCATCGAGCCGCTGTTGCCTGCCCCTCGGCAAGCCATCGACTGGAATCAGAGCCTGGCGGCTCGCTGGCAGCGTGAGGGGCGCAGCGGCTTTCTGTTGCCCCTGGAAGTCAGTCTCGACATGCGTCTGTCCGACCTGATCGGCGTCGATCGGCAGGTGGAGCAACTGGGGCGCAATACCCAGCAGTTCCTCGATGGCATGCCGGCCAATCACGCGCTGCTCTGGGGTTCGCGCGGCACCGGTAAATCGTCGCTGGTCCGCGCTCTGCTGGCCGAACACGCCAAGACCGGTTTGCGCCTGATCGAAATCGAACGCGATCATCTGGCGGATCTGCCTCGGGTGGTCGAACAGATCGCCAAGCTGCCGCAACGTTTCGTGTTGTTCTGCGATGACCTGTCGTTCGAGTCGGGCGAAGGCGATTATCGCGTGCTCAAGAGCGTACTCGACGGTTCGCTCGAGCAAGCGCCGGATAACGTTTTGCTTTACGCCACCTCCAACCGTCGCCACCTGGTGCCGGAAAAGGAAAGCGATAACGAAAACTGGAAGCGGGTCGACGGCGAGCTGCATCCGAGCGAGGCGGTGGAGGACAAGATTGCCCTGTCGGATCGCTTCGGGCTTTGGCTGTCGTTTTACCCGTTTACCCAGGAGCACTTCCTCAATGTGGTCGAGCATTGGATCGGCCAGTTGGCCGACAAGGCCGGCCTCAAGTGGCAGCGCGATGAGCAGTTGGACATCCTCGCAGTGCGTTGGGCCACCGGGCGCGGCAATCGCAACGGACGTTGCGCGTATCAATTTGCCCGCTATTGGGTCGGGCTGAAACTGTTGGAGCACAAGGCATGATCGATTTACAGCAGAGCGGCCAGGGCCTCGAAGGTTACGGCATGCTGCATGCGCAGCTTGAATCCTTGTTGGCGGACGAACGGGACTTCATCGCCAACGCCGCGCAGTTTTCGGCATTCCTGTTCAATCAGCTCGACGATCTGAACTGGGCCGGTTTCTACCTCAATCGCAATGAAGAGCTGGTGCTCGGCCCGTTTCAGGGGCAGATCGCTTGCGTGCGGATTCCGTTCGGGCGCGGCGTTTGCGGGACGGCGGCGGCGACCTTGCAAACGCAATTGGTCGAAGACGTGCATGCATTCCCGGGACATATCGCCTGCGACAGTGCGTCGAACAGCGAACTGGTGGTGCCGTTGGTCAAGGACGGACGCTTGATCGGCGTGTTGGACCTCGACAGCCCGAAACTGGCGCGTTTCACCGCACAGGATCAGGCCGGCATCGAGCAACTGGCAGCGATTTTCCTGCGCCTGACCGATTGCTGATCAAGCCCGCAGGCCAGCCTTGATCAGCAGGCCTGACGGGTCCACCGCATCGATCTGCCGGGGATCGAGGAAGCGCTCGGCGTACTGCAAGTAAATGTGGGCGTTGATGAACAACCCGAACAGCTCGGGATCGATGTGGGCGTCCCGGCACATGTTGGCCATGATGCCCAGCGCCTCGCTCAAGGTCTTGGCTTTCTTGTAGGGGCGGTCAGCAGCGGTCAGCGCCTCGAAAATATCGGCTATCGCCATCATTCTGGCTGGCAGGCTCATCTCTTCGCGCTTCAAGCGTTTTGGATAACCGGTGCCATCCATTTTTTCGTGATGGCCACCGGCAATTTCCGGGACGGTGCGCAGGTGACTGGGGAAGGGCAGGTGATTGAGCATCAGGATCGTCTGCACCATGTGGTGATTGATGATGAAGCGCTCTTCGTTCGTCAGGGTGCCTCGGGCAATGCTCAGGTTGTACAGCTCGCCACGGTTGTATTTGTAGCGTGGCACATCGAGTTTGAAGCCCCATGGGTTGTCCGGTGAAATCAGTTCGGACTCGATTCGCTCGAACAGATGTTCGGGTTTGTCTGCCAACAGCGATTCGCTGACCGGCAGCGTCGGTGCCGGCGTGCGTGACTGGCGCCGGTTTTCTTCCCAGGAAACCCCCAATCGGTCATCCAGGGTTCGTGTCCAGGTGCGTTGGCCGATGCTGCGCAGGCGTTGCAGGTCGGCGTCAGCCATGGCCTCGCCGCCGAGATTGCAGCGGGCAATGAACGCGAAATCATCATCCAGCTCCGCCAGCGTGGCATGGCGCAGTTGCGCCAGATGTTGCTCCTCACCACCTTCGGCAAGGGCTTGCCAATAGCTGATCCAGGCATCGCGCTTGAGCACTTCGAAACGGGTGCGGATTTCGTGGATGCGGTCGTTCAGGGTTTCCAGCTTCGTGGCTTTATCGACGACATACTCAGGGGTGGTGACCTTGCCGCAGTCGTGCAGCCAGGCAGCGATGTGCAACGCCTCCCATTCATCCTCGGTGGGTCGATAACCGCTGAAAGCCGGGTCCTGACTGGCCGCAGCCGCTTGGGCGAGCATCAATGTCAGGGCCGGAACGCGTTGGCAATGCCCTCCCGTATAGGGACTCTTGGCGTCGATCGCGCCGGCCAGCAGTTTGATGAAGGCGTCCAGCAACTGTTTTTGTCGGGCTTGCAGGCGCTGGCTTTCGATACTCACCGCAGCGGCACCGGATACAGCCTGTAGAAACGCAATGCGGTCGGGGCGGAGTTTTTCCAGGTCGCTCTGGTTGCCACTATCGGCCAACAGAAACACCAGCAAGCCCACGGTTTCGTTATGCCGATTGTGCAAGCGGATGCCGATCAAATGAACGCGAGGGCAGTTCAGAGCGAGCAACACCTTCTGCAAATCCCCAGCCTCCTCGAAGCCAAGATGGGTGACAACGTTGTCGGCATTCGACAGCTGCTTTAGCCAGGCTGGGCTCTGTGGATCTTGAAGTTCATGCCCGCGGATATCGAAGGATGATGGCGTTTCAGAGGTGTCATTGATGACCAGCCCCATGGGCTCCATGCGATCACCATCGCCTTCGCGAAGGTAAATCAGGCCGGCCTGGGCCTGGCCGATCTTCAGAGTTTCAAACAGCACCCGTTCCAGCAGGGGGGCAAAACGGGTTTCGGCGCTCAGGCTGTCGGTGATCTGGAAGAAACTCGCCAGGGTCTCTTTCATGCGCGCCATCGATACGCTCAGTTGGTCGACTTCCAGCACCGGAGAACGGCGGGTAACGGGAAAGTTGAAATTGAAACTGCGAATTGCGTCCGCCTCCTTTACCAGCGCACGCAAGGGTTTGACCAGGACCCTCGACGTCAGCCAGCCGAGTGGAATGCACAACAGCAGCGTCGCGAGGGTAATCAGCGCCCCTTGCCAGCGCATGCGATAGGCATCGGCGAGCAGTTCATCTTCGGGGACCAGTAGTGCCAGTTGCAGCCCTTGCGGGCCGCCCTCCTACATGCTGCTGCGGGCCACGATCCATTGGCGACCGCTGGCACTCAGGCGGTTGCCTTCCGGGGGGCGATTGAGCAGTTCACCAAGACTGGGGCTCAGGTCGGCGGCCTTGATCAGGCGGGCGGTTTGATCGTCGACGATCAGTCGGCCGCTGTCGGGATACGCGACGGCATTGCCCGCGGCATCGAATAGCACGATTTCGGTGGCTGGCGTCACCACGTGTTTGGCCAGCGTGGCGCTGAGTTCTTCCAGGGTCAGGTCGGCACCCATCACGGCATGCTCGCCGCTGCGACGGGCCAGGGTGGTGCCGACGTTGTGGGTAGAGAAAAAGACGTAGGGCTCGGTGGTGATCTGGTCGCTGTCGCGGCTGGCGCTGGAAAACCAGGCACGGCTTCGTGGATCGTAGGTGTCGGCCGGATAGTCATGACGACTGATGAGGGTCAGGGTCTGATCGAAAAACAGCGATTGGGAATGGGTCAGACCCTGGCGGTCATGTTCGATGCTCCATACCTGATAGGCCGCTGTTTCCGGGGCTTTGAGCAGCGCTTTCAACTGAGGGGTGCGCAGCGGGCGCACCATGAAAAAGTCACCGGTGTCATAACCCAGGTAAAGCGATGCCAGATCGGGGTTGTCCGTGAGCGACTGACTGAAGGGTTTGAGCAGGATCAGGCGCTGCTCCAGGTTCACGCCCTGTGCCGCCGGGTTGTCCACCAGCAGGCTCAACAGGTGACGAATCGGCTCGTAAGTAGCCCGTAGATCCTGGCGGACATCCTGCTCGATACGGTTGAACAGCTTTTCACTGCTGGAAAGAATGATCTGCGTGGTTTGCCGATAGTTGAAAATACCCAGCACCACCCCGGTCAGCAGCAATAGCAGCGTGAACATCACACTGATATGGACATGCAGGGGAAACCGCCGTTGATCCGGGCGCAGTGGGCTGGACATGCAGTTCACTCCATGATGGTTAACACACTGCTCAGCGCCCAAGCATAGTTAAGGCTCTGTCATTCTGCTTTCGTCGTTTTGTCCAAGTTGTTGCAGCAATGCCCGGTCCAATTCGAGTAGTGCGCGTTCGATGGCTTTGCAGCATTCGGCTATTTTTTCTGGACGGAAATTGTCTCGGCAAGCGGTTTCGAGCACCTCACAGGTGTCGATCAATCGGGAGGCCTGAACGATTCGGGCGGCGCCTTTGATTTTGTGCGCAATGTCGAGAAATGCCTGCGGGTCCGAGGAGTTCGACAGTCCCAGCAAACCTTGTCGATCCAGACGATTGCTATTCAACAGCTCGTTCAAGAGGCGTCGGTTCAATACCGGATTGCCTCCCGTCATCAGTTCAAAACCTTCCAGGTTGAAGGCAGGGGCGAGGTCTGCGGGCTCCATGCGTTTAACCCAATGGCTCAAGGCGGTCAGGGTCAGCGGTTTGAACAGGCAGTCGTCCATCCCGGCCTGTTTGCAGCGTTGAATCTCTTCCGGTTGTGCATTGGCAGTAAAGCCCAGCACGGTACATGGGCGTTGTTGCATTTTTTGTTCTTCTCGGCGAATGGCGCGGGCCAGCTCGTAACCATTCATGATCGGCATGTTGCAATCGGCAATGACCAGATCGAACCTGTCGGTTTTCCATGCTTCGAATGCAGCCTGACCATCCTCTGCGACGCTGAATCGATGGCCCAGGAATTCCAGTTGCTGGCACATGAGCAGGCGATTTGCCGCGTGATCATCGACCACCAGCACATTCAAGGGAGCTGCCCCTGTGGATATCTGTGACTCAGTCATGCCTTGCAAAGGCTCAAATGGCAAGGTGGGCAGTTGCAATGAAATGCGAACTTGAGTGCCGACACCCGGCTGACTCAGTAATTGCAGGCTACCGCCCATTTGTTCGCACAAACTGCGGCTGATCACCAATCCAAGTCCGGTGCCGCCACGGACGGATTGCCCGGTATTGGCGGCCTGAGCGAAGGGTTCGAACAGGCGCTGCTGATCCCGTTCACTGATCCCGATACCGCTGTCTTCGACGTTCAGCAGCATTTGCACCTGACCAGGCTCGATGCTCGGGTGCAGGTCGACGGCAATCCTGACGTGTCCCTGCTCGGTAAACTTGATGGCGTTGCTGACCAGATTGGACAACACCTGCTTGAAGCGCAGCGGGTCGAGCAAGACATCGATCGGCGGATTGACCGGGTTGAACTCCAGCCGTAATTCGAGCCCTTTTTGCCGGGCCAAGCCATCGAAGATACGTGCCACTGACGCGACGGTTTCCCGCGGATTGACGCGCTCAGGGCTCAGGGTCAAGCGCCCTGATTCAATGCGCGCGATGTCGAGTATGTCGCCGATCAGCTCCAGCAGATCCTTTGCCGAGTGGTAGGCCACATCGATGGCGGGGCGATCGGGGTGGTCATGTTCGATACGCTTGAGGGTCAACTCGAGCAAGCCAATCACCGCATTCATCGGTGTGCGAATCTCATGGCTCATGGTCGCCAGGAAGGTACTTTTGGCCCGGTTGGCCTCGTCGGCGCGCTCTTTGGCACATCGCAGGTCATCGAATAGTTGCCGTCGTTCACTGATGTCAATCCAGCCGCCGATGATGCCTTGTACTTCGCCGCTTGAGTCGCGGTAAGGAATGATCCAGTGATAGATCGTCAACCGGCGACCGCCGATATGCAGCGCACGATCGAGAATCAGTGGCGTGCCCTCGGCCACGACACGCTGGTAATCGGCCTGATATTCCCGGGCTTCGAAGGCGTTGCTCAAGGAGCCCTGAATGACGGTTTTGCCGATGACGTCTTCGCGTTTCGCGCAAAAGGCTTGCAGATAACTGTCATTGCAGCTTTGCAGCACGCCCTGGCGATCACGAACATAAATCGGGTGAGGCGTACCGTTGACCAGTGAACGCATGAATTCGTACTGATCGTTCAACGCACGCTTGGCCGCTTCATGCCCTGAGGAAGTCAGTCAACCCTGAGGAAGTCAGTCAACCTAAATCGAGGTTCTTGAGGAGCGGTGAACCACGCTTCCTCAAGGCATTCAAATAGGTGGTTTCATCGTAAGGCGTCCTGGTCTGCCAGCACCGGTACAGAATCCGAATCCACTTGAACGCGAGTGCGCGTACGGCAGCCTGGTAGCTACTCCCTTTGGCGCGTTGCTGCCGGTAGTAGGCTCCAGCCCAAAAGGATTTGTTGATGGTCTGACCCGCCCATTCCACAAAGGTCTGACGAAGAAACGTTGGACATTGCCAGCGCCAATGCACCCAGCTCTTCTTGCCACTCCGTTCCGTCACCGGGGCAATGCCGGAGTACTTTTGCAGCTCGTCCGCGCCATGGAAGCGCTCACGTTGCTCTCCGAAGGCTGCGAGTAAGCGTGGCGCCAGATGCTGGCCTGCGCGCCTGGTAAGTTCCGAAACAATGCGTAATCCGGTAGTGCAGAAGCGACCCGCTCGATTTCCTTATCGAAGCGATCGATCACCGTGAGGACGGTGCGCAGTTGCTCCACCAGCGCGAGGACGTGCAAGCGGCAAGGCTCGATAATGCCGGCATCTTCGGTGAGCGCAGATGCTGCACGGATCGACGCCAAACGCGCCTCGATCAATGTGGCGCGACGCCCGTTATGGGCATAAAAGAACGCCTCAAGCGTGGTTTTACGCGCCCGTTTGGCTGACAGGAGTGTCGGCCAGCGAGTGAGGCAGTCGCAAAACAACAGAGTGTCTCGCTGCTCAAACCAGTCCAGTGCCTGCGGGTAATACTGCTTGAGGGTGCTGCATAAACGGTTGGTAAAACGCGTCTTGTCGTTGACCAGATCCCGGCGCTGTTCGATCAAGCTCAGCAGCGAGCGCATGGCAGCACTCTGCGGCCTGAGCGCGGTGAACTGTTCAGGATGGCGAAGCAGTAGATCGAGTGCCAACTCCGCATCGGTGGGATCATCCTTGGCGCGACTCGGCTTGAATGCCACGCGATATTTGGCAAGCGTCGAGGGATTGATCGGGAACAACACGAAAAAGTCATACTTCAGCAGGGCCGCGACAATTGGCCCTTTGGCCAACTCCAGAGCTACTGCGATAGGGCCACCGAAGCGTCGGTGCAATGCCTTGGCCCACTCGTCAATGCGATCAACCTGATGGGGGATACAGTCGAACTGGCGATGATTTTCATCCCCCACCTGTAGGCAAATATCATGCTTGGTATCTGCCCAATCGATGCCGACATAGGCTGTGAAGTGCTGACTCAAGGACGCTGTCACGTGAACCTCCGCAAGCGATAAAATAGCTGCTAGGGACATGCATGCTTGCGTTCAGCGAAGGCAATATAGTGAGCCGGTGCGACGGCGAACCCTGAGTATTCGTTATCGAGCGCAAGCGCACCTGTAGACTCGAAACTAAAGCGGCAAACGTCATGCGTTTGGGTCGATTTATTCGTAGTCTACAGGTGCATGTTCCACCCTCGCTGACAGCTACCTGCCAACCGTTACCGGTATCGGTGAAGGTGGGACGGACTATCTATATTGCGTTGATTGATCTGGCGCCGCATGTACGCGTTCCAGGCCATGGAAATCAATAACAGCACGCCAGCCCCCATGACGATCTGGTAGAACAGCCGATGGTAGGTGCGCCAGGTACTTTGCGAGGACGCCGTATAGCCACGCCAGCGGCTGTTGATAATGCCCAGTTCTTCCGGCGCGATGCTCAGCAGGGCTTTGTTGAGGATGTCGTTGAGTTCCTTGGCCTCGCGCCCGGTGGCCAGGGAGAACGCCGCTTGCTCGGTGCCGATGGTGGTACTGATTTGTAGTGTGTGCTCGAAGAGCTGTGATGAGATGAAGTAGTTGGCGATTACCAGCGAATTCACGGCACCCTCTGCCTGGCCCTCGGCGAGCATCTCTACCGCGCTGAATGTGTCAGGCGTCTCGATGAGTTTTATTCGCGGGAACTCGGTACGCAAATAATCCATCAACGGATTGCCTTGGGCGATTGCCAGGCGCTTGCCCTTGAGCTGCGTCAGGTTGCCGGGACTATCGGCGGCCGTGCGTGTCAGCAGGACGTAGGAATTTTGCAGATAGGGGCGGGTGAAATTAAGCAGCCTGTCCCGTTTTGCGCTGGGGAGCAGCGCGGCGATCAGATCGGCCCGGTTGTCTTTGATCCGCTCGATCATGTCGCTGTCGTTGCGACTGCGCTGGATCTCGAAGCGTAAACCCGTGCGCAATCTGATCAGTTCAAGCAAATCCGCGGCAACCCCACGGAAGTTGCCGTCACTGTCAAAAAACGTCAGCGGCGCGAATGCTTCATTGACGACGACACGGACCACCGGATGTTGTGCCAGCCAGCGTTCTTCGCCGTAACTGAGCGCCAGTTTGTGATCGGTGAGCAGAATGTCACTGCCGGCACTCCAGCGTTTGGCGATATTTTCCCGTTCACTGGCGGGGATCGCCATGAGCATCGTATTGATGATTCCAAGCAGCTCCGGATTGTCCTTGCGTACCGCAAAGCTGAAGCCATGGGCTTCGTGCTTGCCGAAGTTGGCCATGCGGATGTTGTTCAGGTAGCCCTTGTTGATCATGTAGTGAGTGGAAATGGTGTCGCCGAGAAATACGTCCGCCTGATCGAAGGCAACGGCGTTGATCGCATTCTGGTAGGACGGGTAAGGCGTGATGATGGCCTTCGGATACAAGGCCTTGACCTCTTCCAGAGGCAAATAGTGATACACCGTGCTCAGCCGCAACCCGGCCAGACCCTCGTTCAGGGATCTGGTTTCCCCCTCGCGTGTCACCAGAACCGGTTGATCCACCGCGTATGGTGCGGACAGCACGATCTCGGCGTTGCGCGCCTCGAATCCATTGGCGGTGCCCAGCAAGTCGACCTCGCCTTTTTCGAGCGCCTCGATTGCAGCACCCCGTGACGCAAAGCGCTGAACCTTGATGGGCAAACCGGTGGCTTTGCCGAGAATGCCCGCGTAATCGGCAGTGAAACCTTCATAGTCGCGGCCGCTGATGGCCAGGTCGAAGGGCGGATAATCCGGCGCTGAGGTCCCCAGGATCAATTCACTTTTTTTCTTGATCCATTGTTGTTGTGCTTGATCCAGTCGGACTTCCAGATGCGCGGCCGGCGCGCGACTGAGCAATGTGTAATGTTCACTGCTCTGCGCGGCGGGCAACGAGCTGCTCAAGCACATGCCTGCGGCCATGAGTATCAGATAATCCTTTAAATGACTGAGCATTCTGTTTCTCACACCAGCGCGTTGCGTTTTGCCATTTCGATAAGTTCAACCAGGGATTTGGCTTTGAGTTTCTGCATGAGACGTTTTTTATAAGTGCTGACAGTTTTGTTGCTCAGAAACATGCCTTTGGCAATTTCCTTGTTGGTGCGGCCTTGAGCGAAAAGTTGCAATACCATCAGTTCCCGATCGTTGACTGACTTGAATAATTCCAGTTCGGCGCAACGCGCTTCATCACCGCGAACAGGGCTTAGCGCTTCGCTGGGAAAATAGTTGTAACCTGAAAGTACTGCTTTAATGGCGCTGACCAGTTCACTGAGATCTTCCTGTTTGCAGACATATCCCGAAGCGCCGGATTGCATGCAGCGTATGCCAAAAAGTGTCGGGCATTGTGCAGTTAATACCAATGTTTTCAGTGGGGTGGTCATTGCGTTGAAGCGGGCAAGTACTTCCAGGCCATCCAGCTTGGGAATGCTGATGTCGAGAATGACCAGGTCGGGCATGCATTCACGCACCATCTGCATGGCGTCGACCCCATTATCTGTTTCACCGACGACCTGATAGCCTTCGTGCTCCAGCAGCATACGAACGGCAAGTCGGATGACAGGGTGATCGTCGACAATAAAAACGGAGTTCATAATCAAATCCCATGCGAGCTCAAATAAAGCGCGCACCTTAGCTCAGATAGTTGGGGTGACGTATGAACTGAGGTACCCATAGCTGCAATATAGGAATGTTCCTACAAGCTAAAAGGAATAGTCTTACGTGCTAACTAGGTTTTTTATGAGGAAGAGTAAAGTTTGTTGGTGGTTAGTTGTAATGGGGAAAGGTCGTTTTTCTGACTTGTTATGATGATTAAATCAGGGTCAATAGTTTTATGAACTCCGATTGTTTCAAAGGCTTTATCAAATAGCCCAACAAAGGCAGTCCGTGGGTGGTCGCCGTTTGTTCAAGTCTGTCAAGCTCTGCGGGTGTCAGGCTGCTTAGAAGTATTGCCTGTTTGATCAAGCCTCGATGACTGGCAAATCTGACCAGGTCGAGACCGCACAAATCAGGTAGACATTGGTCACACAAAAGAATATCGAAGGGTTGTACTGCTGTATGCATTTGTTGCAGTGCGCCTTCTGCGCAGTCCGTGGTGGTTAGTTGGGTGAAGCCATAACTTTCAAGCAGGCATTGAGTTGCTCTTAGCTGAAAGGGATGATCCTCCACCAGCAAGATGCGCAGATTATCTTTGATCATAATATTCACGCTTATTTTTATCGAACAAAGTGGATGTGATTGTTTCGTGGGAAAGCCGGATAAAACGATCAGCTCACTCGACATTAGCTGTAGGGGAATTCAGCGGGCATTGAACGCTGTTGAGATTGTCGGGGTGAATCGGCCATTACGGATGGCGTAATGGCTGATCAAGCGGGTCTTGTCAGTGACTGGAGCGACCGGTCATTTCCAGGGCCATGTCGCTGGCGTAGCTATCGGTCATTCCGGCGATGAAGTCGATCATGCGCAGGAACGATGTGTGTAAGGAACCCTGCGGATCGGGTGCACTATTGCCCAGCAGATCCAGAACCCGACGGCTCTTGAAGGACGGTGTTCGCCCATTGTGCTGCTCCAGGGCCGCGCCGCAGAAAGCGTTGAGCAGAATTTCCAGCGTGGTGTAGGCGCCGATTTCGTGCAGGGTCTTGCGTTTGTCCTGGAAGATTTTCTTGCGTGCCATGTCCTTGGCGTTCAGCACGCAGCGTTTCGCCGGGCCATGCATGTGCTCTACCAGGTCGCCGTGCAGGGTGCCGGCCAGCAGCGCGTCCTGTTGTTCGACAAAGGCTCGGGCCGCGGCATTGGTCAAATGTTCGATGGCTTTGCCTCGCAGGATCGCCAGTTTGCGCCGACGCGAATCCTGCGGGCCGAGTTGACGATAGGTTTCCGGCAGGTCATCGCCCACCAGATCCAGCAACAGAGACTCGACTTCGGCGTATTCCAGCAACTCCATTTCGAGACCGTCTTCGAGATCAATCAGCGCATAGCAAATGTCATCGGCCGCCTCCATCAGATACACCAGCGGATGTCGCGCCCAGCGTTGCTCCTCAAGTTGCGGCAAGCCGAGTTTATGAGCGATTTGCTCCAGCAGCGGCAGTTCGCTTTGATAGCAACCGAATTTGTGTTTTTTGTATCCCAGCGAGTCGGCGTGCCTGGCCGTCCATGGGTACTTCAGATAAGTGCCCAGGGTGGCGTAGGTCAGCCGCGTGCCGCCGTCGAACTGGTGGTACTCAAGCTGCGTCAGTACCCGAAAGCCCTGGGCGTTACCCTCGAAATTGAGGAAGTCGTTACGTTGCGCTTGGCTCATTGCGTCCAGCCAGCCACGGTCGGCGGCTTGCTGGAACCAGTGGCGAATTGCATCTTCGCCGGAGTGCCCGAACGGTGGATTGCCGATGTCGTGGGCCAGGCAGGCCGATTGCACCACCATTCCCAGGTCACTCGGTTCACACCAGTCGGGCAGGGCGCCGCGGATGGTTTCGCCGACACGCATGCCCAGCGAACGGCCGACACAACTGACTTCCAGGGAGTGGGTCAGCCGTGTGTGGATATGGTCGTTACTGGAGACCGGGTGAACCTGGGTCTTGCGCCCGAGGCGGCGAAACGCTCCCGAAAAAATAATGCGGTCATGGTCCTTGTGAAAAGGGCTGCGGCCGAGTTCTTCCGGACTGTGCAGCGGTTTTCCAAGGCGTTCGCGGGTAAGCAGGGTGTGCCAATCCAAGGCGGGGCTCTCCGTCAGGTCACTGTTTGATTAAGCTTCACGGTTCGCATCGGGACCTGCAAGTGGAACCGGAGGGCGTTTTCAATGAGTTTGCGTGGCGTGCCGGAAATAGCAAAGGAGATCACTAGAGCCCGACGGCATCGATATCGATGAGCAGCAAGCGTTCCCCATTGTCGAAGAATTGCCCGGCGGTAAGGCAGTACTGGTTGCTCGTGGCGTCACGGTAAGTATTGGAAAGGGTAAGCCGCCGCTCCTCCCAGCCTTCGGCCAACAGATGATAGAAGTAGGGGCGCCATGACCAGTTGTGGCCCAGATAGCGATTGTCGGCAAACCAGCCGTTATTGCGCCATTCAAGGTTGGGTGTCAGTTGTGTGCCATGCCGGTCACATTGATAGAAGCGTAAAAGCCAGGGGAAGGCATCCAATTGCGGCAAGGCGCTCAGGGGGGCGCGGGCTTGTGCCCAGGCTTGCAGGATTGACATCAGTTCGTTGAGTTGCTGGCGCATGATCATCAGGCGACCGCGTTCGGCGAGCTTCTGCTGAACATAGCGTTGACGCAGTTGTGCGAAGCGTCCGACAAAGGCCTCTGTGGCAAAAAAATCCTCCTGCGCCCTGGCAAACAGAAAACCCTGCACGTAGCGGGAACCGCATTCCAGGGCAAAATTCAGCTGGGCTTCGGTTTCCACTCCTTCGGCGATAATCCAGCAACCGGTTTTCTCGGCCATCAGTGCCAGCGCCTTAACCACGTCGGTGCTTGGCCCGCCCAGTGCTGCCGCCTGAAACAGACGCATGTCGAGCTTGAGAATGTCCGGTCGCAGGGCGAGGACGCGATCAAGTTGAGAGTAGCCCGCACCGAAGTCGTCGATCGCGATACGCGCGCCAGCCTGCCGGTAACGCGCCACCACTTGCGCCAGGCGCTGGATATCGCCGCCGAGCTCGGTGATCTCGAAAACGATTCGTTGCGGATCGATCCCGTGCCTGTTCAGTTGTTTCAGGCTTGGCAGCGGCTGGTCCGCGCGCAGGCGGCTGATCCAGCGCGGGGAAATGTTCAGGCTCAGAAACCATTCGGTGGGCGCCTCGTGCAGACGGCCCAAGGCGTTATCACGTAATTGGCGATCCAGGCGGCGCAGGGCGATGGCATTTGTTCGCGGATCGGCGAACAGGGGGCCAACCGAAGCCAATTGACCGTCGGCCTGACGCAGTCGACCCAGTGCCTCTACACCCGCGATACGGCCGGTAGCGGTATCAATGAACGGCTGAAAGCAGGCGAGCGGTTGCCCGTCGATCACAAAGCCTCCTTAGTAGATCTTGTTTTTGGATTAAACCTGGCTACCGGATAGGCATGCAGGGTTGAACCCCTCGATAAAGAGGTTCATCCCACGGGTATTGCAAGAATGCAGCCATATAGCGACTGCTCAGTGTTTACGCGATGAGCCCTGCAGGACCAACTTGATCAGGGGGCCCAATGTGGTGCCAAGCCGAACCAATCGGGTCAGGCTGTCCAGCCCGCCGCCGTTTTTGGCGCCCTTGCCGGTCAGGAAACCGATCAAGGTCACGGCCGCTACGCCCCAAAGCGGTGCGTGTTTGATGCCGAAGCCGTCCTGCAGGTTTTGTGTCATGCCACGAACACGCTGCAGGGGTTGCAGCAGTTGCGCGGATTCGTGGCGGATTTCCTGGCGATGCATTTCCATGCGCAGACGAATCAGTGCCTTGCGCATTTCTGTGCGCGAGCTGTTTGGAGGCAGTTCAGGCAGGCTCATGGCAGCAGGCGCTCCCGATCATTGGCCAGTTCTTCCAGAGTGCCGTGGAAGGGGGAGGATTCATCGAAGATCGCCGCTTTCAGGCGCAAGCCACAGAAGACGGCTGCCAGCGCGTAAAAGACGCAGAGCCCAATGATGGCCGCGAGACGATAGGTGTCCCAAAACAGAATGAGCACCAACGTCGACAGTCCCACCAGTAACAGCAGGGCGAATACCAGCGCCAGGCCTGCAAACAGCAGCAGGCTTACGGTGCGGGCCTTTTGTTCCTGCAGTTCGATGCCAAACAGTTCGACATGGCTGTGCAGCAAGCCAAGAAATGCAGCGCCCAGGCGCCGCGGCGAGGAGCTTTGACCTGTCTCGGACGAGCCGGATTCACCGATTGCCATATCAGCGCCGGGTCGCCAGCAGACCAATCAGAAAGCCCACGCCGGCCGCGATCCCGACCGATTGCCATGGGTTGGCCTGGACATAGTCCTCGGTGGCGGTGACGGCGGCCTTGCCGCGATCGCGCAGGGAGTCTTCGGTCAGCCTCAGGGTCTCCCGTGCTCGCAGCAGACTGTCGTGGATCTGGTCGCGCAACTCGTCAGCCTGATCACCGGCCAGGGAAGCGGTGTGCTCGAGCAACCGTTCGGTGTCGCTGACCAGTGTCTGAAAATCGCTCATCAGGATTTCTTGAGCAGTCTTTGCCTTGATGCTGGCCATTGGTGATCTCCATAAGTGGCTTCTGAAACGTTCGAGTATGAGCCTTGCGTGAAGGTTCAGTACAAATGACTGGTACAACTTTTGCTGTGTCGTGGTGCGCCGGCCTGCGCCATTGCGCTGTTGCCGGGCATGATTCCAGTAAAACCTTAACTCAAACAATCAAAACCCGCGCAATTGTCCCGGTCGAGATTGACCTTGACGAACTCCCATGCGCCAAAGCGGTTCATCGGGAGTGACTTGTTGGGGTTCGACAGGTCACAACTTGGTGCATGGATTGCCCGCGCGA
Organism: Pseudomonas moorei; assembly: GCF_042846945.1. NCBI lineage: Bacteria > Pseudomonadati > Pseudomonadota > Gammaproteobacteria > Pseudomonadales > Pseudomonadaceae > Pseudomonas > Pseudomonas moorei. The sequence goes on from NZ_AP035776.1 coordinate 3,145,863, forward strand.
ACTGCTTTGGTGCTTTTTTTCAGCCTTAAGGTCTGCCAAATCCATGGAAAATCTGCAAAGCGCTGTGGACAGCCTGGTCCATAGCTCCAACACGTTGTTCATTCTGATCGGCGCAGTCATGGTTCTGGCCATGCACGCCGGTTTCGCGTTTCTGGAAGTCGGAACGGTTCGGCAAAAAAACCAGGTCAACGCGTTATCGAAAATCCTTAGCGACTTCGCCGTTTCGACCCTGGCTTACTTCTTTATAGGCTATTGGATTTCATACGGCGTCACTTTCATGCAACCGGCAGCGGTGATCAATGTCGATCACGGCTACGGCCTGGTGAAGTTTTTCTTTCTGTTGACCTTTGCCGCGGCGATCCCGGCGATCATTTCCGGGGGGATTGCCGAACGCGCCCGGTTCGTTCCGCAATTGTGCGCAACCGCACTGATCGTGGCATTTGTTTATCCCTTTTTCGAGGGCATGATCTGGAACGGCAACTTTGGCGTTCAAGCCTGGTTGCTGGAGCGCTTTGGCGCAGGTTTCCATGACTTTGCCGGTTCGGTGGTCGTGCATGCCATGGGTGGTTGGCTGGCGCTGGCGGCGGTGCTGTTGTTGGGGCCGCGCAATGGCCGTTACCGCGAAGGGCGCCTGGTGGCCTTCGCGCCGTCGAGCATCCCCTTTCTGGCGTTGGGCTCATGGATCCTGATTGTCGGCTGGTTCGGCTTCAACGTGATGAGTGCGCAAACCCTGCAGGGCGTCAGCGGGCTGGTAGCGGTGAACTCGCTGATGGCCATGGTCGGCGGGACCATGGCGGCATTGATCGTCGGGCGCAATGACCCGGGCTTTCTGCACAATGGTCCGTTGGCCGGCCTGGTGGCGATCTGTGCTGGCTCCGATTTGATGCACCCCGTGGGCGCGCTGGTGACCGGTGCCATCGCCGGGGCACTGTTTGTCTGGGCTTTTACCGCCGCCCAAGGCAAATGGCATATCGACGATGTCCTGGGCGTCTGGCCCTTGCATGGCTTGTGTGGCGTCTGGGGCGGAATCGCCTGCGGGATCTTCGGCCAGACTGCATTGGGTGGGCTCGGTGGGGTGAGCCTGGTCAGCCAGTTGATCGGCACCGCATTGGGTGTTGTCGTGGCTCTGGCGGGCGGCTTCGGGGTCTATGGCCTGATCAAGGCACTTCATGGTTTGCGTTTGAGCCAGGAAGAGGAGTACTACGGGGCGGATTTGTCGGTACACAAGATCGGTGCCGTCAGCCAGGATTGAGGCTTTCGTGATTCTCGTTCCGGCACAGAGGATTCAGCGGCTCGACGGCTTTTGGGGGCAGGCCTAGAATAATCACTTAATTTTTTCGGTTGATCGCCCATGCTTCCTGAATGTCAGCTGTTCGGCACCCTTGGGTGCCACCTCTGTGAAGTGGCCGAAGCCATGCTGATGCCTTTTGTCGAGAACGGTCTGCTGGTTGAACTGGTGGACATCGCTGACGACGAAACCTGGTATGAAGCCTACAGCCTGCGTATACCGGTATTGCGACGGGTCGATACCGGCGCGGAACTGGGGTGGCCCTTCAGTGCCGACGACGTCGTGGCGTTCCTGCGTTAGACGATTTTTCAGAGTGGCCGTGTCCCGCCTGTCGAACTTTGCGATGGATCCCCTTGGCTTAACCGATGCGATTCGGATACTGTATGTGCATACAGTTATCCGGATTGCCGACCTGTTTCTCCTGGAGTCAGGGTTTGAGCAACGAGTCCGGGCGTGAGAGGGATGCATCATGGTCAATGTCGAACAATTGAAAAGCAGCGTGAACCGGATGTCGGTGGACGTGGTACGCGAGGCTGTCCTCGAACTGCGTCTGGATGGTCTGGTGACGGAAGGCAAAACACCCTTCAACAAACTGCATTTCAACACCTGCTTCGCAGAAATCGAAGCCTTGTTTCAGCGCGCAGGCTTTCACCGGCAACTGGACGTTGTGGGCTATCAGGGTCTGTTGTATGCGCTCTACGACCCGGCACGTTGGGAAGCCGTCGATGTATTGCGCTGGCTCAAGGAGTACACCGAGGCCGCAGCGCGTTTGCAAGTCACCGCGTGAGGAATCTCTTCTAGGCTCGTTCCCGCCTCTGTCGGATAATGCCCGTCTGCATTGAGGGTCAGAACTTTCGTATGTCCACTTCATCTTTTTCGGCTGCACATAGCCAGGCCAGCACGCTGTATTTGCCGCCGGGCCGGTGGCAGACCGTGCTCGATTGCCTGTGCGAACACTTCAGCGCCATAGGCCGCGATCAATGGCTGGACCGAATTGCCCGCGGTCGCGTGCTCGATGGGCAAGGGGCCCCCATCACCGTTGATCTGCCTTACAGGGAAGGTCTGCGAATTCACTATTTTCGTGAAGTGCCGGACGAAAAAGCCATCCCGGTGGTTGAGTCGATTCTGTACGCGGATGAGCATCTGGTGGTGGTCGACAAGCCGCATTTTCTACCCGTGACACCGGCGGGGGAATATGTGGAGCAGACCTTGCTGAGACGGCTGATCCGTCGTCTGGATAATCCGCATCTGGTGCCGTTACACCGAATTGACCGGCATACGGCGGGGCTGGTGTTGTTTTCAGCCAATCCTCAGAGTCGCTCGGCGTATCAGTCGTTGTTCCCGACACGGCAGATTGAAAAGCGCTATGAGGCCATTGCCCGGGCATTGCCTGAACGCTCATTTCCCTTGGTTCACAAGAGCAGACTCGTTGATGGCGAGCCATTTTTTCGCATGCAGGAAGGGCCGGGTGTCAGTAACACCGAGACGGCTGTCGAGGTCAGGGAAAAGAACGGTGAACTCTGGCGTTACGGACTTTACCCGGTGACGGGCAAGAAGCATCAGCTGCGGGTGCACATGATGGCGTTGGGTGCGAGCATTTGTAACGACCCTTTTTATCCCCGGGTGCTCAAGGACGTCGAGGATGACTACGCCAATCCGTTGAAACTGTTGGCCCAAGGGCTGAAATTTGTCGACCCGGTTACGGGGCAGGAACGAGAATTCGAGAGCGCCATCACCCTGCAATGGTGATGCTTGGAGAAAGTATCGAATTAAAGCGTCGCTCTACATTCAGTCGATAAGGCCTCGCGATCGTGGCTTTCAACGACTCTAATCACGCAACCCCGGCATTCTGATTCGGATACGAAAATGCCCCGATCAATCGGGGCATTTTTGTGTATCCGGTAGCCGTTCTGCAGATTACAGCTCTTTAACGGTACGAACCTGGTCCTTGTTGATGCGAGTCCGTTTGCCATCCAGTTGTTCGAATTCGTAGAAGCCCGAATCCTTGTCAAAGTGTGGCGTGTCGACGGCCTGGATTTCGCGACCGTCATTCAAGGTGATCACTGAAGGCGATGCGCAACCGGCGAGAGTGGCAAGGCCCAGTGCAAGCATGAAAGAGGCCAGGATCCGTTGAGTCATGAGTGTGTCTCCGAGAATGAATTCTTTTGGTTACTGAGCTTGAGACGTATGCAGAACGTGCAAGTTCCTTGGTCGGTTCAGTCTGGCACAGTGTTGTGCGTGCTTAACAGTTCTGGTGTGTTGAGATTGGCCAGTCGCGGATCATTATCGGGACACTGCAGTGCGGTAGCGCCCAGCTTGCGCATGAGGCGACCCGGGCTGCGCTCGCCATCCCTCCAGGCGTTCTCGAATTCAGCAAGAAGCGCCACGGGAATCACGCACAGCAAAGGCTCCCAGTGTTCGTCATGGCGCAACATCAAGGGTCTGTCGGGAAATTGATTGGCGGTTTCACGCATGCTGTTGAGCAGCGCTGCGTCGATGCGTGGTACATCACAGGGCAGGACCAGCAGATGTGTATGGCGTGCGGCTTTCAGTCCCGCAAGAATGCCGGCCAACGGCCCGGGGAAGTCGCCTTCGTCGTCATGGACCAGTTGGTCCGCATAGGGCGCGTACTTTTCCAGGTTCCGGTTGCAGGAGATGATCAGGTCATCGCTCAGTGGCCGTACCTTACGGTGCAGATGTGCAATCAGCGGCTCACCGTGCCAGTCCAGCAAACCTTTATCCTGCCCGCCCATGCGTTGGCCGCGACCCCCTGCCAGGAGCAGAATGGAGCAGGGTGGCGACTGATTCGAAGTCATGGCGGGTCTCCAGCTGACAGAGCGGGGCGGCGAAAAAATGAGGCGCTGTGATATAACACCGGGCTGTTTCTTCCACAACCGGACGAGCCTATGAAAGCCAAGGCTGATGTACCTTTCGCGCCGCTGAATATCGCGGTGCTGACAGTCAGTGATACCCGTACCCTGGAAACCGATACCTCCGGCCAGGTCTTCGTTGACCGCTTGACGGCTGCCGGCCATAACCTGGCGTCCCGGGTGCTACTTAAAGATGATCTCTACAAAATCCGTGCGCAAGTCGCCAACTGGATTGCCGACGATGTGGTGCAGGTGGTGCTGATCACTGGCGGCACCGGTTTTACCGGTCGCGACAGCACGCCCGAAGCGGTGAGCTGTCTGCTCGACAAACAAGTCGATGGTTTCGGTGAGCTGTTCCGGCAAATTTCGGTCGCGGATATCGGCACCTCCACGGTTCAGTCCCGTACACTGGCGGGTCTGGCCAACGGCACCCTGGTCTGCTGCCTGCCGGGTTCGACCAACGCGGTGCGCACCGGTTGGGACGGCATTCTTTCTGAGCAACTGGATTCTCGCCACCGCCCATGTAATTTCGTGACTCATCTGAAACAGGCGGCACCCTGTGAATCCCGCGGGTAAGCCGGGCAAGACCGGCAGTCTGATGCCGGTCGAAGTGGCGCTGGCACGCCTGCTGGAAATGGCTGACGCCTCCAGGATTCAGGCGCGTGAGCGCTTGCCGTTGGCGCAGGTTCAAGGTCGTGTGCTGGCCGACGATTTGGTGTCGACGCTTGATCTGCCTCCGTGGCCCAACAGCGCCATGGACGGCTATGCCTTGCGCATGGCCGACTGGACCGGCGAGCCCTTGATGGTCAGCCAGAAGATTTTTGCCGGGCAGGCTCCCGAGCCGCTGCAACCGGGCACCTGTGCACGGATCTTCACCGGTGCGCCTGTTCCTGCGGGAGCTGATTGCGTCGAGATGCAGGAGAACGCCGAGGTCCAGGCGGATCAGCGTGTACGCTTCACCGAAAGCATGTCCCTTGGACAGAACATCCGTCCGCAAGGCCAGGAAACCACCGTAGGTGAACTGATTTTGCCAGCGGGCACGCGAATGGGGCCGATCGAACAGGGCTTGGCTGCCTCACTGGGGTGCGCCGAGCTTGAGGTGATTCGCAAGGTTCGCGTTGCCGTGCTGTCCACCGGAGACGAATTGATCGAACCAGGGCAAGCGTTGGGGCCAGGGCAGATCTACAACAGTAACCGTGTTCTGCTCTGCAGTTGGTTGCAGCGGTTAGGCTGCGAAGTGATCGATGCCGGTATTTTGCCGGATGACCTGGCCACCACGCGCGCACGCCTTGGCGAGCTGAAGGATGTCGATCTGATTCTTTCAACCGGTGGTGTCTCGGTGGGGGAGGCGGACTTTTTAGGTATCGCCCTGCGTGAAGAAGGCGAGCTGACCCTGTGGAAGCTGGCCATCAAACCAGGCAAGCCGCTGACGTTCGGACACTTTCGCGGCGTGCCGGTGATCGGCTTGCCCGGCAATCCGGCATCGACCCTGGTGACCTTCGCCCTGCTGACCAGGCCCTATCTCCTGCGTCGTCAGGGCGTCAAAGAGGTTGAACCCCTCAAGGTGCAGGTACAGGCAGGATTTGACTGGCCGAAAGCCGGCAATCGACGTGAGTATTTGCGTGGTCGCCTGGAACATGGCCGGGCCATCATCTACAAAAATCAGAGTTCAGGTGTACTGCGCAGTGCCGCTTGGGCCGACGGACTGGTTGAGGTGCTGGAGGACCGTACGCTGGTCGCCGGTGACAGTGTGTATTTCATACCGTTTAGCGAAGTCCTGAACTGACCCGGCGAGGCGTCTCGTCACGCAAGCCCGGTTGATAAACCGGGTTTTGCGTTGATGACTGTTTAATGAGCCAGAAACAGTGTCACGAGCTGGTCGAAACGGCTATTGGCGATCCAGCCAAGCAGTCCAAGAACGATGGCGGTCCCGCCAGCCGAATAGGCAAGTCGTTGCTTGATGGATTTGACGTCGGTACGCATTTCTTCCATGTCCCTTCGCAGGTACTTGAGTCGGGTTTCCAGCTCAATGACGCGAGGTTCCATATCAACTTCTCCATTGGATTTTTTGTTGTCTTTGAGGTCCGCCTGGTGGTTGGCCCGTTTCTCCGCGAGGGGTGCAACCGGAAGTACCGGTTTGAGGTGATGGCATTGCATGGCACGTCCTTGTGTTTGTCCTGCTGATCACTGAAAAAACTGGACATCAAAGTGTACTAATCACACTTTTTGGTCAATTGAGCCGATTCCTCACGTTTTGTAAGAAAAATCCCGCCTTTTAGGGCTCACCAGCACAGGACTGGAAATAATTCTGTTTCCCGAGACTTTTATCGGTTGTGTCGCGGTCAACATCTCTCACAGGCCATTCAATCCAGGGAGTGAAACCAATGAGCGAACGCAAGGCACTGCTGATTTTGCATGGCAAGCAGGCACTCAACGAGGAGGTTCGGGCGGCCGTTGAAAGCAAGCGGGAACAAGGGTGGGAGCTGGCTGTTCGGGTCACCTGGGAGGCCGGTGATGCGCAACGGCTGGTGGATGAAGCGCTGGAGGCCGGTTTTCGGCAGATTATTGCTGGCGGTGGTGACGGCACCTTGCGTGATATTGCCGAGGCCATGGCTGCGCATTCGACCCGGGCCAGTCTGGTGCTGATGCCTCTGGGAACCGCCAATGATTTTGCACGGGCTGCCGGTATTCCACTTGAGCCGGGACAGGCGCTGGATCTTCTGGAGACGGTACCCTGCGCCATCGATCTGGGTGAGGTTGGCGGGCAGATTTTCTTGAACATGGCCACGGGCGGTTTTGGCAGTCAGGTCACCGCCAACACTTCCGAGGACCTGAAAAAAGTTCTCGGCGGCGCGGCCTATCTATTTACCGGTCTGTCACGCTTCAGCGAGTTGCACGCGGCTTATGGTGAGTTGCACGGGCCGGATTTTCATTGGCGTGGTGAGTTGTTGGCCTTGGGTATCGGTAACGGCAGGCAGGCCGGCGGAGGCCATGTGTTATGTCCGCAGGCGCTGGTCGATGACGGTTTGCTTGATATCAGCATTTTGCCGGCACCGCAGGAATTGGTCGGTACCTTGAAAAACCTGCTGGCCGATGGCTTCGGCATCGACAACATGTTCATCAGGGCTCGGCTGCCATGGGTCGAGATCAAGGCTTCGGAAGGTCTATGCATCAACCTCGATGGTGAGCCGCTGGAAGGTGACAGCCTGCGCTTTTCAGCGCGGCCCGCAGCGTTACGGGTGCATCTGCCTGAACAATCGCCGCTGCTGGGCGCGACCGTCAATCGTCCAGGCTGATGATCTGTTCACGCACGGCAAACAACACCAGGCCCGCCACATCGTAGATCTGCAGGCGCTTCATGATCTGCGAGCGATGGGTTTCGACTGTCTTGACGCTCAGACCCAGGCCGTTGGCGATTTCCCGAGTGGATTTTCCACGAACGATCAGGCGGAGGATTTCCAGCTGTCGGGCTGTCAGGTTGTGCGAGTCGGCTTCCGTCTGGCCTTTCTGGGTTCGGGTCAGCGCCTGGTTGATGACGGTATGGGCGATGGCCGGGCTCAAGTAGCGTTCGTTGTTGCGCAATGCTTCCAGCGCATGTTCCAGCTCAGTGGCCGTGGTGTCCTTGAGCAGATAGCCATGGGCACCGGACTCCAGCGCCTGCATGATCAGTTCAGGGTCGGTGTGCATCGACAGGATCAGCACCTTGCTTTGCGGGCGCACCCGCTTGAGCTGCTGCAAGGCTTCCAGTCCGCCGGTCTGCTTCATGGAAATATCCAGCAGCACGATATCGGGGGACAAATGCTCAACCATCGCGAGCAGTTGCGCACCGTCATTGGCCTCGCCAATGACCGCATAGCCAGGAAGGTCCAGCACCAGGGCGCGCACGCCAGCCCTGATCAGCGAGTGGTCATCCACCAGAAGTAAGTTACAAGTCAATGCATAACCTTATTCGTACTGGCCCGCTCGAGCGCACGAGGTGCCCAGGGGAAGAGTGCTTCGATTTGAGTGCCTTTGCCTGGCTGACTGGTCACCGTCAGTGTGCCGCCCAGTTGAGCGATCCGTTCTGACATCCCGGCCATTCCGCGCTGTCCTTCGCGACCAGGATCGGTCGCCGGCGCGAAACCAAGGCCATCGTCACTGATCAGCAGTTTCAGGCCTTGCGGCAAGCGTTGGAGGCAGACCAGCAGATTCTTGGCTTCGGCATGGCGCAATATATTGGTGACGGCTTCCTGGGTAATCCGAAAGGCCGCCACCGCCATTTCTTCGGGAATGCCAGTCAGGCGTTGATGGCATTCGAGGCTCCAGTGCACGGAAGTATTGCACAGCGTCTTGAGTAAATGCGCACGCAGGCTGGCTTCCAGTCCCAGGCTGGTCAACTGCCGGGGATTGAGGATGGCTGATACGTCGCGAACCTTGGCGAGGGTTTCGTCCAGCGTGTCGCAGAGCAGGGAACACTGTTCCTGCAGCTCCTCCGGCATACGGCGTTTGAGCCAGTCAGCCTGGAGTTTTGCCGCCGTCAGCAGCTGACCGATGTCGTCATGCAGTTCCCGGCTCAGTCGATGACGCTCGTTTTCCTGAACTTGCAACAAACGGTCGGCCAACTCCTGGGGTTGAAATTTGATCGATTTGCGCGACAGGCGATATTGCGCCCAGACGCAGCTCAGGGCGGCGATGTTGAGCACCAGCAAACCCAGTGGCAGATGAGAGGACAGGCTGTAGATCAGCAGACTGCCGAATGTCGAGCAGGCACACAAAGCAAGAGTGAACCGACTCGCATTTTCTCTGGAGGGTGGCCACTTGGCGATTGACTTGAGGCTGGCGTACATAGCGGATGGAGCCAATGGATGTTCGCTGCGGGCAGACCGGTCAGGCTGGCTGACAGGCCTATGTTTTGTAGTTTCAGGCATCGACTTCAACAGGGCGTGTTCTGAACAGGAAATCCAGTCTGGAACTTGATCGGGCTACCGCCGTTTGCAATCACGTTGCCATTATTTGACGCCAACTATTGGGCGGCATAATACCACTTAAGATACCGTTGGTCGCGTCCGCGATATATGTCCAGGGAGTCAGGAAACAAGGAGTCGGGCGATCGCTGCATACAGCAAAAAGTATGCTTTTTTGGTGGCGCAAGGAGGCCGTTTGTCTGTAGGTTTTTGTCATTTAATGTCAGGCAAAACCCTAGGCAGGACAGGCTATCGGCTGTCGAGAGGATGGGTTATTTATGTTGGGGTTGTCGCTAATAGATATGAATCAGCCAATTGCGACCTGTCTTTGCTCAAGTTAATGAACAGTCATGGGCAATAAAACACGAAATACGGGATGTTCTGTAGTTTAAGCCTGTCGTTCCGCATAGGTAATGACGGTAAATGGTTTGGTATTAACCGGTGGCCGGAACTGACTTTGTCCGACCTGAAAGGCGAACGCTTCAATCAGGGTGGTCTGTTCACTTTCATCAAGGCTGAGCTGGCCGGTTTTCTGGTCGATGAGTTCGAGTTGCCAGGCAATCAGCGTCAGGCAGTCTTTCAGCGCATTCAGGGCCTCGTCATGCAGATCCATGTGATTCTGCGCATGGTTCAGCAAGCCGTGAATGTGCAGCGAAAATTCCGAAACAGCGGCCAGTGCCAGGGCGTCGGCCTTGTTGGCCAGCTTGAGAAGGGTACTGAGCATGCAGTCGATCGCGTCCTTGTCATTGCTGATCAGCTGCAAATGACTCAGGCATTCCTCGGTTTTGGCCAGAAGTGTTTCAGCTTCGGCGAGAAATTCAGGGATCCGCTTTGCCCATTCATTGCGATTGTTCGGCATGCTTATCTCCACAACGTCATGACTAATGAGGGGATGTCGCGTGTGTCGACGAAGACGGTCAGCGTCCCGACGTAACCGTTTGGTCGTGGGATCGCGCTACGGCCGGCTTGGGTGCGGGCAGTAGAAGTCGAAAGGGTGGCTGGCCACTTACCTGCGATCGCACACAAAAGCCTGACTCCATTCATGCAATGAGAATGGCGTCACATTAATGGCTATTGGATATCGCGAATATCAGGTTGTACCTGATTGTTGCTCGGGAAATCCCTTAGGCAACGGAACCGAACGCGCAAGCTGTTGTCGCGTCGCAGAGTGTAGCAAATGAAATGACAACGCCAGTAAAGCATGATGTTAATGTGACATCAATGCCCGAGCGTGGCATTTTGCAAGGGTCAAGCTCCGGCAGAAACAGCCGATAACCCTCTACTAGTGAATTCATCAGAACAAGACCAGGAGTCTTTGAATGGCCGGCATTCTCGATACGGTAGACCAACGTACGCAACTGGTGGGTGAGAATCGGCTGGAAATTCTCATGTTCCGGCTGGCCGGACGGCAATTGTTTGCCATCAACGTCTTTAAAGTGCAGGAAGTCCTGCAACTGCCGAAGCTGACCCTGATGCCTCAGCGTCACCCGTTCGTTTGCGGCGTGGTCAACCTGCGTGGCCAGACCCTGCCGGTGATTGACCTGTCCCAGGCGATCGGCATGCGCCCGCTGGTGCCCGGCCCGAACAGTACGATCATCGTCACCGAATACAACCGTTCGGTACAGGCGTTCCTGGTAGGGGGAGTGGACCGGATCGTCAACATGAACTGGGAAGCCATTCTGCCGCCACCGACCAGCGCCGGGCGTCAGCATTACCTGACCGCCATCAGCAAGGTCGACGACCAGTTGGTGGAAATCATCGACGTTGAAAAAGTCCTGGCGGAAATCGTCCCTTACAGCGCCAAGGTGTCTCGGGAAAAACTCAACGATCCAGTGCTGGAACGTGCCCGGGGCCGAGAAGTGCTGTTGGTCGATGATTCGAACGTCGCCCTGGCGCAATTGCGCGACACCCTGGGTCAGTTGGGCGTGAAAATGCACATTGCCAGCGATGGCTTGAAGGCCTTGAACATGCTCAAGGCCTGGGCCGATACCGGCGTCAACATGACCGACAAGCTGCTGATGGTCTTCACCGACGCAGAAATGCCGGAAATGGACGGTTATCGCCTGACCACCGAAATCCGCAGCGATCCTCGCCTGCGTGGACTGTATGTGGTGCTGCACACCTCCCTGTCCGGCAGTTTCAACGACTCGATGGTCAAGAAGGTCGGCTGCGACAACTTCCTTTCCAAGTTCCAGCCGGACAAACTCGTCGACGTGGTGCGTGAGCGCCTGATGCTCGACGCCGTGCCGGCCTGACCATGCCCGGAAAACACCCTGCAGGCGCCGGCCAGCCGGTTCCTGCAGGTTGAGTCGTTGCGTGCTCAAGGGGCGCGCACTCCTTTCATCAGCCTTTGATTCAGCAATCAAGCTCGTATAGGGTGGCGTTTTTGCCTCCCAGGGAGCTGGTCATGCTGCGTCTGAGCGCGCTTTATCGTTATCCGTTGAAATCCGCCAAGGGTGAGAGGCTGCAGCAGGTCAGCCTGGACAAGCTGGGACTGGATGGAGATCGACGCTGGATGCTGGTGGATGAGGCCAGCGGGCGCTTCCTGACCCAACGTGCGGTGGCGCAGATGAGCCAATTGTCTGCGTTGTGGAATGCTGAAGGCGGCCTGACCCTCAGCGCCCCCGGCCACACAACGATCGATATCGCCTTGCCCGCAAGCGACGCCGAACTGCGTGGCGTCACCATCTGGCGCGACACCCTGCGTGTGCCCGATGCCGGCGACGAGGCGGGTGCGTGGGTCAGCCAATTCATTGGCAAGCCGACCCGCCTGGTGCAAGTGCCACTGGAGCGCGCGCGCATGACCGAGGCCGGCTACGGCAAGGACGACGATCAGGTGGCGTTCGCCGATGGGTATCCGCTGCTGCTGATCGGCCAGGCATCGCTGGAAGACCTGTCGCAAAAAGTCGGGCGTACCCTGGAAATGCTGCGTTTTCGGCCGAATCTGGTGATCGAAGGGAGCGAGGCGTATGCCGAGGATCGCTGGAAGCGCATTCGCATCGGCGATGTCGAGTTCCGGGTGGTCAAGTCGTGCTCACGCTGCATTTTGACCACCATTGATCCGCAAACCGGGGAGCGCAGCGCCGATCGCGAACCCTTGGCCACCCTGCAGAAGTACCGGTCCGAAGCCGATGGCGCGATGTTCGGCCAGAATCTGGTCAATGACGGCAATGGCCGTTTGGAAGTCGGCATGCCCGTGACCATCCTCGAGTAAAACTCCAACGAAAAATGCCCGTGTTTTTACACACGGGCATTTTTTGTCGCTGTGCAACCGTGGGGTTAGCCGCGGTATTCGCACAGGTAAGCGGTCTCGACGGCCACTTTCACTTTGAACTTGCTGTTGGCCGGAACGTTGAACTGGTCGCCGGCGTTGAAGGTTTCCCATTCGGTGCTGTCCGGCAGCTGAATGGTCAATGCGCCGGAGATCACGTGCATGATTTCGCGCTGGCTGGTGCCGAAGTCGTAGTTGCCCGGAGCCATCACACCGATGGTCGCCTGACCTTCGGCGGCTTCAAAGGCGATCGACTTGACGCTGCCGTCGAAGTACTCGTTGACTTTAAACATGGGCGATTCCTCGAAAAGGGCTAAAAAGGGCCGGCCAGTATGCACAAGGCCCAAGGCCTAGTCACCTCTCTAAAGCGGAAGAACCAGTGGCAGGAGCCGTGCGGTATTGCGCGCATCTTCCAGCGCCCGGTGTTGCTGGCCGGTGAACTGCAAGCCCGCCAGTTGCAGGGCGCCGTTGAGCCCCAGCGGGCGTTCCAGGCGCCGGGCCTTGGCAAAACGCTGCTTGAGGTTCATGTGTTGCACCTTGGCCAACACGCTGTCGAGTTGCAGGCGCTGCCATTCCTGAAGCAGCTGTTTGCGATCGTAATCGCCCCAACTGACCCAGCCTTCAAGGTGTGTGCGATGCTGACCCAGCCAACGCTCGAAGAATGCCCAGACCTCGCCCAGAGGCTGCGCGGCATCGATGTTGGCCTGAGTTATGTGGGTCAGCTCCCGGCAAAACGGCGTCAGTAATGGACGTCGTGTCGGCTTGACGAAGCGCTGGAAGTGATCCAGTTCCCGGCCCTTGCGGTCCACCAGGGTGGCACCGATTTCGATGATTTCCATTTCCGTGATGGGCCAGCCACCCTCGTCGGTGGTGGCTTCCAGATCAATGACCAGCCAGTGAGGCATCGAAGGGTTCCTGGTATCCGCGTCCTGATAGGGCTTGAGCGTAGCCAAACCCGGCGGATCCGCCTAGCGGCTTATTCGACCTCCAACAGAATCTGCCGGTTTTTCACCTGATCGCCGACTTGCACCTGCAAGCGCTTGAGCACGCCGTCGATGCCCGACTTGAGCGGATGCTCCATCTTCATGGCCTCCAGCACCACCAGCAATTGGCCTTTGCTCACCAGGCTGCCTTCACTGACCAGGACATCGACAATCGCGCCATCCATCGGTGCCTTGAGGGTGCCGGAACTGACGCTGGCCTGGCTGCTGACCAACGCCTGGGTCCGGTCTGTCAGGCTCAGACTGCCTGGACGGGTGAACAGGCACAGTTGCCGGGCCTCCAGACAGTAGGCATGGCGTTTGCGAATACCGTCGATTTCCAGCGTGGCCCAGCGCCCATCGCACTCGATGATCTTCAGTTCGAGATGTCGGGTCTCGATCTGGATTCGATAGGCCTCGCCCGGCACCGCGTTGAGTTCCACCGACCACGCCTGATCATCCAGCCCGAGACGATAGTGCAGCGGCACACTGGCGTTGTTGCGCCAACCGGCCAGCGGGGCGCGATGAGACTGTGCGCAAGCCTGATAGAACAGCGCGGCGGCAATTGCCAGTTCTTCGGCGCTGGGCTCATGAGGGCGCAGGCTCGCGTGGTCAGCGAAATACTCAGCAATGAAGCCGGTGCTGAATTCGCCGCTGATGAATTGCTGATGATCCAGCAGGCTGGCGAGCAAGCGCTGATTGCTCTGCACCCCCAGTAGCACCGTGTCCTTCACCGCCCGCAGCAATTTGCGCCGGGCTTCTTCGCGGGTGCTGCCATGGGCGATGATCTTGCCCAGCATCGGGTCATAGAAAGGGCTGATCTGTTGGCCTTCGAGCAGGCCGTGGTCGATCCGCACGGCATGTTGAACTGCAGGTTCCCAAGCCTCGACGTGTCCGGTTTGCGGCAGAAATCCCTGGGCCGGATCTTCGGCATACAGTCGTACTTCCATCGCATGGCCGTTGAGTTGCACCTGCTCCTGACGCAGTGGCAATGGCTGCCCCTCGGCGACAGTCAGTTGCCAGGCCACCAGATCGAGCCCGGTAATCAGCTCCGTTACCGGATGCTCCACCTGCAGCCGCGTGTTCATTTCCAGAAAGTAAAACTGCCCACGCGCATCCAGCAGAAACTCCACGGTGCCGGCACCGACGTAGTTCACCGCGCGCCCCGCCTTGAGCGCCGCTTCGCCCATGGCCTGGCGCAGCTCGGCGGTCATGACCGGGCAGGGGGCTTCCTCGATGACCTTCTGATGGCGGCGCTGGATCGAACAATCCCGTTCGCCCAGGTAGATCAGGTTGCCGTGCTGATCGCCGAACAGTTGAACCTCGACATGCCGTGGTTCGATCAAGGCCTGTTCGAGGATCAGTTCGTCGCTGCCAAAACCGTGCAGCGCTTCGGAGCGTGCGGTGCGAATCGATTCCAGCAGGTCGCTGGCGCTATGTACCAGGCGCATGCCGCGTCCGCCACCGCCCGCACTGGCCTTGATCATCAGCGGATAGCCGATGCGTTCGGCTTCGCGGCTCAGGCTTGCGTCGTCTTGTTCGGCACCTTGATAGCCTTTGATGCACGGCACACCGGCCTCGAGCATGGCGAGCTTCGACAGGCGTTTGCTGCCCATCAACTCAATCGCCTCGGGGCTGGGGCCGATGAAGGTAATCCCAGCGTGCTGGCAGGCGAGGGCGAAGCCGGCGTTTTCCGAGAGAAAACCGTAGCCGGGATGGATCGCATCCGCGCCGGTGCGCCGGGCGGCCTCAATGATTGCCGGAATGTTCAGATAAGACTGTTGCACCGCAGCCGGGCCGATGTTCACCGCTTCGTCGGCCATCTGCACGTGCAGCGCATCGGCGTCGGCATCGCTGAACACGGCGACGGTGCGGTAGCCCAGAGCCTGGGCAGTACGCTGGATGCGGCAGGCGATTTCACCGCGATTGGCGATGAGGATTTTGTTGAGTCCGGGCATGGGGTGTTTTCCTGTTTTTGCGATGAATGTGATGGCCTCATCGCGGGCAAGCCTTGCTCCAGGTTTAGCGTCGATCACAAATTCATGACCCTCGCAGTACCTGTGGGAGCTGGCTTGCCAGCGATGCTTTCAAGAAGCCCACCCCGGTTTACGCTTTTGCACAAAGGCCATCGTTCCCTCGATACCTTCGGCCCCTGTCACCGCCTCGCTGAACCACTGCGCGGCTTCGTTCAGCAGCTCATCCGAGGGCTGCGCGGCACTCGCCAGCAACAGTTTTTTGGTCGCCGCATTCGCTCCCGGCGCACAACACAGCACATGGGCCAACACCTCTTCGAGGCGTTCGGCCAGCGCCTGCGGATCGTGCTCGACAAAGTGCACCAATCCCACCCGCCGTGCCTGGGTCCCATCGAATCGAGCCGCCGTCAGGGCCAGTCGCCGGGCCTGAGTCAACCCGATGCGCTGGACCACGAACGGCGCGATCTGCGCCGGCAGCAGACCGAGGCTGGTTTCCGGCAGGCCGAATTGCGCCTGATGATCGGCCAGGGCGATGTCACTGACGCAGGCCAGACCGAAACCACCGCCCAGCACGGCGCCTTGCAGCACCGTGATCACCACTTGCGGCGCCTGTTGCACCTCTTGCAGAAGGGCACCGAACAACCGGTTCAAGTCGCGGTGAGCGTCGGGACCCCGGGCGCGGGCATTGGCCATGTCCTTGATGTCGCCGCCTGCGCAGAAATGCCCGCCGGCGCCGCCAATGACCAGGGCGCGGGTCGTCCGGTCATCGTGCACCGCCGCCAGCACCGCGCGCAGTTCAGTGACCATCTGCAAACTCATGGCGTTGCGGCTGTCCGGGCGATTGAGGGTGATGTGCAGGACGCCGTTATGCGGCTCCAGCAGCAAGGTCTGGCAAACCGGCAAGGTGTTCATTTCTTTTTCCCCGGCAGGATACCCATGAGTTTGCAGATGATCCCCAGCATGATTTCGTCGGCGCCGCCGCCGATCGACACCAGCCGCACATCGCGATAGGCACGGGCCACCGGGTTGTCCCACATGAAGCCCATGCCACCCCAGTATTGCAGGCAACTGTCGCTGACTTCGCGGCCCAGCCGGCCGGCCTTGAGCTTGGCCATGGACGCCAGGCGAGTGACGTCATGCCCCTTGATGTATTGCTCGGTGGCCTGATAGACCAGCGCTCGCAAGCATTCGATTTCGGTTTGCAGTTCGGCCAGGCGAAAGTGAATGACCTGGTTGTCGATCAATGCACTGCCGAAGGTCTTGCGCTCCTTGCAGTACTCGATCGTGCTGTCGACGCAGTACTCCAGCCCCTTGATCATGTTCGCCGCGCCGAACAGGCGTTCCTCCTGGAACTGCAGCATCTGCATCATGAACCCGGCGCCTTCGTGGCCGATGCGGTTGCGTTGCGGCACGCGCACGTTGTCGAAAAACACCTGCGCGGTTTCCGAGCTGCGCATGCCGAGTTTGTCCAGGTGCGAGCTGAGACTGATCCCCGGCGTGTTCATCGGCACCATGATCAGCGATTTGTTGATGTGCGGTTTGTCGTCCGACGTGTTGGCCAGCAAACAGATGAAATCGGCGCACGGCGAATTGGTGATCCACATCTTGCTGCCGTTGATCACATAGTCGTCGCCGTCCTTGCGCGCGGTGGTCTTCAACCCGGCCACGTCGGAGCCGGCGCCGACTTCGGATACACCGATGCAGCCGACCTGCTCGCCGCTGATCGCCGGGCGGAGGAATTCGTCGCGCAATTCATCGGAGCCGAAACGCGCCAGGGCCGGAGTGCACATGTCGGTCTGCACGCCGATGGACATCGGAATACCGCCGCAATGAATGGTGCCGAACTCTTCGGCGGCGACGATCGAGTAGCTGTAGTCCAGGCCCATGCCGCCGAATTTTTCCGGTTTGGAAATCCCTAGCAGGCCAAGGTCGCCAGCCTTGCGGAAGATTTCGTGGATCGGAAAGCGTCCGGCCTTTTCCCAAGCTTCGACGTGGGGATTGATTTCGTTGTCGACGAATTGGCGGACGGTACGGCGCAGGGCTTCGTGTTCCTGGGTGAAGATCATTCTTGTTGTTCTCCTGATCGCCCTAGAAGCGGGCTACACCAAAACTGTTGGACTGCAGCGGCCGTACCTCGGCCTCGTGACAGATATCCAGCAAATAACCGAGCAAGGTCCGGGTATCGCGTGGATCGATCAGGCCGTCATCCCACAGGTTGGCGCTGCCATAGAGCGCCGTGGACTGACTGTCGAGTTTCTGCGCAGTGACCTGTTCCAGCATGTCGAGCATTTTCGGATCGGGCACCAGGCCGTCCTTGGCCTGTTTGGCCTCGGTAACGATACGCAGCACTTTGCCGGCCTGGGCGCCGCCCATCACTGCCGTGCGGCTATTGGGCCAGGCGAAGATAAAGCGTGGGTCGAGGCCACGGCCGCACATCGCGTAGTTGCCGGCACCATAGGAACCGCCGACGACGATCGTCAGTTTCGGCACCCGGGCATTGGCCACCGCTTGAATCATCTTGGCGCCATGCTTGATCACGCCTTGCTGCTCCGATTCGGTGCCGACCATGAACCCCGTGGTGTTATGGAAAAACAGCAGTGGCGTCTGGCTCTGGTCGCACAGCTGGATGAACTGCGCCGCCTTGCTCGCACCCTGGGGCGTGATCGGGCCGTTGTTGCCGATGAAACCACAGGCGCGGCCCTGGATTTTCAGTTGGCCGCAAACGGTCTGCTGGTCGAACTCGCCCTTGAACTCGAGGAAGTTCGAACCGTCGGCTATACGCGCGATGATCTCGCGGACGTCGTAGGGTTTTTTCGGGTCATCCGGGATCAGGCCGAGCAGTTCATCGATGGGGTAGAGCGGCTCTTCCCAGTGACGTTCCGGTAGCACAGGCAACCGGTCGTTCCACGGCAAGAGGCTGACGATTTCGCGCACCTGACGCACCGCGTCGGCATCGTTTTCCGCCAGGTATTCAGCGGTGCCGGCCACTTGCGCGTGCATCTCGGCGCCGCCCAGCGCTTCATCGGTCGCCACTTCACCGGTCGCCGCCTTGAGCAGCGGCGGGCCGGCAAGAAACAGCTTGGCCTTGCCGCGCACCACCACCACGTAATCCGACAATCCCGGTTGATAAGCACCGCCCGCCGTGGCCGAACCGTGCACCACGGTGATCTGCGGCAGGCCCAAGGCCGACATCCGCGCCTGATTGGCAAAGCTGCGCGCGCCTTCGACGAAAATCTCTGCTGCGTAGTTGAGGTTGGCGCCCCCGCTTTCGGCGAGGGTGATCACCGGCAGTTTGTTTTCCATGGCGATCTGTTGCAGGCGCAGGGATTTTTTCAAACCGCTGGGGGAAATGGTCCCGCCCTTGATCGCGCTGTTGTTCGCCACCACCAGGGTGCGCACGCCGGACACGTAGCCGATGCCGGCGATCAGGCCGCCACCGGCCGAGCTGCCGTCCTTGTCATCGTGTAGTTTGTAACCGGCCAGACTCGCCAGTTCGAGGAACGGCGCGCCGGGGTCCAGCAGCAGATTGAGGCGTTCGCGGGGCAGCAATTGTCCGCGCTTGTCGAATTTGGGCTTGGCCTCGTTTGCCTTGTTCAACAGGTTCTGTTCGAGTTCGCGGATCTGCTCGATACCCGCCAGCATGGCCGCGCGATTACGGGCGAACTGTTCGCCGTGGGGATCGAGTTGCGACTGAATCTCCGGCATGGGTTATTCCTTATCCTTGAGCACGTCAGGAAGGTACGCACGGTGAAAGCCGTTGTACGACTCGCTGTTGGTCGCCTTGTGAATCGGCCACGCGCGGCCGCCGAGGCTGGCGGCGCCATCGATGCGCAAGGTGCTGCCACTGATGAACGCCGCCGCCGGGCTGAGCAGGAAAACGATGGCCGCGCTGACTTCCGACTCGGTACCGATCCGCTTGAGCGGCACGTGTTCGCGCAAGGTCGGGATCACCGCCTTGAACGCACCTTCGTAGGTGTCCATGCCACTGGACGCGATCCAGCCCGGCGCCACGGCGTTGACCCGCACGCCGGCATAACCCCATTCGAACGCAGCGGTCTTGGTCAGGTTATCCATGCCCGAGCGTGCCGCGCCCGAGTGGCCCATGCCCGGCATGCCGCCCCACATGTCGGCGAGCATGTTGACGATGGCGCCGCCGTGCTTGCTCATGGACTGGTTGAACACTTCCCGGGCCATCAGGAAACCGCCGACCAGATTGGTGCGCATCACCGTTTCGAAACCCTTCTGATTGATCGACGCCAATGGCGACGGGTATTGCCCACCGGCATTGTTGACCAGGCCATGGATCGGGCCGTGCTTGCGGATCAGTTCGCCAACCAGGTGCGTCACCGCGTCTTCCTCGCGAATATCGCAGGTGCTCCAGTCGGCCTTACCACCGTCTTCGGCAATCTCGGCAGCAACGGCTTTCAATTTGTCAGCCTTGCGTCCGACCAGCAGCACGTGCGCGCCAAGGGCTGCCAGTTCGTGGGCGGTGCAGCGGCCAATGCCACTGCCACCACCGGTGACGATGATGGTTTTGCCTGCAAACAAATCGGCTTTGAAAATCGAATCGTAGGCCATGGTGGCAGCCCTCTAATTGACCTGGTCGGCGATGCGCTGCGGCACCGGAATCTGGATTTCCAGCAGTTGCTGGGCGAACGCCTTGCCTTGCGGGTCGATCCGCAGGCTGGCGACACCGCCGCCCCCGAGGGCGTTTTCCAGGAGGAAGTTCAGGCTGTGGGTAGCGGGTAGATACCAGCGCTCGACACGGCCGTGGATCGGGTCCAGCACATGGCTCATCCAGTCGACGAGCACCGCCGGCGTCAAGGCTTCGGCGATCCAGGGCAGGTACTCGGGATCGCGGGCCATCACGCCGATGTTGCTGTGGTTACCCTTGTCGCCGGAACGGGCCACTGCCAGTTTGACCAGGGCCACGCTGGCGTCGGCCATGCCCGCAGGTTTGGGTGGCTCG
This sequence comes from Pseudomonas moorei, assembly GCF_042846945.1. Classification (NCBI taxonomy): domain Bacteria; kingdom Pseudomonadati; phylum Pseudomonadota; class Gammaproteobacteria; order Pseudomonadales; family Pseudomonadaceae; genus Pseudomonas; species Pseudomonas moorei. The sequence continues at coordinate 3,166,157 of NZ_AP035776.1, forward strand.
AACGGCTCCGGCAAGTCGGCGCTGTCGAGTACATCGACGGCGGGCAGGGGGCATGGATGGCGCTGGCCCATGAGATCGATTTCCAGCGTGCAGGCGGTTTTGTCGATCAGGAACGAGAACAGGCGGATCAGCGGATACACGGTGGGCCGGCCGCCGACAATCCCGGTCAGCCCCGGTGCCATGCCGGTGGCGGCCTGGGCTATTTCCCGGGAAAACACGATCAATGCCTGTTTATTCGGGTGGCGCACGGCGAGTTTGATCACCACTTCGCGGCTGTCGCGGCGCTGGCCGTGGGGGCCGTAAGTGGCTTCGCTGCCGAGCAGTTCGACGTTGACCTCGCTATAGGGCGCCCAGCCGCGCTGGCTGAAGATTTCCGAGGTCTTGTTGATGATCGCTTCGCTGACCCGCCGAGCCTTGTCGACTGCATCGATGCCGGCGATCAGGCAGCTGGCGGTGCAGCGAAAACCATCCGGGTAAGTGGCGCTGACCTTGTACTGATCGGTCGGCGGCAATCCCTTCGCGCCGTGCACCTGCACCGCGTTTTTGCCTTGTTGCAGCAGTTTGACCCGGGTGAAATCGCAGACCACGTCGGGCAGCAGATAGGCCCGTGGGTCGCCGATTTCATACAGCATTTGCTCGCCCACCGTCAGCGGGGTGACCAGCCCGCCGGAGCCCTCGGGTTTGCTGACGATGAACTGGCTGTCGGCGCTGACTTCGACGATGGGAAATCCGATGTGTTCGTAATCGGGCACGTCGCGCCAATCGGTAAAGTTGCCGCCGGTGCACTGGGCGCCGCATTCGATGATGTGGCCGGCGAGGGCCGCCTGGGCCAGTTTGTCGTAGTCATGCCACGACCAGCCGAACTCATGCACCAGGGCGGCGCTGACCACCGCGCTGTCGACCACGCGCCCGGTGATCACGATGTCCGCCCCCAGGCGCAGGGCTTCGACAATGCCCGGTGCGCCAAGGTAGGCGTTGGTCGAGACACACAGGGGCGGCAGGGGCGCGCCGCTGAACATCTCGTGGAGGCCACGAGTGCTCAGCTGTTTGAATTGCGGTTGCAGGTCATCGCCCAGCAGGACAGCGATCTTCAGTGCGACGCCAGCCTTGTCGCACGCCGCTCGCAGCGCGGCGGCGCAGGCCTGCGGGTTGACCCCGCCGGCATTGCTGATGACACGGATTTTTTGATCGCACAGTTGGCTGAGTAACGGACTGAGCACTTCGATGAAGTCGCTGGCATAGCCAGCCTGGGGATCTTTCATCCGTGCGCCAGCCATGATCGACAGGGTGATTTCCGCCAGGTAGTCGAACACCAGATAGTCCAGGCGCCCGCCTTCCACCAGTTGCGCGGCGGCGGTCGAGGTGTCGCCCCAGAAGGCGCTGGCACAACCGATGCGGATCGTTTTTGGCGCAGTCAACTCCATAACCACCTCCGACAGAAGTGTTTCGAGACTACCAAGCAAGCGCTTGGTTTGTAAACGGCTAAAATAACTTCTGCCCGAGCGCTTGCTTGGTCGTGGGCAGCAGCTTAAATTGCCCGCGCAAACCCGCTGTTTTAGCGGTGATCTCGACTGTAGGAGAAAACGGGTGGACGAGCAAAAAGCCCTGAGGGTCATGCGCGAACTGGTCGAAAACGGCCAATTGACCGATCCGGACAGTGCCCGCGGCAAGCTCCTGCAAGTGGCGGCTCACCTGTTTCGCAACAAAGGCTACGAACGCACCACCGTGCGCGATCTGGCCGGTGCCGTGGGCATTCAGTCGGGGAGCATTTTTCATCACTTCAAAAGCAAGGACGAGATCCTGCGGGCCGTGATGGAGGAGACCATTGTCTACAACACCGCGTTGATGCGTGCGGCCATTGCCGATGCCGGCAACGTGCGCGAGCGGGTGCTGGCGCTGATCCGTTGCGAATTGCAGTCGATCATGGGTGGCAGCGGCGAGGCCATGGCGGTGCTGGTCTACGAATGGCGCTCGCTGTCCGAGGACGGCCAGGCGAGGGTCCTGGCGTTGCGCGATATTTACGAAGATATCTGGTTGCAGGTACTGGGCGAAGCCAAGAGTGCCGGTCTCATTCGCGGTGATGTGTTTGTCACGCGACGCTTTCTCACCGGGGCGCTGTCCTGGACCACCACCTGGTTTCGCGCCGATGGCAGCATGAGCCTTGATCAATTGGCCGACGAGGCGCTGACTCTGGTGCTGGAGGAAAAATAATTAGATTGTGCTGGTCGGCAGGAAACTGGCTAACTGAGCGAAACCGCCTAGCTTGAATGCATTGGTTCGGTATTTTTGGGGAGTGGGTTGTTTTGATGTCTTCGCCAATTCGGACGGCTTCGCGGCTTTTGCTCACGGCGCTTCTGGCGTCATGGGTGCTGCCGACCCAGGCTGCACAACTGGTGCGCATTGGCGCCGCGCACTTTCCGCCCTACACCGTGCGCCCCGAGTCCGGAGCCGACACCGGTTTGCTGCCGCAATTGGTCGAGGCACTCAACGCCCTGCAAAACGACTATCAGTTCGTCCTGGTGCCCACCTCCATCCCCCGGCGTTTTGGTGATTTCAAGCAGGGCCGGGTCGATATGGCGATCTTCGAAAACCCCGACTGGGGCTGGAGGGACATTCCCCACACCAGCGTCGACATGGGCCTGGAAGACGCGGAGATTTTTGTCGCGCAACGCCAGCGCGAAGGTCAGCCAGCGCGCCAGCAAAACTACTTCGCCGATCTGACGGGCAAGCGTCTGGCGCTGTTCAGCGGCTATCACTACGAATTTGCCGGCTTCAATGCCGATCCCAAATTCCTCGCGCAGAACTACAACGCCACCCTGACCTATTCCCATGACAGCAACTTGCTGATGGTGCTGCGCGGGCGGGCTGACATTGCCCTGGTCACGCGTTCTTATCTCAGCGACTATTTTTTGCGCAACGACAAGGTGGCCGATCAGTTTCTGGTGTCCGAGCGCGTCGATCAGGTCTATCACCATTACGCGATCCTGCGACCGACCGCGCCCATCAGCGGCGAAGCATTCGGCAGGTTGCTACAAGGGCTGCGGGATAACGGCCAGATGCTGAAGATTTTCGATCCGTACAAAATTGCGGTCTTGCCGGTCCCGACACCACAGCTGGCGAATTGACTGACCTCACTTGGATTTCCCGCTCCGATACGGCGTATCTCCCACATCGATCCTTAGTGTTCACAAACATTGGGTTCACAGGAGATCACCCTGTGGACTGGCTTGCCAGCAATGGCGGCAGATCATGCACTGTACAAACGAGTACATTCTCGCGATTGACTGCCAGTCCTCGGCAGCTCAGCCTTCCGGCTCCATTTTTCCAGCGGAGACAGTCAATGCCCTTCGTAACCATCGACGGACAACCCCTTCACTTTATCGATCAAGGCACTGGCCCGGCGGTGCTGTTGGCCGGCAGTTACCTGTGGGACAAGAGCATGTGGGCGCCGCAGATTGCCGCGTTGTCGCAACAGTATCGGGTGATTGCGCTGGACCTGTGGGGCCATGGTGAATCCGGGCGGATTCCGGATGGCACCGGCTCGCTGGACGATATCGCCCGTCAGGCACTGGCGTTGCTCGATCATCTGGAAATAGAACGCGTCACCCTGGTGGGCCTTTCGGTGGGGGGCATGTGGGGCGCGCGGCTGGCGTTGTCGGTGCCGAAACGCTTGAACGGTCTGGTGCTGATGGACACTTTTTTGGGCGTCGAGCCGGAACCCACCCGCCAGTACTATTTTTCACTGCTGAAAATGATTGAAGAAACCGGCGTGATTTCGCCGCAACTGCTCGACATCGTGGTGCCGATCTTTTTCCGTCCGGGCATCGATCCGCAATCGGCGATGTACCAGGACTTTCGCGCCAGTCTCGCCGCGCTGCCGCCTGAACGCCTGCGCGAAAGCATCGTACCGATGGGGCGGATTACCTTTGGCCGCGAGGGTCTGTTGCCGCGCCTGGGCGAATTGGACGCAGCGACGACGCTGGTGATCTGTGGCGATCAGGACAAGCCACGCCCACCGAGCGAAGCGCGGGAAATGGCCGAGATGATCGGTTGCCCCCATGTGTTGGTGCCGGAGGCGGGGCATATTTCAAATCTGGAAAATCCGGCGTTTGTCACCGAGACGTTGCTCGGGTTTTTGGCCGAGAGACACCAGTAGGCTGCAATGGCCCCATCGCGAGCAGGAAAATACGGTTACCTGCTCGCGATGGGGCGGTGAGGTCACTTGGGCCCGAGAATCTTCGCCAGTGTGTCCGGCGACGGCGCCCCTTGCTGCTGTTGCAGTTCACCCTTGTCATCCATATAGAAGATCGCCGGGGTGGCTTGCAGCTCCAGGTCTTCCATCAATTGCATGTTCGCCGCCAGTTTGGCCTGAATCGCCGGTGGCACATCCTTCAACGCCTTGAGCGAACTGCCCTTGCCGGCGGCTTCGTGGTCCGCCAGGGCTTTTTGCGGATCCTTGGCGGCGAGCAGGGCGGCGGACTTGCCCGGACTGTCTTCACGAATGATACCGACCATGATGTGGCGCAGTTGCACCTTGCCAGCCTTGACCCATGGCCGCGCCTGTTCCCAGAACATGTTGCAGTAAGGGCAGTTCGGATCGCTGAACAGGTAGACGATGCGCGGGGCATTCTTGTCGCCGTCGCCGATCCAGCTGCTGGCCTCGAACTTGGCCCAGACTTCCTTGGACATTGGCCCGTAGACCAGTTTCTGCAACGGCGCGCTGCTCAGGTCGTTGCCCTGGGCGTCGTACAGATTGCCCAGCAACACGTGCTTGCCATCCGGCGTCAGGTACAGCGCCATACCGCGGTTCTGGTATTGCGCCGCATAACCGCGCAGGCCGTCGGGGGCGTCGAACTGGCCGACGATTTTGGCGCCCTTGGCTTCGATCTTCTTGATCGCCTCGGGCAGCTCTTCGGCCTGCACCGATGGCAGGTGCAGCAGGGCGACACCCAGGCTCAGGGTCAGCAGGTGGCGGAGGCGGGGCATGGCAGTTTCCTTGAAGAAGTGGCAGGAGCGGTATCGAAGTTTTCCAGTGCGCGAGCCAGGCTGGCTTGCGACAACTCGCCCAGATGGCTGCCCAGCAGGCGACCATCCGGGCTATAGAACAGCGTAGTCGGCAACGCCATGGAGCCAACGGCCTGGCCCAGGCGGCCGCTGCCGTCGAACAGTACGTTGGACAGGCTCAGGCCCTGGGTTTCCAGAAAGGTGCTGACGCTTTGCATGCTTTCGGCCTGATTGACGAACAGGAAGGTCAGGTCCGGGCGCTGTTGCTGGGCGCTTTCGAGCACCGGCATTTCCCGGCGACACGGCGGGCACCAGGTGGCCCAGAGATTGATGACCAGCGGGCCGCCCTTGTAGTCGGCCAGTTGCACGGTTTCCCCGGCGGCGTTGCGCAGGGTGATCTCCGGCAGGCGCGTGCCTTGTTCGTAGAGACTCAAGGAGAAGGTCGCCAGCAACCAGAAGGCCAGGCCACTTGCCACGCCGAAGCCTAACGGACGGCGCAGGCCCGGCCGACGCCAGGCGCGGTACAGCGTGGCAAGCACCAGCGCGATCACCCCTGGCCAGGCAAGGAAACCGCCGTCACGCAGGTCGATGATCTGCCAGGGGTCATTGCGATAATGCATCCAGTAAACGGCGACGAAACCGATTCGCGACGCGAGCATGCCGATCAGGAACAGACTGAACAGCGCCGACTCGGGGTTCTCGCCACCGCGCTTGGCCACCCGCCAGCCGATGAATGTCGCCAGCGCCAATGCACTGATCAGCAGCAGGTGGTTGAGCGCGATGGCAAAGGTGCCGAGGGTGAATGTCAGCATTAACGGGCGTCTCGGGTGGTGGTCCAGCGTTGCAGGAAGGTGGTGGCATCGACCTCGCCAGTGATGCGCTGGCTGCGACGTTCGTTGCCATCGGCACCGATCCACAGCAGGCTCGGCGGCCCTGGCACTTTATAGCGGCCGAGCAATTCTCGGCTGGCGGCATTGTCGGCGGTGACGTCCAGGCGGAGCAAGCGCACGTCGCTGAGGGCTTCGAGCACATCCGCTTTGCCGAACACCTGTTTCTCCATGACCTTGCACGACACGCACCAGTCCGCATAGTAATCCAGCAGCACCCACTGGCCCTGAGCCTGCGCCGCGTCGAGTTCCCGTTGCAGCGCGGCTGGGTCCTTGATGGTGGTGAAGACGTCGTGGCCGACCGGACTGCTGGCCCCGCGGACATTGGCAGTGTTGTAGACCTGCAACGGCTTGAACAGGTCATCCGCACCACCCGCCGCACCGATCATCAATAGACTGCCCCACAACCCGAGCAGCAGCGAACTGGCGCCGAACAGATGAGCGACACGGCCAAAACCTTCCGACTGCTTCCAGGCACTGTACGCGGCGATCAACAACAACGCTCCACACAAGCCGACCCACAGCGATTCATCCAGCACCGGGCGCAGCATCAGCAACGCGGTGGCGAGGAACAGGAAGCCGAAGATGCCCTTGAGCAGGTTCATCCAGGCGCCAGGTTTGGGCAGGAAGCGATTACCGACGGTCACCAGCAACAACAGTGGCACACCGATGCCGATGCCCATGGCAAACAGGATCAAGCCGCCATGCAACGCGTTACCGCTTTGTGCGATGTAGAGCAGGGCGCCGGCCAGCGGCGCGGTCATGCACGGACCGACCAGCAGCCCGGACAAGGCGCCCAGCACACCGGCGCCAACCAGACTGCCGCCACGCTGATTGCGCGAGACGTTCTCCAGGCGGTCGCGCACGGCCACCGGCAGTTGCAGTTCAAAGAAACCGAACATCGGCAAAGCCAGCAGGACGAAAATCGCGGCGAAGCTGCCGAGCAGCCACGGGTTCTGTAACAACGCCTGCAGGTTCGCACCGAGCAGCGCTGCCAGCACGCCCATTGCGGCATAGACCAGCGCCATACTCACGACATAACTGCTGGCCAGGGCAAAACCGCGCTTGGGCGAAGCGCCGCTGCCGACGATCAGCCCGGCCAGGATCGGCAGCATCGGCAGTGAACAAGGGGTAAAGGCCAGCAGCAGGCCCAGACCGAAAAACACCAGAAGACTTAAGCCGAGTGCCCGCTGTTGCAGGCCGTTGGCCAAGGCTTGATCCGCGGCTTCGTCTGTCACGACGCTGGCAGCTTTGCCACCCAGGTCGACAACTTGCGTTTGCGGCGGATAACACAAACCGGCATCGGCACAGCCCTGGAACCCCACCTTGACCTGGCCGCTGGCACCGGCAGGGATTTTCAGTTCCAGGCCCTGGCGATAGACCTGCTGTTCACCGAAAAACTCGTCGCTGTGAGCTTCGCCTTCAGGCAGTGCTGGATGCTGTTCAGTCGGCAAGCCATCAAATTTCAGGCGCTTTTGGTACAGGTAGTAGCCATCGGCAATTTGCCAGAACAGCTGGGTTTCACCGGACTCCAGACGTTCGGAGGTGAACGTGAAAGCTTTGCCGACCGGAAGAAAGTCGGGTTTGGTCTCAAACGGATTGGTTCCCGCCTGGGCCAGACCCGAGATCAAGAGAACAAAAAATAAAAACAGTCGACGCATGAATAAGCCTTGGTTCTGTGCAAGTGCATTGCACAATGGGCGGTGGCGATTAACCGATGATTAACCCCGGCAGCCTTGTGGCGGCGGTGCTTGCGGCATAATGTCCGCTTAATCGGTCTGCGGCCTAATCCGCTTTATTTCTGCGAGGCTTTCCATGCACGTACTGGTTTGCGAAGACGATGAGTTGATCGCCAGCGGCATCGTCGCCGGCCTGACCGCCCAGGGTTTGACCGTGGAGCATGTGGCCACGGCGTCCGCCGCCCGGGCAATGCTCAAGGTCGCCGAATTCGACGTGATGGTGCTTGATCTCGGCTTGCCCGACGAGGACGGCCTGAAGTTGTTGCAGCAACTGCGTCACAACGGTCTGGAATTGCCGGTGTTAATCCTCACGGCCCGGGACTCGGTCACCGACCGCGTCGACGGCCTGCAGGCCGGTGCTGACGACTACCTGCTCAAACCGTTCGACCTGCGCGAACTGGCCGCACGCCTGCACACCCTGTTGCGCCGGGTAGCGGGGCGCAGCGTCAACCTGATCGAACACGGTGCACTGACCTACGACCCGAGCACCCGCGAAACCCTGCTTGCCGGCCAGCCGGTGGACCTGTCGCGTCGCGAACAGTCGCTGTTGCAGGCCCTGTTGCACAACCGCGGCCGCGTATTGTCGACCGAACAGCTCAAGGACAGCGTCTACGGGTTCAATGACGAACTGGAAAGCAACGCCCTCAACGTCCATATCCATCACCTGCGGCGCAAGCTCGGCAATGGCATCGTCGAGACCGTGCGTGGCCTGGGCTATCGCCTGGGGCCGGCTGATGGCGGAGAACGACAGAAGTGATGAGTTTGCGTTTGCGCCTGAGCCTGACGCTCGGCGCCGCTTTTGCGCTGATCTGGGCGCTGGCTGCGGCCTGGATGCTCAGCGACTTGCGCAATCAGATGATGTTTTCCCTCGACCAGCGGCTGGTGGCCTCGGCGCGCATGGTGGCTGGCTTGATGGAGCAATTGCCGCCAGTGCCAAGCAAGGGCGAGGGCACCCATTTCAGTGCCGAACAACTGAATATCCCCGGTGGCATGGCCTGTCAGGTCAGTTCCTTGCGCGGGGAAATTCTTGCCCGTAGCCACAGCGATCCGGGGCAGCCCCTGGAAGCGGAGAAAATGGGCTTCCACGATCAGATAATCGATGGCGCGCCGTGGCGCAGTTTCACCCTGGCCCGTGGCGATCTGCGGATCACCACCGCCGACCGGCAGATCGAGCGCGAGGCGTTGAACATGTCGATCCTGCTGGCCGCTTCCGTGCCGGTGGGCGTGGCGCTGCTCGGTTGCCTGTGTTTGCTGTGGCTGGGTATCGGCCAGGGGCTCGCGCCGCTCAACCGCATGCGCGATGCCTTGATGCGGCGCAGCGCCGATTCACTGGAACCCTTGCAGGTCCAGCCGTTGCCGAGCGAACTGCAACCCTTGCTGGATACACAGAATCAGTTGTTCCAGCGGATCGGCAAGACCATCGAGCGCGAGCGCCGCCTGACCGGCGATGCGGCCCACGAGTTGCGCAGCCCCTTGACCGCGATCAAGACCCACCTGCAGGTGGCGCGCTTGACCGACGGCGCCGCGCGGGATCAGTCCCTGGCCCGGGCCGAAGAGGGCGCCGATCGCCTGCACCGGACCCTGGAGCAATTGCTGTTGCTGGCGCGGGTCGAAGGCAGTCTGTCGTTCGATGACGGCGTGCAGTGCAGCGCCGAGCAAGTGGCGAAACTGGCGATTCAGGACGCGGCCGGCGGTGATCGCGAGCGAATTCGCTTCGAAGTGCCGGCCAGGTTTTCCCATGCCCCGGTGCAAATGCCTGCCGTGCTGTCGATCGCGGCGTTGCGCAACCTTCTGGATAACGCCCTGCGCCATACCCCCGATGGAGGTCCGGTGGAGTTGAGTCTGCAAACCACCGGCAATCGCGTGCAGTTCGTGGTGCGTGATCACGGGCCGGGCATCGCTGAAGACGATCTGCAGCACTTGACCCAGCGCTTCTGGCGCAACGGCCACAGCACCGGTTGCGGCCTTGGCCTGGCGATTGTCCAGGCCATCGTCCAGCGTTGCGGCTGCACCCTGCGTTTCGACAGTCGAGCGGACGGGCTGCGGGTTGAGCTGACGATGCCGTTGCAACCGGTCTGACAAACACAGCGAGCCCCTGTGGGAGCGGGCTTGCCCCCTCGCCACCCATGAAATGACTAACCCTGCTGAAACATTTCCTTCGCCCGCTGCTCGATCTGTTCCTGAGTCAGATTCTCCTTGCGCGTGGCCAGGAACCACAGATGGCCATAGGGGTCTTTCAACGTTCCTGAACGGTCGCCATAAAACTGATCCTTGACCTGCGACACCACCGTACCGCCGGCTGCGATGGCCTGGTCATAGGACTTGTCCACATCGGTGACGTACAGATGCAGCCCCACGGACGGCGACTGGTCCGGATTGCTCAACGGGCCTTGATCGCACGGTGTACCGAGCATGATCGGGCAGTCGCCGATGCGCAGTTCGGCGTGACCGATACCGCCATCGGGCATGGACAGGCGCATGACTTCGATCGCGCCGAAGGCCTTCTTGTAAAACTCGATGGCTTCGGCCGCTTTTTTGATCCCCAGGTACGGGGTGATGCTGTGGTAGCCCTCTGGAATGGGTTTGACGCTCATGATCGTTCTCCCTGAATTTGTTGTAGATGGAACATCTAGCTCGCCGCTTTTCAGCAGGACTTCCCAGTGTAGGTCCTGCCGAAACAGGCGCTGTCTGGTTTTTGATCTTCAGCACTCGCCAAGTTCACAAAAAAAATCACCTCGTTCGGCATCAGCGCCACTGTCCGGCAATCAACAGTGAAGCAACAGATTGCCTTGGCTACGGCATTGTCGAGCCCGCCAAAACCCGTTGAAGCACCCGTAAATACGGGCTCTCGCAGTCAGGCACAGAAGCTGCAATGACCTTCGGTAAACACTGGTATCGAGAGTCTTGTATGTCTGAATCTGCCGTTTATCCGATCAACCCGCCGGCGGCCCACCGGATCGCCAGCGAAGCCGAGGCCCTGCGCGTGGCCGAGCGCGTGGCCGCGATTCTATTGGAGCAGGATGCCGAACGTGACCGTACTCGCCAGGTGCCCGCCGACATCGTCGATCTGTTTTCCAACAGCGGCCTCTGGGGCATTACGGTGCCCAGGGAATTTGGCGGAGCACAGGTGTCCTACGCGGTGCTGGCGCAGGTCATCGCGATCATCTCGGCGGCCGACCCGTCTCTGGGGCAGATCCCACAGAACCACTACTGCCTGCTGGAAGACATCCGGCTGCAAGGCACCCCGGAGCAGCAGGCGCATTTCTTCGAGCTGGCACTGCAGGGGCATCGGTTCGCCAACGCCTTGTCGGAAACCGGCGGCAAGCATGTGCAGGACATTCAGGCGACCATCCGCCGTTACGGCGACGGCCATGTGATCCACGGGCGCAAGGGGTATTGCACGGGGTCGTTGTATGCACACTGGCTGGCGGTGCTGGCGCTGGATGAAGAGCAGAAAGGCCAGTTGGCGTTCGTCCCGCGCGGCACCAAAGGGCTGGTGATCGTCGACGACTGGGACAGCATCGGCCAGCGCACGACTTCCAGCGGCACAGTGCTGGCCGAAGATCTGCACGTTTCGGCGTTCAACCTGTTCCCGACCTGGCGCTCCTACGACAGCCCGACCCTGGCCGGTCCGTTCGCCCAATTGACTACCGCTGCCATCGACGCCGGCATTGCCCGCGCCGCCTTGCGCGACACCATCGCCTTTGTCCGGCAATTCGCCCGGCCATGGATCGATGCGGGTGTGGAAAGGGCCAGCGAAGATCCATTGACCATCATTCAGGTCGGAGGGCTGGACATTCGCCTGGAGGCGGCCGAAGCCTTGCTGGAACGGGCGGGGCGGACGCTGGATGCCGCGCGCCAGACACCGGATGAAGACAGCGTTGCCAACGCATCCCTGGCCGTGGCCAGGGCCAAGGTGCTGACCACCGAAATCGCCATTGAAGCGAGCAACAAGCTGTTTGAACTGGGCGGCACTCGTTCAACCCTGAAGAAACACAACTTCGACCGTCACTGGCGCAATGCGCGGGTGCATACCTTGCACGATCCGGTGCGCTGGAAATACCACGTGGTCGGCAACTGGCTGCTCAACGGCGTGAAACCGCCGCGTCATGACTGGTCCTGACCATGGCTGAATTGTTCAAGAACATCTATTGGGCCGACATTGGCCAGGCCTGTCTCGACACCCTGAGCATGCTCGGCGCGGCCCTCGGTTTCACCGTGTTGTTGGGGCTGCCGCTGGGGGTGCTGCTGTTCCTCACCGGCAAACGCCAGTTGCATGAAGCCGTTGGCGTTTACCGGGTGCTGTCGGTGATCGTCAACATGCTGCGTTCGCTGCCGTTCATCATTTTGCTGATCGTGCTGATTCCCCTGACCACCTTGCTGGTCGGCACCTCGTTGGGTGTACCGGGGACCATTCCGCCGCTGGTGGTCGGGTGCACGCCGTTCTTTGCGCGGCTGGTGGAAACCGCGTTGCGTGAAGTCGATCGCGGGGTGGTGGAGGCGACCCAGGCCATGGGCGCCAACACCTGGCAAATCATCCGCTTCACCTTGCTCCCCGAGGCAAGAGGAGGGCTGCTGGCGGCGGTGACGGTGACGGCCATCGTGCTGGTGGATTACACGGCGATGGCCGGGGTGATCGGCGGTGGTGGCCTGGGTGACCTGGCGATCCGCTATGGCTACCAGCGTTTCCAGACCGACGTGATGGTGGTCACCGTGGTGCTGTTGTTGATCCTGGTCCAGGCCCTGCAAATGAGCGGCGACCGACTGGTGGCGCGCTACAGCCATCGATAAGACATTCAGTTCAAAACCAAAAAAATCGGCCCCACGTCCGCCCCACGACGGCCACTCAATCTGCCTAGGAGCACAACATGAAAAAGACCCTGGCCGTTCTGGCTGCCTTGATTTCGCTGAGCGTACACGCCAACGAAAAACTCACCGTCGGTGCCACGCCGGTGCCGCACGCGGAGATCCTCGAATTCGTCAAACCCACCCTGGCCAAGGAAGGCGTGGATCTGGATATCAAAGTCTTCACCGATTTTATTCAGCCCAACCAGCAGCTTGCGCTGAAGAACCTTGACGCCAACTACTACCAGTACCGGCCGTTTCTCGATGACTACAACAAGACCCGTCACACCGACCTGGTGCCGGTGGTCGGTGTGCACATTGAGCCGTTCGGGGCTTATTCGACCAAGATCAAAAACATTTCCGAGCTCAAGGACGGCGCTACCGTGGCGATCCCCAACGATCCGGTGAACACCGGTCGCGCCCTGGTGCTGCTGCACGAAGCAGGGCTGATCAAGCTCAAGGACCCGAGCAATACCCTGGCGACGCAACGGGACATCGCGGAAAACCCCAAGCACCTGAAAATCCGTGAGCTGGAAGGTGCGCTGCTGGCGCGTTCGGTGAGTCAGGTGGACCTGGCGTTCGTATTCGCCAACTACGCGCTGGAAGCGGGGATCGACACCAACAGTGCGTTGATCGTCGAGAAGGGCAAGAGCCTGTACGTTGAATTCCTGGTGGCGCGGCCGGACAACATCAACGACCCGGGCCTGCAGAAGCTGGCCAAGGCGTTGAACTCCGATGAAGTTCGGCAGTTCATTTTGACGCGCTACAAGGGGCAGATTGCGCCGGGGTTCTAAGCTTCGGTTGATCTTGAGGACGCCATCGCGGGCAAGCCCCGCTCCCACAGGTTCTGGATCGTTCACGAAATGTGCAAACGACCCAAACCCTGTGTGAGCGTGGCTTGCCCGCGATAGCCGCGCCGCAATTTCAGATCTGTCGCGGATGCCAATAGCCGCGCCCCGAGTACATCAGCAAGTGTAATTCGCAGCACTCGGCCCAAGCACCGGCTAGATGGACAAATGCATCAAGCGCTCGCCCTGTACGTTTTCCGTCGGTCGCCGCTTGTTCACCGCCAGTTCGCCGATCTTGATCAGGCGTGTGCGGGTCACGTTGCGGCTCAGGCCCAGCAGCGCGGCGGTGTGCACCTGGTTGTAGTGGCTGAAGCGATAGGCCGCCCGCAGCAAGGCGTCCTCGACTTTTTCGTGCAGGGCGCCGGCCTGTTCCTCGAACAGCTTTTGAAAAGCCCGGTCGAGCAGGGCTTCGGCAGAATCGTCGACCTGAGCGTGGTGATCGTCCTGGCGTTCGATGCGCATGTTGGACAGGCGCAGGTCATCGCGTTCGATGATGCCGTTACGGCAAATCAGCAGGGTATGGTGAATGACGTTTTCCAGTTCTCGGATGTTGCCCGGCCAACTGTAGCTGCGCAGTTTCAGTTCGGCTTCCTTGCTTATGGTGATGCTGCCGTAGCCAAGGCGCTGACTGTAGGCGTCGATGAAGTGACGGGTCAGGGGCAGGATGTCGCCGGGACGGTCGCGCAGCGGGCTCAGCTCCAGGCTGACCACGTCGAGACGGTAGTACAGGTCCTCGCGGAAATGCCCGGCGTTGATGGCTTTCTCCAGTTGCACGTTGGTCGCTGCCAGCACCCGCACGTCGATGGGGATGCTCTTGCGTGAACCCAGGCGCACCACTTCGCGTTCCTGCAACACCCGCAATAACTTGACCTGAATGGCCATCGGCAAGTCGCCGATTTCATCGAGGAACAGGGTACCGCCATCGGCCTCCTCGAACCAGCCGGCCTTGGCACTGAGGGCGCCGGTGAAAGCGCCTTTTTCATGGCCAAACAGCTCGGCCTCGACCAATGATTCGGAGAACGCGCCGCAGTTCACGGCTACAAATGGCCGGTTGCGCCGGGCGCTGAGGTTGTGGATATGGCGCGCCACCAGCTCCTTGCCGGTGCCGGTTTCGCCGATGATCAGCACACTGGCTTCACTGGGGGCGACTTGTTGCAGGTGGGCGAGCAAGGCCTGGGACTTCGGGTCTTCGAACACCTGGGCCGTGGCGCGGATCGACGTGGCCAGAGCGGGCGAGGGCGGTAAGGTCAGCAGTTGCATGGGGCACGCTCCTTGTTGGGCAAGCTATGAATAGAAAGTGGGAATCGGCAGGGCCTGGTTCAGTGCCCAGTCACCCAGTTCATGGAGTTTGTAATCCACCGGGTCGTGCAGGGTTTGCGTGCGCAGGTTGCGCCAGTGGCGGTCCAGTCGCAGCGAGGCGTGGGTCGAGCGCGCGCCGGTGACTTCGAACAGGCGACTGCACAATTCCAGGCCATTGCGCGTGGCGGCGACCTTGGCCGTGGCGATGGCGGTGGCCAGGTGTCCGCGTTCCTCGGCACTGAGGTTCGGGCCTTTGGCCCAGGCCTTGTCGAGCAAATCAGCCGCGCGCTCCACCAACAGCCGCACACCTTCGAGGGCCACCCAGAATTCGCCGTAGTGGCTGAGTACATAAGGGTCCTGGTTCACCTCCCGGGCACTGGATTTGTGCCACGGCCGGGTTTCGGTCAGCGTGTACTGGCGCGCTTCTTCGAAGGCGCCTTCGGCGATGCCGAGGAACATGTGGGTGAACGTCAGTTGGGCGATCAGTGGGCGCAAGCAGGCAAACGGCGTGCTCAATGGCCCCGGATCGAGCAACAGCTCCGATTCTTCGACACGCACCCGTTCGAAGGTGGCACTGCCGCTGTCGGTCTGGCGCTGGCCCATGTTGTTCCAGTCATTGTGCAAGGTGATGCCGCTGCGACCGCTGGGGATGGCGGCGATCAACAGCTTGCCGCCGGCGCTCTCATCCACCGCCGAGGCGATCAGCATCTCCGAATCGCTGGCGCCGGAACAGAAACTTTTCTTGCCGGAAAACTCACGCCAGCCATCGAGTTTTTTCACCACGGTGCGGGTGTCCAACGGGTTGAGGGCATTGCCCCAGAACCAGTTCTTGCGCGCGGTTTGTTCAAACCACGGCTGCCATTGTTCGGGGCGGGCGAACAGGCGCACGGTGGCGAGCATCAGGTGATGGAAGCCGAACACATGGGCAATCGAACTGTCGACCTTGGCGAACTCACGCACGATGTTCAGGGTTTCACTCCAGCTGGCGCCGAGGCCGCCGAACCGGGTGGGAATGCTTAACGCGAGCAGCCCGCTGTGGCGCAGCGCATCACGCTCGGCCTTGGGCGTACCGCCGCGCTCGTCGCGCTCGACGGCGGTCAGGGCAAACCCGGCGGCCAATTGGCGGGCGGTCTGCAACGGGGAGATCAGGGCGCTGTGCGGCTTGGCAGTCACGCGGGGGTTCCTCTTTGAATTCGACGCAGATCCCCTGTAGGAGCGAGCCCGCTCGCGATGGAGAACAACGATTACGCGGGATGTCTGAATGACAGCGTCATCGTTGGCGACCATCGCGAGCAGGCTCGCTCCTACAGGTAGTGCGTGGGTCAGGCCGTGGTTTTGGTCGGCAGCACATCGTTGGCGATCATTTCGCCGAACGGCCCGGTCAGGTTGGTGACGCCACGCCCGGCGAGACTGGCATAGGGCTCGGGCAGCAGCGGGAAGACCAGTTCGGCAAAGCGATACGCCTCTTCGAGATGCGGGTATCCGGAGAAGATGAAACTCTCGATCCCCAGGTCCGCGTACTCCTTGATGCGCGTGGCGACCTGCTGCGGGTCACCCACCAGCGCCGTCCCGGCGCCGCCACGCACCAGGCCGACACCGGCCCACAGATTGGGTGAGATCTCCAGGTTGTCGCGACGCCCGTCGTGCAGTGCAGCCATGCGTCGCTGTCCTTCGGAGTCGAAACGCAAGAATGACTTCTGCGCGGCGGCAATGGTCTCGTCGCTGATGTGCTCGATCAGTTTGTCAGCGGCTTTCCACGCGTCTTCTGCGCTTTCGCGAACGATCACATGCAAGCGAATCCCGAACTTCACCGTGCGCCCATGACGGGCGGCGCGTTCACGGACATCGGCGAGTTTCTGCGCCACGGCGGCCGGTGGTTCGCCCCAGGTCAGGTAGACATCGACCTGCTCGGCGGCCAGGTCGTGGGCGGCATCGGACGAACCGCCGAAGTACAGTGGCGGATAAGGTTTCTGCACGGGGGGATACAGCGCCTTGGCATTCTGTACCCGCAGGTGCTTGCCTTCGAAGTCGACCGATTCGCCTCGCAATACACGGCGCCAGATTTTCAGGAATTCGTCGGTGACTTCGTAGCGTTCGCTGTGATCGAGGAAGCTGCCGTCGCCACGGTTTTCGTCGGGATCGCCGCCGGTCACGACGTTGATCAACAAGCGGCCACCGGACAGACGATCCAGGGTCGCCGCCATGCGTGCCGACACCGTGGGCGAGATGATGCCAGGACGGATCGCCACCAGATAACGCAAGCGCTCGGTCAGCGGCACCAGTGCCGAGGCGATCACCCAGGAGTCTTCGCAGGAACGCCCGGTGGGAATCAATACGCCGTGGTAGCCAAGGCTGTCTGCGGCCTGGGCCACTTGTTTCAGGTAGTTGAGGGTGACCGGGCGTGCGCCCTGAGTGGTGCCCAGGTAATGGCCGTCGCCGTGGGTTGGCAGAAACCAGAAAACATCCATGAAGAAATCCTTAGGCGATTTTCAGCCGATTGTTGGGGTGTACGCCGAACAATGGCGCCGCGCGCTCTGCAGCCAGTTGAATGCGGGCCCTGAGCGGTTCACTGGTGATCTGGTAATTGGAGAAATCGGCTTCGGTGGCATACACGCCAATCGGCAAGGTCAACGCCTGGAAGAAGCTGAACAGGGGGCGCAGCTGATGATCGAGCACCAGCGCATGACGTTCGCTGCCACCGGTGGCGGCCAGCAGTACCGGGGTGTTGATCAGTGCATTCAGATCGATCAGGTCGAACAGATGCTTGAGCAGGCCAGGGTAGGAACCGCGATAAACCGGCGCGGCGACAACCAGCAGATCGGCGTTTTCAATCGCTTGCAGTTCGGCTTCGACGTCCGCACTCAGTTCCTGACGGGACAGCGCCGCGCCCAGGGGCCGGGCGATGTCCCCCAGTTCGATCAACTTGCTCTCGATCGGCAGTTGCTCGGCCAGCTGCGCCAATAGCGCTTGGGTCAGCACCAGGGTGCGGGAGGGACGCCAGGTGCCGCCGGAGACGGCAACGACTTTCAATGGACGCGACATGATCAGTTCCTTTTTAAACAGTTGCTGTGGGAGCAGTGAGTCATCACTGGGCTTTTCTCCATTGAGCAAGAGCTGTACCAATCCCTCGAGGCCACGTTTTACGCGGCTCGCAGCGAGTTGATCAGACCGCGCTATTGATTTTTAAGGGCTGTTTGTTGATTGACTGTTGCCTGGCGAACAGTTGCCTGAGCAACAGTGCGTCAGCGGATGCAGTTGTTATAAAGGCTATTTTTATTCCGTAAAAGATCGTTGATTGATATTTATAGATCATTAAGAAATATAAAGCCCCCCTGGAGAAGCTGGCTTGCCAGCGATGACGCCCGCCAGAACACCACAGGGCTTGAGACCCCTTCGCCAGCAACAGGCACTTACAGGCTGGCAACATCAACAAAACTCGATAGCGACTATCGAGAGCGATGATTTTTACCCGTGCAAAGGCGGGCGTAGCCTGTGTTCATTGCCCCGAAGCCAGATGCCAGGACGCCTGAACATGAAACCGCTAATCGCCAGTTTGTTGCTGCTGACCGTCTCCGTTCTCGCCGGATGTGCCAGCCAGACTTCCCCGGAACTGAGGCCCTATACCGCTGAAGAAACCAGGGAACTCGCGCTGGAAGCGTTGAATCGCCGGGGTCTGTCCTTCGACGAATACCAGGCGAAAAAAGCCGAATTGCTCGGTGTGCCGCAAAAATCGTTTGGTTTCGACAAACAGGGTGAGATGAACGTCGGACGTGCTGTACAGCTGCACGGTCGTCCTAGCTAAGCGAAAACTGTACTGCTGGAAGTTTTACCCAACTGTCCGTGGGTTTCCCATGGGGGGTGCGATAGGGTCACTACCTGACCGACCCTGATGGACTGCCACCCATGACACTCTCGCTTGATCTGCTGCTGGGCTTTGCCCTGTTTGCTCTCGTCACTTCGATCACGCCCGGCCCGAACAACACGATGTTGCTGGCATCCGGGGTGAACTTCGGCTTCAACCGCACCATCCCTCACATGCTCGGCATTACTTGCGGATTCTTCGTGCTGGTCGTGGCGGTGGGCTTTGGCCTGGGCGCGGTGTTCCAGACTTATCCCTTGCTTTACTCCGTACTGCGCTATGTCGGCGCCGCTTATTTGCTGTATCTGGCGTGGAAAATCGCTCACTCCGGACCGGTCTCGGACAGCGAACAGGTTGAAGGGAAACCCATCAGCTACCTGGGTGCCGCCGCGTTCCAGTGGGTCAACCCCAAGGCCTGGATCATGGCCATTGGTGCCATCAGCACTTACACGCCGATGCAGGGTTACTTCACCAATGTCATTGTGATCGCAGCGGTCTTCGCCCTGATCAACCTGCCGAGCGTTGGTGTCTGGGCCGCCTGCGGCACTCTATTGCGCAACGTTCTGAAGGACCGTCGCTGGTTGCGCCTGTTCAACTGGGGCATGGCCGCGTTGCTGGTGGCTTCGCTGTATCCGCTGTTGCTCGAAAGCTTTCGCTGATGCATTGCTTCAACCGGTCGCACGATGCCTGTTAAGCTCGCTGTTCAGGAGCGTTCCTACGCACTATTAATGAAGTGGTACTTCTTTAACGGCATCCGATCAGGTATTGGTAACGTTCTGAAAACCGGGCGTAGCTCACAAGGCTGCGTCTTGATGTTTCCAGTGACGAGCTTCCTGATCCCGGAACACGCTCTGCGAGTCTTTTATGAATAAACGTCCGTTGTATTTCGACTACGCCGCCACCACGCCGGTGGATGAACGGGTCATCAAGGTCATGGTCGAGTGTCTGGGTTTCAGCGGCAATTTTGGCAACCCGGCGTCCAGTTCTCACGCATTCGGTCAACAGGCACGGCAAACCGTCGAGCAGGCACGGCGCCAGGTGGCCGAACTGGTCGGCGCCACGCCCGAACAGATCGTCTGGACCTCCGGCGCGACCGAATCCAACAACCTTGCCCTCAAGGGCGTATCCCAGGCTCGCGGCGTTGCCGGCGGCCACATCATCACCAGCCAGATCGAACACAAGGCCATCCTCGATACCGCAAGACAATTGCAGGATGCGGGCGTGGCGGTGACCTATCTGGTGCCGGACGCCGATGGCCTGATTACCGCGCAAGCCGTCAGCGAAGCCATGCGCGAGGACACCTTCCTGGTGTCGCTGATGCTGGTCAACAACGAGTTGGGCACGGTCAACGACATCCCGGCCATCGGCCAGGTGGTGCGTGATCGCGACGCGTTGTTTCATGTCGACGCGGCGCAGGGGGCAGGCAAAGTGCAGATCGATCTGGCGCAATGGCCGGTGGATCTGATGTCGTTCTCGGCACACAAACTCTACGGCCCCAAAGGCATTGGTGCGTTGTATGTCGGGCCCCGTGCGCACCAGCGTTTGCAGGCGCAGATTCATGGTGGCGGTCACGAGGGCGGCCTGCGTTCCGGGACCCTGGCCACCCACCAGATTGCCGCCATGGGCGCGGCATTCGCCCTGGCGGCGGCTGCGTTCGATGAAGAAAAAGCCTTGATCTTGCGTTTGCGCGAACGCCTGCTTGATCAATTGCTGAGCATTCCCGGTGTGCGCCTCAATGGCAGCCCGACCCGGCGCATCCCCCATACCCTGAGCCTGACCTTCAGTGAAGGCGAGTTCAATTCGGCAGCGTTGCTCGCCTCGATCGCGTTTTCCGCGACCTCGGCCTGCAATTCCGCGAGTAATGTGCCATCTCATGTGCTGCTGGCCCTGGGGCATGACGCTCGCTCGGCGAGTCGCACCATTCGCTTGAGCCTGGGGCGTTTCACCACCGAGCAGGATATCGATCAAGCGGTACAACTGATTAAAACGGCCTGCGCCAGTGCCCCGGCATTCTGGCAGTAGTGTCTCGAAGCGCCGACACCGATCGGCGCTAAACAATAATGATGAGTGGTAAGCAGGAGTCATGATGAGTACGCAGTCTTCGATCAATGGATCGGTGCCCCAGCGCCTGGCGCAAACCCGCGAACTGATGAGCCGCGAGGGCATTCACGCCCTGCTGGTGCCGTCGGCCGACCCGCACCTGTCCGAATACCTGCCAGGCTACTGGCAGGGGCGGCAGTGGTTGTCCGGCTTCCATGGCTCGGTCGGCACCCTGATCGTGACCGCCGATTTTGCCGGCGTCTGGGCCGACAGCCGTTACTGGGAGCAGGCGACCAAGGAACTCAAGGGCAGCGGCATCGAACTGGTCAAGCTGCAACCGGGTCAGCCGGGGCCGCTGGACTGGCTGGCCGAACAAACCCCGGAAGGCGGTGTGGTCGCGGTCGATGGTGCGGTGATGGCCGTGGCCTCGGCCCGCACGTTGAGCGGCAAGCTGGAAGAACGCAACGCTCGCCTGCGCACTGATATCGATCTGTTGAGTGAAGTCTGGAGCGACCGTCCGAGCCTGCCGAATGCACCGATCTATCAGCACTTGCCTCCCCAGGCGACGGTCAGCCGTGGCGAAAAACTCGCCAAATTGCGGGAAACCCTGCAGGCGCGCGGCGCCGACTGGCACTTCATCGCCACCCTCGATGACATCGCCTGGCTGTTCAACTTGCGCGGCGGGGATGTGTCGTTCAATCCGGTGTTTGTTTCCTTCGCCTTGATCAACCAGCAGCAGGCCACCCTGTTCGTGGCACTGAGCAAGGTCGATGCTGAATTACGCGCGGTCCTTGAACAGGATGGCGTGACCCTGCGCGATTACAGCGAAGTGGCCGACGCGCTGCGCGCCGTACCGAAAGGGGCGAGCTTGCTGGTCGACCCGGCACGGGTCACGGCGGGACTGCTGGATAACCTCGACAGCGGCGTCAAATTGATCGAAGGCTTGAACCCGACCACCCTGGCCAAGTCGCAAAAAAGCCTGGCTGACGCCGAGCACATCCGTCAGGCCATGGAACAGGATGGCGCGGCGCTCTGCGAATTCTTCACCTGGCTGGACTCGGCACTCGCGGGCAGCGAGCGCATCACCGAGCTGACCATCGACGAGAAACTGACCGCCGCCCGTGAACGTCGTCCGGGTTATGTGTCGCTGAGTTTCAACACCATCGCCGCGTTCAACGCCAACGGCGCCATGCCGCATTACCACGCCACCGAAGAAGAACACGCGGTGATCGAAGGCGACGGTCTGTTGCTGATCGATTCCGGCGGCCAGTACCTGGGAGGCACCACGGACATCACGCGGATGGTGCCGGTCGGTACGCCGACGGCCGAGCAGAAGCGCGATTGCACCCGTGTGCTCAAAGGCGTGATTGCCTTGTCCCGTGCGCAATTTCCGAAAGGCATCCTCTCGCCGCTGCTGGATTCGATTGCCCGTGCGCCGATCTGGGCGGAAAGCGTCGATTACGGTCATGGTACCGGTCACGGCGTTGGTTACTTCCTCAACGTTCACGAAGGTCCGCAAGTCATTGCCTATCAGGCCGCGCCAGCACCGCAGACCGCGATGCAACCGGGCATGATCACCTCAATCGAACCGGGCACTTACCGTCCGGGCCGCTGGGGTGTGCGGATCGAAAACCTGGCGATGAACCGCGAAGCAGGCACCAGCGAATTCGGCGAGTTCCTGAAATTCGAAACCCTGACCCTGTGCCCGATCGACACCCGTTGCCTGGAGCCGTCGCTGCTGACGGAAGAAGAAAAGCAGTGGTTCAATGCTTATCACGCCGAAGTCCGTGAGCGCTTGAGCCCGTTGCTCGACGGTGCGGCCCTGGAGTGGTTGAACACGCGTACCGCAGCTATTTGACCGCCTGCAGTTCGGGCGCTGCTTCCAGTGCCTGGCTCATGTAGTCGACAAAGGCTTTGACCCTGGCGGATTGGCGACGATTCGCCGGGGATACCGCATGTATCGGCAGCGATTGCGCAGTGTAATTCTGCAGAATCGCGGTCACTCTCCCGGCTTTCAGATCCTCGCTGAACAGCCATACCGGCGACAACGCAATCCCCAAGCCTCCCAGCACCATCTCGCGGATCGCCTCGGAGTTGTTGCTTTGGGCATTGCCCTTGATCCGCACCTCATGACGTTGTCCGTCGCGATCGTAAGCCCACAGGTTCTGACTGTTCAGCAGGTTGAAGAGCAGGCAGTTGTGTTCGCTCAATTGCTGCGGGGTTTGCGGCTGACCCTGTTGCGCCAGATACGCCGGGGCTGCGACGGTAACCCGGTGGGTGGTGCCGATGTGACGAGCGATCAGGCCGCTGTCGTTCAATGGCCCGATCCTGAACGTCACATCCAGGCCTTCGCTGACCAGGTCCTGGTTCTGATCATTGAGTTGCAAGTCGATTTGAATGTCTGGATATCGCGCAAGGAATGCCGGTAGCCGCGGAGCAATCTGCAAGCGCCCGAAGCTGACCGAGGAGCCGATGCGCAGATGACCGGCGATCGTCTCCCTGCCGGATTGGAAACTGTGCTCGGCTGCATCAACGGCCGCGAGGATTTGTCGGCATTCGTTGTAGTAGCGCAGGCCTTCATCGGTCAGGGATAACTGGCGGGTACTGCGTGCGATCAGCTTTCCACCCAGCTCGGTTTCCAGTGCGCGCAGGACTTTGCTGATGGTCGGCTGGCTGGTCTGCATCTCCCGGGCGACCGCGGAAAAGCTGCCGCGTTCGACCACCCGGACGAAAATCGCCATTGCATTAAGTTTGTCCACGGGATGTCTCATTGATGCCAAATGGGCATGATCACTATAGCCATTTAGCGTCTTATCGGCATGGATGGGTTGCGGGAAGATGGGTCTACACCACCTCTGACAGGAGTAGCCGAAATGATTGATTCACTGCACATGCGCGCGCTGATCGTGGATTCAGCTGATGCACCCCTGCGTCTGGTTTCGATTCAGCGACCAGTGCCTGGAGCAGGGCAGGTACTGGTTCGGATCGCGGCCAGCGGGGTCAACCCGCTGGACGGGAAAATCCGTTCGGGCCAGGCCGCCCATGCCCGCCAGCCACTGCCCGCAGTACTGGGCATGGATCTGGCGGGAACCATCGAAGCGTTGGGCGAGGGCGTCAGTGATTGGTTGCCCGGCGATGAAGTGTATGCCATGGCAACAGGAATAGGCGGTGCCCAGGGTTCGCTGGCGGAGTACGCGGTGGTCGATGCGCGTCTGCTGGCGCGCAAGCCGGGCAATTTGAGCATGCGCGAAGCGGCGGGATTGCCATTGGTACTGATTACGGCATGGGAAGGGTTGGTCGACCGCGCTCGGGTGAATGCAGGCCAGAAAGTGCTGATTCACGGTGGAGCGGGAGGTGTCGGTCATGTTGCGGTGCAAATCGCCCGCGCGTTTGGCGCCGAGGTGTTTGCCACGGGGTCGGCAGGACAGCAAGCCACTATTGAAGGCTTGGGCGCGACCTTCATTGATTACCGAAAAACGTCGGTGGAGGCCTATGTGGCTGAGCATACGGGCGGGGAGGGTTTTGACATTGTCTATGACACGGTCGGCGGTGAAACCCTGGATGCGTCATTCAAGGCGGCGCGGGTCTATTACGGTCATGTGGTGAGTTGCCTCGGTTGGGGGCAGCACAGCCTGGCACCGCTGTCCTTTCGCGGAGCAACCTATTCCGGCGTGTTCACCTTGTTACCGTTGTTGACAGGGAAGGGGCGTGAGCACCATGGGCAGATCCTTCAGGAGGCGGCGCGACTGATCGAAGCAGGCAGTGTGGTACCGATTCTCGATCCGCGCCGGTTCAACCTGGAAACTGCCGGGGCCGCCCATGAGTTGCTCCAGTCGGGAGCGGCGCAAGGGCGGTTGGTCATCGACATTTAACTCAGGGCTTCCAGAACGAAATCCAGGCGATCCTGGCCGAAGAACAGCTGATTATCGACGAACATGCTGGGTGCGCCGAATACACCGCGTTGCACCGCTTTCTCAGTGTTGTCCTTGAGCACGGCCTTGACTTGCTCATCGGCGGTCAGGGCCAGCACTTCGTTGGGGTCAAAGCCGTTCTCGGTCAGCACCGCCGCAACGGTTGCCGGTTCGTCGAGGCTGCGACCGTCGACCCAAAGTGCCTTGAACAGGCAATCGATGAATGCGGCAAAGCGCTCGGGGTGGCGCAACTGTATGCCGGTGACGGCGCGCATGAGCATCAAGGTGTTGATCGGGAAATGCGGATTGAATTTCAGTGGCACGCCGTAGCGCCTGGCATAACGGTCGAGGTCCTGAAACATGTATCGGCCCTTGGCCGGGACGGTCGCTGGCGAGGCGTTGCCGGTTGCTTTGAACACGCCGCCGAGCAGGATCGGAATATAGGTCAGCTGGCTGCCGGTCCGCTCACAGATCTTTGGCAGCTGCGTGTACGCCAGGTAGGTGGCCGGGCTGCCCAGGTCAAAATAGAACTCCACGGTTTTGCTCATGGTTGATGCTCTCTGCTTATTGTTATTCGGGAGGGCTTACCAGCGTTCGCTCCAGGGGCGAAGGTCCAGTTCGAAGGTCCAGGCGTCGCGTGGCTGGCTGTGCAGGTACCAATAGTTCTCGGCAATGTGCTCGGGGTTGAGGATGCCGTCCTGGTCCTTGGTCGCGTACTTCTCGGGGAAGTTGTCACGGATGAAATCGGTATCAATGGCGCCATCTACAATGATGTGCGCGACATGGATGTTCATCGGGCCAAGTTCTCGGGCCATGCTCTGCGCCAGTGCCCGAATCCCGTGTTTGGCACCGGCGAATGCCGCGAAGCCCGCGGCACCGCGCATGCCGGCGGTGGCGCCGGTGAACAGGATCGTGCCCCGTTGCCGACTGGCCATTCGTCTGGCCACCTCGCGGGCATTGAGAAACCCTGAAAAACAGGCCATTTCCCAGATCTTGAAATACTTGCGAGCGGTTTCTTCGAGGATGCTGCAGGGCACATTGGCGCCAATGTTGAACACGAACGCTTCAATAGGGCCAATCTCGTTTTCGATCTGTTCGACCAGGGCAATTACCTCGTCTTCCTTTCGAGCATCACAGGCAAAACCGTGGGCCTCACCCCCATTGCCCTTGATGGCGTCGACCAGTGGCTGGAGTTTGTCCGCGCTGCGCCGGGTGACGCAGGCGACGAAACCTTCATTCGCAAAACGTTTGGCGATGGCGCCACCCGTGGCATCACCTGCGCCGACAACCAGTACGACCTTCTTGTTATTCATGGCTGGAGTCCTTTACTAAACGATCGTTAACTGAACGAACGTTATGCTACGATTCGACCAGCGTCAAGGTGATCAATTCAAGGGGAAGTCAATGCGCTACTCGGCCAATCACAAGCTGGAAACCAGAGAGAAGCTGCTGCAGAGCAGTTCGGTGTCGGCCAAGAAGTCCGGGTTTTCCACGGTCGGTGTCGACGGCTTGATGAAGGCGATCGGTTTGAGTGGGGGGGCGTTCTACAGCCATTTTTCGTCGAAGGACGAGCTGTTCACTTCGATTGTCGAACGAGAGTTACGCCAGAGCCTTGAGCGGCTGGGGGCAGAGAAGGATCGCGATAAGCTTGAGCGCTGCTTGAAGCAGTACTTGAGCATGTCCCATGTCGACCATCCGGAAACGGGTTGTGCGTTACCGGCGCTGGGGGCCGAGATTGCCCGGTCCGACGTGATGGTCCGGCAGCAGGCGGAACACTGGATTTGCCAGCTTCAGGAGAGTTGGGCGCAGATACTGGAGAGTGACAGCCTCGCCTGGGCCATTCTGTCGCAATGCGTCGGGGCATTGGTGGTGGCACGGATGCTTGCGACTCCGGAGAGGCAACGCATGGTGCTGAAGTCCAGTTACGATGAGATCGGCCGCCAGATTGCAGGTCCGAGAAGCTGACACGGCGGCACTTGGCTATTTGCAGATCACGATCATGCTGCGGCTGGTGTACCCCGCAGGGTTGAGGCCAAACGGATAATCCCCTGGTTCCTCCACGACATCACCCGACTTGGCGATGACCTTGTAGCCCTTGGGTGCGCATGAGTCCGCTGCGCTGGTGTAGCACTTGTCCCAGGAGGACGATAACCCTGAACAGTTGATGTGCAGTCCTTTCTTGCCGTGTTTGATCTGGGTCTGGGATGTCGCCGCACAGCCCGCCACTGCGAGTACGCCGATCAGTATCAAAATTCGTTTCATTGCTGTCCTTGTTGCATCCCGGGTCTTGTGCCCGGGTTTGGCTGTATTCGCTTTCGCATGAAGCGTTCATATATCCCAATCCTGAAAAGTCCATATCTGGCACTGGGTTGCGGGGCTAAACATGGCCTAATTGAGCGGTAAATGCCAGAGTCACGTCAAATCCTGTATCAATCCGCCACAACAGCAGGCTTGGCAGCACTGCCCATCGTCATGGTGGCGCCGACGGAGGCCAGAATGATGCACAGAATGGCCATCCACTGTGACAGGGACAGGTACTCATTGAGGAATAGCAAGCCTGACAGCGCACCAATGGCGGGTTCAATGCTCATCAATGTTCCGAATGTTCTGGCAGGCATGCGGGTGAGGGCGAGCATCTCAAGCGTATAGGGAAGTGCAGTGGAGAGGATGGCAACGCCAATGGCAATCGGGATCAGTGATGGCGTCAGCAGTGCCGCGCCCGCATGAATGATGCCGATAGGTGCCACGAACAGCGCGGCAATCATTACGCCCAGCGCGGCTGTCTGCACGCCATTGTCGGCGCCGGCCTTCTGACCGAAAAGAATGTACAGCGCCCAGCAGACGCCGGCACCCAGTGCATAACCGGCACCTATCAGATCAATGCTTGCCGTCGTTGCTCCCGTGGGTATCAACAGCAGCAGGCCGACAGCCGCCAGGGCAATCCATAAGAAGTCGATCGCGCGGCGTGAAGCGTAGATGGCCACGGCCAATGGCCCGGTGAACTCCAGCGCAACGGCGATCCCCAGGGGGACTGTGCGTAACGACATATAGAAGAGGAAGTTCATGCCGCCCAGCGCCATCCCGTAGACGATAACGGTACGCAGGGATTTTGCCGTGAGCTTCGCTCGCCATGGGCGAAGCAATAGCAGCATGATCACGCTGGCAAAGGTCAGGCGCAGGGTGGTGGTTCCCTGTGCGCCAATGACTGGGAACATGCTTTTGGCCAAGGAGGCTCCGGACTGGATCGATGCCATGGCTATTAATAGCAGGCCGACCGAAAACAAGGTCGAGGCAAGGCTGCGAGGCTGATCATTCATTTGAGTGGCATCGTCCGAAGTAGAGAGCTTGGCTGTTGGTCCTGGTGTTGGGCAATATACTGCGCAATCGTTCCAGGCGCGTCTATATATAAGCAGTGATTTTGCCAATCTGATAGAAAAACCAAATCAGTGCTTGACGGCAGATTCTGGAGGCCTATAATTCGCCCCACTTCCGGCGCAGTCGAAACGGAAAACTCCTTGATAAACAATGAGTTACGCAGTTTTCGGCAGCAGGTTGCTTCAGATCATCGAGGCGCGAAGGAAGTTGAAAAAGAGGTGTTGACAGCAGCGAGTAACGCTGTAGAATTCGCCTCCCGCTGACGAGAGATCGAAAGCGCAAGTGGTTGAAGTTGTTAAGGATTCCTTGAAAACTTCTGAAAATAATCACTTGACAGCAAATGAGGCTGCTGTATAATGCGCGCCTCGGTTGAGACAAAGCTCTTAACCAACCGCTCTTTAACAACTGAATCAAGCAATTCGTGTGGGTGCTTGTGGAGTCAGACTGCTAGTCAACAGATTATCAGCATCACAAGTTACTCCGCGAGAAATCAAAGATGTAACCAACGATTGCTGAGCCAAGTTTAGGGTTTTCTCAAAACCCAAAGATGTTTGAACTGAAGAGTTTGATCATGGCTCAGATTGAACGCTGGCGGCAGGCCTAACACATGCAAGTCGAGCGGATGAAGAGAGCTTGCTCTCTGATTCAGCGGCGGACGGGTGAGTAATGCCTAGGAATCTGCCTGGTAGTGGGGGACAACGTTTCGAAAGGAACGCTAATACCGCATACGTCCTACGGGAGAAAGCAGGGGACCTTCGGGCCTTGCGCTATCAGATGAGCCTAGGTCGGATTAGCTAGTTGGTGAGGTAATGGCTCACCAAGGCGACGATCCGTAACTGGTCTGAGAGGATGATCAGTCACACTGGAACTGAGACACGGTCCAGACTCCTACGGGAGGCAGCAGTGGGGAATATTGGACAATGGGCGAAAGCCTGATCCAGCCATGCCGCGTGTGTGAAGAAGGTCTTCGGATTGTAAAGCACTTTAAGTTGGGAGGAAGGGTTGTAGATTAATACTCTGCAATTTTGACGTTACCGACAGAATAAGCACCGGCTAACTCTGTGCCAGCAGCCGCGGTAATACAGAGGGTGCAAGCGTTAATCGGAATTACTGGGCGTAAAGCGCGCGTAGGTGGTTTGTTAAGTTGGATGTGAAAGCCCCGGGCTCAACCTGGGAACTGCATTCAAAACTGACAAGCTAGAGTATGGTAGAGGGTGGTGGAATTTCCTGTGTAGCGGTGAAATGCGTAGATATAGGAAGGAACACCAGTGGCGAAGGCGACCACCTGGACTGATACTGACACTGAGGTGCGAAAGCGTGGGGAGCAAACAGGATTAGATACCCTGGTAGTCCACGCCGTAAACGATGTCAACTAGCCGTTGGGAGCCTTGAGCTCTTAGTGGCGCAGCTAACGCATTAAGTTGACCGCCTGGGGAGTACGGCCGCAAGGTTAAAACTCAAATGAATTGACGGGGGCCCGCACAAGCGGTGGAGCATGTGGTTTAATTCGAAGCAACGCGAAGAACCTTACCAGGCCTTGACATCCAATGAACTTTCCAGAGATGGATTGGTGCCTTCGGGAGCATTGAGACAGGTGCTGCATGGCTGTCGTCAGCTCGTGTCGTGAGATGTTGGGTTAAGTCCCGTAACGAGCGCAACCCTTGTCCTTAGTTACCAGCACGTCATGGTGGGCACTCTAAGGAGACTGCCGGTGACAAACCGGAGGAAGGTGGGGATGACGTCAAGTCATCATGGCCCTTACGGCCTGGGCTACACACGTGCTACAATGGTCGGTACAGAGGGTTGCCAAGCCGCGAGGTGGAGCTAATCCCATAAAACCGATCGTAGTCCGGATCGCAGTCTGCAACTCGACTGCGTGAAGTCGGAATCGCTAGTAATCGCGAATCAGAATGTCGCGGTGAATACGTTCCCGGGCCTTGTACACACCGCCCGTCACACCATGGGAGTGGGTTGCACCAGAAGTAGCTAGTCTAACCTTCGGGAGGACGGTTACCACGGTGTGATTCATGACTGGGGTGAAGTCGTAACAAGGTAGCCGTAGGGGAACCTGCGGCTGGATCACCTCCTTAATCGACGACTCAGCTGCTCCATAAGTTCCCACACGAATTGCTTGATTCATTGAAGAAGACGATAGAAGCAGCTTTAAGCTCCAAGCTGATAGCTCACGCTAACAGTTACGCGCTCGAAATTGGGTCTGTAGCTCAGTTGGTTAGAGCGCACCCCTGATAAGGGTGAGGTCGGCAGTTCGAATCTGCCCAGACCCACCAATTTTGTATGGGGCCATAGCTCAGCTGGGAGAGCGCCTGCCTTGCACGCAGGAGGTCAACGGTTCGATCCCGTTTGGCTCCACCATTAACTGCTTCGAAACGTTTGAGAGTTTAGAAATGAATATTCCGATGTGAATATTGATTTCTAGTCTTTTGATTAGATCGTTCTTTAAAAATTTGGGTATGTGATAGAAAGATAGACTGAACGTTACTTTCACTGGTAACGGATCAGGCTAAGGTAAAATTTGTGAGTTGCTCTTTGAGCAATGCGAATTTTCGGCGAATGTCGTCTTCACAGTATAACCAGATTGCTTGGGGTTATATGGTCAAGTGAAGAAGCGCATACGGTGGATGCCTTGGCAGTCAGAGGCGATGAAAGACGTGGTAGCCTGCGAAAAGCTTCGGGGAGTCGGCAAACAGACTTTGATCCGGAGATGTCTGAATGGGGGAACCCAGCCATCATAAGATGGTTATCTTAAGCTGAATACATAGGCTTAAGAGGCGAACCAGGGGAACTGAAACATCTAAGTACCCTGAGGAAAAGAAATCAACCGAGATTCCCTTAGTAGTGGCGAGCGAACGGGGACTAGCCCTTAAGTGGCTTTGAGATTAGCGGAACGCTCTGGAAAGTGCGGCCATAGTGGGTGATAGCCCTGTACGCGAAAATCTCTTAGTCATGAAATCGAGTAGGACGGAGCACGAGAAACTTTGTCTGAATATGGGGGGACCATCCTCCAAGGCTAAATACTACTGACTGACCGATAGTGAACTAGTACCGTGAGGGAAAGGCGAAAAGAACCCCGGAGAGGGGAGTGAAATAGATCCTGAAACCGTATGCGTACAAGCAGTGGGAGCAGACTTTGTTCTGTGACTGCGTACCTTTTGTATAATGGGTCAGCGACTTATTTTCAGTGGCGAGCTTAACCGAATAGGGGAGGCGTAGCGAAAGCGAGTCTTAATAGGGCGTCTAGTCGCTGGGAATAGACCCGAAACCGGGCGATCTATCCATGGGCAGGTTGAAGGTTAGGTAACACTGACTGGAGGACCGAACCGACTACCGTTGAAAAGTTAGCGGATGACCTGTGGATCGGAGTGAAAGGCTAATCAAGCTCGGAGATAGCTGGTTCTCCTCGAAAGCTATTTAGGTAGCGCCTCATGTATCACTGTAGGGGGTAGAGCACTGTTTCGGCTAGGGGGTCATCCCGACTTACCAAACCGATGCAAACTCCGAATACCTACAAGTGCCGAGCATGGGAGACACACGGCGGGTGCTAACGTCCGTCGTGAAAAGGGAAACAACCCAGACCGTCAGCTAAGGTCCCAAAGTTATGGTTAAGTGGGAAACGATGTGGGAAGGCTTAGACAGCTAGGAGGTTGGCTTAGAAGCAGCCACCCTTTAAAGAAAGCGTAATAGCTCACTAGTCGAGTCGGCCTGCGCGGAAGATGTAACGGGGCTCAAACCATACACCGAAGCTACGGGTATCACTTAGGTGATGCGGTAGAGGAGCGTTCTGTAAGCCTGTGAAGGTGAGTTGAGAAGCTTGCTGGAGGTATCAGAAGTGCGAATGCTGACATGAGTAACGACAATGGGTGTGAAAAACACCCACGCCGAAAGACAAGGTTTCCTGCGCAACGTTAATCGACGCAGGGTTAGTCGGTCCCTAAGGCGAGGCTGAAAAGCGTAGTCGATGGAAAACAGGTTAATATTCCTGTACTTCTGGTTATTGCGATGGAGGGACGGAGAAGGCTAGGCCAGCTTGGCGTTGGTTGTCCAAGTTTAAGGTGGTAGGCTGGAATCTTAGGTAAATCCGGGATTCCAAGGCCGAGAGCTGATGACGAGTGTTCTTTTAGAACACGAAGTGGTTGATGCCATGCTTCCAAGAAAAGCTTCTAAGCTTCAGGTAACCAGGAACCGTACCCCAAACCGACACAGGTGGTTGGGTAGAGAATACCAAGGCGCTTGAGAGAACTCGGGTGAAGGAACTAGGCAAAATGGCACCGTAACTTCGGGAGAAGGTGCGCCGGTGAGGGTGAAGCACTTGCTGCGTAAGCCCACGCCGGTCGAAGATACCAGGCCGCTGCGACTGTTTATTAAAAACACAGCACTCTGCAAACACGAAAGTGGACGTATAGGGTGTGACGCCTGCCCGGTGCCGGAAGGTTAATTGATGGGGTTAGCTAACGCGAAGCTCTTGATCGAAGCCCCGGTAAACGGCGGCCGTAACTATAACGGTCCTAAGGTAGCGAAATTCCTTGTCGGGTAAGTTCCGACCTGCACGAATGGCGTAACGATGGCGGCGCTGTCTCCACCCGAGACTCAGTGAAATTGAAATCGCTGTGAAGATGCAGTGTATCCGCGGCTAGACGGAAAGACCCCGTGAACCTTTACTATAGCTTTGCACTGGACTTTGAATTTGCTTGTGTAGGATAGGTGGGAGGCTTTGAAGCGTGGACGCCAGTTCGCGTGGAGCCATCCTTGAAATACCACCCTGGCAACTTTGAGGTTCTAACTCAGGTCCGTTATCCGGATCGAGGACAGTGTATGGTGGGTAGTTTGACTGGGGCGGTCTCCTCCTAAAGAGTAACGGAGGAGTACGAAGGTGCGCTCAGACCGGTCGGAAATCGGTCGTAGAGTATAAAGGCAAAAGCGCGCTTGACTGCGAGACAGACACGTCGAGCAGGTACGAAAGTAGGTCTTAGTGATCCGGTGGTTCTGTATGGAAGGGCCATCGCTCAACGGATAAAAGGTACTCCGGGGATAACAGGCTGATACCGCCCAAGAGTTCATATCGACGGCGGTGTTTGGCACCTCGATGTCGGCTCATCACATCCTGGGGCTGAAGCCGGTCCCAAGGGTATGGCTGTTCGCCATTTAAAGTGGTACGCGAGCTGGGTTTAGAACGTCGTGAGACAGTTCGGTCCCTATCTGCCGTGGACGTTTGAGATTTGAGAGGGGCTGCTCCTAGTACGAGAGGACCGGAGTGGACGAACCTCTGGTGTTCCGGTTGTCACGCCAGTGGCATTGCCGGGTAGCTATGTTCGGAATAGATAACCGCTGAAAGCATCTAAGCGGGAAACTAGCCTCAAGATGAGATCTCACTGGGACCTTGAGTCCCCTGAAGGGCCGTCGAAGACTACGACGTTGATAGGTTGGGTGTGTAAGCGCTGTGAGGCGTTGAGCTAACCAATACTAATTGCCCGTGAGGCTTGACCATATAACACCCAAGCAATTTGCGCTTAAAAGCCAGATTGCGGTGTGTGAAGACGCAATGAACCGAAAGTTCGCACAACACACAAACTATCGCATACCCAATTTGCTGAAGCGTCGAAAGACGGTTCGGTACCCGAATTTCTTGACGACCATAGAGCATTGGAACCACCTGATCCCATCCCGAACTCAGAAGTGAAACGATGCATCGCCGATGGTAGTGTGGGGTTTCCCCATGTGAGAGTAGGTCATCGTCAAGATTAAATTCCGAAACCCCTATCCGCGTATGCAGGTAGGGGTTTTGTTTTTGCCCGCAGGAAAGTGCCGTGATGGGCGGAGAGCGCCTGACGGTTGTGCCAGATTCCCGAGGCATTGCATTAGAAGCCTGTTTCGTAACTCCATCGGGCGGTCACCACTGGCCACGCCTAGCAGCAGGCGCCCATCACTCAGCTCATCGACACTGTTAGCTGACTTCAACGTCAACCAAGGCTGACGCATTGGCAGTACAACCGCCGCCGTTCCCAACATGATATTTTCGGTAATACCGGCCAGGTACCCGAGATAGGAAGTATCCGCTCCATGAACCCCACATTCCAAGCGGATAGCTGACAGCTGATGCTGTGCTCCCGATTTCCATCAGGAGCCCGTCACCATGATGCGTCCCAATTCCAGCGTTGAAAAAGTGTACCTCTACCCAAAGCCGGTAGATTTTCGAAAATCCATCGATGGCCTGGCAGCGCTGGTCGAACTGGATATCAAGGTCGCGGTGTTCGACCCCGTGCTCTTTGTTTTTCTGAATCGCTACCGTAACCGCGTCAAAGTGTTGTACTGGGAGCGCAACGGCTTCTGCCTTTGGCTCAAGCGCCTGGAGTCCGAGCGTTTCAAAACTTCACCCGATGAGGTGGACGAGGCTATCGTGCTGACCGTCCAAGAACTGAACTGGCTACTGGATGGATTTGATCTCTGGCGCAACCGTCCGCATAAGGTTTTAACTCCAAGATTCGTCGCCTGACGGGTATAATCCGGGCATGAATTTGATGCCCGAAGACCTCCCTGATGACCCTGTTCTGCTCAAGCAAATGTTGCTTGAGGCGCTCAGTCGTCAGCAGGTAACTGCTGAGGCATACCAAACTCATATCTTCGATTTGAAAGAACAGATCAAACTGCTGCGCGACCGTTTGTTCGGTCGCAAATCCGAGCAGACCGTTGAACCCAATACCCCTCAACTGGCGTTGTTCAACGAGCCCGAAAGCGAGCCGATGTCTTCAATCGGCGACGCTGACGAAGAAGTTGTTGCTCCGACTTCGCGTCGTGGCAAGCGCAAGCCCCTGTCTGCTGATCTGCCGCGCATCGAAGTCATCCACGAACTTCCCGAGCACGAACTGACGTGTGCCTGTGGTTGCCGCAAGCATGTCGTCAGCGAAGAAACTAGCGAGCAGCTGGATATCGTGCCGATGCAAATCCGCGTGATCAAACACATCCGCAAAGTCTACGGGTGTCGTGGTTGTGAAGCGGCGCCGGTCACTGCTGACAAACCGGCTCAGTTAATCGAAAAGAGCATGGCCAGTCCGAGTGTCTTGGCGATGTTGTTGACCACTAAATACGTCGACGGCCTGCCGCTACACCGTTTCGAAACCGTGCTTGCCCGGCATGGTGTGGACATCCTCGCCAAACCTTGGCGCGGTGGGTCATCCAGTGCGGCGAGCATTTGCAGCCGTTATTGAATCTAATGCGAGATCGGCTGCTGGAAAGTCGGGTCATCCACTGTGATGAAACTCGCGTCCAGGTACTTAAAGAACCGGATCGAGACCCAACCAGCCAATCCTGGATGTGGGTGCAAGCCAGCGGGTCGCCGGATCGCAAAGTTGTGTTGTTCGACTACACCTCCAGCCGTGCGCAGGAGGTTCCGTTGCGTCTGCTGGAAAGTTATCGCGGCTATGTGATGACCGATGATTACGCGGGCTATAACGCCTTGGCGTTGCAACCGGGGTTGAACGGCTGGCCTGCATGGCCCATGCGCGCCGCAAGTTTGTCGAGGCTCAGAAAGTGCAGCCGAAGGGCAAGACAGGACGTGCCGATATCGCCCTAACAATGATCAACAAGCTGTATGGCCTCGAGCGTGAGCTCAAGGACAGCGATGATGAACAGCGTTTAATCGGCCGTCAGCAAAAGAGCGTACCGATCCTGGCTCAGTTGAAAAGCTGGCTGGAGAAAACGCAGCCCCAAGTCACGCCACAAAGTGTGCTGGGTAAGGCTGTTAACTATCTTGCCAGCAACTGGAGCCGGCTGGAGCGGTACGTGGAAGCCGGTTTTTTACCGATCGACAACAATACGGCCGAAAGAGCGATAAAACCGTTTGTTATCGGTCGCAAGGCGTGGCTGTTCAGCGACACGCCCAAAGGCGCCACCGCCAGTGCTCAGATCTACAGCCTGGTGGAGACCGCCAAAGTCAACGGCCAAGAGCCTTATACGTGGCTGCGCCACGTACTGGAGCAGTTACCACATGCGCAGTCGGTGGCGGATTATGAAGCGCTGCTGCCGTGGAACTGCTCGCCAGAGATACGACGTTAAGCCTGAACCCTACCATGGGGTGTATGGATCGTATCGTAGGCTAGGACCTTTCGACGTCCTTCGATGTACCGCCAAGTTCTCCAGGCACGTGATGAATCAGGTGGAGGATGCCGCCTCTCGTGATGGCAGACACACGAAACTGTTCCGCAAAGTTCTCGGACAGCTCAGCTATCTTCGGAAGGAGCCGAGCAGGCTTCCCTCCGGCAACACCCTTCTTGGCAGTTTGGGTGCTTTGGGTGCGCTCTCTGCCCCGACCTGCACCGTCACCACTCCATATAAACCCGAGAACGCCCCGCACCACACTCACCCAACCCTTATAAGCACTCAACAAGCCCTGATCCGCACCTAAAAACGCCGCTTATTTCTCGACGACTTTCAACTGAAAGCACCGTAGACGCACCTACGCCACACCCTCTCAACCCGGATGCCCACCCTAACGCCCCGACACAAACCAGATCAGCACTCATATCGCACCGAGGGCGATATTGCCGTGGCGCACATGGACCCAATTCAGGTTCATTCACGCCTGCACCGGTCAAACCAGCATGGGGCTCCAGTTTCCTGGTCACGAAATGGGGGCCAAGCCAAAGCTAAAACATGGCCAATATAATTATGCGGAGCTTGATAAGACGCACAGCCGATTGGGATTTCAGAAACAAGGCCCGCGCGATGCCGGTATTGATCACTCGTGCAATATCGCGAGAACAAGTCGAGAGCATTTCGGCGCATAAATCCGCCCGCCTCACCCGATGGCGTGGCAAACCGATGGAGGGAGGCTGAAAACACACTCGAATCAGTGCCAAATTGGGGGGACGGAAACCAGTTAAAACACCGTCTAATGTAATTATACGAACTGACCTACGTGTCCCTCTGTTTTCCTGCTCTCCAGGGTGCAAGACGGGATGCCCGGACGAATACAAATTTTGGCAATTTTGTGCCACAAGTAGAGAAGTCGGGAGCATAGCTTCGGGCATCAGATGGCGGCTTGGAATGCGGGGTTCATGGAGCGGATACCATGGAGCGCTTACGAATATTTCGCCGCACTTGCTTTCACCGATCAAAAACGTACAAGCGGGGACAGTGGTGGATATCAAGCCACAAAAAATGAAGTAGCTGCGCCGCGAATGGCCTCCGCGCCAGCATGATTTGATTCCTCCCCGCCTTAGACGCCACCTGTTTGGATAGGTGGGGTTTATGGATCAGTTACGATAGGAAAAGGTTTCGAAAACCTGTGCCGCATCACCGAAATTCGGGTCATAAATCGGAACATCACGAACCCACAGTGCGTGAAAACCCGACTTGTCAGCCAGGCGTGCCATAGCTGCGTGCTGCTTCAGGTCCGGTACACCAAAAGGTCGACCTTCGGTCATCCGCAGCCCCTGACCGGCACTGGACCAGTCATTGTCGAGTGGCAACTCCAGTCCGATGGAGAACCCATTCGAACCCAATAGTCGTTGAAATCGTGGATGCATGGAAAAAACTCCCAAAAATCAGAATGGAATGACATGCACCCAGTATTCACGGGCTAATGAGCAAGAAAAATGCATGAATGGGATTATCAATCCTGTATGAAAAGCACGAATCCACCATCCCACCGAAACCCCTTTGCGACGCTCAAGGACCGTCCTTATAGGAAATCGCACTAAAGTGACCGGGCAGTTTTTGGTATGGTGCAGCTCGTTTTTTTAACGGACTGATTTCAAGCCCACGGATCGGCACTTCCTCTTCACAGAGTTGCTACAGAAATGCCCGAACCGATACCGATCAAGGATCACGAAAATGAGAAGCGCCTGGTCAACAAAAGACTGATCGCCTGCGCCTTGTTTGTCGTCGCCATTACCTGCGCGCTGGTGGTGCGCATGTATGTCCTGCAGGTAGTCGAATTCGACTATCACTCCACGATCTCCGAAAACAACCGTGTCCATGTCCTGCCAATCACACCTACTCGCGGGTTGATCTATGACCGCAATGGCGTGGTTCTAGCCGACAACCGGCCCAGCTACAACCTGACGATCACTCGCGAACGCGCTTCGGATGTCAAACAAGAGCTGGACGAAGTGGTCAACCTGCTGCACCTGCCTGCCGAAGACCGTGCGCTGTTCGACAAAGCGATGAAGCAGGCGCGGCATCCGTTCGTTCCGGTCACGCTGTTCTATGAGCTCAGCGAAGAACAGATCGCGGTGCTCGCGGTCAATGAGTTCCGTTTGCCGGGCATCGATGTCGAGCCGCAGTTCGTGCGCCACTATCCGTTCGCTGAACACTTCGCTCATTCAATCGGCTACGTCGGTCGTATCAACGAGAAAGAATCCAAGGCCCTGGACTCGGTCGAATACCGGGGCACCCAATCCATTGGCAAAACCGGGATCGAGAAATTCTACGAGTCGGAACTGCATGGCCATGTCGGATACGAAGAAGTCGAAACCAACGCTCAGGGGCGTGTGCTGCGAGTGCTCAAGCACACCGACCCGATACCGGGTAAAAACATCGTCCTGAGTCTCGACGTCAAACTTCAGGAAGCCGCCGAGCAGGCCCTGGGTGACCGTCGCGGCTCGGTGGTTGCGCTCGATCCGTCGACGGGTGAAGTCCTGGCCATGGTCAGCAAACCCAGCTTCGACCCGAATCTGTTCGTGACCGGCATCAGCTTCAAGGAGTACGCGGCGCTGCACGATTCGATCGACCGGCCACTGTTCAACCGCGTGCTGCGCGGCCTCTATGCGCCTGGCTCGACCATTAAGCCGGAAGTTGCGATTGCCGGCCTCGACGCCGGTGTGGTCACGCCGCAGACCCGAGTCTTCGACCCTGGCTACTACCAGTTGCCGGACTTCAATCACAAGTACCGTAACTGGAACCATAGCGGTGATGGATGGGTAGACATGGACGCGGCGATCATGCGTTCCAACGACACCTATTTCTACGATCTGGCACACAAGCTGGGCATCGACCGCCTGCACGACTACATGGCGATGTTCGGTCTCGGTGAAAAGGTCTCGCTGGACATGTACGAAGAGTCTCCCGGATTGATGCCATCCCAGGCCTGGAAGCGCGCGACGCGCCGCCAGCCGTGGTTCCCGGGTGAGACGGTAATCCTCGGCATTGGCCAGGGGTACATGCAAGTCACGCCGCTGCAACTGGCCCAGGCCACTGCGTTGATCGCCAACAAAGGGGTGTGGAACCGTCCGCACCTGGCCAAGACCGTGGACGGTGTCGCGCCAGTGGATGAGCACCCGATGCCGAATATCCTGCTCAAGGATCCCAGTGACTGGGAGCAGGTCAACCACGGCATGCAGATGGTGATGCACGATGCCCGCGGGATTGCCCGCGCGGCAGCGGTGGGCGCGCAGTACCGCATCGCCGGCAAGAGCGGTACTGCGCAAGTGGTGGCGATCAAGCAGGGCGAGCGTTACAACCGCGAGAAGACCCTTGAACGCAACCGTGACAACGCTTTGTTTGTCGGTTTCGCGCCGGCGGAACATCCCAAGATTGCCATTTCGGTGATGATCGAAAACGGTGAGGCCGGTGGCCGCGTTGCCGGTCCCGTGGTGCGGCAGATCATGGACGCCTGGCTGCTCGATCAGGAAGGCCACCTGAAACCGCAATACGCCGCGCCGAGCAAACCGCCGGGTGATCCTCACGTCTGAAGGCCATCGCT
Organism: Pseudomonas moorei; assembly: GCF_042846945.1. Taxonomy (NCBI): domain Bacteria; kingdom Pseudomonadati; phylum Pseudomonadota; class Gammaproteobacteria; order Pseudomonadales; family Pseudomonadaceae; genus Pseudomonas; species Pseudomonas moorei. The sequence continues at coordinate 3,205,680 of NZ_AP035776.1, forward strand.
GGCAAGCCAGGCTCCTGCGATCTATCGAGTTGAATCCCACTGTAGGGCCAGGCTTGCCGACAATGAACGGTGTCACCATCCACCTGGCGAAACACAAACGCTCTACGGCTCTTGCCATAGCCCTTACGTTAACGTAAAGATTGCGGCAGGGCGCCGTTGTACAAAGGCGCAGGGCGGACCGACCCGGAGCGCTTGATGACACTTATAAAAACAAATTCCCCCAAATTGCACCGCGAAGCCCGGCTGGCCCGGGAAAAGCTGCATCTGGAAGGCGAAGTACCGGATGGCGTCCTGCGCGCCGAAATCGATGCCTCGTGGCGGCGCAGTCTCAGCCATGGCGTGCATTTCAATGCCCAGCATGAACTGGCGCTGGAATCGACGGCGAGCCTCGATGTATTGCTGGCAAGCAACCGTCTGCTGATTGACGCAGCCTTACCGGCGATCGATTACCTGGCCGAACGCCAGGGTAAGGAAGGGCTGATCATTCTCGCCAACTCCGAGGCGACCATTCTGGCGGTCGAAGGACGCGCCGACCGACTCAAGGGCAGTGGCCTGCAAGACATCACCCTCGGTGCCTGCTGGAGCGAAGCCGTACGTGGCACCAACGCCCTCGGCACGGCGTTGGTGGAAGCGCGGCCAACCCTGATCGATTGCGGCGAGCATTACCTGGATCGCCTCAGTGATTTTTCCTGCACCTCGGTGCCGATCCATTGCCCACAGGGCAATATTCTCGGTGTCCTGGACCTGACCCGCGAAGGTCCGCTCGGCCGCGCCCACGACAGCACCGCGTTGCTGGCCATGGCCGTCAGCCAGATCGAAAGCCGCGTCTTCAACACAAGCTATCCGGATGAAATCGTCCTGGCCTTCCACAGCCGTCGCCAGTACCTCGAATCCCCCTGGCAGGGCTTGTTGGCCGTAAGCCTCGGCGGGCAGATCCTCGCCGTCAGCGCCCAGGCCTGCCAGTTGCTGCATGCCGAGCGCTCGGCACTGGTCGGTCGGCGGTGTGAAGAGTTTCTCGGCGTCGATGGCCTGCAACTGTTGGCGCGACTGCATCAGGGCGGCGTTGGCAACCTGCAGACCGCCAAAGGTGAATTTTTCTACAAAACCCTGCGTGCGCCGCAGCGTTCGATCAACGTCAGCAATCCACCGCGCAGCGTTGCAAAACCCGCCAAGTCCCAGCCGGACCTCGAATCCCTGGCCGGCAGCAATGTGCGTTATGCCCGGGCCCTGCGCATGGCTCGCCAAGGCCTGGCCAACCAACTGCCGGTGTTGCTGTTGGGCGAAACCGGTACCGGCAAGGAAGTCATCGCCCGTTCCCTGCACATGGCGGGCAGCCGCGCCGACAAACCTTTCGTCGCGGTGAACTGTGCGGCCATTCCTGAAGGCCTGATCGAGTCCGAACTGTTCGGCTACCGCGAAGGCGCATTCACCGGTTCGCGGCGTGGCGGCATGATCGGTCGCTTGCAACAGGCCCACGGCGGCACGCTGTTCCTCGACGAAATCGGTGACATGCCGCTGGCACTGCAGGCGCGATTGCTGCGCGTATTGCAGGATCGCAAGGTCGCTCCGTTGGGCGCTGGCGAAGAGCAGGACATCGACGTCGCATTGATCTGTGCCACCCATCGCGACCTCAAGCGGCTGGTGGAAGAAAAACACTTTCGCGAAGACCTGTTCTACCGGGTCAACGGCATCAGCGTGATGCTCCCGGCCCTGCGCGAGCGTGAAGACTTCAGCGCGCTGGTCAGCCGTTTGCTGGCCAGACTCGATGCACCAACGGTGGTGCTGCATGACGACTTGAGCCGTTTGCTCGGCGGCTATCACTGGCCGGGCAACATCCGCCAACTGGAGATGGTCCTGCGCACTGCACTGGCCATGCGCGAGCCGGGGGAAACCGTCCTCACCCTCGATCACTTACCCGACAGCATGCTCGATGACCTGAGCTCAAGCGAACGTCCGCAGTCCGGGAGCATCCGCGAAAACGAACTGGAGATGATTCGTCAGTCCCTGGATAGCCATCAGGGCAACGTCTCGGCCGCCGCCGACGCCCTGGGCATCAGCCGCGCGACCCTGTATCGCAAGCTCAAACAGTTGCGCTCGTGATGCAGCGCCTGATCGTTCGGCTGATCGACAGCCAGAACCCCGAAGCCCTGCAATCGTCGTTGCGCTGGCTCTACAGTTTCGTGCGGCCTCATCGACTGGCGATCGCCGGGCTGCTGGGTTTGTCGGTCTGTGCTTCGGCATTGGTGCTGGTGCAACCGTGGCTGACCAAGCTGTTGATCGACGACGGGTTGCTCGCGCGCAATTTCCCGATGCTGGTGCTGATCGCCGGGCTGATGATCGTTGCCGGCTTGCTCGGCACGGCGTTGTCCGGGATTAACCGTTATCTGCACACGCGGCTGTCCGGGCGCATGCTGTTTGCCCTGCGCGATGACCTCTATCGGCATTTGCAGACCCTGTCCCCCAGCTTCTACGGTCAGCGGCGCATCGGTGACCTGATGTCGCGCCTCGATGGCGACGTGGCGGAGATCCAGCGTTTTGCCGTGGACTCGCTGTTTTCGGCGGTGTCCAGCGTGATTGGCCTGGTGGTTGCGCTGGCGATGCTGCTGACCCTGTCCTGGAAACTGTCGCTGCTGGCACTGGTGCTGATTCCTCTCGACGTGCTCTGGCTGCGCTGGATGCGGCGCAAGGTCGAGCGTGATGTGCGGCAGTTGCGCGAGCGCTCGGCGGACATGTCGTCGTTCATGGTCGAGACGTTGCCGGTGATGAAGTTCATCCAGTCCGCCGGCCAGCAGCAACGCGAAGCGCGGCGCCTGGAAAACCTGGGGCAGGGCTACATGAGCCAGTTACTGCGCCTGCAAGTCACCGAGTTTTTCACCCAGGCCGTGCCGGGCACGCTGACCTCCCTGTCCCGCGCCTGCGCCTTTCTGATCGGCGGATACTGGGTGGTGCAGGGCACTTGGCAACTGGGCGCGCTAATCGCGTTTTCGACCTACCTGGGCATGGCCGTCGGGCCAGTGCAAAGCCTGCTCGGGCTCTATGTCGCCATTCAGCGAATGACCGTCAGCCTCGGGCGTGTGATGGAACTGCGCGGCGAACAGCCGACCGTACTCACACCCGCGACGCCACAGTCGCTGCCGGCCTCTGGCGATCTGCGTTTCGATGACGTGCACTTCAGTCATCCCGGCCGAACCACAACCCTGCGCGGCATCCAGGCATCCATACCCTACGGTTTGAAAGTCGCCTTGAGCGGCGGCTCCGGGGTTGGCAAATCGACCTTGATCGACCTGCTGCAGCGCCACCACGACCCGCAATCCGGGCGGGTGTTGCTCGGTGAAGTGGACCTGCGCGAACTCGACCTGTTCCAGTTGCGTCGGCGCATCGCCGTGGTCAGTCAGGACATCGTGCTGTTTCGCGGCAGCCTGGCCGACAACCTGGCCTATGCGGTGCCGGATGCCAGCCGCGAAGCGGTAGCCGAAGTGGCACGGCTGGCCCAACTCGACAGCCTGATCGCCTCCTTGCCCGAAGGCCTCGACAGCCCGTTGGGTGAGCGCGGGCAACAGTTGTCCGGAGGGCAAAAACAACGCATCGCGATCGCCCGTGCGCTGTTGCAAGACCCTTTGATTCTGGTGCTCGACGAAGCCACCTCGGCGGTGGACGAAGCCACTGAGCGCGAAGTGATCGAGGCCATCGACCGCCTGTTCGCCGGGCGTACGCGGATACTGATCAGCCATCGTCCTTCAACCCTGGCCGATGCCGATCTGCGTTTTGAATTGCTCGACGGCGTATTGATTTCCAAAGCGGTGCTGCATGAAGCCTGAATTGTGTATCGGCGTGGTGGACAGCGGTCACTCGGCGGCGCAACGGGTGCAAGTCATCGCCGGGCGGCGCTTTGCGTTGGTGGAGGACGGACTCACCGAGAGCGATTTGCACGGCGATCCCCTGGGCCACGGCAGCGCGGTCATCGAAGCCATAGGTCGCTGTGCGCCATCGGCACTGTTCTGCGTGGCCCAGGTGTTCGACCAGCGCGGGGTGACCAGTGCCTTGCAGATAGCCACGGCGATCGACTGGCTGGTGGCTCAGGATGTGCGGCTGATCAATTTGAGTCTCGGCCTGCGTCAGGACCGCAGTCTGTTGCGTGACGCTTGCGCGGCGGCGGTGGCGAAGGGCGTATTACTGTGCGCGTCGAGCCCTGCCCAGGGCGAGGGTGTATACCCGGCGAATTATCCACAGGTGCTGCGGGTAACGGGCGATGCGCGCTGTGCCGAACTTGAATGGTCGTGGCTCAACACCACCCAGGCGGACTTTGCCGCGTGCGTGCACGGCACTTATCCAGGCCAGTCGGGTGCCAGTCTCGGCTGCGCCGCGTTGAGCGGACATATCGCGGCGTTCCTGGTAGCACACCCCGGGGCGAGCAACGAACAGGTGATCGACTATCTGCAGCACAACGCCCGCTATCGCGGCCCTGAACGGCGCCTCGGGCCATGACTGCGATTGTGGTGCTGGGGGCCGGCCCGGCGGGCGCGGCGGTGGCACTGGGGCTGCGGCGACTGGGCTATGCCGTCACGCTGGTCAGCGAGTGGCGCCGGTTTGCCGCGCTCGAAGGCGTATCCGTGCGGGTGCTGGACGCCTTGCGCGGTGCAGGGCTACATCACGCTTTGGAGGAGGCGGCGTTGCCATCGCAACGGCAGGTCAACTGGAACGGCCAGCAACACGCACAAAACATCGAATTCCTGCTGGATCGCCCGACTTTCGATCGCGGCCTGCGCCAAGACTTGCGCGCGGCTGGCGTGCTGTTGATCGAAGGCCGGGTGCTGGGCGTGCAGTCATTTTCCGATGGGCATCGCATCGACATCGAAGGACGCGAAAGCCTGAGCGCAGACTTTCTGGTCGAAGCCCGCGGGCGTCAGGCACCGGCGCTCGGCAAGGGCCTGCGCGGGCCGGAGACGGTCAGTCTGCTCAATCGCTGGCAAGGCAAGCCGGGCGACACCGCCAGCGCTGTGGAGAGTCTCAAGGACGGCTGGGCGTGGATGGCGCGGCGGGCCGACGGCCAGTGCTACTGGCAATGGACGGTGGACGTGGCCAGCGCCGGGTTACCGGGCAAGGCGCAGTTGCTGGAGTACTGTCGCCAGCGACGTCAGGATTCAGCCGTGGCTCGGGCATTTTTTGCCGGCGAAGCGGAGGTTGATCTGAACCTGCACGCCCGCAGCAGCACAGCCATCCTCAGCCCGCAGGTGTGTGGCGAACACTGGATACGGGTCGGCGATGCGGCGATGGCGGTCGACCCGCTGTCGGGCAATGGCATCTTCCAATCATTGTCGTCGGCATTACAGGCACCGACGGTGATCAACACCCTGTTGCGCAAACCCGAACGGGCGGCGCTGGCCCAGCGTTTTCACCAGCAACGGGTGGAACAGCTGTTTCTGCGGTTCGCGCGGATCGGTCGGGATTTCTATGCCGATGAACAACGCTGGTTGAACCAGCCTTTCTGGCAAGCGCGGCGACAGTGGCCGGATGCTGAGGTCGCCCATGCAGAAGCGGACTTCATTGGCCTGAGGATCGAGCGGGCTCCAGTGCTGAAGGATGGTTTTGTCGACGAGGCCGAGGTGGTGATCACCGCGGATCAGCCGTTGGGGATCTGGCATGTGCATGGGGTTGAATTGGCGCCGTTGGTGCAGAGGTTAAAGCAGGGCGAGCCGGCGGGTTCGGTGTTGGCCGGGATGACGGTGGAGCAGGGAAGGATAGTTCGCGGCTGGTTGTTGACTCAGGGATTCAAGCCCTGAGATTTGAGCTGTCTGAATCGGCCTCATCGCGGGCAAGCCCGCACAGTGATTTGTGTGAGGCCGAAGAATTCAGCAACACCACAAAACCTGTGGGAGCGGGCTTGCCCGCGATGGCGGCCGAGAGGGGCCCGCTATTACAGCTTGATCAACACCGACTTCAGCTCCGTGTAATGCTCAATCGCCGCATAGCCCATCTCGCGCCCGACCCCCGACATCTTGTACCCCCCGAACGGCAGCGCCGGGTCCAGCGCGCTGTGGCAGTTGACCCACACCGAACCGGACTTGATCCGCGGAATCATCCGGTGCACCGCTGCCAGGTCATTCGACCAGATACTCGCGCCTAACCCGTAAGGGCTGTCATTGGCCATGCGCAGCGCATCGGCTTCGTCATCGAACGGAATCGCCACCAGCACCGGGCCGAAGATTTCTTCCTGCACCAGTGAGTGCTTCTGATCGACGTCAACGATCACCGTCGGCTTGACGAAAAAGCCCGGCCCGAATTGCTCGCCGCCGCAGGCAATGGTCGCACCGCTTTCCCGGCCTTTTTCGATATAGCCATACACCCGCGCCTGCTGACGCGCAGAGATCAGCGGCCCCATCTCGACGCTCGGGTCCAGGCCGTTGCCGAGTTTCATGGCATTGGCGATGCCGGCGATGTCCGCCACCACATTGTCGAAATGCTTGCGTTGCACATACAGGCGCGAGCCGGCGCAGCACACCTGACCCTGATTGAAGAAAATCGCGCTGGCGGCCCCGGCGGCAGCGCTCGGCAGGTCGGCATCGGCCATGACGATGGTTGGCGATTTGCCGCCCAGTTCCAGGGTGACCCGGGTCATCGAGTCCATGGCGATCTTGCCGATCTGCTGGCCCACGGCGGTGGAGCCGGTAAAGGTCAGCTTGTCCACCAGGGGGTTGTGGGTCAGTGCGGAGCCGGCGGTGATGCCCGTGCCGGTGACCACGTTGAACACGCCTTCGGGATAACCGGCTTCCAATACCAGCTCCGCCAGTTTCAGTGCGGTCAGTGGTGTTTCATCGGCGGGTTTGAGCACTACGGTGCAACCGGTAGCCAGGGCCGGGCCGAGTTTCCAGCAGGCCAGCAGCAACGGGAAGTTCCAGGCGACGATGGCGCCAACCACGCCCACCGCTTCGCGGCGGATGAAGCTGTGGAACTGATCATTGGGCATCAGCGGCAACGACACCTCGACACTGGAGCCTTCGATCTTGGTTGCCCAACCGGCCATGTAGCGCAGGAAGTCGATGGCCAGCTGCACGTCCATCACCTGTGCGACGGCGGCACTCTTGCCATTGTTCAGGCACTCCAGCTGCGCCAGCAGCTCGGCGTCGCGCTGCATCAGGTCGGCGAGTTTCCACAACAGGTTCTGCCGCTCCCGGGGGCGGGTACGGCTCCAGGCCGAGTCATCGAACGCCTGACGCGCGGCGAGCACCGCGCGGTCGACATCTTCCGGCGTGGCCCGTGGCACCACACAAAGTACCTCGCCGGTGGCCGGGTTGTGCAGGGGCATGGTCTGGCCGTCGGCGGCCTCGACCCAGTCACCGCCGATAAGCATGCGCGGCGCGCGTTGGATAAAGGCCGAAGTGGCGGGAAGCAGATCAGGAAGCGACATGTTGAAACCTCGTCTTGTTCGTGTGCCGAGGTCTTTCGCAACGGTTGTGCCAGTTTGCCCAAAGGCCGTATTTAGCCGGGTTCGGTGCGGAGGGAGGGGCGCTGGAGGAGGCGGATTTGTCGCAACTTGAGACGCCAAATGAGACAAGCATGACGCCCGCTGATCTGTAGAAGCTGGCTTGTCGGGTCGCCGCATCGCAGCGAAGGTCGTCAACGATGACGCGTACCGTCTGGATAACTACGTCGCTCCTGCAATCATCGTCGGCAACCTGGCTCCTTGTTTTCCCCGGGATTACGTGAAGAACCTTTTTTAAGGTTTATTCAGACCGGAAACTGCAAGGCGTTGGTCAGGTCGCCCATCGGCGCCTGGCCTCGGGCGATCATCGCTTCATCGCGCTGCTTCAGACCCTCGAGTTTTTCCAATTGGAACACCCGGGTAATCAGCCGCAGGATCGACGCGGTGTCATACACCGTGTGATCGACCGCGCCTTTGCGTGAAAACGGCGACACCACCAGGGCCGGCACCCGCGAGCCCGGGCCCCAGCGATCCCCCTTGGGTGGGGCGACGTGGTCCCACCAGCCACCGTTCTCGTCGATGGTCACCACCACCACCATGTTTTTCCATTGTGGGCTTTGTTGCAGCACTTTAAGCGCGCGAACGATATGTCGGTCACCCGACGCCACGTCGGCATAACCGGCGTGCATGTTCAGGTTGCCTTGGGGTTTGTAGAAAGTCACCGCCGGCAGCTTGCCCGCCTCGGCGTCGGCAAAGAACTTGTTCGTGCTGGATTCGTCCCCCAGGCCGCCATCGCGCAGGCGCTTTTTACGTTCCTCCGGGTTTTCCGGGCCCTGGCGTTTGAAATAGTTGAACGGCTGGTGGTGGTACTGAAAGTTCGGGATTTTCGGAATGCCTCCCGAATCCTTGTACTGCTCCAGCGTCGCCTGCCAGGCCCCCGCGTACCAGGCCCAATCGATGTTCTTCTTCGACAGCTTGTCGCCGATGTGCTCGTGGGTCTGCGGAACCAGGACGTTCGGCAGATCAGGTTTGGAGTAGTCCGGATGGTCCGGGTCGCGGATCCACGTCGGCCAGTAGGGCGGGGCGAGGGTATTGACCCCGTAACCATCGGGCGTCAGCGCGCTGGGGCCGAACTGCGGCGGACCGGTCATGGCGCTGGCCGGCGAGGACTCCAGCGGTTTGAGGCGTGGGTCAGCCGGATCGTTGCTTTGCAGCACGGCTATTTGTGATTTGGCAACCGAATTGGCCGAGTCCGGATAAAACGGTGCGGTGGCGCTGATCAGGTATTGGTGGTTAAGAAATGAACCACCGAAGGCGCCCTGGAAGAAGTTGTCGCAGAGCACGAAATCCCGGGCAATGTCCCATAGGCGCAGGGAATATTGGCTCTGGGCATAGTGGCCCATGGTCAAGCCTCCGGAATCGGCCCAGGCGACAAAGCCGTCGTTTTTGCCGCCGTTGATCTGCATCTGGTTCTGGTAGAACACGTGCCACAGATCGCGGGTCACCAGACCGAACGGCAAGTCTTCCGCGTTCGGGCCTTTGAGGGCGAAGGGCGCGTTGGGCAGGTTTTCCTGAAACTGGACGGCGTTGGGATAAGTCACGCCGTCGAGGGTTTGCGGACCGATCTGCAAGACACCGCCCCACACCGGCGGCAAGGTTTGCAACAGGCTGCCATCGCGGTCGCGCTGCTGATAATCGGCAGGCTGGAGCGCTGATAGCGGTTTCTCGACCCCGGGAAAATCGCCAAAGAGGTTATTGAAGCTGCGGTTTTCGGCGTAGATCACCACCACGGTTTTCACCTGGTCGTGCAAGGCTTTGTCGAGTTCTTCGGCCGATAGCGGACGATCAGGCGTCTCACCTGGCACATTGCCCTGATTGCCGTAAGCAGTGAGGGCTGCGCCGGCGCCGAGTACCGCGACGCCACCGAGAAAACGGCGGCGACTGGTGTCGATGGGGTGGTCGGATTCGGCTGAGGATGGGTTTATACCGTCTGTTTCGTCGCTCATATCGAATCCCCTGGCCTGGTCGAGTTGTTTCTACATGTTTCGGCCGGACGCTAGCAAGGGATTGTGACAGTTGGGTGACGACTCACCGTTCAAAGGTGCGAGCCTGCTCGCGAAAGCGGTACGTCAGCCACATTCATGGCGGATGTGCTGCCGTCTTCGCGGGCAAGCCCGCTCCCACAGGTTTGGTGTGATCTCTGTACATAGGCGCTGGCTTGTCGGGTCGCCGCATCGTAGCGAAGGTCGGCAACGATAACGCGAGCCCCCTGGATAACCACATCGTCCCTGCCCAAACGATCATTGGTCATCGCCCATCGACGTGGCTCACCTATGCTCGTCTCAGAGTGAAACAGTTGTCGCGAAATTAAACGTGTTGCCAGGTCGGTATCCTGGGAGAAACGCCCGACGATGTTGGCAAATCATTGATTCAACGAGGTTTTAACAAGCTGGCACGCTCCGTGTATTGCTCATCGCAGACGTTTCTACTGCCTCCGTCAGCGGCTTGCCGCCGGCGGCAGAAACCCAAAAAACGATAAGCCACAAAAATAAGAAAGCACCGTGCGAGGTTCGACGTTGATGAAGAGAAAACTCCGATCAGGCATGAGCGCCAGCCTGCTGGCCGTAGCCGCTTGTATAGCGCTGCATTCGCCTCACAGCCTGGCAGCCCGCGACGCCCAGACCATCCTCAAGGAAACCTGTCAGGGCTGTCATACCCCCGAAGCCGATAACGCCCTGAGCCGCATCAGCCACCAGCGCAAAACGCCGGAAGGCTGGTTGATGAGCATTGCCCGAATGCAGACCATGCACGGTTTGCAGATCAGCGATGAAGACCGCCGGACGCTGGTCAAGTACCTGGCCGACACCCAGGGCCTGGCGCCCAGCGAGACCGACGGCGTGCGCTATGCGCTGGAGCGCCGGCTCAACACCGTCGAAAAGTTCGACGAGCAGACCAGCCAGATGTGCGGTCGCTGCCACTCCGGTGCGCGGGTCGCCTTGCAACGGCGTCCGGCTCAGGAGTGGGAGCGCCTGGTGAATTTCCACCTCGGCCAGTGGCCGTCCCTGGAATACCAGGCCCTGGCCCGCGATCGCGACTGGTTCGATATCGCTCGCAAAGACATGGTGCCGCTGTTGGCCAAGCGCTATCCGCTGGACAACCCGGCCTGGAAAAAATGGCAGAGCGTGGCGCCGAAGTCCGACGCATTGGTAGGCGACTGGAGCTTCAGCGGTCACTTGCCGGGCAAGGGTGAACTGGCGGGTGTGATGAGCGTCAGCGCTGACGGCAGCGACACCTTCAAGGTCAGCGTCAAAGGCCAATACGCCGACGGTACCCCGTTCAACGGCGACGGCAGCGCGATCCTCTACACCGGCTACGAATGGCGCGGCAACGTCACCATCGACGGCGTGACCATGCGCCAGGTGTTCGCCGCCCAGGGCAATGCGATGCAGGGCCGGATGTTCGAGGCCGAGCACGATGAGCGTGGCCTGGACTTCGTCGCCGCCAAACAGGGCTCCGCCCGTTTGCTGGCGGTGCAGCCGGGTTACCTGAAGGCCGGCAGCGAAAGCGAAGTCACCCTGATCGGCAGCGGTCTGAGTGGCAAGCCGAATTTCGGCAAAGGCGTGGAAGTGCTCGAAATCGTCGAGCAGAGCCCGCAGCAAATCAAGGTCAAACTCAAGGCCGCCGCCAATGCCCAGCCGGGTCTGCGTGCAGTCTCCGTCGGTACGCTGAAAGGCCCGAGCCTGTCGGTGTACAGCCAGATCGCCGAAGTCAAAGTCGTGCCTGAGTTCTCGGTGGCGCGGATCGGCGAGGGCGGCGGTTCGACGCCGAAAGTCCAGGGCCGTTTCGACGCCGAAGCCTGGGGCAAGGGCGCTGATGGCAAGCCGTATCGCATCGGCGTGTTCCCGGCGCAGTGGAAGGTCGAGGCCTTTGACGAGCGCGCCAAGGAAGACGAAGACGTCAAGTTCGCCGGCACCATGCAGGCTGACGCGGGCGTGTTCACACCGGGCGATGCCGGACCGAACCCGGCGCGCAAGATGTCCACCAACAATGCCGGCAACCTCAAGGTGATCGCCGCCGTCGACGACGCAGGGAAATCCCTGACCGGCGAAGGCCACATGATCGTGACCGTGCAACGCTGGAACAATCCACCCATTCCGTGAGGTTGAAACGTGAGCCTGGCTGCAGGCAAAGGCTTCAGACACTTTTCGGAATGATCGCAAGCCCCGCATAACGGGGCTTGCACAGGAGGTTTGCAATGGGCGCTATCTTGAATCTGGTCGAACGCAACCTGCACGAAGTGCACGTTGATGCCGACCGCATGCTGTTCCATATCCCCAGCAGTTCGCTGTTCGCCAGCGATGAACTGACGGGCACCATCATCGATACCTTGCGCGGTCCCGGCTGCTCGTCGGACGACCTGATCCAGCGGCTGTCCGCGCGTTTCAACGGTGAAGAAGTCACTGAAACCCTGCGCGAGCTGATGGCCCTGGAACTGGTCAGCGACGGTTCGCCGCTGACCCCGGACATCGCCACCAAGCGGGTCGAACGCACGGCGATCAACACCGTGGTGCTCAACGTCAACACCGGCTGCAACCTGAGCTGCACCTACTGCTACAAGGAAGACCTCGACAAGCCTTCGGCCGGCAAGAAAATGGACGTCGAGACGGCCATCGCTTCGGTGGAAATGCTGCTGCGCGAATCCCCGGATGAAGAGCGTTTCACCGTGGTGTTCTTCGGCGGAGAGCCGCTGAGCAATCGCAAGCTGATCGAGTACATGGTCGATTACTGTGAAAAGCGTTTTCGCGAAGCCGGCAAGTTCGTCGAGTTCGTGATGACCACCAACGCCACGCTGCTGACCGAAGAAACCGTGGACTACCTCAACGCCCACCGTTTCGGGCTTTCGGTAAGTATCGACGGGCCGAAAACCGTGCACGACCGCAACCGCATCACCGTGGGCGGGCAGGGCACCTACGACGTGGTGCGGCGTAAGGCCGAAATGCTGCTGTCGCGCTACAACAGTCGTCCGGTCGGCGCGCGGGTGACCCTGACCACCGGCGTCACCGACGTCGAAACGATCTGGGATCACCTGTTCAACGAACTGGGGTTTGCCGAAGTCGGGTTTGCCCCGGTCACCTCAGGCGACATCAGTACGTTCAACCTGACCAGTGATGAACTGATCGAAGTCTTCGCCAACATGAAGAAGCTCGGTCGACGTTACCTGGAAGCGGCGCTGGAGCACCGCAACATCGGTTTTTCCAACCTGCATCAGTTGATCACCGACATCCACGAAGGCCACAAAAAAGCCCTGCCTTGCGGCGCGGGCCTGAAGATGTTGGCGGTCGATCACAAGGGTGAATTGAACCTGTGCCACCGCTTTACCGGTTCGAGCCTGCCAACCTTCGGCAATGTGCACAGCGGCGTAAAACAGGTTGAGCTGAACGACTTCCTGTCCCAGCGCCTCGACCGTACCAACACCGGCTGCGAAGACTGCCAGATCCGCAACCTGTGCTCCGGCGGTTGCTACCACGAAAGCTACGCCCGCTATGGCGACCCGACCCATCCGACCTATCACTACTGCGAACTGATGCGTGACTGGGTCGACTTCGGCATCGAGGTCTACACCCGGATCATGGCTCACAACCCTGCGTTCATCAGCAGCTACATCACTCCGCGCAAGGCTCACTGATATGAAACATCTCAAGGCAATCAATAACAAAGCGTTGAAGCTGGATCAGGCCGCGGACGAAAACCGCATCGAAGAAGTGGTGGCGATGAGCTCCGTGGCGGGCTGCGCCTCGACCACCGATCCGGGTTGGGAGATCGACGCGTTTGGCGGTGTGTCGTCGCTGTGCCAGCCGATGGAAGCCGACCTGTATGGCTGCTCCGATCCGTGCTGGTGGCCGGCCCAGGTGCCCGACATGATGAGCACCTACCCGGACTGGAACAAGGATGCCCAGGCGTCCAACGAAAACTGGCGCAACCTCGGCACTGTCTTCCCCAAAGACAAGTGATCAGATAAGAAGAAGGATTCCAGCATGCACAGCATCAACGCCTGCGGCCTGGCCGCTTTCGCCCTCCTGAGCACCTGTTCGCTCAACGTGATGGCCGATGAAAACACCGTACTGCAAGACGGTCACGAGTACATGTTGACCACCAATTACCCGAACAACCTGAACGTGATCGACCTGGTCACCGACAGCCTGTACAAGACCTGCAAGATGCCCGACGCCTTTGGTCCCGGCACCGTGCAACTGTCGCCGGACCGCAAGACCGCCTATGTGCTGAACAACCACTATGCCGATGTCTACGGCGTCGAACTGGACAGCTGCAAGCAGGTGTTCCACGCCAGCATCACCCAGAAGCCGGGGGAGAAAGCGCGGTCGATGTTCGCCTTTACCCTCAGCCACGACGGTAAGGAACTGTTCACCGTCGCCAACCCGACGCTGATGCTCAACGACCGCTACGAAGTGCAGCAGCCACGGCTCGATGTGTACAAGACTGACGCCGGCATGGACGCCAAACCCGTGCGCAGCTTCCCGGCACCGCGACAGCTGACCATCATGCAGAGCGGTGACGACGGCACGCTGTACGTGGCGGGCGCGGACGTCTACAAGGTCAACGTGCAGACCGGAAAATTCGACGTGCTGATCCCGAGCCGCCACTGGAAGCGCCCGAACTACAGCGCCCCGGACGTGCTGTACGTGTGGAACCAGCAGACCTATCGCCATGACTTCTCGCTGCTCTACACCGCCGCGAAGTTCAAGGACAAGAAACAGGACCCGGCCACCGCCGAATACCTGTACGGCCTGTTCAGCGTCGACCTGAAAACCGGCAAGACCGAAACCACCGACTTCGGTCCCCTGACGGAAATCTACTTCAGTGGCATGCGCTCGCCCAAAGACCCGAACCTGATGTTTGGCGTGCTCAACCGCCTGGCCAAGTACGACATCAAGCAGAAGAAACTGCTCCAGTCCGCCACCCTTGACCATTCCTACTACTGCATTTCCTTCAATAAGGACGGCAGCAAGATCTACCTGGCCGGGACCTTCAACGATGTGGCGATCTTCGATGCCGACAGCCTGAAGCAGATCGGCAGCATCAAGATGCCGGGCGGGGACATGGCGATTACCACGGCGCAGGTGTTTGTGCGCTGATTCGCGGCGCCTGAGTTGCCTTCGCTGGCCAGCTCCTACAAGGATTTCAGTGGATCACAAATTTGTGTACGCCGCTGAACCTTGTGGGAGCGAGCTTGCTCGCGATGGGGCCCCCACAAGCACAGCAAAAATAGCCATAATCAAACCCCCGGCACCGGGCAGCTCAAATCACCTTCCTGACACTTCAGATAAGTCTTGAACGTCTCGACCCGCGCCTTGGTCAACTCTGTAATGCAATTGCCGTAGACCAGCGGATAGACACTCCCGCCTTCCACCCCTGACGCCGAAAACTTGCACTCGGCATCCCGAAACGCAATCCACGAACGCTGTGCGCTCACCAACAGTTTCTTGCTGTCGGGATTGGCCTTCAGCCGTGTGGTGATTTGCTGATAGAGCGCATTCAGCTCCTTGTCAGCCGCCGCGTGCTGTTGCGCCGCGCACTGGTTCATTGTCGCCTGGTCGGCCGCGTTGTCGCAGCCCACGGCATGGGCCAGGGTGGTGAACATCAAGGGTGTCAACGCCAGAAGAAAGCGTGAATGCATGTCAGAAGCTCGCTGTGACAGGGAAAAGAGCGGTGCAGTTTAGCGCAGTGCAATCTTCGGCCCTCTACGTCTGCCATTCAGGGTGTTTCTTGACCGCGTCACAGGCAAGCCAAGGCGCGTCGTGGGACGTCCAGATATGCGCCTGAGGCGTCATTTTCGGATCGTCATCCAGTGTGGCGACACGAACGATCACGTGGGGCTGGGCCAAACGTTCCGCCATCAGATGCGAGCCGCACACCGAACAGAAATGCCGCCACTTGCCCGGCGAGGACTCAAAGCTGCTGAGCCGGTCCTGGCCCTTGATCCAGCGAAAATGCTCGCGCATCACGCCGGCAGTCGACGCAAAAGCCGCCGCGTGTGCCTTGCGGCAGGTATGGCAGTGACAGTGGCTGATGGGCATGTCGAGGCTGTCCACTTGGTAATGGATGGTTTTGCATAGGCAGCTTCCCTGCAGTTTGTTCATGGTGCCTCCCGGTGGCATGACTGGATTCTGCGTTGTGGCGGTCAACGTTAGCAGGTTCGATCGACACCAACCGGCACCGTCAAAGCAGAACTAATCATCACGAATACAGCCGAATACTTCGAGCAACGTTGATCGCCACACAACTTTAGGATTGGACAAGTGGTCTTACAGGCCTACTGTTGTTCAGTACAGGAGGTGACTTATGAACCCAGCATCAGATCGCATCGAAAGGAAGATCCTGCTCAAGGCGCCGCGTTCACAGGTCTGGCGCGTCATAGCCCATGCCGAGGAGTTCGGGAAATGGTTTGGCGTGGCGCTGGACGGAAGGCGTTTTGTCGCCGGCGAGTGGACCCAGGGGCAAGTGACGTACCCGGGTTATGAACATGTGTTGTGGAACGTGTTGGTCGAACGGGTCGAGCCGGAGCGGCTGTTTTCGTTTCGCTGGCATCCGTACGCCGTGGAGCCGGGCTTCGATTACTCCCAGGAACCCACCACCCTGGTGAAATTCGAGCTCGAAGACATGGACAAGGGCACGTTGCTTAAGGTGTCCGAGTCGGGATTCGACCACATTCCCCAAACTCGCCGACTCAAAGCGTTCCGCATGGACAGCCGTGGTTGGGATGAGCAAATGAGCAACATCGAGCAGTTTCTTATCGCCAAGGCTCACGAACGCCAGGTGGAATGATCACGCCCGCAAAGCTGCAAGTCAGCCGCAGGTCGCGTCATTCGCGGCCTTCGCGCTCGAAGTCCGACATGTCCAAGGGACTTCGGAGGGGCAGCTATAGCGAATGTCCTACAAGTGTTAGTAGATATGTCCTCTATTGCAGATTGGATCCCATGCGTATTCTGGCCCCATCCACTGAAGCACAGGGAGTGCTCAGGATCATGGATGATCGGCCTGCATGGAATGCTGACGACAGGGAGTCGTACTGGTCTGGGAAGAACCCGCTTCGGCGGGTTTTTTTTATGGGTGCGCCAGGCATGGCGCGTTGCGCGTAAGCGCAACCAGCTTGGCTGTGGTGGCCAGGCTGGTGACTTGGAGGTGAAAGTCCTCTACACACCCGGCAAGGGGAAGTGTTAGCCAGAGGCAAGGGTGTCGCGGGTGACTGCGAATCTGAAGGAAGCCCGAGGCAAAATGCTGGCCTGACGAACAGGAAGCGGATAGAGGCGGCGCAGCGGGGTGAGACGGCCCAAATCGTCAAAGCCCAATACTTGCACGGGACGCTGTGACGTAAATCCGACAGGCATAAGCAGGAAGGTCGCGCGAATTACCCTGGGAGATCTGCACGTTTGCCACTGTGCTACCGAGCGTCGAGAGGCGACGGGATGAGCGTGCAGAAGTCAGCCGAAGCCGTAGTAAGTGGCGAATAACCCCGCCACCAAGGGCCGAACAGGTTATGCCGCCAGTAGGCGTCAGAGTCTCGTCGAATGCTGAAACGCAGAATATTCTCCAAGAGAAAACTGTTACTCCAAGTCCCGGACGGTATCCGAGGATGACGGCTGACAGGGCGCAAGCATCGACGGCGTCTGTGACGTGGACGAACGCGGAGCCGGACACGCTGATGGCGCGGGTGCTTGCACCCGCCAACCTCAAGCGTGCGTATCAGCGCGTAGTCAGCAACAAGGGCGCACCGGGTGCCGACGGCATGACGGTCGACCAGTTGGCGGGCTACGTGAAACAGTATTGGCCGATCCTCAAGGCTCGATTGCTGGCCGGTGAGTACCACCCACAAGGTGTACGCGCCGTCGACATCCCCAAACCTAAAGGAGGAACCCGACAGCTGGGCATCCCCAGTGTTGTGGATCGCCTGATCCAGCAGGCCCTGCTACAACAGCTCACGCCGATCTTCGATCCGCTGTTCTCGGACTACAGCTACGGCTTTCGTCCGGGCAGAAGCGCTCACCAAGCCATCGAAACCGCTCGCGGCCATGTGGCAGCGGGTCACCGCTGGTGTGTGGAGCTTGATCTGGAAAAGTTCTTTGATCGGGTCAACCACGATGTCCTGATGGCTTACGTGGCGCGTCAGATCGAAGACAAGCGGGTGCTCACGCTGATCCGCCGTTATCTCGAGGCGGGAACGATGTCAGGTGGAGTCGTCAGCCGACGGCAGGAAGGGACGCCGCAAGGCGGTCCGATCTCGCCGCTGCTGTCGAATATCCTGCTCAACGAACTCGACCGCGAACTGGAACGGCGGGGCCATCGTTTCGTGCGTTATGCCGACGACGCGAACATTTATGTGCGTAGCCAACGGGCAGGCGCACGGGTGATGGCCGGCGTTGAGCGTTTCCTGAGCCGGCGCCTGAAACTGACGCTGAACCGGGACAAGAGCCGAGTAGCCGGGTCGTGGATGTGTGATTACTTGGGCTATGGAATGAGCTGGCATCAACAGCCAAGGTTGCGAGTTGCGACGATGAGTCTGCGTCGCTTGCGCGACCGACTCAGGGACCTCTTGCGCCGGGTGCGTAGGCGCTCAATGAGTCACATCGTTGAGCAAATAACCCCCGTACTGCGCGGTTGGGCCGGCTATTTCAAGCTAAGTCAAAGCAAACGGCCGCTTGAGGAGTTGGACGGCTGGGTGCGCCACAAACTTCGTTGTGTCATCTGGCGTCAATGGAAGCGACCCTCGACGAGGGCGCGCAACCTGATACGTCTGGGGCTCGATGAGGCGCGGGCGTGGAAATCAGCAGTCAATGGCCGAGGTCCATGGTGGAACTCGGGCGCGCCACATATGAATCAGGCGCTGCCGAAGAAACTGTGGGATCGACTCGGGCTGGTCTCAATACTGGATACGATCAACCGGTTTAGCCGCATAGCCTGAACCGCCGTATACGGAACCGTACGTACGGTGGTGTGAGAGGACGGCGGATGTGAATCCGCCTCCTACTCGATGCGCAAGAAAAGTATTGGCTGCGGGAGCCGGGTTCCCGCAGCCGCTCTTTTAGCGTCGATCCAGTTTCGCTGCGGCACGTTCGGTGATTTCTGCACGCAGCTTCAATGAACCGGCAGCGCGCTTGCGGGCTTCTTCCAATACGCTGGCTGGCGCTGTTTCCGGGCTGCCCGCGGCGAACGGCGGCGCCGGGGCGTATTCGAGCTGCAATTGCACCAACTGCGCGGTGTCCTTATCGAACAGTTCGGCGGCCAGGGTCAGGGCGAAATCGATGCCCGCGGTGATCCCGCCACCGGTCAGCAGGTTACCGTCGCGCACCACCCGGTCTTTCACCGCAATCGCCCCCAGCGGTGCCAGCAGTTCGTGATAGGCCCAGTGGGTGGTCGCACGCTTGCCCTTGAGCAGGCCCGCGGCGCCGAGTACCAGAGCACCGGTGCAGACCGAGGTGACGTAACGCGCGTTGGCGGCTTGAGACTTGATAAAGGCCAGGGTCCGGTCATCTTCCATCAACGCACCGACGCCGCTGCCGCCCGGAATACAGATCACATCCAGTGCAGGGCAGTCGTCAAAAGTGACGGTCGGTTTCAACATCAGGCCGGTGCTGGCGGTGATGGGCATCAGGTCCTTCCAGATCAAATGCACCTTCACATCCGGCAGCGAGGCCAACACGTCGTAAGGGCCGGTCAGGTCGAGTTGCTGAACCTGTGGAAACAACAGAAAACCGATCTGCAAGGTCATGGTGTTTTTCTCATGAAGTGGGTGGACGGCTTCACTGTAGGCTCGTAGGATTTGGCGTATACGCCAATAACCCCACGAATTACGCCAATCATGCCCAAGACCATTCACGTGCTTGCGTTTCCCAACGTGCAACTGCTCGATGTCACCGGGCCGTTGCAGGTGTTTGCTTCGGCCAACGACATCGCCCGCCATCAAGGTTTGCCGCCGCCCTACGCGCCGTCGGTCATCGCCAGCGGCGGCGGGGCGGTGCTGTCATCGGCGGGATTGGCCTTGCTGGCCGAACCGTTGCCGAAGCAGGGCAGCGACACCTTGATCATCGCCGGCGGCTGGGGTGTGTACGCGGCGTCTGAAGACCTGCCGTTGGTGGCGTGGGTGCGCGAGCATGCAGCGGCGTGTCGGCGGGTTTCATCGGTGTGCACCGGGGCGTTTTTGCTCGCGGCCAGTGGCTGGCTCGATGGTCGGCGCGTGGTGACCCACTGGACCCGTTGCGAGCAATTGGCGCAGCAGCACCCGCAATTGCGGGTCGAGCCGAATCCGATCTTCATCAACGATGGCCCGGTCTGGACCTCGGCGGGAGTCACCGCCGGCATCGACCTCGCGCTGGCCATGGTCGAGCAAGACCTCGGCCGCACCATGGCCCTGGAAGTCGCCCGGCAACTGGTGGTGTTCCTCAAGCGGCCCGGCGGTCAGTCGCAATTCAGCGTGACCCTGTCTTTGCAAAAGGAAGGCAACCGGTTCGACGAACTTCATGCCTGGATCAGCGAAAACCTTACCAAGGACCTCGGCGTTCCCACCCTGGCCCTGCAGGCCGGCATGAGCGAACGCAGCTTCGTGCGCCACTACCGCGCCGACACCGGCCAGACCCCGGCCCGTGCCATCGAACAGATCCGCGTCGAAACCGCGCGACGGTTGCTCAGCGACACCGGCGTGCCGATCAAACGGGTCGCCGTGCAATGCGGATTCGGCAGCGAGGAAACCCTGCGCCGCAGCTTTCTGCGGGCCATGGGCGTGACACCACAAGCCTATCGTGAGCGGTTTTCTGTCAGCGCCGCAGATCCCGTGCTGCCTTGAACGCGGGGGACGTCAGTCGATGCGCAGCCCTTTTACTCAGCCGCCTCGACTTCCGTCACCTGATTGAAGTACTTCGCCCGATCCGGCGTAAACGTCACCACCATCCGCGTGCGTGAACAAGTCAGTGACCGCTCTTCACTCAAATCCACATCCAGGTCCTCGCCGCGCAAGCCCTGCCACTGGGCGAGGTATTTGAGGGAACCGTATTTTTCGAGTTTTTTCAGGCTGCGGCTGACACCACCCTTCCAGCCCAGCACCGGCAGTTCACCGGCCAGGCACCGTTGCGCGAGGTCCGGGAAGCGGACGGCACGCTGGCGGCCGATCTCCCAGCATTTGATCAGGCCCCTGTCGGAGGCTTCCCACAGTTCGTCGCGGGTCAGGCCCGAGCGTAAGGGCGATTCGATGCTGCGATGGATGCGTTGGGTCATTCTGGTTCCTTGAATTCGGGGTGGTTGGACAGCTCCGCTGTGCCCGTTGATCGGGGATGTTAGGTGGGGATGTAACGGCTGGCAACAGAGTATTTCTGCATGTTTTGTTTAAGAAATGTAGGACATCCACCTGGGGTGAACAGGTGACAGGCGCTGGCTTCAAGGCTGCCAGACACTCTTCTCCCCACTCAACTTCCGATCCAGAAAACACGCCGCACTGATCAACGCCAGGTGCGTCAGCGCTTGCGGTGTGTTGCCCATGTGCCGCGCGTGACTGTCGAATTCTTCCGCGTACAACCCCAGGGGGTTGGCATAGCGCAGCAGTTGTTCGAACTCCAGATGAGCCTTTTCCAGACGACCGGCCCGGGCCAGGCATTCGACGTACCAGAACGAGCACGCGGCGAACGCGCCTTCGGTGCCGGGCAGGCCGTCGATGTGTTTGTCGTCATTGTGGTAGCGATACACCATGCCATCGCGCACCAGATTCTTTGCGATGGCGTCGAGGGTCGCCAGCCAGCGTGGGTCCTTGGCGCTGACGAAACGCACCAGCGGCATCAGCAGCATCGAGCCGTCGAGGGCGGTGCCGCCGATGTGCTGGACGAAATGCCCGTGTTCCTCGTTCCAGAAGTTTTCCCAGATGTCCGAGTAGATGGCCTGGCGGGTCTGGTCCCAACGGGCGAACGGGGCGGGCAGGGAGCGTTTCGAGGCGAGGCGGATCGCCCGGTCCAGCGCCACCCAGCACATCAGGCGCGAGTGCAGGAAATGGTGCTGCTCGCCGCGCATTTCCCAGATACCGACATCTTCCTGCTGCCAGGTTTCGCAGACCTGATCGACCACTTCCACCGTGTGCTTCCAGCCTTCGTGGGAAATGGCTTCGCCGTACTTGTTGACCAGGTACACCGCGTCCATCAGCTCGCCGAAGATATCCAGCTGGACCTGCGTATACGCCAGATTGCCGATGCGCACCGGGGTCGCACCACCATGGCCGGACAGGTGCGTGAGTTCGACTTCCGGCAGCTCCTGGCGACCGTCGATGCCGTACAGGATATTGATTTTCATCGCGTGGCCCCGACAGTCGCTGACCCGTCCGCGCAACCAGCGCATGTAGGCGTTGGCCTCGTCGACGAACCCCAGGCGCATGAAGGCATAGACCGTGAAGGAGGCGTCGCGGATCCAGGTATAGCGGTAGTCCCAGTTGCGTTCGCCGCCAACGCTTTCCGGCAGGCCGAAGGTCGCGGCGGCGAGGATGGCGCCGTGTTTACGCGAGGTCAGCAACTTCATCGCCAGTGCCGAGCGGTTGACCATTTCCCGCCAGCGCCCACGGTAGCTGGACTGCCTGATCCAGTCGCGCCAGAACTTCAGGGTGCGTTCCAGGCACAAGTCGGCGGCACCTTCCTTGAAGCGGGGATCGTCGACGGCGCCGAGCAGGCATTGCGCGGTCTGGTCCTGTTCGAGGGAGAATTCGGCCACCGCCGCGTTGCCGTCGATCCTTAGGGGCTGATCCGTGGACAGCCGCAACGACGGTTGACCGCTGGCGGCGAATACTACGTCCTTGCCGTCCAGGCGGGCGAGGGTGGTGGCGCGGGCGTAGTCATGGCGCACCGCGCAGCGCAGGCGAAAGGTCGCCCGGCCACTGACCACGCGCACCCGACGCATCAGCATCGGCAGGTCATCTTCGGTGTCGCCGATGGGCAGCAGGTCGGTGATTTCGACCACGGCGCGATCACTGAGCCAGCGGGTTTGCAGCACGTTGGTGTCGGGCAGGTAAATCTGCTCGCGACGCGCATCGGGCAAGTCCGGGGACAGCTGGAAAATGCCGGCCTCGGGGGTGTCCAGCAGCGAACAGAAAATCGACGGGCTATCGAACTCCGGCCAGCAGAAAAAATCCACGCTGCCCTTGTCATTGACCAGCGCCGCGCTGCGCATGTCGCCGATGATGCCGTGGGCGTCGATGGGGCTTTGTCGTTCCGGGTGATGATCAGGCATTACCGTGACGCTCCGGGAATTAAGGTCCTATGCAGCTGACTGATTGGGGTGGCCTGGAGTTCATTTGCCCGCGATGGGGCCTTCACATTCAACCAACAAATTGCCGCTTCCCCCTCATTCCAGCGTTGTGGCAACGTGCAGGCCCTGATCGAGGCCGGCCCCCATGGCAAACCCCTACCGCGAACTGTTCAACGCTCCTGGCAGCCGTGCCTTCGTGCTCGCGGGGATGATCGCGCGCATGCCGATCTCCATGACCGGTATTGGCCTGATCACCATGCTCTCGCAGTTGCAGGGCGGCTATGGGTTGGCCGGGGCGGTGGCGGCGACATTCGCCCTGGCGACGGCGTTCTGCGCGCCCCAGGTGTCGCGGCTGGTGGACCGTTTTGGCCAGCGGCGGGTCCTGCCGGTGTCGGCACTGATCGGAGGCGGGGCGCTGCTGATGGTGTTGCTCTGCACCCGTTTGCAGGCGCCGCACTGGACATTGTTCGTGTTCGCCGCGCTCGCCGGCTGCATGCCGAGCATGTCGGCGATGGTGCGGGCGCGCTGGACCGAGGTCTACCGTGGTCAGCCGCAACTGCAAACGGCCTATGCCCTGGAGTCGGTGCTGGACGAAGTCTGCTTCATTGTCGGGCCACCCTTGTCGGTGGGCCTGTGCGTGGTGGCGTTCCCCGAGGCCGGGCCATTGGCGGCAGCGTTGATGCTGGCGATCGGCGTGACCGCGTTTGTGTTGCAACGCGACACCGAGCCTGCGGTTCATCCCCATGAAGAACACCACCTGGGTTCGATCATTCGTTCGGTGGACATCCAGTTGCTGATGCTGTTGATGGTCGCCATGGGCACCATCGTCGGCGTCGTGGACGTGGTCAGCGTGGCCTTCGCCCAGCAGCAGGGGCAACCGGCGGCGGCGAGCATCGTGTTGTCGGTGTATGCCATCGGTTCTTGCCTGGCCGGGCTGGCGTTCGGCGCATTGCGCTCGAAAGTGCCGCTGCCGCGCCTGTTCCTGTACGGCGGGGTGGCGACGGCGGTGACCACCTTGCCGCTGCTGCTGGCGGTGAACATTCTCGGGTTATCCCTGGCAGTGTTCGTCGCCGGCCTGTTTTTTGCGCCGACGCTGATCGTCGCTATGGCCCTGGTGGAGCAGATCGTGCCACCGGCCAAACTCACCGAAGGCCTGACCTGGCTGGTCACCGGGTTGAGCATCGGCGTGGCGATGGGGGCCGCCAGTTCAGGCTGGCTGGTGGACGCGTTCGGTGCGCGCAGCGGATTCTGGGTGGCGATTGCGGCGGGGGCGGTGGTGCTGGGGGCGGCAGTGCAAAGCCATCGTCATTTGAAAGGATGATCCACCCGTGGGGAGCAAGCTCGCTCCTACAGAAGCTTAGAGCGCGAGCATGCCTTTGAGGTAGCGGCGAACCTGTCGATAGCGCGGGCACTGTTCGAACAGGCCCGGGGTGTTTCGTGTGCGATGTTCCAGTGCCTGCTGTGGGCTGCAGGGCATGCCCCGGACCTGTACCAGTTGTTGCTCTTCGCCGTCATTACGCTTGAGGGTCAAGCTGGCGGTTGCATTGCCAGGGCTGAGGCGCCATAGCGGTAGGTCCTGCGCTGCAGCCTGTACTGACAGGTTATGGGGCTCGTCGGCACTCCACACCAGCAGCTTGTCGTTTTCCCGCGCCAGGGTGCTCATCAGGTCGGCCTTGTATTGGCTGAACTGCACACGACCCCAACGGCTGTCGAGCAAGCTGCGGATCGTCGATTGCTGGCGTCGGGGCGCGCCGAGTACGGTCAATGTACCGGCGAACTGGCTGTCCTGTTGTTTCTGCCGGGCCAGTTGCCGGGCCACGGTCATCACATCACAGCGCTGGTCGGTCAATGGGTCCACGTAGCGGCAGTAACGAATGTAGGCGGCAGCCACCAATTGCTCCAGCGTTGGCCGGGCCTGGCGGCGCGGGATCGGCAAGCGATCATCGGTCAGGCCCCAGCCGGCATAGAAGGGCAGGCCGAAACACGTCACCGGTGTTCCCTGGATCAAGGCTTCCAGCCCGGCCTGGCTGGTGCCGACATACACCCGTCGGGCCCGGCACGCCAGGGAGGCCCAGGACACGTGACGGTTCTCCAGCGTTACCCCGCGTGCCTGGGCAGCATTGAGCAGGCAGCTTTTCTTGTGGCCGTTGATGCAGTCGGGGTGAATCCGCACCCGCACATCCGCATCGGGGTTTTCCGCGAGCGCCGCATCGAGCATGCGGATAAAGTCTGCTTCGCACAGGCCGCCGCCCGGAATGGAGAAGTCGCCGTAAGTCTGGTCCACCACTAGAACCAGTGGCTTGTCGCGCCCCAGGGGGTCGTCCTCGCTCAAGTCCGGGGCGTTGTTGTATTTGCCGATGCCACTGCTGCGCATCAATGCAATCAATGCCTTGGCGGTTGCCAGTTCCGCAGCGGTCAGGGTGTGCGGGGTTTGCAGCATGTTTTCCAGCAGTGACGGGCGATCAGCCAGGTAGTGGATACCGATGGGATCGACCACCATCGACATCGGCGTATCGCCCTCGACCCCCAGTGAAGAAGAACGCAGAAAACCGTCCTCCAGCGCCACGTAGGGAATGCCCCAGCGTTTGCATAACACGCGGGCATGGTCGGAGGAGCTTTTGTAGCCGATCCCGGAAATGGCCTTCAAACCCGCGGGGCGTTTCTGGCCGCGCCGCCACAGCCAGTGGGGCGGTCCTTCAGGGTCGAGGAACTCACTCAGGTGAAAGACTTTCCACATCACCCACTGCGACATGATGCCCACCCAGCCGGGGCCTTCCACCAGTGATTCAAGGGGGACTGATCGACTCATCTCTTCGCGGCTCATGGGTTGGATTTCAGCGTGCGGCGCATATTGATGACCGAGGGAAAGGGCAGAAAGCGGCCAAGCCAGTTCAGCGGCGTGGTTCGCACCCGGATGAATCCCAACTGCTCGTAGAGCCGCCGGGCCCGCTGATTCTTCACCTGGACTTCCAGTTCGACCCGGTCATAACCGGCCCGAGCGGCCTGATCGAACGTTGCGCTCAACAGCGCACGTGCGATGCCTTGGTGACGGGCGTGCTTGATCACATGCAGCCCATAGAGATAGAAACCGTAGTACCACTCCCGACCCTCAGTCAGCGCAAACAACAGGTAACGCGCTGCGCCGCGCAAGCGACCGAATTCCCGCAGAAAAGGCCCGGCGCCGGGCGAGAAAGGCCCGCGCCAGTGGTGCTTGAAGGCGGCGTAGCCCAGGGGTGTGCAGTCACGGTAGGCGATCAGAATCCGGTCCCAGTTGATTGACGCGGCCAGCAGCCGATAGCGGCAGGCCTCATCGCCGAGAAAGAAGGCCAGCGAACTGCGTCCCGAAGTGATCATCCGCGCGATCGATTCATCAGGTTCCGGCAAGCTGGAGCCGAGGGCGATCCGCAAGGGCGCTGGGGCGATGTCAGTCATGGGTTGCCGTCTGTGCCCGGCTGGCTTTTTTGACCGGTGTGTGGCTGTTGCTCATCTGCTCGACGAAGGTCTTGGCCAACTGTTCAACGCCGAGGGGCCGCGGCAGGCTGGAAGAAGGCGTCTGATTGGACCAGATGAAGTAATCGGTATCGCCATCCGGTGCGCCGAGGGCGGCATACACATCCGGGAGAATCGGCACGTGATCGCCAAAGAAACACAGCCCGGTCGAAGTCGGACTGACCAGCAGGTACTCACGTAACTTGCCGAGCATCCGGTCGGCATTGCTCAGGTGACGCAGGTAAGGCGCCAGGTCGCGCATGCCGTCGAGCAGCGGTCGATCGAACCAGTTGGGCAACTCTGCCGCGTCGACCTGCTCCAGGTGCAGCGGCCCGTGGTTTTCCATCGTGACGGCATGGATGTACAGGGGCTGGGTGCGAGCGCTGTCGTCGAGCAGTTCGATGATCTTGTCTGCCACCGCACAATCACCAATGAAGGGGCCGGCCTTTTGCTCCTCGTTGAAGCTGCGCACGTCGATGAACTCATCGAAGCCCAGCGCTGGCAGCACGCGATCACGACCGTAGAAACTGCCCGCATAAGGGTGAATGCACACGGTGCGATAACCGCGGCGTTTCATGTCGGCGGCGATGCTGGGCAAGCCCAGGCGGGCCAGGTGGCGATAAGGATTGAAGCGATGTACGCCGAGCCGGTCGCCGGCGATCCCGGTCAGGAAGGCGAACTCGGTGCGCACGGTGTTCGCGCCCCAGGCTGCGACTTGCAGGCGACCATGGGCCCTGGCTTCGCCGCGTAGCACATCGTACTGGCTCAGCACCTGCTCACGGATGCCAGGCCACAAGGTGCGAATGTCGAAAAATGACTCGCTCTGCACCGAGACCAGGTCAGGCAAGGCCGTATCGCAAGGAGGGCGAATCGCTTGCGCATCGGTCGCAAAAGGCGAGTGCAGGGCGTCGATGGACACCTTGCGCCGGGCGGCACAAAAGTAGGTCCATAAACTGGCGGCCAATCCCCAGCGGCGCAAATCCAGGCTGGCGTCGTAGCTGGGTTGCAGCGGCTTCAGCGCGCCGATGAGCAGCAACGGCGAGGCACCGGCCAGCGCCACGGCAGCGGTGGACAGCGCATCGCTGGCGGTGGCCTCGAAATACAACCCGCAGGCCAGATAGGCGATAAACGCCAGCGCCAACACAATCGTCTTGCCGATGCCGAAGAAGGGCAGGTACAGGCGCGGAAAGCGCACGGCGTCGCTGAAGTACTCGAAATCCGCACACACAAAGGGCTCGCGCAACGAGTGATACTTCGAGTTACTCACCAGCACGATCAGCAGCCACAGCGCCAGCACATTCACCGCACTGAAATACGCGCGCCCGGTCAGCCCATAAAGCAGGGCCACCGCGAACAGCCATGCACCGGCATGCAGCAGCCAGCTACGCAGTGGCCGACGCAAGGTGGGCCTGGGGATCAGCAGCGCTTCGATGCCGCAGGAAAGCAAAAAGCCGCCGAGGATCACCCAGGCGAAAGAACTGTTCAGAAAGTCAGGCACCGTAGTCCAGCCATCGCAAAATCACCGAGGACATCCGCGGGGGAATCACGCCCAGGGCCCAGCATCCGAGGTTCAAGGGAAAGGGGAAACTGATTCGCGCCTGATTGGCGGCCAGGCCGCGACGAATTCGTTGTGCGGCTTTGTCCGGGTTCCACTGCAGTGGTTTCGGCCCCGGCATTTCAAAGCACATTTTCGATTCGACATAACCGGGCATGATCACGTTGATCCGCACGCCGTCAGCTGCGACCAGGTCGCGCATGGACTCGCCGTACGCCTTGATCGCGGCCTTGCTGGCGCTGTAGCTGGGTGTGGCCGGCAACCCGCGCCAGCCGGCGAGGGAACTGAACAGTGCGATTTGCCCGTGCTTGCGTGTGCGCATCGCCGGCAACGCCGCCTGCACAGTGGCAATGGCGGCCATGACGTTGACCTCGATCACCGCCTGGGACAATTCCCACTCCTCATCCTCGGCATTCGGCCCGGTCGCGGTATTGAGCCCGGCGCCGACGATGATCAGGTCCGGTTGCTCGGTTGCGCTGATCCGGGTGATCCATTCGCGCACCGCTTCCAGGTCCTGCACGTCGAGCGCGTGGAGGATGACCCGTGCACCGGCGGCGCGGCATTGTCCGGCCATTTCTTCCAGACGCTCGGTGCGTCGACCCTGCAGGATCAGGGTCACGCCCGGCGCCGCATAAGCGGGTGCCAACGCACCGCCGATACCACCTGTGGCGCCGGTGATCAGGATGCAGCGTGGTTTTTTGTGCAGCGTCATAAGTAACGTTCAATCCTGGAGGTCTTGGCCAGCAGCACTTCCAGCGAGTTGTTCACGGCCATGTCGATACCGCAGCGGGTATAAAAGCCGCCATTGACCTGGGTGGTGTGAATCACCGTGCTGCGAAAGCGCTGAAACAACGTGGAGTCAGGCGGTTCCGGCGTGTGCCAGAAGTCATCGAGGCTGCCCTGGTGGGTGAGCCCCTTGAGGTTGTAGATCGGATCGCTCAGGGCAATGGTCGGCACGTTGTGCATCAGCGACGAACCGCCGACGGTGCTGTTGACCGTGATCACGCCCGCGACGTGGGACAGCAGCGTCGGCATGTGGCCGCTTTCGAGGAAGTCCACGCGGTCGGCGATGCCGAGTTTGTGGGCGATGCGCCGGGTAATTCGGTGATAGTTGACGATGCCCGGGGTCAGGGGATGGTTCTTCACCACCAGGCGCGTGTCACTGCCGGCATGGCGGGCGAAGGAACCCATGACATGCTTCAACACATCCTTCATGTGTTTGAACGGCGAGTGATCGCGGATCTGCGCGTCGCTGTCCAGTTGCAGTGGCAGCAGGAAGGTGCGATGGCGATTGCGCGCCACTTCACTGATGACTTCGGAGTCGCGGCCCTTGGCGTTGACCAGGCGAATGCCCTGGCGAATGTAGCCGGCATATTCCACCGCTGCGTTGAACGGCGCGTGGGTTTTGTAATGGGGGAACACCACTTTGTTCAGCGCGCCACCGACGTGGTACATCACATCGTGGAAGGCCCGGGAGGCAAAGGACAGGCGGAACGAATCGCCATTGTGATAACGCGGGATGTACTTGCCGACTTCCCGGTACCACTCCGGATCACGGGGCAGCAACGAGTGGTTGTTCACGCCATTGCGCTCAAGGGTGATCCAGTAGGGGCGGAAGTAACCCTCTTCGAACACGTGCACGCGAATGCCCAGCGACCTGGCCAGCTCCACCGCCGGCTGGTGCACCGGCCGGCAGTCACCGAACAACACCACGTCGGTAATGTGGTCCGCGCGGAAGCACTGGCTGTAGAAGTCCATCAACTGCTCGGGCCGCGAGGAATAAAACACTCGCGCGCCACTGCCATAGAGCGTGTCGCCCATATTGAAGTTGACCGACTTCACCAATTGCCCTTCGGCCCGAAGTGCGCGCACCAGGCGTGCGAAAAACGGCGAACTGACGCCCTGCAGAAACAGGAACGAATTTCGCGGTTTCACCGACACCGGACGTTGGGAGCGATCGACCGGCACTAGGAGTTTCTTGGGCGTGGCTTCAAAGCGCTGAGGACCAGGTGTTGAATCATCTCTCGCCATGTCGTAGGCCTTCCTTGGGTAGGTACTTCATCCCAGTTTTGAATCTCTATTAACGTGCGTTCGGGGGTGGTGAATTTTCGGGTGATGCGGCTGACATAGGTCGGGTAGCGGATCAGCGTCGCCGCCACCAACTCGTCCAGGCTCAGGCGACGAGTGCGGCGCGCCTGGACCTCAGGGCTCATGCCCAGATCCCGGGTCAGCCCCCAGCCGGCATAGAACGGCTGGCCATAGGTGGTCACCGGCACGCCGCGCAACAAGGCTTCAAAGCCCGATTGCGAGGTCAGTACGTGCACCTCATCCACCTCGGATAACAGTTGGTGGAAGGGCACATCGCCCACCACCTGATTGCACCAGTCACTGGTGCGCTCTTCGCCGTCGCCGGCTTCGCGGGTGCCGGCCAATACCTCAGGGTGCGGCTTGTACAACAGCCACGCTAACGGGTGGCGCTCGCGCACCGCCTTGAGCAAATCAAGGTTGCGCCGGATCCGGTGCGCGCCGTAGCGAATCGAAGCGTCGGACTCGACCTGACCCGGGACCAGAATCACCTTGGCGACACCCGCCGGGCGTTTCCACGCGGTGCCGGGCAAGTTGTATTTGGTCACACCGGCGGCACAGATCGCTTCACGCAAGGCCGCAGCCCGTTGCAGCAAACCTGAAGTCCAGGGTTCGTTTTGCAAGAGGTGTTCCAGGCGCGAGGGACGGGTGGCGTCGTAGTAAATCCCCAGGTCATCGAACACCCACGACAGTGGGCGGGTTTTCTTCGCGCCCAGGCCGACAGAGCGCAGGAAGCCGTCTTCGACGCGGCCGAGGTGTTTGCCCACTTTCTTTGTCAATGGCGTGTCGTGTTGACAACCCCATGTGATGACCGGTGTGGCGGGACGACGACGGGAGAAACGGCCAAGGAAACGAATGGATGATCCGTTGAAAAAATCCAGTACCAACGGCTGCTTCCACTTGCTGAAACCGACCATTTGCAAGTCATGGGGCAAGCGACTGCGCATTCTGCGCTGCAGTCCCAGCCACGCCAGCACGGTCTCCGGTTCGCAAGGCGCGCCCGTTTCCGGGTCGACGTAGCGCGGGTACTCCACCAGCGCGGCATGCAGCAACTGTTCAAGACTCACCGGTTGGCGCCGCGCAGGGGCGGGCAGGGCATCGAGGGTCAACCCCCAACCGGCATAGAACGGCATACCAAAGGTGTGCACGGGCACGTCCCACAACAGTGCATCGAAGCCCAGTTGCGAGGTCATCACGTAGACAGCCTGGACGTTCGGCATCAGCTCGGCCGGGTGGCGGTTATCGCTGATCAAATGGATGCGGGGATGCTTGCGCAGCTTCGCCAGGTCGAAGTGACCGTGCTTGCGCCCGGCCACCACATCCGGATGCACCTTGACCACGACGGTGCTGTGCGGATGTTCCGTCAGCGCGGCCTCGAGCATGCGCTCGAAATCGGCGGCGGTGGCGCCTTGCAGTGAAGCATCGCCACAGGTCTGATCGGCCACCAGCACACAGGGCTGAGGCAGCTCGCAGGCGTCGATGCGGGCGCCGTTGTACTTGGACACGCGCTCTTCGCACCAACGGGCCTGCAAGGCACGGGCACGTAGGCTCTGCGCTTGCGTCAGCGGGACGGGAATCAGTTGTTCCAGGCGAGAAGGCGCGGTGGCGTCGTGATAGATGCCCACGGGATCGACAATCAGCGACAGCGGCGGTTCTTCCGCCCCCAGCCCCACAGAGCGCAGAAAACCGTCTTCAACGGTGAGCAGCGGCAAACCGGCTTCTTCAGCTACGGCCTGCGCGCGCAAAGCGCTGGGCTTGCGCCCCCACGCGAGCACATCATCGGCCTGGGCAATGTCGCGCACGGTCCCACACAGCAGCCGATATTCAGGCAGCAAAGAGGGGAGCGTAGAGATCTGTTGCGCGCCTTTGGACAGAATCAGCAAAGAGCGACGCGGTGGAGCGGCATTGTCCATAAAAAACAGCGGATATCCATAACGAGCGCAGTCTTGTGTCAGACACAATCAGTCGTGTCTGAAAAATGCTTAATCAAAATTTGGCGCGAATGATAATACAAACGGACAGCTGCCATTCAGGAAAGCGCGAGATTTTTTACGGATTTTTCACAAGTTCCGTGATTTTTTTAAACATGACAGGTGCAGGGAATTGAAATGTCCGATAAACGGTCAAAACACGCCGCCTGGCGCGCTTGACGACAGGAAAAATCAGGTGGGGGCGCACTCCCTTGTGGGAGCTGGCTTGCCAGCGATGAGGCCCTGCCAGTCAACATCCACCCCTTAGGTTGTCCGTGGGTTCCCAAGGTCACAACCATCCACATCTCGAGCGATTCAGGAAAATTCCTACAGAAGGAGGGAGATCCGCGTTTCCTCCCTGACTTTGAGCCGCTACCATACGCGCCTTCAAAATCAAGGAACGATAGGGCCCTCATGAATCACCTTCCAATAGCCAAAGAAGCACTCTGCGCCCAGGCGCAAGCCATCGGTCAACTCGCAGAGCGCCTGGATGGCGAGTTTCAACGTGCCGTTGAACTGATTCTGGGTTGCAAGGGGCGTGCAGCAGTATGCGGCATGGGCAAATCCGGTTTGATCGGCCAGAAAATGGTCGCCACCTTCGCCTCTACCGGCACTCCAAGTCTGTTCCTGCACCCGGCCGAAGCCTTCCACGGCGACCTCGGCATGCTCAAGCCAATTGATGTACTGATCCTGATTTCCTACAGCGGTGAAACAGAAGAAGTCATCAAGCTGATCCCGAGCCTGAAGTCCTTCGGCAACAAGATCATCGCCATGACCGGCAACGGCCAATCCACCCTGGCCAAACACGCCGACATCTGGCTCGACATCTCCGTCGAGCGCGAGGTGTGCCCCAACAACCTGGCACCCACCACCTCGACCCTGGCCACCATGGCCATGGGCGACGCCCTCGCTGTCGCCCTGATCAGCGCCCTCGACTTCAAACCGATGGACTTCGCCCGCTACCACCCCGGCGGCAGCCTCGGCCGCAAACTGCTCACCCGCGTCAGCGACGTGATGCACACCAACCTCCCCAAGGTCACCCGAGAAACCTCATTCCACGACTGTCTGCTGGTCATGACCTCCAGCCGTCTGGGACTGGCACTGGTAATGGACAACGACAAACTGGTCGGCATCGTCACCGACGGCGACCTGCGCCGCGCACTGCTGGGCAATCCGGGTGTGGTCAACGAGCGCGTCGCCAGCTTCATGACCGCCAGCCCGCACACCGTGAAAGCGAATGCGCAGTTAAGTGAGGCAGAGGCTTATATGCTGGATCACAAGATTCGTGCGTTGTTGGTGACGGCAGAGGGGAGTGATGAGGTGGTGGGGGTTGTGGAGATTTTTGATTGAGGTATCCATGGGAATTTAGTGCTTGAAGACTACTTAAGATGTTTTAGATAGCTAGATGTAAGTGTTGCATAAGTAATGCTATGTTTGCGCAACATTAATGCGGCCACAATAAAATATTCTGAAATGTCGCCATCATTGCGCCAAGGAGAGGCGGTAATAAAAATACATTTTCTGGGGGTCTAATGAAGATTCTATTAATCGGTAGGGCGATAAAAGATCGTAGTTTAATTACAAATTATTCAGATATGCAATCGTATTACATTTCAAGGGCTCTAAATAGTATTGGGGTGGAAACTGACTATTTTAGTACTCCGTTCACTAATGTAGATGAATATTATACAAAGCTGATTAGTGCGTTCCAAGAAGTACAAGCTGATCATATTGTTGCTCTCGGGGTGAGATTTTTTAGCCGCCTGCCTAAAGAGCTCGGTGCAAAAATATCTCTGGCCATAGATGGTCTTCTCTGCCAGATCCATGATGGTTCGTTGTTCGATGATTTTCCCTGTGACTTGAACTTCACCATCCGTGAGGATGAATGGCGCTATATAGGCAATGAAAATAATAGACTGACACGTCATCACAAAAGAAATTGGCATATCGGCTGGGCTGCAGATTCTGCTGTTTTTTATCCTCAACAATCTAGTGAAACGTTGCGCGTATTTGTTGATCACCCAACATTTGTTGCGAACTCACTTGATGCTACATTAAATGTACTTATGTCTCTTAAGGAGTTACGGGACAATTATTTTGTAAAGAAAGGCGAGTATTTAGGGTTTAAAAAACTAGAAGTTAAAGCTCTTCATGATGATGGCGTGGTATCTGTTGATTTAGATAATATATGCATTCGTCCGTATTTTAGAACACCAATACCGATGGATCTGTTGGCTTCAGAGTTTCGCCAGGCTCACCTGTTTTTTGTGACTCATGCTGAATCTGTAGGGATGTGCGCAATTGAAAGTGCAATGGCGGGGGCTTTTGTCTACGCTCCACTGAATGCAATTAATCCAGATCGTCTAAAAACCATTCGACATGCTGAGTTTAAGAATGCGGTTGATTGGAATGGACTGACACTTAGGGATGTAAATTCTGAGAGTAACTCACTGTACGCGCGATCAAATAACTGGCAGAGTGTGGCTTGCAAGTTGGTAATGGGTTTAATAGAGAAGACTCCAAGCCTTATCGATAAAAAACATTTCTCAAAGTGAGTTGGTTTTTATAAGAAGGTGGATTTTACTGATTGTTTGTTGTGGTGTCCCGCTTTGTTCTTATAATCGAAAGCCTAGTTTTTCTTTTCGAAAGCGGGACATCTGTTTCAGCGGTATGGATGGTTTAGGTTAGGTTTTGACCTGGATCAGAAAAGCTCTCTGAAGGGTTTATATTCAATGTGCGGGCGTAGAAAGGAGCGTTCGCTACAATTGAGTAGTTTTTTTCCTTTTGAAAGAAAAAGTTCGCTAGCATTCGAAATATTCCAAATCTGTACGCTGGTGAAGCTATCCTCGAGCTGAGGGGAGTTCTCTTTGTAAAAGCGAGGCGATTCAGCGGTATAACGTAAATCACACCCGAGTAAATAAACTTCGGCGGCTCCCAAATAATACGCTAGCTGAATGGCGAGCATTGTTGTTGTGCAGCCAAAGAAAAAGCCGGCAGCTAGATTTTCCGAAAAGCCATCTCGTTTAAGAGCTTTTAGATAGTACGTTCTGTCTTGTAGCGAGGGCTCGTCATATTCCTTTAGTTCTTCTCTAAGTACTCGTACCGTATTCGGTGAGAGTAAGTTTGTTGCAAATCTCTTTTTTTCAGGGTGGGTGATAAACCTAGTATCTGAGACTACATAGTAGTCGCTCGAGAAGTTATGCTCTTCTTCCAGTAGGGTGGAGGCATTCATTCCGATAACTAGTTCACCTTTTAGTAATGAAAGGTTTTCTTCTTTTATGGATGGGCCGTTGGCAAGAATAAAGGCTCTTCGCCCATATTCTTTGTTTTTCAATGAGCGAATGGATTTAGAGAGTCTCATAGGCTTTATCAAATATGCTCGACATTTTAATAGGAGTAAGATGCTTTTTGAAGTAGTTGTAGCTGACTAGTTGCTGCTCGGCAGTTTTTTCCCAGTCATTTGCAAAATCTTCTAGTGTCGAAGCGATGCTCTCGCCGTCGGCGTAAACAAATGGTGGCTTCTCGCCGTTTGAAAATGTAGAAAAGACAGTCTTTGAAAAATAATCAGCTTTATTGATTGTCACATTTCCAGCCGCAAGTCCTTCGATTGATACTTGATGGAATCCACCTGTAGCGATCTCATCAATTGAAACGTGGCAAGACCTCCGAACAGCCATAAGTGCTTTCGGTGAGACTGGTTTGTCTGGAATTATAGCTTCTATCTTACCTAGTTTTACGAGCGATTGAAGTGCAGTATCCAGTTGCTCTACATATTTATTATTCCAGCGTCCAGGTCGTAAGTGAGTGGGGCTAAAAATAACTTTAAGTTTTTCACCTTTGCGACGAGGTCTAACGCTAGGGGTGTCATGAATGATGTTTGGGACAAATACGTGGTCTTGGTGGATTCTTGGTTGGAATTGTCCAACAACCAATTTCAGGCTAAATGGCAGGCCTAAGGATGAGTCTCTAGGTAAATACAACGGCCCCTCTCGAAGGGGGGAGTGGACTTGATAAACATATTTGGCTGTTTGATTGGCGTGTAATAATCTTGTAGTCCATTCTTGGGGTAAATCATTATGTATATGAATAATATCTGCTTTGGAAATGGCCTCGTCAATAATTCCTTTGGTGAACTCATCTTCGATTAAGAAATCTTCAATAAATTTTCCCGCGAGCGGCCCGTTGATCGGGTAGTCCTTAATCGCGATTGCAACGGTTTCGTGGCCTGACATTCTCTGTGCGAGAGCCACTTTGGCGGGCGCAGCGACCAAGGGGGTTTGTGAAATATGTACTATTTTATATTTCTTGCACATCAAAAAGAATTCCGTCAGTTAAGCATGAGCCAATTAGGGTTTCTGGAGATGCGCCGTTTTCGACAGCCTCACAGAGAGAGCGATAACGCATGTAAATCGATTCGAGAAGGGCAATTGCAATGACTGACTCGGAAAAGCCTCTATAAATATCAGTCATGGTTTTTGAGTCTGTTGGGGAGAAGGGTTTTATTTTTATTATTCCTTGATATCTGTTTGTGTTAAGCAGGTCGAATTCTTCTTTGGTAAATCCGCAGTTTGAATTCATGAATAGGGAGAGAAGCATGTCTGGTTTTTTTGGAAAACCTTCCTGAATTATCCGTCGTACTGCTGTAGGGATGTGTTTTACTGATTCAAGTTTTATATATCTTCTTGTCGTCACAAGAGTGTCGAAAGTTTGGCTGTCGATGGTACTTATTAGAGCATCGATCGAATGATTGTCTATCAGTATTTCATTGGACTTGATAAGGACAATTCGATGGTTTGTACCAATCGCTCGCAGTGCTTGACATAGACTTACAGGGGCATTAACTAGAACGACAGTGTCTAATCCTGAAAAGGTCGTTTTGTTTTTTACGTCAATTCTATTGATTATCGAAAGAGCGGTCTCGTCACTGCTGATATCGAAAGTGCCAATGTTAAGCTTCGCTTTATTCAGGTAATTGAAATCATCAATGTTGTCAAATTCCTCCAGGATGCTGCTAACAAACTGATTATCTTCACTGATTGAATAAAAAAACGCGGTCGAACATCCTGCGGGCATGGAAGGCAATGGCGAAAATGTAATTCGACCTTCTTTTTGTATCTCCGCAAATAGAGCCGGTGCCGGTGCGTTTGTGTTCAGAGTTTCAGGCTCTGATTGCTCAATTTTGCTCGCATACCTGGCTTCGATATCGTTGGGTAAGCCTTGAGGGAAAAGCTCTGTTTGAAGTTTTTGGTACTTCAGTTGTTTTCTTTCATGGATTTTACGACGTACATACTTGGCTTCTTTTGAGTCTCTGAAAAAAGCGACAGGATTCAGTATGAGCTTGCGTGTTTTTGCTGAGAAAGAGGATTTTTTTTTCGGTTTCATGAAAAATGTCTGCTCTCTGATGAGATTTCTTAGATAGAGCTCAGTTTTTTCATCTGGACGATTGACTAACACTGTGTTCAGATTTACTGAGCTTAATACCTGGCTAATGCCGCGGTCAAAATTTTTATTAATAACTTTGGTTGCTAATGTAGCTATTGGTTGTTGTGAAAGAGTGTTTGTTTTTATTGAATGCAAAAAGTCATCTAAAATGCCCGAGCTAATTTTGATTAGACGACTGTCGTTGATGTATTCTGAGATGCCTAAATGCTTCCAGGTAATTACTTGGCAGCCATGAGCTAATGCCTCAATGGCTACCATTGAAGAGGTTTCGAATATGCTTGGGACAATGACTATGTTTGCGAGATTATAAATCTCATGTTTGCTGAGAATGGTCCCATCTATTACTCTTACATTATTTTTTTTTGAAAATTTCCAGTTAGTATTTGGCGGGCAGGCAACGGCAAATTTGAGGTTTGGTAGATTTTCAATTAGGTATTCTAAGTAGTGCAGTCCCTTCAAAAACTGAAGTCGCCCTACAAACAGTAAATCGTATTCGGGTTTTTTTATATTTCGGTTTTGAAATTCGGGGGACGGGTTTGGGTAGAATAATGGTGTGTTTGGGAATTTGAACAAACTCAAACTTGTAAAATATGCTGCCCAAGACGGTGCGGATAAGTGTTTAGCCCTGAAAAGCTCGATTTGCTCACTTGCGACATCATTTTCGGAGTACGGTAGCCCCTGTATTGCGGCGCCCAAGCTTTTAGAACAATGTAGTCTAATATGCAAAGGAAGCGAGTCCGGGAGATTTGCAGTGGATGCCAAAGATTCGGGTGCTTCAATGCAAAGAATTTCTTCTTTGATATTATTTATGTCAGCAGCAACGCGGTTTCTAAAGTTTGAAATGCCTTCATTTTTATTAAGCTTTATTATTTTTGTGCTAATGCCTAGCCGCTGCAAACGCGCGGCGGCCAGAGAAGTATAACTAGAAACTCCGCTATCAGCCCGGTCGAAAGGATCTAAAAAAATATAAATTCCTTTTATATTGTAGATCATTTTTCGGGCTCTGCGTTAAAGCGGTTTATAGGTTAAGGTAGCTTGGTTTGAGATTGTCAGTTTTGAAGCGCGTCAATCGTTCTACCCAGTACAAGTGTTTGCACGATAGGTGCAATAATTTTTTGCCATTCGTACACCGCTGCGTTGGTAACGTAAATAGTGTCATCCGGCTTAAGAATTACTTGCTTCGCATAGAAGACTGCCGCTGGATCGCGCATGTCTATTCGCATAACAATTGGTTTTGGTGCGGAGGCCAAGTTGCTGTCGCCCATTCGGAATACAAATACCCCTTTTGGGTTTGCATTTGTTTCCTTCAACCCGCCTACGGAACCTAGAGCATCTAACAGACTTGAATTTTGAGATGGCAGATCATGTAGGCCTGGTTGGGTAACAGCGCCCATGGCAACGAAGCGTTGTCTGGAGCGGTCAAGTACCACTTCTGAGTTCGGCTGCAAGACGATGTTTTTACCTGCCAGAACTTCTTCATAGTTGAGGGTGACGGCTTGATTGCCATTGCGGACCGTGACATTAACCAAATATGGCTCCATGACAGGACCACCGGCTTGGTTGATGGCATCTAATAGTGTCAGCGGACCCTGTAGAGTCGAAAAACGCCCAGGGTTTTTTACTGCACCGGCCACCAAAATGGATCCCGAGAGGTCGCCAACTAGATCGACATGTGCTTGAACATCTGAAGTTACACCGCGCAAGCGCTGGCGGATCATTTCCTCTACTTGAACTAGAGTCATCCCTGCTACAAATTGATGGCCCACATATGGCAACGAAATCATACCCTGTGAGTCAATGCGTACCTTCAATTGAGTGCCGCCAGTTGACAGTGGTGCGAATAGCCCGGTCCCTTCTGGTGCGTTATCTGTGATCAGGACATTGATCACGTCTCCACCCATCAAACGGACAACGGGAGGTATCGGGCGAGTGATGGTGGTCGCAGTTGGCTTCGGTGATGCCCGCATAAATTGCGCGATGGTGTTCGCGTTAATGTCGACTAAATCATATGCTGTGTTTCTGCTTTCAATGTCACCCTTGTATGGGCCGGCGCCAGACATGGTGCCAGCGCAACCGGAAAGGCCCACAGATAGGAGGAATAAGCCTACAAAAGTTTTAGATCGCATATAGGAGTTCGAGGTAGTAAACATTAGGCCAGAGATAGAATTAATCACGATGGTCCTCGATTGATGCAATTAGAAAGCGGGCGATTCCGTAAAGCAGAAGCAAGGCGATGAACATGGTGGTCAAGTTGTAAAGTCGCTCCGGATACAGAGCGATTTGCGGATTGTTGGGACTCACTACTGTCACTAGCGTTCGTATTTTCTTGCTGGCTTCTATACGGGCATTGTCTAGTGCGGCGACGGCCGTTTTGTATGTTTCTTGAGCGATGCCTGCATCCAGAGTTAACTGCTGGAACCGGGAGGCCACCACGTTTAGCTGTGCACCGTCAGGAGCCGAGACCAGCATTCGTTTTTCTGCGCCAAGTTGTTCGCGGATTGCATTTACCCGCTGTTGCTGTTGTTTAACTTGGGGGGCGTCTGGTTGTAGCTTGTAGAGCATCTCGGTAAGTACAGCGCGCTCTTTGGAATATTCTGCTTCGAGCGCGTCGATAATACTTGCACGACCTTGGGCAGAGCTTTTTCCATCTAGCACCTTATTTTTATCTTGGAAATTCAGCAGTTCTTCTTTGCGTTGGGTGTAATTCTTTTTTGCTCCTTCGAGTTCGCTGTGGGCAAATCGCATTTGCTCACGTGCAATACCGTGAGAGACTTCGTTCACGAAGTGCTCGCTAGCTTCTAGAATGGTATTAACCATTTGCTCGGCTAGTTCTGGGCTGAATGCTTGCACTTCAACTTTCAGGAGGCCGGTAGTTTCGTCATAGTGGGCAGAGACCATACGCTGGTAGTACTTGAGCATTTCTTCGCGAGGAGTGTCAGTGGCCAACCAGAAGAGTGGATCACTGCTTTGCTTGCTGTACTGTTCAACCCATTGTAGACGATCTTCCAGCAACTGCATCATGTCCATAGACACAATGTACTCGCGTAGGTAGAGAGTTTCCTCTCGGGACGCAGGGTTTGTACCTGTTAGTAGCATTGCTAGGCCAGGCAATTGTGCGCCTGGATTGCTACCTTCTTGGCGTACCACTACTTGTGCAGAACTGACAAAACGGTCCACGGCAAAAAAACCATAGTAGACAATTGCCAATAACATTGGCGCTACGATTAACCCCAATGTCAGGCGCCAGCCTTTGAATTTACCCGTACTGCTCATATGCACTTGCATCCTTGAAATAAAACAATCTCGCCCCGGTCCGGGCGATCAGGTGTTGTAGGCCTTGATGCCTTCATCGACATCGTCGTAGATCTGCACCCCGCCATCGCGTACCAGCAGCACGACGTCACAGTGCTTTTTGATTTCCGGCATGTTGTGGGAAACCAGGACAACCTTGGATTTCTGCAGGCGCTCCTCGAACACGTCAGCGCATTTGCGCTTGAAATGTGCGTCACCCACCGACATCACTTCGTCGATCAAGTAGTAATCGAAGTCGAAGGCCATGCTCAGGCCGAAGGCCAGGCGCGAGCGCATGCCGGAGGAGTAGGTCTTGACCGGTTCGTCGATCCAGCTGCCGATTTCGGCGAAGTCTTCGACGTAGGCGACCTTCTGGCGCATGGCCTCACCCACCGCGCCGTAGACGCGGCTGACGAACTTGATGTTCTCGCGGCCGGTCATGGTGCTCTGAAAGCCGCCGGACAGGCCCACGGGCCAGGAGATGCTTTTGTCGGTGGCAACGGTGCCGGAGTCCGGCACATCGGCACCGCCCAGAAGACGAACCAGGGTCGATTTGCCAGAGCCGTTGCGGCCAATCAGGCCGATGTTCTTGCCGGAGGGGATCTTGAACGACAGATCGCGAAACACGTGGCGACGACCTTTAGGGGTCAGGTAAGACTTGGTGATATTTCTGAGCTCAAACACGGGAAGCCTGCGGTTAGCCGTTCTTGGTGGAGATCAAATGCAGTCGACGAACCCTATACGTACCCAGGGAGACGAACAGCAAGACGAGGGTGAACGCGATCACATAGAGCACCGAGATGCCATCGACTGGAACGTAGTGCGGGAAGATTTCGGCGCGAATGAGTTCCATAAGGTGCAGGAATGGATTTAGCAGAAGCAGCGGCAGCATGGCGTGCGGCAGGTAGCTCGCGGGGATGAGTACGCCCGACATGAAATACAACGGGAAAAACATCATCCGGATAAACAGCGCGCTACT
Organism: Pseudomonas moorei; assembly: GCF_042846945.1. Classification (NCBI taxonomy): domain Bacteria; kingdom Pseudomonadati; phylum Pseudomonadota; class Gammaproteobacteria; order Pseudomonadales; family Pseudomonadaceae; genus Pseudomonas; species Pseudomonas moorei. Next base: position 3,247,199 of record NZ_AP035776.1, read on the forward strand.
GGGCATGGCGTGCGCAATCAGGGACAACAGCATGCCCAGACCGAATGAAAATACAACGCCTAGCAAAACAGTCAGCATCCACTCAATGGGCGATTTGATTGCCATGTCGAAACCAAACCAAGCGAAGCCGAACACAAGAATGGCGTAGACAGTCGCTGAAATGCTGAACTCAACCAGCACTCGGGCAATGTAAGTGTCGAGGGGCTTGATCTGTTTGTAGGAAAACAGCGCGCGGTTTTCCTTAGGACTGTTCATTAGGCGCAAGGCTGTGTTGCGAAATAGCAGGAACGGAGCCAGACCCACCAATACAAAGACCGGGAAGTCGATACCGGCAACGGTGCGGCCACGAAGTAGCCCAAACAGCACACTGAGAATCAGCAGGTGGCAAATCGGCTCGATCAGCGTCCAGCTGGCACCCATGCGCCGATCACCAAAACGCGAACGCGCTTCACGCAGCACCAGGGCAAAAATGACGGATTTTTTGATTTGCAGGGGGGAACGAGGCTTGAGCATTTTTTACCGCACAGCACAACAGCGCGATAAACGCGCTGCTTGAATTCATTTTCAGAGCACTAATCAGTCGGTGTATGACAGATTGCTTCCATTCGTGGGGCGCGAGGTTAAACGTTGCGGCGGACAGGAGTCAAGCCGCTTAGTTCCCTATCGATAATCGGGTGATTTCGCCAAAACTCAGGGTGAATTGAGGGGGGATTCGGCCTGTCCGGCACCCTGTAGGTCTGGCTATAAGTGGCTCAGCCCGCCAGCATCGGGTAGGTAAACAGACCGAAATGCAGCAAGTTCAAGCCGAAGTGAGTAGCAATGGCTGCGGCTAATCCGCCGTATCGATAAGCCAGCCCATAACCAATGCCCGCCAGGCTCGCCAATACGACCCATTCCCAGCCAGCACCGGAATGGGCCAGCCCGAACAGGAGTGAGGCGATCAGCAGGGCAAGGTGTTCACCGTAGGGCCGATGCTTGAAACATCGGCTCAGACCGCCTTGTATGTAGCCGCGAAACAAAGCCTCTTCTACGACGGTGACGAGCAAGAGGTTGTTGTTTATCCACAGCCAGGCCTGATCCGGCCATTTGGGTGACCATTCGATGATCCCCAGCAGCCAGGCGGCTCCTAGCGTTACAGATGCTGTGACGCACAAGGCAGCAGCGCATGCTTTCAGTGTTGGAAGCAATGGCCGGCGGACGACGATCCACGGGCACACCAGTAACAGCCAGAAGCCAATCAGCGGTTTGTCCAGGTTGAGGTTCATCGAAAACGGGACAGCGTTTTCGGTAAAGCGCGCCTGGTCGATCATCTTGGCGTTGTAGAACCCGGGCCACCCATGCACGGCCAATGCGAATGCCAACAGGACGAACAGGGCGTGGCCGAGATAACGCACCTGGCGGTAGTCGGCTTGCCGGGCGGCAAAACCGGCGAGGATCAGCAGGATGATTGCCAGGCCCGCCAGGACTGTCAGTTGTCCGTAGGTGAGTGCCAGGACATAGCCGGCGCAAAGCAGTGTCAGGTACGGCCAGGGCAGTACGAGCATGGGCAGGATCCTGGATGTGAATGAAGCTTGCCTTTAAGTGGGGCATTTAGGCAGATATGACCACCTGTCGGCAATTGTGGTGCTCGGTTTCAGTGCGTAGAACGGATCCTGTGACTATGTTTAAACGTGCCTGACATTAACGTGAAGGGCGCTCTGCCAGATTTTCCTGAACCAGGGGATGCGCATGATGACTTGGCCTGTCGTTGCTTTGACGTTGTTGATACTGGCGCCGCTGATGGTTGTTTCAACTTCACTCAGCGGTTGGGTCGAGCATTTCAGGATTGAAGGGGATAGCGAGTACTAGTTTCGGTTGTTTGAGGATTCAGCAAACACAGGTACCGCAGTACCAGCAGGAGCCGGGTTGCTGGCGATGATCTCAAGTACGTCGCGTTTAATCAGGATACACGCGTTATCGTTGAAGACCTTCGCCGGCAAGCCGGCTCCTACAGGGGCCTCGTTCGCTCAAAGGCGTTTTTTGCTTTCTGCCTCAGGAAGCAATCAACTGCCGCAATACGTAATGCAAGATCCCTCCCGATTTGAAGTACTCCACTTCATTCAGCGTGTCGATCCGGCACAACACTTCGATTTTCTCGCTGCTGCCGTCTTCTCGGGTGATGACCAGGTTCAGGTTCATCCGTGGTGTCAGTTCGACGCCGGTCAGGCCCTGGATGTCCAGGGTTTCCTTGCCGCTCAGGTTCAGGGTTTTGCGATTCTGGTCGAGTTTGAACTGCAGCGGCAGCACGCCCATCCCCACCAGGTTGGAGCGGTGGATGCGCTCGAAGCTTTCGGCGATGACCGCTTTCACTCCCAGCAGATTGGTACCCTTGGCCGCCCAGTCCCGGCTCGACCCGGTGCCGTATTCTTGCCCGGCGATCACCACCAGCGGCGTCCCCGAGGCTTGGTAGCGCATGGCCGCGTCGTAGATCGCCAGTTTCTCGCCGGTCGGTATATAGAGGGTGTTGCCACCTTCTTCGCCGCCGAGCATTTCGTTGCGAATGCGGATGTTGGCGAAGGTGCCGCGCATCATCACTTCATGGTTGCCGCGCCGCGAACCGTAGGAGTTGAAGTCCCGCGGTTCCACGCCTTTCTCGCGCAGATAACGGCCCGCCGGGCTGTCGGCCTTGATGTTGCCGGCCGGTGAAATGTGGTCGGTGGTCACCGAGTCACCCAGCAGCGCGAGGACGCGGGCGCCGGTAATGTCCTTGACCATGGGTGGCGGCCCGCCGATGTCATCGAAGAACGGTGGATGCTGGATGTAGGTCGAATCCGCCTGCCAGACGTAAGTGGCGGCTTGCGGCACTTCGATGGCTTGCCACTGCTCGTCGCCGGCAAACACTTCGGCGTACTCCTTGTGGAACATCGCGGTGTTGACCTGTTCCACGGCTTCGGCGATTTCCTTGCTGCTCGGCCAGATGTCACGCAGGTACACCAGATTGCCATTCTGGTCTTTACCCAGCGGCTCGGTGCTGAGGTCGATGCGCACCGTGCCCGCCAACGCATAGGCGACCACCAGCGGCGGGGAGGCCAGCCAGTTGGTTTTCACCAGTGGATGCACCCGGCCCTCGAAGTTGCGGTTGCCCGAGAGCACCGAGGCCACGGTCAGGTCGGCCTGCTGGATGGCTTTTTCGATCGGTTCCGACAGCGGCCCGGAGTTGCCGATGCAGGTGGTGCAGCCATAACCGACCAGGGCGAAACCCAGTTGATCGAGGTACTTCGTGAGCCCGGCCGCCTTGTAGTAGTCGGTGACCACTTTCGAGCCGGGGGCCAGCGAGCTTTTCACCCAGGGTTTGCGTTGCAGGCCTTTTTCCACGGCTTTTTTCGCCACCAGTCCGGCGGCCATCATCACACTCGGGTTCGAGGTGTTGGTGCAGGAGGTGATCGCGGCGATCACCACCGCGCCGTTTTTCAGTCGATGGGTCTGACCCTCATATTCGTAGTCCGCTTCGCCGGCCATGTCCGCATTGCCCACGGCCACGCCGCCACCGCCCTCGCTTTCCAGGCGGCCTTCTTCCTTGCTGGTGGGTTTGAGCTGCACGCCGAGGAAATCGCTGAACGCTTGCGCGACGTTCGGCAGCGAGACGCGGTCTTGCGGGCGTTTCGGCCCGGCGAGGCTGGCTTCGACGCTGCCCATGTCCAGCGCCAGGTTATCGGTAAACACCGGCTCTTTGCCCGGCAGGCGCCAGAGACCCTGGGCCTTGCTGTAGGCCTCGACCAGTTTCACCGTCGAGAGGGGGCGGCCGGACAGGCGCAGATACTCCAGCGTGACGTCATCCACCGGGAAGAAGCCGCAGGTGGCACCGTATTCCGGGGCCATGTTGGCGATGGTCGCGCGATCGGCCAACGGCAAGTCGTCCAGCCCGTCACCGTAGAATTCGACGAACTTGCCGACCACGCCTTTCTTGCGCAGCATCTGGGTGACCGTCAGCACCAGGTCGGTGGCGGTGATGCCTTCCTTGAGTTTGCCGCTGAGCTTGAAGCCGATGACTTCGGGGATCAGCATCGACACCGGTTGGCCGAGCATCGCCGCTTCCGCTTCGATCCCGCCAACGCCCCAGCCGAGCACGCCGAGACCGTTGATCATGGTGGTGTGGGAATCGGTGCCCACCAGTGTGTCGGGGAAGGCGTAGGTGCGCCCGTCCTCGTCCTTGGTCCAGACCGTGCGACCGAGGTATTCGAGGTTCACCTGGTGGCAGATCCCGGTGCCGGGCGGCACCACGCTGAAGTTGTCGAAGGCGCTCTGACCCCAGCGCAGGAAGGCATAACGTTCGCCGTTGCGCTGCATTTCAATGTCGACGTTCTGTTCGAAGGCGCTGCTGCTGGCGAATTTGTCGACCATCACTGAGTGGTCGATCACCAGGTCCACCGGCGACAGCGGGTTGATTCGTTGCGGGTCACCGCCGGCCTTGGCCATCGCCGCGCGCATGGCCGCCAGATCGACCACGGCGGGCACGCCGGTGAAGTCTTGCATCAGTACCCGCGCCGGGCGGTACTGGATTTCGCGGTCGGAGCGGCGCTCCTTGAGCCAGGCGGCAATCGCCTTGAGGTCAGCGCCGGTGACGGTTTTTTCGTCTTCCCAGCGCAGCAGGTTTTCCAGCAACACTTTCAACGACATCGGCAGCTTATCCAGATCGCCCAGGCTCCTGGCGGCATCCGGCAGGCTGAAATAGTGGTAGGTCTTGTCGTCGACTTGCAGGGTTTTAAGGGTGTTCAAACTGTTGAGGGAGGGCATCGCAATCACTCCTTTGAGTCCGCATGGCTACGGACGGAGGGGACGGGCAGAGCATTAAACCTAGCCCTGTTTTGAGTAGCTGGCTAATAACTGGACTCTATGGACAGACCCCAGGTTCCGATCTCAGTTATCATGCGCCGGTTTTCGTGACAGGCTTTGCTTCAACGCAGGTCTGGGCATCGCGCAGTGGTTGAATGTCTCGCCATCTGCCCAGGAGTAAGAATGAACACCCTCTTTATGCATTGCCGGCCGGGCTTCGAAGGCGAAGTCTGTTCCGAGATTTCCGACCTTGCCGCGCGGCTGAATGTAGCCGGTTATGCCAAGGCCAAGACCGCCAGTGCCTGTGCCGAATTTGTCTGCACCGAAGAAGACGGCGCCGAACGGTTGATGCGCGGTCAGCGTTTCGATCAATTGATCTTCCCGCGCCAATGGGCTCGGGGGATCTTCATCGATTTGCCGGAAACCGATCGCATCAGTGTAATCCTCGCCCATATGGCCGACTTTCCGCTGTGCGGCAGCCTGTGGCTGGAGATGGTCGACACCAACGACGGCAAGGAACTGTCGAACTTCTGCAAGAAATTCGAAGTCCACCTGCGCAAGGCGCTGATGGCGGCCGGCAAACTGGTGGAAGACGCCCACAAGCCGCGTTTGTTGCTGACCTTCAAAAGCGGTCGTGAAGTGTTCATGGGCGTGGCAGAGGCGAACAACTCGGCGATGTGGCCGATGGGCATTCCACGTTTGAAATTCCCCCGCGAGGCGCCAAGCCGTTCGACGCTGAAGCTGGAAGAGGCGTGGCACCATTTCATCCCGCGCGACCAGTGGGACGAACGCCTGCACGGCGACATGACCGGCGTCGATCTGGGCGCCGCGCCCGGTGGCTGGACCTGGCAACTGGTCAATCGCGGCATGCTGGTGACCGCCATCGATAACGGCCCGATGGCCGAAAGCCTGATGGACACTGGACTGGTGCAACATCTGATGGCCGACGGTTTCACTTTCAAGCCCAAGCAACCGGTGGACTGGATGGTGTGCGACATCGTCGAGAAACCGGCGCGCAACGCCGCGATGCTCGAAGAATGGATTGGCGAGGGGCATTGCCGCGAAGCGGTGGTCAACCTCAAGTTGCCGATGAAACAGCGTTACGCCGAAGTGAAACGTCTGCTGGAACGGATTGCCGATGGCTTCAAGGCGCGGGGCATCAAGGTCGAAATTGGCTGCAAACAGCTGTATCACGACCGTGAAGAAGTGACCTGCCATTTGCGGCGGCTGGATGTGAAGAAACCCAAGGCCCGCTGAATCACTCGGGCCAAATGTGGGAGCGAGCCTGCTCGCGATAGCGGTGGCCAGCATCAATGTTCGATCTGATGCCCTCATCGCGAGCAGGCTCGCTCCCACAGGTCTGGTGTACGACACAGATGACGTTAAGCCCGGCAATGCGCGACAATGCCGGCACGTTTCAGGAGCAAATCATGAGTGAAATGATCAATACGCCGGTTGACGGCACCCTGGATGCCACCGGCCTCAATTGCCCGGAGCCGGTCATGATGCTGCACCAGCACATCCGTGACCTGGCGCCTGGCGGTCTGCTGAAGGTGATCGCCACCGATCCGTCGACCCGGCGCGACATCCCCAAGTTCTGCGTGTTTCTCGATCATGAACTGGTCGGTCAGCAGGAAGAGGCGGGCACCTACCTCTACTGGATCCGCAAGAAGTCCGTTTGACGCTCAAAGCCTTGTAGGAGCTGGCTTGCCAGCGAAGGCGCTGTATCAGTCGCCATCAATGTTGAATGATGCATCGCAATCGCGAGCAGGCTCGCTCCCACAGAGTCAATTCAGGCTGTTGCGAATCCGCTTGCGCGCACTGCGTGTCAGGCGGATTGACAGCATCAGCGCCGCGCAGCTCAGGCCCACGATCAAACCCTGCCACAGCCCGCTCGGGCCACTCGGTGCGCCGAACCAATCGGTCAGGCCCAAGGCGTAACCCACCGGCAAGCCAATGCCCCAGTAAGCGAACAGCGTCAGGATCATCGTCACCCGTGTGTCCTGATAGCCGCGCAACGCGCCGGCTGCCGTCACCTGGATCGCATCGGAAAACTGGAACAGTGCCGAGTAGACAATCAGCATTGCCGCCACTTTGATCACCGTCGGGTCAGCGGTGTAGATCGTCGCGATGTGCTCGCGCAGTAACAGCATCATGCTCGCCGACAAACAGGCGTAGGCCAGGGCTGTGCCCATGCCGACCCCGGCAGCGAAGCGTGCTTCGCGCGGCTCCTGGCGGCCCAGCGCCTGGCCGACCCGCACGGTCACTGCCATGCCGAGGGAGTAGGGGATCATGAACACCAGCGAGCTGAAGTTCAGGGCAATCTGATGCCCGGCGACCACGGTGGCGCCGAGGCTGCCGATCAGCAGGGCGATGACGGCAAAGATGCTCGACTCGGCGAATACCGCGATGCCGATGGGCAGGCCGATGCCCAGCAAGCGCTTGATCACCGACCATTGTGGCCAGTCGAAGCGGCTGAACAATTCACTCGATTGGTACGCCGGCGCCCAGCGCTCCCAGCCGGCCATGCCCAGCGCCATGACCCACATCACGATCGCCGTGGCCCAGCCGCAGCCGACGCCGCCCATGGCCGGGACACCGAGGTGGCCATAAATGAAGATGTAGTTCAGCGGAATATTCAGCGCCAGCCCGCACAGGCCCAGCACCATCGCCGGCCGGGTACGGCCCAGGCCATCACTGAAGCAGCGCAGCACATGGTAGAAGGCAACAGCGGGTAGGCCACTGGCGATGCCGTGCAGATACTGCATGCACGGGCCGATCAGTTCGGGGTCGACCTTCATGACGCGCAAAATCGGTTCGGCACTGAACAGTATGCCGGTCGCCATTAGCCCGACCACCAATGCCAGCCACAGCGCCTGACGCACGATCGGACCGATTTCGCTGTGGGTGCCGGCGCCAAAACGTTGAGCGACTTTCGGTGTGGTGGCCAGCAAGGTGCCGGTCATCAGCAGGAACACCGGCACCCAGATCGAATTACCCAATGCCACGGCAGCCAGATCACGTGGCCCAACCCGGCCGGCCATCACCGCATCGACGAACCCCATGGCCGTGGTCGCCAGTTGCGCGATCATGATCGGCAGCGCCAGGGCGAGCAGGTTTTTCAGCTCGAGGCGAACCCGGGCCGGGCGATTGAGGGGCTTGGCGGTGGAGCGGTCAGTCACAGAGTTCAAGGGCAAAACGTCCAGAAGGTATTGATGCGCAGACGCGCATTCTACGCATTGACGCAACGGTCAGGAAAAGACCCGTGTTGGGGATTTGTAATCGACCTCTTGAATGAATCCGCAACGCCGCAGGAATCTGCAGTCCTTCCTATCCAGCATGCGCAATGCACACTGGCCCACCACCCGTATCTACGCCTACACTGCCGATCCGCCTAAGGAGCCTGCCATGCTGATTGTTGCCGACGAAAATATCCCCCTGCTTGATGCCTTCTTTGCAAGTTTCGGTGAAATCCGCCGGGTGCCAGGGCGTTCCATCGACCGTGCCACCGTCGAACAGGCCGATGTACTGTTGGTGCGCTCGGTGACCAACGTCAACCGCGCGTTGCTTGAAGGCAGCAAGGTGCGTTTTGTCGGCACCTGCACCATTGGCACCGATCATCTGGATCTCAATTACTTTCAACAGGCCGGGATCACCTGGTCCAGTGCGCCGGGCTGCAATGCCCGTGGCGTGGTCGACTACGTGCTCGGCAGTCTCCTGACCCTGGCTGAAATCGAAGGCGCCGACCTGACTCAGCGTACTTACGGGGTGGTGGGGGCCGGTGAAGTGGGTGGGCGCCTGATCAAGGTCCTGCAAGGGCTGGGCTGGAAGGTACTGGTCTGCGACCCGCCGCGCCAGGCCGCCGAAGGGGGGGACTACGTCAGCCTGGAGCAGATCATCGAACAGTGCGATGTCATTAGCCTGCACACGCCGCTGACCAAGCAGGGCGCTCATTCGACCTGGCATTTGTTCGATCAAAAGCACCTGAACCAACTCAAGCCCGGCACCTGGCTGATCAATGCCAGCCGTGGCCCGGTGGTGGATAACAGCGCCCTGCGCCAGGTGCTGTTGCAGCGTGAAGACCTGCAAGCGGTGCTCGATGTCTGGGAGGGAGAGCCGGAGGTGGATGTGGCACTCGCCGAACTCTGTGTGCTGGCCACGCCGCACATTGCCGGCTACAGCCTGGATGGCAAACAACGCGGAACAGCGCAGATCTACCAGGCGTATTGCGATTTTCTCGGACAATCGGCCGAGGTCAGCCTGAACGATTTGCTGCCGGCGCCATGGTTGTCCGCAGCGACCTTGAGCGCTGAAAGCGATCCGGCCTGGGCACTGGCGATGTTGTGCCGCGGGGTGTACGACCCGCGCCGTGATGACGCGGATTTCCGCCGCAGCCTTGTAGGCAGCGTGAGCGAGCAGCGGGCGGCGTTCGATGCTTTGCGCAAAAACTATCCTTCGCGCCGTGAGATCGACGGATTGAAGGTGCGCATTGAAGGAGATTCGCCGGCATTGCGGCAGATCGTGGCGGCGTTGGGCGCGTCGGCTGTCTGATAACCACGTTGGCCCTATCGCGGGCAGGCCACGCTCCCACAGGTCATGCGGAAACATTGGCATCGCATTGAATCCGTGGGGGGCGCAGCACCCTCAAAAAAACAGCATAAAAAACCCGGCCAACAGGGGCCGGGTCAAGAAGACGGTGGCTATATCACTTTTGTTCGGCAGGCTTGACCAATCGCTGTTCCAGTTCACGGCACGCGGTCTGGATCATGTCTTCAGTGATCGGTACTTCGCGGCCATCTGCATCGATTATGGAGCAACCCAGAGACTGGTCGGGCTGTGTGCGGATCACTTGAATCTTGTCATCTCTGCTGTCTTGCAAGGACATGGCCTGTCTCCTCATCAGGTTGTGTGCCTACTTTAGAACCGCCAAGTGACCAGGCTGTGACAACTCCCTGCGATCTCTGCATGGCGGCAGCACCAGTCCACCAGAAATAGCGCGATGTTGCCACCCGGACTTTAGACCAATAGTGTCTAGCATCTAGCAGGGGCGGTCATAATTAACCTGACTCATTATGATTTACCGAGTTCCGCCCCGTTCAGCGGTCTAGGCCGACCTTAATCACTGCTCCGTTGTGGATGATGCCAATGCTCTCTGTTCGTCACCGCCGTGCGATACGTCTGGCCAGCCATTTCATCGCGCCTTATCGCTGGCAGGCGTTCGGCGCCTTGCTGGCGCTGATCGTCACGGCAGGCATCACTTTATCCATGGGGCAGGGTATCCGCCTGCTGGTGGATCAGGGCTTCATGACCCAGTCCCCGCACTTGCTCAACCAATCGATCGGTCTATTCATGCTGTTGGTGGTCGGCCTGGCGGTGGGTACCTTTGCGCGTTTTTACCTGGTGTCGTGGATTGGCGAGCGCTGTGTCGCCGACATCCGTCGTCAGGTGTTCAATCATCTGATCTACCTGCATCCCGGGTTCTACGAAAACAACCGCAGCTCTGAAATCCAGTCACGGTTGACCGCCGATACCACCTTGCTGCAATCGGTAATCGGCTCTTCCTTGTCACTGTTTTTGCGCAATCTGTTGATGGTGATCGGCGGGATCGTCCTGTTGTTTGTGACCAATCCCAAGCTCACCAGCATCGTTGTGGTCGCACTGCCACTGGTGGTTGCGCCGATCCTGATTTTCGGTCGCCGGGTGCGCAACCTGTCGCGCCTGAGCCAGGACCGGATTGCCGATATCGGCAGTTATGTCTCCGAAACCCTGGGCCAGATTAAAACCGTGCAGGCCTACAACCACCAGGCCCAGGACGAGCGGCGTTTTGCGCTGACCGTGGAAGAAGCGTTCAACACCGCGCGCAAGCGTATTTTCCAGCGGGCCTGGTTGATCACCTTGGTGATCGTGCTGGTGCTGGGTGCAGTCGGCGTCATGCTGTGGGTCGGCGGCATGGACGTGATAGCCGGTCGTATTTCTGCCGGTGAGCTGGCGGCGTTTGTCTTTTATAGCCTGATCGTCGGCAGTGCATTCGGCACCCTGAGCGAAGTGATTGGCGAATTGCAGCGCGCGGCCGGCGCAGCCGAGCGGATTGCCGAGTTGCTGCGTTCGGAAAACATCATCCAGCCACCGAGCACGGGGCTCGCGACCTTGCCCGAGCGGGTAAGGGGTGATCTGGAACTGCAAGACGTACGTTTTTCCTACCCGTCACGTCCGGAAAGCTATGCCGTTGATGGCTTGAGTCTGACCGTCAAGGCCGGCGAAACCCTGGCCCTGGTCGGGCCGTCCGGGGCCGGGAAGTCGACGGTGTATGACCTGCTGCTGCGCTTTTACGATCCTGCTGAAGGGCGCCTTCTGCTCGATGGCGTGCCGCTGACCTGTCTCGATCCTCTGGACCTGCGCCGCTGCTTTGCCCTCGTTTCGCAAACCCCGGCGCTGTTTTTCGGCAGCATCGAGGAGAACATCCGCTATGGCAAGCCAACGGCGACGCTGATGGAGGTTCAGGAGGCGGCGAAAATTGCCTATGCCCATGACTTTATCGAAGCCATGCCCAACGGTTATCAGACTCACTTGGGTGACGGCGGCCTGGGCTTGTCCGGTGGTCAGCGCCAGCGCCTGGCCATTGCCCGGGCGCTACTGGTGGATGCTCCAATCCTGTTGCTGGATGAAGCCACCAGCGCGCTAGATGCCCAAAGCGAACACCTGATCCAGCAAGCCCTGCCGAGCCTGATGAAAAACCGCACGACCCTGGTGATCGCCCACCGCTTGGCCACGGTGAAAAATGCCGACCGGATCGCTGTGATGGATCAGGGAAAACTGGTGGCGGTAGGGACGCATCAGGAGCTGATTGCCACTAATGCGCTGTATGCAAGATTGGCGGCGTTGCAGTTCAGTGATGGCAAGGTACTGGCCGACCTGTAGGCGCTGGCTTGCCAGTGATGGCATTCGCAAGGGTGATGCACCACCTTGCGGACCGATCGCCGGCAAGCCGGCTCAGGTTACTGATCGTCGAAATACCGCTCATGCCAATCCACCAGCGGTTGCGGTGAATTGAGTTTCTGGCCGTAGATTACCGAGTAAGACAGCACGTTCTGTACGTACTGACGGGTTTCGTCGAACGGGATGCTTTCCACCCACACGTCGAAGCTCAGGTGATCGGCGCCGCGCAGCCACTGGCGAACCCGACCGGGTCCGGCGTTGTAGGCAGCGGAGGCGAGGACGCGGTTGCCGTTGAACTGACTGTGGACCTGGCTCAGGTATGCGGCACCGAGCTGGATGTTCTTGTCCGGCTCCAACAACTGCTGCGGCGAGGCATAGGGAATGCTGAACTTGCGCGCGGTTTCCTTGGCGGTCACGGGCATCAGTTGCATCAAGCCTGACGCGCCGACGCCGGAGCGGGCGTCGTCCATGAAGGCGCTTTCCTGGCGGGTGATGGCGAATACCCAGCTCGAGTGCAGGCCACGGTTTCTGGCTTCACGGACCAGGGTTTCTCGGTGAGCCATCGGGAAGCGGATGTCCAGGTCGTCCCAATACTGCGCCTGACTGATCGTACGAATCGCCGGGAAATACCATTTCAGGTCGTAGGCCAGTTTTGCCTGGGCAACCATTTCCTCTCGACTGAAGTGGCGGCTGACGTAGTACCACTCGCGGCGACCGTCGACGATCTGTCCGCGGGCGTGAAACTCCAGGGCGCGGCGAATACCGGGAGTGTTGCGCACTTTATTGATTGTCGCCTGGCTCAGCACCAAGGGTTTGTTAACCAGCGAATAGGGTGACTGCGAACGATCGGCGGCGAGGAAACCATAGAAATCGCGTTCGCGAGCGAGGTTTTTATAGAGCGTCTGCGCCTCAGGGTTTTGCGGCTGCGCCAGTTCGAGGCTGCGGGCTTGCCAATAGCGCCAGCGGTTGGTGGTGGCCAGGTCTTGCGGCAGGCGGCGAGTCAGTTCATAGGCGTCTTCCCAACGAGCCAGGCGCAACAACAGGCGCAAGCGCCATTCGGACACCGTGTTGTCACGCAGTTCCGGGTCGTACTTGGTCATGACGTCCAGCGCGCGGCTGTCGAAGCGGCGCGCGAGCGTCAGGCCGATTTCCCGGGCGATCGCCACTTTTTCGTCCCGGGAAAAGTGCATGCTGCTGGCGTAGCCGTCGAGCAGATCCATGGCCTTGTCCGGGTCCTCCCGCGCCAGGCGCCGCAGACCGAGGCTGACGATATCGGACATCGGCTCATCGGCCGGGATGAAGCGCGACGGCTGATTGAGCAGCTCGGGTTTTTGCGCCACATCGATCAGCAGGCGACCGCGAGGGGCGAGGGTAGTCAGGCTGTTGACCAGGCTGTTGGCCAGCGGGTAGTTGCGCGCCTGGGCGGCAAGCTTGGCGCGCTCCCAGCGTTTTTGCTCGGTCAATTGGCCTTCGGCGGCCCACATGCCGAACAGTGCATCGCAGGTGGCCGGTTGGGATTTGCCGGTCAGCCAGAGTTTGTTGGTGTTGGCGTAACCTTCGGACTTGAGGTTGTGGCTGATCTGATACTGCGCATTCAGGCAGTCCAGTTCGGTGAAGTTCATCTTGGGGTCGTAATATTTGACGAACGTCTCCCAATCGCCTCGATCAGCCATCCAGCGCAGCCAGCGCAATTTCATCCAGTTGGCTTGTGGCAGGTCGCCATGTTCGGCAAGGAATTTTTCAATTTCGGCATTGCTCGCGGTTTTCAGACGCGCGGTCAGTTCGTCGTACGCGAGGTAGGGCTCCAGCGGGTAATCGCTCAGGGCCTGGCTGTAGCGGAAATAAGGGCCGCTATCGCCTTTGGCCAGGGCGCGCTTGGCTTCATCGTAATACTGGCGTTGGGTAGACAGGTCCACCGCCTGGGCGGAGTTAACGGCAGCGGCAGAGAGTAAAAGACATGAAAAAAGCTTGAAAATGCGACTGCGCATGAGACGTCCGAACAGAGAAAACATGACAAGTGCTGACGAAGCCAACACTTTATTAACTGTAGCTTAGCCTTTTGCCAGCAGGGGACGAAAGCTTTGCCGGTCTGTCTGAATAAGTTCGCAACATTTGCTGTGCAGAGTGCTTCGACAGTGAAATTGCCGGCCTTCTGAAGCCTCAAGTCAGGTAGAATGCGCGCCCGGTTTTTGGAGAAGCTCATGACCCTGCTCAAATTCAGCGATGTGTCCCTTGCTTTCGGCGCTATGCCGTTGTTGGACAAGGTGTCCTGGCAGATCGCCCGTGGAGAGCGGGTGTGCATCATCGGCCGCAACGGCACTGGCAAGTCCAGCATGATGAAGCTCGTCAAGGGCGACCAGAAGCCCGATGACGGCTCCGTTTGGCGCACACCCGGGCTCAAGATCGGCGAATTGCCGCAAGAATTGCCGGTAGCCGACGAGCGGACCGTGTTCGACGTGGTCGCCGAAGGCCTGGACGGCGTCGGCGCACTGCTCGCCGAATATCACCACCTGAGCCAGAACATCGTCACCGATGCTGACCTGGACAAGCTGATGCACGTCCAGCACGATCTCGAAGCCCGCGATGGCTGGCGTCTGCAGACCCTGGTCGACAGCACCCTGAGCCGTCTGCAATTGCCCGCCGACAAGACCCTCGCCGAGTTGTCCGGCGGCTGGCGTCGTCGCGTGCTGCTGGCCCAGGCGCTGGTTTCCGAACCCGACCTGCTGCTGCTCGACGAACCGACCAACCACCTGGACATCGGTGCGATTGCCTGGCTCGAAGAAGCGCTGAAGGATTTCCAGGGCGCCGTGCTGTTCATCACGCACGACCGTTCTTTCCTGCAAAACCTCGCGACCCGCATCCTCGAACTGGATCGGGGTGGCTTGATCGACTGGAACGGCGACTACGCCAGCTTCCTGGTGCATAAAGAAGCCGAACTCGCTGCCGAAGCGACCGCCAACGCGCTGTTCGACAAAAAACTGGCCCAGGAAGAAGTCTGGATCCGTCAGGGCATCAAGGCTCGCCGCACTCGTAACGAAGGCCGCGTACGTGCCCTCAAGGCTTTGCGCGTTGAGCGCAGCGAACGTCGCGAGCGTACCGGCAAGGCCAATATTCAGCTCGATACCGCCGACAAGTCCGGCAAGCAGGTGATGGTCCTCGAAAACGTGAGTTTCGCTCACCCGGGTGGCCCGTTCCTGATCAAGGATTTCTCCATGGTCCTGCAGCGCGGCGACCGTATCGGCCTGCTCGGCGCCAACGGTACCGGCAAGACCACGTTGCTGAAGCTGATGCTCAGCGGTCTGCAGCCCACCAGCGGCAAGGTGGAAGAGGGCACGCGCATTGACGTGGCGTACTTCGACCAGTTGCGTCACCAGCTGGATCTGGAAAAAACCGTGATCGATAACGTCGCCGAAGGCCGCGACTTCATCGATATCGACGGCCAGAGCCGTCACGTCCTGAGCTACCTCGGCGACTTCCTGTTCAGCCCGCAGCGTGCCCGCACGCCGGTCAAGGCACTGTCCGGTGGTGAGCGTGCCCGACTGTTGCTGGCCAAGCTGTTCAGCAAGCCGGCGAACCTGCTGGTGCTCGACGAACCAACCAACGATCTCGACGTTGAAACCCTCGAGCTGCTGGAAGAGGTATTGCTGACCTTCAACGGCACCGTGCTGATGGTCAGCCACGACCGGGCGTTCCTCGATAACGTGGTCACCAGCACCCTGGTCTTTGAAGGTGAGGGCAAGGTTCGCGAATACGTCGGTGGTTATCAGGACTGGCTGCGCCAGGGCGGCTCGCCGCGCCTGTTGGGCGTGACCGAGAGCAAGTCCGGCAAGGCCGACCTGAACTCCGCGGTGGTCAAGGCCGAGCCTGCGCCGGTTGCGGCAGCCGTTGAAGCGCCTGTGGCGAAGAAGAAGCTCAGCTACAAATTGCAGCGTGAGCTGGAGGCGCTGCCTGGGCAGATTGAAGCGATGGAGCAGCAGATCGCTAGTGTTGAGGCGCAAATGGCCGATGCTGGTTTCTATTTGCGCCCGGCTGCCGAGACCGCTGCGGTGATCGCTCAACTGGCGCAATTGCAGGCTGAACTCGACGTGATGGTCGAGCGTTGGGCCGAGCTGGACGCCTGATTGATCCTGTCATGAAAAAGCCCGGCTTCATTCGCATTAACGCCGGGCTTTTCATATGGACTACGGTCAATTCCCCGTAGGAGCGAGCTTGCTCGCGATGAATCCGAGAGTTTCGCGGGGCGTCAGGCGTTGCGAGATATCATTGACGACCATCGCGAGGGAGCTCGCTCCTACAGGGGGCTATCAGCTTTTTGTTTGCAGGCGCACCGCCAGCACATCGCAAGGTGCTCCGTGCAGTACGTCGTTGGCGGTGGAGCCCAGCAGCAGTGCCAAGCCATGTCGCCCGTGACTGCCGACCACGATCATGTCGCACCCTTGCTCTTTGGCCAGGTGGTGAATTTCCTGGCGTGGCTGGCCGTAGGTCAGGTGGCTGTACTCCCTGGACAGCTCCGGATATTTCAAGATCAACCGGTCAAGGCGCTCTTTGGCCTGGTCGAACTGCTGTTGTTGCAGTTGTGACAGGTCCATCGGCACGTCACCGCCAAAGGCCATCGCCATCGGCTCGACAATGTGCACCAGGGACAATTTCGCACCATTGCTTACCGCCAGTTCGCGAGCGCGGTGGATTACAGGGTCGCACTCTTCGGTTAGGTCTACAGCGACCAGAATGTGGTTGTAGGGCATGAAGTGCTCCTCCTGAGGGTTGCGATATTGGTAAGTATGGCTGGTTTCAAGCGTATTGGTTTCAAAGTGACTGAATACGCTCATCAAGAATCGGGAGTACAGATATGACGGTCTGGATAGTGGTGTCAATCCTGCTGGTGGTTCTCAGTCCGCTGGCCTGGTTGCGACCGTCGCGACACCAGAGTGGGCGTATGGCCCTGCGCATGGAGGCGCGGCGCATCGGCCTGGCCATGCAGTTGGCGCCGCAGGAGTGGCCGCACTGGCTCGGCCAGGAGCCGCCAAATCCCTGTGCGCAGTACCACCGACCACGACGGGGCAATCAACCGGCGTGCTGGAGTTTCTGGCAAAAATCACCGGGCGTGTGGGTGAATCAGTGGCAGGAGGTCTGCGAAGATCGATCGCTGCTCAATCATTTCGAAAAATTGCCGGACAATGTCTACAAGGTCGAGGCCGACAAACAAATGATTGCTCTTTATTGGGGCGAGAAGGGCGAAGCCGAGGTCTTGCAGCACATCGACGCTACCCTCAAAGCCCTCGCCTGAACCGCAACCCCCTGTAGGAGCGAGCCTGCTCGCGATGAACCCGAGAGCGCCACGGGGGTGGCAGGTCCATCCCCGGCAGCCCAGCTCCCCCAGACTTTTTTGCAGGCAATAAAAAGCCCGACAACATCATCGGGCGGGGTTGGCCAGGCAGGCCGGTAATTCGCTGTGGGCTGATCTTACGCTGGGCATTCGCCAAAAGCGTGCACATTTTTCCCTGAGATTCCGCCAGCGTAGCTCGTTAAACACGGGCTGCCGGGAATTAGGGCGACTTTTCTAATGATTGATCCTATGAATGACTTCACATGCCTTGGCGTGTTGAAGGTCTTCGCAGTACGGAAATGACCGGAAAGTCGCGTTTCAACCCCTGTTTCGGGCGATTGACAATTGTCGGAAATTCCGTGAAGGTGACGTACCCAAATCAAACGGGCGTATGAATTGAGCGTTTGTATTTCAGACCGCTCCTACAGAATCCCGACTATCGCGTTGGCGGGTGTGTCGGGTGAATCGGCGTAGCATCGACGTTTAACGTCCCTGCCGAGCCATTCGCCTGCGTCCGACGTGTACTGTTCAGCTTCCATATCGTGGAGATCAGTTGATGATTTACGAAGGTAAAGCCATCACGGTTAAGGCTCTTGAAAGTGGCATCGTCGAACTGACGTTCGACCTCAAGGGTGAGTCCGTCAACAAGTTCAACCGTCTAACCCTGAACGAACTGCGTCAGGCCGTAGACACCATCAAGGCAGATGCTTCGATCAAGGGTGTGATCGTCAGCAGTGGCAAGGACGTCTTCATCGTCGGCGCCGACATCACCGAATTTGTCGACAACTTCAAGCTGCCGGATGCAGAGCTTGTTGCTGGCAACCTCGAAGCCAACAAGATTTTCAGCGATTTCGAAGACCTCAACGTCCCGACAGTCGCCGCGATCAATGGCATCGCTCTGGGTGGCGGTCTGGAAATGTGTCTGGCAGCGGACTACCGCGTCATGTCCACCAAGGCCAAGATCGGTCTGCCGGAAGTCAAGCTGGGCATCTACCCGGGCTTCGGCGGTACCGTGCGTCTGCCGCGCCTGATCGGCGCCGACAACGCCATCGAATGGATTGCCGCCGGTAAGGAAAACCGCCCGGAAGACGCGCTGAAAGTCGGCGCCGTCGATGCCGTGGTGGCTCCTGAAAAGCTACGGGAGGCTGCGCTGGAACTGATCAAGCGCGCTATTTCCGGCGAGTTCGATTACAAGGCCAAGCGCCAGCCGAAGCTGGAAAAACTGAAGCTGAACGCGATCGAGCAAATGATGGCTTTCGAAACCGCCAAAGGTTTCGTGGCCGGCCAGGCTGGCCCGAACTACCCGGCGCCGGTCGAAGCGATCAAGACCATCCAGAAAGCCGCGAACTTCGGTCGCGACAAGGCGCTGGAAGTCGAAGCCGCCGGCTTCGTGAAGCTGGCCAAGACCTCTGCTGCGCAGAGCTTGATCGGCCTGTTCCTGAATGATCAGGAGCTGAAGAAAAAGGCCAAGGCCTACGACGAAATCGCCAAGGACGTGAAGCAGGCTGCCGTACTCGGCGCCGGCATCATGGGTGGCGGTATCGCCTATCAGTCGGCTTCCAAAGGCACGCCGATCCTGATGAAGGACATCAACGAGCACGGTATCGAGCAGGGGCTGGCCGAAGCTGCCAAGCTGCTGGTGGGCCGCGTTGAGAAAGGCCGCATGACCGCCGCGAAAATGGCTGAAGTGCTCAACGGCATTCGTCCGACCCTGTCCTACGGTGACTTCGGTCACGTTGACCTGGTGGTTGAAGCGGTCGTCGAGAACCCGAAGGTCAAGCAGGCCGTTCTGGCCGAAGTCGAAGGCCAGGTCAAAGAGGACACCATCCTCGCCTCGAACACCTCGACCATTTCCATCAGCCTGTTGGCCAAGGCCCTCAAGCGTCCGGAAAACTTCGTCGGCATGCACTTCTTCAATCCGGTGCACATGATGCCGCTGGTCGAAGTGATCCGTGGCGAGAAGTCCAGCGAGCTGGCCGTTGCCACCACCGTTGCCTACGCCAAGAAAATGGGCAAGAACCCGATTGTGGTCAACGACTGCCCGGGCTTCCTGGTCAACCGCGTTCTGTTCCCGTACTTCGGCGGTTTCGCCAAGCTGGTCAGCGCCGGTGTGGACTTCGTCCGTATCGACAAGGTCATGGAAAAATTCGGCTGGCCCATGGGCCCGGCCTACCTGATGGACGTGGTCGGCATCGACACCGGCCACCACGGCCGTGACGTGATGGCCGAAGGTTTCCCTGATCGCATGAAAGACGACCGTCGTTCGGCCGTTGACGTGCTTTACGAAGCCAAGCGCCTGGGCCAGAAGAACGGCAAGGGCTTCTACGCCTACGAGACCGACAAGAAGGGCAAGCAGAAGAAGGTGGCCGATCCGTCGGTCCTGGAAGTGCTCAAGCCAATCGTGTTTGAACAGCGCGAAGTCACTGACGAAGACATCATCAACTGGATGATGATCCCGCTGTGCCTGGAAACCGTGCGTTGCCTGGAAGACGGCATTGTCGAAACCGCTGCCGAAGCCGACATGGGTCTGGTCTACGGTATTGGTTTCCCTCCATTCCGTGGCGGTGCGCTGCGCTACATCGACTCGATCGGTGTTGCAGAGTTCGTTGCCCTGGCTGACCAGTACGCTGATTTGGGCGCGCTGTACCACCCGACCGAGAAGCTGCGCGAAATGGCCAAAAACGGCCAGAGCTTCTTCGGTTAAGCGCCCCCAACTAGAGTGAGAGTGAACTTATGAGCTTGAATCCTAGAGACGTCGTGATTGTCGACTTCGGTCGTACTCCGATGGGCCGCTCCAAGGGCGGCATGCACCGCAATACCCGCGCCGAAGACATGTCGGCGCACCTGATCAGCAAACTGCTGGAACGCAACGTCAAGGTCGACCCGAGCGAAGTCGAAGACGTGATCTGGGGCTGTGTAAACCAGACCCTGGAACAGGGCTGGAACATCGCCCGCATGGCGTCGCTGATGACCCAAATCCCGCACACCTCAGCCGGCCAGACCGTCAGCCGTCTGTGTGGCTCGTCGATGAGTGCGCTGCACACGGCCGCGCAAGCGATCATGACCGGCAATGGTGACGTATTCGTCGTTGGCGGCGTCGAGCATATGGGTCACGTGAGCATGATGCACGGTGTCGATCCGAACCCGCACATGTCCCTGTACGCGGCGAAAGCCTCGGGCATGATGGGCCTGACCGCCGAAATGCTGGGCAAAATGCACGGCATTACTCGTGAGCAGCAGGATGCTTTCGGCCTGCGCTCTCACCAACTCGCCCACAAGGCGACCGTGGAAGGCAAGTTCAAAGACGAAATCATCCCGATGCAGGGCTACGACGAGAATGGTTTCCTGAAACTGTTCGACTACGACGAAACCATTCGTCCGGAAACCACCCTGGAAAGCCTGGCGGCCCTCAAGCCGGCCTTCAATCCAAAGGGCGGTACCGTGACCGCGGGTACTTCGTCGCAGATCACCGATGGTGCTTCGTGCATGATCGTGATGTCGGCGCAGCGTGCGCAGGACCTGGGCATCCAGCCCTTGGCGGTGATTCGTTCGATGGCAGTGGCAGGTGTGGACCCGGCGATCATGGGCTATGGTCCAGTACCGGCCACACAGAAAGCACTGAAGCGCGCGGGCCTTGGCATCAACGATATCGACTTCTTCGAGCTCAACGAAGCTTTCGCCGCACAGGCCCTGCCGGTGCTGAAAGATCTGAAAGTGCTCGACAAGATGAACGAGAAGGTTAACCTGCACGGCGGCGCGATCGCCCTGGGTCACCCGTTCGGTTGCTCCGGTGCGCGTATCTCCGGCACTTTGCTCAATGTGATGAAGCAAAATGGCGGTACCTTCGGGGTAGCGACCATGTGCATTGGTCTCGGCCAAGGCATCTCCACCGTCTTCGAACGCGTTTAATCGTTTCGTCGACGGAAGCCGGGGCCAAGTGCCCCGGTTTTTGTTTTTCCGGATTTATTTTTATTTTTATTTTGAAAAGATTTGAGTGAGGGCCGAAGCATGCCGATACAACCTGGGCTCTACCAACATTACAAAGGTCCGCAGTACCGTGTATTCAGTGTTGCACGGCACTCGGAAACCGAAGAAGAAGTGGTCTTCTACCAAGCCCTGTATGGCGATTACGGCTTTTGGGTGCGTCCCTTGAGCATGTTCCTGGAGTCGGTCGAAGTTGACGGCGAGCAGGTGCCACGCTTTGCTTTGGTGCAAGCCGAACCGAGTGTTTTTTCCAAGCCATAAGCTGAGTGCGCGCAAAACCCTGCGCTTGACCTCACCTTGTAGCCACTATATATAGCGGTGCCGCGTCAGGCGCCAACGCCTTTCACTTCTAGAATTCAGGAATTTTCTGATCCATGGGCAAATCGCTGGTCATTGTGGAATCCCCGGCTAAGGCCAAGACCATCAACAAGTATCTGGGTAACCAATACGTGGTGAAGTCGAGTATCGGCCATATCCGAGACCTGCCCACCAGCGGTTCGGCTAGCGCCAGCAAAGAGCCAGCCGCCAAGCGCGGCAAGGCCGCTGCGGGTGAAGCGCCGGCACTGTCGCCGAAAGAAAAGGCGCGCAAGCAGCTGGTCGCTCGCATGGGGGTCGATCCCGATCATGGCTGGAAAGCCAAGTACGAGATCCTTCCAGGCAAGGAAAAGGTCATCGAAGAGCTGCGCCGGCTCGCCAAGGATGCTGACACCATCTATCTCGCAACCGACTTGGATCGCGAGGGGGAAGCCATTGCCTGGCACCTGCGCGAAGCCATCGGTGGTGACGACAGCCGCTACAAGCGCGTGGTGTTCAACGAAATTACCAAAAAGGCGATTCAGGAAGCCTTCTCCCAGCCGGGCGAGCTGGACATCGATCGCGTGAACGCCCAGCAGGCGCGTCGTTTCCTCGACCGCGTGGTGGGTTACATGGTATCGCCGCTGCTGTGGGCCAAGATTGCCCGTGGCCTGTCCGCCGGCCGTGTGCAGTCGGTTGCCGTGAAACTGGTGGTCGAGCGTGAGCGTGAGATCCGTGCGTTCATCCCGGAAGAATACTGGGAGGTTCACGCTGACCTCGGCACCGCCAAGGGTGCAACCGTGCGTTTCGACGTCGCTCGCGAAAAAGGCGAAGCCTTCAAGCCGCTCAACGAAGCCCAGGCCATGGCCGCGCTGGAGAAGCTCAAGGCTTCCAGCTACAGCATCGTCAAGCGCGAAGACAAGCCGACCAGCAGCAAGCCATCGGCCCCGTTCATCACTTCCACCCTGCAGCAGGCCGCGAGCAACCGCCTGGGCTTCGGCGTGAAGAAAACCATGATGATGGCCCAGCGTCTGTATGAAGCCGGCTACATCACGTATATGCGTACCGACTCCACCAACCTCTCGGCAGACGCCGTGGCGATGGCGCGTACTTATATTGAAGGCGAGTTCGGCAAGAAGTACCTGCCGGAAACACCGAACGTCTATAGCAGCAAGGAAGGCGCCCAAGAGGCTCACGAAGCGATTCGTCCGTCCGACGCCAACACCGAGCCAAGCAAGCTCTCTGGTATGGAGCGTGATGCCGAGCGCCTCTACGAGCTGATCTGGCGCCAGTTCCTCGCCTGCCAGATGCTGCCGGCCCAATACCTGTCGACCACGGTCACTGTCGGCGCCGGTGACTTCGAGCTGCGCGCCAAGGGCCGTATCCTCAAGTTCGACGGTTACACCCGTGTGATGCCGCAGATCGCCAAGCCAGGTGATGATGACGTGCTGCCGGACATGGCCCAGGGCGATGCGATGAAGCTGATCAAGCTTGATCCGACCCAGCACTTCACCAAACCGCCGGCGCGTTACTCGGAAGCCAGCCTGGTAAAGGAAATGGAAAAACGCGGCATCGGTCGTCCTTCGACCTATGCGGCGATCATTTCGACCATCCAGGACCGCGGTTACGTGGCGCTGCACAACCGTCGTTTCTATTCGGAAAAGATGGGTGACATCGTCACCGAGCGTCTGGCCGAAAGCTTCTCCAACCTGATGGACTACGGCTTTACTGCCGGCATGGAGGAGAACCTCGATGACGTGGCCCAGGGCGAGCGCGACTGGAAAAACGTGCTCGACGAGTTCTACGGCGACTTCAAGAAAAAACTCGAAGTGGCCGAAGGCGCGGAAAACGGCATGCGGGCGAACCAGCCGGTGATGACCGATATTCCGTGCACGACCTGCGGTCGCCCAATGCAGATTCGTACCGCATCGACCGGAGTATTCCTCGGTTGCTCGGGCTACAGCCTGCCACCGAAAGAGCGCTGCAAGGCGACCGTCAACCTGGTGCCCGGCGATGAAATCGCTGCGGACGACGAGGGTGAGTCGGAATCCCTGGTATTGCGCGGCAAGCATCGCTGCCCGATCTGCAGTACGGCGATGGACGCTTATCTGCTCGACGAGAAGCGCAAGCTGCACATCTGCGGTAACAACCCGGATTGCGATGGCTACGAAATCGAAGAGGGCAACTATCGCATCAAGGGCTACGAAGGTCCTAGCCTGGAGTGCGACAAGTGCGGCAGCGAGATGCAACTCAAGACCGGTCGTTTCGGCAAGTTCTTCGGTTGCACCAACCCAACGTGCAAGAACACTCGCAAACTGCTGAAGAGTGGTGATGCGGCGCCGCCAAAGATGGATCCGGTGAAGATGCCTGAGCTGAAATGCGAAAAGGTCAACGATACCTACATCTTGCGCGACGGTGCCTCCGGTCTGTTCCTGGCAGCGAGCCAGTTCCCGAAAAATCGTGAGACTCGTGCGCCATTGGTCATGGAGATCATCCCGCACAAGGATGAGATCGATCCGAAGTATCATTTCCTCTGCGAAGCGCCGAAGAAAGATCCGGACGGCCTCCCGGCAGTGATCCGTTACAGCCGCAAAACCAAAGAGCAGTACGTGCAGACAGAAGTCGACGGCAAGCCGACTGGCTGGAAGGCGTTCTACGACGGTGGCAAGTGGAAGGTCGAGGACAAGCGACCGGCTGCGAAGGCGTAAAATCGCAATACCTTGCAGGAGTGAGCGCGTTCGCGATGAGCGTGAGAGTAGCGCGGGCATTCTGAAGGCCCGCGTCATCGTTGACGACCATCGCGAGCTCGCTCCTGCATGACCTGCGTGATGCAATTATTTCGTTGTGGAGACTGCCGCCATGGCCCACGAGCTCTATACCCGTACCA
Source organism: Pseudomonas moorei (assembly GCF_042846945.1). Taxonomy (NCBI): domain Bacteria; kingdom Pseudomonadati; phylum Pseudomonadota; class Gammaproteobacteria; order Pseudomonadales; family Pseudomonadaceae; genus Pseudomonas; species Pseudomonas moorei. The sequence goes on from NZ_AP035776.1 coordinate 3,271,438, forward strand.
ATCAAAAGATTTATTTCGCCGGACTGTCCCTGGAGGCGCTCGCCAAAGCTGAAGAGGGGCGGGCAATGAACTCTCTGGCGCTGATTCAGGCTGGTCGTGAGTCGACGTTATTTCACCTGTACGGTGCGCTGTTGGGGTTGTGTCACGAGATCGCTGGCTTCTATCGCTTGCCTCAGGCCAGTGCATCACGGGCCGAAACGTTGCTGACTCGCGAAGTCCTGGAAACCATCGCCATTCCTGAGCTGGCCGAGATGATCGAACTGGCCAACAACCCGGAAACCTGGCTGGCCAAGTTGCTGGCGGCTCATAAAGCATTGTTCCAGCCACCCCGCGCACCGCACAAACCCAAGGGCGACGTGACGCAGCCGTTGATTCTGGCCGTGAATCTGGATGAAGAAGAGGTGCCTGAGGAGTTGAGCCGCGACGAGCTGGAGAGCTGGCGACAGAACCTTAAAAGTTTGGCGATCCGTTTTCGCGATGGCTTGAACGAGTGCTGAAAAATTGAGCGGTTGGTGGAGGCCCTTAATGGCTTTCCGCCTCAGGGGTGACCGCTAAAAGATATTTTCTTGCAATGACATCTGGTCAAGATCCCGAGCGGAGCGTGGCCAATGCCTATATAATCCCCGCCTTTCGTGGAGAACAGACCTTTATGCCAACGTCCTTTCTAGAAATTGTCGAGTTACCAGACGGCCGGATTGAGCTGCGCAGGGCTGAGGACGAGGGTTCTCTGGTGACTTTGGATTTCTCCGAGGACGCCAAAGCGTTCCTTCAAGGCCAGCACGTGGAAGTCGCCAAGGCGATGTTGAGCGTTGGTGTGCAGATGGCAGGACGCCTGGTTGAAGGCGAATTCGATAAGGAAGAGGGGGCGCGGGTCCTTCATTGATCCCGCCCGTCGGATTCCAGTACCCAGTTGTAGATCAGCTTTTCTGTCCCTGGAGAAGCCCTGCGCCGGTAAAGGCGCAGTATGTGTCAGTCAGCCCAATCGAATATTCAGGCTTTGAGCGTCCCCGGTCCGGGCTGCGCTGATCAACTGTTGCCGCGAGTTCGCGGTCAGCGGATTGAGCCAGCTGACAACCGTGTGGCTTCGACCCAGGCGAAGGGCTTCGCAGGTCAGTTGCTGAGCGCTCTGAGTGCCGCGCGGCTGCAACAACAGAATACGTTCGCGATTGAGGCCGGCGTCCCGTAGCCAAGCCTGGGTCAGACTGGCGGGCGGGGCGATTAGCGTCAGCCAGCGCGCATCCTGATCCTGGCTCAATTCCCTGAGGATTGGTGCCAGAAGGTTCAGGCAGTTTCCGGCGGCACCACGCAGAGACAACTCACTGAAGACCTCGGGTTCCGCGCTCCATGGCGACTCGACCACTTCCTTCAGAATTGGCGCCAATGGCTGCGCCATGAACGCCTCGAACAACGGCAGTTGGGCTTGCTGTGATGTGTGTGGGAACTGCATAAAGCCTCCTTTAGCGGCGAATGACGCCGACACTCAAGCCTTCGATCACCAGTTCCTGATCTTTAAGGTTTACTTCGATAGGGGCGAAGTCAGGGTTTTCGGCGATCAGCCAGACTTTGCTGCCGTCACGCTTGAAGCGCTTGACGGTCACTTCGTCGCCGATCCGAGCGACCACGATCTGGCCGTTGCGGGCTTCACGGGTGGTGTGCACGGCCAGCAGGTCGCCATCGAAAATACCGACGTCTTTCATGCTCATGCCATGTACCCGCAGGAGGTAGTCGGCGCGAGGATGGAAAAACGAAGGATTGATGTTGCAGGATTCCTCGACGTGCTGTTGAGCGAGGATTGGCGCGCCAGCGGCAACGCGGCCAATGATCGGCAGGCTGGAGTCGTCGGCCTTGGCCTCGAAACCGGGAATGCGAATCCCGCGAGAGGCTCCGGGCGTCATCTCAATGGCACCCTTGCGGGCCAGCGCCTTGAGGTGTTCTTCTGCCGCATTGGGGGATTTGAAACCCAATTCCTGAGCGATTTCCGCGCGGGTTGGCGGGTAGCCGTTGTCTTCTAGGCAGCGTTTGATGAAGGCCAGAATCTCTGCTTGGCGTGGCGTCAGCTTTAGCATAATGATCGCTCTGTCTTTTTATACAGTGACTGGGATTATATACAGTGAAACGGTCTTGGCAATGCCCCTTTTTTTGCCTGCCGCCAGACGGTCGATCAGCCTTCTGATTGAAGCTTTGCAGTTGTATGGTTAAATGTCTGACTGACCATTCCCAAATCGAACTGCCAGACTTGACAATACTCAGGCTGAAACGTATGTTTCAAACAAGTGTTTGTCAGGCGGAGTAGTCATGGCCCAGTCGGAAACCGTAGAACGCATTCTTGATGCTGCCGAGCAGTTGTTCGCGGAAAAAGGTTTCGCCGAAACCTCGTTGCGTCTGATAACCAGCAAGGCCGGTGTCAATCTGGCGGCGGTGAACTACCACTTCGGTTCGAAAAAAGCACTGATCCAGGCTGTCTTCTCCCGGTTTCTCGGGCCGTTCTGCATCAGTCTCGACAAAGAGCTGGAGCGTCGTCAGGCCAAGCCGGAGAACAAGGCGACACTTGAGGAATTGCTGGAAATCCTCGTCGAGCAGGCCCTGGTGGTCCAGCCGCGCAGTGGCAACGATCTTTCTATCTTCATGCGTTTGCTGGGTCTGGCTTTCAGTCAGAGCCAGGGGCATTTGCGTCGTTATCTGGAAGACATGTACGGCAAGGTGTTTCGCCGCTACATGATGCTGGTCAACGAAGCCGCGCCGCGGATTCCGCCGATCGAACTGTTCTGGCGTGTGCACTTCATGCTGGGCGCCGCTGCGTTCAGCATGTCCGGCATCAAGGCCTTGCGCGCCATTGCCGAGACCGACTTCGGGGTGAATACCTCCATTGAGCAAGTCATGCGACTGATGGTGCCATTCCTGGCTGCGGGCATGCGTGCCGAGTCCGGAGTCACCGACACGGCCATGGCCAGCGCTCAATTGCGTCCGCGCAGCAAGTCGACCGCGGTTGCCGCCAAGGTTTAACCCCGCACGGGTGGGCGCGGCAGCTGACATCCGCTAAGCTAGCCGCCCATGCCGACTCTCGTTCTGAATCCGTTCCCTATCGATATCGCCGATCTGCCGGGCACTGCCCATGGCGGCGAATTCGTGCGAGCCGGATTTTTCGTTATCAAGGAATCTCTATGACTGCAGGCCTGCAAGGCTCGTTGATGGTGGACGTCGCCGGTACCTGGCTGACGGCCGAAGATCGCCAATTGCTGCGCCAACCCGAGGTGGGTGGCCTGATTATTTTCGCTCGCAACATCGAGCATCCGCGTCAGGTCCGTGAGTTGAGTGCCGCAATCCGTGCCATCCGTCCGGATCTCTTGCTGGCGGTGGATCAGGAAGGCGGGCGTGTGCAGCGTCTGCGCCAGGGCTTCGTCCGACTGCCGGCGATGCGCGCCATTGCCGATAATCCGAATGCTGAGTACCTGGCCGAGCAGTGCGGCTGGATCATGGCAACTGAGGTGTTGGCTGTTGGCCTGGATCTGAGTTTCGCACCGGTACTTGACCTCGATTACCAGCGCAGCGCGGTGGTCGGTACCCGTTCGTTCGAAGGCGACCCGGCGCGTGCGGCTCTGCTGGCCGGTGCGTTCATTCGTGGCATGAACAGTGCGGGCATGGCTGCCACCGGCAAGCATTTTCCCGGTCACGGTTGGGCCGAGGCCGATTCCCACGTGGCGATTCCGAATGACGAGCGCAGCCTCGACGAGATCCGCGCCAATGACCTGGTGCCGTTCGCCAGGCTGAGTAAACAACTGGCAGCGATCATGCCGGCGCACGTCATCTACCCTCAAGTCGATTCCCAGCCTGCCGGTTTCTCCCGGCGCTGGTTGCAGGACATTCTGCGTGGTGAATTGCAATTCGACGGTGTGATCTTCAGTGATGACCTGTCCATGGCCGGCGCCCACGTAGTGGGTGATGCCGCCAGTCGCATTGAAGCGGCCTTGACCGCCGGTTGCGACATGGGCCTGGTGTGCAACGATCGCGCTGCCGCCGAGCTGGCCCTGAGCGCCGCGCAACGCCTGAAGGTCAAGCCATCTGCGCGCATCGCACGAATGCGCGGTCAGTCGTTTGCGAACACAGAATACCGTCAGGATCCGCGTTGGCTGGTTGCCGTCGGCGCGCTCAAAGAAGCTCAATTGATCGATTAAGGGCGGTTCGTTATGACGGTTTACGCGATTATCGGAGGCACTGGCCTCACTCAGCTCGAAGATCTGCGCATTCGTCAGTCATTGGCGGTGGACACCCCTTACGGCGCGCCCTCTGCCGAGGTGCAGGTCGGCGAGTACGCAGGCAAGGAGGTTCTGTTCCTTGCCCGTCATGGTCACCCGCACCGTTTCCCGCCGCATCAGGTGAACTACCGCGCCAACCTCTGGGCGCTGAAACAGGCCGGGGCCGAGGCGATTCTCGCGGTGAACGCGGTGGGTGGCATTCATGCGGCGATGGGTACTGGGCATTTTTGCGTGCCGCATCAGTTGATCGACTACACCAGTGGTCGCGAGCACACTTACTTTGCCGATGATCTGGAGCAGGTCACGCACATCGATTTCAGCTATCCCTACAGCGAACCGCTGCGTCAGCAATTGATCGCGGCACTGGCGGCTGAGGGCGTCGGTTACAGCAGCCATGGCGTGTATGCCTGTACCCAGGGTCCGCGCCTGGAAACCGTTGCCGAGATCGCGCGCCTGGAGCGTGACGGTTGCGACATCGTCGGCATGACCGGAATGCCGGAAGCGGCCCTGGCTCGTGAGCTGGAGCTGGATTACGCCTGTCTGGCGCTGGTGGTGAATCCGGCGGCGGGCAAGTCGACTGCGGTGATCACCATGGCCGAGATCGAGCAGGCGTTGCATGACGGGATGGGCAAGGTGAAGTCGACGCTGGCGCGGGTGCTCAGGGGCTGAGTCAGGCTCAAGACCGAGTTGACCCTATCGCGAGCAGGCTCGCTCCCACAGGTGCGGTGAAAACCATGTGGGAGCGAGCCTGCTCGCGATAGCGATCTCTCAGGCGCCGCCGTTCTCAGCGCTTCTCCAGCTTATCCGGCAACGGCGCGAACAACGCCTCGATATCATCGCTCTGCAGTTTCCAGTCCCCGGCCTGACGTCCATCCAGCACGCCCGCCGCGAGGTCGGATTTTTCTTTTTGCAGATGCTGAATCTTCTCTTCCACCGTGCCGCGCGCGATCAACTTGTAGACGAACACCGGCTTCTCCTGACCAATGCGATAGGCACGGTCGGTCGCCTGATTTTCAGTCGCAGGGTTCCACCACGGATCGTAATGAATCACCGTATCTGCTTCCGTGAGGTTCAGGCCCACGCCGCCTGCCTTCAAGCTGATCAGAAATATCTGACGTTTGCCGCTCTGGAAGTCCTTCACTGGCGTGCGTCGATCACGGGTCTGTCCGGTCAACAGGGCGTAGGCCACACCGCGTTTGTTCAGCTCATCTTCGATCAACGACAGCATCGAAGTGAATTGCGAGAACAGCAAAATCCGCCGCCCTTCCTCAAACAGCTCTTCGAGCATTTCCATCAGGCTGTCGAGTTTGCCCGACGTGCTGCCACGCGCCGGTAGGGTGGCGTCGTTGACCAGGCGTAAATCGCAGCACACTTGCCGCAATTTCAGCAGCGCCTCAAGGATGATGATCTGGCTGCGCGCCACGCCCTTGCGGGTGATCTCGTCGCGAACCTTCTTGTCCATGGCCAGGCGCATCGTTTCATAAACGTCGCGTTGGGCTTCGTTGAGCTCGACCCAGTGGATGATCTCGGTTTTCGGCGGCAACTCGGTCGCCACCTGTTCCTTGGTGCGACGTAACAGGAAGGGTTTGATCCGACCATTGAGGTGCTGAAGTCTGACTTCGCTGGCGCGCTTTTCGATCGGTACGCGGTAATCGCTGTTGAAGCTTTTGACGTCACCCAGCCAGCCCGGCAGCAGGAAGTGAAACAGCGACCACAGTTCACCCAGGTGGTTTTCCAGGGGCGTGCCGCTCAGGCACAGGCGCTGACGAGCATTCAGTTCGCGCGCTGCCTGGGCCGCCTTGCTGTTCGGATTCTTGATGTACTGCGCTTCGTCCAGTACCAGTACGTGTAATGGCTGAGCCGCCAAGCGTTCGACATCCTTGGGCAGCAAGGCATAGGTGGTCAGGATCAGGTCGTAATCGGCGAGGTTGTCGAAATGCTTTTTGCGGCTGGCGCCATACAGCGCCAACACTTTGAGCTGTGGTGTGAAGTGTGCCGCTTCGTCCAGCCAGTTGGGGATCAGGCTGGTAGGCATTACCACCATGCATGGCCGGTCGAGACGTCCGGCGTTTTTCTCCGTAAGAACATGCGCCAGGGTTTGCAGGGTTTTACCCAGGCCCATGTCGTCCGCCAGGATCCCGCCGACTTCCAGTTGTCGCAATGACTGCATCCAGCTCAAGCCTTCCAGCTGGTAGGGGCGCAGCGTCGCATTCAAGCCGTCCGGTGCCGTGGCGGTGTAGTCCTTGATGTCTCGCAAGCGTTGGGCAAAGGTGCGGATCTGTTCGCCGCCTTCCCATAGCAGTGGCAGGTCTTCCAGCGGATTCAGGCGCGTGGCGTCGGTCTTGCTCAGGCGTAGTGTGGTTTCACCAGGCTCTTGCAGGTAGAACTCGCCAAGGGTGGCCAGCACCGGCTTCAAGCGCCCGAAGGGCAGGGCGACTTGCAAGGGGCCCTGTTCGGAGTTCGGGCGGTTGGGAATGTTCACCAGGATCAACTCATCGTCGCGCCGTCGGGCGAGGCGTTCCGGGTTGAGGATTTCGGTGTGGGAACGCATCAGGTTCAACAGGATCGGCAGCAGGCTCAGCCGCTCGCCATTGACGATGATGCCCAGTTCCAGATCAAACCAGTCACGTTCCGGTGCCTGTTCGACGGTGGCGTACCAGTCGTCCACGGCGGTCAGGTCGAAACCGAAGTCTTCGTTGATCTGCAGCTCCCAGCCCTGGGTGCGCAGCTTCGGCAATTCATTGAGGGTGAAGGTCAGCCAGGCGCTGTCATTGACCATCTCGAACAATTCGCCGGCACTTTCCGGCAGGGCTTTGCTCTGGCGGGTGGCGACTTTGAAACCGAGGATCCGCAGCTGTTCCCGGTAGGACTGTTCCACGTCCGGATGACGCTTTATCCGAAGTGTCTGTGTTTCCTGGCGAATCAGGATATCGGCGTTTTTCTGCCCGGAAACGTACTCGTCCAGATAGCTGAAGGACAGCGCCGCGCGATGCTGGGTATAGCGCTGCATCTTGCCATTGCGTGGCTCGAAGGCACTGAACTCGATGCTCGCCAGCCACAGGCGAGGCACAGGCTGCACGTTATCTATCAGGACTTGTGGCGGTGCTTTCGGACTGCGGTTTTCCAGTACGGCCTGCAGTTTCTCCAGAAGCTCGGCGTCCTTGGCGGCGGCGGGGTAATCGAGTGTTTCCTGCACCTGGAGCAAGACCGCCGCACAATGCTTGCAGTTGGTGTGCACCGGACAAGAGCAGGTGGCATCGACCATCAGCAAGGTGCCTTTGGCTGACTCACGCAGGCGAATGGTCTGACGATAAACGTTGCCGCCAGAGCCTTCGCAAGCGGCAATGATGGTCGCGTCGCCGGCCTCGACTATCCTGACGCGATTCTCCAGTGCGTAGCGGCGGCCGCGTTCGAGGCTCTGCTCCTTGAAGCGGCTGACCCAGGAGGGTGCCAGGGGTTTGCTCAGGGTCGCGGACATAGGGACTCAATCAGTCCGGAATTTCTTCGGGGGCTGGCCGAGGTGCGGGGATGGTCAGCGAGGTGATTTTGATCAGCAGGCCAAGGTGGCCGTTGTCGAGGAAGTTCAGCTGGCCGTTCTTGGTGTGGCTTTCCTGTTTCAGGCGTTCACTGGCGGTGACCAGGCCATCGGCGTTGATCTGGTTGATCCAGAAGTCTGCGTCGACGTCGGTGAAACGTCCCAGTTTCAGGTTGAGCGTGCCTTCGATCGGGAATTGACCGAATTGTTCCTTGCCCTCGCTGATCGCGACTTTGGTGGCTTCTTCGCCGAGCGTTTGTTGCCATGCCTTGTGCAGCAACACGGTGTAGTCGGTACTGGCACTGAGTTTTGCCACTTCGCCATTGAGGCTCGGTGTGCGCAGGCTGTCGGGACTGATGGGCTGCGCGCCGGCGGCCCAGTCTTCCGGTGCGGCGCGACTGACAATGGGTGGCACAGCGTTCTGACGGACCAGAATCATTTCAACCTGATACAGATCGGCGGCAAACGCCGTGGGAGTGACCAAGGAGATCATCAAGGTCAGTAAGCGAAACAGGCGCATGCGGCGTCCTTCAAGCAGTTTTCGGGATGAGGCGCTCGAACAGCGCCTCTACAGTATTAAAGCGCTCTTCCGGGCGTTCCATCGGGACCATGAACTTAAACACCGTGGCCCCTTCGAATTTGTAGCGTTTGGGCTGGCTCTGGATCAGTTTGATCAGCGTCAGCGGGTCGACCGGGGTTTGCGCGGCGAACTCGATGCGACCACCTTGCGGACCACCGTCGACCTTTCTGATGCCCAGCAATTCGGCCTGCAACTTCAGGGCGGTGATGCGCATCAGGTTCTTGGTCGGCTCTGGCAACAGGCCGAAACGATCGATCATTTCCACTTGCAGATCCTTCAGGCCTTCCTCATCGGTGGCCGAGGCGATGCGCTTGTAGAGAATCAGGCGTGCGTGGACGTCCGGCAGATAGTCCTCGGGAATCAGTGCCGGCACCCGCAAGTTGACTTCCGGACCGCCGCCCAGGGGTTGGTCGAGGTTCGGCTGCTCGCCCTTGCGGATCGACTTCACCGCACGTTCGAGCATTTCCATGTACAGCGTGAAACCGACCGCCTGGATCTGCCCGCTCTGACCATCGCCGAGCAATTCGCCGGCGCCACGGATTTCCAGGTCGTTGGTGGCGAGTACGAAGCCCGCGCCGAGGTCCTGGGTGTTGGCGATCGCTTCCAGGCGCTTTTCCGCGTCCGGGGTGATTTGCTGGCGCGGTGGTGTCAGCAGGTAGGCGTAAGCCTGGTGGTGACTGCGTCCAACCCGGCCGCGCAACTGGTGCAGCTGCGCCAGGCCGAATTTGTCGGCGCGCTCGATGATGATGGTGTTGGCGCTCGGCACGTCGATGCCGGTCTCGATGATGGTCGAGGCGATCAGCACGTTGAAGCGCTTGTGGTAGAAGTCGCTCATCACCTGTTCGAGTTCGCGTTCGCGCATCTGCCCGTGACCGATGCCGATCCGTGCCTCCGGCACCAGTTCGGCGAGATCGGCGGCGCATTTCTCGATGGTCTTCACGTCGTTGTGCAGGTAGTAGACCTGGCCGCCACGCAGCAGCTCGCGGAGCAGGGCTTCCTTGACCGTGCTCTTGTTCTGTTCCATGACGAAAGTGCGCACGGACAGGCGACGCGCCGGCGGCGTGGCGATGATCGACAGGTCGCGCATGCCCGACACCGCCATGTTCAGCGTGCGCGGAATCGGCGTGGCGGTCAGGGTGAGAATGTCGACTTCGCTGCGCAGTGCCTTGAGCTGTTCTTTCTGGCGCACACCGAAACGGTGTTCTTCGTCGATGATCACCAGCCCGAGGTTTTTGATTTTGACGTCGTCCTGCAGCAACTTGTGCGTGCCGATGACGATGTCGATCTTGCCTTCGGCCAGGTCCGCCACCGCCGCATTCACTTCCTTGGCAGACTTGAAGCGGCTCATCACTTCCACGGTCACCGGCCAATCGGCGAAGCGGTCGCGGAAGCTGTTGTAGTGCTGCTGGGCGAGCAGGGTGGTCGGCACCAGAATCGCGACTTGCTTGCCGCCGTGCACGGCGATGAAGGCGGCGCGCATCGCCACTTCGGTCTTGCCGAAACCAACGTCGCCACACACCAGGCGGTCCATCGGTTTTGGCGCGAGCATGTCTTCGCGCACGGCTTCGATGGTGGTCTGCTGGTCCGGGGTTTCTTCAAACGGGAACCCGGCGCTGAAGGTCGCGTAATCGGCTTTCGGGTCGGCGAAGGCATAACCTTCGCGGGCGGCGCGGCGTGCATAGATGTCGAGTAATTCGGCTGCGACGTCGCGTACTTGTTCGGCGGCTTTGCGCTTGGCTTTCTGCCAGGTCTCGGAGCCCAGGCGGTGCAGCGGGGCCAAGGCATCGTCGCTGCCGGTATAGCGGGCGATCAGATGCAGGTTGGCGACCGGCACGTAGAGCTTGGCGCCCTCGGCGTATTCCAGGGCGAGGAATTCGGCCGTCTGGCTGTCGATTTCCAGGGTGGCGAGGCCGAGGTAGCGACCGACCCCGTGATCGATATGCACCACCGGCGCGCCTTCACGCAGTTCGGTGAGGTTCTTGATCACCGCGTCGTTGTTGGCATCGGCGCGTTTTTCGCGGCGACGGCGCTGCATCACGCGTTGACCGAACAGCGGGCTTTCGGCAATCAGGGCCAGGGCCGGATCGTCCAGCAGCAAGCCTTCATCCAGTGGCGCGATGGTGATTGCCAGGCGTTCCTTGCTCGCCACGAAGTCCGGCCAGCTGTCGACGGTTTTTGGTCGCAGCTTCAAGCGTTCCAGCAGTTCCAGCAGCACTTCGCGCCGGCCTGCGGATTCGGCGGTAAACAGCACGCGCCCGGGAAACTCGTCGAGAAAACCGGACAGCGCCGCCAGCGGTTGGGTGGCCTTGGCTTCGATGGCCAGGTTCGGCAGTTCCCGGGCAGGGAAGCGCTCGCGGCCGGCACCGGATTCAACGTCCTGTTGACTGGCGACGACCCGTGGCCAGTTCTTAAGGCGTGCGAAGCAGTCTTCCACCGGCAGGAACAATTCGGCGGGTGGCAATAAAGGACGGGATGGATCGACACGCCGCTCTTCATAGCGATTGCGCACGTCGTTCCAGAAGTTTTCCGCTGCCTGTTCGATGCCGGGCAATGAGAACACCTGAGTGTCCTGGGGCAGGTAATCGAACAGCGTTGAGGTTTCCTCGAAGAACAATGGCAGGTAGTACTCGATGCCGGCGGGAGTAATCCCGCTGCTCAAGTCCTGAAAGATCGGGCAGCGGCGGAAGTCGACGTCGAAGCGCTCGCGAAAGCGTGCCTTGAAACGGGTCACGGCTTCTTTCTGCAGCGGGAATTCCTTGGCCGGCAACAGCTTGACCGAATCGACCTTGTCGATGGAGCGTTGGTTCTCCGGATCGAAGGTGCGCAGGGTTTCGATTTCGTCGTCGAACAAGTCAATCCGGTAAGGCAGCTTGCTGCCCATCGGGAACAGGTCGATCAGCGATCCGCGGACCGTGAATTCGCCATGCTCGTACACGGTATCGACGTAGCGATAGCCGGTGGCTTCGAGGCGGGTGCGCATTTGCTCGACGTCGAGCTTCTGGCCGACGTCCAGCACCAGGCTGCTGCCGAGCAGGAATTTGGTCGGTGCCAGGCGATGCAGGGCGGTGGTGATCGGCACCACCAGCACGCCGTGCACCAGTTCCGGCAGTCGATACAGGCTGGCGATGCGCTGGGAAATGATGTCCTGGTGCGGCGAGAACAGATCGTAGGGCAGGGTTTCCCAGTCGGGGAAATGCAGCACGGGCAAATCCGGGGCGAAGAAACTCAGCTCCTGTTCCAGCCGTTCGGCACTTTGGCTGTCGGCGGTCAGTAGCAGGGTAAAGCGCTTGGCCGCACTGGCGGCCTCGGCGATCGCCAGGCTCAGGGCGGCACCGGGCAGGTTGCCCCAATGCTGTTTACCTGCCGCGGCAGGGAGATGCGGTAGACGCAGAACGGGCACGGAAGGTTGAGCTCCAAGCGTTGCGACAAAGTCGGTAATTGTAGCGGCCTCGGGTGCCGCCTGTCAGTTGCAGACTGCGTCTATTACACCGGTTTGGCGAAATGTAGTGGTAAAGACAAAAAACGCCTGTTTTTTACCAAAAATTATTGAATATGTAGTGGTAAAACGAACGAGTGTTACGGAGGGTTACGCACAACGCGGCGCAAACCGCAAAAAATTGACTGCGCTGTAAGCCCCGGTTTTATTGGGTTTGCGCGAGACGTGATTTTTTTGAACGGAGAATTGTTACGGATCGCACGACAAGCGCGCATTGCTACGTGAGTCACTCGGCGGCATAATGTAGCCCCTTTTTTCTGCCCCTACATGTGGAAGGTTACCGTGACTCAGAAGCCCGACCAGTGTCTTGGTGAATGGATCGACCGTGAAGCACTCGCAGAAGCGATGATTCCGCTTATCGGTCAGCTCTACCGCAATAACAACGTGGTGAGCTCGATCTATGGCCGCAGCCTGATCAACCAGTCTGTCATCGCGATTCTCAAAGCTCACCGCTTTGCTCGCCACCGTTCTTCCGACGACAGCGAACTCTCCGTCCACGAAACATTCCCTCTGCTCAAGGCCATGAGCGAGCTCAAGCTCGGCGCGGCTTCGGTAGACCTGGGCAAGTTGGCGTTCAAATTCCGTAGCGAAGGCAACGGCCGCACTGCCGAGCAGTTCGTCCGCGAAGAACTGGCTGACGTGGTTGGCCAGCAAAACGCTTCCGCTCGCAAAGGCACCGACGTCGTCCTGTACGGCTTCGGTCGCATCGGCCGTCTGCTGGCGCGCATCCTGATCGAGAAAACCGGTGGTGGCGACGGCCTGCGTCTGCGCGCCATCGTTGTCCGCAAGGGCGCCGAGAACGATCTGGTCAAGCGTGCAAGCCTGCTGCGTCGTGATTCGGTTCACGGCCCGTTCGATGGCACCATCACCATTGATGAAGCCAACAACACCATCACCGCCAACGGCAACCTGATCCAGGTTATCTACGCGAAAAACCCGACTGAAGTGGATTACACCCAGTACGGCATCAAAGACGCGCTGCTGGTGGACAACACCGGTGTATGGCGTGACGCCGATGGTTTGGGCCAGCACCTGGCCTGCCCGGGCATCGACCGCGTAGTTCTGACCGCGCCCGGCAAAGGCAAGCTGAAGAACATCGTTCACGGCATCAACCATGCCGAGATCACCGCTGACGACAAGATCATTTCGGCCGCTTCCTGCACCACCAACGCCATCGTGCCGGTGCTCAAAGCCGTGAATGACAAGTTCGGCATCGTCAACGGTCACGTTGAAACGGTTCACTCGTACACCAACGACCAGAACCTGATCGACAACTTCCACAAGGGCGATCGCCGTGGCCGTAGCGCCGCGCTGAACATGGTCATCACCGAGACCGGTGCTGCCACTGCCGCTGCCAAGGCCCTGCCTGAGCTGGCCGGCAAGCTGACCGGTAACGCGATCCGCGTTCCGACGCCAAACGTGTCGATGGCCATCCTCAACCTGAACCTCGAGAAGGCCACCACCCGCGAAGAGATCAACGAGTACCTGCGCCAGATGGCCATGCACTCCGATCTGCACAAGCAAATCGACTACGTCAACTCGCAGGAAGTGGTTTCCACCGACTTCGTCGGCTCGCGCCACGCAGGCGTTGTGGATGCTGAAGCGACCATCACCCAGGACAACCGCGTTGTACTGTACGTTTGGTACGACAACGAGTTCGGCTACAGCTGCCAGGTGGTTCGCGTGATGGAAGACATGGCCGGTGTAAACCCGCCAGCGTTCCCGCGCTAAGCCTTAGCGGTACATGAAAACGCCCCGACTTGGTCGGGGCGTTTTTTTTTGTGTATCGCATCGCTACTTATATCTTTTTAATCTTTCTGATAAAAAACTCAGAATTATCTAAAAATAGATAAAAAGTTCACTTGAATATTAAAAATAAAAACTCTCAATGAAAATAAGTAGTTGTCGATCAAATCGACATGAGTCGTTTGAATGGATCCATTTCTTTGCGTGGTAAATATTTGACGTCATTTATTTGTTAAATCCAAATGCTTGACACCCCTCGGGACTGAATCTAGTGTCGCCAATGTAAGCGCCCGCTCTGCCACGGGCCTGTTGAGCCGCTTCGTTATTGCTGTACAACAACTCTCCAAAAAGACAGGAATCTCATTCCTGCTCACATCACCATAAAATCCAATAAAACGGCGTCGGCTTAATTGCCGTGCAAAGAACAATTTCGTTTTGCTCACCCTGCCAAAAGTGTTTCGCAGTCACGGTTTGTTATTGCCTGACTGATATGCGGTTGGTCTATCGGGAGAGTCAAACATGGCAGAAGAACGCTCGAAGTTATTGTCACTGTTGCCACGCCTGGTGGGTTTGGGGGTCCTTGGATTTGTCGTCTGGTTACTGTTGTCGACTTTGCTGATGCCACTGGTATCCGCCTCGGCGACGCGGGCGATTTTGAATGCGCCTGTGATTCTGCTGACCACTCCGATTGACGGCGTGGTGAGTTCGCTGGAGGTCAAGCCCGGCACGACTTTCAGTCAGGGCCAGAAAATCGCGGTGGTGGAAAACCCGCGAGCCAACCAGGAAACCCTCCTCACCCTGCAAACCCGGCGCCTGACCCTGGAGCAACAATTGTCGTCTTCGGCCAGCCAGGCCGAGCACGATCAGCGGTACTACGAGGAGCTGGAGAAAACCAGCGAGCAGTACCAGGCCGCGTTTCACACTCGCCAGCTCTTCACTCAAAAAGCCCTGAAAGCCGAAAACAGTGCGGCCAGCGCGCGGTTGTTAGACGCCCAGGAAACCGTCGAGCGCAATCTCGAGTTGTTCGTCCAGGGGGCAGTGAGCAGTGCGGTGGTCGCGCAGTCGAAGGCTCAGCTGGCTTCGTTGCAAGGTGCGGCGGAATCGGTGCGTTCGCAATTGCGGATCACCGACGGTGACGTCAGTGCGGCAAGCAAGCAGGTTTACCTCGACCCCGATCAACTGCGCATGTTCGATCTCAGCGCACAGATGACCACGCTGAAACTCAGCCTGGAGAACCAGGCACGCAACCGCCGGGCCTATCAACAGGAGCTCGACAACCTCAATCAGTTGATCGAAACCGAGCAGAACCGGGTCAAGTTGATGGCCGGCTACGACGTCGTCGCATACTCGCCCGGTACGGTCCAGGAGTTGCTGGCGCCTCAGGGCACGCTGGTGCAGGCCGGCTCGACCTTGTTGCGCGCCACTGATTGCGGGCAAAGCTACGTGATTGCGGTGTTCCCCGAACGCATGGCCAGCAAGATCGACCGCGACAGCGTGCTCACAGTGAAAATCCGTGGCCTGGATCAGCCCCTCAAGGCCAGCGTGGTGCAGTTGCTGTCCAGCACATCGGACATTCGCGCCAACACCTACAGCGTGCCGTTCCCCTATGCCGAGCAGAATTCGGTGTACGTGGTCGGGACGTTTGCCGCGGACTTGACCGATGCCCAGCGAGCCATGACCTGCAACCCGGGGTTGTGGGCCAGTGCCGAGGTATCACGGCCATGAACGTCGTTCTACGCGGGGTATTGAGCTTGATGCTGCTCGGCAGCGGGATGTCCGCCATGGCGGCTCAGCCGAGGCCGCAACTGGCGGCAATGACCTGTACGGCGCTGGATCAAGCCGTGACAGCGCTGCCGGCCGGGCCGGTGCTGGTGGCCAGTTACCCGCCGCTGGATGGGCATCCTGCGCCGATCCTGGCCTTGCGCGGCGTGGCGTTCACCTACGACAACGCGCTGGCCAGCATTGCCTTGTTTGCGTGCGGCAAGGCTGAATCGGCTCGGCGGATCGCCGATGCACTGGCCTTCGCGACACTGCACGATCCGGAGTATCAGGACGGGCGCCTGCGCAATGCCTACGCCGCCGGTGCCGTGGGTTCACCGTCGATGAAATTGCCGGGTTACTGGAGCGTCGAGCGCAATGCCTGGAATCAGGACGCGTATCAAGTCAGCAGCTCCACCGGCAATCAGGCGTGGGCGGCCCTGGCGCTGCTGGAGGCGTATCGACAAAGCGGTGAGGCGTCTTACCTGGAGGCCGCGCGAAAAGTCCTGCACTGGTCGCAGAAAAACACCTACGACGGACAATCCCCCGCCGGTTTCAGTGGTGGTTACTACGGGTACTTTTCCAAACAGATCCAGCAGAACTGGAAATCCACCGAACATAACGTTGACCTCGCCGCAGCGTGGTCGGCACTCGACGCGTTGGCCCCCAATAGCGATTCGGCAGCGCAGGCGCAGATTGCCCGGCAGTTTGTCTCGAGCCAGTGGGATGCCGGGGAAGGGCGCTTCCTGATCGGCACCGGTGCTGATGGCCGGACGTCGGACCGCGAGCGTTCCGGGCTCGATGCACAAATCTGGCCTTTGATAGCGCTGCAAGATCCTCCCAGGGACTGGCGGCGCGTCTTCGCGTTCATTGATCACGCTCACCGTGCCGGCGAGGGCTATGGCTTCAACCGCGATCCCGATGGCCTGTGGACCGAAGGCACCGCGCAAGCCGCTGCCGTGGCGCGCTTGAGTGGCTTGGGCGACAAGGCGCAGCCGTTGTGGCGCGTGCTGCTGGCGCAGCAGGCGGGCAATGGATGGCTGTATGCAACACCGGCACCGCGCATCAGTACCGGACTGGCCATCGGTCCGGACTCGGTCACCAATGACTTTTTCTACTACCACCTGCCTCACTTGGGCGCCACAGCGTGGGCGGCGATTGCGGCCACCGGCGTCAATCCTTTTACCGGCTTTCAAGAGGCTGACTGACATGCAGGCACTGGACTCGCTGCAACTGCTGCAAATCAATTTCTGGACGCTGGCGGCGGTGGTGCTGTTCACCTGCCTGACCCACCGTGATCAATGGGCCGCACGGGCCGGTTTCGGCGCGGTCACCGCCTTGTTACTGGTCAACTACGCGGCCTGGCGAATTCGCGACACGTTGCCCGACGGTCATTCCGGATTTGCCACGGTCTGGGCCTACGCCTTCCTGTTTTTCGAAATGCTGGCGATCGGTTACACGTTGTTCTCGATTGTCGTGATGCTCTGTCGCACGGATCACCGCAAAGCGGCCGATGCGGGTGAGCGGCGTCTGCGTGAGCAAGGCAGTGCGGTGCCTGCGGTGGACATCTTCATCGCCACCTACAACGAAGGTCTCGATATTCTCGAAAAAACCATCATCGCCGCCCAGGCCATCGACTACCCGAACTTCACCATCTGGGTGCTCGACGACACCCGGCGCGACTGGTTGCGCGATTACTGTGCCGAGGTGGGCGTGCAATACGCGCGGCGTCCCGACAATTCCCACGCCAAGGCCGGCAACCTGAATAACGGCTTGCGCCAGTCGGCGGCCGCCAGCAATGCGCCTTACATTCTGGTGCTCGATGCTGACTTCGCGCCGCAGCAACCGATTCTTTTACGCACGCTGGGACTGTTCGAGGACCCCAGGGTCGGTCTGGTGCAAACGCCGCAGTTTTACTACAACCCTGATCCGATCCAGCACAACCTCGGCACGTCGGCTTGCTGGGTGGATGAGCAGCGGGTGTTTTTCGATGTGTTCCAGCCGGCGAAGGATGGTTGGGATGCGGCGTTTTGTGTCGGCACGTCCTTCGTGGTGCGGCGCGATCTGATTACCGAAGTCGGCGGTTTTCCTACCAGTTCGGTGTGCGAAGACATCTACACGACCTACCGCTTGTTGCAGAAAGGCTACGTCACCCGCTGGTTGAACGAACGCCTGTCGATCGGTTTGTCCGCCGAGGGCCTGACCGAGTACATCAACCAGCGCGGGCGCTGGTGCCTGGGCACGATCCAGGTGGCACTGCTCAAGGAGGGCCCGCTGCGCGGCAGCGGCTACACGCTCAACGACCGACTGCACTATGTGCATGGCCTGATGCACTGGTTTTCCAAGCCGTTCATTTTGATGATGCTGGTTTCGCCGGTGCTCTATTGGTACTTCGGCATCGCCGGGTTCTACGCCAATCCGGCGGACTTCCTGGCCTTCGGCATGCCGGCGTTGATTGCCTTCTGGGGTTATGGCACCTGGGTCACCGACCGGCGCACCTTGCCGATTTTCACCGAGGTCACTCAGATCGTCGCCTCGCTGGCCGTCACGGCCACCATTGCCAGCGCCATGGTCCGACCGTTCGGGCGACCGTTCAAAGTCACCGCCAAGGGGCTCGACCGCTCGCGCACGATGGTGCACTGGAAGTTGTTCGGGTTCTTTTTTGCCTTGACGGCGTTTTCGCAGATCGGTGCGTACATCGCCATCAGCACTGCGGCTTCGTTTGACGGCAACATGATGTTCAACCTCTGCTGGACGGTGGTTGCGCTGGTCTACAACCTGGCCACGCTGGTGGCCTGCGTCGACCGGCCACGGTTGCATGGCGAGGAGCGTTTTCCATTCGACAAGGCCAGCGGATTTCGCTTCGGCGGCAAAGTCCTTCCGGGGCGCCTGGTGGACATTTCCCTGAGTGGCACGTCCTTTACCTGCGCCTTTGCCTCCTCGATCAAGCCGGGGCTGTGCGGCCAGGTGTGGGTCGACAAGTTGGGCTGGCTGGATGTGGAAGTCATGCGCAATCACGGCGATGACCGATTGGGCCTGAGGTTTGCGGACCTGGACGAAGGTGTGCGGCGCCAGCTGATTGCCCGGTTGTTCAGTGACGCGAGCATCAACGTCGTCAGCAAGGCAGAGCCGGCGCAGGCCTTTGGCACCTTACTGCAGCGTTCCCTGTTGGGGGAGAAGCGCCTGGCGCCGCGTGCGCCGAAACCGGTCAATCTGCCGTCCCACGTTTCGCCTGCGCGCTGGCGGCCGGTCCGGGTCCGTTCGCGTCAACCGTCTCTGCCGTCGCTCAATGTCAGTCGCACAAGCCTGTGGACACTGCTTCTTTCTCCCTTGCGAGCTTTGCTCGGCCAACGCTTGTAGGTGCGCGCCATGAACCGTTGCTTATCCACGTCTTGCTTCATGTCTTTGCTGTTGCTCGGTGGTTGTTCGCTGGAACCGACCTACGAAAAACCCGATGCTCCGATCGACCAGCAATGGCCGGCGAACACCGCTGGTGAATGTTGCGCCGGCAAGCAGGCGTTCGACAAAGACTGGCGCGGTTTCGTGGTCGATGACCGACTGCGCCAGTTGATCGAAATGGCCCTGGTCAACAACCGCAGCTTGCGCCAATTCGCGGCGAGCGTCGAAGTCGCACGGGCCGGCTATGACAGTGCCGAGTCGGGGCTTTTTCCTACCATCGGCATCGACACTTATGCCGGGCGCAGCAAGCTGCCGCCGCTGGTGCGCACGCCTGGCGGGGGCGCCACGGCCGGCAGTATCGCCAATACCTTTCAGGCCACCGCGGGTTTTACGTCTTACGAGTTGGACTTTTTCGGTCGCCTGCGCAGCCAACGCAATGCGGCGGGGGCGCGCTTCGAGGCGTCCGAGGCGGACTATCAAACGGCGCGGCTGGCGCTGATCGGCGAAGTCGCCAGCACCTGGTTGAGCCTCAAGGCCAATCAGCATTTGCTGGATCTCGCGCAAAACACCTACCAATCCCAGGACCGCTACGGCCAGCTGTTGCGCAAGAGTTATAACCTGGGTTCCAGCGCCCGGATCGATGTGCATCAGGCCGACGCACAAACCAACACAGCGGCGGTGCAGGTCAACACTTACCGCATGCAGGTGGCGCAGAACCTTAATGCACTGCGGGTGCTGGTGGGGCAGCCGGTGCCAGAAGGGCTGCTGCCTACGGGGCCGCTCGGTGAGCGGATGGCCACACTGGATGTGCCGGCGGGATTACCCTCGGCACTGGTTGAGCGTCGGCCGGACATCATGTCAGCCGAGGCTCAATTGCGTGCCGCCAACGCGGATATCGGCGCGGCACGCACGGCGTACTTCCCGACCTTCTCCCTGACGTCGGCACTGGGCAGTCTGAGCGGGGATTTTTCCCGCTTGCTCAGTGGGCCGGCCGAGTTCTGGTCGGTGGCGCTGGCGGGCTCGTTGCCGTTGATCGACGGTGGCGGGCGACGGGCGCAAGTGGACGCCAGTCATGCGCGTTTCGACGGTCAGTCAGCGGCTTATGAGGCCACGGTTCAGAACGCTTTTCGCGAAGCCGCCGATGCCTTGAACGCCCGGCAGGAAATGCTCACACAGGTGGAGTTCCAGAAAAAACTGGTGGGGGATTACCAGGAAGCCTATCGGCAATCGCGCCTTCGTTTCGAGGCAGGCATGGACAGCTATTTCTCCACCATGGATGCCCAGCGTTCGTTGTTTGATGCGCAGCAGAAGTGGGCGCAGCTGGAGCTGGCACGGGAGATCAACCAGGTGACGTTGTACAAGGCGCTGGGAGGCGGGTGGAGTCAGTCGTTGAAGATGGCGGATCGGTGAGGTGATTTGAGGGCCTTTTCGCGAGCAGGCTCGCTCCCACAGGTTTTGTGGTGTTCACAAATTCTGTGGGAGCGGACTTGCCCGCGATATCGATCTGTCAGGCGCCGCCAGCCACTGACGCGCGCGCCGTGCGCAGTTCATGCTTGTTGCCGCGGAACAGTACCAGCGTCGCGATCAACCCCAGCACCGCCGCGGCACTGAGCCAGATCCCGGGTGCTGCTTTGTTGTCCAGGACATGAATCAGGTAAGTGCACGCCGCCGGAGTAAAACCGCCGAAAGTCGCCGTCGCCAGGCTGTAGGCCAGGGAGAAGCCGGTTGTACGAACTTCCACCGGCATGATCTCGGTCAGGGCCACCACCATGGCGCCGTTGTACGAACCATAGAGGAACGACAACCAGAGTTCGACGATCAGCAGATGGCTGAAGCTCGGGTTCGCCACCAGCCACGACAGTGCCGGGTAGGCCGTGAGAATCGCCAGAATCGTCGCCGCCAGCAGTAGGGGTTTGCGTCCGATCTTGTCCGACACCGAACCCATCACCGGCAACCAGAAGAAGTTCGAGAGGCCGATGCACACGGTGACCAGCAAGGCATCCATGTCCGACAGGTGCAGTTCGGCTTTACCGAAAGTCGGGGTGTAGGCGGTGATCAGGTAGAACGACACGGTGGTCATGACCACCAGCGCCATGCCGGCGATGACGATGCCGAAATTCTGACTGATCGAGCGGACAATATCGCGAAGGGAAGGGCGATGCTTGCGGGCCTGGAACTCGGGTGTTTCTTCCAGCGAACGACGAATCACGAAGATCACCGGTACGATCATGCAACCGATCAGGAACGGTACGCGCCAGCCCCAATCACCCATTTGTTCCGGACTGAGCCAGTGGTTCAAGCCAACACCCAGCAGGCCGGCGAATACCACCGCGGCTTGCTGGCTGGCGGACTGCCAACTGACGAAGAACCCTTTGCGGCCTGGCGTGGAAATTTCCGCCAGGTACACCGACACACCACCCAGTTCCACCCCCGCCGAGAAGCCTTGCAGCAGTCGACCGAACAGCACGACCAGCGGCGCGGCGACACCGAGGGTCGCGTAGCCCGGCACGCAAGCGATCAATATCGTACCGGCGGCCATCAAGGCCAAGGTGATGATCAGCCCCTTGCGACGGCCATGGCGGTCGATATAGGCACCGAGAAAAATCGCCCCTAACGGGCGCATCAGGAAACCGGCCCCGAAAGTGGCCAGCGAGAGCATCAGGGAAGCGAAGGCGCTATCGGCAGGGAAGAAGGTTTTGGCAATGGCCGTGGCGTAGAAGCCATAGACCATAAAGTCGAACATCTCGAGGAAATTACCGCTGACAACGCGAAAAATCGCCTTGCCTTTGCCCGTATTAGAGGACATTAGAACGTACTCGCTGTTGGCTGTCTTATTGGAAATCCATGATTTGGAAACGTCCTTCCTGTCGCTGGGAAGGCTGGGCACCTTCGGCGAGCATTTGTAACAATATGTGTGGATATATGGATAGGCAACCATTAATTAGCTTGCTGCTTAAACGTTTTTGCCATTACACGGTTCCAATGGCGCACTGGAGCGAATTAAGTGGGACACACAGCGCAAAAAAGTCGGGGCCTGTCGCATAATCGCTGGCCTTGGCGTTGTGCCATGGACTGTCGGAGATCCTGGGTTTGTTGAATGGGCGGCTATGTGGTCTTGTGACTCTGATCGTCATGTTGTCCGCCTGTGGCAACGGCGACTCCATGGAAAGCTTTGGCGGTCCAACCATGGGCAGCACATATTCGATCAAGTACGTGCGGCGTGCCGGACTTCCGGCACCGGCAGATGTCCGTGTCGAAGTGGAAAAAATCCTCACTGAAATCGACCGGCAAATGTCGACCTACCGCAGCGATTCGGATATCTCGCGCTTCAACGACTTGCCCGCCAATCGCTGTCAGAAAATGCCCGCGTCCATCCTCAAATTGATCCGCGTGGGTGAACAACTGTCGGAGCAAAGCGAAGGCTCCTACGACCTGACGGTGGAACCGCTGCTCAATCTTTGGGGGTTTGGCCCACAGGGGCGCGAGGAAAAAGTCCCGGCTGAACAGGCATTGGCGCAGGCGCGACAGCGAGTCGGTTATCAGCACCTGCGCATCGAGGGTGATCAGCTGTGCAAGGACGCTGCAGTCGAGGTTGATTTCAACAGCATTGCCGCCGGTTACGCGGTCGATACGATCGCTGCAAGACTCGAAGCGCTGGGCATCCACGACTACCTGGCCGAAGCCACTGGCGAACTCAAGGCCGCGGGCAAGAAGCTTGACGGTTCGCCGTGGCACATCGCCCTGGAAGAACCGCGCGATGATCAACAGGTGGCCGAGCGTATCGTCGCCGTCGACGGTTTAGGCTTGTCCACCTCCGGCGACTACCGAAATTATTTCGAGCAGGATGGCCGGCGCTATTCCCACACCTTCGATGCCCGCACCGGTGCACCGATCACACACGCCCTGGCCTCCGTCACGGTAATTCATCCTTCTGCGTTGATGGCCGATGGCTTATCGACGCTGTTGCTCATTCTTGGTCCGGAGCGCGGTTGGGATTACGCGGAAAAACACGATATCGGCGCATTTTTTGTGATTCGTGCCGATACAGGTTTCGTCACACGCACCAGTCACGCTTTTGAGCGCCTCACGGGCGGGAAAACCAAATGATCACGGCGTTTCAAGCGCCGAAGACTGGCTTTGTAGTGCAGGCAAAACTAGCCTACGACGCGACCAAGGGTTAATGTGCGCGGCGTTGACGCTTCTATAGACTGTGTCCGGGTTCTGCACTGGCCCCAAATTGTTCCTTCATGCCACAGATTGGCGTGATTTAGCCGCAGGTGCCGATGGCGCCACGGCCTGTTCTGAGGAGTACGCATGGCTGTCTACAACTACGACGTGGTGGTGTTGGGTTCCGGCCCGGCGGGGGAAGGCGCGGCAATGAACGCCGCCAAAGCAGGGCGCAAGGTGGCGATGGTCGATAGCCGTCGCCAGGTCGGCGGCAACTGCACTCACTTGGGCACCATCCCGTCCAAGGCACTGCGTCACTCGGTCCGGCAGATCATGCAGTTCAACACCAACCCGATGTTCCGGGCCATTGGTGAGCCGCGCTGGTTCTCGTTCCCGGACGTGTTGAAAAGCGCCGAAAAAGTCATCTCCAAACAAGTCGCCTCGCGCACAGGCTACTACGCCCGCAACCGTGTCGACGTGTTCTTCGGCACCGGCAGCTTCGCCGACGAGCAAACCATCGAAGTGGTCTGCGCCAACGGCGTGGTCGAAAAACTGGTGGCCAAGCACATCATCATTGCCACCGGCTCGCGTCCGTATCGCCCGGCCGACATCGATTTCCATCACCCGCGTATCTACGATAGCGACACCATCCTCAGCCTCGGCCATACCCCGCGCAAACTGATCGTTTACGGCGCCGGCGTGATCGGTTGCGAATACGCATCGATTTTCAGTGGTCTGGGTGTACTGGTCGAGCTGGTGGACAACCGTGGTCAGTTGCTGAGCTTCCTCGACTCGGAAATTTCCCAGGCGTTGAGCTACCACTTCAGCAACAACAACATCACGGTCCGCCACAACGAAGACTACGACCGCGTCGAAGGCGTGGACAACGGCGTGATCCTGCATCTGAAGTCCGGCAAGAAAATCAAGGCCGACGCCTTGCTCTGGTGCAACGGCCGCACCGGCAACACCGATCAGCTCGGTCTGGAAAACATCGGCGTCAAGGTCAACAGCCGTGGCCAGATCGAAGTCGACGAGGCGTATCGCACCTGCGTGCCGAACATCTACGGCGCCGGTGACGTGATCGGCTGGCCGAGCCTGGCCAGTGCCGCCCACGACCAGGGCCGTTCGGCCGCTGGCAGCATCGTCGACAACGGCAGCTGGCGCTTCGTCAACGACGTACCGACCGGGATCTACACCATTCCGGAGATCAGTTCGATCGGCAAGAACGAGCAAGAGCTGACCCAGGCCAAGGTGCCGTACGAAGTGGGCAAGGCGTTCTTCAAAAGCATGGCGCGTGCGCAGATCGCCGGCGAGCCGCAAGGCATGCTGAAGATCCTGTTCCACCGCGAAACCCTGGAAGTGCTGGGCGTGCACTGCTTCGGTTATCAGGCGTCGGAGATCGTGCACATCGGTCAGGCGATCATGAACCAGCCGGGCGAACTCAATACCCTGAAGTATTTCGTCAACACCACGTTCAACTACCCGACCATGGCCGAAGCCTATCGGGTAGCGGCGTACGACGGCCTCAACCGGCTTTTTTGAGCGGCTCCGGCCGGTGGCCTGAGCCGGCCGGGGAGACCGATTTCAGCAATTCTCGAGCGTGGCGATGGCCAAACCGGGAAAGTCTGTAATCAGGCTGTCAACGCCGAAGTCAGCGAGTCTGCGCATCAGCGCGGGCTCGTTGACGGTCCACACCGACACATGCAGGCCCTGACGCTGCGCCTTTTCCAGGCGCTCCGGCGTGCACAGGGTCCAGTTCAGCGCCAGAATCTCGCAGCCATAGCTTGCCGCGACCTTAAGCGGGTCTAGCCAGGCGTACTCGGCCACCAGTCCGCGGGATACGTCCGGCACCAGGTCCAGCGCCGCTTTCAGCACTTCCCGTGAACTGGAAGTGATTGTCACCTTGTCCATCAGGCCATGCCGTTGCGCCATTTCCCGAATCGCCAGCACGGTGGTCGCGGCGCGGGTGCGCGAGGCGCTTTTGACTTCCAGTTGCCAGTGATCGAAATCGCATTGCTCGAACAGCGAATCCAGGGTCGGAATCGGGCACGGCTTGATCCAGCCGGGGCCGCCCTTGCGCGCGTCGTAGGTCACCAGCTCCGCCGCCGTGTGCTCGACCACCTTGCCACGCCGGTCGGTGGTGCGCTTGAGGGTCGGGTCGTGGATGACCATCAGTTCGCCGTCCATGGACAGATGCAGGTCCAGTTCGCAGCGACGCACGCCGTGCTTGAGACATTCCCGAAAGCTGGTCAGGGTGTTTTCCGGTGCTTCGCCCTTGGCGCCGCGATGGCCGTAGATGAGGGTCACGGTTCTTCCTTAAATTAATTGCCTGATTCGAGTTGTTCGCGGGCCAGGCGTCGTTCCTGGGCCTGCTTTTGCAAGATGTAGCGTGCCAGCAGTTGCCGCTGCGCGTCGGTCGGGTGTTCGAATTCGGTGCCGACGTCGTAGCCGTCGCCCTTGCGGTCGCAATGGGTGACGCGAGCGCGCAGCAACAGACCGAGGGCTTGCGGCATCAGCACCAGTTTGACCGACAGGTGTGCCCCGGGATCAATGGGCGTGGGATGCTGGAAGTCGATTCCGCCTTCGGAGATGATCACTGGCTGCGGTTCGCCGATCTGCCCCAGCACGGTGATGGCGATCACCTGGCTCAGCAAATCGATGCGTTTGTTCTGGGATTTCAGGAACGCCGAGAGGTTGCGGTCACGCTCGCTGATCTGGCGCAACAGGTGCTGCGACTCGAATTCGCTCAGGTGCAGTTCGCTGAGCACGTTGAAGAGTGGGGAAGCATCTTGCAACACTTCCTGGCCTGCGGCTTCGGGAGCGGACAGGGGCCGAATTTCCAGTGCGATCGTGTCCTCGATACGGTAGTATTCGCGGCGATCTTCTTCATCTAATGTCGACATGGCGAACCCATGGTAGCGGCGGTGGTCTGAGTGTAAAGCTGGTTATCGACCCCCGCCACAAGGACGTTCCTTTTCCCTCCGAACAAGCCCCGACATGTTCAGACCTCTCTTCGTATTTATCGGCACGCGTTATACCCGTGCAAAGCGTCGCAATCATTTTGTGTCATTCATTTCCCTGACCTCGATGATCGGGCTCGCCCTTGGCGTGGTCGTGATGATCGTGGTGCTGTCGGTCATGAACGGCTTCGATCATGAGATGCGCACCCGCGTGCTGGGCATGGTGCCCCACGCGACCATCGAGTCCGGCGAGCCGATCAGCGATTGGCAAAGCCTCGCCACCAAGGTCCGGCAGAACCCGCAGGTGACGGCCGTTGCGCCGTTCACCCAGATGCAGGGATTGCTGACCAACAACGGCAAGGTCTCGAAAGTCCTGCTCAATGCCATCGACCCGGCGCAAGAACGCCAGGTGTCGATCATTGATAACTTCATGCAGCAGGGCAAACTCGATGACCTGGTGCCCGGCGAGTTCGGCATCGTCATCGGCGACAAGGCGGCGGCCAAGCTCGGCGCGGCGATCGGCGACAAGCTGACCTTCGTGGCGCCGGAAGTCACCGTCACCCCCGCCGGGATGTTCCCGCGCATGAAGCGTTTCACCGTGGTCGGCATCTTCCATGTCGGCGCCGGCGAGCTCGACGGTTACCTGGGCATCACTAACCTGCAGGACCTGGCGCGGTTGCATCGCTGGAAGCCGGACCAGGTCCAGGGCTTGCGGCTGAAGTTCGACGACCTGTTCCAGGCGCCGCGCACGGCATGGAGCATCGCCCGCGAACTCGGCGAAGATCGCTACTACGCTCGCGACTGGACCCGCACCCACGGCAACCTGTATCAGGCGATCCGTATGGAAAAAGCCATGATCGGCCTGCTGTTGCTGCTGATCGTCGCCGTGGCCGCGTTCAACATCATTTCCACGCTGGTGATGGTGGTGAACGACAAGAAGGGCGACATCGCGATTCTGCGTACCCTCGGCGCCACGCCCGGCACGATCATGCGCACGTTCATGGTGCAGGGCACGGTGATTGGCGTGGTCGGTACGGCCATCGGCGCCGTGGTCGGGATCTTCGCCGCGCTGAATGTCAGCGCCGCGATTTCGGCGCTGGAAGGCCTGATCGGGCACAAGTTCCTCAACGCCGACGTGTACTTCATCGATTACCTGCCGTCGCAGGTGCAGAGCCAGGATGTAGTGATGGTCTGCGCCGCCGCGTTGGTCCTGAGTTTCCTCGCCACCCTGTATCCAGCCTGGCGTGCCGCGCGCACCCAGCCTGCGGAGGCGCTACGTTATGAGTGAGTCGGGCATGAGTGATAAAGCAATCTTGAGCTGCCGCAACCTGGGCAAATCCTACGAGGAAGGCCCGGAGTCGGTTGAGGTGCTGGCCGGGCTGCAGCTGGAGCTGCATCCGGGCGAGCGCGTGGCGATTGTCGGCAAATCGGGTTCGGGCAAAAGTACTTTGCTCAATTTGCTGGGCGGCCTCGATACGCCAACTCAGGGCAGTGTCTGGCTCGACGGCGAAGAACTCTCGGCGCTGAGCGAGAAGAAGCGTGGCTTGCTGCGTAACCGCGCGCTCGGCTTCGTGTACCAGTTCCACCACTTGCTGCCTGAATTCACCGCGCTGGAAAACGTCTGCATGCCGCTGCTGATCGGCAAGACTGCGATCCCGGAGGCGCGCAAGCGTGCAACGGCGTTGCTGGAGCGGGTGGGGCTGGGTCATCGCCTGGAGCACAAGCCGGCCGAGTTGTCCGGTGGTGAACGCCAGCGGGTGGCCATCGCCCGCGCCCTGGTGAACAACCCCGGCCTGGTGATGCTCGACGAGCCGACCGGCAACCTCGATTCGCACACCGCCGAAGGGATTCAGGATTTGATGCTGGAACTCAGCACCTCGATGCGCACGGCGTTCCTGGTGGTGACCCACGACATGAACCTGGCCCGGCAGATGGATCGCGTCCTGCAATTGCAGGAAGGCTGTCTGACGCCTATCTGATTGGCTGAAACCCGGCGTGACTGAAAAGCACGTCGGGTCTTTTATTTTTATACGGTGCCCCAGCGAATGTTCAGACCGTTATCGATCTTTATCGGCACGCGCTATACCCGCGCCAAGCGCCGCAATCGCTTTGTTTCCTTCATCTCGATGACCTCGATGATCGGCCTCGCCCTAGGCGTGCTGGCGATGATCGTGGTGTTGTCGGTGATGAACGGTTTCCAGCGCGAAATGAGCTCGCGCATCCTCGGCATGGTGCCGCACGCCACCATCGTCGGTGTAAACCCTATCGATGATTGGCAACCCGTGGCCGCTGCTGCGATGAAAAACCCCGAAGTCACGGCCGCCGTACCGTTCACCGAGATGGAAGGCATGCTGTCCTACAAGGGCACGATGCAGCCGATCCAGGTCAGCGGCGTTGATCCGGCGCTGGAAGGCCAGGTGTCGATCGTCGCCAAGCACATCGTCCAGGGAAGCCTCGAAGCCTTGAAGCCGGGTGAGTTCGGCGTGGTGATCGGCGAAATCACCGCGCGGCGCTTCCGTTTGAACGTGGGCGACAAGATCACCCTGATCGTGCCGGAGGTGAGCAATGCACCGGGTGGCATCACGCCGCGCATGCAGCGTTTGAACGTGGTCGGTGTGTTCAAGGTAGGCGCCGAGCTCGACGGCACGATGGCATTGATCCACATGGCCGATGCCGCGCAAATGCAGCATTGGGCGCCGAATCAGGTACAGAGCGTGCGCCTGGCGGTGAAGGATCTGTACGCCGCGCCACAGGTGTCGAGCGACATCGCCACGGGGCTGGGCACGGCCTACAAGGCTGACGACTGGACCCACACCCAGGGCAGCCTGTTCAGTGCGATGAAGATGGAAAAAACCATGATCGGCCTGCTGTTGCTGATGATCGTCGCGGTGGCGGCGTTCAACATCATCGCCACCCTGATCATGGTGGTGAACGACAAGGGCGCAGACATCGCGATCCTGCGCACCATCGGCGCCACGCCGCGTCAGATCATGGCGATCTTCATGGTGCAGGGCACGGTGATTGGAATTGTCGGCACCCTGATCGGTGGCGTACTCGGCGTGATCGCCGCGTTGAATGTCAGTGAAATGGTGGGCTGGATCGAGCGGGTCAGTGGACAGCACATCTTCAGTTCCGACGTGTATTTCGTCAGCAACCTGCCGTCCGAGTTGCAGGGCGGTGATGTTCTGTTGATCTGCTCGGCGGGGTTCGTTCTGAGCTTCCTGGCAACGGTTTACCCGGCATGGCGTGCGGCGAAGATCGAGCCGGCTCACGCTCTACGCTATTCGTAAGCAGTTACACCGCCATCGCGAGCAAGCTCGCTCCCACAGGGGCTGTATCGTAAACAGATTATGTGAGTGCAAAAAAACGGTGGGAGCGAGCTTGCTCGCGATGAGGCCAGACCTGCTGGCCTCAATCTCCCTTCGGCAACTCGATCACAAACCGCGTCCAGCCGTTTTCCGATTCGCAATGAATCTTCCCGCCATGGGCGCGGACAATCGACTGGGTGATCGCCAATCCCAATCCCGCATGTTCACTGCTTCCTTCATGGCGCGCCGGATCGGCCCGATAGAAGCGATCGAACAGGCGCGGCAACAAATCTTCGGAAATCTGGGCTCCACTGTTTTCCACCATCAGCTTCAAGCCTCTGGGTTGATCGACAATCTGCACCCGAACGTCGCCACCGGCCGGGGTAAACCGCAGCGCATTGTCCAGCAAGTTGGAGAGCGCCCGGCGCAACATGCTGCGATCGCCCTCCAGGTGCCCGCCACCGACTCGACTTAACGTGACCTGGGCGTCCTCGGCCAGCGGTGCGAAAAACTCCAGCAACATATCGGCTTCTTGTGCCAGTTCCAGCGGCTCGCGCTTGGGCATCAACAGACCGTGATCGGCTTTCGCCAGGTACAGCATGTCGTTGACCAATTGCGCCATCCATTGCAGTTCTTCGAGGTTGCTGTGCAGCGCTTCGCGGTAGTCCTCGATGGGGCGCGGGCGGGTGAGGGTGACTTGGGTGTGGGTCAGCAGGTTCGACAGTGGCGTGCGCAGTTCATGGGCGATGTCGGCGGAGAACGCCGAAAGCCGTTGAAAGGAGTCGTCGAGGCGTCCGAGCATGGCGTTGAAGCTGTGGGCCATTTCCGCCAGTTCTGGCGGCATGCGCTCTTCCGGCAGGCGGGCGTTGAGCGAGTGCGCTGAAACACCGCTGGCTATCGCGCTCATGCGTCGCAGCGGTCGCAACCCGCTGCGTGCTGCCCAGGCGCCGAGCAGGGCAGTGGCCAGGGCCGACAGGCCGACGGTCAGCCAGATCAAGTGCTGCATGCGCTGCAGGAAGTGCTGGTGATGGGTGATGTCCAGCAGCAGGGTCAATTGCGGCGAATCGGGCTTGCCTTCAAACAAAGGCGCGTTCAGCACGCGGTAGTCGGTGCCGTCATCGTTGACGGTCGACAACCCCGGTTGTTGCGGAAGCTGATCGGGCAGACTCGCCGAGCTGTCATACCAGCGCCGACCGTCGCTGCCGGTGATGCGCAGTGAGAGATCGGCCTGGCGGCTCAATTCATCGGCCAGTTTGATTTCGCTTTCACGCGACTGAATGTCTTGCAGCGCCCGCCGCAGGCCAATCAGCTTGCCGTCGAGCAACTGCTGATCGAGCTCAACAAAGTGCGCCTCGCTGGCGCGGCTGAACAGCACCCCGGCGAACAGCGACACCACCGCCGTGCACGCCGCGAACAATAGTGCCAGGCGACTGCTCAGTGAAAGTCGCGGCATCAGGCTGGACGCTCTTCGAGCACGTAACCCATGCCGCGTACGGTGTGGATCAGTTTGTTGGGGAAGTCATCGTCGATTTTCAGGCGCAGGCGGCGGATAGCGACTTCGATGACGTTGGTGTCACTGTCGAAATTCATGTCCCAGACCTGGGAGGCGATCAGTGATTTTGGCAGCACTTCGCCCTGGCGGCGCAGGAGCATTTCCAGCAAGGCGAATTCCTTGGCGGTCAGGTCGATGCGTTGGCCGCCGCGTTCGACCCGACGGCGGATCAGGTCCAGGCGCAGGTCGGCCAGTTGCAGGCTGGTTTCCTGAGGTGTCGCGCTGCCACGACGCAACAAGCTACGAACCCGGGCGAGCAGTTCGGAAAAGGCGAAGGGCTTGACCAGGTAGTCATCGGCGCCGAGTTCGAGGCCGTGAACCCGGTCTTCCACAGCATCCCGTGCGGTCAGAAACAAAACCGGCGTATCCAGGCCGGCATTGCGTACGGCCTGGAGAATTTGCCAGCCATCGCGACCGGGCAGCATCACATCGAGAATCAGCAGCGCGTAGTCGCCGCTCAACGCCATCTGCTGGCCGGTGCTGCCATCGGCCACCAGTTCGGTGTTGAAGCCGGCCTCGCTCAGGCCCTGGCGCAAGTAGTGGCCGGTTTTCGGTTGGTCTTCGACGATCAGCAGTTTCATGGGCGACTCGGGCTAAATGGAACGACAGCTTTATACCGTGGGTGGCGACGCGGCAGGCCTAGCTGACAAAGTTGTAATCTGGCTGTCAGGTTGCGGGCAGCGGTAGCAGTCTAGAGTTTTCCACAGGCTGAACCTTATCTTGTTGGAGTACGACCATGTTTTTGCGCAAATCTGTGGCATTGGCCGCTTGTGTGTTGGCGCTGAGCTCACCGGTGTGGGCGGCGCCTGCGAGCACTTATGATTTCGGCCAACCGGCACCGGCGTCCACGGCGACCCGCACCGTCGAGGTGGTGATGGCCGACATGTCGTTTACTCCCAAGGCCATCGATATCAAGGCCGGGGAGACCATTCGCTTTGTCCTGGTGAATAAAGGTCAATTGCTGCACGAGTTCAACCTCGGTGACGCGGCGATGCATGCCAAACACCAGCAGGAAATGTTGCAAATGCAACAAAGCGGGATGCTGTCGCCTACAGGCATGATGGGCATGGATCACGGGGCGATGGCTGGGATGGATCACTCTTCCCAAGGGCATGCCATGAAGCACGACGACCCCAACAGTGTACTGGTCGAACCGGGTAAGACCGCCGAGCTGACCTGGACCTTCAGCAAAGCCGCCAACCTGGAATTTGCCTGCAACGTCCCCGGCCATTACCAGGCCGGCATGGTAGGCAAATTGACAGTCAGTCAGTAAGCACTCAAAGGCGGGAGCAAAGGCTGATAGAATCCGCTGATTCTTCAGTCAGGTTTCCGCCATGCATCCCGCAGCCGAACACTCGCCGCTGGGCAAATCCAGCGAATACATCGCCACTTACACGCCGTCCTTGCTGTTCCCGATTCCGCGTACCGCGAAGTGGGCCGAGCTGGGTTTGACGGCTGAAACCCTGCCTTACAAGGGCGTGGACTTCTGGAACTGCTTTGAACTGTCGTGGCTGTTGCCGTCCGGCAAGCCGGTGGTGGCCATCGCTGAGTTCAGCATTCCGGCGGATTCGCCGAACATCATCGAGTCGAAGTCGTTCAAGCTGTACCTCAATTCCCTGAACCAGACCCCGTTCGCCGATACCGCGAGCCTTGAGGCGACGCTGGGCAAAGACCTGTCCGCCGCAGCCGGCAAACCGGTCGGCGTGCGTATTCGCAGCCTGAAAGATGTCGAGGCCGAAGGTGTCGTGGCGTTGCCCGGTGTGTGTATCGATGAGCTGGATATCAGTGTCAGCAACTACGAGCATCCGCGTCCGGAACTGTTGCGTTGCGACGAGACCCGAATAGTCGAAGAAAGCGTGCACAGTCATTTGCTCAAGTCCAATTGTCCAGTCACCAGTCAGCCGGACTGGGGCAGCGTGGCGGTGGAGTACCGTGGCGCGGCACTGGATCATGCGAGCTTGCTGGAGTACATCGTCAGCTTCCGTCAGCACTCGGACTTCCACGAACAATGCGTCGAGCGCATCTTCCTTGACCTGCAGCGCTTGCTGAAGCCGGAGAAGTTGACGGTTTATGCGCGTTACGTTCGTCGTGGCGGACTGGATATCAATCCGTATCGCAGTACTGAAGAAGTGCAGTTGCCGAACCATCGTCTGGTTCGTCAATGAATCCCTGATGTGGGAGCGAGCAAGCTTGCTCCCACAAGGTTTTTTCAGATCCCCATGTTACCCAGGGCTTGCGCGATGTTGCGCAGGGTGCCGGCCAGGGTCGGGTGTTCGAGTTCGAAGCGTTCCACCGCCAGATTGACGCCGTCGGCGAGGTTGACATCCTTGGTCTTGGTTTCGAGTTCAAGTTCAAGCTGGATCTGTTGCATCAGCGCGTGCAGGTCTTCGCGCTCGGCTTCTGTCAGCGGAGGATTCTGTTCCAATTGCTCGCGCAGGGCATTGAGCTGTTCTTGCAGTTCGCGGGCAGGCATGGCGTTCTTCCTTTTATCGATAGGCACTGGCATAGACCGCGAGGGCGCGCCAAAGGTCTATGGCTGACCTTTAGATTAATCCACTCGCGCCTAACCTGCATGATCTCGATCAGGGCTTTTCGCCTTTGAGCCGGCGCAGGCTGATATCGGCCAGGCAGGTGCCGAGCTCGCCCAAGTGATCGATCACCGAATGCACGCCCAGGGCGAAGAGCTGCATTGTGGCCTTGCCGCGTTTGAGGTCCCGTTCCTGAGGTGTCAACGCCTGCCATTCGGTGGGTGACATGCCGCAAAGCGACCCGCAAGACGCCAGGCCAATCGTCCACAAGCCGGCATTGAGCCCCGCTTGCAGCAAGCGCGGTTCACCGCTGACCAGCACGCAGCCATCCAGCCTTTCGACGTTCAGCGCCATCAACGCTTGCCAGCAGGCATGCGGCGCCGGCCAAGGATTGATTGTTGCGGGGTGTTGCGAAGGTTTGATCCATTCCGGCAGGGCGGCGGCCAGGGGATGGCTGAGGGCGGAGGGCAATTCATCGAGCCAGGCGCAAGGAATTTGCAGATGCTGCAAACTGCGCAGGCTCTCCAGGGCGCCGGGCGTGGCCTCGGCGTGCTCGGCCGCATGACCGCCGTTCAGGCGCGCACGGGCACCGAAATCCACCAGGCAGCCACTGAGGCCGAACAGCACGGCGGTGAGGCTTGGCGCAGGTTGAGGCGAGGTTTCAGCGTGCGGCATGTCAACGTCCCTGAAATAGCCTCGAGGCTAGGCGACGACGGTGACAGTTGAGTGACATGGATGTGAATGGCCACAATCGATGCGAAATCATCTGCGGTCCGACTGGCCCGATGCTGCCTAAAACAGCCTTTCCATCTTATACTAACGCTCTTTGCGCCGGGCCAATGCGCCCGGTGACCGTACAATCCAAGGAGTTTTCTATGCGCTGGAGCAATCATCTCGCTCAGCTTTGTGTGTGCGCCAGCGCGTTGCTGGTACCGTTCGTTGCCCAGGCAGCTTCGGAAGACGACCCTTGGGAAAGCATCAACCGTCCGATCTACAAATTCAACGATGTGCTCGATACCTACGCGCTGAAGCCTTTGGCCAAGGGCTACCAGTATGTGACGCCGCAGTTTGTCGAAGACGGCATTCATAACTTCTTCCAGAACATCGGTGATGTGCGCAACCTGGCCAACGACCTGTTGCAAGCCAAGCCGGCCGCCGCCGGTGTCGACACGGCGCGGCTGATTTTCAACACCACCTTCGGCGTGTTGGGTTTCATCGATGTCGGCACCAAGATGGGCTTGCATCGCAATGATGAAGACTTCGGCCAGACGCTCGGTTATTGGGGCGTAGGCAGTGGTCCTTACGTGATGCTGCCCTTCTTCGGTCCAAGCACCTTGCGTGATGCGCCGTCGAAATTCATCGACACCTACACCGGCGCTTACCGCTATGTGAACGACGTGCCGGTGCGTAACTCGTTCTACGCGCTGGATGTCACCGACACCCGTGCCAACCTGCTGTCGAGCGAGAAGTTGATCACTGGCGACAAATACATCTTCATCCGTAACGCGTACTTGCAGAACCGCGAATTCAAGGTCAAGGACGGTCACGTCGAAGATGATTTTTAAATCCTGACCGATCAAACAAAAAAGCGGCCTGTTTCGGCCGCTTTTTTGTCTGGAGAGCCGTTACTTCATCTTTAAGATTGTAAGGCCGAGTTTCTGACTTCCAGCGTCCTGTTCCTTCACCCACACCACTTCGGTATCGGCTTCGAGCCCCTTCAGCGCGGCGTGGTCGGATTCGATACGCACACTGAGTCGGTCCCCCACCTTGAAAGAACGCGGTGCCTGTAGCTGCATGCCACTGCTGGAAAGGTCGATGCAGACGGCTGGCACCTCATCTCCCTCATGAATCAGCGACACATCGGCATCGACCCGCATGCGGATGTAATCGCGCTTTTCGCTGTAGTCTCGACGGGTTTGACTCATGGGCTTGATCCTTCCATTGGGTTACGGTTTTGACGGTTCTTATAACTCCCGGTGATTTGACAAGTGTAGACGTCAAGCGACCATCGGCGTGAGCTTGAAACGCCTCGCGGATGGGAGTACCGTCTGCGCCTTAGAAGGGCACCTCTGGTGTACATGTGTGTAGGGCGAATGCTCGAAAACGGTGCGACAGAGAGGCTAGAAAGCGAATCCAGTAGTTTGAGCCGGGCCAAAACCCGAGCCGCTACGCCAACCTAATTCTGGCGCCGTTTGCCCACATGCCAAAAACCAGTGCCACGCTGCTGATAATCGATGATGACGAAGTAGTGCGCGCGAGCCTCGCCGCCTATTTGGAAGACAGTGGTTTCAGCGTCTTGCAGGCCAGCAATGGCCAGCAGGGTCTTCAGGTATTCGAGCAAGACAAGCCCGACTTGGTCATCTGCGATCTGCGCATGCCGCAGATGGGCGGGCTCGAACTCATCCGCCAAGTGACCGAGCTGGCGCCGCAAACACCGGTGATCGTGGTGTCGGGTGCCGGTGTGATGAACGACGCGGTCGAAGCGTTGCGCCTGGGCGCAGCGGATTACCTGATCAAGCCTCTCGAAGATCTGGCTGTGCTCGAGCACTCTGTGCGTCGGGCCCTGGATCGTGCGCGCCTGCTGCTGGAAAACCAGCGCTACCGCGAGAAGCTGGAAAAGGCCAACCGTGAGCTTGCCGCCAGCCTGAACCTGCTCCAGGAAGACCAGAACGCCGGTCGCCAGGTGCAGATGAACATGCTGCCGGTCAGCCCCTGGACCATCGACGAGTTCAAGTTTGCTCACCAGATCATTCCGTCGCTGTACCTGTCGGGTGATTTCGTTGACTATTTCCGCGTCGACGAGCGGCGTGTGGCGTTCTACCTGGCGGACGTTTCCGGGCATGGCGCCTCTTCGGCCTTCGTCACCGTGCTGTTGAAGTTCATGACCACGCGCCTGCTGTTCGAGTCCAAGCGCAGCGGTACATTGCCGGAATTCAAGCCTTCAGAGGTTCTTGGTCATATCAACCGGGGCCTGATCAGTTGTAAGCTGGGCAAACACGTCACAATGGTCGGTGGAGTCATCGACGAGGAGACAGGTTTGTTGACCTATAGCATCGGTGGTCATTTGCCGTTGCCAGTGTTGTACACACCCGACAGTGTTCGTTATCTGGAAGGACGTGGCCTGCCGGTGGGCCTCTTCAACGAAGCCACCTACGAAGACCACGTGCTGGAACTGCCGCCGACCTTCAGCTTGACGCTGATGTCTGATGGCATTCTGGACCTTTTGCCAGAACCCACACTCAAAGAAAAAGAAGCTGCGTTGCCCCAACGGGTCAAGGCGGCGGGCGGCAGCCTGGATGGTCTGCGGCAGGTTTTTGGATTGGCCACGCTAGGGGAGATGCCGGATGATATCGCCCTGTTGGTGTTGAGCAGGAATCTTTAATGAGTACCGGTAGAATCCAGTTCGCCGAGCAGGACGGCACCTTCGTCCTCAAGTTCGTCGGTGAAGTTCGCCTGACCCTGTGTTCGGCGTTGGATGCGACTATTGATCGGATCTTCACGGCGTTGAATTTCAACACCATCGTGATCGACCTGACTGAAACCCGCAGCATCGACAGCACCACCCTTGGCCTTCTGGCCAAGCTGTCGATTCTCTCGCGGCAAAAGGTCGGCCTGCTGCCGACCGTCGTCACCACCCACGAAGACATCACCCGTCTGCTGCAGTCCATGGGCTTCGAGCAAGTGTTCAACATCGTTGACCAGCCCGTGCCATGCCCGGAGTGTCTGGACGACCTGCCTGATCAGGATCAGTCCGAAGAAGTGGTGCGAATCAAAGTGCTTGAAGCGCACAAGATCCTCATGGGGCTCAACGACCATAACCGTGAAGCGTTCCATGACCTGGTGAATGCGCTGGAGCGGCATTGATACGCGGACCGGCAGGTGCCTGTAAGGGCGCCAAACACCTGTGTTGATCAGATCACACTCCCGTAGAAGCTGGCTTGCCAGCGAAGGCGTCCGCTCAGTCACTGCATAACTGGCGCGAAGCCAACCCTGCCAGACAGGCACAAAAAAGGGCGAACCCAGCGGTTCGCCCTTTTTTTCGTGCGCTGAACTAGATCACAGCTTGGCTTGCAGCAACGCCTCGAGTTTTTCCTGATCGCGGGCGAACTGACGAATACCTTCAGCCAGTTTCTCGGTGGCCATCGCATCTTCGTTGGACAACCAGCGGAACTGCGCTTCATTCAGGCTCAAGCGTGCTTCACCGGCATGCCCCGGCGCCAGCTTGCGCTCCAGCTTGCCATTATCCGCCGCCAACTTGTCGATCAGGTCCGGGCTGATGGTCAGGCGGTCGCAACCGGCCAGTTGTTCGATCTGGCCCAGGTTACGGAAGCTTGCGCCCATCACGACGGTTTTGTAGTCGTTGGCCTTGTAGTAGTTGTAGATACGCGTCACCGACTGCACGCCCGGATCGTCCGCGCCGGTGTAGTCGTTGCCGTTGGCTTTCTTGTACCAGTCGTAGATACGGCCCACGAACGGCGAAATCAGGAACACCCCGGCGTCAGCGCAAGCGGCTGCCTGGGCGAAGGAGAACAGCAGGGTCAGGTTGGTCTGGATGCCTTCCTTCTCCAGGATCTCCGCCGCGCGGATGCCTTCCCAGGTGGAGGCGATCTTGATCAGCACGCGGTCGCGGCCAATGCCGGCCTTTTCATACAGCTCGATCAGACGGTGCGCACGCTTTAATACGGCGTCAGTGTCGAACGACAGGCGCGCATCCACTTCAGTGGAAATACGCCCCGGAATCACTTTCAGAATTTCTTGCCCCACCGCAACGCCAAACCGGTCGCTGGCCAGGCCGACATCGCCCTTGCAGTCGTTGACGCAAGCATTCAGCAATTCGGCATAAGCAGGAATCGCCGCCGCCTTGAGCAGCAGGGAAGGGTTGGTGGTGGCGTCTACCGGTTTAACCCGAGCGATTGCTTCGAAGTCGCCGGTGTCGGCAACGACGGTGGTCATTTGTTTGAGTTGTTCCAGCTTGGAAGTCATGGGCGTGCTCTGTCCTATGGGTCTGATGACATTACCCGAGCGCTGACAGCCACTCAAGGGCGCGTACGTGTATCGACGGCCCCGGTGGCAACAACCTGAAAACGGCTGTTTGAAAGGCGGGGCGCGGTATCGGTAAATACGATGCCAAAACAGACCACAGGTTCAAAGCAACCGACCGTCAGCGCCCTTCAAGCAACGCTGCCGCCTGATCCAGCAACGCCAGCGGGTCTTTGGCCTTGTGGATATCCACCGACAGCAATTGCCGGAATTTGCGCGCCCCCGGAAACCCGGTGCCCAGGCCTAGCACATGGCGGGTGATGTGGTGCATCGAACCGCCGGCATCGATATGCGCAGCGATATATGGCCGCAATTGCGCCAACGCCTCGGCGCGAGTGATCACCGGTGCCATACTGCCGAACAACTGCTGGTCCACCTCGGCCATCACATAAGGGTTGTGATACGCCTCACGACCCAGCATCACACCGTCGAACGTCTGCAAATGCTCGTGACAGGCTTCCAGTGACTTGATCCCGCCGTTGAGAATGATCTCCAGCTCCGGAAAATCCGCCTTCAACCGCGCCGCCACGTCATAACGCAGGGGCGGAATGTCGCGGTTCTCCTTCGGCGACAACCCCTCCAGAATCGCAATCCGCGCATGCACGGTAAAACTGGTGCACCCGGCATCCCGAACCGTCCCCACGAAATCGCACAACTCCTCGTAACTGTCCCGCCCATTGATACCGATGCGATGCTTCACCGTCACCGGAATCGACACCGCATCCCGCATCGCCTTCACACAATCCGCCACCAACTGCGGATGCCCCATCAGGCACGCACCGATCATGTTGTTCTGCACCCGATCACTCGGGCAGCCGACATTCAGGTTCACCTCGTCGTAGCCATGGTCCTGGGCCATGCGGGCACAGGCGGCCAGATCCAGCGGAACGCTGCCACCGAGTTGAAGCGCGAGTGGATGTTCGGCTTCGTTATGGCGCAGGAAACGCTCGTGATCACCATTGAGCAGAGCACCGGTAGTGACCATTTCGGTGTAGAGGAGGGCGTTTTTTGAGAGTAGGCGCAGGAAGAAACGGCAGTGGCGGTCGGTCCAGTCCATCATCGGGGCGACGGAAAAGCGGCGGGAAAGCGGGGCGGGGGTCGGTGCGGTCATCAGGGGCATTGGCGTTCTGGGATGGGTGAGGCTGAGGGGGTGTGAGTTTATCAGGAATGGAAGTGGAGAGGGCCGAAGGGGCGTCCGGGGAGGGCGCCCCTTTTTTTGCGTCAGGACGGTTCAGCATCCATACGTCGTGCAATGACATCCAGCACATCGCAACCATCACGCAACGGAATGCTGCACAGCAACGCGAAGTCGCTGAGGATGACCGAGTCGGTACTGATTTCGCCGCGCATGGCGAGGTTTTCGAGAACCTGCGTTACGGCGCTGATTCGGTAACTGGCACTGCTGAGCAGTGAGTGAAGCGGTTGGGTGGTATTGACGTAAAAGGAGGGCAGATCGTCGGCATTGCTGGTTAAAGCCATAAACTCTT
This sequence comes from Pseudomonas moorei, assembly GCF_042846945.1. Lineage (NCBI taxonomy): Bacteria > Pseudomonadati > Pseudomonadota > Gammaproteobacteria > Pseudomonadales > Pseudomonadaceae > Pseudomonas > Pseudomonas moorei. The sequence goes on from NZ_AP035776.1 coordinate 3,311,247, forward strand.
TCATGGGCGATTCCTTGAATTGAGGTGAACTACCACTCAGTGTCGCCAAACAAAGGGTGGCAGCTGTACGCAGGTTGGCGAACCGGGACAAGGCAAACCGGCAGACCCAAGGGTCTCCCACGCACAGCCGCCAGAAAAACAGGCAGCCAAGTGCGTTCCGAAACACTCCGAGATAGCTGGGAGGTTTCTGTGCTTTGCCATCGAGTCGCCAAACCCGACACGCCATTTGGGCGCTGGACGGACTATAGGCTTCGTGACAAAAACGCAGCAATGGCGGAGTGTACGGACAATTCCTATCGTCGTGTAGGACGTGGCTCTTTTTGAGAGATTGCCTCGTTCTTTAGAAAATACGCCGTACCTGAACCAGCGCTGTCACCCACCCAAGTTTCATAATCCCCGACATGCCACCGGCCTAGGATGAACGGACAAGACCAAGCCACCGCTTATCCACCCCACAGGAACCGGAAAAAATGATCTCAAACCTCTTCAAAGTCTCGCTCATCGCCGGTGCTTTGCTGTTGAGTGCCTGTTCGGGTGTGACGTCTCATGAAACCTATTCGGTCGAATCCGTGCCATCTGCTGGCTTTGGTCCGGGGCCTACCAATAGCAGCCCCAACAAGATGAGTTTTCATGGCAATGCGTTGAGCAATAGCTTCGGCGAGTACAGCTCGGGCTTGCTGCACGACGACTGAGTTTGATCGCGTGCTGACCCGTCAGGGGTTGGAATGTGTTGGACCTCTGTAGAAGCCTGTTGCTGTCATTTGCGTGGGCGATCGATATCGTTGTTGACGGTTAAATCGCCTTCGCCGGCAAGCCGGCTCCTACAGTTGGTTTTTTTTCCGTGGCAGGTATGACGCATTACTTCGCGTCAGGCACCGCCAGCCACTGCCGCAGAATCTTCTGATAATTGCCTGTTGCCTTGGCCAGGTGCAGCCACTGATCGACGTATAACTTCCAGGTCATGTTGTCGCGGGGTAGCAGGTAGGCTTTCTCGCCGTATTGCATGTATTGCGTCGGGTTGACCGCGCACAGTCCCGGTTTGAGTTTCTGCTGGTAGAGCGCTTCCGAGGCGTCGGTGATCATCACGTCAGCCTTCTTGTCCAGCAGCTCCTGGAAAATGCTCACGTTGTCGTGCAGTTGCAGTTGCGCCTTGGGAAGTAGGGCGTGAACGAAGGCTTCGTTGGTGCCGCCGGCTGGTTCGACCAGGCGCACCGAGGGTTGGTTGATCTGCTCGAGGGTCTGGTACTGGGCCTGGTCTTCACAGCGCACCAGCGGGATTTTGCCGTCGACGTCCAGCGTGGTACTGAAGAAGGCCTTTTTCTGCCGCTCGAGAGTGACCGAGATGCCGCCCATGCCGATGTCGCATTTACCGGCGAGCATGTCCGGCATGAGGGTTTTCCAGGTGGTGGGCACCCACTCGACCTTGACGCCAAGGCTGTCGGCCAGGGCGCGGGCCATGGCGATGTCGATCCCGGCGTATTCGCCGTCTTCGCCTTTGGAGGTATAGGGTTTGTAGTCGCCCGTCGTGCAGACGCGCAGTTGGCCTTGCTGGATGACGCTGTCCAGATGTGAGGTGCCTTCCGCCGACGCACCAAGGGAGAGAGCGAGCAGGCCGCTGAGCATCATCGCGCTTTGCAGGATTTTCATTTTTTCGGGCTTTTGTGAGGGTTTGAAGAGGCCTGAGTGTAGCGAATCAGTTTCTCGGCTGCCGCTGGCAACAAAAAAGGGCGTTCCAACTCTGTGGAACGCCCTTTTTTCGAGTTTGTTGTGACAGCAATTATTTGAGCCGCCGCCTCCCGCTTGTTCTCCTCGTCACGATGGCACGGCTATTGGTCCAGTGGCTGCTTCATCATGCTTGATTGCTGATCCATCATTTTTTGCATCAAGTCCATCATCTGGTCTGAGTGGCCCATGCCACCGGCCATCCCTTTTCCCATTCCCATTCCCATCCCCATGCCTGGGCACTGGCCTTGCATCATGCCAATGCCACCCCTCATCGCATTCATGCCTTCCTGCATGGCGATCCGACGTTCGGCCGGGGTTTTGGCGGCGGCCATTTTTTCGTGGGCGGCCTGCATTTTTTGCAACTGCTCGCTCCACGCCTTGTCTTGTGCGGTGGTGGTGGCCGGTGCGGTTGGCGAGGTGTTGGCGGGCTGTTCATCTGCGGCCAAAGCGATCAATGGGCTGCTGAGGAGCAGCGCGGCAACGAGTGATATGAAATGCTTGTGCATGGCCGTGTACTCAAACTGGGGATGTGTTTTGAGCTTAACCCCCAGTGAGTGGCTGCCATTGATTAATATCAAGTGACGCTGCTTGATTACTGGCGTTTAGTGGTCTGTTCCGACGACGCCACGGTGCCGCTCCCACAATTAATGTAGGAAGAAGACTTCAGCCAGCGCTGATCCGGGTAGTAGGAAAACAACAGTTGGCCGTCTTTCATCGAGTCGATCAGTCGATGGGCAATCGCCGGCCTGACGGCCGGGCAACCAAGGCTTCTGCCGATGCGCCCGTTGATGCGTGCCAGGACCGGGCTGACGTACGGTGCGCCGTGAATGACGATTGCCCGCTCGAACGCGTTATCGTTGAAGCCTGGCTCCAGGCCTTCCATGCGCAACGAATAGCCGTTCTGGCCGAGGTAGCTCTCTTGCGTACGGAACAGGCCGAGGCTGGTGGCGTAGCTTTCGTTTTGATTGGAAAACTGGGTGGCCATGTTTTCGCCGCTGTTACGGCCGTGGGCGACGAGTTCGTGAAAGAGCAGTTTGCGTTTTTTCAGATCGAACACCCACAAGCGTTGTTCGGTCGAAGGCAGTGAGTAATCGATCACTGCTAGTCTCTGTGCCGGGGCTGCGCCTTGGGCGCGGGTGCATTGTGTGGCGCGTACTGCCAGGGCGATGACTTTGGCATTGGCATTTGGAGCAGCTTTGGCCAGAGCGATTTCAAGCGAATCGGCGTAGGCTGATGGCAGTAAAGCCGACGTCAACAGCAGGGCTGTGAGCGGGAGGCCAAAGCGATGTAGCGCCATAAGTCAGTCTCATCAGGAATAGTTCGAGTCTAGCAGCGAATAGGACGCTAGCCTTTTGATTTGCAGGAGATTAAGGATTATCCATGGGGCAATTAACAAGGTTATTCGTCATAAGCCGCGTCTTTATTATGGTCTTTCTGATCAGTGGCACGGCGTTCGGTGAAACTTCGCCGATCATGCCGGAAACTCCGCCGATCGGGGTACAGGGGGCTGCGCCCAATGACGTCGTTGGCCAGGCCATACAAGCGGTGCTTGAACCTCTGCAATCGGCCTTTCCGCCGCTGCTCACTGCGCGCAGGCATCAGCGGCTGGATATCAATCGGGTCGTCCTGGATTTCTATTCCCATCGCAACTATCGCGCTGCCTGGACGGATGGACGCGATGTCGCCCAGTTGCTGAAAAGCCTGAATGACACAAAAATCGACGGTCTGGTCCCGCAGGATTTCCGGATTGCCGAACTGGAGCAGGCACGACTGGCGTTGCAGGCTACCGCTCCGACGCCGGCACAATCGGCGGCGTTCGACCTTGCGGCAACTCGCACCTACATCACGGCACTGCTGCAGTTGCGACGGGGGAAAGTCGACCCCTCACGGCTGGACTTCCACTGGAACTTTGACCCTGTCGGCGTGGATCCTCGCGAGGACATGAACAGCTTCTTCGCCGCACTCGATGCCCACGACATCGCCCGCGCCTTCGCCCTGGCGCCGCCGCAGGAAACGGTTTACCGCAACATGCGCGAAAGCCTGGCGCAGCTGCGCAAGGTTCGGGACGCTGGCGGTTGGCCGAAAGTGGCCGAAGGGCAATCGCTCAAACCCGGCATGGACGGTGTGGCGGTCGAGCAGTTGCGTGCCCGTTTGGTGGCTGCGGGCTACCTGGCCCCGACCAAAGGCAAGCGAAACGACTACGACGACAGCGTCATTGCCGCCGTGAAGAAATATCAAGCCGAGCAATACCTGGGCGCCGATGGCGTGGCGGGGAAGACGACGCTGGAAGCCTTGAATGTGCCTGTTGAAGCGCGGATCGATCAGGTCCGGGTGAACATGGAGCGGGCGCGCTGGTTGCTCTACAAACTGAAGGGCACCTTTGTGGTTGTCGACATTGCCGGTTACAAGGTCGCACTGTACCGCGATGGCCAGCCGATCTGGCGTTCCCGGGTACAGGTCGGCAAGCCGTTTCGCAGCACGCCGGTGTTTCAGTCCGAGATTACCTACGTGACGTTCAACCCGACCTGGACCGTGCCGCCGACGATTCTGGTCCAGGATATGTTGCCCAAGATTCAACAGAATCCCGGCTACCTGGCCGCCAACCGGATCCGCGTTTTTGATCGCCAGGGCAACGTGCTCGACCCATCAACCGTCGACTGGTCCAACGCAAAGGGCCTTACCTTGCGCCAGGATGCCGGTCCCGAGAACTCCCTCGGGCAGGTGGTGATTCGCTTCCCCAACGACTACGCCATTTACCTGCACGACACGCCGCACCGCGAGTTGTTCGCCAAGTCCGTGCGAGCCACCAGTTCCGGATGCATCCGGGTGGAGAATCCGCTGCAGTTGGTCGAGTTGCTGTTCAACGACCCGGTGCGCTGGAACAGCGAAGGCATTCAAAAGCAATTGGCCAATGGACGAACCGAAAACATCAAGCTTCCAGTCAAGGTGCCGCTGCTGCTGGCGTACTGGACCGTCGATCTGAGCAAGGATGGCCGGGTGACCTTCAAACCTGACGTCTATGGCTATGACTCCCCGGTACTGCGAGAGTTGAACCTGTCTACCAAACTACCGGCCCTGGACTTGCCCCGTGCGGACACCGCGCTGGTGGTGACCGAACAAAGCAAGCTGTAAGCGCGATACCGCACCTGTAGAGCCGGCTTGCTGGCGAAGGCGCTCTAAATGACGCCATCGCGGCAAGCCGGATGCTTACGAAAAGCGATGGCCCTACAGTTCCAGCCCTTGTTGCACCACCGAGAGCAGGCCGTTTTCAGTCAGCGCCACCGCGTCGGCTTGCTGTGCGGCTAGCTCGATGCCTTGAAGCCACCAGTGGGTTTCACCGTGTTCGTCGAGGGTGCGCAACAACGCCATTTCGTTGCTTTTACAGTGAATCTCGACACGCCCTTCGCCATCGTCCGTAAAGCGGGCGACGGGGTCGAAGGTCATGCTGTGGTCGTTACCGGTGATCACCAACTGGTCGATGGCATAGTCGTACGTCTCGCCATCGGGGTGGCTCTCGAAGACATGCGTGGGATTGCGCCGCAACGTCAGCCCGGCCTCCATCAGGGGCTGCAGCCAGGTCTCGATGCGGTGATACAGCTCGTAGACCTGCCCTGGCCAGCTGTCGATCGCCTGATCGGCGCTGGTATGCCGGGTTTGTTTGAGCTTTGCGGCGAGTTCGTCTGCCTTGGTCATTTCGATTCCCTGTCTTGATGTATGACTAATCGTAGCTGCTCCCGGGGGATGCAGTTCTTGCCTTGGGTCATGTCTGTTCAACCACTTGGCAAGTGGTTGCCATTTGTCCCCGATAAACCCGTAGACTGCGCGCACAAAAATGAGGGGCTTTTGGGCCGGTGCCCATGCGTTGCCCCTGAGGATGATTTTTTTTGCCCCCGCGCCCACACGATCAGCATCACGTCCCCAGCGTCGCATCGAAACGCCTGCCGTTACGCAAGGCCGCGGTGCTTTTCATTGCTGCGGTGTGCCTGTGCCTGTGTGGGTTGCTTTACCTGCAACTGGAACAATCCCGGCGCCACGACCTGCGCCAGGCTCAGGTCGCCTCGTCGAACCTGACGCGAGCCATGGCACAGCAGGCCGAAGACACGTTCAAGAAGGCTGACCTGGTGCTCACCAGTCTGGTGGACTGGATTCAGGCTGACGGGTTTGGCCCTGCCGTTCGACCTCGTTTGCAGAAAACCTTCGCCCGACGCGTCCTGGCATTGAATCAATTGCACGGCATTTTTCTGTTCGATCAGAAGGGCCAGTGGGTGGTGACGTCGTTTGAAAATCTGCCTCGCGGCTCCGGCGTCGCGGATCGTGAGTACTTCAAGTTCCATCAGCAGAATGTGTCGACGGTGGCGCACATTGGCCCGGCGATTCGCAGTCGGGAAAACGGCGAGTGGATCATTCCGGTGTCCAAGCGGGTGAACGACAAGAATGGTCAGTTCCAGGGCGTGTTGCTGGCCGGGATCAAGATGTCGTATTTCGACCAGTTCTTCAAAAGCTTCAGCATTGACGACAACGGCTCGATGTTCCTCGGGTTGACCGATGGAACGCTGCTGGCACGCAGGCCCTTTGTCGAGTCGCAGATCGGCACGTCATTGGCCAGGGGCGAAATCTTCGAGAAACTCCTGACCCGGGCACCCTCCGGCAGTGCCACCTTCACTTCTATGGTGGACGGCGTTGTCCGCTTGTACGGCTATCGACAATTGGAGGCTTATCCACTGGTGGTCTCGGCGGCCTCGTCAAAAGATTCGATTCTCGCCGGGTGGTATGACACCGCGTTTCGATCCAGCCTCATCGTCGCCCTGGTCATGCTGGGAGTGGGGGTGTTCGGTTGGGTGTTCATTCGTCAGGTACGTGTCGGCGAGCGAATCGAGGCGGATTTACGCAAGGCCCAGGAAGCGCTGGAGCTGATCGCCACCCATGACAGCCTGACCGGCCTGGCCAATCGCCGCTTGTTCGAGCGGGCGCTGGACATCGAGTTCGGGCGTGGCGCCAGGCAGCAGAGTCCGCTGAGCCTGATCATGCTGGACATCGATTTTTTCAAGCGCTACAACGACACCTATGGCCATGTGGTCGGTGATCACTGCCTGGCCCAGGTGGCGCGAGCGGTGAAAAAATGTTGCCATCGCAAGGCCGATCTGGCGGTGCGTTACGGCGGTGAAGAATTTGCCGTGCTGCTGCCGGACACGGACATCCACGGTGCCATGACCATTGCTGAACAAATCCGCCGTTGCGTCATGGACAAAAATATCAACCACAGCGGATCGCCCACCGGTTACGTGACGGTCAGCCTCGGTTGTTACTCGTTTGTGCCGACCGGGCACGACAGCATTGAAGTATTCCTCCAGCGCGCCGATGCGGCGCTCTATCAAGCCAAGCATTCGGGGCGCAATCGCTCGGCCGTGCTGTCGATGGAAGGCGGTGTCGAAGTGTTGATGCGTTCGGATCGTTGAGGCCGGTGCATCACTGTTTCAGCCCTGTAACACCTTGAATAACCGACTGTCTGCCTGTCAGATCTTGTTCATGTGATCGTCTAGAGTTCCGTTAGCTCTGCCGAGCCCGGCAGACCCCGCCATGCCTCGGACGATCGCCAACATGTTGATATCCCAAGCATTGACCGCCGTTGCTCTAAGTGTTGCCGCCTCCGCTATCTTTCCCCTGGCCAGTCACGCGCAATCGAAAATCACACCCGAAGAAGCTCACGCCATCGGTGTCGAGGCGTACGTTTATTTCTACCCGCTGTTGACCATGGACATCACCCGCAAACAGTTCACCAACATCGAGCCGGGCAAGGAGTTCGGCAAGGGGCCGATGAACATGTTTGTGAGTGTGCCGCAGTATCCGCCTGCGAATTTCAAAGGGGTGGTGCGTTCCAACTTCGACACCTTGTATTCCATCGCCTGGCTCGATTTGACCAAGGAGCCGCTGGTCATCGCCGCCCCGGACACCGCGGGGCGTTTCTACTTGCTGCCGATGCTCGACATGTGGAGCGATGTATTCGCTTCGCCGGGCTGGCGCACCACCGGAACCGATGCCGCACAGTTCCTGGTGACACCGCCGGGCTGGACCGGCACGGTGCCTGCCGGGCTGAATCATCTGCCGGCACCGACACCTTTCGTGTGGGTCATTGGCCGGACCAAGACCGATGGCGCAGCGGACTACGCGGCGGTACACAAGATTCAGGCCGGCTATACCGTGACGCCGCTGTCGCGCCTGGGCAAAGCGGCGGAACCGGTCAGTGTCACGATCGACCCTGCGGTGGACATGAAGACGCCACCGAAGATCCAGGTCGACACGATGTCGGCAGGCAATTACTTCGCCTACGCGGCCGAACTGCTCAAAGTGCATCCGGCCCACAGCACCGATCAACCGATACTGGCGCAGATGAAACGCATCGGCATCGAATCCGGCCAGCCATTCAACCTGAGTTCGCTCGACCCCGATATCCAGGCGGCGCTGCAAACCGTGCCTGAAGAGGCTCAGGCGCTGATGAAGTGGAAAGTCGAGACCCTGGCGCGAGTGGTCAATGGCTGGTCGATGAACACCGACACCATGGGCGTCTACGGCAACTACTACCTCAAGCGCGCCATCGTTGCTCAGGTAGGGCTCGGCGCGAACCTGCCTGAAGATGCGATTTATCCGTTGAACATGGGCGATGCGAATGGCAAGGCGCTGGAGGGTGCGAACAAGTACGTGCTGCATTTTCCCAAGGGCGAAACGCCTCCGGTGAATGCGTTCTGGTCGATCACGCTATACGACCCCGAAGGTTTCCAGGTCGGCAACGAACTTAACCGTTTCGCCGTCAGTAGCTGGATGCCGTTCAAGAACAATGCCGACGGATCGCTGGACCTCTACTTCCAGAACGAAAACCCGGGCAAGGACCTTGAGGCCAATTGGTTGCCGGCACCCAAGGGGCCGTTCAACCTGACCATGCGCCTGTACGGGCCTAAGGCCGAAGCGTTGAACGGCAAGTGGAACCCTCCGGCGGTCAAGCAGATGTAGGTATCTGCCGATGGAGCAGCCGACGACTTGCCCTTCATCGGCTGCCTTTGCGCGTTCAGCTGCCTGTCCCGCCGCCCGAGGACGAGCCGGGAGTATTGTCGGGCGGCATGACCGGGCCACTGGTGGCGCCGGACTGGGTGCCAGTCGTATTGGCGCCGTCGCCCGATGCCGCGTAGGTGGCCAGGGATGCAGCGGACAGCAATCCGGCCAGTAACAGCGAAGTGAGTTTGATGTTCATCATGGCGCGTCTCCCAAAATGAGTCGTTACCTGATGTTGGTGTGAGGGGCGAGACGGTTGGTGCCGGTTGGATGGCGAGTGGCGTAGCAGGGTAGATCGCCGGCCTGCGGGCCAACCGGGAACCCTGTGGGAGCTTGCTTGCGAAGGCCGTGCTGTTACGCCGTATACGCGTCAGCCGACGCAACCACTACGAGCCATCGGGGTCACAATCTGGACACCCTTGGCAACAGGACTGATGGCCATGAAAAAGTTGCGAATCGCGACGTTCAACGTCAACGGCATGCGCGCCCGGCTGCCGAACCTGCTGGCCTGGCTCGAACGTGAGCAACCGGACATCGCCTGTTTGCAGGAGCTCAAGTCGGTCGACAGCGCGTTCCCTGCTGCTGAGCTGGAGGCCATCGGTTACGGCGCCATCTGGCAGGGGCAGGCATCGTGGAACGGCGTGGCGATTCTGGCGCGGGACGCGCAGCCCCTGGAGAGCCGACGAGGCTTGCCGGGCGATGACGGCGATAGCCAGAGCCGCTACCTGGAAGCCGCCGTGCACGGCGTGCTGGTGGGCTGCTTGTACTTGCCCAACGGCAACCCGCAGCCTGGACCGAAGTTCGAGTACAAGCTGGCGTGGTTCGAGCGCCTGATCGCCTATGCCAAGGATCTTCAGTGCAGCGAGCATCCGGTGGTGCTGGCCGGTGACTACAATGTGGTGCCGACCGACCTGGACATCTACAACCCGCGCTCATGGCTCAAGGATGCGCTGCTGCAACCCGAGAGCCGCGAATGTTATCAGCGCCTGCTGGATCAGGGCTGGACGGACGCGTTGCGATACCTGTACCCGCAGGATCGGCTCTACACCTTTTGGGATTATTTTCGCCAGCACTGGCAGAAGAATTCCGGTTTGCGCATCGACCACCTGCTGCTCAATCCAGCCTTGAGTCCTTACCTGCAGGCGGCGGGCGTCGATGCCTGGGTACGCAACGAACCCCACGCCAGCGATCACGCACCGACCTGGATTCAACTGGATTCGCGCAAACACCGTTGACGTCAGGAGTGGGGGCGATTGGTTAAATCAATTGTCGGTCACGGCGGTTCTTCCCTTATACATAGCGCCCATTGGCGGGCGATCCGCCTGCGTGCACAAGGACTGAACGATGAGCGAGCCACGCCTGACTGACCTCGCGTTGTATCTGCGACGCCTGGGCTTTGACATGCCCCCGGCGCCGACCCTGGAAACCCTGCGACAACTGCAATTGCGCCATACCGGCGTGTTCCCGTTTGAAAACCTGACCACGTTATCCGGCGAACCGGTGCTGATCGACTTGCCCTCGATAGAGAAGAAAGTCCTGCACGCGGGGCGCGGCGGTTACTGCTACGAACTGAACAATCTGTACCTGGCCTTGCTTCAGGCGCTGGGTTTCGATGCGCGGGGCATCAGCGGTCGCGTGGTCATGGGGCAGCCTGAAGGCGCGTGGACAGCCCGAACGCACCGCTTGAGCCTGGTCACCCTGGACGGCGTGCGCTACATCAGCGACGTCGGCTTCGGTGGCATGGTGCCCACCGCACCCCTGTTGCTCGATACCGCCGATGAACAACTCACGCCCCATGAGTCGTATCGCATCGAACAGCACGCCGACGGCTACACCCTGCGCGCCAGGGTCGCGGGCAAATGGCGAGCGATGTACATCTTCGACCTGCAGCGCCAGGAGGACATCGATTACGCCGTCGGCAACTGGTATGTCTCGACTCACCCCGAATCCCCGTTCGCCAGGCAACTGATGGTGGCGCGGACCGGGGAGGGCTGGCGACGTACGCTCAACAACGGCAGTTTTGCGATTCATCGCATGGGGTCTGACAGCGAGCGCCGGGAAGTGGCCGATGTGCAGGCGTTGATCGGCGTTCTGGAGAGCGAGTTCGACATACGGGTGCCCACCCATGCGACATTGATGCGCACACTTGAGCGATTGATCGTGCCGCAATAGACGGATCATCGTGCACACAAAAAGGGGCGAATTGGATCATTCTGCCCCTTTTTCGCGCTTCTTCCTGGTCGTGCTTCAGGCGCCTTCGCCTTGTGAAATTCACTGAGAGCCACGAAGGCTGTCTTGCAGGCTTTTCAGGCACAACACACTTGATCTGCCTATAAAAACCGTTGTCCGCGGCCAATGCTCGCCAGACATTCAAACGGCGGGTGAGCGCAAGAGGGAAAGGGCGGGGCGGATATATTCCGAGGTTTTTTAGGAGGTTGCACACACTGGCACACAGACTGCATGGCTAACCGTTCATAAATTGACCGGTCAGTTGTATACAATTCTATAGACAGTTGTCCTGAGTCTTGAATACAGTGTGCGCATAACAAAAACCAGGGAACCCCCTAACATGAAAACGCCCCATGTTTCACACCAACGACCTGAAGATGAAAATCTCGGGATCGGCGCGAATATGGCTTACGGCCTGCAACATGTTCTGACCATGTACGGCGGCATCGTCGCGGTGCCTTTGATCATTGGTCAGGCGGCCGGGCTTTCGCCGGCGGACATCGGTTTGTTGATTGCTGCTTCATTGTTTGCGGGGGGGCTGGCCACGTTGCTGCAAACCCTGGGTCTACCGTTTTTTGGCTGTCAGTTGCCGCTGGTACAGGGTGTGTCGTTCTCGGGTGTCGCAACCATGGTGGCGATTGTCAGCAGCGGCGGCGAGGGCGGGTTCCAGTCGATTCTGGGGGCGGTGATTGCGGCGTCCCTGATCGGTTTGCTGATCACGCCAGTGTTTTCTCGAATCACCAAGTTCTTTCCGCCGCTGGTCACGGGGATCGTGATCACCACCATCGGCCTGACGCTGATGCCTGTGGCGGCACGCTGGGCTATGGGCGGCAACAGTCATTCACCGGAATTTGGCAGCATGGCCAACATCGGCCTGGCCGCTGTGACGCTGGTGCTGGTGCTGTTTCTGAGCAAGATCGGTAGCGCGACCATCTCCCGCTTGTCGATCCTGCTGGCGATGGTCGTCGGTACGATCATCGCTGTGGTTCTCGGCATGGCGGATTTTTCGTCCGTGACCCAGGGCCCAATGTTCGGTTTTCCCACGCCGTTCCATTTCGGCATGCCGACTTTCCACTTTGCCGCGATCCTGTCGATGTGCATTGTGGTGATGGTGACCCTGGTGGAAACCTCGGCCGATATCCTGGCTGTTGGTGAAATCATCGGCACCAAGGTTGACTCCAAGCGCCTGGGGAACGGTCTGCGCGCCGACATGCTGTCGAGCATGATCGCGCCGATTTTTGGCTCATTCACCCAAAGCGCCTTTGCCCAGAACGTCGGGCTGGTGGCGGTGACCGGAATCAAGAGCCGCTTTGTGGTGGCCACGGGGGGGCTGTTCCTGGTGCTCCTCGGCCTGCTGCCGTTCATGGGGCGGGTCATCGCAGCGGTACCAACCTCCGTGCTCGGTGGTGCCGGTATCGTGTTGTTCGGCACGGTGGCCGCCAGCGGTATCCGTACGCTGTCCAAGGTCGACTACCGCAACAACGTCAATCTGATCATCGTTGCCACTTCCATCGGCTTCGGCATGATCCCCATCGCTGCACCGAACTTCTACGACCATTTCCCAAGCTGGTTCGCCACCATTTTCCACTCCGGCATTAGCTCTTCGGCCATCATGGCCATCGTGCTGAACCTCACGTTCAACCATCTCACGGCCGGTAACTCCGACCAACAGTCGGTGTTTGCCGCGGGGACCGAGCGGGTTCTGCGTTATCAGGATCTGGCGGCGTTGCGCGAAGGGGATTACTTCAGCGACGGCAAGCTGCATGACTGCGATGGTAAAGAGATTCCGGTGGTGGAGCCGGACCATGGCCACGGAGAGCCGCGAGCGACGCATGCCAAAAGCAGTGAGCATGTCTGACACACTTAGCGAATGAAAAAAGCCGATCTGTTGAATAGACAGGTCGGCTTTTTCTTTGTGGATCAAAAAATCGCAGCCACAAAAAAGCCCCTGATCTTTCGATTCAGGGGCTTCTTGATGTTGCTTGTCTGGCTCCACGACCTGGACTCGAACCAGGGACCCAGTGATTAACAGTCACTTGCTCTACCAACTGAGCTATCGCGGAATGGCGCCTATGTTACTGATTCAAAAAGAGAAGTCAAGCGCCTGATAGCAAGTTGATGGATTCATCGGGACAGACGGTGGTTTATCGGTGATTGGCGGTTACCAGAAACGCAGCAGAGGACTACCATGGCCGCCCGGAAGTGGTTACACGCGCTACCGGCCATTCGCCGAAAAGGTACGCGCCATGAATCACTCAACCACCTCACCTCGTCAAAACGGGGTGCTCGCATGAGCATCGCTCAGATCAGCCTGCCCAAGGGTGTCGGCCCGCACGCCGAAAAACTGTTCGATGCGATCACCCAGGCCAGCAGCGCCGACGAATTGAACCGCGCCGGCGGCAAGGCTGAAGGTTTTGTCCTGGGTCTGGAAAGCACCAAGGCGATCAAGAGTCAGGTGGCTGAATCGCTCTATGTCGCCTATGACGACGCCGCCAGCCTGCGGGCGACCGAACTGGCCTAACCGCCGAAGGTAAAGGTGCCGAGCATCAGTTTGGCGTAAAGCGCTGTGGCGCCCAGTTGCACCAGCCACAGCGCCAGGCCGCCGAGGAACACGCCGGTGGCGACTTGCATCACCAGGTTATTGCCCCGTTTGGCCGGAGCACGGGGGATGAAGTCATCCAGGTCATCGCGGTCAGCGCGTAGGTCATCGTTTTTCATGTGGGCTCTCGTCGAAATCTCGGGTGTACATCAAACCTGCAGGAGCGATGTGTGCAGTTTAGGGGCGCTGGTCGGCGCTTTGAGAATTATCTGCGACAAATAAAAAACGGGAAGCCAAAAGGCTTCCCGTTTTTCGTATCAGCGCACGATTCAGATCACCTGAACAATGGCGTCCGTCACGACATTGATGTTGCTCTGGTTCAGCGCAGCCACGCAGATGCGGCCGGTGTCCAGGGCGTAGATGCCGAATTCGTTGCGCAGACGGTGAACCTGCTCAACGCTCAGGCCGGAGTACGAGAACATGCCACGCTGACGGCCAACGAAGCTGAAATCGCGCTGCGGTGCGTTTTTCGCCAGCAGTTCGACCATCTGGGTGCGCATGCCGCGAATGCGCAGGCGCATTTCGGCCAGTTCGGCTTCCCATTGGGCGCGCAGTTCCGGGCTGTTCAGCACGGCGGCGACGATGCTTGCACCGTGGGTCGGCGGGTTGGAGTAGTTGGTGCGGATGACGCGTTTGACTTGCGACAGAACGCGCGCGCTTTCTTCTTTCGATTCGCTGACGATCGACAGGGCGCCCACGCGCTCGCCATACAGCGAGAAGGATTTGGAGAACGAGCTGGAGACGAAGAAGGTCAGGCCCGATTCAGCGAACAGACGCACGGCAGCGGCGTCTTCGTCGATGCCGTCGCCAAAGCCCTGGTAAGCCATGTCGAGGAACGGCACGTGACCTTTGGCCTTCACCGCTTCCAGCACGTTTTTCCAGTCCGCCGGGCTCAGGTCGACGCCGGTCGGGTTGTGGCAGCAGGCGTGCAGGACAATGATCGAGCCGTTTGGCAGCGCGTTCAGGTCTTCCAGCAGGCCGACGCGGTTCACGTCATGGGTCGCGGCGTCGTAGTAGCGGTAGTTCTGCACCGGGAAACCGGCGGTTTCGAACAGTGCGCGGTGGTTTTCCCAGCTCGGGTCGCTGATGGCCACGACGGCGTTCGGCAGCAGTTGCTTGAGGAAGTCGGCGCCGATTTTCAGTGCGCCAGTACCGCCAACGGCCTGGGTGGTGATGACGCGGCCAGCGGCGATCAATGGCGAATCGTTACCGAACAGCAGTTTTTGCACGGCCTGGTCGTAGGCGGCAATGCCGTCGATTGGCAGGTAGCCACGGGAAGCGTGTTGAGCGACGCGAATGGTTTCGGCTTCGACAACGGCGCGCAGGAGTGGAATCTTCCCCTCCTCGTTGCAGTAAACACCGACTCCCAGGTTGACCTTGTTGGTACGGGTATCGGCGTTGAATGCTTCGTTGAGGCCCAGGATTGGATCGCGTGGTGCCATTTCGACAGCGGAGAACAGGCTCATTTTTGCGGCGGCTCTGAATGGAGAGTGGAGGGACGTGTCGCGCTCCAGCCGAATGCACTAGAGCGGTGCACAAACGGGGAGCTAGTATAGAGGCCATCTGCGATTGATGGCGACAGACGATTCAGCTTTTACGGTAAGTTTTTCCGATTATTTTCCGACCGTTAGTCGATTGGCATCGTCAAAGACTTCGAGGGATGTAGGACGTTTGCCTTGAAAGCGAGTGCAATCGGCTCCACATTGAGCACAATCCAGTTTTTTCCTCGGGCGACGCGGGTCGTTTGCGGCCTTTCTCGTTCCTGCCGGTTTGACTGTGCAGGGGCGGATTCCTGCACCGAGAACCGAGAGGTACTACATGTCTGAATTTCAGCTAGTCACCCGTTTCCAGCCCGCCGGCGACCAGCCGGAAGCCATCCGCCTGATGGTCGAGGGCATCGAGGCCGGGCTGGCGCACCAGACGTTGCTCGGTGTGACCGGTTCGGGCAAGACCTTCAGTATCGCCAACGTGATCGCTCAGGTGCAGCGCCCGACCCTGGTGCTGGCGCCGAACAAGACCCTGGCCGCGCAGTTGTACGGAGAGTTCAAGGCGTTCTTCCCGAACAATGCCGTGGAGTATTTCGTTTCCTACTACGACTACTACCAGCCCGAAGCCTATGTGCCGTCGTCCGACACCTTCATCGAGAAAGATGCTTCGATCAACGATCACATCGAGCAGATGCGGCTGTCGGCGACCAAGGCGTTGCTGGAGCGCAAGGACGCGATCATCGTCACCACGGTGTCGTGCATCTACGGTCTGGGCAGCCCGGAAACCTATTTGAAGATGGTGTTGCACGTGGATCGCGGCGACAAGCTCGATCAACGGGAATTGCTGCGGCGTCTGGCCGACCTGCAATACACCCGCAACGACATGGAATTTGCCCGCGCGACTTTCCGTGTACGAGGCGATGTGATTGATATCCACCCGGCGGAATCCGACTTCGAAGCGATCCGCATCGAGCTGTTCGATGATGAAGTGGAAAGCCTGTCGGCTTTTGATCCGCTGACTGGCGAAGTCATCCGCAAGCTGCCGCGCTTCACCTTCTATCCCAAAAGCCACTACGTGACGCCACGGGAAACCCTGATGGGCG
Organism: Pseudomonas moorei; assembly: GCF_042846945.1. NCBI lineage: Bacteria > Pseudomonadati > Pseudomonadota > Gammaproteobacteria > Pseudomonadales > Pseudomonadaceae > Pseudomonas > Pseudomonas moorei. The sequence continues at coordinate 3,327,434 of NZ_AP035776.1, forward strand.
CCGTGGAAGGGATCAAGGTCGAATTGAAGGAGCGTCTGGAATACCTGCGTTCCAACAACAAACTGGTGGAAGCCCAGCGGCTGGAACAACGCACCCGTTTCGATCTGGAGATGATCCTCGAACTGGGTTATTGCAACGGCATCGAAAACTACTCGCGCTACCTGTCCGGCCGTGAGGCCGGCGCGCCGCCACCGACCCTTTACGATTACCTGCCGGCCGACGCCTTGCTGGTGATCGACGAGTCCCATGTCAGCGTGCCGCAGGTCGGCGCAATGTACAAAGGTGACCGCTCGCGCAAGGAAACCCTGGTCGAGTACGGCTTCCGGCTGCCATCTGCGCTGGATAACCGGCCGATGCGTTTCGACGAATGGGAAAGCATCAGCCCGCAGACCATTTTTGTCTCGGCGACCCCCGGCAACTATGAGGCGGAACACGCCGGGCGAGTGGTCGAGCAGGTGGTGCGACCGACCGGTCTGGTCGACCCGCAGGTGGAAATCCGCCCGGCGCTGACCCAGGTTGACGACTTGCTGTCAGAAATCGGCAAGCGTGTTGCCGTCGAGGAGCGAGTGCTGGTTACCACGCTGACCAAGCGCATGGCCGAAGATTTGACCGACTACCTGGCCGACCACGGCGTGCGCGTGCGTTACCTGCACTCGGACATCGACACCGTGGAGCGGGTCGAGATCATCCGCGATCTGCGCCTCGGCACTTTCGATGTGTTGGTGGGGATCAACCTGTTGCGCGAAGGCCTGGACATGCCGGAAGTGTCGCTGGTGGCGATTCTCGATGCGGACAAGGAAGGCTTCCTGCGCTCCGAGCGCTCGCTGATCCAGACCATCGGCCGGGCGGCGCGTAACCTCAATGGCCGGGCGATTCTTTATGCGGACCGCATCACCGGTTCCATGGAGCGCGCGATTGGCGAAACCGAGCGCCGTCGAGACAAGCAGATTGCCTTCAACCTGGCCAACGGCATTACGCCCAAGGGCGTGTTCAAGGATGTGGCCGACATCATGGAAGGTGCCACCGTGCCGGGCTCGCGCAGCAAGAAACGCAAAGGCATGGCCAAGGCCGCCGAGGAAAATGCCCGGTACGAAGCCGAATTACGGTCGCCAGGTGAGATTGCCAAGCGTATCAAGGCGCTGGAAGAGAAGATGTACCAGCTGGCGCGTGACCTGGAATTCGAAGCCGCAGCGCAGATGCGGGACGAGATTGCCAAGTTGCGCGAGCGGTTGATTACGGTCTGAGCGAGGAACAACACTGGTCTGTAGGCGCCGGCAAGCCAGCTTCTTGAGACGGCACGAACCTCAATGAGCTTCGCCGGCCTTGAGCCCCGCTGGCAATTTCCTGGTCAGCAACACCGCCAGCATGCTGATCCCCAGCGCAATCCCGACAAGATGAAACGCGTCGTTGTACGCCATGATCGAGGCCTGTTGATGGGCAATCTCGCTGAGTTTGCCCAGCGCCGCCGTTTCGCTGCCCAGGCGATCGGTCAAAGAGGCCATGCGTTCAGCCACTTGTGGGTTGCCGGGAACGATGGATTCGCGCAAGTAATCAAAGTACGTCTTTGTACGCGCATCCAGCAGGGTGGCGAGCAGGGCGATGCCAATGGCGCCGCCGAGGTTGCGCAAGATGTTGAACAGGCTCGACGCCGAGCCGGCGTCCTGGGGCAGGATGTAGGCAGTGGCAATCAACGAAATGGTGACCATGATCAGCGGCTGGCCCAGAGCACGGACGATCTGGATCTGATTGAACTGCGGTCCGGCAAAGTCCGGGTTCAACACGCCCGAAGAAAAACTCGCCACGCCGAACAGTGCGAAACCCATCGCGCACAGCCATTTGGGCGAGATGTACTTCATCAGCTTGGGCACCAGCGGGATCAGAAACAGCTGCGGCACGCCCATCCACATGATCACCTCGCCGATCTGCAGGGCGTTGTAGTTCTGGATCTGCGCCAGATACAGCGGCAACAGATAGATCGAACCGTACAACCCGACGCCCATCCCGACGCTGGAAATGCTCGATAGACCGAAGTTGCGATTGCCGAGGATGCGCAGGTTGATCAGCGGGTTGGGCTTGGAAAACTGTACGATCACAAACGTCATCAGGCTGAGCAGCGCGATGCTGCCGAGGGTGACGATCAGGTTCGACTCGAGCCAGTCCTTGCGATGGCCTTCCTCCAGAAACACCTGCAAACAGCCAAGGCCGACGCCGAGGGTGACGATCCCTGCGTAATCGGTGCTTTTGAGCAGTTCCCAGTGTGCTTCCTTCTTCTCCAGGCCGTACATCAGGCCGGCGATCATGATCAGGCCGGGGGGCACGTTGATGTAGAAGATGTATTCCCAGCCCCAGTTTTCCGTCAGCCAGCCGCCCAGCGTCGGGCCAATCGACGGCGCGAAGGTGGCGGTCATGGCGAACATGGCCATGCCCTTGGCGCGGTGGTGTTCAGGGAGTTTGATCAGGGTGAGGGTGAAGGCGAGCGGGATCAGCGCGCCACCGGTGAAGCCTTGCAAGGCGCGAAAGACAATCATGCTCTCCAGGCTCCAGGCCATGGAGCAGAGGAGCGATGCGGCGAGAAATCCAAGGGACACCCACACCGCCAGACGTCGCGCCGACAATAGCTGCACCAGCCAAGCGGTCAGCGGAATCATGATGATTTCCGCCACCAGGTACGAGGTGGAAATCCACGAGCCTTCTTCCAGGGTGGCCGACAGCGCACCCTGGATATCCTTGAGCGAAGAGTTGGTGATCTGGATGTCGAGCACAGCCATGAAGGCGCCGAGCATCACGCTCATGACCGCGATCCAGTCCCGCCGGGTCGGTTCCCCGACCGGACGGATCAGTTGATCACCGGCCATTGTCAGGGGCGTCTTTGATATTCACTTTGACCGTGACCGACATGCCTGGACGGATCCTGCCGCGCAGGGGATTGTCCGGGGCGAAGGTCAGCTTTACCGGCATCCGTTGTACGACTTTGGTGAAGTTGCCCGTGGCATTGTCCGGCGGCAACAGGCTGAACTGCGCGCCTGACGCGGCGAACAGGCTGTCGACCCGCGCTTCGATCGGCGTGTCGCTGTAGGCGTCGAAAATCAGCTCGGCTTTCTGGCCGGGTTGCATGTGGCCGATCTGGGTTTCCTTGAAGTTGGCCTGAATCCAGATGTCTTCATCCGGCACGATCGACAGCAAATAGGCGCCGGCCTGTACGTACTGGCCTTCGCGAGCGGCGCGCTGGCCAATCAGACCGCTGATAGGGGCGTGGATTTCGCTGCGGGTGAGGTTCAGTTCAGCCTGGGCGAGATCGGTTTTGGCGTTGGCAATTTGCGCGTCGAGGCGTTTGATTTCGGCGGTCAGTGCGTTGACTTGCTGGCGCTGGCCCTGGGAATCCGCCTGGGCCTTGGCCAGTTGCGAGCGGGCAATATGGGTGTCGGCGGAGAGGGTGGTGACCCGTTCCTCCGAGACATAACCGGGCTTGCGCAAAGTCTCGGCGCGGTTCAGGTCGATCTGTGAGCGACCCAGGCTCGCTTGCATGGACGCGACTTGCGCATCGCTGGCGGCAATCAGGCTGCTTTGCTGCGTCAGTTTGCTCTGGGCTTGCAGGCGTTCGGCTTCGCGGGTGGCGAGGGCCGCGTTGGCGCGGTCGACGGCGAGGTGGAAATCATCCCCTTCAAGTTTGACCAGCAACTGGCCTTTCTCGACATGTTGGTTGTCCTGGACCAGCACCTTGTCAATGCGCGCCCCCAGCTGGCTGGACACGCGGGTGATCTCGCCCTGGACGTACGCGTTGTCAGTGCTTTCGTAAAAACGCCCTTTGAAAAACCAATGGGCAAAAAAGCCCGCGGCGATCAGCAGGACGATTATCAGGAAAATGGACAGGCGACGCTTGAGTTGGGCAGGCATGGGGCAAACTGTAGTCGAGAAATTGTCAGGAAAGTTATCAGCAGGCGAATCTTGCATACAGCCGATAAACGGTAAATGCCATTGGCTGATATTCGGTCATTCACCGTGGGAAACGGGCGTTGTAGGCGCAACCTTGGCTTAAATGCCCTGCTTACTGGAGCAGGGCGTACGTCGCCTGTTACCATTCGCCCCTTGTCTGATCTTCGCTTTCTATTCTTTTGTTGAGACTTGCCATGACCACCGTCCGCACGCGCATCGCGCCATCGCCTACCGGGGACCCCCACGTAGGTACCGCTTACATCGCATTGTTCAACTACTGCTTTGCCAAGCAGCACGGCGGTGAGTTCATCCTGCGGATCGAAGACACTGACCAGCTGCGTTCGACCCGTGAGTCCGAACAGCAGATTTTCGACGCCTTGCGCTGGTTGGGCATCGACTGGAGTGAAGGCCCGGACGTGGGTGGCCCGCACGGTCCTTACCGTCAGAGCGAGCGTGGCGACATTTATCAGAAGTATTGCCAGCAACTGGTCGACATGGGTCATGCCTTCCCGTGCTTCTGCACCGCCGAAGAACTGGACCAGATGCGCGCCGAGCAAATGGCTCGTGGCGAGACGCCGCGTTACGACGGCCGTGCGCTGTTGCTGTCCAAGGAAGAAGTCGCACGCCGCCTGGCCGCTGGCGAACCGCACGTGATCCGCATGAAGGTGCCGAGCGAAGGCGTCTGCGTGGTTCCGGACATGCTGCGTGGCGACGTTGAAATCCCGTGGGATCGCATGGACATGCAAGTCCTGATGAAGACCGACGGCCTGCCGACCTACTTCCTGGCCAACGTGGTCGATGACCACCTGATGGGCATCACCCACGTGTTGCGTGGAGAAGAGTGGCTGCCATCGGCGCCGAAACTGATCCTCCTGTACGAATACTTCGGTTGGGAGCAGCCGGAGCTGTGCTACATGCCGCTGCTGCGTAACCCGGACAAGAGCAAGCTGTCCAAGCGCAAGAACCCGACTTCGGTGACGTTCTACGAGCGCATGGGTTTCATGCCCGAAGCGATGCTCAACTACCTGGGGCGCATGGGCTGGTCGATGCCGGACGAGCGAGAGAAGTTCTCGCTTCAGGAAATGGTCGATAACTTCGATCTCAAGCGTGTGTCCCTGGGCGGGCCGATTTTCGACATCGAGAAATTGTCGTGGCTCAATGGCCAGTGGCTACGCGACCTGCCGGTGGAAGAATTCGCCGCGCGCGTGCAGAAGTGGGCCTTCAATTCCGAATACATGATGAAGATCGCGCCGCACGTGCAGGGCCGTGTCGAGACCTTCAGCCAGGTCGCACCGTTGGCCGGGTTCTTCTTTGCCGGTGGCGTGAATCCGGACGCCAGGCTGTTCGAGTCGAAGAAACTGTCCGGCGATCAGGTTCGTCAGTTGATGCAGTTGATCCTGTGGAAGCTGGAAAGCCTGCGTCAGTGGGAGAAGGACAGCATCACTGCGACCATTCAGGCCGTGGTCGAGTCCCTGGAGCTGAAGCTGCGTGACGCCATGCCGTTGATGTTCGCCGCGATCACCGGTCAGGCGAGCTCGGTGTCCGTGCTCGATGCGATGGAAATCCTCGGTCCGGACCTGACGCGTTTCCGTCTGCGCCAGGCGATTGACCTGCTGGGCGGCGTGTCGAAGAAAGAAAACAAAGAGTGGGAAAAGCTGCTGGGCGCTATTGCCTGAGCGCGTCTGACTCTGCGGTAGCCGTCGGAGGCCTGGATATTTGCTCCTGTCCTCCGGCGTTTTCTCCCGAATTTGCGGGGGAAGGGTGGTAAGTGATTGTAATGCCGACAAAAATTTTTGAAATTTTTTAAAAATAAGTTTGACAGGCTTTCGATACACCCTTAAGATTCGCCCCGTCCTCAGCGATGACATCAACGATGAGGGGCTATAGCTCAGCTGGGAGAGCGCTTGCATGGCATGCAAGAGGTCGACGGTTCGATCCCGTCTAGCTCCACCAATTTACACTTCAAGGTCTGGCCACACCGGCCTTGAAGCGATCAACACTCAGCGTTGATCAGTTGTATAGAAGGGTTTGCGTCCCCTTCGTCTAGTGGCCTAGGACACCGCCCTTTCACGGCGGTAACAGGGGTTCGAGTCCCCTAGGGGACGCCAGTTTTACAGAAGCGATGTTACAAGATGTCGCTCCGCCGCGAGGCGAAAAATCCGGGGCTATAGCTCAGCTGGGAGAGCGCTTGCATGGCATGCAAGAGGTCGACGGTTCGATCCCGTCTAGCTCCACCAATTTTACAGTTCAAGGTCTGGCCACACCGGCCTTGAATCGATCAGCTCTCAGCACTGATCAGTTGTATAGAAGGGTTTGTGTCCCCTTCGTCTAGTGGCCTAGGACACCGCCCTTTCACGGCGGTAACAGGGGTTCGAGTCCCCTAGGGGACGCCACGATTACCCGCTCTGCGGGATTTTATAAGGGTCATTCAATTATTGAATGGCCCTTTTGTTTGTCTGGCGTTTGGCCAAATTCCCCCATTTCTTTCAAACTGTTCTTCAGACCAGCGGTCACATCCACGACTTGCAGAAATTTATTATGAGAATAATATTCTAGTCGTAATATTCGGAGGCAACGATGAACGATAAAAAAGCTCAAACCCGTGAACGCATCCTCAAGGCTGCCAGCGCAGCGCTGATTCAGCGCGGCCCGGCCGAGCCTAGCGTGGGCGAAGTCATGGGCGCAGCCGGCCTGACCGTCGGCGGCTTTTATGCGCACTTCGAAAGCAAGGACGCAATGATGCTGGAGGCGTTCAAGCAATTGTTGGGTCGCCGTCGTGAGCTGATTGCCGACATGGATGCCGAGCTGACCGGTGAAGAGCGTCGCGCGCTGGTCGCTGCGTTCTATCTGTCGCGCAAGCATCGTGATTCCAGCGAGTCTGCGTGCCCGATCCCGGCGTCGATCGGTGAGCTCGGACGTCTGCCCGATGCCTTCCGGGTCGCACTGAATGAACACATGGAACTGATGGTCGCGCAGTTGGCGTCCAGTCCTGAAGATACCGATAAAGCCCTGGCCGACTTGGCCTTGATGGTGGGCGGTCTGGCGCTGGCACGGGCGCTGGGTCCTGGTGATCTATCCGATCGATTGCTGCGCGCCGCCAAGTCGGCAGTGCGTTGACCTGAAGGCTTGCGCCTGAGGAGAGAGCGATGAGCGCGTTAAAGTGGGTTCGTGGCGTCAATGGCACCTTGGGTTGGTTTGCTCCAAAGCTGGTCGCAAGCAAAATGCGACTGGCATTCATGACGCCGCGAGAATTTGCGCCGCGTGATTGGGAATTGCCGCTGCTGGCCAAATCCGAGCGGATCACGTTGCGCTTCGGTCTCTCGGCATTGCGCTGGGGGCAGGGTCCGGCAGTGTTACTGATGCACGGTTGGGAAGGCCGGCCGACGCAGTTTGCCAGTCTCATCACCGCTTTGGTCGATGCCGGTTATTCCGTGGTTGCCCTTGATGGTCCGGCGCACGGTCGTTCACCGGGAACCGAAGCGAACGTAGTGCTGTTCGCCCGCGCCATGCTCGAAGCCGCCGCCGAATTGCCGCCCTTGCAAGCAGTCATCGGTCATTCGATGGGTGGCGCCAGCGCCATGCTGGCCGTGCAGCTGGGCTTGCGTACCGAAACCCTGGTTACCATCGCGGCTCCGGCGCGAATTCTCGGCGTACTGCGCGGCTTCGCGCGTTATGTGGGGTTGCCGCCAAAAGCTCGCTCGGCATTCATTCGTCAGGTTGAGAAGGACGTCGGCATGCGCGCCGCAACGCTGGATGTGGCGCACTACCAACTGGACATGCCTGGCCTGATCGTCCATGCCGAAGACGACAAGTTTGTCTCGGTGAAGGAATCGCAGGCGATCCATGAAGCCTGGTTCGACAGCCGCCTGTTGCGCCTGCAGGAAGGTGGTCATCAACGAGTATTGGCCGACCCTCGGGTGATTGATGGCGTGCTATCACTGCTGGCCGGACGCCGTCTGCAATCGCGCCAATCGGCCTGAGCATCCGTTACACTGCCCCGGTCGACATCATCTGACCGGGAGTGGGGCATGGGCTGGGATCGGGCAACGCCATTTATCATTGATCTGCAAGTAGGCGCCGAGGACATCGACGGACTGGGGCACGCCAATAATGCGGTATACGTCACCTGGCTTGAGCGTTGTGCCTGGCGCCATTCCCAGCGCCTGGGCCTGGATCTGGTCGAATACCGGCGGCTGGACCGGGCGATGGCGGTGGTGCGGCATGAGATCGATTACCTGGCGGCCGCTTATGAAGGCGACGAGCTGCAATTGGCGACCTGGATCGTCGATTGGGATCAGCGCCTGAAAATGACTCGTCACTTCCAGTTGAAGCGCCCGAGCGACAACTCGACGTTGCTGCGGGCGCAAACCACCTTCGTTTGCATCGAACTGTCCAGTGGCAAGCCCAAGCGCATGCCGGCGGAGTTCATCGAGGGGTATGGCCCGGCCTTACAGGTCCTGATTTGACAAGACTGTGTGGCGAGGGAGCTTGCTCCCTTTAGAGTGCGCAGCACTCTCCATTTGCAGGAGGACCGCTTCGCGCTCCAGCGGGAGCAAGCTCCCTCGCTACAAAGGTATGCGCAAGTCTTTCGCTCGATAATCCAGTAAACTGCCGCACGTTTTTCGTTGAGTGTGTTTTTCATGCAAATTGCCTTGGCGCCCATGGAGGGGTTGGTCGACGACATCCTGCGCGACGTGCTGACCCGCGTGGGTGGCATTGACTGGTGCGTAACCGAGTTCATTCGTGTCAACGATCAGTTGCTCACGCCTGCCTATTTCCACAAGTTCGGCCCGGAATTGCTCAACGGTGCTCGCACTGCTGCCGGTGTGCCGCTGCGCGTGCAGTTGTTGGGTTCTGATCCGGTTTGCCTGGCAGAAAATGCTGCGCTGGCTTGTGAGCTGGGTTCCGAAGTGATCGATCTGAACTTCGGCTGTCCGGCCAAGACCGTGAACAAGTCCCGCGGGGGAGCGGTTCTGCTCAAGGAGCCGGAGCTGCTGAACCAGATCGTCGAACATGTCCGCCGCGCCGTTCCGGCGCATATTCCGGTGACCGCCAAGATGCGTCTGGGCTTCGACAGCCCGGATGGCTCGCTGGTGTGCGCCACGGCCCTGGCCGAAGGTGGCGCGGCGCACATCGTGGTCCATGCACGAACCAAGACCGACGGCTACAAGCCACCGGCGCATTGGGAATGGATTCCGCGGGTACAGGACGTGGTCAAGGTGCCGGTCTTTGCCAACGGCGATATCTGGAGTGTCGAAGACTGGCGCCGTTGCCGCGAAATCAGCGGTGTGGAAGACATCATGCTGGGTCGCGGCCTGGTTTCGCGTCCGGATCTGGCTCGGCAAATCGCCGCCGCGCGTGCCGGTGAAGAGGTCATCGAGATGACCTGGGCCGAGCTGCTGCCTCTGATTCAGGACTTCTGGCTGCAAGCCAAGGCGCAGATGACGCCCCGTCAATCGCCGGGTCGCTTGAAGCAGTGGCTGGCGATGCTGACCCGCAATTATCCCGAAGCGGTGGAGCTGTTCAGCGTCCTGCGCCGCGAGACCGAACTGGATCAGGTCTCGCGTTTGTTGGGGTTGCAGGTCGCTGAAGCCGCCTGAAAACAGCTAAAAAAAATTTGAAAAAAATCTCTTGAAAAGTAATCGGCGGTCCCTATCTAAGGGTTACGCGATGCCGAATTCGGGTCGCGGAGACAAACAACTTGCTGATAGTTTTCAGGAGATTTGAACCATGAGTACTGCATTTTCCCTGGCGCCTCTGTTTCGTTCCTCGGTAGGCTTCGACCGTTTCAACGACCTGTTCGAAACCGCCCTGCGCAACGAGCCAGGCAGCACCTACCCACCGTACAACGTCGAAAAACACGGTGACGATCAATACCGCATCGTCGTGGCGGCGGCCGGTTTCCAGGAAGAAGACCTGGAGCTGCAAGTCGAGAAGGGTGTGCTGACCATCAGTGGCGGCAAGCGTGACAGCAACGAAGGCGTGACCTTCCTGCACCAGGGCATCGCCCAGCGCGCGTTCAAGCTGTCGTTCCGACTGGCGGACCATATCGAAATCAAGGCTGCCGGCCTGAGCAACGGTCTGTTGAGCATCGACCTGCTGCGGGTGATTCCGGAAGAGGCGAAAGCCAAACGCATCCCGATCAACGGGACGGAAAAACCGGCTCTGCAGCACTGAGTCAGAGCAACAAGAAGGGGCGCCATTGGCGCCCCTTTTTTGTACCCGGCCTCTGGAAAGATCCGGTTATCTCAGTAGTTTCTGAAACTCCTCCACCGGCAACGGCCGGCTGTGCAGGTAACCCTGATAGAAATGGCAGTCCAGCCCCTGCAAGAACGCCAGTTGCTCCGGTGTTTCCACCCCTTCGGCGATCACCTTGAGTTCCAGGCTGCGAGCCATGGCCACGATGGCGCGGATGATTTCGGCGTCATTGGGGTCGGTGGTGGCGTCGCGGATGAACGACTGGTCGATTTTCAGGGTGTCGACCGGCAGGCGCTTGAGGTAGGTCAGCGAGGAATAACCGGTGCCGAAGTCGTCCATGGCAAAGCTCACGCCGAGTTTTTTCAGGCGACGCATTTTGCTGATGGTGTCTTCCAGATTCTGGATGACGATGCCTTCGGTGATTTCCAGTTTCAGCAGCGAGCAGGGCAGACCGTGGCTGGCAAGACTGTTTTCGATGCGTTCGACAAAGTCGTTCTGGCGGAACTGCCGTGGGCTGATATTGACGCACAGGCTGAAGTTCAGCGGGTCGATCAGGCGATTGGCGATCAGTTGCCTGAAGGCCTGACAGGCTTCGTCGAGAATCCAGGTGCCGACCTCCAGGATCAGCCCGCTGTCCTCCAGCACCTTGATGAATTCGGTCGGCGATTGCGCGCCGAGTTCGGGATGGGTCCAGCGCACCAGGGCCTCGGCGCCGACGATGCGGTTATTGCGGGCATCGAGCTGGGGCTGGTAGTGCACGCGAAATTCACCCCGCGACAGCGCCAGGCGCAGATCGGTCTCCATGCGCAGGCGCTCGCTGGCAGCCTTCTGCATGGTGTTGTGATACATCTGCGCGGTGTTGCGCCCCGAATCTTTGGCGCGATAGAGGGCAATGTCCGCGCGTTTGAGCAAATCGGTCGGCGTGGAGCCGTGGTCGGGAATCAGGGCAATGCCGATACTCGGCGTCACTTGCAGGCGCTGGCCATCGAGGAACATCGGTTCCGACAGCAATTCACGCAGGGTATCGGCCAGTTCGCGCACCTGATCACTGACTTCACTGCGTGAGCCTTCGAGACCGCTGAGCAGGACCACGAATTCGTCGCCGCCCAGGCGTGCGACGGTGTCTTCCATGCGCACACTGGCTTCCAGGCGGGCAGTGATGATCTTCAGCACCGTGTCGCCCACCGGATGGCCGAGGGAATCGTTGATGTGCTTGAAATGATCGAGGTCTAGAAACATCAGAGCGCCGCGCAGGTTGTGGCGTTTGAGCAAGGCGATCTGCTGGCTCAAGCGGTCCATCAGCAGTGCACGGTTGGGCAGATTGGTCAATGGGTCGTGGTAGGCCAGGTGACGGATCTGCGCTTCGGCGTTTTTCAGCAGGCTGACGTCCCGGGCGGTCAGCAGCAGGCATGCGGTTTCATTGAGGGTGATCGGTTCCACCGACACTTCCACTGTGAGCAATTCGCCGCGCTTGTTGCGCCCGAGCATTTCCTGGTGATGAACCCGGCCCTTGATCTGCAATTCAGCCAATAACGCCGAACGTTGTTTTTCTTCGGCCCAGATGCCGACCTGATACACCGTGCGCCCGATCACTTCGTCGGCGCGGTAGCCGGTCAGGCGGCAGAAACCGTCGTTGACCTCCAGATAACGCCCGGTGTCGCGTTCGGTGATGGTGATGGCATCGGGGCTTGAATGAAATGCCTTGGCGAACTTTTCTTCGCTGGCCTTGAGCGCGGCTTCCGAGCGCTGTTGCTGGGTGATGTCCCTTAGGGTGGTGACCACGCATGGCTGGTCGCCGACGCTGATCTGCCGGCTCGAGATCACGCAGGTCAGCGACTGCCCGTCCTTGTGCTGGACGAGGATGGCCACGTTGTTCAGGCTTTGCTCGCGGATCACCTGTTCGATGCGCTGCAGGCTTTTTGCCGAGGCGTCCCACAGGCCGATTTCGTCGGCGCTGCGTCCAATGACATCGGCGGCACTCCAGCCAAAGGTCTGGGTGAAGCTGGAGTTGATTTCGATGAAGTGCCCAGTGTCCTGGCGGGTGACGCAGATCGGGTCCGGGCTGACCTGGAACAGGGTGGCGAATTTCTCTTCGGAAGCCACCAGCTGCTGTTCGCGTTCGACTTGATCGGTGATGTCGAGCAGGGTGCCGGCCATGCGCAGTGGCAGGCCGTTTTCGTCGCGATAGAGCCGGGCGCGGCTTTCCAGGTAGCGTGAGGTGCCGTCCTCCAGTTGTACCCGGTAGGTCAGTTGATAATTGCCCGCCGGACCTTCGCGCAGGCTACGGTAGGCGTCGCGCATGGAATCGCGTTCCTCGCCGGGCACGCCTTCGAAAAAGTCTTCGAAAGATTCGTGGAACGGTTTCGCGTCCATCCCGTGCAACTGGGCGGCGCGGGCCGAGCCGTAAAGCATGCCGCTGGGAATGTGCCAGTCCCAGGTACCCAGTTGCGCAGAATCGAGGGCCAGGTCGAGGCGCTCCTGACTGTCTTTCAAGGCGTGCTCGGCGGCTTTGCGTTCGGTGGTGTCGAGGAAGGTGCTCAGCAGATACGGTTGGCCTTCGAGCTCGACCTTTTGCGCGCTGAGGATGCCGTCGTGGATCTGGCCATTGCTGGCGCGAAACTGCACTTCCATGTTGATCAGTTCGCCCTTGGCCTTGGTGGCTTTGACCAGAACCGCCCGCTGTTCGGGGTGCACCCAAAGGCCCAGTTCCAGGGTGGTACGGCCGATCGCATCCTGTACCGGCCAGCCGAACAGGCTCTCGAAATACTGGTTGGCCTCAGTGATCAGACCGTCTTCCTGGCGGGTCAGCAGGACCATGTTCGGGCACAGGTGAAAGAGGGTGGCGAAACGCTTTTCCGAGCTGCTGAGCGCCTGCTCGCGCTGGCGCTGGTGGGTGATTTCGCGTATCACCCCGATCATGCGTGGCCGGCCGTGTTTGTCGGGCAGCAGGCTGCCATTGATCTCCAGCCAATGCAGGCTGCCGTCGGGCCAGCGAATGCGATGGTGCATCGCTTGCTCCAGCGGTGCGCCGGCGATCACGGCGTGGAAGGCGCGAACGGTTTTCGCTCGGTCTTCCGGGGGCAGCAAATCGAGGTATTCCAGATCGGCGGGCAACGGTTGGCGTGGATCAAAGCCAAACAGCGCCTGGGTGCCGCGAGACCAGCTGATCTGCCCGCGTTCGATATCCCAATACCAGGCGCCCAAACGCGCGCCGTTCAGGGCAGCCAACAATTGGGGGGCACTTTCCCAGCTCTGCTCGGATCGTTGAGGGTCAAGTGCCTGGATTCGCGGCATCGGCGGAATACGGTCAACAGATTTCGGCATTGGCAAGCCTTAGGCTGATTTGGGCATTTGGCACAGGAATTCGCGGCTCTATAGGAGTAGCACAAGTTAGCCTTGAGTCCCTGGCAGATCGATTTGAGCCTCCAGCAAGGCCATGAAGGCCCGCGCTGCATTCGATAGCGTCCGTTCTGTGTGCAGGATATAGCCTAGCTGGCGAGACAGTTGTATGCCCGGTAGGGGTATTCGCGCAACTTGATCATCGAGCATGGTGCGCGGCAGCACGCTCCAGGCCAGGCCAATCGACACCATCATTTTGATGGTTTCCAGATAATTGGTGCTCATGGCGATGTTTGGCGTCAACCCCTGGGCTTCGAACAGGCGCTGGACGATGTGATGGGTGAACGTGTTGCCGCCGGGGAACACGGCCGGATGCCGGGCAATGTCCGCCAGGCTGACCGGGCCGTTGGTGAGCAGCGAATGCTCCGGGGCGACCACGAAATCCAGCGGGTCGTCCCACACCGGGGTGGCCTTGACCAGCGCATGAGGTTCCGGCGCCAGGGTAATGACCGCCAATTCGGCGCGACCATGCAGGATCTCTTCGTAGGCCACTTCCGAGTCGAGGAATTGAATGTCCAGCGCGACGTCGGGGTAGCGGCGGGTGAACGCCCTTAATAAAGGGGGGAGGCGGTGCAGGCCAATGTGGTGACTGGTGGCCAGTGTCAGCCGACCGGTGACCTCGCCGGTGAGGTTGGTCAGGGCACGGCGAGTATCATCGAGTACGTTCAAAATCTGATAAGCACGCGGCAGCAGGGCGCGACCCGCCTCTGTCAGACCGACTTCACGACCCAGTCGATCAAACAGGCGCACCTTTAATTGCTGCTCCAGCCCGGCGATACGTTTACTGATCGCAGGTTGCGTCAGGTGCAGGCGCTCGCCGGCCCCGGAGAAACTTCCTGTCTCGGCGATGGCAATAAAAGCATTGAGGTTGGCCAGGTCCATGGTTGCATTCCAGTTGGTTATCCAAAGCATAAAAAATATGAATTTGAGTTATTTAATGTAACCCCATAGGATCAGCCTCACAAGCCAAAGGGTTATTGAAATCTCAACGCCCGGGGCATAGAAACAAGCTGATGAGGAAACCGTCTGATGGCCGGCAAAACGCTCTACGACAAGCTCTGGGATTCGCATTTGGTCAAGCAGCGCGACGATGGCTCTGCGCTGATCTACATCGACCGTCACATCATTCACGAAGTGACCTCGCCGCAAGCCTTCGAAGGCCTGCGTCTGGCCGGGCGCAAGCCTTGGCGCATTGATGCCAACATCGCGACCCCGGACCACAACGTACCGACCACACCGGAGCGCAAGGGCGGCATCGACGCCATTGTTGACCAGGTCTCGCGCCTGCAGGTCCAGACCCTTGACGATAACTGCGATGAATACGGCATTGTCGAATTCAAGATGAACGACGTGCGCCAAGGCATCGTTCACGTCATCGGCCCGGAGCAGGGGGCAACCTTGCCGGGCATGACCGTGGTCTGCGGCGACTCCCATACCTCGACCCACGGTGCCTTCGGTGCCCTGGCTCACGGTATCGGCACCTCCGAGGTCGAGCACGTGCTCGCCACCCAGTGCCTGGTCGCCAAGAAAATGAAAAACATGCTGGTGCGCGTCGAAGGCCAATTGCCGTTCGGCGTGACCGCCAAGGACATCGTACTCGCCGTGATCGGCAAGATCGGTACCGCCGGCGGGAACGGCCATGCCATCGAATTCGCCGGTAGCGCGATTCGTGACCTGTCCGTCGAAGGCCGCATGACCATCTGCAACATGTCCATCGAGGCCGGCGCTCGCGTAGGTCTGGTGGCGGCCGACGAAAAAACCGTGGCTTACGTGAAAGGTCGTCCATTCGCCCCGAAAGGCGCGGAATGGGACCTGGCGGTCGAAGCCTGGAAAGACCTGGTGTCCGATGCCGATGCGGTATTCGATACCGTGGTCGAGCTCGACGCGAGCCAGATCAAGCCGCAAGTCAGCTGGGGTACTTCGCCTGAAATGGTCCTGGCCGTTGATCAGAACGTGCCGGACCCGGCCAGGGAAATGGACCTGGTCAAGCGTGGCTCCATCGAGCGCGCCCTGAAATACATGGGTTTGACCGCCAATCAGGCGATCACCGACATTCAGCTGGACCGCGTGTTCATCGGTTCCTGCACCAACTCGCGCATCGAAGACTTGCGCGCGGCTGCCGTGATTGCCAAGGGCCGCAAAGTGGCCTCGACCATCAAACAGGCCATCGTCGTGCCGGGCTCGGGTCTGGTGAAGGCCCAGGCCGAATCGGAAGGCCTGGACAAGATTTTCCTCGAAGCCGGTTTCGAATGGCGTGAGCCGGGTTGCTCGATGTGCCTGGCGATGAACCCGGACCGTTTAGAGTCCGGTGAGCACTGCGCCTCGACGTCCAACCGTAACTTCGAAGGCCGTCAGGGCGCCGGTGGTCGTACCCACCTCGTGAGCCCGGCCATGGCCGCCGCCGCCGCTGTGAACGGTCGTTTCGTCGACGTCCGTGAATTGATCTAAGGAGCGCAGCATGAAAGCTTTTACCCAGCACACTGGACTTGTCGCGCCTCTGGATCGTGCCAACGTCGACACCGACCAGATCATCCCCAAGCAATTCCTGAAATCGATCAAGCGCACGGGTTTCGGCCCGAACCTGTTCGATGAATGGCGCTACCTGGATGTGGGGCAACCGTATCAGGACAACTCCAAGCGCCCGCTGAACAAGGACTTCGTCCTCAACGCCGAGCGTTATCAAGGCGCCAGCGTCTTGCTGGCCCGTGAAAACTTCGGTTGCGGCTCCAGCCGTGAACACGCGCCGTGGGCTCTGGAAGAGTACGGTTTCCGCAGCATCATCGCGCCGAGCTATGCCGACATCTTCTTCAACAACAGCTTCAAGAACGGCTTGCTGCCGATCATCTTGAGCGATGCCGAAGTTGATGAGCTTTTCCAGCAGGTTGAAGCCAATCCGGGCTACCAGTTGCAGATCGACCTGCAAGCCCAGACCGTGACCCGCCCGGACGGCAAGGTCCTGAGCTTCGAAATCGACGCTTTCCGCAAACACTGCCTGCTCAATGGCCTGGACGACATCGGCCTGACCTTGCAGGACGGCGACGCGATTGCGGCGTTTGAAGCCAGGCACCGTGCGAGCCAGCCTTGGTTGTTTCGCGACGCGTGATTGATTCGAGATTTTTGTAGTCAGGGCCGTCTCCATCGCTGGCAAGCCAGCTCCCACAGGGATTTGCGGTGTTCACAAAACCTGTGGGAGCGAGCTTGCTCGCGATGAGGCCAGACCAGACACCCCAAGACTCACCCCCAAAAGGAAGTCCCCATGACCAGCACCGCCCAGCACAGCCAGGTAGTCCAAAAGCAATTCGGTGAACAGGCTTCGGCCTACCTGAGCAGCGCCGTACACGCTCAAGGCACTGAATTCGCACTGCTACAGGCCGAACTGGCGGGGAAGGGCGATGCCCGCGTGCTGGACCTGGGTTGCGGTGCCGGTCATGTGAGTTTTCATGTGGCTGGGCTGGTGAAGGAAGTGGTGGCTTACGACCTGTCGCAGCAGATGCTCGACGTGGTGACCACAGCCGCCGCTGATCGTGGTTTGAGCAACGTGTCCACGGTCAATGGCGCCGCCGAATGCTTGCCGTTTGCCGATGGTGAATTCGATTTCGTCTTCAGTCGTTATTCGGCGCACCATTGGAGCGACCTCGGCCTGGCCCTGCGGGAAGTGCGTCGGGTGTTGAAACCGGGTGGCGTGGCGGCGTTCATCGATGTGTTGTCACCGGGCAGCCCGTTGTTTGACACTTACCTGCAAAGCGTCGAAGTGCTGCGTGACACCAGCCACGTGCGCGATTATTCCGCCGGCGAATGGTTGCGCCAGGTCAGCGAGGCGGGGTTGCATACCCGTAGCACCACGCGGCAGCGGCTGCGTCTGGAGTACAACGCCTGGGTCGAGCGCATGCGCACGCCACAGGTGATGCGCGCGGCGATCCGCGAATTGCAGCAGTCGATGGGCAACGAAGTACGCGAATATTTCGAGATTGAGGCCGATGGTTCGTTCAGTACGGATGTACTGGTGCTGTTTGCTGAAAAATAGGTACCGATCGATAGATTTTTCCGGGCGCGCCCCAGGGTGCACCGACTGATGACATGAGGAAAGCATGAGCAAGCAGATTCTGATTCTCCCAGGTGACGGTATTGGCCCGGAAATCATGGCCGAAGCGGTCAAGGTGCTGGAACTGGCCAACGACAAGTACGCCCTGGGCTTCGAGCTGAGTCACGACGTGATCGGTGGCGCCGCCATCGACAAGCACGGCGTGCCGTTGGCCGATGAAACCCTGGAACGTGCCCGTGCCGCCGATGCCGTGCTGCTGGGCGCCGTTGGCGGCCCGAAATGGGACACCATCGAGCGTGACATTCGTCCGGAACGTGGCCTGCTGAAAATCCGTGCGCAACTGGGCCTGTTCGGCAACCTGCGTCCGGCGATCCTGTACCCGCAACTGGCCGAGGCTTCGAGCCTGAAGCCGGAAATCGTCTCCGGCCTGGACATCCTGATCGTTCGCGAGCTGACCGGCGGTATCTATTTCGGCGCCCCGCGTGGCACCCGTACCCTGGAAAACGGCGAGCGTCAGTCCTACGACACCCTGCCGTACAGCGAAAGCGAAATCCGCCGCATCGCCCGTGTCGGTTTCGACATGGCCATGGTCCGTGGCAAGAAACTGTGCTCGGTCGACAAGGCCAACGTGCTGGCCTCCAGCCAGCTGTGGCGTGAAATTGTCGAGGAAGTGGCCAAGGATTATCCTGAGGTCGAACTGAGCCACATGTACGTCGATAACGCCGCGATGCAGCTGGTGCGTGCGCCGAAGCAGTTCGACGTGATCGTCACCGACAACATGTTCGGCGATATCCTGTCTGACCAGGCTTCGATGCTCACCGGCTCCATCGGCATGCTGCCGTCGGCGTCCCTGGACACCAACAACAAAGGCATGTACGAGCCGTGCCATGGTTCGGCGCCGGACATCGCGGGCAAAGGCATCGCCAACCCGTTGGCGACCATTTTGTCGGTGTCGATGATGCTGCGTTACAGCTTCAACCAGCAGGCCGCGGCCGATGCCATCGAAAAAGCCGTCAGCCTGGTGTTGGACCAGGGCTTGCGTACGGGCGACATCTGGTCGGCTGGTTGCACTAAAGTCGGTACGCAGGAAATGGGTGACGCAGTAGTCGCCGCGCTGCGGAATCTGTAATCTCTCGGGCCCGCTGCCACTTTCACCCCTCGAAAGCAGCGGCCCACTTTTCAAGAAGGTGTAGTTGCGATGAAACGTGTAGGTCTGATCGGTTGGCGCGGTATGGTCGGTTCCGTGCTCATGCAGCGGATGCTGGAAGAGCAGGATTTCGATCTTATCGAGCCGGTGTTCTTCACCACTTCCAATGTCGGTGGCCAAGGCCCGTCCGTGGGCAAGGACATTGCTCCGCTCAAGGACGCTTACAGCATTGAAGAGCTGAAAACCCTCGACGTTATTCTGACCTGCCAGGGTGGCGACTACACCAGCGAAGTCTTCCCGAAGCTGCGCGAAGCCGGCTGGCAGGGTTACTGGATCGACGCCGCTTCCAGCCTGCGCATGCAGGATGACGCGGTCATCATCCTTGACCCGGTCAATCGCAAGGTCATCGACCAGCAGCTGGACGCAGGTACCAAGAACTACATCGGCGGCAACTGCACCGTCAGCCTGATGCTGATGGGCCTGGGCGGTCTGTTCGAAGCCGGTCTGGTGGAGTGGATGAGCGCCATGACCTATCAGGCGGCCTCCGGTGCCGGCGCGCAGAACATGCGTGAACTGATCAAGCAAATGGGCGCGACCCATGCCGCTGTCGCCGATCAACTGGCCGACCCGGCCAGCGCCATCCTCGATATCGACCGTCGTGTCGCCGAAGCCATGCGCAGCGACGCGTACCCGACCGAAAACTTTGGCGTACCGCTGGCCGGCAGCCTGATCCCCTGGATCGACAAGGAACTGCCGAACGGCCAGAGCCGTGAAGAGTGGAAGGCCCAGGCCGAGACCAACAAGATCCTGGGTCGTTTCAAGAGCCCGATCCCGGTCGATGGCATCTGCGTGCGCATCGGCGCCATGCGTTGCCACAGCCAGGCGCTGACCATCAAATTGAACAAGGACGTGCCGATCGCCGATATCGAAGGGCTGATCAGCCAGCACAACCCTTGGGTCAAGCTGGTGCCGAACAACCGCGAGATCAGCATGCAGGAACTGAGCCCTACCAAGGTCACCGGTACCCTGAACGTGCCAGTCGGCCGTCTGCGCAAGCTGAACATGGGTTCGCAATTCGTCGGTGCGTTCACCGTCGGCGACCAACTGCTGTGGGGCGCGGCCGAACCGCTGCGTCGCATGCTGCGGATTCTGCTTGAGCGTTGATCGATTGAAGCGGTGAAAGAACCCGTGCCTTGAAAGAGGTGCGGGTTTTTTTATTCCAGACAGTCTGATGTGGATGGGTTGCCTGATGTTCCGTCATCGCGGGCAAGCCCGCTCGCACAAGGATTGTGCTGAACCCTGTGGGAACGGGCTTGCCCGCGATGAGGCCAGAACAGAGCCACATAATTGCCTGCATCCCCACCACCCGGTAAAGTGCCGCTCCCCCCGTTTCGCCAGAGGTAAAACCATGAGCCAGTCCTTCGATATTGCCGTGATCGGCGCCACCGGTACTGTTGGCGAAACACTGGTGCAGATTCTTGAAGAGCGCGACTTTCCGGTCGGCAACCTGCACTTGTTGGCCAGCAGTGAATCCGCAGGGCACTCGGTGCCGTTTCGCGGCAAGAATGTGCGGGTGCGGGAAGTCGATGAGTTCGACTTCGGCAAAGTCCAGTTGGTGTTCTTCGCCGCCGGCCCGGCCGTGACCCTCAGTTTCGCCGCGCGCGCCACGGCCGCCGGTTGCTCGGTGATTGACCTGTCCGGCGCGCTGCCGGCCGACCAGGCGCCACAAGTGGTGCCGGAAGCCAATGCGCACGTACTGGCCGGTCTGAAAAAACCATTCCGGATCAGCAGCCCGAGCCCATCGGCTACCGCGCTGGCCGTGGTGCTGGCGCCGTTAATGGGTTTGATCGATCTGCAGCGCATCAACCTGACCGCGTGCCTGGCGGTTTCCGCCCAAGGCCGGGAGGCCGTGACCGAACTGGCCCGGCAGACCGCCGAGTTGCTTAACGTGCGCCCCCTGGAGCCGACCTTTTTCGATCGGCAGATGGCGTTCAACTTGTTGGCGCAGGTCGGCAAGCCGGACGAGCGAGGTCATACGCTGCTGGAAAAACGCCTGGTGCGTGAGGTGCGCCAGATCATGGCCCTGCCTGCATTGAAGATTTCCGTCACTTGCATTCAAGCCCCGGTATTTTTTGGCGATAGCTTTAGTGTGACCCTGCAGTCGGCGAGTGAGGTCGACCTGGCGAAAGTCAACGCCGCACTGGAGGACGCGCCTGGGATCGAGCTGGTCGAAGCTGGCGATTATCCGACGCCGGTAGGTGACGCGGTAGGGCAGGATGTGGTCTACGTTGGTCGGGTACGCCAGGGTATCGACGACCTGTCGGAACTTAATTTGTGGCTGACGTCAGATAACGTACGCAAGGGCGCCGCGCTCAACGCTGTGCAGCTGGCTGAGTTGTTGATAAAAGACTTGCTGTAAAAGATACTTGGCAACAATTTTTCGAATGGTTCCGACCAGCGCTATGCTTGGCTGGAATGCTGAAGGCGAGCCACCCTGCGGGGCTTTCCGGGGCATGCATGAAACGATCGCGCGCGGCGACCTCTCGCCGCCGCGCAATGCCTTACGGCAGCGGCTATCAACACCTTCTCGCTGGCCGAGGAATGTTCAAACTAAGGATGAGCTATGGTTCAAGTTCGCAAACTGGTGTTAGCAATAGCGGCCGCCTCGGCGCTGTCCTCCGGTATGGCGCATGCGCTCGGGCTTGGGGAGCTGACCCTGAAATCAACGCTGAACCAGCCGTTGGTGGCGGAAATCGAGCTGCTCGACGTCAAGGACCTCACCGCTGCCGAAGTGGTGCCGAGCCTGGCTTCACCTGAAGAGTTCGCCAAGGCGGGTGTCGACCGCCAGGCGTTTCTCAACGACTTGACCTTCACCCCGGTGCTGAACGCCGGTGGCAAAAGCATCCTGCGTGTGACGTCCAGCAAACCACTTTCCGAGCCGATGGTGAAATTCCTGGTTCAGGTGATGTGGCCCAATGGTCGCCTGCTGCGCGATTACAGCGTGCTGCTCGATCCGTCCAAATTCTCGCCGCAAACCGCCGAAGCGGCTGCGCAGCCCGCGCCGACGCAGGTTGTCACAGCGCCCGTCACCGGTGCGAGCCAGCCGTCGCAACACACCACCACGCCGCGCGATACCCTGTGGGAGATCGCGGCGAAGGCGCGTAATGGCGGTTCGATTCAACAAACCATGCTGGCCATCCAGGCGCTGAACCCGGATGCCTTTATCGACGGCAACATCAACCGGCTGAAAACCGGGCAGGTGCTGCGTCTGCCGGATCAGGCGCAAAGCACCAGCGTGCCGCAACCCAAGGCGATTGCTGAAGTGGCCGCGCAGAACACCGCGTGGCGGCAGGGCCGTCGTTATGTGGCGAAGCCGGGTTCGGGGCAGCAGCAACTCGATGCAACCCGGCGAGCCCGTGCCGAAGGTGCTCCGGCGCAAACCGCCGCCGACAAGCTGAGCCTGGTTTCCGCCGAATCCGGAAAAGCGCGCGGTAAAGGCGCTGCCGGTGATGCCAAGGCCCTGAACAACAAGCTGGCAGTGACCAAGGAAAGCCTCGACACGACCCGTCGTGACAATGCAGAACTGAAAAGCCGCATCTCTGATCTGCAAAGTCAGATGGACAAGCTGCAGCGCCTGATCGAACTGAAAAACAATCAACTGGCCAAATTGCAGGCTGAGGGCGCGACTGATACTCCGGCGGCAGCGACCGCTCCGGCGATGTCGGCTGAGCTGGCGCCTGCTCCTGCGGCAACACCTGCGCCAGTGGTTCCGGCAGCACCAGCGACTGCGGCGGCACCCGAGACGGTTCCGGCGCCTGTCGCACAGCCCATTGAACCGACGCCGGTCGCCGCCAACGACAAGCAGTTCAATGACCTGCTGACCAACCCATGGCTGTTGGGGCTGGCCGGTGGCGGGGCAGTGGTTGTGCTGCTTTTGCTGCTGTTGCTGGCTCGCCGCCGCAAAGCCCAGCAAGAAGCCGAGAAACACCTGCGCATGGCCAGGGCCTTGGCCGAAGAACAGCCGTTTTCCTCCGATCTTGACCTGCCGGAAAGCAGCTTCGAAGGCCTGGAGGTTCCACCTCCGAGCGTGAAGCTCGCTACCGCGCCGACTCCTGCGCCAGCGCCTGCTCCGGTTATCGCCCCGGTTGTGGTAACGCCGCCGATCGCGGCGCCACTGGTGGCTCCGGCCGCCGATCGCTCCGATGACGTGTTGGGCAAGGCTCAGTCGCACATCGCTGCCGGTCGTTTGAATCAGGCGGCTGCGCTGCTGGAAGAGGGAGTCAAGCTGGAGCCGCAGCGCAGTGATCTGCGCCTGAAGCTGATGGAAGTTTACGGTCAGCAAGGCGACCGCGATGCGTTCGTGACCCAGGAGCGCCAATTGGTGGCCAATGGCGACAACTTCGCCCAGGTCGAAAAACTCAAAAGTCGCTTCCCGGCCATGGCTCTGGTCGCAGCCGGTGGTATCGCCGCTGCAGCTGTCGCCGCCGAACTGGACGCGCAGTACGTCAAGGACCTGTTGAAGGATGAGCCGGAAGTCCCGGCCCCGGCCCCGGTCGATGATGATTTCGACAGCGCGTTCGATCTGAGCCTGGATGACCTGGACAACATTGCTCCGGCGGCTGTTACGCCTGCGCCTGCCTCGGAACCTGAGCCGACGACGTTGGCAGACCTGGAAGATTTTCCGCTCGACGATGATCTGAGTTTCGAGTCGGTGTTGCAGCAGCAGACTGATATCAAGGAAAACCTCGACGACCTGTCGGATTTCGATCTGGACATGGATCTTGGCGCGGAACCCTCGACAGCGATGCTGGCCGAAGATGATTTCCTGCTCGATCTGGATGAAGGCGTGAAGGACTTGCCGGTCGTCGAAACCCCGGCAGCACCTGAGCTGGCGTTGGACGATCTGGAATTGCCGGCCGATTTTGACCTGTCCCTGGCCGAGGAAATGGCGGCGCCTGATGCCTTCGCGGCGGAGCTGGACGACGTCAATGCCGAGCTGGAGAGCTTGTCGGGCAGCATCGCCGAGCCGAGTTTCACGGCGCATGACGCGCTGGCTTCCGCAGATGACGAGCCGGAATTCGATTTCCTTTCCGGTACCGACGAGGTCGCCACCAAACTCGATCTGGCCCAGGCCTACATCGATATGGGGGACAACGATGGCGCCCGGGATATCCTCAATGAGGTGGTGATCGAAGGCGATGACGGCCAGAAGAGCGAAGCCAAGGAGATGCTGGCACGTCTGGCGTGAGTGATCGGCTCGTTGTAAGCAAAACGGCAGCCCGGTGAGGCTGCCGTTTTTGTTTTACCCCAGGGGCGCGCGGTTGTACTGGCGTCCACGTCCTGCGGCCTTATAATGCCCGCCTTTGCGTACATCAGCAGGCTGTCACTCCTTGGCAAATATAGATAACCCGGCCGCCGAAATGGCGGCCGACGGCTTTTTCCGAATCGCGTTGGGCGTTGAATACAAGGGCTCGCGCTATCGTGGTTGGCAGCGCCAGGCCTCTGGCGTGCTCACGGTGCAGGAAACCCTCGAAAACGCCTTGTCGAAAGTCGCCGACTCACCTGTATCGCTGCTTTGCGCCGGGCGCACCGATGCCGGTGTTCATGCCTGTGGGCAGGTGGTGCATTTCGACACCCAGGTCGAGCGTTCGATGAAGGCCTGGGTCATGGGGGCCAATATCAACTTGCCTCACGACGTGAGCGTCAGTTGGGCCAAAGTCATGCCAGCGCATTTTCATGCACGGTTCAAGGCCATTGCGCGGCGCTATCGCTACGTGATCTACAACGATCAGATCCGCCCGGCGCACCTGAACGAAGAAATTACCTGGAATCACCGTCCGCTGGACGTCGAGCGCATGGCCGAGGCGGCGCAGTACCTGGTGGGCATCCATGACTTCAGCGCCTTTCGCGCCGGGCAGTGTCAGGCCAAGTCGCCGATCAAGGAGCTGCATCATCTGCGCGTCAGCCGTCACGGCAAGATGATCGTATTGGATATCCGCGCCAATGCCTTCCTGCACCACATGGTACGCAACATTGCCGGTGTGTTGATGACCATCGGGGCCGGCGAACGCCCGGTCGAATGGATGAAGGAAGTGCTGGAAAGCCGTATTCGCCGCTCCGGCGGGGTGACGGCACACCCGTTTGGTCTTTATCTGGTGCAGGTCGAGTACCGCGACGAGTTCGAATTGCCCGAGCGTTACATCGGTCCGCATTTCCTGACCGGTTTCACCGAACTTGACGGCTGACGCCCTCGAACGCTTTTGTTACCATCCGGGACTTTCCCGGATTTGCCGTGAGGTTTTATCGACATGTCAGCCGTTCGCAGCAAGATTTGTGGGATTACCCGCATAGAAGATGCGTTGGCGGCGGTTGAGGCTGGTGCCGATGCCATCGGGTTTGTGTTTTACGCCAAGAGCCCGCGGGCGGTGACGGTTCAGCAGGCGCGCGCGATTATCCGGGCGTTGCCGCCGTTCGTCACGACCGTGGGCCTGTTCGTCAACGCCGGTCGCGAAGAATTGGCAGACATCCTCCAGGTTGTGCCGCTGGATCTGTTGCAGTTCCATGGCGACGAAAGCGCGGCGGAGTGTGAAAGCTGGCATCGCCCGTACATCAAGGCGTTGCGAGTCAAGGCCGGTGATGACATTGCGGCGGCTTGCGATGCTTATCCGAGTGCCAGCGGGATCTTGCTCGATGCCTATGTCGAAGGTGTTCCGGGGGGAACCGGCGAAGCATTCGACTGGTCACTGATACCGCAGGGTTTGAGCAAACCGATCATTCTGGCGGGCGGCTTGACCCCGGATAACGTCGCTGAGGCAGTTGATCGGGTTCGGCCGTATGCCGTGGATGTCAGCGGCGGGGTGGAGGCAAGCAAGGGCATCAAGGATCACGCGAAGATTCGGGCATTCATCAACGCGGTGCGTTGATGTGACGGCTGGCAGACTGCCGCCGTCCACTGCTCTGTACAAAAAGGCTGAGGGTTGTTGGGTGGTACGCAGGTCACGTTTCGCTGACCCGGCCATTGACCGATCATCGCCGCACACATGAATTTAGCTCAAGGGCATACGCGGGGCTGCGAACCAGAGCGTTCGGGCCGCCGGTACTGGAGAAAGAAAGCATGAGCAACTGGTTAGTAGACAAACTGATCCCTTCGATCATGCGTTCCGAGGTCAAGAAGAGCTCGGTGCCTGAAGGTCTTTGGCACAAATGCCCGTCTTGCGAGGCTGTGCTGTATCGTCCGGAGCTGGAAAAGACCCTGGACGTTTGCCCCAAGTGCAATCACCACATGCGTATCGGCGCACGCGCCCGTATCGACATTTTCCTCGACGCCGAAGGCCGTGTTGAGCTGGGTGCGGACCTGGAGCCAGTGGATCGCCTGAAGTTTCGCGATGGCAAGAAGTACAAGGATCGCCTGACCGCTGCGCAAAAGCAGACCGGCGAAAAAGACGCCCTGATTTCCATGAGCGGTACCTTGCTGGGTATGCCGGTGGTGGTGTCGGCGTTCGAATTCTCCTTCATGGGTGGTTCGATGGGTGCCATCGTCGGCGAGCGCTTCGTACGCGCTGCCAACTACGCGCTGGAAAACCGCTGCCCGATGATCTGCTTCTCCGCCTCTGGCGGTGCACGGATGCAGGAAGCGCTGATCTCCCTGATGCAAATGGCCAAGACCTCTGCAGTACTGGCGCGTCTGCGTGAAGAAGGCATTCCGTTCATCTCCGTACTGACCGACCCGGTCTACGGTGGTGTTTCCGCCAGTCTGGCGATGCTCGGCGACGTGATTGTCGGCGAACCTAAAGCGCTGATCGGCTTTGCCGGCCCGCGTGTGATCGAGCAGACCGTGCGCGAAAAACTGCCGGAAGGCTTCCAGCGCAGCGAGTTCCTGCTGGAGCATGGCGCCATCGACATGATCATTCACCGTCAGGAGCTGCGTCCGCGTCTGGGCAATCTGCTGGCGCAGATGATGGGCCTGCCGACGCCCCAGTTCGTCGCGACCCCCATCGAGCCGATCGTGGTTCCACCGGTGCCTGCCAACGTATGACCCAACGTACCCTTGGCGAGTGGCTCGCCTACCTTGAGCAGTTGCACCCCTCGGCCATCGACATGGGCCTTGAGCGCTCGCAACGGGTAGCGTCCCGCATGGGGCTGGGCAAGCCGGCGCCTCGGGTGATCACGGTCACCGGCACCAACGGCAAGGGTTCTACCTGTGCGTTCGTGGCCTCGTTGCTGCGGGCCCAGGGCCTGAAAGTCGGTGTCTACAACTCTCCGCACCTGCTGCGTTACAACGAGCGGGTGCAGGTCAATGGCGTTGAAGCCACTGACGCCGAGCTGTGCGAAGCCTTTGCGGCGGTCGAGGCGGGGCGTGGCGACACTTCCCTGACCTATTTCGAGATGGGCACCCTGGCGGCGTTTTGGCTATTCCAGCGCTCCGGGCTCGATGCCGTGGTGCTGGAAGTGGGGCTGGGCGGGCGTCTGGACACGGTCAACGTGGTGGATGCCGACATGGCGCTGGTCACCAGCATCGGTGTCGATCACGCCGATTACCTGGGCGATACCCGGGAGTCCGTGGCCTTCGAGAAGGCCGGTATCTTTCGACAGGGCGCGCCCGCGCTCTGTGGCGACCTGAATCCTCCGCAACCGCTGCTGGATAAATCGCGCGAACTCAAATGCCCGTTTTTCCTGCGTGGGCGCGATTTCGACCTCGGTATCACCGATCACAACTGGCAATGGCGCGGTCTGGACGCCCACGGGCGTGCGGTTGAGCTGCATGATCTGCCGTTGCTTGATCTGCCGATGGAAAACGCCGCGCTGGCATTGCAGGCTTATCTGCTGCTCGGCTTGCCTTGGGATGATGCGCAAATTATCCAGGCGCTGCAGGCAACGCGGGTCGTCGGTCGTCTCGATCGTCGGCAATTCGACTGGCAGGGCAAGCGTCTGAACCTGCTGCTGGATGTGGGGCATAACCCCCATGCGGCGGAGTATCTGGCCCGTCGCCTGGCGAGCCGGCCGCCGGTGGGCAAGCGCCTGGCGGTGTTCGGGTTGCTGGCGGACAAGGATCTGGATGGTGTCATTACTGAGTTGAGTGCTAGTGTCGAGCACTGGGCTGTCGCGCCGCTGGATTCGCCACGGGCGCGGCCGGTTGTCGATCTGCAGGGGGCGCTGGAAAAGACCGGTGCTTCGGTAACATCCTATGACAGCGTGGCAGCCGCTCTGGAAGGGCAGTGTGCGCTGGCGACGAGCGACGATGAAATTCTGTTGTTCGGATCTTTTTATTGTGTCGCCGAGGCCCTTGAGTGGTTGGCTCGGCGCTCCACGGAGGAAGCGGCAAATGGCATTGCTGGATAAAGCTTACAAACAGCGCATGGTCGGTGCCCTGGTTTTGGTCGCGCTGGCCGTGATTTTCCTGCCGATGCTGTTTTCCCGTCAGGATGAGCAGCGCCAGGTGACGGTTGAGGCGCCGGCTGCACCGCAAGCGCCAGCGATGCCACAGGTTCAGGTTGAACCGGTCGTCGTGCCCGAGCCCCAGGCTTTGCCGCAGGAGCCGGTGCCAAGTGACGATGAAATTGCCCAAGAGGAGGAGCCTGCAGCGCCTGTCGCGCCAAAGGCGTCGGCGGTGCCGGCTCCAACTGTAAAAGCCGTCACGCCACCTCCTGCCCCGGCCGCCAAGCCTGCGACGGCTCCCGCCCAGCCGATTGCGGCCGCTCCGGGTAAGCCGGATACCACGCAAAGTCGTGTCGACGCCAATGGCCTGTCGGTCAGCTGGTCGGTGCAACTGGCCAGTCTGGCCAATCGCGAAAGTGCCGAAAAGCTGCAGAAAACCCTGCGCAGTCAGGGTTATAACGCCTACATTCGTTCTGCCGACGGCAAGAATCGGGTGTTTGTTGGTCCGCTGATCGAGCGTGCCGAGGCTGATCGCCTGCGCGATTTGTTGAATCGCCAGCAAAACCTCAAGGGTTTTGTGGTGCGCTTTCAGCCAGAGCGCGGCTAAATCTATCGCCCCGATTTGAAATGCACTGACAATCGCAGCTTACCGATAAGCATGGGCTCTGCTAAAATGCGCCGCCTTATCCGTCTGTAGGCTGCACTGTGCCATTTACCTGGGTTGACTGGGCGATCGTTGCAATCATCGCCATCTCCGCATTGATCAGTCTGAGCCGCGGCTTCGTCAAAGAAGCGCTGTCGCTGGTGACCTGGATCATCGCAGGAGTCGTTGCCTGGATGTTCGGTGGCTCATTGTCCGAGTACCTCGCCGGATACATCGAAACGCCATCGGCTCGTGTGATCACGGGTTGTGCCATCATGTTTGTCGCCACTTTAATCGTAGGCGCAATGATCAATTATCTTATCGGCGAGTTGGTACGCGTCACCGGGCTTTCCGGGACCGATCGATTCCTCGGCATGGCCTTCGGCGCCGCGCGTGGCGTGTTGCTGGTGGTCGTGGCGGTCGGGCTGTTGAGCCTGGGGCCGGTACAGCAGGACGGGTGGTGGAAAGAATCCCAACTCGTACCAAGGTTTTTATTGGTCGCAGACTGGTCCAAAAACCTGATTCTCGGGTGGAGCAGTCAGTGGCTTGCCAGCGGTATCAGCGTACCCGCTGAAATACCGTTCAAGGAGCACCTCTTGCCGACGGCGAAAACGCCTCAGTGAGTTGTGTTCAGTTCAGATCCATTAAGTAGGGGTTGCGTCGCATGTGTGGCATCGTCGGTATCGTCGGTAAGTCGAACGTCAATCAGGCGCTGTATGACGCGCTAACCGTCCTCCAGCACCGCGGCCAGGACGCTGCCGGTATCGTGACCAGCCATGATGGCCGGTTATTCCTGCGCAAGGACAACGGCCTGGTGCGTGACGTGTTTCATCAGCGTCACATGCAGCGTCTGGTCGGTCATATGGGTATTGGCCATGTGCGCTACCCGACCGCGGGCAGCTCAACGTCGGCCGAAGCTCAACCGTTTTACGTCAACTCGCCTTACGGCATCACTCTGGCGCACAACGGTAACCTGACCAACGTTGAACAGCTGGCCAAGGAGATCTACGAATCTGACCTGCGCCACGTCAACACCAGCTCCGACTCGGAAGTGCTGCTCAACGTGTTTGCGCACGAACTGGCCCAGCGCGGCAAGTTGCAGCCAACCGAAGAAGACGTGTTTGCTGCCGTCACCGACGTGCACAACCGTTGCGTCGGTGGTTATGCGGTAGTGGCGATGGTGACCGGCTACGGCATAGTCGGTTTCCGTGATCCGCACGGCATTCGTCCGATCGTGTTCGGCCAGCGTCACACCGACGAAGGCGTCGAATACATGATCGCCTCCGAAAGCGTTTCCCTGGACGTGCTCGGCTTCACCCTGATTCGCGACCTGGCACCGGGCGAAGCGGTCTACATCACCGAAGACGGCAAGCTGCACACCCGTCAGTGCGCGACCAACCCGTCCCTGACCCCGTGCATCTTCGAACACGTCTACCTGGCGCGTCCGGACTCGATCATTGATGGCGTGTCGGTCTACAAAGCCCGTCTGCGCATGGGCGAGAAGCTCGCCGAGAAGATCCTGCGCGAGCGCCCCGAGCACGACATCGACGTGGTCATCCCGATCCCGGACACCAGCCGCACCGCAGCCCTGGAGCTGGCGAACCACCTGGGCGTGAAGTTCCGCGAAGGCTTCGTGAAGAACCGCTACATCGGTCGTACCTTCATCATGCCGGGCCAGGCTGCGCGGAAAAAATCCGTACGCCAGAAGCTCAACGCCATCGAGCTGGAATTCCGCGGCAAGAACGTGATGCTGGTGGACGACTCCATCGTGCGCGGCACCACTTGTAAGCAGATCATTCAGATGGCACGCGAAGCGGGCGCCAAGAACGTCTACTTCTGCTCTGCAGCGCCAGCCGTGCGTTTCCCTAACGTCTACGGCATCGACATGCCGAGCGCTCATGAGTTGATCGCCCACAACCGTTCGACCCAGGACGTGGCTGACCTGATCGGTGCCGACTGGCTGATCTATCAGGATCTGCCTGACTTGATCGAAGCGGTCGGTGGCGGCAAGATCAAGATCGAGAAGTTCGATTGTGCCGTGTTCGACGGCCAGTACGTGACCGGCGACGTCGACGAGGCCTACCTGAACAAGATCGAGCAGGCACGTAACGATGCCTCCAAGGTCAAGACCCAGGCGGTCAGTGCGATCATCGATCTGTACAACAACTGAGTAATTACCGGCCCCTAGGGGCCGGTTTTGTATCTACCAAAGACCTTTTATTTCAAGAGCAGGGCAAGGAGTGACAGCATGAGTCAGGATTGGGATGCCGGTCGACTGGACAGCGACCTCGAAGGCGTAGCGTTCGACACCCTGGCCGTACGTGCCGGTCAGCACCGTACGCCGGAAGGCGAACACGGTGATCCGATGTTCTTCACGTCCAGCTACGTATTCCGTACCGCCGCTGATGCGGCCGCGCGTTTTGCCGGGGAAGTGCCGGGCAACGTTTACTCGCGCTACACCAACCCGACCGTGCGCGCTTTTGAAGAGCGCATTGCCGCGCTGGAAGGCGCCGAGCAGGCCGTGGCCACCGCAACCGGCATGGCCGCGATCATGGCGGTAGTGATGAGCCTGTGCAGCGCTGGCGATCACGTGTTGGTATCGCGCAGCGTGTTCGGCTCGACCATCAGCCTGTTCGAAAAATACTTCAAGCGTTTCGGCGTCGAAGTCGATTACGTGCCCCTGGCGGATTTGTCCGGCTGGGATGCAGCGATCAAGGCCAATACCAAATTGCTGTTCGTCGAGTCGCCGTCCAATCCATTGGCCGAGCTGGTGGACATTGCCGAACTGGCGAAAATCGCTCACGCCAAAGGCGCGATGCTGGTGGTCGACAACTGTTTCTGCACCCCGGCGTTGCAAAAGCCGCTAAAAATGGGTGCCGACGTCGTTGTGCACTCGGCGACCAAGTTCATCGACGGCCAGGGTCGTTGCATGGGGGGTGTCGTGGCCGGTCGCAGCGAGCAGATGAAAGAAGTGGTCGGTTTCCTGCGTACCGCCGGGCCGACCCTCAGCCCGTTCAATGCCTGGATCTTCCTCAAGGGTCTGGAAACCCTGAATCTGCGGATGAAGGCCCATTGCGCCAATGCCCAGCAGCTGGCCGAGTGGCTGGAGCAGCAGGACGGCATCGAAAAGGTCCATTACGCCGGACTCAAGAGCCATCCGCAGCACGAGCTGGCCCAGCGTCAGCAGAAGGGCTTTGGTGCGGTGGTGAGTTTCGAGGTCAAGGGTGGCAAAGAGGGCGCCTGGCGCTTTATCGACGCGACCCGTCTGATTTCGATCACCGCCAACCTGGGCGACAGCAAAACCACCATCACCCACCCGAGCACCACCTCTCATGGGCGTCTGGCGCCGCAAGAGCGTGAAGCCGCGGGCATTCGTGACAGCCTGATCCGTATCGCGGTTGGGCTGGAAGACGTGGCCGACCTGCAAGCCGATCTGGCGCGCGGGTTGGCTGCCTTGTGATCGAATTGGCCACGCCAGGGGGTTCCAATGGCCGCGTTGCACTGGTGACCGGTGCTGCGCGGGGCATTGGTCTGGGTATAGCCGCCTGGCTGATCAGCGAGGGCTGGCAAGTCGTGTTGACGGACCTGGATCGGGTGCGCGGTTCTAAAGTGGCGAAGGTCCTTGGTGAAAACGCCTGGTTCATCGCCATGGACGTGTCGAACGAAGGGCAGGTTGCTTTGGGTGTCGCCGAGGTGCTGGGGCAGTTTGGGCGTCTGGATGCACTGGTGTGCAATGCGGCGGTAGCCGATCCGCACAACATCACGCTGGAGAGCCTCGACCTGGTTTACTGGAATCGGGTGTTGGCGGTGAATCTCAGTGGGCCGATGTTGTTGGCCAAGCACTGTGCGCCCTACTTGCGAGCTCACAGCGGAGCGATCGTCAATCTGGCATCGACCCGCGCCGGGCAATCGGAACCCGATACCGAGGCGTATGCGGCGAGCAAGGGCGGTTTGCTGGCCTTGACTCACGCGTTGGCGATCAGCCTTGGCCCGGAGATTCGCGTCAATGCGGTCAGTCCCGGCTGGATCGATACGCGAGATCCCTCGGTGCGCCGCGCCGAGCCGCTGACCGATGCCGATCACGCGCAACATCCGGCAGGCAGGGTAGGGACGGTCGAGGACGTGGCGGCGATGGTCGCGTGGCTGCTGTCGAAGAACGCCGGTTTCGTGACGGGCCAGGAGTTTGTGGTCGACGGCGGCATGACCAAGAAGATGATTTACCGCGAGTAACTCCAGCAAGGGCCTCTCGGTCGCGGTTTGAGGTTGCCGGCGCTCGTGGCGAGCACCGCCGGAAATGACATGATTTTGTCTTTTTCAGAAAAACTTCAATCCTGCTATTGACTTAGGTTCGCTACCTGCGTAAATTTCGCGGCCTCGGAGATGCAAACGGGTGATTAGCTCAGCTGGGAGAGCGTCTGCCTTACAAGCAGAATGTCGGCGGTTCGATCCCGTCATCACCCACCACTCTCGAGAGTCTTGCGAAAGCAAGATGGAAGCTGAAATGCCTCCACCGACGCGCAGCGGTAGTTCAGTCGGTTAGAATACCGGCCTGTCACGCCGGGGGTCGCGGGTTCGAGTCCCGTCCGCTGCGCCATATTTTCCGAGTCAGATTCATCTGGTTCGAGATTGAAAAGCTACTGAGTTTTCAATCAGACGAGTTACCTGGACGCAAGTCCACAGCGATACGCAGCGGTAGTTCAGTCGGTTAGAATACCGGCCTGTCACGCCGGGGGTCGCGGGTTCGAGTCCCGTCCGCTGCGCCATATCTGCTCCGAGGCCCACTGAACGCCTTGGAGCTACGAAGAAAGCCAATTGCGCTACTTCGAGTCGATAGCAAAGACCCTGGTCGAAAGACCGGGGTTTTTTGTGTCTGAAATTTGACCTTTCTCCTGTTTCCCTCCTGGCTGCAACCCTTTATCCGGCACAAATCCCTGTGTGCGAGCTTGCTCGCGAAGGCGTCGCCACATTCAAAATTTAGATCGGCTGGAAGGGATCTTTCGCGAGCAAGCTTGCTCCTGCAGGCAGGGCGGATGTCTGTTTGTCCAGTCGTTCCCTGCGGTGCAAAGTCGCAGTTTTTTGATTCTTTGGTCAGTTTTTTTGTGTCTGGTTATTTGCTGTGAGCGCATAAGCCTATAAACTTAACCTTTCGGTCAGCTTTGCACTGTCACTACAGCCCTTTGCAACGTCAAAGAAGGGCTTCTGCAAGACTCGAGATTTCCAGTACATAATCAGAAGGGCGGACCCCATAACCGCCCAGAGGATGATCCATGTCCAACCGTGAAATATCCCGGCGTTCGTTCCTTCAGGGCGGGCTGGTAGCGGGTGTGAGCGTGACGCTTACACCGCTCAGCAGTCAGGCGCTGGCCGCCTTGATGGAAAACAGCGTGACCGTGCCGTCCGAGCAGTGGCTCGGCAACAACGGTAAGGCGCGAGCCCGTAACGATGCCTTGTCCAAGGTCTGCGGCAGCAAGGTTTTTGCCCGCGACATCCGTTCAAAGGACATGCCGGGCTGGCCACAGCAACAAGGCCACGCAATGCTGCTGAAAACCGTCAAGGCTGATCGCATTTATGATGGTTACGACCTGTCGTGGCTTGGCGCCGATCTGCAGCCCGATCGCATCGTTACCGCCGAGGATCTGGTCAAGGACGGCATCGTCTTCCCGGAAGAGCACGCCCCCGACCCATTGTTGCCGGCCGGCAAGGTGCCAATGTTCATTGGTCATCCGGTGGCGATCCTGATCTGGAACGACTTCGAGCGCTTCCGCCAGGCCAAGGCCAAACTCAAATTCAATGACAAAGCGATTCGTTACGGTGCCCAAGTGCCGTACTACGAAGGCGACCCCTATGGCAGCTTCCGCTATGTGCGGGTGGGTGGCGCGACCTCGGCGGACGAAGATGAATTCGCCAGCCTCAAGGATTCGATCCTGTTCCCGATGCTGCGCAATCGCCGTCCGGTGTGGAATTCGCAACCGAACCTGCACGGCAACCTGACCGAGCGCGGCTTGTTCTACGC
The DNA here is from genome assembly GCF_042846945.1 of Pseudomonas moorei. NCBI lineage: Bacteria > Pseudomonadati > Pseudomonadota > Gammaproteobacteria > Pseudomonadales > Pseudomonadaceae > Pseudomonas > Pseudomonas moorei. Next base: position 3,362,184 of record NZ_AP035776.1, read on the forward strand.
CGAGCGCATGAAGCAGCAGATCGAGACGCCGCCGGACAACTGGCTGGTGTTCGACGAGCGCTACAAGACCCCGTCGATCGAACCGGCAGCGATGGAGCCGGACAACGGTAACGGTTGGTACGATCCTGCGACCAAGACCCTGCATTTCGTGGTGGCGACCCAGTGCCCGCTGGAAGCTGCAACCGAGACCGCGAAGATGATCGCGCCGTCGCGTTTCGGCCTGGCGAACCTGAACATGCACCCGGGCTACACCGTCGGCTACGGCTCGAAAGACCACAACATTTTCGTCTACTACGCAGCCTTGGCGGCGCTGTACGGCGCCGGTGTGCCGGTGCGTCTGGCCAACGACCGCTACGAGCAGTTCCAGAGCGGCATCAAGCGTCACCCGTTCGACATTCGCTATCAGCTGGCGGTGGACAAGAACGATCACAGCTTCAAGATTTTCCGCGCCGACATGAGTGTCGACGGCGGCGGCCGGATCAACTACAGCGCCTCGGTGGCAGCGGTGGGGGCCACGGCGGCGCAGTCGATCTACTACATGCCGCAGAACGATTTGCAGGTCACGGCCTATCATTCCCGCGCCGTTGAAGCCGGGTCGATGCGTGGCTATGGCACCCTGCAGAGCATGGCGTCGACCGAAATGATGGTCGACGAGATTGCTGATCGCCTGGGCGTCGATGCGATCGACCTGCGCAAGAAAAATGCCCTGCGCTCGGGCATGAAAAACACCCAGGGTGCAGTGCCGGCAGGGGCGTTGCGCCTGCACGAGATTCTCGACAAGGCCGCGGTTCATGAAGTCTGGAAAAACCGCGACGCGATCAAGAAGCAGCGCGAAGCGGCTGATCCGGATCACTGGTATGGCATCGGGTTCGCCATTTGCCAGAAAGACTTCGGTACCGGTTCCGAAGCGCCGATGGCCAGCATCGAATTCACTGCCGAAGGCCGCATCACCCTGCGCCACATCGGCATCGAGATCGGTACCGGCATGTCGACTTCGCAAGCGATGGTCGTGGCCGATTTCCTCGGCAACCCGGCGCACGAAGTGAAGACCGGCGAAACCGAATGGAAAGAGATGCAGCTGATCAGCGGCGGCAACCCTTACATCATGAGTCAGGCCGAGCAGGACAACTTCCTGCGCAACCCGCGCTGGGTCGGCAAAATTGCGTCGGCCTCGTCGGCGACCAACTCGGCCTACTACTTCAGCCACGCCACCCGTGAAGCAGCGCGTGTGCTGTTCAACCACGGTTTGTGGCCGGCGGCGCTGGAGATCTGGCGTCAGGGCCCTTACGGCGGCCAGGCCAACCCATACGTGGTACGCCGCGAGGATGCCCATTGGGTTGACGGCAAACTGACTGCCAACGGTATGGAGCCCCTGCCTTTCGAAGTGCTGGCCAAGCGTGCCCACGAACGTGGTCTGGTGACGGCCGCCACCGTGCACGGTTTCAACCGCTGGAGTTGGGCCGAGGCTGAGTTCAGCATTGATGGCGTGCGTGAACGCTTGCCGCTCGATGGCTTGGCGGTCAAGTACGGCGACGGTGCGCCGAAGGCGAAGCTGGCGCAAATGACCAGCGCCGGTTTCCATTTGCTGGATCGGCAGAACATCGCCTATCCGGCGACCCAGCTGAATAACGCGGCCGTGACTTACTACAGCCCCGTGGCCACGCTGGTCGAGTTGAAAGTGAACAAGGGGTCGGCGGAAGTCGAAGTGCTCAACCACCACTCATGGGTCGAGTGCGGCCGGGTGCTGGTGCCGGAGCTGGTCAAGGGCCAGATCGAAGGCGGCATCGCCATGGGCATCGGCCATGCACTGATGGAAGAAATGCCACTGTACGAAGGTGGACCGGGGGAGGGTGACTGGAACTTCAACCGTTACCGCCTTCCGATGGCGCGACATGTGGCGGTGTGGAAACAGACTGCGGAAATCCTGCCGCCTCTGTCGCCGAGCGACCCGTCCAAGGGCATCGCCGAAGTGGTGATGATCCCGGTGGTTGGTGCCATCGGCAACGGCGTGGCCCACGCCATCGGCAAGCGCGTACGCGACTTGCCTATCACTTCTGCGCGCATCAAGGAGGCCCTCAATGGCTAACCGTCCGCTTCAACTGACCCTCAACGGTCAATCCGTCGGCCCGGTGGACATCCCTGATGACCTGCCGATGATCGACTACCTGCACGAATACAAGAACCTTACCGGCTCGCGCCTGGGCTGCGGCCAGGGCATTTGCCATGCGTGCGTGGTCATCGTCGACAACCCCGACGGCACCAGCGAAGAAGTGCGCACCTGCATCACTGGCGCGCACTATTTCGAAGGCAAGAAAGTGCGGACCATCGAAGGCCACGCGACCCGCGACGAACAGGGCAAAGTCACAGAGCTGAACCCGATCCAGCAACGCTTCGTTGACGAATTCGCCTTCCAGTGCAGCTATTGCGCGCCTGGCTTCGTCAACGCGGCGACCGTGCTGGTGGAAAAGCTGCAGCGTCAGCCCATCGTCAAAAGCCAGCTGGAAAAAGTCATCGAGGACAGCCTCGGCCACCACATCTGCCGCTGCACCGGCTACGTGCGCTACTACAGCGCCACGCGCAACGTGCTGACCGATCTCGGCCTGGTCAAGGAGGGTTAAATGAAGCAACTACTTACCCGCCTGGCGCTGGCGGTTGGCCTGGCTGCGCCGGTGTTTTTGGTTCACGCCGATGATCAGGTCAAACGCGGCGAATACCTCGCCCGCGCCGCCGACTGCATGGCCTGTCACACCGCGCCGGGTGGCGCGCCGTTCGCGGGCGGTCTGCCGATCATCTCGCCGTTCGGCACGATCTACGGCACCAACATTACCCCGAGCAAAGAGCACGGTATCGGCCTGTATAGCGATGACGAATTCTTCGCCGCGTTGACTGAAGGCAAGCGCCGCGACGGCGCGAACCTGTACCCGGCGATGCCGTACACCTCGTATCACTTGATGCCGCGCGAAGACTCGGACGCGATTCACGCGTACCTGAAGACCGTCGAGCCGATCGAGCGTGCTGCGCCGGTGACCAGTCTGAGCTTTCCGTTCAACGTGCGCCTGGGCCTGATGGGCTGGAACATGCTCTACGGCAAAGACGTGAAACTGGCGCCGGCTGAAGGCAAAAGCGAAGCCTGGAAGCGTGGCCAGTACATGGTCGACGTGCTCGGTCATTGCGGCGAATGCCATACCCCACGCGGCTTGCCGGGTGCGATGCAACAGGACAAGCGCATGACCGGCGGTCTGCTCAATGGCTATCTGGCGCCGAGCCTGCTGGCCACGGACCTGGCGGCTCGCGGCTGGAATCATCAGGACCTGAGCTCGTTCCTCAAGCACGGCATGAGCGCCCAGGGCACGATGTTCAACGAGATGTTCCCGGTGTTCCACAACAGCACCCAGGGCCTCAACGACGCGGACCTGGCCGCCATGGCGACTTTCCTGCTCGGCGATCAGCCACCGGCCGCAAAAGTGCTGACCGATGTGCCATTGGAGCAATTGACTGCGAGTGCCCAGCGCGGGCGTCAGGAATATTTGAACGTCTGTGCCGGTTGCCATGCGATTGGTGGTGAAGGCAAGCCGCACGTCGCCGTGGCCATGCGTGGCAACACCACGTTGCGCCTGGAAGATCCGCGCAACCTGGTGCGGGTGATTGACGAGGGTATTGGCGAACAGAAATTTGCCGGGTTCGAGCACATGCAACCGATGCCGGGTTTTGCCCGCAAACTCAGTCAGGAGCAGCTCACCGATCTGCTGAACTACCTGCGTCAGGGTTGGGGCGGGCAATCGGGTGACCTGCCGGTAAACGACGTGCAGAAGCTGCGGGCAGAAGCGCCGCCGCTCGAGCACAAGGCGCACTGACATGCAGCATCTCGACCTGCAAGTGGTACGTCGGGCTCTAGAGTGGTCGGCGACCGGTCAGCGTGTCTGGCTGTGCACTGTGCTCGCCACCTACGGCTCGGCGCCGCGCGCGCCCGGATCGTTGCTGGCGGTGAATACCGATGGTTTGTGGATCGGATCGCTGTCCGGCGGCTGCGTCGAGGAGGACTTCCTTGAGCGCGTCGCCGAGGGCGCCTTTGAGCAAGCGGTCAGCGTCGTACGCTACGGGGAAGGCGATGACCCGCGCTCGCGGGTGAGTCTGCCCTGTGGCGGCGTGCTCGATGTGCTGGTGGAGAAGCTGGAGCCCGGTTGCGAGCAGCAGGCGCATTTGCGGGAACTGGAGTCGGCGCTGTTGGGTCGACGCCGGTTGATCCGTGAAGTCGATCTGGTCAGCGGCGCGCGCAGTCTGTTCGATGATCGCGAGCAGGGTGTGCGGGTCGAACGGGAGATCGATCGGGTCCGGCTGCGCATCGGCGCGGCTCAGCGCTTGTTGCTGGCCGGGTACTCCAGCGTGGCACACGCCTGCGCGGAGTTTGCCGTGGGCCTGGGCTTCGAAGTGATCCTCTGTGATCCGCGCGACGAGGTGCTGGAAGGCGTGGTGCTGGAGAGCGTGGAGATCCGCCGCCAATTGCCGTCGGTGTTCATCGCCGATGGCGGCTGTCATAGCGATACGGCGGTGGTGGCGCTGACCCACGATCCGCGCATCGATGACCTGGCAATGATGGAAGCGGTGCACACCGAGGCGTTTTACATTGGTGTGATGGGGTCCGTGCAGACATCGCAAAAGCGCTTTGAGCGGCTGCGGCGCATTGGTGGCCTTGGGGATGTCGAGCTGGCCCGGATTCATGCGCCGATCGGTCTGAACCTGGGCAGCAAGACGCCGGCGGAAATTGCGCTGGCCGTGCTGGCTGATATCTTGCGGATTCGCAGTGGAATTGCGCGGGATCGACTTTGACGCGCTGTTAAAAGAAGGGCCGCATCAAGCGGCCCTTTTCGTATCTGACGATCAGTACCCGAACTTGTCCCGCAATCCGTAATACCAGGCGCCCAATGCCGCAAAGGGTGTGCGCAACAATTGACCGCCAGGGAAGGGGTAGTGCGGCAGGTCGGCAAAGGCGTCGAAGCGCTCCGCCTGACCGCGCAACGCCTCGGCGAGTACTTTGCCGGCCAGGTGCGTGTAGGTCACGCCGTGGCCGCTGCAACCCTGGGAATAGTAGATGTTGTCGCCCAACCGTCCGACCTGTGGCAGGCGTGACAGGGTCAGCAGGAAATTGCCGGTCCAGGCGTAATCGATCTTCACGTCTTTGAGTTGCGGGAAAGCCTTGAGCATTTTTGGTCGAATGATGGCTTCGATGTTCGCCGGGTCGCGCGCGCCATATACCACGCCGCCACCAAAAATCAGGCGTTTGTCTCCGCTGAGGCGGTAGTAGTCGAGCAGGTAGTTGCAGTCCTCGACGCAGTAATCCTGAGGCAGCAGGCTTTTCGCCACCGCATCGCCTAAGGGTTCAGTCGTAATGACCTGCGTTCCGCACGGCATCGACTTGGCAGCCAGCTCCGGCACCAGATTGCCCAGGTAGGCGTTACCCGCCACGATGATGAACTTGGCCCGCACCTTGCCCTGCGGCGTGTGCACCACCGGGTTCGCGCCGCGTTCGATGCGCACTGCCGGCGATTGCTCAAAGATGGTGCCGCCCAGCGACTCGACTGCAGCCGCTTCGCCCAGCGCCAGGTTAAGCGGATGAATGTGCCCGCCGCTCATGTCGAGCATGCCGCCGACGTACTGATCGCAGTCCACGACTTCACGGATGCGCCGCTGATCCATCAACTCAAGCTGCGTGTGCCCGAAGCGCTCCCACAAGCGCTTCTGGGATTCCAGATGGCCCATTTGCTTGGCGGTGATGGCTGCGAACACGCCACCGTTCTTCAAGTCGCACTGGATGTTGTACTTGGCCACTCGCTCACGAATGATCCGCCCGCCTTCGAACGCCATTTGCCCCAGCAATTGCGCCTGCTTGGGACCGACACTGCGCTCGATTACGTCGATATCGCGGCTATAGCTGTTAACGATCTGGCCACCATTACGCCCTGACGCGCCGAAACCCACTTTGGCCGCTTCGAGCACCGTCACCCGAAAACCGTTCTCCAGTAGAAACAGGGCCGAGGACAGCCCGGTATAACCGGCGCCGATCACACAGACATCGGTCTCAACGTCGTCCTGCAAAGCCGGGCGCGGCGGAACCGCATTGGCCGATGCGGCGTAGTAGGATTCTGGGTAGGGGGTGTTCGCCATCCTGCAGCCTCTGTTTAATATATTTTACGAGTGTGCTGATCCTACCCGAGTTAAAAAACCACCGCCAGCCACCGGAAAATCTTCTTTGCAGCAGCAAAATTAAATATTTTGCATATTCATAGGGTTAGCTCGAAAAAAGGTGTTGACACCCCTCCGGAATTCCGTAGAATGCCGCCTCACAGCAGGCACGTAGCTCAGTTGGTTAGAGCACCACCTTGACATGGTGGGGGTCGTTGGTTCGAGTCCAATCGCGCCTACCAAACAAAATCCGCTCTGCTGGGCGGTCTAGAAGGGCTCACCGAAAGGTGGGCCCTTTTTTGTTGTCTGGTGTTTGGGCAAACTTTGGGAATATTTTGGGCAAACGACCACCGCGCTACATCTTCAGGTCGGCTTTGACCTTCATGTAAACCACCGCTTCATCACCGTGCCCTGCCTGATAGTGCTCGGTCATCTTCACGTCGGCGTGTCCCATCAATCCCTGAATATATTCCTGCTCGAAACCCTGCTGCTCATACAGCCATGCGCCGAGCGCTCGGATCTCGTGGAAGGTGGGGCGCTCGCCAGCTGGCATGTCGTCGTAGGCCTTCGAATCGTCCCGAGCCAGGGCAAACGACTTGGTCAGGTAGTCCGCTGTCACTGCGTTCCAGTGTAGCTTGGCGTCCAACTGTGTCCGCTTGCGCGCCTTCGGCGAGTAGTGGATCAGGTACGGACAGACCACCGGCGACCGCATGCACTCCAACACAACTTCCCGCAGTGCCTGGCCCATGACAATTTCCAAGTGCACGGGTTTCCCATAGTTTTGCGTCTTCCCGGGCGACACCTTGATGGTGTTCTGCTCGAGGTCCACCGCCGATTTCGGCCACACCACGATATCTTCCCGCCGCTGAAGACTCAGCAACCCCAACCGAATGGCGCGTTTTAGCCAGATCGGCGTCCCCACATACTCCAAAATCCTGTTCAGCCCCTCGACTGTATGCCGTTGGCGCTTCTTCTCGGCTTCCTTCTTCACCAGGGTCAGCTCCGCTGAGTTGCGCTCGCACAGGCCCTTGGCCACGGCGAACGCGAACACCTGGACGAGCAGCCCGCGGTGTTTGGTGTAGGCGTTGTTCTCGAACCCGTCCAGGTACTCCGCCACCGTCAGCACGTCCAGTTGCCCCATCATCAGGTGGCCCAAGTCCTCGCGGTACCGGGCCAACTTGAATTTGATTTCCTTTAGGGTGCTGGCTGCATAAGTCTTTGTGGTCAGCCATTCGTCTTCGAAGCGCTCCAGGCAGCGAGTGAACTTCGGCGCGGCGTCACCGGTGATCATGGCAAGCAGCGAGCCGTCGTCGACCAGCAGCGGAAGCAACTTGGCGTTGGCGGCGTTAGCCAGCTTGATGGCCTCGGCCATCGGTTTGTTGATGCTGGTCTTCTTGCCGGTGATCGGGTTCTTGTACTGCCAATATTTCCCGTTCGGGTACAGGTTGGCAGGCAGATCACGATTTTTAACGGTCCTGGCGCGCGGGGGAGCCATTAGCCCACCTCCATCATCTTGGCCAGCAACGGATCGTTCGATCCAATCACGGCCGCCTGCAGGTCCACGAAGTACATCCCGCCCTTTACCTCTCCCACCACTTCGCCTTCCTCAATCCATTTTTTCAATTGCTGCAGGCTCGGCTTTCCGCCGGCGTAGCGCAGCTTTCTGTATTCGCCGGCCTCCATGAGGCGCGGCAGCCTGGCGGTAATTTGGGCAATAACTTTTGCCATGATGATGCTCCGCGCCGCGTGGCGGCAGAAGATGGTTATATATTTCGGAGTTCTTTCCGCTGTTCGGGCGACTGAGCGGGGTAGCCGAAGAAAAATCGCCGCTTGCCGGTGTAGCCGCACTCACTGCAACCAGACGATGGGCCGCAACTGCAGCCACCCTCACATCCGCAGCTGCACCCGCTACACGCCAATGTCGCAACGCCTTCTTCCTCGACCTCGCCGTTCTCGGTAATCCAGTATTTGCGCCGTCGATCAAGCCGGAACCCTGCCACCTTTTCGGCCTGCTCATATGTCGCAGGCTCTATTCGAAAGCCGTGTTCCGCGCTTGGATCTGCGACCGATTGCATTACTTTTGGCATGCGAATTCCTCGCCCGCCGTACACCGGCAGGCTGTGAGTTGTAAGGTTTTGGTTTGCAATCGGACGATTTCGGTGGGGACGCTGGCGGCGGGTATCAGGGAGTAGCTGATATACGGGGAAGGCCCGCTCGAATAAGGTTAAGGAGTTCGCCCTGCCAGCTGTTTCAGAGAAATGCTGAGTGGCCGCAACTGGTCAGGGTGGGCTCTTTAGCGCGGCCCCTTGTAGCAGTACACGTAGGCGAACCAGGCGAGGGCGATCATGGGGTCACCTCGCTTGCCGGCAACTGTTCTCCGGCGAGCTCAGCAGCCAAGTCAACCGGCCACCAGTACCGTGCGCGCTGGTAATCCGGATAGGCTTCCTCGCGAATAACCAGCCCTTTGCGCCGAAGAGCCTTGAATATGCTCAGTACGGACGGGGCAGCAACCCCGAGTCGGCCTGCAACCTGGTAGGTCAGCCCGCCCAGACCGAACACGCACGCCTGATCACACAGGGCGAGCTTCTCGCAGTCCTTCTGGTGCAGGTATGGCTGGGTTTCGCGATAGCGATAGGCGTTCTCCCGCCCGATTTTTCTCAGCTCAGCGAGGACGGCCTGCTGTTTCTCAGTCAGCTTCATGCCGCCTCCCGTGCATTCATGACCTCGTCAATGAACGCCTGTGGCAGCGCAGCTGCAAACTTGCCCTCCGACCACGACAGCGGCTCAGATTTGCGGATCATCTCGTTCAGTAGCTCGAATGCCGCTACTAACTGGTCGTCGCGGATCTCACCGTCTTCCGGCAAGTCATCGCAAAAGTGGTCTGCAGGATCGATTTGACTGGGATAGTTCGGTTCGCAGATGCAGAGCTGCAGGTCGGCGAGATCGATATCGCTCTCGATGAGGTAGTCGCGCAAGCTGTCTTCATCGAAGAAGTACTGGTCGCCGTCGAAGATGACCAGCGGCTCACCGGCCCACTCTTTGACCGGCATGGCTGCGAACTTCGCTTGCCGTCTTTGATGGTGGCACTCTTTGCAGTAGCTGTTCACTTCGTAAATCTGGTGTTCCGGGTGGGCGTCACAGCAGCGATGGGTGGCGCCGCAATACCGGGCGAGGTTTTCATCATTCCCGAAAAATCGGCCATCGGCGGAAACCCAGCCCGTTACCGTTTGAAGGCTGGCAGCTTCCGGGGAGTCGAACATGATGATTGGCTTTTGTGCAGTCATGACTTCGTCCTTGCCGCTATAGCGGCTGACTTTGAAGGGGGAAGGAGTTACAGCAGGGTGTTCGGTTTTTTCGCCAGGCCCTTTACGGCCTCGCTGTAGATGAATTTGATTTGATCCCAAGGGATCATGTGCTGCTGCCCATATTCCCCCTCGCCATCGCAGACCTCACAGCCCTCTAAAGGCTCTTCAAGTTCGCGGCATTCAGGACATTCGGTCGTGACTTCCAACTTGAACTCACCAAGCAGGAGAGCCTTGGCGCCGTTCTCGGCGGTCAGCCAGGTGGGCATGACGCAATAGCCATCTGGGATGGTCAGCTCATCAATCCGCTGATCCGCTGCGTTCAGGCGCTGCTGCAGGGCGTCACGCTCGGCGGCGATGCGGTCGAAATCATCGGCTAAAACCACGACCGGCCGGAATACAGCCTTGCTCTCGCCTTCAACACCAGGGATGAAGCCTTTTAATTGCCAGCGCTTCACTTCCGGCAGCGACGGGATGAGTTTGTTTTCTGTGGGCATGGGGCGTCCTATGCCGGGTCATGCCCGGGCGGTGGAGTGAGTGGGGTCGCGATGCTTGAGATCGGCTACAGTGGAGCGATTAATAAGGAGGTGCGAATGCTTTGTTTAGTCTGCGGAACAGAATCAATTGATCATCCCACCAGATACGACGGCAAGGAGATCGGTTGCCCAGATTGCGGTCGATACGTGATTAGCGGTTCACTGATTGCATCAATGAACGGCTACGCATTGGGCATTGCTGAGGCGCGTAATGAGCTAGATAAAATGCGTGACCGGGATGAGACACCGATTCTTACTACCACTAACACCCGTCTTTACCGGCTTTCGAGCTGATAAAGAATCCTCCGGCCAATCCAGCGAACGACGGTGACTGCCTTGCTGTTCCCGATAGCCTTGTAGCGCGGCCCATCCGGACATTCGCTGGCTGGCTTCCCGCGCCAGGGGATCAGTGTGTAGTTGTCGCTCATGCCCTGGAGGCGTTCGCACTCGCGGGGAATGAGACGTCGAACGGATGCGCCGACTTGAGCCGACGGCATGCCTTGACCAGCCTTGCCGCCTCCGCCGCTGAGCGAACCCGAGATGGAGCCGTCTCCACTCTCGTATCGCAGTTCGGCACGGGAGTTCTCGGCAAAGGCGGCGATAATAGGCTGGCCCCGACCGGTACCGTCTTCGCTGCCGTCGAAGCCTTCAGCCTTCAGGGTGTGGGTAATATCGCCTGTGATGCACACGGCAACCTGGCCACCGGCGTTCGCGTGGCTGCCTGAGTGGTTCATCGCGCGGAGCGTCGGTGATAGCGAGCCAGCGTCGGCGCCGTGGTCCTTGCAGGAGAAGGCCAGCACGGCGTTTTCCATGCCGTTGTTCCGGCCGAGGGTGTGCGCTTGGTCGACGCGGACATCGGGGTCCTGAGTGCCGTGCACCACCAGTAGGCCTGATTCGGCATCTTGCTGAGTGGCACTGCCGGCCGCCTTGCCGTTGGCGTTTAGCGTACCCGCGACGATGAAGGCTTCCGAGTCGGCGCGGTGGCTACTCTGGGCCTGAGCCCGCAGCGCAGGCGCCGTGATGGGGATGTCGTCGAGCGAATACCCTCCGGACTTGCGCCCGCCGCCGGCCAATGTCGGCGCGACGAAGAAGGTTTCGCTTTCCACGTCCAGGCGCGTGTCCTTCGCGGTGAGCGTGGCAGAGCGTTCAACTGATCCTTCCAGGCTGTGGCCACCGAACGCCGGGATCCCGCGGAACATCGACACCGCCGGACCTTCATCACCCTCACAGTTCACGCAGCCGTATGGTCCGAGCTCTTCGCCGAAGACTTCTCCGCATCCGCACTGGAGCGCAGGGCCGAAAGGAGCTGTTCCGGTAACGTCTTGCCCCGCGTCTCGGCGCGGCGCAGTATCCCGGCGCACGCCTTCTCGCTCAAAAAGTACCTCGGTTGGATCGAATCCGTCTCGAGCACTTGCGACAACGAACACACGGCGGCGTCGTTGGGCCAGGCCGAAATATTGGGCGTCCAGGATCCGCCACGCGATTGTTCTTTTGGGTCCATACACACAACCAGCGTCCGGCCATTTCTTCCCTGAAGGCTGCAGTTCGCAGTCTTCCCCAGCAAGCGCGCCAAGAAAGCATCCGAAGGCGTTCCCTTTGTCACTGAGGACGCCGGGGACGTTTTCCCAAACGACAACGCAGGCGGGCCTTCGCTGGCCGGCGCGAACATAGTCAACTGCATCTGCAAGCTCCACGTATTTGATGGTGAGGGCGCCGCGCGGGTCGGTGAGACCTTCGCGCATCCCGGCCACGCTGAAGGCCTGGCACGGGGTTCCGCCGACGAGGACGTCCGGTGCGGCGATCTTGCCGGCCAGCACCAGGGCGCTGAGTTTGGTCATGTCGCCGAGGTTCGGCGTGTTCGGGTAATGGTGGGCCAGCACCGCGCTGGGGAAGGCCTCGATCTCGGCGAACCAGGTCGCCCGCATGCCCAGTGGGTGCCAGGCTTGTGTCGCGGCTTCGATGCCGCTGCACACGCTTCCGTAAGTGATGGCCATATGGTATATCCTTCTTGATTTAAACTCGGGCTAAGATATGGAACTACCTAGGTCATTTGAACTAAACGCTGCTGATATCAAGTACGAGGGGCGATTATTGAAGAATCAAGTTGGCACTGAGATTGGCCTTAAAGATTCGCCAATATATATTCATATCGACTCAGACACGGATTGGGCAACAGTTGTCCCGGCTGCAGCTGGAGTTGTAGTAGCGCTTTTAGCGGCGTGGTTAACGATTGGCGTTCAGAGAAATCAAATTCAAGGGAATTTGAGTAATTTCAGACATCATTGGATGGCTGAGCTTAGAGAGGCGGCCGCAGAGTTGATTTCTCTTATGACATATGTTGTAAATATGAACTCAAAGCAAGAGGGGTTCAAAGGCTCTGATGACTACTACAAAGCATGCGCTAGGATGTCGCAACTGCGCGCTAGAGTTAATCTTCTTCTGAGTCGAAATGATGAGCGTTCTAGAAAACTAATAAAGTTGGGTGGTGATGCTAACATTCTGGCGATCAGAATCGAGTATGAAAGTCCCACAGGTAAACCGCTTCTAAAAATAAAAGAATACCGCGATTTGCTAAGGGCGGAACTCGAACAGGCTTGGGTGGATACTAAAAATGACCTTGGTTTCGGCCGAAGATTGATATTCCCAAAAATGTCGTGGTTGCTGAAACGAAAAAAGGCCAACGGTGGGTAAATGCTCGTAAACGATGGATAGGCGTGGGGGATCCTCGCCGGCTGGCGTGATTCGTTGAAGTGGGGTATTTGTGTTCGGCCCGGCATGGAGCCGGAAGGAGATGAATATGTTTGTGCCGCTAGACGGATCAGAATTCCCTGCAAACGCTTTCAGGTTTCGCGACCGGCTCGTCCGGTACACCTACCACGTTGACATGAAAACCGGCATCGTTGGTGGTGTCGATATCGATGCCAAGTCTCAGCATGGCGATGAGCATATCTACACTCTGAGAGGTGAGTGGCATTCCAAGGAGCAGGCTTTGTCAGCCGCACAAGATTGGACGGTCAAGTACTTCGATAGGCTTCAGGGCTGATTACTTCATCGCCCGGATCGGCAGCCAGTTCGGCCATGCTCTTTTCGTAAAACGCTCGCGACACCTTTTCTGGAATCTCATAAGGTGTCGTGACATTCCGCAACATCCAGGCCTGCGTCTCGAAGTCAGATCCGATCAGGTTCTTTAGTAGTCGCTGGTGAATGTCCTGCTGATTATTGATCCCGTGGGCCTTCATGACCTTCTGCAGATCGGGCCTGAACACCCCGGCGACCTCAATCGTGAACTTCTCGATGCCCAGCGCTGCATTCTTCTCGGCTTCCTTCTCGCGCTTGCGGCGCTGCTTCAAGGCTTCCTTCGTCGGCTCTTGTTCCTTGGCCATGACCTACCTCTTCAATTCCGCTGGCCGGTAGATCCAGCCATGTCTGTCGTCGGCGCTGGTGCGCCCGGTTGATAATTCGTTTCATTTGGGCGAGGCGAACTTGAAGCCGTTCTCTCTGGCGATCAGCTCGATACGCTTCTGCCGAATACGAGTTTGCGTTGCCGCTGCGCTGGAGGTAATGCCTATCTCTGCCAAGGCCTTGAGCATAGGAGCGAGCTTGTCGCGCTCTTTACGCAGGCGTTCGCTATGGCCGCTGGCGCCGGAAAGGCTGACCTCGCCGCTGACTCCAGCTTCGACTTCCTGCACGGTGCGGCCGGCGCCGAAGAACTGATCCAACTGCTGGTTCAGGTTTGCGATGATCGAGTCACGCGGGTTGGGCATAGGTACGCCGATCACTGCGCACCTCCGGGGAGGCGGTTTGCCTTTTCCTCGAGCTGGATGGCGAAGTCGACGGCGGCGGCGTGCTCGAAGCGAAAGCCCCGGGTCTTGCCCGTGACCAGGTCGACGATGTGGTATGCCTTCGGCCCGACCGTCTTCACCTGAAAGCGCACCTTCTGTACGGGCGCATCCTTGCCGATCAAGGAGTAGAACTCGGAGGTGGCGATAACTGCGCGAAGGTGCAAGGCCTGAAGCCCGTCGATGCGCTGCTGCATGAGTGATTGCATGGCTGATCCCTCGGTGTGGGTTGCGTGTATTCGTCAGCACTCGGGCCTCCTGCCGGTTGCCGTTGGGCGCAGGGGAGAGTGCTGGCGGATAAAGGCAGGCAAAAAGAAAGGCCCGTTGGACGTTCGGGCCTTTCACAGATGCAGCGATTTTTTGGCTTTGGTCTATTTCATGGCGGTCATCCTCGGTTGTAGTGGGCTGGAAAAACTATTCCGGTTAGGTGCAATTTGTTTCCGGATAGGCTGGACGCAGGGGGCCGCATTGCGCGGTGCAGAAACATCCGCATCGGAGAGTGATCGAAACACCAGGGCGCTACCCCTGCTTGGTTCCCGCCGCGTTTTTGGTATTGGCCGTCTCGCTCATACCGGCTCAGGAGATTTACGGGGCTTTGCGATCCTAGCGCTGCAGCCCGCTTGGGCACGTTTCGATCACTCTCCGATGCGACCTGGTGTTGGGGAGTACCAGGGCCTCGTGCAGTTAACGTCAGGCTGACGTGGCGCTGGTTGTCACTCTTGCGAGTTGATCCACTCGTAAATGGACTCTTCGCCAATGGCGTTCAGCAGATCGATCGGATCGCAATCGCTGCTTTTGATCCAATCCGTCAGCTCTTTCTCGTCGAGCAGGTTGAGCGTCTTGTTGATGCCCATTGCGGTGATTACTTCATGCACGTCCAAACCCTTGATGCGGTCTTCAACATCGAGGGAGTCCAGCAACTCTTCCGGCTCGACTTCGACCACCACCCTCATCTTGTTTTGTTGCCACGTTTCAGCCGAAACGCTTTCAGCGAGGAATACGACTTCCATTGCGCTTCTCCGGTTGATTTCCCGTCTGGCCCTGTCGCCAAGGCCAGCCAGTGAAATCTTTCCCATTGCCGCCGGGATGGCGGGGCGCATTGCTTGCCGGGTCATTCACACGGTTAAGGCGTTTCACCATCGAGCAGCCGTCCAGGTTGTTCCTGTCGTTGGCAGGCTTTCGGGCCTGTCTGCTCGCCGGTCGCCGGTAGAGGCAATGTGGTCTGTTGTTTGTTGCGCTGACTGTTAAAGAGCGGCGGGTCTGTTGAGTCCCTTCGCAGTAGCGTTGCATCGCTGCGATGGATTAAATATGAACCATGAGTTCACATTTGGTCAAGTACCAAAAGTACATAAATTTTTGAAAAGTTCACAGTTGTGGAAAGAAGCCGATTGTGTGCATTAGGGATTTACCGGTTTGAAACGCTTCGATATAGTTTGTTAATACTGGATATATGTACAGCAATCGGAGGGTGGAATGTCCAAGACGAACAAACAGTCGAAACCGGCACAACGACAAGAACGAAGCGGGATGGAGCGACTTGGGCTGCGCGTTTCTGAAATGATCAATCACCCCGTAGCGCAGATTCAGCGCTGGGTGACAATCCATCGCCTGGACACGGACGGTGAGAGGGAGTGGGAAGAGGTGATGGACTTGTTATCCGAGACGGACGGCATCGACATGACGTTCAACGACGATGAATCGGTGACGTTAAAGTGGGAGGCGAGCCCCGACGAGGATCGACCTGTAGAAGTGGGTGACTCGCTTGAGGTGGAGGAGGTTGCGCCGTTCTGAAGGCGAGAAAAAGCCCGCACGGAGCGGGCTGTTTTTTCTCACACGGGGCGCTGATCCTTCAGCTAATGTCAGCGTAGATGGCGCCTTCTGGAATGCAAGTCGGAAACGAAAAGCCCGGCACTTGGCCGGGCTTTTGATGCACGTGGCCAAATCCCTTTGGCTGAGTGCATTGTGCCTGGCAGGTGTGACGAAGGCGTGACAGGGATCTAGCCTTCATTGCGGCCTTTACCTACTTATGTGCCGTAAAAATATCATCGCGTCTATCCAGCCTTTTCTCGCACAATCCTTCCCGCCTTCACCTACTTAGCATTCTTGTCAGGCGGAAACTCTTGTTTCTTGAGGAGCAATAGCTCGGCTTCTTGATACTCTTGCTCCGTCATCGGCAAGTTGCCCTGCGGGAGGAGAGGGAGTTCTGGCTTGTGAGCGCTGCAGCCAGCAAGCAAGGCCAGCGCAAAAAATGTCATCCTGTTTGTCATACCCGTCCTTGGAACCAATGGAACTCCGTGTTTTACAAAACACTGCCACGCCTACTCAGGCTAGGCTCGCGTTATTTGCCCTGTCTTCACCTCTTCAGCATAAGCAGTCAGCCGATCTTCATCAGTATGGAACACGGTGCACATCCTCAGCACGGCCTGGGCGTCTGCCTCATTGCCGGCCAAGCTCAGCCGCTCGGCTACGCGCAATAACTCTACTGCTGACCACTTCAGATCAGAAGCGATGCCCTGGAGGTCGCGCTTTAGGTCTTGGTCTGGCTTCTTCAAAGTCATATCGTCACACCAGGTTCGCGTTCCAGACCAGCAGCACGCGCGCCTGGATGTAGGTGTCTTCTGCCCTAATTGTTTGAGGCGGATGCCGAGGGTTGTCAGAGAGCATGTTGATCTGCTCGTCACCTAGCCACTGAAGGCGCTTGATATAAAGGTGACCTTCCCAAGAGAACATGTAGATCCCGTCGCCGGTGAATTCACGGATGCTGATGTCGACGAGAAGAGGGTCGCGGTGCTTGATGGTTGGCGCCATCGACTGACCCCAGCCGGTCACCATCTTGAGATGGAAGTGCTCTTTGAACTCAACTCCCATCTCGCGCAGGTGCTGGGGGCTAACCCGGACATCCTGCAGCATCTCTGGATAGTCATGAGGTATCTGTCCGCCGCCCATCGCTGCGCGGACATCGTAGTGCGCAATCCATACCTCGTCGCCCACAACGCCAGGGCGGTAGTAGTCAACCTCAATGGCGCCGCTATCGTCGGCCTCTGCGACAGCAAGTAGCCGCCTGCGTGCATCTGCAGACAGTCCTTTCCCTTGCTTCGCGAGCATGCTTTTGACGATATCCGCTGCCGATTGGCTGTGATCATCAGTATCAGAGCTTTCTGCTTTCGTAAGCTTCGAGAATCCGGGTTCCTCCCCTGCGCCATGCTGAAGCCACTCGATTTTTACACCAAGGGCTTCCGCGATTGCACTCATCTTGGCTGGGCCTGGTAAGGACTCACCATTGAGCCATTTGCTCGAAGCTTTGGGAGTGACCTTAGCGATTTCTGCTAAACGCGCGCCAGCCCCCCATTGGTCAATACCGTGGGCGGAAAGGGACTTTTTAAGGCGGGCGACAAACGCCGCACGAATATCTTCTATGTGAACCATTGGTTCAGCATCGCATGTCCTTGCATGTACTTTCAGTTCCGACATAATATGTACCGCAAGTTCATATTTGACTCGGAGGGCCTCATGCGGCCGCTCAAGAAATCGATTGATGATGCTGGCGGCGTCCCTGCCGTGGCCTTGGCCTGCGGGAAAACTCCGAGAGCGATTTACAAGTGGCTTGTGGCAGATGCACTACCGCGCACCGAATACACCGGGGAAACCCAGTACGCAAAAAAGATCGCTGAGTTGGCGTCCGCGAATGGCAAACCGTTCGAAGTCGATTGGCTGCTTGCAGAAGCGCATCCCAAAAAAACTGTCGCCTAAGCCACTGAGCAAATATTCGCCCAGACATAGCAAGGGCGCCACGGAAACGAATTTGAGGTTTTACGAATGGACGAATTTCTGCGGGCTTGCCAAAGCGCGGTACTGGACAACGAAGCGAAGGTACTGGCCGGCCAGATGGGCGTTCCTCATGTGAGCCTGCTGCAACGCGCTAATCCCGACAACGATGCCCATCACCTGACTATCGAGCACCTCTTCGGGATCTTGCTACACACCGGTGATATGCGCCCGCTCGCCGCCCTGGCTGATCAGTTCGGTTTCGATCTGGTGAAAAAGGAAGCTCCGGCGCCGGTGGCGCTAACGGCTTCGATGATGCACGTGGGCAAAGAAATCGCTGACCTGACTCTGGCTGTGCACTGCGCACTGGATGACGGCCGCGTAACTCAGATCGAGAAACAAGCCATCCGTAAAGAAATCGATCACGTGCGGCACGAACTCAACGTGATGGAACAGTCGGTAAAGGTCGCCTGAATCGCAGGCACAAAAAAGCCGGGCTGCAACCCGGCTTCTTCAACAGCAAAACACAAAACACTTGAGGGGCCATTATGAACACGATCGTCGCTCCAAGCAATACGATCACCATGTCGAGTCGGGAGATTGCCGAGCTCACCGGCAAACAACACAAGGACGTCATTCGTGACGTTCGGGTGATGTGTAAAGCCCTGGCCGAAGATGGCGCAGATCTGCGCCATCTCGAAGAGATCAAGGACGGGCGGGGCTACACCGCTGAATTTCGCCTCGACCGGATTCTGACTGAAACGCTCCTGACCGGGTACAGCATCCCGCTTCGTTATCGTGTCGTGACACGTTTGAGCGAACTGGAAAACGTGTCGCGACAGGTCGTCACGGTTCCGCAGACTCTTCCAGAAGCACTTCGCTTTGCTGCCGATCTGGCAGACCAGAACGGCGAGTTGCAGCGTGTCATCTCGAAGCAAGCACCTAAAGTCGCCGCCATCAATCGTCTCGCCGCTGCCGGCGGTGCCATCTGCATTACCGACGCAGCCAAGCAACTTGGTTTACCGCCGGCGAGGCTGTTCGCGTGGTTGGAACAGCACCGATGGATCTTCCGTCGGCACGGCTGCAAGCGTTGGGTTGCCTATCAACCTCGCATCACCTCCGGCCATATGACTCACAAGGTCACGGCACTCAAGCCAGATCCTGAAACCGGCATCGAGCGCGCAGCCTTCGATCCCATGGTCACCCCGAAAGGCCTGACCCGCCTCGCTGAACTTCTGCAGGAGGCCGCGTAATGGCACGCATACGTACTGTTAAACCTGAGTTTTGGACCAGTGAGCAGGTAATGGAGTGCAGCGCACTCGCCCGATTACTGTTTATCGGGATTTGGAATTTCTGCGATGACGCGGGCAATCATCCTCTCTCGCCCAAGACCCTGAAGGCGCTTGTGTTCCCAGGTGACGACATCACTGCGAACCAGGTTGCCGATTTGCTCGCCGAGCTGGAGTCTAACGGTCTTCTATCGGTCTACTCCCACTCGGCGAAGCTGTACCTTCATGTGAACGGCTGGCATCACCAAAAGATTGATAAGCCGACCATCAAACACCCGTCTTTCGTCCAGCCTCTAGATGATCGCTCGACGAGCAATCTGTCTAGTGTCGACGAGGGCTCGTCGAATAGTGGCGGAGGCCTCACCCCCGGAGTGGAAGGGGAGGGGAATGGAGAATTTACACACTCACCGCGTGGTCCATTTGCGATGAGTTTGGAGTGGGCGCCCGACTCTCAACTGCTCAACGCTTATTCCCTCCGTGCCGGCCTCAGTGCTTCAGTGTTTACTCCTGACGCGATATCGGGCTTTGTCCTGCACCACGAAGCAAAAGGGCTAGCTCAGACTGAAAAGCAGTGGGTTGCTGCATTGGTTGGCTGGGTGAAGCGCGACAGCGTCAAAGCAGCCCGGGTAGTTCCACTTCGTGCCCGGCAAGCCAATGGCCCTGATTTCGATAGCCGGGACTGGGCGGACAACCTGGACGGTGACCTGTGAGCAAGCCAGCACCGATGAGAAGCGCGGCCCAGCTCATGAAAGCCGCTGGCGCCACCACAGACCTGCGCGCCGCGGTAGGCGGTTATCAACCGCCGGCGATGCCCGTCATCCCGAAGACGCTGCCACCAGGAACGATCGATGTCGTCAACGCTCTTTTCAGGGAGCTTCAGGCGATCTTCCCGGCATGGAAGCAAGCCTGGCCGACCGATGCCGCGTTGAATACCGCCAAGCGCAGTTGGACCAAGGCCTTCATCGTCGAGGGAATTAACCAGCTTGAGCAAATCCGGTTCGGCATTGAGCGTTGCAGATCCCTGGGCACGGACTTCATGCCGAGCGTCGGTAAGTTCATCAAACTCTGTCAGCCGACGCCCGAGATGCTTGGTATTCCGTCTCACGACCGAGCGTTCCGTGAAGCGCTGGAGAACTCGCACCCGAGCCGATTTGGCGATCGCACTTGGTCGCACCCGGCAGTTAGGCACGCTGCGCTTCAGTGCGAGATTCACAACCTGCACGACCAGATCCCTGAGAAGGCCACCAAAGTCTTCGACCGGGCATACGACATTACGATCCGCAGGCTGGTGCAGGGCCTTCCGCTGGAAGAAATCGCGGTAGGGATTGGTCACGACGGACAGAAATCACCTGTCGAGTGGGCTTCTGAGCTTACCGAGCGAGTTGCGCAGGTCCAGGTTTCGCGGATGGGCATTCCAACTGATGGACAGTCCGCCCGGGAGCAGCTGCTGCGCCGCTTTGGTTTAACGCCTTCGCCGCGTGCCGTGGGAGGTGATCATCATGCTTAACCCGTATCTCGCTCCCACTGACCCAGCAGAGTACCGTTTTGCCGTGCACAGCTGCGGCTACAAATGGGACCTGGGCTACCAGCCAGACCGCGCTGTGGCTTTGTTTGCTGACTCGGCAGCAGCTCTGCGATTCGGCCAGTCGATGTGGCCGTCCACCTGCGAAGTCATCGATATCACCACGGGGGAGCGGGTATGCGCGTGACCTCGAAGAAACTCCGCGCTTCGGCCAACGGCCAGGACTGCACCGTCCGCCTGCCAGGCATCTGCAACTACAACCCAGCCACCACCGTGCTCGCGCATTTGCCGTGTGGGCAGAAGGGCATGGGCATGAAGGGCTTCGACACCGTGGCGGTATACGCCTGCAGCGCCTGCCATGACGTCATCGACGGTCGCGCCGCCGGCGACGTTGATTGGTACGACATGCCGCGCGCCATCGCTGAAACACATGAGGCCCTGATCCGGGCCGGAATACTTACCGTGAAGGGGGCTGCATGATCGACCCAATGACTTTGCTCGTTCTGTTAATCCTCGCCAATTGCGCGCTCTACGAGGTGTGCCGTCGCCTCAGCGACCGGTACCGTAAAGTGCGGGGCGACCGTAAATGAAGCCGGCAGCCATGAAGTTGTTCAAGACCTCGACCGCGCGCGCCAAGCCGGTAGACCGCGAGGGCCTGGAGCAGACGGCGTTGATTGCTGAGCTTCGCGCCCGGATGCCCGAAGTCGCTGACCTCATCTTTCACGTCCCGAACGGCGGGCATCGTGTGAAGGCGGTCGCCGCGAAGTTGAAGGCCCAAGGCGTGAAAGCTGGCATCCCCGACCTGGTCCTGCCGATGGCTCGCGGCGGGTTCTTCGGCCTGTACATCGAATTCAAAGCCACGCCGCCGAACGACGCCGCGATCTCTGAGAGCCAGCACGAACGTATTCGCAAGCTCAATGCCCAGGGTTATTTGGCGGTGGTGTGCCGTGGACACTTCGACACGATGGAGCAGATCCGCGCTTATCTGCGCATGGCGCAGACTGTGGTGGCGGCATGAGCAGCGCCGCGGTGAAGATCACCGACGCCGAGATCAAACGCCAGGCCGCCAGCGGCGTCCGTAATCTGCGCGACATCGAGAATCGCGGCCTCTATCTGCGGTTCAATCAGAATCGTGCCCGGGCATCGTGGTACTTGGTGGTGAAAGGGGAGTGGAACCGCATCGGCCACTTCCCCGACCTCAACACCAAGCAGGTGATCTCGGCCCTGCCGGCGATACGCCTGCGCCTGGAAGCCGGTGCCGGCTCGACCCTTTCGAAGTGGGTTACCACTGGCGAGCTGCTGGAGTGGTTCGCCGAACGCATGGCCCGTGATCGCAATCTGTCGAGCAAGCGCAAAAAGACCGGCGCTTCGGCGATCAAGTGCCACCTGATTCCGCGCCTGGGTGAGCTGCCGCTGACCAGCGTGGACAAGGCCGCCCTCGACAGCCTGTTGATGTGGCCGCTGCAAGAGACTCTGTCCATCGACTACGTGCGCCTGGTGTTCCAGTTGCTGGCCCTGGCCTTCCGCCAAGCCTTCAAGCTGGAACTGATCGCCTCCAACCCCATGGCCGGCATCAAGTTCAGCGACTTCTCCAAGGCCAAGGTCGGGATCAAGCCGTCCCGGCTGCGCGGCGTGCAACTGTCTGAGCTGCTCGAGCAACTGGCCGAGGTGTTCGTCGCTGCCCCGCGTGACGCGATGCTGGCGCTGCTGATGCTTTGCCATGGCACGCGCATTGGCGAAAGCCGGCTAACCCAGTGGCCACACATCAGCCTGGCCGAGCGCGAGTGGTTCATCCCCGGCGATCACACCAAGACTGGAGTCGAGCATTACCTGCCGCTGACTGAGCAGATGTGCGAGATCCTGAAGCGGTACCGCGACTGGCAGTACGCCCATGGCTACGACGGGCAGTACGTGTTCCCGGCGCGCAATGGCAAGGCCCTCAGTGAAGGTCAGGCCAGTGCCGTGTTCACCCGGCTGGGTCACGGCGAGTGGACCAGTCACGACTTGCGCAAGGTTGCCCGTACCGGCTGGGCCGACATCGGCATCGACCACCTGATCGGTGAGCTGCTGATCAACCATGCGATGGGTCACAACGTGAAGGTGTACATCCAGTCGGACGTGATGGGGCGCAAGCGTGATGCCCTGGAGAAGTGGCACGCGCATCTAGACCAGCGTGGTTTTACCCTCATTCACGGATTGACCGGCGTTAGATTCGGAGATTCCGGTAATGCGCTGGAAGCCGCAGAACACAAGGCCTGCGAGGCCAATCAAGAATCAACCATAGGCGAGGTTTAAAAATGGACAAAAAGACCCACGGCCCCGCCTTTGTGCGTTGCCTGATCCCGCTCACCGACTGCCCGTCGTGTGCCGGGAAGGGGATCATTCAAGGCGTGTTTCATCAGCTTGATTGCATCGGCTGCCACGCTTCGGGTCTGGTGCACGCGGAGACGCTGGAGCCGTTACTGTTGGAAGACTTGGTTGTGCAGTTGGGTATGTTGCTGCGCCGGGAACGTTTTATGACGAAGGTAAAAGCAGCTGCGACTGGAATTGTCGCGCAATACCAGCAAAGCAATAGTCGCGGTGCCGGCCGCTCGTCTTTCAAGGGGGATTGATCGATGGCAGCCAAATTCATAATGAGAACGGCCAGAGTGACGGAGCAGGAGGCGAAAGTGGTTGGGCTTCTTGCGGAAGCCTGGAATGAATTTCTGAAACTGCCTATCGAGCATCCAATGGCTCACCAGGAGTTTTGCACCGCCATTCACGGATGTCAGGACAAGATACTTGCTCGCGGTGGACGCAGAGCAATCAATGAAAGCGGGGGAGAGTGATCATGGCCAGAACAAAGAGCTTCACCGAGCGCACATCGGAAGACCTGCTGGAGCATTGGGGGCGCTGGGTGGTTTTGGGTTCCGGCGTGTCCTGCTGCGCATCCCGCGAGAACACCCTTCACACACCGATGATCACCGACGACGACGCCTTGATGATTGACGGTTTGATGGGTCGTTTGTTGAAACGATACCCCGAATGCGGAAACGTGCTGATGAAGTACTACACCGCCAGGGACAAGGCGCTGGTCGACGTCGGCAAGAAGCTAGGTTTCGGCGAAGAGAAGACCCGGCAGCTTTGGAAGGCCGGGATCGCCTGGATTGATGGTGCTTTAGATATTCGTCGAGAGGCTGCTTGACAGGACCGGGGCGGGTATATAGATTTCAGTTACTTTGCGGTTTTTCCGCGAGCAAAGCCCGACCCTGAGTTGGGCTTTTTGCTTTCTACAGTTCACAGAGCCTCGGCATTCGCCGGGGCTTTTTCGTTTTCGGCTCCACCACACCCATTGCTCCGAGCTGGGAGTGCTGCTGGAGCCGGATCTATTTACTCCCCGAGAGGGAGGACGCCGAGATGCCAAACATGCCAGACAAACCAGACACCTGGCTGCTCGTTCTCGCGTGGCTCAGCCAGCACTCACCAACGATCTATGCCGGCGGACTGTCTTTCGTGGTGGGTGCCTTGCGCATCATCTACGGTGGCGGCACTCGGCGACAGGCGCTGCTGGAGGCCTCGCTCTGCACGCTCATTACCATTGGTTTGATCCCGCTACTCGAGTACTTCGGTCTGCCGCAAAACTTCGCCACTGCGGCCGGTGTATTCATCGGCTTTCTTGGAGTGAAGAAGATTGCTGACTTGGCTGATCGGTTCGCCGACTTCAAGCTTCCTCGGCGTGCTGAATAGGTCGCTGAAAGCGCTTGTTTTGAGGTGAGGCATGGTCAAGATTGATGCCAGTACCAATGTGGAAGAGCTGTCGAAGGCCTTGCGCACGTTGGGCAGCAAACAGCTACCGTTCGCCTTTGCCTTGATGGCCACCCGGTTAGCATTGCTGGTGAAGAAAGGCGAGCTTTCGGTTATGCGGCAACGCCTGGATCAACCGACTGCCACCACCATGAACAGCCTCTATGTCAAAGCGGCCAAGAAGGAAAAT
The DNA here is from genome assembly GCF_042846945.1 of Pseudomonas moorei. Lineage (NCBI taxonomy): Bacteria > Pseudomonadati > Pseudomonadota > Gammaproteobacteria > Pseudomonadales > Pseudomonadaceae > Pseudomonas > Pseudomonas moorei. The sequence continues at coordinate 3,386,590 of NZ_AP035776.1, forward strand.
CCAGAGGCTAGAACCTTTTTCAAGGACGCATGGACCTCTGGCGTACCTGCTGACACCTACCTGCAACAGGCTGTGAAGGGTGGACGCCGCCCGCACAAACGATTCGAGAAAGCGCTGATTGCCAAAGGCCTCATGAAGCCAGGGCAGTACGCAATCCCGGCACCATCAGCGCTCAACCAATTCGGCAACGTACCACGCGGCACGATCATGAAGATTCTGTCGGGCCTTGGTGCGGCCGAGACGGTCAGTGGTGTGCAGGCCAATGCCACAGGCAGCAAGCGCAGCAAGCGCAAGGGCAACGCCGACAAGTACTTCGCCGGTGATGTTGATGGCACGCAGGGTATTTGGGAGAAGAGGAAGACCGCGTTCGGTGATGCTGTTCGCCCGGTCTTCATCTTCAGTGAGAGCGAGCCTGGCTATCGGGTGATCGTTCCGTTCTACAAGATCGCAGACAACATCGTGAAGGCGAACCGAGCGAATGAGTTCGCCAGCGCGATGGATCAGGCACTGTCGACAGCCCGGGGCTGACGGGCAGGGCAGGGGTACCCCCCCTTTGGGTCCTTCCCCGGGCCCCGACCCCATGCGGGTAATTCGGGCCCCGCCCATCAAATATGTATGACCTTTTTTCAGAGGTTGGTTGTTGTTTAATCATGGCCAAAAACGAAACAACCAAACAGCGCGGCTGGTTGAACAAATCCGAGATGGCTTCGAGCCTGGGGATTTCGCCGCAAGCCTTTGACAAATGGGGAGTTACGCCCGTCGCTCGCATCGGTCGCGAGGCGTTCTACACCGTGCAGCACGTGGTCGAAAACCGCGTCGAACACTCGCAACGGAAACAACAACCGGCGGGTGAGGGAACCGAAGGTCTCGATCCGCTGATCGAGTACAAGCTGCTCGAAGAGCGTCGCGGTCTAACCGCCGCCCAACGAATCGCCCAGGAGAAAAAGAACCTGGTGTTGGACAAGCAACTGGTCCCGGTCCCATTCGCCACATTTGCCCTTGCCAAAATCGCCGCACAGATCGGCTCGAAACTGGACACCGTCGGCAAGACCGTTACTCGGCGTCATCCAGAGGTTGACCCTCGAATCATCGAGTCGGTGGAGCGGGAGATCGCGCTTGCTCGAAATATTGCCGCCAGCTTTGGTGAGCAACTTCCGGAATTATTAGATGAGTACGTTGAGTCCATGGCTGAATGATCTGCGCAAGTCGATCAAGCTAGGACTCCAGGCGCTCTACAAAGAACCACCGCAAACCGCCGTTGAATGGGCGGATGCAAATTTCTACATGTCCGCCGAGTCCTCATACAACGAGGGCAAGTGGACGACCGAGCCGTTCCAGGTTGCGATCCTGAACAGCATGGGCAACGACCTGATCAACGTCGTCAACTTCATCAAGTCGGCGCGGATCGGTTACACCAAGCTGTTGATGGCGAACATCGGCTACAAGATCCAGCACAAGCGCCGCAACGTCATGATGTGGAGCCCGACGGATCCGGACGCCGAGGACATCAGCAAGAGCCACGTCAACGGCATGATCCGCGACGTTCCGGTACTGGGTGACCTGGCCCCATGGTTCGGACGCAAGCACAGCGATAACACCCTCGACCAGAAGATCTTCGCCAACCGGCGGACGCTCTGGATCCGGGGCGGCAAAGCTTCGCGTAACTACCGTGAGAAATCTGCCGACGAGGTCATCTACGACGAGCTCTCTAACTTTGACGAAAGCGTCGAAGGCGAGGGCGCTCCGATCACCCTGGGCGACAAGCGACTCAACGGTGCGATCTACCCGAAGTCAATTCGCGGCTCTACGCCGAAACGAGTGGGCTCCTGCCAGATCACCAAGGCCGTCGAAGAGTCGCCCTACCTGCTCAAGTTTCACATCAACTGCCCACACTGCCGGCAGGAGCAGACGCTGAAGTGGGGCGGCAAGGATTGTGAGTTCGGCCTGAAGTGGGAAAAGAACGCACTCGGTGAAGCCGAGAAAGCCTGGTACGTGTGCGAGCATGCTGCCTGCATCATCTGGCACAACGAGATGGTCGAGGCTTCAAAGTCAGGCCGCTGGATCTGCGAACACACCGGCATCTGGACCCGCGACGGCATGGACTGGTTTGGGGTTGATGACGAAATCATCCGCACCCCGCGCTCAGTCAGCTTCAGCATCTGGGCGATCTACAGCACCTGGAGTACGTGGCTCAGCCTGGCCGAAGAATGGCTGAAGGTGAAAGGCGATGTATCGAAGTTGATCACCTTCATCAACACCACCCGCGGCGAAACGTGGGACGACGACCAGGGCGAGAAGCTCGACTCGGAAGTTCTGTACGGTCGCCGCGAAGTTTATCCGCAGGTCCCGGCCCTTGGCCTGGTCCTGGTCGGCGGCATCGATACACAGGACGACCGGTTCGAGGGGCGCGTCTGGGCTTTCGGTCCAGGCGAGGAAGCTTGGCTGGTTCATCGCTTCATCCTGATGGGCGACCCGGCTAGCGAGGAATTGCGCCGCAAGGTTGGCCTCGAGCTGCATCGGCAGTTCACCCGCGTGGACGGCACCATCATGAAGGTGGAGCGCTGGACATGGGACGCCGGCGGCCACTATGCCGACGAGGTGTATGCAGAGAGCCGAAAGCACGGCGTTCACTGGGTTGTTCCAATCCGCGGCGCGACCGTATACGGCAAGCCGATTGCGAATTTCCCGCGCACGAAGAACAAGGTGCACAAGGTCTTCCTCACCGAGGTCGGTACCGACAACGCCAAAGAGCTGCTCTACAGCCGGATGGGGCTCCCCGTCGATACGGCTGCCTCCCAGGCGGGCGTCTCTCAGCCCGGGGTGGTTCACCTTCCGGCCAACGACGCGATCTGCGACGAATCGGAGGTGAAGCAACTCACCTCAGAAAAGAAAAAAGCAGCCATATCCAAAGGCAAGCGCGTGTTGCGTTGGGACAGCGGCGGGCGCCGAAACGAGGCGCTCGACTGCTTCGTGTACGCGCTCGCCGCACTGCGCATCTGCCAGCAACGGTTCGGGCTCGATCTCGATCTGTTGGACGCTGCTGTACCTGGTGGCAACGAACCGGACGCTGAAGAACGGCCGCGGAAGAAATCCTCTCACTGGAATAGAAACTGATGGCCTACACGATCGAGCAATACAACGCCCTACAGGCGGCCATCGCTGAAGGGGCGTTGTCGGTCCGCTACGCCGACAAGAGCGTCACCTACCGATCACTCGACGAGATGATGCGGATCCTCAAGCTGATGTCCACCGAACTGGGACTGAATGCCTGCAATGACGGCGGCCGCCGTTTCGCCTCGTTCTCCAAGGGGTACTGACATGGGGATGATTGATGATCTGTTCCCCGGGTTTGCGGCCAAACGTTCGGAAAGTCGGTTGAAGAAAGCCCGGACGGACCTGGCGCTCAAGATGATTGAGCGCCGGTTTGAGGGCGCTGCTGGTGGTCGCCGTAATGACGGGTGGCGCGCAACGGGTGCCGATGCCAACGTTGAGAATGCTCCGGCTCTGGCCAAGCTTCGTAACCGGGCACGCGACCAGCGCCGCAACAATCCTTTCGGCGAACGCGGAATTACCGGTATTGCCGATAACGCTGTTGGGGCCGGGATTGTTCCGCTGCCACTGACGAAGCGCGATCGCGACGGCTTGCGGTTGATGGACCTGTGGAAGGCTTGGGCTGAGACAACCGATTGTGATGCTGACGGCCTGGATAATTTCTATGGCCTGCAGCACATGATCATGGAGGCTGTCGCTGAGAGCGGAGAGTGCTTGGTTCGCCGGCGCCGCCGCTTCAGCTCTGACGGACTGCCAGTCCCTGTACAGCTTCAAGTCTTGGAGGCCGACTTCCTCGACGAGTCGAAAGCGGACATCGTCGGCTTGAACCGCATCATCCAGGGTGTCGAGTTTGATGCTCTTGGCCGACGGGTCGCGTACTGGCTGTTCGATGAGCACCCTGGTGCGAACGCAGTTTGGGGCTCCCTGCAATCGCGCCGGGTGCCGGCCGAGGATGTGATTCACGTCTTCTTGCGAAAACGACCGGGCCAAGCGCGCGGTTACAGCTGGCTGGCCCCGGTCATCCAGCGCATGCGCAACTTCGACGAGATGGAAGACGCCGTGATGGAGCAGGCGAAGATTGCCTCCTGCTTCGCCGCGTTCGTCACGAAGGATGAAAACAGCGGGTCGGGTGCCGGCAAAAAACCGCCGCTGATTGACCGCGTCGAGCCCGCGATGGTGCAGGAGCTTGGATTTGGTGAAAGCGTCACCTTCGGCACTCCTCCTACTTTCAATGGCTACACCGCATATTCATGGCAGCAACTGCATGCCATGGCTGTTGGCCTGGGCGTTCCTTATGAACTGCTCACGGGTGACCTAAAGGGCGTCAACTTTTCCAGCGGGCGAATGGGCTGGCTGAACTTCGCTCGGCGTGTGGACGTGTGGCAATGGCGGATGCTGATCCCCCAGCTGTGCGATCAGGTTTGGCGGTGGTTCATGGAGGCACAGGTCCTGCTGCCTGGCGGCGTGACCGATGACGTCAAGGCCTATTGGGTTCCGCCTCGACGCGACATGGTCGACCCGAAAGCAGAAACAGAAAACGTCATCACCCGCGTACGCAACGGCCTCACCACTTGGCCGGATGCCTTGCGCGAGCTCGGCATCACAGACCCGAAACGGCATGCCGAGCAAATCAAAAAAGCAAACGAAATGATCGACGAGTTCGGGTTGGTGCTGGATTGCGACCCGCGCCGAGTTGCGGCCGCCGGTTCCCCGAGCCAGCCACAAACCACAGAAGAGAAACCAGACGATGCCGACTCCGAATCAGGTGATGACGCGAAAGACACATGAGACGCCGGCGTTCAGCCTTCGTGCAGCTGTACGGCCTGGCTCGGTAGATATCGACGCGCGAACTGTCGAACTGACCTGGACGACCGGGGCTAAAGGTCGGCGTTGGTCTTGGGACGTCGGCAGTTACATGGAAGAGCTGGACGTCAGCGACGGCGCAGTCCGTCTTGATCGGCTCAACAACGGGGCGCCGCTGCTCGATACCCACAATCAGTACCAGCTGAGTGCAGTGCTGGCTGTTGTAGAGCGGGCCTGGCTGGAGGGTGGCGAGGGTCACGCTCTTGTCAGGTTCAGCAAGCGTGAAGATGCAGACGTGGTCTTCAAGGATGTTGTCGACGGCATCCTTCGGAACATCAGTGTCGGCTACGCCGTTCACCGTTACGAAGTTGTCGAGGAGGAAGACGACAAGCTCCCCACGTACCGCGCTGTCGATTGGGAACCACTGGAACTATCCCTGGTCCCGATCGGCTTCGACGATGGCGCAAAGGTTCGCAGCGCCAAAACCCCGGCCGAATACGAAGGCCAGCGATTCAACACCATTTTTGAAGTTCGGTCAGCTGTTGAGCCGACCGTAGAACTGGCCGCCGTGCCTACTATCCAAGAGGAAGATGCAATGACCGAAGAAGAGAAGCGCGCGGCCGAGGACAAGCTTCGCCGTGAAGCCGCTGAAGCCGAACGCCTGCGCAGCCTCACCATCCGCACCATGGCGCGCAAGGTGCAACTCGATGACGAGGTTTTCGTGGAAGACCTGATTGCTCGCGGCGTTCCGGTAGCGGATGCGAGCGCAGCTCTGATCGACAAGCTGGCCGAGCGTCAAAACAAGGATCAGCCGGAAACCCGCAACAGTCAGCCAACTGTTGTCACCGGCGGTCTGGATGTGTCGGTACTCAACGCCAAGCGCTCTGCCATGCAGAACGCCCTGCTGCATCGTTGCGACTCCAACGTCAAGCTGGAAGAAACCGGCCGAGAGTTCCGCGGAATGCGCCTGGTCGACATGGCCCGCGAGTTCGTCGAGATGGCCGGTGGTAATGCTCGCGGCATGACTCCGCAAGAACTGGCCCGGGCCGCCCTGGGCTGTGACCGTCAAGCGGTGCGCGCGGCCGGCATGCACTCCACCAGCGATTTCCCGCTGCTGCTGGGCAGCACCGTCAATCGCACTCTGCGCGATGCCTACACCAATGCACCGCAGACCTGGCGTCCGCTGGGCCGCCAGACCACTGTGCCGGACTTCCGCGCCGTGACTCGCGCCGCGCTGGGCGACATCGCCGCGCTGGAACAGGTCAAGGAGCACGGCGAGTACAAGTACGGCACGCTGTCCGAAGACGGGGCCCCGATCAAGGTCGCCAAGTTCGGTAAAATCATCGCCATCACCTGGGAAACCATCGTGAACGATGACCTGGGGGCATTGACTCGCATCCCGGCAGCACTGGGTAATGCGGCGGCTGCGACCGAGTCCAATGTGGTTTGGGCACTTCTGCTCGGCAACCCTAACTTCACTGACGGCAACCCGTTCTTCGACGCGTCCCACGGCAACGTTGCAGGCAGCGGCGGTGCCATCAACACCACCACCCTGGCTGCGGCTCGCGCTGCCATGCGCAAGCAGAAGAGCAAGGCGGGCGAGTTCCTCAACCTGGCACCTGAGTTCCTGGTTGTCGGTCCTGACAAAGAGCTCGAGGCATACCAGTTCACCAGCTCTAACTACGTGCCGGCGAAGAACTCAGACATCAACGATGTCCGCAACGCGTCGCTGACGGTGATCGTGGATGCTCGAATCACCGGTAGCCAATGGTACCTGTACGCCGCTCCCGGTGCTGTCGACACCTTCGAATATGCGTACCTGGAAGGCGAGCAGGGCGTGTTCACCGAAACTCGCGAAGGCTTCGAAGTCGACGGTATGGAAATCAAGGCCCGTCTGGTGTTCGGTGCTGGCTGGATCGACTACCGCGGCGCTTACAAAAACCCGGGCGCGTAACTCTCCAGTTCGACCTGAACCCCGAAGGGCGCCGCGTGGCGCCCTTTTTGTTTTCCAGTTCCAGTCTCTAAAGGGGACCTTGCATGAAGACTTTCATCCAGAACGGTGACTGCATCACCGTTCCCGCTCCGGCGGGCGGTACCGTATCGGGCCAACTGTACAAAGTCGGCGCGATCATCGGTGTAGCCGCAACCACTGAAGCCGCCGGTGATCCCGTGGTTCTCAAGCTCGATGGTGTGTTCGGCCTTACCAAAACCAGTGCTCAGGCGTGGGCTGTGGGTGACCTGCTGTACATGAACACGTCCACCCGTGCGCTGACCAACGTGTCGGCCACAGGCCTGGTGTTGGTGGGTGTGTCCACCGACGTCGCAGTCAACCCCAGCGCAACCGGTGCCTGCCGACTCAATGGCGTGTCCGCGCCTGTCGCGGTGCCATAAGTGGGCTGGGCCTCAATGGCCCAGCGCATGCTCGGCGTGTCGATCCGTACTTTCAGCGAGCCCACCGCGGCCCTCGATCCCGAGGGCGCGGTCTACTGGCTGACAGACGGAATCGAGCCGGGCGTGCCACTGGACCAGGCGGTGTTCGATACCGCTCACGTTTCCGTTGATCCCTCGACGGGAGCCCCGGTGTCGAGCCAAAACCCAATACTCGGCGTCCGCCTGATCGATCTGCCGAACAAGCCAACAAACCGCGATCGTGTCCGTGCTCGTGGCGAGTTGTTCGTGATCGGTGACGTTCAGCCCGATGGTGTGGCCGGCGTCACCATCATCCTTCGGAAGGCGTAACCATGGCTCACCCACGCGAACTGATCCGCAAGCAGGCCGTGGCGGTGTTGATGGGCGCGACCAATGCAGGTGCCAGCGTTTATGCCAGCCGCGTGAGACCGCTGATTTCCAACGGCTGGCAGAGCGAGCTCCCCGCGATCATCGTTTACACGATGGACGAGGCCGGCGAGATCTTCAATCAGGCGCCGCGCGAATACCGGCGCCGGGTGGAGTTGGTGGTCGAGATCCACGCCGAAGGCAACGATGCGCTGGACGACACGCTCGATACGCTGGCCCGGCAAGTCGAGCGCCTTCTACTCATGGACGACACCCTCGGCAGCACTGCCAATGACCTGCAGTACCTGCGCTCGCGCATGGTGCTGCTCGATCAGTCCGAGCAGGTGACCGGCGCCTGCCGGCTCATCTTCGAGGCCGAGTACTTCGATCGTCACCCTGACGACCTTTTCAACCAGAGCTTGCCCGACCTGAATACGGTCACGACCGAGTACAGCCTGGACAACGCCCAACCCGATCCGGCGGATCGTGCCAAAACGATCATTGAGGACCTGAACCCATGACCACCCGAGTGCTGGTTACACCCGTCGCGGGGCGCCTGGTGCGAATCCCCGGCACCTACGAGGCGCTGCCCGCCGGCGGCCAGCAGCTGGAAATCAACAGCTACTGGATTCGCAAGCAGTTGGCCGGCGACGTTGAGTTCGCCACTGAGCAGCCTGCAGAACAGGCCCAACCCCAAAAAGGTGAGAAGCAATGACTATCGGATTCAACACCATCCCTGGGCCTGGGACACTGCGCAAACCGGGCGTCTACAGCGAAATCGACAACAGTCAGGCCGTTCGTGGGCCGCAGTCGGTCACCTATCGCCGCCTGCTGATTGGCCAGAAGCTGGCCGCCGGCAGTGCCTTGGCAAACACGCTGGTTCGCGTGACCAGCCCCACGCAAGCCGACACGCTCTTTGGCGCCGGCTCTATGCTTTCCGGCATGGTGCGTGCGGCCATGGCCATCGACACGTACACCGAGTTGCTGGTGCTGCCCATCATCGACAACGTCGCAGGCGTTGCGGCAACCGGTACGATCGTCATCACCGGCCCGGCCACCGCTTCCGGCACTCTTGAGCTGATGATCGCCGGCCGCCGTGTTTCGGTAGGCGTCCTCAGTGGAGATGCCGCCACCGCCATCGGCACCGCCGTTGCCGCTGCGATTACCGCTGCGACGGATATGCCAGTCACTGCGACAGCGGCGGCAGGTACGGTAACGCTGACCTGCCGCCACAAAGGCGAGGCAGGTAACAGCCTCAACGCCCGCGTGAACTATTTCACCGGCCAGGTGCTTCCGGCGGGTGTCGGCGTGACTTTCACCGCGTTCACGAACGGTGCGGGTAACCCAGTCCTGACCACTGCTCTGGCCGCGATTGGTGATGAATGGCTGCACACCTGGGCGGTGCCTTACTCCGACGCTGCCAGTTTGGCCGCGATCAAAACCGAACTGAGCAGCCGGTTTGCCTGGGGGCGTGAGATTGAGGCCCATGCTTTCACCGCGGTGCGTGGTACGCAGGGCACCATCAGCGCGATTGGCGACAGTCACAACAGCCAGCATCTCGTGATCATGATGGCTAACGATGAGCCGATGCCGGCTTACGAGAAGGCCGCCGAAACTATGGCGATTGCAGCGTATTACGCAGCCATCGATCCGGCGCGACCTATCCAGAATTTGGCTTACGCCTGGTGTCTGCCGCCCGCCGCCGGCAACCGACTCACCAACGAAGAGCGCAACATTATGCTTTTCGACGGCATCGCCACCAGTAAGGTCGCGGCTGACGGCACCATGCATGTCGAGCGCCTGATCACCACCTACAAAACCAACTCCGCAGGTGGTTCCGACACCAGTTACCTGGACAGCGAAACGATGTTCACCCTGATGTTCATCCGCCACGACTGGCGCGACTACATCCTGCGCAAGTACCCACGGCACAAGCTGGCGAACGACGGCACGCGCTACGGCGTCGGCCAGCCGGTCGTCACGCCTGTGGTGATGAAGGCCGAGGCAATCTCGAAGTTCCGCGAGTGGGAGCGCCTGGGTCTCGTCGAAAACATGGCTGACTTTAAGGCCAACCTGATCAGCGAGCGCAGTGAGAGCGATCCGAATCGCCTCGATGTGTTGCTGCCGCCTGACCTGGTCAATCAGCTGCGCCTGGTCGCCAACAAAATCCAGTTCCGCCTATAACGGCGACCGCCAGGAGATAAAGACATGGCAGGTAAAAACCGCATTGGCGGAATGATCGCCCTGAAGGTCAACGGCGACATCTATTTCGCCAAGGGCAGCTTCACCTACAACCTCGGCAAACCCAAGCGCGAGGGTGTTGTGGGTGCCGACACCGTTCATGGGTACACCGAAAAGCCGCAAGTACCTTTCGTTGAGGGTGAGATCACTGACCGGAACGAGCTCAGCCTCGAAGATCTGGTCACGCTCGACGACGCCACCATCACGCTGGAGCTCGCCAACGGGAAGGTCATCACCCTGAGTGAAGCCTGGTACGCCGGCGAGGGCACCGGTAACACCGAAGAAGGCAACATCGCTTGCCGATTTGAAGGCATGTCTGCGGAGGAAGTTTCGTAATGGCAAAGGAAAAAGTTCTGCAACTGGCTGAGCAGGTCAACTTCGGTAAAGACACATTTACCGAACTGACCGTCACCCGCAAATTGAAGTACCTACGTGGTCATGCCCTGCGTATCACTTCCGATGGAAAGGGCAACGGCGGCGCGGACATGGACTTCGCCACCTTGATAGACCTTGGCTCCAAGATGGTTGGCCATCCTCCTGCGTTGATCGAAGAGCTGTGCGAGGACGACCAGGCTGCCGTAATTGGGGAGGCTCGCGATTTTTTGCTGAAGCACCTCGGGGGTGGGAAGGAGGCGTAACTGTCGTCGTCAAGGTTATGAGTGTTCAGCCCTCGGAAGTCATGGACATGGATTTCGAGGAACTGAACTGGTGGCTTGAGCGCACCGAGGAATGGGTAGGATGGCAGACAAAGGATACTCCCTAAGCTTAATCATCAAGGCCGTCGACCGGGTCACTGCGCCCTTGCGTGGGATTTTCGGCAAGGTCAAAGCAGCCAGCGCTGGTATTACCGGAGCGCTCGATCGGGTTGGTCTGCCGGTCTTCACCAATAGCCTGAAAAACGTTGGCGGCGCCATCGGTGGTATCGGCAGCGCCGTCGCATCAAGCACGCAAAGGCTGCTTGGATTGGGGGCGACCCTCGGCCTTACGGGCGCGGCATTGAACCTGTTCTTCCAAGGGTTCGCCGATGCGACCGGTGCCATTGGCGATACAGCCGAGCGAACCGGCATCAGTCGCGAGCGGTTTCAGGAACTGAGCTTCGCCGCGAAGCTGTCGGGTTCGTCTGCTGAGACCCTGGCGGGCGCCCTGCAAAAAATGCAGATCAACATTGGCGCCGCAACGGCGGGTTCGAAAGAACTCAAGGACATGTTCAAAGGCCTTGGTATCAACATCAAGGATGCTTCGGGCAAGTTGAAAAGCTCCGATGCACTCTTCGATACCTTCGTCGATCGCATCTCGAAAATCAAAGATCCCTCGCTTCAAGCCCAGGCGGCCGTGAAGATCTTTGGCAAGAGTGCAACCGAGTTGCTTCCGCTGATCCGTGGCGGCGGCACCGGCATAAAAGAAATGGCCGACGAAGCCCGCCGGCTTGGCATAGTTATTTCGGATGGTGCTGTCCGTGAGGGCGAGGCGTTCGGTGACACGCTGGACACCCTGCATGCTGCGCTGAGCGGTGTTGGCAATACCATCGGTAGCGCCCTGGTACCGCAGTTGAACAAGCTCGGCACCAAACTGATCGATACCATCGTCAAATACCGGCCGCAGATCGAAGCTTTTGCAACATCCTTCGCGGAGAACCTGCCCGGTAACATCGAGAAGGTGACCGGGTTCCTCGGTGATCTGTACGACGGCGTGCAACCGGTGATCAGTATTTTCGAATCACTGGCCGAAACGTTTGGCGCTGCCAACCTTATTTTCACGGCGCTGGGCCTCTATATCGGTGGCGGCCTGTTGATGGCGGTACTGAATCTTGCCCTAGCTCTGAAGGGCTTGGGCGCGGCAATCACCCTGACGCCCGTCGGCTGGTTCCTCGCTGCCGTAGTGGCGATCGCAGGTGCTGCCTACATCGTTTACAAAAACTGGGACGGGATCGTTCAGTTCTTCGAAGAGAAATGGGCGGGCGTAAAAGCGGCGTTTGCCGACGGCATCATCAACGGAATCGTGAAAGTCTGGCTTGAGTACAACCCGATCACGCTGATGATGGAAGGCTTCAACGGGTTGCTCAAATACCTGACCGGCTGGGACCTTGGCGCGATTCTCGGCTCTAAAATCGCCGATGCGGTTTCTGCCATTAAAAACGGCTTGCCTGACTGGGCCAAGGAACTACTTGGAATTGATGGCGCTTCCGTCAGTGCGCCGAGCACGGATGCATCGCCTACAACTGGTACTAACTCACGCCTCGCTGATCCCAATTCAGCGCTTGGCCCGCGTCGATCCGTTACCGATCTCGGTCAGCGCGCCGCTCGGGTTGGCCAGACGGCGGCGCAAGTTCAACAGCAGCAGCCTCCACAAGAGGTCAGGGTAAAAGTTGATTTGAACAACCTGCCGGCGGGATCCAAGGTGAAAACCGAGGGCAGCCAGGGCGCCACGTTCGATACCGACATTGGCTACTCGATGATGGCCCCATAACCGGAGTTCCCCATGGGTTGGCGAGACAACTACCGCGCCGCGACTTTTCGCGGCGTGGGCTTTTTTGTGGCCACGGCAGACAGCACTCACGGTCGACGCCAGGCAGTGCATGAGACTGCCCAGCGCGATGTGCCTTACACCGAAGATCTCGGGCGTAAGTCCCGCGAGTTCAGCATCACCGGTTATCTGCTGGGCAAGGAATACGATGTCGCCCGGGAAGAACTGATTAAGGTCTGCGAACAAGCAGGCCCTGGTGTGCTGGTTCATCCGTATCGTGGCGAGCTGACGGTGGTTTGCCGCGGGCTGACGGTGAGCGAGGCGTCTGATGAAGGCGGGAAATGCACCATCTCGATGACATTCCTCGAGGCGGGCGAAGCGTCCTACCCGTCGGCGAAGGTCGACAGCGTCAATGCGATCAGCGAGAAGGGCAACGAGGTAACGGAAATGGCCAAGGACAGCTTCGTGTCCGACTTCCTGACCAAGGGCTACCCGTCCTTCGTGGCCGATGCTGCCACCTCGCAGATCAAGGAACTCAGCGACTTCCTGAGTTCACCCGAATTCATCGTTTCCAGTGATATCCAGGCGGTCTCTGATTATTACGACAAGGTCAAAAGCATCGGTTCAGATGCGTTCGACCTGATTCAGCGGCCGTTCCAGTTCGCAAGCCAAGTCGTCGATGCGGTGGGCAGCATCCGTTCAGCGTTTGGCAGCAGCGCCTTCAGTATGTTGATGAGCCTGTTTGATCAGTACACATCCAGTGACAACGATGATGACGCCCCGGCATCGACGCCAAGTCGTCAGCAGGTGGTGAAAAACACCGCGGCTGTGTCGTCGCTTGTCCGTCAGTCTGCGATTTCTCAAGCGGCCGTTGCAGCCGTCGTTACTCAGACCACCGAGAGTGTGTCGAACGGCGGCACCAAGACAACGTCCTCACCGACGAAATATGACAGTTACGAATCGGCGATCACCGTCCGGACCGAACTGGCCGACAGCCTCGATGAGGAAAGCGAGAGCACGAACAGCGACCTGGTCTATGTGGCTCTCACCGATTTGCGGACGGCAGTTGTCCAGGCGGTACCGGACCCTGATCAGGATTTGCCGCGGCTGGCGAAATTCTCCCCCCGGCAGACGCTGCCCTCTCTGGTCGTGGCCTATCAGCTTTATGGGGATGCCGGCCGCGCCGATGACATCGTGGCGCGCAACGATCCACGGCGGCCAGGGTTCCTGACTGGCGGCCAATCGCTCGAGGTGCTCGCGAATGGATGACCTTGAGCTGCTGGTCAACGGCATGAACTATGCGGGCTGGACCCAGATTGGCGTCACCCGGGCGGTTGATGCTTCGTCGGGAGCGTTCACCGTAACGCTGACGGAGCGCTGGGAGGGGCAAATTGGCTCGGGCGCACAGACGGAACCGTGGCCGATTCTCCCGGGTGACCGTTGCGAAGTGAGGCTGGGGGGGATCCCGATGGTGATCGGCTACGTCGACATCTTTAAACCCTCGTTCAGTGCAACAGACCACACCATCAACATTCAGGGGCGTGACAGGACTGCTGATCTGATCGATTGCAGCGCTGTGCATGCGCCGGACGAGTGGAAAAACATCGACCTTCTGCGTTTCGCGCAGATCCTGGCCAAGCCGTTTGGCGTTGGGGTATCGGCAGACGTACCGGTGGGCGAAGCATTCTCGGTGTGCAAGTTGCAACAAGGTGAAACGGCATTCGAAGCGATCGAGCGATATGCGCGGCAACGCCGCCTGCTGCTGATGCCTGACGGCGCGGGCGGTCTGCTGATCACCCGGGCCGGCAATAAACGGGCGTCGGTTAGCCTGGTCCAGGGGGAAAACATTCTCAGTGCCTCAGGCAGCATTGACCACAGTCAGCGGTTCAGTAACTACCTGGTCAAGGGGCAGGCCGCATACAACCCGTACAGCGAAGGCGAGACCGAGGCGCACATCGAGGGCGGTGCCAGTGACAGCGGTATCAGGCGCTATCGGCCAATGCTGATCGTTGCTGAGTCCGGCAGTTCATCCGGCAGCGCCCAGGAGCGCGCCACATGGGAAGCCAACAGCCGCTTGGGCAAGTCCGCCTCAGCGTCCATCACCGTGCAAGGCTGGCGCCAGACCCCGGGCGGCTCGTTGTGGGAGCCAGGCATGTTGGTGCAGGTCAAGTCGCCGTGGTTGCGCATGGACGGGCAGATGATCATCCGCCAGGCCACGTACGAGCGCGGGGAGGGCGGGACCACAACGAAACTCGACATCGTGAGCCCGCAGGCCTTTTCGCCCGAGCCGCCTGACTCCAAAAAAGGGAAGAAGGGCAAAAAGGGCGGGCGAAACATCTGGGCGGAAGCCATCGGCGAAGAGGATAAAAAGGATGGGTAACCCAGTACGAGATCTCGGCAACCGCGTGATGATGATGTTCGGCCGTGGAGTCCTGCGCGGTGTCAACGATTCGACGGGACGTCAGCAGCTGCAGGTTGAGTTGCTGAAGAACGAGCTTCGCGATGGCGTTGAGCACATGCAGAACTACGGCTTCACCAGCCATCCCACCGGTGGCGACGTGGCGGTCGCGTTCGTTGCGGGTAATCGGGAGCAGGGCATTGTCCTGGTGGTTGATGATCGCCGATACCGGATTCCTTTGGAGGCGGGCGAAGTAGCCATCTACGACGACCAGGGCAACAAGATTGAGTTGCTTCGCTCGATGGTGAAGATCACTGCTGTGCAACACGTCGAAGTCCAGGCCCCAACAATCAAGCTGCTTGGCGACCTTGAAGTGGTCGGCAACATCACCACCACCGGTACCGTCACCAATAACGGCAAAAACATCGGTAGTACTCACCAGCACGGCGGTGTGACCGCCGGAAGCGGTAACTCGGGAGCACCTATCTGATGGCCGATGCAGCGATGGTAATGACCGAGTTCGGCGGCGACCTTGTGCTATTCGGGTTCGACCTTGAACGTGATGATGGCTTGGAAACGGCCGTGATTATCAGCCTGTTCACCGACCGCCGCGCTACCGCCGAACAGATTCCGCCGGAGTTTCCGCAGGATGACCTGCGCGGCTACTGGGGCGATATCACCAATGCTTCGGCCAGCGATCAAACCGGGTCGCTGCTCTGGCTTCTGGCCCGAGAAAAGGAGCTGCCGCAAACACTCAGCCGCGCCGAACAGTACTGCCGTGAGGCGTTGGCGTGGATGGTTGACGACCTGGTGGCCTCGCGCATCGAGGTGGCTGCTTCCTACTACGCCCGTGGCGTGATGCTACTTCTCGTCGACATCTACCGGCCAACCGGGTCAGCGGTTCGCTTTCGGTACAACTATGAATGGTCGGCTCAGGCCGATAAGAGGGCTGCCTGATGCCATTTGTTCGACCCACACTACCGGAGCTTATCGAACGGGTTACCACGGATATCAGCGGGCGAGTCACAGGCGTTGAAAACGCAGTGCTGCGCCGCTCATTGCTTGGCATTCTGGGCCGATCCGAGGCTGGCGCCGTGCACATGCTGTACGGCTTTCTCGAATGGGCTGCACGCCAAGCGATAATCGACACCGCCGAGAAGGAATACCTCGAACGCTGGGCGGCTATCTGGAAAGTCTTCCGCAAGACGGCAGATTTTTCGACAGGACTCGCGGCGCTGGTTGGCGCGATCGGCGCCACGGTTTCGGCTGGCACCATCCTGCAAAGACAGGACAGCGTGCAATATCGGGTGTTATCGGATGCTGTGTTCACCGGCACTTCGCTTCAAGTCACAGTGATAGCGGTTGAGGCCGGTGCAGCGGGTGATGCACCGATCAACACGCCATTGTTTCTCCTGTCACCGGTTGCTGGCGTCCAGTCGACAGCCTCAACAGCCACGGCGATTGACGGCGGGATCGATGTTGAAACAGATGAGCAGCTTTTGAGTCGCTTGCTCAAAAGGATCCGCCAGCCGCCTCACGGGGGTGCGTCATCCGACTACGAGCTTTGGGCGCTGGAAGTTCCGGGCGTCACCCGAGCCTGGGTTTATCCGCGCCAGATGGGCGCCGGCACAGTCACCGTCTTGTTTGTTTGTGATGGTGAAGTCGACATTATTCCAACGCCTGCAAAGGTGGCCGAGGTTCAGGCCTACATTGATGCACGTCGCCCGGTCACCGCAGAAGTATTTGTCGTAGCCCCGGTCGCCGACCCGCTAAATATGGCTGTGAAACTCTCACCGAACACCGCAGCGGTGCAGGCAGCGGTTCGGGCAGAGGTCGACGATTTAATCGTACGGGATTCGAAGCCTGGCGCACCTACCTTGATCAGTCGTCTGCGCGAGGCCGTATCTCTGGCAGCCGGCGAGTCTGATAACGCCATCACATCGCCGACCGCTGATGTGCCTCATGCCACCGGGCATATGGCGATTCCGGGAACCATAACCTTCTCCAGCTTTTAGGAGGCGTAATGCCGACAGCTGCCGACTACCTGGAGCAGCTGAAAACGCTGCTGCCGCCAGGTCAGGCATTCCCCAGGGAAGCCGGGACCACGTTGCACAAATTGCTCGAAGGCATGTCTATCGAACTGGCCCGCGTGGATGGCCGAGGCGAAGCGCTGCCGCTTGAGGCCAATCCGGCGAGCACGAATGAGTTGCTCAGCGACTGGGAGCGAGTGGCCGGACTACCCGATAAATGCTCTGGCGCCCTTGAGGAAACCCTGCAAGGCCGCCGGAATGCATTGCTTGCCAAGCTGGCAAGCACTGGTGGTCAATCGCTGCAGTATTTCATCAGCATCGCCGCAGCGCTCGGCTACGACGTCACCATTACAGAGTTCAGGCCTTTCAGGGTTGGCATGTCTAAGGTGGGGGATTCACTGACAAATGGCGACTGGCAATTCACCTGGCAAGTTAACGGCCCGGAAACCACAGTCCTGGCTTTTCGTGTGGGTCTATCTGCCGTGGGCGAGCCGTTGCGTTCCTGGGGAACCAGTTCGTTGGAGTGCAAAATTAGACAGCTTGCACCTGCTCACACAATTCCGATTTTCTCCTACGCAAACTCCTCACTCGATCTGAACTTCGCCTTAGATACCTACTTGGTGAAACAGCAAAGCGTACCGTTTGCCAGCATCATAAATTTTACGAGGGCAACCATTCGCACCAGGTACAACGCGGCGAAGGATATCGAACAGCTGGCCAGCGGTGCCGCTGGAATCAGTTTTTCGCCGGTCAGCGGCGCGCGTGAGGGGTTGCTGGTTGAGACGCCATCAACCAACGGATACACCCAAAGCCAGGATCTTTCGAATGCGGTATGGGGAAAAAATGAAGGGTCTATATCTAGTGCAGGCACTATCAAAGGGATCCCATTCTTCAAGTTTACGCTCTCTTCAAATTCCGCCGTTCACTCCATCACTCGAGCACTTGCCTTAACTGCTGCGTCGACTGTAACCCTGAGTTGGCATGCAAAGGCTGAAGTTTACCAACGGCTGTCTGTTCGGGTTGCGCCCGGCGGCGTTCTACTTGGTCGAGTAGTTTTCGATGTGCTTACTGGAGAAATAACCCAGAACGCGGTTGGCATTCAAAGCAGCATCATCCCTGTCGGTGATGGTGTGTATCGCATCTCGGTTACGTTCGCCATGGGCGCAGGTGTTACGGCTGCGGGCGCAAACCTTGAAATCGCGGATATCACGAACAGCGTCACATTTGCCGGTGATGGTATTGGTGGGATCCTGATCGGTGGGCCGCAAGGTGAAGAGAGCGACTACCCGAGCACCTACATCCCGACGACCACCACGACAGTTACTCGTAATGCAGATGTGCCAATTACAGAAATGTTGCTGCCTTGGCTTGGCCAAGCAGCCGGCACGTTTGTCATTGACTTCAGAACGGATGCACCACTTTCAAACGTAGCGGCGACTCGCCGGCATTTGTTCACGCTTCGGACAGGCAACGAACAACTTATCGTCTACCTGCAAACAGGCGGGGTAGGAACTGTCACCCGGACCACTGCTGGCGGGATCGTCACGCAAGGTGTGTTTGGTGGGAACATTACCGCAGGGAAAATCGCCATTGCTTTTGACGGAACGAACCTGACTACGGCAGTTGCTGGAGCGGTCCGCACGGTACCAGCGACTCTAAACGTCGCTGCGATGACAACTCTTTCAATCGGAACCCAGGGCACCGACAACACACGTCAGTTGAACGGTGTGGTGCGCAGCTTGCGTTATTACCCGCGCCGCGTAAGTGACGCCGACCTCATTGCCTTAACTCTCTCTTAGGAAAACACCATGCATAGAATTGATGGCCCAGGCGCTGCTCCGGGTAACCTTTTTACTGAGGGAGACCCCGTCGGAGGCGTCCCCGCGACCGTCGTCACCGATGACTGGATGAACGACGTCCAGGAAAACATTATGGCCGTGCTGGTCGCGGCCGGCGTTGCTCCAACCAAGGGTCGAGCGGCCGACCTGCTTGATTCGATCAAGGCTTTGTCTCTTGGCCGGTTGATAAACGTCCGACGCATCACCTCGTCGGCCACTTACATCGAAACTGCAGGCACCAAAAGCATCATCGTCGACCTAACAGGCGCTGGTGCTGGCGGCGGCGGGGTCCCTGCAACTGCTGCTGGACAGCTGTCTGTAGCTGGCGGCGGGGGCTCCGGTGCCCGAGCCATGGCACGGTTTACATCCGGATTCTCCGGCGTATCGATGACTATCGGTTCGGGTGGCACTGCTGGCCCCATCGGCGGTAATGGCGGGAATGGCGGCGCTACAAGTTTCGGAGCGCTTCTTTCGGCGGCTGGTGGATTGGGAGGGGTTGCTGGCCCGGCCTCATCAGCAGCGCCTCTAGGCTCAGTCGGGGGTGACGGAGGCGCTTTACCAACTCTCGGTAACATCCTGAACATGGCGGGCCAGCCGGGCGGTGCAGCAGTCGCACTTGCTGCAAGCAGTTTCTTTTCAGGAACAGGAGCTAACTCTTGCCTCGGCGGCGGCGGTGGACGCGGCCTTCCAGTTAGCACATCGGCGGGCAACCCGGCTCGAGGAGCTGGAGCAGGCGGCGGTGGCGCAGCGAACGGCGCATCCAGCGCAGGCCAGATCGGTGGCCCAGGCGCCGATGGTCAGATCACTATTTACGAATACGCGTAAGGAGATGCTTGATGGGAAGCTACGCAGAGATTAAAGGCGGTATCGTTGTAAACATGTTTGTGTGGGATGGCGTTGAACCTTGGGAGCCGCCTGAAGGCTCAGTAGCTGTAGTGGTAGAAGATGGGTCTGATGTCAGCATCGGGTATCTGTACGACGGCACAGTTTTTTCGGCGCCGCCAAAACCTATACCGTCACCTGCCGAAATTCTCAGCGCCAACACCGCGACAAAGGACGCACTTTTGGATATGGCGACCGCGGCCATTGCACCACTTCAAGACGCCGTTGATCTCGAAGATGCCACTACAGAAGAGACAGCTCGGCTCAAGAAGTGGAAACAGTACCGGGTTGCCGTGAATCGAATCGATCTGACGGTATTGAACCCAGGGTGGCCCGTCGCTCCGGCCTAACCCCGTAGAAGGAAAAAACGAATCCGCCTTGAGGGGGTTTTTTGTGCCTGGAGAAAGCTATGCCCATTACCGCGCAACAGTTGCTGCAGATCCTCCCGAACGCCGGCAAACAAGCCGGCGTTTTTGCGTCTGCGCTGAACCAGGCTATGGACCGGTTCCAGATCAACACCAGGCTGCGCATGGCGGCTTTTATTGCCCAGGTCGGACATGAGAGCGGCCAGTTTCGCTATGTGCAGGAGCTCGGCGGCGACCAGTACCTGAGCAAGTACGACACCGGCCCGCTAGCCAAACGCTTGGGCAATACGCCAGAGGCCGACGGCGATGGCCAGAAGTACCGGGGACGTGGCCTGATTCAGGTGACGGGTCACGCCAACTACCTGGCATGCAGTAAGGCGCTGTTCGGTGATGACCGACTGCTTCGGGCGCCCGAACTGCTCGAGCAGGCCGAGTGGGCGGCGAAGTCAGCGGCGTGGTTCTGGAATTCGCGCAACCTGAATGCCTTGGCCGATGTTGCTGACATCAGCGGAATCACACGGCGGATCAACGGCGGCTTGAATGGACTTGCCGAGCGGCTGGCTATCTACAGCACCGCCATGAAGGTGCTGGCATGACGATCTGGCTCAGGATTCTTCCGTATATAGCAGCACTACTGATCGGTGCCGTCGGCGCCTGGATATGGCAGGCCAACAGCTACGGCCAGATTATCGCCACCAATGAGGCTGGGCGTCAGGCTGATATGGCGCGCATCTCTGCCGTCGGTGCCGCACAGGCTCTTCAAGCCGTTGAAAAGCGGCAGGCCGCCGAACAGGCGCTCGCCACCCTCGACCAGAAAGCTCAGAAGGAAAAGACCGATGGCCTCGCTGAAAATGAAAAGCTGCTGCTGACTCTGCTCGCCGGCTGCGCACCGCGGGAAGTTGTCGTGCCAGTGGCGGGGACGTGCCCGACACCGCCAGCACCGCCAGCCTGGGCGATGCAGGCACCGTCGAACTCTCTTCAGCTGCTGGATCGACTGTTTTCGATATCCGCGCTGGAATCATCGCCGACCAAGCAGCCTTGAAAACGCTACAGGCCTATGTCAGAGATATTTGCCGGATGTAGTCGGTTACCCAAGCCGCGATCCGTATCAGATTTAAGGTGCCTGAGTTACGCCTAGATCAAGGTTTTTGATTTTTGCCGTTGGACACTCGCTTGGTGATACCAGGTCAAAGCGAATCTCAACAATCTCCGCGCTTTTGGCCCAGGCAGGGTTAACAGAAATATCCAACGATGTAATTCCTTTATTCGCTGAAAAATAAACACTGTTGCTCTCGATAAAATCGGTATTTTGTGTGCGCCAGAATATTTGGACGGGGATTTTATCTGAATTGGTATTGCAACTAATGTCAAATGCTATTTGACCTGCCGCTGCTGGCTGTACAGGCCGGGAAAGCTTGAATACTACATACGGATCTATGCCAGTTACCCGATATGTATCAGGCTCATCACTTACTAAAAAGTCATTTAACCTGAATTCAGAGGAATGGGCGACAGGTAAAAAATTACTTCTCGAGTCAGATATTGACATTGGCGGAAATGAATTGAAATAGGTATCAAGAGAATCCCGTTCTACAGTCGTTACGAACACATAATCTGGCTTGTAATCTCTGATCAACTTAGCCAAAAGCTCAGGATTGGCCGATGCATGATGAAGCTGGAGGGTTTCAGTAAATGTTGCAGCCATAAATGGCGACATCGCAGAGCCAAAAGAGTCCCGCAACCATAATACCTTTTTGTGGTTCAAGGCTTTTTCCGACTTAACTAAAATTGGTGTCTTTGACGCCCCGATGTTGGAGTTGCCACCAGAGAACAAAAGTTTTCCAGTCGCGAAGTCATATTTCTCTATAGGGATGGGATTTTTTGAAAAGGCATTTAATATCACTTCATGGTCAGTAAAGTAGTCTTCGATTCTTTGGAAGTTAGCAAGATCTCCACCCGGTCTGTCGGCCGCACTCAAAGAGTTATTAATATTTCTGTCAGGCCAGACAATTTCGGGCTGTGTTTGCGCTAGATTATCTGAAAGCTGCATAAACGCAATCCAGGCTCCAAGGCTATTCCAATGGGTGTCTGCCTTGTAGTAAAGAGGTGTGCTAAATTTTTCTTTATCTCGAAGCAAAGCTTCTGTTGGGTTTATATAAAGATCTGGGCTAGCCTTTCTAATTAAAGCGTCGGTTAGTGAGAGTGAGGCATGAGCAGCCCACTTTGGAATGAGTTCGGGGTAAATGGTGTCCTTATCCGGTCCAATGATGACGCGGTATGCTTTTACTCCGTTTTTCTTAAACCATGCATCCCATGTGTTCGTGGAGTCAGTTACCTTATTGAGTAATGGTTCACTCGCGGAAGTTGCACCAACTCGTTTGGCGGAAATTGAATGGGCGAACTCATCGCCAAGAAAAAGCCACCCGTCCCTGCCTATCACCACTTTTTCCGGACTTAGAGAAATTCCTAGTGAGTAATAGAGTTCACCCAGCAACGGTAGCGCGAAATCCATATTATATAAAACTGAAGAATCCCACCATGCAACATTTTGTGGTTTGCTAGAGAGTTTGTCAGAGCTTAAATTTACAATCGGGGCTACCAATAATGAAAGCAACATAAAAAATAAAAAAGCATATATTTTCTTTTTCATATGGATGCCGATTAGAAATTAAAATAAAGAAAAACAGTGCTTGTTGTCTGGACAGTCGAATACATTGCTATGCAAAACAGGACCGACATCCAGGCAACCTTCGACCAACCTAAGCGCCCTTGCACCGTGAGGTCGAATGAGTTTTTTTGACTGACTATCACAAACCCAACGGCAATCATAAGGAAACAAACTATATTCGTGGCAGCTTCAACTGGCAGCATTGCTAGTAAATAATCGGAAAGCACTCCAGCCCAAGCCAGGCTTGATGTTGGCACGGCGCTTACTGGAATATTATGTATCGAGCCGATATTCACCATGCCAAACAGTATCCTTAATGCATCATCTAGTGATGTTGCTCTAAAGAATACCCATGTCACGTTCACAAAAAGAAACGTTACTAACCATGCGATTGCGTTGGGCATCTCCATCCCAAAATTTTTCCAGGCACGATGAAGTACGAGCGCGCCCCCATGTAGCGCTCCCCAGATGACGAACATCCAACTGGCCCCATGCCAAAGGCCGCCCAGCACAAATGTAGCCATCAGGTTGAAATAGATTCTTGCCGACGAGCATCGATTACCGCCCAGCGGGATGTATAAATAATCCCGAAGATACCGGCTTAGCGTCATGTGCCAACGCCGCCAGAAATCCTGAATGTCCAAAGACTTGTAAGGGGAGTTAAAATTTATTGGAAGCCATATGTTGAATAGAAGGGCAGCCCCAATAGCCATGTCGCAGTAGCCACTGAAGTCGAAATAAAGCTGAAATGTATATGACAGGCTGGTAGACCAGGCGCTGAAAAAGTCGTGAGGAGCTCCACTGGCGAACCCGGCGTTGGCCCAAACCGCAAATGTATCTGCAATCATGACCTTTTTAAATAAGCCGATGCTGAAAATGAACAGTCCCATAAGGATGTTTCTATATCGAATAGAAAGCGTCCATCGAGACTTGAATTGCGTCATCATTTCTTTGTGGTGCAGGATCGGGCCGGCAATCAAGTGCGGGAAAAAGGTCACGAAAAGCGCATAGTTTATAAAGTCATACTCTTTTGCTTCGCCACGGTAGCTGTCGACCAAAAAAGCAATCTGCGTAAAGGTGTAAAAGCTTATACCGAGTGGTAGCACTATCTGCCCAAGACTGAGCGCGGTGCCAGCAACCGTGTTGATATTTTCAATGAAGAAGTTTGCGTACTTGAAATACCCCAGAAATCCGAGGTTGGCGATAATGCTTAACGCCAAAAGTGCTTTTCTAGAGTGCTTTAGCCTAATTCCCTTCGTGTGCGGGGAAAGTGCTCCGCCGACCATAAAGTTGAAAAAGATAGAGCCTAAAAGTAATGGTAAATACTCCACGCTCCAATAACCATAAAAAAACAAGCTTGCTGCAACCAGCCAGCATTTTCCGGCAGTAATTAAGCGTTTTTTGTTGAGTGCGAAGTAAACAAAAAAGACTATGGGGAGATAAAGCAAAATAAAAACAGTAGAGCTAAAAATCATCACGCCACCGGCATTTTATAAATAAACTTCTGATTATTCTATTTTTTCAGAAGGCCTATTTAGAGCTGGCCTAAGCACCAAATGTTAAGTGCAAAGTAGCCCTGATTAACACAGTAAACCATCGAAGCCAGCTCCTTGGCTGGAGTGATAATCGTACCAACCCCATGAAAGATGTTTTTCAGTGCCTTTCTAGGATGTGTGGTGGCGGAATTCTAACTGAAAAAATCGCAGGCGACAGCATGGACTGGCGCTAGCTTTCTGGTTTTTCCGGGCCGCGATTGCCCAGCGCGGCCTGCAACTGTCGGCGCAGCGTTTCATTTTGGGATTGGACCAGTCGCAGGCTACTGAGCTCACTCAATTGCTCGGTCGTTTCCGCTTCCAGATTTGCCAGCCAGGTGCGCTTTTTCTGTAGCTCGGCCGATAGCTGGTCGTTCATTTGAACAAGGGTGACGATACTTTCCTTGGCCGCATGCAACTGACGCTTCAGGTCCTGGATGTCTTCCTCGAGCATGCTCGCGTAGTGCTTGACGGTTTCAAGGCGTGTTGGGCTGCCAAGCCATTCGCTGGTGTCTTCGATTTCGTAGCGGTCCACGGCAAGGCCTTATCAATACTGTTTTTATATACAGTAATCGAGGCGCGGCATTTCCGCGAGGGTGGGGCGACGGGGAGTGGTTTTCGGGTGGCAGAACACCGGCGGCGGGATTTGCAACGAGGGAATTCTTCCCCAAAACGCAACCGTTTGGACCAATGTTTATTGGGTTCTAAAGAGTCGCAAAAAGTGCTTGTTTTCGTGTCTGATTAATAGCTCAAGGCCTTGATTATAAAGGCCTTTGGCGATTTCTATGCGGCATCCCAGGCTTCGACGCCACGAATGCAGCCGTTGCAAATCAGTGTCAGCAACACTCGCGACTTTGCCCCAGCACATGCTCAACGAATTATCGGAATCACCGACACCGGCGACCGAGGACTAATTGCGCTGCAGGCGCGCCAGGCATATGTGCTTGAGGTAGCTCGCTGATTTTGGCGTGGTGCTCAAAAATGGTGACTGAGCGTCTGACTGATCTTCGGATAATCAACCACCTAAAGTAATGAGCATTGTCGCCGATGGATATTGAACAACTTCATTTTATGAGAGAGACCGCATGGATCTTGGTGTTTACAAAATCAAGGATATTTCGAACGAAGAAATTCGAGTGAAGGTAAAAAACAAGGAGTCGTTCATTCTTGACTGTGAAGATTCCGGCACTCTATTTGTGCGAACCCACGAAACACTGGAGAAAATGATAGAGACCGAGGGCATGAAGGTTAGGGTCTATACCATTGGCAGGGTTGCTGCTATGGGCGCGGCCGCTTGGACAGGGTGGGGAACTTTAATCGCTGCTGGTGCAGGTGCTGCGATCGCAGCTCACAACATCGCAACATGGTCTCCAGACTACGAAATCGGGAAAAGTCCATTGAACAAGAAAATCTACGTTCAGTATAAAAAGTAACGGAATCGCAGACCGCTCCTCTGAAATTATCAGAGGGGCAGTCACTCCGGCGTCATCAGCACCGCAAGTGTCATCTTGATGAATTCCTCATTTCGATCGATCGCGACCAAGGCTCCACGCACGTTGTCGGCAATGTCAGCCGCGCCACGCTGCTCGACCCAGTTCGAAAGCTCCATGATGGCTGCTTCTAGGGCGAGTTGGTTTTCGTTCAATTTGAAGAGTAGGGAAGGGAGCAGGTCTGAGTTTGGCATCGCGATTCCTCCGTGGAGTTTTCAGCGTAGCAGAAGGGGGTAGCTGGGCGGAGGTAGAGCACTGATCGGCAGGACGCGGGAGGGGGACCACTGTAGGAATATACAACGCTAAGTTATTGATTCTTATAGGGTAAAGTGAGGGTTTTGTACCTCCTGAAAAACACCTGTTTTCCTTTGTGAATCAATTGCTTGCGTCGGTTTCGGGGTCACCTTGACATGGTGGGGGTCGTTGGTTCGAGTCCAATCGCGCCTACCAAACAAAATCCGCTCTGCTGGGCGGTCTAGAAGGGCTCACCGAAAGGTGGGCCCTTTTTTGTTGTCTGCGATTTGCATAATTCCCTGGAGGGAAGGGCTGGAGATTAGGTTTTTTGGCTTGCTGTATCTCACCAATGAATCATTCAGCCGCCTTACGGTCATAGCGCTGACCTTTGTTTCCAGGACGTTCAAATGAAGCGCGCAGTAATGATGTTCATGGCCATTTCGGGCTCTCTTCTGCTAGGAGGCTGCGGGCCTCACTGGGATGACGGAGAGAGGTACGGCCGGGATCGTGATCGAGGTCATGATCGTGGATACGACCGGGGTTACAATCGTGGCTATGACGATGATCGAGGGCATGACCGCCGGTATGATCGGCGTGACGATGATCAGCGATATGAGCGTTATCGCGATCGTGAGGATAGGGACGACTGATCTGAGCTGACCTACCTTCTGCTTTTCCAGGGACCTGACGGCTACAATGCGCTGCTTTTGGGAGTGACCTGATCAATGAAGCGCGTTTGTTCCTGCCGGGCAGATTCTTGAAGCGGAGGCCTCGCCAGAGCAATCTGTCGGGGCTTCGTCGTCTTAGGCTCAGGAGAAAGTTAGCGCAGAACAAAATTTCGTTTGAGCGGTAGGGGGAACTAATCATGTAAAACGCCAAGTCATTGGTTCTTACAGACTGCTTTTTAGTTTCGCAGTACGACGAAAGTTGGATCCATAGTTTTTTAGGGCGTAAGTAGCGTGCTAACAAATACTGCAAAAGCTAGTAGATGTCATCGTCGTCGCGTAAATGGCGATACCAGCCATACAGCGATACACCAAGGGTCGCAATGATGATTGCGATGGCGATAAAGACTAGATAGCGCACCATACTCGGTTGCCCTGGACGTGAGTTGTTGGAATATGCGTCCGTGCCGGTGAGCGAATGTAAACCTCCGGCCATCCTCTGTCTCTAGGGCGATACCTTACAAGACCGTTTTTTCAAGTTAAAGTCAGTAGTTCCCGCAGGCTGGTCTCCGTGCGTTGGGCAGGGGGGTGAGGCCGAATGAAAATCAGTTCCAGCCACATTGAACTGTGATCGTTGAATTGCATCCAACCAGAACAGGCCACCAAACGTTTGTTTCACGAAATTAAGCGGGAGGGGAAGTTGATGGGGCAGCGAGCGATGATCCGGTTTTTTGCGGCCTACGTGTCCATTTGCCTCTTGCTTCAATGGACGGTGGTTCAGGCATCCTCTTGGATTGCCTCTCACGTTCTTCTGAGGTGGATCCTCTAACGCCGCGATTCAGGCGTAGAATTAGCTGTGCTACCTCATCACGAGGCGTCTCCCATGATCTCCGATCCAGCAAACAAACAGGCATCCGACGACAAATTCGTCTGGGATCAATACTTCTGCGCTGCCCTGATTGCGGAAAGTCACCTGACGGCACCGGTCGTAGGCGGCACCACTGGCGCCACTCACGAAGACAGGCAGAATATGTTGATCGAAAGGGCCAAGGCGCTCGCCGACAAAATGATGGAAAACAGAAAGTAAACACAGCCCAGCCATCGCGCTGGGCTTGTGTTTTCTGCGGCCTGTCATCCATGGCCTTTCAGGCTATCAGCTCGACTTTTCCGGTCGCCAGGCGATAGATGCCGCCCACTATTTTCAAGTTGCCTTTGCTCAGCGCATCCGTCAGCAGGGGCGTGGCCTTCTTGAGGCGTTCGACCGAGTTTTTGACATTTTGCACCGTCGCATTTTCCACCAGATCTCCAGGTTGTTTGAGGACGGTTTCGACAGATGACTTGAGTGCGTCAGTCAATTTCGGAATATGCCCCGGAAATACGGTGTGATCTTTGACGGCTTTTATGCCTGCTTCAATGGCGCCGCAACTTTCGTGTCCCAATACGAGTATCAGCGGCGCGCCAAGCACAGCGACGCCATATTCAATACTCGCCAGCCCTTCGTCGGTAACGAAGTTGCCGGCAACGCGTATGGCGAAAAGATCGCCCCGCGCGGTATCAAATGCGTATTCGGGTGCGATGCGCGAGTCAGAGCAACTCAGCACTGCCACGAAGGGATTCTGGCCGGAAACCAGTGCTTCGCGCTCGTCCATGAAGTTATGGGTCTTTGAATGACCACTCACGTACCGTTCATTTCCTTCGATCAGTCTTTGCAGCGCCTCGTCAGGGTTGATTGCATTTTGTGGTTTTGGAGAGGTGGATGTTTTTTCGGCTGCCTGGATGATTCTGGTGGGCATCGCGCCGGCGAGCAGCAGCGCGCCTGCTCCCAGTCCGGCAAGCCGAAGAAACCGACGACGATCATTTATTGGTGGAGCAGCGTTTGAATCACATGATTCACACATGATGTTGTGTACTCAGGTGAACACGTTGGGGATGACTGCTGTTGGGGGTGGTGGCTGCAGGAGCCTGCAAGTGACCAGCGTCTTGGAGTTTAGTCGGTCTGGGGCACCACGCTCTGTCGTCTCCAAGGGCTGACTCGAATATCGACGGTTTGCGAGGCGGTGCGCTTCATTGATACATGGGCTACTACTGTCAGGTTGTTTCCACTTGGTCGTGACAGGAGTTACTCAATGCTGATTCATTGGATCCTTGCAGCGGTTCACCTACTGGCTGTTGTGCTGGCGTTTTGGGCGGTTCTGGCCCGTGGCACGGCGTTTCGGCGCCTGACGGCCGATGGAGGGGAGGCGCGCAGCGTATTGCTTGCCGATAATCTCTGGGGGATTTCGGCGTTGATTCTGCTGGTGACCGGCGGGATGCGGGCCTTCGGCGGCTACGAGAAGGGCACGGATTACTATCTGCACCAGCCGTTGTTCCATCTGAAGATGGCGTTGTTCGTGATTATCCTGCTGCTGGAAATTGCGCCGCTGGTCACGCTGATCAAATGGCGGATCGCACTCGCACGCGGCGCCACTATAGAAATCGGGCGTGCAAAATTGTTTGCGAGGGTCAGTCACATCGAGGCGCTGCTGGTATTGCTGATGGTCGTGGCGGCCACGGGCATGGCGCGGGGAGTGACATTTGCTTGAGTGACGCCTGAATCTTTAGCCAGCCGTCGTTCCGTGGCGAACGGGCTGGCTACTGACTGCGCTGGATTCAGGGGGTTTGCGGTTTGTCCGGAGCCGTCAGGCCGGCCTGAATGCGCTGGTAGATTTCTTCGCGGTGCACCGCAACGTCTTTCGGGGCGTTGATGCCAATCCTGACTTGCTGGCCGCTTACGCCCAGGATGGTGATCGTAATGTCATCACCAATGTTTATGCTTTCACCGACTTTGCGGGTGAGTATCAGCATGGTCTTCTCCTTGATTGCTTCGTGGGGCACCTGATTCGTACAGTGCAGAGGTCGGTGGTATGTATAGATTAGTGCGAAGTCTCACAGTTTGGGTGCCTCTTTCTGACGTGCAGATGCAGCATTAATTCCCAAGACGTAACTATACAGAGGCCGCATCCATCATTCTCGTTGTTTTAAGGCCATTTTGCGGCACTCGAGAAGTATTCATGAATGTTAAAATTCCGGCTTTTAAGCCTTCAGAGGGAAACGCTGTGCGCAAAATGGTCTTGGTTATGGCGGTACTGGCGCTGGCGGGATGCGGTGAGGGCAAGAATGTTGATGCGCCAAAGCCTGCGCCGGCAACGGTTGCAGCTCCTGCGCAAGCATCCGGCCCGCAATGGGATCTTGAGGTTCGCGGTGAAACACCCCAAGCCGTCAGCGACCTCAGTGGCTGGCTGATCGAGCACAATTTCATGTCCAGTGTCGTCAAGGAAAACGGCAAGGTTCGCATTTTGATGGGCCCTTATGGTTCGCAAGCCGAAGCCGAGGCAAAGCGGGCTGAGGTGGTCGCGGCCATCGTCCGTGCGAAGCAACAGAATGTTGACGTGCTGGTCATCGAGCGTCCCACCGCTCAGTAACTGGCTGTTGAGGCTGCAACAGGGCCAGCGGTTGGCAAACAAAAAAGGCCTCGGGTGGTCAACCCGAGGCCTTTGTGCTTTTTGGAAAACGGTTAACCGCAGGCTTTCATGTCTACCGGGCCGACAAACTCATTGCCGCGCCCCATCACGCACGCCACGCTCTGGTTACGCTGACGTTCCCAGGCCTGAACCGGATAGGTTTTGTCCCAGGCTTCGAACAGTTGCCGATCCTGCTTCGACAAGCGCAAGCCGTACTGTTTGCTCATGTAGAAATAAGTCCGGGCGATCATGCCGCGAATGGAAGGGCGCGGCATGACCTTCTTTGCCTTGAAGTCGATTTGGGTCAGGCAAGAACCATATTGTCCGGGCTGTTCCGGCAACCAGCCGAAGCTGAAGTTGCTGCGATCGCCATTCACCTCACCGATACTCGGCACCAGGTTGTGCAGATCCGCTTCGGCTTTCTGATAGGTTGGGTCGTAGCGCGTGCAGTTCTTGCGGCCTCCCTCTTGCCAGCATTGGCGCTGGTGGCCGATTTGCCAGGCTGGAACAATGTGTTCCCATTCGATGCGCGCCGCGCGTTTGGCATTTTTGCGCGGCACATAACCGCAGGCCGAAAGATTCACCCGGTTACCGGTGTACTTGCAGCCGCAATAAAACTCGGTGGATTGTGGGGCGTATAGCTTCCAGGCAACTTTCTTGGCTTCGTTGAAGGTTCGCGGCGCGTCAGCCTGGACTCCCATGGCGAACAGCAGCAACAACAAAGCAAAACAGCGGACACTCATTGACTCAGTCTTCCTTCGGCACAACCCAAAAAATCTGCACGCCGCCATCGTCGCGATAGGCGAGGGTCACGTTGTCGTTCTCGTCGATTTCTTCAAGCAAGCGTTCCCACTCATCCACCGGCTCATCGGGAAGACGGAAGATCAGGGCGGCCTTGGCTTTTTGAGCGGTCGGGGAGTTGATGATTTTCTGAACGCGCAGACCCATGCGTACATAGGCGTCATGTGAGGCGGAGGTGGTGTCCACAGAATTATCCTTATTAAGCTGTACGTGCATACAGTATTTAACTGTAAACTTTTTCGCAACTGCTTAAAATTCAAGAAAATCCTCTGACAGCAGTTTTTTCCGTTTGGCGTAGGGTAGTGGGCGTTTTTTTGTCAGGCGGGGTATGCGCCACTCGCCAGCCATCGACGAGTGGTGAAGCAGTGCCCGACCGGAACCGGTCGGGCGAGGGGCGAATCAATATTCCCAGAACATCCGTTGCAGCTCTTTGCTGTCATTGGTCTTGGTCAGGGCGACCATGGCCAGGATGCGGGCTTTTTGCGGGTTCAGGTCATGGGCCACGACCCAGTCGTACTTGTCGTCAGGCTGTTCGGCGTTACGCAAGACGAAACCACCAGCGTTGACGTGGGACGAGCGAATGATCTGTACGCCGTCCTTGCGCAGGGCCTGCAGGGCTGGAACCACACGCGAAGAGACCGAGCCATTGCCGGTGCCGGCGTGGATGATGGCTTTGGCGCCTGATTGTGCCAGTGCCTTGTAGGCGGTGTCGCTGACGTTGCCGTAGGAATAGGCGATTTCAACATCAGGCAAGCTCTTGATGGTCTTGATGTCGAATTCCGAGTCCATGGTGTGGCGTTTGGCTGGCAGACGGAACCAATAGGATTTGCCTTCCACCACCATGCCGAGCGGGCCCCATGGGCTTTTGAACGCCTCGGTCTTGATGTTGATCATTTTGCTGACATCGCGACCCGACTGGATTTCATCGTTCATGGTCACCAGCACGCCTTTGCCCCGTGCCTCTTTGCTGCTGGCCACGGCCACGGCGTTGTACAGGTTCAGCATGCCGTCGGCGGACATCGCGGTACCAGGGCGCATGGAACCGACGACGATGATCGGTTTATCGGTTTTTTCCACCA
Organism: Pseudomonas moorei; assembly: GCF_042846945.1. Classification (NCBI taxonomy): domain Bacteria; kingdom Pseudomonadati; phylum Pseudomonadota; class Gammaproteobacteria; order Pseudomonadales; family Pseudomonadaceae; genus Pseudomonas; species Pseudomonas moorei. The sequence goes on from NZ_AP035776.1 coordinate 3,418,405, forward strand.
GGTTCAGGAAGTAGGCGGTTTCTTCCAGGGTATCGGTGCCGTGGGTGATAACGATGCCATCGACGTCGTTGCTGTCAGCCAGTTCGGCCACGCGGCGGCCCAGTTGCAGCAGGTTGTCGTTGGTGATGCTCTCGGAGGCGATTTGCATGACCTGCTCGCCGCGCACGTTGGCCACTTGACTCAGTTCGGGTACGCCGGCGATCAGTTTGTCGATACCGACTTTTGCCGCTTGGTAGGTTGCACTGTTGGCGGCGCTGGCACCCGCGCCGGCAATCGTGCCGCCGGTGGCCAGAATGACCACGTTCGCCAGTTTTTGTTGAGTTTCAGCTTCCTTTGCCTGAAGGGCGGTCGGCAAAAGCAGAAGGAGGGCCAAGGCGCCCGGAACAAAGGTCTTGAAAGCAGATGTCATTATTTTTCTCTCTAGTGGTGACGGTGCAGATGCAAGTTCATCTAGATGCGCCCCACGCGAATCTGAACGCCTGGGGTGCTGGGTAAGAGCAGGATCTGTACCAGTCACACTTTGAATGGGAAAAAACGCTTAACTGACTGATTTGTTTATTGATTTAAACGGGTTCTTGGCGCGCGATGGCCGTTGCATGTCCGGTTTTCCGATTTTTTGCGGTTTTCATGTTCGGCTCTCCGAAAAGTACTGTTGAATTCTTCCTGTTGTACAGATGTGAATCATTGCTAAAGAAACTCGCTTTGAGGTCGATGCTTCTTCAATGGATGTTTTTTCTCAGGAGTTCACATGTCTTTATCAGTAGGTCTTCCAAACGCAGCGGGCATCACCATTGGTGGAAAGTCAGCCAAGACGATTCGTGAACTGAGCGATGCAACGGCCGATGCCGCTGCTCAAGCGCTGGGCGCGAAGGAGGGGGACGATAAGTCAGTCAAGACCGGTCCTGTTGGTTTGGACAAAAGCGCCGACGCTCAAGAATCGCAAGCCGGCGACAACACCAGTATCGCTGTGAAAGTCTTGCTCAAGCGTCTCAAAGAGCTGCAGCAACAATTGCGCGAGCAGCAACAGCAACTGGCTGCGGCTCAGGCTGCGAGCTATTCCACGCCGGAAGCCAAGATCACCGCTGTGTCGGCCATTCAGGGGCAGATCGCGGACACGAACGGCGCCATCCTGAAAACCAGTGCCAGTCTGATCAAGGAAATGACCAAGGGATCCGGCACGGGATCCGTGGTCAATACGACGGCGTAAGGTGAACGCCGGCTTTCACATTGTTACAGTCGGAACGGCTTTCTGCTCGTTGACAAATGTCGGCAGGATTCGCATAGTTCGATCTACGCAAACGTTTGCGCGGCGTTTCTGATGGGATAATTCCATCGTGAATGCCCCGAATTAATGCCAGCGCACGCGTTGCTCACACAATAATCATAAGATCGGAGTGAACCCATGAAGCTGCCATTCGCTGGACGCCTTCTCGCTGTCGCCATGCTGGCTGCCGCATCCGCCGCGCTGCCTGTTTCTTCGGCTTTCGCCGAGACGCCTGCAAAACCGAAAGTCGCGCTGGTCATGAAATCCCTGGCCAACGAATTCTTCCTGACCATGGAAGACGGCGCCAAAGCCTATCAGAAAGAGCACTCCGGCGAATTCGAGCTGATTTCCAATGGCATCAAGGATGAAACGGATACGGCGGGCCAGACGCGTATCGTCGAGCAAATGATCCTGGCCAAGGTCAATGCACTGGTCATCGCGCCAGCTGACTCCAAAGCCATGGTGCCCGTGATCAAGAAGGCCGTTGACGCGGGCATCACCGTGGTCAACATCGACAATCAGCTCGATCCCGCTGTGGTCAAAAGCAAGAATATCAACGTTCCATTCGTAGGCCCGGACAACCGCAAAGGGGCGCGTCTGGTCGGTGAATACCTGGCCAGGCAGCTCAAGGCCGGTGATGAGGTCGGCATCATCGAAGGCGTGTCCACCACCACCAACGCCCAGGCCCGTACGGCAGGCTTCAAGGATGCGATGGAAGCGGCGCAGATCAAGGTCGTGTCGGTACAGTCCGGTGACTGGGAAATCGACAAGGGCAATAAAGTCGCCGCCTCGATTCTCAGCGAGTACCCGCAAGTGAAAGCCCTGCTGGCGGGCAACGACAGCATGGCCGTCGGCGTGGTGTCTGCCGTGCGCGCCGCAGGCAAGGCCGGCAAGGTGCAAGTGGTCGGCTACGACAATATCAATGCGATCAAACCGATGCTCAAGGACGGCCGGGTCCTGGCCACCGCCGACCAGTTTGCGGCCAAGCAGGCCGTGTTCGGCATCGAGACCGCGCTGAAAATCATCAAGGGTGAAAAAGTCGACAGCGGCGCCAACGGCGTGATCGAGACCCCGGTAGAGCTGGTTACCAAGTAGTCCTTCGGCGACACACTGGCGCTCGCCCGTCCGGGCGAGCGCATGGAGAGTTTTTATGTCCGTTCGCGACCCGAACGCTGTCCTCTCGGTCAGCGGCATCGGCAAGACCTACGCCCAACCGGTCCTGACCGGCATCAACCTGACGCTCATGCGCGGTGAAGTGCTGGCACTGACCGGCGAGAATGGCGCTGGCAAAAGTACGCTGTCGAAGATCATTGGCGGTCTGGTCGCGCCGACCACCGGCCACATGCAATTTCAGGGGCAGGAATATCGTCCCGGCAGCCGCACCCAGGCTGAAGAGCTGGGCATCCGCATGGTCATGCAGGAGCTCAATCTGTTGCCGACGCTGTCGGTGGCGGAAAACCTGTTTCTCGACAACTTGCCCAGCAACGGCGGCTGGATCAGCCGCAAGCAGCTGCGCCAGGCGGCGCTCGAAGCCATGGCCCAGGTCGGGCTCGACGCGATCGACCCGGATACCCTGGTCGGCGAGCTGGGTATCGGTCATCAACAAATGGTCGAAATCGCCCGCAACCTGATCGGCGATTGCCATGTTCTGATCCTCGACGAACCCACCGCGATGCTCACGGCGCGAGAAGTCGAAATGTTGTTCGAGCAGATCACCCGCCTGCAGGCTCGCGGTGTATCGATCATCTACATCTCCCATCGCCTCGAAGAGTTGGCCCGGGTCGCGCAGCGTATTGCGGTACTGCGCGACGGCAACCTGGTGTGCGTCGAACCGATGGCCAATTACAACAGCGAGCAGTTGGTCACGCTGATGGTCGGTCGTGAACTCGGCGAGCACATCGACATGGGGCCGCGCACCATTGGTGCTCCAGCGTTGACGGTCAAAGGGCTGAGCCGCTCCGACAAGGTTCGCGACGTGTCCTTTGAAGTGCGCGCCGGTGAGATCTACGGCATCTCCGGCCTGATCGGAGCTGGGCGCACTGAATTGCTGCGGTTGATCTTCGGTGCCGATATCGCCGACAGCGGCACCGTTGCGTTGGGTTCACCAGCGCAGGTGGTGAGCATTCGTTCGCCGGTGGATGCAGTCAGTCACGGCATCGCGCTGATCACCGAGGATCGCAAGGGCGAGGGTCTGCTGTTGACGCAATCGATCGGCGCCAACATTGCGCTGGGCAACATGCCGCGCATTTCCAGCGGCGGCTTCGTCAACAATGGCGATGAGGCTTCCCTGGCCCAGCGGCAAATCGACGCCATGCGCATTCGCAGTTCCGGCCCGGCACAGCGGGTGTCCGAACTGTCCGGCGGCAACCAGCAGAAAGTCGTGATTGGCCGTTGGCTGGAGCGCGAATGCTCGGTGTTGCTGTTCGACGAGCCCACCCGTGGTATCGATGTCGGCGCCAAGTTCGACATCTACGCCTTGCTCGGCGAGTTGACGCGCCAGGGCAAGGCGCTGGTGGTGGTGTCCAGTGACCTGCGCGAATTGATGCTCATCTGTGATCGCATCGGTGTGCTCTCGGCTGGGCGTCTGATCGACACGTTCGAGCGCGATAGCTGGACCCAGGATGAGTTGCTTGCCGCCGCTTTCGCCGGCTACCAAAAACGTGATGCGCTGCTCAACGAAGCAGCGCCTAGGGATCTTCCATGAATACCGCATCTTCCGCTGGCAAGCGCAGTGGCAATTTTTACGGCCTCGGCACCTATCTGGGCCTGGCCGGTGCCTTGTTGGCGATGGTGGTTCTGTTCTCGCTCTTGAGCAGCCACTTCCTGTCCTACGACACGTTCAGCACGCTGGCCAATCAGATTCCGGACTTGATGGTCCTCGCGGTCGGCATGACGTTTGTGTTGATTATTGGTGGCATCGACCTGTCGGTAGGCTCGGTGCTGGCACTGGCCGCTTCAACCGTCAGCGTGGCGATTCTGGGCTGGGGCTGGAGTGTCATGCCTGCGGCCTTGCTCGGCATGGCGACGGCGGCGCTGGCGGGCACCATCACCGGTTCGATCACCGTGGCGTGGCGGATTCCGTCGTTCATCGTGTCCCTCGGCGTGCTGGAGATGGCGCGCGGTGTGGCGTACCAGATGACCGGTTCGCGCACGGCCTATATCGGTGACGCATTCGCCTGGTTGTCGAACCCGATCGCCTTCGGTATTTCGCCGTCCTTCATCATTGCCTTGCTGATTATTTTCATCGCCCAGGCCGTGTTGACCCGTACGGTATTCGGTCGCTACCTGATCGGTATCGGCACCAACGAAGAGGCGGTGCGTCTGGCGGGGATCAATCCGAAACCCTACAAAATCCTGGTATTCAGTCTGATGGGACTGTTGGCCGGTATCGCGGCGTTGTTCCAGATTTCGCGCCTGGAAGCGGCGGATCCGAATGCCGGTTCCGGTCTTGAGCTGCAGGTGATCGCTGCCGTGGTCATCGGCGGCACCAGCCTGATGGGGGGGCGTGGTTCGGTGATCAGCACGTTTTTTGGTGTATTGATCATCTCCGTACTGGCGGCCGGCCTGGCGCAGATCGGCGCGACCGAACCGACCAAACGCATCATTACCGGCGCGGTGATCGTGGTGGCGGTGGTGCTCGATACCTACCGCAGTCAGCGCGCAAGTCGGCGGGCTTGAATCATGGCAACGATCAAGGATGTGGCAGCGCTCGCCGGAATTTCCTACACCACGGTTTCCCATGTGGTGAACAAAACCCGGCCGGTTAGTGAAGAAGTTCGGGTCAAAGTCGAAGCTGCCATCAAGACCCTCGACTACGTACCCAGTGCGGTGGCCCGCTCCCTCAAGGCCAAAACCACCGCGACCATCGGCTTGCTGGTGCCCAACAGCCTCAACCCGTACTTTGCGGAACTGGCGCGGGGCATCGAGGACTACTGTGAGCGCAATGGCTACTGCGTGATTCTGTGCAACTCCGACGATAACCCGGACAAACAGCGCAGCTACCTGCGTGTACTCCTGGAAAAACGCATCGACGGGCTGATCGTCGCCTCGGCTGGCGGTGATCGGAGTCTGGCGCAAGGGCTGGCCGGTGTGCGCACGCCGATGGTGATCGTCGACCGCGGGCTGGAAGGCGTCGATGCGGACCTGGTGCGCATCGATCACGAATACGGTGCCTACCTGGCGACCCGGCACTTGCTGGAATTGGGCCATCGGGACATCGCCACCATCAGCGGGCCGGCGACCACCAGTGTGGCGCAGATGCGCCTGGCGGGGTTTTGCCGCGCGCTGAAAGACGCCGGGCTCGAAGTGCCACGCCAGCGCATGCTGGAAAGCGACTTCACCAGCACCGGCGGGTACAACGCTGCCGCGATCCTGCTGGAGCGCAATCCACCCAGTGCGATCTTCGCCGCCAACGACATGATTGGCATCGGCGTGCTGCGAGCCGCCGCCGAGCGCAACATTCGTGTACCGACACAGCTGTCGGTGATCGGCTTCGACGACATCCAGATGAGCCGCTATGTCTATCCGGCACTGACCACTGTCGGCCAGTCGATCCTGCAGCTTGGCGAGATGGCGGCCGAAGTGTTGCTAAGAAGGATCGTCACACCGCAACTGAGCACAGAACAACGGATCGTGACACCCAGCATCGTGATGCGTGAATCGACCGCGCCGCTGGCGGGTGTGTTTGCGGAATATCGCTGAAACGGAAATGACGAGTAGGGATGTATGCCAGCAAAAGTAGTGGTAGTAGGCAGCCTGAACATGGACCTGGTCACCCGGGCGCCTCGGCTGCCGCGAGGCGGTGAAACGCTGATCGGCGAATCCTTTGCCACGGTCTCCGGCGGCAAGGGTGCGAATCAGGCCGTGGCCGCCGCGCGATTGGGCGCGCAGGTGTCGATGGTTGGCTGTGTGGGCAGCGATGCGTATGGCAAGGAGCTGCGCGAGGCGTTGCTGGCCGAACAGATCGATTGTCAGGCGGTCAGCGTGGTGGACGGTTCCAGTGGTGTCGCATTGATCGTGGTCGACGACAATAGCCAAAACGCGATCGTGATTGTCGCCGGTGCCAACGGTGCGCTGACGCCAGCGGTGATCGGATGCTTTGATCCGGTCCTGCAAGCCGCCGACGTCATCATTTGCCAGTTGGAGGTTCCGGATGCCTCCGTCGGCCATGCACTCGCGCGCGGTCGCGCATTGGGCAAGACCGTGATCCTCAATCCAGCCCCGGCCAGTCGCCCGTTACCAGTGGACTGGTACGCAAACATCGATTACCTGATTCCCAACGAAAGCGAAGCGTCGGCACTGAGTGGCTTGCCGGTGGACTCTCGGCAATCGGCGCAAGCAGCCGCCAACCATCTGGTCGAAATGGGTGCCGGGAAGGTAATTATCACCCTTGGCGCTGACGGGGCACTATTCGCCGATGGCAAGCGCGTCGAGCATTTCCCCGCGCCCAGCGTGAAGGCAGTGGACACCACGGCGGCCGGCGATACCTTCGTCGGCGGATTCGCCGCCGCACTGGCCTCCGGCAAAAGTGAGGCAGATGCGATTCGTTTCGGGCAGGTCGCAGCGGCGCTGTCGGTCACCCGCGCCGGCGCACAACCTTCGATTCCCACCTTGTCCGATGTTCAGGCGTTTAAAACACCATGAAAAAGACTCCTTTGCTCAACGTCGCACTGTCGCGGCTGATTGCTTCACTCGGCCACGGCGATTTGGTGGTGATCGGCGATGCGGGTTTGCCGGTGCCACCGGGTGTCGAACTGATCGACCTGGCCCTGACCCACGGTGTGCCAGATTTCGTCAGCACCTTGAACGTTGTGCTCAGCGAAATGCAGGTTGAAAGCCACGTGTTGGCGCAGGAAATCCTGGAAAAAAAGCCGTCGGCATTAGCCGCGCTGGATAAGTTGAATGCCGAGGGCGCGCTGGGCCGGCGTGAGCTACTGAGTCATGAACAGTTCAAGGTCCTCAGCCGACAAGCCCGGGCAATTGTTCGTACCGGTGAATGCCAGCCTTACTGCAATGTCGTACTGGTCGCCGGAGTGACATTCTGAAACGCTCTGCCTGACGGTTTCTGCCCTGCACAAGGAGTGCGCCATGTATTGCCATGCCCGGAAACTGCACCTTTTGCTTCGGAGTCTGCTTTTGTCCCTGATTACCCTGACCAGCGTTCAAGCGGCGGAAAAGATCGACTTGATCATCGATACCGACCCCGGTGCCGATGATGTGGTCGCCTTGCTGTTTGCACTGGCATCGCCGGACGAACTCAATATCCATGGGTTGACCACGGTCGCGGGCAACGTTCGCCTGGACAAGACGTCACGCAATGCACGATTGGCGCGGGAGTGGGCGGGGCGCGAGGACGTGCCGGTCTATGCCGGGGCGCCGAAACCGCTGATGCGTACTCCGATCTATGCCGAAGGTGTCCATGGCAAGGAAGGGCTGTCGGGTGTCGCCGTGTACGAGCCGAAGAAGGGTTTGGCCGAGGACGGTGCAGTCGAGTTCCTGATCGGCACTCTGACGGCGGCCAGGCCCCACAGCATCACCATCGCCATGCTGGGGCCACAGACCAACCTGGCGCTCGCGCTGATCCAGGAGCCTGAAATCGTGCAGGGCATCAAGGAAGTCGTGATCATGGGCGGTGCGCATTTCAATGGCGGCAACATCACACCCGTCGCGGAGTTCAACCTGTTCGCCGATCCACACGCTGCCGAGGTCGTACTCAAGAGTGGCGTGAGGCTGACTTACCTGCCCCTGGATGTGACCCACAAGATCCTCACCAGCGAGGCGCGCCTGCGGCAGATTGCGGCGCTGAACAACAATGCCAGTAAGCTGGTCGGCGATATTCTCAATGAATACATCAAGGGCGATATGGAGCACTACGGCATTCCGGGTGGTCCGGTGCATGACGCCACGGTCATCGCCTACCTGCTCAAGCCGCAGTTGTTCAGCGGTCGCCGGGTCAACGTTGTGGTCGACAGTCGGGAAGGGCCGACCTTCGGTCAAACCATTGTCGACTGGCATGACGGCCTCGGGGCACCGAAGAATGCGTTCTGGGTGGACAGCGGCGACGCCCAGGGCTTCTTCGATCTGCTGACCGAACGCCTGGCCCGACTGAAGTGATCTACGAGCGTTGCGAATGCCCGCTGCCCTGATGGGGCGGGTATTTCTCGAAAATCTGTTGGATGAACGACTGGGCGGCTTCGGTCCCCAGCTCCTTGACCAGTAAATCGATACCGATGATTGCGAGCTCTTCCGGGCTGCCTGGGCTGTAAGAGCTATGGCCCTCTGGCCACTTGGCGTTAATGGCGGCATCGATGCTTACGGTGGTCATGGTGGTGCTCGTGGGGTCGAGAGAGTCTGAGTGCCGAGTTAACCATTTTGCGGGACTTTTGGCACTCCGACTTAGGCATCATTGGAGGGCTATGCGACACTTGGTCTTTGATGACTTTTCAAGGATCGCGCTGTGCGGATCGATTTGAACACACCTGGCGGCCTGACCCTTGAGGCGGTGCGTCAGATGCTGGCCGCTGCCAGTGATGACGAACACACCCAGTTGCGGGTGACCAAGGGCGGTATCGCCTATATTTCATCGGGTGTCGTGGGCGGCACCGACATCGACGGGTTGCTGTTTCGCCTGGAGACGTGGGCCAAGGGGTCTGGCTACGTTGGACGGGTCGCAGCCAGTGACGAGGTCTGGGTCATGCAGATCTTCAATGCGCTGAAGCAGAATTGGCCCAAACCGGCTTTTGATTACATCGACGTCTACTGAGTGCCGTTCATATTCAGTCACGATTGAGGCGTGAAGGGGAGGGCAATGCTCAGGCAAACTTGCTGTTTGTCTGCGACGTCGGTCTTGTTGCCAGAACGCTCGATGAAACCAAACGCCAGAATGGCGGTCGCACAAATTCAGCTTAACTATCGAAAAAAGGAGGCGTCATGCCTTGGAAGCTCGCGTCATTGGGTGCCCTATTGGCCGTTGCCACGCTGGCCGGTTGCAGCACTGCCGCTACCGAATCGGCAACTGACCCTGTAACGACGACTGACACAGGTCACAGCCGTTGTGAGGCAAAAGCTGCCGAATTCACCCTTGGCAAAACGGCTTCGCCTGAACTGCTGGAGCAGGCTCGCAAGCGAGCAGGCGCACAGAATGCGCGGTTCCTGTCGCCAAATGACATGGTGACCCTGGAGTACCGCTCCGACCGTCTCAACCTGAACACCGATGCCAACAAAGTCGTAACCCGCGTTAACTGCGGCTGATCGCCAACTTTTGCATCACCCATAAAAAACCCCGTCACATGGACGGGGTTTTTTTAGTGCGCCTGGAAATTACTCTGGGCGAACTTGAGCAGCTTGCATACCCTTTTGGCCTTTCTCAGCCACGAAGGAAACGGTTTGGCCTTCTTTCAGGCTTTTGAAACCGTCGCTTTCGATAGCTTTGAAGTGTACGAACAGGTCGTCACCGCCACCTTGAGGAGTGATGAAGCCGAAGCCTTTTTCATCGTTGAACCATTTAACGGTGCCGGTTTGGCGATTAGACATGGTGTATCTCCAAGAAACATATATTTTCAGTAGTGCTGTGCTGCTCAGGCCAACTGGGCACACCCGGGTATCATAGTCGAAATGTTCGCTTTGGGAGCCCCCCGCAGGTGCTGTTTGCCCTACAGTCGCACATTCTTTGCTGCCTGATATCGCTGAAAGCCCTGATTTAAAAGGCTTTCAGCCGAAAGTAAAGGCGATAAAAAAAGCTGTAAAACCTGCATAAATTGTCCGAAAAAGCGATTTTCAGGGGCTGTTTGCCAACTGAAATTGCTTTTCCGGGACTGGAGCGGACTTATTTTTGCGCCGGATTGCTGGCCTTGCACTTGGTGATCTGGGTCAGGGCCTGTTGCTTCAATTCATTGCTGGCCTTGTTGTCCATCAGCGCCTGAAGGTCTTTGGCGGGGTACGATTTAATCGCATCAGCACCGCAAGCGCAGTGGGCCTTGGCCGCAGCCTCGCCGATCTGTTGTGCGGCGGCGGGAACGCACTGAGCCATGTATTTCTCGCGCACACCTTTCGGCCACTCAGCGTGGGCGGTTAGTGGCAGCAGCAGGACGATGGGTGCGACTACAGCGAATAAACAATTCAGACGCATGCCGAAGATGCTCCTTTGTGGGTCGATGTCTTGATATTTGAGGGGGAAAGCGGGGATCAAGTTCAGCACTCTGGCATAAAAACGCTGGATTTACCCTGTCGGAAAACCTCCGCACCGCGACGACCGTCCATCTGTGCTAGCATGCCTCGCTCGGGCGTTTGCAGGCTCCGGTTGACCTTCAGTCCCGGTCGCGGCAGATGCGCGAATAACCCTGATTTGAATCCCAGTCACTCTGGTTCGGTTTCCCGGTTGGCCGCAAGGCTCCTGCCGCTGTAAGGCAGGCGTTCGTCATTGAATGGCCTGGATCGGATCTTGTACTGGCTCATCCCAACCCACGTGACCTTTGGTAGGGGTCACCACTAGGAGAGGAGGCGCCATGCCAACTATTACTCTTCCCGACGGCAGTCAACGTTCATTCGATCATCCGGTCTCCATCGCCGAGGTCGCCGCCTCCATTGGTGCAGGCCTGGCCAAAGCTACAGTGGCTGGCAAGGTCAACGGCAAGCTGGCCGATGCCAGCGATATCATCGACAGCGACGCCACGCTGCAAATCATTACGCCAAAGGATGAAGAGGGGCTGGAGATCATTCGCCACTCTTGCGCCCACCTGGTTGGCCATGCGGTCAAGCAGTTGTACCCGACGGCCAAAATGGTCATCGGCCCGGTCATTGACGAAGGTTTCTATTACGACATCGCCTTCGAGCGTCCTTTTACTCCGGACGACCTGGCCGCCATCGAACAGCGCATGCAACAGCTGATCGAAAAAGATTACGACGTCATCAAGAAAGTCACTCCGCGCGCCGAAGTGATCGAAGTGTTCAAGGCTCGCGGTGAAGACTACAAACTGCGCCTGGTCGAGGACATGCCGAACGAGCAGGCGATGGGTCTGTACTATCACGAAGAATACGTCGACATGTGCCGCGGTCCGCATGTGCCGAATACCCGCTTCCTGAAATCCTTCAAGTTGACCAAGTTGTCCGGCGCCTACTGGCGTGGCGATGCCAAGAACGAGCAATTGCAGCGCGTCTACGGCACCGCCTGGGCTGACAAGAAGCAGCTGGCGGCTTACATCCAGCGCATCGAAGAAGCTGAAAAGCGTGATCACCGCAAGATCGGCAAGCGCCTGGGCCTGTTCCACACCCAGGAAGAGTCGCCGGGCATGGTGTTCTGGCACCCGAATGGCTGGACGTTGTACCAGGTGCTCGAGCAGTACATGCGCAAGGTTCAGCGTGACAACGGTTACCTGGAGATCAAGACTCCCCAGGTCGTTGACCGTAGCCTGTGGGAAAAGTCCGGGCACTGGGCCAACTACGCCGACAACATGTTCACCACGCAGTCGGAAAACCGCGACTACGCCATCAAGCCGATGAATTGCCCTTGCCACGTGCAGGTGTTCAACCAGGGCCTGAAGAGCTACCGCGAATTGCCAATGCGCCTGGCCGAATTCGGTGCCTGCCACCGTAATGAGCCATCGGGTGCCTTGCACGGTATCATGCGCGTTCGTGCGTTCACTCAGGACGATGCCCACATCTTCTGCACCGAAGAGCAGATGCAGGCCGAATCCGCAGCGTTTATCAAGCTGACCATGGACGTGTACGCTGACTTCGGCTTCAAAGATGTCGAGATGAAGCTGTCCACTCGTCCGGAAAAACGAGTTGGCTCCGATGAACTGTGGGATCGCGCAGAAGCCGCATTGGCCGCAGCCCTTGATAGCGCGGGCCTGCCGTACGATCTGCAGCCAGGCGAAGGGGCGTTCTACGGTCCGAAGATCGAGTTCTCGCTGAAAGATTGCCTGGGCCGTGTCTGGCAGTGTGGTACTCTGCAGCTCGATTTTAACCTGCCTGTCCGTTTGGGCGCCGAATTCGTCTCCGAAGACAACAGTCGCAAGCATCCGGTGATGTTGCATCGGGCGATCCTGGGTTCCTTCGAGCGTTTTGTCGGGATTTTGATCGAGCACTACGAGGGTGCATTCCCTGCGTGGCTGGCCCCGACCCAGGCAGTGATCATGAATATCACTGATAAACAGGCAGATTTTGCTGCTCAGGTCGAAAAAACTCTCAACGAAAGCGGGTTTCGTGCCAAGTCTGACTTGAGAAATGAAAAGATCGGCTTTAAAATCCGCGAGCATACCTTGCTCAAGGTTCCCTATCTCTTGGTTATCGGAGATCGGGAAGTCGAGATGCAGACTGTCGCTGTGCGTACTCGCGAAGGTGCTGACCTGGGCTCAATGCCCGTCGCCCAGTTTGCTGAGTTCCTCGCGCAAGCGGTTTCCCGGCGTGGTCGCCAAGATTCGGAGTAATTATTATTAAGCGTGAAATGAGACAAGATAAACGAGCTGCACCGAAGGCCCCGATCAACGAGAATATCTCGGCACGCGAGGTTCGGTTAATTGGGGCTGAAGGCGAGCAGCTTGGGATTGTGTCAATTGAAGACGCGCTTCTTAAGGCTGAAGAGGCTAAACTGGATCTGGTGGAAATTTCCGCCGATGCAGTACCCCCTGTTTGCAAACTGATGGACTACGGCAAATCGATCTTCGAAAAGAAGAAGCAGATTGCTGCTGCCAAGAAAAACCAGAAGCAGATTCAGGTTAAAGAAATCAAGTTTCGTCCAGGGACGGAGGAAGGGGATTACCAGGTAAAACTGCGCAACCTGGTACGTTTCCTGAGTGACGGGGACAGGGCCAAGGTATCCTTGCGATTCCGCGGCCGTGAGATGGCCCACCAGGAGCTGGGGATGGAACTCCTCAAGCGAGTTGAAGGTGACTTGCTTGAGTACGGTTCGGTCGAACAGCATCCTAAGATGGAAGGACGCCAGCTGATCATGGTCATCGCCCCGAAAAAGAAGAAGTAATCAACAGGGCACGGCAGGCCTTCTGATTATGTTTATCAACTGAATGCGGAGTATCCGAACATGCCAAAAATGAAGACCAAAAGTGGTGCTGCTAAGCGGTTTCTGAAAACTGCTAACGGTATCAAGCACAAGCACGCTTTCAAGAGCCACATCCTGACCAAAATGTCGACCAAGCGTAAGCGTCAACTGCGCGGTAGCAGCTTGCTGCATCCGTCTGACGTGGCAAAAGTCGAGCGCATGCTGCGCCTTCGTTAATTTTAGTCAAGAATAGAGGAAGTAACTCATGGCTCGTGTAAAGCGTGGCGTCATTGCCCGTAAACGTCACAAAAAAATTCTGAAACTTGCTAAAGGCTACTACGGTGCTCGCTCGCGCGTATTCCGTGTTGCCAAGCAAGCGGTAATCAAGGCAGGCCAATACGCCTACCGTGACCGTCGTCAGAAAAAACGTCAGTTCCGCGCTCTGTGGATCGCTCGTATCAACGCTGGTGCACGTATCAACGGTCTGTCCTACAGCCGTTTCATCGCTGGCCTGAAAAAAGCGTCCATTGAGATCGACCGTAAGGTTCTGGCTGATCTGGCAGTGAACGAAAAAGCGGCGTTTGCTGCGATTGTCGAGAAAGCTAAAGCCACCTTGGCTTAAGTACCCCCGACAGTCACCCGGTCTCACCTCTGTGAGGCCAGGTGTTAAACGTCATAAATAGGGGAAGAGCCTTCAAGCTCTTCCCCTATTTTGTATCTGGAGTCTGTACATGGAAAACCTGGATGCGCTCGTCTCGCAAGCTCTAGAGGCTGTGCAAAGCGCTGAAGATATCAATGCCCTGGAGCAAATCCGGGTTCACTACCTTGGCAAAAAGGGTGAATTGACTCAGGTGATGAAGACCCTGGGGAATTTGCCGGCAGAAGAGCGTCCGCAAGTCGGTGCGCTGATCAACGTTGCCAAGGAGCGTGTCACAGACGTTCTCAATGCGCGCAAGGCATTGTTTGAAGAGGCCGATCTGGCCGCCAAACTCGCTGCCGAGTCCATTGACGTCACACTGCCTGGCCGTGGTCAGACCTCAGGTGGTCTGCATCCGGTCACCCGTACTCTTGAACGCATCGAGCAGTTCTTCACTCACATCGGTTATGGCATTGCCGAAGGTCCTGAGGTCGAAGACGACTACCACAACTTCGAAGCGCTCAACATCCCGGGCCATCACCCGGCCCGGTCGATGCATGACACCTTCTATTTCAATGCCAACATGTTGCTGCGCACCCATACCTCGCCGGTACAGGTCCGTACCATGGAGTCGAAACAGCCGCCAATCCGCATCGTCTGCCCAGGCCGTGTGTATCGTAGCGACTCGGATATCACCCATTCGCCGATGTTCCATCAGGTCGAAGGCCTGCTGGTCGATCGCGACATCAATTTCGCCGACCTCAAAGGCACCATCGAAGAGTTCCTGCGGGTGTTCTTCGAAAAAGAACTGGCTGTGCGTTTCCGCCCTTCGTACTTCCCCTTCACCGAGCCATCCGCAGAAGTCGACATGGAATGCGTGATGTGCAGCGGTAAAGGCTGCCGTGTGTGCAAGCAGACTGGCTGGCTGGAAGTGATGGGCTGCGGCATGGTTCATCCGAACGTGCTGCGCATGTCCGGGATCGACCCGGAAGAGTTCTCGGGCTTTGCCTTCGGCATGGGCGTTGAGCGTCTGGCCATGCTGCGTTACGGCGTGAACGACTTGCGTCTGTTCTTCGACAACGACTTGCGGTTCCTCGCGCAATTTCGCTAGTCGTAACGAATTCTTAGGAGAGCAGGATGAAATTCAGTGAACAATGGCTGCGTGGCTGGGTAAGCCCGCAGGTAAGTCGCGATGAGCTGGTTGCTCGTCTGTCGATGGCCGGTCTTGAGGTCGATAGCGTTACGCCGGCCGCCGGTGTATTCAGCGGTGTCATCGTGGGCGAGGTGCTGAGCACCGAACAGCACCCGGACGCCGACAAGTTGCGTGTTTGCCAGGTCAGCAATGGTTCGGAGACCTTCCAGGTTGTTTGCGGTGCGCCAAACGTTCGCCCCGGCCTGAAGATCCCGTTCGCCACCATCGGTGCCGAGCTCCCGGGTGATTTCAAAATCAAGAAGGCCAAGCTGCGTGGCGTTGAATCCAACGGCATGCTGTGCTCCCAGGCCGAACTGCAAGTCGGTGAAGGCAACGACGGCTTGATGGAATTGCCTGCCGATGCGCCTGTAGGCCAGGACATTCGTGAGTATCTGAACCTGGACGATGCCAGCATCGAGGTTGACCTGACCCCGAACCGTGGCGACTGCCTGTCCCTGGCGGGCCTTGCTCGTGAAGTCGGCGCGCTGTACGCCACTACGGTCACTCGTCCCGTGGTAGCCATCGTTCCCGCCGTGCACGATGAAGTGCGCTCGGTTGAAGTGTTGGCTCCCGCTGCTTGCCCGCGTTACCTGGGTCGTGTAATCCGTAACGTCGACCTGTCCAAGCCGACGCCGCTGTGGATGGTTGAGCGCCTGCGTCGTTCCGAAGTGCGCAGCATCGACGCCGCTGTCGATATCACCAACTATGTGATGCTGGAGCTGGGCCAACCGCTGCACGCCTTCGATCTTGCCGAGATCAACGGTGGCATCCGCGTGCGGATGGCTGAAGAAGGTGAAAAGCTGGTTCTACTTGACGGTCAGGAAGTTAGCCTGCGTAGCGATACGCTGGTGATTGCCGACCACACTCGCGCACTGGCAATTGCCGGTGTCATGGGCGGTGAGCACAGCGGCGTCAACACCGCGACCACTCGCGACATATTCCTGGAAAGCGCCTTCTTCGATCAAATCGCTGTCGCTGGCAAGGCCCGTTCCTATGGCCTGCACACCGACGCATCGCACCGCTACGAGCGTGGCGTGGACTGGCAACTTGCCCGTGAAGCCATGGAGCGCGCCACTGGCCTGCTGCTGGAAATCACCGGCGGCGAAGCGGGTCCAATCATCGAAACCGTCAGTGAGCAGCACCTGCCATCGATCGCGCCGGTGACCCTGCGTACCCAGCGCATCACCCAGATGCTGGGCATGGAAATGGATTCGGCCGAAGTCGAGCGTCTGCTCAGCGCTTTGGGCCTGGGCATTACCGCCGACGGAGCAGGGCAGTGGCGCGTGGAAGTGCCGAGCCACCGCTTCGACATCAGTCTGGAAGTCGACCTGATCGAAGAGCTGGCTCGTTTGTACGGCTACAACCGCTTGCCGGTTCGTTACCCGCAAGCGCGTCTGGCGCCGCAAGCCAAGGCTGAAGCGCGTAGCGATCTGCCTGAACTGCGCCGCCTGCTGGTAGCCCGTGGTTATCAGGAAGCGATCACCTACAGCTTCATCGATCCGAAACAGTTCGAGTTGTTTAATCCGGGTGTTGAACCGCTGTTGCTGGCTAACCCGATTTCGAACGACATGGCCGCCATGCGTTCGTCCTTGTGGCCTGGTCTGGTCAAGGCGCTGCAGCACAACCTGAACCGTCAGCAAGACCGTGTGCGTCTGTTCGAAAGCGGTCTGCGCTTCGTCGGTCAGCTGGAAGGGCTGAAGCAAGAACCAATGCTGGCGGGCGTGGTTTGCGGTAGCCGTCTCCCTGAAGGCTGGGCGCAAGGTCGCGACACCGTGGACTTCTTCGACGTCAAGGCTGACGTGGAGGCGGTGTTGGGCTTTGCCGGTGCACTGGATGCTTTCACGTTCGTGCCGGGCAAGCATCCAGCATTGCACCCGGGTCAAACCGCGCGTGTCGAGCGAGAGGGGCGTCTGGTCGGTTTTGTCGGCGCGATCCACCCTGAATTGTCGAAAACGCTGGGGCTGGACCGTCCCGTATTCGTTTTCGAACTGGTTCTGGCAGAAGTCGCGGCGGGCAAAATGCCTAAATTCCAGGAGTTATCGCGCTTTCCTGAAGTGCGTCGTGACCTGGCATTGATTGCGGACAAAGGGGTTGCAGCCACGGCTGTGCTGGACGTAATCCGTGAAAATGCAGGCGAATGGCTGACAGACCTCAGGCTATTTGACGTGTATCAGGGTAAAGGCATTGATCCTGATAGAAAAAGCCTCGCAGTTGGCTTGACCTGGCAGCATCCATCGCGCACTCTTAATGACGATGAGGTGAATTCTGCGACTCAAAACATCCTCACCTCGCTCGAACAAAGGTTGAACGCCACGTTAAGGAAGTGACGTATGGGGGCTTTGACGAAAGCTGAGATGGCGGAACGTCTGTATGAAGAGCTGGGCCTGAACAAGCGGGAAGCCAAGGAATTGGTTGAACTGTTTTTCGAGGAAATCAGGCACGCTCTTGAAGACAACGAGCAAGTCAAATTGTCCGGTTTCGGCAATTTCGACCTTCGGGACAAACGTCAGCGGCCTGGCCGCAATCCGAAAACGGGAGAAGAAATCCCGATCACGGCTCGCCGTGTGGTCACCTTTCGTCCAGGGCAGAAATTGAAGGCCCGAGTTGAGGCTTATGCTGGAACCAAGTCATAACGACGAGCTACCCGTCATCCCAGGCAAACGCTACTTCACCATTGGTGAAGTTAGCGAGTTGTGTGCGGTAAAACCGCACGTACTGCGCTATTGGGAGCAGGAGTTTCCTCAACTCAACCCCGTCAAACGCCGCGGAAACCGCCGGTATTATCAGCGCCAGGACGTGCTGATGATCCGGCAGATCCGCGCACTTCTTTACGATCAAGGTTTCACTATCGGCGGTGCGCGTCTGCGTTTGTCCGGTGATGAGGCCAAAGATGACACAACCCAGTACAAACAAATGATTCGCCAAATGATCGCTGAGCTGGAAGATGTACTGGTGGTTCTCAAGAAATAAATTTCTGCGTTTAAATACTTCCAGTTTTCAAACGCTTGCGATATATTCTTGAGCATTCTTCGAGATGAAGAACAGGTTTCACGCCTAGTCGGGGCGTAGCGCAGTCCGGTAGCGCACTAGCATGGGGTGCTAGGGGTCGAGTGTTCGAATCACTCCGTCCCGACCATATTATTCAATGACTTAGCCGCTTTCGAGCGGCTTTGTTGTTTCTGCCATAGTGACTTTTCGAGTGACCCTGGCCTTTTCCTTCATGCTTCTCTCCTTTTCAGAATCGTCAGCGCTGGTGCGCGCGAGTCGGTTGCTGATACTTTATTTGGCGCCGCAATGAGCTGATCCAGTTCCGCTGCCGAGTAGTGACTGGTGATGCTTCCGTTCTTGTGGCCGAGCAGCGCTTTTCGATATTCCTCCGTCACACTTGCAGCACGTAGCCTTCGCCCAAAGGTGTACTTCAAGTCGTGAATGCGGATCCTGGTAAAGACTTCATGTGCCGGCCGCAAGAATTTCTCCTGCCACTTTTTCGCCGCCCTGATCCGCGCCTTCTCCAGGCCGAGTCATTCATGCGGTGAACCGTCGTTTCATTCCTCTCGCCATGTGGGTTGCCAAACGGGAACACGTAAAGCGGATGACTGCCGCGCTGCTTCTCGATCACCGACTTGGGAATGGGTCATTCGCGGACACCCCCACCGGGGCGAATATCGAGCAAAATATTGGCATATGCCCATCTATTTATACTTCAGTATCGGCAAGTTCGGCGCTGGCGGCGCGTGAAAATTCGGTGGTGGCGGCGTTCCGTCACTCATCAACTCAAACAGCACAGCATCCCCAAATTATGGTGCAGGGGGATCGGGCGTATCGGCCGGGTCCGGCAGCGCTAACTTGTCTGGCGGCACCGGTAAAGCTGATATCGTAATCATTTGGGAGTACGCATGATGAGAACCTACGCACGGATCGATAGCGGCGTTGTGGTAGAGATTTGCCCTGATCGGATGAAACTGGTGAAGAGGTGCCAATTGATCAACGGTTCGCCCCTGAGTTCGTCTCTACTCTGGTCGAAGTCACGGACCTTAAGTAGATGTCGCAAGAGCGCTAGACCTACGTTGGTGAGGTCTTCGCTGATCCCGTTCCCTATCTGCCGACCCCTGATGAAATCAGCTTGGTCAATACCTCAACCCACAACTACCTGGTTGCACAGGCAACGCTAGCAATCGCGCCGCTGCAGGATGCTGTGGACCTGGACGATGCGACTGCCGAGGAAACGGCCTTGTTGAAGAAATGGAAGCAGTACCGCGTCGCGGTCAATCGGATTGACCTGACGCAACCTTATCCGATATGGCCACCACAACCCTAAGTCGCCCGAACTGAAGAAGCCGCCTTGAGTGGTATTTTTTTTGCCTGGAGAAAAGCATGCCCATTACTGAAAGAGTCAGCGACCTCCTCGTCCTAACGCCGTAGGGCGTGGCGCTGGGCCCAGAATGCCGTTACTGAGCCAAAAAGTTGAGCGGTGGTACTTACAAACTCGTCATGCGTAAGTTTGCTGAAGAAGCAAGATGTCAAATAGGTTTGGTCGCAGAGTTTGCTGTCTTTTTTAAACCGTTCTTGGCGAGTCTGGAAATAGGTGTTTCGATAAAGTGGAAGCTGAACCACGATACAAAAAGAATAATGGCTAAAATCATGGCGAGTGTTACGAATGTATTCAGGTTCATCAATTGCTGCAGTTGTATCATGAGGCTAATAACCAGAACGTGACAGAGATAGGTCGAATATGACCAATTGCCCAGTCGGTAGATTGCTGTTGCTCCCGAAAAAAAGCGCTCTTGTGATAAAGCGGAAAGTAAGACGATGGCGCATGGGAGCCCTGATTTTATTGGGCTGTGGGTGACTTGGCCGAAATATACAATAACACCTATGGATGCAGCGATCATTAGGATTGCCGCAGTTAAATTTATGCGCTGAACAAGTCCTTTTTGGTGGGCGAACGCGATAAATATACCAAATATAAATTCGAAAATTATGGGGTTGTTATAAAAGGCAAAAACCCCGCCGGCGGAGGGTATCGCCTTGTAAAGCAGTGTGACACCGAGGGTGATTGCCAAGATTCTGAAATTTCTAGGCAAGAATAAACTGATCAAGAAAACGCCATAGAATGCCATCTCATAGTTTAGAGTCCATCCTACTGTTATTAGTGGATAGAGCCCAATGCCGGACGGGTTTTGCGCGGGAGCGAACAGCAGACTTTTGAGGGCGAATGCAGGTTCAAATTCTGTAAGAGGAATGGCGTTTGGTAGAAGTATAAGAGTGGCGACTGTTATGAGAGTAAAGAGCCAATAGGCAGGCGCTATCCGTGCCAATCTATGGGTCGCAAACTCGAATGGCGTAATTATCTTGCCGGTTGCTGAAATATAGATGACGAAACCACTAATGATAAAAAATAAATCAACACCGATAGCGCCGTACCTTTGCAGTGAAATGGATATTGGGTCGCTAAGTTGGAAGTTGTGTGCCAGCTGCATGTAATGGTGGCCAACAACCAGCCATGCTGCTAAGGCTCTAAGTGTTTGGATTGAGTTGAGCATTGGTAGTCGGTGTCAAAAAGAAATCGATTCTACATCCGCTGTACCTGATCTACCACAGAGACAGAGCTCGCCCTTGAGTGGGTATTTTTTGCCTGGAGAAAAGCATGTCCATCCCCGCCCAGCAGTAGCTGCAGATCCTCCCGAACGCCGGCGCGAAAGCCGGCGTTTTTGCACCTGTCCTGAATACGGTGATGCAGCGATACCAGATTGTCGGGGCCCAGCGGGTCGCGCGTTCGTCGCCCAGATCGGTCATTAGTCCGGCCAGTTGCGCTATGTCCGTGAGATTTGGGGACCAACACTGGCCCAAGTCAAATACGAGGGCAGGGCAGACCTGGGCAACACCGTAGCGGGTGACTGCTCCAAGTACCGCAGCCGTGGCCTGATCCGGATCACTGACCGGGCGAACTATGCTGCATGCGGCGAGACGCTGGGCCTAGACCAAGTAAACCGGCCAGAGCTGCTGGAGCAGCCCCAATACGCCTGCCTGTCTGCCGCCTGGTTCTGGGGGACAAAGGGCCTGAACACACACTGGCCGATGCCGGCGATTTTGAACGCATCACCCGGCGCATCAACGGAGGACTTAATGGTCAGGATGATCGACTGGCGCTGTGGAAAAATGCGGGTGAGGTGCTGGGATGAAGATTCTGTTGCGAATCCTTCCTTATATAGCTGCGGTCCTGCTGGTGGCTGCGGTGCTGTTCGGCGCCTACCAACACGGCGTGACGGTCGCGAATGAAAAATGGCAGTCCGACTGGAATGCTCGCGACGGGGTGCTAGGGGGGCGAGTGTTCGAATCACTCCGTCCAGACCATATCTACTAGATCGGCTTTTTTGTGTCTGCGCAAAAAGCGCGCAAAATTACCCGGTGATTTCGCTGATATTCAGGCCCGGAATTGCCTCGGACCATATGAATTCCTCGTGGTCACGTGGGTAGGTTTTTGTCATGCCCTTGATCACATGGCCTGCCTGCCCCTTCCGGCTTTCTTGTACAGATGCATCCACGCCGCTCCCACTTCACGCAGGGCATACGGCCTTGCTGTTGCCGATCGCCTTTTCGCGCGTGCCTTCGGGACGCTCACTGTCTGGCGTGAGGTGAACTACTGGTCTACGCATCTATGTCGAATTCAGCCTGATGGGAGACCGAAATGAGATTGTAAAGTGATATCAATCACTTGCGGCAAGCAAGGAAGGCTTCAAATGCTTGAGGCAACTCATTAAGCAGGCTACCTGCTGAAAGGCGCTTGTCCGACTGCAGAGCCTTCAGCGAGGCAGGTGAGGGCGGGTCAGGTGGTTAGCGAGGCTTACAGTCGTCACGGTCATCGGTCCATCAATACCATTAGCCCTTGAGGGACCTCGCAGGCTAATGGGTAAAACATTTACAAAAAAAGCACACCAAGGTGAACACGAACCGAAAATCAGAGGTAAGGCTTAGCCACCAATCTGGTGGCTTACAGCATTCTCTTGTTGGTTAAGGGCCCTTTGCTCCTGCTTGGTGATATGTCCGCCATTTTGGCTAGCCATGTTCCGTTCTTCCTGACGAATCTGATGGTCTTCCTTATGTAGATTGGCTGCCTGCCCCTTGGTTATTTCACCCTCTTTGACTTCGTTGCTGATTCGCTTGTTCTGGTTGGCCAGTCGACCATTGACTTCGGCTCTACGGGGGTGATCTTTTTGCCATTGGCCTTGAGCAGCCATTACGTTGCTGGCAGCCGCGCCAACCAATGCGGACAACAAAATAGCAGCAAGCTTTTTAGACATATTTGATTCCAGGAGAGGGCTTTAAGGCTGGCCGGTTGTCCTGCCCAGCACCAGCCATGTGGATACTGCGTCATCCCTGGAATCGTAGACACGATTCAGTCCCGACAGTTCATTTTTCAAGCGTCCGCCACCTTGATGCACCGGCGAGAGTGCTTTAGCCATTGGTTGCTGCTCGTAGTGGAGTTTTAATGGTGATAAATTTCGCATCGTTACCAAATGGTAACGGCGACCCCTGCACTCCTTATTTTCTGTTTGGCATGTGCACACCAACACAACGTTTTGTGGGAACTCTAACAAATGCCAAAGAGACACCCTCAAGACACCGCCTCAGTGACGGCTGCTGATATCGAGCGCTCTATCCAGGCCCTGAATAAAATGGCTGAACGTCTGTGGGGAGATGGTCGAGAGGCCGAGGCGAAAGCCCTCCTCAATGCCTTGGATTCGTTAAACCGGGCGCTGGACCGAATCAGGATTGGTGAAAGTCGCAAGACTCTTCATTGAAGAGCGCAGGGGGATTGTGCAGCGCGAGGATGAGCAAATTTCGCGCAAACAATCTGCTCATTCTTGTGCTTCCAACAGTCGGAAATTGACGCCCCTCGTCCATACCTCGTTGACGACACAAACCTCTGAGCGTTGAATTTTCTTGCAGGAAAATGCAGGGAGGGTTTGGTATGGCAAAAATAAAAATCCTGGCAGGAGATTTTCTTGATGGGCATGCAGTGTATGAACCCGGGTTCATCACAATAGAGACAGTTGTGTACCCGTGGCCTGGACTAAAGATATCCACTCAGGAGATCCGTGACGTTACATTAGTCAGCGAAAGCTCATATTCAGATGTATCAAGCTCCGTCAGCCTGGGCTTGGCCGGTGCGATGGTACTCGGTCCGGTGGGTGCGGTTGCAGGCTTTATGTTGGCGGGCGAAGAGGACGAGGTAACATTTTCTGTGGCACTCAGAGATGGCAGGTCAATGCTGTGTGTGACTGATGGATGCACCTATCGGAACATTGAGTCTACCGTGGGCAAGCAAGAATATTTCAAGCGGCACAAATCTCATCCGCTGTGATAGCCAAAATCTCCGCTCATCCAAGGCCCGGCCCCAGCGCCGGGCTTTTTCGTATCTGCCCTTCGCTGATAATTCGACTGCACAATTCGGGGCGAATAGACACATGGTGTGCTCCAATCTCCCTCATGTTCTTCATGACTTCTGCCACCCACTCGATCACATAAAACCTCTATCAAGACCCGCATCCTGGCTGGGTCTTGACCCTTCCTGTCTTTATCACCTCATAAGAAAAACCGATACCCGCTTAAGGATTTCCCAGAGGCGGGGCAGGCACTTGCGGCTTTACAGTCACGCCCAACGTTCAGCCTTCAGGCTCGCAGTCATTACCAGGTCTGTCGGAACTTCTATAAAAACAAAAAGGTGAAAACATGAGTCATGAAACGGTCGACATCAAAGCGTGGATCGATAGCCGTCCGGTTACCAGGTATCAGTGGCTCATCATGGGCCTGTGTTTCTTCATTGTTCTATTCGATGGCCTCGATGTGGCGGTCATGGGCTTTATCGCACCTTCACTGATTCAGGCGTGGGGGCTCTCCAAAGCCGCTTTCGGCCCCGTGATGAGTGCGGGTATGGTCGGGCTCGCCATCGGCGCCCTGACGGCTGGTCCTTACGCTGACCGCCTGGGGCGCAAGAAAGTGCTGCTGTTGGCCGTGTCCGGATTCAGCGTGCTGAGCCTGGCGTGTGCGTTTGCCCGCAACCCATACGAACTGGCTACCTTGCGGCTGTTGACCGGTGTGGCCCTGGGCGCCGCGATGCCCAACACCACGACGTTGCTTGCCGAATACCTGCCAGAACGCAATCGTTCGCTGTTCATTACCATCATGTTCACCGGTTTCAACATGGGCTCGGGGCTGGGCGGATTGTTCGCCGCCTGCTTGATTCCTCTGCACGGTTGGCAATCGGTGTTGCTGGTCGGCGGCATCCTGCCACTGGTGTTGCTGCCTTTGCTCTGGTTGTTGCTGCCAGAATCCGCACGTTTCCTGGCGGCCCGCAATGCACCTGCCGCCCAGATCGCCAAAGTGCTGAACAAGCTGGGTGGCAAATTCTCGGCCACCACAAATTTCACCCTCGCCGAACCCCAGGCCCAGCATAAGGCGCCGGTGCGCATGCTATTCAGCGAGCGTTATCGCATCGGCACGCTTGCACTCTGGTTGACCTATTTCATGGGCCTGCTGGTGATCTACCTGACCATGGGCTGGATGCCGACGCTGTTGCGTGAAGGCGGCCTGTCCATCGAGCGTGCAGCCACCATCACAGGCTTGTTCCAGATCGGCGGTACGGTAGGGGCGATCGTGGTGGGTTGGATCATGGACCGACGTAATCCCAATGGCGTCATTGCAACTTCCTATGCGCTGGGCGGCGTCTTTATCTTGCTGCTGGGGGCGTTCAGTCTCGAGTCGAGTCTGCTGGCGGTTGGTGTCATTGCCGCAGGGTTCTGCATGAGCGGTGCGCAAACTGGCCTAAATGCTTTTGCGCCTGGCTATTACCCGACTGATTTCCGTGCCACGGGCGTGAGCTGGATGCTCGGTATCGGACGTTTCGGCGCTATCTTTGGTTCTCTCATCGGTGGTGCGGTGCTCAGCCTCGGCTTGGGCCTGCCATTGCTGTTCGCCCTGTTGAGCGTGCCTGCCTTCATCGCCGCGTTGGCGATCCTGGCCAACGGTCATGCACGGAGCCGGGTCAACCGGACCCTGCTGGCGCAATAATCTTTTTCGGACAAAGGAACTCATCATGGCACGCATCATCGGTGGCCTCGCGGTATCCCACACACCCACCATCGGCTTCGCCGTCGATCACGATAAACAGAATGAGGCCGCCTGGGCGCCGATCTTCGACGGCTTCGAACCGATCAAGGTCTGGTTGAAGGAGCAACAACCGGATGTGTTGTTCTACATCTTCAACGACCACGTGACGTCGTTTTTCTTCGATCACTACGGTGCATTCTCTCTGGGGGTCGATGAGCGTTACGAGGTGGCGGACGAGGGCGGTAATCCGCGCTTGCTGCCCGCGGTTGGCGGACATGCGGCGCTGTCGCGGCACATCGGCCAAAGTCTGATGGCCGATGAGTTCGACATGAGTTTCTTCCGTGACAAGCCACTGGATCATGGCTTCTTTTCACCGATGTCTGCACTGTTGCCGTGCGAACCTGACTGGCCGGTAGAAATCGTGCCGCTGCAGGTTGGCGTTTTGCAGTTCCCGATCCCCAGTGCCCTGCGCTGCTACAAGCTAGGCCAGGCCTTGCGCCGTGCGATTGAAAGCTATCCCGAAGATTTAAAGGTGGCCATCGTCGCCACCGGAGGCGTGTCCCATCAGGTACATGGCGAGCGCTGTGGTTTCAACAACCCGCAGTGGGATGAGCAATTCATTGATCTGCTGGTTAACGACCCGGTGCGCCTGACGGAGATGACCCACGCCGAATACGCCACCCTTGGCGGAATGGAAGGTTCTGAAGTCATCACCTGGTTGATCATGCGCGGTGCACTGTCGGCCACGGTGAAGAACCTGCATCAGGACTACTACCTGCCGTCCATGACCGGTATCGCTACCCTGTTGCTGGAAAATCAGGACCGTGCGGTACCCGCCGACGTTAACGCGCGCCACTTGCAGCACATGCAGCATCAGTTGGCTGGTATCGAAAAACTGCAAGGCACCTATCCGTTCACCCTGGAGCGCAGCGCCAAGGGCTATCGCCTGAACAAGTTCCTGCACCGGATGATCGAGCCGCAATGGCGCCAACGATTTCTTGAGGCGCCGGAGGCGCTGTACGAGGAGGGTGGCTTGAGCGAAGAGGAATGCGATCTGCTGCGACGTCGTGACTGGCGCGGTCTGATCCAGTACGGGGCGATTTTCTTCGTGCTGGAAAAGCTCGCTGCTGTGCTCGGCATTCCAAATCTGCAGGTCTACGCGGCCATGCGTGGGCAGAGCCTGGACGAATTCATGAAAACCCGAAACCAGCAGGTGCTGTACTCGGTGGCGGGTAAAGCGCCTCGCTGATGATCAAGGCCTGGCGTTCCTTCATTTAGCGGCGACTCCCCGCAGTCGCCTTCAGCCATTTCTCATTGACCTCACTGTGCCCGGCACTGACGGGCGCAGGGCATTTCTTTACCCAAAAATCGGAAAACAATAACAATGAAAAACACCGTAAGTCATCGAATCGTCAGCACGTTGGCTGTCATGTGCGTACTCCCTCAGTTCGCATCGGCGGCCGGTTTCGACGAGGATGCCAGCGTCAACCTGAACCTGCGTAATTTCTACATCAACCGCAACTTTACCAATCCGGCTTACCCGCAAGGCAAGGCCGAAGAGTGGACGCAGAGCTTTATCCTCGATGCTCGTTCCGGTTTCACCCAGGGCACGGTGGGATTTGGCGTGGATGTGTTGGGACTCTATTCGGTCAAGCTTGATGGCGGGCAGGGCACTGGTGGTACGCAGCTATTGCCACTCGATAGCGATGGGCGTCCTGCCGATGATTTCGGCCGCCTGGCGGTCGCCGGGAAAATGAAAGTGGGCAAAACCGAACTGAAGATCGGTGAGTGGATGCCGGTATTGCCGATCCTGCGTTCCGACGATGGCCGTTCGCTGCCGCAAACCTTGCGCGGCGGCCAGGTCACCTCGCAGGAGATCGATGGCCTGACCCTGTACGGCGGTCAGTTCCGGCAGAACAGCCCGCGCAACGATTCGAGCATGGACGACATGTTCATGCAGGGCAAAACCGCGTTCACGTCCGATCGCTTCAACTTCGTCGGCGGTGAATACAGCTTCAACGACAAGCGCACCGTGATCGGCCTGTGGAATGCCGAGCTCAAGGACATCTATCAGCAACAGTGTCTACAACTGGTACACAGTCAGCCGCTAGGCGCCTGGACGCTGGGTGCAAACCTGGGTTACTTCTGGGGGCGAGAGGACGGCAGTGCCCGCGCCGGCGACCTGAATAACCGCACCGCCTCAGCGCTGCTCTCGGCCAAGTATGGCGGGAACACCTTCTACGTCGGCCTGCAAAAGCTTACCGGTGACAATGCATGGATGCGGGTCAACGGCACCAGCGGCGGTACCCTGGCCAACGACAGCTACAACAACAGTTATGACAACGCCCGGGAGAAATCCTGGCAACTGCGCCACGACTACAATTTCGTTGCCCTCGGCATCCCGGGCCTGACCTTGATGAACCGCTACATCAGCGGGGACAACGTGCACACCGGCAGCATTACCGATGGCAAGGAGTGGGGGCGTGAGTCGGAGTTGGCGTATACGGTGCAGAGCGGCACTTTCAAGAGCCTCAACCTGCGCCTGCGCAACTCCAGCATCCGTCGGGACTACAGCAGCAATGAGTTTGATGAGAACAGGCTGATCGTCAGCTATCCGCTTGGCTTGTTCTAGATATCGACGTTTCGGCTGCCTGCTCGCGGATGACCCGGCGAATCATGTCCATCAGGGCTTGAGCCACCGGGGAGTGCAGGCAGCCGTTGCGATAAGTCAGACCGATGGCACGGGTGGTCTGTTTCAGCTCCAGTGGCAGAATGCACAGCTCACCGGAGGCAATCTCCTGTTCCAATTGGTGGGCAGACACTGCGGCGAGCATGTCCGAGCGTAACAACAGGCCGCGAATGATCGCCATGTCGGCGCTTTCCACCACCGGCCGGGGCGGCGCAATACCGAACCGGGTGAAACACTCGTCGAGCATCTGCCGGGCGGGTGATCCGGCGCGAGGCAGTACCCAGCGGGCAGTGCTTAGCTCATCGTGCAGCGCATGTTTCGAATAGAGCGGGTGATCGCGCCGCGCCACAACCACCATATCTTCATTGAGCAACGCCTCGCCGGCCAGATCACTGGCGTAGGCCTCCGGGCGCAGGGCGCCAAAAATGAAATCGACATCGCCGGCGCGAAGTTCAGTCGCCAGCAGATCAAACGGGCTTTCATTGGTGATGACCTGGATCGCCGGGTGTTCGGCCATCATGCGCACAATGGCCTCGGGCAATATGCGGGTGCGACCCAAGGGCAGAGCACCGACATGCACCACGCCCTGCAATGCCCCGCGCAAGGCCGTTATGTCTGTTTCGATGTGACGCAACTCGTTCAGTGCCCGACGGATCGGAAAGAGGATTTCATGGCTGACACGTGTCGGCTGCAATCCGCAAGGCGTGCGCTCGAACAGCGGCCGACCACAGCCACTTTCCAATACCTTCAGAGTCGAGCTGACGGCGGGTTGGCTCAGGCCGAACAGACTGGCCACAGTCTGCATGTGGTGCGTCTCGCACAGTTTGACGAACACTTGCAGGCGTCTTACCTGGAACAAATAAAGCGGTTCGACAGCTTGCTTGTCCGCTCCACCCAATAGACCCGGCACAGTCTCCAGCTCGGCCAATGTGCGACGTGCCCGAGGCAACAGGCGTGCACCAAAATCTGTCAGTCGCATGCCGTTGGCGTGCCGTTCGAACAACGGTACGCCCAGTCGAGTTTCCAGTTCTGAAATAGACCGGGTGACCACAGACTGTGCCCGGAACAGGGCTACAGAAGCCTTCGAAACGCTGCCGTGATCAGCTACCTGGACGAAGGCGCGCACGTGCATCAGGCTGGGCAGTTCACTGGATTCCATAGGGTTCTGGCTCGGCAACGCTCTGTTTGAACCGGACTATGCCGCCGCCTTGAAGGTTCGGCAATAAAAAAAACGCATACCTCCAACACTGCAACGCATTACTCCGTCGGTAGTGGCCGATGCGATGCTCTTTCGAAACGCACAAGGAGCATTCGCAATGATCGAATCACCAAAAAACGCGCTGGTCGTCAGCGCACACTCTGCCGATTTCGTCTGGCGTGCCGGTGGTGCCATCGCGCTGCATGCACAACAGGGTTACAACGTGCACATCGTCTGCCTGTCCTTCGGCGAACGCGGTGAGTCCGCCAAGCTGTGGCGTAAGGGCGAGATGAGCGAAGACAAAGTCAAAAGCGCTCGCCGCGAAGAGGCTCAGGCCGCCGCCGATATCCTGGGTGCCAGTGTCGAATTTTTCGATATTGGCGACTACCCGATGCGTGCCGACAAGGAAACCCTGTTTCGCCTGGCCGATGTGTTCCGACGGGTTCAGCCCGAATTCGTGTTGAGCCACTCGCTGAAAGATCCCTATAACTACGATCACCCGTTGGCCATGAACCTGACGCAAGAGGCACGCATCATCGCCCAGGCCGAAGGCTACAAACCGGGCGAGAAAATCGTCGGCGCACCACCGGTCTACAGCTTTGAACCTCACCAGCCCGAGCAATGCGAATGGCGCCCTGACGTGTTGCTGGACATCACCTCGGTCTGGGACAAAAAGTACGCCGCCATCCAGTGCATGGCCGGTCAGGAACACCTCTGGGAGTACTACACGCGCGTTGCCCTGCAGCGTGGTGTGCAAGCCAAGCGCAACGTCGGGATCACCTCCAGCCGCGACATCATTTATGGCGAGGGCTACCAGAGCATCTTCCCGCGCGTGACGGAGAATCTGGCATGAGCGAGTTGATCGGGAAAACCGGTGTTGTCGTGCGCAACATCGCCAGGGCCGAGCAGGTGTTGGTCGATGAATTGCGGCGCTTCGGTGTCGCGACCGTCCACGAGTCTCAGGGGCGAAAAGGCCTGCTGACGTCATCGATCGCACCCATACAAAGAGGCACAGTGATCAGTGGCTCGGCGGTCACGGTGCTGGTGGCACCGGGCGATAACTGGATGTTCCATGTGGCGGTGGAGCAGTGCCGCCCCGGCGATATCCTGGTGGTCGCCCCCAGTTCGCCATGCACCGACGGCTACTTCGGCGACCTGCTCGCCACTTCGCTCAAGGCTCACGGCGTGCGCGCCCTGGTGATCGATGCCGGCGTGCGTGATACCCACACACTGCGCGAGATGGGGTTCCCGGTTTGGTCTCGCGCCATCAGCGCTCAGGGCACGATCAAGGAGACCCTTGGTTCGGTCAACCTGCCACTGGTATGCGGCGGTCAGTTGGTCAACCCGGGTGACGTGGTGGTCGCCGATGACGATGGTGTGGTTATCGTGCGTCGCGGCGAAGTGCCCCAGGTTGTTGAAGCCAGTCGAGCGCGTGCCGATCTGGAAGAGCAAAAGGCCTTGCGTCTGGCGAAGGGCGAATTGGGGCTGGACATCTACAACATGCGCGCACGCCTCGCCGAAAAAGGCTTGCGCTACGTCGACAGCCTTGACGATCTCGGAGAGTGAGCATGAGTCAGACACGCATTCCCTGCCTGTTGATGCGCGGTGGGACGTCGAAAGGGGCTTATTTCCTTGCTCAGGACTTGCCAGAGGAGCCGGCACTGCGAGATCGCGTCTTGCTCGCGGTCATGGGCTCGCCAGATGCGCGTCAAATCGATGGCATCGGTGGCGGCGACTCGCTGACCAGTAAGGTGGCAATCATCAAGCCGTCCACGCGTGCCGAAGCTGATGTTGATTACCTCTTCGCCCAGGTGTTGGTGGAGGAGCCGCGAGTCGATTACGGCCAGAACTGCGGCAACATCCTCGCCGGTGTCGGCCCGTTCGCCATCGAACGCGGACTGGTGGATGTGACGGGGGATGTGACCCCGGTACGTATCTTCATGGAGAACACTGGGCAGATTGCGATTGCGCATGTGCCTACCCCCAATGATGCGGTTTGCTATACCGGTGATGCGCGAATCGACGGAGTTCCCGGCGGTGGTGCGTCATTGATCGTGGAGTTCGAGGATGTCGCCGGCTCCAGTTGCGGTGCTTTGTTGCCGACTGGCAACGCAGTGGATCTGTTCGACGGCGTTGAAGTCACTTGCGTGGACAATGGCATGCCAGTGGTGCTGATCCGGGCCGAAGACCTCGCTCTGAGCGGCTATGAGAGTCCGGCACAACTGGATGCCAATACTGAGTTGAAAGGCCGCCTTGAATCGATCCGCCTGCAGGCCGGCCCACGCATGAACCTCGGCGATGTGAGACAGCGCAACGTGCCAAAAATGTGCCTGATTGCACCGGCACAAGCCGGTGGGGCGCTCAGCACCCGTACATTCATCCCTCATCGTTGCCATACCAGCATCGGGGTATTCGGTGCGGTCAGTGTTGCCGCTGCCTGCTTGATCGAGGGCAGTGTGGCTATGCGTCTGGCCATTGTGAAAGACGGGGACGTAAAGCAGGTTTCGGTTGAACACTCGATGGGCGAGTTCACCGTGGAACTGCGCCTGCACAATGGTCAGTTGGTCAGTTGCGGGCTGATGCGAACGGCAAGGTTGTTGTTGGATGGAGCCGTATGTGTTCCGACGAATCTGTGGAATGACCGGGATGCATCTCGGCGATAACACTTAAAAACACGCGCGGTGCAACGGTATGTCCCTGCCTTGATGCCCGGGGCGAACTCCTCTTGATGTCTATCGAAAGGCTACATCGCCAAATAACGAACAAAAAAATGGCCCGCATGCGGGCGGACCAAATGGGAATCTTCTAAGGAGCAGGGATAATCTGCGCCTTGAAGTGTGAGTGATTGGTGAAAAGGATGTCGCAGATACGGAAAAGCCCGATATTGGGCTGGATGCATCCTTCTGGTGCGGTGTGACGCAAGGGAACGAAAAGCCAGGCGCTGCGCCGGGCTTCTCCTCAACTTTCTGCTCATGAGAGGGCACTGGCACCCATGGCACCCCGCCTGACCCGATGCACTACTTTTGCTTATGCAGGTACTTTTGTATTGCATCAACTTCAAGCTTGCTGGGCATTGCCCCGTTGTCAGATTTGAAACTCGTTCCAGCCCAATGCGGCATTGGCGCTTTCAAGGGTTTTCCATGGTCGTCGATCCCGCTCAGTACCGCTCGCTCGAAGACCTTTGATTTCCATTCACTGGCATCTCCGGCCAGCCTGGGGGCTGAGCCTCCAATCCCTCGAGCGCCGTGACAGACACTGCAGTTTTCCTGGAAAAGCATTTCTCCATCGGGTGTCGAGGCTATTGCCG
This sequence comes from Pseudomonas moorei, assembly GCF_042846945.1. NCBI lineage: Bacteria > Pseudomonadati > Pseudomonadota > Gammaproteobacteria > Pseudomonadales > Pseudomonadaceae > Pseudomonas > Pseudomonas moorei. Next base: position 3,450,797 of record NZ_AP035776.1, read on the forward strand.
ATGAGCAAGTGAGCAGGGCTATGAGTGTTACAAATGCGCCTTTCATTTTGGGCTCCTGGCGGCCCGGCAGTGACGTTAGCTGCTTCAGGGGCGCTATGTGAGCGTAGCAGCAGGCGAGGGTGGCGCAGGCGGAGAAAGTGAAGGAAAAGAAAAGCCCGGCGTCGACCGGGCTTTTGGGAGTTGGTGAGGCGATCAGCTCTGTTCTGCCTTTGGCCAGCGCCTGAGTATGGCGCAGGTTGAAGTACGTTCACGGTCAGGCGGGCGACAGGTCCACAGGGGGCGCACTGTCAAGTGCGGTTAGAGTGAGTAACCCACCACCTGACCGAGGTTGCTCTCCTGTACGCCTGCGATAAGGTGCAGCGAGACATGCTGTTGCGCATCTTTGCACGGGATTTCGATACTGCCCACCACATGAAGCGTTCGCTCACTCAGCGCGGTCGTCTCTTCCTCCTTTGCCTTGGCCATTCTCGCGTGGTTCGCTGCGATTTCATTGAGAGTAGACACGTTACATCTCCGGTGACTGACCAAGCGTATCGCTGGAGTCCTTAAGCGTTGAGTTGAGGCGCAGCCGCGTCAGAATTATGTCGTTCTGGGGCGCTACGTCGGGCCTGTGCAAACCCTAAGCCAGACATGGGGCTTGGGGGGTCGCTGCGTTTTCATTTACGACGAAAGGTTGTGTCCCGGGCATTCGACGCAGGACCACGCTATCGGTACTTGATGACGATCCCTTTAAGCTTGCGCCCCTCAATGGTCTTTACATCCCGGGCCCATAGCGGCCCGTTGACATAAGCCCCCACCGCTTGAATATGGTCATAGACCACCACCACCGCATCGCCACCGAGCTTGGCTGCCTCATCCCGCAGTTTTTCTTCTACCTGGGTGATGGGCGGTGCGGGATCGACGCTGGCGTCGATCAATATTTCACCCAATCGAACATGCGGACGCAGCGGCTCGGTGCGCAGTACGACCACTTCACTGGGCAGCGTTGGCGCAGGATGCTCGACTCCGACATAAGCAGTCGTCTGGGCGTCGACGGTTGCGCACCCGCTGAGAACCAGCAGGGTGGCGGTCAGCCCGCCAGCCAGAAGCGACAGTTTCAATCGGGTGGACCATGACAGGTCATGGGCTGGCATAGGGGATCCTCCGAAAGGTCGCTGCTATGCGGGTGACTATTTGACGGTAGCAGACGGCCCGAGAGTTGCCAGCAAGCCCAACCTCTCAAGGTTGGGCTTTTTCATGCCTTGAACATCGCCGATCAGCAGGACTTTTTCACTGATCCTTTTCGCAGTTGACCATCCACGACACGCCAAAACGGTCTACCAGCATGCCAAAACGTGCCGCCCAAAACGTGGTGTCCAAGGGCATTTGCACGCTGCCGCCTTCCGACAGTGCAGTGAAGACCCGCTCGGCCTCGGCGATGCTGTCGACGTTGAGGGAAATCGAGCAACCGCTGATGTCGTCCACCGGGCGGTCGGGCGTGGTGTCCGAGCCCATCAGCACTTGATCGCCCACCAGCAGGCGGGTGTGAATGATCAGGTTGTGCAGGTCTTTGGGCATCTGCTCGCCGACAGGGGTTTCACCGAAAGTCGTCATGGCTTCGATTCGGCCCTGCAGGCTTTGGGCGTAGAAGGTGAATGCGGCTTTGCAGTCGCCATTGAAGATGAGGTAGGGATTGATTTTCATGGTTCGGCTCCCGGTCATTGAAGGTGCACATCGGATTGGACGTTGGGTTCGACGGCAAAATTCCGATGGCATTGTCCCGGCAAGCAAAGCGCTAAATCGGCGTGGGAGCCTGGGTTTTTTTAGATGTTTTCTCGATAGAGGAGGCCAGGCTTATTGCCTCGTTTGCGCGGCGTGGCGCCAGCAGACGTTCAATGGCACCGCTGACCATGCTTTCGAGCAACTCGTGGTGCTCATGCTCATCGAGGGTGTGAGCGGTCAACCAGGTCGGAGCACTGTTGAGCAGCGCAGCAATGGCGTGACCGGCCGCCAACTGGCCCGACTCACTGAACCGCGAGCGGGCACCGAGCATCAGCAGTAACCTGCGCTCGTACTGCTCGCGCAGTTGCTGAACCCGAACCTGTTGCTCCTCGTTCAGGCAACCGCTGTCGCGCTCGACCAGACGGAAATGCCATGGCATGTCGCGATGCAGATTCAGGTGCGCGCGGATCAGGTTGTTCAGTCGATCGCGTTTGTTCGGGGCCTTTTTCTCGATGCGCCCGAGGGTGGCCAACAGCTCTTCGTAGAACTCCTCGATCAGATCGAGCAGCAAGTGCTGTTTGCTCGGGTAATGGTGATACAACGAGCCCGGGGACAACCCCAGGCACGTGGCGAGCTCACGCATGCCGACCTGACCGAAACCTTTACTGGCAAACAGCTCCAGCACCTTGTCCCGGTATTCGGCGAAACGCGAGCAACGCTCAGGCATAGGCATGGAAGCCACGCCCCGTCTTGCGTCCCAGGTAACCGGCGGCGACCATTTCCTTGAGCAGTGGCGCCGGGCGGTACTTGCTGTCGTTGAAGCCATCATAGAAGGCCTCCATGATCGCCAGCAGGGTGTCCAGGCCGATCAGGTCCGCCAGGGCCAACGGGCCGATGGGCTGGTTGCAACCCAGGCGCATGCCGGCGTCGATGTCTTCGGCGCTGGCCAGGCCTTCCTGAAGCACCAGGATGGCTTCGTTGATCATCGGCACCAAAATCCGGTTAACCACAAACCCCGGACGGTTGCCGGCGGTGATCGCGGTTTTGCCAAGCCTGGTCGCCATCTCCAGTGCCAGGGCGTGGGTGGTGTCGCTGGTCTGCAGGCCGCGAATCACTTCGATCAGCCCCATTACCGGCACCGGATTGAAGAAGTGCAGGCCGATGAAACGCTCAGGCTGGCTGACGCTGGCGGCGAGCTGGGTGATCGACAGCGACGACGTGTTGGAAGCGATCACACAATCGGTGCTGACCTGGGCCGCGATTTGTTGCAGCACGCGCAGTTTCAGGTCGAGGTTCTCGGTAGCCGCTTCGATCACCAGTTGCGCGCCTTGCAGGCTGGCGTAATCGGTGCTGGTGCGGATCTTGTCGAGGGCGGCGAGTTTTTGCTCGGGCGTCAGGGTCTCTTTGGCGATCTGCCGGTCGAGATTTTTGCCAACGGTCGTCAGGGCTTTTTGCAGCGCGTTCTCGGAGATATCGATCAAGGTCACGCTGAAACCGGCCAGGGCGCAGACTTGCGCAATGCCGTTGCCCATGGTGCCTGCGCCGATCACGCCAATGTTTTGCAGATTCATCTTGCCGTCCTTCCGGTCAAACCTTGCAATACCTTGGCCGCGGTCACGGCCGAAGGCGTACTATTGGCAGCGAGTCTAGAGCTGGCAGGGCGGTTGTCCTATGCCGAAACTGTTCAACGGCGCTGGTGTTTTTTGCCATTTCGGGTGATGGGGAGAGAAGCGTTCACATGCGGGAAAAGGACTCGGTGGCCGCCTACTTCGTGCAGGCAATGCTCCACGGGATGGGCGACGATGCGCAGCGAGTGCAGGCCGTGCTCGAACAGGCGGGCATCGATCCGGCGGTGATCGGGCAACCCACGGCGCGGGTGCCGGCCAATGCATTTGCGGCGTTGTGGCTGATCCAGATCCGCGAACTGAACGATGAGTTCTTCGGGCTCGACGCCCACGGCATGCCACCAGGGGCATTCGCTCTGATTTGCCGGGCGTTGATTCAGGAGCCCGATCTGCACAAGGCCATGCGCCAGTGCCTGGCCAATTTCGCGCTGTTCCTCTGCGACTTTCGCGGCACCCTGACGGTGCGCGGCAAGCGTGCCGTCATCAGCCTCGACAGCCATTCGGCCAACGAAGAGGCCAGCCGCTTCGGCGAAGAGACCTTTCTGGTGCTGATGATCAGCCTGCTGTGCTGGCTCGGTGGCCGGCGCATTCCGATCGACCGCGCCGACTTTCGCCACGCGCGCCTGTCACTGAGCGACGACCGCCTGCTCTGGGGACCCAATCTGACCTTTGGCGCCGAGCGCACCGAGATCGAGTTCGCCAGTCACTACCTGCGTCTGCCGGTGGTTCAGGACCTGGCGTCGCTCAAAGTGTTCCTGCGTACCGCGCCGCAGTGGCTGGTGATCCGCTTCCGCAACCAACATGGCCTGGCGTCCCAGGTGCATCAGCGCTTGCGCTCCAGTCACTACAGTGATTGGCCGACCCTGCAGGCCTTCGCCCTCGAGCAGCATTTGAGCCCCAGCACCTTCCGCCGGAAACTCGAGCGTGAAGGCTGTTCCTATCAAGAGATCAAGGACGAAGTACGGCGTGCCGTGGCATTCGAGCAATTGCGTGAAAGCCGGGCGAGCATCAGTGACATCGCCGAGCAGTTGGGCTTTCAGGAACCCAGTGCGTTCCACCGCGCGTTCAAGAAATGGACGGGAGAAAGTCCGGGACGCTATCGGGCGCGGTATCAGGGAGAACGAGCTGACGTGGTGGCGGAGCTGGGGGCGTGAGTCCTGTTCTTGAACGCTTCACCTCGCTGCTCGACCAGGCCCAACGTGCCCTGCTGCTGGTCTGGGGCACCTCACGCGGGTTGTTTCTCGGCCTGGTGCTGGCGACGCTGATTGCCGGCGTTCTTCCGGCACTGGCGGCCTGGCTGGGGCAGCGCATCGTCGACGCCGTGGTGTTCGCCATGCAGTTGCATGCGCAACAGGGCAGTGCGCCGCTGTGGCCGGTGGTGCGTTATGTGTTGATGGAGGCGGGTGTGTTGGCATTGCTGTCCGCGACCCAGCGCGCGCTGTCGGTCCAGCAGTCGCTGTTGCGTGTGCAGTTGGGGCAGAAGGTCAACACGATGATTCTGGAAAAGGCCCAGACATTGTCGCTGGTGCAGTTCGAGAATTCCGAGTTCTACGACAAGTTGGTGCGGGTGCGCCGCGAAGCCTCGACCCGGCCGCTGGCGCTGGTGATGAAGTCGTTGGGGTTGATCCAGAACCTGATCCTGCTGATCAGCTTCGGCGTGCTGCTGGTGCATTTTTCGCCGTGGGCGCTGGTGCTGTTGGTGGTGGGGGCATTGCCGGTGTTTTTTGCCGAGGCGCATTTTTCCGGAGACGCCTTCCGCCTGTTTACCCGCCGTGCGCCAGAGAGCCGGCAACAGAACTACATCGAGACGCTGCTCTCCCACGAGGGCTACATCAAGGAGGTCAAACTGTTTGGTTTCGCGCCGCTGTTGTTGCAGCGCTACCGCGATACCTTCGCCCGTCTCTACGCCGAAGACCGGCGCCTGACCCTGCGCCGTGACGGTTGGGGATTCGTCCTCGGTTTACTGGGCACCGGGGCGTTTTATCTGGCGTATGCCTGGGTGGTGGTCGACACGGTGCACGGCAGTATCAGCCTCGGGCAGATGACCATGTACCTGGTGTTGTTCAAGCAGGGGCAGACGGCGGTGAGCAGCAGCCTGAGCGCCATCAGCGGGCTGTACGAAGATGGCCTCTATCTCTCCAGCCTCTACGAGTACCTGGCCGAACCGGTGGTGGCGGATACAGGGCATCTCACCGTTGGCGCGGTGCCCGGCGATGGCTTGCGTTTCGAGAATGTCGGATTTCGTTACCCGGGCGCCAGTCGCGCTGCGCTGGAAGGCATTGACCTGCACCTTGTCCCCGGCCACAGCCTGGCGCTGGTGGGGGAGAACGGCTCGGGCAAGACCACGCTGATCAAACTGCTGACCCGTTTATACCGGCCCGACCAGGGACGCATTCTGCTCGACGGCAGCGATTTGCAGACCTGGGAGGAAGACGCATTGCGTCGGCGCATTGGCGTGATTTTCCAGGATTACATTCGCTACCAGTTCTCCGTCGGCGAGAACATCGGCGTGGGCGACACCCTGGCGTTCAACGATCTACAGCGCTGGCAGGAGGCCGCTGCCGAAGGCATGGCCGCGCCCTTTATCGAGCGCCTGGATCGCGGCTATGCCACGCAACTGGGGCGCTGGTTTGCCGGTGGCCAGGAGTTGTCCGGCGGGCAGTGGCAGAAGATCGCCTTGTCCCGCGCGTACATGCGCCGCGATGCCGACATCCTGATTCTGGACGAGCCGACCTCGGCGCTCGATCCGGCGGCGGAAGCCGCGGTGTTCGAGCATTTCAGCCAGCACACCCAGGGCCGCATGACCTTGTTGATTTCCCACCGTTTTTCCAGTGTGCGTAACGCCGATCACATCATCGTCCTCGATCAGGGGAAGATTCTCGAGCGTGGCGATCATGAGCAACTGCTGGCCGGTGGCGGGCGCTATGCGCAGTTGTTTGACCTGCAGGCGCGGGGTTATCGCTGAGTCATCATTGTTTTGCAGTAACAGCTAACTAAAAATACCTGCTTCATTGTTCGGAGTTCTCATGCCTGGTTACGCAACATCCTTTGATAACAGATCTGCGCGAATGAAACGTTCGGCACGTTAGGGCCTCCCACCCCTGAAGCTTCTTTTCCTTGAATCTGGATCAGCCAATACCCCAGGTTGTATTCAGCGTCCCACTGATAGTAATACTTGCCACTGCGGGTCCAGAACGGGGCAGATTTAAGACGGCCATGACAGCTACCCAACTCAATGTCTTGCGTGGCACTGCCTGTGCTGTCCGTCATAAGAGGGAAGTCGATCTCGCCCGCTCCCTTGTTCAATTTCAAAGTCGCCGTAGCGCCTTCGAGCGAATGCCCTGTCGAATCCGCCAATCGGACCGACCAGTTCAAGATTTTATAGGCCTGGGTGGTTGCCCAGTAGAGCGGCAGCTCACCGGCGTCGCCGCGGACGCGACTGTCGGCGTAATAGGGTGCTGAACCAAATTCAATTTTGTAGGTGCTGCCCAGCACGAAAGGGGCGGAGGGTGTCTTCGAAATGCGAACCTGAATCTCCTGATTCGGTTGTAAGTCGGATACCGTCAAGTGTTCTCCCCAAGGAAAAGTGAGCCAAGTGCCATTGAGATTGTATTCCAGAGTGAGTAGTGAACCTTTGCGCTCTTTTGCATGAATCCACACGTTTTGCCCCCGAACCGCCGTGAAGCTGTAATGCTTCACATCTGTTTCGTCAGCCAGACTGTCTTCCAAGGTGTTCAATTTATCGGGCAGTGCCGTTGTCGCCGCCGGAATTTTAGAGGCGATGTCCGGAATAGCCGAGGCGCTCAAAAAAGACATCGCCGGTGCCATGCCGGCCGCCAGGGACATTCCCCAAAACAACAACACCGAGCGTACCCCGATATTTTTAAAGCAAGTAATCCACATGAAGGCGTTCTCGTAATTTAATCAGATGCCAGAAGTAAAAGTTCTGAAGCAGTTGTGCCCAAGCAGGCATCTGTATTTGAACGTTCTCCTCTTTGTAAAAGGCGGTACATATTTATCGCTGGCGTTACAGCAGGCTTTTATCTTGATCAGCAACGAGCTGATAGAAAATACCTACTCCTTTTTCGGATTTTTCCTACGCGTTTATCAGGTCACCCATTTCCCGTTCTGGCCGTTATGCAACATGGAATCCCCATGAGGAGTAGTTGATATGAATATAAATACCGCTGCATCTTTTCAAATGCCCTGCCCGAAAAGGGTGAAGGCAAGCACTGAGCAAAATCAACCAGACTCAGTAGAAAAGCCGGTGATTGAAGAGAGGGTGAGGTTGGCCATCGAAAAACTCCAGGCTCCTGCTGTTACAGGCCTCACCATGGATGACTTGGAAGCGGTAGAGGACTTTATTGAAAAGTCCCCTTTAGGTGCCGGGTACGTTGGCCTATACACTCGGATTGATAGCTTTAGATTTACAATCCTTTGGGCAAAAGAATGCCGCGCAGCGGATGCGCTCAAAACAATTGACGGTATATACACCGACTTCAAAGCAAATCTGCACAGCCTATGGCCCAAGTTGGCGGACAAAGCATTCGGCTACACGGTGGCCGAAGACGGGCAGTTGCAAGTCACTGCGCCGCCAAACATGCTGACGGCCTGGGAACAGGACACGTTGAATACCCTGTTAAACCAGAGAAAGGACCTCCAGTCCTTGAGTTTCAATCACGCCAAAGCGGTGATCGAGCTGGTCCAGCTGGATAAAAAACAGTTCGAGGGCAAGGTGACGCTGGACCTGACCAACTTCCACAGGTTGATTGACTATGGATTGTTATTGAACAAAGGCGCGCTGGACCTGAGATCAACGGACTCCTGGCTGGATCAGCTATATAAAAAAGCCAAAGAGGAACCGATCGAGAAGAAGCAGGGGCTGCACATTCAGGTCTGATTCGTTGATCAAGCCCGGCAAAGCGAGTTCGAATAAAGCTTTGCCGGCTGCGTGACCGGCCTAGCTGGCCTTCATCAAGCCGTCGAGTGCCTGGCGATACTGGCTACCCCCCAGGCTCATGCTGTTGTTGTGCGTACCGCCAGGAATCAGCAACAAACGCTTGGGTTGATTGGCGGCATTGAACAGCTGCTGGCTGAATCGCGACGGCATGAACGGGTCGGCCAGGCCATGGACCACCAGCAACGGCATGTCGATGTCGACGATCTTGTCGATGGAGTCGAACTTTTGCGACAGCAGCCAGCGCACGGGCAGCCAGTGGACTGGCAAATTATTGTCGGCGACTTCTGCCACGGCATCGCCCAGCGAGGTGAAGGTCGACTCGATCACCAGGCCGCGCACCGGTACCGGAATGTGCTGCTGTTTCGCTTGCGCAGTCAAATCTGCCGCGAGGTCGATGGCCACCGCGCCGCCCAGGGAATGACCGTAGATCAAACGCTTGCCCGGGTCCGGTTGCATCGCGGTGAAACGCTCCCAGGCGGCTCGGGCGTCTTCGTAAACGCTGGCCTCCGACGGCAGGTCACCGTGGCTCTGGCCGAACCCCCGGTAATCGATAGCCAACACCGAGTAACCCATGGCGCGCAATTGCTCGATGCGAAACGCCTGGCCGGTGAGGTTCCAGCGCACGCCGTGCAGGTAGAGGATCGCCGGCGCATCGCGGCGCGCCGCCGGCCACCACCAGGCATGCAGGTTCTGCCCGGCCTTGAAGCTGGCGGGCTTGATATCAAATTCCTCGACGTCCTTTGGCAGGCCGCGATACCAGCCGGCAATGCCCGGTTCGATGCGAAACAGCAGCTCGCGCTCTTTGTACCTGAGCGCCCCGCAACTGACCGGCAGGCCGACGATCAACGCGGCCATGCACAGCAGCGACAGCCACCGTGGGCGCAAGCGGGAGAGAAAGGCAGAGGGCATCGGGTGATCTACCGCACAGACATGGAGCCCGCGTTTTAACAGATGTGTGCCGGCAGCAGGGAGAAATTCGACTTGTGGGAGCTTGCTCGCGATGAGGCCGTGACATTCAACATCCATGTCAACGGCCGGCCGTTTTCGCGAGCAGGCACGCGCCCACAGGGATTTGCGTTGCTTTCAATCCACGCGCAACACAATCTTGCCGATGTGATCGCCAGCTTCCATCCGGGTGTGGGCCTGTGCCGCCTCGGTGAGGGCATAAACCTTGTCGATCATCGGCAGGCAACGACCAGCTTCCAGCACGGGCCAGACGTACTCGCGCAGCTGTTCGGCGATCGAGGCTTTTTCTTCCCGGGTGCGTGCGCGCAACAGCGAGCCGGTGATCACCGCGCGCTTGCCCATGATCGCCAGCAGGTCAACGTCCTTGGCGTGAGCACCACCGAGAAAGCCGAGCATCACCAGTCGGCCCTCCATGCCCAATGCCGCGATGTTCTGGTTCAGGTACGAACCGCCCATGATGTCGAGAATGACATTAACCCCCTTGCCGGCGGTTTTTTCCTGAATGACCTGGACGAAGTCCTGATCACGATAGTTGATGGCTTCGGCCCCCAATTGACGGATCGCCGCACACTTGTCCTCACTGCCCGCGGTGGCGAATGCCTTGACCCCGAACTCGCGGCACAGCATCAGCGCGGTGGTGCCGATGCCGCTGGTGCCACCGTGAATCAGGGCTCGCTGGCCTTTGCTTGCGCCACCCATGTCGAACAGATTGGCCCACACCGTGAAGAAGGTTTCCGGGACCGCTGCCGCTTGCACCCAGTCCATGCCCTCGGGAATCGGTAGCGTCTGGCTGGCCGGGACCGCGCAATATTGGGCATACCCGCCACCGTTGGTCAGCGCGCAGACATTGTCGCCGACGATGAAGTCATTGACCCCTGAACCGATGGCGACCACTTCACCGGCCACCTCCAACCCCGGAATCGGGCTCATGCCGGGTTTCATCGGGTACTTGCCGGCGCGCTGAATCACATCGGGGCGATTGACCCCGGCCGCGTGCACGCGGATCAGCACTTCACCAGCGCCCACGGCAGGCAAGGGCACCTGTCGCGGTTGCAGGACTTCGGGAGCACCAGGCTGGGTGATTTCAATCTGGGTCATGGTTTGGGGGAGGGTCATGATGAATACCTGTTGTGATGACAAAAAAATTTCGGTTCGACGTGTTGAGTCAGTGTGAAGCTCGCCAGCTCCCACATGGGTTTTGCGTTGTTCATGCAGCGCTCGGTTTGATGCAGCCGCCATCATTCGGTTGACCCAGTAAACGCACCGCCAGCTCCAACAGCAATGCAACAACAATAGCCCCGGCCGCGATCACGAACATCAGTGCATGATGACCGCCACTGGCGTTGAACAGTGCCGAGTAGGCAAAACCGGCGATGGCCTGGAAGGTGGCGAAGGACACGGTGGCGCGACTCCAGGCGACCTGCTGCTGGTGATGCCCGGGAATCAGTTCGTGAACCCGCGCCAGGGCCAGTGGCACGATGCCTGGCGGGAACGAACCGAGTATCACCGCCAGCAAGGCCAGTGCCCAAAAGGCGCTGGAGATCGACAGCAGACCGACGGCAATCGCTTGCACCGCCAGCACCAGTCGAATGCCCGACTTCGCCCCCAGTTGGTCGGCCAGAAAGCCGTAGCTCACCGGCCCGACAATCGCCCCCAGGCCGTACATCACCCAAATCAGTGCGCCCACGTGTTGCCCGGCACCGAGCCCGCGGGCCACGTAATCGACCAGGAACACCATGGCCGGCACCAACCCGGCGGCCATGAAGGCGTACTGGGCGAATAGCAGGTAGACGCTCGGGTTTGTCGCCGTTGCCGCAGTCTTGAGCGGCGCGGTTGCTGCGTCATGGGGGGTGGCGGCCGGCCAGGCAAACCAGCTGGCAGCGGTCAGAATCAGCGCCAGCAAGCCGAGACCGAGCCAGGTTTGTTGCAGTCCAAGGCTCAGCAGTGGCGGAACGATCGTCCCCGAGCCGGCGATACCCAGGCCGATACCGAGAAAGATCGCGCCGCTGGCCAGGCCTTTGCGCGAGGCCGGTACATGTGGCAGCACCGTGGACGCCACCAGCACCATGATCGCGCCGCCGGCAATGCCGGACAGCAAGCGCCAGGCGAAAAACCAGCTCACCGACAATGGAAAGGCACAGGCGAAAAACGCCAGGGTCACTGCCAGCATCATCAACCGCAGCGCGGTGTTGTTGGAGGTACGCCGAGCCAGTGGGTGGCCGATCAGCGCGCCGATCAGGTAGCCCACCAGGTTGGCGGCGCCGAGGAACACCACGTCGGTGGCGCTGAACCAGTGCGCCTGAATCAGCGAGGGGATCAACGGCGTGTAGGCAAAACGCGCCAGACCGATGCTGACCAGGCTGGCGCAGAGTCCGGCGAAGATCGGCAGCCAGATCGCGCTGCGAGGTGCATCGGCGGAAGGTGAAAGGCGGGTCATGGGGGTTGTCCTTCAGGTTTACTCTGGAGCCAGCATAACGGGATTCTTTGATGCAATAATGCTGCGATTTCACGTTACTACGATGCATAAATGCATTGCTCTGGAGGCCTCATGAATTGGGATGACGCACGGGTGTTTCTTGCGGTCTGCCGCGAATCGACGCTGCGCGGTGCCGCGCGGGTGCTGGGGGTGGATCAAGCCACCGTAGGGCGGCGGATCACGGCGCTGGAGAAGTCCTTGAGCGCGACGCTGTTCCTGCGCACCTCAGAAGGCTATGCCCTGACAGCGGTGGGTGAGGCGGCCATGCGTGCGGTGGAGAAAATGGAGCTTTCGGCACTGGAACTGGAGCGTCGGATCCAGGGCCTCGATGATCGGCTCACCGGTACGGTACGCGTCACCACCACCGACTCCCTGGCCATCGACTTTCTGATTCCGGCCGTGGCCCGTCTGCATCAACAGCATCCTGACGTACGGGTGCAACTGGACGCTTCGACTCAATTCCTCAGCCTGGCCAAACGCGAAGCCGACATCGCCGTGCGCAACATCCGGCCGGATAACCCCGACCTGATTGCCCGGCGAATCGCCCGCTGGCCAGTGGGCCTGTTCGCCTCACGGGAATATGTGGACGCCCACGGCGTGCCGGAACCGGGAACGGCCTTCGAGGGGCATGATCTGGTGGTGTATCAGCCGTACTTGCAGGGCGGCAAAGACATGAGCCTGGTCAGCGAACCCCTGGGGCGTGGGCGGATTGTCGCCAGCCTGAGCTCCAGTCTGTTGGTCCGCCGCTCCATCGCTGCGGGAATCGGGGTGGGGGAAATTCCGGTGTACGTGGGGGAGCGGGACGGGCTGGTCCGGCTTTGGCCGGAGCGGACGCGGCCGCTGCCCTATGACGTCTGGCTGGTAACCCACGCGGACTTGCGGCATACCGCCCGGGTACGGGCGGTGATTGATGAGATTGTCGCGGGGTTTGCAGGGACGGGGGAATAAACGGTGGCCAGGGAGCAAGCTCCCTGGCCATACCGGTGATGTTCAAGGCATTTCCGGCAATTCCTGCGGACGCAGATCGAACACCAGGACTTCGGCATCCACGCCGTTGCTCAGGGTCAACAGCTGTTCCTCGCGAACCCGCACGCCATCGCCTTCCTGCAACGACAAGCCGTTGAGTTCGACACTGCCCCGAGCCACGTGCACGTAGGCATAGCGGTTGGCGGCCAGTTCCAGGGTCGCACTTTCCTTGCCATCGATCAGTCCTGCGTACACCCGCGCATCCTGACGCACTTTCAACGAACCCTTGGCGCCGTCGGGGGAGATGATCAGCTGCAAGCGACCACGCTTTTTCTGCGTGCTGAAGTGCTCCTGTTGGTAGCGTGGCTTGGCGCCGCTGACTTCCGGCACGATCCAGATTTGCAGAAAGTGCACGGGCCGGCTGTCCGAGTGATTGTATTCACTGTGCGCCACGCCGCTGCCGGCGCTCATCAACTGCACGTCGCCGGGGCGGATCACCGAGCCGGTGCCCAGGGTGTCCTTGTGTTCCAGCGCGCCTTCGAGCACATAGGAGAAAATCTCCATGTCGCGGTGCGGGTGCTGGCCGAAGCCCTTGCCGGCCGCCACGCGGTCATCGTTGATCACCAACAGGTCGGAGAAACCCTGTTCCCGCGGGTTGCGGTAGTTGGCGAAGGAGAAGGTATGGAACGACTTCAACCAACCGTGATTGGCGGCGCCGCGTTCCGAGGCTTTGCGAAGGGTCAGCATGATGAAATCTCCTGTGGGGACGTTGATTCGTCCGAGTGAGGAGAAGGTTAATGTTTATTGATCGATGCAATAAGTAGATGGAAATTGAAATACTGTCTCTCTCAGGTTGACAGTTTTGCGAAGTTTATCACCGACGTCAGCCGTGAATTTGGCCATAATGTTCAGCACACCTTTTTAATGTCGGGCGCGAACCCGGATGGAGCGGGCTTGCTCCGGGCGGCGTTGCGACGATGGCGGTATAACCGTCACCTTCACGATTGAATGTGAAATCGTTTCGCGAGCAAGCTCACTCCCACAAAGGGTTGTGCAGGTCCATCTTCGTTTTGATCTCAGTGATATTGAACCCATGAAAACAGTGGCAATGGTGCTGTTCCCCAACTTTCTCCTGCTCGACATGGCCGGGCCGATGGAGGTGTTTTCCATTGCCAATCGCTATCTCAAACCCGCCGACCACTACGTGCTGACGACCCTTGGCACCGAGCCCGGCGCGCTACGGGCGTCCAACGGCGTGAAGGTGCAGGCCGACATGCCTGTCGACCAGGCCTGCGACGGCTTTGATTTGCTGCTGGTGCCGGGTGGCCCCGGTGCCTACAACGAAAAACATCCACCCTTGCTCGAGTGGCTCAAGTGCAACGTCAGTCGATCCCGAACCTATGGCTCGATCTGCACCGGGGCGTTCGTGCTGGGCCATGCCGGTTTGCTCGACGGCTATCGCGTGACCACCCACTGGCACTACACCGAGCGCCTGATCAAGGGCTTCCCCAGGGCCACTGTCGAGACTGACCAGATCTACGTTCAGGACCGTAACCTCATCACCTCCGGCGGGGTGACCGCCGGCATCGACCTGGCGCTGGCGGTGGTCGCCCAGGACCATGGCAAGAAAGTCGCCCAGGACGTGGCCAAAGTGCTGCTGGTGGTGATGAAACGCCAGGGCGGTCAGGCGCAGTTCAGCCCGTTGATGGCGGCGGTAGCCCCCCATGAAACAGCCATCACCCGGGTGCAGAACCATGTCCTTGAACACCTCGACGAAGCCTTCAGCATCGAGCGCATGGCCAGCCTGGCCACCATGAGTCCACGGCATTTCGCCAGGGTGTTTGCCCGGGAAGTCAACATGACGCCCATGGAGTTTCTGCAAAGCGCCCGCATCGACTGTGCCCGCAACCTCCTGGAAACCAGCGAGTTGCCGCTCAAGACCGTGGCGTTCAAGAGTGGCTTTGGCAGCGTGCGGCACATGCGTTTTCTGTTCAGCGAGAAGCTTGGCCTGACCCCGACCCAGTACCGTGAGCAGTTCAGCTAGCCCGTGTCCGTCGCGCGCACCGTAATGGCCGCGACGCTCCCCCCGTGGCAGTTGTACCGTCACCGAGGCCTGCCAAGATACCTCTGAACTCATTGCAAGGAAGGTACGGAGCCTGGATGGACTCGCGTGCCGAGCAGGTTTCCAGTAGGTGAAGATGTATGAATAGCCTCAGAGATATCAATGGCGACTCGGTGCTGCACTTCGGCCCCTTCGCGTTCCATCTGAATCAGCGCCTGGTCGTGGAAGGCGATCGGCCGTTGCGCCTGGGCGGACGGGCCCTGGATATATTGCAGGTGCTGGTCGAACACGCCGGCTCGGTGGTCAGCAAAGACGAGCTGATCGCTCAGGTCTGGCCAAGGTCGGTGGTCGAGGAAATCAACCTGCGCGTGCACATCGCCGCGCTGCGACGGGCTTTTCGTGACGGGCAGAACGGTCACTCCTACATCGTCAACATTCCCCAGCGCGGTTACAGCTTTGTCGCCCCGGTGCAACAGGTCGCGGCGGCCGTGTCCGTCGCCTTCGAAAACCTGCATAAACCCCAGCACAATCTGCCTGCGCGCCTGACACCGGTCACCGGTCGCGATGCAGTGGTCGGCAGTCTGGTACGGCAGTTGCCGGTACGACGCTTTATGACCCTGGTCGGGCCCTGCGGCATCGGCAAGACCACCGTCGCCGTGCGGGTCGCCGAATTGCTCCTGGAGCATTACCGTGACGGGGTGTGGCGGGTGGATCTGGCGTTGATCGATGACCCGGCGCAAGTGGTCGATCATCTGATGCGCACCCTGGAGCTGGAGACCGGCACCGACCTTGATGCACTGGGGCAATGGCATGCACTGCTGGTCCTCGATAACTGCGAGCACCTGCTTGAGCGCTGCCGGACACTGGTCGAAGCAATGCTGATCGCGGCACCCCGATTGTCGATTCTTGCCACCAGCCGCGAGCCGCTGCTGGCCACGGGCGAATCAATCTTGCTGTTGCCACCGCTCTTGGTTCCGAAAGCATCGGCGCTGGGCAGTGTCGACGAGGTCATGGGCTATTCGGCGGTCCAACTGTTCGTCAGCTGTGCCCGAGCCCGCCAACAAGGCTTTGCCCTGCGCGAACAGGACCTCAAGGCGGTACGCGAAATCTGTCGGCGCCTCGACGGCTTGCCCCTGGCGATAGAGCTGGCGGCGGCGCAGATTGATGCGCTGGCGTTGGTGGGGCTGCAAGCCCAGCTGGACAACTGTTTTCAACTGCTGACCCAAGGGCGGCGCACTGCGGTGCCGCGTCACCAGACATTGAAGGCTGCCCTGGACTGGAGTTATGAGCGGCTCAGCCCCGTGGAGCAACTCTTGCTGCAGCGTCTGGCGGTGTTCAAGTCGGCGTTCACCCTGGAAGCGGCGATGGGCGTGGTCAGTTGCGCAACCTTGTTGCCCGCCCACCTGCGCCACGTGATGGAAGGCCTGGCGCTCAAATCGCTGCTGTCGCGCGAACAGGTCAACGGACTGACGCGCTACCGCTTTCTCAACACCACCCGCCGCTATGCACTGGAGAAACTCGAACTCAGTGGCGCCTTGCGCACCTTCGAAAGGCGTTACGCCACTTACATCGCCCAGGTACACCCGCCATCAGGCCGACAAGTGTTCCTGCAACTCGCCGAGTAGACGCTCAACAGCGATCAGGTCCGGCGTGGCATGGCCTTCGGTAAAGCGCTGGTAGATCGGCGCCAGCAGCTCATGGGCTTGCCGGTAGCGTCCCTGGCGCTGCCAAAGCCGCGCCAGCGAAGTGGCGCTGCGCAATTCCCAGGCCAGGGCCCCCTGGTGCTTCGCGACATTGAGTGCCCTGATCAGCACGCTCTCGGCCGCGTCGTTGCTCACCGGACCATCGGCTGCCAGCAGCGCGTCGGCCCGGGCCCGCAGAATCTCCGCCGTGCTCCAGCCCGCCGCGCCGGTGTCGGCGCGTTGCAGCAAATCGTCGTCGATGAACGTGCTGTCCAGCGTGACCATGATTTCCTTGATCAACCCTGCACCCGGGCCTGACAACGCCGGCGCATCGGCACGATGGATGACCCGTGCATAGTGCTGAGCCCAGGAATGGAACAGATGCACCGAGTGTTTTTGCGCCTGTTCCAGCAACAGGTGCAGGAGCTCGCAGGCAGTGCGGCTGTCGCCGTTGTAGTGGGCGATCAGGCAACCCGACAGCGCCAGGGTGTAGCAGATGGACGTGCCGTGATTGATTTGCAGCGCAATGTCCAGCGCCTGTCGGGCGGTGCGCCAGGCCTGCTCCGGTTGGCCCTGGATCCAGAGGATGCGCGCGAGGATGGTCAGGGCGGCAACGCTCTGGTCGTATTGCACGCCAAAACCATGGGTGAAGCGGTT
This sequence comes from Pseudomonas moorei, assembly GCF_042846945.1. NCBI lineage: Bacteria > Pseudomonadati > Pseudomonadota > Gammaproteobacteria > Pseudomonadales > Pseudomonadaceae > Pseudomonas > Pseudomonas moorei. The sequence goes on from NZ_AP035776.1 coordinate 3,467,892, forward strand.
GAGATGGCCGCTGTGGGCCATGCGCTGGATCACTTCTTCGGCATTCACCCGTGCCCGTTGCTGATCCCCGGCAAAGTGCAGGGCCAGCACTCGCAGGCGATGGGTGCTGAGGTCCAGCAGCGCATCGCCATTCAGCCCCAGGCGGTCGAATTGCTGGCTCTGTTCCAGGGCCATTTGATAGTTGCCGCAACTGAGATTGACTGCCAGGTACCCGGATACCGCACGCAGTTGCCCGGCCACATCGTTGCACTGCCTGGCCAGGGCCCGGGCGCTGACGAAGGCCTCGATGGTTTCCGGCGTGCCGCCCTGAGCGTGATAACAGGCGCTGCCCAAGGCCAGTTTCAGGGACATCTTCAAGCGCGGGCAGGGCTCGGGCGCGGCATCGAGCAAGGCCAGCGCCCGGCGCACGTACCCGCCGTGCTCCTTGAGCAGCGACAGCTCCTGCCACAGAGGCGTCGAGGTCGCGGTCAGGCGGATTGCCAAGGCGTGCGGTCCCTGGGCCGACAATCCCCAATCGAGCGCCGAGCGAATGTCTTCCAGGCCTCGGGCATAGCGCTCGATCCACAGGCCGGTGGGGATCAGCTCCCAGTCGTTTTGCGCCTGATGCATCAAGGCCAGGCAGCGTTCGGCATGGCGTTCGCGGGTGGCGGTCAATTCGGCGGCTTGTTCGAGTTTCTCCAGGGCATAGCGGCGCGTGGTGTCGAGCAGGCGGTAGAACACCTCTTCGTCACCGACGTCCACATTCAGCAGGGATTTGGCCACCAGTTGCGTGATCGAGCCAAATACCTCGCGCGAATCCACCTGTTCGCCGACGATCACCGCCGCGGCCGACGCCAGGGTAAAGCCGCCACGGAACACCCCGAGACGGCGCAGGCAGGTCTGTTCGCAGGCACTGAGCAGGTCGAAGCTCCAGTCCAGGGTGGCACGCAGGGTCTGATGCCGGCCCAGGGGACTCTGGTTGTGCGAGGTGAGCAAGCGAAAGCTGCCTTGCAGTTGCCTGAGCAACCCGTCGAGACCGAGGCTGGCGACTTGCGCGGCCGCCAGTTCCAGCGCCAGCGGGATGCCATCAAGGCGACGGCAGATATCGATGACCACGGGCAGTTCGGCATCGGTCAGTTCGAAGCTGTCATGGCTGGCCATGGCCCGTTCGACGAACAGTTGCAGCGCCGAGAAGGTCAGGGCCTGGGTGCGGTCCAGCACGGCGATGGGAGGAGGGCAGTCCAAGGAGTCCAGGCGCTGAACGAATTCGCCTTCGGCCCGCAGGCACTCGCGGCTGGTGGCCAGGATGTGCAGTTGCGGCGCGCCACGCAGCAGGCTTTCACACAGCAGTGCCACGCTGTCGATCAGGTGTTCGCAATTGTCGATGACCAGCAGCATCTGGCGTTCGCGCAGGAAGGTGGCGAGGTTGTTCAAGGGTTCTGCATCATGCAGGGACAGCTCAAGCAGCGTTGCCAGGTGACCTGTGATCATTGACGGATCGTTGATCGGCGCCAGGTCCAGCAGGCGAATCCCGTCCCGGTAGCGACCGATCAACTGTTCGGCGACCCGCAGGGCCACGGTGGTCTTGCCGATCCCGCCGGGGCCGACCAGGGTAATGAAACGCTGGCGCGGCAGGTGTGTCATCAGACTGTCGACCAGGGCTTGCCGGCCGATCATGCGGGTGCGGCGAAGCGGCAGGTTATGGCTGCTCGAATCCACCGGCTCGCCCGGCCGGTCGGGCTCGATATGCTCCAGCGAAAACGGCGCGACAAAGCTGTAGCCGCGCTGGGCCACGGTGACGATATAGCGCTGACCGGCCTGACCGTCGCCCAGCGCCTTGCGCAGGGCGGCCATGTGCACCCGCAGGTTGATTTCTTCCACCACGCTGTCGGGCCAGATCTCAGTCATCAGGTGTTGCTTGCTGACCACATTCCCGGCGTGCTCCAGCAGGATCAACAGGATGTCCATGGCCCGCCGGCCCAGGCGCAGGGGGCGGTCGGCCTCCATCACCAGGCGTTGTCCGGGGTAGATCCTGTAGGGTCCGAATTGGACCGCCTGTTCGGGGGAAAGGGTCAACGTTCACTCCTGATTGCATCCGTCTAGTACGCGGCTTTCGAACATGTTTATCAGGTTATTTCCCGAACGCAATGCACGATTTGGGTGATTGCACGGTGCCAGTATCGACCGCTGTTTTCACCAGCCCATCGTCCGGTCCCGTGCTGATTGGGCGCGAGGCAGACAACGGTGCGGTCGAGGCTTTTGGCGCGCCAGGAAAAATTAACAACGTTTAACTCGTCCTGGGTCCGCTCTACACCCAAAACTCTCACCCTGTGAGCGTTGTCGTCGACTGCGAACCGTAGATTTTAGCTGCAAAAATCTAGCGCAGCCTGCGGTAAGGCCTACATGGATTTTGCCTGTCTGGAGGACACCGCAATGAGCAAGGTGGTCGTGGTCTATCACAGCGGCTACGGGCACACCCGGGTCATGGCCGAAGCCGTGGCTCAAGGGGTGGAGCGGCACCTGGGCAGCACCTGCCGGCTGATTGCGGTCGAAGAAGTCGACGAGTACTGGGAGCACTTGCACCAGGCCGACGCGATCATTTTCGGCGCCCCGACCTACATGGGCAGCGCCTCCGCGGCCTTCAAGGGCTTCATGGAAGCCACGGCCGCGTTCTACCTGGCGCAGCCGTGGCGCGACAAGCTGGCCGCCGGCTTCACCAATTCCGGCTGCCTGTGCGGCGACAAACTCAACACCTTGCTGCAGATGGCCGTGTTCGCCGCCCAGCATTCGATGATCTGGGTCGGCCTCGACCTGTTGCCCGCTCGCTCCGGCACGGGCGTGTTCGACGGGCAACTGAACCGGCTGGGCAGCTCGCTGGGCGCCATGGCCCAGTCGAATGTCGAACAGTCCCCCGACCTGGCGCCGCCCCCTGAAGACCGCTGCACCGCCGCCCACCTGGGTGAGCGAGTGGCGCGGTTGGCCGAGCGCATGGCACGTCCATCCCATTGATTCACCTCAACCCCCACGTAAAGGAGCACGCCTTATGAGCACGTTCACCACCCGCGACGGCACCGAGATTTACTACAAGGACTGGGGCTCCGGTCAGCCGATAGTCTTCAGCCACGGTTGGCCGCTGAATGCCGACAGCTGGGAATCGCAAATGATCTTCCTGGCGTCCAGGGGCTACCGCGTCATCGCCCACGATCGCCGAGGGCATGGCCGTTCCAGCCAGCCGTGGTTCGGCAACGACATGGACACCTACGCTGACGACCTGGCGCAACTGATCGAACACCTGGATTTGAGCGACGCCGTGCTGTTCGGCTTCTCCACCGGAGGCGGCGAAGTGGCGCGCTACATCGGTCGTCATGGCACCGGCCGGGTGGCCAAGGCCGGTCTGATCTCCTCGGTGCCGCCGCTGATGCTCAAGACGGCGGCCAACCCCGGTGGGCTGCCGATTGAAGTGTTCGACGGTATTCGTCAGGCCTCACTGGCAGACCGCTCGCAACTCTACAAGGACCTCGCCAGCGGCCCGTTCTTCGGCTTCAACAAACCGGATGCCAAGCCATCCCAAGGCATGATCGACTGGTTCTGGATGCAGGGCATGACCGCCGGCCACAAGAACGCCTACGACTGCATCAAGGCGTTTTCGGAAACCGACTTCACCGAGGATTTGAAGAAGTTCGACGTGCCGACCCTGGTGGTGCATGGCGACGCCGATCAGGTGGTGCCGATCGAAGCGGCGGGCATCGCATCGGCCGGTCTGGTGAAAGGTTCCACGCTGAAGATCTACCCCGGCGCGCCCCATGGCTTGACGGACACCCACAAGGATCAACTGAACGCCGATTTGCTGGCCTTTCTGAAGGGCTGAGTCCCGGTCAACCACTGCAGGGTTGCAACGCAATACAGCAACCCTGCAGCAACCCGGCTTGCCGGCGATGGCGATCATGAAATCGCCATCGCCGGCAAGTCGGGTTCCTACAGGGACAGGTGGTGAACGGCGCGTACCACCCGACAACGCCAGGCAAATGGATTGATGCCTTCGCTGCGGGTGAACATGTGGCAGAAGTGCGCCTGATCGCAAAAGCCGCATTCGAGGCTGATTTGCGTGAGGCTCAGGTCCGTATGCTGAATCAACAGCTTGGCCCGGGCGATGCGCTGTTGGCGAATCCATTCCTGGGGCGAATGTCCAGTGCTGCATTTGAACGCACGGGAGAAATGACTGCGCGAGAGGGCGCAGGCCCGGGCCAGTTCGCTGACTTCCAGGCTGTCGCCGAGGCGATCGAGGATCAATTGTTTCACCAGCCGTTCGCGTTGTGGGCTGAGGCCGCCACTGCTGGTGTTGCACGGTTCGCTGAGCGGGGCGCGGGCGAGGGTTTGCTGTGAGTGAGCCATGTCCAATGTCCGTGTCGGTGGGAAGGCACTGGCAAACGGTTTGTTTGCCAGTGCCTTCCCTCTGGAAGAAAAACAGCTCTGCGCAGAGGTTTTCATTCTTGGGCGCGGCCCTGTGGCTGACGAGTTAAACGTTGTTAATTCCTCCTGCGCGAAGCGGGCGGTTTTGAGTAAAGTCAGAGACAATCATTGCCTTCGCGCCTGGCTCAACACACACACAAGGGAACCGTGCCCATGAACCGCAACGATCTGCGCCGTGTAGACATGAATCTGCTGGTGATTTTCGAAGCCTTGATGTTCGAAAAAAACCTCACCCGCGTGGCGGAAAAACTGTTCATGGGGCAGCCAGCGGTGAGTGCTGCCCTGGGACGGTTGCGCGACCTGTTCGATGATCCGCTGTTGTTGCGCAATGGCCGTGGCATGGAGCCGACCGCGCGGGCGCTGGCAATTCTCAAGGAGCTGCAACCGGCGATGGACACCATCTCCGGGGCGGTCAGCCGGGCCAAGGAATTTGACCCCACGACCAGTTGCGATGTGTTTCGTATCGGCCTGTCGGACGATGCCGAGTTCGGCTTGTTCCCGCCGCTGTTGCGCCAGTTGCAGGAAGAGGCGCCCGGCATTGTCGTGGTCGTGCGTCGGGCCAATTACCTGTTGATGCCGGCGTTGCTGGCATCGGGGGAAATCTCCGTGGGCGTGAGCTACACCACGGACCTGCCGGCCAATGCCAAGCGCAAGAAACTGCGCGACATTCCCTGCAAAGTGCTGCGTGGCGACAAGCGGCCGGGGACCCTGACCCTGGATGAATATTGCGAGCGGCCCCATGCCATGGTGTCGTTTTCCGGGGACCTGAGCGGCAACATCGATCTGGACCTGGCCAAGCTCGGACGTACCCGTCGGGTAGTGTTGGGAGTGCCGCAGTTCAGTGGTTTGCGCGCGTTGCTCGCCGGCACCGAAATGATCGCCACCGTGCCGGACTATGCGGCTTGTGCATTGGTGGAAGGGTGTGGCTTGCGGGCCGAAGATCCGCCGTTTCCCATCGACGCGGCGCAACTGTCGATGGCCTGGAGCGGGGTGCATGACAATGATCCGGCGGAGCGCTGGTTGCGTTCGCGGATCAGTCAGTTCATGTCGGTGCCGTTGCCGGTTCCGGCTTGATCGTGGTTGCGTCTGATCCACTGTAGGCGCTGGCTTGTCGGGGCGCCGCATCGCAGCGATGGCGGCCTGACAGCCGACCTGTGTGCTGTTGACCGCGTACATATCCGTTGCTGCGGTAACGGCGGCTTAGGGTTTCGCCCTTACGGCGACTTACTTTTTTTTCAAACGCCAAAAAAAAGATAAGCAAAAAAAGGCTCGCCCCGGCGTCCGGCCCCTCGCTGAGGCTCGGCGTTCCTTCGCTGCGGTATCCATCCGGGGACACTGCCCTCCGGTCTGCTTCGCGACGACCTACATGCAGCGTGTTCGACTGCGTCGAACGGCGCTGCGCGCCACTCCCCGGATGAACACCTCCACTCAGCCTCCCGAAGGGGCGGGTAGATCAAAAGCTGCAGGCGAGCTAACGCTCGGCCTGATGAGTGGTGAGGAGCGGATGGGTGTACGCCGACTTGCTTTTCTGTAGGAGCGAGCCTGCTCGCGATGAACGTCCGGGCAACGCGGGCATTCAGACAGCCCGCGTCATCGTTGACGACCATCGTCGGAACGCCGCCCGGAGCTGGCTCGCTCCTACAGGGCGCTAACTGCCGGTATCGTCGTTGCCGATGCCCCAAGCCTGCCGCACTTCGATATAGCGCGAAGGCGGCCTGACAGCCGACCATTCATTTGCGCTGTACTCAATCCACCGTAGGAGCGAGCCTGCTCGCGATGAACGTCCGGGCAACGCGGGCATTTAGACAGCCCGCGTCATCGTTGACGACCATCGTCGGAACGCCGCCCGGAGCTGGCTCGCTCCTACAGGGCGCTAACTGCCGGTATCGTCGTTGCCGATGCCCCAAGCCTGCCGCACTTCGATATAGCGCGAAGGCGGCCTGACAGCCGACCATTCATTTGCGCTGTACTCAATCCACCGTAGGAGCGAGCCTGCTCGCGATGAACGTCCGGGCAACGCGGGCATTCAGACAACCCGCGTCATCGTTGACGATGGCGGCCTCACAGCCGACCAAAATTTCCACGGTTGCCCCAACCCCTGATGGCGCTGGCTCGCCATCAAAGGCGGACTCGAAATCGTTGCAAGCCTCGCAGGCCTGTCGCGATCAACCCCACTCCAACACGCGCCTATGTCGCCCTGGCCACGAGCCCCGCGCAAAAAGAGCACGTACATCCAATTTTTCCCACCCAGGCCCCGTCACTATCGCATCAAGTTCCGGCGCTTCGACGCCGGTCGTTTTTCAATTGTGCGGGGCGGCCATGATTGTTTCGCGTTGGGATGAACGGGCTCGGGACGTCGGGCTGCTTTTCTTGCGGGTCAGCGCCGGGTTGTTCCTGTTGTGGGTGCATGGTTTGCCGAAGTTGCTCGACTACGCTGTCGAGTTGCAGCGCATCGAAGACCCGTTTCACCTGGGGGCGAATCTCACGCTGATGCTGGCGATTTTTGCCGAAGTGCTGTGTCCGTTGCTGATCATCGCCGGGGTGCTGGTGCGTCTGGCCTGTCTGCCTGTTCTATTTGTGCTGCTGGTGGCGTTGCTGATCGTGCATCCGCAATGGAGCTTGGCCGAAGGCCAGTTCGGCTGGCTGCTGTTGATTCTGTTCACCAGCATCCTCATCGCCGGGCCTGGGCCGCTGGCGTTCAACCATCGATTTTCCGGAGCCTTTCGTTATGCCTGAATCCACTTTGCTCGATACACCTGTGCGCGGCTTCGAGGAGGTCGTGACGCTGATCATCAAGCACCGGGTCAAGGCCGGGTTTGAAGTGCCTTACGAAGCCTGGCTGCGCAACATTGTCCGAGTGGCCGGGCAGTGGGACGGGCACTTGGGGGTGGACGTGGTGCGTGGCAAGAACGCCGGCCTCGACACCTACACCTGCGTCTTGCGGTTCTGCTCCACCGAGGCGATGCAGCGCTGGCTGGATTCGCCGCAGCGTCAGGAACTGATCGCCGAAGCCACGCCGATGCTGGCCGACGGCGACCAGACCGAAGTCAACCCGGTGAACGAATTCTGGTTCGCCCCACCGGCCGAGGCGGGCTCGCCACCGCCGCGCTGGAAGCAGGCGGTGGTCACGCTGTTGGTGATTCTGCCGCACACCTTGCTGGTGCCGCTGCTCTGGGGGCCGCTGTTGAAGCTCAATGCCTGGCTCTCCAACTACGTGGTCGCGACCTTTCTGATCACCCTGACCATCGTGCTGTCGGTGGTGTACCTGTTCATGCCAATGGCAACGCGTTTGTTCGCGCCTTGGCTATCCTCATCCACCCAGACCAAGGAAACGCGATGAACGCCGATCTGATTCTGTTCAATGGCCAATTTCATACCGTTGACCGTGAGAAGCCGCTTGCCAGCGCGGTGGCCATCAGCGATGGCCGCTTCGTCGCCGTTGGCAGCGATGCCCAGGCCATGGCCCTGCGCGGTTCGGCCACGCAAGTGATCGACCTCAAGGGGCGCTGCGTGATTCCGGGCCTCAACGACTCGCACTTGCACCTGATCCGTGGCGGCCTGAACTACAACCTCGAACTGCGCTGGGAAGGCGTGCCATCCCTGGCCGATGCCTTGCGCATGCTCAAGGACCAGGCCGATCGTACGCCGACGCCGCAGTGGGTGCGGGTGGTGGGGGGCTGGAACGAATTCCAGTTCGCCGAAAAGCGCATGCCGACCCTCGAGGAACTGAACCAGGCCGCGCCCGACACCCCGGTATTTGTCCTGCATTTGTATGACCGCGCCTTGCTCAACCGCGCGGCGCTGCGGGTGGCCGGTTATACCCGCAACACACCGAACCCGCCAGGCGGCGAGATTGTCCGGGATGCCAATGGCGAGCCGACCGGCATGCTGGTGGCGCGACCCAACGCGATGATTCTGTACTCGACGCTGGCCAAGGGGCCGAAGCTGCCGCTGGAGTATCAGGTCAACTCCACCCGCCAGTTCATGCGTGAACTCAATCGCCTGGGCCTGACCAGTGCCATCGATGCCGGGGGTGGTTTCCAGAACTATCCGGACGATTACCAGGTCATCGAGCAGTTGGCCAAGGATGAGCAACTGACCGTGCGCATCGCCTACAACCTGTTCACCCAGAAGCCCAAGGAAGAATTGACCGACTTCAAGAACTGGACCAGCAGCGTGACCCTGCACCAGGGCGACGATTACCTGCGGCACAACGGCGCCGGGGAAATGCTGGTGTTCTCGGCGGCGGATTTCGAGGACTTCCTTGAGCCGCGCCCGGACCTGCCGCAAACCATGGAAGACGAACTGGAGCCGGTGGTGCGCCATCTGGTCGAGCAGCGCTGGCCGTTCCGCCTGCACGCCACCTACAACGAATCCATCAGCCGCATGCTCGACGTGTTCGAGAAGGTCAACCGCGACATCCCGTTCAATGGTTTGCCCTGGTTTTTCGATCACGCCGAAACCATCACCCCGCAGAACATCGAGCGGGTGAGGGCGCTGGGTGGCGGCATCGCGATTCAGGATCGCATGGCGTTCCAGGGCGAATATTTTATCGAGCGTTACGGCGCCAAAGCCGCCGAAGCCACGCCGCCGATCAAACGCATGCTGGCCGAAGGTGTGCCGGTGGGCGCCGGCACCGATGCGACGCGGGTATCGAGCTACAACCCCTGGACTTCGCTGTACTGGATGGTCAGCGGCCGCACCGTCGGCGGCATGGAACTGCATGCCGAAGGCCTGTCGCGCCAGACCGCCCTGGAACTGTTCACCCACGGCAGCGCCTGGTTCTCGTCCGAACAGGGCAAGAAGGGCCAGATCAAGGTCGGGCAATTGGCCGACGTGGCGGCATTGAGCGCGGACTTTTTCAGTGTCGATGAAGAAGCGATCAAGTGGATCGAGTCGGTGCTGACCGTGGTCGGCGGCAAGGTGGTGTACGCCGCCGGCGATTTCGAAAAACTCGGGCCGGCCAGTGTGCCGGTGCTGCCGGACTGGTCGCCGGTGGTGAAAGTGCCCGGGCACTGGCGGCCGAACTCGCCACTGCAGGCGCAGGTTCACCAGTGCAGCGGACCGTGCGCGGTGCATTCCCACAGCCACGAGCGTGCGCGACTGTCGAACGCGCCGGTCAGTGATTTCGCCGGTTTCTGGGGCGCCTTCGGCTGCTCGTGCTTTGCCTTCTGACGAATATAAAAAAGCGCCGGCCCGACGACCCGGCGCGATCTGCAATATCCATCCACCAAGGAGTTTCTTATGAGCAATGTTCCGTACAAACGTCTGAACAAAGATGACGCTGTCGTACTGCTGGTCGACCACCAGACCGGCCTGATCTCGCTGGTGCAGGATTTCTCGCCCAACGAGTTCAAGAACAACGTGCTGGCCCTGGGTGACATCGCCAAGTTCTTCAACCTGCCGACCATCCTCACCACCAGTTTCGACAGCGGCCCCAATGGCCCGATCGTGCCTGAACTGAAAGAGCAATTCCCGGATGCGCCCTTCATTGCCCGTCCTGGCCAGATCAACGCCTGGGACAACGAGGATTTTGTCAAAGCCGTGAAGGCCACCGGTCGCAAGCAATTGATCATTGCCGGTGTAGTGACGGATGTTTGCGTGGCGTTCCCGACCCTGTCGGCCATCGCCGAAGGCTATGAAGTGTTCGTCGTCACCGACTCGTCCGGTACCTTCAACACCACCGTGCAACAAGCGGCGTGGGCGCGCATGTCGGCTGCCGGTGCGCACCTGCTGAACTGGTTCGCCGTGGCCTGCGAACTGCAGGGCGACTGGCGTAACGACATGGAAGGCCTGGCGAATCTGCTGTCGAACCGCCTGCCGAACTACCGCAACCTGATCAACAGCTATACCAAGTTCACTGCCAAATAAGCTGGCTCACTGACACCGCGAAATGCTCGCTTGTTGGCGTGATGTTGTTCTGTAGGAGCGAGCCTGCTTGCGATGGTCGTCAACGATAACGCGTGTTTACTGACTAAACGCGGCGCTCTCAAGTCCATCGCGAGCAGGCTCGCTCCTACAGGAAAACATTGCCCGCAACGGCGGGCATTTTCGCCTCAGCGCTTTTGCAACCAGGCGAGAAACCCTCCTTTCTTGATCGGTACCGGTTTGCTCATCAATGCCAGCCGGCTGTTCTGCTCCCGCACGGCTTGCAGCTTGTTCAGGGCCTGGCCGACTTCGCTGCGCTGCTCCATGCAGTGGCGGGTGAGGGATTTGTCGAGGCGATAAATGATGCACGAGGTCAGGGTGGTGAACGTCGCTTGCGAGGGGGTGTCGGCGAGGATGCTTTGTTCGCCCATGACTTCACTCGGCCCCATCCGGCCGGCTTCGGTTTGACCGGCGCCGTCGGGCACCGAAGCACTGACGACGCCGGTGGCAATCACGAACAGGCTGTCGGGCACTTCGCCCAGCCCCAATACCACCTGGCCCGCAGAGTACTGTTGCGCGGTCATGGACTGCGCCAATTGATCGCGTTCGTCTTCACTCAGCGAGCGGAAAATCTTCACCTCGTCGAGCAAGGCTCGCGCCCGCGTCGAAGGCTCGATCACCCCATCGAGTTGCCGGGAAATGCCGGCCGCTTCCAGGTGACGATGGGCCAGGTCGAACAATTGATTACGCACTTCGCTTTTTTTGCCCAGCTCGGCGATGAAACCGCTGGCCACGTACTCGGACAGGGTTTCGCCAGCTTCTTTCAACACCGCTTTGGGCGCCGGGTTCAAGAGCAGGCTGCTGCTGCCCTGAAGCGTGCGGTCCAGGGCATCGAGGACTCGGCGCGGACGAATGTGGTTGGGTACCTGAATGCTGATCGACACCCCGTGCATGTTGCTCGGGCGACTGAGGTTGACGATCTTCGCCTTGGCCGCCACCGAGTTCGGCACCACGGCGGTACTGCCGGCGCTGGTGAGCAGGTGGGTGGCGCGCCAGTCGATGTCCAGCACCTTGCCCTCGACGCCGTCGATCGAGATCCAGTCGTCCACCTGATACGGCTTGGTAGTGTTGAGCACGATGCCGGAAAACACATCGCTCAAGGTGCTCTGCAACGCCAGGCCGACCACGATAGCGACGACCCCGGAAGTCGCCAGCAGCCCCTTGACCGGCAGCTCCAGCACGTAGCCTGCCGCCGCAACGATCGCGGCCAGAAACACCAGTGCGCCGATCACGTCCTGTAACAGCCGGCCGCTGTGGCCGATGCGCCGCATCAGCACCAGGCCAATGACTTCGGTGAGCACCCGCGCCGCGTACAGCCACCAGAGAATCCCCAGGGCCGTGGCCCCCAGTTGCGCCACGCGATCATCGGCGAACACCGGTGCCTGCAACGGGCTGATCCCCGCATTGATGATGAGCGTGCTGAAGGCCAGGAACAGGCCGGTGCGCCAGCCGATCCGGGTGACGCGGTGCTTGAACGGTGCGAGCTGCCAGAGCAGCGCGTCGATCACCAGCAACAGGGCGCTCCAGGACAGCAGGTGAGCCAGGAGAAAGGACATGGGCAAACTCCATTTAAAAAGGGCGGACCGAAAAAAGCCTGCCCGAAGGCAGGCTTTCTACAGGACTCAGTTCAAGTGTGTCTTGAGCTCCAGTGCTGCCTGGCGCACCGCTGCCTGGACTTCCGGAATCCGGCTCAGCGGATTCAACAGGCCGAAGTCATGGATCATGCCGTTGTAGCGCACCGCCGTGACCGGCACGCCCGCCGCGTCGAGGTGACGGGCATAGGCTTCGCCTTCATCGCGCAAGACGTCGAACTCGGCCGTCTGCACCAGGGCAGCGGGCAGGCCTTTAAGCTGTTCGGCGCTGGCCTTGAGCGGCGAGGCGTGGATCTGCGCACGCTCGGCCTTGTCGGTGGTGTAGTTGTCCCAGAACCACTGCATCATGCCCTTGGTCAGGAAGTGGCCCTCGGCAAATTGCTGGTAGGAGCCCGTGTCGAACTGCGCATTGGTCACCGGCCACATCAACAACTGGAAGCGCAGTGCCGGGGTTTTCTGCTCCTTGGCCATCAAGGCAACGACCGCGGCCATGTTGCCGCCGACGCTGTTGCCGGCCACGCCCAGGCGCTGGCCATCGACGCCGATCTCCTTGCCGTGCTCGGCCACCCAACGGGTCGCGGCGTAGGCCTGGTTGATCGCGGTCGGGTAATGCGCTTCAGGCGAGGGTGTGTAGTCGACATACACCGCAACGGCACCGGAACCCACCACCAGATCGCGAATCAGCCGCTGGTGTGTCGGGAAGTCGCCCAATACCCAACCGCCACCGTGGAAGAACATGAACACGGGCAACTCGCCTTTTATATTGGCCGGACGCACGACTTTGAGGTTGAGGGTCTGGCCATCGACCTTGATCGCCCGGTCGCTCACCTCGACACCGGACAGGTCCACTTTCACCGAGGCCTGGGCGCCGGTCAGCACCGCACGGGCGTCTTTCGGACTCAGTTGCTCCAGCGGTTTGCCACCACCGGCAGCAAGGGCTTCGAGGAAGGCCTGGGTGTTGTGTTCGACACCGGGGCTACCCGCGGCGAATGCATTGCCGATGGACAGGGCGAGGAGGGAGGCGGTCAGGGTTTTCTTGACGATGTTCATGGCAAATCCTTTTAAGTGCTTGGACGTTATGTACCTGGTTTCAGGTTGCGGATGGCCGGGTGATTCAGGCCTCGGCAACACCGTGAGCACAGATTAATAGGGTGCCGAAACGGGAAAAAGCCGTTATAAAGCGTTTAACTGTCAACCGGGATGTGACAATGAACCCCTTCGAAGATATGCGTATTTTTTGCCAGGTGATGGACTCCGGCAGCTTTACGGCCGCTGCCGATCAACTGGGGCTGTCCAAGCAATTTGTCAGTCGGCGCTTGATGCAACTTGAAGAGCGCCTCGGCGTGCGATTGCTCAATCGTTCGACCCGGCGACTGGACGTCACGCCCCTGGGGCAGAGTTATTACGAGTCGGCCCTGCGCTTGCTGGGCGAGGTCGAGCAAGTGGAGCAGGGCATCGCCGGCCAGACCACCGAACCGCGCGGCACCCTTCGCGTCAGCGCGCCGCTGTCGTTTGCGTTGGCCCATCTGGGGTGCTTGTTGCCGGTTTTTTTGCAGCGCTACCGCGAGGTCACGGTGGAAGTGGATTTGAGCGACCGGCCGGTGGACTTGCTGGGCGAAGGCTACGACCTGGCGCTGCGCATCGGCATTCTTGAAGACTCGACGCTGATCGCGCGGCGCATCGCTTCCATCCAGCGCGTGTATTGCGCCAGCCCGGCCTACCTGAGCGAGCGCGGCACGCCACTCAAACCCGAAGACCTGCACAACCATGACTGCCTGCCTTACGGCCACGGCCGCCAGGTGCAATGGCGTTTCGCAGGGCAGGGCAAGCCGCTGGCCGTCAACGTCACCGGGCGCATGCGGGTCAACAACGGCGAGTTGCTCAAGGACGCAGCGATTGCGGGAATGGGCATTACGTACCTGCCGACGTTCATTGTCGGTTCGGCATTGAAGGACGGGCGGCTGGTGCCGGTGCTGGATGAGTTTCGACCCGAGCCGCTGACGCTGTCGGCGGTCTACCCGCAACACCGCCAGTCATCGCGACCGGTGCAGGCGTTGATCGAGTTTTTGCGCGAGCGGCTGGATCAGAGTAATGGGGACAGCCCCTTCAACAGGGAGGGCGCCTGACACGCCGCGTTCGCCGACAAGCCAGCTCCCGCAGGGGATTTGGGGCATACACCAAATGTGTGACCGCCCCTAAAACTGTGGGAGCGTGGCTTGCCCGCGATGGGGCCGGCACATCCAGCATCGATGGTGCCTGACCCACCGCTTTCGCTGCGATGCGGCGCCCCGGCAAGCCAGCTCATACAGATCGTGTGTTGATGAGTAAATGTCAGGTCCGTTTGTCATCGCCTGCTTCGCCACCCACATGCACGCCGCGATCGTCACCCACTTCACCATTGGCGTGAACGCCGTGATCATCCCCGATTTCGCCAGCGCGATGGACCCCGTGGTCGTCGCCTATCTCGCCGCTACGATGAACCCCGTGGTCGTCGCCTATCTCGCCGCTACGATGAACCCCGTGGTCATCACCCGGTTCTGCATGAGTGCTGTCGCGTCCCGAGTTGGAGGAGGCTGTGCTGCCGCTGTGGCCCGAGCCATGGTCGCTGCCGCTGTTGCTGCCACTTCCACCGTGGCCACCTCCGCCACCTCCGCCATTTCCACCACCGCCGCCACCGCCACTACCGCCGCCACCACCATGGCCGCCACCGCCACCGCCACCGCCGCCGCCACTACCGCCGCCACCACCACCATGGCCGCCACCCCCTCCACCACTGCCCCCTTCTTTTGCGTGAGCACTCGAAACCCCGGACAGGTTGTCCGGAATCAGTACGGTAGACGCCGACAGAACTGCGCCAATAGCAACCGCCAGCATGAGCTTGTTCATGTGCATATCGATCTCCGTCTTCTTCAGGTGGAACGTTGATAAACAATGCAACGCATTGCTTTATTCAGCAGGAACCGTCGATAAACACCTCAACGTCCGGCTTTATTCATTTGCAGCGTCGATACAGGGCTCATCGCGCTGCCAGTCCCGCTGCCAGGGCTCAATGAATGCTGGAGGCCAGCTCGAAAATGGGGATGTACATCAGGATCACGATCACCCCGATCAACAGGCCGATGAAGGTCATCAGCAAGGGTTCGAACAAGCGCACGAACCATTCGATCCAGCGGCTGATTTCTTCGTCGTAGAAGTCGGCGCTGCGCTCCATCATCTGCCCGAGGTTGCCGGACTGTTCACCGGCACGCAGCAGGCGCAGGGACACCGGGGTCACCAGTTGATTGAGCTCCAGTGCCGTCGACAGCGATTGCCCCTCGCGTACCCGTTCGCAGGCCTGGTCCAGCCGTGTGCGCGAGGCCACGGTGAGCAGGCCCCGGACCATGCCCATGGCGGTGACCAGGGGAATGCCGCCTTGCAAGAGGATCCCCAGGGAGCGGTAGAAGCGCGCCAGTTCGTACATGAAAATGCGCTGGTGTACTGCCGGGAGTTTTTCGATCAAGCGGTCCACGCCCCGACGAAAGGCCGGTTGGCGCTTGAGCAGCACCAGGGTGACGATGATGGCCAGCAAGGCAGCGAAGAACTCGCCCTGGTGGGCGTGCAGGAACAGGCCGCTGCTCATCAGGATCTGCGACAGCCACGGCAGGTTCGACCCCAGCCCCTCGAACACCAGGCTGAAGCGCGGCACCACATAGCCCATCAGAAACAGCACCACGCCACCGCCCACCACCAGCAACAGCATGGGGTAGATCGACGCACTGATGATCTTCTGACGAACCTCGTCCATGCGCTGGCGATAGCCGACATAGCGGCCCAGGGCTTCGCCCACGGCGCCAGTCTTCTCGCTGGACTGCACCAGGGCCACGTACAGCGGCGGGAACACCGCCGACAACTGGGCCAAGGCCTGGGAAAACGATTTGCCTTCATAGAGCAGGCGCACCAGCTCGCTCAGGGTCTTGCGGGCCTGGGGCGCGGTTTCTTTTTCCGCCAGGCTTTCCAGGGCATCGATCAACGGCAGGCCGGCATTGAGCAAGGTGGTCAGCTCTTGGCTGAACAACACCAGGTTGAACGTCTCGCGCTGTTTCAACCGCAGTGCCCGCCAATGACGTTCGGCGTGCAGGCTGACCACCCGCAGGCCCTGGTCTTCGGCGATGCGCCGCGCCTCGCTGTGACCCGGCGCCTCGACGGTCATGGAAACCACGCCGGCCTTGCCGACGGCTTTGAGATGAAATCGCATGGTGGCCATTTCCGTCACTGCCAACTGGTGATTTCAGCGTTCTCGCCTTCGCCGCCGGGTTGCCCGTCCTTGCCCAGGGACAGCAGGTCGTACTCGCCGTTTTCGCCAGGGTAGCGGTAGGTGTAGTTACGGCCCCACGGGTCCTGCGGCAGCTTTTTCTGCAAGTAAGGACCGGTCCAGTGGGGTTCATCGCTGGGCGCGGTGACCAACGCCTGCAAGCCCTGTTCGGTCGATGGGTAATGGCCGACTTCGAGGCGATACAGGTCCAGGGCCTTGCCCAGTCCTTCTATTTGCGCCTTGGCCACTTTCACTTCGGAACGGCCCAGTTGCGCAAAGTATTTCGGCGCGACGATGCCGGCCAACAACCCGAGCACCACCAGCACCACCAACAATTCGAGCAGGGTGAAGCCGCGTTGGGCACGCGGGGCGAAACACAGACGCTGATTCATGATGACCTCACACAGTCGGCAGAAGGGTCGCAACAACGCCTTATGCAATTGCCATGCAAAGGGCCGGCGAAGGCCTTGGCATCCTCCTGTACCCCGCGTGCCACGGGCTTCTGCGCTTTCGGCACAGTGCTTGCGTATGCCTGATTAACGACTGGCCATTGGGGCATAACCCCCAATTTTCGGGGCCGGGCAGGGGAGGTGGAACCATGAAAACTCTCACCACGGGAATGCTCGGCTGCCTGCTGCTGGCGGGCGTCGCTCAAGCCGATGTGTTCGTGTCCACGGATGCCAAGGGCAACTTCGTCCTGTCCAACGTCCACCGTCCCGGTCGGCACTATGAACGGGTCATCCATGAGCCTGCCGCGGCGGTGGTCAGCCTCGATCAACAGCCGCAGATGATCGCCGCGCAACCCTACGCCGAGCTGGTGTCGGCGGCGGCCACGGCCAACCAATTGCCGGCGGCGCTGTTGCACGCGGTGATCAAGACCGAGTCGGCCTACAACCCCAGTGCGGTGTCAGCCAAGGGGGCCGGTGGCCTGATGCAGTTGATGCCAGACACAGCCCGCGAGATGGGCGTGACCGACGTCTACGACCCCAAGGCCAACATCCAGGGCGGTGCCCGTTATCTCAAGCGGTTGATGACCCTGTTCGACAACGACATCGCCCTCGCCGTGGCCGCTTACAACGCCGGGCCGCAAGCCGTGCTCAGCCGGGGCGGCGTGATCCCGCCGTTTGCCGAAACCCAGCGTTATGTGCCCAGCGTGCTGCGCCAGTACCGGCGTCTGCAGGGCTTGTCGGCGGATGCCCCACTGTGAGCGAAAGCCGTGGGGTGGTTTTCCCCAACATTGGGGCAGGGTGGCCCCGGCGAAAAAGTGGGGAATAAGTGGGGAATTATCCCCCGAGCTATCAACTGAAAATCGTAACTGGCTGAAAAATAAACAGAATTTTTATGGCATGCGGTTTGCTCAACGCAGTTGTCGAGAATTATTCCCTGTGAGCATCCACAGCGAGGCCCGTGATCATGACCGGCATTTTCCACGCACCATCCGTATTCCATTTGTTGCTGCTGGCGGCCTCGATGTTCGGCGTCGAACTGGCCGAAGCGGCAGTGCGCTGTGAGCGCAACCTGGTGGCCAACGTCGTGGCGCTGGACCAGCCGCTGATGTTCAACCGCCTCGGTGCGCAAAACGTCAACGGCATGATGTTCGCGTTGCGTCGCGACGTGGTCGATGACCATGAGATTTCCCTGGCTCAGGGCGGCGCCGCAGTGCCGGGCAAGGTGTCGCTGCGTCCCGACAAGCGTCCGCGTCCGCTGGTACTGCGGGTCGCCGCCGGTGATTGCCTGACCATCAATCTGCAGAACCTCCTGGCCTATCAGGCCAACCCCGGTTCCCACGAAAATGGCGGCGTGGAGAGCGAAGTCGAAGTCGGCAACGAAAATGCCTTCAAGGTCGATGAACAGGTCACTGACCGCCATGTCGGTTTCCAGGTCAACGGCATGCAAGCGGTCAACACCATCGACGACATCGCGTCGTTCACCGGACGCAATGCCAACACCTTGATCCCGCCCGGTGCCACCCGCAGCTACACCTTGTACGCCGAGCGTGAAGGCGCATTCGCCGCCAGCAGCCGGGGCGCGACCTTCGGTGGCGAAGGGGCGGCGGGCAACGTGGCCAATGGGCTGTTCGGCGAAGTGGTGGTGGTGCCCAAGGGCGGTCGCACCTACCGCAACACCGTGACCGAAGAAGAGATGCGCCTGGCCACCACCGGGCGCACCCCGACCGGCCAGCCGATTGTCGATTACCAGGCGCGCTACCCGCAGCGCCAGCCCTGGATACGGGAAGGCAAGGCCGGCACGCCGATCATCAACATGGTCGACGGCAACGAAATCATCTCCAGCGAGAGCGACGCCATCGTCATGGGCAGCAACGCCGACGGCAGCTTCCCGCCCTCGACCTATCCGCTGGAATCGGTGGGCAAACGCAACCCGGCGCTGCCCAATCGTCTGGAGCCTTTCCGCGACTTCGCTTCGCAGTTCCAGGATGAAACCGCCGCGACCCAGGCGTTTCCGGGTTACTGGGCGGACCCGGTCATGGCCCACGTGCTGGAGCCGACCCGCGATGGCTTCATGATCAACTACGGTTCCGGCGGCATGGGCGCCGAGGTCGTGGCCAACCGCCTGGGCGTGGGGCCGATGCACGATTGCCTGTCCTGCGCCTACGAAGAATTCTTCCTCAGCTCTCACACCGTCGGCGACGTGGCGATGCTGGTGGACGTCCCGGCCAACGCCGGGCTGGAAAACATCCGTCCCGGTGAAGTGCCCAGGGCCGATCAGGTCGGGGTCAAGGCGACCATGGCGCTGTATCCGTCCGAGCCGTCCAACGTCAACCACAGCTACATCGGCGACTTCGTCAAATTCCGCAATACCCACAACGGCCATGAGCAGCACATTTTCCACCTGCACGGCCATCAGTGGCTGTTCAACCCCAACGACGACAACTCCGACTATGTGGACGCCCAGGGTATCGGGCCGGGCGCCGGCTACACCTATGAAATCGCCAACGGCGGTTCGGGCAACCGTAACCGGGTAGCGGGCGATGCGATCTATCACTGCCACTTCTACCCGCACTTTGCCCAAGGCATGTGGAGCATGTGGCGGGTCCATGACGTCTTTGAAGAGGGCACCCGACTCGAAGTCTCGCAACAGGGCGCCGACGGTTTCCACAGCGAACCCTATGCCCTGCGCAGCGGTAAACCGGCGGCGGGCGCACGGGCCTTGCCCGACGGTGAGATTGTGGCCGGCACGCCGATTCCGGCGGTGGTGCCGTTGCCTGGCAAAGCCATGGCGCCGATGCCCGGCAAAGTCGCAGTCGTGCCGAAAATCAGCGAGACCCTTGTGGCCGCCAATGACGACGATGAAGCCGGCGACGATGACAGCGGGCATCAGGGCGGCGGTGCCCAGGCGATTGGCTCGCTGGCGCTGGTGGATCGCAGCGAAGCCAACCGCAACGCCGACGGCAGCCTGAAAAACCCCGGCTATCCCTTCTGGATCGGTGGCATGGAAAGTTCGGTCGGCCAACGCCCGCCGACCCCGCCGCTGGACATGCTCGACGCCGCCAAGGCCCAGGCCTTGAAGTCGAGTGGCAATGCCTTGTGGGCCAACCTCGACCCGGCTCAGTCCGGTGGCTGGGATGGTGGTTTGGGGCGTCATTCCCTGGACGGTTTCTCCTCCGGCGGCGAGGCGCACACCGTGACCACCTCCCTGGATTTCTCCAAGGAAGTGACCCGCGCCAAGCCACTGTACCTGCCGGAAGAAGGCACCGAAGTCGAACAGGCAGCCATGGCGTTCCACGCCAAGAAAGAACACCCCAGCTTCGCCGTGCTGCCGGGCAACCAGGTGGTGGCGCGCAACTTCCGCACCAACGGCGCGCTGCCGATGGCGGGCGCACCGTACTACGAACCGTGCATGGATGACCGCGCCAAGCGCCTGACCAGCAGCGCCGGCAGCGGCGAGTTCAACAGCGGCGAGCGGATCGACGGCATGTCGTTCAGCGGTGCCTCGACCTTCACCGCCGACCGTCCGCGCATCTACAAGGCGGCGAACATTCAGTTCGACGCGGTGTACAACAAAGTCGGCTACCACTTCCCGCAGGCGCGCATTCTCGCGCTGTGGGAAGACGCCTGGCCGGTGATCACCAAGCAGCGTCCGCCAGAGCCGCTGGTGATGCGCATGAACACCTTCGATTGCGTGCAGTATCAGCAAACCAACCTGGTGCCGGCCGTTTATGAAATGGACGACTATCAGGTGCGCACACCGACCGACGTGATCGGCCAGCACATCCACCTGCCGAAATGGGACCTGACAGCGGCCGACGGTTCGGCCAATGGCTGGAACTACGAAGACGGCATCCTTTCTCCGGGTGCCGTGCAAGAACGCATCCACGCCATTCGCCAGTTCAACCAGTGCGAAGGCACCGACCCGCGCGACGGCACGGCCGCGTGCCCGAAAGCCAAGGCGCACCCGTTCTTCGGCCAATACGGCCGGGCTGACTGGGTCGGGGCGCGCACCGCGATGCAACGCTGGTTCGTCGATCCGGTGGTGAACACCAAGGGCGTCGACCGTGGCTTGGGCACCATCTTCACCCACGACCACCTCGGCCCATCGACGCACCAACAGATTGGCCTGTACGCCACCGTGCTGGCCGAACCGGCCGGTTCCACCTGGTTCCACGCCGAAACGGGCGAGCCGTTGTACAGCGGCGCGCGGCAGGACGGTGGGCCGACGTCGTGGCAAGCGGTGATCTCTACCGGCGATCTGGACGGTGACGGCAAGAACGACAGCTTCCGTGAGTTCTTCCTCGAATACAGCGACTTCCAGCACGCCTATGAAGCGGGTGTCTACGTGGGTGCCGGTCCCAATGGCATTCCTGATGCGCAAAGCTTCCCGGCCACCGCCGACAGCTTCCGCTACGCGATCAATCCGCCGGTGCGCAAGGAAGCCGAAACCCTGCTTGAGCAGGTGGTCGAAGCCCGTGGTGGCTTGATGCAGGGCTGCCCAAGCCGGCCTTGCCCGCAAGCGATCTCGGTCGATGACCCCGGCATGTTCGTGGTCAATTACCGCAACGAACCGCTTGCCCTGCGGGTGTACGACCCGAACAAGGTCGGCCCGGACGGCAAGCGCGGCATGCAGGCCGATGGCCTGGGCGGCGACCTGGCGTATGCCATGCAAAGCCGTACCGACCGTGCGATCCCGGCGATGAACCTGGCGCCGAACCTGATCACCGCGGCCACTGGTCCAACCGGCGGCACCACGCTGTTCCCGCCGCACATCAACAAGGGCGGCGCCGAACCAGGTGACCCGTTCACCCCGATGCTGCGCACCTACACCGGCGACAACGTGCGGCTGCGGGTGCATGCCGGCGGTCACGAAGAGGAGCACAACGTCACCCTGCACGGCGTGAAGTGGCTGCAAAGCGGTTCCGGTTTCGGCAACAGCTCCAACTCCGGCTGGCGCGCGTCGCAGATGATCGGGATTTCCGAGCAGATGGGCTTCATCGCGCCGGTGTCGATGCTCTCCAGTTCGGCGGCCACCACCGGTGACTACCTGTACTCGATGGACGCTTCGCTCGAAGGTTACTGGAGCGGCATCTGGGGCGTGATGCGCAACTACACGGCCCAGCGCAACGATCTGTTCGCGCTGCCGAACAACCCGAAACCGGCCGGCATGCGCAACACCGTGGCCTTCGATGGCACTTGCCCACGGATCGGCGCCAACCCCAACGGCATCGGTACCCGGCCGACCCCGCAACGCAACTATGAAGTGGTCGCGGCCCTGGCCAACGACATCCTCGGCAACCCCCTGGGGCTCGCCATCGGTGACTCGGCGGGGCTTGGGCAGCATGTCGGCGGGCCGCTGAATCCGGCCGGGGGCACACTGGTCTTCAACTCGCGGGCGGTGAGCATTCCGCAAGTCACCGTGACCGACCCTCAAGACGGTGTGACCTTCACCATCGGTGGACAAAGCGGGCCGTTGCATGACCCGACCGCGATCCTCTATGTGCGCAAGACCGACCTTGATCCGGTCACTGGCAAACTCAAACCCGGCGTGCCGGTGGAACCGCTGGTGCTGCGTGCAGCGGCGGGTGACTGCATCAACATCACCCTGGAGAACCGTCTGCCCAGCGTGATGCCGGACCTGCCCCAGACGGCCACCGTGATGGGCATGGTCAAGCGTGACCGCAACAACGGCGAGGGCTCGACCACCTTCAGCAATAACCTGCTGCGGCCATCGAGCACCGTGGGCCTGCACGCGCAATTGCTGGCTTACGACATCACCAAATCCGACGGCGCCAACGTCGGCACCAACCCGATCCAGACCGTGCCGCCACGGGTGGGCAACACCGGACCGTACCCGACCCGTACCTATCAGTACTACGCCGGGCACCTGGAGCGTGAAGGCAAGCCGATCACCCAACTGGGCCGCAGTGTCGACAACATCAACGCCACGGCGGTGGAATTCGGCGGGCTGAACATCACGCCGGCAGACGTGATCAAACAGCCGCAAAAAGGACTGGGCGGCGCGATGAGTATCCTGCCGGTCGGCGCCACCTGGACGGAAGACACACGCAAGGTCAATGCGACCGTCACCGCCCCCGGGCAAACCCCCTATCGCGACTTTGCCATGGTCTGGCAGAAGGCCTTGAACATGCGCTGGGCCAATGGTCGTCCGGTGGAGGGCATTGCCTCGGAAGCGGGTGTACCAACCGATCCGCAGGACAACTCGAGCATGGCCATCAACTTCAAGACAGAGCCGATGTGGTACCGCTTCGGTCTTGCCCCGGATGCTCCGTTCGGCCACGCCGACGGTCATGGCTATGGCGATGTACCGAACGCGCACATGGCCTTCAGCAATGCGCTGGTGGGGGGCGATCCGCAGACGCCTGTGCTGTACGTCAAGCCGGGGCAGCCGTTCCGCACGCACATCCTGATGCCGACCGGTGGCAGTCGCGGTACTACCTTCCAGCTCGACGGACACGTCTGGTCGGTCAACCCGTTCCAGTCCGAGAAGAGCGACACCGGCGGGTACCCGATGAGCATGCCTGGCGTGGGTTCGGTGCGGTTTGGCTACAACCCGATGTCGATGTACATCGGTGCCCACGAAAGCATCCTGCCGGCGGCGCACTTCAGCTTCATGCACCCCAGTGCCGGGGGCAGCAACGCGATCCCGGGTGATTACCTGTTCCGCGATTACGGCGCCTACGGCAACACCGCCGGACTGTGGGGATTGCTGCGGGTGACCAACGAACCGGAGCCGGCACCGGCGCCGTAGGGCAGAAAACAGCGCAACACCTGTGGGAGCGAGCCTGCTCGCGATGGCGTCAGTCGCATCACCACGTCAAACCGTGGTGACGCTAATCGCGAGCAGGCTCGCTCCCACAGGGGGGCGATGAGGCAGACACAGATCTGAAGGGGAGTGTTGGCATGAACAGGACCATCAAAATCGCCATCGGTGTGTTGATTGTCGGCGTGGGGCTGATCTGCCTCGGGGTATGGCGCACGTCACCCCCCACCTTGCTCAGCGACGTTGCGTTGCCCGATACCTGGAGCGGCCACACGCTGGAGCGTGACGGCGTATCGGTGGCGCTCGAGGTCAAGCCGCTGGCCGCGGACGGCGTACTGCGCGAAGGGGAGTTCGCCGACGTGCAGTTCCGCATCACCGACAAGGCCTCCGGCCAACCCTTGGCAGGCGTTGCCCCCGGCGCCTGGCTGGACCCGGAAACCGTTGCCGCCGACCAGGCCCAGGGCCGCGAACAGAGCTGCAAGGCGCGGGTCGGGGTGTTCCTCAAGTCGAGCATCGGCGCGCGTCCCTTGCTCGATCTCAACAGCTACTTCCTCATGGTGATGAACCGCGATGCCAGTGTCTCGGTGGTCGACCCGTCGGTGTCGGTGGGCGGTATTACCAGCACCCTGGCGCGGATCGACATCAAGCAACCGCCGATGGACTGGGTCACCCCCAGGGACAACAAGCGGGTGTTCGTGTCGATGCCGACGGCGGGTGAAGTCGCGGTGATCGACAGCGAACAGTTCAAACTTTTGGATTCGGTGGCGGCCGGCAGCCACCCGGTTCGTGTGGCGCTGCAACCGGACGAACGCTTGCTGTGGGTCGGCAACAACGCACAGGCAGCGGAGCAGTCCGGGGTCACAGTGATCGACACCCACAGTCTGAAAGCCCTCAAACACCTGGCGACGGGGGGCGGCCATCACGAAATCGCCTTCAGCAAGGACAGCCGTTTCGCCTTCGTCACCAATCGCGATGACGGCACCCTGAGCATCATCGACATCGCCAGCCTGACCCTGATCAAACAACTCAAGACCGGCTCGCACCCGTTGTCGGTGGTGTATTCGCCACTGTCCGGCGCGGCCTATGTGGCCGATGGCAAGGATGGCACGGTCACGGTGGTGGACGCGGCGAGCCAGTCGGTGCGACGGGTGATCAAGGTCAAGCAGGGCCTCGGCCCGATGGGGTTCAGCGCCGACGGTCGTTTCGGCATCGTGCTCAATACCCTGGAGAACCAGGCCTCGGTGATCGACGCCGCCACCGACTCGCTGATCCATGAGCTGGACGTGTCCGCCGAGCCCTATCAGGTGGTGTTCACCAAGGCCTACGCCTATATCCGCGGCCTGGCCTCGCCCAAGGTGACGATGATCAACCTGGCATCACTCGGCGAAGGCCGCACGCCGATCAGCCAGGGCTTCGAAGCCGGGCCCCAGGCGCCACGCCTGGCCGGGGACCTGCCATTGGCCTCAAGCCTGGCGGTGTCGCGGGACGACAACGCGGTGTTTGTGGTCAATCCGGTGGACAACACCACCTACTTCTACGCCGAAGGCATGAACGCCCCGATGTCCGGTTACCCCAACCGCGGGCAAGTGGCGCGGGCGGCGCTGGTGATCGATCGCAGTCTGCGCGAAATCGAGCCGGGGCTGTACAGCGCGCGGATCAAGCTGCCGCCGGCCGGACGTTTCGACGTAGCGTTCCTGCTCAATCAGCCGAACATCATTCATTGCTTCACCACCGTGGTCGAGGCCAACAAAAGCCTTGAGCCTCTCGTCGGCGTGCCCAGTGTGGAGTTCCTGCTCGACACCTCTACCGCCACGTTGGGCAACCCTTATGTCGTGCGTTTCCGCATCGTCCAGGGCAAGCAGAAAACCGAGCGCAGTGGGGTCAAGGACGTTTTGGTGCGCTACTTCCTGGCGCCGACTTCGCGGCCTCGGGAAGTCGCAGCCCTGGACGTCGGCAACGGTGTGTATGAAGCCCCGGTCGACCTCAATCAACAAGGCGCCTGGTACCTGCACGTGCGTGCGGCGTCACTGGGGGCGAATTTCGGCGACCAGACCTTTGCCAGTGTTCGGGTGACCCCCGGCCAGACTCATTGAAGAGGACATCGACATGAACCGATTTGCACACCGTGGCCTGCTGACCCTCTGCCTTCTGGCCGCGGGCATCGGCCAGGCACTGGCCCACTCGGCCGATGAACATGCCGGTCACGACATGCAGGCCAAGAGCGCCAGTCAGGAGAGCACCCAGGTCAAATTCGCCGACGTGGCGCTGGTGGATCAGAACGGCAAAACCGTCCGCCTGGAAAAAGACCTGGTCAGCAACAAGATCGTGGTCATGAGCTTCATCTACACCAGTTGCACCACGGTCTGCCCGGTGGTGTCTTCGATCATGGGCAAGGTCCAGAAACAGCTGGGCGCACGGGTGGGCAGCGAAGTGCAACTGGTGTCGATCAGCATCGACCCGCAGCGCGATGACGCCAAGCGCCTGAACGACTATGCCCGTACCTTCCAGAATGGCCCGGGCTGGAGCTGGCTGACCGGCACCACGCAGTCGGTCAACGAAACCCTCAAGGGGCTGGGCGCCTTCAGCGGCGACTTCAAGAACCATGCGCCGCTGATTCTGGTCGGCGATGGCAACAGCCGCCACTGGACGCGTTATTACGGGTTCACCGACCCGACGGTGCTGAGCCGTGAAGTCGAGAAACTCAGTGGTCAGCGCAATGCCCACGCCAAGCACACGGCCGTCGCCATGGAGGATCAGCCATGAGAACCCTCGAGCGCATGGCCCTGAGTGCCTGCCTGTGCCTGTTCAGTGCGCTGGCCTTCGCCCACGCAGGCCATCAAGAACCGGCACCCGCGGCTGTCGCGGCGGCGCAACCGGCGGGCGGCACCCGCGACGCGAAGACCTGGTTCACCGACACGCCGTTGCAGGACCAGAACGGCAACACCCTGCGCTTCTTCAGCGATGCGCTACAGAACCGGGTGGTGCTGCTCAACGTGATTTTCACCAGCTGCACCGACGCCTGCCCGCTGATCACCCAGAAGCTCAAGCAAGTACGCGAAGTGTTGGGCGACCAGGCGGAGGGCATCACCTTCATTTCCCTTACCAGTGATCCGCTGCGGGACACCCCGGCGGTACTCAAGGCTTACACCTTGAAGCAGGGCGTCGATGGCCCCCACTGGCTTTTCCTTACCGGCGACAAGGCGCAAATGGACCTTGTCCTGGGGCGCATCGGCCAGATCGTGCCGACCCCCGAGCAGCACTCCACGCAGTTGATCGTCGGCGACGTGGCCAATAAACGCTGGAGCAAAATCCGGCCCGATGCGCCCGCCGCTGCCATTGCCCAGCGCTTGCAGTTGCTGACAATGCCCGTGGTCGGGCGCTGAGTCCGGGCCATGAAAAAAGCCCTGATCCTTGGCCTGCTCATGGTGTCCGGCATCAGCCTGTGCGCCCAGGCGTTGACGCTGACCCCCAGCGAAAGCGCCGGCAAACGGCTGTACCGCGAGGGGGTGTCGGCCAGTGGCGAGCCGATCATGGCCAGGGTCGGGGCGGCCGGCCTGCTGCTGCCGGCCACCCGCCTGCCGTGTGCCAACTGCCATGGCAGCGATGGCCTCGGCCGTCCCGAAGGCGGCGTGCGTCCGCCGGACCTGAGCTGGTCGCGGCTCACCAGCACCTACGGCCAGCAGCAGGTCAACGGACGCGCTTACCCGGCGTATACCGAAAACACCCTGGCCAGGGCCATCCAGGAGGGCCGCGACCCCGGCAACAATCAGCTCGATCCGGCGATGCCCAGGTTTGTGATATCGATCAAGGATCAGCGCAACCTCACGGCCTATCTCAAACGCGTGGCCGATGACCGAGACCCTGGCCTGAGCGCTGACAGCCTGCACCTGGGCACCTTGTTGCCGAGCACGGGGGCGCTGAGCGAGGAGGGCGCCACGGTGGCGGCGGTGCTCAACGGTTGCGTGGCGCGCATCAATGAGGCCGGCGGCATTCATGGCCGGCAGTTGCGCCTGACCATTCTCGACCCCGGCCCGGACCGCGCCAGCGCCGAGCGTGCGTTGGACCAATTGATCGAGAAAGAGCAGGTGTTCGCCCTGATTGCGCCGCTGGCCCCGGCACTGGAGTCGGACCTGGCGCAGCGCCTGGAGCAGGCCGGCGTGCCGCTGATCGGGCCGCTGTCATTGCAGGGCAGGGCCCAGGTCAGCCGGCAGATTTTCGAGCCGCTGCCTGGGCTGAGCGAACAAATGATTGCCCTGGCCAGTTACGCCGCCACCAGTCTGCGGGTGCTTCAGGGGCCGACGCTGATCGCCTATCCGGACGAGCCGGGTCAGCGCCAGGCGGCGGAGAAACTTGCCCAGTACCTGCAAGCCAACGACTGGCAAGCCGTGCGCCTGCAAGGCTATCAATCGGCGCAGGACGAGTTGCCGCTGGGGTCGCGCTCGGTGTTTTACATGGGCAGCAGCGGCGGTTTCAGTCACCTCGCCGCGCGCCTGCAGACGGCGGGTCAAGTGCCTTACCTGTTCGCCGCGTCGAATCAGGTGGCGGGGGATCTGCTGCAAGTGCCCAGTGAGTTTTCCCGGCGGGTGTTCCTGGCCTATCCATTCGTGCCCAGCGACTGGACGCTGGCCGGACGCCTGGCCCTGACCCAATTGCGCCAGCGGCAGAAACTGGGCGGCGAGCACGCGGTCCTGCAGGTGGGTGCGTTCAGCTCGATGATGCTGTTGAGCGAAGGGATGAAGCAGGCCGGGCGAGACGCCAGCCGCGAAAAACTGATTAGCGCCCTGGAAGGCCTGCATGACTTCGATACCGGACTGACCCCGCTGATCAGTTTCGGACCGGGTCGCCGCCTGGGCCTCAGTGGCGCGCACATTGTCACGGTGGACCTGCCCGACCAGCGTTTCTACCTGGTTGCCCCCTACAAACCGATAGCCGCCATGCCCTGACCGGAGGCCGAACATGAAACTCAACACTTTGCTGGTTCTGTGGGCGCTGTGGGTGCCGGCGGCTTACTGCAGCAACGGTCCGGCCGTGGCGCGGGTCAATGGCGAGGAAATTTCCCAGCTGCGCCTGGAGCGTTATTTCGCCGAGTACCTGGAGGATCAGGGGCGCTCGGTGGGCAATATCCGCAATCCCAAGGCGTACAAGCAGTTGCGCAAGGCGGCGCTGGACGCGCTGATCGACAAGGAATTGCTCTGGCAGGAGGCACTCAAGCGCGGGGTGGTGATCAGCGATGCCACGGTGCAAAGCCAGGTCGAGCAGACACGCCAGGCCTTCGGCGGTGCCGAAGTGTTCGCCCGGCGCCTGGAGGACGCGGGTTTCGATGAAGCCAGCTACGCCGAATACACCCGGCGTGAACTGGCGGCTCAGCAAGTGTTCGCCGACCTCACCCGTGTCAGTGAGCCGGACGAACAGCAGGTGCAGGCGTTTTTCGAGGAACACCGCGCCGAGATGAACCGGCCCGAGGAAATACAGGTCAGGCATATCCTGATCAAAGTGCCTCAGGGGGCGGATGCTTCCACTGTTGAAGCAGCAAGACTACGCTTGCAAGCAATGCACACCCGAATCACCCAAGGTGCGGATTTTGCCAGTGTTGCCAGGGAGGGGTCTGAAGACGCCTCGGCCAGCGAAGGCGGCGAACTGGGCTACTTTCCTCGGGGGCGGATGCTGCCGGAGTTCGAAGCGACAGCCTTTGCCCTGGCGCCGGGAGCCGTCAGCGAGCCGGTGCGCACGGCAGTGGGCTGGCATTTGATCCTGTTAGAGAACCGAGTGGAGGCAACCGATGTCACAGAGGAGCAAGGACTTGACATGGTTAGGGCGTACCTTGCCCGACAGAAACAGGTTCAGGCTCGTCTGCAGGCACTGGCGCAATTGCGTTCCGGTAATCGGATCGAACGGGTTGACGATGATTGAGCGTTTCCCCAAAAGTGGGGAATCGATTCAATGCAAAGCCGTTCGCTTTCCCCCGTTTTTGGGGGGAATGGTAAGTGGACGAAAAGGCATTGTTTTTAAATTCAAGGACATGAAGCGATAAAACGACCGGCGCTCAGCCTGGCATGAAGTGTGCGTTAGACCTGTTGAAGGCGCGCACTCCACCAGGTTCGGTATTCGGCCCTGCGGTTTCAAGGAGTCCACCTTGTTAAACAAAGTACTGGTTGTTGACGACGAACAGCTCCTTGCGGAAAACCTCCAGGGTTACCTGCAGGCGCAAGCGCTGGAAGTCCGGATAGCGCACAACGGTGAGACGGCGATTGGCGAAGCCGAACGCTTTTCACCCGATGTGATGGTGTTCGATTACCGCTTGCCTGATATGGAAGGTTTTGAGGTGCTCGATGCCGTCCGCCAGAACAGGAACTGTCATTTTGTGCTGATCACAGGGCACCCCACCGCAGAAGTTTGCGAGCGGGCCCGGCAACTGGGAGTCAGCCACATCCTGTTCAAACCCTTTCCCTTGGCGGAATTGGCCCGTGCAGTCTGCGATCTTCTGGGGATGAAGCGCGAACCCAAAGCAGGTGCAAGCCAATCCGAAGGATTCGTCGAACGACGCCAGAGCAGGACCGAAAGTTTCCCGCTGCAGTTGTACGACGGTAGTTGGGTGCTGGCCGATCGCCGACGAAGTTCATCGGCCGCCAGGGCGCCAGACGACGAACAATTGCTCACCGGGGAGTAGTGGCGCGACAAGAGGTTCCGGCCCCCGCCGAAACAGCTCGCCGCGCCGACAGGGCTCAAAGCCCCGGGCGTTGGAGAGCAAGCCATGGACCGTCTATCCCTTGTTGTCGAGCCGTTGCCGTCGGAGTCTCTACCCAGCCGTTTTTCCAGTGAGCAATTAGCCCAGGCGCGGGCGCTGGCCGCCAGTTCCGGTGAACGGATCCTGGACGCCCTCGGGGAGCTCAGCGAACTGGCCCCCATGCCCTTCATCCAGTGCCTCGGCGCGACCCTGCATTATCCGGTGCTCGACACTGACAGCCTGTTTCAAGCCACCCCGGTGTTCGACCGGGTCACCCTGGCCCAATGCCTCAAGCGCGAATTCACCCTGCTGCGTCACAACGAGGCGGTCATCGGTGTCTTCGCCGACCCCTTCGACACGGCCCGCCTGGCCTGGATCGATGATTGCCTGCACGGCGCGCCGCTGTACCTGGTGCATGCCGACGACCTGAAAGCCTACCTGGCGCGCCACGAAGAGAGCTTCCACGCGGTCGAATCGCTCAACGCCCAGGCCGACGCCGGTGGCGAAATCGATAACTTGCAAAGCCTGTCCCTGACCAGCATCAGCGAAGACTCCAGCGTGGTGGTCAAACTGGTCAACTCGACCCTGTACGACGCGCTGAAAATGCACGCTAGCGACATCCACCTGGGCACCACCGGCAGCGGGCTGGTGATCAAGTACCGGATCGATGGGGTGCTGAACAACATCAGCAAGATCCAGGGCAACGAGTTCGCCGAACAGGTGATTTCCCGGGTCAAGGTCATGGCCGAACTGGACATCGGCGAAAAACGCGTGCCCCAGGACGGTCGCTTCAAGATCGGTATCAGCGGGCGGCAGATCGACTTTCGGGTGTCGATCATGCCGAGCATTTTCGGCGAGGACGCGGTGCTGCGGGTGCTCGACAAACAGGACCTGGCGGACAAGGTCTGCGGCGTGCAATTGCAAGCCCTGGGCTTCGAAGACGAAACCCTGCGCCAGCTGCGCCGGCTGGCGGCCGAACCCTACGGCATGGTGCTGGTCACCGGCCCCACCGGCAGCGGCAAGACCACCACGCTGTACGCAATGATCACCGAGATCAATCACGGTGTGGACAAGATCATCACCATTGAAGACCCGGTGGAATATCAGCTGCCGGGCGTGCTGCAAATCCCGGTCAACGAAAAGAAAGGCCTGACCTTCGCCCGTGGCCTGCGCTCGATCCTGCGCCACGACCCGGACAAGATCATGGTCGGGGAAATCCGCGACCCCGACACCGCGCAAATCGCCGTGCAATCGGCACTCACCGGGCACCTGGTGTTCACCACCATTCACGCCAACAACGTGTTTGACGTGATCGGTCGCTTCACCCAGATGGAAATCGACCCCTATAGCCTGGTCAGCGCCCTCAACGCGGTGCTGGCCCAGCGCCTGATTCGCCTGGTTTGCAGCAGCTGCAGCACGGCGTACACCCCGACTGAAGAGGAACTGCAAACCTCGGGGCTCGATGCGCAGCAGGTCGATCACTACCACTTCGTGCACGGCAAGGGCTGTGGCCATTGCCGTGGCACCGGTTATCGCGGTCGTAGCGCGATTGCCGAGCTGCTGCACCTGGACGATGAACTGCGGCAGATGATCGTCGAGCGCCAACCCATTTCGAAAATCAAGGCCCACGCCTGCAAACGTGGCTTGCGCCTGCTGCGCGAGTCGGCGCTGGAACTGGTGCAACACGGCCGGACCACTCTCGAGGAGATCAATCGTGTCACTTTTATCTCGTGAGCGTTATATCGCCGTCCTCGGTGCCAGTGGTGTCGGCCTCGGCCAGCGCCAGGGCAGTGAAACCCGCTGGCTGGGCAGTGTCGGCTTCATCGATGAAGGGTTTCATGCCTGGGCCGTCGCTCTGGAAACCCTCGACCGGCTGTTGGGCGAACATGCCCGCGCCGGTGCGGAGTTGACCGTGGTGATCTCCGGGCACTTCAGCCGGTTCTGCCTGGTGCCCTGGAGCGATCAGATCAGCAGCCCCGAAGAACTGCGCGGGTTTGCCCAACTGTGCTTCGAAGACCTCTACGGCGTACCGAGCCAACCCTGGAGCCTGGTGCTCTCGGCCGAACCGGCCGGCTACGACCGCATCGCCAGCGCATTGCCGCAGGACTTGCTCGAACGCCTGCGCACGCTGGTCAGCGGTCGCGGCCTGAAACTGCGTTCGGTGCAGCCGTACCTGATGGCCGCGTTCAATCATTTCGACAAGAGCTTCGACGCCGGGGACTTCCTGTTCGTGGTCGCCGAGCCGGTGCGCAGCGTGTTGCTGCTGGCGCGCGAAGGGCGCTGGGCGGCGGTGCGCTCGGTGGGCAGCAGTGACAGCGATGCCGCGCTGACTGCCCTGATCGGTCGCGAAAGCCAGTTGCAGGCCTCCACCAGTGAACGGCCGCTGAACGTTTACCTGCATGCGCCGGCCCGTATCGACTCACACCCCGACGTTCCCGGTGTGCACCTGCGCACCCTCGAAGAGGACCGGACAGCCGTACACGATTGCCTGTACGTCATGTCTCGGGCGGTGGCCTGACATGCGCGCCCTGATGCTCGACTTTCAACCGCGTCGTCGCGCGAGCACGCTGGGCTGGAGCCTGCTGGCCGGTGGTGTGGTGTTGGTGCTGACCTGCATCGTGATCCAGCAACACCTCAGCGAGGAGGCCGAACAACAGCAAGGTCACCTGCAGACCGCCCAGCGCGTGCTCACTGGCGACACGGGCAGCAAGGTCAGCCTGACCCCGGCGGAAACCCGCGAACAGGCGCAGAACCTGGCCGAGATGCGCAAGGTGTCCCAGCAATTGCGCCGCCCCTGGGAGCAGTTGTTCGCCACCCTCGAAGCCATGCCCCGGGACAACATTGCCTTGCTGACCCTGACCCCGGATGCCCGCAAGGGCCAGGTGCGGATCAGCGCCGAGGCGCGGGATCTGGACGCCATGCTCGACTTTCACCGCCGCCTCGAAGCCAGCGACGAGCTGTCCGACGTGTCGCTGCTCAGCCACGAAATCGTCGCCAACGTGCCGGAACACCCGGTGCAATTCAACTTGTCGGCTACCTGGGAGATTGGCGATGCAAATCCCTAGATTGATCGTCCATGAGTACCTGCAAAGCCTCGGCGTGCCGGGTCTGGCAGGGCTGGCGATGGTGGTGCTGGCGCTGACCTATGGCCTGGCCGGGCTGTTGCCGGATTGGCAGTCCGTGCAGCAGCTCAGCCAGCAGACCCGCGAAGCCAGCGAATACCTGGCCAGGGTCGAGGACGGCACGGTGGCCGCGCCGGTGGTGCCGCAACGGCAGCTGGATGATTTCCGCAGCAAGTTGCCGACCCAGCCCCAGGCCACCGTGGCCATCGACAAAATCTACGCGCTGGCCGCCCAGGAACGCATCACCCTGGCCCGGGGTGAGTATTCCCTGGGCATCGATCCGAAAACCCACCTGGCGCGCTATCAGATCCTGCTGCCGGTGCGGGGCAGCTACCCGCAACTGCGGCGCTTCCTGCACGCCTTGCTCGGCCAGTTGCCGGCGGTGGTGCTGGAGGACGTGGAGTTCCAGCGCAAGAAAATCGCCGACACCGACCTGACCGGGCGGATCCGCATGACCCTTTACCTGTCGAGGTCATGATGAACAGCAAACGCGCAGTGGGCTGGGTAGCGTTCTTGTCCGTGGCGGCGGCGCTGGCCTGGTTGCCCGATTACTTCAAATCGGCCGACGACACTGGGGCTGACGTGGCCGTAGTGGCCACGCCGACCAAAGGCAAAGCCCGTGGCGCGTCATCAGCCACCCAGGCCGCTGGTGTGTCGAGCGCCATCAAGGACCTGAGCCCGGCCGGCGATCTGTTCGCCGCCCGCAGCTGGAAACCGGCGCCGACACTCGCCAGCGTCACTGAAACAGCGGTCAACGTCGCCCCGGTGGTCCAGGCCCCTACTGCACCGGCTTTGCCTTTCCAGTTCATTGGTCGGCTGGATGATCGCAGCGACCTGCAAGTGTTCTTGCAGAACGGCGAAAAAATATACGTCGTACGCAAAGGGGATGTGATCGACGAAACATGGAAGATCGAGGGGATTTCCGACAGGGAACTGAGCCTGGTCTATCTGCCTCTGCATTTGTCCCAGACGCTGTCTGTGGGGAGCGCGCAATGAACAAATCCCGTTTGCTGATGAGCTTTTGTCTCTGTGCAGGTCTGGCGGCGTGCAGCTCGGCACAGATTGCCAAGGAAGAGGCGACCCAACTGATGGAGTCGGGCCAATACGAAGCGGGCCTGGCCAGGATCGAGGAGGGCTTGCGGGAAAACCCTCGTGATACCGAGCTGCACCTGGCGCTCAATCACGGTCGCGCCCGGGCGGTGACGGCGCTGCTGACCCAGGGCGACATGGATCGCACCCAGCGTGATTTCGCTTCGGCCCGCATGGCGTACGGCCGGGTGTTGACCATCGAGCCGAACAACCGTCGGGCGCAGGACGCGCTGCGTCAGCTGGAGCACATGCGCAGCCTCGACGAAAAACTCGAACTGGCCCGTGGCGACCTGCGTCGCGGCGACATCTATGGCGCCGAACGCCAGGTCAAACAGATCCTCGAACTGGACCCGAACAACGAAGGCGCCCTGGAACTGCAAGGCAATATCCGCCTGGTGCAGAGCCGCAACGTGGTGCCTTATCCGCAACTGCGGACCCGCCTGGACCGGCCGGTGACCCTGGAATTTCGCGATGCCAACCTCAAGACCATTTTCGAGGTGCTGTCCCAGGTCGCCGGGTTGAACTTCATCTTCGACAAGGACCTGCGCCCGGACATGAAAGCCACGATCTTCGTGCGTGACGTGCGCATCGAAGACGCCGTGGAACTGCTGCTGCAACAGAACCAGCTGCATCAGAAAGTGGTGAACGAAAACACCCTGCTGATCTACCCGGATTCGCCGCAGAAGCTCAAGGATTACCAGGAGTTGGTGATGCGCACCTTCTACCTGACCAGCATCGATGCCAACACGGCGCTGAACATGGTCAAGACCATGCTCAAGACCCGCGACGTGTTCGTCGATGAGCGCCTCAATACCCTGACCATGCGCGACACCGGGGACGCCATCCGCATGGCGGAAAAACTCCTGCAATCCCAGGATCAGTCCAACCCCGAGGTGGTGCTGGAAGTGGAAGTGATGGAAGTCGCCCGCCAGCGCATCCTCGACCTCGGCCTGCAATGGCCCAACACCTTTGGCGTGGTCAACGGCGACGGCTCGCCCGTGACCATTCTCGATCAGCTCAAGGGCATCGACTCCAGCCGGATCACCATCAATCCTTCGCCACAGGCCAAGATCAACGCCCAGGACAAGGACATCAATACCCTGGCCAGCCCGGTGATCCGCGTAAGCAACCGTGAACAGGCGCGCATTCACATCGGTCAGCGGGTGCCGATCATCAGCGCCACCTCGGTACCTTCGACCCAGGGACCGGTGATCACCGAAAGCGTGACTTACCTCGACGTCGGTTTGAAGCTGGAAGTTCAGCCGACCGTGCACCTGAACAACGAGGTGGCGATCAAGGTCGCCCTGGAAGTCAGTAACGCCACGCCGCTGGAGCCGACCCGCCAGGGCACCATCCCGGTCCAGGTCGATACCCGTAACGCCCAGACCACACTGCGTCTGCATGACGGCGAAACCCAGATCCTCGCCGGCCTGGTGCGTAACGACCATGGCAGCACCGGCAACAAGATCCCCGGTCTTGGCGACATCCCGGGCCTGGGCCGCCTGTTCGGCAGCAACAAGGACGACATCAGCAAATCCGAGCTGGTGCTGTCGATCACCCCGAGGATCGTGCGCAACCTGCCGTACCAGAGCCCGTCGGACATGGAGTTCAGCACCGGCACCGAAACCAGCATGCACATCCAGGCGCCGGACCGTTCGAAGGTCGAAGTCGAAGAGGTTCGCGCCAATGGCATGAGTGCACCGATCGCGACCACCGTAACCGTCGGGAAGCCTTGATCATGAACGCCTCGCAACGCGGTTTTACCCTGATCGAAGTCGTGGTGACGCTCGCCCTGGTCGGCCTTCTGGCCGGCCTGGCCGCGCCGCTGACCGAGACCGTGGTGCGCCGGGGCAAAGAGCAGGAACTGCGCACCGCGCTGTACCAGATCCGTGATGCCATCGACGCCTACAAACGGGCGTTCGACGCCGGTTACATCGAAAAATCCCTCGACAGCAGCGGCTATCCGCCGAACCTGAAAGTGCTGGTGGAGGGCGTGCGTGACGTGCGCAGCGCCAAGGGGGCGAAGTTCTATTTCCTGCGGCGGGTGCCCCACGATCCGTTGGCTCCGAGCAAGCGTGACGACGACGGTGGTTGGGGTTTGCGCGCCTATGACAGCACGGCTCAAAACCCACGGGAGGGTGTAGACGTCTACGACGTTTACTCCAAGGCCCGGGGCAAGGGTCTCAATGGCATCGCTTACCGGGAGTGGTGAATCTATGCGCCGGGAAAAGGGTTTTACCCTGTTGGAGTTGATGGTGGTCATGGCAATCATCGCGACCCTGATGACCATTGCCTTGCCGCGTTATTTCAACAGCCTCGAAGCGTCGAAAGAGACCACCCTGCGCCAGAGCCTCTCGGCCATGCGCGAAGCCCTCGATCACTATTACGGCGACACCGGGCGTTATCCCGATTCCATCGAGCAAATGGTCGAGCAGCGCTACTTGCGCAACCAGCCTATGGACCCGATTGCCGAACGCAAGGACGCCTGGGTCCTGGTCGCGCCGCCCGATGGCGTACAGGGCGGTGTGGCCGATATCAAGAGCGGAGCCACCGGGAGGGCGCGTGATGGCAGCCTCTATTCCGAGTGGTAAGCCTGCTGCGCAGGGCGGTTTCACCTACCTGGGTGTGCTGCTGCTGATCATGGTGATGGGCATGGGCCTGGCCAGTGCCGGCGAGATGTGGGCCACCGCCTCGCGCCGCGACCGTGAACGCCAGTTGCTATGGGTCGGCACGCAGTACGCCCAGGCCTTGCGCAGCTATTACCGCAGTTCGCCCGGTGTGGCCCAGTACCCCAAAGAACTCGCCGACCTGCTGCAGGACGAGCGCTTTCCCAACCCGAAACACCATCTGCGCCAGCTGTATCCGGACCCGATCGGCGGCGGCGAGTGGGCCCTGATGCGCGGCTTCGACGGGCGCATCACCGGCCTTAGCAGCGCCTCCACGGAAAAACCGTTGAAACAGGCGAATTTCCCCAGCCAGTGGTCGGACTTCAACGGCATGGCCAGCTACAAGGACTGGCAGTTTGTCGCCGAGAAGGCCTTCCTCGATGGCAGCTCGGGGCCGGCCAAAGGCCAGAGCAAAGCCCCTCAGGCGTTGCAGCCATGAAGCGCTTGTGCCTGGCCTTGATCCTGCTGCTGAGCAGCGCTGTCGCTTCGGCCGGCGAGGAGGACGAAATGCTCGGTTTCATCGTCGACGACACGATCTCGCACATCGGCCACGACTTTTACTACGCGTTCAGTGAACGCCTGCGCGCCACCAGCCCGATGGATTTCAACCTGGTGGTACGCGAACGGCCTTCGGCTCGCTGGGGCAGCCTGGTGACCGTGGAATATCAACAGCGTTTGGTTTACCGGCGCTTCCTGCCGCCGAACACCGTGGACCTCAAGGACGACGCCTATGCCGCCGCCGACTGGGTACGCGGGCAGGTTGTCCAGCGCAAGCTGGAAGCCTTGTTGCAGGACACCACGGACCTTGAGAGGGACGAACTATGAAAACGAACACTGTCTCGCGGCACCTCGGGCTCTGGTTGCTCGGGCTGGGAAGTTGTGGGTTGGTCCAGGCCACCGAACTGGTGTACACGCCGATCAACCCGTCGTTTGGCGGCAACCCGTTGAACGGCACCTGGCTGCTCAACAACGCTCAGGCGCAAAACGACCACGACGACCCGGACTTGAAGGATCGCACCACCGTGGCCGGGACATCGGCCCTGGAGCGGTTCAGCAGTCAATTGCAATCGAGGTTGCTGGGGCAACTGCTGGACAACATTTCCACCGGCAATACGGGAAGCCTGTCCACCGACGCCTTTATCGTCAACGTCGTCGACGACTCAGGGCAATTGACGATTGAAGTGACCGACCGGGCTACTGGCGAGCTCTCGGAAATCAAGGTGAATGGCCTGAACTGATAGGGATTGGGTCGATGGGGAGTTAGGGACATGAAAAAAATAATTGTGCTGGGGCTGATGTTGGCGGCATTACAAGGGTGCGGTCTGCGCGAGCCGATGTCGGCCGAGCAGGACACCGAAACCCCGACCCTGACCCCCAGGGCCTCGACCTACTATGACTTGTTGAACATGCCACGACCCAAGGGCCGGTTGATGGCCGTGGTCTATGGTTTCCGCGATCAGACCGGGCAGTACAAGCCGACCCCGGCCAGTTCTTTTTCCACCAGCGTGACCCAGGGCGCGGCGAGCATGCTGATGGACGCCTTGCAGGCCAGTGGCTGGTTTGTGGTGCTGGAGCGTGAAGGGCTGCAGAACCTGTTGACCGAGCGCAAGATCATCCGCGCCTCGCAGAAGAAGCCGAACACCCCGGTGAACATTCAGGGCGAGCTGCCGCCATTGCAGGCGGCGAACATGATGCTCGAGGGCGGCATTATCGCCTACGACACCAACGTGCGCAGCGGCGGGGAAGGGGCGCGCTACCTGGGCATCGACATTTCCCGGGAGTATCGCGTGGATCAGGTCACGGTCAACCTGCGGGCGGTGGACGTGCGCAGCGGGCAGGTGCTGGCCAACGTGATGACCAGCAAGACCATCTACTCCGTGGGCCGCAGTGCCGGGGTGTTCAAGTTCATCGAGTTCAAGAAGTTGCTTGAGGCTGAAGTGGGCTACACCACCAACGAACCGGCGCAGTTGTGTGTGTTGTCGGCGATCGAGGCGGCGGTGGGGCATTTGCTGGCCCAGGGCATTGAGCGGCGTTTGTGGCAGGTGGCCGGGGACAATTCGCCGGACACTAATGCGACGCTGGATCGCTACCTGACGCAGAACAAGGTGGATCCTGAGGGGCAGGGGGAGTGAGGTTGGGTGGTTGCTCGCAGGTGTAGCCCTATCGACTGTGGGAAGGTGTACCCGGTCTATTGTGGGAGCTGGCTTATCGGGGCGCCGCACCGCAGCGAAGGCGGCCTGACAGCCGACCAATCACCCGCAGGTGCACCCTATCCAATGTAGGAGCGAGCCTGCTCGCGATGAACGTCCGGGCAACACGGGCAATCAGACAGCCTGCGTCATCGTCGATGTCCATCGCGAGCAGGGGATGGGGTTTCACGCAATTAGCGTTTGCTCACCCTCACTCTTTAACGTGCATGAACTCTTCAGCCCAACGAATGTACTCCGCCGGCTGCGTATAGGTGTGTGTCAGTTCCGTCGCGCTCAGGTCGGCGGCCTGGGTGAAGATTTGGCGTTGCTCGCGCAGGCTGTCGTAGGTGGCCTTGATCGCGGCGAAGTAGGCGCCGTGGCCGTCGATGACGACACGCACGCCCAGTTCGGCCAGGCGTTTGTCGTCGCGCAACAACGGGTTTCCGTAGGTCACGAGCATCAGCGGTACGTTCAGGTGTTCGGCGATCTGTTCCAGGTGGTCGAAATCCTTCACGCCCACCATGCAGATGCCATCCGCGCCGGCAGCCTGGTATTGCTTGGTGCGGCTGATGATTTCCTGTACCGGCAGAATCCCTGCGTGGGTGCGGGCGATGATGGCCATTTCCGAGTCACACCGGGCTTCCAGTGCCGCGCGAATCTTGCCGACGCCTTCGGCAACGGTGATCAGGTCCGTGGACTTGCGGCCGAATTGCGCCGGCAGCAAGGTGTCTTCGATGGTCAGGGCCGCCACGCCGGCACGTTCGAGCTCGACGATGGTGCGCATGACATTGAGGGCGTTGCCGTAACCATGGTCGGCGTCGGCGATCACCGGCAATTGGGCGACACGGCCGATGCGGGTGGCCTGTTCGGCGAACTCGCTGAGGGTGATCAAGGCAAAATCGGGGGCGCCGAGCACCTGCAACGACGCGACCGAACCACCGAGAATGCCGACTTCAAATCCCAGGTCGGCCGCAATGCGCGCCGACATCGGGTCGAAGACCGACGCCGTGTGATAGCAGGTGTTGGAAGCGAACAGTTGGCGAAAGTTGCGGCGTAAATCTTGATGAGAAAGCCTGGACATATGAGTTCCACCAATGGAAATGGAAGGGCTTGAGCAAAAGTGTCAACGCCGAAGATGTAAAAGGCTATCACGCGGGGCAGTCGAGAATGATGACGAATTTGTCGGCGATGGCGGATGGGCGCTCAGCTGGTGGTGAGCAGGCAGGCACTTACGCTGCCACCGCCTGTGGCTGTTGCGGGTGCAAGGGGACGGCACGGACCGAGTCGCCGGGTTGCAGTTGCAGGCGCTTGGCAGTGAGGCGGTCGACGATCAGGCGCTCATCCACCAGGCGCGCCGGAGTGGCGGTGATGCGACAGTTTTCCAGGCGACGGTTGTGGATCAGCCACATCGGGGCCTGGTCGTCCAGGGGGGCGATGGCCAGCTCCAGTAACTGGCTGTCGCGCACCAGGCGAATGCTCGAAACGGCGGACTCGATCACCGGGCCAGCGTCGAAGATGTCGATGTAGCCCTTGTGGGCAAAACCTTCGGCGCTGAGGATCTTCAGCGCCGGCTCGGTCTTCGGATGAGGCTTGCCGATCACCGCCCGGGCCTGTTCGGTCAGCAGGCAGGTGTACAGCGGCTGGCGTGGCATCAGTTCAGCGATGAACGCCTTGTTGCCCAACCCCGACAAGTGATCGGCGTGCTTGAAGTCCATCTTGAAAAAGTGGCGGCCGACGCTGTCCCAGAAGGGTGAGCAGCCTTGTTCGTCGGCACGGCCGCGCAGTTCGGCGATCAGCTTGTCGCCGAACAGGTGTGGGAACTCGGCCACAAACAGCAAGCGTCCCAGGGACAGCAACCGGCCGTGTCTGCTCTGGCGTCGATCGGGCCGCAGGAACAGCGAGCGGAGTTCCGATTGACCGGTCATTTCATTGTTCAGGAACAAGGTCGGGATGTGTCGCTCGATACCCAGGTCCGGTGATGAACTGACCGTCAACCCGACCCGATAGTTGTACCAGGGTTCGCGCAGGCCCACGGCTCCGGTCAGGGCGCTGACGCCCAGCACCTGCTGGTCGTCGTCTTCGAGTACGAACAGGTAATCGGCGTCGGCGCGCTCGACTTGTTCGGCGAAGGTTCTTTGCGCCCAGCGCAAGCGATGGTTCAGGCGCTCTTCGCTGGCCGGCAGCGACGTCAATCCGCAATCGGTCTGCCGGATCAGTGCGAGCAAGGCGGGCAGGTCGGTCGGCTGGACCGGACGAACAATCATGCTGCAACTCCTTCTGCGGGCTTGCCGGGGCATCGTCGTTGGGCGCGACCATGGACAATGATCACAAGGCAATCAGCCGGATCAGGCTGCCTTCGTTCACCTTCAGGGCCGTGCACATCGCGGCATCGAGGGTCACCGGCTGCCCGGCGCTGTAGTCCAGTTCGGCGACGATGGCGCGGTAGTTTTCCAGCGAGTCATTGCTCACCAGATAGCGGCCACGGGCGTCGATGGCTGAGCCGGTCCGCACTTCAGCGATGTGGCTCTGCTCGATGGAGCGGATGCCACGGGTGCGCGCATGGAGCGTCGGGCCCCCGTCAAAGAGATCGACATAACTGTTGGTTTCGAAGCCTTCGCGCTCGAGAATATCGAAGGCCTCCTGGCCATCGGGATGGATTCGGCCGATGCAGTCTTGCGCGGCCTGGGGCAGCATCGGCACGTAGATCGGGTACTGCGGCATCAATTCGGCGAGAAACCCACGACTCTCAAGTCCGCAGAGTCGCTCGGCCTCGACATAGGGCAAATCGAAGAAGTGCTTGCCCACGGCATCCCAGAACGGTGAATGCCCGTCATCGCTGCTGAAACCGACGATTTCGGTGATGACCGCGTCGGCAAAGCGCGGCGCGTGGGCGGCGATGAACAGCAGTCGCGCCCGTGACAACAATTCGGAATAGGCCGTGCGCACCAGCTGTGGATCGATATGAAAGCCGCGTAGCAAGGTGTGGCCGTTGAGGTCGTGGCAGAGCGACAGTGCAGGCACGCCATGTTCGATGTTCAGCTCCCGCGAAGCGCTGTTGAAGTGGCGGTTGCGCAGGGTGTAGAACGGCTCACTGAACCCCGCGCTGGCAACAATTTCCGAGCAGCCCGCCAGACGCCGCGTCGTCGAGTCTTCCAGCACGAAGAAGTAATTCTCCGGACCCGGGCTCTGGACGGTTTGCTCGAACGACGTGCAGGAATCGAGAATTTTATCGCGCAAGCGTTCGCTGTCGTCCGGCAGGGACGTGACGCCTACCAGGCTTTCGCGAGCCAGTCGCTGCAATTGGGGCAGGTCGGTTAACACCACTGGACGCAAGACCAGCATGGATGCACTCCTGTATCAAAAGGCCCGGCGGCTTGCACCGAACCTGACTATCGCTGTCGGTTTCCACGCATTGAATCGGCGGTTGCCTTGCCAGGTCCGCACTGTCTTCAGTCGCTACTCGAGGTTGGCCGCGCGCGCTATCAACCCCGGGTCATTACGGCGGCAGGGATTGATCAGATTGCATGGTGTTTTGAGTGTGGACGGTGGGCTGTCCAGACGGGAATCGATGTTCGGGTCTTTGAAAGAAGGCATCCGGGCTCCTGCTG
Organism: Pseudomonas moorei; assembly: GCF_042846945.1. Lineage (NCBI taxonomy): Bacteria > Pseudomonadati > Pseudomonadota > Gammaproteobacteria > Pseudomonadales > Pseudomonadaceae > Pseudomonas > Pseudomonas moorei. The sequence continues at coordinate 3,510,783 of NZ_AP035776.1, forward strand.
GATGGGGGATTAATAGTCCGTTGAAAGCAGTATTTATTTAAGGCGCACTGCATGTCTAGTTAATTTTCGAGGGGTTTTTCAACGCACGAAAACAGGGCGAAATGTCCGTACGGCGGTGGCTACATGGATGTCAGGACATCTTGTAGGGCATTGCCTATAAACAAGCCGGAAATGGCTTTTAATACGAAGTGAAAGGCCCACAAGGCAATCTTTCTTGCGGCACAATTGCACAACCATCGACGGCGAGGCGCCGTACTGACTTTCCATCGACAGAGTGAACCTTTGTGCAGGCGACCCGTTTGACCCTGATCTGCCACGCTCGAACCGTCGCACAGAAATTGGCGCGATTTCCCACGAACGAATCCCTGGAAATGGATTGGCAATCGGCGCGGGGTTCTCGTGGTGCCCGATTCAAGCATGCGCGACTGTTGTGCGGCCCGGAAGAGCGTACCCGGCAGACCGCCGAACTGTTCGGGAGCGCCGCAGACGTGGTCATGGCCCTGCGGGACTGCGATTTCGGGCGCTGGAGCGGTCAGCGAATCAACGATGTGCAAAAAAACGAAGGCGAACGGCTCCAGTCCTGGCTTGCCGACCCCGATTCGGCGCCTCACGGTGGTGAATCGGTGAGTCAAGTGACTGAACGCGTGGTGGCCTGGCTGGACACACTGCAGGCGACACCGGGTCAAGTGGTCGCGGTGACGCATCCGTTTGTCATCCGCGCCGCGCTGACGCATGTGCTGCAAGGTTCAGCGTTCAATCTGATAGATGTTGAGCCGCTGTCGACCGTCGAACTGAGGTTCCAGGGTTGCTGGCGACTTCGCCTGGCGGGAGCCGACCTCGAGGAAGGGTGTTGATGAAAAAGCTACTGGTCATCGGCATCGGTGCCGGCAATCCCGACTACATCACCATTCAGGCGGTGAAGGCGTTGAACACGGTCGACGTGTTTTTCCTGATGGACAAGGGCCGGAGCAAAGACACGCTGATCGACCTGCGCCGCGATATCTGCGAGCGCTACATCACGGATCGCCACTACCGCTTTGTCGAAGCCCGAAGCCCTGAACGCGATCGCGATGATGCGGACTACCGGGCCAGTGTCGATGACCTCAACCAGGCCAGGCAGCGGATCTTCGAACGGCTGATCAACGAGGAAATGACTGACGAGGAGTGTGCCGCTTTCCTGGTGTGGGGCGACCCGGCGTTGTACGACAGCACCCTGCGCATCCTGCAGGCGATTCTGACTTCAGGTGCCTGTACGTTCGAGTACGAGGTGATCCCGGGCATTACCAGCGTTCAGGCGTTGGCGGCGCAGCACAAGGTGGCGCTCAATCAGATTGGCCGCTCGGTTGAGATCACCACGGGTCGGCGCCTCGCCGCCGGGCAGGTGAGCGAGGCCGACAGCCTGGTGGTGATGCTCGATGCCCAGGACGCTTACCGTCAGGTGGCGGATCAGGAGACCGAGATTTACTGGGGCGCCTACCTGGGGACGCCGGATGAAATCCTGATCAGCGGCCGGCTCAAGGACGTGGCCGATGAAATCGAACGGGTGCGCAAGGCAGCACGACTGGCCAATGGCTGGATCATGGACACGTATCTGTTGCGTAAGCCTTGAGCATTACGTTGTCTGTTCGGGCCGCTTCGTGGCCCGCAAGGCCACCTCAAGAAAGGGCCTTGACCCCGCGCCCAAAGCGCTCCCGATACACCGACGGCGGTACGCCGATCACGCTGCGAAATGCCACCCGGAAGCTTTCCACCGAACGATAACCACAGCGCAGGGCAATCTGCTCGGTGTTTTGATCGGTGCTTTCCAGCAGTTCGCGGGCGCGGCCCAGGCGTTCATGTTGCAGCCAGGCCTTGGGTGACTGGCCGCTGGCTTCGGTGAAGCGGCGCAGGAACGTCCGCTCGCTCATCGCCGCTTCGCTGGCCAGGTCACGCACTTCCAGCGGTTCATGCAGGCGCTCGCGTGCCCACTGCATGACGCGGGAAAGATCGCTGCGCGGCGCAGGACTGACCGGCATCGGAATGAACTGCGCCTGACCGCCGGTGCGTTGCGGCGACATCACCAGCCGCCGTGCCACCGAGTTGGCCACTTGTGTGCCGAAGTCCCGGGCCACCAGATGCAGGCAAGCGTCGATGCCGGCAGCACTGCCGGCCGAGGTAATCAACTGGCCTGAATCGACATACAGCACATCGGGGTCCACCCGAATGTTCGGGAAGCGTTCCGCCAACTCCGTGGTGTAACGCCAGTGCGTGGTCGCACTGTGACCATCGAGCAAACCGGTGGCGGCCAGCACGAATACTCCGGAACAGATCGACAGCAGCCGTGCGCCCCGGGCATGGGCCTGGCGCAGGGCGGTGAGCAATGCCTCGGGCACCGCTGCCTGACGATCACGCCAGCCGGGGATGATGATGGTCCGGGCCTGTTCGAGCAGTTCCAGGCCGCCGTCGGCCAACACCTGAATGCCACCCATGGCGCGCATCGGGCCCTGATCGACAGCGGCGATGCTGTGCTCGTACCAGGGGAATTCGAACTCCGGCCGCGCCAGGCCGAAGATTTCGACGGCGATGCCGAACTCGAATGTACAGAGGCCGTCGTAGGCCAGAATGGCGACCAATCCAGGGTTGGGTTGCATTTGGCGGAAAATTCCCGGTGAGTGTCTTGTGCGCCACTTTAGCGAGAATGGGCCGGCGGATAAAGTCTGCTCACACCCAACGACACTTAGGAGTACTGCCCATGACCAGCCTGGTTCGCGAAATTCCCGCCGCCCCCTCGGCCATTGCCCTGATGCACTTCAGCAATCACCTGACGTTCGAAACCGATTGTTCCGACGTCCATGGCAGTCAGGCCGCTGGCGAAGTTGATTTCACGCTGTTGGACGTGCGCGGGCCGCTGGCGTTCGAGCGCGGGCATGTACCCGGTGCGATCAATATTCCAGGGCGCTTGCTCAGTGCTGAAGGCCTGGCGGCTTACCCGAAAAACACCCTGTTCGTGGTCTATTGCGCCGGCCCTCACTGCAACGGCGCGAACAAGGCGGCGGTGAAACTGGCGGCGCTGGGTTATCCGGTCAAAGAGATGATCGGTGGTGTGACCGGGTGGCTGGATGAGGGGTTTGAATTGAGCGTCACAGTGCAACGTCCAGCCAAAGCGACGATAGGGTGTGAATGCTGATCAACTGTGGCGAGGGAGCTTGCTCCCGCTGGGCCGCGAAGCGGCCCCAAATCAGTCGACTCAATTCTTTTGACGATCGCGTACTCCGGTTCACCGGTTCAGCGTGTGCCTGAAGATGCCTCCCACCACCCATCCAGCGTCCCCTGCAACCACTCGAATACGGTTGCATGGGCGGCGCTGTCCTGCTGACCCCGCGGCAATGGCGATTCATCCGCAAAATGCTTATTCAGAACCGCCACCGATTCGGCATTCCACTCCGGATGAAACTGCAGGCCCAGCCGCGTCGGCCCGACGCGGTACATCTGCTGTTCACACTGCTCGCTGCTGGCCAGCAACTGCGCATTCGCCGGCAGGTCGATGGCGTCTTCATGCCACTCCAGCACGTTCAGGCTCCGGCCGTCGACGAAGTGCACGGTGGTCCATCCGGTCTCGGTACGCTCCATGCGCCGCACATTCCCGCCCAGGCTCAACGCCAGCAATTGGGCGCCCAGGCAAATGGCGAACACCGCCGCGCCTTGGTCCAGGCTGGCTGCCAGCCACTGCCGTTCGGCCGCCAGCCATGCCGGACCGGCGTTGGACTCGAAAGGCCCGCCCAGCAAAATCAGCGGCGCGGCGCTCACGGGCGGCAGTTGACCCAGGTCGGCGCGAAAAACGTTCAGCGTCACACCACGGGATTCGGCCCACAGGGCGATAGCGCCGGGACCTTCGGCGGGATGGTGCTGGATCAGATTCAAGGAAGGCATCACGCATCTCTTCAGGGGCGGGTGGGCGGCCAATGTGCCGCAAAAAGTGCTGTGTCGCCAGCGCGACTCTTGGGTCGGAAAACAGTCAATTCCTTGTAGGTATTTTCCGAATTGGCGGATTATCTGACAGTCTTTGCACCGCGATGGCGCACACCACAATGGCCTTCTTTCCTGTGGCCACTTTTCTGTAAGTATTTGTCGCTTCAGCACAATTTGCCCTCCTGAAGCCACTCTAGACTGCCGGCCACTTCGGTTTTTACCAGCCAAAAGCTACCGACCGAAAGCTGACAATCGAAAGCTGCCAATAAAAGCCTCCGCACACAGGAGTTATAAATGAAGAAGCTAGTGATGTTCGGTGCCCTGGCACTGTCGATGCTGTCCCTGACCGCCGTGGCCGAAGACGCCAAGCCGATCCGTATCGGTATCGAAGCCGGCTACCCACCGTTCTCGATGAAAACCCCGGACGGCAAACTGACCGGTTTTGACGTGGACATCGGCGACGCCCTGTGCGAACAGATGAAAGTGAAGTGCACCTGGGTCGAGCAAGAGTTCGACGGCCTGATCCCGGCACTGAAGGTCAAGAAAATCGACGCCATCCTGTCGTCCATGACCATCACCGACGACCGCAAGAAGAACGTCGATTTCACCATCAAGTACTACCACACCCCGGCGCGCTTCGTGATGAAGGAAGGCACCGATGTGAAGGACCCGCTGACCGAACTCAAAGGCAAGAAAGTCGGTGTGCTGCGCGCCAGTACCCACGACCGCTTTGCCACTGAAGTGCTGGTACCGGCCGGAATCGACCTGGTTCGCTACGGTTCCCAGCAGGAAGCCAACCTGGACATGGTATCGGGACGCATTGACGCGCTGCTGGCCGACTCGGTCAACCTGGACGACGGTTTCCTGAAAACCGACGCCGGTAAAGGTTTCGCGTTCGTAGGCCCTGAGTACAACGATCCGAAATACTTCGGTGGCGGCGCCGGTATTGCCGTGCGCAAGGGTGATAAGGAACTGGCGGACAAGTTCAACACCGCTATCACCGAAATCCGCGCCAACGGCAAGTACAAGCAAGTGCAGGACAAGTACTTCAAGTTTGACGTTTACGGCAAGGAATAACCGAGCCGTTCCAGGAAAATGGCAGCCGTTGACGCGGCTGCCATTTTTTTATGATTTGCAATCAGGCCGCGGTCTCTTGTGGAAGCGAGCTTGCTCGCGAAGGCGTTGTGTCAGGCAACATCAATGTTGAATGTGCCGACCTCTTCGCGATCAAGCTCGCTCCCACAAGGGATCTTGATGCCGCTGATATCGGAGCGCCCCATGCAACGCATCAACCACTCTCTGCCCTGGAGCCATCTGGGAACGGAACGCACCCTCAGCGTGTTCCGTTATGGCGCGGGTACTCGCAAGGTCTACATCCAGGCCAGCCTGCACGCCGACGAGCTGCCGGGCATGCGTACCGCCTGGGAACTGAAAAAGCGCCTGACCGAGCTGGAAAGCCAGGGCCAGTTGCAAGGTGTGATCGAACTGGTGCCGGTGGCCAACCCCATTGGTCTGGATCAGCACCTGCAAGGCAGCCACATGGGCCGCTTCGAGCTGGGCAGCGGCAAGAATTTCAACCGCTCGTTCGTCGAGCTCAGCGCACCGGTGGCGCAGTTGATCGGTGATCGCCTGGGCGGGGATGCCGAGGCCAACATCGCGCTGATTCGCCAGACCATGGGGCAGGTGCTCGACAGTCTGCCAAGCCCGGCTTCGCAGCTGGAAGCCATGCATCGCCTGTTGCTGCGCCATGCTTGCGATGCGGATATCACCCTGGACCTGCATTGCGATTTCGACGCGGCGATTCACATTTACGCCCTGCCGCAACACTGGCCACAGTGGCAATCCCTGGCCGCGCGCCTGAAGGCCGGCGTCGCGTTGCTGTGTGAAGACTCTGGTGGCAGCTCGTTCGACGAGTCGTGTTCCTCGCCGTGGTTGCGCCTGGCCAGGGCGTTCCCCGAGGCGGCCATTCCACCGGCCAACCTGGCGACCACGCTGGAGCTGGGCAGCATGGGCGACACTCGCGTCGATCAGGCCCAAGCCAATTGCGAGGCTATTCTCGGCTTCCTCGCCGAACAGGGCTTCATCAAGGGCACCTGGCCAGCGGCGCCGGCGCAATGCTGTGAAGGCATGCCGTTCGAAGGCACTGAATACCTGTTCGCGCCGCATCACGGCGTGGTCAGCTTCCTGCGCGATGCCGGCGAGTGGGTGGAGAAGGGCGACGCGCTGTTTGAAGTGGTCGACCCGCTCAACGACAAGGTCACCACCGTTCGCGCCGGCACCAGCGGCGTGTTGTTCGCCATCGACCGCGGACGTTACACCCAACCGGGTACCTGGCAGGCGAAAGTCGCCGGGCGCGATCCGATTCGGGCGGGCAAGCTGATCAACGATTGAGCCGATTCACCTCGGCAGGCGCTGGCTTGCCAGTGATGGGGTCGTTGAGATCGCCATCGTTGGCCAGCCAACGCTTTTACAGGGGAGTGCGTAGCCGGGAAGAGATGTTAGGCTCTGTCCCGAATCCTGCGCACTGTGAAGGAAGGTCCATGTTGAGATTTCTTGCTCTGCTCACGCTGCTGGCGTCCGCCGCTGTCCACGCTCAAACCCCGTTGCACACCGATCTGCCGCTCAAGTACCTGGAGCAGGCCAGCATCGACTCCCGCGATCAGCCCCTGGTGATTTTCCTCCACGGTTACGGCAGTAACGAGCAGGATCTGTTCGGCATCAAGGACGACTTGCCCGCGCAATACACCTACCTGTCGGTCCGTGCGCCGATGGTGATGGAAGAGGGCAGTTACCAGTGGTTTCGCAAGAAGGGCGAGGGTGCCTATAACGGCGAAACCGATGATCTGAAGTCCAGCGCTCAATTGCTCCTGGACTTCATCGCCCAGGCGGCGACGAAATATCACACCGGGCCTGACAAGGTGTTTCTGGTGGGGTTCAGCCAAGGGGCGATCATGTCTTATGAGGTCGGCCTGCGCCACCCCGACGCGGTGGGCGGGATCGCGGCGTTGAGCGGGCGGATTCTGCCGGTGCTCGAGTCCGAGCTGCAGCCGGATGAAAAACGCCAGTCACTGGCGATTTTCATCGGGCATGGCACGGCGGATAAACGTCTGCCGTTCAGTGACGGCACCGACGCCGAGCGTCTGCTCAAGAGCATGTCACTCGAACCCGAGTTTCATGCCTACCAAGGCGTTGGCCACAACATCAGCGCCGACGAGGTGCAGGACTTGAGTGCCTGGTTGCAGCGGCTCAATCCTTGATGCTCATTTGCCGCTGACGATTTGCTTGATCAGGTTTTCGTGGGCAGCCATGTCGCCGGGACGGGAAATCACCTGGACCACGGTCATGTGACTGCCGGACGCTGCCATCAACGTCGTATTGAGGGTCTGACCACCACCCTGGGTGGCGGTGCTGTCGACCTGGCGCAAGCCCAGCCCGTTACTTTTCAGGGTCAGGCTTTTTTCACTGAGTTTGTTGTAATCCGGCAGGGCCTTGCGTTGGGCAGCGTCGAAGTCGGCCACGGTGCCGTCGAGAAATGCACCGTCGTTGTCCTTGACCTGGACGCCTTCCGGCAGGCTGTTTTCAGCAGCGATCACCACGGTCTTGGTGGTTTCGTTGCTGTACATGGTGCCGCTCGCGCCGGTGGGACTGGTCGGCAGCGGGTTGGCGATGAAGCCCTTGGGCAGGGTGAAGGTGAACTTGCCGCCGAGCATCGAGACTTTCTGCGTCGATGCCGTCTCCTTGGCAGTGGCCTTGGCGGCCTGCGCATTCAAAGCCCCCAGACTGGCCGCCGCTGCCAGCAACAGAACAACGGCTTTTTTACTCAACAGTGACATTCGGAATCTCCAGGGATGGTCGCGCGATGGGGCGGCGATCATCCCATGGAGGTTATGGCGGGTTCCAGTGCGGACTAACGGACGGTCACTGATGGTCAGGGGTATTCCTGCCTGGCGTGTAAAACGCTCACGATCTCGATTCGATCCGTTACTTGATAAACCACCAGGTAGTTGGGGTGCACAACAATTTCCCGGTACCGGGCACTCGGCCAAATTGATAGAGATAGGGGTGTTCAGGAAGGGCTGAAGTCGCAGTCTCGATGGCTTGGGACAGGTCGATCGCTGCTGCCACGTTACGTTCGCCAATGTAATCAAGGATTTGCCAGAGTTCGGCCCGCGCTTCAGGCCGCCACTCAACCAGCATCGCGCTTGTTGCGCTTCGATTCGATAAGGGCTCGCATTTCAGCCATCACTTGATCGTGCGGGATACTTGGGCGTGGATCATCCAATGAAGCCTGCACCTTTGCGCGGAACCAACGGTCGTAGCTGGCGGCCTGCTCTTCGGTTTCGAATTCTGAAACGATGGGGGAAAGTTCGGCGCTCATGGTGGCCTCCGGAATCAATGCTTGTCAGTCTAATGGGTGTGTGGCGAGTTGTCGTTGCTGTCTGGATGAAGTACACCTTGCCAAGGTGCCGGTTGACGACTCCCGCCCGGGCAAATCGTAGTTCCCGGGCTTCCGACGGCCAACCTTGAAATGCCGTCGGAAATTTCCCTGTTCGTTCTACGAATCATCCGTCGCAGGGGGATGAAGCCAGTACATGGTGGGGGCCTCGCCACAAGGTCTGGCGCAGTCAAGCCTCCCGGCGCACCGGATAGCTTTTGATCACCTCCAGAAACTCGATCCGACGCTCCCCGGCCAGCAACTCCGGCAGCAGTTTTTCATACGCCTGACGGTAGGGCTTGCTCAGGTGGCAAGTGATGAAGTCTTCCTTGCTGCAATTCCAGGTTTCGTAGAGCACCAGGGTGTTCGGGTCGTCCTGGAGCTGGTGCACCCAGGTGTTGACGAAATCCGGCTCGGCCGACATCTGGTGCACAACGTCCAGCAGGCGTTCCCTGGTTTCGGCGAAACGTTCCGGTTTGGCGGGCAGGTAAACGATAAACGCGACTTGATCACTCATTTTCATCACCTTCGAACGTCGGGAGCGGGTTATTGAGCCTGGTTCTGCGGGAACAGGTTGCGGCGGGTTTCTTCGTCGAATTCCGCTTTCAGCACCAGTTGCCCTTTCAGGCCGTGAGCACGCTGGGCTGCGGGGCGGGCGCTGATTTCATCGAACAGGCGCTTCACGTTCGGGTAGGCTGCCAGGCCGTTTTCGCCCAGGATGTACGGCGCGTAATTGGCCCAGCCCCAGAGTGCCATGTCGGCGATGCTGTAAGTGTCGCCGGCCAGGTACGGGTGATTGGCCAGGCGCTGGTCGAGCACGCGGTAGTGACGCTCGACTTCCTTGAGGTAGCGGTTTTTCGCGTAAGGCAGGTCTTCCGGTGCGTGGTGCAGAAAGTGCACGGCCTGGCCGGAGAACGGCGAGAGGCCGGTGGCGATGAACATCAGCCACGACAGCAGTTCGGCATTGCCGGCAGCGGTGGTGGGCAGGAAGCGCTGATGTTTTTGCGCCAGGTGCAGCAGGATCGCTTGCGAGTCGAAAACCGTGGCGTCGCCATCGACCAGGGCTGGCACCTTGGCGTTCGGGTTGATCGCCAAAAAGTCCGCCAGATGTTGCTCGCCCTTGAAGGTATCGACGCCGATCAATTCATAAGGCGTTTGCAGTTCTTCGAGCAGCAGGGCGACTTTCATCGGGTTGGGCGAAGGGTGGAAAAAGAATTTCATGATGTAGGCCTCAGTCAGTGGTGGGTTGTGAACTGAGGCTGATGTTGGATGAAACCCGTTCGAATGACGTACGAGGTTTTTGCTCTAGTCGTGCGAAACCATCGAAGGTGTTGCAGGGGCTTTACCGATGGGTTGCGACGTGGCGATCACCGCGCCAGCAATGATCAGTAAGGCGGGGATCATCAGGATCGGGCTGGCATGGCTGCGCCCGACCAGAATCAGCAGCACGGTGGAAATCAGCGGCGCCAGGTAAGACAGCGCCCCCAGCGTGGGCAGACTGCCGTGTTTGGTCGCGTGGTCCCAGGCAAAGAACGCCAGCCCCGCCGGCCCAAGGCCCAGGACGATAATGGCTGTCCATTGGCTCGCATTCGGCCAAATAGTGGTTTCCAGCACCCAATGGCAAACCAGCCCCGCTGCTGCGGACATGCCGCAGATGCCGCCGATGGTGCTGCTGGGCACTTCGCTGAATCGTCGATTGAACACGGAGTATCCGGCCCAGATTACTGCACAGCCGAACGCCGCCAGGTAGCCGGCGAAGGGCGTGGCGGCGGACGTCTCCGTGCCGCGTTGTTGCATGATGAAGGCCGTGCCGGCCAGGCCCAGCACCGCGCCGAGCACCTGTCGCTTGTGCAGTTTTTCTCCGGCGGCAAACGCCGAGAGCAGCACCAGCAACAGTGGCCACAGGTAGTTGATCAGACTGGCTTCGGCCGCTGGCGCGGATTTGAGCGCGAAAAAATACAGCGCGTGATAAACGAAAATGCCGACAAAGCCCGTCGCCCATACAGCCCAGGGTTGGCGCCAGCTCCTGAAACCACTGAGGCCCCGACGGCCGAGAATCATCAGGCTCGCGGCAAAGGCCACGCCGAAACTCAGTGTCAGCAGTTCAAAGGGGGGGATGCCTTCGGTGAGGGTGGTCAACAACGCCAGGCAGGACCAGAGGAAGATCGCAATCACGCCGACCGCTGTGGCGGCGTGAGCAGTACGGACGCGAGACGTGGTCATGTCTGTTCCTTCAGGTCGTTGAACGGGCGACTTCCTTGCCCGATGACCAGATGCAGCTTAGCGCTTGATCGCGGTTCGTCCAGCCTCCGCCGCCATCGGGCCGACGGGCCGCGCCAGCAAGCGTTTGGTCACCCCCAGCATCGCCACCGATACCGCCACTCCAAGGGTGAATGCGTGCATCCCGAGTTCAGGCAATGCCAGCGCCAGGACCAGGCAAAAGGCCGAGAACGAATACATCCCGGTTGCCGTCGCCCGCAGCAGGGCGGCGGTAAACGCCGGGCCACGGGTTTGCTGGGAAAACACCGCCATCACGCTGCCCAGCACCGGGAACACGGCGAGCAGGCCGCTCCAGCGATCGCCCACGGTGCTGGCGAGCAAGGTGACCGCAAGAGTCAGCAAGGCGCCGGCCATCATGCGCAGCAGCAGTTTGTCGGACTTCGGTGCGGGGCCTGACACGATCGGCTGTACCGACGGGAACAGGTAGGGCGCGGCCAGCAGTGCCGTTGCGGCGGCGATCACTGACAATGGCAGCGACGGCGGGATCAACGACAGCAGCACCGCCGCCGTGGCCCACACCAGAAGCGAAGCCCCTAGCGCCAGCTGCCATCCCGTGCGTTGGGCAACCTGTGCGTAGGTCACGCAGAAGGCGATCATCGCGAACATCGCTGACAGGGCCGCCATGGCCGATTGCGCAGCGAAGGCGACCCCTTGTTCGATGGCGAGGAAGAACAGAATCGGCCCGACCACCACCGGCAATCCGGACAGCCAACCGGCCACGCTCGGCCCCCAGCGTTTACCAGCCAGGGAAATGAGCAGCAGGAATCCCGGAATGACCAGCAGTTTGAGCATCAGCACACGCACATCTCCAATCTGTTTCAGGCGGCAACGTTAGCATTGCGAACAGTGGATTGCTCTATATCGGTTGAATTTTTGTATACAACAGTTCCCTCTCATACCGTACACCCCTGTAGGAGCTGGCTTGCCAGCGAAAGCGTCAGCCCCATCAACACCCTAATCGGAGGCAGCCACTTCATCGCCAACTACCCGACTTGGGGTGGGAGTTGTTTGTGCTGATCAGCGGGGCGAACGCCTGGTTGATCCTGCAGTTTCTGGGGTGAGTGACAGCAACGTTGTGCCGACAGTGAACAAAGGTTCTATGGTCCTGGCGATGAACCCTCACACGCTGTCGCGGTGAAACGCCTCGACCATGTAGTCAATGAACACCCGCGTCTTGGCCGGCATCAGCGTCCGGCTCGGGTAATACAGTGAAAGCGCCCCCGCATCGGCATGCCAGTCCGGCAGCACGCGCACCAGTTCGCCGCGCTGGATAGGCGCTTGTACGTCGGGCAGGATCAGCAGGGTGACGCCCAGGCCAAGAATTGCCGCTTCGCGCATGGCCGCCGGGTCATTGAGCACGATGTTCTCGTTCAGGCTGGCTGTGGCTGCATTGCCGGCGCCATCTTGCATGAGCCATTGGCGAATGCGTCCGGTGCGGCTGCCGCGCATCACGATGCCATTGAGTCGTGACAACTCCGAAGGGTGGGTCGGCAGGGGTTGCCCTGCCAGGTACGCAGGGGAGGCCACGGCCACAATATCCGCCATCGCGAGTTTCCTTGACACGACCCCTGGCGTTAGCTCGAAGGCCCCACCGATGGCGGCGTCATAGCCTTCGGCGATCAAGTCCACCTGGCGATTTTCGAAGTGCCATTCGGGGCGGATTAATGGGTAACGCGCGAGAAAGGCCGGGAGCAATGGCAACACATGGCTGATGCCAAACGTGGGCGGCAGGCTCACCTTGAGCACGCCGGCGGGTTCGCCACGGTCGCTGCTCACGGCGCTGATCGCCGTTTGCAGTGCCTCCAGATTACCGCCGATGTCGGCCAGAAAACGTTCGCCGGCTTGCGTGAGGGACAATTTGCGCGTCGAGCGCTGAAACAGCCGTACGCCAATGTTGCGCTCGAGTATCGCCACATTGCGGCTGACCGCCGCAGGCGTCAGTGCGAGCAACCGCGCGGCGGCGGAAAAACTCCCCGTTTCGGCGCTGCGCACAAAGGATTCAAGGTTGGCGAGGGTTTCCATGGGGCGACACCTGATAGTAATGCTTGAAGATCATTCAACTTATTACCGGCTAATCAAGCGCTAATGGCAAGCGCAGTATTCACTCCAACCACAACCCCTCGGAGTGAAAACCATGAGCACCATCGGAATCATCGGCGCCGGCGCAATCGGCGCAGCGTTTGCCAGAGCACTGTCGCGTCAAGGCATCGAACTGGTCATCGCCAACAGTCGCGGCCCTGAAAGCCTGGCGTCACTGGTGGCAGAACTCGGACCGACCGCTCGCGCCGGCACCCGTGAAGAGGCGGCCGCCCAGCCTATCGTGCTGGTAGCCGTGAACTGGTCGAAATTGCCTGCCGCGCTGGCGGGTCTGCCGGCGTTTGACGGGCGGATCGTGATCGATGCCAACAACTCGATAGAGGCACCAACGTTCAAGGCAATAGATCTGCAGGGCCGTATGTCCAGCGAAGTGTTCGCCGAGTGGGTGCCCGGTGCGCGGGTGGTCAAGGCTTTCAATCACCTGGCGGCGGGATTGCTTGAGCGTGATCCGGCAGCAGAGGGCGGACGGCGAGTGTTGTTTGTCTCGGGTGACGATGCCGACGCCAAAGCGCAAGTGGTGGACTTGATCGAGCAAGTGGGGTTTTTCGGGATCGATCTGGGGACGCTGAGTGTCGGGGCCAGGCTGGCGCAGTTTCCGGGCGGACCTTTGCCGATCTTGAACCTGGTGAGATTTGCCTGAAACCCGGGCAAAAAGAACCCGGTGCGACCTGAGTCACACCGGGTGTTTTACCAGGCTGCAACGGTTCTTCGTGGGTCCCCGCGCAGCCTGTTGAACGCTTTACGCCCGTTCGATCGCCAGAGCCACGCCCTGACCACCACCGATGCACAGGGTGGCGAGGCCTTTCTTGGCGTCACGCTTGATCATTTCGTGCAGCAGCGTCACCAGTACCCGGCAACCCGACGCACCGATCGGATGGCCCAAAGCGATGGCGCCGCCGTTGACGTTGACCTTGTTCAGGTCCCATTCCAGGTCCTTGGCCACTGCCAGGGATTGCGCGGCGAAGGCTTCGTTGGCTTCGATCAGGTCAAGCTGGTCGATGGACCAGCCGGCTTTGTCCAGGCAACGACGGGTCGCCGACACCGGGCCGATGCCCATGATCGCCGGGTCCACGCCAGCATTGGCGTAGGCCGCGATTTTCGCCAGCACCGGCAGGCCCAGGGCCTTGGCTTTTTCGGCGCTCATCAGGATCACGGCGGCGGCGCCGTCGTTGAGCGACGACGCGTTACCGGCAGTCACTGAACCGTCCTTTTTGAAGGCGGGTTTGAGCTTGCCCAGGGATTCGGCGGTGGTGCCGGCCCGTGGCTGCTCATCGGTGGCGAAGGACAGCGGATCGCCCTTGCGCTGGGGAATCAGGATCGGCGTGATCTCATCGACAAAACGTCCGCCTTCGATGGCGGCCGTGGCTTTTTGCTGAGAGGCGGCGGCGAAGGCGTCTTGCTGCTCGCGGGTCAGGCTGTACTTCTCGGCCAGGTTTTCGGCGGTGATGCCCATGTGGTAATCGTTGAACGCATCCCACAGACCGTCACTGATCATGGTGTCGACGAGCTGCGCGTTACCCATGCGCAGGCCGGTGCGAGCGCCGGGCATGACGTAGTTGGACAGGCTCATGTTTTCCTGGCCGCCAGCGATGATCACCTCGGCGTCGCCGCAACGGATGGCCTGGGCGCCCAGATGCAGGGCCTTGAGGCCGGAGCCGCAGACCTTGTTCAGGGTCATGGCGGGTACGGCGAAGGGCAGGCCGGCCTTGATCGACGCCTGGCGCGCAGGGTTTTGCCCGGCGCCGGCGGTCAACACCTGGCCCATGATCACTTCATCGACTTCGGCAGGGTCCAGACCGGTTTGCGCCAGCAACTGACGGATCACCGCCGCGCCCAGGTCAACGGCGGAGACGTTTGCCAGGGAACCCTGGAAACTGCCGATGGCGGTGCGTGTGGCGGCAACAATGACGACTTCTTGCATGGGATGATTCCTCACTGGTCAGCGAACTGCATTTCCGGAACGTGGTCCGGCACGATCAGTTTACCGGCGGTTTTGGCAACGATCTCTTCGACGCTGACGCCTGGAGCGCGTTCCTTGAGGACAAAAGCGCCATTTTCGATTTCCAGGTAGGCCAGGTCGGTCAGCACGCGCTTGATGCAACCGGCGCCGGTCAGCGGCAGGCTGCATTGGGACAACAGCTTGGACTCACCGTCCTTGGACGCGTGGGTCATGATGACGATGATGTTTTCCGCACCGGCCACCAGGTCCATGGCGCCGCCCATGCCCTTGACCAGTTTGCCGGGAATCATCCACGAGGCGATGTTGCCGTGTACGTCGACTTCGAAGGCGCCCAGCACCGTCAGGTCGACATGGCCACCGCGGATCATCGCGAAGGACTCGGCCGAGGAAAAGATCGAAGCGCCGATGCGGGCGGTCACGGTTTGTTTGCCGGCGTTGATCATGTCGGCATCAATGGTTTCTTCAGTAGGAAAAGGACCCATGCCGAGCAGGCCGTTTTCCGACTGCAGCATGACTTCCATGCCTTCGGGGATGTAGTTGGCGACCAGGGTCGGAATGCCGATGCCCAGGTTCACGTAGAAGCCGTCCTGCATTTCGCGGGCGACGCGTTGAGCCATTTGTTCGCGGGAAAGTGCCATTGTTGTTATTCCTTCATTCGGTCCGGGGGCAGGGGATCACTTACGCACGGTGCGCTGTTCGATGCGCTTCTCGAACGTGCCGCAAATGATCCGGTCGACGTAGATGCCAGGGGTGTGGATCTGCGACGGCTCCAGCTCGCCGGGCTCGACGATTTCCTCGACTTCGACCACGGTGATCTTGCCGGCGGTGGCGGCCAGCGGGTTGAAGTTCTGGGCGGTGTGGCGGTAGATCACGTTGCCGAAATGGTCGGCTTTCCAGCCTTTGACAATGGCGAAGTCGCCGGTGATGGATTCTTCCATCAGGTACTTGCGGCCATGGAATTCGCGCACTTCCTTGCCTTCGGCAACCGGAGTGCCGACACCCGTGGCGGTGAAGAACGCGGGGATGCCGGCGCCGCCTGCGCGCATTTTTTCGGCGAGGGTGCCCTGCGGGGTCAGGATGACTTC
Source organism: Pseudomonas moorei (assembly GCF_042846945.1). Taxonomy (NCBI): domain Bacteria; kingdom Pseudomonadati; phylum Pseudomonadota; class Gammaproteobacteria; order Pseudomonadales; family Pseudomonadaceae; genus Pseudomonas; species Pseudomonas moorei. The sequence goes on from NZ_AP035776.1 coordinate 3,526,588, forward strand.
GATTTCGCCCTTGAGCAGTTGTTCTTCGAACAGCTTGTTTTCGCCGACGTAGGAGGCCACGACTTTGCTGATCTGGCGGTCGGTCAGCAATACGCCGAGCCCGAAGCCGTCGACGCCGCAGTTGTTGGAGACGACGGTGAGGTCGCGTGTGCCCTTGCGCTTGATCTCGGCGATCAGGTTTTCCGGGATCCCGCACAGGCCGAAGCCGCCGGCGATCACGGTCATGCCGTCTTCAAGACCTGCCAGAGCTTCCTCGTAGGAACTCACGCGCTTGTCGAAACCTGCCATATGCACCTCTTTTATTCTTTGTGGGCGGCTGGCTAGCCGTATGGGATGGAGTGTCTCGCTGCAAGATTGATTTGTTAAGTTGTTTTTTTGGCTGGATTAATTGATTAATGTCATTAAACAGTCATCCTGTACGCGCCGGCTTGCCAGCGAAGACGGCAGGCCAGTCGACGACGATGTCGTCTGGCAAATCGCTTTCGCTGGCAAACCGGCTCATGCAGAACCCTCGGCTGTTGATTTTACCCCGCGGCTTGAAATTTGCCGCTTGCAAACGGAGCGAAGCGACCTATGACCGTCAAGCAGATCCGCGCCTTCCTGGCGGTGGCCCAAAGCCTGAGCTTCGCCGTGGCCTGCGAACGCCTGCACCTGTCACAGTCGGCCTTGAGCCTGACCATCAAGGCGCTGGAGGAGGGCCTGGGCGGGCGCTTGTTCACCCGCAACACGCGCAACGTCGCGCTGACCGCCGAAGGCGAAGCGCTGGTGCCGCTGGCCCGTCGATTGATCGCGGACTGGGACAATGTCGAAGATGAATTGCGCCAGCGCTTCACCCTCCAGCGCGGACGCGTGACCCTGGCGGCGATGCCGTCGTTCGCCGGCAACCTGCTGCCACCGATCCTCAAGACCTTCCGCGCGCGCTACCCGAAAGTCAACGTCACGGTGAACGACGTGATCAACGAGCAGGTGCTGGAAATGGTTCGTGATCGCCAGGTGGAATTGGGGGTGGCGTTTGAGCCGACCCAGAGTTCGTCGCTGCATTTCACGCCGTTGTACGTTGACCGCTTTGTGGCGGTCGTGCCCCATGACTCGCCGCTGGCCATACTCGATGACATCGACTGGCTGACCTTGCTCAAGGAACCGTTCATTACCTTGCAGCGCCCCTCGACGGTGCGGGTGATGCTGGAGGAACACTTACAGGCGCGGGGCATGAAATTGCCGGTGGAGTTTGAGAGCCATCAGTTGTCGACGGTCGGTCGGATGGTCGCCAGCGGGCTGGGCGTGAGCGCGGTGCCGGCCTTGTGCGCCGGGCAGATGCGCGAACTGGGCGCGCGTTGTATCACCTTGCGCGACCCGGTGGTAGAGCGGGCGCTGGGCGTGCTGACGTTGCCGGGAGGGGAGCTGTCGGCGGCGGCGCAGGCGTTGTTTGATGTGCTTAAAGAAGAAAGCCTGGGTTGGCAGGCAGTCGGACATTGATCACCCTGCTCGCAATGGACACCAGGACACCGCGGGCATTCAGATAGCCCGCGTCATCGTTGACGTCCATCGCGAGCAGGCTCGCTCCTGCGAGGATTGGGTCGCATCAGTGGTGGGTGAGGCGCTGCGCCAATAACGGCAACAGCTGCTCGCAGGACATTTCTATCTTCAAATCCAGCAGGTCATCGGCCCGGGTCTTGCCCAGGTTGATCGCCAGCAACGGCTTGCCCTGATCCACCACCGTGCGGCACAGGCGAAATGCCGAGTAGGCCATCAACGACGAGCCGACGACCAATAGCCCGGCCGCCTTCTCCACCGCAGCCATCGCTTTGGCGGCGGTTTCCTGTGCAACGTTTTCGCCAAAGAACACCACGTCCGGCTTCATCCGTTCACCGGCGCAGTACGGGCAACGCGGCACCTGAAAGCGGGCTTCGAAGGCGGCATCCAGCAAGGTGTCGCCGTCCGGCGCCTGTACGGCATCAACGCCGGCCAGATAGGGGTTTTGCGCTTCCATCAGTTGCTGGATCGAATCCCGTTCGCTGCGTTTCGCGCAGTCCAGGCACAGCACCCGTTGCAGGCTGCCGTGCAGTTCGATCACGTCATGGCTGCCGGCCTGATCGTGCAGGGTGTCGACGTTCTGGGTGATCAGGCCGCTGATCTGCCGGGTACTCTGCAAGCGGGCCAGGGTGTCGTGAGCCACGTTCGGCCGCGCCTGGCGCACCCGTGGCCAGCCGAGCATCGCCCGCGCCCAATAACGTCGGCGGGACTCGGGTGCCGAGAGAAATTCCTGATACATCATCGGCTGCCGGCCACGGCGTACGCCCTGATTGTCGCGATAGTCCGGGATACCCGACGGGGTGCTGATCCCGGCACCGGTCAGGACCACGAACGGTTCGTCGGCCATAAGCTGTTGGAGACGGTCGAGTTGTTCGTGGATAAGGCTGTCGAACATGTCGGAAAACCTGTAGGAGCGAGCTTGCTCGCGATGGTGTGTCAGTCGACATCAATGTATCTGATACACCATCGCGAGCAAGCGGGCTCCTACCAAAGGCAGCTGTGTTTACTTGCGTGCTTCAAGAATCAGGTTGAACGGTGTTTGCGTCGCCCGGCGGAAACTGGAGAACCCGGCTTCGGTGAACACCTTGCGCAACCGCGCTTCGCCCGCCTGGGCACCGAGGCCGAGGCCGACTTCCTGGGACAGCGAGTTCGGCGTGCAGATGAAAGTCGAGGCGGCATAGAACAAACGTCCGACCGGGTTGATGTTTTCATCGAGCGTGTCGTTGGCGAATGGCTCGACCAACAGCACCGTGCCGTCCGGTTTCAGCGACTCGTAGGCGTGTCTGGCCGCGCCGACCGGGTCGCCCATGTCATGCAGGCAATCGAAATAGCAGACCAGGTCATAGTCGTTGCCGGGGTAGCTCTTTGCCGTGCCCTGGAAGAATCGCGCCCGTCCGGCCACGCCACCTTCTTCGGCGCGCTGGGTGGCGACGGCGACAGACGGCGCATGGTAGTCGAACCCGACAAATCGCGACTCGGGAAAGGCCTGGGCCATGATCACGGTGGAGGCGCCATGCCCGCAGCCGATGTCCGCCACTTTCGCGCCGGCTTCCAGCTTGGCCACCACGCCTTCAAGGGCCGGCAGCCATTCGGCGATCAGATGGGCCTTGTAGCCTGGGCGGAAGAACCGCTCCGTGCCACTGAACATGCACGGATGGTGATCGCCCCAGGGCAGGGCGCCGTCGCCGCGCATGGCGTTGACCAGTTTGTCCTTGTCATGGAAAAACGATGCGACCACCCCGATACCACCGGCGATATAGACCGGCGAGTCCTCGATCGCCAGCGCCAGGGCCTGTTCTTCGGGCAGGCGGAACTGCCCGTCGATGTGTTCCATATAGCCGGAGGCGGCGTGGGCGCTGAGCCATTCGCGCACCAGGCGTGGGTTGCAGCCGGTCTTGCCGGCGAGTGTTTCAGGGGTGACTGGCTGACTGTCGGCCATGGCCCGGTACAGCCCGAGTTCTTCGCCGAGGATGACGTTGGCGAGCATCGCCGCGCCGCCCATGTCATTCACCAGTTTGCCCATGAAGTCATTGAGTCTGGCCTCGTCCATCACGTGTGCTCCTTCAGAAAGGATCACGGTCCAGAGGCCGGGTGTGTAGGACTCGCGCCACTGGGCGGTGGTCGTGGGGGATGAACAGGACGATTTGCATGTCCTGAGTGAAATAAGTTTAGTTCGCGGGTCGAAAGCCGCCTTTGCTGGCGACGAAGGTACCTGTGGGAGCGGGCTTGCCCGCGAAAGCGCAGTGTCAGACAACAGATGGGCCAGATCTGCCGGCCTCATCGCGGGCAAGCGGAATGGTCGCACCGCCGCTCCCAGAGATATTTTGGCCCGCATTGCCTGCGCATGTATCCCACTGTATCTAACGGCCTTCCCGATACAGTCCCCCTCAATTCAGGGCCACCGCCGAACACAGAGCAGATACAAATCTGCGCTGAACTGTGCAGGCCGTTTTGGCGCCCTGAACCTTGGCGGCCAAGACCCTTTCCTTGGCCGTCGCAACCGGCGGCCGTTCGCTCCTGACACTGTTCCGCGCCTGATGCGGTCAAGGGGACCCAATGACAACGCTTGTGTCGCAAGCCAATCTCAACGCCACGCCGGTCGATCGCCTGCGGGTCGATCATTACACCCACGGCATCATCGGCCCCAGCCTGCCGATGCTGGGGCCTTTGGCCGACGGCGGCACCCTGATCACCGGAACGCCGCCGGGTTGCTGGGGGCCGATGATCACCCCGGCCTTTGAAGGCGGCCATGAAGTGACGCAACCGGTGGCCATCGCCGGTGCGCAAGTCGGCGATGCGGTCGCCATCAAGATCAAAAGCATGCGCGTGACCTCGCTGGCGACCTCGTCCGGGGTCATGACCTTTGTTGAGGGTCGTTACAACGGCGATCCGTTCGTCTCCAAGTTCTGCGCCAAGTGCGGCACCGAACATCCGGCCAGCCATGTCGATGGCATCGGCGAGGACTCGATTCGCTGTAACCACTGCGGCGCCGAAGTCAGCGCGTTTCGCTTCAGCCACGGCTATGTGATCGTGTTCGATGCGCAGAATCAGGTCAGCCTGACGGTCAACCAGGACATCGCCAATCAACTGGCCGGCCAGGCATCCGAAATGTCAGCGCTGCCGGAATTCGCCGCCCAGCATTCGATCCTGTCCCTGGCCCGTGCCGACATGCCTGGCGTCGCCGCGCACATGCGACCGTTCCTCGGCAACATCGGCACTATGCCGTCCCGCGATTTGCCTGATTCCCACAACTGCGCCGATTTCGGCCAGTACCTGATCAACGCACCGCACCGTTTCGGCATGACCCGTGAAGAACTGCATGCGGCCAAGACCGACGGGCACATGGACACCAATTCGATCCGCGAGGGCTGCGTATTGATCTGTCCGGTGAAAGTCCCCGGGGCCGGGGTGTACATGGGCGACATGCACGCCCAGCAGGGCAACGGCGAAATCGCCGGGCATGCCACCGATTGCTCCGGGGAAACCGAAGTGGTGGTCGAGGTGGTGAAAAACCTGACGCTGGACGGGCCGATCCTCCTGCAGAACCTCGACGACTTGCCGCCGATGGCGCGGCCAATGAACGCCGAACAACGGGCGAAGGTCCGTGAGCTGGGCGCCCGTTGGGGCCAGCACGAGATCGAGCAGAGCGGCCCGGTCACCTTTATCGGCAGCGGCGAAAATCTCAACCTGGCGGTCGAGAACGGCTTGACGCGTGCCGCACAGGTCACGGGCCTGCCGTATGACGAAGTGCTCAACCGCGCCACCCTCACCGGTTCGATCGACATCAGCCGCCTGCCGGGCACGGTGCGGGTGACGTTCCTGTGCCCGATGGAGGTGCTCGATCGCATTGGCATCGGTCATCTGGTGCGTGAGAAGTACGACCTGGCTTGACCCTGACCGACGGGTTTGTACCGAAGTGTGTACAGACCCGCTGGCGATACAAGCACTGCCGTTTTCCGTCGGTACGCAACACAGACCCGATACATCGATTCGATTAACTGTGATTGCGTACCGACAACCCCAGGAATCGACACCATGCAAACCCCCATCACTTCAGCGAAGGCCAGCGCCGGGCTCGGCTTGCGTCGCGGTCTGTTCAACGACCTCCAGGCTGCCCCGGCCGGCCAGTTCGACTTTCTCGAAATCGCACCGGAAAACTGGATCGGCATCGGCGGCGCCCATGGCGCGACGCTGCGGGCCCTGGCCGAGCGCTATCCGCTGTCCTGCCACGGGTTGTCGTTGTCCCTGGGCGGGCCGTCGCCGCTGGACGTCGGCTTTCTGCAAGAAGTGCGAGTCTTCCTCAATCATTACAACGTGCCGCTGTACAGCGAGCACCTGAGCTATTGCAGCGATGACGGTCATCTGTACGACCTGTTGCCCTTGCCGTTTACCGAAGAGGCGGTGCACCACGTCGCCGCGCGCATTCGTCAGGCCCAGGACATTCTTGGCCGGCGCCTGGCGGTGGAAAACGTTTCCTATTACGCCGCGCCACAGCAGGACATGGACGAGGTGACCTTCACCAACGCCGTGTTGCGCGAGGCCGATTGCGATCTGTTGCTCGACGTCAACAACGTGTACGTCAACTCGATCAACCACGGTTTCGATCCGCACACTTTTCTCGCCGGTATCGATTCGGACCGCGTGGTGGCCATGCACATCGCCGGGCATTTCGATGAGTCCGACACCTTGAAAATCGATACCCACGGTGCGTCGGTCAAACCGGCGGTGTGGTCGTTGCTCGCCGAAGCCTATTCCCGGTTCGGCGCCCAGCCGACATTGCTGGAGCGGGATTTCAATTTTCCGGCGTTCAGCGAACTGGTCGCCGAGTTGCAGACCATTCGCCGTTTGCAGGCCAGCGAGGTGAGCCGTGGCTAATCGCTCGTTGCACGAACAACAAAGCAGCATGGGCCGTTATCTGCGCGACCCGGAGCACTACGCGCCGCCCGCGGAAATGGACCCGGCGCGGGCACGGGTTTACCGCGACCTGGTGTTCGCCAACCTGTCGTCATTGATCAGCGGCACCTTCCCGGTACTGGTGCAAATCCTCGGTGATGAACAGTGGCGTGCGCTGGTGCGGATTTTTCTGCGCGACTACCGTGCCCACACGCCGAAATTCGGTGAGATCGCCGAAGAGTTTGTCGAGTTCCTGGCGTCTGCACCGCAGGCATTGGCCGAAGGTTCCTGGCCGCCGTTCATGGTCGAGCTGGCGCACTACGAATGGGTCGAAATGGCGCTGCAACAATCCGAAGCCGAGCCGTTGCCAGCGGGCGACGCCGAGCTGTTGCCGAGTCGCCCGTTGCGCGTTTCGCCACTGGCCTGGCCGTTGGCTTATGCCTGGCCGGTGCACTTGCTGGGGCCGGATTATCAGCCGGACACCGCGCCAGCTCAGCCGACATTGCTGCTGGTGCGGCGGGCCGAAGACTGGCAGGTGAAGTTCTCCGAACTGAGCCCGTTGGCCTGGCGCTTGTTGCAGCGCATCGACGAATGTCCAGAGCTGGACGGCCGTGCGCAATTGCAGGGGCTGGCGCTGGAGGCGGGTGGGTCCGGGTCGTCGAACTTCTTCGATGTCGGCCTGGCGTTGATCCGGCAGCTGCATGGGGAAGGGGTGGTGGGCGTGAGGCTGTAGGGTCCCGTCGTTTAGCAGGCGGGCGCGCTTGCCTGCCAGGGCGCTTCAGTTGAAGCAACGCACCGTCGCGATCACCAGCGCAATCAGTTGGCCTGCCGGTGTCCACGCCACCTGGACGATCAGCAGGAGGATGAACGCCAAAAATGCCCTGAGCAGAAAGGCATGGGTCATTTTGATGCAGGACACTTTGCGATTGGCCCCGGCGTGGTTGTACCTGACGGCGATAAGCAGCTTCTTGACCAGTTCGGGCTTGGGGGTGGCCGCGCTCCACAGGCTGGCCAGGTCCGTTGCATCGACACGGCTGGAGGTTGAAACCCTGAGCGTTTCGAAGGCCCATATCCCGGCCCTGAACAGGTACAACGTGGCCAAAAAGAAGATGGCCAGCGAACAGACGCTGAAGCTGATCGTTGATTTGTCGCTCCAGATGCTCGGCAGCAGAGAAGCCAGCACCGGTGTAAGCGCCGTCACGGCCGCCAGATAGATGCTGGCCTTGCTGTCTGCCGTTTTCCGGCGGTCCGATTCGGCGTCATCCAGGCGCCGCGCTTCCTCCAGGGCGGCGTCGGTGTCGACTGACCATCGGGCGATATTGATTTTGGCGATGTCCTGCTTATGCCGGGCGTCCTGCAGCTTGAGCTCTTGCGAAGTGAGCGGCTCCATTGCAGGCCAGATCAGTTCTATCAAGTCCATGGGCGACCCATGCCTTGAAGCTCGTCCACAATGGCACTGGTGATTGGCGCGCCGGTCATGTTTTCCAGCCAGGCCCACTGGCCATTGGGGTTGATTTCCAGAAACCAGAATCGATCATCCTGATCACAGATCAAATCAATCGCCCCAAAGCGTAAACCCAAGGATTGGGTCAGCTCGATGCACTGGTGTTGCAGGCGTTCCGGTAGCTGGATGAGTTCATGCTTGAGGTCGGCATGGGAGCCGCGACGCCAATCCACCGTCGTCTCGGCATGCGCCTGGGACCCGATCGCAACGGCAAATACCCGCTGTCCAACCACGGTCACACGTACGTCGTACTGCTTGGCGATCTCTTGTTGGACGATGATCGGCGCCAGGGCCAGGGCGGGGGCATCCGCCGCACAGAGACCATCAAGGCGAGTGGTGAACATCACGCTCTCGCGCTCGCCCGTCAGCAGGGATTCTCTAAGGGGCTTGGCAATGGCGTTGAAGTGCTCGGTGATCTGTTGCGCCGTTTGCAGGTCGTTGGTGATACGAGCCGCCGGCACGTCAAACCCGAGGCGATGGGCAAGCAGCAACTGTCGCGGCTTGTCCTCCGCCAGGACAATTTGAGTCGGCGAGTTCAGCCAGCGCCCCTCAAGGCGGGTATACAGGCTTTTCAGCAAGCTGGCCCACTCCGACTCCGCGTAGCGGCGTGCGGCATCGTCGATGATGTTTTCGCAAATCCGAGGCTTGCCCGGCCGCCTGAAGTAAGCGCCCGAAACCTGCGAGCCGCAGACCGTCCTGCCATCGAGTGTCAGCGTCCAGTCGTCGAGGATGCGATCCGAAAAGCTGCACGCCATGGAGGGCAGCAGTTCGGTGTTGAGCCGGAAAAAATCGATGCCCCGCCGCCTTGATTCGAGCACGACAAAATCCGTCGTAATGTCCCGTTGATTGGTCACTAAAAGCAGCATCAGCGTGGCACGTCCGGCGCCGAGACATCGACGCATTCAGGGTCCAGCGTCGAGTCTGTAGTGTCATCCTTCTCCGCGACCGCGTTGGTCTTGGTGATCAACTCAAGCAGATAATCCAGCGAGGGATCGTCTTGCTCAGGCGCAGCAAGGGTTTTGGTGAGCAGTTCGAGCGGGTATTGGCTGACCGCTTCCATCATGACGAACGGCGTGTCGTCGTCTTCTTCCACTCGAGCGTGTGTCTTGGTCAGAATCTCGGGAATTTGCCGGCATTCGACGAGGGGCATGGCGCCTTGTGCATGGTCGACCACCCACACATCCAGTTGCCTGGAGTAATGACCGGGAATACGGGCTTCACCGGTACGTAATGTCGCATAAGCGACCAGTAAGGGCGTGGCGTCAGCGGGCGAGTTCGACCTGGGCATGATACGTAGCTCCCTCAGCCTTGGATGCAGCACCGTTGAGTGTCGACAGCCTCCGGCTGAAGCCAGGGACAGGCGAAATTCATTGGTACACGCCCTGGGCCGGACATCTTCAAGGATAGTCGAGAGTGCGGAGTTTTCCGGGGCGATGCTGTCACTTTGCCCCAGGTGTTTCAGCGATGAAACACTTGTAAGTCGTTGAAATTTTTTTGCTCGATCCCCGCAATAAACCTCAAGCCTGGCCGATACAAAGAGCAGGCGCACACAAACCCACTACAACAATAGCGCCCCGCTGAAAGGGCCTGCGCCTGTCTGCCATTCAGTGATCACGCAAGGATGCTCGTAGCCACCATCACCCGAGAGTCATCCTATGTCATTGCGTAATCTGAGTATCGCGCCTCGAGCTTTCCTGGGTTTTGCCTTCATTGCCCTGCTGGTCATCGTGCTGGGGGTGTTTGCGGTGAATCGCATGAGCATCATCCGCCAGGCTTCCCTGGACATGGAAACCAATCAACTGCCCAGCGTCGGTTATCTCGGCAACATGACGGAAAACGTGCTGCGCATGCGCATCCTGTCGTTCCGCGTATTGGTCAACCGTGATCCGGCGGCGTTGCAGGAAGCACAGACGCGTATCGGTGTGCTGGTGGACAAGGTGCGCAGCGCCCAGGCCAGCTATGCCGCGTTGCCATTCCAGCCCGAAGAGGCGCAGCTGTACAAGTCGTTCACCGCCACCCTGGACAGCTACATGCGCGACCAGGAGCAGATGCTGGAGTTGTCGCGGCAGAACAAGCTCGATGAAATGCGCGCGCTGATCAATACGCGGATCAAGGACGGTACCGATCAGATGGGCGAGCAGCTCAACAAGTTGGTGGCACTCAACACCGGCTATGCCAAAACCGCCTCGGCCGAAGCGGGCGACAACTACAGCAGCGCCATTCTCGGCATTGTGGTCGCCGCCGTGATGGCCGCGCTGATGACCATTCTGTTGGCCTGGCTGCTGACCCGCAGCATCGTCACGCCGCTGAACCGTGCATTGCAGGCAGCGCAGACCATTGCTGACGGCAATCTGAGCAAAACCATCGAGGCCGATGGCCAGGACGAGCCGGGGCGGTTGCTCGGTGCCTTGGCGAACATGCAGGCCAATCTGCGCAAAACCATCGAACAGATCGCCGGTTCCGCCACGCAGTTGGGGGCCGCCGCCGAAGAGCTCAGCGCCGTGACTCAAGACGCTTCCCGCGGGCTGCAGCAACAGAACAACGAAATCGAACAGGCAGCGACGGCCGTCAACGAAATGACCGCCGCCGTGGAAGAAGTGGCGCGCAATGCGGTATCGACCTCCGAAGCGTCGAACCAGTCGACCCAGGCCGCCCGCGAAGGTCGCAACCGTGTGGTGGAGACCGTCGACGCGATCCAGACCATGACCCACGACGTGCACACCACCTCGCTGATGATCGAAGGCCTCGCCGCTCAGGGACGCGACATCGGCAAGGTGCTGGATGTGATCCGCGCCATCGCCGAGCAAACCAACCTGTTGGCGCTGAACGCCGCGATCGAAGCCGCCCGTGCCGGTGAAGCCGGACGCGGTTTTGCCGTGGTCGCGGACGAGGTGCGGGCGCTGGCCCATCGCACGGCGCAATCAACCCAGGAAATCGAGAAAATGGTCGCCGGCATCCAGAACGGTACCGGTGAAGCCGTGGCGTCGATGCAGCAAAGCAATCAACGTACCCAAAGCACCCTGGAAATGGCGCGTGCCGCCGGTGTCGCACTGGAACAGATCACGCAGTCGATCCATTTGATCAACGAGCGCAACCTGGTCATTGCCAGCGCCTCCGAAGAACAGGCCCAGGTCTCGCGCGAAGTCGACCGCAACCTGGTGAACATTCGCGATCTCGCCACCCAGTCCGCCGCAGGAGCCGACCAGACCAGCGCCGCCTCCCATGAACTGTCACGCCTGGCGGTGAATCTGAATGCGCTGGTGTCGCGGTTCGTCATTTAACGCTGAGCCTATGGCCGGGGTTGCGGATTGATCCCAAACCCCGGTCTTTCAAGCCGAGCGAGCCGGCAACTTCAGCTGCGCACACAAGCCGCCGCCCTCACGGTTACTCAACGTCAGCGATCCCCCGATCGCCAGCGCCAGTTGCTTTGCAATCGCCAGCCCCAGGCCAGTGCCGCCCGTGCTGCGATTGCGTGAATTTTCCACGCGGTAGAACGGCTCCATGACTTGGGCCAGTTGCTCTTCGGCGATGCCCGGGCCACGGTCCATGACTTTCACCGACACGCTGCCATCGGACTGCTTTTCCACCAGCAACTCCGCCGAGCCTGCGAATTTGAGGGCGTTGTCCGTGAGGTTGACCAGCACCCGGCGCAAGGCATGGGGGCGGGTGTCGATGACGGTGGTGCTCTTGCCGCTGAGCTGAACCTGCTTGCCCATGTCCTGATAGTCGAAGACCAGGCTGTCGAGAAACGAGTCCAGGTCGGTGCGGCGACTTTCTTCGGTGGAACCATGGATGCTGCGCGCGTAGGCCACGCCTTCGCGCACCAGGTGTTCCATCTCGCCGAGGTCGTTCCAGAGTTTGTCTTTTTCGGCGGAATCGTCCATGAATTCGGCGCGCAGTTTCATCCGGGTGATCGGCGTTTGCAGATCATGGGAGATCGCCGCCAACAGTTGCATGCGCTCCTTCAGGTAGGCGGCAATGCGCGCCTGCATGGCGTTGAAGGCCTTGGCCGCGTGCGCCACTTCAGTCGGGCCTTTTTCGTCGAGCAGCACCGGGTGGGCGTTGGGGTCGAGGGTGTCGACGGCTTCGGCGAGGCGGCTCAGGGGGCGGATGGCGATCCGCACGGCCAGCCAGGTGCAGGCCAGCATCAGCGCCAGTTGTCCGAGCAGCACGAAGGGCAGCCAGGGCGACAGCGGCACCATCGCAGGCCGCACATCGATGGTCAGCGGGCTGCCGTCCGAGAGTTTCAGGTGCACCTGAAAGTGTTTTTTCGGCCCGGGAATGTCGGTGAAGGTCATCGGGTAATCCTTGCCGATGGCGTCCTTGATCGAGGCCATCGCAATCGGCGCCTCCGGCATGTCCATGTCCATGGGCGTGCCTTTCTCGCCGTCACTGAGCAGATAGCCGTAGTTGGCCCGTTGCAGCTGTTGCAGCCAGCCCGCGCGCTCGTTGGCCGGCAAGCGGTCGAGGATGGCGATGGAGGTCGAGACGTCGGTTTCCAGGTTGCCGAGCATGGTGTTTTTCGAGCTCTCGTAGCGCTCGTAGTACTGCGCACCGAAAGACAGGGCCTGGGCGAGGATCAGGCCGACCAGGAAAATCAGCGACAGCCGCGAAGCCAGGGTGCGGGGCCAGCGCATCGAGAGACTCATGAGGGCGCACCGACGATTTCCACGGGCAGGGAAAACACGTAGCCCTCGCTGCGCACGGTCTTGATGTAGGCCGGTTCGCGGGCATCGTCCAGCAGGCGCTGGCGCAGGCGGCTCACCAGCAGGTCGATGGAGCGATCGAACAGGTCGGCATCGCGGCCCTGGGTCAGGTTCAGCAACTGGTCGCGGTTGAGCACCCGCTGCGGATGGTCGAGGAACACTCGCAGCAGGCGATATTCCGCGCCACTGAGCGCGACCAGGGTGCCGTCGCCGTCCAGCAGGTGGCGGGCCGAGGTGTCCAGGCGCCAGCGCCCGAAGGCCAGCAGGCGACTGGTTTCGGTGACCACCAGGTTCGGCGGCAGCATCCGTGTGCGGCGCAGCACGGCGTTGATCCGCGCCAGCAGTTCACGGGCGGCGAACGGCTTGACCAGGTAATCGTCGGCACCCATTTCCAGGCCGATGATGCGATCGGTTTCATCGTTGCGGGCGGTAAGCATCAAGACCGGAGTGGCCTTGTGTTTGCCGGAGCGCAGCTCGCGGCAGAGCATCAGGCCGTCGTCGCCCGGCATCATGATGTCCAGCACGATCAGGTCTACCGGGGTGGATTCGAGGAAAGTTCGCATTTGTCGACCATCGGCCACGACCGTGGTGCGCAGGCCGTTCTTCTTGAGGTAGTTGCCGACCAGTTCGCGGATCTCGCGGTCATCGTCAACGATGAGAATGTGATCGACGTGTTCCATGGGGACTTGCCTCTGTCAGTGGGGGATGTCGCACAGTCTATCGAGCCCTGGTCTGCTCGCCCTTGGCCCTTTGTATTGCAGTGTATCTGGCCAGTCGGTGGATACACACAGACGCAAAAAAGCGAATTTTCAGGGGTTTTGTATCCCTGTGTATCCCGGCCCGGCTTTGATACTTACCGATTTACCCGCGCTTTTTCCCGACACATACGGGATACCTCGGGGGCTTCTAATAGGTTCCAACGAGGCACACCCAACCGCCTCTAGCCAACCAACGACCTGTCCGTTGAAACCTTGAGGAAACCGCCATGAACACCAAAGCCGTCTACGCCGCTTGCCTGTTTGCCGCCCTGAATATCTGCACCTTGTCGGCCCGCGCCGAAGCCGATGTCAGCGCTAAAACCTACACCTACGGCACGCAACTGGACATCAAGAAAGTGGTGTCGTCGAAACAGGACGCCACGCCGTCCTGCGGGATTGTGAATGCCCAACTGACCTACCTGGACTCCCAGAGCAAAACCCGGGTCCTGGACTACCGCAAGTTTTCTGACAGCTGCAACGCGGACAACTGAGTCCTGCGATCAGCCATTACCCATCCGCCATCCCCTTTGAATACAGGAAGAACACCATGAAACATCTCAGCCGCTACTTGACCGCCGTTGCCTTTTCCATCGCCGGCGCCGCTGCCCACGCCAACGCTGCCGTAGAACAAAGCGCCTGCGGCAGCAGCACCTGCTTTCAACTGACGCCCGTGGCGCAGAAGGGCGGCAAGGCCTTTCTTGCCGAGGACGGCTATAGGCGTACGCCGCAGGGACGAGTCGTTGCCGAAAACGGTTATAGCCACACGCGCCAAGGTAAGCAGCAGGATAGCCAGACAGTTTGATGAATAACACGATCCCCTGTAGGCGCTGGCAAGCCAGCGCCTACAGGGGGACGTCTGTGCACCGCCACCCTCATTTTCAAGGTGATCCCATGTTACTCATCGCTTTCCTGGGCGGCCTGTTGACCGTGCTCAGCCCCTGCATCCTGCCGGTCGTGCCGTTCCTGTTCGCCGGTGCCCATCGATCGCGCTCGTCGATCATCCTGACCCTGGCTGGCATGGTGCTGACCTTCGCCCTGATTTCCAGCCTGGCGGTGGTCAGCAGTGAATGGGTGATCAAGGCCAGCAGCACCGGCCGCCAAGTGGCGCTGATCGTGATGGCGCTGTTCGCCCTGTCGCTGATTTCCGCGCGGGTCGGCGATTGGCTGGCACGGCCCTTCGTTCTGCTGGGCAATCGCATCGACCCGGCCAGCCGCAAAATGTCCGGCCCGTTGAGCTCGATCATGATCGGTGTCGCCACGGGCCTGCTGTGGGCACCCTGCGCCGGGCCGATCCTTGGAGTGATCCTCACCAGCGCCATGCTGCAAGGCGCGAATGCCGCGACCAGCCTGTTGCTGGTGGCCTATGGCACGGGCAGTGCGTTGTCCCTCGGCACCTTGATCTTCGCCGGTCGCGGTCTGGTCAATCGCCTGAAACCCTCGATTCCCGTAACCGGTTGGCTGCGTCGAGGCGCCGGAGTGGCGGTGCTGGCCGGTGCCGTGATGATCTCTACCGGCGCCGATGACGTGCTGCTGGCCAATACCTCGTCGGAAGGGGTCAGCAGCGTCGAGAAAGGCTTGCTGGAAACCGTGCCAAAGGTCGTCGACTACCTGGTCAGCAAGGTCAAGGCCGAGTCGTCCATGGACAACGCCAAAGGCGCCATGCCGTCGCTGTCCGGGGCCGTGGCATGGATCAACTCGCCCGCGCTGAGCAACGAGTCGCTCAAGGGCAAAGTGGTGCTGGTGGATTTCTGGACCTTCGACTGCATCAACTGCAAGCACACCCTGCCGTACGTGAAGGACTGGGCGAAGAAATACGGGAAGGACGGCCTGGTGGTGATTGGCGTGCACACGCCTGAGTACGGCTTCGAACGCATCATCGACAACGTCAGGGACAAGGTGAAGGAGTACGGCATCACCTACCCGGTGGCGATCGACAACAACTACGCGATCTGGCGCAACTTCGACAACCAGTACTGGCCGGCGCACTACCTGATCGATGCCAAGGGGCAGGTGCGGTACACGCACTTTGGTGAGGGCAGCTATGAGACCCAGGAGAAGATGATCCAGCAGTTGTTCGAGGAGTCGAAGGCAACTGCGCCTGCGGCGTAATATCCACAGCTCAATGAGCCGTCCGATTCTCCTGACTTCGCCGCCACGCCGCTGGCGGCGATCCAAATTCACGCCTGAATGCCCGGCTGAACGCCGTATCCGTCTGGTATCCCACCTCTTCGGCGATCCGCAGCAGAGAACTGTTACTGCTGCGCAACAGATTGGCCGCCAGCAACATGCGCCATTGCGTCAGGTACTGCATCGGCGAAATCCCGACCAGTTGCTGGAAGCGTTCGGCGAGTACCGATCGGGATGTGCCGGCGGTGCGTGCCAGCTCTTCCAGGGTCCAGCAGTGACAGGGTTTGCCGTGCAGCGCGTTGAGGGCGGCGCCGACGATGCGGTCGCTCACGCCGGCCAGCCAACCGGTCCGGCCCTTGCCTTGTTCCTGCATGTACAGGCGCAGTACTTCGATGAACAACACCTCGGCCAGTTTCGCCAGCACGCCTTCGCCGCCAGGCCTGGGTGAACGGGCTTCGGCCAGGGCGTAACGCACCGAAGATTCCAGCCAGATACCGGCCGCCGAGCCGCGTACATTGACCCGCACCACGGACGGCAACCCCGTCAGCAGCATCCCCGCCAACCGCGTGTCGCACGCCAGATAGCCGCACACCAGGCGCGTGACCGCGCCGCCCCCGCCATAGCTCAACTGCCGGGGGCGGCGCGCCAGTACCGCGTCCAGACGGGCACCACTGGCAGGCGCAAGGCCGGGTTGCGAGCACATGCGATGGGCATCGCCCTGGGGGAATACCACGACATCGCCGGCCGTCAGCCGCAACGGCGGGTCATTGCCTAGTTCGACGTAGCACTCGCCTTCGGTGATCAAGTGAAAGATCACCACCCGTTCGGCGTTGGGCTCCAGGAAGGGCGCGGCGCTGTCCGCGCTCGGCGACTGGTAGCACCAGGGCGCGGTGAACCGGGCGTTGATGAAAATCGCGCCCACCAGGCGCACGACACGCAGGGTTTGTGACAGGGCATCCATGATGGGTTTTCCCATGCCGATCGTGGGTCAAAAGCTGATTGTGGGCCTGTCGCGGCGAAGCATGAAACCTCCGGACGATCGGACAGTCTTGGCCGACGATCGGGCAGGACGCCGCCGTTGCCCGGCGCGATAGTTGTCACACAGGGCTCGGCCCTGCCATCCATAACAAGAATGAGAGGTTGCCATGCCTAAGTTCGTCATAGAACGCGAAATTCAAGGTGTTGGGACACTGTCACAAAGGGATTTGAAAGCCGCTTCGCAAAAGTCCTGCCGGACGTTGCGCGACTTGCCGGAGGTGCAGTGGCTGCAGAGCTATGTCACCGGTGACAAGCTCTATTGCGTGTACATCTCGCCGAGCGAAGAGCTGATCAGGGAGCACGCCAGGCAGAGTGGTTTCCCGGCCAATCGAATTTCCGAAGTCACCCAGATCATCGATCCCACCACGGCCGAATAAGCCGGGCTGCGTTCCTCACCGCAACGGAGCGGAATCCATGAGTACACCCATTGATCTTGTTGCCCTGAAAAACCGTCAAATGGCCGCCTGGGCCAGTGGCGACTACGCCGTGATCGGTACCACCCTGCAGATTGTCGGTGAGCAACTGGCCGAAGCCTGTGACCTGCTGTGCGACGAGTTGGTGCTCGACGTGGCGGCCGGTAATGGTAATGCCACGCTGGCGGCGGCGCGTCGCGGCTGCATCGTGCGCTCGACGGACTATGTCGCCGCATTGCTTGAACGCGGTGAAGACCGGGTCAGGGCAGAGCGCCTGAATGACAATGTCGTCTTTCAAGTGGCTGACGCCGAAGCGTTGCCCTTCGAGGACGCCAGTTTTGACGCTGTGCTTTCGACCTTTGGCGTGATGTTTGCGCCAGACCAGCCCAAGGCCGCCGCGGAACTGGCGCGGGTCTGTCGGCCAGGAGGCCGGATTGGTCTCGCCAACTGGACACCGGAAGGCTTCGTCGGCCAGATGTTCAAGACGCTGGGTAAACACCTGCCGCCACCGCCCGGCGCGCTGCCGCCGTCGCAGTGGGGCACCGAAGCCTGGTTGCGCGCGCACTTCGACGAGCGCGACTTCCTGCTTCAGGTGACGCGCCGCACGTTCAACTTCCGCTATCGCTCGGCGGCGCATTTCATCGACACCTTCCGCACGTGGTACGGGCCGATGCACAAGGCCTTTGCCGCGCTGCCACCCGAAGGTGCCGAGGCCCTGGAAAATGACCTGACCGAACTGATCAACCGGTCGAACCGGGCAGGGGAAAAGTCGCTGGTGGTGCCGGGTGAGTATCTGGAGGTGGTGATCACCAGGCGTTAAGTCGACAACCCATCACCCCCCTGTGGGAGCTCGCTCCCACAGGGTATTTGCACTGATTGTTCGGGGACTAGATGACTTTCGCCCCCCGAGCCACCAGCAACTCGCGCAATACCGAACGATGACAATGGGCTTCGTCCTCGCAGTAACAGCCGACGGCCAGCGAGGTGTGGTGGGAGAGGGCGGCCAGCAGATCGAGCAACTGGCTGGGCGCTGGGTGGTTCATTTCGGCCTTGAACTTGCGTTTGAAGGCGTGCCAGGCCTTCTCGTCCTCGGCAGCCTTGGCTTCGTGCACCAGTTCCGCGCTCGGAGACAGCAACGGCTGCCAGACATCATAGAAATCCCGGCTGGCGAATTCGGCCTTGGGTACGCCCCGCGGTGGCCGGCGCACGGTACCCAGGCGCAGGCCTTCTCCAGGTTGGCGCGGGGCGCCCAGGCGCACGATATGAATGGGCATGGCGCTACTTGAGCCGCGAGCCGTCGAACCACTCCAGCGCCGTGCGCCACAAGCAGATCCCGAGAAAGTACGCCGACATCAATAGCCAAAGCCCCATGACCATCGGATTGATGACCGGATGGTTGAGCACCAGGGACAAGCTGCACAGTAACCAGATGGCCGTCACGGCGATATTGACCGGCATGAAGCGGCGCACGCGGAACGGGTGCAGGAATTTCATGCGGGTCAGGGTCAGCAAGGCGAGGCCAATCACGGTGAGAAAGGTGATCCATGGCGACGGCGCAATGATGTACAGGCACAGGGCAACCACGTTCCAGGCGGCAGGGAAGCCCTGAAAATAGTTGTCCTTGCTTTTCATGTTGACGTTGCAGAAGCAGAACAGCGATGACACCAGGATCAGCGACACGGTCAACAGCAGGGTGTAATCCGGCAGCGGAATGTAGCGGTAGATGAACAGCGCCGGGATGAAGACATACGTCAGGTAGTCGATCACCAGGTCGAGGATCGAGCCGTCGAAACTCGGCAGCACCGACTGCACATTGACCTTGCGCGCCAGGGCACCGTCGAGGCCATCGACGATCAGGGCCACGCCCAGCCACAGCAGGCAACTGGTCGGCTGGTTATCGAGCAGGGCGAGGGTCGCGAGGAAGGCAGTGACTACGCCTGTGGCGGTAAAGCCATGGGCTCCCCAGGCTTTGAGCCTGGCGATGTGTAGAGTCGATATCACGGGGCGTTCTCCAGAAAGTGAAGCAAGCCAGTCATCACCCTCATCTAGCGGGCGGCGGCAAACCGGGGTCGGGTTGCAGGTATCGACCGGGTATCCGGGAATAAGGTTCACCACTCATGAATCTTAGCCGCGCCGTAAAAAAATACAGCGGATAAATCTGCGCTACCCAGTTGCGACGTGTCGGCCAAACGGTGGTGGCGCAATCGGGTGCGAGGACTATCGTTGCCTGACTGGATCACTCCCATTAATGAGGACGCCGTCATGAACACCAGCGATCTGCTCGAACAATTACTGCGGGCCGGCCAGGGCTCGATGTCGCAACAGGGCGCGGGTGGGGCGTCGGCTCAAGGTGGGCTCGGGGATCTCGGCGGATTGCTCGGCGGCCTGCTGGGGGGTGGTGGCGCAGCCAGTGCAGGCGGCGGTGGCTTGGGAGGGCTGGGTGGTTTGCTGGGTGGCCTGCTCGGCGGCGGTTCGCCAATGGGCGGTGCGGCCCCCTCGCGTTCCGGTGGTGGCACTAACTATGCTGCCCTCGCTTCGTTGGGAATGATGGCATTTCAGGCCTATCAAGCCTGGCAACGCAGCCAGGCCGCCGCGCCGCAACAGGCACCTCGCACGGTGGACTTGTTGGCTGGCCCGGAAGTCGAGGCGCACAGTCACGCGATCCTTCGCGCATTGATAGCGGCAGCCAAGGCTGACGGGCGGATCGACGATGCCGAAAAACAGATGATCAGCGCCGAAATCGGCCGTCACACCGATGACCCGCAACTGCAGCAGTGGCTTGATGCCGAAGTTGCCAAACCGCTCAATGCATCCGAAGTGGCACAGTCGGCCACCGACCCCGGCATGGCGGCGGAAATGTACCTGGCCAGCGTGATGCTGGTCGACGATCAGCAGGACGCCGAGCGCAATTACCTGGACGAACTGGCGGCGGCGCTGAACATCGACCCGGATCTGCAGGTGCATCTGGAACAGCAGGCCAAGGGCGGGGCGGCCTGAAGATCAAGTCGTTTGATGGAGCGCCATCGTCGGAACGCCGCCAGGAGCAAGCCACGCCCCCACAGTTTGGCCGTGCCGAAATCCCGCGGGAGCGGACTTGCTCGCGATGGCGATTATCAAACACCGCAGATTTCAGCGCTTATCCTTGGGTTTCCCGCTCCAGGGATTCTTCAGCCGCAGCGACCTTACCTTTTGTCTTCAGCTCACTGACAATCACCGCCGCGACGATCAATCCCGCCCCCAGCAGCGCAATTGCCGGCAAGCGTTCCCCGGCGATCCGCCCGACAATCCCGGCCCACACCGGCTCACCGGCATAAATCAGCGTGGCCCGGGTGGGCGAAACACTCTTCTGCGCCCAGTTCATCGCCACCTGAATCGCCGCACTCGCCATACCCAGTCCCAAGGCACTGCACAGCAGCAGCCAGGAGAAATCCGGAATCCGTTCCTGGGTCGGCACCACCATCAGGAACGACAACAGGGATGTGACGGCCAGTTGCACCACGGTCACTCGCTTCACATCGACCTGGCCGGCAAAGTTGCTGATCAAGATGATTTCCGCGGCGATGGCAATGGCGCTGATCAAGGTAGCGATTTCACCAGGACTGAAGTGCAACGAAGCTCCGGACGGGCCGGACAGCAGCATCAGGCCGGTAAAGGCCAGCATGATCCCGATGCTCGGCATCAGCCCCGGACGCCGCCCCAGCACCAGCCATTGCAGCAGGGGCACGAAGGGCACGTACAGCGCCGTGATGAACGCCGACTGGCTGCTGGGAATGCTTTGCAAGCCAACCGTCTGCAAGCCATAGCCGAGCATGATCGCCACGCCGATGAAGGCGCCGGCCTTTAACTCGAACAGGGTCAGTTCGCGCAGGGTGCGCCAGGAGAAGAGGGCAACGATGCTCGCGGCGGCGGCAAAGCGCAGGCCGACGAAAAACATCGGTCCGCTGGCCGTCATCGCATGCTGAACCAGCAAAAAGGTTCCGCCCCAGACCATGGTGATCAGCACCAGCACGCACTCGGCCTTGCTGAGCCGCAGGAAACGGGAAGGGGCTTGAGGAGCGTTCAGCGACGTCATGATCTTGCGCACTACCTGAAGGGGGACGCACAATGCGCCCGAAGTTGGGCAGTATACTGCGCAACACCACCAAGTGAGCAATATAGTGCACAAAGATTCCACGCCTCGGGCTTCGGTCCTGCAGCACGTCAGCCAGAATATCCGACGCCTGCGCCATGCCGCCGACATGAGCCAGACCGCCCTGGCGGAAAAGTCCGGCGTCAGCCGCCGCATGCTGGTGGCCATCGAAGCCGGCGAAAAGAATGTCAGCCTGACCACCCTCGATCGCGTGGCCGAAGCATTGGACGTGGCCTTCAGCGACCTGATCCAGGCCCCGGACGTCCGCGATCACAGCCGCATCAACGAACTGGCCTGGGCAGGCACGATCCCCGGCAGCAAGGCAGTGCTGCTGGCCAAGGCCAACGCCACCCGCGAAGTCGAACTCTGGGAATGGCGCCTTGAACCGGGCGAACACTACCCCTCGGAGCCGGATGCCGATGGCTGGAGCGAGCAGTTCTACGTCTTCGAAGGCTGCCTGACCCTGATGGTCGGTGACGTGCCGCATCGCATCAGCGCCGGGGAGTTTTTCATGTTCGCCAGCAACCAGCCGCATTCCTATCGCAACGAGGGGCCGGTGGCGGTGCGTTTTGTGCGCAATGTGGTGATCTGAACTGTTTGCCGATCAACAGCGGATACACATTTTGCTGTTCTCAAATGGTTATATGTTTTCTGTTTTTTATTTAACTCACTGATAAATAAAGACTTAATTTTCAGGCACGACTCCTGCAAAAGCTCTGGTGCATTCACCCAGAACCTGGAGTCGGCCCATGACAGCCTCAGCCCAATCCCCCCGCTCTGCCAATGTGAGCCCCGCCCATGTGATCGGCTCGGACGCCGAGGCGATTGCCGTCGCCCACAGACTCGCCGCGCGTTTTGCCGTCGAGGCCAGCGTGCGCGATCGCGAGCGGCGTTTGCCGGTCGCCGAACTCGACGAGTTCTCCGCCAGCGGTCTGTGGGGCATCACCGTACCAAAGGCCTACGGTGGCGCCGGCGTCTCCTACGTGACCGTGGCCGAAGTGATCAAGATCATTTCCGCCGCCGATTCCTCCCTCGGCCAGATCCCGCAAAACCACCTCGGCGTGCTCGACATCCTGCTGCAAACCGCCAGCGAAAAGCAGAAGCATTACTACTTCGGCAAGGTCCTGCAGGGTTACCGTTTCGGCAATGCCTTTTCCGAAGCCAAGAGCAAAAACGCCGGTGCCTTCGAAACCCGGATTCGTTTCAACGACGACAGTGCGCAAATCGACGGCGAGAAGTTCTACTGCACCGGTGCGCTGTTCGCGCACATCGTGCCGGCGGTGGCGGTCAACGAGCAGAATCAGGCGTTCATCGCCTTCATCGAACGTGACAACCCCGGCTTGAGCGTGTTCGACAGCTGGGACGGTTTCGGCCAGCGCACCACCGCCAGTGGCGGTGTAACCCTGAACGCGGTGAAGGTCCCGCTCAGCGCGGTGATCCCGGCCCATAAAGCCTTCGACGAACCCACCGCCGACGGCCCGATCTCGCAAATCATCCAGGCTGCCGTCGACACCGGCATCGCCGTCGGCGCCCTGGAAGAAACCAAGCGCTACGCCCGTGAGGCGCGTCCCTGGATCGACAGCGGCCAGGATCACGGCTGGCAAGACCCGTTCAGCATCGCCGCGATCGGCGATCTCGAATGGCGCGTGCATGGCACTGAAGCGATCCTGAAAAAAGCCGGCCAGGCCATCGATGCCGCGCTGCTCGACGCCAATGAAGACACCGTGGCCCACGCCTCGGTGGTGGTGGCCCAGGCCAAAGTGCTGTCCGCCGAGATCGCCTTGCTCGCCAGCAGCAAGCTGTTCGAACTGGCCGGGACCCGCTCGGTGCTCGGCAAATACAACCTCGACCGTCACTGGCGCAACGCCCGGACTCACACCCTGCACGACCCGGCGCGCTGGAAATACCACTTGATCGGCAACTACCTGCTCAACGGCGTGAAACCTGCGCGCCACGCCTGGAACTGAGGAGCACAGCATGAACGCCTTGACCCAACCGATTGCTACCGCACACCCCCTGGCCAAAAGTCAGCACGACCTGCACAACGCCCGCAGCCTGCTCGATGCGACCCTGGGTTTCGTCCGCCAACACGATCAGCCAACGGACGATCCTTTGCTCATCAGCCGTTTCGGCGATGTGCACATCCGCATCGAAGTCGCCGCCGCGTTGCTGGAACGCGCCGAAGAATTTCTTGCCAGTCACACGGATGCCATTGAAATCAGCATCGCCGTCGCCGAGTCCCACCTGGCCAGCGCCGAGGCCTTGAGCACCGCGAGCAACGCTGAGTTCGAACTCACGGGCTTGCGCACCGCGCTTCCCGGCTCGCTGCACGACCCTCTGCGCTGGAAACTCCAGCTCATCGGCAACTTCCGCCTCAATGGCATTCATCCCCCCAGTTTTCCAACCGCCGCAGAGGGAGTCGTTTGATGGCCCGTGAAATTCGTCTCAACGCCTTTGACATGAACTGCGTCGGCCATCAGTCGCCGGGATTGTGGGCACACCCACGGGACCGCTCATGGCAGTACAAGGACCTGGAGTACTGGACCGACCTGGCGAAAATCCTCGAGCGCGGCAAGTTCGATGGTTTGTTCATCGCTGACGTGCTGGGCATCTATGACGTGTACAACGGCAATGGTGATGCGGCGATTCGCCAGGCCGCCCAAGTGCCGGTCAACGATCCGCTGCAACTGATCCCGCCGATGGCGCTGGTGACCGAGCATCTGGGCTTTGGCCTGACCGCGTCGCTGTCGTTCGAACATCCGTATCCGTTCGCCCGCCGCCTGTCGACCCTCGATCACCTGACGAAGGGGCGCGCGGGCTGGAACATCGTCACGTCGTACCTGGAGAGCGGCGCGAAGAACCTCGGGCAGAAAACCCAGACCGAACACGACGCCCGTTACGACTTCGCCGAGGAGTACCTGGAGGTTTGCTACAAGCTGTGGGAAGGCAGCTGGGAAGAGGGCGCCATCCTGCGCGATCGTGCGCGGCGGGTGTTCAGCGATCCGGGCAAGATCCATGAAATCCGGCACGTCGGCAAACACTTCCAGGTGCCGGGCATTCACCTCTGCGAGCCTTCACCGCAACGGACGCCGGTGCTGTATCAGGCCGGCGCATCGAGTCGCGGCAAGCAGTTCGCCGCTGAACATGCCGAGTGCGTGTTCGTCGCCGCGCCGTCGAAAGTCCTGTTGAAGAAAACCGTGGCCGATATCCGCCGGCGTGCGGCCGAGGCAGGGCGCGATCCGAAGAAGATCCTCATCTTCAACCTGCAGACGGTGATCCTCGGTGAGACCGACGCCAAGGCCAGGGCCAAGTTCGAAGAGTACAAAAGCTGGGTCAGCTACGAAGGCGCCATGGCCCTGATTTCCGGCTGGACCGGCATCGATTTCAGCCAGTTCAAACCCGACGAACCGCTCAAGCATGTGCACACCAACGCCATTCAATCCGCGGTGGAAGCGTTTTCCACCGCCGACCCGAACAAAGTCTGGACCCCTAACGAACTGGCCGACTGGGTGGGCATCGGCGGCTTTGGCCCGTTGTTCGTCGGCAGCCCGGAAACCGTCGCCGACCTGTTGCAGGAGTGGGTCGAAGAGACCGGTGTGGACGGGTTCAACCTGGCTTACGCCCTGACCCACGAAACCTTCGTCGATGCCGTGGAGCTGCTGGTGCCCGAGTTGCAGAAACGCGGGGTCTACAAGACCGAATACGCCCCCGGCACCTTGCGCGAGAAGCTGTTTGGTGAAGGACCGCGATTGCCCGATATCCATCCGGGCAGTGGCTATCGCGATCTGGCGGCGTTGCGTCAGCAGGAGAAGAAAGTGGTGTCGGCCTAAAAGCGATCGTGAGCAGGCTCGCGATGAGGCCGGTACAGCCAACATCGATGTCACCTGACAGGACGCCATCGCCGGCAAGCCGGCTCCCACGGGGGACCCTGTTGTTTTAGAGATTGCGTTAATTCTTCAGCCCAGCGGACCACCGCACGCTTTTGCCCATGACAGAGAGGTCAACCCATGAGCGTGCACGAACTCAAACGTCCGCCAATTGCGGACACCGGGGAATGGCGGGTCAATGCGCCCCAGGCCCTGGAACAGTTGCGCCACTGGGCGCAGGTCAATCCCTTGCAGCCGGCCTTGCGGCACAAACGGCACGGGCAATGGTTCATCTGGCGCTGGATCGACGTCTTGCGTGACGTCGAACGTTTGGCCGATGGCCTGCGTCAGCAAGGATTCGATGAGGACTCGCGCCTGGCCGTCAGCGGGGCTTTCGAACCGAACCTGTTGCTGCTGGCCCTGGCCGCCCGACAAGTGGGCGGGGAGCTGCTGGCCGTTGCGGACAACCTCGATGCACAGGCGCTGCATAACGTGTTGTGGCGCGCGCGGCCCACTCACGCTTTTGTGCAGGGACGGCAGACGCGGCAACGCTGGCTCAACCAGGGCCAGGCGCTGCTCGACTTCGACGAATTACTCGGGCCGGTGGAAACCCCGCAACGCCTGCGCCTGGGTGTGTCCGACGCAAGGTGGTGGAGCGAAGAGGGCACCGAGTGGCAGGCCGGTCTGACGGTGCTGTTCGAACAATGGCTGACCCGCGGCCACACCCTGGCCTTCCCGGAAAGCCCCGGCAGTGCCAGCCGCGACCGGCGCGAGGTGGCGCCGTCGGGCTTGCTGCTGTCCGCCGGGCGCTTGCAAGTGCTGGCCGTTGAGATCGACAGCCGTCTCGCCCCGCCAGGCACCTGGCGCCGGCGCCTCTGCGACTGGGCCATTGCCCGTCCGGAAAAGGGCCTGCAACGCCTGATCAAGCACCGCGTGCGCCGTTTGCTGGGCTTTCACAACCTGCAGGTCATCTGGCAGGCCAGCCGAAGCGCCGAGTCTCAACCCGAGCCGACCTGGCTCGCCGAATTCAAACGGGAGATCGCATGAGCTCAACCGATTCCATTCTGCAAGTCAGCGGTATTTCCCTGTCCTTCAAAGGCGTCAAGGCGATCAACGAACTGTCGTTCGACGTTCGCCGTGGCGAGATCTGCGCCTTGATCGGCCCCAACGGCGCGGGCAAGAGTTCATTGCTCAATGTGCTGAACGGCGTCTACCGCTTCAATGCCGGTTCGATTGTGTTCGAACAGCAACCGTTCAAACGCATCGACCCTTTGAGCGCCGCCCGCCGGGGCATTGGCCGTACGTTTCAGAACAACGCGCTGTTCAAGAAAATGAGCGTCATCGACAACCTGCTGACCGGCCTGTCGCGGCATCTGCGCAGCAGCTTTATCGAGCAGGCCCTGGGTTTGCCGCGAGCCCGCCATGAAGCGCAACAGTTCCGCCAGCAGGCACAAGGCGTTCTCGAGTTCCTCGAACTGCAAGCCCAGCGCGATGTGCCGGTGGGCAATCTCTCCTACGGCCTGCAAAAACGCGTGGAGCTGGGCCGTGCCTTGATTGCCGGGCCGAACCTGTTGCTGCTTGACGAGCCGATGGCCGGGATGAACGCCGAAGAAAAACAGGAAATGGCCCGGTTCATTGCCGACATCAACCGCGACCTTGGCACCACCGTGGTGTTGATCGAACACGACATGGGCGTGGTGATGGGCCTGTCCGACCATGTGGTGGTGCTCGATTACGGGCGCAAGGTCGGCGACGGCACGCCCGCCGAAGTGCAGGCCAACCCCGAAGTGATCGCGGCGTATCTGGGAGTGGTGCATTGATGACGTTTTTCTTCGAAACCCTGCTCGGCGGCTTGCTCGCCGGGACCATGTATTCGCTGGTCGCCATTGGCTTCGTGCTGATCTACAAGGCCAGCGGCGTGTTCAATTTCGCCCAGGGTGCCATGCTGCTGTTCGCCGCGCTGACCTTCGTCAGCCTGCACGATCAAGGTGTGCCGTTTGCCCTGGCCCTGCTGTTGACCGTCGTGGTGATGATCATCGGTGCGCTGCTGATCGAACGGCTGGTGCTGCGACCACTGGTCAATCGCTCGCAGATCACCCTGTTCATGGCCACGCTCGGACTGTCGTTCATCATCGAAGGCCTGGCGCAGGGCCTGATGGGCTCGCAGGTGCGGGCGCTGGATCTGGGCATCGACGACGTACCGCTGTTCATCGGCGCGATGATGGTCAGCCAGTTCGACCTGATCGCCGCCGCGGCCGCCATCGTCCTGGTGACCGTGCTGGCGCTGTTGTTCAACAAGACCCGCATCGGTATTTCGCTGCGTGCGGTGGCGGATGACACCACCGCCGCGCTGTCGATCGGCATCAACCTCAACCGCATCTGGCAGATCGTCTGGGCGGTGGCCGGGGTGGTCGGGCTGGTGGCCGGGTTGCTCTGGGGCGCGCGGCAAGGGGTGCAGTTTTCCCTGTCGCTGGTGGTGCTCAAGGCCTTGCCGGTGTTGATCATCGGCGGCTTTACCTCGATTGGCGGGGCGATTGTCGGCGGGCTGATTGTCGGTGCAGCGGAAAACCTCGCCGAGGTCTACATCGGCCCGCTGATCGGCGGCGGCATCACCCCGTGGTTCGCGTATGTCCTGGCCCTGGCCTTCCTCTACATCCGTCCCGCCGGCCTGTTCGGCGAGCGCGCCATCGAGCGAGTCTGAACCCATGTCGATTTCCCTTACCCGCGAAACCGCCCCGGCGGTACTGGTCCAGCGACGCCTGCCATTGGGTCTGATCGGCCTGCTGTTGATCGCGTTTGTCCTCGTGCCGCTGACCGGCAACGACTATTGGCTGAACGCCATTTTGATTCCGTTTCTGGTGCTGTCCCTGGCCGGACTCGGGTTGAACCTGCTCACCGGCTATACCGGGCAGACTTCCGTGGGCGCGGCCGGGTTCATGGCGGTCGGTGCCTTTGCCACTTACGGGTTTCTGTTGCGCCTGCCCGAGTTGGGTTTACCCGTGGCGTTGCTTGGTGGTGGCTTGATCAGTGCCTTGGTGGGCTTCGTCTTTGGCCTGCCGAGTTCGCGGATCAAGGGTTTCTACCTGATGGTCAGCACGCTGGCGGCGCAGTTCTTCCTGGAGTGGTTGTTCGTCAAGTTTCCCTGGTTCTACAACTACGGCTCCTCGGGAACGATTACGGCGCCAAGTCTGGCGCTGTTCGGCCATGACCTGAACACGCCGCTGGGGCGCTACCTGCTGACCCTGAGCACCGTGCTGCTGTTGACCTGGGTGGCGCTGAACCTGGTGAAAAGCCAGATCGGCCGCAACTGGATGGCCATCCGCGACATGGATACCGCCGCTGCCGTGATCGGCATTCCCGTGGCGCGCTACAAGCACCTGGCGTTCGCCGTCAGCTCGTTCTACCTCGGCATTGCCGGCGCCTTGTGGGCCTTCGCTTACCTGGGCACGGCCAGTGCCAGCAGCTTCGATATCAACCGGTCGTTCCAGATCCTGTTCATCATCATTATCGGTGGCATGGGCAGCATTGCCGGCAACTTCGTCGGCGCGGCGTTCATCAGTCTGTTGCCGATCCTGCTCAGCCACGCCGGGCAAGCCTTGCTCGGGGGCGCGGTGGACGCCGGGCAACTGCAGAACCTGCAAAAAATCATCTTCGGCGTGCTGATCATCCTGTTCCTGATCAAGGAACCGGAAGGCCTGATCCGCCTGCTAAGCAACCTTCGTGAACGGCTGAGCCATTGGCCGCTGCGCTTCTGAATCCCACCCCTAATCAGAGAGACAACATGCGTGCATCCTTGAAACGTTCCTTGATCGGCGCCGCGCTGACGCTGGCGGTTTTCGGCAGTGCAGTACCGGCGGCCATGGCCTCGCCGGACCAACAGTTCTTCCCGCTGGCCACTTACCGGGTCGGCGCCTACGCTTCCAGCGGCGTGCAGGTGTGGGCCGGGATGATCGATTACCTGAACTACATCAACGAGGTGGAAGGCGGCATCAACGGGGTAAAACTGGTCTGGCAGGAATGCGAAACCGAGTGGACGGCGGAGAAGGGCATCGAGTGCTATGAGCGCTTCAAGAAAGGTCTGGATGGCGCGCCCGTGGCGGTCTATCAGCCAAACGGCGCCCCGGCGGCCTATGCCCTGAGCGAGCGGGCGGAAGTCGACAAGATCCCGTTGATCACCCTCGGTTACGGCCGCACCGAAGCCACCGACGGCACGGTGTTCCCCTATAACTTTCCGGTGATGCTGACCTTCTACAGCGAGGCGTCGAGCCTGATCAATTACATCGCCCAGCGTGAAGGCGGGTTCGACAAACTCAAGGGCAAGAAAATCGCCACGGTCTACCACGACTCGGCCTACGGTCGCGAAACCCTCGGTCCGTTGAAGTTGCTGGCCGAGAAATATGGCTTCGAAAACATCCAGATTCCGGTGGCCGATCCGGGCAACGAGCAATCGGCGCAATGGCGGCAGATCCGTCAACTTAACCCGGACTGGGTGTTCCTGCGCACCTGGGGGGTGTCGACGCCCGTCGCCGTCAAGACCGCCGCGCGTTTCGGCTTCCCGGTGGATCACATCGTCGGCGACATCTGGGCCAGCTCCAGCGAAGACGTCTTGCCCGCCGGCGCTGCCGCCAAGGGCTATCTGGCGCTGACGCCTTACCCGGCCGGCACGGATTTCGAGATCCACAAACGCCTCAAGCAATACATTCTCGACAAGGGCAAAAGCGACCTCAAGGACCTGAAGAATTTCGGCAGCGTTTACTACAACTCCGGGCTGGTGAACGCGGCGGTGGCGGTGGAAGCGATTCGCACCGCCCAGGGCAAATTCGGCAAGCGCCCGCTCAACGGTGAAGAAGGGCGCTGGGGCCTGGAACACTTGAACATCGACGATGCGCGGCTCAAGGACATGGGCTACTTCGGCCTGATGCAGAACCTCAAGCTGTCCTGCAAGGATCACGAGGGCGGTGGTTCGGCGCGGGTCCAGCAGTGGGACGGCGCCAACTGGACGCTGATCAGCGACTGGATCGCCGCCGACCGCGCGCTGCTGCGGCCGTTGATCGACGAAAAATCCGCCGCGTTCGCCAAGGAAAAAGGCCTGACGCCACGCACCTGCACCGGAGATGAATAAGCCATGAGCCAGGCCGCCAGCGACATTGCTGCCCATGACCTGTTGCGGGTCAACGATATCGAAGTGATCTACGACGGCGCGATCCTGGCCGTGGCCGGGGTGTCGCTGACGGTGCCCAAGGGCGGCATCGTCGCTTTGCTCGGGGCCAACGGCGCGGGCAAAAGCACCACGCTCAAGGCGATTTCCGGGCTGGTGCGCGCGGAGCGGGCGCAGGTCAGCCGCGGCAACATCGAGTTTCTGGGGCGCGATACCGCGGGCGTCGACCCCAGCCTGCGGGTGCGCCAAGGGATGGTGCATGTGCTGGAGGGGCGCCACGTGTTCGCGCAGTTGACGGTCGAGGACAATCTGCGCAGCGGCGGCTTTGTCCGTGGTCTCAGCCGCCAGGACATGGCCCGGGATCTGGAGCGCATCTACACCTGGTTTCCCCGCCTGAAAACCAAGCGCAAGACCCAGGCCGGGCTGACATCCGGCGGCGAGCAGCAGATGGTCGCCATCGGCCGGGCCCTGATGACGCGTCCTACTTTGGTACTGCTCGATGAACCGTCCATGGGTTTGGCGCCTATTATCGTCCAGGAGATTTTCGAGATTGTCGCCCAGCTCAATCGCGAGGCGCAGGTGAGCTTCCTGATTGCCGAGCAAAATATTAATGTGGCGCTCAAGTACGCTTCACAGGCCTATGTTCTCGACACCGGCCGGGTGGTGTTGTCCGGCAGCGCCGAAACCCTGCGCACGCGGGACGATCTGCACGACTTCTATCTAGGCAAACATTGATCAGCGAGAACGCCATGAGCGAAACCCCAAGCGGACAGGCGACCGACGCCATCCGCCACGCAGACATCCTGATCATCGGCGGCGGCCTCAGCGGCGCGATGCTGGCGGCGCAACTGTTGCGCCTGCCCGGCAAGCGCCAGGTGCTGGTGATCGAGCCCCGCGCCGAACTCGGTCGCGGCGAGGCCTACAGCGCCGTGGAGCTGGGCCATACCCTCAATGGCAACGCGGCACGCATGAGTGTCGATCCGGACAATGCCGACGACCTGACCCAATGGCTGACCGACTACATCGGTGCCGGTGGCTGGCCGGAATCGGACGAGCAGCACGTACCCATCAGCGAACTGTTCCCGCCACGGGGGATTTTCGGCCTGTACGTGCAACAACGTCTGGCCGAGGCGCAGACGGTGGGCGCGTTGAACGGTTCAACGGTGGAGCATGTGCGGGCCGAGGTGGTGGATCTGCAAACCGATGCGGATTCGGTGCGATTGACCTTGAACGATGGGCAGCGCTTGCAGGGTGCTTTCGCGGTGCTGGCGACCGGGATGTTTGCCGCTGCGCGGACGCCGCAGACCGAATCCAGCGGCTTGAATGCGGCGGCACTCGATCCTTGGGATGTGGCGGCCATGGGTCAGCTCGATCCGTATTCGACGGTGCTGATCATCGGCTCGGGCCTGACCATGGTCGATGCCGTGGTGTCCCTGGAACAGGCCGGGCATCGCGGGCCGATCGAGGTGTTTTCCCGGCACGGCTTGCTGCCCCATGTGCGACGCCAGCCACCGGCCTGGGTCGATTTTCTGGCCGAGGACCCCAGCATTCGCACGCCACGCCAGTTGGTGCGCGAACTGCGCCGGCATTGCCGCGACGCCATCGCCCAGGGCATCGATTGGCAGGCTCCGCTGGACACGGTACGGGCACATATCGGTCGTTTGTGGAGTCAGGCAAGCGATGCACAGCGCCGGCAATTCGTGCGGCACGTGCGACCGTGGTGGGAAAGCCATCACCATCGCTCGCCGCCCTTGAGCGCCGAGCTGGTGGCGCGCTTGCACGGAGAAGGGCGGTTGCGCATTCAGGCGGCGTCGTTCAAAGGGCTTGCGCCTTCGCAGGGTGGTGAAGTGAGCATCCGCATTCGCCGCCGGGGCGAGGCTGACACTACTGTCGTCAGCGGCGCCGCGCTGATCAACTCCAGCGGCATCGAGTACGACTGGCGCCGGGTGGCTCGGCCGTTGCCGCAGCAATTGCTGGCCCGTGGATTGATCCGGCCTGGACCGTTGGCGCTGGGGATTGCCGCACAGGTGGATGGCGCGGTGCTGGACGCCGAGGGTCGGGCAGCCAGTCGGCTGTTTGCCATGGGGCCG
Organism: Pseudomonas moorei; assembly: GCF_042846945.1. NCBI lineage: Bacteria > Pseudomonadati > Pseudomonadota > Gammaproteobacteria > Pseudomonadales > Pseudomonadaceae > Pseudomonas > Pseudomonas moorei. The sequence continues at coordinate 3,558,803 of NZ_AP035776.1, forward strand.
CCGTTGCGCGGGATGTGGTGGGAAAGCACGGCCGTCACGGATGTCGCCAGCCAGGCCAAGGCCCTGGCCGCACGACTGGCCAATAACGCTGTGGCGAGCGAGCTTGCTCGCGCTTGAGTGCGTAGCGCTCACAAAATCCCGAGACCGCTACGCCGCCCCGTCCACCCTGGGCGCGGAGCGGCCCATCGTTGCTATCGGGGCGTGGTGTCGCTGAGCCAGCGCTGCTTGATCCGGGCCAGGCGCCCGTCACGGTTCATTTCATCCAGCGCCTGTTGCCAGCGCGCCACCTGGCGCGCATCGGTCTGCAGGGAAAACGCGATGTAGCTGCCTTGCCGCATCAGCGGCATCTGGTACTGCAGCCGGTCGGGTGCCAGGCCTTCTTCGCGGGCCAGGGTCGCGATGGAGAGGGTGTCGGCCACCACGAACTCGGTACGCCCCATGCGCGCCAGACGTACCATCTGCTCGGGCGTTTCGACGCCATACAGGTTGTTCAGACCCTGCTGCTGCAAGTAGCTGTAGGCCAGCCATTTGCATGGCACGGCGATGCGTCCCAGGCGTGCGGCGTCCACCAGGCTGCGAACCGGTGGCTGGGTGCTGTCGGCTGAATAGAGCGCGGTTTCGACGTCCAGCAACGGCCCCACCCACTGGTACTGGCCATCGCGCTCGGCGGTGCGCAACACGGTGAAAACGGCGGTGGCGGGTTCGCTGCTGGCCATGTGCAAGGCGCGCAGCAACGGCACCTGCTGCAACTGCACTTGATCGCCGGTGCGCTCGGCCAGGGCCTTGACCACATCGACGCCGAACCCGACCAATTCACCGTTCTGTTGGAAATGCAGGGGGGGATGGATGTCGGTGAGCAGGTTCAGACTGGCTGCGGACGCATGCACGCTCAGAACCCATAGCAGGCAACCGATAAAGCGCTTCATGAATCGTCCTTGATGAAATGAAGCGCAAATCTTAGTACGGACGTACCGCCACTGTCCCGGACAATCTGCGTGGCTTTTGCGTCAGACATCAGGATGGGTGGGGCACCCGGAAAATACCTTCAATCCTGGGCGTCGAGCATTTCCACCGGGTAGGAGAATACATAGCCTTCGCTGCGCACGGTTTTGATGTAGGTCGATTCTCGCGAGTCATCCTTCAAGCGTTGGCGCAGGCGACTCACCAGCAGGTCGATGGAGCGGTCGAACAGGTCGGCGTCGCGGCCCTGGGTCAGGTTGAGCAACTGGTCGCGGCTCAGCACCCGTTGCGGGTGATCGAGGAACACTCGCAGCAGGCGATATTCCGCGCCGCTGAGGGCCACCAGGGTGCCGTCTTCATCGAGCAGATGGCGGGCCGTGGTGTCCAGGCGCCAACGACCGAAGCCGAGCATGCGGCCGCTTTCGGTGATCAGCAGGTTGGGCGGCAACATCCGGGTGCGGCGCAGCACGGCGTTGATCCGCGCCAGCAATTCGCGGGCGGCGAAGGGTTTGGTCAGGTAGTCGTCAGCGCCCATTTCCAGGCCAAGGATGCGGTCGGTTTCGTCGTCGCGCGCGGTGAGCATCAGGATCGGCGTGGCCTTGTGCTTGCCCGAGCGCAATTCACGGCACAGGACCAGGCCGTCGTCGCCGGGGAGCATGATGTCCAGTACGATCAGGTCCACCTGATTGGCTTCCAGGAAGCTGCGCATGTGCCGGCCGTCGGCGACCACGGTAGTGCGCAGGCCGTTTTTCTTCAAGTAGTTGCCGACCAGTTCGCGGATTTCCCTGTCGTCGTCGACGATCAGGATATGGTTGACGTGGTCCATTGCTTGGGTCCTCTTTTTGGTTGCAGCCGACCTGTGTTTTGTTCTGAGTACATATCCGTTGCTGCGGTAACGGCGGCTGGCGGTTTCGACGCCTGATTCCTCTGTCCATAAAAGCAGCAAGCCGAAGCAATGGCTTCGGCTCGCGATGTTACAGAACGACCTCGGTTTGATTACGCAACGACCTGATAACACGGCACGTAGGCCGCGCCGCCGGGCAGTTTCATCCGATGCTGGGCGACGAATGCCTTGAGCAGTTGATCCAGCGGTTGCATGACGGCCGCATCGCCACGGATTTGGTACGGCCCGTGTTCTTCGATCAGGCGGATGCCCTTGTCCTTGACGTTGCCGGCGACGATGCCGGAGAACGCGCGGCGCAGGTTGGCGGCCAGTTCGTGGGGCGGCAGGTCGCGGCTCAGTTTCAGGTTGGCCATGTTTTCGTGGGTCGGGTCGAACGGACGCTGGAAGCCTTCGTCGATTTTCAACAGCCAGTTGAAGTGGAACGCGTCATTGCGCTCGCGGCGGAACTGCTTGACCGCTTTGAGGCCCTGGGTCATCTGCCGTGCGACTTCGGCCGGGTCGTCGATGATGATTTCGTAGTGCTGTTTGGCGCCATCGCCCAGGGTGGCGCCGACGAACGCGTCCAGCTGTTCCAGGTACGGCGCGGCGTGTTTCGGGCCGGTGAGGATGACCGGGAAGGGCAGGCCCTTGTTGTCCGGATGCATCAGGATGCCGAGCAGGTACAGGAACTCTTCGGCGGTGCCGGCGCCGCCCGGGAAGATGATGATGCCGTGGCCGACGCGGACAAAGGCTTCCAGGCGTTTCTCGATGTCCGGCAGGATCACCAGTTCGTTGACGATCGGGTTCGGTGCCTCGGCGGCGATGATGCCCGGTTCGGTCAAGCCCAGGTAACGACCGGCATGGATACGCTGCTTGGCGTGGGCGATGGTGGCGCCTTTCATCGGGCCCTTCATCACGCCGGGGCCGCAACCGGTGCAGACGTCGAGGTTGCGCAGGCCCAGTTCGTGGCCGACTTTCTTGGTGTACTTGTATTCTTCGGTATTGATCGAGTGACCACCCCAGCACACCACGATTTTCGGCTCGACGCCGGGGCGCAGGGTGCGGGCGTTGCGCAGCAGGTGGAAGACGTAGTCGCTGATGCCCTGGGAGGTGCTCAGGTCGATGCGTTGGCTGTCGAGTTCGTTTTCGGTGTAAACGATGTCGCGCAGGGCGCTGAACAGCATTTCCCGGGTGCTGGCGATCATTTCGCCATCGACGAAGGCGTCGGCCGGGGCGTTCAGCAATTCCAGGCGTACGCCGCGGTCTTGTTGGTGAATGCGGATTTCGAAGTCCTTGTAGGCTTCGAGAATGGTCTTGGCGTTGTCGACGTGGGCGCCGGTGTTGAGGATGGCCAGGGCGCATTGGCGGAAGATGTTGTAGGTGCTGCCGGATCCGGCTTCGCTCAGTTGCTGGACTTCCCGTTGGGACAGGGTTTCCAGGCTGCCTTTCGGGCTGACCGAGGCGTTGATTACTTGTCGTTGGGTCATTCAATGATCCTTAAAACGATGTCATCCCCACAGAAACAACGAATGACATCCGAATAGTGTGTATCCATGAAAGAAGATGGCACTGATTGCACGCTCTCGCCACGTCCCCCGTTTGACGATGAAAAGATGAAAAGGAGCTCCAGCATAGCTAAATCCCGCGCAGAGGCGATAATGCCCGCAATCTTTTTACCCGCGACTGAAGGAAACCCGACGTAATGTTCGAAATCCAGCCGATGAACGCCGAAACCTATCGGCAACAAACGCGGCGCAGTACGGTGATCATCGCTCTGATTTTCCTGGCGCTGGCCATGGCACTGTCGACCCTGGCGGTGGCGGTGTTCGGTGAGCCTGGCGGGGACAATCTTCGATTCAACATTGGCGGCGTGTTTGCTGCCGTGCTGGTGATGGCGGCGCTGATGCGCCAGGTGTTCTGGACCCGGCAATGGATGGCGCCGGCGGTCTACAGCTGGCAGCTCAAACGCAGCCTGATGAGCATCACCAACGTCATGCACCATGTCACGACGGCAGTGGAGGCGGGCGATCCGACGGCGATGAAGCTGTTGCGCTTCTATCATCTTGGGTTGAGCCAGATGCACCAACTGGACGGCAACTCCAGCGATCATGGGCAATTGAACCGGGAAATGGAACAACACGAGGCGCGGATGGCAGCGCTGGGCATCGATACCGGGCAGACGCGGCTGGATCCGCTCTGGATCGAAGCCGTGAAGCAGGCGCGGTAGGCGCTGGCGCAGCCCACCAACATTCAAGGAGCGAGGGCATGGGACATCCGTCCATTCACGACCACATCGAAAAAAACCGGCCCGGCGTCGCCCGGCTCAAGGTGCGCTCGGCTGTCACGCTGATGCTTGCGGTGTGCCTGTCGATGATGGTGATCGTGATCTGGGAGACGTGGAACTCACGTCAGTACCACTTGCACGACAAGGAAGTGGCGATGTCCAACCTTGCGCAGACGCTGGCCTCGCAAGCGCAGTCGTCGATCAAGCAAGCCGATACGCTGCTGTTTGCGTTGGTCGATCGCCTGGAAAACGAGGGCATCGCGCCTGGGCAACTGGATCGCCTGCAACGCTTGCTCAGCGCCGAGCGCAGTGAACTGAGCCAGATCCACGGCCTGTTCGTGTATGACGAAAACGGGCGCTGGATCGCCAATTCCAACGGTGCCGAAGTGGGCGGTGCCAATAACTCGGACCGTGAGTATTTCATCTACCACCGCGATCATCCTGACCGTGGGCCGCACATCGGTCCGTCGATCAAAAGCCGTTCCAGCGGCGAATGGATCATGACGGTGTCGCGCCGGGTCAATCACCCGGATGGCAGTTTTGCCGGTGTGGCACTGGCCACTCTCTACCTGAACCACTTCCTGCAACTCTACGACAGCATCGACATGGGCGATAACGGGGTCATCAACCTGATCGCCGACGATGCCCGCATCATCGTGCGTCGGCCGTTCAATGAGGCCGACATCGGCGCGAATCTGTCCAGGAGCCCGCTGTTCACCCAGCTGCTGCCCGCCGCGAGTTCCGGCACGGCGACGATCAGGTCCCTCATGGATGGCGTCGAACGGGTGGTGGGCTATCGTCGGGTCGAGGGTTATCCGCTGATCGTCTTCGTCGCCCTCGACAAGCAGGAAGTGCTGGCCAGCTGGCGCAAGCAGTCGATGCTCAGTGCCGGGATCGTCGCGGTGCTGCTGGGCTTTCTCGGCGTGCTCGGCTTTCGCCTGATCAAGCTGATGAAGCAGCAGGATCGGGTCCAGACCGAGCTGCTTGGCACCCAGGAAAAACTTCTGGAGCTCAATCGCAACCTTGAACTACTGGCGCTCGAGGACGCGTTGACCGGGCTGGCCAACCGCCGCCAGTTCGATCTGTTCATTCATTCGGAAATGGGACGTGCGCGGCGCAACGTCACGGACCTGGCGCTGCTGATGATCGATGTCGACCATTTCAAGGCCTTCAACGATCAATATGGCCATCTGGCCGGCGATGAGTGTCTGCGCAAAATCGCCGCCATCATCACCGATCACATCAAGCGCCCCAAGGATCTGGCGGCCCGGTTCGGTGGCGAAGAGTTTGCCGTGGTGTTGCCCGGCACCGATTACGTAGGGGCGTTCCTGGTGGCGGAAAAAATCCGCCACGCTGTGCTGGCGGCCGGCCTCCAGCACAGTGAAAGCCCCGAGGGCAGGGTGACCGTGAGCGTGGGTGTCTGCGGCCACGGCCCGGCATCGCAAGCGCAGACGGACGACTTGATCGGTGCCGCCGACAAGGCGCTGTACGTGGCCAAGGCCAGCGGGCGCAACATGAGCGTGATTGCCAACTGACGCTCAGACAAAGCGGTCGCTGCCTTGCACCAATCGGTTGGCCAGGTACGACTGCTTGAGTTTTTCCAGCCACCAGCCCAGCGCGCGACCGTCGTGGTCGCCGCGCCATCCGGCGTACAGGATGTTGGGTTCACGCGGATCGGCCATCTGCTTCTCAATCAGGGCGCCGCTCTTGAGCAGCGAGCCGACCCGGTGCCTGGGCAACCAACCCACGCCCAAGCCGTCGCACTGCGCGAGGATTTTCGCGCGCATGGTCGGAAGCGCCAGCACGCTCTGGCCGCTGGAAACGCCGTAAGTACTGCCCTCGGTCGCGCGCGACGAGTCGGCGACGACAATCGCCCGGTGTTGCGCCACCTGGGCGCGTGATACCGGCTCCCTGGCCTTGGCCAGCGGATGTTTTGGCGACACGGCGAACACCCACTCCATTTCGCCCAACTGCATCCAGCGCAAGGACGGGATCGCCGGCGGTTCGTTGGTGGCGCCGATGATCAGGTCCGCGCGGCCTTCACGCAGGGCTTCCCAAACCCCGCGCAGCACTTCCTGGGTGATGCGCAGCGGGACGCCGGAGCCCAGGGCATCGAACTCATGGATCACCGGCATCAATGTCTCGAATTCCAGCAGTTCATCGGTGACGATCCACAAGCGGCTCTCCCAGCCGTTGGCCACTTGCTGCACCCGTTGGGTCAGTCGCGAGACGTCCTGCATCAGCCGCGCCGCTTCGTTCACCAGCAACTCGCCGGCGGGGGTGAGTTGCAGGCGATAACGACGGCGATCGAACAGCAGCGCATCGAAGCGTTCTTCCAGTTGCCGGGCGGCGTAGGACACCGTGGACGGCGCCTTGCCCAGATGAGCGGCGGCCCGCGACAGACTGCCGGTTTCGCGGATGGCTTCGAGTAACGCCATGTCTTCGGTCGACAGCATGTTTTTCAATCCTCATTCGGGCACGCCCTATTGCAGGAGCCTGGCTGGCCAGCGAAGGCGTCCTCACCGACGCCATCATCACCAGCTCAAACCCGTTGAATCAGGGCGTTCGGCGCAATTTCCATCGCCGCAACAATCGAAGATAGACCAGCCCGTTGATCAGCAGCACAACACTGCCCAAAACGAGTTGAATGGCTGGCGTCAGGCCGGCCGGATAAATCACCGGCCAAACGTAATGTTCGATGAATCCACCGCCATAGCCGGCGTCCCCGGCTGCCTGGCGCAGGTGATTTTCCCAGTCGGTCAGCGGGCAGGGCAGGTGGAAGAACTCCACCGCCATACCCCACAGCGCGGCTGGCGGATGCCACCAGATCAGGTGGCGCCATTTGAGCACCAGCAACCCGCCGAACAACACAAACACGATGAACAGCAAGTGAAACACCATCAGCCCGTCGGCGGCGATTCGGTACAGCATGTCGGTGCCCCTGAAGGCTGAACGAATCGCTCCATGGTACTCGGGCCGTTGGCGGGGGTTCTATCGATTGTCGCGCTCCAATGCGCTGAGCACGCCTTTCAAGCGTTCGGTCATCGATTCGCTGCTGCGTTGCATCGGTGCACGCAGTTCATCACCGATCAAGCCTTGCAGGGCCAGGGCGGTTTTCACCGGGGCCGGGTTGGGCTCCAGGAACAGGCTGTTGATCAGCGGCAGCAAACGGAAAAATGTGGCGCGGCCATCCGCCAGCCTGTTGTCGCGGATCTGCTGGTACAACTGCACGAACAGTTCGGGATGGACATGCGCCGACGCGGCAATCGCGCCTTTGGCGCCCAGGCACAGGGCGTTGAAGATCTGGTTGTCTTCACCGCACAGCACATCGACCTGGCCGCTGTTGAGCAAGGCGAGGGTGTTCGAGAAGTTACCGCCGCAATCCTTGATGGCGACGATGCGTTCATGGGCCACGATGTTCAGCAGGGTCGCCTGCTCGAAGGCCACGCCGGTACGGTAAGGAATGTCGTAGAGAATCAGTGGCACGCTGGAAGCATCGGCCACGGTCTGGAAAAACGCTTCGAGGCCAGCCTGGGACGGGCGGATGTAATACGGCGGCGGCACCAGCAAACCTGCCACCGGACGCTTCAGAATCTCGCGCTGGAACTGCAGCAACTCGCTCAGGTTGTTGCCGGCCAGGCCCATGACGATGCGATCGGCCGGCACGAGCTCGAGTACGGCATCGAGTACCGCCAGTTGCTCCTGTTTGCTCATGGCCGCCGGTTCGCCGGTGGTGCCACAGACAACCAGGCCGTCGACGCCCTTTTCCAGCAGATGGCTGACCAGCCGGCGCAAGCCGACGAAATCGATGGCACCGTTGTGGAACGGCGTGACCAGTGGAACCCAGATACCTTGAAACGATGACATACGCTGACTCCTGAAGGTTTGACCGATTTCGTCACCGTCAGAAGCGTAGAAGGAAGCAAGCAAGGGGAGGGTGGTCCGTCGCGCTCAATGTCCTGTCAGCTCATCTGACGGGACAGCGCGCCCCGGTCACATGAGCGACTGTTTCTTCGATTTGAGGGCGTGCGCAACGCAACCTTGCGCCTTGGCATTCAAGCCAATGACGTCAATGTTGAGGTTGAAGGTTGCGGACATGTTTGCTTACACCCTGAATGAGGTGCCCAGTTTTAAAAGGCGGCGCCGGGTTTGTCAATCACGAAAATCTGCGAACGCCGCGCGCATGCGCCCGTTGCGCTTGGCCTGATAGAGCAACTTGTCCACCTGTTCGACGAACGCCAGTGCCGTGGTGTGCGGCGTGGCTTGGGTGGTACCGACCCCCAGGCTCAGGCTGAGCAAAGGCGATACCGCGGAAAACTCGTGGGGAATCTGCTGCTGGCGAATCAGGTGCAGGCACTTGTTGGCCACCAATCGGGCGGATTCGGCGTCGGTTTCCGGCAGCAGCCAGACGAACTCTTCGCCGCCGATCCGGGCGATGAAATCCCGTGGTCGATTCGCCGCCAGCGACAACGTGCGCGCCACACGGCGCAGGCATTCGTCACCCTTGATGTGGCCGTAATGGTCGTTGTACTGCTTGAAATAATCGATATCCAGCACGATCACCGACAGCGGCGCGCCGCTGCGCTGGGCGCTGGTCCATTCCCGTTCCAGCACAGTGTCGAACATGCGCCGGTTGGCAATGCCCGTCAGGCCGTCCTGGAAAGAATATTCCTCGAGCTGTTTCTGCAGGCGAATCAGGTGCTCTTCGGTTTTCTTGCGCTCGCTGATGTCGAACATGAAGCCGACCAGCGCTTCGACCTCGCCGTCCTTGCGCACCACGTGCACCACATCGCGAATCCACACGTATTCACCGTTGCGGGTCAGTGCGCGGTAATCCGCCTCGTGATCGACGCCGGCACGGGATTGCGAGACGCAGAACTCCACCACGTAGTCGCGATCGTCCGGGTGCATGCGTTCGATCCAGTCGTTGACCCCGACCCAACTGTCCTGCGCCCAACCCAGCAGGCTCTCGATCTGCGGTCCGATGTAGCTGAAGGTCATGGTCTTCCAGTCGATTCGCCACGGGATCGCCTTGGTCGACTCAAGCAGGGTTTTATAGACGTCGCTGTCGGTTTCGACTGAATGCATGAACGGCCGCACCTTGAGGGGAAAAATGCAGCGCCATCATGTTGCTACTACTGAGCCGGCGCAAGCAGGCAGCCGATGAATGGCAATGTGCGCAAGATCGTTCAAGCCAACGGCGGCCAGTGCTGGCACAGTTTGTCGTCTTTCACTGGTTGTCGAGCGTTATGTCCAACTCACTCATGCCGCGCAGTGCGTTTCTTCGCGGCGCTGCGGCGATCATGCCGTTGTCCCTGGCCACCGCTCCCTGGGGGTTGCTGGCCGGTTCCATGGCCATCGAAGCCAATCTCACCCCTCTGCAAGGCCAGGGCCTGTCGAGCATCGTGTTTGCCGGCGCCGCGCAACTGGTGGCCATCGGCATGCTCAAGGGCGGTGCCGGGATCTTTTCGATTCTGCTCACCACTTTGTTACTGACCTCCCAGCATCTGCTCTACGGGATGAGCCTGCGTTCGGTGATTTCGCCGTTGCCGGGGCGCTGGCGGGCAGGATTGGGCTTTCTGCTCACTGACGAGTTGTTCGCCCTGACCAGTCAGTACGACAAGCAACAATTCAACCGCTGGTACGCCCTGGGGGTCGGCTTGACGTTCTACGTCGCCTGGAACCTCTTCACCCTGCTGGGCATCGTGCTCGGCAGCAGCATTCCGGGCCTGGAGCACCTGGGGCTGGATTTCTCCATCGCCGCCACCTTCATCGCCCTGATCACCCCGGTGGTGCGCAATGTGCCGACCGTGGTGTGCGTCGCGGTGTCGCTGTTCTGTTCGGTGCTGTTCAGCTACTGGCAATGGGGCTCGGCGCTGGTGTTGTCGGGGTTGGCGGGCATGAGCGCCGGTTTTATCTGCAATAAATTCCAGGGTGAACGCACATGATGGTCTGGGCAGTGATTATCGGGATGGGCGTGTTGGTGTTTCTCAACCGCTACGTGTTTCTGGAACCGCGGCTGCCAGTGCGCTTGAGCAGCAATGCCCGACAGTTCCTGGGCTTTGCCGTGCCGGGCATGTTGACCGCCATCTGCGGGCCGATTGTGTTCATGCCGGAAAAGCAGCTGAATCTGCATTGGGACAACCCGTACCTGATCAGCTCGCTGGTGGCCGTCGGCCTGGTGCTCTACACCCGCAATACCTTGCTCAGCATGCTGTTGAGTATGGGCTTCTTCTTTCTGCTGCGAGGGTGGCTGTGAGCCGGGCACCGGAAATTGTTCTACGCTTAAAGTTGATGACCGATCCCTTCAGGAAGAGAGGTGAACATGGCAACTGACCCAAAGCGTCCGGACCTGGACGACGACACGGATGAACCGACGGAAGAAGAGCTCGAGCAGCAGAAGCACGCTGAGCAGACATGGAAACATGACGACAGCCGGGAACTGTCGGAGCGCGACATGGAGCGTCCATTGAAGCCCTGACCGGGCTGCGTACAAATAAGCCCCCACTGTAGGAGCGAGCCTGCTCCGGGCGGCGTTCCGACGTGGACGCAAGAACTCCGCGTTTAGTCAGTGAACACGCGCTATGGTTAACGACCATCGCGAGCAGGCTCGCTCCTACAAGTGGAGCACGTTCATTCAACTGAACCCCATTGCGCCATTGAACGGGGCTTTTCAATTCTTCAGGTGTGGATCAGGCGTCGTCCAACAGAAACTCGGGATGAGCGGCCCGATACCCCAGGGTTTTGTCGAGCCAGGCGTTCAACTCATTGACCATCACCGGCGGTTTGCCCGGATATCTTTCGAGGGTTGAACTCAGTAAGTGATTGATATTGTGGACTGTTCGCAGGTTCCGGGTCTTTATGTATTGCCCGATAAAACAGTCGAGTTGGTAGTGTTCTGTCGGCGAAAGATAAATGCACGCCAGACCCACGACTTGATTCATTGAAAAATCGTCGCGCAATTTAGTTCTCTGCAAGGCTTGTTTTCAGGGATTTCCTTAGTTGTTGACTCTTTGGTCAACTGGGTGATGCAACTGGAAATGCGGCGCGCATGCTATCGGTAGTTTTTATAAATGTATGCACGATCAATGCATTGTCGGACAAGCGGTTAATTCACCGAACTCATGGATATATATAAGTGTTAATTGATTGAAACAGTCGGCATGACGAAGTTGGTGATGTCTTGTATAAACAATTGTTGGTTATGCCAATGTTCCTGTCGTTATTGACATATTCAAGTTATTTCATCAATCAATGTGGCCGCCTGGTTTCTGACGTTGCCAACCGCTTTGGCGACCTTGTGCCATTGGAACGCGTCACTGCCTTCACCCTGCAAAAGTACCATCTGTTCGGCACGATCCTTCGGGGTGGCCGGGTCCAGCCATTCCCGCGCCAGCTCGGCTGACAGCACGACGGGGCGGCGGTCGTGTATGTCCAGCAAACCGCCAGCGCTGTCGGCGGTGATAATGACAAACCCGTCATCGTCTCGCGGCGCGGCGCCGCCAAGGGGGAACTGCCCGATCGCCGCACAGTAGATCGGCCCCCGGTCGCGTCGTCGGATCAGCCAGGGTTGGCGGGTGCCGTCTCCGGCGTCGACCCATTCGAACCAGTTATCGATGGGGCAGATCGCCCGGTGCGGCCAGATCGCCCGGAAAAACGGGCCATGGGCGACTTTCTCGACCCGCGCATTGATCGGTGCCGCACGATCCTTTGCCCAGTGCGGGCGCCAGCCCCATCGCTGCCGATCGGCGTGCAGGCCGTCGCTTTCCAGATGCAGCAGCGCAAGCTGCGTGGTCGGCGCGGCGTTGTAGCGCGCCAAGGGTTCATCGCCAACGTGATTGATCAGTGCGTCGGGAATGCTCAGCACGGCAACGAAATCGTGAATGCCTCGATACTGCGACAGTCTTCCGCACATTGAATGAACCCTCCGTTGGGAGTTTTCAGCATAGATGCTCGAATCATTTCAGAGCACCCAACTCCGCAGGTCCGGCTTGCCGTGAAGCTGTAGACCAGGCAAGGCGGCGACCGTTTCAGCATTCTTTATCCATTAGCCCTGGAAGGCGGGCAGCGCCGGAACCAAACTCTGTGTACCCTGATCCAACCTCGGCCCGCAGCGACCTGCGGGCTGGCGAAGGATGAACGGGCGAAGGACTTTGCCGTTTGACGTGGTGACCGAAACGGTCTGGCCCAAGGCAGAACATGAAACAGTTGGTCAAGGTTTTATCGGCGATCGCCATGGCAGCCAGTCTGCTGGGTTGCATCGCCGCCCCTATCGAAATGACACCGCAGACTGAACAACGTCTACGCACTCAACCCCCCATCCGCTTTCTGCTGACCTTCGATGACGGTCCCAGCGCGTCGAGTTTCTGGAACCCGACTGAAACCGTGCTCGATAGCCTGGCGCGCAATGGGTTGCAGCCGGACATCAAGGCCGTGTTCTTTGTGCAGACCCGCGCCTCACGGGCCGGCGGCAGTGACATCGGGCGCGCGGTCATGCACCACGAGCGCGATGCCGGGCACATTCTGGGCTTTCACACCGCCACGCCTTCGCACACCAACCATCGCTCCCTCGACCCGCAAGAGCTGGAGCAGGCTCTGACCAATGGCAGCGCCGACATCGCCGCGATCACCGGCGCGTCCCCGACGCTGCTGCGCCCGCCATTCTGGAACTACGACAAGCGCACCTTCGCCGCGTATCAGCAGCACGGCATGCATGTGTTGCTCACCGATTTGAGTGCCAACGACGGCAAGATCTGGGGCTTTAACGCCAGCCCCCGCCGGCGCGCCCATTTCCTGCGCTCGATGTCCGAAGTACGCGAGCGCATCGCCCGGGGCGAGCTGCCGGTGGTGGATGGGGTGATTCCGGTGGTGGTGACGTTCCACGATCTCAATCGCTATACCGCGCGGCACACCCGCGAGTACCTGCAAATCCTGCTCGACAGCGCCCAGGCGACAGGGGTGAGAACCGCCGAACAGCCGTTCTACGACGATACGGCCGCGCTGCAGCGGGCGGCGATGGCGCGTACCGTGCGCGACAGTTCGCAGCCGGTTGAGTTGCCTGGATTCTGGAACTGGATCTGGGGCGGAAATTCCCATTGAAAAAATGCTCGAAATTGCGAGCCAGCTAACACTATTAGCTGGCGCAGGATCGGCAAACAGCATCTATCCTGAGTGGGATCCAATCCGATCAATTGCCGTGCGAGGCAGCGGCCATGGTTCCCATTTCAGTTCTTTGCAACATAGTCGAGTCCGGTTTTGTGCCGTTGGCCTGCGAATGCACGGAGAACGGCGGGTTGCTCCGTATCGAGATCTACGAACCGGTGAGCGGGCGAGTGGAGCTGTTATTGAGCGGTGTCTCGACCGAAGACTTGACCAGCGTGCGTGCCATTTCCGAGTTCATTGGCGAGTTGCGCACCGAGATGAAAGCCGGGCGCCGGGCGTTTGCCGGTTAACGCCGATCGCGGCTTATCACTGGACCTGTGGAAAGGGAGCAAGTTTCCTCTCCACAGGCCCTCATGAGCCCTGCGGCAGTAGCTCATCAATCATCCGCAAACAATGGTTCAACCCCGGTGACACGTCGCCGACCCGCCGGCTGAGAATGATTGGCGAGGTCGCGTTGTCTTCCAGCAACGGGGTGAAACCGATGTCGTCGCGGTGCAGCAGTTGCACCGAGGCCGGCACCAGCGTGACGCCGATTCCAGCCCCCACCAGTCCGATCGCCGTTTGCAGTTCGTTGGTCCATTGCGCGACATGGATACTCACGCCGTAGGATTCGAAGAGTGCAATCACGTGGTCGGCGTAACTCGGCCGGGGGTTGCCGGGGTACAGCACGAAGGCTTCTTTGGCCAGGTCGCGCAGGCTGATGGGACCGGCGAGCAAGGGGTGGCCGGCGGGCAGGGCGGCGACCAGGCGATCTTCGGTGAGGACGGTCTGGATGATCGCCGGATCATCGATACGGATACGCCCGAAGCCAATGTCGATACGCCCGGCCTTCAGCGCCTGAACCTGCTGCAGGGTGGTCATCTCCGACAGCCCCAGCTCCAGCTCCAGCGGTTCGCCGCTGCGCAGGCGGCGAATCAGTTCCGGCAACACGCCGTAGAGCGTCGACGGCGCAAAACCGATGCCCAGCCAGGTCTTTTCCCCCAGGCCGATACGCCGCGTGTTGTCGCAGACCTTGTTCAGTTGTTCGAGCAGGGCCGTGGAGTGTTCATGGAAAAAACGCCCGGCGTCGGTCAGTTTCAGCGGTCGCCCGCGTTCGAGCAGGATCACGCCGAGTTCATCTTCCAGTTGCTGGATCTGCCGGCTCAAGGGCGGTTGGGCGATGTGCAGCAACTCGGCGGCGCGGGTGAAATTGAGGGTTTGAGCCAAAACCTGAAAATAACGCAGGTGACGCAGTTCCATGGAGCCTCCAGTCGGCCATCAGTTGCATACCTTTAAGGTATCAAGTCAGACCAATTCTATATTGGCTTCCTGAAAAAAGCCGTACCAGAATCGATTCCAGAACTTCAAGAACCTGACGGGTATCGAAATGCTTGCAACAGCCATTGAATCGATCGAGACGATCATCGTCGATCTGCCGACCATCCGCCCGCACAAGCTGGCGATGCACACCATGCAGAACCAGACCCTGGTGATCATTCGCGTGCGTTGCGCCGATGGCATCGAAGGCATTGGCGAATCGACCACCATCGGTGGCCTGGCTTACGGCAACGAAAGCCCCGACAGCATCAAGACCAACATCGACACGCACTTTGCGCCGCTGTTGATCGGCCAGGACAGCGGCAACGTCAATGCCGCGATGTTGCGCCTGGAACGCAGTATCCGTGGCAACACCTTCGCCAAATCCGGGATCGAAACCGCGTTGCTCGACGCCCAGGGCAAGCGCTTGGGCCTGCCGGTCAGCGAGTTGCTCGGCGGTCGCGTGCGTGACGCCCTGCCGGTGGCCTGGACCCTGGCCAGTGGCGACACCGAGAAAGACATCGCCGAAGCGGAAAAAATGCTCGACCTGCGCCGCCACCGCATCTTCAAACTGAAAATCGGTGCCGGTGAAGTCAACCGCGACCTGGCACACGTGATCGCGATCAAGAAGGCCTTGGGTGACCGCGCCAGCGTGCGGGTCGACGTCAATCAGGCCTGGGACGAAGCGGTTGCGCTGCGTGCTTGCCGGATTCTCGGCACCAATGGCATTGACCTGATCGAACAGCCGATTTCGCGCAATAACCGCGCCGGCATGGTGCGCCTGAACGCCATGAGTCCGGCGCCGATCATGGCGGACGAATCCATCGAGTGCGTGGAAGACGCGTTCAACCTGGCCCGTGAAGGCGCGGCTTCGGTGTTCGCCCTGAAGATCGCCAAGAACGGTGGCCCGCGTGCGGTGTTGCGTACCGCCTCCATCGCCGAGGCGGCGGGTATCGGCCTGTACGGCGGCACCATGCTCGAAGGCGGCCTCGGCACGATGGCGTCGGCCCATGCCTTTATCACCTTGAACAAGCTGGCGTGGGACACCGAACTGTTCGGCCCGCTGCTGCTGACCGAAGACATCCTCAGCGAACCGCTGGTGTATCGCGATTTCGAGCTGCACGTACCGAAAACCCCGGGGCTGGGCCTGAGCCTGGATGAAGAACGCCTGGCGTTTTTCCGCCGCGACAAAACATCCACTGCCATTCATCAAGCCTGAGGAGAGCATTATGCTGTTCCACGTAAAAATGACCGTGAACCTGCCGGTCGATATGAATCCGGAAGCAGCCGCCAGACTGAAAGCTGACGAGAAAGCCCTGGCCCAACGCCTGCAAGAGCAAGGCAAGTGGCGTCATCTGTGGCGCATCGCCGGGCATTACGCGAACTACAGCGTGTTCGATGTCGACAGCGTTCAGGAACTGCACGACCTGCTCATGCAATTGCCGTTGTTCCCGTACATGGCCATCGAGATCGACGCGATGTGCCGTCATCCTTCTTCCATCCGTGACGATGACCGCTGAACGGCGCCTGTTCAGCTCGCAACGCCCATAATTACAAGATGAGGACCCACCCAAATGAACGTCAAGATTTCCCATACTGCTGAAGTCCAGAAGTTTCTCGAAGAGGCCAGCGGCCTGCACAACGATGCCGGCAGCCCGCGCGTCAAAGCCCTGATGTACCGCATCCTGCGTGATTCGGTGAACATCATCGAAGACCTCGCCGTGACCCCGGAAGAGTTCTGGAAAGCCGTCAACTACCTGAACGTCCTGGGCGCGCGCCAAGAGGCCGGACTGGTGGTGGCCGGGCTCGGCCTGGAGCATTACCTCGACCTGCTGATGGATGCCGAAGACGAACAGGCCGGCAAATCCGGCGGCACGCCGCGCACCATCGAAGGCCCGCTGTACGTGGCCGGTGCGCCACTGTCCCAGGGCGAAGCACGCCTCGATGATGGCGTGGATCCGGGTGTGACCCTGTTCATGCAAGGTCGCGTGTTCAACACCGCTGGCGAACCGCTGGCCGGCGCCGTGGTGGATGTGTGGCACGCCAACACTGGCGGCACCTACTCGTACTTCGACACCGCGCAATCGGAATTCAACCTGCGTCGTCGCATCGTCACCGATGCCGAAGGCCGTTACCGTTTCCGCAGCATCGTGCCGTCGGGCTACGGTTGCCCACCGGACGGTCCGACCCAGCAACTGCTCGATCAACTGGGCCGTCACGGCCAGCGCCCGGCGCACATCCACTTCTTCATTTCCGCGCCGGACCATCGTCACCTGACCACGCAGATCAACCTCGATGGCGATCAATACCTGCACGACGATTTCGCCTACGCCACCCGTGACGAGTTGATCGCCAAGATCACCTTCAGCGATGACCAGGCGCGTGCAGCGGCCCACGGTGTCAGCGGTCGGTTCGCGGAAATCGAGTTCGACTTTACCCTGCAGTCGTCGGCCCAGCCTGAAGAGCAGCAGCGCCACGAGCGGGTTCGCGCACTGGAGGGCTGATCGAAAGAACCTGTAGGAGCGAGCTTGCTCGCGATGGACTTGAGGGCGCCGCGTTTAGTCAGTAAACGCCCGTTATCGTTAACGTCCATCGCGAGCAGGCTCGCTCCTACACGTGTTTCGGTTCTAGAATGAAACGATGCAACCCATAACAACAATCAGAGTGACCCGATGATGCAAGCGCAACTGTTGAGTCAGCGCAGCAGAGTGTTCGACCATGCCGACCCCCATGCAGTGTCTGGCTACGTCAATCAGCACGTCGGTAACCACTGTATTCTCATGCCACGCGCAGGCCAGCCGCTGGCCAGTCTCGACCATCGCAAATTCGCCAGCCTCGATCTGTGTCGCATCAGCTACGGTGGCAGCGTGCGGGTAACCTCGGGCGCGCTGGAGGATATCTATCACCTGCAAGTGTTGCTGCGTGGCAACTGCCTGTGGCGCGGGCACGGCCAGGAACATTATTTCGCCCCCGGCGAATTGCTGCTGATCAACCCCGACGATCCGGTCGATCTGACGTACTCGGCCGATTGCGAAAAATTCATTCTGAAAGTCCCCACCCGGTTGTTCGAGTCGGTCTGTGATGAGCAGCGCTGGCGTTATCCGGGGCAGGGCGTGCGCTTTGTGGAGAACCGTTATCAGCTCAATGAGCTGGAAGGTTTCGTCAACTTGCTGGCGATGATTTGCCAGGAGGCCGAGGCCACCGAGCAGATTCCCAGGGTGCAGGAGCATTACACTCAGATCATCGTCAGCAAGATGCTCAGCCTGATGAAGACCAATGTCAGTCGGGAGTGCCTCGGTTCGCCGACGGCCACCTTTGACGTGATCGCCGATTACATCGCACAGAACCTCAAGCGAGACATCGACAGCGAAGAACTGGCACGCCAGGCCAGCATGAGTCTGCGTTCCTTGTATGGCCTGTTTGAGCGCAACGCCGGGGTCACACCGAAAAACTACATCCGCCAAAAGCGCCTGGAACGCATCAACGCCTGCCTGAGCGACCCGACCTGCAATGTGCGCAACGTCACCGAAGTGGCCATGGATTACGGTTTCCTGCACCTGGGACGGTTCTCCGACAGCTACCGCAAGCAGTTCGGCGAGCTACCTTCCGACACCCTCAAACGCAGGCTCTGAGCCCCCATCCTTCAGGGGCTGGCTTGCCAGCCAAGGCCGAAGCAAAAACAAAAAAGGGCCAGCGCAACCCGACGTTGCGCTGGCCCGAGGGTGACACCTGACTACGGTCCACTGGCATGGACCGCAACGAATCAATGGGCTCCGGCAGCCTTGTTCAGATCGCTTTCAGCCCATTCGGTATAGACGCAGGCATCCGCCGTCGCCCAGCGCACACGCACCGGATCTCCCGCCTTCATGGGCATGCCGGCCGCCGACAACGCCTTGACGGTCATTGATGTGCCGCCCGAGGTCACCACGCTGCAGGTCTGGCTTTCGCCCAGGAACAGCACTTCCACGACCTTGGCCGAGACTTCATTCCAGCCTGCCGCCAGGGGCTCCTTGGCCGCTTGCTCAACGCTCAAGGCCAGCGCCTTTTCCGGACGCACCATCAGCAGCACATCCTGATGGGTTTGCAGCCCGGCGGTCAGGCGGATCGACAGCGACTGACCTTCAAACGAGGCCGCCGCATTGCCCTGGGCCTTGAGCTTGAGGAAGTTCGAGTTGCCGAGGAACGAGGCGACGAAGGCATTCGGCGGGTTCTGGTACAGGTCATAGCCGCTGCCCAGGCCAACGATCTTGCCGTGGCTGAAGATCGCGATGCGCTGGGACAAACGCATGGCTTCTTCCTGATCGTGGGTCACGTAGACGATGGTGATGCCCAGGCGCCGATGCAGCTGACGCAGTTCATCCTGCAAGTCTTCACGCAGTTTTTTGTCCAGGGCGCCGAGGGGTTCGTCCATCAGCAGGATGCGTGGCTCGTAGACCAGCGCCCGAGCGATGGCGACCCGCTGTTGCTGACCGCCGGAGAGTTGCGAAGGGCGGCGATGGGCAAATTGCTCCAGCTGCACCAACTTGAGCATCGCATCGACCCGGCGTTCACGTTCGGCCGCGGCCAGTTTGCGAATCGTCAGCGGGAAGGCGATGTTGTCGCGCACCGACAGATGCGGGAACAGCGAGTAGCGCTGGAACACCATGCCGATGTCGCGCTTGTGCGGCGGTACATTGACCAGCGACTGGCCGTTGACCAGGATCTCGCCGCTGCTCGGGGTTTCGAAGCCGGCGAGCATCGACAGGGTGGTGCTTTTGCCGGAGCCGCTGGAGCCGAGGAAGGTCAGGAACTCACCGTCCTTGATGTCCAGCGAGATGTTGTCCACGGCGGCGAAGTCGCCGTAGTACTTGTTCAGGTTGCGCAGGCTGACCAGCGGCTGGTCGTTTTGTTGCGCGCTATCTTTGATCACTGCACTCATGTCGTACTCCTGCGCGCTCAGGCGCTGATTTCGTTGCGCCGGCGCAGTGCGGCGGCGATTACCATGACCAATACCGAGAGGCCGATCAGCAGCGTCGAAGCGACGGCGATCACGGGCGTCAGGTCCTGGCGCAGGGTGGTCCACATTTTCACGGGAAGGGTCTGCAGGGTCGGGCTGGCCATCATCACGCTCAGCACCACTTCATCCCACGAGACGAGGAAGGCGAAGAGGGCGCCGGCCACCATGCCCGGACGAATCGCCGGGAAGGTCACCTTGAACACCGCTTGCAGGCGCGAGGCACCGCAGATCACCGCGGCATCCTCGATCGACTGGTCGAACAGCTTCAGCGAGTTGATGATCGAGATGATGGTGAACGGCAACGCGACAATCACATGGCTGACCACGAACGCGAACATCGTCCCGGTGTAGCCCAGCTTCAGGAACAGCGCGTATACCGCCACCGCGATGATCACCAATGGCACGATCATCGGCAGGGTGAACAGGCCGTAGAGCATTTCCCGGCCGGGGAAGCGGCCGCGCACCAGGGCGAACGCCGTCGGCAGGCCCAGGGCCACCGCAAAGAACGTGGTCAGCACCGCGACCTTGAGGCTGGCCATGGCCGCGTTCATCCAGTCGGCGTTGGAGAAGAACTGGACGTACCATTTCAGCGTCCAGCCCGGTGGCGGGAACACCAGCCATTGCGACGATCCGAACGACAGCAGCACGATGAACACGATCGGCAGCAACAGGAACAGTCCGATCAGCCCGGTGGTGGTGTACAGGCCGAAGCGCATCCGGCGGCTCATGGCATTGGGAGTCAGGAGCATGACGGCTTACCTCGCGTTACTGGCGCCAACCGGGGATTCCGGCTGAAGCTTCAGGTAGAAGTAGAACAGCACCAGCGTAATGACGATCAGCAACGCGGCGCCGGCGCTGGCCAGTCCCCAGTTGAGGAACGACTGCACCTGCTGAATGATGAACTCGGGCAGCATCATGTTCTGCGCACCGCCCAGCAGTGCCGGGGTGACGTAGTAACCCAGCGACATCACGAACACCATCAAGCCGCCGGAGAACAGCCCCGGCCGGCACAGCGGCAGGAACACCCGGAAGAAGTTGGTCCACGGACTGGCGCCGCAGATCGAACCGGCCTGCAGGATCATCGGGTCGATGGCCTGCATGGTCGCCTGCAGCGGCAGCACGATGAACGGGATCATGATGTAGCTCATGCCGATCACCACGCCGGTCAGGTTGTGCACCATCTCCAGCGGCTGATCGATGATGCCCATGGCCATCAGTGCCTTGTTGATCACCCCGGAGGCTTGCAGCAGCACCAGCCAGGAGTAGGTGCGGGCGAGGAGGCTGGTCCACATCGACAACAGCACGATGTTGAGGATCCAGCGACCCCAGCCGCGCGGCACCAGGGTGATCGCCCAGGCCAGCGGGAAGCCCAGCAACAGGCTGAACAGCGTGACCAGGCCGGCCACCGAGAAGGTGTTGAGCAGCACCCGGGCGTACGCCGAGTTGGCGAACAACTGTTCGTAGTTGCCCAGGCCCGTCACCGGTTCAAGCACGCCGCGCAACAGCAAGCCAATCAACGGCGCGAGAAAAAACAGGCCGAGGAACAACAGCGCGGGGATCAGGTTGCTCGCACCACGCCAGCGCTGCGCCAGGGTCGGGGTTTGCGTCATCGCAGCGGCCTTGCCGGCAGCGCCGGAGGCGCTCCCGACGGGCGTGGATGGACGGGACGCGGTTACCGTCATTTTCATTTGACCAGCCATTCGTTCCACCGTGTCGCGATGGCCGGACCGTTCTTGGCCCAGTACGCGAAATCAAGAGTGATCTGATCCTTAACGTAGGCCGTCGGCAGGTTAGGGGCGAGCACCGAGTCCAGGCGCGCCACGCTGTCGACGTTGACCGGGGCGTAGGCGGTCAGGTTGGAGAAGTCGGCCTGGCCCTTGGCACTGCTGGCGTTGGCCAGGAACTTCATCGCCGCGTCCTTGTTTTTCGAACCTTTTGGAATGACCAGGATGTCGGCCATGACCAGGTTCTGTTTCCAGCTTACGCCAACCGGGGCGCCGTCTTCCTGCAGGGCGTGGATCCGGCCGTTCCAGAACTGGCCCATGCTCGCTTCGCCAGAGGCCAGCAACTGTTGCGACTGCGCGCCACCGCCCCACCAGACGATGTCTTTCTTGATGGTGTCGAGTTTCTTGAAGGCGCGATCCAGGTCCAGCGGGTAGAGCTTGTCGGCAGGCACGCCGTCGGCCAGCAGCGCCAGTTCCAGCACGCCAGGGCTCGGCCATTTGTAGAGGGCGCGTTTGCCGGGGTAGGTCTTGGTGTCGAACAGCGCGGACCAGTCCTGAGGCTTGGCGGCGCCGAGCTTGCCTTCGTTGTAGCCGAGGACGAAGGAGAAGAAGAACGAACCGACACCGTGATCGGAGACGAACCGCGGGTCGATCTTGGTGCGATCGATGACTTTGAAATCGAGGGGTTCGAGCAAGCCTTCGGAGGCGGCGCGCAAGGCGAAGTCAGCTTCGACATCGACCACGTCCCATTGCACGTTGCCGCTTTCGACCATGGCTTTGAGCTTGCCGTAGTCGGTCGGGCCATCCTGGACCACGGTGATGCCGGTGGCCTTGCTGAACGGGTCGGCCCAGGCCTGCTTCTGCGCGTCCTGGGTGCTACCGCCCCAGCTGACGAAGTTGACGCTTTCAGCCGCCATCAACGCCTGGCTGGTGACGCTCAGCAGTCCCGCAAAAATCGCTGCGGTTACACGTTTGTTCAACACCATTTTCACGCCCTCATTGTTGTGTTTATGAGCGGGGCTTTTGAGTGCCCGCCAGTCGGGAGCAGTAGGCCCTTCGAGTCAGTTCTGACTGTCCGGTCTATGGAATATCATATTATGGTATTCCAAACTTTGTGCAAGCACTTTGCCTTACCGGCTATCTGCCGAATCGGCTTTTTCTGGAAAACTTCGGTGCCTCTGATCACCACCATCCCTTGTGGTAGCGAGCAAGCTCGCTGCCACGGGGGCAATTCCGCTCGGGTCACTGGGTGAAGGGAATACTCTCCACCACTTCCAGGTCGTACCCGGTCAAACCGGCGTATTTCAGCGGTGGCCCAAGGTGCCGCAGCTTGCCCACGCCGAGGTTTTGCAGGATCTGCGCACCGGTACCCACTTCCGAATAGATCCGCGACTGCGAACGGCTGAACTGCCGTGGCGTTTGGGTCAATTGCGGTACGCGCTCCAGCAGCGCTTGCGAGGATTCGTGATTGGCCAGCACCACAACCACGCCACGTCCTTCTTCAGCCACTCGCTGTAACGCCGCCCATAACGTCCAGTTGGACGGCCCGCTGTATTCGGCACCGACCAGATCGCGCAACGGGTCGATCACGTGCACGCGCACCAACGTCGCTTCATCGCGGCGCAAGTCGCCCATCACCATGGCCATGTGGACACCGCCTTCGATGCGGTCCTCAAAGGTGATCAGACGGAAGGTGCCATGCACCGTGGGCAGCTCGCGCTCGCCGATGCGTACCACCGTGTGCTCGGTACTTAAACGATAGTGGATCAAATCGGCGATGGTGCCGATCTTGATCCCGTGTTTGCGCGCGAACACTTCCAGATCCGGGCGACGGGCCATGGTGCCGTCGTCATTCATGACTTCGACGATCACCGAGGCCGGGGTGAAGCCGGCCAGGCGCGCCAGGTCGCAACCGGCCTCGGTATGCCCGGCGCGGGTCAGGACGCCGCCTTCGCGGGCGCGCAGGGGGAAAATATGACCGGGCTGCACGATATCGGCGGCGCTCGCGCCGTGGGCCACGGCCGCAGCGACGGTACGCGCCCGGTCGGCGGCGGAGATGCCGGTGGTCACACCGACGGCGGCTTCGATCGACACGGTGAACGCCGTGCTGAACACGCTGCCATTGCTCGGCACCATCTGTTCCAGGCCAAGGCGCTGGCAGTGCTCGTCGGTCAAGGTCAGGCAGATCAGCCCGCGTGCCTCCCGCGCCATGAAGCTGATGGCTTCGGCGCTGCAACGGTCGGCGGCGAGCAACAGGTCGCCTTCGTTTTCCCGGTCCTCGTCGTCAACCAGGAGCACCATCTTGCCTTGGCGGTAGTCTTCGATGATTTCTTCGATGCTGTTGAAGGCCATGTCTGGATTCTCGGTGTTTGATGGAGATGCGTTGTGGTATACCATAATACAAAACAAATGGAGAGGTCACTATGAAGGCGTACTGGATTGCTCACGTGGATATCACCGACCCCGATCAATACAGCCACTACACCCAGCGGGCGCCCAAGGCGTTTGCCGAATACGGCGGGCGGATATTGGCGCGCGGCGGGCGCAGCGAGGCGATGGAAGGGCGGCAAACACCGCAACGCAGTGTGGTGATCGAGTTTGATTCCTATGACCAGGCGGTGGCCTGTTATCGGTCGGATCTCTATCAAGAGGCCAAGGGGCACCGCGAGGGGGCGGCTCGGGCCGAGGTGATCATTGTCGAGGGGGTGGCGCCGGTTTGATGGGTGGATGGGTACCCTTCAGGTTGTCCCCAGATCTACCGTAGGAGCTAGCTTGTCGGGGCGCCGCATCGCAGCGATGGCGGCCTGACAGCCGACCTGCGTTTTGTTGATTGAGTACATATCCGTTGCTGCGGTAACGGCGGCTTAGGGTTTCGCCCTTACGGCGAGGCACTTTTTTCAAACGCCAAAAAAGTACCCAAAAAGGCTCGCCCCGGCGTCCGGCCCCTCGCTGAGGCTCGGGGTTCCTTCGCTGCGGTATCCATCCGGGGACACTGCCCTCCGGTCGGCTTCGCTTCGACCTACATGCAGCGTGTTCGACTGCGTCGAACGGCGCTGCGCGCCACTCCCCGGATGAACACCTCCACTCAGCCTCCCGAAGGGGCGGGTGGATCAAGATCAAGAGCTGCAGGCGAGCTAACGCTCGGCCTGATGAGTGGTGAGGAGCGGGGTGGCGCGCGTTGCTGTGCTTTTCTGTAGGAGCGAGCCTGCTCGCGATGGACTTGAGAACACTGCGGGGTGTCAGACTCCCCGCATCATCGTTAACGACCATCGTCGGAACGCCGCCCGGAGCAGGCTCGCTCCTACGGGGGCGTTAGCGAATGAAGTGAATCTTGCCGGTATCGTCGTTGCCGATGTAGATGCCGTAGACCCCAGCCTGCCGCTCTTCGATGTAGCGTTCGAGAATCTGCCGGATCGCCGGGTAATAGATGCTGTCCCAGGGAATGTCCTCGGGCGCGAAGAATTTATAGTCGAGGGTTTCCGGCCCGTACTGGCCGGTGATTTCCAGGGCGATGGCGCGGAAGATGATGTACACCTCGCTGATCTTCGGCACGCTGAAGATCGAGTACGGCGAAAGGATTTCCGCGCGTACGCCGCTTTCTTCCCAGACCTCGCGCAATGCCGCCTGCTCGGTGGTTTCGCCGGCTTCCATGAAGCCCGCCGGTAGCGTCCAGGTGCCCGGACGCGGCGGGATGGCGCGCTGGCACAGCAAGTACTTGCCGTCCTGCTCGATGATGCAGCCGGCAATGATTTTCGGATTGACGTAGTGGATGTAGCCGCAGCCGCGGCACATCAGGCGCTCGTGCGTATCGCCCGGCGGCAGCTGTTGACCCAGGTCAGGACTGCCACACTTCGGACAAAAGCTCGGGCTGAACATGATCAACGACCTATGCGGGGTTCTTTGAGGGCGATGGGCTGGGTGATCTCGGGGATTGCCCCGGTCTCTTCCTGCTTGCGCTTGAGGTAGTCGAGGGCCACGGTGGCGGCGGCGCGGACGTGGTCGACGCAGGCCTGGTGAGCGGCCAGCGGATCACCGCTCTTGATCGCCTCGACCATGCGTTCCATTTCCTGGTTACTGGCGCCACGACGGTTTTCCTGGGACACCGAGGTCGCGCGCAAGTAACTGATGCGCGCCTGCAATTGGCGCAACTGGGTGGCCGCGACATGGTTGCCGGAGCCTTCGAGCAACACGTCATAGAAGCCCTGTACGGAGTCGATGACCTGTTGCAGTTCACCTTCCTTCAAGGCCTGGCGGTTTTCTTCCAGGGCTTTTTCCAGGGCCTTGATGTCCTTGGCCTTGGCGCGCAGGGTGAACAGCTGGACGATCAGGCCTTCGAGCACGCAACGCAGCTCGTAGATATCGACCGCATCGGCCAGGGTGATGATCGCCACGCGTGGGCCCTTGGCGTCGGCGAATTCCACCAGACCTTCGGATTCAAGGTGACGCAGGGCTTCGCGCACGGAGGTACGACTGACGCCCAGGCGATCGCACAGATCGCGTTCGACCAGACGGTCTCCCGGCAGAAGCTGGAAGTTCATGATGGCGCTTCGCAATTTATCCAGCACGATTTCGCGCAGGGTAACGGGATTGCGATTGACCTTGAAGCTGTCGTCGAGTGGCAGGCGTTTCATGGGGTCCGCTCTGATTGTGGCTGTCCATGCAAAAAAAGCACTTCGATTGCAGCAATCTCCGTGCTCGGTCGGATCAAACAGCCAAGGGGTTAACTGGAGGCCTCGGCATCGGCTTCGGCGAAGGCTTCACGGGCGAGCCGGAAACTGTCGACGGCAGCGGGAACACCGCAATATATGCCGACCTGAAGCAGAATTTCGCGTATTTGCTCACGACTCAAGCCGTTACGCAAGGCGCCGCGCACATGCAGCTTGAGTTCGTGCGGCCGGTTGAGGGCCGAGATCATCGCCAGGTTGATCATGCTGCGCTCCTTGAGCGACAGACCCTCGCGACCCCAGACGTGACCCCAGCAGTATTCGGTGACCATTTCCTGCAGGGGGCGGGTGAAGTCGTCGGCGTTCTCGATGGAGCGATTGACATAGGCTTCGCCCAGCACCTGAGTGCGGATCTGCAAGCCTTTCTCGTACTTCTCGTTGTTCATCTCAATTCTCTCCCGAGAGGTTCTGTCCTGTAGGAGCCGGCTCCTAAAGGTTGATCAACATGACCTACAGCCCACCCATCAGGGTGTACTTGAGTTCAAGGTAGTCCTCGATGCCGTACCTGGAGCCTTCGCGGCCCAGGCCTGAGGATTTTATTCCGCCAAAGGGCGCGACTTCGGTGGAAATCAGCCCTTCGTTGATCCCGACCATGCCGTACTCCAGCGCTTCGCTCATGCGCCAGGCGCGCCCCAGATCGCGGGTGTAGCAGTAGGCGGCGAGGCCGAATTCGGTGTCGTTGGCCATGTGCACGGCCTCGGCTTCGCTATCGAAGCGGAACACCGGCGCCAGCGGGCCGAAGGTTTCCTCCTTGGCGACTTTCATCTGCGGGGTGACGCCGGCCAGTACCGTTGGCTGGAAGAACCCGTTGCCCAGCGCATGACGCTCGCCGCCGCACAGCAGGCGGGCGCCCCGGGCGAGTGCGTCCTGCACATGGTCTTCGACCTTGGCCACGGCGCGTTCATTGATCAACGGACCTTGAGTGATGCCCGCCTCGAAACCGCTGCCGACCTTGAGCTGCGATACCCGCTCGGCCAGCCGCGCGACAAAGGCGTCATGAATGCCGTCCTGCACCAGGAAACGGTTGACGCAGACGCAGGTCTGCCCGGCGTTGCGGAACTTGGCAATCAGCGCGCCTTCCACGGCACGCTCCAGGTCGGCATCGTCGAAGACGATGAACGGTGCGTTACCGCCCAGTTCCAGCGAAACCTTCTTCAGCGTCGGCGCGCATTGCGCCATGAGCAATTTGCCGATCGCCGTGGAGCCGGTGAACGACAGTTTGCGCACCAGCGGGCTGGCGGTCAGTTCACCACCGATGGCAATGGCGTCGCCGGTGATCACGTTGAAGATGCCCGCAGGAATGCCCGCCTGTTCGGCCAGCGCGGCCATGGCCAGGGCCGAGAACGGCGTTTCCGGCGCCGGTTTGACGATGCACGGGCAGCCAGCGGCCAGTGCCGGGCCGGCCTTGCGGGTGATCATCGCCGCCGGGAAGTTCCACGGCGTGATGGCCGCGACCACGCCAATCGGTTCTTTGCTGACGACGATGCGTGCATCGCCCTTGTGGCTGGGAATGGTGTCGCCATAGATGCGCTTGGCCTCTTCGGCGAACCACTCGATAAAACTGGCAGCGTAGAGGATTTCACCCTTGGCTTCGGCCAATGGCTTGCCTTGTTCGAGGGTGAGGATCTCGGCCAGGGCGTCGGCGTTCTCCAGCATCAGCGCGTGCCAGCGCTTGAGCGTGTTGCTGCGCTCCTTGGCGGTCAAGCCGCGCCAGGCCGGCCAGGCTTTATTGGCGGCCTCGATGGCCAGGCGCGCATGCTCGGCGCCAAGGTTCGGCACGCGGCCGATGAGTTCACCGGTGGCCGGGTTGAAGATGTCCTGTTGCGTGCCGTCGGGTGCATCCAGCCATTGGCCGTTGATGTACGCCTGCTGGCGGAACAGTGATGAGGCTGCTGGGCTCATGCCGGCTCCTGAGTAAAGTGGTGGACCCTGTGGGAGCGAGCCTGCTCGCGAAAAACCCGAGAACGCCAAGGGCTGTCAGGCAGCACGCGTTATCGTTCACGACCATCGTCGAGCGCCGCCCGGAGCAGGCTCGCTCCTACAGGGACTGTGTCAGGCCAGGGTGGGCAGTGGGCCCAGCTTGCCTTTGTGGTAGATCATCGGCGTCACCGGTTGCTCGGGCAGAATCAGGTTCTTCACCGCGCCGACGATGATGGCGTGATCGCCGCCGTCGTATTCGCGCCACAGTTCGCACTCGATGATCGCCGTGGCCTTGGCCAGCAGCGGGTTGCCGAGTTCGCTCAGGTGCCAGTCGATGCCTTTGGCCTTGTCCTTGCCTTTGCCGGCAAAGGCATAGGCTTCGGCGGTCTGGTCGGCGGACAGCAGGTGAATCGCGAATTGCTTGCTGTCGCGCAGCACCGGGTAGGTGTCCGAGGCATAGTTGGGGCAGAACAGCACCAGGGCCGGATCAATCGACAATGCACTGAAGGCGCTGGCGGTGATGCCGACGATGCCGCCGTCGGGGTCCAGGGTGGTGACCACCGTGACGCCGGACGGAAACGAACTCATGACGTCTTTGTAAATGCCGGGCTCGATCATTTCTCTGGACTCCTAGCGCATCACGAATGGATCAGGCATTGGCGCCTGGGAAAGGTTGATCCACACCGTTTTCAGCTCGGTGTAGGCCAGCACCGAATCGATGCCGCTCTCGCGTCCATAGCCGCTGTTCTTGAACCCGCCGATCGGCGCCATGGCCGAAACCGCGCGGTAGGTGTTGACCCAGATGATCCCCGAACGCACGTCACGGGCCAGGCGATGGGCACGGCCCAGGTCGCGGGTCCAGATGCCGGCGGCGAGGCCGAACTGCGAGTCGTTGGCGATCGCCAGGGCTTCGGCTTCGTCCTTGAAACGGATGACCGAAGCCACCGGGCCAAAGACTTCTTCCTGCATGATCTTCATCGAGTTGCGGTCGCATTCGAACAAGGTCGGCTCATAGAACCAGCCCTCGCCCAGATGCTGCGGACGCTTGCCCCCCAGGCGCAGGCGCGCGCCTTCGGCAATCGCATCGGCGACCAGGCCTTCAACGACCGCCAGTTGCTGGGCGGTGGCCATCGGGCCCATTTCGCTGCTGTCTTCCTGTGGGTTGCCGATGCGGATGCGCTGGGCGCGTTCCACCAGGCGACCGACGAATTCGTCGTAGATTTCGTCCTGCACCAACAGGCGCGAACCCGATACGCAGCTCTGCCCGGAGGCGGCATAGATCCCGGCGATGGCGCCGTTGATCGCGCTGTCGAGGTCGGCGTCGGCGAAAATGATGTTCGGTGATTTGCCGCCCAATTCCAGGGACAGCTTGGCGAAGTTCTCGGCGCTGCTGCGCACCACATGTCGCGCCGTGGCCGCACCGCCGGTGAAGGCGATTTTGCGGACCAGCGGATGGCGGGTGAGGGCGGCGCCGGTGCTTGGGCCATAACCGGTGACGACGTTGACCACGCCCGGCGGAATGCCGGCTTCCAAAGCCAAACGGGCCAGTTCGAGAATGGTCGCCGACGCGTGTTCGGACGGCTTGATCACGATGGTGTTGCCCGCCGCCAGCGCCGGGGCGAGCTTGATCGCGGTCAGGTACAGCGGGCTGTTCCACGGAATGATCGCGGCGACCACGCCCATGGCTTCGTGCACGGTGTAGGCAAACAGGTCTGGCTTGTCCAGCGGCAGGGTGCCGCCTTCGAGCTTGTCGGCCAGGCCTGCGGTGTAGTGGAAAAACTCCGGCAGATAGCCGACCTGACCGCGGGTTTCGCGAATCAGCTTGCCGTTGTCGCGGCTTTCCAGCTGCGCCAGTTGTTCCTTGTTTTCGGCGATCAAGTCGCCCAGGCGCCGCAGCAGTTTGCCGCGCGCGGTGGCGGTCAGGCCACGCCAGGCCGGGCTGTCGAAAGCCGTCTGCGCAGCCTGCACGGCGCGCTCGACATCGGCTTCGTCGGCATCGGGCAGTTCGGCCCAGGGTTCGGCCAGGGCCGGGTTCAGGCTTTCGAAGGTCTTGCCGGACAGGGCATCGACCCATTCACCGCCGATGCACATCTGGAAGCGTGCGAGTGTCATGCAACGATCCCCTTTATATGGTTTTGTCGGGAGTGCGCTTTATCGAGAAATTCCAGCAACAGCTGGTTGACCAGGCGCGGCGATTCTACGGGCATCATATGCCGCTGTTCGGCGAGGACGGCAACGGTCGCGCCGGGAATGCGTTCGGCCAGTTGCCGGGCCATCTCCGGGGTCGAGCCGGGGTCCAGTTCGCCGGTGGCGATCAGGGTCGGCACCTGGATGCCGGGCAGATCATCGGCGCGGTACATGTCCTGGGTCGCGAACAATTCATAGGTGGTCAGGTAACCCTGGGGGTCATTGCCTGCCAGGGTCTGGCGAATCGCGGCGATCTGCGCCGGATTGGCCGCCTGGTATTCGCGGCTGAACCAGCGCGACAACGCCGCTTCGGCGTTGGCGTCCGGTCCATGCTCGGCGGCCTGGCTGGTGCGGGCGATCACACCGGCGCGCTGTTCGGCGCTGCGGTTGAACACGCTGTTGAGCACCACCAGGCTTTGCAAGCGTTGCGGGTAATGCAGGGCGAAGGCCCGCGCCACCAGCCCGCCCATGGAGAAACCGATCACCGCCGCCTTGGGCAGTTGCAGGTGATCGAGCAGCTCCAGCAACTGGTCGGCATAGCCGAGCAGGGGCGTGCCGCTTTCCGGGCGCGGGCTGGCGCCATGACCGAGCATGTCGTAGGCGATAACCCGGTACTGGGAGGCCAGGCCAACGATCTGGCCGCCCCACATTTCTTTATTCAGGCCCACGCCGTGGATCAAGACCACGGGCTGGCCTTGGCCGGTCGCCAGGTAACTGGTTCCAGCCGGGGTGGTTTCAGCGGTGAGCCGAATCATGGAGCGCTCCTGCATACCTTCTTGTTGTCGTTATGCCGGCCGTCTTACTGGGCTTTCTCGGCCGCCAGTTCTTCAAGATCGATGTAGCGATTGCCGATGCGTGGGTGCAGGCGGCCGCCATCGGCGCAACCCAGGACCACGACTATTTCGTCGGCACGCGGTGCGTCTTCGATCTGCATTTCCAGGGTGATGTAGTGCGAACGCAGGCCTTCATCGTCCTTGTGCATCATCGGGATCTGGATCGAGGTGCCCGGGCCGCCGCGCTTGTTGGTGAAGCTCAGGTAGCTCTTGGCTTTCACGGCTTCGCGGTAATGGTTGCCGAAGCGCAGGGTGTGGATCACGGCCGAGGCGTGCTCGATTTCGCCGTCGGCGCCGACCACGGCCGCCTTGCCGTAGGCTTCGATCTTCTCGGCACCGCCGATCAGACCCACCAGGCGTTCAACCATCATGGCGCCGAGGTCGGAGCAGTTGGCGCGGATCTGTGGTTTCAGGTCTTCGACAAAGCCGTTGCCCACCCAAGGGTTTTTCATCACCACGGCCAGCCCGACCATGGTCACAGGCGTATCGCTGGCCTTGCCGCCTTCGATAAAGGTTTCTTCGATGTAGCTGACGATCTTGCGGATTTCGAAACTCATGAGCGGCTCCATTTCAGAGTGAAAAAGTGTCTGTGCGTCTGATGGTATACCATAATACCGTTAGTGCAAGACCCTGAATCGAGTTTCTGGTCGGAAGGTGCGCAAACCCGCGAGCCATTGATCGGATGGCGGTGTTGAATAGTTGAAAAAGGGAACTGCCGAGCGCCGGACATGCCTTTACCGTAGGGATCCAGCCAATCGGGCTCGACAAGGCATGCAGGCAAGGTGCGCAATTGAACGCTCAGCGGTTTTACGTGGGCTGCGCCGGCTGGAGTCTGGGCCGCGAGCATCTTTTGGCGTTTCCCACCCAGGGCACGCACTTGCAACGCTATGCAGCGATTCTGGGCAGCGTTGAAATCAACAGCTCGTTTTATCGCCCCCATCGTCGGCAAACCTATGCTCGCTGGGCGGATTCGGTGCCCGCCGACTTTCGCTTTTGCGTGAAGATGCCGAAGCTGATTTCCCACGTTCGGCGTTTGCAACACTGCGAGCAGGAGCTCGATGACTTTCTGGGCCAATGCTTGGGGTTGGGCGATCGTCTGGGTTGCCTGTTGCTGCAACTGCCGCCGTCACTGGCGTTTGCAGAACCGCTTGCCGATGCATTTTTTGTCGCTTTGAGGCAGCGGTTTTTCGGGGAGGTGGTATTGGAACCGCGTCATGAATCCTGGACCGATGCCGAGCCACGGCTGGTGCGCCATCGCATTGCCCAGGCGGTGGTGGATCCGTCGCGTATCAGCACCGATTCAACGCCGCGAGGGTGGCAGGGGTTCAAGTACTGGCGGTTGCATGGCTCGCCACGTATTTACTACAGCGCCTATGAGCAACATTGGCTGGAAAACCTCGCTCACAGGTTTAAGGCCACCGCCGAGGGGCAAGCCACCTGGTGCATGTTTGACAATACCGCCAGCGGCGCTGCGCTGGGCAATGCCTTGACGCTGGCGGCGTCTTTACACGGCGAAGCCTGAGCGCGGCGTCGAATGAGCCCGCGCTCAGGCTTCAAGGTCGTGCCGGTCAGGAATCAGGCCGCCATGCCGTCGCCCAGTGACTTTTTGTAAGAAGCCTTCATCGCCTCCATTTGTGCCCCCAGTTCGTCCAGTTGCGCTTTGCCCAACAGCTTTTTGGCCTGAGGAAACATCTCCGTTTCTTCTTCTTCGATGTGATGCTCAAGCAACTCCTTGACCACCTTGGCGCGCCCGGAAAATTCCACACTGGCCGGGTCGGTGGCCTTCAGGTCAGGCAGCACCAGGGAGTCGACCGTGCGGTGCTCTTCCTTGGCCTCGTAGTACATTTTTTCCTGTTCTTTACCACCGGCTTTTTTGTAGGCCGGGTAGAGAATTTCTTCTTCAAGCCTGGTGTGGAGGGTGATCTCCATTTCCAGTTTGCCAATCAATTCGGCGCGTTTTTTTACCGCGCGCTCGGTTGAGTCGTTCAGCTGGGTCAGGATGGCTTTTACTCGTTCATGGTCGGCTTTCAGAATGTCGATGGCGTTCATGGTTCAGCCTCTGCTGTCACGGGAAGTCAGGACCGGTCGTTGCCGGCAATCTCTGTGGTTGCCCCAGGACAGGAGCATCAGCTGTGCCAATCTGGTCGCGCCGCAACTGCCTCTGATATCAATGACTTGGCGGGGGCAGTGGCGCAAAGCCTCATGCAGCTTGCCCGAGCGCAGTCGTGCCGGCATTGCAAATCGCGGGCCGCGGCACAGGCGCGAAGGGGGTGGCGCAGCACCCGGCACTGCCACCGGTCCATGGCCCGGAAAAACCGATGGGCGGATTGGCTTCGTCCCGACGCTTGGTGTCATCCGACTCGGCAGGGTTGAACAGGTCATCGTCGTTCATGGTGCTTTCCTCCAGTGTCTGCACACTGGAGGAGGGGCAATGGCAGGAGTTCGGTTTTTTTCCAAACGTGGGCACGCCGCTCGCAAGGCGTGGCGCATTGCGTGGACGACTCGATCTACTAATCTCTCCATTCGGCGCCAGGAGGACGGTCATCATCATGCAAAAGGGTAAAACCGCTGCACCACCAAAAGAGGGCGGCACTGCCTCCGAGCAGATAGACACGAAGATCAAGGAACTGGACGACTGGCGAGGCGAGACGCTTGCGCGGGTCCGGGCGCTGGTCAAGGAGGCCGACCCTGACGTGGTCGAGGAATTGAAATGGAGAGGGGTTCCGGTGTGGTCCCATGCCGGGATTATCTGCACCGGTGAAACCTACAAGAACGCGGTGAAGATGACCTTCGCCAAGGGGGCATCACTGGACGACCCTTCTGGGCTGTTCAACGCCAGCCTTGATGGCAATACCCGGCGTGCCATTGATATTCATGAAGGCGACGAGATCAATGAAACCGCGCTGAAGGCGCTCATACGAGCGGCTGTGGTGCTTAATACGTCGAAAGGGGCGTGAGTGG
Source organism: Pseudomonas moorei (assembly GCF_042846945.1). Lineage (NCBI taxonomy): Bacteria > Pseudomonadati > Pseudomonadota > Gammaproteobacteria > Pseudomonadales > Pseudomonadaceae > Pseudomonas > Pseudomonas moorei. The sequence goes on from NZ_AP035776.1 coordinate 3,592,733, forward strand.
GAGCGGCGTTGGCTGAGTGACCCTTGCCGGTCAATAAGCCGCCTCGCGGGACGAGGCGGCCAGCACATCAATGCATCTTGCTGTGGTCCATCATGCTGCCGTGATCCATGGTGCCCAGCGCCTTGGCTTCAGCTTCGATGTTGATCGTCTCTTTCTCGCCCTTGGCGTTTTCCACGATCAGGGTCAGGGGCACTTTGCCGCCTTCCTTCACCTGGGCCGTCAGGTCCATCAACATGACGTGGTAGCCGCTGGGGTCGAGGCTCACCGGCTTGCCGGCCGGCAATGCGACGGATTCGACCTGACCCATCTTCATCACGTCGTCTTTCATGCTCATCTGGTGAATCTGCACGGTCTTGGCGACGGGCGACTGCACGCTGAGCAGTTGGCTGTCAGTGTCCGCCTGCAGGGTCATGAAGGCCCCGGTCGAAGGCTGGCCGGCCACGGTCGCGCGGACCCAGGCGTCGCTGACCCGGGTTTGCGCCGATACCTGCCAGGCCATGCCGATCAGGGACAGGCCCAGGGCCAGTTGTTTGACACGCTTTGCGCAGAACGAAGTCATCAGCAGACCTCCATGACGGTGAGCAGGTCTTCTGCGCACTCTTTTGCGGTAAGGGACGCGGACAGCCCCAGGCGCAAGTTGCCCCTGGAATCGAAGACGTAGCTGGTCGCGGTGTGGGAGAGGGTGTAGGTGTCGCCGCTCGGGACCTTTTCATAGAACACGCCGAACTCCTTGGCGGTGGCGGCGGTTTCTTCCAGGGTGCCGTACAACGCCTCGAAACTCGGGTCGAAGGCCTTGACGTATTTGTCGAGCATTTGCGGGGTATCGCGCTCGGGGTCGAGGGTGATGAAGATCACTTGCAGGCGTTCGCCGTCGCGGCCCATCAGCTTCTTGGCCTGGGCGGCGCGGGCCAGGGTCGTCGGGCAGACCGCCGGGCATTGGGTGAAGCCGAAGAAGATCATCGGCATCAGGCCACGGTAGCTGCCGAGCATCCGGGTCTCGCCCTGGGCGTCCTTGAGCTTGAAATTACGCCCCATGATCTTGTCGCTCAGATCCTTGCCGTACTTGAACGACAGCTTGCTGCTGTCATCGCAGCCGGCGAGCAGGCCAAGGCTCAGCAGGCCCATGCCTTGCAGGACCGTGCGACGGGTATACAACGTACTCATGGAAAAAAGCTTCCTGTGTCACAACTGAAAAACCACAGTGCCTGACGCATCAGACGAAAAAAAGCGCGTGGATGTTAACAAACTGTTGCCCCATGACGCTTAATCGATCGCCCGCCGGTCATGCGCCAAATGGTCGCGGCCCAGCCGTACACAACCCGATAAATGGCGCTTTCGCCGCTGATCCGGTGCAGGCGCGAGCCGGCTCGCGATGGACCCGAGAGCGCCGCGGGGTGTCAGGTGGCCAGCGTTATCGTTAGCGCCCATCGCGAGCCAGCTCGCGCCTACAGACGCCTCCTCTGCACTTTTAGAGCGCGATGTCGGGCACCGTGCACCAGTGCGAAGCGGTTTCCTGACGTCTCCCCGCCTGAGACATCCACCACCGACAAGCCCGCTTTTTCGCCAGAAACCTTGCTCGCAAGGGGTGACGCTCCTGTTTTCACGGCCATAAACAGGCGCCTTCACTCGACTGGCACAAAGGCTGCATTAGTCCCCTCAAGTCCCTCTGAACAAGAGGGGCAGCCCGCTCGGTCAACGACGATCGACTGGCCGCACAGGTCGTGGGCTACATCGGTGGATCAGGCATAGCCGTCTGGTTTCAACACCGCAAAAGAACAGGCAAAGACGCCTGGAACCGCAAGGTTTCAGGCGTTTTTTTTTGCTTTTTTTTCCGTGATTGGCTTTGGGCAGGTGTCGTTTATGAATTCCAATGTAGCCACGTTGAACAAGCCGCAAACGCTGGTCGTGATCGGCAACGGCATGGTCGGACATCATTGTGTGGAGCAGTTGATCGAACGCGGCGCCCTTGACCGCTATCGCTTGCATGTCTTCAGCGAAGAGCCGATGCGCGCTTACGACCGTGTGCACCTTTCCGAATACTTCTCCGGCCGCGATGCGGAGTCGTTGGCGCTGAGCGATGCGTCGTTGTACCAGACGCCCGGCGTCACCCTGCACCTGGGCGTGCCGGTGCTGGAAATCGACCGCGCGCGGCGTCAGGTCATCACCGCGCAAGGGTGTGTCAGCTACGACAAACTGGTCCTGGCCACCGGTTCGTACCCCTTTGTGCCACCGATTGAAGGCGCCGCAGGCGATTCGCGGCTGGTCTATCGCACCCTCGAAGACCTCGATGCCATTCGAGCGGCGGCGGCCAGTGCCCGGCGCGGCGTGGTGGTCGGCGGTGGTCTGCTCGGTCTGGAAGCGGCCAATGCGCTCAAGAGCCTGGGCCTTGAAGCCCATGTCGTGGAGTTCGCCCCGCGCCTGATGCCGGTGCAGCTGGACGATCTGGGTGGCCTGGCGCTCAAGGCGCAAATCGAACGCCTGGGTGTCGGGGTGCATCTGTCCCGCGCCACGCAATCGATCAGCGCCGGCGAGGACTATCGCTATCGGATGAATTTTGCCAACGACGAATTCCTCGAAACCGACCTGGTGGTGTTCTCCGCCGGTATCCGTGCGCAAGATGCGCTGGCTCGCCAATGTGCGCTGGAGATCGGCCCGCGCGGTGGCGTGGTGATCGACGATACGTGCTTGAGCTGTGACCCGCACATCTATGCCATCGGCGAGTGCGCATCGTGGAATGGCAGCCTGTTCGGCCTGGTCGCGCCCGGCTACCAGATGGCACGCAGCGTCGCCGCGCGGCTGTGCGATGAGGTCGCCGAGCCGTTCCAGGGGGCGGACATGTCGACCAAGCTCAAACTGCTGGGCGTCGACGTCGGCTCCATCGGCGATGCCCACGCCCATACGCCCGGTGCCCGCAGCTACCAATTCATCGACGAGACGAGCGCCAGCTACCGGCGCCTGGTGGTGGACGCCACCGGCAAACGCGTGCTTGGCGCGGTGCTGATCGGTGACAACAGCTATTACGACACCCTGCTGCAATACATGCAGAACGCGATTACCCTGCCGTCCGAACCGGCCGCGCTGATCCTGCCGTCGTCGGAAGGCGCCCCCACCCTCGGGCCGGGCGCCTTGCCTGAGGCGGCGACGGTCTGCTCCTGCCACAACGTGACCAAGGGCGCCATCTGCTCGGCCATCGACGGCGGCTGCACCGACCTGGGCCTGCTCAAGTCGCAGACCAAGGCCTGCACCGGCTGCGGCGGTTGTGCCGGTCTGCTCAAGCAAGTCTTCGAGCATGAGTTGATCGCCCGTGGCGTCAGTGTCGACAAGAGCCTGTGCGAACACTTCGCCTTCACCCGCCAGGAGCTGTATGCCCTGGTGCGGGTAGAAGGAATCATCACTTTCGAGGAGCTGCTGGCCAAACATGGCCGGGGTCACACCGGTTGCGACGTGTGCAAGCCGGCCGTGGGCTCGATCCTCGCGTCGTGCTGGAATCAGCCGATCATGGACCCGTCGCTGGTGCCGTTGCAGGACACCAACGACACCTTCATGGCCAACATGCAGAAGAACGGCACGTACTCGGTAGTGCCGCGCATTCCCGGTGGCGAGATCACCGCCGATAAATTGATCGCCATAGGCGTGGTCGCGAAGAAATACGACCTCTACACCAAAATCACCGGTGGCCAGCGGATCGACCTGTTCGGCGCCCAGCTGCATCAGTTGCCGGACATCTGGGGCGAACTGATCGAAGCCGGCTTCGAAACCGGCCACGCCTACGGCAAATCGACCCGCACGGTGAAGTCTTGCGTCGGCAGCACCTGGTGCCGCTACGGCGTGCAGGACAGCGTGCAGATGGCCCTGACGATCGAGGACCGCTACAAGGGCCTGCGTTCGCCGCACAAGCTCAAGTTCGCGGTGTCCGGTTGCACCCGCGAGTGCGCCGAGGCGCAAAGCAAGGACGTCGGCGTGATCGCCACCGAGAAAGGCTGGAACCTCTACATCGCCGGCAACGGTGGCATGCGTCCGCGGCATGCCGAGCTGTTCGCCACCGACCTGGACGATGCCACCCTGATCCGCTACATCGACCGCTTCCTGATGTTCTACATCCGTACCGCCGACAAGCTGCAGCGCACCTCGGTCTGGCGCGAAAGCCTGGAGGGTGGTCTGGATTACCTCAAGGACGTGATCATCCACGACAGCCTGGGCCTGGGCGCCGAACTGGAGTCGCAGATGCAACTGGTGGTCAACCGCTATGAATGCGAATGGGCCAACGCCCTCAAGGACCCGGAAAAACTCAAGCGCTTCCGCACCTTCGTCAACGACAAGCGCCCGGACCCGGACATCCATTTCGTCCAGGAGCGCGGTCAACGCCGCCCGATCATGGCCGCCGAACTGAACCTTATCCCTGTCACCGAGGAGCGTGTCTGATGAACCCGTCCAATACCCAACGCATCAACCGCGATGAACAGTGCGCAATCTGGCAATCGGTGTGCCGCCAGCAGGATCTGGTGAACGACTCCGGTGTGGTGGTGTGGCTGGACGGCGCGCAGGTGGCGTTGTTCTACCTGCCGGGCATCGAGGGCAAGACGCTCTACGCCATCGATAACCACGATCCGCAATCGGGGGCCAATGTCATCGGTCGCGGTCTGGTGGGCAGCATCAAGGGCGATCTGGTGGTGGCGTCGCCGATCTACAAGCAGCATTTCCGCCTGGAAGACGGCTCCTGCCTGGAGTACCCGCAACAGCGTTTGCGGGTCTGGCCGGTGCGGTTGAACGATGGGGTCGTGGAGGTCGGGGTGGCCTGACGGTTCAGGCCATTCACATCAGGAGTCGGATATGAAGACAGCCGCACAGTTGCTCAAGCTCAAGGCCCTGGAAAACCAGCAGGTGCACAGCATCGCACCGGACGCGATGGTGCTCGAGGCCGTGAAGAAAATGGCCGAAAAGAACGTCGGTGCTCTGCCGGTGATCGAAAGGGGTGAAGTCGTCGGGGTGATCAGCGAGCGCGACTATGCAAGAAAAGTCGTTTTGCTGGGGCGCTCGTCAGTCGGCACGCCGGTCAGGGCGATCATGAGTTCGCCGGTGGTCACGGCCGACAGCCAACAGAGCATCGAGCATTGCATGGCGGTCATGACGGACAGCCATTTGCGTCACTTGCCCGTGGTCGAGAATGGCGAGCTGATTGGTTTGCTGTCGATTGGCGATCTGGTCAAGGAAGCGATTGTCGAGCAGGCCAACTTGATCCGGCAGTTCGAACACTATATCCGCGGGCATTGAAACCGGAGCTGGCTTGCCAGCTCCAACAGGGTCGGCGGCGCGGCTTTAGAGGTATTTGTCCGTGACAGCGCCTTCAGAGGCGCTGGACACGGTCTTCGCGTACTTGGCCAGTACCCCGCGTTTGTACTTCGATTCCGGACGCACCCAACGGCGCTTGCGCTCGGCCAGTTCGGCATCGGAGACATCGACTGTGATCTGCCGGGTTTCGGCATCGATGGTGATCCTGTCGCCGTTTTCGATCAGCGCAATCGGCCCGCCGTCATAGGCCTCGGGCGTGATATGCCCCACCACGAAGCCGTGGGAGCCGCCGGAGAAGCGGCCATCGGTGATCAGCGCCACGTCCTTGCCCAATCCCTTGCCCATTACCGCCGACGTCGGCGAGAGCATTTCGCGCATGCCCGGTCCGCCCTTGGGGCCTTCGTAGCGGATCACGATCACTTCGCCGGGTTGCACGTCACCGTTGAGGATGCCGGCCAGTGCGTCCTCTTCGCCGTGGTAGACCCGTGCCGAGCCTGCAAAGCGCAGGCCTTCCTTGCCGGTGATCTTGGCCACCGCGCCGCCGGGCGAGAGGTTGCCGCGCAGCACCACCAGGTGCGAGTCCTTTTTGATGGGGTGGTCGAAGGGCAGGATCACATCCTGGCCGGCGGGGTAGTCGGGGACGTTCTCGAGGTTTTCCGCCAGGGTCTTGCCGGTGACGGTCAGCACATCGCCGTGCAGCATGCCGGCTGCCAGCATGCGTTTCATCAAGGGTTGAATGCCGCCGATGGCCACCAGTTCACTCATCATGTACTTGCCACTGGGGCGCAGGTCGGCGACCACGGGAGAGATCTTGCCCAGCTCGACGAAGTCATCGAGGGTCAGTTCGACGTCGACCGCGTGGGCCATGGCCAACAGATGCAGCACCGCATTGGTCGAGCCGGCGAGGGCGATCACCACGCGAATGGCATTTTCGAAAGCCTTGCGGGTCATGATGTCGCGGGGTTTGAGGTCGAGCTTGAGCAGTTCCATGACCTGCTGGCCGGCACGGAAACTGTCCGAAGCCTTGTCGCTGCCGATGGCGTCCTGGGAACTGGAACCGGGCAGGCTCATGCCCAGTGCCTCGATGGCCGAGGCCATGGTGTTGGCGGTGTACATGCCGCCGCAGGAGCCGGGGCCGGGAATGGCCACTTCCTCGATCTGTTTGACCTGGATTTCGCTGATGTCCCCGCGCGCATGCTGACCCACAGCCTCGAACACGGAAATGATGTCGGTGTGCCCGGCACCGGGGCGGATGGTGCCGCCATAGACGAAGATCGACGGCCGGTTCAGGCGCGCCATGCCGATCAGGCAGCCTGGCATGTTCTTGTCGCATCCACCCACGGTCACCAGTCCGTCGAAGCCTTCACAACCGACCACCACCTCGATGGAATCGGCAATCACCTCGCGGGACACCAGCGAATATTTCATGCCTTCGGTGCCGTTGGCGATGCCGTCGGAAATGGTAATGGTGTTGAAAATCACGCCCTTGGCACCGGCGGCATTCGCGCCTTTTTCGGCTTCGATCGCCAGTTTGTCGATGTGCATGTTGCAGGGCGTGACCATCGCCCAGGTGGAAGCAATGCCGATTTGCGGTTTCTTGAAATCTTCGTCGGTGAAGCCTACCGCCCGGAGCATGGCGCGGGCAGGTGCGGCCTCCACGCCGTCGATGACTTGAGAGGAGTATTTGCGCAAATCGTCTTTATCGCTCATGACCATGCACCCATTGAGACAAACAGCATCAGTATAGAAGTCCCACCGCGTGTATCCGGACTATCCAGTCGGCAACAGACGCGCGGGTTTGTCGTGTCGTGATATTCTTCGCGCCAACTTGGTTTGACCTATTCAGTTTTCCTGTTCTCGAAACAGGCGAACGGAATCACTGTCGCTCAAGTAGCTGAAGCCAAAAAAGATAAGAAGTCAGTTCAGAAGGGACATATAACTGGGGTCGATGCAGTTCGTCGGCCTTGTGTGCCCACCCTCCAATCCAGATGTGCCGCAACCCTTGACCTGCCGTTAAACGCGGGGCTGCGTGCGTGAGGATGGAAGGGCGGATGACGTTTTATCATTAGGTGCTACAGATGTTTAAGAAAGTGAACACGGCCCTGCTGGGGCTGGCTTTGTCGTTGGGGATGACGACGGCCCAGGCCGAAGAAGCCAAGAAAGTCGATGTGCTGCTGATTGGCGGCGGCATCATGAGCGCAACCCTCGGCGTCTGGCTCAATGAGCTGGAACCAGGCCTGTCGATGGAGATGGTCGAGCGCCTCGATGGCGTCGCCCAGGAAAGCTCCAACGGCTGGAACAACGCCGGTACCGGTCACTCCGCCCTGGCTGAGTTGAACTACACCCCCGAAGACGAGAATGGCAAGGTTCAGATCCCGAAAGCCGTTGAAATCAACGAAGCTTTCCAGATCTCCCGTCAGTTCTGGGCCTGGCAGGTTCAGCAAGGCGTGCTGAAAAACCCGCGCTCGTTCATCAATTCCACGCCACACATGAGCTTTGTGTGGGGCGATGACAACATCAAATTCCTGAAGAAACGCTACGAAGCCCTGCAAGCGAGCCCGCTGTTCGCCGGCATGCAGTACTCCGAAGACCCGGCCGTGATCAAGAAGTGGGTCCCGTTGATGATGGAAGGGCGTGACCCGAACCAGAAAGTCGCGGCCACCTGGACCCCCATCGGGACTGACGTGAACTTCGGCGAAATCACGCGCCAGTTCGTTGCCCACCTGCAAACCACGCCGAAATTCGACTTGAAGCTGTCCAGCGAAGTGCAGGACATCACCAAGAACGCCGACGGCAGCTGGCGTGTCAGCTACAAAAACCTGAAAGACGGCAGCAAGACCGAAACCGATGCCAAGTTCGTGTTCATCGGCGCCGGCGGCGGTGCCCTGCACCTGCTGCAGAAATCGGGCATTCCCGAAGCCAAGGAGTACGCGGGCTTCCCGGTAGGTGGCTCGTTCCTGGTGACCGAAAACCCGGCCATCGCCGAGCAACACCTGGCCAAGGCCTACGGCAAAGCGTCCGTTGGCGCACCGCCGATGTCGGTCCCACACCTGGACACCCGCGTGCTGGACGGCAAGCGCGTGATCCTGTTTGGCCCGTTCGCGACCTTCTCGACCAAGTTCCTCAAGGAAGGCTCGTACCTGGACCTGCTGACCACCACCACCACGCACAACGTGTGGCCAATGACCAAGGTCGGCATCAAGGAATACCCGCTGGTCGAGTACCTGGCCGGTCAGTTGATGCTGTCGGATGAAGATCGCCTCAACGCCCTGAAGGAATACTTCCCGAACGCCAAAGCCGAAGACTGGCGGCTGTGGCAAGCGGGCCAGCGCGTGCAGATCATCAAGCGTGATGAAGCCGCCGGTGGCGTGCTGAAGCTGGGCACCGAGATCGTCGCTTCCCAGGACGGCACCATCGCCGGCCTGCTGGGCGCATCGCCAGGTGCTTCGACCGCTGCACCGATCATGCTGTCGGTACTGCAGAAAGTCTTCAAGGACAAGGTAGCGACGCCGGCCTGGCAAGAGAAGCTGCATCAGATCGTGCCGAGCTACGGCACCCAACTCAATGGCAGCCCTGAGAAAGTGGCGCAAGAGTGGGCTTACACCGCCAAGGTGCTGGAGCTGACTCCTCCACCGGCGATCGGTCAGGCTGTTGCGCCGGCTGTCGAGGCTGAAAAGCCGAAAGCGCCGAAAGAGAACGCCTCGGCTGATATGGCGTTGTGATCCGCGAGTCCCATCGTTATGAATGGGGCGCCTGGACAAGCTGATCCGCGATAGAGAAAGCCCGCTGAACCGGTGACGGTCAGCGGGTTTTTTTTTGAATCTTCACGCAATCAACGAACGTATTACCCCTGAGCGGCCGGCGCAGGCAGCCTCACGGTCGACCCATCACCTGCATCCTGTGGGAGCTGGCTTGCCAGCGATGGCGGCCCTGAGCGCGGCGCAATATCCAGAGGCGTCATAGCCGGCAAGTTCCTGCTGGCGCTATTCTCCAGCCTGATCGATGACCGGAGCGGAGGCTGGGTTGGCATGAGGGCAGGGCAGGTGGATGTCGATGTGGACAGCGTGGTGGTTGGCGCCGGAGTGGTTGGCCTGGCGGTGGCCAGGGCACTGGCCATGAGCGGGCGCGAAGTGGTCCTGGTAGAGGCCGGCGCAGGCATCGGTGTGGGTATCAGTTCGCGCAATTCCGAAGTGATCCACGCCGGCATTTACTACCCCGGCGGCAGCCTCAAGGCGCAGTTGTGTGTGGAGGGCAAGCAACGTTTGTATGCCTTCTGCGAAGAGCGCGGCGTGCGCTATCAGCGCCTGGGCAAGCTGATCGTGGCCAGCGATGATGCGCAACGGCTGGCTTTGCAGGCACTGCTTGGGCAGGGTCGGCGCAATGGCGTCGATGACCTGCAATGGCTGGACGGCGATCAGGCGCGGGAGCTGGAACCGGCGTTGTCCTGCGTCGCCGCGCTGTGGTCGCCGTCCACCGGCATTGTCGATGCCCATGGGCTGATGCTGGCGTTGCAGGCCGATGCCGAAGCCCGGGGCGCGTCCCTGGCGTTTCAAACGCCGTTGCTGTCTGCGCGCTGCATCGAACAGGGCTTTGAACTGCACATGGGCGGCGCCGAGCCCATGACGTTGAGTTGCCGTGAGCTGATCAATTGCGCCGGGTTGTCCGCGCCGCAGGTGGCCAGTCAGATTGAAGGGCTGTCCTCGCAGCACGTTCCCGTGGCGCATTTGTGCAAGGGCAGTTATTTCAGTTTCAGCGGCCGGGCGCCGTTCCGGCATCTGGTTTATCCGGCGCCGGAGAGTGCCGGCTTGGGCGTGCACATGACCCTCGACCTCGGCGGTCAGGCGCGTTTCGGGCCGGACGTGGAATGGGTCGACGAAGTCGACTACCGCGTGGCCCCCCATCGCGCCGATGGTTTTTACCAGGCGATCCGGCGTTACTGGCCAGGGTTGCCCGATCACAGCCTGCAACCGGCCTACAGCGGTATTCGCCCGAAAATCAGCGGGCCGAATGACCCCGCCGCCGACTTCCGCATCAGCGGCCCGACCGAGCATGGGGTGCCGGGATTGGTGAACCTGTTCGGCATCGAATCGCCAGGCCTGACCAGTTGCCTGGCGCTGGCGGGGCACGTACTGAAGCAGCTGGCCTGACGCCCTGTAGGAGCAAGCTCACTCCTACAGGACCAGGATCAGGTCGGTTTGATGACCGGTAATCAGCGTCTGCGCCGCCTCCCTCGGATAGCGCTATCCTTGGAAGATGTGCTCTTCGCCATCGGAGAAGTCTGATGATCAACGTACGCACTGCCCGCATGCTTGCCGATTACAAACAATGGGCCAATCAGCGCCTCTTCGATAATCTGGCGCAACTGCCGCCGGGCGAAGTCGAAAAAGAGCGCGCTTCAGTGTTCAAAACCATGATCGGCACGCTGAACCACATCTATGTGGTGGACTGCATCTGGCAGGCTCACCTCGAAGGCCGAGGGCACGGCTTCAAGACCTCCCACGAATTGGTGCATCCGAACCTGATCGACCTGCGTCTGGCGCAGCAGGACATCGATCACTGGTACAGCGACTGGACCGCCCGGCAAACCGATGCCTCCCTGGATAAACCTGTCAGGTTTACTTTCGTTTCCGGTGAAAGCGGCACCATGAGCGCCGGGGCGATACTGATGCACGTGGTCAATCACGGCAGTTATCACCGTGGCTGGGTGATCCAGATGTATTTCGAGATCCCTGCCATGCCGCCGATGACGGACCTGCCGATCTACTTGCGCGAGAGCGATCCGCACTTCAATTCGCTCAATGCCCCGACAGTGGAGCCGACATGTGCGCCACAATTTTCGAGCGCAACCAACGTTCTGCCGGATCGTTATCGTTGACACCGTTCCAGACCATGGACAGTTCGGACAGCTTGATGTCGAACGGCGCATCGTCGGCACGCAGCTGGCTGCTGCCTTCGATCAGCGCGCTCGCCGCGTAATCCGGCACCGTCGCCAGCATGTCGGTGCCCGCCAGCAACGCGCGCAAGCCGGCAAACTGCGGCACCGCCAGCACCACCCGGCGCGAACGGCCGATGCGTGCAAGGTCGGTATCGATCGCCCCGGTCAAATCTCCGGAAAACGACACCAGCGCATGGGGACGTTCGCAGAATTCATCCAGGGTCAGGGGGCCGGGCCGGTTATCGCCACGCAGGATCTTGACGCTCAAGTCCCGCAGTTTTTTGCGTTTGGCATTGGCCGGCAATTCTGTGGTGTAGCTGATCCCGACGGTAATCTCGCCGGTGGCGAGCATCGACGACATCAGCAGGAAATTCACCCGCCGTACGACAACCACGACATTCTGTGCCTCTTCACGGATCTGCTTGAGCAACGGCGGAAACAGACCGAATTCAGCGTCATCGGACAGGCCGATGCGAAACACGTCACGGCTGGTGGACGGGTCGAAATCCTTGGCCCGGCTGACCGCGCCGGAAATGGTGTCCATCGCCGGCTGCAATTCCTTGAGAATCACCAGGGCGCGCGGCGTCGGCTCCAGGCTACGGCCGTTGCGTACCAGCAACGGATCGTCGAACAAATCCCGCAACCGCGCCAGCGCCGCACTGACCGCTGGCTGGCCGAGAAACAGTTTCTCTCCAGCGCGGGTCAGGTTTTTCTCGAACATCAGGGTTTCGAAAATCACCAACAGGTTCATGTCCACGCGGCGCAGGTCGTTGCGGTTCATGGCGGCGGTGCTCGCAGGTTGCAGAATTTCTTCAGTAAAGCACCAAACCTGTAGCGAGGGAGCAAGCTCGCCACAGGGGGTGGTGTTTATTCGGGTGGGTCGAGGCGGTCCAGTGCGCGGTTGACTGCCAGTTCGCCGAGCATGATCACTTGCGCGATGCCCAGCAGGGTGTTGCGACTGGTCCCTTCCGTACGGTCCGCCAGGTCCAGGGTCATGACGTTGGCCGACGCCAGGGATTCGCAGGCGTGGGCCAGCAGGGATTCGGTGTCGAGCTCGGGGTCGACGATGAACATGCGGCAGGGTTTGCGCGGGGTGGCGCGGATGTCGGCGGCGGAGGGGATGCGGTCGGTGGGTTCCGGGTGGTTTTCTGGATCAGGGGTTTCGAAGTGAAAAGTGGGGGCGGTGTCTGGTGGGTTGGGCGTAGTTTTCAACATGGATGCAGCTCCTCGTGAACTGAAGGAACCATCACCCTCGCTACCAAACGAAGGGTGGTGGCCATACGGAGGTTGGTAGACCGGCACACAAGGAAAAACCGGCGCACCCGAAGGTGCCCTGCGCATGGCCACCATTAATACAGGCGTGAAAAACCTGCAAAAGGTGACGCTATGCGCCTTGTGTAGGGTCGGGCTACCAAACCCGATCACTGTTCTTTTCAGCGACCGACAAACGATAAAACCCGACCCCAAGGCGCACAAGCCGGCGGATTCTGGCGTACCCGTAGGCAACGACGCAAGGCGCTGTAGCTTTCACGAAGTAACGCCGACAGCCATTAAACAAATGCCAACGGCGGTGGCCATCGCGAGCCGCTCTCGCTTGTTTCTTGTGCAGACCCGAAGCCGGCGTGATCCGGGGCCGGGGCCTATGGCCAAGGTCGGGCCGGATGAATTGACCCTTGATCCGGGCGAAGCACAGCCAGAGGGTAATTTTCTGACGGGTCGCTACACTCTTTCCGTTCATGACCGCGTGATTCCCGCAACCTTCTGGCAGGCGCTGCGTGAGCCAAGACTGGTATCCGAACGCGCACCGTTGCCGATCATTGGAGCTTGAGCATGAAAATCGATCTGAGTGGAAAACTGGCGATTGTCAGCGGCAGCACGGCCGGCATTGGCCTGGGCATCAGCAAGGCGTTGGCCGAGTCCGGCGCCACGGTGGTGGTGATCGGTCGCGATACGGCCAAGGTCGAACAGGCCTTGGCGAGCATTCGCCAACAGGTGCCGGGCGCTCAACTGCGCGGGCTGGCGGCCGATCTCGGAACGGCAGAAGGCGCGGAAAAACTGTTCGCCGCCGAACCACGGGCCGACATCCTGGTGAACAACCTGGGGATCTACGAAGCGGTGGATTTCTTTGACACCCCCGACAGCGAGTGGACGCGCTTTTATGAGGTCAACGTGATCTCAGGGGTGCGCCTGTCGCGGCATTACGTGCCGGACATGGTCAAGCAGGGCTGGGGGCGGGTGATTTTCCTGTCTTCGGAATCCGGGATCGCGATCCCGGCCGACATGCTCAACTATGGCGTGACCAAAAGCGCCAACCTGGCGGTGTCCCATGGACTGGCCAAGCGGCTGGCGGGCACCGGGGTGACGGTCAACGCGATCCTGCCGGGCCCGACCTTGACCGATGGCGTGGAGAAGATGCTCAAGGATGCGATTGCGCAATCCGGTCGCAGCCTGCAGGAGGAAGCCGACGACTTCGTGCGCAAGGCCCGGCCCACTTCGATCATCCAGCGCGTGGCCCATGTCGAGGAAGTCGCGAATCTGGTGGCCTACATCGCTTCACCGTTATCCTCGGCCACCACGGGCGCCGCCCTGCGGGTCGACGGCGGTGTCGTCGACAGCCTGGCCATCTGACCCTTACTGATCAAGAGAGAACATTCCATGGCATCTGCATCAGCCTTCATCGACATCCCGGCTCCGGCCGATCAGGTCTGGCAATTGATCGGGGGTTTCAACTCGCTGCCGGACTGGCTGCCGTTCATTCCCAAGAGCGAACTCAGTGAAGGCGGGCGTGTGCGCAGTCTGCAAACCGCGGACGGCGCGGTGGTGATCGAGCGCCTGCAAGCGTTTGACAATGCCGGCAAGACCTACAGCTACTCGATTGTGCAGGCGCCGTTTCCGGCCACTGAGTACCTGGCGACGATCAAGGTCGAGAGCCAGGGCGAGGGCGCCCGGGTGACCTGGTCCGGCCGGTTTGAACCGGTGGGGGTCAGTGATGAGGAGGTGGTGGTGTTATTCGCCGGGATTTACCAGGGTGGCCTGCAGGCGTTGCGGGCCAATTACCCCGCTTGAGTCAACGCAGAAGCCTGTGGGAGCCAGCTCCCACAGGTTCCGTGTCGATTCAGGAGATTTGAGTCAGGTCGGGGCAATCAAACTCTGGCGGCAATCGATCACCAGCCGCGCGCCCCCCAGTTCACTGCGTCCCACCTCCAGCGTAAAGCCGTGCAGGCTGACAATCGCCGCGACGATCGACAGCCCCAGGCCGAAACCGCTTTTCTGATTACCGGCTTCGGCGCGATAGAAGCGCTGGAACACAGCCTCGCGTTCGGCCTCCGGGATTCCGGGACCGGAATCGAGCACTTCGATGCGGGTATGCCCACCCTGATTGATCCCTCGCAAAATGACCGCGCCGCCGGGCGGGGTGAATTTGATCGAGTTGCTCAACAGGTTCGCAATCGCCTCGAACAGCAGCGCCCGGTCACCCATCAGCGGCGGCAATGACCCAGGCACGTGCAATTGAAAAACCAGGCCATCGTCTTCGGCCAGTGGCAGATAAAACTCATGCAGTTCCTGCAGCAACGACACCGGGTCGAGCTGCACGAAACCGGAACGGCGCTGGCGGTCTTCCAGTTCGGAGATCCGCAGCAGACCGCGAAAACGCGCCATCAGGGTGTCCGCTTCGCTCAGTACCGAATCCAGTTGCGCCGCTTCGGCAGAGCCTTCACCAGCCTGTTGCTGCATGCGATAGAGCTGCGCGCGCAAGCGGGTCAGCGGCGTGCGCAGGTCGTGGGCGATGTTGTCGCACACGCCCTTGACCTCGTTCATCAAGCGTTCGATGCGTTCGAGCATGGCGTTGACGATGGCGGCGAGCATGTCCAGTTCATCGCGGCGATTGGACAGCGGCAGGCGCTTGGTCAGGTCACCGGCGACGATCGCCTCGGCACTGGCCTGAATCGCGCGAATTCGCCGCAGCGGGCGGCGGCGCAACAAGTGCCAGCCGACAATGCCCGGCAGAATGGTCAAGGTCACACCCCAGAACAATGCATGGAGAATGATGCGGGTGACGGCAAACAACGAACCGTTGTCCCGCACCAGCACCAGCCAGCGACCGTCGCGGGTCTGGGTCGCTACCGCGTCACAGCTGTCCGCGGGCAGGGTCGGGTCGTCGGAGTCGGTGCAGTCGCTGAGCATGTGGATCTTGCCGTCCAGCGGCAAGTCGAGCGGGATGGCGCGCAGGGCGCCACTGAGGTAACGCTGATGGCTGTCGAACAGGCCATAGGCGTCGAGGCCGCGAATGTCGAAGGTCATGCTGACGGCGAGGGCGTCCACCAGCTGTTCGCCCTGAAAGCGCGAGAACAGATGCTGACGTTGCATCAGCGAATGTTTGGCCAGGTTGTCCAGGTAGGCCGACACCTCGTAGTACATGACCCCCATGAGAATCGCGCTCCAGGTCACGAACAACGCACTGTAGAGCGCCAGCAGACGACTGCTGGAAGAACGCCAGCCTTTAGACGGGTTCGGCAATGACATAACCCGAGCCTCGCACGGTTCGAATCAGTGGAACATTGCCCGGTGGGTCGATTTTTTTGCGCAGGCGGCCAATGTGCACGTCGATCAGGTTGGTGCCCGGATCGAAGTGATAGCCCCAGACCTCTTCGAAAATCATCATTCGCGACAGGATCTGCCCGGTGTTGCGCATCAGGAATTCGAGCAGCTTGTATTCGGTGGGCAGCAGCGTCAGCAACTCGCCATTGCGGCTGGCTTCATGGCTGATCAGGTTCAGTTCCAGATCCGCCACTCGCAACGTGGTGACGTGTGCCGTCACGTTGTTCTGGCGGCGCAACAGGACTTCGACGCGGGCGGCCATTTCATCGGTGGCGAAGGGCTTGGTCAGGTAATCGTCGCCGCCGGCGCGCAGGCCGCGCACGCGTTCGTCGACGTCGGAGAGGGCGCTGATCATCAGGATGGGAGTCGCCACACCCATGGTCCGCAGCGTGGTGACGATGGCCAGGCCATCCAGCTCGGGCAGCATGCGGTCAAGGGTGATCAGGTCATAGTTGCCGCTGACTGCGCGCTCCAGCCCTTCGCGGCCATTGTCGACCCAGTCGACTTCGAGGCCGTGGCTGCTCAGTTCGGCGACAATTTCCCGGGCGGTCACGGCGTCGTCTTCGATGGTCAAAATACGGGTCATAGGCTGGCCTGATCAATCGGTTCAATTCTGAGTTCGAAGCATTTTGCCAAGAATTGCCCGTGACTTAATAAATTAACTTTCATGTGCTTACGGTGCGATAAGGGAACATTGATATCATTGGGCCATAATTTCAACGGGAAGCTGCAACGTGCGTACTTTGAAACCTGGCTGGATGCCGATATGCCTGTTGTTGCTGTGCGTTGTCTGCTCATCGTCGTGGGCCGCCAATACACCCTGTTCGGGAAAGAAGGGCGGTATTGCCCGTTGTGACGGTGAGCTGTTCCTGTGTAACGACGGCTCCATCAGTGCTTCGAAAAAAAGTTGTTCATCTATATATGGCAGCAAAAGCCAGGCCCGGCCACAAGCATTTGTGAAGGACGCCGAGGGTTGCGCCTGCGGAACCGGTTCGTTCTGTACGGGCCCCAGAGGCGGCGTCTACTGCCTCACGCCTGCGGGCAATAAAAGCTACAGGCGCAAATAGTTTTGGCAATGCAGAAAACCCGCCGGGGCTGGTCGTTTATTGCATATTGCATGACCTTTGGAAGTTCCATCTTTGTAACCCTCTGAAGTTTAACGACTTATCTAAATTTCGCGACTGGCACGGTCACTGCAATTGTTCATTCGAAGAGTTGTAACACCATCTTTCCTGCCTGGAGCGATACAACGATGAATAGATCCTCTGATGGTTTCTATCCTGCCGTAGATGAATCGAGCACGCTCTCGGGCGTGTCTTGGGGGGCGATTTTCGCCGGGGCGGCAGCGGCAGCGGCGTTATCGCTGATTCTGGTGCTGCTGGGTTTTGGCCTTGGGTTTTCGGCGGTGTCGCCGTGGGCTAATGAAGGCGTGAGCGCCAAGGGCCTGGGCATTTCCACGATCGTCTGGCTGGCCGTCACCCAAATCATCGCTTCCGGGGCCGGTGGCTACATCGCCGGCCGGCTGCGGGTGAAGTGGGCGTACATGCACGGCGATGAAGTCTACTTCCGCGACACCGCCCATGGCTTCCTGGCCTGGTGCGTGGCGACGCTGGTGACGGCCACATTGGTGGCTGGATCGGTCAGCAGCCTGGTCAGCGGCGGGGTGCAGGCCGGGGCGCAGGTCGTGGGTGGCGCCGCCAGTGCCGTGACTCAAGCGGCCGGCACCGCAGCAGCCAATACCGACAGCGATCAATACGGTTACTTCGTCGACAGCCTGTTTCGCGATGATCGTCCGGCCGCCGTCAGCGATGACGCCGCCCGGGGCACCGTGATGCGCATCTTTGTCCGTTCCTTGAATGATGGGCAACTGGCTGCCGAGGATCGCACCTACCTGGCGCAATTGGTGGCGCAACGGACCAACCTCACCCAGGCAGATGCTGAACGCCGGGTCGATGAAGTGTATGGGCGTACTCAAAAAGCGGTGGCTGACGCCAAACTGAAGGCACAACAAGCGGCGGACACGGCCGCCAAAGTCGCTGCCTGGACCACGTTATGGATGTTCGTTGCGCTGTTGGCCGGTGCATTTTTCGCCAGTCTTGCCGCGACTTTTGGCGGTCGTCGTCGGGACGCCGTGGTGTATCTGGAAACCGACACTTACGTCACTACCGCCACCGTTCGCTAACTCAGGAGAAACACCATGCGCTCATTACTGTTGTTCTTTCTTGGCGTACCGATCCCGATCATCATCCTGATCGCGCTGTTCATGCACTGATTCATTAAAGGAAAACAGCACAGCCTGTGACGGCCCTGCACGAATCTGTGCAGGAACTGTCGCAGGCTGCGCTGTTTTGATCCTGACTGTGTCAGTCGATCGGTGTGCTCACAAACGCCTCAAGCCCTTCGGCATAGGCAGTAAATGCCGCGATGCGCGGAAAGTGGTCCGCAGCGACCTGATCCGGCACCACCAGACGGGTGAAGCTCCAGGCCACGGCGAGAGTGATGCCAGCCTGGTCGATCGAACCGTCGGTGCTCAGCGGTTGCTTGTCCAGCTCGCGCTCCAGCGCGACATAGGCCGCCGCCAGTTGCCCTTCGACCCGTTCAACCCAGGGTTGGTATTGGATGTCCGCGGGGCGCAGGTTGCGCTCGTAATAGAGCTGCACTGACTTTTCGCAAGCCGCCAACGCCAGTCCTGTCAGGCGCAATGAATGCGCGCGCTGTTTAATGCCAGCGGGCATCAGGCTGCGGCCCGGTGCGGCCAGGGCCTCCAGGTAGTCGATGATCAGTGTCGAATCCATCAACACCTCGCCGTCATCGAGTACCAGCGTGGGCGCCTTGACCACCGGGTTGATTTGCCGGAACTGCTCGAAGTGCCTGAACACCGACACCGATTCATGCTCCAGCGCAATGCCCAGGCGTTTGGCAGAAATGGCGACGCGTCGTACGTAGGGCGAATCCAGCATGCCGATCAGCTTCATTTAACTGCTCCTTGAAGTAGCCATTTCGGGAGGGACAACCTTAGCTGAGCCTGGCGGCTGTGCAAATGAGGCGGTATTGGATAGCCGTTTGTCTTCTATATACCTCCGCTGCATGGAATTTCTTGCTATAAACGCACTCCGATGACCGCCTGAATGCCTGCCATAGAGCATTTTCGAGGCTTTGCCGGACAAATTCGCTGTCTTTTCAGTTGCTGAGGCCTCAAGTCGGCCTTAGACTGCCGCCCCTCGTAAATTGAGTGCCGGGTGGCGCTTGGAACAAACGGCGCCTTTCCGATGGCCTGACCAGGTCTGCCGGAACGCTCCCTTATTCGCCTTAATGCACGTTTTTTTATAGAGATATCAATGACAAAGGACAAGTTGCTGGCCATGCCGGCGGATGACTACATGAATGCCGAGCAACATGCTTTTTTCGCCGAGCTGTTGCAAAACATGAAAGTCGAAACCCATGAGCGCATCGAACAGAACCGCATCGCCATCGAGAGCCTGGACACCCCGGCCGATCCGGCTGACGCCGCTTCCGTCGAAGAAGAGCGCACCTGGCTGGTGAATGCGATCGATCGCGACCAGCGCATGCTGCCTCAGTTGGAACAAGCCCTGGAACGCATCAAGGAAGACAGCTTCGGCTGGTGCGACGACAGCGGCGAGCCAATCGGCCTGAAACGCCTGTTGATCAGCCCGACGACCAAGTACTGCATCGAAGCTCAAGAGCGTCACGAGCAAATCGACAAGCACCAGCGTCAGGCGTGATTCTGCCAGGCAGCCCGCTCAGCCCGGGCTGTCTGTGAAAAGATCGCAGCCTTCGCCAGCGTCTGCCTCCGATTCGGCAGCCGATGTCGACGGCTGCGATCTTTGCTTTTCGACGTCTACGGAAATCCCCGCACTTCTATTGATCTGCTGCAACGACCACGACTAAAGGCCCATGGATAATGGCTTTGTGCCGGCGTTTAATGCGATGACAACAATTAGAAGATGGCGGGGTGATAACGATGACGAGAGATGGATCTCTGGTTGCGGCAGTGCCTGCACCAGAACTTTTGCCGAAAAACCGCTGGTTGACGCCGACGTTGCAGAGCATCGCCCTGATGCTCTTGCTGTGCGGCATGACGCTGGGTGGCTGGTCGCTTTACCTGGGCCTGCCGCTGGCGGTGCTGATTGTCTGGCTGCCCCGTCTGCGTTCGCGTGCGACGCCTGAAGTGGCTCCTGCCGATACGTCCAGCGCCCTCTCGGCGTTGACTCGCGACCTTTCCTACACCACCAGTCATAACGCCCTGTCAGCGGCGGGCGTGGCCTTTTCGGTCAAGCAACTGGCAGATAAGCTGCAATCGCAGCTCGGTGCGGCGGCGCAGATCGTCAGCAACGCCGAAGTCATGATTGTCACCGAACAAGCCACGTCGACGCTCAGTCGTGCGGCCCTGAGTGCTGCCAGCGAGGCGCATCAGAGCGGCGCGGCGGGGCGTGGCGAGTTGATCGAATCGATTGCGCGCATGCATCAGCTCAGTCAGCGGGCCAATAGCAGCCGTGAACTGATCGAAGCCCTGAGTCTGCGCAGCGATGATATCCAGCGCGTCACCCTGGTGATCCAGTCCATCGCCAGCCAGACCAACCTGCTGGCGTTGAACGCGGCCATCGAGGCGGCGCGCGCCGGCGAGCACGGACGCGGCTTTGCGGTGGTGGCCGACGAGGTTCGTGGCCTGGCCGCGCGTACCGCCACGGCGACCGGTGAAGTCGGGGAGATGGTGGCCGATATCCAGCAACGCACCACGCAAGTGGTGGAGCAGATCCGGCAACTGTCCAGCGACCTCGACACTGGCGTGCGGCAGGTCGAGCACACGGGGCAACATCTGGAAAACATCGCGCGCCTGGCAGCCAGCGTCGAAAGCCAGGTCGGTGAAATTGCCCGAGGCGCCGAGACCAACCGCGAACAACTCGATAGCCTGTTCCATGCCATCGAACAGATGCGCAGCGACCTGGCCATCAGCGACCAGCAAACCCAGCGGCTGGCCCAGGCCGCCATTCAAATGGAAGGTCAGGCCGAAACCATCAGCGAACGCCTGGCGGAAGTCGGACTGGATGACTATCACCAGCGGATCTACGACCTGGCCCGCGAAGGGGCGAGCCAGATTGCCGCGCGCTTCGATGCCGACATCGACGCCGGCCGAATCAGCCTCGATGACTTGTTCGACCGTCATTACCAGGCAATTCCCGACACCAGCCCGCCCAAGTATCAGACCCGCTTCGATCGCTACACCGATCAAGTCTTGCCGGCGATCCAGGAACCGCTGCTGCCGCGCCATGAAGGCCTGGTGTTCGCGATTGCCTGCACCCAGCAAGGCTACGTGCCGACCCACAACAAAGCCTTCAGCCAGCCGCTGACCGGCGATGTCCAGGTCGATACCGCGCAAAACCGCACCAAGCGCAAGTTTGCCGACCGTACCGGCATCCGTTGTGGCAGCCATCAGCAGCCGGTACTGCTGCAAACGTATACCCGAGACACGGGAGAATTGATGCACGACCTGTCGGTGCCGATCCTGATAAAGGGACGGCATTGGGGTGGTTTGCGTCTGGGCTACAAGCCGGAAAAGCCTCGCTAGAGGCTCAATGCTGTTCAGTTAAGAGAATGTGATCGACCGTAGGAGCAAGCTCGCTCCTGCAATGTCCCTAACTGAACAGCATTGCGTTAGAGGCGGGTCCGCATGGCGCACCGTATTGTTACGTTTTTGGAAACGCTGATATGCAGCGTCTCTGCTGTTTCCCCTCGAATTGACTGATTAACATGCCTACATAGTTAGGTTGCTAACGGATTTCGAGAGGTCAGCATGCTCAGTAAAGTTGATGTGGCGGTGATGATCGGCAGTGGTGTGCCCGACAGTTTGCGGGCGTTGGGGCAGAGCGTCTGTTGGGTGGTGCTGCTCAACGGTGAACGCCGGGGGACGGCATTTTCCAGTCGCGATGAAGCGGAGGAGTGCAGGGCTGCCTGGCTGGCGCAATTGAAAAAAGAAACACCAGACAGCCTGCATTGAGCCTGGGGCTAGTGAATCTGATGCATGCGCAGGTTCAGGTCGTCGACCACCCGCGCCCAGTCGGCATCTTCACGCAGTTGTTCTTTCAGGAAACCGGCCTGTTGCGGGGTCCAGAACTCGGCATCGATGAGTTTCTTGTCGTCGGGCAACGGTGAATGGCTGGCAATGAAATCGTCGATGGCTTTTTGAGTGGAGTCCAGGCCGAGCTGGTCGAACAAACCTTTCAAGTCGTGTGTCGGTGATTCCATCTTCTTCTCCTTGCAGTGGGCGGTCGCGTCGAGGACGAGATCTGAGGTGCGGCTACATTGCATCTGAGGGAGCCGCGCGTCAGGAGTTCGAAAGCGATGTACAAATGCAGGAGTGAGCATAGACCGCAAACGCGATGATCAGGCTTTCAAGGCACCGGCATCGACGGCAGCCTTCAGTTCTTTTGCTGATTCCTGGGCCGCGTTGGCAGCGACGTCCGAAGTTTTGAACCAGCGATCCTTTTCAACCTGATGGTAAGTCACGGTTCTCAGTGGCGGTTTGGCGCGCATGACTATGACAGCCTGGAACTCACCGTCGACTTCTCTGGCTTCGCCCCAAATAAAAAACTCGCCGATATCAAATTCCGTCACGTTGCTGCCTTCCCTTGGAAATATATTGTTATGTTTAACGCCGTCCACCTGGAGAGGCGGCGTTTGATTGGCCGGGCAGTATGGCAGTTGTTGCGGGCCGGCGGCTGAGATAAGTCGCCGGTGTGACGAAACGTCTATCGCAAGAAAGGAAACGAAACCGTCAAACACGTGATTCAAGTGAGCGGGCGAGGGCACAGGCTTCGTTGTGATCGCCGCGGAAACCTCTGACGTGCCCGGTGGAAATTTCCTTGATATGGAAGAAGGCATTGCCGGCCAATATCACTTGAAACCGGGGCTGACGGAGGGCTTGGGTGGCAAGTTCGGGGTGTTGCGACAGCATCAGGTGCGATGTTTGGGGATGAGCGAAGTGGGTCAGTGTGCACATATGAAGTCCTTTTCATTGTTTTGCCGACGTATGTACGTCGGTATGGGTGGTCTCAACGAGCATCGCTGCTCTAGAATCACCCTCACTGGGGGGATCGATGTTTATCTAAAGCAATTTCTGGCTGGCGATATGTCAGAAAAGTGCTTTTTTTCGAGAGAATTTTCCCCGAAGTTGATAGTCCGTATTTCTCTGGCCGTACGAAGGGCGTTTTCCTTCAACCTTTGACGAACGCCAGGCAAGACGATACGAGCGACATCCAGTAGTCTGCTCAAGCCTCGTGATGGATGAGCCCTCTGCTCATTTCAGGACTTCAACCCGGGTATCTGGCTTCACCTTCGGCATTGCCGCTTTTTTTGGCCGTGCGCCTTTTTCGCGTGCGGCGTCATTTTCAGATGTGGGGATGTTTCCTTGGCAGTAAGTAATCTCGATATGCATGCTTTGTTCGTGCTGGGTGATTTGCGCGCAAAGCTTGTTAAACAGTTTCAGTCACGTTTCGTTTACATCACCGAACAGAACGCTGAAGGCATTTACATTGCCGAAATCGACACCGAGTCAGCACTGGTGGTGGACGATAAGCCTGGGCTCAAACTCAAGGTAGGCGATCATTTCAGCGCCTCGGTATTGCCCAGTCGCGAAGGCGGCAAGCTGGAAATCAAATTCCGCGATATCAAACTGACGGTCTACGGCCTGGGCGATTACGCCTTTGTCACCACCGCCGACGGGCATGCCATCGTGTTCAAGGAAGGTCACAGCGTAGTGACTGTGTTCGCCGCCCATGAGCAGTTGCAGGAAGGCCTGACCAAGACCCTCAAGGCCGTGACCGCCAAGGCCGCCAAGTGGCGCAAGGGCGAACTGGTGACGTTCAAGGCCAGCGAGTAATGAGCCTGACCCGCGCCGACTTCCACGAGCAAAACCTCGCCAGCGCTCAAGCCGAGGCCCAACGGCTGTTCGGGCAGAAGGCTGTGCTGCAGGGAGCCTGGCTGAATTGGGTGGCCTCACAGATCTACGCGTTGCGCCCGGCAGCGTATGCCAGCATGGTCAGAAGAGAATTGGCGCGCTTGCAGGAAACTTCCTAAAACCAGGGCATGCTCCCTCGAAAGCAGGAACCTCTACTAAAGTCAGTTGACTGACTATTCAGAGGCTTCGCGGTCTTCTGCCAGGCCATCCTGCCATTGCTGTGAACAGCACGAGGTACAAAGAGCATGAAAGGTTTTCGACGCTTGCTGGCCGCTACCCTGGCCACTTTCGGGTTGTTGGCGTCATCGGTGCCCGTATCGGCTGCCCAGGCGCCCATCCACTTCGCCGACCTGAATTGGGAAAGTGGCAGCCTGATCACCGATATCCTGCGCATCATTGTCGAGAAGGGCTACGGGCTGCCGACCGATACGTTGCCGGGCACCACCATTACCCTGGAAACCGCCCTGGCCAACAATGACATCCAGGTCATTGGCGAAGAGTGGGCCGGGCGCAGCCCCGTCTGGGTCAAGGCGGAGGCCGAAGGCAAGGTCGCGAGCCTGGGCGATACGGTCAAGGGCGCCACCGAAGGCTGGTGGGTGCCGGAGTATGTGATCAAGGGTGACCCGGCCAAGGGCATCAAGCCGCTGGCGCCGGACCTGCGCAGTGTCAGCGACCTGCCGCGCTACAAGGATGTGTTCAAGGACCCGGAAGCCCCCACCAAGGGACGCTTCCTCAACAGCCCGATCGGCTGGACTTCGGAAGTGGTCAACAAACAGAAGCTCAAGGCGTATGGGCTGGAAGACAGCTATGTGAACTTCCGCAGCGGTTCCGGAGCGGCGCTGGACGCGGAGATCAGTTCGTCGATCCGTCGCGGCAAACCGGTGTTGTTCTATTACTGGTCGCCTACGCCGTTGCTCGGCCGATTCAAGTTGGTTCAACTGCAAGAGCCGCCATTCGACGCCGAAGCCTGGAAAACCCTGACCGACGCAGACAACCCCAATCCGCAGCCCACCCGTTCGTTGCCCTCGAAACTGTCCATTGGCGTGTCCACGCCGTTCCAGAAGCAGTACCCGCAGATAGCCGAGTTCTTCACCAGGGTCGATCTGCCCATCGATCCGCTGAACAAGGCCCTGGCCGAGATGAGCGAGAAACACACGGCGCCGCGCCAGGCCGCCGAGGCGTTCATGAAGGCGCACCCGGATGTGTGGAAAGCCTGGCTGCCCAAGGAGGTGGCGGACAAGGTTTCCGCCGGGCTCTAAGGCCGCTCCGGCGATAGCTGGCAGTGGCGTTGGTCGGGTCGCGCCGACAGGTCCGTGCAGTTCAGGAAATGCCAACTAGGATGATTGTTCGAATCCCTTTCAAGGATTTCTGACCATGACTCTGGTGTTGGCTCAATGGCTGGTGACGACTTTCGCCGCGATCAGCCTGATGCATGTCTACTGGGCATTGGGTGGCGAGTGGGCCGCTGTGGCGGCGGTGCCGCAAGTGCCGGTGGAGGGCGAGCCGAAGTTGCGTCCCGCCTTCAAACCGCGGGGCTGGATCACGCTGTTGGTGGCCGGGGCGTTGTTGTTGATTTCGTTGCTGGTGTGCTTGCGCGTGGGGTGGTGGTTGCCGGCGGTGTCCCATTGGTCGCTGCAATGGCTGATCAGTGCCATCGCGATCTTGATGTTCGCCAGGGCCATCGGTGATTCGGAACTGGTGGGTTTTTTCAAAGAGGTCAAGGGCTCGAAGTTTGCCCGGCTGGATACCTGGGTCTACTCACCGTTGTGCGTGGTGCTGGGGGCGGGGTTGTTGGCGGTGGCCTGGGGCTGAGGTCGACAGGACTTTCTCTGCGGTTGGACTATCGCCATCGCGAGCAGGCTCGCTCCCACCGCTCATCGGTGCGCACGAAAAATCATGCGGGACACAAATCTCTGTGGGAGCGAGCCTGCTCGCGATAGCGTCAGCCCAGCCCATACAAAACGCTGAACTAGCGACCGTTTTCGCTGCGCCGACTGGAGACCTCCGCCGGCACATCGTCCCCCGCCATGCGCTTGCGAAACAGCGCCGCCCTGGCCAACAGCAAGGTGGTCACCGGTACGGTAATCGCCAGCAGAATCGGAATCAGCCAGGCGTGCAGCACCGGCGCGGACTTGAGTGCCGAAAAGTAGAGGATCGAGGCCAGTGCCACGCACCAGGCGCCCAGGGTCGAGGCCAGCGCCGGCGGGTGCATGCGCTGGAAGTAGTCTTTCATTCGTACCAGGCCGATGGCGCCGATCAACGCAAACAGACTGCTGAGCACCAGCAGGATCGCCACCAGGATTTCCACCCACACAGACAGTGGCGCGCTCATTCGATCACCTCGCCACGCAGCAGGAATTTCGCCAGGGCAAACGAGCCGACGAAGCCGAACAGCGCGATCAGCAGCGCGGCCTCGAAGTAGGTGTCACTGGCATAACGAATGCCCAATGCCAGCATCATCAGCATCGCGACGATGTACAGGTAGTCCAGTGCCAGGACCCGGTCCTGGGCTGACGGGCCCTTGAACAGGCGGACAAGGGTCAGAATCATCGCCACGGAAAACAGCAACAGGCTCAGCACAATCGCGTTCGATAGCAGGGCGCTCATTCGAAAATCTCCATCAACGGGCGCTCGTAGGTCGCCTTGAAGTGCTCAATGAACAGCGCTTCGTCCTCCAGGTCGAAGACATGCAACAACAGAATGCTGCGGTCCAGCGCCAGTTCCGACCAGACCGTACCGGGAACCACGGTGCAGATCATCGACAGCGTCGCCAGGCCGTTGGCGTCGCGCAGATCCAGCGGCACCTTGATGAAGCGCGAACGCGGAGGCTTGCGACCGGCGTTGAGCACGCTCCAGGCCACCGCGAGGTTGGACACCACCACATCACGACCGACCATCAGGAACAGGCGCGCAATCACCCCCGGCCGGCGAATGCGGATCGGCAGCGGGCGCAGTTTGCGCATCATCAACGGTGCGCAGAACCCCAGCATTGCACCCAGCAACAAGTTGCCGGGACTCATCGACAGGTTCAGCACCAGCCACAACAGCCACAGCGCCAGCGACAGCCACGGTGCAGGAAACAGGCGCTTCATGGTTGCACCTCCAGGAGCGCTGCCTTGGCTTCCGGACTCGGCACTGCCCGGGTGCCAAGCACGGCCATCACATATTGCTGCGGATGGTTCAAGGCATCGGCCGCCGCCTGGGTGTAGCGCAGCAGCGGCTCGGCCTTGAAGGTCAACACAATGCTCAAGCCCAACAGCGCGAAGATCGGCGCGCACTCCAGGCGCCGCAGGACCGGTGACGGCCGTTCTTGCGGCGTCCAGAAACGCTGGATGCCCAGGCGGGAAAAGGCCACCAGCGATGCCAGCCCGGAAAGAATCAGCAACGCCAGCAATCCCCACGCCGCGTTCGACACCGGCTCGTCACCGGCATTGCCCAGGCCCAACGGGTTGAGCAGGGCGCTGAGCAGGCCGAGTTTGCCAATGAAGCCGGAGAGTGGCGGCATGCCGATGATCAACAGCGCACAGGCAATGAAGCTCAAGCCGAGGAAGGCCATGGTCCAGGGAATCACCTGGCCGACCACGGCTTTGAGATCGTCGTCGAGGTTAATGCCCTTGACCGGCGCCGAAGCTTGCATCGGTCGCGGCAGCATTTCGTTTTCATCTTCCAGCGGGATCTCGATGGCCGAGCGCGAACGCTCGATCAACTCGGCCAGCAGGAACAGCGCGCTCAGTGCCAGGGTCGAGCTGACCAGATAGAACAGCGCCGCGCCGATCAGGTTGGGTTGGGCGAAACCGATGGCCGACAACAGAATGCCCGCCGATACCAGGATGCTCAGGCTGGCCATCCGCTCCAGCCGTTGCGCGGCGAGGATCGCGATGGCTGCGCCAATGATGGTCGCCATGCCGCCATAGATCAGCCAGTCGCCGCCGAAGTACGCCGACGCCCCGGCCTGGCCGGAGAACAACAGGGTCCACAGGCGCAGCAGGGTGTAGACGCCGACCTTGGTCATGATCGCGAACATCGCGGCCACCGGTGCGCTCGCCGAGGAATAGGCCGGCACCAGCCAGAAGTTCAGCGGCCACATCCCGGCCTTGGCCAGGAAGGCCACCGCGAGAATGCCTGCGCCGGCATGCAGCAGGCCGCGATCGGCCTGCGACACCAGCGGGATTTTCAATGCCAGGTCGGCCATGTTCAGGGTGCCGGTGACGCCGTAGATCAGCGCCGCGCCGATCAGGAACAGGGTCGAGGCCAGCAGGTTGATCGAGATGTAATGCAGCCCCGCCGACACCCGCGCGCGGCCCGAGCCGTGCAGCATCAGGCCATAGGAGGCAGCCAGCAGTACTTCAAAGAACACGAACAGGTTGAACAGGTCCGCCGTGAGGAAGGCGCCATACAGGCCCATCAGCTGAATCTGGAACAGCGCATGGAAACTCGAACCGGCACTGTCCCAGCGTGCCATGGCGAACAGCAGCGCGCTGACGCCGATGATCCCGGTCAGCACCAGCATCAGCGCCGACAGGCGATCGACCACCAGCACCAGGCCGAATGGCGACTGCCAGTTGCCTGGCAGGTAGACGCCGATGGAGCCGGGCACGCCCGTGGTTTGCGTCCATTGCAGCAGCAGGACGGAAATGCCCAGGCCCAGCAGGCTGGAGAACACGTTGATTTTGGCTTTGAGCGGACGATGTTTCTCGCCGAGCATCAGCATGATGGCGGCGGTCAGCAGCGGCAGCAGAATCGGGGCCGCGATCAGGTGCGTCATTGCATTCATTCTTTAGGCTCCCGGCCATCCACATGGTCGGTGCCCGTCAGGCCCCGGGAGGCCAGCAAAACCACCAGGAACAGCGCGGTCATGGCGAAGCTGATCACGATCGCCGTGAGGACCAGCGCCTGCGGCAACGGGTCGGTGTAATGCAGCAGGTCCTGGGGCACGCCGTCCTTGATGATCGGCTCCTTGCCGATGAACAGGCTGCCCATGCTGAAGATGAACAGGTTGACGCCATAGGACAGCAGGCACAGGCCCATGACCACCTGGAATGTCCGTGGCCGCAGGATCAGCCAGACGCCGGACGCGGCCAGTACGCCAATGGCGATGGCAATGACTTCTTCCATCAGACGGTCTCCTTCATGGCGACGGGTTTGGGTTGCGCAGCCGTTTTGTGACCCCGCACCGATTGGTGGGCGAGGGCCGTGAGGATCAGCAGCGTCGAGCCCACCACCACGCCGTACACGCCGATGTCAAAGAACAGCGCGCTGGCCACATGAATGTCGCCCAGTACGGGCAGGTCCAGATGCCAGGTGCGAGTGGTCAGGAATGGATACCCGACTGCCATGGCGCCCAGGCCCGTCACGGTGGCGAACAGCAATCCGGTGCTCATCCAGCGCAGCGGTCGCAGGCTCATTTGCGCCTCGACCCACTGGGTACCAGCGACCATGTATTGCAGGATGAACGCCACCGACATCACCAGGCCCGCGACGAAACCGCCACCGGGCTGGTTGTGCCCGCGCATGAACAGGTAGAAGGACACCACCACGGCAATCGGCAGCAGCAAGCGCACCAGCACCGCCGGCACCATCATGAAACCCAGGGCGGTGTCGCTGGCGTGGCGCGGGTTGACCAGGTCGGTGACCACGTCGGGTGCCAGCAGGCGTTGTTGCGCCGGCAGTTGCAGGCTCTCTTTCGGTGGGCGGAAACGCCGCAGCAGCGCGTACACGGTCAGGGCGACGGCCACCAGCACGGTGATTTCGCCGAGGGTGTCGAAGCCGCGGAAGTCCACCAGCATCACGTTGACCACATTGCTGCCGCCGCCTTCGGGCAGGGCGCGACTGAGGTAGAACGAGGAAATGTCGTTCGGCGTTTGCCGGGTCAGCATCGCGTAGGCCAGCAACGCCATGCCGCCGCCGACCACGGTCGACAGTAGCAAGTCGCGGATACGGCGGATACGCGCTTTGCGCAGGCTGCTCGGCAGGGGCGACACTTCTTCTATCCGTCGAGGCAACCAGCGCAGGCCCAGCAGGATCAGCACCGTGGTCACCACTTCGACCACCAGTTGGGTCAGGGCCAGGTCCGGCGCCGAGAACCAGACAAAGGTCACGCAGGTCATCAGGCCGCAGACGCTGACCATGGTCAGGGCGGCGAGACGGTGGTACTTGGCCTGCCAGGCGGCGCCCAGGGCACAGGCAATCGCCAGCAGCCAGAGGATGACGAACACGATCGAGCCGGGAATCTTCGGCCGGTCGCCCCAGTGCAGGCTGCTGTGCAGCATCGGGATCAGGCCGGCCAGCACCGCGGCGAGCACCATCAGGAACAATTGGGCCTGCAGGCGCCTGGTACTGATCCGTCGCTCCAGTCGCCGGGCCAGGCGCATTTTGATCACCAGGATGCGTTCGAACAGGCGCTTGCCGTTGAACCGGCCAATCAGCGGCGGGTAGCGGAAACGCCCGCGCTTGAGCTGATTACGCAGCAGCAGGTACACGACGATGCCGCCGGACATGGCGATCAGGCTCATGATCATCGGCGCGTTCCAGCCGTGCCAGATCGCCAGGCTGTATTCCGGCAGGGTGCCGCCCACCACCGGCAACGCGGCAGCGGCGAGCAGCGGCCCCACCACCTGGGCCGGGAAAATGCCCACCACCAGGCAGGTGAACACCAGCAGCTCGACCGGCGCGCGCATCCAGCGTGGCGGTTCGTGCGGGGTGTGGGGCAAGTCGGTGGCGGTCGGGCCGAAAAACACGTCCATGGTGAAGCGCAAGGAGTAGGCGACGCTGAAGGTCCCGGCGATGGTCGCCACAATCGGCAGGGCCATTTCGACCCAGGCGGTCGCGTTGATGAACACGGTTTCGGCGAAGAACATCTCTTTCGAAAGGAAGCCGTTGAGCAACGGCACGCCGGCCATCGAGGCGCTGGCGACCATGGCCAGGGTGGCGGTGAACGGAATCAGTTTGAACAGGCCGTTGAGTTTGCGGATGTCACGGGTGCCGCTTTCGTGGTCGATGATCCCGGCGGCCATGAACAGCGAGGCCTTGAAGGTGGCGTGGTTGAGGATGTGAAACACCGCGGCCACGGCCGCCAACGGACTGTTCAGGCCCAGCAGCAGGGTGATCAGGCCCAGGTGGCTGATGGTCGAGTAGGCCAGCAGACCCTTGAGGTCGTTCTGGAACATCGCGCAATAGGCGCCGAGCAACAGGGTGCAGGCCCCGGCTCCGCTGACGATGTAGAACCATTGTTCGCTGCCCGACAGCGACGGCCACAGCCGTGCCAGCAGAAACACCCCGGCCTTGACCATGGTCGCCGAGTGCAGATAGGCCGACACCGGTGTCGGTGCGGCCATGGCGTGGGGCAGCCAGAAGTGGAAAGGGAATTGCGCGCTTTTGCTCAGTGCGCCGATCAGGATCAGGGGTAACAGAATGGGGTAGAGGGCATGTGCGCGAATCAGATCGCCGGCGGCCAGGACCTTGTCCAGGTCATAGCTGCCGACCACATGGCCAAGCAGCATGACCCCCGCCAGCAGGCACAGACCGCCAGCGCCGGTGACCATCAGCGCCATGTAGGCACCGCGCCGGGCATCGGCCCGGTGGTGCCAGTAGCCGATGAGCAGGAACGAAAAGAGGCTGGTCAGTTCCCAGAAAAACACGATCTGGATCAGGTTGCCGGAGATCACCAGCCCGAGCATGGCGCCCATGAACGCCAGGAAAAACGCAAAGAAGCGCGGCACCGGATCGTCCGGCGACATGTAATAACGGGCATACAAGGACACCAGTGTGCCGATGCCCATTACCAGTAACGAGAACAGCCAGGCGAAACCGTCCATGCGCAGGACGAAGTTCAGGCCCAGGCTGGGCAGCCAGAAGAACTCTTCACGGATCACGCCGCCATGGGCGATTTGCGGGTACAGGAGCGCGACCTGAAGGGTGCCGATCAAGGCCACCAGGCCAGCCAACAGGGATTCGGTGTTACGCGCGTTGTGTGGCAGCACGGCCGCCAGACAGCTGCCTATGAAAGGCAGAAGCAGTAGAACTATCAGGGACATAGGCTTCTAATCTGCGGAAGTTTGTGAAGCATCATACGTGCCAGCTCCCGGATCACCAAACGCCAAGCTGTCGCAGAATCCTACACGGTAGACGGAAAAAGCCTGTTTTTCATTGTTTCAGAGACAGGTGTTTGACCGGTCTGACGCCATCGCGAACAGGCTCGCTCCCACCGTTGATCTTTGGTGACACAGATCGGTGGCCGTCCCGAAATCCCTGGGGGAGCGGGCTTGCCCGCGAAGAACGATAATGTGGTCAGCCCGCTTAATGGGCATCCGGCTTGGGCAGCAGAAAGGTAACGTCATAGCGCTCGCCGATTTCAACGATCCGTGGCAGGTCCTCGGGCACCTTGAACTGGTCCATCGCGGCAAAGAACTGTCCGCCACGCGGGTCGGACACCACGCCGATCATTTTCGCGGTAGGGCTGATGTTCTTGTACGCATGGATCGAGCCGCCGGGGATATGCACATAGCCTCCGGCTGAGATAGTCGTGGCCTTGCCCTCCACCGTCACTTCGACCTGGCCATCGATGACCAGGAACGCTTCATCCCAAGGATGAAAGTGCGGGGGCGGGCCGCCACCTTGCACACCTTCCTGGATATGCACCTCAAAGGGTTTACTCAGGTCGCCGCCAGCGAGAATGGTGATCGTCTCGCCAACGACATTGACCGGCGCAGGTACATTACCGGCGTCGATGACATGAACCGTGCGCATGATTGTTCTCCAGGAGTGAGACAACACCGCTTGAGTATAAGCACTGGAGGGCGTCCCCCGGCCTGGCTGCACGGGCCGTCTGTCCGGGCAAATCCAATGTCGATGGAATTTTCGTACGCGCGGCCCGCTCTGCTGAGGGAGGGACGAGTCATTCGCGTCCTGTAGCGAGCAGCAGGTGAGCCATGAACAAGGACCTGGATGACTACAACCGCATGCGCGATTTTTCGGCGACGACGGAGCCGGTCGCAATCAAACGTTCGGGCAGAAAAAACGCCAAGGGCCATGCCTTGCAGTTCTGCATTCAGAAGCACGACGCTTCGCACCTGCATTACGATTTCCGCCTGGAACTCGACGGCGTGCTCAAGAGCTGGGCGGTGCCCAAGGGCCCGTCGCTGGACCCCAAGGTCAAGCGCCTGGCGGTGCACGTCGAAGATCACCCCATCGACTACGCCACCTTTGAAGGCAGTATTCCCGAGGGGCATTACGGCGCGGGGGAAGTGATGGTCTGGGACCGCGGCGTGTGGATACCCCAGGACGATCCGGCCCAGGCTTACGCCAAGGGCCGGCTCAAATTCGAACTGCAAGGCGAGAAACTGGCCGGCCTGTGGAATCTGGTGCGCACGCACATGCCGGGCAAGCAGGAGCAATGGTTTCTGATCAAGCATCAGGACGGAGCGGCCAGACCGCAGAGCGATTACGACGTGGTGGCCGCCGAGCCCGACAGCGTACTCAGCGAACGCCGCATCGTGGCCAGGGCGTCCAGAGCCGGCAAACCCGCCAACGCTAAAACAATCAAGACACCGGCCAGCCCGGCGCGCAAGGAAAAGTCCGGACAACTGACCGGCGCGCGCAAGGCCAGATTGCCGGAGCTGATCAAGCCGGAACTGGCGACTTTGGTGGAGAAGGCGCCGGATGGCCAGTGGCGTTATGAGGTCAAGTTCGACGGTTACCGGATTATGGCCCGCATCGACCACGGCGAGGTCAGGCTCTTCACGCGCAATGGCCACGACTGGACCCACAAGCTGCCCGGCCAGGCCGAGGCATTGGCCGCCCTGCACCTCGAATCGGCATGGCTCGACGGCGAAATGGTGGTCATGGACGAGGAGGGTGTACCGGACTTCCAGGCCCTGCAAAATGCCTTCGAGGCCGGTCGCAGCGGCAACATCGTCTACTACCTGTTCGACCTGCCGTACCTCAACGGCGTGGACCTGCGTGAAGTGCCCGTGGAAGAACGCCGGGCCGCGCTGGCAACAGTGCTCAAGGCCAGTGATGACCCCTTGCTGCGCTTTTCCGACAGCTTTGACGAAGAGCCTCAGGCGCTGCTCAACAGCGCCTGCCAGATGCGCATGGAGGGCTTGATCGGCAAGCGCCTGGGGTCGCCTTATGTGTCCCGGCGCAGCAGCGACTGGATCAAGCTCAAGTGCAAGCATCGGCAGGAATTCGTCATCGTAGGCTTTACTGATCCCAAAGGTTCGCGCACTGCATTTGGCGCGTTGCTGCTGGGCTTGCATGACCGTGACAGCGGTGAGTTGCGCTACGCCGGCAAAGTCGGCACCGGGTTTACCGAGGCGACCCTCGCCAGCATCCACGATCAACTCAAACCCTTGAAGACGAAAAAACCGGCCGTGGTCAATCCACCCGAGGGTGGCGAGTTCAAGACGGTGCACTGGCTCAAACCCCGGTTGCTCGCGGAAGTGGCCTTTGCCGAAATCACCAAGGACGGCTCGGTGCGCCATGCCGTGTTCCATGGCCTGCGCGACGACAAGCCTGCCAACGACATCACCGAGGAGCGCCCGACTGCCATGAAAACTGCCCCTGGGGAAAAAACCGCCGCCGCCAAACCTTCCACCGCGAAGAAGAAAGCCGAGCCTGCGCCGTCTCAGATCGGCCTGGACAAGGGCAAGGTCCGTATCACCCACCCGGACCGGATCATCGACGCCAGCAGTGGCACCACCAAGATGCAGCTGGCGCAATATTACGCCAGCGTTGCCGAGTGGATTTTGCCCGAGCTCAAGGACCGCCCCGTGGCGCTGGTGCGGGCACCGGACGGGATTGCCGGCGAACTGTTTTTCCAGAAAAACGCCGAACGCCTGGCCATTCCCGGCATCACCACCCTGGACCCGACACTCACCGGCCAGCCGATGATGGTCATCAATAGCGCCGAAGCGCTGATCGGTGCGGTGCAGATGAGCATGGTGGAACTGCACACCTGGAACGCCACGTCGGACAACCTCGACAAGCCCGACCGTTTCGTACTCGACCTCGACCCGGACCCGGCATTGCCGTGGAAACGCATGGTGGAGGCGACCCAGTTGACCCTTTCGATACTCGATGAACTGGGACTCAAGGCGTTTCTCAAGACCAGCGGAGGCAAGGGCATTCACCTGGTGGTGCCGCTGACCCGCAAGCTGGGCTGGGATGAGGTCAAGGATTTCAGCCACGCGATTGTCAGCCACATGGCGAAATTGCTGCCGGAGCGGTTTTCCGCAGTGTCGGGGCCGAAGAATCGGGTCGGGCGGATTTTCATCGATTACCTGCGCAACGGTCTGGGTGCGACCACCATCTGCGCCTATGCCGCGCGTACCCGCGAAGGCTTGCCGGTGTCGGTGCCGATCTTTCGTGAAGAGGTCGAGTCGCTCAAGGGCGGCAACCAGTGGAACATTCATAACCTGCATGAACGCCTGGCCGAGGTGGGCGATGAACCGTGGGCGGATCTGAAGAAAACCAGGCAGTCGATCACCGCCGACATGCGTCGGCGGGTCGGCATGAAGCAGTAATCAGTTTGCTGGAGGTTTGCTGATGAAGGCCTGGAAGTCGGTGCCCAGCTTGTCGATGGCCGCTTTGAAATCCTTGGCGGTGATCTTCTGGCTCTCATTTTCCAGGGTGCTGCCGAACACTTTGCGCACAACCCTGGCCACGGTCTGGTTGCTTTTCGCGTCGATAAACTCGGCTTCGATAAACAGGGTGGTGTCCTGATCCCGATGGCCGGTCGCGGCGCTGACACCCCCGACGACGGCGGCCACTGGAACGACTTCATACCACTTCATGCCTTCGTTTTCGGCGGTCACTCCGGTGATTGCCGCGCGCATGATCAACAGTTTCGAGCCCATGGGTGCGGAGGCCGGCGTGGTCACCACGCGGTATTTCTGACCCAGCGTGCCCTTGGCCTTGGAGGTCATGTAGTTCTGGATATCGCTGAGCGTCTGCTGGTTGACCCGCTCATTGGGTTTGGGCGCCGGATAGAGCTCCAGCTTGTTGAACGCTACCGTGTCGTAGGCATTGGGGTTCCACGACGGGCTTATCCAACGCATCGCCGTACCACCGCTGGGCGTTTCGACTTCTTGCAGGTTGTTGTAACTGGACAGGTAGCCGGAGTACTGCGTCTTTTCGGTGACTTTCGAGGTGCAACCGCCGAGCAGGAGGCCGGTCAGCGCGGCGCCGATAAGCAAGTTTCGGGACAAGTTCATAATGCTGTGTGCTCCTTGGATAAAGTCGTTTTTCGTCGTCAACAGAAATCAGAAACGCCAGGTCATGTTTCCGGTCACCGCTTGAATCCAGGCGCTGTCGAATTGACCGGAAATTCGACTGCCTGACACGGTTTTGGTCTGATCCACCGGCATGTCACCCAGCCAGACCATCGCCCAACTCACGTTAACGTCGGTGTCCTTGTTAAGAGCATAGGTGGCTCCTGTCGCAATGCGCCAGGTTTCGGCCATCGGCACGGTGACCGTGCGATTGCTGTCCGACACGGCACTGCTGTCGTAAGCCACGCCGACGTTCCATAACAGCTGTTGAGTGGCCTGGTATTGCGCGCCGAGGGAGAGATGCCAGGTGTCCTTGTAGTTGGCGTCGATTGTGGTTGATCGGGCATCGTTCGCCGTGGTGTCGACCTGTATCCCGATCTGGCCGAACTCCGACCAGTCCTGCCAGTTGACCGATGCCAGCAAGGCCCACTGCCGGTCCAGTTGCTGGAACAGGCTGAGGGTGACGGTTTGTGGCACCGTTGTGTCGATTTGGGTATTGGTGTTGTCCAGGCGTCGAAGTACCGGGCCGTCGCCCTTGACGTCCAGCTTGTCTTCGAAATTCAGATCAACCTTGCTGGTGTAGGTCAGGCCGAGGCGGGTGCCGGGTTGCGGGGCATAGATCACCCCGACGTTGGCGCCAAACCCCCAATCGTTGTCTCTGTACTTGAACTGGCCGTCGCTACGGTCGGTCAGGCCGAAAGGCGAGCGGTCAATGGCGGTGTCGGCCTTGAGCATGCCGTACATGGCTTTCACGCCGATGCCGACTGACCATTGGTCATTGAAGCGGTAGGCCACACTCGGCACCATCGACACGCCCAGCAGGCTGACGTTCTGCGCGAAGTAGCGCCCGGACCAGTCGTTGTCGTAATTGAGCGCCAGACCGAAGTCGCCGTACTGGCCGAAGCCGACGCTCCAGTGATCGTCGAGTTGATGGGTGACGAAGAAGCTGCCGCCGGGGATCGGATCGAAAGCATTGCCACTGCCGCTGCCCTGGACATTGGTGCCCGAGTCGCGATCGAAGCTCATGTCGCCGTAGAGCACCTGCAGGCCAGCGGTGATTTGCGTACCCGGCAGGTAGCTCATGCCCGCCGGGTTACTGGCGATCGTCGAGGGCCCCTGGGCCCTGGCGGCGGCACCGGCATTGGCCAGGCCGGTGTTATCGGTGCCGGTTTCGTAGAGCAAGATGCCGCCGGCCCACGCTTGCTGGCAGCACAGGGCGAGTAGCGTGGCGGCAGGCAGGGCGGAGGTCTTTATCTGCATACGAATCCCTTTTAGCGTCGATAAACATCCGTCAGAGGCACGGATGACCAGCTTCGGTCACCCGTGAATTCGACTCCTTACTTGGCCATCTCCGCCCGAGCCGCGGCGATCTTGGCCTTGACCGAATCAAGGTTGAAGCTCGCGCCTTTTTGCATGGGCGGGAACTCGATCGCGGTTTCAGCCAGTTTGGCTACCTGTTGCTGCACGAACACGAAACGCCAGAACTGGTACTTGAACCAGTCGAAGTACTGTTGCGAACCCTGTGCCGATTGATCCTGCGGCCAACCCATACGCTCGAAAGGGTCGAGTCGCAGGTTGGTCAGGAACGGTACATCCACGGGAACTTTAGCTCCTAACCAGCCACCTGGCTGGTCAATGAAGCGATATTTGTAGTCATCAATGCGCACCGCACCGAGCGAGCTTTCACCAAAGTAGAAGATTTCATGGCGGTTCGACGGACCCTTGCCGGTGATCATCGGTGTTTGATCATAGCCGTCCAGGTGCACTTTGTAGGTGGTATCGCCCAGCTGCTTGCCTTTCAACAGTTCGGCCGTGATGTTCGGGTTGCCTGCCGCCGCGACGAGGGTCGGGAACCAGTCCAGGCCGGAGATGATGCCGTTGGCAACCTGATTGGCTGGTACCTTGCCCGGCCAGCGAATGATGGCCGGCACCCGGAAACCGCCCTCCATGACAGTACCCTTGCCCATGGCAAAGGGTGTGGTGCCGCCGTCCGGCCAGGTGAAGTTTTCCGCGCCGTTGTCCGTGGTGAAAATCACGATGGTGTTGTCATCCATGCCGTCTTTTTTCAGCTTGTCCATGACGTCACCGACGATATCGTCGAGCTGCGCCATGCCGGCTTCCTGTTCTGACCAGCCGTTTTGCGCATTACGCATGGCTTCGTATTTGTCGGACAGGTGCGTGACGATGTGCATGCGGGTCGGGTTAAGCCAGACGAAAAACGGTTTGTTGTCCTGTTTCGCCTTGTCGATGAAGGAAAAGGCCTTGTCGCGAATTTCCTCGTCGATGGTTTTCATGCGTTCCGGATAGAGCGTGCCGGCGTCTTCGATTTTCTGTTTGCCGACCTTGCCCCAGCGCGGCATGACGGTCGTGTCGTCGGTGGTGCTGGCCCAGCTGTGGACCATGTTGCGCGGGCCCACAGTGGCAAGCAGGTCTTGCGGATAGTTGGGGTGCGCCGGGTCTTCCATGGCGTCGAGGTGATAGAGGTAACCGAAAAACTCATCGAAGCCATGCACCGTGGGCAGGAACTCGTTCAAGTCGCCCAGGTGGTTCTTGCCAAACTGGCCGGTGGAGTAACCCATGGCCTTGAGGGTGGTGGCGATGGTCACGGCTTCGGCGGGAATGCCGATGGGCGACCCGGCCTGGCCGACCGTGGTCATGCCGGTACGGATCGGCAGTTCACCGGTGATGAAGTTGGCACGCCCGGCGGTGCAACTGGCCTCGGCGTAATAGTCGGTGAAGCGCATGCCCTCATTGGCGAGCTGATCGAGATGGGGGGTTCGGCCGGCCATCATGCCCTGGTTGTAGACACCGATATTGGACCAGCCAATATCGTCACCCATGATGACCACGATGTTGGGCGCCGTTTTGTCGGCGGCTTGTGCAATGACGGGTAGAGCCATTGCAGACAGCAGTATCGGTAAAGCGAACAGTGAGGATAATGGTGTCCGGTTCATGTCGAGATCCTGTGTACTGACGTGAGTACCTTTGAGCAGTCCCCCGACCACCCTGAATTGGGATCCCCCGCGGATGAGCGTAGGTATGAACTGTGAAATATCCAGAAAAAAATTGTGGTGTTTCAGGAGGTTTACACCGCTTTGAGAGGGCGTTCGTCGACGAATTTCCGGGTAACGCCAACGAGGGTATCTTCGATTCAAAGTCCCGATCGTGCCCCCCGCTTGATGGGGGGCGTGGCGGCGAGCAGGGCCCGCCGCCTGGATGGCGCTTTTATTTACCGACAGTAGCGGCCAGCAGCGGCGCCATCTGTTCGTCGGTCAACGCGGCGTGGACTTCCATGCTCATGAGGTCATTCCACTCCAGCACCCATTGCTGAATCGGCACCCCATCACTGGCTTCGGCAATGCCAAAGCCGGCCGAACCACCCACCGCATGCCAGCGTCCCTTCATGGTGACGCCCGCGGGTGGAGCGCCGCCGGTCTTGAGAAAACGCTCGATGGCGGCATTGCGGTTGTCGGGGCTGATCGACCAACTGACTATGAATAACATCGGCCACCTCCTGTTGCGGATTGGCACCAGTTTGCCGGGGTGGACCTGGTTGGCGCCGGGGACCAGGGTCGCACTGGGGGTTTCCAGTTCCATCCTGGCTGGTTTGCGACGGGAACTCCCATGTGAAGGCATAGCAGTGGGCAGCGTTTCGCGTACGACCGTCGATCCTGTTCCGGGGACTGTTAAAGGGCAGGGCTGAACGCCTGTTTCACCAACGAAACATGGGCAGCGGACGCCACGGAGAGCGGAGGAACTGGCGGGCAGAGCGCTTGATCAGCATTGCGTGAAACCCGTGATCGGGAAAGGTCGATTGCACGGTTTTGATGAACGCTCGTGGCAGGCCGAAACGGACCCGGCCGAGGGATACATCAATCAGGTCGGCCTTGCGGAAAGCCTCGACCGTTGTCGCATGCGCCGACCGATAGCGGCGCACCTTGTGGTGTTCGAGAATCAGCGCACTCACGTGTTCTTTCAGGTCTGAGCGTTGCGTGGTGTCCAGGTATTCACTGGCAAGGCGAATCGAGGGCGGCAGGTAATCGAGGGTGTTATCGGTCCAGATACCCAGGTCATGAAACGCCGCCGCGATCTGCACCGCGTCGCACGGCAGGCCTTGAAGGCCGCTGATCGCGCAATAGAAATTCAGTACCCGATAGACGTGATTGCGATAGCCCTGCAGGTCGGTGCCAATCGCCAGCGCGAACTCGGTGAGTATCTCGTCGGTGAGGGGGAATTCGAGAACGGGGTTCATCATGTGTCCCGCAACAGGTCATTGGCGTTGAGCAGCTCGTAGGCGATTTCCGGGCGTTTTTCCATGGCGCGGCGAATCGCCGTCGGGATCGAGGCGCGGGTCTTGCGGCACAGTCCCGGCAGTTCGCCAACCTGGATGCCGATACCGCGCATGGTGCGCACTTCGTTGAAACCCGGGGCGATGTCCACGCGAATGCCCAATTGCTCGAACATCCGTCGTTTCATGTGCTCAAGGTCGGTCAGGCTCTGCAGGTTTTCCAGGCGGTCGATCAGGCGTTTCTCTTCCGTGCGGGTCAGAAACAGGATGCGCAAGTCCGCTCCCGGTGTTTCCAGCAACGGGTCGCGCCCGCAGTCGCAGACGCCGGGCGGGCAGGGTTGGCGGATCGGAGCAGAGGTGGTCATGGGGCTCAATCATAGAGCGACCGGATCGGGTTTGCCCATAGGGTTCTGAACGGTTGCAGGGGGGCGCGTTCGCGTTGGCGATAGGCGCGTCAGCTCGAACAAAGTCGATCAATGTCACCGGCGACGCCCGGCCCGTCAGGGCGTCAGCGCGGTGCGTTGCAAAAAAGGCATTATGCTGGCCCCCAAGTGTTACGCCGGTCGCCAGAATCGCTTTATTTTCAGGCGGTTAGGTGGAGTGTAAATGCGCAATATTCGGATCGCGCTGATTTCGTTCGGCGTTGCAGGTCTTGCAGTGACTGCCCAGGCCAGGGAGCTGATGCCCAATGATCGTTACATGTGCAGTTGGGGCGCGGGTACGGCGGCAAGAGCCCAGGAACTCAAATTGGCAGGTGTTTCGCTGTATGCCGCGCGGCAAAAGATCCATACGTACAAGTTTTCCAAGTCGTGGATGCGCATGATGGCCATGGGCATCACCGAGCAAACCTACGACAGTCCCACCCGGATCAAACC
Source organism: Pseudomonas moorei (assembly GCF_042846945.1). Classification (NCBI taxonomy): domain Bacteria; kingdom Pseudomonadati; phylum Pseudomonadota; class Gammaproteobacteria; order Pseudomonadales; family Pseudomonadaceae; genus Pseudomonas; species Pseudomonas moorei. The sequence goes on from NZ_AP035776.1 coordinate 3,633,963, forward strand.
CGAGGCGGTGCGCCAGAGTTTTTACAACGACTGCGTGAAGTACAAGCTGGCACGCAAATGACGGGGGAGGTGGCTTCTGTCGGATCGGACGTCTCGTTTTCCAGTGCCGTCTATATTGAATGCCTGGCATCAGGCCTGACGGCCGTTTTCTGATTCACCTGAACGTACATCAACGACATTCAAATCAGGAGATCATCATGACCCAGCTCGACAAAGTGCTGTACACCGCCAAAACCCACACGACGGGTGGCCGCGACGGCGCCTCCCGCAGTGCTGACGGCATTCTTGATATCAAGCTCTCGTCTCCCGGCGCCGGTGGCGGTGGCACCAACCCCGAGCAACTGTTTGCCGCCGGTTGGTCAGCCTGTTTCATCGGCGCGATGGGCGTCGCGGCCAAGGAACTGAAGGTTGCCCTGCCCAAGGACGTGGCCGTCGATGCCGAAGTCGACCTGGGCACCAATGAAGGTGGCTACCTTCTGCAGGCGCGGCTGAACGTCAGCCTGCCGGGACTGGATCGCGAGACCGCGCAGAAACTCGTGGACACCGGCCACAAGTACTGCCCGTATTCAAAAGCCACGCGCAATAACATCAACGTCACGCTCAAGCTGGTCTGAATTGAAAAGGGGCCTTGGCGAGTGCAAGGCCAAAAAAACGGCGCCTCCTTTTACCGGGGGCGCCGTTTTTTCATGAAGCGTCACGAACTAGACCACCGCTCCGAACAAGCGCCCCACCAGTGCGGTCACCCCCATGGCCAGAGCACCCCAAAAGGTCACCCGCCAGGCGCCGATCAAGACCCTGGCACCGCCAGCCCTGGCGGCAATGGCCCCCAGGGCGGCAAGGAACACCAGGGACATGAGCGCTATCCATAAGCCCACGCTGTGCTCCGGCGCGACAAAGGTCACGGCCAGCGGCAAGGCGGCACCCGACACAAAGCTGGCGGCCGAGGCCAGCGCTGCCTGCACGGGTTTGGCGGTCAGGGTCTCGCTGATGCCCAGTTCGTCTCGGGCGTGAGAGCCCAACGCATCATGGGCCATCAACTGGTCGGCCACTTGATGGGCCAATTCCGGCGAAACGCCACGGTGCATGTAAATGTTGGCGAGCTCGATGTGCTCGGCCTTCGGGTCGCTGGCCAGTTCTGCCCGTTCGCGCGACAAGTCCGCCTGTTCGGTATCGGCCTGGGAGTGCACGGAGATGTATTCACCGGCGGCCATCGACATGGCACCAGCCATCAAGCCCGCCATCCCGGTCACCAGCAGGGTGGAATGGCTGGCGCTGGCGGCCGCGACGCCGATCAGCAGGCTGGCGGTGGAGACAATCCCGTCGTTGGCCCCCAGCACGGCGGCGCGAAGCCAGCCAATTCGATCACTTCGGTGGGACTCGGTATGCCGGTGCATGAATTTCATCGTTGGGAGGACTCACTGTCAGGAGAGGGATCAATACACAGGGCAGGGCTTCGACCCGTCGCTTCAGCGCGTTTCAATCTGCGCCTGCCGCTCGCCGCCGACAATCGATATTTCCTTGAACTGCTCACCGTCGCGCAACACAAACAAGGCGTCCATCCCGCGTTCCTGAGCGAGTCGCGGGCCTTCGATTTCACCCAGCACCATCAGGGCCGTGGCCCAGGCGTCGGCGAGCATGCAGCTGTTGGCAACCACGGTGACGGCGGCGAGCGGGTTGCTTAGCGGGGCTCCGGTCGCCGGATTCATGGTATGAGCATAGGACCTGCCCGCCACATCGACCCAGTGCCGATAGTCCCCCGAAGTGGCGATGGCCGCGTCGCCAAGTTCCATCACCCCCATCACTTCGCGCACGCCCCGGTTGGGTTTTTCAAGCGCCAGGATCCATGACTGGCCCCCGGGTTTGACGCCCCGGGCGCGCATCTCGCCATCGATGCCTACCAGGTAATGGGTGATGCCCCAGCCTTCGAGGCAACGCGCCAGTTCATCGACGCCGAAGCCTTTGGCGATGCCGTTCAGGTCGAGGGTCAGCGGTGCGCGTTTGCGGACTTGATTGTGTTGCGGATCCACCTCCAGCGCGGCACTGGCCGAGGTGCGCACCGCTGGCAACGGCGCATCGAGGGCTGGCGGCGTGACGACCGGCTCGCCGGGGCCGAATCCCCAGGCTTGCACCAGGTCACCGACGGCGATATCAAAGGCTCCCCCTGATTGCTGAGCAACGCGAAGTGCCGTGGACAGCACCGTGGCCAGCTCCTTGGGGACAGCGACCCATTGCTGTTCGGGCGCGGCATTGAGGCGATTGAGGTCGGAGTCTGGCTTCCAGGTGGACATTTGCTGGTCCACCCGGCTCACGGCGCGCGCCAGGCTGTGACTGATGGCCTCGGTCGACAAATCTGGCTCCGCATAGAAAAGCGCGGTGTAACGGCTGCCCATGGTTTCGCCGTTGAGGCTGTAGCGTTGCAGCTCAGTAGACATCTTCAAGGTAGCGTCCTTGTGCCTTGAGCGTCAGCACGCTCAGGTTGAGGGGGGCCAATACTTCATCCAGGGCGTGCATCACGCCTTTGGCCATCTCGCGACTGCCACACACCAGGACCTGGGCGCCTTTTTCAATCAGGCGGCGCAAGGCCAGCGCATCGCTGATCAACCGGTCTTGCACGTAGCTGCGATCCTGAACCTGAGAGAACGCTGCCCGCAAGCGGGTGAGGCGACGGTCCGCCAGGTAGCTGTTGAGCTCCGGCTCGTAGAGAAAGTCCGACGCCGGGTGGCGTCCACCCCAGTACAGGTGCATTGGATGGCGGGCCTTGTTGTTGCGGATAAAACCGGCCAACGGCCCGATACCGGTGCCGGCGCCGATCAGGATCACCGGCTGTTTGCCCGAGGCCGGGCGAAAATGCGGATTGGGCTGGATGAAGGCTTCGATCGGGGCGCCCTCGGGCAGCTCATGGAGGAAGCCGGAACACACGCCGCCTTCATGTTTGCGTACACAGATTTCCAGTGCGCCGTCGTCCGAGTTGCTGGCCAGGGAGTAGAACCGCGGCTCGGCACTTCCCGGCGGCACGACGCCCACCAGGTCGCCGGCCTCGAAGCACGGCAGCTCGCCCACGGCCTTGAAGCGCAGAACGTGGGTCGGTGCGTTGACCTGTTGCCCGTAGGCAATGCGTTCCACCAGTTCCAGTTGATGGGTGCGCGGCCGGTCGGGGGTGTGATTCAGCACCAACTCCTGGCCCATGACAGCGCCCAGTTTCTGGCCCCAACGGCTGAATTCCTGGGAGGACTGGCGGTTGATGGTCTCCAGCGCCAGCAACGGTGTGCCGCCGGCCTGCTGCATCGCCGCGTCAACCTGATGAGCGAACTGACAGAACCGGGCAAATTGGCGATCACCAAAGCCCAGTACGGCAAACGGCAGGCCAGGCTTGAGGCCGCCCTTGCCCAGGCGTGTCAGAAACTGCGAGGCCGAAGCCGGTGCGTCGCCGTCGCCTTGGGTGGCGGTCAGGATGAACAGCTGGCGGGCATGCCCCAGGTTGTTCGAATAACTGTTCATTGGCGCGCTGTGCACTTTGTGTCCGGCGGCGTGCAAGGTGTCGTGCAGGGTCTTGGCAAAGCCCCAGGTGCTGTTGGTTTCAGTGCCGACCAGAATCACGCTGTCGGCCGAATGGGCGGGGCTGTTGTGGCGGATGTTCGGGCCAGCCTTGCGGCGGCGCCACCACAACACAATCCCGGTAACGCTCATCAGGGGTACGCTCAGGGCACAGACCCCGAGTATCAGGCCCAGCCACCAGAGACCCTGCCCGGTGTGCCATTGGTAGATCAGTTCGTAGAGCGCGCGCATCGAGTCATGGGCTTGATAGGACAGCAGGGCGCCGTTGCCTTGATCGACGTAACCGTCCCCCTGGGCCGTGCGCAGGGAAAACACGTCCTTCGGGTTGCCAGGGCTGGGGTAGACCAGTTCGCGCAGGTCGTTGAGGTCGACGTTGCGCAAGGCCGGCAGGTTGGCCACCGGCATGGCCGGACCGGCGCTGACATGGGCCGGGAAGGCCGGTTCAACCGTGCTGCCGTCCGGAATCAGACCGAAGGTGGTGGCGCACAGGAACGTGCCGCTCAGCGCCGAGAGCATCAGGCCCACGAGTACCAGACGCCCGACTTCGGCATGCCAGCGCTGACTGAAGTTGCCACGTATGGGCCGCAAAAGGTTACGCCAGCCGCCCAGGCGTCGGGCCAGCAACAGCGCCCCGGACACCGACAGCATCAGCATGAACAAGGCACCTGCACCGGCCACACCGTGCCCCGGCGTGCCGAGGAACAGCGAGCGGTGCAGGTCTTTCATCCAGCGTGAAAAGGCCGAGGGCTGGTAGGGCGCAAGGCCCTGGCCGGTCAGGGGATCGACCGTTTCGGCGCCGGCCTGGCCGTTCTGGTTGTAGTAGACGATCACGGTCCCGGACGCGCTGCGTTGGATCTGCTCCACGCCGGAGAAATGGCTGGCAACGCGCCCGGCCAGTTGTCCGACGTTGAGTTGACCGCTGGCGATCGGCGCCTGATGCAGTCGCTCCAGGGCCGGGTCGACCGACAGCATGGCGCCGCTGATGGCCAGAATCATGACCAGCAGGGCGGCGATCAGGCCGGGTATCGAATGGAGCTGGCGAAGCATGTTCAGCCTCCGGATAGGTCGGGTACTACAGATCGTAAGTAAAGGACTGGACGTAGGTACTGCCGGCTGCCGGCTTGCCGGCGCCTTTGGAGGTCAGCGGGACACTGACATCGGCGCGAGACTCACGCTTGTCTTCGACGGCGCCGTCAATCCGGATCTGGTAACCGGCGTCGATCAAGGTATCCGCCAGCTCAACGCTGACTTTGAGCGTGCGTCCGCTGCCGACGCTGGCGCCGCTGACGCCGTCAAACTCGCTCGGGTTCATGCCACTGCCGCGGGCCCAATCGCCCAGGTGCTTGTAGTACTTGGCCTTCTTGCCGGAGACCCAGAGGGTTTTCTGGTACTGGCCATTGGCATCGGTGACATAGATCGCCAGGTAGGCGTCGTTGCCGCCGTAGTCCTTGAGTTGCGTAGTCAGCGTGACTTCCCGGGCCTGGGCGAGGCCCGGCAGGGCAATGGCGCCGGCGAGGCAGGTGGCTGCAATGATCTTTTTCATGGGAATGTCCTGTTGATCGTCTGGTCGAGAGCCTGAACCTGATTGCTGACAGCAACCTGAAACCCGGGAATTAATCCTCGGCAGTTCGTCATTCGGTGATGGGCCGAGCGAGGTAGTCTCCGGCATCGCCGTCGTCCTTGAAGCGGATCTCCAGCTTGCGCAAATGCAGGGAGGCCGGCGCGTAACTGGCTTCTATCGCGTTGCCCTTGCGATCCAGGCCCCTGATTTCGTAACAGCCGTCGTCGACCTTGATCCGCTGCACGCTCCAGCCATATTGCTGTTGAACCTGCTGGCGCAGCGTTTCGCGCGGCTGCCAGTCGGACACCGGGTCGCTGCAATCTTCGTCGGCCAGCACATAGCCACTGAACAACAGACTCAGCAGCGCGGCACTGGCCATAAAACCTGATTTCATGATCTGTCTCCTGCCATGGTCGGCGTCTGTGGCATACCCTAAAGTGCAATCCTGACAACCAGCTGAATCTTCAGATTCACGTCAGGTACGGCGATTAAGGTGCTATACGTCAACCATCACAGGAGGTGCCAGATGCGGGTTTTATTGGTCGAGGATGCGCCGGGGCTGGGGGATGCGGTGCGCGAGCAGATCGCCGACGATGGCCATGCCGTGGACTGGGTGCAGCGCCTTGAGCATGCGCGCAACAGTGTGCGCAGCACGCCTTATGACTTGATCCTGCTCGACCTGATGCTGCCCGACGGTCGTGGGCTGGACTTTTTGCGCCAGCAGCGCGCAGCCGGGGATGTGACCCCGGTGATCATCCTGACGGCCCAGGATCAGATCTCCGACCGCATCGCCGGTCTCAATGCCGGGGCCGACGACTACCTGGTCAAGCCATTCGATCTGTTCGAGCTGTCTGCCCGTGTGGCGGCGGTGGCCCGGCGTTACAGCGGCAACCCCAATCCGCAAATCAGACTGGGCGACCTGCAGGTGGACGTCAGTGCGCGCACGGTGCAGCGAGCAGGCGTGACCGTGGACCTGACGGCGCGTGAATGGGCATTGTTCGAGGCCTTCGTCCAGCGCCCCAGTGCGCTGTTGTCCAAGTCGCAACTCGAAGAGCGGCTCTATGCCTTTGGCGCTGAAATCGAGAGCAACACCATCGAGGTCTACATCAGCCGGCTGCGCAAGAAACTCGGCCGTGACCTGATTGAAACCGTGCGCGGCATGGGTTATCGGCTGATGTCCGCATGAAGTCTTCCAGTCTGCAGAAACGTCTGGGCATCGGCCTGACGCTGGGCATGACCCTGCTCTGGCTGGGGGCGACGGTGGGTACATGGCTGGTGGTGCAGCATGAGTTGAACGAGGCGTTCGACAGCGCCCTGGAAGAAACCGCGCAACGCATCCTGCCGCTGGCCGTGCTGGAAATCAGCAACCGCGAAGAGCCCCGCGCTGCCCAGCATGTCGCCCCGCTCAAAACCCACAAGGAATACCTGACGTACCTGGTACGCAATGGTGAGGGGCAGATTCTGATGCAGTCCCATGACGCCAACCCGGACATCTTCAGCAAGCACCCGGCGGAAGGTTTCACGACCACGGAAAAGTACCGTTTGTACGGGGCCAGTGCGTTGCGAGAAACGGTGTTCATCGAGATCGCCGAACCCCTGGGCCATCGCCGTGAAGCGGCGCGGGAAGCCTTGTTTGCCCTGTTGCTGCCGCTGTCGGCATTGATCCCGGTCAGCCTGTTGGGCATCTGGTTGTTTGTGCGTATCAGCCTGCGCAGCGTAATAGCCTATCGGCGGGCGGTGGAGGCTCGCGGGGTCGGCGATTTGTCGCCGATCAAGGTGGCGCGCCTGCCGGCGGAAATCGATCCGTTGGCCGAAGCGGTCAATCATTTGCTGGAGCGTTTTCGCAAGGCCCTGGAAGCCGAGCGCAGCTTTACCGCCAACAGTGCCCATGAACTGCGCACGCCGCTGGCGGCGACGCTCGCGCAGATTCAGCGCTTGCGCCACGAAGCGCCAGAAGGCCCGCTGCGGGTGAGGGCAGCGAAGATCGAAAAATCATTGCGCGAGTTGGCGCGGCTTTCCGAAAAACTCATGCAACTGGCCAAGGCCGAGGGGGGCGGGCTGTTGTCTGAAACGCCGCAGGATCTGATTCCGCTGCTGGCCCATGTGGTCGATGAGTGGAACCACAGCAGCGGGGGCCGGGTCGAGTTGCGGCTTCCAGCGAAGGCCAGTGTGTATTCGGCCATCGACCCGGATGCCTTCGGCGTCCTGTTGCGCAACCTGATCGAGAACGCACTGAAGTACGGCGCGGCGGATCTGCCGGTCGAAGTGAGCTTGTCCGAATCGGCGCTCTTGCGGGTGATCAATGGTGGCCCGGCTGTGCCGGAACCGGTGTTGCAGCGCCTGACCGAGCGATTTGTGCGGGGCAACAGCGAGGCCAGCGGCTCAGGGTTGGGGCTGGCAATTGCCAGGACCATTGTCGAAGGGGTCAACGCCAGAATGCTGCTGGTCTCGCCTGCGACGGGCCGGCCGGATGGTTTTGAAGTGTGCGTCTGGTTGCCGGTGGTGGCGACGCTCGAAGGTTGAGTTTGAGAGGCGCCATTATCCCTGTGCGGTGGCGTCATTCCTGTGCAATCCGACAACAGTGTATGTCCGCAAAGCCGCTATTTAGGAGCGTGGTAAACGCTTAGCATCGTCTCTACCCGGTGAACCAACGGCGTCGCCAGCCCTTGGTTCAAGAGGTACAAGCAAGCAAACCTTGAACGAGACGGTGAACATCATGAACCTGGCAAAAGTAGCGATTTTTCTTGCTCTTGGCGGCCTCGGCGCGCCGGCCTTTGCGGGGGAAGCCCCGACAACGACCACACCTGTCGAACCCTACACCTACTCAACGGAACTGGACATCCACAAGGTCATTACCGTGGCCGATATTCCCAATGAATGTGGACCGGTATCGGCGCAAATGATTTACGAGGACTCCAGCGGTCAACGCCACGTGCTGCAGTATCAAGTGATGGGCACTGGATGTTCGAACGGTTGAGTGCGCTGCAGACGGTGGAGGGTCGACACTCCATTGCGACGGCACTAGCGAACCCGATGCTCTGACTGGCTGGCGATTTTCTCATCGGCTGCCAACAAGTTGGGGATGTGGTTTTTCAGAAACTCCAGCCAGGTCTTTATTTTCGCGTCCACGAATTTTCGTGACGGGTAGATGGCAAACAGGCTCAATTCTTCAAAATGATAGTCCGGCAGTACACGCACCAGGGTGCCCGCCCTGAGGCCGGCGACCGCGGAGGCTATGGGTTGAACCCCGATACCCATTCCGCTGGTGAGGGCGACCGTCATGGCATCCGCAGTGTTGACGTGAAAGGACGACTCCGGCGTATTGATCGTCTCCATGCCTTCGGGCCCCTCGAACACCCAGTTTTCAACCGGCATCACCGTGTTGACGATTCTCAGGCAGTCATGGGCATGCAACGCACCCGGCGAGTCGGGCGTTCCGCGTTTCTTCAGGTAGGCCGGCGAGGCGCAGAGAATGCTGTAAGTCGTGCCAAGCCGCTGAGCGACAAATCCCGAATCGGGCAGATCCCGCGCCAACACAATCGACATGTCATAGCCTTCTTCGAGCAAATCCGGCAGCCGATTGGTCAGGGTCAGATCGAACATGACCGAGGGATGTATTTCCCTGTACCGGGCGATGGCGTCGATCACGTAGTGATTGCCGATGGCTGACACCGCATGAATTTTCAGCCTGCCCTTGGGATCGATTTGCGCGGTACCGGCTTCCTCTTCGGCTTCACGGATCTCTTCGAGGATTTTTTCGCAGCGCTGCAAATAGCGCACCCCGGCTTCGGTCAGCGCCAGGCGGCGGGTCGTGCGGTTGATCAGGCGGGTGCGCAGCCTGGCCTCCAGGCTGGAAACCGCTTTGGAAACGTTCGTCGTGGTGGTGTCCAACAACTGCGCCGCCGCCGTAAAGCTGCCGCTCTGGGCGACAGCCGTAAAGAAGCGCATGGTCTGGAAAACATCCATCGTTTCACCTCACAGGATCATAAAAAGGGGCGGCCCAATACAGGACCGCCCCTTGTCGTGTGTTACTTCATGCGCGGGATGAATCCGGGTACGCCGGTTTCCACCACCGAATTGAAGCGTATCCGTGTCGTAATATCCTGACGGATTTCATGCATGGCCCGGTGGGGCAGGGTCGCAATATCAAAGTTCTCGCGAATATGGCTCAGTGTTGCAGAGGTGGTCAGAAAAGCGACGCCGCGCTGCACCGACCAGGCCAGTGCCACTTGCGCCGGGCTCTTTTGCAAGCGTCGGGCGATGCCGGTAATGACCTCGTCTTCCAGCACGTTCGGTTCCATGCCATGGCCCAGTGGCGCAAACGCCAGGACGATGATTCCGTGGGCCTGACAGAATTCGAGCAGCTCCCATTCGGGCAGATAAGGGTGGGACTCGACCTGCACCACGGCGGGTTTGATCCGCGCCTGGGCCACGATCTCTTTTAAGGCTTGCAGGGTGATATCGGACAAACCGATGGACTTGCACCGTCCTTCATCCACCAGACGCTCCATTGCCCGCCAGGTCTCTATCAGCGTCACGCCCCCGTCGTAAATGATATGCCCGAATGGATCTCGCGGGTCCTGGTCGTCGCCGGGTTGAAAGGCAAAGGGTGTATGGATGAGGTAGCAGTCGATGTAGTCGACTTGCAGGCGTCGGCAGCTCGCCTCGAACGCCGGCAGCACCCGCTCCGGACGGTGGTTGGTGTTCCACAGTTTGGTGGTGATGAACAGGTCTTCGCGCTGGGCCTTGCCTGTCTCCAGGAACGCCTTGAACGCCGCGCCGACCATTTCTTCATTGCGATAGCGTTCTGCGCAATCGAAATGGCGAAAGCCCGTTTCCAGCGCGTGTTTGATCGCTTGGGTGGTTACGCTCAGATCCTTGAACAACGTACCGAAGCCAACGGCCGGCATGTCGCCGCAACCGTTTACCAGGGGAAATCGGGTTTCGCGAAGCGCATCGAAAATGGGTTCGTAAGACATGTTTCTACTCCAGTGCCCGCTCGTGTAAATGTTCATGAGTGCGCTTTTGCACTACTGGTACGAAGGTTTCTGTTCATCGCGAGAGGCCACCCGTTGATCGAACACGCCGACGGAATTACCGCCGAGGGCGACAAACAAACGCACGGTGTCGAGGTATTGAGCGGTCTTCACCCGGATCTGACCCAGCAGCGCCTGTTCGTAGGCACGTTCGGCCTCCAGCACCTGGAGGATGCTGTTCTCGCCTTGCGCGTAGGCTTGCTGGTTCAGGCGGAAACTGGTCTCGGCTGCCCGCAGCGCGTCGTCCTGCGCGAGGTTTTCCTCGGCGTCGTGGTTGATGGCCTGCAAGGTGTCCGCCACCTGGCCGAACGAGGTGATGACGGTCTGTTGGTAGCCGGCGAGCGTTGCCTTGTAGCCGTCGATGGCCGCCTGACGTTCAGCCTTGAGCGTGCCGCCATCAAAGATCGGGCCGGCGATGCCTGCGGCGAAGCCCCAGAGCGCCGCGCCGCCATTGCCGGAAGCGGCCTGAGCAAGCGTTGCGGACAGCGTGACATGGGGGTAGAGGTTGGCGGTGGCGACGCCAACGGCGGCATTGGCCATGTGCAGCTCGGCTTCGGCTTGCAGGATGTCCGGCCGGTCGTGGGCCATTTCCGAAGGCAAACTGACGGGCACGTTGGACGGCAAGGCGAACTCGGCAAGATCGAAGTCCGGCGCGATCCAGTCAGCCGGACCTTTGCCGGTCAGGACCGACAGTGCGTGGCGCGCCGAATCGCGCTGCTGGGCGAGGGGTGGCAACAGCGTACGGTCCTGAGCGAGCCGGGTTTCGGCCAGCGACACATCAATCTGTGTGGTGCTGCCATTGGCGTGGGCCATGCGTACCAGTTCGAGGTTCTTGGCGTCATTGGCCAGCAACTTCTCGACTGCACGCATCTGCGCGTTGGCCGAGGCCACCAGCAACGCCTGGCTGGCGACATCGCCGGTCAGGGTCAGGTAGGCCGCTTCGTAGCGATGCTTCTGCAGATCGGTGAAGGCTTGCTGTTCTTCGACCTGGCGTTTGTTACCGCCGAATACGTCGAGGTCGAAGCCCACTCGCGGGCCAATCGCATAGAAGTTGGAGATCGAAGGGTCCTTGGCATTGTGCGTCCGTGCGCGGCCAGCCTGGGCACCGAAATCGACTTGCGGATACAGCGCGCCTTCCGCCGCGGCGACGGAGGAGGCGGCCTGGCGGATCGTCGCGTCGGCGGCGACCAGTTCAAGGTTGCCGTCGATGGCCCGGCGCACCACCTGATCGAGTTTTGGCGAGCGAAAGGCTGACCACCACTCACCACCAACTTTTTTGCCCAGTTCGATGCGTTGTTCACCGGGCTTGTTGCCGCCCTGGCCAAGACGCTGTTCGGCTTGTTGGTCATAGTGCTGCGAGGTGCTGGCGTCAGGGGATTTGAAGTCAGGGCCGACGGTGCAGGCGGACAAGAAGATCAGGGTCGACAGCGCACTGATTTTCGTTGGGAACAGATGACGGGATTTCATTTGGCACACTCCACGAAAACTAGTTGGTCGAAACGGGTTTGCGAAGAAAGACAACCAGTGGGCTCACCACCAGCATCACCACCATCAAAATCTTGAACTGGTCGAGCACGGCGATGAACGCGGCCTGGCCGGTGATCATTTCGTTGAGCCCCGCCAGCGCCGGCAAGGGGGCCGACACCAGCGAATGCGCGGCGGCGCGAAACGGAGTCAGGTTGCTGGCCAGCGCCATGTGCATCGCCTGGGTATTGTTGAAGAAGTACAACTGCACGACGGCAACGCCCAGGGTGCTGCCATAAGCGCGCATCAGATTGAAGAAACCGGTGCCTTCCGGACGCAACTTGGGGTCGAGGGTGTTGAACGCCACTTTGCTGATCGACGGCATCAGGATGCCCAGGCCGATACCCTGGATCGCCCCGGCAATCGCCACCGGCGTCCAGTCCATCAGCGGCGAATAACCGAGCATCATCCAGTTGGCATACGCCACCAGTGCAACGCCCGCCGCAACGAACAGGCGTTGGTCGTATCGATCGGAGTAACGGCTCATCAGGATGAATGACCCGACTAGACCTGCACCGCGCGGCAGCGTCATCAAGCCTGTGGTGACGGGCGGATAGCCCAGGATCTCGTCCAGCATCGGCGAGGTCAGCGCCATGGTCGACAACAGCACGAAGCCAAGGGCGAAAAAGATCACCGTCGACAGCACGAAGTTGCGGTCCCTGAGCAGGCTCTTGTTGATGAAATGCACCTTTGTGGTCAGGACGTGCACGACAAACAGGTACATCCCCAGCACAAAGGCCACCGCTTCGATCCAGATCTCGGTCGAGGCAAACCAGTCCAGACGCTCACCCCGGTCGAGGAGCATTTGCAGGCCGATCATGCTCAGGGTGAAGGTGCCGAAGCCGAAGAAGTCATACGGCGGTTTTGTCTCGGCCTTTTTTTCGGCAAGCAGCAACGCCACCACCAGAAAGATGAACACCGACAGCGGAACACTGGCGTAGAACATCGAGCGCCAGCCGTGATATTCGCTGAGCCAGCCGCCGACCGTCGGGCCGGTGGCAATGCCCAGGAGTACAACGGCGGTGAACACCGCGCCAAATTTCGGGCGCCGTGCCGGTGGCAGCGTCTCCAGGGAAATCCCCATGGAGAGCGGCCCCAGCACGCCACTGGCGATGCCCTGAACAATCCGCGCACCGACGAACTCCAGCGGGGTGGTCGCGGCCGTGGCGAGCAGCAGGCCCACGATGAACAGGACGATCGCGGCTTGATAGACGAGCTTCAAGCCAAAGCGCCCGGCAAGCCATTGCGCAAGCGGCAGGGTGATGGCGCTGGCACCGAGGTAGGCGGTGAATATCCACCCGGCCTGGTCGTCGGTCATCGACACGCTGCCCTGGATAAACCGCAGTGCCGAGTTCGGCAACGGCAGGTTCGCCGACTGCATATAGGTCGCCAGCAACGCGGCGAACCTGAGCGAGCGCGCACCACCGTCCTGCGGGGTAGCAATCGCGTTGGCGTTCATCAGGAGTTACCTGCGGTCAACAGTGCTTTAAGCGGTTGCCACCATGGCGTGCTGTGGCCCGTGTCGACCTTGACCGTGGCGCTGGTGCCGGAATACAGCGGCAGGTCGGGGTTCAGTTCGTCCAGCTCGAGACGAACCGGGACCCGCTGGACAACCTTGACCCAGTTACCGGTGGCATTTTCCGGTGGCAGCAGGGCGAAGTCCGATCCGGCGCCAGGGCTCATGCTGGTGACGTGGGCCTTGAACAGGTGATCGGGGTAGGTATCGATGCGGATGGTCGCTTCCTGGCCGGGGCGCATGTGGGTGACTTCCGTTTCGCGGAAGTTGGCTTCAACCCAGATCTCGTGGGCGGAGATCAGCGCAAACGCCGGGGCACCGTTGTTGACGAAGTTGCCGACCTGGAGATCGTCGACCTTGGCGACGATGCCATCATCCGGCGCGTACACCGTGGCATACGAGAGGTACAGCTGCGCCTCGTCGAGCTGCGCCTTGGCCTCACGAACGGTCGGGTGACTGTCGGCATCGATGTTGGGGTTGCCGTTCAAGGCGACAACCGTGCTGGCGATCTGTTGTTCGATGGAGGCAATGCGCTGGCGTGCGACTTTGACGTCGGTATCGGCGCGTTCGTAAATGGCACGGGAGACGAACTCAGAGGCCACCAGCGCCTTCTTGCGGGCAAACTCTCGCTGATCGAAATCCGCCGATTCTTTGGCCGATTGCAATTCAGCCTGCTGTTGCCGATAGCTGGCCTTGAGCCCGTCGATGCGCAGCCGTGCCACGCTCAGCTGCGCTTCGGCACGGTTGACGGCAATCTGGAAGGGCTTGGGGTCGATCCGGAACAGCACCTGGCCCTTGTGAACCGGCTGGTTGTCTTCGACCGCGATTTCGATCACTTGCCCGGAAACACGAGCATTGATCGAGGATTTCGCTACCCGGGCGTAGGCGTTGTCGGTCGAAACGATGGGTTGACCCGCCATGTAGTGGGCGTAGCCCACCGCGGCGAAGAGGGCAGGCACGCCCATCATCAGCCATGGCCGCAATTTTTCCTTGAGCGGTTTCCTGGCCGGTCCTGGGTGTTCAATGGCTTGCGAAGCCGGGATGTCGAACTGTTTAGTCATGATCGAATACACCTTTAACCGGGAATCGGGCGGCCGGCAGCAAGAAGCGCCTGGGGCCCTGACGTTGATAATTGCCGTTAGAAAGCCAACCGGTGGGCAGTGGGGAGGGTGGCTCCGCTGCCGCTGTTTCGTCGCCGCAATACCCGGTTCGAGCCTCGCTTCAACAAACCTGACACCGAGGAACTTTTGGTTCCTTAATTTTGTGCGATGGTGTAAGAATATCCCTGCACTCACCTTCATTCAAGGATTTTGTACAACATGGCACAAAATAAAGTTCCAGAGGGCAAAGGCCGGGGCCGGCCTCGCGCCTACGACCCGCAGACAGCGTTGCAGCAAGCGCTTGGTGTGTTCTGGAGCACCGGCTATTCCGGCGCTTCTCTAGATAGCATCGCCACGGCGGCGGGCATGAATCGCCCCAGCCTGTATGCGGCTTTCGGTGACAAACACGCGATATACCTCAAGGCGCTCGAGCAGTATTGGGAGTTCGCCGTGGCGTCCATGCATGAGGCGTTGACGGACCCGGCGCTGCCCTTGCGCGAGGCGCTGACGCGGCTTTATGAGGGGCAGTTGTCGATTTACTTTTCGGGCGAGGGCCAGCCCCGTGGCTGCTTCGCCATCGGCACGGCGACAACCGAAGCGGTGGAGGACGCGGAAATACGCGACATTCTTTCCGATCGAATCAACAGGCTCGATGCCGACCTGGAAACGCGTCTGCGTCTGGCCATTGAATGCGGCGAATTGAAAAGCGATGTCGACGTGGCGGCCCTGGCGGTACTGGCCTCATCGCTGCTGCACAGCATTTCGATTCGTGCCCGGGCGGGCAAATCCCGCGAAGAGTTGACGGCGCTCGCACGCAATGCGGTCGGTGTGATCTGCGGTGGCTGAACGACTCGAAGATATTCTGGCCGAGCAGCTTGCGGTGATTTTCTGCGGGATTAATCCAGGTGTGATGGCCGCCGCCCAAGGGCATCATTTTGCGGGCCGCGGCAATCGCTTCTGGCGCACCCTCCATCTCGCCGGTTTCACGCCCCAGGAGGTGCGTGCGCAAAACGACCGGACGATCCTGCAGTATCAGTGTGGATTGACAGCCGTGGTCGAACGGCCAACGGCGCGAGCGGATCAGTTGTCGATGCATGAGTTCACCGCAGCCGCTGCGGCTTTCGAGGAGAAAATCACCCGCTACGCGCCTCGCTTTGTGGCGTTTCTCGGCAAGGCGGCGTATTGCGCGTTATCCGGTCAGCGGGACGTTGCGTGGGGTCTCCAAGCCCAGACCTTCGGCAATGCTTCGGTGTGGGTCCTGCCCAACCCCAGTGGGCGCAATCGCGCATTCACCCTTGAGCAACTGGTGGACGCGTATCGCCAGCTCAATGACGCAGTCGGCGTGGACCGGGTTTCGGCGTTTCAGGGCTGACGATCGGCCAGTTCTTCCAGCAGGTCGGAGGATGGCGCGAAGAACAGGCCTCCAGTGACTGCCGTGCTGAAATCCAGCAAACGGTCATGGTTGCCTGCGGGTCTGCCGGCAAACATGTTTTCGAGCATCTGTTCGAGGGGGGCGGGCGAGCGCGCATAGCCGATGAAGTAAGTGCCGAATTCTCCCGCACCAGGCTCGCACCTGACTGGCACGCTCACGGCCCGGCACCAATGTTGCAACGATGCCGATCGCGCTGCTGGAAATTGGCTTGCAGATGGATTGAGGCTCGGGGGATGGGTTGTCCATTGGCATTGACGTAGGCGTGGGCGGTTCCGTGAGCAGCGGGGCAGGGTTGAGAGACATGGGCAAAGATTAGCGGTGAGTCCGCCATCGAGGCGGAGGGCAAACGTTAAACCGATGAAAATCTGTGCGTCGGTTTTCCGCCATCCTCAATGTCAGTGTTCAGGCGCGGCATGAACCGGCTCGCATTGCATGGATTTTGGTCTGTCTGGACGTAGCGGTTTTGAAAAAAAACGGCTGATTTGCACCGAAGTTGGATCCACATCGACAGCTGTAACTGCCGGAAATCTTGAAGTTTGTTTTCAAAGCCAGCGCTAACTTTCGAAAAGATAACGATAAAGTTATTTGAGAGCGTTTCCTGTTCCAACCTAATACCCAAGTCACCACTGAGAATGGGAAAACAGTGCATTTGATGCAGGTCAGTGTTGATTGGTTTGTCGGTATTTTGACGCCATTCTGCGCTGATTTTTATTTTTTTTTATTATCGTGACGAGCTATTGACGTGCTGGCTATGTGCTTATACGCTCAATTTACGCTGATGGAAAAGTCCTCTACTCAACAAACAATTCACCTCTGCGCAGGGAGGCTGTGCTATGCGACCAACACTTGTCATTAAATCCGTTTTGATTCTGATGCTCGCTAATGGTGCGGTTGCTTTTAATGCGCAGGCGTCGACTTTTTTCAATGAATTTAATCGCATGAACAATTCATGCGATGCATTAAGGTCGCAAGCGGGGAATGCGCTGGAAGAGCCTTCCGGTAGCGAGCTACTTACGCTTGGAAACGGCCTGGGTGTGCCTTCACTGGTCACCGATGTCTACTTCGATGGCGCTCAATCGGCGAAATTCAGCAGCGTCGTACATCACTCCGGCTCTACGGAAAGTGTCAATGTTCCTGCTTGCGACGGATTAATGGCGGGGACCACCAATGATCAGGTAATGGTTGATCTTAAAAGCCAGGTTACCGAGTTGACGGGAATAACCAATCAGCCGAAAGCTGTCCCGCTTTCTGCAGTGGCCTGGCTGTTCTCTTCGGCGTTATTTGGTTTCATTATGGTAGCCAACCGTCGGAAAGTTTAACTAGTGCCTGGGGTTCGTTTAGGCGCCAGTTGATTTTTTAAACAAATATTTTTCCTGGTCGATATGTGTCTTTCCTTGTTTTTCTATCGGGGGATGGCGTCGATTAGTTGAGTTGTAATAGATGCACTGGGGGCGGTGTTCAGGCAAATGGATTTTGATGGTGGCCTGAATGAAATTAATTTGACGCGCTAACTAGAGGGTCGATTGCAAGGATTCAAGTCGCTGTAAAATAACAAAAATTTCTCTGGCTGAGGTAGTGCCGAATGAAATTGACCAACGACAAGCCCGAAGCGATTACAGTCTCGTGTTTTTTTTGGCATGAAGGGGGAGATAGTGATTTAGCTCCGCTTTTGTGTGAAACTCCTGACAAGGCTACTTAGGCGGAGGGATCCCGATGTTGCGTTTAATGCTACCTGCGCTCTGCGCGCTGGCTGTTTGGCCCAGCATTTCCAGTGCCAACGAAAAAGACGCGGCTTACCTGCTCAATCCGGGAGATGTCATCCATGTCTCCGTTTGGGGCGAGGCCAACATGGATCAAGACGTCACCGTACTTCCCGATGGCAGGGCCTGCATCAAACTGGTGAAATGCATCCAGGTGGCAGGGCTTGAAACCGCCGCCGCCGAATCGGCCATCGCCGCCAAACTCGTCAAATACATTCCGGATCCCGACGTCAGCGTCAGCATCAAGGATCCAAAAGGCTATCTCTTCTACTTGCAGGGCAAGGTACTAAAGCCCGGGCCAGCGCAGATGACCGGCCCAACCACCGTGCTGCAAGCCTTGAGCATGTCGGGTGGGTTGGACAAGTTTGCGGATAAGGATGGCATCAAGGTTATTCGAAACAACGGAACTACCCAAAAGTTATTGCCCGTTCACTACAGTGACTTGATCTCCGGGCGTGACATGTCCACCAACTTTGAACTTCAGGCCGGCGATACGTTGGTCGTGCCTTGATTTTGCGTGAGGTATCGGGGCTTAGCCTGCTTATGCTGCGAACAACTGGAGCTGCGACGGCATTATTGTTTTTGCCGTATTCGGGGGTGGCCTGTGCGGCCACCTGGCAATCGACGGTAGCCGTGCCGACGACTGTCGAACACGATAGTAATCCCCTGCTCGTCGGGAACAACAAAAAGGCCGTGACCCGTACGATCATCGCTCCCGATGCGACGATCGTGGGAACGTCCGACCGGGATCAGTTGAACATCGGTCTGGGAGTGAACGTCGTGCATTCATCTGACACCTCCGTCGTTCGGGATCGTGAAGACCCCAACCTGCGGTTGGGCTGGCAGCGTGACACCGAAACCGGTGCGTACGGGCTGACGGCGAGCTATGTCGAGAGTTCGACGCTCTCCAGTACCGTTCAGGAAACCGGCGTGATCGCCCCCGACGGCACCCAGAAGCAATCCACGGTGGGGGGCAACTGGCGTAGCGCGCTGAGCGACCGGACGACGTTGGCCGACGAGGCCGAATACACGGACGTCAGATATGACATTAATTCCCTGACCAGCTATGACGAGCTGTCGAACCGAGTGAGCCTGAGCTATGCCTGGAGCGATCGTCTCGAGCTGTTCACGCGTTTTGGCGCCAGGCGCTACGAACCGACGTCCGGCTCCGGTGTTGCCTCTTCAAACAGCTATACGCCCACCGCAGGTTTCAACTTCAAGATCTCCGAAAATCTCGAAGGGTCGGCGTACGCGGGCGTCAACCAGGTCTCGGGTACAAACAGCAATCCCACGGGGCAGGGCGGGTTCAACCTGCACTATGCCGGCGAGCGCTTTGACACGACATTCGACGCCAGTCGCAGCACGATCGCCAACGGTGATGGCGGCTTCGTCGAGAGTGACAATCTGCGGGCTACATGGAGTTATTCCGTCGATGAGTTGATTCGTACCGGTATCGATACCTCATGGCAAAAAACCACAGGAGTGTCAGCCAGCACCCTTAAAAATTTCAATACCTGGGTCAGTCGTGATCTCTCGCCTTTTTGGGTTGCGCGCCTATCCTTCTCCTACAAGCAACGCCTGCAAAGCGGTTTTGCCGATGCCAGTGCCAACGTCGTGGGGTTAACCCTGACCTATAGTTACCCCGAACTCTGAAATTCAGCTGTGTGAGAACTATGGCCTCTGAATACGAAATGTCGGTTAACGATTACATCGCGATAGTCAAGCATCATGCCGTATTGGTGGTGGTGAGTATCGCTGTGATATTCGCGGTAAGCGTCATGGTGGCGATGGCCATACCCCCCGTCTATCAGTCCTCCGGCACGATCCTGGTCGAGTCCCAGCAGATTTCGCCCGACCTGGTGGCGGCAAACAACAACACGTTTGCTGACGAGCGTATTGAGGTCATTCGCCAGCGCGTGATGACCCGTGAGCACCTGGAAGCGATCATCGACAAATACAATCTCTTTGCTTCGGAGAGCCGTCGGCTAAGCATTACCGAGAAAATCGATGAGATGCGTAACTCGATTACCGTTTCCCTGGTCAGTGCTGCCGTCAAGGGGCGCGGAGAGGTCACCATCGCGTTTCGCCTGGCTTTTGAACACAAGCAGCCGGAGGTCGCGAACGAGGTCGCCAAGGAACTGGTGAGGCTGTTTCTGGATGAAAACATCAAGCAGCGTACCGAGCGAGCCAGTGAGACGACCGAGTTCCTGACCCAGGAAGCCGACAAGCTCAGGGTTGAACTGGAAACCCTGGAGAACCGCCTGGCGGACTTCAAGCAGGCCCACAGCAATGCGCTGCCCGAGCACCAGGAATTGCGCATGAACATGTTGTCGCGCGCCGAGACCGAGCTTAAAGAGGTCGACCGCGACTACAAGGCGGCCCGCGAGGAGTTGCGCTTCAACGAGCTGGAAGTTTCCGCAGCCAGTGCCGGCGTAGCGAGCAAACCCGGAGCGTCGGGTACGGCGGCTGATCAACAGCAGGATTTGCCCAGCCTCAAGGCGGAGTACGCCCGGTTGTTGTCGCTGTATACGGAAGCCCACCCTGATGTGCGCGCCGTCAAACGCAAAATTGCCGCGCTCGAGTCTGCCAATGGCGGGAATAGCGGTGCGATGACGTCGGTCAGCATGGATGTTGCCAAGGCTCAGGCGCGGGTCGCGGCATCGGAAGCACGGATCAGCTCTCTGGCCGACCAGAAGAAGGAAATCCTCGCCAAAATCAATGCCTATGAGGCGCAGATTCTTGAGACGCCGCAAGTCGAGCGCGGGCTGGTCACGCTGATGCGCGACCATGACAACGCGCGCAAGAAGTACGAGGAAATCCGCACCAAGGAAATGGGGGCGAAAATCTCCGAGAGCCTGGAGCAGGAAAACAAGGCCGAGCGTTTTGTGCTTCTCGAGGCGCCGTTGATGCCCGAGAAACCGGTCAGGCCCAACCGTAAAAAAGTCGTTGCCATGGGCTTTGTGCTTGCCCCGGTCGGCACTGGCGCACTGGTGATGCTGCTGGAAATGTTGAACCAGCGCGTGCGCGGTGTGGAGGCGCTGACAAGCGTGTTGGGTAAACGCGTATTGGGTACCATCCCCTATATTCACACCAAGGCAGAACTTGCACGCCGCAAGCGTTGGCGCCAGTTTCTGATCCTCGGTGGAGTCGTGCTGATCGCCGTCCTTCTGGTGCTCGTGCACTTGTTCTACATGCCTCTGGACCTACTGGTGTTTAAGGCTCTGGCACGGTTTGAATAAGGAATACAGCCATGGAAATAATCAAGCCAGCGAGCGATAAAGGGGAGCCACAGGCTTCGTCGAGTCTCGTGACTACCTCGAGCGGACAGCCTGCCCCAGCCCCCACGCTCAATGCCCTCAGTTATGTGCAAACCAAGGTCGTTCCGCTACGGGCCGACCACCTTGAGCGTCACCGCATCGTGGCCTACAACAAGAACTCCCCCATGGGCGGGGCGTTCGATTTGCTGCGTACGCAGGTTCTCAAAGCCATGGAGGAAAATGGTTGGCGTACGTTGGCCATCACCTCGCCGACACCGGACTCCGGTAAAACGGTATTGGCGATCAATCTGGCGATGAGTATTGCGCATCACACCACCAAGACGGCGTTGCTGGTGGACTTCGATTTGCGTCGACCGAGGGTGGGTGCCTGCCTGGGCCTGCCGATGGAAAAGTCGCTCAATGAATTGCTGGCCGATGAAGCCGAACTGCAAGAAGTGCTGGTCAATCCGACATTGCCGCGTTTTGTGGTCTTGCCAACACGGGAACCGATCCCGCTGTCCACCGAAGTGCTGTCTTCGCCCGCGGTCAGTCATTTGATTACCGACCTTCGCGATCGCTACAACTCGCGTATCGTGATTTTCGACTTGCCACCGGTGTTGAGCTCCGATGATGTGATCACGGTCTTGCCTAAATTCGATTGCGTCCTGCTCGTGGTCGCCAATGGAATGAACAGCAAGAAAGAGATCGAGGAAAGCCTGCATCACCTGGGCTCGGCCAACCTCATTGGTACGGTGCTGAACAAGGCCGAACCCCAAAACCGCTCTTACTACTAGAACGTCAGTCTCGGGCGCTCGGCGTTTATCGCCAGCGCCTGCTGTCAATGCCAGGGGTGCTTCTGCTCCCACTTCCAGGCGTGCGTCACTATTTGCTCAAGCGAGGCAAACCGCGGCTGCCATCCCAGTAATGCCTGGGCCCGGCGTGGGTCGGCCACCAGGCGTGGCGGGTCTCCGGCGCGGCGTGGCGCTTCGCTCACGCAGATGTCCTGGCCAGTGACCTGGCGTACGGTGTCTATGACTTGCTGCACCGAGAAACCTTGACCATTGCCAAGGTTGAACGCCGTGCTGGCACCCCCTTCCAGAAGATAGTCCACGGCGAGTGCGTGAGCGGCGACGAGATCTGCAACGTGTACGTAGTCGCGAATGCAGGTGCCATCGGGTGTGTCGTAATCACGGCCAAACACAGTGATCGATGGGCGCCGGCCCGAGGCCGCTTGCAGGATCAATGGCAGCAGGTGGGTTTCAGGTTCATGGCGTTCGCCCAACTGGCCTTCGGGGTCTGCTCCAGCGGCATTGAAGTAACGCAGGCAGACCGATTTGAGCCCGTATGCGCGGTCGAAATCTTCAAGCATCTGCTCAACCATCCACTTGCTGCGCCCATAGGGGTTGATCGCGGCCTTGGGGTGTTGTTCGTCGATCGGCACGTACAACGGGTCGCCATAGACGGCGGCGGTCGAGGAGAAAACGAAGTGCTTGACCCCGGCACGGACCATGGCCTGCAGGAGCGTCAGGGTGGCGGCGAGGTTGTTTTGATAGTACTTGGCCGGTTCGGCGACAGACTCTCCCACTTGTATGAATGACGCGAAGTGAAACACGGCATCGAAGTGGTGCCCGGCAAACAGGACGTCCAGCGCCTGTGCGTCGGCGATGTCCAGTTCGACCAGGCTCCCGCCCGTCAACGCGCTGCGATGGCCGGTTGAAAAGTTGTCTGCCACCACCAGTTCATGACCGGCGCCCAGCAGCTGCTTGACCATGTGCGAGCCGATATAGCCCGCGCCCCCCACCACCAAAAAATTCATCCTGATCTCCATTCTCCTGGAAACTGTTACTGAGCCATTGAGCTTGTGACATTGCCTGGCGTGGCGCCTTTTTTCAGAAACAGCCAGTTCGACGCCTGCACGCCGTCGAAGTTGATTGTATAGCGGCCATCTGCGTAGGTGGCGGGCAGCTTCTTGATTTGCCCTGGGGCGTCTTGAGAAAACAGGGTCAAGCCCTGTGGTGCCTGGATGGTCAGCGTGCCTTCCAGGGGCTCGACATAAAACGGTGTCTTGCCGTCATCCTGGGGGACGGCACGCGCGCCCAGTGAAATCAGTAGATCCTGCGAACGGCCCACAGGCGTGTCGTCCAGACTTTGTACCACCACACTGGCGTTGGCGGTCTTCACGTTCACCTCGATCTTGCCAAGGGCGATCGACTTACCGCCGATCCAGCCGGTAGCGGCCTGGGTGCGCGGCGTATTGATGGTGTAGACGCCTTGTTTCCAGTTGCGCTTGAGCTCGCCGGTGTCTGTGGTGGCCTCGCTCGCGTTGGCGTCCAGCAGCGACTGATTGGGGTCGTGAAACACCTGGGCATCGCCTGGAATCGTGCTCTGCTGCAACCAGGGCAACTCCGGTGTCGATGGCATCGCGATTTCCAGCTTGCCTTTCTCCATGGCGGTGCGCAGCAGTGCCGAGTTGGCCGCGCTGATCGACTGGTTGAACAGGGTGTCCGGCGTCGGTGCGAAGACGTAGGTTGTCCTGGCTGGTGCAACGTCGCCACGGCGATACAGCAAGGCAGCGGCGGGCAGGGTGGCCAGCAGTGCCGGATCGTTGTAGGCATGCCAGTTGTCGGCCGTCATCCAGCCACCGGTCAACGGCTCCTGACTGTAGGCATATTGCATCAGCGCATCCCAGCCCTGGTGACTGGCAGTGCCCGCCATGTACAGCGGCAACGAATGGCGGTCAGGGGTCGGGAAGGGTTCGTTGTTCCATTCGGTGACCGTCAGTGGTTTGCCGACGACCTGGCCGGCGGCGATCCAGTCGACGATGCCTTCGCTGGTGAGCGGGTTTTTTTCCAGTTGGCCAAGCCCCCCATAGCTATGGACGTCAATCACATCGCCGGCGGTCAGTGCCGGTAGCGAGTTCAGGCCGTTACCGCCCCAGCTGCTGGTCGTGGCAATGGGAACCTTCACGCCGAGGGTGCGCAGGTACTGAATCATGTCGACGTTGAAACGCTGCTCCAGGTCGTTGAGGAACAGCTTGGAGGGACCGGGCTCCCATGAGCGCCAGGTCTGGCTGGCAGACAGGTTGTGCTGCCGGGCAAAGGCCTCGGCCTCGGCCATGTAGACCTTGTTGTGCTTTGGCACCTTTTTGTCGGGCAACAGGGCATTGCCGTAGTGGTGAGTCACATCGTTTTCGTTGGTGATCAGTATGGCGGCGATCGCCGGATCGTCTTTGTAAGCGAGGCCGGTATAGGTGTTGACGTGGGTCAGGTAGCTTTCGGCGAAGCGCTTCATCGCTTGCTGAATAGTGCTGTTCACATAGGCATAGCCCTTGAGATCAGCGGTGTTTTTACTGTTTTTCGGCATTTCCTCGAAACCGAAGATATTGTCCTTGGCGCTAACGGCTCGCTCGACGTGCATATCGAGCCACACGTAAATGCCTTCGTCCTTGAGGCACTTGATCCACCAATCGATTTTCTTCAGCGATTCCGGGCT
Organism: Pseudomonas moorei; assembly: GCF_042846945.1. Taxonomy (NCBI): domain Bacteria; kingdom Pseudomonadati; phylum Pseudomonadota; class Gammaproteobacteria; order Pseudomonadales; family Pseudomonadaceae; genus Pseudomonas; species Pseudomonas moorei. The sequence goes on from NZ_AP035776.1 coordinate 3,658,196, forward strand.
GAGTTGCTGGGTGTCCTGTATGACGTTGCCGTCGCCAAAGATGTTCGGAAAGACCCAGGGTGAGTCATGGTGATGCAGTCGCACGAGATTGAAGCCCAGTGCCGACAAGCGTTTGGCCTGCAGCTTGATGGCATCGTCAGGCGTGCGGTACAGCGCATAGGCGGAGAGGTTGGTGCCCCAAAAGCGCGCCGGGGTGCCGTCCGCGAACAGCAGCTGCTCTCCGGCGGCTTTGACGAAGCCACGCTTGCCCGCAGGCTTTTCCTGAGCGTTGAGAAAGGACAGGTCGACCGGTGAGGTTTTCCAGTCGAGCTTGTCTGTCGGCCAGTTCTTTGGCTGGTCCATTCCGAAGCGCTCGGAAGCGGTAGGGCCGAGCGTCACATCGCCCGAGACACTCAAGGTGGCGGTGAAATTCTGGCGACCGGGTTTGATCGAGTTCTTGTAGAAAAAAGCGCGTACCTGAGATTTATCACCCGGTTCAAAGTACACACTCTCCAGCGCAGGCTCGAAACGCATTTCGATGCGCCGCCCTTGTGCGTTGCCCCAGGACCAGCCGCGATTGTCGGGCAGCAAGGCAGGCTCGCCCATCTCACCCGGGAACAGGGCCGGGTCGAACCGGAAGACAATGCCGCCACCGATCACGTCCTGCTTCAGGCTGTGTGCATCCACGGCAAAGTTCCAGGTCAGTTTCTGCCCGTCTTCTTTCTGGACCTGTGCGCTCAAATCGAAATCCAGCGCTTTGTTCTGCCCGGCCAGGGAATAACGATAGGGCCCGTCGACCTTGAACTGACCCGCCAGATACGTCCAGGCCCAGTTTTTGTCCCAGAAGGTCAACGCACTGACAAGGGCAGGGCTGCCACCGCGCACCAGCATCGGCAGACCACTTCGTTCATCGACGCTGGCAACCCAGTCCGAAGCCCAGATACGTAACGGCCAAAACGCAGAAAACAGCAGGAGCAGGAGCAGTATCTGGGGACGACGAAACAATGGGGCCATGGGTTCTACCGGAGTTGGAGGTGGGCGCTCGCTGTGACGGCTGGGGAGGTCTGTCTGAGCCTGCGTGCCATCTGAGCATAGGCGACGCCCAGACCGGCCACCGACCAATACACCACGGGGATTACCGTGATACTGCTGACAGTCACGATGGTGATCAGGATCCCGGCCAGTGTTGCCAGGAGCGCACGTCCGAGTCGGCGTGCCTCATTTTCCTTGTTGGGGAACGAACGCATCCCCTTGCGGATGCCGTGCAGAACGCAGACGAAGAACATGACGAAAAGTGCCAACCCGATCAGGCCGACCGACAGCGCCACGCCGATATAGGTGTTCACGATATCGATGATGCCCTGGCCCTGGATCAGGGACTGCATTTCCGGTGTGCTGCGATAATCGAAGGACCCCAGCCAGGGGTTGCGCTGGATGACGATCACGGCGTTGTCGATCAGCTGCTGCCGGTAGGTGATGTTTTCCACTTCCACCGTGCCAATGAACGGCAGCAGATCAAGCACTTTCTGCCCGCCCGGCACCACGGCCAGCAGGGGTAGGGCAAGCATGCCGGCCACCCCCAGCAGCATCAGGCGCTTGAACGCTTTGCGGCCGGTGCTGATGAACGCCACGATCATCACCGCGGTGCCGATCCAGGGACCACGCGACAGTGGCGCGAACAGGCCGCCAGCGAGCAGGAGCGCGCCGAGGCTGCGTTGCAGTTTGCTGCGGACTTCTTCCTGCAAGTACAGATAAAAACCGATGGCGACACTGATGACGAAGCCCAGCGCGATGGCCTGGCCGGTGGTGACACTGGCGCGTAATGAGCCACCGCGGGTCAGGTAGCCGGACATCTCCCAGGGGACGCCCAAGGCACCGTTCAGCGCGCTGTAGAGCAGCCAGTTGCGGGTGTATTCGAAGAGGCCGATCAGTGACAGCAGCATGGCCGCCAGAACAAAACCGAACAGGGCGTCCTTGAAGTCGCTGAGGTTGCGCAGTGCCCGGCTGGCCACGTAGTAAGGCAAAAAAACTTCGATGAACAGATACAGCGTTTGCCGCAACGTATCGGTGACGGTGGTTTCGCGCAGGTACAGCAGGCTCGTCAACAGGATGTTGGCGGCCAACAGTCTGTCCGGCCAGGTGCGTCCGAAAGGTACAGTGTCTGCTCGTCTGCGCAGGGCGAAAAAAGCCGGAAGCAGTACGCACAATGCCAGGAGGCGAACATGGTTCAGGCCGAAAAAATAATTGATCACGCCGAAGCCGGGAATCTCCACCGTGGCGGGGGGCATGAGGAACAGCAGAAAGAAAAAAAGCGCCACCGGATTGCGCTCGCGTTTACGGGCAACGGTCAGCACGATCGCGGCGACGCCCGCGTAAATCCAGAAGCTGTGCGAAAAGAACGCCAGTAACGTCAAGGCAAACCACAGATTGCGCCGACGCGTGAAATCACGGTCGGGAATCAGGTCTGCGGCGGGTCGGCGAGCCATGGCAAAAACGACGCCGGCGAGGACCAGAATGACGATTAACGCGCGAAAGTGCTCAGGCATGGTGGGTCGTTCTTATCTGATTGATGAGCGACGGCTAGTCGAATGGCAAAATGCGACTATAGTACCTTTCGTGCCATTGAGTCCGGGGTTGATGTTATGCCGTTAGCCGATTCATCGCCATCAGTCGGTCTTCGCAAGAAAGCGATATCTGCGGGGGTATGGAATATCGGGGCGCTCGTAACGTCCCAAGCGTTTCGCCTCGGCGGCAACCTGATCATGGCCCGCCTGCTCATGCCGGAAATGTTCGGCGTCATGATGATCGCCACCACGGTCTCCGTGGTTCTGCACCTGCTTTCCGATGTGGGGTTGCGTCAGAACATCATCCAGAGCCCACGTGGCGACGACCCGGTTTTTCTCAACACCGTGTGGACCGTGCAGATCGTTCGCGGGCTCATCCTGTTTGCCTCGACCCTGCTGATCGCGGGTGTCGCCTGGTTTGCGCAAGCCCTCAATCTGTGGGCGAACAATTCCACTTACGCCGCACCCGAGTTGCCACTGGTATTGGCCGTGACAGGTCTGCTGGCAATCATCTTTGGCTTGCAGTCGACGAAAGTCGATTTGGCCGTGCGCGCTTTCCAGCAGAAAAAAGTGGTCATCGCCGAGTTCGTGTCGCAGTTCGCCGGGCTGTTGGCGATGCTGGCCGTCGGTTATTTCACCCGGTCCATCTGGTCACTGGTGGTGGCGGGACTGGTCTCGGCGATCGTCAGCACGGCAATGGGGCACCTCTGGTTCGAGGGGCCGCCCAATCGTCTGAAGTGGGAGAGTGATGCGCTCAAGGAACTGGTCGTCTTCGGCCGCTGGATTTTGCTGTCGTCGGCACTGGGCGTATTGGCCTTGTACGGAGACCGCGTCTGGTTCGGCGGCAGCATGACGGCTGCCGAACTGGGGGTCTACTCCATTGCCGTACTGATTTTGGGAGCACTGCAGCTAGGCATACAGAAGATTTTCGGGGCCGTGGCGTTGCCGGCCTTCAGCGAGGCTACCAGGACCCATGACACTGCACGTCTGCAGACGTTGTATTACCGCCTCAAGATGATGTTCGATCTACTCTGTCTGTTTTTCTGTGGCTTGTTCTGGACCGGCAGTCCACTGCTCATCCACGTCTTGTACGATGAGCGTTATGCCCAGGCTGGCGACATGATGGCGATCCTTTCACTGTCTTTTTTCACCATGCGCTATATGTTGGCTCATCAGGTCTGGATTGCCCTGGGGTTCACCAAGTACCAGGCCATGGACAACATCATTCGGGTGGTCTCGCTGTGGGTGCTGCTGCCTTTGCTGCTGGCCATCGGCGGGGTCAAATACGCGATCTGGGGTGCCGCGCTGCACACATTCCCTACGCTTATCCTGGTTTTCTATGTCAACTATCGTCTGGGGATGCTGGATCTCAAGCGTGAACTGATCGTGCTGCCCATGCTGGTCGTGGGGGCCCTGTGCGGAGAGTTGTTGACGAGCCTTGCCAAGTGGCTTTGATTTGAACTATCTCTGTTATTACCGGTTCCGTGGGGGAGTCAATGCGGGTTGCTCACAAAAATCGTGACGTTGACGTTTAGTTGAAATTTCCAACGCAACCTGGCTGTCGTGGAGCTTTGAATCGTGAAAAAAACTGATTTGAAAACCTCTGTGATGGGGCGCAGAGATTTCCTCCAGGCATGTGCCCTGTTGAGCCTCGGAGGGCTTGTGTTTGACGTCTCCGAAGCCGTTGCCCGGCCTTCTCCTGTTAAATCCGAGTTTGTTGTCATCAACGGATGGGTGCTGCCTGCCCAGCATTTTCGGCAAACACAAGCATGATAAAAGATTACCGGACGCAAAAAGAACTGCGTGACCACTATGACGTCTGCATCATCGGTGGTGGGCCGGCCGGCATTACGCTGGCGTTGCGTCTGGCCGGTAACGGACGGCATATCGTGCTTGTCGAAGGCGGTGGGCACGAGTACTCACCGGTTTCGCAGGAACTCTACCAGTGCCCGTCGACAGGCCTCGATGTCTACGCAGCGGAAACACGCCTGCGCTTTCTGGGCGGAACTTCCAATCACTGGGCCGGACGATGCCGCCCATTCGAGCGCTCGGACTTTGCCGTGGCCCCTCCCATACACTTGCCCGGCTGGCCCATCGCGTTTTCCGAGATCGAGCGCAATCTGGAGGCGGCCATGGACATTGTCGATCTTCCACCGCACTCCGGGTTCAAGGCGATCAATGCCAATCTGGATGGCGACGACTTTGTAGCCGATCGCTTCCTGCTCAGCCCACCGACGCGATTTGCACAGAAATATGCCAAGGAACTCAATGAAACCGAGGGGCTTGATGTATTCATCAACTGCAACTGCGTCGATCTTGAGTTCGATAGCAAGACCGGCCGCATCGAGACGATAGTCGTCTCCGATTACGAAATGCATCGGGAAAAAGTCAGGGCCAAACAATTCATTCTGGCCACCGGCGCGATCGAGAATGCCAGGCAGTTGCTCAACAGTGAGTCCCTGGCCGCTGGCGGTATCGTCAGCAAGGACGGGTTTGTCGGCAGATGCTTCATGGAACATCTGAACGTGGACATGGGCACCTTCATCCTCAAGGACGGGCAGGGGACGGATGCCCGGCAGTACTTCACGACCGATGCCTTCGTGACGGAGCACGAGTCGGGTAAAGGAAACGTGACGGCCTCGCTGGTATCCGAAGTGAAAGCGTATGGGCGGACGGCGGCGATCAAGGATTTTTTCGAGAATCTCATCTGTGACATCGGGGCGGAGCACAAGATCGAGTTCATTACCCGGTTCGATTGCCCCGGGGATGGAGTGCTCGGTACGTTGATCGAGCAATTCCCCAACCCCAACAGCCGCATCTCGATGCTCGACGAGCGGGATGCGTTAGGGATGAAAAAAATAAACGTTCATTGGGAGCTGACCCCGGCAGACAGAAATACCGTCAAGTCCATAGGGCTCGAAGTGGCCAAGTGTTTTGCCGATACGGGGCTGGGCTTTGTCAAACTGGAAGAGTGCGTTTATGACGTCGAATTGCCGCTGAAGGTCAATCCCCATGCCCACCACATGGGCACCACACGGATGGCGGCCTCGCCTGAATTTGGTGTGGTCGATGAAAACTGCAAGGTGTTCGGGGTCGAGAATCTTTACGTGGCGGGCAGCAGCGTCTTTGCGACGGGAGGTGCCTGCAACCCGACGATGCCGCTTCTGCAACTGGCGTTGAGGCTGGCGGACCATCTGAATCAGGAGATGGGCCCATCGATAGGAAGGTATTCCGGAACGGGAGAGTTTGTCGATTTTCCGAGTTGAAACTTAAAGAGGAGTCTACGCTTAGGGTAGTGGTAATAAAGATCAGGGTCGTCGAACTCTGGCACGGATGTATATCGCTGAATATTGAGGCTGACAGGATGATTGGTCTACTAAAACGCGCTATCGCTCACTACGCCAAGACAACAGGGCGTGGAACTTCACTCTATAAAAAGTTTTGTAAACCGGACGGGTATGAATGGGCTCAACACATGGGGCGCTGGGGAGGACTGCACTCCGTCGGTAAGGGGGCCTGGATCAACCTGGGGTGCAACATCACCGACCCCGCGATGCTTCGACTCGGCGACAACGTAGGATTGTCCGATTGCACGATATTCGGCCATGACGGCATCGTCCATGTCATCAATGCGCGTGACGGAACCAAGCTCGATTCTGTCGGCGGTGTCGATATCCGTGCCAATTCCTTTGTCGGCCACGGCGCGATCGTCATGCCGCGCGTAACGATTGGCCCGGACTCAGTGGTGGCCGCTGGCGCGGTGGTACTGAGAGACGTTCCGCCCGGGATGGTGGTCGGGGGTAATCCAGCCAGGGTTATCTGCACGATGGAAACCCTGGTGAAAAATATCAAGGAGCGTTGCGCCGAGTACCCCTGGATGAGCCTGATCGAAAATCGTGACGGGTTGTTCGACCCTGAGCTGGAACCGAAGCTGCAAGCCATGCGAGCCGAGTATTTCTTTGGCGAAGAACAACACAATGGTTAGTGCCGAACTTGATGTGTTGGTGGTTAATTACAATACAGCCACTTTATTGCAGCCGATGTTCAATGCGTTACGCCAATCAAATAACGCGGATCGCACGCGTTATTTGGTGGTGGACAATGCCTCTGCCGATAATTCACTGGAGTGTCTGGCCAATGTTTGTCCAGAGGCATTGCAAGTGGCCAATGACAGTAATGTCGGTTTTGGCCGGGCCAATAATCAATTGGTTGAACACCTTCAGGGCAAGTACGCGTTACTGCTCAATACCGACGCCTTCGTTGCGGCGGATACCCTGAACAAGACCCTCGAATACATGGAGGCGCACCCGGATTGCGGAATCCTGGGTGTTCGCCTGGTGGGCCGGGACGGGGATTTGCAACCCTCCTGCCGCTATTTTCCAACGCCATTGAATGTCTTCATGGCGCGTACGGGGCTTGAGCGTTTTTTCCCCGGGGTGAAGAAAGTCGATGACATGACCTGGGACCATAACTCGGTACGTGAGTGCGACTGGGTGCCCGGATGCTATTACCTGATTCGTCGAGAAGTCATCGATCAGGTTGGCCTGTTCGATCCACGCTACTTTCTCTACTACGAAGAAGTTGACCACTGCAAACGCGTCAAACAGGCCGGCTGGAAAGTGGTGTATTACCCGCATACCACGGTGGTGCACATTGGCGGCGAAAGTGCCAAATCCGTCGATGCACTCAACGCGGCCAGTCGACAGATACCCAAGTTGCAAATCGAAAGCGAGCTTTTGTACTTCCGCAAACATCACGGTTTGCTCGGGCTGGCCTGGCATATGTTGCTGGTGAGCCTGGGGGATCTGATCCTGGCGCTCAAGGCGCTGCTGAAGGGCCGAGGTCGAGCGGCCATCGGGGCGTGCTGGCAGCATGCCCGTGCTACCTGGGCGCTGCTGCGTGATACCCGACTCGCTAGCCAACCAACACGGTAGATCAATTCATGTTCGAAAACATACGTGCGGACTTGCGTGCATACGCGGGTGATTGGGCCGCTCAGGGATTCTGGGTGATGTTGGTCTACCGGTTTGGCCGCTGGCGCTACGGCGTGCGGCCAGCGCCATTACGCAAGGTGTTCTCCTTTATCTACAAAGTACTCTTCAAGTTTGTGCAGATCATCACGGGCATCGAATTGCCCTGTGAAGTCGTGGTCGGCCGCAACTTCGTCATCGATCACTTTGGCGGCATCGTCATCAGTGGATACGCGCAGTTCGGCGATGACTGCCGCATCCGCAACGGCGTGGTCGTCGGGCTGAAGAATGTGAAGGAACCGATTGCCCCGGTGTTCGGCAACAACGTGGACATCGGCACGGGCGCCAAGGTGCTGGGCAATATCCGCATTGGCAACAATGTGGTGATTGGTGCCAATGCGGTGGTCCTCACCGATGTGCCGGATAACTCGATTGCAGTGGGGGTGCCTGCGACGATCAAGACCAGGCAGAGCGCAGAAGCCAGGGAATGCATTTGAACGCCATGGCTAACGGTATAGGCGTGGTCGTGATCGGGCGCAATGAAGGCCCGCGGCTGGAACGTTGCCTGGCGTCGCTGGCCGGCATGGCACAGCAGATTGTCTATGTCGATTCGGGCTCAACCGACGGTTCCGTGCAGTTGGCGCAAAGGCTTGGCGTCGAGGTGGTCGAGCTGGACATGACGATTCCCTTTACTGCCGCGCGTGCGCGCAATGAAGGGTTCGCCTGCGTGAAGCGTCTGTTGCCCACCGTGCGATACGTGCAATTCGTCGATGGTGATTGCGAGGTCGTCGTGGGCTGGCTGAGCCGGGCACAGGCCTTTCTGGAGGCACAGCCCGAGGTGGCAGTGGTGTGCGGACGGCGTCGTGAACGTTTTCCGCAACGTTCGATTTACAACCTGATGTGTGATCTCGAATGGGATACGCCGGTGGGTGAGGCCAAGGCTTGCGGGGGCGATGCCCTGATGCGCGCCAATGCCTTTGCCGCGGTGTCCGGTTTTCGCCCGGATCTCATCGCCGGGGAAGAGCCTGAACTGTGCGTACGACTGCGCGCCAGGGGCTGGAAGGTCTGGCGCCTGGCAGACGAGATGACCTTGCACGATGCCGCCATGACCCGCTTCGGCCAATGGTGGCGGCGCACCTTGCGCGGTGGCTATGCCTTTGCCGAGGGCGCGTTTCTGCATGGGGCGCCGCCGGAGCGACATTGGCGGCGCGAGTCTCGACGTGCCTGGTTCTGGGGTTTGTTGATCCCGCTGATGACCTTGATCACCAGCCTGGTGATCGGATGGTCCGGGCTGCTTCTGTTGCTGGTCTATCCGTTGCAGGTCGTGCGTCTGGCGCGGCGGGGGGACGGAGCGTCTGGCAATAATTGGGTGCTGGCTTTCTTTCTTGTGCTGGGAAAATTTCCCGAGATGCTCGGGCAAGTCAAGTTTCTACTGAACAGATTCGGTGCCGGAAAGTCGGCTTTGATCGAATACAAGTGAGACTTCTATGAATAACTGGCTGGCACTGAAAAGCATGTTTTCCTTACATGCCGGGTATTCCCTCAGGGCAATGAAGAACAAGCTCAAGATGCTGGTTCTGGTGATCAAGAACCGCGCCGAGTTAAAGGTGTTTTTATCGCGCATGTCCAATGCCCTGGGTAAAACCGGTCTGGAACGGTTGGGCGGCGATTGCCTCGGTGTCGTTCACTGGCCCTACATCAGCAAAAGCTGGACCTCCCGGGATCGCCTTGGCGTATTGGCCTCGCACTACGAAGTGGTGACCAAAAGCTGCCCGCAATTACTGCTGTATGGGCGAGACGAAAGTCTGGTCTTGAGTGATCTATCGGATTTCTCTGCGGGTTGCTCGCTGGTTCTGGATCGCCCTGTGTGGTTCATGCGCGAAGGAGAACTGGTGCTGAACCTGTTTCAGGAAGATTTGCGCATCGCCTCAATCGCCTTCACGTTGTGCATTGCAGAGGGTGAACTGTGCATCTTCATCGGAGCGGTGCAAGGGATACACAAAGGCATTGAAAGTGAGAAGTCCCTGGGCATTTACCGGGACCTGACCAAGGACTTCGAAGGTCTGCGCCCCAGAAGCTTTCTCATAGAAGTCATCAAGTACATTGCAACGAACATCGGTGCGGAAAAAATTTATGCCGTAGGGGATGGATACCGTCACCATCGCCATCCGTATTTTGGGGCTCACAAAGCTCAAGAATTGTTGGCCGATTATGATTCGATCTGGCTGGAGCATGGAGCGATACCCTCCCGACGCGAAGATTTTTTCGAGATCCCCCTGGCCTCATCCAGGAAGCCGCTTGATGCCATCGCTTCAAAAAAACGCGCCATGTACCGTCGGCGTTACGAGCTGCTCGACAGCACTTTCACAAAAATAGATAACGTCTTGAAAGGCTGCTATGCCGTGCATTGACGCTCAAGGCTCGTGTACTACTGTGGAAGTGACTGCAGTAACCACCCATCGAAACGACAACTAAGCTTGGTCCCTATGCGTATCGCTTACTTCATCAATCAATACCCGAAGGTCAGCCACAGCTTTATTCGTCGCGAGATTCTGGCACTGGAACGCCAGGGCTTTGTCGTGCAGCGCGTTGCGTTGCGTGGCTGGGATGCCGACGAGTTGGTGGATGCCGAGGATGTGTCGGAACGCAATAAAACCCGTTATGTACTGCAAGACGGTGTCAAAGGCCTGTTATCGCCAGTGCTGCAGGTGCTGCGTGCCGAGCCGCGACGCTTTTTTTCAGCGCTGTGGCTGGCGTTACGCATGAGCCGGCGTGCCGATCGTGCCTGGCCTTACCACCTGGTCTATCTGTTCGAAGCGTGCCGCCTGCACACCTGGTTACAGGACTGCGACGCCGGGCATGTGCATGCGCATTTCGGCACTAACTCAACCGAGGTGGTGATGCTGGCCAACGCACTCGGCGGGCCGGCGTACAGTTTCACCGTGCATGGCCCGGAAGAGTTCGACAAACCACAGTTCATTCATTTGGGCGAGAAAGTCCGGCGTTCGGCTTTTGTTGCGGCGATCAGCGCCTATGGGCGCAGCCAACTGTTTCGCTGGGTGGATCATGCCCATTGGCCGAAAGTGAAAGTGGTGCATTGTGGCCTGGAGCAAGCGTTCCACAATGTCCCGGCGGTGGCCGTGCCGTCCGCTCCGCGCCTGGTGTGCGTGGGGCGCCTGTGTGAGCAGAAGGGCCAGCTGCTATTGCTGGAAGCGGCCCGCATCCTCGCGGCACAAGGCGTGGCGTTCGAGTTGGTACTGGCGGGCGATGGCGAAATGCGAGCGCAGATCGAGGCATTGATCACCCAGTACGGTTTGCAGGCCCAGGTGCGAATTACCGGCTGGATCAGCAGCGAGCAGGTGCGCGCGGAAATCCTGGCCGCGCGGGCCATGGTCCTGCCCAGCTTCGCCGAGGGCTTGCCGGTGGTCATCATGGAAGCCATGGCCTTGCGCCGGCCCGTGCTGACGACCTATGTCGCCGGCATTCCCGAGCTGGTGCGTCAGGGCGAGAACGGCTGGCTGTTTCCCGCTGGCGACGTGGACGAATTGGCGGCGGCGCTGGCCGATTGCCTGGCGCAACCGGTCGAGGTCTTGCAACGCATGGGCGAGGCGGCTTATCAGCGGGTACTGGAGCGCCACGATATCGATACCGAAGCGGCCAAGCTGGCTGCCTTGTTCAGGGCGCACCCATGATGACCTTGTTTAACGGGCTGTTCAGCGCACTGTTGATCCTCATCGTCCTGCCGGTGCTGGTGCTGTTTGTCCAGGTGCTGCTGGCGTGCCTGCCGGCGCGGTCGCTGCCGCCGGCGAGAGGATCGCGCCCCAGGGTGGCGGTGCTGGTGCCGGCGCACAATGAGTCCTCGGTGATCGTCGCGACCTTGAACAGCATCCTGCCGCAATTGGCGCAAGACGACCGCCTGTTGGTGGTCGCGGACAATTGCTCCGACGACACGACGGCGCTGGCGCGCGCGGCGGGCGCCGAAGTGGTCGAGCGCAGCAATCTGCAGCAGCGTGGCAAGGGCTATGCGCTGGACTTCGGTGTACGTCACCTGGCTGGCGCCGCGCCGGATGTCCTGATCATTGTCGATGCCGACTGCCAGGTGAGCGAAGGCTTTATCGAGCGGTTGGCCATCTGTTGCATCGACGCCGGACGACCCGCCCAATCGCTGAACCTGATGCTTGCACCGGCGGGCTCCGGGTTGAAAGTGCAGATTGCCGAGTTCGCCTGGTGCGTGAAGAATCTGGTGCGTCCACGAGGCTGGGCGCGGATCGGGTTGCCCTGTCAGTTGATGGGCACGGGAATGGCATTCGCCTGGCGCGACCTGCCTTTGATCGAATTGGCCAGCGGCCACATCGTCGAAGATTTGAAGATGGGCCTGGATTTCTGTCGCAGTGGCAAGCCGCCGTTGTTTTGCCCCGACGCACGGGTGACCAGTTATTTTCCGCGCAGTGAAGAGGGCCTGACGACCCAGCGCACGCGCTGGGAACATGGCCATCTGGGCGTCATCCTGGGCGATACGCCAAAGTTGTTTATGGAATCGATTGGCAAGCGTAACGGCAGCCTGCTGGCCATGACCCTGGATCTGCTGGTGCCGCCGCTGGCCTTGTTGACCCTGGTCCTGGTGGCGGCATTCGTCCTTTCATGGCTGGTGTTTCTACTGGCCGGAATGTTGGCGCCGGCGTTGATTGCATCGGCCGGGGTCGCGCTGTTGGGGGTGACGATCCTGTTGGTGTGGAGCCAGTTCGGCCGGCAGATCATTGCCTTTTCGGCCCTGATGTACGCGCCGTTCTATGCCGTCAAAAAAATTCCCCTGTACATCGGCTTTCTGCTCAAGCGCCAGGTTGAATGGGTACGTTCCAAGCGAGACGACAACTGATGCGCACTTTGGCCTGGCTACACAAATGGCAGACGATCATCCACAAACTCAGGGTGGTCAATGAGGGTGATGACGAACACGCGCTGATCGATGCGTTATCCCACCCTGAGACGGCGACCGTATTGGGGTTCGTCAACGCCCACGCCATGAACCTGGTGGCGGCCAACACCGCTTACTACGACTCGCTGTCGGCGGCTGACGTGTTGCTGCGCGACGGTTCCGGCATGGCCATTCTCTTGCGCAGACTCGGCCTGGCGCCGGGGCTGAACATGAACGGTACCGATTTCATCCCCAGACTGCTGGCCGCTTACAAGGGGCGGCGCGTGGCGTTCTGGGGCACTGAAGAGACGTATCTGCTCAATGCCGTGCGGCACTGCGAAGCGACGTATTCAGTGAACGTTGTTTCAGCTCACCACGGTTTTGCCGATGTGGACGCCTATATCGCGCTGGCCCGGGAGTATCGGCCGGAGCTGGTGGTCCTCGGCATGGGCATGCCCAAGCAAGAAGCCGTCGCCGCAAGGCTCGCGAACAGTGGCGTGCCGTGTCTGATCGTCTGCGGTGGGGCGATTCTCGATTTTCTCGGCGGCAAAGTGAGTCGCGCCCCGCAATGGATGCGCCGTCTCGGTTGTGAGTGGGTGTTCAGGTTGATCAGTGAGCCGAAGCGACTGTTCACGCGCTATGTGGTGGGCAACCCGATGTTTCTGCTGCGCACGTTGATTTTCCGGGAGCGCACGGTGACGACCTGACGTGCGAACGATCGGCTTCGCTGCAAAAATGCGCGGATATAAACCCGGCAGTGGCGTCTCATCTGCCTTGCAAAACCCAGGCGCAGCATCTTTACTCCTGTGGGGGTAATATCGAATTGATGGCCTGTTTTTGGGGTGTCTTCTTCAGGACTGTTGCCGGAAATATTGTCGGACAACCCATGATTCCATGCAGGGGAGGCTGGCAATCGATCCCTTATATCGAGTCCAGATATCGTTACTTGCAAACTAATTCAACCTCTTCTCGACGTGTGCAAGTGAGCCAATGAAAGAAAATATAGCGGCACTGATACGCAAGCTAATTTCTCCTTCTTTACGATTCGAGATAAGAAAAGCGGTTTCCTGGTTGCGAGACATATTGAGTCGGGCCTGTTTCTGGCGCTGGGAAATCGTCAGATTCAAGCTGCGGGAAAATAGCCCCTTCCACGTCATCTATGTCGGCAGGAAAGCCCAGCGCGAATTCGCGAAAGTGCTGATGGGAGCCGATTCCGCCGCCTCCGATACCCCACTGAATTCAGACCCGTCAAGCCAGGCGGTACTGGTCAGTGAAATGCCGACCCCGGGCGCATTGTGCGTGCCTCAATATTTGAGTGCCGTTGTGCCGCTCAGCCGATCGATCGACGAGATCACCGCGCGATACAACACCGAACTACGGCGAAACCTGCGCAAGAACCGTCTGCGCTATCGCATGCAGCAGGCGTTGAACGACGACGAAATCGAGAGCGCCGATCTGCAGATGCTGCAGCCCTACGCCAAGGCCAGGCATGGCGCAGCCGCCTCTCAGATCGAAACCCATGAAGTTCGACGGGTGGCGAAAAACGCCGGGCGTCTTGATCTGGTGCTGCTCGAAGACGAAGTGGTCGCCTGCCATCTGGGGTGCGTGATTACCCGCGCCGGCAAGCGCTACTGGAGCACCATCCGTTTTGGCTACCCTGAGACCGTGTATTCAGACGCCAAGAAACTGCGCGAAATAAACTCGATCACCACATTCATGGCGCTGGAATGGGCGCTGGAAAACGGTTTTGACTATTACGACATCGGCACTTGCCTGGCGCGCCCTGACGATGGGCTTCTTGAGTGGAAAAGAAGACGCGGCGGGGACGTCGATACCCTGGGTAACTACGGATATATGTTTGTAAGACTGCCCAAGACCGGTGCTGCGCAATTTCTCTGGGAGACCCCGCTGTTTGCTGTGGAAGGTAAAGAACTGACCCTTCATTTAGGGCTGCCCGACGGGCCGAGTGATGACGAGATCGCGAGCCGCTACCGTGAAATGGGTTTTGGTGGACTGTCCAAAATATATCTCCACTGTGCGCGCAAACCGCAAGAGTCAGTGCTCGAAACCCTGCGTGGCCGCTACAGCCATCTGAAGACTGCCCCAATCATGGAGTGCGTTATATCCGCCTGAATGGATTTCGGAATTAAACGAGTACAGCTTCAAGTGTCGGATATAAGCACTAATTCTGTATAAGCACATTAGAGTGGACGTTCATATGTCGGATATAGAAGCAGTGGCGAGTGGCGGTCCCGCGAAGTGGAGCCTGGCTGCCTATAAACACATGTTGAAGACGCGACTGACGCGAAAGCCTTCATTGTTGCTGCAAAATGTCGCCGTCAAGTCCTGGGAAATCGCCCCGGGCGAGACGGCCATCGCTCCACCCGCCTTTTACCTGCCCAACCAGCTGGAGCGCGTGACGGGTTGGGCCGGGGACCTCTTTTATCCCTTCGAACATCCCCGCCGCACAATGGAAGGTATCGGCCGTGTTGAACACGGACCTACCCGTGGCTACCTGCTCAAGGACGCCTGGTTGATTGACGGTGCGCTCTACAAGGGCAATGCCAAATCCTGGCTGTCGCCGCGATCGGGATGGTTGCCCAGGATTCGTGTGGAAAACGAAATTGACCGTGGAGCGCTGTATTGCACGGCGGGTGGCAATAAATGGTTCGGTTCCTGGTTGATGGATGATTGCATCACCTACCCATTGGCCTGCGAGGAAGGCGTGCCGGTGACCACGGCCACCTCGGACAAACTGGTCTCTACCTCCCGCCACGGCATCCTGCATGCCCCCGGTTATGAGGACTGGCTGGGGATGAAGCCGGTTCGTTTACGCAATGCGTTTTTCCGTGAACTGGTGATCTTTGACGACCTCAGCCAGAACCGCCACAAACACCTGCGCTTCCGGGAAATGGGTAACAAGTTGCTGTCCCACGTCAACGCCAGTTCTCACCCCGGAGTGTTCATTCTGCGCGGTGACAAGGGCGAGTTGCGCTTGTTGCGCAATGAACTGCAACTGGCGGAACGCCTGCGCGACCGCCGGGGCTTTCGCATCATCGATCCGGCCAAATCCGATGTACCGACCATTGTCGCGGCCTGCGCCGGGGCCAGAACCGTGGTGGGGATCGAGGGCAGTCATCTGATCCATGGCGTCAACGTCCTGCAGCCGGGTGGTTCGCTGCTGGTTCTGCAGCCGCCTAACCGGTTCCTCTGCTTTTTCAAATACCTGACGGATCGCGACCAGCAGAACTTCGGTTTCGTGGTGGGGACCGAAGAGGGCAATGGTTTCAGTATCGACGCCGATGAGGTCGAGCGAACCCTGGACCTGTTCCCGGCAACCGCTTAATGAGGCTGGCCAGCAAAGCTGGCCACGCCCATCGATAACAGCCCCCGAAACCCGAGATCGCCCCGGTCCTCAAATCCGGCTAATAGGCATGTTTGCCGGAGAAGGCCAGCACAGTGCGCGCCAGAATGGTGAAGTCGAGCCACAGCGACCAGTTGTTGATGTATTCGATGTCCGAATCAACCCGCCGGATCATCTGCTCGATATCCCTGGTTTCACCGCGAAAGCCCCGTACCTGAGCCAGGCCTGTGATGCCGGGCTTGATGTTGTGACGGGCAAAGTAGTCCGAGATGTCGGGCGAGTATTGCGCGTCGTGCGCAATAGCGTGCGGCCGCGGACCCACCAGCGACATTTCCCCCATCAAGACGTTGAACAACTGTGGCAGCTCATCCAGGCTGGTTTTGCGGATAAAGGCGCCCACCCTGGTTTTGCGTGGATCGTTCTTTTCAGCCTGCTTGACGACACCGTCATCCGGCTGATGGACAACCATGCTCCTGAATTTCCAGATACGGAAGGAATCGCCACTCCAGCCCATGCGTTCCTGGCGAAAGAACACAGGCCCCGGACTGTCGAGCTTGATCGCAAGGGCGACCAACGCCAGTACCGGCGCCGCCACTAACAGGATGAGGAAGGCCAGGACCTTGTCCTCGAGGTTCTTCATGAACAGGCGCATGCCCATCAATGGCGTTTCAGACAACGTCAGCACGGGAATCCCGGCAATTTCCCGAACGCTGTGATTGATCAGGCGCAGCGAGAAAATATCAGGCACCCAGTTAACGGAGATGTGCTTGTCGAACAGCTTCAGGTAAACGTCCTTGATCACGTGCGAACCATCCAGCGGTGTCACGAAATACACGGTACGGATGGAATGTTGCACGACCAACTCATCCAGGTCGGAGATATGGCCCAGGATCGTCAAGCGTTGCGCGCTCTTGGAGCCGTCCTTGCCTTGATCATCGCTGCCGCCTATCAACACGGAACCGACCACCCGTTCACCCAGCCAGGGGTTGTTGCTGATTTTCTGGTGCAGGAAGTTGGCCAGCTCGCCCGTGCCGATGATCAGCGCGTTTTCCCGTTGAGCGGGGTGAGCCAGGAATTTCTTCTGTAGCTCGCGGGTGGCCAGGTGCAACAGCAGTTGAGCGAAGTAGCCAATCACGAACAACTCGCCCACCAACAGGCGCGAATATTGTTCGCTGGTTTTGGTTAGAAAGGCCATGGCGACCAGAAAACAAAAAGCGGCGGTCCATGCCTTGAGCAGCTTGAAAGCTTTGACGGCGAACCCGACGTTGCTTCGGTAAATCGCATAGTGGTCGTAGACGACGGCCAGGGCCCCTAGCAGTAGCAGGACCATGATGACATAGGCCTGCGAGATGTAGCCGATGTGATAGTTGATCAAGTACCACGCGACGCCGGTCACGGCGAGACCATCGAGACCGGCCTGAATAACGATACTGGTGCTGCTTCTTCGCTGGAGTACGGAACGGCTAGTGTTAGGCTCAAATATCATATTTAGACCTCATTGCTGCCCCCCATCGCGCTGACTGATAACGCGACTCAGACCAAAACTGCCCTCGTTAGAGAGCGTTCGCGTGCGCGTCATCACAAGCATCCCCCGCTCGTGGTACGCCACCTTCCATCCCGATTGCAGACCTGGGGCAGAATGTGACAACGCGTGGTATCACTTTAGCAGTACGCTGGAATCCTTCACGGAATCGTCGCAGTTTTCTAACACTCATTTAAGCATCGGCCAGGCAGGGGATTGACGTTGCTTATCGGCCAGGCACGATGCCGGCCACCGCCAAGGCGTGTGCTCGGGATTGACGGGGTTTTGCGGGGAGAGTCGGGGCGATCAGCGCCCGGTGCCGTTCGTCGAATGACCGGCGGAGGCGGGGGCCATGGCCCCCGTTGTAACATTTTCGTTTTTGCAAGCCGTTCTCAGTCGTTCATGCCGTCTTCAATGGCGATGCCTTGC
Organism: Pseudomonas moorei; assembly: GCF_042846945.1. Taxonomy (NCBI): domain Bacteria; kingdom Pseudomonadati; phylum Pseudomonadota; class Gammaproteobacteria; order Pseudomonadales; family Pseudomonadaceae; genus Pseudomonas; species Pseudomonas moorei. The sequence continues at coordinate 3,675,939 of NZ_AP035776.1, forward strand.
GCACGCATTTGCTTGATCAGTTCAGCACGGGTGCCGGGCAGGTTGAGCATGGTTTTGGCACGCAACGCCGCCACTTCTTCGGCGCTGTAGGGCTGGTAATCATCCGGCGTGCTTTTGCCCGCCAGGCCGTCTTTGCGCATCAACCAGTTGAGCAAGTCCGCCAGCTGCGCATTGTTCAGCGCCGACTGCGACATGCCCGGCACACGCACCAGAAACTCGCGGCCACCGGGGACTTTCAGGAAGTTACCGACAAAGCCCGCCATGCGCGGCGTGTCATTGGCCGCCGAACCCATGCCGTTGCCCAAGTGACAGCCGGCACATTGCAACTGGTAATTGACGCCGACGCTGTAACCGGCCTCGGCGATGGGTTTTTGCGGTTCTTCGTTGCCCGGCGCGTGACGCTGCGCCGGGTTGGGAATGGCGCGGGCATACACCTGCGGGGTGATCAGGAGGCAGGCCAGGCCCAGGGAAAGCAACATACGCATGACATGTACCTTTTGCGGGTGGCAGGTCTTAACAAAGAAAAAACAGCAGACACCAAAAGAAAAAACCGCCGATTGCCAGGCAACCGGCGGTAACGCGCGTGTCAGACCGCCACGCCGCGGATGATCGAAACGGTGCAGTGGTAGATGTGCGATTTGGCGGCCAGGCACCAGTTCACATCGTTGTTGTTGAACGGCCGGTAGGCCGGTTCTTCACTGTCGTTACGGGTACAGGCGCACTGGGCGCAGCTTTGCTTACCGCAGCAGTCGTTGTACGAAATGATGTAGTCCTTGCCGTCGGCCGGGTTGCGGCAGGTGCCGATCCAGGTCACTTGCGAGGCTTCGGTACCCGGTGGGCAGGAGGTCACCGAACCACCACAGCAGCTGCAAAGAAAGCCGTCGATGGAGCAGTAGCGCCAGTAGTCGCAGCTGTTCGGATCACCGGGGTCGCCGGCTTTCGGGTCGGTGGCGGCCAGTGCCTTGCTGGTGCGATCCAGTGGCAGCAGCAGGGGCAGGGCGGCACCGGCCACCATCAGCGAGCCCATGCGCGACAGCAATTTGCGGCGTGAGGTGGTGTCGGCGACACGGCGAGTCGAGCGCTCGAACAACAGATCCAGCAGTTTCATAAACGTCTCCCTGCCTTATCAGTGGCTATGGCCGTGGCTGTGGTCGTGATCATGGGTATGAGGTTGGGCATTGAGGTACTGCTGCAAAGTGGCGTGCTTGAGGTGCTCGACTTCGAACAGGCTGTCCAGGTGTTCGCGGGAGTTGACCAGGCCTTTGGCGCGCAGGGTGCCGGCCTTGTCGATCAGCGCGGCGTAGGGCAGCTTGCCGATCTGGTAAGTCATGCCGACTTCCGGGCCGACCACGTAGGTGGCGTCTTCGAGTTTGTGTTCGCGGATCAGTGCTTGCTGGGCGTCCATGTCGCCATCGCTGATGAACACCACGTCGAGCGTACCGGCCTGTTCCCTGGCGATGGACTTGATCGCCGGCAGCAGCGACTTGCAGATCGGGCAGGTCGGCGAGAGGAAGAACAACAGTTGCGATTTTTCACCGGCATAGCCGAAGTTCACCGGGCGGCCTTTGCGGTCGGTGGCGGTCACTTGCGGCGCGGCTTCGTTGACGGCCACGCCTTTGTCGACCATCAGTGCACCGGCCGGGGCCAGGCGACCGTGCAGCACGCCAATCTGACGAACCAGGCCCATGACGACGAACGCCACGGCCACCAGCAGTACCCAGAGCAGAACGTTGGAAACAATCAAACCTTCCATTGGATCACCTACCAATCAATTTGAGCAGAAGAGGGGAGTTCGCCAGCAAGCCATCGGCTGCGGCGTAAATGAGCAACGCGACAGCCGCCGCGGCAACCGTGACAAAACCATCGAATAGCGTCATGTCGCGGGCAATCGGCGCGACGCTGGACAGCAGCGCCAGCACCATCAGCACGCTGTTGCGCAGCAGCAGGACCGGGCGCAGCGGTTGCGCCTGATCTGGTCCGGCACAGCCACAGTCGATGTCGCGACGACCGCGCCACAGGTTGATGCCAATGGCTGCGGCATACAGCGCCAACAGACCGCCCGCGCTCAACGCGGCCCAGCCACGGCTGACCGGCACCAGCAACGCGAAGGCGATGGCCAGTTCCAGCAGCGGGATCAATCGGGCGACCGGGCGCACCAGCGAATCGGGCAGCAGTTGGTAGTCCGCTAGCTGTCTGGCGAAGCGTGCCGGTGCTCGCACCTTGTGGGTCGCGGCACTGGCCAGCAACACCGCGATGGCGACGGCGCTGGCAATGATGAAGATCGGATCTGAGTGCATGGCCGAACCTCTTAGTAGCTCATGACCTGAGTCGCGGTTTTTGCGACTTTTGCCATGCTGCCGGTGTGCTGGTTGGTCTTGAGATCGAAAATCTGCAAGCCGCCTTCAACGTCGGCACCCAGCAGCAACGGTTTGTCGTCGCCGGTGGCCTGCATGCTCCACACCGGTGCCGGTGCTTCCAGGGTCGCGATCTTCTTCTGGGTCTTGAGGTCGTAGGCCCAGATGAAAGTGCTTGGGTCTTCCCACTTCATCGGTTCGTGAGCGTCATGCATCAGCACGTACAAACGATTGAGCTTCGGCGCGACCGCCATCAACTGCCAGCCGCCCGGGGCCCAACCGGCCTTCTTCTCGGCATCGGTGACCAGCGACCAGCTCGGCAGGATCTTCGGCGTGTCGCCGGAGAAATCCACTGCGCGCACGGTGCCGGTGGTGGTGGTGAAGTAGTAGGTGTCGCCGACGTTGACCGCGCGCTCCACCAGTTTCTCCGCGTTGGGGTCGAAGAACGGCGTGCGGTTGCGCGCGGTTTCCTGGCCCTGGTCGTTGAGGGTCACCACCTGCAGGCTGCCGTCGCCGCACAGCGAGGCGAAGCGGCGCTTGCCGACCGGGTAGTTGAGTACGCAACCCGGAATCGCGATTTCCGTGGCGACGGCCTTGGTCTGGGTGTCGACCACGGTCACCGACGTCGACGGGGTGAAGTTGTAGACGTAGACAAAACGGTCATCGCCGCTGGTCTTCAGGCCGTAGCGCTGGGTCAGCGACTCGGCGCGCTTGTTCGGAATCAGCACTTCCCAGGCGGGCGACAGGGTCGAGCTGTCCCACGCCGTCAGCACATCGGTGCGGGTGCCCCGGGTGCCACGGGAGTACCAGATGTCGGCGCTGTAGATCAGTTTGCCGTCATGGCTCAGGGCCGAAGGTGCGGCGAAACCGGTCGGCACCATGCCCAGTATGCGTTTCTGGTCCGGGTCGACCACGGTGACACGGCCGGCGACGAAGCTGTCGAACTCGACATCGACGACGAACGCCCGGTGTGCTTCAGCGGGGAACGGCAAAACGGTCTGACCGATGGTGTCGGCGGGCAGGTCCGCACGGGCACTGTTCAAACCGAGTACAAGCAGGCTCAGGCCTAGCGCTGACTGTACGGAGATCCTGTTTGTTCGCATAAGGGGAACTTCCTGAATTGTTGGTAACGCGGATCGCGGGTGAGTGGGCAGATTCTGACGATTGAATAGTGCCTCGCCCGGCAACCCCGGGAATTGCCCTGCCTGCCAAGTGTTTGTGTATCTGTGCCAGTGTCACGGACGCGCCACAAAACCGGGGTATGCGATCCCCTTCACTACAGGGTTTGTGCGTCAGGCGAGGGGAAGGGAGAAGGTAAACACCGCGCCACAAGGCGCCTGGTTCTGCGCCCAGATGTCGCCCCGGTGCCGGCCGATGATGTTTTTGCACAGCGCCAGGCCAATGCCATTGCCGCTGACCTTGGACGAGAAGAAACCGTCGAACAGCTTTTCCTGCGCCTGGGCCTGAATCCCGCGTCCGCAGTCTTCGATGCGCACCAGCGCCATGCCCTTGTCGGCGCTGGCATGGATGCGCAGCAAACGCCGCTCCAGCGGCAGATCGGCCATCTCTTCAATCGCATTGAAAGCCAGGTTGAGGATCACCTGACCGATCAGCACCTTCTCGCAACTCACCCGTAGCGGCTCGGGCGAGGTCACGACGTCCACGCGTACCAGGCTCGGATCGGCACGCAGGCTGATGAAATATTGGGTCTCGCGCAGCAGTTCGTTGAGGTCGATCAGCTCTTCGCTCTGCTCCAGCTTGACCACGTAATCGCGCACGCTCTTGATGATCACCGAGGCATGCTCAATCTGCCGCACCGCGCTCTGCAAGCCCCAGGCGACGCCTTCGTCGGCGTCGGCGGCTTTGCCCAGGCGAATCACCGCGCCTTCGATGAAGTTGCGGGTGGCGGCCAGGGGTTGGCTCAACTCATGGGCAATCGCCACGGCCATTTCACCCATGGCGTTGTAGCGCGCCAGGTACTCGAGTTTTTGCTCGCTGACCCGCCGTGCTTCTTCGGCCTGCACCTGCTCGGTGACATCGCGGAACAACAGCAGGTGGCCGACCAGATCGTCTTCGATTTCGATAAAGCGGCAGGTCGCATCGTGCCAGCGCCACTCGCCGTCACGCCGTTGCACTTGATAGTGCACGCTGAAGGGCGCGTGGTCCGGCGTGACATTGGCCAGTTGCTGCAGCAGTCGCTGGCGCGAAGGGTCGTCGCACCAGGCCAGGAAGTTCTTGCCGAGCAAGCTGTGCACGTCGCTGTTGAGCAAGTGCGCGGCGGAGTCGCTGAGAAAGCGGATATCCCCCTCGGGCCCGAGCACCGCCACGCCTTCGGCCAGGTCCTGCATAAAGGCCTTGAGTCGGCTTTCGAAGCGCTTGAGATCGCGCTTGACCTTGTCCTCCCTGGAGATGTCGCGGAACTGCACCATCAGCACATCGCGACCTTCCAGGTGCACCAGGGTCGCCACCGCCTCGGACAGAATCTCCACCCCTTGCTTGGAGCGATAGCACCACTCGATGGCGCGCTGGCCGGTGCGGGCGGCGCCTTCGAGCCAGCGCAAACCCACCGAGCGCCGGTATTTCGGTGCGTCGCGGGTCATGTCCGGCGCCTTCAGCGGGGTCAGTTCCTCCAGGGTAAAACCCAGCGCCGCCAGGGCGGCCGCATTGGCCCAGAGAATCTCCTTGGTGTGCGCATCGTGAAGAATGATGCACAGCGGCATGGCTTCGATCAGCGCATAAAAGTCGTTCGGTTTTGGCAAATACATCACACAGCCCTTGGCGGCAGAGGGTTCTGATCGGTGAGGTCAGCAGTATGGCTTTTTATACCGTCTCGCGCCCATGGATGCGCTCAGAGGTAACCGGTGTCGGCCTAGGGGTTTTCTTTAGTCGGGGGGCTGCACGCACCAATAGTTGCGCCGGGGTGGGGTTTTTACACTGGACCGCAATGCAAGGGTGAGCACGCCGATCCCCTGTAGGAGCGAGCCTGCTCCGGGCGGCGTTTCGACGATGAACCTGAGAGCGCCGCGGGGTGCCAGGTTTCCAGCGTCATCGTTGACGACCATCGCGAGCAGGCTCGCTCCTACGGAGCAGCTGTCGCCCTGCCAACAATAAGCAAAAACGGAGAAAGCCCATGCTGCGTTCAGCGGTCGCGCAACAAGACGCTCTGCCAGGCGTTGACCAGAATATCGTCGAGAGCCCTGCCTTTGCGCAGGTGCTGGAAGAAGTGCGTCAGCGTCGCAGCGAATTCGACAGCCTCTCCCACGTACCAAGGGACATGATCGAGCGCTTCAAGCAGGTGGGCATCTACCGCGCCGCCACGCCGAAATGCTACGGCGGCGACGCCCTGGCGCCGGCACTGTTCCTGCAAATGATCGAACGCATCTCCGAAGCCGACGGCTCCGCCGGCTGGGTTGCCAGCTTCGGCAGTGCCGGCGTCTATCTCGCCGCATTGCCACCAGAAACCCTGGCTGAAATCTATGCCGACAGCCCGGACCTGGTGTTCGCCGGCGGCCTGTTCCCGCTGCAACCCGCCGAGGCGGTAGAGGGCGGTTGGCAGGTCAACGGTACCTGGAAATTCGCCAGCGGCTGCAAGGGCGCAGACTTGCTCGGTGTGGGTATCGGCGCGGCAGGCGGCAAGCCGCGCACCGCCGTATTCCGTCCGGAGCAGGTCGACATCGTCGAGAACTGGGACGTGGTCGGCCTCAAAGGCACCGGCAGCCATGACCTGCGGGTGACCGACAAGCGCATTGATGAGCGCTGGACCTTCATCCGTGGTGGCGCCGCGACCATCGACGAGCCGTTGTTCCGCTACCCGTCGATTGCCTATGCCGCGCAGGTGTTGGCGGTGGTCAACCTGGGCCTGGCCCGTGCCGCCCTCGACGAAGTCAGTCGCATGGCCGGCGGCGGTGGCATCACCGGCGCTCCGAAACTGGCCGACCGCGCTTATGTACGCATCGAGATCGCCAAGGCCGAAGCCAAACTCAGCGCCGCGCGCGGTTTCTTCTACGGTGCCACCGAACAGGTTTGGCAATCGATCCTGGCCGGTAACCCGGTCACGCCCGAGCAGACCAGCCTGCTGCGCCTGTCGGCGATCCATGTTTCCCAGGCCGGTGCCGACGTGGTGCAAAGCGCCTACAGCCTGGCCGGCACCACCGCCATTTACCTGCGCCATCCGCTGCAACGCTACCTGCGCGACTCGATGGTGGTGACCCAGCACGCCTTCCTCAGCGAAGGGCTGTACGACGGCGCCGGCTCGGTGTTCCTCGGCGTGCCGCCGTTCCCGGGCTACATCTGAACCCTTTTTTCAGCGCTCTCCATTTCAAGGATCAAACCCCATGACCCAGACCACTCAAGAACCCTTGCGCGTCGTCTTCTGCATTGGCATCACCCAGAACTTTTTCGACCTGCCCACCGGCGAAGGCCTGAGCGTGTGGAAAGGCTTCAGCCAGATGATGGGCTCCCTGGGCGCGATGCCGGGCATCACCGTACTCGGTGCCATGGATGACGATCGCCTGATGGTCGGCCCGTCCACCACCTCGCCCTGGACCGTGTACATCATGGCCGACGTCGACTGCCACCAGTCGGTGATCGACGCCTGCAACCTGTTCCGCACCACGCCGGTCGGTGAATACAGCCTGTGGCGCTACGCCAAGGTCGAAGCGCGCATCGGTCGTCCGCTGACCATTCCCGACGCGGCCAGGGTGTAAGCCATGGACGAGGCCTTGCTGCAGCGTCTGGCGACGCTCGAAGGGGAAAGCGCGGTGCGTCGCTTGATGGCGCGCTACATGGACCTGTGCGATGTGCCGAGGGCGGTGACTCAGGTCAGCGAGCTGGCCCGGCTGTTCACGGTCGATGCGATCTGGGAAGGCATTGGCAGCGCCACCGCGCAGATGTTTGGCCAGCACCAGGGTCGTGAAGCGGTGGCCGCATTCGTCGGCGGTTACCTGCCACCATCGGCGCACTTCCGGCTCAACCTGCATTACCTCACCAGCGAGTCGATCTTGGTCGACGGCGGCACGGCGCAAGGGCAGTGGATCATGCAGCAGATTTCCACCTACGCCGATGGCCGCAGCGAGTTGTTCGGCACCCGGCTGAACATCGATTTCCGCTGTGTCGACGGTGTTTGGCTGATCGCGCATTTCCGTACGCAACGACTGTTCAACAGGGAGCTGAGTGCATGAGTACGTTCATCACCGAATTCCTCCTCGGCGGCAGCGGCAAACGCGTGGCCATCAAGGATTCCATCGACATCGCCGGCCACCCGACCCGCTCGGGCAGCCGTGCGTTCGCCGATGCACCCCCGGCCACGAAAAACGCCGAGGTGGTCGACGCCATTCTCGCAGCCGGCTGGCAGATCGTCGGCAAAACCAACCTGCACGAACTGGCCTTTGGCGTCACCGGCATCAACGACTGGACCGGCACGCCGATCAACCCGCAAGCCCCTGACCGGGTGCCGGGCGGATCCTCCAGCGGTTCGGCTTCAGCAGTCGCGGCGGGCCAGGCGGACATCGCCATTGGCACCGACACCGGTGGTTCGGTGCGGGTGCCGGCGGCGTGTTGCGGGGTGGCCGGGCTCAAGCCGACTTATGGTCGTGTCAGCCGTGTCGGTGCGCATCCGCTGGAATCGAGCCTCGATTGCGTCGGGCCGTTCGCCAGGCGCATGGACGACCTGATCGCGGCGATGCAGGTGATCTGCCCGGGCTTTGAAGCGCAGAGCTTGCCAAACGCCAGTGCAAAGGTCGCTTTCCTGGAAGTGGGCTGCGATCCGCACCTGCAAGCCAGCCTCGGTGCCGCCGCCGACCGTGCCGGATGGCGCCGCGGCAACCTGCGCCTGAGCGAATTCGAAGCCGCGTTCGCGGCCGGCCTGACCGTGATCAATTTTGAAAACTGGGCCGCGTTCGGTCATCTCACCGGCAAGGGCCTGATCGGCGCCGATGTGGAAACCCGTTTGCTGGCCGCCAGCCGCACCACTCGCGAAGAACTGGCCCATGCCGAAGCCGTGCGCACGCGCTTCACGCAACAGGTGGACGCCGCGCTGGAAGACTTTGCCGTGCTGTTGTTGCCAACGCTGCCGACCTTGCCGCCGACCCTCGGCGAAGCCCGCGCCGGCAGCAAGGCCGTGGCCGGCATGACGCCGCTGGTACGGCCTTTCAACCTCAGTGGCCATCCGGCGCTGACGGTGCCGGTGGAACTCGATTGCGGCGGGCTGAAAGTCGGCCTGCAAATCGTTGGCCGCAAAGGTCAGGACGAACTCGTCTGCGCCTTCGGTGCGCAACTGCAAGCCTCTACCAATCAATCATAAAAAGAAGCCATGAGGAGAACCGCATGAGCACTCATGAATACCGGCTGATCGCATCGACGAAAAGCCCGGAAGAGCTGGTCCAGCACGACCGCGTCGATGTCTCGCTGTACAACGACCCGGCGCTGTTCGAAGCCGAGCTGGAGAAGATTTTCTACCGCACCTGGGTGTGGGTCGCCCACGAAAGCGAAGTGCGCAACGCCGGTGACTTCAAGACCGCCACCATCGGCCGTCGCCCGGTGATTGTCGTGCGCGACAAGAAAAACACCATCAACGTGCTGGAAAACCGTTGCCGGCATCGCGGCGCCACCGTGTGCGAGAAGCACAAGGGCAACGCCACCGGTTTCACCTGTCCGTACCACAGCTGGTCCTACGGCCTGGACGGCAAGCTGCGTGCGCTGCCGTATCCGGATGGTTATGAAGGCATCCTGGAAAAATCCGAACTGCCGCTGACCCGCCTGCGCGTCGAGAGCTACGCCGGCATGATCTTCGCCAGTTACAACGACGAGATCGAACCCCTGGAAGACTTCCTTGGCGGCGCCAAACACTGGATGGACCTGTTCATGAAGCAGGGCGCCGGTTACCCGATCAAGACCCAGGGCGAACACAAGTTCAGCTTCAAGGGCAACTGGAAGATCCAGCTGGAAAACACCACCGACGGCTACCACTTCCCGATCGTGCACAAGTCGTTCATGTCCTCGGTCGATGAAGAAACCTCGGAAATGCTCTCGTTCATGACCGACGAGCAAGCTGTCACTCACTCCCTGGGCAACGGTCACAGCGTGATGGTGATGGTGCCGGAGCACGTCGACCTCGATCACGACGACGGCACCGAGCAATTGCAGGAGCGTTTCGCCCACGTCACCGAAGAACTGTCGAAAACCCTGCCGCCGGAGCAGGTACGCCGCATCGTGCGCTCGCTGCACGGCGCCGGGTTCAACCTGAACCTGTTCCCCAACGTGGCGATGTCGATGTCGTTCTTCCGCGTGTTGCGCCCGGTGTCGGTGGCGGAAACCGAGATCCGCCACGTCGCCCTCGGCATGGACGGCGGCCCGGAAATCGCCAACCGCGAACGCATGCGTATCCATGAACACTTCCAGGGCCCGTTCGGTTTCGGCAGCCCTGACGATGCCGAGGCCTGGGACCGCGTGCAGCGCGGCTCGTATGCCGGCGTCGACGCGCCGATCCTGGTCAACCGCGGCCTCAATCGCGAAATCACCGCTGAAAACGGCGACAAAGTCAGCCACGCCACCGACGAGGGCGGGATGCGCGGTGCCTACGACATGTGGAAAAGGATGATGAGCCAATGAGCAATCACGACACCCTGAACGGTTTTTCCGGCCCGCTGGCCCAGGCCATCGAATTCATCTGGCGCGAAGCCGAACTGCTCGACCACAAAAACTATGCCGAGTGGGCGACCTTGTGGAGCGAAAGCGGCAAGTACATCGTGCCGATCGACCCGGACACCGAGGACTTCGAAGCGACCCTCAACTACGCCTACGACGATGCGCGCATGCGTGACTTGCGCATCGAACGCTTGACCGCCGGCTACTCGCCGTCGGCGGTGGACGCGGCAAAAACCATCCGCACGGTCTCGCGTTTCCGTCTGGTGGAAGCGGCCGGCGACATCGTCGAAGTCAACTCGGCGCAGTTGCTGTACGCCTACAAGCGCGGCGTGCACACACCGTTCGTGGCCGACCTGAACCACCGTATCCGTTTCACCGATGGCGTGCCGACCCTGGAGCGCAAAGTGGTGCGGCTGATCAACTCCACCGACAGCCTGAGCGCGCTCGGCTTCCTTTTGTGAGGGCAACAGCATGAGTCGAGTAGCCCTTGTAACGGGTGCCTCGCGCGGACTGGGCGAGTGCATCGCCCGCCGTTTGCATGGGGCGGGGTATCGTGTCGCGCTGGCCGATGTGCGCCTCGACGGCGTGCAGCAACTGGCCGCCGAGCTGGACGGCAGCGGCGCCACGGCCGTAGCCATCGAACTGGATGTGCGCAGCAAGGCGGATTTTCAGCGGGCCTGTGACCTGCTCGCCGAGCGTTGGGGCGGCACCGACATTCTGGTGAACAACGCTGGCGTGTCGAAAGTCGCGGCGCTGATGGACATCACGCCGGATGAGTTCGACGAGTCGATGGCGATCAACCTGCGCGGCACTTTCGTGGCCTGCCAGGTATTCGGCGCGCATTTCGCCCAGCGTGGCTTTGGCCGCATCGTCAACATCGCCAGCCTCGCCGGGCAGAACGGCGGCACGGCCACCGGCGCGCACTATGCGGCGGCCAAGGGTGGCGTGGCGACGTTGACCAAGGTCTTCGCCCGCGAACTGGCACCGCAAGGGGTGACGGTCAACAGCATCTCGCCCGGTCCCCTGGACTTGCCGGTGGTGCGCGAAACCGTGGCCCCGGAGCGCCTGGAACAGATCCTGAAAATGATCCCGGCCGGCACCCTCGGCGACCCTGCGTACATCGCCGACAGCGTCCTGCTGTTGATCGCCGATCACGCAACGTCGGTAACCGGCGCGTGCTGGGACATCAATGGTGGCCTGTTCATGCGTTAAGCAGCAGAAAAATGCCTTCCTGTAGGGGCGAGCGTGGTCGTCAACGATGACGCTGGAAATCGGACACCCCGTGGCGACCTCAGGTTCATCGTCGGAACGCCGCCCGGAGCAGGCTCGCTCCTACAGGGGGGGCGGCTCTAGCCGCAGTGTTAAATCAAAACAACAGAATTCAGGTGACCCAATGATGAAGGTGAAGATCGAAAGGATCGTCGACGAAGCGCTGGATATCCGTTCCTTTCGCCTCGTGCGCAGTGACGGCCAGCCGCTCGACACCTATGAGCCGGGTGCCCATGTCGACCTGACCGGGCCGACCGGAGTGACCCGCCAGTATTCCCTGTGCAGTCCGCCGCAGGACCGCCGTGCCTACCTGGTGGCGGTGAAGAAAGAGCCGCAATCGCGCGGGGGGTCGCTGGCGCTGCACGAACAGGTCGAAGAGGGCATGGAGCTGGAGATGGGCGCGCCGCGCAACCTGTTCCGTCTCGACCCGGGCGCCACCGAGCATGTGTTGTTCGCCGCCGGAATCGGCGTCACGCCGCTGCTGAGCATGGCCTATCGGCTGGCGGAAAGCGGCCAGCCATACCGCCTGCATTACTTCGCCCGTTCGGCGCAGTACGCGGCGTTCAGCGAATTGCTGGCGACGAATTTTGCCGACCACGTGGAATTCCACTATGGCGTCGAACCAGCGGATCTGGACGCCGCACTGAGCGAGTGCCTGGACCGCGCCGGCAATGCCGCCCATGTCTACACCTGTGGCCCGGCGCCGTTCATGAACAAAGTGGTGGAAGTGGCGGCGCGCAGCCGTGCGGATGACGCCATTCACCTGGAGCATTTCGCGGCGGACCCGGCAGCCAACAGCGCCCCGGCCGGCAGCTTCGAAGTGGAACTGGCCAGCTCCGGCGTGGTGCTGCAAGTACCGGCCAATACCAGCCTGGTCGATGTGCTGCAGGCCCATGGTTGCGACATCGACACCGAGTGCCGCGAAGGCCTCTGCGGCACCTGCATCGTCGACGTGCTCGACGGCGTGCCGGAGCACCGTGACAACTGCCTGTCGAACAAGGAAAAGGCTTCCAACCAGCAGATTTGCGCCTGTGTTTCCCGGGCACTTTCCGCTCGTCTGGTATTGGACATCTAAGCGCTTTCTTCACTGGAAAGCAGACGCCGGAGCCTGTTGAATGGCGTCCGGCGACCTTCGAGGGAGGCGAGGGCAGGAAGACGAAACAGGTTTACCGAGCCGCTCGACGAAGCGGCCGGCAATAACAACAAAAACGTGAGGCTTTGCGGACATGACTACAGCATCGGCGGTGCGCAATGAGGCGTTCGAAAATTGGTTGAGCCAGGTGAACCACGCCTGCGGGCGCTTCGATGCCCGCGCGCTGGACACCGATTTTTATGGCGAGCTGGCGGAGTTTCGCAGCGGTGCGATCAAGCTCAGTGTCGTCGACATGGCGCACGTGCACCTGTATCGCACCAGCAAGGATGTCAGTCTCAGCAGCGACGGGCACTATTACGCAGTGTTCCAGATGCGTGGCAGCTCGCAGCTGGAGCAGGGCGACAACCGCGCGCAACTGGGCTGCGGCGACATCGCCCTGATCGACGCCTGCCGTCCGAGCGACATGACCTACAACGAGGACTCCCGACAGCTATCGCTGATCCTGCCGCGTCAGGTGGTTGAGCGCGGCTCGCACTTCACGGCGGTCAATTGCGCCACGCGCATCGCCGCCAACAGTCCCCTGGCCGCGATGGCCAACAAGCTGGTACTGGAGACCCGCCAGCAGGAAGGGCTGGACATGCAGGAAAGCGAAGCCGTACTCGACGCCCTGGCCAGCCTGCTGCTGCCGGGGATCAGCGCCCGTGACAGCGGCAGCGATGCCCATGAGCGGCAGTTTCGCAAGATCATCGCCTTTATCGACCAGCACATCAGCGACGAAGAACTCTGTCCGGAACTGATTGCCCGTGAGGTGGGCGTTTCGGTGCGCGGCTTGTACCGCATGTTCTCCAAGCGCGGCCTGGTGGTGGCGCAGTACATCAAGCACCGACGCCTGGACTTCTGCGCGGAAAACCTGCGTCGCAGTGATGTCGATCAGAAACTGTCGGCACTGTGTTACGCCTGGGGTTTCTCCGACTCCAGCTACTTTTCCTCGGCCTTCAAATCCCGCTTCGGCGTGTCGCCGGGGGCTTATCGCAAGCGGTATAGCCAGAACTGACATCCGCCATTGCTGTTGCATGGTCCGACCCCATCGCGAGCAGGCTCGCTCCCACATTTTCTTTGTGGTCACAAATGCCCTGTGGGAGCTGGCCTGTCGGGTCGCCGCATCGCAGCGATGGCGGCCCGGCAGTTGTACCTCAGTGCCGAACCGGCTCATCCACCGGCAAATGCAGCACTTCGCGCACCAGCATGGCGATGCTGGTCACGCCCATCTTTTCCTTGATCTTGGTGCGGTGCACATCGACGGTTTTCACGCTGATGTTCAGCTCCCGGGCAATCACCTTGCTGGCCTTGCCATCGATCACCAGCATCAACACTTCACGCTCGCGACTGGTCAGCAGCGCCAGCTTGCCTTGCAGGTTCCGGCGCTGCTCCTGATCGGCCTGGGCATGCACGGCGGTCTTCAACGCCGCCTGGATGCGGTCGATCATCTGCTGCGGGTTGTAGGGCTTCTCGACGAAGTCCAGCGCGCCGTTCTTCATCGCCGTCACCGACATCGGAATGTCACCATGGGCCGAGACGAAGATGGTCGGTAGGGTGCTGCCGCGCTGGTTGAGGATTTCCTGCAGCTGAAAACCGCTGGTTTCCGGCATGCGCACATCCAGCACCAGGCAGGCCGGCTGCTTGGGATCGTACTGGTTGAGGAACTCGTCGGCGCCGGCAAAGCACTGCGCCTGCACGCTGACCGACTCCAGCAACCAGGCCAGCGAAGTGCGCAGGTCTTTGTCGTCGTCAACGATGTAAACAATCGGTTTGCGGGTTTCCATCAGGGGCTGCCACGAGAATTTCTAATTATTGTTTTCGCACGCGAGCACGCGCGGCGCACATCGGCTCATCTTTTTTGGAGCCAGTGTGCAGAATACCCACTGTCACCGGCCATGACGATAAAGAAACCACCTAGTCGACTAGCGGAAAGCCAACCTCGGCATGGGGATCGTCAGAATGGTTGCGCCGCGTGCCGGGCCTTAGTCTTGTTCCATCACCTACGGGCCGCGCAATGGCGGTCCTCCTGAAGGAAGGGGCATCGACATGGCCGACCTGAGCCAGCAGCAAATCGAGTTTCGCAACGCCATGGCGCAGCTGCCTGCGGCGGTGAACATCATCACCACCAATGGCCCCGGCGGTCGTTGCGGCATCACCGCCAGTGCCGTGTGCTCGGTGACGGATTCGCCACCCACCGTGCTGGTGTGCGTCAACCGCAACAGCGCCACCCACGATGTGTTCCGCACCAACGGCCACTTGTGCATCAACGTGCTGTGCGGTGAACAGGAAGAGCTGGCCCGCCACTTCGCCGGCATGACCAAAGTGCCGATGGCCGAGCGTTTCGCCTGGGACCTGTGGGACGACGGCGCCGCCGATGTGCCGGTGCTGCGCGATGCCCTGGTTCAGCTGGAAGGGCGGATCAGCGAGTGCAAGGAAGTGGGCTCGCACTCGGTGATGTTCGTTGAGCTGACGAAGGTGGGCGTGCGGGAACCACGCGACAGCCTGGTCTATTTCAACCGCCTGTTTCATCGCGTGGAGCATGCCGGGGCGCATTGCTGATCGACCGGATGGGGGGCCGCTTCGCAGCCCTGCGGGACGGTGCGGCGTTCCGACGAGCTCCCTCGCCACAAATGCGTCTGCTTGAGAGATGTGTTTAACGGCTGTAGGTGTTACTTCGTGAAAGCTACAGCGGCTTGCGGCATTGCCTACAGGTACGCCAGAATCCGCCGGCTTGTGCGCTTTGAGGGCCACCGGTAACTTGATTCGGGTCACTGATTTCCAGTGATCGGGTTTAGTAGCCCGAGGTATTAGAAGAGCGTGCAAGTGTCCGTCAATCAGGTATTTCCATGCCTGAATTCGATGGCGGCTGTGCGTAGGGCGCCCTTGGGCGCGCCGGCTTTCTTCTTTTCCCCGGTCTACTAACCTGCGTACAGTCGCCACCCTTTGTTTAGTAGCGATGGTGTGGCGACATCAAGACGGAAAAGAAAAACATGAATACGCCAACACCCACTCCGCGGATAACTGATCCGGTAGCTCCGCACGAAAATTCCGCTGCAAATATCCCCAACGACCCCACCGACCGCATCCCCTCAGCCGCCGACATCCGCGCCACCCCGCGCAAACTCTGCACGACATTCATCGTCAACCCGGAACTCGATCTGGAAACCTTGCTGGCCCACGCCTGTGAGTCGCTGGCGTCGGCCAATGTCATGACCATGGATCTGGCGGACCGGACGGAAGGCAGGAACCGCAACACCCTGCTGGGCATTGCGCAAGTCATCAACCTGGGGGAACTGGCGGTGAATCGGGCACTGGATCAGCTCGACCCGCCGGAACCTGCGCCCCACAGCTGATCCCTGTGGGAGCGGGCTTGCCCGCGATGGCGGACGGTCAGTCGCCGGTGATGTTGAATATGACGGTCTCATCGCGAGCAGGCTCACTCCCACAATGATCTTCAGTGAACGCAAAATATGTGCGCTGCTGAAATCAAATGTGGGAGTGAGCCTGCTCGCGATGGCGGGGTATCAGGCCTGCAAATATTCCCGAGCCAATCGACAAGCCCGTTCGATCAGCATCGGCGCCATTTCAATCGCCGTCGGTGTGCCCTGGCGGGTATGAATCCAGCCCAGGTAGGTAGTGCCACGCAGCATCAGAAACAGCGCCAGGGTCTGGCGATCCGCCTCGGTCAGCGGCTTGACCGCGTGGTAGCCGGCCAGCAGTGCCGCTTTGATCTGCTCAAAACGCGGATCGTCCAGGCAGAAGTACAAAGCCGTGGCCAGTTCGAACATGTGCCAGCCGAATCCGGCATCGTCGAAGTCGATCAAGCGCAGACGCGGGCCTTCGATCAGCAGATTCTCGGGCACCAGATCGGCGTGGATCATGCCGAAGTTACCCAGGTGCCGACCATAGCGGCGCAAGTCCGTGCGCGCCGTGCGCCGGGCCTGTAGCAATAAGTCGCGCTGGGCCTCGCTCAGCTGTTCCAGCTCCCAGAAGCGCCCCCAGAACGGGTTCGCGCCGATCAAGCCTTCCTCATCCCAGGCATGCCGCACGAACTCGTCCGGCTGCTGCCACTGGGCCGCATGCAGATGAATGCGCGCGGCCAGCGCACCCGCCTCATTGAACAGAAAATCGATTTCGGTATCGGCCTGCACCCCGGCCTCCGAAGTGCCCGCGGTGGCGCCGGGCAACCAGGCGAGCATGTCGACGTGGCGGTCGCCGAGCTCCTGGTGAGTGACTTCGATCAGGTGGCTTTCATTCTGCGTACGGATGATCTGCGGCACGGTGATGCCGGCACTGGCCAGTGCTTCCATCCATTGCAGTTCGGAGCGCAGCGCCGCTTCGCCGTGATAGCCATTGCGGTGGATGCGCAAGGCCACTCGCTGGCCGTCATGGCGGCGCGCGGAGAACACCGCGTTCTCGCGGAATTTGACCAGTTCAATGTCGGCGAACTGGCCGTCCCAGTGCTGCAGGGCATGGCGCGCCAGGTCGTGCAGGCGGGCGACTTGCTGGTCATGGTTCAGAGCATGGAAATCAGTCATGGCAGGGCCTCAAATCGCGCTCAGGGCGTGGTCCAGGGTGTCGACGAAGAGGTCGGCGTGTTCGCGGTTGAACACCAACGGCGGGCGTAGCTTGAGGATGTTGTCGCCGGCGCCGATCTTGCTGATCAGCACACCGTTGTCGCGCATGTCGTTGACCACCTTGCGCGCTTCGAGCCCGGCGGGCTCCTTGCTGGCGTGGTCGCGCACCAGCTCCATGGCGAAGAACAGGCCCTTGCCGCGCACATCGCCGATGATCGAGTGCCTGGCCGCCAGCGCGTGCAAGCGTTGCTGCACGTAAGCGCCGACGCTTTGCGCGTTGTGCAGCAGTTGCAGGTGTTCAATCTCGTCCAGCACCGCCATGCCGACCGCCGCCGCCACCGGGGAACCGCCGAAAGTGTTGAAGTACATCGCGCTGCGCCCGAACGACTCCACCAGCGCCTTGCGGGTGATCAGCCCCGCCAGCGGGTAGCCGTTACCCATCGGTTTGCCCAGGGTGACGATGTCCGGCACTACGCCGTGGGCCTGATGCCCCCACAGATGATCGCCGGTGCGACCGAAGCCGGACTGCACTTCATCGGCGATGAACAATCCGCCAGCGGCGCGGATCAACGCCGCTGCTTTGTTGACGAAGCTGGCCGGCACCCGTGGCAGGCCCTCGTTGGCGAACAGGGTGTCGATCAACAGCGCGGCGGGACGAATGCCCCGGGCCTGCATCGAGGCAATGGCGGCGGCGATATTGGCCGCGTATTGCTCGGCCAGTTGCGATTCGGTGGTGCCGGCCGGCGCATGGTACAGGCACGGAATCGGCACCGCCCGCGCATGGCTGGCGAAGGGTTCCGGCGAGGGCAGGGCGGTGGTCACTTCGGCCAGTGACGCGGAGTTGCCGTGGTAGTTGTAGTCACTGACGATGAGGCCGGTGCCGCCGCTGGCGAAACGCGCCAGGCGCAGCGCCAGTTCATTGGCTTCGCTGCCGGTGCAGGTGAACATCGCGGTGTCCAGCGGCTCGGCGAAGGTCGCGGTCAGGCGCTCGGCGTAGCGCACCACGTGCTCATCCAGGTAACGGGTGTGGATGTTCAACGTGCTGGCCTGCCGGTGCATGGCCTCGACCACACGGGGGTTGCAGTGACCCACGCACGGCACATTGTTGTACACGTCGAGATAGCGTCGACCGTCGACGTCGAACAGCCAGACGCCTTCACCGCGTACCAGGTGCAAGGGCTTGTCGTAGAACAGCGGTGAGGCGCTGCCGAGGACGCGATGGCGGCGTTGCAGCAGGGTGTCTTCAGGCATGGTCCGGAACCTCGATGGCGTGGGTGCGACGGGTGCGCAGCAGGAAGTTGAGCAGGCTCAGGGTGAAGGTCGCCGCCAGGGCGATCAGCATCATTGTGTCGAGTTGGAAGCAGGCGGCGATCACCACCAGGATCAGGGCCAGGCCCAGCCAGGCGACCACGGTGCCGCCGGCGAGGGTGAACGGACGGGGCAGGTCAGGCTGGCTGCGTTTGATCCGCAGGTAGGCGGCAAAAATGAACAGGTAGCAAACGTTGAGCAGCAGCACGACCGCGAGCATCACCGTGGCCGGGTCGATAGCGGACAACGGCAGGCCGATGGCGCCGATCAGCAGCAGCGCCGGGTAGGGCGTGCCGCGTTTGCCTGTCTTGCCCAGCCACTGCGGGAACAACCCATCGCGGGCCATGGCAAACAGTTGCCGGGAGGCGGCGTAAATCAACGAGAAGAACGTGGCGATCAGGCCGAACACCGCGCCGCAGCCAATCACCTTGGCCAGCCATGAGCCGTCACCGAAGGCATTGCTGCTGGACATCGCCGCGTACAGCGGATCGCCTGCGCTGCCCACCGTTTCAACGCCACCGGCACCGGGGGCGCAGACCAGCACCACCAATGCCGTCACCAACAGAGTGCCCACCGCAGCGAGGATGCCGCGGGGCATGCTGCGCCCCGGATCGTTGGCTTCTTCGGCCGCCGAGCCGGTTTGTTCAACGGTGATGAACAACCAGATGGCGAAGGGCACACAGGCGAAAATGCCGCCCAGGCTAATCGCCGGTCCGGCATTGACTGGCATCTTCAGCAGGTTGGCCAGTTCGACATGGGGTGCCATGGCCACGCCGAAGGTCAGCAAGGCGACGACCGCGATGACACCGGCAATGAAGGTCAGGCCCATGGCCTCGCCGACGCCCCGCAGGTGGAAACCGATGATCACCGCGAACAAGGCGATCTTCACCGGCCAGCCACCGAGGCCGAAGATTGACTCGGTGTAGGCACAAATGAAGGTGGCTGCCGCACCGGTGCCGATGGTCAACGCCAGCGCGCACGCCACGCCGACCAGGTAACCCACGAACGGCCCGAAGGCACTTTGCGCATAGACGAATACGCCGCCGGCGCTGGGCAGCGCGGTGGACAATTCCGCCACGCACAACGCCAGTCCACCGCACAGCAGTGCCATCAACAAGGTGGCGATCAGCATGTTCAGCCAGCCGCCGGCCATCAGTCCGAAGTTCCAGCCGGAAAACTGCCCGGCCACCACCAACGCAATTCCAAGGCCGGCAATCTTGGGCCAGCCCAAAGCACTTTTCTTAAGCACACAAGTCTCCCGCGACCCGAAGGCCGATTTATTGTTTTAGTGAAAATGGAGGGGGTTCAGCGTTGTTCTTCGCCCAACGGCACCCGGCAAGGTCGCGGGTTCTGCCGTGAGTCGGTTTCGATACTACGCGCGGGACACAGCGCGGCCTGTTCGTGCCCATGCCATGTGCTTGGTTGTGGGTGCCAGAATGTGTTGCGTAGGAGCGTTGCCATTGCGGGTGGAGGTGATGGCCTGATCGACGGAACGCCGCCCGGCGCGAGCTCGCTCCCACTCTGGAATTCGGCGCGACACAGATGTTGTGTCTACCAGAGAACCCTGTGGGAGCTGGCTTGCCAGCGATGGCGGACTGACAGGCGACCTCTATCTCAGATCCGGAAACTCCCCACCAACTGATTCAATCGCGCAGCCTGTTGCTCCAGCTCGGTACAGGCCCGCAATGTCGACTGCAAATTCTCCACCCCTCGCTGATTCAGGGTGTTGATCTGCGTGATGTCGACATTCAAAGCCTCGACCACGGCGGTCTGTTCCTCGGTGGCGGCGGCGACGGATTGGTTGACGTTGTCGATCTCGCCGATGCGTTGGGTCACGCTACCCAGACGAGTGCCGGCCAGGTTGGCGATGGTGACGCTTTCTTCGCTGTGCTGCTGGCTCTCGGTCATGGTGATCACCGAATCCCGCGCACCCACTTGCAGCTCTTCGATCATCTGCTGGATCTCCAGCGCCGAAGTCTGGGTGCGCCCGGCCAGGCCGCGCACTTCGTCGGCGACTACCGCAAATCCACGGCCCGCTTCACCGGCGCGTGCCGCTTCGATCGCGGCATTGAGTGCCAACAGGTTGGTCTGCTGCGAGATGCCCTTGATCACTTCGAGGATCTGCCCGATGTTCACGGTCTTGTCGTTGAGCACCTCAATGTTGGCGCACGACGCACTGATCTTGCCGGACAGTGCGTTCATCACTTCAATGGTGCGCTCCACCACTTGGCGACCGTCCTCGGCCTGTTGCCGTGCGGCGGAGGCTTGCTGCGAGGCGTCGGAGGCGTTATGCGCGATTTCCTGGGCGGCGGCGCCCAGCTGATTGATCGCGGCGGCCACGCTGTTGGTGCGGGTGGACTGATCGTCGAAATTGCTCAGGGATGAATGGGATGCCTCCAGCACCCGCCGCGCCCCCTCGTTGACGCCAAGGGCTGCCGACGACACCTCGCGAATCGAGTGGTGAATGCGTTCGACGAAGCGGTTGAACGCGGTGGCCAACTGGCCGATCTCATCCCGCGATTGCACGGCCAGGCGACGGGTCAGGTCGCCTTCGCCGAGGGAGATGTCCTCCATGACCCGCGTCAGCGCTTGCAGCGGGCGGGTGATGCGTTGCGCGGTGTACCCGATCAACAGCAGGCCGAGCAGGGCCGAGCCGCCGCCCAGCAGCAGTTCCAGTGCGGTGCTTTTCACGCCTTGGGCATCGAGTTGCTGCTGCAGGGCGTTCATCGGTGCCAGCAACACCTCCTGCGGTACACCCACCAGCACACCCCAGGGCGCGGCCCCGGCAATCGGTGGCAGTGGCTCCAGGACCTTGATCTGCTGCGGGTCGACAAACACCTTCGCTCGGCCTTGGCGCAAGGCGTCCATGACCTCGGCATTGTCCATCGGCTGACCCAGGCGAGTGACGTCCTGACTGTTGGCGGAGATCACCCCGCGAGGGCTGACGATGCTGATCTGGCCGTGGCCGTCGAACAATTGCAGCGCACTGGTTTGACTGTCCTTTTGCAGCGCGGCGAGGTTGATGTCGAGGCCGACGACGGCGATGACGTTGCCGTTCTCCAGCAGCGGGAAGGCGACGCTGGTTACCAATTTGCGGCTGCCGGATGCTTCGTCGAAGTAGGGCTCCAGAACGCACGCCTGGCGGGTATCGCGGGCGCAGGTGTAGAAGGCGTTGTACGGTGCGCCGCTAGGGCCTGGCTCGGTGTTGGCGAGCAGGGCTTCGTCACCGATCACCGCTTGCAACTCGCCCGGTTTGCTTTGCACCCAGTAGAGCGAGAAGCGTCCGGTTTCGTTGCTGCCCAGGTCCGCCTGATTGGCGAAACCGGCGTCGGCACCGTCCAGGGCGTCCGGCTCGAAAATGACGTAAAGCCCGAGCAGGTCGGGCTTGTCGATCAGGGCTTGGTGAAGCTGGGTGCTCAGCGCCTGGCGCAGTTGGGGGCGGGTGAGGGTCCCCTGATGCTGGAGTTGCCTCAGATAAAGCAAATACCGCGACAACCCCTGGCCAAATTCGTGGGTCTGCATGAAGGTGCGTTGAACCTGCATGGCCTGCACCTTGCCCAGGGCCTGCATGTGTTCCCTGGCCGCGTCGGCGAGCATTTTGCCGCTGGCCTCGGCCACTTGCTGGCTGCTCTGGTGAGTCTGGTACAGCGACAGCCCCATCAGCAAACCCACCACCAACAGCAGGCAGAGGCCGGCGAGCAGGGTGATTTTGCTCTGGATCGTGAGGAATTTTTTCTGCATGGGAAATGCCTTTTTCCTTGAAAGCACTGATGCCGGCAACGCGTCCCCCTGTAGGAGCGAGCCTGCTCGCGATGGACGTCAACGATGACGCGCACAATCTGAATGAACGCGTTTTCCAAATATTTTTCGCGAGCAGGCTCGCTCCTACAGGGGGGGCAGGCCGAATCAGAACGTCGTGGCGAAAATCACCTGGCTATAGACGTTCTTGTCGTTGTTGCCCAACTGCGTACCGCCCTGATCGGCGCTCTTGTCCGGCTGGAACAGGCCGATCAGCGGCATCACCGTGAGGTGGTCGTTGACATGCCACTCGGCGTACAGGTCCGTTTCGTGGCCATCGGTGTTGCCCAGGTTGCGGTCGATGGTGTCGTAGTTGAAGTACATCGCGCCGAGGTTCAGGTTCGCCAGCGGCGAGACGGTGAACTTGAGTTGCTGGATGCGCGAGTTGGTGTTGAACGGGCCGGCGTAGTTGCCCGCCACTTCACCCTGGAACCAGGTGCCGAAGCCGCGACTGAAACCGTAGAACAGGGTGTCGTAGCCTTCCGAGAAACGGCTGTAGCGGTAGCTGGCATAGGGCGTCCATGGCACGGCGGAAAACGTCCAGCCGGCTTCCAGGTACCAGGCGTCTTCGTTGGCGGCGTGGGGTTTGTCCTGCTTGGCGTATTCGCCGGAGAGGAACAGGTCCTTGACCCCGGCATTGCCCGTTGCGCGCAGGCTGTAGGTCTTCATGCCATCGCGCTCCAGTTGCGCCGGGGAGGCGTACTGTTCGTCGACATCGGTGGTGTCGATGTAGGTCAGGCCGACGGTGCCGGCTTCGGCCACGTGTTCCAGGGTGCCGACATACATTTCGGTCTTGGCCTGGGCGCGGTTGTCGGATTTGAGCCACATCAGGTCGCCGCGCCAGCCTTCCTTGCCACCGATACGCAGCACGGCGGTTTCGTCGAACGCCTTGCGCGCGGCCAGCCAGTAGGCGCCGCCGCGATTGAACTCACCGTCGGCCAGGCCCTTGCCCATGTTCAGCGCGTCGCCATCGATCAGGAAACCGTCGCCGACCACGATGTTCTGGCGACCGAACGACAGGTCGATACCGTCTGTACCCAGGACCGGAAAAAGATCGCTCGAGCGCCAGCCGAGGTAGGCGTCTTCGAATTTGGTGGTGCGTTCCGAACCGTCGCTGAAACCGGCGGCATCGCCGTCACCCCAGGTGCCGGAGCTGAGCAGGTTGCCCGCGCCGTAAGCAGTGCCGGCACCGGCCAGCCCTTTGTCGAAACTCAGGCCGTACTTGATGTAACCCTCACGCCACGACGACGAACCTTCATCGAGACGGCCCGACAGGGCGTAGTTTTCCTGGCTGTGGAAAATGCCGAAAACCGCTTCCAGGGTGGCGTTCAGGTGACTGTCGCTATCGGCGTAGAGTTCATAGGCTCCGGCCTGACCTGCGCTGATCATCAGCGCGAGGGTAGAGAGTCGAAGCAAGGGGGACTTGAGCATGGCGTGACATCCGTTCTTGTTCTTGAGCGCAGGTTTGCGGTCTTTTTAGATACTAAGGTCCGGATTCCTTTCGCCCTTTTTCCTGTTTGCCAATTAGTTGGTTGTGCTTGCCAGATTGCATGATTCGCCATTGCGGCTGCAGAAAGCGGTGCTGGGCGCTGCGATCTTTTATTTCGGGCGGGTGTGCAAGTCTCGGCGGCGCCGCTACCAATGCAGAATCTACTGTCGTCCATGTCAAGGACAATGTCACACGCTCAGCGTTCGACCAACGCGCTCGACCAACAGACTACCGTTCGTCGACTTTTTTTGAACTGAAAATGGTCACCCAAAAATGGTTTTTTAGAAAATGAAGGAAGTTTCTTACTCCGTCCTACAGAAGAAGGATGTGAAGGTCTTTCATTGTGTTTAGGTGGTCATTCAATTTTTGATAAGGGTTTTGAAGGCTTGGAGGAACTAGTTTAAAAAAACGGTCTTGCTTAAACAAGAAGTAATCGAGGTGAGTTTCTCATTCTATGTAGGGAGGCGTCTCATGGGGTTGAGTGAAGTTTCCTACACTCCAAAAAAATAGTCTCTTGCGTTCATTTCTTAAAATTACTAAACATAGGTGCGTCACTTTGTTTTGGTGGCATTTCCTTTAATGACGAGTAATCAATTATGAATAGCGAAAATTTTGGAGAGCTACTTTTTGCTGGCGATGAGTTTGATTCCGACTCGAGCCCTAACTTCGCTGGTGGTTCCGGCGGGCAGGGTGGGTGCGGAGGTAGTGGCGGATGTGGGGGCGGGGGCGGCTGCAGTGGTGGGAGTGGCGGAAGCGGTGGGAGTGGCGGAAGCGGTGGGAGTGGCGGGAACGCCATAACTCCACAATTTTCATCCGACAACAACTGATAGTTCATCAAATATGGCTTTTCTGGGTTATCCAGAAAAGCCATGCAAAGGGATTGCGAAATGCTAAATATACAAAGCTACGAGATCCTTGATTTTAACTCCGATAATCTGGTGGTTTCAAAAAAAGGAGTGTCAAAAATAAGCTCTCCACCGCTACTGGCGGCGCTGAATAAATTGAAAAGTTATAAAAATACTTCCAGGGATGAACTCAATGAGGTGTTGTCGACGCATGGCTTAAATCCAGAACCCGCCTTTGATTTTCTAGAAAAAATAATCTCTATAAAGGAGGCCTGTGAGAATCTGTATTTCGATAAAACGATTGTGGCTCATGATTGGAATGAAAATATTAATCTGGAGGAGTTGTTGCGATCTGAAATAAATACTCCATTGGAGGTGTGCAGTATTTCTGGGTTGGTCAGGAGTCAAGCATTAAATAAAAAATATTACATTGTCATAATGTGCAGGAATTATGATTATGAACTAATAAAAAAATATACTTCGAGCTTGCAGATGTGGCACCTGAAAGTGCAATCAGTGTTTGTTACTCTGTGGGTGATGCTTATTGTATCAGTCAGCCATATTGTCCGAAGATCGGGAATCCATGTCATTTTTGCAATATAGATAGGTTGATAAATTATGAGGAGTATCATAGTGCCAGGAATACATGGTCAAAGTTACTTCGGTATTGCAAAGACAAGCACATGGCCGTTCCTGTCAATTCGCTGAGCTTGCTACAGCAATCATTGGTGGTTGGAGCGGTCATAAGAAAAATAAAACTGCTAACAAGTAGTAATAATGAGTTTCGCTATCAGGATAATATACTTCAAGATTCTCATATTGATTTTGCTGGATGTTTTGTAAGAGAGGTTGCCACCTCTCACTGGCATATGTGTGATTGCTTGAGGGTGCAGGGATGAAGTATATACCGCACGACTATTATCTAAAATTTATGAATTCGGCTGTTCATGAGGAAACTCTGAGCTTTCATGCGATGGGTAATTATACGATTCATGATGCATTCAAGCATGCTACTCGTCTGCACTGTATAAATGATAAGCATCTTGCCAAGCTTACCGGCAACGAATTGCGGCTTTATCCTGATCTAAATTTGACTTTTCCCGTTGGGGTCGAATTAGAATCTGATTCGCCTATTCGTCGAAATGAGTCGTGTGATTCATTTTCCAGTACGAACATAGACTTTTCAAAGATTGAAAAATTAATTTCCCCTATTCTCTCTTCTCGCAAAGGTGGTTATAAACGCGGGTATCCAAGCGGTGGAGCGCTATATCCAGCTGAGGTTTTTATTTGTTCGTTTATGGAAGATGAGGAAAGTTGGCCTTGTCCGGAAAGAATATTGCATTTGCTACCTCAATCCAGAACATTTGAAATAGTGTAGGGAACACAAAACGTTGATGACATCAAGAATGCAGTACTTTCTTCTCCTGGCAGCATTGGTACACCTTCGATTGTAATTGCTTATTTTGTTTACATTCCCAAGGCGCTGTTCAAATATAGGTATCGTGGTTACAGACTGGCGTTGATGGAAGTGGGTTCCATTTATATGTTGATTGAATTGCAGGCCAAACAACTGGGTCTGCGAAGCAGGTTATGGTCAGCGTATACCGATACGATGCTGAGTAAGGCAATAGGGCTTAATCCGACGCTATTCTTTCCTGTATGTGTACACTTTATCGGTGAACAACATGATGCTGAATAATCCTGGTCATTTAGCAACGCTTCCAAGTGCGCTGATTTATCAACCATCCTGCTTGTTATCGTTTCCATCCTCAGTTGAGTTGGTAGACTCTTGGTTAAATGGTGGGTCTGGAATAGGTAACGGGTCATCCTCTATAAAGGCGGCGTTAGGGGAGTATTTTGAGAGGCGGCATTTCTATATGGAAGTTAAATCGGATGTGGTTGGTCATCTCAATTACTCGCTAGCGAATATAGAGGCGGAGAAATTTGCCTTCGCATTCGCTCAGACTAATGAGGGCGGGTTGGTATTTGAACAGGCTCTCAATCATTCCTATAACTTAACCAGGGTGTCTCGTGTTTCGGACTGGTCTGACTGCTATATACCAACCGCATGTATATCTCTTAATTATAATAAAATTGAAAGCGAGAACACGATATATCCGTTGCGAGATACCTGTGGGTG
Organism: Pseudomonas moorei; assembly: GCF_042846945.1. Classification (NCBI taxonomy): domain Bacteria; kingdom Pseudomonadati; phylum Pseudomonadota; class Gammaproteobacteria; order Pseudomonadales; family Pseudomonadaceae; genus Pseudomonas; species Pseudomonas moorei. Next base: position 3,702,495 of record NZ_AP035776.1, read on the forward strand.
CAGTTTTCACTGGCGCTTTGAGGAGGCTGTTTTCGGATCGATAAAGGAATATCTAGAGAGGCAGTTTCTTGCAAAGTTTTGGCTGACAAAACAATGCGCTCGTTTAGTTTCGGTAGATGATGTCCGATTAGCCCTGAGACAAAGTGGCGCATGCTCAGTGTACGAAGCACTTTCCAAATCCGGGGAAGTCACCATTATCGATGTTTCTGATGCTGCCTATCCTGGTTTATGCCTATTAGCTGTTTACGGCCAAAAAGATAAAACGCGTCATGTCAAATATTGCGCCGGAATTTCATACGCGGAAACACTTAAAGCTGCACTCGAAAAGTCGTTATATGAATTATGGCAGACCTATAGGTTTATAGACCTTTTTCAAGCTACCGGCGGTAATGTGGCGGAGATTGAGGATTCTTATCTGAGATATTTTCTAAGCTGTAACGCTTATGAGACTTATCAAGAAATTACGGATGTTGAATTTAATAAGGTTGTCGTTCCGGATTCGTTACCTGATTTCAGTTTGCAAAATTTTTTGACTGTCTTGAATAAGCGGCAAGTGGATGGTTATTTATATGTAAATTATCTGGCCATAAGTAATGAGTTGTATTATTTCTGCAAGTTTATTTCTCCCGATTTTTTTCTACACATGAATAACTCCCGGGGGATAAATATCCTCAATAAATATTCTGAAGAATTTGCTGGGAAGATATTTCCTGATCGTAGAAAAATTATGGTTCCATTTCCATGAAAAGGTGACTTATGCCAGCTTTTGCAATGATAAGATGCTTTGCACTGTCGTGGTTATTTATAAAGGAGCAGTTGAAAGAGCCAATCGCTCTTTTTTGGATGATTATTTCTCCCGTCGCGACATATTATTTGTTGGGTTATTCCAGAGGGGGATTTCTTTCTCGAAAATTAATTATCTGGAAAATACCTCTTGGTTTTATGCTTATCTTTCTTCAAGTGTCGCTTTTTTTGGTTTTGCTTTTTATATTATAGGCAGGAGGGAAAGTGGGTTTATTAGGTCGTTTGTATACGCGCCTGATGCCAGGTTGTTATTCATAGCGTCGCATTTTCTGGCTTACTCTCTCATTGCTTTAATCTACTGCATTGTTTTTTATGTCTTGACTTGTTCCTGTGTTGGAGGGGGAGATTTGGTTGGGTTGTTTCGGGTTATCTCCAGTTTTTATATATGTTACATGTTTTTTTGTGTGCTCGGCATTTTGCTTAGTTTGGTGCCGATGAATTATCAAAACAGTAATACCACGTTCTCAATAGTATTATTTTCAATGCTTGTGTTGGGCGTTTTTGGAAGTCGTGAATCTCATTATGCAATGGTTGCGTTTAATAAAATCAATCCTCTTTATATTGCAAATCAAATTATGTTGGGTGGCTTTGAGCAGCATTATGTTCTTGTTGCTTGGGTTGTTATTTTGTTTGTCGTTGTCTTTTCGATTTCGCTTCGTTTTTTACGAATAAACCCTGTATGGAGTCGATACTGATGAGTGTTTTAAGCGCTCGATCGCTATGCTTTGGATATTCCAAGCGGACAATATTTAATGAGGCAGATATTGAAGTTTTTCCAGGAGCTATTACTGGGCTGCTGGGCCCTAATGGGTCTGGAAAAACTACTTTTTTCGACATCGTATGTGGGTTGATAAAGACGGATAACGGCCAGTTGTTTAATGGTTTTTCCAGTCAGCTTTATTTGTCGCAGACTATCATGACGCCTCCCGTGCTGCGTATGTTTGATATCTTCAAGATGATTTCGTTGCTGTGCTCTCCGACACCTGTATCGCAAGAGCAGGCGTTGAAAAAACTTGTGGTTTGGAGTCCGGAAATAGTTGAGCGTTATAAGGAAATCTGGGCAAAAAAGTCATCGGTTTGCAGTTATGGGGAGAAACGCTGGTTCTTCACGCTATCGTTATTGGCGGTGGGGGCGAGTTTGGTGATATTGGATGAACCCACTGCGGGAGTAGATCCTGAATTTCGATATTACATTTGGAAGTGTTTGCGTGGAGCGGCTAATGAGGGAGTGGCGGTTCTGGTTTCATCCCATAATATTGATGAGGTTGTGAGTCACTGTGACAAGTTCTACATGATCAGCAATCATCAGTTTGAGCCGTTCAATTCTGGTGATGAGTTTATGCGCCGATACGAAGCGAACACACTCGATGAGGCATTTATCCGCGCAGCGGCTGCTCCCCTGCTAAAGGCTACGTCTACTCAAATAAACCGAGAATGATCTCCAACGCTTCGTCAGAAATCGGGCGTGCCTTGCGAATAGGCAAGCCCTTCATCAGATGATCGATCTGGCAGAACCGCCAACACAACTGGCACGCAGGACAAAACCTGCGAATCACCGACCACCGACAATCCTGATCAACCCTGCCGGAGCACCGTTGCCCCGGCACTTTCAGAGTTGGCGTTCGCCTGCTGGCGAATGCGCGGATTTTCAAGGTCGTTTCCCATGTTTACCTCCCTGCGTTTGCCCCTTATCGGTTTGCTGTCATTCACTGTGGCCCAGGCGGCGCTGGCAGCCGATTGCGCCCCCGATCAACGCCACGGCGCCGAGGTGTTTGCCAATGAATGCGGGGTTTGCCACTCGGTGACCAAAGGCGCGACCGGCATGATGGGGCCGAACCTGGCGGGTGTGGTCGGGCGCAAGTCCGGTTCGCTGGAAGGCTTCAACTACTCGCAAGCCATGCGTAACAAGAACATCGACTGGCAAGCCGAGAACATCGCGCAGTTGATCACTCAGCCCCAGGCCTACGTGCCTGGCACCTACATGCCTTACATGGGCCTGGCTTCGGCGGACGATCGCCAGGCGGTCGTGTGCTTCCTCAAAGAACAACACTAAGCGGCCGGTTTCCTGGCTGACCCTACCTTCACACCGAACGGTTTTATTGAAAGGTGAATTATGAGCAACGTTGAAACCCTGCCGCAGGTGGCTGCATTTATCGAACGCCGCCATGGCTGCTTCATTGACGGTCAATGGGTGTTTGCCGAAGGCGAGCGCATTGCCGTGGTCAACCCGGCCACCGGGCAGACCCTCTGCGAAACCCTCGATGCGCCCCTGGAGATCATCGAGCAAGCCGTGCAGTCATCGCACAAGGCATTCAAGTCCGGGGTCTGGTCGGCACTGCGCCCGGCAGATCGCGAGCGCATCCTGCTCAACTTCACCCGCCTGGTGGAAGAGCACGCCGAGGAACTGGCGCAACTGGAAACCCTGAGCCAGGGCAAGTCGATCAACATGGCCCGCGCCCTGGACCTGAACGCCACCGTGGAATTCATGCGCTACATGTCCGGCTGGGCGACCAAGATCGAAGGGCAGACGTTCGACGTGTCGATCCCGCTGCCGCCGGGTGCCAAATTCACCGCCTTCACCAAGCGTGAGCCGGTGGGTGTCGTGGTCGGCATCGTGCCGTGGAACTTCCCGCTGCTGATCGCCGCCTGGAAACTGATGCCGGCGCTGGCCACCGGTTGCACGGTGATTATCAAGCCGGCCATGGAAACCCCGCTGACCGCCATGCGTCTGGCGGAACTGGCACTCGAAGCCGGCATTCCGGCAGGTGTGTTCAACGTCGTGACCGGTGGCGGTGCCTCGGTCGGTGGCGTGTTGACCCAGCATCCGCTGGTGAGCAAGGTCTCGTTCACCGGCTCTACCGCTGTGGGCAAAAGCGTCGGCGTGGCCTGCATGGCCAACATGACGCGTTTCTCCCTGGAGCTGGGCGGCAAGAACCCGATGATCGTGCTCGCCGACGCCGACATCGAGAAAGCCGTGCAAGGGGCGATCCTCGGCGGTCTGCTGAACAATGGCCAGGTGTGTGCCGCGGCTTCGCGTTTCTACGTGCATCGCTCGATCCACGACCCATTCGTCGAAGCCCTGGCGACGGCAGTGTCGGCGATGCCGATGGGCGCGGGCATGAACGGTGACGCGGCGATCAATCCGCTGGTCTCGCGCAAACAACAGCAAAGCGTGCTCAAGCACATCGAACTGGCTCGACGGGAAGGCGCACGTGTGGTCTCGGGTGGCGAATTGGTCGAAGGCGACGGCTTCTTCGTCCAGCCGACGATCCTCGCCGACATCGACCACAGCATGGCCGTGGCCCGCGAAGAAGTCTTCGGACCGGTCCTGGGCGTGATGCCGTTCGACGATGAAGAGGCCGTGATCGAACTGGCCAACGACAACCGCTATGGCCTGGCCGCCAGCCTGTGGACCAACGACCTGAGCAAAGCCATGAACCTGGTGCCACGCATCGAAGCCGGTACGGTCTGGGTCAACGCTCACGTGCTGCTCGACCCGGCGATGCCGTTCGGCGGCGTCAAGCAATCGGGCATGGGTCGCGAGTTTGGTCGTGCGGTGATCGAGGCCTACACCGAGCTCAAATCGGTGTGTATCGCGCATTGATGCAAGGGGCGCCTGCGGCGTGATCGGGCATCACGCCGCCGGTGGCGGCTTCGCCAGTTCAATCCCGGCGGCGCCCAGTCGCTTGAGTATTTCAAACAGCAGTTCGCTCTTGATCGAGCCGACCGTGCGCGGGCTGGCGACGTAACCGGTGATCGTCAACGTGATGCCTTCCGGTTTGAGCTGGCTGAAGCGCACGAACGGCATCGGTTTTTCCAGGATGGATTCGTGCTCGCAGAAGGTGTCGTACAGCAGGTTGCGCACCTGTTCGGGGTCGATGTCCAGCGGGAAGGTCAGTTCAAGTATCGCCACGCCTTGGGCGCTGCCGCCGAGGGTGACGTTGCGCAGGTTCTGCGAAATCAATTGCGAGTTCGGCACGATGACGATCGAGCGGTCGGCCAGTTGTATTTCGGTGGCCCGCACATTGATCCGGCGGATATCGCCTTCAACCCCGCTGATGCTGATCAGGTCGCCGACCTTGACCGGGCGTTCGGTGAGCAGAATCAGGCCAGAGACGAAGTTCTTGACGATCTCTTGAAGGCCGAAGCCGATCCCCACGGACAAGGCGCTGACGATCCACGCCAGGTTGGTCCACTTGACCCCCAGGGACGACAGCATCAGCAGGATCACCAGGGCATAGCCGATGTTGGAAAACAGCGTGCTGAGCGAAGCGCACATGCCGGGGTCCATTTCCGTTTTCGGCAGCAATTCATTGTCCAGCCAGCGGCTCAGGGTACGCACCAGATAGACGCCGATCAGCAGCGCCAGCACGCCGTGCAGCAGGTTGGCCGGGACAATGTTCAGTTTGCGCAGGCCGTCGCCGCCGAGCATCGCCAGTATGTTGTTGGCCAGTTGCCCGAGTGTCGAGCCCACCCCGCCGACCAGCAGCGAGATGAAAGCGATCAGTAACAGGGCGGCGCGACCGACGCCCGACAAAATGACCGAGATCTGGTCCAGGCGCGTATCGCCAATGCCCAGCAACTGTTTGAGCGTCTTGCCGGTGGGTTGCCGAGGCGAAAACAGATACTCGCAGCCGTCCTTCAGCAGCTGTATCAGCAAATAAAACCCAAAAAAAATGATGAACAGCCAGACCAGTTCGTAAGTGATGAAGCGCGATAACGACACATAGCCGACAAACAGGGCGAGCAGCGAGACCACCGTCGCGATACTGGCGAAGGCATACACCACGCCGGCCAGCGTCCGGCCGCCCTCTGGCGCGGCGCCGGCCACCACCATGGCCCGGCGGGTTCTGCTGACTCGCAACAGGATCGTGCCGATCAAGGTGGAGATCACCAGCGCCACCAGTCCCCGGACCGAGATCACGACCTCCGTGCTCATGCCGGTGGCGTTGGTCAATTGCGCCAGTGACACCATCACCAGCAGGGCGGCGGCCAAGCGCCGGGGAAAGGGTTTGAGCGCCAGTGCCACCTCGTCGGCAATGTCCGGCAGTCGCCATGAAGGATGTTGCGTGGACAATAGCGCGCGGCTCAAACCGGTAATCATCACGCAGGTGTATACGATCTTTTCGAAATCCTCGGAAAACCCCACCAGTTGCGGAGTCAACGGCAGTTCGCGGGTGAGGGCAAAGAACAGGATATGCAGGGCGATACCGGCGGTCAGCACCGTGGCGATGACCGACGCGAGCGCAAGGGTGCTGCGGCGCAATCGCCCCTCGGGCATGCGGTGAATGCACAGCCAGGTCAGTCCTCGTTCGGCGAGCCGGCGGCCGAGGCCCCACAGGAGCGCGGCGAATATCACGAGCACGCAGGTCAGGAAGCGCTTGCCCGGTTGCCAGACCGAATGCAAGGTGTCGCCCGCCTGCTGCATGAAGTCGACCAGCCGTTGCCGGTCGTCGGCGGGCGGATCGAACAGCGGCGTCCAGAACCAGGGATTGAGGATGCTCCGGGTGCGTTGGGTCACTTCGGTTTCCAGCAGACTGCGTCGAATGGCGGCAATCTGGGTGAGCAATTCGGCGGCACTGGCTTTGATCGCCGCCAGGGTTTTCAGCTTGTAATCGACCTTGTTCTTTTGTTCGCTGAGCGCCGCCCTCTGGCTGGCGATGTCGGACTTCTCCAGATCGGCCTCGGCCAGCGGAGCAGGGCTCAGCACCCCCAGTTGAGACTGCAATTGCGCCTGTTCGGGCAATAGCAGAGCCGACAGGCGATCGGCCTCCTTGATCAGCACCTGAACCAAATCCTGCGGGGTTTCCAGTTGGTTGTAGTTACTGACTTGGGAGACCTGCTGTTTGAGGCTGTTGAGTTGCCCTTGCAGTGTCTCCAGATCACTGTCGGTAACCCTGACGACGGCGCTGCTCGCACCGGGGGTCGGGACATCGGGCATGGGCGCCGCCAGCATTGCGCTGCCCGGCGCCAGTAGCACGAAGGCGATGAACATCACGAACTGCAAGGCATTGCGCATAGGCGTGCTCGACCGGTGGTGAGTCATTTAGCCTTTGAGGTTAGGTCATGACGCGCATGTTAGAGCGTTGTTTGGTCGGATGCGCCGGGCGATGGCCGGTATCCCGAGGGTGTGGTGAGGGCGCTTGCTTGCACCCGGTTGCATCGCAGTCCCCTTTTTGGGGCTGCTGCGGCGTTCCGACAAACGCCCTCGCCACAGGTTGGTGTTGGGTCTGGACAGTCCGGGCTCAGGCCAGCATCGACATCAAGCCGCCCTGGCGATCGAGCTTGGCCAGGTCGTCGAAGCCGCCGATATGCGTGTCACCGATGAAAATCTGCGGCACGCTGCGCCGTCCGCTGCGGCTGAGCATTTCTTCGAGTTTGCCCGGCTGGGTCTGAATGTTGATTTCCTGCATGTTGATGCCTTTGCTCGCCAACAGGGACTTGGCGCTGCGGCAGTAAGGGCAGGTGTCGGTGGTGTACAGGGTCACGGTGTTCATGGTCGGTTCTCCGTTCTTGAAGTGGCTCAGGCATCGATGGCCGGGAAGTCGATATCGGTCAGCGCGACGTTGTTCAGGTAGTTGGTCAAGGTTTGCGAAGCGACGTGGGCGACCACTTCGACGATCTTGCCGTCGTCGATACCGGCGGCGTGTGCCGCTGCAATCTGCCCGGCGCTCAAATGGCCGCGACTTTCAGTGATCTGCTGTGCCAGCAGGGCATAGGCATCGAGCTTGCCTTCACGGGCACTGCGGATGTCCTGGCTGGAGAGCCCGGCCTTGCCGGCAAACAACGTGTGGGCCGCCAGGCAGTAGTCGCAGCCGTTGACCTGGGATGTGGCGAGGAAGATCGCTTCCTTTTCCTTCGCGCTCAGGGAGGTCTTGCCCAGTGCCGCCGAGTTTTGCAGGTAGGAGGCGAGGACGGCGGGGGCGTGGGCCAGGACTTTGAACACATTGGGCAGGAAGCCGATTTTCTTTTGCACGCCTTCCAGCAGCGGGCGGGTGGCGTCGGTGGCAAGTTCAAGGCTGAGAGGGGCAATGCGGGTCATGATGATTCTCCGAGGATTCAAGCGCGACAGGCGCTGGGTACGGAGTTCATGCTAGTGATCTGGACTGGTCTATTGGGTGCAAATCGTCGACGATATGCGACAGATCGTCCAGAACTGTTCTCGGGAGCCTCCCCATGGATCGCTTGTCCACGTTGCTCACGCATTTCGGCGTCAATGCCGGCACCTTTCACAGCGGCACGTTTTGCGGCACCTCGGCGTTCGATGGCAGCCAGTCGTGCGGTCATCTGCACCTGCTGCAGGCCGGCGAGGTTTCCCTGAAACTGGCGGATGAGCGAGCGCTGGACATCACCGAGCCGACGCTGATCTTCTTTCCGCGACCCTATCGTCATCGCTTGTCCGCGACGCAAGCCTCGGCCACCCAGTTGGTCTGCGCCTCGCTGAACTTCGACGGCGGCTCGGGTAATGCGCTGGCCGCCGCGTTGCCGGATTACATGGTGCTGAAACTTGATGAGATCCCGACCCTGGCCAGCACCCTGGAGTGGCTGTTCAAGGAGGCTTTCGACGGCACCTGCGGCCGGGAAGCGGTCATGGACCGCCTGTTCGAACTGCTGGTGATTCTGTTGCTGCGGCACATGCTGAGCAGCCGCAATCAACAGCCGGGGATGATGGCCGGTCTCGCCGACTCACGGCTGGCACGTCCCCTGAACCTCATGCACGAAGCGCCCGGCAAAGCCTGGAGCGTGGCGGAACTGTCGGTGGCGGCCAACATGTCGCGGGCCAGTTTCGCCGAGCATTTCCGGCGGGTGGTCGGGCAGACTCCGGTGGATTATCTGGTGAGCTGGCGCATCAGCCTGGCGCAGAAACGCTTGCGCGAGGGCAAGCCCATTGCCCTGATCGCCGAAGAGGTCGGTTACGAAAGCCCCTCGGCACTGGCCCGGGCGTTTCGGCGTAAAACCGGGGTGAGTCCACGGGAGTGGAGAGGGTAGCGCTGATGATCCAGTGCAAGCATGCCGATGAGCCTGTTGCCGCCGACGATGGGCGACGTGTCCTGGTCGATCGCCTGTGGCCACGCTATTGGCCCAAGGCCCCGGCGTCGCTGCATGCCTGGCTGCCCGACCTTGCTCCCTCGATTGATCTGCATGAGCGGTTCGCGGCCGGCGAGCTGGATTTTGAGCCGTTCGCGACGGCGTATCGACAGGCACTGGCGGCTCATCCGACGCATTGGTGGGCGCTGCTGCCGCTGGCCGAGACAGGCACGCTGACCCTGGTTTGCGCCTCCCAGGACCCGCTGCAAAATCATGCGCTCGTCCTCGCGCAATGGCTGGAGGAGGAACTTGATCGGTATGCGGGCTCCAGTTCGCCCGTGTGCTGGCGGGATGAGTTTCCGGATTATTGAGCGGTTATATGTTTGCCCTCTGGTGTTTCGATCTGAAAAGTCGGCGCCCTTGATTTCACACTTTGTTACCGCATACCCCAGCCGGGTGTGAAAACCTGCGTTGGTAACAATCTCCCAGGTGGCTTCACCCCTGCGCTCACTTGCCTGCCAAGCCCATCCCAGAGCGCTGTACGCGCTTTCTCAAGCGGCCAATCCGAGAATTGGCCGGGTGATTGCATATGCTTGTCTGTACAAGTACTTGCGTGTGCATAAGACACTTCGCCCGCGCAGTACTCGCGCTCTTGCGGGGCACGTTCTTTCGATGGTCCTTGGGAATAAAACAATGAAAAAAGCATTTCTCACCGTTTCTGCATTGGCTTTGTGTAGGGCTGCCGGTTCCGCGCCGGCCAAGGAGTACAAGGCGTTGCGTTTTGGCGATCTGAATCTCTACAGCGGCAAATAATGACCCTGCGCCCATCTGCGGATGGGCACTTTTTTGATTGATGTAGGGCTGCTCAATGCTAGAAATCCTATTGCAGAATCTCGGACTGTCAGGCTTCAGCCTCAAGGGCTTCGGCCCACTGTTGCTGGAAGGCTCCTGGATGACGGTCAAATTGTCCTTTCTGTCCTTGCTGGTCAGCGTTGGCCTGGGCCTGATCGGCGCCAGCGCCAAACTGTCAAACGTCAAACTGCTGCGGGTTCCGGCCCAGCTCTACACGACGCTGATTCGCGGCGTGCCGGACCTGGTGCTGATGCTGTTGATTTTCTACAGCCTGCAAACCTGGCTCACCAGCCTGACCGAAGCACTGGGCTGGGACTATATCGAAATCAACCCCTTTAGCGCCGGGGTCATTACCCTGGGCTTCATCTACGGGGCGTATTTCACCGAAACCTTCCGTGGCGCAATCCTTGCCGTACCGCGAGGGCAGATGGAAGCCGCTACCGCTTACGGCCTGACCCGCGCCCAGCGCTTCCGCTTCGTGGTGTTCCCGCAAATGATGCGTTTTGCCCTGCCGGGCATCAGTAATAACTGGATGGTGATCCTCAAGGCTACCGCGCTGGTGTCGATCATTGGCCTGGCCGACCTGGTCAAGGTGGCCCAGGACGCGGGCAAGAGCTCCTATCAGCTGTTCTTCTTCCTGGTGCTGGCTGCCTTGATCTATCTGGTGATAACCACCGTTTCGAACTACGTCTTGCGCCGGATGGAAATCTTCTACGCTGCTGGTGCCCGGGAGGCCGTGCGATGATCGAGCTACTGCAGGAATACTGGCGACCCTTCCTTTTCCAGGACGGCAGTCACATCACCGGGCTGGCCATGACGCTCTGGCTGCTCAGTGCCTCGATCTTCTTCGGCTTCGTGATGTCGATTCCGTTATCGATCGCCCGGGTCTCGACCAATGTCTGGGTGCGCTGGCCGGTGCAGTTCTACACCTACCTGTTCCGCGGTACGCCGCTGTATATCCAGTTGCTGATTTGCTACACCGGGATCTACAGCCTGGCCGCCGTGCGCGCTCAACCAGTCCTGGATGCGTTCTTTCGCGATGCGATGAACTGCACCATCCTGGCCTTCGCCCTGAACACCTGCGCCTACACCACGGAGATCTTCGCCGGGGCCATTCGCAGCATGAACCACGGTGAAGTCGAAGCGGCCAAGGCCTACGGCCTGACCGGCTGGAAGCTGTATGCCTACGTGATCATGCCGTCGGCCCTGCGTCGCTCGTTGCCGTACTACAGCAACGAAGTGATTCTGATGCTGCACTCGACCACCGTGGCGTTCACCGCGACCATCCCGGACATTCTGAAAGTCGCTCGGGACGCCAACTCGGCGACCTTCCTGACCTTCCAGTCGTTCGGCATTGCCGCGTTGATCTACCTGGCAGTCACCTTCTCCCTGGTCGGCCTGTTCCGCCTGGCTGAACGCCGTTGGTTGTCTTTCCTCGGCCCGGCTCACTAATTCAGGATGCTTGTTCATGTACAAACTGACCGTTGAAAACCTGCACAAAAGTTATGGCAACCATGAAGTCCTCAAGGGCGTTTCGCTCAATGCCAGGACCGGCGATGTAATCAGCCTGATTGGCGCCAGTGGGTCGGGCAAGAGCACTTTTCTGCGTTGCATCAACTTCCTGGAAACGCCCAATGACGGCGCCATGAGCCTGGACAGCCAGCCGATTCAAATGGTCCATGATCGCCACGGCATGCGCGTGGCCGACGCCAATGAACTGCAACACATCCGCACTCGCCTGGCGATGGTGTTCCAGCACTTCAACCTGTGGAGCCACATGACCGTGCTGGAAAACATCACCATGGCTCCACGTCGGGTGTTGGGCGTCAGCAAAAAGGATGCGGAGGATCGCGCCCGGCGCTACCTGGACAAGGTCGGTTTGCCGGCGCGGGTTGCCGATCAATACCCGGCGTTTCTCTCGGGTGGTCAGCAGCAACGGGTCGCCATCGCCCGGGCCCTGAGCATGGAACCGGAGATCATGCTGTTCGACGAGCCGACCTCGGCCCTCGACCCGGAGCTGGTGGGCGAAGTTCTCAAGGTGATCCAGGGGCTGGCCGAAGAAGGCCGCACCATGATCATGGTGACCCACGAAATGAGCTTTGCGCGCAAGGTGTCGAACCAGGTGCTGTTCCTGCACCAGGGGCGGGTCGAAGAGCAGGGTGCGCCTGAGGACGTATTGGGTAACCCAAAAAGTGAGCGCCTGCAGCAATTCCTCAGCGGCAACCTGAAGTAACCGGAGCGCCTTCGAGCGATGGCAGGGTCGCTCGAAGGCGCTGGTACAACCCTCAAAACGCCCTCGCTCAACCTGTCACCAAAGTCGACACATCCTTTGCGTTCCATCATTCTCGACGCCGTTCAACACTCATACCGCCACCGCCTGACTTAAACTTGAGGCGCCTGGGAATCCAGCACATATACGGCCCAACCCCATGACCAAGATGACAAAACCAGAAGATCTACCCGGTGCCTTCCAGGCGGCCTGGAACGGCCACGACATGGTTGCTCTCGGCAGCCTGTTTGATCCAGACGCGACGTTCGTCAATCGTTTCGGACACTATGTGCGGGGCATTGAGGCGATTGTGGCGCTGCACGTTCCCATTCACGAAACGATCTATCGCGACTCTACGCTCCAGAACGAACTGATCGATGTCACGCCGATCGCCGACGGGGTGGCCGTCGTACATTTCTGGAGTCGCCTGGCCGCTGGCGCCGCCCATCCGGCCGGACCACACCTGGTCGATACGTTGATTCTCGCGGTGCTGACGAAGCAGGGCGAAACCTGGCGCATCAGAGCGCTTGAGAACGTGACCCTCACCAACCCGCGGACCGGTGCGGCAATCCTGCGTGATTAGCGTAGCGGGGGTGGCACCCGGTCGGGCGCCTGTGCTGGTGGGTGACACGGCGAGCTGGCTGAGCGTCTTTAGCTGATATCATTCGGCAACTGTAAACCGAGTAGAAATCATGAATCGTCAAAAGAAACTAAAGCAGTTATTCAAGGCCAAGGCCAAAAAGGCGAGCGCCAAACTGGCACCGGTAAAAAAGAACAAATACATCAGTAAAGCCGACCGCTTGAAGCTGGCTGCCGAAGCCAGTGTCGACTCAGGCACTTCCTCTGAAAGCTGATCCCGATAGTTTGAGGCCCACCGGAAATTCCGGGTTTGATCGGGCTATGCAGTTCAATGGCAAGTGCCGCGAGGACGCGGCCTGACCATTCATTCACGCCGAAACTGCTTTGCGGTTCCGGCTCGCGTTTCCGCAACTGAGCAGGCATTAGCCGTAACGGTGCCTGCAGATCGGCCAATCAACGGGTTGTGCCTTGCAGGTCTTTGACCTGCTCCTCTCTGTGCCCACCGCTTCGCCCATTTCTGATCACTTTCTCCAACCCGTGCGCCAACAGCCACCACCGGCTGCGTTGGCACCTTCCCGATAATTTTTTCCGCCTCGTGTTGACAGCTCAATTCGTTCGATTCTAATCTGCATACAGCGCTGCACACATAGTGGCGCACATCGATGTAGATTTGTACCTTCCTGCCTACAAGAACGAAATATCGGAGAGGTCAAAATGGCTCGGTTCCTTCCTCGCACCATCCGCAACATGCTCGTTTGTGCATCCGCTATCGGCGCGCTGCTCACCCAGGTCCCGGCCCAGGCGGCTGACGTTTCACTGTGGAAAGACATACAGAAAGCCGGTGTCCTGCGCTGCGGGGCCGCGGTTGCCGCGCCTTACGTGATGCGCGATGCGCGTTCCGGCGAATACAGCGGCTACTTCGTGGACCTGTGCCGTGACTTTGGCGAGAGGGTGCTGAAGGTCAAAGTCGAGTTCGTCGACACCAACTGGGACAACCTCGTGGCGGGGTTGCAAGGGGGCAAGTGGGACATGGCCATGGCGCTCAACCAGACGCCTGAGCGCGCACTGGCGGTGAGTTTTTCGGTGCCGGCCACGGACTATCAGGTCTCGCTGCTGATCAACAAGGACAACCCGAAGCTGGCCAGTGCCGGCAACACCATCGGCGACTTCGACAAACCCGATGTGACCTTCGCCGTGATGTCCGGCACCGCTCAGGACAAGGCCATTTCGGCGGTGATCAAGCAGGGCAAGATCATGCGCCTGCCGGGGATGGATGAAGTGCGCATGGCCGTGATGTCCAAGCGTGCCGACGTGCTGGTCGATGCCAGCGACACCAACCACCTCTTCGCCGTGGCCAACCCTGGCTGGACCAAGGAAGTGCTGCCCAAACCGGCACTGGCCAAACAAGGCGTGGCGTTTGGTGTGCGCCGGGATGTGAGCGCTGCCGATTTGCAGACGCTGAACATCTACCTGGCCCAGCGCCGCGAGACCGGTGAAATCGACGCCTTGGTCGACAAGGCTTCGCAACTGGCCAACGCCGACAAAACCCCTCAGTAAATCCCGCCGATGGCGAGCGCGCAGCGGGCTGCGCGTTCCCGGAGAACGTCCGATGAAAGCTTCCAATCTGGCGGCGGTGCCGTCACGGCCTCTGCACGCCTGCGAAACGAAGAGCAGCGAGTTCATCCAGCTGCGCGATGTCTACAAGTCCTACGGCGAAAACCTGGTGGTCATGGATCACCTGGACCTGGATATGCGGGCCGACGATCGTCTGGTGATCATTGGTCCAAGCGGCAGCGGCAAAAGCTCGTTGCTGCGCGTCATGATGGGGCTTGAAAGCATTCAGGGCGGGACCATCCGCTTTCAGGGCAAGCCTTATATCGACGGCAATGCCCGGGGCAAAGGCAAGCCGATGGACTGCTCGCTGCAAACCCAGGTGGGCATGGTGTTCCAGCACTACACGCTGTTTCCGCACCTGTCGGTGTTGGGCAATCTGATTCTGGCGCCGATGAAGGTGCATGGCCTGTCCCGGACACAGGCCACCGAAAAGGCCCGGGCGTTGCTGGCGCGGCTCGGCCTGGAAAGCAAGCTCAACGTCTATCCCAGCCAGTTGTCCGGCGGCCAGAAGCAGCGCGTAGCGATCGCCCGGGCGCTGATGCTGGAACCCAAGCTGATGCTGTTCGACGAAGTCACCTCGGCGCTTGACCCCGAAATGGTCATCGAAGTGCAGAACGTCATGCTGCAACTGGCCGAACAGAAGATGGCGATGATCATCGTCACCCACGACATGCACTTCGCCCGCCATATCGCCACCCGCGTGGTGTTTTGCGCCAACGGCAAGGTGGTCGAGCAAGGCCATCCCGACCAGTTGTTCACTCAGCCCAGGGAACCGCGCACCCGCGAGTTCCTGGAAAAAGTGCTGCACCTGGATTGAGGAGCCTGATCATGAATTATCAATTCGATTTCAACTTTCTCCAGGGCAATGTCGGCCTGCTGTGGGACGGACTCAAGGTCACCCTGCAACTGGCGCTGGTGTCGAACATCGTCGGCCTGGTGCTCGGTTTCGGCCTGTGTCTGCTGACCTTGAGTCGCTGGTTTTTCCTGCGCTGGCCGGCGCAGATGTTCATCGAGTTCTTCCGTTGCACGCCGGTGCTGTTGCAGATCGTCTGGTTTTTCTATTGCGTGCCGATGCTGTTCAACGTGTTCATCGACCCCATCACCATGGGCGTGCTCGCCCTGGGGCTGAACCTCACCGCATTCAACGCCGAAGCCTATCGGGCCGGCGTGCAGGCGGTGCCCCATGAACACCTCGATGCCAGCGTGGCCCTGGGCCTGCGCCCCTGGCAACGCACGCTCTACGTGATTCTCCCGCAGGCGCTGCGCACGGCCATTCCGGTGTTGATGACCAATGGCATCTCGATTCTTCAGCAAAGTGCACTGGTGGCGATCGTCGCGGTGGGCGACCTGATGTACGTCGGCAAAAGCATCGCCACCGAAGCCTACCGCCCGCTGGAAACCTATTCGCTGATCGCGCTCATCTACTTCGCGCTGTCGTTGCCCATCGCTCAGTTCGTGCAATGGCTGGAACGCTGTCAGGACACCGCGCTCGCGCGCTGAGGAGGTCGTCATGAATCTTGATTTCACCGTGGTGTTTTCGTATTGGCAGGCCTTGCTGCAAGGGCTCGCGCTGACCCTGGTGTTCACCGTCGGGTGCGCAATCATGGGCAGCCTGTGCGGGTTTCTGCTGAGCCTGTTGCGGGCCTCGCGCCGTCGCTGGTTGAGCGTCCCGGCCGGCCTGTATGTGGAGTTGTTCCGCGGCACGCCACTGCTGATCCAGCTGTTCTGGGTGTTTTTCTGTTTTCCGGTGGTGTTCGGGATCGACATCGCGCCCTACGTGTCGGTGTTGCTGGCACTGACCCTGTACATGACCGCGATCACCAGCGAGACCTTTCGGGGCGCACTCAAATCGATACCCGGCGAACAGCATGACGCCTGCGTCGCACTGGGCCTGGCCTCATGGAACAAGACGGTGTTCGTGGTGTTCCCCCAGGCGTTGCTGCGAGGCATTCCGCCGCTGCTTTCCAACGTGGTTTCACTGTTCAAGGAAAGCGCGCTGATTTCCTCGGTGGGCATCGCCGACCTGATGTTCGTCGGCCAGAACATCTCCAACAGCACGGCCCGGCCGGTCGAGTTCCTCTCGGCGGTGGCGGTCATCTATTTCCTCGTAGCGTTCCCGTTGACCCGGCTGGTCGGCGTGGTCGAGACGCGGATGCTGCGTCGTTATGCGTACTAACCCCAACCCTCGTACTCAAATCCGTGGAGTGTCTGCAATGACTCAACTCAAAGGCATCCTGCCTGCTCTGGTCACACCGTTCGACAAGGCTGGCAACGTCAATTACGACATGCTGGGCAACATCATCGAGTTTCAACTCAAGGCGGGCGTCACCGGTTTCGTGCCGCTGGGTTCCACCGGTGAGTACTACGCACTGACCAATCAGGAGCGGCGGCAGATTCTGGCCACCGTGCGCGAAGTGGTGGGGGACCGTGGGGTGTTGATCGCCGGTGCCAACGGCGCCTGCACCCGCGAGGTGATCGAGCAGGTGAAGCAGACCCGCGACGCCGGCTACACCAACCTGCTGATCGCGCCGCCTTACTACGCACTGCCGTCCCAGGACGAGCTGATCGGTCACTACCAGGCCATTCTCGACGCTGCACCGGACATCAATGTGGTGCTGTACAACTACCCGGTGCGGACCAACGTCGAAGTCGGCTTTACCGTGCTGGACGCTTTCAAGGACAACGACCGCGTGATCGCGATCAAGGAAAGCAGCGGCAACCTGCTGCGTGCGATTGAGATCGGCAACACCTACAAGGACAACTATCAACTGTCGTGCGGTTCCGACGACCAGGCGCTGGACTTCTTCCTGTGGGGCGCCAGCAGCTGGATCTGTGGCCCGGCCAACTGCCTGACGCAGCAGGTCTGTGATTTTTACAGCAAATACACCAGTGGCGACCTGACCGGCGCCCAAGACATCGTGCGTTCGCTATTTCCGGTACTGGCGGACATGGAGTCGGGCAAGTTCATCCAGAAGGTCAAGTACGGCTGTGAGCTGGCAGGTTTCGATGCCGGCGCCGCGCGCATGCCGCTGCAACCGCTGACCAGCGACGAGAAGGCCGGTTTCCGCAAGGCTTTCGAAATGGCCCAGGGTTAATGGCACTGGCCGCATCGGTCGCCACGTCCGGCCGATGCGGCACGACGGAGTGAATGAGATGACCCGACACGTTTTCAACAGTATCGAAGGCCATACCGAAGGCATGCCCGTACGCATGGTGATCGCCGGAGCGCCGGCCCTCAAAGGCAGGACCATGAGCGAGCGACGGGAACACTTCATGGCCGATTTCGACTGGATTCGCCGTAGCCTGATGCTTGAACCGCGCGGTCACTCGCACATGTCGGGCACGATTTTCTACCCGCCGCTGCGTGCCGACAGCGACTTCAGCCTGTTGTTCATCGAGACGTCCGGCTGTTTGCCCATGTGCGGTCACGCCACGCTGGGCTCGATTACCTTTGCCCTGGAGACCGGTCTGATCGAACCGAAAGTCCCGGGCACGGTGGTGGTGGATGTGCCGGCGGGGCAGATCCATGCGACTTATGTACGCGACGGCGACAAGGTCAGCGCGGTGCGTTTCACCAACGTTCCATCGTTCTTGCTGCACCGTGATCTGCTTCTCGACTTCCCGCCCCTGGGGTTGCTGAAGGTCGACATTGCCTATGGCGGCAACTTCTACCCGATTGTCGAGGTGCAACCCAACTTTCCGGGCTGCGAACATTTCAGCCCACAGCAACTGCTGGAATGGGGCAGGGAGATGCAGGATCTGGTCAACCGGACAATTGACGTGGTTCATCCGGAAAACCCGGCCATCAGGGGCGTCAAGCACTGCATGTGGACCGGCGCGCCGTTGTCCGCACAATCCCAGGGCCGGGCCGTGGTGATTGCCGGGGCGAGCCTGATCGATCGTTCGCCCTGCGGCACCGGCAGTTCGGCCCGGGTCGCCCAGCGTTTTGCCCGTGGCTGGCTGGCTGAAGAGGGTGCCTATCGTCATGAAAGCCTGATCGGCAGTTTTTTCGTCGGCCGCGTGGCCCGGGCCCTGCAATTGGAAGACGGCACTGCCGCGATTCGCCCCAGCATTGAAGGAAGGGCATGGATCACCGGGCGTGCCGAGTTTATTGTCGACGACACCCAACCCTGGTGGGACGGCTTCAGTCTGGAAGATTATGCCGCTCCAGCCTCTGCTCAAGGGACTTCCCTATGACACCTGCACAGCCCGTTGCACAAGCACCCTTTCCCGCAGAGAAGGTTGTGGTGGTCGGCGGTGGCATCGTCGGCGTCTGTTGTGCCCTTTACCTGCAACGCGAAGGCTATGCCGTGACCCTGATCGACCCGGCCGCGGCGGGCGACAGCACCGCCAAATGGAGTTGCGGGCAAATGGCGGTCAGCGAAGTGATTCCGCTGTCCAAGCCCGGCATCCTGAAAAAAATCCCCGGCTGGCTGCTCGACCAGAAGGGACCGCTGGCGCTCAGGCCCGGCGCCTTGCCCGGTATCTTGCCGTGGTTCCTGCGCTTTCTGGCCTGTGCCCGCCATTCGAAGATTGTCGAGATCGCCGAAGACATGGCGACCCTGACGCATCAGGTCTACGAGGACTATGCGCCTTTGCTGGCGGCATGCCCGGACAAGACCCTGATGGGGCAACGGCCGATCATCGAGGTGTTCGATACACCGGCAGGCCTGGAACATGAGCGTGAGCATCTGGCGTTGCGCCAGGCACTGGGTTTCAAATCCGAAGTGCTGGACGCGGCGGCCATCTCGGATCTCGAACCGTCGTTGGCCGGCAGGTTCAGCCATGGCCTGCTGTTTTCAGACTGGCGCGCGGTCAGCGATACCAAAGGCTTTATTGCCGCATTGACGCAGAGCTTTCTCGATCAGGGCGGCGTCCGCGTGCGTGGCCAGGTCAAGCGCATCGATGAAGTGGCCGACCGTGCCAGTGGCGTCACCCTCGCCGATGGCCAACGCTATGCGGCCGATCAGGTGGTGATCGCCGCTGGCACGGGCTCGCGACAGTTTTTCGAGCAGATCGGTGCGCAGGTGCCGCTGGCCGGCATCGCCGGATATCAGGTGTTGTTGCCCAGCCCCGGCGTGGAGATTCGCCATTCGGTGATTTATGCCGATGGCGGGTTCTGCTTCAGCCCGATGTCCCGTGGTTTGCAGATTGGCGGCACCATCGAATTCGCCGGCCCGAACGCCGAGCCGAATTTCAAGCGCGCCGACATCATTCTCGAGAAAGCCCGAAAAATTCTTCCCCGGTTGCAACTGGACCAGGTCGAGTACGGCGTCGGCTATCGCCCGTTTCTGCCCGACACCAAGCCGGTCATCGATCGCAGCAGCCGGCTGTCGAACGTGTTCCTGGCGTTCGGCCACGGCCAGCTCGGCCTGACGCTGGGTGCAACCACCGGACGACTCATCACTGACCTGGTTGTCGGGCGAAAACCCGCCCAGGACCTGACCCCTTTCAGCGCCCAGCGCTTTGCCCTTGTTGGAGGCCATGCATGAAATCCTTTGACCAGCTCTATATCGACGGCCAGTGGGTTCGCCCCAAAAATGGCGGCACCTTGGACACGATCGATCCGAGCGATGAGTCGGTGATCACTCAAGTCGCGGCGGCCACCGCAGAAGACATCGACCTGGCCGTCAGCGCCGCACGCCGGGCATTTGATGACGGTCCCTGGCCACAAATGACCGGGACCGAGCGTGCGACGATTTTGCGGGCCATCGCCAACGGCATTCGCCAGCGCCAGGACGAACTGGCCGGGCTTGAGGTGCGCGACAACGGCAAGCCGTTGCCCGAAGCCCAGTGGGACATTGCCGATACCGCGGGCTGCTTTGACTTTTATGCTGATCTGGCCGAAGGCCTGGACGGTCGTCGTGAGCAGCACATTGCGCTGGCCGATGAGCGCTTCACTTCCATGGCGCGCAAGGAGCCGGTGGGCGTTGCCGGGGCGATCATTCCCTGGAACTTCCCGATGCTGATGGCCGCCTGGAAAGTTGCACCGGCACTGGCCGCTGGCTGCTGCATGGTGCTCAAGCCGTCGGAACTCACGCCGCTGACCGCCCTGGTTCTGGCGGACATCGCCCATCAGGCCGGTTTGCCTGCCGGTGTACTCAACGTGGTCACCGGCCTCGGCCCGGATGCCGGCGCCCCCCTGAGCGAGCATCCCGGTATCGACAAACTGGCCTTTACCGGCAGCGTGCCAACCGGAACGCGGATCATGCAGGCCGCCGCCCGCGACATCAAAAACATCAGCCTGGAACTGGGGGGCAAGTCGCCGTTCATCATCTTCGACGACAGCGATATCGAAGCCGCAGTCGAATGGATCATGTTCGGCATTTTCTGGAACCAGGGGCAGGTGTGTTCGGCGACTTCAAGGGTGCTGGTCCAGCGCGAACTTTACGAACCGCTGCTCAAGCGTCTGGTGGAGCAGACCCGGCGCGTGAGCATCGGCAACGGTATGGATGACGGTGTGCTGCTTGGCCCGTTGGTCAGTCGTGGCCAGTACGACAAGGTCCTGGCGGCCATCGCCCGTGGCCGGGAGGAGGGCGCGACGCTGCTCACCGGCGGCACGCGTCCGGCCCATTACGCGAAAGGCTACTTCCTGACACCGGCGATTTTTGCCGACGTGCCGCAGGACAGCTGGATCTGGAAAGAAGAAATCTTCGGCCCGGTGGTGTGTGTACGCCCCTTCGATGACGAAGCCGATGCCGTGCGCAGCGCCAACGACTCGCGCTTCGGCCTCGCGGCTGCGGTGATGTCCCGGGACAGTGCCCGTGCCGAACGTGTCGCCCGCCGGCTGCGCGCGGGCATCGTCTGGGTCAATTGCTCCCAACCGACCTTCACCGAGGCCCCTTGGGGCGGCTACAAGCAAAGCGGTATCGGGCGTGAGCTGGGTGAGTGGGGCCTTAACAATTACCTGGAAACCAAGCAGATCACCCGTTATGACAGCGAGCAGCCCTGGGGCTGGTACATCAAGTAAAGGACCCGGACATGCGCTGGAAAAAGACGCTGCAAATGGCTGATGTGCATTGTGAAGGCGAGATCGGCAAGGTCATCACCGGCGGAGTCATCGATATCCCCGGCAAGACCCTGCTCGACAAGATGAACTACATCAACGACGTCGACGACAGCCTGCGGCGCCTGGTGATGCTGGAGCCGCGCGGTTGCCTGCAGATGTCGGTGAACCTGCTGTTGCCGCCGACCCGGCCCGAAGCCCAGGCCGGGTTCATCGTGCTGCAGGCGGACAAGGCTCACCCCATGTCCGGCAGCAACTGTATTTGTGTGGTCACCGCCTTGCTGGAATTGGGGATGCTGGAGATGGTCGAGCCCGTG
This sequence comes from Pseudomonas moorei, assembly GCF_042846945.1. Classification (NCBI taxonomy): domain Bacteria; kingdom Pseudomonadati; phylum Pseudomonadota; class Gammaproteobacteria; order Pseudomonadales; family Pseudomonadaceae; genus Pseudomonas; species Pseudomonas moorei. Next base: position 3,723,964 of record NZ_AP035776.1, read on the forward strand.
ACCACGGTGGTGCTGGACACCCCGGCGGGCCTGGTGACCGCCCGTGCCCACTGCGCGGACGGGCGCTGTCAGAGCGTTTCGCTGGACATGGTGCCTTCCTTTGTCGAGCAACTGGATGTGCCGATCGAGACCGCGGATTTTGGTGTGATCAAGGCCGACATTGCCTTCGGTGGTGTCTATTACGCGCTGGTGGACGTTGACCAGATCGGCCTCACGATTGCCCCCGAGAACGCCCGTGAACTGGCTACTCAAGGCGTGCGTCTCAAAGGCCTGATCAATCAGCAGGTCAAGGTGCGCCACCCGTTGTTCAAGGCACTCGACGACGTGGCTTATGTGATGTTCCGCCATCGCGTGGACTCGCATACCTACCAGACCTGTACCACGCTGCCGCCGGGGCGGGTCGACCGCTCGCCCTGCGGCACGGGCAGTTCGGCGAACCTGGCGACCCTGAGCGCCCGCAACCTGGTCGAAGTGGGGGATACACTCACCTCGCGTTCGACCATTGGCGGCGAATTTCAGGTCGAGCTGCTGGGGCTGACGAACGTGGGCGGAAAACCGGCGGTGTTGCCCAGAGTCACCGGGCGGGCGTGGATCTATGGGCTGCACCAGATCGGCGTCGATCCGGACGACCCGTTGGCGGCCGGTTTTATGCTGAGTGATACCTGGGGTGAGGGTTTCTAACTCTCCCCTGGCAAATGTTAAAGTGGCGGGCTGGCCGGATGACTGGCCTGCATTGTCGAGAGCATGACCCTATGAGCAAAGAAACGACTGAAGCGACCAGTGGTGCCAAACGCCATGGCGGTCGCTACATCTACGAAGAATTGCGCAAGCAGATCCTGACGCTGAAGCTCAAGCCGGGCGTGCCGCTGGACGAAGTGTCCCTGGCCGCCCAGTTCGGTCTGTCCCGCTCGCCAGTGCGTGATGCGCTTGCCCGTCTGATCAGCGAAGGCCTGGTCACCATCCTGCCGAACCGCACGCTGTTGGTGACCCCCTTCGAAATCGAAGAATTCCCCAACTATATTTCCGCCCTGGACCTGATCCAGCGCGCGGTGACCCGCCTCGCGGCGCAGCACCGTACCGATGAAGACCTGGTGCGTATCCGTGCCGCCGACGCGGCCTATCTGGACGCCGTCAGTGCCGGGGATTTCCAGGCAATGTCCGAAACCAACAAGGCATTGCACATGGCGATTGCCGAGGCCGGAAAGAATCCGTACTTCATCAGTTACTACGAGAAGCTGTTGGGCGAAGGTCAGCGCCTGCTGCACCTGCACTTCGACTACATCGTCAGCACGGCCACCAGCTCAACCTCTCTCGGCCGCGACCACGACGAAATCGTCGACGCCATAGAGGCGCGTGATCCTGACGAAGCAGAGAAGGCCGCGCACGAACATACGATGCTGTTCCGACGACGCTTCCTGGCGTACCTGCAACAGAACCTGACCGAGAAGATGTCGGTGGGTTGAGATCAACGGGAAGGGCTATTTGATCTGCACAATGACCGGCCCTTCTGTCACGATCGGCGGGTTCGCCCGGATATTCGAGGCGTTTTTCTGAATCCAGTCACGCGCGACTTTCAGGCTTGCATCGGTGCTGGCCTTGTCCGTGCAAACGGTCACCGCGGTACCGCCATCACCGGTATTGAGCAATGTGTAGCTGACGAGGCCCGGCACTGTCCGCAGGGCCGCTTCGACGTCGGCACTGCGCGCTTCCAAAAGCTCGAAAAGCTGCTTTGCTCCCGTACCCAGGTAGGTTCTTATCACCGCATACATAGTGGTCTCCCGGGGCTACTGCGTTGACGCCAATCCAGATCCGCTCGTAGCCGCTGTCACTCAAGATTGAGTTCGTCCTGATGTATTGAGCTTAGCCAAACGCCGGTGACGAGCGAAATACGACGACCATCGGCCAGTTTGAGCCATTGCAGACGGTCAGATTGCACGCAGATTGTTCGGTGCCGTCGCCCTAGCGACGATAGTAGCGGTGATCCTCCTCGTAACGGTGCCGCATGGCCCGGTCCTCCTGTCGCTCCCACTCACGACGGCGTTCAGCTTCCCGACGGGCTTGCTCTCTGCGCCAATTTTCTCTGCGCCATTCGTCTCGGCGCCAATCTTCTCTATGATCGTACCAACGGCCGTCATGCCAGTATCGGTCGTCGTCATGGGCAAGCAATGGCCCCGGCGGGTTGCCGGCCATACTGGCCAAGGTCGGCCAAGGGTTGCCTGCGACCTGGACAGGTGCCTGAACGGCGGCGACTTCAGGTGCGAAAACAGGGGTAGAGGTCTTGATCTGTGTGGCGGATGCCGAGCTCACTGCCGCGAACGCGAACAGGCCGAAGAGCACCCTCCGTGGGACATGGAATTTCATGAGCGAAGACAACCTCTGATGGGCAATAGGGCAGGGGGCCATCTGGCTGCGGGAAGCCTGCGAGGGGGCGTGCTTGCCGAGCGGATGTGCCTATCCACATAGACCGATAAACAGGGAAAAGTTCTAGAGACCCGTTGCTAAATAGCCAACAGTTTCAACTGTGGGGGGTTAAAAAAGGGGACTGGTTGCGACGGCTGTTGCAGCAGGAACTTCAGGGCATTGGCCTGGTCAATAGCGGCCCTGTACCGGAAATGCCCGGCAGCGCTTTGGTCTTTTTACGGCAGTGCCGTCCGAGTTCAGTCGAGTCCGCCCCCTGATGCCAACCAAGAGTTTTCTGCCGGGCTTCATTCTGGTGTTCTGCGCCGTCGCGTCGTTTTGTTCTGTGGCTGCCGAGCGAAGAGTGCCCGCGCAAAGCAACAGCGCCTCAACCACCCTGATCGAAACAGCCTCGCGGCAGTATGGAAATGGCCAGCTGGACCAGGCCGCCGCGACGCTGGAGCGTGCCCTGCATATCCAGCCGAACAATCCCGCGACGCTGCATTACCTCGGTGTGTTACGCCTTCAGCAGGGGCAGTACCAGCAGGCTGAAACCCTGGCGGCGCGCTCGAACATGCGGGTTGGTCGCAACATTGAGTTGCGCAACCGCAACTTCCAATTGATCCAGGCGGCGCAGCAGGCCCAGTCTTCAAGTCCCCCACCCAATGCCAAAGAGAACCAGGTCGCCATACAGAAGGGGCTTGAAGGGGAGGTCCAAAGGCGCCGCGAAGCCGAAATGGCGATGATTGAGCAATCCACTCCTGACACGGGGCGCGATGCTGCCAACGTCGCTGGTGCAGAGGCGGTTCGGTTTTCGGATGCACCGACGGCTGGAACATTGCAAATGGCTAATGTCGAGCCAGAGCGTGCTGACACCGACGTTGAGATTCCCCGAGGCCATATGCCGCCCCCAGGCAAATGCCGAATTTGGTTTCCCGATCGTCCGCCGGGACATCAGCCCCGACCCGGTAAATGCAAGAAGCTGCGGTATCGGGTTCCCGCAGGGGCTTACCTGGTGCACGGTTGAATTTCTGAGTGCCCTGTTTGGCGTCGAGATGCTGGGGCAGAGTCGGGACCATGGGGTACAGACACTGGCACTCTGTGGTGCCGGGTTGATGCTCGCGGTGTTGGCCTGGCGACACATGCGGCGCAGGGAGCAACCGTTACTGGCGCTGGACGTTTTGGCCATCCGTACCTTCAGCGTCTGCCTGTGTGGCGGGTCGATTTTTCGGATCGCCATCAGCACCTTGCCGTTTCTGCTGCCGCTGATGTTTCAACTGGCCTTCGGTCTTTCCGCGCTGGATTCGGGGCTGCTGGTATTGGCTGTCTTCGCCGGCAACCTGGCCATGAAACCGTTCACCACGCGGGTGATGGAACGATGGGGATTTCGCCCCGTACTGCTGATCAACGGCTTACTCGGCGTACTGGCGATAGCGGCCTGTGCGTTGCTGAATGAGCGCATGAGTTGGGCGCTGGTGCTGTTCATTCTGTTCGTCGGTGGCCTGTCACGATCCATGCAGTTCACCGCGTTCAACACCTTGGGTTTTGCCGATGTGCCCAAGGCGCAGATGAGCGATGCATCGTCCTTGTTCAGCATGTTTTTCCAACTGAGCATGGCGATGGGGGTGGCAACGGGGGCGTTGCTGCTACGGCTGTCCATGAGCATTCATGGCCATGCCGAACAGGCGCAGACGGTGGACTTTCAGCTGACGTTTCTGTGCGTGGCCGTGATTGCGGCGATTGCGTTGCTGGACAACCTGCGATTGCCACCGAAGGCCGGCGAGTCCGTGTTGCAGCGAGCCTAGCGGGGGAGGGCCTCTCCAGGCGCAGATAGCCTCCCGGCAAAGGGGAGGCTGTCTCGATACGGTGCCTGCGACGTCAGAAGTCGAAGAACACGGTTTCCGCTTCACCTTGAACGTGAATGTCGAACCGGTAGGCCAACTTCCCGTCAACCGTGCAGCGCCTGGCGATCAGGGATTCGCGCCGATGGGGTTGTTCGATCAGATTCAACACGGGGTCCACGGCATTCGCCTGGGGTTCATCGTCGAAATACAGTCGGGTCTGCAAGTGGATGTTGATGCCCCGGGCAAACAACGACACGTTGACATGCGCGGCCATGGCAACGCCCGCGGCGTTTTTCACCACGCCCGGCTTCACCGTGTTGATCGTCCATTCGCCGACATCGGTGGTCGCGGTGCGGCCAAAACAGTTGAACGGTTTGTCCAGGTCGTAGCCACTGTCGTAGACGCCATCGTGATTGGCTTGCCAGAACTCCAGAAACGCGTCGCGAATCAAGTGGCCGTTGCCGTCATACACGTGGCCCAGCAACACAATGTGCTCACCAGGCGCGCCAGGCTTGGCCATCTGGTTCCAGATTTCCTGTTCGCGCGGCGGATTGCCGGCAGCTTCCAGTGCCAGGCCGATATGCACATAGGGGCCGGCTGTTTGCGACGGGGTTTCAGGCAGAAGTTGAACGGGCATGCGCAGGCCTCCTCAGCAGTTTTCGAAGTGGGTCTTGCGCTGGCCGCGCAGGACGATGTCAAAACGATAAGCCAGGCAATCCATCGGATTGGCCATGCTCATATCCAGTCTGGCGATCAGGCTTTGCACCGCGTCCTGGTTCGAGATCGACTTGACGATCGGGCACATGGGGATCAGCGGATCACCTTCGAAATACAGCTGGGTAATCAAGCGTGTCGCAATGGACGGGCCACTGATGGAGACATGGATATGGGCCGGGCGCCAATCGTTGGGGCCGTTGCGCCAAGGGTAAGGACCGGGTTTGACCGTACGGAAGCTGTAGTTGCCATCGCGGTCGGTCAGTGCGCGGCCGACACCGCCGAAATTCGGGTCGAGCGGGGCCAGGTAGCTGTCTTTCTTGTGCCGGTATCGGCCACCGGCGTTGGCCTGCCACATCTCCACCAGGGTATGGGGAATCGGCTTGCCGTGTTGATCACACACGCGACCGGCGACAATGATGCGTTCGCCGATCGGCAGGCCACCGTGATTGAAGTTCAACAGCAGATCGTTATCGTGCTGACCCATCTTCAGGTGGGAAAAGTCCGGGCCGCTGGTTTCGGACAGGGATTGGGGAATGCTCACCAATGCCTGGCGCGGGGAGCGCAGGATCGACGTCTTGTAGTCAGGGGTCAGGGCTTTTGGATGCCAGTTACGGTCACGAATGACGAAGCGGCTGTCGTGCGCATCAGACATGTCGTTTTTCCTGTTGTTATGGTTGAACGGAGGCGGGCACTGCGTTGGCAGCGACACGTGACCCCAGTTTCCTCCTGTGCGACCGGATGCAAAATTGAAAAAAACGACCCTATCCATATCCAGATGGTTATGGATATTGTCCTTCGCGATACTCTTGCCCGATCTCGCGCAGGGCTTCCACGCACCACTGCGCCGCTGGCGTCACCGGCAATGCAGGATTGCTGCACACCCCCACCGAACCGCCGGGTTCGCGCATCCCCAGGTCCAGCTCCACCAACTCACCTTGCCTCAAGTCCTGCCTGACAGCGTCATAGGGCGCCACCCAGATGGCCTGACTGCATTGCACGTAGCGCCGACTCAGGGCGATCGACAGGGTTTCCAGGCGTTGGCGTGATGGCGTGATCCCGTGCTGCACAAACAGGCTGTCGGCGAATTTGCGGATCGTCGTCCCCGCCGACGGCAAGACCAGCGGATAGTTCTCGAGGTTTTTATGCCCCTGCGGATCGCTGAGGGCCGGGTGGCCAGCGCGCACCACCAGGGTCATCGACTCGCTGTAGAGGTGCTCGAACGTCAGGCCGGAGATCAACGGGCTATCGGTCATCCGACCGACCACCAGGTCCAGTTCGCCGACCCGCAGTTGCGACAACAGATAAGCGCTGGGCCCGGTCATGACACTGACCACCAAAGCGGGATGTCGATCGTGCAGGCGGCGAACCACTTCAGGAACCAGCAGACTTTCGACGGTGGACAGCACACCAAGTTGCACGGTAACCGGTTCATGCACACCGGAGCGCAGACTGTTGACCCCTTCGCGCAGCGATTGCACGCTCGGCCCGGCGTAGCGCAGGAAGGCGGCACCGGCCTCGGTCAGCGTCGAACCCTTTTTGCCCCGTTCAAACAGGGTGGCCTCCAGCAGGGTTTCCAGTTCCTTGAGGGTCTTGGAAAGCGCCGGCTGGCTGATCGCCAACTTGTCGGCGGCACGTGCCAGGCTGCCCTGGCGCGCCACTTCGAGAAAGCACACCAGATGACGGAATTTGATTCGGGTATCGATATTCAATCAGGTGTTCTGCCTTGGTGGTGTGGCAAGCACTCTTGCGGGTGCCTGCTGCTGATTATGGGGCGGTTATCGGTCGACGTGGCCGACCAGGAGCGCGGCTCGAGCCGCGATCAGACAAGCTTATTTCAAAATGAATCGCTTAAACCAAGGGTACGTCAATCAAGCGTGTGTCATGACCGGCCGCGTCACGCCTCCTCACCCGGCTCAAACATCGGCAAGCGCTGCAGCATCCAGTTGAGCAGCTCTTGGGCGGGGGCGGCCAGGGGACGGCCGGACTTGACCAGCAGTTTCGCCTCGACGCCGAGAAAGATCGGGTGGTCGATGGGGACGGCCGCCAGGCTGCCCTGGGCGATTTCCCGATAGGCCGCGAACTCTCCCAGCAATGAAGCGAAATCCCCGGCAGCGATCAGGCGCTTGAGGGCTGCCAGGGAGTTGCTGACCAGCGCCGGGCGGATCTCGATTTTCTCCGCATACTCGAGCATTTTTATCGCATGGCCGATGCCGAAGGTGGTGGGCGTCAAGACCAGTTGGCAGGCGAGCAGGTCTTCGACGGTGGCCGCACGACCGTTCAAGGCCAGTGGATGATCCGGGCGCACCAGTAGCATGACGGGCTGCGATGAGGTTGCACGAAAGTCGATCTGCGCGTGCAGCGGCGGATTATAGGCAAGGCCGATATGCGCACGGTTTTCTGCCACTTCGTTCATCACGTCATCGACGGGAAGGATGTCCAGGGTGACATCCAGTTTCGGGTACTGCTTGCAGAACGGCGCGAGCACGTTGTCGACCAGGGCATCGACATAGCCCTCACTGATCACCACACGCACATGACCTTGCTGCAGGCCCTTGATCGCTTGTAACTGGTCTTCGAGCTTTTCCTGGTGCGATCGGTACCCGCGCCAGAACTCCAGCAAGTGCGCGGCGGCCTCGGTCGGCTGGACACCGCGCGCCTGACGTTCGAAAAGCCTCGCCCCTAACTCCTCTTCCAGCAACTTGATCTGCCGGGTGATCACCGAGGGGGAGGTGTTGATGCTGTCTGCGGCGCCTCGAATCGAGCCGTGGACGAGCACCTCATGAAAATACCGAAGCCGTTGTTGATTGATCTCGCGCATGTCGGGCATCCCTGAAAGCTGCGTTGCCTATAGAGCAACGGTACGCGAACTTAGTTGCTCTTGCTGGGTTTTTGTCGTCGGGGCACCATCCTTTGGCACCCCCACCGGCCAACAAGAATAAATCGGAGACCTCTATGTCAGCCTTTGTACCGACGGCACGAAGTGACGCCCTGTCTGCCCTTTACCGCAAGCTCAATGGGCGGCTGCTGCCGCTGCTGTTCATTTGCTATGTCTTCGCCTATCTGGACCGCATCAACGTCGGTTTTGCCAAACTGCAGATGCAAAGTGATCTCGGGCTTTCCGACGCGGCTTATGGCGCAGGGGCCGGTATCTTTTTTCTGGGGTACGTGTTGTTTGAACTGCCCAGCAACCTGATGCTTCCCCGGGTGGGGGCGCGCAAGACGTTCAGTCGCATTCTGGTGTTGTGGGGCATAACCTCCGCCTGCATGCTCTTTGTCCGCGACGTGCCGACGTTCTACCTGATGCGTTTTCTGCTGGGTGTATTCGAAGCCGGTTTCGCGCCGGGGATGATCTATTACCTGTCTTGCTGGTACGGTCCGACACGCATGGCCCGCGCCATTGCCATCGTGTTCATCGCCGGGCCCATTGGCGGCATAGTCGGTGGTCCGCTTTCCGCCTGGCTGATGACCACGCTTTCCGGCATCGGCGGTTTGGCCGGGTGGCAGTGGATGTTTCTGATTGAAGGTCTTCCCTGCGTGTTCCTCGGTATCCTGACCTTCTTTGTCCTGTCCAATCGGCCCTCGGACGCCCATTGGCTGAGTGCTGAAGAAAAGCAACTGCTGGAGGCAGAGGTGGGTACATCAGCGGGACAAACCCATTCGTTCAGGGCCGTTTTGCGCGACCCGAAAACCTACGTCCTGGCCTCGGCTTACTTCTGCATCATTTTCTCGATCTACGCCATGAGCTTCTGGTTGCCGGCCATCCTCAGGGCTCAGGGTGTTGATGACACGCTGCAATTGGGTTGGTATTCCTCTATTCCGTATGTCGGGGCCGCAATCGGCATGTACCTGATAGGGCGCCGATCCGACCGCGTCGGTGAAAGGCGCTACCACTGTGCAGTGCCCGCGGGCATCGGGGCGGTTCTGCTGCTGGCGTTTCCGTTTGCAGAAGGGCACTGGTGGGTATCGCTGGGGCTGCTGACCGGGGCCACCACCACGATTTTCATGGCTTACACCGTGTTCTGGGCCATGCCCTCCGAACACATCAAGGGCGAAGCCGCGGCGGGCGGTATCGCCTTCATCAATACCATCGGTCTTTGCGGTGGCTTCTGGGGGCCTGCGGTCATTGGGTGGGCGAAAACGGCCACCGGTAACATGAACCTGGGCATCGTCGCCGTTGGCTGTGCATCACTTTGCGCGGCAATGGTCATCACTCGCAGCCGATCGCTATCGGGTGAACACGCTGCACCTCAATACAGCTCTGTGTGATCAGATACCGGCAACTTCAACTGAATCGTCGTGTTCCGCAAGGAACCTTGCAATGGAGATAACTTAGATGCTTTTACACCTGTCGACCTGGGCCGAAATCGGCGAATTCCTGCAACGCAGTCGGACCATCGTTGTCCCGATCGGTTCGAATGAACAACACGGTCCTACGGGCCTTTTGGGTACCGACTGGATGTGCCCGGAAATCATTGCCCACGAAGCCCAGAAATCAGCAGACATCCTGATTGCTCCGACTTTCAACATTGGCATGGCCCAACACCACCTGGGTTTTCCGGGAACCATTTCGCTACGTCCCTCAACCTTCATCGCCGCCATTGGCGACTGGGTGCGGTCGCTGGCTGCGCACGGGTTCGAGAAAATCCTGTTCCTCAATGGTCACGGCGGTAATGTCGCCTCGATTGAAGCAGCGTTCTCGGAGCTCTACGCCGAGGCGAGCTTCGCCCGACGTCCGGCGGGGTTTGCGCTGAAGCTGTGCAACTGGTGGGACCTCGAAGGCATTGGCGAGCTGGCGCGAGAGCAGTTCCCAGCGGGCCATGGTGTGCATGCCACTCCGTCCGAAATTGCCGTGACCCAATGGGCGTACCCGGACTCGATCAAGTCGGCCGGGTATTCGCCCCAGATCGCCGCGTGGGGCCCCATCCGCGAAGCACAAGACTTCCGTGCGCGCCATCCGGATGGTCGCATGGGGTCGGACCCGGCTCAGGCAACGCCGGAGAAAGGTCATGCATTGGTGATGATGGCGGCCAAGGGCCTGGTGCAGGAACTGGACGCCTTCAGTCGGGAATCGACACCCCACGGCAACGGCTGAGACACGTCATCGAGGCCAGCTCATTGGGGTCAATGGCTGGCCGATTGAAAGCTTTGGGAAAAACTGGCGCGACGATGAGGCGCCTGCAAGGTCGCAGGGCACGACCTTCATTTATATGTAGGACAACAATACAACAAGCGCCCGGCGAACGAGGTCAGAAAAACTTGATCTCGTAGCCGAATCGCGAGGCGGCTGCGACGATATGCTGCCCCATGATCTGCCGCGCCGCCGCCGCATTCCTTTCGCTGAAAGCCTGCACCAGGTCTTCATGTTCCCCGCGTGCCGCATGCGGAATATTGCTGAACACCGGGCCTCGCCGCGCGAAGGTCATGCTGATCAGTGCGCGCATCGGCTCGAGCACCGTGCGGATCATTGTCTCGAGATAATCGTTGCCCGACGCGGCGGCCACGGCGCGATGAAAGTCGAGGTCAGCGTTGACGGTTTCCAGCGTCGGTTCGCCTTCGTATTGCATTCTCAGGACCGCTGCCTGTATGGCTTTGAGTTTGTGCGGCGTCATGTGCGTCGCCGCCAGCGCAGCGGCCTGGCTTTCCAGTACGGCCCGCACTTCGAACATGTTGCGGATCGTATTGTCGCCGTCCAGCAAGGGCGCACTCGCGCGCGCTGGGGACGGTTCCGGCGAGGGGGGCGCGGCAGCGACGAACACGCCCACTCCCTGGCGGGACTGGATCAGTCCCTGGGCCCGAAGCGTCGCGATGCCTTCGCGAACGACGTTCCGGCTGACGCCGAAATTTTGCGAGAGAAACTGTTCGGTCGGCAGGCGGTCACCCGGCCGCAGTCGTCCGGAGGTTATCTCATCGCTCAACGAGCGGGCGATGTGCTCGGCCAGATGAGGTCGCCGGGCCACGGGTTGCACATTCATTTCACTCATGCGGATTCATCCCTCTCACTTGTCTACTTAATCTACATCAGAAGACTTGTTCCTGACAGTCATAACTGAATTTCATTGTCGACATCAATAAAATAAGTCAATAAAAACAATAGTTTAATGATGATTTAGATCAAGGTCTGCCATGGGTCAGTAGTTGTTCAGTTGAGGAACAACAGGATGTCTTGTACGTTGTCCTCAACCTGGCACGGGCGAAATCCGAAAGTCGCCGCGCCACCGTTGCAACCTGCTTGAGGCGCCGTCTTATGAAAATTGCCAGTATTGAAACCATTCCGTTGCGGATTCCCTTCACCACAGGAGGGCGGTCGGCCGGCGGGGTATGGGGGCCGAAAGACCTGCAGATGGTCGACTCCCTCGTGGTCAAGATCACCACAGATGACGGTATTGTCGGCTGGGGCGAAACCTTCGGCTTCACCGCGATACCGGCGGTGAAAGTGGTGATCGACACGATCCTCGCCCCCGAATTGATCGGCAGCGACGTCACGCGGCGCGAGAAATTGCAGGGCGATCTGCAGAAGAAATTTCACGTCTTCGGTCGCAGCGGCGCGTTCATCTTCGGCCTGTCGGCGATTGATATCGCGCTGTGGGATATCGCTGGCAAAGCGGCCGGCAGACCGATCTACCAACTGCTTGGCGGCAGTGAAGCCACTTCGCTGGCGGCCTATGCAAGCCTGATCCGCTACGCCGACCCCGAACTCATCCGCGTCAACGTGCAACGCGCGGTCAACAGCGGTTTCCGCCACCTCAAGCTGCATGAGGTTGATGTCGAGGTCATCCGCGCCGCGTGTGAAGCCGCGGGCCCCGGCGTGGAAATCACCCTCGACGTCAATGCCCCTTGGACGGTGCGCGAAGCGCTGGATATGACCGAGAAGCTTCGCCCGTTGAACCTGCGCTGGATCGAAGAGCCGGTATGGCCACCGGAAAACTATTCGGGGCTGGCGACGGTGCGCAAGCAGGGCGGCATTCCCGTTGCAGCCGGCGAAAACGCCTCGACCTTGATGGACTTCCAGCACCTGCTTGAAGCCGGTGCGGTCGATTTCATTCAACCCAGTCCGGCAAAAATGGGTGGCATCACCGAGCTGCAAAAAGTCTATGCACTGGCCAACGCCCACAACGTCACCGTGATGGTTCACGCCTTTTATGACGGCCCCGGCCTGCTGGCTGCCGTGCATGGCAGTGCCGCCCTGGGGGGTGCGAAGTCCCTGGTCGAATGGCGTTACTTCGATCTCGAAGCGCAGCTCTATGGCGACGCGATCATTCCGCGTAATGGGCGCATCGACGTACCGCAAGGGCCGGGACTCGGTCTCGAGCCGGACCAGGACGTCATCCGCGACTACCGCTTCAAACCCTGACCGCCCAAGCCGCCCGGCCTTTGCCGGGTGATTGCCGCCGACGCAACAACCGTCGGCCGCGATCGGCGATGGCGACATTCTTGATAAAAATAAATACGAGGATTGCGGACATGTTAGACAGAATCGTAGGACCCATCTTGCCCGTCGCCTTTGTGATCGCGCTGGGCTATATCGCCGGCAAGCGCGGACGGCTTACCCATTCGGACAGCCTGCTGATCAGCCGCCTGGTACTCGGCTGGATATTCCCGGCGCTGCTGTTTGTCGGGATGGCGAGCACGCCACGTGAACAGCTCCTCGACTTCAAGTTCGTCGCGGCCACGTTTATCGGCATCATGGGCATGTACACGATTGCGCTGGCGATCGGCTGGTTCACCACGCGCAATCTCAAGGTCGCGACGCTCAAGGGCTTCGTGAATGGTTATCCGGACGCGGCCTTCATGGGTATTCCCATCCTCGCCACGATGTACGGCGCCGGCAGCATTTATTCGGTGCTCGTGCTGAACCTGGTCGCGAGCCTGGTGATGATCCCGCTGACGACCATGTTGCTCACCATCGCCGATGGAAAGGGCAGTGGAACCCAGGCGTTCGTGTCGAGCCTGTCGGGAGCGGTGCGCCGTCCGCTGATGTGGGCACCGGCCCTGGGCATTCTGATTTCGCTGCTGCAGGTCAAGATGCCGCCGATTGCCGCGGAGTCCCTCACGCTTCTGGGCAAGGCGACGCCTGGCGTATCCCTGCTGTGCCTGGGATTGATCATGTCATCCGAGAAACTGAAGATGTCGGGTGAAGTCTGGGGCAACCTCGGGCTCAAGCTGTTCATTCACCCGGTATTGATGTTCGCCGCCACTGTCGTACTGGGCACGCACGGGCTTTACGCACAACAGATGATCCTGCTTTGCGCGCTTCCGTCGGCGACCATCCCGGCGATGTTCGCCAACCAGACCGGCGCCTATCAGAGTGAGGCCGCGACCTCCATTCTGGTCAGCACCGTGTTGTCGATCGTGACGTTCTCGGCGGCGATCTACCTGATTGATGGAGGGCTGGCGGCAGCCTGATGGAGGACTCGGCGGATGGCGTGGCGCTCGTGACGAGTTGCCACGCCTGCGCGCCATGCCCGTGACCTTGCCCTAAATGGCCAGCAGTTACCCCGGCGGGACTCAAGGAATGAACCGATAGCCAACACCCGTCTCGGTCACCAGGTGCCGTGGCTGTGAAGGGTCCACCTCGACCTTCTTCCTCAACCCGCCCATGAACACCCGAAGGTACGGCGTATCGGTGGTGTGGGAGGGGCCCCAGACTGCTTTCAACAGTTGCAGATGCGTCAATACCCGATTCGGGTGCGAGCAAAGATGCACCAGCAATCGATATTCCAGCGGCGTCAGATGCAAGGGTTCACCACCACGCTCGACCACGCGACGATCGACATCGATGCGCACCTCGCCAAAACTCAGCACTGAATTGTTATCGGCATCCTTCGCCTGGCGGCGCAGCAGTGCGCGGACCCGGGCGAGCAGTTCTCCGGTGCCGAAAGGCTTGACCAGATAGTCATCGGCGCCGCTGTCCAGGGCGAGGATTTTGTCCGATTCGGCACCCCGGGCCGATAACACGATGATGGGCACGGGCGACCAGCTGCGGACATCGCGGATCAGCTCGATGCCGTCGCCGTCGGGCAGGCCCAGGTCGAGCACGATCAGGTCGGGGCGGCGCGTGCCGGCGTCGATGATGCCGCGGTGCAACGTATCGGCCTCATGCACTTCCAGGCCTTCGGCTTGCAGTGCCATGCGCACGAAACGGCGTATTTCCTTTTCGTCCTCAACGATCAGGACATGGGGCACGGGTTCGTTCATGACGGCTCCTCGTCCGTTTGCTGGGTTAAGGGTTCGATCACGGGTGGGGTTTCGCGGGGCAGGCGCAAGGTGAAACAAGCACCACCCTGGGGCCGCGTGACGCCGACGATGGTCCCGTCATGCGCCCGGGCAATCGCCCGGCAGATGGCCAGGCCCAGGCCGACGCCGGGGATTGAACTTTCCTTTTTGCCACGCATGAATTTGTTGAAGATGGCCTCTTCCTGCCCCGGTGGCAGGCCATGCCCTTCGTCGGCGACCCACAATTCGACGGCCTCCGGTGTGGCGTTGGCACCAACGCTGATTGCGGTGTCGGGTGGGGTGTATTTGATCGCGTTTTCGATCAGGTTGATGAGGATGCGCTCGATCAGCACCGCATCGATACGCACCGGTGGCAAGTCGTCATCCAGCGCGACGCGAACCGAACGCCCGTTCAGAATCGGCTGGACGGTTCGCAGGGCGCTGCCCACCACGTCCTCGATCGGCTGCCACTGACGATTCAATTCCACCTTGCCGGATTCCAGGCGCGCCATGTCCAGCAAGTTGTTGACCAGCGTGTTCATGCGCAATGCTGATTCGCCCACGGCGCTGGCGATTTCGGCGGCTTCGCCGGTCAAGGGTGGCTTGGTCAGTTTCAGCGCTTCGGCGAGTCCGACCATGACCGACAGCGGGGTTCGCAGGTCGTGGGAGATGGCCGAGAGCAGCAAGTTGCGCAAGCGCTCGGACTCCATGTGAACCGTCGTGTCCTGAGCCACGTTGATGTAGTGAATCCGCTCCAGGGAGATGGCCAGCAACGAGGCACAGGTGTCGAGCAGGCGCCGCTGTTCCGGCACCACCAGCCGGGTGGTATCGCGCGGCTGCACCGCCAGTATCCCGCGCACCCGCATCGGCGCCGACAAGGGCAAATACAGCGTGGAACTCGAGGGCAGGGTGTCGGTGCCGTAGCCGGCCGGCTCGGCTTTGTCGAATGCCCACTGGGCAATGGCCAGGTCGACTTGCGGTGCGTCGCCCGTGATCAGCGGTGCCTGGAGTTTGTTGTTGTCATCGGCCACCAGCAAGGCCGATCGGGCACCGAATTCGGCCGTCAGAAACTGCGCACTGATAGTGGCCACCTGTTCGGTCATCAGCGTGGCGGACAACAGGCGCGACATCTCATAGAGCGCGCGCATGCGATCTTCGCGCCGTTGCGAGACCCGCGCCTGGTACTTGAGGCCGGCGGTCATCTGGCCAATCACCAGAGCCACCACCAGCATGACGATGAACGTCACCAGGTATTGAATATCGGCAAAGGCGAAGGAATAGCGCGGCGAGACAAAGAAAAAATCGAAGGCGCCGACCGACACGAAAGACGCCATCACCGCCGGGCCGCGACCGAAGCGCACCGCGACGGCAACCACCCCCAGCAAAAAGAGCATGACGATGTTGGCTTGCTCGAGTATGTCTGCCAGCGGCAGGGCAACCAGCGTCGTCCCCGCGCACAATACGGCGCTCCACAGATAGGCGGGCCAGTGGATGGGGCTGTCGCGAGTTTCAGGCGTGTTCTCAGGGCGTGGACCGCTGGCCGGCAGCGAGATTTGAATCACATCCAGATCAGCGCCCAACTTGCCGATCTTGTCCGCCAGCACCTGGCGCCAGAAACGCCGCCGCGCCAGCGTGTCCCGGCCCAAAACGACTTTCGACAGGTTGTGTTGCCGGGCGTATTTGACCAGCGTTTCGGCAATGTCCTGACCCGCCAGCGTCGCGATCTGTGCGCCCATGTCCTGAGCCAGTTTCAAGGCCGCCAGCACCCGTCGCCGCTTGGCATCGGCCAGGCGTTGCAGGGACGGGGTTTCGACGTACACGGCGTGCCACGGCACATTCAGTTGGGCGGCCAGGCGAGCGGTTGAACGCACGGTCTTTTCCGCCTGGTCGTGGGGGCCGACGCAGGCGAGCAGGGAATCGCGAGTGCCCCACACCGGTTTGACCGAACTGTTCTGACGGTACTGCAACATGTCACTGTCGACCCGGTCGGCGGTGCGCCGCAGGGCCAGTTCCCGCAGGGCAATCAGGTTGCCCTTGCGAAAGAAATTCTGCACCGCACGCTCGGCCTGTTGCGCCAGGTAGACCTTGCCTTCTTTCAGGCGCTGCAACAGGTCGTCGGGGGGCAGGTCGACGATGACCACTTCGTCGGCCGTGTCGAATACATGGTCGGGCACGGTCTCCCAGACCCGGATGCCGGTGATGCCGCCCACAATGTCGTTCAGGCTCTCAAGATGCTGGACGTTCATCGTGGACCAGACGTCGATACCGGCGCTGAGCAGTTCCTCCACGTCCTGCCAGCGTTTTGGGTGTCGCGAACCGACGACATTGGAATGGGCCAGTTCATCGATAAGGATCAAGCCGGGCGCACGGGCGAGCGCGGCGTCCAGGTCGAATTCGGTGACGGTACGGTTTTTGTCGACGATGCGCTTGAGGGGCAGCGACTCCAGGCCGTCGATTAGCGCTTGGGTTTCGGCGCGGCCGTGGGTTTCGACCACGCCGATCAATACATCGATGCCCTGCAGTTTTGCCGTGTGGGCGGCCGACAGCATGGCGTAGGTCTTGCCGACCCCGGCGCTGGCGCCGAAGAAAATTTTCAGCCGACCGCGTTTGGCTTGCTCGTCCTCTTGGCGAATCAGGGCCAGGAGCTGGTCCGGGTCGGGACGTTGTTCGGCCATCACGCTCACCGTGAATGAGCTTGCGCTCAGTGTGTGGCGTCGAGCGCCAGGTTCAGTGCCAGCACGTTGACCCGCGGTTCGCCGAGGAACCCGAGCAGCGTGCCTTGCGCGTTCTTGTCGATCAGTTGGCGTACCTGTTCGAGCGGCAGGTTGCGCACCCGTGATACCCGGCCGGCCTGGTACATCGCAGCCGCCACACTGATATGTGGATCAAGACCACTGGCGGAACTGTAGACCAGGTCGGCGGGCACTGTGGCGGTATTGCCTGGATCCGCCGCGCGCAGGGCGGCAATCCGCCCCTTGACTGCGTCCATCAATGCCGGATTCAACGGGCCCAAGTTCGATCCGCCCGAGGCCAGCGGGTTGTAGGGCATGGGGCTGGTGGCGGAAGGGCGGCTCCAGAAGTACTTCGGATCGCTGAAACCCTGACCGATCAACAGTGAACCCACGGTTTTGCCGTCCCGTTCGACCAGGCTGCCGGCGGCCTGATGGGGAAAGACCAGCCGGGCAATCCCGGTGGTGACCAGTGGATAGGCCAGTCCGGTGAGCAGTGACAGAGCAATGAACAGAATCATCGCGGGACGGAGCAGAGATAACATGGCCGTACTCCCTCAAGTCAGACCGACAGCGGACAACGCCATGTCGATCACTTTGATACCAATGAATGGAACGATCACCCCACCCAGTCCGTAGATCAATAGGTTGCGCCGCAACAGCAGGGCCGCACCGACCGGGCGGTACTTCACGCCTCTGAGCGCCAGGGGAATCAGGAAAATGATAATCAGCGCGTTGAAAATCACCGCCGACAGCACGGCGGAGTTCGGGCTCGTCAGGCCCATGATGTTGAGCGCGGCGAGCTGCGGGTACGTGGTGACAAAGGCCGCAGGCACGATGGCGAAATACTTGGCGATGTCGTTGGCAATCGAGAAGGTGGTCAGCGAGCCACGGGTCATCAGCATCTGTTTGCCGGTTTCCACCACCTCGATCAACTTCGTCGGATTGCTGTCCAGATCGACCATGTTGCCGGCCTCCTTGGCCGCCTGGGTGCCCGAGTTCATGGCCACCGCGACATCGGCCTGTGCCAGCGCCGGGGCGTCGTTGGTGCCGTCGCCGGTCATGGCCACCAGCCGACCTTCGGCCTGGTAGCGGCGGATCAGCTCGAGTTTTTGCTCCGGCGTGGCCTCGGCCAGGAAGTCGTCGACGCCGGCCTCGGCGGCGATGGCGGCGGCGGTGACCCGGTTGTCGCCGGTGACCATGACGGTCTTGATCCCCATGCGCCGCAATTCGAGGAAACGCTCCTTTATGCCGCCTTTGACGATGTCCTTGAGTTCGATCACGCCCAGTACTTTGGCTCCGTCCGCCACCACCAGCGGCGTGCTGCCCCGGCGGGCCACCTCGTCGATGATGGTTTGCACGGCGTCCGGAAAATGCCCGCCCTGGGACTGGACGTGCCGCAGGATCGCTTCGCCGGCGCCCTTGCGCAGTTGCCGGCTGCCCATGTCGACACCGCTCATGCGGGTCTGTGCGGAGAAGTGCACGAAGTGCGCGTCGAGCGCGGCAATGTCGCGTTCACGCAGGTTGAAGCGTTGTTTGGCCAGTACCACGATGCTGCGGCCTTCGGGGGTTTCGTCGGACAGGGAGGCGAGTTGCGCCACGTCCACCAACTCCGCTTCCTTGACCCCCGGTGCCGGCAGGAATGCCGAGGCGTGACGGTTGCCCAGGGTGATGGTCCCGGTTTTGTCGAGCAGCAAGACATCCACGTCACCGGCCGCTTCCACCGCACGGCCGGACGTCGCGATCACGTTGGCTTCCATCATGCGGCTCATGCCCGCCACCCCGACCGCCGAAAGCAAACCGGCAATGGTGGTGGGGATCAGGCACACCAGCAACGAGATCAGGACGGTGATCGAAACCGGTGTGCCGGACTGGGCCACCGCCACGCCGAACAGCGAGAAGGGCAGCAGCGTCACCGTCACCCCCAGGAACACGATCGTCAACGCCACCAACAGGATCGACAGGGCGATTTCATTCGGCGTCTTTTGTCGTTTGGCGTTCTCCACCATGGCGATCATGCGGTCGACGAAGGTTTCGCCAGGGTTGGTGGTGACGCGAATGACAATCCAGTCCGACAGGACCCGAGTCCCGCCTGTTACCGATGAGAAATCCCCCCCGCATTCCCGAATCACCGGGGCCGACTCACCGGTGATGGCCGATTCGTCCACCGAGGCAGCACCTTCGATGACCTCGCCATCGGCGGGGATCAACGAGTTCGCGAGGTCGCCGGCCTCGACCACCACCACATCGCCTTTGCACAGGTCACTCGATTGCGCCAATTGCCACTCGGCACCGTAGTGCGGCTCGCGCAGTTTCTTGGCCCAGGTTTCCTTTTTCAGGTCGCGCAGCGAGGCCGCCTGAGCCTTGCTGCGACCCTCGGCCAGGGCTTCGGCAAAGTTGGCGAACAGCACGGTGAACCACAGCCACAGGGCAATCGCGAGAATGAACCCGGCGCTGGCCTCACCCTGGCCACGCAGGGCCTGGACCCACAGGGCGCTGGTGATGAGCGCTCCGATGTAGACGACAAACATCACCGGATTGCGCCACTGGATCCTCGGATCGAGTTTGTGCACGGAATCGACCATGGCCGGGCCAATCAGTTTCGGGTCGAACAAGGTGAACGCTTTGCGTGTCATGTTCGTGGTCTCACTTGATCAATATGAGGTGTTCGACGACGGGGCCCAGCGCGAGCGCCGGCACGTAGTTCAGCAACCCGACCAGCAACACCGTACCGATCAGCAGCACCACGAACAGCATCCCGTGGGTGGGCATCGTGCCGCCGGTGACCGGCAAGCGTTTTTTCGCGGCCAGGCTACCGGCGACAGCGAGCACCGGGACGATCACGCCGAAGCGTCCGAACCAGCAGCCGATGGCCAGCATGATGTTGTAGAACGGGGTGTTGGCGGACAGCCCGGCGAAGGCGCTGCCATTGTTGTTGGCCACCGAGGTGAAGGCGTAGAGGATTTCCGAGAAGCCGTGGGCGCCGGGGTTGGCGATGCCCAGCCTGCCGGCGTCGGCCATGACCGCGATGGCGGTGCCGAACAGCACCAGCAAGGGCGTGACCAGAATCGCGATGGCGACCATTTTCATCTCGTAGGCTTCGATCTTCTTGCCCAGGTACTCGGGTGTCCGGCCGATCATCAGACCGGCGATGAACACGGCGAGGAGGGCGAATATCAGCATGCCGTACAGGCCTGAGCCGGTGCCGCCGAACACCACTTCGCCCAGTTGCATCAACACCAGAGGCACCGCGCCGCCCAGCGGGGTAAACGAGTCGTGCATGGCGTTGACCGCACCGCAGGACGCCGCCGTGGTCACCGCCGCAAACAAGCTGGATGCACTGATGCCGAAGCGCAGTTCCTTGCCCTCCATGTTGCCCGCCGCCGTGTCGATGCCCAGTGTCGAGAACTGCGGGTTGCCCAGTTGTTCGTAATGGGTGACGGCCACCACGGCGATCACAAAGATGATCGTCATTGCCGCCAACAGCGCCCAGCCCTGGCGAATGTCACCGACGATGTGGCCGAAGACGAAACACAGTGCGGTCGGGATCAGGAAGATCGCGATCAGTTGGAAGAAGTTCGTCAGTGCGGTCGGGTTTTCATAAGGGTGCGCCGAGTTGGCGTTGAAGAAGCCGCCGCCATTGGTGCCGAGCATCTTGATCGCCTCTTGCGAGGCAACGGGGCCCATGGCGATGGTTTGCTTGTCGGTGCTGGCGGCCACGGTGACCGGGCTGCCCTGGGCATCAAGCTTGGGTTGACCGGCGTCATTGAGCACCGGGGCCTGGTACTGCATGACTTCCAGGGTCGAGACGTCCTTGTACGGGTCGAGATTCTGGATCGACCCTTGGCTGACAAGGAACAGTGCGAAGATCAACGACAGTGGCAGCAGTACCCACAGGGTGATGCGGGTGAGGTCGGCCCAGGCGTTGCCGATGCTGGCCGCGCTGTGCCGGGCGAATCCGCGAATCAGGGCCACGGCGACCACGATGCCGGTGGCGGCCGAGAAGAAGTTCTGCACCGTCAGCGCGAGCATCTGGGTCAGGTAACTCATCGTCGATTCGCCGCTATAGGCTTGCCAGTTGGTATTGGTGACGAAACTGGCGGCGGTGTTGAACGAAGAGTCCGGTGTAACGGCGGCAAACCCCTGGGGGTTGAACGGCAGAATGCCTTGCAACCGTTGCAAGGCATAAACGGCCAGGAACCCCAACGTGTTGAACAGGATCAAGGCGAGCGCGTACTGCAGCCATCCCATCTGCGTCTCAGGCGTGACCCCGGCCAGTCGATACAGCGGGGACTCAATGCGCGCGCCAAAGGCAAACCGGCCCTCCATCACGGTGGTCAACCAACGCCCGATCGGCCAGGCCAACAGCGCCAGCACCAGCAGGAAGACCGCGAGCAGGACCCAGGCTTGAGTCGTCATAGGAAGTCCTCCGGAAACAACAGCGCCGCAATCAGGTACACCAGCAACCCGGCCGCAATGATGCCGCCGAACAGATAGAAGCCTGTCATGACCGTCTCCTGTCGAGCGCCGCACAGCCGTAAGCCAGGCCGACCAGAATGATGAAAAACACCGCACCGAGTAGCAGATAAATGAAGTCCATGGCTTTTCCTCCCGCGATGAGGAAAGCCTAGAACGATGCCTGGTAAGTTGTCAGAAAGATCGGGAGGCGAAGAATAAAGATCTTGTAAAGATGTACCGGATTGATCCGCCATGATCGCCCGCAAGCCGGCTTCTACAGGTTTGACCACCTCGACGCGGTTGAAAACCGCAGCAAGCGCACATGTGGCCGAACAATCGAGACGCAGAAAATCCGCGCTAAGTGGCCATGGAAGGTTGGGGCGCGCGATGACAGTTCAGGCACCAAACGACGCCTGTCAGCAGCAGTGCGATGGCGGCCAGCTCATACCCGTCGGGTAGCCGTTGCTCCCATAAAAAACCAAAAACCAGCGCCGCCAGCGTTTCGATCACGAGCACTTGCCCACTGAGTGCCAATGGCAGGAGCCGGCTGGCCTGGTTCCAGCATGCCCCACCCACCACCGACGACAAAAGTGCCACGCCACCGGCCACCATGAGCCAATGCAGCCATTCCGACGTGCCCGGTGTATCTGTCTGAAAACCGAATACCGGTACCGCCAACAGCAGTGATTGAGCACCGGTCACTACGCCGGTCAGCAGTGCCCAGTCAGGGGAGGAGACGCCGGCCACTTGCACTAACCGCCGGGCATTGCTGACCGCGAACCAACTCCAGGTCAGCAATGCGCCTGACGCGCATAAAATCCCGGCGATGTTCGTCGATGTATCGTGACGGTCGCCATTGATCAGTGCGTGCCAGCTGATCAGCACGACCCCCGCGACAGCACAGCAAAGCGAAGGGAAGAGCTTTCGCAAGGAAACGGCATTGGCGTCATGACGCCCGGCCAGGGTGACGAGCACCGGAATGAGCCCGACGATCAGGGACGTGGTAGCGATGCCCACCAACTGGACACCGGTGCCCACCAGTGCGTAGTAAACGAGGTTGCCGATCAGGCTCAGCCAGAAGAGCGATTTCCAGTCGGCGACGGTGAGACTGGCGCAGACACGCCTCCAGCGCGGCATGAGCAGGACGACCGAGAGGGCGCCGTAGCAGAGGAATCTCAGGACCGCGAACTGCAAGCCGCTCAACCCCGGCGTCAGCTGTGGACCGAGGAAAATCACCCCCCAACACAGGCCCGCGCACACCCCGTAGCCGGCGCCCTTCAACAGTGATCGATCAGCAAACATTTCACCCGCGCCCCCACACCGCAAAGCCTGCAGTCTGGAGCGATTGATCCGGGAAATATTGTCGATAACTCCTGGCTTTTTTACCCAGGCTGTTTTTGAGCCTTGCGATAAACCGCCGGGGTTGTAGCGCTCACACGCTGCATGGCACGGGTCAGCGCCGCCTGATCGGAAAAACCGGCACGCAAGGCGATGTCCGCTATTGGTAATGCGGTGCCACGCAACCATCGTTGAGCTTCGTGAATGCGCAACTGCGTCAACCAGGCTTGAGGGCTCATCGCGAACAATTGCCGGAATCGCTGGTGGAGCTGGCTCATGCTCATGTTGGCTGCTTGAGCCATGGCCTCGTTGCTCCAGTTGGCGCCAGGGTTTGCGCGCAGACGGGCGATCAATTGCTCCATGGGCGACGAAAAGGCGGTATCCGAGCCGAGCGATGACAGCAGCAGGGGGGCCAGTTGGGAGGCGCCGATGGACAGTTGCTCTTTACCGATCAACTCGGCGAATTCGATCAGCCGCCGGGTCGCCGGGGGGATTGGCACGTATATTTGCCGGGCCAGACGCTCCATCTGGAGCGTTTCCAGCGTCGTCGCTGCACAGTCCAACACCAGAAAACGGCTGTCAGCCTGAGCGAGCTGCGAGTGCACTGAGCCAGGCGCCACGAGCGCCGCCAGCGACGGATCGATGCAGCCCCCGCGACCGTCCACGTCTATTTCCATCCGACCACACACCGGCAGTACCCATTGTGCAAAGTCATGGTGGTGGTGAGGGTTTTCCCCCTCGTAGCGTCGAACTTCAAGGCTTGGAAGCATGGGTGCACCATTGCGGCTGTCGGGCGATTCGAGGTTTGGCGTTCCACCGTGCCCGTGCACCGCACGGGTATCAGCGTCAGACGTGGGGCAGCGGATTCTAGCACCTGCCGATCAACCCGTTAATCACGCAGGTTGGTGGCTGGACGCTTGCGAAAGTAGGCAAAACCGGGCGCTTTACTTATGGCGCTGGTAAAGGGATCGGCGGTCCCAGGGCGTCTGGCAGAGAGAATGTACCCTGTGTGGACGGCCGACCCTATGGCGTGGAAAGGGCTATACGCTGCCTTCAACATCGTCCAGGCTGAAGGTCTCGGTGTGGTCATCATAGGAGAATATTTCAGCGTAACGCCCCCAGGTGATCACGCTCTCCAATGTTTTCTCCACAAACGCATCGGTCAGTGAATCCTCCAGTTCCTGTTCAAAACGCACCCGCGGCGCGCGGTGGCCGTTTCGTTCCTGCAAGACCTGGCGAATGCGCGCGGCCAGTGGCACGTGTTTGACCAGGTGTTCGGCAAACAGGGCTTTGCGTTCCTGGGTTCCGTAGTCAGCGAATAGCTTGCCGGCCTCGGTGAGGGTGATGTCGGCGCCCTTGAGTTCGGCAAAACCCAGGTGCTCCAGCATTTCTGCGACCGGGAACAGGTCGTCCACCTCCAGCAAGCGCCGTTCCGCGACGTCGGGCAGGCCTGCTTCACCGTTATACGGCTCGGCCGCCAGCGTTTCGATCAGGCCGGCGATGAGGTTGGTGGAAACTTCCGGCAGCGGGCTGCCCATTTTCAGTTCGGCTTTGCCGGTGCTGGCGTCGGCGCTGCGGCGGTCTGTCATCAAGGCATAGATGTCGTCGACCATTTGCCGAAAGGTCGGGTCCAGGCGGTTGCGCGGATGCTCGAAAGGTACTTTGATTTCGGCGACCACTCGCCCTGGGTTTGATGACAGGACCAGAATGCGGTCGCACATCAAAACCGCTTCTTCGATGTTGTGGGTCACGATCAGGATGGATTTGATCGGCAGTTGCTTGCCGCTCCACAAGTCCAGCAGGTCAGTGCGCAGGGTCTCGGCGGTCAGCACGTCCAGTGCGGAAAAAGGCTCATCCATCAACAGCAGGGTCGGGTTCACCACCAGGGCGCGGGCAAATCCGACCCGTTGGCGCATGCCACCGGACAACTCCCGGGGGTAGGCGTTTTCGAACCCGTCGAGGCCGATCAGGTCAATCGCCGCCAATGCGCGCTTGCGGGCAGCCTTGCGTTCGACCTGGAGCGCCTGAAGACCGGCTTCCACGTTTTCGAGGACCGTCAGCCAAGGGAACAGCGCAAAGGTCTGAAAGACCATCGCGACACCTTCGGCCGGCCCGGTGAGCAAGTCACCGTTGTAGCGAACTTCCCCCGACGACGGCGCTATCAGGCCGGCAATGATGCGCAGCAAGGTGGATTTGCCTGAACCGGAACGGCCCAGCATGCCGACGATCTCGCCTTCTCGCAGGGTCAGGTCGACATCGCTGAGCACTTGCAACTCGTCCTTGCCCTTGCCAAACGCCCGGCTCACGTTGTTCAGCGCATAGATTTCGGGGGATGCCTGTGTGTGTTCTGTAAAGGTATTCATGACATCGAATCCCGTTAGTTGAGACGGAGTTTGTTTTCAGCAATGGCGTACATCGGCCGCCATACTGCGCGATTGAAGGCCACGACGAAGAGCGACATCACCACCACGCCCAAGGCGATTTTAGGGAAGTCACCGGCCGCCGTGTTCTCGGCAATGTAGGCGCCCAGGCCATGTGCCATGACCTTGTCCTGTCCCCATGAAACGAATTCGGACACGATACTGGCGTTCCACGCGCCGCCCGAGGCTGTAATCGCTCCGGTCACGTAATACGGGAAGATGCCCGGCAGCATCACTTTGCGCCACCACAACCAGCCGCGAATGCGGAAGTTGGTTGCGGCCTCGCGGAAGTCATTGGGGAATGCGCTGGCGCCGGCAATGACGTTGAACAGGATGTACCACTGCGTGCCCAGCACGATCAGCGGACTCAGCCAGATGTCCGGGTTCAACTGGTAGCGCAGGATCACGATGACAAACACTGGGAACAACAGGTTCGCAGGAAAGGCCGCGAGGAACTGCGCCAGTGGCTGGATTTTTTCCGCCAGGTGCGGACGCAAACCGATCATCACCCCCAGCGGCACCCAAATCAGCGAGGCCACGGCAATCAACAACGCCACCCGTACCAGGGTAATCAGCCCCATGCCGAGCACATGCCCGACTTCACCGAGTGTCACTTCGCTGCTCATGTAGAGGGCGATGTGGTACAGCGTGTAGAGGGTCAACACGGCAATCAGCGCGCCCCAGACCCAATCGATCAGGCGTGAGGTGGCCGGGCTCGAAGACGCGGCGGTGCGGTTCGAGCGCGGCAGGCTGAAACGTCGATTGCCGATTCGGCCGATGGTTCGGGTGATGGGACGCAGCACGCGCTGGACCACGCGCGTGCGCTGGATCAGCTTCAGCACCCATGATTCCGGCGAACCTGCCTGGGACGCGGTGTTTTCCATGCGGAATTTATCGGCCCAGGCCACCAGCGGCCGGAACAGAAACTGGTCGTAAATCAGGATGACCGCGATCATCGCCAGAATGACGTAGCCCACGGCGTGCAGGTTTTGCTGCTGGATGGCGACCGCCAGGTATGAACCCACGCCAGGCAGCATCACGGTCTTGTCGCCGACGGTGATGGCTTCGGAGGCCACCACGAAGAACCAGCCACCGGACATGCTCATCATCATGTTCCAGACCAGCCCCGGAATGGCGAAAGGCACGTCGAGCTTCCAGAACTTTTGCCAGCCGGACAATTGAAGGTTGCTGGACACTTCTTCCAGGTCGCGCGGCAGCATGCGCAGTGACTGGTAGAAGCTGAACGTCATGTTCCATGCCTGACTGGTAAAGATGGCAAAAATGGCGGCGAATTCAGCGCCGAGCACCCGCCCTGGAAACAGCAGCAGGAAGAACGTCACGGTGAATGAGATGTAGCCCAGTACGGGCACCGATTGCAGGATATCCAGCACCGGCACCAGCACTTTTTCGGCCCGTCGGCTTTTGGCGGCCAGCGTTCCGTACAGCAGGGTGAACACTAGGGACGCGGCCATCGCCGCGAGCATGCGCAAGGTCGTGCGCATTGCATATTCGGGAAGGTTGGTCGGGTCGAGTGAAATGACTTCACCCTGCAAGGTGGACATCGGCGCCCAGGTTTCCCGTGCTGCTATCGAGAAAAACAGCAAGAAACCGATCACCAGCGGCAGGGCGACCAGATCCCAGCGGTTGGGCAGCAGTCGCAAGGCCGTGGCCGGAATGTAATGACGGAATACTTTGTTCATATTCAGTGATTCCAACAGCGTTGTATGTGAGGTTCATGACCATCAGCCAACACGTTCTCGAGCACACGCGCCTGAATCTGCTCATAGGCAGTCTAAGCACAACATACGCTTGAAGGTTGGTAAAACAGCTGAGAGAGGTCACGCAAACAAACGCTGAAGGCAGGAACAGAAACCGCACGTTTCATCAGCAAGGAAAATTGCTGGATAAATCCTTCACACGGCTCGATTCAGCTTGGCTTCTGTGTACATGACCCACCGAGAATGGGCAGGGTCCATGGTCGGATACTCCTGTGGTGGGTTGATATGGATAGGCAGGCTGGATAAGCGAAATGATAGTCCTTCGACTCTAACGCCGCCCAACTGTCAATTTGTGAGTGGCAGTCACAGGGGTCGGCTGTCAACTCATCGCTTTCCAGAGAAAAGTATACGGATCAAATTGTTACAAGAGATGAAAAAAACGTAATTTTTGAAGGTTAAAAAATTCACATTTTTATGCAGGGGGGGGCGCGCGACACTTCTTTGGGACCGTGCCGACGAGTCTACGCCGGGATCAACGAAGGGCCGAGAGCCTAATCAATGTAGTGAGTCGGGCAGGGGGGAGGAACGGCGCGCTGTGTGCCTCACGTCCATGGGGTTTCAGTGCATTATTTTTGCACTCTGGCCATCCGCCGACCGCTCATGAAGCACAGGGAACCACCCATCGCAGTCAGTGCGCTTAAGGCATAGAACATCGTGGGCGCCGCAGTGTGCATCAGCAGGAAGCCACAAATTACCGGACTCAGGGCACCACCGAAAGCCGCCAGGTTTTGGGCACCGTAGTAGCTGCCGCGCAGCTCTTCCGGGGCCAGGGTGTCGACGAAGAGGAATTCGGCCGGGTAGATGATCATTTCACCCAGCGTGAAAACGAACATCGCCACGCACCAACTCAGCATGTTGTCAGCCAGGCTGAAGCCGATCAGGCCGCAGATGAACAGGCTGGTGCCTCCGGCAATCCAGTAGCGCAGCTTTTCGCGATTGAGGAACCGGCCGATCTGGTACTGCAACAGGATCACGCTGATGGCGTTGCAGGCGAGCAGGGCGGCCATGATTTCCAGGGCACGTTTGGAGTCGTGGGTCACCAGCAGGTATTGCGACAAGTAGAGGGTGTAGCGCCCGTGCACCACCGTACTGAGCAGGCAGCCGCCAGTGAACATGATCAGGGTGCGGTCGTTTTTCAGGGTGACCAGCGTCTTGAAGAAGCTTTGCGGTTTACCAATGGCCGGTGTCTGCGCGGCATCACTGGGGATGCCTATCATCAGGAAAATGCTGAAAAACGCGATGCCGGCGGCAATCAGGAACGGCGCAATCGGATAGACCCCGGCGATCACCACGCCGAGCATGGGGCCGGTGGCATAGCCAATGTTGGTCAGGGTATAGCGCAGGGAAAACGCCTTGGCACGCTGGCCCATGGGCAGGTTTTCGCTGAGGATCGCTTTTGAACCGATGAGAAATAGCGCTGACGCGGTCTCGGTGACCACCAGGCTCATGGTGGTCAGGTAGAGGTTTTGGGCAAAGGTCAGCAGTACGAAACCGATGGCGCTGGAGAGCATCGCCAGGATCAGCAATCGGCGCTTTTCCAGGCGGTCGATGACATAACCGCCATACAGCGCCAGCAGCGTGGCGATGAACACCGCGATACCGAGCAGCAAACCGACGTCCTGCTGGTTGAGGCCCAGCTTGTGGCTCAGGAACAGCGTGAGCAAGGGGCTGGTAATGGCGCGGCTGACCACGATGGTCAGTGAAACGATCATCAAGCGGCGAATAACGAGCGAGTAAGTGGCCACGGTGGTGCAAATGTCCTTATTCAGGTTTCGGGTATTCGGCCAGTCGCCGCCAATCACAAGCAGGTTCGCGATGAGGTCCGGCGAGCGACTCAGTACTCAAATCAGCCACCGCTCAAGCGTGCGCACCGATTCCAATTCTTCAATTCGCCACAACTGCCCCAGCAAGCCTTCAGCCTGTTGTCGCGGTATCACCCGCATCGTCAAGCTGAAAAACTTCTCCTCCAGCGCCACGTCATTCAGTGGATTGCCTGGCGCGCCCAATGGCACTTCAACGCACAGGCTTGCCTGCCGACCATCCACGGTCCGCAGCGTCACCACGGGCTCGCCATCCTCTGGCCGTTGCGGGTCCACTTCCAGATGGATGCGCGATAGCCATTGGGTCATGCGCGGGGCGCTGCGTTGGTCGTCGTCATAGGCCTGCAACCGGCAATGCCCCTGCACCAGCCGCGCGGCCAAGGCATATGGCAGGCTCATCTGTGCGGCTGCGAGGCTGCTGACGTCCTGACCGCCACACATGTCCTGAAGAAACCCGCACAGGGAAACCCGCACGTCTTCGACCTGGTCGACCCCCACATTCAGTTGATCCAACAGCAAACCAAGGGCGTCGATGGCCGAATGGGTGCCGCGACAGGAGGCATAGGGTTTGATCGAGCAGCGGGCGAGCTTCCAGACCACACCGAGGTCCGCATCCAGCGCTTCGGGCGTTGCGGTCGCTGGAGCGAGGGTTTTCAGAAAACCACCCCAGACCTCCTCGAACAACTGCGTCGGCCCGCTGATGCCCTGTTGCGCAAACCGCGCCGCCAGCAGTCCCCCTTCGGCGGCGCGCCCACTGTGCAGTTTCTTGCTTTGCGAACCGTCGTGGATGAAGGCCCACAGGCCACCACTGAAGCTGCCGGCGATGCCCAGCGCCGCCAGGGTTTGCCGCGCATCCAGGCCAAGGATGCGAGCACTGGCCGCCGCTGCGCCGAACACCCCGCAGGTCGCGGTGGAATGCCAACCGGCGCCGTTGTGGGCTGAATAGCCACCGCAGGCTTCGAGCACCCGGCGACCGACTTCGTAGCCGATCACTACGGCAGTGATGAACTCACGACCACTCACCGGCTGCGGGAGCATTGAAACCGCCGCCATCACCGCCGGCAGCACGACGGCACCGGAGTGATCGCAGCCGCCGGTGTCGTCCAGCTCCAGAGCATGGGCGGCGACACCGTTAAGCATCGCTGCCTGAGCCGGGCCAACCTGCAGGTCCGTGCCCCAAACCGGCACCTCACCGGTTTCACTGGCAAACACCATGCGCGCCTGTTCCGCGACACCGCCAGTGGCTCCGGCCAGCGTTGCACCGAAGGTATCGAGGATGTGCCGCTTGGCCTGCGTCACCAGCGCAGGCGGTAGATCTTCAAACCGCAACTCAACACAGAATTGCGCCAGACGTTGCAGGCGTTCGCTCATGACACGTAATCCCGATAATGCCGCTCATAAACTGACGCCGGGTGATCCTCGGCAACCGGTGCCGCGTTGTCTGCCCACCACTGTGCGACCTCGGCACCCGTGGCGATCCACACGTCATCGTGCTGTTGAATGCCTTCGATCAATTCGCGCAATACGCCGATGCGTCCCGGCGTGGCGATGATTTCCGGGTGCAGGCGCAGCACGTAGCAAAGGCCAAAACGGTGAAACCCGGCGAAGTCCATTTGCAGGTTGCCCAGGGTGTGGCTGTAGGACGCGATCCGCGATTGCGCCGGAGGCACTGCCGGGCTGAGGTTGAAGGCGAAGTAAGGCTCGTCCTCCAGTTCATAATGCAGAGGCAGTTCAATGACTTGGGGTGCAGTCGGGTGAGCGAATGGCAAGTCATCGCCGCGCCACGACGATGACCAGCGAATGCCCTGATCCTTCAAAGCCTCGATGAACCCCGGCGCACCATTGCCCGCCGGGATGCGAAAACCGGCTGGACGTTGGCCGGTCAGCTCCGCCAAGGTCTCACAGCCCTTGGCGATGTCGTCGCTTTGCGCGGCCAGGTCCAGGGTGTCGTAGTTCTGATGACGATAGCCGGCGCAGGCGATCTCATGGCCGTCGGCCTGGATCGCCCGAATGTGGCCGGGGTTTTCTTCGGCGACGATACCGGGGACAAACCAGGTGCTGGACACACCGAGTTCCTTGAAAAGGCCGAGCATACGCTCCACGCCCCGTTGTGTGCCGTAGCGCCAGACCGACAATGTCTTGTCGCGCCCGGCGACTTCCGGGGCTTGCGTGAGGATGCCGTGGATGTCGTTGTAATCGACGGTCAGTACCACGGCGCAGCGATAGCCTTGGGGCCAGACAGCGGAATCAACCATGGTGATGCTCCTTGAGCCACCACTGGGCGACATCGCGGCAGGTGGCGAACCAGACGTCGTCGCGCTGACGCATGTGTTCGAAGAGTTTTTCCAGCAACAGGATGCGGCCCGGTTTGCCGGTGATCTTGGGGTGGAACAGGGTCGTCAGGCATAACCCTTCATTCATTGCGCCGTCGTATTCGCGGCACCAGTTGTCGAGGGTCAGCTCATAGCTGGCGGTACGGTCCAGCCCCGAAGGGAAGTCCGGCGCACGGGTGTAGGCGAGGGAGGCGTAGTCGTCCATTTCCCAACGACCGGGGATCTCCACCAGTGGCGTGGTGTGGCCGGGAACCTTGACCAGGTACGGCCGGTCATCGCCGCGCATGCTGCTGGAGTACGTCACGCCAGCCTCCACCAGCACCGCCGGGGTTTCGGCGCGCCAATCGCCGGAAGGCGTGCGGAAGCCTTCGGCGCGGATGTTCAGGTGTTTCCAGAACACTTCACGGGACAGCTTCATGACGTCCTTTTGCTGCTGCAGCGTCAGGGCGTAAAACGATTCGTGTTTGTAGCCGTGGTAAGCCACTTCATGCCCGCGTTCGACAATGGCCTGGCACTGTCTTGGCCAGTTCTCCACGACCCAGGCCGGGACAAAGAACGTCGTCGGCATGCGGAAGTCGTCGAGCAGATCGAGCAATCGCGGCAATGCCCGGTAGGGGCCATACCCGCCGAAACCGAAGTATTCCGGCTTGCGCCAGATCGAGCCGTTGAGCATGGCATCGCCAGTCGGGCCGTCGAGATCGAAGGCCAGGGCGAGGCAGGCTTTGTGGGGGGCGGGCCAGGTGGCTGGGGGTGAGGAGGACATCGGTGATGCTCCAACTATTTATAAGTAAACACCGGACCCTGTGGGAGCGGGCTTGCCTGCGATGAGGCCGACACATTCAACCTCTCGATCAGCTGACAAATCGCCCTCGCGGGCAAGCCCGCTCCCACAGGTATGTCGGTCGGCCACAAAATTGTGATCGAACCAGACCTTTGTGGGAGCGAGTTCGCCCCCACAAAGGACAGGTCCTTATTTGCCGGCGTTGATGGTCACGGTCTGGATCGCACCCAGTTCCAGATCCCACTTCTTCAGGATCGCCTGGTAGCTGCCGTCATCCACCATGCTCTGCAATGCGACTTTCACCGCTTCGCTCAGCTCAGGCTTTTTCTTGCTCACGCCCATGCCGGTGAACTGCTTGGAAATCGGCAGGCCAACGGTCTTGTACATGTCCTTTTCCTGGGTTTTCAGGTACGGCAGGGTTTCGCTGCCTTGCATGGCGGCGTCAATGCGGCTCTGACGCAACTGAGCGCGGGCGTCGGCCGAGCCTTCGGTGCCGATCACGTTGATCGCCGGTTTGCCGGCGGCTTCGCAGTTGGCCTTGCTCCACTCGGCGATTTCCGCCGGGAAGGTCGTACGGCGGCTGGTGCCGACTTTCTTGCCGCACAGGTCGATGATTTCGTTGGTGGCTGCGTTTTTCTGCAAGGTGTAGAACTGCGGGCCGCTGGTGAAGTAGTCGACGAAGGTCACGCTGGCCTGACGCTCGGCGGTGTCGGTCATGCCTGACAACACCATGTCCACGCGGTCGGTGGTCAGCGCATTGATCATTTGCTCAAAACCGGTTTCCTGCCATTTGATCTTCACCCCCAAACGCTGGGCCAGCGCATTGCCCAGGTCGTAGTCGAGGCCGGTGAGGGTGTTGGTGGCCGGGTCCTTGAAGTCCATCGGCGGGTAGTTCGGCATGATCGCGACGACGATCTCGCCCTTGTCCTTGATGCTGGCCGGTAATTCGGCGGCGAAGGTGAAGCCGGAGGCCATGACACTGGCGAGTACTGCCGGGATAACGATTTTCTTCATGGTCGTTCTCTTATGAGTGTTGTGAGCGCCAAGGGGCACTTAGGTTCGAACGGCAGAAATGAAGCTTTGGGTGCGAGGGTTTTGCGGACTTATTAGTATTTCTTCGGGGCTTCCAGCCTCCACGATCTGTCCGCCGTCCATGAACACCATGCGGTTGGATACTTCGCGAGCGAAGCCCAGTTCATGGGTGACGACGATCATGGTCATGCCGGTCTGCGCCAGATCGCGCATCACCGACAGCACCTCACCGACCAGTTCCGGGTCGAGTGCCGAAGTGGGTTCATCGAATAGCATCAGCTTGGGGCGCATGGCCAAGGCACGAGCAATGGCGACACGTTGTTGCTGACCACCCGAAAGTTCGATCGGGTAGCTGTTGCGTTTGTCGGCCAGGCCGACACGGGCGAGCAGTTCCACGGCTTCTTCGTGCGCCTCCTTGGGCGAACGCTTGAGCACCTGGCACGGCCCTTCGATGATGTTTTGCAGCACGGTCATGTGCGGGAACAGGTTGAAACGCTGGAACACCATGCCGGTCGACAGGCGCTGACGGGCGATCTGCGTTTCGTTGAGCTCATGCAGCTTGTTGCCGACGACCCGGTAGCCGACCAGTTCGCCGTCGACCCAGAGCCCACCCTTGTCGATCTTTTCCAGCTGGTTGACGCAACGCAGCAAGGTGCTTTTGCCGGAGCCGGACGGGCCAATGATGCACAGCACTTCGCCTTGCTCGACTTCGATGTTGATGTCCCTGAGCGCGTGGTACTGGTCGTAATATTTGTTCAGGCTCACGGCCTTGACGATGCTTCTCATGTCGGGTTCCTCAAGAGCGCTTGCCGGCGCCGCGGGCGAAACGACGCTCCAGACGGCTTTGACCAAAGGACAGGACGGTGACGGTGGCCAGGTACCAGATACCCGCGACAATCAGCAGCTCCATCACGCGGGCGTTGGCGTAGTAGATGTTCTGGGCGTTGTAGAGCAGCTCCGAGTACTGGATGACGCTCGCCAGCGAGGTCATTTTCACCATGCCGATGAACTCGTTGCCCACAGGCGGAATGATGATCCGCATGGCCTGGGGCAGGATGATCCGGCGCAACGCTTGCAGGCGCGGCATGCCGATCGACTTGGCGGCCTCGTACTGCCCGGTGTCCACCGACAGCAGACCGGCGCGCACCACCTCGGCGGTGTAGGCACCCTGGTTGATGCTCAAGCCGAGCAGGGCGGCCACGAACGGCGTCATCAGGCTCACGGTGTCCAGTTCGAACAGGCCGGGGATGCCGATGGTGGGGAAGATCAGTGCCAGGTTGAACCACAACAGCAGTTGCAGGATCAGCGGCGTGCCGCGAAACAGCCAGGTGTAGGTCACTGCCACGTAGCGCAGGATCGGGTTGGCCGACATGCGCATGATCGCGGTGATCACCCCGAACACGATGCCCAGCGCCATGGCCAGCACCGCCATGACGATGGTGTTGAGCAAGCCCCACATGATCGCCTGGGACGTGAGGAACTGGCCGATGTACGACCATTCGATCTTGCCTTCTGCGAAGGCCCGCACCAGACCCAGGATTGCAATGACAATCACCGTGGCGAAGAAAATGCGCCCGTAGTAGCGGCGTGGTACATGTTGGTACTGGGTGATGTCGAACTGGTTTTCCGCCAGTTTGCGCTCCGCCTGGAGTCGCTCTGCTTGTGTCTGACTCATGTTGGTTCTCCGTACACGTTATTTCGGCTCAAACACAGACCCACTGTGGGAGCAAGCCTGCTGGCGATGGTGGTCAACGATAACGCTGGCAACCTGACACACCCCGTGGCGCTCTCGGGTTCATCGCGAGCAAGCTCGCTCCTGCAAGGGTTTGCGTTTGGCTCAGAGGCGGAAGCCCTGATAGTTCTCGGTCCACGCCTGCTGGGTGGCCAGAGCGGTTTTCAGGCGGCCGATCTGTTCGCGTACCTGCTGTGGCGCGGTGCCGCCCCAGCCGCTGCGAGCAGCGATGGCGGCTTCCAGGGTCAGGCTGTCGCGGACCTCGGGGGTCAGGCGTGGGTCCACCTCGGCCAACAGCGCCGCAGAGGCTTCCCACAATTCGATGTCGTGTTTCTCGCAGGCCTGCACCAGCGCACCGGTGATTTCATGGGCTTCCTTGAACGGCACGCCGCGTACTGCCAGCCAGTCGGCGACTTCGGTGGCGAGGGTGAAGCCCAACGGTGCCTGGCGACGCAGCTCTTCGACGTTGACCTTCATGGTCGCGACCATTCCAGCCATGGCCGGCAGCACCAGCAGCAGGGTGTCGACGCTGTCGAGCACGCCGTTCTTGTCTTCGCTCAAATCGCGGTTGTAGGACAGTGGCAAGGATTTGAGGGTGGACAGCAAACCCGTCAGGTTGCCGATCAGGCGTCCGGCCTTGCCCCGCGCCAGTTCGGCGATGTCCGGGTTTTTCTTCTGCGGCATGATCGAACTGCCGGTGGCGTAGGCATCGTCCAGCGCGACCCAGCGGAACTGCCGCGAAGACCACAGGCAAAACTCTTCGGCGAGACGCGAGATGTTGATGCCGAGCATGCTGGCAATGAACAGGAATTCGGCGACGTGATCGCGGCTGGCGACGGCGTCGATGGAGTTTTCGCACACTCCGCTGTAACCCATTTCTTTGGCTGATTGCTGGGGCTGGCGAGCGATGGCAGAGCCGGCCACGGCGGCGGCGCCCAGTGGCGACAGCGAGGTGCGCGCGTCCCAATCCACGAGGCGCTGCACGTCACGCAGCATCGATTGCGAGTGAGCCAGCAGATGATGGGCAAACACGATCGGCTGCGCTTGCTGCAAGTGAGTGAAGCCGGGGCAAATGCTCTCGATGTGTTGCTCGGCCTGTTCGACCAGCGCCTGCTGCAAGGCCAGCACTTCAACGGCCAGGGTGCGTACGTGGTCGCGCAGGAATAACCGCAGGTCATTGGCGGTCTGGTCATTCCGTGAGCGACCGGCACGCAGCTTGCCGCCCAGCGCGCCAAGGCGCTCGGTCAGCAGGCGTTCGATGAAGGTGTGAACGTCTTCGTCGTCGAGCGTTGGCGCAATGCTGCCGGCGCGGAAGTCAGCGCCGATTCGCTCCAGGGCGTCGAGCATGGTTTGGGTTTCTTGCTCGCTCAAAAGACCGGCGCGCTGCAGTTCCCGGGCGTGGGCCTTGGAACCGGCGAGGTCGTACGGGGTCAGGCGAAAGTAGCGTTCAGGGCAACGGGACAAAGCGGCCAAGGCTTCGGACGGACCGCTTTTGAAGCGAGCACCCCAGAGACGGTCGGTAGTTTGAGACATTGTTGTTTTCCTCGTCGGTAACGTGAACTGAAATCGGAGCGGCCGGGCCGCGATCACCGCTGCACTATTGAGCCATTAACAGCGGGCTGAATCAGGCCAGAGCAGTTTTTAAGAGGGCAGTTTCAAAAAGGCGAGAGCTGATCGAAGTGTCAGCTTTTAATGTTTTGAGATCAGTGGTTTGGCACTGACGTTCGGGATTTTTTGGCGATTGCAAAGTCTGGTTTTCTGTGTTCATTATTATTAGGCCAGCTATGTTTTTGTTGTTGGGCACAGATTGTTGAATACGGCGCCAGAGGTAAATAGTCATGATGGAAACCCCACTTTCCAATTCCGGAAACCCGCCACCGAAAACGCTGCAACGGGCACCGTTGGCCCTCAGTGGGCTGGACTTCAAACTGCTCAAAGTGTTCAAGGCCGTGGTCGAGGCCGGAGGCTTCAGTGCCGCGCAAAACGAGCTGAACGTGGGGCTGGCAGCCATCAGTAAACAGATTTCCGACCTGGAAATCCGCATCGGCATGCGCCTTTGCACGCGTGGGCGAGAGGGCTTTCACCTGACGGAAGAGGGGCGTCTGGTGTATCAGGCGTCAATAGACTTATTTGCCTCGGTCGACAACTTTCGCGATCGCCTTAGTTCAGCTCAAAATGAACTTGTCGGTGATCTTGGTGTGGGGGTAATAGACAATACAATCTCTGATGCCAATTCACCGTTGGTTTCAGCGATTAGAGTAATAAACGAACAGTCTCCCAAGGTTCGATTTCAACTTCAGGCGACGCAACTTGATGAAGTGGAAAGGGGCGTTGTAGAGGGGCGATTAGTGGCGGGAATTGTTCCGGTTTATCAAAAGCGCGAAGAGTTC
The DNA here is from genome assembly GCF_042846945.1 of Pseudomonas moorei. Classification (NCBI taxonomy): domain Bacteria; kingdom Pseudomonadati; phylum Pseudomonadota; class Gammaproteobacteria; order Pseudomonadales; family Pseudomonadaceae; genus Pseudomonas; species Pseudomonas moorei. The sequence goes on from NZ_AP035776.1 coordinate 3,760,946, forward strand.
GATTACTACGCGCTATACGAAGAACGCTCGGAAGTTTATTGCGCAGTCGGTCACCCTCTGTTCTCCATGGCAGAGGCTGAGATGGGTGCAAATGTGCTCAAGGATTACGAGTGCATCAACCATCGCTACGCGATCCACCGTGACAAACTCAACTATGCCCGCTACGACAGTTTTTCCGCCTCGGCCACCCAGGTGGAGGCTGTTGCGCTGCTGATCAAGACGGGTCGTTTTGTGGGGTTCCTGCCCCAACATTACGCCGCACCGATGGTGGAGCGGGGAGAGTTTCGCGCGGTGTGTCCGGACCTGATCCATATCGTCACGCCGTTCAGTCTGATCCTGCGCCATAACACTGTCCGCAGCCCGTTGGTGAAGGCATTTACCCGGGCACTGGGCGTGGATTTAAAAGCCTCGGTTTGACTGGTTTTTTGCATGGAACATCAACTAACGAACAACGGCGGCCATCAGGGGCGATTGGACCCGGCTTAAAGCTTTCAGCATTTACAGTAACGCGAAGCCGTTTTTTCGAAACGTACGCTCAATACCGGTCTTAGTGTTCCCGATGCCGTGCTGTGAAGAGCGTGAAAATCGCCTGGTCACGGAGCGTCAACAATGATTACCCGACGCCCCTGAACTTCGCGGCCTTCAAGGTATTACAGCGCCAGTTTTTGCAAAAACAGGCTTGTCGTAAACCTTCAAAAACTGGCAACGGTGCAACCCGTCAATGCTGCCACGTGGGCCGCCGGGGGTTACGAAAATCGCACAGAGGTATAGGCCCTTTGCGAGTCTTTCGACGAGTAGGCGGGATAATCGATATAGCCTTGTGCGCCACCGCCATAAAACGCTTCACGTCCTGCTTCGGCCAGCGGCCAGCCATGCCGCAAGCGATCGACCAGATCGGGGTTGGCTATGAACGGCCGGCCAAAAACCGCCAGGTCCGCCACCCCTTCATCGATCGCCTGCTGCGCTGTTTCATGGGTGTAACCGCCCGACAGGATCAGGGTGCCGCAGTAGGCCGCACGGATGGCTCTTTGAAAGTCTGGCGTGCCCAAATGGCTGGCGTGCAGATAGGCGATCTCGCGTTGGGACAGGGCTCCGGCGAGTGCGAGCCACGTCGCCTCTTCTTCATCGAACGCGTGCAGATCAGCCAGTCTCGCAAAAGGTGACACGCGTACTCCCACCTTCGTGCGGCCGATCTGCGCACTCACGGCATCGACCGTCTCAAGCAATAAACGCAGGCGATTGGCAATCGAAGGGCCACCGTAACGGTCTTCACGGGTGTTGAAGCCGCCGTTGATGAACTGTTCAAACAGGTAGCCGTTACCCGCATGAATTTCAACGCCGTCAAAACCCGCCGTCATGGCATTTTTCGCGGCCTGTCGAAAGTCTGCGATGACCTGTCGAATACCCTCGGCATCCAAAGCAACAGGCGCGCTCACCGGTACCTGCGCGGGTTGGCCGTCGCTGTCATAAGCGTGCACCAAGGTTTGCGCGGCGGGCACGGCCACAGGCGCGACCGGTGCTCGTCCCTCCAGCAAGGATGAGTGCGAGATCCGCCCTACATGCCACAGCTGGATGACAATGCGCCCTCCGGCTTGATGAACCGCGTCAGTCACGCGTTTCCAGCCTTCAATCTGCGCGGGTGTGTGGATCCCCGGGGTATAGAGATAGCCACGCCCCTGCCCGGACACCTGAGCGCTTTCGGTGATGATCAGACCCGCTCCCGCGCGCTGGGCGTAATAGGTCGCCATGTCCGCAGACGGCACGGTGTCCTTGACGCGGGCGCGGGTCATTGGCGCCATGACGATGCGATTGGACAACTGCTGACCGGCCAGATTGTAAGTGTCGAAAAGAGATGACATGTGCTGATCCTCCAAAAACGCGCCAGACCTCAAACGTGCGACGGGAAGTGCGGCAAGATGTGCTCGCTGAGCTCGTCGAGAATCTCTGCGTAGGGTTGGCGGCTGACCTTGGGATTAAGCGCGATGTGCGAAATACCGGCAGCTTGCGCTTGCTCCAGGTAATTGCGCAGGCCGTTGCGCCCCGCCCGGAAGCCTCCCTGAATGCGTTGGAATGGCAGGTCCGGGTTGTCGCTGAGGTCGAAATAGCCACCCAGGCCTAACGGTTTGAAAGCATTTCGGCCTTCGATCTCACGTACTTTGGCGTGCCAGCTCTCGCCCAGCGAAGCCAATCGCTCGGGGCTTTGCACGCCGGCCAGATAGCCATCGAGGTGTTCGGCCAACCATTCAATGCTCTGCTGCGCCTGGCCGACTGCGATTGAAGGGACGCGGCCATAGGGCGCTTTCGGCACAAGGTCGAGGTTTCCGAATGAATGACCGAATCGCTCGGAGCGAAAACGCGGAAAGTCCTGCTCAATCAGGGTACGAAACACTGAAAAGGCATCACGGTAACGATCACCACGGGTCTCATAATCGATACCCAGCATCGGGTAGTCGCTGAATCGATCCCCAGAGGACAGCCCCAACACCAAGCGCCCTTCGCTCAACTGATCCAGGGACGTTGCTTGCTTGGCCAGATACATGGGCTCGTGGGTAGGCAGCACGATACCGGTGGTTCCCAGGACGATGCTGCGTGTGGCTGCGGCCAAAAAACCGATGTAAACCAGGGGTTCGAAGATGTGTGCCACATCGTTGTAATCCGGGTCGTAGAAAGGAATGTCACGCATCCACAGCGCGCCAAAACCCAGCGCCTCGGCGCGTTGCGCCATTTCCACGTGGTCACGCATGGTCGGTGCCGCTCGGCCGGCGTGGGTTTCGAGGGGCAAAATCAGGCCAACCGTCAGTGCCTGTGGTTTGAACAGACGCTGAAAACCAGGGTGGCGCTCAAGCGAGGGATGAGCGGTCGGCAGGGCGGCAGGTTGCACGTGCGGCGAGGGTTGGGTGGCGAAAGTCATGATGGCAGTCTCGGTGAGTGGCGATGACTGACATCTTTATTGAATCCTCAGCTCGGATAAACATCAGTAAAAGACCATTACCTGGTCCGCTGAGTCCCTAATGATTTCAGGTCTCCCAAGGCACGCCTGGTTCCCAGCGCTCAATCAACAGATCAATAAAGGCACGGACACGCGGGGACAACTGACGCTTGCTCGGGTAGACGATCCGGATGGGGTCGGGCGACGCACGGTAGGGTTTGAGTACTTCCACCAGGGTTCCGTCGCGCAGGTCGTTACCGGTGATGTAGGTCGGCAAGTGAATCAGGCCAATGCCAGTCAACGCCGCTTCGCGCATGGCTTCAGAACTGTCGATGTTCAGCCGCCCTGGCTGTTCGTATAAATAAAGTCCGGAGGGCGTCTGGTAACGCCAGACACTGGCCTGGCCACTGATGAACGCTATGGTGTCATGCCCGACAAGATCAGCAGGCGTGTGCGGTACGCCGCAACGGGCCAGATAAGACGGCGAGGCACAGGTTGCGAACTGCTGCCAAGCCACGGTTCGGGTTAACAGTTGTGAAGCATCTTTTGGCGCGCCAATGCGGATTGCGATGTCGACACCTTCTTCGACCAGGTCGACAAAACGATCGGTAAACCAGACGTCCGCGCGAAGTTCAGGCCACTGTTTCAGATAAGCATCCAGAATCGGCAGGATATGGCGCTGACCGAAGGAAAGGGGGGCGGTGAGTTTGAAAGTGCCGGTCGGCCGCCCACGGCGCAAGGCCATGGTTGCTTCCACCTCATCGAGATCCTCGAGAATTTGCTTCCAGCGTTCATAGGCAACCCGCCCCTCGTCGGTCAGGCTCAGCTTGCGCGTCGTGCGATTGAGAAGCCGTGCTCCCATTCGACCTTCAAGACGAACGATACTTTTACCTACCGCCGATCGGGTCAGACCGAGTGAAGCGGCTGCCGAGGTAAAGCTTCCAGCCTTCACAGCCGAGACAAACGCCGCGATGTCACCGAATCGGTTGGCTTCCATGGGTCGCTCTACTCCAGTAGTTACGCGTGGTAGCGGGAAATGACGTCCCAACGACTGGTTTTTCTGTCAGCCGGGGATCACAAAATTATCACCCAGCCAACGTGGCAGTGTCTCAAAGTCAAAACCGCTGTCGAATCAAGTTTTGGCTCCTGCTGACGGGGCCATTGAGGGGGGCTGTCAGTGCTCTCATCTGGTTATGTGACTTGCGAGCCCACCTTTCGCTGCTACGCTTATTCGGTCGGAGCTGTCCGCGCAAGGCGACATGTTTCGCTCCCCGGATCCCGCTGATCCTGGGCCCATCACGCCACCTTCCATTTTCAGCCGCCGCTGCTGCCGACCGTGCCAGGCCACATTCCGGTCTGCGCTCAAAACCCATGCACATGTGTTGACCCGAGAAGGAACGGAGCAACGGGCGTGATTTTTCACGACCTCATCAATCATTGGCAGGCCACAACGACGGCTCAAACGGGAATTCGCATGTCCTCAGGCATTCTCTGGAGAAGCTGCCATGAGACATCAACAGCAAATCAAGCTCACACGTATCACGCCCGAATACTGGCGGGTCACATTCCACAACCCGCCGTACAACATCTATGGTCCGGAAACCATGCCGCAGTTGAACGAGGTGGTCACCGCCATCGAGTCCGATCCCAAGCTGGTGGTCGTGGTGTTCGACAGCGATGTGCCGGACTTCTTCCTCACCCACTATGACTTCGTCCCCCCGCTGACTGACACCACCAGCCTGCCCAACGGCCCGACCGGCCTGCCACCGCTGCCCGACATGCTGGTGCGGTTGAGCAAGGCACCAGTGGTGTCGATCGTCTCGATTCGCGGTCGTGCCACCGGTGTCGGCAGCGAACTGGCCCTGGCCAGCGATATGCGCTTTGCCAGCCGCGAGAAAGCCATCCTCTCGCAATGGGAAATCGGCGCCGCACTCGTGCCCGGTGGTGGCCCCATGGCCCGACTGCCAAGGCTCATGGGGCGTGGTCGGGCATTGGAGGTGCTGTTGACCGGCAATGACATCAACGGCGAACTTGCCGAGCTGTACGGCTATGTCAACCGAGCGCTGCCCGACGCAGAGCTGGATAAATTCGTCGACACCATGGCCCGTCGTATCGCCCGGTTCGACAAACAGTCGATTACGGGCATCAAGCACCTGGTCGACGCCGCCAGCCTTCCGCCCAACGAGGCCATCGCGGCTGAATGGGAAGGTTTCATCGGCTCGGTGAAACGTCCAGCGGCGCAGGCCCGCATCAAACAGCTGATGGAGCTTGGGCTGCAGGAAAAAGCCGACGTCGAGAAACGCCTGGCTCATTACACCGGCACCTTGGGTGAGGAGTCGAAATAATGACCCCTTAGGTGCTTAAAGAAGGGGCAGCCACGAGTACTGCTCTGGAAACGTTCCGTACACAGCTGATCTCACCGGCTGCGCCGTCACAGGTATAGCGCTCCACTGGAGCGCTATATTTAGTGCAGACAATCGGGCCAGTGCTCCATGACGCTCTTGTAGCGTGTGTAAAAGCGCACGGCTTCCTCGCCGTATGCGTGATGATCACCGAGCATCGATCGTTTCCAGCCCCCGAACGAATGCCACGCTGACGGCACTGGACTCGGAATGTTGATGCCGACCATACCGATCTGAATCTGTCGGGTGAATGTGCGCGCCGCGCCGCCGTCGGATGTGTAAAGCGATACGCAGTTCCCCAGTTCGTGGGCGTTGACGAGTGCAATTGCGCTCGCAAGATCAGGCACCCGGACAACCGACAGGACCGGCCCGAAAATCTCCTCTCGATAGATGCTCATCTGCGGCGTTACCTCGTCAAACAGCGAGCCGCCGAGAAAGAAGCCTTCTTCACGGCCGGCCACGGTCTGGCCGCGACCATCGACGACGAGCCTGGCACCTGCCTTGAGACCTGCATCGATATAGCCCAACACTTTGGTGCGATGCGCGGCGCTGATAAGCGGCCCCATGTCCAGGCCGGACTCCATGCCACCGCCTATCTTGAGCGAACGCACGCGTTGCGCGAGACGTTCGATCAGCTCATCACTGATACTCCCAACCGCCACCACGACTGACGTCGCCATGCAACGTTCGCCGGCCGAGCCGTATGCCGAGTGGATGATCGCATCGACCGTTTTATTGAGATTGGCGTCGGGCATGACCACGAGATGATTCTTCGCACTGCCCAACGCTTGCACGCGCTTGCCGTACTTCGCGCTTTCCCTGTAGATGTATTCGGCAACCGGCGTCGAGGCGACGGCAGATACCGCAGCCACATCGGGGTGTTGCATCAGTGCATCGACGACGGCCTTGCTACCGTGCAGGACATTGAATACGCCTTTGGGAAAGCCCGCTTCGATGAACAGCTCGGCAAGCCGGATCGATGCCGACGGAGTGCGCTCCGAGGGCTTGAGGATGAACGTGTTGCCGGTCGCTGCCGCCATCACGAACATCCAGCACGGCACCACCATCGGGAAGTTGAATGGCGTGACGCCGACGGCCACGCCGACGGGTTGACGCAGATTCCACGCGTCGATGCCGGGGGCGCTCTGATCGGTGAAATCGGTCTTGAGCAGGTTTGGAATGCCGCACGCGAATTCGACGATTTCGATCCCGCGTATCACCTCGCCCTTTGCATCCTCAAACAGCTTGCCGTGGTCGCGGGTGATGAGTTCTGCGAGTTCGTCGCTATGCGCCTCGAGCAGTTCCTTGAACTTGAACATCAAACGCGCACGCTTGAGCGGTGCGTTTTCGCTCCAGGCCGGGAACGCGGCTTTCGCAGCGGCGACGGCGGCGTCGACTTCATCTGTGTTTGCGACCGGCAAGTGGCCCGTCACCCGGCCTAGCGCTGGATCCATTACGTCAACGAACTGCCCACTCGCGCCTGCAGCGTGTTGACCGTCGATGAAATGACTCAATTGGCGCACTGAGCCTTGATTTGCTTCGCTCATACGGTTCTCCTGAACGTCAGGGTCCTGTACTGGCAGCAACATGCTGTGATCCATAACTCCACGCCCGACACTATGCGCTCGCCTCGGCGTTTATCAAGGTTGTGGGCGCGCCAACCGTCGCACGATGGAGCGCTTTTCTCGGCCTGTTGTTCAGATCCACACATCATTCGTGGCGGTGCGCTCGCCACCTTCGTGGCCGGTATTCAGAACGCCCCGTGGCTCGATCATCATCAGCCTGGCTTCACCCTCTGCGGCCGTCCTGTGTTCCATGCCGCGAGGGACGACATACAGTTCGCCCGGGCCGACGAACACGCTGCCATGGGGCAGGTCGATGCGCAGTACGCCCTCTAGCACCAGGAAGGCCTCGTCGGTTTCCGGGTGGGAATGCCAGATGAACTCGCCTTCGATACGCACGACCTTGAACTGGTAGTCGTTCATTTCTGCGACGACCCGTGGGCTCCATTGTTGGTCGATCAGCGCAGCCTTGTGCGCCAGGTTGATGGCTTGCAAAGGCGCAACGTTTGGCAGATTGGACATGTCGGATCCTCGATCAAATGAGAGTCCTCAGGCTAGCGGAATGCGGGTCAGCGACGCTTGTACGATCCTGCAAGTTGGCCGTGCGTACGCAGGCGTTCGAGCCAGCGCGAGGGCGGTACGCCGTAACAGCGGGTGAAGTGGCGGGTCATGTGGGCCTGGTCATGGAAACCGGCTGCCAGCGCGGCATCCACCAGGGTGAATCCATCCAGGATCAGCGCACGCAATTGATCCAGGCGGCGCAGGGTCACGAACCGATAGGGGCTGGTGCCGTACAGGACCCTGAAATCCCGCGACAGGCTCCAGCGCTCGCGCCCGCTGGCATGTTCGAGCATTTCCAGGGTGATGCCCTGGTGCAGGTGCGCCAGGATGAAATCCCTGGCGCGTTCGGCGGCCCGGTAATCCAGCCGTTTGCGCCCGCGGGGCTTGCCGGCGACGGCCCTCAGGGCCATTGCCAGGTCGAACAGCGCGTCCTGTTCTTCCAGCGCTTCGAGCGGATAATCCATTGCCTGCACGAACGATTCGCTGGCCTGGTACAGGCGTGGATCGCTCGACAGCCCGCCGGCGATGTACGGCAACGGTTCTCCGCCGAGCACTTGCTGAATCAGGGCTGGATCGACATAGGCCATGCGATAGCGAAAGCCGGCTTCGGTGCCGGCCATGCCATCATGCAGTTCGTCGGGATGCAGGACGAGGGTATTTCCCGGCAGGCCATGGCGCAGGGACTTCCTGTAATGGAAGCTCTGCACGCCCGAGAGGGTTCGTCCGATGGAATAGGTGTCGTGACGATGCGGATCATAGCCATGACCGCCGAACCAGGCTTCGATTCTTTCCACTCGTCCGGGTTGGGTATTGCGCAGGACCCAGTCGGACGCTGGGAGTGGTGTCTCTCGATCCATGGGAGTATCCGCAAAGGTGTGCCTCACGTCGGCGAACGTCAGCCGACAGCACAACGATACCCTTGAATCGTGGTGTGTTGCCAACAACGTGCGGGCGCCGGGATGCCCGGACCCGGCGGCAGTATCCGGATGACTTGCGTGGCGAAACCGCAGAAAGACCAACGGGTGGTGGCTACTTCGCCGCCGCTGCCGGCTTGATATCCCCGCAGAAAATATCGACGCTGCCATCGGTCGCCGCCGTCCGCACGACGATGGAGTAATCGCCGGCAAGCAGGGTAGACAACGGCACCGGGGCGCTTCTGGAGAACGTCCAGCCGCGTACGGCCTGGCGTTCGGTGTTGACCTTGTCGTTCATGGCATAGGCGACGGGCCCGGGTTTTTCGCAACTACCCTTATTGATGAAGGAATAGAGGCGCAGGGGCAGCGACGCTCCGTTGGGAACGCCACTGATGAAGAAGCTGAGGCCGGTCTGCTTGCCCCAGTCGGACAAGGCGACATTGCCGATCTGGCCGGTGTTCTGCCGGGTGGCCACCAGGGTGATGGACGCGCTCTGGTTGGATGAGGTGGTGCAGCCGAACAGACTGGCCGTGGCCACGAGCGCTGCAAGTGAGTGTCTGAATTTCATTGCCAACCTCCTGCACAGAAGAACCGCAATGGGTGATTAAGGGGTATAGCTCATTAATCGCTGTCCCGGGACTGCAATGCTGTCCACTCAAGGTCGAACACTGATTTGTGGCGAGGGAGCAAGCTCCCTCGCCACAGATTAATGATTACGACGCTTGCTTGAGCACCGGCGCACGCTTGCCGAGCTTCATCAGCCAGAAGTAGCTCAACGCGGGCACCAGCAGCCCCACCAGCCAGGCCAGGTCGACGCCGTCGAGCGCCGTGGCCACCGGACCGACATAGAGCGTGGTGTTCATGAACGGAATTTCCAGGGCAATCGCCAGCACAAAACTGCCACAGGCGATCCAGTTGACCCGGCCATAGATCCCGTTGAGGTCGAAGATGTCATCGATCCGGTACTGACCTTTGCGCAGGCAGTAGTAGTCCACCAGATTGATCGCCGTCCACGGGATCAGGAAGTAGCTCATGAAGAAAATGAAGTTGAGGAAGAAGGTGATGAAGTCGTCCTGACTGATGGTGCACAGGGCGGTGGCCACCAGGCTGATCACCAGCATGAACAGACCGCGCACCCGGGGCGTCACTTTCAGGCGGGCGAAGGGTTCGATCACGGTGATGGTCGACATGAAGGCGCCATACAGGTTGAAGACGTTGATCGACACCTGGCCGTAGACGATGAAGGCGAACAGCAGCAGGGCACCACTGCCGAACAGCCCGGCGACATGACCGCCGACGTTACTGGAGAAGTCGCCGATGCCGACACTCAGGATCGCCCCGAGAATCATCATCCACGCACCGCCACTGACCGTGCCGGCGTAGCTGTACCAGAACACCTTGGCAGTCGGTGTTTGGCTGGGCAGGTAACGCGAGTAGTCGGCGACATACGGCGCATACGACAGCTGCCAGGTAACGGCAATGCTCACGGCCACCAAAAACTTCGACAGCGAGAACCCGGTCGGCAGCCATTGCTCGGCCGGAATCGACAGTTGCAGGGCGAACAGCGTGGCGACGACGAACACCAGCAGCGAAAGGATCGACAGCAGCTTCTGCAAGCGGTGAATCAAACGGTAGCCATAGAGCGCGACGACGAAGCACAAGGCGCCGATCAGGCAGATGTTGCCATTGGCGGGCAACGGGCTGACCGACTCCATCGCCTGGGCGGCGAGCAGGGTGTTGCTGACGAAGAACCCCAGATAGATCAGCATCACGAACAGCAGCGGCAGCACCGCGCCGAGCACGCCGAACTGGGCCCGGCTCTGGATCATCTGCGGGATGCCCAGTTTCGGTCCCTGGGCGGAGTGCGAGGCCATGAATATCGCCCCGACCAACGAGCCGACGATGATCGCCAGGGCGCTCCAGAACAGGTTGAGCCCCATCACCACCGGCAGCACACCCGAGGCGATGGTGGTGATGTTCATGTTGGCGCCGAACCAGATGAAGAACAGTGAACCCGGCTGGCCATGACGTTCGGCTTCGGGGATGAAATCGATGCTTCTTTTTTCAACGTGCATGGCGATCACTCCTGAGTCCGGACGAGGTGGGTTTGCAGCCGGGCGATGGTGCTTTGCAGTTCATGGGGCTGGTGGGCGAACTGGTCCGGGTGCTCGGGATTGAGGCTCACGTAGTCACGGTTTTCCAGGGCACGCCGGCATTCGCCGGTGGTGAGGATTTCTAGGGAGTAGACCCAGTTGGCCATGATCAACAGCGCCGAATAGTGCCCGGCCTGGGTGGTCGTGGTGCACGCATCGCTGACCAGGCGAATGTGATAGCCGAGGGCAAAGGCGTCGAACACCGTGGTCAGCACGCAGACATCGGTGAGCACGCCGCCGATGATCAGCGTGTCGACGTCCAGTGCCTTGAGCCGGGCATCGAGGTCGGTACGGTGGAAGGCGCTGTAGCGGCCTTTGTCGACGATGGCTTCACCGGGCCGCGGGGCGAGGCTCTGGATGATCTCCACTTGCCGTGTGCCGGCGCGATAACCGCTCGGGCCGCCGTCGGCCGCGCGGGGTTCGCCGCGTGGCAGATCACTGCCGTCGGCCTGGTTGATATGGCGGGTATAGATAACGGGGACCCGCTGCTGGCGGGTGCTTTCGAGCAGTGTGGCGGTGTTGGCCAGCACCGAATCGAAGTGTTCGAGGACGAAACCGTCCTCCTGTTGCATGTCGATGATCAACAGTGCGTTTTTATTGTTCATAGAGCAAACCTGATCATGGGCCGGACACTGTTGCGTCCAGCCAGCCCGATAAACACCGGGCCGAAGCACAATGCACCGCAAACGCGAGGCTACCGCCCGACGCCGAGGTACGTGGATTCCTGTTCGGGAGTGCTTAGTGAACTATTTGCCAGAAGCCGTTCTGCTTGGCCGAAACACTGGCGCGCAGACGCTTGAAATGCAGGTGCGAAGCGGTCCATTCACCGCGCAGGTAAGCCCGCGCGGCGCCGGAGGGTAGGGCGAGTGATTGGAGACGACCATTGAACATGGGAATCAACCCTGTAGGAGCGAGCCTGCTCGCGAAAAACCTGAGAACACCGCGGGGTGTCTGACCCCCAGCGTTATCGTTGACGAACATCGCGAGCAAGCTCGCTCCTACAGACAGCAACGCAGAGGACTCAGCGGAACGCCGGGACCACGTGTTTGATAAACAGCTCCAGGGATTTCTTCTTCTCGGCGTGCGGCAGGCTGTTGTCGCACCAGAAGCTGAACTCGTCGACACCCAATTCCTGATAGTACTTGATGCGCGGAATGATCTCTTCCGGGGTGCCGATCATGGCGGTCTTGTGCAGGCTGTCCAGTTCGAACTCCGGACGGCCGGCGAATTTCTCTTCCGGGCTTGGCGCCAGGAAGCCGTTGACCGGGGTTTCCTTGTTGCCGAACCAGGCATCGAAAGTGCGATAGAACTTGGCGATCGCCTTGGCCCCGACTTTCCAGCCTTCAGGATCGTCAACCGAGTGCACATGGGTGTGACGCAGCACCATCAGTTGCGGGCGCGGCACGTCCGGGTTGTTGTCCAAGGCAGTCTGGAACTTGTTCTTCAGGTCCAGGACCTCTTCGTCGCCTTTCATCAACGGCGTCACCATGACGTTGCAGCCATTGGCCACGGCGAAATTGTGCGAGTCCGGGTCACGAGCGGCGATCCACATCGGCGGGTTCGGCTTCTGGATCGGCTTGGGCACGCTGGTGGAGGTCGGGAATTTCCAGATGTCGCCGTCATGGGCGTAGTCGCCTTGCCACAGCGCGCGGACCACCGGAACCATTTCCCGCAATGCCTGGCCGCCGCTTGATGCGGGCATGCCACCGGCCATGCGGTCGAATTCAACCTGATAAGCGCCACGGGCCAGGCCCACTTCCATGCGCCCGTTGCTGATCACGTCCAGCAATGCGCATTCGCCAGCAACCCGGATCGGGTGCCAGAACGGCGCGATGATGGTGCCGGCGCCCAGGTGGATGGTGGTGGTCTTGGCGGCCAGGTAGGCCAGCAGCGGCATCGGGCTCGGCGAGATGGTGTATTCCATGGCGTGGTGCTCACCGATCCAGACGGTGCTGAAACCGCCGGCTTCGGCCATCAGGGTCAGCTCGGTCAAGTCTTCGAACAGCTGGCGGTGGCTGATGCTTTCGTCCCAACGTTCCATGTGTACGAACAGGGAAAATTTCATGACGCTTACCTCGGATCTTTTGTTGTCGGCCTGTCGACTGCGGGCCTGTTGCCTGGAATGAGCGCGGGGCTCCCCGTTGTTCTCGCCAGTGTAAAGCGCGTTCCTGAGGACGGCTGTTCGGCTGATGGGTTATTGGTATACCATAATATGGAATATCCGCAAAATATTTCTCTCCGACGGTCACATTCTCACCTCACAAGGAAGGCGAGCTCGATGAACATAAAACAAAAACTGATCATGGCTTTCGCGCTGATCGCCAGCCTGCCGGTGCTGCTGGTGGCGGTGTGGATCATCCTCAATGTGCGCAACGAGGCGCGCGAGACCTTCATCGACAGCAGCGGGCGGGAGATCCGCCAGGTGGAAAACGCCATGCAGCTGTTTTTCGAAGGCATCAGCCAGAACGTCGCCTACCTCGCCGAACACCCGCAGCTGCAAAATATCGACGCCCATCTCAAGCGCTATCTGTCCAGCGACGCGGCGCAAGTGGCGATGGGCGAGCAGGATCAGCGGCTGTTTGATCTGTTCGCCGGGCTGGCCAGGAGTCACTCGGCGTACGCCTATCTGTCCCTGGGCACGCAGGAGGGCGGGTATGTGTTCTGGCCGGGCGATCCGAAACTCGCCGGTTATGACCCGCGTACCCGTCCCTGGTACAAAACGGCGATGGCCCAGCCCGGCAAGACCCTGCGCACCGAGGCCTATTACTGGGCGGCCGACGATGTGGTGCTGGTCAGCACCGTGCGCAGCTTCAGCAATCGCCTGGGCGGCAACGGCGGGGTGGTGAACATCGATGTGTCGCTCAAGCAACTGACTGACCTGATCAAGCAGATCAAGCTGGGCGAGAGCGGTTACCTGATGCTGATGGAAGGCAACAACACGGTGCTGGTCGATCCCCATGACCCAAGCCACAACTTCAAGAAACTCGCTGATCTGGGTGACGGTTATCGGCAGTTGGGCGAGGCCGGCAAGGGCCTGGTCGAGGTCGAACTGGCGGGCGAGCGTTACATGGCCTTCGTCTGGCCGTCGGCATCGTTGGGCTGGCGTTTTGTCGGCGTGGTCCGGGAAAGTGAAGTCATGGCCGCGGCCACGCGCCTGACTTGGGTGATTGCCCTCATCGCGCTGGTCAGCGCCGCACTCTTCGCCATGGCCGGCGCCTGGTTTGCCGGACTGATCGTCAAGCCCATTCGCGGCGTCGCCAGCGGCCTGGAAGGCATCGCCCAGGGCGAAGGCGATTTGACCGCGCGCCTGACCGTGCGTGGTCGGGACGAAACGGCGCAGTTGGCCGGCTGGTTCAATCAGTTCCTCGAAGCCATCCGCACCCTGATCCAGCGCATTGGTCTGGCGTCGGGGCAGATCCACAGCAGTTCGGGAAGCGCCACCGAAGTTTCGGCGGAAATGGCCGATGTCGCTGCACGCCAACGCGAAGCCGTGGACATGGTCTCTACGGCATTCCATGAAATGGTGGCCACCTCCAATGAGGTGGCGCGCTCTTGCAGCCAGGCCGCCGACTCGGCGGATAACGGCCAGCGCCAGGCGCGCACCGGGCAACAGCAGATCGACGCGGCGGTGACCAATGTCGGGCGCCTGAGCGAGGAAATCAGCCACTCCGCCGAGGCGATGCAGCAACTGGAGCAGGACAGCAATGACATTCAGTCGATCCTCGGCACCATTCGCTCGATTGCCGAGCAGACCAACCTGTTGGCGTTGAACGCCGCCATCGAAGCCGCGCGAGCGGGCGAGCAGGGGCGTGGTTTTGCGGTGGTGGCCGACGAAGTGCGGGCGCTGGCCAAGCGCACATCGGACTCGACCAGTGAAATCGATGGTTTGCTCGGCAATCTGGCACGGCGTACCCACCAGATGGGCAAACAGATGCACGCCAGCCTGGAGGTGTCCCAGGAGACGGTGTTGTCGATCAATGAAGCGCGGGAGAGTTTCGGGTTGATTCGCGAGTCGGTGGACGTGATCCGCGACATGAACACGCAAATCGCCACCGCGGCGGAAGAACAGCATCAGGTGGCCGAGGATATCAACCGGCACATCAGCCAGATCCACGGTGATGCGCAACTGGTCGCCAGCCTGGCCGATGCCACGCGCCAGGACGCGCAGAACCTGACGCAGCTGTCGCAGACGTTGAATGGCCTGGTCAATCGGTTCCGTACCTAAGGCGTGGCCCCTGCAGGAGCGAGCCAGCCCGCGCTTGGGCTGACCTGTAGGAGCGAGCCTGCTCGCGAAAAACGTCCGGACACCACGGGAATTCAGACAGCCAGCGTTATCGTTGACGTCCATCGCGGGCAGGCCCGCTCCCACAAGGATTTGCGTGGCGCTTGCGGGAGCGAGCCAGCCCGCGTTTGGGCTGACCTGTAGGAGCGAGCCTGCTCGCGAAAAACGCCCGGACACCACGGGAATTCAGACAGCCAGCGTTATCGTTGACGTCCATCGCGGGCAGGCCCGCTCCCACGGGGATTTGCGTCGTCCCTGCGGGCGCGAGGCTTGCGGGTCTGATAGCCCGATCAAAACGGTAGGAGCGACGGCGGAATCTTTTGAAATCAGGCCGGAACGGGCAGGGCGCCCATTTTGCCGTGGCAATACACCAGTGGTCCGGCGTTGTGCCGGGGCACGATCAGGTTCTTCACCGCGCCGACCATGATCGCGTGGTCGCCCCCTTCATATTCGCGCCACAGTTCGCATTCGATGACCGCCGTGGCGTTGGCCAGGATCGGGTTGCCCAATTCGCTTAGTGTCCACTCGATGCCTTGCGCCTTGTCTTTGCCCTTGCGCGCGAAGGCATAGGCTTCGCTCTGCTGCCCACCGGACAGCACGTGGATGGCAAAGCGTTTGTTCTTGATCAGTACCGGGTAGGAATCGGAGCTGTAGTTGGGGCAAAACAGCACCAGGGCCGGGTCCATGGACAGCGAGCTGAACGCACTGGCCGTCAGGCCGACGATTTGCCCGTCGTCGTCGAGCGTGGTGATCACGGTTACGCCGGACGGGAACGAGCCCATGACTTGTTTGTAGATGGCGGCATCGATCATTGGACTGTCCTCGGGTGTGAAGCTTGGTTTTTATGAGTTTGTAGGTCTGATGGTATACCGTAATACATCGTTTGCAAGCGCTTTTTCTGCGGCCCGATAAACGTGCACCTTTAGTCTTGAAGTCAGTAAATACGCGGCTTTCAGCTAGGCACAGCGTGCGGTTTTGCGGCAGGATTGCGCATCAGATGGGCTCGCAAAGACCGGATCAGTCTTGTGAAAGGTTTGGAATACCATAATATGGTGCGCATCTGAGGGGCGGCCAGAGAGTCCCCCCGGTTTGGCTTCATACAAAGATAAGAACAGACAAACTCGAGTTCATGCATATGTCCCAGATGTCCCGGCAAGACCCGTTGATCGAGAATCACACGGTCGACTACGTTCCACTCGCAGAGCGCCACGGGAAGGCCCGCGATCTTTTCACCCTATGGTTCAGTACCAACATTGCACCCCTGCCCATCGTCACCGGTGCCATGGTGGTTCAAGTGTTCCATCTCAACTTGTTCTGGGGGCTGCTGGCGATTGCCCTGGGGCACATGGTCGGCGGGCTGGTGATTGCCCTGGCATCGGCCCAGGGCCCGCGCATGGGCATTCCGCAAATGGTCCAGAGCCGGGGTCAGTTCGGCCGCTATGGCGCGTTGCTGATCGTGTTCTTTGCCGCCCTGATCTACGTCGGTTTC
The DNA here is from genome assembly GCF_042846945.1 of Pseudomonas moorei. NCBI lineage: Bacteria > Pseudomonadati > Pseudomonadota > Gammaproteobacteria > Pseudomonadales > Pseudomonadaceae > Pseudomonas > Pseudomonas moorei. The sequence continues at coordinate 3,777,238 of NZ_AP035776.1, forward strand.
TTCATTTCCAACATCGTGTTGGCCGGCAAGTCGATCGTCGGCATCGTGCCTTCGGTGCCGGTGCCCGCCAGCATCCTGATCGGCGCCCTCAGCGCCACCGCCATCGGGGTGATCGGTTACCGCTTCATCCACACCCTCAACCGCATTGGCACCTGGGTGATGGGCAGCGCGCTGCTCGCCGGCTTCCTCTATATCTTCGCCCATGACTTGCCAGTGGACTTCTTCACCCGCGGCGGTTTCAACCTGTCTGGCTGGTTGGCCACGGTGTCCCTGGGGATCATCTGGCAGATCAGCTTCTCGCCTTACGTGTCGGACTACTCGCGCTACCTGCCGGCGGATATCGGCATCACTCGTCCGTTCTTCGCCACTTACCTGGGCGCGACCCTGGGCACGATCCTGTCATTTACCTTCGGCGCGGTGGCGGTCCTGGCGACCCCGGAAGGCACTGAAGCAATGGCTGCGGTGAAGCAATCCACCGGCTGGCTGGGGCCGATTCTGATGGTGCTGTTCCTGCTCAACATCATCAGTCACAACGCCTTGAATCTGTACGGCGCGGTGCTGTCGATCATCACTTCGATCCAGACCTTCGCCAGTCAGTGGACGCCGAGCATCAAGGTGCGCGTGGTGTTGTCGAGCGTGGTGCTGGCGGGTTGCTGCGTGGTGGCGCTCGGCGCTTCGGCGAATTTCATCTCGCAGTTCATCGGGCTGATTCTGGCGCTGTTGTTGGTGCTGGTGCCGTGGGCTTCGATCAACCTGATTGATTTCTATGTGATCAAGCGTGGCTGCTACGACATTGCTTCGATCTTCCGTGCCGACGGCGGGATCTATGGGCGCTTCAATCTGCACGCGATCGTGGCGTATTTCATCGGGATCATCGTGCAATTGCCGTTTGCCAATACGTCGCTGTATGTCGGGCCTTACGCCAATCTGGTTGAGGGGGCGGATCTGTCGTGGCTGGTGGGGTTGGTGGTGACGTGTCCACTGTATTACTGCCTGGCGACCCGTGGGCAGGCTCGGTTGAGCGGGGTGGCGCGGTTTGGTTTTACTGACTGATTTTTGATTGGCAGTGTTTGTCTGGAATGCCCGGCCTTTGGCCGGGCATTTTTGTTTTCTGGTGTTGTTCGGGGAAGTTGCCGCCAGAATCCCCTTCATCTGTTGCACAAAACGGATAAAGGTCTGCACCCCGCGGATAGTCCGTCATCCCCCCTCGTCCTAGCATGACCCTGCCTGAACAATAACAACGGAGGCGGCGGCCATGACCCTGCGACCCGAATATCTTCACTCCCTGCTTGAAGACGACCCTGCCCAAGGCCTCTATCGCTGCAAGCGCGAGATGTTCACCGACCCGCGCCTGTTCGATCTGGAGATGCAACACATCTTCGAAGGCAACTGGCTGTACCTGGCCCATGAAAGCCAGATCCCCAATATCAATGATTTCTACACCACGACCATGGGGCGCCAGTCGATCTTCATCGCGCGCAACAAGGACGGTGTGCTCAACGCTTTCCTCAACGCCTGCAGTCATCGCGGCGCGACCCTGTGCCGGCACAAGTCCGGCAACAAGAGTTCCTATACCTGCCCGTTCCATGGCTGGACGTTCAACAACTCCGGCAAGCTGCTCAAGGTCAAGGACCCGGCCAATGCCGGCTACCCGGCGAGCTTCAACTGCGAAGGCTCCCACGACCTGACCAAAGTCGCGCGTTTCGAGTCCTATCGCGGTTTCCTGTTCGGCAGCCTCAAGGCCGATGTGGTGCCGCTGGTGGAGCACCTGGGCGAGTCGGCGAAGATCATCGACATGATCGTCGATCAGTCGCCCGATGGCCTGGAAGTGCTGCGCGGCTCTTCCAGCTACATCTATGAAGGCAACTGGAAACTCACTGCCGAAAACGGTGCCGACGGTTACCACGTCAGCTCCGTGCACTGGAACTACGCGGCGACCCAGAACCAGCGCAAACAGCGCGAGGCCGGTGATACCAACCCGACCATGAGCGCAGGCAGCTGGGCCAAGCAGGGCGGTGGTTTCTATTCCTTCGACAAGGGCCACATGCTGCTCTGGACCCGCTGGGCCAACCCCGAGGACCGTCCGCTGTACGAGCGTCGCGACGAACTCGCCCAGGACTTCGGCAAGGCCCGCGCCGACTGGATGATCGAGAACTCGCGCAACCTGTGCCTGTACCCGAACGTGTACCTGATGGATCAGTTCAGCTCGCAGATCCGCATTGCCCGGCCGATCTCGGTCAACCGCACGGAAATCACCATCTACTGCATCGCCCCCAAGGGCGAGAGCGACGCTGCGCGTTCGAGCCGGATTCGCCAGTACGAAGATTTCTTCAACGTCAGCGGCATGGCCACCCCGGATGACCTGGAGGAGTTCCGCTCCTGCCAGACCAGCTACCAGGGCAGCGTCACCACCTGGAATGACATGTCCCGCGGTGCCGAGCACTGGATCGAAGGTGCCGACGAAGCAGCCAAAGAGATCGACCTGCACCCGCTGCTCAGCGGTGTGCGCACCGAAGACGAAGGCCTGTTCGTGCTGCAACACAAGTATTGGCAGCAGACCATGCTCAAGGCCCTGGCGGACGAGCAGTCCGGGCTGATTGCCGTGGAGACCGTGCAATGACCATCACCTATGACCGTGTGCGCGATTTTCTCTACCGCGAAGCGCGTTACCTCGATGACCGGCAATGGGATGAGTGGCTGGAGTTGTACGCCCCGGACGCCACATTCTGGATGCCGTCGTGGGACGACAACGATGAGTTGACCGAAGACCCGCAGCGGGAAATCTCGCTGATCTGGTACGGCAACCGCACCGGCCTGGAAGACCGCGTCTTCCGGATCAAGACCGAGCGTTCCAGTGCGAGCATTCCGGACACCCGCACCTCGCACAACATCAGCAACATCGAGTTGCTCGAACAGGCCGACGGACTGTGCAAGGTGCGCTTCAACTGGCACACCCTGAGCTTTCGCTACAAGACCGTCGACAGCTATTTCGGCAGCAGTTTCTACACCCTCGATGTGCGCGGTGAAAACCCGCTGATCAAGGCCAAGAAAGTGATCCTGAAGAACGACTACGTTCGTCAGGTCATCGATGTCTATCACCTGTGAGGCGGCCGTCATGACCCATTCCATTGCGTTCAACTTCGAAGACGGCGTCACCCGGTTCATCGACGCCAATGCCGGCGAAACCGTGGCCGATGCCGCGTACCGTCAAGGCATCAACATTCCGCTGGACTGCCGTGACGGTGCCTGCGGCACCTGCAAGTGCTTTGCCGAGGCCGGTCGCTACGACCTGGGCGAGGAATACATCGAAGACGCCCTCAGCGCCGATGAAGCCGAGCAGGGCTTTGTACTGACCTGCCAGATGCGCGCCCAGAGCGATTGCGTGGTGCGGGTGCCGGTGTCGTCGGAGGTCTGCCGCACCCAGCAAGCCAGCTACGATGCCACCATCAGCGCTGTGCGCCAGTTGTCCGACAGCACCATCGCGCTGTCGATCAAGGGCGAGGCTTTGAACAAACTGGCGTTCCTGCCGGGGCAATACGTGAACCTGGGGATTCCCGGCAGCGGGCAGACCCGCGCCTACTCGTTCAGCTCGTTGCAGCGCGACGGCGAAGTCAGTTTCCTGATTCGCAACGTGCCCGGCGGCTTGATGAGCACCTTCCTCACCGGCATGGCCAAGGCTGGTGACAGCATGAGCCTGGCCGGTCCCCTGGGCAGTTTTTACCTGCGCGACATCCGTCGGCCGTTGTTGTTGCTGGCCGGCGGCACCGGGCTGGCGCCGTTCACCGCGATGCTGGAGAAAATCGCCGAGCAGGGCAGTGAACATCCGCTGCATTTGATCTACGGCGTGACCCACGATTTCGACCTGGTGGAACTCGATCGCCTGGAAGCCTTTGCCGCGCGTATCCCGAACTTCAGCTACAGCGCCTGTGTGGCCAGTCCTGACAGCCGGCACCCGCTCAAGGGCTACGTGACCCAGCACATCGAACCGAAGCATTTGAACGATGGCGACGTCGACGTCTATCTGTGCGGCCCGCCGCCGATGGTGGAAGCGGTCAGCAAGTACATCGGCGAGCAGGGCATCAAGCCGGCGAACTTCTACTACGAAAAATTCGCCGCCAGCGCGGCCTGAGTTGCGCGTACATCCCGAGCACGACACTGAACCACTGTGGGAGCGAGCCTGCTCGCGATGAGGGCAGAACATTCGACATCGATGTCGCCTTGTGAGCCGGCTATCGCGAGCAGGCTCGCTCCCACAGGAGCGTGTTTTGTCCGCTACTTCTTCATTGACCTGCATCCTTAGTCATGGGGTACACATGAACAGATTTCACGATAAAGTCGCGCTGATCACCGGCGCGGCCCAGGGCATCGGGCGCCGGGTGGCCGAACGCATGGCCGCCGAAGGCGCGAAGCTGATCCTGGTCGATCGCTCCGACCTGGTGTTCGAGGTGCAGAAGGCGTTGGCGCCGACCTGTCAGGTCCTGGCCCTGACGGCCGACCTTGAGCAATACGATGAGTGCAATCGGGTGATGCACACCGCCGTCGAACGCTTTGATCGGCTCGACGTGCTGATCAATAACGTGGGCGGCACGATCTGGGCCAAGCCGTTCGAGCACTACGAGGCCTCGCAGATCGAATCCGAAGTCCGCCGCTCGCTGTTTCCGACGCTGTGGTGCTGCCATGCCGCCTTGCCGTTCATGCTGGAGCAGGGCAGTGGGGCGATCGTCAACGTCTCGTCCATCGCCACCCGCAGTGTCAACCGCGTGCCCTATGGCGCGGCAAAGGGTGGCGTGAATGCACTGACCGCTTGCCTGGCATTCGAAACCGCCGGGCGCGGCGTGCGGGTCAATGCCACCGCGCCGGGCGGCACCGAAGCGCCACCACGAGTCATCCCGCGCAATAGCGCCGAGCAGAGCGCGCAGGAGAAAATCTGGTACCAGCAGATCGTCGATCAAACCCTCGACAGCAGTTTGATGAAGCGCTACGGGACGCTGGATGAGCAGGCCGGGGCTATTCTGTTTCTGGCCAGCGACGAAGCCTCCTATATCACCGGCATGGTCATGCCGGTGGGCGGTGGCGATCAGGGCTGACGCACCGGCAATTACAAGCGACGCTGAAACGCTCTGATAATGCGCAGCGTCGCGTCGCTGGTGCTCAGGTTTTGTACGGCATCCAGCGGGAACCAGATGAAGTCGACAATTTCATTTTGCGCCCGGACCTCATGCAGATTCACCACGGATGCTTCGTAGACGTGGTGCCGGGTGTCGCCGGATTCCAGTTCCATCAGGTACAGCATCTCGTCGGCATAAAGGCCGGTTTCTTCCTGCAGTTCGCGTATGGCGGCATCGGCCCTGGTTTCGCCGGGCTCGACTTTCCCACCGGGCAGCGCCCAGCGACACCTGAGCTTGCGCACCAGGAGGATGTGCCGGTCCTGCTCGCAAATGACGGTTGCGCGTACTTTCATGTGCTGTCTGATCGCTTTATGTCATTGAACTGTAACAAAAATGCAATATTTGCGCCGCATCCCGTTTTACCGGTGGTTGGGTAGTTCGATGTGAGAAATACGTGAAAGTGCCATTGAAGGGGGGTGTGGCGATACGACGTCTGGTCGGCATTCGGATAAAAGGTGGGTGTAAGGTAGGCACGTCAACCCTGGATATCACTGCCGAAAAGGAGACAACCATGAGCGTTTCGATGTTGAACAAAATGCACATGAACGGCTACGACGTACTGAGCGTGAACAACGGCCCCTGGCGGGTATGCACCAAAGGCGATCGACTGGCCTCCTTTGGCAGCCGTGAAGAAGCACTGGCCTTTGCAGCGTCGCTTCCAGGTTACAAGGCGCGGTCGAACAGGCAGGCGCGTAGTCAGTAACGTTAAAGCCCCGGCATGCCGGCAATACTGTTCAGTTAAGGACGAACACTGTACCTGTGGCGAGGGAGCTCGCTCCCGCTGGACTGCGCAGCAGTCCCATTTTTTGGGCCGCTGCGCGCCCCAGCGGGAGCAAGCTCCCTCGCCACAGGTTATTGATTGCTCGCTCTATCTCTTATCTGAACAGCACTGCGGCATGCCGGGGCTTTTTGATGGTGGCGCGGTGCTCAGTAGCCGCCGCCACTGGAATGGGAAGGCTCCCTGGCTTTTTGCTGTGCGCGACTCCATTCGGCACAGGTCATGAAGCTGGTGTGGTCGACCTTGCCCCGGCTGTCGAAGCTGACGTTGTATGGCTGCTGTTGGCCAGACTGGGTCAGCCGGTAATCAAAACAGGTGCCGGGTTCAACGCTGCGGTCCGTGATCGACAGCGGCGGGCCGCCGATTTGCTGGACTTGCTCCTTGCTCATGCCGGTTTCGACTTTGGCCACCAGCGGTTGATTGCGGAAGACTTGAGAGTCGGTATTGCAGCCACTCAACGCCGTCAGCAGTACGACCAGCGTGCACAGGGGGCTGTTCATGGCAGCGCTCCGCTCAGTTTGTCCGGGTGGTTCGACTGATGGCCCGGGCTTTGACTTCTTCGGCGTAACCGGCCAATCGTCCTTCATCGCTCTGGAAGACATCGCAAAGCCTGAGGGCGGCCTGCGCGTCTACATCATTGCCGGCCTGACGCAACTGTTCGGCGATGCGCAGCAGTTCGACGGCGGACCATCTGAGGTCCGACGCAACGCTCTGCAAGTCGCGGCGAAGTTCTTGTTCCGACTCGTTAAGCCACATGATGACCTCCTGAATGTCTGCGCTAGGAAATTTTAGACCCATTTCCCGGCCCGGGCGTTGTGTTCGTCTGATACTGCGCGGCTTCCTTTGGTCGGGAAGTTTGCGCGAACGGGAAAATTCGCGGTCGTATTGAGGTATCGATTTTCCGGCTGGGGGGACCTTCAAATGACGACGACCGATGACTTCAGGGCGCAGGCACACGCGCTGATCGCCGACCTGGACGCGGCTACCAGCGAAATGATGAGTCTGATTTCCGCGCATCAGCTCAGCGGGCCGGAATGGGAGCGGGTCACGCGATGGCAGCATGAGGCCTATGAGCGGTGGATGACCTATCTCAATACGCGTTCCTATCCCGGCACCACGGATGACCCTGCCAACTGCTGAGATTTTTTTTCAGGAACGGATGTAAGAAATGGATGTAAGGACCGCGACACGCTACATTTCACGTTTTCAGATTAAGGGCACTTTGAATGCAGAGTCGGATGTTGATGGGGGGAGCCGTGTTGGCGTTACTGGCGGGTTGCTCGTTGCCGGCTTCATTGGTTCCAGGCGAGCCGAATGTCAGCAAATACAGTACGAAAGTGCCGAAAGAAGTGGCAGCGTGTGTGTTGCCGGCGTGGCAGAAAGAAGTATCCCATACCACCCAGACCTCGATTTCCAACGGCTACAGGATTACCGCGCCCAGCATCGTCACCGCCGATGAAATTCTGGACATCGTGAAGTACAAGGATGGCAGCCGCGTGTCGCTTTATCAGGGGCCGCCTTGGGCAAAGTCAGGCGCACTGCAAAAGGCAATGCGTGACTGTCTGTAGGGTTCAGCTTGAAATATCAGTGATCTGGATGAGCTGATCGTCGCTGGCTTGGGCACTGCTGGTGCCTTTCTTTTCCCGACGATCATTCATCCAGCTGTCCACCTGCGCATCGACGCGAGGACGGTGGTCTGGACGACCGGTGTGCGTGCCAGTTCGCTGACCGAACAGATCCCCGCCGAACGCGATCACCTCGGCCGCCTGCACGTCGATGCCCACTTGAAAGTCATTGGCCAGGACGACACTACGCGACTGGTGACGTCGCTTATGCGGCCTCCGACGACATCGGCAACCACGCCTTGATGACCTGCCAGCACGCCATTGTCCTGGGTCGCCATGCCGGTCATAACGTCGCTGCGCAGGTCCTCGGCGTGGACCCGACGCCGTACAGCCAGCCGAAATACGTGACCTGCCTGGACCTGGGCGCCTGGGGTGCGGTTTACACCGAAGGTTGGGATCGTCAGGTCAAGCTGATCAAGCAGGAAGGCAAGTCGCTCAAAACCCAGATCAATACGGTGTGGATCTATCCGCCAGCGGCAGACCGCGCCATTGCATGGGCGGCAGCGGACCCTCTGATCCCGATTGCATGAATGCGGTTAAGCCAAAGTTAAGGCGGTTTCTACCTTAGCCATAAAAAATGTCAGGATATTTAGAGGGTTAGAACATTTAGTAACTGCATGGTTAATTAAAATATCTTGTTACACGGCGAAATATTCCGTAATATTCGCGCCGCGTTCACCACCACGGTTTATGCATTTTTAAATCCCAGGCGTCCATCAGCTGCCTGGGATTTTTTTTGCCTGCAATTCAGCCTCCCCCCTCGTTTAAGCAGGTGGAGTTGTCATGCACGATCTCTGGAGCCGGCTTGTCGGCTCCTGCAGGTTTTTCTCGGAAATGAACCCAGATCGATCACGCAGGGCCGATATGCCTTAGCGCGAAATGATCCCGTGGTCGATCGCGTATTTGACCAGCGCCGCGGGCTTGTCGATGTTGAGCTTGCGGCGGATGCTCAGGCGATGGGTTTCCACCGTGCGCACGCTGATGTCCAGCTCTCGCGCCATTTCCTTGTTGTTCAGGCCCTGGGCCATTTTGTACAACACCTGGCTTTCGCGGGGGGTCAGTTCGTTGTCAGTGTTTTTATCGGCGATGAGCCGCTGGGCAATCTCGGCGCTGTAGAAGGTGCCGCCGCTGGTGATGGCCTCGATGGCGGCGATGATTTCCCGTGACGGGGCATTTTTCAGCACGTAGCCGCTGGCGCCGGAGCGCACCGACTCACTCACGTACTCATAGTTATCGTACATGCTCAGCACCAGCACCTTGAGCGCAGGGTGCTGGCTGCGCAGGACGCGGGTCAGCTCAAGGCCGTTCATGTCCCGCAGGCTGATATCGACCAGCAACAGGTCCGGCTGACAGCGCCCGACCATCTCGATGGCCTCGGCGCCGCTCTCGGCTTCTCCCACCACTTCCAGGGGCGCCATCACGGCCAGCAGCGCCTTGATCCCGTCACGGACCAGGGAGTGATCGTCAACCAGGGCGACGCGGATCGGGGAGGGCAGGGTCATCGTAGGCATTCACTCATGTTGTTCTTGGGCACGGTCAGCGTTGGCTGCCTGAGGGTTTCATGGGAAGCAGAACGTCCAGCGAGCTTTTTCCCGGCATCGAGATCAACTCGACGCGGCCGCCAAAATGTTCGACCCGTTCACGGATATTACGCAAGCCAATGCCCGCGTGACGACGCTCGACCTGAGCGACGTTGAAACCGACGCCGTCATCGACCACGGTCAGGCGCACGTTTTCTTCAGAGCCATGCAAGGTGATGGAGACGTTTTTGGCCTGGGCGTGGCGTTCGATGTTGGTCAGGCCTTCCTGCACGATACGAAACAGCGAAACGGCGGCGCCATCGACTAACTGGCAGTCGAATTCGTTGTCGTTGTAAGTCACCGTCAGCCCGCTGCGCTGCTCGAATTCGGCGGCCAGTTGGCCAATGGCGGCCGGCAGGCCCAGGGTGTCGAGCAAGGACGAGCGCAGGTCGTGGGAGAGGCTGCGCACTTCGCCAATCGCTTCGCCCAGGCGTTCGGTGGCGTCTCTCAAGATGCCCAGGCCCTTGTCCTGTCCGTTTTCCAGGACATGGCTGGCCAGTTCGAACTGAAACTTGATCGACACCAGCACCTGACTGATGCCGTCATGCAGTTCGCGGGAAACCCGTGATCGTTCTTCTTCCTGCAGGCTGACAATGCGCTGGGTCAGGCGCTGCAGTTTTTTATCCGCCAGACGATGCTCGCTGACATTGAGGGTCATGCCGGTGGCGAACACGAACAACACCGCCACCAGCGCCACCACGGCAATCGCCATCATGGTTTTGCGGATGCCCTGGGCGACTTCGGCACGGGCCTGCTGGGTGGCGCGTTCGACGTCTTCGAGGTAGATGCCGGTGCCGAGCATCCAGCCCCAACGGTCGAGCATCACCACATAAGCGAGCTTGTCGGTCACCTGTCCTGACGAGGGTTTGTTCCAGGCGTAGCGTTGAAAGCCTTCGCCCGATTGCGCGCTTTTGAGCAACGCCTGGATCACCGGCAAACCGTGGGGGTCTTTCATGTCCCACAGGTATTTGCCCACCAGCTCCGACTGCCGCGCGTGCATCAGGCTGCGGCCCTCGTGGTCATAGACGAAGAAGTAGCCGTTGATGCCAAAGCTCAGCTTGCGCAGTTCTTCGAGCACCTGTTGCTGGGCATGCGCGTCCCCGTGACCGTCGTCGTACAGCGGCGCGATCAGACTTTGCGCCATTTCCACGTAGTTTTTCAGTTCGGCCCGCTTGCTCGCCAGAATGCTGTCTTCGATCAGCTGCGCCTGTTGGTCACCCAGTTGGCGATTGAGGGAAATCACCAGCGCGCAGATGACGGCGATGGCCAGCACCAGCGGCAGAATTCCGAGCGCGACGATTTTGTGTTTGAGCTGCATCTTGACTCCTGCCCCCGCGAAGGCTCGGGATCATATGCCAAACAGGCACCTTGTAGGAGATAGCCAAAGGTCCGCTGGTCGATGCAGATCTCCTGCTCGCGATGGTCGTCAACGATGACGCGGGTTGTCTGAATGCCCGCGTTGCCCTGACGTCCATCGCGAGCAGGCTCGCTCCTACAGGGGATTGGCGGTCGTCTACGTAGAACTACGTAGAAATCGCATACGTAGTAACGCGGATTTATTTGTGGACGGCATGCGCGGATATTGGGCCAGCTCCGCAATGCGGACACAATTATAAAAATTACCGCCGCAGTCCACCGGCTGTCGGCAGGAGACATTCTATGCCCCGTCTGGCTAAACACCTCGCCTGGTTTGCCGTGGCTGTCCTGGGAGCGATTGCGCTGAGTGTCGTGGCCCTGCGCCGCGGCGAAGCGATCAACGCCCTGTGGATCGTCGTCGCAGCCGTCGCTATCTACCTGATTGCCTACCGTTATTACAGCCTGTTCATCGCCAATAAAGTGATGCAGCTCGACCCCAATCGAGCGACACCGGCTGTGCTCAACAACGATGGTCTGGACTACGTACCGACCAATAAACACGTGCTCTTCGGTCACCACTTCGCGGCCATCGCCGGCGCGGGTCCGCTGGTCGGTCCGGTGCTGGCGGCGCAAATGGGCTACCTGCCCGGCACGCTGTGGCTGATCGCCGGCGTGGTGCTGGCTGGCGCCGTGCAGGACTTCATGGTCCTGTTCATGTCCACCCGCCGCAACGGCCGCTCCCTGGGCGACATGGTCCGTGAAGAAATGGGCCGCATTCCGGGGACTATTGCGCTGTTCGGCTGCTTCCTGATCATGATCATCATCCTCGCGGTGCTGGCGCTGATCGTGGTCAAGGCCTTGGCGGATAGCCCGTGGGGCATGTTCACGGTCATGGCGACCATCCCGATCGCGATGTTCATGGGCATCTACATGCGCTACATCCGTCCGGGCCGCATCGGTGAAATCTCGGTGATCGGCGTGGTGCTGTTGCTGGGTTCGATCTGGCTGGGCGGGCAGATTGCCGCCGATCCGGCGTGGGCCAAGGTCTTTACCTTCACCGGTATCCAGATCACCTGGATGCTGATCTGCTACGGCTTCGTCGCGGCCGTTCTGCCGGTGTGGCTGATTCTGGCGCCACGGGATTACCTGTCGACCTTCCTCAAGATCGGCACCATCGTCGCCCTGGCCATCGGCATCCTGGTGACCATGCCCGAGCTGAAAATGCCGGCGCTGACCCAGTTCATCGACGGCACCGGGCCGGTGTGGAAGGGCGGACTGTTCCCGTTCCTGTTCATCACCATCGCGTGTGGCGCGGTGTCCGGTTTCCACGCGCTGATCGCTTCGGGCACCACGCCGAAGCTGCTCGCCAGTGAAGGTCATGCCCGTTACATCGGTTACGGCGGCATGCTGATGGAATCCTTCGTCGCCATCATGGCCATGGTCGCCGCCTCGGTGATCGATCCAGGCGTGTATTTCGCCATGAACAGCCCGGCCGCCGTGGTCGGTGCCGATGCCGTGAGCGTCGCGCAAACCGTCAGTAGCTGGGGCTTCGCCATCACCCCGGACGCCCTGCAAGCGGTTGCCAGGGACATCGGTGAAACCACCATCCTGGCCCGTGCCGGTGGTGCGCCGACCCTGGCGGTCGGTATCGCGCAGATCCTGCACCACGTCCTGCCGGGTGAAAACACCATGGCGTTCTGGTACCACTTCGCGATCCTGTTCGAAGCCCTGTTCATCCTGACGGCGGTCGACGCCGGTACCCGTGCCGGGCGGTTCATGCTGCAGGACCTGCTGGGTTCCTTCGTGCCGGCGCTGCGCCGTACCGACTCCTGGACCGCCAACCTGATCGCGACCGCCGGGTGTGTGGCGATGTGGGGTTACCTGCTGTACCAGGGCGTGATCGATCCGCTGGGTGGCATCAATACCCTGTGGCCGCTGTTCGGTATTTCCAACCAGATGCTGGCCGGTATCGCGCTGATGCTTGGCACCGTCGTGCTGATCAAGATGAAGCGCCAGCGCTACGTCTGGGTCACGCTGTTGCCTGCGGTGTGGTTGCTGATCTGTACCACCACCGCCGGTTTCATCAAGCTGTTCGACGCCAACCCGGCGATCGGCTTCCTGTCGCTGGCGAAAAAATACAGCGATGCGCTGGCCAACGGTCAGGTGCTGGCTCCGGCCAAGAACATTGACCAGATGCAGCATGTGATATTCAACGCCTACACCAACGCCACACTGACCGCGCTGTTCCTGTTCGTGGTGTTCAGCATCCTGTTCTTTGCGCTCAAGGTCGGTGTCGCGGCCTGGGGTACAAAAGAGCGTACGGACAAAGAAGCGCCATTCCAGGCCCTGCCGGAGGCGTAAACGAGGATTGCACCATGTTCAATGACCTGAGTCGCCTTGGTAAATACCTCGGTCAGGCCGCACGCCTGATGGTCGGCATGCCCGACTACGACAACTACGTCGAGCACATGCAAAACAAACACCCGGACCAACCGGTGATGGACTACGAGGCGTTCTTCCGCGAACGCCAGGAAGCCCGTTACGGCAGCAAGGCTGGACCGAAGTGTTGTTGAGCGAATGAAAAACCGGCCGCTCAGGCCGGTTGAACGAGAAGGTCAGCCTGACCAGCAAGCCCTGCATGTTTGCGCGTGCAGGGCTTTTTTCGTTTCACTCGGCAGGCTGTGCCGGACGGGTTGCCTTTGAACTGATCCGCCTTTTTCCACCCGATCTGGTGCTTCCCGGCGCAATCGGCTTGCCGCTACAGTCAAGCGCGCAACGTCAGGGGAGATCAGCTCATGTACAGCTCGCTGGCAATACCGGGCAGCGCCCGGCAGTTTCATGATCGGATCTATGCCGGCGAGATCATTCGCATGACTGAGTTGCCAGCCATGTCTGCGCTGGTGGCATTGACCCGAGCGTTGCTGGAAGACGCGCTGCATCCCTGGGCGCCGCAAGAGATCCATCGTTATCTGAGCCACCGCGAGCAGACGCTACGTTTTGCCCAATGTCAGAGCGCTTTCGCCGGCGCGACCGAGATCCGCCAGAGTTGGCAGGCCGTGCTGGAAAGCCTGGGGATGGCCGCCGATGCCCTGGCCTGTGACCGTTTGCACCTGCGTTTTCAGCCCCACCGAGAACCCCGGCAATCGACGCCGCGTGCCCGAACCACGGCCACCATCGCCTTTCACCGCGATACCTGGGGCTCCAATCTCTATGCGCAAACCAACTGGTGGGCGCCGATTTATCCGATCACGGCGGGTCGGACTTTTGCCTTGTATCCGCACCTGTGGCAGCGAGCGCTGCGCAATTCCAGCGCCGATTTCGATATGCGGGCGATCCTTGAGCGCTCCCATCGCGACGGTCGTAATGCAGTGGATGCCGACGAGGCCATCCCGCATCTGCTGGAAGCCATTGACCCGCAGCAGGGAATTGCCGTTGAACTCGCGCCGGGGAGCCTGATTGCTTTTTCCGGGGCGCATGCCCATGCCGGCGTGGGTAACTGCACCGGATTGACGCGCATTTCGTTTGAAACCCGCTCCCTTCTGATCGACGACGTACGGGCCGGGGTGGGCGCGCCCAACGTTGACGGTCACGCGCCGTGGCGCACGCCAGGGCTGTTTCGCCGAATGAGCGATCGTAAACGCCTGGACGAAATCCTCGGTTGCGGGTTCATCGAACCCTGTTCACTGGCAGAAATCCGCTAGTTTTGGATAGCCGTTTGTCGGGCGTATCGGTATGCTCCCCCGCACTGTCCGAATGCCAAAGATAAACAACCACAGTGATGCCATGAGCCAATCAGAATCGCGTGCGAATGTTTTAGCGCTGTACCCGGAAGACACTCGGGAGGCGGCGGCTTTGCTCAAGCAAGCCGTGCCCCTGATGGTCCGCCACAACATTCCGCCCAATCCTGTGCATTACGCACTCTGGTACACCTACAGCAAGGGCCAGGACCCGGAGCTCAATCGCCACCTGGACCGGGTGCTCAGAGACTTCGACTACTTTCCGCCGGAATCCGCCACCAAGCTGTTTCGCGAGTACATCATCCGTGACGAACTGGAGGATGTCCGCGCCGAGCAGCAGCAGGTCATCAGCCTGGTCGATGGCATGGAGCGGGACGTCTCGCGCAGCGTAAAGGGCAATCTGACGTTTCAGAACCGTCTTGGCCAGTGCATGGAGATGCTCGAAGAACCGGTCGACGCGCGTCTGCCGGACATCTTGAGCGAATTGCAGCAGAGCACCCGGCTGATGCAGAGCCAGCAGGAACACTTCCTCGCCCAGTTGCAGTCGGCGCAAAGCGAAATCAAAAGCCTGCGCGACAAACTGGAGCGTGCGCAACGGGCCGCGACAATGGATGGCCTGACCGAACTGCTCAACCGTTCGGCCTTCACACGCTTGCTCGAACAGGCACTGGGCAAGGCTTCCCGGGGCGTGGCCCTGGTCATGCTGGATATCGACCATTTCAAGCAATTCAACGATCTGTACGGCCATCCGCTGGGCGACCGGGTGCTTCAGCACGTGGGCCAGGTACTGCGCGGTGCGCTTCCAGCCAACGGGTTTGCCGCCCGCTATGGCGGTGAGGAATTCTGCGTGGTGCTCGAACAATGCGCCGATCTCAACGCGGCCAAGGCCTACGCCGAGCAGCTGCGGCTGAAAGTCCAGGCATTGCGGATCAAGGCGCGCGGCACCGACACCGTGCTCGATACCATTACCGCGTCCTTCGGGGTCGCCTTCGCTGAGCCCGGTGACACCCTGGAAAGCCTGCTGACCCGCGCCGATGACGGGCTGTACCAGGCCAAGCGCAATGGGCGCAACCAGGTGCAAGCCATGGAAAAGAACCGGCATTCGAGCAGTGAACCCCTGAATGCCGGGTCATGATTGACGCTTACTGGCCGTCCACGCTACGCGGAACGCCCAGGGGATTGCCGTCGCGCAGGGCCTCGGGCAACAGCGCATCGGGAAAGCCCTGATACGACACCGGGCGCAAGAAGCGCTCGATTGACGTCATGCCCACCGAGGTGAAGCGGCTGTCCGAGGACGCCGGAAACGGTCCGCCATGGATGGTGGCGAAGGACACCTCCTGCGGATGGGCAAAGGCATTGACCACAATCCGCCCGGTGCGCCGCTCCAGTACCGGCAACAAACGTTGCGCCAGTCCCAGATCACCCGCTTCAAGGTGCATGGCCGCGCTGAGCTGACCGCGAAGCGCCCGTGCGACCGCCAGCATTTCCGCCTCATCCCTGACCTTGACCAGCAGCGCCGCCGGCCCGAACACTTCGTGCGCCAGTGCGGTCTCGCTGAGGAAACGCTGGCCGTCGACTTCCAGCAACGCGGATTGACCGTCCAGGTCGCCATGGGCGGCCAGGCCTGCGGCCACCTGTGTGGCGCCGACATTTTGCAGGTGATCCAGACCGCTGACGTAGGCGGCGTGAATCCCCGGCGTCAGCATCGGACGTGCTGCCGCCTCGGTGACGCGCTTGATCATGGCGGCGCGCAAGGCGGTAAAGCCTGGCCCTTCGATGGCGATCAGGATGGCCGGTTTGAGGCAGGCCTGGCCGACATTGACCAACATGCGTTCGGCAAAACCGTCACCGATTGACGCGCCCCGTTCGGCCAGCGCCAGGGGCAGGATGAAGGTGGGGTTGACGCTGGTCATCTCGGTAAACACCGGAATCGGTTCCGGGCGCAGTTGCGCACGCCGATAGAGTGCCATGCCACCCTGTTCCGAACCGGTGAAGGTCACGGCCTTGATCAACGGATGGTCGACCAGGGCTTCGCCAATTGCGTTGCCGCTGCCGCGCACCATCGAGAACACCCCTTCAGGCAAACCACTGTCCTGCACCGCCTGGCGAATGGCCCGGGCCTGAATTTCCGAGGCGCCTGGATGGGCGTTATGGGCCTTGAGCACCACCGTTGCGCCCGCCGCCAGGGCCGAGGCGGTGTCGCCACCGGCCACTGAATAACTGATGGGGAAGTTGCTCGCGCCGAAGATCGCCACCGGGCCGATGGCGATTTTCTGCAAGCGATGATCCATGCGCGGGCGTGGCTGACGCTCAGGCTGTGCCGGATCGATGGCCAGTTGCAGGAAGCGTCCTTTGCGCACGACATCGGCGAACTGGCGGAACTGGGTGGCGGCCTTTGCGACTTCACCTTGCAGTTGCGCCTCGGGCAGGCCGGTTTCCAGCGATGCCCGTGCCGCCAGCGCTGTGCTGGCCGCGTCGAGATTGTCGGCGATGCGTTCCAGGAAGGCCGAACGCTCGGCGAGGGAAGTATGGCTGTAGGCGTCAAACGCCTCGTCGGCCAGGATTGCGGCCTGGTCCACTTGCGCGACGCCGCCCAGGGCGAAATCCGGCTCGATGAACTGGTTGGTCGCGGGGTTGAGCGCCTTCAGGGTCCCTTCGGTGGCAGGGATTTCATGGACGCCGATCAGCAGGTTTCCGGTCAGTTTCATGGTGTGCGCCTCACTGCGCCAGAGTGGCGATGAGTTCATCTGTCGTGACAATCGCGTGGGCGAAAGTCGGGCCGTTCAGTTCGTGGGCGGCGTGCATCATTTCCGGCTTGAATGCCGCGGTGGCATCTCGCACCAGGGTGACGTGGTAGCCAAGTTCCTGGGCGTACCGGGCGGTGGCCTCGATGCAGGTATTGGCCAGCAGACCGACGATGATCACGTGGGTTATGCCCCGTTGCTTGAGGCGAAAATCCAGGTCGGTGTTGGCAAAACCGCTCGAGCCCCAGTGCTCGGAAACCACGACGTCACCGGCTTTCGGGGCAAAATCCGGGTGCCATTCCCCGCCCCATTCACCGCGGGCGAAGTGGTGCATGTGCTGGATCTTGCATTGGGACGGGCTTGGGTGATCCCAGTTTTCGTAGTCGCCTTTTTCCCAGCGACGGTGCGGTACGATAAACACCGGAATGTCGAGGCCACGAACCGTGCTATCGAGGGCGCGCAGGTTATCGAGCAGGCCGACTTGCTCGGCGATCGGTTTGATTAACGGGAAGACTTTGCCGCCCTCGGACAGAAAGTCGTTGTAAGGATCGACCAGCAGGTAAGCGGTCCGATCAAGGGGGTAGGCAGTGTTCGACATGACGGATTTTCCTCGCATGTAGGTGGAGCTGTGCCTTGGGCTTGCTGTGGCACGGTGTTAATATGATAATCATAGTAAGTGTGAAAGAGGCAAGACCGTATGGCGGTTAAACAGAATAGTCCTGAAACCTTGTGCCCGATTTCACGGGCCGAGTCAGTCGTCGGAGATCGCTGGACCGTGCTGGTATTGCGCGAATTGTTCATGCGCAGCCATCGATTCGACGAGATCCAGGCGCAGACCGGAGGCACCCCGCAGATGGTCGCGGCACGCCTGAAAAGCCTGGAGACCGACGGGCTGATCGAGCGTCGTGCCTACAGTGAGCGGCCGCTGCGCCATGAGTACCACCTCACGGAAAAAGGCCAGGCCTTTTACCCGGTGATTCTCGCCCTGCGTGCCTGGGGCGAAACCTGGTGCAAGTCAGAAGGGGAGACGTTAGCCGTGCGTTATACCCACCAGACCTGCGGCCACGCGGCCGGGCTGGGGCCGCTGTGTGAGCATTGCGGCGAGCTGTTGCGCCGCGAAGAACTGATCAGCGAGCCGAGTGCCGCCTATGCCCTGGAGCGACAGGCGCGGCGTGATGCGTTCAAGGGCCATCGCGCAACGCCCGAAGCCGTGGGCGACAAGGCCGGGTAAACACCGGCGCTGCTGATGACTATTGCTTCTGGCAATAGTGATCATCATTGATCTCAAGTTCTGTTGTTGGCGGCAAACAAGGAAAATCCCGCGCATCCAACATGTTTTCCAAGGAACTTGCTCGATGAAAATGTTGACCCGGCAGGCGCTTGTCGCATCCTTGCTGTTGTCGGGCTGTGCTTCGGCCCCGAACGACCCGACGCTGACCTTGCAGACCCGCAAGGCTCCCGCCGACTATGCCCATTGCGTGCTGCCGAAACTGCAGGATGGCTCGCTGAAAACCACCGTGACCGAAACCCAGCGCAGCTACCGGATTGTCGTGTCCAGCAAAGTCGCGGCGGACGATGTGCTCGAGGCCTACAAGGACAAGGCTTCCAATGGTGGCAAAGTGTTTTTGTATGAGCGTGCGTTTTTGGCGTCGACCTTCGGGCCTTCGCGGCTTGAACGCGCCGCGCAGGAATGCCTTTGAACGACATCCCGGTTGTTCGGTTTCCATGACCTCGGCGCGCTCTGCCCGGCGCATCTGAGCGCAATGATCGGCCAGATTTTTCAGGCCGGTTTTTCTTGCTGAGCAGTTGTTCATTTAGGTTGCATCAGCCCCTCGCGCCTCGATATAGTGGCCTAATAATATCAACTATAAATCACTTGCCAGCAGGGCTGCTGCACTCTCATTTTTGCGCGGGCTGTGCTGGCTGACGTATCGCTCCTTCGAGAATGCTCAATGCCTAATCGCTCACTGCACTTCAAGCTGTTCTGGACGGCGCTGACCGGAACCGTCGTCGTCATGGCGCTGCTCCTGGGTTCCATTGCCTATATCGCCTATGGCTCATCCATCAAGGAAACCTTTGCCTTGGTCGACACCATCGTCAAGGCCAATGCCAAGGAAGTGGAAGTCGAACTCGGCGCCGGTTTTACCGTGGCCGAATCCTTGGCCAGTGTCGCCACCGCGATGCAGCAACAGCAGGTCGACCGCAAGACGGCCGATGCCATGACCCGCCAATTGTTCGAGGCCAATCCGAACTTGCTGGGGCTTGGGCAGTACTGGGAAGCGAACGCATTCGACGGCAAGGACAGCGACTATGCCAACCAGCCGAATCACGATGCCAGTGGTCGCTACCTGACGTACTGGAACCGTGCCGGTGGCACGCTCAAGTCCGAGGTGTTGACCGGTTACACCCCGGAAAACGCCGACAACCAGTATTACTACCGACCGCTGCATACCCGCCAGCCGTGGGCTTCCGAACCTTTCGCCTACAGCACTGGCAGTGGCCAGTCGGTGATGATGGTGTCGATCATGGTGCCGCTGTTGCAGGGCGGCAAAGCCCTGGGTGTGGCGGGGGTCGATATCCCGCTGGAAAGAATCAACCACCAGCTCTCGACCATCGATGCATTCAAAGGCTACGGCGCGCTGGTTTCCAGCGACGGCCTGTACGCCAGCCACCCCGATGCCAGGCGCTTGAGCAAACCGGCGGATGAATTGCCGGCCGCAGCCAGGGACGCCATCAAAGCGGGCCAACCCTACAGCTTCCAGCGCGATGGCTGGGGCTATGTGCTGCAACCGGTGCACATCGGCAAGGCACCGAACAATTGGGCGCTGATGGTGGCGTACCCGCTCGCCGAAGCCATGGCCGGGATCAATCATTTCCTCTACACCGCCGTGGTCATCGGTCTGGTGGCGCTGCTGGTCCTGGCCATCGTGCTGTGGCATTTGCTGGCGTGGCAGATTCGTCCGTTGTCGGGTTTGACCGTCGGAATCCAGGCCTGGGAAGGCGAGCTGGGTCTGCGTTTCGAACAACGCAGCGGCGACGAAACCGGCAAACTGGCCGGCGCGTTCAACCAGTTCATCCAGCGTTTGGGGGATCTGGTGGGGTCGATTCGCCATAGCAGCACCACGCTGATGCAGATCTCCAATCACCTGGGCGATACCACCCAGGCCGTCGCCGAGCGGGCGACTTCCCAGCACACGGCGACCGAGGAAATGGCCAGCGGTGTCACGGCGCTGGCGCATTCGGTGACCGAGATGTCCCAGCAAGCCGAGGACGTGGAGCAACTGGCGCGCAACACCGAGGTATTGACCAAGCATATTTCCGGGGACATGAGCCAGACCCTGGCCGGCATCACCCACATCGACCAGACCATGGACGTGGTGGCCGGCGCGGTGGGTGATCTGGAAAAACGCTCGCAACAGATCGCCGGGATCATCGCGGTGATCCGCAGCATTGCCGATCAGACCAACCTGTTGGCACTGAACGCGGCGATTGAAGCGGCGCGGGCAGGGGAGCAGGGACGTGGCTTTGCCGTGGTGGCTGACGAAGTGCGGCAACTGGCGGAACGGACCAGCCGTTCGACCGGTGAAATCGGCGAGATGATCGGTGCCATCGGTTCGGACGTGCGCAACACCGTGGCCAACGTCCAGCAGGTCGGCGAGGCCGTGCGTCAAGGCGTCACGCAATTGACGACCTCGGCCCAGGGGGTCGATCAGATCCGCCAGCACGCCCAGGACATTCTGACGCGCATCAGCGAAGTGGCGCGTCAGACGCAAAGCCAGGCCGCCACCGGCGAGCAACTGTCCGTTGCCATCCAGGGCGTCAGCCGCATCTCCGAGCAGAACGATCATGCGATTCGCAGCTTGCTTGAACAGTCAGTGCAATTGCGCGATCAGGCCGGCTCCCTGAGTCAGCAACTGACGCAATTCAGGGATTGAAATACGGGGTTCGCTCCCAGCGGACCCTAACCATTCACCGGCAACTCCACCCTCGCCAGCAATCCTCCACCCTCGCGATTGCTCAACGACAGTTCCCCGCCCTGTTCGCGAACGATCGCACGGGCAGCCGAGAGCCCCAGGCCAACCCCGCCGGTATCTCGGTTGCGCGAGGTTTCGAGGCGGAAGAACGGATCGAATACCCGTTGCAAGGCCGCGTCGGGGATACCCGGCCCCCTGTCGCTGACGTCGATGCACACCGAATCGTCGTCCCGGCCCAGTGTGGCGCGCGGGCGCTGCCCGTACTTCACGGCGTTTTCCAGCAGGTTGACGATCACGCGCTTGATCCCTAGCGGCCGGCCGACATACACCAGGTGCGCCGGGCCGGTGAAACCGATGGCGATGCCCTGGTCGCGGTAGTCGTCGATGATGGTTTGCAGCAGCTCCGACAGATCGAACGCGGTGGATTGCTCCAGGTGAGTGTCATCGCGGAAAAACGCCAGGGCGGCGTTGATCATCGATTGCATCTCTTCGACATCGCGAATCAGTTTGCGTTGATGGTCCAGATCTTCCATGAATTCGCTGCGCAGGCGCATCCGGGTCAGCGGGGCGCGCAAGTCATGGGAGATGGCCGCGAGCATGTGCGTGCGTTCGCCGATGAAATGCTGGATCTGCGCCTGCATGGTGTTGAACGCGATGATGGCCTGGCGTATCTCGTGGGGGCCTTCGATGTTGATCGGCGGTGCGCTCAGGTCGCCGCCAAAGCGCCTCGCGGCGCTGGCGAAGCGCTGGAGTGGATTGGCCAGTTGGCGGGTGGCAATCCAGGCGACCAGCAAGGTGGCGACCAGCCCCAAAGCGATGATCACCGCAATCCGCGTACCGGTGTTCAGGCCCCAGCTGCGTTCGGGGGGCGTGAACGACAGCCAGCTGCCATCGCCCAGATGCACCAGTGCGACATAACGCGCCTGCGAACTGTCCTTCGGCCAGTCATCGGGGTGGAACACTTCCATCCCTCGGTCATCACCGAGCAATTGCTGCAGCACCGGCACCTTGCCGGCTTCGACCTGCGCGCCTCGGGCAGGCAGATCGAAGGAATCGCGGTTCGCGCTCCACGAGACATCCAGCATCGGGTTGCTCGCCGCGTTCGCCAACTGTGGGCGCAGCGGCGCCGGTGCCGCCTCGATCACTCGCGTGGTCGCGGCAATCTGTTCCAGCAGACCGGTCCGTTCGATCGGCGGACGCGCCCAGGTGCCCGCGACCTGGACGAACAGGGCATTGAGGGTTAGCGAAGCCAGCATTGCGGCGACTATGGTCAGGGCAATCCGGCGCCTGAGGGTGTCGCGGTGCAAGATCCGGAAGATCATGAGCGGTTGACCTTGGCCGTGAACATATAACCCCCATTGCGTACGGTACGGATCAGATCCGGGCGCTTGCTGTCCGGTTCGATCTTGCGTCGCAGCCGGCTGACCTGCACATCGATGCTGCGGTCGAAGGCCTCATGGCCCTGGCCGTGCGTCAGGTCGATCAGTTGCTCGCGGGTGAGGATGCGCTGCGGGTGCTCGAGGAACACCACCAGCAAGTCGAATTCACCGCCGGACAGTGGAATCATCACGTCTTCGGGCGAGCGCAGCTCGCGGCAGGTGATGTCCAGGTGCCAACCGGCGAAGGCAATCACCGGCCTCGATGGTTCGACACTGTGGCTTTTCTGTTCGCCTGCGCGACGTTGCAGGGCGCGTACGCGAGCCAGCAATTCCTGGGGCGCGAAAGGCTTGGTGAGGTAGTCGTCGGCCCCCAGTTCCAGGCCGACGATGCGATCGCTCAGCTCGGCCATGGCCGTCAGCATGATGATCGGGACGCCCATCTGCGCCCGCACTTTCTGACACAGGCTCAGGCCACCCTCACCGGGCAGCATCAGGTCGAGGATGATGGTGTCCGGTCGCCCGCGCGCGATCGCCGCCCACATGGCCTGGCCATCCGCGGCGACGTCCACCTCATAGCCATGCTGAACGAAGAATTTCTTCAGCAAGGACAGAATTTCCGCATCGTCGTCGACGATCAGCAGTTTGCTCACGTTCACAGGATCCATGGGCCAAAAAAAGAAGGCATCTAAAACCATTTCGATGCCGGGGTCATTTATTTCAATCGAGCAATATTTCTTCCCGCCGGACATCAATCGGACATCGTCGGGCAAAAAACCTCGGGCACCCTGCGAGCATTCCATTCCAGAGGGGGGCTTCCATGAAGGTTACGAACAGCAGCTATAGCGCCGAGGGCGACGACGCCACGCGTTCCCTGATCCTCACCCAGCGCACCACCGCACCGGGACACGATACGTCGATCCTTTTCCAGCAGACGTGCCTGGAGCTGGCAAGCGATCAGAGCCAGATCATCATGCGCCGCTACTTCGAGCGTTACAGCCCGACCAGTGACCACTGGGTGGAGTACATCCACAGCGTTTCGACTGCCGAATTCATCCACTGGATCATGACCCAGGGCCGGCTGCGCATCGAGTGCTCGGAAAATACCCCGCAAACCCACGTCCACGCCTGAACGGCGCGGACCATCAAGCCGTACAAGGAATATCGCATTGATGAAAAGCAAGCACTCGCTGCCGTTGTTGCTGGCCGCCACCCTGGGCCTGTCGGCCTGCAGCAGCAAAAAAGTCGAACCCGAGATGTATTCGGGTTTTTTGAACGACTACAGCGTGCTGACGGAGCGCCAGTCGCCCTCGGGGCAGACTGTCCTCAGCTGGGTCAGCCCCGCCTTGGCGAAAGGCCGGTACACCCAGGTCTACCTGGCGCCGAGCCAGTTTTACCCACGGTCGCAACCGACCGAGCGGATCCCGCAAAGTACCCTCTCCGAGGTGACCCGATACTACGATGCCGCCCTCAGGCACGAACTGGAAAAGGTGGTGCCCGTGGTCTCGCAACCGGGCCCGAATACGCTGGTGGTGAAGCCTGCCATCACCCAGGTCGCCAGCAGCACCCAGGGCTTGCGGTTTTATGAATGGCTGCCGGTCACCCTGGTCGCGGCCGGGGTGAGCACCGCCACCGGCATTCGCGATCAGGACAGCCAGATCGCCACCGAAGTGTCATTCGAGGATGGTGTGACCGGGTTTGTCGTGGCTGAGGTGGTCCGCAAAGGTACAGGCGTGCCACTGGACGACGACAAGCAGGTCATGACCGCCGACAACCTCAAGGCCGTGCTCGATGGTTGGGCCAGCGACCTGCGTCAATCTTACGTTGCGGTTGGTCGGTAAACCCGGGCAGATGTCTGCTGAGCGTTCGCCCCGTTACAGCCCTGCTGTTTATCGGCCCGCAGCAGCCCCTGGCCAGGGGGCGCAGCGGCCAGATTCACGCGCGCGAGGGCGAGGCGAACCAAGGCCGTGGTCGCCGGAATTTGAAATGCACGGCATAGCTCGACAGAATGCGTCCCGACCCGGCCACAGGTGCCGGACGTTTGTGCTGAAAAGGGGTTGCCGTTGAACGAACAGACATTGTCCATGCGCCTGGAACGCGTGGCCGCGCAGGTACCGGCCGGTGCGCGCCTGGCCGACATCGGCTCGGATCACGGCTACCTGCCGGTGGCGTTGATGCGCCGTGGCGTCATCACGGCGGCGGTGGCCGGCGAGGTGGCACTGACGCCGTTCTGTTCGGCCGAACGCACGGTGCGCGAGAGCGGCCTGGAGCAACGGATCACCGTGCGCCTGGCCGATGGCCTGGCGGCGATCGAGCCCGGAGACCGGATCACGGCAATCAGTCTCTGCGGCATGGGCGGCGAGACGATCCGCGACATCCTCGACAGTGGCAAGGCGCGTCTGAATGGCCAGGAGCGCCTGATCCTGCAACCCAATGGCGGCGAGCAACCGTTGCGTGAATGGCTGATGAACCATGATTACCGCATCCTGTACGAGGACGTGTTGCGGGAAAACCGCTTTGACTACGAAATCATCGTCGCCGAGCGCGACGGGCCGGTGATGTATAGCGCCGAGGAGCTGTACTTTGGCCCGCTGCAGATGCAGGCCCGCAGCCCGGCGTTCCTGCTCAAGTGGCAGCGCCTGCTGCGCCTCAAGCACAAGACCCTGGAACACGTCGCCCGGGCGGGCCAGTCGGTGCCCGAGGAAAAGGTGCGGGACATCGCCCGACAGGCCCGGTGGATCAGCGAATTGCTGGATGGAACGCAGTGCCTGACGTGATTGGGCACCCCATCGGCTTCACCGATCGGGTGCCCAATCAGGCAGGTTTTTCTAGCGTTTGATCAGGGAAATCTTCGTTCCTTCGATGCTGACCCCGGCCATTAAACCTTGCTGGTTGAAGATGAACGCATAGGCATCGTCTTTCAGCGTCGAACTGGACAGGTTCTTCGCCGCCCCTTCGTCAACGACCACCACGGTCGGGCCTACACCGATTTCCCAGCCCTTGGTTTCAGTGACATATTTCAGGGCTTTGTCGGTCATCAGAAAAACCGCATAGCCATAGGATTGTGCGCCCGCCTGTAGCCCCCACGAGCCGCCGACGGAGTTGTAGTAATCCACGACTTTCGAGCCTTTCATTAACACGCCTTCGCCATAGCTGCCGCCGAACACCAGGCCTGCCTTGATGATTTTCGGGAAGACCAGCACTGCCTTGGCGTTGTGCGACATGGTTTCAGCTAACGGATGGGACTTGTACAGCGATTGCAAGGCTTGCCGGGAGTCGGCGTTGAGATCTTCGGCGGTGGCGGCTCCTGCAGTGTTCAGAAAACTCGCCGAGGCCAATGAGGCTGTCACCAGGACCATCGACAGGAAGAAACGCATAGATTGAGTCATTTCCTTACTCCGAAAAGGGAGCAATGGACGGGAGCAGCGGTCAGCCCCTGCCTCAGACAGGAACAGCACCCACTGAAAGTATCCGGCGCACCCTAAAGTGTGTGAATTGCAAGCGTCGCGGCTGAGCGTAGCAGGGGCCCAGGCCTTGACCAGTCGCGATGCCATTACTTGTTGTGACCACCGTACAGGGGCCGGGTTCGTCGTTAACCGGCACTTTCGTGCGATTGCGGGCTCAGCCTTCAACTATTTAAGGGGGGAGGCGTGAAAAAAAGGCCATTGGAAGGGTGTAGAGCAACCACTTTTTAACAAAGTATGAACAACTGCTGTGATTTATTAGGACGGCGGTTCGAGTTTCACCAACCCCCCGATTGACCCTGGCCAGTGAGTTCCTGATTGAAAGGCACAATGACCCCGTCGCTGTCTGCGAAACGCTTGCTACTCCGAAGAATTGTGCACTGCGCAGGCATCGTCGCCATGCCTTTGCTGGCGTGGGGCGGTTATTGGCTGTACACGCCGCCACCGCCCTTCGTCCCAGTGTCAGGTCTGGAGCCTTCCACTGTGTCGATGATTGCGCTGGGCGATCAGGGCAGCGCCAACATGCAGCAGTGGCGCGTAGGGCAAGCCATGGAAAAGGTCGCGGCCAGGGAAGGGCGCCTGGACATGGTTGTGCTGCTGGGCGACAACTTCTACGGCAGGCCATTGACCAGTACCCGCGACCTGAGCTGGCAAACCCGATTCGAAAAGGTGTACTCGGGGCAATGGCTCAGTCACGTGCCGTTCTACGCGGTGCTGGGCAATCACGATTACCCGGTGTCGCAA
This sequence comes from Pseudomonas moorei, assembly GCF_042846945.1. Taxonomy (NCBI): domain Bacteria; kingdom Pseudomonadati; phylum Pseudomonadota; class Gammaproteobacteria; order Pseudomonadales; family Pseudomonadaceae; genus Pseudomonas; species Pseudomonas moorei. The sequence continues at coordinate 3,803,784 of NZ_AP035776.1, forward strand.
CCATTTGAAATCGAATACGGCCAACAACACGTGGGTTCGGGTCGCTGGCAAATGCCAATGAACTTCTACACCAAGGATTTCGGCAGCGTCGATGGACGTCCGTTGGTGCGAATAGTGTTCCTCGACACTGCGGCGCCACGTGAAAGCCTGCAACAGCAAATCGACTGGATCGATCAGGCGTTCCAGGCACCCGGCCCGGCTCCGGTGTGGCGAATCGCAGCGTCCCATCATCCGGTGCGCAATCAGGGCGGTCATGGTGAAGAGTCGGATCTGGTCACCCGGCTCCTGCCTGTGTTGCAACGCAACAAGGTCGATATGCTCCTGTCGGGACATGATCACAATCAGCAACTGCTGCTGCGTGCCGGGGAACCCGCGTGGGTCATCTCCGGCGGAGGCGGCCAGACGCTCGACACCCTGAGTATCTCCCCGGCAGACAGTGCGTTCGCTGCCTCGCGGGCAGGCTTTGCCAAGCTCGACCTGAAAGCCGATCAGTTGCGGCTGGCGTATTACAACGATCAGGGTGAACTGGAGTCCGACTATCGCTGGGCCAGAAACTGTCCGTGGATGGCCAAGGGCTGCTTGCTTCCAGGCACCGACCCAAAAAATATCGCCCAGTCGGACCATTGACGGGCTGTTTCGCAGTGATGAAGGCCGGGGCGTCGCCGGCCAGATGCTTGAAAAGTGACATCAGGCCTGAGGGGCTGTGTATCGCTGTGTATCCGAACCCGGTGTACGCAGACTGGCTTACAAATGCCCCTCGATCCTGATACATCCGGGATACACGGTTGCCGTCAAATAGCCCTGCCTTAGCGAGAAAGCAGAACGCTCTCGCACAACGGCTTATCGCCCTGGTGGCAATGACCCAAGCGGCTTGGCCGCACACCGTACCCGGAGAATCACCATGTCCCGTATGTCGAACAAATCCCGTATTGGCCTGATCGCTGTTGCACTGGCCGGCAGCCTGAACCTCGCATCGTCCGCCTTTGCCGCTGAAGCGTTGCCGCAAGGCTACCAAGTCGCTGCAGCGCAAAAGAGCGGCGAAGGCAAGTGTGGCGAAGGTAAATGTGGTGCCAGCGAAACCGGCGCCAAAGTGACCAAGGCCGGTGAAGGCAAATGCGGTGAAGGCAAGTGCGGTGACGCCTCCTTCGCGCGTACCGACACCGATCACGACGGCCGCGTGTCGCTCAAGGAACTGCTGGCCGTTGCGCCGAACGGTGGTGAAGAGTTCAAGGCGATGGACACCAACCACGACGGATACCTTTCCGAGGCCGAGGTCTACAAGTACCGTACAAACCAGTACGTCTCCAATGGCAAGAAAGTGCCGACCGAACTGTTCACCAAAATGAGCCAGGCCCGGGACTGATTTCATCGCGCCGTTTCAACCTCCCCGGGGTCGCCCCGAGGGAGGTTTTCTGGTTTGCAGGTAGGGGCTTTTGCAGGGGCTGGCTTGTCGGATGGCCGCATCGCAGCGAAGGCGATCTTGTCAGTGGCGCAAGGCTCACAGACCCGATCGCCGGCTAGGGAGATTTTTTCAGGCGGTAGGCCAGCGCGGGTCGGGTCATCCCCAGCAAGCGTGCCGCCTCCGAGACGTTTTGCTGGCTGCGTTCCATGGCCGCCTGAATCAACGCATCTTCCACGCCATCCAGGCCAATACCGCTATCGATGATGGTGTCGATCCAGTCCTGGCCACTGGCGGGCGTCGATTTGACCAGGCGTCCATCGCTGGCCAGGCCAATGCTTTCAGCCAGTTGCGGTGAATGCGGGAAGAGGGCGTCGACGGTGATGCTCTGGTTCTCATCGGTGATGATCACGCCGCGCTCCATCAGGTTTTCCAGCTCGCGGATATTGCCGGGCCAGTCGTAGTGCAGGCACACCTGCAGCGCCCGGTCCGACAGGCCCAGGGTTTTTTTCTTGTAGCTGGCGTGCAGTTTTTCCAGGAAGTGTTCGATCAGCAGCGGGATGTCTTCGCGGCGTTCGCGCAAGGCCGGAATGCGCACCGGAAACACATTCAGACGGTAGAACAGGTCCGCCCGGAAACGCCCTTGCTTGACCGCGTTTTCCAGGTCTTCGTGGGTCGCGGTGATGACCCGCACGTCGACCTTGCGGGTCTGCGAGTCGCCGACTCGCTCCAGTTCCTCTTCCTGCAAGACCCGCAGCAGCGTGGCTTGCGCGCGCGGGGTCAACTCGACGATTTCATCGAGGAACAACGAACCGCCATTGGCCCGCTCGAAACGGCCCATGCGCGATTGCTGGGCACCGGTGTAGGCACCCTTTTCCACGCCGAACAGCTCCGCTTCGATCAGGTCTGGCGGGATGGCAGCGCAGTTCAGCACGACAAAGGGCCCGCCGGCCCGTTCGCTGCGCAGGTGCAGGCTCCGGGCGATCACTTCCTTGCCCACGCCGGTCTCGCCCAGCAGCAATACCGAGGCCTTGCCCAAGGCAACCTTGTCGATCAGTGCACAGGTTCTGCGGTACACCGCCGACTGGCCGATGCCGTAGAACTTGCCGGCCTCGATTTGCAAGCGCTGGCGCATGTTGGCCACTTGCACCTGCAGCGCTTGCAGTTCATCAATGATCGGGTCGCTCTGAAAGTAGCGCATGACCTCTTCGGCGTCGTCCCACTGTTCGGCGGGCTTGCCGATGATCCGGCAGTGCGCGTCGCCGCAACCCCGGCAACTGACCTCCTTGTAGATGATCTGCCGACCGAGGAAAAACGAGCTGTAGCTGATGGCATAACCGAGCAGCATCCAGCACACCGGCTGATCGGAGTGGAGGTTCTCGGTCTGGCAGTTTTCCACTTCGAAGGAGTCCTGCCATTCGATATCGGCGTAGAACTGGCCGTTCTCCAGATCGATGTCGATGGTCTGCGGGCGCACGTTGACCATGCCCTTGAGCGAGTGCAGTTGCGGGCCGGTGAAGAACATTTCCACATCACTGCCCTGGGGCCGCAACTTGCGCGCCAGTTCAGCGTCCTTGAGCCCGGACTGATAGCCCAGGCGCATGAAAAATCCCTTGGCGCGCTCGACGCCGAGCATCTCGATCAACTCGCGTCTGCACGACGCCATCATCGACACCTGGATCAACAACATGCGTTGTTCATCCAGCCAGATTTTCCCTTCGCTTCCGAGAAATCGAACCTGGTCGCTCAGATCCTTGAGCGACGGCGGGTGCTGGGAAGCCTTGTACGTGGTGATCATTCAGTGCGCCCCTGATTTGTAGTTATTGGGGTGGTGATGCGTTCCGCTCAGGCTGTCGGCGGATTGTTCCAGGCATCGTAGCGACCGTGGTTTTTCAGGCAAGGCAAGGTCGTTTTTTCTTTTTCTAAGCGGCCTGAAAGCGGACCAAAAGTCAATCGCCGGATGATTGCTCATTTGCTCGAAAGGGGCGGCGACGATTGATCAAATGATCAATTTGCCGCTGCCGAAGTCTTGCCCAGCAGCCGGTCTTGAACGCTGTTCGTTGGTGAGTGGTTGCTGATAACTATTTGTTTTTAAACAAATAAAAAATCAATTTCGAGCGTTTTTTCGTCGCTGGCACCCTTGTTGCTCCGTACCCCGACCATAACAAGGGAGTACCCGAGCATGAGCCAACCTGGCAGTACCTTCGATCAGATGCCGCGTTACATCCGTGTACGCAGCGAGCCTGACGCCACCTTCGTCGAATTCGATTTCGCCATCGGTTTTCCGGACCTGTTCGTCGAGTTGGTGCTGCCGCGTCAGGCGTTCCGGCAGTTTTGCGAAAACAACCGGGTGCAGCACATGGACGCGCAGATGTCCGAGGCTCTCGACGCCGATGCGCAGAAGTGGCGCTACGGCGAAACCCGCGACGCTGAGCCGGTCGCCGACCATCCAACACAACAAAAACCACAGGAGTCCACTCCATGAGTGTCGAGATCAAGACGACGACCGTCGAGACGATCCGCAACACCTTCAGCCACACCCGTCGCCGCTTTGGCGACAAGGTGGCCAGCCGGTATCAGGAAGCCAGTTTCGACCTGGAGTCGGCGACCAATTTTCATTACCGGCCGCTGTGGCAGCCGGACAAGTTGCTCAACGACGCCACCCGCACGGCAGTGGTCATGGCCGACTGGTACGCCGTCAGCGACCCGCGCCAGTACTACTACGGCGCCTACGTCCAGGCCCGGGCCAAGATGCAGGAAAACGCCGAGCACGATTACGCGTTCTGCGAAAAGCGCGACATGCTCGCCGGCCTGTCCAGCACCCATGTCGAGCTGATCAGCAAGCTGTTGTTGCCGCTGCGCCACGCCGAGATGGGCGCCAACATGAACAACAGCAACATCGCCGCCGATGGCTTTGGCACCAGTGTGACGCAGATGCACATGTTCCAGGCCATGGACCGCCTGGGCATCGCCCAGTACCTGTCGCGCATCGGCCTGATGCTCGACGACGGCGATGTCCAGCTGCTGGCCCAGGCCAAGCAGCAATGGCTGAACGACCCGGCATGGCAGGGCATGCGCCGCTACGTCGAGGACACCCTGGTGGTGCGCGACTGGTTCGAATTGACCGTGGCGCAAAACCTGGTCAGCGACGGCCTGGTGTACCCGCTGCTGTTCCACAAACTCGACGAACAACTGACGGCCAACGGCGCCGGCCAGGTCGGCATGCTGACCGAATTCATGCGCCTGTGGTTCGCCGAAAGCCAGCGCTGGGTCGATGCGCTGCTCAAGACCGTGGTCAACGAAAGCGCGGCCAACAAGGCGCTGGTGCAAGGCTGGATCGATCGCTGGAGCCCGCGCGTGGTCGAGGCGCTGCAAGCGCTGGCGACCCTTGGTCTCGATCAATCGGCGCTGGATTCGGTGTGCAGCGAATTCGACTCGCGCCTGAAAAAACTCGGCCTGACAGGAGCCCAAGCATGACTTCCCTCGTTTACATGAACCTGCAGGACACCGACTACGCGCGCTCGATCGTCGACGCCATCGTCCAGGACAACCCCCATGCCGAGGTCCAGCACCAGCCTTCGATGATCCGCATCGAGGCCCAGAGCCGGCTGGATATCCGCCGTGACACGGTCGAGGCGCTGACCGGCAGCGTCTGGGACATCCAGGAAATGCTGATGTACGTGATCACCCTGGGCGGCAACGTCGTGGAAGAGGACGACAGTTTTTCCCTGTACTGGAACAGCTGATCCATCGTCGACAGCCGTTTGATCCATCACAAGAATTCGGGAGCGCCATCATGGCCGTGAAAAAACGCCTCAATGCCAAAGAAAAATACCGCTGCATGACCCGTGACCTGGACTGGGAGCCGAGCTACCAGACCCACGAGGACATCTACCCCCATGAGCGTTTCGAAGGAATCAAGATCACCGACTGGGACAAGTGGGAAGACCCGTTCCGCCTGACCATGGACACCTACTGGAAGTACCAGGCCGAAAAAGAGAAAAAGCTCTACGCGATCTTCGATGCGTTCTCGCAAAACAACGGCCATACCACGCTGTCGGACGCCCGCTACGTCAACGCGCTGAAGCTGTTCCTGTCCGGTGTCACGCCGCTGGAGTACCAGGCCTATCAAGGTTTCGCCCGGGTCGGCCGGCAGTTCAGCGGCGCCGGTGCACGGATCGCCTGCCAGATGCAGGCCATCGACGAACTGCGCCACGTGCAGACCCAGATCCACGCCATGAGCCACTACAACAAGCACTTCAACGGCCTGCATGACTTCGCGCACATGCACGACCGCGTGTGGTTCCTCTCGGTGCCCAAGTCGTTCTTCGAAGATGCACGCACCGCCGGGCCGTTCGAGTTCCTCACGGCGATTTCGTTTTCGTTCGAGTACGTGCTGACCAACCTGCTGTTCGTGCCGTTCATGTCCGGCGCGGCGTTCAACGGCGACATGGCCACGGTGACCTTCGGCTTCTCCGCGCAGTCCGACGAAGCCCGGCACATGACCCTGGGCCTGGAAGTGATCAAGTTCCTGCTCGAGCAACATGAAGACAACGTGCCGATCATCCAGCGCTGGATCGACAAGTGGTTCTGGCGTGGCTACCGCCTGCTGACACTGGTGGGGATGATGATGGACTACATGTTGCCGAACAAAGTCATGTCCTGGTCCGAAGCCTGGGGCGTGTATTTCGAAGAGGCCGGCGGCGCGCTGTTCAAGGACCTGGAGCGCTATGGCATCCGTCCACCCAAGCACGTCGAAGAGGCCAACATCGCCAAGGATCACGTCAGCCATCAGGCCTGGTCGATCTTCTACCAGTACAGCCAGGCAACCAACTTCCACACCTGGATGCCGACCGACGAGGAACTGGACTGGCTCTCGGAAAAGTACCCGGACACCTTCGACAAGATCTACCGTCCACGCTTTGAACACTGGCGCGCGCTGCAGGAAAAGGGCGAGCGCTTCTACAACCCGACCTTGCCGATGCTCTGCCAGATCTGCCAGATCCCGCTGTCGTTCGGCGAGCCGGATGACCAGACCACCCTCAGCCACCGCAGTGCCGTGCACGAAGGCGAGCGCTATCACTTCTGCTCCCAGGGTTGCTGCGACATCTTCGAATACGAGCCGACCAAGTACATCCAGGCCTGGTTGCCGGTGCATCAGATTCTGCAGGGCAACTGCGGTGGCGCCGACGTCGAATCGGTGGTGCGCGATTACTACAACATCAATCCCGGCCAGGACAACTTCGAATACCTGGGTTCCACCGAGCATCGGCGCTGGCAGGACTGGCACCCGAACGATCGCAATAGCGCGCCGGCCACCTCGAAACCCTAACCCTTGTGGGAGCGAGCCTGCTCGCGATGGCGCCGGAGCATTCACCTGTTTCGGTGGCCGTTAGATCGCTTCGCCGGCAAGCCGGCTCCTGCAGTTAACCGATAACAAGAAGGACAAGATCATGCCTGTGACTGCCATCGGCGCCTACGACGCCCAACCCTTGGACCGCCAGGAAAATTTCCATGGCCTGCAACTGGTGTACCTGTGCTGGGAAAGACACCTGATGTTCTGCGCCCCGTTTACCTTTCCGCTGCCCCCGGCGATGCCGTTCAGCGACTTCCTCGAGCAGGTGGTCAAGCCTTCGATTGCCCGGCACCCGGATGCGCCTCGGGTCGATTTCGCCCAGGCCCTGTGGCGCCTCAACGACCGGCCGTTCACGCCGGACCTTGGGGCGAGCCTGATCGCCAACGGCATCGATCACAAGAGCCTGCTGCACCTCGATACCCCTGGCTTGAACGGCCTTGCCGGCAGCTTTAACTGAGGACACGGCGATGAGCTACCAAGTAACCATCGAACCCACCGGTGAGCAGATCGAAGTGGAAGAGGGCCAGACCATCCTGCAGGCCGCCTTGCGCCAGGGCGTCTGGTTGCCGTTTGCCTGCGGTCATGGCACCTGCGCCACCTGCAAGGTCCAGGTGCTGGAAGGCGAGGCGGACCTCGGCGCGGCTTCGTCTTTTGCGCTGATGGATATGGAGCGCGATGAGGGCAAGGTATTGGCGTGCTGTGCCATCCCGCAAAGCGACATGGTGATCGAGGCCGATATCGATGCCGACCCGGATTTCCTCGGGCATCCGGTCGAGGACTACCGCGCGGTGGTCAGCGCGCTGGTCGACCTGTCGCCGACCATCAAGGGCGTGCACCTCAAGCTGGACCGGTCCATGGCCTTTCAGGCGGGGCAGTACATCAACCTGCAATTGCCCGGCATCGAAGGCACGCGGGCCTTTTCCCTGGCCAATCCACCGAGCCGTGCCGATGAAGTTGAACTTCATATTCGGCGGGTCGACGGTGGCCTGGCCACGGGCAAGATTCACGACGACTTGAAGGTCGGCGATACGGTGGATCTGTCCGGGCCGTACGGCCAGTTTTTTGTGCGCACCTCACAGCGTGGCGACCTGATCTTCATCGCCGGGGGCTCCGGTTTATCGAGCCCGCAGTCGATGATCCTCGACCTGCTGGAAGCCGGCGACAGCCGCCAGATCGTGCTGTTCCAGGGCGCGCGCAACCGCGCCGAACTCTACAACCGCGAACTGTTCGAGGCGCTGGCCCGGGAATACGCCAACTTCACCTATGTGCCGGCGCTCAGCCAGGCAGACGAGGACTCCGACTGGACGGGGTTCAAGGGCTACGTGCATGACGCGGCGAAGCAGCATTTCGACGGACGCTTCAACAACCGCAAGGCTTATCTGTGCGGGCCGCCAGTGATGATCGACTCGGCCATCACCTGCCTGATGCAGGGCCGGTTGTTCGAACGCGACATCTTCATGGAGCGCTTCTACAGCGCCGCCGACGGCAGTGAACAAACCCAGCGTTCGGCATTGTTCAAACGCATCTGAGACCGCCCCCCGATCCACTGTGGGAGCGAGCCTGCTCGCGAAGAGGCCGGCACATCCAGCATCGATGTCGCCAGCCGGAGCGCTTTCGCAAGCAGGCTCACTCCAACCAGCAATGGAACCTGCCTTCTCGACACTACGAGCGGGCAGGGCGTGCCCGACCGATAACAACAATAAGGTTGAAACGAATGACTCGCAGAACAAACAAGCTGCTCGTGATCTCCACCCTGGCCAGCGTCAGCGCGGCGCTCTCTGTCCCGGTGCACGCCACCGAAGGCGGAGGCACGTCCTACCCTTTGGGCGCGGAAAACTATATGTCCGGGGCGATGCCGCCACCGGGCTTCTACGGACAACTTTTCGTCAATCACTATGAGGCCGATAACCTGCGTGGCAACGACGGCAAGAAACTCCCGGTGGATTTTCGCGTGCGCGCCAACGCCATCACGCCACGGCTGATCTGGGTCAGCGATTACACCTTGTTCGGTGCCAGCGTGGCGCTGCACGCGATCGTCCCGCTGGTGGACCTCAAGGTCGATTTCAACGGTCAGTCGCAAAGCAAAAAAGGCCTGGGGGACGTGATCTTCGGACCGGCACTGGGCTTTCACCACAGCGATAAATTCCACAGCATCCTCGCCCTGGACATGATCGCCCCCACCGGGAGCTATGACCGTGGTGACCTGGCCAACACCGGGCGTAACTACTGGGTGATTGAACCGGTCTATGCCATGTCCTACGTCGACCCGAGCGGGCCCAACCTCGATGCCAAGGTGATGTACGACTTCAACCGCGAGAACCCGGCGACCAACTACCGTTCTGGGCAGGAGTTTCACGTCGACTATGCCGTCGGCTGGGGCCTGGGTAATGGTTGGGTGCTGGGCGTGGGTGGCTACTACTACCGACAAACCACCGATGACCGCCAGAACGGCGAGACGATCCAAGACAACAAGGGCCGGGCGCTGGCCATCGGGCCGTCAATCAAATACACCAGCAAGGAGGGCTGGTTTGTCACGGGTAAATGGGAGCAGGAAACCGAAGTGCGCAACCGGGCGCAGGGCAATGCGTACTGGATGAAGCTGACCGTGCCGTTCTGACAGGGCCCGTGATCACTGCAAAACCCTGTGGGAGCGGGCTTGCCCGCGAAACGGTATATCAGACGCTATTTAAATCGTCTGACGCCCTGTATTCGCGAGCAAGCTCCTCCCACACCCGTTACCGGCCGCTGGACAGCGGCGGGGTGCGCGGCGGGGTGCGCGGCGGGATCAGGCGCTTGGACCCGGTCGACTCGAACGCCGAAGCAAAACGCAGCAGGGCCGAATCGTCATAGGCGCGACCGGCGAAGGTCAGGCCGACCGGCATGCCGATGTCGGGCATCACACCCATCGGTACGGTGACCGTCGGCACGCCCAGGTGCCGGATCGCGAGGTTGCCGTTGGCCACCCAGATGCCGTTGCTCCACGCGATATCCGCTGACTGCGGGTCGACATCGGCATTGGCCGGCGCCACGTCGGCGACGGTCGGGAACAGCACCGCGTCGAGGCCCAGGCGATCCATCCATTCTTCGAGGTCGATGCGGCGGGTCTGTTCAAGACCACGCAGGCCGTCAGGCACCGTGCTGATCTGGTCCCACGGGGTGATGCCACGCTCGGCCATCCTCACGTATTCGTCCATGCCGGCGGCCAGGTCGCCCTCACGATTGGGCAGCGTGCCCGGGTCGTGCGGGAAAATCAGCGGCCCGTCGACGTCGACCAGCCGGTTGAGTTTCGGATCGCCGTTGGCTTGCAGGAAATCATCGAAGGCCCAGGCCGTCAGGTCCCACAGCTCGTGGTGCAGGAACTCCTTGGAGACGATGCCGCGGTTGAACACGGTCGGCGCACCGGGACGATCACCTTCGCAATTGGAAACCAGCGGGAAATCGACTTCGAGCACTTCGGCGCCAGCGGCTTCGAGGGCCTTGCGCGCTTGTTGCCACAGCTCGATGACCGAGTCACGGGTGATGATGCGTTGCCCGGTCGGCCCGCCGATACCCGGTGCATCGCTAGTGCCGGCTTCGGCATCGGCATTGATGTACATGCGCGGAACGCCGAAACGCTTGCCTGCCAGTGAGTCAGACTTCACGGCAAGTTTCTGGTAGGAGGCCGGACGCACCGAAGCAACGCTCGGAATCGGCACCCAGGGTTGCAGGCGCCACAGGTCGCCACGGGTGTCGGGATCTTCCGCCACCACCACGTCGAGGACCTCAAGCAGGTCGGCCATGGTTCTGGCGAACGGCACGACCACGTCCATGGTCGGCGTCAACGGCCAGTTGCCGCGCACCGAAATCACCCCGCGTGAAGGCGTATAGGCACACAAACCGTTGTTCGACGCCGGACCACGGCCACTCGACCAGGTTTCTTCGGCGAGGCCGAAAGCTGCGAAGCTGGCCGCGGTGGCGGTGCCGGCGCCGTTCGACGAGCCCGAGGCGAAAGGGGCCGTGAGGTAGTCGGCGTTGTACGGGCTTTCGGCACGGCCATAGACGCCACGCTGCATGCCGCCATTGGCCATCGGTGGCATGTTGGTCTTGCCCAGGCAGATCGCCCCGGCAGCGCGCAGACGCTCGATGGTGAACGCGTCGCGATAGGCAATCAGGTCCTTGAAGGCCGGGCTGCCCGAAGCCGCCGTCAGTCCCTTGACCAGATAACTGTCCTTGGCCGTGTAAGGAATGCCATCGAGCGGCCCCAGCGTCTGGCCTTTGGCTCGACGGGCGTCGGAGGCCTGCGCTTCAGCGAGCGCTTCGGGGTTGCGCACCACGACCGCATTGAGGGCGGTGGGCGTGTCGGTGCCGTCGTATGCATCAATCCGGGCGAGGTAAGCCTGGACCAGCTCAACCGCCGTGGTCTGGCCGGACTCCAGCGCAGCGCGCAGTTGGGCGATGGAAACTTCAGTGACCTCGATCATGCTGCCACCGCCGCTTGCTGATGGGCGACACAGTGATGGCGGCCATCACACCAGGTCTTGGGCACAGCGACATCGCTTTTCTGAAAATGGGTGTTCATATCGGTTCTCGTTGCACGGCGTTCCGCGACGCGGTCTGTTTTTGTGGCTGAGCGCTGTATTTTGCACCAAGTCGGGGGGAGGGCAATCGCTGTGATGGGGTGTGTGCTGATTCAGGGGGCTGAACGAGGATCGGTAACGCCCTCCGTGGCTGATCGCTTGCCCCGAAGAGGTGACGGCCTGGTGACAATGACATTCAGCAGAAAATAATCCCGGTGTCATCTGGCTGTCACCGAGCCCGTGGCAACATCCTCGCGATCCGCGTTGAGCGGTCCAAGGGCTGTCGGATTTGCCAGGAATCCCCACCATGAAAGGCGACGCCTCACTCTTTGCCGCTATTGATCTGGGCTCCAATGCGTTTCGCCTGATGATCGGCCAGTCGGTCAAGCGCAATCAGCAGTTCATGATCCAGGAAGTGAAAACCCTGCGTGAACCCGTCCGTTTGGCCGAGGGTTTTCAGGGTGGGGCGCTGGACGAACTGGCGCTGGATCGAGGCTGGCAGGCGCTTGCGCGCTTCGGCAAAAAAATGCGTGGCTTCGAGGCGGGGCGAGTGCGGGCGGTGGCGACCAGCGCGGTTCGCCAGGCGGACAACGCACCCTTGTTTCTGGCCAGTGCCGAGCGGCACCTGGGGTTTCGCATTGATGTCATTTCCGGGCAAGAAGAGGCCCGACTGGTGTACGCCGGCGTCGCCCATACCCTCCCTGATACCCAGCGCATGCGCCTGGTGGTGGATATCGGTGGCGGTTCGACCGAGCTGATCCTGGGCAAGGGCGCACAGCCTTTACTCACCGAGAGCATTGCTGTTGGCAGCGGCACCGTGGGGGCGCATTACTTTCCGGGCGGCACCATCAGCGCGAAGGCGCTGCTGGAAGCCGAGCGAGTCGCCACGCTGCAGTTCGAAAGGGTTGCACGCCGTTATCGTGCCCAGGGCTGGCAGCAAGTCATCGGCTCATCAGGCACGGCGCGGATGCTGGCCAAGGTGCTCAAGGCCAACGGGTTGAACGACTACGGTCAAAGCGGCGTGACCTATGGCGGTCTCTTGCGCCTGTCGGTGCGCCTGCTGGAAGTGGGGCATGTCAAACAGCTCAAGCTGGCCGGCTTGCAGGCTCATCGCCTGAGCATCCTGCCGGGCGGTCTGGTGCTCATGTTGGCGGCGTTCAAGGTGTTTGGTGTCTCCCACATGACGCCGTCCGAACCCGGGTTGAGGTTTGGTGTGCTGCATGGGCTGATGTCCAGACACTGATCACCTCGGTCCCCTGAGCTGGCTTGTCGGGTCGCCGCAGCGCAGCGATGGTCGTTAACGATAACGCGCATGATCTGGGTCAACGCGGCGTGCTCGGGTCCATCGCCAGCAAGCTCGCTCCTGACGGTGTTGCGTTGCCTATGCCCGGGCACGGTCCCTTGTGCGCGGGCCTGCCAGCGAAGGTGGTATCGCAAGTCGCTTCAGTAGACCCCTGGTATCAACCGCCAGCTGCGCGCGCAATAAGCCTCGTATTCAGCCCCGAATTGCGCCCGCAGCAGGGCCTCTTCTGCCTGTATCCGCGCGATCAACGGGATCAGCGTCAGCGCCGCCAGGAGCAGGCCCAGCCCCGAACGGAACGCCAGTGCCCAGCCCACGGCAATGATCAACATGCCCAGATAACTGGGGTTGCGCAGGTTGCGATAAATTCCGTCGGTGACCAGCCGATGCCCTGGCTGAATCGCCACCAGCCCACTGAAGCGTTTGCCGAGCACGAACACCGGCCACATTCGCAGGGCGCCGCCGAGGATGAACAGCAAGGCCCCCAGCCAGCGCACGCCCTCGCCACCGAACGTCCAGAAGTCGATGCGGTCGCTGTAGGCCGGCAGATAACCACTCAACAAGCCAATGACCCCGAATGCCGGGAGTACCCAGCGGTTGGCCCGATCCTCGCGTTCGCCGGAGCTCAGGTTGACCTCGGTGAACAGCGAAGCGATGACCATGACCAGCGTGGCAAGCGCCACCAGCACCAGCGAGGGATGGGAGAAAAACGCGGCGAAACCACCCAGCCCGCCTATTGCCAGCCCGAGGTAGGCGAGGGTGGACACGATGGCGAAAAACGCCAGTCTGGCGGAAATTTTCATTGGCAACTCCACTGAGGGTAACGTCCCTTCTTTCAGTGTAGGAGCTGGCTTGCCGGCGATAGCATCTGCGGCATCGATGCGCCTCGCATGGTCCTTTTCGACCATCGCCAGCGCCAGGTCTTTTCCGGGTTGTTCGGCAACGTCAGGGCGGCGCCACGTTATCGCTGAAAAGCCAGCCCCGGGTCAGGGTGAACTAAGCTTGGATAAGGATCGTTCACCGCTGCCCCGTGGACCCTTCGACGAGTGGGCGGCGCGTAACAGGAGCCGCCATGCTTCACATCAGAACGCCGTTGATTCTGCATCCTGGCCTCTCGACCACGACCCGCCGCATCTGGCTCAAACTGGAAAACCTGCAACCGAGTGGTTCATTCAAACTACGCGGCATGGGGCTGTTGTGCAGTCAGGCCGCGGCTCAGGGCAAAACCAGAGTCGTGTGCCCGTCCGGGGGCAACGCCGGATTCGCCACTGCCGTGGCCGCCGCCAGCCTGGGGTTGAAAGCCTGCATCGTGGTGCCGCATACGACTCCTGAAAGCACCCGCGCACGGATCCGTAAAACCGGTGCCGAGGTGATCGTCCACGGCAAAGTCTGGGACGAGGCCAATCAACGGGCCAAGGAACTCGCTCAGGGTGCGGACAGCGAATACGTGCCGGCATTCGACCATCCGGTGTTGTGGCAAGGGCACAGCACGATGATCGATGAAATCCTCGAAGACTGTCCGCAGGTCGACGCCGTGGTGACCTCGGTGGGCGGCGGCGGTTTGCTCGCGGGCATTCTCACCGGGTTGATCCGCCATCGGCGCACCGATTGCCGGATCATCGCCTGCGAAACCCGGGGCGCGGCATCGTTCGCCGCGGCCATGGCGGCGGGGCATCCCGTGCGTTTGCCACGGATCGACACGGTCGCCACCTCGCTCGGCGCCGCTCAAGTGGCGGCGTGGCCGGTGCAGCACATCCTCGCTTTCCCCCATGAGTGCGTGGTGCTGGAAGACGAGGAAGCGATCATGGGCGTGGTGCGTTACGCCAGTGATTTGCGGCAGTTGGTGGAGCCGGCGTGTGGCGTGTCGCTGGCCATTGCCTACCTGGATCATCCGGCGATTGCCGAAGCCCGGGACGTGGTGGTTGTGGTGTGCGGCGGGGTCAGCATCAGCGCGGCACTGGTGGCCGGCTGGGCGCGGCTCTCTTGAACTCAGTCATGAAAGCAAGGCAGGGCCGGAAACGCTGTCCAGGTTTCACAAGCCCCACCGCTGAGGTTGGCCGTCGTTATTGACCGGCTGGAACGCCTTCCTGGACGAGAATGGCGCGAGCCAGGTCTTCGTCGCTTGCGTTGTTGAGGTCGGGGTGCTCCTGCCGGAGCTGTTTGAGAACCGATTCCAGATAAGCGCCGCGAATCGCACCGCCACTGGCCACGAAGCTGGAGGCGTCATCCCGGGCAGGAATCATGAGTTTGTGGTCCTTGAACGTCGAGTACAGCGATGCGGAAACCCCGGCTGAGGTGGCGACATCGCCTGCGTCCACCTTGGCCATTGCAGAGCCGAAGGGTAAACACAGCAACAGAGACGAAACGATAATCAGACGGCGCATGACGGTGTCCTCTCAAAGCGTGAAGCAAAAAGGAAGTCCCTCATATTTTAGGATGCACGGCGGTTGTCAGGAGTTCCCTGAGGGTGATCATTCACCTCGGTGTGGTGCGGATAATCATTTTCCGGGGCGTGTGTTCACCTCAAGCGCGGTAGCAACCGGCTTGCCAGCGATGGTCGTCAACGATGGCGCGTGTAGCCTGGTTAAACGCGGCGTACTGGCGCCGATCGACAGCAAGCCGGCTCAGGTTGTGCGTTTGCAAGGCGCCTTGATCTGATCCGTATTTTTCTGCGCTTTCTGCCTCTGTAATGCACTCGGCCTGCGCCCCACAATAACGGCACGGTCCGCAGTCGCAGCAGTGGTTGCACCGCTTATTCGAAACGGAGGTGACCTTATGGGCAAGATGGCGATTTTTCTCGGTGGTTTTCTGGTGCTGACTATCCTGATCGGCGTGCTGGCAACGATTTCACCGGCCTGAGGCACGTCAATGTCATGACCCCGCATTGAGGGCTGCAAGGTGTGGTCGGGGATCGCCCGAGCCATGCCTGCCTGTTTGATCTTGAATATCGCAATATAAAAAGATATACAGCGATCACATGCGCGGTCTTAAACAAGGAATGACTCATGACCATGGCCCTGAACGGTAAAGAAGCAGTAGGCGAACGTTACGAACTGGAATCGATGCGCCATGCGCAGCAGATGACCTGGAAGGCCATTGAGCAGATTGCCAGTGTCATCACGCCGGGCATGCGCGAGTCCGAGGCGCAGTTGCGCGGCAAGCAGGTCCTGTCCGAAATGGGTATGGATCGAATCTGGCATCCACTGCTGGTGCGCTTCGGCGCCAATACGCTCAAGACGTTCAAGCAACGCTCCGACGGCGACCCGCAGCTGGGTGAAGAGGACATTTTCTTCATCGACATGGGGGTGGTCTGGCAGGGTCACGAAGGGGATGCCGGCGCGACATTCACCACCGGTTCCGATCCGCAAATGATCGCCTGTGCTTCGGCCGCCAAGGACCTGTTTGACCGGGTCGAGAGCTTTTGGCGCAGCGAGCGGGTGTCCGGCGTGGCGCTGTATGACTATGCCACCGCTCAAGCGAAGGCCATGGGCTGGACGCTCAATCTGGACATCAAGGGTCATCGGGTCAGCGATTTTCCCCATGCGATATACCGGGGCGGTGATCTGGGAGACCTGGATCAATGCCCGACCACTGGCCTGTGGATTCTGGAGATCCAGATCGCCCACCCCGAGCGTCCCTTCGGCGCGTTCTACGAGGATTTGCTGATTTGACCGTCGAGTGAACCTGCGTCCCGGGAAATTGCGCTATTGTCGCTGGCCGCCACTGAAGCGATTTCCAAGGGACGAAGCACATGACATTGACTGTCGAAAGCCTGGTCAGCATCGCCATGACCAATCCGATCAACGCTGAAATCACCTCACGTTTGCCTGCACTGGGTTTGAATCAATGCCTGCTTACCGCCGGCTGCCTGTTCCAGGCCGTGTGGAACCAGCAGGCGCAGCGCCCGGCCGCGTGGGGAGTGAAAGACTACGACGTTTTTTACTTCGATGAGGACCTGTCGTGGGAGGCCGAAAATGAGGTCATCCTTGCTGCGCAGCATCTGTTCCGTGACCTGGAAGCCAACGTCGAGATGAAGAATCAGGCGCGGGTCCATCTTTGGTACAGCCAGCGGTTTGGCGGGGCTTATCCGCAGCTTCAATCGGCCAGGGACGGGGTTGATCGCTACCTGGTCGCCGGGACCTGTATCGGCCTGGATGTTGAAACCGGCGAGGTCTATGCGCCCCATGGCCTGGCCGACACCGAGCACGGCCTGCTGCGCATCAATCCCAAGAATCCCCAGCCAGAGTTGTTCATGCAGAAGGCCAAGAGTTATCAGACTCGCTGGCCCTGGCTGAAGATCGTTGCGCTTGAGCCGTCCTGAGCCACTGCAACAGGGCGCTAGCGCGGGGAGTGCGTCTATTGGCTTGTCTGTTGCCCGTGGGCAGCGGCGGCCAGTTGCCCGGTATCGACCCGGACAAAAATCGAATCGCCAATGGCGGTGAGCACGTCCCCGGCATAGACCTCACAGATGACCCGGGTCTTGCGCCCGACTTCGCCATCCACTTTGGCCCGCAGGGTCAGCGGTACACCCATGGGCGTCGGTTTGATGAACTTGATGCCCAGGTTGCCCGTGACGCAATTGATGCGCGGCAGGCTGGCCACTTCACGCTGTTCCTCACGGTAGTGATAAGCCATCACCGTCCAGTTTGAATGGCAGTCCACCAGCATCGCGATCAGGCCGCCGTAGACCAGATCCGGCCAGCCGCAATGCATGGCATCGGGCAGGTGTTCGGCCATCACATGCACGCCATCCTCATGCCAATGGCTCTTGATGTGCAGCCCGTGGGGATTGCTGCTGCCGCAACCGAAACAAACGCCTTCGGGCGCGGCGGTGTCTTGCAATGAGAGGTCGAGCTTGGACATGGATCGATCTTCCGGAAATGAAAACGGTAAAACCTGCGGGAGTGAGCGTACTCGCGATAGCGGGTTGTTCCGGCGCTAGGCGCATGACTCGCACCCGCTATCGCGAGCAGGCTCGCTCCCACAAAAGTGGTGCCTGTTATTTCATATCGGTCAGATCCGCGCCAGTGCCTGGGCCAGGTCCGCGCGCAGGTCCTCGACATCCTCGACCCCCACGGACAAGCGCACCAGCGCATCACCGATACCCAACTGCGCACGGGTGTCAGCGGGGATGGTGGCGTGGGTCATGATCGCCGGGTGCTCGATCAGGCTTTCCACACCCCCCAGGCTTTCGGCCAGGGCAAAGATCCGGACGTTTTCGAGGAAACGCCTGGAACCGGCCAGGTCGGTGTTGAGGTCGAGGGAGATCATTCCGCCGTAACCGCGCATTTGCTGCCGCGCCAGTTCGTGCTGCGGGTGCGACGCCAGGCCCGGATAGTAAACGCGCGCGACCTGCGGCTGGCGTTCCAGCCATTGCGCCAGTTCCAGCGCATTGCTGCAGTGACGCTCCATGCGCAGCGCCAGGGTCTTGACCCCGCGCAGGGTGAGGAAGGCGTCGAACGGGCCGGCAATCGCACCCACCGCGTTTTGCAAGAAGCCCAGGCGCTCGGCCAGTTCAGGGTTGTGCCCGACCACCGCGATGCCGCCGATCACGTCGGAGTGGCCGTTGAGGTACTTGGTCGTCGAGTGCAGCACGATGTCGAAGCCCAGCTCCAGCGGGCGCTGGATATAGGGGCTGGCAAAGGTGTTGTCGGCCACGCAGATGATGCCGCGTGCACGGCAGATGCGGGCGATGGCGGCGAGGTCGGACAGGCGCAGCAGGGGATTGCTCGGTGTCTCGACCATGACCATCCGGGTGTCGTCTTGCAGTGCCGCCTCGAACGCCGCCAGGTCGGTCAAGTCGACGAAGCTGAAACGATGCCCGGCGCTGCGCTGGCGCACCTTGTCGAACAGGCGGAACGTCCCGCCGTACAAGTCATTGCCCGAGACCACGTGCGAGCCGGCATTGAGCAGCTCCAGCACGGTGGAGATCGTCGCCAGCCCCGAAGCGAAGGCGAAGGCCTGGGTGCCTCCTTCGAGATCGGCCACGCAACGTTCCAGTGCCCAGCGCGTCGGGTTGTGCGAGCGTCCGTAGTCGAGGCCTTTGTGGACGCCGGGGCTTTGCTGCAAATAGGTGGAGTTGGCATAAATGGGCGGCATCAGCGCCCCGGTGGAAGGGTCCGGCGCCTGCCCCGCGTGGATCACCCGGGTGGCGAAGCCCTGTGGTGCGGCGTCTTTATCGTGCTGACTCATGCAAGGGATCTCCGTAAGTGATTGAGCATATCGAACCGGGTAATCAGGCCATGAAAGCCCGACGCGTCGGCGATGATGGCCACCAGGCCGCGGTCGAGCTCGGCCTGCAGTTCGGCCAGGCTGGCGCCGGGTGGCAGGGTTTGCAGTTTGTCGGACATCGCGCTGGCCACGGTCACGCGAAAGTGCGAAGCGTCCTGGTGCACACGCAGCAGAATGTCGGACTCGTCGATCACCCCGATCAGCCGCTGGCCATCGACCAGCACCGGCAGTTGCGACACATCCGCCAGGCGCATGCGCTGGAAGGCGGTGAGCAGGGTGTCATCGGGACCGACGCTGATCACCCGGCCATCTTCGAAACGCCGCGCGATCACGTCGCGCAGGTCGCCGTAGCGCTTGCTCTGCAGCAGGCCCTGATCGGACATCCACTGGTCGTTGTAGATCTTCGACAGGTAGCGGGTGCCGGTGTCACAGACGAAGCTGACCACCCGTTTCGGCTTGGTCTGCTCGCGGCAGTAACGTAGCGCCGCGGCCAGCAAGGTGCCGGTCGAGGAGCCACCGAGGATGCCTTCGGCGCGCAGCAGTTGCCGGGCATGATCGAAGCTTTCCTCGTCGCTGATCGAATAGGCGTGGCGCACGCTGGAAAGGTCGGAAATCGATGGAATGAAGTCTTCGCCGATGCCTTCCACCGCCCATGACCCGGGCGTCGGCAGGGTGCCGTCGCGGCTGTATTGGGCCATCACTGAGCCGACCGGGTCAGCCAGTACCATCTCCAGGTCGGGCTGCACCCGTTTGAAAAAACGCGTCAGCCCGGTCAGCGTGCCGGCCGAACCGACGCCGACCACGATGGCGTCCAGATCATGCTGGGTCTGTGCCCAGATCTCCGGGGCGGTGCTGCATTCGTGGGCCAGCGGGTTGGCCGGGTTGTTGAACTGGTCGGCGAAGAACGCGTCGGGAATGTCCTTTGCCAGCCGCGCGGCGACGTCCTGGTAGTACTCGGGATGGCCCTTGCCGACATCGGAGCGGGTGATGTGCACTTCGGCGCCCATGGCCTTGAGGTGCAGGACTTTTTCCGTGGACATTTTGTCCGGCACCACCAGCACCACCCGGTAACCCTTGGCGCGACCGACCAGGGCCAGGCCGAGGCCGGTATTGCCGGCGGTGGCTTCAACGATGGTGCCCCCGGGCCGCAGGCGGCCATCGCGCTCGGCGGTATCGATCATCGCCAGGCCGATACGGTCCTTGATCGACCCACCGGGGTTCTGCGATTCAAGCTTGAGGAACAGGGTGCACGGGCCTGTATCGAAACGGCTGACACGCACCAGGGGCGTATTACCGATCAGTTCGAGTACGGCGGGGCGGGAGTCGTTTGGCATGTCGTCACCTCCTGTGGAAATTCGCACTGGAAAGACAGAAACCAGTGGCGCGCCATCGCGCCATTCGCGGCAAATCTTCGTTTGGACCTTAGGCCGGGATTGCCTGAGCCGCAACCTGAGACGGCCAGTCGGTCATGCCGTCTGCCAATACCGGAGGCCCCCGACGGTGGAGGGATTCCCTGTGTTTGGGCGGCTTTTTGGGGGAAGGGGATCATCGCGCGGGCGGTCGTCAGTGCCTAGCGAAATCGCTGCGGTATGGCCTCCTCAAACGGATAGAGCGAAAAGTAAGGCCGGGCTTCGTCGATGACCCGCTGGAACGATGGTCGCTGGGTCAACCGTTCGAAATACGCTTGCAAGTGCCGACAATCCTCGGGAAACGGCAGCAGGGTGCTGGCATAAAAAAGGGCCGGGCAGGCGGCGCAATCGGCCAGGCTGAAGTCCGGGCTGGCGACCCAGGTGCGACCAGCCAACTGGCGCTCGAGCATGCCGTAGGCGGTCATCAGCGCAGCGCGCTCGCGGGTCAGGTCGCCATGGGCCGCACGCAGGCGATCGGCAACGATCTGCTGCATCGGGGTCTGCACATGAAGGTCGAAGAAGCGGTCCCACAGGCGCACCTCCAGCGCCGTGTCCCAATCACCGGGAATCAGCGGGTGTGGGCCTGCATGGAAGTGGTCCAGGTACTCGATGATGACACTCGACTCCGCCAGGTTGCGCTGGCGCGCGTGATCGCGGATGACCGGGAATTTGCACGGGGGCCAGAGCGCCTGGAGCACTGATCGATCTGCCTCGCTGGTGAGATCGATGATCTTCTTTTCGAATTCGATGGCCTGTTCGTAGAGCGCGACCAGCACTTTGTGGCAGTAGGACGACAGCGGATGGTAGTAAAGAGTCAGCGGCATCTTTGAGCTCCGGCTTGCAGGGCGACCCCTGCAGTATTGGCCAGGGTCGGCAAACTCGCGCGGCTGGCTGACGAACAGCTCGGACGATCAAAAACCGCCGGCCAGCGAAGGCGTCAGTCAATTCAGCATCCCTCTCGGCAGCGCCTTGCTGGCAATGGTCGTTAACGTAAACGCGTTCAGACCGGTTGAATGCGGCGCACTTGAGTCCATCACCAGCAAGCTGGCGCCTACAGACGTCCGGTCATTCGAAGGCGCTGCGGTAGGCGAAAATGCCGGGCAGGCCGCCGGTCATCACAAATAGCAGGTTGCTTCCCGCCGGATACTCGCCGGCGCGAACCGCCGCCAGCAAGCCGGCGAAGGCCTTGCCACCGTACACGGGATCAGCAACTAGGCCTTCGCGGGATGCGAGCAGTCGCACTGCCTCCAGCATGGCTTCGGTGGGTGCGCCATAGGCGTCGCCGCGCTGGCTGCCGTCCACGCTGACCGAGCTTTCGGCCAGCGTGGCGCCGGGGTCAAGCAGTTGCAGAACCTGGCGGGTTTTTTCCAGGGTTGTGCTCGCCGCCTGGTCTTCGCCAGCGAGCACGGTATAGCCGGCGATTTGTGTTGATGAGTGGGCGAGGGTGACGCCGGCCAACAGGCCCGAATGGGTTCCGGCGCTGCCATTGGGCACGATGATCCGGTCGAAATGCACATCGAGCGCATCGGCCTGGCGCAGGATCTCGGCCGCGCAGGCGCTGTAACCCAGGCTCCCTCTGGGGCTGGACCCGCCCAATGGCATGACAAAGGGTTTTTTCCCCTGTTGCCTGAGCTTTTCGACCCGCTGCGCCGCGAAGACATCGGGCGCGGCGCCGGGGGCAAGTCGGTGAACCGTCGCGCCAAACAGAGCGTCCAGCACGACATTGCCGTTGTGGCAAAAGTCCTCGTCGCTGCGCACCGCCGACGGCGTCAGGATCAGTTCGCAGGCCAGTCCCTGCTGGGCGGCGACGGCCGCCGTCAGCCGCGCATGATTGGACTGAAAGCCGCCCCAGGTCACGAGCGTGTCGGCCCCTTCGGCCAGTGCTTCGCCGAGCAGAAACTCCAGTTTGCGCAGCTTGTTTCCGCCGCCGCCGAGACCTGTCAGGTCATCTCGCTTGACGTAGATATTGCAGCCGTTCATCTCGGGCAGACGGCTCAATCGAGACAGTTTCTGAATCGGTGTCGGACCTTCGAGCAGCGTCGCCCGGGGGTAGGCCGCGAGTGCGGTGTCGAGGTGGCTCAAGTCATGGGGCATGCGGGTTCGCTCGTGAAATGAAGGAACGGAGGGGGTCTGTCACTGTATTAAGCCCTCCTGCGAAGATAAATGCGTGCCGTGGAATTTCAGTTGATACACCGTGTAATTAGCGCTGCAGCCCGCGCCGGCTCTGCGTATCACTCATACCGATAGCTCCGATCAAATTAATTCGTTTTTGAAGATGCTTGGGCGCGGGTAGTGTCCGCTTGAACCGAAATTTCAATTCAAGTACGACACCGGAGTGCCCTTCGTGAACTATGCCGATCGCAACCTTTCATATTGGCGCCGCAACCTGGCCGTCTGTGTCTTTGGCTCCTTTACCACGCTGGTCAGTCTGAGCATGTTGCTGCCGTTCCTGCCACTTTATGTGCAACAGCTGGGCGTCACTTCCCAGGCCGACGTGGTGCAATGGTCGGCCGTGGCATTCGGGGCGACGTTTTTCGGCACGGCGATCACCGCGCCTCTCTGGGGACGACTGGCCGATCGGTATGGGCGAAAACCGATGCTGATCCGGGCGGCCATTGGCATGGCGGTGGTGATGTCGATGATCGGGCTGGCGCGCAACGTGACCGATCTGGTGCTGCTGCGCCTGATCGCGGGGCTCATCGGTGGCTACGCCTCGGCTTCCATCGTGATGATCGGCTCCCAGGTGCCAAAGGAAAAGGCCGGTTGGGCCTTGGGCGTGCTGTCGACGGGGGCGCTGTCGGGCAACCTGATCGGGCCGCTGGTGGGGGGATTCCTGCCTGGGCTTGTTGGCATCCGAGGCACGTTTTTCGTCGGTGGCGCGATGATCGCGGTGGCGGCGATCACCACGATTGTGCTCATTCGCGAAGACTTCGATCGCGCCACGGACGGTGCTCGCCGGGGCAAAGAAACCCAGACGCCAGGTGTCAGTTCACGCTGGCCGATCATCGCTGCACTGCTGATCACCGCGATGATGGTGCTGCTGGCCAACATGTCGATCGAGCCGATCATCACGGTCTATATCGGTCACCTTGGCGTCGCACTGGATGACCAGGCGCGGATTGCCGGCGTGATCATGGCCTGTTCCGCACTGGGCAGCATCTTGACCGCCGCTCGCCTGGGGGCGCTGGCCGACCGCGTCGGCAGCTGGAACGTCATCATCGGCTGTTTGCTGGTGACGGGCGTGGTCATGGTGCCCCAGGCGTTCGTCACGCAATGGTGGCAACTGGCGATTTTGCGCGGCGTGATGGGCATGAGCATTGCCGGGCTGCTGCCGGCCATTGCCAAGCTGATCCGGCATTCGGTGGCGGAGCACAACACCGGCAAAGTCCTGGGTTATCTGCAGTCGGCACAGTTCTCTGGACAGGTCATCGGACCCCTGATCGGTGGCCAGATTGGCGCGCACTTCGGTTTGCATCACGTGTTTCTGGTGACGGGCGCCCTGTTGGTGCTGTGTGCCGGAATCAACGGTTGGGTGAAGGCCTCGCCCGCTGTCACGCAACAAACGCCCGCTCAAAGGTAGCCTGGACGGGGCAGGCGCTCGAAGGCCGGGAGGGGGAGGCATCGCGGTTTAGTTGGTTCACCAAAAGCGATTACGAGATTCACAATTGATCATTTTACATGATCATTAGGCGGGCATAGGTTGAGGGTGCACAGACACCGCAGCCAGTGGCGGATCGAGTCTTCGAATCTGAGGCTGTGGAACAACAATAACGCAACCACTGCTCCACGGAGTCAACGTGAACCATGCATCTGAATCAGCCAGAATCCGTAACCACCCCCGGTACAAGGATTTGGTCTCAAGGCAGCGACGGTTCGTCGCTGGCCTGACCGCCGCCACCCTTGTGCCGTACTTCACGTTTATCCTCGTCGCGGCCTTTGCGCCCAGCCTTCTGGCGACGAAGCTTTCCGCCACCAGCATCATCAACATCGGTTGGCCGCTGGGCCTGGCGTTCATCATCGGAGCCTGGTTGTTCACCGGGCTCTACATCCTTCGGGCCAATGGTGAGTTCGATGAGCTGACCGCAGAAATCCGCGCGGGGGTGATCGTATGAAACGCCTTCTTCGCAACCTCGTCCTTCCAGTCCTGCTCAGCGCATTCGCGGCTCGCGCCATGGCCGCCGACGTTTTGCAGAACGTCGAAAAGCAACCGATCAACATCACGGCGATCAGCATGTTCCTGGTCTTCGTCGTGACGACCCTGGGCATCACCTACTGGGCCGCCTCCAAGACCAAATCGATGGATGATTTCTACAACGCGGGCGGTGGCATCACCGGGTTCCAGAATGGCCTGGCGCTGGCGGGCGACTACATGTCGGCAGCGGCACTGCTGGGTGTTACCAGCATGATCTTCTTCAATGGCTTCGATGGGGTGCTGTATTCGATCAGCTTCTTTGTGGCCTGGCCGTTGCTGCTGTTTCTGTTTGCCGAACGCATCCGCAATCTGGGGCGCATCACCATTTCGGACATCGCCTCGTTCCGCCTCGATCAGAACCGCATTCGCACCATGACAGCCTTTGGTTCCTTGACGGTGGTGTGCTTCTACCTGGTGGTGCAGATGGTCGGGGCAGGGCAGTTGATCCAGCTGTTGTTCGGCCTGCCCTACAACTATGCGGTCATCGCGGTGGGGCTGTTGATGGCGGTCTATGTGACCTTTGGCGGCATGGTCGCGACCACCTGGGTGCAGATCATCAAGGCCGGCTTGCTGTTGCTGGGCGGCACCTTGCTGGCGTTTCTGGCGTTGAGCAAGTTCGGCTTTTCCTTCGATCTGTTGTTCGAGAAAGCGGTGGCCGCGCACCACGACGGCGAGCGGATTCTGCTGCCGAGCAAACTGGTGGCCGACCCGCTGTCGCTGATCTCGCTGTCCTTGGGCCTGGTCTTCGGCACGGCGGGGCTGCCACACATCCTCATGCGTTTCTTCACCGTTCCGGACGCCAAGCAGGCGCGCAAGTCGGTATTTGTCGCCACGGGCTTCATCGGTTTTTTCTACCTGATCGTGGCCGTGCTGGGCCTGGCCGCCATCGTCATCGTCGGCCAGGACCCGGCCTTCTACGAGTCGGGGATTGTCGGCGGCAAGCTGATCGGCGGCGGCAACATGCCGGTGATGCACCTGGCCAAAGCCGTGGGCGGGGATCTGCTGCTCGGTTTCATCTCCGCCGTCGCCTTCGCGACAATTCTGGCGGTGGTGTCCGGATTGACCATGGCGGGCACCTCGGCGATTTCCCATGACCTCTATGTGATGGTCATCAGAAAGGGCCGTGCCGATGCCGGGGATGAACGTCGTGTGTCGCGCATCGCGTCGGTGGGCATCGGCATCGTCGCCGTGGTGCTGGGGATTCTGTTCAAGGATCAGAACATCGCCTTTCTGGTGGCGCTGACCTTTGGCGTGGCGGCTTCGGTCAACTTTCCGATCCTCGTGCTCTCGATGTACTGGAAAGGGCTCACCACACGCGGCGCATTGATCGGCGGCGTCGCCGGCCTGGTGAGCGCGGTCAGCCTGGTCATTCTCTCGCCCGCTGTGTGGGTCAAGGTACTGGGCAATCCCGAGGCGATTTTCCCGTACGACTACCCGGCCATCATCTCGATGAACGTGGCGTTCTTCTTCACCTGGCTGGGGTCGGTGACCGATCGCAGTCACGGCGCAGCGCTTGAGCGAGCGCGTTTCGATGATCAGTTGATCCGCGCCCGGACCGGGCTCGGCGCGTCGCAAGCGGTCAGCCACTGAGGCGTATTCGCCCAACCCATACCTTTGCTGTTTTGCGCATTTTGCAAACGGAGTCAGCCATGCAACTAAAAGACAATGGCCTGAGATTTTCCCCTGTCACCGTCGCCCTGCACTGGGTCGTCGCGTTCGCGCTGCTGGGGATTTTCGGCCTGCAACTGGCCATCGGTCACGCCTCCGGCGAGGCACTGCGGACAGAGCTCGGCAGGGTGCAAAACCTGTTGGGCCTGATGTTGTTCCTCGTCTCGATCTACCGCTTCTGGGCCCGGATCACCTCATACCATCCACTGCCCGTGGGCACGCCCAATCCCATCGAAGTGATCATCAGCCGCTCGGTGGCGGTGGCACTCGCCCTGGCCATGGTGCTGCTGCCGGTGGCCGTGTGGGCTTCGCGGGCCGCTGCCGGCGAGGGGGTGACGCTGCCGGGCGGATGGTCGATTCCGACATTGCTGCCGGTCAACGCGGTGTTGAAGGACGTCGTCGACCTGCTGTTCAACATCGGTGCGTCAGCCTTCCTCGCCGGCCTTGCCTTGCATGTGTTCGGCGCGGTGAAGAATCACTTTCTCCTGAAGAACAACACGCTCAAGCGGATGCTTGGAAAACATGTGGAGCTGTGAGTCATGAACGAAGCCAGATTCGATTTTGCCGGTAACGCCATCACCCGGCTCTGCGGCGTGAAGTACCCGGTTTTCCTCGGCGGGATGGCGGCGATTTCCGGCCCGCCACTGGTCGCTGCGGTGGCCAATGCCGGGGGCATGGGCGTGATTGGCGGCTTGCGCTTGCCACCGTTGGCCTTGCGCCGCTGGATCCAGGAAACCCGCGCGCTCACCGATCAGCCCTTTGGCGTCAACTTGGTGCCGCAGTTCGGCGGGCCGGATGTGTTCGAGGCGCAGTTTCAGGTGATCCTCAAGGAGAAGCCCAAACTGCTGTCCCTGTTCTACGCCGAGAAGTATGCCGCCGACATGATTGCCCGGGCCAAAGACGCCGGGCTGGTGGTCATGGTGCAAGCGGGGTCGGTGGAGCTGGCCCACATTGCCATCGCTCAGGGCGCAGACATCATCGTGGCCCAGGGCAGTGAGAGTGGCGGGCATTTGAATCGCGGCACGATTGGCATCATGCCGTTGTTGACGTCGATCCTGGCCGTCTGCGAGGGCCGGCCGGTGCTGGCGGCTGGCGGTATCGTCAACGGCGAGGATGTCCGCGCATTGATGTCGCTCGGCGCTGGCGGGGTGGTGGTGGGCACGGCGTTCATCGCCACCGAGGAGTCAAATGCCCATCCGCTGTACAAACAGAAGATCGTCGAGGCGACCACCGATGACACCGAGTACCGCACCGGCTACTCGTTCGGCTGGACCTGGGGCACGCCGCACCGGGTAATACCCAACCGCGACAAGTGGAACCTGCTGCGCTTCATCGGCGGCGGCGCCCGCGCCATCGACAAGCCGCGGATGGCAAAAAAGCTGTCGTTGTACGCGGGGCAGGGGGTGGGCAAGATCCACAGTGTCGTGCCCGCTGCCGAGCGCGTGGCGGAGCTGGTGCTCGGGTTGCCGGTGACGACAAACCCGGTGCATCCCTGGTCATTGGTCGAGCCGGAACTCCGGATGCATAGCTGATCCCACTGTGGGCGCTGGCTTGTCGGGTCGGCGCATCGCAGCGATGGTCGTCAACGATAACGCGTGTGATCTCGATAAGCGCGGCGCACTGGAGTTCATCGCCAGCAGGCTGGCTCCTGCCGGGGTTATTTGTTGAGGCCGCTATACAGGGCCGATTTACACCACAGCCGGTCGGGCTATTTGCTGTTGTGCCAGGCCGATGAAGGCGCTCATGGCCGAGGTGATCATCGAGTCGTTGCGGCGGATGAATACGGTGGAGACCTTGGCGAACTCTGGCGGCAGCGTGTGGCAGCGAATCGCATGGCGCACGCTGCAACTTTCCGCGATGGCCTTGGGCAACAGGGTGACGCCCATGCCGGCGGCGACACAGGAGAGGATGCCGTCGAGGGTGCCCAGCTCCATGATCTGGTTTGGCACCAGGCCGACCTGATAGAACCAGTTTTCCAGGGTCGAGCGATAGAAGCAGCCCGTGCGGAACACCAGCACGGTTTGCTGGGGCATTTTCTCGATCAGCGCGGGTAGCGTTTCGAAGTGATTGCTGCTGACCAGCACCAGTTCTTCTGAAAACACTTCTTCCTGGGCCAGCGCCGAATTCTGGTGGAAGCCGCCGACGAAGGCGCCATCGAGGCGATGGGCTTCAATCGCCTTGATCAGCTCCACTGTCGTACCGGTCAGCAGCGACAACTGGACGTCAGGATATTGCTCGCGGTACTTGGTCAGCACTTGCGGCAAACGGATGGCGGCGGTGGTTTCCATCGAGCCCAGGCGCAGCAAACCGGTCGGGCTGCCGGTGTCCATCAGCGCGCTGCGACTTTCATCGGTCAATTGCAGGATGCGCCGCGCATAACCGAGAAACGTCTCACCCGCCGAGGTCAGCACCACCCCGGACTTCTTGCGGATGAACAGTTCCCGGTTCAGTTCGGCCTCCAGCTCTTTCACGCGCATGGTGACGTTGGACTGCACCGTATTCACCTGCACCGCCGCGGCGGTGAAGCTGCCCAGTTCAGCCACGGCGCAGAAAATCTTCAGTTGGCGCATTTCCATGAACGTCTCCAGGCATCATAAAAAGTGATTGAGTGCATGCTTATCGATCACTTTACGGCCGTTTACGACGGTTAGTAAAGTGCGCGAAACCAACTGATGAGCCCGATTCGACGATGACAATGACACTGACTTCCAGAATCGACCATGTCTTTGCCGGAGGGCTGGAAGTGTTGCAGCCCGAAGGTCAACGCACAGGCCTGTTCAAACGCCGAATCACAGGCCCGGCCCGTGTGGAGTTGCACGGCATTGTCGGCGACCAGCACGGTGATACGAGGGTGCACGGCGGCCCGGAAAAAGCGCTGCATCACTATGCGGCGCAGCATTACGAGCGACTGGCGCAAGCCTTTGCCCACAGCGCCGGGCAACTGGTGGCGGGCAGTCTGGGCGAGAATATTTCGGCCCTTGGGCTCAGCGAATACAGCGTGCATATCGGTGACGTATTCCGGATCGGCAGCAGCCTGGTGCAGGTGTCCCAGCCGCGCAGTCCGTGCTGGAAGATCAATCACCGTTTCGATGCCGAGCACATGTCGATGTTTGTCGCCAGGGAGCGAATCACCGGGTGGTATTACCGGGTTCTCCAGCCGGGTTTCATCGAAGCGGGGGACCGGTTCGAACTGCTGGAAAGGCACACCGAACGCTTTTCCATCGACCAGTTCTGGCAAGTGCAGTTGTCGCATCGGCCGGTGATCGACGATCTGCTGGCATTGGCGGCAACCCCTGGCCTGGCGGACGACTGGCAGCGGCGCCTGACACAACGGGCGAACTGGCTGCGGAAAAGCTCTCACGATTAGTGATCCATAAGATCATTAATCATCATTTTACATGATTCACTGGCGGGCCTACCTTGGCCCTGCCAGACACGCAGACCGCCCGCCTGGCACCTGACAACAACAAGAGATGGCTTTTATCCATCACCAGGGGACACCCGCCATGAGCAACCAGCCAGCAGAGATCGCCCACTACATTCACGGCCGCACGACACCAGGTCACTCCGGTCGCACCCAGGACGTCACCAACCCCGCCACCGGTTCGGTCATCGGCAAGGTGGCCCTGGCCAATGTCTCGGAAGTCGACGCCGCGGTGCAGTCGGCAGCGGCTGCATTTGCGGCCTGGTCGGCAACGCCTCCGCTACGCCGCGCCCGCATCCTGTTCAAATTCCTGGCGTTGCTCAACGAGCATCGCGACACCCTGGCGCGGATGATCACCCGCGAACACGGCAAGGTTTTCACTGACGCCCAGGGCGAAGTGACGCGCGGTATCGAAGTGGTCGAATTCGCCTGCGGCATTCCGCAGTTGCTCAAGGGTGACTACACCGAACAGGTCTCGACCAACATCGACAACTGGACCATGCGCCAGGCGCTGGGGGTGGTCGCCGGCATCACCCCGTTCAACTTCCCGGTGATGGTGCCGATGTGGATGTTCCCGGTGGCCATCGCCTGCGGCAACACCTTCGTGCTCAAGCCGAGTCCGATCGACCCTTCGCCCTCGCTGTTGATCGCCGAGCTGTTCAAGGAGGCCGGGTTGCCCGATGGCGTGTTCAACGTGGTGCAGGGCGATAAAGAAGCGGTCGACGCGCTGCTCGAACATCCGGATGTGAAGGCCGTGAGCTTTGTCGGATCGACGCCGATCGCCAACCACATCTACGAGACCGGTGCCCGCCACGGCAAGCGCGTGCAGGCGCTGGGCGGGGCGAAGAACCACATGGTGGTGATGCCCGACGCCGATATCGATCAGGTGGTCGATGCACTGATCGGCGCGGCTTTCGGCTCTGCTGGCGAGCGTTGCATGGCGATCTCGGTGGCGGTGTTCGTCGGTGACGTTGCCGACAAAGTCATGCCGAAACTGGTGGAGCGAACCCGCACGCTGAAGATCCTCGAGGGCATGAACCTCGCGGCCGAGATGGGCCCGATTGTCTCGAAAGCGGCGCACCAGCGCATTACCGGCTACATCGAGCAGGGTATTCGGGAAGGGGCCGAGTTGCTGGTCGACGGTCGTGGTTTTGACGGCGGGCAGGCCGGTGCGAATTGTGCCGAAGGGTTCTGGCTCGGCGGCACGGTGTTCGACCATGTCACCGCCGACATGAAGATCTACCAGGAGGAAATCTTTGGCCCGGTGCTGGCCTGCATACGCGTCAAGGACTTTGCCGAAGCGATCGACCTGGTCAATGCCCACGAATTCGGCAACGGCACCGCGTGTTACACCCGTGACGGCCACATCGCCCGCGAATTCGCCAGCCGCATTCAGGTGGGCATGGTCGGCATCAACGTGCCGATCCCTGTGCCCATGGCCTGGCACGGTTTCGGCGGCTGGAAGCGCTCGCTGTTCGGCGATACCCATGCCTATGGTGAAGAGGGGGTGCGCTTCTACACCAAGCAGAAATCGATCATGCAGCGCTGGCCGAACAGCATCGCCAAAGGCGCCGAGTTCGCCATGCCGACCTCCAGGTAAGGATTGACGTTTTTGGGTTGGAGGGCATGTAGGCGCGGGCTTGCACGCCGTCCGTTGTCCCGGGGGGCGAACTCCTCGCTCCCGATTTTTTCCAAGGTACGCACTATGTCCAATTCACTGTTGTCCCTGCTGAACATTGAACGGCCCATCCTCCAGTCGCCCATGGTCGGTGTCTCCACGCCCAGGCTCGCGGCGGCAGTATCGAATGCGGGTGGATTGGGTTCCATTGGTATCGGGGCAAGCAGCGTCGGGCAGGCACGCGACATGTTGCGCGAGACGGCTGCTCTGACGGATAAGCCGTTTAACGTAAACCTGTTCTGCCATCGACCTGCCGAGCATGACCCTGTTCGGGAGTCGCAGTGGCTGGGCGTTCTTGCACCTTTTTTTAGTGAATTCGATGCGGCTGCACCGACGGCGCTGCGTGAGATCTACACCTCGTTCGTCGAAGACTCGGACATGTTGCAGATGCTGCTGGAAGAAAAACCGAGGGTGGTCAGCTTCCATTTCGGCTTGCCGCCGCAACCGACCATCGATGCGCTCAAGGAGGCCGGCATCATTCTGCTGTGTTCCGTGACCTGTCTGGCCGAGGCGCAGATGGCAGAGCGCGCCGGTGTGCATGCGCTGGTGGCGCAAGGCTACGAAGCCGGCGGGCATCGCGGGGTGTTCGACCCGCAGGAGGACAGCGAGATGGGCACCTTTGCCCTGGTGCGGCTGCTGAGTGGCGCCTGCGAACTGCCGATCATCGCCGCGGGCGGCATCATGGACGGCGCTGGCATCAATGCGGTGATGCAATTGGGTGCCAGTGCCGCGCAGTTGGGGACAGCGTTCATTCTCTGCCCCGAGTCTGCCGCCAACAGCGCTTATCGAGAGGCCTTGAAAGGTCCGAGGGCCCATCAGACGCGGGTCACCAGCGTCATTTCCGGCCGGCCGGCCCGGGGGATGGTCAATCGCAACTTCACCTCGCTGGAGGCCAGTGCCAGGGTGCTGCCGGACTATCCGCTGACCTACGACGCCAACAAAGCCCTCAATGCGGCGGCAAACGCCAGGGGCAACACGGAGTTTGCCGTGCAATGGGCCGGGCAGGGCGCGCCACTGGCTCGCGAAATGCCCGCGGCGGCATTGGTGAATTGGCTGGTGGCGCAGATGTAGTGCTGCGTTGTTTAGCGGTCAGCACGCGTTATCGTTAACGACCATCGGCGGAACGCCGCCTGAATTACTGACCGCCGGTTGCACGGTTCTGGGCATTGTATTTCGAAAGGTTGTTAAATTCTTCTTCAAGGTACAGATCTGCCGGACTCGGGCCACGCGCCGCAATCAATTCGATGTCCGCAGTTACAGCGACAAGACGTTTGCCAGCCTTGGCGTTCAGGGCCCGGCCAGCGGTGAGTGCCTTTTGTTTTGCGCCTGACATGATGACTTCCTTGTAGTTGTTTGAAACTAATCAATAACGCCAGGTTGTAACTAATTCAATCCTTTCATTTGTTTAACTTAGACAATTTATGACAAGTAAGCCTGCGGTTGGCAGGCCCTCGGTGACTGGTCGGGACAGTCACTGCGCCGGGATGTCGGGAGGCAGCTCACTGCCGCTGTTCGGCCACCAATAGCAACGACTGTGGCACTGGACTTTGCGGGTGCTGCGGCTCCTGCAGGCTGGCCAGGCGAAAGCCGGCCATGTCCAGCGCATTGAGCCAGCTGGACAGGGTGCGGAAGTACCACGGCATGGGTTGCCACGGCCCTTTGAAACTGGCGAAAGTCTCTTCCCGCCAGCCGTCCTGATAGTCGCCGGCGGCCACGGTCCAGGGGTGCAGCGTCTGGATCACCAGCGCGCCGCCAGGGGCGAGCAGGGCGTTCATGGCGCTCAGCAGGGGGATAATGTCCTGATGCAGCAGGGCGAAGTTGGCGCAGATCAGGTCGTAGTCGCGACCGATGTCTACTCTGGCTTGCACCAATTCTTCATAGGTCGCCCGATGCACCTGCGAAGTGCCCGCCGCTCGTGCCGCCTCGACCAGCGTCGCATCACCGTCCACGCCGACCGCGTCGATGCCGCGTTTTTCCAGCTCGCGCAACAGCCAGCCCTCACCGCAGCCCAAGTCGAGCACGCGTTCGGGTTGGCGGCCGAGCACCGCCAGCACGATGGCCTGGTTGGTGACATTCAGGCGGCTTTCGATGGCGCCGGTGCGGATCGCTTCGATCCAGGCCTGGGCGTTGTGGTTCCAGCTTTGCAGCAGAGTGGATTCCGGGGCGGGCATTTCGTTGTCCGAAGCAGTTGATGGTGAAAGGGCGGCTGAGGCGACGTTGCCCTGTCCGCGTCGGGCTGGCGGCGTCTGGGCTGACGGCGCGTCCGTTGAAACTGTAGTCGCCTCTTCAATGACGCGCACAAGCAAGGGGATTACCTGTGCGCGCAGCTTACATCCAATAACGCCTGACCGCGCCCGGTTGGCCCGGCACTGGATCCTGCTCCGGAAACGTCAACTGCTCAATGTTTCGCAGTTGCTCGGGGCTCGGTGCTTCGCGACAGATATCGGCGTGCTGGCCTGGTGGGTAAGCTCCAACCACCAGAAAGTCATCACTGGCCCTCAGATTGCAGTGGCCGGTGCCGGCGGGCAACAGCAAGACATCGCCGGCGCTGACTTCCAATACCCGACCTTCCGGGCCGCCGAGCATCACGTGAGCGTAGCCGCTGGCGATGCCCAGCACTTCATGGCCCTGAGTGTGGTAGTGGTGATAATCGTAAATTCCGTCGCGCCATTGCGGTGGCCAGCCATTGGCGTTGAAGATTTCTTCGAACAAGGCCGCCGGGTCACTGCCTTCAGCGGCAATCGCCTTGATGTAAATCAGCACCGGCAGGCGAGGGTTGTTCGGCACCCAACCGTTGCGTTGCAGCAGCAGGGTTTGCAAGGGAGTATCGACAGCTTGCGACCTGTCCATCGGAGATCCTCCGCGACTTCAAGAGCCCTTTTTATTTAGAGTCACCATTCAGGAGAGACATCCAGGGCTCTGGGGTCGTTCAACAAATACTCTGAAAAGGTGCAGAAACCGCTGGATCTCTTGAGGAGCCGGCTTGCCGGCGAAGGCGTTGTGTCAACAACGGTGTCAAGCATGCCGCTACGCAGTCGATGCCGGCGTGATCAAGTCCTTCGCCGGCATCGCTGTGTTGTCGGCCATTGTTACTGGCTGGAACGAACGGCCCCGCCGTCAATCAACAGGTTCTGCCCCGTCAGGTAGCCGGCATGGCTGCTGCAGACGAAGGCGCACAGAGCGCCGAACTCCTCGGGTGAGCCAAAGCGTCTGGCAGGGATTTCGCTGCGGCATTCATCGAGGAATGCCTCACTGTCCTGCCCCGACTCATCGGCCGCCGCGACCAGGTTGTCACGCAGCCGATCGGTGTCGAATGAGCCCGGTTGCAGGTTGTTGATCGTCACATTGCGACTGGCAATGGTGTCCTGTCGGGCCAGTCCTGCGATGAACCCGGTCAGGCCACTGCGTGCGCCATTGGACAGACCCAGGCTTTCGATGGGGGACTTCACCGCGCTCGAGGTGATGTTGACGATGCGGCCAAACCCGCGTGCGGCCATACCGTCTACCGTGGCCTTGATCAACTCGATAGGGGTCAGCATGTTGGCATCCAGCGCCTTGAGCCAGACGTCACGGTTCCAGTCGCGGAAATCCCCGGGAGGCGGGCCGCCCGCGTTGTTGATCAAAATATCGAAATGCGCATGGGCCTGCAGCGCGGCCGCCCGGCCTTCGGGCGTTGAAATGTCGCCGGCCACGGCGATGACCGTCACGTCAGGATTGCTCGCCCTGAGCTGGCGGGCGGTTTCATTCAGTGTCTGTTCGCCTCGGGCAGTGATCACCACGTTCACGCCTTCGTTGACGAGTGCCTGTGCGCAGGCCTTGCCCAGTCCTTTGCTGGCCGCGCATACCAGGGCCCAGCGTCCGGCTATTCCAAGATTCATAGGTGTTTTCCTGAAAGAAGGAAGCTCAAAGTAAGTGATTGCCTACGCATGATTCACGGCGGCAGCCAGGTTTGGCGTTTGGGCACTGATTCCCATGAAGCGCCGCACTCGCTCTCCTTCAGGATCGCGTCGAATGGTTTCAGGTGCCGCGTCCAGTTGGACCTTGCCGTTCTCCATGAACACCACACGGTCGGATATCGACATGGCGAAGTCCATTTCGTGGGTGACAATCACCATGGTCATGCCTTCTTTGGCCAGGTCGCGAATCACGTTCAGCACGTCGTTGACCAGTTCCGGGTCGAGGGCCGAGGTCGGTTCGTCGAACAGCATGATCTGCGGTTCCATTGCCAGTGCGCGGGCGATCGCCACGCGTTGTTGCTGCCCGCCGGAGAGCTGGTGCGGGTACTTGTGGGCATGGGCCAGCAGGCCGACCTTGTCCAGCAGCGCATAGGCACGGTGTTCGCTCAGCTCGCCCGGGATGCCGTGGTAACGCGGCGCCAGCGTGACGTTGTCGAGAATGGTGCGGTGGGGGAACAGATTGAAATTCTGGAACACCATGCCGATGTGCCGCACGCCTTTGCGCAGGCGGGCGCTGTTGGGCTTGTCCGACGGCTCGATGAATTTTTCACCGAACAACAGAATGTCGCCGGTATCGATGCTTTCCAGGCCGTTGACCGTGCGGATCAGCGACGTCTTGCCGGAACCGGACGGACCAATGATCGAAACCACCTGGCCGTATTCGACATTCAGGTCGATACCCAGCAGCACTTTGTGCGTGCCGTAGCTCTTCTGGATGTTCTTGAGTTGCAGGATCGGCGTGTTGTTGCTGCCGGCTGCCTTGGGTGCGTTGTCGGGCAAGGCTTCGGCGCAGGCCTTGAGCTTGGCCACGGCGGCCGCGTCGAGGGTGTGCGGTTTGCGAAAGTTCAGGTCCAGGTAGCGTTCCAGACGCTGCAGGAAATAGCCGAACACGGTGACGATCAGCACGTAATACACCCCGACCGCCGCCAGGGTTTCCATGACCAGGAAGTTGGTCGCGTAGAGGCGTTGGCCGACCGTGAGAATCTCGGTGAGGGAGATGACCGAGACCAGCGACGTCAGCTTGACCACCGTGATGTATTCATTGATCAGCGTCGGCAGCGAGATACGGAATGCCTGGGGGATCACGATCAAGCGCTGCATGCCGAACAGGCCGACACCCAGCGCGCGCCCGGCTTCCTTCTGGCCCTTGGCCACGGAGATCAGGCCGCCACGGTGGATTTCGGCCATGTACGCCGCTTCCGTGACCACCAGGGCCAGCAAGCCGGAGTAGAACGGGTCGGACAGAATCGGGCCGCTACCGGGAAACAATTGCGGCAAGTTGTAGACGAAGACCACCAGCACCAGCAACGGGATGCTGCGGAAGAACCAGATGTAGGCCGCCGCGGGAGCGCGCACCAAGGGCGACTGTGACAGCTTCGCCGTCGCCAGGAGAAAGCCCAGCAGCATGCCGATGAACCAGGCCAGGGCACTGAGCTGGATGACCGTGACGCAGGCCTTCCAGAAGTCCGGCAGGGAGAACAGGGAGAAAAAATACGACCAATCGAATTGCATAGGGCACCTCAATCTGCCGCCCGAATGCGCGGGCGGCAGATGACCGGACTACAAGGACACGTACTTAGTTGGCAGTCGGTTCTTCCAAGCCATATTTCTTCAGAATAGCGGCGTATTCGCCGCTTTTTTTCGTTTCTTCGAACGCTTTTTGCACCGCCTGGAAGGTTTCGTCGTTACCTTTCTTGACGAAGATGCCCAGGGTCTGCTGATAGATCGGGTGCTCGGTGGTGATCACCACGCGACCATTGGTCTTTTCCGCGATCATTTTTGCCGCGCCAGCGATTTCAACCTGGGCCTGAATGTTCTTCGACAACAGGGCCTGGGTCACTTCCGGCGCAGAAGGGTACTCGCTGACGGTGATGGCGCCTTTGTTGTTCGGCACGCAGTACTCATCGGAGAGCTTCTTGAATTCCTTGACCCAGGTGGTGCCCTGTTCCAGGCCCAGTTTCAAGCCGCACAGGTCTTCAGGCTTTTTCGCATTGATCTCGCTGCCCTTGGGCACCATCACTGCGGCGCCCGTGTTGGCATAGGCGATGGTCTGGGCCTGAGTCTGGCGCTCCGGGGTGATGTACATGCCGGAAATGATGGCGTCGTACTTGCCGGAGTTCAGGCCCAGGATCAGGCTTGGGAACTTGGTGTCGACGAACTCCACCTTGGCGTTCAGGTGCTTGGCCAGGGCGGTGGCCAGTTCCGGGTCCGAGCCCACCACGTTTTTGTCCTTGTCGTAGGATTCGAACGGTGGGTAGGTGATTTCCATGCCGACCTTGAAGGTGTCTGTTGCTGCCATGCTCAACGAAGCACTGAGCATGCCGGCTGCCAATACGGTCATGCGCAACAGGGTGTTTTTATTATTTGTCATTGTTTACAGACTCCGGCGTAGGTAAGGGTGTGGCTGGAAAGGTTGATCAGGACGGTTGGGCCTGATTTTTTAAATGTCCGAAACTGGCGGGTTTGCGTGCCTTCTCTGGCATTTGTACTTCTCCATTGGCCACCCTCTGGCGCAGGTACTGATAAGTCTGCAGCGCCTGGCCATACATGTGTTCGCCTATCGTGATTTCTTCGTACTCCTGGCCGGCCTGGGCGAAGGCGGGCAGTGGCTTGATCTGGGTGTGATAGTCGCAAGCGTAAAACAGCGGGAAGGAATAACGTTCTTCGCTCACGCTGCGTACCCGGTGCGCCGTCGCCACGAATGCGCCGGCCGTCATCACTTCAAGCATGTCGCCGATGTTGACCACTAAGGCATCGGCAATCGGTGGCGCATCGATCCATTGGCCAAGATTGTTCATCACCTCAAGGCCTGGCTTGTCGGCCAGGAGGATGGTGAAGCACTCGTAATCGGTGTGCGCCCCAATGCCCGGTGCGTCATGGGCGGCACCGTCGAAGGGGTAGTGGATCAGGCGCAGCTTGGACGGCGGGCGGGTGACCAGGCTGTCGAAATAGTTTTCTTCCAGGCCCAGGGCCAGGGCGAAGCCGCCGAACAGACGCCGACCCAAGGCGAAGATCGCTTCATAGTAGGCCTGTACCGCCGCCTTGAAGCCTGGCAGCTCTGGCCAGTCGTTGGGCCCCAGCAACGGGGTCCTGGCCAGCACCAGCGGGTCATCGGCCGGGACTTCGAAGCCGACGTCGAAGGCTTCCTTGTGGTCCGGCTTGCCCTTGGAATAGACCTCTTCGCCTTCGGGGACAAAGCCCTTGTGGGTTCTCGAGGTGCCGATGTAGTGCTGCATCTTGGTGTCGAAGGGCTGGGCGAAGAAGTCCTTGGCCGCCTTGCGCAGGTTGGTGATCAGCTGCGGATCGACACCGTGATCGGTGATGTAGAGGAACCCGACGTCGCTGGCGGCGCGCCCCAATTGTTCGGCCACGGCCAGGCGGTGTTCCAGCTCAAAGCTGAACAGACCGGCGATATTGACCACCGGGATCTGCTTGAAATTGGCTGTCTGTGTGTCAGTGCTAACGCTGTTGTTTTTATTGTCAGGCATGACGCATCGGCTCCCTAAGGATGGCTTGAGTGGCTGAAACGGCTGAAGTGTTCACGCTCGGTCTTGCCCATCCACACGTTCAACGACCACAGGTCGGCGACCGGTACGTTGGTGAAGGGCAAGTGATGCAGGTAGCCGTCGGCGCCGAATTCCGGGGTCAGGGTGCTGACCTGGTAACCGCGGGCTTGTTGCGAGCGCCAGATGCTTTCCCAGTGCTGCTGATGAAAGGCCAGTTCTTTGGCATATTCCGGCGCCGCCGGGTGCGGGACTTGCGGGCCCTGGTCATAGCCGACCCGGGCCTGGATGTGGTGAACCCGCTCGATGAAGGCGCTCAGATCATCGGCCGGGTCATTCAACAGGCGCTCGCAAGTGACCACCCAATGGCTGATGTCACTGGTGAACAACAGCTCGGGCAGTTGGCGGATCAACTCCAGGGTCACCCAGGGGTTGAATAGCGAGCGCGAGCGGTGGGTTTCGAAACTGCAGACCTGGCCGTGCTTGCGCGCCAGTTCCAGTGCCTGCCCGAAGAACTCCACTTGTTGTGCCAGGGACCAGCGATCATTGCCTGCCAGCACGTTGACGAAACGCGGGCTGAGATCGGCGGCCCAGGCGAGTTTCTGCTCAAGGTCATTGAGGTGAACGGCCGGCGTCGCCGATTGGTCCGGCAGTACGTCGTACGCGGTAAAGACGGTGCTGATGTAGCCGACGCGATTGGCCTGGAGGAAAGCGGCGAACTCGGCCCGTTCCCGGGCGTCCAGTGGCAGGCGTGCTTCCATTCCGTCAAAGCCGGCCTGCAGCAGCTCTTCAAGCGCCTGGGCCTTGCTGGCGGTGTAGCCCCACAGCGTGCGGAAAATTTCCAGCTTCATTGGTGATCCTCAAAAATCCTGGGCCTGCTGCAACTGCACTTCAGCGGAGCCGGACGGCAATCAAGGGCCGGCAACGACAGAGGATCTTCGAGTCGGGTCTCTGCGTGATGGCTCCCACTCAGCGCTGCCGTGGCCTGTTCGCTGTGGGGCCGATGTTAGGCACAGGCGGCGGCGCGAAAGAATCTGAAAGTTCAAATGAATACTTCAGAGTTTCGTCAACAAATAGCTAGCTAATGACCACGATTTTCAGGCGGCATTTTGTCGATGGGCAGGTGTCTACGCTCGCTATTGGTGCAAAGTGCCACTGTTGAGGCATCATTTTGAAGAGTCCCAAGCGACAGCGGACCACGCCGATCAGCTCGGGAAGCGTCTGGTTCGCGACTACGCTGAAAATGGCGGATCGTCGTTCAAGGGGGACCCACGCTCGCCTTGCATCCGTCCCGGGAGCGCCTAATGTCATCCATCACCACGCGCCTGGTGGCGCTTTTGGTTCTGTGCCTGACGCTTGAAGTGGCAGCCCAGAGCAATGTCTGCCCCGATGGCGAGAAACAAGTGTGCCTGGATGGCTGCACCTGCCTGCCAGACCTGGAACAACTGATTGGCCCGGTGCCAGATGGCGTCGTCCAGATCGCCGCACCTGCCCTGGCACTGTGGCTGACCCAGGCCCGCACTGAAGCCGCCAACGCCGGCACCCAACCCATTCCACCGAACATCCGCGAGAAACTGCTGCGCTGGTACGACCCCGGCGTCCTCGATGCCGCGCGCTACACGGTCAGCGACAGTGAACAATTGAACGCCGCCAACGCCATGCTGCAAAACCCCGATGTCGGCGCCGTGACGCTGATTGACATCATCCTCTTCCGCGACGCTCAAGACGCCGAACAGAACTTCGCGCTGTGGGCGCACGAACTCAAGCATGTGCAGCAGTATCAGGAATGGGGCGTCGATGGATTCGCCCAGCGCTACACACAGGATTTCAATGTCGTGGAGGCGCCGGCGTATGCGATTCAGGCTGAGGTCAGGCGCGCGGTGCGCAAAGGGACCGACTGAAGGGCAGGGGGGCTGTCTGACCACCGGATCGACCTGTCCCCACATCACGTGAGCCATTAAAAAAAGCAGCCCTCAGGCACCGATAACATCGTTTCTCGGGGGCACGGCTTTTCAATATATTGGCCACCAGATCCGGTGAGTGACTCAACACTCGCCGCCCTCAGTGCGAGTAGTCTTCATGAATAAAAAACCAGGCAGCGCAGCGTTGGTCAATGCGGGTTCGGGGACCCGGGCAGTTTGGGGCGGAGAACAAGTCAGGCATCCCTACAATGCCACTCAAACCCCGATTGTCGTCAGTGCCGCCTATGGTTACGACGACATCGACGTCTGGTACGACGTCGCTCTGGGCAAGGCGCCAGGCTTCATCTACAGCCGCATGGGCAACCCCACGGTCGAGACCCTCGAGGCAAAAATTCGCGAGCTGGAACTGGCCGAGTCTGCCGTGGCTTTCAGCAGCGGCATGGCAGCGATCAGCAGTGTGCTTTATACCTTCCTGGCCCATGGCGATCGGGTGGTGTCGACCAAGGACAGCTATGGCGGCACCAACAAGATTTTCGAAGAGTTCCTGCCGCGCACCGGGGTGAGCGTGACATTGTGCGAGACGTTCGATCACGAAGAAATCGAACGTGAAATCGCCAAGGGTTGCCAACTGGTGTACCTGGAAACGCCCACCAACCCGACCCTCAAGGTCTTGGATATCCAGCGTCTGGTCGCCGCCGCCAAGCGTGTCGGTGCCATTGTGGTGGCTGATAACACGTTCGCCACGCCGTTGAACCAGAACCCGCTGGCGCTGGGCGTGGACGTGGTCATTCACAGTGCGACCAAGTTTCTCAGCGGGCACGGTGACGTGCTGGGCGGCCTGGTGTGCGGCAGCGAAGTGCTGATGGCCAAGGTGCGTCATTACCGGGAAATCAACGGCGCAGCGCTCGACCCGTTCTCCGCCTACATGATCATTCGCGGCATGAAAACCCTGGTGCTGCGCATGCGTCAGCAGCAACGCAGTGCCCGCGCCCTGGCAGAGTACCTGTGCACCGAACCCTTGGTGGAGTCGGTCAATTATCCCGGCTTGCCCGGCCACCCGAATCACGCGGTGGCGTGTGCGCAGATGTCCGGTTTTGGTGCAATCGTCAGCTTTGTAGTGAGCGGCGGCATGGACACGGTCAAGGTGCTCTTGCCACGCCTGCGTTTCGCCCACTGCGCGGGCAATCTCGGTGCGGTGGAAACTATTTATGGCCCGGCCCGGACCACCAGCCATGTCGAGAACACGCTGGAGGAGCGACTGGCCCTGGGCATTTCCGAAGGGCTGGTGCGGATTTCCGTCGGTATCGAAGACACCGACGACCTGCTCGACGACCTCAAACAGGCCTTCGCTTTTGTCAGAAGTTCGGGCAACTCAGCGGTACTGGAAAACACACAACTTTCAATTAATGAAACGTGTGCAGGGATAGCAGGTTGAAGATTTAACGTTAATACCTCACTGCAAGGATTTAAGTGGGGAGTTCATGAAGTGGAATAATAATAAAACCTGATGGCGCCTTATTTTAACTCTGCCCAGTCAATTATCGCAGACGCTGATTCGTGCCCTGATAACTTTCATGAGAACAACCATGTCCATAAAAGAACAACAACTTGATACTCGCTCGGGTTTTAAACAGGAAATGCAGACGCGCCATATTGTCATGTTGGCATTAGGTGGCGTCATTGGTACCGGGCTGTTTCTCACGTCCGGTTATACGGTCAACCAGGCCGGTCCCCTGGGCGCGGTGATTGCTTACATCATCGGCGCACTCATGGTTTACATGGTGATGATGTGCCTGGGCGAGTTGGCGGTGCAGATGCCGGAAACCGGTTCGTTCAGTACGTACGCCACCCGGTTTCTCGGGCCTGGTACCGGGTATACGGTGGCCTGGCTGTATTGGCTGACCTGGACAGTGGCCATCGGTTCTGAATTCACCGCCGCCGGCATTTTAATGGTGCGCTGGTTCCCGGAAACGCCCGTGTGGATCTGGAGTGCGTTGTTTGCCGGTCTGGTGTTTCTGACCAATGTGATTTCGGTGCGCCTGTTCGCCGAGACCGAGTTCTGGTTGTCGCTGGTTAAAGTGGTGACCGTGATCGTGTTCTTGATGATTGGCGGCGGCGCGATTCTCGGTCTGCTGCACATCGAGCAAAGCCACAGCATCGGCTTGAGCAACTTCACCCGTGAAGGGCTTTTTCCGACCGGATTCATGCCGATTGCGATGACATTGCTGGCCGTATCCTTTGCGTTCTCCGGCACTGAATTGATTGGTATTGCCGCAGGCGAAACCAAAGATCCACAACGCAACGTGCCGCGTGCCATTCGCACGACCGTGCTGCGCCTGGCGATCTTTTTCGTGGGGACCATTTTCGTTCTGGCGACCCTGTTGCCTCGTGAACAGGCCGGTCTGGTCGAGAGTCCATTCGTGACGGTGTTCACCTACATCGGGATTCCATACTCGGCCGACATCATGAACTTCGTGATCATCAGTGCCTTGCTGTCGGCCGCCAACTCCGGGTTGTATGCCGCGTCTCGGATGCTCTGGACGTTGAGTGACCAAGGGCACCTGCCCAAGCAGTTCTCGGCCCTGACCCGCATGGGCACGCCGCTCAACGCGATTATCGTCAGCATGGCGGGTGGCGCAGCGTCGTTGCTCAGTAGCGTGTTTGCTGCCGATACCATCTATCTGGCGCTGGTGTCGATCTCCGGGTTGGCGGTCGTGGTGGTGTGGATGAGTATCGCGGCGAGCCAGATTGCGTTCCGCCGTCACTATGTGGCCAATGGCGGTGATATCCGCGACCTGAAATTCCGTGTCCGGGGTTATCCGTGGGTGCCGTTGGGAGCGCTGGTCTGCTGCACTCTGGCCTGTGTCGGGATTGCCTTCGATCCTGAGCAACGGGTGGCGTTGTACTTCGGTTTGCCCTTCATCGCCTGGTGCTACTTCGTGTATTACATTACGCGCAAAAGCCGCGAGCGACGCTTGTCGGTTGCCCCCTTGGCACAACCGTCCGATGCGTTCTAGTTCGCACCGACGGGATGGGCAAGCGTGCTCGGTGGAGGGGGCGTCCAAGAGGTTCAAGCCATGAAACAAAAGACGCTACCCCCATTGAACTGGCTGCGGGCATTCGAGGTGTCTGCCCGCTGTTTGAACTTCACCCATGCTGCCGAAGAACTGTGTTTGACCCAGGGCGCCGTCAGCCAGCAGATCCGCCAACTGGAAAGCCATCTTGGGGTGGCGCTCTTCAAGCGCCTGCCCCGTGGCCTCGGACTGTCGGAGGAAGGCCAGGCGTATCTGCCGGTGGTGCAGGACGCAATCACCCGACTGGCCGTGGGGACCAACGAAATTTTCGGTCAGCACAAACGTCGGCCGATCAAGGTGCGCGGCAGCCTGGCGTTCTTCGTGCACTGGCTGGCGCCCAAACTGCAGGCGTTCAGCCAGGCTCATCCCCATGTGGATATCCGTTACATCAGCAATATCTGGGTCAAGGAACTGGATGGCGAGGACGACATGGAAATTCGCTGGGGCCACGGTCAATGGCCTGGCCTGGTGTCGCAGCGCCTGACCTGGGACACGCTGTTCCCGGTCTGTTCGCCGGGGCTGATGGCGAAGTCACCGCTGACCGTGCCCGCAGACGTATCGAACCATCCATTGCTGCATGTGCTGGGTTACGAAGAGGGTTGGGGTTACTGGTTGAACATG
Source organism: Pseudomonas moorei (assembly GCF_042846945.1). Taxonomy (NCBI): domain Bacteria; kingdom Pseudomonadati; phylum Pseudomonadota; class Gammaproteobacteria; order Pseudomonadales; family Pseudomonadaceae; genus Pseudomonas; species Pseudomonas moorei. Next base: position 3,848,073 of record NZ_AP035776.1, read on the forward strand.
GTCGGTGCGCACGGCGTCGACTTTTCGACCGGCATGCAATTCGACACGTTGATCTCCACGTTGCGCATGGCCGAGTTAGGGCAGGGGATCGCCCTGGCGCGCTCCTCGATGGTCGATGACATGCTTTGCGATGGACGATTGGTCGAGCCCTTTACCCAGCGGATCGAAGCCAGCGAGTCTTTTTACCTCGTACGCGATTCCGGGGCCGAGCAGCACCCTGACGCGGCGATATTTTCCACCTGGCTGGTCGAGCAGGCACATCGTTTCAAATGAATGGCCGGAGCCAACCATGCGTTATGTAAGCACCCGAAATTCGGCCGTGCAGGTCGATTTCGAAAAGGTCGTGTTGTCGGGAGTCGCCGAGGAAGGCGGGCTGTTCGTACCGCTCCAATTGCCGCTGTTTGAATCACAGGACATTGCCAATTGGTCGACCCTGTCCTATGACGAACTGGCCTACAGAGTGATCAGCCCGTTTGTGGGTGAGGCGATCGCCGAGGCCGACCTCAAGCGCCTGCTCAAAGAGGCCGGCGGCCAATTCCGTCATCGCTCCCTTGCACCTTTGCACCAGGTCGACCGTAACGAGTGGGTGCTGGAGTTGTTCCATGGGCCGACCCGCTCCTCGAAGGATTTCGCGGCTCAGTTGCAAGCACGGCTGGTGCAGCACTTTCTGCGTCAGCGCGGGCGTAGCGGGGTGGTGATCGGTGCCACCAACGGCGATACCGGGCTGGCGGCCATCGAAGCGTTCAAGCACTGCGAAGAAACCACCGTGATGGTGTTTTACCCGGAGGCGGGCGTGCCCCAGGACCAACTCCGGGATCTGCAGGCCGTGGCCCACCCGAGGGTCCATCGGTTTGCCGTCAATGGCAGCTTCGACGAGTGCCAGACCATCGTCACCCGGCTGTTGCGGCAGTGGTCATCTGCGCAGCACGAGGCGATCAGTTTCAACTCCAGCAACTGGGTCAGTGTGCTGGCGCAACTGGTGTTTTATTTCCATGCGGTGTTGCAGCTGGGAGGCGGTCAACGACCAATCGGTTTCAGCGTGCCAGCCGCGAGTTTTGCCGAGGTGTATGCCGGATACATCGCGCAAAAAATGGGTCTGCCGATCACCCAGTTGATCGTGGCGACCAACCAGAATGACGCGCTGCATCAGTTGTTTCAGAAGAACCACTACAGCCGGTCGCGGGCCAACAAGACGTTGTCGCCGGCCATGGATCTGTCGATTTTTGCCAATCTGGAACGGTTTGTCTGGGAGCTCTACGGGCATGACGATCAGGCGGTGAATGCCCTGATGGCAGGTTTCGAGTCCAGCGGCGAGATGGTCATCGCCAACGAGTCGTGGTTGCAGGCACGGATGATCATTGACTCCTATGCGGTCAGTGATGAGCAGACGCTGAAGGAAATCACTTCGCTGTATCGCGACACCGGTTACGTCATCGATCCGCATACCGCCACCGGCGTCCTGGCGGCCAGGTTGTACCGTCGAAGCCTGGTCGCGCCCATGGTGACCCTGGGGGAAATCTCACCGGTCAAGTCAGCGGCGCTGCTGGGTGAACTGGGCATCAGCCTGCCGATGCCGCAACGCGAGGTCGCGGCCCAAGGGCAGGCGCAGCTTTACCGGATTGAGCCGGACGATCTCGATACCATCCATGCGCTGCTGAACGCGCTGTGAAGACACGGCAACAGGAGGCCAAGTGAAGCGAATTCTGGACCCTCTCGACGAACACATCATCGCGCAGCTACGGCTCAATGCCAGGGCCGCGCACGCCGAGTTGGCGGCCAAGGTCAACCTGTCGCGCAATGCGGTGCGCCAGCGTATCGAGCGACTTGAACGTGACGGTGTCATACAGGGATATACGGTAAAAACCGGGGAGGGGCGACAGGCCGCTTCGGACATCAACGCGGTGATTTTCGTGTACCGCTACGACCGGATGCGCGGCCAGGAAGTACTGCAGGCGCTGCGGGCAATTCCGGAAGTCCTCCAGTGCGATGTGATGAGCGGCGAGTTCGACTTGATGCTGCGGGTCGGCGCGGCGAGCCCGCAGCGGGTGCACAAGGTCTGGACTGAAATCGCCGCATTGCCTGGCGTGGAAAACACCGTGACGTCCTTCGTATTGTCGTCTGTCGTATAGCCCGTTTTTCGTACTGCCAAAAGCCAACCTGTGTTGGCTTTTTTTATGCCTTCAATGATTTGCAGTTCAGTGATTGCGTTACCTGCGCGTGGGTACTTTCCCGGGTAGGAGCCAGCCTGCTGGCGATGGTCGTTAACGATGACGCGTGTGGCCTGGTTAAACGCGGCGTATTTGAGCCCATCGCGAGCGGGCTCGCTCCTACAGGGATTGCGTTATCGGTGTTTCCCGGGATTGCGTGAGGATCTTTTTTCATGCCTGAAGCTTTGCTCTGGCGCTGGTCAAAACGCCCACAAAATAGAGCAAATTGGCCTATTTCACTGCCCTGGCCTGACCCCTAACCTAGTGCTCAACAACCCATCACCCGGATCAGGGGGCATAACAAAATGACTGAATACAAATTGGCGCTGGTTGGCTTTGGCGGTGTTAACCGGGCGTTGGCTCAACTGATTGCCGAACGCAACGAACAGTGGAAAACCGAGCTGGGTTTCACCTTGAAAATTGTTGGCGTGACTGACCTGTTTCTCGGCTCGATCATTGGCCGTGAAGGATTGGACGCCGGCGTGCTGGCCCGATTGCCAGCCGCCAAGGGTGCTTTGGCGCAGCTGCCGGGGGGTGAAGTCACAGCCCTCAATGAAGCGGTGATCAAGGACTCGGGAGCGGACATCATTGTTGAAGCCACCTTCACCAACCCGGTAGACGGTGAGCCGGCGACGTCGTTCTGCCGTTGGGCGCTGGAGGGCGGCAAGCATGTCGTCACCACCAACAAGGGGCCCATTGCCTTGCACGGTAGCGAGCTCAAGGCATTGGCCCGACGCAACAACGTCGCCTTCGAATACGAAGGTTCGGTGATGAGTGGCACGCCAGTCATTCGCCTGGCCAGGCAGGCGCTGGCGGGCAGTTCCATAGGTGGTTTCGAAGGGATTCTCAACGGCACGTCCAACTTCGTTCTGACCTCCATGGAAGGTGGTCTCGGGTTCGCCGAGGCCGTGGCCAAGGCGCAGGAGCTGGGTTACGCCGAAGCCGACCCGACTGCCGATGTCGAGGGGCATGACGTGCGCCTCAAGGTGGTGATCCTGGCCAACGAACTGCTGGACGCCAAGCTCACTGTCAGCGACGTCACCTGTAGCGGCATTTCGTCCCTCAGCCTTGGCGACATCGAGCAGGCCCGGCAGGACGGCGCTCGCTGGAAGCTGATCGGCGCGGCGAAACGCCAAGCCGACGGTTCGATCAGTGCCAGTGTCGAGCCGCGTCTTTTGAGTAACGATCATCCGTTGGCCAGTGTTTGTGGTGCGACCAATGCCGTGTCTTTTAGCACCGGGCTGCTCGGCGCCGTGACGGTTTCGGGGCCGGGGGCCGGGCGCACGGAAACAGCGTTCGCGTTGCTGTCGGACATCATCAGCATCCATCAATCCCGTGCACACAACCAGGAGTAAGCCTGTGAAACTATCGCGCCTGGCTCTGGATATCGTGGAGCCGCCCATTGAAGTCTTGAACCCGTTTGACGGCTCCGTCATCGGCAGCGTTACCAATGTCTGCGCGTCGCAGGTTCCACAGTTGCTGGAGACCGGGCGTCAGGGTGCCCGGGCTTGCGCCGCGCTGGCGCGTCATCGTCGGGCACGCATTCTCGAGCAAGCGGCGATCAACATCGAGCATGAGGCCGGCGCGTTTGCCAGGCTGATCGTCGCCGAAGCCGGAAAGACTCTTAAACAGGCGGAAAAAGAGGTCAAGCGCTGCATCAACACCCTGAAGTTGTCGGCCGAGGAAGCCAAGCGCAATGCCGGCGAGGTGGTGCCGTTCGACGCGTATGAAGGGTCCGAATCGCGTCAGGGCTGGTTTTCTCGCGAGCCGTTGGGCCTGATCGTCGCGATCACGCCGTACAACGATCCGTTTAATCTGGTGGCGCACAAGCTCGGTCCGGCCATCGCGGGCGGTAATGCGGTGATTCTCAAACCGTCGGAGCTCGCGCCGTTGTCGGCCATCAAGCTGGTGTCCTGTCTGGTCGCGGCGGGCTTGCCGGAAACAGTGGTGACGGTCGCCACCGGTGGGGCGGAGCTGGGCAAGGCGTTGGTCGCTTCCCGTGACGTGCGGATGATTTCCTTTACCGGCGGCTTCGTCACCGGGGAGCAGATCGCCCGCACGGCCGGATTGAAGAAACTGGCCATGGACCTGGGCGGCAACGCGCCGGTGATCGTCATGGGGGACTGCGACCTGGAGGCTGCCGTCGAGAGTTGCCTGTCCGGCGCCTTCTGGGCGGCGGGGCAGAACTGCGTAGGCACTCAGCGCTTGCTGATTCAGGCATCGATTTATGAAGCCTTTCGAGAGCGTTTCGTCAGCAAGGCCCGAGCGCTGGTGGTTGGCGACCCCTTGCTGGCCGATACCGATATCGGGCCGATGATTACGGCGCAAGCGGCGCAGAATGCCGAGCAAGTCGTGAACGAGGCGTTGCAAGCGGGCGCGACTTTGCTTTGCGGCCACCGGCGCCAGGGATCGTGCTACGCCGCGACTGTGCTGGAAAACGTCGATCATTCCAGCCGGCTATGGCGCAATGAAGTGTTCGCTCCGGTGGTGGTCTTGCAGTGCTTTGAATCGTTCGACGAAGCCATCGATTTGGCCAATGAACCCGAATACAGCTTGCATGCGGGGATATTCACCAATGATCTGGCGACGGCGATGAGCGCCGCACGGCGGATCGAAGCCGGCGGGGTGATGATCAACGACTCTTCCGATTACCGCTTCGATGCGATGCCGTTTGGCGGTTCGAAGTACGGCAGCCTGGGCCGGGAAGGGGTGCGTTTTGCCTATGAGGAAATGACCCAGCCCAAGGTGGTGTGTTTGAACACCTTGGGTTAGGCGATTCAGAAAGGTCTGGTCAGGTCAGGTCAGGTTGTAGGGCGTTGGGCAGGTTTGGTCACCTGCCCGATGCTTTTTTATTTAACGGGAGCGGGGGCAGGCGGTAGCGCCGCGGCAGCAAGAACTCCGAGCAGGCTTGGATTCCCGACAGGAATGCAATGTATAAAATTAATGAATTTTTATTATCGCTTTTCATGACCTAAGTTGATTCAAGGACATGGAGAACCGCCTTGAAATCATTACCACTCAACTCAGCCGAAAAGTTTGATAACACACGGGCCAATGAGTACGGACGACAGAGCCGTATCGCACTGGCAGGTTACGACGCCTGTCAGGACTTGGCGGCGTGCATGCTCGCGGCAAGCCTTGGCAGTAGGGGCTCTGCAAAAATACTGGTTGTCGGCGCTGGCGGTACGGCGCAAGAAATAATTGCAATGGCCGGGCTTGAGCCGGGGTGGCGCTTCACCGCCGTTGATCCATCCGGGCCGATGCTTGAAGCCGCGAAACAGCAGTTGGCCGCAAACAACCTGCTGGAAAGAACGGATCTGCATCTTGGGCACGTTGAAGATTTGGCGGCAGATGAGTCCTACGACGCAGCCACTTTGATCGGTGTGCTCCATCATCTCGATGGCGATGATGCCAAAGGACAAATTTTACGATCCATTCAAGCTCGTCTGAAACCAGGGGCTCCGCTGATCGTCGCAGGCAATCAATATGCCTATGCCAGCCAGCCGTTACTCCTCGCTGCCTGGGGGCAACGCTGGCGGCAGCACGGAGCCAGCCCGGATGAAGTGAAAGTCAAACTGGGGAAAATTCTTCAAGGCGCTGACCCCCCACATTCTGAGGCGGCGGTTCAAAAGCTGTTGCATGACGCGGGGTTCGGGGACGCTACCCGTTTTTTCAGCAGCCTGTTCTGGAGTGCCTGGTTGACGTGTAAAACAGTCTGAACAGAGGGGTGAGATGCAGTGACCAGCCGTGCACAGCCAATCGTGGTTACAACGCGTGTCGGTCAAATCCGATGCAGTCGCGGCTCAGAAGCAAAGCCAGCAGGCGGCAAGTGGAGCGCACTTCGCAGCCGATGATCAGACCGTTTGAACTCTCTCAAATCAGGCGCAATCGAACCCATACAGTGTCAGGTTTTGCCTGTCTGGAGAGGATCAAATGAAACGTACAACTGCATTGATTCTGGCGTTATCAACCACCCTGCTGCTCGGTGGCTGCTGGCCTTACTGGCATGATCATGATGGCCACGGCCATGATCATGGTCGCTACTATGGTGGCGAGCGGGGCGGTCAGGAATACCACCGTAATTAGCCTGTCTGCGCATCAGGATCAAGGTGCGCAAGTAAAGAGGATCGGGTGGGTTAACCAGGTTCGTCCTGACCACCCAGACCTCTGCATTGACAGATAGAATGGCGCCGCTTGATCAATCGGCACCCGATGCAATGGGCTGCACCCCGTCCCATCCTGCTTCCCTGCTGGCCCACATGAAGATTTTTGCCCCAGGCCAGACAGAAGGGCCGCTTTTTCAATAAAATCGAACCTTGACTGCCATTGATCTGTGTCTACGGGATCAAGGGCAATTCATACTGCCTGTCTACCACCACTCATTCCTCCAAGATCGACACCCATGCCTGAAGAGTTCGAAGTTCCCAGCCCACATGAGCAGCATATTGAGCACACCACCCATCATGCGCATGCACAAGGCGACGGCTTTGCCAGCAAGATTGCGGTGATGACAGCCATCATGGCGACCGTCGGTGCCTTGATGAGCTACCAGGCCGGCTCAACGGAGAGTGAGGCGGCCATGGACAAAAACAACGCCGCCATCCAGAAGACCGAAGCCGCCAACGAGTGGAATTACTACCAGGCCAAGTCCAGCCGGCAGAACCTGTCGGACCTGGCGAGCCATCTCCCGGGGCTGGATTCCGCCCACTATGCCGCTGAGGCGCGGCGGTATGGGGAACAGAAAGAAGAGGCGCGCAAGAAGGCTGAAACATTCGAACAAGCGGCACGCGAGTGGGACGAGAAGTCAGAGCAGGTGCTGCATCAGCATCACCGCTGGGCCCAGGCAATGACGGCGATTCAAATCGCCATTTCGCTGGCGGCCATTACCTTGCTGACGCGTAAGGAATGGCTCAAACGGGTCTCGTTTGGTGCCGCCGGCGTTGGCGTTTTGTTGGGTTCGATGGCCTGGCTGCATATCTAAGCGCGGCGATCAGCCGTTCGCTGGCTGAATATTCCCGGGGATTTCGAACGCATGGACGCGATCCACGGTCACTCAGGCAACCCGGCCAGGCGCAGTCCATCGGCGAAGCGTGCAAAATCCTCGGGACGCTGGATCGGCAACCAGCCTTTCAGGTTGCAAAGGCGCAAGGCGGGATCCAGCTCCCGTAGCCGCTGCATTGCCAACCTCGCTTTATCCATTCGTCCACTGAGGGCATGACTGGCCGCCAGCAGGGCCACCGGGGGCAGGAAACTGGGCAGGTTGCCCAAGCCCTTTTCCGCCCAATCCGTCGCGAGATCCAAACGCCCGGCGAAGAAATGCGCCAGGGCCATCCCGACCTGCATCCTGAACATTTCCGGGTCCAGCGGACTCAAGCGGACGGCATGGCTCAGGTGCTCGATGGCGGCGTCTGTTTCACCTCGCAGTGCGCGCAGGATGCCGCCCAGGAACCAGGCCGGGGCGAGGTTGGGATTGAGCAGGCGTGCCCTGTCGAGCAAGGCAATGCCGCCGTCCACATCACCGGTGAGATGGCTCAATGCATGACCGCCTCGGGTCAACGCGACCGCATCATCCCGGCCAAGCGTCACCGCCAGACGCGCAAGCCGTACGCCCTCAGCGATCTCTTGCGCCTGATCGGTCATCCAGCCATTGATCTTGCGCCAGAAGTGGCACCAGGCGGCCATGCCATAGGCCGAGGCAAATTCCCCATCGAGCTCGATGGCCTTGTAGAACAACGGCAGCGCCTCGTCGAGGGCTTCGCGGGTGCCGTTGTGCAGTTTTGCCATGGCGCGCAAATAGTAGTCGTAGGCGTCCAGGCTTTCCGTCGGTTTGCGTTTGGCGCGTTCGATTTCTGCCCGTTCGAGTTGCGGTGCAATGGCACCGACGACGCTTTGGGTGATTTGATCCTGCAGCTCGAAGAGGTCATTGAGCGCGCCTTCGAAACGCTCCGCCCAGATATGCGTCCCGCTCGTCGCATCAATGAGTTGCCCGGTGATGCGTACCCTGTTTCCGCACTTGCGCACGCTGCCTTCGAGCAGGTAGCGAACGCCCAGCGCCTGGCTGATGCCCTTGGCGTCCACCGTCTGCCCCTTGTAGGTGAAGCTCGAATTGCGCGCGATGACGAACAGCCAGCGGATACGCGACAGGGCAGCGATGAGGTCTTCCACGATGCCGTCGGCAAAATACTCCTGCTCCGGATCGCCGCTCAGATTCTGGAAGGGCAAGACGGTAATCGAAGGTTTGTCCGGAAGGACGAGCGAGGAGGGCATTTCCTTCGGCGTTGCGGGCGAGCGTTCGTCGATGGCAGTCTGATCAGACTGCCGCGCTTGGCCGTTCCCGCCGACCTTGATCTGGCCGACGAAGCGGTAACCCTTGCGGGCGACGGTGCGCAGCAGGCGCTGTTCGTCACCGGTATCGCCAATGGCCTTGCGCACCGCATTGATGTGGCTGGTGATCGTCGACTCCGAGACGATCCGGCCGTTCCATACCGCCTTGAGCAAGTCGTCTTTGCTGAGGACGCGATCGGGGTTGTTGACGAACAGCAGCAACAGATCGAACACCTGCGGCCCGACGGTCACGACTTGCCCGCGCAAGGTGAGTTCCCGACGCTCCTCATCGAGCAGGTAGTCTTCAAACACGAATGGCAAAGTGGGGATCCCCTGGCGAAGCGCCCTCAACTCCTTGTCCCAGGCGGCTGACGATTAGTAGTGGATATTGATGATACGGCAGCGCAAAACCCGCCGCACCGTCTGCGGCCGAGGCAACCTCGGACTGTGGCGTCTTTGGACGAAAAACCAAGCCTCAGTGGAGGGAAACCCACAGCTGGCACAAGGACTTCGTTCACCCACGCAGGCAATCTTCTCTTACACCGACGCAATGGTTGCAGTCGACACGTGGAGAAAGCCCATGAAGATCGTCGTCATCGGAGGCTCCGGCCTCATCGGATCAAAACTTGTGAAGAACCTGCACGAGCGCGGCCATGACGTGCTCGCAGCCAGCCCCAGCACGGGCGTCAACAGCATCACCCGCGAGGGCCTGGCCGAGGCGATGGACGGGGCCGATATCGTCGTCGACGTGGCGAACGCGCCGTCGTGGGAGGACCAGGCCGTCCTTGAGTTCTTCGAAACCTCGAGCCGTAACCTGCTGGCCGCCGAAGCGGCTGCCGGGGTCCGGCATCACGTCGCGCTGTCGATTGTCGGGACCGAGCGGCTGCCCGAAAACGGCTATTTCCGGGCCAAGGTCGCACAGGAGAACCTGATCAAGGCGTCCGGCATTCCTTACTCCATTCTGCGTGCCACGCAGTTCTTCGAATTCGTCGGCGGCATTGCCGATTCGTTTACCGTCGGCGAAGAACTTTGCGTCTCGCCGGCGCTGATCCAGCCGTTGGCGTCCGACGATGTGGTGGCGGCACTCACCGACGTCGTGCTGGCCGCGCCGCTCAATGGCACGGTCGAAGTCGCGGGGCCCGAGGCCATGCCGATTGACGAGCTGATCAGGCGCTTTCTGCGGGCCACTCGGGATACTCGCCGGGTCGTACCGGACGTACACGCGCGCTATTACGGCGCCGTGCTTGACGATCAATCGCTGACCCCCGGCCACAACCCCCGCCTGGGGACGATCCGTTTCGAAGACTGGCTCAACCAGTCAATGGCGCAAGCAAGCCGCTGAAGCCTCCAGCGACAGCGCAGGAAGGCGTCGCCCCGATCGTGGGGCGCGCCGTCATCACACCTATCCACGAAGGAGTTTTGCCATGGTTACCCGATATCTATTGGCTGCGGCTTTCGCCGCACTGTCGATCGGCACAGCGTCGGCCACTGAGCCGCCCCCCGGCAAGGTGACCGTCGTGTTTGACCGTCCCATTCCCAATATCCCCGGCAAGAGCATGAAGGGTGTGGTCGTCGAGTATGGGCCGGGCGCCGCATCGCCATCCCACACCCATCCGAAAACGGCCTTCATCTATGCCACGGTGCTGGAGGGGGCGTTTCGCATCAAAGTCAAAGGCCAGCCGGAAAAGATCTACCACGTCGGCGAAAACTTCGTAGAGGAGCCGGGCTCCGTGCACGAAGTCAGCGCCAACGCCAGCGACACCGAACCTGCACGCCTGTTGGCGGTGTTCGTTCTCGACACCGGCGAACAGACGCTGGTCACGCCTATCAAGAAGTGAGCGGGTCAATGCGCTCATAAAAGCTCGACAGCAGCGCCAGGGCGGCAGATCAGTGCCGCCCTGGCATTCCTTTGTCCTGGTTTTGGGAAGGGTGCCGGGGGATAAAAAACAGAGGCAAAGCGTGTATGACGGCATGGGGTTGGACATACACAATGACCCGAACAGGCAACATGACTTTTTCTTCATGTTCAGCAGTCGCGTTGAAGCGCCGTCTACACTCAGACCCTATAAGACACACCTGCCGCAACCGGCAAGTTGCGGTGATAGTTATCGGGTCCTGCCACTGCGCATACACTCCGAGAGCAGTTCAATGAAACTGAATGACGCTCTGCACAGGGATAATAACAATGCGGATTTACTGCGTCTTATAGCGGCATGCGCCGTTATCTGGGGGCATGCTTACGCGCTGGTTCCAGGGTCTACGACGACAGAGCCTATTGGGCAGTTACTTGGGTTTGACTATTCGGGATCGCTGGCCGTTGAATTCTTTTTTTTCTTGAGCGGTATTCTTGTAACGAATAGCTGGATAAACAATAGTTCACCCCTTAATTTTATATTGGCACGGTTTTTTCGGGTGTTCCCGGCCGTCCTCGTTAGCGCGGCCGCTTGCGTGTTGCTGCTTGGGCCGATGCTCACCACACTGCCGCTGAATAGTTATTTTTCCAATAGCACCGTTTTTACAGCAATATTTCGCCACCCCTATGTCGAATATTCTTTGCCCGGTGTGTTTGAACATAGCAATAACCCGCTGACCAATGGATCTATCTGGACGATCCGATATGAACTCATCATGTACGCCATGTTGCTGGCCGCAGGGCTCTGCGGAGTATTCCGTCATAAGCTCTTCGCAACGGTGGTTCTAATCTCAATACTTGCCATTTCAATGTTTTTCCCGGAAGAAGTTGAAATGATTGGCCTGATGAACGTCAATATTGGCGGTCGCCTCCCGGCCTTCTTTGCCTTTGGCGCTCTTCTTGCGCTTTACAAAGATCAGGCAAGTATCAATATCCGTATCGTTTCCGGTTTAATTCTCTTTGCCTGGATCTGCCGGCATGGGTCGGCGTTCCAGTTTGTGTTTTATCCGGCATTTTTGATAACGGCGCTTTGGCTGATGACCACCGAGCCAATCAAGGCGTTGCGGCTTCCAGGCGACTTTTCGTATGGTGTTTATGTCTTCGGATGGCCAATACAACAGGTCATGGCCGCTGTTTTCCCGAATTTCGGCGTTCATGCAAATCAGGTTGTTACGATCGCTGCATCTCTCGCGTTGGCCAGTATTTCCTGGTTCGTAATTGAAAAGCCCTGTATCCGCTATGGTCGCCAGTTAGGTCGGCATTTTGCTGCGCGTAGTAGCCGTGAAGTCAATGCAGAGGCGACGCTGGTGACGGTTCGTAGACCCAGCGAATAACGACTGGCATGTGAGTCGTCACTGCGCCAAGAGGGGGCTATGTTTTCAGTGTTTTCTAAACCACTTGATCAAAGATCATCGGGCCGGAGTGGGTTTTGCCCCAACACATTTTTTTGGATTAAACACTGGACACTCTCCCGCGGTTAAACAGCCACAACCGATGCAGCCTTCCAGGCTCGTCGACCAGCATGGTTAATTGGCCGTTACATCACGCGTTGAAAAATAAAACGTGAGAAACCACAGAATCAGGGCGGTAGCGCTGATCAAGGCGCCCAGCAGGCTTACCGCCATCCAGCCCCATAGCGCATAAACCTGGGTCGCGGCGGCGGCTCCCATCGCGCTACCGACCGAGTAGAAGCACATGTAGGCGCCGACCATGCGACTTTGGGCGTCGGGTCGTGCAGCAAAAATCAGGCTCTGGTTGGTGACGTGAACCGCTTGCACCGCGAAGTCGAGCAACACGACGCCGCAGACCAGTGCGATCAGGGACGTCTGGGCAAACGTAATGGGCAACCAGGACAGCGTCAGGAGCCCCAGCGAAATACCGGTCACTCGTTGCCCCAGGCCTTGGTCGGCCCAGCGACCGGCTCTACTGGCCGCAAGGGCACCGGCGACGCCGGCTAATCCAAACAAGCCGATTGCAGTGTGTGAAAGCGACAGCGGCGGGGCGCTCAACGGCAACACCATGGATGTCCACAGCACGGAAAAAGCGGCAAAGATCAGCAAGGCCAGAAGGCCCCTGATGCGTAAAGTGCGTTCGGTGATGAACAGTTTGAAGAGTGAACGCATGAGCGCCAGGTAGGTGTCCTGGTGCTTTGGCGGCGCAGTGAAAGGCGCCACTTTCCACAGCACCGCCGCGATGGTCAGCATCAATCCCGAGGACACGAAGTAAACGGCGCGCCAGCCCGCCATATCCGCAATCAGGCCGGAGGTAAACCGCGCCAGAAGAATGCCCAGGACAATTCCACTGGTTACCGTCCCGACTGCCTGCCCGCGTTGTGAGGGGGTTGCCAGCACGGCGGCGTAGGCCACCATTACCTGAACGACCACTGCCAACAGGCCCATCATGATCATGGCAGCCAACAGGGCCAGCCATTGCTGTGCAGCACCGACCGCCGCGAGCGCCACCGCCGACAGCAGTACCTGCGTCAGAATCAGCCTTTTACGGTTTACCAAATCGCCCAGCGGGACTATGAACAGCAACCCCAACGCGTAACCGACTTGAGTGGCCGTCACCACGACTCCGATCATCGATGAGGCCACGTTCAGGCTCCGGGCCATGGAGTCGAGTAACGGTTGTGCGAAGTAAACGTTGGCGACTGCCAGTGCGCAGGTGACAGAAAACAATAACGTGAGCGACGGCGAAAGCCCTGGATACCGGTCGGACCTGCTGCTGTCGCCGGTATCCGAAGGCGGCAATCGCGCAGGCTGTGTGGAGAACCGTTTGGTGGCTGAGTCGGCATCTGCTGTCATGTACACCTCCATGGCGTTAAACTGGTTTCAATTAAAAACTGGATTCCATTGTTGCGGCATCTGGTTTTTAATTGCAACCACATTGTTCAAGGTCAATAAGATGGAAGAAGACGTCTCACCACAGAGCAACGAATGCCCGGTAGCCAGAGCACTGGAGGCCATCGGGGATCGTTGGTCGCTCATGATCATCCGCGACGCTTTTGATGACATTCGCCGCTTCAGCGAATTTCAAAAGAGCCTGGGCGTGGCCAAAAATATCCTGGCATCGAGACTCAAGACGTTGGTTGAGGTCGGGGTTTTCGATGTGCGACCGGCGTCCGATGGCAGCGCCTACAAGGAGTACGTCCTTACGGAAAAAGGACGGGAAATCTTTCCGGTGGTGGTCAGCCTGCGGCAATGGGGCGAACGTTACCTGTTCAAGCCGCAGGAGACGCGTTCGGTGTTGATGGACAACCAGTCCGGCCAGCCTCTGATGCCGATAGATGTCCGCTCAGCAAACGGTCAGAAGCTGGGCCCGTCTGACTGCCACAGAGTGAGACGGGTGGGCGGCGAGTCGTGAATCGACAGCCGACCCGCCTCCCACTGATCGTCAGGCAAATCGAGCTTCATTTGACCTGATTCGATGGATAAAGACCGGCAAGCCGCGCAATCACGACGCCCACGTAAAAAACGCCTGAAAACTCTTCGACCATCACCAGTGAACGAGCGTGGTTGGTCAATGGGAGGACATCTCCGTAACCGGTGGTCGTGAGCGTCGTGAAGCTGAAATAGATCAGTTTGAAGAACGTACCGGGCTGCATGAAGTCGAGGCGGCCAGGGCCGAATGAGCCCGCGCTGGATATCTCGACCAGGGCATAGATGAAGGACCAGACGAAGGCCAGCATGATGTAACCCGCAAGCGCGCCATGCAGCTTGTCGGCGGTTATGGGCCCGCGCCTGAGAACATAGCGAATCACGCTGCTGAACGAGACGGTAAGAGACACCGTATAAGCGATCCCGGCAAGATCAAGAATCTTGATGCTTTCAGTCCACAACGCTGCCCATAGAAGACCGACCCCAAGCAACGCCAGGCCCAGTTTGAGGATGACTCCCCGCCGAGTCTGCCCGGCCGCGAAGGCACCCACGAGCAGCACGATTGAAGACACAATGCCGAGCAACGTGCGCGCAAATATGCCCTCCTCAAGAAAGGGAAACAGCAGGATCAATCCCAGTAAGAGCAGCAATAGATAGGTGCAGGGCCCTTGCCCTATCAGCAACTGAGCCAGGTCCGCGTCGGTTTCGGCTTTATCCTGCGAATCTGTCATACCGGTTTCCCCGAGAGGTCATGACCCATGGTGGATTCTAGCTACGGCTACCTTTCAGCGCTTTGAGGTTTCAGATCCCATGCCTTGAGTTTTTTTGCAGCGGTTCCGAAAGGCCCCAGTTGGTAAACGGCCGCGCCGACGGGTGAGAAGACAAATGGCTGGAATGGCTCGGCATTCATTTTGTCGAGATAGTCACGTGGCGCAACTCCCGTGCTCACATGGGGATTGAAATGCTCGCCAGACATTTTCGGGACGAATGTCGATACGTACTGGATGAGCGCCGCGTCATTGCCGGGATCGTCGTGCGCCGCGGTGAACGCTTCAATCGGTCCGGTTTCTGCGGTGAAAGGCTCAACCGCGGCAATGATGTCCTCTTGCAGCTTGATGATTTCCGGCGTTGGCCTCGCGCAAATGCCGGCGACCCCGAGCGCTCCAGCGGGCGCGTAATAGTATTTGAACGCCTCCAGTTTCATGGCGCTCACATGGGCGCTCAGGAGAACCTTTTCCGCAGCGGCATAGACCTTGTCCAGATCCTCCGTGCGGACGAAACGCTGAACCAGCGTGATGTGCGGCCGGTGTTCGGCATCCAGGGCGAAACCTTTCGGAAACACGGCGAGCAGTCGGGCGTTATTGGCGTCGGAGTGCTTGAGCATCGTGCTGTCGGGCTCCAGGAGGATGTCGATGGCGGTGACCCCGGACGGCGCGCCGATCGCGGTAAACGCCAGCATACAAGTCACCAGGGCGGCCAGAATCGTTTGTACACCCAGGTTTTTCATCGGTGCGGCTCTCAAGATAGAGGCCGCGCCCAGTGATCAAGGGGCGGCTCCGGAAGGAAGGGGAGCGGCAGCCTGGATCAGGCTGCCGCGGTATCACTAGTTAGGCATGGGTATGGTGATGCCTTCCTTCTCCAGGTCCTCCCGTACCGACTGGAATTTCTGGTACTTGGAAATTTCGATCGGGCCGTCATAACCCATGCTTTGAAGTTTGCGTGGTGGATATTGAACATAGGTTTTCATCAGTTTCGTAATTGCTGTGCTGATAGGCACCATAGTCCAGGTGCGCTCAGTGTAGTTGTTCATGAAAATGTCGTAGCGCTCCTGAGGATCCTGCAGCAGGTCAAACACCTGCGGCACCGTCGCCACGTATTTGGTCGGGCCTTTCCAGCCCTGGTTGGTGTCGACGGCCAGCCCGCCTGTCACGGCGCCATCGTCGCCACGCAGGTTGAACACTGCCTTGTAGTTACCGACACGCGCGGCACCGGGCGACAGTTCGTTCTCGGTGAAATAGAACCACTCTTTACGCGGGTCAGGGCCGGTGCCGAGCAGCACCGGGGTCATATCGTAACTGTCGAAGATGATCGGTTTACCTTCGCGGTCTTTCTCCGGCAGCTTGACGCCGGCCACAGAAGCGAAGGTCGCCATCAAATCGAGGCCACCGATGATGTCGTGATTTTTGACGTTCGGTTTGATTTTTCCCGGCCAGGCCATAATGGCCGGAACCCGGTTTCCACCCTCGCGCACCGTACCCTTGGTTCCACGGAAAGGCGTGTAGCCAGCGTCCGGGTACACATCCTGCCACGCACCGTTATCGGTCGTGTAAACCACCAGGGTGTTTTTATCCAGTCCCAGTGCCTTCAGCTTGTCCATGATGCGGCCGATGCGGGTATCGAGCTCAACCACGGAGTCGGCGTATTTCGACTTGGAGATCGACTTGTGAACGAACTCCGGTGCCGGCATGTTCGGCTGGTGCACCTTCATGAAGTTGACGTTGATGAAGAAGGGTTTATTGGATTTGGCCGCGGTGTCGAGAAACTCCATCGTGGCTTTTTCCACATAGTTGTCGAAGAACGGAATGCCAACCACACCGGGTTTGCCATCTACAACCGGTGTGTCGACGTACTGACCGTTGATCTTGAACTCCTCTACCGCTTTTTCACCGGCTTTTCCCGACAGTGCGCCCCGTGTCACTTTGGCAAACATCGCGCGGGTTTCATCATCCATGTCCGGGAACCATGTAGGGTCCGCGTAGGTGTAGGCGTTCAGGTGATACAGGCCGACGTATTTCATCACGTCGTAACCTTGAGCATTGGGCAGGGCGTAATCATCTTCGCCCAAGTGCCACTTGCCGGTGAAATAGGTGTCGTAACCACCGGTTTTGAGTACCGAGGCCAGTGTCCATTCCGCCGCCGGCAAGCCACCACCCTGACCCTGAAAGGCCACCGTGGTCATGCCGCTGCGGTTGGGGATGCGCCCGGTTTGCATGGCGGCCCGGCCTGGTGTGCAACTGGGTTGCGCGTAGAAGGAGAAGAAGGTGGTTCCCTCGGCGGCGAGTTCATCAATGTTGGGCGTCGGCATGCCTCGACCTACACCCCCGCCATAAGGGCCCAGGTCACCGTAGCCGGTATCGTCGGAGACGATGAACAGGATGTTTGGTTTTTCGTTTTGTGCGGCCTGGGCAAAGCCATTCAGTGCCATCAGCAACGAACACATAACGTAAAATCCAGGGCGATGTAGATGCCTTTTCATGTCTGGTTTCCTTTCTCAAAAGTCGATCCTTTGCTCACCCAACAATGCGATGAGTGCAAGCCAAGGACCCTGCGAGGGACCACCCAATCAACAGCCTGGACAGTTCTGGAGACTCGCTAACGTCGAAATAGAAATTCCCGCACACTATTCAGGGTTAACGTCGAAGCCTAGTACGAATGGAATCTTCTGGTATGGCGTTTTGGAGTCATTCGTCGACTTTGTCGCTCACCGTTCGCTCTGCTTGAACGTTGGGGCGTGTTGGAAGCCGTTTGTCAGTGACCGCTGTTGGCTGCTTCCTGGCGCCCTGTATCGCTACTTGCCATCGATTCAACCAAGCCACAAATCAGCTAACCACTCCGATCAGGCCGCCCAGCGCAGCCCGGCGACACTCAACAGGATCGAACCGATCCAGAAAAATCGCCAGAACGACACTCCGTCACCCAGCCAATACATGCCAACGATGGCTGTGCCGGCAGCGCCAATGCCGGTCCAGACGGCATAGGCGGTGCCTACCGGCAGAACCCGCAATGCCATCGTCAATAAATACAAACTACCAGCCAGCACCACGAAGGTTGCGCCGAGCAGCCAGGGCCGTTCCAGGCCATTTGCGGATTTCAAGCCGATGGCAAAGGCGATTTCCAGGAATCCGGCGGCGATCAAGAGTAACCAGGAAGAGGTGTAAGTCATTCGACAAGACCTGTGGTGGCAAAAAAAAGCGAGCCGATGAAGGCTCGCCAAAGGGAGGTAAACGTTAGTTGGCCAACAATTTGCCCTTGAACAGACTGGCCAGGGTTTTCACGGTCAGCACGCTCAGTGCCGCAGTGAGGAACAGCAGGATCGCAGCCGCGATGACCATCAGTGCGGTGTTGTCCTGGGCATGGGCATATTTCAGTGCCGCATTGCTCAGGGCCGCGATGGGAAAGCTGATGGCCCACCACGAAGGGGCAAAGGGCACATCGCGACGGAACACTTTGAAGCTCAACACCACGAACAGGAACAACCCGAAGTAGAACAACACACTGGCAAACCGGTCGATCTCGCCGAACACGTTGGTGTACGCCAGGAAGCCGACTTCAAAGGGCGCAATCAGCACCATCAGCGAAGGCACCATGCCTTTGGCCAGGGCGGCTTGATGCACCAGCCGCGAAAAGATCCGGGTGTAGAAAACCAGTGCCAGCACCACACCCACGGCGAGGGCAAACAGGTTGAACTCCGCAGCCCAGGCCATGGGCATGTGCGCACCGGTTACGGCGATGTCGAGGGTGGCAACGCCAGGGATCAGCCAGGCGGGTACCGCATTCGATGGATCCTGGCCACCCGACAACAAGCGTGAAGCCACCAGGCCGGCGAGGAACACAGTCAATACGCTGCCCAGTATCCACAATGCCTGTCCGAGCCATTGGCTGTGGGGTGCTGCTACGGCGGAAAGCAGGAGCAGTGCGATGGTAACGGTGCCGAAAAAGTTGCTGGCGATGGGGTGATTGAATTCGGCCCGTACCGCTTCAGGGTGCTTCCACCACTTGGTCAGGTAACCCAGGGTCAGCAGCACGAATGCAAGGCCGGCAAACGCACCAATCGCTTCACCCAACAGGCCACCAACGCCGTAGAACTGACCACTCAAGCGCCACGCCAGACCCAGGCCTGCCAGGCCCATGACTGAACCGAACAGATTGATGGGCAGGTTTTTGATGGATGTCGTGCCACGCGTGACCGATTGAGTTGCAGCGATGGTAGGGGTGTATGCAGTGTTCATGGCAGTCTCCCGTTTGACTGAATTTGCTGTTGGAGCTATTTTCAGCCAAACAGGTTGTGGCTGAAATAGTCGCATAGCGACGTATTCAGCCAATGATTCGACGAGGACAGACATCATGCGCATCACCCTGCTGGCATTCCCTCGTGTACAGCTGCTGGACGTGGTGGGCCCAGCAGATGTCTTCGCCGAGGCGGCTAAACAGCTGGGCAATCCACGGGCCTACCGGGTCGAAGTGATCGGCACCCACAAAGGGGTGATCAAGGGCTCCAGCGGTTTGAAGCTCAGCATCGACGAGACATTCGAAACCTATAAAGGCAGGATCGACACCTTGCTTGTGGCCGGCAGCCCGCACATCGAGGAAATCGCCTTGAACCCCGAGTTGCAGCAATGGCTGTGCCGGCAGGCGAAAGCCGTGCGGCGTATCGGCTCGGTCTGTAGCGGTGCTTTCCTGCTGGCCGCCGCTGGCCTGCTCGATGGACGCCATGTCACGACGCACTGGAATTCCAGCGCGAAACTTGCCAGGGAACACCCGCAAACCCACGTCGACCCCGACAGCATTTTCATCAAGGACGGCAATGTCTACACCTCGGCGGGTGTCACCGCCGGCATGGACCTGGCGCTGGCACTGGTGGAAGAGGATCACGGCAGGGAGCTGGCGCTGAGCGTCGCCCGTGAGATGGTGATGTTCTTCAAGCGACCTGGCGGCCAATCGCAATTCAGTGCGCAACTGGCCGCGCAAACCGCCGAGCGCAGTGTCATCCGAAATGTGCAGGACTACGTTGTCGAACACCTGAAGGCCGACTTGAGCGTGCCCACCCTGGCCGCACGCACCGGCATGAGCGAGCGCAACTTTGCTCGCACCTTCAAGGCTGAAACCGGCTCGACGCCGGCCGAGTTCGTCGAGCTGGCCCGCATCGATGCGGCCAGACGGATGATCGAGGATTCGGATGTGTCACTCAAACGTCTGGCCGATAACGTGGGCTATGCCAATACGGACGGATTCAGAAGGGCGTTCATGCGGCGTCTCGGGGTCGGACCGAGTGATTATCGAAAGCGCTTTTCATCCGGCACTCAAGCGCCGTGACAAGCCACTATGACCATCAGCGCGAGAAAACAGGCCAGCTGAATGCTGAAGAAGGTAAACCGCACCGCCACGAACCTGTTGGTCTGCACATGGGACACGTGCACCAGAGACTGAAACACGCGGGCGATCAGGACGAGTATGGACAAGCCGTTCACCGCCGGGCCGTTGATACCCAGGGCTGAAATCACGAACACAATCACGGCAAAGACGGGCAGGTTTTCCACACAGTTGGCGTGTGCCCTTGTCCCGCGTCGATACCAATCCTGGCCTTCGAGCTGATCGCTGCGGAAGGAGGCGATGGGAACATTCGAGAACAGGATGGCGACCCAGCGATACACCCCGACGGTTGCCATCAACAGCAGCAACGTCCAGGCCGCAAAGCCGAGCAGCATCCACATCGGTATCGTCATGGCCGCCATCCTCAGTGGGTCATTTTCAGCGCATCAGCCCGCCGCCCGTGACCGGCGGGCTGCCGGCCGCGCGCGGTCGATCAATGGCTCATGATGGGGGCCAGGGCGGCCTGGATCCTGGCCATCTGTGCCGGCGTTGTCATGTGCGTCAGCAGCCGGCCGAAGTGCGGGTGCTGCACGCCAGAGATGATGTATTGCCAGCGATAGGCGCTCAGCATGCAGGCTTTGATTTGCGCTGTCTGATCGTCACTGAGCGATCGTGAAAGCTGTCCAGTGAAGTAGTCGGCGTCGGCTGCCGATTGTGCCTGCAGGATTGCGTCGACAGCCGCCACCAGCGCAATCAGATCGTTCACTGCCTGGTCACATTCGGCCGGGGAGAGCTTCGCGTGCTCGGCCTTCCATTCCAGTTCATCGAGTACCACGTGCCGGCTTTCATCCATCCAGTGAAACTTGAAGACGTCCTTGAACAGCGGGCACAACTCCTCGCGCGGGGCGATGCTTTGCGCGTAGTGGGTTTGAACGAACAGCTCGATATGACAGGTCAGCGCCAGCACCGACCAGGTGCTGGCCGCCAGTACCGCGCGCGCCACTTCGTTGGGATCGGCCACTTGACGATACCCGGCAGGCAATTGCGAACCCATCATCGTTTCGATGCGCCGGAACAGCTCCTGGTGCTTGATTTCGTCGTTGGAAAAACGCACCAGCGCTTCGAGTGCCAACTGATCGTCAAAGACATGGGCGCGACCTTGATCGAGCATTTTGGCGCTGATAAAGCGTTCGACCAGGCCAAACAGGTACGCATAGGTTCGGCCCTGAATCTGGCTGAGCAGGCGCGCCTCGTCCGCGGCGAGAAAGGTCAGGCGGTCGACCCGTGACAGCCCGTCGGGCAAGAATTTGCGCGAAAAGTCGAAACGCCGGTCCTGCAGCAAATCGCGATCGATCTGCCATTCGGCTTTTTTCGATGACTTGACCATTTGCGCATAACGGGCGGCGTTGCCCGACTCTGCGCCGGGTAGGGTAGCGACGGTATTCATACAGATCTCCTGCTGCCATCGTCGAATTGGAATGGGGCAAAACGGTTGCTCACGCAGCTCGTGATCAAGGGTGAAACACCTGGGGGATCGTCTCGATCACTGAGTCCGCGTTGGTGCTAATCTAGGCCTCGCGGTCCAGGCGGTTAATGATCAGTCCGCCTGATTACTTGCTCGGGACTCCGGAAAGGAGGGCAGGCAATTGCTGGATGCGTTTTCTGATGTCTTGCGTGTGATTCGCCTGTCTGGCGGGGTCTTCCTCGAGTCGGAATTCACGGCGCCCTGGTGCATCAACGGCCGAATCTCTGCCGACGCCTGCAAGCCGTTCCTGGCGGCACCTCGACATATCATTGCTTCGCACTTTGTCGTTTCGGGGCACATGCAATTGCGGATCGACGGTGATGACACCATCGACGTGCGGGCAGGCGAACTCATTCTGCTGGCGCGCAATGATGCTCATACCTTTGGCAGTGACCTGAGCATGGCACCCATGCCTGCGGGCGAAATCATTCAACCGCCAGATGCCGGCAGCATTTCTCGAATCAAGTACGGTGGTGGCGGCGAGGCGACGCAATTGTTATGCGGATTCCTCGGTTCCGAAACAGCCTTCAGCCCGCTGCTTTCGTCGCTGCCATCCTTGTTGAAACTGGACCTGCGCGCGACGGCTTCCGGCGCCTGGATCGAAAGTTCATTCCGTTTTGCCGTCAGTGAGATCGCGGCAGGGCGCGTCGGCTCGACAACGGTCATTGCCAAACTATCGGAATTGCTGTTCGTCGAAGCCGTCAGCCAGTATGTCGCGAGCCTCCCGGCCGAGCGGCGCGGGTGGCTGGCGGGTTTGCGCGATCCGCATATCGGGCGTGCACTGGCGCTGCTCCATGCGCGTCCGGTCGAGGGCTGGACGGCAGAAGCGCTGGCCCTGGAAGTGGGCATGTCGCGCTCGGTATTCGCGGAGCGCTTCACGGCATTGGTCGGACAGCCGCCGATGCAATATCTGACCCTCTGGCGGATGCACCTGGCGGCGCAACAGCTGCGCGAAGGTCACGGTAATGTGGCGCAAATCGGCTTTGCCGTTGGCTACGAATCCGAAGCCGCGTTCAGTCGCGCCTTCAAACGCCAGTTCGGCACATCCCCCGGTACCTGGCGCAAGCAATCAGCCTGAACAGACGAAGATCACCCCTGCGGGGCAGTCTCGCCACTCAGGCAAACACCGCAACGGCATCACTTTTTCGCAGGTTTACGGCTGGCAGGGGTGTGCAGGTACGACATGACGCTTTCAGTCAGTTCGGTTGCCAGTTTGACCGCTTCTTTATTGCGCGCCATCACCCCGGCGACCAGGCCTTCGATCAGGGCCAGCACGGCGATGTTGGAACTGGTCAGCACCGGGTGATCGCAAGGCGCAAACAACGTGTGCTCGGCAATGCCGGTGAGCGGCGAGGCAGGTGAGTCGGTAATGGCCAGCACCGACGCGCCACGTTCATTGGCGAAGCGTGCCAGTTGCAAAGTGTCGATGGAGTAGCGCGGCAGGGAGATCGCCAGCAACACGTCCTGTTCATCGATCGCGGCCAGTCGGTACGCGGCATTTTCGTTGCCACCTTCCATGCTGATGGCCGTGGCGTCGGCACAGAAGGGCATCAGGGTCGAGGCGGCGAGGCCGGCGAAGTAAACACTGTTGCCGAAGCCCAGGATGTAGATTTTGCGCGCTGTGGTCAGGCGCGTGATGAAGGCTTCGAAGGTGTCGGCGTGGTTGTTGGACGCCGCCGTGGCCAGGTTGCTGCCGGCGCTCTGGAGTTGTTCGTGCAGGCCAAATACGCCGCTCGGGCGAAGGGCCAGTTCGTTGCGCAGTTTGTCGACCGGCGACACCATCTGCTGCAAGGTGGTGACCAGTTCGGCTTTCATTCCGCTGTAGCCACCGAGGTTCAGTGCCTTGGCCAGGCGGTTGACGGCAGCCGGTGAGGTCAATGTTTCGTGGGCCATTTCCTCGATGGTCAAGGTCGCGGCTTTGAGTGGGTGACGCAGGATGAAGTCCGCCACCTTGCGTAATGACGGCGGCAGCTCGGAAACGATTTCCGTCAGCTTGCGCATGACCGGCGCGGCATAGACCGTGGTGTCTTTCGATGGGGTGGGCATATCCGGCTCAACGGTTCCTGAAGGTGGGAGAAGGGCTGTGCCTGATGCCCTGACAAGGTTGGCTTGAGTGTATCCGAAGCAAACCCTGTCGGGGCAGCGCCGATCAGTGGGTGGGCGCCGGCCTTACTTCAAACTCCCGGCCAGAAACTGCTGGAGGCGTTCGGACTGCGGGTTGACCAGCACTTCACGAGGATCGCCGCGTTCCTCGACAACGCCCTTGTGCAGGAACACCAACTGGTTCGAAACCTCACGGGCAAAGCCCATTTCGTGCGTCACCACCACCATGGTGCGGCCTTCCTGCGCCAGGTCCTGCATGACTTTAAGCACTTCGCCCACCAGTTCGGGGTCGAGGGCCGAGGTCGGCTCATCGAACAACATCACTTGCGGTTCCATCGCCAGTGCGCGGGCAATGGCCACGCGCTGCTGCTCGCCACCGGACATATGCGCCGGCCAGGCGTTGCTGCGGTGGGCCACGCCGACTTTGTTCAGGTAGTGCTCGGCCTTTTCCCGTGCCTCTTTCTTGCCCAGGCCGAGCACGTGCACCGGGGCTTCCATGACGTTTTCCAGGGCGCTCATGTGTGACCACAGGTTGAAGTGTTGAAACACCATCGACAGCCGGGAACGCATGCGTTGCAATTGCCTGGGTTCGGCCGCCTTGAGGCCGCCGAGCTTGTTGGTCACCAGTTTCAGCGGTTCGCCATCGAGCACAATGTTGCCGGCGTCGGGTTGCTCCAGCAGGTTGATGCAGCGCAGGAAGGTGCTTTTTCCCGAGCCGCTGGAGCCGATGATGCTGGTCACGTCTCCGGCCCGGGCTTGCAGGGACACACCCTTGAGCACCTGGTGGGCGCCGTAGCTTTTGTGCAGGTCCTGAATTTCAAGTTTGTACATGGTTGGAACTCTCTGGCATCAGTCGCTGAGCAAGCGGCCTTGGCGAATAGGGGTGGAACCGGCGACCTTGGCCAGCCACAAACCGGGCTGGGCAAAACGCAGGCGCTCGCGGGCATAGAGGATGCCGTCGGTGCTGGCACGCACCACGCTATGGCGGTCGTTCAGCGGATCGATGACTTCGAACAGTGGATCGCCGACCTTGACCCGCGCGCCCAGCGGTTGCAGGAAACTCACCACGCCCGGATGTGGCGCGTAGGCGTACTGCGCGCCGGCGAAGGGCATCGCCTCACACCGGGACGGTGGCGCTGCGGGCCATTCACCACTGATCAGGCCGTGCTCGGCGAGATAACCGAGAATGGCCTCGGCATTCTCGACGCATTGCTCGCGTTCGGTGTCCGCCATGCCACGCAATTCAATAGTGGTGGCGGCACACGCCAGGGGAATGTTGGCATCAGGAAACCGTTCGCTCAGGCGTAACCACGGAATCGCGCACGCCTCGTCGAAAGCATTGCCACCCGCACCCTCGGCCAGCAGCGTGACCCCGGCTCCCAGCCGCGCAGCCAGTGACTGCAAGCGCGGCCAGTGTTGCGGCATGGTGTAAAGCAGCATGATCGACTCGAAATCGCAGTGCAGGTCCAGCACCACATCGGCATCACAGGCGTGTTGCAGCAACACTCGCCGCAGACCGTCGAGTTCCGAGGTCGCTGCCGGCAGGTCGTAGAGGACATCCGTCATGGCGCGGCGGATCAAGGCGACGTTGGCGTCGGCATCGTCGCCCAATCGGCCTTCGAGCAGCGGTGCAACGGCATCGACCAACTCCGGGAAGTCGCGATTGAAGTTCTTGCCGCTGGAGAACTCAAAGCGCCCCTGATGGGTGGCCTGGAACATCTGGGCGATACCGATGGGGTTGGCCATTGGCACCAGTTCGATCACCCCGGTCAGGCGGCCCTGTGCTTCCAGCTCCAGCAGGCGGCGCTTGAGTTCGACGGCGACGCGCATGCCCGGCAGTTCATCGGCATGCAGCGAGGCCTGGATGTAGGCCTTGCGCGGTCCGCTGCCGAAGCGCAACAGCGACAGCGTTCGTTCGGTGCCCGAGGCACTCCACGGCAACAGGTATTGAATGTGCTCCATAGCAGCTCCTTAGTGCTTGCGCGGTGCCAGATACGCCAGCCAGCGGCGCTCGGCCAGCTTGAACAGACGCACCAGAATGAAGGTCAGGGCGAGGTAGATAAGCCCGGCGGTGATAAACGCCTCAAAGGGCAGATAGAAACGTGAGCTGACCGTGCGGGCGGCGCCGGTGATGTCCACGAGGGTGACGATGGAAGCCAGGCTGGTGGTTTGCAGCATCATCAACACTTCGTTGCTGTATTGCGGCAATGCCCGGCGCAAGGCCGACGGCAGGAGAATGCGCCGATACAGGGTCAGGCGTGACATGCCCATGGCCCGGGCGGCTTCGATCTCGCCCTGCGGGGTGGATTTCAAACTGCCGGCCAGCAGCTCTGCGCTGTACGCGCTGGTGTTGATCGCGAAGGCCAGGCAGGCGCAAAAGGTCGCGCTGGAGAGGTAAGGCCAGAGCGCGCTTTGACGCACGGCTTCGAATTGCGCCAGGCCGTAATAGATCAGGAACAATTGCACCAGCATCGGCGTGCCGCGAATCACGTAGGTGTAGAGCCAGGCCGGGAAGTTGATCAGCGGTGAACGCGACACCCGCATCAGCGCCAGTGGGACTGCCAGGACCAGGCCCAGGGCCAGGGAAATCAGCAGGACTTTGAGGGTCAACAAGGCGCCGTTGAAATACAGCGGCAGGTTTTCCCAGATCAGGTTGTAGTCGAGCAGCATGGGCCGGTTCCCCTCACAATTCGGCGGCTTTGAAGCCGGCCGAGTAGTGTTTTTCCAGTGAGCGCAGTCCCAGCAAGGACAGGCTGGTGAGCATGAGATACAACGCCGCGACGACGATAAAAAACGTGAACGGCTCATGGGTGGCGTCTGCGGCGTTCTTGGCTTTGAACATCATGTCCTGCAAGCCGATCACCGAGATCAGGGCGGTGGATTTGGTCAGCACCAGCCAATTATTGGTGAAGCCGGGAATCGCGAAACGGATCATCTGCGGCACCTGAATCCGCCAGAACACCTGCACGCCGCTCATGCCGTAGGCCAGGCCGGCTTCGGCCTGACCCTTGGGAATTGCCATGAAGGCACCGCGAAAGGTTTCCGAGAGGTAGGCACCAAAGATGAAACCCATGGTGCAAACGCCCGCGATGAAAGGGTTGATGTCGATGTAGCGGGTGTAACCCAATCCCAATGCCATGCGGTTCACCAGATCCTGGCCGCCATAGAAGATCAGCAGGATCAACACCAGGTCAGGAATACCGCGAATCAGGGTGGTGTAGCTTTCCCCGAGCATGGCCAGCCATTTGAGCGGTGACAGGCGAAAGGCCGCGCCGATCAGGCCCAGGGCAATCGCCAGGGACATGGACGTCAAGGCCAGGTTTATGGTCAGCCAGGCGCCATCGAGAATGCTCGATCCATAGCCGTGGAGCATGATGAAATTCCTCAAGCGAGCGCCGCGAGGCGCGCAAGACATGCCCCGAAAAACGCCCGCAATGTGCAGGCGCCGGGGCTGGGGGTAAGGCTTATTCGCCGTAGATATCGAACGCGAAGTACCTGGCCATCACTTGCTGGTACTTGCCATTGGCGCGAATGGCATCAATCGCGGCGCTCAGGCGCGCAACGTTGGTGGTGTCGCCCTTGCGCACGGCGATCCCGGCGCCTCGGCCGAAGTATTTGGGGTCGTTGATGTCCGGCCCGACCAGCGCGAAGCCCTGGCCCGCCGGTGTCTTGATGAAGCTCTCGTCGGTGGCGACGATGTCGGCGAGGGTGGCGTCCAGACGGCCCGAGGCCAGGTCGAGGAATGCCTCATTCTGTGAGCCGTAACGCACCACGACGACGCCGGCTTTTTCCAGTTGCTCGGTGGCGAACCGGTCGTAGGTCGAGGAACGTTGCACGCCGACTTTCTTGCCCTTGAGGTCCACCAAAGGGTCATTGATCACATTGCCGGCCTTCATCGCGAACTTGCCCGGCGTGTGGTAGTACTTCTTGCTGAAGTCGACCGACTTCATCCGGTCTTCGGTGATCGACATCGACGACAGCACGGCATCGATCTTGCGCACTTTGAGCGACGGGATCATGCCGTCGAACTCCTGAATGACCCACTCGCATTTGACCTTCATTTCTTCGCACAGAGCGTTGCCGATGTCGTAGTCGAATCCGCTGACGTTGCCCTCTGGTGTCTTGAAGGAGAAGGGCGGGTAGGCGGCTTCGATACCGATGCGCAGGCTGTTTTCGTCGGCATGTGCCAGGAAGCTGAAAGCGCACAGCGCCAGAGCACCTAGAAGTTCTGTCTTGTTCATCTTGTTGACTCCTTGGAGGGCATTTGGGGGACGGGTGCCCGCCATCCGGGTTGGCGCGGTGGATCAGTCCTGTGATCGGCGAGGCTATAAATGACATATTAAAAATCCTAAATCAACACAACTGAAAAAAAACATATCAGTTTGAGGTGTGACAAAACCACCCCGGCGGAGCTGGCCGGGCAGTCATGGACCAGGGCGATGCTTGCCAGCGCGTAACGGTTTATCGATTTTCAAGCCCGATTCAGGAAGCCGGGGACCACCGACATTGAAGTGCTCCGACCGGAGGTCGATGTTAATAAATGTTATTTTGAAAAAATACTTCACATAATCTGTTCATTGGTGGATTATCTGACCTATTCGACTGGTGCTGATCCTGTCTGCCTAAGCCCTGTCTGCAACGCGGCCAACGTCTGCGCCTTGCAGGCGTTAATGCAGTCGCTGCTTTCCTCTGGAGTACCCCATGAATAACAAGAATGTCGGTGTTGTCGGTCTGGGCGCGATGGGGCTGGGCATTGCCCGCTCGTTGTTGCGCAGCGGTTTCAATGTGCATGCCTGTGATGTGCGTACTGCCGTAACCGAGCAGTTTGCCGGGGAGGGCGGCGTGGCGTGTCCGTCGCCGTCGCACATGGCCGCTGGGTGTGATGTGATCATTACCGTGGTGGTCAACGCCGAGCAGACCGAGACCGTATTGTTTGGTGAGGGTGGTGCCGTGGCCTCTCTGCGGCCGGGCAGCCTGGTGATCGGCTGCGCCACGGTCGCTCCGACTTACGCCGTGGATCTGGGGCAGCGTCTGGCTGCGTTGGGCTTGCTGTACCTGGATGCGCCGATTTCCGGCGGCGCGGCCAAGGCCGCCGCTGGCGAGATGACCATGATGACCTCGGGCCCGGCCGACGCCTATGCCAAGGCTGAGTCGATCCTGGCGGGCATGGCCGGCAAGGTGTATCGCCTGGGTGACGTCCACGGCCTGGGTTCAAAGGTCAAGATCATCAACCAGCTCCTCGCCGGGGTGCATATTGCCGCTTCTGCCGAAGCCATGGCGCTGGGCCTGCGTGAAGGGGTCGATGCCGACGCCTTGTATGAAGTGATCACCCACAGCGCCGGTAACTCCTGGATGTTTGAAAACCGCGTGCCGCACATTCTCAAGGCCGATTACACGCCATTGTCCGCGGTGGATATTTTCGTCAAGGACCTGGGCCTGGTGCTCGATACCGCCCGGGCCAGCAAATTCCCGCTGCCGCTGTCGGCCACCGCTCACCAGATGTTCATGCAGGCATCCAGTGCCGGTTTCGGCCGTGAGGACGACTCGGCGGTGATCAAGATTTTCCCGGGCATCGAATTGCCGACTGCCAAGCCTGAGTCCGTTTGAGGAACACCCATGACTAACTCCACCGCACGCCCGTTGCTGGGCTGCATCGCCGACGATTTCACCGGTGCCACGGACCTGGCCAATATGCTGGTACGCGGCGGCATGCGCACCGTACAAAGTATCGGCATCCCGAGCGCGGAAGTGGCCGCCGGGCTTGACGCCGATGCGATCGTCATTGCCCTGAAATCGCGTACGACGCCGGTCGCCGAAGCCGTCGAGCAATCCCTCGCGGCGCTGGCCTGGCTACGCGAGCAAGGCTGCGAGCAGATCTTTTTCAAGTATTGCTCGACGTTCGACTCCACCACGGCCGGCAATATCGGCCAGGTCAGCGAAGCGCTGCTGGCCGCACTGGGTAGCGACTTTACCCTGGCCTGCCCGGCGTTCCCGGAAAATGGCCGGACGATCTTTCGCGGTCATTTGTTTGTGCAGGATCAACTGCTCAACGAGTCGGGCATGCAGAATCACCCGCTGACGCCGATGACCGATGCCAACCTGGTTCGGGTCCTGCAATCGCAGACCCGTCTGAATGTCGGCCTGTTGCGCTACGACACCGTTGCCCGTGGCGCTGAACAGGTGCGGGCGCGCATCGCCGAGCTGAGGGCTCAAGGTGTCGGCATGGCCATCGCCGATGCGTTGTCGGACAGCGATCTGTACACCCTGGGTACCGCCTGTGCTGACTTGCCATTGTTGACCGGTGGTTCGGGGCTGGCCTTGGGGCTGCCGGAAAACTTCCGTCGTGCCGGCAAGTTGCGCGACCTCGACGCCTCGAAGCTGCCGGCCGTGCCCGGCGGGGAAGTGGTCCTGGCCGGCAGTGCTTCGATCGCCACCAATGGACAAGTGGCGGCCTGGCTTGAAGCCGGTCGTCCCGCTTTGCGGATTGACCCATTAGCCCTGGCGGCGGGTGAACCGGTGGTGGCGCAAGCCTTGAGCTTTGCCCGGGATCACGATCAAACCGTATTGATCTACGCCACCAGCTCACCGGAAGACGTCAAGTCGGTACAGCAACAACTGGGCGTCGAGCAGGCCGGTAGCCTGGTGGAAAACGCCTTTGGTGAAATTGCCCAGGGTCTGCGCCAGAGCGGCGTACGCCGTTTCGTGATCGCCGGTGGCGAAACCTCGGGTGCCGTGGTCCAGGCACTGGGTGTGCAGTTGCTGCAGATCGGCGCGCAGATTGATCCGGGTGTACCGGCGACCGTCAGCAGTACCGACGAACCTTTGGCGCTGGCACTTAAATCGGGCAACTTCGGTGGCCGCGACTTCTTCAGCAAAGCCTTGAACCAACTCGCCCAGGCCGGAGGTTCGCAATGAGTGGTGCAGTGAGTCACGAAAACGCCCTGCGCGACGAAATCTGCGAAGTGGGCCGCAGCCTCTACCAGCGCGGTTACACCGTCGGCAGCGCCGGCAACATCAGCGCGCGCCTGGACGATGGCTGGTTGATCACGCCGACCGACGTCTGCCTCGGACGCCTCGATCCGGCCACCATCGCCAAGGTCAACCTGGCAGGCGAATGGGTGTCCGGTGACAAGCCTTCAAAGACCCTGGCGTTGCATCGCCAGGTCTACGACCGCAACCCGAATGTCGGCGGCGTGGTGCATACCCACTCCACCCATCTGGTGGCGTTGACGCTGGCCGGTGTCTGGCAGGCGGACGATATTCTGCCGCCTCTGACGCCGTATCAGGTCATGAAAGTCGGGCATATCCCGTTGATTGGCTACCAGCGCCCCGGTTCGCCGAAGGTGGCCGAGCAGGTCGCGCGGCTGGCCAACAGCGTTCGCGGCGTGATGCTCGAACGGTTGGGCCCGGTGGTCTGGGAGAGTTCGGTATCCAAGGCCAGCTACGCCCTGGAAGAACTCGAGGAAACCGCGCGGCTCTGGTTGATGAGCCATCCCAAGCCCGAACCGCTCGATCAGGCGGCGCTGGATGAGCTGCAAGCAACCTTTGGTGCGCGCTGGTAAAGCGCTGGCTTGACACGATAGATCGATAACGCAGGCTCCGCCCGGGAGACGTACAGCGACTCCTGACGGCCCCGGCTTGCCTGAAAAAACAATAACAACAGGAAATCCAAGCATGACTCACCTTCACTGCGACAAGTCCAGACCCATTGGCAGTAGCGTTTCATTGACCCGGCGGGGAGGGTGGGTGAAATGAGCCCGTTAATCCTGATGATGACCGCAGGGGCAGGCATTGCGCTGTTGTTGTTCCTGGTCCTCAAGTACAAGTTCCAGCCCTTCGTCGCCCTGATGCTGGTGAGCATTCTGGTGGCGCTGGTGGCCGGGGTGAAACCGGCCGATCTGGTCGCCACCATCGAAGGCGGCATGGGCAAGACCCTGGGGCATATCGCGATCATCATTGCCCTGGGCGCGATGATCGGGCGGATCATCGAACTCTCCGGTGGCGCCGAAGCGTTGGCCAAGACACTGATTACCCGATTCGGCAACCGGCGCACGCCACTGGCGTTGACGATTGCCGGCTTCATGGTCGGGGTGCCGGTGTTCTTCGAGGTTGGCGTGATCATCCTCATGCCGCTGGCCTATGGCATTGCCCGGCGCGCGCGCAAGCCGCTGTTGATGTTTGCGCTGCCGATGTGCGCGGCCTTGTTGACCGTACACGCTTTTCTGCCACCGCACCCCGGTGCCGTGGCCGCTGCCAGTCAGTTGGGCGCGGACCTGGGTCGCGTGCTGATGTTCGGGTTGCCGATCACCGCGCTGCTTTGCTATGTCGGCTACCGCGTGGCCGGGCGCATGACCCGCCGGGTGTACCCGATGACCGACGATATTCGTGCCGAGGTCTATGGCCCGCATGTCACCAACGAAGACCTGGCCGCCTGGACCAATGGCAACGACAGGAACCCTGAGCGAGCGGCTGAAGCCGTATCGCACATGGGCCTGGAAGAGTCGACCAGCAGCATCGTTTCCAGATTGCCGCCGGCCCCCGCACCGGGTTTTGGTCTGATCGTCAGCCTGATCCTGCTGCCCATCATTCTGATTCTGCTGGGGACGCTGTCCACCTCGTTGCTGCCTGCCGAATCGACGTTGCGCGGCATCATGACGGTGCTCGGCGCTCCGCTGGTAGCGCTGCTGATCGACACTTTGCTCTGTGCCTGGCTGCTGGGTTCGCGTCGGGGCTGGAGCCGTACCCAAGTGTCTGACGTGATCGGTTCGGCCTTGCCCGGTGTTGCCATGGTGATTCTGATTGCCGGTGCCGGTGGTGTGTTCGGCAAGGTATTGGTGGACACCGGTATCGGCGCCGTGGTTTCCGATTTGCTGCGCACTACCGGTCTGCCGGTGCTGGCGCTGGGCTTTTTGCTGACCATGCTGTTGCGTGCGGTACAGGGTTCGACCACGGTGGCGCTGGTGACCACGGCCGGTATCATCAGCCCGCTGATTGTGACCCTCAACCTCACCCCGAACCACATGGCCCTGCTGTGCCTGGCCATGGGCGGTGGCGGGTTGGCCATGTCCCATATCAACGATGCCGGTTACTGGATCTTCACCAAGCTTTCCGGGCTGAACGTGGGCGACGGCCTGCGCACCTGGACGGTACTGACCACGTTGCTCGGCACCCTGGGTTTCTGTATTACCCTGCTGATCTGGCCTTTTGTCTGACGCTTAATTTCAGGAGCTACCATGCCTCGTTTTGCTGCCAACCTCAGCATGCTCTACCCGGAACATGAGTTTCTGGATCGCTTCGCCGCCGCGGCTGCCGATGGCTTCGAAGCGGTGGAATACCTGTTCCCGTACGACTACAGTGCTGAAGAACTCAAGCAACGCTTGAGCGATAACGGCCTGGTACAGGCGCTGTTCAATGCACCGCCCGGTGACTGGGCGGCGGGGGAGCGGGGCACGGTGTCGTTGCCGGGCCGGGAGGTTGAATTTCGTAGCGGTTTTGATCGCGCCCTGGATTACGCCAGCGTGCTGGGCAATTCACGCATCCATGTCATGGCGGGGCTATTGCCCTCCGAGAGTGACCGGGCGCGGCATCACGGCGTGTACCTGGAAAACCTTGCCTACGCCGCCGCCCAGGCCGCCAAGGCCGGCGTCACCGTATTACTCGAACCGATCAATACGCGGGACATGCCGGGTTTTTTTCTGAATCGGCAAGATCAGGCCCAGGCCATCTGCAAGGAAGTGGGGGCCAGTAACCTGAAGGTTCAGTTCGACTGCTACCACTGCCAAATCGTCGAGGGCGACCTGGCCACCAAGTTGCGTCGTGACTTCGAGGGTATCGGTCACATCCAGATCGCCGGCGTGCCGGACCGGCATGAACCGGACCTGGGGGAAGTCAACTATCCCTATCTGTTCGAGCTGATCGATCAGCTGGGTTATGACGGTTGGGTAGGGTGCGAGTACCGGCCGCGTGGCAACACGTCTGCCGGCTTGCAGTGGTTGCGCGACTGGAAGGCGCGCCAGGCGTAACAGCGAAGATCGATCACGGGCTCTGGCGGATGCAAGAGCCCGTTTTTTTTTAAGCCGAAATATTCTCGGACGGCAGTAGCAGTTCGACACCCTGCTTGCGAATGCCATCGGCCGCCGCAGGGGTCAATGCGTCATCGCTGATGATCATGTCGAACTGCTCGAGCCCGGCGATCTTGTACATGCTGAAGGTGCCGTATTTCGAGCTGCTGGCCACCAGCACCACTTGCGAAGCCGATTGCATCGCGGCTTGTTTGACCTCCACCTTCAGCGCCGAAGGTGTGGTCAGTCCGCGACGCAAATCCCATGAGCTGGTCGAGATGAACGCGATGTCGGTGACGACCTGACGCAATGTGGCAACCGCCAGGCTACCCACGCACGATTGATTGGAGTGATCCAGTTGCCCGCCGGTATGAATCACCGTGACATGGGGCGCATCGATCAGTGCCTGGACAATGCCGAAATCGTTGGTCACCACCGTCATGCCGGACAGCGCCTTGATGTAAGGGACAATTTCCAGCGTGCTGGTGCCCGCATCCAGGTAAATCGCCATGTCGGCGTGCAACAGGCGCGAGGCCAGTCTGGCCATGGCCTGCTTCTGCGGTAATTCCACCACCGCCTTGAGCTGATGGCTGGGCTCGCTGTGGAGCTGGCTGGCGATCCGCACGCCACCCGTTACCGAATAAGCACGACCTTCCTGCTCCAGCAACGCAATGTCGCGGCGTATGGTCATGTGCGAACAGTCGAACATTTCCATCAATTGATGAACGCTCAGCACCTGATGCTTGCGCAACTGTCGCAGCATCGATTCACGACGCTGTTCAGGGATCATCGGTGCGGCGCTTTCAGCGGCGATGTCCTTTTGACTTGGCATTCGGGCTCCAGAATGAAGAAATCCGCAGACGGGTAAGGCGGGCAAACATAGTAGCGAATCTGCGACCGTATCAGTAGCGCGACGAGGGGATGGCACCTTGCTCAGCGGTGGCGGGTGACTCATGGCGACGGCATTAAAAAAAACGATTGCTGCGAAGTCACTAGAATCAAGGGGACGCAGTGACCAGGCACGCCGACGTACGGCAGGTTCTTTGCAACGCGCGATCCCTTTTGAGGAACCCAAAACGATGTTCAACAAGTGGCTGGATCCGGCGCTATTGCTGCTGACTACCCTGTCACTGCTGGCGGGTGGCATTGCGCAATTTGCTCAGAGGCCTGAGTGGGCGGCGATGTGCTGGCTCTCGGGAAGCCTGGTCATGGCCCTGGTGCTGCTGGTGGAGATCGTCAGGCGCCTGGCCCGGCGCGAGGCCGGTGTGGACTTGATCGCTCTGCTGTCGATCGGTGCGGCCCTGGTGTTTGAGCAGATGCTGGTGGCGGCGGTCATTGCGTTGATGCTGGCTTCCGGGCGTACCCTGGAATTCTTCACTGCGCAACGCGCCGAGCGTGAGCTACGTGCACTGGTCGATCGGGCGCCACGCTTTGCCTGGTTGCAGGAGCTGAACGACTTGCGCCAGATACCGGTCGAGCAGATCCAGCCGGGTCAGACGCTGCTTGTACGTCTGGGCGAGGTGGTCCCCGTCGACGGCCGTCTACTGAGCCCCACGGCAACGCTGGACGAGTCTGCGCTCACTGGTGAGTCGTTGCCGGTCACCCGTCGGGAAGGCGAGCCGTTGCGCAGTGGCGTTGCCAATGCCGGCGCGCCGATCCAGTTAATGGCGACGCAGACGGCAGCGCAGAGTACTTACGCCGGGGTCGTGCGGCTGGCCGAGGCCGCGCGACGCTCGCGCGCGCCTTTCGTGCGCCTGGCCGACCGTTATGCCTTGCTCTTCGTTCCGCTGACGCTGCTGATGGCCGGACTGGCCTGGCTTTGGAGTGGCGATCCTTTGCGGGCGCTGGCGGTGCTGGTGGTGGCCACGCCTTGTCCTTTGATCCTGGCAGTGCCGATCGCGATCATGTCCGGTATCTCCAGGGCGGCGCGGCGCGGCATCCTCATCAAGGACGGCGCCACCCTGGAAGCGCTGGCAGGAGCCAAACAGCTGTTTCTCGACAAGACCGGCACCCTGACCAGTGGCCACGCCCGCCTGCAGTCGGTTGAGGTCAATGGCCAGGTCGATCCACTGCATCTGCTGGGCCTGGCCGCTTCGCTGGCGCAGGCCTCGGTGCACCCCATCTCCCAGGCCATCGTCGAAGCCGCGCGCCAGCGCCGATTGCCACTCAGCGCCCCGCAAGAGGTGGCAGAAAGCCCGGGTTCCGGTCTTTGCGGATTGATAGAGGGCCAGCGAGTGCGTCTCGGCACGCTGTCTTTTGCTCAAACCGAGGCGTCGGTCAGCGATTGGGCCACAGCCATGTTGCGCCATATGGACTACCTGGCCTGCGGTGGCAGCTTCGTTGAAGTGGATGGGGCCCTTGCCGGCCTGCTGGTGTTCTCGGACAGCCTGCGTCGGGAAACCCCACAAACCCTCCGCCGGCTGCGCAACAACGGCATCGAGCGGATCGTCATGCTCACGGGGGATCG
This sequence comes from Pseudomonas moorei, assembly GCF_042846945.1. Taxonomy (NCBI): domain Bacteria; kingdom Pseudomonadati; phylum Pseudomonadota; class Gammaproteobacteria; order Pseudomonadales; family Pseudomonadaceae; genus Pseudomonas; species Pseudomonas moorei. Next base: position 3,884,142 of record NZ_AP035776.1, read on the forward strand.
CCTGGAAACGGCCGAAATGATTGCGCTGTCCGCCGGCATCGACGAACTGCGTGCCGGGTTAACCCCGGAAGAAAAGGTGCGTGCCGTACAGGAGGGCTGCACGCGGGCCAGCACGCTGATGGTCGGCGACGGCATCAATGACGCACCCGCGCTGGCGGCGGCCACCGTCGGCGTGGCCATGGGGGCCAGTGGTGCCACGGCCTCCGCGGAAGCGGCGGGGGTTGTGCTGCTGGTGGATCGTCTGGATCGTCTGGTCGAGGCACTGCAGATTGCCCGCCGTACACGCCATATCGCTGTGCAAGGCGTGCTGGCCGGCATGGGACTGTCGCTGCTGGCCATGACGGTGGCCGCTCTCGGTTACCTTCCGCCACTTGCCGGCGCCGTGGTTCAGGAAGTCATAGACATGGTCATCATCTTCAATGCTTTGCGTGCATTGGGGGCGTCGCCAGGACCGGGCCTGCGGCGACTGGCTGGCGAACACATTGATCGACTGCAGGATGAACACCGCCAACTCAACAAAGTGCTGAGTGATCTGCACCAACTGGCCGGCGATTTCGCCCGGCGACCGCTTGAGCAAGCGCAGACCGATCTGCTGGAACTGGTCGACAAACTGCAAGCCTCGCTCGCCAGCCATGAACGGGACGATGAAAACACGCTATACCCGCTGCTGACCCTGAGCATGCCGGGCGAAGACCCCTTGTCGGCACTGAGCTACGGACACCGCGAGATTTTTCGCTGCATCCATTTGCTGACGCGCATGAGCAACGACTTCAGCGCCGACCCGACCACTGTGCCCGCCGAAGAGATTCAGCATCAGTTAATTCGCCTGGATACCCTGGTGCAGTTGCACTTCGACCAGGAGGAGGAACTGTTCCGCTATCTGGACAGGCGCTGAAGGGCAGGGCGGACATTTTGGCGTCATCGCCGGGAGAGAAGAGGACCGGCATTGGCTTATCTGCGGGCGAGCCCCTATATCTCTCACCCGTAGTTCTTAAAATAGCCTGGTGATTTCATTCAAGACCCGATCCTGGGTTTGAGTATCTGGCCTGTGGCGATAAGCGACTGCGAAAAAAGCAACGCCTTCGTAGTCGCAGCGAATCGCAAAAGTCATGCCTTCGCGCAACCCATAGACGGATCGGTCTCCTGCCTCAACAAAATATCTCGCCTTTGTAAGAGCCGCCGTGGCGTGTTCCAGGCATCCCGTTTGGCTAAGTGAGTGTTGTAGCCAACTGGTAGTGACTCGCACGGACGAAGTCGCGCTGTCATCGATAGGTGGTCGAGTCACTTCCTTGGTAGATGCGGTCTCGTGACTGCTGCAAGCGGTCAGTCCCATTGAGATAACACCCAGTAAAAAGCCAAAACGAACGCTCGAATGCTTAAGTGGATTTCCCATGGTGGGGCGCACCTGTGACGACCTGCGATGAATGAAGTGGCAATTACTAACGTAATAGCGGGTTTCTGATCTTTTGCTATCTGTGTTCATTCATCACGACGAGAAGCGGCGGGGGAGGCTGTCCGTTTCTGGCCGATTTGAGCCTGTCTGGAAGGGGAGCCGTCGACCGATTTTACGACAGCAACCTAAGCGTCTTGTTTTCCTGGTAGGGAACGTCCCATCGATCAACATGCAGTAGCCGGATGGGATTAGCACTGGATTCCAGTGCGCTTGACGCGCCATCCCTCCGCCGCGAGAAGACGTGGATTTCAATCCCGTGTTCATACCGTCAAGTTTCAATGCACCTCATAAGGACAGTTAATGGGTGGACGCACCCCCGGCAGGTACGAAGGGGGTACTTGATATTTATCAAGTCCGCCTAGCGGTTGGTATGGATTGTCTGCTACTTGATCATGCTGCATGTGATCGCCATCTCGATCTGGGGGACATTCTATGTGTGGCAGGGATCTCTGCCTGATTTCGAAACGGCGTTTTACTTCTCTGGAGTGACCTACGCGACCATCGGCTACGGTGATGTGGTGCTGGTTAAGCCCTGGCGTCTGTTTGGGCTGATGGAGGGGTTGACGGGCATCATCATGTGCGGCTTATCCACGGGTGTGTTTTTCGCCGAGGTCAATCATATTTACCAATTGATTCATACAAACAACGACGGTGGCGAAAAAACCTAGGGTACTGCGGACCCAGGGCGTGACTACTATGTGGCCCTGATCAGGGTTGGCTCATTAGCTTGATAGCGCTCGATCGCTGCATGGGCGGTGAACAACATACGCTCACCTCCAAGTTTTTCGTCGAGCCCGGCACGTCGTACCATTTCAAGTACGCCAGGGTTCAATCCCGCCAGCCAGAGACTGGCACCGAGTTCGCCCAGGTTTTTTTCGCCTTCAATCAGTGCCTGCAGTGCCGAGTATTCGATGTCGGGAACGGCGCTCATGTCCCAGACAACCACATGTGGATGATACTGCGCCTCCAGCGCGATGACCTGCTCCCTCACATAGTCCGCGTTAAGAAAAAACAGACGTCCCTCCGGTCGCACGATCAGCAGCCCCGGGAAAGTCTCGTCATCGGGGTGTTCATCCGATAACGGCCGCAGCACGTCGGTGCCACGTTTGCGACCAAGGACGTACACATGCGGACGCGCAGTCTGATAGGCCAAACTGACCAGTGATACGACGATTGCCACCGTGATGCCCTGCAGCGTGCCAAACAACAGCACACCCAACGTGGCGACGAGCGCCCAGTGGAACTCCATCGGGCGCACCTTGCGAATAGCCAGGAATTCTCGTGGTTGAATCAGCCCGACCGAGTAGTAGATGACGATAGCCGCCAATGTGGCGTGAGGCAGATACCCGAGAATTCCGGAAAGCAGCAGCATCGTGGCGAAAGCCATGCCGGCAGTGACAATCGAGACCAGTTGAGACTGTCCTCCCGTGGCGCGTACAACCGCCGTCTGCGAAGTACCTCCCCCAGCGGGCATCGCGCCCAGCAGTGCGCCCCCGAGGTTACCCAGTCCGGTAGCGATCAACTCGCGGTTCGCATTGATCGGGGGGTCGCCTGGCCGGACAAAGGCACGACCTGCCGCAATCGTTTCGGTAAAGCTCATCAGCGCGATCCCGAGCGCACCCGGTGCCATTTGTTCAACCAATGTGAGATCGGGCAGCGTGAATGGGGGTAACCCTTGGGGAATCAAGCCGACTGTCGAAACGCCGAGAGCCTGCAGGCCGAAGTACCATGAGGCGGCGATACTCCCTGCCACCACAACAAGCGGTGCTGGCGAATGTGACCACAGGCGTCCCATTGCAATGAGGATCAGGAACGCCGCTGCAGTAACCACGAGCGTGATCAGAGAGCTCCCGGGCACGTGATGCACAATGTTGAGGAGATCGAGAAAAAAACCTTGTTTGGCAATGTGGATGCCGAGGAGTTTCGGTACCTGATCCAGGACGATCACAAGGCCGACACCTGCTTTGAAGCCGCTCAACACCGGGGAGGAAATGAAGTTCGCGAGAAATCCCAGGCGTATCAGCCGCGCCAACAGCAGCATGGCGCCCACCAGTGCGGTCAGTGTTGCCGTGGCCGTGATCAGTTTCCCGGGGTCCCCATCGGGGACCGCCAGGCCGATCTGTGCACCAGCCAGAATCCCCAGCGTGGCGGTGGAGCTGACGCTGAGCACCCGCGACGAGCCCAGGAATGCGTAAATCAACATCGGGACGAGGGCCGTATACAGACCGACGGCAACAGGCAAGCCGGCGACAGTCGCGTAGGCCATTGCCTTGGGCAGTACGACAGCCGCGGCCGTGAGACCTGATACGACGTTGAGGCGAAGTGACGCCGTGTCAGAGCGAGCTGTGTTTGAGGCATTCGGATGCAGTTTCACACGGCCGCTCCTGATGAGTTCTGTTGCCTAGAACGCCCAAAGACGCTTGGCATTCGCGCTGAGGCGGGACTGACTCGCAAGCTTGTTTGAAAGGCCGGTGCAACGCGGACCTTTGATCAGCTCATGCTCTTGGTGAACCTTCACGTTCTCTCTCCTCGGAAACGCCTTTTGCGGAAACAAAAAACTTCACGCCGAAGTGAGCTTCGATACTGCTAAAAATTACAGACAGCTCTGTAACGCGTTCAGGTGTTTTTCGTAAAACCAGTTGTTGTCCACCAGGGCGTAGTACTTGGCGACCGAACCTGATGCCTCTGGCTGAATATCGACAAAGTACGCCGAGTGAGCGGTGAACACCGTGTAGCCCCTATCCTTGCCTGGTTGCTGCGACGCTCCCGGCTCTCCTCCGATTTCCTTTTGGCTTTGCCATTTGGACTCGACGCATTTTGCGAGGACTTCATCGGTCTTTTTTGAATACAGAACCTTGCGCGGACCTTCGTTACGCACCTCATTCACTGTCGGCGCCATACACCCCGCCAACAGCATCAACACCACACACCCTATTGAAATCCGCATGATTTTTCCTCTCCTCCAGGCTGTGACTTCAGAGTGGTAGGTTCAAGCATCCTGCGCATATTCAAAGCCAGCAAACATGAGTTCCCCAATCGCTGCTACCAACATATGAAAAAGCACCCGGTTAATCCGGTGCTCCTCAGCTAACTGGGTCAACTTGTTTGGGAGGATCGTTGTGCAGGATGGCATCGTCATGCATCGGAGTCTGTGCCGAATTCGTGCCATAGACTTGAGTAAAATCAAACATTCCCAATAAACGCATCGATGCGTTCCCAAAGAATTAAAAACTCTTGATACGCAACGCGTTCAATTTCCAGTCGGCATGCTTTCCATATACACATCCATTTATGTCATCGATGACCGAATCCTGCTGACGCTGGACAGATGCGACGATGCGAGTTTTGCCGTTGCTGCATTCGTGACCGACCGCTTTGGGGCCAGGCGGTTTAAAAACACCGCCCAAAAATCGAAGTGCGTACTCCTCGGACCTGGTCGATAGACAATGCAACTTCACTGGCTTTAGCGGGGGGGGGAAATGTTCAGGGAGTAATGCGACCTCCCTGACATGCCTTTCGCCATTACATCTGTCTGTCGTTGCGCGCAGCAACCGCCACGGTGGTCGGGGAATCAGCAAGTGAAACGAATTGTCGTGTCGCGCCATCAAGCGCATCGATGCAACCTGCCTCAATGTCGTAGACCCAGCCGTGCAGATTCATTCGACCCTGCTCAAGCGCGAGTGCCACCGATGGGTGGGTACGCAGATTCGCCAGTTGCGCGATGACGTTTTCGCGCACGAGGCCATCGAGCTTCGCGCGAGGCGAGTCGAACTGATGCGCCGCGTTAATCGCCTTCGCGGCGTCCGAGTGACGTAGCCAGTTAGCGACAGCCGGAAGATGGTCCAGACACGTGCAGCGTGAAATCGCGCCCATCGCTCCGCAGTCCGAGTGGCCACAGATCACGATGTCCTGTACGCCGAGCACTGCGACCGCATATTCGACGGTAGCCGATACGCCGCCCGGTTCGGGACCATACGACGGCACGATGTTACCGGCGTTGCGAATCACGAACAGCTCACCCGGTTCGCGCTGCGTAAGGAGCTCAGGCACAACACGACTGTCCGAGCAGGTGACGAATAACGCTTTCGGATTTTGTGTCGTCGCGAGCTGTTTAAAAAGCTCGACGCGTTGCGGATAGACATCGCGCTGAAAACGCAGAAAGCCGTCAATAATGTCACGCATGGAAATCTCCAAACCCAAGTGCCGAATGAAGGCACGTACTCGTGCCACCGTGGCCATTAGTATCGCAGACCTCAAGCGCAATTTGCTGCACTCGATCAACGGTGGACTCCGAGCCAAGACTCACGCGGAGGATGTGCGAAGCACCTTGGCAGCTGCCATTTATCTTTCACTGGCCGGAAAGGTGGTGAATTGCCGCGGTATTTATAAACACCCTATGACCGCATCTGGCCGGTAGGTGACTGTTGTGACCGGCTGAAAACGGCCCATTGTGGCCCTTCGCGAATGGCTGCTTATGGCCGATTTCCTGCTTGTCGCGAAGTCCTGAAAAATCGACCCTTGGCTGGCAGCAAAGATCGTCCGATAGCCGGCTATGAACGCGGAAATGTCGAAGTGTGATCTCCCCCGTTATTGTTTCTGCAAATCATCGAGATTTCAGGCTTTATTGAAAAATGCGTTTGTCGTTTCGTACACGCGCAGGATCACGAGGAAGCCTTTAACCAATACTCGTAAATTATGAAAGGCGGCTTAGCGCCCGCCGTGGACTCAGATCTGCGGTTGCTCCTCATGCTTAACAACGACGACTTACGCATGGAAAGTAACTGATCCATAAACCCCACCTATCCAAACAGGTGGCGTCTAAGGCGGGGAGGAATCAAATCATGCTGGCGCGGAGGCCATTCGCGGCGCAGCTACTTCATTTTTTGTGGCTTGATATCCACCACTGTCCCCGCTTGTACGTTTTTGATCGGTGAAAGCAAGTGCGGCGAAATATTCGTAAGCGCTCCATGGTATCCGCTCCATGAACCCCGCATTCCAAGCCGCCATCTGATGCCCGAAGCTATGCTCCCGACTTCTCTACTTGTGGCACAAAATTGCCAAAATTTGTATTCGTCCGGGCATCCCGTCTTGCACCCTGGAGAGCAGGAAAACAGAGGGACACGTAGGTCAGTTCGTATAATTACATTAGACGGTGTTTTAACTGGTTTCCGTCCCCCCAATTTGGCACTGATTCGAGTGTGTTTTCAGCCTCCCTCCATCGGTTTGCCACGCCATCGGGTGAGGCGGGCGGATTTATGCGCCGAAATGCTCTCGACTTGTTCTCGCGATATTGCACGAGTGATCAATACCGGCATCGCGCGGGCCTTGTTTCTGAAATCCCAATCGGCTGTGCGTCTTATCAAGCTCCGCATAATTATATTGGCCATGTTTTAGCTTTGGCTTGGCCCCCATTTCGTGACCAGGAAACTGGAGCCCCATGCTGGTTTGACCGGTGCAGGCGTGAATGAACCTGAATTGGGTCCATGTGCGCCACGGCAATATCGCCCTCGGTGCGATATGAGTGCTGATCTGGTTTGTGTCGGGGCGTTAGGGTGGGCATCCGGGTTGAGAGGGTGTGGCGTAGGTGCGTCTACGGTGCTTTCAGTTGAAAGTCGTCGAGAAATAAGCGGCGTTTTTAGGTGCGGATCAGGGCTTGTTGAGTGCTTATAAGGGTTGGGTGAGTGTGGTGCGGGGCGTTCTCGGGTTTATATGGAGTGGTGACGGTGCAGGTCGGGGCAGAGAGCGCACCCAAAGCACCCAAACTGCCAAGAAGGGTGTTGCCGGAGGGAAGCCTGCTCGGCTCCTTCCGAAGATAGCTGAGCTGTCCGAGAACTTTGCGGAACAGTTTCGTGTGTCTGCCATCACGAGAGGCGGCATCCTCCACCTGATTCATCACGTGCCTGGAGAACTTGGCGGTACATCGAAGGACGTCGAAAGGTCCTAGCCTACGATACGATCCATACACCCCATGGTAGGGTTCAGGCTTAACGTCGTATCTCTGGCGAGCAGTTCCACGGCAGCAGCGCTTCATAATCCGCCACCGACTGCGCATGTGGTAACTGCTCCAGTACGTGGCGCAGCCACGTATAAGGCTCTTGGCCGTTGACTTTGGCGGTCTCCACCAGGCTGTAGATCTGAGCACTGGCGGTGGCGCCTTTGGGCGTGTCGCTGAACAGCCACGCCTTGCGACCGATAACAAACGGTTTTATCGCTCTTTCGGCCGTATTGTTGTCGATCGGTAAAAAACCGGCTTCCACGTACCGCTCCAGCCGGCTCCAGTTGCTGGCAAGATAGTTAACAGCCTTACCCAGCACACTTTGTGGCGTGACTTGGGGCTGCGTTTTCTCCAGCCAGCTTTTCAACTGAGCCAGGATCGGTACGCTCTTTTGCTGACGGCCGATTAAACGCTGTTCATCATCGCTGTCCTTGAGCTCACGCTCGAGGCCATACAGCTTGTTGATCATTGTTAGGGCGATATCGGCACGTCCTGTCTTGCCCTTCGGCTGCACTTTCTGAGCCTCGACAAACTTGCGGCGCGCATGGGCCATGCAGGTCAGCCGTTCAACCCCCGGTTGCAACGCCAAGGCGTTATAGCCCGCGTAATCATCGGTCATCACATAGCCGCGATAACTTTCCAGCAGACGCAACGGAACCTCCTGCGCACGGCTGGAGGTGTAGTCGAACAACACAACTTTGCGATCCGGCGACCCGCTGGCTTGCACCCACATCCAGGATTGGCTGGTTGGGTCTCGATCCGGTTCTTTAAGTACCTGGACGCGAGTTTCATCACAGTGGATGACCCGACTTTCCAGCAGCCGATCTCGCATTAGATTCAATAACGGCTGCAAATGCTCGCCGCACTGGATGACCCACCGCGCCAAGGTTTGGCGAGGGATGTCCACACCATGCCGGGCAAGCACGGTTTCGAAACGGTGTAGCGGCAGGCCGTCGACGTATTTAGTGGTCAACAACATCGCCAAGACACTCGGACTGGCCATGCTCTTTTCGATTAACTGAGCCGGTTTGTCAGCAGTGACCGGCGCCGCTTCACAACCACGACACCCGTAGACTTTGCGGATGTGTTTGATCACGCGGATTTGCATCGGCACGATATCCAGCTGCTCGCTAGTTTCTTCGCTGACGACATGCTTGCGGCAACCACAGGCACACGTCAGTTCGTGCTCGGGAAGTTCGTGGATGACTTCGATGCGCGGCAGATCAGCAGACAGGGGCTTGCGCTTGCCACGACGCGAAGTCGGAGCAACAACTTCTTCGTCAGCGTCGCCGATTGAAGACATCGGCTCGCTTTCGGGCTCGTTGAACAACGCCAGTTGAGGGGTATTGGGTTCAACGGTCTGCTCGGATTTGCGACCGAACAAACGGTCGCGCAGCAGTTTGATCTGTTCTTTCAAATCGAAGATATGAGTTTGGTATGCCTCAGCAGTTACCTGCTGACGACTGAGCGCCTCAAGCAACATTTGCTTGAGCAGAACAGGGTCATCAGGGAGGTCTTCGGGCATCAAATTCATGCCCGGATTATACCCGTCAGGCGACGAATCTTGGAGTTAAAACCTTATGCGGACGGTTGCGCCAGAGATCAAATCCATCCAGTAGCCAGTTCAGTTCTTGGACGGTCAGCACGATAGCCTCGTCCACCTCATCGGGTGAAGTTTTGAAACGCTCGGACTCCAGGCGCTTGAGCCAAAGGCAGAAGCCGTTGCGCTCCCAGTACAACACTTTGACGCGGTTACGGTAGCGATTCAGAAAAACAAAGAGCACGGGGTCGAACACCGCGACCTTGATATCCAGTTCGACCAGCGCTGCCAGGCCATCGATGGATTTTCGAAAATCTACCGGCTTTGGGTAGAGGTACACTTTTTCAACGCTGGAATTGGGACGCATCATGGTGACGGGCTCCTGATGGAAATCGGGAGCACAGCATCAGCTGTCAGCTATCCGCTTGGAATGTGGGGTTCATGGAGCGGATACCATGGAAAGTCCTCGGTCAGGGTGAACGGTTTGGCATGAAATGTCGGTTTTTCGGCTTATACGCTTAAAACCTCAGGGTTAGGATGTATTGCCTACAGCGCGCGGAACTCTGATGCGTTGTCCTTTGTTCGCCCTTTCACAACCGGACTTGTCGGAATTTGAAAGCGCTCGAGAGACCAACCCTGTCGTTGTAACTGCCCATTAGGACTCGAATGGTCTGCGTTCTATTTCCCCAAGTCTCAACATACGATCAGGAGCAACTATGAATATTGAAGTAAGAAACAAATCTATCGTACTTAAAGCTTTCGATGCTTTATTCAATCAACGTGACTACGATGCAGCCGAGGAGTATTGGTCTGCGGACTATATTCAGCACAGTGCGCTTATCCCTCCAGGACGGCAGGGTTTATTTGACTTGATCAAAAGTCTGCCCAATACACTGACTTATGAACCCAGCGTAATAATGGCAGAGGATGACAAAGTGATGGTTCATGGCCGTTTCTCTGGAAACGGTAGTCCGACTGCGCTCATCGCAGTAGACATCGTGCGTCTCGAAAATGGCATTCTGGTCGAACACTGGGACGTGCTCCAGGACGAGGCCACCACAGTCAGTTCTGCCAGCGGCTTACCGATGTTCGGCGTACGTTTCCCGGATTCAATTGAGTAAAAGGGGGGCTGCGACGATCCAACAATGGCCCCTGAGATTAAATGGCGCTTCGGGGCGGGTATGTGTCTGCCCCGGCTGCGCCAACGAGGTTTCATACTCGATAGTTCAATATCGAGGGATTTCACAAGCATGAGTCGTCACACGATCCATTTCAGGGGAGTTTGAGTCCCGCTCTTTGTCGCATCCAGCAACTGATGCAGGCGCAATGCATCGTTGAACGTCGTCGCCGCATGGGTGCCTTCGGCAACATCCTGTGCATACACGTGATAGAGCTCTGCCAGTTCAAGCACGGCTGACGGCAATGACGAGGCCGGCAGGCGCTGATAATTCTCAGGCACGGGCAACACTTCCAGCGTCAGGTTATCGCCATGCGCGCCCTCGACGACATAGTCGTCGCCGACATCGCCAAACGCCGAACGGTTGGTGATTTTCAGGTCACCCCGGTCGCCGGTGATGTCGATCTGCACACCCGAGCCGTTGCGTTTGCCGCCTTCGATGTGGATCGAAATGACGCCGCCGTCTTCGAGCATGCCGCTGAGCACGAGTTGGTCGGGGGCGGTGCTGTCGAGCACTTCGCCGGTTTCCTTGATCGTCACTTTCGGGAACTGGTTGACCATCAACCCCGAGACGCTTACTGGCCAGCCAATAGCAGTGAAAAGCATGTCGAGGAAGTGTCCGGCATAGATGGCGATGACGCTGGAGAAGTTTTCCTCGGGGGCAGTCCAGCGCAGGGCATTGGGGCGCAGGGCCTGGAAGTAATTCATGCTGACGTGCATCCGCACGGAGCGCACCTTGCCGACGTAGCCTTGTTGCATCAGGTCTTGCAGGTAGCGGTTGTTTGGCGCGTGGCGGCGTTGCAAGCCGACGATGTGGCGCACGCCGGCGTCCTTGGCCAGGTGCAGCAACTGTTCGGAGTCTGCAGTGGTGGTGGTCAGCGGCCATTCGCAGTAAACGTCTTTGCCGGCAGCGATGGCGGCGCGCACGGTTTTTTCGTGTTGCGGGGCGGTGTTGAGCACCACGACCAAGTCGACTTCAGGGTTGTTGACCAACGCGTCGACCGAGTCGGCGACCTGGCTGATGGCGTATTCACTGGCCGCGGATTCGGCGCGTTCGCGGCGTTCGCTGTAAACCGCTTGCAGGTGATATTGCGGCAGCAGAGTGAGCACGCGCAGGTGGCCGTGGCGAGCCCAGTTACCGACGCCGATGATGCCGACGCGAATAGGGGAGTGTGCAGTTGTCATGGGAATGTCCTCGTAGGGTTTGGCTGACGAGGTGAAGTCTAGGGAGCGCAGCCCCGCGGAAAAACCGGCCAAAGGGCCGAACACTGCGGACAGGAAAGGCGCTAATGGCCTGTGCGCCGGTTCAATTACGGAACGATTGATCCGCAGTGATCGGAGCCGCGCACCATTTTTCCGCAGGGCTCGGATACCTAGTATGGCGCCACTCATTATTGTGGAGCTTTGCCATGAACGATCTGTCTGCATCACCGGCCACCGCTGCGCTCGCGCCAGCGCAGCCGTCCTCCTGGCGCGACTGGCTGTCGGTGTACGCGGTGGCCCTGGGCGCTTTTGCCTTTGTCACCACCGAATACCTGCCGGTCGGCGTCCTGCCGCAAATTGCCAATAGCCTGGGCATCACCGATGGTGTGGCCGGGTTGATGGTGACCGTGCCGGGCATGGTAGCGGCCGTGTCGGCGCCGGCGATCATGCTGGGCGCGGGGCGCATGAATCGGCAACACCTGTTGCTGCTGTTGACCTTGTTGCTGGTGGCGTCCAACGTCGTTTCGGCGGTGGCACCGTCATTGCCGATCATGTTGTTGGGGCGCGGCTTGTTGGGGGTGGCGCTGGGTGGTTTCTGGGCGGTGGCGATTGCGGCTGCCGGGCGGTTGGTCAGCGAGTCAAAAGCGGCGAAAGCGACGGCACTGATATTTGCCGGGATTACCTTGGCGACGGTGTTCGGTGTGCCGTTTGGTACGTTTGTCAGCACGCTGTTTTCGTGGCGGATATCGTTTGCCGTGACCGCTGGATTGGCGTTGCTGGCGCTGGTTGCTCAATGGCTGACGCTACCCTCGCTGCCTTCCCGCGAGGGCTTGCAGGCGCGTGCGCTGTTGGCGTTTCTGTCCCGCAGCAATGCCCGGCGCAGCATGTTGTTGCTGGGCACGGTGGTGGCGGCGCATTTCACGGCGTACACCTACATTGCGCCGTTCCTTGGGCATGACGCGGGTTTCTCGCCGAGTGCGATCACTGCGATTCTGTTGGGCTTTGGCTTGGTCGGCATGCTGGCGAACTTCGCCATGGCCGGGAGCATCACCACGCACCTGCGTGCGTCACTGGGCGCCGTGGTGTTGCTGATGGTGATCGCGCAATTGGCCTTGCCCGGGTTGCAGGGTTGGGGCGTGACGTTGGCGGTGCTGGTGTGGGGTGTTGCCTACGGCGCAATTCCGCTGGGCGTGAGCAGTTGGATGCAACTGACGTCGCCGCAATTGCCGGAAGCCAGTTCCGCCATGTTGGTGACCACGTTTCAGGTGGCGATTGCTTCGGGTTCACTGTTTGGCGGCTTGATGGTTGATCACGCCGGCGTGTCTTCGGCGTTGTGGCTGGGCGCCGCCATCGGTGTGCTCGGTTTGGCGGTGATGCTCAGTTTCGGTCTCGGCAAAGCGCCGATTGCCGAGGCGCTGCAACGCTGAGTTCAGGCTTTGAGAATGTTGTCCTTGAAGTAGTCGATCAACACTCGCAACCTCGGTGCCGTCTGCTTCGACGCAGGCCAGAGCATCCACAGGTTGCCGGTGTGGTCGGTGTAGTCCTCCAGCACCACTTTCAGCCTGCCGTCGGCCAACGGCTGACGGATTGAAAAATCCGGCAGGCAGGCAATCCCCACCCCATCGATCGCCAGGTACGTCAGCGGGTCCATCGTGGTGCAGGTCAACGCCCGCGTCAGGTTCGGCTCGATGTGCGTATCGTCGACGCGCAGCGGCCAACGCTCGATCATCCCGGTGGCCGGAAACTTGTGCAGCAGGCACACGTGGCGGATCAAATCGTCCGGGTGTGTCGGATCGCCATGGCGCTCCAGATACGCTGGCGATGCCACCAACTGCAATTGATAACCCCCCAGCTTGCGCGCCATCAGCCGCGAATCCTGCGGCGCGCCCGTGCGGATCACCGCGTCGAATCCTTCCTCGATCACGTCCACCATGCGGTCGGACATGTCCACGTCCAGCTCGATGTCCGGGTAGGCACGCATGAATCCGGCCAGTACCGGCATGATCAATACGTTCTGGATCGGCACGCTGATGCGCACCTTGCCGCGCGGGGTGGCGGACAGTTCCAGCAATTCCATTTCTGCCGCTTCCACTTCGCTGAGGATACGCTTGCAGCGGTCCAGGAACAGCTCGCCTTCGGTGGTCAGGGTGACGCTGCGGGTGCTGCGATGGAACAGCCGCACACCCAGGCGTTCTTCCATCCGCGCCACGCTCTTGCCCACTGCGGATGAGGAGATTTCCAACAGTCGACCGGCTTCGGTAAAGCTGCGGGTTTCGGCCACATGAATGAAGGCAGTAATGCCGCTGAGGCTGTCCATCATTTGAGGTGTGCTCGGTGCGCAGGGAAGGTCAATGCAGAGTAGAGGCGGGCGGGGGAATTGGGAAGGGACACCGGCTATTCATGGGGGCCGGTAACTTTCATGAACCTGAAGTGACGGCCCAGTCTGGCTGCACGCTCTGCATTTGAGTTTGCCAATCGTGCAGCCAGCGAATGGCCTGAAACGTCGGTATTTCGACCCATGTGCTTTTTTGTTCGTGCCTAGCATAGACCCTGAATTCACAGCACGGGCAACCCGCCCTTTTTCTCAATCATTCACGCTTTGCATTTGCGCAATCTCAGAGGACTCACCCATGAAACTCACTCAAAACACCATCTTCATTACCGGCGGCGGCTCTGGTATCGGCCGTGGGCTGGCCGAAGCACTGCACAAACTGGGAAACCACGTGATTATCTCAGGTCGGCGCAAGGGCCATCTGGAAGCCGTCGTTGCGGCCAACCCGGGCATGCACGCGGTCGAACTGGATATTACCGATCCAGCCAGTATTACCGCGGTCGCGAAACAGTTGATCAACGAATTCCCGCAGCTCAATGTGCTGATCAATAACGCCGGGATCATGTTGCCGGACACTGCGGCCGGCCAAGTGGATGACGAATTGCTGGTGTCGACCGTTACCACCAATCTGATGGGCCCCATTCGAATGACTTCGGCGCTGATCGAGCACCTCAAAAAAGCCGATGACGCCTATGTGGCATACACCTCCTCAGTGCTCGGTTTCGTGCCCATGGCGCTGACGGCGGTGTACAGCGCCACCAAGGCGGCGCTGCATTCTTATGCACTGTCTCAGCGCTTCATGCTGCGCGATACCTCGGTCAAGGTGCTGGAAATCGCGCCGCCATGGGTACGTACCGAGTTGATGAATAGCTCCGAAGTCGAACTGGCGATGCCATTAGATGAGTTTATTGCCGAGACGATAGCGGTGCTGGGCACGGACGCGGTGGAAGTTCTGGTCGAGCGGGCCAAGCCAATGCGCGCTAATGCCGGGGCGGATGAACACGCCTTTGTCACTGAGTTCAACACGCAGGTGTTGGAACTCTACGCCCAGTGAGGACCTGCGGCGCTTGCATGAGTGCGGGCGCCGTTATCCGAACATCGACAGTTCGATCTCCATGATCGCCAGCATTACAGCCAAAAAGTCCGAAGTGTTGGGAAACACGGCCCATTTATTCACTCCGGAAAATCACCTTTACTGATGCCAAGCGCCCCAACCCCGAAAGCCCACATGGCTATCGACCCGGGCAGATATCCAATCGCTCTACACATACACTTCAATCGAGGCAACCATGTCCAAACTTCATTCCCCAGTTAAAGTCGGGCGGTTCACCTTCGCCCACCGCATTGTATTGGCACCGCTGACCCGCATGCGTGCCGAAGAGGGCGCTCGTCCTGGCGCCCTGATGGCCGAGTACTACGCCCAGCGCACTTCCGAAGGCGGTTTGCTGATCGGTGAAGCCACCATCGCCGCGCCAAACGGCAACGGCTATCTCGGCGCACCTGGCCTGTTCGACGACAGCCAGATCGCGGGCTGGAAACACGTTACTGACGCCGTGCACGCTAAAGGCGGCAAGATCTTTCTGCAGCTTTATCATGCCGGTCGCCAATCCAATGTCGACGTGCAGCCTGCAGGCAGCATCCCTGTCGGCCCATCGGAAGTCCTGCACGGCGGCGTTGCTTACACCACCGAAGGTTGGGTACCCAATACCCCGAACCGCGCCCTGACCATCGAAGACATCGCAGGCCTGGTAGAAAACTTCCGCACTGCTGCCGAACGTGGCGTGAAAGCCGGTTTTGACGGCGTGGAACTGCATGGTGCCAACGGTTATTTGATCGACCAGTTCCTGCAGGACAACAGCAACAAGCGCACCGACATGTACGGCGGCTCGTTCGAAAACCGCGCACGCTTTCTGCTGGAAGTGACCAACGCGCTGATTTCGGTGTGGGGCAGTGATCGGGTGGCAGTACGTGTCGGCCCGAGCGGCACCTGGGGTGACATGGGCGACAGCGATCCAGAAGGCCTGTTCACCTACGTCGCGCAACAACTGGCGCCGCTGAACCTGGCTTACCTGCACCTGATCGAGCCGCGCATCCTGGGCAACATCGAGGACGAGAATGCCGACCCGGCGCCGGTCGCTGCCCAACTGATGCGCAAACACTACAAAGGCGTGATCATTGCTGCCGGTGGCTTTGACGGCGAATCCGCCGAGGCCATCCTTCAGGCTGGCGACGCCGATCTGGTGGCCTTCGGTCGCCACTTCATCGCCAACCCGGACTTGCCGGAGCGCCTGCGCCACAACCTGCCGCTGAACGCGTATGACCGTCCGACCTTCTTTGGAGGTACCGAAGTGGGTTACACCGACTACGAGTTCTATAAAGAAGAAGCGACTGCGTAACGTCTTTCGCCGAGCGCGAACGACTGTAGCGTAGAGACCAAACGAAGCCCCCTCATGGGGGCTTTTTGGTTTGTACACGAGCTCTGATGAGCCCGGCAAAAAAGGACAAAACATGGCTCGAAATGCCGGTATTTCGTCCTGTGAGCCTTGCTGCCGCTCCCTAATATGGACCCATGGCACATTCAGCGTCATCGCTCGACGCGCCTGCGTGAACAAGCACGCTACATCTTTAACCCACACTTGATAAAAGGAATCATCGATGAAGTTTCTATCCGCTGCACTGTTAATGGCAACTTCCACCGTTGCGTCTTGCTACGCCATGGCGGCTACGCCGGCTACCGCGATGCACAACGTTGTGCTGGTACACGGCTCCTTCGCCGACGGCTCCGGGTGGCGCGATGTCACGCAAATTTTGGAAAAGGACGGCTTTCATGTATCGGTCGTACAAGAGCCGGAAACCTCGCTGGATGACGACGTAAAAGCGGTCCAGCGTACGCTGGCCTTGCAGGATGGTCCGGCGGTATTGGTCGGACACAGTTATGGCGGTGTGGTGATCACCCAGGCCGGTGCCGATCCGAAGGTTGCCTCGTTGGTATACGTCGCGGGTATCGCCCCAGACACGGGTGAAGCGGCGGGCGAATTGCTGCACAAAATGCCGGCGGCCTCGACGGCGATTACCCCGACGGCGGACGGTTTCGTTTACCTGGCGCCGGACAAGTTTCGCGCCGACTTTGCCGCCGACCTGCCGGAAAAGCTCACCCACTTTATGGCGTTGTCTCAGGTGCTGACCAACGGCGCCAACTTCGGCCAGAAGATTACCTCGCCGGCTTGGAAGTCGAAGCCGAGCTGGGCCATCGTCGCCACCCAGGACCGGGCGATAAATCCTGATCTGGAACGCTTCATGTACACCCGTGCCGCGGCTCAGGTGACAGAAGTCAAATCCAGCCACGCAGTGTATATCTCGCACCCGAAGGAAGTGGCTGCGGTGATCGAAAAAGCGGCGTTGGCAGCCCTGCCAAAGTAACAGTCCCACGTCACTCCCGGCATGACTCTTCAAGGCCTTGTTGCAAACGCAGCAGGGCATTATTGCCGTGCGGCAGACCGCTGGCCCTCTTGCCCCCCGGCACTCTTGCAAGACATCAGGCTCCTGCGAGGCACTGGGAAGAGGAGGGTAGGGAAATGGCGCCGCCGACACCGGTAAATTCGCCGGGGAAGTCAGGTGCCGATACCGATCATGGACAACAACCAGCAGGAGCTAACCGGTGATCACTCATCTTCAGAATAACGACGCCCTACACGCTGGTCAGCAGACCCAAGCGAGTAACCTCATCGTTGTTGAGTTGCGGCGCGAACGCCCGTCCGACCTCGCCCAACAGATCAGCGGTTTTGTCGACAGCATGGCTGCACTACCAAACTGCTTTCGTTATGCGCTCGCTCCGCATCCCACCGATCGTCACACCCTGCTGATTCAGGGTGATTGGAGTTGTCCTCTGGCGATGGCCGAGCACTTTGAATCGGCCCTCTTGCAGGCGCTGATCGATTATCTGCGTTCATCGTTTGTCTACCGGATGGAATTCAGCTGTCAGGGCCTTACCGTCTGAAGCCGCGTCACAGTGGCGTTAGTCTCCATCCCTTCCTTCCCTCTCGTTTCAGCGACACTTGTGGTCGCTGCGGCGCTTTGGCTCGCGCCCAAAAAAAGCGACTTTTTCGGTCAACGCACAATGGCTTGAAATGACGGTTTTTCGACTGATGTCCCAAACCGATACAGCCCAAGATACTTCAGCAGCGCAGAGCAGTTGGAGTTCCGCACTACTCACGGTGAGCCTCGGCCAGAAGTTACTGCTTCTTTCCTGCGGTACTTCACCACCCATTTCAACATCGCTATCCCGTTGGGAGTTCAATATGACCGATATCAAGAAAGCCATTTTTGTCCACGGCGCCTGGGCTGACAGTGACTGCTGGGACAAAGCCCGGGCGTTGATCGAAGCCGGTGGTGTCGCGACCAGCGTGGTGCATCTTCCCCTGACAAGGTTCAGCGAAGATGTGGCTGCGGTCGCAGAGGCACTCGAAGCAGAAAGCGGCTCAGTGTTGCTGGTTGGTCACTCCTACGGTGGCGCGGTGATTACCCAGGCGGGTGTCCACAAGAACGTCGCGGGATTGGTCTACATCAATGCATTCGTTCCTGATGTCGGCGAGTCGGCACTTGGCCTGACAGCCCTTGTTGCGCCATCACCAATGAGTGCGGAATTGCGCCCGGACGAAAAAGGTTTCCTCAGTTTGACCCACACGGGTGTCTTTGAAGGCTTTGCCCAGGACGTCTCTGAACAGGAGAAAGTTGCCCTGTTCAAGAACCAGCGGCCAACCTCTGCCGAGGCTTTATCCACCACGGTCACCGAGGCCGCCTGGCACAGCAAGCCGAGCTGGTATCTGCTCGCGACACAAGACAACGCCATCCCGCCTGAACTTCAATCAATGTTTGTGACCAGGATCGGAGCCGTGCATGCCACGGTGGACGCTGGGCATTGCTCGATGATCTCCCGGCCTGGCGCAGTCGCTGAACTGGTGCTTCGCGCCGCACTCTGAGTCGCCGGTCCGACTCGGTGAATCACTACCGAACCCTATTGCATCGATATAAAACCTCTTTTCGGAGCACGCCTGATGAATGATCTACTCGCTTTCGCCGTTGAGGCCCACGGTGGCCTGGATCGCTGGAATAGCTTCGCAAGACTGCGAGCCAACGTTTCGATCGATGGTGCCATCTGGCACCTTAAGCAGCAGCCGGGTCAGCTGTTCGATAAAGAATTGGATATCGAGACCCAGACCCAGCGCCTGAGCATCACCCCCTTCGCCGGACCGAACCAACGCAGCGTGTTCCTACCAGGTCAACTGACCCTGGAAACCCTCGATGGAATCATCGTCGAACAACGCGACCAGCCCGCCGACTCCTTCGTTGGTCATACCCTGGAAAGCCCTTGGGACCTGCTGCATGTGGCCTATTTTGCCAGCGAAGCGCTTTGGACCTACCTGACTTCGCCTTTTCTCTACACCTACCCCGGCTTCGAATCCAGGGAGATCGAGCCATGGAAGGAAAACGGCGAAGTATGGCGGCGTCTGGAAGTCACCTTTCCTGATCATATCGAGAGCCATACCCGCAAGCAGATCACCCACTTCGGGCCGGATGGCCTGATGCGCCGCCATGATTACACCGTCGACATTCTTGGCGGAGCTACCGGCGCTAACTACGTCAGTGATTACTGCGAGGTACAGGGGCTGATGATGCCGACAAAACGCCGTATCTACGCCTACGACGAAGCTGGGCAAAAAATCCCCGAGCCTCTGCTTGTGTCGCTGGACTTCAGCAAGCTCATTTTCAGCTAATCGGCTCGTCCGCCACGCTGGGCGAAACCCAAGTCCGGCGTCTGCAATTCATTACCCCTTTTTGACTTCAGTTATTGCGGAGTACTTGCTCATGTCCATCGAAAATCTTTATGCCCCCCTGCAATTGGGTTCGCTGCAACTGCCTCATCGCATCGTCATGGCCCCCCTGACGCGCATGCGTTCAGCTGCCGGTGGTGTACCGACTGCCCTGAGCGCCGAGTATTACGCTCAACGTGCTTCAGCCGCGTTAATCATTACCGAAGCCACGGGCGTCAGTGTGCAGGGCATGGGTTATCCGAATATGCCGGGGCTGTACTCGGCCGAGCAAGTGGTCGGATGGTCCGCAGTGACCAAGGCAGTGCACGCTCAAGGCGGGCGCATCATTGCGCAAATCGTGCATGGCGGGCGGACTTCACATTCTTCCTATAGCCCCGAGGGCGCTTTGCCGGTGGCGCCATCTGCATTGGCTCCGGTCGACGGCCAGGCGTTTACTCCCGAATTTTCACTGGTACCTTTCGAAATCCCACGCGCTCTGGACATTGATGAACTGCCCGGCATCGTCAATGACTTTCGCCAGGCCGCTGAAAATGCGATGGCCGCAGGCTTTGATGGGGTTGAAATTCACAGTGCCAACGGTTACCTCCTCGACCAATTTCTTCAGGACAACAGCAACCTGCGTGAAGATGCCTACGGCGGTTCGATAGCAGGCCGCGCTCGCCTGCTTCTGAATGTGGTCGATGCGATCGCCCACACCATCGGCGCGGACAAAGTGGGTGTACGTCTGTCGCCGTCGGGCAATTTCAATGACATGAAAGAAAGCAACCCCACGGACCTGTTCAGCTATGTCATCCAGGCATTGAGCGAGCGTGGCATCGCTTATCTGCACTTGATCGAGCCTCGCGCTTCGTCGGTAGGCCTGGGTGATGACCTGAGTTTGGATGTCGCGAACAACGCACGATTATTCCGCCGTCTTTTTAAAGGACCGGTGATCTCGGCGGGAGGCTACACCGCGCAGAGTGGCAGCGAAGCGATTGCTGCCGGGGATGCCGATGCCATCGCTTACGGGCGCATGTTCATTGCCAACCCGGATCTGGCCGCTCGTTTCAAATCCGGTGCTGAATTGAACGCGTACGACCGCAACACTTTTTACGGCGGCGCCGAAGTGGGCTACACGGACTATCCGACACTAGCCTCGGCTTGATTGAGACCCGGATGGCTTAACTCACATTTCCACAGCTGGAATACCATGAACTCAACCCAATTCATCAAAAGCAATCGGCCGCTGTATTGGCTGGCCTTAGGTACGTTTGCCGTCGGTACCGAAAGCTTCATGATTGCGGGCCTGCTTCCCGGCATGGCGAAGGATCTCGACGTCAGCGTTGCCAAGGCGGGCCAGTTGGTCACTGTATTTGCCCTGGCCTATGCACTAAGTTCTCCAGTGCTGGCTACGCTGACCGGGAACCTGAACCGGCGCAGGCTGCTGATTGGTGCCATGGCGTTATTTTCGGTGGCCAATCTGCTGGCCTTCACGGCCAGTGGCTATTGGTCGTTGATGGCCGCGAGACTGGTGCTGGCGCTCACAGCGGCAGTGTATGTACCCGGTGCGAACGCACTGGCCAGCGTGGTCGTGCCGCCTGAACAGCGTGGCCGCGCGATAGCTATCGTCAACGGTGGCCTGTCGCTCGCCATTGCCCTGGGTGTTCCGGCGGGCACCGTGTTGGGAGCGGCAATGGGTTGGCGCACCACGTTCGGCAGCGTCGCGATCATTGCCGCGCTGGCCGTTGCCGGTTTGCTGATAGGCCTTCCACGCGAGATAGGAACCGGACTCGCTACCGCCAGCCTGCGCCAGCGCATTTCAACTGCGGCTCAGCCAGCGGTTTTACATACGCTGCTGATCACTACGTTGTGGGCGATGGCGAGCTACACCACTTACACCTACCTCGCGCCGCTTTTGGAGGCCACTACTCTCATAAATGGCCCGGCGATAGGTTTCGTGCTATTTGGCTGGGGTGTTTCAGCCGCAATCGGCCTGGCCATCAGCGGCCGAACGGTAGACCGCAGCGGTCCGCGCGCAGTGATCCTGCCAGCGTTGGCGACATCCACTACCGCGTTCGTCGTCCTGTCGCTGGCGCCGCACTTTATCGACAAACAGTTTGTAATTGTGCCGGTTGTCCTCGCCATCGCTGCCTGGGGCGTGGCGCACTGGGCTTTTTATCCTGCCCAGCAAACGAGGCTGGTCGGCGTGGCTGGCGTTGCGAGTGCGCCGGTGGTGTTGTCGCTCAACGCCTCCTTCATGTACCTCGGTTTCTCAATGGGCGCGGGTCTTGGCTCCCTGACATTGCACTACAGCTCGTTGGCCAACCTTGGCTTTGTCAGCGCCCTCTGCACAGCAACGGCCTTGATCCTGGCCTACACATCCGGTCGCCGACCTGCACCGCAACTTCAACCTTCAAATTAACTAATCTGCACGCTCAAAAAGTAGCGTTCCAAGAATGAATAACGGCGACCAATGGCCGCCGTTATTCTGCTGCGAAAAAATAGAAGCTTATACGTCGGCGTTAGAACCGAAGGTCCGGCGCAACGATTGCGGGGATTGGCCATATACGCGCAAGAACGCCCGGCGCATACGTTCGCGGTCGCCAAATCCGGTCTCCGAGGCCACCGCTTCAAGCGTCAGGCGCCCCTGTTCGATCATCAATCGGGCGGCCTCCAGACGCAGATTTTCGATGGCCTTGGCGGGGGAGCTTCCGGTCTGCTCGCGAAAGCTTCGACTGAACTGCCGAGGGCTCAGGCACGCCGCATCCGCCAGGTCTTCTACGGAAAGGTCGCGACGCAGGTTTTTTCGAGCGAAATCCAGCGACTGCTGAATGCGGTCGGAGCTCGGACTCAGTTCCAGCATCGCCGAATGCTGAGACTGCCCACCTGCGCGGCGATGGTAAAGCACCAGCCGCTGCGAGACGGTCCGGGCCAGCGCGGCACCGTAATCCTTCTCGACCATACCGATGGTTAAATCGAGCGCAGCGGTCATGCCCGCCGAGGTCCAGATCTTGCCATCGATGATGAAGATGCGATCTTCTTCGACCTTGATTGCAGGGAATCTGTCGCGCATTTCCTTGGCGCGAGCCCAGTGCACTGTGGCTCGCCGCCCATCGAGCAACCCCGACTCGGCAAGCGCGAAAGCGCCGACGCACAAAGCGCCTACTCGCCGCGAATCGGCATTGGCTTCAACCAGAAAGGCGTGAATACCGCTCGACGCCGAACTGCGATCCATTGCACCGCTGATCAAGACGGTATCGAACTCAGTCTTGTTGAACTGCTGCGTATCAACCGAGGTGAACAGCGAGCTGGCGACCAGGCCGCCATGCTCGGAGAGCACGCTGATGTCATAGAGTTTTTCACCCGCAGCCAGGTTGGCAAACTCGAAAGCGGAAAGCGCAGCCAGGCTCATCACCTGAAAATCGGGCCGTACGATTAACGCCACACTTTGCATAAAGACTCCCGTTCGCCCAGTTGAACGCTGGTTTGAGGTATGGATTCTGCTGACATGCGAAACGCAAGCATGCGCGAAAATCGCGGGACTGCAAGCAGAACCGCGATTTCGAGGGGGCTAGCGTTTTGCGCCGGATAAATTCAGTAAGGCCGATATTGAGGTACGAGAAACTTCAACCCGCAGCCAGTGCATCATTGAACTGCATTACGAACTCCAGTTCGTCGGGCCCCTTGCTGGCACGCATTAGTTGAGCGCGTTAATCGGCTCGAAAAAAAACGTGTCATGGCCAGGTCGCAACCTAATGACCATCTGGTGACTGGCTGCAGATTCCAGTGCGCTGGAGTGGTCACAGTACTGATCATTATCGGTGGTGGTCATCAAGTTGGTCCTGCCGCTATCGGTGGTGTCGGGCGCGGCGTCTTGCGGCCCGACGCAATGAAGACAGATTAAGCAGCTTGAACTCCGTCAATAGGTCGCAATACCAACATTTCCGGCCATAAACTTGACCAACCCAAGGCCGAAAATGATGGTTTTACGGCCTTTACCGACATACGGGCGTTCACTACTCTGGCCCTATTTCATGCACCCGCCTTTGGAGCAAACCGCATGACTCATAAAGGCACGGCCGTTATAACCGGCGCTGGTACAGCAATAGGCACAGCTTTCGCCCACCGACTGACTCAGCGGGGCTACGACTTGATTTTAATTGCGGTGGATCGGCCGCAATTAATGACGCTCGCTGCAGCGCTGACTGACTCCAGCGGACGATCGGTGGAAGTGCTGAATGCCGATTTGGCAGTGTCCGCCGAAGTTGTCCGCATCGAGGCCTTGTTAAGCCAGGACGCCAGTATCACATTGCTCATCAACCATCACGACATCACTGAGGAAAATGAGATAGGGGCCACAATCGCCTTGGGGATCACTGCTCCAGTACGTTTGTCTTACGCGTTGGCAACTGGTTTCGTAAAGAGGGGCGCCGGAACGGTTATCAATCTGGTGCCCGTGTTCGAGGCGAGTTCCGGTGCTGCCATTGAGTCGGCGAATAGCGCTTTTTTGCTCTCGCTATCCCACGCGCTAAGGCAGCATTTCAATAAAGTCACAGTACGTGTTCAAGCAATTTTGTATGCAGGTTCACAGCAGACCCAATATCAAAGCGCAGTGGCCATTGTGGATGCCGCGCTAGAGGATTTTGATTCTGGAGAAGCCATCTCGCTACCCAAGTTTGCCGATCGGGTGATATGGAATAAATTCGAGGTTGCCCGGCTGGAATTGCTCAGTCGGGTAGCAGGGGCGCCCAATATCGTCTCACCTGCACGTCTGCTCCATTGACCTGCGGTGGGTAGCGAATGCGTGTCTCCCCGCAAGCGGCTTCCCCCTGCGTGTGAAACCCACAACCTGTGAGTCTATGTGTTGGGTTTCCTGTTGATCGTTTGCTTCGACCGATTGTTTAACGTTTACATGCACAGTATGCGTTAGCGGAAAATTCCTTCCTTGACTTCGGCAAGACGGTTAGCGTGATCGCCTCGCTCGATAACAGGTCGGAACCTCCTGCGAGGTTGCTGGCGGCGATGCTGGCAGGACCTTTGGGCACGAAATAGGTCATTCTATTAACCACGCTGTTGGACGCGGCTCACCTATCCTGGTTTGCTAATGATGAAAATCCCAGGGTCGCTTCTGCCGGATAGACTGCTCATGACTGTGAGCCACTCTCCGCAAACGGCCGCTATGGGGCGATTTCGGCTGGTGACGACAGGCTGCTATTGGCCCAGAGTGTGTAAAAACGCTCATAACCTCATCGCTTTCGATCATCGACGTTCGTTGACTGGGCTTTTGCGCAGTCAATTCCACGGGTCGCATTAGTCGCGACCTGGAACACGTCAACGCTGCTTATTTAGCTTCTGGGATGGTTCAAAATCCGCCTTTTTAGGCTGAGAGCGCCTTCATCAAACTGTTGGCACCGATGATTTTCATGACCCGTTTCAAGTTGTAGGCGAGCACATTCAAGCTCATCTCCGCACTCACCCCGGCCAGTTTTCGCGTCAGGAAGTGCGTCGCACCCATCCATTGTTTGAGCGTCCCGAAGGGATGCTCAACAGTCCGTTTTCGGACTCGCATCATCTCGGGTGCTTTGCTCAGCCGAAGCTGCATCTCCTCCAATACGTCTTCATGCTCCCAGCGTCGAACTCGTCGTTCCGTGCTCGGTGTGCACTGCAATTTCAACGCGCAACCCTGGCATTTCGAACTCCAGTAACGATGCAACTTCAGGCCTTTTTCAACGTAGGAGTAGTGCCAGATCAGCGCCTCTCCAGCCGGGCAAATGTATTCGTTTTTTGCCGCGTCATAGACGAAGGCATCGTTATTGAAACGCCCGTCAGCCTTGGCTCCAGAGGTCATCGGTTTGGGCACATAGGCGGTGATGCCGGCATCGTGACAAGCCAGGATTTGTTCGCTTTTGAAATAACCTCGGTCCGCCACCACCGACAACGTTTCTGACGCTATCGCCTCGCGGGCCTGCTTGGCCATTGAACTGAGTTGATCGCGGTCGGAACCGACGTTGGTCACCTCATGTGCAACGATCAAATGGTGCTGCGTATCGACTGCTGTCTGCACGTTGTAGCCGACGATTCCTGTGCCGCGCGTCATCATGGAACGGGCGTCTGGATCGGTCAGTGAGACCTGTTTATCCGGCGATTCATTGAGCTGGATTTCGATCGCCTGAAGCTCCTTCATTTGAGTTTTGAGCTTGGCAATTTTCTCTTCCAGCCGCCCGGCACTGGGCTCGGAAGCCGTGGGTTCTTGCCTATCGGCAGCATCGAGTGCCGCCAGGTAACGGTTGATACTCGATTCAATTTCTTCCATGCGCCGCTTCAGTTTGGCGCTGGTGAAATTGCGGTCGCGGTTGTTGACTGCTTTGAATTTACTGCCATCAATGGCGACCAGATTTTCTCCAAACAGTCCCAACTGCTGACACAGCACAACGAACTGGCGACAGACGCCTCGGATGGCCTTGCTGTTGTCTTTTCGGAAGTTGGCGATGGTCTTGAAATCCGGCATCAAACGCCCGGTCAACCACATCAGTTCGACGTTGCGTTGGGCTTCTCGCTCCAAACGTCGGCTCGACTGGATGCGGTTGAGATAACCGTAGATGTAGATCTTCAACAAGATCGCGGGGTGGTAAGCAGGCCGACCAGTATCGGCTGGAATGGCACCTTCAAATCCTAGTGTGACCAGGTCGAGTTCGTCGACGAAGACGTCGACTACCCGCACCGGATTGGTATCGCTGACGTAGTCGTCGAGGCTCTCGGGAAGTAAGGTGCCTTGGCCTCGATGTTCACCTTGGATAAAGCGCTTCATGGGCGATCCCTGCGATGAAATCCTCAGAAATCATAGCAAGGGTTCGCGGAGGCGTTTTTACACACTCTGGGCCGATTTCTGCCTGTGGCGACCGGCTGAAAACGACCCGGAACGGCCCTTCGTCCGCAAAGCTGCATCCTAGGCCACTTCAGCAGCGTAGTCTTCGTGGGCAGGCTTTGGATCTTGACGCAGGACCGGCTAACGGGAGTCCCCCATTTCCTCATTTCGCGCCGAACAGCATCGTCCAATAGATGCCGTTGTCGCTACGCGAGTTCGCGGCATAGGCCGCGCCAACCTGGGTAAACATCGGGTTCATCAGAATGGCGCAATGCCCGGGGCTGGCCAGCCAGCCTTCCATAGCCTTGCCCGGCGAACGCTGCCCGGCGGCGATGTTCTCTCCGATCTGCCGGCCACCGTAGCCGGCGGCCTTCGCTCGGTCCCACGGCATATCACCGTTGGGGTCCTGGTGCGCGAAGTAATTGTCGTTGGCCATCGCCCGGCTGTGCCCCTGCGCCGCTGTCCCCAGGGCGGCATTCCAGGTCAGCGGCGGTGCAGCGGCGAAGCGCTGACGGCCACACAGGCGCGGTTTCGCCCGTGCCGCGTTGACTTGTGCCAGCAACGTCTTGCCCGCCGCTCGCGGGTCGTCCACTTGCCCATCGAGCAAGGGCTGCGCCAGCACCACCTGCCATTCACTCTCGTCGCGATGCACGCCAATATCGGTGAACCGGGTATCGAGCAGGGCCCCACAGTAGCGGCTCTGGAGCATGTCAAAGGCCTCCTCGGCATCTTCAGCGTCTTCCAGACGGATCGTCCGCACAGACACCGCCTGATAGCCGGAATCCTTCAACGTTTCCCGCGTAACGCCTCCATAGCCGATCGGCAAGGCCAGGCTCGACTTCAGAGCCAGCGGCGTCAAGGCTTGGACCGTGCGCCCCGCGCAGCGCTGCGGTTCGGCGCGGTAGTCGTTGATGTCCTCCACCAGTTGCCTTTCCTCACCGGCATGGGCGGGACTGGCGAACAGGGGGAGCAAAGGAATAAGGCAGAGCGAGAAAACGCAGGAGGTGCGAACGGTCTGGTGCATGAGGCGGGCAGCTCTGATGGGATGACGACGGTAATGGCGATAGTGGGCTGAGGAATGACCGAAGAGCGTTTCGCTGTATTGGCTCGCAAATGGATTCCAAAGCTGGGCTAAGACTGTGGGCCTCAACACAAGTTTCACGAGCAAAGGGGGGAATTTGATTGTTGGAGTCGTGCGTCAGCTCCGTGCCGTTTTCTGCCTGCTGTGAAGGGTGAGTCGACCCATTGCAGTCATTCACGAACGCCTGGGCTCGAATTCCCAGACAGCAGAGCAAATGACCTGAGTCGCCTGTCAGGATCGGAGCGGGTCGAATAGCTTTTGTAGAAAAACATCGCTCGGCACTGAGTCTGAAAGCAAGTAATGCCCAGACCAATTGTCCCAGCCGGCTGCTGAACTCAGCACATTGGAAATGATGGTGAATTTTTTCATCAACGCCTATGACAGGTGAACCCAATGGTTTGAACCCTCTGAGTTTGATCAGGTTGTCAGCTAACGCTAGCCAATAAGTATCTGACAACTCGTTGAAATTGAGTGTCAGATGTCCATTAGCTGCCGTGTCGAGAGTCGGCTTCATCAACTGCCGTCTGCGGATTGACGGGGATTGCGCAAACGCGGCTGCGGGCTGAGGCGCGTTTGATCCGAATCAAGCTGATTTGCACAAGACGCGTCGATAGTCCGACTATGCTAGAGCGAAGCACGTCATCGAAGATATTCCGTGTTCACTTTCGCTGCACGCGCTGTGCTTCCGGGGCGGGCATCTCCCGGCGTTTGCTGGCGTTTTCTTCCCTTCTCGGGAATGGCGAAAACAGGGTGAAAATTATGGTGGCGCTGACCAGGAAACCTTTGACAGCCAAGTCGAGCGACACCGATGTCGGCATGCTTCCCGAGCTTCGATCACGGGCCGAGCGAGTCGCAGAAGGCCAATCGCTGCGCGAACGCGTGCCGCGAAGCAGTCATGCCTCCTGGTTGCAACCGGCCAAACGCCGCGACCCCATCGCGATACTCGAACAATCGAGCAAGGGTCGCTTGCCAGAGCTGCTGCCCATTCGCTATGGCCGCATGCTGCACAGTCCGTTTACCTTTATGAGGGGCTCGGCGGCACTCATGGCCCACGACCTCGCGAGCACGCCCAGCACCGGCATCCGGGTCCAGGCCTGTGGCGACTGTCACCTGCTGAACTTCGGCTTGTTCGCCACCCCCGAGCGCAACCTGGTCTTTGACATCAACGACTTCGACGAAACCTTGCCCGGGCCCTGGGAGTGGGATTGCAAACGACTGGCCGTCAGCTTTGTCTTGGCTGCACGCGATATTCACCTGTCCGCCGCCGAGGCCAGGGACTGTGTGCTCGAATGCGTTTGCGCCTATCGGCAACGCCTGCGCGAATACTCCCGGATGAGTCCTATGGAGGTCTGGTACGCCCGCCAGGACGTGGAAACCATCACGGCCATGGCTCCAAAAGGACAAACCAGAAAGAATCGCGAGGAGATCGCCGAAAAGGCCCACGCACATGTAGCAGAGCATCTGTTTCCGAAAATTGTCTGCGAGGAAAGTGGTCACTATCGCTTCATTGAACATCGACCGACCCTTGTCCATGTCGCTGAAGCGCAATTCGAAGCGCACGTTCATGATGGGCTTGCCGACTACCGGCAATCGCTGCCCGATGAACGTCGGGTGCTGTTGGATCGTTACCGCCTGGAAGACTTCGCCATGAAGGTGGTAGGCATTGGCAGCGTCGGAACCCGGTGCTATATCGTGCTGCTCGTGGACAAGGACGGTCATCCGCTGTTGCTGCAATTCAAGGAAGCCTGCCGCTCCGTCCTGGAGCCTTATTGCGGCAAGAGCCAGTATCAACTGCAGGGCCAGAGAATCGTCGTCGGCCAGCGGCTGATGCAGTCCGCCAGCGACATCTTTCTGGGGTGGGTGCGCGGTCGGCAGCAGCATGATTTTTTCGTACGCCAGTTGCGCGACATGAAGTACACCGCTCCAGTGGAAAAATTCTCGGCCGTGCAGCTCAAACGCTACGCGCAGGTGTGCGGATGGACACTGGCCCGGGCACATGCCAAGTCCGGAGACGCAGCGAGCATCAGCGGATATCTGGGTGGGGGCGATGCATTTGACCTGGCTCTGGCGACGTTTGCCCAATCCTATGCGGATCAGACCGAGCGCGATCATGCGGCCCTGGTCGAAGCTGTACGCGCCGGACGGATTCAAGCGCAGATCAATGAGTAACCCGTTCTGGTCAATGGAACCCGCTTGCTGGAGAGAGAGCGGGCGGTCGATGCGCCAACAGAACCCGCAGCCCTGATACCTCCACGCCGACGTCACGCCAGCCGCCTTACCGGGGCTCCTTGGCCTGGCGTTCATAGGCGCTGAACAGATCGTCTAGCACCGGGAAAATCGCGCTCTCGCCCAGCAACTGCTTGAAGTTGTAACGCGAATGAGCCGCCACATCCGGCATGACGTTGACTATCAGCAGGCGTACGCCCCGGGCCTTCAAGGTGGTGGCCAGGTTGCGGATGGTTTCCGCGGCCGAGTAATCGACATCATCGATCGCCGAACAGTCGATACAGAACCACCGCAAGCCGGGCATGGCCTGCTCGACCAGATGGTTGACTTCTTCGCTCAACTGGCGGGAGTTGGCGTAGTACATGCTGTGGGTGAAGCGGTAAATCAGCAGGCCGGGTCTTGCCTGGGCACCACTGGTCAGTACTACTGGATGCAACTTGCCTGACTCGGAAAAGGCCAGCAGAACGTTCTTCGGGTGATAGCCTCTGCGCAGATGGTCGATGATCGACAGTACCATCGCCAGAATGATGCCTTCCTTTACCCCCACGAACACCACGGTCAACAGGGTGATCAGTGCGACCCAGAACTCGTTTCGGCGCTGCACGTAAATGCTCTTCAGGCTTGTGAAATCCGTCAGTTCGATACCGATCATGAACACGACGGCAGCCAGAACGGCCTCCGGCATGTAAGCCAGGGGGGCGGTGAGGAACAGCAGCACGATCAGCACGATCAGCGCAGTCACCAGCAGTGACAGTTGGCTTCGCCCCCCGGCACTATCGACCATCTGGGTCTTGGTCGGACTGCCATTGACCACGAAAGTCCCCGACAGCGCGGCACCGACATTGGCGATTGCCAAGCCGATCAGATCGGTATTTTCACTGAAGGACTCGTTGTAGCGACTGGCGTAGGCGCGAGAGGTGGCGGCACTCTGGGCGAGAATCACCACGAACATGGCAAAGGCCGTTGGCATTAACCGGCTGAGCAATTCCGGGCTCCATTGCACGTTGGGCAGAGCGAAGTGGGGCAACCCGCTCGGCACAGAACCGAGAACCTGCATGTATGCGCCAAAATCAAGCGCCCAGCTCAGAGCGATTGCACCCACCACGGCAATGAGGGCTCCCGGAATCTTGTGCGACAGCTTCCGGCTTCCGACGATCACAATCAGCACCAATAGAGCCACACCCAAGGCATACCCGTTGACCTGATTCAGTCGCTGCAACGTCGACCAGAGCTTACCGAGCACGCCATGGCCATCTCCCGGCAAACCGAGCATGCCATCCAGCTGCCCCAGTGCCACTTGAATCCCCACGCCGGTGAGAAAGCCGACAAGCACGGTGCGTGAGAGGAAGTCCGCCATGAAACCCAAGCCCGCCAGGCGGGCGAGAATCAGCAGCCCGGCAGCCATCAGCGCGAGCAATTCGGCAAGGGCCAGGTATTCGTCCGATCCGGTAGCCGCGAGCCCCACCAGAGCCGCTGAAAGAATGGCGGCTGTCGCCGAGTCGGCGCCAACCACCAGATGTCGCGATGACCCGAAGAGGGCGAACAATATCGTGGGGATGAGCAGGGTATAGAGCCCGGTCACCACTGGGGTGCCGGCGATTTTCGTATACCCCATCACTTCGGGAATGGCGAGCGCGGCCAAGGTGAGACCGGCGATAACTTCAGCGGGAATCTGCTTCAGGCTCAATGGCAGCAGACCTTGGAGGACGGGTAGGTGAAAGCTTTTGTGTTTATCAGCGTCTGCCATTTTGCGATCCATATTCCCGGTTCAGGAATTGCTGGCTTTCTAGTCCCCGAATGTCAGTCTAGGCGGTTCTGAAACATGCACAAACAAGCTCACCCGCTGAATTGCACGACCAGCCAGGCGGTGACCCGCAATAAGCTCCCTGCCTGAGTTCCACCCGACCTCGGGTCCAGTGCCTTCGCCCTGCAGGATGAGTGTGCATCAGGACTTGTGATCGTTGTCAGCTTTCGAGTGAACTATCTGATAAATGTGATTAACAACCGCGAAGAAGAAGCCCGTGGATAAGCCGCACATGAGTATGCCGATCAAGCCCTCGGTCGGCCCGAACAACCGCCACGGTTTCGCGAGCGTCACGTCGCCGTAACCAATCGTCGCGTAAGTCACCCCAGAGAAGTAGAACGCCGTTTCAATATCGGGCAGGCATTTTTGCCACAGATAGAACATCCCCCAGATCGAGATCTCTGACATATGGAGCAGAATCAGGTAGCAGGCCACCCATACCAGTCTATTAATGATGGCCCAGAGGCGGTGTATATGCAGCGTTTCCAACCGCGCCAGAGCCTTCAGTATCAAAGCCAGGCCGATTGCATGCACCACCACGGTGATGGCCGCCAGCGCCCATGCGAAGAAGATAATTGAAGGCATCGGCGTTCCTCATGGAGGCTGTGACATGGATCGATTACAGCCCTCGCAGATACTCCGGCGAAGAGCATCCAATTGGCGGGTCAACGCGAGAGACCTTGACTGACCAACTGTTGGGCTGACGCTCTTGAGCATAGTGCACTGAGAATCCCTGCTGTTTCCTCGGTGACCCATGCACCTGACGGCGTTGCTCGGTTGTTTGCATCAGGCTGCGCAATTTGAGAGTCGCTTGCGCAATCGGGGAGGTTGGCGGGCGGTGCAATCGCTAGTTTAGGGCACATCCAAAAACAAGACCTTGCTATAGGAAGGCTTATGCAACACAGGCTTGCTGACCCCCTCTGTGTGCTCCGTGCAATCCAGCCAGTGGCGGTTGCTCTCGCCCAGGTTGCTCCACTGCCCGAACCCGGCCCGCCGCGCCGGCCTGAGGGCCACCGCCTCAGAGTCGACTAAGGGAAACCTTTAGCCAGGTTGAAGATTTCCCCCCGGTGGATGCTGTTCGTCTTGATATCGGCGCGACGCCTGCTGGCTTACCTTGCGTACCCAAGTGTCGTGTCCTCGCAGCGGACTGTTCCATGGATCTCGCCTGGCGTTTTACCCCATAACAAAAAGCCAATGTTTTTCGTTTTTAGTTTGATCCTGCTCCTATAAATACAGTGCCCAGGCACATACAGATGTGGAGATGTCAGATGTATCAGGTGAAGCAATCTTGCTGTGGGCTCGGTATTGTCTGCGTGTTGGGAATTATCTGTTCGCCATTGGCAGCCCATGCCGATGTTATTGATGACAGTCACTTAAAAGTAGATGCCCGTAACTTCTACCTGTATCGCAACTACACCAATACCAATGCGCCGGTTTCTGAAGTGGATAGTTGGTCTCAGGGTTTCGATGCGCAGTTTACCTCCGGTTACACCGACACGGCCCTGGCCATCGGTCTTGATGTGGATGCGCAATACGCCTTGCGCCTGGACTCATCGGGCAACGACGGTTCGCTGCCCTACAGCGTCAGTGACCAGCAGACGGCCGATGACTACAGTCGCGCCGGTGCGACCTTCAAAATGCGCTACAGCAAGACCGAGTTGAAGGTCGGCGATCTGCGCCCGCAGTTGCCGGTGGCGTTCGATGACACCAGTCGGCAGCTGGACACCATCTACCAGGGAGCCGTGGTCGAGTCCAGGGAAGTCGAGGGGTTGGCGCTGACCGGCGGCCGTTTCTGGTCGGCCGTGACACGGGAATCTTCCAATCACGAGAAACTGTATAAGTTTGGCTCCACCGATAATCTCGACAGTGACGGCCTGGACTTTGGCGGGGCCACTTACGACATTACCAGGAACCTGCAAGTCAGTTATTTCTATGGCGTCTTGCACGATATTTATAAGCAGCACTATTTTGGCCTGATGCACATGGCTGAGTTGGGTAATGGCTACAAACTTAAAACCGACTTGCGTTACTTCAATAACAATGAAGATGGTCGTGCGTTAGATGGGGCGATCGATAACCGCTCCTACGGTGCCTTGTTCACCTTGCTCAAAGGCGCTCACATGTTGGGTGTCAGTTACCAGCGCATGCTGGGTGACAGCGTATTCCCGACCATGAATGGTTATATCCCGCAACCCTATCTGGTGCACTGGTCGTCCCTCGGGTTCGTCCGACCGGAGGAAAGGTCCTGGGGGGCGCGCTACAGCTATGACTTTGCCGGGATGGGCATGCCGGGCCTGAAGTTCTACACCCGCTACATCAAGGGCACTCATTGGGATCGCGGCGGCAACCTGAGCGACAACCAGGAAAGCGAGCGCTACCTGGGGCTCAACTACGTGGTGCAGAGCGGGGCGTTGCAAGGCCTCGGGCTGGACCTGCGCAACATCGATGTGAAACAGAAGTACGGCTACGACTACAACGAGTTCCGTGTCGCCACGACCTACACCTGGAAGTTCTGGTAAGCCCGGAACAACCGGCGATCGACCCCATAACAATAAGAGGCCTGACCATGTTCGAACCCATTGTCCTTTGCATCTGCCCTGCAACTTTCCGGTCGGTGTCCTGTGCACCGTCACCCGCCGCGCTGCGCCCATGAGCGGATTCCAAGAGGAGCAAATGCTGATGAATATCCAGGTCGATAACGCCGTCCTGCAACAGAAGAAAACCTACATCTATGAGTGGTACGTGGTGGGCCTGTGCATGGTCGCCTACATCTTTTCATTTGTGGATCGGCAGATCCTGGCACTGATGATCGAGCCGATCAAAGCCGACCTGCAGATCAGCGACACCCAGTTCAGCCTGCTTCACGGGCTGGCCTTTTCGTTGTTCTACGCCTTCATGGGCATGCCCATCGCTTATCTGGCCGACCGCTTCTCGCGTCCGAAGATCATCGCCGTCGGCATAGTGTTCTGGAGCCTGGCGACTGCCGCCTGCGGTACGAGCAAGAACTTCCTGCACATGTTCCTCGCCCGCATTGGTGTCGGCGTCGGCGAAGCGGCCCTGTCGCCTTCGGCCTACTCGATGTTCAGCGACATGTTCCCCAAGGAGAAGCTGGGTCGTGCCGTGGGCATCTACTCGATCGGTTCGTTCGTGGGGGGTGGCCTGGCCTTCCTGGTCGGCGGCTATGTGATCGCCATGCTCAAGGACATGAACACCATCGAGGTCGCCTTTCTCGGCGCGATGAAGGCCTGGCAACTGGCGTTCTTCATCGTCGGGCTGCCCGGCATGGTGGTTGGCTTGTTGATCTGGCTCACCGTGCGCGACCCGGCACGCAAGGGCTTGCAGGTCGATGCGCAGGGTCGGGCGAAGAAGGTCGCGCTGAGCGATGGCTTGCGTTTTCTCGGCCGCCACCGTGCCACCTTCGCCTGCCATTACCTGGGCTTTTCGTTTTACGCCATGGTGCTGTTCTGCATGATGAGCTGGAGCCCGGCGCTGTATATCCGCAAGTTCGGCCTGTCGCCAATGGAGGCGGGCTACATGCTCGGCACCGTGCTGTTGCTGGCCAACACCGCCGGGGTGTTGTTCGGTGGATGGCTCACCGATAACCTGTCCAAAAAAGGTCATCAGGACGCCGCCATGCGCACCGGCGTCATCGGTGCCCTCGGCATGGTGGTGCCAGCCGTCCTGTTCCCGCAAGTGGACCAACTGTGGCTGTCGGTGAGTCTGTTGGTGCCGGCGATGTTCTTCGCTTCGTTCCCGATGCCGGCCTCCACGGCGGCGATGCAGATCCTCGCGCCGAACCAGGTGCGCGCACAGGTCTCGGCCGTGTTTCTGCTGATCAGCAATCTGCTGGGGTTGGGCCTGGGCACGACGCTGGTGGCGCTGTTGACCGACCGCTACTTCGGATCGCCCGCGGCAGTGGGGTCGTCGATGTCGCTGGTGATCGCCGGCGCGTCGGCATTGACCGTGCTGCTGCTCTGGCGTGGTTGCCGCCGCTTTCGAGAAAGTTATGCCCGGGAGTATCCGGCCGGGGCTTGATTGGTCATAGTCCATGATCGGCACTTCGGCCTCGCTCCTTTCTATAGGGAGCGAGGCCGCTACGCTCCGGATCGGGAGAACCCTTGATGTTGAATGACGTACACCTGCTGGAACGGCACAGCCTGCTCAGCTCGGCCGATTACCGTGAGATCAAGGACAAGGTCAGCCATTATCTGTGCCCGCACAGCTTCAACGTACTGCGTGACGAGCCGATCCACACCCGGCTCAACGGCGTATTCTTCGGCGAATCGGCGCTGCTCGACTTGTGCTATGGCGCGCCGGTGGAGATCAGCATCGGCGATATTGCCGATCAGTATCTGTTTCGCATTACCTTGCAGGGGCATTGCGAGGTGGCCCACGGGCGCCGTAGCGCGGCGATGCAGACGGGTTACCTGAGTGTTTCCTCGCCGTTCGCGCAAAGCCGCATCGTGACCGATGGCAAATGCCGCAACCTGATCCTGCGCGTCGACCGTGATGCCCTGGAGACGCAACTGCAACGCTTGCTCGGCCGCAGCCTGCGGCAGTCGGTGATCTTTGATGTCAGCGTCGACCACATGAGCGCCGGCGCTGTCAGTCTCTATCACACCCTGGACTACATCTGCCGGCTCTACGGCAGCGGTGTCGACGGTTCGCGTCTGGCCATCGGCCTGTCCGAATACCTGATGCAACTGCTGCTCACTCAACTGCCGCATAACTACTCCGCCGATCTGTTGATCGACTCGCGCGCGCCGCTGCCGCACCACGTGAAAAAAGCCCGCGACTACATCGAGGAGCACCTCGACGAGCCGATCAGCCTGGCGACGCTGAGCGAGTTATGCGGTGTGTCGGTCCGCACCTTGCAGAACGGCTTCAACCAGTTTCTCCAGCAGGCACCCGTCGAGTACATCCGTGAGCGTCGCCTGGCGGTGATCCATGAGTCGCTGAAGCAGGGCCGCGCAGGGGAAACCGTCACCGACATTCTGTTGCGTCACGGCATCAACAGCTTCGGGCACTTTTCCAGTGCGTATCGGCAACGCTACGGCTGCCTGCCGTCGGACACCCTGCGCCGGCAGAAGCATTGAGACTTCTGCGCAATCCGTCGATCGGTTGCGCAATCCGATAAGTCTGAGTCGGTACAGCCCGATAGCATCGAGTCTCTTACAAGAGGAGTGACTCCATGAATATTACGGTGCTGGGTGGTGGACACGGCTGTTACGCCGCTGCTGTTGAAATGGCTGAAAAGGGGCATCAGACCCGCCTGTGGCGTCGTGACGGCGCAGCGCTCAAGGAACTGTTGACCATCGGTAGCCTGACCATCAAGGACTACCAAGGTACTCGCCAACTGTCCGTCGGCAAGCCAGGTGACAAGCTGTCGCTGACCGACAACCTGGCCGAAGCCCTGGGCGACGCGCAACTGGTCATCATCCCGTTGCCGTCGACCTCCCACGAAGATTTGGCCAGACACGTGGCACCGCACCTGCACGACGGTCAGGTGGTGTTCCTGCCACCGGGTACTTTCGGCAGCTATGTATTCGCCAAGGCCATGGCCGATGCCGGCAACCAGAGCAAGGTCGCGTTCGCTGAAACCGGTACGCTGCCGTACCTGGTGCGCAAGCATGGCGCCAGTGACCTGGTGATCAGCGGCTACGCCACACGCCTGCCGACTGGCGTATTCCCCAGCAAGCTGTCCGGGCACGCCTTCTCGGTGTTGCGCCAGGCCTACCCGAGTGTCGAACCGATTGAGGACGCCCTGAGCGGTGCGCTGATGAACGCCGGTCCCGTCATTCACCCGCCGCTGATCATGATGAACGCCGGTCCCCTGGAACATTTCGAGGCCTGGGACATTCACAACGAAGGCACCCAACCGTCGATTCGTCGTGTGACCAACCAGCTCGATGCCGAGCGCATGGCCGTGCGCGAAGCGCTGACCTACGGCGCGCCGCACTTTCCCCTGGCCGATCACTACAACACCACCGAAGGCGACGAGTGGATGTACGGGCGCGGTGCTCATGGCAAGTTGACCGACAGCGGCGACTGGCGCGAAGAAATCGACCTGCGCACACATCGCTACATGCTCGAAGACACACGCCTGGGCCTGTCCTTCCTGGTTTCCGTCGGCCGTTGGGCCGGTGTGCCGACGCCGGTGGCGCAGGGCCTGCTGAGCATTGCCTCGGTCGTCGCCGGTCGTGATCTGTACGCCGAGGGCCGCACCCTGGAAAACCTCGGGCTGGCCAGGCTTGACCGGGTGCAAATGACCGAGCTTCTGACCAGGGGCTACAACTGATGAACGCTGTGTTGCCCCATGTCAGCGTGGTCGGCGCTGGCCGGATGGGCGAGGGCATCGCCCTGGCCTTCATCCATGCAGGCCTGCCGGTCACCCTCATCGACATCAAGGATCGCGCCGAGGATGAGCGGCACGGCTACTTCGAGCGTGTGCGCGACAACATCCGCAGTGAACTGCAGATGCTGGTACGCCTCGGTATGCTCCAGAGGGATCAGGCGGACATCGCGATATCCCGATTGTCGCTGCAATCGCGATCCGGGGCCGCAGAGGCATTGCGCCTGTGCGATCTGGTGTTCGAAGCGGTGCCGGAAGTCGTCGAAGTCAAGCAGCAGACTTTCGCCTGGGTCAGCGAGCATGTACCGGCGTCGACCATCATCGCGTCGACCACCTCGACCTTTCTGGTCACCGAGTTGAGCGAAATGGTCAGCGAACCGCAGCGTTTCGTGAACGCGCACTGGCTCAATCCCGCGTACCTCATGCCGCTGGTGGAAGTCAGCCGCAGCGAAGCGACCTGCCCACAGGTGGTCGAACGGCTACTGCAATTGCTCAAGCGGATCGGCAAAGTGCCCGTGGTGTGCAACCCGGTGGCGGGCTACATAGTGCCGCGCATCCAGGCACTGGCGATGAACGAAGCCGCCCGGATGGTGGAAGAGGGCGTGGCCAGCGCCGAAGATATCGACACGGCGGTACGCGTCGGCTTCGGTTTGCGCTTCTCGGTGCTGGGCCTGCTTGAGTTCATCGACTGGGGGGGAGGCGACATTCTCTACTACGCCTCGCGTTACCTGAGTGGAGCGCTGGCACCGCGCTTCGAGTCGCCACAGGTGATTGCGGACAATATGCAAAACGGCCGCAATGGCTTGCGCGATGGCCAGGGTTTCTACGATTACCATGACCTGGACGTGGACGCCTACAAACAGCAGCGTCTTGGCGCCTTTGTCCGCCAGCTGGCGTTGTCAGGGCTGACGCCAGCATTCGATGGCGCCTTGGGGCAGGCTTGAGCATCAGGGGGCGGAGGGATGCAAGGGGTCGATTTTTGCCTGTTAGGGGAGGGCAGGGATCGACCCATGACTGCCGGTCAGTTGGTCTTCAGAACCAAGGGCAATTCGAGGAACCCATGCATGGGGAAAGTTAGTACCTGCTAATTGGATTCCAGGCTCGGATTTCGCGTAGCTGCACGCAAAAAAGGCATTGTCAGCAGTCAGTACGAGGGCAGCCTGGAAGGACCGGCTTTTTCAACGCAATCGGCCGAAAGCCCTCTTTCAAGAAGATCCATATATGCACTCGTCAAGCTTCCTTGATCAGGTTCAGATTCAACCACAAGAAAGGCTGGCGCCCTGAGTGTAGGCGCTTTAGTTCATTTATGAGGGACAAGCTTTCGTAGGCGTCCAGCCAACACACCTTTCACTCACCGCTACATGGCGCTAGCAGTAATGTCCGATACACTCCTGTGACAGCATTTCTTACAGAACCCAGGTTGTGCGTCCGATTAGCTATTTACATGTGGGGTTTTGATGTGGCGGAAAGTTGATCGTGTCGTCATTTTAAGTCTAATGCTTACAAGCTGCTTTCTACCCGTATCCGCACAGCCGGCGCCTCCCGATCCTGGTCAGGCGATTGGCCGTTCGTTGTCAATTATTCGTTCAGCAACACCAGAGCAGCCGCAGGTCCTGAAAATACTTTTCTACGGGCAGTCGATCAGTACGCCGAAATGGACCGACCAGGCCATTGCGACGTTGCGAGCCAAATATCCCGACGTGGCCTTCGATTACCGCAACCTCGCTCTGGGGGGATGGGGCGCCGTTCTCTTGGAGCAGGCGGTTGCTCGCGATGTGGAGGAAGTCTATCCCGATCTGATCGTTTTCCACGCTTACGGCGATCACCGGGCCTACGAAAGAATCATACGGACCCTTCGCTCAAAGACGGCGGCCGACATCATCATTCAAACCGACCACGTCGTAAATCCGCTTGAACCCGTGTGTGACGCTGGCTTTCATCTTCAATGGTCGCCGCCCGAGGGCTGTGTGGGCCATTTCTGGTTCAAGCAAAGGAACTGGGAGGAGTTCATGTCGGGTGTCTGGGAACCCGCCCTGGCGGCGAAATATGACCTTGCACTGGAACCGCGCCGACAGCGCTGGAATAGCTATTTGCAGGAACATAATCTTCAAATAGCCGATCTTCTCGCCGATCCCCCGCACCCCAACGCCGAGGGGTGGACCCTCATGGCTAACCTGTTCACCTCTTGGGTCGAGGAACTCGGGGATCGTTTTCAAAACTATGGCAGGAGCACTTCCGGCCAGGTTCGGAGTTTTAATCCGCCGGTCCCTGGCGAAAAGACCTGTTATGAGTTTTTTGGGAACCGCGCCGAACTCATCGCCGCGGGGCCCCTGGACGGAAAAGTGAGTCTCACAATCGACGGAAAGGACCCGCGCGATCTGGACGGCTGCTGGCAGACCAGCCGCGTGACGCGTTTGACGAATGTTCCTGATTGGCCGGCCCTGACAAAAGTCGACGTCCGCCTGTCTTATCGAGAAGCGGATATCTGGACGCTTCGGGTACGGAATCTCGACAGTTCGCAAGAAAATTTCGACTTTGACGTCCAGAGCGCTCGTACAGGGGAAGAGGGAAGCGGCTCGGGTAAAGACGTTTTCACGTCGCGCTCGGGAAACGTCACCATACAGCCGGGTGCCTGGAACCTTTCCTATGCCAAGGCGATATCCGGTAAAGGTCTCGAGGAGGAACAAAGTTTTCAATGGGAGCGACGCTTCGTCTGCGCAGACGAGCTGCCGACGACTCTGGCAAATGGCTCGGTGCAGCAGCGTCATGTACTGGCAACCGGTCTTCCCAATACACATCACGTTATCGAGTTAACGGTTCCTTCTGATACGCCAGCGATTTCGGAATTGCGCGCTTATCGGCCACCGCTTGTTGACTGAAAATCACGCCGCTCGGACGAGAAGCGTCCGTGCATACAGCTTCCGATGCAGCCGGTGGTCATAAAGAATGTAGATGACTGGGGCGAAGCAAACAGGTGGTCATGTGGATTGCAACTTCGCAGTTGTCCCCGAAATGGCACCTTGGGCAGATACGTCGGTATTCCTCAGTCTCAGCTAAGTATTGCCTTGTATCTTTTCTTTCGCGCAAGTTCAGCATCGCTTGTCCCGATCAAAAAACCGGGGGACAACGCATGGTTCCATGACGAAGTGATGCGATGAGTAAAAGGCTATGCGTTTTTATGCTCAAACTTCAATTCAACGAGCGTGTGAACCCGGCTCCAGGAGCGACTCCTGCTAAATAGAGTTTTTATTTTGGTTTAACTGTTTTTTGACCTTTCGCTGTGCAACCTGCGCCCGCCCAACATTGCGGTACTGCTGCGGGTTGTCTCCCTACATGACTCATGGCTGTTTCTTCAGCGTGATACCCATATACCCTTATCTGATCAGGAACGTGTTTTCTTAATGAGTACCCATATCAATCTGAACAAGCTGCCGGAAATAACCCTGGCTTTCTGGGTTATGAAAATCTGTGCCACCACCCTCGGCGAAACCGCCGGTGACCTGCTGTCCATGACCCTGAATGTGGGCTACGCCATGAGTTCGCTGATCCTGATCAGCGCCTTTGTGGTGACGCTTGGCTTGCAGCTGTTTTCCAGGCGTCATAATCCGGTGCTGTACTGGATCGTGATTCTTTCCACCAGTACCGCGGGTACGACAATGTCGGACTTTATGGACCGCACCCTCGGCTTGGGCTATGCCTCGGGCTCGCTGATTCTCATCAGCCTGCTGATCACGATTTTTGCCGTCTGGCGCCTGAGCGAAAAAAGCCTGTCAGTGGACAGCATCCACACCACCAAGGGTGAGCTGTTCTACTGGACGGCCATTCTGATTTCCAACACCTTGGGTACGGCGCTGGGTGACTATCTGGCGGATGACTCGGGCCTGGGCTTTGCCGGTGGTGCACTGTTGATCGGCTCGGCGATTATCGCCGTCGTGCTGGCGAAGTTTTACACCCGTATTTCCGGCGTGCTGTTGTTCTGGGTGGCGTTTGTTCTCACTCGGCCCTTCGGTGCAACCCTTGGCGACTTCCTGACCAAGCCCCATGAAAAAGGTGGTCTGGACTTTGGCACCGTAGGATCCTCGTTGGTACTTGCCGCGGTCTTGGTAGTCCTGGTGGCCTTCGCCGCAAAAGCCCGCCGAGTGGAAGCAGTGTACGGTTAACGCCTGATAGGCGTAGGCCGTTACCGGTGTGAGGTG
This sequence comes from Pseudomonas moorei, assembly GCF_042846945.1. Classification (NCBI taxonomy): domain Bacteria; kingdom Pseudomonadati; phylum Pseudomonadota; class Gammaproteobacteria; order Pseudomonadales; family Pseudomonadaceae; genus Pseudomonas; species Pseudomonas moorei. The sequence goes on from NZ_AP035776.1 coordinate 3,926,176, forward strand.
ATAGCGATAGCTGGACCTTGGCAGTTGACCAGAAAGCCCGCTTACGCGGGCTTTCTGCTTTCCAGGTTACATGGCTGCGGGCGTGCCAGGACGATTACGTTGCAGAAGAAAATCTGCTGCGAGGACCGAGCGCAACGTCGAGTTGAAGTGACTGACGGGGGCGTTTGGTGCCTCACTTCAAAACGGCGACGGTGAGGGCTCAGCTTGTCGGATCATCAGCGACCGCTGATGAAAGGCTTATCTGACCTGTGGATTTCCAGCATCCAGGGCAAAAGTATGTGCGGCCGCCTCTATCCGTTCTTCGAGTTGGGCAATGTAGGCTTTGGCGTCCTCCAGGCTGGGGAATGAAACAGCCGTCTCGCCAAGCCAGACTTTGCAGGCGCTTCCTTGCTCATTGGTCTCAATAGTGATTTTCATTTGCAAACCCTTTGCTGTCGAAGTGGCGGAGGTTAGCGCACTTTTTAGATGATTCAAAATGTATCGGAGGCTCTATATCGGGCGTTTCAAGGTGATTTGATACGGGCCGGTTCGTTGAGCTCTTGAACGTTCTGGAAGGGGCAAACTAATACGGCTGCTCAATCCGATATCTCTACCGTGACTGCAACGCGCACGGATGGGCGGGCATTGAAAGACTGAATGAGTGCATGCCTCTAAAATGACTCAGTGCGTGAACTGCACTTTTCGCTCTTTCGATATGTGGTCGGTGAAGGCACAATGCGTGTCCTTTTTTGGCAGGCCCCGCCGGAGGCTCTGAAAATGATCAAAACACCCTATTACCTCATCGATAAGCAGAAGCTTCTGGTCAACATGCAGAAGATCGCCTACGTGCGCGAACAGTCCGGAGCCAAGGCCTTGCTGGCGCTCAAGTGCTTCGCGACCTGGTCAGTGTTCGACTTGATGCAGCAATACATGGACGGCACCACGTCGTCTTCGCTGTACGAGCTCAAACTCGGTCGGCAGAAGTTCGAAGGCGAGACCCATGCCTACAGCGTGGCCTGGGCCGACGACGAGATTGAGGAGATGCTCGAGAACTGCGACAAGATCATCTTCAATTCCATCAGCCAGCTGCAACGTTTTGCCAAGCGTTCAGAAGGCAAAATCCGCGGTCTGCGGGTCAACCCGCAAGTGAGCAGCTCCGATTATCTGCTGGCCGACCCGGCGCGCCCGTTCAGCCGTCTGGGCGAGTGGGACCCGGTGAAGATCGAAGGCGTCATCGACCAGATCTCCGGTTTCATGTTCCACAACAACTGCGAGAACAGCGACTTCGGTCTGTTCGACCAAATGCTGTGCACCATCGAAGAGCGCTTCGGCGAGCTGCTGCACAAGGTCGACTGGGTCAGTCTGGGCGGCGGCATTCACTTCACCGGTGAAGGCTATGCGCTGGACGCGTTCTGCGCGCGGCTCAAGGCGTTCTCGCAAAAGTACGGCGTGCAGGTCTACCTGGAGCCGGGCGAAGCGGCGATCACCAACAGCGCCTCGCTGGAAGTGACTGTGCTCGACACCCTCTACAACGGCAAGCACCTGGCGGTGGTGGACAGCTCCATCGAAGCCCATCTGCTTGACCTGCTGATTTATCGCCTCAACGCCAAGCTGGCGCCGAGCGAGGGTGATCACACCTACATGGTGTGCGGCAAGTCGTGCCTGGCCGGGGACATCTTCGGCGAGTACCAATTTGATCGTCCGCTGGCCATCGGCGATCGACTGTCGTTCATCGACACTGCGGGTTACACCATGGTCAAGAAGAACTGGTTCAACGGCCTGAAAATGCCATCCATCGTTGTGAAACAACTCGACGGTACAGTCGAAGTGGTTCGCGAATTTGGTTATGAAGACTACCTGTCCAGCCTTTCGTAAATCGGACAGATAAAGGAGAGATAACGCAATTGAAAAAGAACGTTCTTATCATTGGTGCAGGAGGTGTCGCCAAGGTGGTGGCCCACAAGTGCGCGCAGCACAACGACGAACTCGGTCGTATTGCCATCGCGTCGCGCAACATCTCCAAATGCCAGGCCATCATCGACAGCATCAAGGCAAAGGGCAGCCTCAAACAGCCTGCTGACATCAAGGCTTTCGCGCTGAACGCCCTGGATGTCGAAGCGACCAAGTCGCTGATCCGCGAAACCGGATCGCAAATCGTCATCAACGTCGGTTCCGCGTTCCTCAACATGTCGGTGCTGCGTGCCTGCATCGATACCGGCGTGGCCTACCTGGACACCGCCATTCACGAAGAGCCGGGCAAGGTCTGCGAGACGCCGCCCTGGTATGGCAACTACGAGTGGAACCACCTCGAAGAGTGCAAGCAGAAGAACATCACCGCCATTCTGGGTGTGGGGTTCGACCCGGGTGTGGTCAACGCATACGCCGCGCTGGCGCAACAACAGTATTTCGACCGCATTGATTCGATCGACATTCTCGACGTCAATGCCGGTTCCCACGGCAAGTATTTCGCCACCAATTTCGACCCGGAAATCAATTTCCGCGAATTCACCGGACAGGTCTGGAGCTGGCAGAACAGCCAGTGGACCAGCAACACCATGTTCGAAGTCAAACGCACCGACGACCTGCCGGTCGTAGGGGCGCAGAACCTGTACCTGACCGGCCACGATGAAGTGCACTCGCTGTCGAAAAACCTCGACGTGCCCAACGTGCGTTTCTGGATGAGTTTCGGCGAGCACTACATCAATGTGTTCACCGTGCTCAGGAACCTCGGCCTGCTCTCGGAGCAACCGGTCAAGACCGCCGAAGGCCTGGAAGTTGTGCCGCTCAAAGTGGTCAAGGCCGTGCTGCCTGACCCGAGCTCGCTGGCACCCGGCTACACCGGCAAGACCTGCATCGGCGATCTGGTCAAGGGCACCAAGGATGGACAACCGCGCGAGGTGTTCATCTACAACGTGGCCGATCATGAAGACGCCTTTGCGGAAACCGACAGCCAGGGCATTTCCTATACGGCTGGCGTGCCGCCGGTGGCCGCAGCGCTGCTGGTCGCCCGAGGCGAGTGGGACGTGCAACGTATGGTCAACGTCGAGGAGCTGTCGGCTGAGCCGTTCCTCACGGCACTGGACATGATGGGCCTCCCGACCCGCATCAAGGACGAGAATGGAGACCGTCCCTGGAACGCCTGAAGTTCACTTAGCCTGTGAGCCTCATTGCCCGCTCCAAAAAAAAGCCGCTCACTGAGCGGCTTTTTTCGTTTTTTGTCCCGCCCCGAATAAGGTTTACACCTTCTGACTTCTTTTCAGGAAGGTGCAATAGATCCTGGCACGAAGCGCAGTCAGCGAAATTACACGCTGGCTTTTAAATTGTCGGTCGTCGACCAGGTCGAGGCAGACAACAGCGGTCTTTCCACAGTGGCCCAGGCGGCAGGCATGGGAACCGTGACCGAAGAAATGAACTGGGGGAAATATCCACGGACACAATCCCAGTCCTTTACAAAGCAGTCGCACGCGCGGCTTGTTCGAACCGTTCGCACAAGAAATCCAGCAATGCCCGTACCCGTGGCGCCAGGTAGCGGCTGCGGGGGTAGAGCGCGTACACGGGGGCTTCGTCCGATTGCCATTGCGGCAGCACCAGACTCAAGCGTCCCGCCGCCAGGTCCGCGCTCACGTCCCAGATTGATTTGAGGACGATGCCGTGGCCGTCGATCGCCCATTGGCGGGCCAACGCGCCGTCGTTGGTCTCGCGCGCAGCTTCCAGAGGCACCTTGAACAGCATCACTTCCTCGCCACGGTGCAGGCGCCATTCGCTGGACCAGCCCGACTGGCCGGCGACAATGTGATCGAACTCGGCCAACTGCTGCGGATGCTCAGGCGTGCCCTTGCGTTGCAGATAGCTCGGCGCGGCGCACAGGATGCGGCGATTGGTGGCCAGGGGGCGGGCGATCAATGAGCTGTCCGGCGGCACGCCAAAGCGGATCACCAGGTCGACATCGTCCGCGATCAGGTGCGACAGCGAGTCGGACAGCAGCAGCGCCGGCACGACCTGGGGATAGCGGGTGGTGAATTCATCGAGCCAGGGATTCAGCACATGTCGGCCGAAATCCGAGGTGGCGGACACCCGGATCTTGCCGCGGATTTCCTTTTTCTCCGCCGACAGCGCCGCTCGCGCATCGTCCAGCGCCTGCAACGCCTGGCGGCAATGTTGCAGGTAAATCCGCCCCTCATCGGTCAGCCGCAGCTGGCGGGTTGTGCGCTCGAACAGGCGAGTGGCCAGCGAAGCTTCGAGCTTGAGCAAACGGGCGCTGGCGGCCGCTGGCGACAGCCCCAGCTTGCGCCCCGCAGCTGAGAGCCCGCCCAGTTGGGCCGCTTCGACAAACAGGCGGATGGCTTCGAGGTTGTCCATCATTGTTCCAGTATTTTTGAAAATCCATCAAAGACTAGCCTAATTATCAAATCCGATCAGTAGTCGCAGACTGAGTCCATCCACTTCGTTTGGCTCAGGAATGCTCACCATGACGACCCCTTCAACGTTGTTTGAACCCATCGCCTTCGCCGGCCTCAATGCCCCTCACCGGGTCGTGATGGCACCCATGACCCGGGCGCGCAGCAGCCAGCCCGGTGACATCCCCAACAGCCTCAACGCGCAGTACTACGCCCAGCGTGCATCGGCGGCCTTGATCGTGACCGAGGCGGCGCAGATATCCCCGCAGGGCAAGGGTTATTCCTTTACCCCCGGCATCCACACCGAAGCGCAGGTGCAAGGCTGGCAGGGCGTGACCGAGGCGGTGCATGCCGAGGGCGGTCGCATCTTCCTGCAGCTGTGGCACGTGGGGCGCTTGTCCCATCCGGACTTCCATCAGGGCGCACTGCCAGTGGCGCCGTCCGCCGAACCCTTTGAAGGACAGATCTGGAAAGTCGATCCGGTCACGGGGGAGGGCGGCATGTTCGATAGCCCGACGCCTCGCGCGCTGACCAAGGCTGAGATCGCACAGATCGTCGACGACTTCCGTCAGGCCGCGCGCCGGGCGATACGGGCCGGTTTCGATGGCGTGGAGATCCATGGCGCCAATGGTTATCTGGTGGATCAATTCCTGCGCACCACGTCCAATACGCGGACCGATGAATACGGCGGCTCGCGCAGCAACCGCCTGCGTTTTCTCAAGGAAGTGGTCGACGCGGTCAGCGATGAAGTCGGGGCCGAACGCACGGCGATCCGCCTGGCCCCCTTTTTGACCGCCCGTGGCATGGCTTGCCCGGACATCCTCCCGACCATATTTGAAGCGGCCGAGTACCTGCAGGCCAAGGGCATCGGCTATCTGCATCTGGTCGAAGCGGACTGGGACGATGCACCGGTGTTCACCGAGTCGTTTCGTCAGACGATTCGCCAGCGCTTCACTCGCCCGATCATCGTCGCCGGCAACTACGACCGGGCTCGCGCCGAGTGGGTCATCGGCAAGGGCTATGCAGACCTCGTGGCGTTCGGCAGACCCTTTGTGGCCAATCCGGATTTGCCCCTGCGGCTGGCGCAGGACCTGCCTTTGGCCCCGCTTGATCCCGCCACGCTGTTCGGCGGCACGGCCAAGGGCTACAGCGATTACCCCGCCATCACCACGGAAGAAACCCCATGCGCTTGCTGATCAATGGCCTGTTGGCCGCCGCTGTCACTGCTTCGGTTCTGGGCCAACAGGCAGTCGCCGCAGAACCCACGCTGGTCACCCCCGAGGTGCTGATTGCCGATCCCGGCGCCAATCCTGAACAGGTCCAGGCGCAGACCCTCGCGGCACGGCGTTACGCCACGTTCTGGTCGTCCGGCGATCCGGCGCTGGCCCGCCAGGCACTGGCGCCCGACTTCATGGATCGCACCTTGCCGCCGGGACGGGCACAGGGCATCGCCGGGCCGCTGGCGGCGTCTACCGCGTTCCACGCGGCGGTGCCCGACCTGAACTGCGAAGTCCGGCAGATGATCGTCAGCGGCGATCGAGTGGTGTCGTTCCTGCGCTTCACCGGGCACTTCACCGGCACGTTCAACGGCGTGAAAGGCCAGGGTCAGGCGGTGAATTTCATTGCCACCGACATCTACCGCATCGCCGACGGCAGGATCGCCGAAAACTGGCACCTTGAGGACAACCTGACGTTCCTGCAGCAGATAGGCGTTATCGCTCCATGACATAGGTGCCGGGTGCAGGGCAGAGGGGCGGGTACTTGCGCGAGCCGAGCTTCTTCGGCGCCGGCCGGCTGTCGCCCGAGCGCTGCCCGATCCATTCGCGCCAGTGCGGCCACCAGCTGCCTGGCTGGCGCTCCCCGGCGTTCTGCAGCCAGGTTTCCGGGGTCTGGGCGGCGGCAGGCGCGGCGTAGTAGAACGACTTGGGGTTGCCCGGCGGGTTTACCAGGCTTTGCAGGTGGCCGGCGTTGGACAGCACGTAGATTGTGTCCTCGCCAAACAGCCGGGCAGTGCCGTAGCAGCCCTGCCAGGGGGTGATGTGATCGGTGGTACCGCCCACCACGTAGGCGCCCACCTGCACCTGGGTCATGTCGATCGACTCGCCGGCAATCTCCAGGGTGCCCGGATTGCTGTAAGGGTTCTGCTGGATCAGGTCGAGGTAGTCCGCGTGCAGTTGGGCGGGCAGGCGCGTGGTGTCGTTGTTCCAGGCGAGGATGTCGAAGGCCGGTGGCTTATTGCCCAGCAAGTAGTTGTTGACCCAGTAGTTCCAGATCAGGTCGTTGGGCCGCATCCAGGCGAACATGCGGGCCATGCCCTGGCCGCTCAGCACGCCCTTGCGCCGGGAGCTGGCTTTGGCCGCGCGCAGGGCGGACGGGGTGGTGAACAGCCCCAGGGTGGTGTCGTCCAGCGCCGAGGGCATGTCGAGCACGCACACTGCCCAGTTGGTGTTGGCCACCTTGTGGCCTTCGCCACGGGCCGCCAGCCAGCCCAGGTAGGCCGCCAGGGTGATGCCGCCCGAGCAGGAGCCCCACATGTTCACATCCGGGCTACCGGTGATCCTGCGCGCCACGTCCACCGCCTGGTCGAGGCACAGCGCGTAATCGGACAAGCCCCAGTCACGGTGCTCACGGGTGGGATTGCGCCAGCTGATGATGAAGAGGTTCACACCGCTGTCCTGGATCCACTGGATCAGGCTTTTCTCCGGCGACAGGTCGATGGCGTAGTACTTGTTGATCTGCGGCGGCGACATCACCAGGGGCCGGGCGTAGATATTTTCGGTGGTGGGCGCGAACTGCAGCAGCTCGAACATCTCGTTGCGAAACACCACGGCGCCCTTGGCCGTGGCAATGTTTTCCCCCACCTTGAACGGCGTACTGTCCACCTGTCTCGGAAGCCCGCGGTTGGTCAGCATATCCTCGCCGAACTGGCGGATGCCCCTGGCCAGGCTCATGCCTCCGGTGTCCACCAGCTTGCGCAGCGCCACCGGATTGGTCAGCGGCGAGTTGCTCGGTGCCACTGCATCGGCCAGGAGCGCTGCCACGAACCGGGCCTGGCTCTTTTCCAGCGGGGCCAGGTCGGTGGACTCGATGAAGCGGTTCAGCTCACTTTGACCGGCCAGGTAACTCTGCAGCAGTGCGCGCAGGAAGGCGTTGGATTGCCAGGCCGGATCGGCGAAGCGCTTGTCCTTCGGGTCCGGCGCGATGCTGGAATGGCCGCCGACGATGCCGCGCAGTTCCTTCAGGTAGCCACCCAGATGCGCGCCAGCCTTGAGCGGCGACTTGGCCACGGCCTTGAGCAGGTAACCGGCCGAGCCGGCCAGATCCGCCGCGCGTACGCTGACCAGCGGATTGCCTGCCAGGGTCTGGTTGGCTGCCGAGCCGATCAGCTCTTGTTGCCGGGTGTCGTCCGGGAGATCGCTATCCTTGCGCGCGTGACGCTTTCGGCCGGTCGCCGGAGGGCGCTGGGAGGGGGGAGCGGTCTCGCTCGTTCGGGTGGATCTGCTCATGGCGGCCCTCGTGTCAGGTCTTGTTGTTTTGCACCGACTCTAGGGGGCAACGGGGGTGGTCATTTCGCATCGCACGACAGCGAATTTTCATTTCATGACAAGGGCGATCGCGGGAGCGCTGAATGACCGGGTCGGGAGTGGTTGCTGACATGCGAAATTCGAGGACTGCGGCTGTTTTCTTGGTGAACGCTGCGGATATTGAAGCGGCAAACGTTGCTCAGCCTCTGCGGTCGACTCATCGACAGGCAGCGTAGTTATTTGATCGTAACAACGACCTTGCCCTTGGCTCGTCCCTGCTCGACGTACTTTAAGGCCTCTGCCGTTGATTCAAAGGCGAAGGAACGGTCAATCACAGGTTGAATGATTCCGGCCTCAATGAGCGCGGTGATTTGTTGAAGTTGGGCGCCATTGGCCCGCATGAACACGAACCCGTAGCTGACGTCGTGCTTGCGTGCCTTGCGCCGAATGCCGAGGCTCAGCAGGCGCATGACTTGCTTCAATGGCCAGGACAGTCCTTGCTCCTGCGCGAACTGCGCAGTGGGTGGTCCTGAGATGGAAATGAGTTGGCCACCGGGCTTGAGGACCTTGAGTGACTTCTCAAGTACGTCCGCGCCGAGGCTGTTCAACACCACGTCGTAGTCGTGCACGACACTTTCGAAGTTTTGCCGTGTGTAGTCGATCACCAGATCGGCCCCCAGCGCTTTCACCCGTTCGACATTGGCGGTGCTGGTGGTGGTCGCGACAAAGGCGCCGAGGTGTTTGGCGAGTTGGATGGCCAGGGTGCCGACACCGCCGGAGCCTGCGTGGATCAGCACTTTTTGACCCTTTTTCAGTCGGGCGGTTTCGACCAGCACTTGCCAGGCGGTCAGCGCGACCAAAGGGATGGACGCGGCTTGAGCCATGTTGGTATTGGCAGGTTTCAGTGCGATCGCGTTTTCGTTCACGGCGATCAATTGGGCGAACGTTCCGATCCGGGTTTCGGGCGGGCGAGCATAGACTTCGTCACCCGGTTTGAAACGTTTCACTTGCGAGCCAACCTCAACCACGACGCCCGCCAGGTCATTGCCCAGTACCAGAGGAAATGAGTAGGGCAGGATCAGTTTGAATTCGCCTTTGCTGATCTTTGAATCCAGCACGTTGACGCTGCTGGCGTGTACCTCGATCAAGACGTCGTGGGCACCCACCGCAGGGCTGGGCACTTCGCCAATGTGCCCGGGATTCTTGCCGTAGCGATCAATTAAAAATGCCTTCATCGTTGTGCGGCTCTTGTCGGTTGGAATGAGGGTAGACGGTGCTTTTTCGGCATTGCTGCGTCGCGTTGATCAGGCATCAAGGAATGCCAGTGCCTTGGTCACAAAGTCAGCGCAGTGCTGGAAGATGCCGCCATGGCCGGCATCCTCATAAATCACAAGTTGTGCGTTGGGGATACGATTGGCCAGTGCAATCGAGTTAATGCTGGGCACCATGATGTCGTTGTCGCCGTTGACGATAAGCGTCGGCATCTGCAAGCGCTTGAGGTCTTGGGGGGCCTGTTGGCCCCACGCGGTGATGGCTTTCAACTGCCGTAGAAAAGCGCTGAGCGTCGGTCCTTTGTCGCGATTTTTTCTGCGCTCCTTCAGGCGTCGCAAATACTGCGATGCGGCTCGACGGCCATTGGGCGTCGAAGTAAAGAACAGGTAGAACTTGGGGTCGCGCAAGGTCAGCAAGGCTTTGATCATCAATGGCCACGTCACCGAACCGACCTTGTCGATACCGGTTCCGCCGGCCGGCCCGGTGCCGGTGAGAATCAAGCGGCGCACCAGGTTCGGCGCCTTCAGGGCGATGTCCTGGGCGACGAAGCCGCCGAGTGAGAAACCGAGCACGTCAACGGTCTCAAACCCCAGTGCCTGTATCAGTTGGATGGCATCGTCAGCCATTTCGCCAACCGTCAGTGGCGCGGTTCCACCAGAGCCACCGATCCCGCGATAGTCGGTGGCAATGATGCGCCTTGTTTGTGCCAGGCGATCGATGATCCCGGGGTCGAAATTGTCCAGCACAGCGCCCCAATGGTTGAACAGTACGAGGGGCACGCCGGTCTTGGGGCCGATGTCGCGATAGGCGAAGGGAATGCCGTTGACCGTGATCGACTGATTCGCCGCGTTAATGAACGACGCGTGCGACCCTGCGTGGTCATTTGTTTTCGTTGGGTTCATTGCTACTCCGGACAGCGCGCCGGATTCGATGCAGTGCCTTGCGCCTGCATCGAATCCGGCGCGGGTGCTCGCTACCAAAAGATCACTGTTGGGTCTGGTAGCGCTGGGCAACCGCAGACTGGCGAATTTGTTGCAGCAAACCCTGGCGTGCAATCTGCAAGTCATCCCAGCGTTCAGCTTCCTGCAGTGGCGGGATCGTCACCGGCTCACGACGATCAAAACCGACCAGTGCGGCATCCACCAGATCGTCCACTTCCATGATTTCGTTCAAGGTATTGATGTCGACGCCGGAGCGATCCCAGATCTCCGTGCGCGTGGCGGCCGGCAGCACGGCCTGCACATAGACGCCCTGAGGTGAAAGTTCCAGGCTCAGGCCTTGGGAAAGGAACAGCACAAATGCCTTGGTCGCACCGTAGACCGACATGCCGAACTCCGGCGCCAGGCCCACCACCGAACCGATGTTGATGATCGCGCCGTCGCCGGCTTTGGCCAGGCGTGGGGCGATGGCGCTGGCGAGCCGCACCAGCGCTGTGGTGTTGAGGGCGACCAGTTGCGCCACTTTGTCGGTGCTTTGGTCGACGAAGTTACCGGAGAGAGCGGCGCCGGCGTTATTGACGAGAATGCCGATACGGGCGTCGTCGCGCAGGCGTGCTTCAACGGTTGCCAGATCGCTGAGTTGGGTCAGATCCGCCGGAATCACTTCGACGGCGACGCCGTGCTCGCTGCGCAATCGGGCTGCAAGTGCGTCCAGGCGTGCCTGGTCCCGGGCGACCACGACCAGATCGTGGCCGCGTTGCGCGAAGCGCTCGGCGTAGACGGCGCCAATGCCAGTGGAGGCGCCAGTGATGAGAACGGTAGGGCGAGTGCTCATGGGGTCATCTCTCTTTCAGGATATGTGGAAACAGCAAGCGCGGTCACGGATTGCTCAGCTTGCGGTGGCGCTTGATTCAGCCAACGTCGGGTAGTCGATGTAACCTGCAGCACCTCCGCCATAGAGGGTGGCGGGATCGAAGGCGGACAAGGCGGCGCCAGTCTTCAGGCGCTCCACCAGATCCGGGTTGCCAATGAACGGGCGACCGAACGCGATCAGGTCGGCCTGGTCTTCGGCGACACGCGAAATCGCTAGATCCAGGTCGTAGCCGTTGTTGGCGATGTAGGTGTTGTTGAAACGCTGGCGCAGGGCGCCGAAATCGAATGGCGCCACGTCACGCGGGCCACCGGTCGCGCCTTCAACCACGTGCAGATAAACGACGCCGAGGGCGTTGAGTTGATCGACGACGTAATTGAATTGCGCCTGCGGATCGCTGCTGGAAACCCCATTGGCCGGCGACACCGGCGACAAGCGCACGCCAGTGCGATCCGCGCCGATTTCATTGACGACGGCCGCCGTCACCTCGAGCAACAGACGCGCCCGATTTTCAATCGAACCGCCGTAAGCATCGGTGCGCAAATTGGCACTGTCCCTGAGGAATTGATCCAGCAAATAGCCGTTCGCGCCGTGAATCTCCACGCCATCGAACCCGGCGGAGACCGCGTTTGCCGCGGCCTGGCGGAAGTCGGAGACGATCCCCGGTAATTCGTTGATATCCAGTGCGCGCGGCTCGGAGACGTCTTCAAAGCGGTTGTTGACGAACACTTTTGTGGCGGCGCGCAACGCGGAAGGGGCCACGGGCGCGGCACCGTTTTCTTGCAGATCAACGTGCGACACCCGGCCGACATGCCACAGTTGCAGGAAGATTTTTCCGCCTTTGGCATGGACGGCATCGGTCACTGTGCGCCAGCCATCTATCTGCGCCTGCGTGTAGATCCCGGGGGTGTCCTGATAGCCCTGGCCCTGTCGGGAAATCTGCGTGGCTTCGCTGATCAACAAGCCTGCGCTGGCCCGTTGGCTGTAATAGGTGGCCGCGAACTCACTTGGCACAAAACCCTGGCCTGCGCGGTTTCGTGTCAGTGGCGCGAGGACGACACGGTTCGACAGCGTGAGGGCGCCAAGCGTGTAAGGGGTGAACAGATTGTGGTCGGTCATTGGGTATTTCTTCCGTGCCCGTTGATGGAGATCGGTTATGCGTGCAATTAGGATGATGTTCGTAATCTAAACTGTCAACATTTTTGATTATGACCAACATCTATGTATCATTGGGCGCATGATTTCCCAGTGGACACGAGGTATTGCACGTGAGAGTGACCAAAGCCCAGGCGCAAGCCAATCGGGAGCACATCGTTGAGACGGCCTCTGAGTTGTTCCGTGAGCGCGGCTTCGACGGCGTCGGTGTGTCGGATCTCATGGCGGCTGCCGGTTTCACCCACGGAGGTTTCTACAAGCATTTCGGTTCGAAGGCCGACCTGATGGCCGAAGCCTCGGCCAGCAGCCTTTCCAAATCGCTCAAAGGTGCTGAATCGCTCGATGTTCCGGGCTTCATCGACGCCTATGTGACGAGGGAACATCGGGACGGACGGGGCAGCGGTTGCACCATGGCCGCGTTGTGTAGCGACGCGGCGCGTCAGTCCGATGATTTGAAAGCGACGTTTGCCGAAGGGATCGAACACACCCTGCAAACACTGGGCGACAAATATCCGACGAAGCCGGATGCCGAGACGGGTGAGGGGAGAAAGAAAATGATCGACCTGCTGTCTCGTGCTGTCGGCGCGATCATTTTGTCGCGTGCCTGCCCGGATGATTCCGCGCTGGCGGATGAGATCCTTGAGGTGTGCCGCGCTGAAATGTTTGCGTCGTTGCCGGTCGATGAAGTGGAAGCGGTGTAGACGGGCAGTTCATTCAAAGTGTGGTTTTCGGTGGAGCTTCGGTTTTTATGCTCGGAGCAGAAGCTCAAGTTTGGGTTAAAAGCTGCGGTTCATGAATGGCTACTGTTGGTCGGTTTCTGTTTCGAGATTATTGACCAGTACATCTACGTGACTGAACTTCAGATCCATTGCGGCCTTCCTGTTAAACCGACGTCCATGGGGTCCTGCGAATTGATTGTTCGTTACAGTGAACAATCAATTCAAGTTTTTGCCGTAGTCAGGGCGATAACCGCTATCTACTCTGCGGGTGAAGTTTAAATTCACTCCCAGTAGCGAGACCTGTCATGACTCACGTTAGCGACAACAAAGAAATTGCCCAGTACATCCACGGCGCCCACGTCGTCGGCAGCGGTGTCCGTACTCAACCCATTTACAATCCGGCCACCGGCGCCGTCAGTCGTCATGTACGCCTGGGCACGCCACAGGACGTAGACGCCGCAGTGGCCTCTGCCCAGGCTGCTTTTCCCGCCTGGTCGAACACGCCGCCTATTCGCCGCGCCCGGGTACTGTTCAAATTTCTGGAGCTGTTGAACCAGAACAAAGACGCACTGGCGCACCTGATCACTGCCGAACATGGCAAGGTCTTCACCGATGCCCAGGGTGAAGTGGCCCGTGGTATCGACATCGTTGAGTTCTCTTGTGGCATTCCGCAGTTACTCAAAGGCGACTTCTCCGATCAGGTGTCCACCAACATGGACAACTGGACATTGCGTCAGCCATTGGGTGTCGTCGCTGGCATCACGCCGTTCAATTTTCCGGTGATGGTACCGATGTGGATGTTCCCGGTGGCGATCGCGGCGGGTAACACCTTCATTCTCAAGCCAAGCCCAACCGATCCTAGCGCCAGCCTGTTTATGGCTGATTTGTTGAAACAGGCCGGTCTACCTGACGGCGTTTTCAACGTGGTGCAAGGCGACAAAGAGGCCGTTGATGCACTGCTGGTGCACCCGGATGTGAAAGCGGTGTCCTTCGTCGGCTCCACACCAATCGCCAATTACATCTACGAGACCGGTGCTCGCCACGGCAAACGCGTGCAGGCCCTGGGCGGTGCGAAGAACCACATGGTGGTCATGCCTGACGCTGACGTCGATCAGGTGGTCGACGCACTGATCGGCGCTGGCTATGGCTCGGCAGGCGAACGCTGCATGGCAATTTCGGTTGCAGTGCTGGTCGGTGACGTGGCTGACAAAGTCATGCCAAGACTGCTGGAGCGTACCAAGGCGTTGAAGGTGCTCAACGGCAACAACCTGGCTGCTGAAATGGGCCCGATTGTCACACCGGCCGCCCACGCCCGTATCACTGGCTACATCGAACAAGGCATCAAAGAAGGCGCTCAATTACTGGTTGATGGTCGCCATTTCAATGGCGCGGATGCTGGCGAAGGGTGCGAGGAAGGCTTCTGGATGGGCGGCACACTGTTCGACCACGTCACCCCGGAAATGCGTATCTATAGAGAAGAAATCTTTGGCCCGGTGCTTGCCTGCATGCGCCTGGCTGATTTCGCCACTGCGGTGCAATTGGTCAATGACCATGAATTCGGCAACGGTGTGGCCTGCTTCACCCGCGATGGCAACGTGGCGCGCGAATTCAGCCGTCGCATCCAGGTCGGCATGGTAGGCATCAACGTTCCGATCCCGGTACCAATGGCCTGGCACGGCTTTGGTGGCTGGAAAAAGAGCCTGTTTGGTGACATGCATGCTTACGGAGAGGAAGGCGTGCGGTTCTACACCAAGCAGAAATCCATCATGCAGCGCTGGCCAGAAAGCATCGGTAAAGGCGCCGAGTTTGCGATGCCGACCGCGAAATAAAACCACTGTTTCAACAAAGGGGATAGGCACGTGAGAATTTCGTTGATTAATGAAGACGATCAGTCTAATAATCGACGCATGACCAATATAGTTACTACCCCTCGTAAGCGTGGTCGTCCGGCGAAAGCCGCAGGCGACTTCCGAGAAACACGTGAATCCCTGTGCCGGGCAGGGGTTGCCGCCTTGACTGAGAAGGGTTTTTCGGCCACCGGCATTGACGAAATACTCAAGTCTGTTGGCGTACCCAAAGGCTCTTTCTATCATTTCTTTGCGAGCAAGGAAGCCTATGGCAGTGAGCTGATAACGCTGTACGCCCGTTATTTCGTGCGCAAGCTTGATCGGTTTCTGCTCGATGAGAGCCTGGCACCGCTCAAGCGCATCGAAGCCTTTTGCGAGGAAGCGGAGCGGGGCATGCAGCGATTCGATTTCCGCCGAGGCTGCCTCGTCGGTAATTTGGGGCAAGAGATGGGAGCGCTGCCGGAATCTTTTCGCGTGCAACTGACCGATGTCCTGTTGGACTGGCAGGCCCGGTTCGAGCGCTGCCTGGACGAAGCCAAGGCTGCTGGCGAAATATCCACACAGGCGGATAGCGCGCGTCTGGCGGCGTTTTTCTGGATTGGCTGGGAAGGTGCTGTTTTGCGCGCCAAGCTCGAGCGTAACGGCGAGCCATTGCGAGTATTCGCAGACCTGTTTTTGATGAGCCTGAGGTCTTAGGCTCTTTTTTTTCACCTTTTATATACGATCGGTCTAATTAATATGGAAGCCTTTGAATCGTTCGTTAGAAGTGAGGCGTCCCAATGAGTGAGCCAACTTTCGACTACATCATCATCGGCGCCGGCACAGCCGGCTGCTTGCTGGCCAACCGGCTCAGCGCCGATCCAAACCATCGGGTGCTGCTCCTCGAAGCCGGCGGCCCGGACAACTATCCGTGGATTCACATCCCCGTGGGTTATCTGTATTGCATCGATAATCCGCGCACCGATTGGCGTTTCCGAACCGCACCCTCGGCTGGGCTCAACGGCCGTGAGTTGCTATATCCACGGGGCAAGTCACTGGGCGGAAGCTCAAGCATCAACGGCATGATCTACATGCGTGGTCAGGCACAGGATTACGATCACTGGGCAAACGTCACCGGCGATGATGAGTGGAAATGGGAAACCTGCCTGAGGGACTTCCGTGCTCACGAGGACCACTATCGCCTCGATGCCGCGGTAGCCGAGGGCGAAAACAGCCAGGCTGCACGCTTCAGAACCTTGCACAGCAGCGGTGGTGAGTGGCGCGTTGAAAAACAACGCCTGCGCTGGGACATCCTTGATGCCTTTGCCAAGGCAGCAGAGCAGGCAGGGATTGCTGCGACCGATGACTTCAATGGCGGGGACAACCGCGGTGTGGGTTACTTTGACGTCAATCAGCGCAGCGGCTGGCGCTGGAATGCATCCAAAGCGTTTCTCAGACCAATTCTCAAGCAACGCCCGAACCTGACTGTCTGGACTGGTGCGCAAGTCTCACGCCTACGATTTGAACAGCGTGAAGACGGGCAGCCAGTGTGTTGCGGCGTCGAGTTGGTGCACCTGGGCCAACCCCGTAAAGTCCGGGCCGTTCGTGAAGTGGTGCTAAGCGCCGGCGCCATTGGAAGCCCGCAATTGTTGCAGCTTTCAGGTATTGGCGACGCTGCCTTGTTGAATGATCACCAGATTCCAGTGGTGCGGCACTCGCCGGGTGTGGGTGCAAACCTGCAAGACCATTTGCAGATCCGTTCGGTCTACAAAGTGCAAGGTGCGTCTACCCTCAACACGAAGGCGACCACTCTCCTGGGCAAGGCCGCCATCGCCCTCGAGTACGCGCTCAAACGCAGTGGACCGATGAGTATGGCGCCTTCGCAACTGGGCATCTTCACCAGCAGTGATGAGTCCTACATCCAGCCCAATCTTCAGTTCCACGTACAACCGTTGAGTCTGGAAGCGTTTGGACAACCCCTGCACCAATTCCCCGCCATTACCGCCAGCGTATGCAACATCCACCCGACCAGTCGCGGCACGGTGTCGATTCGCAGCGCAGATTTCCACGACGCCCCGATCATTGCACCCGACTACCTGAGCACCGAGGAAGACCGTCGCGTGGCCGCTGATTCGCTGCGTTTGACCCGTCGCATCGCGTCACAACCGGCGATGGCAGGCTTTAGCCCGGAGGAATACAAACCGGGCATTCAGTACCAGACCGATGAGCAACTGGCGCGTCTGGCTGGCGACATTGGCTCGACCATTTTCCATCCCGTGGGCACGGCCAAAATGGGCAAGGCGTCCGATCCGATGGCCGTTGTAGACAGTCATCTGCGTGTACACGGCATCCAGGGCCTGCGCGTCGTCGACGCGAGCATCATGCCGACCATCACGGGCGGCAACACCAACAGCCCGACGCTGATGATCGCGGAGAAAGCCGCGCGTTGGATCATTGCTGAAAAAACATCCATCTAAAGAGGTAATAACACTATGGATATGTTGCAAGGCCTGCCTGCCAAGAAGGGGCCTTTGGACGGCATCACCGTTCTGGACTTCTCACGCGTTCTGTCCGGCCCATATTGCACGATGGTGCTCGCCGACCTCGGCGCCCGCGTGATCAAGGTCGAACGACTTGCCACTGGCGACGACACGCGTGCCTTCGGTCCCTTTGTCGAGGATCACTCCGCGTATTTCACCTGCTTCAATCGAGGCAAGGAAAGCATTGCGCTTGACCTCAAAAGCCCGCGAGACCGAGAGCTGATCGAACGTATGCTCACCGAGGCCGACGTTCTGGTAGAAAACTTTCGACCCGGCGTGATGGACCGCCTGGGCTACGGCGCCGAACGGCTTGCGAGCACTCATCCGCATCTGGTGTATGCGTCCATTTCGGGCTTTGGCCAAACCGGCCCCATGAGTGACCTGCCGGGCTACGACATGGTGGTTCAGGCCATGGGCGGCATCATGAGCCTGACCGGCTGGCCCGATGCGCCGCCAGCCCGCGTAGGCACCAGTTTTGGCGATCTCAGCGCCGGGCTGTTTGCGGTGATCGGCATCCTCTCGTCGCTGTACAAACGAACCCGGGACGCACAGGGCTCTCGCGTGGATATCGCAATGCTGGACTGCCAGGCGGCACTGATGGAAACCGCATTGGCGACTTACGACGTGGAAGGGAAGGTGCCCACACGCACGGGCGACGCCCATCCCTCGCTCTCGCCGTTTGAAGCGTATGACGCGCAAGACGGGCGCTTCATCATTGCCGCCGGTAACGACCAGCTATTCATGCTCATGGCCGAGGCGCTGGGCAACCCGCAAATGGCGCTGGAGCCGCAGTTCCTCAGCAATGCCCAGCGTTGCCGCAATCGCCCGGCGTTGATTGAGGCGATCCAGGCAATCACGCTGACCGCCCCCGCAGCGCACTGGATTGACCGGCTCAATGAAGCAGGCGTGCCGTGCTCGCCGATCAACACCATCGACAAGCTGTTCGAGCATCCGCAGCTGACAGCACGCAACATGATCATCCAGGTGCAGGGCGAAGGCGGGCACGCTTTCCGTACCGCCGGCAACCCGATCAAGCTCAATGCCTATGCCGACATCGATGTCACCACGCCGGTGCGCGCACCCGGTCTGGATGAGCATCGTGAACGCATCCTCTCGCAGTTGATGTCACACACAGGGGACTACGCGCCAGCCACCGGCACCTTCGACGAATCGCTGCTTTCAGACGTTATCTAGAACAGCGCCTGCCTTTTTACACGTGCTTTTCAAGCCTGCCAATTTACCCAGGAGAAGTCTCCATGACAGCCGCAACCGCTCCAGCCACCCAAGACAAGAAATCGGCAACCACCAGCGTCAAACTCAGCAACGAGACAGAGACCCATGGCGCATCGGCGCCTCGCTACGAATCGATCCTGGTCGAACGGCGCGAGCGTGTCGGGCTGATCACTTTGCACAGACCCAAGAGCCTCAATGCACTGAGCGTGGCCATGTCCCGCGAAGTAGTCGCAGCACTGCGCAACTTCGACACCGATGACAACATCGGCGCTATCGTCATCGCTGGCAGTCCACGGGCTTTTGCCGCGGGCGCGGACATCGAAGAAATGGCTGAGAAGACCTTCGTCGAACTGCAGCAACATGATGTCTTCGCCGCCTGGTCGCAATTGCATACCGTCAGCAAACCAATCATCGCGGCCGTTAGCGGCTATGCGCTGGGTGGCGGTTGCGAACTGGCGATGATGTGCGACTTTATTATCGCTTCAGAAGACGCGCAGTTCGGCCAACCGGAAATCAAGCTGGGCATCCTCCCCGGGATTGGCGGCTCGCAACGTCTCACCCGATCGGTTGGCAAGGCACTGGCGATGGACATGATCCTCACCGGACGCACCATCAACGCCACCGAAGCCAGGGCTGCCGGGCTGGTGGCCCGAGTCGTGCCTTCAGCTGACCTGCTGCAAACCGCGCTGGAGGCAGCACACACCATCGCCGGCTACAACGCCCCCGCAGTGCGAATGGCCAAAGAAGCGGTAAATCGCGCTCAGGAAGTGAGCCTGGCCGAAGGCATATTGCACGAACGGAGACTGTTCCAGGCAGCATTCGCAACCGATGGCCAGAAGGAAGGCATGCAGGCGTTTCTCGCCAAGCGAGCCCCGGTTTTTCGGCATCGTTGAAGGGTGCTGATAAAGGGCTTTGCGCAGGAGGAGAGCGGGCCAAGCAGTCCACCCTTTCTCTGATCAAATCAGAAAATGAGTGGATGCCGAGCCCAGTACCGGGAGAGAGGCCCGTGGCGGGTGAACGTCAGAGTTCGCCTGTCAGAAACTGTGCCCGTCCATTGCCGAAACTCCAGTCGGCATCGTCGTTGATCACAATGGAAACCATCACGTCGCTTGGTTGAATATTGCAATAAGTCAGTAGCTCGTGCGTGAGTAGCTCGTAGAATTTTTTCTTCGATGCTTCACTGCGCGGTCTGCTAGTGACGCTAACAATGATCACGTCTTTCGTTCTTGGGATATCCAGACCGGTATCTTCGACGATCATACGGCTGGGGTGGTGTTCGTTGACGATCTGATAGCGATCACGTTCGGGCACTTCAAAGGCAACCACCATCGCACGATGCGCAGCATCCAGTAATGCTTTGAGCTGCGCGTCATCACGACCTTGTACGACATCGAATTTCATCAAAGGCATGTGGGTAATCTCGAGTATTGACGGGGTGTCTGCATTGCAGGTCTTGACGCCCACACTAAGTGTTTGCTTTGTTCATGACGAGACGCAAAAATCGAATTAATTGTTTCCATACAAGGACAATCAAATCATGCCTAAAGTGGAAGTCGAAAGACTCTGGACCCATGTGCACTGGCTGGCGATCCTTGCAGAGCAGGGCACCTATACCGCGACAGCGATTAGGCTAGGGGTGAGTAAATCAGCGGTGAGCCACCGAATTGTCGAGCTGGAAAAGGCCACGGGACTGAGTCTGGTGCAGCGCACGACTCGCAGTGTGCGACTGACCGATGCGGGAAACGCTTTGGTACGTGACGTGCGCAGTGCTTATGAGCAGATTGCCCGTAGTTTTTCCGATGTTCGAGACTCTGCAGGTGTAGCACGGGGACTTCTGCGGCTGACTGCTCCGGTAGCATTTGCCCGCCAACAGTTGGTTCCGGTACTGGCTGGTTTCCTCAACGAACATCCCGAAGTCCGAGTGCAACTTGACGTTTCCGATCAGATTTCCTCGATCGCTACGGAGGGATTTGATCTGGCTGTTCGGCACAGCAATCAGATCCCGGATACCCATGTCGCCTGGAAGTTGTGCGCGACACATTCCGTACTTGTTGCGACCCGCAGCTATCTGGATAGATTCGGCGAACCTCAACATCCAGAGGATCTCATAGGACACAACTGTCTATATTACCCGCGAGGCAACGACACGCCTGCCTGGGCATTCGAAACCACCGGTCCCTCGCCAGTGGAGGAGAAACGGCTGACGGTTCCTATCAAAGGCACATTCGCAACCAACAACAGCGAAGCATTGCGCGATGCGGCTTTGACTGATTTGGGCATCGCGCTCTTGCCCGATTTCAGCGCTCAAGCCGGGCTGAAGAGCGGACGATTGGTGCAGGTGCTGCCAGCGTGGAGATTAGTAGGAGCCTTTCCGGAGGACATTTATCTGGTGCGTCCTTATTCCACACATGTACCGAGAGCCGTCACTGTTTTTGTCGACTACCTGCGAGGGCGGTTTGTGGCTGGTTTTAGTTAACAGCATAAAACTGGCCTTTTATTGCCCGTTACTGATACGAGCTTTCGCGGGTATCAACTGCATCTGGTACTCCGTACAGTCAGAAAGTCATCTTCAAAACCGACGCGAAAGCGTCCCGGATCAAACATGAATGTTGTGCTGCATAAACCACTGAGTACAACACCGAGACCGGCCACTATTCGACGAATGCAATTGACTCTTCACGGCCGTCCAGGGCTCAGCGATTAGCGGCGGCGAGATGGGGGCGGGATGACCCGCCATATCCGTTAGTCCACGGGCGTTCTGAAAATGGAAAGCTCGGATCATTTTCTGAACAGGTGCTTTACTTCGAGTACGCGATGTAACCAGCAGAACGGCTGATGGTTTGAGCGTAACCGGTGCAGCGTGACTGGCGCCAGCGGCATACGAGGAGTTCCACCATGATTAACTGGTTGCTGCTGTTCGTTCCTCTGTCGATTGTCCTGGAATACTTCGCTCCGGCGCACTTTCTGTTCGTTTTCATCACAGCCGCGCTCGCCATCCTGCCGCTTGCAGGCTGGCTGGGGCGCGCCACCGAGCAGCTGGCCGCACATCTGGGTGAGAGCGTGGGTGGGTTACTCAATGCCACCTTCGGTAATGCTACCGAGCTAATCATCTGCATTGCCGCCCTGCAGGCCGGGCTCTACGACGTGGTCAAGGCCTCCATCGCCGGCTCGATCATCGGCAATATCCTGTTAGTGATGGGCTGCGCCATGCTGGCAGGTGGTCTGCGCCATTCAGAGCAGCACTTCAACGCGATAGGAGCGCGCTCGCAGTCCACACTGCTGACCCTGGCCGCCATCGCCTTGATCATCCCCGCCGCGAACAAGATCGCCACGGAGGGCAAGATGAATCTGGGCTCCCACTACCTCAGCGTGTCCATTGCTGTGCTACTGCTGGTCGTCTATGCGCTGTTCCTTATCTATTCCCTGATGACCCACAAGAAGGAATTCAGCAGCGAAGAGCTGGAGAGCATTGAAGAAAACGCAGCGTCCTGGTCGGTTGGCAAGGCGCTACTGGTCCTTTGCCTGTCGACGGTGATGGTGGCTTGGGTGAGCGAGATCCTGATTGGCACCATAGAGCCCAGTACCCAGGCGCTGGGCCTGAACAACATCTTCGTCGGTGTCTTTGTGGTGGCCATCCTCGGCAACGCAGCGGAGCACGCGACTGCTATCTCCGCAGCACTCAAAAATCGCATGGACCTATCGCTGTCCATCGCTATCGGTTCGAGCGTGCAGGTGGCGCTGTTCGTCGCCCCGACGCTTGTATTGGCCAGTCTGTTCATCGGTCCGGTTGCCATGGACCTGGCCTTCCGGCCCGGCCTCGTGCTGGCGGTGCTGCTGGCGGTATTGATCACCAGCGAGGTCGCCGACGATGGTCGCTCTGACTGGTTCAAGGGCGTGCAGTTACTGGCAGTCTATATATCCCTCGGGATGGCGTTCCTTTTCCTCAGCGGCGCCCCGGCAGGATGAACTTGAACAGATCGGGCCAACGCCGGTGCATTGGCCAGAGGCGCCATGATCTACGGGCCGAAAGCATGAAAATCATGGGGCGCTGATGCAGATCAACAAGCTCACACGAAACTATTCTAACTTTTAAAAAAAGATGCTGTTGGTGCAATGACGAGTCAGCAAATTCCACATCTCGAATACAGTGCAGGGGTGACAAAAGAGTCATGACCTCCGACAAGAAAACCTCCCGCAAGAAAGTCCATAAGGCGAAACAGACCCGGGAGTTCCGCTCCCGCGAAGAGCGCATCGAAGCCGGTCGCCTGCTACGCGAAAAAGTGCCACGGGAAAGCCACGGGATCTGGAAGTCGCCCGGCAAGGGCCGCGACGTCATCGCCATACTGCAGGCGTCCAACAAGGAGCGCCTTCAGGAGCTGGTACCCATTCGCTACGGGCGCATGCTGCGAAGCCCTTTCACGTTTTACCGCGGCTCGGCGGCGCTGATGGCTTATGACTTGTCCAGTACACCGAACATCGGCGTCCAGGTGCAGGCCTGTGGCGATTGCCATCTGCTGAATTTCGGCTTGTTCGCCTCCCCGGAGCGCAATCTGATCTTTGACCTCAATGACTTCGATGAAACCCTCCCGGCTCCCTGGGAATGGGACGTCAAGCGACTTGCCGGGAGCTTCGCTCTGGTCGCTATGGATAACCGGTACGGCGACGAGGAGGCTCGCGAGGGCGCTATTGCCTGTGTACGGAGCTATCGGGAGAACCTGCGCAAATACTCGAAGATGAACCCGCTGGAAGTCTGGTACTCGCGGATGGATATGCAATCGTTGATTGATACCGCTCCCGATCCAAAGACAAAGAAGTTGCGTCAAGAGGCCGCCGATAGAGCCCGTGAACGCGTGGTCGAAAACATCTTCCCGAAAATCGTCGGCAGTGTTGCCGGGCAACAACGCATCGTCGACCAGCCGCCAGTACTCATGCACTTGGATGATCCAAAATTCATGGAGAAGATCCAGGAGGGCCTGGATGTATACCGTGGGACGCTTTCAGACGAGCGTCGTGTGCTGCTGGACCGTTATCGACTGGTGGACGCCGCACTGAAAGTGGTGGGGATCGGCAGTGTTGGCACGCGCTGCTTCATCGCCCTGATGTTTTCCGAAGAAAACCACCCGCTGATTCTGCAGATCAAGGAGTCCAGCCGCTCGGTGCTGGCGCCTTACGCGGGCAAGAGCATCTACAAGAACCAGGGCGAGCGGATTGTCATGGGGCAACGGCTGATGCAGTCCTCCAGCGATATCTTCCTGGGCTGGGCGCGTGGACGCGCTGGACGCGATTTTTTCGTACGGCAACTGCGCGACATGAAGTTCTCGGTACCGGTCGAAGGCGTAACCCTGTCGCAAATCAAACGCTACGCCGGATTGTGCGGCGAGACCCTGGCCAGGGCACATGCCAAATCAGGGGATGCAGCAACCATTTCCGGGTATCTGGGCAAGGGCGACGTTTTCGATAAGGCGCTGGGGGACTTCGCCGTAGCCTATGCCAGGCAGACGGTGAAAGATCACAGGACTTTGGCCCGGGCGGTCAGGGCCGGGCATTTGGAGGCACTGATCGAAGAGGAATAGCCATCAAGCGCAACCAGGCCCAAAAACTGCATTGGGTCTGGGGATAAGTAATGCATCTCCCGAAGGTTGTCATCCATCAGATAACACCCAGGATATACAACATGAAAATAAATCTGCGCGGGACCGTGCTGGCCCGTGGGTTGATGCTCTACGAGGTGGGTACTGATCACGTCGGTTTAGATAATGTCGGTGCAACTGCCCGAGCACAGGGTCCCAGCACACTTGCGAGCAATGTGGCAGAAGTGGCTTTTATCCTTCACGAACGCAAGTTCGGAAAAGAAGGCGGCGATCGCCAAGGAGTTGCCGGGCAAGGACTTCTCTTCGAATCTTGCTGAACCCGAGAAGGCTGGTCCTTATGCGGTGCGCGATGGACCGCTCTTCTGCTTCAACACGTTCGCCACACTGGACGGCGAAGTCCTGGAAAAGGCCCGCGATTTGCTGAAGCCGGGGTACGCGGCGAATATCAAGGAGTCCGGTCTGCCTTCTGACATGATGAAACGCGGTGCGATTCGCGGCGTGTTCGACGGCCGCCATCAGTTCACACGCTACTTCTCTCCCAAACAGCACAACCGTCCGGTCACAGAAAAAAGGGGATAGATTTATCTTCCAGATAATAAATCTGTCCCCTTTTTCCTTTAGTTAACCATCACCTCGTCCAGTGCCTGCCCGAGGATGCTGACCGTGCGCTCGATATTGCGCAGCTTTTCGAGTCCGAACAGACCGATACGGAACGTCTGGAAGTCGGCTGGCTCGTCGCATTGCAACGGCACTCCGGCGGCGATCTGCAGGCCGTGGTCGGCAAATTTCTTGCCGTTCTTGATGTCGGCATCGTCGGTGTAGCTCACCACGACGCCAGGGGCCTGAAAGCCGGCTGCGGCCACGCTTTTGATGCCTTTACCAGTCAACATGGCGCGCACCCGATCGCCCAGCGCCTGTTGTTCGCCGCGGACTTTGTCGAAACCGTAGGCTTGCGTCTCTTTCATCACTTCGTTGAACCGCGCGAGGGAATCGCTGGGCATGGTCGCATGGTAGGCATGTCCACCCTGTTCGTAGGCCTGCATGATCTGAAGCCACTTTTTCAGGTCGCAGGCGAAGCTGCTGCTTTGCGTCTGTTCGATGCGCTTGAGGGCCAAAGCACTGAACATCACCAGGGCGCAGCAAGGGGAAGCGCTCCAGCCTTTCTGCGGTGCGCTGATCAGCAGGTCGACTGCGCATTTGTGCATATCAACCCAAATCGTGCCGGAGGCGATGCAGTCCAGCACGAACAGGCCACCTACCGCATGCACGGCGTCGCCGACGGCTCGCAGGTAGTCGTCGGGCAGCATGATCCCTGATGAGGTTTCAACGTGGGGGGCGAAGACAATCTGCGGCTTCTGCGCCTCAATGGCTGCGAGCACTTCGTCCAGAGGGGGTGGGGCATAGGCAGCCTGGCGACCCGTGTCGACCGGTCGGGCTTTCAGCACCGTGGTGGCCGCCGGGATGTTGCCCATCTCAAGGATCTGGCTCCAGCGATAACTGAACCAGCCATTGCGTATCACCAGGCATTGCTGGTCGGTGGCAAACTGTCGCGCCACCGCTTCCATGCCGAACGTGCCGCTGCCCGGGACCACCGCAACAGCCTGGGCGTTGTAGACCTGTTTCAGGGTCCTGGAAATGTTCTTCATCACGCCTTGAAATGACTGCGACATGTGGTTGAGCGAGCGGTCGGTGTAGACCACTGAGTACTCGACCAGCCCCTCGGGATCGATACTGGGATATAGCTTTGACATGGAGTAACTCCTTTGGCAGAAATCTCAGTGGTATTGACCCTGCCCCAAGCCTTGGCAAATGACAAGATTGCTCGTGATTGAATGGCGACTTCTGTCGAGCGGTTGGCATCATCCGTTAAGAAGGGGGGCAGCCGAACCGAAGCTGGCGGTCAGCATTGGCTGAAATTAGCCGATTAGGGTCTGCTACGAACGCTCCCGGTCAATTGCTACCCGCCATTCATCCCTCACCTGTTCATCATCTCGCCATGATGCATATCGCCCTCCATCGCGTCCTTGCCATGGTCGGAAAGCTGGGCGTCAAACCACTGGTGAAGCGCCGTTATCAAGGCTGGATCCGAGGTCTTGAAGAGCAATTGGGCGCCGCCTTCGATGTCTGTGTACTCGATCGCAATCTGTCCAGGCTTGACGGCTTTCAAGTCAGCCAGGCCCGGCATGTCCTGGCCATGGATGTGCGCCGGGCCTGAAAAGTCTCCCTTGAGAAAACGCTCGTGAATTGCCTGGAGATGCTGGCGAATCAACTGCACTTGGGCAGCATCTCCGGGCTGCTTGGCGACCACTTGCTGAATGCCGCCTTCAGCGGTCTTGGTGAAGACATGGGTTGTCGCTGCGAGGCTGAACGGCATGACATCCTGGCTGCGCCCCGCCACCTCGGCTTGCCGTTGTGCGTCGGCGTCCGAATGCTCCACGGGCTGAGCGTGAAGGTTTGCGGCAAGCGCCCAGAGCACTGTTGAGGCGATGGCGGTTTTTAGCATGGTCTTTCTCCAACAGGGGCAGGGCGTCGAGCGATGCCGGCGCTTCAGTCCCGCTGTCACGCTCGCAACAGCGGGACTTGGGTGTCGGTGACCACCAGCGACTTATTGATCAGCCATGCAAAGGGTTCGATGGGACCCTTGCACACCCGCTTAACGGATCAATCAGCGTATCGGCCCAGGCGGCACTGCTGGAATCATGCGCCACCCTTCGGGGCACTGGCGCACATTCGGGTAGTAGCCTCGGGCGGAATCGCAGTAGTACCAATTGGCGGCGGGAGGAGGGGCGGTTGGCGCTGAAGCCGTCGTCCCGGGAGGTGGGGCAACCATCACTGGAGGTGGGCTGGCCTGGTAGTAGTAAACCGGCGGGGCCGGATAGTAATAAACCGGATAGGCGGGGTAGTAATACGGGTTGAAGACGTGCGCGGCTTCCCAGCCCAAGCCCAAACCAATGCCCAGACCCCACCATCCGGCATCCCCGCCGTGACCGCCATGTCCACCGCCATGGGACTCGGCATTGGTCGGCAAGGCGAGACTGGTCGCCAGCAGGATGATGCCTGCCAACACACATCGGGCGATCAGGCTTGATTTGTTCATTTGAGTTCATCTCGACACCGAGGGGTCAATTTGAGCATAGGAGCCGGCAGGGTGGAGAATCTGATCCATATCAGTAAACGGATAGACGGGCGAACAAGGGGATGGATGGTCAATCGCGACCGCATATCGGGGGCCTACGGTTGCGCCAGAATTCGCCGGCTTGTGCGCCTCGGGGCTGCTCGGTAATTTGATTCGCGTCACTGCCCATCAGTGAACGGGTCTAGTGCGAGTGCTGAAGGCTCCACGTTTTCGGAGACTGAATACGATAAAGCCTTCACCCAATCCCCCGGCCACCGATCCGACCGCTCCTGAAACATCGAATCCTGCCTGACTGAAAATCCAGCTCACCCCTTACAACCCCCCGCAAGCCGACTTGACTTGCTGAGGGTGTGTAGAGCCATGGGCCTGGATGCACTGTGATGAGTACTCAGACAATCTGTTCAAGACTCTCAAGCTTGTATCCGTTCTTGCCGGGAGATGGGCCTAACGGTAGCGGGAGGCAGGTGTACCTGTTTGGGTCGCCGCGAAAAGTGCACCGCGAGCAGTGTCGTAGGTGCTCCACAGGGACGCGTCTTCGACGGACGGGAAGGTGATGGCCTCGCCTTTATCCAGGCCCGCCAGTGCAGCATCCACGCAATCCTCTGCACTCATGATGGTGTCTTGTCCAAGGGCGGACAGTGGAATGCCCGAGACGCCTTCAGTCCAGATTTCCGTAGCAGTCGATGCTGGCAGAACGACCTGGAGCCTGACGTTCGACTTGGCTTTGGCCAGCTCATCCTGAATGCCCCTGCTGAAGGCCAGCACGAAAGACTTGGTGCCACTGTAAACAGAGCTGACTTCCCAGGAGTGGACCGACAATACCGATGCTACGTTGATGATGGTCCCTTGATTACGCGCTTTGAAAGCCGGCAGCACAGCTTGAGTCAGCCGTGTCAGCGAAATGATGTTCAGTGCAATCTGCGACAGCGAAACCTCAACCGGCGTATCCGCCAGAGTGCTGAAACGTGCGACACCAGCATTGTTGACGAGCAGTCGTACGCTGTCATCGCTGCCAAGTACTTTTTCCACCTTGGCCACGTCGGCTTCTTTTTCCAGGTCGGCAACCAGGCTCTGGACGCTGACGCCGTGCTTTTTGGACAGTTTTTCAGCCAAGGCTGCCAAGCGATCAGCACGCCGGGCGACCAGAACAAGGTCGTAACCGCGAGCAGCCAGGCGGTCGGCG
This sequence comes from Pseudomonas moorei, assembly GCF_042846945.1. Classification (NCBI taxonomy): domain Bacteria; kingdom Pseudomonadati; phylum Pseudomonadota; class Gammaproteobacteria; order Pseudomonadales; family Pseudomonadaceae; genus Pseudomonas; species Pseudomonas moorei. Next base: position 3,954,540 of record NZ_AP035776.1, read on the forward strand.
TAGACGGCGCCAATGCCAGAAGATGCGCCTGTTACAACAGCAGTTTTTTTAGACGAAGACATATTTTAACCTCTAACGTTGAGTGCTCAAGCAATTGATTGAGGGCTCAAGTTTATGTTGGGGAGGGCGGGGCTTGTCAATAGTGTTGTGCTCAACCATTATTTGGGGATGAAAAAAATCTCCAGTAAATCAACCGCAATGACTACCGCCCCAGATAACAGGGCCGAAGAAAAACTGGCCTTTGTGGACCTCGTGTGCACCAACACCGCGCTCAGGCGTGCAGCCCGACGCTTGGGGAATCTGTACGACGACGCTCTGGCGCCCTTGGGACTGAAATCAACACAGGTTTCGCTTTTGACGGAAATCACCAGGATGGCGTCCGCAAACGAGGGCCAGGCGCCCACGCTGCAGGATCTGGCGCTCAAGCTTGCAATCCAGATTTCAGCGCTTACCCACGCCCTTAAGCCTCTAGTGCGAGACGGTTTGGTTGAGCTGAGGATTGATGAGCAAGATAAGCGTGCAAAACGTGCAGTGTTGACGCCATCAGGACTCGAGCTTTTGCACGAGGCAATTGTGTATTGGGCCACCGCCAATGACCGCGTGGAGGAGGTACTCGGCCGTGATTCGGCTGCTTCACTCCGGGCCGCAGCTGATTACGTGGCTTCAGACGAATTCCTCTCGGCCTATCTTGGAGATGATCAGGCGTGAATTCCGGTGTAAGACAGGGGCGGCATTGCGCCGCCCCTGTTCAAGTGAAGGGCAGCAAACGACCGTGAGAACCAGTTTTTTCTTGTGAGTAACGTCGAGGTGCCAGGCAACAGCCAGCCAGTACCGTGACAGCACAGAACAAGGCAATTACAATTTGATTAACATCCCGCGACTTGAGCGATTGAATACCCCATGGAAAGCAAGACTGCGCGCCTCACGGTGCTCATAGATCCCGTCAAGAAAAAAGCGTTCGAGGAACTCTGTGCAGCACAAGACCTGACGTCTTCGCAGGTTGTCCGGCAACTGATTCGTGACTATCTGGCCACTCACGGCGCCAGCTATACGACCAAGAGCAAGCATGCCGTCAGCACCAAGTCATGAGCCAACACTGGCCGTTAGTCTCTAGAGGGTCGATGTACCTTCTACGTGACTGACAGCTTTGGCCAGTGCGGTGTTGAAGTCGGCGTGGTAATGCTCCGGGCCAATTTCTTGCAGGATACCCACCCTGTCTAGCTTGCTGAGCACCTTCTTATTCGCTTCGCAGAGCTTTACCACGATATTGCGCTTGTGCAGCTGCTGAATGACCTCCTCCAGCACTTGCAGGCCCGTGATATCCATAAACGGTACGCGTTTCAGGCGGATGATCAGGAGACGTGGGTCTGTATGGGTCTGTGCCAGGACACGCTCGAAAGTCTCGGCCGCGCCAAAGAACAGTGGCCCTTCAATCGTATAAATCAGTATCCCCGGCGGCAAGTGCGCATGGCCATTGGCTCTCAGCTCTTCTTCAAGCTCGTGCTCGACGACCTGTTGCACCTCCACGGATGAAGCCATGCGACGCATGAACTGCAACATGGCAAGAATGACACCGATATTCACGGCGATAACCAAGTCACTGAACACTGTGAGGCTGAAGGTGATGAGCAGAATCGACACGTCTGCGCGCGGGGCTCGCTGGACCATGCGCTTGAAGTGTCTCACCTCGCTCATGTTGTACGCGACCACGAATAGAATGGCGGCCAGGGCGCACAGTGGGATGTTCGAGGCTAAAGGTGCCAGAAACAGAATAATAAGCACCAAGGTGATCGCGTGCGTAATGCCGGCCAGCGGGCTTGTGCCGCCGTTACGGATATTGGTTGCAGTGCGGGCAATGGCTCCGGTAGCGGCGAAGCCGCCAAACAGTGGCGTGACCAGATTAGCCACTCCCTGACCGATCAGCTCCTGATTGGAGTCATGCTTGGTGCCCGCCATGCCATCGGCCACCATTGCAGACAGAAGCGATTCGATTGCTCCAAGCATGGCGATAGTGAAAGCCGGACCAATCAAATCGATGATCCGAGACAGCGTGATTTCAGGCAGGCCAAACGCTGGAAGACCTTGAGGTATGCCACCAAATGCGCTGCCAATCGTGGCTACCCCCTCGAAATGAAAGGTTGCCTGTATCGCCGTAGCTACCGTCATTGCGACCAACGGGCCAGGCACCCGTTTGAGGCCGGGTATTTTGGACGCGGTGATTACCAGGAAAAGACTGAGTACAGCCAGCAGGGTGGTGGCGATATGAAGATCCGGGAGCGCCTGTAGCAAATGCCAGAGCTTTTCATGGAAGTGCTCTCCACTGATCGTCGGTAAGCCGAAAAAGTCTCTCCATTGCCCGACCCAGATGATCACGCCGATGCCGGCGGTAAATCCGACGATCACTGGATCGGGGATAAACTTGATGATTGCACCAAGCCGGGCGACCCCGAGCAATAACAGCATGGCGCCCGCCATCATCGTAGCGATTTGCAGGCCGTCAACCCCATGCTTGGCCGTGACGCCCGCCAGAATCACGATGAACGCGCCTGTTGGCCCTGCAATCTGTAAGCGGCTCCCCCCAAAGAGCGAAACCAGCAGGCCGCCAATGATTGCGGTGTAGATGCCTTGCTCAGGCTTGACGCCAGATGCAATGGCAAACGCCATGGCTAAGGGGAGCGCCACGATCCCGACGATCACGCCAGACACCAGATTGCGCAGCCAGTGCTTTCGACCCAACAACCCCGCCTTCCATGCCTCACCTATCGCAATCACGGCTAGCTCCTCAGTGCATGCATGTGCATAATATTAACATGCAGTGATAATTTAAATACCTTGGAACCACTGCTTCGTACGGCTGGAGATATTGCCTGTAAAGCTCGGACGGAACTGAGTGGGCATACACTGCATATAGAGAATTTTGAGAACGCGCTTAGCGTGGTGACAGACATGAATCGCAAAGATGTGAAAAGCAAGCATGCCGAAGGCGTGACCTTTGACACCCATTTGATCGCAAACCCGACCAATCCCAAGGAGTGGATCGTGTTCTTCAAAAAGGACGCCGGGAGGAGTTATTTTTTGGTTGATGACAATGAAGAGGTCGAGTCTTTCGGACATCTGGATGACTTGATTGCCGAGCTTCGAGACTTGGGCCTCAAGACCGCTGAAATCCATTTTTGACCTTTGGATGACGACTTGGCGACGCTGCCAGGTTCAAGGAGAGAATCGAGGCAACGCATGTTTACCCTCGACCTTCACGTCCCCTCGATGGCCGACATCAAGGCCACGCCGCGCACACCCTGCACCCTGTTCAGCGTCGACCCCAAGGCCACGGCCGAAACCCTGACCGGGTGCTGGATCAGATCGATCCGCGTGAGTAGAGCCCCCAGGTCACGCGAGAGTCAAAACGGCAGGGGCGGCATTGCGCCGCCCCTGTTCAAGCGACGGGCCACTGCGGCACGGGCCGAAGCAACCCATCCTCTACCTGCGTTTCACTTCAGGTCGAAGCGATCCAGGTTCATCACCTTGGTCCACGCCGCCACGAAGTCATGGACGAACTTCTCTTGCGCCCCGGCGGTGGCATAGACCTCTGCCAGCGCCCGCAGCTGCGCGTTGGAACCAAATACCAGATCGACACGAGTGGCGGTCCACTTCGGCTGGCCGGTCTTGCGGTCGCGACCTTCGAACTCCTCATTGGCCTCCGAGACCGGTTTCCATTCCACCCCCATGTCCAGCAGGTGGGTGAAGAAGTCGTTGGTCAGCGCTTCCGGCCGCGTGGTGAAGACGCCGTGGGCGGTTTTTCCGACGTTGGTGTTGAGCACGCGCAGGCCACCGATCAGCGCGGTCATTTCCGGTGCAGTGAGGGTCAGCAGTTGCGCCTTGTCGATCAGCAACTGCTCGGCCGGTACGCGGTAGCGGGTCTTGAGAAAGTTACGGAAACCGTCGGCAATCGGTTCGAGGAAGCCGAACGACTCGACATCGGTCTGTTCCTGGCTGGCGTCCATGCGCCCCGGCCTGAAAGGCACCGTGACGTTGTGCCCGGCGGTTCGCGCGGCTTGTTCGACACCGGCACCGCCGGCCAGCACGATCAGGTCGGCCAGCGACACTTTCTTGCCACCGGTGTTGAACTCCTTCTGGATGCTTTCGAGTTTCGCCAGCACCTTCGCCAGTTGTTCCGGCTGATTGGCCTGCCAGGACTTCTGTGGCTCCAGGCGCAGGCGCCCGCCGTTGGCACCGCCGCGTTTGTCGGAGCCGCGGAAGGTAGAAGCCGCCGCCCAGGCCGTGGAGACCAGCTCTGACACGGTCAGGCCCGAGGCCAGCACCTTGCTCTTGAGCGCGGCGATGTCGCCGTCGTTGATCAATGCATGGTCGAGCGCTGGGATCGGGTCTTGCCAGAGCAGCTCTTCGTCCGGCATTTCCGGGCCGAGGTAGCGCGAAAGCGGCCCCATGTCGCGGTGGATCAGCTTGTACCAGGCGCGGGCGAAGGCGTCGGCCAACTGGTCGGGATTGGCCAGGAAGCGACGGGCAATCGGTTCGTAGATCGGATCGAAGCGCAGGGCCAGGTCCGAGGTGAGCATGGTCGGATCACGCCGCTTGGACGGGTCATGGGCATCGGGAATGATGCCGGCCCCCGCGCCGTTTTTCGGTTTCCACTGATGCGCGCCAGCGGGACTCTTAGTCAGTTCCCACTCGAAGCCGAACAGGTTCTCCAGGTAGTTATTGCTCCATTTCGTCGGGGTGGTGGTCCAGGTGACTTCCAGGCCGCTGGTGATGGTGTCGGCCCCTTTGCCGGTGCCGAAGCTGTTTTTCCAGCCCAGGCCCTGTTGCTCCAGGCCGGCCGCCTCGGGCTCGGGCCCGACGTTGTCGGCAGGGCCGGCGCCGTGGGTTTTGCCGAAGGCGTGGCCACCCGCTATCAGCGCCACGGTTTCTTCGTCATTCATGGCCATGCGGCCAAAGGTTTCACGGATGTCCAGCGCTGAAGCGACCGGGTCCGGTTGGCCTTCCGGGCCTTCCGGGTTGACGTAGATCAGGCCCATTTGCACGGCGGCGAGGGGATTCTCCAGATGACGCCCGTCCTCGGTACGGCTGGCTTCGTTTTTTCCCGGTTCTGCGACGAGTGGCACATCGCCGGGTGCTTGTACCGGCTTGTTGTCATCTTTGCCGTAGCGCGTGTCGCCGCCCAGCCATTTGTTTTCCGAGCCCCAGTAGACGTCTTCATCCGGTTCCCAGACGTCCGCACGGCCGCCGGAAAAACCGAAGGTCTTGAAGCCCATGGATTCCAGGGCGACGTTGCCAGTCAGTACGATCAGATCGGCCCAGGAAATATTGCGGCCATATTTTTGCTTGATCGGCCAGAGCAGCCGGCGCGCCTTGTCCAGGCTGACGTTGTCCGGCCAACTGTTGAGTGGGGCAAAGCGCTGCTGGCCGGAGCCGGCGCCGCCTCGACCGTCACCGGTGCGGTAAGTACCGGCGGCGTGCCAGGCCATGCGAATGAACAGGGGGCCATAGTGGCCGAAGTCGGCCGGCCACCAGTCCTGCGAGTCCGTCATCAGCGCGTTCAAGTCATGCTTGAGGGCCACAAAGTCCAGGCTCTTGAAGGCTTCGGCGTAGTTGAAACCCTCGCCCATGGGGTCGGACAGGGGCGAGTGCTGGTGCAGGATCCTCAGGTTCAGTTGGTTGGGCCACCAGTCGCGGTTCGTTGTGCCACCGCCGGCGGCATGATTGAACGGGCATTTCGATTCAGTTGCCATGTGTGCGCTACCCTCGGTCGTGTCCATGCCGCCATCCGGCCCGGTGCGGGCGGGAAAACGGCAAGTGAAATCAATGACTCAGGCGGCGGGCCCGGCAGGTCGATCAACGGATCGTCGGGGCTACGCGGGGATTCATGACAGCGGCAGTCGATATGCCAACAGATCACCCACGGTACGCCTGGTCGGTTTCTGACTCATTCTTGTCTCGATACAGGTCTCGGCCGGCCAGAGTGCACCGGCAGAAGCTAATGCTAGTCGCCCGTTGGCGAGTCAGCTAATAGTCGCAGTATTGGCAGGTGATAGGCGCAATCTCTCAGCCCTTCACAGACTGTTGCAGGCGCCGCCGGGCAATGTGCCACAATAGTTGTTCGTTACGGCATCACGATCAGGCGGAATGAATGGACGGCCTTGGTTTTCGGCACGAGCAGGATCGCTACATTGCACAGCAGGTGCAAACGGATCGATTGCATCAGCTGTTTCGCCAATCGGTTTCAGCGGTTTTCGGCAGTTTTCTGGCCGTGATCATGTTGTGCTGGCTGTGTTGGGAGCGGTTTGATCACAACGTGGTTTTCTGGTGGATAGCCCTGCTGACGGGGGCGACGTTATTACGCCTGCTGATGTTCGCAGTCTATTTTCACAGCCCGCCAGCGCAGCGCACGCCGCAGCGCTGGGAACGCAGGTACTGGCTGACGCTGATATTGTCCGCCAGCATCTGGGGCGCTGGAGCCCTGGCGGTCATGCCCAGGGATGACCTGTTGGCCCAAGTGCTGGTCATGCTGTTTACCGTCGGTATGTCAGTCAGTGCGGTGTCCTGCTACTCGGCCTACCGCTACATGACGGTGGTGTCGATTTCCCTGGTGCTGATGCCTTGCACCCTGTGGCTGCTGTTCCAGCCGTCAACCCTGCAAACCGGGGTGGCCGTGGCGGTCATGGTGTTCGCCTCATTCGTGTTCAGGGCCACCAGCAGCCTGGCCAATGCGGTGGAAACCGCCTTTCGGCTGACCCGGGAAATGGAACTGGCCCACAGCATTTCCACGCGCGCGGCGCAAACCGATGAACTCACTGGCCTGAAAAACCGGCGGGCTTTTTTCGAACATGCCCAGCATCTCTACAGCCATTGCCGAAACTACCAGTTGCCGCTTTGCGCGGTGATGCTGGACATGGATCACTTCAAACACATCAACGACACCTACGGGCATCAGATCGGCGACCAGGTCCTGCGGCAAATGGGCGTGGTGATCGGTCAATCCTTTCGCGAGAGCGACGTCCACGGTCGATTGGGCGGGGAGGAGTTCGCGGTCTTGCTGCCCAATACCTCCATCGAGACCGCCCAGGCCATTGCCGAGGACCTTATCCAGTCCATTTCCGGGCTGATGACCGGCCCGGTTCACTGCATAACGGCCAGTGTCGGTGTCGCGGCCATGGCGCCCGGCGACAATGATTTGCACAGCTTGATGTGCAACGCCGATAAAGCCCTGTACCGCGCCAAGGCCCGTGGGCGCAACCAGGTCGCGGTGGCCGAGTAGCGCCCGGTAGCACCGGCCGGGCGCTCATCCCAGAATGAAATACACCTTGCGCACTGCCGTGAGGTTTTCCCAGGTGCCTTGAAATCCCGCGGCAACCACGAACGAAGCACCGGGGCCAAATGTGCAGCTGACACCCTGCACATCGGTCAGGCGCACCGTGCCTTCGAGAATGTGGCACAACTCGTCGTAATCGCACTGGCAGCGTTCCAGGTGCGGACCGGCCTCCCAGATGCCGGCGACGGCGTTTTTCTGCGGCGCCACGAAATGCCGCCAGCTGCTGCTGCGATAGGGCGCGTCGACAATGGCCGGGTCGTTGACTTCGAGCTCTTTGGGCGTCAGTTCTGGATTGGCGAAGTTGATGACGTGTCGGGGCAGGGCGCTGGACATGCGGATCTCCGGTTCAGGAATCGAAACCGATACCAAAGGCATCGAAGGTTTTGAGCAACAGGTCGCGATGGCCGTCGCGGTCTTCCCGTGCCAGTGAGCGCTGGGCCAGCTTCACTCCGGCGTAGCGCAGTGGCTCTGGTGGAAAACGGAAGGGCGCCCTGGACGTCATCATCAGATCTGTTCGTTCCGTGGCTTCGCCGGCCAGCAGGTCGAGCATGTTCAGCGCGGCAAAACGGCTGGCCGAGACGCCTTGCCCGGTGAAACCGAGGGCGTAGGCCACGCGACCCTGCATGTCGCAGCCGGTAAACATCGTGGTGCGTGCAGAGGTGTCGATGATGCCGCCCCAGGCATGGCTGAAGCGTACGTCGTGTAAGGGCGGGAACGCCTGGTGAAATTGCTCGGCGAGGCGCTTGAAGCTTGCCGGTCGTTGCGTCAGCGCTTCATCGCGACGGCCACCGAAGTGATAGATGGCGTCGTAACCGGCCCAGAGAATGCGGTTGTCGGCGGTCTTGCGCAGGTAGTGAAACTGATTGCCTGAATCGGCGATGCCATAGCGGCCGGTCCAGCCGATCGCCTGCAGTTGCCTATCGCTCAACGGCTCGCTGACCAGGCTGTAGTCGTAGACCGGGATCACACTGGAGGCCAAGTGCCCGAGCAATGGCGGGGCGATGTTGGTCGCGAGGGCGATCTGTCCGGCTTCCATCTCGCCGCCCGCGGTGCGCAAGCGCAAACGCTCTGTGCTGTCTTGAAGTTCCAGCACCGGGCTTTGCTCGAACAGCCGAATGCCCTGCTCAAGGCAGACCCGGCGCAGCTCGGCGGCCATCTTCGCCGGGTTGAGCAGGGCATAGTTGGGCTCGAACACGCCGGCACCGTAGAGTGGTGAGTCCAGGCGCTGCGCCAGCGCGCGGCCTTCAAGCCATTCGCACTCAATGCCGAACCGGGCGTAGTTGCGTTGCATCGAGCGCAATCCCTCGACCTGCCAGGGTTGGCTCGCCAGGTTCAACTTGCCTTCGCGCTCGAACTCGACCTTTAGGCCAAAGTGCTGCACGTCGGCGGCCAATTCGTCGAGGTTCTGCCGCCCCAGACGGATCAATCGCTCGGCTTCCTGCGGCCAGCGCTTGAGCGCATTGGAGACGCCGTGGGAGATGCTTGGCGCGCAGAAACCGCCGTTGCGTCCGCTGGCTTCACCACCGCAGCGCCGCGCTTCGATGATCGCGATGTTCAAGGTTGGCCGGCGTTGACGAGCCAACAGCGCCGTCCACAACCCGGTGAAACCGCCGCCGACAACGGCCAGGTCGCATTGCAGGCTGCCGGCCAGTGGCGATGCGCTTGGCGCCTGTATGACGGTGTCCTGCCAGAACGGGCGGGGTTGTACGTTGTCGAGCGAGTCGTGGTGCGTAGGGGACTTCATTCAGCAACTCCGGCGTTATGGGGGGCAATGGTCAGTCAGTTGTCGGGCAACGCCAGAATCGCCTGTGCCGCCAGGTCAGTGCCGCGAATCGCCTGCATGCGCTCGCTGAACGCTTTGAGGCGCTGTTTCATGCCGTGGTCGGTCAGCAACTGTTCGAGGGCGGCGGGTAACGCCGCCAGCGGGTTGGCGAAGCGTGGCAGGTAGCGGCCGACGCCGACTTCTTCGGCGCGCGCGGCGTTGTCGTGGCCGTCCCAGCAGTAAGGAATGATCAGCGACGGCAAGCCGAAGTACAGCGCCTCACAGAAGCTGTTGTTGCCGCCGTGATGAATGAACAGCTCGCATTCCTTGAGCACCGCTGGCTGCGCAAACCAACTGTCGAGGTACACGTTGTCCGGCACCGTGGTGTACATGTCGCGGTAGGCACCGACGTTGATCAGGAAGCGATAGGGCAGGGTTTCGACCGTGCCGATCAGTCGCTTCATCATCTCGGTGTCGGCGGCGCCGAGGCTGCCGAAGCTGATGTAGATCAGCGGCGCTTCGTTGTGCCGCGGAAAATCAGGAACGATGTAGGGCGCTTCGCGGCGCACGCAGCCGTCGAGGTAGACGTAACGTTGCGGGTCCAGAGGTTGTTGGCGTCCGTAGCGCACCGGCGTCGGCGACAGCAGCAGGTTGAGCCACGGCGAATCGACGAGGAACTGGCCGGGCGGACAGGGTGCCGTGCCGTTGTGGGCGAGAAACTGCGAAAAGCGTTCATGGGCCGGCGCGACGGCTTTCAGGTAATGCTCGGTGAAGCGCTCGCGGGCGTCGACATCACTGGCCAGGCAGCCGGACAGGTAGGGCGGCACGGCGGCGTCGGGCAGTTCGGTTTCGGCGCAGGAGACCATCCGCACCCACGGGCAGCCGGCATTGGCGATGGCCGGGAACATGACCACGTTGTCGAGGACGATCACGTCCGGTTTCAGCCGGCCGAGCAATTGCTGCAAGGGTTTTTCCGCTTCGATCGCGGTGTCGATGATCGCGTCCCAGGCCGGTGCGACGTAGCTGTCGATCTGTGCCAGCGGGGTCTGGTTGAAATAGGGAATATTGCGCTCGATGAAGCGCTCCCAATAGTGCTGGTGCTCCGCAGCCGACAATGGGCTGGCTTGCGGAATCGGGTACTCGTCGAAGCCGTACTCGGCAAAGATTCCCTGGAAATGCTCGTGGCAGATGAACACCGGTTTGGCGCCCAGCTCACGCAGCGATTGGGCGATACCAATGCAGTTCAAGGCTGCGCCGAAACTGGCTTCTGGAAACAGGGCGATTAATTTTTGTGTGTGCATGGCGCCGCCAGATCCAAGGCGGGAAAGTTCCGCCGTTTCTGAAGATGATTTGATGCTGTCTTATTTTATAAAAAAAATCATCATGTTTTTTGAGGGGCTTCAACGACGCCCGAACGGGTGGCTCTGCGGGATGCCCCGGTTGGCGGTTTGCGGGCGTTGCGCGGCGCTCAGGCGCAAGTGCAGGCGCAGCAGGTCGGCGGCGATCTCCAGTTGCCCGCGCTCGATGTGCGCGATGATTTGCAGGTGTTCGCGCAAGGCTTCCTGCAGGCGGTGCACGCTGACCGAGGGCAGCAGGTTCGGCAGGCGTCGAAGACTCTGGTGCTGCAACAGGGCGTCGCCAATGAAGCGGTTGCCGCAGCTCTGGGCCAGCAGCTCATGGAAGCTGATGTCCAGCTCGCGGAACTGCTGGATATCGAAGTCTTCCACCGGGCGTGCCAGCAGGGCTTGCATGGCGCTGCGCAACAAGGCCAGGCGTTGCGGGTCGGCGTTGAACTGCCCGCCGAGCAAAGCTTCGGGCTCAAGGATCAGGCGGAACTTCAGGCTTTCTTCCAGCGCGGCGAGGCTGTTCAGTGAGGGTCGAAACAGCCAGGACTGGCCGGGGCCGCGTTCAATCGCCTGGCTCTCGGTCAATTGCTGCAAGGCTTTCTGCGCCGCCGGCCGGCCGATGTCGTACCGGCGCATCAACTCGCTGATGCTGATGCTGTCGCCCAGGCGCCCGGCCATGCGGTCGCGCAGGACCGAGGCGGCCAACTCTTCTTCTTCGGCCTGGGGCAGGGCGGCGTTGAAGGCCTGGCCGGCGGGGGTGGCGATCAGGCGATAGCCTTTGCCGGCTTCATGGCTCAGCAGGTTTTCTTCCAGCAGCACTTTCAGGGCGCCACGAATCAGGGTGCGCGAGACCTGAAAGGTGCGCGCCAGTGCTTGCTCGGCCACCGGGTCACCGGTCACCAGCCCGCTTTCCTGGGTGTGCTCCAGGATCCTGCGGGCCAGTTCCAGGTGGTTGGTGCGGGGTTTCTTTTCGGCTGTTGTGCTCAAGCGTCTTATCTCGGTTCGGTCGCTTTGGACTCAGGTGCTCATCTTATGCCATGGGCCGCTTAATCGTCAGGCGCAGAAAAAAAGCGTTGACATCTTCTGATACTGGTCCTAATTTCTAAAAAAAAACACATGTAATCGTTTCTCGTTTTGCCGTACTGCCTTCGAAAAAACAATAAACAATCGTCGGGTGAGTATCATGAGAAAGCTGAAAGACGTGCTGTGCGTGGGGTTGGCCGTTTCCCTGGCGATCGCTACACAGGCTGCAAGCGCGAAAGACATGGTGATTTCCATCTGGGACGGCTACATGGCCCCGGATGCGCTGGACAAGTTCAAGGCGGCCAGTGGCGTCGATGTCGACAAGGCCTTGCACGCCACCAACGAAGAAATCATGGGCAAGCTCATGGCGTCTGGCGGGGAAGGGTACGACGTGGTCTTCGTCTCCTCGCCCTTCGCCGAAGTCCTGCACAAGCAAGGCCTGCTGGCCGACATCGATCCGGTCAAGGTCCCCAATCTCAAAAACCTCTACCCCGAAGCGAGTCACCTGGAATACGACCCCGGCAACCATTTCTCGGTGCCTTACACCTGGGGGACGACGGGCATCTGTTATCGCACCGACAAGGTGACCCCGGCGCCGCAAAGCTGGAACGACCTGCTCAACCCCAGCGATGCGCTCAAGGGCAAGGTCACGATGCTGGCCACCGACCGCTGGATGCTCGGGGCCGGTTTCCTCGCCAAAGGCTGGTCGGTGAACGACAGCGACCCCGGCCAGATCGCCGCGGTACGGGATCAACTGATCGCCACCAAAAAACGCATCCTCGCCTTTGACGACACCACCTTCTATTCCAAGCTCGCTTCCGGCGAATCGCTGATGGCGCACGCCTGGGACGGCTGGTGCAACTACGGCACCCAAGCCAACGCGGCGATCAAGTTTGTCGTGCCCAAGGAAGGTTCCGACCTGTGGGTGGACACCATGGTCGTGCTGAAAAGCTCGAAGCATCAGGACGAGGCGTTCAAGTTCGTCAACTTCATGCTGGCCAAGGAGAACCACGTCTGGGTCGCTGAAAACATCCTCTACAAAATCCCCAACCAGGCCGCAATGGCCGGCTTGTCCGCTGACCTGCTCAAGCAATACCCCAACTTGACCATCGCTCCGAGCGAACTGGTGAAGATGGAGCAATTGCGCGACCTGGGCGGCACCACGCAGAAGGCCTACACCCGAGCTGTCACCGAAATCATGGCAGCCCAGAACTAAGCCCCACACAACGCAAGCCGCATCGAACCGAGGCATGTCATGCATGCCTCGCCACGCTCGCAAGCCGCCTCGGTCCTGAGGCGGGAGGATATGGGTAATGAGTGCTTTGCATGCTGACAGGCGTCTGTCGGCCTGGCTTCTTGCGCCCGGCTTCGGCTGGCTGCTGACTTTTCTGGTGATTCCGTGCTTGCTGGTGCTGGTCTATAGCTTCGTCGAACGCGGTGCTTATGGCGGTATCGATTGGTTGTTCACCTGGGAAAACTACCAGCGCGCATTTGATCCGCTGTACCTGAGCATCCTGCTCAAATCGGCAAAAATCGCCGGTCTGGCAACGGTCTTCGCGGTGTTGATCGGCTACCCGGCGGCCTACGCCATTGCCCGTGCGCCACGGCGTCGGCAAGCGGTATTCCTGTTTTTGGTGATGCTGCCGTTCTGGAGCAATTACCTGATCCGCACCTACGCCTGGATCGTCCTGCTCAACCGTGAAGGCCTGATCAACCGCCTGCTGCAACTGTGCGGCTACAGCGGTGATTCCATCAGCCTGCTGTACACCGAAGCGTCGGTGGTGCTGGGGCTGGTCTACAACTACATCCCGTTTGTGATCCTGGCGATTTTCTCCTCGCTGTCGCGGATCAACAACGAACTCTGGGACGCCTCCAAAGACCTCGGCGCCTCGGGCTGGATGACCTTCCGCCGGATCATCCTGCCCCTGAGCGTGCCCGGTATTGCGGCGGGCGCGGTGTTTGTCTTCGTCCTCAGCATCGGCAATTTCATCACCGCCGATTTGCTCGGAGGCAAGCAGGTGCAGATGGTCGGCAACCTGATCTACTCGCAGTTCCTGACCGCGCGGGACTGGCCGTTCGGCGCGGCGCTGAGCTTCTTCCTGATCGCGATCATGCTGGTCCTGTTGTTCATCCAGGCACTGGTGGTCCGTCGTGCCGAAGGGGGCCGCCCATGAGTCGATCACCTTCCGTTGGCGGCAGCGTCCTCAATGCGCATCTGGGGTTGGTCTACGCCTTTCTCTATGTGCCGATCCTGGTGCTGATCCTGCTCTCGTTCAACAAGTCCGGCTTGCCCACGGCCTGGGGCGGGGTGTCGCTGAAGTGGTACGCGGCGCTGGCGCACAACTCGGCGATTTTGTCGGCGGCGCTCAACACCCTGATCGTGGCGCTGTCGGCGACCTTCATTGCCTGTGTGCTCGGTACCTTGCTGGCGCTGGGCATCGAGATGCGTCGCAAGGGCGATGACAAGGGTCAAGTGGTCGATACCTTGTTGATGGCGCCGATGATCATCCCCGACATCGTCCTGGCCATCGCGCTGCTGAGCTTTTTCAACCTGCTCAAGGTCGGGCTGGGGCTGCACTCGATCATCATCAGTCACGCGGTGTTCAACATCGCCTTCGTCTGCGCCGTGGTGCGCACGCGGCTCAAGCATTTCGACTACTCGATTCTCGAAGCCTCGATCGACCTCGGCGCGAGCTGGTTCACCACCTTTCGCCGGGTGCTGTTGCCGGCGATTTTTCCCGGCGTGCTGGCCGGTGGTTTGCTCGCGTTCACCCTGTCGGTGGACGAATTCATCATCGCCTTTTTCAACTCCGGTTCCGGCCAGGCCTCGACCACGTTACCGATGCAGATCTACGCCATGATCCGTTTTGGCGTCACTCCGGAAATCAACGCTCTGGCGACGCTGGTGATGCTGGTCAGCATCACCGCGCTGCTGGCTTCGCAGCGTCTCAACAAGGCTCCTCGCACCCATGAATAATTCATCTGCGGTACTGATCCTGGACAAGGTCAGCAAGTCTTATGGCAACGGCCTGGCCGTCGACGAGGTGTCGCTGAACATCCGCGAGAACGAGTTCTTCGCTGCTCGGACCGTCCGGGTGCGGCAAGACCACGCTGCTGCGCATGCTCGCCGGCTTCGAGACGCCCAGCGGCGGCTGCATTTACCTGGACGGCAAGGACATCTCACCGCTGCCGGCCAACAAGCGGCCGTTGAACCTGATGTTCCAGTCCTATGCGCTGTTTCCCAACATGACCGTGCGCAAGAACATTGCCTATGGCCTGGAAATGGAACGTCTGCCGGAAGCGGAAATCCGCCGCCGGGTCGATGAGGTGCTGAGCACCGCGCAACTCGGGGAGCTGGCCGAGCGCAAGCCCGATCAGTTGTCCGGTGGTCAGCGTCAACGGGTCGCCCTGGCGCGGGCATTGGTCAAGCGTCCTCGGGTGCTGCTGCTCGATGAGCCACTGGGCGCGCTGGATAAAAAGCTGCGGGAAAAAATGCAGCTGGAACTCAAGCGCCTGCAACTCGAAAGCGGCATCACCTTCATCATCGTCACCCACGATCAGGAAGAAGCGCTGGTGATGTCCGATCGCATGGCGGTGCTCGACGGCGGCAAGGTCTGCCAGTGCGGCAGCCCGAGCGAACTCTACGAGAACCCCAACAGCCGCTTCGTCGCCAACTTCATCGGGGTCAGCAACCTGTTCGAAGGCGTGCGGTCGGGCGAACGTTCGGTGCGGGTCAACGGCCAGGAGCTGGTGGTCGAGACAGACGTACCGCTGGTGCCCGGTCAATCGGTGGCATTGGTGGTGCGTCCGGAACGCCTGCAAGTACTGACCGAGGAGGGTGGCACTTGCGCCAACCAGGTCAGCGGCAAGATCGTCGAAATCGCTTACCACGGCCTCGACACCAACGTGCATGTGCAGACGGGCCTCAGCGACAAGGCCCTGATCGTTCGCGTGTCGTCCTCGCAATTCGAATTCGCCCGTTTCGCAATCGGTACGACCATCCGCTTGGGCTGGCAGCCTCGCCATGCCCGTGTTTTGACGCGCTGAACAATAAAAAGACCAGGCAGGAGTATCTCTCGATGAAACAGAAAGTGATCGCCTTCTTTCCGGAAGCCGCTTATGGCCCGGCGCTGAACTCAGTCGGTATCGCCCAGGCCTGCGAAGCCTTGGGCCACAAGGCGGTGTTCCTTACCGACCCCGGAATGAGCGGCGTGTACGCCGGTTACGGGTTTGAAGAGCACATGGTCAACATGTCGGCACCGATGCCTCCCGAAGACATGGCGCGTTACTGGGTTGACTTCATCAACGGCCACATTCCCAACTTCCGCAAGTCACCGCTGGAGCAGATCGACAACTACGTGAAGGAGTGCTGGGCCGCCATCGTCGAGACCGCCAAGTGGGCGCAGAAGGACCTGCCGGCGGTGCTGGACAAGGTGAAGCCTGACTTGATCTGCGTCGACAACGTGATCCTGTTTCCGGCGATCAAGCAGTACGGCAAGCCGTGGGTGCGGATCATTTCCTGCTCGGAAAACGAGATCGAAGACCCGGATATCCCGCCGCACCTGTCGGGCATGAGCATCGACGACAAGGCTGGGCATGCGCAATTTCGCCGGCGTTACGAAGAGGTGGTCGGGCCGATCCATGACGACTTCAACCGGTTCCTGCAAGCCCATGGCGAGCAGCCCTATCCGCTGGGGACCTTCTTCGAAGCCTCGCCTTACATGAACCTGTTGCTGTACCCGGACGCGGTCAAGTTCGAACGTCGCCACCCGCTGCCGGCCGAGCGTTTCCATTACCTGCAAGGTTGTGTGCGACACGACACAAACTATGAAATTCCAACGTTCCGCGCCAACAACGACAAGCCGTTGCTCTACGTCAGTTTCGGCAGCCTCGGTTCCGGTGATGTCGACTTGCTCAAACGCTTGATTAACGCGGTGGGCCAGTTGCCGTACCGCGCGCTGTTCAACGTCGGCGAGCACCTCGATGAGTACCCGGACCTACCGGACAATGTGCAGATATCCAACTGGTTCCCGCAGCCTTCGGTGATTGCCCAGGTCGATGCGGTGATCCACCACGGCGGCAACAACAGCTTCACCGAATGCCTGTTTTTCGGCAAACCGGCGATCGTCATGTCGTACGTCTGGGATGGTCACGACAACGCCATGCGCGCCGAAGAAAGCGGCCACGGCTTCAAGCTCGACCGTTACCAATGGACCGAAGACCAATTGGCGGAAAAACTCGCCGCATGCCTCAACGACGAGGCCATGCGCCAACGCCTGCAGCGCACCAGCGCACAGATGCAATCACGCAAGGGGCCGGCCGACGCGGCCGCCATTCTCGACAAGGTGCTCAACCATGCCTGATCCATCCACCACGGCCGGATTCACGCCGTACCTCGAAGCCGTCCGCACCCGTACCGACCTGGTGGACTGGGGCGTGCAGAGCGACGCCGTCGAAGGCGTCTCGCATTCCAGCGGCCGCCTGCTGTTCAAGGGGCCGAACAACAGCCCGGAAACCGGGCTGTGGGTCTGCACGCCGGGTCGCTGGCGTCTGGCGATTCCCCGTGACGAGCTGTGCCATTTCATCGCCGGCGCGGCCACGTACCGTCATGACAATGGCGAAGTGATCGAAGTTCGCCCCGACACCCTGGTGCTGTTCCCGGCCGGCTGGACCGGCGAATGCCACGTCCGGGAAACCCTGCGCAACGTTTATATGCTGGCCTGACACCTGTTCCCTCTGTAGGAGCGAGTCTGCTCGCAATGGACGTCAACGATGCCAGGGGCTGCCTGGATAAACGCGGTGCCCTGGCGTCCTTCGCGAGCAAGCTCGCTCCTGCAGTTGCCAGGCGTTAACCCCTTTTTTATTGGAGAAGAACTATGACCACCCCGTTTCTCTACAACCCGCTGGAAATCACCGAAGTCAAAGACTGGGGCGTGATCCCGACCATGCTCGAAGGCGAGTCCCGTGTCTCCGGCGTGGTGCTGCACAAAGGCCCCGAAGGCCAGTCCGAATGCGGCGTGTGGATCTGCACGCCGGGCAAGTGGTTTTGCCATGTCACCAGCGACGAGTTCTGCCATTTCCTCGAAGGCCGCTGCACCTACGTGCACGAGTCCGGCGAAGTGATCGAGATCAAACCCGATACGGCGGCTTTCTTCCGCAAGGACTGGAAGGGCGTCTGCACCGTCCACGAGACCGTGAAAAAGGTCTACATGATCCGGTGAATGCCATGACAGATGCACTTGCGTCACTGCCCACCCGTGAACACCAGCGTGCAGCCTTTCTGGCGCGCGCCGGTTACGCCGGGACGTCGCTGGTCGCGTTGCCGGCCGATGCGTCGAGCCGGCGATATTTTCGCCTGGAGGGGGCCGGTTTGTTGCTGATGGATTCACCGCCCCACAGCGAGCCGATTGGCCCTTTTGTCCAGATTGCCCGTCAATTGCACCGGCTGGGATTGTCGGCACCGGCCTTGTTGCAAGTCGACGAAGTGGCGGGGCTGGCGTTGATCGAGGATTTCGGTCACGACACCTACACCCGGTTGTTGGCGGCCGGCTACCCGGAGCGCGAGTTGTATCGCCTGGCGGTTGATGCATTGGTGGCGTTGCATGGCTCGGCGCCAGACGCCGCGCTGGCGGCATACGACGCCCGGCAATTGAGCGACGAGTGCGCGTTGTTCATCGACTGGTATGCGCCGTTGTTGATTGGCAAGGAGGCCGCGCAGGCATTGCGCGAGTCGTATCTGCAGCAGTTTGCCGATGCCTTTGCCGATGTCGCGCAACGTCGCGAAGCGCTGGTGCTGCGCGACTTTCACGTCGACAACCTGATGTTGTTGCAAGGCCGCGTAGGCGTGGCGGCATGCGGCCTGCTGGACTTTCAGGATGCGCGGGTGGGCGCGGCGGCCTATGACTTGATGTCGCTGCTCGAAGACGCTCGCCGCGACATGTCCGAAGGACTGCGTGTCGCATTGCTCAGCCATTACCTGGTGCAGCGCCCGGAACTGGATGCCCCGCGTTTTCTTGAGGATTACCGGCGCCTGGCCGCCCAGCGTCACGCCAAGGTGCTGGGGATTTTTGTGCGCCTGGCCGGACGCGACGGCAAGCACGGCTACCTGGCTCACCTGCCGCGCACCCTGGGCCTGTTTGTACGAGCGCTGGACACCGAAGCCCTTGGGCCGCTTCGCCAGTGGCTCGACCGGCACTTGCCGCTGTGGCGCCAACCTTTGCCCGACACGACCCTGGCGGCGTTGCGCGAAACCCCATATCGATTGGTTCAAGGATCCTCCCATGGCCACGTTCAACACTGACATTGCCTTACGCTTCATCAATGCCCAGTACCTGCCACTGACCAGCGAGCGCGTGCGCCAAGTGCTGGACCCGGCGACCCTGCAACCGGTCGGCCAGGTCGGCCTGGGTGACGAAACCGATGTGCAGGCGGCCATCGACGCGGCGACCGCCGCGCAAAAACAATGGCGTCTGGTCGATGCGAAAAGCCGCGCCGCACGCCTGCATCAACTGGCCAATGCGATTGAGCAGGACATCGCCTGCAACCGTGAAGTCGCACGTTTGATGACCCTGGAAATGGGCAAGCCGTTTCCCGAGGCCATGGGCGAGTTGGCCAACTGCGCACCGATCTTTCGCTATTACGCGGAAATGGCCCGGGACGATGCGGGCAAGGTCGCCGGCACCACGCAGATCGGTTCTTTCCAGCATGTGCGCTATGAGCCCTACGGCGTCAGCGTGCACATCATGCCGTTCAATTTTCCGATCCTGCTGATGTGCTGGACGGTCGCCGCCTCGCTGGCGGCGGGCAACGCCTGCATCGTCAAGCCGGCGGAAGCCACGACCCTGTGCACCCTCAAATTCATGGAGCACTTCATCTCACTGCTGCCGGGGCTGGTGTCTTGCGTGCCGGGCGATGCGGCCACCGCGCAGTTACTGGTGAAGTCAGCAGGGACCCACGCCGTGGCCTTTACCGGCAGCGTCGCCGCCGGCCAAGCCGTGGCGGTGGCGTGCGCGCAGCAGATGAAACCCTGTGTGATCGAGGCCGGGGGCAGCGACCCGTTGATCATCTCCCGACACGCGCCGCTGGAGGTGGCGGCTGCTGGCGCCGTGACCGCAGCGTTCCATCTGAGCGGGCAGATCTGCACCTCGGCGGAACGCTTCTACGTGGTCGATGAGGTCCACGACGAGTTTGTCGCGAAGTTTGCCGAGCGCACCCGCGCCTTGCGCATCGGCCACGGCCTGGAACGTTCGGAAATCGGGCCGATGGTCAGCGAGGCGGCGCGCAACAAGGTCATGCGCCTGGTCGACGACGCGCTGGCCAAGGGCGCGACGCTGGTTTGTGGCGGACGCATACCGCCACAGCACAGCGTCGGCTGGTTCTATGAACCGACCATTCTGACTGGCGTCACCGATGACATGGCGATTCTTCAGGAGGAGTGTTTCGGCCCGGTGGCGGCGATCTGTCGCGTCAGCGATTTCGACGAAGCGGTGCGCTTGGCCAACGATTCGCCGTTCGGCCTGGGTGCTTCGTTGTTCTCCACCGACCTTGCCGAAGCGATGGAGGCCGCCGATCGCCTGGAGGCGGGGATGGTCTGGGTCAACAACCCGCTGATCGACAACGACGCATTGCCGTTTGGTGGCTGGAAGATGTCTGGGCTGGGGCGCGAGTTGGGACGCCAGGGTCTGGAAGCGTTCCGCCGCTCGAAAATGGTGATCATCGATCACCAGCCGAAGATCCAGGACTGGTGGTATCCCTATGCCGACGATGTGTTCTATCGCGATCCGGCTTGAGGCTTTGGCACACAGGGGGAATTTGTCATGAGGGACAATGTTGGCTGGCCGACCCTGGCGGTGATCCTCGCCGCCGGGCAGGGCACTCGCATGCGCTCGCTGCTGCCGAAAGTCATGCACCCGATAGGTGATCGACCGCTGCTCGGCCATGTGCTGGCGGCGGTCGAGGCCGCCGGTATCGAGCAGGTGGCGGTGGTGCTCGGTGCGGGTGGGCCGGTCGTGGCCGACTACCTGCAACAGGCGGCACCGACCGCGCAACTGTTTACTCAGCATGAGCAACTGGGCACCGCCCACGCGCTACTCGCCGCCCGCGGAGCATTGCAGGCCCATGAGCAGGGCTGTGTGCTGGTGCTGTTTGGTGACTCGCCGCTGATCAGTGCGCAGACACTCTCGCGGTTGCGCCAGGCGTTGATCGATGGTGCGGCGGTGGCGGTGGCCGGGTTTCACACCGATCAGCCTGGACCCTACGGGCGCTTGCTGATGGAGGACGGTCATTTACGGGCGATCCGCGAGGCCAAGGATGCCAGTGCAGATGAGTTGCAAGTCAGTTTCTGCAACGGTGGCGTCATGGGGCTGCGTGCCGACAGCTGTCTCTGGCTGTTGGAGCGCATTGGCAACCGCAATGCCCAGGGTGAGTACTACCTGACCGATGTCGTGACTGTGGCCAACAGTGCCGGTTTGCCGGTGACGGCGGTGCCAGTGGAGGAGGACGATGTGCGCGGGGTCAATGACCGCGAACAACTGCTTGCCGCCGAACGGATTTACCAGCAGCGCCAGGCAAACTTGTAGGAGCCAGCCTGCTGGCGATGGACTCAAGGGCGCCGCGTTTATCCAGACCACACGCCTTATCGTTGACGACCTTCGCTGGTGAGCCAGCTCCTACAAGGGCATACGCAACAACTGTAGGAGCTGGCTTGTCGAGTCGCCGCATCGCAGCGAAGGTGCCCAAAAGATCGCCATCGTCATCCAGCCGATCGGGTTTCAATGGCTGCCACTGGTCGATACGGCATTGATCTATGGACGCATAAAGACTAATTTCGAGTCCATGGAGTCAATAAGAGTATCGGACATGTCCGTCGCCGTGCAGACCCAGGGATTCGACAAAAGCCAGTGCGTGACCGGTTTGCGGGCCGCTGTCGGCATCCTGGAAAAATGGGCCGCGTCCAGCGAGCAGGCCTGCCGCATCCTGCGTATTTCCCGCAGTACCTACACTCGCGCCAAACAGCGTGACCCGGATTGGTCGGTGGCGCTGGATGCCGACCAGATGCAGCGCATCAGTTTTGTGCTCAACATCCACGCCGCGCTGCGGCTGATCTTTGATAACCCGGAAAACGTCTATGGCTTCCCGGCGATGGCCAACGATAACGAGTTCTTCAATGGCCGGACCCCGCTCGATGTGATGTCCCAGGGCGACATGATTTCGCTGTACGAGACGTTTCGGCGGATCGATGCGTTGCGGGGCGCGCAATGGTGAGGGTGGAGCAGTTGCCGGCGTTTGCCGGCCAACAACTGCAAGCCTGGCGGCTGGTCAATTCGAAGTTTCCGCCGATTGCGATATTCGATGACGTCGCCGACGCCGATGAGTTTGACGTGCTGTACCAGATCCAGGCATTGACCAATCCGCGGCTGAAAAACGAGGTGGGCCACCTTGAGTTGATACCCAGGGCGGAAATACCGTTCGGCATCCCTGGCTGTTCCTACGCGACAGCGCCCTTTACCCATGTGAATCCGGCGGGCTCGCGCTTCAGCGATGGCCGTTTTGGCGTGTTGTACCTGGCCGATTCCATCGACGCGGCGCTCGCCGAAGTGCAGCATCACCAGAGCCTGTACTGGTCGAAGGTGCACAACCTCAACTACGAGCGCTTTGTATTTCGTGGCTTGTCCTGCTCTTTCGTCGATGCGGCGATGAAAGACGCAACATCCATCCCGATGACCGATCCGCTGTATGCGCCGGACGATTACACCGATTCCCATCGCTTTGGCAGGGCCATCAAGGACGCGGGCTGTCCGGGCCTTCGCTACCATTCCGTGCGGATGCCCGGCAGTCACTGCTGGGCGCTGATGACCCCCAGGCCGGTGCTATCGATTATCCAGACCGCCCATTACGAGATGGTCTGGAACCGGCACATCACCAGCGTCAGCAAAATAAGCGAAGCCTGAACTCAGGCCTTGACCCAGCGTTGGCGGCTCCAGCTGCTCAGCGAATCGACGGCGAACACCAGCAACAGCATGGCCAGAATCACCGTGCTGGCTTGCGCTTCCTGGAACAGGCTGAGGCTGACATACAGCATCTGACCCAGGCCGCCCGCACCGACGAAACCCAGCACACTGGCCATGCGGATGTTGTTCTCCCAGCGGTACAGGACGTAAGCCAGCAGTTGCGGCAGCAGGTTGGGCAGGGTGCCGTAACAGAACGCCCACAACGCGTTGCCGCCTTGCAGGCGAATCGCTTCGGCCGGTTGCGGCGGGGTGTTTTCCAGGGCTTCGGCGAACAGGCGGCCGAGCACGCCGGTGGTGTGCAGCGCCAACGCCAGGGTCCCGGCGTTGGGGCCGAGCCCGGCGGCCAGCACCATCAGCGCCGCCCATACCAGTTCCGGCACCGCGCGCAGGGCATTGAGCAGCAGGCGCGAAGCGCTTTTGAATGGCCAGCCGAAACGCCCGGAGGCGGGCAGTGCCAACAGCAGGCCGAACACTGCCGCGAGCAGAGTACCCAAGGCCGACATGGCGATGGTTTCCAGGGCGCCACGGCCGATGGCTTGCAGATGACCCGCGCTCAGGTCCGGGCTGAGAAATCGCTGCGCATAGGCGCCCATCTGTTTCAGATTGCCGCTGGCGCCCAATTCGCCGAGGTCGATGCCCAGGTAGCTGAATGAAGCGACGATGGCGACGCCGATGCCAAGCAGCAGCACCAGATTGATCAGGCGATTCATGCCAGCCTCCAGCGCAGCAGGCGGCTGAGTTGATCGGCGAGCAGGACCAGCACGAGGAACGTCAGCAACAGGCTGGCGACTTCACCGCTGGCGAACATGCGCAGCGACAGGTCCATCTGCTGGCCCAGGCCACCGGCCCCGACGAACCCCATCACCACGGAGGCGCGAATCGCGCATTCCCAGCGATACACCGTGTACGACAGCAGCTCTGCCGCGACATTGGGCAAGATTCCGTAGGCAAATGCTGCGAGCCGGCCACTGCCGGCTTGCAGCAATGCGTGGGTCGGGCGCTGGTCGACCGACTCGAAAATCTCCGCATAGACCTTGCCCAACATGCCGCTGTAGGTGATGGCGATGGCCAGCACCCCGGCCGTCGGACCGAGGCCGACCGCACGCACGAACAGCAGGGCCCAGACGATTTCCGGCACGCTGCGCAGGAAGATCAATAACCCGCGCACCGGCCAGCGCAGCAGTTGTGCCCAGGGACTCGGGCGTCCGGCACGGGACGCCGCCGACAACGACAGCGCCCGGCTGGCCAGCAGGCTGGCGGGGACGGCCAACAACAACGCCAGGGCCATGCCCGCCGTGGCGATGGCCAGGGTCTGCAAGGTCGCTTGCACCAACAGTTGAAGGAATTCTTCGCCGTGGGCCGGAGGCCAGAAGGCGGAGACGAAACGGCCTATCTCGCTCTGGCTGTCACCGGCCAGCAGCACGCTCAGGTCCAGCTCGCTGAAATGGATGCCTGGCCACAACAGGGCAATCGCCAGCAGGCTGAGCAGCAGGCGGGGCAGGGCGGCGGGGTCGCGGTTGTCTCGCGTCAGCATCGGGGTATCTGCACGCTCAAGGGCGGCGGAGCAACCGGGGAGAATTGCAGTTGCTCGTTGGCGTAGAGCTTGTCGAGCAGGTCGCGGTCGACCTGGCTGGCCGGCAGGTCAAACAGGATCTGTCCGTCGCGCAAGCCGATGATCCGCGAAAAATGCGCCAACGCCAGTTCCACCGCATGCAGGCTGGCGACCAGGGTGACGTTGTGTTCGCGGGCGTGGTGGCAAAGAACCGACAGCGTGTGCTCGGCCAGCACCGGGTCCATGGCTGACACCGGCTCATCGGCCAGCAGCACCTCGGGCGCTTGATACAGCACGCGGGCAATGCCCACGCGCTGTAACTGACCACCGGACAATTGCTGGCACTGCGCGAACAACTTGTCGCTCAGGTCCAATCGGGTCAACGCCGCACGAGCGCCGGGAATGTCCAGCGGATGCACCAGGTTCAGCAGGCTTTTGCCCAGGCCCCACTGACCGATCTTCCCGGCCAGCACCGCCGTGACCACGCGTTGGCGGGGCGGAAGCGGTGGCGCCTGATGCACCAGGCCGATCCGCGCGCGCAGGCGCTGACGCTGCCGGGCAGACAGCTGCCAGGCCCGCTCGCCCAGCACCTGCAGTTCACCGCTGCTGGGTCGCAGGGCGGTGGCCAGCAGGTTGAGCAGGCTCGACTTGCCGGCACCGGACGGGCCGATGATGGCCACCTGTTCGTTGGCGCCGATGTGCAGGTCCAGGCCCTGCAACGCATGGACACCGTTACTGTGGGTGAGGCTGACGCCATTCAAGTGCAATGTCATTTGAGCAGGTCGGCGGCGCGCGCGGCTTCCTCGATACCCTTGTAGTTCTCGGGGTTGGTTTCGATGAAGCGGCTGGCGGCTTGCAGGTCCAGAATCTCCTTGTCCGCCGGTTTCGCCGGATCGAGGGCGAGGAAGGCGGCCTTGATCTTCGCCGCGAGGGCCGGATCCAGGGTTCCGCGCACGGTCCAGTTGTAGTCGAAGTAGGCCGGGGTGGTGGCAAACACCTTGACCTTGGTGGTGTCGACCTTGCCGGCCGCCACCAGTTTTTCCCAGACGCTGGCGTTCAACACCCCGGCGTCGACCTTGCCGGCCTGGACCCAGGCCACCGTGGCGTCATGGGCGCCGGAGTAGCCGACGCGACTGAAATACGTTTCCGGCTTGATGCCATCCTTGAGCATGAAATAGCGCGGCATCAGGCTGCCCGAGGTCGAGGACACCGAACCGAAGGCAAAGCTTTTGCCCTTGAGATCGGCCAGGGATTTGACGGCCGGGTCGGCGGTGATGAATTTGCTGGTGAACTGGGCGTCCTGTTCACGCTGTACCAATGGGATGGCATTGCCGGTTTTCAGGCGTGCCTGCACGAACGTAAAGCCTCCGAGCCAGGCCAGATCGATGCGGTCGGTGGCCAGCGCCTCGACCACCGCCGGATAGTCGCTGACCGGTACGAACTCGACCTTCATCCCCAGCTGCTGCTCCAGGTAGGCGCCCAGTGGCTTGAACTTGCGCAGCAGTTCGGTCGGAGCTTCATCAGGAATCGCGCTGACTTTCAAGGTGTCGGCGGCGTGGGTCAGCAGGGTGCAAACAGACAGGGTCAAGCCGACGGCCAATGCCAGGGTACGCTTGAGCATGGAGGTTCTCCGGTGCATTTACGGAAAAATGACGATGCGCCCGTTGCCAGCCAATTGCTGCCGGGCGCTTTGTGAGGGTAGACGAATCGGAACGAGAGGAGGGCGAACGTACAGAGCGATGGTCGTTCGGTCAAGGCCCGCTCCTACAGGCAATACTGTTCAGTTAAGAGATAGAGCGAGCGATCAAAAACCTGTGGCGAGGGAGCTTGCTCCCGCTGGACTGCGCAGCAGTCCCATTTTTGGGGGCGCTTCGCGCCCCAACGCGAGCAAGCTCGCTCGCCACAGATGCAGTATTCGTCCTTAAACGAACAGCATTGCGTTCCTACAGCAGACGGCCGTGGAACGCCGCGTCGAAAATTTCCGCCGCGCCGGCCCGGGTGATCGGCAACGGGTTGCCGCCGGCCGACGGATCGACAACGGCCATGTCCGCGATCAGGCCGGCCTGTTTGTCGTCCACCCCCAGTTCAAACAGGGTGTGGGGCACGCCGATGTCCTTGCGCAATTTGAGGACGAAGGCCAGAAAACTGTCGAAGCCCGGGGAGGGCAAGCGCAAATAAGCGGCCAGGCGGGTGACGCGTTCTTCAATGGCCGGGCGATTGAATTTCAGCACGTAGGGCATCAGGGTGGCGTTGGTCATGCCGTGGTGGGTGTCGTACAACGCACCAATCGGATGGGCGAGGGCGTGCATGCCGCCCAGGCCTTTCTGGAAGGCGGTGGCTCCCATCGCCGCGGCCGCGAGCATTTGCCCGCGCGCGTCGAGGTCCGAAGGGGTGTGCACCGCCCGCACCAGTGCGTTGGTCACCAGGCGCATGCCTTCGACCGCAATGCCATCGGCCATGGGGTGGAATCCCGGCGCACAGTACGCCTCCAGGCAGTGCGCCAAGGCATCCATGCCCGTGCCGGCGGTGATTTTGGCCGGCATGCCGACGGTCAGGGCCGGGTCGCTGATGACCACGCGGGGCATCATTTTCGGATGGAAGATGATGCGTTTGGTGTGGCTCGCCTCGTCGATGATCACCGCCGCACGGCCCACTTCAGAGCCCGTGCCCGCCGTGGTCGGCACTGCGATGACCGGGGCGATGCGGCTTTCATCGGCGCGGGTCCAGTAGTCGCCGATGTCTTCGAAATCCCAGACCGGGCGGGTCTGGCCGCTCATGAACGCAATGAGCTTGCCCATGTCCAGGCCGCTGCCGCCGCCGAAGGCGATCACCCCGTCGTGTTGGCCGGCGCGCCAGGCGTCGAGTCCGCCGGCCAGGTTGGCTTCGACCGGGTTGGGCTTGAGGTCGCAGAACAGCGCCACGCCCAGACCGTCGGCGCGCAGGGCATCGAGGGCCGCCGTGGTGATCGGGGCCCGCGCCAGGCCACTGTCGGTGACCAGTAACGGTCGCTGGATCCCCTGGCTGCGACAGACCTCGGCCAGCTCGGTGATGCGGCCGACACCGAAGCGAATGCTCGTGGGGTAATTCCAGTTTCCGGTCAGGCTCATGGTTCAGATCTCGTGGCGCAGATGGAAGGATTTGGCACGGGTCAGGTGTTCATAGCCCAGCCGCGACAAGGTCACGCCGCGCCCGCTGTTCTTCACGCCGGTCCAGGCCAGGGCCGGGTCCAGGTAATCGCAGCGATTCATGAACAGAGTGCCGGTGTCGATCTCGTCGCCCAGGCGTTCGGCGGCGGCGAGGTCCTGGGTCCAAATGGAGGCGCTGAGCCCGAACTCGCTGTCGTTGATCAAGGCGAGCGCCTCGTCGTCGCCGCTCACCGGCATGATGCCGACCACCGGACCGAAGCTTTCATCGCGCATGACGGACATGTGATGGGTGACATCGACCAGCACCTGCGGCGCCAGATAAGCACTGCCCGGCACATCGACGGGAAAGGCCTTCGGATCGATCAGCGTCTTGGCGCCCTGGGCCAGGGCCTCGGCGATCTGGGCGCGCACGAAGACCGCCGCGCCAGGCGTCACCAGCGGCCCGAGCGTGGTGGCCGGGTCCAGTGGATTGCCCAGCACGTACTGACGGGTCAGGTTGGCGAAGCGCTCGATAAAGGGCAGATAGATTTTTTGATCGACATAAATGCGTTCGACGGCGCAGCAGCTTTGCCCGGAATTGAAGAAGCTGCCGTCCACCAGGTTTTCTACCGCATGTTCGAGGTGGGCGTCGGCCCGCACGTAGGCCGGGTCTTTGCCGCCGAGTTCCAGGCCCATGCCGAGGAAGCGTCCCGTGGCCGCGCTTTCCATGGCCCGGCCGGCGTCCACCGACCCGGTGAAATTGACCTGTTGTACCTGTCCGCCGGCAATGATCGCGGCGGTCTGGTCATGGTCGAGCAACAGGTTCTGGAACAACCCGGGCGGCAGTTGGGCGCGATGCATGGCGGCGGCAAACCGTTCGCCCACCAGCAGGGTTTGTGAAGCGTGTTTGAGGATCACCGCGTTGCCGGCCATCAACGCCGGGATAATCGTGTTGACGGCGGTCAGGTAGGGGTAGTTCCACGGAGCAATCACCAGCACCGTGCCCAGCGGTTCACGTTTGATCAGCCGGCGAAAACCGGCGATGGGCGTGGGTTCAACCGCTGCCAGGGCCTGCGGCGCAATGGCGATCATGTAACGCGCGCGTTCCTCGAAACCCCGCAGCTCGCCCGCGCCAAAACGCACCGGACGGCCCATTTGCCAGGCCAGCTCCGGGACGATCTCGTCTTTCATGGCCAGCATCGCGTCCACCGCCGCGCTGCAAAAAGCCGCGCGCTCGCTCAGTGGCCGGCGTTTCCATTGCGCCTGAGCGACCTTGGCCGCCGCCAAGGCCTGTTCGATCTGTGCCGCCTCGGCATATTGGCGCTCGGCGTAAACCCGGCCATCCACCGGCGAAATAAGCTGAATAGTCGAAGACATGTCGGTCTCAATAGCGCTCGAAGCCGCGCTGCAATTCCCAATCGGTCACTCGCCGGTCGTACTCTTTCTGTTCCCATTCGGCGGTGTGCACGTAGTGGTCGACCACTTCATCACCGAAGGCTTCGCGCAACATGCTCGAACCCTGGAGGGCGGCACTGGCCTCGCGCAAGGTCTTGGAGACTTCGGGCAGTTGCTCGTCGAGATACGCATCACCCTCGAAGGGTGGGGCGAGGTCGAGTTTCTCGTCGATCCCCGCCAGCCCGGCAGCGATCAACGCGGCGAAGGCCAGGTAGGGATTAAGGTCGGCGCCGCCAATGCGACATTCGATGCGGATGGATTTGCTGCCCTCGGCGCACAGGCGAAAGCCGGCGGTGCGGTTGTCGCGGCTCCACACCGCTCGGGTCGGGGCAAAGGTGCCGGCCTGAAAGCGCTTGTAGGAGTTGATGTAGGGCGCGAGAAAACAGGTGATGTCGTTGGCGTATTTAAGCTGCCCGGCCACCCAGGAACGCATCAGTTTCGACATGCCGAACTCGGCCTTGGCGTCGTAAAAAAGAGGTTTTCTGGCGTTCTTGTCCCACAGCGAATTGTGGATGTGACTGCTGGAACCGGCGGCGTCATAGCGCCACTTGGCCATGAATGTGATCGCCTTGCCTTGCAGTTGCGCGATCTCCTTGCAGGCATGCTTGATGATGACGTGATGGTCGGCCATGGTCATGGCATCGGCGTAACGGATGTTGATTTCTTCCTGGCCCGGTCCCCATTCGCCCTTGGAGTTCTCCACGGGAATGCCTGACGCCTGCAGGTGCTTGCGAATCGCCCGCAGCACCGGCTCTTCGCGGGTGGTCTGCAGGATGTTGTAGTCCTCGATGTAGTGACCCGCGGTTTTCGGCTTGTGGTAATTGCGCTTGTGGATGGCTTCGTAACTTTCGTCGAACAGGTAGAACTCCAGCTCCGAGGCGAACATGCCGGTGTAGCCGCGCTCACGCAGACGCTCGACCTGTTTTTTCAGAATCGCCCGGGGGCTGTGCGGCAGGTCCCGTCGATGGTGATGGTCAAGCACATCGCAGAGCACCAGCGCCGTGCATTCAAGCCAGGGCACCTTGCGCAGGGTGCTCATGTCAGGCTTGAGCACAAAGTCGCCGTAGCCTTTGCTCCAGCTGGCGGCGGCATAACCGGGAACCGGCTCCATGTCGATGTCGTCGGCCAGCAGGTAATTGCAGCAGTGGGTTTCTTCGTGGCCGCTGTCGATGAAAAACTCGACCTGAAAGCGCTTGCCGACCAGTCGCCCCTGCATGTCGACCATGCACACCAGGACGGTATCGATTTCGCCAGAGGCGGCAGCACGCTTGAGTTCATCAAAGCTGAGGAGAGGCTCGGTCATCACGGCAAGTCCTGCGCAAATGGTGTTGGGCCTGTCTGAGTTAGCTGTTGCAGACGCTCTCCAGAAAAACCCAAAACCTGCAGATGCGAGCATCGTGAGCAATAAGCTGCACTAAGCTTAGCCTACTGTCGCTTTTCGCAAGTTTCGCTGATCAAAGCCTTATAAATTGGCTTGAACACTGCCGGGAATGGACCCTTCGGTGCAGGCCGGCGCGGGTTCGCGAGGAGAAAGGAAATGGCAAAGAAGAACGAGCACAACACCTACCGTCACCTCAAGCAGCAATACCCGCAGTACCTGGACGCCGTGGAGGCGTTGGGTGCGGCCGTGCGTGAGGCGGGGCCGCTGGAGGAGAAAGCGGTCCAGTTGATCCAGCTTGGCGCCGCGGCGGCCATCCATTCCGAAGGCGCCGTTCACAGTCATGCCCGGCGGGCCGCGCAAGCGGGGGCAACGCAGGAGGAAATCCGCCACGCGCTGATCGCATTGACCAGCACGATCGGTTTCCCTACTGTCGTGGCCGCCATCAGTTGGGCGCAAGATGTGATGGACGAGGTGGCACCCTAGTCCCAACTGCCTGGCATTGCGTTTCACCAACAGATTACGGAGTGGGTCGGGCATTGATCGAACGACGGCAATTCAGCGGCGGCATGAAGGGCAAGAACCTTCGCTATCTCAATGAGCACACAGGCGACCTGCGAACGGTTCGAACAGGATTCCTGTTGCTTGAACATTTCTCGTTGCCTGCGTTTACCCAGGCGCTGGATACCTTTGTCACGGCCAATCTGTTGCGCCCGGGGGCTTTTGCTTCGCGAACCTTTGGCCTGAACGACGGCGAAGTGGTCAGCGATCTGGGGTTGGTGATCCGGCCCGATGCCCGGCTCGACTGTGCAGAGATCAAAGCGCTCGACCTGCTGGTCATTTGCGGTGGCTATCGGACGGAACTGAAGGCCAGTGACGGTTTTGTCACCCTGCTCAGAACCGCATCGGAGCAGGGCGTCAGTCTGGCTGGCTTGTGGAACGGTGCATGGTTCCTGGGCAAGGCCGGTTTGCTCGAGGGTTACCGCTGCGCCATTCACCCCGAGCATCGCCCGGCGCTCGCGGAGTTCTGCAAGGCCACGCAGGTCAGCAGTGAGCCCTATATCATCGATCGGGACCGGCTCACCGCGTCCAGTCCTTCCGGGGCGTTCCACATGGCGCTGGACTGGATCAAAGGCCTGCACGACAAGGCGCTCGTCGAGGGCATCGAGGACATCCTGGCGTTCGAGGAGTCTCGTTACCGACGCATCAAGCCCACCGAGAACATCTGTGTCAGCGCGCCATTGCGTGAGGTGGTCAAGTTGATGGATGCCAACCTCGAAGAGCCGCTGGAGCTGGAACAACTGGCGGTCTACGCGGGACGTTCGCGGCGGCAGCTGGAGCGTTTGTTCCGCGAGCAACTGGGCACGACGCCGCAACGCTACTACATGGAGCTGCGTATCACGGAAGCGCGGCGGCTGTTGCAGCACACCGAGCTGTCCCAGGTCGATGTGCTGGTGGCCTGCGGGTTCGTTTCACCCAGCCATTTCAGCAAGTGCTACAGCGCCTACTTCGGTTACCGGCCATCGAAGGAAAAGCGCCTCGTCAAATAAAACCCGTTCCTGAATCAGCGCGAACGAGCTTGTCGAATCGGCGCTTCGATACCCGCGATTTTGCGCAACAGCGCTGTGCCGATTTCGTCATCCTCCGCGGCCAAAGCCATCAAGCCAGCCAGCCTTGAACAGACCATCCTGAGCGGTCTGTTCAAGGAGATGACCATGATTCAACTGAGCCTGATCGAAGCCCGAGAGCTGGCCGAATCGATCCTGTTGCACAACGGTTTTAATCTGGCCCATGCGCAAGCGGTGGCGGCGACGGTGATCGCCGGCGAGCGAGATGGCTGCGCCACCCATGGCTTGTACCGGGTTCTGGGGTGTGTGAATTCCCTGCGGGCCGGCAAGGTGTCGGCCACGGCCGAGCCGCAGGTGATCGACCAGGCGCCGTCGATCGTGCGGGTGGATGCCGGGGGGGGCTTCTCGCAATTGGCGTTCCAGGCGGGGTTGCCGTTGCTCGCGCAGAAAACCCGAGCCAATGGCATTGCCGCTCTGGCGATCAACCACTGCGTGCATTTTTCCGCGCTATGGGTGGAGATCGAGCAACTGACCGCAGAGGGGCTGGTCGCGCTGGCGTGCAACCCGAGCCATGCCTGGGTAGCGCCGGCCGGGGGGCGCTTGCCGGTGTTCGGCACCAATCCCATTGCCTTTGGCTGGCCGCGTAGGGAACAGGATCCCTTTGTGTTCGACTTTGCCACCAGCGCCATCGCCCGTGGCGACATCGAACTGCACCGCCGCGCCGGCGAGGCGATCCCCGAAGGTTGGGGCGTGGACGCGCAGGGCCAGCCGACAACCGACGCCAACGTGGTGCTCGACAGCGGCGCGATGCTGACGTTTGGCGGGCACAAGGGCTCGGCGCTGGCGGCCATGGTCGAGTTGATCGCCGGGCCGTTGATCGGTGACCTGACCAGCGCCGAATCGCTGGCTTACGACGCTGGCAGCAAGTCTTCGCCGTACCATGGCGAACTCATTATCGCACTGGATCCCCGACGCTTTCTGGGCGACTCGACGCAGGAGCATCTGGCCAGGGCCGAGGCGTTGTTTCAGGGCATTGAAGGGCAGGGCGCGCGTTTGCCGTCGCAGCGCCGTTATGCGGCGCGAGCGCGCAGTGTGGTGCAGGGGGTGCAGATTCCCGAGGCCCTGTACAACGACCTGAAGGCACTCCTGACCTGATTGCAACGGCACGCCACTTGTCCCACCAGGCGCGAGCTTGTTCCGGGCGGCGCTCCGACGATAGGGGGCCATTGATTCAGTCTCTTTGTCGACTGACACGCCGCTATCGCGAGCAAGCTCGCTCCCTCAGGTTGATTGAGTTCCGTCAGTGGAGGACGCGCTACAACACGGCCTGCACTCTCGACCCTGACCGCCCACCTTGAAACCACCCAAAACGCTGAGAGCCAGTGTGTGGGCCCGGCACTTATATGATTTGCCATGGTCAATAAAGCCCGCACCGATCCTCATAGGTCGCATGGCTCGACGCCGACCGCGTTCGCCTCGGTATTTTGATCAAGGACAGTGAAAACATGCTCGCCGCCATATAATCCGCACCGCCTTCACCGGGTTCCGTGAATCGGGACTCGCGTTCGTTTGCCCCTCCATCCACATCGAAGATTTAACGCATGTACCTACGCAAAATTGCAGTTGGGCTGTCGGCCCTTGTTTTGCTCTCGTCCGGGGCACAAGCCCGCGGTCTGATGGATTTCATCAAGCTGCCCACCCAGCATCAGGAATCGACGTCGCGCTCGGGGTCGATCAGCCAGGCCGCGGCCCTGGACCTTTATTCCAACAAGCAGAAGCAGGCATCGTTTGACGGCTGCGCCGATCTGTTCCCGGCGGCGAAACCGCTCAGCATGGCCACTGTGTCGGCAACGATGAAACCCCTGGCCCTGTGCTCCGACAACTTTGCGGTGCTGTACTCGCAAACCAGCAAGACGCCGCTGATCGTGGTCGAGCGCCTTAACGCCGCGCAGCTGCAGGACGCCAAAGGGGAGGAGCGCACCAATCAGTTCTATCCGGACCCACGCATTCCCAAGAGCGGGCGGGCCGAGTTGAGCGACTACCGTAGCCAGCATCCGGCGGTGGACCGTGGCCATCAATCCCCGGCCGCCGATGCACCGAACCCCAATGCAATGGCGCAGTCCTTTGCGCTGTCGAACATGGTGCCGCAAGACCCCACCAACAACCGCAAGATCTGGTACTTCACCCCAGCTGAATACTCATCGCAGGCCGTATAAGCTCGCCATCTGCCTAAAAATTAGTAGATTTCTATACGAAAAAGCCTGCATCTCTGGAGTTGTCTGAGTGTTCGTTTTTTTTAAATTACCCCAGTAACTATATACTTCTAATGGTCGTTGTATGAAGAAAGTCCTTTTAGCCTTTTTATTGGTTGGTTTGGCAATTGCTCCTTCAGGTGCATATGCGGCGTTTGACGCGTGCCGTGATTACTTCCCAGGAAAGGTTGTCCCTCAGGTTATAAACAAGGCCAAGTTGCGTGAAATCTGCTTTGAATCCTTTGCAGTGCTGCATTCAGGAGAGAGCAAGACCCCTGTCTATACGGTAGAGCGACTTAATCGCGCTCGGCTTGCCGATGCCAAGGACGAAGAACGCACAAACAAGTTCTATGAAGACGCACGACTGCCTTCAGCTGAGCGAGCCTCGCTGAACGACTACAAAGGCTCTGGTTATGATCGAGGGCACATGTCACCCGCAGCCGATATGCCCACACCTGGTTCGATGGCCCAAAGTTTTTCCCTGGCCAATATGGTGCCGCAAGCGCCTGAAAATAATAGGGGTGTTTGGGCACGTCGGGTTGAGGCGGCTACCCGCCATTACGTCATGCGTGCTCAAGGCGATGTTTATGTGTTCACTGGCCCGGCTTTTGAGGGACAGGTGGCAACCATTGGTCGTGGGCATGTCTGGGTACCTACGCATCTCTTTAAGTTGGTTTATGATCCGAATGCGCAGCGAGCTTGGGCCTACTGGGTTGAAAACAAAGATGATGCCACCGTTACAAAGCCCATCTCCTATCGTGAACTGGTTAATCGCATCGGTATTGAACTCCTGCCAGGTGTTCAGTTGAAGGGATAGCCTCAACAAAATGCGTTCATTACATGAACATTCCCATCTTTGTCTCGTAGTCGCTGATTCAGAGCGGAGTGGTAAACTCATCCATCTCATCGTGGCCGGCGGAACTCCCGTTTGGCCACTTTTTCATTATTTCCAGGCCAGAAACCTCGACTTCTCTACCGAGGCAACCTACGCCCAGGCTGCCGGTCTTTTCATAGACTTCCTGGCGGTGAAGGCCTGTGAGTTTGCTAAGGTAGGGGATCGCAGCCGACTACTTAATTCGTTTGCTAATGCCCTCTTGTATGGAACCATTCAGGATAGCGATGACCCCACAGGTCTCTGGTGGCATTCCAGGACGCAGCAGCGAGTTAATCGATTGGTGAGCCTGGTCTGCGAGATAAGTGACTGGCTCCACGAGCGCTTCAAGACCACAGCCATTAATCCCTTTCGCCGGCCCGCTTCTGTAGTCGAGCAAATTGCCTTCTGGCGCCGTTGGAATACGTCAAAAGCTGCATCGCTGCTAAACCATACCAAAGGCCGAGAGGCCGCCACCGAAAGCGCTAAAGTGGTGCGGGCTGTTGCCTTGCCAGGGGACGTCCCAATAGTCGCTGATAGCGCGCCGGCATTTCCTGAAGAGTATATTGAGAGCCTGTTGTTTGATGGTTTTGTGCTCAGTGGCGGCCAAGCCAAAAATATTTCAATCTCAAGCGTGTACTTTTCTAACGCGGAAACCATTGCCGACTTTTTCAACAGAATCGGCCAATTTCTGCCTGTCGCGACTGGCAGCTATGAGGCGGGACTCGCTCATCAAGGAAGGGCCACGGGCGGGGGGGGGGTAGATGATGCCTATAACCTCCGTAGTCGCATGATGGCGTCTGTGATGCCTTGAGCGTTTGTGCCCAGCGTTTCCATTGCCGCAATTGCGTTAGCCGCGACACTCCCCAGTCCATTTTCAGAGAGCCACTTTGTCACCTCTTCAATGGCCGCGCTAATGGCGTGCTGGTTATGCAGGAGCAGTGTGAGAGCGTCCGCTGTGGCAACAAGATGAATGTCTGGCTCGGCCAGCGCTGTCTTGCACTCTGGAGCGAGCTGGTGCATCCGCAGTACAACAGGCTAGGCCTCTCACAACCGAGTCTTGTTGGGTGTGCAGGGGCACTTGACTCAAGCGCTGAGCCATTCTTCAACCTTTTCACGGCTCGGGATGCCCCCTGAGTGAACAACCTTTCCATCAATCACGACACTCGGGGTGGACATGACCCCGTAGCCGACGATCTGTTGCATGTCTTCGATTTTTTCCAGCTTAACGGGGACGCCTTTCGCACTCGCCACCTGTTCGATGATGGCTACTGTCGATTTACATTTTGCACAACCGGTGCCCAGAACCTTGATGTCTTTCATAAAAGCCTCGGTAGGTGGATTACAACGCGAAGTTGAAGATGTAACCAACGATGAGAATGCCGACGGCGACGACCCCAGTGAAGGTGGCTATCAGGCGAACTTTCAGCACCTTGCGCAATATCACCATCTCCGGAAGCGATAGAGCGATGACACTCATCATAAAGGCCAGCACAGTGCCCAGCGCTGCGCCCTTTGCGAGCAGTGCCTGCACAATGGGGATGATGCCTGCCGCATTGGTATACATGGGGATGCCGATAAGAACCGCGAGTGGAACTGACCACCAGGCTTCCTTGCCCATGAAGCTGGCCATGAAATCCTCAGGTACATACCCGTGAATGCCTGCGCCAATGGCAATGCCAGCAAGGATGTAAGGCCATACTTTTCCGACGATTTCACGCACGCTGCTGAACCCGGCATTTATCCGCTCATAAAGCGGCATACTCGTGTCTGCAGCGGTTGCCTGGATCTTGGGCATATCGCGAACCCAGTCTTCCAGATAGGCCTCCATTTTCAGACGCCCAATGACCCAGCCGGCAACAATCGCAATAAACAATCCCAGGCTGATGTATAGCAATGCAACTTTCCAGCCGAACAGGCCAAGTAGCAGTGTCAGCGCTACCTCATTCACCATGGGCGCAGAAATGAGGAAAGAGAAAGTCACCCCCAGGGGCACTCCAGCTTGAACAAAACCTATAAACAGAGGAACGGCTGAGCACGAGCAAAACGGGGTAAACACACCGAGAGAGGCCGCCATGACATTGGCCGTGCCCTCGCTTCGACCCGCCAACATTGCGCGGGTGCGTTCAGGCGTGAAGTGAGAGTTGATCATGCCCATCAAGAACACGATGCCGGTCAACAGCATCAGCACTTTGGGCGTGTCGTAGAAAAAAAACTGTAAGGCGCCCCCAAGGTGGCTCTTGCGATCAACAGGAAGCGCTGCGACCAAAGCCTCTGAAATAGGTATCAGGGCTTCATACAATCCGAACCAGACAAGCGCTGCTACCGCTAAAAACATGCGGGGATTGCGCTCAGGCCAGCGCACGATCATTTCATTCATGTCCTCTACTCCTAGGGGTGTAGGCACACTAGGTCATGGACGGATCGCCAAGATAGGTCGCGATCTCATTGACTGTGCTGCGTGCTGTGCGTGTTACACCGATCAGCGTGGCGGAAGCCGAACCTGTCCACTCGCCATAGCCCACCAGCCATAGTCTTGGCTCTTGGATCGAGTGAGTGCCTTCGACCTCAACACGACCTTCAGTGTCGATCACCCCCAGCGTATCCAGATGCTGAAGTGCGGGCCTGAATCCGGTACACCAGATCACCACATCCACTACAGATTCAGATCCATCGGCCCACATCACACCATCGCGAGTGAAGCGTTCAAAGGGGCGCACAGATTTGAGGACGTCACGCTCACGGGCTTCCAGAACTGGCGGCACCATGACAATGTCTCCCAACCCGCCGACTGGCTGGTCAATGACACGCCCCTCTTGCTGGGCCTTCAAGCGCTGAGTGGCGCGCTCGAACAGTACCCGTCCATCCACATCGTCAGGCAAAAAGACCGGTTCAGTAGCGGTTACCCAAGTGGTCTCGGCGACCTTGGATACCTCTGCCAAAATCTGCGCTCCTGAATTGCCACCACCCACCACCAAAACCTTCTTGCCAACAAAGGCTTGTGCTTCGACATAGTTCGCGGAGTGCAATTGCCGACCGGCGAATAACTCGGCATTAGGGTAGTGAGGGATATACGGATTGCTCCAGGTGCCGGTAGCGCTGATTACAACCTTGGCATCCCAATACCTGTCGTCAGAACGTACTCGTAAGCCAGACTCTAAGCGTTCCACAGAAACGACCCGAACCGGACGCTCAACAGGAAACTGGTAGCGCAGCTCATATTGGTTGAGATAGTCGATTACATGATTTCGCGTTGGATACCCCTCCTGCGCAGGAGGCATCATCCAGCCAGGGATCGAACTCCAGGTGGACGGGGAGAATAAACGCAGCGAGTTCCAGCCACGCCGCCAGGCACCACCGGGCTCCTCCTCTGCGTCGAGGATAACGAACGAAAGTTGAGTTCGGCGCAGGAAATACGCTACCGCCAAGGCTGACTGACCCCCACCGATAATCACTACATCTCGTTGGTCGCTGGGCGAAGGAGTCATGGGGAAACCCTTGAGTCGATGTTGGGCGGTATCCAGTATAGCGACCCAAGTTTGAATCCAACTGATCTAGCTCATATGTTGAGAATGCTGATCGACATTGACTGAATGCTTCAATTCAAGCTTGTTATGGCTTGAATCTCCGGCCGCCGCTGCTTTAGGATGAAAACAGGAGATGGCATTCCTCCTTATAACCGCCTTTGTGCTGATGATGCCTACGTGAACCCTGGACAGGGTGCGTAGGTGCGTCTCCCTGTTCTCCAATTCAGGACAGGATCGTGACTCAAAATCTCATATCAGCTACCACTCGTAATTTGCGCTTATCAGCACCTCCTCGGTTCTATCAGTCCTGGGGAGACATGCGACCATGCTGAAGTCACTTCTCGTCATAGCTATCGGCGCATCCCTTGGTGCCTGGTTGCGCTGGCTCTTGGGCATGACACTGAACGGACTGTTCCCTACGATTCCGCCAGGCACTGTGGTCGCGAACTTGGTCGGAGGCTACATCATTGGGTTAGCTATCGCTTTCTTGGCCGCGTCCCCCACCTTAAGCCCTGAATGGCGCCTGCTGATCATCACGGGTTTCTGTGGGGGGCTCACCACCTTCTCCACGTTTTCAGCCGAAACAGTTGCCCTGATTCAGGAGGGTAGACTTCTGTGGGCGTTCGGCTCAATTTCATTGCACGTTGTAGGCTCGTTAGCGATGACCGCTGCCGGGCTTTTGTCCTATCAAATGATTGGCACGCGTTAAGGAGATGGTAATGAAAGGCTTTCTGGTGATTTTCTTTACTCAACAGAACCGTCGTTATCAGGGAAAGATGCTTGGCGAGTGGATCGTTGATTTGGCTAAAGAAATGGGGCTGCGCGGTGCGACCTTGTCTACGGCCATTGAGGGCTTTGGACACACGGGGCGGCTGCATTCCTCCCACTTTTTTGAGTTGGCAGATCAGCCTACAGAGATTCGTATGGCAATTACCGAGGATGAATCTGAAAGGTTGTTCAAGAGGTTGGAGGTTGAGGACATCTCTGTGTTTTATATAAAAGCTCCTATCGAGTTGGGCACTGTCGGCAAGAAGGCCAGTTAGCCTGAACCCTTCCTATAATCTGGGAGATGCGAATTTGAGCTATGTGGAATCTCGATTGGTAACTCGATCACCTATGAGTTTTTTACCGTTTTTGAAATCCCTCCAAGCCGTTCTCCAATCTAGTGCGAGGCGGTCAGGTGAGCAACCCGCTCAGGTTTGGAAAGACAATGCAGAGGGACGGGGCTGCGCAACACCGGATTCTGGTTTTGCTAAGGAGCGTTTTAAGAAAATCTAAAAACCTTGGTAACGGGCGTATTTTGGGCGAATGTCGCAGACGAATGAGGCCTTACGATCCACCCACCAAAACCAGTGTGACTTGCGTAAACGATAGAGAAGGAGATTCAGGATGAGCCCCCTCAAAAATGACTCCGACGCTCGGCCTCCTCCAGTAAACGCAACTGACATCGCCGCTGCAACGGTTCTTCAAACGCTTGCAGCGCTGCATGTTAACCCTGATGTAGGTCTCACGCATGCGCAGGTCGAAACGCAGCGCAAGGAGCACGGCTACAACGAAGTAGCGGAGACGAAAGGGCATCCGGCTTTGAGATTCCAGCGAAAATTCTGGGGGATCTCGGCTTGGATGCTCGAACTGATCATGATTTTATCCGCTGTACTGGGAAACTATACTGATCTTGCAGTTGTGGGCGTATTACTGGTTGTCAACGCTGTACTGAGTTTCACTCAGGAACAGCGCGCCGCTGGCGTCGTCAAAGCTCTACAAAAACGCTTACAGGTTAATACCCGAGTGCTGCGCGACTCGAAGTGGCAGGTGATTACCGCCCGAGAACTGGTACCAGGTGACATTATCCGCGTACGCTCAGGTGACATCATTCCAGCAGATGTGAAACTCCTCACCGGCGCGATGAGCCTGGATCAATCGGCGCTAACGGGCGAGTCGAAAGAAACTGATAAAGCACCCGGCGAAGTCCTCTCCTCCGGGTCTATCGTCCGTCGTGGGGAAGGCAACGGCGTGGTGATCCTTACGGGGGCACAAACCTATTTCGGCCGAACCACAGAACTCGTGCAGCAGGCGCATCCGAAACTTCATATCGAAGCGGTCGTGACTAAGATCGTGCGCTGGCTGTTTGTCATTGTTGGTGTGCTACTTGGCGTGGTGCTCATGCTATCGCTGATTCGCGGCGTGCCGCTGCTCGAAATGATTCCTCTCCTGCTTGTCCTACTCATGAGCGCGGTACCTGTAGCTCTTCCCGTTATGTTCACCGTCAGCATGGCTTTCGGGTCGAAGGAACTGGCCCAGCGTGGGGTGCTTGTCACTCGGTTGAGTGCTGCGGAAGACGCCGCGACGATGGACGTCCTTTGCGTGGACAAGACAGGCACAATCACAATGAATCAATTGGCGGTCACGGGAGTGACCCCACTAAAACGCTCGACGGAAGCCGACGTTCTGATCGCGGGCGCGCTAGCGTCACAGGAATCCAACCAGGATCCTATAGATCTTGCCTTTCTCGCCGCAGCTAAAACACATCATGTCTTCGACGGCATTGCCGTTGGAACAACCGTATCCTTCGCTCCATTCGATGCGAAAACTCGGCGGACGGAAGCTGTTATTGAGCAGAATGGTCAGCGGGTGCGCGTAATGAAGGGCGCCGTGCGCACCATCGCCGAAGCTTGTGGACTCCTGCCTCTCGAAATCGAGACGTTGGATGCGCGCGTCAGCGAGTCAGCGGCAAAAGGCTTTCGCACGCTAGCGGTAGCTCGCGGCGCCGAGGATGGCGTCCCTGTACTGATTGGACTCGTGGAGTTGTACGATCCTCCGCGACCGGACGCCAGGCAACTTATCTCAACTCTTAATGAGTTGGGAGTCCAGGTCAAGATGCTGACAGGGGACGCGCTCCCGGTGGCACTCCAGATCGGCGAAGGCGTCGGACTCACCCAGATCCGGCGCGTCGCGGATTTAAAGGCCGCGAGCTCACAAACGGGTGCCGGAGACGACCTTTTCGGCGGTGCTGACGGATTTGCCGAAGTGTACCCGGAAGATAAATATATCGTGGTAAAGCATCTTCAAGCCGCAGGGCACGTAACCGGAATGACGGGCGACGGCGTCAACGACGCTCCAGCTCTCCGTCAAGCCGAAGTTGGAATAGCGGTCAGTACCGCTACCGATGTCGCCAAGAGCGTATGCGTCCGGGCATCACGTCTTGCGTGATTAAACCGGCTGCCACTTATGCGGAAGCAACTGCTCAATTTCACTCGCCCGCTGCGTCGGCAGGCGCGTGAGAACATCCTTTAGATAGGCGTACGGATCATGGCCATTCAGCCGTGCTGACTGGATCAAACTCATGATCGCCGCAGCCCGTTTTCCGCTGCGTAGTGACCCGGCGAAGAGCCAGTTCTTGCGTCCAAGAGCCCATGGCCGGATCTGGTTCTCCGCCCAATTATTATCAATGGGAACCGCCCCGTCATCGAGGTAGCGCGACAGCGCTGCCCAGCGTTTGAGGCTGTAATCGAGTGCTCTGCTGATAGCCGACCCTTCGGGCACAACATCACGCTGCGCGATCATCCAGGCATGCAACCTATCCATCACCGGTACGGCTTTTTCTTGCCGTATTCGGCGCCGTAAATTCGGCTCCAGGTCGCGTACTTCGCTCTCGACTTCGTACAACAGCTGGATGTAGCGCAGGGCCTGCTCGGCGATCTGGCTCTTGTTGGTTGCGTGCAACTCGAAGAACTTGCGCCGGGCATGGGCCATGCAGCCGATCTCGGTCACGCCGAGTTCGAAGCTGGCCTTGTAACCGCCAAAATCATCGCAAACCAACTTGCCTTTCCAGCCTTGCAGGAAGTTACGAGCATGCTCGCCGGCGCGGCTGGGGCTGAAGTCGTAGACGACAGCGGCTGTCTCGCAGAACTGGCTGGTGGCGTATGCCCAAACATAAGATCGGTGAGTTTTTTTCGAGCCTGGAGCAAGCATTTGCACGGGTGTTTCATCCGCGTGCATGACCTGTTGCCCGATCACTACGTCCCGCAAGGCATCGACCAGAGGCTGCAACTGCACGCCTGTCATGCCAACCCACTGAGCCAGCGTGGAGCGTGGAATCGCCAAGCCGGCACGACCAAAAATCGATTCCTGACGGTAAAGCGGAAGATGGTCAGCGAACTTCGCAATCATGACGTGAGCAAGTAACCCGGCCGTCGGGATGCCCTTGTCGATGACCTGCGCCGGCACCGGCGCCTGGATCAGCGTTTCGCAGTCATCGCAAACCCACTTGCCACGAACATGGCGCTCAACGGTAAACACACCCGGCGTGTAGTCCAGCTTTTCACTGACATCTTCACCGATGCGCTTCAGTGCGCAGCCGCATGGGCAGTGAGTGTTGTCCGGCTCGTGATGGATCAACGTGCGTGGGAATTCTGCCGGCAATGCCGTGCGCTTGGGCTTTTGCTTTTCCTCGGTCGCTGCTGGTGCTATTTGCAACGCCTGAAGCTCGGCCTCAATCGCCGCTATATCAGTATCGATCAGGTCATCAAGCAGACTGGCTGTTGGCGCTGATTGAAAACTGACCCACCCTGCCGATTGAAAATTGACCCAGGGCGGATTGCTGATTTTGGCATCAGCAATTGTGGATAAGCTTAGCAGTCGTGTCCCGGTGGAAGAGGCATTAAAGCCCCACCGCATGTGGGCATGCGGCAGGGTATTTTTGGTGCAGATCAAAACAGCTCATCGTCCTCGGCACCATCATTGTCTTTGCGCTTTCGTTCACGTGATTTGATCTTGGTCTGGGCGACCAAGCTGCTGTGTTGCAGGCGGTAGGACTCGTTGCCCGTTTCGACGATGTGGCAGTGGTGTGTCAGCCGATCCAGCAACGCCGTTGTCATCTTGGCGTCACCAAACACACTCGACCATTCCGAGAAGCTGAGG
The DNA here is from genome assembly GCF_042846945.1 of Pseudomonas moorei. Classification (NCBI taxonomy): domain Bacteria; kingdom Pseudomonadati; phylum Pseudomonadota; class Gammaproteobacteria; order Pseudomonadales; family Pseudomonadaceae; genus Pseudomonas; species Pseudomonas moorei. The sequence continues at coordinate 3,997,655 of NZ_AP035776.1, forward strand.
TTGGTGGTGATGACCACGCTGGTGTGCTCGTACAGCTTGGACAGCAAGTGAAATAACAGGGCACCACCGCTCTGGCTGAAGGGCAAATACCCCAGTTCATCGAGTATCACCAGGTCTGTTCGTAACAGCCCTTGAGCGATGCGGCCCGTCTTGCCATCGTACTTTTCGCGCTCCAGCAGATTGACCAGATCCACCGTGGAGTAGAAGCGCACGCGTTTGTGATGCGTCGTGATCCCGGACACAGCCAAGGCGGTGGCGAGGTGTGTTTTGCCTGTTCCAGGCCCGCCGATGAATACGACATTCTGCGCGGTATCGGTGAACTCCAGGTTGGACAGATCCCTGATCAGGCGGGCATCTGCGCTAGAAGCGCTGAAGTCGAAGCCGGCCAAATCACGATGCATGGGGAGTTTGGCCATGTTCATCTGGTGGTTCACTGAGCGCACCGCTCGATCCGCATGTTCTTGTTGGAGAAGATGCTCAAGTAGCCATTTCGAGGATGCCGTCGAAGCTTCTCCTTGCGAGGCTAGTTCTTCCCAGGCGCTGGCCATGCCATGCAGACGCAGTTCTTTGAGTTCCGCCATAAGATCACGCATTGCGAGTCTCCTCATCGGTGGTACGGAGCCGGTCGTAGCGTGCCGTATTGGCGACAGGCGCTATCTTGAGTTGAAGGCTGGTTTCGGCGGACGGAGGGGCTGCTGTCGATGTCAGTCGAGCCAGGACATTCAGGATGTGCTCAGCACTCAAGCTGCCTGATTCAAGTACCAACTCCACAGCCACCAACACGGCATCGAGCCCGGCGATGGGAACTGCCGCCAGTACCTGCGTCATGACTCGATCACCATTGGCGTGACGCCTCAGACCGCGTTTTAACAGCTGCAACGGCTTCGGCAGATCAGCAAACGGAGCGCCATTGCGCAGCGCTCCAGGCTTGCGCTCGATAAGCGGGATGTAATGCTGCCAGTCAAAACTGACCTGATCTCGATCAAACAGACGCTCGTGGCTGGCAATCGTCGTTTCATCGGCGATGACCACCACCCGGGAAGGATACAAACGGCTGCTGACCCACTGGCCGACCCGCTCACACGGCACCGAGTAGCGATTTCGCGCCACGCTGATCAGGCAGGTGCTGGAGACCCGTACGGTGCGCTCGACGTAGCCATCAAAGGCAGTCGGCATCGGCATCAATTCAGCGCGTTCCAGCTCCAGGACGTCCGCCACGGTCAGCCCGTTGTACTGCGGGTGCAGCAGTTCGCCCCAGAGCGCACGGCAGCGTTGGCCGAGCCAGGCATTCAATTCCTCGAAGGTGTGGAACATGCAGTTTTGAGCATCGAGCCAGATGCGCCGTCGGCTGTCTTGGACGTTCTTTTCAACGATGCCTTTTTCCCAGCCGGAAGCGACGTTGCAGAAGTCCGGGTCGAACAGGTAGTGCGCACACATCACGGCAAACCGAGCATTGACCGTGCGGCCCTTACCCTTGTTGACCTTGTCGACAGCGGTCTTCATGTTGTCGTAGATGCCGCGACGCGGCACCCCACCTAACGCGCCAAACGAGCGGGTATGGGCATCGAACAACATCTCGTGGCCTTGGCTGGGATACGCAACCAACCAAAATGCGCGACTGGCGCACAGCTTCATATGGGAGACCTGGATGCGTCGGAACAGGCCGCCGATCAGCAGACCTTCTTCGCTCCAGTCGAATTGAAAGGCCTCCCCGAGTGCAAAGGTCAGCGGCACAAAAGCTCGTAAAGACTTGCCTTGCTCGCCGCGCCACGAGCGTATAAAGGCGGTGAGTTGGCTGTAGCCGCCGTCGTACCCCTCGGCCTTGATCTGTTCGAAGAGTGTTTTGGCACTCCTGCGGTTGTGCTTTGCCCGAAACGAATCGGCCTTGAGCGCCTGCTCCAGCGTCTCGTGAAATGGACTGAGTTTGTTGAAGGTTGCGCACCGTTGGTAGGCCGGCTGGGTGGCTTCGGGTGCTCTGACCCATTTTCGAATGGTGTTTCTCGACAGTCCGGTACGCTTGGCTATCTGATGCAGCGAGAGCTTGTCGCGGAAGTACATCCGCCGGATTTTTCCCAACATTTCCATGCTGATCACCCTGTGTTCTCCTGCTCGAAAAGTGAGCAGAAGCAGTTGAACACCTGGGTCAGTTTTCAGTCGGCAGAACAGCCTTTACTGGGTCAGTTTTCGGTCAGCGGCAACAGCCAAGGGCTGTAGCCGCCATGCAGAATCTTGATTTTGTCGCGAGGGTATCCGAGATAGCGGAGTAGCACATAACCCTGCAGGACTGTCCAAATCCAGTGGTCATGGATTGCTCAAATACAAGCGCCTCCCTGCCAGACAAGCCTGCCTCGCAAACGCCTGGGCGAATACTTCATGCAACTTAGCCAGGCCCTCAAGTCTGATGTCAGAAAGTTCGCCCAGCGAGCCAATGGTGATGTCTATGTCTTTACCGGCCCGCTCTTTGATTCAGGCCACGCCACCGTCGGCGACAACAAGGTGTGGGTACCGACCCGCCTGTTCAAGCTGGTCTACGACGCATCGTCCAAACGTGCCTGGGCCTACGTGCTGCCCAATGCCGAAACCCGTATCGAGCGGCCGATGGACTATGACGCGTTCGTCAAGAGCACCGGGCTCAACTTGCTGGGCAATCTGCCGGTCTCGGGTTCGGTAGGGCGTACCTGACGGCTTGATGGGCTGCCCCCCAAAAGTTGGCTGCAACCTTTGGGGGCTTCATTCAGTTCCGGTGGCCGGGTTGATTGTCATTGGCGTGACTCATGGGTTCTTTGGCCAGTCCCACTCACAACAGCAGTCGACGATGCCGTGCTTCAAGTGCGCATCGATCGTAAGCGCCAAAAACAACTCCAACATGGCCACACCACATGCACCCGTTACGACAAAGCCTGCACAACGAACTGCACGCGCGTCCGTCACTGTATTTCGATGAGCCGGCCCATGTATTTCATCTGGCCTTCCTCGGCAACGAACAGGCATGCAATGCCTTCCTGCAAAGCTGCGGCCTTGACGCCCTCGACCTGAATGCCGCCCAGGGCATTACCCGGCTCGAAGGCCACGCGCTGAAATGGGAGCGCCATGCCGAGTTCTTCACCCTGACCCTGGTGGTCACTTCCTCCCGCGATGACCTGATCTGGACAACCTTGCCCGAGTTGTTGGCGTGCAAGGTCGAAGCGCATTTGCCGGCGCTGATCAACTCGGTGCAGATCGTGGTGCGGGGTGAAGCCGGGCTGGACCTGTCCCGCTATGGCTTCAAGGACCCTTGCGGTTCCTGCGTGGGCGGTGGCGATGCGGTGGTGTGGAGCGATTTTCGTATCAGCGAGGACGGCGTCAACCACCTGTTGTTCGTCAACCGGCGCCTCAACGCTTACCGCCAGGGCCGAATGATTCGCCGCCTGCTGGAGATCGAGACCTACCGGATGATGGCCTCGTTATCCCTGACCATGGCCAAGACCCTGAGCGCGCAGCTCGATGAGTTTGACAAGACCCTGGTCACGCTCTCGGAACGCAACGCCGATCCCCATGGCAGTAATGCAAAGGCGCTGCTGGCGGATATTTCCAACCTGTCGGCGCAAGTGGTCAGCAGTACCGCGAAGACCCGTCACCGCTTCAGTGCCACACAGGCCTATGCGCAACTGGTGTTCGAGCGTTTGGGTGAGTTGCGCGAAACTCACGTCGGCGACTGCCAGCGTCTTGGTGTGTTTATCGATCGCCGCTTCAAACCCACCGTCAGGTACTGCACCGCCACTGAACAGCGCCTGGAACACTTGGCCGAAAGCGTGGCCAACCTGGGTGATCTGCTTCAGGCACGGGTCCAGGTCGAGATGGAAGAACAGAATTCGGAAATTCTCAAAAGCCTCAACGCCCGAGCCGATGCGCAGATCAAGATCCAGCGCGCCGTGGAAGGCCTGTCGATCATCGCCATTACCTACTACTTGCTGAATCTGCTCAAGCTGGGCTACTCGGGTTTGCACCTGCTCGGTGTCGGCGTGGCGCCGCGAGAGGCCATGCTGGCCATGACGCCGTTGGCGATCGGCATCCTTGCGTTGATCGTGCTCCGTATCAGGAAAGTCAAAGGTCATTGAGGCGATCAGGCTCGCTGCATGCTGTTACGGGTGCTCATGCGGGAGAGGGCAGGGCGTTGACTTGATCGGGGGCTTTGCGTGAAGGTGGGCGACGGTCGGCAGGCATCCCCTCAGGGTGTGCCTGCCGCATAGGGATCGACCGCTAAACGACCGCTCTCAAGTCTGGAGGCGCTGGGCATTCTTGTCCGCTTTCGGCCTGGGGCACAGGAGAAGGGCTTGAGGAAATCATTCACCGTTCGCGAGCTGAAAAGTACGGACACTGAGGCATTGCTGGCATTTGAAATGCGCAACCGTGCCTGGTTCGAATCTCAAATTGATGCGCGTGACCCTTCGTTTTATTCATTGCAAGGCGTCGCCGAGCACATCGAGAGCTATTTGTCCGACTTTGCTATGGGCGCCTGGCACCCGTTTGTGATCGAGGATTCCAGCGAATGCATCGTGGGCCGGGCCAATTTGAAATGCATCGACGTGTCGCAGCGTTCTGCCCAGGTAGGTTACCGGATCGATCAACAGGCCTGCGGAAAGGGGCTGGCGACCCTGGCGCTGAGGCATCTGATCGAGCAAGCAAAGGTGCGTTGGGATCTCAACCAGTTGATTGCTTATGTGTACGAAGAGAACCTGGGCTCCCGAAAAGTCCTGGATCGCTGCGGGTTCTTGCCTGATCAATCAGGGCCTGACGACCAGGCCGGGGACGAATGCCGGTTCGTTCTTTCGATTTAACTGGCTCAATGAAATGACCCAAAGCGGACCGACACATCGGTCATGGCGCCCCTTGACCGGGGCGTTTGCATGTCATGGCGGCCATTTGAATTCAGGCGCAAAGCGATTAATATACGATCCATATGCATTTCATATAGTGAATATCATGGGTATCGTAAAAATTTCAGAAGACATGCACGAGAACTTGCGCGTCGCCAGCAATGCGCTGAGTCGCTCGATCAATGCTCAAGCCGAGCACTGGATGCGCATCGGAATGCTCTCGGAGTTACATCCAAATCTTGACCACAGCGAAATCTCGCGCCTGCTGATTCGTGCCGAACTGGCCGGCGGCCTGGATGTGCAACAACTCTGTGCGCTGGCGGATGTCTCGCAAGGCTCGCCATCCCTTGCAACCTGCGGAGCCAAGCCATGAAGGCGAACGTCAAGATCAACACGCCCGCCGACATCGCCAAGTCACGCGCTGCAGGTGCGCTGGCCGCCGAGGTTCTGGCCATGATTACCCCCCATGTGAAAGCGGGAGTGACCACCGACGAACTCGATCGGATCTGCCACGACTACATCGTCAACGTGCAACAGGCCATACCGGGCAATGTCGGCTATCACGGCTTCCCGAAAACCGTGTGCGCCTCCGTCAACGAAGTGGTTTGCCATGGCATCCCTTCGAACAAGCCGTTGAAGGATGGCGACATCGTCAATATCGACATCGCAGTCATCAAGGACGGCTGGTACGGCGACACCAGCCGCATGTACTTCGTCGGCGAGCCCAGCGCGCAGGCTCGACGCTTGGTCAAGACCACCTACGAAGCCATGTGCGCCGGCATTCGAGTCGTGCGCCCCGGGGCAACGCTGGGCGATATCGGGCATGCGATTCAGGCGGTCGCGGAAAGGGATGGCTTCAGTGTTGTTCGTGAATACTGCGGGCACGGTATCGGCAAGGTCTACCACGATGAACCGCAAGTCCTGCATTACGGCTATCCGGGCCAGGGACTGAAGTTGAAGGCCGGGATGATTTTCACCATCGAGCCAATGCTGAACGCCGGAAAGCGCCATGTGAAAACCCTGGCGGACGGCTGGACAGTGATCACCAAGGATTACTCGCTATCGGCCCAGTGGGAGCACATGGTGGCGGTCACCGACGATGGCTTCCAGGTGTTGTCGGCCTGGCCCGATCAAAGCGATGAATACCCGGCCATCGGTATCTAGCCCATCCAGTCAATGGAAGACAGCAGCTGTCTTCCATTGGATCTTGGCTGTGAGCGCAATGCTTACAGACCGGGCTGCCCATCAGGCGGCACGATCGCGCCGCCTTTCATCACCACTCTCCGCCTGACCAAATCGAACGATGTTTTGGCCAAAACGGCACTCACAAAAAATCCAACCCATTGATAATCAATATAAATTTTTTACAAATAAGCTCAACTTATATTTGAAATACAACAAATCGATTTTGATTATTTGTTGGAAGTTGTTTTCATCGGCCCATGAATCATTCCCTTACAAAAACAACGCAGGAGAAGATCATGACCAAAGCCGAATTCCCCTCCCAACATCAACCATTGGCCGTTCCGGCATTGGGTGAACCCTACCTGCTGACACCAGGCCCCCTGACCACTTCAAAGGCCACCAAAGAAGCCATGCTCCGGGATTGGGGCTCATGGGATGGCGCCTTCAATACCCTCACTGCACAAGTTCGCAAGCAACTGCTGAGCATGGCTGGCGTCGAGGACGACAGTTTCGCCTGCGTGCCTTTACAGGGCAGCGGCAGTTATTCGGTAGAGGCCGCCCTGGCGAGCGCCATTCCCCGTGACGGCAAAGCACTGGTGTTGATGAATGGTGCTTACGGCCAACGGGCGACCAAGACGCTTGAGTACCTGGGGCGCGACTACATCACCCTGGACAAGGGCGATTATCTGCCGCCGCAGCCAGAAGAAGTGGATGCGCTGCTCAATGCCAACCCCGACGTGACCAACGTGTTCATCGTCCACTGCGAAACCAGCTCCGGCATCCTCAATCCACTGCGCGAAATCGCTGAAGTGGTCGAAGCGCACGGCAAGAGCCTGATCATTGACGCGATGAGTTCGTTTGGCGCAGTCCCCCTGAGCGTCGACGACATACGCTTTGACGTGCTGGTGTCCTCGGCGAACAAGTGCATCGAGGGTATTCCCGGTTTCGGCTTCGTGATCATCCGCCGCGCTGTGCTGGAGGCCGCGAAAGGCCGCGCCAATTCGCTGAGCCTCGATCTCTACGAGCAATGGGTCTACATGGAGCGTACCGGTCAATGGCGTTTCACCCCACCGACCCACAGTGTCGTTGCCTTTCACAAAGCCCTGGAGCAACACCAGGCCGAAGGTGGCGTGCAGGGTCGTCTCGCACGCTACACCCGCAACCGCGACGTGCTGGTCGCCGGGATGCGCAAGCTGGGCTTCAAGACCTTGCTGGAAGATCGCTGGCTGTCGCCGATCATCACCACCTTCTTCAGCCCGGAGCATGTCAACTTTGAATTCAAGCGCTTCTACGAAGAGTTGAAAGCGCGTCAATTCATCATCTACCCAGGCAAGTTGACCGTGGCTGACAGTTTCCGCATCGGCTGCATCGGTCAGATCGATGAACACATCGTCCACCAGCTCCTGCGCGCCATCGCTGACAGCCTTCTCGCGATGGGCGTGGAACTGGAAGCGGCTTAACCCACTTCCCCCTTTCGGGTCGCCGCCACTCTGGGTGTGTCGGGGCGGGTGTTGGGATCGCACCTTCTTTACGGCGACCTCTTTTTTCCATGGATCTGGTCATTCACAGCCGGCAGTGCCGAGCAGGAGCCAGCGATATCGCCTACCCATAATCTGACGTCTGAAGCCAGAAGCCACCAACCCTGAACCTCGCCTGCTGCCCTTCAAGCAGTTCGCCGGGACGGGTTGCGGCACCCAAAACAAAAACAAAAACAACTTTTTGCGCTGTACGGCAACCCATACGGGATCAGAAGACCATGAACAACATCGCAGGCGCTTCAGCGAGCGGCTGGAAATCAATCCAGCGCTGGCGTGTACAGATTTTCCTCATTACCTGGGTGGCCTACGCCGCCTTCTACTTCACGCGTAAAGCCTTTTCCGTCGCCAAGCTCGGCATCGGCGAAGACCCGACTTTCATGCTGGAAAAGGCCACCATGGCCAACCTCGATGCGCTGTACCTGGCGGCTTATGCCGTGGGGCAGTTCCTCTGGGGCAACTTCTCCGACCGCTTCGGTCCACGGGTCGTCGTCTGCGGCGGCCTGGTGATATCGGCCCTGGCGGCCCTGGTCATGGGGACCTACGCCACCATCCCGATCTTCGTCACCTGCACCCTGATCCAGGGTCTTGCCCAGTCCACTGGTTGGTCAGGCCTTTGCAAGAATATCGGCAGCTTCTTCACCACCACTGAACGTGGTCGCGTGCTGGGCTACTGGTCGACTTGCTACGCATTCGGTGGCCTGGTCGCAACGCCCTTTGCAGGTTGGTGGGCCTATTCATACTCCCACGACTGGCGTATGGCGTTCATCAGCAGCGCTGCCGTAGTCATGGTCGTGGCCGTGCTGTTCTTCCTGCTGCAACGCAACACGCCACAAGACGTCGGCTTGCCGCCCGTTGAAATCGTGCCTGACAGTGGTGCCGACGTGCCCCGTGAAAGCCTTCTGGCAGGGCTTCGCAGTGCAGTGAAGAACCGTACGGTGCTGGTGCTGGGCGTTGCTTACTTCCTGCTTAAACCCGCGCGCTACGCCATCCTGCTCTGGGGACCGGTGATTATCTACGATCGCATGCCAGCGATCGGCAAAGTGGCCTCCGCCATCGTGCCAACAGCCTTTGAGTTGGCCGGTCTGGTCGGTCCGATCCTCATTGGTTATGCCTCGGACAAACTGTTCGGCGCCCGTCGCATGCCGGCCTGTGTCATCAGTCTCGCGCTGCTCACGGTGTGCCTGGCGCTGTTCGTGCCTTCGATGCAAAGCGGCAGCCTGTACATGGTGGTCGGCCTGCTGTTCATGATGGGCATGACGCTTTATGGGCCCGACTCGATGATCAGCGGCTCGGCGGCGATCGATTTCGGCAGCAAGGACGGCGCGGCTTCCGCGGCCGGCTTCGTCAACGGCTGCGGCTCGGTGGGCGCCATTCTCGGCGGTCTGCTGCCGGGTTATTTCGACACCATCACGGTGTTCCTGGTGTTCACCGGCGCGGCGCTGGTGGCCAGTGTGATGCTGATTCCGTTCTGGAACAGCCGCCCGAAAACCCTGGAAGTCCTGGACAGCTTTCAATCAGTCGGGCAACCGGCGGTCGTCGGCGCCAAGGCCTGATTCCAGCGCCTCATTTTCAATGTTCCACCTACTGGAGACATCGCCATGAACTACAAGAAACCTACCAAGCTGCAAGCCGTCGTACTCGACTGGGCCGGTACCGTCGTTGACTTCGGCTCCTTCGCACCCACCCAGATTTTCGTTGAAGCCTTTGCCGAGTTCGGCGTGAAGGTTTCCCTGGAAGAAGCGCGGGGCCCGATGGGCATGGGCAAGTGGGATCACATCCGCACGCTGTGTAATGAGCCGCAGATTGCCGAGCGTTTCCATACCGCCTTCGGCCGCCTGCCGACCGATGATGACGTGACGGCCCTGTACGAGCGATTCATGCCGCTGCAAATCGAGAAAATCGCGTTGCACTCGGCGCTGATTCCGGGCGCGCTGGAAGCCATCGAGATCTTGCGCCATGAGGGACTGAAGATCGGTTCCTGCTCGGGTTATCCGGCCGTAGTGATGGAAAAGGTCGTGGAGCTGGCCCGGGAAAACGGCTACGTGACTGATCACGTCGTGGCCACCGATGAAGTGCCCAACGGGCGCCCGCATCCTGCGCAGGCATTGGCCAACGTCATCGCCCTGGGCATTGATGACGTCGCGGCCTGCGTCAAGGTCGATGACACCTGGCCGGGCATCCTCGAAGGCCGCAGCGCAGGGATGTGGACGGTCGCGTTGACCTGCTCCGGCAATGCCCTGGGACTGACCTACGACGAGTTCGTGGCGTTGCCATCGGACAAGCTGGCCACCGAGCGCGCACGCATCATCGCGATGTTCGAAGGCTCACGCCCGCATTACTTCATCGACACCATCACCGACCTTCCCTGGGTGGTTGAAGACATCAACGCGCGCCTGGCGCGTGGCGAGTCGCCACAAACGTTCTGATCGCACCTGACTGTGACCGGTTGCCGCCACGCGGCCGGTCATAGCGGCGCACATGAGCAGCCAACTGATAACAACAAGTGAGACCCATCATGATATACGCCCAACCTGGCACCCCCGGTGCTGTCGTGTCGTTCAAGCCTCGTTACGGTAACTTCATCGGCGGCGAGTTCGTCGCGCCGGTCAATGGTCAGTACTTCACCACGACCTCGCCGGTCAACGGTCAGGTCATCGCCGAATTCCCGCGTTCCTCGGCCGAGGATATCGACAAGGCGCTGGACGCCGCCCATGCCGCTGCAGCCGGGTGGGGCGCCACCTCGGTGCAGGCGCGCTCACTGATCCTGTTGAAAATCGCTGACCGGATCGAACAGAACCTGGAAGCCCTGGCACTCACCGAAACCTGGGACAACGGCAAGGCCATCCGCGAGACCCTCAACGCCGACATCCCCCTGGCCGCCGACCACTTCCGTTACTTCGCCGGTTGCCTGCGCGCCCAGGAAGGCAGCGCTGCCGAAATCGACGGCAACACCGTGGCCTATCACATCCATGAACCGCTGGGCGTGGTCGGTCAGATCATCCCGTGGAACTTCCCGATCCTGATGGCCGCCTGGAAACTCGCCCCGGCCCTGGCCGCCGGCAACTGCGTGGTGCTCAAGCCCGCCGAACAAACCCCGCTGGGCATCACCGTGCTGGTCGAACTGATCGGCGACCTGCTGCCACCGGGCGTGCTGAACATTGTGCAAGGTTTTGGTCGCGAAGCCGGTGAAGCCCTGGCCACCAGCAAACGCATTGCCAAGATTGCGTTTACCGGCTCGACCCCGGTCGGCTCGCACATCATGAAATGCGCCGCCGAAAACATCATTCCGTCCACCGTGGAGCTGGGTGGCAAGTCGCCGAACATCTTCTTCGAAGACATCATGCAGGCCGAACCAAGCTTCATCGAAAAGGCCGCCGAAGGCCTGGTCCTGGCGTTCTTCAACCAGGGCGAAGTCTGCACCTGTCCGTCCCGTGCGCTGGTGCAAGAGTCGATCTACGACGAATTCATGCAGGTGGTGATGAAGAAGGTGGCGCAAATCAAACGCGGCGACCCACTGGATACCGACACCATGGTCGGCGCCCAGGCGTCCGAGCAGCAGTTCGACAAGATCCTTTCGTACCTGGAAATCGCCCAGCAGGAAGGTGCGCAAGTCCTTACCGGCGGCGCGGCGGAGAAGCTGGAGGGTGGCCTCGCCAGCGGCTACTACATTCAACCGACCCTGCTCAAAGGCCATAACAAGATGCGGGTGTTCCAGGAAGAAATCTTCGGGCCCGTGGTGGGCGTCACCACCTTCAAGGATGAGGCCGAAGCCTTGGCCATCGCCAATGACACCGAGTTCGGCCTGGGCGCCGGCCTCTGGACCCGCGACATCAACCGCGCCTACCGCATGGGGCGCGGCATCCAGGCCGGTCGCGTGTGGACCAACTGCTACCACCTGTACCCGGCCCATGCCGCGTTCGGTGGTTACAAGAAGTCCGGTGTCGGCCGCGAAACCCACAAGATGATGCTCGACCATTACCAGCAGACCAAAAACCTGCTGGTGAGCTACGACATCAATCCGCTGGGCTTCTTCTAACCCCTCTTGAAATGAGGTGAGTCCTTCGCTGCGATGCAGCGAAGGCATCCGCCAGGGCTGGATGCTCCGGTACTTGCGCTGTTGGCCTTGATTGATCCTTTGGAGTCTTCGATGAAAATCCGTTACAAGGTGAGCCTTGTGGCTGCCTGTGTGCTGTTGGTGACGACAAGCCTTCTATCGCTGGTTCAAGTCAGGCAGATACGTACGATTTTGCGTCACCAGGTCGAGGCGAGCATCTCGGAATCGAGCAATGCGGTGGCACGTCAGATCGAAAACTGGCTGAACGGCAAACTGCGTCTGATGGATCTGGCGTCCCAGGCGATCGACCGCCAGTACAGTGTGCAAACGACCCAACGAATCATCGATTCGCCCATTCTGAAAGACGAATTCAAGCTGGTGTTCGGTGCCCTGGAGGCTGATGGCAAACCCATCAAGAACACGGCGGCCTGGAATCCAAAACCTGACTATGACGGTCGCATCCGCCCTTGGTACGCGACTGGAAAGGCCAGTAGCCAAGCCGTTTTAACCGAACCCTACAAGGATTCCACCACCGGTGAAATCCTGATCTCGGCTGTCGCGCGGATCAGCGACGCGGGGCAATTGCTCGGGGTGTTTGGCGGTGACATTCGCCTGACTACGGTTGCCGACGCCATCAATACCCTGGATTTCGGCGGGGCCGGTTACGCGTTCCTGCTCAGTAAAAGTGGCAACATCATTTCGCACCCGAACGCGGAACTGAACGGCAAGCCCTATAGCCAGCTTTTCGCAGGCAACGTCCTGCCCCTCGACAGTCAGCTTCAGGAGGTCAGCAGCGATGGAAAGTCGCTGCTGGTGTCCTTCATTCCGCTGTCCGATCTCAAGGGCATGGATTGGTACATCGGTGTGGTACTGGATCAGGACATCGTCATGGCCGCAGCCCATACCCTGAGTTGGCGTGCCGTTATCGGTACAGGCCTGGGCGTGCTGCTTAGCCTGTTGGTGTTGGGCCTGTTGGTAAGGCGGCTGCTGCGGCCTCTGGATCAACTCAAGGATTCGTTGGCAGACATCAATCGCGGCGAGGGTGACCTGACCCGTCAACTGCCCGTGGTTGGCCATGATGAAATTGCGCTGGTCGCCGGGGAGTTCAACCAGTTCCTGCAGAACCTGAAAGCGCTCATCGGCGATGTGAAAAACAGCTCGCGACACGTTCGAGAGAGCACTGCCGCGACGTCCTGCGAAGCCGATCAGGCCGCCAATCGCGTGCAAACTCAACTGCAGGAACTGGATCAATTGGCCACCGCCATGACCGAGATGGCCTCGACCGCCGAAGATGTCGCGCGTAACGCGCAAACCGCCGCCGAAGCGGCCATCGCGGCTAACGAAGAAACAGCAGGCGGGGTCGCTCTGGTTTCCAGGTCTACGGGGGCCATCAAGCGTCTGGCTGAAGAGATGGACGCCACGGGTCATGCGATCAATGAGTTGTCCACGCTCAGTCAAAGCATTGGCTCCATTGTCGCGGTCATCACCAGCATCGCCGACCAGACCAACCTTCTCGCACTCAATGCGGCCATCGAGGCGGCACGGGCCGGCGAATCGGGACGCGGGTTTGCGGTGGTGGCTGATGAGGTGCGCTCACTGGCCTCGCGAACCCAGCAATCGACCCAGGAAATACGCGAGATGATCGACCAGTTGCAGACGGGCGTAAGGCACGCCCAGGTGCGAATGCAGCAGAGTCGCGACACGGCCAGCAAGACTGCCGGGGATGCCGATGCAGCCAATGACACCCTCGAACGCATACGTGCGGCCATCTATCGCATCAATGACATGAACCTGCAGATTGCCGCAGCGGCTGAAGAACAAAGCGTCACGACCGAGGAAATCAATCGCAACACCACGAACATCCGCGATATCAGTATTGAAGTCTCCGGCAATGCGGACAAACAGGTTCGCCAATGCTCAGCGATGGTGGACCACGTCGGCCAGCAAGACGAGCTGCTCGGTCGATTCCGGATTTGAGTTTTGCCATCGCCCGAATGCTTGGGTTGCAACCCTGCGACAGATCACAAAAACAACTATTCCACCGAGGTAAGAAAGATGAGTGCGGCTTCCCTGTATCCCGTTCGCCCCGAGGTTCTGGCCAACACGCTGACCGACGAGGCGACCTACAAGGCCATGTACCAGCAGTCGGTCGTCAACCCCGACGGCTTCTGGCGCGAGCAAGCCAAGCGCCTCGACTGGATCAAGCCGTTCACCACGGTGAAGCAGACGTCCTTCGACGATCACCATGTCGACATCAAATGGTTCGCCGACGGCACCCTCAACGTTTCCTACAACTGCCTCGATCGTCATCTGGCCGAGCGCGGCGATCAAGTCGCGATCATCTGGGAAGGCGATGACCCGGCGGAAAGCCGCAACATCACCTACCGCGAACTGCATGAACAAGTGTGCAAATTCGCCAACGCCCTGCGCGGCCAGGACGTGCACCGCGGCGACGTGGTGACGATCTACATGCCGATGATCCCCGAAGCCGTGGTCGCCATGCTGGCCTGCACCCGGATCGGCGCGATTCACTCGGTGGTGTTTGGCGGTTTCTCGCCCGAAGCCCTGGCCGGGCGCATCATCGACTGCAAGTCGAAAGTGGTGATCACCGCCGACGAAGGCATTCGTGCCGGCAAGAAGATCCCGCTCAAGGCCAACGTCGACGACGCGCTGACCAACCCGGAAACCAGCAGCATCCAGAAAGTCATCGTGTGCCAGCGCACCGGCGGCAACATCAAGTGGAACCAGCACCGCGACATCTGGTACGAAGACCTGATGAAAGTGGCGGGCACCGTCTGCGCGCCGAAGGAAATGGGCGCCGAAGAAGCGCTGTTCATCCTCTACACCTCCGGCTCCACCGGCAAGCCCAAGGGTGTGCAGCACACCACCGGCGGCTACCTGTTGTACGCGGCCATGACCCACGAGCGCGTGTTCGACTACCGCCCGGGCGAGGTCTACTGGTGCACCGCCGACGTCGGCTGGGTCACCGGGCACTCCTATATTGTCTACGGCCCGCTGGCCAACGGCGCGACCACGCTGCTGTTCGAAGGCGTGCCGAACTACCCGGACATCACCCGGGTGGCGAAGATCGTCGACAAGCACAAGGTCAACATCCTCTACACCGCCCCGACCGCCATTCGCGCCATGATGGCCTCGGGCACCGCTGCCGTGGAAGGCGCCGACGGCAGCAGCCTGCGCCTGCTCGGTTCGGTCGGCGAGCCGATCAACCCGGAAGCCTGGGACTGGTACTACAAGAACGTCGGCAAGTCCCGCTGCCCGATCGTCGACACCTGGTGGCAGACCGAAACCGGCGGCAACATGATGAGCCCGCTGCCGGGCGCCCACGCCCTCAAGCCGGGTTCGGCGGCACGACCGTTCTTCGGCGTGGTGCCGGCGCTGGTGGACAACCTGGGCAACATCATCGAAGGCGAGGCCGAGGGCAACCTGGTGATCCTCGATTCGTGGCCCGGCCAGGCACGCACGCTGTACGGCGATCACGACCGCTTCGTCGACACCTACTTCAAGACCTTCCGTGGCATGTATTTCACCGGTGACGGCGCCCGTCGCGATGCCGACGGCTACTACTGGATCACCGGTCGCGTGGACGACGTACTCAACGTCTCCGGCCACCGCATGGGCACCGCCGAGATCGAAAGCGCCATGGTCGCCCACCCGAAAGTCGCCGAGGCGGCGGTGGTTGGTGTGCCGCATGACATCAAGGGGCAGGGAATTTACGTCTACGTCACGATCAATCGCGGCGAAGAGGCGGACGACAAACTGCTGGTTGAGCTGAAGAACTGGGTGCGTAAAGAGATCGGTCCGATTGCCTCGCCGGATGTGATTCAGTGGGCACCGGGCCTGCCGAAAACCCGTTCGGGCAAGATCATGCGCCGCATCCTGCGCAAGATTGCGGCGGCCGAATACGAGGGATTGGGGGACATCTCCACCCTGGCCGATCCAAGTGTGGTGCAGCACCTGATCGATACCCACAAAACCATGAACGCTTCATAAGCAAAAAAGCCATGTCGGGTATGAAGCGGCGCCCGGTCAGTGATCGGGCGCCGTTTCCTGGTGCATCGCGCCGTCGGGCGGCGACACACCTGAAATAAACCTACCCGGACCAGTGGCATGTCCTTTAGCCGACACAGGCTGGCTTGTTAGCGTTAGTCGGTAATCCATCAGCGGGTTAGAGTCGCCGATACCTTCCTGGCAAAACCGGATGATCCCGATGACGCGCCCGCGCTTTTTACCCGACAACTTCACCCTGACCCTGGTCGGCGTGGTCCTGCTCGCCAGCTTGCTGCCTGCCAGTGGCCAGGTGGCGGTGGGCTTTGGCTGGTTGACCAATATCGCCATTGCCCTGCTGTTTTTCCTGCATGGCGCCAAATTGTCCCGCGAATCGATCATCGCCGGTGCCGGTCACTGGCGCTTGCATTTGCTGGTGTTCGGCCTGACCTTCGTGCTGTTTCCGCTGCTCGGCCTGGCGCTCAAGCCTGTCCTGTCGCCGTTGATCGGTGACGACCTGTACATGGGCATGCTCTACCTCTGCGCGCTGCCGGCCACGGTGCAGTCGGCGATTGCCTTTACTTCCCTGGCACGCGGCAACATTCCGGCGGCGATTTGCAGCGCGGCGGCGTCCAGCCTGTTCGGGATATTCCTCACGCCGCTGCTGGTGACGCTGCTGTTGAACGTGCACGGCGACGGCGGCTCGACCGTCGATGCGATCGTGAAGATCAGCGTGCAACTGTTGTTGCCGTTCGTTGCCGGGCAGATCGCACGACGCTGGATCGGCGCCTGGGTCGGGCGCAACAAGAGCTGGCTGAAGTTCGTCGATCAGGGCTCGATTCTGCTGGTGGTCTACGGGGCGTTCAGCGAGGCGGTAAACGAAGGCATCTGGCACCAGATTCCGTTGCGGGACCTGGCCGGGTTGGTGGTCGCCTGCTGCGTGGTGCTGGGGCTGGTACTGGCCGCGTCAACCGTGCTGGGCAAAGCCTTTGGCTTCAATCAGGAAGACCGCATCACCATTCTCTTCTGCGGCTCGAAAAAGAGCTTGGCCACCGGGGTGCCAATGGCTCAGGTGCTGTTCGCCGGCAGCACCATTGGTGTGTTGATCCTGCCGCTGATGTTGTTCCATCAGATTCAACTGATGGTGTGTGCGGTCCTGGCGCAGCGCTACGCTAATCGCCAGGAATCGGTGGCTGAACTGATGGGCCAGGTCGATCCTTGAATGACACGGGCCGGGATTTGAATCCCGGCTCAAACATTCGACGTCGATGCACCCGGCGTCCGCGCGGCACCGCTGCGCACTTCCCTGGCGGTGCAGCCGAAGTGCTGGCGGAAGCTTCGGGTGAATTGCGCCTGATCACTGAATCCCCAACGCATGGCCAGTTCACCGATCGACAGGTGGCAATTGGGGTCGTGCAGGCCTCGGTTGACCGCTTCTAGCCGGCGCAGACGAATCCATTCCCCGAGGCTGTAGGGCGTGCTGTTGAAGAGTTTGTGCAAGTAGCGCACGGACAGGCCGCAAGCATCCGCGATCACTTGCGGCGCCAGGTCCGGGTTGCCCAGCTGCTTCTCGACGTATTGCTCGATGCGTTGCAAATGCATGGCCGCCAGGTTCGAACTTTCACTGTTGAGCACTCGCTCATCGTCGCGCAAGGCCATTAACAAGGTTGAAAGTGCCTGCTCCAGCAGCATGTGGCGGGCGGGTTCGTCGCATTCGTCGAAGCGGGCGGCGCACATCGCCAGTTGATCGACGAAGATTCGCCCGAGTGCGCGCTTGGCATCGAAGCAGAAGCGGGTGTAGCGCTCGGCCCCGCGCAGTTGCCCATGCAACGCGCGCTCGGGGAGTTTGAACACCCAGAGGTCGTTGTCGCTGGCGTAATGAAAGCGGTAGGGCGCATCGCCCCGTTCGAAGATAAACCCACCGGGCTGGCAATGCAGGGCGCGGCCGTCCTGTTCGAAATGCACTTCGCTGCGACGCGGTACGGTGACCAGGTAGCAGGCTTCGCGATCTTCACTGACCTGGGCCTTGCTGCGTGAATAACCCAGCTGACTGGAGCGCAAGCGTGACAGGGTCAGCGGGGTGCTGCCGGTTTCCCAGATCTGCAGGCTGCCACTGAAGATGCTGCTGGGGGCGAACTCCAGGGATAAAGGGAAATAAGCGTTGCCGATGGCCTGGGACCAGAGCGGCTGGCGTTGACTGTCGGGCCAGGAACGGGTGGAAAGTTTGTACGCCATGGCGGCCCTCGTATCTTTTTATTATGAGGACGGTGCCGAGGTAACGAATCCTCGGCACCGCTGGTTTGCCATCATTTGCCAATGCTTACGGGCGGTCAATCACCAGGTGTCAGCCGGTAGGTGGCCGAGGGTGCCAGCGTCGCCTGCCAGCCCGGGGGGACGACGATGTTGGTGGTCGTCTCCTCGATCACACAAGGGCCTTGCACGGTTTGCCCCGATTGCAGGCGATCGCCGTTGTACACCGGGGTTTCCTGCCAGCTCGACTGGGCGCTGAACAGCATCGGGCGGTAGCCGCTCGCCTGGGGCGCGACGTTTTCGCCGGGCAGCGGCAACTCCGGCATCGGTGGGCGTTGCAGGCGCGCAATCACCGAGCATTCGAGGTTGACCAGCTCGGCGGGACTTTCAGGCTCACTGTAGGAAAACAGCGCTTTGTGCCGCGTATGAAACGCTTCCCGCAAGGCCACCAGACTCGACGGATCCAGCCGATCGCAGGTCAGCTCGACGCTGCATTCGTGAATCTGGCCGAGGTAGCGGATCTCCAGGTTATACAGGCACTCCACGTTGTCGTCGGCGCCGAAACCATCGTCTCGCAGGTCGGTCATGCCGCGCTCGCGCAGGTCGCGCAGCGTCTGATTGAGTAACGGCAGGTCAACCAGATCGTCGTCCAGGCGCATCGGCAGGGTGGCCAACTGGTCGTATCGGATGTCCGAGAGAATCTGACCGTAAGCGCACAGCCCCGAAGCCACTTTCGGAATCAGCACCACCTGGCTGCCGATTTCCTCGGCCAGACGCATGACGTGCATGCCCGCCGCACCGCCGGCGCCAATCAGGGCGAAGTCCCGCGGGTCGTAACCGCGCTCTACCGAGACCCGGCGAATGCCGCTGACCATGTTCAGATTGACCAGAGTGATGATGCCGATGGCCGCACGTTCGACGCTGATGCCCAAAGGCTCGGCGATTTTGCTGCGGATCGCGTCGATGGCCGCCTTGCGATTGAGGCGGATACTGCCGCCCAACAGCGCGCCGTCGGCCAGGTAGCCCAGGGCGAGGTTGGCGTCGGTCACGGTGGGCTCGGTGCCGCCCTTGCCGTAGCACACCGGTCCGGGGTTGGCACCCGCACTGCGCGGGCCGACCTGGAGCATGCCGAAGTCATCGAGGTAGGCAATCGAGCCACCACCGGCGCCGAGGGTTTCCACTTGGATCATTGGCACACCGATGCGATAACGCAGGAAATCGGTGTCCTTGCTGAAGTTGGTACGCCCGGATTTGCTCAGGGTGATGTCAAATGACGTGCCACCCATGTCCACGGTGATCACGTTATCGATGCCGAATGGCTGCGCGACACACAACCCCGCTTGCGGCGCGGAGGCCGGGCCGGAGTTGATGGCATTCACCGCACGCTCGCGCATCACCACGCCCGGCGCCAGGCCGCCGTTGGACTGGAAGTAGCGCGTCGGTTGTTGCGCGCCAAGCTCTTCGAACAGCGCGTCGATCCGTTCGATGTAGCGGCCCATGACCGGGCTCAGGTAGGCGTTGACCACCGCGGTCGAGGTGCGGGTGTATTCGCGGATCTGCGGGAACACTTCGCTGCCGGTGCAGACGAATACCCCCGGCAATGCCGCGCGCACCATTGCGGCGGCGCGCAATTCATGGTCCGGGTTGCGCACCGACCAGACAAAGGAAATGGCTACCGCTTTCACGTCTTGTTCGCGGAAATACTCGATGGCCTGGCGAATCGCGTCTTCATCGAGCGCGGCGTGTTCGCTGCCATCGCTGAGCATTCGCCCGCCGATGGGCCGGCGCAGGTGGCGCGGCACCAGCATGAACGCCGGCGGGTAGCTGGCGTCGTAGCGATGCCCGTCTTCCTTGTGGCCCAGGCGGATTTCCAGGCTGTCTTCATGGCCGTCGGTGCACAGCAGGCCAACCTTCACTCCGGTCTTTTCGATCAGTGCGTTGAGGGCCACGGTGGTGCCGTTGATGCACAGGTCACAGTCGCCAATGATCTCGGCCGGCGTGCGGCCGATGGCGTCGGCGATCTGCGCCAGGCCGTTGCGGATGGCGATGGTGCCGTCCTGGGGCGTGGAGGGCGCCTTGAACAGCTGCACGTTGCCGCTGCGGTCGGCGAGGATGAAGTCGGTGAAGGTGCCGCCGGCGTCGATGCCCAGACGATATTGTTGCTTGCTCATGATGAGGGATTCCAGATTGCTCAAAGGGGCCGGGCTCGATTAGTTCGCCGCACGGCAGGCGCTGGTCGCGGCGTCATCGACCTGGCCGTTGCTGTCGATCACCACGCCGTATTCCAGCCGGGCGCCGTCGCGGGACACCAGGCCGTTGCGCACATCGTTGACCACGCTGGCCACCGGGCGGCGCAGCGGATTGCCATAGCCACCGCCGCCGGGGTTGACGTTGATCACCCGTTCGCCCGGCTGCGCGGTGAGTTGCGCGTTGTAGATGAAGGACTGTTCCTCACCGTCGGCCTTGCGGTGGATCAGCCGCCCCAATTTCGGTTCGAGCAGGACGTTGTTCGCGCCCGCAGCACCCGACGTCGGCAGTTGCCGGCCCTCGCCAAAGCCCACCACCGTCATCGCATGGTTCAGCGGTTCGATTTCGATGCGCGTGCCCGAGCCACCGCGAAATTCGCCGGCACCGCCGCTGTCGGTCATCAGGCTGTAGCGATGGATGAGGATCGGGTAGGCGTACTCCAGCAACTCGATGTCACCGGACATCAGTGCGCCGAAACAGCACAGCGGACCGCACGCCGGCCAACCGTCCATGGCCTTGTTCGCACCGGCACCGGAGATGATCGAAGCGAGCACCATGGTCACGTACTCGTCGTTGCCATTGCGCGGGTCGTGGCCGGCGATGTTGATCCCGCTGGCGTGGCCCCAGGAGGCGGTCACACGGTCGGGCGCGGCTTGCTCCAGGGCCTGGCGCACCGCATCGGCCAGGGTTTCCATCGGCGTGGTGGTGCTGTTGACATGGGGCGCCGGTTCCCGGGCGTTGCACAGGGTGCCCGGTGGACCCAGGTCAACGGACACGCAGCGGTACAGCCCTTCGTTGTAGGGCGGTGGCACCTGGGCGAACATCATCAGCCCCAGGTAAACCCCGGACACCGAGTTGCCGGCGTACGAGTTGATGAAGTAGGGCACCTGGGGCGGGCTTTCGATGAGGATGTGCGCCTCGTCGCCGCGAATCTCCACCTGCGCGGTGATCGACAATTCACCCAGCCCATGGCCCGAGTCTTCCAGCACTGCGGTGCCGGTATAAAAGCCGTCCGGCACATCACGCAGCAAGGCACGCATGTGCCGGTCCGCCATGTCTTTCAACTCGGCGATGCACGCGCGCACCTGCTCCACGCCGTAGCGATCGAGCAGTTCGAGCAAGTGCCGTTCGCCGACGTTGCAGGCGCCGTATTGGGCATTGAGATCGCCTTCCTGATAGGCACGGGCGCGCATGTTGGTCAGCAGCAGGTTGATTACGTCCTCGCGGCGCTTGCCCCGCGACCACAGTTTCACCGGCGGGATGCGCAAGCCTTCGGCGTAGATTTCCCTGGCGTCGGGGTTGTAGCCGGCGGGCACCGGGCCGCCGATGTCGGTCAGATGACCTTTGCAGACGGCCCAGAACACCAGCTCGCCCTGGTAGAACACCGGTTTGTACATGCAGCAGTCGAGGATGTGGCTACCCATGTAGGCGGGATCGTTGTGGTAGATCACATCGCCTTCCTCGACCTCGTCACCGAAGAATCCGGCGACGCATTTCATCGCCGGAATCAGCGAACCGAGGTGAATCGGGATGTCCTGGCCTTGCAGGATCATTTCCGGAAGGTGGTCGAACAGCGCGTTCGAATAGTCGTGAGCCAGGTTGAAAACGCTCGAACGACCGGTTTTCTCAAGGGTGATGGTCATTTCGCGCTGCGCGGTTTCCAGCGCGCCTCGCACGACGGCCAGGGTGATCGGATCTACTGTACTCATGGGTCACCAGAAATCTTGTTGTTATCCAGGTGAAGGTCAGGACGAATGTCTAACCCACGACATCAAACTACGCGCTCGAACCGGTGGTCGGCTTGGCGCAAAGTGCACTGGAAATTGATTGCCCGTGCACTGTTGGTTGGTTTGTGTTCGCCTGAAGATGGTTATTAGAGAACGTAGGGATCAGCCACAACTGGCGCGCACGAACCAGCTGCGCCGGGCGTTGTTGAGCAATAACCAGTAAGTACTGAAGGCACTGATGAAGGTCACGGGGGCCGACCAGGTAGCCAGTGTCGGAGGGCCATAATTGAGCAGCGCAATGCCCAGGGCGGCGGCAAGAAACCACGCCCCGAGACCGCAGGGATTGAAGGCACTGACCCGATCCACCTGGTATTCGATCCGGTCCTGGAACAGCTGGCTGTAGCGTGGCGAGAAAATGTGCGCCAGGGCGATCGCCACCCAGGCCACCACGAAGATGCTCTGGTACGACAGGGCCTGCAGGATGTAGTCGAAAACGTTCAGGCGCATCAGTGTGTAAACCAGAGCCCCAACGGCAATCGCCCAGGCGATGTAAGGCACTTTCGCCAGACCGATGCCGCCAAAGAACGCCTGCATGTTGGTGGCCGCGAGGTAGAAATTTGCCGAGTTGATGCGCGTCTGGCTGACCCAGACGAAGATCAGGCCCCAGATCCCCATCAGCTCGATGATCGCCATCACCACCGACACCTCGCTCAGGCCACCGGGGGTGGGAATGGTCCCGGCGAGGAAGATCCCGACCAGGCCATTGATCAAAAAGGTAAAGGTGTAGAAGGGCAGGCCGAAGTTGAAGCGGCCATGGTAGGTGGTGTCTTCCTTGCGGCCGAAACGTGCGTAGTCCCAGGTGTACATCATCAGGATCCATACGCCCATGAAGTAGCTGAAGCAGTCCCACCAGCCGTTCACTACCGGACCGCTCGCCGGGCCCATTTGCAACCAGGCCGCGCTGTAGCCGTATTGCCCGATGGTCACCCCCACCAGCGCGACCAGACCGATCAGATAGAAGGGCAGCAGTACGCCGTTGAGCTTGTCCATCCAGTTTTGCACGCTGCCGACAATCAACGGCACGCTGTACAGCACCACCAACAGGTACGCCTGATTGATCGACAGCGAGGGCACATACTGGTGGATCGCAATGGCAATCACCGAGCCTTCGAACACGCTGTAATAGGTCGCGGTGGCGAAGAAGATCAAGGTGGCGAGGACCGCGCCCTTGCGCCCGAACAGCACCCGCGAAAACAACGCGACCGACAGTCCGGTCTTGATCGCATAACGCGATATCACGCCGTTGATGGCCGCGTAGGTGACGACCGACAACAGCAGGCCGACGATCGCGTTTTGAGTGCCGAAGGTCATTGCCAGCGTGGCAGAAACGACAAGCCAGAACATCGCGCTGCAAATGCCCCACCAGGCCATCGTCAGCGAGCGTTTACTCATGCGGTGTGTGTCGGCAACGGCGGTGACCGAAAAGTCGTTGCTGTTGCCCTGTTTCGGGAGGATGGCGGCCATGGTTCTTCTCTTGTTTTTGGATGAAGAACCCGGATGGTAAGAGGCCTGTGGCGCCGGATGATTGCGGTTGGCGGCCCTGTCTTTTGTCATGGAGTGAAGTGGTGGGGACGATGATCCTGCGTCACCGATCCGACAGTTGCCGGGCCAGTGACGAGGATCGATCCAGATGAAGCCGGTTATCGATTGAAGCGCTCGACCAGTGAGTATTGGGTGGACGCGGTCCGGGTCAGTTCCTTGCTCAGGTCCGTCGATTGATGCGCTTGCCCCGAGGTCTGATCGGCCAATTGGGCGATGGTGCTGATGTTGCGACTGATCTCTTCGGCGACGGCCGATTGTTCTTCCGTGGCGGCGGCAATCTGGCTGGCCATGTCGGTGATATGGGCGACCGCTTCGCTGATTCCAACCAGGGCCTGGTCGGCCTCAAGCACCCTGGCCACGCCTTCCTCGGCCTGCCGGTGACCGGACTCCATGATCTGCACGGCATTGTTGGACGAGGTCTGGAGCTTGGTGATCAGGTCATGGATCTGGGTGGTCGATTGCGAGGTTCGCTGTGCCAACTGACGCACCTCATCGGCCACGACCGCGAAGCCCCGGCCCATGTCGCCGGCCCGTGCCGCTTCGATGGCGGCGTTGAGTGCCAGCAGGTTGGTCTGGTCGGCAATGCCTTTGATCACGTCGACCACGGTGCCGATTTCGTTGCTGTCCCTCGCCAGTTGTGCCACGGTCTGGCCGGTTTCGCCGACGACAGCGGAAAGGCGTTCGATGGCTTCGCGGGTGTCCCTGGCGACTTCGCGGCCGCGGCTGGTCAGCAAGTTGGCTTGTTGAGTGGCATCGGCCGTGCGCTGGACGTGGCTGGCGACTTCCTGGGTTGTCGCGGCCATCTGGTTGATCGCGGTCGACACCTGCTCGGTTTCGACACGTTGGCGGTCGAGGCCCCTTGAGCTGTCAGTGGCCAGCAGGTCGGATTGTCCGGCCAGCGCACTGAGTTGCTCGGCTGAATCCTGCAGGCGCGTCAGACAGGTCTTCAGGCGAGCCGTCTGGCTGACGAAAGCGGTTTCCAGGCGCGCCTGGAGCCCACGCTCGCCGCTGTACATCTGGGCGATCAAGGCATCGGAGGTCGACGGCTCAACCATCTGCAACAGACGCTGTGCTCCTTGCTTGTGCCGGTGTGCGGCGAGCAGGCTGATGGGCACGGCCAGACCTGCGGTCAGCGCAATCGCCACGGGTGCACTGAAGAACAGGCCGCCCAGGGTGCTCGCCAGTCCCATGGCCAGGAACGGCAGGTAATCCACTAGCAGCGGTTGCCAGGTGTCCCGGTGTGCGATGGCCGGTTTGCCCTGGCTGATGCGCTTGTACAAGGCTTCGGCGCGACGGATCTGATCCGCTGTGGGCTTGACCCTGACCGACTCGAAACCGGTCACCTCATTGCCCTCGAAAATGGGCGTGACGTACGCGTTAACCCAATAGTGATCGCCATTTCTGGAGCGATTCTTGACGATCCCCATCCAGGGCTGGCCTTGCTTGATAGTGCCCCACATGTGAGCGAAGACGGCGGGGGGCACATCGGGGTGGCGGACGATGTTCTGCGGCGCTCCGATCAGGTCGGCTCGATCAAAGCCACTGATTTCGACGAAGGCGTCATTGCAGTAGGTGATGACCCCGCGAACATTGGTCGTCGAGATCAGTTTTTGCTGAGGCGCGAGGGGGATCTCGCGTTGCGTGACCGGCTGATTATTTCTCATTCCGATGACTCCTTGGTTCCTGTAGACAGGCCATCGGCAGTCAGTCGCAAAAATTGAGTCAATAAACTGCATAAAACTCATATATAACAATGATTTGCATTTGACTTTTAATCTGATTTGTCATGAGTTGCGGCCGAACGTGGCGCGACGCCATTCCAGCCAGTGGAAAGCGTAGACGCAGGGCGGGGGAAAAACAAAAAAGCCCGCTGGGGGGCGGGCTCTCTTTTTGGGGTCAAATCCTTTTGTGAACTCAATTTGCGCTCGCTGATGTGAGCGTTTCGTGAAAAGCATGTCAGCGGATTGGAAAACGCGCGCGCCATGCCAGGGAGGCGACGAGAGGCTTCGTTTGTCCCGCGAACCTTGCCGTTGCCCCTGAACCGGCAGCGGACTGGCTTGCTCCTTCAGGGCAGCAAGCAGGCCGCTGCGCGATCAAATGGCCCGCTGATTCACTCGCTGAGTCAGTTCTTGTGCCGACTCCTTGCGCTCCGAGTAGCGATCGACCAGCTCCGGGCGATTGCGCAGCAGCAGGGTGAACTTCATCAGTTCCTCCATGACATCTACCACCCGGTCATACAGCGCCGACGGTTTCATGCGGTTGTCTGCGTCGAACTCCAGAAAGGCCTTGGGCACGGAGGATTGATTGGGAATGGTGAACATCCGCATCCAGCGCCCCAGCACGCGCAACTGGTTGACCACGTTGAAGGATTGCGAGCCGCCAGAGACCTGCATGACGGCCAGGGTTTTGCCCTGAGTCGGACGAATGGCGCCCATTGCCAGCGGCACCCAGTCAATCTGTGCCTTGAACACCGCCGACATCGCGCCATGGCGCTCCGGCGAGCACCACACCTGGCCTTCCGACCACGTCATCAAGTCGCGCAACTCCTGCACCTTGGGATGATCGGAGGGCGCATCGTCGGGCAGCGGCAGGCCGCTGGGATTGAAGATGATGGTCTCTGCGCCCATGAGTGTCAGGATGCGTGCCGCCTCTTGCGTCAGCAAGCGGCTGAAGGAGCGTTCGCGGGTCGATCCATACAACAGCAGGATGCGTGGCCTGTGCCCGGGTTGCTCATGTTGCGCGAGCTGCTCGGCGCTGGGTGTGTCGAACAGCGACAGGTCCAGACTGGGAAAGTCGTCCGGGGTTTGCGTGGGGTATTCGTTCATTGCATTTCTCCGATGCGGTCCAGCGCCGGCTTGAGTTCGGTTGGGGCGAGGGTGTCGAAATCGAGGGCGAAGAAGGCGGCAAAGCGACGGCGGATTTGCGCAACCGTCGCGTCAAATGCGGCCTGGATTTGTTCGTCGCTGCCTTCTACTTCAGAGGGGTCGGCCAGGCCCCAATGACTCTTGACCGATGGCCCGAAGTACACCGGGCAGGGCTCGCCGGCGGCCTTGTCGCAGACCGTGATCACGATGTCGGGCGGACTGTCGGTGAAGCTGGAAGAGTCTTTGCTGTAGAGCGCCGAGGTGTCCACGCCCAGAGCTTGCAAGGTGCTCACCGCGCGTGGGTTAAGGCGCCCGCTCGGGAAGCTGCCGGCGCTCACGGCCGTCATCCCGTCCGGAGCCAGGTGATTGAACAGGCCTTCGCTGAGCACGCTGCGGCAGCTATTGGCGGTACACATGAACAGGACTTTCATTATTTCTCCCAGGCGTGGACGCTCAGTCGCGGGGCCTTTGCGGTTAGGGTCAGCAGCAGGCCTGGCGAACCGGCCGGCCTTCCATGGAAGCGAGTCGCTCGGTGTCGCGCCCGGCCCAGGCCGGATTGGCCTTGAGAGTCACTTGGAGAACGTCCTGAACCCACTGCGGCAATTGCGGGTGCAGGCGGTAGTAAACCCACTGGCCCTGGCGGCGATCCTCAAGCAGGCCGCAGGCGCGCAACTGCGCGAGATGGCGGGACACCTTGGGCTGACTGTCATCCAGGGCCCAGATGAGTTCACACACGCACAGCTCACCCTCGGCGCACAGCATCAGCATGATCCGGGCGCGGGTCTCATCGCCCAGGCACTTGAAGACAGCAGGGGGGGACAGGCTCATGGAATGTCATGCCTATGTGTAAATATGAATATTCGAATATACGTATATATCGAGCCTGAGTACAGACGCACGTACGGACAAGATCCAGCGCGTGACTTCGATGATGGCCGAAAAGGCGTATTGCCGAACCGCGCGGGTGCGCGCCAAGACTGGCGTTCCCGGCCCTTGCATTCGGACAGGCCGGGATCGACAGGGATCGGTTTTTCAGTCAGGCAGTTCTTCGGGCGAAATCACCCACACGCTGCAAGGCATTTTGTACAGAAGCTCTTCCACCGTGCTGCCGATCAACCGGCCGAGGCCATGGTGACCCACTCGGCCCATGACGATCACGTCAATGTCATAGGCATCGGCGAAGCTGGCAAGCACCTTCGCCGGGTTCCCCATGATCATGTGTTGATTCTCTGGCGGGATGCCGTTGCGTTCGCTCAGCTCGCGGAAGGCTTCGCCTTGCGCGTCGTACAGAGTCTTGGCCTTGCGTGAGGAGAAGAACCCCGAGCCATCGGCAAAACCCAGTTCATCCGCGCTGATGGTGGACAGGTCGTGGGCATAGATCACATCGAGCTGGGCATTGCAGGTGCTCGCCAGTTTTGCTGCCTCACGCAGAATCCGGTCGTTGAAATCCTTGTATTGGCCATCGCGGTGGAAAGGGTCGACCGCCGCGACAATCTTGCGTGGCAATGCATGAAGCATATGACTGACAAAATGCAAAGGCACCGGGCACTCGCGCAGCAGGTGGACATCAAGGGGCGTGAACAGCAGGCGTGACAGCCGCGATTCGTGATGCAGGGCCTTTATCAAGGCCGCCATGGGTTGCTCCTTGAGGTGAACAAGGATTTCCTGCAAGGGTTTTTCAACCCAGACCACTTCGGTGGTGACGTGCACCCCGATCTTGCGCAGGGGGCGGGCCTGGTCTTCAAGCCATTGGCGATGGCGCTCGACATAGCCGATGCGCATTTGCTCCCGCGCCTGCTCGTTGACCATGCCGGCGGTCGCCAGGCCCTCCAGGTAATCGAAGGCCACGATGTGCAGTGCCGCGTCCGAAGCCTTGGCCAATGCTGCCGCCCGGTCGAAAGCAGGACTGTTTTCCATCAGGGGTGAAACGACCAGCATGAAACGTGATTGTTCAGACATGACAAATCTCCCAAGCGGACGAGCAGAACCCTGTGCCCTCACCGGCGGTGGTGCGCTTGTACGGTGAAGCCTTGTGCTTATCCTGCTCGTGGCCCCGAGGCTCGGGTTGATCTTTGTCAAACGGTTGCGCGGCGCGAAAAGGCTGTCCGACGCCCGGTCGGTCCGCCACGGTTTCCATAGAGCAAAAGTTGACCCTGATCAATCTTTAACCCCTCCCGGCGGCGCAGTCTTGGGAGCAAGCCAAATGCAGCGGGACGGCGTCATGAAGGTGGTAATGGCACCTTGATGGCACGCCGGACGCGCTCAAGATTGACGGAGGAGACCATGATCATTGAAGTGTCCGAAAAGCCGGTAAACCGCGGCTGGGCTGTGCAACTGGACGCCCTGGAAGTGAATTTCAACAGCCTGGAAGAGGCGCAGGCGTTCGTCGCCCAACTGAAGGCCCGCATCGATGCGCCGCATGTCTGGCCCAGCACCACCGGGCACAAAACATTCACTGCATCGACCCAGGGTAGCCGGGCTGTCTGTGCGGTTGAGTGAATCCCGAACATTGAATCGCCCCGTGATGGACCGTTGGCCGGTCCATCACGGGGCGATTTTTTTACAGGTGAAGACGATGAATGACCTGACGGCTGTCATCAGGATCATTTTGCGTCTCGAAACCCAGTGCCTTGGCCAGGTCGCGCATCGGCGTATTGCTGGCACTGTCCACCGAATACATCTGGTGATATCCGTTCCTGCGCGCGGCCTTGATCAGATGTTCCATCAGTAAGGTCCCCAGGCCCAGGTGCGTCCATTCATCGGCGACGGTCACCGCGCATTCGCATTCATGTTCGCCCGTGGCGCAATAGCGGCTGACGCCGATCTCGATCAA
Organism: Pseudomonas moorei; assembly: GCF_042846945.1. NCBI lineage: Bacteria > Pseudomonadati > Pseudomonadota > Gammaproteobacteria > Pseudomonadales > Pseudomonadaceae > Pseudomonas > Pseudomonas moorei. The sequence continues at coordinate 4,026,816 of NZ_AP035776.1, forward strand.
TTTACCGTTGTCGTGGACCATGGCGATGTACGCCACGCGATGCTTGTTATCGGTGTCCATCAATTGATCAAGCATGGCGGCCCCGGGCTCGTTGACCTGCGCAAGAAAGCGCATGTGTCGGGATTCGGGCGACAAGCGTTTGATAAATTCGTATTCACGGTCGCGGTCCTTTTCCGCCAGCGGCCGGATCAGCACGTGACGCCCGTCCTTGAGGGCTTCAATCCAGTATTTTCCAGTGACTGCGGCGTAGGCGGCCGCCGCCCGATCATTGTGGTCTTTGACCGTAAGCATGGTGGGATCCTCCAGCGGGTTGGCGAGATTGGCGCGCCGTGGCGAACCAAGCGGTTGATTCCTTTGTACGCCGCTGATGGTGCGTGGAACTGATCTGGATCAGAGACTTGTGTCGGCAGGCCTTCTTTGATCGGTGTCTGATGTAGATCAAGCACAGGCAGGCGACAACGAGCAGTCTAGGACTGTGCCGGCGTATTGCGACCGGTGTCGAGCCGAGGTGTGTGATGGGTCAATATCAACGTTTGCTGCTGATCGCCGACCAAACCCTGCATTCGTCTCCCGCCTTGTTGCGTGCCGTGGCGTTGGCCAAGGCGAGCGGCGCCGCGCTGGATGTCCGGGCCTTTGTCGAACCGGCGCCGGTGGTCCATTTGTGGGAAGAGAAAGTCGACGATGCCAGCTATCAACGCTATTTGCGCCGGGTGCGCCGCTGGATAGCCGACGAAGTCGAGCGGCTCAGTGGCCAGGGCCTGGAGGCGACGGTTGAAGTGGTCTTCACCACCCATCCGTTGCCAGACATCTTGAGGGCCGTCGAGGAGCTCAAGCCGGACATGTTAATCAAGGATGTCAGCCTGGAACCGGTACTCAAGCGAGTGTTCATCACACCGCTCGATTGTCACCTGCTGCGCGATTGCCCGGTCCCTGTGCACCTGGTCAATCAGATCCGTTACGGGTTGCCGCACCGGGTGCTGGCAGCAGTGGACCCATTCGATCCTTCCACGCAAATCAATGGCCTGAACGACACGATCATTCAAACCGCCCATGCACTGGCCCTGGCGTGCGACGCGCCACTGCACCTGCTTTACGCCTATGACCTGACGCCGGCCTTCAATGGCGATGCGCCGCTGGTCAGTGGTGGCTGGGGCGTGGATTTCGTCGAGGAGTTGCGCGAATCCCTGCACCTGGCCTTTGTCACTCTGGCGGATCGCTACGGTATCCCGCCCGAACGGCGGCATTTCGTGATGGGCCTGCCGGTGCCGGTGATCAGCGAGTTTGTCGAGGAGTACCTGGTCGATGTGGTCGTCATGGGGACGGTGCATCGAGTGGGAATCGACCGGCTGATCGGCAGCAACACCGAGCGCGCCTTGTATTCGGTGCCGGGCAGCATTCTGGCGGTCAGGCAGTCAGTCAAGGCGTGAGCACGATGGCGCCATTGAATTGACCGGCCCTGAGGAATACCAGTGCCTGATTGGCATCGTCCAGGGCAAAACAGGTGACATCACTGTGCACCGGCGTGTGCTGCAATTCCTTGAAGAACGCCAGGCCGTCCTCGCGGGTCAGGTTGGCCACCGAGCGAATGCTGCGTTCGCCCCACAACAACCGATAGGGGAACGCCGGAATGTCGCTCATGTGAATGCCGGCGCAGATCACGCAGCCACCCTTGGTGGTGACGGACAGTGCTATGGGCACCAGCGCACCGACGGGAGCGAAAATCAGGCTGGCATCGAGCAAATGCGGGGGAGGCTGGTCTGAAGGACCGGCCCACTCGGCGCCCAGCGATCGCGCATAGGCCTGGCCACTGCTGTCGTCCGGGCGGGTGAAGGCATACACCTGCTGCCCGCGCCCGCGCGCCACTTGAATGGCCAGGTGGGCGGCGGCGCCGAAGCCATAAAGGCCCAGGTGCCGGGCGCCCCTGGCCATTTGCAAGGCCCTAAAGCCGATCAGCCCGGCACACAGGAGCGGGGCGGCCTGGGTGTCGGAGAGCGCCTTCGGGATGGGGAAGCAGAAGCGCTGGTCGGCCACCGTGTATTCGGCGTAGCCGCCGTCCAGATGACAACCGGTGAAGCGGGCCTGGTCGCAAAGGTTCTCCTGGCCCGCGCGGCAGAAGTCGCATTCACCGCATGTCCAGCCCAGCCAGGGCACGCCCACTCGCTGGCCGATCCACTCGGGTGCGACGTCCGCGCCCAGCGCCACCACTTCACCGACGATTTCATGGCCTGGGACCCGAGGCAAAACCGCTTGCGGCAATTCGCCATCGACCAGGTGCAGATCAGTGCGGCACACGCCGCACGCCAGCACTTTGATTAACAGCTGGCATGCAGCGGGGGTCGGAATCGGGCGCTCTTCCCGTTGCAGCGGCTGGCCGGGCGTATGCAGAACCATGGCGCGCATGATGACTTTCCCGGTGTGCGGTGCTATTGCAGCGGGCGATGACAGCCCACGACCAGTTGTTTGAGTCCATCCAGGTTTTGAATCCTGACCTCGCGCCCGTTGATTTCCGCCAGGCCCTGATCACGCAGATGGGCGATGCCTCGGCAGATGGTTTCCAGCCGCAACCCCAGGTAGGAGCCGATTTCCTCGCGGCGCATTTTCAGGACGAAGTTCCTGGGCGAGAAACCTCGCATACTCAAGCGTTGCGACAGGTTCAGCAGAAAGGCCGCCAGGCGCTCATCCGAGTTCATGTTGCCCAGTACCATCAGCATGTCGTGATCACGCACGATTTCCCGGCTGAGGATTTTGTTCAGGTTGTGCTGCAGCGACGGCAGTTCCCCGGCCAGTTTCTCGAGATGCGCGAAATGGATGGGGCAGACTTCGCTGTCCTCCAGCGCGATCGCGTTGCAGGCATGCAAGTCGGTGCTGATCGCGTCCAGACCGAGCATTTCGCCGGGCATCTGGAACCCGGTGACCTGTTCCCGGCCATCGACCGAGAGCACGCTGGTCTTGAAGGAACCGATGCGCACCGCGTACAGCGAACGCAAGGGATCACCGGCACGGTAGAGGGCTGCGCCTTTTTTGACCTTGAAACGTTGCGCAATCAGCGTATCGAGACGTTCGACTTCCGAGCCCGTCAAACCAATGGGCAGGCACAACTCGACAACGCTGCAACTGGAGCAGGCCGTTTTCAGTTGATGAGCTTGATAGGGGGGGGCTTCAGGCATTTCATCCGGTCCTCTGTCTGAACATTCAGGATAGTGCCTGCAAGTTAACGAGTCGGTGACAGGTGCAAGTGACTGCGGGTTAGTCGACGAATGGACTGTTTTGTACAAGTTTTCCTGTCAATTTTACGATGTTGAGATGCAGCTGCTTTAACGCTGCCGACCCGAGTGCTATTTGCTCTTCCAGTATTTCTGCATTTCAAGGAACAGAAATGACGCGGTCCAGGAAATCAACACCAGACCGGTGAGTGCCTGCAATCCGGTCAAATACTTCAAGTTGCCCACGGGTGAAATATCGCCAAAGCCAATGGTGGTGTACGTGGTGAAGGAAAAATAAACGCAGTCCATGAATGAACCGTCGAAGTTGCCGATCAGGCTTCCCCATTCACCGGCGCGAGCCATCAGGTAATAGACCAGCGCGAAGCACCAGACTTCAACGGCGTGGGCCATCAGGGCGCCGAATACGCCGACGACAATCCTGAACCGGCTCCAGAGCTTGAGGCGAGGCAGCCAGTCGTTCAGGCGCAACAGGCATTCGTAGTGGATCACTACGGCAAGGACGACCACCAGTGTATTGATCAGCGTGACGGCCAGCATGGCGAACCTCTCGCAGCAGGGGTAATCCTCGATTGTTTCTACGCCAGCGCAATACGGCGGCCTTGAGCTATATCAACAACGCCTCTGTGAGCCAGGACCATTGTGCTCAATAACCAGAGGGCACTTGGTTGACCTATATCAGAATCCTCACAAGCCAGCGCCGGATACTTGAACCATCGTCCGATGCTGTTCCTGCGTTAGAGGCGAGCTGCGCAACGGACTGCCGATGAGATGAATGTCCGCAGCGCCGGGACGGCGGGGAAGGGGACTCCAAGTCACGGGCGGTTGAATGAAGCCCAATGGATCAAGGGCTTGTGACCAGGCAGATAACGCGCTTCCAGGACGAGGTATGTCATGCTGAAACTCAAACGTATCCTGTTGATAGCACCCAACGAAATGAGCCGCACCCCGGCGTTTGATCGGGCGAACGCCTTGGCCAGTGCAACCGGTGCGCTGTTGCACATCGTCGCGTTCAATTATGTTCAGACGCTGGCGGTGGCGGGCTTGTTTGATCATGACGCGATGTACCAGGCCCGGGAGGGCTATCTGCAGGTGCATCGGCAGTGGCTGGAACAGCAAGCCCGGCTACAGCGCTGCACGGGCTCGCAAGTCACTACGGAAGTGGTGTGGGCCCCGGCCAGCCTGGCGCATGTGCTTGAGTACGTGAATGACTTCCGTCCGGATCTGGTGATCAAGGACGTTCATCATGTGCCTGCACTTAACCGCGTGTTTCATCGTCCACTGGACTCGCTATTGCTGCGTGACTGCCCCGCGAATCTGCACCTTGTGACCGACGGCAACCATCCAAAGCCGCTGAAAATTCTCGCGACTGTCGACCTGTCCCATCTCGAAGACCTGACCCAAGGCTTGAATGACCGGATCCTCGACTTCGCCTCGACCCTGGCCGCTTCCTGTGGCGCCGCCCTGCATTTGCTCAACGTGAGCCACTGGTCAGTGCTGGGCGATGCCGTGAGAAGCGTGCCGACAATGAGTCTGGAAGACAGTTTGCGAGACGCGCTCAACGATGCTCAGGAAGAAGCTTTTGATGTGCTTGCCGAACGTTATGGCATTGGCGAAAGGCGCCGCCACCTGCTGACGGGCATTCCTCATCAGGTGATTACGCGGTTCGCCCGACAAAACGCCTTCGACATGGTCGTGCTGGGCACGCTCTACGAAGGCGGGATCGACCGTTTCATCGGCAGCACCGCCGAGGGTGTGTTGAACTGCGCACCCTGCAGCCTGACTATCGTCAAGCCTTGGCGATGGCTTGACTGAAGCGCTACCCATCACAGCTGCTGGAACAAACATCAACGGTTGTCGATCCTGAAAAATTGATAACCGCATTAAAAGGCCACGCCAATTTTTATGCCGTACTCATCCCGGGTCTGTTTGTCGAGATCGGTCACCGCAAATCGACCGTCCAGGTCGTAATTGAAGCGGTTGTAGTAAAGGGATGCCATGAGCGGAATCGTGCCTTGTTGATTAAACAGGAGGCTCAGCTCGACATAAGGATTGGTGTTGTCTTTCAAGTCCAGCGTCTCGCTGCTGACGCCATGGAGTTTGAGTTGCGAATCACCGTTTATCAGCCGTCGAACCCCTGCCTCAAGACGCAGGGTTGCGGTGCTGAACTGATGGTTGTAACCCGCCGCGGCTTTAGCGAAGGAAGTGCGACTGGTGAGATCGATGTCGTACTTTTTGGAGTCCGGATTGAACCGGTTCCACTTGTATCCTGCGCCCAGCAAGACGTCTAAAAAGTTGTGCGCATCCAGTGCCGTGCGCCAGCCAAGATCCAGGTCCACCTGACCATCCTTCACTTTCTGATTCTGCTTTTCAGAGTACTGGCCAGTGATTTCTGCCAGATAAACAAAGCCGGTCTGAGCGGTCATCTTGTTGCCATAGTTGAGAAACAATCCTCCTTCGGGCATGTGTTCGGTGCTCGAGCTTTTCTGCCCGTCGAATTCGAGAACGCTGTAGCTTCCCAGTAAGCCAAAGGAAAATATCGGATCTGTAGGCGGGGCGGCACTCGAGATGTTGGGGGTGGTTGCGGCAATAAGAGAAGTGACAACAGCAGTAAGAATGGTCCTTTTCATAAGAACTCCATCAGTACGCTTCAGGTCTGGGTGACCGACACTTACAACGATAGCCGCTTTTTTTTTTCGCGATCAGTTATTGGAAAGGAAACCATTAAAAGTGACAGTCAACGAAGAGCGGGGCTGCGCTGCCCAATAACGGTTCGTTGTCTGGCGCGTTATGACCGGCGCGACTTGAGGGAGTGTGGTCAGTGCCTGCACTCGGCCAACACCACTTGGCAGGTGTTCGGCGTGCCGCCGGAGTGGCTGGCATAGCGAATGCAATTGTCCATGGATTTCTGGCGAGCCATGTTCAAGGTGTCGCCCCAGGCCAGGCCGCCCTCGCCGGCCGTGGGCAGGGCTTTGGCGTAGCAGTTTGAACCCGTGCTTGAAGTGGCATGGCGAGAGGTGCCTGCTTTGCCCGCACACCCGGTCAACGCAAGGTTGATGGCCAGCAGGGAGAGCAGGGCACATGACGCACATCGGCGTACGGTTATTCCAGTCATGGGGGTTCACCTGCAAATTGGCCAGAGGCGTGTGTGACCGCGCTCCCCTCAGTTTAGAGGGTGTTGCAGCGACTGGTTGAATTCATGGACCAGTGTCACCGACAGCCACCTTGGCGGGGTTGGGCGAGACATCCTTGTCTCTGCTGATACGTTGTTCATTGCCGCGCGCGGCCGTTCGTCAGGTCGCCAGGGGCAGGGCGTAACACTCTCGTCAGTCCAGATCCTGCGCCTGATGCCGCTCGGGCACCTGGCTTGCTTCATCCCCCCACGTCCGATTCACTCGCTGGCCACGAATGACCGCTGGCCGCTTGGCGATTTCCTCGGCCCAGCGCTGCACATGGGTGTATTGCTGCGCGTTCAGAAATTCGGCGGCGGAGTACACGTTGTTGCGCACCAACTGGCCGTACCAGGGCCAGACCGCGATGTCGGCGATGGTGTAGTGCTCGCCGGCCAGGTAGGGGCTTTCGCCCAGGCGGCGGTCGAGCACATCCAACTGACGCTTGGTTTCCATCGTAAAGCGGTTGATCGGGTATTCGAGCTTCTCCGGCGCATAGGCATAGAAATGGCCGAAGCCGCCGCCGAGGTAAGGTGCCGCGCCCATTTGCCAGAACAGCCAGTTCAGGGTTTCGGTGCGCCCGGCGGGATCGGTGGGCAGGAAGGCGGCGAATTTTTCCGCCAGGTACAGCAGGATCGAACCGGATTCAAAGACACGGATCGGCGGCTCCACGCTGCGGTCCAGCAACGCCGGGATCTTCGAATTCGGGTTGATCTCGACAAAACCGCTGGAAAACTGATCACCCTCGTTGATGCGGATCAGCCAGGCATCGTACTCGGCGCCGGTATGCCCGAGCGCCAGCAGCTCCTCCAGCAGGATGGTCACCTTCACGCCATTGGGCGTCGCCAGCGAGTAAAGCTGCAACGGATGCTTGCCTGTCGGCAGCGTCTTGTCATGGGTGGGCCCGGCCGTCGGGCGGTTGATGCTGGCGAACTGGCCGCCAGACGGGGCGGTGTGCTTCCAGACTTTGGGAGGAACATAGGACGCTTTACTCACGAATTGCACTCCATGGAGGGTTGCCTGTGATCACTGGATTTCCGACCGTAAGCCTCCCGACAGGACGGCTGTGCCGGTCGGTCGTAACCGCTTCAGCCGGCAGCATACGGTACTCCCGGTCCTTGATGCGATGCCGGTGCCGTCTGGCCGAAACCCGCCACTGCAAGTTAAAGACAACAGACAGAAGCACAAGACTTCCCGCTGAAAAGCCGGATAATGGCGGCCAAATTGTTTAGCTCGTTATTCTGGTAATCGCACATGGAAATCAAGGTCAATTTTCTCGACAACCTTCGACTTGAAGCCAAGTTCGATGACTTCACGGTGGTGGCCGATCAGCCCATTCGCTACAAGGGCGACGGTTCGGCACCGGGTCCGTTCGATTACTTTCTGGCTTCGTCGGCGTTGTGTGCGGCTTACTTTGTGAAGTTGTACTGCGAAACCCGCAACATTCCCACCGACAACATTCGTCTCTCGCAGAACAACATTGTCGATCCGGAAAACCGCTACAACCAGATTTTCAAGATTCAGGTCGAGTTGCCGGCGGACATTTCCGCCAAGGACCGCCTGGGCATTCTGCGTTCCATCGACCGGTGCACGGTGAAGAAAGTGGTGCAAACCGGGCCGGAGTTTGTGATCGAGGAAGTGGAAAACCTCGATGCCGATGCCCAGGCATTGCTGATGCCCGGTTCAGCCGAGCAGGCCGGCACCTATATTGCCGGCAAGGACCTGCCGCTGGAGCAGACCATCGCCAACATGTCGGGCATCCTGGCCGAGTTGGGCATGAAGATCGAAATCGCTTCGTGGCGCAACATCGTTCCCAACGTGTGGTCGCTGCATATCCGTGATGCGCACTCGCCGATGTGCTTTACCAATGGCAAGGGCGCGACCAAGGAAAGCGCGCTGGCGTCGGCGTTGGGCGAATTCATCGAACGCCTCAATTGCAATTTTTTCTACAACGATCAGTTCTGGGGAGAAGACATCGCCAACGCGGCGTTTGTGCACTACCCGGATGAGCGCTGGTTCAAGCCCGGCCCGAAAGATGCGCTGCCGCCGGAAATCCTCGACGAATACTGCCTGGAGATTTACAACCCGGATGGCGAGTTGCTTGGCTCGCATCTATATGACACCAACTCCGGCAACACGCAGCGTGGCATCTGCTCGCTGCCCTTTGTGCGCCAGTCGGATGGCGAGGTGGTGTATTTCCCGTCCAACCTGATCGAAAACCTGTTCCTCAGTAACGGCATGAGTGCGGGTAACACGCTGGCCGAAGCTCAGGTGCAATGCTTGTCGGAAATCTTCGAGCGCGCGGTAAAACGCGAAATTCTCGAAGGTGAGCTCGCACTGCCTGATGTGCCGCATGAGGTGCTGGCGAAATACCCTGGCATCCTGGCCGGGATTCAGGGCCTGGAAGCCCAGGGCTTCCCGGTGCTGGTGAAAGATGCGTCGCTGGGCGGGGAGTTCCCGGTGATGTGCGTGACCCTGATGAACCCGCGTACCGGCGGCGTGTTTGCCTCGTTCGGTGCCCACCCAAGCCTGGAGGTGGCGCTGGAGCGCAGTCTGACGGAATTGCTCCAGGGCCGCAGTTTCGAAGGCCTGAACGATCTGCCCCAGCCGACCTTTGAAGGTCATGCGGTGACCGAGCCGAACAACTTTGTCGAACACTTCATCGATTCCAGCGGTGTGGTGTCGTGGCGCTTCTTCAGTGCCAAGGCGGATTTCGAGTTTGTCGAGTGGGACTTCTCCGGCCAGGGTGAAAACTCCAATGCCGAGGAAGCCGCGACCTTGTTCGGCATTCTCGAAGACATGGGCAAGGAAGTGTACATGGCGGTGTATGAGCACATCGGTGCTACCGCCTGCCGCATCCTGGTACCGGATTATTCGGAAATCTACCCGGTCGACGATCTGATCTGGGACAACACCAACAAAGCGCTGTTGTTCCGCGCCGACATCCTGAACCTGCATAACCTGAGCAAAGTCGGCCTGCGAACGCTGGCCAAGCGCCTGGAAGACAGTGAGCTGGATGACTACACCGACATCACCACGTTGATCGGCGTCGAGTTTGACGACAATACCGCCTGGGGTCAGTTGACGATCCTGGAACTGAAGCTGCTGATTTATCTCGCCTTGAAGAAATTCGACCAGGCCAAGGATCTGGTGGAGGCCTTCCTGCAGTACAACGACAACACCGTCGAGCGCGGGCTGTTTTATCAGGCCCTCAATGTGGTGCTGGAGGTGGAACTGGACGACGACCTGGAGCTGGGCGATTACGAGGTCAACTTCCGCCGGATGTTTGGCAACGAACGGATGGACGCGGCAATCGGCTCGGTGGACGGCAGCGTGCGCTTCTACGGCTTGAAGCCTACGAGCATGAAGCTCGAAGGGCTCGACCGCCACTTGAAGCTGATCGACAGCTACAAAAAGCTGCACATGGCGCGGGCCAATGTGACGGCTTTGTCCATGTGATAGCGCCCTGTGGGAGCTGGCTCGTCGAGTCGCCGCATCGCAGCGATGGTCGTCAAGGGTAACGCGTGTAACCTGGTTAACCGCGGCGCACTTGAGACCATCGCCAGCAGGCTGGCCCCTACAGGTATTGCGTGGCCTACATGTCCTGCAAGCCATTCAATTCAATCACGCAGGCCTCATCAAAATCCGGGTTTTCATTGATACCGCCCTTTGCATAGCCACGGGCGTTACAAATGACCCGGGTGTTGCCCACCCGATAATCGAAGCTCCCATGGGTATGGCCATGCAGCCAGAGCGCCGGCTGCCAGACCTTGATCCGCGCTTCTAGATCCGAGACAAAACTCGAGTTGATCGGCGAATTGGCAAACGCCGGGCTGATGCTCGACCGTGTCGGGGCGAAATGCGACACCACCACCGTCGGGAGGTGGCTGTCGCGGCTGAAGCATTCCTCCAGCCAGGCGACCGTCTGCAGGAACACCAGCTGGGAGATGGCGGGCGTGAACAGGTCCGGGAAGTCGGGGGATACCTTGATGTGGCTGAAGTCGCGGATAAGCTTCGTCGCCATCTCGATACCCTGTGCCCGATCCTCCGGCTTGTCGAACAACCGATAGTCGGACCACAGGGTACAACCCAGGAACCGCACGCCTTCGTGGACATATTCCGAGCGTTCCAGCACGTGAATCCGTGTGCCGTAGGTCAATCGGTTCAAGTGCTCGTAGGTGGAGACCAGATCGCTGCCATAAAACTCATGGTTGCCTGCCACGTAAACGATCGGAGCAGGGCAGGATCTGGCCCATTCGATCGCCGCTGCCGGACGGGCGATATCCCCGGCGAGGACCACGATATCGGCCTCCACCTGGGGAAACGGCATGGCGTTGACGGAGAGGTGAACGTCGGACAGCAAGGCAATGCGCATTGATCAACTCCTGCCTGATGGGGCATTCAGTCCACTCAACTTACGCGTTGATCAGCGGCGGCGACAAGCCGGGAGGTCCCCTCTCGATGCCGGTATGGCGATAAGAGGGGACGCGAGCACTCCCTAGGCGAACGCGCTTTGCATGACCAGGTGTTGTTGCTCGAGGTGCATGTTCATGTTGCCGGGCGCGGTGGAAGCGCCCGGTGGCAGTCCTTCATTCGTGGAACTGCTCAGTAGTGTCTCCAATGCCGGCGGCTTGGGTTCGTTTGGCATGCAATCACTGGAGCCGCACCAGATGATTGAAGTGGTGCGGCAGATCCGTCAGGCCACGAGCAAACCCTTTGCGATCAACTTTTGGATGTGCAATGCGCAGGAGTCAGCGCCAAGTCCCGCCGATGCTCGCCAGGCAGGCGCGTTGCTGCGTCCGTATTTATGCGGGATCGACGACCTTGACCAAAGCTTTCACCGGTCGCCTGGCCAGAAGCCTGACGAACCGGATGACCCGCGAGATCAATCACGGCGACTCACCCATCGCGCCTTATCCTGTCCAGGCCTGGTTCATGGGCAGCCTCGCGAAGCTGGCGGTCGGGCAGGGCCGCGAGGATTTCGGTTCGTTGTCTGCCGGGCAATCCGTCGCGCTGATTCGTCACGACAATGCGCGGGAATTGATGGACGAACTCGTCAGGGAAACGCCGAACGTTTTATGCAGGGTCTGTTTGCGTGAGTGATGAATTGAGGTCGCTGAAGATCAAGCTGTGCGAGCCAGCTCGCGATGGCGTCGCCCCTGTCAGCATTGAGGGTGGATGTGCCGACGTCATCGCTGGCAAGCCAGCTCCCACAGGTTGTTTGGCGGACCTGGCCTCTGCGTATACCGCCAATCCCTTAAGGGAGCGAGCCTGCTCGCGATGGCGTCGCCCCTGTCAGCATTGATGGTGGATGTGCCGACGCCTTCGCTGGCAAGCCAGCTCCCACAAGGACCGTAGCCGGGCTCGGTCTTTGAGGCCGCTGAAGATCAAACTGTGGGGCTGAGCCTGCTCGCGAAGTACCTGGCCTGTTTACTTCAGGTACCAGCCCCAGGGTTGCTCACTGACGTACTCGGTGATCTGTTTGACCTCCAGATAATTGTGCAGCCCCCATTGCCCGAGCTCACGGCCGATCCCGCTGTGTTTCATGCCGCCCCAGGGCGCTTCGACGAAGGTCGGTTGCGAGCAGTTGACCCAGACAATCCCGGCGCGTAACTGGTTGGCGACCCGTGCGCTGCGTTGCAAGTCGGCGCTCATCACTGCGGCGGCGAGGCCGAAGCGGCTGGCGTTGGCCATTTGCACGGCTTGGTCTTCGGTGTTGAAACGCTTGATGCACAGCACCGGGCCGAAGACTTCCTCGCGCCAGAGGATGCTGCTGTGTCCCGGTTCGTCGAAGATCGCCGGCTCGATGAAGTAACCCTCTGGCAAATGCGCCGGCCGCCGGCCTCCGGTGAGCAGGCGCGCGCCACTGGCCAGACCCTGATCGACAAAGCCGAGCACCTTGTCGTACTGGCCCTGGCTGACCAGTGGCCCCAGCAGCACGCCGGACTCAAGACCGGGGCCGATGGTGATCTTGCGGGTTGCTTCGACCAGGCGTTCGATCAACCTCGGGGCGATTGTGTCCTGCACCAACAGACGCGAGGTGGCGCTGCACACCTGGCCCTGGTTCCAGAAGATCCCGAACAGAATCCACTCCACGGCGGCTTCGACATCTGCGTCGTCGAAGACAATGAACGCTGACTTGCCGCCCAGTTCGAGGCTGATGTTCTTGATGTCGCGGGCCGCCGCCGACATGATTTTCGCCCCGGTGGGCACGCTGCCGGTGAAGGCCAGTTTGTCCACGCCGGGGTGCTCGGTCAGCGGACTGCCAGCCTCGGCGCCGAGCCCGGTGACCACGTTCAGGACACCCGCTGGCAGGCCGATGCGGTCGGCGGCGGCGGCCAGTTCCAGCGCCGTCAATGGCGTCAGCTCGGACGGCTTCAACACCAACGTGGCCCCCGCCGCCAGGGCCGGAGCCACTTTCCAGGCGGCCATCAGCAGCGGGTAGTTCCACGGGATGATCTGCCCGGCCACGCCAATCGGTTCATGGCGGATACGGCAGCGGAAACGGGCGTCCGGCAATGCCAGCGGCTGGTCCTGCTGTTCGTCCAGTTCGCGGGCCAGGCCGGCGTAATAGCGAAAACAGCCAATCGCATCGCCGATGTCCCACTGCGCTTCGGGCAACGGTTTACCGTTGTCGCGCACTTCCAGTTCCGCCAGCGCTGACTGGCCACTTTCCAGTTCATCGGCCAGGGCTTCCAGCCACTGCGCTCGCTCGGCACCGCTGGTTTGGCTCCAGCCATTGTCGAAGGCGCGCCTGGCCGCGCGCACGGCGTGGTCGACGTCTTCTTCAGTGCCGGCCGCCACGCGGTGGAATGCGTGCTCGGTGGCCGGGTCGACGACCTCCAGATAGCCGCCCAGGTCCGGGCTGACCCACTCGCCGTTGATGTATAGCTGATCACGCATGGTGCGACTCCTGGACGCCGGTCTGGCGGTTTTGCAGAGAGCGGGAAGTGAATAGCAGTGCCAGGGACAGACAGATGATCACCGTCGAGATCGCGTTGATCTCCGGGGTCACGCCGCGGCGGATGGAAGAGAAAATGTAGATCGGCAACGTCGTCTCGGAACCGGCGACGAAGAAGGCGATGATGAAGTCGTCGAAGCTGAAGGTGAACGCCAGCAGGAACCCGGCCATGATCGCGGGGCTGATCTGCGGCAGGGTCACCCGCCAGAAGGTTTGCATGGGCGGGGCGTACAGGTCGGCGGAGGCTTCCAGCAGCGCCTTGTCCAGAGAGTCGACACGGCTGCGCACGATCACCATGACCAGTGCCATGGTGAACAGCGAGTGCGCGGCGATCACAGTGAAGAAGCCCATGTTCAACCGTGGCACGCTGGGCATCCAGCTCGCCAGCAGCGGGTTGATCAGGTCGAACAGGCTGATGAAGGCGATCAGCGTGGAGATGCCGATGACGATGCCCGGGACGATGATCGCGCAGTAGGTCAGGGCATCGAACAGCAGGCGAACCTTGCGTCCGGCACGCTGCAGACCGAACACCGCGAGGGTGCCGAACAGCGTCGCCAGCACCGCCGAGCACAGGGCAATGAAGGCGCTGTGACCGAGGGCTTCCATGATGAACGGGTTGTCGAAGGCGCGGCCAAACCATTGCACCGAGCAGCACTCGAAGGCCAGGCCGCTGCGCCCGGCGTTGAAACTGAACAGGATGATCAGGGCAATCGGCGCGTAGAGAAACAGGTACAGCGAAGTCGAATAGCTGCGCAGCCACATGTCACAGGCCTCCGTCGGCAGGGCGGCCGCCGTAGCGCGCCACGAGCTTCAAATACAGGCCGATGATCAGCAACATCATCGCCACCAGGGTCATTGCCAGCGCGCTGCCGAATGGCCAGTTTCGCGACTGCAGGAACAGGTCGACCAGCGCGTTGCCGACGAAGAACACCTTGCCGCCACCGAGAATGGCCGGGATCAGGAACTCGCCCATCAGCAGGATAAACACCAGCATCACCCCGGTGATGATCCCCGGCGCAGAGAGGGGCAGGGTGATCCTGCGAAAGCTTTCGAAGGCACTGGCGCCCAGGTCCGCCGAGGCCTCGAGCAGGCGCTTGTCGAGTTTCTCCAGGCTGACGTAGATCGGGAACACCATCAGCGGCAGGTAGCCGTAGACAATGCCGATCAGCACGGCCCAAGGCGTGTTGATCAGTCGCACATCTTCCAGGCCAAGGCTGGCCAGCAACGCCGGAATGCCCTTGCCGCTGAGGATGAAAATCCACGCGTAGGTGCGGATCAGGAAACTGGTCCAGAACGGTACGATCACCAGCGTCAGCAACAGCGAACGGTTTTTGCTGACCTTGACGGCGAGGAAGTACGCCAGCGGGTAGGCCGCCACCAGGCACACCAGGGTGCCCAGTGGCGCCAACACCAGCGTGTTGCCGAACGCCGCCGCCCGCGAACCGAGGTTCAGGTAGTTGGCCAGTGTGAAGCCCCCGGCATACCCGCCCACGGCGCTGCGCTCGCCGAAACTGAAGACCAGGATGATCACCAGCGGCATCAGTAACAGCAGCAGGAACCACAGGGTCGAAGGCAAGAGCATCAGCAGGGTGATCCGCCGGCCGAGGTTGTGCCGTGGGCGCACCTCGACTGACAGGGCACTGCCTGGCTGCACCGTTTGCGGGTGGGCGGCGGCATTCATGGGCGACTCCTCGTTGGCCATGGCAAGTGATCAGGCGGATTTGAAACGGGCCATCAGTTCGGCGCGGGCCGGGCTGGTGAGCGTCGCTGCCGCACCGAATTCCAGTGGGCTGAGGGCTTCGGCGGCCGGGTACATGATCGGATCATTAAGCATGGCCGTCGGCAGCAGCGCATCGACCCGCTTGTCACCGCTCGGGTAGCCGTGGCTCAGCACTTCGAGTTTGTTGTGCTGCGGATCGAGCAGGTAGTTGATGAAGGCGTAGGCGGCGTCCTTGTGCTCCGAGTTTTTCGGAATGGCGAAGAAGTCGCTCCACAGCTCACCGCCTTCCTTACCCAGCTCGAACTGCATCTGCGCGTTATCGCGATGCAGCTGCGAGGCGTCACCGGTCCACGACATGGCCAGCCAGGCATCGCCGCTGCGCATCGACGGCTGGATGTCGGAGTTGATGGCGAACAGGTGTGGCTTGACTTCGATCAGCAGTTTTTCGGCATCGGCCAGTTCTTTCGGGTCCAGGGAGTTGAAGCTGTAGCCGAAGCTTTTCAGGGCGTTGCCGATGGCGGTGAGTTGATAGTCGTGGACCATGGTGCGGCCGCTGGCGGGGCCTTGGGCGGCGGCCCAGAATTCTTTCCAGCTGGTCGGGCCGTTCTTCAGCTTGCCGGTGTCGTAGAGCATGCCGGTGGTGCCCCAGTTCTTCGGCACCGCATAGACCTTGCCGTCGACCGTGCCCTGGGCCATGAACTTCTGCTGGAACGCCGAGGCATCGAAATTGGGAATGCGCGACAGGTCCAGCGGTTCGATCAGGCCCAGGCCGACATAGGTGCTGATGGTGTAGTTGGTCGGCACCAGCACGTCCCAGCCACTGCCGCCGGCCTGCAACTTGGCGAGCATTTCTTCGTTGGAGCCGAACACGCTCATCGACACCCGTGCCCCCGTGGTCTTGGCGAACGCGTCGAGGTTTTCCTGACTGTGGTAGTTCGGCCAGGTCGCCAGCGACAGGCGATCCCCGAGCTTGCCTTGCTCGGCGGCCTCGGCCGTGGAGGTCAGCAGGCCGGGCATGTGGGTGGCGACCACCGCCGCGGCGATTCCGAGGCCGGTGCGGCCAAGAAAGTCGCGGCGACTGATCGAGCCGTTCTGCCAGCTGCGCAGGGTTTTGATAAAGGTCTTCTGGTCCATAGCACGCTCCCCATCCGGTTGATGAAACGAATCGACGACTTACAACGCCATGGCAAGGCCATTGGCGTGATCCCAGCCGACGCGCACTGCCGCGCCGTGTTCGAATGCATTGGCGCCGTGGTCCTGCTGGCGCGGCACGCGCACACAAACCACGCCGAAGGCCTGGGTGCGTACGCGGTATTCGGTGGTGTTGCCCAGATAAATGCGGTCCTCCACACAGCCGTGCAGGGTCACTTCCCGCGCCATGTCGGCGCTGGCACCGGCGATGCTGATCAGTTCCGGACGCACGGCGATGCAGCCTTCAGCGTTCGCGCTCAGCGCCTTGCCGGTGGGCGTCAGCGGGCTGGACAGTTCCAGACCCTGCTCGGTGCGCAGAACCACCGAGCTGCCGTTCAGATGGCGGACGGTGCCGTTGAACAGGTTGGACTCGCCGATGAAGTCAGCCACGTAGCGGCTGGCCGGTGCCTCATACAGCTGTTCCGGGGTGGCGGTCTGGATGATCGAGCCGTTGTGCATCACGCTGATGCTGTCGCTCATGGACAGGGCTTCTTCCTGGTCGTGAGTGACCAGCACGAAGGTGATGCCCACTTCGCGTTGCAGGCGCAGCAATTCCGACTGCATCTCCTTGCGCAGCTTGCGGTCAAGCGCCGCCAGTGGCTCGTCGAGCAGCAACACGGTGGGCTTGTTGACCAGCGCCCGGGCCAGGGCCACGCGCTGTTGTTGACCGCCTGAAAGCTCACTCGGCTTGCGCTGGCCGAAGCCGCTGAGGCGCACCATTTCCAGAGCTTCATCGGCCATGCGCAGCTGTTGTTTTTTGTCGGGGCGCGGCGTGCGATAACGCAGGCCATAGGCAATGTTCTGCGCCACGGTCAGGTGCGGAAACAGCGCGTAATGCTGGAACACCATGTTCACCGGCCGCTCGAAGGCCGGCACGCCGGCCACGCTCTTGCCCGCCAGGCGCACTTCACCGCTGGTGGGCTGTTCGAAACCGGCGATCATGCGCAAGGTGGTGGTTTTGCCGCAGCCCGAGCCGCCGAGGAAGGAATGGAACGAACCGCGCCGCACGGCGAAATTCAAACCATTGACGGCCTGCACCTGGCCATAGCGTTTGACCACATTGCAGAATTCGATATCGCTTGGCGGGTTGTCGTTCACGAGGCGGGCTCCCTTGCAGTGATGAATCATTGCGTCGGGGGCCAAACTAACAATGCGGGTTTTGCGGCGTATATATCCCTTGGGGGATAGAGTCGTTTTTCAGGTGTCAGACGTCGACGACCAGTTCCTGGCCAGTCAGGTCGCGGATAAACAGCCCGAGCAATTCCGACTGGCTGCCGATGCCGAGCTTGGCGTAGATATTCTTGCGATGGATTTTCACCGTGCCCGGGCTGATGTTCAGTTGTTCGGCGACCGAGGCACTGGAGTGACCGCGCAACAGCAATTGCACAATCTCCTGCTCACGCCCGGTGAGGATGTGCGCGCCGAACTGATCGAAGGCTTCGCGGATCTTGAAGTCCAGATCCTGCGCAGGTCGTGGTTGCTGGGCCTGACGCAGGCGCCAGGCTTCATTGATGACCTGCTCGACCACCGCTTGCGCGCACTCGACCAACTGCATTTCGTCACGGCTGAATGCGCAACTGGCCGAGGAGCGCATCAACGACAGCACCGCCGTCGCACCGGCCCCGAGGTCGACGAAAAACGCCACTTCCTCTGCCAGACCGGTTTGCTGGTAGTAAGTCAGGTAATACTCGCCGAGGTAAAAGTGGTCGGGCGCAAACTGGCGCAATCGCCACAACCCGGGCGCCTGCCCGCGCGTACAGGCCAGGTAGAACGGATCAAGCAAATACGGTCCGCACTGATAGTCGTCGACATACACCGCGCGCTTGTCCGCCGAGAAGGTGTCGAACAACGCCAAGGGTCGGTGATTGCCTTCGTAGACGAACAAGACGAAATGATCGACCGGGCATACTTGCCGCAACCAGTGGCTAAGGCCCGACAGCCGCGCGTGCCCGGCGGGCAGGTCCAGCAAGTGGGCGACACCGGTGGTCCAGAGTTTCAGTTCCTTGGGGCGCATGGTGACTTCAGGCAGGGGTGGATCGCGACAAGATGCACAAAGTACGCCATGGCGGCGTTGGCCTTGTGGAGCAGGGCAGGTCATGGAAAAGACGCTGAGAAAATGCACCGCGACGGGGCCGGGTGTTACCGAGTGCTACAACTTCGGTTAATGATTCACCCCGTCGCGCAGGGGACAGCAAACATGGGGCTGATGAAAAGTGTCGGTTTTGGCGCCGGCCGATTAAAGATCAAGTGTGGAGAGCTGGCGCTGTGTCGGGGTTTTGTACCTGTTTGATCCAGGTATCAAGTTCCTTGACCATCTTGTTGACCTCGCTGTCTTGCTGTTCCGAAGGGCGAATAATTGCATTCCAGGCAATGTCCAGACCGTCATTCAGGGCGGCCCAGGCCAGTTCCCCGCGCTCCAGGCTGGGGGTCACCAAATCCCGTTGCAAGATGCTGATTCCGTACCCTGAGCGAACCAGTTCGACGATGGCTTCGATCAGCTCCACGGTGATCATGCGCCGCGGCAAGATGCTGGCGGGGGCGAAGAAGCGATCATATTCCCAGCCACTGGCGCGATCGGTCGAATAGGTCACCAGGTTGTAGGTCTTGAAGTCTTCGGCATAAATATTCTTTCTTCCTGCCAGAGGATGATCGGTGGCCATGATCGCAATCAAGTCGTCGCGAAACAGCGGCAACCTGGCGACACCGCTGGGCACCATGCCGTCATCAATGATGGATACATCCAGCCGGCCCTGCATCAAGCTCGCGTAAACGTCGTTGCGCGGCACGGTCACCAGGGTGATTTCGATGTCCGGGCGCAAGTTCGAATAATGCTTGATGAACTTGGGGATCCAGCGGAACGGGCCGTAGGAGGTGACGCCCATGCGCACGAAAGCGGTGACACCGCCGGCCATGGATCGAGCTTCGGACTCGGCTTCGTTGAGAATCGCGATGATGTCTCTGGCGGCGCGCTCCAGGCGCACGCCTGCGGGGCTGAGCCTCAGTTTGCCTCCCGAACGTTCTGTCAGGCTCACGCCGATGCGCCGCTCCGCCTCGCGCATACGGTGACTGACGGCGGAAGGGGTCAGCCATAAGCGTTCGGCAACGGCGGTCACTGAATCGACTTCCGACAGGGTTTGCAACATCACGAGGTGATCAAGGGTAAGTCTCATAGGTGGGCGCGACCTGAAAATAATTCACAAATTTGCGTAAAATAATGAGCGTGACTTGTTTTTTGCTCCGGTGCAATCTGGTTTCAGCAACAACAGCCCACCGGAGAACAACAAACATGACAACGCTTGCCTTCACCCCTGCAGTCGCTCTGGGCGATATTGTCGACCTTGAGCGTTATCCCATCACCGATCGAAGCAATCCGGCGTATCAGCAACTGGTCACCCGCAGCCAATCGTTGCTCGGCGAGGAAGGCGTTGCGATCTTCCCGGGGTTTGTCCGCGATGATGTGGTCGGCACCCTGGCGGATCAGACCCTGGCGCTGCACCCCCGCATGTTCCATTTCCGTGAAAACCACACGGTGTATTTCAAGCCTCAGGACGAAAGCGTTGACCCGGCGCATCCACTGCGGCGGTTGATGAACACCGAGAAAGATACGGTCGCCTACGCCGATATCCCGACAGACCATCTGATCCGGCAGATTTACCAGTCGGACGAAGTGCTTTCGTTCATTCGCGATGTACTGAATCTGGACGTGCTCTATCGCCATGCGGATCCGTTGGCCGCACTTAACCTGCAGGGCTTTACGGCGGGGCAACAGCTTGGCTGGCACTTTGATCGTTCCGACTTCAGCGTGACGCTGTCTCTGCAGGCGGCGACTGCCGGTGGCGACTTTGAATATGTACGCATGCTGCGTAACGAGAACGACGATTGCTATGACGCGGTCGGGCAATTCCTCGACAACCCGGCCACACAGAAAATAGAAGTTCTGCCGCAGGTGCCCGGGACCCTGACATTGTTCCGTGGTCGTTACTCGCTGCACCGTGTGACGCCGGTGGTCGGCGACAGGCTCAGGCTCAACGCGGTATTTGCCTACGTGGATCAGCCCAATGTCGAGTTCAGCGACTATGCGCGCAAATTGTTCTACGGACGTACGTCGGTAGAGCCGCTGGTATAGGTTCAGCACCCCTTACAATAAAAACAATCGATTCACTTCTTCGCTTCACGTGTTTGCACAGGCACTTGCCACCTTAGATCGGTGGTCTCGTTTGCCGTTTGTGCCGCACGCAACAGCTCGCTGCCCCCAATAATAATTTCGGAGCGTCTGATCATGAAATACAGGAAGAATTTGCTGGCCTCGTTACTCACCCTTGGCGTGCTCGTTGCCAGTGCTTCAAGCCAGGCGGCCGGGTGGTGTGACTCGGGCAAGCCGGTGAAGTTTGCCGGTCTGAACTGGGAGAGCGGGATGCTGCTCACCGACATCATGAAGATTGTGCTCAAGGAAGGTTACGGCTGTGCAACCGACGAGTTGGTCGGCAATACCATCATTCTTGAGACCGCTCTGGCCAGCAACGACATCCAGGTATTCGGCGAAGAGTGGATGGAGCGCAGTGAGGTCTGGAAAAAGGCGGCGGCGGCCGGCAAGGTCATTGCGATTGGTTCGCCGATCATCGGTGCGGTCCAGGGCTGGTACGTGCCGCGTTATGTGGTCGAAGGCGACGCGAAACGCAACAAGCCGGCGCGGGCGCCAGACCTGAAGACGGTCGCCGACCTGAGCAAATACCCCGAGGTTTTCCGTGACGCGGAAGAACCGTCCAAAGGACGCTTCTACAACTGCCCGGCGGGTTGGATCTGTGAGCAGGAAAACACGGAGATGTTGAAAGACTACGGTCTTGAAAACACCTTCATCAACTTCCGCCCTGGAACCGGTGCTGCCCTGGATGCCGCGGTACTGTCCAGCTACAAGCGTGGTGAACCGGTGCTGTTCTACTACTGGTCGCCGACGCCACTGATGGGACAGATCGATGCGATACGGCTGGAAGAAAAGCCGGGTGTCGACAAAAACGTGGTGACCAAAGTCGGCATTTCCAAAGCCTTCAATGAGCAGGCCCCGGAGCTGGTGGCGGTGTTGGAGAAGGTCAATATTCCCATCGAACTGTTGAATCAGAACCTGGCGAGGATGACCAAGGAACGCATCGAGTCGCCCAAACTGGCCAGAATCTTCCTCAAGGAACACCCTGAGGTGTGGCACGCCTGGGTGGATGAAGCCGTCGCCAGCAAAATCCAGGCAGCGCTTTAATCGGCAATGAGGGCAAGGATGCCCGGCGCCTTTAACGTTCTTGCAAACACCCATCACTACTGCGTTTTCTCGCTTCTGTTGCCAGAGGCGGTCTCTTTTTGCGTGCGGAATTTTATGAACAAGATCAAATCACGAGCGGCTGTGGCCTTCGCGGCGAACCAGCCCCTGCAAATTGTCGAAGTCGATGTGGCACCCCCACAGACGGGGGAAGTGCGAGTCCGGATCGTGGCAAGCGGTGTCTGCCATACCGATGCCTTTACCCTGTCCGGTGCCGATCCGGAAGGGCTCTTTCCGGTGATTCTCGGTCATGAAGGCGGCGGTATCGTCGAAGCCGTCGGTGAGGGTGTGACCTCCCTGGCGGTGGGCGATCATGTGATCCCGCTGTACACCCCGGAATGCGGCGAGTGCAAATTCTGCAGATCCGGCAAGACCAACCTCTGCCAGAAGATCCGGGCCACGCAGGGCCAAGGCCTGATGCCGGATGGCACCAGCCGCTTTTCCTACCAGGGCCAACCCATTTTTCACTACATGGGCACGTCGACCTTTTCCGAATACACCGTGCTGCCGGAAATCTCCCTGGCGAAAATCCCCAAGGATGCGCCACTGGACAAGGTCTGCCTGCTCGGTTGCGGCGTGACCACCGGCATCGGTGCGGTGCTCAACACTGCCAAGGTGGAAGAGGGCGCCAGCGTGGCGATCTTCGGCCTGGGTGGCATCGGCCTGGCGGCGATCATCGGCGCCACCATGGCCAAGGCCGGCCGCATCATCGCCATCGATATCAACCCGGCCAAATTCGAAATCGCCAGGCAACTGGGCGCCACCGACTTCATCAACCCCAAGGATCACGCCAGGCCCATCCAGGAAGTGATCGTCGAGATGACCGAGGGTGGCGTCGATTACTCCTTCGAATGCATCGGCAACGTCGATCTGATGCGTGCCGCGCTTGAGTGCTGCCATAAGGGCTGGGGCGAGTCGGTGATTATCGGCGTCGCCGGTGCCGGTCAGGAAATCAGTACCCGTCCGTTCCAGTTGGTGACCGGTCGCGTCTGGCGCGGTTCGGCGTTTGGCGGCGTGAAAGGACGCAGCGAACTGCCCAGCTATGTCGAGAAGTCCCGGACGGGCGAAATCCCGCTGGAGACCTTCATCACCCACACCATGGGCCTGGAAGACATCAACCGGGCCTTCGACCTGATGCATGAAGGCCGCAGCATCCGCACCGTCATTCATTTCGATCGCTGATTCAACCGGCCTGGCGAGGGTCCTGGACAGACGGCGCCCGGTCGACAAACGCACTACCCACCCACCATGTTTTGAACAGAGAGAGCATCACAATGAGCATCTTTACCCATGTCACCGTCGGCACCAACGATCTGCAAAAAGCCCGCGACTTTTACGACAAAGTACTCGGCGCCCTGGGCCAGAAGCGCCTCGCCGACCTGGACGACAATGGTTCGATCTGGGGCCAGGACGCACCGTCCTTTTTCGTGCTGAAACCGGCCAACGGCGCCCCGGCCAGCGTGGGCAACGGTGTCACGGTCAGCTTTGAAGCGCCGGATCGCGCCGCGATCGATGCGTTCCACGCCGCCGCACTGGCCAATGGCGGCACCGACGAAGGCGCACCGGGTCCTCGTGGCTGGGCGCCGAATGCCTATGCGGCTTATGCCCGCGACCTCGACGGCAACAAGCTGGCGGCGTATTGCTTCAAACCTGCCTGGTAAGCTTCAGGGCGAGGCTTGATTCAAGCCTCGCCTTTCACGACTCGACGAAATCGACCCTTGGTCGCCTCTCGACTGCTCAGGCCTTTTAAGGTGTCTACTGCTCATTAGGGCCTGCAGATACAGAGAGGAGCGCATGATGAGCAACGAACAGATGGCACCTGAAACGAAGGGGGTTGCGGTGCAGTTACTCGCAACGATCGACCTGGGACCCGAGATCGAGGGCATGGCCGGGCGCCTGCTAAGAATGCGGATGGTGACCATCGAGCCTGGAGGCGTGTTCGGGCCGGTGCACAACCATATCGATCGGCCGGGCATCGTCTACATATTGCAAGGAACGATCACTGACCATCGCAATGGAATGGCCACGGACTATGGTCCGGGAGTGGGTTGGCCCGAAGACCGGAACACCACTCACTGGCTTGAGAACAGGGGAACAGTCGCGGCGTGTGAGATCTCGGTCGATATTGTCAGGCAAACGTAAGCTCAAGCCGGACATCCTCACGGGCAAGCCGACGGGCGTTTGCGGCGGCCCCGCTTAAGTCGGCTTCATCACTCTTCTTCTCTCAACACATTGATCCGCCCCGATTTCTCTGCGGCCAGCAGCTTGGCGTGGTCTTTGGCATTCTGATCGGCATAAGCGAGGGCAAATTTGCCGATGGCCTGGTCGAAGGAGTCCGTCTTGCCCAGGTAGCCGCTGATGAGCGCGGCATCCCCTGATTTGGCGTGGGCACGGGCCAGGATCAGGCCGCACAATTCGGCGTACAACTTCATTCGCGCAGTGGATATGTTCTCGATGGGCGCTGACATTTTCATGTCACGCAACTGACGGACAAAGAAGTAGCGACCGTTCTGGCCGCGTGTCCAGCCCAGGAAGATATCGCTGGACGACTGCATCAGGCGCTGTCCGGTGACGACGCGCTGGCCCTGATTCTCGTACTCGCTCTTGCCCGCATGGGGCGCCAGCACCGAGGGACAGGCTTCCTTGAATTGCAGGAGCAACGGGTGATTTTCCGCGGAAAAGAACAGACCGACGAAACAATAGGTCCCGACGCTCCCGATCCCGACAGCCTTGACGGCAACATCTTCGAGGCGATAGCGATCGAAAAGCACGCGCCGTTCATGGGGCAGCGACAATCGATAATCCTGCAGGGCCATGCGCACGTTTTGCATGAAGCCTTTTTCGTGCACATGAAAAAGTACCGGGGGTTGATCGATCAGGCGCCGCCGTCCACCGACTTCGCTGCTGATCTTGGGATAGAGGTAATCGCCGACACGCAGCCTGGCCTTAGAAACTATTTGCTCGCGAAATTTCCTGGTTTCTGAATTGGGCGCCATATCGACGATCGATTGGGCATCCAGTCGGTCATACCAGACATCCAATGGACTCATCCTGGAGAGTTTGCGCAGCCGTTCGCGGTAGGCACGAACACTCTCGACGGCGATGGCCCGCGCGTCTTTATCGCTGAGGCGGTTATCCCGAGCGGCCACGGCAAAACTGATCGCCAGGCGTTTGACATCCCACTCCCAGGGGGCGGGCAGGGTTTCGTCGAAATCGTTGATGTCGAATATCAGGTTGCGCTCAGGTGTGGCGAACAACCCGAAGTTCATCAGGTGACAATCGCCGCAGGACTGCACCTGAATGCCGGTGGTCGGGGTCGTGGCCAGGTCATGCGCCATCAAGCCCGCAGAGCCACGCAGAAATGTGAAGGGACTGCGCACCATGCGGCCGTAACGCACCGGCACCAGATTGGGCAGTCGATGGCGATTGGAGATTTCGAGGAGTTCGATGGGGTCTCGGTTTTTGCGCGGCGGTTTCCATACGGCGTGATCGGCATGGGGCACGCGCTCGCGTATTTGTTCACCTGCGTACAGACGCTCCTTGCGCGAGTGGAAGACCAACTCGTCCCAGTGGTCTTCCGAGTGTCCTTTCCTGCTGTGGGCAGAGCTGTTTTTGCGGGGAGGCATGTCCACTCCTTTGCTCAACGAAGTCAGACTCGCTTGGGCACCGGATCTGGTAATGCGACTGCTCCATCAGCCCACAGAAAGTGCGTGTGCCGGTTTCCTGAAAAGTGCCTAAGAATATTGTTTCAGCGTAGCAGTTCCCGAGCTTGATCAAGGCGTGGCCGGTAGAGGAGCGGGATTATTTCTTCCGCTGACGGGGTCGCCTGATTTTTGCGGCTTGCTTCTAAGGAATCGCGTAGAGCTTGAACAGTTTTTTCGCCATGTCACTGATGCCTCCCAGGTAAGTGTTGCAGGCCTGTTCGATCTCGCCCGACTTGTACATTTCGCTGAGAGCGGTATCGACCAGCAAACGGAAGTTTTCATCGTCTCGATCCACTGCCATCGCAGTCGGCGAATACTCGAAAACCCGATCCAGCAGGACCAGTTTTGCAGTGGATGGGTGCGTGACCAGGAGGTTGCTCAGCAGCATGCGTTCGGCGAAGAAGGCATCGGCCTTGCCTTCGGCGACCAGGTTGACGCCTGCCTCAATGTTCTTGGCGGTGATCAGGGTCGCCACCACGCCGAGCAAGCGCATTTGCTGGCGAATCCATGCCTCGGTGATTCCGCCGGCGATGGTGGCATAGGTTTGATCGGATAACCCATGGTTGACCGTCGCACGCCAGGTCGGCCCGGTACGGGCAACATTGCCGTTGAGGACATTGAGCAGGGTCTCGGGTGCATCCTTGCGCACCACCACCGAAAGGCCGGCGGTGTAGACCGGTATCGAGTAACTCACATGCTTGCGTCGCGCCAGCGTGGGCGGGGTGGGCGTACAGAGGATGTCGACCTTGCCCGTGCTGACGGCCGTCATCTCGTCGTCGACGGAGACCGGTTGGTAACGCACCTGCATGTCGGGCAAGCCTAACTCGGCTTTGACGTGGTCAGCGATTTTCAGACAAAGCTCGATCGCATAACCGCTGGCCTTGTCGCCGGCCTGGGCACTGAACGGGGCCAGGTCCGGCAGGTAGCCGAGGGTGAAGGTGTTGCTCGTGCGCACCCGTTCAAGGGTACTGGCATCGGCCACTACCGGCCCCACGGCGAGCAGGCTTGCAAGTAGCAAGTGGGTGGCTTTGATCCGTTGTACATTCATATCCTGGCGCCCCGCATTCGAATGTCTGTGTTGCCTGGTAGTTACAGCTGAGGATTGCCGGTACTGGTCTGAGCGGCGGGAGTCGGAGCGACAAAACGCTTGGAGAGGAAGCCGTAGAGCAGGTAGCCGAAGGTAAGGACAATGAGGCCACCGAATACCGCATCCTTGCCGCAGGCATAAAGGGCGTACAACGAATAGGCCACGGCGATCAGTAAGAGCGCGGTATTGCGCGTATAGATCCCGGCACTGACCCTGGCCTTGTACATCATGACCAGCAGGCCCGTGGCGGCTGTGACGTAGGGGATGAGGTTGGTCACGGCCGCCAGGCTGACGAGCTTGCCGAACTGCGCGCTGGCATTGGGTGAAATGGTCGACAGCGCCATCAGGGTCTGCAAGACGCCGCAGACCAGCATGCCGATGATCGGCGCATCCCGGGAGGTGACCTTGCTGAAAAATTTCGGGAACATGCCTTGGTCCGCGGTCATCTTGGCCGTCTGCGCCAGGGTGAATTGCCAGCCCAGCAGCGATCCGACACAGGCCATCACGGCCAGCGCCATGACGATGTTGCCGACCGTGGGGTTGAACATGTGGGCATAGACGAGGGCGAAGGGCGCGGACGAGTTGGCCAGTTCGGCGTTGGGTATCATCCCCTGGATCACCGTCGTCGACAGGATGTAGACCACTGCTGCACCCAGCGTGCCGAACAGGCACGCCAGCGGTACGTTGCGCTTGGGATCTTCCACCGCATCGGAAGCCTGGGCCGCCGACTCCATGCCCAGGAAAGCCCACAGGGTCAGGGGAATGGCTTTACTGATGGCCTCGGAGATCGGCAGGTTGTTCGGGTTCCAGGCGGCGACCAGCACGTCGGTCTTGAACCAGTACCAGCCGATGATGCTCAAGCCGGCCACCGGGATGATGACACCCCACACGGTAATCGTACCGATCCTGCCGGTGATGCCGGGGCCGCCGAAGTTGGCGATGGTGGTGAGCCAGAGCAGGGCGACCGTGCCGATGAACAGGGGAATCGCGCCACTGCCAAGCCAGGGCACGAACGATGTCATGTAACCCACCGCCGAGATCGCGACGGCCACGTTGGCGATGCCCAGGGAGAGAAAGTACAGATACGAACAGAGGAAGAAGCCCGATTTGGCATGCGCCTCTTCGGTGTAGGCCGACAGCCCGCCTGAGCGCAGGCAGTAGATGCCGCACTGGGAAAAGCAATAGGCGATGGACATGGAGCCAACGGCGGTGACCAGCCATGACAGCAACGAAACGGCACCGAGTTGGGCCATGCTCGTCGGCAGCAGGATGATGCCCGAGCCCATCATGTTCACTGTCACCAGTGTGGTGAGCCCCACGAGGCTCATTTTTTTGCTTGAGTCGGCCATCGAAAACTCCTTGATCTGCCCTACGCGTTGACCCTGGTGCCGATAGTCGTACTCAAGGTCCGGAAAGTGCCCATCGAACAGTTCTGTCGCCAACTACATTGAAGATGGCTTTTGGCGTTCTGAACAGAAAAATGAAGGCGCCAACATGACATGGCTCCAAAACCGGAAGCTGGAGACAACACATTGGTTTTTTTTGCCGGTCAATCGTCTGATTTAGATCAATCAGCGAACATTCAGCGAGGACACGCATTGGCAGGCGACGCACTCGAAGATTTCAATCGACAGATCACGCGCATTGCCCAGTTGTGCGATCATGGCGCCGGCCAAAATCTCGACCCGGTATCTGCACAGCCTGACGGGCTGGTTCCTCTTGGGTATCTGCTTGATAGGTCGACCTATTGCTACTGGAGGCGACGGTTCAATGAGGGAACATGCATCAACTAAAAACTAACCACAAAATGTGGCAGTTCGAACCGATGTTTCTGATGTGCACACTCTACCTGCTGGCTACGAGTGTGGTCGCTGCACCGCAGGTGCACGAGACGATGACGATCATGGTCGAGGATGCGGCCGCCCCCTGGTCGAAGCGTGACGGCACAGGTTACGCCAACGACGTGGTGGTCGCCGCCTTCAAGGAGATGGCGGTCGATGTGCAGCTCAAAGTCGTGCCCTATGCCCGTTGCAAATACATGGTGCTCAATGGCACGAGCGTGGCCTGTTTCAACATGAGTTGGCTGCCCGAATTCGAGGGCAGGATCAAAATGGCCTCGCAACCCATCTACACGGTCAACAATGACATGTTCGAAGCGATCAACGCCCCCTTGCCGAAGTCGCCCAAAAGCCCCTGCACCTTGCCGCCCGGCACGGTAGTGGGCACCGTCAGAGGCTACGAATATTCGCCACAGGCCACCGCGCTGCAATCCGCCGGCGTGGTGTTCGAGAATGCTGACTCCGATGTGCAGAACCTTCGCAAACTCGCCGCCCGGCGCTTGTCGGCTGCCCTGATCGTGACCAATGACCTGGAAGCCAAGGAACAGAAGGCCAGACAGGCAGGTACCGAAGATGTCGTCCGGTTCGCCTTCAATTGTGGGCTGTCCGCTGCAACCATAGGCTTTAGCCTGAACCACCCGGACGGATGGCGGGCGCTGAAGATGTATGACGAAGGCTACCGGCGCATCGAGGCCAATGGCGTGCTCAAGCAAATCCATATGCACTGGTTTCCATCGCAGCCTGTCGTCCGTCCCTGAAGACTCAAGCGCAATCGCCGGGATTTTTCGGTCATCGGCGATTTCGCGGCGGATCACCCGGCCCTAGCGAATACCGGCACCCGCCATGGACTCGGGTACCCACTGCGCCGTCGATAGCGGCTCGATGTAGCGAATGCCGCCATGAGGACCTACAACGCCATTGATGTTGTAGGTGCCGAGCGACAGATCGTAGGTCATGAACGGGGTGGCATCCGGGACTTGCTCGTCGTAGCTCTGGCTGAGGAAGGCGAAGGAGCCACGGTAAAGCTGGCCACTGGTGTCGTACTGATCGGAGGCCACGGCGGCCCAGGTGTCTTCATCCAGGTAAAAGCGCCGCTTCTGGTAGATGTGCTTTGCACCGGGCTTGAGGTTGCCCTCGACGACGTAGACGCGGTGCTTTTCCCAGCGCACGAAAGCCGGGGCAATGAAGTTGGGGGTGGTCAACGACTTGGCGTCATGGGCATAGGTCAGTTTGTAGGTGTTATAGGGCACGATCATTTCTTGCTTGCCCACCAGTGTCCAGTCGTACAGTTCCAGTGCACGGGCGGTACCGGGATTCGGCGTGTCATAAGCCAGGATCGAAATCTGTTTGACCCGGCGTTGGGCCGGCATGTACTGCCAGGCGCGGCCAGGGCGCTGCAGCGGGTTGGTGGCGTTCTTGAGCATGATCGACTCGCCGGCACGCCGCGCAGGTCCGGTATAGGACAGTTTCATCTGGTAGTAGATGTCGGAGTTGTTGATGGGCTTGGACATGTTCTCGTAAATCGGGAAGGAGACAAATGCCTCGCCGCTGACCGCCAGGCTTGCTACTCCCGCCGAGTCGACGCTCCAGGAGTCGTATTTGGAGTGGATGTTGACGCCCTGGAAGCGCAGCAGGAAATTCCACATCGCTTCGGCGCCCGACTGCGGGATCGGGAACGGTACACCGGGCAATACATTCTCAAAAGCGATCCCGCCGTTGAGGGAACGGGCGCCGGTGGCGTTCTTGCGGCTATTGTCCAGTACCGCCTGGGGCAGTGCTGCGGTGCGGTGGGTCGGGTAGACGTCGATACGGTAGTCGGGGTAGCGCCGGGCCAGCGCGACGGTGGTGGCAGTCAGCATGCCCTTGTACTGGTCGACGTTTTTGCCATTGATCACCAGCAGCGGTTTCTCGTCGGCGTAGGGGTCCGGACGCATGCTGTCACCGGTCTTGAAGCCGGAAGGGGCATGGGTCAGGCCACCGCTATAGGGCGGAATCGAACCATCGGCATTACCGGCTTTCTCAGCACCCACCGGGGTGAGGCGGGTGCCCAGTTCGGCGGCTTGCTGACTTGAGACATAGGCCTTTGCATCAATGGTCAGCGCCATGAACAAAGAGGCAGCCAGAAGCTTTTTCACGAATTTCATATTGTTATTCTCCGGCCTGGCGTACCAGGCAACTCGTGACTCAGGCGCAGCGGTCGCATCCATCGGTTCAAGGCAGTACGTTGGGCACTCAGCCATCGGGCAGGCAGTGCACTCAAACGGACGCGCTGAACCATTGCGTTGCGCCGGCTTTCAATTCTCCCGTCTGGTCGTTTTTGCCTTGTGGGCACCCGACGGGCTCAATCGCCAACTCCTTTTATGGCTGACATTAAAGAACCCCCGGAAAGGGGACGCTTTTCATTTGACGACAGCCCCTTGGCTATTGATGACAGACCGACCAATTCCGCGGGCAGGGCGGCCGGGGTGGGGCTTCGGTCAGGGCTGCCGTATTTTTCGACGTGGCCGGACGAGAGCTGTCGGTTTATGCGGTTGTTGCTGGTGGATGCTTCTCAAGCGTTGGTCGGGTTCGGCTGTGACGCTGAGTGGGTAGGGTGGTGATTGGCTTTGTGTTAAGGCAGGGAGGTTTCTATAAAACTTGTCTGATGAGAGAGATGATCATGGGCGAGCGGGGGCAGGCTCCAGTCCGGTAGCTGCCCCGCGCCACATCTTCCGGTTAAACGATGTTCAACGCCTTGAGAATCACCAGCGATTGCCCGGCAAAGGCTTGGGCCTGTTCAGTCAGCTCGGCGATATTGGCTTGGGCCGTAGTCAACGGCTGATCGCCCTTGACGAGCACTTCGTTTTGTTCGGCGAGGATGCCCCACGCCAGCTGCGCCCATTCAGCCGGATGTTTGTTGCCTTGCTTGATCGAGATCAGGAACAGCAGCTGAAAGCGGCTGACCGGCACGCCGCCACCCGTCACCGGACTGGCCAGGACCTGGATTCTGTTGCTGAGCAGGGCGCGTTTGCACAGCTGCAAGTTAAGCGTGTTGCAGCGCGCCTGCACCAGCTTCTCGGCCGCTTCGCTCTGGCACGGTGCTGCAGCGCCCATGCCTATCAATACGGTGATGGCCTGCACCAGATCGTCATAAGGCATCGAGGGCACGGCCCCTGACAGCTGGCGCAACGTTTTCGGTGCATAGGCGTTGGCCGCCAGTGCTTCGAGCACTGGCCCATATACCTCTGCCTGAAGCGAAGCTTCGCCAGCAGGCCCCTTGACGGTATCGGATACGCTTTCTGCCGCCTGCAGCAGGACAAAACGCGTGTTGTACATACCCTGGCGCTGTTCAGCGGCGGACAGTCGGTTGGCGCCGCGCAGGTACAGGTCTCGACGGAAATGCTGATTGACGAAGTAGTCACGCGCTTGTTCGCGCATGATCGGATGCTCGATTCCTTCCAGGAAGTCCATGCCTTCTGCGCTCAAGTTGAGCGGGTCCACCGAGTCCAGCGGCACGGCCGTGGTGGCGTAGTCGAGTTTGGCCGGGGCCATCGCATCGACCACATCGGTGAAGTACATGCAGTTCCAATCGCGGTTGAAGTATTCATGGGCGATGTACTGGCGATCCTGGCCTTTGATGCCCTGTAGTTTGGCGTCCAGGCCCGGGGCCGCGCTGGCGTAGTTGGGGTTGGCCGCCAGCAGCGCTTCGGAGAATTGCAGGGCGGCATCTATACGCTGGTCCGGGCGTACGCAAGTGTGTTTGGCGAAGCGGTCGTGCATGCTGAACAGATGACGCAATGGTGCCGAAGGCGACCAGCCAGGGAGGCAGTTGTAGCTGATGTACAGCAGCCCCCCTGGTTTGAGGTGACGACGGGCGAATTCGACGATCAGCTTCTGGTTGTCGCGGCTGACCCAGGTCCAGATGCCATGCAGGCTGATGCTGTCGAATTGTGGCAAGTCATCGCGGGCGAGCAGTTGCTCGAAGCTGTCGTCATACAGCCGCGCATCGCTGTTCCAGGCCGTCGCCAGTGCATTGGCATGGGCCGCCTGGCCCGGGTGGAAATCCGTGCCTATGTAAGACCCAGGATTGGCGGCGGCATGGATATTGATCGAAACACCCTGACCAAAGCCCAATTCGCAGTGATAGCCATTGGTGGTCTCAAGACTGGCGAAACCGCGCAACAACAAGCAATAGCGCTGGAAGACTGGATTGATTTCCCGGCTGTAGCTGTAGGTGTAGCCCTCGTCCGTAAAATACCCTTCGTTCCAGGCGTCGCTCATGCTCGTTTCCTTTTATATAGAGAGTGAAAAGTTGGTTTTATACGGATTGGCCAGTTGGACTTGATCACGACCACTTGATTTGGCGCTGTACATGGCGCTGTCCGCGCGCCGAATGAAGTCGTCAAATGATTCCGATGGATTCCGGGTCGCAACGCCGAAGCTGCAAGTCACCTGTCCTGTCTCATCAAATGGCTGGGTACTGATTAAAACTCGAAGCTTTTCTGCCAGCAGCCTTGCATCGTTCAGTTCGCTATCCGGGCAGATCAATGCAAACTCTTCTCCGCCCGTTCTGCACAGCAGATCGGTTTTGCGTGTTGCCGAACGTATTCGTGTGCACAGCGACTTCAGCACGTTATCCCCACACTGATGACCCCAGCGGTCGTTGATGTATTTGAAGTGATCGATATCGAACATGATCAGCGATAGGGGCTGGTGCTGCACATTAGCCTCGATGAGCAGACGCGCCATCAACGCTTCGAAGTGCCGTCGGTTATAGACCCCGGTCAGGTGATCGGTAATGTTTAACAAGTGCAAGTCCTGGGTGCGTTCTTCAACCAGAGAGAGGGCGCGTGCGCGCTGCGTGATCAGCAAGTAAACCAATAAAGTCATCAACAGCGTCAACCCTGCACCGAATACGACAATCAGGCCGATGTACAAGGCATGGCTGTTGGCCGCCAGAAAGGTTGAGCTTGGCCGAAACTGCACGCGGTAGCTCTGGTCAGCTACTTTCAGCAGCCGCTGCTCATAAAGCGTTGAAGGGGCCGCTGGCGCCATGCTCTGATAAATATTTCCTCCCTGATGCTGTTGGTCGATCAATGACAGCGTCACGTTCAGTCGTTGCAGACTGGGTGATGGAATGCCTTGCTCCATCAAAGAAGCCAGGCGTACGGTGGAAATGACGAAGCCCTGCAAACCATCATCGTTCAGTGAAGCGTCAGAGGACTCCTGGAACACGGGGGCGACAAAGAAAACCCCCCATTGCCCATTGGTCATTTTCAACGGTTCCGACACGACTATTTGATGGGTTTCTCGTGCCTTGCTCATCAAGGCCTGGCGACCCGGGCGAGCCATGACATCCATGCCCGGTATGATCTTCACGTCATCGCGCTTCATCAGGTAGAGCAAGATCCAGTGTTCCGGCCGGCTGACGAGGGGGACTTTTTCGCCGGTGACCGGATTGATTTCATGATAGGAAAAATCGCGGGTGCCATTGAGGAGCGCCTTGGTGTGAAACGTTTGTAGATCCTTCTCGAGAACCCTCGGTACCCAGCTATAGGCTTCGTCCTCTTCAACCAGAGGCGTGACGAATCCGAGAAATTCCTTTTCAGTGACATCGTCGGCGTTGATAAAGAAACGCCTCACTACGTCCAGTTTCAAGACCTGAGTATTAAAGCGTCGTTGAAGGCGACTGAATCGTTCGTCGACCTCCAGTTGAAACGCAACGCTAACGGTGCGCTGCTCTGACCCAACGAAAAGAATCAGTACCAGTAGGGTGATGGCCACCCCGGCCAGGCACACCAGAGCGCAAAGAGTCACATCTGATGCTTTGAGGACGTTCGGACGATAAGACATCATTTCGTGTTCCTTGCTCATCGCCAACAACCGCGTGCAGCTACCTGAAGTTCTTTCGGATTATCGGCGCGCCTGCCGATATCTTTACAGGTTTTCAGAGAACCGGGCGCTGCGAGCTCGTTCGAATTATTTGAACCAATGGGCGGCTTTTACCGGATTTGTTGTTCAAGCCAGCACCCTCATCGAAAAACCTGTGGGAGGGGCCCGCGATAGCGGATTGACAGGCACATCAAAGGTGTCTGTCAGGCCGTCATCGCTGGCAAGCCAGCTCCCACAAGTCCGAAGGCATTTCTTGATTGTGTGAACGATCCAAGAACCTGCGGGAGCGGGCCCCGGCTTCGCAAAACCCTCAAAGCAATCGTTCGATGTCAGAATCTGCGCAACTTGAACGATTTGGAGAACATGATGCTTCGTGTGTTTGAACGAAGGCTCGATCCCTTTCCTCCTGACGAGGTACCACCGCCACCCGACGGTCTGGCTCGCTTCCTGTGGGCCTGTACGCGGGGTGCACGCGGTTACGTCCTTGCGCTTGCGTTGCTCAGTGCCGGCGTGTCCATTTACGAAGCCTGGCTGTTTTCCTTCCTTGGGCAGGTCGTGGACCTGCTTTCGACCTGGCAGGCCGGCGCAGAAGCGGCTGCGCAGGAACGTCGTGTGTTGTGGGGGATGGGCATCGTCATGGTGGCCAGTGTCGGGCTGGTGGCGTTGCGCACGATGGTGCAGCACCAGATATTGGCGATTAACTTGCCGTTGCGGCTGCGCTGGGACTTCCATCGCCTGATGCTGCGGCAAAGCCTTTCGTTTTTTTCCGATGAGTTTTCCGGCCGGGTCACTACCAAGGTGATGCAGACTGCGCTGGCCGTGCGCGACGTGCTATTCACCCTGATCGAGATCGCACCCGGGATCGGGGTGTATTTCATTGCGATCATTGCACTGGCCGGTGGCTTCGCCCTGAAACTGATGCTGCCTTTCGTTGCCTGGGTCGTGTTGTTCGCGCTGGCCATGTGGTACTTCGTGCCCCGTCTGGGGAAAGTCGGGCAGGAACAGGCCAATGCGCGGTCGATGATGACCGGGCGCATCTCGGACGCCTATACCAACATCACGACGGTGAAGCTGTTTTCCCACTCCAATCGAGAAGCGCACTTTGCGCGTGCGGCGATGGAGGACTTCAAGCAAACCGGCTTTCGCCAGATGCGCCTGGTCAGTCAGTTCGAAATCGTCAACCAGGCATTGGTGGTGGCGTTGATCATGGCAGCGGGTGGTTATGCGCTGTGGCTATGGCACCAGGGTGAGATCGGCGCAGGTGCCGTGGCGGCGATCACCGCCATGGCGTTGCGTATCAATGGCATGTCGAACTGGATCATGTGGCAAATGACCTCGCTGTTCGAGAGCATCGGCACCGTGCAGGATGGCATGGCAACCCTTACCCGTGGCCCAAAGGTGCAAGATGCACCGGACGCAAGCGTGCTGGTGACCTCCGGCGGCGCGGTCACCTTCGATAAGGTGAGCTTCAATTACAATGGCGAACGCCAGGTGCTCGATGGCCTGAGTCTTCATATCCGCCCGGGCGAAAAAATCGGCCTGGTCGGCCGCTCTGGCGCCGGCAAATCCACACTGATCAACTTGCTGCTGCGCTTTTACGACGTCGACAGCGGGGAGATTCGCATCGACGGCCAAAACATCGCAACAGTGACGCAGGACAGCCTGCGCGGCGCCATCGGCATGGTCACGCAGGATACTTCCCTGCTGCACCGTTCCATTCGCGACAACATTGCCTACGGACGTCCCGATGCGACCGACGCGCAAATCCGCAGGGCCGCGGCCAATGCCCAGGCCGATGAGTTCATAAGCCAACTGAGCGACCGGCAAGGTCACACTGGCTACGACACCCTTGTCGGTGAGCGGGGCATCAAGCTGTCGGGCGGCCAGCGCCAACGGGTCGCGATTGCCCGGGTGATGCTCAAGAACGCCCCGATCCTGCTGCTTGACGAGGCCACCAGCGCACTGGACTCGGAAGTCGAAGTGGCCATTCAGGAAAGCCTCGATGAAATGATGCAGGGCAAGACCGTGATCGCGATTGCCCATCGACTGTCCACGATTGCGGCCATGGACCGGCTCATCGTCATGGATGAGGGACGCATCATCGAGCAGGGCACCCACACCGAATTGCTTGGCAAGAACGGCGTCTATGCGCGGCTGTGGCAGCATCAGAGCGGAGGATTCCTGGGCGAGGATAAGGGAGTGGTCGAGACTATGGATCAAGCGTGAGCGTGAAGGGGGACGCAGTGGGGCGGGAACACGCACACACACACAGCCAGGATCCTACCGTCAGCTTTTGGCCGATCGTGTTGAAAAAGTCGATCCTTCCACGCTGCTGCCGTACTGGCGGCATACGCTGCAAGAGGCAAGGCAGGGGCGGATCCTGAGAATTCCATGTCTCATGCGCGTAGCGCGTTTTTGTCGGGCGGGTTAATCGATATTCGGTATCGGCCATTTCACGTGTGGCAGCGTTTCATATTCGGGCTTTGCAAACAGATAGCCTTGATAGTAGTGAATGCCCAGGGCCAGTAACTGCTGTAATTCAGCATTGGTCTCTACGCCCTCTGCAATCACTTCAATATTGAGAGCCTTGCATACACCGAGAATGCCTTGGACGATTGCCTGTCGCACCGGATCCGTGCAGATGCTACGCACCAAGGCCATATCCAGTTTGATGATGTCGGGTTGAAACTCTGCCAGCAAATTGAGCCCCGAGTACCCGGCACCGAAATCATCTATCGCTGTCTTGAAGCCTTTAAGACGATATTCCCGAATGATGCTTTTCAGATGTTGCTTGTCCACCAGTTCTTCGTTTTCGGTGATCTCAAAAATCAGCCTTTCTGTGGGAAATCCAAACCTGCGGGCAGCTTCAAGCGTCGCGCGAATGCACGTGGCTGCTTGATATACCGCATTGGGCAAGAAGTTGATGCTGACAAAGCAGGGGATTTGCAAGCGTGAAGCAAGCTCAACAGCCTTGACCCGACAGGCTTGGTCAAAGGCGTAACGGTTCTGTTCGTTCACCTGACCAAGAATGGCTGCGGCACCACTGCCATCGCAACCACGTACCAAAGCCTCGTAGGCAAAGATACTGTTGTCGCGCAGATCGACGATTGGCTGGAAAGCCATGCTGAACTCAAAATCCAGTTCTTTACCATCCCTGCAGGCACTGCAAGGAGGGACTGGTCGTGTTTTTTCGTTCATTCAAAACCCGTTTTTCAATGACTATTAATGTGTCGATCAAGCCGCGACTTTGCACAGGGCTGCAAGGCTGAATTATCGTGCCAATGCCGACGAGAAATGGCTGATCGCGTGCACGACTTGTCGAGCACTATCCTGAATATCCAGAATCACTTGACCCGCTTCGCCGGCTAATTTGACGCCTTGTTCCGCCTTGTCTTTACTCGCCTCCATCCTGGTCACGGCCCCCTTGGCCAATTCACGATTGTGCTGCACCACCTCGACAATCTTGATGGTGGCCTGGCTTGTGCGCGAAGCCAGATTGCGCACTTCGTCAGCGACCACCGCAAAACCACGACCCTGCTCTCCGGCACGCGCCGCTTCGATGGCTGCGTTTAGCGCCAGAAGATTCGTTTGTTCGGCGATGCCACGGATGGTCTGCACGATGCTGCTGATGACTTCCGACTGCTGACTGACAGCATTGATACCTTCGGCTGCTCGATTCAATTCGCCAGCCAGGCTTTGCATGACATCCACTGTCTCCTGCACCACTCGGGCACCTTCGTGCGCTGTATCGTCGGTTTTCAGTGAAGTCTCATAGGCCATGCGTGCTGCTCGTGACTCGGTTTCCTGCTGGAGAACCTGAGCAGTGATATCGCTCGCAAACTTAACGACTTTGTAAAGGTTGCCGTTGGCGTCGTACACCGGATTGTAAGTCGCACGTAACCAGACGGTGTTTCTCTGGTTGTTGAGGCGCTTGAAGTTACCGGAGAAAAATTCGCCGTGATTCAGGCGCTCCCAGAACTGGCGATACTCGCTGGATTCACTTTCGCTACGCTCACAGAACAGGCGATGGTGCTTGCCAATAATCTCATCGAGGCGGTAACCCATCACTGCAAGGAAGTTTTCGTTGGCGCTGATGACTTCTCCCTGTCGGTTGAACTCAATGGTTGCCATGGAACGGTTAATCGCTTTGATCTGGCTCTCCTGCTCTTGTTCTTTCAGCACCCGGGCCGTGACATCAGTAGCAATCTTGACCACCTTGATCACCCGCCCAGACGCGTCATGAACAGGGATATAACTGGCTTCCAGCCAAATTTCACGCCCCTGTTTGTCCAGGCGCAGGAAGCGGTCGTTCATGAACTCCCCCTTACTCAGGCGTGACCAAAAACCTTGATAAGCGACGCTGTTGGCGTATGTCGGCGTACAGAACAAGCGGTGATGTCGGGCATGAATTTCCTCAAGGCGATAGCCCATCAGTCTCAGGAAATTGTTATTGGCGCCGAGGGTCGTGCCATCAGGCTGGAACTCAATCATAGCCATGGAGCTACCTAGTGCGGCGAGGGTGGCTTCGCAGTCGGCCAATCGCTGCTGGCTGATGGCCAGGCTTTTTTTGATTTGCGAGTTGAACATAGGTACCTCAGTTGAGATGGACTGCTTGGCACTTTCATCAAGCTAACGCAAAACTTATACAATTCAAAAGTAAATGTACAAGAAAATTCGTGGTTGAACACAAGGGATGCAGGTTGTTCGTGGTGAATGCGTTGATCGGATCCTCTACACAGGCCAGTGAGTTACAGAGCGCAGAGCGGGTATTCATCGTCAAAGAAAAGCGTCATTGACCTCTGATTAGCCTTGTGCGCACGACAGTGTCTTGTATAGGTTTGTGTCCCATACGCCCGGGAACAGCGTTGGGAAGGGCGCTATTCTTTGCGCCGTTAAATCGACTGGGGGAGATGAGCGGCCCAATTCATGGTCAAGGACCAGAAAGGTGCAGTCGCCGGCATCATTCCCTGTAACGAGAACCACGCCTGAGGGGGGGAACGTGGTCATCGCTGAAGGTTTTGATGGTGAAAAGTCAAACGACAGTGCCGCCCTTTCGAGTAGGGGCGGCTGGTATCCATTGGGTATCGCTCGACTATCAATTGCCCCGGTAGGTGGAGAAGCCGTAGGGGCTGAGAAGCAACGGGATGTGGTAGTGCGGGACAGTGCCGTCCACCTCAAATATGACGGGTACCTCCGGAAAGAAGCTGGACGTTTTGTGCGCCTTGAACCACTCACCGGTTTTGAAGGTGACACGGTAGGTACCTTTCTCCAGATCCCGACCTTCCGGATACAGCCCGGTGATACGACCTTGCTCATTGGTCGCCGCGCTGTTGAGCATGTCCCAGTTTTTCCCATCCTGTTTTTCCAGCGTGACATTGACGCCAGGGGAGGGCAGGCCATCCTGCAAGTTGAGTACGTGCACGCTCAGTGGATTTGCCGCCGCTGATGCAAGGGCTGAAAGGGCACTCAATACAGCGCCAGCGAAGAAACTTTTCAATAGAGTCATGGTGATGTCCTTAGTTTTTAACGGCAGGTAAAACTTTGTTGATAGCGACCTCTGCACAACCTTCATCGTTTGCAGCGCCGCCTGCACCGGCCACTCCGATGGCGCCGATGACCTGACCCTCGGATGTCAATGGCACGCCGCCACCCAGCAGCAACAACTCATCGAGGGTGTTGAGGTTTTCAGCATCCGGATTAGCGCGAGCACGCTGCGCTAACAACCGCGTCGAAGTCTTGGTCGACAGGGCGGTATAGGCTTTGCGTTGCGCGGCTAACGTGTTGTGCGGGCCGACATTGTCATCGCGTTGCACGGCAACCAGATTGCCGCCACGGTCAACAACGGCGGCAACGGCTGTGCGGCCATCGGCGTGACAGGCTGTGAGCGCGGCATTGAGCAAATCGTTCGCCATTGCTAGTGACACGTCCTTGCGCTGCGCCACTTGATCCGGGGCTGCAACGGCGAACGCAGAGCTCATTGCGAGTGTGATCAGCAATGAAGTCGATAGGCTTGTACGCATGCGGTTTCCTTGGTTGAGGCTGTCTGAGTCATTGCCAGACATCATGACCAGCGCAGCCCGTCAGAATGATTGCCTCCTGATTACCAATATGTAATGTGAGAAATCAGCGAAGCGGGCTAGCCTGTGCGCCTGTTCCGGAGGAAAAAATGCGTATCCTGGTGGTTGAAGACGAAACGAAAATGGCGGATTACCTGCGCAAAGCCCTGACTGAGTCGGGCTATGCGGTAGAGATCGCCCTTGACGGGCTGGATGGCCAGCATTTGGCACAGGAGAGTGAGTTCGATCTGATCATTCTGGATGTCATGCTGCCGGGGTTGGATGGCTGGCAATTGCTGCAAATCATCCGGCGTAAGTGGCAGACCCCGGTGCTGTTTCTCACCGCACGGGATTCGGTTGATGATCGGGTCAAGGGGCTGGAGTTGGGGGCCGATGATTATCTGGTGAAACCCTTTTCCTATGCCGAGTTACTGGCACGCGTACGCACTTTGCTGCGCCGTGGCCCGCCTCGCGAGGTTGAGCACTTTGTGGCGGGTGATCTGAGCCTGGACTTGTTGCGACGCCGGGTAACGCGCAACGGCGAGCGTCTGACCCTGACCAACAAGGAGTTCGCCCTGCTGCATCTGCTGCTCAGTCGCGAAGGGGAGGTGCTATCGCGCTCGCTGATTGCCTCCCGGATCTGGCAGATGAACTTCGACAGTGACACCAATGTGGTGGATGTCGCTATCCGTCGACTGCGGGCCAAGGTTGACGATCCATACCCACTCAAGTTGATACACACAGTGCGTGGTATCGGTTACATGCTCGAGGTGCAATCCTGAATCCGTTTCCGCGCACCCTGAGCCTGCGCCTGGCGATGATGTTCGCACTGGTCAGCACGCTGTTACTGGGCTCCATTGGTTTTTATCTCTATCAATCGCTGCAGCGAGAGATTGCCTGGCGCGATGACCAGGCCCTGCTGGGGCGCCTGGAGCGAATGCAAGCCTTGATCAGCGATAGCGACAGCATCGAGCAACTGCGAGGTCGGCCCAAGCTCTACGAAAACATGTTGGGCAATCGCGACAATTTGCTATGGATCGTCGATGACACCGGCAAGGTGCTGATCGAAATCAACCCGGTGGGGATGACGATTCCAAAGTTGCCGGCGGCACCCCATGCTCGCCTCGTTGACGATCACGCTTCCGAGCCGGTGCGGCTTGCCTGGCAGGACGTCATGCAGGGTGATCGCGGCTTGACCCTGATCGCTGGCAAGTTGTTGGCAGAGCGTGAGCAGATGATGGGGGTTTACCGGCTCAAGCTATGGCTGGCCATGTCCGTCGGTGCGCTGCTGGCTTTCGTATTTGGCTGGTGGGTCAGTCAACGAGGCTTGCGCCCCGTGCGTCTGCTGGCCAAGCGCGCTGCGGCAATTGACGTGCAGCATCTGCATCTGCGGCTGGATGAGTTCAATGAACTGAATGAGCTCAAGCTGCTCTGTAGCGCCCTCAACCAGATGCTTGCCCGCCTTGAGGACGGATTCGCCCAGCTTTCACGTTTCTCGGAAGACCTCGCCCATGAGATGCGCACCCCGCTCGGTAACCTGATGGGTCATACCCAGCAAGCCCTGAGGCGCAGTCGCTCCATCGAGGACTATCAGAACCTGCTGGTTTCCAATCAGGAAGAGTATGAAAGGCTGGCACGAATGATCGACAGCATGCTGTTTCTCGCTCGCACCGAGCAGGCCAACGCTTGCGTAAACCTCAAGCAAATCAACCTGCACGATCTGATTGAGCAGCTCTGTGAGTATTTCGAAGGCGTGGCGCAAGAGCGAGATGTGCAACTGCTTAACCAGACTCAGGATCAGTTGATGGGTGATCCAGGCTTGATCCGTCGAGCATTGGCAAACTTGCTGGCCAACGCATTGCGCTACGCCATTCCCGAATCTGCAGTGACGATCAGCAGCAGGGTGGCGCAAGACACGCTCGCAATTACGGTGCACAACCACGGCGAGCCGATTGCAGCAGAACATCTGCCGCGATTGTTTGAGCGCTTTTACCGGTGCGACCCTTCACGTAATCAGCCTGACGACTCGGGTGGTCTGGGATTGGCCATTGTGCGCTCAATCATGCAACTGCATGGCGGTTCTGTAAGCGTTGATAGCACTGAAGCAGGTACAAGCTTTCACTTGGTGTTTCCCCTTAAACGTGTCTGAACTCGAACCGAAGGTATTGCACCTGCCACAGCGGATGTTGGCGAATTAAACGATATCGTCAATCAGGATATGGTGCAGCCCGCGGCTACATTGTTCGATGCGCGCCTCGATCTTGTAGACGGTACGCAGCATCTGCTGGGTAATGACCTCGTTGCCTGGTCCACTGCCTTGAGTGGTGCCATCGGCGATAACAAGCACCTGGTCGGCAAAGCGCAGTGCCTGGTTCAGGTCGTGGATGGCAATGAACACAATGACCTCGCGCTTGCGGGCCAGTGTGCGCATGAAGTCAAGCACCTGCACCTGCCGATGCATATCGAGGGCGCTGGTCGGTTCGTCCATCAGCAGGATTTCCGGCTCGCGTACCAGCGTTTGTGCGATCGAGACCAATTGTTGCTGACCGCCGCTCAATTCGCCAAGGTTGCGAAACGACAGTCCGGTGATGCCCAGCGCCGCGAGAATCTCGTCGACCCGTTTCAATTCATCATCGTGTACGACCCAGCCCGCTGTCAGTTGTTTACGCGCCAATAGCACCGATTCGTAGACCGTCAGTCGAGCGCTGGCATTCAAACCCTGGGGCATGTAGCTAATGCCCTGGGCGCCTTTTTTCGAGTCTTGCAGGATGACATGGCCGGGCCCGTCGATCAGTCCGGCCATGCGTTTGAATAACGTCGACTTGCCTGCGGCATTGGGCCCGACCACCGCGACCACCTGTCCACCGAAAAACGTGGCGGTGGTGACGCCGCGAATGATCTCGCGCTGGCCGTAGCGTGCGCCGAGATTTTCCAGCTGAAGCTTTACCATGAGTTTTTCTTCCCGCCGAGAATCAAGGATATGAAGAACGGCACGCCGATCAGTGAAGTGACGACGCCGATGGGGAATATCGCGCCCGGGATCAGGGTTTTGCTGACCACAGAGCTCGCCGAAAGAATCAACGAGCC
This sequence comes from Pseudomonas moorei, assembly GCF_042846945.1. Classification (NCBI taxonomy): domain Bacteria; kingdom Pseudomonadati; phylum Pseudomonadota; class Gammaproteobacteria; order Pseudomonadales; family Pseudomonadaceae; genus Pseudomonas; species Pseudomonas moorei. The sequence goes on from NZ_AP035776.1 coordinate 4,070,027, forward strand.
CGTCAGCAATGAGGCAGGCAAAAAGAACCGTTGGTCTTCACCGATCAGCATGCGGGCGATGTGCGGGCCGACCAGCCCGATGAATCCGATGGTGCCGACAAAGGCCACCGGAAACGAGGCGAGCAGACTGACCATGATCAATGTCTGAAAACGCAGGTGGCGCACGTTGATGCCGAAACTGGCGGCCTTGTCATCGCCCAGTCGCAGGGCCGTCAGGGCCCAGGCGCGTTTGGCGAATATTGGCAGGGTGACGAGAATGACCAGGCAGATCACGCCGAGCTTCGGCCAGGTGGCTTTGGTCAGGCTGCCCATCGTCCAGAACACGACGGCGGCCACGGCTTGCTCGGTGGCGAAGAACTGCACCAGCGCCAACAGCGCGTTGAACGTGAACACCAGGGCAATGCCGAGCAGCACGATGGTTTCGGCGGTAACGCCGCGACGCATGCTTAAAAAGTGGATCAACAGCGCCGACACCATGGCCATGATGAACGCGTTCAACGGCACCATGTACTGCGCTGCCAACGGGAACAGCGCGACACCGAACGCCAGCCCCAACGCTGCGCCAAAACCGGCAGCGGCAGAAATGCCCAACGTAAACGGACTGGCCAACGGGTTGTTGAGGATCGTCTGCATCTGGGCGCCAGCCAGCGATAACGCCGCGCCGACGGCGACGGCCATCAGGGCCACCGGCAGGCGGATGTCCCACATCACCACGCGCACTTGCGCTGAAGCACTGTCGGGCGAGAACAGGGCGCCGAGTACTTCGTTGAAGCTGTAACTCGCCGGCCCCAGCGCCAGATCGAGCAGTACGCTGCACAACAGCAAGATCACCAGCCCGAGGAGAATCAGGCGTTTACGTAGCACCAGGCGACGATAGGTTTCGCGCTGGGCGACCACGGCGTCGGTCAATGAGCTCATGGTTTGACCTCCGGCTTGCGCAAGCTGACAAAGTAACCCGATTCATACGGCACCGGCAGGAAGCGCTCGTGCAATTGGCGAAATGACGCGTCCGGATCCAGGTCGGCAAACAGTGTCGGATGGAACCATTTCGCCAATTGCTGGATGGCGACGAACTGGTAGGGGCTGTTGTAGAACTGATGCCAGATGGCGTGAAAGGCTTGATCGTCCTGAGCCTTGATACCGGCGTAGGCGGGTCGCCGGGTGTACCAGGCAAGTTTTTTTCTGGCTTGCGCCATGTCCGCGCCCGGGCCGACACCGACCCAATGGCCGCCAGGTGCAAAGGCTTCCCAGTTAGCGGTCGTGACGACGACATGCGCCGGGTTGGAGGCGACGACTTGCTCGGGGTTCAACTGGCCGAACGTGGTGGGAATGATGTGGCGGGCGATGTTGTTGCCGCCGGCCATATCGACGAACAGTCCAAAGTTCTCGTTGCCGAAGCTCAGGCAGCAATCATCGGTATAGCCTCCAATGCGCTCAATGAACACGCTGGGGCGGGGCGGGTGTTGTTTCTCGATGACGTCGGTGACGCGACGAATTTGCTGGTTGCGAAAATCGATGAAGGCTTCGGCGCGTTGCTCTTTACCGAACAGTCGGCCGAACAGGCGCATGGTCGGCTCGGTGTTCTGGATCGGGTTGTTGCGAAAGTCGACGTAAACCACCTGGATGCCCAGGGCGTCGAGCTTCTCGATGTAGCGCGCATCTTCGGTCGCATGTTGCGCCTCAATATTGAGGATGATCACGTCCGGGCGCTGCGATATGGCCTGCTCGATATCGAAGGTGCCGTCTTCAAAGCCGCCGAAGGTGGGGATCCTGGCGATGTCGGGGAATTTGCGCAGGTAGGCGCCGTAGGTGTCCGGGTCCGACTGGATCAGATCCTTGCGCCAGCCGACGATGCGCTCGATGGGGTTTTGTGTGTCCAGTGCGGCGACCAGATACAACTGGCGGCCTTCACCGAGAATGACGCGTCTGACCGGCAAATGCACCTTGACCTTGCGCCCCAGCAGATCGGTTACCTCAGTGAGCGCCGGATCCGCTTGAGCGGCGAGCACGCCGCGCGGTGCAAGGGAAAGCACTACCAGGCTCAGCAGTCCTGCCAAAAGTAGCGCAGCGAAAGCGTGGCTGCGTCGATCAAAAATCACCATGGTCAAAGCCTTTGCAAAAGTCAGGACGGTCAACGGCTGACACCGCTGCCGGGCTGAACGTTTTAGAAATCGACAGTCGCCGACAGTAATAAAGTGCGCGGTGAACCCTGGGAGAACGCGCCGTAGGAGGCGACGCCCGACCAGTATTCGTGGTCGAGCACGTTTTGCACGGTGGCGCGAAACGTGGTCGGTCGTTCATCGATGCGAGTGGTGTAACGTGCGCCGACATCGAAGCGGGTCCAGTCATCCAGTTGCTGGGTGTTGGCCTGGTTCACGTACTGCCTGCCGGTATGAATCGCGCCACCGGTGAGCGTCAGGCCGTCGACCCACGACGTATCCCATTCGGCCCAGAGGTTGGCCTGAACCTGCGGCACGCCGACCGGTTTGTTGCCACGGTTGGCGGCAACGCCGGTTTTGCTCAGTTCAGCATTGAGCAGGGTGACGCCACCGAGCAGGCGTGTGCCTGGCGCGACTTCACCGAACACATTCAGCTCCAGCCCGCGATTACGCTGCTCGCCCTGCACCGAAAACACACCGGAGACCAATTCGCCACTGGGCTTCTTGATTTGAAACAAGGCAAGTGTCGAGGTGAAGGTGCCATAGTCGACCTTGACCCCGAGTTCCTGTTGTCGGGAGACATAAGGGGCAAAGACCTCGCCGGCGTTCGACGCGGTGGAGGGCGCAATGTCACCTTTGCCGAGGCCTTCGATGTCGTTGTAATAGAACGAAACGTGGTCCCAGGGTTTGACCACCACACCGAACAGTGGCGTGGTTTTACCGTCGTCGTAAGAGGTGGTGACCCTGCCGGCCGTGTTGTAGTTGTCGGAATGGATGTTCTGCTTGCGCAGGCCGAGTGTTACCTGGACGCGCTCATCCAGCATTGACAGCGTGTCGGCGAGGGCCACCCCGGTCAGTTCGCTCTCGGACACTTTGGTCGTGTCCGGTTTGGGGATATCGGGTTTCGGGCGATCCACCGGGTGATAAATATTCGACAGGATGGGCGGTCCGGAAATGATTCCCCGGGACAGTACATCCCGATAACGGGTGACCTGCAGGGCGGCACGGTGACTGATCGGCCCGGTGTCGAAGCGCAGGCGCGCGCCGGCGTCGACGGTGTAACGCTCGACTTCGAATTTGTAATAGCCGGGAACAGAAGAGGTGTCGCCGGCCGCGTTGATGATGGTCGGGGTCTGGTCGGACATTCGCCCGACATTCGATTGTCCACCGCCGGCGTGGGCGAACACGGTCAATGCCTCGCTGAGGTCGTATTCGCCGCTGAGCAGGGCCGATTTGTCACGGGTTTCGGACCAGCCCCATTCCTGACTCACGTTGGTACGGCCATTGGCGGCGGAGGGAATGTCCACGCCCGGGGCGATCAGAAACGGCCGTGAGGCGGCGTCGAAGCGTTCTTTCTGGTTGAGCCAGTCAAGGGTGGTTCGCAGGCGTTCACCCTGATAGTTGAGGGACAGGGCGCCGATGTCGACTTGGCGGGATTGATCGTCGATCGCCGTGTCGCCCTGCCGAGTGCTGCCGTTAATGCGCATGCCGAACTGGCGTTCCTCGCCAAAGCGCCGACTGACATCGATGTGGCCGCCCATCTGCGAGTTCATGGCATAACGGGCGGTGAAACGCGTCAGGTCCTCATCGAGGGAGCGCTTGGGCACTACGTTGATGACACCGCCGACAGCGTTGTTGGGTGACATGCCGTAGAGCAGGGCGGCGGGACCTTTGACCAGTTCGATACGCTCGGCGTACTCGGTGAACACCCGATAGTTGGGCGCCACGCCGTATACGCCGTCGAACGCCAATTCACCGAGGTTGCCTTCACCGACCGGAAAGCCGCGGATGAAAAACGAGTCGACAATGCCTCCCGCCTGCCCCGTGGAGCGCACCGATGAGTCGCGCTCCAGTACATCGCCAACGGTGACGGCCTGTTGATCCTTGATCAGCGTCGAGGTGTAGGTGCTGACGCTGAAGGGCGCGTCCATCAGATCGGTGTTGCCCAGCATGCCCAGGCGCCCGCCGTGGGCGACCTGCCCACCGGCATACACGGGTGGCAGGGCGTCGGTACGTTTGTCAGTGCCGATGACCGCCGTTTCATCCAGCGTCACCTGGCGCTGCACCAGTGTGTAGCTGCCGTCGCTGCGCAATACCATGTCCAGGCCACTGCCCGCCAGCAAGCGAGTGACCGCTTCCTGGGTGGAGTAATGGCCGGTCAGTCCGGGGCTGACAAGACCCTCAGTCAACGATGGCTGGAATGACAGCGCGATGCCGGCATCCACGGCGACGCTCGACAGGGCCGCACCGAGTGGCCCGGAAGGCATGTCATAGACACGGACCGCGACAGCGTCCAGTTGCGCAGGCACGGCGGCCAAGGCAATCGGGCAAACGGCACCGACCAGGACGAGGCTTAGCAACGCACTGCGAAAAACTGGGGTGAACTGACGATCCGGGCGCAGGAGGCGTGCAGCGAGCATTAATGGACGAGCCTATAAACAGGACGGAAAGGTTCTTCTTCCCCATAGCCAGTCGAGATCAAAAAAAGTATCACCAGCGTGCACTTTTTTTGGCTCAGGCCGCAGAGAGCGTGATCCAGTAGCCATTCAAGTGGCCGCTGACGAGGATCGGATAGGTCTGCGCCAACATGTTCAATGTGCGCTGGGTGTCGCTGATCGGATAGGCACCGGAAATGCGCAGATCGGCAATCGCCGGATCAAGGCGCACGAAGCCGCGGCGATAGCGGGTCAGTTCGGCGACGAAGTCGGCCAGGCGCATCTTGTCGGCCATCAACATGCCTTGGGTCCATGCGTCGATGTAGCGAGGGGTGGCGGTGAGCAGGCCAAAGTGATCGGACGAAAAGTCGGTGCGTTGTCCGGCGTTGATGATGAATGGCGATCCCAGGCGATTGTCGGCGAGTTCGACCTGCACCGCGCCTTCCAGCACCGCAAGGTGAGTGCGTGACTGCAGTTCTCGAACGGTGAACCCTGTGCCCAGTGCCTGCATTCGGCCCTGGCGGGTGCTGACCACGAAAGGCCGCGTCATCGGGGAAATATCCGGCGCAGTCTGTACCCGTATTTCGCCTTCGCGCAGTTGGATGAGCCGTTGGTGGGCATCGAACTGTACGTCGATGGCCGTATCGGTGTTCAAGGTGATGTGCGAGCCGTCGGCCAGCGTCAATTCGCGTCGCTGGCCGATGGCCGTGCGATAGTCGGCCGACCACTGCCGGGATTCTGCCAGCTTCCAGCTGCCCCAAGCGGCCGGCAGGATCGCCAGAATCATCGCCAGTTTGCCCAGCGCTGCGCGACGTTGCGGGCTGCTGGGTCGATCCAGTGCCGACATCGCCAGTGACGGTGGCAGGCCGCCGAATTTGCTCTGCAATAACTGAGCGCGCCCCCAGGCACGAACACGCTCGGGCGTGCTGACTTTCCAGCATTCCCATTCGGCACGTTCGGTGTCGCTGAGTTCGCCCCCACTCAAGCGCATCAGCCAGTCTGCAGCTTCTTCAAGGGCTTGGTGATCGGGAGGCGGCTCCCTGCGGCGACTGAGCATTTACGCCACCAACAACAGACATTGCACGAAGGCTTGCTTCATGTAGCGTTTGACAGTGATCAGTGACACGCCCAGTTTTTCGGCGATGTCGTCGTATTTCAGGCCGCTGATCTGCGAGAGCAGGAACGCACGTTTAACCAAGGGCGGCAGGGCATCGAGCATCGCATCGATTTCGTGCAGGGTCTCCAGCACCATGAAGCGCAATTCGGGCGAAGGCACTTCAGCAGCGGGTACATGAGCGAGGGCATCCAGATAGGCACGTTCCAGTGCCTTGCGCTGGTACCAGTTGATCAGGATGCCCTTGGCCACGCAGCTCAGGTACGCGCGAGGTTGTTCGATGACAGTGACCCGGGAGGCGAGGATGCGAGTGAAGGTGTCCTGTGCCAGATCCGCCGCATCCATGGCGTTCCCCAGTTTTTTTCTCAGCGTCGCATACAGCCAGCCGTGGTGGCCGCTGTACAGGGCTTCGATCGCACGCAGGTGATCGTCGTTATTCGCGCAAAGGGTTTCGCTCATGGCTGCGGACTTTATGCAATTGAGAAGTATTCCCAATGCTAGATTACAAAGCGTCCAGGACGCAAGCAGCGATCAGGTATCCCTCAGTCGCGTGGCAGGCGGATCAGTGCTTGGATCGTCGTTCAACGCCAGTCTGCTTGATCAATCCCCCGGCGGGGCATGACTCGGTTGCATCTGCGCAGGCCAGTAACGCAGCGCGACAATCGGGATCAGTGCCACCACGTAGGCCAGGCAAACAAACAGGTAGGTGTATTGCAAGCCATAGACCTGGCTGAGCAAACCACCGGCCGAGATCCCCGCAATCGAAGCAAATTGCGCGGTGCCCTGGGCAATCCCCAGCACGTGACCCTGTTGCGAGCTGTCGGCGGTTTTCGAGATCAACGCCATGAGCACTGGGGTGGTGGCCCCCAGCAGCACACCCCAGATGAAGTAGGCGATGACAAACACCACAGGGTTGTGCGTGACGCCTGCCACCGCCGTCAGGGCGATACAGCCGATGACGACGTAGGTAAGGCGGTGCAGGGTTTCCTGCGCGGTGCGGTGTTCGAAATAACGCGACCAGGCCGTTGCGGAAAGAATGAAACCCAGCGCCAACAAGCCGTAGCACAGGCCGACCACCGAGTGACTGACCTCGAACACCGAGCTGACGTAGAGCGAGAAGGACGTCTGCGGCAGCATGCGCGCCAGCAGCAGAATGCCCATCACACCCAGTAACGACAGTAACGGTGAACCTTGCCAGACGCTGGCCGAGCGGCTGGCCGGTGTCGCGTTGTCTGCGACCGGTGTTTTCTTTACCGGCGGTACATCGGGCAAGGTAACCGCCGCCACCACGGTGCATACCGCGCACAGTGCCGAGGCAATGATGTTGATCCAGAAGAACGTCGCGTAGTCGAGGATCAGTCCGCCCACAACCGCGCCGAGTAACGAGCCGACGTTGGTGGAGATCTGCAGGATGGCGAACAGCCGTGCGCGCCGCGAAGGGGCTTCAATGCTGACGCCATACGCCTGGGCCGGTGCGATATACCCGGCGAAAGCGCCTTGCAGAAAACGCAGGATCAGAATCACCCAGATGTCGCTGAAGAGTGCCAGCCCAAGCTGGGTCAACGACAAGCCGGCGAGGGCACGGATCATCATCAACTTGTGGCCGTAGCGGTCGCCGATACGGCCCCAGAACGCACTGGTCAGAATAATGCCCAGCATCGGCCCGACGTACACCGCGATGCTGGCGAAGCTGAACACCGACTCCGAGGAGGTCAGCCCACGCAGGTGGACGGGCCAGAAGGGCCCGCTCATTTCCATCGCACCCATTGAGACCAACTGGATCGCAAAGAGAAGATAAATCAGGATTCTGACGCTTGAACCCTGGACGACACCTGCATGGGACATGGGACAGCCTCGATTAAACGCTAGCGAGCGGGTTGGTCAGGGTGTGTTGCAAACGATAGTTGGAGTACTGCATCAAGTGCATGCGCAACAACGACCGGGTTGGCCATGGATCTTCCACAAACGCCTGATGTTCCACCTCCCACAAATCTGGCGAGACCCGGTCGCGTACGGCCGCGAATGCAAGATCGGTTTGCTCGCGCAGCACTTCCCACAACCGCCTGTTGTTCAATCCGTATTCCCTGGTCAACCACAGGGCCATTTCGTGCAGATGCGTCAGGAACGCCGCGTCCAGCACGAACATGCGTACCGGTTCTATATCGCCTGAGAATACCGTCGGCAAAATACCCGGCTGCACATGCGGGTGCAGGGTGTAGCCACGTGCTTCCAGCAGCGGAGCGTAAGTCCTGCCATCGCCGAAATCGCGGATCAGCAGACTACGTGCTTTGCCATCGGGGGAGAACAGCACCATGGTGTTTTGCTGATGCGCTTCGAGCCCGATGCCATACAACAGGTAGATCGCCACCACCGGGTGGGTGACCACTTTGGCGTACTCGCGGAACCAGCTTTCAACCTGATCAGCATTGGCCCTGGCGCCATCCCGCTCGATCAGATCGGTGAACAACGGCCGGCCACTGCCGGGCAACCGGGTGAACAGTGATGCCACGGTAATCGGCAGACAATGGTCGTTGCGTTCGAACGCTGGCTTGCTGGCGCGATAGACCACAGACAGATGGCGGCCTGGGTGATCGTCCTGAGTGACCGCGTTCCTGTAACGCACGCCTATCTCTTCCGGGAAAATTTCCAGACGCTGATCGAAGCCGTTTTCGGCCGCCAGAATCCTGGTGATGACTGTGCTGATACGCGGCCCCATGTGAATCGATTTGGCTTGCAGGCTGCGCAATTCACTGGTCATCCACACGGCGATCGGCAATTTGATCAGCGGTGCGCAATCGTCCAGTACCGGCATCATCGTTCGGTAGGACATGGTCGGCAGGGTTTGAATGTCCGGGCCGTCGGTGATCAGGATGCCTTCCTCAATTTCCGCCGCAAACGTCTTGAGCACATAGGCCTGCAAATGCCAGGCGTGAATCGGCAGCGGCAGCCACTGGGTTTCATCCAGCCCTTTGTCGTTGAGCGAGGCTTTCCATTGTTCCCATTGCGCCGGGAAGTTGCGGGCGAACCACTCGGGGTAACCGGACACATGCGGCATGCTCTCGCTTTTCGAATGCTCGGCCCGCAAGGAGGCGATGCGCAGTGGTACCTGGGCATTGAACTCGGGTGACAGTTGCTCGACTTCGGCATCGGTCAGGCCCGGACGGGATTTCCACGTCGGGTAATACGGATGGCCTTCCAGCGAACCCCACTGGTCCAGAAGGATGGCGGCGTCTTTGGTATTGGCATGTTGGCGCAGGTAGTCGGTGAAGCTGTTGACGCCCTGATCCCTGGCTGCCTGCTCCATTCGCGCGTTCCATTGCTGGCGATGCTGACGGGCGTGGGCATCGTTGGTCAGGCTGTTTTCCATGTCGGCCTTGAGCCCGGCCACGCCTTCGTCGGTCGGCTCGAAGTCGAAGCTGTCGCGCAGCACATCCAGCAAATCCTGATGGCGGGTGATCACCTGGCGTACGCCTTCGTCCGTCAACAGCACCACATCACCGTCATTGACCACGGTATCGGCCGGACCCTTGGCGATGTCGGAGAAAAACAGGTGGGCGCGGGCATCCTTCAGCGGGTAGGTGGCCTGATTCCCTTCAGCCGAAAAAATCAGGCTCGAACGATCAAGGATGTTTTCCGCAAACAGGCAACGGATCAAACGTCGCATGGCGTTTTTACGGGAATAGGCGATCAGTGTATTGAAGTCATCCATATCAGCGGTCTGCTCGTCGAAATAATGTGAATAAAGGGATCAAGCGGCGGCGCTGGTCGCGTGTGGCCACAGGCTTGGGAAGTAGTCGAGCGCGGAGTCGCGCAGGCCATGCATGTAGCCAACGCTCCACTGCAGGACTTCTTCGATATGGGGCACCTTGAGGTCGAAGCGCTTGGCCATTTCCACCAGCAGCACCAGGCCGTAGGCGACGTCTTCGTTGAAGGCGCGGCTCTCGCGTTCGATGACGTAGCCGGCGCGGTTGCCGTCGGCTGGCACCATGGGGGCAAGGATGTCGTTGTAGGCCTGATTGGTGCGCAGAATCGAAAGCATGCTGCTCTGGTCGCGGATCTGTTCGCCGTAGGCCTCGACAATTTCCTGTTTCAAGGATTTGACCGATGACAGGTCGATGCCCATGCGCTGGCTAATGACCGCGCACAGCGCCTGGCTTTCCTGATCCATGCGTTCGAGGAAGTAGGCACCCAGTTCCGGGCACTCGGTCCACCAGCACAGGCGTTGCGGGAAGATCTTGCGATGCCATTGGCCAAAGGGGCCGATCAGCCCGTAGATCACCGAGCTGTGCATGATCGGGTTGCCCGGCGTCAGGGTGATCTCCAGGTAATTTTCCAGCATCGTCACGCAGGGGCCGTACAGCCTGGTCAGTATTTTCTCCAGCTGTCGGCGCGCGGTTTGCGGCTCTCGGGCATGGGTGGCCACGTACAGTTGGCTTTTGCCGCCGCCCATTTTGATCGAGCGTCCAGGCGTCAGCTCGAATGCGGTATGCGGGACGTCCTTCATGCCCCAGATCACCAGGTTCGGGCGGTCGGGCAGGGTGGCTTCGGCCAGCCAGTCGAAACCGCAAAAACCGGGAATCGCACCGATGTACACCGGTTTGCTCGCGTTCAGATGCGGTGCGATGTCCTTCAGGGTTTGCGGCCGGGCATGGGCCGGCACGGTGACGATGACGATGTCGGCATCCTCGACGGCGGCCCTGGGGTCAGTGGTCACCCGATCCAGTCGGGCTTGCAGTGTCGAACCGTTGGGCAACAACGCCTGCATCGGCGTCTGACGGGCATGCTGTTCGATGATTTCCAGATTGCTGGTGAGCATCGAAACCTGAACATTGGGCAGCTGCTTGAACAGAATGGCGTTGAGATGGCCGGTCCTGCCGCCACCACAAATGGCGACTTTCAACAGATTCATCGAGAGGCGTTCCTGTGTGGGTGGGTCATGCGACGTTTAATTGCAGTGGCGCGGAAACGGTGTCCAGCCATTGGGTCTTGCCCAGCCAGGCATCCAGTTGCGGTGCGACGTTCGTATCCAGCAAATCACGTTCTTGCAGCCACTTATCGTCGAACACGGTGTGCAGGTATTTTTCGCCGCCATCGGCGATTGGCACGACCACGTTCCCGGTCAGCACGCCTTTGTGGATCAGCTCCAATGCCTTGAAAATCGCACCGCCGGTCGAGCCACCTACCAACAGCGCCAGGTGTCGGGCGATGTAGCGGGCGGTTTCGAAGGCTTGGGAATCGGTGACCTGCACGCCCAGATCGATGCAGCTGTAGTCGAGCACCAGACCGACCGTGTCACCGGCCGGAGTGCCGGTGCCCGACTGGTAGTAGGGATAGCCGGGATGGCCGAAGACAATGGAGCCGGCCGGTTCCACCGCAACGGTCACGGTGTCGGGATTGTGCAGTTTCAAACCACGGGCGATCCCGGTCATCGAACCGCCGGTACCGACACAACCGACGTAGGCCCCGATAGGGCCTTGTACCTGAGCAATCGTTTCGCGGACGAAATCACTGTAACCGCCTGCATTGGCGGCGTTGTCGGATTGGTTCATGAACACGGCGCCGGGAATGTCGGTCGCGAGTTCAGCCGCCATGCGTTGGCGCTCGACCACCGCCACTTCGTCTTCGCGATAGGTGCCTTTAACGAATCGAATATCGGCGCCCAGCGCCTTCATGACGGCGATCTTGTCCTGAGCCGCGTGATGATCGACCACGGCGATAAACTGCAGGCCGAATTCGACGGCGGCCATGGCCAGGCCGATGCCGGTGTTGCCGGACGACGACTCGACGATGACGCCGCCGGGTTTCAGGCGTCCGGACTTGAGCGCGGCCAGCACCATGTTCCGCGCCATGCGGTCTTTGATGCTGCCGCCGGGGTTGTTCTTTTCAATCTTGAGTAACAGCCTGGCGTCGGTATCCGGAACATCAATACCCAACATGGGTGTATTGCCAATAAGATCAGAAACTTTATTCAATATCATTTCAATCATTCCCTTTAGTAGTCAGGTGCAAATGCATAGTTACCTTCCGTACAACAGGTCGCCATCAAGCGCCGGGGCAGGGGATGGCGATGAAACTCGTTTTCCAGCAAGTCCATCTGATAACCGGCGGTATTGACGTAAACCAATAAGTCGCCTGCCTGGGGGGTGGTGGCAAAGTTGATCAGGCGATGGGTAATGACGTCGTCGTCCAGGCAGCTATGGCCAGCGATATAAGCTTGAGTCGGTGTGTGCGGTAGTTCGCTTGTACTGATAAGTATCGGATCAACGAGATACTCCGACGAAAACCAGGTTTCACAGGCGCTGAAACTACTGCCTTCAACAAAAATGACGATTTTGTTATCGGCCAGTTTTTTTGTGCGTGTGACCCGAAACAATGAAATGGCCGCCTGGTCCACCAGACTTCGGCCGGGCTCCAGTGCCAGTGTTATCTTTTGCATGTTCAAATAGTTGGCAATAGACAGTCCGGGCGAGTGGTCGGCCTGGAGGAACAATGTCAACCATTGAGGCGCTGTCAGCTCACTGCCATAGGGATAATAAAAGTTGGGCACTGTATTGTTGTAATAATGCTCGGACTTATTGTCGTGCTGTAAAAACTGACGATAGGCCTGAGGCTCGACATAACGAATCGGCAGGCCTCCGCCGATGTCGATCATCTGTGGATTTAGACCCATTTCACGGGCCGCCTGGACAAACCCTGAGACTTCACAGAAGGCTTGCGCACGGGATTCGAATCCGTAACCGCCCAAGTGGAAATGGAACCCTTCGAAGTGAAAGCGCCTGGGTTGTCGGGTCAGCCGATGAAGGCATTCAAGCAAGTCCTCAAAGCCCATTCCAAATCGACTCTTCGGACAGCTTGCAGGCCTGTAACGCAGTAAAATCCGTGCTTTTGCAGGAGTTGTCAGGGATTCGATCACTGTTTTCAGGTGATCCAATTCCTCCAGCGAATCCACACAGATCAGTGAACCCGCGCTGATCAGCGCTTGATGAAACACAGCGGTTTTGGCCGGGCCGGTCGCGCAGATTTTTGCCGCCAACGTACCGGCTCGCAGGGCTGCCTCCAGCTCATGAATGCTCGAAACATCGACACCAATACCCGAATTTGCCGCCGCGCTCAGCAGGCTCTGGGACTTGTTGGCCTTGGCGCCATAGAAGATGGCGTGACACACATTGTGTTGGTTCAACACCGTTTGCAGCGCCTTCGTATTCAATTCGAAAGCATGTGGCCAGACCAGATTTAATGGTGAGCCATGTTGTTTGACCAGAGCTGAAAGTGTGCCCGGAAAATGGTTGATCAGTGTGGCAATAACAAAGTCGATAAGCGGTTTTAGCCTGTCCGGATGATGAACTTCAATTCGCTGTTCGATGGGCTGCGCATTCATTGCAGGCATAGTTAATCCTCTGGCTCGAAATAGAACGTGGCCATTGATATTCGATAACCAGCAGTTATCGAGGGAAGCAGTATTTTTTTTGCTCGTCAGATACGAGTTTTCAATGCAGTGGAGGCGGATGCCACGCGAAACCTGAAGAGGGATTTTTAGCACGGACCGTAATGGATGATTGACAAAACAATTGCATGAGAACCCCACTCCATAAGGTTTGTACGGACATTCTGATCGGCCACTAGTTGATGACCAGTCTGTGTAAGTGGCCCGTAACTGACATTCTTGTGCCATTACCGGTATGCACTTCCCATTGCGACTGATGACGTTCTTTGAAGCGAGGATCGTTCCTCTTGGCGACGTGAACAATATTGCTAATGCGAACCATTATCAAGTAAGGTTTTCAAATATTTTTGAATAACGACCTGCACAGGGCGAATGAATGAGCGTGCATTTACACGCTCAAGTACGCGTTCGTCCTGTTTAAAAAAATCCCGTAATACCCTGATGAACAAGGCGTTACGGCGAGGTGCAGGCCGCCACGGGCAGGCGCGGAAATCCGGCGCTGGCAGGGCCTGATTTTTTCAGATTCACAACGATTCACGCCAAGGAGCAACGCCATGACATCCGATCGACGCAGCAGCAAAACCCCACTCGCGATCAGCTACCTGTTCGTGCCGGGCAACCGCCCCGAACGTTTTTCCAAAGCTGTCGAAGCGAATCCTGACGCGATCATTCTCGACCTCGAGGATGCCGTTCATCCGGACCGCAAAGCCGACGCTCGGACAGCAATTTGGGCATGGCAGGAGAGTACGCCGAGCGTTTCCTGCGAGCGTTACATCCGCCTCAATAGCGTCGGCAGTACCCTGTTCCACCAAGACCAGAGCTGGCTGTACGACATGCGCTATCCCGAGCGTTGCAATGGCATTTTCCTGCCCAAGGTGGAATGCCCGGATGCCCTTGGCCGGGTCGTCGAACAGTCGCTGAAGTGGCAACCGGAACTCAAGATCATCGCGATCATCGAGACGGCCAAAGGATTGCAGCAGGTGGAATCGATTGCCGCGATTCCAGGGGTGGCGCGCCTGGCGTTCGGCTCGCTGGATTTCTCCCTCGATATCAATTGCAGCCAGATCCCTGAAGCGTTTCTCTTCGCCCGCCACCGCATCGTGCTGGCTTCTCGCACGGCGGACTTACCGTCTCCGATTGACGGCGTCACGCCGGCGATCAGTGATCTGGCGGTGGTCGCCAAGGACGCCCTTTACGCGCGATCGTTGGGGTTCGGCGCCAAGCTGTGCATCCACCCCTCGCAACTGGTCACGGTTCAGCGCGCCTTCCTGCCGGATTCGCGCCAATTGGCGTGGGCCGATCGTGTGATGAGGGCCGTGGCCACGGGCAGTCATGCGGTGCAGGTGGATGGCGAGATGGTTGATTTGCCGTTGATCGAACATGCCCAGCGCCTGCTCGATGTGGCCAGCCAATACGCGCCAATTGCTCGCGCAGGCGCTTGCTGAAGCCTCGGCGAATCAGGAGATCAACCATGGAACACGGTTATCGGATTACGTTGCGGCCGCTGAGTGAAGTGCAGCAGTCCGAGCAGGTCGACCTTGCCAATGTGACGAGGCTGTGCGAGTCGATTGCACGGGCCGGGCATTGGCTGGAGCCGATTATCGTCGAGCGCTCGCAGGGCATCGTCATGGACGGCAATCACCGGTTCAACGCGGCCTTGCAATTGGGATTGAAGCGGGTGCCTTGCATTCAGCTCGATTACACCGATCCGCGGGTATGTGTGCGGCATTGGCGGACCGGGCAGGCGTTCGAAGTGGCGCGGATTTTCACCACGATTGCCCGGGGTGAGATCTTTCCATACAAGACCACCCGGCACGCGTTTGATCCGGCGCTGCCGGTGATCGCGATACCGCTGGAACGCCTGTATGCCTAGCTTTGGCAGCGCAGCAGAAAAAAGTTTCTACTGAGAGTGATACTTTTTCGCAAATAGACTGGCAATAGGAGTGATTACCATTTTCCCTGTTTGAAAAGGATCCTCACGTCATGCCTGTTGTCAGTCGTCCTTGCGGTGAGCGCGCGTTAACACTCGCCATTCGTACCGCCATGCTGAATGTTGTCCTGGTCGCAGCAAGCGCCAACGCCTGGGCTTCAGCCCCCGAACAACAGGGCGTTGCCGCTGACGAGACCTCTAACACTCCGATCGCGACACCGGCCGATCACAGCACCCATTCGCTGACCCTCGACACCACCGACATCAA
This sequence comes from Pseudomonas moorei, assembly GCF_042846945.1. NCBI lineage: Bacteria > Pseudomonadati > Pseudomonadota > Gammaproteobacteria > Pseudomonadales > Pseudomonadaceae > Pseudomonas > Pseudomonas moorei. The sequence continues at coordinate 4,085,377 of NZ_AP035776.1, forward strand.
CGCCAGCTACAGTGGTCCCTCCGCATTGCCGCAAGCGTTCGCCGGTGGCCAGGTTGCGCGGGGCGCCCGACTGGGCATGCTGGGCAACAAAGACGTGATGGACACTCCGTTCAGCGTGACCAGTTACACCGCCAGGACATTGGCCGACCTGCAAACGGTGACCGTGGCCGATGCGCTGGAGCGTGACCCTTCGGTGCGCTCCACCGGGCAGACTGGCGGCATCGTCGACTCGTTTTTCATTCGTGGCTTTCCGGTCGGTGAAGGCAACCTGGGCGAACTGGCGTTCGATGGCGTGTATGGCGTGGCGCCCAACTACCGGGTATTCACCGAGTATGCCGAGCGGGTCGAAGTGCTGAAGGGACCGGGCGCCTTGATGTACGGCATTTCGCCAAACAGTGGCGTCGGTGGCGTGATCAATATCGTTCCCAAACGTCCACTGGACGAAGACCTGACCCGCGTTACCACCAGCTACGCTTCGGACTCCCAAGTCGGTGGACATCTGGATGTCAGCCGTCGCTTTGGTGAAGAAAATCAGTTTGGCGTGCGCTTCAACGGCAACCTGCAAGGGGGTGACACTGCCGTTGATAATCAGCAGCGAGATTTGGGTATCGGCGCCATCGCGCTGGATTATCGTGGCGAGCGCTTGCGCTTGAACCTGGATTACATCAGCCAGAAAGAAAGCTTCGATGCACCGTCGAGGCCATTCACTGTTGCGCCTGGTATTGATATTCCATCGGCACCCAATGGCCGGACCAACGTGTCGCAGGACTGGGGTTGGTCCGATACGAAAGAACAGTCGGCATTGCTGGGCGGCGAATATGACCTGAATGATGCGGTCACCGTGTTTGCCCATGCGGGGGGCGGCAGGTCAGACGTCAAGCGGATGTCTGACCAGGTGCCGAGAATCATCAACGAGGCGGGCGATACCAGCAACATTCCCGGGTATTACAAATTCAACGTCGACCGCTCTACCGCCGACGTCGGGATCCGCGGAGTGTTCGCGACCGGTCCGGTCACTCACACGACTACGCTGATGGCCACCCAATATCAGGATGAGCTGTCCCGAGGGATCAACAACGGCACCGAAGTCCGTTCGAACATTTACCATCCGGTGGATGTGCCCAAGCAATTTATCAACGCGCCAACAGTGCTGCGCATTTCCGAATCGGATCTATCCGGTGTCGCATTGACCGACACGCTGTCCATGCTTGATGACCGCTTTCAGTTGACCCTGGGGGTGCGCCGGCAAGACATCGAATCACGCAATTACAACGCTGCAGGTTCGGTCAGCTCGAAATATAACGACAATGCCACGACCCCGCTGGTTGGCGTGGTGGTTAAGCCTTGGGACGATGTTTCGCTCTACTACAACTACGTCGAAGGCTTGAGTAAAGGTGATATCGCACCGGGCTCGGCGGTCAACGCTGGCGAGACGTTCGCACCTTACGAATCGAAGCAGCTTGAAATCGGCGTCAAGTATGAACACGGCACGTTCATGACCACCCTGGCGTTGTTTCAGATTGAAAAACCGAGTGGCGAAATCGGCGTCGACAACGTGTTTTCCGTGCAGGCCGAACAGCGTAATCGCGGTATCGAGTTGAGCATGTTCGGCGAAGTGGCACAGGGCACGCGCTTGATGGGCGGGGTGACGCTACTCGATGGCAAGTTGACCGATTCGGCCACTGCCGCCAATCGCGGCAACAAACCGGTAGGCGTGCCAGACGTGCAAGCCAACCTGTGGGCCGAATGGGACACGCCTTGGCTTGAGGGCTTTACCCTCACCGGCGGTGTCATTTACACCGACCGCCAATACGTCAATCAAGCCAATACCCAGGAACTGGATGCCTGGACTCGCTTCGATGCCGGCGCGCGTTATGCCACCAAAATCGAAGGTCGACCGACGACGTTCCGCGCCACCGTACAGAATGTGTTCGATCGAGAATACTGGTCGGGCGTTGCCTCCTATGGCGCGTTCTCTCCTGGTTATCCGCGCACCTTGCAGTTATCGGCGACGGTTGATTTTTGAGAAGGAGGGGTAGGGGTAGGGACTATTGAGCGGTTGTTACCCTGACTTGATCATGTCTTGGCAGGCGTAACCGCAGCCACTGCCGCAGGAGGCGATTCGGGCTGAAGGGGCGTCAGGGATCTTCGGGTTTATAGAGAGTGACGGTGCCGCTGTGAGGCAGCGACGACCGTTCAATGTGTTCATTGCTTTCGGACGAAAGAGCCCGTGAGCAGATGCGGTCACCCCATCAGCGCCGCGATGACCTGAACTTCGATCCGATAATGTTTCTTGGCCATGGGTGACTCCGCGCACACGCGCACAGGTGCGCCCGCGTCCGCTCCCAAACCTGATTCATGCCGTCATAGTCAGCCATGTCGGCCAACCAGATCTGGGCAGAGAAGCTGGCCTTTGTCCGTGCCAGCCTTGGCCAGCAGGGTGTCGATTTTGTCGAACATGTCTTGTGACTGTGCGGTGATATCGCCCTCAGTCAATGGTGAGACCTGGCCCGCCAGATACGCAGTGTTGTTGTGAATGACGGCTTGGCTGAAGCGCTTGGTTGTGCCGATACGTTGAATAGCAGGGTTCATGGTCGAGATCCGTTGGGTTTCCAGATTGGATGATTCAGTTGTTGTGGCTTAGCCCGGCCCCTGCACCCAGCAAGCGCGAGGACTCGGAGCTGGCAGGACCTGGTTCAATTCATGAGGAAAGGGGGCGTTCTGATACATATTGATGCGTACCCAGCGATCAGAACGCGGGTCGAATTGGGTAGCCCCGAAGAAGGAAAGCTAGCCGCCCCGAGACTCACTCAATCACGCCTCGTACACGTTTCTGAAGGCGTTGAAAGCCAGTCGCTTACCGTCGACGGGCTGATCAAACGTCTCCTGCAACGCGGACCGGTGCCGCTACTGCAGGCTGCGATGTAAGGGGGGGCGGAAGCGGTATCTGGGGGTGTTCGTGGCAGATTCCAGGCTGTTATGAGGGGCAGGATCGGCCGATTTCTGCCTGTCACCAGCGTCAGCTTTTGGGCGAAAACCTTTAGAAACAGCGTATCGCGGCGTTGGCACCAGGGCAGTTTCGACGAGAAAAGCTGAGTGGTGCGGGGCAGTAATCCGCGACAGGTCGTAAGAACGCCAGCAACCTGGTGTATCCGTAGCCAGTGTCACATTGAGTCAGCTCGAAAAAGGTATGACGGTCATCTTCCGACAAGAGAAAGCAAGCTCTCTCTTGTCGGTCCCTGTCATACATTGGAGCGTGTCAGCGCTCTTCAAAACTGTGCCTGAATGAACGCGCTCCCCTGAGTTACGATAATGGCGGGATTACCTTTCGACCAATATTTTCGGGTTGGCACTGCCCCAGACGGTGTAGAGGTCGGCCAGTAGCGCACCGTTGATCTCTTCGACTTCAGCCTGGCTGACTTCGCTTGCACCTTGCTTGCCAAACAGCACCACTTCATCACCCGCCTTGACGTCGGGTGCATCCGTGACATCGACCATTACAGTGTTCATCGAAACCTTGCCCACCACCGGCACGCGATGACCATTGATCAACACCACACCTTTATTGGTGAACACGCGACGATAGCCATCGGAGTAGCCGACCGTGATGTTGGCCAGTTTCGAATCACGTGTCAGGGTGAACGTGCGATCGTAGCCCACGGTGTTTCCAGCGGGATAGCTATTGACCGAGGCCACATGCGACTTGAACTGCATCACGCGCTGATACTCAGTTCGCGTGATGACGGTATCGCCAAACAACGCGCCGCCGGTGCGCACCATATCCAGGCGCGATTCAGGTACTTCCAGGGTGGCGAAGGAGTTAGCAGTGTGAAGGGTGATCTTGCTGCGGTCGAGATGCGCGACGTCGATCAGCCAGGCGGCTTGCTCATTGAAGGTGGCCAGCCCTTTACGTACGTCGTCCTTATCTTCCACGGCGAAGTGGCTCATGATCGCAACCACGTCGATATTTGGCAGTTTGGTGATCGCCAGCGCGTCTTGTTTACCCTGCTCGGTAGCCATTTCCAGGCCGTTACGGCTCATGCCGCTTGAGTTTAGGCCGATGTGCACCTGCAATTTGCGACCGTGTTTATGTGCAAGGTCGGCCGCCTGGCGGGCGAAATCGAGGTTGCCAACCAGTTCCTCGACGTTGTACTGCAGCGCATTTTCCAGCTCCCCCAGGGAGGCGGTGCGAACACGGACCAACTGGCCTTTAAAGCCGCTTTCGCGAACCACTCGAGCCTCTTCGTTACTGGCGACCGCCACACACGGTACCCCCAGCGCGATCACCGAAGGCATCACCAACCCTATGCCATGACCATAAGCGTCCGCCTTGAGTACTGCACAGAGTTTCGACTTGCCGGCCAGCTCGGCTTGCAGGGTACGGATATTGTGCTCTAGCGCGGTTTTGTTGATTTCAATCCAGGCATTACTGATTTGCGCAGTCAGCTCGGAGTTGCCGTTTGCGAGCGACAGCGGCGGTGCCGCCTGGGCTTGGCTTTGCAAAAAAATCAGGCCGAGGGACAGCGCTAGAACAGTGCGGGTAAAGGGCATCTGAAACTCTCCATGTAATCGGTCTTTTTATTATTCCGGTGCCGATTATTGGAAGGCGATGTAAGTTGCCGTTGTACGCTGGGTTCGAAGATGTAAAAACTTGTAAGGGATTTGTTCGCGCTCACCTTGGCCCTATGCAATGGCATCAGCAAGGTTTGTTGCTCGGACGGCTACCGCGAATCAGCACATTGTGTCGCGACATGAGAGGGGCGTAGCAGGCTGCGCAAGAAGATCAACCTTGCGTTGCTGTCCATGCGTGAGGACGGTACGCACCAGCGGATTTACGACAATTGGTTCCGCGCGCGATAGCAAGCCCGTGAGCTGCGGGCAGTCGTCCGCCTCTGTCGACGTTTTCCGTGATTCGCAACGGTCCGAATGACCTGACCGTCACTCTGGGCTCTACCCGTTAGAGTGACTTCTTTGTGGCAACAACGTGACGCTCAAAGAGGACGCATTATGTTTCATTCAGTCAAGGCTCCTACGTTCTAGCAGTCACTCCGGCGTCATTATCGTCAGCGTCGTCCTGATGAGTTCCTCTTTCCGGTCGATCGCTTCCAGGGCTCCGCGAACATTTCCGTCGCCCTCGGTCGCTCCGTGTAGTTAAGCCCAAAGCGTAAGTGCCATGATGGCGGCTTCCGGTGTGAGCCGGTTTTCATCGATTTTGAAGAGGCGGGAAGGCAGCAGGTCTGAATGTGGCATCGCAAATCCTCAGTCTTGAGGGGCAGCTTTGCAGCGCATTTTGAGATGGTTTTTTTACTGTCTGCAGGATGCCGGAGAAGGGATATAGCGGCTTAGTTCTGGAATACGTCCATATAAAGTTATGGAACACTTGCCGGCGCTCAGGATTTTTACCAACTCCCAGAAACGACAAAGCCCTGAAAAATCAGGGCTTTGTCGTATAAAGATGGCGGAGGCGATGGGATTCGAACTCATGGACCTGTTACAGTCGACGGTTTTCAAGACCGTTGCCTTAAACCACTCGGCCACACCTCCGTTTGTGTTGCGGGCGCCATAATACCTGAATGAAACACACTGTCAAACTCTCTGCATAGCTTGTTACAGGGCGTCTGTTATGATCTTTGCGACTGAACGTTTCAAACCAACAGGAGTGTCGCCATGCGCGAACAGGATTACGCAGTTAATAACAGCTTGCAGGCTGAGCAGCTAGAGGTTAGCCGCGTCCTGCGCAACACTTACGGCTTGCTTGCACTCACGCTCGCATTCAGCGGTGTGATGGCCTTCGTTGCGCAGCAGATGCGTGTCGGTTATCCAAACGTTTTCGTGGTGCTGATCGGCTTCTACGGGCTTTTCTTCCTTACCAACAAACTCCGTGATTCCGCCTGGGGCCTGGTGTCGGCATTTGCCCTGACCGGTTTCATGGGTTTCCTGCTCGGCCCGATTCTCAACCGTTACCTAGGCATGCAGGGCGGCGCTGAAGTGGTCAGCTCGGCCTTCGCGATGACCGCACTGGTATTTGGTGGCCTGTCGGCCTATGTGTTGATCACCCGCAAGGACATGAGCTTCCTCGGCGGTTTCATCACTGCTGGCTTCTTCGTACTGCTGGGTGCAACGCTGGCGGGCATGTTCTTCCACATCAGCGGTCTGCAACTGGCGATCAGCGCCGGTTTCGTGCTGTTCTCTTCGGTCTGCATTCTGTTCCAGACCAGCGCCATCATTCACGGCGGCGAGCGCAACTACATCATGGCGACCATCAGCCTGTATGTATCGATCTACAACCTGTTCATCAGCTTGTTGCAGCTGTTTGGCATCATGGGTCGCGATGATTGATCGCCAGCCTTGAGTAAAAAACCCGCTTCGGCGGGTTTTTTCTTGCCTGTGATTTGCCGAAAACCGCTAGGCCATTGGAGGCAACCGGCGTTTGACCGGGGTTTTCTTGACGATTGCCGTATTGGTTTCAGCGTGGGTGTTGAGCCGGTCAAGCAGGGTGTCCAACTGTTCCATGGAACGCACATGCAAGCGCGCGATAAAGCAGTCGTCGCCGGTGACCTTGTCGCATTCGGTGAATTCCGGAATCGCCTGGATCTGCCGTTCGACTTCCTGCAACTGACCCGGCAGCGGGCGAATGCGCACGATCGCCTGGAGCTGATAGCCAAAGCATTTCGGGTCGATTTCAACGGTATAACCCTTGAGCACGCCACGCTCTTCAAGTCGTCGCAGTCGTTCGGCGACGCTCGGCGATGACAGGCCGCTGATCTGCGCCAGGGCCTTGAGCGAACGTCGTGAGTCGTCCATCAGCGCCGTGATCAGCACTTGGTCGATATCATCGGTCATGGTGCAATCCTCGATTAGGCAACTCTTCAAAGTCACCTTGATAAAAAAGGCAGAATCCGAGTTTAGCCTGATTTATGCACTGGAGAAGCTCCCGGTTGGATTGGCATACTTTGGCCTCAAACACAGGAGTCTGATGATGGACAAAACAATACGTCGCGGCTCGTTCGAAATGACCGCCGCCATGCTGATCTCCGGGACCATCGGCTGGTTTGTGCTGGTGTCCGGGCAACCGGTACTGGATGTGGTGTTCTGGCGCTGCCTATTCGGGGCCGGCACCTTGCTGCTGATTTGCGCTGCATTCGGTTTCCTGCGCCCCGGTATCCTGACCCGCACCACCTTCCTGCTGGCCGTGCTCAGCGGCGTGGCGATCGTCGGCAACTGGGTGTTGTTGTTCGCCTCCTATTCCCGCGCGTCGATTGCCATCGGCACCGCCGTCTATAACGTGCAGCCGTTCATGCTGGTGGGCCTGGCCGCGCTGTTCCTAAACGAGAAAATCACGCTGCAGAAGATGGCCTGGCTGGGCGTTTCGTTTCTCGGGATGCTGGCGATTGTCAGTGCCCATGGCGGGCAGGGCGAGAGCGGCAACGAGTACCTGATCGGCATCGTTCTGGCGTTGGGCGCTGCATTTCTTTATGCGATTGCCGCGTTAATCATCAAACGCCTGACCGGCACGCCGCCGCATCTGATCGCACTGATTCAGGTCAGCACCGGTGTGCTCCTGTTGGCGCCATTCGCGCATTTTTCGGCGCTGCCGCAGGCACCCAGTGCCTGGGCCAGCCTGGTGACCCTGGGCATCGTGCACACGGGGGTGATGTACGTGCTGCTATACGGCGCGATCCAGAAACTGCCGACCGCCCTGACCGGCGCGCTGTCGTTCATCTATCCGATCGCGGCCATTTTTGTCGACTGGTTTGCCTTCGGTCATCGCCTGGAACCCCTGCAATGGATCGGCGTTGCCGCGATTCTGCTGGCGGCGGCGGGGATGCAACAGGGCTGGGGCCTGAAGTTGCGTCGCACGGTTGCACAGTAATCAAGGGTCAGATGTTCCAGCGCGGCGAAGTCTTCGCCAGGCGCTGGCGCATCTCGCCAATGTTGGCCGCCAACTGCCGGACCAGCAATCGGTAACCGTCCAGCGAGCTATAGACCGGCGTGTCCAGGCTTGAATCCGGCAGCACTTCGACGGGGCGGCTGAGCCGCTGGGACGCGCCGGATTTCAACGCCCGGGCCATGCCGATCAATTGCACCCGAATCAGCCGGTGCTCCGCTTTCAAAGCCGATTGCAGATGGGCCATGGCGTCCGGGTCGCTGGCATCCGGCCGGATGTTGCCGAGAATCTCCAGTGTGCTGACGCACATGCGCAAGTGACGCTGGATGGCATCGAGTTCGGTCATGGAAATCTTCACTTCCTTGGACACCGAGGGCATCAGCGAGCGCAACTGCACCATCACCGTGTTCAGGCGCCCCATAAGCTTGAGATGTTCGTCCGCCGTGACGGGTTGACCGTTGATGATGCGTCCGTAGATCGTCGCGCAATCACGCAAGGCGTCGGCCAGGTTGTAGCGCCAGGAATAGACCGCGTACAGCGGCAGGGCGAAGGAAAACGCCAGGGCCAGGGCAATACCGATGAGGATATCGACCCCACGCCATAGCCCGTCGGAAACCGGATTGTCACCATGACCCGCGACGATGAACACGGTAATGGCAGCCAGCAGTGCCGTATAACCGCCCTTGCCGATGGCGTGGTACGAGAAAAAACCGCAAATCACCGCCATGGCGAAATAGGTCAGCCACGGCATGCCAAGCCACGCCTGTTGCACCACCAGCACCAGGCCGATCGTGGCCCCGACCAGGGTGCCGATGGCCCGCTCGGCGGATTTTTTGCCGATATTGCCGTGGTGTTGCAAGCCGCCGATCACCACCAGCATCGTCACTGACGCCCACTCGCCGTGGGGCAGGTGGATGCCAGTGGTCAGCAGGATCGACGCCAGCAACCCCAGTGACACCCGTACGGCGTGGATGACCCTGGCATGACGATAGCGCCGGTACGGATCCAGTATCGGACGCAGTAAACGGCGCAGCAGCGGCGGCAGTTGAAGGGCTCTGGACTGGCTCAGGTCGGCACTCCTCAGAATATGTAATCGGTGGTCAGGAAGCTCGAACTACGGCCGCTGATGATCTCGCTGATCAGGTCCTTGTTGCTTTCCTGGAATTTAGTGGCGACCAGTGTCCGGATCGAAAACACCCGCAGTGCGTCATGCACCGACAAAGTGCCCTCGGCCGAGTTCTTGCGCCCGTTGAAAGGGTAGGTGTCGGGCCCGCGCTGGCATTGGGCGTTGAGGTTGATGCGCCCGACCTGGTTGGCGAAGGTGTCCACCAGTCGCCCGACCGCCACCGGGTTGGTGCCGAAGATGCTCAACTGCTGGCCGAAGTCCGACTCCAGGACGTAATCGATCACCGTATCCAGATGCCGGTACGGCACGATTGGCACCACAGGACCGAACTGCTCTTCCTGATAGACGCGCATGTGCGGCGTCACCGGGTACAGCAGCGCGGGATAGAAGAACGACGCGCGTGCCTGACCTCCATGGGGATTGACCACTTTCGCCCCCTTGTCGAGCGCATCCGCCACCAGCGCATGCAGGTAAGCGACCTTGCCCGACTCCGGCAGCGGCGTCAGGGCCACGCCGCTTTCCCACGGCATGCCGGGTTTGAGCGTGGCGAGCCTGGTGTTGAATTTTTCGATGAAGCGCTCGACCACGTCTTCGTGGACAAAGAGGATTTTCAGCGCCGTGCAGCGCTGGCCATTGAACGACAGGCACCCGGTGACCGCTTCATTGACCGCATTGTCCAGATCCACCTCCGGCAGGACGATACCGGGATTCTTCGCATCCAGGCCCAGCGCCGCGCGCAAACGGTGGGGTTTTGGATGGAGCTTTTTCAGGTCGCTGGCGGCTTTATTGGTGCCGATGAACGCAAAGATATCGATCTTGCCACTGGCCATCAGGGCGCTGACGGTCTCGCGACCGCTGCCGTAGATCACGTTGATCACCCCGGCCGGGAAGCTGTCGCGGAAGGCTTCCAGCAATGGACGAATCAGCAGCACGCCGAGTTTGGCCGGTTTGAACACCACGGTGTTGCCCATGATCAGCGCCGGGATCAGCGTGGTGAAGGTTTCGTTCAGCGGGTAGTTGTAGGGGCCCATGCACAAGGCCACGCCCATCGGTACGCGGCGGATCTGGCCGAGGGTGTCCTGCTCCAGTTCGAAGCGGCTGGAGCGGCGGTCGAGTTCCTTGAGGGCGTTGATGGTGTCGACGATGTAATCGCAGGTGCGGTCGAACTCTTTCTCCGAGTCCTTGAGATTTTTACCGATTTCCCACATCAGCAACTTGACCACTGCCTCGCGCTGTTCGCGCATGCGGCCGAGGAAGGATTCGACATGCTGGATGCGCTCGGCCACGCGCAAGGTCGGCCACAAGCCCTGGCCGCGGTCATAAGCGCGGACAGCGGCGTCGAGGGCGGTCAAGGCGGTCTCGGCATCGAGCAATGGCGTGCTGCCGAGGATGACTTGTTCATCGCCATTCGGGCCACTGAAATACACTGGGCTGCGGACCTGGGCGAGGGGGCCGGGCCAGGTTTTCAGTATGCCGTCGACCAGGTATTCACGCTGTTCGGTGGGGGCGTCGAGGCGGTATTTTTCCGGGATGCTGCCGGCCTCGGGAAACAGATTGCCAAGGATGTTCGCTGTGGTCATGTCGCTACCCCTGAAGAGATGTTGGCGAGCCCGGGCCATGGCAGGCGCGGGCTCGCTCGCGAAGGTCGTTAACGATAACGCGTAAAAATCAGACGCCCCGCGGTGGTCTTGGGTTTTTCGCGAGCGAGCTCGCTCCTACATTCAATGTTCAATGCCCCGGATGTTGAGTCGATCGCGCGGCGACAGGCAGAGTAGAAGGGTTGAGGGTCTGGATCTTGTGTCTCTAGCGTAGACCGCTTTACGCAGTTCTTGTACATGGACATTGACCTGAGCACACACAACGGCCGGTGCTGCGGTTAAACTTCGTGCTCTTTCATAAGGAGTTCATATGAGTCATTACCAGCCGGGCATTCTCGCCACCCCTGTTCCGCCTCAAGCTCGCCATATGTTCTTCGCCCTCGAATCCGCCGCTGCGCTGCCGACGGCGCTCGACAATTTGATGCAACTGGTGGACGGCCAGTCGGCCGTGGTCGGCTTCGGTGAGTCCCTGGTCAAGGCCCTGAACGGCAACATTGAAGGGCTGCGGGTGTTCCCGGCGCTGACGGGCGTGGGCGTTGACAACCCGTCGACCCAACACGCGCTCTGGTGCTGGTTGCATGGCGTCGACCGTGGTGAGCTGCTCAATCGCAGCAATGCCCTTGAAGCGGCATTGGCGCCGGCCTTTCGCCTGGTGCAGATGACCGAAGGCTTCCGCCATCGCGACGGCCATGACCTGACTGGCTACGAAGACGGCACCGAAAACCCCCAGGACGAGGCCGCCGCGGCTGCCGCGCTGGTGGCTGAAGGCGTCGACGGCACGGTCGGTGGCAGTTTTGCCGCGATTCAGCAGTGGCAGCACGACTTGAAGAGCTTTCATGCTCTGCCTTCCCACGAAACCGACCACATCATGGGCCGACGCCTGAGCGACAACGAAGAACTCGATGACGCGCCAATCTCCGCCCACGTCAAACGCACAGCCCAGGAAAGCTTCGCGCCCGAGGCGTTCATCGTGCGTCGCTCGATGCCATGGATCGAAGGCGACCGCGCTGGTCTGATGTTCCTCGCGTTCGGTTTCTCCCTCGACGCCTTCGAAGTCCAGCTGCGGCGCATGAGTGGCCTGGAAGACGGCATCACCGACGGTTTGTACCGAATCAGCCGGCCGATTACCGGCGGCTATTACTGGTGTCCGCCGCTCAAGGACGGTCGACTGGACCTGCGTGCACTGCGTATCGACTGACCGATCACGAGCTGGCTTTTGTGGCGAGGGAGCAAGCTCCCTCGCCACAGGTGTTTCACCGCACGCTTGATCGTGCGCTCTAACCTTATTCCCAAACAGTATTTCTCAGCTCTCTCTTTAGAACTCTAAGATCACGTCATAACTCGTTATAACAAGTGATCTTCATGACCGATAACGTTCTATCCCTCACTAGCGTTCCCTTGCACACCCAGCTGCGGGATGTGCTGCGCGCCCGCATTCTCGATGGTCAGTACCCGCAAGACAGCCAGATGCCCTCGGAGAGCGAGCTCGGCGCGCTGTTCAAGGTCAGCCGCATCACCGTGCGCCAGGCCCTCGGTGACCTGCAAAAGGAAGGGCTGATCTTCAAGATTCACGGCAAGGGCACCTTCGTCGCCAAACCCAAGACCTTCCAGAACGTCAGCAGCCTGCAAGGCCTGGCCGAGTCCATGACCGGTCGCGGCTACGAGGTGATCAACCGCCTGCGCAGTTTCAAATTCATTGCCGCCGACAAACAGGTGGCCGAGCGTTTGCAGGTCGCCGAGGGTGAAGTCGTGGCGCAGATCAAACGGGTGCGCTTGATCAATCGCGAGCCGATTTCGCTGGAAATCACCTACCTGCCCAAAGCCATCGGCGAGCGCCTGGAGAAGGCAGACCTGGTCACCCGCGACATCTTCCTGATCCTCGAAAACGACTGCGGCCTGGCCCTCGGTCACGCCGATCTGGCCATCGATGCGGTGCTGGCTGACAGCGATCTGACCCAGGCGCTGAACGTCGAACCGGGCTCGCCGATCATGCGCATCGAGCGTCTGACCCATGACGCTGATGGGCGGCCCCTGGATTTCGAACACCTTTACTACCGAGGCGACGCGTTCCAGTACCGCCTGCGGATCGACCGGCAAAAAGGGGAGCAGGCATGAGCCGAAACACGTTGGAGCAGGAATACGACATCGTCGTGATCGGCGGTGGCACTGCCGGGCCCATGGCGGCGATCAAGGCCAAGGAACGCAACCGCGACCTGCGGGTACTGTTGATCGACAAGGCCAACGTCAAGCGCAGCGGCGCGATCAGCATGGGCATGGACGGCCTGAACAACGCGATCATCCCCGGCCACTCGACGCCGGAGCAGTACACCAAGGAAATCACCATCGCCAACGACGGCATCGTCAACCAGGCGGCGGTCTACGCCTACGCGACCCACAGCTTCGAAACGATCGAGCAACTGGACCGCTGGGGCGTGAAGTTCGAAAAGGACGAAACCGGCGACTACGCCGTGAAAAAGGTCCATCACATGGGCGCCTACGTGCTGCCGATGCCCGAAGGGCATGACATCAAGAAAGTGCTGTATCGCCAGTTGAAGCGGGCGCGGGTGAGCATCACCAATCGCCTGGTCTGTACCCGTTTGCTCAAGGACGAAGAGGGCGCGGTCAATGGTGTGATGGGCTTCGATTGCCGCACGGCCGACTTTCATGTGATCAAGGCCAAGGCGGTGATTCTGGCGTGCGGCGCCGCCGGGCGTTTGGGCCTACCGTCCTCGGGCTACCTGATGGGCACTTACGAAAACCCGACCAATGCCGGCGACGGCTACGCCATGGCCTATCACGCCGGGGCCGAACTGGCGAACCTGGAATGCTTCCAGATCAACCCGCTGATCAAGGACTACAACGGCCCGGCCTGCGCTTATGTCACCGGTCCGCTGGGCGGCTACACCGCCAACAACAAGGGCGAACGCTTCATCGAGTGCGACTACTGGAGCGGGCAGATGATGTGGGAGTTCCACCAGGAACTGGAAAGCGGCAATGGTCCGGTGTTCCTCAAACTCGATCACCTGGCCGAGGAAACCATCCAGAACATCGAAGAAATCCTGCACAGCAACGAGCGCCCGAGTCGCGGCCAGTTCCACGCCAATCGCGGCACCGACTACCGCACGCAAATGGTCGAGATGCACATTTCCGAGATCGGTTTTTGCAGCGGGCATTCGGCATCGGGGGTGTGGGTCAACGAGCGAGCCGAAACCTCGGTCAAGGGTTTGTACTCGGCGGGGGACATGGCAGCGGTGCCGCACAACTACATGCTCGGCGCGTTCACCTACGGCTGGTTTGCCGGGACCAATGCGGCGGATTTCGTCGCCGGGCGTGAGTTTTCGGCGCTGGATGCGGCGCAGATCGAAACCGAGAAACAACGGGTCTACGCGCCACTGGACCGCGAACACGGCCTGCCACCGGCCCAGGTCGAGTACAAGTTGCGGCGCTTCGTCAACGACTACCTGCAACCGCCGAAAGTGACCAAGAAAATGCAAATCGGCCTGCAGCGCTTCAGCGATATCCAGCGCGACCTCGATCAGATCAAGGCCCACAACGCCCACGAACTGATGCGTGCCATGGAAGTCAGCATGATCCGCGACTGTGCCGAAATGGCCGCCCGGGCCTCGTTGTTCCGCGCTGAAAGTCGCTGGGGGCTTTACCACTATCGGGTCGATCACCCGCAACGCAACGACAACGACTGGTTCTGCCATTGCCACCTGAAGAAGGATGAAAACGGCCTGATGACCAGTTTCAAGAAAGCCGTCGAGCCTTACATCATCCCGCTCGACGCCGATGAAATGCAGGCCTACGACCGGTTGCGGGTCGGTGCCGACGCGGCTTGATGCCATCAACAAAAGAGAGACCGAACATGGCCTATCAGCCCCAGGAAATCTTCTTCCGCTCCAACGCGCCGGTCACCGTCGACGAGGACCTGTGCATCGCCCACAAAGGCTGCACCGTGTGCGTCGACGTCTGCCCGATGGACTTGCTGGCCATCAACCCGGCCACGCAAAAGGCCTACATGGCCTTCGATGAGTGCTGGTACTGCATGCCCTGTGAGAAGGACTGCCCGACCGGGGCAGTGAAAGTGGACATCCCTTATTTGTTGCGCTGACTTGAAGCTGGCTTGCCAGCGAAAGCGATTTCACATTCACCACCTCTGCAACAGACACACCGCTTTCGCCGTTCAAGCCGGCTCCAGATCGTGTGTTGAAAAAATGCGTTAAAGCCATCCGGCCACCACCGGACGCCTGTTTCAAACACCCCTCGTTTCCCACCACGCCCTGATCGTGGCGGAGACGAACATCCAATAAATGATTCGAGGGGATTCACCATGGTTTTGCCAACATCGCTGCGTGCAGCGTTTGCCGGTCTGGTACTGGCCTCATTCACCTTGTCGGCCTCGGCCGAAACCATCCGCATTGCCATCGGCACCCAGGACACCACGATCAACTGCGCCGCTGGTGGTCTGTTGATCCGCGAACTGGGCCTGCTCGACAAATACCTGCCCCATGACGGGCAATACAAGGATGCGAAGTACGACGTGGAGTGGAAGAACTTCACCAGCGGCGCGCCCCTGACCAACGAAATGGTTGCCGGCAAACTCGACTTCGGCGCCATGGCCGATTTCCCCGGTTCGTTCAACGGTGTGGCGTTCGAAACGGCGGGCAAGCACAGCCTGTTCATCAGCGTGCTGTCGGGTAGCATCAAGGGCAGTGGCAACGGCATCGTGGTGCCGAGTGCCTCGGGCGTGCAGTCGCTGGCCGAGCTGAAGGGCAAGACCATTTCCGTGCCGTTCGCTTCGACCGCCCATGGCATGTTGCTGCGTGCCGTGGCGGCCCAGGGTTGGGACCCGCTCAAGGACGTGAACATCATTGCCCAGCCACCGGAAGTCGCCGGCTCCGCCTTGCAGGCCGGCAAGATCGACGCCCATGCCGACTTCGTGCCGTTCGCCGAGCTGTTCCCCAGCCGAGGCTTCGCACGCAAGATCTATGACGGCTCCCAGGCTGGGGCGCCAACCTTCCACGGTGCGCTGGTTGACCAGGCCTACGCGAAAAAATACCCGGAGATCGTCGTCGCCTACCTGCGCGCCAGCATCGAGGCCAATCAGTTGCTCGCCGCCGAGCCGGAGAAGTACAGCGAACTGATCGCCAAGGTCACCGGGGTCGATGCCGAGGTCAATTACCTGTTCCACGGTCCGTTGGGCGTACAGACCCGTGACCTGAGCTGGAAACCTGAATATCGCCAGGCCGTCGGCACCGCCATCGACACCCTCAAACTGCTGAAAAAGGCGGATCGCGGGCTCGATCTGAATACCTTCATTGACGACCAGTACATCCGCGCCGCCTTCAAGGCCTCGAAACTGGACTACACCGCGCAACTGGCCAACTACGCGCAAACCCCGCTCAAAGCGGTCGATGCGTCCACTGGCAAAGCCATCACCGACTTCAGCCACGTGGCCGAGATCTGGGTGCGTGGCGAAGCGAAAGTCCGTCAGTACGCGTCGGCGGAAGCCGCGTTCACCGCGCTGGCCAGCCTCAAGCAGGAAGGCAAGAACATCCGCGCGGTGTATGCCCAGGCCAGCGACAGCGGCATCAAGTTACTGGCGGATCAGGCGTGGTTTGCCAGTGATGCGAAAGGGCGCCTCAGTGCGTTTTTGCTCAAGGGACAGGCCCAACAATTCGCCACGGCCCAGGGCGGCAAGGTGTTCGACTTCACCGATGCCACCACCCAGGCGGTGGCCGTGCGCTAATTCAAAAACACCGCAGTCCCCTGTAGGAGCGAGTCTGCTCGCGATGGAGTGTCAGCCAAGGAAATGTCGACTGACACCTCATCGTGAGCAGGCACGCCCCCTACAGGAAATCGGTTGAGAGGAACAATTGTGAACGGACCCTTTAAGCGCTGGCCTCCCCGAGCCGCCTCCTTGCTGCTCTGCCTGCTGTTCTGGCAACTCGCCGCCAGCCATCACTGGAACCTCGGCCTGGTGACATTCGCCAATGTGCCAACACCGCTGGCCGTGATTCAGGCAGCTTTTGGTCTCGGTGACTCCGGCAAATTGGCCCGGCACTTGAGCAGCAGCCTTGGCCGGGTGTTCGCCGGTTACCTCGCAGCACTGGTCATCGGCATTGCCCTGGGACTGGCCATCGGCCGTTCGAAATGGGCCGAAGACCTGTTGCTGCCGCCGCTGGAAGTACTGCGGCCGATACCCGCCGTGGCCTGGATCCCCCTGGCGATCCTGATGTTCCCCTCGTCAGAGCTGTCGATGGTCTTCATCACCTTCACCGGCGCGTTGTTTCCGATCCTGCTCAATACCGTGCACGGCGTCGAAAGTGTCGATCCACGGCTGATTGCCTCGGCGAAAAGCCTCGGGGCAGGGCGGCGGGCGATTCTGCTGGAAGTGATTCTGCCGGGGGCTGCGCCAAGCATCATCACGGGCCTGGCCATCGGCATGGGCACCTCGTGGTTTTGCCTGGTGACCGCCGAAATGATCTCCGGCCAGTACGGCATCGGCTATTACACCTGGGAGTCCTACACCATCCAGAACTACGCCGACATCGTGGTCGGCATGTTGCTGATCGGGGTACTCGGGATGGGCAGCAGCCTATTGATCAAGCGCCTCGGCGGACTGTTCACGCCTTGGCATCGACCACGAGGTAAAGCCTGATGAGCGTTTTTCAACACCCGGAAGGGCGTATCGATATTCGCGCCCTGTCGATCAGCCTGGGCGAGGGCAGCGCCGCTTTTGAAGCGGTGCAAGGGCTCGATTGCCAGATCGAACCGGGACAGTTCGTGTGCATCCTCGGGCCGTCCGGTTGCGGCAAATCCACCTTGCTCGGTGCGCTGGCCGGTCACCTGCAACCGCGCACCGGCGTCCTCAACGTCGACGGCGCGCCGGTGTCTGGCCCGTCGCCACAGCGCGGCATGGTGTTCCAGCAGCACACGCTGTTCCCTTGGCGCACGGTGCGCGACAACGTCGCCTTCGGCCTGAAAATGCGCGGTATCGGCAAAGCCGAACGGCACCGGGCCGCCGATGAAATCCTCGCCCTGGTGGGCCTTGAAGGCTTTGCCGAGCGCTGGCCGGATCAGCTGTCCGGCGGCATGCAGCAGCGGGTGGAAATCGCCCGGGTGCTGGTCAATCGTCCACGGTTGTTGCTGATGGACGAGCCTTTCGGTGCCCTCGACGCCCTGACGCGCTTGAACATGCAGGAACTGCTGCTGGACATCTGGACACGGATTCGCACCACCGTGGTGTTCGTTACCCACGACATCGACGAAGCGCTGTTCCTTGCCGATCGCTTGCTGGTGATGAGCTCGCGCCCCGGCCGGATCATTGAAGACCTGCACCTGGACTTCCCCCGGCCACGCACCACCGAGCTGGTGACCAGCCACGCCTTCTCGCGCTTGAAGCGTCACTGCCTCGAGCTTCTGCGTCACGAAGACGGTCGGCAGCTACCGCGCCTGAACCCTCTCGGACTTCCTCCTGAAAACAAACTGCCGCGATTTGCCCTATGACCTCACTCTTTGATGTAACCGATAACGACGACATTCTCTCCCTGCAACCACGCCTGACCGATGAGGATGCCGGTGTGCGCCGTATCGCCCTGATCGACCTGGCTGACCTGGAAGAACCGGATGGCCTGCTGTGGCTGGTCGATCGCCTGGCGCACGACCCGGCCGAGGAGGTTCGCGCCGAAGCCGCGCGCTTGCTCGAAGCCTGGGAGGACGAGCCCGTGGTCGAGGCGTTGTGCCAGGCCCTGACCGATCCCGCGCCAGCGGTGCAAGCCGCCGCCGCGCAAAGCCTCAGCCTGCTCAAGAGTGAAGCGGCCGGCAGGGTGATTCTGCCGTGGACCGGGCATGCCGACATCGGCGTGCGCATCGCTGCATTCCGGGCCTTGCGCGAGTTGCGCTTTCCCCTGGCAGCCCCGGCGGCCCTGCTGGCGCTGGACGATCACGACGCCAATGTCCGGCGTGAAGCGGTTGGCGTGCTGGGCTGGCTCAAGCAGCTTGATGCCTTGCCGGCCCTGGCACGGCTGGCCAGCGATGACCCGGACACCGAAGTCCGTCGCGCGGCCACCGGGGCCTTGGGGCTGGCGTCAGACGCACAGGTGCTGCCGGCCCTGCGACAGGCCCTGCAGGACCAGGCCTGGCAAGTGCGCGAAGAGGCCGCCACCACGTTGGGCAAGGTCGGACACCTCGACGCTGGTGCCGCGCTGGTCGAAGCCTTGGGTGACGATTACTGGCAAGTCCGCCTGCGCGCCACCCGCAGCCTTGGGCGTTTACGTTATGCCCCGGCCCTGGATGCCTTGATCGAAACCCTCGGCCACCGCATCAGCAATCTGCGCAAGGAAGCCGCGCTGGCCTTGGGCGAGTTGAACGAGCGGGATGCCATCGCGCCGCTGTTGGCCGCCCAGGACGACGGCGACCCGGAAGTGCGCAAGGCGGTGCGCATTGCCTTGAGTCAACTGCAATGAACCCGCTGGCCATCGGCAACTCCCGAAGCAAACAACAATTGCGCCTGAACTGGCCGGACGGTCGCGAACAGCGGCTGGACCACGTCGAGTTGCGTCGCCAATGCCCGTGTTCGCAATGCCGGGCGTTTCGAATGCGGGGAATGGCGCCGCTGGTTGATGACCGCGTTCAGGTGGTCGAAGTGAATGCGCAGGGGTATGGATTGCAGCTGGTGTTCAGTGATGGGCATGAGCGGGGGATTTATCCGTGGGCGTTTTTAGCCGGGCTTTCTTAGTGAATGGAATACCGCTTTCGCTGGCTTGCCAGCGAAGGCAATCTGAAATTCAGCACAGATTTCAAAGACCAAATCACCGACAAGCCGGTGCCGGCACACGGTGAACTCAAAAAGTCTTGCTGACGCTCGCCACCACCGTCGCACTGCACACATCATCGAACCCCCAATTGCTGGCGCATTGGCTCTTCGACAGGTTGGTGTCGACGTAGCTCAGGCCCAGCGTAACTCCGGCCAGTTCGTGGGTCAGTCGGACTTCCCATTCGCGGTACGAGTCCTCGGCGTCACCCGAGTTCGAATACAGGGTCGGGTCCTTGAAGTCCATGTTGCCGTAACGCAGTTTCAGGCCGGTGTCATAGGGCAGCTCGGTTTCATAACCGATGTAGGTGTAGAGCGAGTTCTGCTGGCTGTCGATGCCCGGCGCATCGTCGGAGTAATAGGCGCCGAGCTTCACCCCATAAACGCTGAGAATGCCGTAGACCTCGCTCTGATTGAACTGGCTCTCTTTCGGGTAACTGTATTTGAGATAACCAAGGTCGAGATTGACCGCATCGGTGGCTTGCCACAGCCAACCGGCGTAGTAATCAATCTCCTGTCGGGTCTTCAGGCCGCCGCCAAAATCGACGTTGGAACTCCATGCGCCCAGGTACAGGCCACTGCTGTGGGTCAGGGTTGCGCCGGCTTGCAGGGCCGGGTCGTTCTGGGTTTGCGAGATGCCACGGCTGCGGTAGTCGCTGGCCAGGTTGACGTCCAGCAGCAACGAAAAATCATCATTCAAGGGCACGGCCTGGCTGCTTAAGGGCAGCAAACTCAAGGAGCCGAGGGCGAACAGGGTGAAAGCTTTCATGGGGTACGTCCCGCTATTGTGATTGTTATAGGCAGAAGTCGGACATGGCTGCGCCTGGCCCCGTGTCGAGAAACACGGAGTCGGGCAGCGGCGGGGTTGCTGTTTTTATCAGAGGGTTGGTGCATAGACCTGACGACCGGCGAACCAGGTTTGCAGCACTTGGGTGTTGTGCAGGGCTTTTTCGTCGACGCTGAACACATCGCGGTCGACCACGATGAAGTCGGCCTGTTTGCCAGCGGTCAAGGAACCGATCTGTTTGTCCAGGCCAATGGTGCGAGCGGCGTTGAGGGTATAGGCGTAGAACATGGTCTCGCGGTCAATGCGTTCATCGGCGTTGAGCACCCCCATCGGCCCGATCCGGGTCATGGCCTGGGCCATGGCGTTCCACGGGTTGGGCGAAGACACCGGCCAGTCGCTGGCCCCGGCGATGGTCGCGCCTTGCTTGAGCAAGGAGTGCGCCGGGTACTGGTAACGGAACGCCAGGGCACTGACGTAAGGCTTGATCATGTCCGTGGTGTAGTCGTCGGCACTGGCCCACAACAGTTGCATCGAAGCGATGACATCGAGCGGTTTGAAGCGGGCGAATTCTTTCGGATTGACGATCTGCAAGTGCGTGATCGAGTGGGTCACTCCGCTCTGCCGGTCTTTGCGCGCCTGGGCGATGCCGTTCAGCGATTCGCGTACCGCGCGGTCGCCGATGGCGTGGATGTGCACCCGCCAGCCCCGTTGATCGATGGCGCTGACCAGTTCGCCGAAGTGCTTGGGATCGATCAGCAGTTCGCCTGGTTTGTGCGAGTTGGTATAGGGATCGATCATCGCCGCGCTCTGCGCCGGGTACTCGATCACGCCGTCGGCGAAGATCTTGACGCCGGGCAGCGTCAGGTTGGAAATGCCCTGGAACTGCTGGCGGACCTTGTCCAGCGTGTCGAGATCGGCCGGCACGCTTTTCGGATTGGCCACCAGCAGTGCCGCGACATGGGCGGTCATGCCGCCGCTTTCGGACAGGGCTTTGTACACCGGCAGCACACCCACGGTTTTCTCCGTGGGCTTGAGGGCGAACAGCGGTTCGCCAGGCGCGGCGTTGGCCGCAGGGTCCATCCACGCTGTGATGCCGAGGCTGTTGTTGTAGCTCACGGCGGTTTTCGCCGCCTTGAGCATGTCGGCGGCACTCGGCGACGGCATTTTCGAGGACACCCGGTCCCAACCGGCGTCCACCAGAAATCCGTTGGGGCTGCCATCGGCGAGTTTGCCGATGGTGCCTTTCTCGGCGTCCGGCAGGTTTTTCAGCAACATTGCGTCGACGCCGGCGCGCTTGAGCATCACATTGTTGGCCCAGGCCGTGTGGTGATCGCTGCCGGTAAACACCACCGGCACGTCGGCCCATTCGCCGCTGTTGAATGTCTTGCCCAAGGCTTCGGACTGCGCCCAGTAGGCCGAGCTCATGCCGGCCACGGTCAAGACATCGCCATGCCGGGCCTTGCCGTCGTCACGCCAGCCACGCAGGCGTTTTTCCAGTTCGTCGAGTTCGACCACCTCGTCTTCCATGTTCGCTGCGACCATTTCCAGGCCGCCGAAAATCGCGTGGGAATGGCTGTCGATCAGGCCGGGCATCAGGGTCTTGCCACCCAGGTCGATGACTTGGGTCCCTGAGTCGATCAAGGCCTTGATCTGCGCATCGCTGCCCACTTGCAGCACTTTGCCGTCCTGTACTGCCAGGGCCTGAACCTTGGGCTGGTTGCGGTCGGCGGTGAAAATCTTGCCGTTGAACAACACCAGATCAGTCGCCGCCATGGCTTCCAACGAGGCAAAACTCATTGCCGCCATCAGTAGATTCGGGATGAATCTTTTCATTGAATGTTTCCTTGTTATTGCGTCTGATGGCCAGATTAGTGGCTTGCCGCCGTCGGCAGAACGCCTCACTCACGAAAAACGTTTTTGCCTGAATGGAAAAAGAATGGACAAGTTAGGGGCACTGAAAATGTTCGTGGTCACCGCGCAACTGGGCAGTTTCAGTCGCGCCGCCGAGCAGTTGGGCAAGACCCCTTCGGCCCTGACCAAAGCGGTCAATCATCTGGAGACGGAGCTGGGTGCGCGTTTGTTCGAGCGCAGTACCCGGCGGATTTCGCTCACGGAATCCGGACGGCTTTACCTGGAAACCGCGCGTCAGGTGTTGCAGCGGCTGGACGAGGCGGGTGAGGAAATCGAGCAGTTGCAGCATGGCTTGCGCGGCAGTCTGAAAATCACCGCACCGCTGGCTTATGGACAGGCTTTTCTCGACCAGGTGGTGGGCGGTTTTCTTGAGCAATACCCGCAGATCGACCTGCAAGTGGACCTGTGCGATGCGTTCGTCAATTTGCTCGAAAGCGGCTACGACCTCGCGTTGCGCGAAGGGCATGACGACTTGCCGGGGCTGATCGCCCGGGTGGTCGGGAGCAATCGCCTGGCGCTGTGTGGCAGCCCGGAATATCTGGCGCGCAAGGGGCTGCCGGTCACCCCGCAAACCCTTGATCAGCACGAATGGTTGTTGTATCGCCACCCATTGCTCAGCCGCGAATTCTGGTGGGTCGAGCGCGACGGCCAGCGGCTGAGCCTGCCGCAGCCCCAGACGCCACGATTGCGCAGCGACAATTACGACCTGTTGCTGGCCAATGCCCTGGCCGGGCGCGGTCTGCTGCACACCCCGCTGTGGAGTGCCGCGCCGTACCTGGCCGACGGGCGACTGGTGCAGGTGATGGCCGACTATGACATCGACCCCGACAGCTTTGGCCCGCACATTCTGGCGGTGTACCCCAGCCATCGGCGGGCCACGGCCAAAGTGCTGGCGTTTATCGATTACATCACCGCGTATCTGGCCGACCCCTGTAGGAGCGAGCTTGCTCGCGAGGGTCGTCAACGATAACGCGGGGTGCCTGATACCCCGCGGCGGCCTCGGTTTTTTCGCGAGCAATCGAGCGTCGACCGGCTGCTCCTGCAGAAGTCCTTGTAAGAAAAAACCGAAAAGAGTACAAATGTACTCCATGACGACTTTAACTCCCCGCCGTACCGCCATCCTGACCTTTATCCGCGAGCGCATCGCCGAACACGGTCAGTCCCCGAGCCTCGCCGAGATCAGCGAGGCATTCGGTTTCGCCTCCCGCAGCGTGGCGCGCAAGCATGTGCTGGCGCTCACCGAAGCCGGGTTTATCGAGGTCAATCCGCATCAGGCCCGGGGCATTCGCCTGCTCGGGCAACCGCCGCGCCCCGAGTTGCTGGACATCCCGGTGCTCGGTCGGGTGGCGGCCGGTGCGCCCATTGGCGCCGATGCCGAAATCCATAGCCGTCTACTGCTTGACCCGTCGATCTTCTCCCGGGTGCCGGACTACATGCTGCGGGTACGCGGCGACTCGATGATCGAGGACGGCATTCTCGACGGCGATCTGGTGGGCGTGCACCGCAACCCCGAGGCGCTCAACGGCCAGATCGTCGTGGCACGCCTGGACGGCGAGGTCACCATCAAGCGTTTCGAGCGGGTCGGCGACCGGGTTCGCCTGTTGCCGCGCAATCCGGCCTACCAGCCGATCATCGTCGAAGCCGACCGGGACCTGGCCATCGAAGGGGTGTTCTGCGGTCTGGTGAGGCAAGGCTGATGGGTGCCGTCGTTGCGCTGGATACGCTGTTCAATGGCGGCCAGGTCTGGAAGGGCCGGCCTGCGCCGCCTGCTGTCAGCCCGCAACCCACCGGGCATGCCGCGCTGGATGCAGCGTTGCCCACGGGCGGCTGGCCGGAAGCGGCGCTGACCGAAATCCTTCTGGCCGGGCAGGGCGTCGGCGAGTTGCAATTGGTATGGCCGGCACTGGCGCGGCTGTCGGCGGCGGGCGAGCGCATTGTGCTGGTGGCGCCGCCCCATGTGCCGTATCCCCAGGCCTGGCAGAGCGCCGGGGTCGATCTGCGCCAGTTGTCGATCATCCAGGCCAGTGAGCGCGATGCGCTGTGGGCGGCCGAGCAATGCCTGCGTTCGGGCAGTTGCGGCGCGGTGCTGTGCTGGCCGCACAAGGCCGATGACCGCGCCCTGCGTCGCTTGCAGGTGGCGGCGGAAACCGGCTCGACCCTGGCGTTCGCCTATCGCTCGATCAGTGAAGCGATCAACCCGTCGCCAGCGGCCCTGCGCATCGCCATTGATGCCAAGCCTGCGCAATTGCGGGTGCTCAAGTGCCGGGGCGGCCTGGCCCGTTCGGCGCCGATTGCCTTTGCCGTGGGGCATTGAGGTTGCCATGCGCTGGGTCTGCATTCTTTTCCCGCAATTGGCGCTGGACGCGGTGCTGCGTCAGCGCGCCGACCCCGAAGCGCCGCTGGCGTTGCTGACCGGCCCGGCCCAGCGCCGGGTGTTGCAGGCGGTCAACGGCCCGGCGCGGGCGCTGGGCTTGCGTCCCGGCCAGTCCATGAGCGCCGCCCAGGCCTTGAGCAAGGGCTTTGCCACGGCCGAATACGACACGGCTGAAATCGAACACTGGCAGCAGTTCCTGGCCGGCTGGGCGTATCGCTTCAGTTCCCAGGTCAGCGTGCATTACCCGCGCGCGCTGGTGTTTGAAATCGAGTCCAGCCTGGGGCTGTTCGGTGGCTGGCCGCCATTCGAGGCGCGTTTGCGCAGCGAACTCGGCGAGTTGGGTTTCCGTCACCGCATCGTCGCCGCGCCCAACCCGGCGGCGGCGCGGATGCTGGCCAACGCCCATGACGGCCTGGTGGTGCCCGACGATCAAGCCTTACAGTATCACCTCGGACAATTGCCCGTCGACCGCATCGGACTGGAGGCCAACGTCGCCACCGCGTTGTCGCGCATGGGCCTGCGCACCTTGAGCCAGGTGCAGGCGTTGCCTCGGCACAGCCTGGCGCGACGCTTCGAGGCCCCGGTGCTCAAGCACCTGGACACCTTGCTCGGCTTGCGGCGCCTGGCGCTGGCGTTCTATCTGCCGCCGGACCGCTTCGATGTGCGTATCGAGCTCAACTTTGATGTGCAATCCCATCAGGCCTTGCTGTTTCCGCTGCGTCGATTGACCGGCGACCTGTCGGCGTTTCTCTGCGGGCGCGACAGCGGCGTGCAACGCTTCGACCTGCATCTGGAACACGCCGGCTTGCCGGACACGTTGATCAAGGTGGGGCTGCTCAGCGCCGAACGCGATCCGGCGATGCTCTTCGAACTGGCGCGGGGGCGGCTGGAGCAAGTGCAGGTCGAGGCGCCGGTGCGTGGGTTTCGCCTGCGCGCCGAAGACTTGCCGAGCTTCGTTCCGCAGTTTCAGGAGCTGTTCGACGATCGCCCACAGCAAACCTTGCCCTGGGAGCAACTGCGCGAACGCTTGCGCGCACGGCTGGGGGACGACGCGGTGCACGGCTTGCGCTTTCAGGCCGATCACCGTCCGGAGTGTGCGTGGCAGGTCAGTGCCGACCACCAGCCCTGCGCCGGATTCCCGAGCGTGCAACGGCCAGGCTGGCTGCTGGCCGAACCGCTGGCGGTACACGAAGGCTCGACGCGCATCCTCATGGGGCCGGAACGCATCGAGTCCGGCTGGTGGGACGGCGACGACGTACGCCGTGACTACTACCTGATCGAAACCCGTAGCGGCCAGCAGGGCTGGGCTTATCGTGCGGTCGGCGAGGATGGCCCGTTGTGGTTGCAGGGCTGGTTCGCATGAGCGCCGGGTATGCCGAACTGCACTGCCTGTCGAACTTCAGTTTCCAGCGCGGTGCCTCCAGTGCCCTTGAGCTGTTTCAGCGGGCGAAAAAGCAGGGCTATCAGGCCCTGGCGATCACCGATGAATGCACCCTGGCCGGCATCGTCCGTGCCTGGCAAGCGGCGAAGTCCGTGGAGCTGCCCCTGATCATTGGCAGTGAAGTGCGCATCGAGAACGGCCCGAAGCTGGTGCTGCTGGTGGAGAACCTCGAGGGTTACCAGGCGCTATGCCGACTGATTACCCGAGCCCGCCGCCGTACGCAAAAAGGCCAGTATCAGGTGTTGCGCGAGGACTTCAGCGAGCCGTTGCCGGGGCTGCTGGCGCTGTGGGTGCCGGACGCGGTCGATGACTTCGCACAGGGTGACTGGCTGAAACAGGTGTTCGCTGAACGGCTGTGGCTGGCGGTGCAGTTGCACCGTGGTCAGGACGATGCACGGCGTCTCAACGATTTGCTGGCATTGGCCAGGGAGCTGCGGATTCCTGCGGTGGCCAGCGGCGATGTACACATGCACGCTCGCGGGCGGCGCGCCTTGCAGGACACCATGACCGCGATCCGCTATCACCTGTCGGTGGCCGATGCCGGGTTGCGCCTGCACCCCAACGGTGAACGGCACCTGCGCAGTCTCGACGTCTTGCGCGATCTCTATCCAGCGGCCTTGCTCGACGAAACCCTGACCATCGCCCGGCGCTGCACGTTCGACCTCGGTCAGCTGCGTTATCAATATCCGCGAGAGCTGGTGCCGCAAGGGCACAGCGCAGCGTCCTGGCTGCGCGAGTTGACCGAGCGCGGCATGCGCGAGCGCTGGCCCGGCGGGGCGAGCGAGAAGGTACGCGGCCTGATCGACAAGGAACTGGGGCTGATCGCCGAGCTGGGTTATGAAAGCTATTTCCTGACCGTGCAGGACATCGTCGCCTTCGCCCGGCGCGAGAAGATTCTGTGTCAGGGCCGGGGCTCGGCGGCCAACTCGGCGGTGTGTTTCGCCTTGGGCATCACCGAGATCGACCCTGATCGCATGAACATGCTGTTCGAGCGCTTTCTCTCCAAGGAGCGTAATGAACCGCCGGACATCGACGTCGATTTCGAGCACGAACGCCGCGAAGAAGTCTTGCAGTATGTGTTCCAGCGCTATGGCCGGGGGCGTGCCGCGCTGACCGCCGTCGTCAGCAGTTACCACGGTGCCGGCGCGGTGCGCGATGTGGCCAAGGCGCTGGGGTTGCCGCCGGATCAGGTCAACGCCCTGGCCGACTGCTGTGGCCACTGGAGCGATCAGGCTCCCCCCGTGGAGCGCCTGCGTGAAGGCGGATTCGACCCCGACAGTCCGGTATTGCGCAGGGTCCTCAGCCTGACCCGGCAACTGATCGGGTTTCCCCGGCACCTGTCCCAGCACCCCGGCGGCTTCGTGATTTCCGAGCAGCCGCTGGACCATCTGGTGCCGGTGGAGAACGCCGCGATGGCCGAGCGCACCATCATTCAGTGGGACAAGGACGATCTCGATGCGGTCGGGTTGCTCAAGGTGGATATCCTGGCCTTGGGCATGCTCAGCGCGATTCGTCGCTGTTTCGATTTGCTGCGCCGTCATCGCAACCTGGACCTGAGCCTGGCGTCGATCCCCTCCGAAGACGCGCCAACCTACGACATGATCGGCCGCGCCGACACCATCGGCGTGTTCCAGATCGAATCCCGGGCACAGATGTCGATGCTGCCCAGGCTCAAGCCACGCAAGTTCTATGACCTGGTGATCGAGGTGGCCATCGTTCGTCCCGGACCGATCCAGGGCGGCATGGTGCACCCGTACCTGCGCCGGCGAAACAAGGAAGAACTCGAAAGCTATCCCTCGGAAGAGTTGCGGGAGGTATTGAAGCGCACCCTGGGCGTTCCACTGTT
Source organism: Pseudomonas moorei (assembly GCF_042846945.1). Classification (NCBI taxonomy): domain Bacteria; kingdom Pseudomonadati; phylum Pseudomonadota; class Gammaproteobacteria; order Pseudomonadales; family Pseudomonadaceae; genus Pseudomonas; species Pseudomonas moorei. Next base: position 4,113,166 of record NZ_AP035776.1, read on the forward strand.
TCAGGAACAAGTGATGCAGATCGCCATTGTCGCCGCCGACTACAGCCCCGGCGAGGCCGACCAGCTACGTCGTTCCATGGCGGCCTGGAAACGTCATGGCGGGCTGGAACCGCACAAGGATCGACTGGCCGCCGGCATGAAGAAAAAAGGCTACACGGCTGAATTCGCCGCGCAGATTTTCGAGCAGATCAAGGGCTTTGGCAGCTACGGCTTTCCCGAATCCCACGCCGCCAGTTTTGCCTTGCTGACCTACGCCAGTTGCTGGTTGAAATGCCACGAACCGGCAGCCTTCGCCTGTGCGCTGATCAACAGTTGGCCCATGGGTTTCTACAGCCCGGACCAGATTCTGCAGGACGCGCGTCGCCACCATCTGCAGATCCGCCCAGTGGACGTGCGGGCCAGCGACTGGGATTGCAGCCTGGAACCGCTCAGCGGTACGCAACCGGCGATTCGCCTCGGTTTGCGCATGATCAAGGGCTTTCGCGAGGACGATGCCCGACGTATCGAGGCGGCGCGTTCGAGCGGTGCGTTTGTCGACGTCGCCGACCTTGGCGAACGGGCGCGACTCGATGCTCGCGCTCAGGAGCTTCTGGCCGATGCCGGTGCGCTGCGAGGGTTGGCCGGTGATCGGCATCGGGCGCGCTGGGACGTGGCGGGGGTGCAAAAGCAGCTTGGCCTGTTTGCCGGCCTGCCCAGTCAGGAGGAGGGCGCTGTGTCGCTGCCCAAACCCACGGTGGGCGAGGACCTGCTGGCCGATTACAACAGTCTCGGCACCACCCTCGGGCCCCATCCGCTGGCGTTGTTGCGAGACGAGTTGAAGGCCCGGCGCTGCCGCAGTTCAAAGGAATTGCTGGCGGTCGAGCACGGGCGGCCGGTCAGCATCGCCGGGCTGGTGACCGGACGGCAGCGACCAGGCACCGCCAGCGGTGTGACCTTCGTCACCCTGGAAGACGAGTTCGGCAACGTCAACGTGGTGGTCTGGCGTGACCTGGCCGAGCGGCAACGCAAGGTGCTGGTCGGCTCACAATTGCTCAAGGTCGATGGACGCTGGGAGAAGGAGGGTGAGGTCCGGCATCTGATTGCCGGACGCTTGAGTGACCTGAGCCCGCTGCTCGATGGCATTACTGTGCGGAGCCGGGACTTTCATTGAGTCACAGGGTTTCAGGCAGCTGGGCACCGGCAGCAAAGTCAGTGAGTAACTGCCCCGTGGCCACAGGGCGTTCAATCATGGGCAAGTGGTTGCAACCTTCCAGGGTGACAACCTGCCCGACCCAATCATCGGGCAGACCGTTTTGCATCGTCTGCAAGGCGGAGATATCGATCACCTTATCCTCGCGGCAGCCGATGCCCAGTACCGGCAGGGTGAGCTGCGCCAGCCGATGATCCAGCGCGAACCACTGGGATGGTAGACGGATCTGCGCCAGGGTGGACTCGATAAAGCTGCGTTGATGCCGATTGCCCGCAATGGCATTTTCCACTTCCTGGTCGGACATCTCGGGAGGATTGAGATAGACAAGTCGGGCAGTGCGTTCGACGCCGGCACGGTCATCGTAGATAAACGGGTTGTGACCAGCATTCAATGACCGGACGAAATCGTTTTCGGCGAAGCTCAATCCCAACGGGTTGACCAGCACCAGGCGTGCAATACGCTCCGGCCTTTGGGCGGCAAATACGCCGGCAATGGCGCCTCCCATGGAGTGGCCGACCAGATTGATTTCACGCAGGTCGAGCGCAAGCAGAAAGTCATTGAGCCGCGCTGCTTGTGCATCGATGTCATAACTTTCGCCGGCAAGGCGCGTCGAATCACCCCAGTCGGGAAGGTCGGGAATAATCACGTGAAAGCGTGCGCCGAGGTCCTCGCCCAACGTGCGCCAGGCGTCTTTGCTTGAAGAAAAGCCATGTACCAGCAACAGGACCGGACCGTTCTTTGCGCCCTCGTAATACGACCAGGTCGTGTTGCCTGCCTGGATTGATCTGGTCTGCAGGGAGGACTTTGCTGTCGGATTGATATCCGGGGGGGTTGAGTGTGCGGTGCCCGAATACGGGAGTGTTGCAAGGAGGAGTATCGCAGTGAACAGAAGGATGTACCTACTGCTTCGAATCGTATGGAAAGGGGAAAATCGCTGACGGGTATCCATGTCATTAACGTCCTGATTACGCTGTTCGGTTGTTTTGTCTTGCCAGGGAATGGATTGATGAGCTGCCCAGCAAGAACAGTTGATTTGAAGTTGAATATGGCGCGGCGCCAATACTGGCAGCCGGGAAATGTACGACCTCAGGTTTCAGATTAAACAAGGTCGATGGACGCCGGGAGAAGGAGGGTGAGGTCCGGCACCTGATTGCCGGACGACTCAGCGACTTGAGCCCGCTTCTCGACGGTATCACTGTGCGTAGCCGGGATTTTCGCTAACGACGCGTCCCCCTGTAGGAGCGAGCTTGCTCGCGATGGGCGCAAGAACACCGCAGTTCATCAGGCACCCCGCATTAGCGTTGACGTTTTTCGCGAGCAAGCTCGCTCCTGCAGGGGATATGCGCTGCGTACTACTTGGCTAGTGGCCAAAACCGCTCCCCACCCCCCGGCGCTTCCGTCCAGGCCTGCAACGAGCGTGTCGGCAGATCGAAGTAATCCCGCGTGCGCGCATAGCCATGCCCACCCATCCGCCCGATCGCGTCGAGCCCCAGTTGATCGATGTACAGGGTTTTCGGGTCGATCAGTTCGTCGCGAACATGGGCCATCAGCACTTCGCCGAAGATGATTTCCCGCGACTGGCCGATGGACAGCGCCATCATCCGGCGACATTCCAGCGCGACCGGCGCTTCGCCGATCCGTGGGCATTTGACCGTGGTGCCGGGAATGGCGGTGAGGCCGGCGGCGGTGAGTTCGTCGAAGCCGGGGGCGAAGGGCACGGCGCAGACGTTCATGGCTTCCACCAGCGCATCACTGACGATGTTGACGGTGAATTCCTGGTTGAGCTGGATGTTGCGCGTGGTGTCCTTGGGGCTCTGGTCGCCGTAGTTTTCAACGCCCAGGGCGAGGATCGGCGGATCGGCCGAGAGTGCATTGAAAAAGCTGAACGGGGCGGCGTTGATCCGGCCTTCACCGTCGACAGTGGTGACCAAGGCAATCGGTCGTGGCACCACGCTGCCGATCAGAATCTTGTATTTGTCTCGCGCACTCAGCGTGCTGAAGTCGAAGCTTTGCATGGGCAGGATTCTCTAAAGAAGTGGATCGATGGCGCTCAATGGCGCCTGCGCGCTGTAGTCGTCGGCGAACGGAATGGCCGGTTGGAACAAGGTCTTCCAGTCCGGTTGGCCAAAGGCCCGGTCGCTGTGGCTGCGCATGAGTTTTTCAAATTGTCGTTGGGCCTGGCGTTGCAAGGCGGGGTAGTCGACACCCTGGACCTGGCCGTCCTGCATCACGCAGCGGCCATCGATGTAACTGGCAATGCAGTCGTCGCCGCGTCCGGCCAGCACCAGGTTCTTCAATGGGTCGAACAGCGGCCCCAGGTGCAGACCGCGCAGGCTGAACACGGTGATGTCAGCCTTGGCCCCCGGCGCCAGACGACCGATATCGTCACGGCCCAGTGCCTTGGCGCCGCCGAGGGTGGCGGCGTTGTACATGTCCAGTGTGCTGGTCAGCGCGTTGCCGCCCTCCATCAATCGCGCGATGTTCAGGCCCTGGCGCATGTTGTCGAGCAAATCCGCTGGCCAGGTGTCGGTGCCCAGGGCGACGTTGATGCCCTTGGCCCGATAGCGGCCGAAGGAGTTGAGCGCCTCGCCATCCCGGGCGAAAACCACCGGGCAGTGCACCAGGCTTGCGCCGCCATCCACCAGCCGCTGAAGGTCGTCATCGCCCTCGGTGTAGATGCCGTGGGGCAGCAGGCTGCGCGAATTCAAAAGCCCAAGCTGCTGCAACCAGCCCAGCGGTGAGGCGCCACGCAGTTGCTCGACCATCGCCACTTCGCCGAGCCCCTGGCAACAATGCAAACGCATCGGTGCGTTCAGCTCGCGGCTCAGCGCAGCGGTGCGTTGCAGCAGTGCCGGCGTACAGGTCTGGATGCGGTCCGGCAACAGCGCCCCACGAATCAGGCCGCCGTTGGCGCCGTCGAAATCACGGAAAAACCGTTCCGCCGCATCAAGTCCGGCCAGGCCTCGGGCTTCATCCCAGTGATGCGCCAACGTACCGTCGGCCTGCCAATAACTCATGCCGCTCATGTAGCAAGGACCGAGGTAAGTGCGCAGCCCCAATTCACTTGCCACACCGGCCACCGCCGCAAATTCGTCGTAGGTTTCCGCCCATTGGCGGTAGTACATCGAGGTGATCGGCATGGCGGTGGTGATGCCATTGCGGATCAGTTGGGTGAAGGCATAGCGATACTTGAAGACTTCTTCTTCAGGGCTGTAGCTCTCCCGTGATCCGCGTGCCAGATAGTCCGCCGACCACATCCGGCCCATGTCGCGCTCGTCGCCGTTGTCCAGGGTCAGGACCGTGGAGTCAAGATCGCCCAAGGCATCCAGATCAATGAAGCCGGGGCCGATCAGCGCATTGCCGTAGTCGATCCATTGACTCACCGGCCCCGGATAACCGCGCCCGACAAACACAATGCGCGAGCCCTCGAACACTACCTCGCCATTGCGCCACAGCACGTGTTGCGTGCCGTCGAAGCCGACCACACAACTGGCTCGAAGCCCGATGCGATTCACAAACGACTGTCCAGCAAGCGACCGCCCGAAGCGATCAACCGTCCACCGCGATAAACCTGGCGAACCGGCCGTGAAACCAAGGCTTCGCCCAGGGTCTGTACCGGCATCAACAGAAAGTCCGCCGGCCCGCCCAGCGCCAGCCCATAGTCCGAAGCGCCCAGCGCCCGCGCGCCATTCACCGTCGCTGCGTCGAACGCCGCCGCCAGTTCTTCGTCCTTGTTCAAATCGAAACGAAACGCCAGCAACATTGCTCGCTCCAGCATGTCGCCGTTGCCCATGGGCGACCAGGCGTCGCGAATGCCGTCCGAACCGAGGCAGACATTCACCCCGGTTTCGCGCAGAGCGAGGAACGGCGGCACCGCGCAGTCGGCCGGTGCCGAACTCATCAACGAAATACCCAGCGCCGCCAGGCGTTCGGCCACGGGTTTGACCTGGCTCCACGGCAGCATGCCGAGGCAGTAGGCATGACTGATCATGACCCGGCCCTGACGCCCGAAGCGTTCGGTGTAATCGGCGATCAGCGCGATTTGCCACAGGCCCAGCTCGCCCTTGTCGTGCAGGTGAATGTCCACCCCACGGTCGAACTCGCTGGCCAGTTTGAACACGAAGTCCAGTTGGGCGATGGGGTCGTTGTCGATGCCGCAGGGGTCGAGGCCGCCGACGTTCTCCACGCCCTGGGCCATGGCTTCGCGCATCAGTTCGGCGGTGCCGGGACGGCTGATCAGGCCGGTTTGCGGGAACACCACCAGTTGCAGGTCGATGAGGTCGCGGTACTGCTCCCGCAGCTGCTGCATGGCTTCGACGTGGCGCAGGCCGAACTCCGGGTCGATGTCGACATGGCAGCGCATGGTCAGCGAGCCACGGGCGATGCAGTTTTCCAGCAGGGCCCCGGCCCGTTGCGCGATCGGGGTTTGGACTTCACGCAGGATCCGCCGTTCGTTGGCGATGTAGTCCTTGAGGGTCGGGCCGGCGCTGTTGGGGCGCCACGGCTGGCCCCAGAGGGTTTTGTCCAGGTGCACGTGGCTTTCCACCAGGGTCGGGGTCAGCAGTTGGTTTTGGCCATCTAGGTCGGTGGCGAGTAATTCAGTGGTCGAGGCCGGGCGACGTTGGGTGAACCGGCCGTTTTCGATCAGCAGGTCTTCGGCGGTTGAACCGTAGGGGCGTACATTGCGTAGCCAGCGGGGTTGATTCATTGCAAACCTCAAGTTGTATATTGTCAGGGCCGGCCTATTCGCGAGCAGGCTCGCTCCCACATGTGGAATGCGTCACCTGTGGGAGCGAGCCTGCTCGCGATGGCCGCGACTCGGTCTCAGTCAGGCAATCAGCCCTTGAGCTTCGCCCAGATGCGGTCCTGCAGTTCCCGCGCCTTGTTGCTGCACTCTTTCTCGGGGCGCAGGCGCGAGGCGAATTCGTCCGGCATGTTGATGGCGTCCATCACGCGCCATTTGGCGTCAATCAACGTGTCGCTCTGGATGCCGTTGGCGTAGGCGATGGCGTTGGATACGGCGGCGGCGTTTTCCGGTTTCATCATCCAGTCGATGAAGATTTTCGCGTTGCCAGGGTGCGGGGCGCTTTTCGGGACGGCGAAGTTGTCCTGGAACATCGCCAGGCCTTCGCGCGGGTAGACGTACTTGATGGTGCTCTTCTGCAACGTGGCTCGCGCGGTGGAGCCGTTCCAGTTCTGCATCATGATCACTTCACCGGAGGCCATGCGGTCGACGGTGTTGTCCGAGCTGTACATCTTCAGGAACGGTTTCTGTTTTTGCAGCAGTTCCAGGATGCGCTTGGCGTCCTGCGGGTTTTCGCTGCATTCGTCGACGTTCAGGTAATGGCTGGCGGCATTGATCACGCTGCTGGAGGTGTCGAGTGCGGCGAGCTGGCCTTGCAGTTCCTTGCGTGGTTCGAAGAACTCTTTCCACGAGTCGTCGAGTTTGCCGCCCGGCACCCGCGCACTGTCATAGGAAAACCCGGTGGTGCCCCACAGGTACGGTGCCGAGAATTTGCGGCCGGGGTCGAAGCTCGGGTCGCGGAACGCCGGTTTCACGTATTGGAAATTGGGCAGGGTCGGGGTGTCGATTTCCAGCAGCAGGTTCTGGTTGATCAGGGTGCGCATGATCGACTGCGACGGCACGATCACGTCATACGCCGCGCCCCCGGCCTGCAACTTGGCCAGCAGGGTTTCGTTGCTGTCATAGCCGTCCATGGTGACCTTGATCCCGGTCTCCTTTTCGAACTTGGCCAGCAGGTCTACCGGGTAGTAATCGGTCCAGTTATAGAAGAACAGTTCCTTGGGCTCTGCGGCCTGTGCACTGAAAGCGGTGAAGCAACTCAAGGCCAGACTGGCAACGGCGAAACGCATGCTTTTCACTTTTTTGTTCATAAAAACAGGCTCCAGGCTCATTGTTGTTTACCGCGCTGTCCCAGCCAGAAGGCCAGCACCACCAGCACGATGGAAATCACCAGCATCAGGGTCGAAATCGCATTGATCTCCGGCGTCACGCCGGCCTTGATCGCGGAGAAGATGTACACCGGCAGGGTGGTCGAACCCGGCCCGGCGACGAAGAAGGTCATGATGAAATCGTCGAGGCTGACCACAAACGCCAGCACCGAACCGGACAACACCGCCGGCCACAACAGCGGCAAGGTCACCCGGCGAAACACCTGCCACGGGTTGGCGTACAGATCGTTCGCCGCTTCCAGCAGGCTCTTGTCCAGGTCGTTGAGCCGCGCGCGGATCGGCAGGTACGCAAACGGAATGCAGAAACCGATGTGGGCGATGATCACCGTCAGCAATCCGAGCTTGATGCCGAGCGCCATGAACAGCAGCAGGGTGGCGACCGCCGTGACGATCTCCGGCAGGATCAGCGGCAGGTTGATCCCGCCCTCGACCATTTTCTGTCCGTAGAACGGCCGGTAGGTGGCGAGCGCCGCGAGCAAGGCAATGGCCGTGGCGCAGACCGTGGCGATGCTGGCGACGATGATCGAGTTCAACGCCGCCGTCTGGATCGACGGGTTGGCCAGAATCCGCCCATACCAGGCGAAGGAGAACTCGGTCCACACCGTCGCCGAGCGGTTGGCGTTGAAGCTGTAGGCAATCAACACCAGGATCGGCAGGTACAGATAAGCCAGCATCAACAGACTGACTTCACGGGTCAGGGGCAGTTTTTTCAGGTGCAGGGCGATCATGCTTGGGCTCCCCGACGCAGGGTCTTGGCGGCATTGCGGCTATAGAGGGCGTACAGCACCAGGGACAGCATCATGATCCCCAGCAGCAGGAACGACAGGGAACTGCCCAGCGGCCAGTTGCGCGCGGTGCCGAACTGTTGCTGGATCAGGTTGCCGATCATCAGCGTCTTGCCGCCGCCGAGAATCGCCGGGGTAATGAACGCGCCAAGGCTCGGCACGAACACCAGCAGGGAACCGGCAATCACCCCCGGCATCGACAGCGGCAAAATGATCCGCTTCAGCGCGTGCCAGCGATTGGCACCCAGGTCATAAGCGGCTTCCACCAGACGCCAGTCGAGTTTTTCCAGGGTCGAATAAATCGGCAGGATCATGAACGGCAGGAAGCTGTAGACCAGCCCGACGCTGACCGCGAAGTCGTTGTAGAGCAGGGTGATGCCACCGGCCTGGGGGAACAGCGCATTGAGGGTTTGGGCGACCCAGCCCTGTTCGCGCAGGATGATCAGCCAGGCGTAGTTGCGGATCAACAGGTTGGTCCAGAACGGGATGGTGATCAGCAAGACCATCAGGTTGCGCCGGCGCGGTGTCAGGCTCGACATCCACAACGCCACCGGAAAGCCAAAGAGGAAGCACAACACGGTCGTGCCACCGGCCTGAAACACCGAGCGCAACAGCGCCTGGGCGTAGACCCAGTTCAGCTCCAGTTCACCGTCGAAACCTTCCTGGAAAAACAGCTGCACGTAGCTTTGCAATTGCCAGTTGGCCTGCCAGTCGACACCGCCATACACGTTGCGCGGCAACAGGCTGATGTAGCCCATGATGCCCAGCGGGATGGCGATCAGGGCCAGCAGGGTCAGAACCACCGGGCTGAGCAACAGCGCGCGGTTGAGGGCGGGAGAAGTGCTGCTGACGCTCATTTCAGGCCTCCATCAGCAGGCAGGCGTGGGGCGGCAGGTTGACCGCGACGCGATCGCCCACCACCCGTCCGCGATTCAGGCCTTCGTTGTTCTCGCGCAGCATGACCTTGATGTCGTTGTTCAGGCGGCACTGATAGAGGGTTGCGGTGCCGACATACAACACGGCCTCGATCACCCCGCGCAGGTGATGCGGTTGCGTCGGATCGACCAGTTGCGAGCGCTCCGGACGGAACGCCAGTTGCACGCTGGCGCCATCGAAGCCTTGGGCCGGGCAGGGGATTTCCACCGGCATGCCATTGGGCACGAAGAGTTTTTCGTTCTGCTGGCCGCGCTTGAGGTGGCCGGGCAGGAAGTTGATGTCACCGATGAACTGCGCGACAAACTGATGCTGCGGCCGTTCGTAGATGTCATTGGGCGTGCCGATCTGCAGGATTTTGCCGGCGGACATCACGGCAATGCGATCGGACAGGGTCAGGGCTTCTTCCTGGTCGTGGGTGACGAAAATGAAGGTGATCCCGGCTTCCTTCTGCACGCGCTTGAGTTCGACCTGCATTTCCTTGCGCAGCTTGAGGTCCAGGGCCGACAGCGGTTCGTCGAGCAACAGCACTTTCGGTTTCGGCGCCAGGGCCCGTGCCAGAGCCACGCGCTGTTGCTGGCCCCCGGACAATTCCGCCGGTTTGCGCTTGGCCAGGTGCTGCATTTGCACCAGTGCGAGCATTTCGTCGACCCGCTGCGCAATCTGCTTGTGATCAAGACCCTGCATCTCAAGGCCGAAGGCGATATTCTGCGCAACACTCATGTGCGGAAACAGCGCGTAGCTCTGGAATACCGTGTTGACCCGACGCTTGAACGGCGGCAAGTCATTGACCGGTTCGCCCGCGAGGCGAATCTCGCCGTCGCTGACGTGCTCGAAGCCGGCGATGGTGCGCAGCAGGGTGGTTTTGCCACAGCCGGAAGGGCCGAGCAGGGTGAAGAACTCGTTGTCGGCAATGTCGACTGAAACGTTGTCGAGGGCTGGAGCCAGCCCCGGATCGTCGGAATACCGTTTAAAGACGTTACGCACTTCGATTGCAACTGGATGACCCATAATGGTGCATTCCTCTGATTATTGTATGCAAAATCTGGATGCAATTTAGAAATACCCGGATTAATCTGCTCGTGCAACCCCCTTTTGAAAGGCTGTTGATTCGCCTGGGGCTGATTGCAGGGCGCTGAAGGAGTGATCGAATGGCGGAAAAGAAACTGGAAACCACGGTCGACCGTGTCTACCAAGGGGTTTACGAGGCGATCAGCAAGCGCACCTTGCGTCCCGGGATGAAGCTGGGCGAGTCATCGCTGGCCGAACTTTTCAATGTCAGCCGCACATCGGTTCGTGCCGCGCTCAAGCAGTTGGAAGCCGATGGCCTGGTCACCACCGAGCCCAATAAAGGTGCGTCGGTATCGTTACCGAGCGACGAAGAGATCCGTTCGCTGTTCGAAACCCGGCGTTTGATCGAAATCGGCATCGTCAGCGAACTGTGCCGCCGCCGTGATACCGCGGTGACCCAGGATCTGCGCGATCACTTGCTGCTGGAGGACGAAGCGCATCAGAGCGGCGATCACGAGCGCCTGATCCATTTGCTCGGTGAGTTCCACATCAAACTGGCCCGCAGCCTGAACAACCCGGTGTTGCTGGACTGGTTCCAGAAACTGATCTCCCGCGCCTCGCTGTACGCTGCTGCGCTGGATGACGATAGCCACGAAGCCTGTCGCGATGACGAACACTTGCGGTTGATCGAGTACATCGAAGCCGGTAACCAGAGCGCGGCGATCGAGCTGACCTGCATGCATTTGAATGGCATCGAGAAGGCGATTCTGGATGTGGCCGCCACGTTGAAAACCGGTTATCACCCGCTTAAACACCTGATTGAGGTGTAATCATCCGGTCTGATACTGCAAATGCTCCCACAGGGTTTGCCAGTCACGGATTCTGGTCGTTCAGGATGGACCGCGAGAATCAGCTATACCTCTATGAAACCAATGCCATCCGCGATGCTCGAAACAAACGGGTGTGATTTCCTGGACAAGGTCAACCGATGCAGTTTCTAGAGGATAGCCACGGGTGTGCCGGCTGGGGCGGCGAAATGGCCGAGCGCATTCGTGCGTTCGACTGGCGCGGGACCGAGCTGGGCAACATCGACACCTGGCCCAAGAGCCTGAGCAGTTCGGTGCAACTGATGCTTGCCTCGCCACTGCCGATGGTGATGCTCTGGGGGCGGCCCGGCTACATGATCTATAACGACGCCTATTCGGAGTTTGCCGGCGGGCGGCATCCTTATCTATTGGGTTCTCCGGTCGAGCTGGGCTGGCCGGAAGTCGCCGAATTCAATCGACATGTGGTCGATACCTGCCTGGCCGGCGGCACGTTGTCCTACCGCAATAAAGAGTTGGTGCTGCTCAGAAGCGGCATCCCCGAAGACGTGTGGATGGACCTCTATTACAGCCCTGTCGCCGATGATGACGGCAGGCCCGCCGGGGTCATGGCAATGGTCGTCGAGACCACGGAGCGGGTGATTTCCGAACGCCGTCGACAGGCCGCCGAAGATGCCTATCGCGCCGACAACGAACGGGTACGCCTGGCGTTGAATGCCGGCGCCTTGCTCGGTTCGTTTGTCTGGGACGTGAAGAGCAATGTGTTGAGCGGTGATGAGCGTTTCGCCCGTACCTTTTCCTATCCCGCCGAACAACCGCTGGACAACCTGCCACAAGACATCGCCCAAGCGCATATCCACCCCGACGACCTCAGTTGGCTGCAGGAACAGGTCCGGCAATCGATGACGACTGGCGAACCCTTCAATGCCGAATATCGGGTCATTCGCCCTGGTGGCAGTTATCGGTGGGTACTCGCCAGTGGCTGTTGCGAGTTCAACGAACAGGGCGAGCCGTTTCGTTTCCCCGGGGTGTTGATCGACATCCATGAACGCAAGATCGCCGAGGAGTCCTTGCTCAGGTTCACCCGTAACCTGGAGCAACGCGTGGCCGACGAAGTCGGGGCGCGGCTGGAGGCGGAAGAACAACTGCGCCAATCGCAGAAGCTCGAAGCCATCGGTGGCCTGACTGGCGGCGTGGCTCACGACTTCAACAACCTGCTACAGGTGATCGCCGGCAACCTGCACTTGCTGGCCCGGCATGAGCCGAACAACGCCAATGTCCAGCGTCGGGTTGCGGCGTCGATTGCCGCCGTCGAACGCGGGGCAAAACTGTCTTCGCAATTGCTCGCGTTTGCCCGTCGGCAGCCCTTGTCCCCGGCCATTTATACGCCTGAGCAGATTTTCGATGGCCTGGGTGAGCTGTTGCAGCGCGCGCTGGGTGAAACCTTCCAGGTGCATATGAGTGCGCCGGCCAACCTTTGGCCGGTGTTCGTCGATCGCAATCAACTGGAAAATGCCATTCTCAACCTGGCCATCAATGCCCGGGATGCCATGAGAGGTGAGGGGACCATCGACCTGAGCGCGGAAAACATCCGCCTTGATCGCGCATTTTGCACGGGCAAGGGCATTGTCGCCGGCGACTATGTACGGGTATCGGTGGCGGACACCGGTGCAGGCATGCCGCCGCAGGTGCTCGCCCAGGCGTTTGAACCGTTCTTCACCACCAAACCCGACGGCCAGGGCACGGGACTTGGCTTGAGCATGGTATTCGGCTTCGTCAAACAGAGCGGTGGGCACATCGAAATGTCCAGCGTCGTTGGCGAAGGTACCCGGGTGCAGTTGTACTTCCCGCGCAGCCTGCGCACGGTGGGCAAAGAGACAACCACTGCAGAAGTGCAGCAACGTGGCGGCCACGAACGGATTCTGGTGGTCGAGGACAATGAAGCGGTGCGCGTTTCAACGGTGGAATTGTTGCGCGAAGAGGGCTATCAGGTGCTGACGGCCGCCAATGCCGACATCGCCATGCAGATGTTGCTGGAAGGCGTCGCAGTGGACCTGATTTTTACCGATGTGGTCATGCCGGGCCTGATCAAGAGCTCGGATCTCGCGGCGTGGGCCAAGGTGCAGAATCCACCCGTGACAGTGCTGTTCACCTCGGGGCATACCCGTGACATTATCTCGCGCAACCACCAACTTAGCCCCGATACCCATTTGCTGGGCAAGCCCTACGGCCCCGACGCGCTGACCCGGATGATTCGTACGGTGCTCAACGGTTGAACACATTCCATCTGTAGGAGCCGAGCTTGCTCGCGATGGCGGTGTATCAGGCAACCCTCCTGTTGACTGTGCCGACGTTTTCGTCGGAACGCCGCCCGGAGCAAGCTCGCTCCCACGAGGACCGGTGTTTTTTCAAATATCCAATCAAGGCGACCTGATGACCTCAAACCGCACCTCCACTCCAACCTCCGGCATGGTCAAGGTACGCGGTGCCCGGGAACACAATCTCAAGAACGTCGATGTCGATATTCCCCGCGATGCCCTGGTGGTATTTACCGGGGTGTCCGGTTCGGGAAAATCGTCGCTGGCGTTTTCGACCCTCTACGCTGAAGCGCAACGCCGCTATTTCGAATCCGTCGCTCCTTATGCGCGGCGCCTGATCGATCAGGTCGGCGTCCCGGATGTGGACTCCATCGAAGGCCTGCCACCGGCCGTGGCCTTGCAGCAGCAACGGGGCACGCCGAGTACGCGTTCTTCGGTGGGCAGCGTGACGACGTTGTCGAGCCTGATTCGCATGCTCTATTCCCGCGCCGGCAGTTATCCGCCAGGCCAGCCGATGCTGTACGCCGAAGATTTTTCGCCCAATACGCCCCAGGGTGCCTGCCCGGAATGTCACGGCCTGGGCCGGGTGTATGAAGTCACCGAGGCGCTGATGGTCCCGGACCCGAGCCTGACCATCCGCCAGCGTGCCGTCGCCTCGTGGCCCCTGGCCTGGCAGGGCCAGAACCTGCGGGACATTCTGGTGACCATGGGCTATGACGTCGATATTCCCTGGCGCGATTTGCCGAAGAAGCAACGCGACTGGATTCTGTTCACCGAGGAAACCCCGACGGTGCCGGTGTATGCCGGCCTCACCCCGGAAGAAACCCGGGTCGCCCTCAAGCGCAAGATGGAACCGAGTTACCAGGGCACCTTCACCGGTGCGCGTCGCTACATCCTGCACACCTTCACCCATTCGCAAAGTGCGCTGATGAAGAAGCGCGTCTCGCAGTTCATGCTCGGCAGCCCGTGCCCGTTGTGCGACGGCAAGCGGCTCAAGCGCGAGGCGCTGTCGGTGACCTTTGCCGGCTACGACATCGGCGCGCTGTCACAGATGCCGTTGTTGCAGGTCGCTGAGGTGCTCAAGCCGGTGGCGGCCCAGCATTACCTGGAGGAGGGTGATGAAGCGGGCGAGGTGCTGACCCACAGCCAGACCCGCGAGGCCCGAGAGCAGCGCGTCGCCCACGGCGCCAGCGGCCACGCCGACGCTCCTGATGTACGCCATACGCCGAACCTGTCGGTGGAGAAGCGCCTCGCCGCGCAACGAATCGCCCAGGATCTGCTGGAACGGGTCAGTACCCTGACCGACCTTGGCCTCGGTTACCTGGCGTTGGAGCGCAGCACGCCGACGCTGTCATCGGGTGAGTTGCAGCGTCTGCGCCTGGCAACGCAGTTGGGCTCGCAGTTGTTCGGCGTGATCTACGTGCTGGATGAGCCGTCGGCCGGCCTGCATCCGGCGGATGGCGAGGCGCTGTTCGACGCCCTGCAACGCTTGAAGGCCGCCGGCAATACCTTGTTCGTGGTCGAGCACGATCTGCAAACCATGCAGCGTGCCGACTGGTTGATCGACGTCGGCCCGGCGGCGGGTGAGCATGGCGGGCGGGTGCTGTACAGCGGTCCACCGGCCGGGTTGGCTGAAGTGGCCGAATCGCAAACCCGTGCCTACCTGTTTGCCGAGCAAGCCAGTCAGGCCCGTACCAGCCGCAAGGCCCGGGATTGGCTACGCCTGGAAGGCATTACCCGCAACAACCTGAATGATCTCGATGTCGAGTTTCCGTTGGGTTGTTTCACCGCGGTGACCGGGGTCTCGGGTTCGGGCAAGTCGAGCCTGGTCAGCCAGGCGTTGCTGGAACTGGTCGGCGCACACCTCGGGCGCCCGGCCGCCGACAGCGAACCCCAGGAATTGAATCTGGAAGACGACACGCCGCAGGTCAGCGGTGGTCAGGTGACGGCGGGGCTGGCGTCGATCAAACGCCTGGTGCAAGTGGATCAGAAACCCATCGGACGTACCCCGCGCTCCAACCTGGCGACCTACACCGGGCTGTTCGACAACGTACGCAAGCTCTACGCTGCCACGCCCGAGGCGCAAGCGGCGGGTTATGACGCCGGGCAGTTTTCCTTCAACGTTGCCAAGGGCCGTTGCCCGACCTGCGAGGGCGAGGGTTTTGTCAGCGTCGAGTTGCTGTTCATGCCCAGCGTCTATGTACCGTGCCCGACCTGCCACGGTGACCGCTACAACCCCGAGACACTGGCGATCACCTGGCAGGGCCGCAATATTGCGCAGGTGTTGCAATTGACGGTGGACGAAGCCGTCGAAGTGTTCGCCGAACAAGCGGCCATCCGCCGCTCGCTGGAGGTGCTGCGCGACATCGGCCTGGGCTATTTGCGCCTCGGTCAACCGGCGACCGAGCTGTCCGGCGGCGAAGCCCAGCGCATCAAGCTGGCCACCGAACTGCAACGCAACCAGCGCGGGGCCACGCTCTATGTGCTCGATGAACCCACCACCGGACTGCACCCACGGGACGTCGATCGTTTGCTTGAACAATTGAACAACCTGGTGACGGCGGGGCACACGGTGATTGTCGTCGAGCACGAAATGCGCGTGGTGGCGCAGAGTGACTGGGTGATCGATATCGGCCCCGGGGCGGGGGATCAGGGCGGCAAGGTGGTCGTTGCGGGGACGCCACAAAAAGTCGCCAAGAGCAAGAAGAGCCGGACCGCGCCGTTTTTGGCCCGGGTGCTTGGCGCGGCGTGAAGGGGCGGTGGGAGCTCCTGCCGGTGTTTCTTGTGCCAAATCGGCCAACGGATGGAACGCCGCCCGCGAGATGGCTTCGAACCTGTATGGCCGGGCTGTTCCAGCCCCGCAATGACAGCGACGAACGAGGTCATCATGAGCGATAAAAGGGGTCAGAGGACGACGCAATAACTGCCGAGCCGGAAAGCGCCGACAAATCGGTCGACCAGAAAAACCTTCACAGCGATAACGACAATGAGTTCAGTCCGGGTTTCAAGCCCGATCCGGATCGACCCAAGCCGGGTGACGAGACCGACGCCGACATTGATACCGATGGCGGTTAGGTTGAATGCAACGAGGCCGCATCCCTTGATGCGGCCTTTTTGTGTGGAAGGGGGCTATTTGCTTGGGTGTGCCGCCTGAAGCTTTTTCGCCATATCCAGGTGTTTTTCCAGCTCCGGCAGCATTTTCTGCGCGAAGCCCTTGAGTTCCATCCCGCCTTTGGTCTTGTCGGCGGTCACCGTGTTGGCCTCTTTCTTGAACAACTCGATGGTCTGTTCGTGGGCCTTGACCTGGTTGTTGGCATACGCCGCGTCAAAGGATTCATCGCGCATGTCGAGGATTTTTTCCTTGGCCTGGTTGGTCAGTGTCGTGCTGTCCGGCACCTTGATGTCATTACTTTTCGCAATGGCCGCCAGTTCATCATTGGCCTTGGAATGATCGGTGATCATCATGTTGGCGAAGGCTTTGATGTCGGCCGAGCTGCTTTTTTCCAGCGCCAGCTTGCTGGTTTCGATCTCTGCGATGCCACCTGCGGCGGCGTGATCGACAAAGTTGTTGGAAGTCGCGGCGAACGCCGTGCCCATGCAGGTGCTCAAGGCGACGGCCAGAGTGAGGTGGCGCAGGTTGAATCCGTCCATAGGTGCATCTCCACGCAATTTCCATGGGTGATCGGGATGATCGTTAAGCTGTGGAGGCTGGCAGGCGGGCAAAGGTTTTATCGCGATTGCGACAGGACGACGAACGGACACCGCTGGTCTGACAGGTGGTCGACAGAACCGGTCAACCAAGGCCATTCTGATAGTTGGCGAGCGCAATCAGTCGCGGTTGCTACCGATTAACAAACGGAGGTGTTCCATGCCGGTGTCACACGACCTTTATCAGGATCTGAAACGCTCAAAGGAAGAAATCCAGCAGAAACGCACCAAGGATCCGTTATTGGATTCGCTGCTTAACAAGTATTCGCAGGCAGATGCCGAAGTGGTCAAGGCAGAGCAGGCCAAGTCCAGTGATGACGCAGTGAAGAAGCTCAAGGAGACGCGCCTGATGGTCAAGGACAAGATCGTCAAACAACTCGAGTCGTCGTCCTGAAGACCCCATGAGCCACTGACGATCGGTGGCTGAAAAACTGGAACGGCGCTAACGACGGCACCTCGAATGATCAGAGTCCGTCATTACGGCGACAGACGAGGTGCCCCATGACTCATCCAAAATTCCCCAGCGAAGAACAGGGAGCCTTCGATCCCATCCCCACCCATCCCGTGCCTTTGAGCCCGGGGCGCAATACCGTCAATCCTGAAGAAGAACCCGGCCTCGACGAAGTGCCGGATGATGAAGCAGGCAAACCGCCGAAAAGGCGCGAGGGTATTGACCTGGATTCCGATTGACTCCTGACCCTGTGGGAGCGGGCAAACCCGCTCCTGCCATTTGATCAGTTTGTTATTGCAACGCCTCGCGCAGCGGCAAGCGCACCATGTTTTTCGCCGTCAGCGAACCGAAATACAGCCAGTCACCATATTCGCGCGCGGTCGTGATCGGTGAGTAATTGCCGCTGCTGCCGTCCTGCAGGTTGGCAATGACCCTGCCTTCGACATCGAGTCCGAGTACGAAAGCGCGTTTCTCCACCGGTTTGGGCAGCACGGTCATGGCACGTGCGATCACCTTGCGTATGAAGGGGTGTGCCGCCGTGGAGTCGAGCAAGGCATTGCGCGGTGCGTACAGCGCTACCCAGAAACGGTCGTGACCATTGAACGCCAGGTTGTCGGGCAGGCCTGGCAAGTTGTCGATGAACAGATCGTGGGTGCCCGCCTTGGGGCCGCTCAACCAGTAACGGCTGATCCGATAGGCGCCGGTTTCGTTGACCAGCACATAGGCATCGTCCGGCCCGAGCGTCACGCCATTGGCAAATTCCAGCTTATCCAGGAGCACGGAGGTTTTGCCGGTCTGGAAGTCATACCGCAACAAGCGGCCATCGCCACCGTGTTCGATGATCGCTTCACCATCCTTGCCATAGCCGAAGCGGCTGGAGGCATCGCTGAAATAGGCATAGTGCCCCGGCTTGTCGATGGCGACGTCGTCGGTGAAACCGAAGGGCAGGCCGTTGGCCTCGGTCGACAAGGCCACCAGGCGACCCTGGGCGTCCAGCGACAGCAACCCCTTGACGGCATCCGCGATCACCAGCAAGCCGTTGGGGTGGCGAGCCAGGCCCAAAGGGCGGCCACCGGTATCGGCCAGAACCTTGGTGACCTTGCCGTCAAGGCTGGTGCGAATCACCCGGCCGTCATGCAAACCGGTGATCAGCGTATCGCTTTCCAGCAGCAATGCTTCGAGGCCGTCGATGTCCGCAGCGCCGACAGGCTCCACGCCCTTGAGGCGCTGATTGTCAGCGTAGGTGCCACTGATGAGGGAGGGCGCGGGTGCTGGCATCCAGGCCACGGGTTTGACCCTGGTTGGCATCAGCAGCAAGAAGGCAGCCACGACAATGACCACCAGCAGTAACCCATGGCGAAACCGGATCGAGCGACTCACGCGCGGACTTCCGCGAGGGCCAGGTGTTTTTCCGCCATCTCGCGCAGCGCCAGCATCGAGGCCGCTGACTCACGCTCAATCCGGCGCTTGAGCAACAATCGATTGGCAAGGCGCATCGTCACGCCACTGAATTGATACTCCAGTGTGCGGATAAACCGCGTGCTATCACCCCGGGCTTCACATTCGTAAGTCAGTGCCAGCGACAGTCCATGGTCGCCAAGCGCCTGTGCACGCCAGCGCAGGCCCGGCAGGTATTCATCAACCACCCAACTCAAATGCCCGTCGCGTCCACCGGCGCGGATGTCTTCCTCGAACCGCGCGCCGGCGTGCAGCGAGCCCTTTTGTCCGTTGATCCTGAGGGACGATGGATGCCACTGCGGCCAGTGGCTCACGTTGCTGGCGTAGGCCAGCACGGCAAAGGGCGTTCCGGCGATCTCGATCTGATGTTGCATGCGGGTCATGGGCGTGCTCGTCGGTTGCGGGATCGCCGGCTCCGGTTCCCAGTAAAGGGTGCCGAACAGGTAATCCATCAATGGAAAAACGATGTTGAAATTGCGCTCCTGCATCAGCTCGCGACGGTGATGCAGTTCATGCAGGCGGCGCATCTGGCGAATCCACGGCAGGCGCGCCAGCGGATTGTGCGGCGGCAGATGCTCGCAGGCATGGAACACTTCATAGGCCAGGTAGCCAAGGACCAGGAAACCTGCGACCAACCCGGCGACGTTGACGTCGAGTTGCTTGAGCAGCCACCAGAGGGGCAGGGTGATGAGCAGGGTGTGCAACACGATCAACCAGGCGGGAAACAGAATCACCCGCCAGTCGCGAGCGCTGTCGTAGGTCATGTGGCCCGGCGCGAAAAAACTGTGATGGTCGCCGGCGTGACGGGAATAGAACAGTCGCGCGTAACTTTTTTTCTGATGGCCCAGGTGCCGATGCACCCTGTACACAACGAAGTTGAAGAACAATAACGTCAGCGGCACCGCCAGCCATTCAGCCGGTTGTACCTGGTGCACGTTGCTCCAGAAAACGGCGATGGCGAGCAAGCCGAACAGCAGCACGAAGGCACCGTGCAGCCATGGGTTATAGAGTGGGTGAATGTTGGCGCGGTAGCGGCTGCGGAATCCCTCGGTGGTCTGCCTCACTGCAATCACCTGTCGTTATTGTTATCTCCAGCAGCGTAGACGATCCCGGCGTTTTGGCTGGCCAACCTCGATGACACAAGTGCCACGATCCGGTGCAAGGTGGACTCAGATCAGCGGGTTCCAGCGCTGCGACCAGTCTTCATCGGACTGGATGACGTCGCGCAGCAGGTCGAAGGCCCGTTGCAGGGTTTCCGAATCGCGGTCGCGGGAGTAGACCAGATAGGTCGGGTAACTGAACTCCGGGGCTTTCGGGACTTGTTCCAGCACGCCGCTCTCCAGGTAGCTCTGCACCACGCGGGTGCGGAAGTAGCCGCTGCCGCCGTTTTCCAGGATGTATTGCAAGCCCAACGGGCCGAGATTGAAGGTCAGGGCGGCTTTGGCTTTTTCCGGCAGTGCGGCATCGTGCTGACGCCGGAAGTCCTGGCCCCAGTCAATGTAGACGTAAGGCTCGGCCCGTCCGGGCAGGCGCACGAGGACCAGTTTTTCCTCCAGCACTTGTTCGACCTGCAGGCGTGGCCAGTATTCGGGCTGATAGACCAGCGCCGCGTCCAGCACCCCCAGTTCCAGCTGGCGCAGCAGGTTCTCGCCGTCGCGGATTTCCATGCGTAGGGCGTGGCTCGGGATTTTCTTGCGCAGCTCGCCGGCCCAACTGAGCATCAACGGGTTGCACAGACTGACCTCGCCGCCGATGTGCAACACATCGTGATATCCCTCGGGCAATGGCAGGTCCCGTCGCGCGGCTTCCCAGGTTGCCACCAGTTGATTGGCATACACCACGAAGGCTTCGCCGTTGGGCGTCAGGCGGGCGCCGGCGCGGTTGCGCACAAACAGGGTGCTGCCCAGTTGGCTTTCGAGTTTCTGTACCCGTGCGGTGATCGCGGTCTGGGTGACGTGGAGCTTCTCGGCCGCTGCGGCAAGGCTGCCATGGCGGACGATTTCCAGAAAGGTGCGGGCGAGATCGATGTCCATGGGGTGGCCGGTTCGAGAGGTGCACGCATTGTAAGAGTCTCGGTGGCCCGCCGATACCCTGGACTGATCCCTGCCATAAGAGGCGCAATTTGGGGGGGGGCGAGCCTGCTCGCGAAGACGTCGTGTCAGCCGACGTCAATCTTGGATGCCACATTGCTTTCGCGAGCAGGCGCGCTCCACATTTGGATTGGTGGTGCTGGTGAGAACGTCGTTTAAAACGCAAAACACGAACAGCCAAACGCGCCCCAGAACCCACGGAAGTCGCTCACCGGCGCAGTCGACAACCGCGCACGCTCGTGACTGTGTGCATGTACCGCACAGGCGCCGACGCATTGATGAACTTGCGCCGTCAGCGGCTTCCAGTGTCCCGGCACTTTGGCCACCGGTGACCATTCCGGCACCACGGGGATCGGTGGCGGGCCGAGCTTCTCGAACTCGACGCTGCCGTACACGATCTTGCCGTCGACGATGGTCAGCACCGCTTCGATGCCTTTGATGCCGTCGTCTTCGATGTGGAAATAGTCCGCCGAGAGCGCAATCAGGTCCGCCAATTGCCCGACCTTGATCTGGCCTTTCTTGCCCTGTTCAGACGAGAACCAGGCGCTGCCATGGGTGAACAGTTCCAGCGCGGTATCGCGGCTCAGGCCTTGGGGGTGAAGCGCCAGCCCCCCGACAGTCCGGCCGCTGACCAGCCAATACAGTGAGGTCCACGGGTTGTAGCTGGACACCCGCGTGGCATCGGTGCCAGCACCCACTGGCAAGCCCTCGGCCAGCATGCGGGCAATCGGCGGTGTGTGCTCGGCGGCTTTGGCACCGTAGCGGTCGACGAAGTATTCGCCCTGGAACGCCATGCGATCCTGAATCGCGATACCGCCACCCAGGGCTTTGACCCGCTCGATGTTTCGCGGGGTAATGGTTTCGGCGTGATCGAAAAACCACGGCAAACCGGCGAAGGGAATATCGCGATTGACCTTCTCGAACACGTCGAGCATGCGGCTGATGGATTCGTTGTACGTGGCGTGCAGGCGGAAAGGCCAGCGTTGTTCAACCAGGTGTCGAACCACCGGCTCCAGATCCTGTTCCATGCTGGACGGCAGGTCAGGACGAGGTTCGAGGAAGTCTTCGAAATCGGCGGCGGAGAACACCAGCATCTCCCCGGCACCGTTGTGCCGCAGGAAGTCGTCGCCCTGACCGTACTGCGAGGTACTGGTCCAGTGCTTGAAGTCGGTCAGTTCTTCCTTGGGCTTTTGAGTGAACAGGTTGTAGGCGATGCGCACGGTCAGTTGTTGCGCTTTGGCCAGTTGCTGGATGACTTGATAGTCGTCCGGGTAATTCTGATAACCGCCGCCGGCATCTATTACGCTGGTGACCCCCAGGCGATTGAGTTCGCGCATGAACTGACGCGTCGAGTTGACTTGATATTCCAGCGGCAGCTTCGGTCCCTTGGCCAGGGTTGAGTACAGAATCATCGCGTTGGGTCGGGCGATCAGCATGCCGGTGGGGTCGCCGTTGGCGTCCCGCTGGATTTCGCCGCCCGGAGGGTTCGGTGTATCGCGGGTATAGCCCACCACTTTCAGCGCAGCCCGGTTGAGCAGGGCGCGGTCGTACAAATGCAGGACGAATACCGGGGTATCGGGTGCTGCCTTGTTCAATTCTTCGAGGGTCGGCAGACGCTTTTCCGCGAACTGGAATTCGCTCCAGCCGCCCACCACCCGTACCCATTGCGGCGTTGGCGTGCGGTCAGCTTGATCCTTGAGCATGCGCAGGGCATCGACCAGGGACGGCACGCCTTCCCAGCGCAGCTCGAGGTTGTAGTTGAGGCCGCCGCGGATCAGGTGCAAGTGCGAGTCGTTGAGGCCGGGGATTACCGTACGGCCATGCAGGTCGACGACTTGTGTGGCGGGGCCTTGCAAAGCCATGGCCTGGGCATCGCTGCCGACCACCACGAAGCGCCCGTCCTTGATCGCCACAGCACTGGCCTGGGGTTTCTTGCGATCAACGGTGTGCAGGCGTCCGTTGTACAAAATGAGATCGGCGGGGGTATCGGGCATGGTTTTACTCCCTGCTGACAGCGGGCTGATCCGGGCACCCGCGGCGCCTGCCGAAAGGCCTTGCAGTACACTTCGGCGATTGACGCCGTCGTGCTCTTCAGGTGGGCTCATGGCAGTGCTCCGCGTCAAAGGATCGAGGGGCAATCGGTCGATGTCTGATGCATGCGGCCAGAAAGAATATAGTCGGCTATTTCGCAGCTAGCCGTTTTGCTTGCGCCAGAAACGACGAATCCCGCCACTGGGGGCGGGATTCGTTGGCAATCGGGCGTGCTCCGATGGTTGGGAGCGACAGGCTTAGCCCGGGAACAGTTCGGACAGTTTCATCGCCAGCATCATGTCGCCTTCAGCGCGCAGTTTGCCGCCCATGAACGCTTGCATGCCGTCGGTTTCGCCGCTGACGATGCCTTGCAGGGTTTCGCCGTCCATCACCAGAGTGACCTGGGCGTCCGGGTTTTCGCCTTCTTTCAGCTCGCAGGTTTTGTCTTTGACAACCAGCGAGAAGTTCTTGGTGTCGTCGATGCGGAAACCGAAAACCAGGTCCAGACCGGCAGCAGCGTCTGGGTTGAACTTGGCTTTCATTGCTTGTACGGCATCAGCTACGGAGGTCATGGTTCGATCCTTTCTTGGGTAATTAGAGCTGGGTGATTACAGCCAGGGTCACAATAGTCCGGACTCAGCGAAACGTGATGAGTTCCGGGGCCTTCAGCAGTTGCAGGTGCGCATGACTGTTGAAGGAAGCCAGTGCCACCTCGCGACCACGAAACTTCAATTGGTTGAGCGAGGTGTTGACGATTTGCCAGTTCAATTCAAACGCCTGTGCGGCAGGTATTCGCGTAATGAGGTGAAGCAGGGCCGTGATGGTGCCGCCGGAAGTGAATACGGCGATTTTCTGGTGATTGCCGGCTTGTTCGAGGATCCGGTTCAGACCGGCCTGAACACGTTCGACAAAGCCTGGCCAGCTTTCCAGACCTGGTGTGTCGTAGGTGCCAGCGAGCCAGCGATCGATGATCAGGGCGAATATGCGCTGGAACTCCGCGCGGTTTTGCGCGGCATTGCGCAGGATGTCCAATGCTTCCGGCTCATCCTGCAACAGGGCCGGGAGCAGGGCGCGGATCACGGCGTCGGCGTCGAATTCATTGAACGCGGAATCGGTTTCCAGGATTGGAGCCGGCAGGCCTACGGCAGCAAACTGTTCCAGCGCGCTGTTGGCCGTGTGTTGCTGGCGGCGCAAGTCGCCGGACAGGCATCGATCGAAGCGGATACCGAGTTCGGCGAGGTGTTGGCCAAGTATTTCCGCCTGGCGAATACCGATAGGCGACAGGACGTCATAGTCGTCTGCACCAAAGGAGGCCTGGCCATGTCGAATCAAATAGATACTGCCCACGTCCGCGTCGTCCCGGTACGTTGAAGGTTTGGCGAGGTTATGAGGATGGCGGTGAGCTGTCAATGAAAAAACATACGCTTGTTTGAAATGCTCGTTGGACGCTCGTTGCCAGAGGTTTCACAGCTGGTCGCAAGGCCGGCGCATGGGTATGCTGGAGTCATCCGCGCGCGTTCATGCCGCGCATCGTTTGAGGAGTCCCTGTGGAGTTTTTCACCAACTCTGACCAATGAGGCCACACCCTAAGAGCCATACGGGCTGTGCCTTCCATGACGATACTGACCGCACACACTCAAGCACAAACTGTTAGAAAACTGTTAGACCTTGCCTGTCCTTATCTGTATAGGAGGCAGGGTCGATATTCTCTCAGAGTCCGCCCTATGGGCTCCCGCCAGACCTGCACACTTTCCCTCAAGACCACGCATAGGCAAGCGGCTTTGACCACCGCTACGAATCTTCTGAGTACTTTCAGAGCCTTCCACCTTGGCAACCCTGAAGCTACTTGGGAGCAACTCAAAGAGGGTCTTAAGGAGATCGCTGAAAGCGTTTTACAGTCCCGCTCAGTCTGGGAGGGTCTCGGTAGTAGCGGGATCGATAGTAGTGGTCATGTGTATTCAGATATTGGGGATGACTTCAGCGTGATTGCTGCGACGGAGCCCTTGAGCGTCGATCAGACCAAAGCCTTGGCGTTAGGTAGACGAATGATGCTGGCTGCTGAGAAGAAGACAGCGGGAGACCCAAGTGACCTCCTTGCGATAATCGAAGAGTTACGGGCCATCACCAGTAGCACCACACCACTGACCTCAACTACTGGGAGCACACCTACAGCTCATCCGGTAGCAGGCGAAGCGATAACCTTTGAGACGCTCTATAAGCTCCATATGGAGGAGCGCCAAGCTGACTGGCAACCTGCAACCCTTAAGAACAAGAGAGCTTGTTACGGGATTCTGGCGGGGATGCTTGGGGACTTGGACCTTCGCAGTCATACACGCAAGGACATGACTGACCTCAAAGCTCGCCTGATGGAAGGACGCAAGCCTTCGACCGTCAATAAGATCCTTATCGAACTCTCATCCGTGATGACTTGGGGTGAGGATAACGGCTACCTCAACAAGACATTCGGTAAGGGCCTGCAAATCCGTAAGGGCTCTGAGAGCGAGCGTGAAGCGTTCACCCCGACTCAGGTAGCTGACTTGATGGCCTACGCTAACAAGCTCCCTACATCCTCGTGGCAGCGCTGGGCGTTGAGCCTTGGCGTGGTCACAGGGGCTCGCATTGGTGAGATTTACCAAATCACCACTGAGGACCTCACGAAGATTGAAGAGCAGTTGGTAATGGACATCAACACCAACGATGGCAAGACCCTTAAGAACAAATTCAGTGCACGCGTAGTGCCTGTGGTGTCTGAGCATGGTGTGGACGTTAGCGCGCTCCAGGCATTCGCAGAAGCAGCCAATGGAAAGCTCTTCAAGATGTCCTCAAGCGGTTTCACTACGCAGCTCAATCAACTCATTCGGGATGTCTTGGGCACAGAGACAAACACAGGCCAGTCCTTCCACTCATTGCGCCATCACCTTGCGGGAGCCTTGAAGGCTGCGGAGGCCCCTTTGGGGATCGCTCAGGAAATCTTAGGGCACAGCTCAGGTTCGATTACCTTTGACTTGTATGGCTCGGGTAGAGCGGTCCAAGTGGATCGTATGGCTGAGGCGCTGAGGGATGCTCTATCAGATAGCTGACAGATATCCTCTGAGGGTGTCTGCAAAGGGAACTTCACGAATGCGCTGTGTTGAGGGAATTTTCGATTAAAACGAATCCTGCGACCCGGCCTCGTAGGGCCCCTTAGGACCACAGTACCCGCTCAGCCTTCCTTGGGTGCTGACTTTTGCTCCCCAGTGCTCGGTGGGTTAGGTGATAGGTATACGAGTAGTATTCGTTGACGTGTACGAGCAGTACTCGTATAGTGGGCTCCGTTATTAAAATCCTGCGAGACTCACCGCAATGACGAATTCCGCTGTAACAGTTTTCAATACTTCGGAGCCAGCTATCTACGTTTCTATGGAGTTTAGCGATGACTATGACCTTTGCGGTTCGGGGACATGGAAATGGGTCGCTAAGCGTTCATGGGTCTATGGCGGTGCAACTCGAACTGAAATATTCGAAGTTCCTCAAGGTGCAGAGGGAGCCGATGAGGAAGATGTGATGAGCATGATTAAAGCGCTTACCCGTGCACCTGCTGGATGCAATGTTAAGTATGCTGTATCGAGAGCCGCTGAAGAACCGAAGTATGTTGCAGTCCGCATTGAGTGACTCCGCAGTTGCTGGGCAATAATAAGTTTGATGACTTCTAAAAAAATAATACCGTAAGTGAGTAGGGATCGTATATCTTGGGTGGCTTAACGCTTTCTCAGGATAGTTCTATGCCAGCTCCGCTCTTTGTAATCGATAGCCTCGCCATCGCAAAGGCGACACCAAAAAGGCGTCACGCAGACCTCAAGTTAAGCCTGACTGCTGCTCTGAATGAGTTCGTTGAGTTGGGTCTCTTCGAAAGCGTTGAGGGGCCTGGGGGTTTGACGACTTGGAGTATGGTAGGCGGCCCTGTTGTAGCTCAGGAAGCTTTCTATGAGGACATGTTCAAGAGGCCGCACGTGTTCACTCTGTTGACCCGAGACGCCGCTTTGGGTGTGGTATTGCGGGCGAGGCATGCGGGCGACCGAGCGGCGCTTGTTGAAGCTATCAGCAGAGCCTGAGAGAGGCGGATGATTGAGGTTGCTACGATAGTAGCTCGCACTTCATTCCGCCTTCCTTACTGCTACTCGATTAGCTTAGCCAATCAAAGCGTAAATGGCACAGGGACCATTTTGAATTCGTGCTGAGAGAGCTGCATTTTATATACAGGTAGATTTTTTGAAGTCGCTATTGAATAGATGCCAGAGGCATCCATGTCACTAATCTTGGATCCTAAATAAACGGCCTTGAGTGGCGCGCGGAAATTTTGCGGGGGGGATTCTGGGCTGTCTGGAATTATAATTCGCCATTCTTTCTCATACTCCCAGTCTTTGGCCTTATGCAAAGCCGCAATAACTGCAACCATGTTATTAAATGATTTTTCGGGTGAGCCCACGTTTACAAGTAATTCGGATGCATCGTAAATATGTTCGCTGTAAATTACAGGCCAAAGGCAACGCCCCATAAGCTCCGCCACTGAAAGTGAGCTGAAGTCATACTCCATTGCAAAGCCTTTATGTTGATTTCCGTAGTGGCCCCACATCAAAATAGAATCAAGTCGCTCGCTTAGTGAACATATTTTATACATGTTTTGCATTTTAATATTCAGGCTTGATATTAGCTCTGAACTCATCTTTTTCTTTTGGGCGCGAAAAAACTCTATGATCTTATCAATTTCATTTTCGGAAGAGCATGAGGGGTCGGGAAATTTTTCGTAAAAAAACGTAAGCAATGCCTTTAAAGGGTCATTGTGTTGGCGCTGATTGAAAACTGACCCACCCTGCCGATTGAAAATTGACCCAGGGCGGATTGCTGATTTTGGCATCAGCAATTGTGGATAAGCTTAGCAGTCGTGTCCCGGTGGAAGAGGCATTAAAGCCCCACCGCATGTGGGCATGCGGCAGGGTATTTTTGGTGCAGATCAAAACAGCTCATCGTCCTCGGCACCATCATTGTCTTTGCGCTTTCGTTCACGTGATTTGATCTTGGTCTGGGCGACCAAGCTGCTGTGTTGCAGGCGGTAGGACTCGTTGCCCGTTTCGACGATGTGGCAGTGGTGTGTCAGCCGATCCAGCAACGCCGTTGTCATCTTGGCGTCACCAAACACACTCGACCATTCCGAGAAGCTGAGGTTGGTGGTGATGACCACGCTGGTGTGCTCGTACAGCTTGGACAGCAAGTGAAATAACAGGGCACCACCGCTCTGGCTGAAGGGCAAATACCCCAGTTCATCGAGTATCACCAGGTCTGTTCGTAACAGCCCTTGAGCGATGCGGCCCGTCTTGCCATCGTACTTTTCGCGCTCCAGCAGATTGACCAGATCCACCGTGGAGTAGAAGCGCACGCGTTTGTGATGCGTCGTGATCCCGGACACAGCCAAGGCGGTGGCGAGGTGTGTTTTGCCTGTTCCAGGCCCGCCGATGAATACGACATTCTGCGCGGTATCGGTGAACTCCAGGTTGGACAGATCCCTGATCAGGCGGGCATCTGCGCTAGAAGCGCTGAAGTCGAAGCCGGCCAAATCACGATGCATGGGGAGTTTGGCCATGTTCATCTGGTGGTTCACTGAGCGCACCGCTCGATCCGCATGTTCTTGTTGGAGAAGATGCTCAAGTAGCCATTTCGAGGATGCCGTCGAAGCTTCTCCTTGCGAGGCTAGTTCTTCCCAGGCGCTGGCCATGCCATGCAGACGCAGTTCTTTGAGTTCCGCCATAAGATCACGCATTGCGAGTCTCCTCATCGGTGGTACGGAGCCGGTCGTAGCGTGCCGTATTGGCGACAGGCGCTATCTTGAGTTGAAGGCTGGTTTCGGCGGACGGAGGGGCTGCTGTCGATGTCAGTCGAGCCAGGACATTCAGGATGTGCTCAGCACTCAAGCTGCCTGATTCAAGTACCAACTCCACAGCCACCAACACGGCATCGAGCCCGGCGATGGGAACTGCCGCCAGTACCTGCGTCATGACTCGATCACCATTGGCGTGACGCCTCAGACCGCGTTTTAACAGCTGCAACGGCTTCGGCAGATCAGCAAACGGAGCGCCATTGCGCAGCGCTCCAGGCTTGCGCTCGATAAGCGGGATGTAATGCTGCCAGTCAAAACTGACCTGATCTCGATCAAACAGACGCTCGTGGCTGGCAATCGTCGTTTCATCGGCGATGACCACCACCCGGGAAGGATACAAACGGCTGCTGACCCACTGGCCGACCCGCTCACACGGCACCGAGTAGCGATTTCGCGCCACGCTGATCAGGCAGGTGCTGGAGACCCGTACGGTGCGCTCGACGTAGCCATCAAAGGCAGTCGGCATCGGCATCAATTCAGCGCGTTCCAGCTCCAGGACGTCCGCCACGGTCAGCCCGTTGTACTGCGGGTGCAGCAGTTCGCCCCAGAGCGCACGGCAGCGTTGGCCGAGCCAGGCATTCAATTCCTCGAAGGTGTGGAACATGCAGTTTTGAGCATCGAGCCAGATGCGCCGTCGGCTGTCTTGGACGTTCTTTTCAACGATGCCTTTTTCCCAGCCGGAAGCGACGTTGCAGAAGTCCGGGTCGAACAGGTAGTGCGCACACATCACGGCAAACCGAGCATTGACCGTGCGGCCCTTACCCTTGTTGACCTTGTCGACAGCGGTCTTCATGTTGTCGTAGATGCCGCGACGCGGCACCCCACCTAACGCGCCAAACGAGCGGGTATGGGCATCGAACAACATCTCGTGGCCTTGGCTGGGATACGCAACCAACCAAAATGCGCGACTGGCGCACAGCTTCATATGGGAGACCTGGATGCGTCGGAACAGGCCGCCGATCAGCAGACCTTCTTCGCTCCAGTCGAATTGAAAGGCCTCCCCGAGTGCAAAGGTCAGCGGCACAAAAGCTCGTAAAGACTTGCCTTGCTCGCCGCGCCACGAGCGTATAAAGGCGGTGAGTTGGCTGTAGCCGCCGTCGTACCCCTCGGCCTTGATCTGTTCGAAGAGTGTTTTGGCACTCCTGCGGTTGTGCTTTGCCCGAAACGAATCGGCCTTGAGCGCCTGCTCCAGCGTCTCGTGAAATGGACTGAGTTTGTTGAAGGTTGCGCACCGTTGGTAGGCCGGCTGGGTGGCTTCGGGTGCTCTGACCCATTTTCGAATGGTGTTTCTCGACAGTCCGGTACGCTTGGCTATCTGATGCAGCGAGAGCTTGTCGCGGAAGTACATCCGCCGGATTTTTCCCAACATTTCCATGCTGATCACCCTGTGTTCTCCTGCTCGAAAAGTGAGCAGAAGCAGTTGAACACCTGGGTCAGTTTTCAGTCGGCAGAACAGCCTTTACTGGGTCAGTTTTCGGTCAGCGGCAACATGCTGACCTTATATATGCGTCGAGCAACCTCTCCCCGAACGACCTTGCAGATTTCAATGCAATGCAAGCTGGCCGCAATCCGTTAGACGTGTTTCCCAAGGCAATCGATGAGACTACCTATGCAATCAAGTTTGGCCGTCAGGTACTGGCTGTAGGTGGTCATACCAATGGAGGTATCTGGTTCGTAACAACAAACGTCATCACGAAGCTTTCGACCGGGCAGCGGTTTCGGTTCTTCCGGATTCTCAAAGATCATCTGGCGTTCATCAAGCGCGAATCACCGCTTGATATGTCTTTCACAAATTTTGTGTCAGTCGAGAACAAGGCTCATATCCGTCTACTGGAAACCCTTGGTGCTAAGTTCCAGGACGACTGCGTAATGAGTCCCGCTGGCTTTCCTTTCAAACAATTTTGGCTGTAGGAGGTTATCTATGTGTGGGCCACTCGCTATTCCTATCGCAATCGCCGCGATGAGTGCCGCTGGTGCAGCGATGAGTGCATCTGAAGGGGCAAAGGCCAAGGGTCAGATGACCGATACCACTCGGAAGCAGCAGAACGAAATGGTCAAGCAGGCCAACTTTGCTGAGAACGATCAGAAGCTTGCGACCGTGGATAAACACGACGAAGCCCATAGACAGCTCACTGAGGTGAACCTGAGTGCCATTCGTAACCAAAGCGCTATCAACGCGGCCATCGGAGAGTCTGGAATGTCAGGTAACTCAATGGACCGCTTGAAGAATTCAGTAGCTAACGATGCGTCTGCCGAGAAGATGAACATCACCGACAACTACAAGCGCGATTATCAAGCAATCTTCGCGAATCGTGTGGGCTCCTCAGAGAACTCTAAGGCAGCCGTGCGTGGTCTGGGTGGCAACAAGTACAAGGTGAACAACATAGCCAACGCTTTGAACATCGTCTCTTCAGGTGCTCAAGGATATGCAGCAGCAGGCGGGAAATTCGGTAAAGGCGCTTCTGGGACCCCGGCAGGGGGAAACAGCGTAAGTGTGCAGAATGGAGGCACACGGTAATTCTCAAGGGGAGCCTCAACTGGTTCCCTTATTTTTCATAATGTCCATCCACCTCTGAGAGGTCCGGTCTGTAAGGCCTCCAAAAACACCCACTATAACCAGAGGGGACTTAAGGTTATCTATACATATAGACCCTGCACCTCTTCTTTAAGACGCCCTTTGAGCCTGCTTTTTTGGTAGGTGATCACCCACCAAACCCTACAGCTCAAGGAGGGCTATGCGATGACTACACGGTGGAAGACCTGTGTTGCTGTACTCCGCACTCTGGCTACCCATCGTGTCACCTATCGATTTCTTGGTTTACTCCTTGTCACTCTGGGAGTTGCTCAAGGTGGTCCTTTGGTCGAAGGCCTTGGGGATGTCGTCTGCGTTCTACTTGGTGGCTGTGATGGGTGACCTAAGCGGCCTTGCGAGACTCATTCGGAGTATCGGATGATGCCGTTTGATAACTCAGTCTCAGGCGGTTGCGATGCCAATATTCGATTTGTACTCCAAGCGTCAAAAGAAGCTACGTGGTGAAGTCTCTGACGTGTACGTCTATGACGACTTCCCTGACACGTTGCGGGCACAGTTGTCGTACATGGTTAAAGACCTTCTGGGAGATCGGAGTGAGTATTATCATTTCCGGTTGGAGATGCCAAAGCAGGTGTACGATGAAATCGTTATGATTTTGAAGAAAGAGTACGGTCTACATTCTTTAGTAACAGGTCACACCGAGTCACCCTTCACAGAGCTTCATGATTTTCTGCTAAGAGAGCCCGACGTTGAGCGTTGTCTTGATGTCGTTGAGCTGTGCTACAGGGTAGGAGATGACCTTGCACGCAGATACTCTTATGCGGAGCGTAAAAATTCGAATGCCCATGTTGATGATTGCCTGAATGAGCTAAATGAGAGGTTCAAAGAGGCTGGCTGCGGGTACGAGTTTATCGATGGGAAAATTATCCGCATCGACTCGCAGTTCCTTCATTCGGAAGTCGTGAAGCCTGCCCTTGGATTCCTCAACGCTGAAGAATTCGAAGGTGCCCGCGATGAGTTCCTGGGAGCGTATGAGCACTATCGCCATGGCAACCATAAAGAGGCGTTGGTCGATGCCCTCAAGGCCTTTGAAAGCACCATGAAGGTCATACTGACCTCCAACGGAAAATCCTATGGTTCTGGCGACACCGCTTCGAAGTTGATCTTGGCGTGCAGGGATGCTGAGTTGATGCCCGCGTACAACGAATCCCAGCTCCAATCCTTGGTCAATGTACTCACCAGCGGCATACCTACGTTGCGGAACAAGAACGGGGGGCACGGGCAAGGGGAGGCGGTTAGGACTGTTGAGCCAGAGATTGTCGCCTATGGGATGCACTTAACGGCTTCGGCAGTAGTTATGTTGGCGGGTCTTGAGGCAAAACGCAGAGCGGCGAATTGAGAATCTAACAGGTCTAATGACGGGCAGTAAGACTGCTCAGTCACAGGCCTTGGGGATGTCGTCTGCGTTCTACTTGGTGGCTGTGAGGGTCAGGTGGATCAGAGCATATTCCCAGAAGGGTCTGGTCTGCCGGCTAATAGCTGATTCAAATCTTCGACCAACGCTGAGAGCTTTGGAGTGCTCTCAGGGGGTACATCCTTAAGAAACCTTTCTATCCTGTACCTGAGTTCCCAAAGAACCATGTCATAGAAAAGTTTCTCTTCGCCTTCCGCAGAGGAATGCTTGGCCCGAGCGTGAGCAAGCTCCTCGGAGGCTCGCTCCATTTTCTTGTCGAATGTATCGCCAGAGAATCCTGAGGTGAGATGGGCCCCCACAAACTTCGCTTGCTTACCATCCTCAATGCTTTTCACAGCTACCTGAAGCTCAATGAGGAGGTTTTGAAAAGCAACCAACAGCTTGCGTTGAAGCGTTTTAGGGAAATCCCTCGTCATTCTGCCGTAGCGAACCGCTTTAATGTGACCCTCGACTGATGGGTCTGCGAAAGATATAGGCTTCCACGTATGCGAGAACTTGTTTCGAACCTCACGAAGGTGCTGCAAGTCGTCAAATTGACCTTTACTGATCAGACCCAAAGCGAATGCCGCTTTGATTCGGGAGGAGAAGTTACCGAGTGGTGCGTTGAATCCTGTCACCAGACTGCGAGAGGCTGCGGAAGGAATCATGAACGCTGATAGCAAATCCCCTAATGTGTCCTCCGCAAAAGCTGCAAGGGTCAACACAAGAGCCCTCTCATCGAGGTCCCTCAGAGTTTTATTTAGCTCGTTAAAATTGATGAAGCCTTGCGGCTCGGACGATGTGTCACCTTGACGCTCCATATCAGAATAACCTGCAAAACTCTGATGTTACTCCGTAGCAGAACCTCTTTGAGAATCTGACAGAAAAATCTGAATGACCACCTCAGTGTTTCTATGGTCCCAAAGTCCCCCCGTAGGCCCTCGCGCCTGAGCCTTATCGCGTGCCCGCATGGGGTCCTTATCGCGCCCGCGCAGGCCTCTGGAAGTCAGGCAATTCGGGGCCTTTGAGGTGTCACAAAGTGTTAGAACTCCGTTACAACAGTGTTAGACATTGGCTGAAAGATGCCCGTAGAATGGGCCTTCCACGCCTCATTGGATGCCTTATGGAGTTTTTCACCGAGTACGCCAGTTTTCTGGCCAAGACCGTGACCCTGGTGATCGCCATTCTGGTGGTCCTGGCCAGTTTTGCGGCATTGCGCAGCAAAGGTCGACGCAAGGCTGCCGGGCAGTTGCAGGTCAGCAAGCTCAATGATTTCTACAAGGGCCTGCGTGAGCGCCTGGAGCAAACCCTGCTCGACAAGGACCAGCTCAAGGCCTTGCGCAAGTCCCAGGCTAAAACCGAGAAAAAGCAGAAGAAAAAAACCGAGGCCAGGTCCCGGGTGTTCGTGCTGGATTTCGATGGCGACATCAAGGCATCGGCGACCGAAAGCCTGCGCCATGAAATTACCGCACTGCTGACCCTCGCCACGCCCAAGGATGAAGTCGTGTTGCGCCTGGAAAGCGGCGGCGGCATGGTCCACAGCTATGGCCTGGCTTCCTCGCAACTGGCGCGTATCCGTGAAGCGGGCGTGCCGTTGACTGTCTGCATCGACAAGGTCGCGGCCAGTGGTGGCTACATGATGGCGTGCATCGGCCAGAAGATCATCAGCGCACCTTTCGCGATCCTTGGCTCCATCGGCGTGGTGGCGCAGTTGCCCAACGTCAACCGCCTGCTGAAAAAGCATGACATCGACTTCGAAGTGCTCACCGCCGGTGAATACAAACGCACCCTGACCGTGTTTGGCGAAAACACCGAGAAGGGGCGGGAGAAATTCCAGGAAGACCTGGACATCACCCATCAACTGTTCAAGAACTTTGTCTCGCGCTATCGCCCGCAACTGGCGATCGACGAGGTGGCTACCGGTGAAATCTGGCTCGGTGTCGCGGCATTGGACAAGCAACTGGTGGACGAACTGAAGACCAGTGACGAGTATCTGGCCGAACGCGCCAAGCAGTCCGAGCTTTATCACCTGCACTACGCCGAGCGCAAAAGCCTGCAGGAGCGCATCGGCATGGCGGCCAGCAGCTCGGTCGACCGCGTCCTGCTGAGCTGGTGGAGCCGATTGACCCAGCAACGCTTCTGGTAACTCAGGCGGAATCGAGAGCAATCAGGCCGGGGCATTTGCCCCGGTTTTTTTTCGCCTGGCAATCTCCATGGTTGTCCTCCAGGACGCGGCGAATTCTCCGAGGGCAGGCGGCGATCCGTCCTGCTTTCGAGGGCGTGGCGGCTGGTTATGTTGGTGCTCCTTTTATTTGCCATGGAATGCACATGAATGACCAACCGCGTGACCCTCACATTGCGCTCACCACAACTGATCGGCCCATGCACGAAGCATTGAATTCGCTGGTCAGCAGTGCTTTGCCACAATCTCCCGAGCAATTCGGCACACAATTGATCCGGAAAAAATGGGGCGAGGACATCGACCCGCAGACCGCCCACCTGACAACACTGGATTACCACTACCGGGGGCACCCGCCACAGGACGGGATCGAGCAAGGACAGGTGGCGAGCTCACGGACTCTGGTGCAGGCCTTGCTGTCCAATTATCAAACCGTCGGTGACGGGCGTTTCGCGGAGACCGTTTTCGGTCTTTACACGCCGCCCGACGTCGGCCCGTCCATTCGCATTGTCCAGAACGTCGATGAATTCGCTGACCACGGCAATGGCAACCACCACACCTACGAAGGCATTTATCGGCAAACCGTGCCGCAGGTCTATGGGCCAACCACGCAAATCGCCCTCAGGCCAGCAGACTTCAAGCAGTGGGTGTGGCAGCTGAATCTGAAAACCCGCTATCAGGCCTATCTCGAAAGCGCCTGGCCCTCGGATGAGCAAATCGCAGGTGCCGCACCTTGCGACCTGAGGACCTCAGCCAAGGCCGCCTTCGTCATGAGCGCGTTCCTGCAACATCAGGAAGGCAGCCTGACCGGCGAAGGGCTGGCTCTGGCACTGCTGGCGTGCGGGTTGCCGGCCCAGCAGACCTGGGAGGCATTGACCATCGCTCAATTGAGCGCCGCAACCCGCGTCCATTCGCCCATCATCGCCGGTCGCCTGACGATCTACCGTTACACCTCGACCGATCTCTGGTGTTTTCGCCAGCACACCGGCTCCAGGGTCTTGCTGTACATCCCTGGCAACTCCTCACCGCTGCATGAGTTCGTCGATATCCAGCACCTGCGCCAATGGGTCGTGGCCCAAGGCAAGGTGGCCGAGACAAGTCAGGCGTTGGCTGCGCACTTTGCCGAAGAGGATCGCCAGGACGGCACCTTCCATGCGGGCGTGTTGACTGCGCTGGAGGGCATGGTGGTCTTCCCCAAAGAGCACTGGTTGAAAAAGAACGCCGGTTTTTTCAACAATGACGGGTTCTGGGACCCGCAGGATTATGTGGGCATCGAGCGCTCACCCGCGGCCACTGACCCGTTCGCTGAATTGGTGCTGACCATGAAGCAGGCCGCCATGGCCAGCGTCAACAGCATCCGTGATGATGCCCAGGTCAACCGAGACGACTTGAGCGCGGTGGTGGAACCGCTCGTGCAGTGGATCAACCGCCTGGGCCCTTTGGCGTTGTTCATTCCCGGAGGCGAGGGCGTGCTGGTGCTGGCCGGGATCATCGACGCCGGTTATGGCATCAACCAGGCCGTCAACGGTGACACTCCCGAGAAGCGCTCGGAAGGTGTGACGCGCACGATCTTCGGCTTGCTCAATGCGCTGCCGCTGGCCAGATCGATTGCCGAACTCAAGGTCGAAGGCCATGTGGCCGAAACGCTGCACGAGTCACCGGAGCCGAGCAGCGAGTCGAGCATCCAGCCAGTTACCGACACAACGCTTCAACCCGCGTCCGCGCCGGCTTTATCGTCGCCCACGACACGCCTGGAACTCATGCGCGGAGTCTGCACACCCTTCGCTTCCTTCAGCGACGAGGTCCTGAGCCAGATCGCCCGAGTCAGCACGGTCGACGACGACATGTTGCGTCTGATGGTGGCCGGACGCCCGCCGACGCCGCTGCTGGCCGATACCATCACCCGCTTCAAGCTTGACCGGGAGCTTGAAGCGATCGCCGATCCGGCGACACGCACCGGCTTGTTCAACTCCCGCTATCAGGCGCTCCAGCACTCGGATCATGAGTGGGTCCGCTTGTTCCAGCGCGAGTACCCCGGTTTGCCAAAAACAGTGGTGGAGCAAATCCTCGACCGTTCGGGCGTGGAGATCGAACGTCCGGTTGATGTGGCCGAGGCCCTGAAAGTGCTCAGGCGACTGGATGGCAAGGCGCGAGAATATCAGCAGCATGTCAGGCTCAATCGAGCCTATGAAGGCCTGTACTTGCGCTCGATTGTCCACCCTGAGTCTGACGTCCTGGCCTTGCATTCACTGGTACGGTTACCTGGGTGGCCGACATCCTTGCGCATTGAGGTGCTGGAAGGGGCGGAGGGTGGCCGGCTGCTGGATCGCTGCGGCCCACTTGATGCGCTCGATTGCCGACGGTTGATCAAGATCGCGGATCGCTATTGGCCGTCTGCGGCGTTGAAACCTGGTCGTGAAGGCTCGGACCTGTTCACTGCGCTGGTTGACCTGTTGTCCGTCGAAGAGCGCACCGCATTGTCATTGCCCGCACCCGCTCCGGCAGGCGAGTTGCGCCTGCGCCTTGGCGAGCGAACGTTGTCCCGTACCGAATTGATGCTTGGCCTCAGCAGAATGGATTCGAAATTGCCTTTCGAAACCCCTGCACTTCGCGGCGGCGGATTTCCAAATACGCTTCAGGGGGCGTCCCTGAGCCGTGAAGTCGTGCGATTGCAGGTCAGGGAGCTTTACCCGGACTTCACCGATGCACAGGTCGACGAGTTGTTGGCGGGCGCCGGTGCCGGGGCGCAGGCGCTGCTGGAGCGCCTTACCCTGCAATTGCGACAACTTCATACCGATCTGGTGCATTGGATCGACCAGACCGTGTCGGATCTCGATGACATGGATCTGGATTTTCTTGCCGTTGGCGATGAAGGCGCCGCGGGCATGACCCCTCAGCAGGTGGCGGCGCACAATGCTGAAATGCTGGAGCACGTGATCGAGTACGAGCGCGAAACCAGGAGAGAGCTGGCCGACGAATTGATGCTCCTCTGGCAGAAGTGCCCGCCCGAAGGCAATAAAGTCATGTCCGAGGGGGTATTCGCCGGCTACCGGCTCGATCTGGGGTTTGAGGACTACCACCGCTTGCCGGTGATGAACGTTCGATTCGATGAAGTCATCGAGCTGTCGATGCAGGCGCTGCACCTGGTCGACCGCGAATCTCTGAATGGGTTTCTGGAAAGTTTCCCTAACCTGCGCACGTTGAATCTGGAGCGTATCGACCTGCGTCTGCCCAACCCGGATGGCGTGCTGGAAGGTCGCCTGCCGCCAGCAATCCGGCAAATGAAGCGGCTCACTTCGCTCAACCTCAGGTCGACGTTTCTGACGTTCAAGGAGAATACGGCTGCGCAATTGAGCGACTTGGTCGGTTTGCAGAACCTGGACCTGAGCGACAACCCTTTGGACGTTGCGCCTGTCGTATTGGGGATGAAGGCACTACGGGTGCTGAAGCTGAGCAATACCGGGATCAGTCACTGCCCGATCGGTATCGTCGATGAGCCGTTCATGACCTCGCTGGACTTGCGTCACAACCGGATCAGCCGGGTTCCCCAGGCGATACTGAACCAGGCGGTGTCCCGGGACCGGGTCTGGCTCTGGGACAATCCGCTGACGGACGAGGAGACACTGTCGCGTCTGGTCGACCACCGTGAACGCACGGGCATCAATCTGTGGCTAAGCCAGCCGGGTGCGGGGTATGGCAGTGCCATGCCGTGGCTGCAAGAGGGTGATGAAATGTTGCGGGCGGCGCGGCAGCAGGTCTGGCAACGGCTGGCGGCCAGGCCATTGGGCGGCGCGTTTCTGCGTGTCATCGATGGATTGAGCCTGACGGCTGATTTCCAGGTGGGTTACCTGATCCTGCAAGCCCGGGTATGGCGATTGCTGAATGCAGCAGAGGCTTCAGAGGAGCTGTGGGGCTGGCTACGCCAGTGCATGGAGGCGAGGACGCCCGATGCGGAAAATCCATTCAGGCTGTTCACTGTTCTGGAGGACCGCGTGCGGCTTTACGTGGACTGGGTCGCCTCGGGGCGGCCAATTCCGATGGCCAATCTTCCGAATCCTTGATCGAAAGGTGAAACGCCTTGAACCCCGCAAAGGGTTCAAGGCATCACGATCAACGGCGACGGAACAGCGGCAGCGGTTCGTCGGTGGCGGCCTGGTAGGTCACCGAGAAGTCCTTGAGGCTTTCCAGCGCTTCATACGGATCTTTGTCGGCGCGCAATGCAAAGGCATCGAAACCGCAGCGACGCAGATAGAACAACTGGTCGCGCAGCACGTCGCCAATCGCCCGCAGTTCGCCTTTGAAACCATAACGGTCACGCAGCAGGCGGGCGTTGGAGTAGTTGCGGCCATCGGTGAAGGCCGGGAAATTCAAGGCGATCACCTTGAAATTTGCCACGTCTTCGCCGATTTCTTCGGCTTCTTCATCGGCATCCAGCCATACGCCCAGGCCGCCGTCGCGGGCCTTGAGCATGCGGCTGTGTTCGCGCCACAGCGCCAACGGGACGATGTAGTCGTCGCAGTTGGTGATCTCGTCGATGCTGAAATCCTTGGGCAGCAAGTGCCAGGTTTCGTCGACGACTTCGTTGTTCTTAATGATTCGCTGCATAGACGCGTTCCTTGAAGAGGTCGATGCCAATACGCTGATAGGTGTCAATGAAGCGCTCGTCTTCGGTACGCTGTTCCACGTATACGTCGATCAGCTTCGAGATCACGTCCGGCATGTCGTCCTGGGCGAAGGACGGGCCGAGGATCTTGCCCAGGCTGGCGTCTCGACTGGCGCTGCCACCGAGGGACACCTGATAGAACTCTTCACCTTTCTTGTCCACCCCGAGAATGCCGATGTGGCCAACGTGGTGGTGACCACAGGCGTTCATGCAACCGGAGATGTTCAGGTCCAGTTCGCCGATGTCGAACAGGTAATCCAGGTCATCGAAACGACGCTGGATCGATTCGGCGATCGGGATCGACTTGGCGTTGGCCAGGGAGCAGAAGTCGCCACCCGGGCAGCAGATGATGTCGGTCAGCAAACCGATGTTCGGCGTGGCGAAGCCTTGCTCACGCAATTCGCCCCACAGGGTGAACAGTTTGTCCTGCTCGACATCCGCCAGAATGATGTTCTGCTCGTGGGACGTGCGCAGTTGACCGAAGCTGTAGCGGTCGGCCAGATCGGCCACGGCGTCGAGCTGTTTGTCGGTGATGTCGCCCGGTGCAACGCCGGTCGGCTTCAGGGACAGGGTCACGGCGACATAACCCGGCTGCTTGTGGGCCTGGGTGTTGCGCGCGCGCCAGCGGGCGAAACCCGGGTGCTGCTGGTCGAGTTCGGCCAGCTTGGCGTTCTGGTTGTCCAGCGCCTTGTAGTCCGGGTCGACGAAGTGTTTGGCAACGCGATGAACTTCGGCTTCGGTCAGCGTGGTCTGGCCACCGCGAAGGTGCTCCATTTCCGCATCGACTTTCTGGGCGAAGACTTCTGGCGTCAGCGCCTTGACCAGAATCTTGATCCGCGCCTTGTACTTGTTGTCGCGACGACCGTAGCGGTTGTAAACCCGCAGGATGGCGTCGAGGTAGCTCAACAGGTCTTGCCAGGGCAGGAACTCATTGATGAACGCGCCCACCACTGGCGTACGGCCCAGGCCACCGCCCACCAAAACACGGAAACCCAGCTCGCCAGCGGCGTTGTGCACCGGCTCCAGGCCGATGTCGTGGACTTCGATGGCGGCGCGGTCAGAGGTCGAACCATTGATGGCGATCTTGAATTTACGCGGCAGGTAGGCGAATTCCGGGTGGAACGTGGTCCACTGACGGACGATCTCACACCACGGACGCGGGTCGATCAGCTCGTCGGCGGCGACACCGGCGAACTGGTCGGTGGTGACGTTGCGCAGACAGTTGCCGCTGGTCTGGATCGCGTGCATCTGCACGGTGGCCAATTCAGCCAGGATGTCCGGAATGTCTTCCAGCGCCGGCCAGTTGAACTGCACGTTCTGCCGGGTGCTGATGTGGGCATAGCCCTTGTCGTAGTCACGGGCAATCCTGGCCATCATTCGCATCTGGCGCGAAGTCAGTTGGCCATAAGGCACCGCAACCCGCAGCATTGGCGCGAAGCGCTGGATGTAAAGCCCGTTTTGCAGGCGCAGGGGGCGGAATTCTTCTTCGCTCAGCTCGCCTGCCAGATAGCGTCGGGTTTGATCACGGAACTGCTTGACGCGGTCCTCGATGATCCGCTGATCGTACTCGTCGTATACGTACATATAAGTCCTGTTCTCAGGCTTGGGCCGGTCGGAAACAGCGGCGTTTTTTTGCTTGCTGGAATCCGATAATACCTCGGCAATTCTGCGCGCACGGCCGCGCACTCCCCACGGAGCCGAGGCACGATACCAGTTTGCAGTTATGCGCAAAAGTGATGTTTGAGTATATGTAAAGAACCAAATCGCCTAATGAGAATCGTTGTGGCAATGACCCTGTTTGTGGTGCGGGCAATCGTCGTCTTTACTGTGATCGAGTCTTTATGCAATCACCGATAAAACCGACAAGAGGCGATGCAATGAGCAACCCTACCAAAGCGACAAAAAGTGATAGCACGGTCGACGCCTGGGCGATTCTGTTCCTGATCATTCTGGTCGTCGGCACAGCGGTATATTGGGTGAGTCACCAGTAAACGACCCCGTCCGGGCCTCGTTCTGACGATTGTCGGACAAAAACCGGAATAAACGCCGTTTTACGGACGTTCGCTGGCTATAATGCGCGGCGTATTTCCGGGGGCTCGGACGACCAATGTTGAAGTTTCTGTGTGGTGCATTACTGGCGCTGGGCACGGTCGTGGGACCTTCTGCCCAAGCGGAATCAGTACTGTTCCTGAATCCGGGGACACCCAGGGAAGTTTTCTGGACCAGCTATTCGCAGTTCATGCAGGCCGCCGCCGATGATCTGCGCATCGACTTGCGCATCGTCTATTCCGACCGTACCTCCGAAATCACCATCGGCCAGGCGCGAGAAGCCCTGCTGGGACCAAGTCGCCCCGACTATCTGGTGTTCGTCAACGAAGAAAGCGTCGCCCCTGAAATCTTGCGTCTGGCAAAGGGCAGCGGTGTGAAGCTGTTCATGGTCAATAACGCTCTGAGCCCGGACCAGATGCGTCTGCTCGGTGCACGTCCCGACAAGTATCCCGATTGGGTGGGCAGCCTGGTGCCCAATGATGAGGAGGGCGGCTACCTGATGCTCAAAGAGCTGATTCGCCTGCACCCTCCGGCCGCCCCGGGCCAGGCCATTGACCTGCTGGCCTTCTCGGGATTGAAAATCACACCATCGGCGCAGTTGCGCGAGAAAGGCATGCGAAGGGCATTGGCCGAACACCCTGAAGTGCGCCTGCGACAGCTGGTTTATGGTGGCTGGACCCGGGAACGGGCCTATGAGCAGGCCAAGCTGCTATTCAAGCGCTACCCACAGACATCCCTGGTGTGGACGGCCAACGACGAAATGGGTTTTGGCGCGATGCAGGCTTTCGAAGAAGCGGGCGGTAAGCCCGGCAAGGACGCGCTGTTCGGCAGCATCAACAATTCACCCGCCGCCTTGCGTGCGTTGCTCGATAAGCGATTGAGCGTGTTGTTGGGCGGGCATTTCAGCTTGGGTGGCTGGGCGTTGGTGCAGTTGCATGACTACGACCAGGGTGTCGATGTCAGCCAGTATGGCGGTCGTGACCGGCAGATTCCGTTATTGCAGGTAATTGATCGGGCACAGGCCCGGCGACTGCTGGCGATGGGCAGCGCTCAGAATTTCGGTGTGGATTTTCACAAGCTGTCGGCCAAGGGGCGGCCGATCTCATACCGTTACCCGTTCAGCCTGCAGACCTTGATGCACTGATTCGCTTCAGAGACCGGCCATAAGCAGCACCAGTTTCACGATGCCGAACAGCGCCAGAGCGAACACGGCCGTGAACAGCACCCCCAGAATCACGAAATGGCTGGGTTTGCCGTGGGTAAAATCCCGCGCCCGATTCTTCCCGCTTTGCACCCCGAACGCCGCTGCCATGACGCTATGCAGCATTTGCCAGAAGGTCGGCGGCTTGTTGTCGACTGGATCGTCCATAAATCCCCCGTCTGAAGGTAGATCCTTCAAGCATAGCCAATCCGCTGATTCGTGCCGTGGCCTGTCGTTGCGCGATTGAAGCAGTCAGTTACTGATTGCCACTGACGCCATATTTATCTACCGCAGTCAGGCCTGTACGAAATGATGTTCTGACGCTCCAATTATCAGGAGCGACAGCATGTCCACCTCATCCTCTAGTTCATCACTGTCGAAATCGCTGCGGCCAGGGAAAAGCAGCATCCACAGCGAATTAATCAGTGAAATGACGCCCGGCTGGCTGATCGATGCCGTGCCGGCAAGAAGGACCGCAATAAAGGAGACTGGCACGCAGCCACCCAATTGGTATCTGGGTGCCTCCCTCGAACAACAACGGGCGCTGGCGGAGAGCTATAAACGAAGTTTTGCCGCGCAGACTGTGCTGGACAAGGCGATGTCGACGTTACAAGACATCGACACCTTTGCCGAACCCCTACTGACCGAGGCGCTCAAGGATCGCTTCGGCGTAGAGGTTGACGTCCACAAGACGTTGTTGTGTCTGAGGCGACCTCTGGACATCGGCGTATTGGAGATCGAAATCTCTACCTTCGAGGTGTTGAAGCTTTCGTTATTGCAGGCCACGTTGCACAACTTCGAGGCACCCGAGTGTGAAGCGGGCGCTTTTCATGAGCAGTCAGGGTTCGTTGTCGAGACCGCCACCCCCGGCACATTCCAGGCTACCGCCCTTAGCCTGACGGTCAGCCAG
Source organism: Pseudomonas moorei (assembly GCF_042846945.1). Lineage (NCBI taxonomy): Bacteria > Pseudomonadati > Pseudomonadota > Gammaproteobacteria > Pseudomonadales > Pseudomonadaceae > Pseudomonas > Pseudomonas moorei. The sequence continues at coordinate 4,156,836 of NZ_AP035776.1, forward strand.
TTTCTGTCGTTATGCCGCGATCTGGATATCGGCGCCCAATATCAAACCTATGTGAAAGCGTTTTTCCATCAGACGGATACGCAAGCCGAAAAATCCCTTCGTCGCAACTTCATCACCAGCCAGAAAGCGGCGTTGAGGGCTGCCGCTGAACAAGCCTTGTTGAAAAAGGACATCGAACCCGACGACTACACAATGATCCTCTCGGTCATCGACGGTGAGGTCCACCCTCGTCTGGGTGATAAACAGGTGTGGTTTCGCGACCTGATGTTGATGAAGCGCAGAATGACCGGCTGCGTCGTGTTCAGTATCAGCGAACAGTATCGCTACACCGACGAGTTCATCGTCTACATCCCCCACGATCCCGTGCAACCGCTCAGGCGTTGCAGTACCGCGCAGTTGCGTGAGGCATTCAAGCAGCAGTTCACGGCCCGCGATGCGACGCGGCCGGCGAGTGAGCCTACGGACTACCAACGCTTTTTCAGCCAGTTCGTGGCCTACGCTGACCGCCCTTACTACTTCAGCCAGTTCACCCGCAAGGCAGCGGGGGCCGCGACCGACCCGTTGCACTCCATCTGGGTGAAGGTCGCGCAAGTGGTTCCGCCATTTTCCACCATCGCCGGCATCAAGGAGTTGCCTCCCGAGCAACCGTTTGATCGGGAACCGGTCGAGGATCCCTACCTCGATCCCGTTGGCACTACCCGGGAAGGGGTAGCGGGCATCTGGTCTGCTAACACCGACCTGTGGAGTTATCTCTACGAACAAAACCGCGCCAAAGTCATCGCCGATGCGCGCAGTCATGCGGTCCCCACGGCGGATGTCGATGCGAAGGCGCGGGCGGAAAAACTCAATCATCTGCTGCAGTTCGGCATGCTGGGCCTGAACATGGTGTCGATGTTCGTACCGGTGCTGGGCGAGGTCATGTTGACGGTGATGGCTGGGCAACTGCTGTACGAATCGTTCGAGGGCGTGATCGAGTGGAGCGAGGGCGATCGCGTTGCGGCCAAGGCGCATTTGCTTGACGTAGCGGAAAACCTGGCGCTGATTGGCGTGATGGCGGGCGCGGGCCAAGGTGTGGCCCGGCTGGGCGCCGTTAAACCGGAGCCTGTGATTGAGCATCTTGAACAAGTCCGGCGCCCCGACGGCAAGACCCGCTTATGGAAGCCCGACCTGAGTGCCTACGAATGTGACGTGGTGCTTGATCATGACGCCGGCCCGGACGCCCTTGGTCTGTATCGGCTGAACGGCCGGACCTTCATCCGTCAGGCGGGTAAAACCTACGAGACAACCTTTGAGCCGACGCTGAAACAATGGCGAATCAAGCATCCAACCGATGCACAGGCCTGGCAGCCGATACTGGAACATAACGGGCACGGTGCCTGGCGCCATACGATGGAGCGCCCCCTCGATTGGGATCGCCTGACCCTGTTGCGGCGCATGGGTCACACCACCGAGGACCTGACCGACGAACAGTTGCTCAAGATCGCCGATGCCAGCGGTGTCGATGACAATGCCTTGCGCAAGATGCACCTGGATCATCTGCCTCCGCCGCCTGAGTGGACGGAGGCGCTTCGACTGTTCGTCGCCGATCCGGGGGCGCCCGGCACGGTGGCGGAACCGGTGGCGAAGTTGCAGCGTGCTTGCCCTGGACTCGGCGAGTCCGCAGCGAAACGCGTGCTGGCGGATGCCAGTGCCGAGGAGCTGACTCGCTGGCAAACAACGGGGCGTGTTCCCTTGAACATGCTGGAGCAAGCCCGTTGGTATGTACAACAGAGGCGTGTCAGTGCTGCCTTTGCCGGTCTGCACCTGGAGAGCATGGCATCGGCCGACACACAATGGCTGGCGCTGCACTCGCTGGAAAAGCTGCCGGGCTGGTCTGAGAAGGTACGCCTGGAAATACGCGATGGCCACGTTGACGGGCCGCTCATCGATGGAATTGGTAGCCAGACGGCTGCGAGTCGCAAGTATCTGGTCAAGAAAGGGCCGGCCTACCAGGCGTTTGACGAACGAGGCGAAGAACTCAACGGAATACCCCGTGATGGCGACAATTTCTATGCCTCTATCCTGCATGCGTTGCCGGATGAAGCCCGACAGGCGCTGGGCATGCCGCATGTGGGGCAGGGCGCTGATCTGCGCCTGACCATCGTCCGCTACGCCACGGCGCATCGAGTTGAACTGGCCCGCCTGCTGGAGCAGCGCAGCGGCAGGAACTGGGCGTTCAAACCGCCGGTCCGAATCAACGAACGCCAGTTGGGGTATTACGCCAGTGGTCGCGGACAGGGCGTCAATCCTTCGCTGACGACGCGGGTGCAGGATGTTTATCCGGCACTGACGGATCAACAAGCCAACGGGTTCATCCTGGAGCAGTTACGGGCGGGGAAATCCGACGCGCAGATCTACAGCCTGCTGCAGGCGCGGGCACGTGAGTGGGAGCAGCTTCAGTCGACGCTCGATCAGTGGGTCGCAGGGGGGACTGAGCAATCCGCCCTGCATTCGATGCTGGGGGGCAAGGCCGCCGTCGCACGCAACCTCAAGCAATGCTGGCGCAACTCGCCACTGGCCGCCCAGCACCCCCGTTTCAGCACTCTCGAACTGGTTTGCGATGATCCGCTTCCGCCCTTGTCGGCGGACTTTTCACACGTCACCGATCTGCATATCCGTGGGCAGTGGGTCACGGATGCTGTTGTAGAGGGGTTGTCAGGACGGTTCCCCCGGCTGAAAAACCTCAGGATCAATGCCACAGGAAACAGCTTCAGCAATGTACCCGAATCGTTGGGCTCACTGCAGGAGCTCACGGGGTTGAGCCTGTATTCGACGGCTCCCTACGCGGCGGACATGCCGGCGAGGCTGAGTGCCTTGACCAGGCTTGAAGAGCTCAGTGTGTATTCAACCTGGGGCGTTCCGTTGGCCTTGGACGTCAGCCCGCTACGCCGCCTGCGCATGCTCGATGTGCTGGCGCCTAACATGGATCAGTGGCCTGCCGGTGTTCTTGAGCTGCCTCACCTTGAACGTCTGAATCTTCGAGGCACCGCCATCAGAACATTGCCCGACGGCCTCTTCGAGGGGCATGAACGGCTGTGGTCCGGCCTGTCCCTGGACTGGTCGAATTTCCCTCGCGAAAACTTCAAGCCCGCGTATGAGTACGTCAAGAACCATCCACAACACCTGATCGATCTGGACGAGATGGTCCGGGGCTATTGCAGGACTGAATTGAGGCGTCTGGGCGAAGGTCTCGGCAGGTCATCCGAGGATATGTTCAGCCAGTTTCTCAATCAATGGCCGCACGCGCAGGCGAGGTTCGAGGCGATCGAGGCCATGAGCGAGCAATACCAGGTGCTTGACCGGCAACTCAACGATTGGACCCTGCGTTCGATGGAGGCGGGCCTGGACGTCCATGAGGTGGTTGAGCGAACGATGGCAACGGTTTCGCTCAGAGCCTGCTGGCGTAACGGCGCATTCAATCGCTATGGCGCCGCCGCCGAGGCTTCGGTGCTGGATCTGTCGAATCTGGAACTGAGCGGGTTTCCCGAACTGCCGGAGGGGGTATTCCCGCAGGTCCAGACGATGTACCTGAATGGCGCCCAAGCCACTGCCGAACAGGTGCGTGGCTTTGTGCGCGTGTTCAGCGAGCTGCAAAGACTCGACCTGCGTGGCAGCGGATTGACCGACGTGCCGGTTGCGCCAGGCGATCTGGCGAAGTTGACCCGACTGGATCTTTCCGGCAACCGGATCGTCGTCACCCCTGCGGTGCAACAGGGATTCGAGGGTATGCCCGCGCTCCAATACCTGGACTTGAGCGACAACCCGCTGCATACGCTGGATGTCAGCGCCATGGGTCAGCTCAAGGCGGTGAATCTGCGGGCGACGGATCTAAGGGAGTGGCCGACCGGTGCGCAAGATCTGCCGCACCTGACATGGCTGGATTTACGCGACAGCAAGATCGCCTCGCTGCCGGAAGCGGTGTTGCAAGGTGATAGCGTGCTCAAAATCAACCTCGATGGCGCACCGCTGAGTCAGCAAGCGAAGGCCGCGCTCAAAGCCGCCCGAGCGCGACTGGAGATTGCCAAAGGCCTGCCCGCAGGTGCTTTGGAAAGGTTCGCCCGGGAGGCGATACCCACGACGTTCCCGCCCGCCGAGAGCGGCTTCTCGATAGCAGGCGACCTGTTGCCGCTGCCCGAAATCCCGGCGGCAGACGTTGTGCCTAATGCCCGGCTTCTGCAACGGCTGCGACCGAGCCTCGCGGAGGATGAAGCCACCCAAGTGATCGAGCGGATGCGCGCGAACGGTGCCAGCGACGTGCAGATTCGACAGCGCATCGATCATTGGGAGCAGGCACATGCCGCGTTGACGCGTCGGTTGAATGATTGGCTGTACACCCGGGAGTCCCGTGGCCCGAGTTGGGTGATTTCCTCTCGCAGCCGCAGGTTGGGTGCCTTGCGCATTCTCGAATGCTGGGGCGAGGGCCTGATAGCCAGTGACGGCGGTGCCACCTCTGTTCTGAGTCTCAATGGCCTGCAATTGGGCGATCTCCCTGAGCTACCGGTGGACTTGCCCCATGTGGCCAGTTTGAACCTGACCGGGACAAGGCTTTCCGCCCAAGGCTCCAACGGCTTCCTCAAGGCTTTTACCCGGCTGGAAACCCTGGAACTCAACGGTAATGACCTGGACGTGGTGCCCGAGCCGGTCCAGTCCATGGTCACGCTCGAACGCTTGACGGCATCCGCTAACCGGTTGCGTGACACCGAGTCGCTGTTTTCCTCATTGAGCCATCTGGAGCGCTTGCGCTGGCTGGACCTGAGCTACAACGAACTGGATGCCTTCGATGTCTCGTATTTTTCGCAACTTGAGGCCCTTGACCTGCGCAACAACAATTTGACCGAGTGGCCCGACGGCGTGCTGGACGCCGATCACCTCGGGATCCTGAACCTCAGTGGCAACGACATCACGTCGATTCCTGAGCAGGCGCTGGATGGCAGCCATGAAACCCTGATCGCCGGCACCGATCTGAGCGATAACTACAACCTGTTGCCGGAAAGTCTCGATCGACTCAGAAGTTACCGCGAGGCTGGCGTCCATGACACAGTGCTGGGGATTTCCCGTTCGGACCTGGACGAAATGATCGATGATGCTGCTGACCGAGGCGAGGAGTCGGGTGAAAGCGTCGAGCCGGATGAGGAACTGCCGGATGAACAGCCCGACGCTGAACAGAGCAAGCCCTGGTTGTCCAGCGCCGCCTCCGAGGATCTGGCCGGCAAAACGCGGATCTGGAATCAGCTCGCGGCCGAGCCGGATAATGCGGCGTTCTTTCATTTGCTTTCAAGATTGCAGGACACGCGGGAATTCCAGGTGGCGAACGCCGACTTGACCCGTCGGGTGTGGACTGTCCTTGAAGCCGCCGCGAGTAATGCCGAGCTCAGAGAAGTTCTGTTCGCCAGTTCCAATACCCATGGCACCTGTGTCGACGGTCGAATCCTCACCTTCAGTGCGCTGGAAAGCACGGTGTTCACCCACAACGCCTTGCTCGACATTCCTGTCGGGCGTGCGGGGGCAAAAGGTCGGGCGCTGTTGAACCTGTCCAGGCAACTGTTCCGGCTGGACAAGGTCGATGACCTGGCGAGCAAGGCCGCTGTCCATGCCGGCCAGGACCAGGCAGAGGTGCGCCTGGGTTATCGAATCGGATTGACGCGGGGATGGAGCGACGGACTGGACTTGCCCGGGCAGCCGAGACACATGACCTACGCCTCAGGCGTATCGCCTCAACAACTGGCGGATGCGCGCACTACGGTCATGAATGCCGAGCGATCCGATGCGTTCTACGAAGACCTTATCCAGCGCGATTACTGGCTGAGCTACTTGCGCGAGACATACCCTGAGGAGGTGAGGAAAATCGACGAGGCGGCTACGGCGCCAGAGGAGGGTGAGGCGGTTGATGATGAGGCGCTGATAAGCCAGCTGTTCGACCTGGCTGCTACCCGCAATGCCAAGCTGATCGAGCTGTCTCGAAAAGAAGTCGAAGCGATTGAGCATTGGTCGGTCACCGAGCCAAAACCGGGACCTTCCAACAGTTAGGTGATTGTGCCGATAAAGCCTCGCGGTGCCGTTTCTTCCGGCACCGCGAGGCTTTTTTCATGGGCGCTTCAGTCGTCGTAGCCGAGGTTCGGTGCCAGCCAGCGTTCAGTCACACTCAGCTCCTGACCTTTACGCGACGTGTAGCTCTGCATCTGGTCCTTGTCGATCTTGCCCACGGCAAAATACTGCGCTTGCGGGTGGGCGAAGTACCAGCCGCTGACCGCCGCCGCCGGGAACATCGCGTAGTGCTCGGTGAGGAATACACCGCTGCGGCCGGCCTGCATTTCGCGGGCTTCGGGGTCGAGCAGGGCAAACAGCGTGGCTTTCTCGGTATGGTCCGGGCAGGCCGGGTAGCCCGGGGCGGGGCGGATACCGGTGTACTGCTCCTTGATCAGCGCCTCGTTATCGAGGTTTTCGTCCTTGGCGTAACCCCAGTGCTCTTTGCGCACCTGCTGGTGCAGCCACTCGGCACAGGCCTCGGCCAAACGGTCGGCCAGTGCCTTGACCATGATCGAGTTGTAGTCGTCGCCTGCGTCCTGATACGCCTTGGCCACTTCTTCTGCACCGATACCGGCGGTGGTGATGAAGCCACCCACGTAGTCAGTGATCTCGCTGTCTTTGGGCGCGACGAAGTCGGCCAGGGAGAAGTTCGGCTTGCCGTCGGTCTTGATGATCTGCTGGCGCAGATGATGCAGCTTGGCCAAGGGTTTGCCGTCATCGCCGTAGACTTCGATGTCATCGTCGCGCACCTGGTTGGCCGGCCAGAAACCGAACACCGCACGGGCGCTGATCAGTTTCTCGTCGATCAGTTTGGCGAGCATTTCCTGGGCATCGGCGTACAGCGCGGTGGCGGCTTCACCGACCACTTCGTCCTGGAGGATGCGCGGGAACTTGCCGGCCAGGTCCCAGGAAATGAAGAACGGCGTCCAGTCGATGTACTCGGCCAGCACGTTCAGGTCGATGTTATCCAGCACCCGGGTGCCGGTGAACGTTGGTTTGACCGGCTCGTAGGTGCTCCAGTCGAACTGCGGTTTTTTCGCAATCGCTGCGGCGTAGCTCAGGCGTTCGGTGCGGGCGCTGCGGTTGGCGGTGCGCTCGCGGACCTCGATGTATTTCTCGCGGGTTTTCTCGACGAAACCGGCCTTCAGTTCCTTGGACAGCAACTGCGTGGCCACGCCGACGGCACGGGAGGCGTCGGTCACATACACCACCGCGTCGTTGCTGTACTTGGGCTCGATCTTCACCGCCGTGTGCGCTTTGGAGGTGGTTGCTCCACCGATCATCAACGGCAGATGGAAGTCCTGGCGCTGCATCTCGCGTGCAACGTGGACCATCTCATCCAGCGACGGGGTGATCAGGCCGGACAGGCCGATGATGTCGCACTTTTCGTCCTTGGCGACCTGGAGGATTTTTTCCGCCGGCACCATCACGCCAAGGTCAACGATATCGTAGCCGTTGCACCCCAGCACCACGCCCACGATGTTCTTGCCGATGTCGTGCACGTCGCCTTTCACCGTGGCCATCAGGATCTTGCCCTTGGCTTCCGGTTTGTCGCCCTTTTCCAGCTCGATGAACGGGATCAAGTGGGCCACGGCCTGTTTCATCACGCGGGCGGATTTCACCACCTGCGGCAGGAACATCTTGCCGGCGCCGAACAGGTCGCCAACGATGTTCATGCCGGCCATCAGCGGGCCTTCGATCACCTCGATCGGGCGGGCGAAGGACTGACGGGACTCCTCGGTGTCTTCAACGATATGGGTGGTGATGCCCTTGACCAGCGCATGTTCCAGGCGCTTGTTGACGTCCCAGTTGCGCCACTCTTCGGTCTCGGCTTCCTTGACGCTGCCGTCGCCCTTGTACTTGTCGGCGATGGCGAGGAGGGCGTCGGTGCCTTCCGGGGTACGGTTGAGGATCACGTCTTCCACGGCATCGCGCAGCTCCACCGGGATCTGGTCGTAGATCTCCAGCTGACCGGCGTTGACGATGCCCATGGTCAGGCCGGCGCGGATCGCGTACAGCAGGAACACCGAGTGAATCGCCTCGCGCACCGGGTTGTTGCCACGGAACGAGAACGACACGTTGGACACGCCGCCCGAGGTCAGCGCATACGGCAGCTCGTCGCGGATGTAGGCACAGGCGTTGATGAAGTCCACAGCGTAGTTGTTGTGTTCTTCGATGCCCGTGGCCACGGCGAAGATGTTCGGGTCAAAGATAATGTCTTCCGGCGGGAAGCCGACTTCGTTGACCAGAATGTCATAAGAGCGTTTGCAGATTTCTTTCTTGCGCGCTTCGGTGTCGGCCTGGCCGGCTTCGTCGAAGGCCATCACCACCACCGCGGCGCCATAGCGCTTGCACAGTTTGGCGTGGTGTATGAACTGCTCGACACCTTCCTTCATGCTGATGGAGTTGACGATGCCCTTGCCCTGGATGCACTTGAGGCCGGCTTCGATCACTTCCCACTTGGAGGAGTCGATCATGATCGGTACGCGGGAGATGTCCGGTTCGCCGGCAATCAGATTGAGGAAGGTCACCATGGCCTTCTTCGAATCCAGCATCCCTTCGTCCATGTTGATGTCGATCACCTGGGCGCCGGCCTCGACCTGCTGCAGGGCGACTTCCAGGGCTTCGGTGTAGTTGTCTTCACGGATCAGGCGGGCGAACTTGGCCGAACCGGTGATGTTGGTGCGCTCGCCGACGTTGACGAACAGCGAGTTGCGATCGATGGTGAACGGCTCCAGGCCCGACAGGCGGCAAGCCTTGGCGATCTCCGGAATCTCGCGCGGCTTATAACCGGCCACGGCTTTGGCGATGGCTTCGATGTGGCCCGGCGTGGTGCCGCAGCAGCCACCCACGATGTTGAGGAAGCCGCTTTGGGCAAACTCTTCAATGACCTTGGCCGTTTGCGCAGGCAGTTCGTCGTACTCGCCGAATTCGTTGGGCAGGCCGGCGTTCGGGTGCGCCGAGACGTGGGTGTTGGCCTTGTTCGACAGTTCTTCCAGATACGGGCGCAGCTCGCTGGCACCCAAGGCGCAGTTCAGGCCGACAGAGATCGGCTTGGCATGGGCCACGGAGTTCCAGAACGCTTCGGTGGTCTGGCCGGACAGGGTTCGGCCGGAGGCGTCGGTGATGGTGCCGGAGATCATGATCGGCAATTCGATGCCCAGTTCTTCGAACACACCTTGCACGGCAAAGATCGCGGCCTTGGCGTTGAGGGTGTCGAATATGGTTTCGATCAGGATCAGGTCGGCGCCGCCTTCGATCAGGCCTTTGGTGGACTCGGTGTAGTTCTCCACCAGCTCATCGAAAGTCACGTTGCGGTAGCCAGGGTTGTTCACGTCCGGCGACAGCGAGCAGGTACGGCTGGTCGGGCCGAGCACGCCGGCGACGAAACGCGGCTTGTCCGGGGTTTCCAGGGTCTTGGCGTCGGCCACCTTGCGGGCCAGCCGTGCACCTTCTACGTTTAACTCGTACGCCAGGCCCTGCATGCCGTAATCGGCCAGAGAAATCTGAGTGGCGTTGAAGGTGTTGGTTTCCAGAATGTCGGCGCCGGCATCCAGATAGGCTTTTTCGATACCGGCAATCACATCCGGGCGCGTCAGGACCAAGAGGTCATTGTTGCCTTTGACGTCGCTCGGCCAGTCGGCGAAGCGTTTGCCGCGGTAATCCTGCTCCTCAAGCTTGTAGCTCTGGATCATCGTGCCCATGCCGCCATCGAGAATCAGAATGCGCTCTTTGAGGGCGTGCTTGAGAGCTTGAAGGCGAACGCTGCGATCGGACATTTGGACTACTCGGTAAGGCCATGACGAAGGCCCGGGATAATAGCAAACCTGTGCGCTTTTGGAGCATGTCCGGATTTAACGTGAATATCGCTCATGTTGGCAGGGCGGCCGGACCGGTAGAATCGCGGCGTTTTTTAACGATCGGGACCAGGGACATGTCGTATCGCGTCGTCATCAGCATTGCATTGCTGTTTATAAGCTGGGGCGCCGTAGCGCAAAGTCCCGCTGTTTCTACGGGCATTTCCTACACTCGCGACATTCAACCGATCTTCACTGAAAAGTGCGTGGCCTGCCACGCCTGCTATGACTCTCCCTGCCAACTCAACCTGGCCAGCGGCGAGGGCGCCGCTCGCGGTGCGAACAAATCCCTGGTTTATGACGGTAATCGCAGTCAGGCCGCCGCGCCGACCCGGTTGTTTTATGACGCCTTCGGCAAACGTGCCTGGCAGCAAAAGGGCTTCTATTCGGTACTTGACGCCCAGGGCAGTCAGGCCGCGCTGATGGCGCGGATGCTCGAATTGGGCCATCAGGCGCCCATGCAGCCCTATGCCAGGTTGCCCGACGACATTGTCCTTGGGCTGAACCGGGAAAACATGTGTGCCATGCCGGCGGAGTTCGATGGTTATGCCGGCTCCCACCCGAAACAGGGCATGCCGCTGGCCGTTACCGGCCTGACCGATCAGCAATATCAGACCTTGCAACGCTGGCTAGCCTCCGGCGCGCCCATTGATGAGCAAGGCCTGGAGCCCAGCGCGAACGAGGCCTTTCAGGTGATGCAATGGGAGAACCTGCTCAATGCGCCGGGTGCACGGCAAAGTCTGGTGGGGCGCTGGTTGTTCGAGCACTGGTTTCTTGCTCACCTCTATTTCAAGGACGGCGAACCCGGGCATTTCTTCCAGTGGGTGCGTTCGCGTACGCCGAGCGGCCAGCCTATCGACCTGATCAATACCCGCCGACCGAATGACGATCCCGGCAGTCAGTTCTATTACCGCCTGTGGCCGGTGCAGGGCGTGATCGTGCACAAGACCCACATCACCTATCCGCTGAGTGCGGCGAAGATGGCGCGCATAAAGAGCCTGTTCTACAACGGCAACTGGCAGGTCAACGCGCTACCGGGCTACGGGCCGGAACGCCGGGCCAATCCGTTTACCACGTTCGAAGCCATCCCGGCCCAGGCGCGTTATCAGTTCATGCTCGATAACGCCGAGTATTTCGTTCGCACCTTTATTCGCGGTCCGGTCTGCCGGGGGCAGATTGCCACGGATGTGATTCGCGATAATTTCTGGGCATTGTTCCAGGCCCCGGAACACGACCTCTACATCACCGACCCGAACTACCGCGGCCAGGCGACGCCTTTGTTGGCAATGCCCGGGCAGAACGACGACGTGGGCAGTGTCCTGAGCCTTTGGCACGACTACCGCGACAAGCGTAACGAGTACGAAGCCCTGCGCCGGGAAAGCTACGCCGAACTGCCGCCGCCGAGTTGGTCGAGCCTGTGGGCCGGTAATGACAACGCGTTGTTGAGCATCTTTCGCCATTTCGACAGTGCTTCGGTGACCAAGGGCCTGATCGGTGACGTGCCGCAAACCATCTGGCTGTTCGACTTCCCGTTGCTGGAGCGCACGTACTATCAGTTGGCGGTGAATTTCGACGTGTTCGGCAACGTCTCGCATCAAGCCCAGACGCGCCTGTATTTCGACCTGATTCGCAATGGCGCCGAGCAGAACTTCCTGCGCCTGATGCCGGCCAATTCCCGCGACCGTTACCTGGATGACTGGTACCAGAGCAGTGGCAAATTCAAGATGTGGCTGGACTACGAATCGATCGACGACGACACGCCGACGGCGCTGAAACTCGATCCAGATGACCCCAAGCGCGATTTCGCCATGCAGTTGCTGGCGCGCTATGGCGAGCTCAACGCCAATCCGGACCCGATCAATCGCTGTGACGGTGCCTACTGCTCGCGACCCAACATCGACCCGGACCTGCAAGGCGCCGAACAGGCCTTGAGTCGCCTGGCTTCACGCCCGGCGGCCGGACTCAAGGTCATCGACCAATTGCCCGAAGCGACCATGTTGCGCGTCGAGGCCGCGAGCGGCCAGCGTGTGGTCTACAGCCTGCTGCGCAACCGGGCGCACAGCAATGTGGCGTTCCTGCTGGGCGAGTCGCTGCGCTATCAGCCGGGGCTCGACACGCTCACCATTTATCCGGGGGTCATGAGCAGCTACCCGAACTTCATGTTCAACATTCCCGCCGAGCAAGTCCCGGCCTTTGTCGACGCCATGGAAAACGCCAGGGACGCCGACAGCTTCGAGAAGATTGTCGAGCGCTGGGGTGTAAGGCGCAGTCACCCGCAGTTCTGGGAGTACTTCCATGACCTGAGCCGCTACATCCACGAAACCGATCCGGTGGAAGAGGGCGTGCTGGACATGAACCGCTACGAGAACCTTTGATCAACCTTTGACACGATGGGCCGATGCCGGACGCTTTAGGCGCCATGTCGAAATCCTTTCCCGAGCGCAACAGACTGTTCCTATGTGATGATCGCGGTTTGTTCTGCCATCATCGGGTCGGGATCATGGCTAAGCTACGAATGGGTGGAAAAATGCAGCTATCGGTGGCTTAAAGTATGGAATGACGGCGAACCGGAGAGCGAGGTGGCTTCGGTTCTTTCCCGACAAAAATACTAGGACTTTGTCCGGCGCGATGATTGGCGTAAACTGCGCCCAAGCCTGCGAGGAGTTTCCATGACCGCTATAACCATCACCGACGCCGCCCATGATTATCTGGCTGATCTGCTCTCCAAGCAGAACACCCCGGGCATCGGCATCCGCATCTTTATCACCCAGCCTGGCACCCAGTACGCCGAAACCTGCATTGCCTACTGCAAGCCGGGCGAAGAAAAACCTGAAGACACCGCTCTGGGGCTGAAAAGCTTCACCGCTTACATCGATTCGTTCAGCGAAGCTTTCCTGGACGATGCGGTCGTCGACTACGCCACCGACCGCATGGGCGGCCAGCTGACCATCAAGGCGCCAAACGCCAAAGTTCCGATGGTCAATGCCGACAGCCCGATCAACGAGCGCATCAACTATTACCTGCAAACCGAGATCAACCCGGGGCTGGCCAGCCACGGCGGTCAGGTCAGCCTGATCGATGTGGTTGAAGACGGCATCGCCGTTCTCCAGTTCGGCGGCGGTTGCCAGGGCTGCGGCCAGGCGGACGTCACCCTGAAGGAAGGCATTGAGCGCACCCTGCTTGAGCGTATACCTGAGCTCAAGGGTGTTCGTGACGTGACCGACCATACGCAGAAAGAAAACGCCTACTACTAAGGCGTTCGCTGCGAAAAAAGACGGCGCTGTGGCGAGGGAGCTTGCTCCCGTTTGATGGCGTAGCCATCACAATACAGCCGATGCATTTTTCCTAGATGAATGCCTTGGCTGATGTTGGGACCGCTTCGCGGTCCAGCGGGAGCAAGCGCCCTCGCCACAAGTGCTTTAGGGGCGGTACAAATGCGCATGGCCGGCGCGATACAGCGACGACTCGCTGAAATGGTCACTGCCCAGCACCCGTCCCACCAGAATCAATGCCGTGCGCCGAAACCCCTTGGCCTGAACCTTCCCGGCAATGTTCTCCAGCGTCCCTACCACCCAGTCCTGATCCGGCCAGGTTGCCCGATGAATCACCGCGATCGGACAGTCCGCGCCGTAATGTGGCAGTAATTCGGCCAGGATTTTTTCCAGATGATTGACCCCCAGATGAATCGCCATGGTTGCCCCATGTTGCGCCAGGCTGGCCAATTCTTCGCCGGCCGGCATCACCGTTTTGTCGGCATAGCGGGTCAGGATTACGCTTTGTGAGACATCGGGCAGGGTCAGTTCCGCCCCCAAAAGCGCCGCGCAGGCCGCCGTAGCGGTGACCCCGGGAATGATTTCAAAGGCAATGCCGAGTTCGCGCAGATAGCGAATCTGCTCACCGATCGCGCCGTAGAGGCTCGGGTCGCCGGAATGCACGCGTGCCACGTCTTGACCCTTGGCATCGGCGGCCTTGATCAGGTCGATGATCTGTTCCAGGTGCAGTTCGGCGCTGTTGACCACCTGTTCGGCGCAATGGCCCTGCAGCACAGCGGCGGGCACCAGCGAACCGGCGTAGATGATCACCGGGCAGCTACGAATCAGCCGCTGGCCTTTGACGGTGATCAGCTCGGGGTCGCCTGGACCTGCGCCAATGAAGTAGACGGTCATCGTCGATTCCTGTGGGAAAAGGGGGCTGGGCAGGGCGCCAGATGAAGATTGCTCATGATTGAACGCGCGGATTATCGGGATTTTACGTCGAGCTGGCCAATGCCAGGGTGGCCTGGGCATATTTTTGCCGGGTAATCAGCAACTTGGCCGGCGTCTGGGTCAACTGTTCGGCCAGGGCCAGGGCGGCACTTTCCGCGACACCGTAGCAGCCGGTACGCTCGAAGGCGATCTGCGAATGATGACTGAGTTGAGGCTCATAGCCGGCCAACTGGGCGCTGCTGAAATACGTCAATGGCAGTGAGAGTTGCTCGGCCAGTTCGACAAGGGCTGGTTCGTCGCGCTTCAAATCAATACTCGCCAGGGCCTTGATCTGATGCAGTCCGATCTGATGCGCTTGCAACGCCTGATCAAGCAGCGCCCGCAAAGTACTGACGGGGCAGCCTCGTTGGCAGCCCAGGCCGACCACCAGGGTCGGCGCTGTGCCGGTATCGGTCATGCGTGGTATTGGTCATCGAGCTTGCGGCGGAACAGCCAGGCGCTGATCAGGCCCAGGGCCAGCCAGAATGCGACGTTGGTCAACTGCGAAGCAATTTTGAATTGGGTTTCCAGTGCTTGCGGTGCTAGCATCGAGTGCACTTCCGGCTGCGGCGCGCCAATCACGTGGGGGACGGCAATGATGGCTGCACCCAGGACTTTCATCAGCCAGTGGCGGCTGAACACGATCAATGCGATGCCGACCGCGGTTGAGGCGGCAGTGCCAATCCACCAGGTTTGCCGTTGCGCCAGATCGGCAGCGGCGGTGCCTGGCAGTTCAGGCGGCAGGCCGAGGGTCGGCGCGAGCACGAAGGTCGCGTAACCGGCCAAGCCCCAGAGCAGCCCCTGTGAGGTTTTGGTCGGCGCGCGCAAGGTGTACAGGCCGGCGAGCATCAGGGCGAAACCGACAGCCACCACCAGATTGCCGCCGGTGGTCGACAACACGCGTTGCCAGCCGTTTTCCGGCTCCCAGGCTTCGGCATCGTGGGTGTGAGCGGCGTGTTCATGCATTTCGACCGACGCAGGTTCCGCTTTTTCGTAGGTTTCGGCCTGCAAAATCAGCGGAGCGACCCAGAAACTTTGCAGCAGAGTCAGCAGCAGGGCGGCCAGCAACCCCGTGAAGCCTGCGGTTTGCGCGATACGCTTGATCATGTCGGCGGGTCTCAATGGCACGGGAAGGCGGCGCTGTGACGGGTATCGTGAGCGGCGTTGTGAATCGCTTCGATGTGCGAGAAACCGGCGAAATACACAAGGCACGCGCCGAGGATCGACGCACAAACGGCGGCGGTCAGGCGTTGAGTCAGGGTTGTGGTGCTGCTCGTGGTGGTGCTGTGGTCGGTGGTGCTGATGATCGACATGGCGCTTCCCTCAGTTCTGTCAGCGGGGAATGAGAGCGCATGCAAATCCCTGCACGAGCGAGCGCGCAGAGGTTCGAACAGCGCCCGCCCACCGCGGGTTGTCATTCAGTGATTGTAAGGTTCACTTTGTGTTGCGGGCCGGTCTCCGGGCTCACGAGGGGTGTTGGCTATCGCCTGAACCTGCAAGCATCACCTTCCCATGCCGCACGGGCACAGTGGATCTGACGCTTCGCTCGCTTACCGTTGCGGGGGCAGCACCGGACTGACATGGCTTAAGAGTAAAGCACATGATTCACCGGTTTCCCGTTTCACCCTGTGAAGGGCACCCGTAACAAGGCGTGTAGGAGAGCATGGGCAAGGGTGGGGCGTCAATTGGCAAGCGTTCTCAACTCGGGGCGCAGTTGCTCGCGATGACGGCGTTGAGGCGCTGTAGAACTCAGCATGAACATTGACCCGCCCCAATACGATGCGTAGCCTTGCGCTTTCGAGGTTCTTCGGCGTTTGTCGAAGCTAAGAAGGGAACGCGGTCGAAGCCGCGGCTGCCCCCGCAACTGTGAACGGTGATGTTCGCTGCCACGCCACTGCACGCTCAAGTCCTGAGCCCGCGGGAAGGCGCAGCCAACGCCAGTCAAGCGACTGGCACACCGTCAGCCAGGAGACCTGCCTCGATACAGTTTCTCACTACAACCGGGCGGGGTGATCCGGTGGCGAACGCTTCCGGCGCGCACAGGCGTTGCCGGTACTCGTCCCGTATGCCCGCCACCTTGCCAAAGGGCATTCGATGAAAACACTGGCCAAACTCCCCGTCACCATCGTTACCGGCTTCCTCGGCTCGGGCAAAACCACCTTGCTGCGGCACATGCTCGACAACGCTCAGGGGCGCCGCATTGCGGTGATCGTCAACGAGTTCGGCGAACTGGGCATCGACGGTGAAATCCTCAAACAGTGCTCCATCGGTTGCACCGAAGAAGAAGCCAATGGCCGGGTCTACGAACTGGCCAACGGCTGCCTGTGCTGCACCGTTCAGGAAGAGTTCTTTCCGGTGATGCGCGAACTGGTCGCCCGTCGCGGCGATCTTGACCATATCCTCATCGAAACCTCGGGCCTGGCCCTGCCAAAGCCGCTGGTCCAGGCTTTTCAGTGGCCGGAAATCCGCAGCGCCTGCACCGTCGACGCGGTGATCACCGTGGTCGACAGCCCGGCCGTGGCCGCCGGCACTTTCGCCGCGTTCCCGGATCAGGTGGATGCCCAGCGCAAACTCGACCCGAACCTGGATCACGAATCGCCGCTGCACGAGCTGTTCGCCGACCAGTTGTCCAGCGCTGATCTGGTGATCCTCAACAAGGCTGACCTGATCAGCCCGGAAGACCTGGCCCGCGTCCGCCTGGAAGTCGCCGAAGAGTTGCCGCCAGCGGTCAAGGTCATCGAAGCCAGCAGCGGTCGCCTGCCACTGGACGTGCTGATCGGCCTGGGCGCCGGCTCCGAAGAACACATCGACAGCCGCCACAGCCATCACGATCATCACCACGACGATGACGATCATGACGACCACGATCACGACGCTTTCGATTCTATCTCCATCGAGCTGCCGGCCTCTGACGAAAGCCTGCTGATGGACGCACTGACGCAACTGGTGGTCGAGCACAGCATCCTGCGGGTCAAGGGTTTCGCGGCGATCCCGAACAAACCGATGCGCCTGCTGATCCAGGGCGTGGGCACTCGTTTCGACAAACACTTCGACCGTCAGTGGGGTGGCGAAGAAGAACGCACCACGCGTCTGGTGTTGATCGGCCAGGCGCTGGACGCCGCATTGCTCGAAACGCAATTGCGCGCCGCGCTTAGCGTGTAAGCCATGCACCTGCTCAGGACCCAGCCCGGCGGTTTCGTGTCGGATGACAACATTGCCGACCTTGGGCAAACCCCCGCCGAACTGGTGATCCTGTGCAGCGGTGACTCCAGTCTGGCGCTGCTCGCCGAAGCGGCGCAGCAGTTGCCCGACGATTACCCGACCGTGCGCCTGGCCAACCCGATGCAGGTGCAGAACCATGCCTCGGTCGATCTGTACGTCGACGAAGTGCTGCGCCACGCCAAGGTCATTCTGATTTCGCTGCACGGCGGCATCGCCTATTGGCGTTATGGCGTCGAGCGGTTGGTGGAGCTTTCCCGGCGTGGGGTGCAGCTGATTCTGGTGCCGGGCGATGACCGTCCCGATCCGGAACTCAGCGACCTCAGCACAGTGACCGTACAGGACCGCGAGCGGCTCTGGCACTTCCTGCGCCAGGGAGGCATGGGCAATGCGCTGGACCTGTTTCGCTGCCTGGCCAATCGCTGGCTGGGTCGTGACTACGCCTGGTCCGAGCCGCAAGTCCTGCCACGCACCGCGATCTATCACCCGCACAAAAGTCCCGCGCAACTGAGCGATTGGCAAGCCGAATGGCGGGCCGACCAACCCGTGGCGGCGGTGCTGTTCTACCGCTCGCACTTGCAGGCGGCGAACACCGCTTTCATCGATGTTTTCTGTCAGCGTTTACAGGCAGCGGGGTTGAACCCGTTGCCCATCGCCCTGGCCAGTTTGAAGGAGCCCGGCTGCCTGTCGGTGGTCGAGGACTGGCTTGACGAGATCGGCGCCTCGGTAATTCTCAACACCACCGGTTTCGCCCAGTCGAGTCCTGAAGCCCCGCATTTGCGTCCGTTTCGCCGCAACATCCCGGTGATTCAGGCGATCTGCGCCCAGGATAACGAACCGGGGTGGCGCGCCAGTGAACAAGGGCTCGGCCCGCGTGATCTGGCAATGCATATCGCCCTGCCGGAACTGGACGGGCGGATCATCAGTCGACCGATCAGCTTCAAGGATCTGGCCTGGCGCAGTGAGCGCAGTCAGTCCGATGTAGTCTGCTACCGCGCGCAACCGGAACGCATGGACTTTGTCGCGGAACTGGCGCGGCGCTGGATCGATCTGGCGCGGCTGCCGAATGCCGAAAAACGCATTGCGCTGATCCTCGCCAACTACCCGACCCGCGATGGTCGCATCGGTAACGGCGTCGGCCTTGATACGCCGGCGGCGGCACTGAATATCCTCCGTTCACTGCATGCCGAAGGTTATCCATTGCCGGCGCAGTTGCCGGACAGCGGCACGGCCCTGATCCAACAACTGCTCGGCGGCGTCAGCAACGATCTCGATACCCTCGACCAGCGTCCTTGCCAGCAGAGCCTGGCCATGGACGATTACCTGCAAATGTTCAACGCGCTGCCCGCAGCCAACCGCCAAGCGGTGCTGCAACGCTGGGGCGCGCCCGAGAGCGATCCGATGTGTCGCGGCGGACGGATGATGATTGCCGGGGTGCGTTTCGGCCTGAGCTTCGTCGGCATTCAACCGGCGCGGGGTTATCAGGTGGACCCGAGCGCGGTCTATCACGACCCGGACCTGGTGCCGCCCCACGGCTACCTGGCGTTTTACTTCTGGCTGCGCAACACCTACGGCGCCCACGGCGTGATCCACGTCGGCAAGCATGGCAACCTCGAATGGCTGCCGGGCAAGGGTGTCGGGCTCTCCGAACACTGCTGGCCGGACGCGTTGCTCGGGCCGTTGCCAAATATCTATCCGTTCATCGTCAACGATCCGGGCGAGGGCGCCCAGGCCAAGCGGCGCACCCAAGCGGTGATCATCGACCACTTGATGCCGCCCCTGACCCGCGCTGAAACCTACGGCCCGTTGCGCCATCTCGAGCTGTTGGCGGATGAGTACTACGAAGCGCAACTGCTCGATCCGCGGCGTGCCCGGGAGTTGCAGCGCGACATCCTGCAACTGGTGCGCGACACGCACATCGACCGCGAACTGCAACTGGACGAACAACTCGACAGCGACGCCGACGCGTCGATCTGGTTGCCACGTCTGGACACCTACCTGTGCGACTTGAAGGAGTCGCAGATCCGCGATGGCCTGCACGTGTTCGGCGAGTCACCGACCGGGCGCCTGCGCATCGACACCTTGCTCGCGCTGCTGCGCATTCCTCGGGGTGATGGGCGTGGTGCGCAGTCAAGCCTGCCAAGGGCGTTGGCGAAAGCCTTTGAACTGGGCTTCGATCCGCTCGATTGTGTGCTGGCCGAGCCGTGGAGCGGGCCGCGTCCGATCGAACTGCAAACCGTCACCGACGAAGTCTGGCGCACAGCCGGCGACACCCGCGAACGCCTGGAACTGTTCGCCACACAACTGATCTCGCAGACGCTGAATGCCTCCTGCAGGAGCGAGCCTGCTCGCGATGGTTTATCAGCCACATTGATGCCAACTGACACACCATCGCGAGCAAGTTCGCGCCTACAAGAGGCCGGCTGGACCGAGGTGCAAGCCATCCTCGACAACCTGCGCGAGGTGGTCGCACCACGACTGGACGCCTGTGGCCCCGCCGAAATGCGCGGCCTGCTCGATGCCCTTAGCGGTCGCTTCGTTCCGGCCGGCCCCAGCGGCGCACCGAGTCGCGGGCGCCTGGATGTGCTGCCCACCGGGCGCAACTTCTACTCGGTGGACGTGCGCAACCTGCCGACCACCACCGCATGGCGCATCGGTTTCCAGTCCGCCAACCTGATCCTTGAGCGTCACCTGCAAGACCATGGTGATCACTTGCGTCAGCTCGGCCTGTCGGTATGGGGTACCGCGACCATGCGCACCGGCGGCGACGACATCGCCCAGGCCATGGCGCTGATGGGCGTGCGTCCGGTATGGGCGACGGGCAGCCAGCGGGTCGACGATTTTGAAATCCTGCCGCTGAGTTTGCTCGATCGCCCGCGGGTCGACGTGACGTTGCGTGTCTCGGGTTTCTTCCGCGACGCCTTTGCCAATCTGATCCGCCTGTTCGACGCCGCCGTGCAGGCGGTTGCCGCACTGGACGAGCCGGACGACCTCAACCCCCTGGCGGCCAAGGTTCGCGCCGAGCGTGAAGCGTTGTTGCAATCGGGGCTCGACGAAGACGCGGCCAGACGCCAGGCCGGTTGGCGCATCTTCGGTGCCAAGCCTGGCGCGTATGGCGCGGGTGTGCAGGGCGCCATCGACGGTCGCCTGTGGCAGAGCCGCGAGGATCTGGCCGAGGTGTATCTGAACTGGGGCGGCTATGCCTACGGTGGCTCCGACGAAGGCACCGCCGCCCGCGAGCAGTTCGCCCAGCGCCTGAGCCAGGTGCAAGCGGTGCTGCAAAACCAGGACAACCGCGAACACGATTTGCTCGACTCCAATGACTATTACCAGTTCCAGGGCGGCATGCTGGCCGCCGTGGAAAATCTCAGTGGTGCGACGGCGGCCAGCTATCACGGTGACCATAGCCAGCCGGACCTGCCGAAAATCCGCACGCTCAAGGAAGAACTGAGCCGGGTCATCCGCTCTCGGGCAGCCAATCCGAAGTGGATCGAAGGCGTCAAACGTCACGGCTACAAAGGCGCGTTTGAAATGGCCGCGACGGTCGACAACCTGTTCGCCTTCGATGCCACCACGCAATTGATCGACGATCACCAATACGCGCTGCTGGCGGATGCCTATTTGCTTGACGCCAACACCCGTGACTTCGTTCGCGAGCACAATCCCCATGCCTTGCGCGACATGACCGAACGCATGCTCGAAGCGCAACAGCGGGGGATGTGGAAAGAGCCGGGCGCGTATCGCGAGGCACTGGAGAATCTGTTGCTGGATATAGAAGAAGACAGTTGAAACACCGCCGACCCTGTAGGAGCGAGCTTGCTAGCGATGGAGCGTCAGTCGCCTCAATAGCCACTGACGCAGCGCCTTCGCGAGAAGGCTCATTCCCACAGGGATCAAGGTGTTTGTGAAATCACCGACCATGACCGAGATTGAACAATGACCGATACCCCCCATTTCCCGCTCTCCGCCGTGGTCGGCGCCGACGATTTGAAACTCGCGCTGTGCCTCACCGCCATCGACCCGAAGATCGGCGGTGTGTTGATCGAAGGCCCGCGCGGCATGGCCAAGTCGACCCTGGCCCGTGGCCTGGCGGACCTGCTGGCCAGCGGTCAGTTTGTCACCTTGCCGTTGGGCGCCACCGAAGAACGCCTGGTGGGCACACTCGATCTCGACGCTGCATTGAGCGAAGGTCGCGCGCAATTTTCCCCGGGCGTGCTGGCCAAGGCCGACGGTGGCGTGCTTTACGTCGATGAAGTCAACCTGCTGCCCGACCACCTCGTCGATCTGCTGCTCGACGTGGCGGCCAGTGGCACCAATCTGGTCGAGCGCGACGGCATTTCCCACCGGCATTCGGCGAAGTTCGTGCTGATCGGCACCATGAACCCGGAGGAGGGTGAGCTGCGCCCACAACTGCTCGATCGATTTGGCTTGAACGTCGCCCTCGGTGGTCACACCGCGCCGGCCGAGCGCGGGCAGATCATCCGGCGGCGCCTGGACTTCGACAGCGATCCGCACGGCTTCTGCGCCGAGTGGGAGAGCCGCCAGCAGGCGTTGCGCGAGCGTTGCCAGCAGGCTCGCAGCACGTTGGCCAGCATTGCCCTGGACGATGACACCCTGGCGCAGATTACCGAGCGTTGTTTTGCCGCCGGGGTCGACGGTTTGCGCGCCGACCTGGTCTGGTTGCGGGCGGCGCGGGCCCATGCCGCCTGGCGTGGGGTGGGTGCCATCGCCGTCGAAGATATCGATGCGGTCGCCGAATTTGCATTGCGCCATCGTCGTCGTGAGCCAACGCCACCGGCCCCACAACAGCAGCAGTCCCACGCCAGTCAACAGTCAAACCCGGACTCAGGCCAGGGACAGTGGGGTGAAATGCCTGTCCAGGCGCTGCCGGTCGGGGCTCGCCGTGAAGTGCCGAGCTGGCCAAAAAAGCCCTAGGCATTCGCCCTCGCTCTGACGCGGGGGCGAATGCCAGACCCCGCGCCGGACGCCTCGACCACGGCAAGCAGGGCAAACGTCAGGCCGCGCGCGACGGGGCGGTCAATTGGCCCGGTACGTTGCTGAACGGCCGGCCACGTCAGCGCGACGACCTGTTGTTCCACCTGCGTACCCGTTCCGCCCATGAGCTGTGGCTGGTGATCGTCGATGCGTCGGCGTCGACGAGACGGCATCAGGCCTTGAGTGACGCCAAAGGCTTGCTGGCACAGCTGTTCGACGATGCTTACCGCCAACGCGCGCGGCTGGGCCTGCTGACAGCCAGCGGGACGCAGCCGAAATGGCAGGTGCAAGGGTTGAAGGCATCCAGCGGATTGCGCACGTGGCTCGACGGACTCGGTGCCGGCGGTGGCACGCCGTTGCTGGCGGCGTTGAGTGAAGCGGGGCGCTGGCTGGGAGCGCGGCACAAGCGCTTCCCGGCGGAGCAGCAACGGTTGCTGATAGTGACCGATGGCCGCTTGAAGGACTGGCCGACGTTGCCCGCGCTCGATTGTCCGGGGCTGGTCATCGACATCGAGCGCGGGCCGATTCGCCTCGGGCGCAGCCGGGTCCTGGCGGCGCAGCTTCAGGCTGAGTATCGGCATATCGACGGGTTGCTGCCCGGCTGAGAGGTGCGGTGTGCGGGCTCTCGTCATCGTCGGAATGTCGACCGGAGCAAGGTCGCTCCCACAATGGTCCGGGTGAAGCACAGACTCGATTGACAGCGGATGCCCCATGCTCGCGAAGAGGGTCCTCGGACATCCCGCTTTCCTGACTACTACAGATTTTGTAATGATTTTCGGCTGTAGGAATTATCCCGATCACCTGTACGATCCAAGTCCTTTTTCCATTCAGGATTTGCATGAACACCTTCACGGAGCCCCCCGGCTACCCTTTCCCTTCGCGCCAATGCGCGCTCCTGACGCACGCCATACACCCGGTCTTCGACCATTCAAACGCCCTTGTTTTTGCAGTTTCACGGCCATTGCGCCGCGCCTTGCCGTGCCCGGCATTCTGAATTCACTGACGAGATCGAGACGTTTACATGGAATGGATAGCTGACCCCACCGCTTGGCTGGGTATGTTGACGCTGATTGTGCTGGAACTGGTGTTGGGCATCGATAACCTGGTGTTTATCGCGATCCTCGCGGACAAATTGCCGCCTGAGCAGCGCGACCGTGCGCGCATCATTGGTTTGTCCCTGGCGTTGTTGATGCGTCTGGGCTTGCTCGCGAGTATCTCGTGGCTAGTGACGTTGACCCAACCGCTGTTCGAGGTGTTCGACAAGAGCTTCTCCGGCCGTGACCTGATCATGCTGTTTGGCGGTGTGTTCCTGTTGTTCAAGGCCACCATGGAGCTGCACGAACGCCTCGAAGGGCATGTCGGCCAGCGCTCCTCCCATACGGCCTACGCCTTGTTCTGGCCGATCGTGGCGCAAATCGTGGTGCTCGATGCCGTGTTCTCCCTCGATGCGGTGATTACCGCTGTGGGCATGGTCGATGAACTGGCGGTGATGATGATCGCGGTGATCATTTCCATCGGCCTGATGATCGTTGCGAGCAAGCCGCTGACCCGTTTCGTCAACGCGCACCCGACGGTGATCATGCTGTGTCTGGGCTTCTTGATGATGATCGGTTTTGCGCTGACCGCCGAGGGCCTGGGCTTCCACATTCCCAAGGGCTACCTGTACGCGGCCATCGGTTTCTCGATCCTGATCGAGGTGTTCAACCAGATTGCCCGGGCTCGCCGCAAGCGCTCGATGCAGGGCCTGCGACCGATGCGCGAGCGCACGGCTCATGCAGTAATGCGTTTGCTGGGCGGTCGCAAACTGGCCGTGGAGGAGGTCGGTGAAGACATTGCCGACCTGTTGGACAACGGCGAAGCACCGACTGAAGAACTGTTCGACCGTCGCGAGCGGGTGATGATCAGCGGCGTGTTGCAACTGGCTGAACGGCCGATCCGTACCCTGATGACCGTGCGCGCCGACGTCGATCATATCGACCTGACCGATGACGCCGAGGCCATTCGTACAAGGTTGATGCATTCGTCCTGCTCGCGTCTGCCATTGATTCGTGACGGTGCCGTGGATGAACCGTTGGGCTTCGTGCACAAGAAGGAACTGCTGAAGGAATACCTGGCCGGTAACGAGCCTGATCTTGCGCACCTGGCGCGCCAGACCATCAACTTGCTGGACAGCTATTCGATCCTCAATGCCCTGGAGCAGATGCGCAAGGCATCGACCCACATCGCCTTTGTGGTCAATGAATTCGGGGATTTCGTCGGCGTGCTGACCATGACCGACATTCTGGAGTCGATTGCCGGCGAGTTACCCGATGCCAGCGAAATCGAAGGCCCGGATGTGCACGAGGACAATGGCGGGTTTGTGGTCAGTGGTGCCTTGAACCTGGCGCGGGTGCGGCAACGCACAGGGTTTGCCGCGCAACCGACGGACGACTATCAAACCCTCGCCGGGTTGGTGATGAGTTTGTTGGATCGCCTGCCGATGATCGGTGACAGCCATGAGTGGCAGGGCTGGCGCATGACCGTCCTCAAGGTCGAAGAGCGGCGGGTGACGCGAGTGTTTCTGGCGCGTGTCGACGGGTGATGTTGGGGCGGGCCCGAGGGCACTGCGCTGGCATATCCGTGCCTACAGGCTGTTGATGTATCTGTAGGCACGGCTTGACCGATGAGGCCCAGATGTCGTGGCGGTGTTCACTCCGTGTCGGTCTGTTGGCGTGTTACTTGTCGCCTGGCAAAACAGTCTGGGTCACCGGGTAGGCGAACGATTCTTCGTTAATGTTTACCGTCGCATAAACGGTTTGCGCCTCTCCGGGTTTGAGTGGCGCAGGGACATTGGGCAAGCGGCCGATGGCTTTGCCTGGCCGCCAGTAAATAACGTTCAAGCCAACAAAATGCGGCAACAGCGTTGGCGCGCGAAAGGTATCGCCCGATGGAACCGAAAAGAGGGTGGTAACGGAATTTTTTATCGGGAAGAAAATTGCACCCGGATAGGTTCCGCATAACGGGTAGTTCGGTGTGCCGCGAACGCACTTGACCGCAGGCTCTTGCCCAACGACCAGTCTGGTAGGAGGCGAACTGATTCCATTTACAAACACCGAGAACGAAATCCCCCTGCCTGGCAGGCTCGAGAGGTTCAACTGAGTCATCGTGAAATCTCCGTTGGCAAGCGTGGTTGCCTGTCTCAGGATATCTCCGTCGCTTGTTAACGCCGTTACCATGAACGGCCCCGCCGAGTCGACGCCGACGATAGTTCCCGCAATGGATGTGTCGCTTTTGGACAGTGGCGTCGTGACACAAACTTCCGCACCGTTTTGGCCAATGTACTTTGCGCTGACGAGGCTCGCGCATTCTTCGTTTACCGTGGCAATGCTGTTGGTCTGTTCGATGTCGCAACCCGATAAAAAAGTCCCGAGTGCGGTAGTTATAAAAAACATCCTTGCTGTATTCACATTTAATTCCCTGGAGAGGCGATGTTTATAAGTGACATGCCGAGCCAGTATTTCCTCAGGGCTTGCGGGGCGTCTACTGTCAGAGTTGACAGGTTGGCAAGGGTTTTGACTGCTTGATGTACTCACCGCCATGCCGCGTGAGTGTCGGTTTGCGTGACACGCACTGCTTCCCGCGCACTCAAACGAAGCGCATTGCCCACGACCTGTAGCCAACGGTAGCACCCGCTCGTTGAGTGACCAGGTAACGCCAGCGACGGCGTTTCCATGCATGCCGTTGATTCAATTGAGCTTTCAGTTGCACTAGGTTTTCCCTGCGAGGCTGTGGCACACTTTCTGCTGTCTATTCCGTTGTTACATACCAAGTTCCGGTATAGCGGAATAAACATCATCCTGGAGTGCTTGCCATGCATCGCCGACCTTCCTTGTTCAAAGCGTGTGTTTTTCTGTTTGCAGCCTCTGCAGCTGCCGTGGGCGTGGCCCAGGCGGCCGACAGCAAGCTCGATAGCGTTCTGGCCCGCGGCAAACTGATCGTGGGCACCGGCAGCACTAACGCGCCGTGGCACTTTCAGGGGGCGGATGGCAAGTTGCAGGGTTTCGATATCGATATCGGGCACATGATTGCCAAGGGCTTGTTCAACGACCCGAGCAAGGTTGAATACGTGGTGCAGTCTTCCGATGCGCGGATTCCCAACTTGCTGACCGACAAGGTCGACATCAGTTGCCAGTTCATCACCGTGACCGCCAGCCGTGCCCAGCAAGTGGCGTTCACGCTGCCGTACTACCGCGAAGGTGTTGGCCTGTTGTTGCCAGCCAACAGCAAGTACAAGGAAATCGATGACATGAAGGCCGCCGGTGACAGCCTCACCGTGGCCGTGTTGCAAAACGTCTATGCCGAGGAATTGGTGCATCAGGCGTTGCCCAAGGCCAAGGTCGATCAGTACGACAGCGTGGACCTGATGTACCAAGCGGTGAACTCGGGCCGTGCCGACGCGGCAGCCACCGACCAGTCCTCGGTGAAATACCTGATGGTGCAAAACCCCGGTCGCTACCGCAGCCCGGCCTACGCCTGGAGCCCGCAGACCTACGCGTGTGCCGTGAAACGCGGCGATCAGGATTGGCTGAACTTCGTCAATACCACGCTGCATGAAGCCATGACCGGTGTTGAGTTCCCGGCTTACGCGGCGTCGTTCAAGCAGTGGTTTGGTGTCGATCTGCCTACTCCGGCGATTGGCTTCCCTGTCGAATTCAAATGATCCCGTGAGAGTGGGGCGCCGAAATGCGCCCCGCTCAAGGTACTGCCAACCATGAACTATCAGTTGAACTTTGCCGCGGTGTGGCGCGATTTCGACACCTTGCTGGCGGGGCTCGGCCTGGGCCTCGAACTGGCGTTGGTATCGATCGCCATCGGTTGCGTGATCGGCCTGATGATGGCGTTTGCTTTGCTGTCGAAGCACCGCGCATTGCGGGTGCTGGCATCGGTGTATGTGACGGTGATTCGCAACACGCCGATTCTGGTGTTGATTCTGTTGATCTACTTTGCCTTGCCGAGTCTCGGCATCCGGCTGGACAAGATTCCCTCGTTCATCATCACGCTGTCGCTGTACGCCGGTGCGTATCTGACCGAAGTGTTCCGTGGCGGGCTGCTGAGCATTCCCAAGGGCCAGCGTGAAGCGGGGCTGGCGATCGGCCTGGGCGAGTGGCAGGTCAAGGCTTACGTCACTGTGCCGGTGATGTTGCGCAATGTGTTGCCGGCCTTGTCGAACAACTTCATTTCGCTGTTCAAGGACACTTCGCTGGCCGCCGCGATTGCCGTGCCGGAGCTGACCTATTACGCGCGCAAGATCAATGTCGAGAGCTACCGGGTGATCGAAACTTGGCTGGTGACCACGGCGCTCTATGTCGCGGCCTGTTACCTCATTGCCATGATGCTGCGTTACCTCGAGCAGCGCCTGGCGATCCGCCGATAGGAGGCCCCATGTACGAATCCCCCAGTTGGTTGCATGAGTTGTGGGTCGCCCGGGAAGTGCTGTGGCAAGGCTTTCTGACCAGTGTTCAGGTGTCGGCCCTGGCGATTTTGCTCGGCACCGTGGTCGGCGTATTCGCCGGTCTGGTGTTGACCTACGGCAAGTTCTGGATGCGCGCGCCGTTTCGTTTCTACGTGGACGTGATTCGCGGTACCCCGGTGTTTGTGCTGGTGCTGGCCTGCTTCTATATGGCGCCGGCACTGGGCTGGCAGATCAGCGCGTTTCAGGCAGGTGCACTGGGCCTGACGCTGTTTTGCGGTTCCCACGTCGCCGAGATCGTGCGCGGTGCACTGCAAGCATTGCCCCGTGGGCAGATGGAAGCGAGCAAGGCCATCGGCCTGACGTTCTACCAGGCCCTCGGTTACGTGCTATTGCCCCAGGCACTGCGGCAAATCCTGCCGACCTGGGTCAACTCGTCCACCGAGATCGTCAAGGCCTCGACGCTGCTGTCGGTGATCGGCGTGGCCGAATTGCTGCTCAGCACCCAGCAGATCATCGCCCGGACCTTCATGACCCTGGAGTTTTACCTGTTCGCCGGTTTTCTGTTTTTTGTCATCAACTACGGCATCGAATTACTCGGCCGGCACATTGAAAAGCGGGTGGCCCTGCCATGAGTCAAGTACAACAATCCAACGTCCCGAGCGGACAGCCTCTGCTGGACATTCGCGGCCTGCATAAACAATACGGCCCGCTGGAAGTGCTCAAGGGCGTCGACCTGACGATGCAGCGCGGCAACGTGGTCACGCTGATCGGCTCCAGCGGCTCGGGCAAGACCACGCTGCTGCGCTGCGTGAACATGCTCGAGGAGTTTCAGGGCGGGCAGATCATGCTCGACGGCGAATCCATCGGGTATGACGAGGTCAATGGCAAACGCATCCGTCACCCGGAAAAAGTCATCGCCCGTCATCGCGCCATGACTGGCATGGCGTTCCAGCAATTCAACCTGTTCCCGCACCTCACCGCGTTGCAGAACGTCACCCTGGGCTTGCTTAAGGTGAAAAAACTGCACAAGGACGAGGCCGTGGCGCTGGCGGAAAAATGGCTGGAACGCGTCGGTTTGCTGGAACGTCGCGATCACTATCCTGGCCAGCTGTCCGGCGGTCAGCAGCAGCGCGTGGCGATTGCCCGGGCGATTGCGATGAACCCGAGCCTGATGCTGTTCGACGAAGTGACTTCGGCGCTGGACCCTGAGCTGGTCGGCGAAGTGCTCAACGTCATCAAGGGACTGGCCGAAGACGGCATGACCATGCTGCTGGTGACCCACGAAATGCGCTTCGCTTTCGAAGTCTCGGACAAGATCGTGTTCATGAATCAGGGGCGCATCGAAGAGCAGGGGCCGCCCAAGGAACTGTTCGAGCGTCCGAAATCGCCACGCCTGGCGGAATTCCTCAAGAACACGCGCTTTTAAACATTCGATTTTCAATCAGGAGAAACACTCATGAGCATTACTCGTTACGGCACCGGCAGCACCGCCGCTGGCGGTCAGCCTCGCCCGTTCGCCCGAGCCGTTGAAGCCGATGGCTGGCTGCACGTTTCCGGGCAGGTGCCGGCGGTGGATGGCGAGATCATTACCGGCGGCATCGTCGAGCAGACCCACCAGACCATGAAGAACCTGATCGCGATTCTGCAAGAGGCCGGTTATGGCCTGGAAGATGTGGTGCGTGCAGGCGTGTGGCTGGAGGACCCGCGGGATTTCACCAGTTTCAACAAGGTCTTCTCCGAGTACTTCAAACCCGAACACGCCCCGGCCCGGGCCTGCGTGCAGGCGAACATGATGGTCGACTGCAAGGTCGAGATCGACTGCATCGCGTACAAGAAAAAGGCTTGAATCGAGTCGCGCCCATCGCGGGCAAGCCACGCTCCCACAGGTTTTGCAGGCTGGCACAGATTGCAGATACACCATCAACACCTGTGGGCGCTGGCTTGCCAGCGAAGACGGCCTAACAGTCGTTACCGCACTCTCGGTAAACTCCCGGCACTTTGAATGGGAACCACTGACATGACCGAAGACACCATCAAACGCCGGGCGCGCGGTCTGGACCGGGCGTTCGACATCCTCGATTTCCTCAAGGAGATCGGCCAGCCCCTGCGCCCGAATGAAATCGCCAGTGGCATCGGCAGCCCCAAATCCACGGTCTACGAACTGGTGGCCTCGTTGCTGGAGCGACGGATTCTGGAGCCGGTGGGCAAGGACGG
The DNA here is from genome assembly GCF_042846945.1 of Pseudomonas moorei. Taxonomy (NCBI): domain Bacteria; kingdom Pseudomonadati; phylum Pseudomonadota; class Gammaproteobacteria; order Pseudomonadales; family Pseudomonadaceae; genus Pseudomonas; species Pseudomonas moorei. Next base: position 4,186,883 of record NZ_AP035776.1, read on the forward strand.
TCACGTTTACCTGGGGCGCCAGCTGTACTTTCTCGGACAGGCGCATCTGCGCCATTTCGACCTGACCCGCGAGGCCGATCACGCCTTGCAGGAAATCGTCAGCCAAACCCATGAAACCGCGCAGATGTGCCTGCTCAACGGGCGCAAATACACCGTGGCGTTGATGAAAGAGGGGGAGCGGCATTTCCGTATCTCCTCGGACATCGGCGAAAACGCACCGATCCCCTGGACTGCGTCCGGGCGCCTGTTGCTGGCGCACCTGAGCGACCAGGAAATCATCGATCTGATCGACCATGACGACTTCATCCTGCCCGATGGTGAACGCCTGCCGCTGGAGCAGTTTCTCAAGGAAATCCGTCAGGCCGGCATCGATGGTTTTTTCTCCTTCGATAGCGTCGCCGACACCTTTACCCATTGCTTCGCCGCGCCGGTCAAAGACCCCGGCGGCGTGGCCATCGCGACCCTGTGCATCGTCGCCCCCCGGGCCGATGCAAAGAAAAATTACGACGACTACCGCCGGGTGCTGATCGAAAGCGCCAACAGCCTGGCCCGTCGCATCAACGAATAACAGCGGCTGCTTGCGGCCGCGAATGTGAGGAGTTCGACCATGACTACTGCCGAAAATACCGCCGCCGTGGAAAAGGGTTTTGCCCGCACGGGCGCCAGTCTTGTCCGTGACGTCAGCCTGCCCGCGCTGGTGCTGCATCGTGAAGCGCTGGAGCACAACATTCGCTGGATGCAGGATTTCGTCAGCAACAGCGGCGCCGAGCTCGCGCCCCACGGCAAGACCAGCATGACCCCGGCGCTGTTTCGCCGGCAGCTGGACGCCGGTGCCTGGGGCATTACCCTGGCCAGCGCCACGCAAACCCGCGCCGCCTATGCCCATGGTGTGCGTCGGGTGCTGATGGCCAACCAACTGGTCGGCACACCGAACATGGCGCTGATCGCCGATCTGCTGGCCGATCCGACGTTCGACTTCTACTGCATGGTCGATCACCCGGACAACGTTGCCGACCTCGGCGCGTATTTCGCCTCGCGCGGTGTGCGCTTGAACGTGATGATCGAGTACGGCGTGGTCGGCGGGCGTTGCGGCTGCCGCAGCGAACAGGAAGTGATCGACCTGGCGAAAGCCATCGCCGCGCAACCGGCACTGGCCCTGACCGGGATCGAAGGCTATGAAGGGGTGATTCATGGTGATCACGCCATCAGCGGCATTCGTGCGTTCGCCGGTTCCCTGGTGCGCCTGGCGGTGCAGTTGCAGGACAGCAGTGCGTTCGCAATCGCCAAGCCGATCATCACCGCGTCAGGCTCGGCCTGGTATGACCTGATCGCCGAGGAATTCGAAGCGCAGAACGCTGCAGGGCGCTTCCTCAGCGTGCTGCGTCCTGGCAGTTATGTCGCCCACGACCATGGCATCTACAAGGAGGCGCAATGCTGCGTGCTCGACCGCCGCAGCGACCTGCACGAAGGGTTGCGCCCGGCGCTGGAAGTCTGGGCGCACGTGCAGTCGCTGCCGGAGCCGGGCTTCGCGGTGATTGCCCTGGGCAAGCGTGACGTGGCCTACGACGCCGGTTTGCCGGTGCCATTGCTGCGTTACAAGGCCGGCGTGCTGCCCGCCAAAGGCGACGACGTGAGTGCCTGCAAGGTGACGGCGGTGATGGACCAGCATGCATTCATGACCGTGGCGCCGGGCGTCGAGTTGCGGGTAGGCGACATCATTTCGTTCGGCACTTCGCACCCGTGCCTGACGTTCGACAAGTGGCGCACGGGGTGTCTGGTGGATGAGCAATTGAACGTCATCGAAACCATGGAAACCTGTTTCTAAGGTTTGAGACTGCGCAGAGCCCTTCGCTGGCCTGCCAGCGAAGAGGCCCGACCAGACAACAAAGAACACCAGAGACCCCCACAACCATGAACACCCTCAACACCCTGGGTCCCCACGCCCCGCGCATCGCCCTGATCGGCGAATGCATGATCGAGCTGCAACACCGCGCCGATGGCAGCCTGCAACAGAGCTTCGGTGGCGATACCTTGAACACGGCGGTGTACCTGTCCCGAGAATTGGCCGGCGCTGGCACGGTGGACTACGTCACGGCCCTGGGCGATGACAGTTTCAGCGATGCCATGTGCCAGAGCTGGGCCGAGGAAAACATCGGCCTGGGCATGGTCCAGCGCCTGCCCGGACGCTTGCCAGGGCTGTATTGCATCCAGACCGACGCCGCTGGCGAGCGTCGTTTTCTCTACTGGCGCAATGAAGCGGCGGTTCGTGATTGCTTCACTACGCCGGCGGCCGCGCCGATCCTGGCGGCGCTTCCGGACTATGACGTGCTGTATTTCAGCGGCATTACCCTGGCGGTACTGGGCGTGAAGGGCCGGGAAAAGTTGCTGGAAACCCTGATCCAGGCCCGGCAGCGCGACGCCCGAATCGTCTTCGACAACAACTACCGGCCACGGCTGTGGGGCTCGGTCGAGGACGCGCGGGCGGCCTATCGCAGCGTGCTGCCTTATGTCGACCTGGCGTTGTTGACCGTCGATGACGAACAGGCGCTGTTCCACTTCTCCGATTGCGCGGCGGTGTTTGACGCCTATGAGCAGATCGGCACACCCGAAGTGGTGCTCAAGCGTGGCGCCGAGGCGTGCCTGATTCGGTGTGAGGGGGAGGCGTTCGAAGTGCCGGCGCAGAAAGTCGAGCGCGTAGTGGACACCACGGCGGCGGGGGATTCGTTCAGTGCGGCGTACCTGGCAGCGCGGCTCAAGGGCGCTAGCCCGGTCGAAGCGGCCGAGGCGGGGCACCGGTTGGCGAGTCGGGTGATCCAGGTGCCGGGGGCGCTTATTCCCAGACCTTGAAATGCATGCCCTGTGGCGAGGGAGTTTACTCCCGCTCGGCTGCGCAGCAGTCGCAAATCCTTTGAACTCGATTTTTCAGGCAGATCAAGGTTGCAGGTTTTGGGGCCCCTTCGCAGTCCAGCGGGACGAAGGCGATCCGACAAGCTCCCTCGCCACGGGCGGCTTCAATCCCGGTAAAACACCTGCACCAGGTGATAACCGAACTTGCTCTTGATCGGTCCGTGCACCACCCGCAGCGGCTTCTTGAAAATCACCGCATCGATGGCGCCAACCATCTGCCCCGGCCGCACTTCGCCCAGGTCTCCGCCGCGCTTGCCGGACGGGCAGGTGGAATACTTCTTGGCCAGCACATCGAAGGCTTCGCCCTTGGCGATGCGTTGTTTGAGCTGCTCGGCTTCTTCCGAGGTTTTCACCAGAATATGGCGGGCTTGAGCTTTCATGGGGCGGATACCTTGCAACGGTGGTGACATGGGTGTGACGCGGGGCGCGCGATTATGCCCTAACTCACTGCGGTTGGCCGATCATCGTGCGAATCTTGTTGGCCAATAGATCAATCGAAAACGGTTTGGCCACCATGTCCATGCCTTCCTCAAGAAAACCCTGACGCTCGGCGGCTTTTTCCGCGTAACCGGTCATGAACAGCACTTTGAGTTCAGGTCGGTGCTGACGGGCAATTTCCGCCAGTTGCCGGCCATTCATGCCGGGCAACCCGACATCGGTCACCAGCAAATCGACCCGCAGTTCGGACTCGAGCAAGGGCAGGGCGCTCTTCGCGTCTTCGGCTTCATAGGCGTGATAGCCCAGCTCCTTGAGCAGGTCGAACACCAGCATGCGCACGGCCGGGTCGTCCTCCACCAGGACCACGGTTTCACCGGCAATCGCCGAGGGCGCCTCGCTGATAACCGGCGATAACACGTCTTGCGGTTCCATGCCGTGCAGGCGCGGCAAGTACAAACGCACGCTGGTGCCCTGGTTGGGCATGCTGAACAGGGTCACATGGCCGCCGGACTGCTGGGCGAAACCATAAATCATCGACAGGCCCAGCCCGGTGCCCTGGCCGATGGGTTTGGTGGTGAAAAACGGATCGAACGCCTTGGCCAGCACCTTCGGGGTCATGCCCGTGCCGTTGTCGCTGACGGCGATCATCAGGTAATCCCCGGCCTTGACCGGTTCCAGGGTGGTGATGTCGCTGCCGTCGAGGTGGACGTTCGCGGTTTCAATGCACAACTCGCCGCCATCGGGCATGGCGTCCCGGGCGTTGATCACCAGGTTCAGCAGGGCGTTTTCCAGTTGGCTGACGTCAGTGCTGACCATCCAGGCGTCTTTGGCCAGGCGCAGTTTGAGCGCGATATGGTCACCCTTGGTGCGACTGAACAGGTCTTCCAGGGAGTGAATCAGGTCGTTGGGGTTCAGCGGTTTGCGGTCCAGCGACTGACGCCTGGAGAACGCCAGCAGACGATGGGTCAGCGCGGCGGCGCGGTTGGCCGAGGACACCGCGGCCTCGGTGAAACGGGCGATCTCGGCGGCACGGCCGTCGGCGATGTAGCGTTGCATCAGATCCAGGCTGCCGATGATCCCCGTGAGCATGTTGTTGAAGTCATGGGCGATGCCACCGGTGAGCTGGCCGACTGCTTCCATCTTCTGGGCATGGCGCAGGGCTTCTTCGGCGCGCTCGCGTTCGAACATCTCTTTGAGCAGTTTTTCATTGGCTTCGGCCAGTTGCCGGGTGCGGGCGCTGACCCGCTCTTCGAGGGTTTCATTGAGGTTGCGCAGGGCTTCTTCAGTCTGTTTACGCTCGGTTTCGTCGATCACGAAGATGTAAAAACCGTTTACCGCGCCGTCCGCACCGTGGCGCGGCAAATAGTTCATCAGTGCATGACGGATGCTGCCATCACGGTGCGGCGTGTTGATGCTGAAACAGCAGGACCTGCCGGACAGGGCCTCGGCGATGTGCTCGGCGCGCAGGGCGTAGGCCTCGTCGCCCAGCACCTCGCGAATGGTGCGGCCATAGAGTTCCTGAGGGGTCAGACCGTACCAGTCCAGATAAGCGGCATTGTTCAGGCGAAAGCGTTCCTCGCGGTCGACGTAGCTGATCAGGATCGGCATGGCGTTGATGATCAGTTGCAGCTCGGTCTGGCTCTGGCGCAGGGCCTGCTCGGTGTTTTTGCGTTCGGTGAGGTCTAGGGCGGCGCCCAGGAAGCGGATCGGCCGGCCATGGTGGTCCTTGTAGCAACGACCGCGAGCAAATACCCAACGCAATTCGCCGTTGGGTTGCAGCAGGCGGTACTCCTCGGCGTATTCGGTGCCATGGGCGATGCAATGTTTGATGCTGCGGGCGATCAGGGCGCGGTCTTCCGGGTGCACGCCGCGAAGGTACTCGGTGATCGGCAGCTGGCTGGCCATGGCCGGGTCGATGCCGTGCAATTGGGCGAAATGGGCGTCCGCCAGGAAGCGATCCTCGCTGATGTCCCAGTCCCAGGTGCCGACCGCGTCGGTGGCGGCGAGGGCCAGTTGCAGGCGTTCCTCGGTTTCTTGCTGGGCCTTGAGGCTGGCAGCCGAGCGCTGTTCCAGTTCAAGCGCGATGCGTCGACGCTCGTTGGTTTCGATGGCCGTGACCAGAATCCCGGCCACCTCGGCGCTTTCGTCGCGAATGGGGCTGTAGGTCAGGTCGAGCCAGAAGTCGGAATCCTTGCCATCGCGCTGCAGGGTGAAGCGCTGTTCGCTGTAGGTCCGCACCTGTCCTTGTAGGACGGCTCGGTAAATCGGGTCGGTAAAATCCTTTAACTCTGGCCAGATATCGTGTGTTGGCTGTCCGAAAGCGTGCGGATGCTTGTTGCCAGCGAGCAGGGCGAAGCCGTCGTTGTAGATTTGCGTCAACTGCGGCCCCCAGAGCAACAGCATCGGCATCGGTGAATGAATCACGATGTCCACGGCGGTTTTCAGGCTCTGTGGCCAGGTACTGGCCGCGCCCAGTGGGCTGCTTTCCCAGTCCAGTCTGGCAATCAGGGCCTGGGCATCGCTGCCGGTCGGTGAGGCGTTCATCAAGGTGTCCTGCTTCAAGTCGGTGTGACGGCGTCTACTAAGCTGGCTGAGCGGTAGACGCTGGATGACCCGGCACTTCAGAGGTTCGGGTCATTTTTATTCATTGAATGCATCGTAGGTGTGTTTTGCCATGGAAATCGACGCGTTATTAAAACAACTGGCCAGCCGCAATGGCGCCGACCTTTACTTGTCCACGGGTGCACCACCCTGTGCGCGGTTCGACGGTGTTCTCACCTCGCTGGCGGATCAGCCGTGCAGGCCCGGAGAGCTCGCGGCCATCGCCGCGTCCATTATGGACGCCGAACAGCGACTTGAGTTCGAACGGGAACTGGAGATGAACCTGGCAATTTCCCTGCCGGACATCGGACGCTTTCGGCTCAATATCTTTAAACAGCGTAACGATGTGTCGATGGTGGTGCGGAATGTCAAACTCGACATGCCACGCTTCGAAGATCTCAAATTGCCACCAGTGCTGCTCGAAACCGTGATGCTCAAGCAGGGCTTGATGCTGTTCGTCGGTGCCACCGACTCCGGCAAGTCTACCTCGCTGGCGGCACTGATTGACTACCGCAATCGCCACGATCATGGGCATATCGTCACCATCGAAGACCCGATCGAATACCTTCATCGCCCGGCGAATGTGCGTCAGTCCATCAGTCCCCACTCACCCGTTGGTGCATCCAGACCTGTCGATCCCTCCGCATGCAACTTCAAGCGCAAGCGCCGGTTGAGGTGAGCCTGCCCAATATGGCTGGGGGGAGCTGGCGTCTACGTCGACTGAACCCACGCTATTGCGGGCAAGCCACACTCCCACAGGTTTTGTGGCGGGCGCGGTATGTGCATGCACCGCCAATCCCCTGTGGGAGCGAGCTTGCTCGCGATGAACTGGAGACCGCCGCGGGGCATCAGGCTCCCTGCGTTATCGTTCGCAACCATCGCGATCAGGCTCGCTCCTACAGGGATAGTGGTTGTATGCGCATTTTGCATCTGACAAGCAATTCCTGTGGGAGCGGGCTTGCCCGCGATGAGGGCGGCACATTCAACTTTGACATTGATTGACACGCCGCCCTCGCGAGCAGGTCTTATTGGAGCACTTTAATCCCGCAGTTCCGGACGGTCGCGGAATTGCGCCAAAGCCTCGGGATTGGCCAGTGCATCGGTGTTCTTCACCTTTTGCCCATGCACCACATTGCGCACTGCCAATTCGACGATTTTGCCGCTGATGGTCCGCGGAATATCCGTGACCGCGACAATCTTCGCCGGTACATGGCGTGGCGTGGTATTGGCGCGGATGGTCTGGCGAATCTGTTGCTCAAGCGCTTCATCCAGTTTGACGCCTTCACGCAGCCGCACGAACAGCACCACTCGCACGTCATCCTGCCACTGCTGCCCGATGGCCACGCTGTCGAGTACTTGCGGGATTTTTTCCACCTGGCGGTAAATTTCCGCCGTGCCGATACGCACGCCGCCGGGGTTGAGCACGGCGTCGGAGCGGCCGTGGATCAACATCGCGCCGTGGGGCAGTTGTTCGGCGTAGTCGCCTTGCGCCCAGACGCCGGGGAACTGGCTGAAATACGACGCCCGCAGCTTTTCGCCGTCGGGGTCGTTCCACAAGCCGATGGGCATCGCCGGGAAGTGTCGGACGCACACCAACTCGCCTTTTTCACCAACGACCGGTCGGCCTTCGTCGTTCCACACTTCAACCGCCATGCCCAGGCTCTTGCCCTGCATCTCGCCGCGCCGCACCGGTTGCAACGGGTTGCCGTTGACAAAGCAGGAGACGATATCGGTGCCGCCCGACATCGACGCCAGGCACACGTCAGCCTTGAAATCGCGGTAGACGTAGTCGTAACTCTGCGGTGATAGCGCGGAACCCGTGCAAAGCAGGGTTTTCAGGCTGCTCAAGTCATGGCTTTGCCGGGGTTTGACGCCGTTGGCTTCCAGCGTGGCGAGGTACTTGGGGCTGGTGCCGAAAACACTGATGCGCTCGTCATCGATCAGGTCGATCAAGCGTTCGGGATCGGGATGAAACGGTGAGCCGTCGTACAGCACCACGGCACTGCCGACTGCCAGGGCCGAGACCAGCCAGTTCCACATCATCCAGCCGCAAGTGGTGTAGTAAAACAAGCGTTCGCCGGGGCCGAGATCGCTGTGCAAACCGTGCTCTTTCACGTGTTGCAGCAGCACGCCACCAGTGCTGTGGATGATGCATTTGGGCACGCCGGTGGTGCCGCTGGAATAGAGGATGTACAGCGGATGGGCGAAGGGCACGGCGACGAAATCCGGCTCGCCGCCGGGGTCGTAGAAATCGTCCCACAGCGTCACATTGGCGGCTGTGCGGAAGTCTTCGATGCGAGCCTGCGGCCGGGCGTAGGGCACTACGATCAACTGCTGCAGCGATGGCAGGCGTTCGAGGATTTCGTTGACCTTGACGGTCTGGTCGATCTCCTTGCCGGCGTAGCGATAGCCGGCACAGGTGACGAGCACTGTCGGCTCGATCTGGCCGAAACGGTCGATCACGCCCTGGGTGCCGAAGTCCGGCGAAGAGCAGGACCAGATCGCCCCGAGGCTGGTGGTAGCAAGCATCGCCACCAGTGTTTGCCAGGTGTTGGGCATGCACGCGGCCACCCGGTCGCCGAGGCCGACACCGGCGGCGATCAGACCGTTTTGAAAGCCGGCGACATGCTCGGCCAGTTCACCCCAGGTCAAGTGTTCGCGCTGACCATTTTCTGCCACGGCCACGACGGCCACGGCATCGTCGCGACGGCGCAGCAGGTGTTCAGCGAAGTTCAGGGTGGCGCCGGGGAACCACTGGGCGTCGGGCATTTTCGAGCCTTCAACCAGCACCGCGTCGGGTTGCTGATGGAAGCGGATATCGAAGAAGTCGACGATGGCCTGCCAGAAGTCCGCGCGTTGATCGATGGACCATTGGTGCAGGGCAGGGTAGTCATCGATGTGCAGGTGGAACCGCTGATTGATGAAGCGCCGAAAGGCCTCGATGCGGGTCTTGCCGATGCGTTTGGCACTCGGTTGCCAGAGGATGTCGGACATGGTTTGCCTCTTCTTATTCATGAATTCAAACGGGCATTTGTAACGAGGGAGCGAGCTCCCTCGCCACAACGGGCAGCGGTGCCTTACTGCGCCAACCAGCCACCGTCTATGTTCCATGCCGCACCGCGCACCTGACTGCCCGCTTCGCTGCACAGGAACAGCACCAGTTCCCCCAGTTGCGGCGGCGTCACGAATTCCAGCGATGGCTGCTTTTCAGCCAGAAGATCATGCTGTGCCTGTTGCGGATCAATCCCGGTGGCGGCGCGGTCATCGATCTGCTTCTGCACCAGCGGTGTCAGCACCCAACCAGGACAAATGGCATTGCAGGTGACGTTGCTGGTAGCGGTTTCCAGGGCGACCACCTTGGTCAAGCCGATGACCCCGTGCTTGGCCGCGACATAAGCCGCTTTGCCCATCGATCCGACCAGGCCATGCACCGAAGCAATGTTGATCACCCGGCCCCAGCCCTTGGCGCGCATGCCCGGCAGGCTCAGGCGAGTGCTGTGGAACACCGACGACAGGTTGATCGCGATGATCGAATCCCAGCGCTCCACGGGGAACTCTTCCACCGGCGCCACATACTGGATGCCGGCGTTGTTGACCAGAATGTCGATGCCACCGAATTCCCGTTCGGCATAGGCAATCATCTCGGCGATCTGTGCCGGGTCGCTGACATCGGCCGGGTGATGGCCGACCTTGCCGCCGTACTGCGCCACTTCGGCTATCACCTGGGAGGCGTCGCCAAAGCCGTTGAGGATCAGGTTCGCGCCGGCCTTGGCCAGGCTGAGGGCGATGCCCAGGCCAATGCCGCTGGTGGAACCGGTAACCAGTGCGGTCTTGCCCGAAAGAGTCGTCATGAATACCTCACACAATGCCAGTGGCGTAGAAAGTGCCGATCACCACGAAAACCGCAAGGGTCTTGATCAGCGTAATACAGAAAATATCTTTGTAAGCTTCGCGGTGGGTCAGGCCGGTGACCGCCAGCAAGGTGATCACCGCACCGTTGTGCGGCAGGGTGTCCATGCCGCCACTGGCCATTGCGGCCACGCGGTGCAGCACTTCCAGCGGAATGTTGGCGGCGTGGGCGGCGGCGATGAATTGTTCGGACATGGCCGCCAACGCAATGCTCATGCCGCCCGAGGCCGAACCGGTAATGCCGGCCAGCAGGGTCACGGTGATCGCTTCGTTGACCAGCGGGTTGGGAATGCTCTTGAGCCAGTCGGCCAGGACCAGAAAACCCGGCAGCGAAGCAATGACCGCACCGAAGCCATATTCGGACGCGGTGTTCATCGCCGCCAGCAACGCACCGCTGACCGCGCTTTTACTGCCTTCGGCGAGTTTGCTGCGGATCGCCTGGAAGCCGAACGCCAGCACCATGATGATGCCCACCAGCAGCGCCGCTTGTACCGCCCAGATCGCCGTCAGTTTGGCAATGTCGGTGGTCACAGGCGCCGCCATGCCCGGCAGCGCAAGGCTGTGGGTCTTGCCGTACCACTGGGGAATCCACTGGGTGAACAGCAGGTTCATGATGCCCACGGCCAGCAGCGGCGAGAGGGCGACCCATGGGTTGGGCAGCTTGATGTCGGCGGCGGTTTCCGGCTCGTTGCGCAGTTCGGTGCCATAGCCTTCACCGGCGCGCTGGGCCTTGTTGCGTTGGCGCTGCAGAAACAGCATGCCGGCGCAGAACACGAAGATCGTACCGATCAAGCCCAGCCAGGGCGCGGCCCAGGCCGTGGTGTTGAAAAAGGTGCTGGGAATGATGTTCTGGATCTGCGGGGTGCCGGGCAGGGCGTCCATGGTGAAGGAGAACGCGCCGAGGGCAATCGTCGCCGGAATCAGGCGCTTGGGGATGTTGCTCTGGCGGAACATTTCAGCGGCAAAGGGGTAGACCGCGAACACCACGACAAACAGGGACACGCCGCCGTAAGTGAGCAGGGCGCAAACCAGCACGATCACCAGCATCGCCTGGCGAGTGCCCAGCAAGCGAATGGCCGCGGCGACGATCGAGCGCGAGAAACCCGACAACTCGATCAGCTTGCCGAACACGGCACCGAGCAGGAACACCGGGAAATACAGTTTGACGAAACCGACCATTTTCTCCATGAACACGCCGGTGAACGCTGGCGCGACAGCAGAGGGGTCGGTGAGCAGAACGGCGCCGAGGGCGGCGATCGGGGCAAAAAGGATAACGCTGTAGCCACGGTAAGCAGCCAGCATCAACAGCGCGAGGGCTGCCAAGGCAATGATCACACTCATGGTGTGTCTCCTGGGTTGTTATTTTTGTAGGGTGGATCTTTTGTAGGAGAGCGCTATAGCGAATTGTGTGCCAGATGCTTAAGTGTCTGAAATATAAGGAAATATTAGGTTTTCTTTGAACTAGGTTCGGGCTGATGTCTCTGTTTTGAGATTTTTGTTTACTGGGCCGACCTCATCGCGAGCAGGCTCGCTCCCACAGTTGATCGCATTCTTGCTCTCGATCCAATAAACCTGTGGGAGCGAGCCTGCTCGCGATGGTCTATCTAACAACGGAGATTCGAGTCTCTTTATTGAGACTCCGCAATCCCCAACGCCAGCATCTTCTTGTACAGCGTAGATCGCCCTAGCCCCAGCCGCGCCGCCGCTTCAATTACCTTGCCCCCGCATTGCGCCAGGGTGGTCTCAATCAATTGCCGATCAAAGCGTGCCCGGGCAGCGTTGAAGGTCTCATGCTCCACCGGTTCGACTGGTGCCAACGCCATGCGCTGCACGGGTGTAAACGTCCCGATTGCCGCGCGGATATCCGCCACCGTGAGCCGCAGGTCGTCACTGAGCAATGCGGCCCGTTCCAGCACGTTGCGCAGTTCGCGGATATTCCCCGGCCAGGCGTGCTCTCCCAACAGATTCAAGGCCTCGCCGTTGAGTTCGTGTTGGCTGCGTAGCTCCTCAAGGATCGCTTCGCTGAGCGCGGGCAGGTCGTCGAGGCGGTCGCGCAGCGGCGGAACCTGGATGGGCAGGACGTTGAGGCGGTAATACAAGTCGGCGCGAAATTCGCCGCGCTTGATGGCGGCTTCCAGATCGGTTGAAGTCGCGGCAATCACCCGCACATCGCTCTGGATCACGTCGTTGGAACCTACTGGTTCGAATTCCTTTTCCTGCAGCACCCGCAGCAGTTTGCTTTGCAGCGGCAGGGGCATGTCACCGATCTCGTCGAGAAACAGCGTCCCGCCCTGGGCGATCTGCAATTTGCCGGCACGGGCCTTGCGGTCGGCGCCGGTAAAGGCGCCGGGCGCGGTGCCGAAGAATTCGGCTTCCAGCAGCGATTCGGGGATCGCTGCGCTGTTGATGCTGACAAACGCCTTGTGCGCGCGCGGCGAAGCATTGTGGATTGCCTGCGCCAGCAATTCCTTACCGGTGCCGGTTTCACCGAGCAGCAACACCGGCGAATCGGTACTGGCGCTGCGGCGGGCGCGGCGTTTGACTTCCAGGCTGGCGGCGCTGGTGCCGATGAAATGGGCGAAGTTGTATTTGGTCTGCCGCGCTCGCAACAGTGAGCGCGTCGATGCCAGTTCTTCCTGCATGCTCATGTAGCGCTTGAGCATGGGCGACAGGCTGCGCAGTTCGTCGAACAGGGCAAAGCCGATGGCGCCGATCACCTCGCCGGCATCGTCTTGAATCGGCAGACGCATGACCACCAACGGTTCTTTGGGGGTGTCCTGCATGTCGAGCAAAATCGGGCGTCCGGTGCGCACCACTTCGCGTAACAGGCTGCCGGGGATTACGCTCTCGCAGGCCTTGCCGATCGCATTTTGCGCCGATTGCAGGCCGAAACGCTTGGCGTAGCGCTCGTTCATCCACACGATATTGGCGTCGCGGTCGACAATCACCGTGCCCTCGCTCGACTGCTCGATGATCTCGAACAATGAGCGGATCGCCAGCAGCCGTACACGCTGGTAGTCCTTGAGGCTTTCGGTGGTGTTCATGGGTGCAGATCCTGATGATGTGTTGACTGTGCGGTCCACATCGCGAGCAGGCTCGCTCCCACATTGAAATCCATACTCCTGTGGGAGCGAGCCTGCTCGCGATGGCCGCGACGTGGTTCAGCGGCATGCGCCGGATTATGACGCCCCCGTATGCGCCGCCGCCAACAGCTCCTTGGTATACGGGTGCTGTGGCGAGTCGAAAACGTCGTGGCTGGCGCCGCTCTCGACGACCTTGCCGTCCTTGACCACGATCATGTCGTGCGCCAGGGCGCGGACCACAGCCAGGTCATGGCTGATGAACAGATAGGTCAGGCCATGTTTTTCCTGAAGCTGGCGGAGCAGGGCCACCACTTGCTTTTGCACGGTGCGGTCCAGGGCCGAGGTCGGTTCGTCCAGCAGGATCAACGCCGGTTTCAGCACCAGTGCCCGGGCGATGGCAATGCGTTGACGTTGGCCTCCGGAAAACTCGTGGGGATAGCGATGGCGGCTCTGCGGGTCGAGGCCGACTTCTTGCAGTGCCCGTATCACTTCGGCTTCGCATTCGTCGGCGCTCAACTGGCTGTGCACTTCCAGGCCTTCACTGATGATTTGTGCCACGGACATCCGTGGGCTGAGGCTGCCGAAGGGGTCCTGGAACACCACCTGCATTTTCTTGCGCCATGGCCGCAGCTGTTTCTGCGTCAAGCCATTCAACGCGTGACCCTGGAAGCGAATACTGCCCTCGGAGTCGAGCAGGCGCAGGATGGCCTGGCCGAGGGTGGATTTGCCGGAACCGGATTCGCCGACGATGCCCAGGGTTTTGCCGCGCTGGACATTCAGGCTGATGCCGTCCACGGCCTTGAGGTAAGTCTTGCGCTGAAACAACCCGCCGCTGACGGCAAACTGCACCCGCAGGTCCTGCACCTCCAGGACCTTTTCGCGCTCGTCCCGGGGCAGGGCTTCGCCTTCCGGCTCGGCATTGAGCAGGATGCAACTGTAAGGGTGCTGCGGTTCGGTGAAGAGCGTTTCGCAGGGCGCCTGCTCGACGATTTCCCCGGCCTTCATCACGCACACCCGCTGGGCGATGCTGCGCACCAGGTTGAGGTCGTGGCTGATCAACAGCAATGACATGCCCAAGCGTTGTTGCAGGGATTTGAGCAGCAGCAGGATCTTGCGCTGCACGGTCACATCCAGGGCCGTAGTGGGTTCGTCCGCAATCAGCAATTCCGGTTCGCAGGCCAGGGCCATGGCGATCATCACCCGTTGACGCTGGCCGCCGGACAGTTGATGGGGATAAGCCTTGAGCCGCTCCTTGGGTTTCTGGATGCCGACCAGATGCAGCAACTCCAGAATCCGCGCTTGCGCCGCCTTGCCAGCCAGGCCCTTGTGCACCAGCAGGGTTTCGCCAATCTGCTTTTCGATGCTGTGCAGCGGATTGAGCGAGGTCATCGGCTCCTGGAAAATCATCGCGATGCGGTTACCACGCAACTCGCGCAACACCCTGGAGGGGGCGCCGAGCAGTTCCCGGCCTCGATAGCGGATGCTGCCACGGCTTTCGGTGCCGCCCTCGGGCAGCAATTGCAGGATCGAGTGCGCGGTTACCGATTTGCCGGAGCCCGACTCGCCCACCAGCGCCAGGCATTCGCCGGGGCGGATGTCCAGACACAGATTGCGCACCACAGTCTGGCCGCTGAAGGCCACGCTGAGGTCACGGATTTCGATCAGGTTGGTCATTTCAATATCCGCATCAGGATCGGGGGTCGAAGGCGTCGCGCAGCGCTTCGCCAATGAACACCAGTAACGAAAGAATCAACGCCAGGGTGAAAAACGCCGTCAGCCCCAGCCATGGCGCTTGCAGGTTCTGCTTGCCCTGACCGATCAGTTCGCCCAGGGAGGCGCTGCCCGCGGGCATGCCGAAACCGAGGAAATCCAGTGCCGTCAGGGTGGAAATCGCGCCGGTGAGAATGAACGGCAGGTAGCTCAACGTCGCGTTCATGGCGTTGGGCAGGATGTGCCGCACGATCACCTTGCGATCGCTTAGCCCCAGCGCCCGGGCGGCCTTGACGTATTCCAGATTGCGCCCGCGCAGGAATTCGGCGCGCACCACGTCCACCAGCGCCAGCCAGGAAAACAGCGCCATGATCCCCAGCAACCACCAGAAATTCGGTTCGACGAAGCCCGACAGGATGATCAGCAGGTACAGCACCGGCAACCCGGACCAGACCTCCAGCAGCCGCTGACCGATGAGGTCGACCCAGCCGCCGTAATAGCCTTGCAGGGCGCCGGCAGCGATGCCGATCAGCGCGCTGACGAATGTCAGCATCAAGGCAAACAGAATCGACACCCGCGCGCCGAAAATAACCCGTGCCAATACGTCCCGCGCCTGGTCGTCAGTGCCCAGCCAGTTCACGCTCGTGGGCGGGCTCGGAGCCGGTTTGTTCAGGTCATAGTTCGGCGTGTCGTCGCTGAACGGAATGGGCGGGAACAGCAGCCAGCCTCCGTCCTTCTTGATCAGGTTCTGCACGTAGTCGCTGCGGTAGTCGGCCTGGAACGGCAGTTGCCCGCCGAACTCCTGCTCGGTGTAGCGCTTGAGGGCCGGGAAGTACAACGAGCCCTGGTAACTGACGATCAACGGTTTGTCGTTGGCGATCAGTTCGCCACCCAGGCTCAACATGAACAGACCGAGAAACAGCCACAGCGACCACCAGCCACGGCGGTTCTTCTTGAAGCGTTCGAAGCGACGACGGCCCAACGGCGAGAGCTTGAACATCAGGCGTTCCTCGCGGCGAAGTCGATACGCGGGTCGACCAGGGTGTAGCACAGGTCACCCACCAGTTTTATCAGCAGGCCGAACAAGGTGAAGATGAACAGCGATCCGAACACCACCGGATAGTCCCGCGAAACCGCCGCTTCGTAGCTCATGCGGCCCAGGCCGTCGAGGGAAAAAATCACTTCGATCAGCAGCGAACCGGCAAAAAACACGCTGATAAACGCCTGGGGAATCCCCGATACCACCAGCAGCATCGCATTGCGGAACACATGGCCGTACAGCACGCGGCGCTCGCTCAAGCCCTTGGCGCGGGCGGTGACTACGTACTGTCGGGTGATTTCGTTAAGGAATGAGTTTTTGGTCAGGATCGTCAGGGTTGCGAAACCACCGATCACCAGTGACGTCACCGGCAGTACGAGGTGCCAGAAGTAGTCGACGACCTTGCCCAGGGTCGACAGCGACTCGAAATTGTCCGAGACCAGCCCGCGCACCGGGAACCAGTTCAGCGACGTGCCCCCGGCGAACACCACGATCAGAAACATCGCGAACAGGAACGCCGGCATCGCGTAGCCGATGATGATCGCAGTGCTGCTCCAGATATCGAAATGGCTACCGTGGTGCACGGCCTTGCGGATGCCCAGCGGGATCGACACCAGGTAAGTGATCAACGTCGCCCAGAGCCCGAGGGAGATGGTCACCGGCATTTTTTCCAGGATCAGGTCGGTGACGGTGGCGCCACGGAAGAAGCTCTTGCCGAAGTCCAGGCGCGCGTAGCTGGTGAGCATCAGCCAGAGGCGTTCGTGGGCCGGCTTGTCGAAACCGTATTGTTTTTCGATGTCCTTGATCAGTTGCGGATCGAGGCCGCGGCTGGCCCGCGAGCTGCCGCTGGAGGCTTCGCGGGCGCCACCGCCGACACTGACCCCGCCGATGCCTTGCAGGTGGGCGATGGCCTGTTCGACCGGCCCGCCCGGCGCGGCCTGGACGATCACGAAGTTGACCAGAAGGATGATGACCAGCGTCGGAATGATCAGCAGCAGTCGCCGCAGTATGTAAGCCCACATCAGTGTGGTCCTCCGGGTCTGCCACGGCGGATGCGCTCGGCGGTCATCTGCTGGTTGGTCAGTGGCGTGGTGCTCACTTCCCACCAGCTCTCGATGGCTTCGTCATTGCTCGCTTGCACGTCGGGTATGCCAAAGCGATTCCACCACACGGTGGAGGTGCCCGGCGGGTAGTAGTTGGGAATCCAGTAGTAGTTCCACTGCAACACCCGGTCCAGGGCATGGGCGTAGCGCAACATGTCAGCCTGGGTGTTGGCGCGAATCAGCCCGCTGATCAAGGTGTCTACGGCCGGGTTCTTCAGGACCATGTAGTTGTTGGAGCCGGGGTCGGTGGCCGCCGCCGAGCCGAAATAGTTGAGCAGTTCGCCTCCCGGAGAGGTGGTGACCGGGTAGCCGGTGACGATCATGTCGTAGTCGCGGCTCATCAGGCGATTGACGTACTGCGAGGAGTCGATGCGGCGGATGTTCATGTCGATGCCGATCTGTTTCAGGGTGCGCTTGTAGGGCAGCAGCAATCGGTCCATGCCGTTCTGGCTGACCAGGAAGGTGAAGCTCAGCGGCTCCCCGTCAGCGTTGACCAATTGATCGCCATCCGGTTTCCAGCCGGCCTGTTCCAGCAGGTCCAGGGCCTGCAGCTGCTTGTCGCGGATCACGCCACTGCCATCGGTTTTTGGCGCTTCGAACACGGTGGTGAACACTTCGTCGGGAATCTGTCCGCGCAGTGGTTCGAGAATCGCCCGTTCGCCAGCGTCCGGCAGTTGCCGGGCGGCGAGGATGGTATTGGAAAAGAAACTCTGCTGGCGGATGTACATGTTGCGCATCATCTGCCGGTTGCTCCATTCGAAATCCCAGAGCATGGCCAGTGCCTGACGCACCCGGCGATCCTGGAACATGGGCTTTTGCAGGTTAAACACAAAGCCCTGGCTCGGTTGCGGCGCTTCGGTGGCCAGATGTGCTTTTTGCAGGCGACCGTCGCTCAATGCCGGACTTTCATAACCGATGGAGAAACCGGTGGCGGAAAACTCGCGGTTGTAATCATAGGCACCACCGCGCAGCACCTGGCGCGCGACATCGGTGTCGCCGAAGTACTCGATGCTGAAATGATCGAAATTGTAGAGGCCGCGGCTGACGGGCAGGTCCTTGCCCCACCAGTCGGGGTTGCGCTCGAAGGTGATACTGCGGCCGGAGTCGACCTTGCTCACTCGATAGGGTCCGCTGCCCAGTGGTGCCTCGTAACCGCCGCCACCGGCGAAGTCGCGGGTCTTCCACCAATGCTCGGGAAACACCGGCAAGGTCGCGATGTCCAGCGGCAGCGTGCGGTTTTCGTTGTTCTTGAAGTCGAAGCGAATGGTCAAGGGCGCCTCGACTTCTACACCCTTGACGTCTGCGAATTGGGTGCGATAACGCAGACTGCCCTGGGTCATCAGCAGATCGAAGGTGTAGCGCACGTCTTCGGCAGTGATCGGCTTGCCGTCGGCGAAGCGCGCCTTGGGGTTCAGATAGAAGCGCAGGGACAAACCGTCATCGGAGCGCTCCATCTGTTGCGCCACCAGGCCGTACACGGTGTAGGGTTCATCCAGCGAACGTTGGGCCAGAGGCGAATAGATCAGGCCGTCAATCTGCGAGACGCCTATGCCTTTGTCGATGTACGGCAATACATGATCGAATTGCCCGATTTCGATCGCCGAACGACGCATGGTGCCACCCTTGGGGGCTTGGGGGTTGGTGTAGGCAAAATGGCTGAAGCCGGCAGGGTATTTGGCCGGTTCGCCATAGACGGTCAACGCATGTTGCGGTGCGGCATTCACGCCTGCGGCGCCCAACAGCAAGGCCACGGCAGTGAATATTAAAGTCGGGAAAGCCAGTCGCATTGTCAGCCTTAGAGCCGGGTGGTCGTTAACGACAATTTGTACGCTAGAGGCGCGTCCCTCGCCAGCCTGTTACGTGTCGCAAACGCAACGGCCCACCAAAAGGCGGGCCGTTGCGCGCAGAGCTCGGGTGTCGATCAGTCCTGACGGCTGGTCACTTCCAGCAGGTGGTAGCCGAACTGGGTCTTGACCGGACCTTGCACCACGTTGATCGGTGCGCTGAACACCACGGTGTCGAATTCCTTGACCATCTGGCCTGGACCAAAGGAACCCAGGTCACCGCCCTGGCGGCTGGAAGGGCAGGTGGAGTTGGCTTTGGCAACTTCGGCGAAGTCTGCGCCAGCTTCGATTTGGGCCTTGAGTTCGTTGCACTTGGCTTCGCTGGCAACAAGGATATGACGGGCAGTGGCTTTAGCCATGGGAAAATGCTCCTTTCAATATTCGGTAAAGTGTTGAGCCTACCGGATTCGGTAGGCTATTTCTCCTCAAAGTTCCCTTCGAGTCGCCTGGACGGCGGTGTGATGGTCAGAGACCGGCTTTTTTAAGACGTTCGGCGTGTTGTACATAGAGGTCGACGGGGTCGACTTTCTTGCCGATCTGAACAGCGGGCTGGCGGAGCGTGCCCAGATGGTCCAGCGCATGGTCGGAGCGGATGACAGTGCCCAGATGGGAGCTGTAGCGGCCGACCATGCCATCGTTCTGCGCCGCTTCGGTGGTGAAATATTGAGAGAAGGCCCGCAAGAAACCGTGCAGTGGATCAAGTGCATGGGCTCCCTCGTCCAGGATGTTTCCCTGAAGGATGCCGCTCCAGGAGTAGTAGCGTACGCCGTTGACCAGTTCGCGCCCCTTGCCGCCCCAGGTTCTCGGCAGCCCCTGGGGGTACTTTTCATTGAAGGCGCCCACGCCTTCGGTGGTCAGGGCGTTCAGAGCGGCAATGGCATTTTGCGGCAGCTGACGATTGCCGCTGATTAACGAGAGAAAGTCTGCGAACAGGTTCACGATCGTCTCCGCCACCTGTTCCGGCAGACGTCCGGGCGTTAATGCCTTGCGCAGGTAGTCGGCCAGTTCCGAGCCGTGGTTGGGGCCACTGACCGACGTCACCGAAGCCACGGCGTATGGTGCAACCGCTCCCGCGTAGCGCGCGGCGAGTGCGCCCTGACTGTGACCGATCAGGTTGACTTTATTCGCGCCAGTCCCTTCCAGAACCCGTTCGATCTGCGACAGCAACTGCTCGCCCCGCGTTTCGTTGCTGTGGGTTGCCGACAGGTGCGGCACGAACACCCTTGCGCCAGCATTGCGCAGCGCTTGCTTGATGTCATGAAAGAGCTCGAAGGTGCCGATTCGCTCGAAGCCGAAGAGCCCGTGGACCAGCAGGATAGGATATTGAGTGTCTGCATTCCGTTGCATGTTCATACCTTATTTCAGCCTTTCAGGGAGGTGATTGGTGCCTCACTCTAAAGCACTCCAACGCCTCGGCGATGTATGAAAAAGCCGCGGTAACCTGATGAAAACGGAATAGAAACAGTATGAGAATTCGGATGTGGATGAGGTCTGGATCGGAATGTCCGGCCATCCATTCAACCCGCGCCGAGTGCGTTTGAATAAATGACCTACCTGTCGCCAGTCGTTTTTCCGTGCCGCCGAGGGAGGTCACGATTTCGGTGGATGCAGCGAATCGCCACCGCCGACCAGTTCCCGAATGAAAACTGGTCGGCGGGCGAGATTCATGCCAGTGCTTGAATGCCGCGCTTCACACGCAGGCGTCCTGCTGCCTGACGCAGTAACTCCTCTGTCCCGTTCCAGCCCAGGCAACCGTCGGTGACCGAAACGCCGTATTTCAGCGACGGGCTCAGTGGCTGGCAGCCTTCGAACAAATGACTTTCGATCATCATGCCGATCAGCGAACGATCACCTTGCAGGCGTTGTTCAAGTACATCGTTGAACACTGCCGGTTGGCGCAGCGGATCTTTTGCGCTGTTGGCATGGCTGCAGTCGACCATGATCCGTGCCGGGATCTTCAGCCGGGTCAAATCACCGTGCACCCTGGCGACGCTGGCCCGGTCGTAGTTCGGCCCGCCATGACCGCCGCGCAATACCAAGTGAGTGTCCGCATTGCCCGGGGTCTGGATGATCGCCGGATGTCCCTGGCTATCGACGCCGAAATGGCGATGCGGATGCGCTGCCGAGCGCATGGCGTCGCTGGCGACCCCGACTCCGCCGTCGGTGCCGTTCTTGAAACCGACCGGCATGCCCAGGCCGCTGGCCATTTCGCGATGGATCTGCGATTCCGTGGTGCGGGCGCCAATGGCCACCCAGCTCAGCAGGTCGTCGAAGTAACCGGCAGCCATGGGCTGCAGCAACTCGGTGGCAACCGGCAAACCCATGAGGAGCATTTCACGCATCAGTTGACGAGACAGGGTCAGGCCGCCGGCCATGTCGTCGCTGCCGTCCAGGTGCGGATCATAGGCCAGGCCTTTCCAGCCGATGGTGGTTCGGGGTTTTTCGACGTAGGCACGCATCACCAGGAGCATCTCGTCGCTGACGTCGGCGGCGAGTCGAGCCAGTTTGCCGGCGTATTCGAGCGCGGACTCAGGATCATGGATCGAGCAGGGGCCGACGATGACCAGCAGACGGGAGTCTTCACCGTCGAGGATCGCCCGAACCGCCTGGCGGTGGGCTGCGACTTGCTGGGTCAGGGTGCTGGTGAGGGGCAATTGCTGCTTGAGTTGCAACGAGCTTGGCAGACGCAGGGTCAGCGCTTCATTGGCAGGACTCAGGGTAGACAGTGGCAGAGCAGAGACGGACGAATTCATGTTCAGGCTTCCTGGGCGGATGGCGGGTTGTTCCCGCGCACTCGGCCCTACTGGGGTGTTCGACAGTTGGCCGGATTGGCTACGTGTGTGTGCTTGCCACCTGTGGGTGACCGATCGGAGGCGGCAGGCTGTCCCGAGCGGAGGGTGGTAAATCGCCAGGCGGTAAAGCTGTCGTAGCGGTAATAAGTGGCGTAGTTCATTGCGTTGATCCTCAAGTTGTCGGGTGTCGCTAAAAGTGTTTGGGGCTGTTTGTTCCGGGCCAGAAAAACAAAACCCCCGGTCGGGAGGCCGACCGGGGGTTGAGAATTCTCTGGTGGCGACCCGTTTAAAGTGGGCGCCGTGTGGGTATCAGGCGCGCCAGTGGCTAAACCAATACCCAAAATAAAAGCTGACCGGAGCACACATGTCGTTCACCCGGGCAGCCGCAACCGAGCGCAGGGCGCTGACGGTACTAAGCGGTGAGAGGGCGTTGATCATGGTGTGTCTCCGATGGATTGCCCGAGCTTACTAGAGCCAGGCACGAGGATTCAATCAGAAATTGCTATCGATGATTCAGGGCATTTTCTATCACTTGAGCGCGCTGGAGGTTGTGACACACTCTGCGCTCTCGAAAACATCACGTCATAAGGATGGAACATGCCGCCTCTGATCATCGCCGCCGCGCAATCGTCTTCCATTGCCGGCGACCTTGCGGGCAACATCGCCCGGCATCAACGCTTCATAAAGGTGGCTGCCGAGCAAGGCGTGCAATTGCTGGTGTTTCCGGAGTTGTCGTTGACCGGTTACGAGCGCGGGGTCGCGGCTGAGTTGGCGCTCGCGCCGGACGCTGCCGCGTTGCAACCACTGCGTGATTTTGCGCAGGAAGTCGGGGTGACGACGGTGGTCGGGATGCCGATTCGTCTGTCGGACACTGCTCCGGTATTGATCGGAGCGCTTGTGATGGGTGCCGACGGTTCACTGGGGGTTTACAGCAAGCAGCATTTGCACCTGGGAGAAGAGGTCGTATTCGCACCTGGATATGGCGGCGAGACGCTGCTTGTCGGTGCCGATACCATCGCCCTGGCGGTGTGTGCAGACTTCACCCATGCTTCCCATGCCGCTGCGGCGGCAGAGCAGGGTGCCGATGTTTACGCTGCCGGGGTGCTGATCACGGAGAAGGGCTATGGCCCGGATACGGGGTTGTTGAAAGGCTATGCGCAAACCCATTCGATGGTCGTGCTGATGGCTAACCATGGGGGTGCCACGGGAGGTTGGGAATCCGCAGGGCGCAGCGCAATCTGGTCGGCGAACGGTTCGTTGGTTGCTGCGGCGCCGGGTACGGGCGACTTGATAGTCATTGCTCGTCGCGATGTTGACGGCTGGAGCGGACAAGTCGTGTCGGTCATGGAGGCTTGATGGGCTTCGAATGGTGCGCGGCGACTGCGGGTGATCTCGATTTCGCCCGCGACCTGACCCGCAGCAATATGCTGCGCTATTACATCCGGTATGACCTGTTATGGCAGGACGAGGCGTTCGATGTCGCCTGGGCGGGGCGTGAAACCCGGATCATCATGCATGACGACAGTCGAGTGGGTTTTGTCAGCCTGAGTCGGGATGCCAGGGCCCTGTACATTCGCGAACTGCACATTGTCGAAACGCACCGGGGGCAGGGCGCTGGTTCCTGGGTGATCGATCAGGTATTTGCCATGGCTCGCCAGGAACGACGCCCGGCATTGCGCTTGACGGTCTTTGAAAATAATCCGGCGCGAACTTTGTATGAAAGAAAGGGCCTACACGTGGTGGGCACGGACGAATGTTTCCTGAGAATGCAGCGCGATGTCGATGCATCGCATCGCTGAAACACGCATGCCACAGGCCTTTCAAGATGAATTGAAACTTTTTATATAGCGCTTGGCGCTAGGTCTGCCAGTTGCTTTTTGCTAAGGTGTCGGCAACCCAATAAGACCATATCGCGAGGTGTCTGCTTGATTAGGGTTCTAGTAGTCGATGACCATGATCTCGTTCGTACAGGCATTACACGAATGCTGGCTGACATCGATGGCCTGCAAGTAGTCGGCCAGGCTGAATCGGGGGAGGAATCCCTGCTCAAAGCGCGTGAGCTGAAGCCTGATGTGGTATTGATGGATGTCAAAATGCCCGGTATTGGCGGTCTCGAAGCCACTCGCAAATTGTTGCGCAGTCATCCGGACATCAAGGTCGTAGCCGTGACCGTGTGCGAGGAAGATCCGTTCCCTACACGGCTGCTGCAGGCCGGTGCTGCCGGGTACCTGACCAAGGGCGCCGGGTTGCCGGAAATGGTCCAGGCCATCCGCCTGGTGTTCGCCGGGCAGCGCTATATCAGTCCGCAGATCGCCCAACAGTTGGCGATCAAATCCTTTCAACCGACCAACGACTCGCCCTTCGATGCCTTGTCGGAGCGTGAAATCCAGATCGCGCTGATGATTGTCGGTTGCCAGAAAGTCCAGATCATCTCCGACAAGTTGTGCCTGTCGCCGAAGACCGTGAACACATACCGTTACCGCATATTCGAAAAGCTTTCGATCAGCAGTGACGTCGAGTTGACGCTGTTGGCGGTTCGTCACGGCATGGTCGATGCCAGCCTCTGAAATGACTGATAATTTTGATCCCGGCGCCTTTCTGTCGACCGTCAGTGGGCGTCCCGGTGTGTATCGCATGTTCGACAGCGATGCCCGCCTGCTCTATGTCGGCAAGGCCAAGAACCTCAAGAATCGCCTGTCCAGTTACTTCCGTAAAACCGGTCTGGCACCCAAGACCGCTGCGTTGGTGGCGCGAATCGCCCAAGTCGAAACGACCATCACGGCCAACGAAACCGAAGCCCTGTTGCTTGAGCAGACGTTGATCAAGGAATGGCGTCCGCCGTACAACATCCTGCTGCGTGACGACAAATCCTACCCCTACGTTTTCCTTTCCGACGGCCAGTTCCCGCGCTTGAGCATCCATCGCGGCGCGAAAAAGGCCAAGGGCAAATATTTTGGTCCTTACCCCAGTGCCGGCGCCATTCGCGAAAGCCTGAGCCTGTTGCAGAAGGCCTTTTTCGTCCGGCAGTGTGAAGACAGTTACTACAAGAACCGTACGCGGCCTTGCCTGCAATACCAGATCAAACGCTGCAAGGCGCCTTGTGTCGGTCTGGTGGAGCCCGAGGTGTATGCCGAAGACGTGCGACACTCGGTGATGTTCCTGGAAGGCCGCAGCAATGCCCTGAGTGACGAGTTGTCCGCTGCAATGGAAGAGGCGGCGATCAATCTCGAGTTCGAACGCGCCGCAGAATTGCGTGACCAGATCGCATTGCTGCGTCGGGTACAGGATCAGCAAAGCATGGAAGGCGGGACGGGCGATGTCGATGTGATCGCGGCGTTCGTCAATCCCGGCGGTGCCTGCGTTCATTTGATCAGCGTGCGCGGTGGGCGAGTGCTGGGAAGCAAGAACTTCTTTCCGCAGGTCGGTATTGAAGAGGACGTTTCCGAAGTCATGGCGGCGTTTCTCGGCCAGTATTTCATCAGCAGCCCGGAACGCGACTTGCCGAGCGAGCTGATCGTCAACGTGGTTCACGAAGACTTCCCGACACTTATTGCGGCCATCGTTGAGCTGCGCGGTCGCGAACTGACCATCAGTCACCGGGTGCGTGGCACACGAGCGCGCTGGCAGCAATTGGCAGTGACCAATGCCGAACAGGCACTGGGCGCGCGCCTGGCCAACCGCCAGCACGTTGCCGAGCGCTTTGAAGCCCTGGCGCAGGTGCTGAAACTGGACGAACCGCCTCAGCGCCTTGAGTGCTACGACATCAGTCACTCCAGCGGCGAGGCGACCGTCGCCTCCTGCGTGGTGTTCGGCCCTGAGGGTCCGATCAAGTCCGACTACCGCCGCTACAACATCGAAGGCGTTACCGCGGGCGATGACTACGCGGCGATGCACCAGGCGCTGACTCGGCGCTTCAGCAAGCTGAAAGACGGGGAGGGCAAGCTGCCGGACATTCTGCTGGTGGATGGCGGCAAGGGGCAGTTGTCCATGGCGCGCGACGTGCTCAATGAGTTGGCGGTGCCGGATCTGATCCTGCTTGGCGTGGCCAAGGGGGCGACGCGCAAGGCCGGTTTCGAAACCCTGTACCTCAATGATGCCGCTCACGAGTTCACGTTGCGCGGTGATTCCCCCGCGCTTCATTTGATCCAGCAGATTCGCGACGAAGCTCACCGTTTTGCTATCACCGGGCACCGCGCCCGCCGTGGCAAAACCCGGCGTACGTCTACACTGGAGGGCGTTGCCGGCGTTGGACCGACACGTCGCCGCGATTTGTTGAAACATTTTGGTGGATTGCAGGAGCTGTCTCGTGCCAGCATCGACGAGATCGCCAAAGCACCCGGGATCAGTAAAAAGCTCGCAGAGTTGATTTATGCAAATCTGCACAGCGAGTAGAATGCCACCTCACCTCGTAGCCAGTTGTGCCGATGAATATCCCTAATCTGATTACCGTTCTACGCGTCCTGCTCATCCCGATCTTCATTTTACTGTTCTACCTGCCTTACCAATGGAGCTACGTGGCATCAGCCTCTGTCTTCGCATTTGCCGCTGCCACGGACTGGCTGGACGGGTACCTGGCCCGCCGTCTGGAGCAAAGCACGCCGTTCGGGGCTTTTCTCGATCCCGTAGCCGACAAGTTGATGGTTGCCGTTGCATTGGTGCTGCTGGTGCAGGAACACGGCAACCTCTGGCTGACGCTGCCGGCTGCCGTCATCATCGGTCGCGAAATCGTCGTCTCTGCCTTGCGAGAGTGGATGGCGGAACTCGGTGCCCGTGCTCACGTCGCGGTGTCGAACCTGGGCAAGTGGAAGACCGCCGCGCAAATGCTGGCGCTGGTTATCCTGCTGGCCAATCCGTCGGATTTCAGCTTCTGGGTCCTGATGGGGTATGCCTTGCTGATGGTGTCTGCAGGCCTGACTTTGTGGTCCATGGTCCAATACTTACGGGCAGCGTGGCCACATCTGAAGACCGACGTGGAAAAGAAATAAAACTTTTTTGAATCAAGGGGTTGACGGGGCTTCCAGATTCTATAGAATGCGCCACACCAAGACGCGGGAATAGCTCAGTTGGTAGAGCACGACCTTGCCAAGGTCGGGGTCGCGAGTTCGAGTCTCGTTTCCCGCTCCAAACATTGCCTGGCAGCGCTTCATTGAAGGCTGCAAGGCTAAAAAAGAAAGAGGCTTAGGCCTCTTTTTTTTCGTCCGGCGAATTCTATCGGCTTCGGCCAGCCATGCATTTCAAGTACATCAATCAGTACGTTGAAATCCAGGTTCGCGCGTAGCAGCGTCCAGATAGATAAAGCATTGCCGGATCCTTACATCTCTCCTCATTTGATCGAGACGAGGCGGCAGGTGGCAGGCGAGGAGAAGAGCCTCAGATGACGGTAACTCACCGCGACCTTTCCTTTGGATTGACGAAGTCGGTAGCACCCAATTGTTTGGCGGTCTCGAACTTCGCTGGATTGATATCCACCTCCACGACCCCACCGGCCTCGACCTTGAACGGTGGTGATCGTAATAGGGCATATCACTGCCGAAAATCCACCGTTACTGCAGTGGTCGGGCGTGTACAACAAAGCAAAATATTGCCGTCTTCAGGAGTGTCCAGCGGCGTTTCGAAATACTCGACGGAGCCTTCACGGAGGGTGACCTGACAGGTATTGCACAGGCCGGCGCGGCAATTGAAGGGCGGCGTCAGGCCGGCCTCTTCAGCAAGTTCGAGAAGTGATTGGCAGTTCTGATTCCAGACCACACGGGTGCCCGTCGGAAGAAACTCTACGATCGGTGCACCTTCAGTTGTCCCGGTCGGCGTCTTGGGCTCGGTTACCGCGGGTATTGATGACGTCACTGGTATGACGTCGTCTTCTTCGAGGATGGTCGCAGGGCCGAAGAATTCATAATGGATGCGCTCGCCGGCGATCCCAAGGCTGCGCAACAGGCGCCAGTTCGCCTGCATAAAGAGCCTGGGGCCACAGAGGTAGATGTCGTAGTCATCCAGCGGAAGCAGCTGTTGCAAGGTATCCCGGTTGACCAGGCCCTGGCTGTGAAAGACATCATTGGCCTGGTCGTCGGCATCAGGGTTACGGTAGCAGAAGTGCACGCTGATCCCTGGGCGGCGGCTGGCCAGTGACAACACCTCGTCGCGAAAAGCATGCACTGCGCCATTTTCACAGGCATGAATGAAATACACCGGCCGCGACGAACGATTACTCAGTTGATGAAGCATGCTCAGCATCGGCGTGAGTCCCACGCCACCACTGAACAGCACCACGGGCCTCGAACTCTCTTCGTCCAGCACGAAGGTGCCCGTGGGGCCGACGATCTCGAGTAAATCGCCGATCTGCACATGGTCGTGCAGGTGATTGGAGCCTTGGCCTGGCGGCAGTTCGGGTCGGTCGAAAGGTGCAGGTTCGCGCTTGACCGAAATGCGTATGCGCGACCTGTCGTTAGCGTCCCCGGAGAGACTGTAGTTGCGCAGCACCTTGACACCGCCGTCCAGCATGAGGCGAACGATGAGGTGCTGCCCCGGGCGAAAGCCAGGGTTGGAAACGCCATCGACCGCAGTCAGGACGAAGGAGGTGATGACGGCGCTTTCTTGTGTCTTCTCAATCACCCGAAAACTTTTAAAGCCTTGAGGAGGGTGCTGTGTCCGAGATTCAGTGCCCATCTCACGCCTCCATCTTTTGTTCCGCGGTGTGTTGTTCGGTCAGCGGAATCAAGCTGCCATGCTGTTCCTGCGCAATTAACTTACTCAGGTTGCGACGAAAACGTAGCGGCCCTGAGTCGGAGGCAAGATCGATGTTGGGGCTGCGTTTATTGGCCATGCCCTTGTGTACGGCACTCAGAACTACTCGATCTTCGGCGAAGGCGTGGCGCACGTCTTCGTCAAACTGGCGGGAAACATCTTCGTTTTCGGTATCGAAATTACGCACCTGGAACCAGTAGTAACGCGTGTTCGATTCGTCGATGGGTGTCATGAAGTTGTAGGAGTTCATGAGGAACACATGTTCGTGCAGTGCACCTTCGTCGGAACCTGTCCCTGCCGGGGTGAACAAGGCCTTGATAATGGCCTGTGCAGGGTAGTGCACCTCATAGTGCTGCTTGCGATCGCAATTGCCTTTGAACTTGACGAACTTGGCATAAAAAGGTGCCACTTCGACATCGCGCATCCAGCGAGAAACTATCACGCCGGCATCGGTTACTGTCGTTTGCAGCGGTTCTTCTGCACAGGCAGAGTTACCAAAAGAGGATTGATGCACCCACGCTACATGAGCCGGATCGAGCAGGTTGTCGGTCATGTAAAGGTAGTTGCAAGGAATGACCATGCTATCGCCACGATTGAGTCCCCATGCCGGGTCCCCCCATTCCGGCACATGGCAAATTTTCGTTTCGTCTGCCAGTTCGAGATCACCCATCCAGATCCAGATCAAGCCGTAGCGTACTGCCAGAGGATAACTGCGAACCTTGGCTCCTTGTGGGATGCGTCGGCTACCAGGAGCATGCACACAGCTGCCAGAGCAGTCGAAGGTCAGTCCATGATAGCCACACTCGATGTCATCCCCCTTGCGACGGCCCATCGACAACGGGAGCTTGCGGTGTGGACAGGCATCTTCGAGGGCTACCGGTGTGCCGTCACTCTTGCGGTAAAGCACCACGGGTTCATTAAGAAGGGTGACGGGATACAACTCTTCGCCTAACTCAGCTTCACTGGCAGCTACATACCATGCGTTTTGTAAAAACATGGGCTCTCTCCCTGTTATTTTGTTGTTGGCCTTTTGCAGGCGAGCGATGGTTAACGACCTTTGCTCATGCTTCATTCATAAATATCGAAGGTGAAGTACTTCTTCTGAATCGCGTCGTAGGTGCCGTTTTTGTGCATTTCCGCCAGTGCGCCATTGATCGCGTTAATCAGGTCCTGGTCTTCCTTGCGCAGGCCTATCGCGATTCCACTTCCTAGTAGCTTTTCGTCTTGAACGGTATCGCCCGCAAAGGCAAAACCGGTGTTTCTGGGTGTTTGCAAAAAGCCGATATCCGCAACTACCGCATCAGTCAAGGTGGCATCGATACGACCGCTGACAAGGTCTGGGTACAGTAGATCCTGGTTCGTGTAAGAGACCATGGTGACACCGTGCGGCGCCCAGGCGGCTCTAACGTAGGCTTCCTGGGTGCTGCCTTGGGCCACGCCGATTCGCTTGCCCTTAAGCGACTCTACGGTGGGAATCAGACCGCTATCGGACTTGGCGATGAGACGATTGGGTGAGTTGTAAAGCTTGTCAGAGAACGCGACATTTTCTTTGCGCTTTTCGTTAACGGTCATCGCCGAAAGGATGCTGTCAAACTTTTTCGCCTTGAGTGCCGGGATGATGCTGTCGAAAGCGATTTCAACCCAGACACACTTAGCCTTGAGTTGAGCGCAAATAGCGTTACCAAGATCAATATCGAAACCGACCAATTGCCCATCTGGTGCTTTTGATTCGAAGGGTGCAAATGTCGGGTCTACACCGAATCGAATGACACTGAGGTCTTTGGCCTGGACGCCGGTGGAAGCGGAAGCGAATGCGAATAAAGCCGCAAGGACAAATTTTTTCATTTTTATTTTCCTTTGTCTGTCATAGGGTTTTGCGCTGTATGTTGTTTGAGCAACGTTATGGCCGTTGCCTGACTGTGTTGTTCAGTGCCTTCGGAGCCGGCAGTGACAGGACCAGAATACGAGAGTCTGAATATTCGAAAAAATGTTAAAAACTGTTGCTTCGTGTAGCTGAGCTAAAGTATTAATCGGCGAGTTCGTTACTAGAGACGCTTATGAACAGCTTGCCTTCCCTGCGTGCTTTACAGGTTTTCGAGGCCGTAGGCCGCTATGGTGGAATTGTCGAAGCTGCAAGGCGCCTCGGCATCTCTGCCGGTGCCGTCAGTCAGCAAATGCGCTTGTTGGAAGACAGCCTGGGTTTGAGCTTGACCTTCAAAGTGGGCAAGCGCATTCGCTTGACGGCGGCGGGCCAGCGATATCACGACAGCTGCGTGGCAGCGTTTGAAATACTGCGCATTGCCCAGGTAGACGTCGAGAGGTCGAAGAGCGCCAGCAACTTACGCATCAGTGCATTGCCCTCCTTATTGTCAGATTGGTTGGCGCCGCTTATCTACACTTGGCAGAGCGATCACCCGGAACTCAATCTCTTCCTCGACGGCAGTCATGCGGAACCCGCGCCCGATGGCTACGAAATCGATTTTCGGGTCACTTACGGGGACTATGAGTCTACCGAACACGCTATTGAACTGTTCCGCGATTGCGTCGTTCCGGTCTGTAGTCCAACTATGTTGCGAGCCGATGCACCGCTAAGGACTCCGGCCGACTTGCTGGCCTATCCACTGTTGTCGATTGACTGGTTGCCGAAGTTCGCCTCTCCGCCCTCGTGGCGTGATTGGTTCAGCGCCCAAGCAGTCGACAGTTCACAAATACGCGATGGCTATCGTGTCTATTCGTTGTCATCAATGGCTGTTCAGGCTGCGATATCGGGACAGGGCGTAGTGTTGGCGCAATGTTCAATGATCACCGATGCGTTAACGGATGGGCGTTTGGTAATGCCATTCGCCCAGGCGCTGCAATTGCCTTCATCCTATTTTTTAGTCGGGGCCAAGGATGTTTTCGACAAGGCTCACTGCCGCGATTTCCATCGATGGCTGGTAGCGCGTGGGCGGGATCAGATGGCAATCAATGAGCAGCTGTTGACCCGATCAGGGGCTCAAGAAGAGTGACACACAGGGTTCAATACACAGGCCTTAACTGTCTCTGTGTGCGCCATTTACCGGCAGGCGACTTCCCAGGCGATAGCGTGAGGAGGGATGGATCAGGCGCACGTAGGTGACAATTTTGCCCTGACTCCAGGTCCGGCGCATGAGGACCAGGCAGGGTTCATTGGCATCGATTTGCATGTGTTTGCTTTCGTCGCTGCTGGGGTGGCTGGCTTCGACGATATGCTCCATTTCATCGGGCCTGATGATTTGCAGAAGGTATCTGGCGGGTTGCAGGTGCTCGCCAAAGTCTTGCTGCAAAAAATCCGGCACCAGCTCGGGATTGACGTAACGATCTTCGAGCTGCACCGGCACGCCTTCTTCGCAATGCACACAGACCAGATGAAAAACCGAAGAGCCGGTGGGCAGTGCCAGGGCGGCGGCCACCGGCATGGAAGCCGCCTCGCGTCCCAGGTGCAGGACGCGGCAGGTGTAGCTGTGACCTCGAGCGAGGATTTCGTCAGCGATGTTGGTGATGCGCAGCAGATTCGATTGCGGTTTGCTTTCGGCGACGAAGGTGCCTACGCCTGAAATCCTCACCAGGTGCCCTTCTTCAGTCAGTTCGCGCAATGCCCGGTTGACGGTCATGCGCGACATGCCCAGTTCTTGCACCAAGCGGTTCTCTGAAGGGATCAGGTCGCCGGGTTTCCAAACGCCCGCGCGAAGCTGGCCTTGCACAAAATCCTTCGCGCGCTGATAGAGCGCTTGCGGTGCATTTTTAATCATTAGTCGGTCCGTAATGCTTGTGCGGCAAGTACTTTTGCCAGTGCCTGGAGAAAAAGGTCGTTATCCTCACAGCTTCCGATGGATACCCGCAAGTGCTGAGAATAGCCGGCTTCGCGCCATGGCTTGATGATGACGCCTTCGCGTAGCAGTGCCTGATTGATGTCTTCGGCAGGATAAGGCGTGCGGAA
The DNA here is from genome assembly GCF_042846945.1 of Pseudomonas moorei. NCBI lineage: Bacteria > Pseudomonadati > Pseudomonadota > Gammaproteobacteria > Pseudomonadales > Pseudomonadaceae > Pseudomonas > Pseudomonas moorei. The sequence continues at coordinate 4,219,008 of NZ_AP035776.1, forward strand.
GTACAGAAAGTTTGCCATGGAGGGTGCCGTCATGATGCCTTGCTCTTGCAGCGCGACGGCCACCCTCCGGCGTTCGCTGGCGACATGGGAAAGACAGGCTTGCAGATATTCATCGTCGGCCAGCGCAGCAACCGCCGCGGCTTGGGCCACGCGGTTAACGTTAAAGGGCGTGCGAACGCGGTTGATCAAATCGGCCAGTAGTGGATCGCTGACGATTCCGTAACCAACTCGCAAGCCCGCCAGGGAGTATGCCTTGGAGAAGGTCCGCAGCAGTATGAAGGGTTTGCCGCTGGCCTGAATCAAGCCCAGGCAATCCGGATAGTCGGCCTCCCATCGGGCGTATTCGTAATAGGCCTCGTCGAATACCAGCAAACACTGTGCGGGCAATGCGCCGAGCAACTGCTGCAACTCGTCGGCGTTCAGGGTGCAACCCACCGGATTGGACGGACAGGAAAACATCAACAAACGCGTGCGGGGCGTGAGCGCGGCGACCATGCCCGCCACATCGAACGTGCCTTCATCGGTCATCGGCACGCCCACTACCCGGGCACCGGCAGCCATTGGGTAGATGAAATGCAGTCCAAAGGACGGCACCACGGTGACGACTTCATCGTCATGGTCCAGGAACACGCGACTGATAACGCTCAGTAAATCTTCCGAACCATTGCCGAAGACCAATTGATCTTCTGGTACGTCGAGTTTTTTCGAGAGTGCGGCGCGTAATGCCTGGCAACCGGCATCGGGATACAGCGCAATCTCACAGCAGGCCCGGGTCATCGCGGGGGTGACGGCGCGAGCCGGCCCCATCGGGTTTTCATTGCTGCCCAGTTTGGCGATGCGGGTCAGGCCAAAGCGCTTGCGCACCGCGTCCGAGCCCAGGCCGGCGTTGTAGCTGGCCAGGTCACGCACTTCGGCGCGGGCCAGCAGATTCAGGTCGTTGGAATTCATACCGGGCTAACCTCTTTGGTGTCCTGCCAGAAGGCGTTGCGGTCCAGGTAGTTCTGCAAGAATTGCTGCAGACGTGGCTGTTCGGCGTTGTGAAAGATTTCGTGAGGGGTGCCTTGAGCGACCACTTGGCCTTGATCGAGGAACACCACCGAGTCGGCGACCTGAGCGGCGAAACCCATCTCATGGGTGACCACCACCATGGTCATGCCTTCTTTGGCGAGGGTTTTCATGACCTGCAGTACTTCACCGACCAGTTCCGGGTCGAGGGCAGAGGTGGGTTCATCGAACAGCATGATGTGCGGCTCCATGGCCAATGCCCTGGCAATCGCCACGCGCTGTTGCTGGCCACCGGACAACTGCGCCGGATAGGCCGTGGCCTTATGGGCCAGACCGACTTTATCCAGCATCGCCATGGCGCGTTGCCGAGCCTCATCGGCGGACAGCTTTCGCACACGCAGCAAGGCTTCACTGACATTGCCAAGGGCGGTCATGTGCGGCCACAGGTTGAATTGCTGAAAGACCATGCCAACATTGCGCCGCACCTGATTGATCTGCGACTGCGCCGCGCGCTTGCGGCCTCTGCCGTTGTCCGGCACCCAGCCAAGCAACTGGCCTTCGATATAGATTTCGCCCTCGTCGTACTCCTCAAGAAACGCCATGCTGCGCAGCAGGGTGCTTTTGCCCGAGCCGGAAGGGCCGATCAGGCACACCACTTCAGAATGCCGGACCTGCAAGTCGATACCCTTGAGCACGCGCAGGTTGCCGAAGCTCTTGCCGACATTGTGCAGTTTCAGCATCGGCGCGCTGTTGTCGGAGAGTGTTTTTGAAGTCTTCATCGCTTCACCTGATTCGTTCAATACGGATGAGTGTGGTGCAGCAGTCGGTGTCGAATGGAGGTGGCTCATTGCGGCTGCTTCTGCATGAATCGCCCTACGCGTACTTCCAGCAGCATGCCCAGCCGCGAGCAGGCTTCCACCAAGAGCAGGTAGCCGATGCACAGCACCAGCAGGGTTTCGACAAAGGCGAAGGTTTCCGAGCCAATGCCGGTGAGGACCATCGTCAGTTCGGGGATGGTGATGATCGACAGCACGGCGGTTTCCTTGCACAGGATGGTGATCAGATTGACCAGCGCGGGCAGGATGATCACCAGCATTTGTGGGATCTGGATGCGCGTGATGCATTGCAGGCGGGTGATGCCCAGGCAGTCGGCGGCTTCCAGTTGCCCGCGGGCGACGGATTCAAAACCGGTACGGAAAATTTCCGCGAAATAAACACTGCCATAAATGCCCAAACCGAGGATGCCGGCCGGAATGGGGTCCAGGCTCAAACCGAAAGACGGGCCGCCGTAGTACACCAGGAACAACTGGACCAGAAACGGCGTACTTCGAATCATCTCGATGAACACTCGCAACGGCGCGCGCACCAGGCTGTTGCCGAACAGTTGCGCGACGGCAATCAATAAGCCCAGCAATAGACCCAGTGCGACACCGGCGGACCAGGTGCCGAGCGTAACCATGAAGCCCTGGCCGATGTCGGCGAGGTGATGGGTGATGATCGTGGGGTCGAAGATCATGCCGTGCGCTCCTTCAGATGGCGTTCCAGCAGGCCGCCGAAGAACGCCAGCGGGATGTTGATCAGGCAATAGAAGCCGGCCAGCATCAGGTAGTCCTGAACGAACATGTAGTCGCTGGCCGCAATGTTCTGCGCTGTGCGGGTCAGGTCGGCCAGACCGACCACCGACACCAGCGACGAAGCCTTGATCAGCAGGATCATTTCATTGACCAGTGCCGGCAGGGTCAGGCGCACGGCTTGAGGGACGCGAATGCGCACCAGCATTTGCCCTGAACTCAGACCCAGCAGACCGGCCGCTTCCAGCTGACCGCCGGGGATGGCGAGAAAGCCACCACGCATGATTTCAGCGATATAGGCACCGGCCGCCAGGGACAGCCCGATCACCGCCGCCACCATGGGCGAAACGTTGGGCAGGCCGATACGCGGCAGGAAGTAATAGATGAACAGCAGTTGCACCAGCAGCGGTATGCCACGGAACACGAATATATAAGCTCCCCCCAAACGTCTGAGCAGCGGCAGGGGGGAAAGACGCAGGCTGCCCACAATAACGCCGATGACAAAGCCGATGGCCAGTGCCGCGACGGAAATCTCGAGGGTCACCAGCAGGCTGTCCAGTAGAAGGGGCAGGTTTTGCAGCAGTAAAGGCCAATCGAACATCGTCGTGCCTCCAGTGGATAAATCGCCGGCTCGGCTGAGCCGGCGATCCGTTCATGAACCCTGCAATCCTTGTTTACCAGGTGGGCTCGAAGTCGGCTTTTGGCACGTCCATCTCGGTACCCAGCCATTTCTTCTGCAGGGCGGCAAGACGACCGTCTTCGTGCATTTTCAGCATGGCGGCGTCGAGAGCGGCGATCAGGCTGTTGGCGTCGTCATCCTTGCGTCCCAGGTAGGCGAAGTAGGATTTCTTGCCAAAGGGAGGCATCACCACTTTGTACTTGTCCGGGTGTTGGGCGGCGACGTAGGAGATGTTCGGCAGTGAGTTGGCGACGGCGACGATGCGCTTGGTCCCCAGTTCTGCGTAGGCCTGGTTGTTGTCGATGTATTCACGCACATCGACCTTTTTCGGCAGGGTGGCAGCGAAGGTTTTCAGTTCTTCGAGTTGCGCCGAACCTTTGCCGGCGCCCACGACTTTGCCGGCGATGTCTTCAGGTTTGCTGACGGGGCTGTCCTTGGCGCTGACCAGCAACGCTACGGTTGCCTCGGCGATCGGCATGACAAAGTGGTAACGCTCCTTGCGTGCCTTGGTCACGATGATAGGACCGGCGACGATGTCGAATTTCTTGGCTTCCAGCCCTGGCAACACACTCGGCCATGGCAGGTCCATGAACCTGACCTTGACCCCCAATTCTTTGCCCAACTGCTCGAACAGCTCGGAGTTCAGGCCTTTCTGTTTACCGTTCTCGGTGAAGTCGAAAGGCGCAAATTGCAGTTCGGTGCCCACCACCAGTTCGCCGGATTTTTTCACGTCGGCGAGTTGATCGGCCTGGGCCGCCATGCAGGCGCCAGTCAGGGCCAAAGCGATACACAGGCTGTTGAATTTTTTACTGAACAGAGAATCGAGTTGCATGGTGTAACTCCTTCATCAGGTGCAGTGAGGCTTATGGTGTGTGTGTTGGTTCTGGTTATGTGTTGCAGGTAAATCAATGCTGCTAAAGCAGTTAACGTGCCACTGCGGTATATACAGCTTGAATCGTCACTCAACCGAGGATTTTTCCCGGGTTGAGGATGCCCTTGGGGTCGAAGCAATCCTTGAGTTGCTGCATCGCCTGGCGAGCCTCGGGGCTGACTGAATGGTGGAGAAACTCGCGCTTGAGCAGGCCGATGCCGTGTTCGGCCGAGACCGAGCCACCCAGTTCGCCGACCGCGCTGTAAACCAGCTCTTCGACCTCCAGGATGGGGGCCGGCTGAGGCAAGGAGGCGCAGTCGACAGTCAGGTGCAGGTTGCTGTCACCGATGTGACCGAAATACACGCTGTGGTTACCCGGCCAGCGTTGCCCCAGGCGCTGGCGACAGCGTTCGGCGAAGTCGCCGATCAGGCCGATCGGCAGGCTGACGTCGAAGTTCAATGGGGTCATGCGCAGGGGAAACTCGCCGGTTGCTTCACGGATTTTCCAGAGTGCCCGAGCCTGGGTCTGGGAGCTGGCCAGTACCGCGTCAACCACTTCACCGGCGGCAAAGGCCTGCTCCAGTGTTTCTTCAAGCAGGTTCCGGGGGGCGGCCGACTCGAGCAAAACATACAGCGGATGATCCAGCGACATCGGTGCGGTCGGGTTTTCCAGCCAGGAAACCCCCAGGCGGAAGAAGTCTTGCCACATCAATTCATACGCTTGCGGCGTACCGACGCTGCGTTGCACCCGGCGCAGCAGGCTGACCGCGCTGGGGTAGTCGGGCAGGGCGCAGAGCAGGGTGGTGGTTTCGCCGGGTGTCGGGGCCAGTTTCAATACCGCGCGGGTGATCACCCCAAGGGTGCCTTCACTGCCGATGAAGCACTGTTTCAGGTCATAACCGCAGTTGTTCTTGATCATTTTATTGAGCAGGTTGAGCACCCGGCCATCGGCCAGGACCACCTCCAGGCCGAGTACCAGGTCTCGGGTCATGCCGTAGCGGATGACGGCGTTGCCGCCAGCATTGGTGGCGATGTTGCCGCCGATCTGGCATGAACCACGCGCGCCGAGGTCGAGGGGAAACACAAAGCCGGCCTCGAGAACCGCTTGCTGAATCTCCTCCAGCGTAGTGCCGGCCCAGACGCTGATGGTTGCTGCCGCCGGGTCGATTTCTTCGATGCCGCGCAGGCGCTCAAGGGACAGGGCGATGTCTGTCTCGCGAGGCACTGCGCCACCGGCCAACCCGGTCATGCCGCCTTGGGGCACCACCGATTGCTCTGCCTCATTGCAGATGCGCAAGGCGCTTGCGACCTGCTCCGTGGTGCGCGGCAGCAACAGCGCGGCAGGACAGGCCGGCGCGTGGCCGGTCCAGTCGCTGTAGTGCCGTTGACTGATATCGGCACCGGTCACCACTGCGGCATCACCCAGCGCCAGGCGCAATTGTTCGAGGGTCTGTTGCAAATCGTTCATCGGTTCAACTCACGGTGAAGGAGGTGGAGGGCGTCGCGGACAACTGGCGACGGTGGAGCTGGTTCAGGTCGGGTGTTCCGAGCAGTGACAGGGCCAGGCGCAATTCTTGTGCAAGCAGGTCGAGCGCATGTCCGGCACCTGCCTGCCCGCCGACTGCCACTCCATACAAGGTAGCGCGCCCGAGCAAAACCGCGTCAGCACCCAGAGCGCAGGCTTTGAGAATGTCGGTGCCACGGCGGATGCCACTGTCGAGCAATAGCGTGAGCTTGCCTTTGGCGACGGCGGCAATCGCTGGCAGGCAGTCGATGCTTGCAGGGACTCCATCGAGTTGCCGGCCGCCGTGGTTGCTGACCACCACGCCATCAAGACCCAGTGCGATGGCTTTCTCGGCATCCATCGGGTGCAGCACCCCTTTGAGCAACAACCGTTGTGGCCAGCGGTCGCGTAAGCGGGCGAGGGCATCCCAATCGAGACCGGTGTCCATTTGCGAGCCGATGAAATGGGCAGCACCTTCGATAGTGCGTTTCCCGGATGGCAGATAGCGTTCGATGTTGCCCAGATTTGGCAGGCCATGTGGCCAAAGCGTCTGGGCCATCCACCGTGGATGATTCAACACGTCGAGCTTGTTGCGCAGGCTTAGTTGCCGGGGGCGGATGAAGTTTCGTTTGTCCCACTCCCGGTTGCCCAGCAGTACCGCGTCGCTGGTCAGCAACAAGGTCTTGCAGCCCACGGCGGCCGCGCGCAGGAGCAGGTCTTCCTGGACCTTTGGGTCACGCAGGCAATAGAGCTGGAACCAGAGATTCACCTCCGGCACCGCCGCGACCACTTGCTCCAGAGAGCTGGTGGAAACGGTACTCAGGGTAAAGGGCAGGCCGCGCTCCGTTGCAGCGCGGGCCAGGTGAATATCGGCATCGCGATAAAGCATGGCGTTGTAGCCGGTGGGACCGATCGCCATGGGCAACGGCAGCTCTCGACCAAACAGCAAGCGCTGAGGGTGCGTTACCGAGCAGGGCACCAGGGTCTGCGGCAGCAGGGCAATGTCCGCGAAGCCTTGACGGTTGCGGCGCAAGGTCAATTCTTCTTCGGCACCACCCTCCAGGTATTCCCACGCGAAATGCGGCAAGCGTCGGCGGGCCATCACTGCCAGCTCGGCAATGCTATGGGCTCGACGATAGTCCGGGCCTGAATAATAGCGGCGCATGGCATATCCCATCGGCTACGTAAGAGTCGGCGTTCGCCGCAACAAGGCGGCGAACGGGTTCAGCTCAGTTGTACGAATCAGGCATACAGGCGTTCTGCGGGCAACCAGCGAGTGAACGCCGCGTTCTCGACCCAGGCTCGTGCCGTGGCGATATCCGGGGCGAAATAGCGATCTTCATCGTAGTGAGCCACTTCACGGCGAATCATCGTCAGCACCTCTCTGAGTTTTTCCGAAGTCTGCAATGGCGCATGCAAATCCACGCCCTGAGCTGCGCCCAGCAGTTCGATCGCGACCACCGCACTGCTGTTGCCGGCCATGTCCAGCAACCGACGTGCCGCAAAAGTCGCCATCGAGACATGATCTTCCTGGTTGGCTGAGGTTGGCAGGCTATCGACTGACGCTGGATGCGCCAGGGTCTTGTTCTCCGAAGCGAGGGCGGCAGCGGTGACCTGGGCGATCATGAAGCCGGAGTTCAGGCCGCCTTCGCGCACCAGAAAGGCCGGCAGGCCCGACAGTGCCGGATCAACCAGTTGTGCGATTCGCCGCTCGGACAGGGCACCGATCTCGGAGATCGCCAAGGCCAGTACATCGGCGGCCATGGCCACCGGTTCGGCGTGGAAGTTGCCGCCGGAGAGCACGTCGCCGTCGGCACAGAACACCAGTGGGTTGTCCGAAACGGCGTTGGCTTCACGCAGAAAGACCCCGGCGGCGAAGCGCATGTGGTCCAGGCACGCGCCCATGACCTGAGGCTGGCAACGCAGCGAGTAAGGGTCCTGCACCCGGTCGCAGTCGCGATGGGATTCACGGATCTCGCTCGTGGCCAGCAGATCACGGTAGAACATTGCCACGTCGATTTGCCCCGGTTGTCCACGAACCGCCTGGATGCGTGGATCAAAAGGCACGTCTGAGCCCTTCAGGGCTTCCACGCTCAGGCTGCCGGCGACCACCGCTGCGCTGAACAGCTTTTCGCAGGCGAACAGACCGCGCAGGGCCAACGCCGTCGAAACCTGGGTGCCATTGATCAGCGCCAGGCCTTCCTTCGGGCCCAGCACCATGGGTTCGAGGCCGGCAATCGCCAGGCCTTCGACGGCATCCATTTCACGGCCTTCATGGCGCACCCGGCCGACGCCGATCAACACGGCGGACATATGCGCCAGTGGTGCCAGATCGCCGGAAGCGCCGACCGAGCCTTGTGACGGTATGCACGGATAAACCCTGGCGGCATAGAGCTTGCTCAGGGCCTGAATGGCTTCCCAGCGAATCCCGGAAAAGCCACGGGCAAGGGAGCCAATCTTGAGCGCCATGATCAAGCCGACACTGGCGTCATCCAATAGAGGGCCGGTGCCCGTGCAGTGCGACAGCAGGAGGTTGCGTTGCAGTTTGGCCAACGAATCGGTGGGGATCGAGGTCCGTGCCAGCAGGCCGAAACCGGTGTTGATGCCGTAGACCGTGCGCTGGTTTTCGATGATCTCGTCTACTGTACGGGTACTGGCTTCGACAACGTCGCGTGCGGCCGGGTCCAGTTCGAAAGGACTTTGCAGCTGGTAAATGGCGCGCAATTGATCGAGGGTGAGTTGACCGGGTTTGAGCTGCATCGATGCGTACATTGAGAGTGTCCTGAGGTCAGGGTGGTGGGAAACAGTGTAGCTATATGCTCCTGTATATACAGGTAAGGCAAAATGCAGGCCAACGTCACAATTCCGCTCGCCGGTCAGCGTTCCAGACCCTGTTAACCCAAGACTGAAAGACAATTACAGGCGCCTCATCGGGCAGGCCTGTAACCAAAAGTTGCACCAAATGGGAACTCTGCGCGCCCTGATGGGGCAATGGAAACAGGCGGGTAACAGATCGATTGGGATCTTTTTCTGTTATCGGAAAGTGCTTTTCGCTTTAGCCCGAGGATCGCCGTCACCTGCCTGGTTAAGCGGCACAGTAAATGCTTTATCCTGTATATACCGGTTCGTCATTCGCTGACGCACCCTGTTCTCCCACCACGGTATGCACGATGCACCCAGGAGTTAACATGACCTCTAGCGCCAATCTGCCCCTGATCGATATGTCCGGTGTCCGCGAAGGTGATCAGGCGAGTATTCGTCGAGCCGGTGACGCCATCCGGAAAGCCTGTAGCGAGACCGGCTTCTTCTACATCATCAATCACGGCGTACCGCAAACGGTGATCGACAGAGCCATGGCCGCTGCCGAGCAGTTTTTTGCCTTTCCGGTTGAGGTCAAACGCCAGGTGGCAGTGAATAACCGCCATAGAGGCTGGCATGCACTGGGTGGGGCGACCATGTATGAAGCCACCAAACCGGACTACAAGGAGTTCTTCAGTATGGGTCTTGAGCTCGCGGAAGATGATCCTTGCGTTCTTGCCGGCGAGGCCTTGCGTGGGCCGAACCAGTGGCCCGCATTCATGCCACAGCTGCGTGAGGCATTGGCCGAATACTATGAGGAAATCGGTAAGGCGGGCGCTGATCTGCTACGCGCCGTGGCGGTGGGGTTGGGAATCGAAGAGGGTTTTTTCACGGATAAATACACAAAACCGCTGCAGCGTACGCAGATGGTCTATTACCCTCCGCAGCCGCCCAAGGCTGAGGCCGACCAGTTCGGTGTGGCCCCGCACACCGATTACGGCTGCATCACGTTGCTCTATCAAGATAACAGCGGTGGTTTGCAGGTCCGCGAACTGGGCTCCAACCGCTGGATCGAAGCCACGCCGATCCCGGGTAGCCTGGTCGTGAATGTCGGGGATCTGCTGGCGCATTGGTCCAATGATCGTTTTCGTTCAACCCTGCACCGGGTGATCAACACTTCAGGTCATGAACGCTACTCCATCGCGACCTTCTACGACCCGACCTATAGCGCGGTTGTCGATCCCTGCGATCTGGGTATTGACCCGGCCCAGAGTCTGTATCCGCCGGTGGCCGCGGGAGATTACATTCTCAAGCGCATCGATGACTCGATGGCCTATCGTAAAAAAGCCAGTGCCAAGTAGAGGATCCAGTTTCTGGGGGGGGGGCGCGCAGGTTTGGACATGAGGTGATTGAGGAAGTCTCCTGAGGCCGAATGTGAGGCATGAGGCCGAGGGAGCTTCCTCCTATCAAGGAATTGCGCGCCATCGTTGGCACAAAGCGAATAAATCTATTGAAAAAAACCTCAGCAGGCTTTAAACGGAAGGCTCACTGGCATTGCCAGTAAACGGTCGGTGGGTATCGCCAGTTTTTGGCTCAGGGAGCGTTGATGGGTTTTCGTCCTTTGACAGACCTCCCGAGACAATCGAAAGGCTGCGACGTGGCCGCATCTCAACTGGAAGGGAACTCGGATACGGTCGGGATGACATACGCTGGCAACGAAGACACGATCGAACAACTGCTGGACTCAGCGCGTCACTGGGCCCACACCACCGGGTGGGCGGTTTACCGCGCCGGTGAGCAAATGCATTTGGTCGGGCAGGGCGACCCAGGGATGCAGTGGCCATCCAGCGTCGCAAACGAAGCGTTTGAAGCCTTTTGCTCGAACCGGCGCTTGCAACGCTGGCCGACCGGCAGAGGGGAAGGTGTACTGGGTTGGTTGTTGGCGCCAGTCGATGATCCTGCGCAACCGGCGCTCGCCGAGTTTGCCCTGCGCCTGGGCATTGAGCTGCAGACCAATACCCTGGCCCGTGCGCAAATTACCCAGCGCGTGCTGTATGAAATTACCTACCTGGCCAGTTCGACCCGCGATCGCTCAGTATTTCTCGTAGGGGTACACCGGCTGCTGGCCAGCCTGATCGATGCCGAGAACTTTTATCTCGCGTTGTACGACCCGCGCACGGGCAAGATTGACTACCCGTATTACGTCGACATCATCGACGTCGATGCCCTGGAGGCCGAAAACTACGAATACCTGGACCGCGCGCGCCTGTCGTTGACCGGCCAGGTATTGACCTCCGAGCAGCCATTGCTGATCGATGCCGCCGGCATCCTCGCGGCTGAGGCCGAAGGCCGATTCTATTGCGTGGGTGACCGTCCCGAGTTCTGGATGGGCGCCCCGTTGAAAAACGCATCGGATGACGTGTTTGGCATGCTCGCGATGCAGGTCTACGACGTTTCTCGTATCTACAGCGCTGAAGACCGCGCGCTGTTCCTTGTGGTGGCGCGCCACGTCGCCATGGCCCTGGACCGGATTCTGCACCGCGAGGACCTTGAAGAGACGGTGATACGTCGCACCCTCGAGCTGTCGGCAGTCAACGATGCACTGAGGCAGGAAGTGGCCGACCGGGAGCGAGCCGAGCATCTGCAGAGCGCGTTGTTCCAGATTGCAGAATTGTCCAGCCAACCGGGCGACATGGCTGAGTTGTTTCAATCCTTGCATGGCATCGTCGGTGATCTGCTGTTCGCGCAGAACTTCTACATCGCGCTGTTCGACGACGCGACCAGTGAAGTGACCTTTCCCTATTATGTCGATGAGCGGCAGACGACCTGCCCGCCGGCGCGGCGTGGTCGTCGCGGTTTGACCGAGTACGTCATTCGCCAGCGTCGACCTTGCCTGATTGACGTCGGCGAAGCTGAACGCTTGTCCGCAGTCGGCGAAATTGAAATTGCCCAGGAGTCTGTCCGATCCTACTCGTGGCTGGGCATTCCCTTGTTCGATGGCGACGTCGTGCGTGGCGTGCTTGCGGTGCAAAGCTATACCTCCCAGGTGCGTTACACCCTGCGTGACCAGGAACTGCTGACCTTTGTGTCGCGCCACATTGACACTGCACTGTCGCGACGCACGGCGGCCGAAGCGATCCATGCCGCCAACCTCAAGCTGGAAGCCCGGGTGCAGAGCCGCACCCGCGAACTCGATCACGCCAATGCCAAGTTGCAACACGAAAACTCCCACGATGCCCTGACCGGGCTACCCAATCGCACCTACCTTCAACAGCGTCTCAATCTGGCGTGGACGCGGTTCGGCAGCGAAGGCGGGCACCTGGCGGTGATGTTCATCGACCTCGACCGTTTCAAACTGGTCAACGACAGCCTCGGTCACCATTTTGGCGACCTGCTGTTGATGCAGGCCGCCCACCGTCTGCGCGGTTGCCTGCGCGACACCGACATGCTGGCTCGCCTGGGCGGCGATGAGTTTTCGGTGCTGGCGCCCGAGGCACCGCTGGATGTGTTGATCGACATCGCTGAACGGATCCTGGTGGCGTTCGACCTGCCGTTTTTCATCAATGGCCATGAAGTTTTTTCGTCCTGCAGCATCGGCATTGTCAGCGCCGACAGCCAGTTCCATCACGAGCCAGCCGACTTGCTGCGCGATGCCGACGCGGCGATGTACCGGGTCAAGAGTGCCGGGCGCGACAGCTACGCGGTGTTCAACCAGGAAGTGCGCCGTGAAGTCTCGGACCAGGTTGAGCGAGAAGGGGCCTTGCGCAACGCGCTCAAGCGTACCGACGAACTGCTGCCGTATTTCCAGCCGATTGTCAGCGTCGAAAGCGGCGAACTGTTGGCCCTTGAAGCGCTGGTGCGTTGGCATCAGCCCGGCGGCCGGGTGATCGCGCCGGGCGAGTTTTTGCCGGATTTCGAGGGCTTACGACTGATCGGGCGGCTGGATCTTTACATGCTCACCAGCGTTGCAGTGATCCTCGCACAGCCACGGCACGCCAATTGGCCGCCAGTGCACGTCAATTGCTCCAGCTACAGCATGACGCGGCCTGACTTCGCCAATGATGTACTTGCGTTGCTGGCGCGGTATCAGGTCTCGCCGTCGCGGATCTGCCTGGAGTTGACCGAAGGTGCGCTGGTTGCCGAGCCGGCGATCGCCCGACTGACCATGCAGCAATTGGCCGACAACGGCATGTCGGTGGTGCTCGATGACTTCGGTGCCGGGTTCTCATCCCTGAGCTATGTGCATCAATACCGTTTCAGCGGCTTGAAGATCGACAAGTCGTTCATCCTTGAACTGACCACCAGTGCCCGCAGTCGCGCGATCGTCCGGGCGATTGTGCGGATGGCCGAATCGCTGGACCTGAGTGTGGTGGCCGAAGGTGTCGAAGACGAGGCGACACTGGACTTGCTGCGTGAAATGGGCGCAGGGCAGGCCCAGGGTTATTATTTCGCCAAACCGATGGGGTTGGAGGCGTTGCTGGCGAGTTCGCTGATCCGTTGATGTTTCGAGGTCGGGCGGCTACAGATGTCCGGCGTGCATCCCCCAACAACCCGATCGAGCTTTACCCCTGTCCCTCAAAAAAGGCCCCTGAAGATGACCACCGCACATGTTTTCATCGCCACCAGTCTGGACGGTTTCATCGCCCGCCCCGATGGCGACATTGACTGGCTTTTGCAACGCGATGATCAGACCGAGGATCATGGCTACTCAGCCTTCATCGCCGACAAGGATGTGATCGTGATGGGGCGGGGCAGCTATGAGAAGGTGCGGACCTTCGATAGCTGGTTCTACGACCTGCCCGTGGTGGTGCTGTCCGAACAACTGGCCAATTCGCCGGTGCCCGAGGCGCTCGAGGGCAAACTGCGATTTTCCAACCTCGCTCCGAAGGAGGTAATGGCAGAGCTGGAGAGACAGGGCATGCGCCGGGTCTATGTCGATGGCGGGCAGCTGGTGCAATCATTCCTTCGCGATGGGTTAGTCGCTGATATGGTAATCACCACCGTGCCGGTGCTGATCGGGTCGGGAAGGCCATTGTTCGGTGGCCTTGAGCAAGATGTAGATTTGAAGCTGGTGTCCAGCCGCTGTTTTCCCTCGGGTCTGGTGCAGTCCACTTACCGGCTGACGCCATGATCTGCTCGAGTGATCGAAACCCGCTAATCGAGTCATAGGCTGTCATTTTCCAGCCTTGTATGGGGCCATGGGGGTGATTGCGCCGCAGCGGAAGGGGATCGCACCTCGTTGGAGTAATGAAACCAGGCCCCAGAATTTTTTTTGAAATCAAGGGGTTGCCAGCCTCAAGAAATGAGTACATAATTCACGCCATCGAAAGCACTGACCGCTGAAAAAGTTCAATGTTTTCAATGAGATAGGCACTAATCAATGTGTGGTATCTCACCCAGGTTTGTACGCATTTGTTGTTGTGCTACTGACAGCAGATGTTTTGAGGCCGAGTAGCAAAATGGTTATGCAGCGGATTGCAAATCCGCCTACGCCGGTTCGATTCCGACCTCGGCCTCCACTATTAAAAGCCCCGCAGATTAACGTCTGCGGGGTTTTTTATTGCCTTAAAAATTCATTTGTCCGCAAAACCTTGAAGACTCAGGTCCAGTGGATTCTTGTCGGCGCCAGCCGTTCAACCTGGCGGTCCCCCCCACAAACCGGATCGTTGCCAAATGGCACCGGACGTCATCCAACGATGCCCCGCTGCACGCAGGTTGATCCAGATCAAACGCCCTACGGCGATCAGCGCCATGCTTTTGATAAACATGGGCGCGAGATCCGGTCATGGCTTACGACAAACTCATCAGCGGGGTTCACGCGGTCGGGCACTGGGGCCGGGGTACCGTGCTCAGGCTGCTTCGCTGGCCAGGCACAAGGTCCTGGAAACGCGAGGCCACCATCCTGATGTCAATTTTGCTGACGCTGACGGTGGGATATCTCACGGCGTTTCGCTATGCCTCCTATACGGTGCAGGACTTGGTGGGGACATGCACTGCGCGTTTGGAGATTGAGCTTGAAGGATCCGACATGGCCCCCCTCGAAAGCGCGCTGCCTCGGTCCTTGTGCCAATGCCTGGCTCAGGCGCTTCTCGACAAGAACGGTATTGTTCGCCTGGCCATGGTCAACAGGCACTGGTTTGATCCGGTGTCCCTTGAACCGGTGACGGAAGCGGACGAGACGGTCTGCATCAATACCTTGTGGGTGCCCAATGCCGAATTGGCCACGCGCCTCACACTGTGAGTCAAGTTGTCGAAATGTTCCGGGTAGCGCCCAGGCCGCCCCTGTTCTCGCGCCAAAGAGTTGCTGCGTGCGGTTGAGCGTGGCGCATGTTGCATTTACGCAGGGATGCCGACTGTTTCATCCGATGCTGAGGTGTGAAATGTTCCTTCCAATGCGTTTGCTTTTTCTCGCCTATCCCCAGGCGGTCCACAGCGCCGGCCTGGAATATGCCGGTCATCTGGCATTGACCCTGGGTGTGCCCTTGCACCTCACGGCGTTCATCGATCCTCACGGGGCTGAGCTCGCCAGCCAGACGGGCGCAGAAAGCCCTGACATGGCACGTGAACGGGTGATGGCGCAGCGTCACCAATGGCTCAAGAGCGAAAGCATTCGCCTGCAGGCCAAGGGCGTGGAGGTCCACCCAGACGTGATCTGTTCCAGCGCGGTGGAGTGCGCTGCCTACGCGCAACGCGTCGAAGCGGACTTGATCATCAAGGACATGCAGGCGCGGCCCGGATTGTCAGCGCTGGATTGGGAGTTATTGAGTGCCAGTCCGGTCTCCGTGCTTTTCGTCCGGCCGGGGCCGATCCAGACCTGCGGCAAGTTTCTGGTCGCGGTCGACATGGCGTTTCAGGCAAAGGCTGAGGACAACGGCAATCACTCGATCATTGAGGCTGCGCGGCACCTGGCGAACGCCTGTGGTGCTGCGTTGCACCTGATCAGCGTTTACGACAGCGGTGCCAGCGATCATGGTGACCTGTCCTTGTATGAGGCCCGCAAGCGGGCATTCGATGCCTTGGCCAGTCAGCATGGTATCGCCAGTGAACATCGTCACTTCATCCCTGGTGCTCCGGCCAATGCCATTCGTTTTTACCTGCAGCGCAGTGCCTACGACCTGTTGGTCATTGGCGCGGCCAATCACCATCTGCTGGCGTCCGATATTGGCTTGACCGCTGAAGGGATTCTCGAAGGCGCCGGTTGCAGCGTCCTGGCGATCAAACTGCCAGCGGGCGCCCAATCGCCCAAAGCCGTCGAAGAGGCGCGGCAGCTGGAACCGGACTTGATCAGGAACTAGCAGGTGAATGGCGATTGCCATTTGGCTTGATTGCCCAGGGCGCCCGGTTTCAAGCAAACCGCAGCGCCAGGGCTGATCCAGGCAGGGTCAGCGACAACCATGCCTGGTGCTATTCGTCACGCTTCCAACTGACGGTCAAAACATACTCATCATCGCCGTACCGGTAGTCAGAGTCGCCATTGTAGGCGGCTTCCAGTGCATGGCCCAGGCGACTGGCAAGATGGATGCCGGTGGTGGTGACGATCAAGTCATCCCCTGAGTCGGTCATTTTGATGATGCGCTCCAGGGCATGATCGGCCTTTTCCTTTTTCTCGGTGTTTTCGATCAGGTTGATGATTTCATTGCGATGGTTGAGCAAGAAGCTGCCCGATAGCGTCAGCGTACCCGCAGGCATGTTGTCATCGATGCGTCGGCATGCCGGGCACGTCACTGATTGCGCGTCGTGGATCACCGTGTTTTCAGGGCTTTTCCAGGTCCAGTTGCCGGCATGGTAAACCGAGTCGCACTGTGGGCATTTGGCGGAACCTTCAAAGCGCTGCGAACGATAAGGGTCGTGGGTATCCGTCTTGAACAGTTGGTTTTTCTGGCTCTGTTGATACTTGTCCATGGTTTTTTTCCTCGCCTGTGAGATCGAAAAAATCCAACCGTTGTGGATTTCGCCCATCCATTGGGACTCGATTTCTGGTCGCCCGGCTTGATTTTTATCAACTCGGGGGCGAGTGCTGACAGTCGGTCTAACCGCTGCGGAGACTGACCTGCGGAGGTGCCGAAAAGGGCGCGGCGATGGGCTGACATTGTTGATAAAAGTCAAGGTCTCAGGGGGCATTTCCTACAAGCTGCAGGAAGGCATTTGTTAGCGAACTGGCAGGAGTGCACCCTGATGGCCCACAGCAAAATCGTGTTTCGCGCGACTGCTCGCGAGAAAATCCTGAGCGGCGCCACACAGTTGGCGGACGCCGTACGCGTGACGCTGGGACCGAAATCGAAATCGGTGCTGATCCAGAATAAATGGGGCAATCCGACGGTTTGCAATGACGGCGTGACCATCGCCAAGCGCATCGACCTGCTCGATCCCGAGGAAAACCTCGGCGCCCAAATGCTGCGACAAGCGGCGGAACGCACAGGCGAAGCGGTCGGGGACGGCACCAGTACCTCAACGGTACTGGCCCATGCCATCCTGGCCGATGGCATACGCAACGTCGTTGCCGGTGCCAGTGCAATTGACCTCAAGCGCGGCCTGGATCTGGGGCTGTCGCTGGTCGTGGCATCACTGGCAGCCCAGTCGCGCCCGGTCAGCACACCCAGGGAAAAAGCTCAGGTCGCCACGCTGTCGGCGCATAACGATGCCGTGATCGGTCAACTGGTGGCAGACGCGCTGGAAAAGGTCGGCGTTGAAGGCGTCGTCAGCGTCGAGGAGTCCAAGACCACCGAAACCGTGGTCGAGGTCATGGAAGGGATGCGTTTTGACCGGGGTTATGTCTCGCCCTATTTCGTCACGGACGCCGAGAAGATGCAGGTCGAACTCGACGATGCCTACCTGCTGCTCTGTGACCACAAGATCGGTGCCCTCAAAGACTTGCTGCCGTTGCTTGAACTCATTGCCAAAAGCGGACAGCCGCTGGTGCTGATTGCCGACGACATCGAAGGTGAAGCGCTGACGACGATGGTCGTCAACCAGATACGCGGTGTCCTGCGGGCCGTAGCGATCAAAGCACCGGGCTTTGGTGATCGACGCAAGGAAATGCTCCAGGACATCGCCATTCTCACCGGGGCAACGGTGGCGTCCAATGACCTGGGCATCACCCTTGAACAGATGGAATTGAGCCAGTTGGGGCGAGCGCATCGAGTCGTGGTGCAAAAGGACAGTACCGCGTTGATTGGCGGTGCAGGAAGCCCCGAGGCCATCGCAACGCGCCTGCAGCAGATCCGTGCGCAAATCGACAGCACCACCAGCGATTACGACCGTGAAAAACTCCAGGAACGCTTGGCGAGGTTGTCCGGCGGTGTCGCGGTGATTCGTGTCGGTGCGCCTTCGGAAGCGGAAATGAAAGCCCGCAAAGACGCACTCGATGATGCCATCAGCGCGACACGGGCAGCGATCTCGGAAGGCATTGTTCCGGGAGGAGGCCTGGCGCTGCTCAAGGCCGTGCCGATCCTCGCCGCCGAGGAAGCGCGGTATGAGGGAGATGCCAGGACCGGCCTGCAGATTCTGCGTCGGGCACTGGAAACGCCGGCCCGGCTCATTGCCGAGAACTCGGCCGTCGATGCTGGCGTCGTGGTCGCGCGCATGCTGGCCGAACCCGGCAACGTTGGTTTCGACGCGTCCGCCAATCGCTACGTGGACATGTACGAAGCCGGCATTATCGACCCGACCAAAGTGGTGCGCATCGCCCTCGAAAATGCCGTTTCAGTCGCCAGCATCCTGCTGTTGACCGAGGCGACCATCACCGACATTCCCGAAAAGGAATCACCCGCCCAGCCGGCGTTTCCTGAGTGATGGCGATGAGTGGGCACCCGCCAGGGTGGCTGACTCGGTTGAACAGTACGCGACTGAAGGGGGCAATCATGCATCCGCCGCTCATTGAGAAAACCCTGGCGAACTTGCCGTTGACGCCGAATTGGATCGATAGCGTGCAAGCGCGAGAGGCCTTTTCATGGCAGAGCGAAGCCAGCGCTTTGGCTGGTTTGCCGGGAGGCGGTTTGAACCTCGCCTTTGAAGCCGTGGATCGGCACGCGCAGGGCAAGAATCGACTGCATACGGCATTGCGCATTCTTGATCGCAATGGCAGCGGTCGCGACATCAGCTACGCCCAACTGAGCATCCAGACCAACCGTTTTGCCAACGTATTGAAAACGCTGGGTGTAATGCCGGGCGAGCGATTGTTTGTGCTCTGTGACCGGGGGTTGGAGCTCTATCTCGGTGTGCTCGGGGGCCTGAAACTGGGTTGCGTGGTGTCGCCATTATTTTGCGCATTCGGCCCGGAACCCATAGAAACCCGCCTGCGTCTTGGCGAAGCCAGTGTGTTGCTGACCAGCGAAAGCCTCTACCGCCGCAAAGTCGCGGCTATTCGCGAGCGCTTGCCGGCACTCAAGCATGTTCTGCTGTATGACGAAGGGGGTGGGGAAATAGCGCCTTTGGAAGGGACGCTGAATGTGCATCAACTGCTGGCACAGGCGGAAGAGGCGTTCACCATCGCATCGACAACAAGCGACAGCCCCGCACTCTTACATTTCACCAGCGGCACGACGGGCACCCCGAAAGGCGTGCTGCATGTTCATGGTGCGGTGCTGACTCACCGCGTCACCGGAAAATATGCCTTGGACCTGCACCCCGACGATGTCTATTGGTGCACGGCCGATCCGGGCTGGGTGACCGGGACGTCCTATGGGATTTTTGCGCCGTTGTTGCTTGGCGTCACCAGTGTGGTGGAGGGCGGTGAGTTCGATGCCGAGCGTTGGTACCGGATACTTGAGAAACAACAGGTAACGGTCTGGTATACAGCCCCTACGGCTATTCGCCTGTTGATGAAAGCCGGTGCAGCGCTGGCGCGCAGCCATCGCTTTGCGAGCCTGCGGTTCATTGCCAGTGTCGGCGAACCGCTCAATCCCGAGGCCGTCTGGTGGGGCCAAGAGGTGCTTGGGCTGCCGATCCACGACAATTGGTGGCAGACCGAAACCGGCGGCATCATGATCGCCAACACGGTCGCCATGCCCATCAAGCCAGGCTCCATGGGCAAGCCGCTGCCGGGCGTAGAAGCAGCCATCGTGGCACGGGGCGACGAGGGGCAATTGGTGTTTCTGGGGGACAACGAGGTCGGTGATCTTGCCTTGAAGCAGCCATGGCCTGCGATGTTCCGAACCTACCTGGGGCAGGAGGAGCGCTATCGTCGCTGCTTTGTCGCAGAGTGGTATCTGAGCGGCGACCTGGTGCGTCGCGATGCCGATGGCTACTACTGGTTTATTGGCCGCAGCGACGATGTCATCAAGTCGGCCGGGCACCTGATCGGTCCGTTCGAAGTCGAAAGCGCCCTCATGGAGCACCCGGCCGTGGCGGAGGCCGCGGTGATTGGCAAGCCCGACCCGCTGCTGGGTGAAACCGTGAAGGCCTTTGTTTCACTCAAGGCCGGATTCACTGCCAGCCAGGTCCTGCACGACGAGTTGCTTGGTCATGGACGCAAGCGCCTGGGAGCGGTCGTAGCGCCCAAGGAGCTGGAGTTTGTCGAGGTGCTGCCACACACCCGCAGCGGAAAGCTGATGCGGCGTCTGCTCAAGGCCCGGGAACTGGGTTTGCCTGAAGGCGACACGTCCAGCATGGAGCGTCCGTCATGAACCTGCCACGGCTGGCCCCGGAGTTCGCTCTCGACCTGTTACGGGACATGGTACGCATCCGCCGGCTCGAGGAGCGGGCGGGTGAGTTGTATGGGGAGGGCAAGATTCGTGGTTTTCTGCACCTGTACATCGGCGAGGAGGCGGTCGCCGTCGGCGTTCTGCATGCACTGGCCGACAACGATGCGGTGGTCGCGACGTATCGTGAGCATGGCCACGCCCTGATCAAGGGGGTTGCGATGAACGCGATCATGGCCGAGATGTATGGTCGCCAGGAAGGCTGCTCGCGAGGGCGTGGTGGTTCCATGCATCTGTTCGATGCCGATACACGATTCTTCGGCGGAAACGCCATCGTCGCAGGTGGCTTGCCGCTGGCGGTCGGCCTGGCGCTCGCTGAGCGCATGCAAGGTGGATCGCGCCTGTCTGCCTGTTTCTTTGGCGAAGGCGCGATGGCCGAAGGGGCCTTTCATGAGTCCATCAACCTGGCCGCATTGTGGCAACTGCCGATGCTGTTTTGCTGCGAAAACAATCTCTATGCGATGGGGACTGCCCTGGAGCGTTCACAATCGCAAACCGACCTGTGTGCGAAGGCCTCGGCGTACAACGTCGACAACCGGTCTGTGGATGGCATGGACGTGGTGGCCGTGTATGAAGCAACGTGTCAGGCGGTTGAACACATCCGCGCCGGGCATGGGCCTTTTTTCCTGGAGTTTCGTACTTATCGGTTCCGTGCTCACTCGATGTTCGATCCACAGCTTTACCGGGACAAGGAAGAGGTAGAGCAATGGAAGCGCCGTGGACCGATTCATACATACAGCGCCCAACTCAAGGCAGAAGGCCTTTTGGACGAACCTGGATTTCTGGCGATCCTGGCTCAGGTGGACGCTGAAGTGGAGGCCGCCGTTGCCTTTGCCGAGAGCGGCACTCTGGAACCGCTAGAGGATCTGTCCCGTGATGTGTACACACCGGGGGCGACGTCATGAGCATCCGAATGACCTATCGCGAAGCATTGCGCGAGTCTATGCGTGAAGCGCTGCAGCGGGACCCGCGGGTATTTCTGATGGGCGAAGACGTCGGCCGCTACGGTGGCAGCTACGCCGTCTCACTGGGTTTGCTCGAAGCGTTCGGCCCTGAGCGCATTCGCGACACGCCACTGTCCGAGTTGGGTTTTGTGGGGGCCGGTATCGGCGCGGCTTTGGGCGGCATGCGGCCGATTGTGGAAATCATGACCGTGAACTTCAGCCTGCTCGCCCTGGACCCGCTGATGAATACCGCTGCCGCCTTGAGGCACATGTCCGGCGGGCAGTTTTCCGTGCCCTTGGTCGTGCGCATGGCGACCGGTGCCGGACGTCAGCTTGCAGCGCAACACTCCCACAGCCTGGAAGGCTGGTACGCTCATATTCCCGGGCTGAAAATCCTTGCACCGGCGACCGTCGAAGATGCGCGCGGCATGCTCTGGCCCGCGCTGCTGGACCCGGACCCGGTGCTGATATTCGAACATGCCCAGCTCTACAATCTGGAGGGCGATACAGGCGAGTGGGGCGCCGTGGACATCCGTTGCGCCAAGGTACGCCGTGCCGGCAAGGACCTGAGCCTGATCGCTTATGGCGGCATGCTCGGCAAAACCCTGGAGGCCGCCGAACAACTGGCCGGGGAGGGCATTGATTGCGAGGTCATCGACCTGCGGGTACTGCGCCCTCTGGATGACAAGACGCTGATGGCGTCCGTCTGCAAGACCCGTCGAGCCCTGGTGGTCGATGAGGGATGGCGCAGTGGCAGCCTGTCCGCCGAGATCATCACGCGGATCATCGAACAAGCCTTCTTCGAGCTGGATGCGCCGCCGGCACGGGTGTGCAGCGCCGAGGTGCCGATACCTTATCCCCGGCATCTGGAAGAGGCGGCACTGCCACAAGTGTCGAGCATCGTTGCGGCGGCGCATGCCCTGTGCCAGGGCCTGTCAGGGGGAGCAGCATGATCGAATTCAAACTGCCTTCCCTGGGCGCGGACATGGATGAAGGCAAGTTGCTGGAATGGAAAGTCCAGCCGGGCGATGTGGTCAAACCGGGGCAGGTCATCGCCGTCGTCGATACCGCCAAGGCGGCCATCGACGTGGAGTGCTGGCATGACGGCACGGTTTTGCAACTGCTGATCGATATCGGGGCCAAGGTCCCTGTCGGTACCGCCATTGCCTGGTTGTTGGAACCGGGTGAAAGTGCGCAAAGTGTGCAACGACCAGCGTCGCCCGCGCCGTTGCTGATCGAAGAGCAACCGTCCACTGAGCGGCGCCCGCGGATTTCTCCCGCGGCGCGCAAGCGTGCTGCCGAGTTGGGAATCAGTACCGGCGAATTGAAAGGCCATGGTCCACAGGGCGTCATTACCCTGGAAGACATTGAAACAGCGGCGCGTGTGGCGCCCACGCCTGACCCTGAGCAGGCCATGCGTCGCACGATCGCTGCGGCCATGAGTCGTTCAAAACGCGAGATTCCCCATTACTACCTCAGCGACACGATCGCCCTGGATAACGCCATGGCCTGGCTGCAGGTCCACAATGCGCAAAGCACGCTTCAGGAGCGCCTGCTGCCCAGTGTATTGCTGCTCAAAGCGGTGGCGCTGGCCCTGCGCAACTATCCTCAGCTCAACGGCTTCTGGCGCGACAATGCGTTCACGCCAGCACCCGATACTGACCTTGGGGTGGCCATCACCTTGCGCCAGGGCGGGCTGGTGGCCCCGGTCCTGCATCGTGTGGCCGACACCCCCCTGATTCATTTGATGGGTGAACTGGCCAGCCTGGTAGAACGTGCCCGCAGCGGTTCCCTGCGCAGCTCCGAGTTGGGCGGTGCGGGGATAACGGTCACTCAACTCGGCGATCAGGGCGTGGACAGCGTATTGGGCGTGATCTACCCACCCCAAGTGGCGTTGGTCGGCTTCGGTCGGATCAGCGAACGGCCCTGGGTAAAAGATGGACAGCTGTGTGTCCTGCCGACGGTCATCAGCAGTCTGTCCGCCGATCATCGAGTCAGCGACGGGCATTATGGCGCGCGATTCTTGAGCGAAGTCCGCCGCTTGTTGCAATCCCCGGAGGCTCTTTGAGGAGAGGACACATGGACCGGCAAATGATCCGCAATGAAGTATTGAGTGCCTTGAAGGGCATTGCTCCGGAGCTGGAGACCGAGCTGTTGCGTGCCGACAGGTCACTGCGCGAAGAGGTTGATCTGGACTCCATGGACTGGCTTCGTTTCATCGAGGCGCTGAACCGGCGTCTGGGAATTGCCATTGCTGAAAGCGATTACCAGCATGTGGACACCCTGGACACGCTCATAAGCTACCTCGAGCAAAAGTCCAACCCCGCGCAAGCGCGCATTTGAGCGGCGCTGGCGAACCGACCGAGTGGTTTCTTCGCGGGCTCAATAACGCAGGTTCTGCTGCCGAAGTCGCGCGAAGCGTGCGAGCGACGCGGCGTCGAGTGCTTGTGCTGCCTGCGGTGTAGCGCCGTCGCGAATGGCTTGCCACACGGTGGGCGAGCCGACCGAATCGCGGGTTGCCGCAAAGTCGAAGGTGTCGCGATAGAGCCCGTGCAGGGTGGCAAGCAACGATAATCCCAGGCTTGCCACCGGCACGGCATCGGCCGGCGGATCGCGGGTGATACTCACACCGTGACAGAGCTGACCGCGCCACGTGGCCTCGGTGGGGACGAAATCGACCGGCTCGAAATGCGCGCCAGCCCCAAGCGCATTCAGCGCGGATGCCAGCCGCTTCGCATCGATCCATGGCGCGCCGATCCATTCAAACGGATGCGGTGTGCCGCGTCCCACACTCACATTCGCACCCTCAAGCAAAGCGACATCCGGGTACAAGTCGAGTTGGCTCAGCGTGCGCAGGTTCGGCGAAAGCGGCACCCAACCCAGGCCGGTGTCGGCAAACGTCATGGCGCGTCGGTAGCCCTGCATCGGCACGACGCGCAGATCCGCGCCAATGTGCTTGTTGCGATTGAACAGGCTCGCCAGCTCACTGACCGTCATGCCGGGTTGCAGCGGCGCCGGGAAGTAGCCGGTGAATGATGGGCGGCGGCTGTCCAGCACCGGGCCGCCGAATCGCTGCGCACCCAGCGGGTCGGGCCGGTCGAGCACGAACAGCGCAATGCCCCGGGCCGCAGCGGCCTCGAGCGCATAGCCGAGCGTCGTCTCATAAGTGAAGAAGCGCACGCCGGCATCCTGTATGTCGAACACCAACGCATCCAGAGCCTGCAGCGATTGCGCCGGGAAGCGCTGCGTGGCGCCGTAGAGGCTGTGTACGGTGAGGCCGGTGGCGGTGTCGCGGGTGTCACCGACGCGCTCGTCGACATCGATATCAAGCCCGTGCTCCGGCGAGAACAGCGCTGCCAACCTGACCCCTGGTGCATGGGCAAGTACATCGATGGTGCGCCTGCCCCGGGCGTCGAAGCCGCTGCGATTGGTGATCAACCCCACCCGCAGGCCGGCGAGCGGAGCAAATTGTTGGGCTTGCAGTACGTCGATTCCGGCCTGGACCGGGCCCGTGGAAGTCGGCAGTCGAGCGGCGGCCTGCAGCGCCGGCAATGCTGACGGCATCAAACGCCCGATTTGCGCGACGCTCGCCGGCGCGGCGCGGCTTGCCAGCAGCGCAAGCAACTGCGCACGAAGCGGGCGAGCGTCACCGTGGTCGTCCGGGTACACGCGGTTGGTGAGGATGACAATGAACTGCCGTGTGACCTGATCGATCCACAGGCCCGTCCCGGTGTAGCCGGTGTGGCCGATGACACCG
Source organism: Pseudomonas moorei (assembly GCF_042846945.1). Lineage (NCBI taxonomy): Bacteria > Pseudomonadati > Pseudomonadota > Gammaproteobacteria > Pseudomonadales > Pseudomonadaceae > Pseudomonas > Pseudomonas moorei. The sequence continues at coordinate 4,243,837 of NZ_AP035776.1, forward strand.
ATCGGTGGCAGGCGGTCATGATTCTGCACGAGCGGTGCGCTCAGTTCCCAGCCGAGGCCGCGCCATGGCGTGGACGCGAGCGCAGAGGCAGGGGCAGCAAGGGCAGCGATACTCTCCGGGCGCAGAATCCGGGTACTTCCCGCGCGCCCCTGGTTGAGGATCATCTGCGCGAAGCGGGCCAGGTCGTCGGCGGTGGAAAACAGTCCGGCATTGCCGGAAACGCCGCCCATCCAGCGCGCCGTCGGGTCGTGTACATGCCCGCGCAGGGTGCCGGTGTCGTTGGCAAGGGTTGGGGCGCTGCGTGCCGCTCGCGCTGGGTCCGGAAGGAAAACGGTATCGCGCATGCCCAATGGGCTGAAAATGTGAATCCGGCAGTAAGCGTTGAGTGGCAGGTGGGTGATGCGTTCGACCAACTCGCCAAGCACCACGAAATTCAGGTCGCTGTAAATGACCCGCTCGCCGGGTTCGCTACGCAGGCTCTGAGCCGCGATGGCGCTCAACACCGCTTCCCGTCCCGCCTTTGCGGGCCGCGCAGGTAGATCCGCCGGCAGCCCCGACGTATGCGCGAGCAACTCACGCACGGTGACCGCATTCTTGCGATGCAGGGCAAAGGCAGGCCAATAGTGAGCGACGGGTTTATCCAGATCGATACGGCCCGCTTCGGCCAGCTGCATCACTGCGGTGGTGGTGGCGATGGCCTTGGTCAGCGACGCAAGGTCGAACTCGGTATCCAGTGTCATCGGCTCGGGAAAAGGAAGGGTCGCGCGTTGCCCGAACGCCTGGCGATAGAGCACATGGGTGGAATCACCGATCAGCACGACGGCCCCTGGCAGGCGTCCGGCGGTGATCTGCCCCTCGACGATCCGTGCGACTTGCAGACGCGCGGGCGCATCGAATTCGACGGCGCCGGCGATTGTCGCGGCGGTCAACAGGCCAACCAGCACGGCCCGGCGTATCAGCGTTCCGATCAACGTTGGGGCAGATCGGCGGCGTCGTAGTGATTGTGTGGGTTCCATAGCATCCATCCATCGGAGTCAGCGGCATCGGCAGCGTTGATCTGCGCCTTGATCGCCGTCGCGTCAAACAGGCGATGATCGAACGCATAGTCACGAAAGGCCTGGAGCCACGGACGAAAACGCACCCCCGGCAGACGGGTGCGATGCATCGCCTCGGCCAGGGAACGCCTGACAATCTGGCCGGGATCGCTCACCGGATCGGTCAGGCCCGGCAGCCCCCATGTGAAGCCCGACGGGTACAGCATCGGCGAAATATAGTCGAGCGGTGCACCGAGCAATTCGATCTGCTGGCCGATCGCGGTGTCGTCGAGGTTCCAGCAGACGTAGCCGAAGATGTCCGCGGAGACGAAGACGTTATAGGGCGCCAGCCGGGTGCGTGCAGCCTCAAGGAAGCCGACGATCGCCTCGGTCCGATTGGCCCGGGTGTTGGCCCGGGCAAAGTGCAGGCCAGTCTTGTCTGGAAAGCGCACATAGTCGAACTGGACTTCATCGAAGCCCATCCGCGCCGCTTCCTCGGCGACATCAAGATTGTGCTGCCAGACGTCCTGCGAAAACGGGTCCATCCATTGCAAATTTTCGCCATCGCGCCAGGGTGTGCCGTCGGCGGTGTGCACGCTCCACTGCGGATGGGCGTCGGCGAGCGGATCGTCCTTGAACACCACGATCCGTGCGATCAGGTACAGGTGTTGTGCATGCAACCTGGCAACCAGCGCAGGAAAGTCACGCACATGGGGTACGCGCGTGGTCGCGCGAGCCGCCGCGCCAATTGCCTCGCGCGCTGCACTGCGGTAAGGGGTGAGGCCGCGGTCGCCCTTGACGTCAATGACCAGGGCATTGATCACGGTACGGTCGGCCAGGCTGACGGCCCTGTTGCGCAGGGTCGCGCTGGTCACGCCGAACACCGACAGGTAAACGGCTTTCGGGCGAAAGGGGGTTAACGCCAGTGTCACGGACGTTTCGTCGGACACCTTGGCTTCGCTGCGCAGATAACCCGGAGCGCGGGCCGCGACGCTTTCGCTCGCGCCATCGATGTCGAATCGCCCCTGCTCGTCGGTTCGCGTCACACCCGCCGAGGTCGTGACGATCGCGCCGGCCAATGGATCCCGGGTACTGGCGTCGAGTACGACGCCGCTGATGGCCAGGGCCTGACCCGCCAGCAGGGCGGTGAAGACAAACAACACCGGGATCCCCCGAGGCTTCAACAGGCGCGTCAAACTCATGGTGAGTTCCCCGTTGCGGACACGGACGGGGTGTCGGGTTCACCGAGCAGGCGGGCGAACGCTTTTGCGCCGTAGGCATCGGTCATCAGAAAGCGCGGCAGTGCCAGCAGCCGTGCGTGCCGGTCGGCCTTGCGGGCGTCCAGTGTCAAGCCGACGGTATAGCCTTCGGCTGTGGCGAGGCTGATCAACTCGTCATCGTAGATACCGAACGGCCAGGCGAGCATGTCGACCTGCGCACCGGTTTGCGCTTCGAGACGTTGTCGCGATTTGCTCAGTTGCATGCGCACAAATTGCTGGAAATCCGCCGGCGTGCGCTGTCGACGCTCGACCTTGAAATTGGGATGCCAGAAGGTGTGCGACTGGATGTCCACCAGCCCGGTCTGTTTGAGGGCACGCAATTGCTCCCAGGTCATGGCATAGGACGCATTGGATATCGCCGACGGGTAGATAAACAGCGTGACCATGAACCGATCGCGCAGCAGCACCGGCAGCAGTTTTTCGTAGACCGAACGGTGCCCGTCGTCGACGGTGATCACCACTGGCTTGGGCGGTAGCGTTGCATCCGGGCCGCGCAGCCAGTCGACGACCTCGCGCAACGGCACGATCTGGTAGCCATGTTCGCGCAGGACACGCAATTGGGCTTCGAAGGTGCTCATGCGCACGGTCATCGAGTCATCCGCCGAGTCCGAAAAACGGTGGTAAACCAGTATCGTCACACGCGGCTCGACGCGCTGCACGGTGCTGTCGGCTCCCCAGACCAGTGCGCCGATGCACAGCAGCGCGACGCCCATCAGCCACCGCAGCGTGGCCCAGCCGTGGCGATGCAGCCTGAGTTTTACGCACATGTCAGTGCTCCTGCGCGAGCCATTTCCACCCGCATTACCCCTCTCGCGAAAGCGAGCCCGGCGTATTCAGTGTGCAGCGAGCGCACAGCGTCCCTCTGATGCAGATCAAATTCGTACGAGGTCGTCTCGCACTGCCGTGGGCGAGACTTCGGACGAAACGAAAGGCCGGTTCAGCGTTGAATTGATCTAAATCAACAGCAGGTGCCCGTGCCTGGCCGACTTTATGGAACGACCCCATTTTGTGGTACGCATTCATGAACATTGACCAGGCCATTTCCGGACGGCGCTCGACGCGCGAATACACGACTGAAGCGGTTGATGAAAAAATCATTCGTCGTTTGATCAATGCCGCCGTCCAGGCGCCCAGTGCGGTAAACCAGCAACCCTGGACGTTCACGGTGATTCGTGACCAGGAACTGCTGGACCGGATCTCCCGTGAAGCAAAGGCCTACATGCTCGCAACAATGCCGGCCGGCCCGCACTCCGGGCACTTCCATGGGTTGCTGACGGACGAAGACTTCCAGATTTTCTACCACGCACCAGTGCTCATCCTCATTTCTGGAAATATGCCGGGCCAGTGGATCGTCGAAGACTGCTCGCTGGCCGCCGAGAACCTGATGCTTGCCGCGTATGCCGAAGGGCTGGGTAGCTGTTGGATCGGTTTCGCTCAAGGCTTTCTCAATACGCCGCAGGGCAAGAAGACCCTCGGTCTGCCTGCCGAGTGGACGCCAGTGGCGCCCATCATCGTCGGCTATCCGGAGACCAGCCCGGTGCCTGTTGCGCACAGGGAACCGGTGATTCGCTGGATGGGTTGATCTTCACGGCCAAGCCCGATGCACCTGCCTAATCGCATTCAAATGCGCCATTTTCCGCGAGCAAGGTGGCGATCAGGGCGGTGCTGTCGATGACGTGCACATGCTGCTTCACACATTCGGTAGACAGGCGAAACGGCGGTATGCCGTCAGCGACCGCAATGTGCTCGAACAACGGCGGGTCAAACAGCTGCTCGCCATTGGTGAACAAACCATGGGTGGCGGCGGCGAATATCCGCGCCGCTCCATCTCTTTGGCAGGCAAGGCCGGCACGTTTGAGCGTTTCACCGGTGCTGATCAGGTCGTCGAACACAATGGCGGTCTTGCCCGCGACGTCGCCGACCAGCAGGGTGCCCGTCAACGTCATGTGAACACGGTGTTTTTCCATCAACGCACTGCCCACCGGACGCCCCAGTTGTCGTTCGAGGGCCTGGCGAAACTGCTCGGCGCGCTTGGCGCCGCCGGAATCCGGGGATACCGCCACCACTTCGGCATCACCGACATGCCTGGCGAAGTGCCGGGCGAACAATTCTGCGCACTGCACGTTCCGCGCGGGAATACGAAAGGCATTGTCGAATGCCGCCGGGTTATGCACTTCCAGCGCCATCAGACGATCGATGCCGCAGGCTTCAATCAGGGTCGCCACGTAACGCGTGATCGTAGGGTCCTGTGGTTGGCTGCGGCGATCCTTGCGTCCGTAGCAGAGGTAAGGCGTAACGACCTGCACATGGCGAGCGCCGGCATCCTTGAGCGCACCGCAAAAAAACAACAGGCGGCACAGCTTGTCGTTGGCGCTCTGCCGGCCATCCCCATACAGGGAATGGAACACCACAACCTCGCGACCGTTAACCGAATCGAGCGGCCGGCATTTATGCTCGCCATCTTCGTAGTCGCGCTCCTCATGAAGCGCCAGCGCGCAGCCCAGTCGCTGTGCGACAGCGGTTGCGTAGTCCTCACTGCCTTGCAGAGCGAAAAGAAGCGGGCGATGGCTGAGCATGGTTTGGCTCCTTTGAGGCTCATCGAACGAACAGTCGCGCCATCATCGGGCGGCACCATGACGCCAGACCTCAATGCAGAACTCCGTTTCATAGGGCGGGACATGGCATTCGACGATGTCCCGGGCGGCAACTTGCAGATGCACGCCGACAATGTCGGCACGGATTGGCTGCTGGCAGACATGCCGGTCGACCAGAATTGCAGTGTAGACCCGACGGGCCCCGAGTTGCGCCAGGTACGCGCAGGTACGCAGCAGCGAATGGCCTTCGAACAGCACATCATCGACCACCAGCAAGGTGGTGTTGGCGAGGTCCAGTTCACCCAACAGCGGGTTTTCGGTCAATTCGGTGTGTGCGTGCAGCACCTTGAGATCGTCGGCATAGCGCTTGACCTTCAATGGGTAGACCGGCAGTTCCGGTTGTCCGGTCAGGCGCGATAAATGCTGCTGTAAACGCTGTGCCAGAGGCTCGCCACGGCGCTGGATACCAATCAGTGCCGCTTGAGTGGGCGGCAACAAGGCCGCGGCCTGGCGGGCCATCGCCTGCAGTACGCCCTCGAGTTCTTCGCTGTCGTACAAGCGTAAGCGCTGACTGGCAATGTGAGGCGACATGACCATCTCCTGACGGGAACCGATTCGTTTTCAACTTAGTACTCTTCGATCCGGCCCTATTGATATTGATCAAGTGCGCTGAAATGACACTCGCCACCATTCCTCCAATGCTCGGTCTTGCGCGGGGATTTGACATTAATCAACGCCATGAAGACCTCAACGGAGGAACCTGAATCCACGCTGGTGGCTGATCCGGCGCAGGCGTCACCGTCGGCCCGGGCAACGGGGCAGTGGTGGACGTCGAGTCCCACCTGGCTGGAGTCAAACCATGAGTCAATATCAACGCCTGTTGCTGATCATCAACCCGGCCCTGCGCCATTCCCCTGCGATACAGCATGCTGCCGCCCTGGCGAAGGTCAGTGGCGCGAGCTTGCATATTGCGGCGTTCGCAAAACCGTTGGACATACTTTTACTCCTCGAAGAGGGTGTGCGGGAAAAAGCCCGGGAAAGCTACCTCCAGGACCATCGTGACTGGCTGAAGAATCAGGTCGCGAAGCTCCAGGCACTCGGGATCAAGGTGACGACGGAAGTGACCTGGGCCGACGACATGCAGCAAGACATCCTCGACCACGTCAGGGAAATGCGACCCGACCTGTTGATCAAGGAAGTGCAGCACGAATCCGCGCTCAAACGCGCATTCTTCACGCCCCTGGACTGGCACTTGTTACGCCACTGCCCGGTACCGGTCTATCTGGTGGGCGGCGCGACCCATGCGTTGCCGCGCAAGGTCGTGGCCGCGGTTGACGTGTCCAATACAGCACCCGCAAACGGCGAGCTGAATGACCGAATCATCCAACAAGCCAACCAACTGGCGCTGCAGTGCGATGCCGAGTTGCACCTGTTGTATGCCTGCGATCTGACCCCGGGCTATCTGGCGGACATGGGCAGCCTGTCGGCGTCGGACATCACCGAAGAGCTGCGTTCGACCGAGGAAAAAGCGTTCCTCAATCTGGCCGCTCGCTATGGCGTACCCTCCGATCGTCACCATTTCATCCTTGAGCATCCCGTCGCTGGGCTGAGTGAGTTCGTCAACAAGCAGCACGTGGATGTGATCGTGATGGGCAGGGTTCAGCACCATGGCCTGGAGAAGCTTCTGGGCAGCACGACCGAACATATCCTGTATCAGGTGCCTTGCAGTGTTCTGGCGATCTGGAACGGTCCAGACCCTGTGTAACCCAACCCCAGGCGTCATCGCCGGTGGAGGTATTCCATGACTCAAAGTCCCTCATTGCAAACCACTTTGCAGGACCGCAGCGAAGCCGGTCGTCGTCTGGTGGAACCGCTGCTCAAATATGCGCATCGACCCGATGTCATCGTCCTGGCCTTGCCCCGTGGCGGCGTGCCGGTCGCCTATCAAGTGGTCAAGGCCCTGGACGTGCGCCTGGACCTGATGCTGGTGCGCAAGCTGGGCGTGCCGTCCAACCCTGAGTTCGCCATGGGCGCCATTGCCAGTGGCGGTATCCAGATCCGCAATGAAGAAGCGCTGCGGGCACACCCGGTTTCCCCGGCCGCATTCGAGGCGGTGGTGGCGCGTGAAACACGCGAATTGCATCGGCGCGAGCAATTGTACCGGGGCGCCCGGCCACCCTTGCAGCTCAAGGGGCAGGTGGTAATCCTGATCGATGACGGCCTGGCGACGGGCGCCTCGATGATGGCGGCGATCCGCGCGGTGCGCCTGCAGGCACCGGCTCGCATCGTCGTCGCCGTGCCGGTTGCGCCACTGGAAACAGTGGAGACGCTGAGCTTCGAAGTCGACGAGGTGATCTGCCCGCTCATGCCGGAATGGATGATGTCGATCGGATATTGGTACTTGAGCTTCCCCCAGACCTCGGATGAGGAAGTCATTGATCTGTTGCAGCGGGCCTGGCAGCGAGAGGCCGCCAGCGATTCCTCCTCTCGGGAGCCTTTCGATGACTGAGCCTCAATCTCGACAGCTGGAATTGCAAGATGTTGAGTTATCCGCCGATTTGCGACTGCCGCCGCATGCTGAGGGTCTGGTGATCTTCGTTCATGGCAGCGGCAGCGGCCGTTTGAGCCCGCGCAATCAGTTTGTCGCAGAGTCGCTGGCCAGGCGGGGACTGGGTTCGCTGTTGTTCGACCTGCTGACGGAGGCGGAGCAACGCCTGGATAACCTCACCGGCCAGCTGCGTTTCGATATCGATTTGCTTACCGGGCGGCTGGTGGAGGTGATCGACTGGGTGGGCCGGGACCCGGAGTTGCGCTCGCTGCGCATCGGTCTGTTCGGTGCCAGCACCGGTGCGGCGGCGGCGCTGTTGGCTGCCGCCGCGCGCGCAGACGTGGTGCATGCAGTGGTCAGCCGGGGAGGGCGAACCGACCTGGCGGAGGCGGCATTGTTGCAAGTCAGGGCGCCGACCTTGCAGATCGTCGGCGCATGGGACCCGATGGTGCTCGAGTTGAACCAGCGAATCAGTCATGTCTTGCGCTGCGAGCAGCGTCTGGAAGTGGTGGCGGGCGCTACGCATCTTTTCGAAGAGCCCGGAACCCTTGAGGAAGTCGCCAGGCTGGCTCGCGACTGGTTTGGAACGCATCTGCAGCGTCGTCATCCAAAGGCCTGATGAACCTTGATCCTTCACACGCCAAACGGGAAAGTTTCGTCTTCGGGTTCGAGGGTCTGGCGCCTCGGCAGTGGCAGCGCCGTGACCGGTTGGGTCTGTTCAATCCAGATCATCGCGTCAAACTGTTCAACCAGCATCGCTTCGAAATAGTGACTGGCGCGTTCGGTTTCGGGGCGGTAAATCACCCCGATGGCGCGCTCCAGCAATGGTTTGGACAGCACCCGGCGCAGCGCCGTGCGCTGAGGGTCGCGCCAGTCCGTCAACGACGCCGGCACGCCGGCCTTGAGGAACTGATGTTCCCAACTGTCCGGGCGAGACGGCCGAATGTCCTTGATGAGCATCTCGCCGTCCCAGTCGTCGGCCGCGGCGACCTGGCCGCGATCGGTGCTCATGCCGATCAGCACCACGTTTCGGCCAAAGGCGCTGCGGCATAGCTGGCCGATGTTGAACTGACCCTTCCAGCCCATTTCCGTGGCTGCCGCATTGCCGATATGGGAGTTGTGGGCCCAGACCACGGCTTTGGACTGCGGGCCGCGATGCTCGAGCAATGCCTGCAAGGTGTCGAACATATGCCGGTCACGCAGGTTCCAGGAGGCGGTCGAGCCTCGATAGATCGCCCGGTAATACTGTTCGGCCGCCTGCACCACCCGGGCGTTTTGCGCCGCGTTGAAAAAAGCCTCGTCGTCCTTGATGTCCCCGGCCAGCTGTTCGGCAAGCATGGCGTTGAGCTGGTCGATGACCGACTGTTCACAGGGCATCAGGCCGCCGCGTTCGACGAAGTGACCGTACAGCGCCGGGTCATCCTGCCAAGGGGTCAGGCAGCCATAGCGGCGCCGGGCTTCGTGGGCCAGTTGCGGGTCGACGCCGTCGAGATAAGCCAGCACTTCATGAATCGAGTTGCGCAAGCTGTAGACGTCCAGGCCGCGGAATTCGACGCGACGTTCCGGGGCTAGCTGATGGTTGTACTGATGCAGCCAATGGGCGAATTCCTTCACCTCGGCGTTGCGCCACATCCAGGTCGGGAATCGGCTGAAGATGTGGCGCTTCCAGGCCGTGGGGGCCAGCCCCCGGACATAACGATCGACATGGCCTGCATCCGGCCAGTCGGCCTCTACGGCCACGATGTTGAACCCGTGCTGCTCAATCAGCCGTCGGGTGATGGCTGCGCGGGTTCGATAAAAGTCGCGGGTGCCATGACTGGCTTCACCGATCATCACCACACGGGCATCGGCGTAACGATCGAACATTTCACCAAAGGCCGGAGCGTCCAGTTCCGGCAGCGGCTCGGCGTATTGGCGCAGAAGCGGCTCGATGGCGGCATCGTCGATGCGCCGCAGCGAGCCATCCAATGAGTCCAGCAGGTCTTGCGAGGCTGTATTCATGACCATCGTTCCCTTAGAAGTGGGTTAGCCCGCCAGCAGAAGCCAGTGTCCAGGCTCGGCCCTGAGGGTCGCTTCGGAGCTGATTGTTTATTCCTACACCCTGATTCGGAGGGAAAATTGAGATTCGTCAATAAAGGCTGCAACGGCTTGGGAGAAGGTGTCTGGATCAAGCATTCGCAGACCGCCCGATAGGCCCTGAACGGCAGGTGGTGTTCCGAATGGCTTCCGGACAGTTGGACGCAGGGCATAGACCATGGGAGCCACCGCCATGAAGCGTACTTTGCACCAGGCACACTGGGTTCTTGCCCTCTGCGTAGCGATGCTCACGGGTTGTACCCATTCGAACGAGGAGGCCGGGCAAGGCACTTCGCCCATGTCCGGCATCGCCATGGCGGACCAGGTGTGCGCGCAGTGCCATGGACTGACGGGCGAGTCCATCTCACCGACGTTTCCCAAGTTGGCCGGCCAGCAAAAGGAGTACCTGAAATTGCAACTGGTCGACTTCAAGAACCATGGACGCAGCGATAAGACCGGCACTCAGTACATGTGGGGTTTTACCCGTTTGACGCCGACCCAGATCGCCGAGCTGGCGGACTATTTTTCAAGCCAGAGCCCGATGAAGGCTGATGCCGATACGCCGGATGCGCGGGGTGAATTGATTTTTCGCCAGGGGGTGCCCGGGGCGGGCATTGCTCAATGCAGTGCCTGTCATGGTGCTCAAGGTCAGGGCGGTGGCCAGGTGCCGCGCCTGGCCGGTCAGCATGCCGCCTACCTGATGGGGCAGATCAGGCTTTTTCAACGCACCGAACAGCATCCCCGGGGCGACCTGACCCAGCAGGTTGCTCATGCGCTGGCGGATGAGGACGCCGAATCGGTCGCTCATTACCTGGCGTCGCTGGGGACGAAGAAATAATGCCTTTTGCACCACCGGTGCCCGCCTTGCAGCCTTCGTCGCCGCAGGCCAGGCGTCTGATGGGCAATGACGAGATTGCCGCGATTTTTGACGACATCGCCGATCTGTTGGACATCGAGGACGCCAACCCCTTCCGGATCCGCGCTTACCGTAATGCGGCGCGGACCTTAAGAGCGTTGTCCTTTGGCCTGGCGCCGCTCATCACCCGCGGTGAATCGCTGCCCAAGCTGACGGGTGTCGGCGTCGATCTGGCCGGCAAGATCAATGAAATCGTCGTCACCGGCGATTGCGCCCTGCGCCAGCGGTTACAGTCGGCAGTGCCGCCCGGACTGGTCGAACTGCTGTCCATTGCCGGTCTGGGACCCAAACGGGTCAAGCACCTCTACCACGACCTGGGGATCGCAACCGCGCAGCAGTTGTGCCAGGCCGCTGAGCAGGGGCGTATTCGCCATCTGCCCGGCTTCGGCGAAAAGCTGGAAGCCCGGTTGTTGAAGGCCGTGCAGGAGGGCCTCGCAAAGGAACGTCGTTGGCCCTTGGCGTTTGTCGAACCGGTGGCCCAAAGGATGACGGAGTACCTGCGGCAGATGCCCGGTGTCGAGATTGCAACGGTCGCCGGAAGCCTGAGACGCCTGCGCGACACCATTGGCGACATCGATATCCTCGTGGCTGCCGGGCCGTCTGTGGACGTCAGTGGGCATTTCATCCGCCATCCGGACGTGACCCGTGTGCTGGCCAAAGGGCGCACGCGTGCCAGCGTCCTCCTGGGTTCTGGTCTGCAAGTGGACATCCGGGTGGTCAAGCCGGGGGCCTATGGTGCGGCACTGGTGTATTTCACCGGCAGCAAGGCGCATAACATTGCGATTCGGCAGCGGGCCCAGAAGCAGGGCCTGAAGCTCAATGAATATGGCGTGTTCAAGGCCAGGGAATGCGTGGCCAGCGCCACCGAGGATTCGGTTTATCGGGCATTGGGTCTGGTGTGGATCGTACCGGAACTGCGCGAAGGTCGAGGCGAGGTCGAAGCGGCGCTGGCAGGTCGTTTACCCGGGCTGATCGAGTTGAACGACCTCAAGGGTGACTTGCATGCCCATACCCGCGCTTCGGATGGCGGCAATAGTCTGGAAGAGATGGCGTGTGCGGCCCAGGCGGCCGGGCTGCACTACCTGGCGATTACCGACCATTCCCGTTCCCTGAGGGTGGCCCATGGTCTGGACACTGACCGGTTGTTGCAGCAAATCGACCAGATCGATGCACTCAACGCCCGCTTGCAGGGCATGACCTTGCTCAAGGGCATCGAGGTCGACATTCTCGAGGACGGCAGCCTGGATTTGCCGGACGACGTTCTCGGCCGCCTGGACCTGGTGGTGGGCGCCGTCCACAGTCATTTCAGCCTGCCATCTCGGCAACAAACCCGACGCCTGCTAAAAGCCATGGAACATCGCTACTTCAGCATTCTGGCTCACCCGCTGTGTCGGCTGATCAATGAGCGCGCGCCGCTGAACCTGGACCTGCCGGCGATCATCAAGGCCGCTTCCGCCCGTGGCTGCTGCCTGGAGCTCAACGCGCAGCCGCAGCGCATGGACCTGTTCGACATCCATTGCCAGTCCGCCAAAGAGCAGGGCGTGCTCATCAGTATCAATTCGGATGCCCACCGCAGCGCTGATTTTTCCTGTTTGCGCTATGGCGTCGCCCAGGCCCGTCGTGCCTGGCTCGAAAAACAAGACGTTCTCAATACCCGCTCGCTGAGTGAGCTCAAGACGTTTTTACGCAATGGCAGAAGCGGGGTGATCTGAACGATCAAGGCTGATCAGCAACCCGGGCCAAACGGAGCCCGGGATGATTACAGGTACAGGAGATGAACGACCTTGCGGGTCTCGAAAGGATCGTCGCGCGTCTCGAAACCCAGGGATCTGGCCAGGGCGCGCATGGGTGCGTTGCTCGACTCGTCGACCGCGTAAATGTGGTGGAAGGCATTCTTGCGCGCGGCCGTGATCAAATGCTCCATCAGTAGCGTACCCAACCCCAGCAGCTTCCATTGTTCGGCGACTGTCACGGTGCATTCGCATTTGTGCACGCCCGTGGCGCCATAGCGGCTGACGCCGATCTCGATCAGTTGGCCATCCTCGTGGACCAGGGCGATGTACGCCATGCGCTGTTTATTTTCGTTGTCCACCCAGCGTCCCGGCATGGCTTTTTGCGGTTCGTTGCCCCGCGCGAGAAAACGCATGTGCCGGGACTCGGGGGCCAGGCGTTTGATGAAGGCGTATTCACGTTCGTAGTCTTTATCCGTCAATTGCCGGATCAACACGTGACGACCATCGCGCAGGGTTTCGATCCAGTATTGGCCAGTGACTTTGGCATAGCCTTCAGCGGCCCGATACGGATGATTTTTGGCAGTGAACATCGGGTGATCCTCCGTCCGGTAACAAAGGTGGGCGCATCGTGATGAACGACGCCGTTCACTTATTTCTACACCGTTGGCCGCTGGCAAACATGATCTGGATCAGAACTGAACACTGTCAATCAGCCAATACCTGCGGCGAAACCACCCAGACGCTGCACGGCATCTTGTACAGCAGATGTTCCACCGTACTGCCCACCAGGCGACCCATGCCGCGATGGCCGACACGGCCCATGACGATCACGTCGATGTCATAGGCATCGGCGTAGAGGGTAAGAACCTTGGCCGGATCGCCCATGATCATGTGCTGGTGCTCAGGCGGAATGCCGTTGCGTTCGGCCAGCTCGCGGAAGGCATCGGCCTGTGCATCGAACAGGGTCTTGGCTTTGTTCGAAGAAAAAAACGCCGAAGCATTATCGAAGCCGAATTCGTCAGCGCTGATGGAGGAAAGGTCATGGGCGTAGATCACATCGAGCTCGGCGTTGCAGGTACTCGCCAGTTTCGCCGCCTCGTGCAGGATCCGGTCATTGAAATTTTTGTACTGACCGTCGCGGTGAAACGGGTCGACGGCGGCAACGATCCGGCGCGGCAGGTCGTGATGTACTTGGCTGACATAATGCAACGGCACCGGGCATTCGCGCAGCAGGTGGATGTCCAGGGGGGTGAACATCAGGCGTGACAGCAGCGACTCGTATTCCAGGGCCTTGATCAGCAAGGCCATCGGCTGCTCTTTGATATGAATGAGGATTTCCTGCAAGGGTCTTTCCACCCAGACCACTTCGGTGGTGACGGGGATGCCGGTTTTGCGCAACGGACGGGCCTGGCTCTCCAGCCATTGGCGATGACGTTCGACGTAGTCAATGCGCATCTGCTCGCGCGCCTCGTCATTGGCCATGCCGGCGCTCGCCAGACCTTCCAGGTAATCGAACGCCACGATGTGCAGTGCCGCACCCGAAGCCTGGGCCAGCGCAGCGGCCCGGTCGAAAGCCGGTGTGATTTCCATCTGGTGCGAAACGACCAGCATGAAACGTGGTTGATCAGGCATGGCACATCTCCCGTCGATAATGGCGTGGACGCTTTTGTGCGCAATGGCAACGGTGCGTCAGCGCAGTGGAACCCGTCTTTATCCTGCAGCAGGCTCTAGAGCGGGGCTTGATCTTTGTCAAACAGAGATGGCAATGCCAATGGCGCCCGACCTGCGGTGACACGCAGCCTGTCCAGTCGCCTCGTGCCCGGTTGATCGCGGCTAACTGACAAATATCAAGTCGGTTGAACGTGGCGCGCTCATTCTGGAGGCCTGTTCCATATCATTGCCCGCGTGCCGAGGTGTTCCATGTCGCAACTCCAGCGCTTACTGTTGATTGCTCCCGCCGCCATGACCCGTACACCGGCATTCGACCGGGCTGCCGCCTTGGCCCATGCCATGCAATTGCCCTTGCACATTGTGGCGTTTGATTATGTCCAGGCCCTGGCGGTGGCCGGCTTTTTTGCCCCTGAGCAGATCAGCCAGGCCGTTGAAGGCTATCTGCAAACCCATCGGCAATGGTTGACGGAGCAAACCGTGTCGATGAGCAAACTCGGCATCGAGGTCACCAGCGAAGTGGTGTGGGTCCAGCACCCCTACGAAGAGATTGTGCAATTCGTCAATGAGATGTCGCTGGTGATGATCGTCAAGGATGCGCAGGAAGAACCGGCCTTGAAACGGGTGTTCTTCACGCCGCTGGATTGGCAACTGTTGCGCGACTGCCCGGTACCGGTGCATCTGGTGACCCATTCGCTGAATCCGCGCCCTCGCAATGTGTTGGCGATCATCGATGTGCTGCGCAGTGAAGAGCAGGACCATGAATTCAACGATCAGATCATCGACGCCGCCGTGAAACTGGCCGAAGTCTGTAATGCCCGGCTGGAACTGCTGCATGTGTTTGACTGGACGTCTTTGTACACCCAGGACATGGGCTTTGGCGCACTGCCGCTGGCCACCGGCATTTATGAAGCGTTGGGCGCCGCTCAGCAGGATGCGTTTGCGGCGATCGCCGAACGCCATGGCGTACCACCCGAATGTCGCCATTTCATGGAGGGCATGCCAGTGCCGAGCATTTGTGAGTTCGCCGCCGAGCACGACTCGGATGTCATCGTCATGGGCACGGTTCAGAACAAGGGACTGGACAAGCTACTGGGGACCACGGCCGAGCAGTTGTTACATCGGGCGCCTTGCAGCGTGCTGGCGATCAAGCCTGGCCGGATGTTGCAATCCTGAGCAATGGGGTGCGATGAGTCGTGTGGTGATGCTATGGGCGAGCGGGAATCAGCAAGGAGCCGGTCGATGGCAGCCCACGACCAGTTGCTTGAGTCCTTCCATATCCTGGATCTTGACGTTGCGGCCGGTGATTGCCACCAGGCCCTGATCGCGCAGATGGGCGATGCCGCGACAAACGGTTTCCAGACGCAGCCCCAGGTAGGAGCCGATTTCCTCGCGGCGCATTTTCAGGACAAAGTCGGCGGACGAATAACCACGGGTGTTCAAACGTTGCGACAGGTTGAGCAGGAAAGCGGCCAGCCGCTCGTCCGAGTTCATGTTGCCCAGCATCATCAGCATGTCGTGATCGCGCACGATTTCCCGGCTGAGGATTTTGTTCAGGTTGTGTTGCAGTGAGGGCAGCTCATGGGCGAGCTCTTCCAGATGCGCAAAGTGGATGGGGCAGACCTCACTGTCCTCCAGGGCAATCGCATTGCACGCATGCAGGTCGGTGCTGATGGCATCCAGACCGAGCATTTCACCGGGAATCTGGAAGCCGGTGACCTGCTCGCGGCCATCGACCGACAGCACGCTGGTCTTGAACGAGCCGATTCGCACGGCATACAGCGAGCGCAACGGGTCGCCGGCGCGGTACAGCGCGACGCCTTTTTTGACCTTGAAACGTTGCACGATCAAGGTGTCCAGGCGTTCAATTTCCTCGCCGGTCATGCCAATCGGCAGGCACAGCTCATGCACGCTGCAGCTGGAGCATGCAGCCTTGAGGTAGTGATTGTGCAGGGGGCGGGCTTCCGGCATGAGAGATGACGCCTCAGTGGATCTACTAAGCATAGGCCCCAGGACTTCGGGCGCGCGCCTCATTCGTACGTCGGCCGATGTTATCGACCAACGGGAAACGTCCTTGCGCATTTCTCCCGGAGCAGTGGCCTGGGTATCTGATGTAAATCAAGTCCCAAGCGATCCAGGCTCGCAGAATCGACAAAGGCCTATCAATGGGCCGGGGCTGTGGCGGAGACGGGCATGAGCGATTTTCTGAATGCTGAGCAACTGGAGGGACTGGATGCCTATTGGCGGGCCTCCAACTATCTGGCCGTTGGGCAGATTTACCTCAAGGACAACCCGCTGTTGAAGCTGCCGTTGTCCCTGGAGCACATCAAACCGCGCCTGCTCGGTCATTGGGGCACGACACCCGGATTGAACCTGATCTATACCCACCTCAATCGCTTGATCAAGCAGTACGATCTGAACATGATTTTCATCGCCGGCCCCGGTCATGGCGGCCCGGCGGTGGTCGCCCAGACCTACCTTGAAGGCACGTACACCGAGTTCTGTCCGTCGGTGGAGTGCAACAGCAACGGCCTGGTTCGCCTGTTTCGGCAGTTTTCGTGGCCTTATGGCATTTCCAGCCATGTATCGGCACAGATTCCCGGATCGATCCACGAAGGCGGCGAACTGGGCTATAGCCTGGCCCATGCCTACGGTGCGGCGTTCGACAATCCTGAACTGATCGTCGCTTGCGTGATCGGTGACGGCGAGGCGGAAACAGGTACGCTGGCCGCCAGTTGGCATTCCAACAAGTTCCTCAATCCGGTGCGTGACGGCGCGGTGTTGCCGATCCTGCACCTTAACGGCTACAAAATCGCCAACCCCACCGTGCTGTCCAGAATCAGTGAGGACGAGCTGTCGGCGCTGCTGTATGGCTATGGCTACGATCCTTATTTCGTTGAGGGCGACGACCCGATGCAAGTGCATCAGGCCCTGGCCCGGACGCTGGACACCATGGTGCTGAAGATCCAGGGCATTCAGCTCGACGCGCGCCGCTCCTGGCGATCCGCACCGCCGGAACGGCCGTTGTGGCCAATGCTGGTGTTACGGACCCCCAAAGGCTGGACCGGCCCGAAATTCGTCGATGGCCATCGTGTCGAGGGCACCTGGCGCGCGCACCAGGTGCCGCTGGCCGATTTCCGGCAACCGGCCCATTTGTGCCAGCTGCAAGAGTGGCTCAACAGCTATCGCCCCGACGAACTGTTCGATGCCAATGGTGCGTTGTTGCCCGAACTGGCGGCGCTGGCACCGACCGGTCATCGACGCATGAGCGCTAACCCCCATGCCAACGGTGGCGCACTGTTGCGAGCGTTGGATCTGCCGTGCTTTGCCGACTATGCCGTGCCGCTCGAAGTGCCGGGCGGCCTGCGTGCGGAGGCCACACGGGTCATGGGTACGTATTTGCGCGACGTGATGAAAAACAACTTGAGCGCCAGCAACTTTCGCCTGTTCGGCCCGGATGAAACCGCCTCGAACCGGCTGGATGCCGTCTATGAGGTCAGCGCCAAGGCCTGGATGGAGCCGCTGGAGCCGGACGACCTCAATCTGGCAGCCGATGGCCGGGTGATGGAAATCCTCAGTGAACAGGTGTGCGAGGGCTGGCTGGAGGGCTATTTGCTGACCGGGCGCCATGGCCTGCTGTCCTGTTACGAGGCCTTCATCCACATCGTCGATTCGATGGTCAACCAACATGCCAAATGGCTGAAGATCGCCGCCGAGGTGCCTTGGCGCAAACCGGTCGCTTCGCTCAACTACCTGCTGACCTCCCATGTCTGGCGTCAGGACCATAACGGTTTCTCCCACCAGGACCCGGGGTTCATCGATCTGGTGGCCAATAAAAAATCGGACGTGGTGCGCATCTACCTGCCACCGGATGCCAATTGCCTGCTGTCCGTGACCGACCACTGCCTGCGAAGTCGCAACTACATCAACGTCATCGTCGCCGGCAAGCAACCGGAATGGCAGTGGCTGGATATCGATGCCGCCATCCGCCATTGCCAGGCAGGTATCGGTCGCTGGGCCTGGGCGTGCCGTGATGATGGCGACCCGGACGTGGTAATGGCCTGCGCCGGTGACGTGCCGACCCTGGAAACCCTGGCCGCCGTGACCCTGTTGCGCGAGTACGTGCCGGACCTGCGGGTGCGGGTGGTCAATGTCGTGGACTTGATGGTTTTGCAATCGTCGTTCCAGCACCCCCACGGTCTGCCGGACAGTCGTTTCGATGAGTTCTTTACCCTCGACAAACCGGTGATTTTTGCTTTCCACGGCTACCCGGCGCTGATCCATCGACTGATCTACAAGCGCACCAATCATGAGAATTTCCACGTGCGCGGGTACAAGGAGGAGGGCGCGACCACCACGCCGTTCGACATGGCGGTACTCAACAACCTGGATCGTTATCAGTTGGCCCTGGACGTCATCGAGCGTGTGCCCCGGCTGCACGATCAGGTGCAGGGTGCGCGGTCGCGCTACTGGTCGACCATGGAGAAGCACAAGCTCTATCTCATTGAACACGGGCAGGACATGCCTGAAGTCCTGAACTGGCAATGGACGCCCGTGGCCGCCGGCGCAATCGAACACTCACCCGAGTAGAGGCAGATCATGAGCCAGTACCAAAAGCTGTTATTGATCATCAACCCGGCCTTGCGCCATTCCCCGGCGGTCAATCATGCGGCCGCGCTGGCCAAGGCCAGCGGCGCCAGTTTGCACATCGCAGGGTTGATCGGGCCGCTGGACCTTTTGTCCTTTCTTGAACAGGGCGACCGGGAAACGGCGCGGGAGGCCTACCTGCAGGATCACCGCGATTGGCTCAAGGCGCAGACCGATAACTTGCGTACCCGGGGGCTCGAGGTGACGATCGAGGTGGCATGGGCCGATGACCTGCGCGAAGACATCCTGGCGCATGTCGCGGAAATGCAGCCCGACCTGCTGATCAAGGAGGTTCAGCATGAATCCTTGCTCAAGCGGGCCTTTTTCACGCCCCTGGACTGGTACTTGCTGCGTCACTGCCCGATACCGGTGTACCTGGTGGGTGCGAGCAGTTTCGTATTGCCGCGCAAGATTGTTGCCGCGGTGGAGGTGTCCGACAAGGAGTCGCCCGACAACGAACTCAATGAGCGGATCATTCAGCAAGCCACCGCCCTGGCCATGCAATGCGGTGCCGATTTGCATTTGCTCTACGCCTGCAACATTTCGGCGGGTTACCTGGCGGACATGGACGGTCTGACCCTCGCGGACCTGACCAAGGCATTGCGCAAGGACCTGGAAAAGAACTTCCTCAAGCTGGCGAGCCAATACGGTGTGTCCGCCGATCATCGACACTTTGTGATCGGACACCCCGTCACTGTGCTGAGCGAGTTTGCCAATGAGCAGAACGTCGATGTGATCGTGATGGGCAAAGTCCAGTCCGGTGGAGTGGACAAGCTGTTGGGCAGTACGACCGAACACATCCTGTACCAGGTCCCTTGCTGCGTCATGGCGATCTAGAGGCGGCGAGGGGTGACAGACCCTCAGGGTGAGGTCTCTGTCACCCGGCCAGCCACTGCAACGGGTTTTAGCGGCAGAAGCGCGGGAAACTCTTCAGGCGTCAGGGTTTCCCGTTCCAGCAGCAACCGCGCACCGGCATCCAGGTCGGCGCGTCGGCTTTCTAGCAAAACCTTGGCCCGTCCGTAGGCCTCGTCGAGCAAGGCACGAATTCCGATGTCGACTTCCCTGGCCGTTTGTTCCGAGTAGTCCTTCTCGCCGACGCCCTGCATGCGCTCACCCAGGTACGTTGCGCTTTGCCGCTCCAATACCGATTGACCGAGTTCGGGGCTCATGCCAAAGCGGGTGATGAATTGCCGGGCGATATCCGTCGCGCGGGTCAGGTCATCGGCCGCGCCGGTGGAAATCTGGCCATAGGCGAGGTATTCGGCTGCACGCCCGGCCATCAGCACCACGATCCGGTCCTTGAGCATCTGGCAACTGATGAGGAAGTGATCTTCGGTCGGCCGCTGCAGGGTATAGCCGAGCGAACCGATGGCGCGCGGCACGATCGACACCTTGTGCACCGGGTCCATGGCCGGCAGGCTGCTGGCGGCAAGGGCATGCCCCATCTCGTGATAGGCCACCACCTGGCGCTCTTCGGGGCGCAGCACGCTGCTCTTGCGTTCAACCCCGGCGACAATGCGCTCCACGGCGGCGGTGAAATCGTTCAGGCTGACCGCGTCGGCGCCGCGGCGGGTGGCCACGATGGCCGCTTCGTTGACCAGGTTGGCCAGGTCGGCGCCGGTGAAGCCCGTGGTGATGTCGGCAATGCGCTCTTCATTGAGGCCCGGTTCCACGGTGATCTTTTGCAGGTGCACCTTGAGGATCGCCTGGCGGCCCTTGCGGTCAGGACGATCGACCAGAATCTGCCGGTCGATGCGACCGGCCCTGAGCAGGGCAGGGTCCAGCACCTCCGGCCGGTTGGTCGCGGCCAGCAGCACCACGCCTTCGCGCGGGTCGAAGCCGTCCAGTTCGGCCAGCAACTGATTGAGGGTCTGCTCTTTTTCGTCATTGCCGCCGAACGCGCCGACGCCGCGCATTTTGCCCAGGGCGTCCAGTTCATCGATGAAAATGATGCAGGGCGCCGCCTGCCGCGCTTGTTCGAACAAGTCGTGCACACGGGCGGCACCGACCCCGACGAACATCTCGACAAACTCAGAACCGGAAATCGAGAAAAACGGTACGCCGGCTTCACCGGCGATGGCCTTGGCAACCAGGGTTTTGCCGGTGCCCGGTGGGCCGACCAGCAATGTGCCCTTGGGAATATGGGCACCCAGGCGGCCGTATTTCTCCTTGTCCTTGAGGAACGAAACAATCTCCACCAGTTCGGCCTTGGCTTCATCGATGCCTGCCACATCGGCAAAGGTGATCCCGGTGTCGCGCTGCACGAACACCTTGGCCCGGGACTTGCCGATGCTCATCAGCCCGCCCATGCCTTGCTTTTCCGCCAGCCCGCGAAACAGGAAGTGCCAGAGCACCATGATCAGGACAAAGGGCAGAATCCAGCCCAGCAGGCTGGCGAGGAAGGTGTTTTCGTTGACCCCGGTAAACCCGACACCGGAGTGGGCGAGGTCAGTGGCCAGTGTCGGGTCGACCCGTACGGTCGAGAACTGGGTGTGCCCGTCAATCGGCTCCTGGAGTTTGCCGCTGATCTGGTCCTTCTCGATCTGCAAATCGCTGACCTTTTGCTCGCTGAGCAATTGCAGAAACTGGCTGTACGGAATGCTCTGCACCACCCGCCGTTCGATAAACAGCATTTGCACCATGCTGAGCATGACGAACGCGACCAAGAAGTAAGACAGGTTCCACTGGTGAGTTTTTTTCATGACCTTGGCTCGGTAATGGGCGCAGGGAGCCGGAGAGGCGGCGCTTGAATCACCCAGGGCGGGCTCAGGCAATCAGCAACTGATCGTCCACCTGGCTGACACCCGGCACCGCCCAGGCGGCCCGTTCCGCGATCTGACGTTCACGCCAGAAATGCACCCGGCCTTCGAGTTTCACCACGCCGCCTTCGACCTTGACGCGTATCGCCTTGGCGTCGACTTCGGCATTGCGTTTGAGGGCTTCTTCAATGCTGTGCTGGATATCGACGACATCCACCCGCGGACGAAGGGTGAGGCGGTTGTCCACGCCCACCACGCCGGACAATTTGCGCACCGCACGCTCTGCGGTTTCTTTCTGGTATTGCCAGTCCACCTGGCCTTCGAGGGTAATCCAGCCCTTCTGCACGGTGAGCTTGATGTCGCCCTCGGGAATGTCGGAGCTCCAAGTGATGATGTTCAAGGCGCGGTTGGCGATGGTGTCATCCGCCGTGCCAGCGCCTTTTTCCAGCCTGACCTGGATTTCCTCGGCCACGGCGCGTACGCCTTTTATGGCCTTGACCGCGCGTTCGGCGTTGACCTTCTGGGCATAGGTATTGACGTGGCCGGAGAGGGTGACAATGCCGTTCTCCACGCTCACGCCAATGTTGGCGGCGTCGATGTGCGGCTGGAATTCCAGTTCTTCCAGAATGGTTTTACGTAGGCTCAAGTCGCTCATGATCGTGTCCTGTGGCGGATGTACGGAATGGCAGAGGGTCACATGAACCCGGTTTGTTTTTTTGTACGCCTGATCGACGCGAAGACCTTGAGTTAAATCAATAAGCCTCCAGTGAGCGCCCGTACAAACCGCCAGCCAGCGATCTGTTGACAAAAATCAGAGTGCGCAGGCGCTGGCACCCGATACTCGGTCAAGTGCTCCGAATTTTTTCGGCTGCATCCAAACGAGGTAAACACCATGAACAAGTATTGGTCCGTTGCATTGCTGAGTGTATTTCTGGCCACGACGGCAGGGTGCAGCAACAAGCACGCTCAGGAAGTCGATTCCCGCCTGGAGGCCGCCGAAAATAATGCCGCTTCGGCCCGGTTAAGGGCCGATGAAGCCTACAACAAGGCCGAACAGGCGGCGCAAGCGGCCGCCCAGGCGCAACGCACGGCCGATGAAGCCAATACCCGCGCCAGCCGGATGCTGGAAAAGGCTACGCGCAAGTAATGAGTGATAGCCCGCACGACTGGACGTCGGGTGGGCTGTACGCCGGTAGGCAGGGCGAGGTCTGTGATGGTGAAAATCAAACGTATCCTGTTGATTGCCCCCAACGAAATGCTTCGCACCCCGGCGTTTGACCGGGCCCATGCCCTGGCCAGTGCCACCGGGGCGTTGTTGCACATCGTTGCGTTCGATTATGTGCAGTCACTGGCGGTGGCCGGGTTGTTTGACCACGACGCCATGGCCCAGGCTCGGGAAGGCTACTTGCAGGTGCATCGCCAGTGGCTGGAGCAGCAAGCCAGGTTTCAACGCTGCGTCGGGCGGCCGGTAACCACCGAGGTGGTCTGGGCCAGGACCAGCCTGGCGCATGTGCTTGAGTATGTGAATGACTTCCATCCGGACCTGGTGATCAAGGACACCCACCATGTCCCGGCCCTCGACCGCGCGTTCCACCGTCCCCTGGACTGGCTGTTGCTGCGCGATTGTCCGGCGCACCTGCACCTGGTGACCGGGGCGCAACACCCGAAACCGTTGAAGATTCTCGCTGCCGTTGACCTTTCGCATCTGGAGCAACTGACCCAGGGCCTCAATGACCGGATTCTCGATTTGGCAGCGACCCTGTCGGCCTCCTGTGGCGCCGCCTTGCACCTGCTCAACGTCACCAGCTGGTCGGTGATGGGCGACTCGCCAGCGAGTCTGCCGACCCCCGCGCTGGATGACAGTTTGCGAGACGCGATCAACGATGCGCAGCAAGAGGCGTTTGATGAACTGGCCGATCGCTACGGGATTGAACAGAAGCGCCGGCATCTGGAGACGGGTATCCCGCATCGGGTGATTACACGGTTCGCCCGACAGCACGCCTTCGACATCGTAGTGCTGGGCACGACCTACGCCCATGGGATCGACCGGTTCATCGGCAGCACCGCCGAAAGCGTGTTGAACAAGGCGCCGTGCAGTCTGGTGATCGTCAAACCGTTGCCGTGGCTCGACTGACAGGGCAGTCGTCGCACCCATCGTTGATAAAAATCAACAGCACATGGGCCGCAAAGAGCAATCAATAGCGCTCCGATGAACCTTCAAGGAAACGGCCATGCGAATGACATTTCTGGGCGCGGCGGGCACGGTCACTGGCAGCAAGTACTTACTCGAGCATCGTGACCAGCATGTACTGATCGACTGCGGGTTGTTCCAGGGCTACAAGCAACTGCGCTTGCACAACTGGGAACCGTTCCGCTTGCCCGTCCAGGACCTCGACGCCATCGTCCTGACCCATGCTCATCTGGATCACAGCGGCTACCTGCCGGTGCTGGTGCGCAATGGCTATCGCGGGCCGGTCTACGCCACGCCCGCGACCTGCGAACTGGTGAAGATCCTGCTGCTCGACAGTGGCCGCTTGCAGGAAGAGGAAGCCGAGTTTGCCAACCGGCACGGGTTCTCCAAACACACGCCCGCGTTGCCGCTCTACACCGAAGACGATGCGCAGCGGGCCTTGAAACTGCTGCGACCCATAGAGCTGCATCACCGGGTGGACATTGTTCCCGGCATGAGCATTCTGATGCGCTGCGCCGGGCATATCCTCGGGGCCGCCACGGTGGAGGTTGTCGCCGACGGCACCACGCTGGTGTGCTCCGGTGACCTGGGGCGGCCGAACGATCCCTTGATGTACGCCCCGGAGCTCATCGAACAGACCGACTATTTGCTGGTGGAGTCGACCTACGGCGATCGCCAGCACCCGGCCGAGGACCCTGAAGCGCAGCTGGCGGACGTCATCACCCGTACCGCGTTGCGCCATGGCATCACCCTGGTGCCATCGTTTGCCGTCGGGCGTGCGCAGTTGTTGATGTATCACCTGTATCGGTTGATGCAGAAACGGGCGATCCCGGACTTGCCGATCTACCTGAACAGCCCCATGGCGACCGACGTCACGCTGCTGTACCAACGGTTTCGCAACGAGCACCGGTTGTCCCTGGAGGAATGCGAGGGCATGTGCCATGTGGCGCAGTTCGTACGCACCACCAAGGACTCCATTGAACTGGATCAGCGCAACACCCCGGCCGTGATTATCGCCGCCAGTGGCATGGCCACGGGTGGACGGGTGATTCACCACCTCAAGACCCTGGCCCCCAACCCGGTCAACACCCTGCTGGTCCCGGGTTTCCAGGCCGGTGGTACCCGTGGCGCGCAGATTGTCGCGGGCGCGCCTTCGGTGCGGATCCACGGCAAGGAAGTACCGATACGCGCCGAGGTGGTCCCGATGCAAACCTTGTCCGCCCATGCGGACGCCGACGAAATCATGCAATGGCTGCGCGGATTCAAGCGGCCACCGAAACACACCTATGTCGTGCACGGAGAGCCCAACGCCTCGGATGTGCTGCGTCGACGGATCAGTCTGGAACTGGGCTGGTCGGTGTCGGTGCCGGAGTACCGCGACAGCGTCGAACTGACCCACGTCGACCCGTCTTGACATTCAGCACAGGGCAGGAAAGCGCATGAGCACCACCGCTGTCGCCACGGAACATCATCCGGCAATCGTTTCCAGCGGGCTGTGCAAGTGGTTTGGCGAAGGGGATGCGCGGATGAAGGCGGTCGATGAGGTGGCGCTGGTCGCGCAGTTTGGCGAAATGGTGTTCATTGTCGGGCCTTCGGGTAGCGGCAAGACCACACTGCTGAGCATGATTTCCGGCATATTGCGGCCCGACGCCGGGACGGTCACGATCAATGGTCAGGACATCTGGAGCCTGAGCAGCGATCAACTGGCAGAGCTGCGCCTGAACAACATCGGGTTCGTGTTCCAGGACTACCACCTCTTCGCACGGTTGACTGCTGCGGAGAATGTCGCCATTCCCTTGATTCTCCAGCACCACGACTGGAACGATGCCATCGCACAGGCCAGGCAAAGCCTGGAAGTGGTGGGGCTCAAGGATCGGGGGGACATCCTGCCGGTCAAGCTTTCCGGCGGTGAGCAACAACGGGTGGCCATTGCCCGTGCGATCGTGAGCAGGCCGCAGATCCTGATTCTGGATGAGCCAACGGCATCCCTCGACGGTGATACCGGGAAAATGATCATTGCCTTCGTCAAGGAGCGGGTCCTCAATGAGCAGCGCTGCATCTTGATCGTTACCCACGATGCGCGGATCAACGAGTACGCCGATCGGATCATTTACATGGAAGACGGCCGGATCACCGAGCCCAAGGGAACTTCGCCGTGAACAAGCCCCTGCTGTTCACACTGGCGATCTTGGGTGTCCTGGGCGGATTGATCGCGGCCTACCTGTTCGGACGTACGCCGCAGACACTGCCGCCAGCGTTCGCCCCCGCGAGCAGTAGCTATGAAACCGCCATCTATGCCAACGGCATTATCGAAAGTGAACAGTCCAGTGGCAGCAACATCGTGATTTACCCGCAGGTGGCCGGGCCCGTGACCCAAGTGCTGGTGCACGAGGGGCAAGAGGTGACCCGCGGTATGCCGTTGGTGACCCTGGACGATGCCTTGCCCAAGGCCAATTTCGAGCTGGCACAAGCCACGTTGACCACCGCTCGGGATCAGTACAACAAACGGCTGGTTTCCTATGGCATCGATCCGAAGTCCATCAGCAAGGACACCCTGGACACGGCCAGGGACCTGGCCAGCCAGGCCCAAGCCGCACTCAAGGCCTCGGCGGTGGCGTTGGCGCAATACGTCATCCGCGCGCCGACCGACGGCGTGGTGCTGGCGATCAACAGCACCGTCGGCAGCTATGTGTCGCCCCAAGGTGCGTACGACGCATACACCCAGGGATTCAGCCCGCTCATCGTCATGAGTGGCGACCAGAATCATCTGGCGGTGCGCTGTTATGTCGACGAGATCCTGATTGCCCGTTTGCCTGCCCCCGAGCACATTCAGGCGCAGATGCTGATCCATGGCACGGATATCAAGGTGCCGCTGGAGTTCGTCCGGGTTCAGCCCTATGTGTCGCCGAAGATCGAGTTGTCCAATCAGCGCCAGGAGAAGGTCGACCTGAGGGTGCTGGCGGTGGTTTTCCGTTTCGAGAAAAAAGATCTGCCGAGGGTTTACCCCGGGCAGTTGGTGGATGTCTTCATAGGTCAGAAATGATGGACAGGCCAGGCCGGTTGGGTCGTGTAGGGAGCGGTTGTCTCGTCCTGAGTCTGCTGGTGCTGAGCAGCGCCTGCATGGTCGGGCCCGATTTTTCGCGCCCGGCAGCTCCCAGGCAGGAGGCTTACCTGCGCGAGCCCACGCCGGCTGCGGTGGCGGCTGAGGGGCAGGTCCAGCGCTTCGTGCCCGGAGGCGAGGTGACACCGGACTGGTGGCGGTTCTTTCAATCGGCGCCGCTGGATGCGCTGGTGCGGCAGGCGATCTCTGACAACATGACCTTGCAGGCGGCACAAGCGCGCTTGCGCCAAAGCCAGGACACGCTCATGGCCGGTTATGGGGTGTTCTACCCGCAGCTGGATGCCCGCTTCGGTGCGAGTCGCCAGCGCAGCACCCTTGCTCAGCAAGGACTGACCAATACCGGCTCAATCTTCAATGTCCTGACCCTCAGCGGCACGATCAGCTACACCTTCGATGTCTTCGGAGGTGAACGGCGAGCGATCGAGGGCCTGCAAGCCCAGGTGGAGAATCAAACCTGGCTGACCCAGGCGGCTTACCTGACCTTGACGGCCAACGTCGTCAACACCGCGATCGCCCGTGCCGCCTACGCCGCGCAGATCGAGGCCACGCAACAGCTGATTGAGCTGCAACGCCAGCAGCTGCAATCCACCGAGGTGCAGGTGCGCAGCGGAACCTCGCCGTATTCGGCGACCTTGAGTCTCCAAAGCCTGATTGCCAGCAACGAGGCGTTGTTGCCGGCGCTGCAGCAGAAAGTCAGCCAGGCCGAGCATCTGCTGGCCACGCTCGAAGGGGTGATGCCGGCGGACGCCAGGCTCCCCGACATCCGCTTGACGGGCCTGTCGCTGCCCGAAAATCTGCCCGTCAGCCTGCCCTCGGTGCTGGTCCGCCAGCGGCCGGATATCCTTTCCGCTGAAGCGCTGTTGCACCAGGCCAGCGCCGATATCGGGGTGGCAACGGCGGCGATGTTTCCCAGTTTCAGCCTTACGGGCACCTACGGAACCGCCGGCTCTTCCACCGGTTCATTGTTCAGCAGTGCCGGACGATTCTGGAGTGTCGGGCCATCGGTCGACATCCCGCTGTTCGAGGGCGGTCGCCTGTGGTACGGCCGCCAGGCCGCGATCGATGCCTATCAGCAAGCGTCGGCGAACTACCGGCAGGTGGTGCTGGAGTCTTTCGCCCAGGTGGCCGATGTCCTCAAGGCGCTGGAGTATGATGCGCAGGTCCTGCAAAAACAGGCCGAGGCGCAAGCCACTGCCCAAGAGGCCCTGAGGCTGTTGCAAGCCAACTATCGCTCGGGCCTGGTGACCTATCTGGAGCTGTTGGTGGCCGATGTGCAGTTGCATCAGGTCAACATCGCTTACTTGCAGGCACTGGCCCAGCGGCATCAGGACACCGTCGCGCTGTTCGTGGCGTTGGGAGGCGGGTGGTGGAACCGGCCCGATGCCGGTGCTGGCGGGCCGGCGCCATGAAGTACAACGGCATCCTGCGCATCGGCTACAAACTCCTGGTCAATGACCGGGCCAAATTCTCCGCGTTGCTGGTGGGTATCACGTTTTCGGTGTTCCTGATGATGCAGATGACGGCGATGTTTGCCGGCATCCTCAACAGGGCCTACTCGACGGTGACCAACATCGGCGCACCGATGTGGATCATTGATCCGGCGGTGAACACCCCGACCAGTGTCATCCCTTTGCCTGACTACCTGCTCGATGCCGTACGCAGCATGAAGCAGGTGGAATACGCCGTGCCGATTTTCATCGGCAGTGCGCAGGTGCGCCTGGCCAATGGCAATTACCAGGGGGTCAGCGTGATCGGCCTGGACGACACCAGCCTGTTTGGCCGTCCGGCGCTGGAGCAGGGTGTTATCGAGGATATCTACGCCGAGAACGCCTTCATCATGGTCCACGATGCGGAGTTTTCGAAACTGGGCAACCCGACGATCGGCACCTCCTTTGAACTCAACGACCACCGCGGCACCATTGTTGGCATTGCCAAGGTCCTGGTCGGCGGCTTGACCGGCGTACCGACGCTGTACACCACCTACCGGCGCGCCACCGAGTACATTCCGACCACCCGCTTCAAGGTGTCCTACATCTTGCTCAAATCCAGGAGCAAGCAGGCTCAGGCCGCGATCAAGCAACAAGTAGCGCAGTTGGGTTATGTCGCCCTGACCAGGCAGGAATTCAACCAGCGCATCGCCAATTACTACATCTATCAAACCGGGGTGGGCACCAATATCCTGATGATGACGATCATCAGTTTTCTGGTCGGCCTGTCGATTTCCGGCCAGACGTTTTACACCTTCATTCTGGAAAACCTGGACAAGTTCGCTGCCCTCAAGGCCATTGGGGCCAAGAGTCGGGAGTTGGTCTACATGATCCTGTTCATGGCAACGTTTACGGCCATGACCGGTTACGGGCTGGGCATCGGCCTGGTGACCCTGATGATCGCTATCGCACGGAGCTACCTGCCCAACTATGCCGCCATCATCACGTTCTGGAATCTTGGCCTGGCGTTTGGGCTGGTGCTGTTGATTGCCGGTTTTTCCAGTTACCTGGGGATCCGCAAAGTCCTGAGAATTGAGCCGTTCGATATTTTCAGGGGGTGAGGCGGGGCGGGGCCAAAGGTTAAAACCATCGGTCTTCACACCGATCCGCGAGGCAAAAAAAAACCTTGCCGGTTTCCCGGCAAGGGTGCAGCCGCCTCGGATTTACTCGCCTTTGACTGGCACGACTTTATCGGCTTTCATGGCCTCGGGCTTTTTCGGCAACGAGATGCTCAGCACTCCTTTGCTGAAACTCGCTTCGATCTTGTCGGCGTCGACCCCTTTGGGCAGGTTGAACACCCGCTCGAAGGAGCCATAGTGACGCTCGCTAAGGTAGTAGCCCTTCCTTTTCTCTTCCTTGTCCTCTTTCTTTTCGCCTTTGATGATCAGGTTGCCGTTCGACACTTTGATCTCAATGTTCTTTTGATCCATGCCGGGCAATTCGGCAGTGATTTCGAAGCTTGCGTCTTTTTCGCTGATGTCCACGGCCGGCATGCCATGCCCTGTCAGCTCACGCTTCCAGAAGGGCTCGACATCAAACAGCCCGCGACCGAAGGGTGACAGGCTCGAACCGCGATTGAAGTCGTCGAACAGGTGATCGACCTGCTGCCGAAGCTTTTCCAGGGGCCGCCAAAGGTCTGTCGTCACGGGGTGTTGACTGGCCTTTTCGTCGGGATGCTCGGGCATTTTTTTCACGGAATTGCTCATTTTTCATGACTCCTATGGTGAAGGGCAGGCTGCGAATGCCAGTCCGCCCAGATCAAACGGGTAGTCAACGATGTGGCTGTCTCGGGCCTTGCGGACGCGCATTGATGGAAAGCCTTCACGAGACGAGCGTTTGCGCAGACGCCGAATTCGAGGGGCGAGTGCTGGTTCTAATGTCGGCGTAAACGCCCTAGGCGTGTTTGATTTAGATCAGGAAGAGGGCGAACGCTTTTGGTGGCCTGGATCCGTCATCACATCCTTCGGCCAAGGCCTCCGGGAATCAGCCGGACCGGCGGTTTCGAACAGGTTCATCCCTTGAAAATCAGTGGCTTGCGTTTCGGGTGCCGTGCTAACCTATTGATCTGCTTGGCTTTGTCAGTGGATGAGCCACTTGCCTGGGGCGCTACGGTTCCGACTTTGGTGTCCACTGTTAAACAAGTTCCGTAGATCCATGATTTACGGAGCTTTTTTATTCGCGCCGGCTGGTAAGATTTAGTCTGCAAAAGGGCATATGCGAACTTGCTTCACCAGGTCGGGATGTATATATTCCCCCTCTGCTGCACAAGGTCAGGGCTGCCAGATCGTATTGGCCAGACTTCAGACCGCTTCACCGCGCTACCGCCCGAATGGCGAAACTGGTAGACGCATGGGACTTAAAATCCCCCGCTCGTAAGGGCGTGCCGGTTCGATTCCGGCTTCGGGCACCATCTTCGCTTCTCAGCTTTTATCGCTGCTTCTCAAAAGGCCCGGCTCCCGCGATGGAGCCGGGCTTTACTGTTATCAGCGATTCTCATCAATTATCACCACATCTCATATTTTTTAGTACATCATTCAGTCCTTTCCCAGTTCGACTGATTCGGTGATGTACTAATGCCCCTCACAGATACCGCGGTGCGCCAGGCCAAACCGGCCGACAAAGACTTCTCCATAACCGACGGTGGCGGCCTCTCCCTGTTCGTGGCCACCAATGGCACGAAGTCTTGGCATTTCCGGTTCTCATGGCACGGCAAACAGCCGCGAATGTCGCTGGGCACCTATCCTGAAATCTCTCTGAAAGAAGCTCGCGAGAAACGCGATCAAGCCCGATCGCTTGTCGCAAAGGGTATCGACCCCCGATCTGAGCGGCGCAAGGAGAAACAGGCCGCTGCTGATTCGTCCATCAAAACATTTGAGGTCGTGGCCGGCGAGTGGTATGCCTTCAAACTTCCGCGCTGGGCTGAGGCCAAGAAGGGCGCAGCCAAGCAGGCGCAGCTTTACTTGGATAAGGACCTGCTGCCATCGCTCGGTAAGATCCCGATCGCGGATGTCACTCGCAAAGACGTTCTGGCAACTCTGCGGATTATCGAGAGGCGCGGCGCACTCAATGTCGCCCGCAAGTGCCGGACGTGGCTGAACGAGATTTTCAGGTTTGGCATGGCCTGCGAGTACCTGGACATCAACCCGGCGGCAGATCTGGATATTGTGGCTGCCAAGGAGCCGCCCGAGAAGCACAATCCAATGCTTCGCCGGCCAGAGCTGAAAGAGTTCCTGGCAGCACTGCGTAATGCTGACCTGAAAGAGTACACCCGTAGCGCCATCAGACTGTTACTGTTGACTGGGGTGCGCACCATAGAGCTGCGCAGCGCAACTATTGATCAATTCGACTTCGACGCGGCGCTCTGGACGGTTCCGGCTGGAACCGTGAAGCAGCTGAAGAAGATGATCAGATTAAAGGGGGAGGGGGTTGTTCCGCCGTATCTGGTGCCACTGTCGCGGCAGGCGGTAGAGGAAGCGCGCAAGGTTCACCAGATGACTGGCCGCTACAAGCTGCTAATTGCAGGTAGGCATGAGCCTACCATTCCAATCAGCGACGGCACAGTCAACATGGCTCTGAGGCGCATGGGATATGAAGGCAGGCTGACCGGGCACGGAATCCGCGCCACGATTTCGACGGCCTTGAATGAGATGGGTTACAACGAAGACTGGATCGAGGCGCAGCTTTCGCATGCCGGCTCCAGCAAGATCAGGAAGGTGTACAACCACGCGGAGTACGTTGATCAGCGAAGGGGGATGATGCAGGACTGGGCGGACTATCTGGACACGCTGGAGGCTGAAGCCTGATCTGTGCGGGCCGCCGACCTCCGTCCGGCCCATTGATCAATCTCCGCCCTGATCCAGGCTACGGCAGAATCCCCGATTTTCACCTGTTTTGGGAATTTCCCGCTGACAGCCATGCGGTAGATAGTTGCGGTACTAAGCCCGCAGATCCGCTTCACCTCCGGCAGCCGGATGAATTCGATTTCTTCGGTTGCTGCATTCATCTCAACTCTCCTTGCTCATGTCTTTGTCGATCTCGGCATCCCAGTCGGCGGGGAGAACATTGCCGCCCAGGCGCTCCAGCAGCAGGCCGTCGCCCCAAGTCGACTTTAGGTGCAGATACCGCGCCGCATTTCGGCGAGTTGAATACAGCGGCTGGCGCCGGGCGTGTTCAAGACCCTCGCGCAGCGCCTCGTTCTCGGCCTTGAGTTGCTTTATCTCTTCGTCCCGCCACTTCAGGCCGCGACGGCTTATTTCGTCCATGACCTGCTCATGCTCGGTCATCAGGAGGCTGGTGTGCTTGAAGTCGTTCATGCAAGTACCTTCTCGTATGCCCAGTGGTTGATAAGTGCAAGGCCTGCCCAAATAGCTTCCTTGGCTACAGACCCATCGCCGACCCCTAACAACTTGCAGCCGATAAGCAGGCCGAAGATGCCGATCCAAACGATATAGCGGCTCATGGCTTCACCTTGATATTCAGGTTTCTGTCGAACGCTGCCTTGTATTGCTCCATTGGGACGAAACGGCCATCAACTTCCACATAGCAGCTGAAGCCAACAAACTTTGTCGCGGTTCCGGTGGCGCTTGAGAAGGCCGTGCAATCAATGCGATTGCCCATGTAAGCAATTCCGATGACACCACCCGCAATGGTCATCATGATCGCGGCGATAACAAAAATAGGCATCAAGATGCACTCGAAAAAATCTCTCATACCTTCCTCCAGTTCGAAGCCGACACCCGAGCCCAGCGCTCTTGGGTGACGATGATGAAGTTGCGGATACCAGTCATGACCTTGTGCATCTCGCCGTCGAACTCGACGAACTGGCCGGCCTTGCGGTGTTCAGGCTGACGATCGATGACATCGAGCAGCTTGCCCGGCCGACCGTCTGGATTTTCTGCGTGTAGGTCAACCTGCATGGCGCTCCACCTCAATGCGTTTATGAATGCCGACCCGATAAGCCTCAGGCCTCTTCGCGGCAGTGCGTTCAATGTTGGCGATGACCCGCTCAATACCGCCGAATCGTTCGTCCAGCTTTCGCCCGGCCTCGATCAACTGATCAGCCAGGTTCCAGCCCTCTCTTTCTTCAATGCGAGACATGGGGATGCTCCGGCCGCGCGGGGCGGCAAGCAGGGGAGTTATTTGGCGGGAGTGGGATTAGGCGCGGTGGCCGCGACTGCAGAACCAGTCAAGTGCTTCGATGATGCGAGGGTTTTCGTACCAGTCTTCTATTTCCCGGCGCTCGTTGCGATCGCGGAAGAAGATCGGGCCAAGGTAGTTGTGCCAGCTCATGAACACTCGAGTACCGTCAGAGAGAGGCAGGCGAAAGAATGGTGAAACGCAGATGAAGCCGTGTTCGATTCGAATGCAGGTCATCACCGCGGCCCCTTGTAGCAGTACACGTAGGCGAACCAGGCGAGGGCGATCATGGGGTCACCTCGCTTGCCGGCAACTGTTCTCCGGCGAGCTCAGCAGCCAAGTCAACCGGCCACCAGTACCGTGCGCGCTGGTAATCCGGATAGGCTTCCTCGCGAATAACCAGCCCTTTGCGCCGAAGAGCCTTGAATATGCTCAGTACGGACGGGGCAGCAACCCCGAGTCGGCCTGCAACCTGGTAGGTCAGCCCGCCCAGACCGAACACGCACGCCTGATCACACAGGGCGAGCTTCTCGCAGTCCTTCTGGTGCAGGTATGGCTGGGTTTCGCGATAGCGATAGGCGTTCTCCCGCCCGATTTTTCTCAGCTCAGCGAGGACGGCCTGCTGTTTCTCAGTCAGCTTCATGCCGCCTCCCGTGCATTCATGACCTCGTCAATGAACGCCTGTGGCAGCGCAGCTGCAAACTTGCCCTCCGACCACGACAGCGGCTCAGATTTGCGGATCATCTCGTTCAGTAGCTCGAATGCCGCTACTAACTGGTCGTCGCGGATCTCACCGTCTTCCGGCAAGTCATCGCAAAAGTGGTCTGCAGGATCGATTTGACTGGGATAGTTCGGTTCGCAGATGCAGAGCTGCAGGTCGGCGAGATCGATATCGCTCTCGATGAGGTAGTCGCGCAAGCTGTCTTCATCGAAGAAGTACTGGTCGCCGTCGAAGATGACCAGCGGCTCACCGGCCCACTCTTTGACCGGCATGGCTGCGAACTTCGCTTGCCGTCTTTGATGGTGGCACTCTTTGCAGTAGCTGTTCACTTCGTAAATCTGGTGTTCCGGGTGGGCGTCACAGCAGCGATGGGTGGCGCCGCAATACCGGGCGAGGTTTTCATCATTCCCGAAAAATCGGCCATCGGCGGAAACCCAGCCCGTTACCGTTTGAAGGCTGGCAGCTTCCGGGGAGTCGAACATGATGATTGGCTTTTGTGCAGTCATGACTTCGTCCTTGCCGCTATAGCGGCTGACTTTGAAGGGGGAGGGAGTTATAGGGCGTTACGGAAGAAACAACAGGCGAGGGCGACTGCGAGGACTGATAATAGCGCCCAGCCGGTGATGAAATTTGTCAGCATGATTGATTCCTCGCTGCCCTGATCCATGTTTGAAACGTCTGCCGGCAGAAGCCTATGTGCGCCTCGATGTCATCCCACTTCGTACCCTTGGCGCGCATATCAAGCGCCATGTTCAGGTACTCGTCGGTGAGCTCGCGTTTCCGGCCCTTGTTGCCGAGTACGATCCCGGCGTTATTTAGGTAGCGCACGACAGTTGGGTACGAGCAGCCGACGGCCTTGGCGATACTGGATGCTGGGTGACCTGCTGCATTCATCGTGAAGATCTGGCCGATTGACTGAGGCGATAAAGTTGGCTGTCTCAGTCCGCCACGCGACTTTCTGGCGTAGTGCATCGAGCACAGACCGCCTGTTTTGGCCTTTTTTCCGCAGTCTTCCTCAGAGCATCGACCACCATTCAGGGTTTCATGGCTGGACATCTTCATTCCTCCGTGCGTGTTCTTGCTGGCGGGCTCTGGAGCATTTGTCGTGGTTGCCCTTCGTTCGTGGTCGCTGGCAGTAGGTGCAGAAAAATCCGAGCTCCAAATAGCCAGTCTTGAGCTTTCCTTTGGATGGCATAGGGCCTCCCGGTGGCGGGTGAAGTGAATGTGGGAAGGGGCTATTGCTGCGCGGGTTTCGCGAAGAAGGCCGGATAAGGCCCTTTATGAAGCTTCGGATAGTCGATGTTGAACTTGGCCAGCAGCATCTTGAAGGTTCTGAACGTGACACCGAGTTGAATCGCAGCCTGGTTGCGGGAAAGCCCGATTTCCTTAAAGGCGTTGATGCGCTCGGCGTATTTAACGGCCTGCTCGTCGGTGATTCGCGCTTTTCTGCTATTGCCGCTGTTTGTTGCTGGCAGGAACTGGAATCCCCCCTCTACAGCGAGCCGCTGGAGTGATCGCCTAGGTATGCCGGTCTGCTCAATGACCTGTGCGTAGGTCATGGTCTTGGCCAGCTTGCGGATCCGCTCGATATGGTCGGCCCTCTCCATGGCGCGCTGCGCAATCCGTTCTTCGCGCTCAATGTCGCGCCGGGCGATCTTGGTCATGTAGGGCGTGTCGGTTGCGGCTGGTTTCGCGACTGGTTTGTCCACTTTCACCGTAGGCGGTGGCTCATACCTTACCGGTGGCGGGATAAAGCTCGGCCCTTGGAGGACTTCAATAGTCCCTCCTTTGTTCAGGAACTCTTCCATCTTCAGTGCCAGTTCATGGCGTTGCGGGTCTAGCTCCTTAACCATGTTCAGATCGTTGCTGATGTAGGCGTTCATGGCGGCCTCACACTGGGATTGATTTCAGCGTCTTTTGGACGAGTTCGAGGAACTGGGCGCGGCGATCTGCGAGGCGCTTAAGTTCCTCTTTGAAGTCGTCGCGGGTGGACCGGTAAACAATGAGCTGGCTGGCCTCGGGGAATTCTGAGCAGTAGCTGATGAAGTCGACCCAATCGCAGTCAGCACAGTCGACATGCCCAACCAGCTGCCAGCGGTAGGCCGGGTCGAATGACCCGCGCTTCAGGTTGGCGTAATGGACTGCGGCAGTTACAGATTTGATTTCGATAACGCCGCTTTTGCCAACACGCCCATCTGGCGAATCACCATAAGCGCCGCAGTCAAAGAACCCGCCGTTCGTGACATCGACGAACTCAGCATCCTCGTAGAGCATCCGAGCAATCGGCTCCTGCTCGTGGCCGCGCTCCATGTGGTCCGTCGAGAAACTGAACTCGGATTTGCGTCCGGTCGCCAGCTCCAGGGCGAGCTGCAGCGCGTACTTCTTGGCCGGCTCGCCGAACGCCGCGCCATCGTTGGCCATGATGCAGCCGAAGTTTGAAGCGGTGGCCTTGCCGAGTCTCAGCGCCTGCCACGCATCGGTATTCTGCGGAACGTCATGCCACACGCGATTCATTGGCGCATTCCTCCATGAGCTGCTGCTGGTGGGCATCGGAGATGGATACGCGGGCCAGTACTGCGTCGAGGTTGCCATCACGCTTATACGCGGCTTTGGCGTTGTTCCAGCCTTTCGGGTTCTCTGGAGTCAGCCATGCAATGACCGGCGCCTTAGGGCTGATCCGCAAACCTTCCATGGTCTCCTTGCCGAACTTCACGTTGCTGTCCACGTAGACGGTCACCTTGAAGCCTGCCCAGTCCTCAATGAACGGGGAGCCCGTCAGCGATCGCATCGTCTTGCTGTTGGTCGCATTGAGGATCA
The DNA here is from genome assembly GCF_042846945.1 of Pseudomonas moorei. Taxonomy (NCBI): domain Bacteria; kingdom Pseudomonadati; phylum Pseudomonadota; class Gammaproteobacteria; order Pseudomonadales; family Pseudomonadaceae; genus Pseudomonas; species Pseudomonas moorei. The sequence goes on from NZ_AP035776.1 coordinate 4,280,565, forward strand.
TTGGCTTCAGCTTCTCGCCCGGACGCAGTTCACGCTCGGCGAAGTGCGCGGTGTTAAAAACGTCCTTCGTCTTCTTGGTCTTGTCCGGCTCCAGCGATACGCGGGCAATGGTGAGGATCGTCGGTTCGACGATATCGGCGCTGCTCAGGTAGGGCGAGTCGAACGCCTTGCGGAAGTGGGTTTTCGATTCGTGGCTCATGACTCACCTCGGGCCTTGGCTATAGCTGCGCGTGCTTGCTTAATAGCTTTCATGGCATTGCTGTTTCCAGCTGGCAGATAGTCGCCCCACATGGACAGCGCATACTCAAGAGCCTCAAGCAGCTCAGGCGCGGCAGTCAGCAGACGAGCATCAGCGCTCTGGCTTGCAACGTCTTCCTTGTGAAAGTGGTAATCAGGGATCTCGCAGACAACGCGGTTGTTGTCCTTGCAGAAGATCTCGCACCCCTTGCGCAGCTCAAGCGTGATCGGATGGCGAACTTCATATTCGCTAAGAATCCACGGGCTTGGCGTGTGTTTAAATTCAGACATGACGGTTCTCCCCGCCATGCAGGCGGCGTATGAGTTCGAGTTATTGGGTGCGGGAGGGGAATGCCAAGTCACAAACGGTCTGGGTTAGCCTGCTCAGCCTTGGCGACAGACAGCTTTGCAGGTGAAGGACCAGCTCCTATTCGCCTTGGCTGGCGGTGATGTGCTATCGCGCTCTTGCCGCCTTGCGCGTCTGGGCCATCCAGTTAAGGCCCTCCCAGCGAGGGGTGAATTACTGAGTAATGCGGTCGGCGAGGGCGCCGAGTAGCATTACGAAGGTGGTGCCGAGGAGGACGATGGCTGAGCCTCGCCAAAGGTAAATGCGTTTGGCGCGTTGGTAGCTAGTCACCGGCCACCGCCTCAGCCAAGCTGATTTTCTTCCATGATGGCGGCAGCTTGACGGCAGCTATCTTGCCGTCGTCGGTGGCCTGCAAGAGGCTCAGGATCATGTGTTCCATTCCATTTGGAACCTTTGCATTGCAGAGCTGGCCGTCGACTTCGATTATTATTTGCACGATTGATATGTTCATCGCACCACCGCCATAGGCAACTGAGCCGACCGGTGCACTTCCCGCATTTCGTCGTAGGCGCCCCAGATAAGGACGGTGATGAAGGTGAGAATCCAGAAGGCATTCTTCATGGCTGCTTATCCATTAGCGTTATGACTACAGTTCTTAGCCTGCAGATATTCTTTTCTCTGCCTTCAGCCATTTTTTTAGCTTGTTCTATGGCTGCGCCAAGAGTCATATGCTCGACAATAACTGAGATGACAGAATCATCTAAATCAACTAAATGAATTTCATATTCATTCATGGTCATTTCCCCTTGTACTGGATCGGGACGAAGGTAAAGATGTCTTGCCCGTGGCAGTGGACATACCAGTACTCCATGTCGATGCGGTTCATCAGTTCCTTGAAGGTGTAGACGCGGGTTCCGAGTCTGGATTTCATGGCAGTCTCACCACCAGCATGCCGCGCCGGATCTGGACCTTGATGCGTTTTGGCAAATCAGCGACCAGAAAAAAGCCCTGACGGTTCAGGGCTTCGGTCATTGCTTTGGCGTTTCTCGCGATGATTGTCATGCCGCTTCTCCCTTGAGGAGTTCAACGAATCGGGTCATTTCCAGTGCGCGAATCTGTTTGAGGTATTCGTCTCGCTCGGCGCAGACAATCGCGTCGAGGCGGTAAGCGAGAAATACCGCCATCCGGCAGACTGAGCCGGCCATGACCGGAAACGCAGTCGTCGCGATGGTTGCGATCTCTGCCTCGATCATGCTGACGGCAGCATCGTGATTGTTCATGCTGCCTCCCAGTCGTAATCTCGGTCGTCGTAATCGCAGGATTCTTCACGCTCTGCGGCGACTTGCTCCCACAGTTTTTCCTCGATTTCTTCGGCCCACTTCTCGGCAACCGCCGCGCAGCCGTTCTTCCCGATATCCACGATCAGATCGTTTTCGTCGTAGGTGTAGCCAGAGACGATTTCGAACTCCATCTCCTCATAGCCGTAGTAGTCATCCGGGCTCGCCCAGGAATTTGGGTCGCCCTTCACTGAAACGCAGTGCGTGATGTTGCACTGGAGGACGAACTCCTCGATGGTCACTTCGTAGGTCATGGTCGCCTCCAGAGTGGCGGGTTAAGCGGTGGTAAATTCGGCGCCGCAGGAGTTGCACTTGTACCGGGACAGCTCTTGGTCATCCGGTATGTGAAAGACGTTGCAGCCGCACTCGCAGCGGAATCTCCGGTTGGAGATGCTGAGCAAAAACTGATGCAGTTTCCCGTCTGGTTTTAGCAGCGGCTTACGGTCGCTCATCTCAATCTCCAATCAGGCGATATACCCGCCCGGCATAGTGGTAACGACCTTCCTCGGTGCGTCATGCATCCGACCTTTGGCGCAGTCGTGGACGTCGGGGCGGGGTTTGCGGGGTGAGGGGGTTGTGCGTTTCATGGCTGCACCTTCGTTACGGTTACCTGCCACTTCTGATCGGCGCCGATGATGTCGAATGCGCCACCGTGGAACTCCGCCTTTTCAACGAGGCATTTCATGAAGTCGCTGGTGACATCCTGACGAGATCCCTCAGTTAGGTATTTCCCTTTCGAGTCAGGATGACCAGCCATGATTCGGCCGTTGAGTGCGGTGGTTTGCATGCGAATCTGCTTCATTGCGCCACCTGCTGAACCGCCTCGCGGAACCTTGAGGGGGCCCAGTCGCAAGACTCGTCCTCTGCGATATGTCCGAACATTGCGATGCAGCGATTGGCGTACACACAGTCGCCGCAGGTCTTTCCTTCTGGCAGATTCATCTTGTCGGCGTTGTCCGCCGTTCGTGGATATGGCTTACGTTGTTCGCTCATCACTCACCTCCAATCGCCAAATAAAAAGCCCGACCTGAGCCGGGCTTTACTACCTCACGCAGACCTCCCTACGTGGGGTGATTTGCCTCCTGCTGGAGGGCTTTGGCTGTCTGTTACATGGCTGCAAATCCTCCGGTTAGTCGTACAGTGGAACTGCGCACACTATTGGCGCTTTGCAGCTGTACCTGCATTGGAAAGTTATCTGGCGTCGGGCTCGAACGACCTACGTCCAACCTAATCGATGTCATGGACAGATAACTCACCGATACAAGCACTTCTCCATCACCATGGAGAGATCGGGCCATTTGCGTCTGGCTGACGTCGCACGGAGAGGGTTAAACCTTGACGAACTTGTTGTCGTCATTGAGACGGTAGGCGACATCAGCTTCAATGTCGTCCTCGCCTACATAGGCGTTGTATGTGCGGTAGCGCTCAGATTTTGAACACCATTTGCGGATGCGAAGCTCGGCCTTCTCGCCACCAGTCAGCGTGGAGCCGTAGCCACCAGTCAGCGTGGAGCCTTCGCCACCAGTCAGCGTGGAGCGGTTGCCACCAGTCAGCGTGGAGCGGTTGCCACCAGTCAGCGTGGAGCCGTAGCCACCAGTCAGCGTGGAGCCGTTGCCACCAGTCAGCGTGGAGCCGTAGCCACCAGTCAGCGTGGAGCCGTAGCCACCAGTCAGCGTGGAGCCTTCGCCACCAGTCAGCGTGGAGCCGTAGCCACCAGTCAGCGTGGAGTCGTTGCCACCAGTCAGCGTGGAGCCGTAGCCACCAGTCAGCGTGGAGCCTTCGCCACCAGTCAGCGTGGAGCCGTAGCCACCAGTCAGCGTGGAGTCGTTGCCACCAGTCAGCGTGGAGCCGTAGCCACCAGTCAGCGTGGAGCCGTAGCCACCAGTCAGCGTGGAGCCTTCGCCACCAGTCAGCGTGGAGCCGTAGCCACCAGTCAGCGTGGAGCCGTAGCCACCAGTCAGCGTGGAGCCTTCGCCACCAGTCAGCGTGGAGCGGTTGCCACCAGTCAGCGTGGAGCGGTTGCCACCAGTCAGCGTGGAGCCGTAGCCACCAGTCAGCGTGGAGCCTTCGCCACCAGTCAGCGTGATACCAATTACAGCAACGCTTGCGGCGCGAGGCTCGTTCTCCAGCAGGAACTGGGTTGCGGTGTGCTTGTCGCCAATATGGCGGATGGTGCAAGCCGGGAATTTCACTTTTCCGCCAAGCGATTTCAGGCTGTTGATTGGCGCCTCAACCACCAACCACTTCGCATCGGCGTTACCGATGCTATTGCTGGCGCTCGAATCTCCGTGGCCGAAGAGCCAGCCGTGCAAGCCGTGGCCACATTTGTCATCGTCTCGCCAGTCTGGAGCGGTTACGACGGCGCCGATTTCAGCGGGCCATTGAAACCCGCGATGGCTCGTTAGATCGGCGTTGCAGGTGCGCAGAATCAATGCCGTTTCCGGCGCAGGAGTTTTCATAGGGTTGTCCTTGTCGGGTTTGGGCTTTCGAATGCCTCCCGGGGTGTGAGAGGCAGTCGTAAAGCCAGATGGCGATCCTGAAACAGCAGGAAGCCATCTGAGATGCAGGGGCCGCATTGCGCGGAGGTTGCTTTCGTCCGCATCCCAAAGCGCCCGGCTTTCCAGGCGCTTCAGTGATACTTTCTACCGTGACCCGCTACTGGCGGCAGTCACTGGCTTGAATCTCTATGTCAAAGAGCTTTGTTCCGGTCGGTCCCCTGTCGGGGGTCGGGAGATCACTTCGCTGATCCCGGGCTATCTGGCGGCTTCACCAGTCGTGTGGCGGGTCTCTTTTCAGTCCCTGGCGCCTCGGTGTTCTGTGGCGTTGAAGAGAATATAGGTGAACACATATTCGTTGTCTATGGGTAAACACATAATTTTTTCGATAGTCGATAAAAAGCCCGCTCAATGGCGGGCTCGTCTCATGCTTCGCAGTACTGTCGCCATCCGATCCTGATGGCGCCGCCCTCTAAGGCCTCAACCATCACACCTGCTGTTTCGCTGATCTCGTCGATGAGGCGCTGCCAATCCTCTGCGGATTCGTGCTCGAGCCTCGATACCGTGATCGCCTGGACCTTTTGCACGCCAGGCGCGGCGATGAGTTTCTGAATTCGGCGCCCTGCAAGCTCATAGGACGATGGTGTTTTTGTTGGCTTTGGGGTTGGTTGAGGCATGCGGTGCTCCTTGCCGTTGCTGTATGTATATACAGTATTTGGCCTTTCGGGTTTCCGCAATAGTTCGAAGGGGTGGCGCGAGAAATATGTAAACAAATCGCACATGTCTTTTCTGTGGGTGTAAAAAAGCCCGAGCTAGGCGGGCTTTCCGGGGCACTCAATAGTCAAAACAGGGTGCTCAGCGTGCCGTGAGGCAATACTTCAAGTCCTCGGATCATGCGGCCATCCTTAAATAGAAATTGGTAGCTTTTATTTCCTGTATACCCGCCAAAGCTGTTCCTGGCGTTCACATCAACCAAGACAATGAAACCGGTGTACAGCTTACGCCCCTCGAAAGCATTGCCGACCATGTAGCCCTGTCTGGCTTGAGAGAACTGGTATTGAGCGGAATATGGGTCTTTCAAGACCCGCCCAAAATAACCTTTGATCTCGCTTTCCGCCTGGGATTGCGAAGGTGCAGATCCATAGTAAGCGCTTGATATATCTTGCTGGGTCGGGCCGGAGGCGCAACCAGAAAGAAGTAGCGCTGCGACAGCAATAATGCACGCGGAACGAAATAGTGACAGCATTGGCATCCCTCCATAGTTGAGTCGTAACTCTACCATGGCGCACAGCCATCATTGTCGAGCAGGGAAGGGCGGAAATGAAAAGCCCGGCGCTGGGCCTGGCTCTTGGAATTAGATGTTGAGTTAGGAAGCCTTCGTAAGCAACCCCAGTACCTGATCAAACCGATTGTTGACGATCCATCCGAAAATTACTGCGACGATAAATGCCGCTCCGCCGAAGTAAGCCATACGGCGCTTTATTGCGGACAGGTCTTCATGGACCTCCTTGAGGTCACCCTTCATCTCATCGAGATCACGGCGGATGTATTCGGCGTGAACTTCAAGCTTCGCTACACGCGCTTCCATTTCACCATCTCCAGGCGGCTTTCCATTTCCAGTATTGCCGGGACCGCGCCGCTTGTCACTAGGCGTAGGAGGGAACTGAACAAGATTGTCACTCAACTCAATAACCCCTTAACGGCAAAGTAGTGCTCCCAGACAGGGCCGGCAGCAATCATGCGAGTGCTCGAGCAAGATCCGCAGACCATCCAGAAAAACCAGTTTGACGTTGCGTCATTGCGAACATTTTGCGTTCCCATTATTGCGGGGCGGCCATTGTCCTGCACATATATCCATCTTATAGAGCCGCATGATTCGCACGGGCCATCAGATTTCTTGTGCTGGATGTAGTCCATAAACTGGTCAACAGTGATGGAAAGCGTCTGCTCTCCAAGGCTTTGACGTTTTGCTTGTAGTTCGATGTCGTCGCTCATGCTCTTGTCCATGCACTACATTTCCTCGTCACGCAAAATCATTCAGCCTTTGTCCTAATGATCCTTCCCGCCTTCACTTCCTCCGCATACGCCATCAGCCGATCCATGTTCTCATGCAGCTTTCCGATCCTCTCCATGGCCTCCATAAACTCAGGCTCGGCATAGGTCTTCGCTTCACGAAAAAGATCCTGGGCGGCGTCTTCGAGGGCAGAAGCGGCGGCTTTCAGGTCGCGGCGCAGCTCTTGATTGGGCTTGGTTAGGGGCATGGTTGGCTCCGGAGTCAGAACTTCTGAAGCGCCCGCACCACAACGCCGACGATCCGGCAGCGCTCGTCGAAGACTTCGATAGGGTAGCTGGGGTTCAGCGGCTTGAGATACAACCTGCCGCCGTCATTCACCAGCTTCTTAAAGGTTGCTTCATTGCTCTCTGGCAGCTTGGCGATCACCAGCTTGCCGGGTGCTGCTTCGGCTTCGGTATCCACCAGGATCAGCGTGCCTTCGGTGACGCTATGCCCGACAGGCGAGGTCATCGAGTCGCCTTTGACCTCAAGCCAGAAGGCCGGGCCTTTCGAGTCGTATTCGGAGAATTCGTAGCGGTCAGAGAAGCCAGCAGGGTAGGGCTCGACTGCTTCGGCCCAGGCGCCCGCGGCAACCCAGCTGATCACTGGGTAGCGGTAGGACTCGACCTGATGGCGGGCCTCGCCGATGTTTGGGGTTGATTCTTTCCCAGCAAGCATTTCCCCTTCGCCACTTTCAAGCCAAAGGGCTGAGACACCGCACGCCTTTGCGATGGTGGCGTTGTAGGAGGATCGCTGCGATCTACCTCGCTCTAAATCAGAAACAGAGGCTTGATCGATGCCTACCAGTTGGCCCAGCTGACCCTGTGTGAGCTTCGCGTGTTTACGCGCGGCCTTGACTCGTTCTTTGTATTCCATCGGCAAAGTATTACTGGTGTCCCCATATCCTTGCAAAGAGGTATACCCATGCACTACGATATGGGTATTCACATATGGAGGGGCAGCATGAACAATATCTTCAAAGACCTCGTTGCCTTCTTCGGTACGCAGGAAACCACCGCCGAGAAGCTCAAGGTTGATCAAAGCACCGTCTCTGGGTGGGTTCGCGGAAAGCACGGAATGTCTCCGGTTGTGGCGAAGCGGGCAGAAGACCTGACCCATGGAAAATTCAAGAAAGAAGCCCTTTGCCCGTCGTTTCCATGGGCCGAGATGGCCGCTTAGAGCTTAGCGACACGGTAGCGCGCTCAAACCCGCGCAACTCATCACCACACAGGTGATCACGCAAAGGACCAGCAATACGCTCAAACGCAGGCCACAGCCTGAGCTGAGACGACAAGGGAAGGGTGGATGCCAAGGCAACCACCAGGCAGCAAAGGGCGGCTATCTCGCCTTGTAATTCGGATTGATTGGTCATGGGCACGCTCCCCGATCAGTTGATGAACAAATCATCGCCTTGTTGGCATTGAGCCACCACGGAAACTGTAACGAGGTTTTACGAATGGACGACTTCCTGCGGGCTTGCCAGAACGCTGTTCTCGATAACGAAGCGAAAGTACTCGCGGCAAAGATGGGTGTCGCCCATGTGAGCCTGCTGCAGCGTGCCAACCCGGACAACGATGCGCACCACCTGACGGTCGAGCACCTGTTCGGGATCTTGCTGCACACCGAGGACATGCGCCCTCTGCGCGCCCTGGCCGAGCAGTTCGGTTTCGACCTCGTATCGAAGGAAGCCCCGAAGCCTCAAGTCCTCACCACGTCCCTGATCAACGTCAGCAAGGAAGTCGCTGACCTGACCATCGCTGTTCACGACGCGTTGGCTGACAACCACGTCAACGCCTTCGAGAAAAACATGATTCGCCAGGAGATCACTCACGTCCGGCAGAGCCTGGATGTGATGGAAGCCTCGGTTAAAGCCGCCTGAATTTCAGGCACAAAAAAACCACCTGGCCGGGTGGTTAATTCGTTGAAGCAATGTCTGGAGCAAATTATGAATCATCAGCCAGTTTTCATCAACACCCCAAGTCATAAACCTTTGATTCAGCCAGTAGCTGGCCCGTGGCCCGTCTACGCGACGTTCAAGACCCTGCCAGAGCAAGACCGCTGGTTCATGTACGAGACCGCCAAAGCTCACCGCAGACTGCTTGAGCAGAGCGGGTTCGAGATGTCAGAGAGCTACGACGAATTTATTAAACGTGTCACCGATGAGCTGGAGATCTGAGCATGCATTACTTCAAGCGGAACATCGGTGATTACCACAAGAAGGCAGGTCGCCTATCCATGATCGAGCACGGTGCGTACACGCTTCTTCTCGATGCGTGCTACGACCGTGAGCGCTTCCCGACATTGGAAGAGGCAATCGACTGGTGCTGGGCCAGATCGAACGAAGAAGTCACAGCAGTGACGTTTGTACTGAGCAAATTCTTCGACTTGGTTGATGGTCGCTACGTCCAGGCGCGCATTCAGGATGAAATCAACGCTTATCACGCCATAGCCTTGAAAAATAAGGAAATCGCAGAAAAACGTGAGGCAGATAAGCGCACGAAGCGTGCTCAGAACAGCACGAACCGTGCACCAGTCGTACACGAACCGGCACCTAACCAAGAACCAATAACCACTAACCAAGAACCAGAAGATCAAGATCAAAAGATTTGCGCCGCTGCCGCAGCGCCGGCTCAGATCGATGATCCAAAGGTCACCCCTGAACCTGATCAACCCAAGGGCAGCAAGGGCACCCGCTTAGCCAAGGACTGGACGCTCCCTGAAGCGTGGCGCACCTGGGCTCTGGATGCTCGCCCTGAACTTGGCGCTCCAGGCATCGACCTCGAAGCCGACAAGTTCCGCGATCACTGGCACGCCGCCACCGGCACCAAAGCCACCAAGGCTGACTGGCTCGCTACCTGGCGCAACTGGGTTCGCAACGCAAACGCACCACGCAACGTCCACGCATTCCCGGTGAAGTCCGCTTTCACGAATATTCCGCAAGTGAACGCTGCCGAGATCCGTGCTCGCACCGCAGAGAACGAACGTCTGGGGGTGCGCCGTGCGAACTTCTAAATTCGGGCTTGAGCCTCGGGTGAAGATCCGCAATGACAACTGCGAAGCCCATGGCGAATACGAGCGTCGCCTTGTCGAGGCTTTCGATGGTTCGAGCAAGGTCATTGGTTGCCCTAACTGCTACTGGGAGAGCATCCACACTTCGGACGTGCAATCACAGGCGCACACCGACGCCGTTGCCCTGAAGCGCTGGGAGGCGACCAACACTGCACTGTTCGCCACCGGGATCGCGCAACGGTTCCGTAGCTGCTCGCTGGATAACTACCGCACAGACATCGACGGCCAGGCCATCGCGCTGGAGGTTTGCCGGGCATACGTGAACCAGTTCGAGGACAATTTTGCCGCCGGCCGCTGCTTGCTGATGCTGGGCAACTTCGGCAATGGCAAGACGCATCTCGGCTGCGCAATCCTGAAGGCCGTGGTGACGCAGTTCGGCGCCCACGGGCTGTACGCCCCAGCGCCGGACATCATCAGCGCAATCAAAGCCACGTTTAACAAGGGCTCCAGCGATACCGAGCAGGACATCATGGTCGAGCTATCGAGTGTTGATCTGCTCCTGATCGACGAGCTCGGCGCCCAGGGTGGGACCGAGTTCGAGCGCAACTCGCTGCACACCATCATCGACATGCGCTATCGCAAGATGCTGCCGACGATCATCACTTCGAACCTGCCGTCAGCTGAGCTTTCGACCTACATCGGCGACCGGGCGCTTGATCGCCTTCGCGAGAATGGTGGCCAAGCCATCGTCTTCGACTGGGAATCCAGCCGCGGGGGTGACCAATGACCCGCGAGCTTTACAGCTTCGAGGCTGAGCACGGCGTTCTCGGCGCGATCATGATGGATTCGAGCCTGTTCGATGACATCACCAACAAGGTCCAGACCTCCGACTTCTACAGCCCTGATAACGCCGCGCTGTATCAGGCAATCATCGAATGCCAGGCGAGCGGTGATCCGATTGACCCTGTGACCGTTGGGTTGACCCGGCCCATCTTGCCGAGCGGGGAAAGCACACTCGCCTTTGCCGTCGAGATCGCCAAGAACGTCCCGAGCACTGCCAACTGGAAGACCTACGCCCGGCACGTGATGGAGCGCGCCGTGTTGCGCCGCCTGATCGATGCCGCTGCCGCTGTCTCGGACATGGCATTCGAGGAAGCCCCGTTGGCCGACGTGATCGCCCGTGCCCAACAAGCAATGGCTGACTTACGCGATCTGGATGACGGTGAATCGGACTACAAGCGCCTGGACGAGATCATCGGCAAGAACATCGACGTGCTGGACGACAAGTTCAACCATCGGGTTCCCGCTGGCATTCAGACCGGGCTCGCCGACCTGGACAAGATGATCAAGGTGTTGAAGCGCAAGACCGTCACCGTGATCGGCGGACTGCCAGGCAGTGGGAAAACCACTCTCGGCATGCAGATCTGCCAGCACATCGCGCTGAATAACATCGGCTCGGCTCTGGTGTTCAGCCTTGAGATGCCAGAGGAAGAGCTGGGCAACCGCATGCTCGCCTCGGTCGGCGCCATCGACTTCGGCCGGATCGACCTCGGAACCACGATGGAAGACGAGGATTGGCCGCGCCTGACGTCGGCCGTGAACAAGATCAACGGCAAGCCCCTGTTCATCAGTGACGCATCCGGCCAAACCCTTTCGAAGATCCGCAGCACCGCCCGCATGGTCCAGAAAAAGCATGGCCTGGCAATCCTGGCCATCGACTACATCGGCCTGATCAAGTCCGAAGAGAAGTCGCAGAACCGCACCGCCGAGCTTTCGAAGATTTCAACCGGCATCGTCAATCTGGCGAAGGAGCTCAATGTTCCTGTCGTCCTGCTGGCCCAGCTCAACCGCGAATCCACCAAGCGCCCCGGCAAAAAGCCAATCGCCAGCGACCTGAAGGACTGCGGCCAAATCGAAGCAGACGCCCACATGATCCTGCTGGTGCATCGCGACACCGACACCGAGCAGGGCCAGAACGGCGTCACCGAAATCATCATGCCCAAGTGCCGCCACGCGCAGGTAGGTAGCTGCCTCGTCCAGCAACAGGGGAAATTCTTGCGATTCGTAAACTTCGCCGGAGCCAGAGAGATCAGCCAGGAAGAAGTCGAGATGGGTCGCGGGTTCGGGATCAAGAAAGGAGAGAAATTCTAATGGCCGACGTATGTGATGAGGCTGACAACCTGATTGAAGAGTCCCTGAATCGGACCCTTGCCCAGATCCCGCGTTACACCGGCATCAGCGCCACTGAATGCGAAGAGTGCGGCGAGGATATTCCTGAGGATCGCCGCAAGGCAGTGGATGGCGTGAAACTTTGCAAGCCATGCGGTGACCTAGCCGAGCTGAAAGCGAAGGGGGTGCGCCGTGGGTAAATTCATCACTACGGCTCTTGCGATGTGGTTCGTCGCGTGTGGTGTCTTCGGCATCGTACTGGTTCTGAAGGTCGGCTTAATTGCTGCGACCGGCGCCGGGTGCGCATCGGTCGAAGTTCTTGGCCATCGCTTCATGGTAGGCGACCAGTGCAAGGAGTCCAGCCATGACTGACAAGATCAGCGTGAACAGCTCCAGCAAGCTCACCGAAGCCATCAGCATGCTAACCGCCATGTTCCGCGAGAAGAAGTTCGTGGTGGTGTCGCTGCGCCCGGGCAAGGACCGCACCCTGGATCAGAATGCCCTGTGGTTCGCCCTGTACGAGCGTATCGCGCAGATGACCCAGATCGGCGACGTGGAGGATGCTCGCCGGTACTGCAAGTTGCACATCGGCGTTCCCATCATGCGCGCTGACGATGCCGACTTCCGCGACGGCTGGAACCGCATTTTCCTGAATCTGCCATACGAGCAGAAGCTGGAGCTGATGGGCGCTTGCCCGATCTTCGGCCCGGACGGCTTCCCTGTGACTCGCCTGTTCAATCGCGCCCAGGGTATCGCCTACACCGATCGCATCGTGGATGACTTCACGGCCAAGGGCGTGTTCTTCGGCGACCTGCTGGGCGAGGTGGCAGCATGAGCCAGTTCAAGCCAGGTGATCTGGCGCTGATTGCGAGAGAAGACCATCCGGAAAACATGTTTCGCACTGTTGAGCTTCTGTTTCTCGTTGAAAATGAAGAGCGCTACCGCACACCAGATGGCGATATGACGAGAAATGTTGCCGGCTCTCCGATCTGGGTAGTTTCAGCTGAAGGCCTCTTCCACCACAGCCTAGCCAAAGGCTGGCATGTCGCAGGATGGACACAGAAAGCGCCATACAACTTGATGCCTCTGCGCGGCGACTTCGCCCCTGAGCAGCAGAAGTCGCGGGAGGTGTCGGCATGATCTGGTTTATCGCGTTGATCCTCGCAATGAGCGGCGAGCCGTTCGGAGCCGTGATGCTCTGCCTGATCGCAGCCGTGATGGAGGTTCGCTGATGAGCATCCCATCCAAACCACGCAAGCCAAAGACCTGCATCAACGAAGAGTGCAGGGCCTCATTCGTACCGCAGCGCCTCGGTCAAAAGGTCTGCAGCCCGGCCTGTGGACTGGCGACCAAGGACGTTAACGCAGAGAAGGCGAGAAAGTCGCTGTTTCAAATTGGCCGAGCAGAGATAAAGGTTCGCAAAGACGCGTTAAAGACCCGTGGAGAATGGGTGCGTGATGCGCAAAAAGCATTCAACGAATTTATCCGAGTTCGCGACCAACTCGCCGGCCACGCCTGTATCTCCAGCGGTCGGCCATTGGACTGGGCAGGGAACGCAGTCGATGCAGGTCATTACCGAAGCGTCGGTGCCGCACCGCACCTTCGCTTCGACGAACGCAACTGCCACGCCCAAAGCAAGCAGGACAACCGCTACCTGTCTGGCAATGCCATCGACTACCGCATCGGTTTGATCAAGCGCATCGGCCTGGCTGAAGTGGAGGCGCTCGAATCCGACCAGACCGTCCGCAAGTACACCATCGAAGACCTGAAAACCATCACCGCCGAATACCGCGCCAAGACCCGTGAACTCAGGAGGAAGACAGCATGACCACCATTCCAAGCGACATCCTGCCTCACCTGTGGTTGCTCCTGATCATGCCGGGGTATTGCGTATTGGCTGCATTGATTCGTCGGGGGAGCCGGCCATGAACTGGAAAGCCATCAGCAAGAACTGCATGTCCAGCGATGAGGGCTACCTCCTGAGCAAGTACGCATTGCAGCACGGAGCCGCCTACGTCGCCCGGACGCCCGCTGGGAAAATCCTGCACTCGGGCAAGGATCTGGCCAAGGCCAAGGCGCTATGTGCAGAGCACCTGAACGGCCAGAAGGTGGCTGCATGAGTGATCAAGTTCGCCAGGGCTTCGAGCATTGGTTCGCGCTGCAAAACCTTCGGGTCACGGGGAATGATCTGACTTTGGCCGAGATGATGAAGTTGCGCGGGCCCAGTGGTGACTACAACAAACACGCCTACATGCATGGCTGCTGGATTGGCTGGCAGGCGAGAGCTGCATTCGATATCAAATCACTGACAGGGGCCATCCATGAGCGAGCGTAAAGTCACGGACGAGCAGATCGTCGAAGCACTACAAACGATGACCATGGCCGAGGCTGCCGCTCACTTCGGCTTGAACGAGCGGACGCTGTACAAGCGCAAGGCGAAGATGGCCCGCAAAGGCTGGAGCCCAGAGCACGACATGACGCACATCGTTCCGGACGGGTTTCACCTGAAGGGCACGTCGAGTCTGTACAAAGAAGGCGTGAAGGCCCCGGTGCTTCAGTGGGTGAAGACGAACATCGACCATGAGCGGCAGCGGGAGCTGATGCAGGCCGCCGTCGAGGCCATGGGGGAGGATCTGCCGCGCATGGCGTTCGCGCCGGCACCGGCCGCCTGTAACACCGACCTGCTGAACTGCTACGTCGTGACGGACTACCACCTGGGCCTGCTGTCATGGCATGAAGAGACGGGAGCCGACTACGACCTGAGCATTGCCGAGCAGCAGCTTGTTGCCTGGTTCGCCGCGGCAATCAGGATGGCGCCTGATGCTGAGATCGGGGTGTTTGCCCAGCTCGGGGATTACCTCCATTGGGACGGCCTCGACGCCGTGACACCAGCAAGCAAGCACCTGCTTGACGCTGATACCCGGTTCCAGAAGCTGGTTCGTGTGGCGATCCGCGTCACCCGACGCGTCGTCGACATGCTGTTGACCAAGCACCAGCGCGTTCACGTCCTCATGGCCGAGGGCAACCACGACACCGCCAGCTCCATCTGGCTGCGCGAATGGTTCTCAGCCATCTACGAGAACGAACCCCGCATCACCGTTGACCGCAGCCCTGATCCTTACTACTGCGTCGAGCATGGTCAGACCAGCCTGTTCTTCCATCATGGACACAAGAAGAAGCCCGCGAACGTGTCGGATGTCTTCGTGGCGAAGTTCCGCGACGTCTTCGGCCGCACCCAGCACAGCTACGCGCACCTGGGCCACCTGCACCACGTCGACATCAAGGAAAACAACCTGATGATCGTGGAGCAGCACCGCACCCTGGCTGCACCTGATGCCTACGCAAGCCGCGGCGGCTGGATAAGCGGCCGTGACGCCAAGGTCATCACCTACCACAAGCAATACGGCGAGGTAGGGCGCCTGACAATCAATTCCGACATGTTGAAAGCGGGGGCTGCATGAAACTGATCAACGCACGTCAGGTATGGACTGAAGCACAACACGAATCGAACGCATCGATAAGCGCCGTCGCAATCGACCGGGCCGAATCGGCGCCGGTGAAGACTGGCGGCCGCATCGGCAAGCGCGAGGCTC
Organism: Pseudomonas moorei; assembly: GCF_042846945.1. NCBI lineage: Bacteria > Pseudomonadati > Pseudomonadota > Gammaproteobacteria > Pseudomonadales > Pseudomonadaceae > Pseudomonas > Pseudomonas moorei. Next base: position 4,295,765 of record NZ_AP035776.1, read on the forward strand.
AGTTCCCAGCACTTGGCAGTGAAAAGGGCGAGGAGGCGGGTCGCTTCTCGGTGCCTGGTCAGCGGATCAGCATCAGCGAGACCCGTCGCACATCCGCCGACCGGTCCACAGCGCGCGCGGCGCATCTGGCCGCTATCGGTAAGGTGCTTCGCGCCATCGACACGTTGCCATTCCAGGTTCAGCAGGTTGGGCACTTCCTGTATCACCCGTGCATGACCATGCAACACGTTATGAACGCGGTGCTGCTGATCACCGCCAAAGCTGCGCTACCAGACCTGACATCGTCCAAGCGGGTGAAGGCCCAGTACCTGGTTACCCTGGCGCTCCAATCTTACAAAGGCGAGGTGAGCGGGGCGGCTGAATGGGGCCCAGCGCGGGTGGCTGCGGAGATGAAAGACTTCTTCGGGGTGTCGATTGAGCCGAAACACTGGAACCGGGATTGGCTTGAGTTGTGGGATTCCCTGAAAGCAGTGATCAAGGAAGTGGATATTCAGGCACTTCAGCCGATTTGGCAGGTGATCCACGCGGAGAAAGAAGAAGAGGCGGCATAAACCTGTTGACATGGTGGGGTTTTTTAAGTACTTTTCCCATAGTGCACAAGTCACCACCAAAGCACACGACCTCAGAAGCCCAGCCATCGCGCTGGGCTTTTCCGTTTACGGCTCGCCCAAACCCATAGCTCCCAGGCTGGGATTGCAGGCGCAGCCGCTTGATCTCCGCAGGCGCAAGACTGATAGACCAAACCTGCCTCCATAACTGCAGAGGCAACCCATGACCACACGCATTCGCTGCAAACTGATCTGCCACGGTATCTGGCCACACGAGTACACCAACGAGAGCAACCCTCTCTCCAAGGTTCGATTTGGCGCCGTGTACTCGCCCGACACCGGAAATCCGGACGACGAGAACGCCGTGTTCGGAAAAGCTACGCCATTTGGCGAATTCAACCTGACTATGGCCACGCCTGTGGCTGAAAAGCTGGAGCAGGGGAAGGCCTACTACGTGGACATCACCCCGGCTGAGTAACTTTCTAATCCACCACTCCCCAGTGGTTTTGGCGCCTCACACTGGCGCCTTTTTTATTCCTGGAGTCACACCATGGCCGAACCCGCGAGCACCACTGCCGCCGGCGTACTGCTCGCCAAGTACGGCATCATCATCGCCGGCTTCGCTGGTGCGATCCTCTCGCTGACGTTCCTGCAAGGCCTGACCCGCAAGCAAGCAGCCTGGGCATTCTTCACCGGGTTCAGTTCAGCGATCTTCTGCACGCCTCTGGCGATCGAGTTCTTCAAGATTGCCCCGGGTAGTGAAACTCAATACGGCGTTGCCTTCCTGATCGGCCTGCTAGCGATGAACATCATCCCGGGCCTGAGAGCACTGGCAGGAAAGTTTGGCGCTACGGGAGGTGCGTAATGCACGTCATCCTTCAAGTCGTCGACGCCTTCCTGTGCGTGCTGGTGGTTATTGCTGCTGCTGAGTACCTGCGCCGCGTGCGCCCGATGGATGAGCCGCTGTTGAGCATCTCGTTCTACCTGGTCGCCATCGCCGCGTTCGGCAGCTTCATATTCAACATCAAGGGTCACCCGGTGAGCCCGTTCACGATGACCATGCATGTCGCGGTCGTGATGTATGCGATCGCCCGCCGTGGACATATCTGCAATATCCCGCCAAGTTCCACGGAGCGCACATGAACCTGATTCCCCAATGGCAACAGCTCTGGAAGATGTATAGCGTTCAACTGTCCGCGCTTCTGGTCGCGCTGAACCTGGCCGCGACCTACTGGCCAGCGTTCCAAGGCGTTCTGCCTGCTGGTGTGTTCACTGCGGTGAACTCGTTCCTAGGTGTGGCGGTGATCATCTCCCGCATCGTCAAACAGCCGGCGCTGACTGAACCAACCGTTTAAACCAAAGGGTGCCTGGCTTCGTGCGGGCGCCACTCTACATACCCATGGTGACGATATGGCCAGACAACTTGTGCTGCAGGCCTATCACCCATGGTGGTTCCGCTTCTACGTGGTAGCCGTGAACACCTTCGCCTACCTGATTGGCATGGACGTCGACGAGGACAAGCTGAAAGCTCAGGCCAGAAAGGCGATCCGGTACCGCGAGATTGAACCAGGTGAAGAGGGCAAGCCATGAAGAAGGCCAAGCACAAGGTTGTCTGGCTCGACAGGGGCTGGCAGCCGGTCTTTATCGGTTTCTGCCCAAGCGAGAAGGCTTGGCACCGCGAAATGAAGCGGATGAATTCATCCGAGCCGTATCCTGGGTCTGCCGGATGCACTACTCGCTTTGACAATGGCGACGGAAGAGAATGCATCATCGTCTGCATCCATGAGCGGTTGAAGGCTGACAGCTGCCGCCACGGCATTGTTGGGCTGATCGTCCATGAGTGCACGCACGCCTGGCGCTTCATCTTGGACGCCATTGGCGAAGCTGTGCCGAGCAGTGAGTTTGAGGCCTATTCGATGCAGGCAATCACTCAGCAGGTAACGACGGCATTCTGTGATACGCGGTTCAATCTGTTCAGCAAAAGATAGTCGTGCCGCAGGTGAATGCGGCACGGGTGGATCACTCAGCGTTAACTTTTAGCGCTGCTTGGATCTGGTCTGCATAGGCGGAGAGGTTATTCAGCTCCCATTGAAGTTGAGTTCCGCCAGTCGAATTCAGAACCTTGGATTGGATCAGCGTTAGCGCAGCTGTCACAGCGGCTTCGCGCTGAGTTACAGCGTTGCCGTCGCTCATGCCAGTGTTTCTACGCAGGTTCTTAAAGTTTTCAGACATGTTGCCTTCCTAGCTGGTGAGTTGATCTCCATCAATACCGGCAACCAGCCACCATTTCAAGTCCTGCCCCAGCGAGGCACCAAAGTCTCAAGGAATCCCTATGGCGCTGACAGCGAAACAGCAGCGCTTCGTCGATGAGTACCTGAAAGACCTGAATGCCACGCAAGCGGCTATCCGTGCCGGGTACAGCAAAGCCACCGCAAGATTCATTGGTGCAGAGAACCTAACAAAACCCAACATTCAGTCGATTATCACCGCTCGCATTGAAGCGCGAGGCCAGAAGGCAGCCATCACCCAGGAAATGGTGCTTGAGCGCCTATGGATGATTGCCACTGCAAACCCCAATGAGCTGATCGAGTATCGGCGCGGGTGCTGCCGTCATTGCTTCGGCGCTGATCACCAGTATCAGTGGAAGGACGAGGCCGAGATGTTCAAGGCGGTCGCTGATGCATCCGACCCTGAGAGCGTGACGGAAGAGGGTGGCTTCGGGTTCGATCCGACTATCCGCCCGCATCCAAAGTGCCCGAAGTGTCATGGCGAGGGCTTTGGCTCCGTCCATGCGCACGACTCGCGCAACGTAAGCCCCGCTGCGCTCGCCCTGTACGCCGGGGTGAAGCAGACCAAGGAAGGCTTCGAGATCAAGATGCATGACCAGTTGGCCGCGCTCGACAAGGTGGCCAAGCACCTGGGCATGTTCTCCGACAAATCCAGTTCGCCCCTCGATGACGAGATGAAGCGACTGAACATCGAGAAGCTCCGCCGCGAACTGGAAGACCCGAACAAGGGCCTGCCCGAGCCCAAGCAAGTAATCATCGGGGTGGAAGATGCAAGCGACCCTGAAGCTGAATAAGCCGCAGTTCGAGTTCATCAGTCACCCCAAGAAGTTCTCAGCGTTCGTCGGCGGCTACCGTAGCGGCAAGACGTTCGTGGGCTGCGTGCGGATGTGCATCAACGCACTTGAGCACCCTGGCATTCCGCAAGGCTACTTCGCTCCGACCTATCCGCAGATCGCGGACATCTTCTACGAGACGATGCCAGAGGTCGCGCAGGCGTTCGGATTGTTCGCCGACATTGTGCCGAGCAAGAAGCGCGTATACCTGCGTGACAACCTTGGGCGCTGCCTGAGCACCATCGTGTGCAAGAGCATGGAGCATCCGCACCGCATTGTCGGCTTCAACATAGCGCATGCCTTGGTCGATGAGATCGACTGCATGCCGATCAAGAAGGCCGACAGCGCGTGGAAGAAGATCATTGCGCGGATGTCGACCGTCTGGCATAGCCGTGACCAGAACACCATCGACGTCACGACGACGCCTGAGGGTTTCAACTGGGTCTATCGCAAGTTCGTGCGTGAGTTGGCCGCTAACCCAAGCCAGCGCCCGCTGTACGGCATCGTGCATGCCAGCACTAGGGACAACGCGAAGAACCTGCCGAAGGACTACATCGGGTCGCTCAAAGAGTCGTACCCAGCGAACCTGGTCGACGCCTACATCGACGGCAAGTTCGTCAACTTGGTGTCGGGCAGTGTGTACCCAAGCTTCGACAGGGTGCTCAACCACACCAGCGAGACAATAAAGCCCGGCGAGGCGCTGCATGTCGGCATGGACTTCAACATCAGCCGCATGGCCGCGATGGTTCACGTCATCCGTGACGGTCTGCCGTTACTGCTCGGTGAGATCACGCATGTGTTCGATACGCCGGCGATGATCGTAGCCCTGAAAGAGAAGTACCCAGGCCATCACATCTCGATCTACCCCGACGCCAGCGGCAAGAACCGCAAGAGCGTCAACGGTAGTGAGACGGACCACAGCCTGCTGAAGACCGCGGGCTTCGCGCTCATCGTCAACCCAGCCAACCCGGCCGTGCGTGACCGCGTGCTGTCCGTCAACGCCATGTTCCTGAATGGCGAAGGCGAGCGGCGCTACAAGGTCAACACCGAACTCTGCCCGGTCGCAACAGGCGTGCTTGAACAGCAGACCTACAACGACCAGGGCGAACCGAACAAAGACGGCACGGAAGACCCGAACGACGCCCTTGGCTACTTCATCATCAAGCGATTCCCGATCGTCAAACGCACCGCATCCACCGCACCTCTGAGAATTTGACCTATGAGCAGTGACGATCCAAGCAAGACACTGCCGGCAGTGGACGCCATGCGCGAAGACTGGGCCATCGTCGATCCTTTGATGGGTGGCACCAGGGCGATGCGCGAGGCAGGCACAGCGCTGCTTCCGAAGTGGCCGAAGGAAGAGGACTGCGACTACCAGAAGCGCCTAAGTCTTTCGACATTGATTCCCGCCTACAGCGAGACGATCAAAAACAACACGGGCCGGGTATTCGCCGAGCCTATTACGATAGGTGAGGACGTCCCGCCGCAGATTCAGGTCTATATCGAAGACATCGACCGCCAGGGGAACAACCTTCAGGTTTGGGCGGAGTCATTCTTCACGCAGGCCCTGTCGCATGGGTTGTGTCATGCCTTGGCTGAGTACCCGAACATCCAGCCGCAGGGCGAGGGTGAGCTGGTTACCCTGGCAGATGCACAGGCTGTCAACGCCCGCCCCTACGTGATCATGATCCGTCCTCAGCAAGTTATTGGCTGGCGATCAAGCAATGAAGGCGGCGAGCATGTCCTGACCATGTTCCGCTACATGGAATCGGTCGAGGAGGAGGATGGTGCGTTCGGCGTCAAGCGCATCGAACAAATTCGCGTACTGATCCCCGGCGCATGGATGACCTACCGCGAGAAGGCTGACGATAAGGGCAACAAGTCGTGGATGCTGCATGAGCAGGGCCTTACCTCTCTAAGCCATATCCCGCTGACGACCTACTACACCAAACGCAAAGGCTTCATGACTGCCGAGCCGCCATTACTGGAACTCGCGCATCTCAACGTTAAGCATTGGCGCTCACAGAGCGACCAGGACAACATCCTGCATGTTGCTCGCGTACCAATGCTGGCGATCTCGGGCATCGATGATGATACCTGGGAGCTGAAAGTCGGCACCGCCTCAGCTACCAAACTGCCAACCAATGGCAAAATGGAGTGGGTCGAGCACACCGGCAAGTCCATCGAGGCGGGCCAAGGCTCTCTTGACAGTCTTGAAGATCAGATGCGCATCGCGGGCGCGAAGATCGTCGAGAAGGAAAAGTCAGCCACGAAGACCGTTTTCCAGGCCGAGGATGATGCTGCTCAGGAGCTGAGCCCCCTCCAGACGATGGCCGGGCAGCTTGAGGACGCAATTGACCAGATCCTGCAGTTCTTCGCCGAGCTAATCGGCGCCGACGGGGGCGGACATGTCACTGTCAACGGTAACTTCGACTCTGATTTTATCCCCGAGATATCGATACCAGCGCTGATTCAGCTGAACATGGCTGGCAAGATCTCGGACGAGACGCTGTTTTCCGAACTGCAACGCCGTAATGTGGTGTCGAGAGACATCAAATGGGCGGAAGAGCAAGCCAAGATCGCCGAACAGGGGCCGAGCCTCGGAGCGCTGTAAATGCCAACCGTCAACCAGGTCCTCGAAGACGAGCAGATCGCGCACGCGGTCAACCTCGAAAAGTACAAGGTTGGCGTGGTCCGGCGGATCATCGCGCTGCTGAACCGGTCGGATGCCGACCTTTCGGCGGCTCTGACCGCTGCACTGGATCGGCTTCCGGCTGAATCATTCACGGTTGAACGCCTGGAGGCACTGCTCGCCGAAGTGCGGATGATCAACATGCAGGCCTATGCCTCTGTCGCTCAGGAGCTACAGAAGGACCTGAGGGAGTTGGCCGGGTACGAGACCAGTTGGCAGCAGGAGTTGTTCAAACGGGCATTGCCCGAGCCGGCGCAGGTCCATTTCCCGATTGCCAGTGTCAGTGCCGAGCAGGCTTATGCTGCTGCGCTCTCCCGGCCGTTCCAAGGGCGTTTGCTCAAGGACTGGGGCACAGAGATTGCCGCTGACCGCATGGTCAAGGTCAGAAACGCCATCCGCACCGGTTACCTTGAAGGCAAGACGACTGACCAGATCATTCGCAGCATTCGCGGGACCAGGGCTGCAGGATATGCCGACGGCTTCCTTGAGCGGCCTCGCAAGGACCTTGCTGCAGTTGTCAGGACGGCTGTGAGCCATACCGCGGCGACTGCCCGGGATGAGTTCAACAAGGCGAATGAGGACATCATCAAGGCGGACAAATGGGTCAGCACCCTCGATTCGAAAACGAGTCCGCAGTGCAGAATCCGCGATCAGCTCCAATACACCGCCGTCACGCACAAGCCAATCGGCCACAAAGTGCCTTGGCTGCAAGGCCCGGGCAAGATTCACTGGTGCTGCCGGTCAACGTCGAGCGCCGTCACCAAGAGCTGGAAAGAGTTGGGCATGAACATCGATGAGATGACGCCATCCCAGCGCGCCAGCATGGACGGCCAGGTCCCGGCGGACACCACCTACAGCGAATGGCTCAACCGCCAGTCGGACGCCCGAAAGATCGAAGTGCTCGGTCCAGCGCGGTATCAGCTGCTGAAGGATGGCAAGTTGGATCTGGAGGACTTCTACACGCCGACAGGTGAGTGGATGACGCTCGACCAGATGCGCGAGCGGGACGCTGCAGCCTTTGCTAAGATCGCGGCATGACCGACAAACCCCGCTTCCACGTAGTCGATGGCACCAAGGCTCCGGATACCCCGGCGGAAGAGGTGCGCAAGCGCGTGCGTGCGATGCCGAAGCCCGCGACGATGGTTCAGTGCCATCGCTGCGGCGGTAGGGAAGTGATCGAGACCAAGATCGGCGTCCTGATGAAGAACGGCAAGCCAACTGGCGGGACGAAGGCGCTGATTTGCGTCGGGTGCCTGCTTAAAGGCGAGCGCGTCACGCTGTAGCATCACGAAACGAATTCAATCAGCCCTGGCATCCGCCGGGGCTTTTTTATGCCCGCGATTTACACAGGTCTCGTCAATGACGGGGCTTTTTATTTGCCGCCAGGCGGCCAACAGACCCAAGGGGTTAGCAGATGTTTATTTTCGGCAAGTGGTATCCGTTGATGGCGGAAGAGGGTGGTGACGGCGGTAATGGTGGCGGTGGTGGCGGGTCAGGCCCGGAAATCACTCCTGAACTTCAGGCAATCATCGACGCTCGCGTTGGCGAGGCAGTGACCGGCCTGAAGACCAAGAACACCGAACTGCTGGGCAAGTTGAAGGCTACTGGTGACCAGCTCAAGTCGTTCGAAGGCATCGACCCCGAAGCTGTTCGCGGCATCCTCTCGAAGTTCGCGAGCGACGAAGAAGCCCAGCTGATTGCCAAGGGCGACATCGATACCGTCCTGGCCAAGCGTGCAGATCGCATGAAGGCCGGCTTCGATAAAGACCTGAAAGCCGCCCAAGACGCAGCAGCCAACGCATCCAGCCGCACCGAGAAGTTCGCCTCCCGCGTCCTCAAGGGCGAGGTAGTCGGCGCAGCAACTGAAGCCGGCGTGCACAAGTTCGCCATGGAAGACGCGATGCTGGCCGCAGCCCGCGACTTCGAACTGGACGACGACGGCAACCCCATCGCCCGCGAGGGCAAGTACGGCAAAGACGGCAAGCCGCTGACGCTCAAGGAGTGGTTTGCGGAAATGAAGGACTCTCGTCCTCACTGGTTCCCTGCTACCGGCAACGGCGGCGGTGCGGGCCACGGTGGCGGGAATGGCTCTAAAGTGATGACTCAGGCTGACTTCGATGCGCTCCCTGCCAAGCAGCGGGCCGCAGCGATGGAAAGCGGTGTCAGCATCAAAGGCTGATCAACAAAATCCAACTCCCAGGCCCGCCATGTGCGGGTTTTTTATTGCCATAAGGAAACCGCCACATGGCCAACATCTTCACCGCTCTCCAGCCGGTTCTGTACAGCGCCGCCCAGGAAGTATCCAACGAACCGTTCGGCGTGATCTCCGCGATCACCGCTGACTTTGACGACAAAGGCGTTGCCGTTGGTGACGCAGTCAAGGTTCCGGTCGCACCGATCCGTGCCGTCAAGTCCTTCACCCCGTCGATGGCGATGCCAACCGGCGACGACGCGACCGCTGACGGCGTGTCCGTTCAGATCACCAACACCGACTACGTCGACTGGAACCTGACCGGCGAGCAGATTAAGTCGCTGGAAAACGCCGGCTCCGACAAGGAGTGGGTGCGCCAGATGATCGCCCAGGGCATGCGTGCTCTGCGTAACAAGGCCGAGGTCGCTGCCTGCACCGCGATCAAGGTCGGCGCAACCCGCGCCGTCGGCACCGCCGGTACCAACCCGTTCGCCTCGGACATCAACATCATCCCCGACGTGCGCAAAGTGCTGTTCGACAACGGCGCCCCGATGGCCGACCTGCAGCTCTGCATCGATTCGAGCGCTGGCACCTCGGCCCGCAAGCTCGGCATCATCCAGCAGGCGTATCAGGCCGGTAATGACCAGGAACGCCGCTCCGGCGATCTGCTGCGTCAGTTCGGCTTCTCGATCCGCGAGTCTGCCGGTATCACCGCGCACACCAAAGGCACCGGTACCGCTTACGTCACTTCCGGCTCGACCGGCATTGACGTTCCAAGCGTTGCACTGGTGACCGGTTCCGGCACCGTGCTGGCTGGCGACGTCGTGACCTTCGCGGCCGATACTGCCAACAAGTACGTCGTGAACAACGGTGTAGCTGCTCCGGGCACCATCACCCTCGGTCGCCCAGGCGCCCAGATCGTGATCCCGACCGCCAACGCCATGACCATCGGCAACAACTACGTGCCAAACCTCGCGTTCGAGCGCTCGGCTGTTGTGGGTGTGATGCGCGCGCCAATCATCCCGGCCAACCCGATCATCAACCAGACCCTGATCAGCGACAAATTCGGCATGACTTACCTCCTGCTGCAAATCGCTGGTTACGGCATGACCACCTGGCAGCTGCACATCGCCTACGGCTTCAAAGTCGTTCAGGGCGAGCACGTTGCCGTCGTCATGGGCTAAGGCCTGAATTGGATGGGGGCTTCGGCCCCCGTCCGCTCAAGAGGAAATGAATCATGGCTGGTTTGACCAAAGAGCAAAAAGCAGCAAAGGCCCTGCTGGAAAAGGCCGTTGAGCTGAGCGGCCTGAAGGCCGAAGAATTCGCGCTGCTGTCGGCTGAAGAGCAGGCGGCGCACACCGCAAAGGCGCAGGAAGCGATCGATGAGGCCGCCAAAAAGCCTGTCGAAGAAGAGGTGGACAACTCCCACCTGATCGCAGTGACCAAGGACGGCGAAACCCTCGAAGTTCATCCGTCCGCCCTTGCTGACCACAAGCGGATCGGCTGGAAAGAAGCCTAATCCAAAAGGATCGCCGCAATGTCCAGAACCTCCGACAGCCCTGCATCATCTGCATACGCTGTGACCCCGAGCGATACTACCGTGCTGTCGCCGCTGCCTCGCTCGCTCTATGTGGGGGTCGCTGGCAACGTAGCAATCGTGCCTGAAGACGGTACCGCCTCTGTCGTGTTCGTTGCGGTGGCAGCCGGGCAGATCCTGCCGATACGCGCCAAGAAAGTGATGTCGACCGGCACTACCGCCTCCAGCATCGTGGCGATGTACTGATGATCGGCCTGGGTGCGAGCATCTGGCGCGGCGTCAAGGGCGTTGGGGCCAATGGCAGTGTTTCATTGCCGGCTCCTACGACGGTCAACTTTACCTCAGCGCAGGTCTCTCCGGGCTTTACTGGCTCGATCAGTACGACCAAGAACGCGGCCCGAGTCTACGCCCGCGGCGCACTTACTGTGTGGTGCGGATTCATCACCGGCACTGAGGCGAAACTGACCAACCCTACGGACTTCGGCGACAACGCTGGATCTATGGAAGTGGCCATCGACGGCGGTGCGTTTGCCGCTGCGCCGAACGCCGCATCGGTATACACGCTGTTCACCGGTCTGCCGCACGCGACACGATTCGTCGAAGTGCGCTGGGTTGCTGCAATGGGTGACGCCCCGTACATCGCATCGTCCGGTAACGTGCTCGCAGTCACCGGTCAGCCTCCGGCGCTACAGACCTTCGTCGGCAAGATTGAGCCAGGTGCTGATTCGGCGCTCGGTCTGTACAGCGGCGCGGTCATCGCCAACGCGGCGAACTACACGCCGGCTCTCGCGGCGCCCAAGGGCACCACCTACGGCTCCTGCGTCAACTCGGTGAAGATTAAGGGCGCGTTCACCAAGCTGGTGGTCACGCTCAACGGCACCCGCAAGGTAGGCGTCAGCCAGAACGGTGGCCCAGCCACATACTACTCGGCCTCAGATGAAGGCACGTTCCCACCTCGGGCGCTGGTCATCCCTTGCGACGGTTCGACGTCAACCTACAACGTTTGGGATGACGGCAACTTCAAGGACACCGGCGGTACCTTTTGCGTATCGGCCGACTCGGCCTTCCTGGACATCGGCACTCGCCGGCGCCTGGATCAGTACGGCGACTCGATCACCTTTGGCTCTGGGCCTGGTGCAACATCGGCGGACACCGAGACCATGCGCGTGGCGGCGGCCCTCGGGTTCGTCGGAAGCACCAACGGAATCAGTGGGCAGACCGTCGCCGGCGGCAAAACCATGCTGGATAACGTCCTGCCGCTGCGCACCGTGACGACCAATGATGTGGCGATACTGGCGCTTGGCGGCAACAACGCCTCCGACGGTATCGACTCCACCGAACAGGCTGACTACGGGTTGTGCATCGATAAGCTGCTGGCCAAGGGTTATGGCAAGGTCTTATGCCGCGGCATTCTGCCAAATGCCTTGGCTCAATCGCTGGTTGATGCAGCCAACGTCATTCTGAAGGGTGTGATGGACGCCAAGGCGAACCCCAAGCTTGTATGGATTGATCCGACCACCTGGACGGGATTCAGCACCCAAGACGGAACCCACCCAGACGCGGCGGGCTACGTGACCATCGCCGGCTTTGCCATTCCTGCCTACACCACTGCGCTTGGTCTATGACCTATGAGGCCACTATGTTGATCATTGAAAACGGCACCATCGTGGCCGGCGCCGAGTCGTTTGCTACTGCTGCCGAGCTGGTTGCCTACGCGGCGAACTTCGGCCGGGTGATTCCGGCTGATATACCATCGCAGGAAGCGCTGTTGCGCCGGGCAGCGCTCCAGATGGACGCGCTGAACTGGAAGGGGCGGGCGGTCAATCGTGACCAGGCACTGGCGTGGCCGCGCTTCAACGTCTGCCGCAATGGTTGGGTGCTGCCATCCAATACCATCCCTGCGCAGATCAAAGCCGGGCAAATGGCCCTGGCCACCGAGATTCATGCCGACGACTTATCACCGCCAGAGCAGCGCCTTGGCGCGATCAGCCGGGAGAAGGTCGGCCCGCTTGAAACTGAGTACTCGACTGCAAGCCCTATCATCAGCAAGCCTGCCGCTGTTCGGCAGTCCTATGCGCAGTTCTCTGGGCTTTTGCAGTCATCCAGCCAGGTCTCACTGAGTAGAAGCTGATGTCAGATATCTATGATCGGGCGAAGGCGAGCGCAGCGAGAATGCTGGCGCCTCGCACCAAGGGCGGCAAAGGCCTGGAGTTGTCACTGGTGCGCGTCACGACTGGCGAATATGACCCAGATCTCGGCTCAAGCCCAGTGACCACCGATCAATTCGACGGCTCGGGCTTCCGCGAGAACTACCGGCAGCAGGACATCGACGGGTCGCGCATCAAGCAGGGTGACGTGAAAATCCTGATCTCGCCGCTACTGCTGGACGGTACCGATACACCGCAACCGATCAGCCAGGACAAGATCCTGTTCGACGGCGACACCTACACCGTGCAGAACGTTGACCCTTGGGATTATGCCGGCCTCGCGGTCGGCTTCAGTGTGCAGGCGCGCAAATGAGCTTTGCATTGGATCTGAAGGCGTTCGCCGAGAAGGTCAATGCCAATGCCGAGACGGTGATCAAGAAGGTCGCCATTGACCTGCTGGCTGCCGTCGTGGACCGATCCCCGGTCGGTAACCCCGAACTATGGGCGGCCAACTCAGTTGCGACCCAGTACAACAACGAAGTGGCCCGGCTGAACGCCGAGCTGCGCAATGATCCGGCGAACCTGTCCAAGAACGGACGGATGAAGCCCGGGCGCCTGATCAAAGACGGCATGGACCTGGTCGCTGGCGGTGATTACGTCGGCGGCCGCTTCCGGGGCAACTGGCAGGTGTCGTTCGACACGGCCAAGACCGGGACGCTGGAGCGCATCGACCCAACCGGCCAGGCCTCGAAAGGCGACGCCGCGGCAATCATTGGGGGCTTCACCAGTGAGGTCGGCACGATCTGGATGATGAACAATCTCCCGTACGGGCCCCGTCTTGAATACGAAAGTTGGTCGACTCAAGCGCCGGCCGGGATGGTCAGAATTTCCGTGGTCGAGTTCCAGACCTTTGTCGATAAAGCCGTTTCGGAGCTCCCCTGATGTCAGACAAAATCATCCGCAGCCTGTTTGAAGGCCGCCTGAAGACGTGGGCGACTGCCCGGGTACCGGCATTGCCGATCGCCTATGAAGACGTCGCCTTCACGCCGCCGGTGGACGGTTCGCCCTACTTGCGCGCCTTCCTGTTGCCGGCCAACACGACCAGCGAAGACCTTGAAGGTAAACACACGGCCTACCGTGGCATCTTTCAAGTCAGCGTCGTGACCAAGGCCGGGATTGGCCGTGGTACGGCTGAAGGGATCGCCGACGAGATCGCCGCACTGTTCCCAAACAACCTCGCACTGACCAAGACGACATTCACCGTCTACGTCCGCTCACCGATGGCAACCGCCACGGCCCAGCAGGGCGACACGACTACAACGCTGCCGCTGTCGCTCCAGTACAGAGCCGACACCACCACCTAATCCGCCCATTGGGCAACCCCAGAACCCGCCACTGAGCGGGTTTTGTCATTTCTGCATAGAGGAAACCCCCATGGGATACAAGCTGCCCAACGGCGCGACGTTTGAACACGCCGCCACCTACGCCGCTCCACTTGCATTTTCGGCTATCACCAACGCTTCCGAAGCGGTATGCACCGTCGTCGGTGCCACGCTGTCGGTTGGCGACATCCTGCTGGTAACTTCCGGCTGGACCGCGCTGAACAACAAGGTCGTGCGTGTGAAGACTGCCACAGCCACCGCGATCACCCTGGAAGCGATCGACACCACCAACACCACAATCTTCCCGGCCGGCTCCGGCGCAGGCAGCCTGAAAAAGGTCATGACCTGGGTGCAGATCCCGCAGATCACCGATGTAGCGTTCTCTGGCGGCGACCAGAACTACCAGGATGTCGTGTTCCTCGAAGACGCCCAAGGTCGCCAGCTGCCGACTGACAAGGCCGCCGCGAGCATGGTGCTGACTGTTGCCGATGACCCTACTCTGGCTTATGTGCCAATTGTCCAAGCCGCAGACATCGCGCAGACCGTGCAGGCCGCTCGCCTGAACCTGCCAGGCACCGACAAGTTGTACTACGGCGCCTACACCTCGTTCTCGCTGCAACCGGCGGTATCGCGTAGCAACATCCTGACGCGCACCGTCTCCCTGGCCCTGCAGGCCGCTCCTGTTCGCTACCTGTCGTAAGGAAACCACATGGCCAGTTTCAAGATTGCCCAGAACGCCACGTTCAAGGCTGAAGTCGAGATTCCGCGTGTCGGGTTCGACCCGATCAAGGTCGATATCGAATTCAAATACCGCGACCGCAAGGAGCTTGCGAAGTACTACGACAAGTGGAACGCGGAGCGTGATGCGGCTGCCAAGGAGGCCATGAAGGATGGCGCGACGTGGGAGCAGGCAACTGATCGCCAGATCGCTTTGGAAGCGGCCCAGCTGAAGGAAATCATTGTCGGCTGGAGCTTTCCGGAAGAGTTGTCCGACGAATCCCTGACTGAGCTGGTCGGAACGTGCGCGGGAGCTCCTGCCGCAGTCCTCGATGCTTATCAGGCTGCCTACGCGGTGGCTCGCCGGGGAAACTGATCGCCGCGGCGCAAGCGATGTACGGGACGCGTGCGCCTGAAGAAACGCTGTCGCTGTTTGGCCTAGATGCCGACGACTTCGAAGAGGACGACGTGGAGATCTGGCCAGACAACTGGCCAGTCTTCCGTTTGTTCAACGCGCTCGGCACTCAGTGGCGCACGGGTGCCGGTGGCGCGACTGGGCTCGACTACACGTCAATTCGCGACGTGGCCAGCTACATCGGCATCAAGAAGCGGCAAATCCCCGAACTATTTCCTGACCTTCAAGTAATGGAGGCCGAAGCGCTCGCTGTCATGGCTGAGGCGTAGTGAATTTATTGTCAGGAGAGCGGCATGACACAAGACATCGCCAGCCTTGGGATCAAGGTAGAGACCGGTGAGGTAGCCAAGGCATCCACGGAACTGGATGGTCTGGCGCAGGCTGGCGCGAAGGCAGAGAAGGCTACGGAGAGCCTATCCGGTGAGAGCAAGAAGGCCAGTGCATCCATCAAGGCGATGGCGGCCGAGACGAAAGCGGCTGAGGCGGCCACGGCAAAGCTCGGCAAGCAGACTGCGGCCACTGGCGTATCAGCGGCGCAAACCGCCGCAGCGTTGCGCGGTGTGCCCGCTCAAGTAACTGACATCATCACCAGCCTGCAAGGTGGCCAGGCCCCGCTGACGGTCCTCCTGCAACAAGGCGGTCAGCTCAAGGACATGTTTGGCGGGATTGGTCCTGCTGCGCGAGCCCTTGGCGGATACGTTGCCGGGCTTGTTAACCCGTTCACTCTGGCGGCGGCAGCAGCTGCCGGCCTTGGGCTTGCCTATTACAAAGGCACCCAGGAAACGACAGCCTACAATACGGCGCTGATCCTGACTGGCAATGCGGCCGGTACTAGCGCTGATCAGCTGGCAACCCTGGCTACTCAGGTGAGTTCGACTGTTGGCACTACTGGTGCAGCCGCTGAGGTATTAGCCAAGCTGGCTGGTAGCAGCACGATCGCCGCCGATAGCTTTGGCGAAATAACCGTCGCCGCGCTGGAAATGGAGAGGGCCACCGGTAAGGCGGTTGACGAAACAATCGCCGAATTCGCGAAGATCGCCAAGGACCCGGTCGCGGCAGCCAAGGAGCTGAATGACCAGTATGGATTTCTAACTGCTTCGGTCTATTCGCAGATCGTCGCGCTGAAAGAGCAGGGCGACACCATCGGTGCGACCAAGCTGCTAACCGATACCTACGCGTCGACCATCAATTCTCGTACTGGAGAGATCACCCAGAATCTTGGTCTGATCGAAAGCGCGTGGAAGGGAATCAAGGCGGCCGCTGCTGGTGCACTCGACGCAACACTGAGTGTGGGCCGGACGCAGTCGCTGGAGCAGCAAGCAGCAGAGATTCGTCAGCGCCTGCAATCGAATCAGGGTCGCGGCGGCCGTGCGGCAGCGATGGGCATTGATACCCGGAACAACGAACAGGACAAAAAGGATCTCGACTACCTCGAGCTTCAGATCGAAGCCGAGAAGTCGCGGACAAAGTTCATCGGTGACCGAGTTCAAGTCCAGAAGGACGGGATCGACGCTGCCGCCAAGCTGAAGGCCATCAGCGACGCCAACCTCACCAACGAGGAGAAGCGAAATAAGCTGATCAAGGAGTACAAGCGGGACGTCGAGGATCTGCGTAAAGCGGACCCCAATAACCCGCTGGTCCAGGCTGACGTCGTCGCCAAGAACATCCAGAACATCAAGGATAAGAACAAGGACCCGGCCGGGAAGGCGAATCAGCTCAACCTGAGCGGTTACAACGACGCCCAGAACGCGATCAAAGATCTCCAGGCCACCTACTCGAACTCCGAGAAAGAGCTTGAGGCGCAGCAGAAGGCCGGACTGATCACGCAGCAGAACTACCTCGACCAGCGTACCGCGCTGATCCGGGCGGAGCGTGAAGAGGTCACCCGGGCCTACGAGACCGAGATATCGGCACTGGAAGCCGTAAAGGAAAAGTCCAGCACCACGGGCGAACAGCGCATCCAACTGGACCAGAAGATCGCCGATGCGCGCACCAACATGGTCAAGGCGCAAAAGGATGCGGATAGCCAGCTCGAAGTCCTCGCGACCAACGAGGAAGGGCGGGTCAAGAAGCAGGCCCTGGCGATCAAGACCTACACCGATGCGCTGCAACAACAGGCCGTCACGCTTCGCCAGCAAGGCGATAGGGAAGCCGCTAGCCTCGGGATGGGCGATAGACAGCGCGGACTGAATAACCAGCTCAATGGCATCGACGACAAGGCCAACGCCCAGCGCATCGATCTGGCTAACCAGTACGGTGACGGCTCGCGCGGCATGAGCCTCGATGAGTACAACGCCAAGCTGAAGGCCGTGGCACAGAGTCAGCAGGATCTGCGCGACATCACGGTCGAAAGCTACGACAAGATGACGGTTGCCCAGGGCGACTGGACCTCAGGCGCATCGTCGGCGTGGCAGAACTACCTTGAGTCGACGCGCGATGTGTCCGGGCAGACGAAAAGCCTGTTCACCAACGCGTTCAGCTCAATGGAGGACGCCGTCGCACAGTTCGCCCTGACGGGAAAACTGTCGTTCTCGGACTTCGCCAAGTCTGTCCTGGCGGATATGGCGCGTATCGCGGCGCGGCAGGCCGGTTCGTCTGCGCTCAGCGGGCTGTTCGGCTTGGCCTCCAGTGCGGCGAGTTCGTACTTCGGCGGCAGTTCATCTACCTCGCTCGGGGCGTCACAGGCCGGCTACTCGTCGACCTACTTCCCGCAAGCGAAGGGCGGCGCCTGGTCCGGCGGTGTGCAGATGTTCGCCAAGGGCGGCGCATTCTCCGACAGCGTGGTCAGCTCACCAACAGCCTTCGGCATGGCCAACGGAAAAACCGGCGTGATGGGTGAGGCGGGCCCCGAAGCCATTGTTCCTCTGGCCCGCGATTCACAAGGTCGTCTCGGCGTTCGTGGCGGGGCCAATTCCAGCACGGTAAACGTCAGCGTGACGGTGGACGCCTCCGATGGTGGCGGCGCCTCACCTGATCCGGCACGCCTGGCTGAAGCCATCAAGGTCGTCTGCCGGCAGGAAATCGCAACCGCGCGCCGTAACGGCGGGCAACTCGCTTAAGGAGGCAGCATGCTGGCATTCACATGGCGGGCGACTTATGACGCCTCCAGGGTGATCACCCCGACGGTCAAGGTGATCAAGTTCGGCGATGGTTACGAGCAGCGGCAAGGAACCGGCATCAACCGACAGCCGCGCAAGTACTCGCTAGTGTTCAAGCGGATCACGGCAGAGATTGATGCCATTGATGCCTTCCTGATCGCCCGAGGCGCCGTCGAGGCGTTCAACTACACCCACCCCGGTCACCCGATCGGGGTTTTTGTTTGTCGTGAGTGGACGCGTACCGATGTGGCGCGCGGCATCGATAGCCTGTCAGCGACCTTTGAGGAGGTGTTCGAGTGAGTGCACTTCAAGGTCAGCTTTCACTATCAACCGGCCTGACGATCTGGGAAGGCTTTGAGCTGGTGTTGCCTGACCAGACGATTCGCTTCCACGCCGGTACCAATGAAAACCGGGGGTCTGTCATCTGGCAGGGCAACGTCTACACACCCTGGCCGATTCAGGCACAGGAGTTCGCCACGCCCAGCCAAGGCTCTCCGGCTCGCCCCAAACTTCAAGTCGGCAACTTCGGCGGCACCATTTCCGCGCTGTGCAGACAGTACGACGACCTGCTCGGCGCCAAACTCAAGCGCCGCCGCACGCTGGTTAAGTACATGGATGCGGTGAACTTCGTTCAGAGTAACTATCTGTTGTGGTCGGAAGAGGCGACTCAAACGGTCTGGACGAAGGCCGGCGTCACGGCCTCTCTGCCTGCACTATTTGATCCTTATGGATCGCAAGTCAGTCAGCTGGTAGAAGGGCTGACCACGACGCACTACATACGTCAGGTTGGGGCGGTATTCCCTGGGGAATATTACACCGCGTCAGCCGTGGTCAAGCTGCGTAACGCAAGCCGACCTCAGGTGCGTATTCGCCTGGCTGACAACATCGGCTTTCGTGCCGACAACTATATGGACCTGCAAACTGGGTTATCGCTAGCCACGCCAAGCCCAGATCGTGGACTATTAGATCTCGGCGGAGGTTATTATTTGCTGTGGTGCTCTGGTCTTTTAGATCCAGCGGCAACCTCATTCGATTTCCGAGTTTTGCCCCGCGATGCCTCGGGTAATGAAACATATACAGGTGATGGTGCCAGCGGCCTGTACGTGACCAGCATGCAACTGAGCAGATCAAGGGGGTTACTGGCTTACCAAAAGGCCGGAGCAAGCTGGAATCCTACAGCCAGCCCAACCGAGGAATATCCGGCTGAAACCTGGATCATCACACGCAAGGCCAACGAGACCCCTGCAGCGATTGAGTTCGAACTTGGCTCGCCCCTCGATCTGCAAGGCGTGAAGTTGCCGCGGCGCCAAGTCGTCGCCGGCACTTGCCTATGGGCTTATCGCTCTGGCGAATGCGGATATGCCGGCGGCCCAGTGGCAGATTATGCCAACAACCCAACCAGCGACCCCGCAAGGGACCAATGCAGCCGTACCGCCACGGGCTGCAAGCTTCGCTTTGGCGCCAATGGTGAGTTGCCGTTCGGCGGCTTCCCGGGGATTGCTCGCGTTCCGAGACTTTGACTATGACTGACCTGTTCAACAAATGCCGAGCAGACGCTGAGGCGCACGCCCGCGCCGATTACCCACGTGAAGCCGTGGGCCTGGTTGTCAGTGTTCGCGGAAAGCCGGTCTATGTCCCGTGCCGCAATCAATCTGATGAACCAGATCACTTCATTCTGCATCCAGAGGATTACGCCGTCGCTGAAGACATGGGCGATATCGTGGCTGTGGTGCACTCCCATCCAGACGCCGGTCCTGAGCCAAGCCTGCATGACATCGCCAGCCACGCCGTCAGTCGTATGGCCTGGTGGATTATCGGCCTGAACAATGGCATTGCTACTTGGCATGAGATGCCAGCAAAAGGCGAAATGCCGTTGGAAGGCCGGGTCTTCGTCCACGGCGTGATTGACTGTTACACCTTGGTTCGCGACTACTACCGGCAGGTGCTGGGCATCGAGCTGATGGACTTCTACCGAAAGGACGACTGGTGGCACAATGGCGAGAACTTGTACGTCGATAACTTCGAGCGGGCCGGTTTTGTGCCGGTCGACACTCCAGAGCCAGGCGATTTGATTGTCATGGCAATCGGCAGCCCAACTCCGTGCCACGGCGCGATCTGGCTGGAAGGTGATGTGCTGCTGCATCACCTCTATGGCCGGCTGAGCTGTCGCGAGGTCTACGGTCGCGCATACCGGGAGTGCACGACGCACATCATGCGGTACAGGGGTGTGAAAGCCCCTGATGATTGCCGTCAAACGTCACCGTTCACAGGAGTCTCGCAAATTTAGGCCCTGTATTTACGCGTCACCTCCCTGCTAAAGTCGCCAAAACACATGGAGGCTCAGCAATGCGGAAAGCTATAACAGCCCTGGCACTGATCATGCTGGTGGGGTGCACGATCCAGGGGCGTGAAAATGATGGGCCAGACCTTCAAGTAAAAAGTAACAAAACGCCGCAAGAGTATGCGCGCTGTCTTGGTCCGAAGTGGCTTGCAATAAACCCGGCCACTACCTCGGTTGAAACCGAACATGGATACAAGATCTCGGCGTCAGGCACTTTTTACGGCGTGATCTCTCTCGCCAGCATTGATCGAGAGACTGGCGGGTCAGCCATCAAGGCGTACTTCCCGGCGACAAAAATTGGAACAGACGGCTGGAAACAGCCAGTAATCGACTGCCTTTAAGAACGGGCAGATAACTTAAGCCGCCTCCGGGCGGTTTTTTATTGCCTGGAGAAAAGTATGAGCGCTGCTGCCGATAAGGGAATGACCAGGATCTTGCTCTCCGGAAGCCTCGCAAAAGCCTGTGGTCGCGAACACTTTAAAAAACTCGAGACCGGCACTTCAAGTGAGGCATTCAATGCACTAAAGCACACTGTCCCTGGTTTCGAAGACTTCATCCGAGACTCCGCTCGCCGAGGCCAGCGTTACGCCATTTTTCGTAATCGTGAGAATGTCGGCGAGGACAGATTCACCTTGAGCGGCACAACTGAGATTCGTATCGTCCCCGTAGTTTCTGGCAGCAAGAACGGTGGTCTTTTTCAAACCGTGCTCGGAGTTGCGCTGATAGTAGTAGGCGTGGTTGCTACTCCATTTTCCGGACCAATAGGTGGCGCGCTCGTCTCTCTTGGTATCGCCATGACAATCGGTGGTGTCGTGCAAATGCTGTCGCCTACACCGAAAACTGGAAGCCAGGAAGACCAAGCCAGCACCGAAAACAAACCCAGCTACCTCTTCAATGGTGCGTTCAACTCGACCCAACAGGGCCTTCCTGTGCCCGTGGTTTACGGAAAGATGTTGGTGGGCTCCAGTGTTGTTTCAGTCGGAACCTGGGCGGAGGCGCTCCCTGTATGAGTGAAGTCATTGTTGGCAGGAAGGGAGGTGGTAAGGGTGGCGGCAGCAGCAGCAGTGGGAGTTCTTCCCGTGCTGCCGTGGAGGCACCAGATAGCATCCGCTCAACTCAACATGTAAGGATATTGCATGTGTTATCAGAGGGCCCAATTCTAGGGGTACTGGGCGGCCCGATGGGCACCTACTTTGATGATGTTCCGCTTCAGAACCCAGACGGCAGCTACAACTTTTCCAGCGTAGGTCTGGATACCCGTGATGGGACGCAGGGTCAGGCCTACATGCCGATCACGGGGCTTGAGGCTGAGCAATCTGTAGGTGTCGAATTAAAAGCTGGCATTGCGATTGAGCGCGCTATCACTGATACGAGCGTCGACGCTACCCGGATCACCGTCAGCGTCCCACAGCTTTCTGAGCAAAACACACAGAACGGTGATACCAACGGCTCTACCGTGAGCTTTCGCGTTGAGGGGAAACTCGGTACCAGTGCGTGGCTTCAGCTCTGCTCGGACGTGACTATCACCGGCAAGACCATGAGCCGCACACAGTTTTCGTACAACGTGCGTCTTCCAGCTTCCGGCGGCCTTACTCGTTTCATTCGTGTCACGCGCCTGTCTGCTGACTCTGGATCGGCGGCGATTCAGAATCGCACCTTTTTCGATAGTTACACCCTGCTATGGGACGAAAAGTTTCGCTACCCGAATACGGCGATGATAGGCATCTCGCTCGATGCTCAGCAGTTTTCCAGCATTCCGCGGATGTCCTTTATGGTCAAAGGCATGCTGGTGCTGGTGCCCACCAACTACAACGCAGTAAATCGCCAATACATCGGCTC
This sequence comes from Pseudomonas moorei, assembly GCF_042846945.1. Lineage (NCBI taxonomy): Bacteria > Pseudomonadati > Pseudomonadota > Gammaproteobacteria > Pseudomonadales > Pseudomonadaceae > Pseudomonas > Pseudomonas moorei. The sequence goes on from NZ_AP035776.1 coordinate 4,317,793, forward strand.
TTGGGACGGTAATTTTTATCGCACCTGGACCGACAACCCGGCCTGGATCTGGTATGACATGCTCACAAACACCCGCTATGGGCTGGGTGGTTTGCTCGACTCGACTCTGATCGATAAGTACGCGCTGTACAGCATCTCTCAGTTTTGCGATGCGCTGGTACCCGACGGCTATGGTGGATGGGAGCCTAGATTTACCTGCAACATGGCTTTGACTGCTCAGCAGGACGCTTGGAAGCTGGTCAATGACATGGTGTCCGTGTTCCGCGCTATCTGCTTCTGGGCGGGCGGCACCCTGACCGCTGTGCAGGACGCTCCACGGTCAAGTCGCTACCTGTTTAACAATTCCAGCGTGGTTGGCGGTGATTTCAGTTACCAGTCCGTTGCCTCAGACCAGCGATACAACGTCGCCGCCGTCACCTGGAACGATCCGCTGCAGCAGTATAAGCAGTCGGTTGAAATAGTTGAGCGCCCAGAGCTGATCGCGAAGTGGGGGCGCATCCAACAAAGCGATGTGGTCGCTATTGGTTGCACGTCACGCGGGCAAGCCCGTCGCTTGGGCCGTTGGTTGCTGTATGCGGAAAGCGAAGCAGTGACTTTTGCTGTCGGCGCAGACGGAGCCATCCCGATGCCGGGCGACATCATTGATATCGCCGACGCGAACCGGGCCGGCGCGCGCAATGGCGGCCGTCTTCTGCCAGGCAGTACGGCGTCGACCCTGTTACTGGATGCGCCCATCGGCCTCGCTGGGACTGGCGTAGTCAGTGTTGTCATGGCCGACGGCACATATGCGAGTGCGCCAGTCGCTGTTGGGGCTGGATCGACATCGATCACGGTATCTCCGCCACTGGCTGCTGCGCCGCTTGCCTCGGCACCATGGGTGTTCTCGACTCCATCGCTGGAGACGCAGAAGTATCGCGTTATCGGCATCAGCGAGGGTGAAGACGGCACCTATGCCATCAGCGCCGTAGCGTTTGATCCAGACAAGTTCAACGAGGTCGAATACGGCACGCCTGACGTCGATAACCCGATCAGTAACGTCAACCTATCCGCTCCAGATCCAATGGGGCAGCTGACTTTCCTCGAGTCGCTCTACGACACTGGTACTGGATTGGCAGCGGCGCGATTGTCCGTCAGCTGGACACCTCCGGCGCGGGCAATGCGCTATCAGGTCGAGGCAATGAGGCCTGGAGGAAACTGGGAATACATCGGCGAGATTTCGACACCTAATATCGATTTCGACTCGGCATCGTCTGGTCTTTGGTCGATACGCATTACGCCGAAGTCCGTACTGGGCATGGCAGGCGCAGCGTCCGTTCAGACATATAGCGCGCAAGCTTTGTTAGCTCCACCATCAGCGCTGAACGGGTTGCGGCTTGATGTTATCAACAGCGTTGCAACACTAGCTTGGGACCCGGCACCGGAGCTTGACGTCAAACTCGGCGGCAGCATTTCCATACGGCAATCACGCAGCACCTCAGCAACATGGGACCTTGCGCTGCCACTGACCGACGTAGCCGGTCGATCGACTTCCTCAGTCGTGGCCCTGCTTCCTGGAAAGTACTTGGCTCGCGCTGTCGACTCATCAGGGGTTGGCGGCCCGATCAGGGAAGTATGGTCTGACGCCCAGGTCCCGTTGCCGGCAAACGTGTTTTTGACAGTGTCGGAATCGCCTGCATTCGCAGGCGTGGCAGTGAATGCGGCGGCTACCAGCGGCGTGCTGAAGTTGTTGGGCGTCACGCTGATTGATGGTGTTGCGGATATCGACGCCATTGCGGGTGAGATCGATAAAGTCGGCGGATCCGTTTCCACCATGTCGTATCGGTTTGCCGCACCCACGGATCTTGGGTACGTCTACGACAGTCGTCTGACAGCGAATGTCGAGGCGCTGATTTATGACGATGGCACCTACATCGAAACAGTCACCGACCTCGATTCGTTGCAGAGCATCGATGGCGATCCTCCGAACGGGGCTTCGCTCTCGCTGTGGGTACGGACGTCTGACGTTTCTCCAGCAGTTTGGTCTGACTGGAAGCCTTTCGTTGTTGGTGATTATCGAGCACGACAGTTTGACTTTGAGCTTCGTGGCTCGGTAGCACGAGCGACGAACTGGATTGATGTCTCGACGCTTCAGGTAGTCATTGACATGCCAGATCGCATTGAGACCGGAAACGATCTTGTGGTTCCTGCCGGCGGCCTGACCATTACTTACTCCCCTCCATTTAATGCAAGTCCAGCGGTAAGCCTAACCGCGCAGGGGCTTTCCCCGGGCGACTACTTGGACGTGTCGGCCAAGACGGTGACGGGCTTTACCGTCTACATCCGAAATTCAAGTGGAGTTGCTCAATCTGGGCGCTCGATTGACTACATCTCAAAGGGATACTGACTTATGTCGCAGCATGACATGAACATCGCCAACGGCCCCGGCGCCACATTCAGGGCGGACCTGAATAATGCACTCGCTGCGCTCGCCTCGCAGAGTAGCGGCGCAGTAGCGCCGATCCCGACATTTCCATGCCAGATATGGGGTGACACTGGGACTGGTCGGTTAAGGCAGCGCGACAGTACCAATGCGCTCTGGATTGATTTAGGACCACTAGACTCCACTCGCCCGGCCCCTGGTAGCCTTTTAAATATTAGGAGGTTAACTTCTTCAGGTACCTACACACCGACATCAGGAACTAACAGCATCATTGTCGACCTAACAGGCGCAGGCGGTGGCGGTGGCGGTGTGGCTGCGACCGCCGCCGGCCAAAACAGCTGTGCGGGTGGTGGCGGGAGCGGTAGCCGAACAATCGGGCGCCTGACATCCGGATTTTCCGGCGTCACCATAACAATCGGCGCAGCAGGCTCTGGTGGCGCTATTGGTGCAGCCGGGGGATCTGGTGGCGCCACTTCGTTCGGCACGCTTTTGGTGGCGGGTGGTGGCGGTGGCGGTGCGACGACTACTGCGCCTTCTCCTTACGGTGCGGTCGGTGGAGTAGGTGGCGCGGTAAGTACAGCCGGCAACATATTCAATGGCAATGGCCAGCCGGGAGCCCCCGCTGCCTCCCTCATCGCGAGCAGTTTTTTCTCCGGTACAGGCGGTGCATCACCGCTTGGGGGTGGTGGCGGATTTGGACAGGGCACGTCTACAGCGGCAGGCCTTGCGGCAGCCACTGTCGGTGCCGGCGGCGGCGGTGCGCTCAACGGCGCATCGAGCGCTGGCCAAGTAGGCGGCGGTGGTGGTCCAGGAATTGTGATTGTTTACGAATACGCATAAGGGGTGCCTGATGGGAATTTATGCAGAAGTAAGGGATGGTGTTGTGGTGAATACCGTTGTGTGGGATGGCAACATCTACAACTGGTCCCCGCCAGAAGGGTCTGAGGCCGTGGCCTTGGAAGAAGGATCAGATGTCAGCATCGGCTACCTGTATGACGGCGCCAATTTCACTCCGCCGCCAAAGCCTGCGCCCACGCCCGCTGAAATTCTGATGACCAACACGGCGGCCAAGGATGCGATGTTGGCCGTTGCAACGTTGGCCATCGCGCCACTCCAAGACGCGGTGGATCTTGACGAAGCCACCGCCGAAGAAACTGCCTTGCTCAAGAAATGGAAGCAGTACCGGATTGCGGTCAACCGCATCGATCTGACGATAGCTAGCCCACCCTGGCCCGCACAACCCTGATTCACCTGAGTCGACCCAGCCGCCTTGAGCGGTTTTTTTACGCCTGGAGAATGATCATGCTCGACGTCTGCAAGGCGCTCGTTCAGTGGGTATTCCTGCTGGTGACGAACATCGTTCTCGACCTGATCGGTCTGTTTGTGGTGGCTGCGGCGATCCCTTTCAGGGTGCCGGGTATCAGCGGCAGCGATGGTCGCCCCATCATCAACCTGCCGCGTTGGGCGTGGCTGTTCGGCAACGACTATGACGGGCTGCTTGGAGACAAACGCGGCTGGTGGGCGGCCAATACGCCGTTTGGCTGGCCGGTCGATTCGTTTCTGGCCATGTGGTGGTGGGCTGCGGTTCGTAATCCCGTCAACAACATGCGCTTCGTCAAGCTGTGGCAGGCACCGGTGGCGGGAAGCACGATCACCTACAAGGGCGATTACTTCGTCCGTGACAAGCCGGGTAATGCAGGCTGGCAGTTCGTCAAGACCGAGAACGGCGGCAAGTGCTGGTATGGCTTCTATCTGGTTCGCCAGTGGAATGACGCGCGTGCTTTCGTCATCCGCATGGGCTTCAAGGTACAGCCAGATGATGCCGGCACCGACAGCGAGCCGCTGGGCATGACCACCAAAATCAATCTGTACAAGGCGATCTGACATGCCTATCACCGCGCAGCAGCTGTTGCAGATCCTCCCGAACGCCGGCAAACAAGCCGGCGTTTTTGCGTCTGCGCTGAATTTGGCGATGGAGCGCTACCAGATCAATACCCGGTTGCGCATGGCGGCGTTCATTGCTCAAGTTGGACATGAGTCTGGCCAGTTCCGGTACGTCCGGGAGTTGGGCGGCGACCAATACCTGAGCAAGTACGACACCGGGCCACTGGCCAAGCGACTGGGCAATACGCCCGAGGCTGACGGTGACGGGCAGAAGTACCGGGGCAGAGGCCTGATCCAGATCACCGGCCACGACAACTACTTGGCGTGCAGCAAGGCGCTGTTCGGCGACGACAGGCTGCTTCGGACGCCTGAACTGCTCGAGCAGGCCGAGTGGGCCGCTAAGTCGGCTGCGTGGTTCTGGAATTCACGCAACCTGAACGCTCTGGCCGACGCTGGCGACTTCGTTGGCATCACACGGCGCATCAACGGTGGGATCAACGGCCTGGCCGAGCGCCAAGCCTTCTATGACAAAGCGCTGAAGGTGCTTACTTAGAGTCAGTACCGGGGCCGCCGCCAGCACCAATGCAGGTCCAAACGTTTTTCTCTTCCGGCGACTTAACGTATGAGTTTGACGCCGAAAAGCCGTTTGAGACGCGCGCAGGCTGGGATGGTCCGCCTCCACCGCCGCCTCCAGAGGGAGGCATGTCGATGATGAGCGAGTCATGAGTCACTGAGGCCGTTACTCCGTGCAGAGAAACTGAGTTTGCACCTTTTGCATAAAGGCGCTTGCGTACAGATTGCTCACCATCAGTAATTGATACTGCGATGCCGTCGTAATAGCCAGATTCTTCGGTGCTCATCCCGTACCTCCAGAAATTTTAGACCTCATGTGAGTATACAACATGCCTTCTTTATGGCTGCGAATCCTTCCTTATATAGCTGCGCTCGCATTGGTGGCCGGCGCGCTGTTCGGCGCCTATCACCACGGCGCGACGGTCGCGGATGCCAAGTGGCAGGTCGAGTGGAATGCTCGCGATGCCCGAGACGCCGAGGCCAAGGCTACCAATGAGGCGGCCGAGCGTACACGCGAGCAGGCCTACCAACAGTCAATCAACAAGGCGGTGCAAGATGGCCAACGACTTATCGATCAAGCAACTGCTGATGCTTCCACTGCTCGTGCTTCTGCTGACAGCCTGCGCGGGGCGGCCGACGCTATTGCCGCTCGACTCGCAGCCAGTGCAGCGAGCGGCCATTCCTGCACTGCCGCCGCAAGTCAGGCAGCTACCCGCGCCGCAATGGTGCTTGCCGACGTGCTCAAGCGCGCTGATCAAAGAGCGGGCGATTTGGCTGAAGCGGCTGACCAAGCCAGAGCCAGGGGAATGACCTGCGAACAGGCGTATGATGGTTTGAGCCAGTGATAAAGAACGGCCCAGCGGACGCTGAAAAGTACACTGGATAGCACATTTGAAATTCTATTCGATGTGAATACCCAGTAAACGCTGGTGTTTTCTCGTTAAATTAGGTTCCGGCTTCGGGCACCATGAATATCAAGGGCTTGCATGAGATACCTCATGCAAGCCCTTCTTTCTTTTTTCGCCATCAAAAAGTCTTTTCCGCATTTGCGCCCTGTAGCCGCCTTTGCCTGTCAGTCGTGCACCTGAAACTTTCCTTGGCATGCCCGGCCTGGCTCTGTTTAGTGACGCTTGAGCCCGCGCGGCGGCGTACTATAGGTTCAATACAGGAGATGGCATTCCTCCTTTAACCGCCTTGTGCTGATGATGCCTGCGTCAACCCTGGACAGGGAGCGTAGGCGTGCACCTGTCCTTCAACTCAGGACAGGATCATGACACCCATTCTTCAGCCAGCTTGCTCTTGTGCCAGGCGGTTATTCGCATCCCCTCGGCCAGATCAGCCAGGAGGAGACCTGCAACCATGCTGAAATCACTCCTGGTTATTGCTGTCGGCGCATCACTTGGCGCCTGGCTTCGCTGGCTGCTGGGTATAAAGCTCAATGCGCTGTTCCCGACGATTCCTCCCGGCACTGTGGCGGCCAACATGGTCGGGGGCTACATCATCGGCTTCGCTATCGCGTTCCTGGCCGCATCCCCCTCCCTGAGCCCCGAGTGGCGTCTGCTGGTTATCACGGGTTTCTGTGGGGGACTGACTACCTTTTCCACGTTTTCAGCCGAAACAGTTGCCCTGATTCAGGAAGGCAGGCTCCTGTGGGCACTCGGCTCGGTTTCATTGCACGTCGTGGGCTCATTGGTGATGACCGCTGCCGGGCTCTTGACCTATCAAATGATTGGCATGCGGTGAGGAGATGAAAATGAACGGGTTCCTGGTGATTTTCTTTACTCAACAGAACCGCCGGTATCAGGGGAAAATGCTCGGCGACTGGATCGTTGATCTGGCGAAAGAAATGGGGCTGCGTGGCGCAACGTTGTCCACGGGCATTGAAGGTTTTGGACACACAGGTCGAATGCATTCCTCGCACTTTTTTGAGCTTGCGGATCAACCTACGGAGATTCGCATGGCCATCACCGAGGATGAATCTGAAAGGTTGTTCAGGAGGTTGGAGGTTGAGGACATTTCCGTGTTCTTCTTGAAAACGCCGATCGAAATGGGGTTCGCAGGAAGAAAGGCTGAATCGCTCCAGAGTTTCCAGGCACCCTGAATGCTCATTGCTTGACGTCGTTCAAACTCGACCGGTGAGGGCGATCCGCAAGCCACGTGCAGCCCGCCTCAGGCCCACGCTCTGTCGCAGAACCCTCTAGAGTTGATCTCAGATGGATTGGAGGATCAGCTTCCGGTCAGTCTCGAGAGGCACAAGCTCATGGTTCACACCCGACGCAGATTGATGTGGCATGGCATGTTTCTGTTCTTCCTGGGCCTGTGTACCGGCCTCGTCGAACAGCAATTCAGCAATCCGCGCATGGGGCTTACGGCGCACCTAGAGGGGGTGATGAACGGAATCCTGCTCTTGGCAGTCGGCGCGGTCTGGATGGAGGTGAATCTTTCTTCGCGCAACAAGGCGATTGCTTACTGGACGCTGCTTTACGGGGCCTATGCGAACTGGGCGGTTACGACACTGGCGGCCATTTTCGGCACGACCGCCATGTCGCCGTTCACCGGGGCAAGGCAGGCTGCAAGGGCATGGCAGGAGGGGCTGGTGACCGCCGGTTTTGCGAGTGTGGGGATCGCAATCATCATGGCGGCGCTGTTGCTGCTCTGGGGGTTACGCCAGCTACCACCCGTCAATAAATGAATCCACTCCTTCCGTGGAATGCATGCCCTGGCCGGCGACGTTCAGTTATCCGCATCGGCGGGGAAGGTGCCGGGAGCCTGACAAGCGGCAAAAATGAAAAAGCCCGACATCGGGGCCGGGCTCTCCAATACAAGCAGTTTTAACTCTTTGCGTCACCGGGCGGCGCTGACATGCGCCGATCCGGGCCTGCGGGATTGCCGCTGTTTATCAACCTTCTTTCCAGCAGAATATTTTGCAACGCTTCGCGGTCTGACGGGGTCAACTGGTGCTCTCGTGCTTTGAGTTCCAGCAGGATGGGGCTGGACCATTGACGATAGGTTTGTTCGGCACTACGAGTGGGTGACATCGGTTCCTCCTTGATCAGGCTCCTGTCAAAAAAGGTGTCGCAGTTCGATACGTCTGAGACCCTAGTCGAGGAAGCCGATTATCGCCAATGCAGCGCGTCGGACATCAGCTCCAGAGGTCTAAACAACGTTGAGAGTGCTTTTCTGATCTGGCCGTTTGCGGGAGGCGACCGTGAAGGTGCGGGTGTCGTCCGGGCCGATGAAAATCGGGCCGATTTTATGGGCCCGATGTGTGCGTCTAGACGAAAGCCTGACTGCCAAATCCCCGGGGCAGTCTTTGCCGTCCGGCCATGGCCGCCAACCGTTCGGTCCAGGCCTGGCGCCAGTCAGTGACGATATGCGCGACTTTGGCCTTGCGTGCGGCGCGACGTGCCGCGTTACGCTCGTTCCGGCGTGCTTCCTTGAAAACGTCGGTGTTGCGGCAGCTTCTGCATTTCACCCGGTTGAGTTCACGCGTGGAGGTGAGATTGCTGCCCTTGTGACCGCAGGCCAAATGCCCGCTGACTTTGAAGTGAGTGACCATTAGAACGTCTCCTTGGTGACGTGTAAGCGTTGGACCACTCACAACCAGGGACGTTCGGCATTTGCCGGAGCACAAGAAAATCCCGGCGCGTGGCTGGGGCGAGGAAAAGGTGGAAGGCGATCAGGCAGGCACGCGACCGGTGACGATGGCGTCGCCGATCATGCGTGCCGCGTCGGGCCGTGTCTTCGCATCGAGCGTCCGGATCGAATCATCTGAACCGGGGTAGCGGCGGGTCGACAGGTTTGAGCGACGACAGGGTGTTACGAATCAGCGGCGTATCCTTTTCGATGTCGTTCAGACGATCACGAATTCTGAGGGCTGTCGGATGTCCGCCTTGATGATCGACCCAGTCGGCGATTTCCTTGCACGCCGCAGCCAGGCGAACCTGGCGCGAATCAAGCAAGGTGAGCAGGGTGGTGATGGACTCTTTTTCGGACATGGGAAACACCTCCGCTTAAGAAACCTGGTAGTTAGCAGTAAAAAGCCCGCGGGAGGCGAGCTTTCTACCGACGGGGCGCTGATCCTTCAGCTCCTTTGAGTATAGACCCGTATGGGGCACGCTAGAGCGCGTCAGCCTTGACGGGCCATGACGTGTGACCTGGCATTGAGCTGTCGGCAAACGTGCCGGGCGTCTTCCTCGAGATCGTAACCGTCACCGATGAAGCCGTGGGTTCGGGTATCGGCGATGCGATACCAGACGGCGGCGTCAGGGGGTAGGTGAGCGGTTTCTCCGGCCCGGCGGCCGTGAATGATGATCTTGTTGCATCGCTTCACGACGAAAATGTCTTCCATGGCGTCACCGCAGCTGATTCGTGTACAGATCAACTATAGAAGCCATTTGCAATCGTGCAAAAAATAGACAAGTCAATTCGTCGGTTCAGACACCCATTTCTCCAGCAACATGGCCAATCCGACTTCCTCGGCGCGCAGGCCTTTACGCATTCGTGGCTTGGGCAACTCAGCCAACGCACCCAGTAGAAATCCTTCGAGCACGGCTGGATGGATATAGCACTTGCGGCACACCGCCGGCGTATTGCCTAACTGTCGTGCGACGTTTTTCACCATCTCCACCACATGCCGTTTCGCCTCCGATTCCGGTTGCCATTGCAACTCTCGCAACACCGCCAGGGCGAGCGCGCTGCCGGCCCAGGTGCGGTAGTCCTTGGCGGTGAAGTCGGCACCGGTCAGGGTTTGCAGGTAGGCATTGACGTCGGAGGACGTGACGGTGTGTCGCTCGCCGTTTTCATCGAGGTACTGAAACAGGTTTTGTCCGGGGATCTCCTGGCAGCGCTTGATAATGCGTGCCAGTCGCCGGTCTTTCACGGTGATCTGATGTTCGACGCCACTTTTGCCGCGGAACTGGAACAGGATTGCGCTGCCGTTGATCTCGACATGCCGGTTGCGCAGCGTGGTCAGGCCGTAGGAGCGGTTGTCCCGGGCATATTGAGTGTTGCCGACGCGGATCAGCGTGGCGTCGAGCAAGGTGATGACCGTGGCCATGACCTTGTCGCGGCTGAAGCCCGGAGCGGCCAACAAGGCTTCCAGCCGTTTGCGCAGTTTCGGCAAGGCCAGGCCGAAATCCCGCAGGCGCGAATATTTGTCCAGATCGCGAACCTCACGCCAGCGCGGATGATAGCGGTACTGCTTGCGACCCCGGGCGTCGCGGCCGGTGGCCTGCAGGTGCCCGCGCGGATCGGCGCAGATCCAGACGTCGGTGTAGGCCGGTGGCACCGCGAGGGCGTTGAGGCGCTGGATCTCGTCCGGCTCGGTGATGCGTTGTCCCGTCGGATCGAAATAGCAGAACTTGCCGCGCAGTTTCCTGCGGCTGATTCCCGGTTGGGTGTCATCGACATAGTGCAAGTCGGAAGGCAGCGCATCGGGCATGGCGATAGTCCTTGGCAAGGCGTCAGGGGGCCGTTAAAGGCATTGACCCCACGCCGGCTCAGTCGTGCCAATGCCGTTACGCGAGCACCGCCACGGCTTTGATCTGTGCCCAGAGTTGCTGGCCGGGGTGGACGTTCAACTGGTCGCGGGAGAAGCGGGTGATACGCGCCAGGAGCGGGGTCCCCGCCGCATCGAGACGGATCAGCACATGGGCGGCATTGTCGGCGCCCAACTCGCTGACCACGGTGACCGGCAGGCGATTGAGGATGCTGCTGTGCTCGGCACTGTGCAGGCTCAGGCTGACATCCCGCGCCTGAACCTTGCAACGCAACGCCTGGCCCGTGGCCATCGGCGTGTGCGCCACGCGAATGTTCAAGTCCGTGTCGGGCAGTTGCAGGGTGAGCAATTGATAGTCACTGTCGTAGGCACTCACGCTGCCTTCGATCACCACGCCGGCGTCGTCGCCCAGCGCCAGAGGCAAGTCCAGGCGCGCCAGGGTTTGGCCGATCGGGCCGCTGGCCAGCGCCTTGCCGTTGCTGAGCAGGACGAGGTGGTCAGCCAGGCGCGCCACTTCATCCTGGGAGTGGCTGACATACAACACCGGGATGTCCAGTTCGTCGTGCAGCCGTTGCAGGTAGGGGAGGATTTCGCTTTTGCGCTGGGCATCCAGCGCGGCCAGCGGTTCATCCATCAGCAACAGTTTCGGGCTGGTGAGCAGGGCGCGGGCGATACCGACTCGTTGGCGTTCCCCTCCCGACAGGTGTTGTGGATGGCGATCCAGCAGGTGGCCGATGCCTAACAGTTCGGTTGCGTGGGCCATGTGGACCCGGCGCTGCGGTTTCGGGATACGCTTGAGACCGAACTCCAGATTGCCCAGCACCGACAGATGCGCAAACAGGCTGGCCTCCTGAAACACGTAACCCAGGGCCCGCTTGTGCGGCGCCACGAAAATCTTCCTGTCGCTGTCCTGCCAGACTTCATCGTTGACCTGGATAAAGCCTTGATCGGCCTTTTCCAGACCGGCGATGCAGCGCAGGCAGGTGGTCTTGCCCGAGCCGGAATGCCCATAGAGCGCCGTGACACCACGGCCGGGTAGTTGCAGGTCGACATCGAGGTGGAACCCCGGGTAAGTCAATTTCAGGCGCGTTTGAATCATCACTCAGCTCCAGCCTGCTCTGGTTTTACGGCTGGAGTACAGCGCCAGCAACACCGCGAAGGAGAACACCAGCATGGCCCCGGCCAGCCAATGGGCCTGAGCGTATTCCATGGCTTCGACGTGATCGTAGATCTGCACCGAGACCACCCGGGTTTTATCGGGAATGTTGCCGCCGATCATCAGCACGACGCCGAATTCGCCGACCGTGTGGGCGAAGCCGAGAATGGCGGCGGTGATGAAGCCGGGGCGGGCCAGGGGCAGAGTCACGCTGAAGAAGCTGTCCCAGGGATTGGCGCGCAGGGTCGCGGCCACTTCCAGCGGGCGCGTGCCGATGGCGGAAAAAGCGTTTTGCAGAGGCTGGACCACAAACGGCATCGAGTACAGCACCGAACCGATGACCAACCCCGCAAAACTGAAGGTCAGGGTACCCAGCCCCAGTGATTGGGTGAGCTGGCCGACAAAGCCGTTCGGGCCCAGTGCCAGCAACAGATAAAAGCCGATCACCGTGGGCGGCAGCACCAGGGGCAGGGCGACGATCGCCCCGACCGGGCCGCGCAGCCAGGATTGGGTGCGCGAGAGCCACAACGCAAGCGGAGTGCCGATCACCAACAGGATGACGGTCGTCAGGGACGCCAGTTTCAGGGTCAGCCAGATGGCGGAAAAATCGGCACTCGATAGCGTCATTTAGAGTTGGTAACCGTAGGACTTGATGATGGCGGCGGCTTTTGGCCCTTTAAGGTAGTCAACCAGTGCCTTGGCAGCCGGATTGTCCTTGCCTTTGTTTAGGATCACCGCGTCTTGTTTGATCGGGTCGTGCAGGTTGGCCGGCACGATCCAGGCCGAACCGCTGGTGATTTTACCGTCCTTGTAAATCTGCGACAGCGCGACAAAGCCCAATTCCGCATTGCCGGTGGAGACAAACTGATAGGCCTGGGTGATGTTCTGGCCTTCAACGATCTTGTCCTTGACCTTGTCGGTCAGACCTTCCCTGGCCAGTACCTGGGTGGCCGCCAGGCCATACGGCGCGGCTTTCGGATTGGCAATGGACAGGTGGTGGTACTGGTTGTCGCTCAGGACTTTGCCCAGGGCATCGACATAGCCTTCCTTGGCCGACCACAACGCCAGGGTGCCGACCGCGTAGGTAAAGCGCGAGCCCTTGACCGTGTCGCCTTCGTCTTCGAGTTTTTTCGGGGTGGTGTCGTCCGCCGAAAGGAACACTTCGAACGGCGCGCCGTTCTTGATCTGGGTGTAGAACTGACCCGTCGCGCCGAAGGCGGTCACCAGCTTGTGACCGGTGTCCTTTTCGAAGTCTGCCGCGATTGCCTGGATCGGCGCGGTGAAGTTGGCTGCAACCGCCACCTGGACTTCGTCCGCGTGGGCAGAGCCAAAGGTGAATACAGCGAGAAGGCTGGCCAGACAAGTGGGGGCAAAACGTGAGGCGCTAAGGGACATGAAACGGCTCCGTGACAGGCATTACAGAGAGGGGGTGGTAACGCTATATACGAGAATATATAGCGAAATGCCTGCCAACGGAATGAGTTGCACTGGACTGTGGTGAGGGAGCTTGCCCACTTCACCATAGATTGGTGTTGGCTTGAGGGATCGTCAGCGCCCAAGCAACTTGGCCAACCCTTCTTCGGCAAGCCGTCGGGTCAACTCTGCCGTTGTCATTTCCATCCCCAGCGGGAACGCCTGTCCGGCCCAGAGGTTGCTGAAATCCGCTTCGCCCTTCGCTCGCAAAGGCATCAACGCGCCGCCGGCCAGCGGAAAGGCCGGCGCCTTGTCACTCATCGGCCCCAGCTCGCGCATGACCCGATTGAGGATTCCGCGCGCCGGGCGTCCGGTGAAAATGTTGGTGACGGCGGTCTCGCTTTCCCGGGCGGTGCGCAACGCCCGGTGATGAGACGCACTGACCTTGGCTTCCGAGGTGAACAGATAGGCCGTGCCCACTTGCACCGCCGACGCACCCAACATGAAGGCTGCCGCGACGCCTCGTGCGTCGGCAATGCCGCCAGCAGCGATCACCGGCACCCGTACCGCATCGGCGACTTGTGGCACCAGGGCAAAGACCCCGACCTGGCTGCTCAGGTCATCACTGAGAAACATCCCGCGATGTCCTCCTGCTTCATAGCCCATGGCGATGATCGCATCGCAGCCATGCTGCTCAAGCCAGATGGCTTCTTCGACGGTGGTGGCTGAGGACACGACCTTTGCGCCGGTGGCTTTCACCCGATCCAGCAGGGATTGTTCCGGCAGACCGAAGTGGAAACTTACGACTTCGGGGCGAAATTCTTCGACCACCTCACAGGCCGCGTGATCGAAAGGCGCGCGGTTGGACACTGGCGTCGGCGCATCAAAGTCGACGCCCAGCTCCCGGTAGTAGGGCTCCAGCAGGTTTTTCCAGTCTCGTGCGCGTTGCTCATCGGCAGCCGGCGGCTGGTGGCAGAAGAAGTTGACGTTGAACGGGCGCGAGCTGTGTTGACGAATGGTCGTCAGCTCCGCGCGCAATTGCTCGATGCTGAGCATGGCGGCGGGCATGGAGCCCAGGCCACCGGCATTGCTTGCCGCAATCACCATGGACGACTGGGTGGCACCGGCCATGGGGGCTTGAATAACGGGCAGTTCAATCCCGAACAGATCAAGAATACGCGTGTCTGGCCATGGGTTCATTTGGAAGGTCTCCGACGTTGAAACCGGGCAGGAGGGTTTAAGCGGTTTTGTAGCAGCAAAGGCTGACCCAAGGCCAGTCAAGTTTGCAGCTGAATCAGCGGCGACGCAGCCCGCCACCGGCGCCAAAAAGGTGATGGGTCAGGCATCGATTCGCGAGTTACCGGACGAGCCAGCCTGAACGCCAAAAAAAGCATGGCCGCAGGTCATGGAAAAAACCGGCGGTATTATGGATTGGCTTAAAGTCGAATGCGGCATTTTTTTACGATGTGGTATTTAAATCGCACCACAACGAGTGATCTCACCAGGAGGCAGTCATGTTCCAAGGTATTTTGATCGAGAAAGACGACAGCGGTTACCGCGCCGCGCTGCAGCAGATCGACGACAATCAGTTGCCTGAAGGCAATGTGACCGTGCGTGTCGACTACAGCACCTTGAACTTCAAGGACGGCCTGGCGATCACCGGTAGCAGCCCGGTGGTGCGAAAATTCCCGATGGTGCCGGGGATCGATTTGGCGGGTACCGTCGAAGTCAGCGAGCATCCGGATTACAAGGTGGGTGACAAAGTCCTGCTTAATGGCTGGGGAGTTGGCGAGGGGCACTGGGGTGGCCTGGCGCAGAAGGCGCGTCTGAATGGCGACTGGCTGATTCCGCTACCCAAGGCGTTTACCGCTGCCCAGGCAATGGCCATCGGCACCGCGGGTTATACGGCCATGCTGTGTATTCTCGCGCTGGAGCATAACGGCGTAACCCCCGAGCAAGGCGAAATCCTGGTGACGGGCGCCAACGGCGGCGTAGGCAGTTTCGCCATCGCACTGCTGAGCAAACTGGGTTATCGGGTGGTGGCGTCCACCGGCCGTGTTTCGGAACACGACTACCTCAAGCAACTGGGGGCGAGCGAAATCATCGACCGCGCCACGTTGTCCGAGCCGGGCAAGCCCCTGGCCAAGGAACGCTGGGCCGCGGTCATCGATTCGGTCGGCAGTCACACCCTGGCCAATGCCTGCGCCAGCACCAAGGCCAACGGGACGGTCGCGGCCTGTGGTCTGGCGCAGGGCATGGACTTCCCGGCCTCTGTCGCCCCCTTCATCTTGCGTGGCGTGACCCTGGCGGGCATCAACAGCGTGACGCAACCCAAGGCCAAGCGGGTGCAGGCGTGGGACCGTCTGGCCAGGGATCTGGATTTTGCCCTGTTGCCGCTGATCAGCCATGAAATCGGGTTGAGCGAAGCGATTGAAGCGGCACCACGCTTGCTCGCCGGCCAACTGCGGGGCAGGGTTGTCGTCGACGTCAATCGCTGACAAGGTGGGCGCCATTGCGGCTCGTGGGGGCCGCATACCTCACGACAGGGAGTGGCGCCTCAATGGAAATCAAACAGGTCTACGTGGATCCGCTGAGCATTTCGGGGCTGCAGGTACGGACCTTCAACAGTGCGGAACAATCGGCCGATACGGCGAAGATCGGTCCGATGTGGGGCCGTTTCTACAGCGAACGATTGTTTGAGCGCATTGCCCCGGAACAACCCGAATCAGCGGTCTACGGCGTGTATTCCGGGTACGAGTCGGATGCCGGCGGGGCATTCGATGTGACCGCCGGGATCGCCGTCACGACCCCGGCCCAAGGTTATGAGACGATCAGCATCGAAGCGGGCCAGTACCTGGTGTTCGAAGGCAAGGGACCGATGCCTGAGGCGGTTATCGAGGCCTGGCAACGCATCTGGGGCTATTTCCAGGAGAACCCGCAGATCCAGCGGCGCTACGCCACTGACTTCGAACGCTACAGCGCCGAGCAGGCCGTGGCGGTGTACATCGGCATCCGCTAGGGCTGCGCTTCCCGTTCCAGCAGTTGCCGCTTGCGCTCCACACCCCAGCGATACCCCGACAGATTGCCATCGCTGCGCACCACGCGGTGGCAGGGGATCGCGACCGCCAGGCTGTTCGCGCCACAGGCCTGAGCCACCGCGCGAACGGCTTTCGGCGCGCCGATTTGCCGGGCGATATCGGCGTAGCTGGCCGTGCTGCCCACGGGAATGTCCCGCAGGGCTTGCCAGACCCGCTCTTGAAACGCCGTGCCACGCACATCCAAAGGCAAGTCCAGGCCGAGCGCCGGGGCCTCGATGAACCCTACGACCCTGGCGATCAGTTGCTCGAAGTCTTGATCGGCGCCAATCAGATTGGCCCGGCGGAACTTGTCCTGCAGATCGCAGACCAGTTGCTGCGGGTCGTCGCCCAACAGAATCGCGCACACCCCGCGTGCGCTTTGCGCCACCAGAATCGCGCCGAGGGAGCATTGGCCGACGGCAAAACGGATGTCATTGTTCTGGCCGGCGGCGCGGTAATCCGTGGGTTTCATGCCCAGCAGTTGATCCGCCTTTTCATAAAAGCGGCTGTTGGCGTTGAAACCGGCGTCGTACAACGCGTCGGTTACCGAACCGCCATCGGTCAAGCGCTCCCGAACCCTGCGTGAACGATGCGCTGCAGCGTAGCCCCTGGGCGTCAGGCCGGTGACCGCCTTGAACACACGATGGAAGTGAAAGCTGCTCAGGCCCGCAGACGCAGCCAGTTCATTCAGCGCAGGGAGCACGTCCGCGTTTTCGATCTGCCGGCAAGCGGCGGCCACGGTGGCGGCATGCTGCGCGGCCACGGCGCTTTGATCCTTCGCCGCGCGTTTGCTCGGACGATAACCCGCCGCTTGCGCCTGTTCGGCGGTATCGAAGAATTCGACATTCTGCGGCTTTGGTAAACGCGCCAGGCTGCTGGGGTTGCAGTAGATTCCGGTGGTTTTCACCGCATAAACAAACTGTCCGTCTGCCTGCGGGTCACGAGCGACGACGGCGGCCCAGCGAGGATCTTGTTCGGTGCTGATGTTTGGCGATTGGCTTGTCATGGCGGTACGTCCGTTGACCTGTTTGCGGCAGATTAACCACGTTGGAGTGTCGTCACACTCCGCTGCTTGCGGTCAAATCCGAAAGATTCATCCCGCCGTGCGGAAGGTGAAGTTGATCCGTTGTTCACCCAGCAGTGAATGTTGGCCTTCCTTGATCGGCAGGACGCCGTGATATCGCAAGCGATCGACACCGCCCCAGACCACGATGTCGCCGTGCAGCAGCGGTATACGCTGGCTTTTTTCACTGCGTTCAAAACCTCCGAAGAGGAACATGGCTGGCAATCCGAGCGATACCGAGACGATCGGCGCGGCGTAGGTGTTTTCGTTTTTGTCCTGATGCAATGACATTTTCGCCCCCGGGACGTATCGGTTGATCAGGCATGAATCGGGGACAAAATCGCTGAATCCGGCCTCCCGCGCCGCGGCTTGTGCCAATTGCAAAAACACTTCCGGCATTTCCGGCCAGGGCTGGCCGGTCTGCGGGTCGTGGCGCGTGTAGCGATAACCGCTGCGGTCGGTGGTCCAGCCCAAATGGCCGCAACTGCTCAAGGCGACCGACATGGTAAAACCGCCAGGCGTGACCATCTGCCGAAACGGTGCCGCTGTCAGCACAGCCGCCAGTGCCGGCAGTAAACGCTCCAGCCAGGGCAGGGCATAGCCCCTCAAGACATATGACTGTTCGCCGATCTGCTCGCGTCGGGGTTGCTGCACGGGCTCCGCGTCGGCGAACAGATCAAGGGTGGTCGGCTTCATGGTGTTCATAATGCGTCGTGGAAAATAATGCCTAGGGTATGCCGTTTTCCGCTGTGCAGGCGACTCACGCCGTGTCGCATCGTCACCCGGTAGTCGCCTCGGCTACCTTTGACCGGCCGTTGACTGACCGCAAAGATCACGCCATCACCTTTCCTCAGATCGATAACCTGTGGGCGTGACTGCATGCGTGGGCGCTGTTCGGTCAGCACGAATTCGCCGCCGGTGAAATCTTCCCCCGGCTCTGACAGCAAAATCGCCACTTGCAGCGGGAACACGCATTCGCCGTACAGGTCCTGATGCAAGCAGTTGTAGTCCTGGGGCCCATACTGCAGGAGCAATGGCGTCGGGCGTTGCTGGCCGGCTGCGTGGCAAAGGGCGAGAAAATCTTCATGGTCTTGGGGAAAACGGTTCGGCAACCCCATCCGTTCCTGCCAGCGATTGGCAATCGGGACCAGACGTGGATAGAACGCCTTGCGCAATCGGGCGACGAGATCCGGCAACGGGTATCGGAAGTATTTGTACTCACCACGGCCAAATCCGTGACGAGCCATGATCACTTGCGAGCGAAAGGGCTCGGATCGAGGGTAGAGAGCGCTGATCGAGTCACAGGCATCAGGGTTCAACAGCGACCGCAGGACTGCGCAACCGTCCTCATCGAGTTGCCGTTCCACTCGCGCCCAGTCGATGGACATGGTTCCGACTCCTTGAATAAAGGTGAGACGGCCAGTCTAAGGGGCGGTGATGGCGCGAACACTCCGACACTTGCGGTCGAATTTTCAACGCCGGGAGCAGACAACCGAATTGCCGCCCCCCAAGGCATTACAGCGCTTTGCTGACGCTGATATCGCTGATGACGTCTTCGCTCTGGCCGTGAATGGCGTCCAGCGCGGCCTTGGCCTCTTCCGGGGTGCCGTGTTCAAGCTGGGCAAATTCGAAGCGACGCTCGCCGTTGAGCTTGTATTTGATGACGTATTTGGTCGTTTGGGCCACGGTCATACCTGTCTGTGTGCGGACTGGGGGCACTCAGCTCAATTTCGAGCTGGAGCGGCGGATGATCTTGATCGAGTGAGTCAGGGTCGGTTTGCGGGTCACGCTGATCGCCCGGCGGTTGACCGTGTCGATGGTGATGTTCCAGAAACCGGTGCTCGGCGCGGTGATGCGGGCCGGGAAGGTGTCGAACGCGCCACCGTGGTAGGTGTGACGGCCGCCATTCTTGAAGCTGCGGAAGTTGGCGTCGTTCATCAAGCGGATATTGCACATTTGGGAGCATTGGATGACGACGATGTCGTCTTCATTGAGGTGCTCGCGCTGGTGGATAAATTTCATGGGCGCCTCCAGAAGGGCTTTTTCTACAAAATCAAAACGATAGCAATGGGCGATTGGCGCAGTTTATCAGCCCGCAGGCGTTATTATCCGGTCGTTGACGCCCGATTTGGCAATAAAAAACTGATATCGGGCATTCCTTGGGCGTTAAATACAGTATGCCTTGGAGAAAAACAGCGTCTTTGCTGTCGGAGAGTCTTTATCGGAGGTTTTCTATGAAGTGGGGTGCGTGGGTCCTGCCGTTGTTTCTGGCAATCAGTGGTTGTGCAAGTGTCGCGGAAATCAGCGAGACCTTGCCCACCATGAACGTCATTTCAGGCAAGAAGCCCCATGAGTACGCGCAATGCTTGAGCGAAAAGCTCGCCAGCAGCCGTGGTGCCTTGCAGATCGAAACGCATAAGGATGACGTGCGGGTGATCGTGCCGCAGAAGTTCTCGTCGGGGCCGGCCGCGGTATTTGATATCGAACATCGCTCCGGCGGCAGCAGCATCAAGCTGCATGAACGTATGTCCAATGTGCCCCTGCGCCCACGGGATGTGCGCGATGCCGCCACCGTGTGCATTTCCGGCTGATACAATGCCGACAGTCAGCATCGATGCCGTCAAAGCAAGGCTTTGGCGGCATTGTCATTTCTGGAGTCGAGCATGAAGCGAGAGCAGGTACGGGAGCGCCATGCACAGGGGCAAATCTCTGGCACCCATGTGATTCAGAACCCGGCGGATCGGGGGGAGTGGATCGTGTTTTTCAAGAAAAGCGGCGGCCGCAGCTTTTTTCTGGTGGATGACAACGATGAAGTCGAATCCTTCAGTCGCCTCGACGATCTGATCGAGACCGTGCGCGGCCTCGGCATCAAGTTCGCCGAAATCCACATGTAAGGCCAAATACCTTACTTGCAGACCACCACGACGCTGCGGTTCTTGTAGTTACCGACGTCGACACCCAGGGTTTTGTCGCTTTCCTTGGTCGCTGGCGTGCCATCGGTGCCCACGATCCGGTAACCGGTGCCGGCGCAGGAGGCGTCAGCCTTTTCGTAGCAGGTGGCCCAGGAGTTGGCTTCCCCGGAACAATCGATGGCCAGACCTTGTTCGCCGTCATTGAGGTACGTGGTTTGGGATGTTGCGCAGCCACTCAGGGCCAGTATCGCAATCAGTGGCAAGAATTTAGTCATGTCGTTGTCATCGTCAAGGAGGTGGGCAAAAGCTGTGACAGCGCCGGCGGCAAAAGGTTATAGCGATAGGCCACTTCTTGCCGAAATTCATAAAAAGGGTTCTTCACGCAATCCCGTGAAACGAAGCTAACGTAATACCCTGTAGGAGCGAGCTCCTACAAAGAATGGTGCCCACGCTGCAATGCCCCTAAAAAAGCCCCGCACAATGGCAGGGCTTGTGGGGCGTTTCGGGTGTCGATCAGCTCTTGTCCTTGCCGCGTCGCTTGGGTTCCGGGTGCTCCAGCTCCAGCACCGATGCCACTTCAATCGCCAGGGCTTCGGTCGCAAAGGGCCCGGCGATATTTTCACCGGCCACGCTGCCTACCCACCATTGTCCGTCCTTCGCCTTGTTGATCAGGAAACCGTTGACGCTCTTTGCTGCCGACATCTATCTGCCTCGTTGGCTGGTTCAATTGCGCCATGATAGCGCCAAATGCATGCGGCGGGTGTCGATGGGCGTATGGTGGTGTGATTGCCGTTCGGTTGACAAACGTGCAAGTCTTACGGCGTCTGCTATCAATAACAGGCCGCCGGGCGATCGGCGCAGCTGTCTGCGGAACTATCCGCAAGAAAATTTCTCTATGATGGCATCGGTTAGCCAGTGCGGGGCATTGTAAGGTGCTCGCCGCCTGATTAGACTGCGCCGAAACTCGTACACACAGCCCTTTCAAGGACTTTTATGATCAAGAAATGCTTGTTCCCAGCAGCCGGTTACGGTACTCGCTTCCTGCCAGCGACTAAAGCCATGCCCAAAGAAATGCTGCCGGTGGTAAACAAGCCACTGATCCAGTACGGCGTCGAAGAAGCTCTGGACGCTGGTTTGACCGAAATTTCCATCGTCACCGGTCGCGGCAAGCGCGCCCTGGAAGACCACTTCGACATCAGCTACGAGCTGGAAAACCAGATCAAGGGCACCGACAAGGAGAAATACCTGGTCGGTATCCGCCGCCTGTTGGATGAGTGCTCGTTCTCCTACACGCGCCAGACGGAAATGAAAGGTCTGGGTCACGCCATCCTGACCGGTCGTCCGCTGATCGGCGACGAGCCGTTCGCCGTGGTATTGGCGGATGACCTGTGCGTCAACCTCGAAGGTGACGGCGTACTCAAGCAGATGGTCAAGCTGTACAAGCAGTATCGCTGCACCATCGTCGCGATCATGGAAGTAGACCCGCAAGAAACCAGCAAGTACGGCGTGATTGCAGGCGACCTGATCGGTGACGACCTGTACCGCGTGCGTAACATGGTCGAGAAGCCAAAACCGGAAGATGCTCCGTCGAACCTGGCGATCATCGGTCGTTACATCATGACGCCGGACATCTTCAGCCTGATCGAACAGACCGATCCAGGCAAAGGTGGCGAGATCCAGATCACTGACGCCCTGATGAAGCAGGCGCAGGATGGTTGCGTGATTGCCTACAAGTTCAAGGGCAAGCGTTTCGACTGCGGCGGCGCCGAAGGTTACATCGACGCCACCAACTTCTGCTTCGAGAACTTCTACAAGACTGGCAAGGCTTACTGATAGCGCCTTTGCTGCTTGTACTGAAAAGCCACCTTCGGGTGGCTTTTCATTTTCTGGCCCTATATCGATAGCAGTGCTTGCCCAACCCATGGTGGCGGGTATGCTGATGGCCTGCCGAGGAGATAGAAAATGGCCTACGATTTTGACCTTTATGTGATTGGTGCCGGTTCTGGTGGTGTGCGGGCGGCTCGATTTTCAGCCGGTTTCGGCGCGAAAGTGGCCGTGGCCGAGAGTCGCTATCTGGGCGGCACGTGTGTCAACGTCGGCTGCGTGCCGAAAAAATTGCTGGTCTACGGCGCGCACTTCGCCGAAGACTTCGAGCAGGCTTCGGGCTTTGGCTGGACTCTCGACGAGGCGCAGTTCGATTGGGAGACGCTGATCGCCAACAAGGATCGCGAGATCAATCGCCTGAACGGTATTTACCGCAATTTGCTGGTCAACAGTGGCGTGACCCTGCATGAAGGTCACGCCACGATCATCGATCCGCACACGGTCGAGATCAATGGCGAGCGCCACAGTGCCAAACACATCCTGATCGCCACCGGCGGCTGGCCGCAGATTCCACAGATTCCGGGGCATGAGCACGCGATCAGCTCCAATCAGGCGTTTTTCCTCAAGGAACTGCCCAAGCGAGTGCTGGTGGTTGGCGGTGGCTACATCGCCGTCGAGTTCGCCGGGATCTTCCACGGCCTGGGTGCGAAAACCACGCTGCTGTATCGCGGTGACCTGTTCCTGCGTGGCTTCGACGGTTCGGTGCGCAAGCATTTGCAGGAAGAGCTGACCAAGCGCGGCATGGACCTGCAATTCAATGCCGACATCGAGCGCATCGACAAACAAGCCGACGGCACTCTGAAGGTGACGCTCAAGGATGGCCGACAACTGGAAGCCGACTGTGTGTTCTACGCCACCGGTCGTCGACCGATGCTGGACAACCTGGGGCTTGAAAACACCGGGGTGAAACTCGACGGGAAAGGCTTCGTTGAGGTAGACGAGCAGTATCAGACGGCTGAACCGTCGATTCTGGCGCTCGGGGATGTGATTGGCCGGGTGCAGCTGACGCCGGTGGCGCTGGCCGAAGGCATGGCGGTGGCCCGTCGCCTGTTCAAGCCTGAGCAGTATCGTCCGGTGGATTACAAAATGATTCCGACGGCGGTGTTCAGCTTGCCGAACATTGGCACCGTCGGTTTGAGCGAAGAAGAAGCGCGCGACGCTGGGCACGATGTGGTGATCTTCGAAAGCCGCTTCCGGCCGATGAAGCTGACCCTGACCGAATGCCAGGAGCGCACGTTGATGAAGCTGGTGGTGGATGCCGCGACCGATAAGGTGCTGGGCTGTCACATGGTCGGTCCGGAGGCGGGTGAGATCGTCCAGGGGTTGGCAATTGCATTGAAGGCTGGCGCCACCAAGCGCCACTTCGACGAAACCATCGGGGTGCACCCGACGGCCGCCGAAGAGTTCGTCACCATGCGTACACCGGTCGCCGGTTAATCGTCCCCGGCGGTGTCTGGCGCTGTCACAACGGCAGCCGCCAGACGCTCGCTTTCTTCCCGTTCTGCCTGCGCCTTGATCAATTCGATTTCCAGCGACTTGTTGATCTGCAGCTGTTCATCGACGTTCTGTTTCAGCGACTGACTTTCCAGCAGGGCGACGCGCAAGCGTTCCTGGAGGAGGGTGCGTTCACCGTCAACCCGATTGGCCTGTTCCAGTAACTGATCCTGACGACTGTTGCTCTGCTTGAGCTGTTCTTGCAGCAAGCTCAGTTCACGCAGGGTTCCCCGGTTCTCGGTCAACAGGCGCTCGTTGTCGCGGTGCAACTGGGTGATTTCATCCTGGCGTACCAGAGCGCTTTGCTGGGCCTGGCGCAACTCCATCTGCAACTGCTGCACCTGGCTTTCATGGCGGCTGTGTTCCTGTTCGCGCTGCTCCTTGACGGCACTGCGGTAGTGCTCGAGTGCGTCGCGGGCATGCAGGTGTTTCTCTTCGAGCGAGCGGATCTGCTCGTCCTTGTCTTGCAAGCGCAATTCGAAATCTGCCAGCGCCTGGTTCAGTCCGGCATTGCGGGTTTGTTCGGTCTGCAGCATGGATTGGGTGCTGTGCAGGGCCTCGGATTCCTGGGCCAGCGCCAGGCTCTGCAGTTCGTAGTGCTGCTGCAATTGCGTATTGGCCTGTTCGGCCTGTTGCAAGCGTGTTTCCAGGTCCTTGCGTTGCTGTTCGAACTGCTCGCGGGCCTGGTCGATAGGTTCCTGTGCCTGTTCCTTCAGGCGCTGCGCCAGCCGCGACACCAGGGCCAGCAACTCATCGTCGATAGGCGCCGGTGCGTCTGTCTCCTCAGGTTGAGTGCCTTCACCCAATTCTTTCAGGTAGCGATGGATCGTGGTTTTCGAGCCGGTGTTGCCCATCTCGATTCGTACTGCATCGATGCTCGGGTTTTCGCCACGGGCGAGGATCGCCAGACGCGCGGCTTGGACCACTGCTTTGTTAACGCCGCCACGGGCCATGATTTCTCCTGCGATTTTTGTGTGTGGTACGTAATGCCATAATACTCAGTGTACCATCGAATAGAAAAAGATAAAAACAGCAACTAACTGACACGGGATATACTGGTATTACCCCGTGTGATAAGCAGAAATCCGCTTTTTCACCTGCAAAAGCAGTACGCATTCGAGAGTTGGAGCCATGAGTGAGCTGGACCGTTACCTGCAAGCGGCGACACGCGACAACACCCGTCGCAGCTATCGCGCCGCCATCGAACACTTCGAAGTCACTTGGGGCGGGTTCCTGCCGGCGACGGCCGACAGCGTGGCGCGCTATCTGGTGGCCCATGCCGGCGTGTTGTCGATCAATACCTTGAAGTTGCGGTTGTCGGCACTGGCGCAGTGGCACAACAGTCAGGGGTTTGCCGACCCGACCAAGGCGCCTGTGGTGCGCAAGGTGTTCAAGGGGATTCGCGCACTGCATCCGGCCCAGGAAAAACAGGCCGAGCCACTGCAACTGCAGCATCTTGAGCAAGTGATCGGCTGGCTGGAGCAAGAGGCGCAAGCGGCCAGGGCTAATGGCGATCGTCCGGGGCTGCTGCGTGCCAGGCGCGATACCGCGCTGATTCTGCTCGGCTTCTGGCGTGGCTTCCGTAGTGATGAGCTGTGTCGCCTCCAGGTCGAGCACGTGCAGGCCAGTGCCGGTTCAGGTATCAGCCTGTACCTGCCGCGCAGCAAGAGTGACCGGGAAAACCTCGGCCGGACCTACCAGACACCGGCATTGCAGCGGTTATGCCCGGTGCAGGCCTACATCGACTGGATCACTGAAGCGGCACTGGTCCGAGGTCCGGTTTTTCGCGGCATCGATCGCTGGGGGCATCTGAGCGAGGAGGGCTTGCACGCCAACAGCGTCATTCCGCTGCTGCGTCAGGCGTTGGGGCGTGCGGGCATTGCGGCCGAGCTCTATACCAGTCATTCATTACGCCGTGGTTTTGCTTCGTGGGCGCATCAGAGTGGCTGGGATTTGAAGTCGTTGATGAGTTATGTGGGGTGGAAGGACATGAAATCCGCCATGCGCTACATCGAAGCCAGTCCGTTCCTGGGCATGGCCCGCCTCTCGGAAAAGCCGCTGGAGCCGTAAATTCGGTTTTCTTCTATTAATAACGCTGGCTAATAGCGAAAGCCAATCAGCGGCATGAGGTTTGCCAATGAGCCAACCGTCCGTCGAGTGAGTAAAGTTCTCTCCATCAACTTCTTAACCCCTGACGGAGAGTCAACGATGCCTATCATCAACAGCCAAGTTAAACCGTTCAAAGCGACCGCTTACAAAAACGGCGATTTCGTACAAGTCTCGGACGCTGACCTGAAAGGCAAGTGGTCTGTCGTTTTCTTCTACCCGGCTGACTTCACCTTCGTTTGCCCAACCGAACTGGAAGACCTGGCCGACAACTACGACGCCTTCCAGAAGCTGGGCGTCGAGATCTACAGCGTTTCCACCGACACTCATTTTGCCCACGCGGCCTGGCACAACACCTCGCCAGCCATCGGCAAAATCCAGTACACCATGATCGGCGACCCGACCCACGCCATCTCCCGCAACTTCGACGTACTGATCGAAGAAGCCGGTCTGGCTGACCGTGGCACCTTCGTGATCAACCCTGAAGGCCAGATCAAGATCGTCGAGCTGAACGACGGTGGTGTAGGCCGTGACGCTTCCGAGCTGCTGCGCAAGATCAAGGCTGCCCAGTACGTCGCAGCTCACCCAGGCCAGGTTTGCCCGGCCAAGTGGAAAGAAGGCGAGGCTACTCTGGCTCCGTCCCTGGACCTGGTCGGCAAGATCTAAGTCTGTGATGCGCTTCATCAGGGCGGACTTCCGCACCTTCTAAGCAAGCTGCACCGCCCAATAAAAACGCCCGGGCGAGATTCGCTCGGGCGTTTTTTTATGTCTGTAAATACAAAGGAAATCGCCCGTATGTTGGACGCCAATCTTAAAGCCCAGTTGAAATCGTACCTGGAACGGGTCACCCAGCCGATCGAGATCGTTGCCTCCCTCGACGACGGTGCGAAATCCCGGGAAATGCTTGAACTGCTGAAAGACGTTGCCAGTCTTTCCACCCAGATTACCTTGCTCGACAACGGTGACGATGCACGCAAGCCATCGTTCTCGATCAATCGCCCGGGCGCCGATATCAGCCTGCGTTTCGCCGGCATCCCCATGGGCCATGAATTCACTTCGCTGGTATTGGCCTTGCTGCAAGTCGGCGGTCACCCGTCGAAGGCCAGTGTCGAAGTGATCGAACAGATCCGCTCGCTCAAAGGCGAGTTCAATTTCGAGACTTATTTCTCGCTGTCCTGCCAGAACTGCCCGGACGTGGTCCAGGCGCTGAACCTGATGGCGGTGTTGAACCCGAACATCCGCCATGTCGCCATCGACGGCGCGCTGTTCCAGGCTGAAGTCGATGAGCGCCAGATCATGGCGGTGCCCAGCATTTACCTAAACGGCGTGAACTTCGGCCAGGGCCGCATGGGCCTGGAAGAAATCCTCGCGAAGATCGACACCAGTGGCATTGAGCGGCAGGCCGAAAAAATCAGCGCCAAGCAAGCCTTTGACGTGCTGGTGGTTGGCGGTGGTCCGGCCGGTGCTTCGGCGGCGATCTACGCAGCCCGCAAAGGCATTCGTACCGGTGTGGCGGCGGAGCGTTTTGGCGGGCAGGTGCTGGACACCATGGCCATCGAAAACTTCATCTCGGTGCAGGAAACCGAAGGGCCGAAACTGGCGGTGGCGCTGGAAGAACACGTCAAGCAGTACGACGTGGACATCATGAACCTGCAGCGTGCCGACAAGTTGGTAACGGGCAAGGACGGTGAGCTGCACGAGGTGCACTTCGCCAGCGGTGCGAAGCTCAGAGCCAAGACCGTGATTCTGGCGACCGGCGCGCGCTGGCGGGAAATGAACGTGCCGGGTGAGCAGCAGTATCGCAACAAAGGCGTGGCGTACTGCCCGCATTGCGATGGCCCGCTGTTCAAAGGCAAGCGTGTGGCGGTGATTGGTGGCGGTAACTCCGGTGTTGAAGCGGCTATCGACCTGGCGGGTATCGTCTCTCACGTGACGCTGCTGGAGTTCGACGTGCAGCTGCGCGCGGACGCAGTCTTGCAGCGCAAGTTGCACAGCCTGCCCAACGTCACCGTGATTACCAGCGCGCAAACCACTGAAGTCACCGGCGACGGGCAGAAAGTCAACGGCCTGCGCTACAAGGATCGTCAGACTGATGAGCTGCGGACGGTGGACCTGGAGGGGATCTTCGTGCAGATCGGTCTGCTGCCCAACACCGATTGGCTCAAGGGCACCATCGAGTTGTCGCCGCGTGGCGAGATCATCGTCGATGCCCGTGGCGAGACCTCGGCACCGGGCATATTCGCCGCTGGCGACGTGACGACCGTGCCGTACAAGCAGATCGTGATTGCCGTGGGTGAGGGCGCCAAGGCTTCCCTGAGTGCATTCGATCACCTGATCCGCACGTCCGCCCCGGCATAAACCGCGGCGCTGAAAACACAAAACCCCATGAGTGATCATGGGGTTTTTTATGCAGTCAGTTACAGCGGTGCTGGCTGAATGATCTCTACCCAATAGGCATCCGGGTCCTTGATGAAGGCCAGGCTCTTCATCCGTCCGTCATTCAGGCGCTTCTGGAAGTCACAGCCCAGCGCTTCGAAGCGCTCGCACGCGGCAACGATGTCCGGCACCGAAATGCAGATGTGACCAAAGCCACGTGGGTCGGTATTGCCATTGTGATAGGCAAAATCCGGGTCGTTCTCGGTGCCATGGTTGTGGGTCAGTTCGAGAATGCCGGGAATCGATTTCATCCATTCGGTGCGCGCTGCAGCATCGGCCGGGATCTGGTTTTTATCGACCAGGGCGAGGAAGTACAGGCTGAATTCGACTTCCGGGAAGTCGCGTTTTTCCACCAGCGAGAAACCCAGGATCCGGGTGTAGAAGTCCAGGGATTTGGTGATGTCCTTGACCCGCAGCATGGTGTGGTTGAAGACAAACTTCTGGGTCGCGGTATCGGGTTGCGCGGTCACGCCGGGGAAGGTGTTCAGTTCTTGCAGGCTCATGGGCCCTCCGGAAAACAAGTGGGGCTGAAGAATGGCAACAATGATACGCAAGGGCTGTGACATCACCAAACCAAAACCGTCGGCTATTGCCTGACGGCCGGTCGAAGCTCAGACTTCAGGGTTCCCCCAGTGAGTGTGCATTGTAATGATTCGATTCTGTAAAACCCTATTCGTCTTGATCGGCGTGCTATCAGCGGTGGTCAGTGCGCACGCCGATGCGCCGGTCATGACCTGGCCCGCCGGCTGGCAAGTCGAAGAGGTTCCGCAAGGGGATTCGACTTCCGGGGTCAGCCGCCAGCGTGCCGTGAAAAACGACCAGGGAGGCGTGCCGGTCATGGTGATGGAGTTGACCACGACCCGGGTGGAAGGCGGTCATCAGGTCAATCTGCAGGGCGTGTTGCTGGAAATGCGCAAGTCAGTGCAGAAGGACTTTTTCCAGAGCGGCTATCAAAGCGTCTGTAACCGGATTCACCCGGCAACCTTGAGCCGTTTATCGGCGCTGGAAACTACCTGCACCATCACGCAAAACGGACGTCACGTGCTTTCGCAAACTTTGGTCGCGGCGGTGGATGCCGATAAAGCCTATGTTCTTTCCTATGCAGGGCAGGCTGACGCTTATAAAGCGAGTCAGGATGAAATAGCGGTGGCGCGTAACGGCTTGAAACTTTAGTTGAGCGCTTCAGTGGCTGTGTTTTTTTTCGCGGGCGTTGAAATGTTTAGATATCCAAAGGGATTAAGCACAAAGTTGGCCGGCAAGTAGCAAGTTGATCGGCCCAGATCGTTGCAATTGGATGGTGTTCATGAAAAAGCCCTGCATTGGCAGGGCTTTGATTTTCAGCAGCGAGCGTTTAGCCACGCAGCCAGGACTCAACGGTGGCAGCACCGTATTGTTCCTTCCAGGCTTTCAAGCCGCGATGGTTGCCACCCTTGGTTTCAATCAGTTCACCGGTGTGCGGGTTCTGATAAACCTTGACCACGCGCGCGCGGCGGGTTTTAGGTGCTGCGACTTGCTGCAGGCCGGATTTGCCCGGGTTCGGATCGAGAATGGCGATGATGTCGCGCAGGCTCTTGCCGTAGGTTTTCATCAGCCCCTGGAGCTTTTCTTCGAACTCGATTTCTTTCTTGAGCCCGGCATCGTTCTTCAGGGATTCAAGCTGCTTGAGCTGTTCTTGAAGCGCTTTTTCAGCGGCACGAAATTCAGCGAGTCTGGACAATATCTTTACTCCAATAGTGTGTTTGGCTGATACCAACCGCAAACAAAGCTATAAGCCAAGAGCCTTGAAGCGACTCGGTGATAATGGCTCACCTGCCAAATTTCCGCAGGCAGGAAAAATTGTAGTAGTTAATTGACCAAGAGTAAATCATGTCTTTATGGTCATGTAACAAGATTAGTTTTTTGATTCAAATTGGTGCGCAAAAACGCGGCCTATCGCTAAGGCGGC
This sequence comes from Pseudomonas moorei, assembly GCF_042846945.1. Lineage (NCBI taxonomy): Bacteria > Pseudomonadati > Pseudomonadota > Gammaproteobacteria > Pseudomonadales > Pseudomonadaceae > Pseudomonas > Pseudomonas moorei. The sequence continues at coordinate 4,347,655 of NZ_AP035776.1, forward strand.
TAGTTAATGATCGCTTAATGCACTAATGAACTCCGCGCCAGGCATCGGTCTGCCAAATAGATAGCCTTGCAGATAGTTAACGTTATGCGCGGTCAGGTAATCACTTTGTTCCTGAGTTTCCACACCTTCTGCAACCATTGCCAGGTCTAGCTTGTCCGCCAGTTCCATGATGCTGTCCAGAAGATGGCCAGACAGTGTGTCGACGCCGATCATGGCGACGAAGCTCTGGTCGATCTTCAGAAAATCCACATTGAATTGACGCAGGTAGCCGAGACTGGAATGGCCGGTCCCGAAGTCGTCGATGGCGATTTTCACGCCAAGGTCACGAATTTGTTCGAACAGCCTGTGGGTGAGGGCGGTAGGTTCGATCAGTTCGCGCTCGGTCAATTCCAGTACCAGGTGAACGGAGCCGGGGGCAAAAGCCTCGAGAAATTCGCGGCAATCCTTGACCAGCTCCAGGTCCTGACAGTGACTGGCGGTAATGTTAATGCCGATATGAAAGGGTTCGGGGAACGATGCCGACAGGGGCGCGAGCAGTCTGGCAGTCTGTTGCATCAAGGACCGGGTCATGGGCACGATCAGCCCGGAATGTTCGGCAAATGGAATAAACAGGTCGGGGCGCACCAGACCTTCTTTCGGGTGATTCCAGCGCATCAGCACTTCGATGCCGGTGATCTTTTTAGTTGCGCCATGCACCACCGCCTGGAAATACGGAACGAACTCCGCCGCCTCCAGCGCACGACGCATTTCATGGGTCGGTGACGATGTCCGCTTTTGTAGAAAGTATCCGATCGACCCGGAAATCACGCCGAAAAAGATCGGCAAACTGAACAGCGGCGGATACTGACTGGTCATGTAAAGCCAGGTTTCACCCTTGGGAAAACCGGCGGTCACGCTGAACCCATAACGAGTAGAGGCGAGACTGGTTGGCGCCACCGGGACGTCGGGCAGCATGTCGACGTGAAACTTGCCGTCGACGGTCAACCAATTGGGCCCGAATTGCAGAAACAACAACGTCTGGCGCCCAATCAGCCGTAGCACGTTACTCAGGTGATATCCGTCCAGAGTACTCATGGCGCCCTGTTTGCCCATGCCGAGGCGATACACCAACAGAGCCGTATCTGGAGTGACCGGATTGCCCTTCATCAGTTCCAACTGGCCTTGGCTGAAATCCCCGGACGCAATCTTCTCGTGATAATCGCCGAACAGGGAACTGCAATAAATGGTGTCGTCCCATACCAGATTGGTCGAACGCACAAAGGGGCGCCGCGTGACCTGTTCACGCAGGGCCAGATTGACATCGCTGCAACTTTGCCCGGCCAGCGGCAATAACTCACGGGCCGCCTGGGCGGTATTGTCGAGCATCAGTTCGAACTGGCGGATGGCTTCTTCGGCGGTCTGTTGAGCACTTTGCCTGAGTGCTCGTTCAGCCTGCATATAAAGGATGACAGAGCCCAATAAAACCGGCAGCAACCCGCTCAACAGAGTCACGGCAATCCTGATACTGCGTCTGCGCGATTTGGCTTTGAGCGGCATTCGTGAAACCTGTAGCGATCAAGTTAGGCTCTCAAATGCTGGCAGGGCGAGGCGCCTCCCATTAAGAGTTCGGGTCCGAGCCATGATAGTTGGCCCACGGCACTTATGCCGCTCATTAGAAACGCATTCGCACGGCGAGTTCGATAAAGGCCCGCGTCGCCGGTGAGGCCTGGCGCCGATCCAGCACTGCCAGGCCGACCTCCCGTATCACAGCGGGCGACAGCGGTTTCTTTACATAGCGCCGGTCGCTGTGTTTCGGCAGCGAGCTTTCTGCAACGACGGTCACCCCATCACCGCGCGCCACCGTATCCAGCGTGCTCAGCAGTTGCGAGCAGCGATAGCGGATGTTTGGGGTCAAGCGCGCGGCGCTGAACAGCCGTGAAACCAGTTCCGATGAGCCGGCCTCGGTCAGCACAAAGGGGGCGTGGCACAGCTCGGCCAGGCTCAAGTTGTCGCGGGTCGCCAGCGGATGATCTACCGGCAGCAACGCGACCATCTGGTCCTGGATCAGGGCAACCGTGTCGAAACGCTCTTCGGGCAGCACCACGAAGCCGATATCGATGCGTCGTTGTTCGAGCCACTGAATCACCTGCCGGTCCGGGCCTTCATCAATGTGCACTTCGATACCAGGGTGCGTGGCGCGGTAGTGCTGCAGGATTGTTGGCAACAATTTGATCGAGGATGTAGGGCCGAATGAGCCGATGCGCAAAGTCCCGCGCTTCATCCCGCGAGCGTCGGCCGCTTCCTGGCGCAAGGTGTCGGCCAGGCCCAGCATGGCGCGGGCACGCATCAGCAATTGCTGGCCGATATCGCTCAACTCGATGGGGGACTGATGGCGGCGCAACAGCTCGACCCCCAGTTCCTGTTCCAGGGATTTGAGGGCATGTGAAACCGCGGATTGGGAAATCCCCAGGCGATTGGCCGCCGCCGTAAAACCCTGCAGTTCGGCGACGAGGGAGAAGATCTCCAGTTGGGTGAGGGTCATGAGTATTTACTCATTTTACGATGATCAAGTATTAGTTGAATGATACGCCCCGCAATCCATCCTCCGTTGGGTCCGTATGACGATTTTTGAGAAAAGCCTGTCCAGCCCCTCCGATGCGCCGGTTTACCTGAAACTGGCGGCCGTCACGATGATCTGGGGCGGCACCTTTGTGGCGGGGCGGTTTGTGGCCGACAGCCTCAGTCCGTTGTTTGCCGCCAGCATGCGATTCCTGCTCGCCAGCGTGGCGTTGCGGGTGTTTTTATTCGTGGCGCGCATACCACTGGCGCGACCCAGTCCCAGGCAATGGTTGCAGGTGGCGCTACTGGGCTTTTTCGGGATCTTTTTTTACAACCTGTGCTTTTTCTACGGCCTGCACTACATCAACGCCTCGCGGGCATCGCTCATCGTGGCGCTGAACCCGGCCGTGATCGGACTGGCCTCATGGCTGCTATTTAAGGATCGCCTGAGCCGGGCAAAGGTGCTGGGTATCGCGGTCTGCATCGCCGGGGCGAGCCTGGTGATCGTCAGCCGCCATCCGCCAATATCGGTCAGCAACGACGATGCCTGGATCGGCGATCTGCTGATTTTCGGTTGCGTGCTCGGCTGGGGCATTTATTCGCTGTGCTCCAGAGAGCTGAATCAAAGCCTGGGCCCGGTGCAAACGGTGACCTGGTCGATTTTGCTCGGCACGGCGATGCTGTGGCTGACCTGCGCCGTCGGCGGGAAACTGAGCATGGCGGCGCTGATCCATCTCGGTCCTCGACAGTGGATGAGCCTGATGTACCTGGGCGTGCTGGGCTCGGCATTGGCCTACATCGGTTATTACGACGGCATCCGCAAAATCGGCGCGACCCGCTCCGGGGTGTTCATTGCCTTGAATCCACTGACGGCGGTGATCCTCGGTGCGCTGCTGTTGGGCGAGCCGCTGACGCCTGCGATGTGCCTGGGAGGAGGGCTGATCCTGGCGGGGATTTTCCTGTGCAATAAACCCCTTGCACACCCGGGGAAAAAGGGGATTTGATACAGAAGGCGGACAAACTGATTTACGCTGTGTAGAATCAGGTTACGCATACAAGAATAAACGACTTCTGGCAGCAGAAGCCTCGCCCGCAAAAGCCTTGGGTCGACAATGAAGATATTCGGGTTCCAATTGATCTACGGTGACTTTCTCGCCCGCAGCGTGCGGGGCATCTCCTGCGCGCCACCCTCCGGTCTCAGCATCGCTAGCAACTAACGTTTGTTAATTCCAAAAGCATGATGAGGCGCCAAAATGGCAGATTTATACGAAAACCCAATGGGCCTGATGGGCTTTGAGTTCATCGAATTCGCATCGCCAACCCCGAATACCCTGGAGCCGATCTTCGAGATCATGGGCTTCACCAAGGTCGCGACCCACCGCTCCAAAGACGTGCACCTGTATCGCCAGGGCGCGATCAACCTGATCCTCAATAACGAACCGCACAGCGTGGCCTCGTACTTTGCGGCCGAACATGGTCCGTCGGTGTGCGGCATGGCGTTCCGGGTCAAGGATTCGCAGAAAGCCTACAAGCGTGCCCTGGAGCTCGGTGCCCAGCCGATCCACATCGAAACCGGTCCGATGGAGCTGAACCTGCCGGCGATCAAAGGCATTGGCGGCGCGCCGCTGTACCTGATCGACCGCTTCGGCGAAGGCAGCTCGATCTACGACATCGACTTCGTGTTCATTGAAGGTGTTGACCGTCACCCGGTTGGCGCCGGCCTGAAGATCATCGATCACTTGACCCACAACGTGTATCGCGGGCGCATGGCCTACTGGGCCAATTTCTACGAGAAGCTGTTTAACTTCCGTGAAATCCGTTACTTCGATATCAAGGGCGAATACACCGGCCTGACCTCCAAGGCCATGACCGCGCCGGACGGCATGATCCGCATCCCGTTGAACGAAGAGTCCTCCAAGGGCGCCGGGCAGATCGAAGAGTTCCTGATGCAGTTCAACGGCGAGGGCATCCAGCACGTGGCCTTCCTCAGTGATGACCTGATCAAGACCTGGGATCACCTGAAAAGCATCGGCATGCGCTTCATGACCGCGCCGCCGGACACCTACTACGAAATGCTCGAAGGCCGTTTGCCGAACCACGGCGAGCCGGTGGGCGAATTGCAAGCGCGGGGCATTTTGCTGGACGGTTCGTCCGAGTCGGGCGACAAGCGCCTGCTGTTGCAGATCTTCTCGGAAACCCTGATGGGGCCGGTGTTCTTCGAGTTCATTCAGCGTAAAGGCGACGATGGTTTCGGCGAAGGCAACTTCAAGGCGCTGTTCGAATCCATCGAGCGCGACCAGGTGCGTCGTGGCGTGCTGTCCACCGATTAAGCCCTAACGCTGATGAACGGGTGGGAGCGGGCCTGCTCGCGATAGCGGTTGTGCATTCAACACCCATGTTGACTCACATACCGCCTTCGCGAGCAGGCTCGCTCCCACATTTGTTTCTGGAGTAGGTTAAGGTCTGCGCTGTCGCATTAGATGCTTGAACCCTTCGAACACCAGCACCAGCACCGCCATCCAGATCGGAAGGTAGGTCAACCATTCACCGGCCTTGATGCTTTCCCCCAGCAGCAACGCGACGCCCAGCAACAGCACGGGCTCGACGTAACTCAGCAGTCCAAACAGGCTGAACGGCAGCAAGCGACTGGCGATGATGTAGACCACCAGCGCCGACGCGCTGATCACGCCGAGCAACGGGATCAGCAGCGATAGCCAGGGATGCTGGTCAAACACGTTGAAGCCCTGTTCACCACTCTGCACGAACCAGAATGCCACCGGCAGGGTCAGGGTCATGTCCAGCCACAAGCCACCGAGGTTATCCGTTGCCAGTCGCTTGCGCACGACGAAATAAGTCGGGTAGCCGATGCACACCAGCAAGGTCGCCCAGGAAAATCCGCCGACCTGATACACCTCGTTGATCACGCCGAGGCAGGCGAAAGACACGGCGATTTTTTGCAGGTAGGAGAGGCGTTCACCATAGGCCAGCCGGCCGGTCAGGACCATGGTCAGCGGCAACAGGAAATAGCCCAGCGAGACATCCAGGCTATAGCCATTGAGTGGCGCCCACATGAACAGCCAGAGCTGCACGCTGACCAGGGCCGAAGAGATGATCAGGGCAAGCAACAGAACCGGTCGGCGTGCGACTCGCCGCACAATGTCGACGACGCGTTTCCACTCCCCGGACATCACCATGAACACGGTCATGCACGGCACCGTGAGCAACATGCGCCAGCCGAAGATTTCCACGCCACTCAAGGGCGTGAGCAGCGACGTGTAGTAATACATGACGGCAAACAGCACCGAGGCTGAAACCGATAGAGCGATACCTTTAGACAAACTGTCCTCGCGTGATTGAAGGTGAAACGAGGCGCGCAGGATACGTGGTTTTTGTGCGGAATATTGGCCGTATGATCAATATTCACAACATTTTGGGCAAGACCCGAAACCCTGTGGGAGCGGGCAAGCCAACTCCCACAAGTGAAATGTATCGTCAGTTAGTCAGCGGTTTACGACCCGACACGAAATGGCTCACGTCATTGAAACCCGGCGTCGACGCATGCCCCGGCGTCACCAGCGAATCGATGAACGCTTCATCTTCAGCCGTAATCCTGACCGCCTGAGCCTTAGTGTAGGCATCCCATTGTGCTTCGGTACGCGGGCCGACGATGGCCGAAGTGACGGCACTGTTGTTCAGCACCCAGGCGATGGCGAACTCGACCATGCCGACGCCGCGTTCCCGGGTGTATTGCTGGATCTGTTGGGCAATGCGCAGGGACTCGACGCGCCATTCGGTTTCCAGGATGCGTTTGTCCTGGCGCCCGGCGCGGCTGTTGGCGTCCGGCGTGACATCCGGCGCGTACTTGCCACTGAGCACGCCACGCGCCAACGGGCTGTAAGGCACCACGCCCAAACCGTAGTTTTGTGCAGCGGTGATCTGCTCGGTCTCGGCCTGGCGGTTGACGATGTTGTACAGCGGCTGGCTGATCACCGGCCGGTCGACGCCGAGTTGGTCGGCGACGCGAATCACCTCGGCGATGCGCCAGCCACGATAATTCGAAAGGCCCCAATAACGGATCTTGCCCTGGCGGATCAAATCGCCGATGGCCGATACCGTGACCTCCATCGGCGTATTGTGGTCCTCGCGATGCAGGTAATAGAGGTCGACGTAGTCGGTGCCCAGGCGCGTCAGGCTGGCCTCGATGCCATTGAAGATGTGCTTGCGGCTCAGACCGCTGCGGTTCGGTACGCCATCCACCGGGCCGAAACCGACCTTGGTGGCCAGCACCCATTCCTGGCGTCGACTGGCGATCGCTTCACCGACGATTTCTTCGGAGTGACCCTGGGTATAGACGTCGGCGGTGTCGATGAAATTGATGCCCTGGTCCCAGGCCTTGTCGATGATTCGCAGGGAATCTTCGGTGCTGGTCTGTTCGCCGAACATCATGGTGCCCAGGGTCAGGGTGGACACCTGCAGGCCTGAATGGCCCAGCGTGCGGTAGCTCATGACGAAATCCTTTTACCGATGGGAAAGGCTCAATCAAATACCAGAACCCTGACTCTGAGCAAACGGAATATCCAACGGCGAGTGCCTGGCGTGCTGTCGACGGCGGTCATGAAATGGTTATCACTGGCAAGCCGATTCCTACAACGGTAACGTTGTTCGGTCGTCACGAACAACGAACAGCTTTTGCCGCATGCGCAGCCGACTGGCGTCATCGCCAAGGCCGGCTGGCAGCATGGATGCATTGAATAAGGAGAATTCGCATGAAAATCGTCATCGCCCCGGACGCGTTCAAGGACTGCATCAGCGGTCAAGGGGTGGCCGATGCCATTGCCCTCGGTCTGGCTGAAGTGTGGCCTGACGCGGAACTGATCACATGCCCGATGACCGACGGTGGGGAGGGCACGGTCAAAGCGGTGCTCGCCGCACGTGAAAGCGAGTTGTGCTGGGCTGAGGCGCACGGGCCATTCGGCTCGCCCGTCGATTCGAGGTGGTGCTGGTTGTCTGACAGCCACACCGCGATCATCGAAATGGCTGAAGCCAGCGGTTTGCAATTGATTCCGCTGGATCACCGCGATGCTTGCAAAAGCAGCACCTTCGGTACCGGCGAGGTGATCCGCGCCGCCCTGGATGAGGGGGCGAAGCGGGTGATTCTGGCGATGGGCGGCAGCGCCACCAACGACGGTGGCGCCGGAGCCCTGCAAGCCCTGGGTGTGAAGTTTCTCGACGCCCGGGGGCGGCCTTTGCCTCCAGGTGGCCTGGCGCTGGGAAAACTGGCGAGCATCGATCTGTCGGGCATCGATCCGCGACTGGCGGACGTGAGCTTTGAGATCGCCGCGGATGTGGACAATCCCTTGTGCGGCGCTCAAGGGGCCTCGGCGATGTTCGGTCCGCAAAAAGGCGCCACGCCCGAACAGGTCGAACAGCTGGACCGCGCCCTTGGGCACTTTGCCGATCACTGCGCCAAAGTCCTGGGCAAGGACGTGCGCGACGAACCCGGCAGCGGTGCGGCGGGGGGGCTGGGGTTTGCCGCCAAGGCGTTTCTGGGCGCGCAGTTCAAAGTCGGAGTAGAGGTGGTGGCGGAGCTGGTGGGCCTGGCCGAACTGGTAGAGGGTGCCGATCTGGTGATCACCGGAGAAGGGGGGATAGACGTGCAAACCCTGCATGGCAAGGCCCCGTTTGGGGTGGCGCGCATTGCCCGCGAACGTGGCGTGCCGGTGATCGTCATCGCTGGCACCCTGGGCGAGGATTACCAGCAGCTGTATGACCATGGCGTCGATGCCGCGTTCTCGCTGTCGAGCGAACCGATGACGCTGGAACAGGCCTGTAACAATGCACCGCGCCTGTTACGTGAGCTGGCGACGGACATTGCCCGGGTCTGGAAGATCGCTGCCCGCCAGCGCTGACGCAACCTGTTGCGAGGAAAATTGCCCACCCCCGAAGTACGGGGGTTTCGGGGGGTACCTGTCAACTTTGACAGTATCGCGGTTGCGCAAAAAAGTGCTTACTTCGCCCAAGCGCAGAACGACGGGATGCGTTTGGGTAGTGCCCGGTAGTATTCGGTCTGCTTTTCGAGCTCAAGCGCCATGGGATTCATGGCGCTTGGTTATGAATACGGAGAGCGCCAACATGGCTGGTTCAGACAAGAAAGAGCAGCAACTGAGATCAAAGGAGTCCGTATCCGGCGGCGCACAGCCGCTGATAGTCCAGGACCCTGACGTGTCGCATTTTGTATTGCCGGGAACGCCAATTGGGCTTATTCCCCGGGTAAAACTCAATACAGACCTGACCACGACGATTACCACATGGCCGCAACTCCCCGATCCCGGCGATACCGAACACTACAGGCTGCAGATTGCCCGAGCGGGCAGTAGTGAGTGGGCGATTCTTGACGAGCATTCCTATACGGGCGGGGACACCTGGGTGCCGCTGGACTTTACCATCAGCAGCACGTTTTTACTGGATCCGACCCACGAGGGGCCCTTCGACCTGCGGTACGAGCACGAGAACTTCGTCGGGATCAAGGACTGGTCGAATCGCGTTCGTATCCAGATTGACAAGGTTCCGCCCAATGGCGCGGCCCCACCGCAGAAAATGATATTCACCATCAAGCCGCCTATTACGGACCCAACCTTTGGCGCGAATGATTTTCTGGAGGCCACAATTCCCCTGTGGGAGGGTGGCGAGTTAATTGACGTCAAAGTCGCCTATGCCTGGTTAAAAGGGGAACTGCCCGAAGATCCTACTGACATTCCACTCATCCCTCCGCAGGACATCGTTCCTGGCGGCAAGGTGAGAATCCCCAAGGACAAGTTCATCGAGGCCGGTGACGGCCTGTGCTGTGGCGGCTATGTCCTCATCGACAAGGCCGGCAACATCAGTGCGCTGTCTCTGTACGAGTTGATGTCGGTGGCGCTCGACCCGCTGCCACCCGCGCCGTTGCCAAAACCCACGGTAGCGGATGCCACTGGCGGCGAGCTGCGCCGCGAAGACATCGTTAACGGCGGTGTTTTGGTGAATGTGCCGCAAGTCGACAAAGGCAAGTCCACCGACACCCTCGTGATCAAGTGGAAAGACCAGGAGCTTAAACCCGGGACACCGGTCGGTGGCAATCCCGCCAACGGGATCGATATCTTTGTGCCGTGGAGCATGATTCGTTCAGCCTATGGCAGCGCAACAGGGCCGATTGACATCCCCGTGAGCTATACGTGCCTGCGCGGTGTAGAGCCTTTTGTCTCGGAAATCGAAACGTTGATATGCAACCTGTCCAACACCGGGCCGGGCAACCCCGATCCGAACCCCGGCAACCCTGCGTTGAAGAAAGTCAGGATTCTCGGCAAGTCAAACGTCGAAAACGTCATCATCAAAAGCGATGAAGACGAGGACATTGGTGCAGAAATAGAACTCGTCGCACCGCTGGCAGACGGTGACACCTATGAGGTCAAGTGGAACGGAACTTCGATCGGTGTGCCCTATGTCATCGACGTCGCCAATGACAAAGCGGGAGACATCATCAAGATCGCGCTCGATTGGGACGTGATCCGTGGCGAAGGCCCCAGTGCCGCGATGCCGGTCTGGTACGAACTCTCCAACCCGGCCCATGCAAACCCGCAAGAGCCTGACCCTCGTACAGCGGTGCAGATCGACTTCCTGGTCCTGGAGTTGCCGGAAGCCGTTGCGCAGCATGTCAATCCTTCTGGCATCGTGACCTGCAATTCACTGCGCTGGAACAGTGGGGCTACTTCATATGGCATCGAGTACTTGATCCCGCCGAGCACTCACTTGAAGGCAGGCGACGACGTCGACGTGGAGTGGAAGGGCTATACCAGCTTTGCCTCTCCCGTATTGGTACCCGCCGCCGGGAAAAAACACACCTTCACCAATATCACCGAGGTGCAGGCCAGAGATGGAATTATCTGGCTCATCGAACCTTACGCCACGCATTTGTTGCCCATTTGGTCCAGTACTGCGCAGACGGGCAAAGGCGAAGTGACCTACACCATCAAAGGTAAACCTGCGGCCTCTACTCCCACCAACACGAGAGTCGTCCTGTCCCAGGGTGAAGGGAGTTGCAACATTCCCGACAAGCCTTGACGTGCACCCGTGAGAGTCGCTTGAACGGAAGAAAACGGATGTCGCACGGGCAGCCGTTTTCTTCTGTGGGATTTTTTGCTGTGTAGGATTTCTCTCGGATAAGTCCTACATACAGTCGGACTGATGCTCTATAGCCTGCGCCACTTTGTCTTTTCTCCTACAAAAAGGTGCCTACATGTCCTCGGTTCAATTGTTCAGGTTGCATCCGCTGTCTTGTGCATTAAAGCTGCTCTCCATCACGCCTTTTTTGTTGATCAGTGAAATGGGGCACGCAAGGGTTTTGGTCCCCGAAGAGACTCTCGACATTGACGGTAATACCGCGGTTGATAATTACGTGTTGAATGGCAATTCGACCTTGAACAGTAATGGCGGCGCGACCCGTGATATTGCGGTCAACAATTCGACCCTGAACCTCAATGGCACCGCTGTGACCGGGACACGCGCCAACGGCGTGCATTTGAATGCCGGTACGGCCAACATTGCAGGTGCCACCATTTCAAGCGACCGGATCGGTCTGGTGGTCAGTCGCGATGCGGCGGGTGCTCAGGGTTCCAGGGCAACGGTCAGCGCCAACAGCACGATCACTGGCGTGACCAACGGTGCCACGGTCAATGCCTTGAGCCTGCTGACACTGACACAATCGAAGCTCATCGGCACCGGTCCCAATGCTGCCGGTCTGCGCCTGTTCAGTGGTACCGTCGAGGCGACTGACAGTCAGATCACCGGCAGCCGAAACGGTATCGATATCAACCCGGATCCCGGTCTCAATGCCACCAGCAAACTAACGCTGAACCATACCGAGGTTGTGGGTCTCAACGGTTCGGCGATCGTCGTCGACGCCAGTACAGGGGTTCCTGCACAGACCAATATTGCGGTCCTCAACGGGTCCACCCTGTCCGCCAGCAATGGCATCCTGCTGGATGTGCGCAGAGGCTCCGCAGCGGATCTGCGGGTCGGTAGCAGCAATCTGGTGGGCGATATCGTTGCCGACGAGACCAGCACCGCCAATGTGCTGCTTGAAAACGCCGCCACCCTGACCGGTCGCCTGCAGAATGTGCAGAACCTGGGCGTCAACAGCGATGCGCGCTGGATCATGGTCGGCGATGGTCAGGTCGAAAACCTGAACATGAATGGCGGTGCCATCCAGTTCGGCAACCCCGGCGAGTTCTTCAAGTTGAACGTGGGCACGCTTTCGGGCACCGGTGGTACGTTCTTCATGCACACCGATTTCACAACCGGCCAGGTCGATACCCTGACCGTGACCGGTACGGCCACCGGCAATCACACCGTGGCGATCGATTCCAGTGGCTCGGAACCCGTGGGTGCCGGTGCCATTCCGGTCGTGCACATCGGCGGCGGTGACGCGACGTTCGCGCTGGCCGGCGGCGCGGTGGACCTAGGGGCTTTCTCCTATGACCTGGTCCAACAGAGCCCCACCGACTGGTACCTCAATACCCTCACGCGCACCATCAGCCCCGGTACCCAATCGGTGATTGCGCTGTTCAACGCGGCACCGACGGCCTGGTATGGCGAACTCAGCACAGGCACCTGACAAGGGCTGGAGGTACGGGGTTCTTATAGCGCGATTTCCATCGCTTGGAACCTGTCACAAATTACAGGTGGTGCACTTTAATCAGGCATTGGGGAAAAGGCTGTCAGTGAAAGTGCTTCGAGTTTGTAGGAGTTGTCGTTGTGTTTTTTTGTTCTACAGACCGAGCGCTACATTCTTGAATGGAAAGGCGTTTTTTATCCGGGGAGTCACTGTCGAGTGGCAAAAAAACAGAACCGTAAGGCATCGGCGGTCGGACCGATTCTCGATTCGTCGCGCAATGCCCGTCCGTCGAATGGAATGCGGTACTGGCGTGTCTCATGATTTGAGATAGGGTTGTGGCTTGGAACCCGCGCGACAGGAGAACCACATGCGCTATTCAGCCTTGACCCATCGAATCGCCGGTGACGGTGCGGCGGCCTGGCAGATTCATTACCGAGCGCTGCAATTGCGCGAACAGGGTGCCGATGTACTGCTGTTATCGGTTGGCGATCCCGATTTCGATACCCCCAGACCTGTGGTGCAGGCGGCCATCGACAGCCTGCTGGCCGGAGATACCCATTACTCTGAGGTCCGTGGCCGTCGAGGATTGCGCGACAGCATTGCCCGACGTCATCGGCGCACCAGCGGCCAGGTGGTGGACGCCGAGCATGTGGTGGTACTGCCCGGTGCCCAGAGCGCGGTGTATTCAGTGGCGCAATGCTTGCTCGATCCGGGCGATGAAGTGATTGTCGCCGAGCCGATGTACGTCACCTATGAAGGGGTCATGGGGGCGTGTGGCGCCAAAGTGGTGCCGGTGGCGGTACGTCCGGAGAATGGCTTTCGGGTCGACCCGGCGGATGTGGCGGCGCTGATCACCACAAGGACCCGTGCCATTTTGCTCAACAGTCCGAACAATCCTTCGGGCGCCAGTTTGCCGCTGATGGTTTGGCAGGAACTGGCTTTGCTGTGCATCCGACATGATTTATGGCTGATCAGCGATGAGGTCTACAGCGAGTTGCTCTACGAAGGCGAGCACATCAGTCCGGCGAGTCTGCCGGGCATGGCAGAGCGCACCGTGACCATCAACAGCCTGTCCAAATCCCATGCCATGAGCGGTTGGCGGGTGGGGTGGGTGATCGGGCCCAAACCCCTGAACGACCATCTGGAGCATCTGTCGTTGTGCATGCTGTTTGGCATTCCGGAGTTCGTGCAGAAGGCTGCGCAGGTGGCGCTTGATGAAGATCTGCCGGAGGTGGCGTTGATGCGTGAGGAGTATCGCCAGCGTCGTGACCTGGTATGCACGAGCCTTAACCATTGCCCGGGCCTTCGCGCGGTCAGGCCCGATGGCGGAATGTTCGTGATGATTGATGTGCGGCAGGCCGGGTTGAGTGCCCATCGCTTCGCCGAGCGATTGCTGGAAGGTTATGGCGTGTCGGTGCTGGCGGGCGAAGCGTTCGGACCGAGTGCGGCGGGGCATATTCGCCTTGGCCTGGTGGTGGACCAGCAGAAACTGGCCGATGCATGCCGGCGAATTGCCCTGTGTGCGACGGACTTGATGCAACCGCGTGCGGTTTTTGGCTAAACGATAAGCCCATTCCCTCAACGTTTACGCCCACTGGCAGGCACATGCATAGAAACCGCCTGCCTGCCACTATCAGTTCTGTCAGTGGTGCAACTGAAGCGAAGGGCATTTTAATAGGAGGCATGACAACCATTGCCGCAGGCTTCTGAATGAGCATCCATCAAGACGAATCAAGCATGTCGCCAGCGACTTACGTTGCGGCCCCGATCGCCATTTCCGCCACCGCGCAAACAGAGTCATCCATCACCGTTACCTGGGGCTACATGGCGGGTGGCGGGCATACCGGCACACGTTTGAAATGGAGCACCGCAGGGACGCCGGTGGGCGAGTTCGACGTGCCGATCATTGGCCTGCGCTATGTGATCAATGGCCTGAGTCCCGATACCCGGTATCAGATCCAGGCGTTCGGGCTCAAGGGCAGCGAAGTGTCGCCTGCGAGCAAAGACGTGGACGCCACCACCAAACCGGGTACTGCCGTGCCGGCACCCCCGACCAGTCTTGCCGCGACCCCAAGTAAAGACTCGATGGCACTGACCTGGTCCGGGCCTGCCGAAGCCTCCAGCTACAAACTCAGTTATGGGGTTGCGCCCAGCGGAGCGGTCATCGGCACCGCGACCTCTGCGACACGAGCCCATACATTCAGTGGCCTGAGCGCTGGCACCAATTATTACTTCGACATTCGCTCATCGAACAATGTCGGCGACTCGTCGCCGGCGCGGATTGTCAAACAGACGCTGCAAGTGCCCGCAACCCCGACCGGGCTAAGGGCGACGCCAGCGATCTCGGCGATGGACGTGGAATGGACGGCGGTCACCGGTGCCGTCGATTATGTCATTCGCCATGGCATCGAACCTGGTGGCGCGGTGACTACGCTGACGACGGGTCTACCGCGACAGTCGCTGACCAACCTGATGCAAAATACCCTTTATTTTGTGGAGGTCAGTGCCCGCAATAGTAACGGTGAGTCATCTCCGGCGCGCATTACCCAGAAGACACTCGACGGCCCGGCGCTGCCTCCCAAACCCGGCAGCCTGCACGTCATCACCACCCATGATGCTGTTACCGTCACCTGGGGGCCGCCGCAATCTGCCAATTATCATGTCAGTATGGGGATCGATACCCCTCAGCGTGAGGTGTTTGTCACCGAACCGACGCCATACATGAATCACCGCATCCAGCGTCTTCGTCCCGACACCCGATATTTCATTGAGGTTCGGGCCATCAATGCCAGCGGCGAATCGGAGCCTTCTGTCTCCAGCGCTTCAACGAAAGTATTTCAGGCGCCGCAGGAACTTTCACTTGATGAGCTCACTGACGATACGGCGCTTTTGAGTTGGCGCGCCGGTGCTGACTACACCGCCGATACGCGATACGAGGTTTATCTGAACAATGAGCGTCTGACGACGATTGCCGAACGAAGCTATCGGGCGACCGGGCTGAATGAAAACACCCAATACGAGTTCAAGGTACGGGCCAAGGGCGTCGGCAATTATGGTCTGGGCGATTACTTCTCGGCGTACAGCGTGAAGCCGTTCACCACACCGGCTTATGGCGGAGAACGCATTTGCTCGCCGGGCCATTTGACCGGCCATCGCGCCGCCACGACAGCGGTGCTCACATGGGACGAGCCCTATGCAATGTGCAATCTGTGTCCTAATGCGGTGGGCTATGAAATATCCGCTTCGGGCATCCCCTCCATCAATGTGACGCGACCGCCGTGCGAGATACGCGGGCTCGACGCCGACCGTGAATACAGATTTTCGGTACGGGCACGTGGCCCCGCAAACAACATCTCGCACCCAGCCGAGTTCGTGATCGGTGCGCATCCGGGCACACCGGTGTCGCTACAAGTCACCGCTGTGACCGGCACCAGCGCAACGCTGGTGTGGGCAGCGCCTGGCGGCACCGCGACCGTGTTTGACTATTCGATTACCTGCAATGGAACGTTGGTCGGCACGAGCCGCGGACTGGATTACGCCTTGACGCCGTTGCAGCCCGAATCGACCTACAACGTCGAGGTCCGGACTCGAAGTGTAAATGGCGGACTTTCTTCACCCGCGACGGCTACCTTCACGACCGGTGACGCATCGAATGTGCCACGCAATCTGCGGGTGACGGCCAATGGAAACCGCAGGGTTTCCATTGCTTGGGAGGCACCCACCGGGCAGGCTCCGATTGGTTATCGAGTCAAGGTGCTGACGAATTCGACAGACGTCTCGGCGACCGTGCACACACTGTATAACCTGATACCCCTGTTGCCGCTCAATATCGCTGTCTGCTGCCGGTTTGCCGACGGTGAGCTGTCCGAGTGGGTCTATGTGCCGGTTATACCCAAGGGCTAGCGCCACGCCTGCGGATTGACCAGATTAACCGGCCGCTGACCCGCCAGCGCCGCCAACAGGTTGTCCACCGCACACCGGGCCATGGCTTCCCGCGTTTCATGGGTGGCCGAGCCCATGTGCGGCGTGGCCACCACATTGTCCAGTTGCAGCAAAGGCGAGTCGTGACTGAGCGGCTCGCGCTCGAACACGTCCAGCCCGGCGGCGCGAATCTGTCGTTCGCTCAGGGCCTGGATCAGCGCCGCTTCATCCACGACTTTGCCCCGTGAAATATTGATGAAGATGGTCTCTGGACGCATCAGCGCGAACTGCCGCGCACCGATCAGCCCTTCGGTTTCAGCGGTCAGCGGCAGGGTCAGGCAGACAAAGTCGGCCTGCTGCAAGAGCTCGTCGAGGCTGCGGTACCGGGCATTGAACCGCTGTTCGACCGCTGGTTTCGGTGAGTGGCTGTGGTAGATCACCGGCATGCCGAAACCGAAATGCCCGCGCTGGGCCAGGGCTTCGCCTATGCGCCCCATGCCGATGATGCCCAGGGTCTTGCCGTGCACATCACTGCCGAAATGCGCGGGGCCGATGTTGCGGGTCCACTGGCCGTCGCGAACCATGTTCGCCAGTTCCACCACACGCCGCGCGGTGGCCAGGATCAGGGCGAACCCGGTGTCGGCGGTGGTTTCGGTCAGCACATCCGGCGTGTTGCTGAGCAGGATGCGCCGTTCGGTCAGGTAGTCGATGTCGTAGTTGTCGACGCCCACCGAGACGCTGGCGATGGCTTCAAGTTTCGGCGCCAGGTCGAGCAGTTCGGCATCCAGCTTCAGGCTGGCGCCGAGCAAGCCCTGGGCACGGGGCAGGGCGTCGCGCAGCTTGGCCAGCCCTGTGGCGTCGAGGCTTTCGATCAGTGTCACTTCAGCCTGCTCGTGCAAGCGAGCCATCAGCGATGGCGACAGTTTCTTGTATAGAACGACCTGCTTTTTCATCCGGGTTCTCTCGACATCAAATCATGGGTGGGCGGCGGTGCGACGGGTCAGCGCGACCGTGGGACGCTCCCGGTCGCTGGCGCCGGGCTTGAGGCACATCGTCAGCACCACCGAAAGCATCAGCGCGCCGCTCATCAGCAAATAAGATGCGCCGGGCGAGCCGGTGGAACTGTTCAGGTAGCCGACCAGGTAGGAGCCGCCGAACGATCCCAAGGCGCCCATGCTGTTGATCAGCGCCATGGCGCCGCCCGCGACGTTGGACGGGAGGATTTCCGGAATGATCGCGAAGAAAGGGCCGTAAGGCGCGTACATGCAGGCACCGGCAATCACCAGCAGGGTGTACGACCACCAGAAATGTTCGGCGCCCAGGGCGTAGGAACCGTAGAAAGCGATGGAAGCAATCAGCAGCGGCGGCCAGACGAAGCGTTTGCGTTTTTGCAGCTTGTCCGAACCCCAGGACACCAGCAGCATGCCGATCACCGCCGCCAGGTAAGGCAGGGCCGAGAGCCAGCCGGCTTCGATCATGTCCATTTGCGCGCCGGCCTTGAGGATCGACGGCAACCACAGCACAAAGCCGTATACGCCGATGCTCCAGCAGAAAAACTGCAGGGCCAGGAGGATGACTTTGCCGGAGCGGAACGCTTCAGCGTAGTTTTTCACTGCTTTGATGCCGACCTGCTCGGCCGCCAGGGCGCTTTCCAGATCGAGCTTTTCCTGGTCGTTGAGCCACTTGGCCTGGGAGGGACGATCATCGGCCAGACGCCACCAGATAAAGGCCCAGAGCACCGCCGGCAAACCTTCGATGATAAACATCCAGCGCCAGCTGAAATGCTGTACCAGATAGCCCGACACCACCGACATCCACAGCATGGTCACCGGGTTGCCGAGGATCAGGAAGGTGTTGGCCCGCGAGCGTTCGGCACGGGTGAACCAATGGCATAGATAGATCAGCATCGCCGGCATCACCGCGGCTTCGACCACGCCGAGCATGAAGCGGATGACCACCAGCCACCAGGCATTGGAGACAATCCCGGTCAAGGTCGCCAGGCCGCCCCAGAGGATCAGGCTGACGAAAATCAGTTTCTTCACGCTGTGTTTCTGCGCGTAGATCGCCCCCGGCACCTGGAAGAAAAAGTAACCGAGGAAGAACAGCGCGCCGAGCATCGACGACAGGCCCGGGGTGATCATCAGGTCCGCGGCCATGCCAGAGGCGGCGGCGAACCCGTAGTTGGCGCGATCGAGGTACGCCAGGCTATAGGTGATGAACACGATGGGCATGATGTACCACCAGCGGCGGGTGGCGAGCGTTGCGGTTTTCATGGTGGTGCTCCTGAGCTTGTTGTTTTTGTCGCAGCAGGTAACGGATTGTTCTTCAGTGCCTGTACTGGCCTTATCGCGAGCAGGCTCGCTCCCACAGGGAACTACGTTGGAATACGATCCAGTGTGGGAGCGAGCCTGCTCGCGATGGCGACCTCAAATTCGCTGACCATCTCGGCCCGGCTTGGCAACCCCTCCATGTCCCCGCGGCTCTGCACCGCGCGGCTGCCAATCCAGTTGGCACGCTTTACCGCCTCGGCAAAGCTGTGGTTTTCCAGGAGTGCGCTGATCATGCCCACGGCGAAACCATCACCGGCACCCACGGTGTCGACCACGGTTTGCACCGGCACTCCGGCGACAAATCCGGCATCCAGTTGCGTGCGGTAATAAGCACCGTGAGGGCCGAGCTTGATGGCGACCGCTTCGGCGCCCTGGTCGAGGTAGAACGCTGCGATGTCGGCCGGGTCTTCGAAGCCGGTGAGCAGGCGTCCTTCGCTCAACCCTGGCAGCACCCAATGGGCGAGGGCAGCGAGGCGGTTGATTTCGCTGATCATCAGTCGCTCGCTGGCCCACAGGCCGGGGCGCAGGTTCGGGTCGAACGACACGCTACGGCCGGCATCGCGCATGCGGGTCATCAATTCGAAGGACATCTGCCGCGCCGTTTCCGACAGCGCCGGTGGAATGCCGGTGGCGTGCAGGTGCCGGGCGTTGAGCAGTTCAGGCACGATCGAATGCGCCGACAAGTGACTGGCCGCCGAGCCACGGCGGAAGTATTCGACCACCGGGTCGCTGCCATCGTCAGTGCGCGACTTGAGCTGAAAACCGGTGGGGTGCGCGGGGTCGATATCGACGTGGCGGCAATCCAGGCCTTCTTTCTCCAGCGTATCGATCACGAATCGGCCCAGTGAATCCGCGCCGACCCGGCTCAGCCAGGCCACCTTGAAGCCCAGTCGCGACAAACCGATGGCGACGTTGCTGTCGGCGCCGGCAATGCGTTTGTGGAAAGCTTTGACGCTGGCCAGATCGCCGGCCTGCTCGGCGACGAACATCGCCATGGTTTCGCCGAACGACAGAATATCGATCTCAGACATGAGCGTTCTCCAGTTGCGCTTGGCCGAGTCGGGCGAGGGCGCTGACGTGTTCGTGGGTCAGTTGCACCAGGTCGTCGCCTTGCAGCGGGTATTCAACCGCTCGCATAACCCCTTGGGCCATGTGCCGCAGCAGGTGTTCCCACTGTTGCAAGTCCACGGCGGTGGGGGGGATGGCCACCTGCTTGCCGTCGGCACGACGCGTCACCGCTTTGCAGTGCACGTAACCGACGTGGCGACCGAGCAGCCGTGCGGCGCTGGCGGCCGACTGGTCTTGCCAGTGCCAGTTGCCGATGTCGAAGGTCATTTTGATCGCAAGGCGGTGTTGCTCGACTTGGGCGAAAAAGCGCTGGAACGGTTCGATTCGACCCCCGTGCAAGGTCTGGTCGTTTTCCACCAGTAACTGCACGGTGCTGTCGCCGAGCACCCGGGTCAGGGCTTGCAGGTCACCGTTATCGGTGAAATAGCCGAGCGAGACTTTCAGCCATTTGGCGCCGAACGCGTGGGCGCGCTGCAGGGCGATGATCAGTTGCGGGTTGGGTTTGGACTGCCCGGCCAACCACAGCTCCATGGGCGAGGAATACACGCTTTCGAGGCCTTGGGTCCGCGTCGCTTCGGCCAGTTGTACCGGGTCCTCGACCGTCAGCAATTCTTCGCGCCATTCAATGTGCGTGGCGCCAGCGGCGGCCAGGACGTCGATGAAACTGCCCTGGCCGCGCTGACGGACCAGATCGGCACCGTAGCTGGACAGGCTGATGGAAACGGCGGGTTTGTTCATTGTTTTTCTACCTCTGAAACCGGTTTCATTTTTGTTCAAAAAAATATCACTGCTGATTTTTGTAATGTTCTTGCTGGCCTCATCGCGAGCAGGCTCGCTCCCACAATGGGCCAGCGTTCGCCAATCCTTGTGGGAGCGAGCCTGCTCGCGAAAGGGCCGGTACATTCACCGAAGAACTCCAAGGGTCGAACCCCGGACAATCAGCCGCGCCGGAAAATCCAGCGTGCGCACCGCCCCATCATCCCCGCGCAACCGCTTGAGCAAACACTCGAACGCACTGGCGCCAATCTCCGTGGTCGGCTGGGCGAGGGCGGTGATGCCGCTGCCCACCAGCGGGTACCACTCCAGATCATCCAGGGCGATCAGGCCCACGTCTTCAAACAGGTTGCACTTGAGCTCACGCAGCGCATGGGTGCTGGCCAGTGCCGCAATCCCGTTGGCGCAGAACAGCGCTTTGGGACCCGGTCCGGGTGAGTCGAGAAAGGCTTTGAGTTGTGCGCTCAGATCGCTGCCGGTTTCGACCAGCGTGCCGCGCAGGGCCGGGCGTTGTTCGATGTGCGCCTTGAAGCTGGCGACCCGCTCGATGCGAGAACTGGTGCCGTCAAAGGGTTCGGTCACCAGCAACACATCGCGGTAGCCGCGTTCTTCAAGGTGGGCGAGGGCCATCTCGACCGCTGCGGGGTTGTCCAGGCCCACCATATCGCTCTCCAGGTGCTCGACCTTGCGGTCCACCAGCACCAGGGGCATTTCACGGTGCAGTTCGAGCAACTCGTCACGGTGATGGCCGAGGGTGTTCACGATCAGGCCTTCGATGTTGTAGGAGCGCAGCAGGGCCAGGTGCTGGCGTTCCTGTTCGTCGTCGCGGTCGGTGTTGCACACCACCAGGCTGTAGCCGTGCTGACGGCAGGCGGTTTCCACCCCGTGCATCACGGCAATTGAATAAGGGTTGCGGATATCGGCCACCAGCATGCCGATCAGGCGGGTACGTCCGCGTTTCAGACCACGGGCCATCTGGTTCGGGCGATAACCCAATTCGGCAATGGCTTGTTCGATGCGCTGGGCGATGGCATCGGAGAGCAGGGCGCGGTCGTCGCCGATGAACCGCGAAACGCTGGCCTTGGAGACCTTGGCGTGTTCGGCCACGTCGAGCATGGTCACGCGGCTGCGCTGGGCGGCGGAGAAATCGTTCACGGTCTGAAACCTTCTTATTGGATTTATCAGGTCGGGTGCGTGTACTGCACCTCTGAAACCGGTTTCAGAAGACACCAAAAGCCAATTCGCCGTCAAGCCCCGGATGAACAATTGTCCGACAGCCGGCGACGAGAGGCGCTTACCCCAGCACGCTCCACCACGCCGAACCCAGCAGCAACAGGGCCATGCCACGGTTGAAGCGTTGCACGGCCGTTGCCGAACGCAACCAGCGCGAGGACACGGCACCGAGCAGCGCCCACGCGCTCAGGCATGGCACCGAAATCACGAAGAACGCCAGGGAAAGGTAGAGCACATGGACCAGTCGATTTTCGTCTACTCCGGCAAACACACTGACCACCGCCAGCGCCATCAACCAGGTCTTCGGGTTGATCCATTGCAGGCCGGCAGCGCCCCACAGTCCAAGGCGTGCATCGGTTGCTTGAGCGCTGATGGCTTGGGCCGGAGCGCTAAAAATCTGCCAGGCCAGATAGGTCAGCCACCCTGCACCGACCCATTGCATGACGGTTTGCAAGAACGGCCAGGCCGTCAACGCAGACCCGGCCCCGGTACCCACCAGCAGCACAAGGACTGCAGCGCTGGCGCAGGCACCGAGGATGATCGGAATGGCCGCCGCCACGCCGAACCGGGCACTGTTGCTCAGCAGCAGAATATTGGTCGGGCCGGGCGTGATCGCGGCGACAAAGGCAAACAGCAGGAAGGGCAGTAACGTCGGAAAAGAGGCGAACATCGCGGGCAAACTCCGGTGAAGATCTGTGAAGTCGATCTTCACAATCCCGGCGTTACCTGTCTGGAAGATTTGAGCAGCGCTTGCGGTACAGCGCCGGTGTCAGGCCGTAGGCACGGACGAACCAGCGGCCGAGATGACTCTGGTCGGCGAAGCCCAGCGTCATGGCCACCGCCGCCGGATGTTCGCCCTGGGCCAGCATTCGCCGAGCCTTGGCCAGGCGCAATTGCACGAGATAGGCGTGGGGCGCGATGCCATAGGCGGCCTTGAACGCACGGGTCAGGCGGAAACGGTCGACGCCGGTAGCCGCAGCCAGTTGATCGAGGCCGATGTCGTACTGGGCGTTGGCGTGCAGGTATTCCCGGGCTTTCTGCGCCACACGGGGCAGGCGTGGGTCTTCGCCATAGCGGGTGCGCCAGTGCAAATGGCAGGTCAGGCGTTCGAGCAAACCATCCAGGGCGGTTTGCCGGACGATTTTCAGTTCGCCGCGATGCAGGGTTTCGAAGGCCAGGCTGGTGGCCTGAGCCAGGCGTGCGTCGGTTGCCAGGGTGTTGGCGAAGCTCAATTGGCCGTGGTCGGGGGCCTTGTCGAACACGGCGGCGAGTTCGCGCTGCAACCACTGTGGGTCGAGGTACAGCATGCGGTAGGTGAAACCGTCATCGGTCGGGGCTTCGCCGTCGTGAATGTCTCCCGGCTCGATCAAGAACACCTTGCCCGGTGTGCTTTGGTGCCTGGTACGCCGGCAGTTGAATTGCTGTACACCTTGCTCGGTCACGCCGACCAGATAGCTGTCATGCCAGTGCGGGTCGTAGGCGTGCCCTTCGAAATGCGCACGCAGGGTCTCGATGCCGGTGTCGGCATCCTGGGCCAGGTCGATCCAGTTGTGAGACGTCATGCTGCACCTGTGGGGCGGATTGCCGAACGATTTAACCCCGCGCCAGCCTCGAAACCTAGAACGTTTGTGCAGCTTGTCAGCTGAACAGCCCGGCGGCGATGTTGATCGAAAACCCGAGAATGGCCGTGTTGAACAAAAACCCGATCAGCGACTGCGCCAGCACGATCTTGCGCATCTCACGGGTCGCCACGCCCACATCGGACGTCTGCACCGCCACGCCGATGGTGAAGGAGAAGTACAGGAAGTCCCAGTAATTGGGGGTGGTCAAACCCTCGGCAAAGCGCAGCGCCGGCTCCTTGCCTTGCCAGGTGTAATACAGCCGCGCGTAATGCACGCTGAAAATCACCCCGATCAACAGCCACGAACCGATCACCGTCAACGCGGTGAAACCGTAATGCAGAAGTTTGCGGGTGGTTTCCAGGTCCTTGCTGCCGGCCAGTTCGAAGGTGATGGTCGCCAGGCTGGCAATCGCCGCAATGCACACCACGAACAGCACCAGCCCGGCGTTTTCGTCTTCGATGTCGGCAATGCGTTTGACATCCGCCGCTTTGGAGCGCACGACTAGCCAGGACATCAGGATCAGGTAAGTCCAGACCCCGGCATTCCAGCCGATGAGTATCTTGCTGATGACCGAATCGGCCGGAACCAGAATGCCCGCCGCGATGCCCAGTGCCAGGGCGGTGGACAGGCGAGGGTGGGTGTGGGTGAGGAAGGGCATGAGCGCTCGATGGGTCGGGGTAGTGCCAACACCTTAGCCCAGGGCGGTCGGTTGTGACCACAATCCTCACACCATGAAGCCCTTGTGGGACCGAGCAGGCTCCCACAAGTCATCGGTGGTATTGATCAGATGTTTTTGTGGCGTTTACGCACCAGCTTCATCACCACCACAAAAAACACCGGCACGAACACCACCGCCAGGGTCGCGGTGATCATTCCGCCAATCACCCCGGTGCCGATGGCTTGCTGGCTTGCCGAGCTTGCGCCGGTGGCAATCGCCAATGGCACTACGCCAAGGATGAACGCCAACGAAGTCATGACAATCGGCCGCAACCGCAGGCGCGCGGCCTGCAACGTGGCATCGATCAGGTCATGGCCTTCGTCATACAGGCTCTTGGCGAATTCGATGATCAGGATCGCGTTCTTCGCCGACAGACCGATGATGGTGATCAGCCCGACCTTGAAGAACACATCGTTGGGCATGCCGCGCAAGGTCACCGCCAGTACCGCGCCGAGCACGCCCAATGGCACCACCAGTAGCACCGAGGTCGGGATCGACCAACTCTCGTACAACGCCGCCAGGCACAGGAAAACGATCAGCAGCGACAAGCCGAGCAGGATAGGTGCCTGGCTGCCGGACAAGCGTTCCTGCAAAGACAAACCGGTCCATTCCTGGCCCAATCCCGCCGGGCCCAACGCGACCAGTCGCTCGATCTCCGCCATGGCTTCGCCCGTGCTGTGACCGGGTTTCGGTTCGCCGGAAATGGCGATCGCCGGGTAACCGTTGTAACGGGTCAATTGCGCCGGGCCCTGGGTCCATCTGGCCTGGACGAACGCCGACAGTGGCACCATGTCGCCCGCGTTGTTGCGCACGTGAATCTTCAGCACATCCTCGACCTGACTGCGTTGATCGCCTTCGGCCTGCACCACCACCCGCTGCATCCGCCCCTGATTGGGGAAGTCGTTGATGTAGGTCGAGCCAACGGCGGTGGACAGCACGCCACCAATGTCGGCAAAGGACACCCCCAGCGCATTCGCCTGTTTGCGGTCGACGATCAGTTGCACTTGTGGCGCTTCGGCCAGGGCGCTTTCGCGCACGTTCATCAGGATCGGGCTTTTCTCGGCGGCGGCCAGCAACTCGGTGCGGGCGCGCATCAGCGTGGCGTGACCGAGGCCACCGCGATCCTGCAGGCGGAACTCGAAACCGCTGGAGGTGCCGAGGCCGTCGACCGGTGGCGGCAGCACCGCAAAGGCCATGGCGTCCTTGATCTGGCTGAGGGCGATGTTGGCGCGGTCGGCAATCGACCCCGCCGAGTCGTCGCTGCCTCGCTGCGACCAGTCCGTGAGCGTGGAGAACGCCAGCGCAGCATTCTGTCCACTGCCGGAAAAGCTGAAACCGAGAATCACCACACTGTCACCGATACCGGGTTCGCCGGCATTGTGCGCCTCGATCAGCTCAGCCACTTGCACCGTACGATTCTTGGTCGCGCCCGGAGGTAATTGAATGTCGGTGATGGTATAGCCCTGGTCTTCCACCGGCAAAAACGAGGAGGGCAGGCGCACAAAGCACAGAGCCAAACCCACCAGCAGCACACCGTAGATCAACAGATAGCGGCCGGTACGCTTGAGTGCATAGGCGACCCAACCCTGATAACACTCGGTGAGTCGTTCGAAACGGCGGTTGAACCAGCCGAAGAATCCACCTTTCTCGTGATGCTCGTCCTTGGCAATTGGCTGCAACAGCGTCGCGCACAGTGCCGGGGTCAAGGTCAGGGCAAGGAACGCCGAGAACAGGATCGAGGTCGCCATCGACAGCGAGAACTGCCGGTAAATCACCCCGACCGAGCCCTGCATGAACGCCATCGGAATGAACACCGCCACCAGCACCAGGGTGATGCCGATGATCGCGCCGGTGATCTGCTTCATCGCCTTGCGTGTAGCTTCCTTGGGCGACAGGCCTTCAGTGGCCATGATTCGCTCGACGTTCTCCACCACTACAATCGCGTCGTCCACCAGAATGCCGATGGCCAGCACCATGCCAAACATGGTCAGTACGTTGATCGAGAAACCCAGCGCGAGCATGGTCGCAAAGGTGCCCATCAGCGCCACCGGCACCACCAGGGTCGGGATCAGCGTGTAGCGGATGTTCTGCAGGAACAGAAA
This sequence comes from Pseudomonas moorei, assembly GCF_042846945.1. Classification (NCBI taxonomy): domain Bacteria; kingdom Pseudomonadati; phylum Pseudomonadota; class Gammaproteobacteria; order Pseudomonadales; family Pseudomonadaceae; genus Pseudomonas; species Pseudomonas moorei. Next base: position 4,373,610 of record NZ_AP035776.1, read on the forward strand.
CATCACCGCGAACACCAGCAGCATTGCTTCGCCTAGGGTGTAGACCACTTTGGTGATTGAGACTTTCACAAACGGCGACGTGTCGTACGGGATCTTGTATTGCACCCCGGCCGGGAAGTAGCGCGACAGCTCATCCATCTTCGCCCGCACCCGCGTCGCGGTGCTCAGGGCGTTGGCGCCGGGCGACAGTTGCACGCCGACGGCGGTCGAGGGCTTGCCGTTAAGGCGCGTGGAAAACTGATAGTCCTGGCTGCCGATCTCGACCCTGGCGACATCGCCGATGCGCACGGTGGAGCCATCGGGGTTGGCCTTGAGCACCACGTCGGCGAATTCCTCCGGCGTCGACAGCTGGCCCTTGACCAGGATGGTCGCGGTGATTTCCTGGGTGGTGCGGCTCGGCAAGTCGCCGATGCTGCCCGCCGAGACCTGGGCGTTTTGCGCCACGATGGCGGCATTGACATCGGCGGGCGTCAGGTTGAAACCGAGCAATTTCTGCGGGTCGATCCAGATGCGCATCGCCCGTTCGGCGCCGTACAGCTGTGCCTTGCCGACGCCGTCCAGACGCTTGATCTCGTTCATCACGTTGCGCGCCAGGTAATCGCTGAGCGCCACATCGTCGAGCTTGCCGTCGCTGGAGGTCAGGGTGATCAACAGCAGGAACCCGGCGGAGACTTTCTCGACCTGCAAGCCTTGCTGGGTCACCGCTTGCGGCAGGCGCGATTCCACCACCTTCAAGCGGTTCTGCACATCGACCTGGGCCATTTCCGGATCGGTGCCGGGCTGGAAGGTCGCCTTGATCGTGGCACTGCCCAGACTGCTTTGAGATTCGAAATACAGCAGGTGATCGGCGCCATTGAGTTCTTCCTCGATCAGGCTGACCACGCTCTCGTCCACGGTCTGCGCCGAGGCGCCGGGGTACAGGGCATAGATTTCGATCTGCGGCGGCGCGACGTCGGGGTACTGCGCCACCGGCAACTGCGGTATGGCCAGGGCACCGGCCAGCAGGATGAACAACGCCACCACCCAGGCAAACACCGGGCGGTCGATAAAGAACTGCGGCATAAACAAGCGTCCTGCTTACTGGTCAGAAACCTGGGCGAGTGGAAGAGGGGAGTCGTCGATCTGCACTTTTTCACCGGGTCGGGCGTGTTGAAGGCCTTCGACGACAATGCGGTCGCCGGGCTTGAGACCACCGGTGACGACCCAGCGATCGTTTTGCGCCGGGCCCAGTTCAACCGGTTGCTGGCCGACCCGCTGCTGGTCATCGAGCAGCAGCACCTGCGCCACCCCGGCGCTGTCACGCTGGATGGCCCGTTGCGGCACGCTGATGCCTTGCTGATTGACCGCCTGCTCCAGGCGCACGCGCACGAAACTGCCCGGCAGCAGGTCGAGGTCCGGATTCGGGAATTCGCTGCGCAGGATGATCTGCCCGGTGCCTGGATCGACCGTGATGTCGGTGAACAGCAGCTTGCCCGGCAACGGGTACAGGCTGCCGTCGTCCTGGATCAGCGTGGCCCTGGCCTGTCCTTGACCGACTGCTTTCAACTGACCGGAGCGGAACGCCCGGCGCAGGTCGTTGAGTTCGCGGGTCGACTGGGTGAGGTCGGCGTGGATCGGGTTCAGTTGCTGTATCAGCGCCAGCGGCGTGGTTTCGTTCTGCCCCACCAGCGCGCCTTCGGTCACCAGGGCGCGACCGATGCGCCCGGAGATCGGTGCGGTAACGGTGGCGTACCCCAGGTTGAGCGTTGCCCGGTCCACCGCGGCCTTGTTGGCGGCGACGTCGGCCGCCGTTTGTCGCACGGCAGCGCGCGCGTTGTCGTAGTCCTGGCCGCTGATGGCCTTGTCGTTGATCAACTGGGCGTAGCGCTGCGCTTGCAGTCTGGCTTGGTACGCATTGGCCTCGGCCTTGCGCAATGCCGCTTCGGCGCTTTCCAGGTCGGCCTTGAACGGGGCCGGGTCGATGCGAAACAGCACATCGCCTTTCTTCACGTCGCTGCCTTCGCGGAAGGTGCGCTGCAACACCACGCCGGCCACGCGGGCCCGCACTTCAGCGATGCGTGGCGCCACGATCCGTCCGCTCAGTTCACTGCTGATCGACAGCGGTCGGGCTTCGATGGTTTCGATGCGAACGGTGGCCAACGGTGCCTGTTCTTCGGCGTTGGAGGACTTGTCGCAGGCGCTCAGCGTCAACGCCAGCGCTACAAGACTGAGCCTGGCAAGCGGATTTTTAGACATGAATGACCCCAATAATGACCCCAGCATCCTACTGGGCGCCGGCGAGGGTAGCGGTGAAGCTTTGTAGGCGCTGTGTGAAATTGTGTAAGGGTTTTACTCAGGTGTGCGTGTGGGCGTATATCCTGCAGGCCTTGATTTCATTTGCGCTTGGTCGACTGCTATCGCGAGCAGGCTCGCTCCCACAGTGGTTCGGTGGTGTTCACAGAACTTGTGCCCACTTGAGGTCTCTTGTGGGAGCGAGCCTGCTCGCGATAGCGGTCTATCAGGCGCCACAGCACTTTCTGGAACACCCCCATGCCCAACATCCTCCTGGTCGAAGACGACACCGCACTCGCCGAGCTGATTGCCAGCTACCTGGAACGCAATGGCTACTCCGTCAGCGTGATCAGCCGTGGTGATCATGTGCGCGAGCGGGCGCGGCTCAACCCGCCGGACCTGGTGATCCTCGACCTGATGCTGCCGGGGCTGGACGGCCTGCAAGTGTGTCGCCTGTTGCGCGCCGATTCGGCGAGCTTGCCGATCCTGATGCTCACCGCCCGCGACGACAGCCACGATCAGGTGCTGGGCCTGGAAATGGGTGCTGACGATTACGTCACCAAACCTTGCGAACCGCGCGTATTGCTGGCCCGGGTCCGCACCTTGCTGCGACGCAGCAGCCTCAGTGAACCGCAGACCGCCAACGACCGCATCCTCATGGGCAACCTGTGCATCGACCTGTCCGAACGGACCGTGACCTGGCGCGGACACTTGGTCGAACTGTCCAGCGGTGAATACAACCTGCTCGTGGTGCTGGCCCGGCATGCCGGCGAAGTGCTGAGCCGCGACCAGATTCTGCAACGCCTGCGCGGCATCGAGTTCAACGGCACCGACCGTTCGGTGGACGTGGCGATCTCCAAGCTGCGACGCAAGTTCGACGATCACGCCGGCGAAGCACGCAAGATCAAGACCGTGTGGGGCAAGGGCTACCTCTTCAGCCGTTCCGAGTGGGAATGCTGAGCCGATGTTCAGAATCCTCTTTCGCCTGTACCTGGTGACCATCGTCTCGTTCAGCGCCGCCATTTACCTGGTGCCGGACCTGGTGATCAAGGTCTTCCACGAGCGTTTTGTCACCTACAACCTCGATTATTCCCGAGGGCTGCAAACCCTCATGGTCAAGCAGTTCAAGGCGGTTCCGGTCGAGCAGTGGCCAGCCCTGGCGGCCGAAATGGACGAGGATTTCCGGCCGCTGCACATTGTGCTCAGCAGTAATGACGACGCCAGTTTTTCCGTTGATGAACAACAACGTTTGCAACGCGGTGAAAACGTGGTGCGCATCGGCGACTGGGGTTGGCGCACCCTGGCGGTGGCGCCGCTGAATGAGCGCACCGTGGTGCAAATGGTCGTACCGCCGGACCCGCTGGACGTCAACCTGCTGTACTGGAGCATCAACGTGCTGATCGGCGCGACCATGCTCGCGTGCCTGTTACTGTGGCTGCGTCCGCACTGGCGTGATCTGGAACGGCTCAAACGTGCCGCTGAACGTTTCGGCAAGGGCCACTTGAGCGAGCGCACGCAGATTGCCCCCAGTTCCAACATCGGCAGCCTGGCGAACGTCTTCGACACCATGGCCGGCGATATCGAAAACCTGCTGAATCAGCAGCGTGATTTGCTCAACGCGGTGTCTCATGAACTGCGCACGCCGTTGACGCGCCTGGACTTCGGCCTGGCCCTGGCCCTGTCCGACGACTTGCCGGCCACCAGCCGCGAGCGCCTGCAAGGGCTGGTCGACCACATCCGTGAACTCGATGAATTGGTGCTAGAACTGCTGTCCTACAGCCGCCTGCAGATCCCGGCGCGGGTGCCGGAGCAGATCGAAGTGTCGCTGGACGAATTCATCGACAGCATTCTGGGCAGTGTGGATGAAGAACAATCACCGGAGATTGTCATCGACGTGCTGCTCCATGGTCAGCTCGAACGCTTCAGCCTGGACCCGCGCCTGACCGCTCGCGCCCTGCAGAACCTGCTGCGCAACGCCATGCGTTACTGCGAAAAGCGCATTCAGATTGGCGTGCAGGTGTGCCCCAAAGGTTGCGAAATCTGGGTGGACGATGACGGCATCGGCATTCCGGATGATCAGCGTGAGCGGATTTTCGAGCCGTTCTATCGGCTGGATCGAAGTCGTGATCGGGCCACGGGCGGGTTTGGCCTGGGGCTGGCGATCAGTCGTCGTGCACTGGAGGCGCAGGGCGGTACATTGACCGTCGAAGCATCGCCGCTGGGTGGAGCGCGATTCCGGTTGTGGTTGCCGACGCCGGCCTGACACTGCATACCTGGCAAACGATCTGAAGGCCGCCGCCCTGTGGTGAGCGAGTTGGTTCCGGGCGGCGATCCGACGTTGGGGCGCGAAGCGGCCCCGGGCATTCTTTCAGATAGACCGCGTAAGCAGGATTTACGACGGCTGCGCCGCCGAGCGGGAGCAAGCTCCCTCGCCACAGAGATTCGTGCATAGCGGAAGATCAGGCGCTGAATCGACTGCGCAGCGTCGTGGCCATCGCCTCCAGTTCTGTCGGCGGGTTATGCCCGATCAGCATCCAGGCGTGGTGCATGTCCGACCAATAGACAATGTTCATGCCGTGCCGACGCTCCCGGGCGACATGTCGGCTGCCGCTGCTGGAAAGGGTGATGCACAGCGCCAGGGGGCCATGGACCGGGTCGAGGTAAGTGATCTGGGCGATCGGCACGTCATCGTATTCAAGAATTTGTGCACGCTTGAATTCGACCCGGGGCAAACTCAACTGCGCGGGTGCGAGTTTCAGGCTCAGATGCTCGTCGAGCGTCTGCAACTGCGCACGCTGAGTGGTTTCATCGCTGGGCAGGTGCTCCAGAGTCTGCGGTACGTAGAGCGCCATATAGTCAGCCACCAGCCCGCGCCAGTTGCTGGTTTGCTGACTTTCCTGCCAGCCCAGGAACAGCCGGTCCGCCAGCACGCCACCGGCCACCAGCCCGGCGGCTGCCGCCAGGAACCAGCGACGGCTCAGCGGTGGGCGTGCCGGTGAGGGCAGGGTGTCGAGCATGGCTTGCAGGCGATCCACGGGGGCCTGTCGACTCAGTTGACTGAACGCATCCTTGAACGGCAGGCTGCTGCGATCCAGCCATTGCAGGCGCAGGCCGATCATCGGGTCTTCGGCAATGGCCGCGTCGATGCGTGCCCGCTGTTCGGTATCGAGCTGGTCATCCAGATAGGCCACCAGTTGCTCATCCGAGAGTTTCGCGTTCATCGACGTTCTCCGCTGGAAGGGTTCGGCACCGATTGCAATGGCGGGTACTCGGCCAGTTTTACCCGCGCCGCGGCGAGGCGACTCATGACGGTGCCAATCGGTACTTGCAGGACCTCGGCGACTTCGCGATAGGACAAGCCCTCGACATACGCCAGAAATACCGTTTCCCGTTGGGCCTCGGGCAGCGCATCGACACGGCGAATGACCTGCGACGCCAGTACATGGGTCTGCGCCACGTGCTCGCCGTCAAACGACAAGGCATTGTCGGTATCGACTGTCCCCTGTCCCTGACGAACCCGCCGCGCGCGCACTTCGTTGATCCAGATCGAATGCAGGATGCTCATCAGCCAGCGGTCCATCCGTGTCCCCGGTTCATATTGCCCGGCCCGTTCCAGTGCGCGCACGCAAGTGGCTTGCACCAGGTCTTCGGCGACATGCCTTTGTCGGGACAACAGCAGGCCGTAGCGCCATAAACGCGCCAGGTGCTGGCTCAGTTCTGCCCGTATTGCCTGATCGCTGGCGATGGCGACCTCCGTCCGTTCGGGGTGTCAGGTTTTCGATGAGTCGTTGATGGCTTCTGCCAGGTCCTGGTATTCCTCGCAGGAGGTGTTGCCGCAAATCGATTTGATCCGCTGCAACTGTTCCTGGGCCAGGTCCAGGCTGCCTTTGACCACGTAGGCTTCGCCGAGGTATTCGCGGACCTTCGCGTACTGCGGGTCGAGTTTGACCGATTGCAGGTAGTAACCGATGCCTTCGTCGGTGCGCCCCAGTTTACGCGTGGCGTAGCCGCGATAGTTTAACGCCTTGGCGGTGTTGGGGTCTTGGAGCGTATCCAGCAGCGCCAGGGCTTCTTCGTAACGACCGTCCTTGGCCAATTGATAAGCGTAATCGGTACGGTCGGCGTCAGAAACCGCTTTACTGGTTTGCAGGACGCATTTTTGCGTTTTTTTATCCAGGACCTGGCCTCGAGGGCATTCGGGCTTGGCGGGGGCGTTGTCATCGCCGTGGGCCAGCGCCAGGGAACTGGCGAGCACGGTGGTAATCAACAACGGAACGGTGAAAACTGAAAAACGGCTATTCATGGACAATGCTCCACAGGGATCAGGGCCGGGACATCGAGCAAGCCGAAAACCTCGACATGTTCTGCAGGTACCCGTCTGGAGGTAAACACTGCAGCGTGAACAATTATTCATTCCGTTGTGGAGTTCTTGGCAAGGAAAGCACAAATCGAGGAGGGGCATGCTTGATCGCCGAGAAGTCCCGCTTTTGGCCGAACCGCTGCCTTACTGCCTGCCGCCGTGCCTTGTTATAGTTCGGGCCTCATTTTTTGCCCGCTAAAGGATCACTGGCATGTCCCAATACACAGCATTCAACGTCGAACTGGTCGATAAAATCGCCCATGTGCAGATCAATCGCCCGGAAAAGATCAATTCGATGAATGCTGCGTTCTGGAGCGAGATCGTCGAGATCTTCCAATGGATCGACGACACCGACGAAGTGCGGGTGGTGGTTCTCAGTGGCGCCGGCAAGCATTTTTCCTCTGGCATCGACCTGATGATGCTGGCCGCCGTGGCCAATGAAATGGGCAAGGATGTCGGGCGCAACGCGCGCCTGCTGCGACGCAAGATTCTCAATCTGCAAGCGTCGTTCAATGCCGTCGACAACTGCCGCAAACCGGTACTGGCCGCCATCCACGGCTACTGCCTGGGCGGTGCCATCGATCTGATCGCCGCTTGCGACATGCGTTACGCCGCCGAAGATGCCCAGTTCTCGATCAAGGAAATCGACATCGGCATGGCTGCCGACGTCGGCACGCTGCAACGCTTGCCGCGGATCATCGGTGACGGCATGCTGCGCGAACTGGCTTACACTGGTCGCACCTTTGGTGCCGAAGAGGCGCGGGGCATGGGCCTGGTCAATCGCGTTTACAGCGACAGCGCCAGCCTGCTTGATGGCGTCATGGGCATTGCCCGCGAGATCGCCAGCAAGTCGCCGATTGCCGTCACGGGTACCAAGGAGATGATCAGCTACATGCGCGATCATCGCATCGATGATGGCCTGGAATACGTCGCCACCTGGAACGCCGCCATGTTGCAATCCACCGACTTGCGCGTGGCCATGGCCGCCCATATGAGCAAACAGAAACCCGAATTTCTGGATTGATTGAAAAATGACTTCACGCTGGACCACTGCAGTACTGGACACCGATCAACCCGGCGGCTGGGCCGTGGCGCGTAGCCCCGAAGGCTTTTTGTTCGATGACAATGGCGCGCTGTTCCCCCGTGAATGGCTCAAGCGCCAGGACCTGGCGATTCTTGCCGAGCATGGCATTGGTCATCTCGATGGCGAGCCGGTGTATCTGCTGGAGTTGCGCAGTCACAGCGAAGTCCCGGGCTGTCAGTGGAAAGGCTTGCGGGCGTTCATGCTCGAAGGCGATCACACGATTTACAAGGTGCTCGCGTACGCCGCGCAGATCGGCACCTGGGCCCGTGAGCATCGCTTTTGCGGTAATTGCGGGCAAGCCATGAGCCAGGTGCCGCGCGAGCGGGCGATGTATTGCCAGCCATGCGATCTGCGCAGCTATCCACGGATTTCGCCAAGCATGATCGTGCTGGTGACCCGTGGCGACGAAATCCTCCTGGCGCGTTCGCCACGGTTTGTCAGCGGGGTCTACAGCACGCTGGCAGGCTTCGCCGAGCCGGGTGAGTCAGCCGAGGATTGCCTGATTCGCGAGGTTCGCGAAGAGGTGCGGATCGAGGTCAAGAACATTCAGTACATGGGCAGCCAGTGCTGGCCGTTCCCGCACTCGATGATGCTCGGTTTCCATGCCGAATACGCCGGTGGCGAGATCGTCTGTCAGGAAGACGAGATCGAAGACGCCCAGTGGTTCAACGTGCACGAGCTGCCGCCGTTGCCGGCGTCACGCTCGATTGCCCGTTATCTGATCGACGTCTATGTGGCGCGGCGCTTAGGCCATGCTGAACCAGTGTTGCCAGGCTAGCCGCACGGTCAGGCCCAGCACCACGGTGATGAACACCGGACGAATGAACTTCGCGCCGCCGCTGATGGCGGTGCGAGCGCCGAAGAAGGCGCCGACCATCAATGACGAGCCCATGCTCAAGCCGATCACCCAGTCCACCTGACCGGAAAAAATGAAAATCGACAGCGCCGCCGCGTTGCTGACGAAGTTCATGCTGCGTGCCACGCCGCTGGCCTTCACCAGGTCGATGGGGTAGAGCAGCAGGCTGCTGACGGTCCAGAACGCGCCGGTACCCGGACCGGCGACGCCATCATAGAAGCCGAGGCTGAAGCCTTGGGTCGATTGCCAGGTTTTCTTGATCGGTGCGTCGCTGTCCAGCGGCGCTTTCGGCGTTCCGCCAAACAACAGATAGACACCGCAGGCAAAGACGATCACTGGCAGCATCTTGTTCAGCCACTCCGCCGGCAAGTAGTGGGCGACCACGGCACCACTCAGCGCGCCGACCAGGGTGCCGACGATGGCGTGAGTCCACTGCCTGGGATGGAACAGCTTGCGGCGGTAGAAGGTGAAACTGGCGGTGGCCGAACCGAAGGTCGAGCTGAGCTTGTTGGTACCGAGGACCAGGTGCGGGGGCAGGCCGGCAGTGAGCAAGGCCGGGGTGGTCAGCAAACCGCCACCGCCGGCAATGGCGTCGATGAATCCGGCTACAAAGGCAACAAGGGCCAGAATGGCCAGGGTGGTGAGATCAACACTGAGTTCGAAAGGCATGGAATCGGCTTATTCGGCGGTGGCAGCAAAGGGCTGCGCAGAAGGGCGGTTATCTTACCTAGATCCTGATTCTGCGGCGACTGGTCTGGCCTCTCATCTGGCGCTGGCTTGCCAGCAAAGGCGGCTTGATAACCGACCAGTCACCTGCAGATGCCCCCCATCTCCTGTGTGCGAGCCGGCTCGCGATGGTCGTCAATGATGACGTGGGTTGTCTGAATGAACGCGTCGTCCGGGCGTTTTTCGCGAGCAGGCTCGCTCCTGCGGGTTCAGCGCCAATCCATGTGGGAGCCAGCCAATCTCCCGCAGCCGGCCCTTGCGAAACACATCAGGCCTTTGGGGCCGGCCCATTGCCGATCTGCCACACAAACGGTGGCTCGGTTCCGTTTATCGACCAATCCCCGACAATCCGCGCCTTGTAGATCACCGGGTTATGCGACGAAACGGTCCGCGCATTGCGCCAATGCCGATCCAGCGATTTGCCCCGGCGAATATCCGAAGCCCCCAGCGCGTTGAAGAGTTCGGTGGTCGCTCGTTGAATCAACTCCGTGACCACCACTTGCGCCTTCGCCGACTCGATCTCTGCCGCCACGTTGGCCGCTCGCTCCCGGGCCGGATCGCCAGCGAAACGCGCGACGTAGGCCTGCTGCGCCGGTTGTGCGGCTTTCAATGCGCTGGCCTCGGCGGCATATACCCACGCGGCAATGTTGCCGACCACTTGCTGGACCTGTGGGTCTTCGCTGACGCGCTGTGCGTTGCCATGGCTGTAGATGCGCTGGCGTTCGCGCACATGACGGGAGACATCGCGCAATGCCGCACGGCCAATACCCGCCAGTGTCGCTAACAATACGAGTTGATAAAACGCCGTCTGGTATTTGAAGCGGGTCGCGAAGTCAATGACGTTCCCGGCGTCCACTTCGGCATCGACAAAGCGCGACGTACCGCTGCCGGTGGTGCGTTGGCCGAAGCCGTCCCAATCGTCGCTTTGCTCGATACCCGGCTGGCGTGTGCGCACGGCGGCGATCACATCGCCACCGGTGTCGCTGCGTTGGGCATAGACGTCGATCCAGTCGGAAAACAGACTGCCGGTGCTGTAGAACTTCTCGCCATTCAGTCGCCATTGATCGCCATGGGGCGTGACCTTGGTGACAACATCGCCCATCGCCACCGTGCCGATTTCTGTCCAGGCGCAACCGACGATGTCCCCCTCGACGAAGCGTTTGAACCAGACGTCCCGCGCCGGGCTGGATGGGGCGTTGAGGCGATCCTCGACAAAGGCAAAGTGGCCGCGCAATGCCTGGGGAAGGTTCGAGTCGGCTTCGGCCAGTTCGATCAGCAGCTCGAACAGCTGCGGAACCGAGGCGCCACCGCCGCCGTATTCAATCGGCACCCGCACCGCACCAAAGCCGGCTTCCTTGAGCCATTGAATCGGCTCATGGGGTAACGTACGCGACTGTTCGCGTTCGAGGGCGCCGTCGGCAATGCGCTGGAAAATCGGCCGATAGGTCGCCGCGAGGGCTTCATAGTCGGTGCCGGTGGACAGTGGGTTGATTACCTGGTGTTCGGTCATGGAGTGGCTCCTTGGCTGGCAGAAAAAACATTGCGTCTGCCAAGGGGGATTGCAGGGTCCATGCCGGACCTGTTCGGTGCGGATTTACTGGACTTCATTGGGGGCGCGGCAGTTTCAACTGTTGTCGGGCCAACAGTGCATCAGCAAATTGTCCGGGGACGGCGGCTTTTGTGGCAAGGGAGCTTGCTCCCGCTTGAGTGCGTAGCGCTCACCAAAATTTGGGGCCGCTGCGCAGCCCAGCGGGACCAAGCTCCCTCGCCACCGTTTCCGAGCGCTCCAGATTCAGGGCTGGCACACTTGCTGCTCATGCCCCAGGACATTCCCTAATGTCCCGAGGACACGCCAATGAGTCAGCAAGCCGTCAAATTTGCCTACTGGGTGCCGAACGTCAGCGGTGGGCTGGTGGTCAGCAAGATCGAACAACGTACCCACTGGGGCATCGACTACAACCGCAAGCTGGCACAGCTGGCCGAGGAGGCAGGGTTCGAATATGCCCTGACGCAGATCCGTTTCACCGCCGGTTACGGTGCCGAGTATCAGCATGAATCAGTGGCCTTCAGCCATGCACTGCTGGCGGCAACGACCAGACTCAAAGTCATCGCCGCGATCCTGCCAGGCCCCTGGCAACCGGCGCTGGCGGCCAAGCAACTGGCAACCATTGATCAGCTCACCAACGGCCGGGTGGCGGTCAATATCGTCAGCGGCTGGTTCAAGGGCGAGTTCCAGGCCATCGGCGAACACTGGCTGGAACACGATGAGCGCTATCGCCGCTCCGAAGAATTCATTCGCTCACTCAAAGGCATCTGGACCCAGGACAACTTCACCTTTCGCGGCGACTTCTATCGCTTCGACAACTACAGCCTCAAACCCAAACCCCAGGGCCGCCCGGAAATCTTCCAGGGTGGCAGTTCCCGTGCGGCGCGGGACATGGCCGCGCGGGTGTCGGACTGGTATTTCACCAACGGCAACACCCCCGAAGGCATCAAGGCCCAGGTCGATGACATTCGCGCCAAGGCGGCCGCGAACAATCATTCAGTCAAGATCGGTGTGAACGCATTCGTGATCGCCCGGGACACCGAAGAGGAGGCGCGGGCAGTGCTGGCACAGATCATCGATCAGGCCGATCCCGAAGCGGTGACCGCCTTCGGTGACGCGGCGAAGCAGGCGGGGCGGGCATCGCCGGAAGGCGAGGGCAACTGGGCAAAATCGACGTTCGAGGACCTGGTGCAATACAACGATGGCTTCAAGACCAATCTGATCGGCACGCCACGACAGATCGCCGAGCGGATTGTGGCGCTTAAAGCAGTGGGCGTGGATCTGGTATTGGCGGGGTTCCTGCACTTTCAGGAAGAAGTGGAGTATTTCGGCCAGCGGGTATTGCCGTTGGTGCGGGAGCTTGAGGCTGAAGCCCTGTCCCGGCAGACCGCAGCGGTCGCCTGAACACCAAAACCTCCTGTAAGAGCCGGCTTGCCGGCGAAAGCAACCTGACAGATAACAGATTGGTCGACTGTCAGGACGCCATCGCTGGCAAGCCAGCTTCAACAAGGGACGCGTTTACAAACCGAGGTCGGACAAGCCCGGATGATCATCCGGGCGGCGGCCCAGCGGCCAGCGGAACTTGCGCTCGCTTTCCTTGATCGGCATGTCGTTGATGCAGGCGAAGCGCCGGGCCATCAGGCCGTGTTCGTTGAACTCCCAGTTTTCGTTGCCGTAGGAGCGGAACCAGTTACCCGAATCGTCGTGCCATTCATAGGCATAACGCACGGCGATGCGGTTGTCGGTGAAGGCCCAGAGTTCCTTGATCAGGCGATAGTCCAGTTCCTTGGCCCATTTACGGGTCAGGAAGGCTTTGGCCTCTTCGCGGTTGTGGGCGAACTCAGCGCGGTTTCGCCATTGGGTGTCCAGGGTGTAGGCCAGCGACACACGCTCCGGATCGCGGGAGTTCCAGCCGTCTTCGGCCAGGCGGACTTTTTCGATGGCGGATTCACGGGTAAAGGGCGGCAATGGCGGGCGAACTTCGGCATTAGACATTTCATGTCTCCGTATTAAATTAAAGTTCAACAAAGTTGTCGGTCTTGATCAAGCAGTTACAGGTCCAATAACTTTCGCGCCATGCATTGCGCATTATCGGCGGCACTGTAGTCACCCATGACAAGTGCGACGGTAATGGCCCCGTCAATCAGGATCAGCAGTTGCTTGGCCAGCGTCTGCGGATCTTCGGCGCCATGTTCGGTACACAGCTCGCACACGTAGTCGAGCAGCTTTTGTTTATGGTCTTTGGCGACCAGGCGAACCGGGTCTTGCGGATCACCGGTCTCACCGCTGGTATTGATGAACGCGCAACCGCGAAAGCCTTCGGAACAGAACCAGGACTTGAGCACGGTAAACAGATTGAGCAACCGGTCCGCCGGGGTTTCGGCCTGGTCGACCGCGCTCCTGTACCAGTGCATCCAGCGTTGATCCCGGCGTTGCAGGGCCGCGACGGTGAGCTCCTCCTTGTTGGCGAAGTAACGGTAGACGCTCTTTCTGGAGACACCGGCGGTTTTCACCAGAAGATCTATGCCCGTGGCGGCGATGCCACTTTTGTAGATCAGCTTTTCGGTGACATCCAGAATGATGTCGCGTGTGTCGTTGCTAGTATTTTCGTTCATGGCGCTTAAAGTAGAACGATCGTTCTCCTTGGTCAAATGTTATTTTTCCGTTCACCAAGCGCCCTTCGCTGCGATGCGGCGACCTGTAGGGGCTGGCTTGCCTGCGAAGGGCTATTACAGACAGTAACAAGACCCAGACCCATCCATGGTGTAAGCTCTCCACCTCTTTGGATTCGACCCTCTGCGAGCCCTATGCCGTCGCTTTTCAAACGCTCCCTGCTGCCCAAACTGCGCAGTTTTCCGCTGACCGCCGATGCCGTCACCTTCCTCTCTGGCGCTGCCGAGTTCCGTCGCTGCCTGCTGGAAAAAATCGCCAGTGCCACTCGGCGCATTTACATCGTTGCGCTGTACCTGCAACAGGATGAGGCCGGTCAGGAAGTTCTCGATGCTTTGCACGCCGCCAAACTGGCGCGTCCGGAGCTGGACGTGGTGGTGGTCGTCGACTGGCTGCGCGCCCAGCGCGGCCTGATCGGCGCCGGCAAGCAGCCGGGCAACTCGGCCTGGTATCAGGAAATGACCCGCACCCACGCCAGTGAAGTGCCGGTGTATGGCGTGCCGGTGCAGACCCGCGAACTGTTCGGCGTCCTGCATCTGAAGGGTTTCGTGATCGATGACTGTGTGATCTACAGCGGCGCGAGCCTGAATAACGTCTACCTGCACAAGTTCGACAAGTACCGCTACGACCGTTATCACCTGCTGCAGAACCCTCAGCTTGCCGATTCGATGCAGCATCTGGTGCAGCATGGTCTGGTGGCTTCCAAGGCCGTGCATCGCCTGGATCTGCCAAACCTGCCGACCACCCGCAGCCTGCGCAGCGACATCGGTGACCTGCGCAGCCGACTCAAGCACGCGGCGTACGACACCACCCAGGGCACCACGGACAGGACCGGGTTGTCGGTCAGCCCGTTGCTTGGCGTTGGCAAGAACAACCCGCTGAACCGGGTGATTTGTGAACTGATCGCCAGCACCCAGCAACAACTGACGATCTGCACGCCGTATTTCAACCTGCCCTTGGCGGTGATTCGGGAAATCAACCGGGCGTTGGCGCGGGGCGTGAAGATCGACATCGTGGTCGGCGACAAGACTGCCAACGACTTCTACATCCCGCCGAGCGAGCCGTTCAAGGTGATTTCAGCGCTGCCGTACCTCTATGAAATCAGCCTGCGCCGGTTCGCCAAGCGCCACCAGCGCAACATCGACAGTGGTCAGTTGAACCTGCACCTGTGGCTGGACGGCGATAACACCTATCACCTCAAGGGCATGTGGATCGATCAGCGCTACACCTTGCTGACCGGCAACAACCTCAACCCCCGGGCGTTTCGTCTCGATCTGGAAAATGCCTTGCTGATCGATGATCCGAAGGGCGAGCTACAGGTACCGCGACGCACGGAACTGGCACAGATTTTCCAGCATACCCGGCGTATCGAGCGCTTCCAGGACCTGCAAACCTTGCCGGATTACCCGTCGGGAGTGGCGAAGTTTCTCAAGCGGGTGAGTCGTGTGCGTATTGAGCGGTTGTTGTACCGCATCCTGTAAAAGCTATAGCGCGGCGGCTGACGCCATCGCGGGCAAGCCCGCTCCCACAGGGTTGAATGTCGATCACGCAAGTGTGGTTCGACTCAAAAACCTGTGGGAGCTGGCTTGCCAGCGATGAGGCCCTTCCAGTCGCCACTCCATTCAGTTAAGCCCCAGTTTCCCGCGCAACGTCGACAAATCCTCAGCCAGGGTATTCACCGGGCCGACCAGCGCCTTGCGGTCGCCGTCCTTCACTTTGTCGTAGGTCTCGAAGCCGCCGTCTGCGGTTTTGTACTTGGCCAGAACCCGGTTCACCGTGGCGAAGTTCTTGTCGACTTTGGCGATGAATGCCGCGTCCTGTTTTTCGATTTGCGGGCGGAACAGGTCGACGATTTTTTTCGCGCCGTCGATGTTGCCCTGGAAGTCATAAAGGTCGGTATGGCTGTAGCGATCTTCTTCGCCGGAGATCTTGGTGGCGGCCACTTCTTCAAGCAGCGCAGCGGCACCGCCAACGACTTTTTCCGGCGGGAACGTCAGGCCGGCGGCGCGGGTTTGCAGGTCCTTGACGTCTTTGTTCAGGCCGTCGGCCAGTTCGCCCAGGCCCTGGGTGCTGTTTTGCGCAAACAGCGCGTATTCGATGCGGTGGAAGCCGGTGAAGTCTTCTGCTTCCACGCCTTTCTCATGGTCATTGACGCGCGAATCGATGGACGCGTCGAGATCACTGAACAGCTCGGCAATCGGCTCGATGGATTCGTAGTAAACACGGGTCGGCGCGTAGAGTTTTTTCGCGGTGGCCAGGTCGCCTTTTTTCACGGCGTCGGTGAATTGCCGGGTGTGGCTGGCCAGTTCATCCAGTTGCTCGGTGACGTAGATCTTGTAGTCGGAAATCGGCTGAACCAGCTCCAGCGGCGCCGTTGCCGCGAAAGCCGCAAGCGGGGTGGTGAGCAAGCCGAGGGTCAGCAGTAATGCGAGTGGCGACTGTTTCATGGGACGGTTCCGTGTTGGGTGGGTTACGCGTTTGTTGTGGGTTGTGTGGCGTCGAGCAGTGAGCGACCGATGAAATCCTTATCGCCGGTGACGCCGGGCAAGGTGAAGAAATAGCCGCCACCGACCGGTTTCAGGTATTCCTCCAGTGGCTCGTCGTTGAGTCGGTTTTGCACGGTGATAAAGCCTTTCTCCAGATCGGCCTGATAGCAGATGAACAGCAAGCCCATGTCCAGTTGGCCGTTCTTGTTCACGCCGTTGGAGTAGTTGAACGGACGGCGCAGGATCAGGTTGGCCTGGGTCGCGGCGGTGCGCGGGTTGGCCAGGCGGATATGCGCGTCGAGTCTGGTCAACTTGCCGTGCGGGTCCTGGCTGTAGTCCGGCACCTGGGATTCATGGGTGCCGCCCATGGGCGCGCCGGTGCTTTTGACCCGACCGAGGATGCTTTCCTGTTCCTGCAGCGGTGTGCGGTCCCAACGCTCGACGAAGTTGCGGATGATCCGCACCGCCTGATAGCTGCCATTCGCCGCCCAGGCCGGTTCGTCGCTGCCGGGCTGAACCCAGACGACGCTGTCCATGGTTTGTGCATTGTTGGAGTCGGGGTTGGCCGAGCCGTCGCGAAAGCCCAGGAAGTTGCGCGCGCTTTGCGCTGGCACACCCGGTTTTGCCGGGGCCTGGGGCGGCACGCTGCCTTCCTGCTTCCAGCGCACCAGGAGCAGGTTCGGGAGATTTTTCACGATGTCGCGCAAGGCGTGGATGTTGGTGTCGGTGGTGTTGGAGCAGAACTGCAGGCTCAGGTCGCCGTGGCAGCAATCGGCCTCCAGCGCGTCATTGGGAAAGCCGACCATGCGAGTCAGGCGCTTGGGCCTGGCATTGACCAGACCGAAGCGCTCATCGAACAACGAGGCACCAACCGACACCGTGATGGTCAGGTTGTCCGGGGTCACGATCGGGCCGAGAATGCCCGAATCCACCGGTGGCAACTTCGGATCGACCTGGGTGACCGGGCCGCCTTTCATCAAAAACGCGATGCGATCGTTGAGGGTGCGAAACAGTCGCTCCAGGTCTTGGCGGTCGCTGGCCAGTACATCAAAGGACACCAACATGCCGGACGCCGGGCGCGGGGTGACGATGCCCGTCTGGTGCTTGCCGTGGAATGCGTGGCGGTCTTGCGTGCGGTCGCTGCTCGGCGCTTCAGTGACCTGCGCGGGACTGGCGGCCATGGCCGGGCAGCTCAGCGCGGAGCCGGCCAGGGCGACACCGGCTGCGCCCATGCCCATCAATACCCGGCGCCGCTGGAGGTTGAGTTGTTCCGAATCGTTCATTGATAAGTCGTCTTCTGCTTAGAGGCCGGAAAGGCCAAGGGCGGGGTCGATTCCATCGAGTGCAACGGCCAGTGCCTTGGCCTTGTCGGCGAGCTGCTGGCGTTGCTCGCTGTCAACACGGTCGTAGCTGGCGTAGTCGTCCTTGACCTTCAAACCGTTGAGTTCGGTGTCGAACGCGCCGAGCGCACTGTCGATCTGTGGCAGCAGGTCGGCGGGGGATTTGGCCAGCAACGGACGCAGCAGTTCGACGACCTTGTGCGCGGCGTCGAGATTGGCGGCGAAGCCATTCAGATCGGTGTGGCTGTAACGTTCTTCTTCACCACTGCGGGCGCGCAGGTCGGCGATGCCGTTGAGATTGCGCACGACCAGGCTCACCAATTGCTCCGGTGGCAGGGACTGGGCCAGCAGTTGTTGTTTTAGGGTGGTCACGTCCGCCAACAGGCGCTGGGCGACGGGTGCCAGGCCGTCGAGGTTGCGTTGCTGGAACAGCGCGTACTCGATGCGATGGAAACCGACGAACCCGGGGTCTTGCTCGCGTTGTTCGAAGTAGTCGGCACGGGCGTTGATCCCATTGTCCAGCTCGGCCAGGCGCTGGGCTGCAGGGGCCAGGCGTTGATAAGCGGCGCGGGCCGGTACGTACAAGGTTTGGGCGTGGCTGAGATCGCCGGCGGCGATCGCTTGCTCAAGGGCGGTGACGGCTTTGATCAGCGCCGAGCCCTGGCTGCTCAGGTACACGCGGAACTCCGACAACGGCCCGACGAACGCCACCATTGACGGCCTGGCCTTGGCCGCCGCTTCCGAAGCCGCCGTCGGCGTGACATGCAAGGTGCCGCGCGGATTGCTCAGCAGACCGCAGGTGATGGCGTAGTCGCCGGCCAACAGGTTGGCGTTGATCACCTGGCTCAGGCCGGGCGCGATGTTCTCTCGCTCTTCGACTACCAGCACGCCATCGAGGATTTCCCATTCGACGGCGCGATCGGATTGATTGACGATACGGAAGCTGGCATGGCCGGCCGGAACCGTCAGGGCATTGGGCTCGCAGCTGTGCGGATGAATGGTCACCCGCACTTCGTCATGGTTGGCCTGGCGCTTGTCAGCGGCCATTTTCGCGGCGTAATAGAACAGGCCGCCGGCGGCGATCATCACGATCACCGAACCGGCCACCGCCCAGCGCAAGGCGCGGGGCGGGGAAGCCTGGGGTGGGGCTGGATTTGGCATGGTTGCCCTTACTGGCTGGAAATGGAGGAGGACTGTCTGGCCGGTTATTCGAACGAATCCTGTGGGCGCTAGCTTGCTTGCGATGAATATGCAGGCGATGAGTTTTTCCAGGCAGCCTGCGTCATCGTTGACGTCCATCGCGAGCAGGCTCGCGCCTACAGGAAGGTGACAGCGTTCTACCGCCGCCATTTGAAACACCACCGTCCCTTGTAGGAGCGAGCCTGCTCGCGAAAAACCCGCGGGCGCCGCAGGGCAACCGGTTTAACGCGTTATCGTTCACGCCCCTCGCGAGCAGGCTCGCTCCTGCGGGAGTTTGCAATCGGCGCAGGGGTTGGCCTGAAGAACATCACCAATGCCACGATCAGATAAATCAGATAGGCACCCAGGGTGCTGGCGGTCGGGGCGTCCTGGTAACCGAACATGCCGGCCAGCACCGAACCCAGCGGACCGTCCACGGGCAGTGTGGTGCTGATGTCGAAGAGCACGGTTTGCAGGTGATTCCACACACCGGCCTCGTGCAGCGCCTGCACCGAGCTGGCGAGAATGCCGGCTGCCACCACGAGGATGAACAGGCCAGTCCAGCGGAAAAACGCGCCGAGGTTCAGACGCATGCTGCCGGTGTAGATCAGCCAACCCACGATAATCGCCAGGACCAGGCCAAGGAGGGCACCGATCGGGGCCGCCGGACCTTCGCTTTGCTGGAACACCGCGAGCAGGAAGAACACCGTTTCCAGGCCTTCGCGCGCCACGGCGAAAAACACCATGGCGATCAGGGCGGTGACCTGATGCCGGGAGCCGGTCAGTGCTTGATCAAGGGACGTGTGCAGCGAATGCTTGATGGAGCGCGCCACTTTGCGCATCCAGAACACCATGGAGCTGAGAATGCCGACCGCCACCAGGCCGACCACGCCTTCAAACAGTTCCTGCTGTTTTTGCGGAAACTCGGCGCTGGCCAGTTCCAGGCCTCCGCCTACCAGCAGGGCGAGGGCGGCGGCGAGGAACACGCCGATCCAGACGGCGGGCATCCACTGGCCTCGGCCCGTCTGTTTGAGGTAGCTGGCGATGATGCCAACGATCAACGCGGCTTCAACGCCTTCGCGCAGCATGATCAGAAAAGGAACGAGCATTCAGCACCGTGGGGCAATTAGATAAGGTGCGAATTTGTAACATAATGACACTCATTCGCATATGTTACTGATTGATATTTACCTGAACCTGAGCTGAACGACCCTGAAGATCACCCCCGTCCCCCTGTAGGAGCGAGCCTGCTCGCGATGGACGTCAGGGCTCCGCGTTCATCCAGGCAACCCACGTCATCGTTAACCTTCATCGCGAGCAGGCTCGCTCCTACAGGGGTCTGCGTTGGGTCGATGGCTGAGCTAATATGCGCACCACACCTACAAGAACAGGGTTTGCCTCGCTCCATGGCGGAAAAAGACTCCATCTCCATTCAACTGGTGCGAGAAGCGCTGTTGCAAAGTTGTGCCCCGGGCGTTGCCACCGAAGAGGTGTTGATCAAGGTCGGCATCGATCCGCTCCTGCTGCACAGCAGCGATGCACGGGTACCGGCCACCGCGTACGCCCGGCTGTGGCGTCTGTTGGCGCGGCGCGGCGATGATGAGTTTTTCGGCATGGACCCGCGCAAGCTCAAGTCCGGCAGCCTGGAGTTTCTTTGTCGTTGCGCCATGGTCCAGCCGAGTCTGGCGGCGGGCCTCACCAGTGGCTTGGGCTTCCTGTCACTGATGCTCGACCACCTGCCCGCGGAGTTGGTCCGCCAACAAAGCCTGGCGGAAATCGTGCTGCTGGAAGATGAACAGGAACCGCGCCGCGCGTTTACCTATTTCACCTACTGGATGATCGTGCATGGCGTGGCCTGCTGGCTGGCGGGGCGGCGGATTCCGATCCTGGCCATCGAGTTGCGCTGCTCGCAGCCGGACTTCTGCGACGACTACCAGGTGATGTTTTCCGAAAACCTGCGATTCGACCGCCCGCGCACGCGGATGATTTTCTCCGCTGATTGCCTGGATGCGCCGATCAAGCGCAGCGCCGAAGAACTCAAGCGTTTCCTGGCCCATGCGCCGGCAAACATTCTGGTCAAGTACCGCGATCCGCAGAGCCTGGCCAGCCGTATCAAACACGATCTGCGGCAACTGCCGGCCGAACGCTGGCCCGAAACCGAAGCCCTGGCGCAACGCCTGTGCATGTCGGCCTCGACCCTGCGCCGCCGGTTGGCCGAGGAAGGGCAAACCTATCAAGGGCTCAAGGACAGCGTGCGCAAGGAACTGGCAATCGTCTGGCTGGCGGAACCGGCCATCAGCTTCGCGGAAATCGCCACGCGCCTGGGGTTTGCCGACGCGAGTTCGTTCTACAAGGCGTTTCGCAAGTGGTCGGGGTCCAATCCGGGGCATTACCGCAGTTTGATTCTCAACGAAGCGTCCTGACTGATCCGGTTCTTTCGGTGCCCTGACGAGGCGCCACCTCCCGGATCTTGGCCAAACCAGTCACGCAACTTGATAACTTTGACCATTGCCCCTCCACCCGCGCAGAGCGAGTATTTCCCTGTTAGTTACGGTTCCCCCAACCTAATAAAAATACAGAGGGATTCTGGCAATGCGCGATTACTTGTCTGCTACATCACAGTTCAATTATCAGCACACCGTCGACGCCGCACTCGCTGGCGATCTGACTGCCCTCAACGCCTGCATCGAGTGCTGTGACCGGCATGCCTTGCCGGGTCGCATCGCGCTGTTCTGGGAAGGCCGCGATGGCACCAGCGCGACTTACACCTTCAGCGACTTGCAGGACAAGGCCGCGCGTTTCGCCAACTTCCTCCTGGCCCAGGGCGTGCAGAAGGGCGACAAGGTCGCCGGTCTGCTGCCACGTAACATCGAACTATTGATTACCGTGTTCGCCACCTGGCGTATTGGTGCGGTTTATCAGCCGCTGTTCACTGCCTTCGGCCCGAAAGCCATCGAGCATCGACTGGGCAGTTCCGGTGCCAAGGTCGTGGTCACCGACGCGGTCAACCGCTCGAAACTCGCTGAAGTCGCCGATTGCCCGACCATCGTCACCGTCAGCGGGCCCAAGGGGCAGGGCATCGTTCAGGGCGATTTCAGTTTCTGGGCCGAACTGGCCAACTTCTCCAATGCCTGCGAACCGGTACTGTTGACCGGCGAAGACCCGTTCCTGCTGATGTTCACCTCGGGCACCACTGGCCCGTCGAAAGCGCTGTCGGTGCCGCTCAAGGCCATTGTCGCGTTCCAGAGCTACACCCGTGACGCGGTGGATTTGCGTCCCGAAGACGCGTTCTGGAACGTTGCCGATCCGGGTTGGGCCTACGGCATCTACTTCGGTGTCACCGGCCCGATGTCGATGGGCCACCCGATCACCTTCTACGATGGCCCGTTCACCCTGGAAAGCACCTGCCGGGTGATCAACAAATACGGGATCACCAACCTCACCGGATCGCCGACGGCCTATCGCCTGCTGATTGCCGGTGGTGATGCGTTCGCCAAGTCGATCAAAGGCAAGCTGCGCATCGTCAGCAGCGCTGGCGAGCCGCTGAACCCGGAAGTGATCCGCTGGTTCGCCGACCACCTTGGCGTGGTCATTCATGACCACTATGGGCAGACCGAACTGGGCATGGTGTTGTGCAATCACCATGGCCTGGAGCATCCGATTCATATGGGCGCCGCTGGCTTCGCCTCGCCGGGGCATCGCATTGTGGTGCTGGACGAGCAGTACAAGGAGCTGGGCGTCGGCCAGCCAGGCATCCTGGCCATCGACCGCAGCCAATCGCCGATGTGCTGGTTCGCCGGTTACGAAGGCGCGCCGACCAAGGCGTTCGTCGGCGACTATTACTTGAGCGGCGACACCGTGGAGTGGAACCCGGATGGCAGCATCAGTTTCGTCGGTCGCAGTGACGATGTGATCACCACCTCCGGCTACCGTGTCGGGCCGTTCGACGTGGAAAGCGCGTTGATTGAACATCCGGCGGTGATCGAAGCGGCGGTCGTCGGCAAACCCGATCCGGAACGCACCGAACTGGTCAAGGCGTTCGTCGTGATCGGCGAGCAATACCGCGCCACGCCGGAACTGGCCGAAGAGCTGCGCCAGCATGTGCGCAAGCGTCTGGCCGCGCACTCGTACCCCCGTGAAATCGAATTTGTCAGCGAGTTGCCGAAAACCCCAAGCGGCAAATTGCAGCGCTTTATCTTGCGCAACCAGGAAATCGCAAAGGCTCAAGAGGCCGCCGCGAAGAACGTTTCAGCTTGAATCCAAGGAAACAATGATGCAGATCGAAAACAAGGTTTTTCTCGTCACCGGCGGTGCTTCCGGCCTGGGCGCGGCCACCGCTGAAATGCTGGTCGCCGCCGGCGCCAAGGTGATGCTGGTGGACATGAATGCCGAAGCCGTCGCGGCCCAAGCCCAGCGCCTTGGCGCGCACAGCGTGGTGGCGGACATCAGCAACGAAGCGGCGGCTGAGGCGGCGGTGCAGTCCACGGTCAAGGCTTTTGGCGGCCTCAATGGCCTGGTGAACTGCGCCGGCATCGTGCGTGGCGAGAAGATCCTCGGCAAAAACGGCCCGCATGCGCTGTCCAGCTTCAGTCAGGTAATCAACGTCAACCTGATCGGCAGCTTCAACATGCTGCGCCTGGCCTCGGCGGCGATCGCCGAAACCGACGCGGACGCCGATGGCGAGCGCGGCGTGATCATCAATACCGCATCCGCCGCGGCCTACGATGGTCAGATCGGCCAGGCGGCCTACGCCGCGTCCAAAGGCGCCATCGTCAGCCTGACCTTGCCCGCCGCCCGAGAACTGGCGCGTTTCGGCATCCGCGTGATGACCATTGCCCCGGGGATTTTCGAAACCCCGATGATGGCCGGCATGACCCCGGAAGTGCGCGATTCCCTGGCGGCCGGCGTGCCGTTCCCGCCGCGCCTGGGCAAACCGGCCGAGTACGCTGCGCTGGTCAGGCATATCATTGAAAACAGCATGCTCAATGGCGAGGTGATCCGTCTCGACGGTGCCTTGCGCATGGCCGCCAAATAAGGAGCAATTGTCATGAGCCTTTCCAACGATCCAATCGTCATCGTCAGCGCCGTCCGCACCCCGATGGGTGGTTTTCAGGGCGAGCTGAAAAGCCTGACCGCTCCGCAACTCGGTGCGGCCGCGATCAAGGCCGCCGTGGAGCGCGCCGGTATCGCTGCGGATGCTGTCGAAGAAGTGTTGTTCGGCTGTGTGCTGTCCGCCGGTCTTGGCCAGGCCCCGGCACGCCAGGCTGCGCTGGGCGCCGGGCTGGATAAATCGACCCGCTGCACCACCCTGAACAAGATGTGCGGTTCGGGGATGGAAACGGCGATTCTGGCCCACGACATGCTGGTCGCCGGCAGCGCCGAGGTGGTCGTCGCCGGGGGCATGGAAAGCATGTCCAATGCACCGTACCTGCTGGACCGCGCCCGCAGCGGTTACCGCATGGGCCACGGTCGGGTGCTTGATCACATGTTCCTCGACGGCCTCGAAGACGCTTACGACAAGGGCCGCCTGATGGGCACCTTTGCCGAAGATTGCGCCGAAACCAACGGTTTCAGCCGCGAAGCCCAGGACGCCTTCGCCATCGCCTCGACCACCCGTGCACAGCAGGCAATCAAGGATGGCCGCTTCAAGGACGAGATCGTGCCGCTGACCGTGACCGTCGGCAAAGAGCAGGTGACCATCAGCAACGACGAACAGCCGCCAAAAGCCAAGCTGGACAAAATCGCCTCGCTGAAACCGGCATTCCGCGACGGCGGCACGGTCACGGCGGCGAACTCCAGTTCGATTTCCGACGGCGCGGCGGCGCTGGTGCTGATGCGCCGTTCCGAGGCCGACAAGCGTGGCCTCAAGCCGCTGGCGGTGATTCACGGTCACGCGGCGTTTGCCGATACGCCGGGCCTGTTCCCGGTGGCACCGGTCGGCGCGATCAAGAAGCTGATGCAGAAAACCGGTTGGTCGCTTGACCAGGTCGATCTGGTCGAGGTCAACGAAGCCTTTGCCGTGGTCAGCCTGGTGACCATGACCCAGCTGGAAATTCCCCATGAGAAGGTCAACGTGCACGGCGGTGCCTGCGCCCTCGGCCACCCGATCGGCGCGTCCGGCGCGCGGATTCTTGTGACCCTGCTGTCGGCGCTGCGCCAGAAAGGCTTGAAGCGCGGCGTTGCGGCCATTTGCATCGGCGGCGGTGAAGCGACGGCCATGGCCGTGGAATGCCTGTACTAGCTGCGGGACCTCTGTAGGAGCGAGCCCGCTCGCGATGGACGTTAACGATTACGCGGGCTGTCTGGATAAACGTGGCGCCCTTGCGTCCATCGCGAGCAGGCTCGCTCCTACAGGGGCCAGTGTTTCAGTCAGGTAGTTGTACGAAGGCTTATTTTTAAGGATTCACCATGATCCCCAATGACGACCAACAACAAATCCGCGACATGGCCCGGCAATTCGCTGAGGAACGGCTGAAGCCGTTCGCCGCCGAATGGGACCGCGAGCACCGTTTCCCCAAGGAAGCCATCGGTGAGATGGCCGAACTGGGTTTCTTCGGCATGCTGGTGCCGGAACAGTGGGGCGGTTGCGACACCGGTTACCTGGCCTATGCCATGGCCCTGGAAGAAATCGCCGCCGGCGACGGGGCGTGCTCGACCATCATGAGCGTGCACAACTCGGTGGGCTGCGTGCCGATCCTCAACTACGGCAACGACGAGCAGAAAGAACGTTTCCTCAAGCCCCTCGCCAGCGGTGCGATGCTGGGCGCGTTCGCGTTGACCGAACCCCAGGCCGGCTCCGACGCCAGCGGCTTGAAAACCCGTGCACGCCTTGAAGGCGACCACTATGTGCTCAACGGCTGCAAACAATTCATCACCTCCGGGCAGAACGCCGGGGTGGTGATTGTGTTTGCCGTGACTGATCCGAGTGCCGGCAAACGCGGGATCACCGCGCTGATCGTGCCGACCGATTCGCCGGGCTACAAAGTCGCGCGGGTCGAAGACAAACTTGGCCAGCACGCCTCCGACACCTGCCAGATCCTCTTCGAAGACGTGAAAGTCCCGGTGGCCAACCGCCTGGGCGAAGAGGGCGAAGGCTACAAGATCGCCCTGGCCAACCTTGAAGGCGGCCGCGTCGGCATCGCTTCGCAATCGGTGGGCATGGCCCGCGCGGCATTCGAAGCGGCCCGTGACTACGCCCGCGAACGCGAGAGCTTCGGCAAGCCGATCATCGAGCACCAGGCGGTAGCCTTCCGCCTGGCCGACATGGCGACCCAAATTGCCGTCGCCCGGCAAATGGTGCATTACGCGGCCGCCCTGCGTGACAGCGGCAAACCGGCACTGGTCGAAGCGTCGATGGCCAAGCTGTTCGCCTCGGAAATGGCCGAGAAGGTCTGCTCCTCGGCATTGCAAACCCTCGGCGGTTACGGTTACCTGAACGACTTTCCGCTGGAGCGGATCTACCGCGACGTGCGGGTCTGCCAGATCTACGAAGGCACCAGCGATATTCAACGCATGGTTATTTCGCGCAATCTTTGAGAAGGAGTCCATCTGTGAGCTACGAAACGATTTTGCTGGAAACCCACGGCCGTGTGGCCCTGATTACCTTGAACCGTCCGCAAGCGCTGAACGCGTTGAATTCGCAAATCATCGGCGAACTGAACCACGCCCTCGATGGCCTGGAAGCCGATTCGAACATCGGCTGCATCGTGCTGACCGGCTCGAAA
This sequence comes from Pseudomonas moorei, assembly GCF_042846945.1. Classification (NCBI taxonomy): domain Bacteria; kingdom Pseudomonadati; phylum Pseudomonadota; class Gammaproteobacteria; order Pseudomonadales; family Pseudomonadaceae; genus Pseudomonas; species Pseudomonas moorei. The sequence continues at coordinate 4,399,852 of NZ_AP035776.1, forward strand.
AAAGCCTTTGCCGCCGGTGCCGACATCAAGGAAATGGCCGAGCTGACCTACCCGCAGATCTACCTCGATGACCTGTTCAGCGACAGCGATCGGGTGGCCAACCGCCGCAAGCCGATCATCGCGGCAGTTAACGGTTTTGCCCTGGGTGGCGGGTGTGAACTGGCGCTGATGTGCGATTTCATCCTGGCCGGCGACAACGCAAAGTTCGGGCAGCCGGAAATCAACCTCGGCGTGCTGCCAGGCATGGGCGGCACCCAGCGCCTGACCCGCGCCGTGGGCAAGGCCAAGGCCATGGAAATGTGCCTGAGCGGGCGTTTGATCGACGCCGTGGAAGCGGAGCGTTGCGGGATCGTGGCGCGGATCGTGCCAAGCGATGAGCTGCTGGACGAGGCCTTGAAAGTCGCAGCGTTGATCGCCAAAAAGTCGCTGCCGATTGCCATGATGGTCAAGGAAAGCGTGAACCGTGCCTTTGAAGTAAGCCTGTCGGAAGGCGTGCGCTTTGAACGTCGGGTGTTCCATGCGGCCTTTGCGACCCAGGATCAGAAGGAAGGCATGGCGGCGTTCATTGCCAAGCGTGAGGCTGAGTTCCAGGGCAAGTAATGCGGCGTTATTGCTGACGCCATCGCGGGCAAACCCGCTCCCACAGTAGGTTTTGGGTGTGCCGCGGATTTTCTGCGCACCGAAACACCTGTGGGAGCGGGCTTGCCCGCGTTGTTTCTAAGGCTTGCGCAGCCCAGCTATTCTTGTCGACCAACGTGAACAAAATCAGCGGAGGTTGTCATGCGTATCGGATTTATCGGGCTGGGCTCCATGGGCAAGGGCATGGCGGCCAATCTGCTCAAGGCCGGTCATCAACTGCTGGTGTGGAACCGCAGTCAGGATGCGGTCGAGAGTCTGGTCAAGCAGGGCGCCATCGCAACCAGCCACCCGACCGAGGCATTCGCTGCCGACGTCGTGATCAGCATGCTCGCTGACGACACCGTAACCCGCACCGTCCTCATCGAAAGCGGCGCCCTGGCGTCGAGCAAGCCGGGTTTGATTCACTTGAGCATGGCCACACTGTCCGTGGCGTTCGTTCGGGAAATGGCCGAGTTACACGCCAGCGCAGGTGTCGAACTGATTGCCGCGCCGGTGTTTGGTCGTAACGATCTGGCCGAATCCGGCATGCTCAACATTGTCGTCGCCGGCCCGCCAACGGCCATTGCCAAGGTCCAGCCATTGCTGGACGTGCTGGGGCAGAAAACCTGGCCGATGGGTGAAGATCCGGTCAGCGCCAGCGTGCTCAAAATCGCCACCAACATGATGTTGATCAGTGCCATTGAAGCCACGGGCGAAGCGATGGCGTTGAGTCAGAGCTATGGGGTGGCCAACAATGATTTTGTCGATTTCATTACCGGCACCTTGTTTTCAGCGCCGGCCTACAAGGTCTACGGGCCGAAGATCGTACGACGTGAAACCGATGGCGCAGGGTTCACCTTGCGCCTGGGTTTGAAGGATGTGGGATTGGCGTTGAAGGCGGGCGAGCCGAATCACGTGCCGCTGCCGTTTGCCAGCGTGTTACGCGACAACCTGCTGGATGCGGTGGCGCTGGGGCAGGGCGAAAACGATCTGGCGGCGCTGGGGGTGAGGGCGATCAAGCGCTCGGGGCAGGAATAAACCCGATGCGCCATTCTCGCTGATGCCTTCGCTGGCAAGCCAGCTCCTACCGGGATTGGCGTCCCCCTGCAGGAGCTGGCTTGCCAGCGAAGCTTTTCAGAGCATCAGACCAAATAATTTTTCAGTTCCCGGGCAATCACCATCCGCTGAATCTCACTCGAGCCTTCATAAATCTGCGTGATGCGCGCGTCCCGGTAGTACTTCTCCACCGGATAGTCTTCCAGGTACCCGTAGCCGCCATGAATCTGAATCGCCGAGGAGCAGACCTTCTCGGCCATTTCCGAGGCGAACAGTTTGGCTTGCGAAGCCTCCGACAGACAGGGTTTGCCGGCTGTACGCAGGCGCGCCGCGTGCAGGATCAGCAATCGTGCGGCATTCAATTGCATGTGCATGTCGGCCAGCAGGTTGGCGATGCTCTGGTGCTCGATGATCGGCTTGTCGAACTGCACGCGTTCGCGGGCGTAGGCGAGCGCCGCTTCAAAGGCCGCACGGGCAATGCCCAGGGCCTGGGCGGCGATGCCGATGCGTCCGCCTTCAAGGTTGGACAGGGCGATGGCCAGGCCTTTGCCGCGTTCACCCAGCAGGTTGGCCTCGGGAATGCTGCAGTTGTTCAGGGTCACGGCGCAGGTGTCGGAAGCACGGATGCCCATCTTGTGTTCCGTGCGATCGACGATGAAGCCCGCGGTGTCGGTGGGCACCAGAAACGCCGAGATACCGCGTTTGCCCAGGTCCGGGTCGGTCACGGCAAACACGATCGCCAGCTTTGCCCGTTTGCCGTTGCTGACGAACTGCTTGGCACCGTTGATCACCCATTGGCCGTCGCGCAGTTCGGCGCGGGTGCGCAGATTGTGCGCTTCGGAGCCGGCCTGGGGTTCGGTCAGGCAGAAACAGCCGATGGTCTGGCCGCTGGCCAGATCCGCGAGCCAGGTCTGCTTTTGTTCTTCAGTGCCGTAGTTCAGCACCGGCCCGCAGCCCACCGAGTTGTGGATGCTCATGAAGGCGCCGGTCGCGCCGTCGCCGGCCGAGATTTCTTCTACCGCCAGGGCGTAAGCCACGTAGTCGACGTAGGTGCCACCCCATTCCTCGGGCACCACCATGCCCAGCAGACCCAGTTCGCCCATCTTCGCCACCAGGCCATCGTCGATCCAGCCGGCTTTTTCCCAGGCCTGGGCGTGGGGGGCGATTTCGCCACGGGCGAAGTCCCGGGCCATGTCGCGGATCATCACTTGCTCTTCGCTCAATTCGATATCGTGCATGACTCAGCTCCCGCTCTCATCGAAACCCTGGAAGAAACTCGCGACATGCCCGGCGTCCAGCGCCTGCAAGGTGGGCGGGTTCCAGCGTGGTTGTTTGTCTTTGTCGATCAGCAAGGCGCGCACGCCTTCGATCAGGTCGCCGCGCTCGAACCACTGGCGGTCCAGGTGCAGCTCAAGGGCGAAGCAGTGTTCCAGGCTCAGGTGCCGACCGCGCCGCAGCATTTCCAGGGTCACGCCCATGGCCAGCGGAGAGCGGGTTTCCAGAAGGTCCGCGGTGGTCGTGGCCCACTCATGGCTGTCGGCGACCGTTACGGCGCGCAGTTGCTCCACAATACTCGGCACATCGGGCAGGGCGAAGAAGTGATCGATGGCCGGACGCAGCGCCGCCAGCGGCGCGTCCGGTAGTTGTTGCACCGCGAGTTTCGCCAGCAGGCCCTGAAGGTCCTTGAGTGGGGTGTCGCGCCATTCCAGATGATCGAGTTTTTCGTCGAGCGTGCCGAGTTTGCTGCTGTCCAGATACCAGTCGGCGAGGCCGCAGTAGAGCGCGTCGGCCGCACGGATCTGCACGCCGCTGACGCCCAGGTAAATCCCCAGTTCGCCGGGAATGCGCGGCAGGAAGTAACTGCCGCCGACGTCCGGGAAGTAGCCGATGCCAACTTCCGGCATGGCCAGACGGCTCTTCTCGGTGATCACGCGCAAATCCGCACCCTGGACCAGGCCCATGCCACCGCCAAGGACGAAACCGTCCATCAGCGCCAGCACCGGTTTGCGGTAATGGTGGATCGCGAGGTCCAGGGCGTATTCCTCGACGAAGAAGTCCTGGTGCAGGGTGTCGCCGCTTTTGAAACTGTCGTACAGCGAACGAATGTCGCCACCGGCACAGAAGGCCTTTTCACCGGCACCGCGCAGGACGACGGCGTGCACCTGCGGATCCTCTGCCCAGGTGTCGAGCTGGCGTTGCAGGGTGCGGACCATGTCCAGGGTGAGGGCGTTGAGGCCGGCGGGGCGGTTGAGGGTCAGGTGACCGATGTGGTTGCGTACCTCGGCCAGCACTTCGTTTTGCCTGGCATCCATGGACGGAGTCCCCGGAGAAGAAACCTGAGCAGTCATCACTAACTCCCTGCTTTTATTGTTCTTTATTGAGAAGCTCGCGCGCGAGCGATGCAGGATCGTAACAGTGCAAATTTGTGATGTACAACCGGGATATGTGCAGGTGCTTCCTGCATTTATGCATGGCAACCCTCTGCACCCGTGGCCGGGATTGATGTCTTCAGGCGCCGCGACTCAACACTTCACCAATACTGCGACGTTTGGCGTGTAACTCACTGGCATGGATCAATTGTTCAAGGTCTTCGGGCGTGACGTCGAAGAAGGCCTCCATGTCGGCCAGGGCCAGTTTCAGGTCTTCGGCGGTGATCGCCTGGTTATCGGTGGGCGGGTGGTCGGCAGGCACTACTGCAACCGGTTCATTGGCGCGCTTGGGATAGCGGATGCGCGTCAGGTTGTTGTAGGCCAGGGCGCTGAGCAACATGATCGAGGCACCGAGCATCACCGGGCCGAGCGCTTTCCAGTCCATGGCAATGGTCGCCGGGTCTGCCAGCACCAGGGTCAAGGCCAGGGCACCGGCCGGCGGATGCAGGCAGCGCAGCCAGCACATCAGCACCAGGGCCATGCCGGCTGCCAGACAGGCGCTGGTCAGGGTGCGACCGAGTACGTGCGCCACCAACAGTGCGACCACCGCGGCGCTGAGGTAGCCACCGAGAATCGACCAGGGTTGCGCCAGCGCACCGGAAGACACCGCGAACAGCAGCACCGCCGAAGCCCCCAATGGCCCGATCAGGTGTTGCGCCACCTCGATGCCGAATACCTGGCCGCACAGCCAGACACTGAGCAGGGTGCCCAGGGCCATGCCAATGGCGGCACGACTCCACTCTGTCGGGCGGGTGTTGATGGCGGCGGGTAACCAGCGAGCGAGCATGACGAAACCGTTCCGTTGACAAAACCGAGGAAAAAAAAGGGCTTAGCTGGGATACCCAGAAAGCCCTTGAAGTTGTTCCAACTATTGGGGGAGGAACGGGCACAGTGTGCCGATCATTGCAGATGCTGACAAATTCATATTAATGAAGCTTCAGTTCATTAATTCTGATGTATCGGCACCCGGCGGCCACTCATGAAACACAACATGCCACCCAAGGCTGCCAACGTGCTCAAGGCATAGAACATGGTGGGCGCCGGGGTATGCATCAACAGGAAACCGCAGATCACCGGGCTTAGTGCACCCCCTAGCGCCGCGAGGTTCTGCGCACCGTAGTAACTGCCACGCAGCTCATGCGGGGCCAGGGTATCGACGAAAAGAAACTCCGCCGGGTAAATGATGATTTCGCCCAGGGTGAAGATAAACATCGCCACGCACCAGCTCACCAGGCTGTCGGCCAGGCTGAATCCGATCAGGCCGAGGATGAACAGCGCGGTGCCGCCAACAATCCAGTGGCGCAGGTGTTCGCGCTTGAGGAAGCGGCCGATCTGATATTGCAGCAGGATCACGCTGATGGCGTTGCAGGCGAGCAGGGCGGCCATGACTTTAAGCGTGTTCTGGTCGTCGCTGGTGACCAGCAGGTACTGCGACAGATAAAAGGTGAAGCGACCGTGCACCACGGTGCTGAGCAGACAGCCGGCAGTGAACATGATCAGGGTGCGGTCGTTTTTCAGAGTGATCAGGGTGTTGAGGAAGCTCTGCGCCTGTCCGGTTGCAGGTGGCAGCGCCGGGTCCCTGGCAATGCCGGTCAGCAGAAAAATGCTGAAAAAGGCGATGGCGCCGGCGATCAGGAATGGAGCAATCGGATATACCCCGGCGATCACTACACCGAGCATCGGGCCGATGGCATAGCCAATGTTGGTCAGGGTGTAGCTCAGGGAAAACGCCTTGGCCCGTTGGCCCACGGGCAGGTTTTCGCTCAGGATCGCTTTTGAACCGATCAGGAACAGCGCCGAAGCGGTTTCGGTGACCACCAGGATGACGGTGGTCAGGTAAAGGTTTTCGGCAAGGGTCAGGAGCACCAGGCCGATCGCGCTCGAAAGCATGGTCAGAATCAGCAGACGACGTTTTTCCAGACGGTCGATGATGTAACCGCCATAGAGCGCGAGCAGGGTTGCGATGAATACCGCGATGCCGAGCAGCAAGCCAACGTCCTGTTGGTTGAGGCCGAGTTTGTTGCTCAGGAACAGCGTGAGCATGGGACTGGTGATCGCGCGGCTGACAACGATGGTCAACGAGCAGATCAACAACCGGCGGATAACCAGCGAGTAGGTGGCCACAGGGTGAATGTCCTTATTCGAAAGCAGGTACGGGAGGAGTCCTGTTTAACACGGCCCCCGGGAGTCGTTGAAGAACATGCTTGATCTTCAACGACTCCCGGTGAGTGGCCATCGGACTTGCTCCGTGCCTTCGGCCTCTTCTACAAGGGGCGATGCAGCAGCACGAAGTCGTTCTTGTCGAAACGCCCGCTGAGTACGGGCGGCAAAGCGCCATAGGAGGTGCCTTGCAGGGCATGGTAGTCGTTGGCATCCATCATCAACCACAAAGGCCCCTGAAGCGTGTTCAGCTCTTGAATCGACTCGGTGAACACCGGTTGCAAGTCCTGCTCGATATTGACCATGAACTTGATGGCCTTGGCGTCCTTGCCCATGCGATGCAGCACCAGCGGTGCCGGGTCTTTTTGCATCTGTTCAAGCGAGGCACGGCTGAAGGTCCGGGTGTCGTACATCTGCCGTTCGAGCGGTTCAAACACCAGGATGTACACCGACCACAACGCCAGTACCGAACAAACGGCCAGGGTTTGCGGGCGCCAGCGCGGTTTGCCAAGGACCGCCAGTGCAATCACTTGTAACGCCCCCAGGATCATCAACACCGTAACAAGGTTGGGCAGTTGTTGATCAAGTTTTCGTTGGGCAACCAGCAGTCCGCCGATGAACAACGCCGGCATGAGCAGCCACAGGCCCTGCATCAAGCCGCGTAGCCAGCTGAACACCCGACCCTGAGCCACGGCAAAGGGGTAGGCGGCGATGATCGCCACAAAGGGCAATATCGGCAGTAGGTAGCGGGCTTTCTTTGCCTGGGGAATCGACAGCCCGAGCATCACGATCAACCCGGCTGCCGCGCAATACTGGAGCAATCGCAGAGCCGGCCCGGTGTCGCGCGGTTTGTTCAGGGCCATTGCCAGCAATGCCAGCAGCGCCAGAGGATAGGCCAGCGCATAGTTGCCCATCGAACTGGTGAAGTAGTAGAGCGAGCCGCTGACGCCTTCTCTGCCGTCCATGCGTCCCATGAACTGCATGCGGATCACGTCCTGCATGAAGACCGGCCCGCCACTGGCTTTGGCCATCCACAGCAACGCGCCGACACACAGGGCCAGCAGCACTGCGGCCGTCAGGCCGAAGCCGAAAAACCGCTGCCATTGGCGATTGAGCAGAAAGTAGCTGCACAGAATGCCGGTGGGAATCACCAGCCCGATCGGCCCACGCAGGCCGAAACCCAGCAGCAACAAGGCGAAGATCAGTAGCCAACGACGGGGTGCCGAGAAGTGATCGGCGGCGTAGCCCAGATAGAACACCGCAAATGCCACCGCAGCGAGCATCAAGTCCTGGGAAACCGCGCGTACTTCGGTGATGAAGGTGTTGGTCAGCAACATGAGGGCGATGCTCAGCAACGCCCATCGGCTGGAAACAGGTGCAACCAGACGGTACATCAGCGTGACGATGACCGCCCCCGCGATGGCGCTTGGCAGCCAGGCACTGAGGCTGTTGACCTGGCCAAACGGCAGGGCCGTCAACCAGATGAACAGGGTTGAAAGCCCCAGGTAGTCAGCGTAGGGCTGACCATAGGTGGTCGGGAAAAACGACGGCCCGTGTCGCAGCATCTCCTGGGCGAACAGCGTGAAGCGCGAATCGAAACCGATTGGCGCTTGCTGGTACACCCCGGCGATGCACAACAGCAGGGCCAACAGTCCCACGACGCAGGACTGTTGGCGGATGGACAGCGCCATTACGCCGAGGCGTCGACTGGGGCGGCTGGCCATTGCTGATGCGGGATCGGCAATTTGCGCGATTCGCCGCGGCCCATCGGGAAATACAGGAAGCCGCCACGGGCCAGACGTTCGGCGTCGTACAGGTTGCGTCCGTCGAAGATCACCGGGGCGACGAGGCGTTGGCGGATCAGGTTGAAATCCGGCGCCTTGAATTGCTGCCACTCGGTGCAGATGATTAGCGCGTCGGCGCCCGTCAATACCGATTCCGGCGTGCCCATCAACATCAGCTTCGGTTCATCGGGATACAGGTTCTGGGTTTCCTGCATGGCTTCGGGATCGAAAGCGCGCACTTCGGCGCCCGCCGCCCAAAGCGATTCAAGCAGCACGCGACTTGGTGCATCGCGCATGTCGTCGGTGTTTGGCTTGAACGCCAGACCCCAGAGGGCAAAGGTCTTGCCCTTCAGATCGCCCTTGTAGAACGCGTTAATGCGATCGAACAGCTTGTGTTTCTGCCGCTCGTTGATGGCTTCTACCGCTTGCAGCAGATCGCTGGAGCAGTGGGCCTCTTCGGCGCTGTGAATCAGGGCGCGCATGTCTTTGGGGAAGCACGATCCGCCGTAGCCGCAGCCAGGGTAGATGAAGTGGTAGCCAATACGGGAGTCGGCGCCGATGCCCAGACGAACCGATTCGATATCGGCCCCCAGGTGTTCGGCCAGCTCGGCGATCTGGTTGATGAAGCTGATTTTGGTCGCCAGCATGCAGTTGGCGGCGTATTTGGTCAGCTCGGCGCTACGCAGGTCCATGAACATGACGCGGTCATGGTTGCGGTTGAAAGGGGCATACAGGTCGCGCATCACATCACGCACCTCATCGCGCTCGCAGCCGATGATGATACGGTCCGGACGCCGGCAATCGGATACAGCCGAGCCTTCCTTCAAGAACTCCGGGTTGGACACGATATCGAACTGCAGCGAACGCCCGTCCTTGGCCAGGTATTGGTCGATGTGCGCGCGCAGGGTATCGCCCGTACCGACCGGTACGGTGGATTTTTCCACCAGGATCACCGGCTGTTCACGGTGGCGTGCTACCGCTTCGCCCACGGACAGGACATAACGCAGGTCGGCCGAGCCATCCTCACGGGACGGCGTGCCGACCGCAATGAACAACACCTGACCGTGTTGCACCGCCAGCTTTTCATCGCTGGTGAATTGCAACCGTTTGCCGTCCAGGCCTTCGCGCACCAGGCTGGCAAGCCCAGGTTCGAAAATGCTCACATGGCCCTGTTGCAGCAATTTGACTTTTTTCTCGTCAATATCCATGCAGACCACGTCGTGGCCAACTTCCGCCAGGACTGCGGCTTGCACCAAGCCAACATAACCGCTACCAAATACACTTATTTTCATGGGGCACTCCTAAGTTCGGGCGCACTTGCAGGTCGAGAATTAATGGTGATGACGCCCAGGATGACCAGGGCGACGCCAAGGCTTTTTGAAAGGCTGAAATCTTCGTGAAACAGCGGCAGGCTGGCGGCCAACAGGTAGACCAGTGCGTAGCTGATGCTCAGCAGCGAGTAGGCCCGGCCCAGGGGCAGGTCACGCAGGGCCAGGAGCCAACTGAGCATTGAAAGGGCATAGGCAAGGATAGCCGCTAGCACCACCGCCACAGCCGCCAGGTCGATCGGGGCGCTGAGCCATTGTTCCGGAGACGGCAGGTGACTCATGCTCCAGCGCATGCCCAACTGTGCGGCGCTGACCAGCATTACGCTGCCCAGGGCGAAGGTGATTCCGCGTCGCTGGTTCATGCGTGTTGCCCCAACAGTGCCACGCCACCGATCACCAGCACTACACCCAGCCAGTGACGGCGGTCGATGGTTTCGTGGAAAAGGAAGCGCGCGACCAGGGTGATCAGCACGAAATTGAGGCTCAACATCGGGTAGGCGATGCCCACTTCGAGGCGCTGCAACACCAGCAACCAGACCAGCAAGCCCAAACCGAGTGAGACGAGCGCCAGCCACAACCACGGCGAACGCAGTTTCTGCGCCCAACTCGAGGGTTGTCCGCGCCAGCTTTCCACGGCGTACTTCTGGGCAATCTGGCCCAGGCAGGTCAGCAGACAAGCGACCAGTAATAGAATCAGGCTCATGGCGCGGCCTGAGGAATAATCAAAATGACCAGATTGCCTTGCTCATAACGCTTGCCTTCCTTGGGCAATTGTTCGAGCTCGTGCAGTTCGTCGTCACCTTTGACCCGCATCACCACGCCGACCGGGCCCTGCTGACGGGCCTCGAGCATCCATTGCTGGATCTGATCGGAATCGACGCGCTGCTTCATCGAATCAGGGTAGGCAAGGCCATACTTCAATTCGCCGACCGTGTTGTAGAACGATACGTCCGGGCGCTTCAGGCGCCAGGACAGGGCCGAAGCCGCCCCCAGATCATTGCTCAGCAACCTGGCGCTCTGGCCCAGTTCCTGCGCGTGATCGAGGATGAATTGATCAGGCGTCTTGTTGGCGACCACCGAGTTGGGTAAGCCGGCCGGTAGCAGGCCGATCAGCAGCAGGCTGCCAAAGGCCGGGGCTCCCCAGCATTGCAACGGCCTGAAGGCTTGCAGCAGGTTGGCCATGATCCAGCCGATCAGCGCGATAAACACCAGTACCAGGTTGTGCAGTTCATGGTCGTACAGCGGTTTTTTCAGCTGCAAATAGACCAGGGCGAGCAGGGTGATCAGGCCCAGAGACAGGTTGAGGATCCCGTTGATACCGAGGATCCGGCCTTGCTCCAGTTTCAGGCGATCGGTCAGGGTATGACCCAACAGCAAGGCCAATGGCAGCAGGCAGGGCAGGATGTAAGCTGGCAGCTTGCCTTTACTCAGGCTGAAAAAGATCAGCGGCATCCACAGCCACAGCAACAGGAACGCAATGTGAGTCTGACGCCGGGCCTGCCACGCCTCTTTCAGCGCAGGTGGCAGCAACGCCATCCACGGCAGGCTGAACCCGACCAGCAACGGCAAGTAGTACCACCACGGCGCATCATGTTGGGCATCTTCCCCGGCGAAACGGCGGATGTGCTCGTGCCAGAAGAAGAATCGCCAGTAGTCGGGCTCCTGCGCATGCACCGCCAGGACCCACGGCAGGCTGACGGCCACGGCCACGACAATCGCCACCGGACCGTAGACCAGCAACTCGCGCCAGCGCTTTTGCCAGATCATCCAGGGCAGGGCGATCAGCACCGGCAGCAGCCAGGCGAGAAACCCCTTGGTCATGAAGCCCATGCCACACGCCAGCCCCAGCACCGCCCAGGCCGTCAAACGTTGGCCGCGGCCCGTGCTATCAACTGCGAACCACAAGGCAACCAGGCTCAGGTTGACCCAGAAAGTGAATTGCGGGTCGAGATTGGCGTATCCGGCCTGGGCGGCGATCACCGTGAGGCTCATATACAGCAGCGCACAGGCGAAGCTCTTGCGCGGTTCGTTCCACATCCGCCGTGCGATCAGATAGCACAGCAATACGCTCAGGGCCGTGCTCAGCGCCGAAGCGAAGCGCACACCGAACAGGTTTTGACCGAACAGCGCCTGGCCGATGGCGATCATCCAGTAGCCGGCGACCGGTTTTTCGAAATAGCGCACGTCCATGAAATGCGGCGACACCCAGTTGCCGTTCAGCAGCATGTTCTGGCCGATCTGGGCGTAGCGGGTTTCATCGGGAATCCACAGGCCATGGGTTCCCAGAGGCAGCAGGTATGCCAGCGCCATAAGCGCCAGCAACAGCGGCAATGCCCAGCGTTTACTCATGCCCCTTGCACTCCCAGCCAGCCTTCGCGACCTTCGAGTGTGCCGCGTACCACGTGGCCGATCGGTAAACTGCTGGGGGCATCGGGCAGTAAATCGCCCAAGGGTTGAAAGTGGATGCCTCGCTGCCGCGCGTCGCTCAGCAGGTGGCGGAAATCATTGGCCATCAGAATCCCTTCTACTTCGGCATGGATCGTGTAGACGTTGATTTTTTCCGGCGTGAACCGGTCAAGGATAAAACTGTTGAAGTCGTTGGCGGCGATATTCGGGCCAACCACTTCGTCGAAAGTAGGCAGATCAACAGGGATCTGCGGTGTGCCCAGACGTCCATCGGCCAGTCTCGGCTGGAACAGGCTTTGACCACGGCAATCGCTGTTGTAGCGAAAGCCAAAGCGCTGCTTGGCTTCGATCACGCGCTCGTCCGCGCGCCAACCGGCGGCGGCCGAACACTCGATCTTTGCCCCGAGAATGTCGCTGAGGGTGTCCACGCCACGACGGATCTGCTCGATCAGTTGCGCGTCGTTCCAGCGCCCGGCATTGGCTTGCCAGCCATGGTGATCCCAGGCGTGCAGGCCGACCTCATGGCCGGCGTCACGGGCCTGACGCATCAGGTGCCCGAGATCGCGGCCAATCGGTTTGCCCGGCCATGCAGTGCCGGCCAGCAGGATGTCCCAGCCATACAGGCCGGCCGCGTTTGAGCGGAGCATTTTCCAGAGGAATTGTGGACGGATGAGGCGCCACAAGTGGCGCCCCATGTTGTCCGGGCCAACGCTGAAGAAAAACGTCGCCTTGACTTGTGCTTCGTCCAGCATTTCCAGCAACCGGGGCACCCCCTCACGGGTGCCTCGGTAAGTGTCGACATCGATGCGTAGGCCTGCTTGCATCAGCGCTTGTCCGCGATTTCGAGCATGGCTTCGCGCAGGAAGAAGTCCAGGGTGTTGCCGATGGTTTCACGCATTTCCACGGTAGGCTCCCAGTTCAACAGGCGCTTGGCGTTGGCGATGCTTGGCTTGCGGTGTTCCACGTCCTGGTAACCGGCACCGTAGAACGCCTTGCTTTCCACGTCGCGGAAACCGGCGAAAGGCGGGAAGTTGTCGCGCAGCGGGTGAGCTTCGAACTGACGCAGCAGCTCTTCGCCCAACTGACGGATGCTGGCTTCGTTGTCCGGGTTGCCGATGTTGATGATCTGACCGTTGCAGACATCGTTGTCGTTGTCGATGATCCGCGCCAGCGCTTCGACGCCGTCGGCGATGTCGGTGAAGCAACGTTTCTGCTCGCCGCCGTCGAACAGGCGGATCGGCGTACCTTCCACCAGGTTGAGGATCAACTGGGTGATGGCGCGGGAGCTGCCGATACGTGCCGAATCCAGACGGTCCAGGCGCGGGCCCATCCAGTTGAATGGACGGAACAGGGTGAAGTTCAGGCCTTTGGCGCCGTAAGCCCAGATCACGCGATCCAGCAGTTGCTTGGACACGGAGTAGATCCAGCGCTGCTTGTTGATCGGACCAACGATCAGGTTCGAGGCATCTTCGTCGAAGTTCTTGTCCTGGCACATGCCATAGACTTCCGAAGTCGACGGGAAGATCACGCGCTTGTTGTACTTGACGCAGTAGCGAACCAGCTTCAGGTTTTCCTCGAAGTCCAGTTCGAATACGCGCAGCGGGTTGCGGGTGTATTCGATCGGGGTGGCAATGGCCACCAGCGGCAGGACCACGTCGCACTTCTTGATGTGGTATTCGATCCACTCGGAGTGAATGCTGATGTCGCCTTCGACGAAGTGGAAGTTCGGGTGGCTGCGCAGGCGGTCGATGGCGTCGGAACCGATGTCCAGGCCATACACCTCGTAGCGATCATCACGCAACAGACGCTCGGACAGGTGGTTGCCGATGAAGCCGTTGACGCCGAGGATCAGCACGCGAGTGCGACGTGGCGCGCGACCGGATTCGGCACCGCGCAGCACGGAACCGTCCACCAGGCCCAGCTCGTTGGCCAGTTGCGGGCCGCTCAGGTACAGGCCGTTGTCGTTGCGCTGGCCAGCGGTGATGATCAGCGAATCTTCGCCACAGGCAATGCGCAGCGGGTCGACACTGATCACTCGGCCCGGAGCCTGGCCTTCATTGCCCTTGGCCACTTCGGCACTCCAGACAATCAGCTTGTGCTCGCCCACCGCGCAGAACGCGCCCGGATACGGCTGGGTCACGGCACGAACGAGGTTGAACAGTTCTTCTGCCGGCTTTTGCCAGACCAGCTTACCGTCGGCTGGAGTGCGGCGACCGAAAACGCTCGCCTTGGATTCATCCTGCGGGGTTTCAGTGACTTTGCCTTGCAGCAGCAGCGGCAGGGTGTCACGCAACAGGTCGGTGGCGGCCTGGCGCAATTTGCCGTGCAGGCTCAGTGCGGTGTCGCTGCGCTCGATTGCCACCGGGCGCTGGGCGAGGATCGCGCCGGCATCGGCACGCTTGACCATGCGATGCAGGGTTACGCCGGTTTCGGTCTCGCCATTGACCAGCACCCAGTTGGCTGGCGCACGACCACGGTAGCTTGGCAACAACGAGCCATGCAGGTTGAACGCACCCTTGCGGGCGGTGGCGAGCAATGGCTCGCTCAGCAGGTTGCGGTAGTAGAACGAGAACAGGTAGTCGGGGTCCAGCTTGCTGATGCGCTCGATCCACAGCGGGTGGTTGGCATCTTCCGGCGCGTGAACGGTGATGCCCTTGCTCGCGCACAGCTGCGCAACGGAGCCGTAGAAGGCATTTTCCTTGGGATCATCGGCGTGAGTGAACACGGCCGCGATTTCAATACCGCTGGCGAGCAGGGCTTCGATACCGGCACAACCGATATCGTGGTAGGCGAAGACAACAGCTTTTGCGCTCATGGGTGAACCCGATCTGAAGAAGTGGAAGTGAGGCCATCGATGGTGGCAACGGAAACAGGAGAGGCAGGCTGACTACGCAGCACCTTTTCGATAAAGAAACGCGGACGAGCACGGACATCACTGTACATGCGGCCCAGGTATTCGCCCAACAGGCCCATGCCAATGAATTGGCCGCCGGTGAATACGAACAACACGGCGAACAGGACAAAGGTGCCACCGCCGGCCCAGCCGGCACCAAATGCCAGACGCAAAAACACCAGAGCGACGGCAAAGAGTACGCCGAGGGCCGCCATGCCGAAGCCGATGATGCTCAGCAGGCGCAGTGGCGTGGTGGTCATGCAGGTCACCAGATCGAACATCAGGTTGATCAGGCGCATGGGGCTGTATTTGGAATCGCCGTGTTCGCGCTCGGCGTGGTTCACCAGGATTTCCGTGGTGTGACGGGCGAAGCTGTTGGCCAGGATCGGGATAAAGGTGCTGCGCTCGCGGCAGGCCAGCATGGCGTCGACGATGGTGCGCCGGTAGGCACGCAGCATGCAGCCGTAGTCGCTCATGGCCACGCCGGTGGAGCGTTGCACGGCGAGGTTGATCAGTTTCGACGGCCAACGGCGCAAGGCCGAGTCCTGACGGTTGTTACGCACGGTGGCGACGACGTCGTAGCCCAGTTCGGCCTGGGCCACCAGGCGCGGGATTTCTTCAGGCGGGTTTTGCAGGTCGGCGTCAAGGGTGATCACCACGTCGCCCTTGCACTGCTCGAAACCGGCCATGATGGCCGCGTGCTGGCCATAGTTGCGGTTGAGAATGACCGCCACTACCGGGCTGTCAGGGCGGGAGGCGGCCTGTTCCAGAATGTGCGCGGAGTCATCGCGACTGCCGTCATCGACCAGGACGATCTCGTAGGGGTGGTGCAATTGCGCGCACGCCGCTTCGGTGCGGCGCAGCAATTCCGGCAGGCTGTCTTCTTCGTTATAGACCGGAATCACGATCGATACGAAGTTGATTGGGTAAGGTCTCACAGGCGTGTGTCCAGGCAGTTTTCAATGGCGCCGACAACGCGCTCGACGTCATCGGTGGTCATGTCGGGGAACAGCGGAATCGAACACAGTCGGGCCGAGTTCCATTCGGTATTGGGCAGGTACAGGTCAGGATAGCGCTGGCGATACCAAGTATGCAGGTGTGTCGCGATGAAGTGAATCCCGGTGCCGATATTCTGTTCCTGCAGGGCTTTCATGAACGCTTCACGGTCCAGCCCGCAGCGCTCGGCATCGATACGCAGGATGAACAGGTGCCAGGCGTGTTGCTGCGCATGGCCGGGAATGGCCAGCGGTTGCACCGGCAGGCCTTCCAGGCGTTGCAGGTAGGTGTTGGCCAGCAGCGTGCGTTTGGCGTTGATCTCGTCCAGCCGCTCCAGTTGTACCAGGGCGATGGCCGCATTGATGTCGGCCAGGTTGTACTTGAATCCCGGCTCCATGACTTGTGCCTGGGGTTTGCGGCCATGGGTCAGGCGATCGTAAGCATCGACACCCAAGCCATGGAACTTGAGCATGCGTACCCGCGTCGCCAGGGCTTCATCGTCGGTCACGAACATCGCGCCTTCGGCGCAGGTCATGTTCTTGATGGCGTGGAACGAAAAAATCGCGGTACCCGTGGAACCGACGTGGCGACCTTTATACCGGGTACCTGCTGCGTGGGCGGCGTCTTCGATCACGGTAATGCCGTGCTTGTCGGCCAGTGCATACAACGGATCGAGATCGAACGCAGCGCCAGCGTAGTGCACCGGGATGATGGCTTTGGTGCGCGGGGTGATTGCCGCCTCGATGCTCGCCACGTCACTCATCAGCGTGTCGCGGTCAACGTCGACGAAAACGGGTGTCGCACCCAGCAGGCTGATCATGTTGGCGGTGGACACCCAGGTCTGCGAGGGTGTGATGACTTCATCGCCCGGGCCGATTCCCAGCGCGAGTAAAGTGATATGCATGCCACCTGTCGCCGAGGACAGTGCCACGGCATGACGGCAACCGACATAATTGGCGAAGTGCTCTTCCAGTGCCTGGTTTTTCGGCCCGGTGGTTATCCAGCCTGAGCGCAGTACTTGTTCTACCGCGGCAATTTCCTCATCGCCGATACTCGGGCGGGAGAAGGGAAGAAAAGCCTGACTCATGAGCACCTCTTGGCTGAAAAAAGTGAATAGCCGTTGAGGCTAGAAAATGGATCCAGTCGCATTCTAGACGCTAAAAAACACACTGCATCAACTACTTACTTGAGATTGGTGAGAAATACCATCAGTTGACTTTTCCTGCAACGGTCGGCAGGTTGAAAATGCCGAGGGTCGCCAGATCCGCCAGAGGTTATGCCCGATTTTGTGAAAGGAACATGAAAAAACGGTCGGCGAATCATTTATCCGGTATCTATTAAGCGACTGTTCAGATTTTTACCGGTGACTACTGCTTTTGCAAAAAAATCTTACACAAGTTTCGCATTTTATATGGTCTGTTTCCATCCTTAGTTGTTTCGTTGAATTGTTTTCATTCAAGGCCGTTTCGTTTGATTGACTTACCCGTTGTTGACCCGAATGCTCCCAGAACCAATCCGCTGACGCTGTATCTGGCGCGACTGGCGCCGTCCAGCCAATTGACCATGCGATATATCCTGCAGGACGCCGCCGATCGTCTGGGCTTTGAAGATGTGAACATCGAAGAAATCCCCTGGTATCAGTTGCAACCCGAGGATGTGATTGCACTGGTCGCCACCTTGCGCACGGACAGTTATGCGCCCAATACATCGTCGCTGTATGTCAATGCGGTGCGCGGGGTAATGAACGAGGCCTGGCGCATGAGCCTGATCAGCCAGGAGCACCTGTTGAAGATGCGCTCGGTCAAGGGTATTGCCGGCACGCGCCTGTCCCAGGGGCGCAATCTGCGGCGCACGCTGATTCAGGAACTGATGGAAGTGTGCGCCGCCGATCCGCGACCGCAAGGCCTGCGGGACGCGGCGATCATCGGGATTCTGTATGGCTCCGGGATGCGTAAATCGGAGTCGGTGAACCTGGATTTGAATCAGGTCGACTTCACGGAACGCAGCCTTCGGGTCACCGCCAAGGGCAATAAGCAGTTGATCAAATACGCCCCGGCCTGGGCGTTCGCCAAGCTCGACGCCTGGCTGGAACTGCGCCGCTCACAGCTCAAGGACGGTGAGTCGGACGACACCTTCCTGTTCAATCGCATACGTCGCGGCAGCCACATCACCCGTGAGCGCATCACCAAGTATGCGATTTACTACATCGCCCGCCAGCGGGGCGCCCAAGTGGGGGTGAAGATCATGCCCCATGATTTCCGGCGTTCGTTCATTACCCGGGTGATCGAGGAGCATGATTTGTCGATCGCCCAGAAACTCGCCCATCACAGCAACATCCAGACTACGGCCAATTACGATGTGCGCGATGACAATGAACGGCGCCGGGCGGTAGATCGCTTCGACCTTTGAGGGGGAGGGTTCAGGGTTCGCTCAGTACATGGGCGTGACCGATGGTCGAGACCTCAACGGTACTTCCCGTCGGTGGCGCGTAGAGGCCTGAGCTGCGCACCAGCAGTGATCGACCTGGCTGCTCGTCAGTGTTCAATGGCTGCAACTCGACGGTCAGTGTGCAGGTATTGCCGCTGAAATCCCGTTCGGTTACCACTGCTTGGCAACCGGTACCCTCTGCACTGTTGGGGACGATGCTGGTCAACTGCAACTGCTCGGGCCGCAGCATGATCTGCGCCGAACTGTTATTGCGGTGGTTGTTGACCGGGATCCGACCCAGATCGCAATGGGCCCAGCCGGCCTCGATGCGCGCAGGCATGACCACGGCGTCGCCGAGAAACAGCGCCGTCTCCTCATCCTCGGGATAGCGGTAAAGGTCCAGGGGATGCCCGGATTGCACCAGCCGTCCATTACGCATGACGGCCAATTGATCGGCGAAGGACAGCGCCTCGCTCTGGTCGTGGGTGACCAGAATGGTGGTCACACCGGCGTCCGCCAGCAATCGCGCGACCAGTTTGCGCATGGCGGCGCGCAAGCCGGTATCGAGCGCCGAAAACGGTTCATCCAGCAGCATCAGCCGCGGTTGCTGGGCGAGGGCACGCGCCAGCGCCACACGTTGCTGCTGACCACCGGACAGCTCATGGGGCCAGCGTTCGGCCATGCGCGCGTCAAGGGCAACGCTGTCCATCAATTCAGCGATGCGTTCTTGCCGTTCCTGGCCCTTGCTGGCCAGCCCGAAGCCGATATTGGCGGCCACGGTCATGTGCGGAAACAAGGCGCCGTCCTGGGGGACATAGCCAATCAAACGTTGGTGCGCAGGCACTTCATGGGTGCTGTCGACCAGGGTCTGGCCGTTGAGCGAAAGGCGACCGGTATCAGGAAATTCGAAGCCGGCGATCATCCGCAGCAAGGTGGTTTTGCCCGACCCCGACGGACCGACAATCACCGTGCGGCTGCCCGTCGGCACCGACAGGCTGACGTTATCCAGGGCCCGATGGGAACCGTAGGATTTAGAGATCGAATGCAGTTCTAGAGCGTTCATCGGCCAGCCGTTTTCTTGGATTGGTGATAAAGGAGCCCGGTCAGCGGAAGCGACAGGACAATCATCAGCAGTGCGTAGGGCGCTGCGGCGGCGTAATCGATTTCGCTGGTCATCGCCCAGAACCCGGTCGCCAGCGTACGCGTGCCGTTGGGGGCAAGCAGTAGCGTGGCGGTCAGTTCATTGGTGATTGCCAGGAACACCAGCGCGGCACCCGCTGCTGCGCCCGGCGCAGCCAGGCGCAAGGTGATCAGCCACAATGCCCGGGCGGGTGAGCGACCCAGGCTGCGCGCCATGTTTTCCAGTTCAACCGGCGCCTGGGCAATACCGGCACGCAGGCTCACCAGGGCGCGGGGCAGGAACATCAGCAGGTACGCCAGCAACACGGTGATCGTGGTCTGGTAAATCGGTCGGGCAAACTGGATGGTCGCCGTCACCAATGCCAGCGCCACGACGATCCCCGGCAACGAACTGGTGATGTAGTTGCAACCTTCCAGCAGCCGTTGCAAGCGGCCCGGTGAGCGAATCGACAGCCAGGCAATCGGAATCGCGGCGCAGGTTGTCAGCACGGCACCCGCCACACCCAACAGCAGCGTCTGCTCCAGGGCCGGGAGTAGCTCGGGCAAATCCCAGACCCCGGCCCCGCCGGCGATCAGCCATTTGCCCAGGGTGATCAACGGTACGCCCAATGCCAGGACACAGGTGATGACCTGCAACGCCAGCGCAAGGGCCTTCAACGAGCTGCCCAGTTGCACCACCCGTTGCTCCCGTGCGCTGCCTGAACCGACGCGGGCGTAACGCGCGTTGCCACGGGCCGCCGATTCTGCGGTCAGCATCGCCAGGCAACACAGGGCCAGTATGCCGGCCAGCAGGTTGGCGGCTGGTCCGTTGAAGGTGGACTTGAACTGATCGAAGATCGCGGTGGTGAAGGTGTCGAAACGGATCATTGCATACAGGCCGTACTCGGCCAGCAGGTGCAAGCCAACCAGCAAGGCACCGCCGCAGATGGCCAGGCGCAACTGCGGCAACACCACGCGGAAAAACACCGCCCAGGGCTTGAGTCCAAGGGATTCGCCGACGTCTTCAATGGCCGGGTCGAGTCGACGCAGCGTTGCGGCGACCGGCAGGTAAAGGAACGGGAAGTAGGCGATGACCGACACCAGAACCCCGGCGAACAACCCGTGAATCGGCGGGACCAGACTGACCCAGGCATAACTGTGAACGAACGCCGGCACCGCCAGCGGCGCGGTGGCCAGCAACGACCACCAGCGTCGCCCCGGCAAATCCGTGCGTTCCGTCAGCCAGGCCAGCGCCACACCCAGTGCGATGCACAAGGGAATGGTGATGACGACCAGCAGCACGGTATTGACCAGCAATTCGCCGACTCGCGGCCGGAACACCAGCGGCACCAGGGTGGACCAGCCAGTCTCCAGGTAAACGCCGATGACGAACGCGATGGGGAGCAGCGCCAGCAACGAAACCAGCACCGACAGACCGATGACCCACGCGCCACCACGGCTCGCGAACCGGCCGCGTGATCGACGACGCAGGTGGGTGGGCATCGCCTCGGCGATGCCCACCGGCAGGGTTTCAGGCAACAATTAAAGCAGTCCGGCCTGAGTCATGAGCTCCACGGCTTTCTTGCTGTCGAGTTTGGAAGCATCGACAGTCGGCGCGTCAAGCTGCTGCAAAGGCACCAGTTTGGGATTGGATTGAGCATTCTTGCCCACGGCGTATTCAAAGGAATTGCCGTTCTTGAGCGTGGCCTGGCCTTCCTTGCCCGTTACGTATTTGAGGAATGCCTGGGCTTGTTCCTTGTGTTGGCTGGAGGCGAGGACGCCGCCACCCGAGATGCTGACAAAGGCACCCGGATCCTTGTGTTTGAAGTAGTGCAGGGCCGTGTTCTTGCTGTTTTCGCCGGTCTTGGACTGATCGACCAGGCTGTAATAGTGGTAGATCACACCACTGTCGATCTGTCCGGCATTGACCGCCTTGAGCACAGAGCTGTTGCCCCGGTAGGCGGTGAAGTTGGTTTTCATTGCCTTGAGCCACTCGAGGGTAGCGGCTTCGCCTTTCTGCTCCAGGATGGCGGCGACGATGGCCTGGAAGTCGGCACCGCCCGGCGACGCTGCCCAGCGACCTTTCCAGGCTGGCGCGGCGAGGTCCATGATCGATTTCGGCAGTTCCGTTTCCGACAGTTTGCTCGGGTTGTAGACGAACACGGTGGAGCGGGCTGCGATTCCAACCCATTTACCGTGGGCGGGACGGTAGGCGGAGTCGACTTGTTCCAGGGTGGTTTTGTCGACGGGCGCGAACAGACCCGCGTTATCGACCAGGACCATGGCTGGAGAGTTTTCTGTCAGGAACACGTCAGCGGGTGACGCGGCGCCTTCCTGCACGATCTGATTGCCCATCTCGGTGTCGTCACCATTGCGCAAGGTCACGGGAATACCGGTTTCCTGGGTAAAGCCTTCGACCCAGGCCTTGGTCAGGCCTTCGTGTTGCGCGTTGTAAACCACAATGCCGACGCTGTCGGCCGCATACACATGGCCGGCACTCACCAGGGCGGTGGCCAGCAGGGCTTTTTTCAGGAATGAAGGCAAACGGGAAATCATGCGGTGGCAGCTCCGGCTTTTTGGAATTGAACACGTGGAATCGACGAGCATAGGTTGTCGCGAATCATAGTTCAATAGGAATCATTTGCATGTTTGGCGGGCGAATGTAGTGCGAAGAATGAGAAAAAAACGTCAAAAAAACCGTTAATTCCTGTCATTTGGCGTTCAGGCGAAGGCCGGTGAAGGCTCAGGCACAGGCTTTTTCGAAGATGCCTTGCGTGGTGCTGCCGTTGACCCGAAAGCCATGCACCCCATATGCAAAAAAACCGAGAACCCCATTTGAAGTTCTCGGTTTTTTATATCAATCGCCGTCAGGGCTGACTTTGCGGGAAGATCAGGATTTCCAGTTCGCCGCGTTGAAAACGCTGGCCGTCGACGGGGAGTGCCTCGACTTCCTGGATTTCATCGACACTCTTGACCCGCATGACGACGCCGACCGAGCCCTTTTTGCGCGCCTCGGTCATCCATTGTCCAACGTTATCCATGGTGACCTTGCGCGAAGCCATGGCCGGGTCGCTGAGGCCGTATTTCAACTCGCCGATCACATTGTAGAGATCGACTTGAGGACGTTTCACCAGCCAGGACAGGGCGGAAGCGGCGCCCAGATCATTACTGAGCAATGAAGTGGTCTGCTTCAGGCTGTCCAGATGCTCGGCGATAAACCGGTCGGGCATTTTGCTGTCGACAATCTGGCTCGGCATGGCGGCCGGCAACAGCGCGACCAGCAGCCAGATGCCGAGTGCCGGCATCGCCCAAAGCTCCAGGGGGCGCAGGATCTGCAAGGCGTTGGCGATAATCCAGCCGACCAACACGATGTAAACCATGGACAGGCTGAACATCTCGGTATTCGAGTAGATCTCCTTGGTCGCCTGCAGGTAGAGCAAAGCCAGCAATGCGCTGGTGGCAATGACGACGTTCAGCCATCCGTTGATGCGAAGCGTCCGGCGTTGTGCCAGGGCCAGCAACTCAGTCACGGCATGTCCCATCAGCAACGCCAGCGGCAACAGGCACGGCATGATGTAGGTCGGCAGTTTGCCGCTGCTCATGCTGAACACGGCCAATGGCAACAACAGCCAGAGCAGGAGAAAAACGAAGGCAGGTTGGCGCTTGTTCTTCCAGGCCTGGATGAATGTCGTTGGCAACAGCGCCGCCCACGGCAGACTCGAGACCACCAGCATCGGCAGGTAGAACCACCACGGGCGGGCGTGCTGTGCGTTATCGGCAGCGAAACGGCGCACGTGCTCGTTCCAGAAGAAAAAGTTCCAGAAATCCGGTTCTCTATGGTGGATGGCAAGCACCCACGGCAGGCAGACGATGACCGCCACCAGTACCGCCAGTGAACCGTAACCCAACAATTCCTTGATGCGACGCTGCCAAAGCATATAAGGCAGCGCGATCAGTGCTGGCAACAGCCAGGCGAGGAACCCTTTGGTCATGAAGCCCATGCCGCAGGCGAAGCCCAATAATACCCAGGCCCCCAGCCGACCACGGCTGGTACGGCTGTCGAGGGCAAACCACAGCATGACCAGGCTCAAGTTGACCCAGAACGTGAACTGCGGGTCCAGGTTGGCGTACCCGGCCTGGCCGGCGATCAGGCCGAAGCTCATGTAGAACAGCGCGCACGCAAAACTTTTGCGCGGATCGTTCCAGAGGCGGCGGCTGATCAGGTAGACCAGCAAGACACTCAGGCCGGTACTCACCGCCGAGGCGATCCGTACCCCGAACAGGTTTTCGCCAAACACCGCCTGGCCGATGGCAATCATCCAGTAACCGGCAATCGGTTTTTCGAAGTAACGGATACCCATGAAATGCGGTGAGACCCAATTACCGCTCAGCAGCATTTCCTGACTGATCTGGGCGTAGCGGGTTTCGTCGGGAATCCACATGCCATGGGTCATCAATGGCAACAGGTAAAACGCCACGAACGCGACGACCAGGGCAAGCATGATCCAGCGCTCGCTGTAACGCATTGGCTGGGAGGCGTTGTGGGGCAGGCCGTCTACGGATCGGGGTAAAGAAGGGTGGTGCGTCATTGCTCGTCCTTGGTGCTCAGAAGTTGCCGGGAATTATGGGTGTTTTTAGATGTTTGGCTGACGGCGCAGAATTTTTTCTGTGTCATTTGATTTCAGCATGGGTTCAATAAATGGTTGGGGACTATTGATTGTATTCGCAACTTCCGTACAAGCCTGATCGTTGTTCAGCTTTTTTGATCAGATAACGAGTGCCAGTCTTGTGCCTTGATGATGCCCACGACCTGAAGCTGCCCGTCGTTCGCAATATGAACAAACAATGAACTGCCATATTCAGCGGTGGCGGCATGTTTAAAACCGGTTTGGGCCTCAAAATCGGCGATGCAGCCGCTGTGCGTCACCAGGATCAGATTGTGTCCGGCCCGCTTGTGCGCCACGACATCGTTGCGCAGGGTTTTACCGCAAGTGGCGAGCCAATCCTGGGCCTGCGCATCTTTGTCAAACATGTAATGTGCAGTTTGCATCGTGCGGGTCAGCGGGCTGGACAGGACATCGGCCTGCGTCATCCCCAGGCCCTGCAAGCCTTGTCCCACTGCCTTGGCCGCCTCACTGCCCAGGCGGGTAATACCGTCAGGCGGCCCCAGGCAAGGGTTGGTCGAGCGGTCGCAGCGTTCGGCGTGTCGCACCAGGACCACGACCTCGCCAGCCGCCCATTGTTGCAACAGTTGCGCCCTGGCTTGCGTCCCGGCGTCCACCAGGTTGACTGGAGATCGTTGCCACCAGGCAAAACCGCTCATCAGCGCAGTGACCAGCAGCACACCGCCGAACGCCAGCAGCGATTTGAACAGGCGCGTTGCCTTGACGGGGGGCTTCGACCCTTTGTGCGAAATGCTGTTGACCAAGTTTTTTCCACCTGTCGGGGCGCATTTGAATGGGCTGTTGATAAACAGGATTCGAACGGCGCTGAATGATTGCCTCGTAACCAAGAGGGCGTTTTAGTCGCGATGAAAACTAAATCCGTGCAAGTGTCGGGGGGGTGAAATGAATGTGAAAAAAATGCAATGAAACCCCAATCGGTAACTTAGTTGGTTATTGGTAACGCTTGTCTCTTACTGGAGCGGCGTTGCAGTTGAACTAACAGCCGGAAAAAAACAGCTCAACGGCGACCCGGTCACCGCTGAGTCCCGGGCAGAGACCGGGTGAGATCAGGTTGACGGGCAACTCGAGCGGGTGCCCGTGGCGCCCTGGCTGATCAGTGCGGCGAGGCGTTTGACGTTGGTCTGTTGTGCCGC
This sequence comes from Pseudomonas moorei, assembly GCF_042846945.1. NCBI lineage: Bacteria > Pseudomonadati > Pseudomonadota > Gammaproteobacteria > Pseudomonadales > Pseudomonadaceae > Pseudomonas > Pseudomonas moorei. Next base: position 4,424,886 of record NZ_AP035776.1, read on the forward strand.
CACCAATTCGTCTATGGATGGCCCGGATGGCGTCTGCAAGGTACTGCGACAGGTCATCAGGATCTCATCGCCGGCGCGCAGACGCCATTTCACATCGATCAACCCGTACTGACCGGGGATTGAATCAAAACGCTGCACCACCAACCGCACCGAGACTTTGCGTTGAGGATTGCTGTTGACCATCTGATCGAGCAGGGCACTGCGCAACTCATCCACCAGACTCGCTCCCCACCACTGGGTTTCGAGGATCGCCATGCCCGTATTGCCCTGGCGCACGACAATCTGTGGACGATCGACCTGAGGTGGAACGATCAGGCTTTCTATCTGGATATCCGTAGTGGTTCTGGTATTGCTGCTCGGTTGAGCCGGGGTCAGGGTGTGAAACTGAATCGGATCGCTGCGACAGGCAACGAGCAATGCCAGCGTAGCGATCAACGCAAATTTCAGCGGAAAAACCATGGGGGATGCTCCTGTGGTCATTTGCTCGGTGGTCCTTGCAGATCGATGGGCGCTGCGTTGTCGGGGCGACCGCGAATCAGCGATTCCGGGTGCCGGCCCAGATAGTCCGTCAGATCACGCAAGGAGCGTGAGGTGCGTCCGAGTTCATTCAGGGTCTGGTCCAGTTTTTCTCGTTGGGGCGAATCATCGGCCAGGGTGGAATGGGCAGATTGAAGTGTCGAGTTGGCCGTTTGCAGGGTCTTGCTGACGTCCGAAAGCGTGTTATGCACCCCAGGCAGGGTCTTGGCATTGAACTGCCCCAGGCTTTTGCGCAGTTCAACCAGGTTGCTGTCGAGATTGCCGGCAATACGCTCGATCGGCAGCTGGTTGATCTTGGTGAGCATGGCTTCGAGTTTTTCCTGCAGTTGTTCGAGACTGCCAGGAATCGTAGGAATCATGACCGGGCGCGCGTTGGCATCAAAGGTGACTTTTTCCGCTTTCGGGTAGAAGTCCAGCGCGATGTACAACTGGCCGGTCAGCAGATTGCCGGTGCGAGCCTGGGCGCGCAGGCCGTTCTCGATGAAGGAACCTATCAGCCGCACACCGCCGGCTTCATCGTTGGGGTCATGTTTCATCTCTTTGAGCATTTTCTGGTGAGCCTGACCCAGGCGTTGTGGGTAGATCACGATCCCGACATTGATCGGAAAGCTGCGTTTTTGCGCGTCGAAATCAAGATTGACTCCGACCACCTTGCCAATCTCCACGCCCTGGAATTCGACCGGAGCATCAACCTTGAGCCCGCGCAAGGCCTGATCGAAACGCAGGGCCAGGTACTGCGGCTTGCCGTTGGGTGGGGCGAGGGCGGTTTGCTGGTCCTCGAACAGTTCGTAGGTGTATTCCTCCGCGGCCGGCTTGTCGTCGGGACTGAATTCAGGCGCACGGAAGGCAATGCCACCGACCAGCAAGGCGGACAAGGATTCGGTCTTGACCGCAAAGCCGTTGGCACCGACGCTCACATCGACGCCACTGGCATTCCAGAAGCGGGTGTTCTCGGTGACGTACTGATCATTGGGGGCGTGGACGAACAGGTCGATGTTCACTCCCTTGCCATCAGGGTCCAGGGCATAGGCGACGACCTGGCCGACCGGGATCTTGCGGTAGTACACCGGAGAGCCGATATCCAGCGACCCCAGGTCCTGGGTATGCAGGGTGAAGCGCTTGCCCGGCTCGCCGTAGGTGATGGCGGGCGGGTATTCCAGGCCCTTGAAATTTTTCGCTCGGGCATTGGCCTGGCCGATATCGGCACCGATGTAATCGCCAGACAACAGGGTATCGATACCCGACACGCCGCCAGCCCCGATTCGCGGGCGCACCACCCAGAATTTGGAGTCTGCGCGGGTAAAGCTTTCCGCCTGCTTGGCCAGTTTGACGGTTGCATTGACGCTCTTCTGGTCATTGCTCAGTTCCACGTCCGTGACTTGACCGATCACCACGTTGCGGTATTTGACCTCGGTCTTGTTCGCGGTCAGGCCGTCACCGGTCTTGAAGGTGACGGTGATGGTCGGCCCCTCCTGCAGGATGCTGTGCACCACCAGGGAAATGCCCACCAACACCGCGACAATCGGCACGATCCAGACCAGCGATACGCTGAAACGGCGGGTCTTGATGGGTGCCGGTCCGGGAACCTGTGCCCCTTCAGTGGCTAGCTGCTTCATCCATGACCTCCTCGTTGTGTGGGGCATGCGGTTTCTCATCCCAGATCAGGCGCGGATCGAAACTCATCGCCGACAGCATGGTGAACACCACCACCAGGCCAAAGAACAAAATGCCGGCCCGGGGCTCGATGTCGGCCAGGGCCTGAAACTTCACCAGTGAGGCCACCAGGGCCACCACTATCACGTCGAGCATGGACCAGTAACCGATGACCTCGACGAAGCGGTACAGCTGTGATCGTTCCTTGCGCGCCCAGTGGCTGTCGCGTTGCACCGTCACCAGCAATAACGTAATGGCCACGAACTTGATGCCGGGCACCGCGATACTGGCGATAAAGATGATCAGGGCGATGTCCCAGGAACCGGATTCCCAGAACTCCAGCACCCCGCTCATGATCGTGCTGTCAGCGCCATGGCCGACCATCTTGGTGTTCATCACCGGCAACAGGTTGGCCGGGATGTAAAACACCAGGGATGTGAGCAGGTAGGCCCAGGTGCGTGTCAACGAATTGGTCTTGCGCCGGTGTAGCGGGGCCCCGCAGCGTTGGCATTCATGGGGATTGTGGGTCATGTCGCAGGCCAGGCCGCAGCTGTGACACAGGCACAGGCCCAGTTCGCTGGCGACCGGAGGCGTTGTCATAGGATGTCCCACAGTTCGCGAATATCGCGCCCGGCGATGCGGATCATCATCAGGCTGAGGATGGCCAGGGCAATCAGACCGATGCCCGGCAACACATCGAGAAAACCGGCGAGTTTGATCACCGCGACCATCGCGCCCAACAGGCAGACTTCCAGCATGCTCCAGGGGCGCAGGGTTTCCAGCCAGCGCATGCAGAACTTGAAAGCCGGTGAGCGTCTGGAGGCGAGGGCGTAACCGAGGACCCAGATCAGCAGCAACAATTGGAAGATCGGCGCGATGATCATGGCGATGGCCGCCACCATGGCGATGAACGTGATAGGCCCCAGACTGAGCGCCATGACCGAATCCCAGAGCGTCGCACTGTTTTTCAGGCCCTTGAGGCTGATGCTCATCACCGGGTAGAAGTTGGCGAAAATCCACAGCATCAACGCGGTAAGGGTCAAGGCCAGGCGTTGCTGGAGTGTCAAGCCGTTATAGCGCTGCAGCACACCGCCGCAGCGGGTGCACAGGGTTTTCTGGTATTTGGCGAGCGTGACTTTCTCGTACACACAGTCGCAGTGCTCGCAGATGATCAGGTGGTCAGTCGTCGCCATTGGCCAAGCTCGACAGGAGGCAGGAAGTTCAGAGCACACCCTCAATATAGAAGTGCCTCGCGATTGAGCAAATCGAAAGGCTGTTTGAGGACGGAAAAAGGTTGGCTGATCAGCCGGATACCTGTGGCGAGGGGGCAAACGCCCTCACCACAGGATTGGTTTAGCGCTTGAAGCCAATCTCAACCCAGCACTTCACGCATGCGATACCACAGCATGCCGAGGGCCAGCAGTGGCGAACGCAGAACGCGGCCGCCGGGAAAGGTCATGTGCGGCACGGCGCTGAACACATCAAAGCCGCGGCTGTGGCCGGCGTGGATCGCTTCGCCCAGCAGTTTGGCGCACCAGTGGGTCACGTTCAGGCCATGACCGGAGTAGCCCTGGGCGTAGAACACATTGGGGTGCTGACTCAGGCGCCCGACCTGCGGGAAACGATTGGCCGTAATGCCGATCATGCCGCCCCACTGATAATCGATGCGCGCGCTGGCCAGTTGCGGGAAAACCTTGAGCATCTGCGGACGCATGTAGGCCGTGATGTCCCGCGGATCGCGCCCGGAGTAATGACAGGCACCGCCGAACAGCAGGCGCCGGTCGGCCGATAAGCGATAGTAATCCAGGCCGACTTTCTGGTCGCACAGGGCCAGGTTGTGCGGTATCAACTGCGCGGCGAGCTCTGCCGACAAGGGTTCGGTGGCGATGATGTAGCTGCCCGCCGGCAGTACTTTGCCGCTGAGTTTCGGCTCCAGTTCCTCCAGGTGTGCGTTGCAGGCCAGCACCAGGCTGCCGGCGCGCACCGTGCCACCGGCACAGCGCACCTGCACGGTACTGCCATGGCTCAACTCCAGCACCGGGCTCTGCTCAAAGATCCGTACGCCCAGGGACTCGGCGACTTTCGCCTCGCCCAATACCAGGTTCAGTGGGTGCAAATGCCCTGACCCCATGTCCACCAGACCGCCGGCATACACGCCGGAGTTCACCACCTGCTCACGGATCTGCCCCGGTTCGATCAGGCGGGTCTCATGGGCGTAACCCGTTTCCTTCAGCCCGGCGTATTCGGCTTTCAGGCCGGCGAACTGCGCCGGGGTGTTGGCCAGTTCGCAAAAGCCCCAGCGCAGGTCGCAATCGATTCCGTGTTCGCGGATACGCTGGCCCACCAGTGCCACTGATTCGACACCCGCCTGCTCCAGATAACGCACGCCGTCGGCGCCGATGTGCCGGGCAAAACCGCTGACGTCATGGCCGATGCCACGGATCAACTGGCCACCGTTGCGCCCGCTGGCGCCCCAGCCGATCCGCCGGGCCTCCAGCAGGATCACCGAGAGCCCGCGCTGGGCCAGTTCGATGGCGGTGTTGACCCCGGTGAAGCCGCCGCCAATCACACAGACATCCGCGACCAGGTCCCCGGCCAGCTCGGTCCGGGGCGCCATGCCCCTGGCCGAGGCGGCGTAGTAGGAGTGAGTGTGTTCCTGGGTGTACTGGTTCATTGGTTGGACTTCACTTTGCTCCAGGAACGGGTCATCAGACGCATGATCGACTGCGGCGGGGTGGTGGAAATGTACAGTTTGTCGAGCACTTCCTGGGATGGGTAAACCTCGGGATTGTTCACCAGTTCAGCCTCCATGAACTGCTTGGCGGGCGGGTTCGGGTTGGCGTAGCCGACCGAGGCGCTGACCTTGGCGATCACCTGAGGATCGAGCAGGTAATTGATGAAGGCATGGGCTTCTTTCGGATTGCTGGCGTCGGCCGGGATGGCCAGCAGGTCGAACCACAAGTTGGCGCCTTCCTTGGGAATGGCGTAGGCGATGTTCACGTTGTTCTTGGCTTCCTTGGCCCGGTTGGCGGCCTGGAACACATCACCGGAGTAACCGAATGCGACGCAGATATCGCCGTTGGCCAGGTCCGACACGTACTTGGAGGAGTGGAAGTAGGTCACGTACGGACGGATGCTCAACAGCTTGGCTTCGGCTTTCTTGAAGTCCTCGGGGTTTTCGCTGCGCGGGTCCATGCCCATGTAGTTGAGCACCGCCGGGAACACTTCATCCGCCGAGTCCATGATCGACACGCCGCACTGGCTGAGCTTCTTGATGTTTTCCGGTTCGAACAGCACGGCCCAGGAGTCGATGTGATCGATGCCCAGCACCTGCTTGACCTTGTCGACGTTGTAACCGATGCCGTTGGTGCCCCACAGGTACGGCACCGAGTGGGCATTACCCGGATCGTTTTTCTCGAGCAGGGCCAGCAGTTTCGGGTCGAGGTTCTTGAAGTTCGGCAATTGCTCGCGATCCATCTTGAGGAACGCGCCGGCTTTCACCTGGCGAGCGAGGAAGTGGTTGGACGGCACCACCACGTCATACCCGGTGCGTCCGGCGAGCAGTTTTCCTTCCAGGGTTTCATTGGAGTCGAAAACGTCATAGATCACCTTGATCCCGGTTTTGGCCTGGAAGTCGGCGAGGGTGGTCTCGCCGATGTAGTCGGTCCAGTTGTAGACGCTGACCTGTGGCTGAGCCTGGGCAACGGCGCTGAACAAAACAGTCAGCGCGACCGGAACCACGGATTTCAATAGACGCATATCGACACCTCTTCGAATTATTGGATTTTCAGGCGTTTCTTCATTGTTCTGGCGGCCGTCATCGCGAGCAGGCTCGCTCCCACAAGGGAATGCGTTTCAAATGTGGGAGCGAGCCTGCTCGCGATGAGGTCTGTGTGGGCGAAGCAGGTCTCAGACGCTGAGCATCAGGAACTCACGCTCCCAGGAGCTGATGACCCGCTTGAAGTTCTCGTGCTCGGCGCGTTTGACCGCGACATAGCCACGCACGAATTTGCTGCCCAGGTAGCGGCTGACGGTCTCGCATTCTTCCATCTGCGACAGCGCTTCCTCGATGGTGATCGGCAGGCGCAGGTTGCGACGCTCATAGGCGCGACCCTGGACCCCGGCGCTCGGTTCGACGCCCTCGACCATGCCGAGGAAACCGCAGAGCAAACTGGCGGCGATGGCCAGATAAGGGTTGGCGTCTGCACCCGGCAAGCGGTTTTCCACGCGCATCGCCTCCGGGCTGGAGGTCGGCACGCGCAGGCCGACGGTGCGGTTTTCTTCGCCCCATTCAACGTTCACCGGTGCCGAGGTATCCGGCAGGAAGCGGCGGAACGAGTTGACGTTCGGCGCGAACATCGGCAGCACTTTCGGGATGTATTTCTGCAGGCCACCGATGTGGTGCAGGAACAGCTCGCTCATGTTGCCGTTTTCATCGGCGAAGATCGGCTTGCCGGTGGCAATTTCGACCACGCTCTGGTGAATGTGCATGGCGCTGCCGGGCTCATCGCCAATCGGCTTGGCCATGAAGGTCGCCGCCACGTTGTGCTTGAGCGCGGCTTCACGCAGGGTGCGTTTGAATACCGTGATCTGGTCGGCCAGGTCCAGGGCGTCACCGTGGCGGAAGTTGATTTCCATCTGCGCCGGGCCGTCTTCGTGGATCAGCGTGTCGAGGTCCAGGCCTTGCAGCTCACACCAGTCGTAGACGTCTTCGAACAACGGGTCGAATTCGTTGGCGGCATCGATGGAGAACGACTGGCGACCACTTTCGGCACGGCCCGAGCGGCCCATCGGTGCCTTGAGCGGCAAGTCCGGGTCTTCGCAGCGCTGGGTCAGGTAGAACTCCATTTCCGGCGCGACAATCGGCTTCCAACCCTTGTCGGTGTACAGCTGCAAGACTTTCTTCAGCACGTTGCGTGGCGACAGCTCGATCGGGTTGCCGAATTTGTCGAAGGTGTCGTGAATCACGATGGCGGTCGGCTCGATGGCCCAAGGCACCACGTACACCGCGTCGGACACCGGCTTGCAGACCATGTCGATGTCGGCCGGGTCGAGCAGGTCGTAGTAGATGTCGTCGTCGACAAAGTCCCCGGTTACCGTTTGCAACAGCACACTTTCCGGCAGGCGCATACCTCGCTCATGCAGGAACTTGTTGGTGGGTGCGATTTTGCCGCGTGCAATGCCGGTCAGGTCGCTGACGACGCACTCGACTTCGGTAATCTTGTGATCTTTCAGCCAAGTGAACAGCTGATCGAAAGGGACATTCATAAAGACCTCGTTATTGGTTTTATTAACGCCAGGAGAAGCCGATTTCATCTTTCGGACACTTCCCCTGTAGCGCGTTGACGACTATCTTGGGCGAGCCTTGCGCTTCCATCTATCCACTTTAAGCAGCACAAAGCGCACCAAAAGAGTGCGCCAGGTCATCCCATGACAGTGTGTAATCCGTTACAGGTTCAAGCGTTCAACACCGCCGACGTGGCCGAGCAAATCCGCGCCACACCGGGTTGGGTCCAGCATTACCAACAGATGTCGCCGGGGCATTTCGCCGGTCTGGTGCGCTATCTCGACCTGCAAGGCGTGGAGATTTACGAGGAGCACATGAACACCCGGGTCGAGCAGAATTTCAGTGCGCCGCAAGGGTCGCTGGCGTTCTGTTTCGATCGCAGCGACAACGCGCTGTATGTGCTCAATGGAGAAAGTCGCAACATCTGGATCACCCCGGAGAACTACCAGGAAATCGCCGTGGTGTTCGGGCCGGCGTTCGTGCAGCGTCACGCGCTGGATGTGGCCAGGCTCGAAGGGTTGTTCATGGCCCCGCTCAATTCGCAGCAGAATGCGCTGTTCAGTCGCTGGCTCAGCGGCACCTTGACCCGGTTGTCGCAGACTTTCGATCCGCCCAGTCGCGAGGCGCTGACCCAGCAGTTGCTCGACGATTGCCTGTTCATCCTCGACAACGCCTGCGTGTGCCTGGACCAGGGCGCCTTGCAGCGGCGGGCGGGGGAGCGGGCGATCATGAAGCGAGTAGGGGAATGGGCGGCGGATACGCCCGAAGAACACCTCAATCTGCTTGAGCTGTCCCAGGTTGCAGGGGTTTCACTGCGCCAGTTGCAGCATGCATTCAAGACATTCACCGGCATGGCGCCGACCCAATGGCTACGCCTGCGTCGCCTCAACAGCGCCCGCCGGGAGTTGCTGATCAGCACGCCGTCGCAAACCACCGTCGCCGAAGTGGCGATGCACTGGTCGTTCTGGCATCTGGGGCGGTTTTCCAGCAGCTATCGCGCGCTGTTCAAGGAGTTGCCGAGCGACACCCTCAAACGTGTGAGTACCGCGCAGCCGACGGGCCGCGGGCGCCGTTAGAAGGTCGGCGGGGTGATCACCCAGATCACCACCGCATCGACATCGCCAGGGTTGCCGTAGCGGTGTGGCTCCTGGCTGGAGAAGCTGAAACTGTCGCCTTCGTTGAGCTGAAAGTAGCGCTCGCCGACCCACAACTCGAAACGCCCCGATAGCAGGTAACCCGCTTCTTCACCGTCGTGGCTGTAGCTTTGTTGGCTGTAGGTGCCCGGAGGGAAACGCGAATGCAGCATTTCCAGGTGCTGACTGGGCTGTGGGGTCAGCAACTGGTCAATGATCCCGTCTTCGTAGTGCACGCTCAGACGACTGTTCTTGCGCACGACAATGCCGTCGTCCTCGGGAGCGGTGACCGCTTCGCTGGCGAAGAACCACTGGATGGTCACGCCCAGGCTGCGGGCGATATTGAACAACGCCGGAATCGACGGGTAAGCGAGGTTGCGCTCCAGCTGGCTGATGTAGCCGGCGGTCAACTCGCTTTGTTGCGCCAGTTCCGCCAGGGTCATGCCCCGGCGCTTGCGCAGGCCGCGAATCCGCGTGCCGAGAAAATGCGGTTCGGCGCTGCCGGTGGCGGGTTGTGGCGTGGTGCTGTTGCTCATGGTCGATTCCGAGCCGGTGGCTACGCTCCGCCCCCTGTAGGAGCGAGCCTGCTCGCGATGTACGTCAAGACACCGCGTTTATCCAGAAAACGCGCGTCATCGTCAGCGTCCATCGCGAGCGGGCTCGCTCCTGCAAAGAGCAGTCATTGAGAGTCAAAGCCCCGGAGTATAAACAGCCTCAAAGCTCCCACGCGACTTTCAGGCCTTCATAAATCGCTTCTTCGGCCGTTCGCGGTGCCAGGCAGTCGCCGATGCGCCGGAATTCAACCAGGCCCTGCAGTTCGGCGCCCAGGGTATCCACCGGCTGATGGCCCTGGCATAGCACCAGGGTGTCGATGTTTTCCATCAGCATCGGTTCGCCGCTGGCGGTATGTTGCAGGTAGACAGTGTTGTCATCGCAGCCGTACAAGCGGGCGTAAGGGGTGATGGCAATCCCCAGTTTGTGCAGCTCGCCGGCCATTTGATCACGTACGTACAGCGGCAGGTTTTCCCCGCAATGGGTGCCATTGACCGCCAGTTGCACCTGATGCCCGGCACGGGTCAGACGCTCGGCAATGCCTGGGCCGATCCAGTCGCAACGCCAGTCGACCACCACCACCGACCGGCCAATCTGCACCTCATCACGCAATACCTGCCAGGCGTCCACCACCTGCAATTCGCCACCGCGTTCGAAGTGCGGCCAGTAGGGTTCGGCGCCAGTGGCGATGATGACCATGTGCGGTTTTTCCCGTTCGACCAAGGCGCGGTCAACCCGGGTGTTGCGCACCACGCGCACGCCAGCCAGTTCCATTTCCCGTTGCAAATTGGTGCTGGCGCCGCCGAACTCGCTGCGCCGTGGCAGCAACTGCGCCAGCAACACCTGACCGCCCAATTGCGCGCTGGCTTCATACAGCGTCACCTCATGCCCGCGTTGAGCGGCGACCGCAGCGGCTTTCATCCCGGCCGGGCCTCCACCGGCAATCATGATGCGTTTGCGCGTGCTCGCGGGTCGGCGCTCGCCGAAGATCAACTCACGACCGGTTTCCGGGTGCTGGATGCAGGAAATCGGCAAGCCCTTGTGGAAGTGGCCGATGCACGCCTGATTGCAGGCGATGCAGGCGCGCACGTCTTCAGCGCGGCCGGCATCGGTCTTGTTGGGCATTTGCGGGTCACAGATCAGGGCGCGGGTCATGCCGCATACGTCAGCCTGACCACGGGCCAGAATCAGCTCGGCTTCCTGGGGCTGATTGATACGCCCGGTGACGAACAACGGGATATCCAAACCCGCCTTGAAGGTGCCCGCTTCCCTGGCCAGGTAGGCGGCCTCGATCGCCATCGGCGGCACGATATGCACCGCACCACCGAGCGAGGCCGAAGTGCCGGCGACGATGTGCACGTAATCCAGTTGCGCTTGCAGCGATTGCACGGCGGCCAGGGATTCGTCTTCGGTCAGCCCTTCGGGGTCGCGCTCGTCCGCGGAAATGCGCAGGCCGACGATGAATTGCTCGTCGGTGCTGGCGCGAATGGCGGCAATCACTTCACGCAGGAAGCGCAGGCGTTGTTCCAGATCACCGTTGTAGCCATCGGTGCGGCGATTGACCCGTGGGTTGATGAATTGCGCCGGCAGGTAGCCGTGGCTGGCGACCACTTCCACGCCATCGATACCGGCCTGATGCAGGCGCCTTGCCGCGGCGGCGTAGCCGGCAACGATCTCGTCGATCATCCCCTGATCGAGTGCACGCGGCATGACCCGGAACCGCTCGTTGGGCACCGCCGAGGCGGAGTAGGCCACGGCCAGCAAGCCATCGCTGGATTCCATGATTTCCCGCCCCGGATGGAACACCTGGGACAACACCACGGTGCCGTGGGCATGGCAGGTTTGCGCGATTTTCCGGTAGCCGTCGATGCAGGCGTCATCGGTAGCCATCAGCACATGGGAGGTATAACGCGCGCTGTCATGCACGCCGGCCACCTGCAACACGATCAGCCCGACGCCGCCCTCGGCCCGCGCCCGGTGATAGGCGATCAACTGTTCGTTGACCAGGTTGTCGGTGGGCATCGAGGTGTCGTGCCCGCTGGACATGATGCGGTTTTTCAGGCGCTTGCCACGGATCTGCAAGGGTTCGAACAGGTGTGCAAAGGCTGGGGTCGGGCTCGGCATGGTGCGGGTACTCCGGGCAGGCTGACCTGTAGGAGCGGGCTTGCTTGCGATGGACTTGAGGACGACGCGTTCATCCAGGCAACTCGCGTTAGCGTTAACGTCCATCGCGAGCAGGCTCGCTCCTACAGAGGCATGTGGTGTTGTTATTTTTGTCTATAGAAATTTACCTGTAGTAAAAAATCAACTTTTTTTTTTACTGATCATTGCAGTAGTTTGAAATGGCACCCGCATCTTGGGGCAAACCTCACAACAATAAAAAAGGGCCATACCGACTTGAGTTCGGTGGGCACCTGCTTGAGTAACCACCGATGAAATCATGGCGCCGCAGAACCTCAAGGGGGCGCTCTCGATGGACGTCGGCTTCTGGGTTGACCATGGTGAGGAGCTGGAAGAGCGTTTTAACGCCTGGGCCAGTAAATAACGGCCAGTGGCTGGACGTTCATGCACGTCCAGCCTTACTGTCTGCGCAGCCGACCCGCCTGGAGAACCACAACAATGAACGAAATCGCGACCCACCTGACTGCCGCACCTGCGCGCAGCGCTACCGAACAGCGCCTGCGTGAAGAACTGGCCGCCTGTTACCGCTTGATTGCGCATTACCGCATGACTGATCTGATCTTTACCCACATTTCGGTGCGTATCCCCGGGCCGGAGCATCATTTTCTGATCAATCCCTATGGGTTGATGTTTGAGGAAATCACGGCATCGAATCTGGTGAAAATCGATTTGAATGGCCATGCCGTGGAGGCGTCTCCATACCCGGTGAACCCGGCCGGTTTCGTGATTCACAGCGCGATTCATGGTGCCCGTGAAGATGCCCAATGCGTGCTGCATACCCACACCAAATCCGGCTGCGCGGTGGCCGCGTTGAAGTGCGGCTTGCTGCCGGTGAATCAGATTTCCATGGAGTTCTATGGTCGGGTTGCTTATCACGACTACGAAGGCGTGGCGCTGGATTTGAGTGAGCAAGAGCGACTGGTGGCAGACATGGGGGACAAGCCGGTATTGATGCTGCGCAACCATGGCTTGCTGACGGTCGGCGAAACCGTAAGTCAGGCGTTTCTGCGCATGTATTACCTGGAAAAAGCCTGCGAAATCCAACTGGCCGCGCAGGCGGCCGGTGAGTTGGTGCTGCCGCCGGCTGAAGTCTGTGAGCACACCGAGCGTCAGTTCAATGACCCTGGCCGAGCGCTGGATGAAGGTGAATTGAACGATCCGGATGCCATGCAATTGGCCTGGGCGGCGTTGTTGCGCTTGCTGGAACGGGTGGCTCCGGGGTATCGGGATTGATGAGGATTTTCTGTTGATAGGGATGACGCCATCGCGGGCAAGCCGCGCTCCCATAGGGTTTGGTGGTAGTTCGTGGAATGTGTGAACGCCCGAAAAACACTGTACAAGCGAGCCTGCTCGCGATGGCGGAATGTCAGGCAACGTAGAGGTTGAATGTGCTGACGCCTTCGCCTGCAAACCAGCCCCCACAAGGACACAGGCTTACACCAGACTGGAGACAAGACAGGCTCTTGCTGTACAGTCGTTCAGCTTGCAAACGTAGCGCGAGCCCCCTTGATTGAATCCAGGAGCATGTCACCCATGAATCAGGAAGCCCGTTTTTCCCGCATGGAACCGGAGTTGCGCAAGGCCAATCTGATCGAGGCGACGCTGGTGTGCCTCAAGCGCCACGGTTTTCAGGGTGCCTCGATCCGCAAGATTTCCGCCGAGGCCGGGGTTTCGGTGGGGCTGATCAGCCATCACTACTCGGGCAAGGACGAACTGGTGGCCGAGGCCTACATGGCGATCACCGGGAGGGTCATGACCCTGCTGCGCGATGCGATGGAACAGGCTGCACCCAATGCTCGCGAACGCTTGTCGGCGTTTTTTCGCGGCTCGTTTTCCGCCGAATTGCTCGACCCGCAACTCATTGACGCCTGGCTCGCGTTCTGGGGCGCGGTGAAAACCGCCGAGGCGATCAACCAGGCCCACGATCATTCCTATGGCGAGTACCGTGCCATTTTGCGCAAGGTGCTGATGGAGCTGGCGCAGGAAGAAGGCTGGGAAAATTTCGATGGCGATCTTGCTGCGATCAGCCTCAGTGCCTTGCTCGACGGTCTGTGGCTGGAGTCCGGACTCAATCCCGGCACCTTCACCCCGGAGCAGGGCATCCAGATTTGCGAGGCCTGGGTCGATGGTTTGCAGGCCGGTGGACGGCAGCGCTTTTGCATACAGACGAGCAACTGTTGATCGGTCGTTCAGCAATGGCTACTCTCTGGCGCTGATGTACAAAAACACTCTAATAAGAAATGCGCCTTCGGGCACAGGCAGGACACCCCAGTCATGACGCCACGGGTACTGATCGTCGATGACGATCCGCTGATTCGCGAACTGTTGCACGCCTACCTGTCCCAGGAAGGCTACGAGGTTCATTGCGCCGCCACGGCGGAACTGGCCGAAACCTTTCTGGCCAGCCAGGCCGTAGACCTGGTCATGCTCGATATCCGCTTGCCCGGCAAGGACGGCCTGACCCTGACCCGTGAACTGCGGGTACGTTCGGAAGTCGGGATCATCCTGATCACCGGGCGCAACGATGAAATCGACCGCATCGTCGGCCTGGAATGCGGTGCCGATGACTACGTGATTAAACCTCTCAATCCACGTGAGCTGGTGTCCCGGGCGAAAAACCTGATACGCCGGGTTCGTCATGCGCAGACGCCCCAGCCTGTTGCGGCTGTCGCCAAGCCCGTCAAACAGTTCGCCGACTGGTCGCTGGACACCGATCGCCGGCGCCTGATCGATCCTTCCGGCAGCGAAACCCTGCTGACCCACGGCGAGTACCAATTGCTCAGCGTGTTCCTGCGCAACAGCGGCCACACCCTGAGTCGCGACCAGTTGATGGATCAGATCCGCAACCGCGAATGGGTGCCCAACGACCGCTCCATCGACGTGCTGGTCGGTCGCTTGCGCCGCAAACTGCACGACGACCCGGCTGAGCCGCAGTTGATCATCACCATCCACGGCGCCGGTTACCTGTTCACTGCCAGCCTGGCGGCGTGACGGCCGTGGGGCGACTGCTCTGGTTGCTGTTGGCGCTGGTGGCGGGCAACGCCCTGGCCGCGGAAAACGTCCGCTACTGCGATTATCCGGTCTACCCGCCGATTTCCTGGAGCGACGGCAAACAGGTCCGTGGCCTGGCGCCGAGTGTGGTGAAAAAGCTGTTCGGTGAGCTGGGCTATGAGGTCGAGACCGTGGTGCTGGGCAACTGGAAACGCTGCCTGCTCGATGCCGCCGAAGGCCGGGTCGACGTGGTGCTGGCCTACAGCACCGCGCACCGGCAACAAAGCATGCTGTTTTCCACGGTGCCAGTACTGCGCGAAGAGGTCGCGTTGTTCATCAATCGCCAACACCCGGTGCAGTTCGAACGCCTGGAAGACCTGGCCCATTACCGTGGCGGCTTGCTGTTCGGTGAAAGTTACGGCGTGGAATTTGATCGCATGGTCGCGCAAAACAACAACATTGAATGGGTCTCCGACAGCCGCCAGAACTTCGGCAAGCTGATTCGCGGGCGCATCGATTTCATCACCCAGGAGCGCCGTACCGGCCAGCTCTATGTCGAAAGTCTGGCGGGCGCCCAGGACATCGTCGCGTTGCCCAAGGCCCTGAGCGTCGACTACCTGCGGGTCGCGGTTTCCCGTCGCTCGCCGTTGGCCAGTCAGATGCCGCAGATCAATGCGCAACTGCAGCGCATGGTCGATGCTGGCGACATCGAGCGCCTGCTCGATGAAAGCGAAGTCACTTACCGCGACATGATCAACCTGCCGGTGAACGAACAATGATTCGCCCGCGTCCCGGTGGTCTGTTGCGGCGTCTGTTGCTGTTCATTCTGTTGTTCAGCCTGTGCTTCACGGTGCTCGCCAGTACCGTGCAGCTGTACATCGAATATCGTCGGGAAATGCGCGACATCGACTCGCGCATGGAGCTGATCCGCGCCGGCTATCTGGCAAGCCTGGAGCGCAGCCTGTGGGATCTGAACCAGGAGCAATTGAATGTGCAGTTGCGCGGCTTGGTGGACTTCTCCGACGTCGCGCGGGTGCACTTGAGCAGCCCGGACTTCGACCTGCTGCAAGGCAACCCGGATCCGCTCGGGCCGTTGCGCGTCGAACGTTTTGCCCTGGACTACCAACCGCCGTCCGGGCCTTTACGGCACTTGGGTGAACTGGAAGTCAGCACCGATCTGGGCGCGGTGTATCAGCGCCTGTATGCCACCGGGCTGACCAGCCTGTTGTGGATGGGGGCGTTCCTCTGCGGTCTTGCGATTGCGCTGTCCTGGTTGTTTTACCGTCTGGTCACCCGGCACCTGCAAGTCATGGCAGAGTTCGCCCGGCGTATTGCCGCCGGCGAATGGCATGAGCCGCTGCGCCTGCACAAGCGGCGCAGTGTCCACAAAGACGAAATCGACACCGTGGCCCACGCCCTCGACGACATGCGCCGGGCGATCCTCAGCGACATCGACCGCCGTGAAAGCGATCGGCTGGCCTTGCAGGACAACCGCGACGAGTTGCTGAAGATGGTCGAGCGACGCACTGCCAGCCTGATGCGCGCCAAGGACGAAGCGGAAGCGGCTAACCTGGCAAAGTCACGGTTCCTGGCGACCATGAGTCATGAGTTGCGCACGCCCCTCAACGGCATCCTCGGTATGGCCGAGTTACTGCGCGGCGCCAGCCTCGATCCGCAGGACGGCAAACGTCTGGAGGCCTTGCACAAGGCTGGCGAAGGATTGCTGACCATCCTCAATGAAGTGCTGTTTTTCGCCAAACTGGAGGAGGGCGCCAGCCTGCCCGAGCCGGTGGACTTCTCGATTCGCAATTTGATCGATGAGGTGCTGACGTTGCTCGAGCCCAAGGCGCTGGATAACGACACCATCCTGCAGTGTCGGGTCGATCAGCGAATCGCCGAGTATCACCACGGTGCCGAGCAATTCTTGCGGCAGGTCTTGAGCAACCTGTTGGCCAACGCCATCAAGTTCACCGAGTGTGGTGAGGTCAGTGTCGAAGTGGCCTTGCTGGGGCCGCCTGTGGGGGCTGGCGGCGATCGTCTGCGGGTGAGTGTCACCGACAACGGCATCGGCATTGCCCCGCCGATGCAGGCGCGGATTTTCGAGCGCTTCACCCAGGCCAGCGAAGAAGTGGCGCAGCGCTTCGGCGGCACCGGGTTAGGACTGGCGATCTGTAAACACTTGGTTGAGCAAATGGGTGGCAGCATCGGCGTCACCAGTGAAGTCGGGCGGGGCAGTTGCTTCTGGTTCGAGTTGACGTTGCAACCCGCTGCAGGCGTCACCGCACCCATACCGATCACGGTGACAGGGCCGGCATTGAAGGTGCTGGTGGTTGAGGATGTGGCGCTCAATCGCGAAGTGGTCCAGGGGTTGTTGCAACGGGACGGCCACCAGGTGTGGCTGGCTGAGGAGGCTGAACAGGCATTGGCGCAATGCGCCGCGCAACGGTTCGATCTGATGCTGCTGGATGTGCATCTGCCGGGCATGACTGGCGTCGAGTTGTGCAAACGGATCCGCAGTGCCGATGGGCCGAATCGTACCGCGCGCATTTTTGCCCTCACAGCCAGCGTGCAACCGGCGCTGGTTCGCGGGTATCTGGATGCCGGTATGGATGGCGTGCTGGCCAAGCCGCTGAATCTGGACACGCTGCGCAAGGTCATGAGCGGGCAGTTGATGACGCCCAAGCCGCTGCTGGAAGAGGGCGCCATCGACTGGCCGCTGCTGCAAACGCACCGTAACTTGCTCGGCGAGCAGAAAGTGCAGGGGTTGCTGGCGGTGCTGCGCGACTCGATTCTGCAACACCGTGAGGCGCTGCGCGAATCGATTGAAGCCGATGACTTCACTGAAATCGCACACCTGGCCCATCGTTTGGCGGGAAGCGCCGACTCCCTGGGTTTTCGTGCCTTGGCCGGCGTCCTGAGATCACTGGAAGAGACGGCCCTGATCAACGATCAATTAGCTATCGGGCAGTTGGCGCCTGCGCTCAATGAGCACTGCAAGCACGCACTACAGGCGCTGGAACGCCTGTTGCAGAGCTGACGTACATTTTTGTTACGACTTTCTACAACTTCGATCCATACGTACAACGCGACCTTACATGGCTTTCCAATAATCGACGCAACCGCCGCAGCGCGGTCTTCGAAGCTTATTGGAGATAATAATAATGAATTGCCGTAAAGCTGATTCTTCCCCGCGCCACGACATCCTGTCATGCGCCGCGCCCCTCACCGAATGCTGAGGGTGCCGACATGAGTGAAAACATCGACCGTAAAGGCATCCAACTGACCCGTGCCCTGAAAAGCCGGCACATTTTCATGCTCTCCCTGGGGGGCGTGATTGGCACCGGGCTGTTCATGGGCTCTGGTGTCACCATTAATCAAGGCGGTCCGGTGGGGGCGATTCTGGCCTACCTGGTCGCCGGCTTCCTGATGTACCTGGTGATGGTCTGCCTGGGCGAGTTGTCCGTGCAGATGCCGGTGTCCGGTTCGTTCCAGACCCATGCCACCAAATTCATCGGTCCGGCCACCGGCTTCATGATCGGCTGGGTGTACTGGATGAGCTGGGCCACCACTGTGGGCCTGGAGTTCACCGCCGCTGGCATGCTGATGACGCGCTGGTTTCCGGCGGTGCCGATCTGGTATTGGTCGGCGCTGTTCGTGGTGGTGCTGTTTGGCATTAACGCCATGGCCACCCGCGCCTTCGGTGAGGCTGAATACTGGTTCTCGGGGATCAAGGTCGCGGCAATTCTCGGCTTTATCGTGGTCGGTGTGCTGGTGATCTTCGGCGTGATGCCGCTGAGCAGCGGTGCGCCTGCGCCGATGATGAACAACCTGATCGGCGACTCGCTGTTCCCCAACGGCCTGTCCGCCGTGTTCGCGGTGATGATGACCGTGGTCTACGCCTTCCAGGGCTGCGAGATCATGGGCGTGGCCGCTGGCGAAACCGACCAGCCGGAAAAGAGCATCCCGCGCGCCGTGCGCAACGTGGTGTTCCGCGTGCTGATTTTCTACGTGCTGGCGATCATCGTGCTGTCGGCCATCGTGCCGTGGCAGCAGGCGGGCCTTATGGAAAGTCCGTTTGTGCAGGTGTTCGACATGGTCGGCATCCCCTATGCCGCTGACCTGATGAACTTCGTGATCCTCACGGCGATTCTGTCGGTGGGCAACTCCGGCCTGTATGCCTCGACTCGCATCCTCTGGGCGATGTCGAAAACCGGCATGGCGCCGAAAAGTCTATCGCCGCTGAGCAAGCGTGGCGTGCCGTTGCGCGCGTTGAGCATCACCCTGTGCTTTGCGCTGGTGTCGCTGCTGACCAGCTTCATCGCGGCCGACACCTTGTTCATGGTGCTGATGGCGGTGAGCGGCATGTCCGGCACCGTGACCTGGATTGTCATCGCATTGGCGCAATACAAGTTCCGCAAGGCCTATCTGCGTGACGGCGGCAAAATCAGCGACCTGAAATACCGCGCCCCGTGGTTCCCGGTGCTGCCGCTGATGTGCATCACCTTGTGCTGCTCGCTGTTTGTGTTCCTGGCCCTGGATGAAACCCAGCGTCCATCCCTGTACTGGGGCTTCGGCTTTATCGCCCTGTGCTATGGCGCGTATTTCCTGTTCCATCGCAACCGTGAGGCAGTGCTGGCACCGAGTTTGCCGAGCGTTTAATTCATTCACTCAAGCACAACCCCCTGTAGGAGCGAGCTTGCTCGCGATAGCGGTGTGGCAGTCAACGCGATGTTGAATGTCCTGCCTTCATCGCGAGCAGGCTCGCTCCTACAGTTGTTTTGCATCATGCGATTTGGTTGGGAGGCCAAAGGCAGTTGTTCGAAGTTGTAACAACGGTTTCGCTCACTCCCTATCGACAGGCGTAAAACCTATTAAAAACAATGCGTTAACGAGTTTTATGACTTGTTACAGCCCATTTCTTCGCCGATTGCCGGCTTACTGAACAGTCGTTTAGTATGGCTCCAAGTCGCAACACCTCACGACAAACAAAACAATTCGAGGACCCGCATGACTACTCACGATTCTCTGCTCAGTCAGGTCGAAGCAGGCGTTGCCTGGATCACCCTCAATCGCACGGCTCAGCGCAATGCGCTGGATATCCCGACGCTGAAAAACCTTCACGCCTTGCTCGACTCGTACAACGCTGATCCAGCGGTGCGCGTGGTGGTATTGACCGGTAGCGGTCGCAGCTTCTGCGCCGGTGCCGACCTCGATGAATGGGCCGAAGCTGAAGCCCGTGGCGCGCTGGAAACCTACGGCTGGACCGAAACTGCTCATGCCCTGATGACCCGCTTGTACAGCCTGGAAAAGCCGACCATCGCTGCCATAAACGGCACCGCCGTTGGCGCCGGGATGGACCTGACCCTGTGCTGCGACCTGCGCATCGCCGGGCAGTCGGCACGCTTCAAGGCCGGCTACACCAGCATGGCCTACTCGCCGGACGCCGGCGCCAGTTGGCACCTGCCACGCCTGATCGGTGCCGAGCAGGCCAAGCGCCTGTTGTTCCTCGACGAACTGTGGGGCGCCGACCGTGCCCTCGCGGCGGGGCTGGTCAGCGAAGTGTGCGCCGACGATCAATTGCAGGCCGTGGCCGGCGAACTCGCCACACGCCTGGCTGCGGGGCCGACCTTTGCCTTTGCACAGACCAAAAAACTCATGCGCGAAGGTGCCGACCGCAGCCTGCCCGAGCAACTGCAAGCGGAACTGGCCGCCGGCCTTCTCTGCGGACGCAGCGAAGACGGCAGCGAAGCGCTGCGCGCCGCCATGGAAAAACGCCCGGCACGCTTTATCGGTCGCTAAGCCCGCCTCACCCACCACTCTTTGCAAACGAACACAGGTAGCACCCATGAATTTCCAACTGACCCAAGAACAAGAAATGTTGGTGGACTCGGTACGCAGCTTCGTCGAGAAGGAACTGCTGCCCTATGAAACCGAAGTCGATCGCGCCGACGAAGTCTCCCCGGAGCTCGCCGCGCAGATTCGCGGCAAGGCCATTGCCGCGGGTTTCTACGCCTTCAACATGCCCGAAGAGGTCGGTGGTGGCGGTCTGGACTACCTGTCCCAGGCGCTGATCGAGCGTGAACTGTCGAAGGTCTCCTGGGCGCTGCACGTGTTCGTCGCGCGGCCATCCAAGATCCTCATGGCCTGCACCGGCGATCAGATCAACGATTACCTGTTGCCGTGCATCCAGGGCGAGAAGATCGACTGCTTCGCCCTGACCGAGCCGGGCGCCGGTTCCGATGCCAACGCGATCAAGACCCGCGCTGTGCGCGACGGTGACGACTTCGTCCTCAATGGCAGCAAGCACTTCATCAGCCACGCCGGCCACGCCGATTTCGCCATCGTCTTCGCCGTCACCGATACCTACGAGCACAACGGCAAGAAACGTAACGCCGTGACCTCGTTCCTGGTCGACCGCAATACGCCGGGCATGACCATCCGCCGTGGTCCCAAGTGCGTGAGCAACCGTGGTTATCACACCTTCGAAATGTTCTTTGACGACTGCCGCGTACCGGCCTCCAAGGTGCTCGGTGAAGTCGGCAAGGGCTGGGACGTGGCCAACGCCTGGCTGACCGCCGGACGGGTAATGGTGGCGGCCAACTGCGTCGGCCAGGCGCAACGGGCGCTCGACGTCTCGCTGCAATGGGCGGCGGACCGCAAGCAATTCGGCCAGCCTATCGGTACCTACCAAGGCATTTCGTTCAAGTTGGCGGACATGGCCACGCAAATTCGCGCGGCCGAACTGCTGACCCTGCACACCGCGTGGAAAATGGACCAGGGCACCATGACCGATGGCGAGGCCGGCATGGCCAAGCTGTTTGCCAGCGAAGTACTGGGGCGGACCGCCGATGAAGCGGTGCAGATTTTCGGCGGCATGGGCCTGATGGACGAAGGTCCGGTGGAACGCATCTGGCGTAACGCGAGGATCGAACGGATCTGGGAAGGCACCTCGGAAATCCAGCGCCACATCATTTCCCGCGAGCTGCTGCGGCCGCTGCTGCGCTGATCGGTCCGGAGAATACTTATGTCCCAGACTATTCGTGACAACCTCAAACGCATGCTCGCGCCGCGCCACGTGGCGTTCGTTGGCGGCCGCAGCATGGCCCGCGCCCTCAAGCGTTGCGCCGAGGGCGGTTACCCAGGGCAGATGTGGCTGATCAATCCGCAGCACGAGAACCTCGAAGGCGTGCCGTGTGTGCGCAGCGTGGCCGACCTGCCGTGCGGCCCGGACGCGGTGTTCATTGCGACCAACCGTGACCTGACCCTGACCTGTGTGGCCGAACTGGCCGCCATCGGTACCGGCGGCGCGATCTGCTACGCCTCGGGGTTCGCCGAAACCGGCGCTGAAGGCCTGGCCCTGCAACAGCAACTGATCGAAGCCGCTGGTGACATGGCCTTGCTCGGCCCCAACTGCTACGGCCTGCTCGATTACCTGCACAGCTGCGCGCTGTGGCCGGTGGCCCATGGCGGCAAAGCGGTGGAGAAGGGCGTGGCGGTGCTGACCCAGAGCGGCAACTTTGCCTACAACCTGTCCATGAGCGACCGTTCGCTGCCCGTGGCCTACATGGCCTCGGTGGGCAATCAGGCGCAATTGGGGGTGGCCGAGTTGATGGATGTGCTGCTCGATGAGCCACGGGTTACCGCCATCGGTCTGCACCTGGAAGGTTTGAAGAACGTACCGGGTTTCGCCCGCGCTGCGCACAAGGCGCTGGAAAAGGGCGTGCCGATCATTGCCTTGAAGACCGGCGTGTCGCAGATCGGCGCCGAGCTGGCGTTGAGTCACACCAGTTCGCTGTCCGGCTCCGATGCGCTGTATGACGCGCTGTTCGCACGTCTCGGCGTGATCCGCGTCAGCGGCCCGGTGAGCTTTGTCGAAACCCTGAAAGCCGCGGCCTGCGGCAACCTGCCGGCGGGCAACAGCCTGATCGCGCTGGCCTGTTCCGGGGGCGACGCCGGGCTGATCGCCGACTACGCCGAGCGCAATGAACTGGCGCTGCCCAAGCTCGACGCGGGTCAAACCGGCGAGCTGGCGCAAGTACTGCCCAGCTACGCCAACCTGGTCAACCCGCTGGATTTCACCACGGCGATCTGGGGCGATGGCGAGGCACTGAACCGCATGCTCGACAGCGCCCTGCGCACTGAAGCCGATGCCGCGATGCTGGTCCTCGACTACCCGTCCGAGTTCACCGGCGAACGCAAGGAATGTGACCTGCTGCTGGACCTCTACTGCAAGGCGCTGGTGCGCCACGGCAAAACCGGTTTCGTCACCTCGGCGTTCCCCGAGTTGCTGCCGGCCCACGCTCGCGAGCGTCTGCATGAGCAGGGCGTGGCGGCATTGCAGGGTGTTGAAGACGGCCTGGCGGCTTGGGGACGCATTGCCAATTACCAGCGCAACCGTGAGGCCCTGTTGGCCCTGGGTGAATCGGCGCTGGTGCCGCTGTGCCCGCAAGCCCTGCAAGGCGAAGGCCGTTTGCTCAACGAATGGGACGCCAAGCAGGCCTTGCGCGAATTCGGCCTGCCCACCCCCAACGGCGTACTGAGCGCCCCGGACCGGGCACTGCAAGATGCCAAAGCCCTGGGTTATCCGCTGGTGCTCAAAGCCGTCAGCGCCCAGTTGCCGCACAAAACCGAGGCCGGCGCCGTGGCGCTGAACCTCAAGGACGACGCGGCCCTGAGCGCGGCACTGGAAAAAATGCGCGCGAGCATTGCCGCGTACGCACCGGGCGTGGCGTTCGATCAGTTGCTGTTGGAACCAATGGCCAAGCCGCCACTGGCCGAACTGATTGTCGGCATCAAGCGTGAAAACGACTTCGGCCTGGCGCTGGTGATTGGCGCTGGCGGCATTCTGGTGGAACTGCTCAAGGACAGTCGCAGCCTGTTGCTGCCGACCACTGACGGGGCCATTCGCCAGGCGTTGCTGAGCCTGCGCAGCGCGGCATTGCTGCAAGGCTTCCGTGGTCGCGAAGCGGCGGATCTTGACGCGCTGGTCGCGGCGATCCGTGCCGTGGCCGACTACGCCTGCGAAAACGCCGCGCAATTGCTCGAACTCGATGTGAACCCATTGTTGGTCGGTGCCCAGGGCACGACTGCCGTCGACGCGTTGATTCGCCTCGGCCATGAATGAGGAACTGAACATGCAAAGCAAAACCTTGACCGGTGGCCAGGCGCTGGTGCGTCTGCTGGCCAATTATGGCGTCGACACCGTGTTCGGCATTCCCGGCGTCCATACCCTGGAGCTGTATCGCGGCTTGCCTGGCAGCGGCATTCGTCATGTGCTGACCCGGCACGAACAGGGCGCCAGTTTCATGGCCGACGGCTACGCCCGGGTCAGCGGCAAACCCGGTGTGTGCTTCATCATCACCGGTCCTGGCGTGACCAACGCCGCCACCGGTATCGGCCAGGCCTACGCCGACTCGATTCCGATGCTGGTGATTTCCAGCGTCAACCACAGCGCCAGCCTCGGCAAGGGCTGGGGCAGCCTGCACGAGTGCCAGGACCAGCGCGCCATGACCGCGCCCATCACCGCGTTCTCCGCCGTGGCCCTGACCGCCGAAGACCTGCCGGAACTGATTGCCCGCGCCTACGCGGTGTTCGACAGCGAGCGTCCGCGCCCGGTGCACATCTCGGTGCCGCTGGACGTGCTGTCGGCACCGGTGGCTCGCGACTGGAGCAATGACGTGGTGCGTCGCCCCGGTCGCGGTACGCCAGCCGCTTCCGCACTGGACGAGGCGGTCGCCAGGCTGCACGGCGCCAAACGGCCAATGATCATCGCCGGTGGTGGCGCGCTGAATGCCGCACAAGAACTGGCCGAACTGAGCACCCGACTGGCCGCGCCGCTGTTCACCAGCGTCGCCGGTAAAGGCTTGCTGCCACCGGACGCACCGTTGAATGCCGGCTCGTCGCTGTGCGTGGAACCGGGCTGGAACCTGATCGCCGAAGCCGACGTGGTACTGGCGGTCGGTACGGAAATGGCCGACACCGATTTCTGGCGCGAACGCCTGCCACTCAACGCCGAACTGCTGCGGGTGGACATCGATCCGCGCAAGTTCAATGACTTCTACCCATGCGCCGTGGCGTTGCACGGTGATGCACAGCAGACCTTGGCCGCCGTACTGGAACGCCTGTCGCCAGATGTTCGCGATGCCGGTGCCGCGATCGCCAAAGTCGCGGCATTGCGTGAAGCCATCCAGGCCGGCCATGGCCCGTTGCAGTCGATCCATCAGGCGATTCTGCAGCGCATTGCCGCCGAACTGCCGGCCAACGCCTTCATCAGCACCGACATGACCCAGCTGGCATACACCGGCAACTACGCCTTCGCCAGTGCGGCCACCCGCAGCTGGTTGCACCCGACCGGCTACGGCACCCTGGGCTACGGCTTGCCAGCCGGTATCGGCGCCAAGTTCGGTGCACCGCAACGGCCGGGCCTGGTGCTGGTGGGGGATGGCGGTTTCCTCTACACCGCGCAGGAACTGGCGACGGCCGTCGAGGAGCTGGACAGCCCACTGGTGGTGTTGCTGTGGAACAACGACGCCCTGGGGCAGATTCGCGACGACATGATCGGCCTGGATATCGAACCCATCGGCGTACTGCCGCGCAACCCGGATTTCGCCGTGCTGGGCCGCGCCTTCGGCTGCACCGTGACGCAGCCACAGAACCTTGCGGAACTGCAAACCGACCTGCGCCACGGCTTCAATCGCAACGGTGTCACCCTGATCGAGCTCAAGCATGCCTGCGTTCGCTGATGTTCAACCTTTACTGGAGGGAATAGGGCCATGCGCTTTTCCGATCTGACTCAACGCATCGCCGGTGACGGCGCCGCCGCCTGGGATATTCACTACCGCGCGCTGGCCATGCTGGAGCAAGGCAAGGACATCTTGTTGCTGTCGGTTGGCGACCCCGATTTCGACACGCCGCAACCCATCGTCCAGGGCGCCATCGACAGCCTGTTGTCCGGCAACACCCACTACGCGGAGGTGCGCGGCAAGCGTGCCCTGCGTGAAGCCATCGCCAAACGCCACGGGCAACGCAGCGGGCAGTCGGTGTCGGCGGATGAGGTCACGGTGCTGGCCGGGGCGCAGTGCGCACTGTTCAGCGTCGCTCAGTGCGTGCTCAACCCCGGCGATGAAGTGATCGTCGCCGAGCCGATGTACGTCACCTACGAAGCCGTGTTCGGTGCTTGCGGGGCCAAGGTCGTGCCGGTGCCGGTGCGTTCGGAAAACGGCTTTCGCGTACTGCCCGAAGACGTCGCCGCCCGCATCACGCCTCGGACCCGTGCCCTGGCGCTGAACAGCCCGCACAACCCGTCGGGCGCGAGCCTGCCGCGCAGCACCTGGGTAGCCTTGGCGGAACTGTGCATCGCCCACGATCTGTGGCTGATTTCCGATGAGGTCTACAGCGAGCTGCTGTTTGACGGCGAACACGTCAGCCCGGCGAGTCTGCCGGGCATGGCCGAGCGCACCGCGACCCTCAACAGCCTGTCGAAATCCCATGCCATGACCGGTTGGCGCGTGGGTTGGGTGGTGGCGCCGCTGTCTCTGTCTGCGCACCTGGAAAACCTGGCGCTGTGCATGCTCTACGGCTCGCCGGACTTTATCCAGGACGCCGCCGTGGTGGCACTGGAGAGCCAGTTACCGGAACTGGAAGCCATGCGCGAAGCCTATCGGCAGCGCCGTGATCTGGTGTGCGAAAGCCTGGCCGATTGCCCCGGCGTGCGTGCGCTGAAGCCCGATGGCGGCATGTTCGTGATGGTCGATATCCGCGAAACCGGCCTCAGCGCCCAGGCATTCGCCGACCGCCTGCTCGATCGCCACGGCGTATCGGTGCTGGCCGGCGAAGCCTTTGGCCCGAGCGCCGCCGGACACATTCGCCTCGGGCTGGTGGTGGGGGCGGCGCCGTTGCGCGATGCCTGCCAGCGCATCGCCCGTTGTGCCCAGGAACTGATGGAGGCTCAGGTTCATGCTTGATCACAAGGCACTGTTTATTGATGGACGCTGGCAAATCCCGTCGGGGCAGGGCATCGCCGAGGTGATCAACCCGGCCACCGAAGAAGTCGCCGGCCGTGTGCCCTTGGGTGATGAGCGCGATGTCGACAACGCTGTCGCCGCTGCCCGTCGGGCCTTCGGGCCATGGTCGCGGACGCCGTCCAGTGTGCGTGCCGGTTACATCCGGGCGCTGGCCGAACAGTTGCGCACCCGCGCCGATGAAATGGCCGCCGTGATCACCGCTGAACTGGGGATGCCGGTGCAGTGGAGCCGTTCGGTGCAGGTGGACGGGCCGATCATTGGCCTGGAGCAGTACATCGATCTCGCCGGCTTGATGGACGAGGTGCGTGAAGTCGGCAACTCGCTGGTGATCCGCGAAGCGGTTGGCGTCTGTGCGTTCATCAACCCGTGGAATTACCCCCTGCACCAGTTGATCGGCAAGCTCGCGCCGGCCTTGGCCGCCGGTTGCACGGTGGTGGTTAAGCCGAGCCAGGAAACGCCGCTGCACGCGTTTCTGCTGGCGCAGATGATCGAGGATATCGGTCTGCCGGCCGGGGTGTTCAACCTGGTCAGCGGGCCGGGCGCCAAGGTCGGCGAAGCCCTGTCCAGGCACCCGGACGTCGACATGGTGTCGTTCACCGGTTCCACCGGCGCGGGTGTGCGCGTTGCCCAGGCAGCAGCGCCATCGGTGAAGCGGGTGTGCCTGGAGCTGGGTGGCAAGTCACCGTTGCTGATCGCCGAGGATGCGGATCTCGCGGCAGCGGTGCGTTATGGCGTACAGGACGTGATGATCAACTCCGGGCAGACCTGCACTGCGCTGACACGCATGTTGCTGCCGGCCAGCCGTTATGCCGAAGCGCTCGAACTGGCCATGGCCGAGACCCTGAGCCTGCGCATGGGCGATCCGCTCGATCCGCAGAGCTTCCTCGGCCCGATGTGTTCGGCGGCGCAGCGTCGCACCGTTGAGGAGTACATCCGTCTCGGTCAGTCCGAAGGCGCGCGGTTGCTCTGCGGGTGGGATTCGGCGCCGGACTTCGAGCGCGGTTATTACGTCCGCCCGACGCTGTTTGCCGATGTCGATAACCGTATGCGCATTGCCCAGGAAGAAATCTTTGGCCCGGTGCTGTGCCTGATTCCGTACGCGGATGAGGCACAGGCGATCCAGATCGCCAATGACTCGCCGTTCGGCCTGTCCAGCGGCGTCTGGGCCGGCAGCCGCGAGCGCGCCTTGCAACTGGGGCGGCAACTGCGGGCGGGCCAATGCTTCCTCAATGGCGCGGCCTTCAACTATCAGGCGCCGTTCGGCGGCTACAAGCAATCCGGCAACGGACGGGAGTGGGGGGAAGAGGGGCTTAACGAATTCGTCGAAGTGAAGGCGATCCAGGTGTGACGGTAAAGGATTCAAAGGGTGTTTGCACCGGGCCATGGCCCGGTGTTTCGCGTGGTTTTGAACGGGTATTTCCTTAGCTTTCAATCAGAGGCAATGCAATGAGCGATAACAAAAACAAGATTACTCAAGCGAACCATGAATTCAGCTTTGCGCGTCGCGACTTTCTCAAGTACAGCGCGACTGCCGCGGCGGTTGCCGGCGCGTACTCCATGGGCCTGCCATTCGGCGCCATGGCGGCAGAGGCGACGCCCAAGCCAGGTGGCGTGCTGCGCCTGGGCCTGGCCGGTGCCAGCACCACCGACTCGAAAGACCCTGGTTCCTGGGTCGATACCTTTACCTTCGTCGGGTTCTCGGCGATCTATAACACCCTGACCGAAATTGCCGTCGACGGCTCGGCGATCCCCGAACTGGCTGAAAGCTGGACCTCGACCCCGGACGCCCGGGTCTGGACCTTCAAATTGCGCCAGGGCGTGACCTTCCACAACGGCAAGACCCTGACTGCCGACGATGTGGTCGCCTCGATCCAGCATCACCTCGGGGACAAATCCAGCTCGGCGGCCAAGACCGTATTGGGCGATGTGGCCAAGGTAAGCGCCAACGGCAGCGACAGCGTGGTGTTCGAGTTGCATTCGGGCAACGCCGACTTCACCTATGTGGTCGCCGATTACCATCTGGTGATCATGCCGAGCAAGGACGGCGTGCCGGACTGGCAGGCCGGTGTCGGCACCGGCGGTTATCGCCTGAAGAACTTCGAACCGGGTGTGCGCATGACCCTGGAACGCAACCCGGATTACTGGAAAGCGGGGCGGGCGCACTTCGCCAGCGCCGAACTGATCGCCATTGGCGACGGCGCCGCGCGAATCAACGCGTTGGTCACCGGGCAAGTGGACGTGATCAACAAGGTCGACCTGAAAACCGTGGCCCTGCTCAAGCGCAATCCGAACCTGGTCATCGAAGAAACCAAGGGCGCGCAGCACTACACCTTCCCGATGCTCACCGACAGTCCGCTGTTCCAGAACAATGACGTGCGTATGGCGATGAAGCACGCAATCAACCGTGAAACCCTGCTGGCCTCGGTGCTGTACGGCTATGGCCTGGTGGGCAATGATCACCCGATCCAGCCCGGCAGCCGCTTCATCAACACGGCACTGGAACAACGCAGCTACGATCCGGACAAGTCGCGTTTCTACCTGAAAAAGGCCGGCATGGATTCGCTCAAGGTGCGCCTGCAAGCCTCGGACGCAGCGTACACCGGCGCCGTCGACGCCTCGGTGCTGTTCAAGGAGCAAGCCCGCGCAGCCGGGATCGACATAGACGTGGTACGCGAGCCGGCCGATGGCTTCTTCACCAACGTGTGGATGAAGCAACCTTTCACCACGTCGTTCTGGTACAGCAGCCTGACCGCCGACCGCATGTTCAGCATCGGTTACGCCAAGGGCGCGGCATGGAACGAAACCCATTGGGACAACCCGCGCTTCAATCAACTGCTCAACGCTGCCCGTGGCGAGATGAACGACCCGCTGCGCCGCGAGATGTACAACGAAATGCAGTCGCTGTGCCGGGATGACGGCGGGGCAATCGTGCCGCTGTTCGCCAGTTCCGTGGCGGCGCGCTCCAACAGGGTCGCGCACGGTGGGCAGACTGCGCCCTATGGCGAGCTGGATGGGCTGCGGGTAATCGAGCGCTGGTGGCAGGCGTAAGCGTTCGGCAAAGATGAAGAACCCCTGTAGGAGCGAGCCCTGCTCGCGAGAAAGGTCAAGGCAACGCGGATACTCAGACTGTCCGCGTCATCGTTGACGTCTATCGCGAGCAGGCTCGCTCCTACAGTTGGAAATGGTGGTCTTCGTAAGGAACTGCGCGGTGAATAGTATTTTCAGGTTGCTACTTCAGCGTTTGGCATTGGGGCTGTTATCGCTGTTTGCGGTATCAGTGATCATTTTTCTCGCGGTCGGCATGCTCCCGGGTGATATCGCCCAGGCCATGCTCGGCCAATCCGCCACCCCGGAAACCGTGGCGGCGTTCCGTGCGCAACTGGGGCTGGACATGCCGCCACTGACCCGCTTCGGGCACTGGATCTGGAACCTGTTGCAAGGCGATCTTGGTGTCTCCCTGGCCAACCAGCGACCCATCGCTGAATTGGTGGGTGCGCGACTGGGCAACACCTTCAGCCTGGCGTTGTTGGCGGCCATGGTGTCGGTGCCGTTGGCGTTGCTGTTGGGGATGCTCGCGGCGTTGTACCGCAACAGCTGGTTCGACCGTTTGCTCAACACCTCGGCGCTGAGTGCGGTGTCGTTTCCCGAGTTCTTCGTCGCCTACATCCTGATCCTGGTGTTCGCGGTGAAGCTCAACTGGTTCCCGAGCATTTCCAATCTCGCGCCGGATGCGTCCCTTGGCACGATTCTGGAGCGCTCGGTGCTGCCCGTGGCGACCCTGAGCCTGGTGGTGATCGCGCAAATGATGCGCATGACCCACGCCTCGCTGATCAACCTGCTGGCCAGCCCCTACATCGAAATGGCCCGGCTCAAGGGCATCAGCCAGTCGCGGATCATCTTTCGCCATGCCTTGCCCAATGCCCTGGCACCGATCGTCAACGTGGTGGCGCTGAACCTGGCGTACCTGGTGGTGGGCGTGGTGGTGGTCGAAGTGGTGTTTGTCTATCCCGGCCTCGGCCAGTTGCTGGTGGACTCCGTGGCCAAACGCGATATCCCGGTGGTGCAGGCCTGCAGCCTGATCTTCGCGGCGACCTACATCCTGCTCAATACCAGCGCCGATGTGCTGTCGATTGCCAGCAACCCACGCCTGATGCATCCAAAGGGGTAGACCATGAGCTTGCTTAAACAAATGCTCCGGGCGCCGCTAAGTGCCAAGTTCGGATTGCTGGTGATCGTTGTGTACATCCTGGTGGCGCTGTTCGCCCCGGTACTGGCGCCCTTCGGCGAAACCCAGGTGGTGGGCGAGGGCTTCGCGCCGTGGGGCGGGCCGTTTCTGTTGGGCACCGATAACCTGGGGCGCGACATGTTCAGCCGCCTGGTCTACGGCGCGCGCAATACCCTGGGCATTGCCTTCCTCACCACGGTGCTGGCGTTCCTGCTCGGTGGCTTGAGCGGCCTGGTCGCGGCGATCAAGGGCGGTGCGATCGATCAGGGGCTGTCGCGGGTGGTGGACATCCTGATGGCGATTCCGCAGTTGATCTTTGCCTTGCTGATTCTCAGTGTGGTCGGCACCACGGCGACCTCGTTGGTGCTGGTGATCGCGCTGCTGGATGCGACCCGGGTGTTTCGTCTGTCCCGGGCGGTGGCAATGAACGTCGTGGTCCAGGACTTCGTTGAAGCGGCACGCCTGCGGGGTGAAGGACTGTGGTGGCTGGTGACCCGCGAAGTGTTGCCGAACGCGGCGGCACCGTTGATTGCCGAGTTCGGCCTGCGGTTCTGCTTTGTGTTTTTGTTCATCAGTGCGCTGTCATTCCTCGGCCTGGGTATTCAACCGCCCACCGCTGACTGGGGCAGCATGGTGCGCGACAACGCTGTACTGATTACCTTTGGCGACATCAGCCCGTTGCTGCCTGCCCTGGCCGTGGCATTGATCACGGTCAGCGTCAACTTCGTCGTCGACTGGATGCTGCATCAATCCAGCGGCCTCAAGGAATGCTGAACATGACGACCTCCAAACCTTTGCTGGAAATCCGCAACCTGCATATCGAAGGTCACTACGAAGACGCCTGGCATCCGCTGATCAAGGGCATTGACCTGACCCTTCAGCGCGGCGAAGTGCTGGGGCTGATCGGTGAGTCGGGAGCGGGCAAGTCGACCCTCGGCCTGTCAGCCATGGGCTACACCCGTGACGGCTGCAAGATCACCGGTGGTTCGGTGCATTTCGACGGCATCGATCTGCTCAAGGCCAAACCCGAAGCCCTGCGCAAGTTGCGCGGCTTGCGCATCGCCTACGTCGCACAAAGCGCGGCCGCTTCGTTCAACCCGGCCCATCGACTGATCGACCAGCATGTCGAAACGGCGGTGAAAAATGGCGGCATGAGCCGCTCACAGGCCATGGCTGAAGCCGTGGAACTGTACCGCGTGCTACGCCTGCCCAATCCCGAACAGATCGGCCAGCGTTATCCGCACCAGGTCTCCGGCGGTCAGTTGCAGCGGGTGATGACGGCGATGGCCATGGCTTGCCATCCCGACCTGATCATCTTCGACGAGCCGACCACCGCGCTGGACGTCACCACCCAGATCGAAGTGTTGGCGGCGATTCGCGATGCGGTGAAAACCTACGGCAGCGCGGCCATCTACATCAGCCACGACCTGGCGGTGGTGGCGCAGATGGCCGACCGCATCATGGTGCTGCGCCACGGCAAGCGTGTGGAAGAGGCCGAGACCCGCAAGATGCTCGGCGATCCGCAGCAGGACTACACCAAGTCGTTGTGGGCGGTACGCAGTTTCCGCACCGAGCCCAAGGCGCTTCCGCAACAGGAACAGCCGCTGCTGGAACTGCGCAACAGCTGCGCCAGTTACGGTCGTCAGCCGGTGCTGCACGACGTTTCGCTGAAGCTGTACCGTGGCCAGACCCTGGCGGTCATCGGCGAATCCGGCAGCGGCAAAAGCTCCACCGCGCGACTGATCACCGGTCTGCTGCCGCCGACCTCGGGCCAGGTGCTGTATGACGGCCAGCCATTGCCGGCGGACTTTCGCCAGCGCAGCAAGGAGCAGCTGCGGCGCGTCCAGATGATTTATCAGATTCCCGACACGGCGCTGAACCCACGCCAGCGCATCGTCGATATCATCGGGCGGCCGCTGACCTTTTACCTGGGGCTCAAGGGCAAGGCCATGCGTGCGCGGGTGGCCGAGTTGCTGGAGATGATCGAGCTCGACCCAGCCACCTTCATGGAGCGTCAGCCCCGGGAACTGTCCGGTGGACAAAAACAACGGATCTGCATCGCCCGGGCACTGGCGGCCGACCCGCAGTTGATTATCTGCGACGAAGTCACCTCGGCACTGGATCAACTGGTGGCCGAAGGCGTGCTCAAACTGCTCAATCGTATTCAGCAACAGCTGGGCGTGGCCTACCTGTTCATCACCCACGACGTTGCGACCGTGCGTGCGATTGCCGATGAAGTGCTGGTGATGCAACGGGGCAGGGTGGTCGACCACGGCTCACGCAGCAAGATTTTCACCCCGCCGCACCAGGATTACACCGGACTGCTGTTTTCGTCCGAACCGCAAATGGACCCCGACTGGCTCGACCGCTTGCTGGCCAGCCGCGCACTCCCGAATTCAAACCCTACGCTGGAAAAAGTCTAAGGAATCACCATGAAAGTACTGATCGTCCACGCTCATCCAGAGCCACAATCCTTCACCGCGGCTTTACGCGATCAAGCGGTCGCGACCCTTGAAGCCCAGGGCCATGAAGTGCAGGTCAGCGACCTGTACAAAATGAACTGGAACCCGGTGGCCAGCGCCGATGACTTCTCCTCGCGGGAAAACCCCGAGTATCTGGTGTACGCCCTGGAGCAACGCCTGGGGGTGAAAAGCCAGTCGCTGGCGGCGGACATCCAGGCCGAACTGGACAAACTGCTGTGGGCCGACCTGCTGATCCTCAACTTCCCGATCTTCTGGTTCTCCACCCCGGCGATCCTCAAGGGCTGGATCGACCGGGTGCTGGTGTCCGGCATCTGCTATGGCGGCAAACGCTTTTATGACCAAGGTGGCCTGGCCGGTAAAAAGGCATTGGTCACCGTCACTTTGGGTGGCCGCGAACACATGTTCGGCGAAGACGCGATTCATGGTCCGTTGCAGGACATGCTGCGGCCGATCCTGCGCGGGACCCTGGCTTACGTTGGTTTTGATGTGCTGGAACCGTTCGTGGCGTGGCATGTGCCGTACATCAGCGATGAGGCGCGTGGACAATTTCTGGTGGATTATGCGCAGCGGTTGCAGCATCTGAGTGATGATCAGCCACTCGTGTTTCCAAAGCTCTCGCAGTTCAATGAACAGCTGTATCCGCAGCCCAAATGACACCACAAGACCTTTAGGAGCTGGCTTGCCAGCGAACGGGCCGGCACATTCGACATCGAAATTGCCTGGCCTGACGCCATCGCGGGCAAGCCACACACACAAGGGGATTGGGTGCCTAACCAGAACAGTGCGATGTTTCGCTTCGAAGACGGGCACTGCATCGACGGGCCTTGCAAGGGCGCACAGCTGGAGGCGGTGCCGGTGCGTTGAGTCGGAAATTGTCTGGTCATGGAGGTTGGCCAGGAGGGCTGATCTACACTCTCTTTGGGCCACTCGCGCCCATCCGGAGGACATCATGAACAGATTGTCGCCCATTGGCCTGTGCGTCGTATTGTCGGTTTTCAGTGCCCAGGGTTGGGCACAAACGGTCGTACCGATGAAGGGCCAGAGTTCGCAACAGACCCAACTCGACATCAATGAATGCAACAGCATCGCCGCCAGTAGTACATCGACGACCTCGACGCCTTCCGGTGGACGGGTCAAGGGCGCGGCTGTGGGGGCTGCCGCCGGCGCCACGGCGGCGCAGGTGCGCGGGAATCAGCATGACGAGATCTATGATCGCGTCGATGACAACACCAAGCAGGATTACCGGCAAGACCGCGCCAAACAGACCGCTGCGGCCGGTGCCGTGGTCGGTGGTTCGCGCCAGCGTCAGGAGCGGCGTGCCCAGGAGAAAACCAACGCCTCGACCACTTCCACCGCTTATACGAGCTGCCTGCAGGGCAAGGGGTATCAGGTTAATCCCTGAGCAGGTGTAGACCGGCCTTATGGCAAGGGTGTTTGTGGGACCACCGCCTCGCTGGGACGCGAAGTGGCCCTACGATGCATGAAAAGAAGGGCCTGCTGCGCAGTCCAGCGGGAGCAAGCTCCCTCGCCACAAGGTCAGTTCAACTCACAAGATCAGTGCAGGGCACAAGTTCAGTGCAGGCTCGCACTGATTTTTGTGGCCGGTCGCTTATCCAGCCAATGCACCATCAAACACGCATACAGCGTCACCGCGATAAACAGCCCCATGCGAATCGCGAACGCGGTGTAGACGTCCTTTCCCAGCAGGCTGTCCTGAACCGACTGCCCCAACAGGATAATCAGTGTGATCAGGGTATTGAGCCAGAAGCCCGGACTTAGCCGGCCCGGGCTCAGGCCATAGAGCTTGCGCGCAAGGATCAGGGCAAACAGCAGCATCCACAAAAAGAACATCCACAGATGCACAAACACGCTCAGTGCACTCCAGAACAGGATCGCCAGCAGACCACCGAGCAACGTCGAGCCAACCAGCTCGCGCGCGGCGTCGCGGGTGTTGGTGCTGGAACTCTGCTGGCCGAGGCTGACGGCTTTGAGGACGATCGGCAGGTAGCTGGCGGGATCGATCAGCGCCAGCAGGAAGGTCGGAATCACGATCAGGGTGGCCCTTAGCGCGACCCGGTCGACGTCGGCCTCCGGCAGCGGGACGGCGGGCGGCGGCGCCGGGGCATTGTCCGGTTCGGGGAACAGCCAGTGGCTGAAGGCACCGATCGTCACGGCCAGCAGCAAGCCACTGATCAGCGCCTTGATGACCATTGCTGCCAGACCGAAATCGACGACCCCGGCCGAGGGAATCATGGTCAGGCCGATCACCAGAAAGGTCACCACCAGATTGTTGCCGCCCCGTTGGCCATATCGAAAGACCATCAGCAGGCTGATGCCAATCAACAGCACGCCGCTGAAGGCGTAGTAGCGCAACACCGGGATCAACAGCAGGCCAATGCCGGTGGTCAGCATCGCGGTCACCGCCAGCACCAGGGCGGCCTTGAACGGTAACGGACGATTGAGGCTGAACAGCAGCAAGGCACCGAGCACCGGCGCGAGGAACGGGATCGGCAGCGCCAGGCCGAAACTTGCGGCCAGGCACAGTGCGGTGCCGCTGGCCAGGCGCAACGCGCGCTGGACCCGCGGCGGGCGTTTAGTAGGCATAGGACAGCCAGCTCATCAGCCACAAAAACATCCTTCCCAGGGGATTGAGGACATTGCCCTCGGACGGGAAGGCCATGACCTCGGCCTGGCCGCCGGCACGAATGGCACGGTTGTCCTTGAGCATGGTCAAGGCGTCCGGCGAGAACTCGATGATCACCGGAAAACGCTGGGCCGGACGCAGCCAGTCGCGGCTGTTCTGCACCGTGGGCAGACTGCCGGGAGCGGTCGGCTGCCCGACGCTGACCCCATAACCGATACTGCGCACGCGCCCGGCAAACACTTCGCCGGGCAACGCATCCAGTGCGATCAACACCGGGCTGTCGGGACGCATCAGGCCGAGGTTGTTCTCGGTCATGTCGGCACTGATCCAGACGTCGTGGATCGCAATCAGGGTCATCACCGGGTTCCCGGCCGCGGCGAACTGGCCGACGTCGGTGCGCAAGTCGGTGATCAAACCGGCCGAGCGTGCATGGACCTGGGTGTTGGACAGATCCAGTTCGGCTTTCGACAGAGCGGTGGCGGCGCTGCGCAGCAGGGCGTTGGACTCCTCGTTGCCGCCTTCCTGCTCGCGGGCGCGCTGCACTTCGGCGCGGGCGGCGGCGACCTGGCTGACGGCCTGTTCGCGGTTGGCGCGGGACACTTCCAGCAGGCGCACGGAAATGGTTCCGGGGTCCTCGCGATACAAACCTTCCAGTCGTTGATTGTCCTGCCTCGCCTTGAGTTCGTTGGCCTGCGCGGCGCGCAAGTTGGCTTGGGCCGAAGCGATGCCGGCGGTGCTGGCGCCGACTTGTCGACGGGTGGATTCGAGATCCGCCCGGGCCCGGTCGACCGCGATCTGGTAGGGCTGCGGGTCGATCTCGAAAATTACGTCGCCCGCCTTGACGTCCTGGTTGTTGCGCACGTTGACGCGGATCACCCGGCCGGAGACTTCCGCCGCCACTGGAATCACAAAGGCACCGACCCGTGCCTGCTGGGTATAGGGGGTGAATCGGTCAGCCAGCAGGTACCAGGCCAGGCTCACGACAATCAGCAGCAACACCCATTTCACGCCTTTTTTCGTCGGGTCGGCGGCGGGTTCCGCTGGCGGCGGGGTGGAGGCGGCTTCACTCATGGTTTATTACCTGGTTGGGCAAGGGGGGAGGCGGGCTGCGCGGCCGGGGGGTCGTTCAGCAGGTCGCCCCAGTCGGTGCGTTGTTCCATCTGTCGGCGCGTGGCCGCGTCGACCCTGGGCTGGGCGCTGTACCAGCCGCCGCCCATGGCCTTGTACAGGGCAATCACATTACTCACCGCATCGCCTCGACTGAGCAGGTAACTGTCCTGCAGTTCCAGCAAGGCACGCTGGGCATCCAGCACCCGCTGGAAATCCGAATAGCCTTCGCGGTACAGGATGACGGCCAGCTCCAGCGAGCGTTTAGCCGCGCCTTCGGCCTCGCGCAGGATGCGTTCGCGCTGCAAGGCATGGGTCAAGCCGTTGGCGGCGTCATCGGCTTCGCGTGCCGCCTGGCGCACCTTGTCGCGGTAGGCCTCGATCAATTGCTGCAGGCGCGCATCCTGGACCCGCACGTTGTTGCTGATGCGGCCGTGGTCGAACACGTTCCAGCGCAGGCTGGGCCCTCCGACCAGATCGAGACTGCGTGATGTGCCGCTCAAGGTGTCGGTTGACCAGACGATGCTGCCCAGCAAAGACAGCGACGGGTAGAAATCGCTTTCGGCCACGCCAATCAATGCGGACTGCGCGGCGACATTCAGTTCGGCGGCGCGTACGTCGGGGCGGCGTAACAGCAGATTGGCCGGCACGTCCTGCAATACGGCTCGGTCCACCAACGGAATCAACCCGGTGCTCTCGACCACCTGCGGCAGTGCACCGGGTGGTCGCCCGATCAGCACGGTCAGGGCATTGCGGGTGCTCGATAACTGGTCTGCCAGGACAGGGAGGGTGCTCAAGGTGGCGAGGTATTGGGTCTTGGCCCCCTGCAGGTCGAGTTCGGCGGTCTGGCCGCTGTTGAACAGCCTTTCGGTGATCTCGTAGTTGCGTAGCTGCTGCCGGGCGTTGTCCTTGGCCACGCGCAAGCGCGCTTCGGTGGTGCGCAGGGCAAAGTAGGTATCTGCCACTTGCGCCCGCAGCAGCACGAGGCCGTCTTCATAATTGGCCTCGGCGGCGAAGTAACTGGCGTCGGAAGACTCGATGGCCCGGCTGAAACGGCCCCAGAAATCCAGTTCCCAGCCGACGTCGAACCCCGCGCTGTGCTGCCAGAACTGGCTGTCGACCGGGTTAGTGCCACCGGATTGATGACGGTCGACGTACACGCTGTCGGCGGCGACCTGTTGCAACTGCGGGTAGCGGCCACTCTGGGCGATGCCTAACTGCGCGCGAGCCTCCATCACCCGCAGGCCGGCGATCTTCAGGCTGGAATTGTGCGCATCGGCTTCGGCGATCAACTGGTCGAGCACCGGGTCGGCGAAGACTTGCCACCACTGGCGGATGTCCGGTTGCAGGGTGCGTTGGCTGGCGTGCCCGATCGCGGGGGTGTTCCAGTGATCGACCCAAGCCTCGCCGGGCGGTTGAAAGTCCGGTCCCACCCGCACGCAACCGCCGAGGACGAGCACACCGCACAGCCATAGCCGTGCGGATCGCGTCAGCGGGGAAGCACTTGATTGCATTGGCTGTTTTCCGACCGGAGAACTTCACAGGAGCATAGTCGCCCGGCGGTCTTCTGCATGCCCGGATTGGCCGGTACGCAAAAACGCCGCGACTGTCGTAAAAACGACCTGTTTACGCTGAACGCGAACCTTCTCCAGTATTCTGTTGAACGAGTGTTCAGCTTGGGCTATGTTCCTTGCACCTTCTCTCCCGGCTGGTTGCGGGCTTGCGTTTCTTCATTTCGAACGAGGCACTGGCATGCGGTTTTCACCCTTTGTTGAGCGGATCTCAGGTCAAGGCGTTGCTGCCTGGGATATTCACAATGCGGCGTTTGAGGCACGGCGTCGCGGCGAGGACGTGATCATCCTCAGCGTCGGCGACCCGGATTTTCCCACCCCTGATTTCATCACCGACGCCGCCATCCAGGCGCTGCGCGAAGGTGATACCCACTACACCGAAATTGCCGGTCGCCTGGCCTTGCGCGAGGCCATCGCCGCGCGCTACGGCAAGCTGTTCGACCGAGAGCTGCAAGCGTCAAACGTGATTGCCCTGGCCGGTGCGCAGAATGCGCTGTTCGTCGCGTCGATGTGCCTGCTCAGCGCCGGTGACGAGGTGATTGCCCTCGATCCGATGTACGTGACCTACGAGGCCACCCTCAAGGCCTCCGGCGCCACGCTGGTACGTGTGCCCTGTGCGGCGGGCGATGATTTCCGCCTCGACGCGGCGGTGCTGGCCAAGGCCATTACACCGCGCACCAAGGCGATTTTCTTTTCCAATCCGAACAATCCCACCGGCGTGGTGCTCAACCGCGAAGAGTTGCAAGCCATCGCCGACCTGGCCATCGCCCATGATCTGTGGGTCGTGGTGGATGAGGTCTATGAAAGCCTGGCGTTCGAGCGCGAACACCTGAGCCTGGCCGCCTTGCCGGGCATGGCCGAGCGGTGCGTGGTGATCGGCAGCCTGTCGAAGTCCCATGCCATGACCGGCTGGCGCATTGGCTGGATCGTTGCAGACCCTTCGCTGGTGGCGCATGCCGAAACCCTGGTGTTGAGCATGCTCTACGGCTTGCCGGGGTTTGTCATGGAAGCCGCGCTCAAGGCCGTACAGGCCCACGACGAAGTGACCCACGGCATGCGCGACATTTATCGCCGTCGTCGCGATCTGGTGGTGGCGGGTTTATCGGATTGCCCGGGGATCGAAGTGCTCAAACCCGACGCCGGCATGTTCGTCTTGCTGGATGTACGCGCCACCGGCCTAACGTCGCTGGAGTTCGCCTGGCGCCTGTTGCGCGAGGCGCGGGTATCGGTGCTGGATGCGGCGGCCTTCGGCGAGCCGGCACAAGGTTTTGTGCGGTTGTCCTTCACCCTCGGTGAAGAGCGCCTGGCCGAAGCCTGCCAGCGAATTCGTGATTTCGTCCTGGTGCTAAAAGGTGAGGCACCACGTCCGATCATCAGCCGCGAGACGCCTTCAGCGGTGGTCGAACCGGTCGCCGGCCGCACCATGATCCAGGTCGAACAGCTGCACAAACGCTTCGGTAATATCGAGGTGCTCAAGGGCGTCTCCCTGACAGCACGCGAGGGCGAGGTGATCTCCCTGATCGGCGCCAGCGGCTCGGGTAAAAGTACCTTGCTGCGCTGCATCAACATGCTCGAAGTACCGGACCAGGGGCGGATTCTGGTGGACGGCGAAAGCATTCACCTGAACCACACACGGCCCGGCGCGCCATTGGTGTCCGATGCCAAACAGCTTGTTCGCATCCGCTCAAGCCTGGGCATGGTGTTCCAGAACTTCAACCTCTGGCCCCATCGCACGGTGCTGGAAAACCTGATCGAAGCGCCGACCCAGGTCCTGCGTGAAAGCCGTGCCGAGGCCACTGAACGGGCCGAAGCCTTGCTTGAACGCGTAGGGCTGGCGGCCAAGCGCAACGAGTACCCGGCGTTTCTTTCCGGGGGACAGCAACAACGGGTGGCCATCGCCCGGGCCCTGGCCATGCGGCCCAAGGTCATGCTGTTCGATGAACCCACCTCGGCACTCGACCCGGAACTGGTCGGGGAAGTGCTGCGGGTGATCCGCTCTCTCGCCGAAGAAGGCCGGACCATGATCCTGGTGACCCATGAAATGGCCTTTGCACGCGATGTCTCTTCCAAAGTCGCCTTTCTGCATCAAGGACTGATCGAGGAAACCGGTTCGCCGGACGAAGTGTTCGTACACCCACGCAGCGAGCGCTGCCGACAATTCGTCAACGCTCATCAAACTCGCTAACACATAAAAAGACGGGAATACATCATGGGAAATCGACGTTTTGCACACTGGTTGACCGGCGCGGCCTGCGTATTGCTGGCGGGCATGAGCGCGGCCCAAGCGCAGCCCATCAGGTTCGCGGTCGCCGCCGAACCCTATCCGCCGTACACCGAGAAGCAGGCCAACGGTGAGTGGAAGGGCTTCGAAGTCGACCTGATCCACAAGCTGTGCAGCGAAATGAAAGCGCAATGCGAGATCAAGGAAGTGGCGTGGGACGGGATCATTCCGTCGCTGCTGGCGAAGAAGATCGACGTGATTTTCTCTTCGATGTCGGTGACCGAGGAGCGGGAAAAACAGATCGCCTTCAGCAAGGCCTATTACGACTCGGTTGTCGCGTTGGTCGGGCCGAAGGGCACTGCCGTGACCAAATACCCGGATGACCTCAAGGGCAAGACCATTGGCGTGCAGAACTCGACGGTCAGCGCCAGCTACCTGAAGACCTACTACGAAAAAATTGCCGATGTTAAGTATTACGACACCCAGGACTCGGCCAACGCCGACCTGATCGCCGGACGTATCGACCTGATGATGGCCGACGGCACGGCGATGGCGTCCTTCGTCAAGACCCCGGATGCCGTTGCCAGCAATCTGGCCTACCTCGGCGCGGTGCCTTACGACCCGATCTTCGGCAAGGGTGTAGGCGCCGGTCTGCGCAAGGACGACACCGAACTGAAGGCCAAACTCGATACGGCGATCAAGACCCTGCTGGCGAGCAAGGACTACGACGACCTCTCCCAAAGTTACTTCGGTACCAGTGTGAAACCGACGTTCTGACGGCAGCACCCAACTCCTGAAGGAGCGAGCTTGCTCGCGATGAACGCAAGAGTGACGCGGTTCGTCAGTTAAACCGCGTCATCGTCAACGTTTTTCGCGAGCAGGCTCGCTCCCACAGGGATCACGTCAGTTGGTTGATGTCTGCTAACCGGAGAGTGAAATGCCAGCAATGTTCGATTTGATCAATTTCACCGAACAGGGATGGGGCGGGGCGCTGCTCAAGGGACTCTGGATGACCCTGCAGATTTCGGCGGGGGCGTTTGTGGTCGGGCTGGCCATCGGCCTGGTCGTGGCCTGTATCAAGTTGGGCGCGCCAAAACCGATTGCGGCCGTCGCCCGTGGCTATACCACACTGTTCCGGGCGGTGCCGGAGCTGTTACTG
This sequence comes from Pseudomonas moorei, assembly GCF_042846945.1. Classification (NCBI taxonomy): domain Bacteria; kingdom Pseudomonadati; phylum Pseudomonadota; class Gammaproteobacteria; order Pseudomonadales; family Pseudomonadaceae; genus Pseudomonas; species Pseudomonas moorei. The sequence goes on from NZ_AP035776.1 coordinate 4,466,653, forward strand.
ATTCTGCTCCTGTACTACGTCGGTTCCATGTTGCTCAACTCGCTGATGGCCCGCCTCGGATACGACGCAGTCAACCTGAGCGGTCCGCTGGCGGCGATCCTGGTGTTGGGGCTGGTGCAGGGCGCTTACGCCTCGGAGATTTTCCGGGCGGCCATCCAGGCGATTCCCTATGGCCAGATCGAATCGGCGAAGGCTTTCGGTCTGCACGGCTTCGGGCTGTTCCGCCGCGTCACGCTGCCGATCATGGCGCCGTATGCGATGGCCGGGATGGCCAACCTGTGGATCAACCTGATCAAGGACAGCGCGCTGATCAGCGTGGTCGGCACCAACGAATTGCTCTACACCGCCAAGCAAGGCGCGGGTTCGACGCGTCACTATCTGTTGTTCTACCTGACGGCCGCCGCGTTGTATTACGCAGTGACGCTGTTGTCCAACTACCTGTCGGGACGGCTCGAGCGACGCATTCGTCGCTGGATGCCATTGGCTGAGTGAATGACATGATTCCAGCGTGGACAATTGAATACGCGGCGCTGTTGGGCCGGGGGCTGCAAACGACCATCACCATCCTGCTGGTTTCCAGCGTGTGCGGTTACGCGCTGGCGGTGCTGGTGGCGCTGGCGCGGATCTCGAAGAACAAGGTGATCGCCAAGGTCAGCCTGTTCTATACCAGCGTGACGCGCGGCACACCGTTGTTGATCCAGATCTACATCTTCTACTACGGCCTCGGCAGCCTGTTTGCGCAGTTTCCGCTGATCCGTGGCAGTTTTCTCTGGCCGTACCTGCGCGATGGGTACTGGTACATCGTGTTCGCCTTGGTGGTGTCGGTGGGCGCCTATGTGGGTGAAGTGATCCGTGGTGGCCTGCTGGCGGTGCCCAAGGGTGAGATGGAAGCCGCTTCGGCGTTTGGCATGACCCCGCGTCAGTCCTTGTTGCGGGTGCGCTTGCCAAGGGCGTTGCGCCTGCTGCTGCCGACCCTGGCCGGGGAAACCGTGATGCTGCTCAAGTCCACGGCACTGGCCTCGACCATTGCGGTGATCGACTTGCTGGGCGCGGCCAACGTGGTTCGGGCGCAGACCTTGCAGGTCTATGAGCCGCTGTTGCTGGTGGCTGGCGTGTATGTCTGCCTGACGTTCCTGATCGAGGCGCTGTTTGCCTTTGCCGAACGGCGCGGGACGCCCGTGCGCAGGTCCGCCTAATGAGTTCGCCACGGGTTGACCGTTCGCTGCAGGGCATTGGCCTGTGCACCTTGGGCTACGCGTTCCTGGCGTTGCAGGACGCGGTCATCAAGTGGCTGGTGGCTGATTACTCGGTGGTGACCATTCTGTTCTGGCGCGCCCTGGTGGTGGTCGCCGTCGTATTCGCAGCGGGACGCACGCGTCTGATCCAGCGGGCCTGGTCCTCACCGAGCCGACGCTTGCTGGTGGTGCGCGGCCTGTTGTCGATCGTGGCCTGGCTGCTGTATTACACGGCGGCCCGGGACCTGACCCTGGCGGAAATGACCACCCTGTATTTTTCCGCGCCGATCATGGTCACGGTGCTGGCAGCGTTGATTCTCAAGGAGCAAGCCAGCGGCTGGCAGTGGTTCAGCCTGATCGTCGGTTTTGCCGGCGTGATCATTGCCTGCCGCCCGGACAACATGACCGAACCACTGCCGGTTGTGCTGACGCTGCTGGCCGCGATGTGCTGGGCCTTCACTTATATCCAGTTGCGCCAGGTGGATGACCAGACCTCGGTGCTGGAGCAAATGCTGATCACCAACGTGGTGTTCGTGCTCTGCATGGTCGTGGCGTTGCCATGGACCTACAGCCCGACGCCGACACCGGCCTGGCTGGGCATGGTCGGGGCAGGGCTGGTGGGCGGCATGGGACAGTTCCTGCTGTTCGCCAGTTTCCGCCACGCCACGGCGACCTTGCTCGCACCGTTCGAATACACCGGACTGATCTGGGCGTTTGCCCTGTCGAGTCTGATCTGGGGCACGCTGATGGATGGGTCGTTAATGATCGGAGCCGGGCTGATCGCCGTCAGTGGGACCCTGGCGATGATTTTCGGCCGGCATCCGTCACAGGACGTCGTCGGTGCTGAATGCTCCGTGACGCAACCCCTTTATCCAGCAACGACAGATATGGAGGCCGTTGGCGGCGCTGAAGGTCTCGGGATTCAGGCACCACTCGAGCCAGAGTCCGTCGAGCATCGCCGATAGGCCGATGGCAGCCAGGCGCGTGTCGTGAATCCTGAAGCCTTCGCTGTCGGCCATGTCGTCGAGCAACTGGCGGAGCAGATCAATGTAGGCACCGTAAGTTTTGACGTGGGACTGGCTGACGTGTTCGGAGTGCCGGATCAGGCTCCAGAACACCACCCAGACGCCCAATAGTTCCGGGTCCATGACCCTGGGTGAAAACGAGCCGACGAGGAACGCATCCATCTTTTGCGCGGGTGTGCCGGCCTGTTCGATTTCCTGGAGCAGTGCCGTGGTGAGTTCGCTCGCGAGTTTCTGATAGGTGTCGGCGATCAGGGCATCGATGCTGCCGAAATGATGATTGAGCAGGCCGACGGAGACCCCGGCCTCGGTGGCGATGCGCCGTACCGAAATCCCGGCATGACCGTCGCGGCCCAGGCAGCGCAGGGTGGCGGCCACCAACAGTTCGCGACGCTCGTCAGGCTCGGCGCGGCGGTTTTTCGGGGCGGTGGTTGTCACAGAAGATTCCTTGGCAGTGGTTCCACGCTGGCGAGCTTAGTTGAACGTGTGTTCAATCTCCAGTCTCGGCGGCGGCAATACCTCGATTTTTCACGCTGATGAGGGGAGGGCAAGCGTATGGTGCAGGATATTTCGTTCAACGTTCGCAACAACAACGGCGAACCGGTGCAGGTCGGTGCCTGGCGTTTCGAGGGCGATGGCCCCGGGCCGAAGGTGCATTTGCAGGCCGGTGTGCATGCCGATGAAATCGCCGGGATGCTGGTCCTGCATCTGTTGATGCAGCGCCTGCGGGTCGCCGAGTCCGAGGGTCGGCTAAAGGGCAGCGTGACCGTGGTGCCGCAGGCCAATCCGCTGGGCATCGGACAGTTTCGCCAGGGGCGGATTCTGGGGCGTTACCACGACGCCACCGGGCATAACTTCAACCGGGGTTTCGACCAGTCGGCGGCGATGGAACGGTCGATGACCAACGTCCAGGAATGGCAAAAAAAACTGGTGCAGCTGGCGGCACCGGCCGACGTGATGCTCGACCTGCACACCGACGACGAAGCGCTGCCCTACGTCTACGTTCATCGCAGCTTCTGGCCCCGTGGTCGCGCATTGGCGGCGGCGATGAAAATGGCCGTGGCGATCATCTGGGACGACGGCGGCGACGGTTCGTTCGAGGAAACCATCATCGCCCCGTGGCTGCGCGAAGGCAGGACCGACGCGCGCATGGCCGCGACCCTGGAGTTGCGAGGGCAGGGCGACGTCAACGATCGATTCGCCGAACAGGATGCCGAGGGCCTGTATGCCTGGCTGTGCGGATACGGCGTCATCGATGAGGCAGTTCCACCCTCTGACTGGCCTGTCGAAGCAGTGGAAATGGGTCACATGGAAACCATTATTGCGCCGCAGCCCGGGGTGCTGATCTTTGAAAAAGAACTGGGCGATATCGTCGAGGAAGGTCAGCGCTTTGCACGGATTCTGCGCCGGCCGGGTGATCCGTCATCGGAAGTGGTGTTGTATGCCGAGCAAACCGGGCGCCTGGTCACCCGCTTTCGCGATCGCTTGATTGCCCAGGGCATGGGGGTGGCCAAGTTTACCGGGAGCCGGGTGTCGCGTAACTGGAGTGGCGGCTTGCTGGACCCGAACTGAGCCTCGCCCTAAAGAAACCACCTGGCCGACTAAGGCATTTCCCGTTCTGCCGAGTGATCGCCCGAATGGTTTGTCCCATGACGTTGCCCTAGGCTGCTGGCTTTCAAGTGGCTGTTGGCCGGGGGACATCATGGTTTTTTTTGAGCTCATCACCTTCACCGTTCGGGTTCGCACCGTCGCGCAAGCTTTGGCGTGTATTAAAACGGCACTGGCCGAACCCGGCGTTGGCGGCACCCTGATGGGGTGTTGGGCGTCGGAAATCGGCCAGTTGAACCAGATCGCCGTGCTGCGCGGGTTTGCCGACGAAAGCCGGCGGCAGGCGGAGCGTGAACGTTTCCTGTTGGATGGCAAGGTATTTGGCACCCACGAATTCATGACCGATCTGCGGATCGAAAACTACAGCCTGTTTCCATTCCTCAAACCCTTGAACCCCGGCCAGCACGGCCCCTTCTACGAAATGCGCGTGTACGACCTGGTCAGCTCTGGGTTGCAGCCGACCCTCGATGGCTGGGTCAAGTCCGTAGAATCACGCACTGCCGAGCAATATTCGCCGGTGTACGCCGCCTTCTATGCCACCGACGGTGCATTGCCGCGATACCTGCACATCTGGCCGTGGACCACGCTGGAACAGCGCCTGCAAGTGCGAACCCAGGCCGTGGCGGACGGCGTCTGGCCACCGGAAAATTCCGGCCCGCAACTGCGCGACATGCGCTCGACGATTTATCTGCCGGCGGCGTTTTCGCCGTTGCAATGACCGGCGGTTTAAGCGGGCCGGGAGGGCATGACCTCCTATGTGATGCACCCCGATGGCCGTGGCAAACCCTTGACGGCCGGCGACGTCAAGCAGCGTTTTGCCAAGGTCACCCGTGGCAGTGACCTCATCCTGGTGGGGACCCCGCAATAGGTGGCCGAGCGCATCGAAGAACACGCGCGCATTTCCGGCACCATTGGCTACATGATCAATCCGCTGATCAGCCCGGGCAGCCTTGAGGATTTTGTCGAACTGGTGATCCCTGAGCTGCAAAAGCGGGGGCTGTACCGTACCCAACCGCAAAGCGGTACTTTCCGCTCGCGGCTGCGGGCCGACGGATCGAGCCATTTGCCAACGTCGGCTTATGGCGCCTCGTTCCGTTTCGAGCAAAGCGCGTAGAGGGCGCTCGATAGTGCTGTGGCTCGGCCCGCTCAGGGCTGGGCCGCTTCTGCCTGGCGCCAGATGAGCTTGTTGGTGTCATACCCCTGTTTGCGGGCCATCTCGAGTAACTGGTCGCGGGTCTCGCTGCTCACGGTGGGGGTACGCGACAGCAGCCAGAGGTATTCGCGATTGGGATGGCCGACCAGCGCAACGCGGTAGGCCGGGTCGTGGTACAGCACCCAGTAGTTGCCTTTGGTCAGGCCCGGCAGCAGACGGCTGAACCAATTATCGAACCGGACCCAAAGCTTGTCGGTACTGCCTGGCTGCTGCGGTTCGGCAATGCCCCGGGCTTCATTCCACTGACCGTCATGCTCCTGGCAGCGGTTGTCGACGTCGATCCGGCCGTCCTCGCGCAGGGCGTAGTGCGCTTCAGAGCGCACGCAGTTGCGTTGGAAGAACATCGGTAGCCTGGCCAGCTCATACCAGGTGCCCTGGTAGCGTTGCAGATCAACCTGCATGGTCGTGGGCGGCTGTTTATCGCCGGAGCCGGCGCACCCGGCCAAGGCCAGGGTCAGGCAAGCGAGCAGCAGGGTCGTACGCGTGGCCATGAAAAACCTCCAGATTTATCGCGCAAAGTCAGAACTTACCTGCGTTAGAGGCGAGTACCCGACAAAAAGTTGTACAAGTTTTACTCCATCTCGGTAAAAAGCTATACAAATAGCTACTCTTGTACAATATTGTGCTGAAGACAGGAGGCTCTGATGAACGTGGTTGAGACAAGACGCACTTTCAAACATCGCCTGACGAAGGCCTGTCTGCTGTTGCTGTTCTTCGCCGTGTCGGCCTCGGCGGACTGGCGGCCCACGGTTCCCGAGGCGCGTCTGGTCGGCCGGGGGGATTTCAGCTGGTTTGGCATGAGCCTCTACACCGCGCGCTTGTGGAGCTCCGAGGCGCCGCCGGCGTGGGGTCAGCCCTTTGCGCTCGAATTGACGTATCGCCGCGCACTTTCAAGGGACACGCTGGTCAAGGCCAGCCTGGATGAAATGCGCCGCCTGGGCGGGGCGAGCCTGGATGACGCCACCCTGCAGCGGTGGTCCGCTGAAATGCGTGAAGCCTTCGTTGATGTTCAGCCCGGCATGCGCATTACCGGGGTCTACCTGCCCGACAAAGGCTGCATGTTCTACGTCGACGACCAGCTTCGCCGGCGAGTGACTGATACCCGATTCGCCCGTGCGTTTTTCGACATCTGGCTCGATCCGCGGGCGCGAGATCCACAGTTGCGCCAGCGCCTGCTGGGGCTGGCCGGCCCTGCTGAATAGGCGCCTTCTGAAGAGGAGATAGACATGCGGCGAATACTGTTACTGATTGGCAGTCTGTTGCTGGCCAGCTGCGGCAATGTCGGCGTGGAGCACTACGCCCAGGAACACCCGAGCCTGGATCTGGCGGCGTTCTTTTCCCGGCCGGTGCAAGCCTGGGGCCTGTACCAGAATCGCTCGGGCGAAGTGGTCAAGCGCTTCCACGTCCAGATCGAAAGCCATAGAGAGGGACAGCGCCTGATCCTCGACGAGCGTTTTGTCTACAGCGATGGCACGCGCCAGCAGCGGGTCTGGACCCTGGAACCGGATGGCCCCATGCGCTGGCGTGGCCGGGCGAGCGACGTGATTGGCGAAGCCTTGGGTGAGGTTGCCGGCAACGCGCTGCGCTGGCGCTATCGCCTTGACCTGCCGGTGGACGGCAAGCATTGGGAGGTGGATTTCGACGACTGGATGTACCTGATGGACGACGACACCCTGATCAATCGGTCGAGCATGAGCAAATTGGGTGTCGAATTGGGGCAGGTGAGTCTGTTCTTCCGTCGCCAGCCGTAGCAGCTGCCATGTGTTTGTCAGCGCGGCGCGGCCAGTCGCAGGGCGAGGGGCAAAGCTGCTGCCCACAGCGGCGCCAGCAGCAGGGCGGTGCCAAGGGTGCCCCAAGGCAAACCGACCCCGGCCAGTGGCGCACCGGCGATGTACGCCAGAGGGCCACCGATCAGGCCGAGGAGTGCACCGTACCACATCGGGTTCCGGGCCCAGGCCAGGCTGTGGCGAAGTCCACTTGCCAGCACCAGCCAGAGCAGTGCCAGCCACAGTGGCAGGGGCGGCCGGTCAAATTCGAAAACCCCCAGCGCGCCTAGGCCGGCATCCATCAACCAACCGGCCACGCCCACACGCAGGAGCGCACGGGCTTCCTCGCCGGGCCGTGGACAAACCGCCACATGGATCACCAAACCGACCGCTGCCAGCAGTAGCAGCCAAGGGTGCCTGGCGCCCAGCACACAGCCCCACCAGCCGGCCTGCATCCATAGCGCGTTGGCGATCAGCCATGCCCGGCCCGACATCAGGCGCTCGGCTGCGATGTGCGGCGCTTAGCAGGGGCTGGGTTCAGCGTTGCGAAAGTCTTGGCGAAAGGGGGCTGGCAGACGGACATGGCAGGTTCCAGGCAACGTTGTACAAATCGGAAAGTCTGTACAGATAAGCCTGAAGCCTAGGGGTAAAGTTGTACAAGTCAATCAAGGCTCGCGACGGGCCAGCCGCGCGACCCATGGATTGGCGCTCAAACCATGCAGGACCACGCTGAGCAAGACCGTACACACCGCGATGGCGCCTACCATGCGACCGGCTTCCAGCGGGTAATCCAGGATCATGATGGCAAAGACGATGGTGGCCAGTCCGCGTGGGCCGAACCAACCGATGAACAGTCGGGTTTCGTAATCGAAGGCCGTGCCTGCCAGGCTGATCAGTACTGGCAGCACGCGAATCACCGTCAGACTCAGCACCGCATAGAGCCAGATGACCGGGGTGAGATTGCCCCAGACCCGAGGGATGACCAGGGCGCCGAACACGATCCAGGTAATGACCGATAGCGGCGTGGCGAATTCTTCGCTGGACTCAAGCAGGCGATGCTTTTGCTCGGAAAACAGACTGCTCGCCAGTAACCCGCCGACGAACGCGGCAATGAACCCGCTGCCACCGAGTGTTTGCGCTGTGGCAAAGCACAGGAGGGCGAGTCCGGGCAGCGTCAGTTGTGACCATATGGGCGATTGCCAATCCTGTTTTGAGGCGTAGCGAAACATCAGCCAGGCAATAAACGTCAGGGCCAGCCCGACGACGGCACCGATCCCCAGTTCCTCAACGAACAATTGCGCGGCCAGTGACAGGGGGGACCGGGTCTGTTCTTCGACCAGCAACGCCAGGAACATCAACAGCACCGGCACGCAGATACCGTCATTCAACCCACTTTCGACGTTCAACCCTTCACGCACGGCGCCGGGAACCTTGGGATTGCTCACCACCGCCTTGCCCAGCGCCGCGTCGGTGGGGGCCAGGAGGGTCGCCATGATTGCCAGTTCCACCGACGGTATCTGCGGAAACAGCCAATGACCGACCAACCAACCACCAATAATCGTCAGCGGCAGCCCGATCATCAGCAAGCGCAACGGCAATCCTTCGTGGGCTTTGAGAACCTTCAGGTCGGCATTGGCGGCATCGCTGAATAAAACAATCGCCAATGTCAGCTCTGCGAGGATCTTCAGGCCGTCCTTGTCGATCCGGGGCGCCAAAACGCCCAGGAACGCCGGGCCGAGAATCAGGCCGACGAGCATGAACATCAGAGGACCATTGAGCAGGCGCGTCTCGATACCCCCGGCAAACAGGCTGTAGAGCAGGAGGAAGGCGGCGAAGAAGGCGAGGTTCTGATACATCGACGGCATGCCTGTGCGGGGACCGGTTTCGGATGTAAACGGTGTTGATCTAAGTTGGATTCGCGCGTGGTTGGGGCATCTGATTTAAATCAAGGTATGGCCAGATTCTCGCCGTCAGTGGTGAAAACCCACATCGCACCTAGACTTGTCTGGCGTTCGAGTGCAGTTGCGAAATGAAGCTTTATAGAAAATGCCGACACGCAGCCGGCTCCGCAATGACGCACCACGAAGTGTCTTCAGTGACTTGCAGGGTGTATAGGGATGAACCATTTATTCGACGCCGTCACACTCGGGTTGCTGGCATTGCTGCCCCTGATCAATCCACCCACCACCGTGGCGCTATTTCTGGCTTTATCCCAGGGGTTCAGTCGTGAAGAAAAAAATCAGCAGGCTTTCCTGACGGCCTTTTACGTGTTCATCATCATGCTGGTGACCTATTACATCGGTGAGTTTGTGATGGGCGTATTCAGTATCTCCATTCCGGGCCTGCGAATTGCCGGGGGTGGAATCCTGGTCGTGATCGGCTCAAGCATGTTGTTTCCAAAACCGCGCGTAGCAACGGCCGGCGATGACGGGGGGAAAAAAACCAGCTTTGCTTTCATCCCTTTGGCCATGCCCAGCACAGCCGGCCCGGGCACTATCGCGATGATCATCAGTGCTTCGGCCACCATTAAAAACAGTACAAACTTTCCACATTGGGTATTGCTGACAGCTCCGCCACTGATATTCCTTGTCACGGCTTTGACACTTTGGGGTTGTTTGCGCGCGTCGGATTTAATCATGAAGCTGACGGGGGAGTCGGGCATCGATGCCATTTCACGTTTGATGGGTTTCATACTGGTGTGCATGGGCGTTCAATTCGCCATCAACGGATCGGTCGAGATCATTCAAATGATCATCAACAATAACGCTCAGATAATACGTACCCCCTAGGTTTGCCCAGCGCTGCAGGTATCCAGGTTTCAGCAGCAATATCCCATCGGACTGAGCCGGTTCGGGCCTGAGGGATTGACATTAATCAAACCAAATAACCACCACAGGCCCAGAATCCAGCAATCCGCCGAATTGCTCAGGGGCCTGGCATGTCTGTTAAATCGCCCATTCCAGACTTTACTCGCGCGCCTGCGCTGGAAGAAGGCCAGCCTTTCAGTCGTCCCGCCCTCTGGCTCACCTGGCTGCTGGGCGCGGCCATGTTTGCGACGGTCGTGGGCGTCGCACTGCAATTCACCGACGTCGAATCCTTCACACGTTTGCTGACGGAGGCAGAGCCACTGTGGCTCATTGCGGCCTTCGGCTTGCAAGCCCTGACCTATATGGCGCAAGGGCAAGTCTTTCGTGTAGTGCTCAAGGCCGGGGCTCAACACCTTTCACTCTGGGATGCGGGCAAGCTCAGCCTGATGAAGCTGTTTGTCGATCAAGCCTTGCCGTCTTCCGGGATCAGCGGGGCCTTTGCGGTTGTCGCCTCGTTCGTGCGTCTCGGGTTTGCCAAACCGGTGGTGCTGGCGTGCCTTGTCCTGGATCTGTCCGGGTACTTCCTGGCCTATGTGCTGTCTGTTGGCGTGGCGCTGCCGGTGGTGATTTTTCAGGGGCATGCCACGGCCGCCGTGGTGACCACCTGCGGGGTGTTTGTGGCGGTCAGTCTGGTGCTGGCGGTTATCACGCCAAGGCTGGCCGGCAATAAACGCCTGGCGACCCATATTCCGGGTCAGCGTTTTTCGATTGTTGCCAAGGGCGTCGCGTTAATCACCGGTGCGGATCGGACGTTGGTACGCAACCACGCGTTGCTCTGGCGCATCACGCTGCTGGAGCTGGCGATCATCGTGCTGGACAGCGCAACGCTGTGGGTGTTGGTGCGCGCGTTGGGCGTCTCGGCTCCGCCCTTGGGGTTGTTTGCCGGCTTCATGCTGGCCAGTGTCCTGCGCAGTATCGGTGTTGTGCCGGGTGGCCTTGGCGCCTTCGAAGCGGCGGCCGTGGTGACGTTGCATTGGGTCGGGGTGAACGTTGCGGTGGCGTTGTCCGCGACATTGTTGTTTCGCGGTTTGACGTTCTGGTTACCGATGTTGCCCGGTCTCTGGCTCGCGCATCGTGAATGGCATTCCAGTGCCACACAGCCCGCGCATGATGTCAGCACGGATTACTGGAGCCCGTCGCTCAGCCAGTTATTCAGCACGTTGCACAGCAAGCCGACGGGGTTGAGCGATGCCCAGGCCAAGGCCCGACTGCGCCGCGCGCCACTTCGAGCCAAGGACCGACCACAGGGATTGGCCAGGCTGGTGCTGGAGCAAATGCGCACACCCCTGGTCCTCATTCTGATTGCCGGCGCACTGGTGGCCGTGGTGGTGGGCGACTGGCTCGACGCGGCGATTGTCGGGTGCATTGTGCTGATCAGCGCGGTGCTGAGCGCCTGGTATGAAAATCGCGCCAGCCACGCGGTGGAGCAGCTGCGCAACAAGATCGCCTTGCGTGCGACGGTCCGTCGGGACGGCAAGACCCTGGAGGTAGCCGCCAGTGAGGTGGTGCCAGGCGACGTCCTGCTACTCAGCGCCGGCAGCCTGATTGCCGCTGACGGCCGTATCGTGCAGGCACTTGATTGTTTCATCTCGGAGAGCTTGCTGACCGGCGAAACCTTTCCGGTCGAAAAGCTTCCGGGTGAGTGTTCCCCCGATGCCACCCTGGGACAGCGCCATAATTGTGTGTTCATGGGCACCTCGGTCCGTAGCGGAACTGCCGTGGTACTTGTGACGCGTTATGCCCAGGACAGCGAGATCGGTCACATTGCCAAGACCTTGTCACTAAGGCCTCCCGAAACCGAATTCGAACGTGGCTTGCGGCATTTTGGTGGCTTGCTGTTGAGGGTGATGCTGGTGATCACCATCGTCGTGTTCGGCATCAACATCTTGCTGCATCGCCCGCCCCTCGACACATTGTTGTTCGCCATCGCCTTGTCCATCGGGCTGTCGCCGGAACTGTTGCCGGCGATTCTCAGCATCACGCTGGCCAAAGGCGCGCAACGCATGGCTGCCAAAGGGGTGATCGTGCGCCACCTCAACGCCATCGAAAACCTCGGGGCCATGGACATTCTGTGTACCGACAAGACCGGTACGCTGACCCGGGGTGTCGTGGTGCTGGACGCTGCGATGGATGTGGAAGGTGTCGCCGCCACTGATGTCTTGCAACTGGCAGTGTTCAATTCCAGTTTGCAGACCGGGATGCGCAACGCCATGGACGATGCCATCAGCCTGGCCGGCAAAGACCTGGCCCCGTGCACTGACGTCATCAAATTCGATGAAGTGCCCTATGACTTTGTCCGCAAACGCCTCAGCGTGGTGGTGGCCAATGCGCCTGAAGCCAGCAGGCTGATGGTGACCAAGGGCGCTCTGGACAACGTACTTGAGGTTTGCACGCACCTGCGCCGTGGTGAACAGGTTGTCACGCTGAACGACGCGGAACGGGCGGCGATCGCAAAACGTTTCGCGGAGTGGAGCGAGCAGGGCTTTCGAGTCCTGGGCCTCGCCACTCGCGCATTGCCCGATCAGCCGCACTACGGTCGGGACGAAGAAAAAGACATGACCTTTCGCGGGTTTCTGTTGTTCTTTGACCCGCCCGAACCCGGGGTCAAGGACACCATCGCCGCCCTGGACGGGTTGGGTGTGAAAGTGAAGATCATCAGCGGCGACAATCATCTGGTCGCCCGCCATGTCGGCCTGGCGGTGGGCCTGCCGGTGGAGCGAATCATCACCGGCGGTGAACTCTCGGCGATGAAAGATGAGGCCTTGATGCACCTGGCGCCACTGACAACCCTGTTCGCCGAGGTCGATCCCAACCAGAAGGAACGCATCATCCGGGCCCTGCAAAAGACCGGGCATGTGGTTGGGTACATGGGGGATGGCATCAATGATGCCCCGGCACTGCAAGTCGCCGATATCGGGATTTCCGTGGACAACGCTGCCGACGTGGCCAAACAGGCTGCCGACTTCGTGTTGCTGGAGCACGATCTGAATGTCCTGCGCGAAGGGATCGAAGAGGGGCGGCATACCTTTGCCAATACCCTCAAATACATATCGATCGTCTCCAGCGCCAACTTCGGCAACATGATCAGCATGGCCCTTGCTTCCCTGGCGCTGCCTTTCCTGCCGCTGCTGGCCAAGCAGATATTGCTCAACAACTTCCTGTCCGACATCCCTTCAATGGGGATTGCCAGCGACAACGTCGACAGGGAATGGCAAAGCACGCCTCACCGGTGGAACATCACGCAGATTCGTAATTTCATGGTGGTGTTCGGGCTGGTCAGCTCGCTGTTCGACATCCTGACGTTCGTGGCCTTGTACCTGATGGCGCAGATGGTTCCCGAAGTATTCCGCAGCGGCTGGTTCGTGGAGTCGTTGCTGACTCAACTGCTGACGATCTTCATCGTGCGCACCTACAAACCGTTTTACCAAAGCCGCCCGGCGAAACTGCTGATCGTCAGTGCATTGGGTATCGGCCTGCTGGCCATAGGACTGCCATACAGCCCGGTAGCCCAATGGTTCGGCCTGGTGCCTTTGCCACTCCCTATCCTGTTGCTGATGCTGACAATCAGTCTGGTGTACATGGTGTCGGCCGAGATCGTGAAGCGGGTTTTTTATCGGCGTCAGCGCCAGGGGATCATCGCGTTTGAGGCCGGTACAACGCGTTGATGGGGGAGGGTGTCTCGGGCCACTGAGGCATTCAGGATGCTATTTGTACTAACGCTATTTCATCAAGGCAGTATCCCAAGCCCCAAGTTCAAAGCCCTCCGCCGAAGCGGTACTGCCAGACGATGCCGATGGCATCGTATTCGCTGCCCGTACGAGTATGTGCGCCATTGCTCGCATTGAGCTTCACCGAATTATTTCGATTCAACGGTAGCGTGAGGGTGAATCCATAGCGTGTGTTTTCCTGAAAGTCATGGTTACCGACGCCATCGATTGAAGTACTCCCCCCCTCAAAGTAGGTCGAATCCAGCGACACCCAGACTCCGTTATCAAAGGCATAGATAAAATGCGCCTGTACCTGGTAGATCGGGTTCTGGGAGAGTGTGCGGTCGCCGAGGTACTCGTTATTGTCGGTGTAATAGGTTCCCGCGGCGGACAGTTCCAGGGTCACCGGCCCCAGACGCTTGGAAATCCCCAATTCGGGCTTGAACGACCAGCGGTTGTTGCCGAGATTCACCAGCTTGTTCGCGTCGTACTGGCCCAGTGGCGCCGTGATCGCCAGGCTGGTGCCGATAATCACATCCTGTTGATAGTTGGGGAATTCAGCCAGGGACATCGCCGGGGCGCCATACAAGTTGACCGAGAAGCGAAATCTTGGATCGATCAATCCCGTCACATCACGTTCCCTGGGTTCACCGGCAAACAGGGCAGAACCCGTCAATCTAGCCTCAGGCACGACGATATCGAACTTCCCGGAGCGGCCCCAGACAGCCAGGGATCTGGCAAAGGCAAACACGACAGTCTTGATATTGAGCTTGGCATCCTGGAGCGGGACGGAGGGGTTGGCCGTCACGTTGCCACGGAGATCGCTATAGCCCATGAGCAGGAAATTGATACCAACCGGCGTATTGGCGTAGGACCTGGGTTCGAGATCCTCTGCGCCCGCAATGGAGGGGACGAGGATGAGCGAAGCGGATGCGAAACGAATCAGCCGAACGACGCAGAGTTGGCGTTTCATCCACATTCGCTCGCTTCCTGTCAGGTCCTGAAGTTCTAAGTATTGTAGTAGCGCATCTGGATTCGACTGGTATTGCTGGTCGCCTTGGCGCTCGGCTGGCTGGTCTTCGTTGATGGCGCCCGCGCCGCTTTTGCGCACTACGCAACAAGACGTTGCGCCATGTCCATATTCTCTCGCTGGGGCGAGCCGCCTACTTTGTGACCTGACAAACATCCAGCGGGTGACCTTCATTGGAAAGTCACTGCTGCCGAATTTCAGGAGTCCATGGCATGAGTGTTTCAGCAAGCGGCACAGCAGCGGCTTTAACAAAAGCTTCAATGACGAGAGGGATGGTTCTGCTTTTTGCGTTTTGTTGTGGGGCCATCGTGGCCAACATCTATTACGCACAACCGATCATCAGCTTGATCGCCCCGGATATCGGCATGTCGAATGGCAGCGCCAGCTTTATCGTATCGCTGACTCAAATTGGTTACGCACTGGGTTTGTTTTTCCTGGTTCCGTTGGCGGACCTCATGGAAAACCGCCGACTGATGATTGCGACGATCGTGGTCACCATCTTCAGCCTGATCGGCGCGGGTTTGGCCAGGCAGCCGAGTGTGTTCCTTGTCGTCTCGGCGCTCATCGGTTTCAGCTCTGTTTCCGTGCAAATGCTGATTCCATTGGCCGCGCATCTGGCGCCGGAAGAGTCTCGCGGCCGAGTGGTGGGCGGGATCATGGGGGGCTTGCTGTTGGGGATCCTGCTTGCGCGGCCGCTGTCGAGCCTGGTTGCTGATCATTTTGGCTGGCGGGCCGTATTTATCGGCGCGGCTGCATTGATGCTCGTCATCTCCATGGTGATCGGCATGACCATGCCCAAATGGCAACCGACCCATCGCGCGTCCTATGGTCAGTTGTTGAAGTCCCTTGGACAATTGTTTTGCCGCGAGCCGGTATTGCGTCAGCGAGCGCTCTATCAAGGGTTGATGTTTGCCGCGTTCAGTTTGTTCTGGACCGCGGTTCCGCTGGTGTTGAGCCGTGAGTTCGGCCTCACGCAAAGTCAGATTGCGATTTTCTCGCTGGTCGGCGCCATCGGTGCAATCGCCGCACCTCTCAGTGGGCGTCTCGCTGATGCAGGACACACTCGACGCGCCTCACAGTTGGCCATGATATTGGGCGCAGTGAGTTTTCTGCCGGCCTTCATCAACCCTTTTTACGGTGTGATTGGCTTGGCTGTTACAGGTATCGCGCTGGATTTTGCCGTGCAGATGAACATGGTGCTTGGACAACGAGCCGTCTACGCCTTGGGCACTGCCAACCGAGGCCGTCTGAATGCGTTGTACATGATCAGCATTTTCATTGGCGGGGCGACCGGCTCCTCGGTGGCCAGCTCGCTTTATGAACACTTTAGCTGGTTGGCGATTGCCGCAGTCGGCAGTGCATTGTCACTGGTGACCTTGATCATCTTCCTGGTGGTGTCCCGTAGAGACGGGCAGAGCCACTGAGTCATCGCGCCGCCTGGACTCCTGCCCGGGAACTGATCTGCTCACGTCCTCAGACGCCGGGTCGGGGTTCATAGCCAGCGCATTCTTTTGTTTTGTATGATGCCTCGACGAAGCTCTAGTGAGGCGTTATGCAAGACTCAAAAAACGTAGACGAGAAAGCGCCGCAAACTTCAGCGGACTCACAGGGCACTGTCAAAGCGACGACTCGGCGCCTTTCGCCAGAGGTCCGGGAAAAGCAGATCGTGCAGAAGGCCATTGAGCACTTTGCGACGTGTGGATTCTCTGGAAGCACCCGTGAGCTGGCGCGACAACTGGACATTACCCAGCCGTTGCTCTATCGCTATTTCCCCAGCAAAGAAGCCTTGATCGACCGTGTTTACGACGAGGTGTATCAGTGGGATGCCTCTTGGGAGACGATGATCAAGGATCGATCGCAACCCCTTCAGGCGCGCCTGGTGCGTTTCTATACCTCATACGCCAACGTGATTCTGCGCCGAGAATGGATTCGCATCTTCGTTTTCGCCGGATTGACCCGTGAAGGCATCAACGATCGCTATCTGGCCAAATTGCGTGAGCGAGTCTTCATTCCTGTTATTGCCGAAATTCGCCATACCCATGGTCTGGCGCCATCCTGTGGTGAAACGATCAATGAAAAGGAGCTCGAACTGATCTGGAGTTTGCATGCCAGCATTTTCTATATCGGCGTGCGCAAGTGGATCTACGATCTGCCGGTGACCGAAGACATTGATGCGCTGATAGAGCAGATGGTCGATGCGTTCCTCAATGGCGGTCCGCATGTATTGGCTCAAGTCGACAACGACGTCGGCGAGACGCCTCGCTTGAATTGATTTTTCGGTTTTCCCGCCTCCTGGCATCTTGCTTCCCCCTTCTTTTTGTCGACCACTCATCACCTGTTTCAGCCTTTGGCCGTACGGGTGGTGGGAGGGCGCGCACCTCGCTATTTCGCCCTGAAACGCCCATTCCCAACGCCTGAAACTCGTCCTGTAGAGACGTCACCACGACGTGTTTAAGGGGCAGTCCTCAAAAAATCCGGTCCTGCGGCTATTTACTTCAATTTCGTCAGGCCTTACTGTTTATCAACCGATAAATAAATACAAAAAAACGTAGGAGGCATCATGCAAGTCCGAAAACTCGCTCATTACTCGATCCGGTCGTTCGACCTGGAGAAGTCCAGCCAATTTTATGAAAGGGTGCTCGGTTTCACCCCCGGCTACCGGCCGCCGTTCGACTTTCCCGGCGTGTGGTTGTACATGGGTGGGGACGAGCAGGATTTTGGTACGGTCCACATTATCGGGATCGATCCCTCCAACCCCGAGGGTCTGCAGAAGTACCTCGGAGACAAGGAAATCCCGCTGAAGGGTACTGGAACCGTGGATCACATTGCGTTTCTGGTAACAGGCCTGGTTGAGTTCTGGGGTGTCCTGGAAGTCGAAGGCATCGCCTGGCGTGATCGCACGGTTCCGAGCCTGGGCCTGCATCAGGTCTTCATCGAAGACCCTTCCGGCGTCACCATCGAACTCAACTTCCCGGCCTCCGAATTTGAAGCCGTCGGTTCCTACGCCGCCCATGCCGCCGGGGCTGTGGAGGTGCAGCCATGACTCATATCTCGGACAAACGTCGCGCTATCGTCGTGGGTGGTTCGCTGGGTGGTCTGTTTGCGGCGAACATGTTGCTTCGCAAGGGTTGGGATGTAGAAGTCTTCGAGCGTGTGCCGGATGAACTGGCCGGGCGTGGCGCTGGGATCGTTACACACCCTGAATTGTTCGAAGCAATGGCCGCAGCGGGCATCCCGCTTGATGCGTCGGTAGGTATCGATGTGCTGTCGCGCGTCACGTTGGACCAGGACGGCGATGTCGTACTCGAGAACGCGCTGCCGCAAACCCTGACGGCATGGGGGAAGATGTACCAGGTGCTTCGCGGCGCGTTTCCAGACTCGCTCTATCGTAGCGGTGGCAGCGTCGTCTCGGTCGAAAGCACAGAGTCCCACGCCAGTGTCACATTGGCTGATGGCACCACTCATCAAGCCGACATCATTATCGCTGCCGATGGATTTCGCTCGACGATTCGCCAGCAGCTTTTGCCTGACTTACACCTGCAATACGCCGGCTATATCGCATGGCGCGGCTTGGTCGACGAAGCTGTTCTTTCCGATTCCGCCCACGCATCGCTCTTCGATAAATTTGCCTTCTGCCTACCTCCGCGCGAACAGATTTTGGGGTATCCGGTTGCCGGACAGTCGAACAGCACCCTTGCAGGAGAGCGTCGGTACAACTTTGTCTGGTACCGCACCAGCGGCGACGATGAGTTGAAGGATCTGCTCCGGGATGAGAGCGGCAAGCAGTTTGAAGGTGGAATTCCTCCGGCACTGATACGCCGTGATGTGCTCGCCAATATGTATAAGTCCGCCGATACGCTACTGGCGCCGCAGTTTGCCGAAGTCGTGAAGAAAGCCACGCAACCGCTGTTCCAGCCGATTTACGACCTGGAAGTACCGAAGATGAATTTCGGACGCATCGCCTTGCTCGGCGACGCTGCATTCGTGGTCCGTCCCCATTGCGGTATGGGTGTCACCAAGGCGGCCGGTGATGCCTTGGCCATCGTCGAAGCACTTGAGCGTCATGCATCCGTTGAAGATGCCCTGGCGGACTATAGCCAACAACGTTGCCGTTTCGGCGCCTCGATCGTTCAGCACGCCAGGCATCTTGGCGCGTATATGCAGGCGCAATTGAAAAGCGAGCAAGAGCGCGAAATGGCTGAGTTGTACCGGACTCCAGAAGCCGTGATGCGCGAAACGGCAGTGCCCGTGAAGTTTTAATTCAGTTACACGTCCTTCGCAGGAGAGAACCATGGAACATGCATATCCGCAAGCCGGTGGCCCGGCCGTGTCCGCTGAACAGCTTGAAGACACTCTTCAAAATCCGATCCTGGAAAACCCACAGTTTCGTGCATTGGTCAAACAGCGACGAATATTCTCGTGGAGCATGACGGCTCTCATGCTGGCGGTATATTTCGGTTTTATTCTTTCGCTGGCCTTTATTCCTTCCCGCCTGGGTACACCGATCACCGAAGGCCAACCCATGACGTGGGGCGTGCCGATTGGTTTCGGAATGCTCGCCTTTACGGTGCTTCTCGTGGCTGTCTACGTATGGCGCACCAACACCTGCTATGACCCCAAAATAAAAACAATCATCAGGAGCTTCAACAAATGAAGCGTCTTCTTATCGCATTCTCGGCCGTCCTTGGTTCGGCAACCGTATACGCGAGCGATGTCCCTGCCGCAGTACCCAAACATAACTCCATTGCCATAGGCATGTTTCTGGCGTTCGTCGTGTTCACTCTATTTGTCACACGATGGGCCGCGCGCAAGAACAATAGCGTTGCCGATCACTATGCCGCAGGGGGGAAAATCACCGGTTTCCAGAATGGTTGGGCCATAGCCGGAGACTACATGTCCGCAGCGTCTTTACTGGGCATCTCCGCGTTGGTGTTTACCAGTGGTTTCGATGGACTGATCTACTCGATCGGCTTTCTCGCCAGTTGGCCGATCATTCTGTTCCTGATCGCGGAGCCTCTGCGCAACCTTGGGCGCTACACCCTGGCGGACGTTCTGTCCTACAGGCTGAAGCAAAGACCCATACGGGCTTTTGCGGCGTCCAGCTCCATCGTGATCGTGTTGCTTTACCTGGTGTCGCAACTGGTTGGCGCCGGCAAACTGGTGGAACTGTTGTTCGGCTTCGATTACACAGCGGCCGTACTGCTCGTCGGTACGCTGATGGTCATCTATGTTTTCTTTGGCGGGATGCTGGCAACGACCTGGATTCAGATCATCAAGGCCGTGTTACTGCTGACCGGCTGCGTCTTCATGGCGTTCATGGTGTTGTCCGAGTTCGGATTCAGCCTGAATCAATTGTTCACTCAAGCCACCCAGGTTCATCCATCCCATGGCGCAATCATGAGCCCCGGAGGTTTGATCACCGACCCGGTATCCGCCATTTCCCTGGGGTTGGCACTGGTCTTCGGTACGGCGGGTCTTCCACACATTCTCATGCGGTTTTTCACCGTCGGTGACGTCAAAGCCGCGCGCCAAAGCATTCTTTATGCCTCCGGTCTTGTCGGCATCGGGTATGCGCTGATTGTGATTATCGGCTTTGGCACCATCGCCCTGGTGGCGAGCAATCCGGCCTATCACGATGCATCCGGTGGAATATTGGGTGGCGTTAACATGGTCGCGATTCACCTTGCCCATAACGTCGGCGGTAATGTCTTCCTCGGATTCATGTGTGCGGTGTCGTTCTCGACGATATTGGCGGTGGTGGCAGGGTTGACCCTGGCGGGCTCGTCAGCGGTTTCTCACGACCTCTATGCCCATGCTTTGCGCCGTGGCACCGCCACCGACCGTGACGAAATGCGCGTCTCTCGTGTGACGACCATCGTACTGGGTGTGTTGTCGATCCTCCTGGCGATTGCGTTTGAAAAGCAAAACATCGCCTTCATTGTGAGCTTAACGTTCTCCATCGCCGCCAGTTCCAACTTTCCGGTGCTGTTGTTATCGATCTACTGGAAAGGCTTGACGACCCGTGGCGCCGTGATTGGCGGATCGCTGGGACTCGTATCGGCCATCATCCTGTGCATTCTGAGTCCGACCGTTTGGGTCAAGATCCTTCATCATCAGCAAGCCTGGTTCCCTTATGAATATCCGGCCCTGTTTTCAATGGCCATCGCATTCATCGGTATTTTCTGGTTTTCCATGACCGATCGCTCCGCCAGTGCCATCAGTGAACGCAATCAATTTGAAAATCAGTTGGTCGACTCTGAACTGGGTACGCCGGCAACATGGAAGTCCCTGCTCAAGGCGGATTGATCCCGGTAGTGGCTGTCTTCATTAAATAACTTCTGAATAACGGCGCTCATGCTGCCTGTGCGGCTGGGGCATGTGCGCCTGAAAAACCGCTGACCCGTGAATACAAAAACAATAACCACAACTTGAGTGCTCATAAATGAAAGGTACTTTGACCCTTGCGGCTGCCCTGTGCGTATTGGCGCAGCAAGCCCATTCGGCTGGTTTCATTGATGATAGTAAGGCAGCGCTTAAATTGCGTAATTACTATATCAACAGCGATTATCGTGATTCCGCTACACCCGCGCAGAAAGCCGCCAATCAAAGTTATCAAGCGGAATGGGGACAGGCTTTCCAGTTGGAATATATCTCCGGATACACCCAAGGGCCTGTAGGCTTCGGTGTCGATGCGTTAGGCATGTTGGGTGTCAAACTCGATTCAAGCACTGGTAAACATGGCAATCCAACGGGTAACAACTTCGGAGGCGTAGTGTTTCCAAGCGACGGCGACCATGCGGTTGACGATTTTTCCAGTTTGGGATTGACCGGGAAAGTGAAGATATCCAGGACCGAGTTGAAGCTAGGCACTCTGGTCCCGAAACTGCCGGTTATCTTCAGCAATGACGGGCGTCTGCTGCCGCAAACCTGGCAAGGGGCCCAGGTGACCTCCGCGGACATCAAGGACCTGACCCTGACAGGAGGGCAAATTGACGGGGTCAAGGGGCGTAACTCCAGCAATAACGAAAACATGTCCATTGCGGGTGCCAACAACCCTGTCACCGGGCGCTTCAGTAATAAATTCCTTTATGCGGGCGGAGATTACAAACTGAGCAAAGATCTGACCTTGCAATATTATTACGGAAACCTTGAAGACTTTTATAAGCAACACTTTCTGGGGCTGACTCATAATTGGGCTATCGGTTCGGGCGTTCTGACCAGTGATCTTCGATATTTCAATAGCCGGGACGATGGTGCAAACGGCCATGACCCTGCGTACTTTACGACAGGCTACTACGGGGGTAATACGATAAAAGGCAAAGTCGACAACAACCTGTTCAGTGGACTATTGACCTATGCCGTTGCCGGTCACACCTTCGGAGCCGGCTATGAGGTCAGCAACGGAAAAAGCGATTTCCCTTATTTAAACCAGGGTGACGGTCCGTCCACTTACACCATCACGGAAATGCAGGTTCAGAAGTTCGTGCACGCGGGCGAGAAGTCCTGGCAAGCACGCTACGCCTATGACTTCGCGACACTGGGCTTGCCCGGTGCGACGGCGGGGGTTGTATACGTTAAAGGTGATGACATCAATACCATCGCGTCCAGCCATTCCAGTGAGTGGGAACGCGATATAACGCTGGCCTATGTCGTGCAATCGGGACCGTTGAAAGGGGTTAGCCTCATGTGGAAAAACGCGATGGTACGAAACAACATTCCGAACACTCGGCAACAGGATGAAAACCGGATCATCATTAATTACCAATTGGCATTGTTTTAAGCGGTATTCGGTAGAGTGGAGTTGGAACTATATTTGGCGGGTTAACTGCCCGCTTAACCGACAGGCAGCGCTTTAAGAAGTGTTGCGTGTACATGCCGTTCTCTTCCAACGGCATGTTTTATAGAAGAGAAACATTTCCCTTGAATGGGGTAGGGCGGTGCGAGTGATCCTCCACCGCTTTTTTTATTCCAAGTGTGCGACAGCCGACCGATTCA
Source organism: Pseudomonas moorei (assembly GCF_042846945.1). Lineage (NCBI taxonomy): Bacteria > Pseudomonadati > Pseudomonadota > Gammaproteobacteria > Pseudomonadales > Pseudomonadaceae > Pseudomonas > Pseudomonas moorei. The sequence continues at coordinate 4,489,096 of NZ_AP035776.1, forward strand.
GACCGTCAGGACCACTCACGATCCCAACGCATCCTGCCAGCCTCGTCGAGCCAGTGGCAAATCGAGCAAACGCTTGCCGGTGGCATCCTTAATGGCATTACCCAGCGCTGCGGCCATAGGGCCCTGGACGATTTCCGCAGCACCGAGAAATGGCTGGTCCGGCTGATCGAGCATGTGGATCTCGACCTGCTTCGGCACCTCGGAAAAACGCATGATCGGATAGCCACTCCAATCGAAGCTATGCAGGCCACTGGCGTCATAGAGGATTCGTTCATAGAGCGTCCAGCTGGCGGACTGCACGATGCCGCCCTGAATCTGATTGAGCAGCCCATCGGGGCTGACAATCTGACCCACATCGACGGCCGCCACCACCCGATCAATCGTCACTTGCCCGGTCTGGCGCTGCACATGCAACTGCACGGCAATGGCGCAGTAACCCATGATGTTTTTATAGCGGGCGAAGGCGAATCCGATTCCGCTGCCAGGGCCTGTTGCTTTTTGCGGCCAGCGGAACGCACTGGCCACCCGATCCACCACCGCCCGTGCACGTGGATCGCTCAAGTGATTCCGGCGAAATTGCACCGGGTCCACAGCGGCCCGGGCCGCCAGTTCATCCACCGTGCTTTCGATGGCGAACACGTTGATATGGGCACCCAGCGAACGCATGGCCGAGGTCCTGAATGGCATGCTCAGCACAAAATTCAAATCAACCTGCAGATTGGGAATCTCATACAACGGAACCGCGTTACGGTCGCCGTCACCCTCGGGTTGGGCGATCGGAACCGAAGGCGCAGGGGTGAAGGGTTTGGCCAATAGCCACGCCGGCAGCAGGCGCCCGGCATTGACGATGCGTTCGTTGTGCGGAGTGCTCCAGAGCTCGTATTTCCAGTCATGCAGACGGCCGCTGTCGTCCAGTCCCGCTTCGACTTCGGCCAGCATTGCCGAGCTGTAGGGCTCCCAGAGATTTTCCTGTTCGCGCATCCATTGCACCCGTATGGGTTTGCCAGGCAGGGCCATGGCGATCAACGCGGCATCGGCGGCAGCGTCATCGGCGCCGTTGTGACCATAGCAGCCGGAGCCTTCAGCATGGATGCAGCGCACCTGCTGCACGGGCAACCCCAGCATCTCGGCAATACCATTGCGCAGCGGATAAACACCTTGCGTATGGGTCCAGACGGTCAGCGTCCCATCCTTGAACCACGCCACCGCACAAGACGGTCCGATGGAACCGTGCATCAGGTATTGCTTGGTCACCCGTGCCTTGTACCCACGGGACTCAGGTTGCGTGAGGTGACACTTGGCACTCACCGGGTAGCGCCGCGCTGGCAGCTCGGTAAGCAGTTGGTGGATGTGTGTCGAGTCAGGTAACGGATTACCTTCGGTCCAGCGGGCAGCGGCGTAGCCTTCGCGCATGGCCTTGACCGCCAGCCACTCATCGGTGGCGACCACAGCGAGGTAACTGCCGTTGCGGACCAGCTTCACCACACCGGGGAGTTTGTTGAGGGCGGCCTCGTCAATGTCCAGTAGCTGACTGCCGCGCCGGGGAGGACGTATCACGCGGGCATGCAGCATGTCCGGCAGGCGTATGTCCTGCACATAGGCCGCACCTCCGCTGACCTTGGCCGGAATGTCCAGCCGAGGCAATGACTGGCCGATCAGGGTGAAGCTGCTGGCTGGCTTGAAGGGGGAACTGGCCGAGGCGAAGCGATGCAATTGAACCCCGACCACCGCTTGTACGTAGGTCATGCTGCGGCCTTGACCATCGTGGATCACCGCGTCCCGTGTGCTCAGGCTGTCGATGTTGGATTGCCATTGGCGTGCCGCGGATTCGAGTAACAACTGACGCACCTGGGCCGCAGCGTTGAACAGTGCAGTACCGCTGTCGACGATCGTATGGCTGCCGGCGGTGTAACCCTCATTGGGCGTCAGCGCAGTGTCGGCCGTGAGAAAACGAATGAGACCCGGTGACACTTCCAGGCGTTCCGCGGCGATCTGCAGGAGCGCGGTCTTGACGCCAGTGCCCAGCTCCACTTTGCCGGTGTAGACGGTAATGCCGTCTTTCGCATCAATGCGGATCCAGGCGTCCAGATACGGCGTGGCCCGCAGGCTGCCGGGCAAATCAGGCGCCAGGATCGCCGTACCCAAGGTGTCCACTTCGGTGTCGGCGAAGGCTCGCGGGATACCCGGGAGCATGGCGAACCCCATCACCAACGCGCCGTTTATCACGAAGGCGCGGCGGCTCAGATCGACGTTTTGCGTTGAGGACTTCATACCTTGGCTCCCTGCGCGATGACCGATTTGATGGCGGCGAGGATCCGCACATGGGTGCCGCAGCGGCACAGGTTGGGCGCCATGTGGCGACGAATCGTGTCATCGTCCGGATGAGGGTTGGCCTCCAATAGAGCCTGCGCCCGTACGATCATCCCCGCGATGCAATAACCACACTGGGCCGCCTGCTCGTCGATAAAGGCTTTCTGCAACGGCCCCGGTTTGTCGGCACTGCCCAGGCTCTCCACGGTGCGCACGGACTTGCCCTCCAGCGCGCCGCAAGGTGTCAGGCATGAAAACACCGGTCTATCGTTCACTAAAACGGTGCAAGCGCCGCACTGACCCAACCCGCAGCCGTATTTCGTGCCATTGAGTCCTGCCTCGTTGCGCAGGGCATACAGCAGCGGCATGTCTTGCGGGATGTCCAGTTCATGAGTCTTGCCGTTGATGTCGAGTGTGATCACGGTGGCTACTCCTGAGCTCGAATGCTCTTGATTGTCTTGTCGAGGTCCGTCCAGGGTCTGGTCGGGCAGCTCTCGTTGCGCGAGTACTCGGCGATGGCGGCGAGGTGGGTGTCATCCAGACTGTCGGCGAAGCCAGGCATGTAGTGGCTGGAGTCGGAGGTGGACATCGGGATGCCCTTCAGGACGGTCTGGATCAGGTTTCGTGGCGAGTCCGCCGTGACTGCGCTGGTGCTTGCCAGCGCAGGCCTCGATTCAATGGCGCGCATGGGGGCGGCGGCGCCATGGCAACTTGCACAGGCACCGTCGAACAATGACGCGCCCGGCAAAGCCTTGGCAACGGCGTTGGTCACAGGCGGGCAGGGCGGTGACGTCGCGACCGTGGAGGATTGCTTGAGGTCGAGAATATAGTGGGCGATGGCCTGGGCATCTTGTACCGGCAATTGCGCGATGCTCAAGCTGACCGGCAGCATCGGGCCCGCCGCCGCACCGTGATCTTCGGCGACCTTGCCCGTGAGATAGGCGACTAGCTGGGTTTCATTCCAGGGTTTTTTCGCTTCGGCCATCCCGCGCAGGGAGGGGGCGGTCCAGCCGTCGACGATACCGCCGTTGAACAGCTCGCTGCTCTTTTCGCCACCAATCAGATTCAGGGGCGAATGACAGGACGAACAGTGCCCCGCGCCTTCGACCAGATAGCGTCCGCGGTTCCATTGCGCAGACCGGTCGGGAAGCGGTTCCAGCGGATCCCCATGCAGGAACAGCAAGTTCCAGAACGACACCAGCGCACGGAAGTTCATGGGGAAAACCATATGGTTTTCAGGTGCGGTGTATTTGACCGGGTCCACGCTCATCAGGAAGGCGTAGGCATCCGCGATATCGGCATCACTCAACTTTCGGTAATGCACGTAGGGGAAGGCCGGGTAGAGGAAGTGACCGTCGCGGGCGATGCCTTCACGCATGGCTCGTTCAAAGGCCGGCAGCGACCACTTGCCGATACCGGTTTCCGGGTCCGGGGTGATGTTGGTGGTGAAGAGTGTTCCGAAGGGCGTGATCAATGGCAAGCCGCCCGCCATGTAATCGCCTCCTGGTCGAGTGTGGCAGACCGCGCAGTCGCCCGCTTCGACGATGCGCCGGCCTCTGTCCAGGGTGTCGCGTCCGGCACTCTGAGGCTGGCTGACAGCAGCGATTTCCGGCCTCCACATCATCCAGAGCGCGAACCCTGCCCCCACCACGCCAAGCGCCAGAACGGCACCGATGATCGTCTTGCGCTTCATCGCCTTACCTCTCGAACCGAGTGAACGACAGATCTTTCAATCCGCCGCGTGCGATTGGCGTACGGCGACTTTCAGCTCGGTGAGCTTAGACAGGGCGCTTGGGATCGAGTAGTCCATCATGGCGCAACGCTACATTGCGCCGGGCGCAACGGCGGCCATGAGCCGACGCGCAGATCAACCCAGCGTTGCGTGTTGCGAAAAGCAACGTTGCGCGGCAGGTGGATACTCCGGCTGGCGTCGGACGCTTACCTTGGGGGTGTGAAAACATTCAACCACGGAGGCCGTCATGAGTTTGCACTCAACCACTATTCAGGTGACTTACGACTTCATCTGCCCATGGTGCTGGATCGGTGAGGTGAATCTCGAACGCGCACTGGCCGCGTCGGGTTATTCAACTGACCGTCAAATCAGTTTCCTGCCTTACCAATTGAACCCGGACATGCCTGTTCAAGGCGTGGATCGCAAAGCCTATCGTTCGGGCAAATTTGGCAGTTGGGCGCGCAGCCAGGCCATGGACGCGCAGGTCACCCACGCCGGCAAGGCCGTCGGTCTTGGTTTCCATTATGAGCGTGTCGAAACAACCCCCAACACCCTGGCAGCGCATCGCTTGGTATGGCGCGAGCAACAGGCGGGTAAAGACGCTTCATGCCTGGTCAAGGCCATTTTCAAGGCTTACTTCGGCGAGGGGCGGAATATTGGTGACCTCAATGTGTTGGCCGATATCGCTGGCGAAACAGGACTGGACCGGAGGGCCATTGTCGACTTTCTCAACACCGATGAAGGCTCGGCTGAAGTCTTGAAGCTCGAAGCGCAAAGCAAGGCGTCCGGGGTGCGCTCGGTGCCGAGTATCCAGATTGCGGGTGACGTGATCAGCGGCGCGCAACCCAGCGAAATCATGATTCAGATACTGAAACGAAACCAGGCCGCTTGAGCCGCTTGTCCAACCCCGATCCCTACAGGAAATCATCATGTCCCATCACTTGTTCAGCCCAATCAAACTCGGTCAACTCGACCTTGATCACCGTGTCGCCATGGCCCCTCTGACTCGCTCGCGGGCGGGGCAACCCGGCAACGTGCCGACATCGATGAACGTCGAGTACTACCGCCAGCGCGCCAGTGCCGCGTTGATCATCACCGAGGCGACCCAGATTTCGCAGCAGGGTCAGGGTTACGCCTGGACGCCGGGCATCCATAGCGACGAGCAAATTCAGGGCTGGAAAGCGGTCAGCGATGCCGTGCATGCAGAGGACGGGCGCATTTTCCTGCAGCTCTGGCATGTGGGGAGGGTGTCACACCCGGTGTTTCAACCCGACGGCGGCTTACCGGTAGCACCGACCGCGCAGCCGGTCCCCGGCAAGACCTTTATCCTCAATGAGAAAGGTGAGGGGGTTTGGGGTGATGTACCTGTCCCTCAGGAACTGGACATTAAGGGGATCGAAGTGATCGTTTCCGACTTCCGCCAGGCCGCGCGCAATGCGCTTGCGGCCGGTATGGACGGTGTGGAAATCCACGCGGGTAATGGCTACCTCCTGGACCAATTCATCAACAGCGACAGCAATCAGCGGAGCGATCGCTACGGTGGAAGTATTGAGAACCGTGCGCGGCTGCTGCTCGAAGTCGTACAGGCGGTGACCGAAGAAATAGGCGCCGAACGCGTTGCCGTGCGCCTGACACCGATGGGACGTTTCATGGGGATGGGCGATGACACCCCGGAACAGACCTTCGGCTACATTGCTTCGCGGCTCAATCAATGGAATCTCGCGTACCTGCACCTGGTGGAACCGATGATGGTCGGCACGGTGCTCGATGAAAGTAATGATCCACGCTGGGACGCCATCATCAAACAGCTGCGTGCTGACTTCCACGGTGTTCTGATGCTGGCGGGAGGTTACACCGGAGAGACCGCTGAACAGGCCATCGCGCAAGGGCGTGCCGACCTCATCGCTTTCGGTCGCCCGTTCATTGCCAACCCCGACTTGCCGGCTCGTCTGCGCGGGCGTACCGAACTCAACCCGGCGGACGGCAACAGCTTTTTTGGCGGCGACGCCAAGGGCTACATCGACTATCCGGCGCTGGCATAACGCAGCTCTAAACCGGTTGGTTCGGGAATCACCACTTCGCAAGGAGAAAGGTAATGAAGAGTCCGGATAGTCCGAAGGCCCTGGTCATCGGTGGTTCACTGGGCGGCCTGTTTGCCGCCACGGCGTTGCGGGCGATTGGCTGGCAAGTCGATGTTTTCGAGCGATCCCCCGCGGCAATGGATAGCCGTGGCGGTGGCATTGTTCTGCAAGGGGATGTCTTGCAGCATTTTCGCTATGCAGGGATCCAGCATTCCCGTGCGCTGGGTGTCCGGTCCCATGATCGTCTGTATCTGGATCGAGCCGGCACCGTCGTGCATAAAGAACCGATGCCGCAAACGCAGACGTCCTGGAACACACTGTACGGCTCATTATCTTCGGCGTTTCCTGCCGAGCATTATCACCGTGGCAAGACGCTGGTGGATCTGGCTCAGAATGAGCACCGAGTGACCGCTTTTTTTGCAGATGGCAGTCGTGCCGAGGCAGACCTGCTGGTAGGGGCCGACGGTGCCGGTTCATCCGTGCGCAGCATGGTGTTGCCCGGGGCACAACCTGGCTATTCGGGCTATGTGGTTTGGCGTGGGCTTGTTGATGAGGACCGGCTTGCAGACTTCGCCAAGACGCAGCTTTACGAGGATTTTGTCTTTCAACAGGACCCTGGATCGCTGATGCTCGAATACATGGTGCCGGGTTTGAATGGCTCCGTTGAGCCTGGCGAGCGACGGTTCAACTGGCTATGGTATTTGAAAGCCACGCAAGGGCCGGAGCTGGACGCCGTACTCACTGATCGCGACGGCCTGCGGCGTAGTCACTCCATTCCACCAGGGGCGTTGGCGGCGGATCAGGAGGCTTACATACGGGAAATGGGCGAAAGGCATGCAAACCCGGCTTTTCGCGAACTGATTCGCCAGACCAAGGACATTTTTGTCCAGGCGATTCTTGATCTGAATGTTCCACAAATGGTGTTCGGACGCGTGCTGTTGACCGGCGATGCCGCTTTTGTACCGCGTCCTCATACCGCCGGAAGCACGGCCAAAGCGGCACGCAATGCATTGTTCCTGGCTCAGGCAATCGACGACATTGGCGACCTCGATAAAGCCCTGCAGGCCTGGCAAAGCCAGCAACTTGCAGAGGGCAGGCGCATGGGCGACTGGGGGGTGTGCATGGGTAATCGGATCATGGGCATCACGCCATCCTGAATCAGCGGCGCCTATCGACTTTAATCCACGACTGATTGAGCACAGCCATGCAAGACGTACGACGCCTGTTCGTGCACAGTTATTACCGTTCCTTTTCGATCCTGGACTCCATTTATGGATAAGTTGCTGGCGCTCAAAATGTTTGTCGAAACCGTACGCTGTGGTGGTTATTCGTCAGCGGCGCGCAAGCTTGGCATCTCCACTTCGTCTGTGACCCGGCAGGTAGCGGGGCTGGAAAGCGAACTGGGCGCCAGTTTGCTGAACCGCACCACGCGCAACACGAGCGTCACGGTGGCGGGACAGAACTACTTCGAAAAAGCAGTGGCGATCCTGGAGGCCATCGATGAAGCCGATGCTGTCGTGACCGATCGTGGCAACGAAGCTCAAGGGCGCTTACGGGCCAGCGTCCCGGTGGAATTCGGCCGACGCATCATTGCTCCTCATCTGGGGCGACTGCTGGATCGTCATCCTGGCCTTGAGATCAGCCTCTCGCTGAGCGACGAGGTCAGTGACCTGCTCAGCGAGCAAATAGATGTGTCAGTGCGTCTGGGTTCATCGGTCGTCAGTGATGACATCGTCAGCAAGCGTCTGGGCGATTTCCAGCGTTGGGTGGTGGCGAGCCCCGATTACCTGACGCGTACCGGGCTGCCCCGACACCCCCATGACCTGTTGGAGCATCAATGCCTGCGTTTTGATTACCGCACGGGCCACCACAATTGGACATTCCAGGGTGATGAGGAAATCATTCGCTTGAATGTGCAGGGACGTCTGCAAAGCAACAACGCCGACATTCTGCGCGAGGCGGCGTTAGCCGGGGGAAGGGTGACGCTATTGGCCGATTGGCTGGTGCGTGACGATGTCAGTGCAGGTCGCCTGACGCGCGTGCTGGAACAGTATGAAGTCAACCCTGGCAGTGCGAGCACTTGCATCAATGCGCTGTACCTGCCCAATCATCGTGGTTCCAGTCGCATCAATGTGTTCATTGAATTTCTTCAGGAAATACTCGCCCCATAATGTCACGACTGGGCGCGGTACCGAACAGGCGGCCATATTCACGGCTGAACTGCGAGCGAGGGCGCCTTCCAGGGCGGAGGTCAGGTGATTTATGGCCCAGCGGGGTAGGGATCATGTCGGGGCGCTCCTGTTGACCGAACTTCAATTCGCTGAAAAGGCGTTTCCTCTCCACCACCCTTCATCCCCACAGGATTAGGCAAGCATTCAAGAGGAATGCACTAGGGGCAGAGGCGGATCGACCGGGAGAATGTGTCGATCAGTCACAGGAGAGCCTCAATGCAAGTCTTCGCTTATGGCGCCCATGCGGGCGACAAACCGCTTGAACCCCTGCGCATCACGCGTCGTGATCCCGGCCCGGAAGATGTGCAGATCGAGATTGCCTATTGCGGTATCTGCCACTCGGACCTGCACCAGGTGCGCGCCGAATGGGAAGGTACGAAATACCCTTGTGTGCCCGGTCACGAGATCGTCGGTCGTGTCTCAGCCGTAGGCCTGAAGGTCACCGGGTTCGCACCGGGTGATCTGGTCGGAGTGGGCTGTATCGTCGACAGCTGCAAACATTGCGAGGAATGTGCTGAAGGTCTTGAGAACTACTGCGACGGCATGGTTGGCACCTATAACTTTCCGACTCCGGACGCACCAGGCTGGACGCTCGGTGGTTATTCGCAAGCGATCGTTGTGCATCAGCGCTACGCACTGCGTATTCGCCACCCCGAGGCACAACTGGCTGCCGTTGCGCCGCTGCTGTGCGCGGGCATCACCACCTGGTCGCCGCTGCGTCACTGGAACGCGGGCCCCGGGAAGAAAGTGGGTGTGGTGGGCATCGGTGGCCTGGGTCACATGGGCATCAAACTGGCCCATGCGTTGGGCGCGCATGTGGTCGCTTTCACCACGTCCGAATCCAAACGTGAGGCGGCCAAAAGCCTTGGCGCCGATGAAGTGGTGGTCTCAAGCGATGCGCAGCAAATGGCCGCGCACCTTAAAAGCTTCGACCTGATCATCAACACAGTCGCCGCCCCCCATGACCTGGACGCCTTGCTGGTGCTGCTCAAGCGCGACGGCGCGATGACATTGGTGGGAGCGCCAGCCTCGCCACATCCATCGCCCAACGTGTTCAACCTGATCATGAAACGTCGCACCCTGGCCGGATCGATGATCGGCGGCATCCCGCAAACCCAGGAGATGCTCGATTTCTGCGCCGAACACGGCATCGTTTCGGACATCGAGCTGATACGTGCAGAGCACATCAATGAGGCGTTCGAGCGGATGCTCCAGGGTGACGTCAAATACCGTTTCGTGATCGACAACGCGACACTGGCGGAGTGAAAAAATGCACGTCCGGGCATTTCGCCCGGACGTGCATTGACTTCGGCTGTTCGCGTAAACCGAAGCGTACGACTCATGCCTCGTTTGCCACCTCGCAAAACCAACACGCCTTTCGCACCACAGGTAGTTCCAATGACCTCTCGTTCTACGGAGAAACGCGGCTGGAGCGCCGTGCTGGCCATGTCGTTGGCCGCATTCGCCCTGGTCGCTTCAGAATTCATGCCCGTCAGCCTGCTGACGCCCATTGCGGCAGAGCTGCATATCACGGAAGGTCAGGCCGGCCAGGGTATTTCCGTGTCCGGCGCATTCGCATTGATCACAAGCCTGGTCATTGCAGCAATCGCCGCCCGCATCGAACGCAAGAAGCTGCTGCTGTGTCTGACCTTGCTGATGATTGTGTCAGGTACGGTCGTCGCGCTCGCGCCGGGCTACCCCTCATTCATGCTTGGGCGTGCCTTGATCGGCATAGCCATCGGCGGTTTCTGGTCATTGTCGGCGGCGACTGCGATGCGTCTGGTGTCGCCGGACCAGGTTTCCCGAGCGCTGGCCATTGTCAATGGTGGTAACGCTCTGGCGACGGTAATCGCAGCCCCGGCGGGCAGCTTCCTTGGCTCGCTGATCGGCTGGCGTGGCGCATTCTTCTGTGTTGTTCCTGTCGCAGCGCTGGCGGCCGTGTGGCTGCTGATAAGCCTTCCATCCTTCAAGGCCGAGCGCCAGGCAGGTAGCGGCAACGCCCTGCGGCTGATGAAGCGGTTGCCAGTAGCATTGGGAATGGTCGCCGTCAGCGTATTTTTCATGGGGCAGTTCATGCTGTTCACTTACCTGCGCCCATTTCTTGAGGTCGTCACCGGCGTCAGCGTTTCAACATTGTCTTTGATGCTGTTGGGGCTGGGACTGGCAGGTTTTATCGGGACCTTTCTGATCGAAAGATTCATCGGCAATGGCCTCTATCGCACGCTGACGGTTATACCTCTGATCATGGCTGTCATAGCACTGGCGCTAGTGAACTACGGCGCTTCGCCGTTGCTGACCGCCGTGCTGCTCGGAGGATGGGGGCTGGTCGCTACTGCTGCTCCCGTTGGATGGTGGACATGGCTGGCGCAAACCCTCCCGGATGATGCTGAAGCCGGTGGGGGCCTGCTCGTGGCCATTGTCCAACTGGCTATCGCCGCAGGGGCCATCATCGGCGGCCTGGCCTTTGATCTGAGCGGTTATAAAGCGACATTCGAGCTAAGCGCAACCGTGTTGGTTGCGGCGTCTGTGTTCGCTTGGCTAGCGGGTCGCAGTGCCACTGAAATTCATCTCCCCGAGTCGAGCGCGACAGCCTGATCAGATCAGGAAACGCCCGGCACTCGGATGCGAAAAAATGACGCCCGATCCACTGTGTGGCTGAGTCTCTTAACGATTTTGATATGTGCATCACCTTGCTGCGTACTGATGGTCCAGGCACGACCCCAAAAGCCTTTGAGGCGTCAGGTCCAACGGGAGGGCGGTTGTGCCTTGATTTGATTTAAATCAACAGCAGGCCGGCATGGTCAGATGACAGTAAGTTGCTCCTGTCACTGACCTCACCGAGCAGGGTGGTGTAAGCATGACCGATACACATGCGTCGTTCGCAATCACCACCCAGGCATTGAGCAAGCGTTTCGATCACCTCACGGCACTTGATGGTTTGACGCTTGAAGTGACCCAGGGGCATATTTTCGGCCTGCTCGGTCCCAATGGCGCGGGAAAAAGTACGGCAATCAAAATCCTCACTACGTTGCTCGATGCCAGCTCCGGCTCGGCCACCGTGGCGGGCTTCGATATTGCCAGGCAACCGATCGAAGTCAGGCGGCGTATCGGCTATGTGCCACAGATGCTGTCGGCCGATGGGGCATTGACGGCTACCGAAAACCTCAACCTTTCGGCCCGCTTGTACGGCTTGCGGGGTGTCCGCCGCGTCACGCGAGTCAAGGAAGCACTGGCATTTGCCGGCTTGGAAGAGGTGGCCTCGAAACTGGTACGAACTTATTCAGGCGGCATGATACGCCGGCTCGAAATCGCCCAGGCAACGCTGCATTACCCACAAGTGTTATTTCTGGATGAGCCTGCGCTGGGGCTGGATCCCATCGCGCGCAGAACGGTATGGGAGCGGTTGCAGCAACTGCGTACCAGCCAAGGCATGACCATCCTGATCACAACCCATGACATGGAGGAGGCTGACGTACTGTGCGACGAGTTGGCGATCCTGCACCAAGGACACCTTGCGGTGACAGGAAAACCCGATGAACTCAAGGCCCAGGTCGGCGAAAACGCCAGTCTGGATGATGTGTTCGTCTATTTCAGCGGCGTCGTCATTGAACAGGGGGGTAACTATCGTGACACGCGCGAGAGTCGAGATGTTATCCACCGACTGGGATGATCCGCATGTTTGATTTTATCCTTGAGACCTTCGCCGTCGCGGATGCCGAAGTGCGCAAGCTGATTCGTGACCCCACCGAGTTATTGTCACGGGCTGTGCAGCCAGTGTTATGGATGGCGATATTCGGTCAGGTGTTCAGCCAAGTGCGCGGCATCCCGACCGGCAACCTGCGCTATCTGGATTACATGGCGCCGGGCATTCTTGCGCAAAGCATCCTGTTCAGCGCCATTTTCTATGGCATCGCCATTATTTGGGAGCGCGACTTGGGAATCGTGCACAAACTGTTGGTCACACCGGCCCATCGCAGTTCGCTCATCATGGGTAAAGCCGTAGCGGCCGGGCTGAGGGGGCTGGTGCAAGCCCTCGTGGTTTATCTGATTGCCATCGCACTGCATGTGGAAATCAGATGGCAGTTGCTGCCTGTCTTGACCGTGACCGCCGGGGTGTTTATCGGCTCCTGTATTTTCTCGACCTTTTCTTTGGTTATCGCCTGCATCGTCAAAACCCGCGAGCGCTTCATGGGGATCGGCCAGGTGCTGACCATGCCGCTGTTCTTTGCATCGAACGCCATTTACCCACTGGAGCTGATGCCGGGCTGGTTGAAGATCGTTGCCGTGTGTAACCCGCTGACCTACCTGGTGGATGCATTGCGCGGAGCCATGATCGTCGGTGGCCAGAGTATCTACGCGGTGAGTACCAGTTTTGCGGTGATGCTGTTTGTGTTTGCTCTGCTCCTGTTTCTCGCCACACGACTCTACCCTGGGTTGGCGCACTGATGGGACGCACGTACCGTTAAGGATTCAAGACAAGCGCCCGTCAGCGTTGACCGACCATCCCATTGTTCGTGTATCGCAGTGGTTTCTGACATGGATCAGACTGCCCGCTAATGCGGGTCCTATGCTCGAGTCGACCCCACAGGATCGAGATGAGCTGAACATGAACAGATCAAGGCTGATCGGGCTGTGCGTATTGATTGCGGCAAGCGTTTTACTGTCGCCATCGACCAGCGTTTTCGCCAACCCGTCCATGACAATGCCAGGCGCCATGGCCCAACAACAGCCTGATTTCGACTGGCTCGAACAGACACAGCAAACCCTGGATGACCTCAAGGGCAAACTTGACCTCAAACCCGAGCAATTGCCTGCCTGGGATGCGTGGGCAACAGCAGTGATGGCCGATGCCCATCAGCAACTGGAAAAGGGTACAGGCGCGGTTGGCGCAATGGCACCTGCCCAGAACATGCTGAACGATGAAACCACACCGGAACGGATGGCCAGGGGGATCGCGATTCTACGTGCACAAGCGGACTGGATGCAGGCCCATCTGGTACGCCTGAACGCTGCTCAGGTGCGGACCAAAACCTTCTACGAAACGCTGGATAAGGAACAGAAAACCATCTTCGACCTGTTCTGGACGGTGATACATCACAGGGCCAACGAGCAAAATGACTGGCCGATGCCGATCCACATGCCCTGGTCGGCAGTGGATGGCGAGCCGGACGACGAAGGCGCGCCATAATCGGAGAGAAACCGTGACGTATTCCAACAACAATATCCGTTGGTTCAGCGAGCTGGATCTCAACGATGTTCCACTGGTCGGTGGCAAGAGCGCCTCGCTGGGGGAGATGTACCAGAACCTGACGGCATTGGGGGTACGCGTTCCAAACGGCTTTGCCATTACCTCTGATGCGTATCGTTATGTGCTTGATCACAATGACGCCTGGCAGCCCTTGCATGAAGCACTCGACGGGCTTGATCCCTCTGACGTGAAGGACTTGCAGGCGCGAGGGGAAAGGGCGAGGGCGATTGTCTACGGCTGTGCAATACCCGAAGATCTGAGGGGGGCGATATTGCAGGGTTACGCCCAACTCAGGCAGCAATACGGTGAGCACATTTCATTGGCAGTACGCTCCTCGGCAACCGCTGAAGATTCACCGCAGGCTTCATTTGCCGGGCAGAACGACACCTACCTCAACGTCGCCACTGACGATGCCCTGATCGATGCCTACAAACGCTGCCTGGCCTCTAACTTCACTGACCGCTCCATCCACTACAAATACGACCGTGGCTTTGATTACTACAAGGTCCATCTGGCCGTTGTGGTCATGAAAATGGTGCGTAGCGACATTGGGGCCAGTGGCGTGATGTTCTCGCTGGACACGGAGACAGGTTTCAAGGATGTGGTGTTCATCAATGCTGCGCTGGGGCTCGGCGAGAATGTCGTACAGGGCACGATTAACCCCGACAGTTTCTATGTGCACAAACCCGGTTTTCTAAAGGGCTATCGTGCGGTGTTGAAGCGAAGCCTGGGCAGCAAAGAAAAGAAGATGGTTTTTACCAACGTGCTCAATACCCGCAATATCGCGGTGGAATACACCAAAAACATCGTCACGCCAACCGAAGAGCGCGCGCACTTTTGTATCTCTGATACGGAGGTCATGGTATTGGCCGACTATGCCATCAAGGTGGAAACCCACTACTCGGAAAAAGCCGGTGCGTATAAGCCCATGGATATGGAGTGGGCCAAGGATGGACTCGATGGTCAGTTGTATATGGTGCAGGCGCGCCCGGAAACCGTGGCATCGCAACAGACAGGAAGTGTGCTTGAAATCTACCATCTCAAGCGTCGATCGACCGTCCTGCTCAGCGGCAAGGCTGTCGGTACTCGAATTGGCGCCGGTAAGGCGCGGGTTATCAGTAACCCTGCACATTTAAGTGATTTTCGAGCAGGCGAAGTGCTGGTTGCAGACACCACGACACCCGATTGGGAACCGGTAATGAAAACCGCCGCGGCGATAGTGACGAGCCAGGGCGGTCGTACTTGCCATGCCGCCATCTTGGCCCGCGAGCTGGGTATTCCGGCCATCGTCGGCGCCGTAGATGCCGTCGAGAAGATTGAGACGGGCACCTTGATTACCGTCAGTTGTGCCGACGGCGAAACCGCGAACATCTATGCAGGCATTCTGGAGTTCGACATTCAGCAAACCGACCTCAGCCAATTGGGGCACCCTCGAACCAGGATCATGATGAACCTTGGCAACCCCGATCAGGCCTTCAGTCTTGCCTCGCTGCCCGTGGATGGCATCGGCCTGGCGCGCATGGAGTTCATCATCAGTGAATACATCAAGGTCCATCCGATGGCGCTCGTGCACCCGGAAAAAGTGGATGACGCAACGGGTAAAAAGATCGCTGCCCTGAGTGTCGCTTACGGAAACCCTACCGAATTCTTCGTCAAGACTTTGGCCGAGGGCGTCGCCACGATTGCAGCAGCGGTGTATCCAAAACCGTGCGTAGTGCGCATGAGCGATTTCAAGAGCAATGAATACGCGACGCTGCTGGGTGGCCAGTACTTCGAGCCCGAAGAAAACAACCCGATGATCGGCTTTCGTGGCGCTATCCGTTACACCCATCCGGCGTATGCCGAAGGTTTTGCACTGGAGTGCGCGGCTATGAAATGGGCGCGCGACAAGATTGGCCTGACGAACGTCAAGTTGATGATCCCTTTCTGCCGCACCGTGGGGGAAGGGGAAAGGGTGTTGCAGGCGATGGCCAGCCACGGCCTTGAGCGTGGCGAAAATGGTCTGGAGATCTATGTAATGTGCGAGATACCCAACAATGTCATCCAGATTGATGCGTTCGCCCAACTGTTCGATGGCTTCTCCATCGGATCCAACGACCTGACTCAACTGGTGCTTGGCGTGGATCGGGATTCGGCGATCGTCGCCTGCGATTTTGATGAGCGCGATCCTGGTGTGAAGCAACTGATTCGTCTGGCGGTAGAGGGCGCAAAGCGCAACGGCCGGCATTCTGGAATCTGTGGGCAGGCGCCGTCTGATTATCCCGAGATGGCCGCGTATCTGGTGGAGATTGGCATCGATTCGATGAGTCTCAATCCAGACGCAGTACTCGCCACGACACGGAATGTGCTTGCACTGGAACAGCACTTGGCATTGATCCGGACAAATGATCAAAGGGCACTTGGAAAATAGCTCAACTAAATAGTCGTTTAGTTTAGTTATAACTAAAAAGCATTAAAGGGCAGTGTAGCTCATTGATTAACGCATCTTTCACAAATAAACGATGTCGCTCAAGATAAGAATCAGCATTTACCAATTAGAGGAAAGACCTAAATCAGACTGTGTGAAAACACACTGACAGACCTTAGACCAAACGCCCCGACTTGTTCGGGGCGTTTGTTTTTGTGCTGAAAAAGGCTCTTCAGCCCATTAGTTGCATCATTTTCTTGGCTCCCAGGACACTGATCGCCCGCTTGAAATTGTACGCGGTCACGGCCAGGGCCATTTCAGCTTTCGTCCCTTCAAGTTGTCGTAGCAAGAACCGCCCGTTCCCAAATAGCCATTGTTTGAGATTGCCAAACGGGTGCTCCACGATGGATCTGCGTCGCTCCATCATCTCTGGATGCAGTTGCATCCGCTGTGCCATACGCTCAAAGGCTTCCTCTTGTGCGTGACGTGAGACATAGCGGCGCTGAGCCGTTGTACATTGGGCTTTCAGCGCACATCCAGTGCAGTCGCTGACTGCCGCCTGGTAGATCCGGTCGCCTTTGTAACGCTGCTTCAGGGTTAGCCATTGACCTGCCGGGCACTGGTATCGATCCTGTTCAGCGTCATAGGTAAAGTCCTGGCGCTCGAATAATGTCTCTCCGCCTGGGTTCGAAGTTCGGTTTGGCGGCACGTACACGGTAATGGAGGCCTCCTCGCACGCCTGGAATTGCTGGCCATTTGAGTAGCCCATATCGGCTGTCACGGTCAGCGTGTCCTGCCCCAGTTCGGCCTTGGCAGCTTTAGCTATGGGTTCAAGCTGTTTGCGGTCGTCACCATCTTGCGTCACCTCATGGTGCAAAATCAGACAGTGCTCTGCGTCCACGGCTGTTTGCACGTTATAGGCAACACGCGCCCCCTTTGGCGTGCGCATCATTCGGGCATCGCTTTCGTGCGTGTTGAATTGCTCCAGCCCCATCGACTTCATCAAAGCTTGGCAACTACGGTTGTCTTGCTGCTTGGCCTCAAGCTTCGCCAGTGCCGCCTTGATCGCAGTGCGATCGACCACTTGCTCGCCCTCTGCTTTATCAGCGGCATCCAGGTCAGCCAGGTATTGGGCAATCCGCTTATCCAGCTTCTCCTCCTGACGCTTGAGCTGATTCAAATTCAGGTGGCGTCGCGAGGAAGCGACAGCCTGAAACTTACTGCCGTCGATCGCAACCAGATCACCCGCAATCAAGCCGACGGATCGGCAGAACTGCACAAAAGCTCGGCACGTCGTAACGAAAGCTACTTTGTTGTTCTTGCGAAAGTCGGCGATGGTCTTGAAGTCGGGTTTAAGCCGGTTGATCAACCACATCACTTCGATGTTGCGTTGGCACTCAGCTTCTAGGCGCCGCGACGAGCGAATGCGCTGAAAATAGCCATAGAGATAGAGCTTGAGCTGATCGGCGGGGTCGTAAGCAGGGCGCCCAGTGGCCTTGGGCTGAGCTTTCTCAAAACCGAGCTGGCCCAGATCGAGCTTGGCGACATACAGGTCGATGACCCGTACGAGGTGATCTTCAGGGATCAGTTCCTCCAGCGAGACCGGGAACAGGCTGGTCTGGCTACGGGACTCTCCTTGTATGTAGGCCATAACGAAAAATGCTCCGTATCTTTCGATACGGAGCATTCTCTTAAAGGGCCGGACAGATTGCTAGGTTTTCACACAGTCTGAAATGGATCACTTTCCGGGCTGGATGCTCGAAAGCGCGCACAGCTACCTCAAAGCGGCCGAACTGCTGGATGCGCAATAGTCAATGCAGCGATCGGTATGGAAATCCTGCTAAAGAGCTTTATTTCGATCCCTGACCAGCACCAGGGAACCACTGGGGAAACCTGCGTCCTTGATAAGGACGCCGTCAAGGCGGCTCACAAATGCCTCCAAAACTCTGGGAAAACTGACCGCAGCCAACGTGTTGATTGGCATGATTTGCTAACGATGTTTCATGCCGTTCCTGAACAGATTCGGCGCAGCCTGGCACTGAATAGCCAAGAAGAATGCTTTGAAAAATATCGAAGTGTGTTCACCAACAGTCGGTACCCATACGAGTCCAACAGCGCGAAATCTTCTGATGCGGTTCTGATGAGGATGCTGCGGTGGACGTTGGCCAATGTGGTTGGTTATCACAGGGAGCGCGGATCGCAGGATGCATTCATTGTGAGTTGCATCTCCAAGCAGCAAGCTGGACCAGGTGATGCGTAAGAGGCTGCGCCTGCCTTCAAATCTGGCCAAAGAGCTTCCAAAGCCAGTGCGCGTCATTACGCATAATGTATATTATGTTAAATGATGTGTCAGGCCGGGCCCTCCAAGGCCGGCTATCCAATCTTGCGACTCCATGAATTTGAAACTTTTCCATCAGAAATGCCGGTAACGCCCCCCAAATGAAAGGTAAATTTGAAACTGTCGTGTAAAGAAATCTGCAAATCTGAAACTCTTGCAGTCGACGGCCCCCCAGCTAACGGTTCAGTTTGTGCTTGCCGATCCCGCAATGCACCTATCCCAAGCTCGTGCAAGCGACTTGGGTTCGGCACAGGTGCATTACAGATTCAGTTTCGCCCCCGCAAACTCCGGTTTTATCGGGCCACGCCGCGATGAGTTGCCCGACACCCCGCGTCCCACCACCAGTCGAATTTATCCTTCCTTGTGCCACGAAGATCCGGTGAGCCACGGAACCTGCGGTCGATAGTTTTTCAGATATCAATGGCTTTCAGGTCTTTCCGCACTTGAGCTAAAAACGCTTTGAGATCCGTGATGTTCTCCTTTCGCATGTAGCACGCCGTTACCAGGCTGACGGGATGAACCCCCAAAACGCTGCACAACTCCTCGAGCTTTACAAGCGTCGGGCTGGTACCTCCACGCTCAAGCAAACTGACATTGGTACGGCTGCTTACCAACGAAAAATGCTCCTGGGTCAGGCCTTTCCGAAGACGAGCCTGTCGAAGCGTCGCCCCAAATGCTTCTTTCAGTTCCATTTTGCTTTCTCACAAAAGGAACGATAAGGCGACATTGCGCTATATATGACTACAACATATATTGTTCATTCGAGAAGCTGAGGTACCAGCGATGAACACGGATCATGAAGGGCCAACGATTATTTCCAGCCTTTTCAATGCTGATTTTCTGGGGCGTCCGTTCATGCGGCAGACGGTAATGATCCCTTGGTTTTACCTCGAAGCACACGTTCGATACGGTAAGGAATTCGTTGGGGAAATGTTCATGGTGTCCTCATTTGAGGCACTGAAAGACCTTCTCAAGGTCCAGCATGAGTCATTTCGGGTGCGGTCCATTCAATACGTCACTCCTGGTTTCGTAAATGAAACCGGTCATTGGAAAATGGAGCCGCTCCTTGAGGCAAGTGAGGCGATCAATCCACAGGGTGAGCGGGTCCCGCTTTTCAAGGTTTCTGATCGAACCTACACGCACTTGGGGGTGAACACCGAGGTGAACCTAAAAAGAGTTAGGGTTCTATTCCCAGCAGTACAAAAAAAGCGCGGGTGACATCGACCACAAGGCTGCTATGCCTAAATCGTTGCAGCACCGCCTCAAACGCTAAAAACTGGTGTGTCATGTCTGTTACCGCCAATATCGTCAAACGCCTCAAGTACACCCCGAAAGCGCAGCCTTTCAGTATCAATCGCTTTGCTAATTTAGGTTCGCAAGGGGCTGTGGCCAAAGCCTTATCTCGCCTTGCTGCATCAGGTGAGCTGGAACGACTGAGTCGTGGTATTTACATGCGACCAAAGCTGAGTCACCTCACTGGTTATGTGCGACCAAGTACCAAGTCAATCCTCCGTGCAATCGCTAGACATAATCGTGAAATTATTCAGGTACATGGTGCAGAGGCCGTCAGATATTTCGGATTGAGCACTCAGATGCAAATCAGACCGGTTTATTATACGAGTGGCGGTAGTCGCGAGGTGACAGTTGGGGCGAAGCGCATACGCTTGCTCCACGTTGCTCCCCCAAAACTACAGCATGCTGGCACGATCGTCGGATTAGCGCTCTGCGCCCTCCTCTACTTAGGCAAAAAAGGCGTGAGTGGCACGGTCATAGCCAGTATCAAAGCTAAACTGACTCCGCATGAATTTACGCAACTCGCGGACTGTGAGATTCCCATCTGGATGCAGGTCGCACTCCGTCGTGCTATTTCATGGCCATCGCAGCAGAATGTAGCGGAGCGTCGCCCATTAGCCGCAGAGAGAGCGCACATCCGTCCTAATGGAGGTGAATAATGACAATGCCAGACGAGCGTTCCCGTGCAGTGGTGCAGACCCGCGAATTTCTAGTTGAGCTAAGCCGAGATAACTCCCTTCCAGATCGAGTAAGGCGTGACGCTAAGTTTTTGTTACGACACTTTCCATCTCGTGATGACGTGGCCTTGGCAGGACGAATAGAAGAACAAAGCGACACCTTGCCTTTAGGGGCTTTAGGTCCTGTATTCAGCTCTACCATTACAAGGTGAGTATCCCAACGACTAATCGGTGTCAGATAAACAAGAACGGAGAATCGCGCGACGCTGCGACCACCGCATTCTGGGATTTCAGAGCCAATAGCGCATTGCTCAATGAATCAGAGCTGTTGCTCCAATTTAAGGCTGGTTTCTCCGCTGAGCTTTTCCAGTTTGTTCACGTAACGTTTGACTCTCAGCGGCGCGGCTTGTCCGCTTAAACGGAGTTTCTTGAAGTCCTACGCCGGCAACCAGTCAACCATCAGCTCCTTCAGAACACACGTTGAACGCTTGCTGCTTTGGGCACTGATTGTGGCTCGTAAACCTCTCCTGGATCTTCGCCGCTCCGATGCGGAGCGATTCATGGAGTTCTGTCTTAACCCGCCCGCGGACTGGGTCGGCCCTATAATCAAATCTCGGTTCAAGTGCGTCGGCGGCCGGAAACGTCTTGAGTCAGATGAGTACGTGGTGAATTCTGATTGGAGGACTTTCAGTTATACCCTTCCAAAACAGGAGCTCAAGCTTGAGAATGAGGCGACCCGTGATCACTCCTCACGTCCTTATCATATGGCCCAAGGCTCGATGGCTCAGGTCTTGCTTTCTGCGGTAAGTTCTTTCAACACGCGATGGATGAAGGGCTTACAGAGGATAACTTGCATCCGGCTCGACCTTCTAGGTATAGACCCATGCTACCTGCCACGGTTGCTCGAGATCGGTAGAAACGCCATTCATTCAGCGGGCGTTGCGATTGATACAGCTACTATTCACTCTGGCTATCTACAAGCTGTCTGTACGTGAAATACGTAGTCCCCCCCCCGAAGCTACTTCACTCGTCTAGGCTGAAGGGACATGACTTCCAACACCTACTTCCAGGATTGACTGATGCTGCTTCCTGCAAATCGAGCGTGATAGCAGAGTTCTTAGCTAATAGAGGCCATCATCGAAAGCGTAAATCTCGACTCTCTACAAACTTCGGTCGATTTAGATAGGTGAGGCTGCGAGAGTGAGTGAGGCTGGATCAAACTTTCAATACGAATCCTGCCCCTCCTCACGAGTAAAGGTAACGGCATGAGCACTGTAGTGACTCCACGAGAAATCGATACCAAGATTGGGGCGATGGGATACCTGCCAGTGGCACTGTTCGGGTCCATTATGGGCCTCAGCAGTCTGACCGTGGCGTGGCGCTTAGCTCATGCTTATTTCGGTACACCGCAGTGGGTCAGCGAATACATCGGCTACACGGCCATGCTCTGCTTTGTAGCTATGATAGGTGGTTATGCAATAAAGCTGTGGAGCAGCTTCGATTTGGTTCGGGCCGAATTCAGTCACCCCGTCGCCGGCAACATGTTCGGTACGCCGTTGATCAGCCTTCTCCTGCTGCCCATCTTGTTGGCCGACATCAGTCTTCCCCTGGCACGCATTTTTTGGGTACTGGGCACGGTGGGAATGACGGTATTTGCCTGGTTCATCGTCAATCGCTGGATGAGTGTTCGGCAGCACGTGCAGCACACCACTCCAGCGTGGATTATTCCGGTAGTGGGCATGATCAACGTGCCGCTCGCGGTACCTGCGCTGCACTTACAATCGATGCATGGCCTTATGATATTCTCGCTGGCAATCGGTTTGTTCTTCGCTGTACCGCTGTTTACGCTAATTTTTTCGCGGTTGATGGTGGGAGATCCGATGCCCACAACTTTACAGCCGTCCCTGCTGTTTCTAGTCGCGCCATTCGCTGTCGGCTTCTCCTCGTATGTCACGACCGTTGGACACATCGATGCTTTCGCCGAATCATTATTCATGCTGATGCTTTTCTTGTTGGCGGTTCTGCTAGGCCGTCTATTGAGCCTGGCGGGGTGTTGTCCATTCCGCATTGCGTGGTGGTCAGTGAGCTTCCCACTAGCGTCGTCGTCTAGCGCCGCAATGCGTTACGCAACGTATGCACAAAACGGATACGCCGACGGCATAGCCTTATCTTTGCTGGCCTTAGCTTCCGTCGTGATTTTCGGGTTGCTGTTGCGCACATTGCTCGGCATCGTCCGCGGTGAGCTGCGGACACTGACCGGCGACCTCACTGCACATTGATAGTGGACTGCGCACGTTGATAGCCATGCCCGCCTTCGACGCTAAAAACTTGGAAGATTGAGAACAGCGTGAAAATGTGGGAGCCCGAATAATTTGGCTCCACATCCGGGAGCTATGCGCCTTAATAAAAAATGCGGCTATCAACTCGGCTTGATTGACACCAATTCAAAGTATTTAAACTTTTTCTTCTTAGCCTCGGCCTTTGCTGATTGCTCGGCGACCAATGTGCTCAAGGTATTCGCATCGTAGGTGAATAGCTCAGCGGCACCTTCAAACTCTTTCGAAACCCGCAGCGTAACTCTCAATTTCGGCGAGAGCGATTTGACAACCTTCCGCGGCGGGGCCTCAGGGGAACCAGGGTCTTCTGGAGTTTTCTCTGGCTCTGATTCGTTCTTTTTGGATGGACCAAAAAGCGCCTGGCGCATTTCTTCTTCGCTTAGATTTTCTTTCATTTGAATCTCGCAATGCGAACGAGGACGGACTACATACACAGGATGGAATTTTACCACCATAGGGCCGCCAGGCAGCAGAGGGGCCACATTGGCCTTGAGCCTTTTAAACCTACGGGGTATGCACCATTTACAGGGGAGGCCTGATGGGAGTTTACCTCGCTTGTCTCTTCAACGCCGAGCTGAGTGGGTGATCTGGCAAGCGAGGCAAACGACTCGAAATTCACTCAAACAAGTAGCTTGTCACGCCGCCCCGCCTCCTACATTAAGTAGGCTTGGCTCTTCTGAATTGAGCTATGAACGGAAATCCTGGATTCGAAAGGAAAAAAGCCCGCGAGAACATCGCAGGCCAAAGGATGAGTAAGGAGTTTAGATGAACGTAGGTCACAGGACGAAACGCGTGTGATCACCGGACAACATCCAGCGTAGTCGGCAATTCATTTTTCGGAAGAATTGTTCTTTCTTCTGACCTATTACATTCAGCGAATTGAGCCGGCCGAGAGGTATTGACTCTCCATCTAACCGCTCATGCTATGAGACCAACGATCGTAAAATCCTAGCGCATACTAATTCGCGCCTGAACCGATCTCCAGCTTGCGGCACGTTTTGTAACGCGATCGTAAGACCAACAGAGGCCGCCTTTGTCGGTGCCCCTCTTTAGGCTTTTGGTGGTTATCAGGAGGAACTGCTGTTTGTCTCGAGCAGGTGGTTTTCGGCCGTTGAGAAGACGAATTTCGTCATTGTTGTCGATTGCTGGCACCACCGGTACACACTCTGATTAGTGAGGTGACCGCATGAAAAAGCTCACAACCGCGTTTGGCGCTCCCGTAGTCGACAATAACAACACTCAAACGGCAGGCCCGCGTGGCCCTGCCCTTCTTCAAGACGTATGGTTTCTAGAAAAAATGGCTCATTTCGACCGTGAAGTGATCCCAGAGCGTCGCATGCATGCAAAAGGTTCGGGGGCCCACGGAACATTCACAGTGACACATGACATCACCCGATACACCAGAGCGAAAATGTTCTCGGCAGTTGGCAAGCAGACACAGATGTTCACCCGTTTCTCCACCGTTGCTGGCGAACGCGGAGCAGCAGATGCTGAGCGAGATATTCGTGGCTTCGCTATGAAGTTCTATACCGAAGAGGGAAACTGGGACCTGGTGGGAAACAACACTCCCGTCTTCTTCATTCGCGATCCGCTGAAGTTCCCTGACCTAAACCACGCTATCAAGCGTGATCCGCGCACTGGTCTTCGCAGCGCAAACAACAACTGGGATTACTGGACGTCGCTGCCTGAGGCACTGCACCAGGTCACTATTGTGATGAGTGATCGTGGCATCCCAGCTAGCTTCCGACACATGCATGGATTCGGTAGTCACACATTCAGCTTTCTGAACGCGGCCAATGAGAGGTTCTGGGTCAAATTTACGCTGAAAACCCAGCAAGGTATCAAGAACCTTTCCGACGCTGAGGCTGGGCAATTGATCTCCGGCGACCGAGAAACTCATCAGCGCGATCTTTATGAAAGCATTGAACGTGGTGACTTCCCGCGATGGACCTTGTACATCCAGATCATGCCGGAGAACGAAGCTGGAAGTTACCACTTGAATCCATTTGACCTCACGAAAGTCTGGCCTCACAAGGACTATCCGCTGATCGAAGTCGGTGTGATGGAGCTGAATCGAAACGCAGACAATTTTTTCGCTGAAGTGGAGCAAGCAGCCTTCAACCCTGGCAACGTTGTGCCGGGTATCAGCTTTTCGCCAGACAAGATGCTACAGGGTCGGTTGTTCTCCTATAGCGATGCACAACGCTATCGCTTGGGGGTCAATCACTCGCAGATTCCCGTCAACAGTGCGAAATGCCCGGTTCACAGCTACCACCGCGACGGCACCATGCGGGTGGACGGCAATATGGGCGGCGCCATTCCTTATGACCCCAACAGTTATGGAGAGTGGATAGAGCAACCGGAGTTTGCTGAACCACCGCTGAGCATCGAAGGTGCTGCCGATCACTGGAACCATCGTGTGGACGAGGATTACTACTCGCAACCAGGTGACCTGTTCCGCCTGATGACGCCAGAGAAGCAACAGTTGCTGTTTGAAAATACCGCACGCGCTATAAAAGGTGCGTCGCAAATGGTGGTTGATCGGCACATATCCAACTGCACCAAAGCCGATCCGGCGTATGGCGCGGGAGTGAGGGAAGCGATTACTCGTTTGGGGTGATGCCCCATTAGAGATGTTGAGGCGCCCGGCCGAAAGGTGGGCGCCTTGCTTTCATGCCCTCAAATACCACTTTGCGCAGTTCCTTTTCCGTCTAAGACGTTTATTCGTCACGACTGCAACGACGGAAACTAGCGAAACTGATTCTCCCTGAAACAGCCGTATTGATGCGAAATTGCGCTCGGTTTAACCACCGCTTGCATTCTACTTGACCAGTCATTTGCATTCGCTCTGCCCAACGATTACGTCGGATTTGACCAGAAAGCTTTTGACTGTGATCGGTAGAGAACGGCCGATTTCTGTCGATCGCCACAGTCAGCTTGATGTCGAAAAAGCGGAGACTTGGTGCATGCGGGTACCCCTGACGATATTCAAGCCACTCAAGCTGACTTCAACAACTAGGTTTTTCAGCATGGACTAGTGACGAGGAATTGATTTGCTTTTCGCGTGCCACAAAAGAGCGGAGAAATAAATCAGTCCCCTGCCCTCTTGATTTGATGGCGCATGGCCGATAAAGGCTCTTAGCCACCACTAAAACTCAGGGAGGATCTGTTGTGAAATCGATGCTGGGATCAGTGAAAGGTATGTTGTTGCTGCTGGTGATCGCTTGCAGCCTGGGCTTCGGTGCGATCTTTGTCGGTGGCGTCGCGGCGTTCGGTCAGATGGATCGGGCGGCTATTGAGATGGGGCAAGGCAAGGATGTAGTGGCCGACATTCTTCCGCCGCCGTTGTACGTGATCGAAGCGCATTTGATCGTCTATCAACTGATGAACAGCGGCATTGACACCGCGCAGGGGCTGAGCAAGCTTCATCAGTTACGCACCGACTTCGATACGCGCAACGCGTACTGGCTCGCCTCCGACCTCAATGATGCGGTTAAAGGCAGCCTGCTTGGCGCCCAGAAAAAAGCCGCCGACACCTATTTCAGCGCGCTTGAAACACACTTCATTCCGGCCCTGCAACAAGGCAATCAAGCGGCCGCCAACACCGCGTTCGAGGAACTGAAAGCCGCCTATGACCTGCACCGCCTGGGCGTCGACAAAACCGTTCTGGTCGCCAACGCCTACGCAGACGCGCAACTGGTGGAGATGAGCAATACATCCAGCAACGCCCGTTGGCTGTTGGGACTGGTCGGCGGCCTGAGCACCTTGGTCGCCTGGCTGATCTACACCTTCGTCGCCCGCCGGATCAAAACCCTACTCGGCGCCGAACCTGCCGAACTGCGCCAGGAAATGGCCCGTTTCGCCTCAGGAGACCTGCGCAACGATAACCGTCCTCCCATTGCCGGCAGCGTCCTGGCCGGCTTGGCCGAAGCACGGGAGCGCATTCGCAAGCTGGTGGCCGATACCGCCGCTGGCGCTGAATCGGTGGACGTACAGGTCAGCAGTGTCAATATTGCACTTGAGCAACTGAAGGAAAACTCCACGTGCCTCGCTGAGTCGGCGCTGACCACAGGTGTGGCCATGGAACAGATTTCCAATACCATCACTCACATCGCCAAACAGGCAGTGGCGGCGCAGACCTCTGTCGGCCAGGCGGACGATCAGGCTCGCGCCGGTGACAGCGCCCGCCTAGAAAGCCTGGAGAGCGTGCAGCGCCTGGCGGCTGCCAGCCGCGAGACGCAATCCTCGGTCACCGACCTGGGCACACAATCGAACAAGGTCAGCGGCATCGTACAGACCATTCGTGAAATTGCCCGGCAAACCAATTTACTGGCGCTCAACGCCGCCATCGAGGCCGCCCGTGCCGGTGAACAAGGCCGTGGCTTTGCCGTGGTCGCCGATGAAGTGCGCAAGCTGGCCGAACGCACGACTAACGCGACCACGGAAATCGAGTCTTTGATCGACGCCATCCGCAGCAGCATCGAAGGTGCCGTGCAAGCAATCCAGCGCAGTGCTGGGGACGTCGACGTCGGCATCAAGACGGTGGTGGCGGCCGGTGAGTCGTTGATGGGCATTCAGGACCGCATCGCGGTAGCGACTCAGGCGATGCTGGAGATTGTCGCCGCCACCCTTGAAGTCACCAACGCCTCGCGCAAAGTCACTTCCAGTATGGAAGAAGTTGGCCACCTCGCCGACGCCGGCAATCGCTCGGCCGCCACGACCGCCAGCGCCGGTGAAGTACTACAGAGTGTTTCGCAAAGTTTGCGTACAGCATTGAAGGCGTTCGCGTTTTAAATCTTGCTCGCAGACAAGCCGGCTCTCATGTATTTGTGGGAGCAGGTTTGCCTGCAAAAAAGGGGGCGGCTATATACCTACGTTCCGGCTCACGCCTCCTCGCTGCTCAGGAAATGGATGACTCCAATAACTGGGAAATTGCATTCCACTTGCCCACCCGCTTGCATTCGACCTGACCAGGCATTTGCATTCGTTCTGACCAGCGATTGCATCGGATTTAACCTACACGTTTCATGGGCATGGCCGGCAAAGAACGGCCAGAAGCAGCCATTCGCTAGGGCTCTATTTTAGGTTTGGAGGCGCCTACAGAGCCGGGGACGATTCATATAGATATGGCGGGTATCAGACCGAGGCAGAAGCTCTTGAACTAGCGCACCACAAGGCACGCGGGCTCATGATCAAGCGACTCAGAATGGGATATCTGGGTCCGAACCATCCGCCCCAACTGAGAATGGCTTAGGGGGCTGCGCTACAATGGGGCTTACCAAGGACTTAGGAGTGCCCAATGGCTCGGTAGCACCTTCATCGCTAGCCGCTCCGGCAACAATGATAAATGCGTCTGCGTCTGCGCCAACGGCAGCCCCGCCAGCTTCGCCCACCAGTTCCTGATCTTCCGTCGCCTCCTCAATAGGATCTAAATCGACAAAGTCTCGGCCCATCATCATTTTATAATGAGGCATATGTTCCATAGCCTTAAAGACCTTGAAGAAGATCTTCATATAGCTGTGCGCCATGCCATCGCTTATTGCCACATACAAATCATCTGGCGAATAATGAGATCCGTCATTAACCCAACTAATCAATGATTGGCATTGAACCTTTTCCTGCCCGTCAAACTTCTCGATGATGACATGCGTATCTATATTTCCTAGGATTTTGAAGTAGTTCTCCAAAATCCTGCGCATGGTGTTTTGAATTGTAAGCGCCGGCAATGGCTTTCTCGCCAATTCTGCCCACAGCAGCTGATAGGACGTCTTAATTGGATTGTTCTCAAAGCCTTCAATTTTCGAAAAGTGATCGGGCTTGCGTACTACCCAAAACGTCTCATCCTTAATAGAAGCATCTCCAGTCCTCTGGGGGTTAAAGGTGATTTCTTTATGAAAGTGCACGTTATGGGTTAGGACAAAGACCTGCTTTAGGTTATTCCCCTTCTGGCGAACCTCGTGAAAAAGCTTTTTGATCAAGCTACTCACGATGAACAGAACATCGCTATCCAGGCTTGATACCGGGTCATCAATGACGACTATTCGATCGGTACTGATTCCCGAGGTCGTAATACTTCCCCTGAGCAAATGATAGAAGTACAGGAAAGTGACGAAGGTCTTTTCACCTTCGCTGAGCGTTGCTTTAGCATCAGTTCCATCAATTCTGATCAGCCGATATGAATTATCGGCGCACGCAGGATCCAGGGAGAAACTTCGGAACCCAAAGTCTTTCAGAATTTTATTGATTGCAATGACAGTAGGCCTCACGCTTGTCAGCGAAGTTTCAATCTTTGCAATTTCTACGTCAGCTGTGGCTACATCTACCGTCGCCCTATCCATGCTTGCAGTGATACCATCAATTGCTTTATCGACACGGTCAGCATCTTTTATGTAATCAGCAAGAGTATCTTTAAGCTCAACATCAAGAAGATACCGCCACACCGCACCTGTTAACTTATCCTGCTCTAATGAGAACCCCGAAACGAGACGATTGTGTTCAGAGACCTTGAGATTGGCTGAATTGATCAGTTCAGAAATTCTCAGCGGAATCTCTGCGAGACCTTCCAACGCCACGTCAATACTAGGGCTAGCCACCTTGTGCTCAATGCGTTGCCTGTTCACCAGTATGATTGCATTCAGGGCCTGCAACTCAAGATCAAGCTTATCTTTATCTAAGTGAGAACAATCTGTGGCTAGGACTGTTTGAGCCTGAACTAACAGGCCATCTGCTACCGAGCTATAAATATCCCGAAACTGCGATAAAGCTCTAGTATCAGCCTCGAAAGTTTCGTCGAAATAGTCCTCAAGGCTTTTTTCGAATTCAAGCGGCAGTTTCTGTTGACAGAAGGGACAGTCATCATCGGTATGGCCCAAGTACTTCATACCTTGCCTAATCCAGTCACTGTTCCCCAGGTGTTGGATCATCGCAGATACATTGACATCCTCTTTGCCGACCACTTTCTTGCTCAGGACAGGGTTTTGCTCAAGCGCGACCAAACGAGACAGGTCAAGGTTGGAGACAGCATTCATGGGTGATGGTGCATCACCATAAAGTACCTCTGCGCGCTTACGCAGGTCTTCGATAGTAACCAGCTTAGAAGTGTTACTTTTGCTCTCCTGCAAGACCCTATTCTTGAAGGCCTCTCGGTTATTTCTCAGGCCTTTAAAAGCCCCCTGAAACTCATCGTCGTGCTTCTGCTTTTGTTCCCAACACCGCGCTACTAACTTTGTTTCCAGGGCATTTTTTTCGGCGATCTTCCCGCTCTTGCCGTCTGGGCCATTAAGGTTTTCTTGCGCTTTGGTTTTGAACAGCGCGTGGCGGTCTCTATCCTTCTTGAACTCTTCCAGGCGATCAAGTTGCGCTTGCTCGGCCTGACCCAGCGTGAACACACCTTTGAACTGCTTCGAATCAGTGAAATTCGCGGCGATGAAGTCGTTGTTGTAGACCATTGCCGGAATCTGATTGCCCTTCGCCCACGTAACCTTGGAGGCAGTTGATAGTGCTGGGTTGTTTATCAGCCTGCTGATCGTTGTCTTGCCTGCTCCGTTTGCACCGTAGAAGTAGTTCACGGCCTTCAGGTTTTGAATCGTTTCGGGGGTTACAGGGCTGTAGGTTGCTATGCCGGAAAGGGTGATCGATTCAATCATGTCTCGCATCCGTGGAGAGAGGAAATTAGGGAGCAAGCCAAGGGCGGCCCTATATATGAAGCACATCATAGAGCAGGCAGTGGCCTTTTGCCGCCTCAGCGTAGACCACTACACCAGCTTGTGAAGGCGGTAGCAATCGAGGACTACCACTGCGACCCCGGCTGTAGTGATCTACTCCTGTTTTTGGTCGCTCTAGGGAGTGGTCAATCGCGTTCTACGCACCTCGGCCACTGCTAGCCACTGTGCATCTCTTCAAGTTGCACATCATTGAAAAGCATCGAAAAGGGGACAGATTTATTTTTCTATCACTGTCCGCTTTCGAAAACGGCCTTCCGCTGGCTGACCTTACGTGCAAGTTTTTCTTTAACAGTCAAAAGGAATATCTGCCTCAATCCTCCCTCCAAGGACGCCACCCTAGCGTTCTCTGCCGGTCATGGCCACGCAGTGTGATGGTGAAATCTGGTGGAAATGATTGATCAGGTCGAATGCAAATAGGTGGGCAAGTCTGTGCAGTTGCCCATATTGATTTTTAAAACAGGTCAGTCATCGGCATACGTAAATATTTGGTTACAAATAGTGGCGTTTCGCCTTTTGCACGGTCATCATTCGCGCCAATAAAAATGTATGGAATCGAAAGATGTACTGGGAAGTCACGGTCTCCGTCGACAGCGCGATCTATCCACTCAGTGTGGTGCAACGAGCTTCCTACGCTCTAGCCACATCCCTGACGATCCAAATCCGGCAAGTGGAAAATCAGATTCATCTCGACGTCGTCCCCACACTTCTGGCTGGCGGAGCGGATGCAGCCGTATCCAAGCAAGAAGCCCGCGAGCTGATTTTGCGTAACCTGAATGACTTC
This sequence comes from Pseudomonas moorei, assembly GCF_042846945.1. Classification (NCBI taxonomy): domain Bacteria; kingdom Pseudomonadati; phylum Pseudomonadota; class Gammaproteobacteria; order Pseudomonadales; family Pseudomonadaceae; genus Pseudomonas; species Pseudomonas moorei. Next base: position 4,520,254 of record NZ_AP035776.1, read on the forward strand.
GCTTTACGCGATCAGATTCAGCGCGAGACTTCCGGGTTGAGAGAAATCCTTGCGGCAGCCGCCCTTCGTGGAGCTGGCGTTTGAGTACCATGTTGATCGCCAAGGACGCGAGCTATCGACTACTTCCTTTTCGATTTTTACGGATCGATAGTCATCACAGCCAAAGCATTTTGCTCACTGCGGAAACAGGTGAGTATCTGTTCGTTTCGGAAAAACAGTTGAACGACCTCGTTCACAAAACTGTGGATGTCGGCTCCGCTCATTACAAAGATCTTCTCGCTCGCCATTTCATCTTCGAACCAAACGGACACGACCCTATCCCTGAGATGGTGGCGCAATATCGCAGTCGGAAAAGCTTTGTACTCGATGGCCCGGCTCTACACATTTTTGTAGTCACGCTGCGTTGCAACCATACCTGCCAGTATTGCCAAGTCTCTAGAGCACCTCTAAGTGGCTCAGGTCATGACTTGTCAGCTGAGCATGCTGCACTGGCAGTCGATCGAATGTTTGAGTCGCCCTCCCCGGTACTCACCGTTGAGTTTCAAGGTGGCGAACCATTGCTGGCCTTTGATCGCATTCGCCAAATCGTTGATTTGGTAGAGGACCGTAACGTAGTTGAGCAGCGCAGCATCCAGTACGTAATCACGACAACCCTGCATCATCTGAATGAAGAAATCCTCGATTTTGCACAACGCCACAAAATCCAGTTTTCCACCTCCTTGGATGGCCCTGCTTTTCTGCACAACGCCAATAGACCTACCCCTACGAAGGACGCCTACGAGCGAACCGTAGAAGGTATTGATCGAGTTCGAGCAAGGCTTGGCCACGATGCCGTTTCCGCGTTGACGACCATCACCTCAAAGAGCCTGGCATATCCCCAAGCCATCATTGACGAGTACGTAGCTCGGGGTTTTACGAGCATCTCCCTACGACCTTTGAGCCCATATGGTTTCGCCAAAACATCCGCGAAACGCCTGGACTATTCGATGAACGAGTTCATCGGTTTCTACATGGAGGCATTGTCATATCTGCTGAAGCTGAACGTTCAGGGTACGTTTATTTCTGAAGGCTACGCATCGCTACTACTTACCAATATTCTCACTCCCTTCGCCTCTGGCTACGTAGACCTACGATCACCTCTCGGCGCAGGAGTTGGGACCCTTGTCTACAACTACGATGGCGACGTTTACCCATCAGACGAATCTCGCATGCTTCTTGAGATGGGTGAGGTAGGCCTGAAGCTGGGTAGCGTAGATCAACCATTGAAAGAGCTGCTTGAGTCGCCAGTGATTGCTTTACTGCTGTCTGCTGGTGTAGCCGAAGCATTACCCGGCTGCTCAGATTGCGCGCTCGTACCTTACTGTGGTGCAGATCCAATCGAGCATTTCGCCCGTCAGGGAGATCCGATCGGACATCGCTCTTTCAGCAGCTTCTGCCAGAAAAATACGGCACTTCTCACCCACCTTTTTGGCCTATTGCGCGATGGTGAGAATTTCACGCAAAAGGTACTTATGTCTTGGCTAGCCCGCCGGAATTTGAGCAACTTACCCTCTGCCGGCTACAGGGACTGAAGATGCTACGGCTTGATACTCAGTTTGAGATTATTAATCTCGCAGCCCCAAAATTATTCAAGGTCATTTCGCCCGGTGAGTTGATCTCCAAAGGAACCGCTGCTTGCGCGGGTGAGGCTTCTTACGATGATCTCATGTTGTGGCTCGACGAGTCCTCCGCCGACAACCATGAACAAATGATCTCGTTTCCTGTTGGAGGATTTTTGCTGACAGGCAATACGAACATACGTTGCAGCACTGACGCGACTTTGCTGACGAACCCGAAAGATACGTTAGTGGTACAGCCTGGTGATGTGATCGCTGTGAGACCAGGATCAACCGTGGTCAGAGTGCTTTATCGCCGGGGCGCCAATAGCAATCTCCTGTTCATGACAGATCGCTGCAACAGCCTTTGTTTAATGTGCTCCCAACCTCCTAAAGACGTAGATGACCGTTGGCACATTGAGGAAAACCTAAAGCTAATTGACTTGATTGATCAGGGTCCTGAGCAGCTGGGTATCAGCGGTGGAGAACCCACGCTGTATAGGGAGGGACTGCTCGCGATAATCGAGCGAGCAAAAAAGATCATCCCAGAAAAATCTCTACATATCCTGAGCAACGGTCGACTGCTCAGTGACGCCACGTGGGTCAATGATCTTGAACGAGTGAACCATCTCAGCCTTACCTGGGGTGTCCCTCTCTACGCCGACAATGCAGCTGATCACGACAATGTTGTGCAGGCACCAGGAGCATTTAGCGAAACCATGGCAGGGCTGTATAACCTGCATCGCGCCAATCAGAAGATAGAAATTCGCATGGTGCTGAGCAGATTGACCACGCCTCGGCTCCCAGAGTGGTCGCATTTCGTTTTCCGCAATTTGCCTTTCGTGCACCACGTAGCGCTCATGGGCATTGAGAATACGGGGCTCGCTAAGAAGAATTACGAGCAGCTCTGGATCGATCCAGCCGATTATCAAAAAGAGCTGAACCAAGCTGCATTTTTCCTCGATATCCGCGGCATCGCAGTCTCGATTTATAACCTGCCGCTTTGCGTACTGGATCCGGTACTGGGTCGTTTTTATCGCCAGAGTATTTCCGACTGGAAAAACCTGTTTATCGACGCGTGCCAGACCTGCTCAGCTACCGACGCCTGTGCTGGTTTCTTCAAATCTCATTCAACAAAATGGCAGAGCCGCAACGTCCATCCGCTCTCCGTTGATGACCTAGTAGTTATGCAAGGAGCGCTACATGAAATTGCTTGATCGCTGGAAAATGCTGATTGGCCAATCCATCGCCTTGGTACCCATGGTCGGAAGCCCAATGGTTGATGCCAACCAGGCTCAGTTGGCATCATCTGACTGGTTACCGAATCAGCACAGCGCTCCACCCGTATTCAAAAACACGCTCAACGCGAAAGACGCGATCAACATTTACGCAGCACATAGATCTCACAGCTCACACAGTTCCCATAGCTCACATAGCTCTCACTACAGCAGCTCTGGCGGCTACAGCGCGCCACGTGCCTATACCCCGCCGACAACCAACTACTACACAACGCCTGCTAGCCCAAGTACTACCACTCGCTCAGCCACCAGTACGCCAAGCACAACCTCAACACCAAATTCGACCGGCACAATAACTAAATCGAACGCCTACTCAACCACGCCTACCAAGCCAGCAGCCGCGGATCTTGCGATGCTAATACGACGTGTCCAACTGGCGTTGATGGTAAAAAATTATTACTCAGGACCTATTGATGGGGTCTTGGGCAACAGCGTCCGTGGTTCACTAATGGCCTTCCAAGCGGACTCAGGGATCAAAAGCAGCGGCAAAATGGATACACCAACGCTGAACGCTTTGGGGATTGCCATTCCTTAAGTATCCATTGCACCTGCTCGTCCGCGACCACTCGTGGATCAAGGTGAACCGCCCCAGCTTTTCTAGACATCACAATAAGCTAGAGTCGACAGGGACAGGCCGAACTCGACCAAAGCCTGCGGTGGCGACAGGTAAAGCTAAGCCTCTAGGTGATCCAATGGCAGAGGCCCCTGAGGCTTGATCGACTTGATTGCAAAATTACTCCGAATATCCCTGACACCAGGTAGTTTTAGCAAAACGGATGTCAAGAACCGCTCATACCTACGTAAATCAGGCACCACTACTTGCAGCAGAAAATCTGACTCACCAGACACTAAAAAGGCTGACACAACCTCTGGAAGCGCCAGCACTGTCGTTTGAAATTTTTCAGCCTCAACCTCATGGTGACGTTCGACTTTTACTCCAACGAACACCGTCATCCCTAACCCAACAACCTCTGCATCTAAAGTTGCCTGATAGCCGCGAATAACACCTGCCTCTTCAAGGTTGCGTACGCGGCGTAGACAAGGAGATGCAGAGAGACCAATTTCTTCAGCCAACTCTACGTTGGTCAGGCGACCATCCCGTTGCAAGGCTTCCAGGATGGCTCGATCGTAGTTATCGAGTTTGATATATGAATTACGATTCATTTGGCATTACTCGACCTTTTAAGAATCTAGGCTGGCAGATTCTGCCAAAACCAGCCGCTAAATGAGTTCAATACGCAACCACCTGCCCTGCCCCTTGGCCCTAGAATTTTGTCTTCCTTAACCGCCATCGAGCTGCTCTAAATGGAAGATAAAGCGCTGTATCTCCTAGCCCTCTCAATGATCTTTCTTATGCCGGGTCCCGATATGATCCTGCTGCTGCAAACTGGAGCAAAACAAGGGCGAACTGCCGCGATGGCGACGGCTTTGGGTCTTGCGCTTGCACGCGCTTGCCATGTCACACTGACTGCGTTGGGGCTGGCAACGATGTTTAAAGTTCTGCCCTGGACGTTTGATATCGTGAAATATGCGGGCGCTGCTTATTTGCTCTGGATTGGGTTACAAATGTTCAAAAGCAGTGGCGCAAGCTCACCAGCAGCTCACGAGAATGGGGTTGCATCTTCATCCTTGATAGCCTCTTTCCGCCGCGGCCTCCTGACTAATCTGCTCAATCCAAAAGCGTTGCTGTTCAGCTCAGTGCTGCTACCACAATTCATTGATCCCAGCCGATCTTCGGTATGGGAGCAGTTTGCAACGCTGGGTGTCGTTCTGGTTATTACGGGCCTCGTATTCGACAGCTTGTACGCAACAGCAAGTGCTTGGGTAGGACGGTGGTTGAATCGAAGCGCTACCGCCCAGCGGGTGCAGCAGTGGCTATTCGGCACATTGCTTATTGGATTTGCCGTACGGTTGGCGTTCGTTCAGCAGGCTTGAAACGTACTCACCACTGATACCGTAATGTGAACTGGTGGCGTAGCGATGAACGTTGATGTTGCAAGGCACAACAGCATCTACGTCACATCGCTCTACACCAGTACTCAGGCAAAAGCGTCCGGCCAAATGGCTCATGCTGGGTCGAGCATTTCAGGATCCCGTGTAAACCGATATGTTCGACACATAACGCTTTAAGCTATTGACCGGATTTCCAACGATACCGACCCAACTCAGCATTGAGGGGTGTGCCAGCAAACACATTTGCGAAATTGCACAGGGTCGCCAGACTTACTCCGAGAATCACCTCCAGCGCGTTGCCTTCGCTGTACCCGACGTCTTTAAAAGCACTGTAGGTGGGTTCGCTGACATTACCTCGTGTGGCAATCACTTCGCGGGCAAAGGCCGCCAGGGCTTCGAGCTTCACCTCCGGAATGGTCACTTGATCACGCAGAGCGTCAACGACTTCATCAGGTAGCTTTGCCTTGTTAACTGCTACCGCGGTGTGGCCCGCCACGCAAAAATCACAGCCGTGAGTCGTCGCAGCAATCAATTGCACCACTTCACGCTCAGCCAAGCTAAGGTCGGACTTTCCATTAAGAGCCGATACTGTAACGTAGGTTTCCAATGCTGCCGGAGCATTGGCCAACACAGCCAGAAGGTTGGGAATGAAGCCGGAGTTTTTCTGCGCATTCTCCAGGAAGGGCTTTGCGGCTTCAGGTGCGCTTTGCAATGTGTGTAGAGTGACACGTGACATGGGATGGACTCATGTGGATTGAAGTCCGGCTAGTCTCTTGTTTATCAGGAAATCCAACCATATTCATTAGTAGCGATTACATGCCCATGAGTGTTTTGAATAGATGATTTCGTCGCGATCGCTGATGGATTGGTTATTAGAAAGCCTTGAATTGGAGGCAAACCTATTTCATGTCGGCCGTTACTGTGGTGGCTGGCATGCCAGTACTTCCGGGGCAGCGCGCTCCAGCTTTCATTTGGTTGTCCAAGGTCACTGCTGGCTGCATATCGCTGCCCAAACCGAGCCGCAACGTTTGAATGCAGGGGATGCGATATTTCTTCTGCGGGATTTTGAGTATCGGCTTTCCAGCACTGAGGAAGCCCACACTGCGCAGCTTCTTCCGAAAATTGACATGGTTCCCCTGGATAGCCAGGCCGAGGATGGTGTCGGTCTTGTCTGCGGCTTTTTTCACTTCAAATCCGGGCTGTCGTCACTAATCATCGAAGGACTACCCGACTATATTATTCTTCGTGCTGGCGATCCCTCCCTGAAGGCGGCAAGGGCTTTATTTGAGCTAATTCTTGAGGAGTGCGAGCGACTGCCAACGCCCTCATCTGCGCTGCTGGAGCGATTGAGCCACCTACTATTTCTGTATGTGCTTCGCCAACAGGTGGCAGACAACCAGAACCTCCGTGGGCTGGTAGCGGTGGCCCGACACCCAGTCTTTGCGCCGCTTCTGGACCAACTAATCGAACATCCGCAACAGGCTTGGTCACTGGAAAGCATGGCGGCCTGCACCGGCCTTTCACGTTCGGCGTTCTTCAAGCGCTTCAACGAGCTGGCGGGCCAGTCACCTGGGCAAGTGCTGCTAGCTTTGCGGATACGCCATGCTTGCCAACTACTTAAGACCAATCACACGGTTGAAGCGGTCAGCCCAGCCGTGGGGTACCAGTCGATCTCTGCCTTTACGCGCGCGTTTGCAAAGTCCGTGGGTATGCAACCGGGGGCATATCGCAAAAAACATGGAGGTCGCTGAGTAACGATTAGGTGATTTCTACCGAATGCATCTGATAAATCTTATGGCGTATGACTGCTCGCAGTGGTGGTTGAACGCCTGAGGAATTAGCAGCAGCGCGTTGTACATTTTCCTTTCCCATAGCGAGCATCCTGCCGCTCACGAAAAAACTCCGAATAGGTCATTACTGGCTGATCAGGGTGGTTGATTGCCATTTGAGCCACGTAATTGTCGTAGTCGGGAATCCCAACCATCAAACGCGCGCTCTGGCTGACTGACTTCATGGCCTTACGCAATCTGCTAAACATAAAAAACACTCTCAATTTGGAGGCGAACTGACACATCAAACAGCAGTTATGTATCTGCAATGTGTCTGAGCTGAAATTCTTTTAGGCGCAGGTGGAGAGACTAGCTTCGCCGCCTCATGCAAGCCATTGGATCGAAACCGGCCCAAAGAGGTTAGCGGCTTATCGATACGCCCATATGCCCCGTGCCGTCTGCCCGGAGGTCGTGCTCCAAGCAGCCGACAGGTGCTGCCTATTTTTGCAGGTTAACCAGCGGTTCGCCTTTCTTGACGATATAGGTCGCCAATTCTGATCCCGTGGTGGTGCCAATGTTCGTTGCGATATGCGCGGTGCCTTCTGGAATGTACAAGGAGTCACCGGCGTTGAGTGTCACCGTTGGCTGCCCTTCGAGCTGGTACTGAAAGGTACCGCTGATTACGTAAGCCACTTCCACGCCTGGATGGGAATGCTTAGGTGCAGCGACACCAGGTTCAAAGTCGACACGAACCTGAATAACTTCGCGGTCAGAAACACCGAGATCGCGTTTCACGAGATCCGTACGGTGAAGCCCTGTCTGCCAGCTTTTCGCGGCCGGCGTGTCTTGGGCGTGCGCCATCCCCGCGAATGCGGAGAGAGAGACGGCGGCAGCTAAGGCAGCACCAAACAGGCCGATGGATTTTCGAGCGTTAAAGCGTGACATTAATTTTCTCCGGTCAGTGCACGGCATAGGCCGTGTGGAATTCCGCTCGTGCGGTGCATCCATTTCAAGGTAAAGGTGTATCTGACACGTGTCGGGAGGACCGGGGTTTTGTAAGCAGAGTTAGCTAACAATCGTCGAGATACATTTCGATACAAGCATCGTGATATCTCCATTGACCTAATTACGCCGCACTGTTAAGCGAATGAAACACATCTCTCCGCATGCCAGCCAGCTCAAAAATTTCTGTAAACAGCGAGAATAATACTGAAGTATTAGACACGCATACAAGTTGACTATTCGTATAAACCAATGTGCGACTGATTATTTTCCTCTGGAAAGATATTCTACTTTCAAAGGCTCCAGAGGAATTCATCATGAACAAGCTACTGGTGAAAACGATTGGGATTATATCTTCCTTGGGTTCGATATATTTGAACTCGACAGTCGTCAATACAGATTGCGCATCGAACCTAAATGACCAATTTTTTGAAAGTGGTTCAAATACATGCCCCCGCAATAGCGCTCCAATACTGAACGGGGAAAGCTCAAAATCCGCAACAGAAGCAGTCCGAGATGTTGACGGCTTGGCCGCAGGATCGCACCTCGTGAGCCCGCGCAAATTCTATGCCCATCACGGTATTTACCTAGGGGATGGTAAGGTCGCCCACTACTCAGGATTGAGTGCATCTTTGCAGGCAGGTCCGATTGAAGTGACTGACCTTGACCATTTTGGAAATGGGAGACCCATTTGGGTACATCAAGAGCAACGGGCCTTTTCAAGCGAAGAGATCATTGTGCGGGCTCTCTCCAGGGTTGGAGAGTCACAGTACAAAATCCTGTCAAATAATTGCGAACACTTCTGTAACTGGTGCATTAACGGGAATAGTTACAGTACACAAGTTTTTGAATATCTTCATCGACCTTTCCACGTGGTTCGTATGATTCTATCTTCGAAGCCAGCTCTGATTGCATAGCTATCTCTATTGATATGTCCGTTACCTTTTGCACTTTACAGCCCACATTCATCAAACTACGGTTACGACGTCGTTTTTGGATTGAACCAACGCATCTTTGATATACAAGATGGGTTTTGCTTGCTGCAATTTCGTCAGGGGTGTTCACTGCATTCATCCGTGATGACCGAAAACTCAGCAGGCCTATTGATTGATATGAAAATTTCAATTGAACCGACGGTAGCTGTAGAAAAGCCCCATCCCTTGGCTTCGCCCGCTCTGCTACAAAGATTTGGCGCGATCACGCTCGCAAGCGTCATCTTCATCATCGATACCCTGACGTCCATCCATATCGCGGTAGCGGTCTTGTACGTCGCCGTGATTCTCATGTCCGTCAGTTTGTTTTCCAGGAAGGGGGTCATCGGCGTATCGCTGTCATGCAGCGGATTGACGTTGATCGCTTTCTTCATCTCCCATGGTACCGATTTCAATAGTTCAGCCTTCGCGCGATGCTTGGTTAGCTTGTCTGCCATCGCGATCACCAGCGTGCTTGCACTCAAAAATAAAGCAGCAAACGATGAGTTGCAGGAGCAGGTGCGGGTTCTCGCGCAAACGCATGACGCCATCATCGTTCGAGATATGAATGGCATTATCACGACGTGGAGTCCCGGCGCCGAAGCCTTGTATGGGTGGTCACAAGTGCAAGCCATTGGACAGGATTTCCGAACTCTTCTACGACCTCAACTGGCGCTCACGTGGGAGCAGGTGATGAAAGCGCTGATCGAAACTGGTCGATGGGAAGGCGAAGTGGTGGAACATCGACGTGACGGAACAGCGGTGACAGTAGTCAGTCGTTGCTCTCTATCACGGGACGAGAGAAATCAGCCAAAAGCAGTCCTGGCTACGCACAACGACGTCACTGAACAAAAAAGAGCCATCAATGCTCTGCGACGTAGCGAAGCTTTTCTCGCAGGCGCTCAGTGGCTGAGTCAAACCGGAAGCGTTGGCCTGAAAATTCCCAGTGGAGAAATGTATTGGTCCGACGAGGCGCGGCGGATCTTCGAATTCAGCGACGACGAGGAGCCATTGCTTTCAAGCGTTATGAAAAAAACTCATCCAGACGATTTGGACTTGGTCAAAGCCTCGATCAAACACGCCTACCAGAAAGAGCCACACATCAAAGTGGAGTATCGACTCTTAATGGCCGATGGCCGGGTAAAGCATGTGCAAATGTTGGCTCACCCAATCCAGGACGCTTCCGGGAATTTTGAATACGTTGGTGCACTGATGGATGTCACCGACGCCAAAATGTCGGAGGAGGCACTTCATCGTTCGCAAGCAGAGTTAGCTCACGTCACCAGGATCACTACGCTGGGCGAACTAGCGGCATCGATAGCCCATGAGGTCAACCAGCCGTTGGCAGCCGTGGCCACCAACGGTACCGCGGGTTTGCGCTGGTTGAATCGTGATGTTCCAAACGTTGATGAGGTGCGCAGCGCCATAGAACGAATGATGAGCGAAACACACCGAGCAAGCGAAGTCATTCGACGCATCCGAGCAATGTCTCGGAAAACGGATCCCCAAAGCGTCCCAGTGGACCTTAGAGAAGTCATTGAAGAGTCTTTGGCGTTGGTCGATCGGGAGGTCAAGCGGAACAAAATTGTGCTAGACCATGAATACGATACCGAAGAAGCCGAGATCATAGGCGACCGGGTTCAGTTGCAGCAGGTAATCATCAACTTGATCATGAATGGCGTGCAGGCAATGACAAATGCCAAATGTAAGCATCGCGCCATCTTCTTGAGCCTTAGGCACTCTGATCAGGGTGAGGTGTGTGTGGATGTTCAAGACAGCGGCCCTGGAATTTCACCGGAGTGCATGCCAAAGCTGTTCAATGCCTTCTACACCACCAAATCCGAAGGGATGGGAATGGGGCTCTCAATTTGCCGATCGATTATCGATGCTCACGGAGGCCGTATCTGGGCAACGAGCCAAACAGGTGAAGGAGCGATATTTCACTTGTCCTTTCCATCCATTCAAAAGGGACTCGCGTGAACGAAGACACCTCAACCATCGATAAGACACCTGTCGTCTTTGTGATAGACGATGAGGCACCAATGCGGGAGGCGCTTAGTAGCCTGTTTCGTTCAATTGGTCTTCGAGTGGAGACGTTTGCGTCGCCATCAGAGTTTCTTCAGTTCCCCGATTCTGACGCCCCAAGCTGTTTAGTCCTTGATGTTCGCCTTCAAGGTGCGAGTGGCCTGGAGTTCCAACATCAACTGATCGAGTCGAAAATCGCCTTACCCATCATCTTCATCTCCGGGCACAGCGACATCGCAATGTCAGTCAGAGCGATGAAGGCCGGTGCCGTGGACTTCCTACCAAAACCATTCCGTGAGCAGGATTTGTTGGATGCCGTAGCTGCGGCGCACCAAAGGGACGCCAAGCGCCGGGAAATAGACAAACAAGATGCTGGTATGCATACCTGTTATCAATCACTGACGGCCCGTGAACGAGAAGTTTTGGTCCACGCAGCCAAGGGGCTGATGAATAAACAAATCGCGGCAGAAATGAATCTGAGTGAAATCACCGTCAAAATCCATCGCGGGCATGTGATGAAAAAAATGCATGCAAAGTCATTTGCTGATCTGGTTCGAATGGCTGAATTTTTAGGAATTGGGCCAAAACGCTAGGCACAGCACATACGAGTGTATGATTTCTTTTGTTGAAGCCCGCCAATAGAGTAGAACTGGCGCGACGGCCTCCGCTGTTTCGAATCCATTGATGTCGCGTCCAGGATCTGCGCAGTGAATAAAATCCCTGTGATTTCTATTGTCGACGATGACGAATCTGGTCGAATCGCGCTCAGTAGCCTGGTGCGCTCCCTGGACTGTGAACCCAGTCTTTTTTCTTCCGCCGAAGAATTTCTCGCCTCGTCAAAAAGCCATGACACAACCTGCCTCATCTCAGATGTGCAGATGCCGGGCATGAGTGGCTTGGATCTGCAAAGTGAACTGATCAAAAAAGGTCAGAGAATCCCCATCATTTTCATCACCGCATACCCGGAGGAGTCAGTTCGCCAACGAGCGCAATCCGCGGGTGCGATCTGTTTTCTTAGTAAGCCATTTGACGGGCAGGTGATGATTGACTGCATTGAGCAAATTCTAAAAACCGCAGAGACTCAACATCCTCCAAATTAACACAATCTTTACCTCCCCATTTCAAACTCAAAAAATTCAGCAGGCTTAACACTTCTTATATTCTTCTTGGCTGCCCCGCAACCACACCCACAACACACCCGCATAATACTCAAGTATTAGCCCCTAGAACTCATACCTTAGAAGATTGAAACCTACGTAGAAGTGTCAATACAAGCAAAATAATCCACCATACATACAAGCCAACGAAAGCGGCGCCTCAATTAAACTCTGAAACTCGAAGCTTCAGCTTAATTGATCCGATTGTTACAGTCCGCTACCAGGCTCATAGGCAATGGGCGAATACCATTCAACATCGCTCTTTGTGCACTGACGCAAAAGTATGGGGCAACGCCCTGGTGATGATGATGATGAACAGAAACGATCTTCGCAAAATCGACTTCAGTCTTTTGATCGTATTCGAAACGCTGATGCACGAACGAAACCTTACCCGTGCCGGCGAGAAACTGTTTCTTTGCCAATCGGCGATCAGTGCTTCATTAAATCGGCTGCGTCAGTTTTTCGATGACCCTCTGTTCATTCGGATGGGTAGGACGATGGAGCCCACGAGTAGAGCCTTTGAAATACAACTCAGCCTGACTCCTGCACTAGATACAATGACGGCCGCGCTCGGCAGCATTAGCGAATTTGATCCTGAGACCAGTGCTAGCGTCTTCAGAATCGGTCTTTCTGATGATGTCGAGTACTCTTTGCTGCCTGGACTGTTGCGCCAACTGCGTATAGAGGCTCCTCAAGTCACTTTCGTAGTACGTCGTACAGACCACACAATGCTGGCCAATCAGCTCTCTACGGGAGAGGTATCGCTGGGCGTATGTCACTCCCGCGAACTCCCTGCCAACGCCAAACGAAAATTTCTACGAAGCAGCCGCCCGACTATTTTGAGTACCAGCTCCATGGCAGGTGCTCTGGACCTCAACGAGTACTGCAATCGCCCACACATTTCTGTTTCAGTCAGCGGTGAATCGTCCGACTACATTGACCGAGCCTTAGGATCTATTGGACGGCAACGCCAGGTCGCCCTTTCTGTTTCGCAATACAGCGCCCTCAGAACACTGCTCGAGGACACGGATATGTTGGCCGTTGTGCCCGATTACGTGGCAAAAGCGATGACCCGACAAGGTGGTTTTCGTGCAGACCCCGTTCCGATGAGTCTGCCCGCGCTCGACCTTTCTATGTCATGGAGCGCGACCCTGGACAACGACTCGGGAGAACGTTGGTTACGTTCCCGTTTCAGTCACTACCTGAGTGAGAAAAGTGTAACGCTGGGCACAATAAAAACGAACAGAGAAGCTGCATAATAATCTCGTCAACAATTAAGCTCGCAATGCGCCAATTATTGCATTTCATGCCGAATCCAAACCAAGCCATACATATTTTTTTCGAATATATGAAGAGAGAAATACTACAACATTAGATCTATCCCATATAACAAATAAATCATTATTTCCTCTCGATCTTGGACGACGGTTCGCGCGTCAAATATCATCAACAACTTAATATTATTCAAAACTTTACAAACGAGAGGCGCACATGAAAGCTCTGATTGAAGGGTTCATAAAATTTCAAAAAGAAGTATTCCCGCAACGAACTGATCTCTTCAAATATCTTGCCACCACTCAAAACCCTGAAACTTTATTTATTACATGCTCAGACAGTAGGGTCATTCCGGAAATGCTCACACAGCAAGAGCCTGGAGAATTATTTGTTATACGCAATGCAGGAAATATAGTCCCATCCTATGGCCCTCAGCCAGGTGGTGTGACCGCCTCGGTTGAGTATGCGGTGGCGGTACTCGGAGTCCACGACATTGTCATCTGTGGCCACTCGGATTGTGGAGCCATGACAGCCGTATCGAGTGGAAAATCATTGAATCACTTACCTGCCGTAGCTGCTTGGATGAGCTATGCAGAGTCCGCCAAAGTGATGAATGCAACCCGCACCCACGCATCCGATAAAGAACGCGTCAGTTCAATGGTCCGCGAAAATGTGATCGCTCAGCTTTCCAATCTGAAAACCCACCCAAGCGTCAGATTGGCGCTTGAACAGAAAAAACTGAATCTACACGGCTGGGTTTATGACATTGAAACGGGATCCATAGTGGCCCTGGATGGCAGAACCAATACGTTCGTTCCTTTGGCAGAATTTCCAGAAACAAAGGCATAGGGACATTCGTCGTTACGACAATCGCGCAGTTTCAGGGTGTTACCGAGACGAATGAATACGTCCTCTCCCCCGCGCGTAAAACCTCTCGACCACAATGCACCAGACATTTGGAGCGAAAGTCATGGCTGAATCTGAAACCCGCCCCCCGCTACCACCATTCAATCGCGAGTCAGCAATCCTCAAAGTCAGGTTGGCTGAGGACGGTTGGAACACCCGCGATGCGGAGAAAGTTTCACTGGCCTATACACCCGATACAAGGTGGCGCAATCGAGTTGATTTTGCGGTGAATCGAGCAGAGGCCGCAGCGTTCCTGACTCGGAAATGGAACAAAGAGCTGGACTATCGGCTTATCAAGGAACTGTGGGCCTTTACAGATAACCGCATTGCTGTTCGCTACGCCTACGAATGGCACGATGATTCAGGAAACTGGTATCGCTCCTACGGGAACGAAAACTGGGAGTTCGCTGATAACGGCCTGATGGCTCACCGTTTTGCCTGCATCAATGACATGCCCATCAAAGAATCAGAGCGTAAGTTTCGTTGGCCACTAGGCCGCCGCCCTGACGATCACCCGGGCCTTTCCGATTTGGGCCTGTAGTAGCTGACATACAACACCGATGCGGCAAAGAGGAAGTGGAGATGGTCAAACTATTGGTTCTCTATCATTCGATGTATGGCCACATAGAAACGATGGCGCAGCATGTGGCCGAAGGTGCGCGGAGTGTTCCTGGTGTAGAGGTCACGATAAAGCGTGTACCTGAAGTCATGGACCCAGAAGCATTCAAGGCGGCACACGGAAAGACCGACCAAGCTGCCCCCATAGCAACCCCCGCCGAGCTTTCCGGTTATGACGCAATTATCTTTGGCACCCCAACACGCTTCGGGAATATGTCAGGACAGATGCGTAACTTCCTCGATCAAACTGGCGGTTTGTGGGCGACAGGAGCGTTGGTCGGCAAGATCGCGAGTGTATTCACATCCACAGGTACTGGTGGTGGCCAGGAGATGACGATCACTTCGACGTGGACGACTCTCGCGCATCACGGCATGGTCATTGTGCCAATCGGTTATTCCGACCCTGCGCTATTCGATATCTCACAACCAGGCGGAGGGACCCCCTATGGGGCATCCACAATTGCAGGGGGTGATGGTTCACGCCAACCTGACTCGCGAGAGTTACGCATTGCTCATCACCAAGGGCAGTACGTCGCGAAAATTGCTGCGAAACTCAAAGCATAAATGCTCCCCGTTAGTAGCCGGGCTATCGCTTTGCGGAGTGTTTCGACCGATGCAAGCGTTAGCCAGCTTGAAAGGAAGATCATCTCACTTCTTCTGACGTTGTGGATGGTTAGGCGGCGCTTAGATGGCCGCACATGATCATCAATTGGTAGGCGCCCAGGTGCTTGCCATTCGGAGGCAACATGAAACTTCTGGGCGGTGCAACCATAGCTATCGGACTGTTCCTGTTCAGCGTAGGCGCGGCGCGAGCCGACGAGGTTCTGTCTCAAACGGACGACACCACAGCAGGCGCTGCATTTGGAGTCGGTACCGGAGTATTGATAGGCGGTGCAGCCGGCGGCCCTTTGGGTGCGTTAATTGGAGCTGGGCTTGGGTTGCTGGGAGGGCGTGAAGTGCAAAAGGCAACCGGGCTAGAGGAGCGTGCTTATACCGTCCGGAGTAGTAACGGTGAGGAGCAAGTTGTGCGCTCTCCGCGCGAGGAGTTTGCCATTGGCCAACAGGTAGATGTCAAAGGCAGACGACTGCATGCGATCACACCTTGAAAATTCAGAACAGTTGAAATGGAGCCCGCCACTCGCGGGCTTTTTTCATCGCTCAATACACTCACGCGTTCCGCCTCGTCAGCCGGATCGAGACGGCGACCTCACCTTCCCCATCTAATTTCTAATTGCTTCCTCAACGCCTCCGGCAAATCGCCCAGCCAATCTCGGAACGGCTGGACCGTTATCGATTCAGGATCATGTTCATTCGATTGAGTAGCCCAAGCCACATGGTAACGGGCGAGGATTTCAATCATGTCGCTACGACCATACGCGCCTTGTTTAGCAGCCGCTGCAAGCTCACGAAAGGCTTGCTCTACCGCACCCGGCCACAGCACCGCCCCCACGGTACTCGGACCCGCCCCATATTGATGAATACGGTGCGCGACCCCGGGTTCGAGCTTTGTGGCTTCGCCTTCTTGCAGTAATGCGATGTGATGTCGGCCGGCACGAATATCCAGTTCCCCCTTGAGCGCCACCACCAACTTGGTTTCCTGACGATGCATCAACGGCAGGTTATGGCCATGTACGGGCAATACAAAGCGCATCGCCGTGCCCGCCCCTCCAATGCTTGCCTGAGCCACGTCAATCCACACCGGAAAACCGTTAGGAATCAACAGCAGCGCCTCTGAGTTTTCAACGTTCATGAACGCTCCGACCTGCACCTATAGGAACAACTTATGCAGAGGATTGTATATCGGTCTTGGACGCTATCGAGCAAACGGCAGAAGATTGCTTCACACCCAAGCAACATCAACCTAGCAACACCAACCATGTAAAACTGATAGGAGAAACACCATGACTCAGTCCCACGCTTACAACGACACCAGCCTCGAATTGACCGCTAAGATTCTCGACGCCAAGGCGCGCAAAAATCTGTCCTTCGAGCAAGTTACTGAAGGCACCGGCCTTGGCCTGGCTTACGTCACCGCTGCTCTGCTCGGCCAGCACCCGCTGCCGGAAGCCGCTGCCAAAGTGATCGGCAAAAAATTGGACCTGGACGCCGACTCGGTGGCCCGCCTGCAAATCATCCCGCTGCGCGGCAGCCTGTCCGGTGTGCCAACCGACCCAACCATTTACCGTTTCTACGAAATGATCCAGATCTACGGCACCACACTGAAAGCCTTGGTTCATGAGCAGTTCGGCGACGGCATCATCAGCGCGATCAACTTCAAGCTCGACATGAAGAAAGTCGAAGACCCAGAAGGCGGTCACCGTGCCGTGATCACCCTCGATGGCAAGTTCCTGCCACTGCGCCCTTTCTAAGTGTGCAAATGACTGTGTAATCGGCCCGCAGCCACTGCGGGCCTGCTTCAAAAAATTTCTTAACCCATTTCTATCAATCACCAAATTTGAATGGAGGATTCGTCATGAAAAAAATTCTGTTTCTCGCCCTGTCCCTGACCGCCTCGCTGTCAGCTTACGCACAGGAAGCTGTGGTCGCACCAGAGGCCGTTCCTTACTCGTACGGCATGCACCTGGATATCGCCAAAGTAATCCACATCACACCGACTGCGGATGTATGCGGTCCGACACCAGTGCAAATGACCTACCGAGACTCGCACGGCGAGACCCATGTCCTGGAATACAGCGTGATCGGCAGCGGCTGCACCAACTGACCATCACTTATTGATAAAACAACCATCAGAGGAAACATCATGAAAGCGCTCATTGAAGGTTTTTCGAAGTTCCAAAAAGAAGCATTTCCACAACGGACCGAGCTGTTCAAGCACCTTGCCACAACGCAAACGCCAAAGACGCTGTTCATCAGTTGCTCTGATAGTCGCGTCGTTCCCGAGCTGCTGACCCAGCAAGAGCCAGGCGAACTATTCGTCATCCGTAACGCCGGCAATATCGTGCCGTCCTACAGCCCAAATCCTGGCGGTGTCTCAGCCACTATCGAATACGCCGTGGCCGTGCTGGGCGTAACCGACATTGTGATCTGCGGCCATTCCGATTGCGGAGCCATGACCGCTGTCGCCAAGTGCACCTGCATGGACCACCTGCCTGCCGTTGGTAGTTGGTTGCAACACGCCGAATCGGCAAAAGTCATCAATGAGTCGCGGCCTCACGCCAATGAAGCGGCAAAAGTCAGCTCGATGGTTCGTGAGAATGTGATCGCTCAACTCGCCAACATTCAGACCCATCCGAGTGTGCGTTTGGCCCAGGAAAAAGGCCTGGTGAATCTTCATGGTTGGGTCTACGACATCGGAGCCGGTTCGATCGATGCCCTGGACGCCGACAACAAAACGTTCAAGTCGTTGGTCAAGCATCCGAACACCGTTGCCGTTCATGCCCGTCCAGCAAAAGCCGTTGCCTAACTCAGCCGAATATCTCAGGAGTATCCAATATGCTTGAAGTTACTATGTACACCACCAGCACCTGCCCTTACTGCCGAAATGCCAAGCGCCTGCTTAATGAAAAAGGCATTCGCTACACCGAAATCGATGCACAGTCTGCTGCGGTCAGGAGCGAAATGGTTAACCGAAGCGGTCGCCGTACGGTCCCACAAATCTTCATCGGAAACTGGCACGTCGGCGGGTTTGACGACCTTGCGCAACTTGATTCCGAAGGTGGTTTGGACAAAGCGCTCAACCCGCGTTTGGCGGGATGAGCACTCCAGAAATGGCACTCCTCACAATTCCAACACAAGGGGGGCATCGCCCTCCTTGCTTTGTGCAGGTACCGCACAGCAAATCAGCACTTCACCCTCGGCCGGCATCTCGGCCGGCAAGTTCAGATAGTGCACTTGCCCACTGACCAGTTTCGTTCGACATGTCCCACAGGATCCACCTCGACAGCTAAAGTCTGGGCTCAGGCCACGGCTCTCGGCCAGTTCCAATAAACTCCCACCACCCGGCTCCCAACGAGCTTCCTTGGCCGATGCCGAAAACAGCACTTTGACGGGACTGGTAGCAGCTGGCACTTGCTCGACTGCCGGGGTCAGTTGATCCCGTTGGCGAACCAACGTCGAAGGGCCGAAAGTCTCCGCGTGAATACGATCATCGCCAATGCGCAACTCACGCAATCCGTCATACAAAGCCTGGGTAAATGCACCCGGACCACACAGATAAAAGTCGTAATCGTCGAGGGGCAGCAGAGCCTTGAGTAACGCGATGTCAACCCGGCCTGCCAGTTCAAAATCCTCACCTT
Source organism: Pseudomonas moorei (assembly GCF_042846945.1). NCBI lineage: Bacteria > Pseudomonadati > Pseudomonadota > Gammaproteobacteria > Pseudomonadales > Pseudomonadaceae > Pseudomonas > Pseudomonas moorei. Next base: position 4,539,079 of record NZ_AP035776.1, read on the forward strand.
CGCGAGCATGTTCTTCCGGCTGGCTAAGCAGGCGTAACGCGCGAACTTTATCTTTGGCACGGGTCGCCAGTTCGTACAGCTCATCGCGAAACCCAAGCTCTGCCAGGCTGCGCGCACTTTGAATAAACCAAGTGGGTCGAGTGCGACGAATACGTTCCCCTTCATAAATCACTTCGCGAAGCATGGAGAGCAAAGGTGTCACCCCCACACCTGCGGCCAACAGTACCAAAGGCCGATGCTCGTCGGCTTGCACAGTAAATCGCCCTTGAGGTGCGCGAGCCTCAACCAAATCCCCGACCCGAACGTGGTCGTGTAAATGCGAGGAGATGAGTCCGTCACGTTTGACGCTAATACGGAAAAAACTGTCGGAAGGCGCGCTCGAGAGACTGTAGGTTCTGACCAGAGGAGTTTGTCCTTCAGCCAGGCAAAACCGCACCGGCAGATGCTGACCCGCCTCGAACCGAGGTATGCCTGCACCATCGGCGGGCTCAAAGTAGAAAGAGCGAATCGTGCTGCTTTCATCAATTATCCGCGTCACCCGCAGCTGTCGCCATTGATCGCGTAAGGCATCGGCCTGCAATCGACCTTGAGCTTTCTCCCAACTGCCCGTCATCAAACTGTTTGGAGAAAAACCTTCAAACTGCCAACGCAAGGCCAACACGGCATGACGTCGAATAACCCGTTCTACTGTCAGCTTCCAAAGTCGCTCAGCCCCCTGAAATGCGGAGATCTCGGGCCCCTCAAGAATGATCTCGGTACGTCCGGAAACTTGCAGCACATCGCCTGATTCAAAATCGATGAACACCAACCCCGCGCGAGGATTGAGCAAGAAATTACCCAGGGTATTGAAGTGCAGGTTGCCGGCGAAATCGGGAATCGTCAGTACGTTGCCTTCAATCCTGACGAAACCTGGATTGCCACCCCGGTGCGAAACATCCACCGAGCGCCGGGATGAATCACCGTCCAGGTCAACGTAGCTAGAGAGGAAAAAGGTGTCGGACTTGCTGATTGTTGTCTTCGCCTCCTCATCCAGTTCGTTGAGATGTTCGGCGACGACATTTGAAGATGAGTGACCAAGGCTGACCGGTTCAACGCTTCGTAACTGGATGTACTGCGGACAGTTACCGAAAGCGTGCACCACAGAAACGGCAAAACCGCCTGATGAGGCGGTGCTGATATTACCGTTCATTCGATTGCGCCTTCGGGTTTTCAGGTCGATGCCCAGTAACCCCACCGCGGCTCCCTGTTTCAGGGCGGCTTTGACCGGATCACCATCAGCTGGCAAGCGGTCAAGTTGTAGCACACGCGGATCTGGTGAATGGATGAAGCCTGGGGGGCCTTCTAATAACGTGGCCCAAGGCATTCCTTGTTCATCAACAGCGCCCAACACGAGGTAAGGCAGCTGGTTGTAAAACAATCGATGCTGATCAGGCATGTAATCACGTACGACCCTGCGCCCAAATATCTCCATTTGATCTGCGACGCCAACGCTTTCCTGTAACTGCCGCTCACCCGCATGCCAAGGAGAGGCTCCTGGCTCGTCCGATTGATTCATGATCACCTCTACGCATTCGTAATCAGGTGCCCTTCACTCGCCGACCGGCGAGTAAATGGTTGAATCCCCGGCAGCGGGGTCTAATCACGCGATTGCCGGTGATCATCAACTCTGCGCTTTGCAGTGCCGGTCGCACTGCGAGAGTTTCATGACGCTCGAGACGGACCCTGCACGCGCTCGAACAACATCAAAATCGCTTAAGTGGTAGCGATCTACCTAGGGGAGCCCATAAAGCTTTTTTCTGTCCTGATCAGTTTGAACCGAGGGACGAATTTGCTCCCCTTTAGCGTAGGCCCGAACTACGGCTGGACGCTTACTGATTTTCTCTAACCAAGCGGCCACGTTCGGATAAGCATCGAGGGACATTCCCTGCTTGTCGTGTTGGAGTACCCAAGGATAGATCGCCATATCGGCAATTGAATACTCACCAGCGACATACGGGCGTTCACTCAACTGTTGCTCCAGTACTCCGTACAGACGCTCTGTCTCTTTGCTAAACCGTGCCACGGCGAGCGGCACATGCTCGAAGGCATAATTAAGGAAGAACACCGCCTGCCCCAATATCGGCCCCAGGTTCGCTGCCTGCCAGAACAGCCATTGCATGACTTCAGCAGCCCCGTTGGGATCTGCCGGTATAAATTCTCCGCGGCGCTGAGCCAAGTAAAGCAAAATGGCCCCTGACTCAAAGACCGATACGCCAGTCTCCTTATCTACGATTGCAGGTATGCGCTGATTGGGTGAAATCCGAGTGAACTCAGCCGAAAATTGCTCCCCGTTGCTGATGTTTATGGGGTGCGAAACGTAAGGAAGTTCCGACTCCTCAAGAAAGATGGCGACCTTCTGCCCATTAGGAGTCGGCCAATAGTAGTAATCGACAGCATTGGAAAGATTGAACATCGGTTGACCCTTTAGAAGAGACGGCAAAAAGTTAGGCCACATATTCATCGGTGCTCAGCACCTTGGCGTAACCGAACCGAAGCGCTGCCATGAAGGCCGCATGCACAAGCGGCGCAGGAACTTTGACGTTGTTGAACTCCAAGTCATGGGTCGTACAGGCATCGTGAATCACTGTCGTCTCAAACCCGAAGTCATCAGACGCGCGAGTGACAGCATCAATGCACATGTGGCTCATATTCCCGACCACAGTGACCCGTTCAATCTCGTTGTGTTCCAGCACATCAAGCAGTTCAGTTTCGCGGTACGGGTTCATGAAATGCTTGACGATGACCAACTCGTCCGCAAGATTGCGCACCTTCTCGTGCAATTGCGCGCCGTCGGAACCAGGGACAAAAAACGGGGCATTTGGGGCTAGCGTCTCGTGGCGAATATGGACGACCAAGTCCCCTCTTTCACGTGCTGCTTTAATCACACGAGCAGCATTGTCAGCGGCTGAGTCAGTAGCGTTGAGTTCCCATTTGCCACCCGAAAAATAGTCATTCTGGATGTCAACGACGATGAGTGCTGTATGAGTCATACGGTTACCTTGGTAGTGAGTCGATTCAAAATTAGGAGAGCGATTTAGGGCACTTGCGGCGTCTCGTACCAGTCACGGCCGGGAGTGGCAAAGCGCATTTTTTGACGGATAAAAGCTGCATTTTCAGCAGTGGTTATTTTCTCAAGCAGTAGAAACGCGACCTCTGTGGCGGTACCTGGACCACTGGAAGTGATGAGGTTGTCGTCAATGACGACAGGTCGATCAACGAAGCGGGCACCGGTTTCCAATAGTTGGCTTTTCCGCTTTCCACCTTCTTGGTGATAGGTCGTTGCGTTCCTGTCGCGCAACACGCCGGCCACACCAAGACACACCGAGGACACGCAGACACTGGCCACTGGTTTACCGCTTTCGACAAAATGGCGGATGGTGTCCAGGAAAGGCTCGCTCAGGGCCTCTTCATAAAAACCCGCTGGTTCAAATCCACCTGGCAATGCCAAGGCATCGAAGCTGCTCACGTCCAGATCGCTCAATAAAAAACTGGGATTCAGCGTGAGACCAAAGGTGGTTACGATCTTTCTGCGAAGGCCCGCATTGACCAATTCAACAGGGTGGTCACCGAGCAAATCGGCCCAGCCCAATACGTCGGTGAAGGCGGCCATTTCCAGTGGCTCTACGCCGTTGGCCAGTAACATAAGCACGCGTTTCATCTGGTATGAGCCTCCGTTGTACGGCGTGGAAGAATGTGTGAGCCCATGCTCCGCTTTAACCGCAAAGGAGAGAACGACCACAAAATACAATCCACTATTTCGTTCACTGAAATGCCCAAACGGCGTTTGTATCCGTTTGTAGCTCAGGCAACTCCAGACACACTTCCATGCGTAGCGTGGGTAGCTCAGACACATACGAGACACAGCATCCAGTTCCAATGGTCCTGTCGCGTCCCTACTCCCACGTACAGGAACACCCAATGAACAAGTTATTCGCAGGTCTGGCCCTCGCCGCAGCTATGGTTAGCTCAACTGCTGCTCTGGCTGCTCCAGTCAAGCCAACGGTTGTGCTGGTACACGGCGCATTCGCCGACTCCAGTAGCTGGAACGGTGTGGTTAAGATTCTGGAAACAGATGGCTACCCAGTGATTGCTGCATCAAACCCACTCCGCTCGCTCAAGGGCGACGCGCAATCAGTAGCTGATGTACTGAAAAGCATCAAAACCCCTGTTATCCTTGTTGGGCACTCTTATGGAGGCCCAGTCATAAGCGAAGCCGGTTACGGCAATTCCAACGTCAAGGCGTTGGTTTATGTTGCAGCTGTGGCGCCTGAAGCAGGTGAGTCCACTGCCGACCTAGCTGGCCGTTTCCCAGGTAACACCCTGGGTCCAACCCTTGCTCCGCCCGTTGAGTTGGCTGATGGTGGAAAGGATCTCTATATCCAGCAGGACAAATTTTACGATCAATTCGCCGCGGATGTTTCGAGTGCTGACGCCAAGTTGATGGCCGCGACCCAACGTCCCGTGACGGTAGCAGCACTTAACGAGCCGTCGAGCGAGCCAGCATGGAAAACGGTACCGTCGTATTTCGTTTACGGTGACAAAGACAAGAACATCCCTGCACAAGCACAGGCGTTCATGGCTGAGCGGGCACACGCTAAAAAGACTGTTGTAGTCAAAGGTGCATCCCACGTGGTGATGGTGTCGAATCCGAAGGTTGTTGCAGGCTTGATTGAGACTGCCGCGACGGCTGAATGACAATTCGTAGCGACCGCGAGCCACGCTGTCGCTACGTTTCCCTGAAAGTATTCAACGTCCTGTCTGTGTTAGAAATGACAATCTCCAAGATCTGACAATGCACAAAATCACGATCATCACTTCAAGCACTTCACCAGAGTTTTTTTCCGAAGAAGGTGAGTGTCCTATCCCACGCCTGCTGCGCCCAAACCGAGTCATATTGAGTTCCCGCAATGCGCCCAGCTCCAGAAGCGGTCTCATTGGCAAATGCGTGATGAGCTAAGTATCTGTGAAACGTTACATCCACCCCAGCCTTCCGCAGACTCTCCTCAAGTACGTCCACTGATTCGATGTTGAAAAATACATCCTGTGTAGCCCAGTGTCCCATTACGGGTGCTTTTATATTTAAGACGGTCAGCGCTTCTAACGGCGGAAATCCATACCAGATAACCCCAGCAGAAAACTCTGCTATCTCGCTGAGCGCCAACAGCGTTAGAGCGCCTCCCATGCAATAGCCCGTCACACCAATTCGAGTGGAATAGGCATTGAGATAGCGGACTGCACCACGAATATCTTGGGAGATCACCGCACTGAAATCCAAATGGTCCATAAGGTGGTGCGCCTCTTCCTCCTCAACAGTCGTTTTGCCACGATAAAGGTCTGGCACCAATACCAAATACCCACAGAGAGCAAGGCGATCGGCGACACCTATGATTTGTTTGTTTACCCCCCACCACTCCTGAATAACGACGATGGCTGGTGCACCTTCAAGCACACTCGGGCAGGCCAGGTATCCCCTACCTAACACGCCATCGGGACGTTCAAAGTCGATCATCCCGTCAATGGGGCAAATCAAAGCTTTTGTAGACATGGTTATGTCCTTACGCAGCCCAGACAAGCAGGTGTCTGCGTTTCAGGGCGGTGGCTGGGGCAATACTCACTGATGCTGTGCTTGAGCAGGGTTAGAGAGAAGGACCATAAAGCACAATCCACTTTTCATGGAATGAAATGGTGTCGGAGGTACAGTTTCCAGTATGAGCATGTGCTCGAAGACACGGCAAACAGAGTGATAGACGGCACGAAGCGCCTAAGAGGCCCTCGTCGAGACAAGGGAATTTCTTACGGGTCGAGATAACTCAACCGTGGCACCGAATAGCCACACTTGGCGAATGCAGGGTGGAGCCTACTATAACTTATGCTCAGGAAGGGTCCAGCTGCATGGCCGGATGCTCGCGCAGGCCGTCGACCATATGGTCGACGAAACTGCGTACCCGCATTGAAGCCTTGCGCCCTTCGCGGTACACAACGTGTACCGGTAGCGCTGGCAATTCATACGGCTGCAACACTCGATGCAAACGCCCATTTCTCAAATACTCGTGCAGTGGATAGCTCGGACAGCGGGTAATCCCTGCTCCATGAGCGGCCGCATCGATGGCCGCTTGGATCGTCGCACAACTTATCCTGGCCCGGGCTTTGACATGGTGCAATTCACCATCCTCATGAAAGTCCCACTGAACCTTGTCTCGATAAGCGTGCGTGGCAACCAAACGATGATTTCTCAAATCCTCCGGTACACTTGGCTCACCGTGACGGAGCAGATAAGCGGGACTGCTGCACACCATCGAGCGTACATGACCAACTTGTCGTGCGATCAATGACGAGCTTGGGAGATGACCGATCAACACGGCCACGTCGATACCCTCCTCGTTCATGCTCGGAAAACGATCATGGTATTGAGCGAAGACTTTCACTTCGGGATACAGATTCATGTAACTCAATAGCAGAGGGGTCATGACATATCGACTGAATAGCAGGGGCAATAGCACCGTGAGGTTGCCTTGTGCCTGAACGTGCAAGCCTTTGGCAGAGGCCTCCGCTTCATCGACCTGTTTGAGGATCCGCGAACAATCGACCATGAATGCAACACCTGCCTCGGTCAGCACGACCCCACGTGTGCTTCGCCCCAACAGTGCCACACCCAGACGCTCCTCCAGTCGCGCGATGGCACGAACCACTGTAGGGCCAGATACATCAAGACGACGTGCTGCCGCGGCGAGGCTTGGTCTCTCCGATAGCGCTTCGAAAATGAGCATTTCGTGATAGCGATCCATCAGGCCGTGCCCTTGACCACAGCCTTGAGCGCCGCATCATTGGCCAGCCGATCACTGAGGAAATCCACAAAGGTACGCACTTTTGCAGGCACTCTCGCGCTCTTCAGGTACACCACCTGGATAGGCAATGCAGGTGGTTCGAAATCTTCCAGCACCAATTCCAACTCGCCAGCGGCGACCTGATTGGCCACCTGATAAGACAACACCCGCGTGATGCCCCAGCCCAGGCTGGCGATATTGATAGCAGCTTGATTTGCGGTAACGACCAGACGCGGCTCAAATCGAAAGCTCAGATCGTTGCCGTCATTAACAAATTGCCAATCACTCAACAGATGGCTGGCCGAAGACATGACAATATTGGCGCTACTCAACTCCCCGGGATGACGCGGCCTGCCGTAGCGCTCGAAGTAATCAGGTGTACCGCATATGACTTGGCGTACTTCACCCACCTTGATGGCGTGTTGATTACTCTCATGCAAATGACCGATGCGTATGGCGACATCAATACTTTCGTCAGCCATGCTGACCACACGATCTACCAGGAGCGCGTTGAGGTGCACTGAAGGAAATTGGTCCACGTACTCGGCCAACAGCGGTGCGATGTACAGTTCACCAAACAGAACCGACGCAGTCACCGTCAAATGCCCGCACGGTACGGAATAACTACCGGCAGCGGCCTCCTCCGCTTCTTCGACCTCACTTAAAATCCGCCGACAATCCTCCAAATAACGTTGCCCTGCTTCTGTGAGATGCAGGCTTCGAGTTGTTCGAGACAGCAGTTGTGTGCCGATACGTTCTTCCATCGCCGCGATGGCACGGGTCACACTGGGAGGGGATATATTCAAGCGGCGAGCGGCGGCAGCAAATCCCTCCTCTTCAGCGACAGCCATGAAAATCTGCATTTCTTGAAAGCGATCCATAGGCGACCCTTTCTTGATGAGAGGACAGCGAGATATCTGACCGCTTTCGCGTGCAGACCTTTTTGCCAGTATCGACGGCTATAGCGACTTTCGCACGCGCCGTCGGGCTAGCTTATATAACGGGAAGCGATCCAAAGAAAAACCATGGAGCAAAAAATGGAATGGAGCTTGCCGAGAATACTCTCTCGGCAAGCTCCTGAGGGTTGAGTTAAGCCTGTTGCAAACCCTTAGCGGTACGTTGCATGCCAACGAAGTTCGGCAGCGCTTCGATGCTGCTCAGCCAGGCACGCACGTTTGGATATTCAGTCAGATCAACATTACCTTCCGGTGCGTGGGATACGTAAGTGTAGGCGGCGACATCGGCGATGGTCGGTTTATCACCTGCCAGGAATTTACTTCTTCCCAACTCGTCCTCCATCACTTTGAGCAAGCCATGAGAACGTTTGATGGCGTCTTCGGCGTCATAACCCGCACCGAACACAGTAATCAAGCGTGCGGTGGCAGGCCCGGAATTGATCTGTCCTGCGGCTACTGACAGCCAGCGTTGAACCTTAGCTTGATCTACCGGATCGCTCGGCAGCCATTGGCCTTTGCCATATTTGGCTGCGAGATAAACAAGAATTGCATTGGAGTCTGCCAGAACTGTACCGTTGTCATCGATCACCGGCACCTGACCAAAGCTATTACGGGCCAAAAACTCTGGCGTTTTGTGTGCGCCCTTCATCAGATCTACGAAAACCAGTTCGGTTGGCAGACCCAACAGGGACAGCATCAATTCGACGCGATGTGCGTGGCCAGACAACGGGTGACGATAAAGTTTGATCGCTTGCTGGGACATGGCGTACTCCGATTTTTGTTTAGTGTCGACTCGGTGATCGTGTCGATGGACTTATCTTCCCCTCATCGCATAAACAGCGGAATTACCAGCAAATACAATCCAGCATTTCATTGGGTGTAATGATCAACACTTGTTTGCTGAATCGCTTTCCCTACTGGCTCGCCGCCATTCCCAACATTAAGTCCATAAAGGCGACTGATGCCGCGCTGTGGTAGTTGTTTTTGCGCCTCAGCAACGCGGCACCGCGGTGAGGCCCTTTATCCGTCAAACCGATCTTATGAAGCGCGCGATCCTGAGTAGCGATAGGTTCTGGAAGAATGGTCGCTACAGCCGTGTGCCTAATGACCTCCAGCAGCGTGTTAACCGAGTTGACCTCGATCACCACCTTCGGTGTGATCTTCGCCTTGGAAAAGTACTCATCGATACAGACGCGAGTGACGAAGTCCGGTGTCAGCAGCGCAAACTCCAGCTGAGCAACCTGCTCCGCAGACAATGCTGTCTTACACTCGTACAACGGATGGTCGCGGCCAACCATCAATCCCAAGGTTTCGATGAAAGCAGGGATCGATTCGATGTCGGCATTTCTGACCTGATCAAAGGCAATCGCGATATCCAGCGAATCGTCTGCCAGCCCCGTCTCGATCTCATCCATCGACAGCTCAAAAATTTCTAGATGGATATTCGGATAGTGCGCGGTGTAATCGCGTATCAACGGCCCGACCAAGTAAGCCATGAACGTCGGTGTCATCGCCAGGCGCAGGGTGCCACGGGATAAATCCTTCACATCATGTAGGGCTCGTTTACCGGCCGCTAACTCCACCAACACGCGACGTGCACACGCGATGTAGGCCTCGCCCGCGTCCGTCGGCTTCACGGTGCGCGACGTTCGGTCAAACAAAATTACGCCAAGCGTTTCCTCCAACTGCCGGATCTGTTGCGACAAGGTCGGTTGGGAAACATGCAGCGCCTCCGCAGCACGCGTGAAACCGCCGTTGTCCGCGACTGCCAGCAAATAACGTAAATGTCGTAGCAGCATGTGAACTCACCTCCTATAGGCACCGCTTATACGCTGCATTGTATATCGGTCTTGGACGCTATCGGTTAACGAGCAGAAGATTGCTTCACACCCAAGCAACATCAACTAAGCAACACCAACCACGTAAATCCGATAGGAGAAATACCATGACTCAGTCCCACGCTTACAACGACACCAGCCTCGAACTGACCGCCAAAATTCTTGACGCAAAAGCTCGTAAAAATCTGTCGTTTGAACAGGTTGCGGAAGGCACCGGCCTTGGCCTGGCTTACGTCACTGCGGCCCTGCTCGGCCAGCATCCACTGCCTGAAGCCGCTGCCAAAGTGATCGGCGAGAAACTTGAACTGGATGCCGACTCGGTAGCTCGCCTGCAAATCATCCCTCTGCGCGGCAGCTTGTCGGGTGTACCAACGGATCCAACCATCTACCGCTTTTACGAAATGATCCAGATCTACGGCACCACGCTGAAAGCCCTGGTTCACGAGCAATTCGGCGACGGCATCATCAGCGCGATCAACTTCAAGCTGAACATGAAGAAAGTCGAAGATCCAGAAGGCGGTCACCGTGCCGTGATTACGCTCGATGGCAAATTCCTGCCTCTGCGCCCTTTCTAACTGTACGCAAATATCGGCCCGCACTCTCGCGGGCCCACACCCAACCAATACTTGTAGAGAAAAGACCATGAAAACCATGCAAACCGCTATTGCTTTGTTCCTGTCCGTTGCTGCCGGCGCCGCTTTTGCCGCGAATGATGCGCAGACTGCGCGCACTGGCTTTCCACTTGATGTGGCAAAAACCATCAGCATCAGTGACACCAGTCAGGCCTGTGGGATCGTGCAAGCTGAGATGGTTTATGAAGACTCCAATGGTGCACGTCATGTGGCAACCTACCTTGTCGAAGGTGGTGGTTGCAGCACCAACTGAGTAATTACCATGTCCGGCAACGAGCAGTCTGGTCTGAAGCGATGCTCAATCGTGAACATCGTACCCGTGAAAATTTTCAGAAATTCTGAAGCAACACTTTTTCAAATCTCAGACTGCTCGCTCTACCCTCTCCTCGGACGCCCAACGTCCAGTACTGTCAGTTCGTTTTTTTGTCAGCGACGTCTCATTGCCCGACTTGAGCAGTGCGTTACAAATTTCGCTACCTGATATCCGTATGACGCCTACACTGCATCAATGACAAATTTTTCTATATGGAGATAACCAACCGGCACCTTAGAACTGTAGCCACGGACGTCACAGAATGAGCTGCCAAGGTAAGTTCATCCATCGTCAGTGACGCCCATGAATATGGCATCAGCTATCGACCCGCTCCGCGGTCACTGGATCGCCCCCCTCCGTGCCATGTCGCACGAGCTTGCGAATCATGAATAGGTCAGCGGACGACTCTCTGAATGCGCATCTCCAGCCGATAACCTTCGGCCATTTCCATCTGCACCCTGCACAAAGACTTTTGTTGAAAGGTGGAACCCCAATTGAACTGGGAAGCCGTGCACTCGACGTTCTGATTACATTGGTCGATCACGCAGGGGAAGTCATCAGCAATCGAGATCTGATCAGAATGGTCTGGCAGGACGTGATCGTCGATGAGAGCTGTTTACGAGTGCATATTTCTGCGTTACGAAAAGCCTTGTCGTGTGGCGAGAACGAATTGAGCTATATCGCCAACATCCCGGGTCGCGGCTACAGCTTTGTAGCTCCCCTCTCCCCTGCTACAGGTTCTGACAGTACGCAACCTTCGCACGAATGCTCAATCGGAATGTTGCCGCCACCTTTGATGCGAATGGTTGGTCGTGACGAAACGGTGCCTGCAATAGCAGAGCTGATCAAACTCCATCGATTCGTCTCGATCTGCGGTCCTGGCGGGATGGGTAAAACGACGGTTGCACTGGCCGTAGCCCACCATTTGGAATCACATTTTGATGGTCTCATTCTCTTCCAGGATTTGAGTTCAATAACCGATTCCGCCTTGTTGCCAGGCATTCTAGCGTCTGCGTTAGGAGTTCAATGTCACAGCCCTAATCCTCTTAAGACGTTGGTGAATTTTTTGCGAGAAAAGCGATTGCTGCTTGTGCTTGATAGCTGTGATCACGTCATCGTTGCTGCCACTTACCTTGCAGAAAAGGTTTTTGAAGTAACAGAACAGGTCCACATTCTGGCCACCAGTCGCGAGCCTTTACGGGCTGAAGGTGAACATGTTCATCGATTGTGTCCTTTGGCCTGCCCAGCAGAGTTGTGCGGATTGACGGCAAATGACGCGTTAACATTTTCGCCGGTGCAATTACTCGTCGAGAGAGTTCATAACAAAGATAACGCGTTCATTCTGAGCGACAACGACGCGCCGATGGTTGCACATATTTGCCGCATGCTCGATGGCGTCCCTTTAGCGATAGAACTGGCAGCGGGCCAGGTCGAGGTCTATGGAATTCAGGGCGTTGCCGAATTACTGAATAATCGGGTCAGCCTGTTCTGGGACGGCAGGCGAACAGCGCTGCCACGCCATCAAACGCTAATGGCTATGTTCGATTGGAGCTGTGACCTGCTATCTGAAACAGAGGCTATGGTGCTACGACGGTTGTCCGTTCTGAGCGGTGTATTTTCACTGGAAATGGTCACGGCAATCGTCAAATCACAAATCGATGAGTCATTGGTAATCGACGCGATTGGGCGCCTTGTCACAAAATCATTGGTTTTGGTTGAGCGTTCGGGTCGGTCAATGCGTTACAAACTGCCGCACACAATGCGAGCGTATGCCCTGGAAAAGCTGCGTGCCAGTGGTGAGGTGGATTTCACGATTGAACGCCATACCATATACCTACTATCGATGCTTGAACGACTGAACGTGCCAAGTGAGACGCTTCCTGAATACGAGCGAATTCAACTGTACATTGAACACCTGGGAGACATTTGCTCGGCATTGGAATGGGCGTTTTCCAATCATCGCAACCTGTTGCTCGGTATCCGTCTCGCCGCCGCAGCCGCACCACTTTTTCTCGGATTGTCGATGCTTGATGAGTGCCGCCGGTGGAGTGAGCGGGCCCTCGCGGCACGAGTCGAAGTGGCCAAAGGAACACCACCCCCCATCGTGCAGCATTGGCCATGTTCAGTTCCTCCGATGAAGATGTCTGGAACCCCGGATATCTTGCGTGTCAGCCATCGCAAGGGAGTTGAATCCATCGCGAATCCAGACGATATCCAACGTCTTCAATCGCAGCCCTTTGTTTTGCCTAGCTCTGAAGGGAAACGGAGTCCGCTTGATATCCAATGGCAAAATTCAAATATCAGCACGCGAATTACAGAGCCCAAAATTATCGCAATGATGCAGTGGACGCTGGAAGGCGGTAGCAATCCTTCCGGTTCGCCGGGGTTCTCGTTCCGGACATGCAAAGTGAATCTAGACCTGAAGCCGCCGCTCATGAATGAGGACGAGTTCTCCTTTAGTTATGACTATCGCATCCGGGCATTGGCATCTTTGGCTAGGGTTTTATGGCTACGCGGATACCCCGATCAAGCTGCCCGAATTGGACGGCAAGCTTTGGGCGATGCCTACGACTCGCGCCATCCCGCGACCATCTGCCTTTCGCTCATATATGTAGCGACGGTTTTTTTATGGATGGGTGACTGGAACAATGCCGCACAGACCATCGATAAATTGATGTCTACGGCCGAAGAGAATGCTTTTGGGCATGATCATGCTGCGGGAAAAGGCTTAAAAGGCATTCTATTGATCAGCCAGGATAGAGTGGATGCCGGCATACAACTCTTGCATGAATGCTTAAACGTGCTCAGCATTGAGAACCATCAGGTGCTCACCACTATGTTTGTGAGATGCCTTGCAAAGGGGATTGCGGCTAAAGGCCGATATGACAAAGCCATCGAGATCGCCAGCGGTGCACTCGAAATGGTCGAGAACGTCGGAGAAGCTTTCGATACCCCAGAAATTTTGCGGGTGACCGCAGACTTGTATGCGTATCGACCGATCCCGGACCTGGCCTTAGCCGAGCAATACATGAATCGCTCACTGGCCTGCTCCAAACGCTTATCGGCCTTGGCTTGGGAACTGCGCACCGCGATCTCTCTTACCCGACTGCATCTTTTGCAAGGCCGACACACCGAGGCAGGCCAACGTCTTCAAAGCGTATACAACCGATTTTCCGAGGGCTTCGACTCAGCTGATCTGCGTGCGGCAAAAAGACTGCTCAACTCGCTGAACAAGCAAGGAGCATCGAAAATCACACCAGTAGGTCATCCTGTCACGAGGCCACATTAAGCCCCGTGACAGGCGGCTCAATCAGACCTTCCCACCCAACATTCCGAGTACTTCTTCGGTGGTCCATACGGCATTTGCCATGAACCGGTAGTTGATTATCGCTGCCAGATAACCATCACCTTCGGGTAGTTTTGGTCCCGCCACTGCATCGCGCACCACCGCAACCTCAAATCCCTGCTCCAGAAGCTCTCGCATGTGTGATTCGACACAGAGGTTGGCTAGCATCCCCGTCAGAATGACCTGATCAACGAGCTGCTTACGCAACTGGAGAGTCAAGTCGTTTACCTGAGGGCCGTACAGCTTGTGTGGTGAGCAGACGAATGTTTTACCGTCCTCGATGTACGGTTTGAACTCCGGCATGAAATCACTACCCGAGTTGGCAAAGCCGTCCAGATCGATAGCACTCTTGCGGTCAAAGAGCTTTATTGAGTGCTGCATCACTTCTACGGGCGCCTGGATCTTCCAGTTGTGATCAGTGGCCCAGTAATAGTGGGGTGAAATCGCCACCGTAATGCCTGCCGCTTTGGCCGCCTTGAACAGGCTCAGGAGGTTAGGAACAAGGTTCTGTTCTGTCACAGATTCGCCTGTCATTCCCCATGCGAGCCCCTTGGAACTCATGAAGTCGATCTGTGGGTCTATGACTACAAGCGCTGCACGTGAGGGGTCCAACTTCATCGTAGATTTCGGCAACGCCGGATTTTTAGGGGCAGCGTACTTCTCGAGTCCTGCGGGGGTAGCTTTTTCAGCACCGAAAGCGGGCATTGCGCCTGCTGCCATGGTTGCCACAGCACCCATTACAAATGAGCGCCTGCCGATGGGACGGAATTTCTCAGACATGATTTCTCTCCAGTCAGTTATGACCGTCAACTGCGTAGAAATGCCAATAGATCCTTGTTGAGTTGCTCTCTGTGAGTCTCCGTCAAACCGTGGGGAGCCCCCGAATAAACCATCAGGGTTGCATTAGGAATAAGCTTTTTCGAAGCTCGGCCAGCGGCATCAATAGGCACGATTTGATCGTCGTCACCGTGAACGATGAGCGTCGGTTTATCGAATTTTTTTAGGTCCTGAGTAAAGTCGGTTTCCGAAAACGCCTTTATCGAATCAAACGTATTCTTGAACCCGCCCACCATTCCTTGCCTCCACCAGGAATCGATCATCCCTTGGGAGGTTTTGGCCCCTGGCCGGTTAAATCCATAGAACGGCCCTGCCGGAATGTCTCTGAACAACTGCGACCTATCGGCGACCATCCCTGCTCGGATGCCATCAAATACATCGATAGGCAAACCACCTGGATTCGCTGCTGTTTTCAACATCAGTGGAGGTACGGCGGATATCAGACAAATCTTCGATACCCGCGATGTTCCGTGGCGGCCTACGTAGCGAGCGACTTCTCCTCCGCCAGTGGAGAAGCCCATGATCGTTGCGTTTTTCAGATCCAACGTATTGATAACCGTGGCCAGGTCGTCTGCGTAATGATCCATGTCATTACCGTCCCACGGTTGGCTGGAGCGACCATGTCCTCGGCGATCGTGAGCGATCACCCGAAATCCCTGGTTAGCGAGAAAAAATGCCTGACCATCCCAACTGTCGGAGTCGAGAGGCCAGCCGTGGCTCAGGGTTACGACTGGACCAGATTTTGGGCCCCAGTCCTTGTAGTAGAGCACCACGCCCTCGCTGGTTGTGATCGTATTAGCCGTGACGTTATGAGACTTTGCTGGCTCAGCAGCCTGTGCACGCGCAGATTTTGGCAACACTGTGGTAATTGCTGCGCCGAGGCCGATCAGAACCAAGCTACGGCGAGTCGCTTCATCGTGGGAGAGCGGAGATTTGTCTGTCATTTTTCTACTCCGAGTGCCGGCAACGAGATCAGTGACACCTGATCATGTTATGAGCGGGAGACGGTGAAACTATGAGCGGCCAAAGGCGTGCCAACGAGTAAAGAGATGTGAAACGGTGTAATGAAGTGCAAAGCACCAAACTGGGTCTTCGCACCAAGATAGGGATGACTACTGGATCCATCGGACAGCCGAAATGCTCGCTGGTAGAGGATTTGAGCTGGATGCGGGCTATAAAAAAACGTTTTTACACAACCTCAACTGAGGATGTGTAAAAACGTCAAAGGGGACTTTTCAGTACTAATTCTAGGGTGTTCGCATGCTTGGCTTTCGCAAGGGTGACCAACCACATACCTACTGCGGTGGTGTGCCCTTGAAGCTGGGTAGTGCTTGAATTCTATTCCACCAATCAGCGAAGCCACTGATGGCAAACACTTGCTCTGCGTCGGGAGTCATCGCCAGATAAGCGCACGCCGGTGCTAGGTACAAATCGCCAATGCTCAACGCCGGGCCGGCAAGAAAGGGATCACTGCCTTTGATCTTCATCAACTCGGTTAGCACCAGTTTGGATTTTTCGATGCCTTGGAGGCGGGAGGCATCGTTCTGTCCTCCGATGAAGTCGGGGAACAGGTAATAACCGAAGACTGGAACCATCGAGCCATAGCCATAGGAGTCGTAAATGGCCTGAGCCATATGACTCCTGGCTCGATCCCGAGGCGTTTTTGGGGTAAGCGAAGTCCCAGGCAAGACCTCGTCCAGGTAACTCATGATCGCCGCCGTTTCGATCACCCTAAAGTCATCGTGATCGATCACCGGCACCTTGCCGAATGCATTACGTGCAAGGTGTTCCGGTGAATGCGGCTCACCCTTCATCACGTTTACTTGTAGCTGATTAAACTCCGCACCTTTCTCCTTTAACAGCATCTTTACCGTGCGTACGTATGGGCTGCCATCAAAACCGTAGAGAGTGAGGCTCATGACAAATGCTCCAACTTGGATGGACATTATCGAGACCCTGACCTGCACTCCTTGTTGCGGTGCCAGAAGAACCGAGTCTGCAACACATCAAAAACGAGCTTGTCGGCATACGGGAGCAACGGCGGCGTGAAGGCCGCTAAGGAGGTCAACGTCAGTTTGACGCTGCTGTAACCGATGTTGGAGTTGGCGTACACCCGGGCAAGCCCATTCAATGTAGACCATCCGATGATAAGTGAACGGAGCATTGACGACGAGTTTCATCGAGGCTTACCTCCACTGCTCCGTTAAAATCCAGCCCAACTTCAAGCAAAAGCGCGAGGTTGATTCCGCCTGTTCTTCAATGCGAGCTTGCCTACCAAGCGGATCGCAACGGCCGAAAACATGATGCCAAACGGCAACACATACCAGGTGCTCAACGGAATACGTTTGAAGTTGGAATAAGTGAATACAGCTGCGAGCACCCACATGCCGCTGACGTGCAAAGCCTTCCAAGCTTTGCGGCCAATCAGACGTGTGGTCGTCTTGAAGGATGTCAACGTCATAAACAGGATGAACAGATAACCGAGAGTGCCAGGGATGTTGGTGATGGTGCTTCGACCGGGCCAAAACTCAGTGTTCAGTTGACCGTATTTGTAGATCAGAACCGCATGTAGCAGGTGAGAGAACGCGAACGCCAGACCAATGAAACGACGTTCGCGCACCAGTGCTTTAGATAACGGTGACGGCACCAGAACCGCGAAAGCGGAGGCAGTGAATGCCGCGAGGAACAACACGAAGGATGTACGTGCGGTGGCACGGATCGCGCTCCGCAAGCCTTCAACCAATTCTGGATTCAGCACGACGATCGACGCCGCCATCACCAGTATCAGCACACACAGCAGACCGAACAGCGACCAGCCTTCGTAGCGAGGTAATTGAAGTTTCATAGCAACACTCTTGAAAATGTATTCGATTGGTCGTCAACCGTTATTTGCTGGAGACAGGTGTGCGGAGAGTTACAAACTCTTCTGCCGACGTCGGATGCACTCCTATGGTTTCATCGAAGAGTCGCTTGGTGGCCCCCGCTTTCAGCGCGATGGCCAATCCCTGGATGATGTCTCCGGCATCAGGCCCCACCATGTGCGCGCCCAAGACCCGATCAGTAACAGCATCCACCACCAACTTCATCAGGGTCTGATCGGACGACTGCGTGAGGGTCAGTTTCATCGGTTTGAATCGACTCTCGAACACCACGATTTTGTGACCGTTTTCGAGCGCCTGCTCCTCCGTCAGGCCAACAGTGCCGATGTTGGGCTGGCTGAATACCGCGGTGGGAATGTGGCGGTAATCCACTGGACGATATTGGTCGGGTTTGAACAGCCGGCGGGCAACTGCCATACCTTCCGCTGTCGCAACCGGAGTCAGTTGCACTCGGCCAATCACATCGCCCAATGCAAGAATCGATGGCTCGCGAGTTTCGAAATTGTCGTTAACGTCGATGTAGCCCTTCTCGTTGAGTTCGACGCGAGTATTTTCCAGGCCCAGGTTGTCGAGCATCGGCCGCCGACCCGTGGCGTAGAAAATGCTGTCGGTTTCGAGTTGACGACCGTCGTTGAGCGTCGCCAGCAGGCTGCCATCTGACTGTTTGTCGATCCGCACGATATCGGTGTTGAATTGCAGTTGCAGTCCACGCTTGGTCAGCTCTTCAACCAAATGCGTGCGAACCGATTTATCGAATCCACGCAGAAACAGATCGCCGCGATACAGCAGAGCCGTGTCGGCACCCAGGCCGTTGAAGATCCCCGCGAACTCCACGGCGATATAACCGCCACCGACTACCAGAACGCGTTTGGGCAGTTGCTTGAGAAAGAACGCCTCGTTCGAGGTGATGGCATGCTCGCGGCCTGGGATATCCGGAATTTGTGGCCAGCCGCCTGTGGCGATCAAAATTCTTTCGGCGCTGAAACGCTGTCCATTGATGTCCACATGATGCGCATCGGCCAGTCGTGCATGACCTTCAAGCAGCGTTACGCCGCTGTTGACCAGCAGTTTGCGGTAAATACCATTGAGCCGTTCGATCTCACGGTTCTTGTTGGAGATCAATTTTACCCAGTCGAATTGGGCCTTGCCGGCAGTCCAGCCAAAGCCCTCGGCCTGTTCAAAGTCGTCTGCAAAATGCGACCCGTAGACCAGCAGCTTTTTCGGTACGCAACCGACGTTAACGCAGGTGCCACCGAGGTAGCGACTTTCGGCTACCGCTACTTTCGCTCCGAATCCTGCGGCAAAACGCGCTGCACGCACACCGCCGGAGCCTGCACCGATCACAAATAAATCAAAGTCGTAGGTCATCTCAATTCTCTGCAAGGCAGCACTACACACGTGCTGTCGAATGTCGTTAAAGGGGAGAAAAACGGAGTTTCAATGCACGAAAAAATGACGCACACAGTTTCAAGACCGAAGTTTTGTTCTGATGCGTATTGAGTCTGTGCGTGACAGGAACCGCTCTGGATTCGCTAGCCAAGGCACCCATCAGTTGTGGCAACAAGAAGCCGCCTTCGAATTCGGTAGTATTCATGGTTGGAGCGTCCAACCAAAGGTTACCGTCGCAGGAATGAGTAACTTCAATCATGTGGGACTCCCAGGATGGACAACGAATTAACCCGAAATGAGTAATTGCTTCTGGGAGTCAGTCTCGCCATCTAAAGGCGATTAGAGAACAAGCACGGATGTCATGACTTAATTGTGCTGAGTGAAACAATCCGATGATGCATCGCTCTGGAAATGTATCTGGTGTCCTTTGAGAAGCAGGAAGCTAAACTGGACTGCCTTGGTGAAACACAGCCAAAACGTCATTGAAAAGTCAGTCCTCTGGCGAGCTACGGATACGTCCTCTTTCCGTCCGCCCACATCATGGTGATACCGCTTCATGTCTCTTGCGCTCGAACGTCTAGTAGCTGGCACGCCGATCCCTTTCGCCGGTAATCGTGTCACTGTGGTCAGCCCCGAACTGGCAGCTCGCTTCCAGCCCGGGGACCACCTATTGGTGGAACAGACCAGCGGTGAGTTGTTGCTGATTCCGGTGGCTGACCAACAGGCGGCAGCGGTGGCGATCGAGCGCGCGCAAGCGGCGTTTGCCGCGATGTCGGCGGTGTCCGATCAGGCCATCAGCAACTTCTTCGATCTGTTTGCACAACGCCTGGAAGCCCCGGAGTGCTGGGCCTTGATCGAGGCGGCCAACCAGGCTGACATCGAGCGGGCCAAGACCCGTGGCCGTTCCACCACGCGTTTGCTGGCCGATGAACGCATGCGCCGCGACATGATCGCCGGCCTGCGCGCCTGGCGCGATGCGTCGGCCTCGCGGGGCAAGGTGATCAGTTGCGTCGAGCATGACGGCTGGAAAGTAGAGCAAGTGGTGTCGCCGCTGGGCATCGTCGCCTTTGTTTTCGAAGGCCGGCCGAATGTTTTCGCCGATGCCGCCGGTGTGCTGCGTACCGGCAACACCGCGGTATTGCGCATTGGCAGCGATGCGTTGGGCACCGCTCAGGCCATCGTCAGCCATGCGCTGAACCCGGCACTGGCCGAGGCCGGGCTGCCCAAAGGCGCGGTGTCGCTGGTGGAAAGCGTCAATCATGCCGCCGGTTGGGCTATGTTTGCCGACCGTCGCCTGTCGCTGGCCGTGGCCCGTGGTTCGGGTCGTGCCGTCAGCCAGTTGGGCAGCATCGCGCAACAGTCCGGCACCGCCGTCAGCCTGCACGGCACCGGTGGTGCCTGGCTGATCGCCGACACTGACGCCGATGCCACGCGCTTCGCCAGCGTGGTGCGCAACTCCCTGGACCGCAAAGTCTGCAACACCCTGAACGTCTGCCTGATCCAGCGCGATCGCGCCGCTGAACTGGTGCCGCTGTTTCTCGATGCACTGCAACAGGCCGGCAAGGCGCGGGGCCAGGGCTGCAAACTGCACATCGTCGAAGGCAGCGAAGCTTTCTTGCCCGCCGATTGGCAAAGCGCAACGGTCGAGGTGTACCGCGCCGAAGGTTATCGGACTGAAGCCCTGGCCGAGCCGCTGCCCGAGGATCAGTTGGGTCGCGAGTGGGAATGGGAAGAAACCCCGGAAGTCAGCCTGAAAATCGTTGACGACCTGGACAGCGCCATCGCCTTGTTCAATCGCTACAGCCCGCAGTTCACGGCGTCGCTGATCAGCGAAGACTCGGCGGTTCAGGAGCGTTTCTACAACGCGGTCAACGCGCCTTTTGTCGGCAATGGCATTACCCGTTGGGTCGATGGCCAGTACGCACTCAACAAGCCGGAACTGGGCCTGTCGAACTGGGAGAGCGGGCGCCTGTTTGCGCGCAGCGCGATTCTGTCGGGCGATGGTGTGTTCACCGTTCGCAGCCGCATGACCCAGATCGATCTGGGCGTCAAACGCTAGGTCCCGTCCTTCCAGCGACCATCCCATAGAGAGGTCGCTGTTGGACATGGGGAAGATTGCCTGCGGCCAAGGGCACTTAGCCCCCGCTACACGCCGTTCCCCAGACTTGATACGTTACAGTGTGACGATGGCCCTGCGAATCGTCATACGTCAGCACCACGGGGACGAGTCCGCAGGCATTACTGACGTCGGTAACACTGATGGTTTTAGCGATATCGAGGGGCACCCCCAGTCTGAGCAACCTCCTCAGCCGGTGCTGCCAAGGTGCTGCTGGAAACGATGGCAAACATCAGAGCCATCAAGGGTTTCCAAATGTTTTCCGATAAGCGGTTCATGCGCGACTTTCCCGCAGGAGTTGGCGAGCCGAGTCGGCCATCACGGGCAGAGAACCCGCAAGCATCAACACGTCCTTGAGCACCAGACGACCGCCACCGGACAGGTAAGGGAAACCGTGTTGAGCATCACCGAGAGCACCCACCCAAGCTTCGGGTGTAGTGATCAGAAAGCTCAACGTCACCAGTGGCGTGCCGAAGGCCAAGGCACCACCGAGCAACCCGGTGCGTCGTGAAATTGGGTTGGACAGCACCAACAAGCCAATCAGTAGTTCAACGATGCCCAGACCGGTCGAGAATCCGTACGTGTTGTTGGCTGCCTGCCAAGCGCGCTTCTCGACGTTCAGCTCACCTTCATGGGTCAGGTGTGACTTGTACTCTTGCGGGTGTTCGTAGAAGAACGACATGAAAGGGCTATTGGCGACAAATGGGGTAATGCTATCCGCCTCGTAGGGCACGAATTTGAGCGCCCCAATCCAAAGAAAAACAACGCCGATTGCCAGTCGCATGAGCGGTGCGCCAAAGGTGTCCAGCTTGCTGATGAATCTTAACCAAGCAGTAAATGAGGTGAGCATGAGACTTCTCCAGAAGATTGAATGTGGAGGTAGTCTGCGGTGTCAGCGAAGGGTGTTTTTGTTCGTCACGCTCAAGTTGTTGCTTGATCGTCTCAAGGTGTCCTTGGCGTTCTGATGGCGTAAAAAAACCTCGGCACTTTGCAGTGCCGAGGCTCTAGATGAACCCATGGCAGGCTAGTTCTTCAGCGTGTCATACGCTTCAAGTGTGCGCAGCGAATAGATGTATGCAGCACCTGCGTTCATCGAGATGGCGGTGGCCAAAGTAGCGGCCACTTCTTCTCGACTCGCGCCAGCTTTAATCGCAGTGTTCGTATGAGCAGCGATACACCCGTCGCACCGAGTAGTGACAGCGACGGCAATCGAGATCAGCTCGCGTGTTTTGACATCCAGCACATCGTTTTCGGCAGCGGCTTCACCAAGGGCCATGTAAGCCTTGACCATTTTTGGATTGCTCTTGCCCAGTGCGCCGAAGGCTTTCTGGATAGTGGGTAACAATTCAGACCAATTACTGAACATTGCATAAACTCCTGAACGGGTTGGTGTACTGTTTCAACACGCTCAGTTTTCCCCTGTGGTGAGATACAGGTTTGTTCAATCCGCTCAGTTTTTTCTGCGAAGCTCTCAAATGAATTCAATCGACAAACTCATCAGCTTGGCCAACGTTCGGGGCAGTCTGGATCTGCGTTGTCAGTTTCAGGGGGATTGGGCTCGAGATCACGAACAGGAAGCTTTGGGAAAAGCGCCCTATCACATTGTGTTGAAGGGAGCGTGCCGAGTTGAGTTTCCGGATGGTCAGCGCCTCCCCATGCGCGCCGGTGACATTTTGCTGCTGCCTAGGGGCGCACCACATGTCATGCATAGCCTCGGGAAAACTGTACAACCAACATCACCGACGCTCGTCTCAGGTGGGATTTTGCCGACATACCGCATTGGGAATGTCAGCACAGATCTGGACATGCTGTGTGGTGGCTTTCACTACAATCGAGCTTCGATGTTGTTTGCAGCTCTACCTGAGTACCTGGTGATTCCCAGTGGAGCCTTAGCGGACAATGGTGCATTAGCCGCCTTGGTCGAGATATTGCGTAGTGAAGCAGATGGCGATCAGGTAGGCGCTCGATTTTTGCTCGATGCGTTGTCTCAAGCGTTGTTCACTTTGATTCTTCGCGCGCATCTGGCAAGTCACGGTCAAGACAGCGGCACGCTTGCATTACTCAGTGATAAACGTTTGGGTCGCGCCTGGCAGTCGATGTTGGCTGACCCTGCTTACGAATGGACAATAGAAGGCTTGGCCGAGACTGCGAGCATGTCTCGTGCAACCTTTATGCGGGCTTTTGTAAAGGTGGCCGGAGTTTCACCGTGGGTGTTGCTTACGCAGGTCCGGATGGAATTGGCCTTCAGCCTACTGAGTCATTCCCACTTAGGATTGAACGATATTGCGGCCCAGGTTGGGTATCAATCGCAGGCGGCGTTTAGCAAGAAATTCAAGGAGATTTATGGTGAGGCACCAGGTCGGGTGCGGCGCGGAATTTAATTTTCTCCGACCTTTCCATTTGTCGGAGAACAATGCGCTCGAAAGGAAGGATCTCCCCATTAGAATCTGCGCTTAAGTCCGCCAACGGATCCGTTAGATCCAAGTCTCGATTTGCAGGCAGTGCCTCCTAATACCGGTAATCGACAGCATTGGCACCCACGTCATGAGGCCAGCTAACGCTCAGTCGAACGTCGTTGTTTTTAGACCGAACCGCTGACCATTTCAGCGGATGAAACGCTGGATTGTAAAAGCTGGTCATTCCGGAGTTTTAA
This sequence comes from Pseudomonas moorei, assembly GCF_042846945.1. Lineage (NCBI taxonomy): Bacteria > Pseudomonadati > Pseudomonadota > Gammaproteobacteria > Pseudomonadales > Pseudomonadaceae > Pseudomonas > Pseudomonas moorei. Next base: position 4,562,901 of record NZ_AP035776.1, read on the forward strand.
ACAGGAGTGGAGGATGGCCCGTCGGCGCGATTAACGAGTCGAATGCCCATATCCATCTGACATCGCACCTTGTCACAGCGGTTCGCCGCATAGGCAACATGCGTGACCTCCGGAGAGACCCGTGGAATTTCTGCTCTATTTAGCTCTTGGCGCTTGCGCTGGAGTATTGGCTGGCCTGTTTGGTGTTGGCGGCGGACTCATCATCGTCCCAGTGCTTGTGTTCAGTTTCACCCTACAGGGCTTTGACAGCTCGGTACTGACGCATCTGGCAGTTGGCACCTCACTGGCCACCATTATCTTTACAACAATCCTGTCCGTACGAGCCCATCATCGCGCCGGCGCAGTGTATTGGAGGGTATTCGCCTGGATGACGGTCGGCATTCTGATCGGCGCCGGGCTGGGTTCAGTTACTGCCAGCTTCATCGCCGGTCCAGATTTGCAGAAGATCATTGGTGTCTTCGCGATCGTAGTGGCGATCAAGATGGCCCTGGACTTTAAACCAAAAGTCAGCCGCGGATTACCGAGTAAACCAGGTCTGGCCCTAGCCGGCGTGTTTATCGGTTGGGCTTCCGCCATTTTCGGAATTGGCGGCGGCTCTATGACTGTGCCGTTCCTGACTTGGCGCAGCCTCACTATGCAGCAGGCGGTAGCGACATCCGCCGCTTGCGGATTTCCTACTGCGGTTGTGGGTACGATTAGTTTCATGATTCTTGGATGGCACGACCCAGTGCTTCCAGCGCATAGCCTTGGTTTTATTTATCTGCCTGCGGTGATCGGTATTGCTCTCACCAGTATGTTCTTCGCACCAATTGGAGCGAAGCTGGCACACAAGCTTTCACCCAGGACACTGAAACTGCTATTCGCTCTGATGTTGGTGGGGGTTGGAATTGATTTTCTGACCTGATCCGTCGGCTTGGAAGCGGCTCCTTTAGGTGAGCAGAGAGCGCCAACGCGCGGCCCCATGGCGGTTTCCGGCATAGCCGACTTGCAGCAGAGCCCCCTAAGGATTGGCGCTTGCAGGCACTGTAGGGTTTGTAATACCTCAAATGCTCAAAGTGAAAGTTGGCCTCCTTCCTTTTCAACCGAGGGTCTGCTGCTAAGCTCACTCAATTGCGGTCACAAACGGCAGTCCGCATTTGGTGAATTTTCAAACGGCAGGGATGGGTCCGTTTTAATTAGCGCCGGCTTCTCGGGAGCTTCTATGCAAAGAACAACCCTGCCAGCCGCGATTTTTCTCGCCGGGTTCTCGATTGGGGCCAATGCCGCAGATGCTAACGGGCACGGGTTCATCGAGGACAGCCAGACGACCATCAGCAATCGCACCATGTATTACTCAAACGATAACCACGATGGTGGGGCCGATCAACGCGAAACGGCTACAGCACTCAAGTTCGGGTTCGTTTCAGGATTCACTCAAGGCACAGTAGGTTTCGGCCTCGACGTGGCATCCCTAGTAGCTATTCATTTGGACGGGGGCAAGGGGCATCACCCCGACGCTAACACTTTCTTCCCCAGTGACACGGATGGCTCAGCAGTCCATTCATGGAGCAGAGCAGGTGCGAACGTCAAAGCGCGTTTCTCTAAAACGGAATTAGCCGTCGGCAATATTTTCACGCCTAACCTGCCAATACTCGTAGCCACAGACTCACGCTTAGTCATACAAAACTTTGGAGGCGGCATCATCACTTCCAAGGAAATCGACAGCCTTACGATTACTGCCGGAAAAATTGACCAGTCTTCGGGTAGGGCTACCAGCAACCCGACTGGACTGTCTGTTGCAGGTGGCACCAAGGACTCAAACGATTTCCGCTTTGCGGGGGCGGATTGGAAGGTAACCAAGGATCTGCTACTCCAGTACTACTTCGCCAGACTGGAAAACTATTACACACAGAGTTACCTGGGATTGGTGCACGTATTTCCCCTAGGCAATGAGCAATCATTCAAAACAGATCTGCGTTACTTCGACAGCAACTCTGATGGGAAAAACGGCGACGTCGGGTACCGCTTCAACAACAACGGAGGCTTTGCGAAAACACCTGGAGAGGTTGATAACAAGACCTGGAGTGCAATGTTCACCTACAGCCTTGGAGGACATGCGTTCCTGCTCGGTCACGAAAGCGTCAGCGACGATGGGGGGTTCGTTTGGCTCAACCAAGGCAACGTCGTAGATAGCCGAAATCGTCCGGAGGGTAACGGCGGTACAGCGTTCTACCTATTTACGGATGCCATTGTGGGGAATTTTTCCCGGGCCGGCGAACAGACGAACTTTGGTCAGTATTCCTATGATTTTTCAAAGCTGGGTGTGCCCGGTCTGAAAACTTCGATCTCCTACCTCAGAGGTGACGACATCAAGGATGTTGCAGGTGGCAGTGATCACAAAGAATGGGAACGTGATATGAGGGTTGACTACGTTTTTCAAGATGGGCCTTTGAAAGGTTTTGGCACAACAGTGCGCCATGGCACCTATCGTGGTGATAGCCCCGTAGTACCGGACCAAGATCAAACACGTATTATCTTCAACTACAGCTATTCGCTGTAAATCCCTTCTGGGACCTGGAGCCTTTCCTGCCGCCCTGCGAAGCAGCATCAAACCGCATTAGGACGCTAACGCGTCCACGACCATTTCACGCAGTGAAACAGAAGATTGTTTTTTCTGGTCGTTCTCACCCCCTTGATTCAAGCAGACCATGACCCTCGCAGTTATCCGATTTGCTGTCCGTCGTTGAGACGTGTGTCCTAAATGCTCGGACGCTATGGCACTCCCTTCCACCAGGGGGCGTAGGCGTCTCCACGTCAATTTCAAATCGACCTCACTGCGTCAAACCTCTTCACATACAGGAACACTCGATGAACAAGTTATTCGCAGGTCTGGCCCTGGCGACGGCAATGGTCAGCTCGACCGCTGCGCTCGCTGCTCCGGTCAAACCGACCGTGGTGTTGGTGCACGGTGCCTTTGCCGATTCCAGCAGCTGGAACGGTGTGGTCAAGATTCTGGAAAAGGACGGCTATCCGGTGATTTCAGCTTCCAACCCGCTTCGCTCGCTCAAGGGCGACGCACAGTCGGTCGCTGATGTACTGGCAAGCATCAAGACCCCCATCGTCTTGGTTGGTCACTCTTATGGCGGTCCAGTCATTAGCGAAGCTGCTTACGGAAATGCCAACGTCAAAGCCCTGGTGTACGTCGCCGGTATTGCACCCGATGCAGGTGAATCCACTGCCGACCTGGCTGGCCGCTTCCCAGGTAACACCCTGGGTCCAACCCTAGCACCGCCGGTTGAATTGGCCGACGGCGGCAAGGACCTTTACATCCAACAGGACAAGTTTCACGACCAGTTCGCTGCGGACGTGTCGAACACCGACGCCAAAGTGATGGCTGCGACCCAACGCCCTGTGACCGTAGCCGCGCTCAATGAAAAGTCGAGCGAGCCCGCGTGGAAAACCATCCCTTCGTGGTTCGTTTATGGCGACAAGGACAAGAACATCCCGGCGCAAGCCCAAGTGTTCATGGCTGAACGTGCGCATGCCAAAAAGACCGTTGTGGTCAAAGGCGCGTCCCATGTTGTGATGGTTTCCAATCCGAAGGTTGTTGCCAGCCTGATTGAAACGGCTGCCACCGCCAAATGACGACTGCTCGCAACCGTCAATGGAGCGGTCGCGGCATTCGATCTACCGCATCTGGCCGCAAGGCCGGATGCACTTGCAGACCCTCGACAACGTAGTCGACAAAACTGCGTACATTCATCGTTGGAGAATTTGTGATGACTTCAAAATTTCTCGTTCTGACCGCGACCATCGGTTTTTTCAGCGGGGTGTTTTTTTCGATGGCTGCATCCGCTGATTCAACCCCCGCCCCCGCCGCAGAAGGATCGCCAGTGTTTGGCGTGACACTCCCGCCGGGCTATCGAAACTGGCAATTTGTCAGCATTGCTCATGAAGAAGGTGACAAGCCCGACATCCGCGTCATTCTGGGAAATGACATCGCCATGAAAGCGTTCAGGGAGGGGACTCTCCCATTTCCAGATGGCACCATCATCGCTCGACTCGCCTACAAGTATGAGTCTTCCGCGCAAAACAACGCTGTTTTTGGTCGGAACCAGTCCTTCATCGCTGGGGACCCCACCAACGTCCAGATCGAAGTCAAAGACTCTAAGCGTTACGCCAGTACGGGTGGATGGGGTTACGGGCAGTTTGAAAAAGGCAAGCCCAATCCCAGTGAACAGATCATCAACGGCTGCTTCGCCTGCCATACAAAATTGCCCCCGGCGACAGATCTGATTTTCACAAAGTACTCCGAATAACTGACCGTCGCAGGTACTCAGCTTGGTACCGATGGCCAGGTAGAGATCGGCAAATCTCCTATCTTCAGCACGCTGAAGGCTTAACCAGGGACACGATATCTCCGACTCGTATCGAGGACTTCTGCCCTCCAAGCTTTACGTTGGTCCTGGACAGATGATTTCTTCTCATGTTTGTGCTCATGCCTTGTCCTCCTCGTCGGGGAGAACAAGGTGGATCAGTCGCAGTGCATAGAGGCTGCTAACCGCCACAAAGCTGACTTTCACTTAAGACGGCATTTAGCCAATGGGTATCTCGCTGCGACCAAGAAGACACGAAATATATCTATAGGCTGCACTTATCTAAAGGATTGCATATCGGTCTTGGACGCTATCAAGCAAGCGACAGAAGATTGCTTCACACCTAAGCACCACCCATTGAGCAATTCCAACGAAGCAAACTTGATAGAAGAAACCAGCTCTTCTACATCTAGGAGTCAGCATGTCCAGACTAACAACAATGGATGCGGAGACCATCAGTTCTCAGCCAGATGGGTTGCCTGAAAACGCCCGTCGCCTCGCTATATTTTCTTTGGCGATCGGTGTCGCCATGGCGTCACTCGACACCGCAATAGCCAATGTAGCTTTACCTGCAATAGCCACTCAATTGCAGACAACACCTGCATCATCGGTTTGGATCATCAACGTCTATCAGTTAGCGATGGTTGCAACGCTCCTTCCATTCGCTGCGCTGGGTGAAATCATCTCCTACCGGCGGGTTCTACTCTTCGGACTGTTTTTATTCACCTTGGCATCGCTTGCCTGTGCTCTAGCCTGGTCGTTGCCTTCACTGGTCGTAGCTCGGTTATTTCAAGGAATAGGGGCTAGCGCCGTTATGGGTGTGAATACAGCCATGCTTAAAGCTATTTATCCGACGCGCATGCTAGGACGTGGCTACGGAACCAATGCCTTGGTTGTTGCGGTTGCTTTTGCAATCGGGCCGACCATGTCATCCCTTATTTTGTCAGTCGCCAGTTGGCCATGGTTATTCGCAATCAACGTTCCGCTTGGCTTGGTCGCACTTTTCCTGGGGCGCAAAGTATTGCCTGATACCCGCCGGGCAACCCACAAATTTGATGGTCTGACTGCCCTCTACAACATAGTCGCGTTCAGCTTTTTGATTTTGTTATTCGGGGATGCTGCCCACCAAGAAAAACTCACTACCCTAGCATTGGAATTGGCCGCAACTGCCTTGTTCTTCGCACTACTCTTGAATCGGCAGGCAGACCATAAGGCGCCGATGCTGCCGATTGATCTGCTGCGTCGGCCCATGTTTGCGCTTTCTGTCGTGACGTCCGTATGCACCTTCGCAGCACAAGGACTGGCGTTCGTAGCCCTGCCGTTTTATTTCTTTACGGCGCTTGGAAAATCCCCAGTAGAGGCTGGTTTTCTAATGACGCCATGGGCTGTCATGGTAGCGATAATGGCCCCAATTGCCGGCCGCTTGAGTGATCACTATTCTCCCGGCGCACTAGGCGGAATCGGCCTTTCAATACTGGCGGTTGGGTTGATAGCTCTAGTACTTATGCCTGATGACCCGTCGACTTTGAATATTAGCTGGCGCATGGCTATGTCAGGCATTGGGTTTGGTTTTTTCCAAGCTCCTAACCTCAAAGGTTTTATGGGCAGCGCGCCACCGACACGTGCCGGCAGTGCAAGCGGAATGGTTGCTACGTCAAGGTTGGTTGGACAGGCAATTGGTGCTGCGTTGGTTGCTTATTGCTTCATGTTATCGAGCGAGCATGGAGCATCGTTCGCGTTATGGGGAGCCGCTGCATTCGCAGCCACTGCAAGCATTGCAAGCTTTGCGCGAGTCGTTGCTGTGCGAACTTGAAATCGCGAAGGCCAGCATACTTTAAAGGCCGCTCAGCCGATTGCTCCCTCATAGGCACTAATCGGCCAGAAGCGGGGACCCGCGCAGCCGGACAGCCCCCACCTTGTCTACGCCAGCTGACATCGATATGAGTTTCTGATTGGGAGGCTTCAGACGGCGAGCTGTCCCACCAGTTCCACTAGTCCATCAGCACCTGCAAGGCAGCGGTCACGTATGTCTTGGGGATTCAAACCAGCATCAAGAATAGCGTCGGCAAAATGCTCTATGTCTTTGCGCATAAGTCCCTGAAGATGCGGTGCAATATCTGCGGTGATCTCGTTGTTGATCGCTCGCAAAATTGTGCTCGAACCGCTGCTCACAGCAATGACCTCATGCAGCTGTACCAAGTCCATACCTACGGATTCACCCAAGCTAAAGACGTCTACTGCGTTTTTCAGATTGGACATGGTCAAGGCGTTGTTCAGAAGCTTCGCCATCTGGCCGGCGCCTGAAGGTCCTAGCAGAGAGACTTTCCGGGAGAAAGTCTCGAAAACTGCACGCATTTGAGAGAAGGCCTGCATCTCGCCACCCACCATAGTGGTCAACGTACGAGCCTGCGCGCCTGGTCTTCCTCCGCTTACAGGAGCATCAAGGTACGTGATTCCCTGCTGTTGAAGTTCAGCAGCTAGACGGCGACTTTCTCTCGGATCGCCGGTGCCATGGTTTACAAGAACGGCGCCGGCCTTCAGCCCATCCCGTAGCCCGCTATCGAGAAGACTTACGATATCCTTGTCGTCAGTGAGGCAGAGACAGACAACATCGCAACTCTCGGCAAGCGTCAGTGCCGTTTTTTCAACAATGCAAGGCGCCCCTGCTATGGCTTCCAATGATTGGGGACGGCGAGCCCAAATGTGCAGCTCAAATCCAGACTCGGCGATTGCTTGAGCCATCGGACCACCTTGATCACCTAGCCCGATGAAGCCTACTTTCAGGGTTGTTATTTTGGACATGACTTCACCCAATCATCCGCGTGGCAACATCCCACAACCGCTGCGCGTTATCAGGGTCAACAGCATAAGGTGCAACGCCCGTGTAATCGGCAGGCCGTTTGGTGACCACCAGCGCTTCATTACAGTCCTCGAAATAACGGCCACCAATGCCTTCTAACAGAGGAGACGCCGCAAGCAATACCGATGTCGCTGCGCCTTGTTGCACGTTCTTCTGACGTTCAATTGGCGTCTTAAGACCACCGGTGTGCTTCTGAAGGTTGGTTGCAATTGCCCCAGGATTCAAAGCGTTAGCGAAAATGCCCCGCTCCGCCCAGCGACGGGATATTTCTACAGCGATGAGCGCACATGCCGATTTGGCTTGGGCATATGACGCAAAAGCATCGTAGGTGCGGAAGTCGAAATTGATGTCATCGAAAACAACTGGCCCCAACAGATTAGCGTTTGAACTCAGCGACACAATTCGTGCACCTTCGGCTCTGATAAGGGCGTCCTGCAATCCAAGCACGAGTGCAAAATGGCCGAGAAAGTTGGTTGCAAATTGCATTTCCAAGCCCTGCGATGTCAGCTCTCGCTCAGGAACGGCCATGATCCCTGCGTTATTGACCAGGATATCAAGTGGATCTGACCAAGACTCCGCGAACGATTTCACAGAGGACAGATCCGCCAAATCGATTGCGCGTATATCAACGGTACCCCGGCCCCCAGAGCGCAGTTCGGTGGCAACCGATTCCGCCGCTTCCGGACGCCGTACTGCAAGCGTCACGCTTGCGCCGGCATTGACCAATGCGCGCGCTGTCTCAATACCAATACCGGAGGCCCCACCCGTTACGATCGCCCGTTTACCAGTGAGGTCAACCCCTTCAATAACCTCTTGTGCGGTTGAATGAAACCCGAACGGTGTAGTGATACGCGTCATGAATTTTTCCTCGCATGTTTATGGCCGCTGGGTCGAACTGACTTGCGGGATCACCGGATGACCGGCGGATGAAGCCAAGCGGCGACTTCTCCGACTCCCAAACGGATCGTGCTAAACCCGAATCCCGGAATGCTCGGAACGCCACTATTCCCACTATGAAGTCCCGATCCGCGTAGAGTTGCTGCGATCCAAGATAAGCCTCAGCACTGTCGCAAACAATCGGGCTAATATCGGATGAACTCATGCAGGAATTGGCACAATGCAGAAATCCGGTCTCCTTGAACTTAACGCCGTGGTCGCCGTTTCCACTCATCGCAGCTTTCGTCGTGCGGCCGTGGAATTGGGAATGTCGCCATCAGCACTCAGTCATGCCATCGCTGCATTGGAGAAGCGCCTTGGCGTGAGGTTGTTCCACAGAACCACGCGAAGCGTTTCTCTGTCTGAAGCCGGGGAGCAATTTCTGGTTCGTGTGCAGCCCGCTCTGCGTGATATATCCGCGGCCATGGAGGCGGTAAGCGAATTCCGCGATACACCGGCGGGCACCCTACGCTTGAACACCTCCGAAGGTGCTGCACAAATGGTGCTGACCCCAGTGGTACTGGAGTACTTGAGGCGTTATCCAGACATGCGGGTAGACATCGTCACCGATAGAAGTCTTGTTGACATCGTTGCTGGAGGGTTCGACGCCGGTATACGGTTGGCGGAAAGCGTTCCGCAGGACATGATTGCCATTGCAATCACTCCCCCACTCCGTTTTGCGGTGGTGGGTTCCCCGCAGTACTTCGCGAAATGCAAAAAACCAAAGGTTCCGGCAGATCTCCTCGCACATAACTGCATACGCGTACGCTTCCCCAGCGGCACGATCTACAAATGGGAATTCGAGAAGCGTGGTGAAGAGCAATCAGTAGACGTCAGCGGATCGTTGACGCTCGACAGCCACCACCTGATGTTAGAGGCCGCTTTGCAAGGCGCCGGCATCGCCTGGACTAATGATTTCGCCGCTTCTTCCCATATTGCGTCGGGAAGCCTCATTCGCGTATTGGAGGACTGGACTCCTTCATACCCGGGGCTGCGCCTTTACTATCCTGCGAATCGCCATATGCCAGCGGGACTCAGGGCTTTCGTCAACGTCGTCCGTGAGATTGTGTCGCAGAATTCGATCAGTAAAAGAAAAGGCTAAGCTTTACGCTCAGGCCGGGTATCCTTCGGCATCTGTTGCCCATCGTCGCTTTATCGTGCTAGGAATTCTTTATAGAAGGTCATTTGCCTACCAGCAGACAAAAACGCCCCGTAGGCTCAGCGAAGTACGATCGAATGTCCAGCAACGCTCCTGACCTCATCAGTCCATCGCCTTTCTAGCGAACCCGGAATGATCGAGTAAAAGCCCGCGTTGGTTTTCTCGCGCGTAATCACTCGAAACATTGGGTTATCACTCTTTGCAGAAGCGGAACCTATTTCTTCATCAGCAAACAGGTTAGAGAGCGCGGAAATCTCAATCTGGTCGAGGGGCATAGAAATCTGTTCATTTACTCAGCAGACTTGAATTGCGTGGCCGGACGAAAGCCAACTTCAAGATTTGTCTCCAATGCCGCACGCCAGGCCGATCAGTTCGGCCGGTCGACGTTTGAGCCGCTCAACGATGATTTTCCGCCCCCGTTTCCAAGTGGTCATCAGGATGAAAAGGCCGATGCCGGCGATCGACGCTTACGGCGCGGAGCGATGTGATGAGTTCAAGAGCATGGCTATGGTCTCGCAAGAGTTTTTTGGCTGCATCGAACTGACTTTGCTGGTCGCCCCTACCCCAAGCGACTGCTACGCTTTCCTCTCCACGGAGGAAACACAATGACGAACTCAGACCTGCTGCCTTCCCTGCTGTTTAAGCTCAACGAAAATCAGCTTGCCTTGGAGGCTGCCATATTGGAGCTTTCAAATTGGGCAGAGAATCAAGGCGCAACTGAAGCCGCAGACAACATTCGTGGTGCTCTGGTTGCGATAGACCGAAACGAAGAATTTATCAAAATGACTTTGGCTGTGATGATGACGCCGGACTGACTGCCGCCAAAAAGCGGCCACTTCATCTAAAAGCTTCCGAGCATCAAGGGTCGTCAACCCCTCTAATTATTTGATCACGCCCTCTCTACTCTATTTAACCTATTTGAGAGCTGGCTCAGTCACAGCCAGCACTCCAAAATTCACTTCCCGCAAAATATATGCGCCGCCTAATTGGTCGTTGAGCAGCGCATCGCCTCGGTATTTGTCTACGACTGCTCGACCTGCTAATTAAGCAAGGTAACCACCGTTCACATCCAACACGGAGCCGGTTATGTAGCTCGCCGTCGGCCCCGCAAGGAACAAGATGCCTGCTGCAACTTCTTCGACGGTTGCCATGCGGCGGATGGCGTGTACATCCATCAGGCTTGGTGGCAAACCGTCTTTGGAGGCAGCGGCCATATCGGTGGCCATCAGGCCTGCCTGGACAACGTTGACCGTAATGTTGCGTGCACCCAGATCACGGGCAGCACCCTTCGAATAACCAATGAGGGCAGCTTTGGTGGCGGCGTAGTCAGCAGTGCCCGGGAAACCGGCACGAGTACCGAGCCCGGAACCAACGGAAACGATGCGACCACCCTCCGGCAGATGTTTCACAGCGGCGCGGATGTTGGCGACAACACCTGCCACGTTGATTTTCCACTGGCGATCCATTGCATCGTTGTCGATGCTCGGGTCATCCAGCGTCTTGCCTTGCCAAGCCACGGCTGCGTTGTTCACCAACACATCGAGGCGGCCGAAATGCTTGACCACCTCAGCCATCAACGCGTCGGCCGTTTCTGGCGCGCCTTGATCCGCCTTGATCGCACGGGCTTTCACGCCACGGGATTCCAGGTCCGCTACCACCGCCAGGGCCTTGCCTTCGGACTCGACGTAAGTGATCGCAACATCGGCGCCCTCATCAGCGAAAGCCCGTGCAGTCGCAGCACCCAGGCCGCGTGAACCGCCAGTGATCAGAACAACCTTGCCGCTGAATATCTTGCTCATAAATGATTTCTCTATTTCGGTATATACAGTGTGGGTATTTCGCTTTTCGAATCTTTGCTAAGTCCTTTGAGTAACAAGGCAGCGATCAAACAGAGCACGCCAGCGACGATCATCGTGTCGCTCGCGCCCATCGAATCGATCATCAACCCACCGCTGAATGCACCCAGGGCAAGCGCGATTTGCGCCACACTCACAAACAGTGCGGCGCCGCTTTCATAGTTGTCGGGAGCAGACTGGTACATCCAGATCTGCATGCACACCGGGATCGTGCCAAAAGCGAAACCCCAGGCCGCCGCAAGCCAGTAAGCAGACACCGGCCCCTCGACGAACAGCCCACCGAGCGAAATGGTTGCGCCCAATAAGGTCGACATTGCGATGAAGGCTCGGCGAATGCCTTTGGCAGCCGCCACTTCGGCAAAGAAATTACCGGCGACGCCGAACAGGCCATAGGTGAATAGCAACCAGGTCAGGGTTTGCTGATCGACATCGGAAAAGGTTCTCAGGAAAGGCTCAAAGTAGGTGTATCCGGCGAATTGCCCGGCAAACAGAAACACCGTGGTCAGCAGACCAAGCCGTGCCTTGTTGACGGAAAACAACGCGCGCATGTGGTGAAAACCAACGGACTGATGGATCGGCAGCGATGGCACCAACCCGACCTGGCCAATCAACACCGCCATGCCCAACGCGGCGTTCGCCAAAAACGCATGGCGCCATCCCAGCCACTCGCCCAGTTGGGCTCCGGCAGGAACTCCAAGGATCATGCCGATTGAAATGCCCGCTGAAATCAGCGCCGTCGCACGAGCACCTGACGCTTCTGCGACCAGTCTGCGGCCTGCGGAGACGGCAAACGTCCAGAAGCCGCCAACGGCCACTCCCAGAAATACGCGGCCTACCAGGAGCATGGTCACATCGCTTGCAAACGCAACGATCAGGTTCGAGGCGCAAATCAAGACGGTCATGCACAACAACATCACGCGCCGATCAAGCTTGCCCGCCAGCAATGTCAAAACAGGCGCCGAGAACGCGGCGACAAGGCCTGGCGTGGTCACGCTCAGGCCGGCAAATCCTTTGGTAATGCCGAGGCTGGCTGCCAGCGGCGTCAGCAAGCCAATGGGTAAAAACTCACTGGTGACCAGCAGGAACGTGCCGGCGGCGACAGAAAGAACGGCTAGCCACGCCTGCCAGGTTGACGCGGGACTTTCTACGTTTTCACTGGATGAAGGCATGAATCGACTCTATTTAATACCGACCGTTACGGTAACGAACGGTATTTAAATTCAGGGCCTGAGTCAACATATTCAGTAACGATCTGTATTTTAACTAGGCATTCGCTCAACCTATGGCTGATAATAAGGCGTCTTTCACTCAGGAATCGATATGGGACGGCAGCGAGAATTTAGCCCGGAGGAAGCGCTCGACGCGGCGCTAACCGAATTTTGGAGCAAGGGCTATGAAGGTACTTCCTACGCCGATCTCAGCGCAGCGACCGGCGTCGCCCGCCCCGGCCTGTATTCCGTATTTGGCAACAAAGAGGAGCTGTTCTTCAAAGCACTTGACCGCTATGAAACGCTCTACATGGGATTCATGACTCATGCGCTGACGTTGCCAAAGGCAAAAGCTGTGATTGAGGCGATTCTGGTGGGCTCGATCAATCTGCAAACCACCCAAGAAACTGCAAAGGGCTGCCTTGGTATCAACGGAGCTATCGCATGTACCGAGCCCTCGGAGCCTGTCCGCCAAGAGCTAATACGGCGTCGCATACTTTCCGAAAAGGCTTTGGCAGTCCGATTGCAACAGGCCAAAGATGACGGAGATTTGCCGTCGAACGTAATGCCGAAAGACCTGGCACGTTTCGTTATGACGGTGACTCAGGGTATGGCTGTACAAGCTAAAGCTGGGGTAAGCAAAGCTGAACTGCGGCGTGTAGCGGACATGATGCTGGCTCAATTGCCGTAGGCGTCAATCGGCACGGAAGTGTTGGTAGAGTGATTGCTGAAAATGCTCCAACAGAAAATCGACGAACACCCGTGTTTTGGCCGGCAAAGATTTTTTCGACGAGTAGTAAACCGAGACCACGCCTAGATCTACATACCAATCTGGCAATAATCGAATCAGCTCACCGCGTTGCAACCTAGGCCATGCGCAATCCAAAGGGAGCAACGCGACACCTAGCCCCATCACAGCACAGCTACACATCGCTTCTGGGTCGTTCATGATCGCCGCTGGCTTCAGATTAACGTCGAACCGCCCTTCCCCAGAATCACGAAGCGTCCAGCTCAGCAAACGCCCTGAGTTTGTCGAACGCATCACGATGCCATCTACCCCCTGCAAATCGCTGGGCGTAGAGGGTAGCGCTTTACCCTCCAGCCAAGAGGGCGCAGCGACAGCCACGAGATGAAGTTTGGACAACTCGCGCGCGATGACGCCAGGTGACAGTTCCATTCCACCACCGATAGCGACGTCAAAACCTTCGCCGATCAAATCTACGCGTCGGATTTCCAAGTGCCAATCCGGTATCACAGCGGGGTAACGCTGCTTGAAGGTCTTGAGCAATGGCAATACATAATCGTAAGCGAGTGATGGGGCCAAATTGACCCGCAATCGCCCTGCGGGGACTTCTCGGGCATCACCTATTTGAGCGATGGCATCTTGGATAGTCTCAAGGCCTTCGGAGACCTGTTGATAGAACAACTCTCCCGCCTCGGTAAGGGTGAGGCTTCGGGTGCTGCGTTGGAACAAGCGAGTCCCCAGGTTGGCTTCAAGCCGCGCCACGTTTTTACTCACGGCAGCAGAGGAGACCCCCATCCGCCGTGCGGCTTCGGAAAAGCTGCTGGCTTCCGCGGCACGGACGAAGGATTCGAGATTACCTAGGGTTTCCATAATCATCTCCAACTTTTGGTTAAAGCTAATTCTACCTTTTGAAGACTAATTTATCCTTGATGCTTTGGTCATGATGGCTTCCCACCTGGTTATCAAGATTGGAAAGCAAAGCACCATGGCAAAAATTCTCGTTACTGGCGCGACAGGCAGATTGGGCAATGCCGTCCTGCGTTCACTGGTACAAAAAATCCCAGCATCAGATGTCGTAGCAATGGCGCGTGATACTGAAAAGACCAAGCCTCTGACCGAATTAGGGATTGAGGTACGCTACGGGGATTACACCGACTACGATTCGCTGGTGGCCGCTTTCAAGGGAGTAGAAAAAATCTACCTGGTGTCCGCCGTAGCGTTCAGTGATCGTATTGGCCAGCATAAAAACGCGATCATTGCCGCCAGCCGGGCAGGTGTTCGTCATGTGGTTTACATGAGCATTCAACGGATCAACGATGAGCTGGCACCTATTGAGGGTGTGACAGAGAGCGATATCGCTACCGAGCGATTGCTGGTGAAGTCGGGCCTCACGTACACAATAATTCAACATCCGCTGTACGCCGATGATTTGCCCTTCCTCATCGGTGACAATGCGGCAAAAGAAGGCTTCAGCGCCCCAGTAGGTCAAGGTCGAGCCAGCTTCGCCACTTATGCCGAACTGGCAGAGGCCGGTGCTGCACTGTTAACCCAAACAGGTTATGAAAATCGCACTTGCCTGCTGAATGCGGGACAGACCTGGTCATTCCAGGAGATCGCTGACGGCTTGGCCTTACTGACGGGCAAGCCGATTAGTTACCAACCGATTTCCGTTGAAGCATTTGTCGCCGCTCGCGAAGCTGAAGGCTGGCCAACCGCCGTCGCGAAATTCCTTAGCGGTTGGGGTAATGCTATCGATAAAGGCGCTTTCGACCAGAGCAGTCACGCGCTTGAAAGGCTTTTGGGGCGTAAGCCAAAATCCCTACACGAAATTCTTCGGAAAGTTTATTCCCTCTGAATATCCGTTCTTCGTTCTTCCCATGCCGCTCAGGCGGCTTCCGTGTTAAGTCGCCAGTCTGGCCTTTACCTTAATGTCCATATTCGTCATTGCTCTCGGAGCAGCATTTGATTAGTGGAATCGCTATCTCCTCGATGACAAGGGTGACGTGGTTTTAGTGGCAGAGGCGGAAAGCGCAGGCGGCGAACCCGTGCTGATTGAAATGGCCAATGATGCTGGTCGCACAGCCTATGTGCGCCGATGCCCTGTTCAGGACGTGGAAGTAGGCGGCATGATTTATCTGGAAAACGATATGGGCAGAAGGATTTTATATAATCGGTATGACCGGCTGCTTGGAGTCTATAGATCGGTTGGATGAGTTAGGTGACGCGTCAGTGCCGTTTTGGTTTGACATGCATGCGATGGTCTTCTCGAATAACACTCCTGCATTGGAAGCAAAACTGCACGAGCATTTTGCCGTAGGTCGCCTCAAGAAGGTCAACAGCCGTAAAGAGTTCTGAGATCGAAGCGGTCATTCGAGAAAATTACGATGCTTTCGTCGAAGTTACCCACGAAGCTGCGGCGGAACAGTACTGCGGAAGCCTGCGCATGGCATTGTCTAGACCAGATATCCAACAAGCGGAACGGATGGCAGCACAGAGCTAAAAAGTGCTAACTGGATATGCATGTTTATTGATTGGCCCGGGCTTACCAGGAGCCTTTCTAAAAAGGAAAGCGGAATCGCGTATGAGATGAAACAAATGATACTTCTAGACGATGTCAAACATTGAAAAGTCAGTGATGGATAATCCGAGCGCCCTCCTCACTCCCGGATCGGGACAGCAGGCTGGGACTCGCTAGCGGAGCACATGCCGGCGAGTTCCTTGGTGAAAAGCACTTCGCGTCACATGAACTGCGAACCCCGACATCATTTTAAGGGTTCGCTTTTTGATGCTGTGGGTTTTCGACTCCGCGGCTTACGCTTCACGGCGGGAACCTGACGCGATTGCGTCATTTGTTGCTCGAGCGTTTCAGCACGGGCCTGCTGCGCCGCGGCCCGTTGTTGGGTTTGACTTAGCTCGATCTGGATCGACTCCAGTCGCCGTTGCAACTGCTCGACCTGTCGCCCGGCCTCCTTGAAGTTGGCCGTCAGCGTTTTGCCCTCCTCCCGGGCGCGGTCAACCTCGCGGTGCGCACGATCCTCCACATTGCGTACGTAGCTCTCCTGCGCAATCCGCTCCTGCTCGGCCTTGAGCCGCAACACCTGCAGATCCTGCTGCAATGCCTGGTTGTGTTGCTGAGCATCACCGCGCTCACGCAGCAGCACTTCGCGCTGTTGTTGCAAGTCCTCGATCTGCGTCTGACGCTGCGCCAGCAGCATCTCGAGGTCCGTCAGTCGTGTCTCGACGGCCTGGCGTCCCGCCAAGGCCTCCGACGTCTGCTGACGAAACCGCGCCGCATCCTGCCGCGCCTGCTCCTCTACGGAGGCGACACGTTCGCGTTCGGCAGCTATCACCTGCCGTTGTTCGTTCAGCGCTTGTTCGGCCACGCCCTGTGCCAAGTGAATCGCCTGCTGCCACACCGCAACAAAAGCCTGCGACACCTCGCCCGGCAGTGTCGGCAGGCGCGTCTCGCCGCTCAGCCGCTCGGACAGGCGCGTCCACCATTGATCGAGTAACCCACCCACCCGCGCCGGGCTGCCGCGCCCCAACTCCAAGCGGACGCGTTCCACCGTTGGCCGTTCGCCGCGCGCCAGTACTGCGTCCGCTGCGGCAAACACGTCGTTTTCCGGCACCCCTACCGCCATGCCCTACCCTCCGCTATATTAGATCTGATAATAGAATGTTATCCGACCTTATTTTTTAAATAATGGATTTATCATACGTTGAACGTATTATTTATTACAGATCAATTATCGCTGGTGGACGATACCCCGCTAAACCCGCATTCCCTGGCGATCAACGCCCAGGAAGCGGCGGCGGCCTTTCTCGCTGCCGGCACCGCGGCCAACACCGTACGCAGCTATCGCAGCGCCCTGACCTACTGGTCGGCCTGGCTGCAGTTGCGTTACGGCCAGGCATTGGGTGACGCGCCGCTACCGACCGCGGTGGCGATTCAGTTTGTCGTTGACCATCTGGCCCGCCCCCTGGCCGATGGCGGCTGGACGCACCTGCTACCGCCCGGCATCGACGAAGCGCTGGTCAAGGCGCGCGTCAAAAGCAAA
Source organism: Pseudomonas moorei (assembly GCF_042846945.1). Taxonomy (NCBI): domain Bacteria; kingdom Pseudomonadati; phylum Pseudomonadota; class Gammaproteobacteria; order Pseudomonadales; family Pseudomonadaceae; genus Pseudomonas; species Pseudomonas moorei. Next base: position 4,580,078 of record NZ_AP035776.1, read on the forward strand.
CCCGGCGCCCTGGCGTACAACACGGTCATTCACCGCCTGGCCGTGCTGGGCAAATGGCACCGGATCAAGGGCTGGGACAGCCCCACCGAAGCATCGGCGTTGAAGACCCTGTTGCGCGAAGCGCGCAAGGCCCAGTCACGCCAGGGCGTGTCGGTGCGCAAGAAAAGCGCGATCGTGCTGGAACCGTTGCAGGCCCTGCTCGCCACCTGCACCGATGGCGTGCGCGGTATTCGCGACCACGCCCTGCTCCTGTTGGCCTGGAGCGGTGGCGGGCGGCGCCGCTCGGAAGTGGTGGGCCTGCAAGTGGGCGATGTGCGCCAACTGGATGCCGACACCTGGCTGTACGCCCTAGGCGCGACCAAGACCGACACTGGTGGCGTGCGTCGCGAGAAGCCGCTGCGCGGGCCGGCTGCACAGGCGCTGGCCGCTTGGTTGGCCGCCGCCCCTGCGGAAACTGGCCCGCTGTTTCGCCGACTATACAAAGGTGGTAAGGTCGGGACAGCAAGCTTGTCCGCCGATCAGGTTGCGCGCATTGTCCAACGGCGCGCCAAGCTCGCGGGGTTGGAGGGCGACTGGGCGGCGCACAGTTTGCGATCGGGGTTTGTCACCGAGGCCGGGCGTCAGGCGGTGCCGCTTGGCGAAGTGATGGCCATGACCGAGCACCGCAGCATCAGCACGGTGATGGGTTACTTCCAGGCCGGATCCTTGTTGGGTAGCCGCGTCAGCACGCTAATGCCAGCGACAACGGAGAATGACAGCTAAACTTAGGCGCCTTACAAGAACAACGTCAACTCGCAACAGGTAGACGACGTGGATCCCCTTCTGGCGACTGGTAGCTAGCCATGAGCACCTCAAAATCCTTTCTGAACCCGGATTCTGCAGAGTTATACTCATTAAAATTTCCCAAGCAAAAATCAGTCAGAATACGTCGCGATCTTAAGCATTTCGAAGAATGGTTGAAAGCCGTTGCAAATATAGAAACGTCGTTCGATGACGCAGTATTCCATGCATCATTATACAAAATATTCTTCCTCTACAATGTTGCTCTTTATCCGACCTCCAAGGTACAGGAAAATTTCATACCCCCCGAATTTAGCCTTGAACTTCAGCAACAAGGTCTAACTGATTCTGGCTCACTCAGTTGCAGCCAAGCAGCTTCTCGGATCATGACAGCCATTCGCTGGCAGCAATATCACTTGCAGAACTACGAACTGCAGTATTACCGACCAAAAATCGACACATACTCTCTTATGAACGAGCTGATACCCTTTTATCGCAAGCTCAGAGAGCTTGTCAAAAACGGGGAGCTTACCTATAAAAAAGCGACTCAGCCCGAGACAGTATTCAAGGTTTTCAAACGCCGCGAAGTGCCAGGACCTCATTCTATTCGAGACCTTGTAATTCTCATGCTGACTTGGAACGCAGGCTGCACACCAACCGAGATAGTCAATTTTTCATTTCAAAATCTTGAACTGCGGGGCGCACTTGATTGGGCATACCACCGCCCAGATAAGCAAGGGATTGAACCAGTGAAGTTAGACCCTTATACGGTGATTGCTATTCTTGAACTTGTAGGTACACAGCCTGGTATCCCTTCTGGTGAAAAACTCCTCTACTGTTTCGACGACGATAGTGCCAGGCCATTTAGCGAAAATGAAATCGAGATAATCCTCGAGCGACACTACCGCTTCGCCGAAGCCCTTTACGGTTTTGACCCCTATATCAGCATCGACGCCGATGACCTGGAGCTTGACTATTCGCCATCTGAAGAGGACATGATGTCCGACATGCTGACGTTATTCTACGATGCCATGATAAAAAATCCCGGACAGCCGCACTCACTTTCACTCGATGTAGATGACGATATTGACTGGGATGTGGCCGTACAACGCACGCGGAAGGGGCAGCGGGAAAAAAGTCAACCGGATGCTGGAGATACGCCGAGAGATGACAGCGACGATCAGGCCGATTGGGACAGCGCTGTCATCAAAAGAAAAGACTCCTGAATCACGTCAAAGTAGTCGCTTCCGACAAGATTAATTGATTCTCCGCGCAACACGCGCTAAAACAGACTCCTCTCAAAACAGCAATCGATGAAGCCATGGAGGAAGCAGGAAAAACTCAAAACACAGTAACAAAGACAACCCATAAACTTCGCCTCTCAAAACGCAGGTGAAACTTTCCGAGCTAAACGATTATTCCCGCATTAGTTATATTTCCTCGACACCTGGCTCACTTCCACCAGTTGATGGAACTACTGCATACACACGCCGCAAGCGAAGAACCAATTCATGAGCTAATTCAGCTAGAAACGTCGGGCGCGTTATGCATGCGAAACGAGGATTAATTCCGTCAGCCCCTCCGGAATGCGCACCAGCAGTCCGTTGCCAAAGCTAATCCAGCGAGCGACTTCGAAAAGTTAGACGTTGGGTTTCGAGAAGCCTTTGTGATGACAACTGAAATACCATATCCGCTTCCCTGCCTATATTTGCACGGGCTTTTTCTCTGCCACGTTACGCTCTACCCATATGCAGTGACGTGCGGTCGTTTTTAACAGGCGATCTAACGCGTGATTTCACGGAGCAACTGAACACGAGTGGACGCCGACGTGCACGAGCAGGTAGGTAAGAGTGCCGCCTCCATGAAAACTCAATAGCCTTCGAGGCTCAAATACTCAACGATCGGAGCGTCGCTGCCCAATCCCGGTTGCGGGAGGATTTGTACTGGCCTGACGTTGACTCACCCACTTCACCTCCGCAGCTTTTTTGCCAAGATAACGCCGAAATAAACGTTAAGTTCGACTTGCCGCTACGGCCTTCGGAAAAGTATACGGCCCAACACACAGGATGAATCAGGCGGCGATAGCACGCCTCCATCTGTCCCGCTAGCAACCCATGCTGCAACTGGCGTTGCAAAAGCGTGGTAATGTCGCACGCCAATATCTGGCGAAGTAACCAGCGTTCAACTGAGGGAGTACTAGCCCTCTGGAACACGCTGTGCATTTTCTTCTCCGCTATCCACGCGAACATTTTCTTCTCACAACCCGCTGCAGAATAGCTTAGCTGAGATGGTGCCTTGGCATTGCGCCAAAAACTCAACCAGTCCAGATAGGCAACAATGCTATAGGACTGCGTGGGCAGCGAAACTCCTTCCATACCGCGCCACAGCATCGATATCAGGCCGCGCGTCAGACGTAAGCCAGGAAAATGCCGCTTCTTGAAATTCCTGAAAATGGACTTCGCGATACTGGCCAACTCTTGCGCCAGTGCCTCATCGGTTACCACTGGCGCTACGCTCTCCGATAGAATGGCTGGGCGAAAAGTTGGGTATCGAGCAAGAACGGAAGCTGACGAAGCGTCACCGATCAGCGTCTGCAGATCCCGAAATAAATCCGCTTCCACGTGCGCAAATTGCCGAATGGACTCCGACAACTGCAATACGTTATCGCATTGAAAATCTGCGGCACCTGCGATATCAAAATCGACGTTTCCATTCCTTCCAAGACTGAGCAACTCGTGAGCCCGGCGCAAGCGCTCTGCTCCCAATGGACTGATAAAATGTTGCGACTGCCGATCTCGGGGGGGGGCCAGATGCTGACCGCAACGCCAACAGCCATAAGGATATTTGAACAAGTTTGCGTGCATCTCGTAACTTGTTGATGCCCCGCATTGAGGGCATTGGCCGAGTAAACCAATCCCATGAACCGGACAGGTATCCACCAATTGGTATTGGAACAGCGTGTAGTGTCGGCCCTGCGCGAGGCAAGCCGGGCAAAACCGCAATACCAAAGCCGCATGCCTGTCAGATTTAATAAAAGTTGGCGTCAGGAATAAAGATTCGACTTCCCAGGCGCTCAGGCCGAGCAATTCTTGTAATGCGTCGTTCCGCACTGCTCCGATATGGGCAAGATTTTTGGAATGATGCCGCCATGCGGGAGCAGTACCGCTGTATGGCTGGATGATCTTAATCAGTGCCCCGCCTGTGATGACATTGACGTGTGAGAAACGACAAATAATCGAATAAACAGATTCATAAGGAATGTGCCTAGGCCTAAGGCCGCAGTACTTCAACCGAGGTTTGAATAGCTCCTCCCTCAGGGTAATGATCATAGTTAAGGCAGCCCATGGGCGACTACTGAGTTGGCCGTGGCGGCTTGAAACCAGGACTCCTGAATCAATTTCATACACGTTTCCCTGGTCAAGTTGAAATCGGCGCTGTCGTTGTCGGTATTTTCAGTGAGCAACATTTCTATCGTTTTCGTGAAATATTTCATTGGTACTTCCATGGCGACTTTAATATTAAGTTCACGATAGGAGTCGTTGAACGATTGCCAGAGTAAATCCCCAAAACTCTCCAACCGAAAACCTGCAGCGAATGCCTCAGGCAGGAAAAACCGGGTATAAGTCCAATTAGTTCCCTCCGGATAAATTGCACTATCGTAGTAACTAAGGCACTGTACAAAATCTTCTTTCTCCTTAATGCCCCGAAAGGGGTGTTCGTAGAGCATAAAGCGATTCACAATAGCTTCGCCTTCTTCTCCTGTTTTCAGTAGGGAAATTTTTTGGTCAAGCACCAGTCGTTGCCCCACCAATATAGGTATCAACGTGACACCGTGCAGCATCAAATCGTTATATATGTCCTTGATCCAGTCATAATGCGATGGCAGCAGTCGCGAAGCCTCATCCAGGAATAATATGAAAAGTCGCCGAGGATCATTGGATGCCGCATCAACCATGAAGTGTATGAGGCGGGTATGTTTGACGCTTATACTGCATACGTCCTCCCAGCGTTTATGCCCTACCAGTGCCAGCAAATCAGTATAAAAATTCCCTTTGCGTGGTGATATATCGCGCTTTGCATTGTATATCGCCACAGGCACGTGCGGAAAATCAATATCTAAACATTGCCGACAGTACATCATCGCGCTGGTTTTTCCGTAGCGAATTCTCCCCCAAATAACCAGGCCTGAATCTTTCCGCTTGATGACCTTTAGCACCATGGCATAGGTTTCACCAATAGAGTGCGTGGGAATCAAATAGGTCCTATTGCATACAGGATGCTGGTCCAGCGCAATTGGCCGCATATTCTGGATGTCCATAATACCTCTTGGTTCAGAAGGTGAAAACTTTCGTTAATTTGACGCGCTCTGGAGTGTTTGTGATTGAATCCATCTCCGCCGCCTGGACGGGAGGCGCTTCATCCATGACACGACCAGTCTGCTTATATAAAGTGGTCGCAACGCTTCTTGATGCATTCCCAGTCGGTGATTTATGACGCCGAAGTGCATCGCATGGCATCTCGCCGCGCGCGAAATGAAATTGACGTTCCCTGGTCGCCTTCCATAACTCAGAACGTACTTTCAGGCTATGCGGTTGAAGACACCAAGGATGCGGCGCACTTAGAACTCCCACGAAAACGCCATCCTCATCCAAAAGCCTGATGAATGAAACATCTTCTCGAGAGTATTCAATGAACATTTTCCTGCCCACAGAATCGCTTCTTAAAATATCAAGGTTTTTGTACTTCAAATACGCGAAATTGATATAAGCCCCTCCGTATTTTGAAGAGGTTTTCACCACCACTGACTCTCTGACCATTGTAAACAACAAGGCGTCTCTATAACTTTCTGGTAGTTTGTTCGACGGGAGCATCGATTCATCTCGCCGCAGACAGAATACCTCGAGTGGCGAATGCGCCTGCAAAGAAGAGTGAGATCGCCCATTGTAGTCAGAGATGACGATATCGATAGAGCTTTTCAGTTCCTCCAGAGTGAGCAGCATTTGCAGTGGGTTTTTCGATTTCGGAGATAATCGCGATATAATTTTATCGCGGCTGTCGCTGCCAGTGGTCCCGATTATGCGATGGGAGTAATGCTGCACAATGAACAAGAAAAAACGCTCAATGATTGGTCTATCGTTCGGTGTATAAGTTCGACCAAATTCGGCAGCACAGCCAACACGATCATGAAGAACTCGAACCACATGTTTGGCTTTGTGGGCCCAAGCGTTGTCAAGCTTTAAGGTTGCCCAGGTTTCCCAGGCACTACCATGCTCACTTGGAAATCCGCCGGAACTCGCGTATTTGATTTTTTCTAATGCGTGGGGCGGTCTCTGGTGTGGTGCTAAGCTGTAGAATATTGCTTTGAGGACATCGATCTGATCATACGTTTGGCCAAGCGCAATCGAATAACCCAATACGCAACGCGAATACACATCAATTAATAGGACAAGCCAGACCCGTAAAATTTCATATCTGATTGGTTGTCCATAGCTGTCAATTTCCTCGATAGCTAGCCGGATATCAATCATGTGTCCATCCGCTTCTACCTGCTGCAGAATGTCAGTTGGTGGCACAATATCTCTTGTATCCGAATCATGTCTCTCTTTCTCCAGTAGCGCCATCAGTTCTTTGTTCTTTTTTTTCAAATATGCCCTCAAGCCAGAACGCGCATACGTTTTGCGATTATAGGGATACTGTTCACTACTTACTCCCACTGATGCGCACTGCTCAAGGAAACTGTTATGTATAATATCAAAGTAATCGCCCCCTTCTTTTCGAGGCTTGTATGAGCGAGCGGTTTTTTCCAGCCAAGGCGCTAACTCAGGGTAATCATTTATGAGTTTACTGAATGCCCCTGCATCGCCTAGACCTCCTGAGCAACTCGTACTTTCCAGAGTCTTTTCTCGGCTATACTTTTGCAGTGAGGTACGCCGGTAGGGAATGGCACCTCTAAAGCCCACGGGTACTCCATCGCGATCTAGCTCAAGGCATCTATTGATAGTCCGGTACAAGCCACTACGATTGAGTCCATATTTTTCCTCAATTTCGCCAAGCGTTGCGCCTTCTTTTAGAAATGCACGGATTGCCTTGATTCGTTTCTCCGTCCTTTCTCGAATATCTTCAGAAAGAAGGTCAACGTCAATGCTTTTCCAGGCGTCGCAGTCATTTCCGCTAGCCAGGTATTCTTTACGACAAAAGCGACTTGAATCACTCATGCCCCACCCGAACCACTTTTATCTGGGTTAATCCGCGAATCCTTTTACTCTGCACGTCAGTTATCGCTATTCTTCCACGTCTCACAAGCTCAAATAGTAGGCCTCCCGCATTCTCTGGAAATCGCTCTTGCAAGCTCAAAACTGCGCCTTGTATTGTGTCCTGGCCTCTTTCAACAAAGCGTAGCGCAGAATCCAGATTCCTCTCACTCAAAGACTCTTTAAACTTATTAATATAGGACAACATGCACAGTAGGTTTTCGGCATGCGTCTGATCTTCCAGACGGCATTGTGCAGTCAGGAAATCACACTGAATATCATTTTTTTCAGCGTACTCTAAAATTTCATTTTCGGCGTTCCCACTCAGTTCTCGCTTGGAAAACACGAATTGTGTAGAACTAGCGACTTCGTATTTGAGCGCCACTGAAATTTTTCTGGCGGTCAGATTTAGCACGATCTGATTTGCAAACACATCGGTAGCGAAGGGATTAAACTCAATTACAGCCCAGCGCCAGAAACTCGGGCGGCAGTACAAACGTATTTGACTGGCATTTTTTGGGCTGTAAACCAAAAATTCGGGGGCTCCCCCAGGTCTGCCTTTCGACTCTTCAGTAATGAAAGCCGTCATCTCCCTAGCCTCGCCTTTGAAATGCAAGAAATGCCAAGAAATATCAAACAGTTACAAAGTGTCAAAATTGCAGCATGATCGCTAAAGTTTCAAATTCTTAGGAATTATGGCTGCCCTAGCCAATGATGCTAGACTGCTTAGAAATAACTAAAATAGTTTTTTATCGCTTTCGACGATGAAAAGAATTATAAAACCTATAAAATTCTCCTTAAGTGTAGCTTTTCAAGAAGTTTCAAAATTACTTGGTTGCACTATTAGGGAATCGCAAGCCAATTCCACCATTCACCGGATTGAATTTCGGCGTTCACCGGTATCCCTATGCATCAACGGCTTATCACAAAGCGGCCCTCGAAGAGCCCTTTTGTACTCAAACAAAAAATCACTTGGTCAGTCAGGACTCAATAGTGACCATCCGTTCAATCCGAACCCGTACCGCTAGGCTGACATCTTTCACCGAGGGCTCGCCCTTAATGGTCTATGCCTCGTCATTATTGACTCACATCGAACGCTTCTCTATCCAACGCCGGTATTGCCGAGTGCGAAATGCCACGGCGATCTGCTGCAAAATCAGCGCGCGCAACGGTGACACGTTCGGATCAGGCTTTTTCACCCGACTCAGTTTGCGCAGTTGAAACTTCACCACTGCCATGTTGGCCAAGGCTGCGATGGCCTTGTTTTTCCATTTGATAGGCGGCAATTGCGGGGAATTGTCCTTGCCCAGCAGCCAGTCACGCGGCAGATGCGGATCGATGGCCAACGCCGTTCCGATGCCCACCATATCCACACCACTCTGCACGACGCTTTCGGCAATCGGAAGGCGACGTATTCCGCCAGTGACCATCACCGGCATATTGGCGACGGTCTGGATGTCCCGGGCAAACTCGACAAAATAAGCCTCGCGAGCCAGCGTGCGACCATCGCGCGCCTCCCCCTGCATGGCCGGGACTTCGTAACTGCCTCCGGACAATTCCACCAGATCCACGCCCAGATCGTTGAGCAGTTCAACGACCTTTTTCGCGTCGTCGGCCGTGAATCCTCCGCGCTGGAAATCGGCGGAGTTGAGTTTCACCGCTACGGCAAACTCCGCAGAAACCACAGCCCTGACTGCCTTGACGATTTCGAGCAGCAACCGCGCGCGGTTTTCCAGGGAACCGCCCCACTCGTCCATCCTTTGGTTGGTCAGCGGAGAAAGAAACTGGCTCAACAGATAGCCGTGGGCGGCATGGATTTCCACGCCGGTGAATCCGGCTTGTTCGCCGAGACGCGCGGTGTGCGCGAAGCGCTGAATGACATCCTCGATCACGTTTTGAGTCATCGCATGAGGCATAGCGAAACGCTTGGACATTTTGCCCAGCTCCAGCGGCACGGCTGACGGCGCCCAGGTCTTTTGCCCGAGGTTGGCCTGCATCTGACGCCCCGGGTGATTGATCTGCAACCAGAACTGGGCACCGCCGGATCGACCAATCCGCGCCCAGCGCTTGAACTTGTCCAGCTGCCGATCATCCTGCAACACCACGCCGCCCGGCCCGGTCATGGCGCGACCGTCGACCATCACGTTGCCAGTGATGATCAGTCCGGCTCCCCCATCGGCCCACGCCTGATACAGACGCATCAGTTCTGCGGAGGGTGCCTGGTCGGCGTCCGCCATATTTTCTTCCATGGCAGCTTTGGCGATTCGGTTCTTAATGGTCGAACCATTGGGTAGCATCAGGGCGTCGAACACATTCACGGGGCAGTCCTCAAGTGGAGATGAGGCCACCATAAGATTGAAGTCAACTTTAAGGTCAATGGCTTTTTTCAAGGTCATTCAATGTTGATTGCATCTGACCCAGGCAAGTGAGTCACCAGATCGGCACCCAACAAACGCGCAGGCGTGTAGGCACCGCCGGGCAGACGCGTCTGCAACAGATACTCGACCACCGCCAACGCAGCGTCGATCGTCAGGCTGTAGACGTTCGCCGTGTGCACGCGGGCGACTTTGCATTCACCGCGAGCGTTACGAGCCTCGCCCCACACATAGGTGCCTTGATCGGCACGTTTTGCCCGATCCGGGCCGATAACCGTCTTGCCGATGCGCGCTTTGAGCAGCCGCTGTACAAACGACAAACCCAGCAACGGCCGAATCAAGTTGGCCAGCCTGGCGCCGCGAATCATCCCCGCCGAGCCGGGTATGAACACCTCGATATTGGCAATGCCGGTGGTGTGCCAAGCGGTGGACACATCGCCCCAGGGAATGGTCATCGCTAGCTTCTCCCCAGCACCGAAATCGATACGACGTACACGATAGGCCAGCGGCACCGAAACGATCTTGCCGTCACGCCTGACTTTGCCGCCCTGCGCCAGGCCTTCGATAGAAGTCTTGGCAGTGCCAGGCGAAAAGCTCGAGTGCGAATCGAAGCCCAGCGCCAGATGCGTCGCATCCGGCAGCGCGTTTTTCAGTGCGGCGGCGACGCAGTCGGTCGGGACTACATCGAAGCCGACGCCGGGGCAAATGACTACGCCCGCTGCCCGCGCCCGGTCATTCAGGGACTGGGCATGTTCGAATACGGCAATCTCACCGGTGATGTCCAGGTAGTGTGCATTGGCCCGCAGGTAGGCTTCGATCATCGGCGCGGCGGAAGCTGAAAACGGCCCTGCGCAATGCAGCACCAATCCGTGGCCCTTGATCTGCGCAAGCAACCGCGCGTCATCATCAAGTCCGAACACCCGGGCTTCAAGGCCCAGTTCCCGGGCCAAAGTCTCGACCTTGTCACGACTGCGCCCGGCCAGCACAGGCTTGAGTCCACGCTTTGCAGCTTCACGAGCGATCAACTCGCCCGTGTACCCGTTGGCGCCATAAATCATCCATTTCATCTGGGTATCCGGATTGTCTTGCTGACTCATGCGCTGCTCCTAAATGGATTGATGACGAGCGTTATTGCCCTGCCCAATCAACTTCAGACGCTAGCGTTAAAGTCAGGTTGAGGGTCAAGCAAAAGTCCGGAAGCACCGGCGAAAATTATTTGCAGCAACAGGGTTGACCTTAAAGCGAGGTTTAAGGTGAGCATGCGCTGACCTGCTTGAATGATGGAACCCGGATGATGCTGAAGACCCTAGTTTCCTATGCCCTGATATTGATAGGTGGTGCTTTCATGACGTTTGCAAATGCTGAGTCGGCTGCTACCAGGGATCGCCAGATACTGGTGATCATGACCAATCACGCCAGCTATCCCACACGAACCGATACCACGGGACTGTGGCTGACCGAGTTGACCCACTTCACCGATGTGGTTGAAGCGGCCGGGTACACCACCGTGTTTGCCAGCCCCAAAGGTGGCGCGGTGCCTCTGGACGAACGCAGTCTGGGCTGGTTGTACATGGACAAGGCCGCCCGTGAACATTTGCAGTCCCCTGCTTTCCGCGCTCGCCTGCAAAATACGATACCGATCGCCGATGTCGATCCGTCCCGGTTCAGCGTCATCTACTTCACCGGGGGCCATGGGGTTATGTGGGACTTCCCCGATAACCCTGACCTGCGGCGTGTCGCCGAAACCATCTACAACCAGGGCGGCATCGTCTCTGCCGTGTGCCATGGCGTAGCGGGTCTTCTGGATCTGAAAGATGACCAAGGTCAGTTGATCATCAAGGGCCGAAAAATCACCGGATTCTCCAACCAGGAAGAGCTGTTTTCGGGCATGAAAAAGCAGGTGCCGTTCTACCTTGAGGACAGGTTGGTGAGCCAAGGCGCGCACTACCACAAGGGCTGGCTACCGTTCACTTCATTTGCCGTTACCGATGGAAGGCTGGTGACCGGCCAAAACCCTCAATCGCCCAAGGCCGTGGCTGAAGCCGTGATGGCCGTGCGCTCCGCCGACAACGCAGCTCGCAGCCCCCTCTAGTAGATCCCACCACCCCGGAGAAAGACCAATTGAAACGCGCAAGCGCCGTTTTAACAGGATTGCTGTTCAACACGTTTGCCAACGCTGTGTTGGCGGAGACACCTGAAAGGCCCAGCCCGACCGTCACCACCACAATCGATATCGCAGGTCACCAAGTGCCCGTCGTCAAGGGCGGCCTCTACGACCGTTTTCGCTCCAACCCGCCGTTGTCAGTGATTGCCACCGAAATACCGGACGTTGATTTAAGCTGGTTCAAGAGCTTGGCGAAGAACAAGGTCGACATTGGCTTTGAGTCGTTTTCGCCCAACTTCTACTATCAGAACAGTCGTGTCACGGCGGTCTATACGGCCGATCTGGATCGGCTCCGGGCGCTGATGCCGCCTGAAGTACTGGCAGCCGTGCAGCCGCTGCAAGTCTGGCCGGGCCGTGGCTTGATCGCGTTCACCGCATACACCTACGAACATTGCGATAACGATGCCTATAACGAAGTGGCCGTGTCGATCATCACCAACAAACCGGGCAAAACCAATCTGGGGCCGATCACGTTGATTGGCCAGTCGATGTCTGGAGACTTCTGGGGTTATGTGCTCAAGTTGCCGGTCAATACTGAGCTGGCGCGGGTGCGCGGCGTCGTCGGTTACAACCTGCCGAAATGGCTGACCGGCATAGATCGCAAAGAGGATGCGCAATCGGTGATCTATGACATCACCGACAGTCAGACTGGCAAACTGGACGTGTCCTTCACTGCGAAGAAGCTCGACAAATTGTCCCGCGACGAGGATATCGTCACCAGCAGTTTCACCAACCTCGATCATCAGGGCCAACTGGCCTACGGCTACGCGGTATCCCGCCAGCTCAGCCACGGCTCCAGCCGGGACGCAGATGCGGCCACGCTCACGCTGAGCGACGGTAGCCTGTCGAACTACCTCCGCTCCCTGAAGCTGGGGAAGATGATGAAGTACGAATATGTGCCTGAATTCCAGAGTGCGCTCTATGCGCCAAAACCGCTTGTCACTCTGGTTGGCGAGCGCTGAAAGCTGTTCCGCCCATCAGGCCCCGGAAGCCTCACGGGCGGTTCTTTTCTTGGACGATGCTGCCGCACGCTTGCCTGAAGCGGGAGTCACGCCTTCTTCGCGCAGACGATTGATCAGCAGTTGCGCATTGTCCGCACACGCCATGCCCTCGGGCTTACCCTCGATGCCCTTGATGACCAGCAGCAATTGCTCCTTGTTCTGGGCCAGCCGTTGCTGCAGCACTTCGATTTCCTCAACTTTTTGCTTGAGGCCACTGAGCAACTGGTCGTGCTGCCAGCCACTCGCATTCATCGGCATCAATTGGCGGATTTCCTCCAAAGAGAAACCCGCCGCCTGCGCACCGGTGATGATCTCCAGCACCCACTCAGTGTCGGGGGCGTAATCGCGATAACCATTGGCTTTGCGTTCGACCGACTTGATCAAGCCGATCGCCTCATAGAAGCGGATGCGCGACGGTGCTAAGCCGCTGATTTTCGCCAGTTCACCAATTCTCATATCGCGCCCCAAAAAACCTAATGACCTTAAAGTTCACTTTAAACCTAAAGTCATCAACCGGCCAAGCGGCTCAGTTTCAATACGTTGCTCCCCCGTCACGAAGCTCATGGGTACCGAAGCTCACACCTAATGTCGTTCCAGGATTTGGCAATCCCAAGGAGTCCTCTGCAGATAAACCAGAGGCTCCTCATGAATATAAATCTGTGAACATTTGGCTCCATACACCCGGAGAAAACCCGCTAGTGATTGGGGTTTCGATCGCTCATGAACAAAAAGCATCGCCCATACGTTAAATAATGTGTCAGGCCGGGCCCTCCAAGGCCTAACCTCGACCACCGCCCTGTTCGACGATGCACAGATCGCAAGCTGCCCTGACGATCACAAGTCGCGCATCATGCTGCTGGGCGATCCGCGATCGCTCGCTCAGCCGCCTACTGGTTTAAGAATCCGCACGTCTGCAAGAAAACTTCGGCGCAGCGATCCGAATTTCACCCCCCCGGGCTGCCACTGCCCGAATTCGCTTACATCTGGCGCCACTCGCACTCTGGTTCAACATGAGCGCAAATTGCCACCGAGGCCGGCCCCGACTCCTGCCATTCGAGCTCATCAAGAATGAGCCGTCCGGTGAAATCAGGAAACTGCCCCACCACAAGCTCGTTGTGTGGGGCGTTTTCTGACTTTGCTGGCCGGTGTTCCAAGGCCTGGCGCACTGGTGTCTCAGGTTGCCTTCATTGCAGGGGGCAAAGGCACATTTTACTGAACAGGTTTCATGGCTGTGATGCGCCAAACCTTGTTGCCCACGTCATCGGCAACCAACAATGCCCCACGCTGGTCAAGCGCTACGCCTACTGGACGCCCTTGTGCTTCGCCGCCGGCAGTTAGGAAACCAGTCAGAAAGTCCACCGGCAGCCCCGAAGGTTTGCCGTCGTTGAAAGGAATGAACACCACCTTATAGCCGGCCTGGGGATTGCGGTTCCACGAGCCATGCTCGCCGACGAACACGCCATTAGCGAAGCTGGCGGGCATGCCTCGGGCATCGGAGAACGTCAGGCCCAGCGGCGCGACGTGGGTGCCCAACGCGTAGTCCGGCGCGATAGCCTCGGCCACTTTGTCCGGGCGCGGCGGGTCCACGCGAACATCGACGTGGGCGCCGTAGTAACTCCACGGCCAGCCGTAGAACGCGCCGTCCTTCACCGAGGTCAGGTAATCCGGCACCAGGTCGCTGCCGATTTCGTCCCGCTCATTAACCACGGTCCACAATTGGCTCGAACCGGGCTTCCAGGCCAGGCCATTGGGGTTGCGCAGGCCACTGGCGAACAGGCGCTTATTGCCACTTTTGACGTCCACTTCCCAAATTGCCGCGCGCCCTTCTTCCGCCTCCAGGCCGTTCTCGCCGACGTTGCTGTTGGAGCCCACCGTGACGTAGAGCTTGGTGCCCTCGGGGTTGGCGATGACGTTTTTGGTCCAGTGGTGATTGATGCCGGCGGGCAGGTCGGTGACTTTCACCGGTGTGGCGCTGACCTCGGTCTGCCCCGTGTTGTACGGCACTTTGACCAGGGCATCGGCGTTGGCAATAAACAGCTCATTGCCCACCAACGCCATGCCAAACGGTGACGTCAGGTTACTCATGAACACTGTACGCACTTCGGCGCGGCCATCGCCATCGGCATCACGCAGCAGGGTGATGCGATTGGCACTCGGCACATCTGCCCCGACCCGGCCCATCACGAAGCCCATGACCGTGCGCTTGGCCCAGGCAATCGGTCCGCTGCCGCCGTCGGTGGCGCCTACCGGCATCGGTGGGTGGTTGCTCTCAGCGACCAGCAGGTCGCCATTGGGCAGGGTGTAGACCCAGCGCGGGTGATCCAGATTCTCCGCCAGTGCGGTCACCTTGAAACCGGCGGGCGCCGTGGGCATGGCATTGCCCGGCCAGCCGATGGCCTTGGACACTTTCAACGTGGGGATCAGCGAGGTGGCAGGTTCCGGCAACTGCGGCGCCGGGCCGACACTGGCCTGGGGCGGCAATTTGGAAGACTCGCCACAGGCGCTGAGCAGTGCGGCGGCGGTGATCAGGAGCGCAAGTCGGTTGGACACATTCATTGTTCTAACCTCGCGGTGGCCATCCATGGGCCCGTTATAAGACAGACAAAATCCCGGCGGAGTATCGCGGCGCTGATCCCTGACAAACACCGCGTCTGGCTCAAATCACATTTGCCGTAATTGCACGAATGCGCGATTGCAAACCCCGTCAGTATTCCAACAGCCTCACACAGGGTTCAGCAACGCCTCCCGTAACAGCCGCGCGGCGGGCGAATCCGGGACGTTTTTGCGCGACACCAGCTCATAGGGTTCGCTGCGGGAGGTGATGGGCAGCGGGAGCGTGGTGGTAAAGCCGTAGCCGGAGCAGAACTTGGCCACGTCGGTGGACACCAGCGCGACCAGGGTCGGGTTTTCCTGCAACAGAGACAGGGTGGCGAAGGCCGACGTGGTTTCCAGCAAGTGCACCGGGAAACGCAGGTCGGCCTCGTGGAACTCGCGCTCCAGCAGCAAGCGCATGGGCATGTTGGCGCGATAGACCACCCAGCGATAATCCACCAGGTCCTTGAGCGAGAGTTGCCGGGCGTAGGCGAATGGATGCTGGGTGCTGGCGATCACCGCCAGGGTTTCTTCGACGAAGGTCGAGCTCTCATACAAGTAAGGCGTGGTGCTGACGGTGGTGCGACAGATCGCCAGGTCCAGGCGTCCGGCGTCGAGTTGGCTGAGCAACGCGGCGCTGGTGTCTTCGACGATCTCGATGGACAGCTTCGGGTGGTCGGCGATGACCCGGCTGATCGCGGTGGTCAGCAGCGGCACGGCGCCCATGATGGTGCCAACGCACACGCGGCCGCCCTCGCCGCTCATGATGCCGATGATCTCTTCGCGCAGGTGTGCGAGGTCGGTCTGGATCAACCGGGCGTAGCGAATCACCGAGCGTCCGGCATCGGTGGGTTCCAACCCGCGGTTAGTGCGGGTGAACAACGAAGTGCCGAAGGTGGTTTCGATTTCCTGCAGGGCTTTGCTGGCCCCGGGTTGGGTCAGCGCAACCTGTTTGGCCGCGCCCAGCAAGGAGCCGTGGTCATCCAGGGCGATCAACAAGCGCAGTTGCTTGATGTGCAGGCGGGACATGATTGAGTTGAGTGAGGGCGTCATCAGGGTTAACTAAAAGTTATAGAGGTATCGAAAGTTGTCAGTATCGGGGCGCGCCGCGACGGCCCTATAGTCCACCCCACAACCAGGCAATGCAATGGGTTTGACCCGAGAGCGAGAGCCCTCCTGCCCCGGACCGATTGCAACAATAACAATCCTGTATAACTTGTGGTGAATCATGTCCCTCATCAATTACGTCACCAAGATCCAGTTCGGCTACGACAGCCTGGAGCATCTGGCCGCCGAAGCCGAGCGCGCCGGCATCACCCGGCCGCTGATCGTCACTGACATTGGCGTGCGCAATGCCGGCATCGTCGACAAGGTCATCGCGGCCCTGGGCGGCAGCCTGACGCCGACGATTTTCGACGCCACCCCGCCCAATCCCAACGAACATGCGGTGCGTGAAGCCGTCGCGCAATATCGCCTCGGCGAGTGCAACGGCATCATCGCCGTGGGCGGTGGTTCGTCCATCGATCTGGCCAAGGGTGTGGCGGTCTGCGCCACCCACGATGGTCCGCTGCAAAGCTTTGCGGTGATTGAAGGTGGACTGGATCGCATCACCGCCGCCACCGCGCCGCTGATCGCGATTCCGACCACTGCCGGCACCGGCAGCGAAGTCGGCCGCGGCGCGATTTTGATTCTCGACGATGGCCGCAAAGTCGGCGTGATCTCGCCGTATGTGGTGCCCCGCGTGGCGATCTGCGACCCGGAACTGACCCTCGGCCTGCCACCGATGCTCACCGCCGCCACCGGCATGGACGCCATCGCCCATTGCATCGAAACCTTTATGGCCCCGGCCTTCAACCCCGCCGCCGACGGCATTGCCCTCGATGGCCTGTGGCGCGCCTGGGAACACATCGAACGCGCCACCTCCGAGCCCGGTGATCGTGAAGCACGGATGAACATGATGAGCGCGTCGATGCAAGGCGCCCTCGCGTTCCAGAAAGGACTGGGCTGCGTGCACAGCCTGTCCCACGCCTTGGGCGGGATCAATCCGAAGCTACATCATGGCACCTTGAACGCGATCTTCTTGCCGGCCGTCGTCGACTTTAACGCCAACGCCCCGACTGTGCGCAACGAGCGCAAACTCGAACGACTGCGCCACGCAATGGGCCTTGGAGCCGGGGCCGATATCGGCGTCGCCATCGAAGACATGACCCGTCGCCTCGGCCTGCCAACCCGCCTGAGCGAGATCGGGGTCGATGAGAGCTTGTTTGCCGGGATCATCGAGGGCGCCCTGCACGATCACAGCCACAAGACCAACCCTCGGGAAGCCTCGCCGGCGGACTACCGGTCGATGCTCGAACAATCGCTGTAAGCAAGCGCTATCCAACAACAATAAATCAGGAGGCAACCGCGTTCTCGGCCCAGCTGAGGACAGCGGAACAATCATGAAGCCCACCGTCCTTATCGAACGGCAAGCCGCCATTGCCATCGTCACCCTAAGCCACCCGGGGAAAATGAACGCCCTGACCCTGTCCATGTGGCAGGACCTGGGGGACGTCATGACCGAACTGTCCGCTGACACCAGCGTGCGTTGCGTGATATTGCGTGGCGCCGGCGAGCAAGCCTTTGCCGCTGGCGCCGATGTCAGCGAGTTCCCCAGCGTGCGCGCCAATCAGGCCCAAGCTCGCCACTATGCCGAAATCACTTCGGCGGCCATGCGCGCCGTCGTCGAATGCCCGCACCCGGTGATCGCCATGATTCACGGCGTGTGCGTCGGTGGCGGCCTGGAAATCGCCGCGTTGTGCGACCTGCGCATCTGCGGCAGCTCCAGCCGTTTTGGCGCACCCGTGGGCAAGCTGGGCCTGGTCATG
Source organism: Pseudomonas moorei (assembly GCF_042846945.1). Lineage (NCBI taxonomy): Bacteria > Pseudomonadati > Pseudomonadota > Gammaproteobacteria > Pseudomonadales > Pseudomonadaceae > Pseudomonas > Pseudomonas moorei. The sequence continues at coordinate 4,598,108 of NZ_AP035776.1, forward strand.
TCATACGACGAAATGGCCGGTCTGGTGGCGCTGGCCGGGCGCTCGACGACCCTGGAGATTCTGCTGGAGGGTCGCATTCTCGACGCCAACGACGCCTACGTGAAAAACCTCGTGACCCGGGTCGTGCCGGATGCCGAAGTCGAATCCGAAACCCTCGCCACCGCCAAACGCATCACCCAGGGCGCGCCCCTGGTCGCCCGCTGGCATCGCCATGCTGCGTTGCAGCTTGAGGCCGGCGTGGCACCCACCGCCGAGCAGATCGACGCGAGTTATTCCTGCTACGACACCGCAGATTTTCAGACTGGCCTGAACGCATTCATCGCCAAAGCCAAACCACACTTCGAGGGTAAATGATATGGGACCGCTGACAGGTATGCGCGTGGTAGAACTGGCTCACATCATGTCCGGGCCGGTGTGCGGGATGATGCTGGCCGACATGGGTGCCGACGTGGTGAAGGTTGAGAAAGTGCCCGACGGTGACGACTCGCGGCGCTTCTCGCCGATCATGGCCAGCGGCGAGTCCGCCTCGTTCATGGTGGTCAACCGCAACAAACGCGGCATTGGCTTGAACCTGAAGACCGACGGCGGCCGCGATGTGTTGCGCCGGCTGTTGCTGGATGCCGATGTGGTCACGGAAAACTACCGCGCCGGCACCATGGAAAAATTCGGCCTGGGTTATGACACCCTGAAAACCATCAACCCGGGCCTGATCTACTGCGCCATCTCCGGCTACGGCCGCAGCGGCCCGTTTGGCGAGAAAGGTGGCTTCGACCTGATCGCCCAAGGCATGAGCGGCATGATGAGCATGACCGGTGAAGCCGGGCGTGAACCAGTCAAGGCCGGCTCGCCGGTGGCGGACATCAACTCCGGCATCCTCGCTGCTCTAGGCATCTGCGCCGCCTACGCCGCGAAGCAGAAAACCGGTCTTGGACAAATGGTCGACACCTCGCTGTTCGAGGCTGGCCTGCAACAGATGTACTGGCCGGCAGCGGCGTTTTTCGCCGACGGCACCATCCTGCCGAAAATGGGTTCGGCCAACTCCACCAGCGCGCCGTACCAGGTGTTCCGCACCGCCGATGGCTGGATCAACATCGGCGCCGCCAACCAGGCCAACTACGAGCGTCTGGTCGAAGCCCTGGCCGTGCCGCAACTCAAAGCCGACCCGCGCTTCGCCAGCAACGCCTTGCGCATGGAACATCGCCTGGCCCTGGTGGACATCCTCAACGAAGTGCTGGTGGCGCGCACTACCGATGAATGGATGGTGTTGTTCGACAGCCTCGGCCTGCCCGCCGGACCGGTGCTGGACATCGCCGCCGCCCTCGCCCACCCGCAAACCATCGCGCGCGGCATGGTGGTGGAAACCGAACACCCCACCGAAGGCCGGGTGCGCGGCATGGGCCTGCCGATTCACTTCTCCGACATGGACAACGCCGCGCCACCGACTAGCCGCCATGCGCCGCTGCTGGGTGAGCACACCCGCGAGGTGCTGAAGGAAAGCGGTTATGCGGACGCTGAAATCGATGAGCTGATCAAAAGCAAAGCCGTGGTGGCACTGGCCTGACACAACGCCCCTGTGAGCGCGGTTTTTCAGAACAACTACAAAAACAATAAGGTGAACATCATGAGCCGTATCTTGACCGAGGCCGTTAGCCGCCGATCATTTCTGCAATCTGCCGGCATCACCGTCGGTGGCGCCTTCGCCGCCAACCTGCTGCCTTCCAGCGTTTTCGCCGCGACCAAACCCATCGTGTTGCGCTACACCAGCAGCTTGCCCGACACCCATCCGCTGAACAAACAGATGAAGGCCGCGTCCGAAGCGATCAAGGCTGAAACCAACGGTGCTGTGGACTTGCAGGTGTACGCCAACGGCGCCATGGGCGGCGACACCGACATGCTGTCCCAGGTGCGCGCCGGGGCCATCGATTTCATTCCATTGCCCGGGGCGATTCTCTCGACCCTGGTGCCGGCCATGTCCATCGAAAGCATGCCGTTCGCGTTCAAGGACTACGACAGTGTCTGGGCTGCGCTGGACGGCAAACTCGGCGAGTACGTGCGGGCCAAGACCGAGAAGGTCGGCCTGATCCCGATGGAAAAAGTCTGGAACAACGGATTCCGCCAGATCACCAGTTCGACCCGCCCGATCAACACGCCGCAAGACCTCGCCGGCTTCAAGTTGCGGGTGCTGGTCAGCCCGTTGTGGACTTCCATGTTCAGCGCCCTGGGCGCCTCCCCTACCGGCATCAGCATCAACGAAACCTATTCGGCGCTGCAGACCAAAGTGGTCGACGGCCAGGAAAACCCGTTGGTGGTGGTCGAGTCCGCACGCTTCTATGAAGTGCAGAAGTACTGCTCGATGACCGACCACATCTGGGGCGGTTTCTGGATCGTCGCCTCGGGCAAGACCTTCCCCAAACTGCCGGCGGACGTGCAGGAAATCGTGTCTCGGCAGATCAACGCCGCCGCGCTGGTGCAGCGTCAGCAAGTCATCGACCTCAACTCCAGCCTGGAACCGTCCCTGACCGCCCATGGCATCACCTTCAACAAAGTCGACCGTTCATTGTTCAGGACCGACCTGCAATCGAAAGGCTTCTACACCCAATGGAAAGAAAAGTACGGCACCGAAGCCTGGAGCTTGCTCGAGCAGTACGCGGGTCAATTGTCCTAAGCCGGAGACCGGGTCATGAAAAACGAACTACGAATGACGGACGTTTCCCCTGCTGACGGACGCAGCCCACGGCAAACCACTTTGCGCCTCGGCCGCGCCCTGGACACCGGCCTGCGCTGGCTGACCGAGGGCAGCGCGGCGTTGCTGGTGGTGGTCGAAGTCACCCTGCTGTTCTGCAACGTGTTCTCCCGATATGTGCTGAATCAGCCGATTGTCTGGGGCGATGAACTGGCCTCGCTGCTGTTCCTGTGGCTGGCGATGCTCGGTTCGGTGGTGGCGATGCGGCGCGGCGAACACATGCGCCTCACCTCGTTTATCGGGCGTTTGCCTGCGGAGAAACGCGCCTTTATCGACACTTTGGGCGCGGTGATCGTTATCGCGTTTATCGGGCTGCTGTTCACCCCGGCCTGGGAGTACGTCAGCGACGAGTGGATCATCACCACCGCCGCCCTGGAAATCCCCAACGCCTTCCGCGTGTCTGCCATTGCGGTCGGCCTGAGCCTGATGTTGATGACCTGCGTCGCGCGCCTGCTGACCAGCGCCCGGCTGATCGACTTCACGGTGTCGGTGGCGATGCTGGCCTCCATGGCGGCGTTGTTATGGGGCAGCGAAGGCCTGCTGTTGCTGATGGGCAACTGGAACCTGATCGTGTTCTTCATGATCGGGGTGATGGCGATGATCATCATCGGCGTGCCGATTATGGTCGCGTTCGGCCTGGCCACCGTGGCGTACCTGTCGACCATGACCGCCACGCCGCTGACCCTGGTAGTTGGGCGCATGGACGAAGGCATGGCGAGCCTGATTCTGCTGGCGATTCCGCTGTTCGTGTTTTTGGGCGCGTTGATCGAAGCCATGGGCATGGCCCGGGCGATGATCCGTTTCCTGTGCTCGCTGATCGGCCATGTGCGCGGCGGCTTGTCGTATGTGCTGATTGGTGCCATCTACCTGATTTCCGGCATTTCCGGGTCCAAGGCCGCCGACATGGCCGCCATCGCCCCGGCGTTGTTTCCGGAAATGAAGAAACGCGGCGAGGACGAAAACGAACTGGTAGCGATGCTCAATGCCTCCGGTGCGATGTCGGAAACCATTCCCCCAAGCCTGGTACTGATCACCATCGGCTCGGTGACCGGGGTGTCGATTTCGGCCCTGTTCACCGGAGGGTTCATGCCGGCAGTGGTGGGCGCCATCGCGATGGCGGCGGTGATCTGGTGGAAAAACCGCAAGGGCGAAGCCTCCACCGGCAAACGCGCCTCAGCCAAGGAAATCGGGCATTCACTGCTGGTGGCTTTACCGGCCCTGGCCCTGCCCTTCGTGATTCGCACCGCGGTGGTCGAAGGCGTGGCCACGGCCACCGAAGTGGCGGCGATTGGCGTGGCCTACACCTTTATCGTCGGGTTGCTGTGCTATCGCTGCTTTGACTGGCGCCGCCTCTATCCGATCCTGGTCAGCACCGCCTCCTTGTCCGGCGCGATTCTGATCATTATCGGCAGCGCCACCGCCATGGCCTGGGCGCTGACCCAATCGGGCTTTTCCCATCAACTGGCGCAAGTGATGTCGACGGTGCCCGGGGGTGCGATGGGCTTCCTGATCATCTCGGCGGTGGCCTTCATTCTGCTGGGCAGCTTCCTCGAAGGCATTCCGGCCATTGTGTTGTTCGGGCCGTTGCTGTTTCCCATCTCCAAGACCATGGGCATCAACGACGTGCATTACGCGATGGTCGCGATCTTTGCCATGGGCCTGGGCTTGTTCGCGCCGCCGTTTGGCGTCGGTTTCTACGCGGCGTGCGCCATCGCCAAGGTCGACCCCAGTGGCGCCATGCGCCGGGTCTGGCCGTACCTCGGCGCACTGGTCGTGGCCCTCGGCGTACTGATTGCCGTGCCGTGGATTTCCATCGGTTTCCTGCCCAACATCTGATCACTCCTTTGATAGCCCGAGGTTGCTTATGAATTTCTCAACGCTGGAAGCAGGTACCACCACCGAGCGCCGCCTGACCGTCGATCAGCAACGCACCATTTCGTTTTTGGGTGAGGATCTGCGCATCTACGCCACACCACGATTGGTCGACGACATCGAACAGACCTGCCTCGATTACTTGCTGACCTTCCTCAATGAAGGTGAAAACACCGTCGGTGCGGCGGTCGATATCCGTCATGTCGGGGCCACGCTGCAGGGTATGTCGGTCAGCATCGTCGCCACGGTCACCCGCATCGAAGGGCGCAGTGTGACCTTCAACGTCGAGGTACGTGACGAGGTCGAACTGGTGGCCACGGCAGCGCATACCCGCGTGGTGGTGAACGTCGCGAAGCTGCGCAGCCGTGTGCAATCCAAGGCCGAGGCTGCCGCCGCTGGCGAAGTCGAAGACGGCCTGCTCAACCGTTCCCAATTCGCCGCGTCGCGCTGAGCAAGGGCTGCCGTCATGATCACGCTGCATGAACGCAATGGCCTGCCCAACCTGGCACTCGAGGACGCCTTGCCGATTGTTGATGCCCACCATCACCTGTGGGACCTCGGCAACGGGCGCTATCCGTGGTTGCAGGACGAGTATCACGAGGAATTTTTTCTCGGTGACTATCACAGCCTGTGCCGGGATTTTTTGCCGGAACACTTCCTGGCCCTGACGCAAAACCAGCGCTTGGTCGGCACGGTACACGTCGAGGCCGAACGGGCTCGGGATGAGCAAGTCGCCGAAACCCTTTGGCTGGAACAGGTGAACGCACGCTTCGGTTTCCCGAACGCCATCGTCGCCCATGCCTGGTTTGATCGCGACGACAGCGCCGAGATACTTGCGGCCCAGGCGACCCGGCCATTGGTTCGGGGGATTCGCTCGAAACCGGTGACGTCGGTTTCACCGCTGGAGTCAGTGGCCGGGGCCAAGGGCACCATGCAAGACCCAAAATGGCTGGAAGGCTTTTCGCGCCTGGCCGAACACGGTTTGTCCTGGGATTTGCGTGTGCCGCCGTGGCACCTGGCCGAGGCTGCGGAAGTGGCGGCGATGTTTCCCCGGATTCAGATCGCCTTGAACCACACGGGTTTCGCCTGGGATCGCAGCCCGTCGGGTATGGCGCGCTGGCGCAAAGGCCTGGAGGCACTGGCCTTGCAACCCAACGTGCATATCAAGCTGTCGGAATTCGGCCTCAAGGATTCGCACTGGAATTACGACGACAACCGAGTGGTGGTGCTGGCCGCCCTGGAGATCTTCGGCTCCGAGCGTTGCATGTTCGCCAGCAACTTTCCGGTCGCCGGGTTGCGCGCGTCCTACGACACGATTGCCGATGGCATGGCCGGGATGCTCGCGCCGCTGGGGCGTGCGGTGCAGGAAGCGGTTTTCGCCGGCAATGCGCAGCGCTTCTATCACCTGGAGCCACAGCATGGATAACTGGCGCGAACGCTTTCTGGCCAGCGGCGACGACGCGGATTTACCCATCGTCGACGCCCACCAGCATTACTTCGATATCGAGGCCCATTACTACCCGTGGCTGAACGACCGGCCATTGCGCCCATTCCGTTACGGCGATTACTCGTCGATCTGCCGCACCTTTTTGCCCGAGGACTATAAGCGGCTGACGGGCCGGCATCGCATCGTGCAGACCGTGGTGATCGAGGGTGAATGGGACCCGGCGACACCGGCCGACGAAGTGCGTTTTATCGAGTCCCTGACGGAGCACGAACCGACCTTGGCGGCCATGGTCGGCCAGGCCTGGCTGGATCGCGAGGACGCACCTGAGCTGCTGCGCCTGTACCGCGAACATCCGCTGGTCCGCGGCGTGCGCCACAAACCAACGGTCACGCGCCGTGAAGAATGGCGCGAAGACTTTTCCGCGCCCGGCTCCATGCGCGATCCGCGCTGGCGCGACGGCTACGCCCGACTGGCGCAAAACGGTCTGCATTTCGAGTTGCAAGCACCGTGGTGGCATCTGCCGGAGGCCGCCGAACTGGCCCGGGACTTTCCCGACGTGACCCTCGTGGTCAATCACACCGCGCTGCCGGCGGATCGCTCGCCGCAAGGTCTGGCCGGCTGGCGCGACAACCTGGCGCTGCTGGCTCGCGAGCCCAACGTCGCGCTAAAGATTTCCGGCATTTGCATCCCAGGCCAGGCCTGGCCCGTGGAAGCCAACCGCGAGGTGGTGAACGACGCGATATCGATTTTCGACGTCAGTCGCTGCGCCTTTGCCAGCAACTACCCGGTCGATGGTGTGGTGAACAGCCTCAGCGAAGTGTTCGACGGTTTCAAAACCATCGTCCGCGACCGTTCCCGCGTTGATCGACTGGCGCTGTTTCATGACAACGCCCGACGTATTTATCAGCTCACTTGATCCCTATTTGAACAGCCCTTGAGGAGCTCCCATGTTTGAAGTTTCAGGCCACAACTACATTGCCGGTGCCCGTTCGGCCAAAGGTTCGAACACCCTGCAAAGCCACGACGCCAGCACCGGCGAAGCGCTGCCGTTCCGGTTCCATCAGGCAACTGTGGAGGAAGTGAATGCGGCCGCAGAAGCGGCGGCCACGGCTTACCCGGTTTTCCGTAACCTGTCGGCCGCCCGCCGTGCCGATTTCCTTGACGCCATCGCCACAGAACTCGACGCGTTGGACGAGTCATTTATCGCCCTCGTCTGCCGCGAAACCGCCCTTCCCGCCGGGCGCATTCAGGGTGAGCGCGCCCGCACCAGCGGCCAGATGCGTTTGTTCGCCACGGCGCTGCGTCGGGGCGATTTCTACGGGGCGCGCATCGACCGCGCCCTGCCGGAGCGCAAGCCGCTGCCCCGTCCAGACCTGCGCCAATTCCGCACCGGCCTCGGCCCGGTTGCCGTCTTCGGTGCCAGCAACTTTCCGCTGGCGTTTTCCACGGCGGGTGGTGACACCGCGTCCGCCCTCGCCGCTGGTTGCCCGGTGGTGTTCAAAGCCCACAGTGGCCACATGGCGACCGCCGATTACGTCGCTGACGCCATCACCCGCGCCGCCCGCCAGACCGGCATGCCCGACGGTGTGTTCAGCATGGTCTACGGCAGCGTCGGTGAAGCGCTGGTCAAGCACCCGGCAATTCAAGCTGTCGGGTTTACCGGGTCGTTGCGCGGTGGGCGGGCCTTGTGTGACATGGCGGCGGCACGTCCGCAGCCGATCCCGGTGTTCGCCGAGATGAGCAGCATCAACCCGGTGTTGCTGATGCCTGAAGCGCTAAAAGCACGGGGTGAAAAGATCGCCACCGAACTGGCCGCGTCCGTGGTCCTCGGTGCAGGTCAGTTCTGCACCAATCCCGGTTTGGTGTTGGGCATTCGCTCGCCGGAATTCACCGCGTTTCTTGAACGTTTTGCCGGGCTGATGGGCGAGCAATCTGCGCAAACCATGCTCAATAGCGGCGCGTTGAAAAGCTATTGCCACGGCCTCGACAACCTGCGCGCCCACTCGGGCATCACGCACCTGGCCGGCAACGCACAACAGGGCAATCAGGCGCGGCCGCAGTTGTTCAAGGCGGATGTCAGCCTGTTGATTGACGGTGACGAGTTACTGCAAGAGGAAGTTTTCGGGCCTACCACCATCGTGGTCGAAGTCGCCGATCACGCCGAGTTGCTCCAGGCCCTGCACGGCCTGCGGGGTCAGTTGACCGCCACCCTGATTGTCGAGGATTCGGAACTCACCACCCTCAACGAAGTGTTGGCCCTGCTGGAACAGAAAGTCGGGCGCGTGCTGTTCAACGGTTATCCGACTGGCGTTGAAGTAAGCGATGCCATGGTGCATGGCGGGCCTTACCCCGCGACGTCGGATGCGCGCGGCACCTCGGTGGGAACGCTGGCGATTGATCGTTTCCTGCGGCCGGTGTGCTTCCAGAACTGCCCCGACAGTCTGTTGCCGGACGCCCTGAAAAACTTCAATCCGCTGGGCATCGCCCGGTTGATTGACGGGGTCAGCAGCCGCAACGGGCTGTAAGCCTCAGCGTTACCACCCGCTGTTAGCCATAACTCCCACGCCTGTGAACAACAGGCGTCGGATTCGCTCGTCCAGAAAACCGCTGTACCCCACAACAACAAAAACAGAGGAAGTCCCATGCACGTTCAACTTCACCCGAAACAACGCCTGTGCAAATTAATGTTGGCTGTTACTGCCGCCCTTCTGCTTAACACTGCGGCCACGCAATTGGCCGTTGCCGAGACTTCAACCACTGCGACGCCGCCGCCCATGCAATGTGCCACTGAAACCACCCCGCGCTACACCAAGACCCCCACCGGTTACCTGATGGTGCTGCGCATGGGCGACAACGCCTTCAAGGAGCTGACCAAACTGGCCATCGCCGAGAAGATCCCAAGCGCATCCATCAGCGGCATCGGCTTCGGCAACGTGAAGTTCGGCTTCTGGAACAAGGACAAGAAGGACTTCGACGCCAAAGTTTTCAGCAATGTCGAGATGGCGAGCATCACCGGCTCGATGGCCTGGAAGAACGACCAGCCGTCGATCCACATGCACGGCGTCGCGGGTGATGCCACGTTCCAGGCCTATGGCGGCCATATCCTCGACTTCGACGTGACCACCGGTTCCATGGAAATCACCGTTGTCGTCCACCAGCGTCGTCTGGAGCGCGGGATCGATCCGTGCATCGGCGCCAACGTGTTGGGTATCTGATACGAGTTTCAGGCTCCCGCCGATAGCGGGAGCCACCCTCCTGAATTCGAATTACAAAAAAATAGGGGCGATTGAGATGAGCAACAAGAACACGGTGGTTACCCTAGCGCTGGGCGCCCTTGCACTGAGCACCCAGGCGCAGGCTGACTTTCTGAGCGACAGCAAGGCCACGTTGGGCCTGCGTAATTTCTACTTCAACAACGACAACCGCGACGGCACTGCCACGCCGTCGAAAACCGAAGAATGGGCCCAGGGCTTTATGCTCGACTTCAAGTCGGGCTACACCAACGGCGTGGTGGGTTTTGGCATCGATGCCCTGGGCCTGACGGGGATCACCCTGGACAGCGGCAAAGGCCGGCATGTCGGCGGTTCGATGATTCCGTCGGACAGTGACGGCAGCGCGGTCGATTCGTGGAGCCGGTTGGGGTTGACCGGCAAGGTCAAGGTCTCGAAGACCGAACTGCGCCTCGGCACACTGATGCCGAAGCTGCCGATCCTGGTGTCCAACGACGGCCGCCTGCTGCCCCAGACTTTCGAAGGTGGGCAGATCACGTCGGGCGAGTTCAAGGACCTGACCTTTACCGGTGGCCGGATCGAACATGCGACGGGCCGAGGCTCCAGCGACCAGACCGGATTGGCCGCCGTCGGCGGCACCCGTGAAAGCAACGCGTTCGACTTCGCCGGTGGCGACTGGAAAGTCACCAAAGACCTGACGGCGCAGTATTACTACGCCAACCTCGACGACTACTACACTCAGCAGTTTTTCGGCCTGATACACACCCTGACGATCTCGGACAACCAATCCCTGAAAACCGACCTGCGCTACTTCAAGACCAACTCGTCCGGCGCCAACAGCTCCGGTACCTCGGGCTACAAGATCAGCGGCTACACCCGGGATGGCGATGGCGAAATTGACAACAAAACCTGGAGCGCGGCGCTGATCTACTCCCTGGGTGCCCATGCAGTCACAGCGGGTTATCAAAGCGTTTCCAGCGGTAGCGGTTTCACCCAACTCAACCAGGGCGGCCTCGCGGACAAAGGTGCGGGCGGGGTCAGTCTGTACCTGTACACCGATCGCCTGATCCAGACTTTCACTCGCGCTGGCGAACGCACCGCTTTCGGCCAGTATGCGTATGACTTCGCAGGCCTGGGTGTGCCAGGCCTGAAGGCGTCGGTCATGTACCTCAGTGGCGACAACATCAAGACCACGTCCGGTGATAACCAGAAGGAATGGGAGCGGGATATCAGCCTCGACTACGTGCTGCAGTCCGGAGCGCTGAAAGGGGTGGGCTTTGGGTGGCGCAATGGCAAGTCGAACAGCGAGGCATCGCGCAATCAGGATCAGAATCGGTTGATCGTGAGTTACAGCATCCCTTTGCTCTGACATCAATACCACGCTAACGCGCGTTTCGAGGATGCCCTGGTTGCGTTGCCTCAGCGCTGACATCGTGTCAGCGCTTTTCTTCTTTTATTATTTTCGAAGCAATGTCTCGTACCTTGCTTAACTGAAAGTATAAAAAACTTTGGAAGTTGACTCGGCATCAATCCGCCTCAGTTCGCTAGCTTGTCATTGTTCAAATAAAGAGTTCTTGGGCTTTGTCCTTTTTTGATGATGCTCAGCTCGCTTCATGTGGAGCCTGGCTCTAGCGATGCGTTTGTCGTGACGCCCTCCTCCAATCAAAAAACCAACGAGCAGCAATGGGCTGCAAAATTCGCCCCACTTAGCTATCCCCTTGCTTAGCGCCGCCCCATCATTTTGCAGTTCATCTTGCTATCGAAAAATCGGATTTGACCCGTACGCTTCTTAACCACGTTCGGTTTCTTTGTGAATGTATAAATCCACGTTCACGTCAAATATCAGGGAACGGACTGGAAAATCGGACGCTTAACCTGCTCAGCCAACTCGTCAATGAACACCAGAACCCCGAACGTGCGCCCGAGCATGCACGCGGTCAGCATCGCCGATTCGCCACGGCCCACCACTGGTATATCCAGCAGGCGCAGCGCCGTTGATCTTTTTAGCTAACCCACTCCCCAATACCGAGCATCATTGGCAATGACCTCATGCCCGGCAAAAAGCCCGGGCAACTCAGCCTTGAGAAAGTCCACCCAGGTCCTCACCTTGGCATCCAGAAACCGCTTGGAAGGATAGAGTGCATAGACGTTGCGCTCCCTGAGCCGGTGATCGCCCAGTACGCGCAACAAGGTGCCCTCGCGCAGCGAACGGGTGGCGGTGTAGAACGGCAGCAGGCTGATGCCCATCCCGGCCTCCGACGCATTGACCATCGCCTCGGGAACGTTGCTCTGGAAGGTTTTGCCGGGCACCACTGAAACCTCACCCTGCTCGTCACGGAAGACCCACTCATCGCTGTACAACGGATCGATCATGCGCAGGCAGCTATGTTCATTCAGTTGTTCGGGGTGACCGGGCAGGCCCCGACGCGCAATGTACCCGGGCGATGCGCAAGGGATGCTGAAGATGCGCCCTACTGCTTGGGCAACGAATTGTGAATCCGCCAGTTCCTGGGCGATGGAGATCACCACGTCGTGCCCGTCTTCAAGAGGGTCGGGATTGCGTTGTGACAAGGTCAACTCAACCACCACGTCCGGGTAGAGCTCGCAGTAGCGGGCAATGAGTGGCGTCATCAGCACGCCCAACCCGGTCAAACAATGCAGACGTAACCGGCCATTGGGTTCCAGGTGAGCGCCACGCGCTTCTGCGGTGGCCTCGGCCATGTCGTCCAGTATTTGCCGCGCCCGCAACAGGAAGCGTTCGCCGGCTTCGGTGAGGCTCAAACGGCGGGTGGTGCGCTGCAGCAGACGTGCCTGCACATGCTGCTCAAGATCCGCCACCAGTCGAGACACCTGCGCCGTGGAAAAGTCCAGCGCCTGTGCAGCCGTGGTAAAGCTGCCTGCGTCGGCCACACGCACAAATACCCGCAGGCTGTTAAGCAGGTCCATGAACCCTCCAGTGGTAACGACTGTTGCATCTTATGTAACGCTGCATCATGTACAGACCTCTTTATCCCTATCAGCAGAAGAATAGAATTGACTCATCGAAACACCACGGAGCAAAAACCATGAAGACCTTGTTGAGCGTACTGTTGGCCCTGACCACCACCGCCGTTATGGCCGCCGAAAGCAACCCGACCGCAACTCCTCCATCCCTGGATATCGCGAAAGTCATCTCGGTAACCGATACCTCAACTGCGTGCGATGTCGTACCGGCGACCATGGTTTACATCGACCATCAGGGTGAAAGTCACACGTTGACCTACCGGGTGATGGGCAGTTGCTCGGGCGTTTGAGAGGTCGAAACGGCAGGTTGTTCAGACCGCTATCCGGGTTGCCTGCAGTGCCAACTCATGCAAACTGGCCAACCGTTGCATGACGCGCTCGACCACTTCCAGCCTGGCCACCGCGCCACTGCGTAACTCCCCCATCGACTGCAACGCGACCTCCGCCTTATCCAGGCCCAAACGCGTCGAATCGGTAAGCTGTTCAAGGCCCTGACGGGCATCCTGTGCCGATTTTTCCAGGCCTGTGGCGATCTGCCGGATCTGCGCACTGGAGTCCGCTGCCTGGCGCGACAGATTGCGCACCTCGTCTGCCACCACAGCAAAACCCCGGCCATGATCACCGGCCCGTGCGGCCTCGATCGCGGCATTGAGCGCCAGCAGGTTGGTCTGCCGAGCGATGTCCTGGATGCTGCCGACAATCGCACCGATGCGAATCGACTGGCTGCCCAGCTCATCGAACACCTGATCCAGGCGCTGCAGATACTGATCCAGATCCCCCAGCACGGCAGCCGAAGACTGCATGCTCACGGCACTGGCCTGTACCCGTTCGCCCGCGCCACGCGCCAGCTGGTTGGCAAAACGCATGTCGTCTTCGGTTTGTTGCACCACTCTCGTCAAGTGTTCAAGTGCCACCTTTACCTCGGCGCCCGGCCAAGCGGGCTCGACCACCGGCAACGACGGTAGCGGGACCGGCGCACTGGACACCACGGGATCCGGCTCCCGTTGCACGAGCACTTCGACTACCCGTATTGGCTGACGCTGAAAAAGCACCGCCGCTGCCAGCAGCAACAGGTTGATGATGCCGGCATACATCAGGTGCATGCCGTTGCCGAAAGCGAGCAGCACAACTGCGCCGCCCGCTGTAACCAGGGCCAATCGTGCCCAGACTCTATTGCTCATACTCGCCTCACTCACAGCAACGTCCAGGTGTAGCTCAGGATCAGCCGGTTCTCATCGATATCGGTGCGGTAATTGGAGCGCGCCATGGCATTGCGCACCCGGATGCCAAGCCCCGCGAAGGTGCCGCTCTGCACGACGTAACCGAGGTCCAGGTCGCGCTCGCGGTCCTTGCCTTCGAAGCCCTTGCCGGTGTCGACGTTGTTGCCGGTGATGTAGCGCACGGTGCTGGTCAGCCCCGGCACGCCGAGGGCGGCGAAGTCGTAGTCGTAGCGCGCCTGCCAGGATCGCTCGTCGGTGGAGGCGAATTCATAGGTCGGCACTTCGTTGCCCAGCGGCGAGATGTTGGCAAATACCCGAGGGAACGCGCTTTCACCGTACATGCCCTGGTAGCCGACGTAGAAGGTATGGCCGCCGTACTTGGCCGACAGCAGGGAGAAGAACGCCTGGTTGTCGATATTGCCCAACAGCTTCTTGCCATCCTCCTTCGCGTCGAAATAGCCAAGGTTGGCGCCCAGGGTCCAACTGCCCAGGGGCTGGCTGTGTTTCAGCCCCAGGAAGCCTTGCTGGTAGATGTCTTCCAGTTGCCCGTACCAGGCACTGACGCTGGTGTGTTTGTCGTTAAAGACGTAATCGCCGCCACCGTAGTTGAACGCGTCACTGCTGGCCTGGCGCTGGGGCACGTAGCTGAGCATCGCCTGCATCTTCTCGTCGCCGGCCTCGTTGCGCAGGTGAGTGGAACTCAGATGGCCACCTTGCAACGTCAGGCCATTGATCTCGGCGGAAGTGAAGCTCGCCCCTTGGTAACTGGGCGGCAGCAGGCGGATGTCACTGAAAACCAGCACTGGCACGTTTGGTTGTAGCTCGCCGACGCGCAGTTCGGTCTTCGAGTAGCGCAGCTTTAGCGTGCCTTCCAGGCGGCTGTACTCATCGGCCGCGCGGCCATCGCTCTGTACCGGCAACAGGCCGGTGTTGACCCGGTCCGGGCTGCTGTCGAGCTTGAGCCCGAGCAGGCCGATGACATCGACGCCAACGCCGATAGGCCCTTGGGTGTAACCGGACTTGGCGTTGAGGATAAAGCCCTGGGCCCACTCCTCGGCCTTCGACTGCCGGTTAGCGCCGACAATGTCTGAGTAGTCCCGACTGAAGTAGTAATTGCGAGCCTGCAAGGTGGCGGTGGCATCCTCGATAAAACCGCCCTGCGCGGCCATCAATTGGCTGGAACACCCCAAGGCGACAGCCATGGACAATAGCGTACGAGTTGCATGAATGGTTGACTTCATCGGTGTGCTCTTATTGTTGTTATGAAAAGGTAAGGCGTGGCGGATACAGGTCAGCGCGCCACCTCCCGGGCGCTGCTGGAAGTGGCATGGGGCGGCCGCCGCGCACCCGACAGCAGGTGCGCGGTCATGCCGAAAATCAGTCCCCAGAACGCGGCGGACAGCCCGAACAGCGACATGCCCGAGGCGGTGGTGAGGAACGTCACCAGCGCCGCTTCGCGGTCATTGGGCACAGCCATCGCGTTGGCCAGGGCGCCGGCAATGGCAGCGAACAGGGCCAGTCCCGCCAGGGCGGCGATCAGCTCTTTTGGGAAGGCGGCGAACAACGACACCAGGGTCGCCCCGAAGATGCCTAGTACCAGGTAGCAGAAACCGCCGACCACACCGGCGACATAGCGTTTGCCCGGATCTTCATGGGCCTCGCGGCCCGTGCAGATGGCGGCAGTGATCGCCGCCAGGTTGAGGCCGTGGCAGCCAAACGGCGCCAACAACACCGTGCCCAGCGCACTACAGGCAATGATCGGTCTGGCCGGCGTGGCGTAACCCGAGGCGCGCAACACCGCCATGCCCGGCACGAACTGCCCGGTCAGCGCCACCATCACCAGTGGCAAGCCAACGTTCAAGGTTGCTCCCAGGCTGAACTGCGGGGTGACCCAAACCGGCGTCGCCAGGCCGATCACCAGGGCTTCGCGGTGCAATTGGCCGGTGAGCATGGCGATGGCACAGCCCACCACCAGTACCGCCATCACCGCGTAACGCGGCAGCAGTCGTTTGCACACCAGGTAGGTGGCGAACATCGCCAGCACCAACCCGGGCTGGCCTTGCAATGACACGAACAAGCCAGTGCCGAAACGCAACAGAATCCCCGCCAGCATCGCCGCTGCGATGGCTCCGGGCAGCTTGCCGATAACGCGGTCGAAGGCGCCCGAAATGCCGACCAGAAAGATCATCAGACTGCTCAGCAAGTAGGCACCGACGGCCTCGTTCATCGAGATGCCCGGCAGCAACGCCACCAGCAACGCCGAGCCCGGTGCCGACCAGGCAATGATGATCGGCACGCGGTAACGCAGGCTCAGGCCGATGCCCAGCAGCGCACTGCCAATGGAGATCGCCCAGACCCAGGACGACAACAGCTCGCGAGACAGGTGCGCGGCGTCCGCCGCCTGGAAAATGATCACCAGTGGGCCCGCATACGAGATCACCGTGGCAATAAAGCCCGCAACCGCAGCGGACAGCGAAAAGTCACGCATCAAGCCTTTCATCAAACAGCTCCTTGCGCACTCAAGCCTTGGCCGCCGACAGCGGCGCGGTCACGTTGGAGGCGTTTCGCTGGCTGCTGATGGCATATAGGGTCATGGCGAGGGCGGCCACCGCACCCGGCAAGGCGAACGCCATGAAATTGAGTTGCAGCGGCAAATTGATTCCCAGCAATGCGCCGCCTAACAGCGGGCCGACAATGGCACCGTTACGGCCGATCCCCGACGCCCAGCCAAGCCCGGTGGAACGAATGGCCATGGAATAGAACTGCGCGGCACAGGCATACAGCAGGATTTGCGAACCGATGGTGGTGGCGCCGGCGATGGCGATCAGCAGGTACAACACCGGGGTCGGGCTCTTGAAGCCAAGCAAGGTGATCGACACCGCGGCAATCGCGAAGAACACCGCCAGCACCCTTGGCAGGTTGAGCTTGTCGCCCAATACGCCCCCACCCACCGCACCGAAAATCGCGCCGAAGTTCAACGCCAGCAGGAAGGACAAACTTGAGCCCAGGCTGTAACCGGCGTTGGCCATGAGTTTCGGCAGCCAGGAACTCAAGGCGTAGACCATCAACAGGCAGCAGAAAAACGCCAGCCAAAGCATCAGCGTGCGCATGGCGCGGCCTTCGCGGAACAGCTGCAGTACCGGCGTGCCGGTGCCCTTCACTTCCGCCATGTGCAGGGTGTCGCTGGCCTGGGCGACATAGGCCGGGTCAACGCGTAGCAAGACAGCGCGCGCTTGCTCGTTGCGGCCTTGGCGCAGCATGAAACCCACCGATTCCGGCAGGAAATACATGATCAATGGCAGCAGCAACAGCGGCAGCCCCGCGATGTAGAACACCGCCTGCCAACCGAAGCTGGGAATAAGCACGATCCCCAGGCCCGCCGAGAGCATGCCACCCACCGAATAACCGCTGAACATGATGGCGACCAGGGTGCTGCGAATTTTCTTTGGCGCGTACTCGTTCATCAGCGCCACCACATTGGGCATGACGCCGCCGATGCCAAGGCCGGCAATGAACCGGCAGATGCCAAAGGTCGTGGGGCTCGTGGCAAAGCCGTTGAGCACGGTAAAACCGCTGAAGAGCATCACGCAAAGGGTGATGGTTTTCTTGCGCCCGATCTTGTCCGACAGCGGGCCGAAAAACAGCGCACCGAACATCATGCCAAACAGCGCATAACTGCCCAGCGCCCCGGCCTCCAGCGGGCTCAGTCCCCACTCTTTCATCAACGTCGGCAAGACCACCCCGTAGATCACCAGGTCGTAGCCGTCGAAGATGATGATCAGCGCGCACCAGAACAACACCATCCAGTGAAAGCGGTTGAAGCGTGCGTTGTCGATCACCTCGTGTACATCGATTTTTCGCATGACATCGGTCTCTTGTTGTTATTTTTTATTGTTCGTTTGGGCGCTCAGCCGCCTGCTGCAGGCAACGCACGCAACGCGCCACCGATGGCGGCCGCATTGTTACGTGCCATGCACAGGACTGTTACGCAGGATGCAAATGAAGGGTATTGAGACCGGCAGCGGGGCAATATCCGCTCTGCGCAGATCGCTATCCGTTTTGTGCAGAGAGAGATGTCGGAGTGTTGCAGCGGTGGTAGGCGTGACACTATGAAAGCGATTGAATCTTCGTCGCACCGCAAGGACCTGTCCGTACGTGAAACTCCATCAGATCAAAGCGCTGGTCGCCATCCACCAAACCGGAAGCATCAGTGAGGCCTCGCAGATACTGCATGTCACCCAGCCCGCCATCAGCCGCTCAATCAAGGATCTGGAAAGCGAATTGGGCCTGGCTCTGCTGCAGCGTTCCCACAGGGGCATGTCGCTCACCGACGAAGGCCGCCGCATCATTCGCCATGCACAGTTGACGGTCGAGAGCATGCGACGACTGCAACTGGAGGCTGAAAACATCAAGGATATGCAGGTCGGTGAGGTCACCATCGGCGTCACTTCCCTGACCGCCGTGCTCAAGGGGCTGGGAGAATGCGTTGCTGCGTTCCAGGCGAAGAATCCGCGTGTCCGAATCCACCTGGTGGACCTGCGACCCAACCAGATGCTGCAGCGTCTTCGGGACGGCACGCTGGATTTCGCCATTACCTCGCAGCAGCATACGCAAAGACTGAACCTGGATTGGGAAGCGTTGAGCCGCATGCGGGGTCTGGTGGTCTGTCGAAAGAACAATCCTCTCCGCCACTCCCATTCGCTGCGTCAGTTGCAGTTTGCAAACTGGATCAGCCTGGATGCCATCGACGATCACTCGTCGCAGTTCTATCAAATGTTCGAAGACAACGAGATTCCTCCACCGCAGCGGATCACCGAGTGTTCATCGGTATTGTTGGCGCTTGATCTGTTGCACCACGCCGATGCGTTCATGACGCTCAGCGAAGCCGGAATGGAAAACTCACTGCCCAGAGGGCTCAATGAAGACCTGATGCAGGTCAAGATCGAAGAAAGCATCCCCGAGTACCCCATCTACCTGGTCTGCATTGATCGCCACGCTCTGACAACAACGGCCGCAGACCTTTATTACGCCATCAGAAGCGTGCTCTCGAAGACACAGGCAATGGATGCTTCGCGCTAGCGCGCAGTCGGAATCGAGCAACATAAGAAAAATGCAACGATATGCCCAACGGTTAAGTCTGTCCCGGTTGCCTGGGGCCGACCGCCATAACCTCCAGGGCATTGAGCTAAACCCTCCAGCCGCCTCCTGTGCGGCTTGCCTCGACGAATGCGTCGCTGTCGTCAAACGGTGCGTGTGATCGGTAATCGGGCAATATCGCACCGAACTGGCGCCGTCTTTCGTCGGTGCTGCCAGGCATCTTAACCAGCGGTTAATCATCGAAGAAAAGCGCAAGTGCGCAGTGACAGTGTTTGCCGGATATTCAGGCCACAACAAAAACTGTCACAGGAAAAATTGATGACTACCCTGCACGCGCCCCCCCTCCCCGGCATCGCTACTCCATCCGTGATCGGTTCCAGGAAAGCCACCGTCGCCTGCGCCCTAGGCAATGCCCTGGAAATGTATGACTTCACGATTTACAGCTTCTTCGCCGTGGTGATTGCCAGGAACTTCTTCCCCGCTCAGTCGGCAATGGCCTCGCTACTGATGTCGCTGGCCACCTTTGGCGTTGGTTTCCTCATGCGCCCGGTGGGGGCTCTGGTGATTGGTCGCTTTGCCGACCGCCATGGTCGCAAGGCCGCTTTGAGCCTCACGATCAGCTTGATGACATTCGGTACCGCGATGATTGCCTTCGCGCCGTCCTATCAGGCAACAGGCTTGTTCGGCACGTTCCTGCTGGTCGCTGGCCGCCTTACCCAGGGCTTTTCGGCGGGTGGGGAAATAGGCACTGCGTCGGTGTATCTGATGGAGTCCAGTGCTACGGCCAATCGCTGCCGCAATGTCAGTTGGCAGGCCGCCAGCCAGGGCTACGCGGCCATGGTCGGGGCCGGTCTCGGGTTATTGCTCACCAATGCGTTGAGTGTCGAGGACCTTGAAAGCTGGGGCTGGCGCATCCCCTTTGTCCTGGGGCTGCTCATCGGACCGCTGGGCTGGTACATCCGTCGCTGCCTGCCGGAAACTCACGAAGCCGAACCGACCAAGCGCGACGGTCGGTTGCGCGACCACATCGATATGCGTCACACCTTGCTGGCGATCGGCCTGATGGCCAGCGCCACCATCGGCATCTACCTGTTCATTTTCTATATGCCGGCCTACCTGACCGTCACCCTGGGTTACCCGCAACGTAGTGCCTTGGCCATCACCTGCGTGGCAAGTGCCTGCCTGGCGATCATCACGCCGCTGGCCGGGCGCTTTGCCGATCGCCATGGCCTGCGCAAAAAACTGCTGGCCTGGACGATCACCCTGCCCGTGCTGATGGCCTGGCCAGCCTTCTACTTGCTCAGCTTGAGCACCAACTTGTTTGTGGCGATGTTCGTCATCGCGATGCTGGTACTGCCTGGTTGCATCGGTTCGGGCGCCTTCTTCGCCCTGATCATGGAAGCCTTTCCGAAAAATCGCCGCGCACTGGGCACCGCTGTCAGCTACAGCTTCGGCGTCACCTTGTTCGGCGGTTTCTCCCCGTTGATCGCGACATGGCTCACAGGCGCCTTGAATAACCCACAGGCGCCGGCGCTGTACCTGCTCGCAGGCGGCGCCATCAGTCTGGCGTGCCTGGCTGTATTCCCCGAAAACCCTGGTCGGGAGTGACCTGATGAATGCATTGAACCAAACCCAAGCCCGGCCCCTTGCCGAACCGGACCTGGACACGTTTATCCAGCTGCGCAGAGAAATCCACCAGAACCCTGAATTGGGCGCTCACACCCCGCTGACCGCCGAGTTGGTGGCCAGCAAGCTCGAAGACTGGGGCTACGAAGTTCATCGCGGCATCGGTGGCCATGGCGTGGTCGGCGTGCTGCGCCGAGGCGGTGGCACTCGCCGACTGGGCCTGCGTGCCGACATGGATGCCCTGCCGATGCAGGAGAAAAACTGCTTCGCACATGCCAGCCGGATCGAAGGCCGCATGCACGGCTGCGGCCACGACGGCCACACCGCCATCCTGCTGGCTGCCGCATGGCGAATCGCTCAGTCGCCTGACTTTGACGGCACGCTCAACCTGATTTTCCAGCCTGATGAGGAAGGTCTGGGGGGGGCCAAGGCCATGATGGATGACGGCCTTTTCAGACGTTTCCCTTGTGATGCGATCTTTGCCTTGCACAACCTGCCGGGCATTCCCGTGGGGACCGCTGTGGTCCAGGCCGGCCCCACCATGGCCTCTTCGGAACGAGTGAGCCTGTTGATCAAAGGTCGTGGAGGTCACGGCGCAATGCCCGAGCGCGCCATAGATCCGGTACCGGTGCTGGCCAGCCTGATCAACGCAATCCAGACCGTGAAATCGCGCAATCTCTGCGTCGATGAACACGCCGTGATCAGCATTGGCGTGGTCGAGGCTGGCACCGTCTACAACATCATTCCCGACACGGCCTCGATGTTGCTTAGCGTGCGTACCGACACCGAGCAGACCGAACGTAAAATCAATCAGCGCCTGGCGCAGATTGCCCAAGGCCATGAACAGATGTTCGGCGTCGAAATCGAACTTCAGACCACACAACTGGCACCGGCGCTCGTCAATACCGCGGCGCAGACGCAGATGCTTCGCCAAAGCCTGGAGCCGTTATTCAAGCCCGGCCACCTGTTGCCCCACGCGGCGAAGATCATGGCGACTGAAGATTTTGCCTGGATGCTGACCGAAGTTCCCGGTTGTTACTTCTTCCTGGGCAACGGCGAAGGCGAATTTCATGGCTGCTCCGTGCATAACCCTCACTACGACTTCAACGACGAGCTGATTCGCATCGGCTCCGACTGCTGGCTGAAACTGGTGAAGGATTATCTCAACTGATGCCACAGGCTCGGGTTCACAACTTCATCGCTGTTTGATGACTTCCAGGTACCCGAGCCACTAAACCGGCAATCCAATATCTGAACGACCACCATCAGGCCGCCTGCGGCCTGATGGGCAAGTCGGGCTACGCCCTGCCCGCGCAATAACCATACATAACGATGACTCGGCGACTTTTTTCATATCTGCCCTAAAAACAACAACAGGCAAAGTCTATGTATCGCAACGGTAATTTGGCGCTATTCACCGCCGGCTCGCTGGCGGCCGCAATTTCTACTTCCCAGGTCAATGCCCAGGAACAAGGTTTTCTGGAAGACAGTTCACTGACCCTTAATACCCGTCATTGGTACTCACATGAGGTGGGCCACAAAGCCACTTACTTCAAACTGCAAACACCGGACGGGGTACGCAAGTTGCGTGATCGTACCGCTTGGCTGCAAGGCTTCAGACTCGACTTCGTCTCAGGTTTCACCGACGGACCGGTAAAGTTCGGGCTGGATCTTTCGACCTTCTCGGCAGTGGCGCTGGAGCGCAGCCGGACAGCGGCGGCAGGTGGCAGTAATCGAATGCTGGTGGACAAGGACGGCGATGTGGTCGATGACTGGAGCAAACTCGGTATTGCAGCGCTGAAGTTCAAGGTTGCCGAGACGCTGCTCAAGGTGGGCCGGCAGCAAGTCAGGACACCGATGATGTCCTACACCGACACCCGCACCTTGCCTTCAACATTCAATGGGATCTCCCTGGAAAGTCATGACATCGAAGGATTGACGATCAAGTCTGGCTATTTCGACAGGGGCTCGCCGCGTACCGGGGCCGGAAGCGAGGACTTGAGCCCCACTTACGGTTCACGCCTGATCACCAGTGCCTTCAACGCTTACGCCGGGGCCGACTACCTGACTGTCGGTGGCTGGCGCAGCAGCGCCTATGTCTCTCGATTCGATGATATCTGGGATCGTGAGTACCTGGGCCTGGGCAAAAAGTCCGCTTGGGGACCGGTTAATGTCGATGTGCAACTGGATGCCTATAACACCCAGTCGAGTGGTCGTGAAATCGCCGGCAACATCAATCAGCAGGCCTACGGCCTGACGATTACGCCCCGTTGGCGCAACCACACGCTGAAGTTCGGCTTGCAGCAAATCAAGGGTGACGAATATTTCGATTACCCGGCCGAATCCAACGCCATCAGCCTGCCCAATACCATGCTGTCCTTTTACAACGGCCCCAATGAGCGCTCGATCGGGGTGAACTACAGCACTGATTTCGTCGCTTATGGCCTACCTGGACTGACGACTTCGCTCTGGTACATCAAGGGCATGGGCATCGACGGCAGTCACTACAACGGTGGCCCGAACGGCATCTACACCTCGGTACTCAAACAGCAGGGTGAAAGCCACTACGAAGTGGGTACTTATGCCAGCTACACCGTGCAATCGGGCACCTTCAAGAACATTAGCCTGATCGCTAATTACTCCTGGCACCGCGCCAGTGAATATCAACTTGAAGGCAATCTTGAAGAGTTCAGGTTGATCGTCAACGTACCGATCAAGATCTTCTAGGCCAACACGCGGCATGTTGCCGATTAAAGGGCGAAATTGCCGCAAGGTGTACAACATGCCTTGCGGCGCATCCTTCAGGGTAGGACTCATAGGGCGTCCCCTCCCACGAGGCGCTCTCCTTTAATGCAATTTTTGCTCAGCGGCGTGTGTGACCGAAAAACAGCTTCCTGTTTCAGAGGTGGCTGCGCGATTGGGCGTGTTCGCCCTGCTAAAAGGACAGAGCGAATACCAATCAAAAGCGGGTTGAGGGCATTTCCTCAACCATAGAATCTCCCACCCTCGGCTAACTCGCTCGGGCAGGGTTACTACCTGCGAACGGATCCTGACTCAATTCACCGTGACAGCCGCATTCAACATCAACACCACAATCAAACCGACCACGGCTACGATGGATTGAACCACCGAAATGGTCTTGGTGGCTTCGCCCATAGTCATGCCGAAGGATTCCTTCACCATCCAGAAGCCCGCATGGTTCGCATAGTTGAAGAACAGCGAGCCACAGCCTATGGACAAGGCAAGCAGAGGCAGGTTGAGGCCGGGATCTGCACCTGCAAGCGGCGCCAGCAAGCCAGCAGCACCAACGATACCTACAGTGGCAGAACCGGTAGATACCGAGAGCAGCATCGCGATCAACCAACCCAAGATCAGCGGAGGGAACGCAGACTGCTGGATCAGGTGCACAATGGCATCGCCCACCTTGGCGCTGGTCAGCAGCTCCTGAAAGGCACCACCGCCGGCGATGATCATGATGATTGAGGCGATTGGCTTGAGGCTCTTGCCCAGGGATTCGCGCAATTGCCCCGCATCGCCGCCCCGCGCGAGTACCAGACTTGCTCCGGCGAACAGCACGCCCAGGAGCATGGCTATCAGGGGATTGCCCAAGAAACCAGCCATTTTCAGGATCGCATTGCCCTTGGGTAATACCATCTCAGCGACGGCATGAATCAGCATCAGGATCGCCGGTAGCAAGGCTGCCAGCACGCCAAGCCATACGCTGGTGCTTGGTTGATCGTCGGCTTTTTCAGCCAGGGTGAACTGATCCAGCAAAACCTGATCGGGCCGAGTGCTCATGCGCGGAGAAATGAACGCGCCATAAAGCGGGCCGCCTAAAATCATTGCTGGAATAGCCGCAAGGAAGCCATAGAGCATGGTGGGCCCGACCGAGGTTTTGAGCGCGGCGATGGCCGTCAAGGGGCCAGGGTGCGGCGGTACCATCCCGTGCATGGCTGCAAGTGCCGCAATCACCGGAACCCCCACATACACATACGCTGAACCTTTGAAGCGAGCCTGGCTTTCCAGCTTGCGAGCCACGCTGAATATCAGCGGCAGCATGATCACCAGGCCCACCTCGAAAAACATGGGAATGCCTATTACAAATGCAACCATCATCATGGCCCAAGGAATCATCCGATCCGATGTTCGCTTGAGGATGACCTCGGCGATCTGCTCTGTGACGCCTGCGTCAGCAAGAATTTTGCCTAGCATCGCTCCAAGCGCGATGACGATCCCTACTGCCCCCAGTGTCTTTCCGGCGCCGGTGATCAAGTGGGAGACGATGGTGTCTGGCTCCATACTGGTTGCAAAGCCAACGCCAACGGAAACGACTAGCAAGGCCAGGAGCGGGTGCATTTTGAGACGCGACACGATGAGCGCCACCAGCACGAGGACGCTCACCAATGCGGTCAGCAAGAGGTCTATATCTAAGGGAGTCATGAAAGGATCTCGGTTGGGCTGGCGTTCAAACTGCACTCAGTGTTGAAAGAGAAGTTTGAAACCGTAACGCCTGTCGGCGCACGCGATAAACCAAACAGCGTTTGGGTGCTTTCAACTTCGGCATTGGATGACGTGTTCATGGAATCTACTCTTGTCATTGGAATATGCTGCTGTTACACAGAATTTCTCGATGCGGCACGATAGGTTTTACTGCAACGTCGCACTTCTAACGTTCTGTATGTATTCGTTTAATTGGGTGAGTTGAATGGTCATCTGCAAATGCAGGCGCAAGTTTCAGCTTTCGCCTTTTGCAAAACCGAATAACCTTCGAGGCGCTTGCACCAGCAACGAATAGCTAACCTGCGTCGAACACTCCAGGGCTTGCAACTGATCGACTACGGTGCCGAAACCGACACTTTGCTCATGCTGCGTATGCGGCCAGTCGCTGCCCCACACCAACTGGCCGAGGCCGAAACTTTGTTCCAACAGCGGTAATGCCTTTCGAGCGAAATTGATGTTCTGTTGCGGCGTACCTCCCAAACGATAGATTCCCGATACCTTCATCCAGATCGAACCTTTCGATCCCAACTCCAGTAACTCGCAAAACCCGGGCTGATCGACACCCGAATTGGCATCCGGCCGACCAAAGTGATCAACCACCAACTTCAAACCGAACGGCATCAATTGATGGATCAGTCCCGGCAGATCCTTTACCTCCCGATGCAACTCGACATGCCAGTCAAGATCAGCAATGTGGCTGAAAAACTCTCTCCAGGCACTGTTACGAAAATCAGGTAACGCCTTACCCATCAGGTTCAAGCGAACGCCGACCACGCCCAAGTGATCCATGTCATTCAACGTGGCGCGACTGACGCCTGGTTCCAGCACAACCACGCCTCGCAACTGCTCCGGCGCCTGCCTCAACGCCGCCAGCAGGTAGCTATTGTCGGTGCCGAGAAAGCTCGGTTGAACCAATACGCAATGACTCAGACCATGAGCGTGCAAGTGCGTCAGATACTGCTCAAGCGTGGCGTCGTAATCAGGGGTATAGCGCCGTGCACCGACCAGATTCAGATCACGGCTAAACACATGAGCATGGGAGTCGATGCCGGTGATCGGCGTAGAACTGGTGTCAGTCATAGCGTTCATCTATAGAAGGTAAAGGGCATCAGGCCCGGGCGCTCTCGTTGCCATTGACCGTTGCTGGCACCGATGCACTCGAAGCTTCTAGGCTGCGTCCACGGGTTTCCGGCAGGCAAAGTGCCGCGACCACTGCCACGCCATAGGCAATCCCGGCGTCGATACCAATCGCAGACCCCAGGGACATGGAGTCGCTCATGTGACCGACCAGGAAAGGGAAGACTGCAGATAGCACCCGGCCAAAGTTGTAGCAGAAGCCCACACCGGCACCGCGTACATCCGCCGGGTACAGCTCGTTGAACAGTGCCCCAAGGCTCGCGGGAATACCGGCCGCGAAAAAGCCGAGCGGAAAACCAAGGAACAACATCTGGGTATTGGTCAGGGGCATGAACACATAACACTGCACAGTGACGACACAGCACAGCGCGAACAGGACGATGTTTTTACGACG
Organism: Pseudomonas moorei; assembly: GCF_042846945.1. Classification (NCBI taxonomy): domain Bacteria; kingdom Pseudomonadati; phylum Pseudomonadota; class Gammaproteobacteria; order Pseudomonadales; family Pseudomonadaceae; genus Pseudomonas; species Pseudomonas moorei. The sequence continues at coordinate 4,624,377 of NZ_AP035776.1, forward strand.
GCCAATACGGTCGATCAAAAACCCGCTGACCACGCATCCACACCAAAAGGCCAGGATGATCACCGCCAGGTAGCCGCCAGAGTTGAGTACCGACAGGTTGCGTTCGGTCTTGAGAAACGTCGGCAGCCAGGTCATCACCGCGTGGTAACCACCGTGCGCCCCCAGGCCCAACAGACCACCGAACAACGTCACGCGGATCAGTTCAGGGCGGAAAATACCGGCCAGGGATTTGAAGAAGCTTTGCGGAATCGCGTTTTGCTTTTGCAGGCGCTGGAAACTGTCAGGTTCCTCGACATTACGCCGTACCCAGATGATCAGGAACGACGGCAGCAGGCCCACGATAAACATCACACGCCAGGCCATGTCTTGCGGGACGAAAGAATAAATCAGCGCAAACACGCCGACGGCCAGCCCCCAACCCACGGCCCAGGCACTCTGCACGGTGCCCATCACTTTGCCGCGATATTGAGGGTTGATGGTTTCAGCCATCAGCACCGCGCCGGCCGCCCACTCACCACCGATGCCGAAGCCTTGCAGTGCCTTGACGATCAACAGCTGATGAAAGCCCGTGACGAACGCGGACAGAAAGGTGAAGACCGAGAACCACACAATCATCCATTGCAGTGTGCGTACCCGGCCATAGCGGTCGGACAATGTCCCCCCTACCCAGCCGCCGATGGCCGAAGTGACCAGCGTGACCCCGCTGATCAGCCCTGCATCACCCTTGGTCAAGGCAAACGCGGCGATCAACGCCGGAATGGCCAGGCCGAACATTTGTACTTCCAGCGCGTCGAGCGACCATCCGCCGAAGCAGGCCCAAAACGTTTTGCGCTCCCGAGGAGTGACTTGGCGATACCAGCTGAACATGATTCTTATCCTTATAGGTGGAACGTGAGGCAGCCGAGAGCGAACCGCGCCGCTACGGGGCCAGTCATGAACACAAAACAATGAAGCCAGCGGCGAGCGTCTCGCCGCTTGACGATCCGCTACCCAGGCACGGGTTAACGAATCTCCACGCTGTAACGGAAGTGCTCAGCCTGCCCGCGAGAACGGCGCCACTCCAGCGGCGTACCGGCGTAATCCCGGGCCAGACGCTCGATCACCACCACCGGGCTGTTGACCGGGACCTGCAGCAATCGCGCGTGCACGTCATTGATCGACTCGGCGGTGAGGGTTTCTTCAGCAGAGGCGACAACCTGACCGCAGACCTCTTCATAGATCGGATACAGCAGCGGCCCTTTCAGACTCAGGTCGATCTCCAACAGTGGTTGGAAGCGATCGCGTGGCAGCCAGATTTCTTCGGCGAGCACCGGCTTAACATCAAGCAGTCGCACGCGGACGATGCGAATGACTGGCGCTTCGGGAGGCAGCCCCAAGGCCTGTGCCACCGCCGAGGGCGCAGGCACAGGTTCAATCGACAGGATGCGACTTTCCGGTACCTGGCGCTCGCCGGCAGCGGTTTGAAAACGGAAGAACCGAAATAGCGAAGACTGGAATTGCGGTCGCCGAATGAAGGTACCTCGACCCTGTTGCCGCTCCAGAATGCCCTCACTGACCAAGGCATCGACCGCTTTGCGCACGGTCCCCGTGGACAATTGGTATTCGGCCGAAAGCGCGGCTTCGGTGGGAATGGCTTCCCCTGGACGCCAGCGATTATTGGCGATCTGTTCAGCCAATTGATCACGCAAGCGTTGGTAAAGCGGCAGGCGGACATCACTGGAGAGAGCATTCATCGACTTTATTCACCTTGTTATCTAGTCATATATATGAATATTGGTGCGAGTATTTCCCCAGATCACTTGCCTGTCAAGGAGCGGCAAGGCACCTTGCTGACGAATGGCGGGGTGACACCGAGTCAAGTCGAATTAAGTCTTGGTCATGGATGCAGAGGCAGGGTGTGAACATTCGGCGCCCGAGAAAAAAGGCCCGGAGCAGACTGTGTGAAAACGCAGTGAAGGCCAGCCCAGCAAACGCCCCGACTTGTTCGGGGCGTTTGTTTTTTGTGCGGGCCGTATCCCTACCGTCCGCTTTTTTTCGTGGCACGCCCATCGACGCTCGAACCTTCGTTCGATCCTGCTAACGATCTAAACCTTGGCTAGCTCAACCGCATCAAGACCGGCGCAGCGGATTTCATCTACCGAGCACCCAAGGACTTTATAGATCTCAGAAATCACCTGCATCGTTGCGTCTTCGATCGTGCCTTCATTACGGCATAGAACCCAGCCGTGATCCGCAATCGCTCGTTCGAACGCGTTGGTACAAGCGACCTGTTCCTCCAGCTTATGGATGACCGTACTGCTCAACCCACGCTGTCGTGCCGCAGCCCTGGCCCATGAAATATCAGGGTCGGTGACAACCCCGACATGCAGGTCTGGCACTTGCACGTTTCGATCAATGTTTAACTGCAGGATCTCTGCAAACGGGATTATCCGGCGAAACGCCGCATCTGACGGGTACCAGCGATCGATCAGGATGATGCTGCCCGGTGGCTGTTTAGTCAGCACATGCCGGGAAATCCAGTTGCGGCTATCAGCAAGGCGCTCACAAACCGCCCACTCCAGATCCCGAGCGGGATTTCTGACGAGCTTGTTAACGAGGGCCATTGTTTCACCCCTATAGGGATCGCTTTTTTTCTCGCAAAGTCGGATCACCATTTTGTTGTCGGCGCGCAGCACTTTCGTAACGGCCTCCAACAGCGTGGTTTTGCCGGTTCCCTTGGGCCCATCGAGTGAAACAAACAGCGGAGGATTCATTCTTCAAATAACGATTGGTATACGTTTTTTTGCCCGGTTCGTTCGCTGTAACCGCTTGGCGCGACGTTGCGAATCAAGTGGAGGGACCTTATGAACTGACATTCGATGAGCACTCTAACCCGGATTCTGGCTAATAGTTCTCAGAACCAGGTTCTCTTCCAACCAGCCTAACCTGCGTTCGATGATGTTGCGCTGGTCGCAATGGCGTCGCAGGCGCTCAGCGTCGTAGCCCTTGTCCGCCAGCGACCAGCCTGGTTCATCGCCCGATTGAGCCGTTTCAGACTCGACCGGGTGACACGATGATTTTGACGTTGTGCTCCTTGTTGTTCACCAGCTCCTCGAAGCCCTGCCCCACGATCTGCTCCAACTGAATGCGCCCCGTCACCAGCGGCGTGATATCCAGGCGGCCATCCGCGATAAAAGCGATCACATCGGCGAACTCACCGTTGTAGGCCAGCGCACCCAGCACCTGTTTTTCGGTCGCCACCAGCTCGAAAAAGTTGAACTCGCTGGGCTCCTCGAAGATCCCCACCAGTACGCACTTGCCGGCTTTGCGGATCAGATCGATCGCGAGCTTGGCCGTGTGTTTGTTGCCGATGCATTCGAAGCTGACATCCGCCCCGAGCCCACCCGTCAGGCGCCGCACTTCAGCCAAGGCATCGCATTCCTTGGGATCAAGCACATGGGTTGCCCCCACTTCCAGGGCCTTGGCCTTGCGCGCCCCAGACATTTCCAGAGCGATCACCTGAGCCGCGCCGGCAGCCTTGGCGCACATGATGGTGCATAAGCCAATGGTGCCCGCACCCACGACGACAACGTTCTGCCCGAGCAGGCTCCCGGCTTTTTTCACCGCGTGCATGCCCACCGCCAGAGGCTCGATCAAGGCCCCGGCTTCTGCAGGAAAGTTCGCCGGCAACTTGTACAACAGATTCGCCGGCACGTTGACCCGTTCGGCGAAGGCACCATTATTCATCAGTCCGGTAAAGGCCAGGTTCTCGCAGATGTTGTACAGCCCGTGGGTGCAGTAGTAGCAGGTACCGCAGTGCTGGCAGGCATCGGCCGCCACCGGTTCGCCGATGCTGAAACCCTGAACACCGGCACCGAGCTCGACGATTTCGCCACAAAACTCGTGACCGAGAATGCACTGGCCCTTGATTCCGGTCAGTGGGTGCGGCGCATCAACCGGTATGAACACCGGCCCGGCCACGTACTCGTGCAGATCGGAACCACAAATTCCGCACCATTGCACACGGATCTGCACCCAACCGGCCGGTGGCGCCATTGGCAGCGGAACGTCTTCGACACGAATATCGTGGCGGCCGTGCCAGACAGCGGCACGCATACTGCGTTGAGGATTGCTCGGAAGGCTCATAGCGACATCTCCTTGAAATAGTGACTCCTGGCAGCCCGCGAGAGGCCGCCAGGAGGGGCGTCAGTGCTGTTGCACAAACTTCAGAATCAATTGGTTGACTTGCTCGGCGGCTTCCATCTGCACCATGTGCGCCTGACCTGGCAGGACCTCGACCTGGGCCTTCAGCCCGGCGCTATGGTTCGCTGGAATAATCGCGTCGTCACTGCCCCAGATCAGCAATACCGGCTGCTCGCAGTCCTGCACCACGCCCCGCAGATCGAGCTGCTGAGATCCTTCCTTGAACAAGCCTGAGACCAGCAGGCGCAGGGCCGCGCCCACGCCCTCCAGGCGCTTGTACTTGAGCATGTCTTCGAGCATCTGCCGGTTGACCAGATCGGGATTGGAGAACAGTTTCACCAACTGTGTCTTGAGGGCATTGCGGTTGGCCGCCTCGACAAAACCTTCCAGGTAATCGCCGTTGATGCCCGCCCCCAGACCTGCGCTGCCGATCAAGGTCAAGCTCCGTACCCGCTGCGGTTCCAGGCGCGCAATGTTCAGCGACACCGCTCCGCCCATGGAATGACCCACCAGATGCGCTGCCGGAATGTCCAGGTGATCCAGCAGCGCCAGCACTGCGCTGCTCAGCTCATCCAGGTCTCCGCGCTCCAGTTGTTTGGTCGACTCGCCATGGCCTGGCAGGTCCAGAGCAACCACCCGACGCCCGGCAGCCAATGCTTCATGATTGAACATCCAGTTGTTCAGGTCACCGCCAAAGCCGTGCACCAGCACCAATGGCACCCCGCCTTCGCCGCGCTCGAAGTAACGGATCAACCGCCCGTCCAGCTCGACCTTCTGCGGCGTCGGCCCCTGGTCTTCCTCAGCGCTGCCCCCAGGCACGAACGTGGCCTGAAACTGCTCGATAACCGCGTCGATCTCGACCTCGCTGGCCTCGCCATCGACCACGATGCCGAGTAACGCACCCACCGCGAGGGTTTCGTCCTGGCGGGCGATCTGCCGACGAAGCACCCCCGAAAAAGGCGCCTCGACACTGCTGGAGATTTTGTCGGTTTCGACGTCCAGCACTTCGTCGCCCTTTGCGATGGCCTCGCCTTCTTCCTTGAGCCAGACATCGACCCGGCCCTCCGTCATGGACAGGCCCCACTTGGGCATGGTCAAGGTATGGATCTGGCTCATGAACGCTTGCTCCACTCGATCAGTTTGAGCACGGCGTTCTCGATCTTCGCCGCGTCGGGAATGTAGAGGTCTTCCAGGGCGTCAGAGAACGGTACCGGCGTATGCGGTGCAGTCACCATCTCGATCGGCGCCTTGAGCGAGGCGAATGCTTTTTGCGCCACCAAAGCCGAAATATCAGTCGCCATGGAGCAACGCGGGTTGGCTTCGTCGATGACCACCAGGCGTCCGGTCTTCTCCACACTTTCCAAAATACTGTCTTCGTCCAGCGGGCTGGTGGTGCGCAAGTCGATCACCTCGCAATCGATGCCACGCGCGGCCAGATTGCGGGCAGCGTCCATCGCGGTGTTGACCGTGCGGCCATAGGAGACCAGCGTCACATCCTTGCCATCACGCAGGAAGTTGGCTTCGCCGAAGGGGATGGTATAGAGCTCCTGCGGTACTTCACCCTGCATGCTGTAGAGCAATTTGTGCTCACAGAAGATCACCGGGTCGTTGTCGCGGATCGCCTGGATAAGCAAACCTTTGGCGTCATAAGGTGACGACGGGCAGACCACTTTCAGCCCTGGAATGTGAGTCCACAATGAGGTCAGCATCTGCGAGTGCTGGGCGGCGGCCCGCAACCCGGCACCGACCATCGTGCGGATTACCAGTGGCGTGGACGCCTTGCCGCCGAACATGTAGCGAAACTTGGCCGCCTGATTGAGGATCTGGTCCAGGCAGCAACCGGCGAAGTCGACGAACATCAACTCACACACCGGGCGCACGCCGCAGGTCGCGGCGCCCACGGCAGCACCGACATAGCCCAACTCCGACAATGGCGTGTCCAGCACCCGTCCCGGGAATTGGTGATAGAGGCCCTTGGTCACGCCCAGCACCCCGCCCCAGGCGTCGTTTTCACCGGGGGCACCGGCACCGCCGGCGACGTCCTCCCCCATGATGAACACGCTGGGATCGCGGCGCATTTCCTGGGCCAGCGCTTCGTTGATTGCCTGCTGATAACTGATTTTTCTCGCCATGATGAAGGTCTCGATTCTTGTTATGGGGGCGTTCAGGGATAGGAAACGTAGACGTCGGAAAGCAGGTCGGCCGCGCTCGGCTTGGGGTCGGACTTGGCCTTACGCACGGCGTTCTCGATCAGCAGGTCCACCTCGCTGTCGATCTGGTCCAACTGGCTGGCCTGCACCCGCCCGGCGCGGATGACGCGATCACGGAACTGCATCAAACAATCGTTGTGCTCGCGGAAATGCTTGACCTCGTCCGGCGCCCGATAGGTCTGGGCATCGCCCTCAAAGTGACCGTAATAGCGAGTCAGTTTGACCTCGATCAGCGACGGCCCCTCCCCGGCCCTGGCCCGTTCCACGGCGGCACCGGCGGCTTCGTGAACGGCGAAGAAGTCGAAACCGTCCACCGTGACGCCGGGCATGCCGAAACCGGCTGCGCGGTCGGCGATGTGATCGCAGGCCACCGACCAGTTGGAGGCCGTGGCTTCGGCGTAACCGTTGTTCTCGGCAATGAACAGGCACGGCAGATTCCACACCGAGGCCATGTTCATCGCTTCGAACACCGCCCCTTCGTTGGAACCACCGTCGCCAAAGAACACCACCGCAACACTGTCAGTGCCCTTGAGTTTCGCAGCCAGCGCCGCGCCCACGACCAGCGGCGCACCGGCCCCCACAATGCCATTGGCACCGAGCATGCCCTTCTCGAAATCGGCGATGTGCATGGAGCCGCCTTTGCCTTGGCAGACCCCGGTTTTCTTGCCGTAGATCTCGGCCATCATCCCGTACACATCGACGCCTTTGGCGATGCAATGGCCGTGACCACGGTGGTTGGAGGCAATGCAATCGTCATCCCCCAAGTGGGCCATGACCCCGGCGGCCGAGGCCTCTTCGCCGGCATACAGATGGACAAAACCGGGAATCTCACCGGTGGCAAATTCCACGTGCAGGCGCTCTTCAAAGACGCGGATGGTGCGCATCACCTGATAGGCATGCAGCAATTGATCAGCGGTCAGCTGTGTCGACATTTTTATTCTCCAGGGTGTCTTGTGATTCAAGGTTCAGAGGGTGTTGCGGGTGCTCGCTACCGATGGCCAGTAGTCGCTGTTGCGCGGCATGGGCCAGGGTCGCATTGACATCGATGCTCAGCGGACCGCCGGCATCGAGAGTGACCGTGGGCCGGTCATGGGCGTTGAATTCGATCTCGCGCTCGCCATCCAGAGCGAGGGTTCCGCTGGCCAGGCACAGACGATGGGCGACCCCGGGTTCAAGGCTTCCGGCCGCGAGTACACCGCAGCCTTGCAGCAGGCCTGGAGCCAGAGGCACCAACAGCGCTTCGGGCGATCGTGCATCGAGTCGCATCCAGGCTCCCCCAGGCGCCTGACGTGACACGGGAAACCACAAGCCGCAAAGGGCCGAGATGCCAATGGACTGAGGTTCGGCGAAGGTCACAAAGACCTCGGCCAGATCGGCCCCGCGACTGATGGCCCGTGCGCCGACAAAGGGCAGCGAGGACACCGCCACGTCCACCAGGGCCATCTCGCACAGGCCACGACTCGGTTCGCGCACAAGCAAGCGTTTGTTGCGGCGCAAGGCGATCTCGGGCGGGATCCGCCCACTGACAAACAGCCCGCCGGCCAACCCGGCGCTGGTGGCTTCACGTAATTCCGGGAAGGCGTTATTGGTGCCGGTGGACAGCGTCAGCAGCGGAATGTCGCCCACTTCAGCGGCCACCGCCTTGTGAGTGCCGTCACCGCCCAGCACTGCAATCAGCGCAACACCGCGTTCAGCCATCCAGCGTGCCGCGAGGCGGGTGTCCTCGACGCTTTGGCGCAGGGTCAGGTCGAGGAACTCCAGGGCCGGCCAGTGGCTGCTGCGCGCCTGGCGGCCGTGGCTGTTTTTCAGCACGGCGGCGGCAATCCCGGTCATGTCCGTGGGCATCAGCACCCGTTCGACACCCGTGGCGCCAAAGGCCGCCAGCAAGCGCTGGATCACCGAGACCTTGTCGGTGCTGGAAAACAACCCGGCGTTGGCGGTCAGTCGCCGCACGTCGCGGCCGGAGGCCGGGTTGGCAATGATGCCTACGGTCAGCGGCGCACGACTCATGACGCCACCATCGGCAGATCAAGGAAAGGGTTTCGGCAGGACATCGGGCACCTCTTTTTATTATTGGGTGGCCAGTCGGGCTGGTTGCCAGAGCTAGAGCAAGGCCGGTGCCAGGTCTGCAAAAACGCCTGAAAAAGCCCGCCGTAGAGCGTTCCGGTGGTCACCCATGAGTGGCCCGAATCAATTCCGAATGAGACGCGTCATGTCAGACTGCACGAGGTGGCGGCGAGACGCTGAGACGTCGCGTCTCACCGCCGGCCCCGGTTGCCTCGACACTTGTCTGTGACCCATGAACGGCGCTTAATAGCCGCACAACTAAAAGAAGATGGAACCGGAGGCCTTAATGCTTTCCGCACACTCAAAGGCGCATGTGGATTGCGTCAGCCGTGTTTTGAAAAATGCCGGACATTTGCCGCAGCTGCCTGTGTCGGACCTGATTCTCGACTCCTGGCGCCGCTCCATGGAGCAACACCACCTGGATCCCGGCTCGCTACAAGGACCACGGATCCTCTCGCAGAACGTGCTGCAGGAATGCCGCGAGCGCTCCGAGTTGTTCTTGCGCATCGCCAGTGAAGAAGTCGCCCGCCTCCACGGTCGGGTCCGCGATGCCGACTACTGCGTCCTGCTCACCGACGCTCAGGGCCAGACCATCGATTACCGCGTCGAATCCTCCATCCGCAATGACTGCCGCAAGGCCGGTCTTTACCTCGGCACGTGCTGGTCGGAGGGTGAGGAAGGTACGTGTGGCGTGGCGGCGGTACTGACTGCGCGAACGCCGGTCACCGTCCACAAACGCGATCATTTTCGCGCCGCCTTCATCGGACTCACCTGCTCGGCCGCGCCGGTCTTCGACCCCAAGGGGGAACTGCTCGGGGTGCTCGATGTGTCGGCGGTGCGCTCACCCGACGACCGCCGCTCCCAACACCTGATCCGGCAGATGGTGGTGCAGAGCGCGCGTGAAATCGAACAGGCATTTTTCATGAGCAGCGCCCAGGGCTACTGGGTGCTGCGAGCCCACAGCAGCCCAGGCTACGTCGACAGCCAACCCGATTACTTGCTCGCCTGGGACGACGACGGCTGCCTGCAGGCATTGAACCCTGCTGCGCGGCAATGGCTGTTGCACAGTTTTGGTCAACTGCCGGAACACATTGGCCAAGTGTTCGATCAGCAGTTGCTGCATCGGATCAGAGACGAGTCGCTGTGCCTGTTGCACAGCCAGGATGGCCACACGCAAGTGCACGGTCGTCTTAACATGCCACGGCGGGTGAAGCGCAACGCTTCACGACTGGCACTGACACCCGCCGAACTCGACCCGCGACTGGAAGAAAGCCTGCGTCTTGCCGTGCGGGTTAAAGACCGCAACCTGCCGGTGCTGATCCAGGGCGAGACCGGCTCCGGCAAGGAAGTCTTCGCCCGTCAGTTGCACCAAGCCAGCCAGCGCCGCGAGCGGCCGTTCGTTGCGTTGAACTGCGCGGCGATCCCCGAGAACCTGATCGAAAGCGAATTATTTGGCTATGTCGCCGGTGCCTTCACAGGTGCCTCGAGCAAGGGCATGCAAGGCCTGCTGGAACAGGCCGATGGCGGCACTCTGTTTCTCGATGAAATCGGCGACATGCCCCTGCCCTTGCAAACACGGCTGCTGCGGGTTCTTGCAGAGGGTGAAGTGGCGCCTCTGGGAGCTTCACGCAGCAGAGCGATCGACCTTCAGGTCGTCTGCGCGAGCCACCGCGACCTGGAAGGACTGGTCGCCTCGGGTGAGTTTCGGGAAGACCTCTACTTTCGTTTGAATGGTGCGCGCTTCCAGTTACCGCCGTTGCGCGAGCGTAGTGACCGGTTGGCGCTGATCAACCGGATTCTCGATGAGGAATCGACGCTTTGCGCGGAACCGATGCAACTGGGAGGTGCGGCTCTGGAATGCCTGCTTGGCTACCGCTGGCCAGGTAACGTACGTCAGTTACGGCATGTGCTGCGTTATGCCTGCGCAGTGTGCGATTCAAACCTGATTCAGGTCAGCCATTTGCCCGAGCAGTTGCAAGATCACCGACTTGATGGACCAACCATCGATGGCTGTGCGAGCCCGGAACGTCAGGCCCTGCTCGACGCCTTGGTGCGCCACCGCTGGAAACCCACCGCCGCTGCCAAGGCATTGGGTATCTCACGGGCAACCCTGTATCGGCGGGTGCATCAGCACGGGATCGACATGCCTGGCAGAAGCCAGGTGTAAGCCTGTCACGACCCGTGGCGTGAAAGTACCCGGCGCCTCAGCGGCCTGATCGCGATTCCGTCGACTCGATTTTCCGATTTGTCCCGAATATTTCTTGGAATGTGCGGGAGGTTTTTCGCTTTTTCAGCTTGCTGAAACGATTCATCAAGTCTATAAAAATGGCACAACTCCAAGAAAGGCTGCTGTCATGACCCCGCTCAAACTCTTTGTTGCCCTCAGCGCACTGTCCGCTGCGTCCCACGCCATGGCCTGGGATTACGTCCTTCTAGACACCGACAAAGCCGCCCAGGACTGGCAGATCACCAGCCAGCAACTCGGCGTAAAAACCGACAAACCCTTCAGTGTCGCCCTGCGCACCTTGCACGGCGGTCGGCAGGAAGGCGTCAGCATCGTCGACATCGATAACGGCACGATGAAACTCTCGGTCGTGCCGACTCGTGGAATGAACGTCTTGCACGCCTCGGTCGGCAATGTGCGCATGGGCTGGGATTCGCCGGTCAAGGAAGTGGTCAATCCGGCTTTTATCGAACTCAATGGCCGTGGCGGTCTGGGCTGGCTGGAAGGTTTCAATGAGCTGGTCACCCGCTGCGGATACGAATGGGTAGGCCACCCCGGCGTCGACAACGGCGAACTGCTGACCCTGCACGGTCGGGCCGCCAACATTCCTGCGAACACCGTCACCCTGCACATCGATGAAAAACCACCGTACGCCATCACCCTGCGCGGCGAATTGAAAGAGCAGGCGTTCAAGAAGGCCGACTTCTCTGTTGCGACCGAACTGGTCACCGAACCCGGCAGCGTAGTGTTCGCCCTCAACGACACCCTGACCAATAACGGTGACTATCCGAAGGAATACCAGGCGCTGTATCACAGTAACTTCAGCACCCCGTTCCTGGAGCAAGGCGCTCGTTTCGCCGCGCCGGTGAAACAGGTGTCACCGTTCAACGACAAGGCCAAGGGCGATCTGCCCGACTGGCAAACCTACCGCGCACCGACCAAGGACTACGACGAAACGGTTTACAACGTGGTGCCGTATGCCGATGCCAAGGGCGATACGTTGACCGTGTTGCATAACAAGGCCGGCAGCCTGGGTGTTTCGGTCGGTTTCAACACTCAGACACTGCCCGTGTTTTCTCTGTGGAAAAACACCGATACCCAGGGCCAGGGCTATGTCACGGGGCTGGAGCCGGGGACAAGTTTTTCCTACAACCGCCGTTATCAGCGACCACTGAACCTGGTACCGACCATTGGGCCGAAGGAACACAAGCAGTTCCGCATCAGCTACAGCTTGTTGGCGGATAAGGCGGCCGTGGATAAGGCCTTGAAGCAGGTGAGCGAGATTCAGGGGGGGCGCGAGACTGAGGTGCGGCAGACGCCGCTGGTTGATCTGACCAAGGGGTGACACCGGCTAGATCATTGTCGGCCGATATCGCCGCGCCTCGGCCAAATGTTCGCGCCTGATCCACTCGGCTTGCTCAAGGTCCATCAGTGTGTGCGACCTTGAGCGGTCGATGGGCTGCTTGCAACGACACTGTTAAACGCTCCACACGAATGCGGCCTGTTCATCCTGTGATGGCCTATTGAACGGCCACCCGGTGTAATATCCAGTACCCCGTACACCGGGCTGACAAAAACAAAAACGAGATGACGTGGCCCTGTCGCAGGGCGCGCCATTGATGCAGTTGAGGAGCGGTAATGATGGCGAAACTCCAGGCGGCCAGGCCCCCTGCAGGACGTTCGACGAATGAACAACGGCCGGTGAAAACCGTCGGCTTTCTGGTCATCCCCAACTTCACCACCATCGGCTTCGCCTCGGCCGTGGAAACCCTGCGCATGGCCAATCTGGCAGCGCGTCAGACGATGTTCCGCACGGTCATCATCGCCGCCAGTCTGGACCCGGTGACGGCCAGCAACGGCATGCGCATCCTGCCTGACTACACCATCGCCGATGCGCCCAGGCTCGACATGCTGTTCGTGGTCGGATCAAACCCGATCGTCTCCAATCACAGCAGCCGACCGCTCATCAACTGGTTGCGCAAACTGGCGCACGATCAGGTGCCGCTGGGCGGGATTTGCACCGGCAGCCACTTGCTGGCTCGCGCCGATTTACTCAAGGGCTATCGCTGCACGATTCACTGGGAAGACATCGAAGCCCTGAAGGAGCGTTTCCCGGGGATCATTATTTCCAACCAGCTGTTCGAGCTCGACCGTGATCGCTACACCTGTTCCGGTGGCGTGGCGTCCATGGACATGACCCTGCAATTGATTGCCCGCGAACCGGGTGGTCGTGAAATCGCGGCCCATGCGGCCGAGTTGCTGTTGTGCGATCGGGTACGAGGGGCTCAGGAGCAACAGCGTGTTCCATTGCGGCAAAAGCTGGGCACTTCGCAGCCCAAGCTCAGCCAGATGGTGGCGATCATGGAGGCCAACCTTGAGGAGCCGGTAGGCCTGGAGGAACTGGCGCGGTTGAACGAGGTATCGGTCCGCCAACTGGAGCGTCTGTTCCACAAGCATCTGCAACGCACACCGAGTCAGTACTACCTGGAACTGCGCCTTTCACGGGCACGCCAATTACTGCTTCGCAGCGAATCGCAGGTTCGTGACATTGCCCTCGCCTGCGGCTTCGTTTCCCCGGCGCACTTCTCCAAGTGCTACAGCCGTTTCTTCGGTGTATCGCCCATTGGTGAGCGTAAACAAGTCGCTGCCGCACATTAGTGCGGCAAACGATGCAATTGCTCGCGAAACCGCGCGGACGCTAAAGAGTGATGTGGGTGGGACTGGGCTCTTCGCGAGCAAGCTCGCTCCCGCATTTGATCTTTGTGAACATCGATTCGACATCCACTGAAGATCCCCTGTGGGAGCGAGCTGGCTGGCGATGGCGTCCAAGCGTTCGCCGAGTGCAGGTCAGTCCTGCAACGCCTTATGCGCCGTTTCCCGACTCGCCAGCATGGCAATCAAGGCCACCGCCGCTGCCGCCAGCAGGTACCAGGCCGGGGCCATTTTGTTGCCGGTCAGTTGAATCAGCCAGGTGGCGATAAACGGCGCGGTGCCACCGAACACCGCGTTGGCGATGTTGAAGCTGAAGGCAAATCCGCTGAAGCGTACGCGGGTGGGGAATATCTCGGCGAGGAAGCACGGCAAGGTACCGTCATTCATGGCCAGGATCGCGCCGAACGCAATCTGGATCATCAGAATCACGATCAGCGGTTGATTCTCGAGCATCCCGAACAGCGGAAATGTCAGCAGCAGGAACAACACCGAAGCCGTCAGCAACATGGTCTTGCGCCCGAACCGGTCCGACAGCTTGCCCATCAGGAAAATCAGGCCGATGTAGGTGGCCAGCGACACCGTCGACGCCAGGAACGAATCACTCTCGGTCATGCCCATTTCGGTGGACAGGTAGGTCGGCATGTAGCTGAGCAACAGGTAGAACGCCACAGCATTCAGGCAGGTCACGCCGATCCCGATGATCACGCTGCGTCGATGCACCGTCAGCAATTCGCGAATCGGCGCCGGGGTTGCGCACTCCTTCGCCTCCAGGCGTTTCTCCATCTCAAGGAACTTGGGCGTGTCCTGCAGGCTCATGCGGATATAGCGCCCCACCAGGCCGAATGGCGCGGCCAGCAGGAAGGGTAAGCGCCAGCCCCAGCTGTGCAGGTCCTCGACACTCATCCATGAATGCAAGCCGGCCACAAACACCGCGCCGAACAGCAAGCCGGCCGCCGTACTGGCCGGGACGATGCTGGTGTACAAACCGCGTTTGCCCTCAGGGGCATATTCGGCGAGAAAGGCCGAGGCTCCGGCGTATTCACCCGACGCGGAGAAGCCCTGGAACAAGCGAATCAGCAACAACAATGCCGGTGCCCACAGGCCGATATGGTTGTAGGTCGGCAGAATGCCGATGCAGAAGGTCGAGACAGACATGATCAGGATCGACCAGGACAACGCACTGCGCCGCCCGTACCTGTCACCGAAGTGGCCCCAGACCAGTCCCCCCAGCGGGCGGACGATAAACGACAGCGCGAACACCGCGAACGTCGCCAGCAACGCGGTGGCCTTGTCGGTTTGCGGAAAGAACGTCAGGGCGATGACCGTGGCGAGATAGCCGTAGGCCGCGTAGTCGAACCATTCGACGAAATTACCCATGAAACTGGCACTGGCAGCGCGGCGCAGGGCCTTGCGCTCGGCGGTCTGTTCTAATTTCTGGGCCAGGGTCGGCGTCAGGCTTGCGCTTTGGGTACTCATTGGCCACCTCCAATGCTGGCGGTGAGTTGATCGTAATGAGAAGTCGGGACTAAGAACATGACATATACCCTCTATTGTTGTACTTGGCAGGGTTAAGGGTCAGTGGATGCTGCGCGCTCTGGGTGCGCATGCGTTTTTTTTCGGTTTGACTCGGTCGCCGGAAAGCTGTTTGGCCGCACATCAAAATCAAACGCCGCACAGGATCACTGTGCGGCGCAAGGTCTTACTTTTTGATGATGTTGTGTTCCGGGCCATACGGGAACTTGGTGATGTTTTCCCCGCCCTCCTCGTTGACGATCAGTATGTCGTGTTCACGATAACCGCCCGCACCCGGAAGGCCTTCGGGCAGCATGATCATCGGTTCGATCGAAACCACCATCCCCGGCTCCAGAACGGTGTCGATGTCTTCGCGCAATTCCAGCCCTGCTTCGCGACCGTAGTAGTGGCTCAGGGTCCCGAAGGAGTGACCATAGCCGAAGGTGCGGTATTGCAGCAGATCGTGTTCCAGGAAGATCTCGTTCAACTGCAACGCGATGTCGCAGCAGCGCATGCCCGGCTTGATCAGTTTGAGACCGGCCTCGTGCACCTTGACGTTGACTTCCCACAGGCGCAAGTGCTCGTCAGAGCAGTGGTCCAGGAACAAGGTGCGTTCCAGGGCCGTGTAGTAACCGGCGATCATCGGGAAACAGTTGAGGCTGAGAATGTCGCCCTTGTTGACCTTGCGCGAGGTGACCGGGTTATGCGCGCCGTCGGTGTTGATGCCGGACTGGAACCAGGTCCAGGTGTCCATCAGTTCGGACTCGGGGAAGGTACGGGCGATTTCGCGCACCATGGCCTGAGTGGCGTGCAGGGCCACTTCGTATTCCGGAACCTGATCACGCAAGGCTTCGACGATGGCAGCACCACCGATGTCCGCTACACGGGCTCCCTGACGGATGATCGCGTGTTCCTCGGCGGACTTGATCATGCGCATGCGCATGCAGGGGGCGGCAACGTCCACCAGTTCGGCCTGCGGATAGCGGCTGGCGAGTTTGTCGCGATTGAGCAGGTTCAGATGGTCGAACTCAATGCCGATGCGTCCGGCCTTCGGTAAGGCCTGCTGGATCGCGACGAAGAAGTTGTCGCGCTGCCAGTCGGTGTAGACGATGTTTTCCGTGCCGACGGTGCGGCGCCATGGCTGACCGCCGTCGATGTTGGCGCTGATGGTCACGGCGCTGTCCTGGGTCACCACCAGCGCGTATGAGCGACCGAACGAGCAATAGAGGAAATCACTGTAGTAGTTGATGTTGTGGTAGGACGTGAAGACGGCTGCGTCGATGTTGTTCTGCGCCAGATAAGCCCGCAATTTGGCCTGGCGGTTGGCATATTCCTGAGCGGAGAACGTCGGGGTGGTTTTTTCGCCGTTCTTGATCTGGATGGTTTTCGGCATTTGCATGTCATTTATCCTTGTCATTGTTTGAGCTACAGAAGGCGCCAATCTGGCGGGCCGCTGAAGATCATTCGAACAGATGCAAAGTGTGGTTTTTTGTGCGAATCCGACCTGTAATTGACCATATCCGCTGTTTGCGACGGCACACCTGAAGACCACGGCGACAGAACGCAAAATGCCCCCGGCAAGCGCGATACAGGCGCTTGGCGGAGGCATTGGCAAAAGGCTTGTGTGTCAGTGGGACAACGAAGGGGCTCGCGACCGGACCGGTGCCATGCGCAAGGAGGCCGGAGCACCCTGGGCCTTTGCAGGCAGGTTCATGCCCATGTGCTCGCGAGGGTGTGCGCCGAAGTACTGGCGATAGCAACGAATGAAATGTTGCAGCGAAACGAATCCGCACGCCCCAACGACAGTCGCCAGGGTCTGTTCACCGTCGCGCAATAACTGTCGCGCCCGTTGCAGGCGCAAATCCAGGTAGTGCCTGGACGGCGAACAGCCCAGGCTGCTTTTGAACAGCCGTTCAAGGTGTCTGCGGGAAACGCCCATGGTCTCGGCCAGTTCATCGATCCCCAGCGTTCGGCACAAGTGCTCGTTCATCAATGCCAGTGTTGCCTGAAGTTTTGCCGGGGCCTCATGCATGGGCAGCAGCGGCCGGGACTGGCGTGCTGCGTATTTTTCCATTCGCAGGATCAGGCCACGACCGTGGGTCCGGCCGATCACTTCGTGCATCAACCCCTGGACGGCCTGCGGACCGACGCAGGTCAACCGTTGGCGATCGACACAAAACGGCGCGGCTACCGGAGTCAACTCGCTATAGGCCGCCATCTTCATTGAAGGGTCTGGCTCGGGCAGGCTGCAACGGAACCCATCAAGGGCGCCAATCTTCGCCAGCAGCCATCCGGCATTGCCCAAGGCTCCCAGGCCTATCGGTTGTGCTGCCCAGTGGCGCAGCCGAGTGCACAGGGCCGGATGATCCGTCCGAAGAGGCAAGTCATCGCCGCCACAGAGGATTAACACATCCAGCGGCAGCGCTTGATCCAGTCGCGCAGTGGCGGTTGCGATGCCGTTACTGGCATGCAACTGCTGACCCTCCAGGCTAAGGATCTGCCACTGGCAGACACGGCGCCCTGCTATCTGATTGGCCAGCCGCAGTGGCTCCAGTGCATTGGCCAGGGCATAAAAGTCAAAGGCTTCCACCAACCAGAAACCTATCTGCAGCACTGGCGTCCGGAGCCGCTCGGATTCGGTCAATGGCAGCATGTTCCACGCTCCCGTTGGCCAAGGGCTTTGATAACCATGTCGATCTCCACGCCGCGTCAAAGGTGGCAGCAATGCACCTGATTGTCGGTGCCCGAGGGGAGCTGGGTTTGTCAGATTTCGACTCCTGAATGCTCGCCACTGCCAAGGGCAAGCCGGGGTCATGAGTGTCAATGCGTCCCGATCACTATCAGGCACAAGCGAATTGCATTAACAATGAAACACTTGGCTCGACGCCGGAAATGGCCAGACTCGACCTTTTGCGCCCCCCTCCCGATCAAAGCCAATCGTCACCGCTGCACGGTCGGTATTTTTTTGAACCAGAATTGCTTTGGATCACTGGTATCCAAAGCAATGCTAGCTACGCTTGCTTCATCGACCTTGAGGGAGCATCGGCATGGGCGGCGTGAAATTTTCCAGCGGTTTCGGCCTGCCAGTTGCCAGTTTGCTGGGGATTTTCGTCCTGTTGGGCGGCTGCGGCAAAGAACCGGATTCCCCGGCGCGCAAGCCGCCTGAAGTGACAGTCATGACGGTCACCGCTCGCGACACGCCGGTGACTTTTGAATTTGTCGCCCAGACCCAGAGTTCCCGCGAGGTGGAAATCCGTGCCCGCGTGGCCGGCTTTCTGGACAAACGACTGTACACCGAAGGCGATCTGGTGAAAGCCGGGCAGACGCTGTTCCAGATGGACCGTAAACCCTTTGAAGCCGCGCTGGTGTCGGCCCAGGGTCAACTGGCCCAGCAGCAGGCCCGCTGGGAAGTGGCCAAGGCTACCCTGGCCCGGGTCAAGCCACTGGCGGCGCAGAATGCGGTCAGCAAGATGGACCTGGACAATGCCGTCGGCAACGAGCGTGAGACCCGTGCCGCCGTATTGGCCGCAGAGGGTACTGTGCGCACCGAGCAGTTGAACCTCAGCTACACCACCATCACCTCTCCCCTCACCGGACTTTCCAGCTATGCAAAGAAGCAGGAAGGCAGTTATGTGACGCCAGGCGAGTCGGGGTTGCTGACGTCGGTGTCACAGATGGACCCGATGTACGTCAACTTCAGCCTCTCGGAAAACGAAACCCTGAAGTACCGCGACGAAATCGCCGCCGGCCATCTCATTTTCCCGCCGCGCAGTGAATTTACCGTTGAAGTGGTCCTGGCGGACGGCACCTTGTTCCCCAACACGGGCAAGTTGAATTTTCTGGCGCCTGCCTACAGCCAGGGCACCGGCACCTTCCTGGTTCGCGCCGTGTTCGCCAACCCCAATGGCCTGCTCCGTCCCGGTCAGTTTGTGCGGGCCCTGGCCAAAGGCGCCTCAAGACCCAACGCCATTCTCGTGCCGCAAAAGGCCGTGCTCGAAGGTGCCAAGAGTCACTTCGTATGGGTCCTCAATGCCGAAGGCAAACCCGAGCAACGGGTGGTTGAAGTGGGCGATTGGCAAGGGGACAACTGGTTCATCAACAAGGGCCTGCGGGCTGGCGAGCGCATCGTGGTCGATGGCGCGATCAGGGTCACGCCGGGCGGACCATTGAACATAGTCGATGCACCTGGTGCCGCGTCAACAGGCGCAGCCGATGGGCAAGCGGCAAAAGCCAATGGCGGGAAAAGCCAATGAGCATTTCCCACTATTGCATCGATCGGCCCATCTTCGCCTCGGTGATCTCCATCATCATCACCCTGGCCGGTGCAGTGGCCATGCTCAAGCTGCCCGTTGCGCAGTACCCGGACATCACGCCGCCACAGATTACGGTGGCGGCGACCTACCCCGGTGCCGATGCGCAGGTCGTGGCCAATAACGTCGCCGCGCCCATCGAGCAACAGGTCAACGGCGCCGACAACATGATCTATATGAACTCGTCGAGCTCCGCGACGGGCAACATGACCCTCAACGTGTTCTTCGAAATCGGCACCGATCCGTCGCTGGCCCAGGTCGACGTGCAGAACCGGGTCAACCTGGCCTTGCCGCAACTGCCCTCCGCCGTGCAGAGCCAGGGCATCCAGGTACAGAAAAAATCCTCGGCGTTCATGATGGTGCTTGCGGTGTATTCCCCCGGCGACCGCTACGACAGCACCTACGTCGCCAACTACGCCAACCTCTATATCCTCGATGCGATCAAGCGCATTCCGGGGGCGAACCAGGCCAGTATCTTCGGTACGCCGGACTACGCCATGCGGATCTGGCTCAAGCCCGACCGCATGGCCCAGTTGGGCATCACCGCCGCCGATGTGCAGAAAGCCGTGGCCAATCAGAACCAGCAGTTCGCCGTGGGCCGGGTCGGTCAGTCGCCAACGGGGCAACCCGTGGAGCAGTCGTTTGCCGTGACCACCAAGGGACGCCTGACCGAGCCATCGGAGTTCGAGAACATCATCCTGCGCGCCAGTAACAACGGCGCTGCCATCGTTCGACTCAAGGACGTCGGGCGCGCCGAACTCGGGCAAAAGGACTATTCCCTGCGCAGCACCTATCAGGGCCGGCCAGCGACATTGATCTCCGTGTACCAGCAACCCGGCGCGAACGCCCTCGACGTTTCCGCGGCGGTGACCAAGACCCTGTCGGACATGAAGGCCACGTTTCCCGAGGGCATCGAGTACAAGATCGTGATGGACACCACGGCCTTTACCCGTGCTTCGATTTCCGAGGTGATCCACACCTTCTTCGAAGCCTTGGTGCTGGTGGTCATCGTGGTCTACATCTTCCTCCAGAGCCTGCGAGCGACGCTGATTCCGGTAATCGCGGTGCCAGTGTCGATTGTCGGCACCTTCATCGGCATGTCCGCCCTCGGATTTTCGGTGAACATGCTGACATTGTTCGGCATGGTGCTGGCCATCGGTATCGTGGTGGACGACGCGATCGTGGTGATCGAAAACGTCGAACGCAACATGCATGTGCACAAGATGACGCCCAAGGACGCGGCAAAACGGGCGATGGATGAAGTGGCAGGCCCGGTGGTGGCTATTGTGCTGGTGCTGTGCGCGGTGTTCATTCCGGTGGCGTTCATGGGCGGTATCACCGGTCAGCTCTATAAACAGTTCGCGATCACCATCGCCATTTCCGTGGTGATTTCCGGCCTGGTCGCCCTGACCCTGTCCCCTGCCCTGGCCGCCCTGCTGCTCAAGCCGCAGCACGGTGACAAGAACGCCTTTTTCCGCTGGTTCGAACGCAATTTCGAGCGCATGACCGAGGGCTATTCACGCTCGGTGGCCTTCATGATCAAGCGCTTCGTGCTGGCGTTGCTGCTCTTTGCCGGCATGGTCGTGCTGATCCTGTTGATGGCTCAGCGTATCCCCAGCGCGTTCCTGCCACCGGAAGACCAGGGCTACTTGCTCGGCGCGGTGATCATGCCCGACGCCGCCAGCCTGGATCGCACCGGAGAAGTGGGCAAAGTAGCCAGTGATTTCTTCATGAACGACGAGGCCGTCGAAGGTGTTGCGATTGTGAACGGCTACAGCCTGCTCGACGGCCAGAACAAGAACAATGCCGGTGCATTTTTCGTCGGCTTCAAGGATTTCGAGGGGCGTTACAAAGACTCCGAAACCATCAAGGCACAAAGCGCCTCGGCGGTGATTCAGAAAGCCGCGCGGGCGTTTTCCACGGTTCAGGGCGGGATCATTTTGCCGGTCAACCCACCGTCCATTCCCGGCCTGGGTACCACCGGCGGCATGGAGGTCTGGGTGCAAAGCAAGGGCGACGGCAGTGTCGGTCAACTGGCGGAACTGGTCGCCAATCTGGTGGCGAAGGCCAAGACACGTCCTGAGCTGGGTGTCATCACCTCCACCTTCAATGTGTTTTCCCGTCAATTGATGGTCGACGTCGATCGGGAGAAAGCGGAATCCCTGGGCGTGCCGGTCGAAGATGTCTACAGCGCGATGCAGACCATGTTCGGCTCGCTCTACATCTCGCAATTCAACAAGTTCAGTCGCCTGTGGCAGGTGATTTTGCAGGCCGAACCGGAGTATCGCTTAAAGGCCGAGGACCTGCAGGAGATCTTCGTGCGCAGCAAAAACCTCGACATGGTGCCGCTCAAGGCCTTGCTGACCACCCGCTACGTCACCGGCCCCGACCTGCTGACCCGTTTCAACAACTTCCCGGCGGTCAAACTCACGGCGAACCCCGCACCGGGCTATAGCTCCGGCCAGGCACTCAAGGCCCTGGAAGAAATCAGCGCGGAAATCATGACCAATGACTATGCGCTGGCCTTGAGCGGCGAGGCATTCGAGGAGAAAAAGAGCGGCGGTGCCTCCTCCCAGGTGTTCATCTTCGGCCTGGTGATGGTGTTCCTGATCCTCGCGGCGCAGTACGAAAAGTGGTCGCTGCCCGTGGGTGTGCTGCTGGCCGTACCCTTTGCCTTGTTCGGCGCCCTGCTCGCCGTCCTGCTTAGGGGCTTGAGCAACGACGTCTACTTCCAGATCGGCTTGACCATGCTGGTGGCGCTGGCCGCCAAAAACGCCATCCTGATTTTCGAGTTTGCGGTACTGAACCGGGAAACCGGCATGTCGGCCTACGACGCCGCGATGACCGCCGCAAAAGAACGTCTGCGCCCTATCGTGATGACGTCCCTGGCGTTCATCCTCGGCTGCGTTCCGCTGGCCATCGCCGTCGGTGCCTCGGAGAACAGCCGCCACTCCATTGGTACCGGGGTGATTGGCGGCATGCTGGCGGCGACGGTGATCGCGATCTTCTTCATCCCCATGTTCTATTACCTGATAGAGCGAATGTTCGGGGAAAAGGACAACGCCCAAAAGGCTGCCAAGCCGCCGGCACTGACGCAGGCTCCGACGATTCCCGACGGCGCGGCACAAAACCGACATGAGGGGGATTGAGATGCGTAAGCCTCCTTTCCCACTGTTGTTGTGCCTGGGCCTGGCGGGTTGCATGGTAGGGCCTGACTACCAGCACCCGAATATCGACACCCCCGCGGCCTACCGTTACGCGGACAAAGAAGCAAAGAATCTGTCGAACACGCTGTGGTGGGAGCAGTTCCAGGACCCTGTCCTCAATGACCTGATCCGCACGGCGCTGCTCGAAAACAAGGACATCAAGATTGCCGCCGCGCGGGTCGAAGAGTTCCAGGGCCGTTACGGCCAGACCCGCTCCCTGTTGTTCCCGCAAGTCGGGCTGGGTGCCCAGGGGCAGCGGTCCCGTTCGCAGCGAGACACCGGTCCGGTACCGCTGGATCCATCGGTGGATCCGGTGTTCAACAACTACCAGGCCATTCTCAGCGTGAACTGGGAACTGGATATCTGGGGCCGTTTGCGCCGCCTGGACGAATCCGCCCGTGCCGATTTGCTGGCCTCGGAAGAAGGCCGTCGAAGCGTGATATTGAGTCTGGTCGCCTCGGTAGCGTCGAGTTACGTGACCCTGCGCGATCTCGACCGGGAGCTGGAAATCGCCCGCACGACGGCCAAGGCGCGCGGTGAATCCAATGAAATATTCAAACTGCGCTACGGTGCCGGCACCATATCCGAAATGGAACTGGCGCAGAATCAATCCGAATTCGAGCGCACCCAGGCGTCGGTTGCGCAATTCGAACCCTTGGTCGCGCAACAGGAAAACGCCCTGGCCGTGCTGCTTGGGCGCAACCCGGGGCCGATCATCCGCGGCCGTGACCTGGCCCAACTGAATCTGCCAACGGTGCCAGCCGGCTTGCCGTCGGACCTGCTCGAGCGTCGACCTGATTTGCGTCAGGCCGAGCTGAATCTGATCTCGGCCAATGCCCAGATCGGCGCCGCCAAGGCCCAGTACTTCCCGACAATCTCCCTGACCGGGCTGTTGGGCTCCGCCAGCACCCAACTGTCGAACCTGTTCACCGGGCCCGCTTCCACCTGGTCCTATGGTGTGGCGGCGAGCATGCCGATCTTCACGGCCGGCGGTATCGCCGGGCAGGTGCAACAAGCCGAAGCCTTCCAGAAACAAGCGCTGCTGACTTACCAGCAGGCGATTCAATCGGCGTTCAGGGACGTGGAAAATGCCTTGGTCGCGTCGAGTAAATCCAGAGAACAGATGGATTACCAGGCCAGGCAGGTCGAGGCACTGAGCACTTACGCCCATTACGCACGGTTGCGCTACGACAACGGTTACACCAGCTACATCGAGGTGCTGGACGCCGAGCGCAGCCTGTTCGACGCCGAATTGAATTACACCCGCACCCGTGGCTCGGTGTTCACCAACATGATCGATCTGTACAAAGCGACTGGCGGTGGTTGGGTAAGCGAGGCTGACAAGCTGACGGTCGTCGGCAAGGACAAACCTGGCCAGTAGTCGCCGGGTTGCCCCTTCACCGCTTATTCGTAATCCTCGTCCAGCCCCGGCTTTCGTTCTTGCGGATGGTTATTGAGGTAGCCGCTCACGGCAGAGCCCACCGTCGGATAGAACGCCGATTCGCCGAACCGCGGCATAAGCCCGAATCGCTTGAGCTTGTCCTTGACCGGGTCCTTCATTTCCGCCACGCACAATTTGATACCGGCCTCGTGCAAGGTTTCGTGCAGCTCGGCGAGCATGTCGGCGGAGGTCACGTCGACGCTGGTCACCGGCTCCGCTGCCACGACCAGCCAGCGCACGGGCGTGGGGGACGCGGCCACGGCGTCCAGCACCCGGTCACTGAACAGTTCGGCGTTGGCGAAAAACAACGGTGCGTCCCAGCGGAACAACACCAGTCCGGGCAGCATGCGCGCGTTGGGGTAACGTTTGATGTCGTGAAAACCGTGCACGCCATCGGCACGCCCCAGAATGGCGGAGTACGGGCGCCAGGCATCCCACAGAAACTCAATGACCGCAATGACGATCGCCAGGCCGATACCCTCGATCGCGCCAAACACGGCCACGCCTATCGTGCAGACGATGGAGAGCCAGAACTCCCAACGCTGGATACGATAGATTCGCAGCAGGTCAGTGACTTCGATCAGGCCGATCGCCGACGCGATCACGACAGCGGCCAAGGCACTGGTCGGCAGGTTGTGCAGCAGGTCCGGCGCTACCATCAGCAGCACGGCGACCGCCAGTGCACCGACGACGCCGGCCAGTTGGGTCCTGGCCCCCGCCGCTTCGGCCACGGGTGTGCGTGATGAACTGCTGCTGATCGGGAAGCCTTGAAACAACCCACCCGCCAGATTGGCGACGCCGAGCCCTACCATCTCCTGGTTCGGATCGACATAGGAACGGGTGCGCGCCGCATACACCCGGGAAAGCACACTGGTGTCGGCGAACGACACGAGGGCGACGGCACAACCGCCAATGATCACCGGAACGATATCCTCAGTGGTGATCCACGGGATGGCGAACGCAGGCAGGCCTTGTGGCAGTGAACCAAGGATCGCTACGTTATGCGACGCCAGGTCCAGCACTCCCACGGCCACCGTGGCGCCTGCCACCGCGATCAAAATCCCCGGCACACGTTTTTTGTCCTTGAGCAGCAGGATCACCAACAGGGTCGCCGCGCCGATGGCGAACGTGACCCAATTGGTCTTGCCATCGACCACCGCCATTGCAATGGCCCACAGATTTCTCAGGGGACCTTCGCTGTTGATCGAGAAACCGAAAAACTTCGGTAACTGGCTGATCAATACCGTCAACGCGATCCCGTTCATGTAGCCATAGCGGATCGGTTTGGACAGCAGTTCCGTGACGAAGCCCAGGCGCGCGATACCGGCCAGGATACACACCGTCCCCGAGACGATCGCCATCATGCCCGCCAGGGCGATCGCGCGCTGCGGGTCGCCGCCGGACAATGGCAGGACCACCGCAAGTATCACCGCCGCCAGCGAAGAATCAGGCCCCAGTACCAGAATCCGGCTGGGCCCGAACAACGCATAGGCGAGTAGCGGCACGATGGTCGCATAGAGGCCGTAGATACCGGGGACACCTGAGGCCACCGCATAAGCGATGCCGACCGGCACTAGCATGGTGGTGAGCACCAGGCCGGCGACGATATCGTGCTGCAGCCAGGCAGCCTTGTAGCTGCGCAGCATCCGCAGGCCCGGCAGCCAGCGGCTCCAGCCGGGTTGGTCGGCGCCTGTTTCCCTGCGCGCGATCCGCCCCGGCCCGGGTGGCGTCGTATCCGATTGACTCATGGGACTTCAGCCCTCTGGCGATGGCGCAGGTTCGCGTGGACGTACCGGTCAGAATTTTTCCGGGATCTGCCGGAACGGATAATCCGGCTTGCGATAGCCGCCAGGCTTCTGCCGTTTGGGCAAGGTCACCTTCTTGCGCGGGATCTCTTTGTACGGTATCCGGCTGAGCAGGTCGGTGATGATGTTAAGGCGGGCCCGGCGCTTGTCGTTCGAGTTCGCGACCAGCCAAGGCGCATGCTCGGTGTCGGTGGCTTTGAACATCGCATCTCGTGCCCGTGAATAGTCGTACCAGTGGCCATAGGACTTGAGGTCCATCGGTGACAGTTTCCAGATTTTGCGCCCGTCCTTGATCCGCGCCTCGAGTCGACGGGTCTGCTCCTGCGGGCTGACCTCCAGCCAGTACTTGAGCAGGATAACCCCGGAGTTGACGATGGCGCGTTCTACAAGGGGGGCCGTTAGCAGGAATTTTTCCGCCTGTTCTTCACTGCAGAATCCCATCACCCGCTCAACGCCCGCGCGGTTGTACCAACTGCGATCGAAGATCACCACTTCACCAGCCGCCGGCAGGTGCGGCAGGTAGCGCTGCACATACATCTGGCTCTTTTCACGGTCGGTCGGGGCTGGCAGGGCCACCACCCGAAAGACCCGCGGGTTGACGCGCTCGGTCAGTGCCTTGATCGTCCCGCCCTTGCCGGCACCGTCGCGCCCCTCGAAGACAATACAGACCTTGATGCCCTTTACCCTGACCCACTCCTGCAGCTTGACCAGCTCGACATGCAGCAGGCGCAATTGCGCCAGATACGCTTTGTTTGTCAGCTTCGCGCCTTCAGCGGAAGCGCTTTTTGAGCTGCCTTTTTTATCCTTTGCCATGTTCAAGACCTCACGATTTTCAGTCACTGACTTACAAAAGTTCACCCCGGCAGTGGCGCTGGAGGGAATTGGAAATGCCTGGATGCTTATCCTCCGAGCGCAATGATTGCGCTGATCAGCAAGGCGCCGGTGATTGTCAGCGCAATCGCCCCCTGCCATGGTCTGGCGCCTGCGTAACGCGCCAGAATCCAGCCCCCCGCGAAGAGCACGGCCAGTCCGACGAGGTTGGACACGCGTACCGCAAGTCTTGTCTGTTCGAGTAACAGAAACGGGATCACCAGCGGAAATGTCGAGAGCACCACCAGCAGGAACACACCGAGTGCCCCCTTGAAGTCATTCAGGCCAAGTCGCGGCGGCGCGGGCATGGTGGCGGTTTCGGCCAGGCGCTGACGCAACAATTCCAGGCCATCGGCACCGGCCGCTGTCGCCAGGCGTGGTGGTAATGCATTGGCAATGAGCGACTGTCCGGTGGCCGCATCCACCCCGCTGCACACCTTTTTCAATAGCGTGCGGCTGCGGGTATGTTCAATCAGTGTTCGCAGCAGATACATCACCGCGTCCGCGAGTCCCCAGGCCAGGTTGCAGCCGAGCGCGGCGATCATCATCACGCGTTCGGCCTCCTGATCTGCGGTGACCACACTGATCGTTCCAGTGAAAGTCATCGCCATGAGCAAGCCGAAGATCACCTCCGTGACACGCTCGACGGGATCGAGCACACGCGAGGGCTTATGTTCTGCGGTGCTTTGCATGCTCCCAACCTTGGCAGGTTTCTCGCCTTTGGATGCCCTGTGACTCAGGTTCGCGGGCCTGCGCTGGCGCCGGTCTTGCGACAGTCCGATTCCAGCCCCCTGTGAGTGTAGTTTGAATCGATATTGCTGCCGCATTGGTGCGAGCAAACCCGGTCGGTTTTTTTGCTCGGGCTACACTCCCCCGGTAACAGCACCCTGGCTTGACGTTATTCGCCACGGCCGGCTTGAAGAATCAGGATCAAACCTGACATCCACCATTCGCCTTGAGCCTCACTGGCGCGGCATTCATGGCCGCACCTTGCACCATCACGGAGTCTCTATGTTTGTCAGTCTGATCATCATCCTCACCTCCTCCCTGGTCGTCATTTCCCTGTTCTATCGCCTGCGATTGCCACCGGTGCTGGGTTATCTCTTTGTGGGCCTGATCGTCGGCCCCAGGGCGTTTGGCTGGGTGGATGAAAGTGAAGCGCTGCCGCTTCTCGCCGAACTGGGCGTGGTGTTTTTGCTGTTTTCGCTCGGGCTGGAATTTTCCCTGTCGAAAATGATTGCCCTGCGCCAGGTTGTCTTTGGCCTGGGCAGCCTGCAAGTACTGGTGTCGGGGGCGGTACTGGGCGCGTTACTGATGCTTGCAGGCGTGGCGACGACGCCAGCGTTGTTACTGGGTGGCGGGCTGGCACTGTCTTCCACCGCCATTGTCAGCAAGGAGTTGACCAGCCTCGGCGAGATTTTCAGCAGCCACGGCCAGAATGCCATCGGCGTTCTGTTGTTCCAGGACGTGGTCGCGGTGTTGTTGCTGACCCTGGTGCCGGTCTTCGCCGGTAACAGCGATCAAGCCTGGTATTGGGCGCTGCCATTGACCCT
Organism: Pseudomonas moorei; assembly: GCF_042846945.1. NCBI lineage: Bacteria > Pseudomonadati > Pseudomonadota > Gammaproteobacteria > Pseudomonadales > Pseudomonadaceae > Pseudomonas > Pseudomonas moorei. The sequence continues at coordinate 4,652,469 of NZ_AP035776.1, forward strand.
GGGTAAAACCGTGTTGTTGTTTATCGGGCTGTCCCTGGCCAGTCGCTGGGTATTGCCGCGCCTGTTCCATGAGGTCGCGGCGGCTCGCTCGGCTGAGCTGTTCGTCTTGCTGGCCCTGGTCATCGTCCTGCTGACGGCCGGGCTGACCCACCTGATCGGGCTCTCCCCTGCCCTGGGCGCATTTCTCGCCGGCATGTTGCTGGGGGAAAGCCACTACCGGCACCAGATCGAGGCCGATCTGCGGCCGTTCCGCGACATACTGCTCGGCGTGTTTTTCATCAGCATCGGCATGCTGATCGACTTGCGCCTGTTCGCCAGTCACGGCCTGCTGATCCTCGGGCTGACGCTGGCGCTGTTGCTGATCAAGGGCAGCGTGGTCGCGCTATTGGTCAAATGGCGCGGCAGCGACGGGGAAACCGCGTGGCGCAGCGGCCTGGCCCTGGCCCAGGGCGGCGAGTTCTGCTTTGCATTGATGGCGCAGATGCAGCGAAACGACCTGATGCCTGCCAACCTCGGCAGCCTGTTGCTGGCGGCGACCTTCTGCTCAATGGTGGCCACCCCGTCGTTACTGCGCGCCGCCCCCTGGATTGCCACACATCTGCACCGCAAGCCCAATGAAGAAGCGAAGCTGGAGGAAATCAGCGCGCTCAACGCCGGCGTGCAGGGCCATGTGGTGATTTGTGGTTACGGTCGTGTGGGGCAATCGATCGGGCGAATAATGCGCAAGGCGCAACAGCCCTACATCGCACTGGACAATGACCCGGTCCGGGTACGTGAAGCCGCCGTCGCTGAAAGCGACGTGCATTACGGCGATTCCCATCGTGGCGAACTGCTGGTCGCCGTTGGCCTGGAGCGCGCCAGCCTGGTGGTCATCGCCGTGGACAAAACCGAGGTTGCCCTGCAGGTGCTGAAGGAGGCGCGTCGCATCAATCCGGACGTGCCGATCCTGGTGCGTACGCGGGACGACAGCCAGTGTCCCGAGTTGAAGGCGGCCGGCGCCAGCGAAGTGGTGCCCGAGTTACTCGAGTCCAGCCTGATGCTGGCGTCGCATGCCCTGATCATGTTGGGATTCCCCGAGCGTCAGGTCCTCGACCGCATCGCCCAGGTACGGCACGACCGCTATCGCCTGCTACACGGGGTTTATCCCGGCGCCGAAGACGGGGAACTTTGAAGATTCAGCGCCTCACAGCGACAAAAAGCCGTTGTACAACCCATATCCCGCCAGGCCGGCAGCGGTGATGACACAGGCAAAAATGCCTTTCTCGAAATGGCTGAACAAAGGCTCTCCCTGCTCGTGCTTGGCCTTGGCGAACAAGATCACCCCAGGCGCATACAGCAACGCCGACAGCAGCAGGTATTTCACACCTCCGGCATACAGCAGCCACACCGCATAACTCAGCGCAATGCCGCCGATCAACAGATCCTTGGTCCGCTCCGCCGAGGCATGTTCATAGGTTTCGCCGCGCCCGCTCAACAGCACCGCATAGGCCGCCGACCATAGGTACGGCACCAGGATCATCGACGACGCGAGGTAGATCAGGCTGGTGTAGGTCCCTGCGGAAAACAGCGTGATCAGCAAGAAAATCTGGATCATTGAATTGGTCAGCCACAACGCGTTGACCGGCACGTGGTTGGCGTTCTCCCGGGTCAGGAACGCCGGCATGGTCTTGTCCTTTGCGGTGGCGAAAAGGATCTCGGCGCACAGCAACGCCCACGACAACAAGGCCCCGAGCAACGAAATCGCCAGGCCGACGCTGATCAACAAGGCTCCCCAGGGGCCGACGATGCGCTCCAGCACCGCCGCCAGCGACGGGTTCTGCAACGTCGCCAGTTCCGGCTGGCTCATGATCCCGAGCGACAGCACGTTCACCAACACCAGCAAGGCCAGCACGCCGAGGAAGCCAATGACCGTCGCGCGCCCGACATCGGTGCGCTTCTCCGCCCTGGCCGAATAGATGCTGGCGCCTTCAATGCCGATGAACACGAACACGGTGACCAGCATCATGTTGCGCACTTGGTCCATCACGCCGCCAAAGTCCGGATTGCTCTGCCCCCAGATGTCCCGGGTGAAGATCTCGGCCTTGAAGGCCACTGCGGCAATCACGATAAACATGATCAGCGGAACGATCTTGGCCACAGTGGTCAACTGATTGATGAATGCGGCCTCCTTGATCCCGCGCAATACCAGAAAGTGCACTGCCCAAAGCAATACCGAGGCGCAGCCAATAGCGATCGGTGTATTACCCTGGCCAAATACCGGAAAGAAATAACCGAGGGTGCTGAACAACAACACGAAATAACCGACGTTGCCCAGCCAGGCACTGATCCAGTAACCCCAGGCCGAGGAAAACCCCATGTAGTCGCCGAACCCGGCCTTGGCGTAGGCATACACCCCGGAATTGAGCTCCGGTTTGCGATTGGCAAGGGTCTGGAACACGAAGGCCAGGGTCAGCATGCCCACGGCGGTAATCGCCCAGCCGATCAGCACCGCACCGGCATCGGCGCGCTCTGCCATGTTCTGAGGCAGTGAAAAGATGCCACCACCAATCATCGAGCCCACCACCAGGGCGATCAATGCACTCAGTCGAAGCTTTTGCGTGGGTTGCGACATTCCTGGGTCTCCATTTATTTCCCGATGCGGCCGGGTTTTATCACAGCCATGAAACCGTCACTTGCCTGGCATTAACTAAATGGCTTCAGCGCAATGACGTTTATTAAATAACGCCGAACAAGGCGCCTGTTAGTTATAGCCGATCAGTATATCGGTGCCGTGCTAAGAACACTTGGGCTGAACGAAACCGTTAATTCATAGCGTTACTGAAATCGGGTGTCAAAAATTTGCAGAAACACAGAAACGAACTAGCGTAAAAACTCGAAGCAATACGCAGTATTGCCGTTTGTTCTTTCCGAGGCCTCTGGATAAGGCATTTCCGGAGAAGTAGCCATGTTCCCGGATCGAATATAAGTCGTTCAAATCGCAATGGAATGTGCCCATGTACTGATCTAAATCAGATGATTGAATTGCTAACAGAACTAATCTGTTGTCTCTCTTCTCCTGCATTGGAGTCATGCAATGTCTGAATCCCCCGGAAAACTGAAACTTGGCGCACTGGTGGCCTTGGTCGTCGGTTCGATGATTGGCGGCGGAATATTTTCCCTGCCACAAAACATGGCTGTCAGTGCAGACGTCGGCGCCATTCTGATTGGTTGGGCAATTACCGCCGTGGGCATGTTGACCCTGGCCTTCGTCTTCCAGACGCTGGCCAACCGCAAGCCTGACCTGGACGGTGGTGTTTACGCTTACGCCAAAGCCGGTTTTGGCGACTACATGGGTTTCTCTTCCGCCTGGGGATACTGGATCAGTGCCTGGCTGGGCAACGTCGGTTATTTCGTTCTGCTGTTCAGCACCCTCGGTTATTTCTTCCCGATCTTCGGCGAAGGCAATACGGTGGCCGCCGTGATTGGCGCGTCAGTGCTGCTGTGGGGCGTGCATTTCCTCGTGTTGCAGGGGATCAAGGAAGCGGCATTCATCAACCTGGTCACCACGATCGCCAAGGTCGTGCCACTGTTGCTGTTCATGTTGATCACCTTGTTCGCCTTCAAGCTGGACATCTTTACCGCTGACATCTGGGGCCTGAAAAACCCGGACCTGGGCAGCGTGATGAACCAGGTGCGCAAAATGATGCTGGTCACCGTATGGGTGTTCATTGGCATCGAAGGCGCGAGCATCTTCTCGGCGCGGGCGGAAAAACGCACCGACGTGGGTAAAGCCACCGTGATCGGGTTCATTACCGTGCTGCTGTTCCTGGTGTTGGTCAACGTACTGTCGCTGGGCGTCATGACCCAACCGGAACTGGCCAAGCTGCAGAACCCGTCGATGGCCGCCGTGCTGGAGCATGTGGTGGGTCATTGGGGCGCGGTCCTGATCAGCGTCGGTCTGGTCATCTCGCTGCTCGGGGCATTGCTGTCATGGGTACTGCTGTGCGCGGAGATCATGTTTGCCGCGGCCAAGGACCACACCATGCCGGCATTCCTGCGCAAGGAAAACAGCAAGAATGTACCGGTCAACGCCCTGTGGCTGACCAACGCCATGGTGCAGCTGTTCCTGATCATCACCCTGTTCTCGGCCAGTACTTACCTGTCGCTGATCTACCTGGCGACCTCAATGATTCTGGTGCCTTACCTGTGGTCGGCAGCTTATGCGTTTTTGCTGGCGGTACGCGGTGAGACTTATGAAAGCGCCGCGCCCGAACGCCAGAAAGACCTGTTCATCGGTGCTATCGCCCTGGTCTACGCGATCTGGCTGATCTATGCCGGCGGCGTCAAGTACCTGCTGCTGTCCGCCCTGCTCTATGCGCCCGGCGTCATTTTGTTCGCCAAGGCCAAGATGGAAATCGACAAACCTGTTTTCACCAACGTCGAGAAGCTGATTTTCGCGGCCGTCGTCGTGGGCGCCCTGGTGGCGGCCTATGGGCTGTATGACGGCTTCCTGACTCTGTAACCCCCTGATTAATTGTCATCTGGAGGATCACTGTAATGACCACGGAAAAAGTTAAGTTCGGCGTCCATTCCGAAGCCGGCAAACTGCGCAAAGTCATGGTTTGCTCCCCCGGCCTGGCCCATCAGCGGCTGACCCCGAACAACTGTGACGAACTGCTTTTCGACGACGTGTTGTGGGTCGCTCAAGCCAAGCGCGACCATTTCGATTTCGTCACCAAAATGCGTGAGCGCAACGTTGATGTGCTGGAAATGCACAACCTGTTGACCGACATCGTTGCCATTCCTGAAGCCCTGGACTGGATTCTGGAACGCAAGGTCACCGCCAATTCGGTCGGCCTGGGCCTGATCAATGAAACAAGCTCGTGGCTGCGCAGCCTGGAACCTCGCAAGATCGCCGAGTTCCTGATTGGCGGCGTATCTGCCGATGACCTGCCGGACAGCTTCGGTGGCAAGACCATCCAGATGTTCCGCGACTTCCTCGGCCACTCCAGCTTCATTCTGCCGCCACTGCCCAACACCCAATTCACCCGCGACACCACCTGCTGGATCTACGGTGGCGTGACGCTCAACCCGATGTACTGGCCGGCGCGCCGCCAGGAAACACTGCTGACGACCGCCATCTACAAATTCCATCCCGAGTTCACCAACGCCGACTTCCAGATCTGGTACGGCGATCCTGACCAGGAACACGGCAGCTCCACCCTTGAAGGCGGCGACGTCATGCCCATCGGCAACGGCGTGGTCTTGATCGGCATGGGCGAACGCTCATCCCGTCAGGCGATCGGCCAACTGGCGCTCAACCTGTTCAAGAACAAAGCCGTCGAGAAGGTGATTGTTGCCGGCATGCCGAAATCCCGCGCAGCGATGCACCTGGACACGGTGTTCAGCTTCTGCGACCGCGACCTGGTGACCATCTTCCCGGAAGTGGTGAGCCAGATCGTGGCCTTCACCCTGCGCCCGGACGAAAGCAAGCAAGGCGGCATCGACATCCGTCGCGAAGAAACCAACTTCCTCGACACCGTGGCCAAGGCCCTCAATCTGAAAGCACTGCGCGTCGTGGAAACCGGCGGCAACAGCTTCGCCGCCGAACGCGAACAGTGGGACGACGGTAACAACGTGGTCGCCATGGAACCCGGCGTGGTCGTCGGCTACGACCGCAACACCTACACCAACACCCTGCTGCGCAAGGCCGGGGTCGAGGTCATCACCATCAGCGCCGGCGAACTCGGCCGCGGCCGTGGCGGCGGTCACTGCATGACCTGCCCGATCATCCGCGACCCGATCGATTACTAACCTATTAACCTGGGTCCGTGCTTACAACGCACGGACCCAGGGGATAACCGACACCTTAGGAGATCCAAAATGGCGTTCAACATCCATAACCGCAATCTGCTGAGCCTGGAACACCACACCCCTCGCGAATTGCGCTACCTGCTCGATCTTTCCCGTGACCTCAAGCGGGCCAAATACACTGGCACCGAACAGCAACACCTCAAAGGCAACAACATCGCGCTGATCTTCGAAAAAACCTCGACCCGCACCCGTTGTGCCTTCGAAGTTGCCGCTTATGACCAGGGCGCGAATGTCACCTACATCGATCCGAACTCCTCGCAGATCGGCCACAAGGAAAGCATGAAGGACACCGCCCGGGTGCTCGGGCGCATGTACGACGCCATCGAATACCGGGGCTTCAAGCAGGAAATCGTCGAAGAACTGGCCAAGTTTGCCGGCGTTCCGGTGTTCAACGGCCTGACCGACGAATACCACCCGACGCAAATGATCGCCGACGTGCTGACCATGCGCGAACACGCCGACAAGCCGATTCACGAAATCAGCTACGCCTACCTCGGCGACGCGCGTAACAACATGGGCAACTCGCTGCTGCTGGTGGGCGCCAAGCTCGGCATGGACGTACGCATCTGCGCGCCGAAAGCCCTGTGGCCGGCGGACGACCTGGTGGCCCGCTGCAAGAAATACGGTGAAGAAAGCGGTGCCCGCATCACCCTGACCGAGGACCCGAAAGCGGCTGTCAAAGGCGTGGACTTCATTCACACCGACGTGTGGGTGTCCATGGGCGAGCCGGTCGAAGCCTGGGCTGAACGCATCAAGCAATTGCTGCCGTATCAGGTCAACGCCGAGCTGATGAAAGCCACCGGCAACCCGCGCACCAAGTTCATGCATTGCCTGCCGGCCTTCCACAACAGTGACACCAAGGTCGGCAAGCAGATTGCCGAACAGTATCCGCACCTGGCCAACGGCATCGAAGTGACCGATGACGTGTTCGAATCACCGGCCTGCATCGCTTTCGAGCAAGCGGAAAATCGCATGCATACCATCAAGGCGATTCTGGTGTCGACACTGGCTGACTTGTAACAGCTTACTCGGCTCCTTGTGGGAGCTGGCTTGCCAGCGATGGCCGCACCTCGGTGTATCTGATAGACCGCAGTGATCCCATCGCTGGCAAGCCAGCTCCCACAGGAGACCGGGTCGCCCGCTTACTTCTCTTTTTGAAGGACATACACCATGCGTATCGTCGTTGCTCTGGGCGGTAACGCCCTGCTTCGCCGGGGTGAACCGATGACCGCTGACAATCAGCGCGCCAACATCCGGATCGCCACCGAACAGATCGCCAAGATCCACCCCGGCAACCAACTGGTCATCGCTCACGGCAATGGCCCTCAGGTCGGCCTGCTGTCGCTGCAAGCGGCAGCCTACACGTCGGTGTCGCCTTATCCGCTGGACGTGCTGGGCGCTGAAACCGAAGGCATGATCGGCTACATCATCGAACAGGAACTGGGCAACCTGCTGGACTTCGAAGTGCCCTTCGCCACGCTGCTGACCCAGGTCGAAGTCGACGCCAATGACCCGGCGTTCCAGAAGCCGAGCAAACCCATCGGCCCGGTGTACTCCAAGGCCGAAGCGGAAAAACTCGCCGCCGAAAAAGGCTGGGCCATTGCCCCGGACGGCGACAAATTCCGCCGCGTGGTCGCCAGCCCCAAACCGAAGCGCATCTTCGAGATCCGCCCGATCAAGTGGCTGCTGGAAAAAGGCAGCATCGTGATCTGTGCCGGCGGTGGCGGTATTCCCACGATGTACGATGAACACCGCAGGCTTCAGGGCGTGGAAGCGGTGATCGATAAAGACCTGTGCTCGGCGCTGCTGGCCGAACAGCTGGAAAGCGATTTGCTGGTCATAGCCACCGACGTCAATGCGGCGTATATCGATTACGGCAAGCCGACCCAGAAAGGCATCGCCCAGGCGCACCCCGACGAACTGGAGCGCCTGGGCTTCGCCGCCGGCTCCATGGGGCCGAAGGTGCAGGCAGCCTGCGAGTTTGCCCGCCATACTGGAAAGGTCGCGGTGATTGGCTCGCTTTCGGACATCGAAGCGATCGTCCAAGGCAAGGCCGGTACTCGCGTGAGCACGGCGACACCCGGTATCAGCTATCGATAGTCGCGATACTGCGGGCAGGCTGGCGGCCTGCCCCGCTTCAAGGCCTATTTGAAGGAGAGATGACAATGGCTAAGTTCGAGCCCGGTCACATGCACATCGAGCGTCATGCGTTGAACAACGATGACGTCAGCTACAACATATACATCGACTACGAAGTCACTCAGGACCCCAAGGAAGGCAAGGGGATGCTGTTCAAGATGCACGGCACCATTTTCGACAAGCCGTTCGAAGAGAGTTTCTATCTGCCGAAGGACCAGGCCTACAATTTCGCCAGCAACTTCACGACAGTTGTAGAGAAACACGGTATTCCAAAGATCTACAGCCAGATCGGCTCGAGCCACGCTTACTACGACAAAATGTTCGAAGATGTACGCAAGCAACTGAACATGCAGTCGGGGGACCCGGTCAAACCCGAACATCTGGGATGACCCACGCCCCCACCTGCAGGAGCGAGCCGCCCGGAGCAGGCTCGCTCCTACAAACGCGCATCGTCGCCTATTGGCTCAATGCCTGTTCACGGATCAGCCGCTTGTTGATTTTCCCGACACTGGTCTTGGGTATGTCGGCCACCAGCCTGATCTGCCGGGGGATCGCCCATTTGTTGATGCGACCACTCTCGACATACTGAAGCAGATGGGTCACCAGCATTTCAGCCGTGATGCCTTCTGACACGACCAGCGCCACCGGTCGTTCCCCCCACTGCGGGTCAGGCACGCCCACCACTGCCACCGAGCTGACGGCAGGGTGTTCGCTGATCAGGCTCTCCAGCTCGAGCGAACTGATCCACTCCCCGCCCGTCTTGATCACGTCTTTGATCCGGTCCTTGATCTCCACGACGCCCATGGGGTCGATGGAGCCGATATCACCGGTATGCATCCAGCCGTTTTCCCACAGTTGCGCGCCTTGCTCGGGTGCGTTCAGGTAACCCTGGGTCAACCAGGGTGCACGCACCACGATCTCGCCCAGCGCCTCACCGTCCTGCACCACTTCGTTGCCGCTGGCATCAATGATGCGCAAGTCCACCATCGGCACCGCCACGCCGGTCTTGATACGCGCAGTCACCTGATCGGACGCCGGCAGTTCCAGTTCGGCCTCACTCAGGTGCGTCAGGCACAGCAGCGGACAGGTCTCCGACATGCCGTAGCCGCTGTGCACACGCATGCCCCGTGCGGTCGCCTGGGCGGCAAGCCCATGGGTCAAGGCGCTGCCGCCCAGGAGCATTTTCCAACCGTCGAAATCAGTCCGTTGCCCTTCGTCGCAACCCAGGATCATTTGCAGGATCGTCGGTACGCAATGGGAAAAACTGACCTTCTCTTCGCGGTACAGCCTGACCAGGCTGTTGGGCTCATAACGCCCCGGATACACCTGCTTGATCCCCATCAATGTCGCGACGTAGGGCACGCCCCAGGCATGCACATGGAACATCGGCGTGATCGGCATGTAGACATCGTCGGAACGCAACAATGGCAGGCCCTGATAGACGCCCAGGGTGCCGACAGCATTGAGCGTGTGCAAGACCAACTGGCGATGGGAGAAGTACACGCCCTTGGGGTCGCCCGTCGTGCCCGTGGTGTAGAACAGCGTGGCGACCGAGTGCTCATCGAAATCAGGGAAATCGAAGTGCGTTTCAGCCTGCGCCAACAGGCTTTCGTATTCCCCCAGCACCGGTAACGCGGTCGACGGCGCGTCCTGATCGGAGAGCTGAATGTAGCCTTTGACGGTGGTCAACTGATCGTGGACCTGCTCCATCAGCGGCAGAAAATCGTCATGCACCAGCACCAGATCATCTTCGGCGTGGTTCATGGTGTAGAGAACCTGCTCCGCGGACAGGCGGATATTCACCGTGTGCAACACCGCCCCCAGCATCGGCACGGCGAAAAAACACTCCAGATACCGATGGCTGTCCCAATCCAGCAAGGCCACGGTATCGCCAGCTTTGACGCCCGCCTGGGTGAGCGCGTTAGCCAATCGTTTGATGCGTTCATTCAGCGTCCGGTAGCTGTAGCGCAGCTTGTCCGCGTAGACAATTTCCTGATCGGGCGCATAGCGTGCGCCCGAGAGCAACAGGCTCTTGATCAACAAGGGGTAGCTGTAAGCGCCTGGCGCAGGCGCGAGTATTTTTGTTTTCACCACGGTGAAGTCTTCCTGATGCTGTTGATTGGAGATCATCTCCGGTTCACGGGGTCAGAACTGATCGGCGTTGAGCAAGTACAGCGACTCGCTGCCGGCCTTGACCGACGCGGCCAGCGAATGAACGCGTGGCAGCAGGCGGGCGAAGTAGAACCGCGCCGTGCCCAGCTTGCTGGCGTAGAAGTCGTCCTGCGCTTCCTTGCCCACGGCTGCCTTGGCCATCAGTGCCCACATGTAGGCATAAGCGGTGTAGCCGAAGGCGTGCAAGTACTCGACCGACGCCGCGCCGATTTCATTCGGGTTGTTTTTCGAACGGTCGAGCAGCCACGCCGTGAGTTCGTCGAGGTTGTCCAGGGCGCTGTTGAGCGGCTTGGTGAACTCCGCGAGGTCGGCACAAGCGGTGGCAGTGAAATGGCGAATCTCGTCGGCAAACAGCTTGTACAACTCACCTCCGGTGCCCACCACTTTGCGTCCGACCAGGTCCAGCGCCTGAATGCCATTGGTGCCTTCGTAGATCTGGGTGATGCGCACGTCACGCACCAGTTGCTCCTGACCCCATTCGCGGATGTAGCCGTGGCCGCCGAAAATCTGCTGGCCGTGAATCGTGGTCTCCAGCCCCATATCAGTGAGGAACGCCTTGGCCACCGGCGTCAGCAACGCCACCAGGTCTTCCGCGCGCTTGCGGGTCGAGGCGTCTTCGCTGAACTTGGCGGTGTCCAGTTGCATGGCCACGTAAGTCGAGAAGGCACGACCGCCCTCGTTCGCGGCTTTCATGGTCAGCAGCATGCGCCGCACGTCCGGGTGCACGATGATCGGGTCGGCCACTTTGTCTTTGCTCTGCGCGCCGCTCGGCGAACGGCTTTGCAGCCGGTCACGGGCGTATTCAACGGCGTTCTGGTACGAACGCTCGCCCGTGGCCAGGCCTTGAATGCCAACGCCCAGGCGCTCGTAGTTCATCATGGTGAACATCGCCGCCAGGCCCCTGTTCGGCGCATCGACGATCCAGCCCGTGGCACCGTCAAAGTTCATCACGCAGGTGGCGGACGCCTTGATCCCCATCTTGTGTTCGATCGAACCACAGGACAGCGCGTTTCGCTGGCCCAGGCTGCCATCGGCATTGACCATGAACTTCGGCACCAGGAACAGCGAAATGCCCTTCGGCCCCGCCGGGGCATCCGGCAGTTTGGCCAGCACCAGGTGAATGATGTTCTCGGTCAGGTCTTGTTCGCCGCCGGTGATGAAGATCTTGGTCCCGCTGATTTTGTAGGAGCCGTCGGCCTGAGGTTCGGCCTTGGTGCGGATAATCCCCAGGTCGGTGCCCGCGTGGGGTTCGGTCAGGCACATCGAGCCAGTCCAGGTGCCGGCGTACATGTTCGGCAGGAAGGCGGACTTCAGTTCTTCGCTGGCATGGGCCTTGATCGCCAGGCAAGCGCCGGCGGTCAACATCGGGTAGAGGCCGAAAGACAGATTGGCGCCGTTGACCATTTCCTCGACCTGCGCGCCGATCACCTTGGGCATGCCCATGCCTCCGTAGGCCGGGTCACCACCGACGCCGCCCCAGCCGCCCTCGGCAAAGGCGCGATAGGCCTGGGCAAAACCATCAGGGGTGGACACTTCGCCGTTGTGCCAGGAACAACCTTGCTCGTCGCCACTGCGATTGAGCGGCGCGATCAGTTCCGCACTGATCTTGCCGGCTTCTTCGAGGACTGCGTTGGCGGTTTCTTCATCCACCACCTCGGCCAGGGCCGGCATCGCCGCCCACAGGCGAGAGACGTTGAAAACTTCGTTGAGGACGAACCGGATATCGCGCAGGGGTGCTTTGTAGTCAGCCATATTTGAAATACTCAGGCAATGTCAGGGCATTCAACCTGCCCTGGTCAATGGAAGTGCAAAAAGGTTAATGATTTGCGTCAACAAGCTCCGCCGCTTGCTCCTTGGTGCTTGCGGGTACGGTGGCGATGTTGCGCAGCAGGAAACTGGACAGTGCCGGGATCAGGATCAACGCACCGAGCATGTTCCAGATGAACATGAAGGTCAGCAGGATGCCCATGTCGGCCTGGAACTTGATCGGCGACCAGGCCCAGCACACCACCCCCGCCGCCAGCGTGATACCGACCAGTCCCACCACCCGGCCGGTGAAGGACACGGCGTTACGGTAGGCCTGTGCCAACGGCATGCCCTGGCGCTGGTAATGCAACTGCACGCTGAGCAGATACAGCGCGTAGTCGACACCGATCCCGACCCCCAACGCGATCACCGGCAGCGTCGCGACCTTGACGCCAATCCCCATGATGACCATCAGCGCCTCACAGAGAATCGAGGTCAGTACCAGCGGCAGCAGCGCCACCAGCGTGGCACGCCAGCTACGGAAGGTGATCAGGCAGAACAGCGTCACTGCTGCGTACACGTACAGCAGCATCGTGTGATTGGCCTCACGCACGACGATATTGGTCGCCGCTTCGATACCGGCGGTGCCGGCGGCCAGCAGGAACTGGCGGTCCGGGGTGCTGTTTTCGCGGGCGAACTTGTCGGCGATCGCGACCACCGCGTCCAGCGTTTGGGCCTTGTGGTCCTTGAGGAAAGCGATCACCGGCATCACCGAGCAATCGGTGTTGAACAGTTCCGGAGCATTGACCGAGGCCTGCTGCGCCGCGTAGTTCAGCACGTTCTGGTTGCGCTGGATGCTGTTGAGCTTGGGGTTGCCCTCGAACGAACCGGCGGTGATCTGCCGGACCGCGTTGACCAGCGAAGACGTCGCTTGCACGCCGGGGTATTGCTGCAACTCCCAGGCCAGGCGGTCGGCCAGAATCAGCGTCTGATAATTCAGGCAACCTTCAGGCGGGGTCTTGATCATCACCGCGAACAGATCGCTGGACAGCGCATAGTGGCTGGTGATGTAGGCGTTATCGCGGTTATAGCGCGAGTCGGCGCGCAGCTCCGGGGCGCCGCTGTCGAGGTCGCCGATTTGCAGGTGCTGACTGACCATGAAGCCGGCGATGCCCAGCGACACGGCGCCGAGCACGATGCCCGTGGCCCACTTGCGCGTGGTGAAGCGGTCGAGAAAATCCCACAGCTTGCCGAAGCCGCGGCTCTCGTCGGCACGGGTGTCGATCTTCAGCGCTCGCTCCGCGGCCTTGCGCCCGACACCGATGTAGGACAGCGCCACCGGCATCAGTAGCAGCGAGGTGAAGATCAACACCGCCACCCCGATACTGGCGGTAATGGCCAGGTCCTGAATCACCGGAATGTCGATCAGCATCAGCACCGCGAAACCCACCGCGTCGGCCAGTAACGCGGTGACCCCGGCAATGAACAAACGGCGGAAGGTGTAGCGTGCCGCGACCAGCTTATGGGTGCCCCGGGCGATGTCCTGCATGATGCCGTTCATCTTCTGCGCCGCGTGGGAGACACCGATGGCGAAAATCAGGAACGGCACCAGCACTGAGTACGGATCGATGGCATAGCCCAGCCAGGCGACGATCCCCAGTTGCCAGACCACTGCGGTCAGCGAACAGAAGATCACCAGCAGCGTGCTGCGGATGCAACGGGTGTACAGATAAATGATGACGAACGAGGTGATCACGGCCAGGCCGAAAAACATCATCACCTGGATCAGGCCGTCGATCAGATCACCGATCAACTTGGCGAAACCGATCACATGCACCTTGTACTTGCCGGTGCCTTCTTTTCCGGCCTTGCGTGCGGCGCTGTCACCGGCGAACTCAACCTTGTCGCGCAGTTGCTGCTCGAGGGTCTGGGCGAATAGGTAGTAGTTGATGCCATGGCCGGTGGCCGAGGCAACGTCCAGTAATGGCACCACCAGCATGCTCGATTTGAAGTCGCTGGCCACCAGACTCCCGACGAGGCCTGCACGGTTGATATTCTGGCGCAGCTTTTCAATGTCCGACGGCGAGCCCTTGTAGTCATCGGGCATTACCGGGCCACCCTGAAAACCCTGCTCGGTGACTTCAGTCCAGCGTACCGACGGGCTCCACAACGACTTCATCCAGGCGCGATCGACGCCTTCGGTGAGGAACAGGTCGTCGTTGACCTGCTTGAGCACGGCCAGATATTCAGGGTCGAAAATATCGCCCTGGGTGTTTTCCACCACCACCCGCACCGAGCTGCCCAGGCCGCGCAACGATTTGCGGTTCTCGAGGAAGTTCTGAATGTAGGGCTGGCTCTGCGGAATCATTTTTTCGAAGCTGGGGCGCAGCTCCAGACGAGTCAGCGCCATGTAACCCAGCAGAAGGGTGACGATCACCATGAACAGCATGAACAGCGGACGGTGATTGAACACCCAGCGTTCCAGCCGGTTGCCGGAGCGCTGATCGAAGTCACGCAAATCGCGGATCACCGGCATGGTGTCTTGCTTGATGTTGCCCATGTCAGGGTACTCGCTCTAATTGATCCAGTTCTTATTCGACGCGAAGTGCACGCACACCACGACTACCCACCAACACCAGCGAGCCATCGGCGGCCAGCGTGGCACCTGCCACGGGGGATTGACCTTGCTGCGGTACCAGTTGCAACTGCGTACTGCCTTCCTGTTCCACCAACATGTGACCGGCCTGAGTGAACAACCGGTAATTGCCTTTCGCGTCCAGCGTGGCGGCGGTGATATTGACTGGCAGCCCGGCGTTCAACTCACTCCAGCTCTTGCCGGCATCGACGCTGCGAAACACATGTCCGCGCAGGCCGTAAGCCAGCACTTCACCTGGCTTACCGATAACGCCGAAAAAGCTGCCCTGATAAGGCGTTTGCACGGCCATGAAATGCTGGCTGGGCTCATCCCACTTGAGCAGCAGGCCCTGTTCTCCTGCGATGTAGAGCGCGTCACCGGTGGAGGCAATGGCTTCGAGGTGCAAGCCTTGCGGGTTTTCTGTGCGGTCTTCGAAGGGCGTCCAGTGCTGACCGCCGTCTTCTGTACGCAAGATCAGGTTGAACACACCGACTACGTAGCCGAGTCTGGCGTTGGCAAACCAGACGCCCAGCAGTGGTTTGTCGGCGCCCTCCTCGACCAGACGCTGGCCTTCGCTGACGAGCTGCGCCCATTGTTCGTTGCCTGAATCGGCACTGGCCAAGTCACCGTAGTGTTTGACCAGCAAGGCACCGATTTGACGACCATCGAGCTGCTTGCTCCACGTCGCGCCGGCATCGCCGCTGTGCAGGACCACACCATCGTTGCCGACCGCCCAGCCTTGTGTTGCTGTAGGAAAACTCACGGCTGTCAGGTCGGAACTGACCGGTACAGCAGCCTGCTGCCAATGCTTGCCAGCATCATCGGAATAAAGAATGTGGCCACGCTGGCCGACAGCAACCAGTCGCTCTCCCGCGCGGGCCACGTCCAGCAGAGGGCTGCGCACCGCCAGGGCACTGGCCTTGGCTGGCAGGTCCAGCACGTCAACATAGCCGGCCGCTTGGGCAAGTCCCTGCAACAGTGCCAGCG
Source organism: Pseudomonas moorei (assembly GCF_042846945.1). Classification (NCBI taxonomy): domain Bacteria; kingdom Pseudomonadati; phylum Pseudomonadota; class Gammaproteobacteria; order Pseudomonadales; family Pseudomonadaceae; genus Pseudomonas; species Pseudomonas moorei. Next base: position 4,668,001 of record NZ_AP035776.1, read on the forward strand.
TGGCGCCCAGCACCAACGACACGCACTTTTTGTACGAATACATACGGCGTCCTCATGAGGGAACTGCGCTGGGGCACGAACGTGCAACCCAGCGTTGAAATCAGGCACCCCTGGACTCTCGACTCGGCGCCGAGAGTTGTCCGGTCACACTGCCGGGGAGGCAGTGGACCGAACAGGCTCTGTGTCACTTTGTGCTTAGCGAATACCGGCGCCCGCCAGGGACTCCGGCGACCACTGCACCTTGGAGAGCGGGTCAACGTACTTGATGCCACCGTACGGGCCTACCACGCCATTGATGTTGTAGGAGCCGCCGACCAGATCGTAAATCATGAAGGGTGTAGCGTCCGGGACTTGCTTGTCATAGCTCTGGCTGAGGAAAGCGAAGGAGCCACGGTACAGCTGACCACGCGCGTCGTATTCGTCGGAGGCCAGAGCGGTCCAGGTGTCTTCATCCAGGTAGAAACGGCGCTTCTGGTAGACGTGCCGTGCGCCAGCCTTGAGGTTGCCCTCCACGACCCAGACGCGGTGTTTTTCCCAGCGCACGAAGTCGGGTGCCAGGTGGTTGGGGGTGGTCAGCGACTTCGGATCCTGGGCATAGGTCAGCTTGTAGGTGTTGTACGGCACGATCATTTCTTGCTTGCCCACCAGCTTCCAGTCGTAGCGATCCAGCGCACCGTTGAACACGAAGACATCGTCATAGGTACCGGCGCCGGCAGTACCCGGGTTAGGCGTGTCGTAAGCCAGGTCCGGTGCCAGTTTTACCCGACGTTGACCTGGCAGGTACTGCCAGGCGCGACGCGGCTGTTGCAGCGGGTTGGCGGCGTCCTTGAGCATGACCGACTCGCCCGCCCGGCGCGCAGGACCGGTGTAATACAGCTTCATCTGATAGTAGATGTCGCTGCTGCTGATGGGCTTCGTCAGGTTTTCGTAAATCGGATAAGCGATAAACGCTTCGCCAGTGATCGCCAGGCTCGGTACGCCCGCCGAATCGACGTTCCAGGAGTCATACTTGGAGTTGATGCTGACGCCCTGATAGCGCAGCAGGAAGTTCCACATCGCCTCGGCACCCGATTGCGGGATCGGGAAAGGCACGCCGGGCAGGACGTTATCGATGGCCAACCCGCCCTCGAGGGACTTGGCACCGCTGGCGTTTTTCAGGCCATTATCCAACACCGCCTGAGGCAGTGCTGCAGTGCGGTGGGTCGGGTACACATTGATGTGATAGGTCGGAAAACGCTTGGCCAGCTCAGCGGTGGTGGCCGTCAGCAACCCCTTGTATTGATCGACGTTCTTGCCATCGATCACCTGCAGCGGTTTTTCACTGGCAAAAGGGTCCGGACGCATGCTGTCGCCGGGTTTGAAGTTAGCCGGAGGGGTGGTCAAGCCACCGGTATACGCCGGAATGGAACCGTCGGCATTAGCGGCCTTTTCGGCCCCGACCTGGGTCAGGCTGGTGCCGAGTCTGGCGGCCTCCTGAGCCGATACGGCGGCCTGCGCATGAGCGGCGAAAGCCATGGCCAGGGATGCGGCCAGCAACGTGTGCACGAATTTCATCTTGTTATTCTCCTGCTTACCGGGGTAAGCCATTCGTGAATCAGAAAGTGGTTTTCAATGTCAGGTAAACAGCGCCGCGATCCGCAGTGGTTGCGCCGGCACCCGAGAACGACGAGTAGCCACCGCCATAACACGCGTAGTTTTCGTTACCGCTGAAGGCGTTCGGCGTGGAGCCGTCGCCACCTTTTGAACCTGTGCTCACGCCGCTGACGTTGCACTTGTCCGTCTGGCCGAAGGAGTCCACATACTTCAGATCGACAAAGTATTTGTTGTAAACAATCGCGCCGACGCCGACGGCATAGTTGCCAGTGTCTTTCGCACCGCCGCCGCTGACCGGTGACACGCCAGCAAGCCCCGCATTGACCGATATCGGCATGTTCAGATCGACACCAGGGAATACCTGGTACCAGGTCGGCGTGAAGTTGACCGCAATACCCCAGTTGTCGCGAGTCGGCTTGTCGATGCCCTGGTAGCTGCCATTACCCTTGTAGAGCGCGGCATTCTGGCTATCGAGGTGAAGCAGGTTGCTGTAATAGAGTTCGGTGAGCAGGGTTGCCTGATCGAACACTGGCGTTTTGGGAAGGGTCATCAGGCCGTTGAGTGTCCAGTGCAACGTCTCACCGGTGGCGCTCAAGTTGCCATTGCTGGGAATTTCATTGACAACACCGGTGTCCGCCGTACGCGCGGGCAACAGGCCTAGCCCCTGACCCAGACCGTACGCGTTGCTATTGACGACGATTGCCGGGATGCTGGCCAGTGGCATGTTTTCGCGGATGTTCAGGTCCGAGCCAACACTCACGCCGCCCACGTCCTTCGACAGGCTCAAACCGAAAATATGAATATTATCGGCATAGGCCATTTGATAGGTGGCGGTGCTCAGCGAGTTAAGCGTATTGGCGACGCCCTGCACCTGCCCCGCTGCGGTCTTGAAATTGGGCACAGTCCCATTGGGGTTAGCCGAACTGATACCGGTGGCGTTGATCCACGCCTGCGGCAAAATATCCGAGGTCTGGCGGTAGTAGACGCCCAGTGTCCCGTCCAGCCACGCCGGCGACCATTTGGCCATGACGCCCCAGTCCCCGCTGTTATCCGGCGTCAGGTCGTGACCGCGACGCACGTTGGTCAGACCATTGCAAGGCGCCAGTCCACATCCCAGCAAAGGGGTACCCGAGGGGGCATTGGTGTTGCCCAGCAGAAAGGACTGCGCACCGGTACCCACCAGATCGGAGCCGCCATAGTAGGTACCCGCCTCGGGCAGGCGGGCGGCATCCCAATGCATGAAGTACTGAGCGCCCAAGGTCAGCTCGGGATTGACGGTGAAGGTCATCGAGAGTTGATTACGCGGAACGAACAGTTCCTTGGCCTCGGTACCCGGCGAAGCCGCCAGCTTGGCAAGGTCCAGGCCCGACTGACCGTAGCTGATCGAATGCACCGGGTTCAGGATGGTCTCACCCCAGAACACGTTGTGCTGACCGGCCTTGAGGCTGATCTGCGACTCATCGCCTACTTCATGGTTCCAGAACACAAAGGCGTCGAGGATTTCCCCGGACGGACCACTGTAGTAGCGCTGGGCATAGTTGCTCAGGTGCGGACTGCCGTTGCCGACGCCGGGGTTGACGCGACTACCGATCACAGGGCGCGTGTCATTGTTAACCAGCCCGGAGGTCGAGCCATTGCCATTGACGAAGGGATTGGAACTGGAGCCAATGTCATCATAGGCCTGGTCGTACCAACTCGCGGCACTGACACGAAACCCCTGCTTGCCCTGGTTGACCACATCCAGCTCGCTCAGCACGTCAAGGCGGTTGGTGATGTTGGTGCCGCCCTTGCGAAAGTTGTAGTCGCCGTCGTTGTTGTTCGGCGTCCCCAGCATGCGCTTGTCGGCGTTTTCGGTCCGCACGCCGTAGTTGTACTTCACGGTGTTGTCAAAGCGCACCGACCAGTCAGGGTTGCCGGTATCGATTTCGACCGCCTGGGCCACCGGCATCGAAGCAGCCAGAATGGCCAGGGCCAACAGACTGCGACGTGAAGGGAGTGTGTGGCTGTGACTCTTATTGTTATGCATTACATTGTCTCCGCCATGTTGTACTTGTTTTTAAGCGCAGCTTTCCTTGCACAGGCCCTGGTGAAGGGTCTGCGTTTTTCTCACAGGTTAGAGCAGGTGCCGGACACAACACGTCCGGCCAGGTGCCTGACTAGCGATCCAGTTCCAGGATGAGGGCTTCGGCTTGCGGCCAGTGGCCAAAGCCCGAAGCGGGATTGAGATGGCCGACTTCGCCGAGGTTGACCAGTTCGCTGCCCCAGTTGCGGGCCATGCGGGTGACGGCATCCAGACTGGCCAGGTGATCGTTGGTGCTGCCCGCCACGATGCTGCGAAACGGCAGCGCACCGGCAGGCAGAGGGTCCCAGCCGTTGGCTTTGAGGGTTTCAGGGGATGGGTAGTTTGTTGGCCAGGTGGCATTGAGGTCCGGCGGCGCGGCCAGCAGCGCGCCCTTGATCGAGCCGCTGTGTCGGGCGGCCCAGTGGGCGACCATCAGCACGCCCGCGCTGTGGGCGACGAGAATCACCGGTCCGTCGATTTGCTCCAGTTGGTGCTGGATCGCCCGGACGCGGGCGGCGCAATCCAGTTTGTCGGTTTCAAGTGGCGGAACGCTGCGTACGTTGTTCAACCGGGCTTCAAGCAGCGTTTGCCAATGCTCGGCAACGTGGTCGCGCAGACCCGGTACAATCAGAACGGTAGCGGCGGTTTGCAGTTTGTTCACTTGAACACCTCACCTTCTCGGTAGCTCGCCTGGCTGTATCGCCAGCATCTTTTTGTAGTACCGACATTAAAGAGCCCCCACCCGCTATGCTTTTCATTTGACGACACCGACTTTTCTTTTGATGACACCGCATTGGTGCCTGGCTGATGGTCGTGCACAAGCCAAAAAACGCGGCTTCAAAATCTTTTCATTTCATGATGTGCTGGATATAGTCCGACCCGCTCAATTCCATCGAGACGCTCCAGGGATGACCTCTTCATGACCAAGCTCGTTCGTGCCGCTGTCTTGACCAACTACCTGGATGTGGCCCATTACCTGGGGTTCAATCCACACGATGTGCTGGCGCTGGTCGGCCTGAGCAAGGCCCGTCTGCTGGCCCCCGAGCAACGCATTCCGATCGATTCAGCGGTGCGCCTGCTGGAGCTTTCAGCGGCCGCCACTGGTTGCCAGACCTTCGGCCTGAGCATGGCCGAGTCGCGTCAACTCTCGGACTTTGGCGTGGTCAGCCTGCTGCTCACGCATCAGCGCACGCTGCGTGATGCGCTGCAGGTGCTGGTGCATTACCGTCACCTGATGAACGATTCGCTGGCCATCTTCGTCGAGGAGGCCGGCAAGATGGTGATCATTCGTGAAGAGGTGGTCACCGAGTCACCGATGTCCTGCCGGCAAGCCAATGAGCTGGCCATTGGCGTGATGTTCCGTCTGTGCGCGGCCCTGCTGGGGACGCATTGGCATCCGTACAGCGTCAACTTCACCCACCAGGCTCCGGATAACCTGCATCTGCATCGCCGCCTGTTCGGTTGCAACCTGGAGTTCGGCAGCGAATTCAACGGCATTGTCTGCCCCGACGCCAGCCTCGACATGGCCAACCCCCATGCCGACCCGGCCATGGCGCGTTACGCCCAAAGCTACCTGGATTCGCTACAGAGCCACGAAGGACCGTCGATGCTGTTTGAAGTGCGCAAGGCCATTTACCTGCTGCTGCCGATGGGGCGCGCCACGATCGAGCAAATTGCCCAGACCCAGGGCATGAACGTACGGACCCTGCAACGTCGACTCAAGGATGATGGCTGTGCGTTCAACGACCTGATCAACGACGTGCGTCGCGACCTGGTGCTGCGCTACCTGGAAAACCCCAATTACTCGCTGAGCCGAATTGCCGACATGCTGGGCTACTCCATGGCGAGCTCGTTCACGCGCTGGTTCATCACCCAGTTCGACATGCCGCCAGCGGCCTGGCGTGCAACTCACAAGCCCGGCAGCGCAAAAGCGCCGACGGAGACGACACCCCTCCTCGCCCCGAAAAAAACCTGAATCTCTGAAGATCAAACTGCAGGCGCCGGCTTGCCAGCGAAAGCAGCCCGGAACTCAACGCAGCCCTCAAAGGCCCTTTCGCCAGCAAGCCGGTGCCTAGGATTTCGCAGCAGCCTCCAAATAAAAAAACGGCGACTGCTGGTACAGTCGCCGCAAAAAAACCGGTGCTTTTGACGCCGGTCGAGCGCTGCACGGCGTTGGAGTGAACACAGTGCGACGCCACTTGCTGAAAGCTGTTGCGTGCGCCGGGGTTACGCTCCCCAGTGCAGCAACAGCAGCACAAGAACCACCAGGAACACGGTCTCTCCCACCATCAGGAGAATCGGCTTGATGCCGACGGCGGCCAGTTCCTTGAGTTGGGTTTTCATGCCCAGGGCGCTGATGGAAACCACCAGGCACCAGCGAGACAGCTCATTGACTGCGCCCTGCACCGCCGGGACCACCCAGCCGGTGCTGTTGATGCAGGCCAGTATCAGGAAGCCAACGGCGAACCACGGCAGCAGCGGCGGCCGTTTGCCGGTGGGATCGGCGCCTTGCATGCGGGTAATCATGGCGGCGCTGACGATCACCGGCAGCAGCATGGCGACGCGCATCAGCTTGACCACTGTGGCCGTATCGCCGGTCTCGGTCGACATGCTGTAGCCGGCGCCGACGACCTGGGCCACGTCATGGATGGTGGCCCCCAGGAACACGCCGGCCAACTGTGGCGACAAGGCCAGCCACTTGGCAATCATCGGATAGACGATCATCGCCAGGGTCGACAGCGCCGACACCCCGATCACGGTGAACAAGGTGGCGCGTTCTTTCTGCGGATGGTTGGGCAACGCCGCCGCCAGGGCCAGCGCCGCCGATGCGCCACAGATCGCCGTGGCCCCGCCGGTGAGCATGCCGAACAGGCGCTGGAACCCCATGGCCTTGGCCGCGACCACCGAGACGCTAATGGTCACGACCACCAGAATCACCACCAGGGCCACCGGTTTCCAGCCCAGCGCGGCCATCTGTTCCAGGGTGATGCGCATACCCAGCAGTGCCACGCCAATGCGCAATACGCTACGCGCCGTGAATTCAATGCCGGCCTTGCAGGCACCGTCGCCCGACAGGAAGTTCAGCGCCATGCCCAGCAACAAGGCGAACAGCATCACCGGCGCACCGTAGTGCTCGGATAAAAACGACGCGGCCGCTGCCACGATCAGACTGACAATGAACCCCGGTGCCAATTCGCGGGTGCGGCTATGGATACGGGTAAGAGCAATGGCGCTCATGGCACGGACTCCTCGGAAATGATGATGAACGCCTGGCCGTCGATGATCTCGACCGGGTAGTGGGTGACCTTGACCTGGGTGGAATTGAGCAAGTAGCCGCTGAGCAGGTCGAAGCGCAGGCCGTGGGCGCAGCACTGGATCACTCTGCCCTCCAGGCGCCCGCCACAAAGCGACGCGCCCTGGTGCGGGCAGCTGTCGTCGATGGCGAACAACTGCCCGTCAACGTTGAACAGCGCCAGGCTTTTGTCGTCGAACTCGAACAGTGCACGGCCACCGGCCTGTGGGTGTTTGCCGGCAGGTACGGGGATACGCCTGGTCATGCCGGTTGCCGCTCGCGATCACTTTCCCTGAGCGCTTCACTCATGGCCCCGAGCAACGCCTGCGCAGGTTGTGCACCGATCACCGTCAAACGGCGGTCGAACTGAAAGCTCGGTACGCCACTGGTCGCATCGGGGGATCCGGCGAAGGGCGTCGCATCGCCTTTCAGGCAATCGAGCAGGCTGTCCGGATCGACGCCGCAGGAGCGGGCAATGGCGAGCAACGTGTCACGGCAACCCAGGTTTTCGCCTTTGCGGAAATACCCGGCGAACAGTCGTTCGAGCAACATTTCACGCTGGGCGACATTGCCCAGTGCGCTGGCACGCTCGAACAAACGATGGGCGTCAGCGGTGTTGGGCATGGTCTCGATACGGCTGAAGTCGATGGTCAGCCCGACCGCCGAGGCAGCCTGCCGAACCTGAGCCTGGCGCATGGTCACGGCATCGGCATTGCCCAAGCGCTTGCGATAGAAATCGGCGAAGGGCTCACCTTCCACGGGCAAATGCGGCAGCAACTGCACCCCGTGCCAGACCGTGGTGATCTGCACATCCGGGTTGCGACTGCGAAACTGCACTTGCGCATGCTCCAATTGGCGTTTGCCGATCAGGCACCAGGGGCAGATAAAATCAAAAAACACATCAATGGATAAGCGACGACTCACAACTTCACCTCTAACCCGCCAGCATTGACAGGATCAGGCACGCGCTGACCCTGAAGGCGGGCAATATCTCTGTGGTAATGACACTTGGCATAAAAGAACACCGCTGCGGCCCCGAGGCTGACCAGAGGCACCAATTGAAAGGCCGCCTGCAGGCCGATCAGGTCGGACACCCTGCCGGTGATGAACGGCCCCGGCGCCAGGCCGAGCATGTTGTTGGCCAGGGTCAAGGTGGCGAACGCCGTGCCATGCACCGAATAGTGGGTCAGGTTGGCGACCATCGCCCCGGCAGGACCGGTGGTGCCGGCGGCAATCAACATACCGAGGCAGATCAACGCCAGTTGCACAGGCCCCGCCGGCAGGGCGAACGCCGCCGACAACAGCAGGCAACTGCCCAGGCAATAGGCAATGGCCAGGGCCACCTTGCGTTCCGGTGATTGCCGGCACAGGCGATCACTGAGCATGCCGCACAGAATCATCCCGGCGCCGCTGCACAGCACGATGATCGCCGCCATGCCCCCTGCCTTGTCCGTGCCCATTTCGTAGTAGCGATTCAGGTAACTGGGCATCCACACGATCACGGTGCCGCCGACGAACAGCTGCAAGCCACTGCCGACATAGGTTGCGATCACCGAGCGGCTGGAAAACAACGTGCGCAACGGTTGCTTGACCTTCGCGGCCGCCAGGGTCGCAACGCGCTGCGGAGCAATGCGTGCTTCCTTGACGATGATCGGATACAGCACCGCCAGCAGCAGGCCAAACAGCGCCATGCCGGCAAATGACCAGCGCCAGCCCAGCTTGGCAGCGATGGCTCCGCCCAACGCCATGCCCAACACGGAACCGAACATGCCGCCGGCCATGAAGGCGCTGGCCAGGGTGGCTCGCATGTGTTTGGGAAACACGGAAATCACTACGGCGATGCCGACACTGCCGTACGCCGCTTCACCGACTCCGACCATGAACCGCGCAATGAACATCTGCGGGTAATCCTGGGCCAAGGCACAGCCCAGCGTGGCCACACTCCACAACAGCGCCATCAGCGCGAGGCTTTTGACCCGGCCGAAACGATCCGCCATCAACGACAGGGGAAACGTCAGCAGGCCGACCATCAGAGCGACAACGCCACTGAGCAGGCCCAGTTGACCATCGCTCAAGGACCACTCGCCCTTGAGCATCGGGAACACCGCGTTCAGTACCTGACGCGACATATAGTCGGAAATCAACAGGCCAAACGTCAGTGCAAAGACGATCCAGGCATATTTGCGCGCAACGCCGACACCACTGCAGTCGTCATCGTCCGCGGCGATTGGATGAAAGGCCATGCAGCCTCCTCAAAGCTTCGTTTTATTGTTGTTATCAAGCGTGTTGCATGCAGTGAGCGAGAGACCATCGGCCTCTCGCCGCCACTGCCGGTCAGCCGCGCTGCGGCACACCTTTCTGCCCAGCCTTGCGGTTGGGGGCCATGCCGTTGGCCAACAGGGTTTCTTCGATGCTTTGGTATTGCACACCGATGCGATAGATCTCGCGGGCCTCTTTACCGGTGGCGATTTCGCGCCCCAGTTCATGGGCGATGCGCACGGTTTGCTTGATCTGCGCCACCGAGCCGAAGCGTTCGCCCTTGTGATCAATGATAGTGTCTTCGTTGCCCACACGCGGGTGCATGCCCATGGACATCGCCATGGTGTTGAACGGCAGTACGTTCTTGAGCAGCGACTCGGAGGTCAGGGTGCAACCGTCCGGAACACGGTGGATGAAGTTGAAGAAGTTGAACGGGTTCGGGCCGTCGAAACCGCCACCGATGCCGATCCAGGTCAGGTTCAGCGGGCCTTTGTAGATGCCCTTGCGTACCAGACGCTCGAGGGTTTCATAGGCATGAATCCCGGTCAGTTGGAAGTGCGGCTGGATGCCGTTCTCCGTGAGGCGCTTGAGGTGCTCGGCCACCCAGGCTGGACCGGCTGGCACCGTCATTTCGCTGTAGGCCGCCTGGAACAACGGATTGGCCAGGGAGGTGCCTTCCAGGTAGTCCGGGTACAGCAGCTCCATGATGTTCATTTGGGTGGTGTTGATCGCCACCGTCACCTGATCCGGTTTTGGCGTCAGCTCGGCCAGCATGTGGCGCGTATCGTCGGACAACCACTTGGCCGCTTCGCCATCGCTTTCAGGGGCGAAGGAAATCGAGCCGCCGACCTGGATGATCATGTCCGGCACGGCTTCGCGCACACCGGCGATCAGCTCGTTGAACTTGGACAGGCGCTTGGAACCCTTGCCATCCAGTTCGCGTACGTGCAGGTGCAGAACGGTGGCACCGGCTTCGTAGCACTCGACCGCTTTTTGCACTTGCTCATCCATGGTCAGCGGGATGTCTTCGGGGAAGTCTTCCGGCATCCATTCCGGGCCGTACGGGGCCACGGTAATGACGACCTTTTCCATGTTTTCGGGGTGTAGGGAATCGTCGAAGAATTGCATGGTTGCTCTCCAGTTCTTATGCCAGTTCTTATGATTGTCCCGCCCACCCGGATTCGTTCCGGGCAGACGTGTTTACGAGTGCGTATGCAGAAGGGGTCGATCAGTAAGTCTTGTCGCCCATGATCCCGGCGCGTTCCATCTTGCGATGGCACGGCGGGTAATCCATGACGGCGTAATGCTGGGTACTGCGGTTGTCCCAGATGGCAACGCTGTTGGGCTTCCAGCGCCAGCGCACTTGATACTCGGGGATGTACGCCTGGCTGATCAGGTAACGCAGCAGCTCGCTGGCGCCAGGGTTGGCGTCCTGGCCGAAACGCACCCGCTCGGGGGTGTGGAAGTTGCTGAAGTGGGTGGTGAAGGCGTTGACGAACAGCACCTTCTCACCGGTTTCCGGGTGGGTACGCACCACCGGGTGCTCGGCGTCCGGATACATGGCTTTCAGCGCCAGGCGTTTTTCGATCGGCATGGCCGCGCCGAAGCTCGCTTCGATGCTGTGGCGGGCACGCAGGTCGGCAATCTTCACCTTCACGTCATCGGGCAGGTTGGCGTAGGCCTCGACCATGTTCGCCCACATGGTGTCGCCGCCGACCGGCGGGCACTCCACGCAGCGCAGCACGCAACCCATGGGCGGTGCTTCGCGCCAGGTGGCGTCGGTATGCCAGGCGTTCTCGTAGCGGTCCATCGGCTGGTCAGGCTTCTTGTAGATCTGCACCAGACCGGGGTGATCCGGATCACTGCCAGCCACTGGATGATCCTCCAGTTCGCCGAAGCGACGGGCGAACGCCACGTGCTCGGCGCGACTGATGTTCTGGTCGCGCAGGAACACCACACGATGGGTGAGCAACTGGGCCCGAATCTCGGCGAAAAGACCATCGTCATGGATCGCGTCGGCGAGGTTGACGCCGATCAGTTCCGCACCGATGTTGCAGGTCAATTGTTCGACTTTCATGGCAGCGAACTCCCTTAAATAACGAAAATCGACGAGCCCGTGGTCTTGCGCGATTCCAGGTCCCGGTGGGCCTGAACGGCATCCTGCAAGGCGTAGTGCTGGTTGATCTCGATTTTGATCCGGCCATTGCCGACGTGGTCGAACAATTCACCGGCCAGGGCCGCTTTTTCCGCAGGGTCGGCGATGTAGTCGGCCAGGGCCGGGCGGGTCAGGTACAGCGAGCCTTTCATCGCCAGCATGACCGGGTCGAACGCCGGGATCGGGCCGGACGCCGTGCCGACGCAGACCATCAGGCCGCGACGCTTGAGCGAATCCAGCGAACCCATGAAAGTATTCTTGCCGACGCTGTCGAACACCACGTTGACGCCGACGCCGTCCGTCAGTTCGCGAACGCGCTGGGCGACGTCTTCATGACTGTAGTTGATGACATGGTCGCAGCCGTGGGCCCGGGCTATTTCACCCTTGACCTCGGTGGACACGGTACCAATCACGGTCAGGCCCAGCAGCTTGGCCCACTGCGATACGATCAGGCCGACCCCGCCCGCTGCAGCGTGCAGCAAAATGCTGTCACCGACCTTGAAATCGTAAATGCGACGCATCAGGTACGACGACGTCAGGCCGCGCATGGTCATCGCTGCGGCAGTTTCGAAACTGATGGTTTCCGGGAGTTTGATCAGCGGCGCTGCCGGGATCAGGCGCTCGGTGCTGTACGCCCCCAAGGTGTTGAGGAACCCGGTGTAGGTGACGCGATCACCCACTTGCACGTTGGTCACCCCTTCGCCGACGGCCTGGACCACGCCGGACGCTTCGACACCCATGCCATTGGGCAGCGGGATCGGGTAAGTGCCATTGCGAAAGTAGGTGTCGGCATAGTTCAGGCCGACCGCCACGTGACGAAGACGAACCTGGCCTGGGCCCGGGTCGCCGACTTCGACCTCTTCGTAACGAAGAACGTCGGGACCACCGGTTTCGTAAAAGCGAACGGCTTTGGCCATTTTTTCTTATTCTCCAATCTGCGATTTTGGCGAGTGCGTCGAATTGCGCTGATTGGAATGTAGGTCTCCGGCGCCGTCATCGCTTCTCATCAGACGACAACGGCTTTTCATTTCATGACAGGTGTCGGCGGCCACCTTGAAGAATTGCTCCAGCCATTACGGCGATGCGAGCGTCCCTGCCGTCTGCTTCGCTCAGTCCGTCATTTTGACTGTTTCGGCTCCTGCGCAGGGGCCGAATACCATTTCTCCCTCGGCACCCACTTCGCTTCCCCCGGATCGCCAAAATAGTGCGGCGACATGATTTGCACGCCGTACTCGTTGAACACATCCTGGATATTGGCGTGCAGCATGCTGAGCAACTCGGCACGGGTACGCGGTTGGCTGGGGATGGCCTGGGCCACGAGGCGGTACTCCGGGTAGAAGTCCGACAATGCGGTCTGAAACACCTGGGGCGTCGGCACTGCAAGGACCCCGGTGGTGCGTCTGGCGGCTTCCAGCAGCATGGCTTCAACCTGTCGCCAAGGCGTGTCGTAGCCGATGGTCACCACTGTATCGACCACGTAACCGTCGCCCTGCACGGTTCGCGAATAGTTCTTGGTGACCGAGTTGGTGATCATCGAGTTGGGCAAGGTCAGCAACTCGCCCAGGCCGGTACGGATGCGCGTGGTGAACATGCCCAACTCCGTCACCGTGCCTTCGTATTCACCGATACGCACGAACTCCCCCGGTCGCAGGGTGCGTGTGTAGGTCAGAATCAGCCCCGACGCCGCCTGACCGATCACACTGGTGGCGCCCAGAGAAATCATCAGGCCGATCAACACCGACAAGCCCTTGAATGCATCGGTGCCCGCCCCCGGCAAATACGGATACGCCATGGCCAATGCAAACAACCAGATCGCCAGGGACATGAGCCGGGTGGTCGGCTGCAGGGTTTCCTGGTTCAGCCAGTTGAAGATGCCGGGGCTGGCCAGGCGTCGCAATACTCGCTTGCTGAAGGCGCTGACGCCTCGGGCGATGAAGAAAATCATCAGGGCCACGCCCAGTCCGGGAATGGCGCTGATGATGCTTTGGAACAGGTAGGTCACGATCTCCAGCAGGTAGTTATTGAGGCTTTCTCCCCATGGCCGGGTGTAGGGAAAACGCGACAGGACAAATCCCAGCCACTCGTAGGTCAACAGCAACACCACCAGCCAGCGCAGAAACCACAGCACACGGCTGACCAACAGGTAGAGGAAATTGGCATCGATGAGCTGGACGCGCCCCACGCTCAACGCCTTGGTGTGCCGATCCATCAACTCCGGGAGCTTATTCAGCATTTTTCGCCGCAGGTAAACCATGACCCACAGCAGCGCGAGGTAAAGGGTGGTGGCCAGCGTCACGGCGATCAACGCCCTGAGAATCAATCTGAGGCTGCGCGCTTCCTGGGTCTCAGCGACCACCAGGCGCAGGTTTTGCGCCGCTTGCTCGGCAGTCTCCAGGGTTGAAGCGGCACCCTGGGTGTCAACGTCTTTGGGTGCCACTATGAAAGCGCGCCTGACCCCTAACAACACCAGGTAACTGTTCTGGATCGGATCAATGCTGACGGTCAGATCGTCGGCTTCATCCAGCGCCTCGCGGATCACCGCGCTGGCGCCCTTGACCCGCGATTGGGGTGGCTCTCCGAGAACCGTCGCACGGAACACAATGACACTGCGGTTGGCCACTTTGAGCTCCGCGGGTGCATCCGGGGCCTTGGGCGGATCCTCGGCCCGCAGAGGCACCGTGCTCAACAAACAGAAAACGGCGATGACGGCTGTGACTAACCTGTTGCGCATGCTGGGTTCCTTTCCGCACAGGTTTCAGGGTAATGGCTGATTTTCGTCCTGGGGCCGATCCTCCACCCACTGCCAGAACAATTGATAGCCGACCGCAAGCGCCACCGGGCCGATGAACAAGCCGAGGATGCCGCTGGTGACCATACCGCCCAGGGCCCCGATCAGTATCACCGGCATTGGCACGGCGACTCCGCGCCCCAACATCAAGGGTTTGAGTACGTTGTCCACCAGGCCCGCAACGAACACATAGATGGCGAACACGATAGTCGCGGTACTCGGACCTTCAGTGGCGAACACATAAACGATGACCGGGATGGTGATGAGCGTCGCCGGCAATTGCATGATCCCCAGCAACAACACCCCCATTGCCAGCAGCCCGGCGGCGGGCACGCCCTTGAAGACGAATCCCAGGCCCACCAGCAACATCTGGATGAAGGCGATGCCGACCACACCGAGCGCCACGGCCCGGATCGTTGCGGTGCACAGCGCCGCGATACTCGGGCCTCTGTCCGGCCCGCTGAAACGCGAGGCGATCTGGATCGCGCTGCGGCGGCCGGCTTCGCCGTAGGCCATGAAGATGCCGGCGATGATCAGGGCGAAGATGAAAATGAGAAAACCCATGCCGATTCCGGCCAGTTTGCTCAGCAGCCCGAGGCTGACGCCTTTGATTTGCGGAATGTACTTCACGGTCAGGCTTGGCAAGTCGTTGGCTGCCTGCAACCAGAGGACCGCTATGGGCTTACCCACCAGAGGCCAGGTGGCGACGGATTCTGTCGGCGGGGGAATTTGAAAGCCCTGGGTCTTGACCATGTAGATGGTGTGCTGGATCGAATCGACCACCGAGGAACCCAACAAATAGACCGGCACCATCAGGATCACGATGGCAGCCAGCACGATCAGGGTCGCAATCAATCCATCCTTTTGTCCAAGCGACCCCCTGAGCCGCGTTTGCAACGGGTAAAGCGTGATCGCCAGGATCAGCGACCACAGCATCAAGTCGCGAAACGGTCGGAAAATCTCGAAGCAAAACAGCACCATCACGACAATCAGCCCGGCGCGGATCAACACATCAAGCAGGCCGCCGGACAAGGTTTTCACTGTAAGCGGTGTGGGCACCATTGCTGTCTCCTCGCGGTTCGCCGTGAAGTGGGCGAATCTGTTAGCCCAGCATAGACGCACATTGCACGGTGCGAAGGATCAACGCAGCTTCAGTGGATCGACCATGTTCGCCGCAATGGCCATGCCCACCAGGTCCGGCAACGTGTTGGCCTGCATGCGTTTCATCACCCGCGAGCGATACAGGTCGACGGTCTTTGCACTGACGCCCAATTGCTCGGCGATTTCGCGGGTGGTGTAACCCTGCACCAGAGGCAACATGACGTCGCGCTCCCGTGGCGTCAGGGTGAGCAAGCGTGCCTGCAAGGCCTGATTGCCGGACCGCCGCGTGGCGCAACTGCTCAGTGCCTGCTGCACGCTGTCCAGCAGCAACTGCTCGTTGTAGGGCTTCTCGATGAAATCATGGGCGCCCGCCTTGAAGGCCCGGACCACGATTGGCACATCGGCGTGGCCGCTGACGAAAATGATTGGCAGGTTCAGTTCACGCACGCGCATTTCTTCCTGCACGTTCAACCCACCCATGCCGGGCATGCGCACGTCGAGAATCACACAGGCATCGAGACTGGCATCGCAGGCATCGAGAAAGGCCACACCGCTGGTAAACGGCAAGGCCTTGAGGCCGACCGACTCCAGCAGCCACACCGTTGAATCGAGCATGCCCTGGTCATCGTCGACCACATACACCACGTGCTCCGTCACACCTGACATTGCGTTATTCCTGTTGTTGTTTTGTTGGACCGGCAAGCGGCAGGCGGCAACACATCAGCAGCCCGACAGGCTGGCGCCGGGCCTGCAGATCGCCACCGAAACCCTCGATGATGCTGCGGCTCATGGACAAGCCGAGCCCCAGGCCCTCGGCCTTGCTGGTGTAGAACGGGGTAAAGATCTGCTCCAGTTCGGGCTCGCTGACACCCGGCCCCTGGTCTCGCACACTGATTTCCACGCTGACGCCACTGCCCTGCTCCACCGCCATCACGATCAACGAAGGCTGACCGGGATGTTGCTCGCGGTTGGCGTCGATCGCGTTGCGCAGCAGATTGAGCAACACCTGCTCAAGCAACACGCGGTCGGCGTAAACGGGCGGCAGATTATCCGGCAGTCGATCCTCGATTGTCACTTGGCAATTGCTCGCCTCCCAGGCACACAAACGCACCGATTCGCGGGCGACGTCGGTCAGGTTCAGCGCCTGCATGCGACGCTGCCCCTTGCGCAGAAACCCACGCAGACGCCGGATCACTTCAGACGCATGAGTGGCATGGTGGGTAATGCGTTCCAGCCCTTGCGCCACTCTGCTAGTTGCCTGGGGATTGCTGCCCAGTGTCTGCAAATAGCGTTGGCTCGCATTGGCGTAATTCACCACGGCAGCCAGTGGCTGGTTGATTTCGTGGGCGATCCCCGAGGCCAGCTCACCCAGCGTCACCAACCGCGCGGTGTGTGCCAGCTCATCCTGATGACGACGTTGCTGCGCTTCGCGCAATTCACGTTCGGTCATGTCCCGTGCCACCAGCGAGTAATAGCGCTCGCCGCCGGCGCTACGGTGCGCCAGCAACACCAGCGAAACCGGCACCGAGGTGCCGCCGCCGGGTGGCTGCAAGCGCGAATCGGTGCTCCAGACGCCATCGCGTTCAGCGCTGCTCCAGCCGTCATGTTGCAGGCGCACCAGGTCGGCACTGGCGAACAATCCGGCAAGGGCCGGCATCGCTTGTTGCTCATCGATGCCGAGAATGCGCCGCGCCGCCGGGTTGAGGTAGGTGACTTGCCCCTCGGGATCGATGAACAGCACCGGGTCGATGTTGGCCTCGACCACTTCAGCCAGGCGGCGCTTGTTTTCCTCGGCCTGCACCCGCGCCGTGACGTCCCTGGAGACGCTGACCACTTCGACCACTGCACCGGTGTAAGTCTCGCGGATAGCCCGGCTGGCGGTTTCGAACCACAGGTAATGCCCGTCGCGATGGCGAATGCGATAGGTCATCGTGTGATATCCGTCCTGTTCCAGCGCATCCCGCGCCCGCTGAATCAGATTGGCCAGGTCCTGGCCATGGAACAGCCCCTGGGCCATTTGCCCGCGCAATTGCTCGGGCCAGTAGCCGAGCAACGTCCAGGACGCGGGCGAGGCATCGAGAAAACGCCCGTCCGGTGTGTGCCGGGAAATCAGGTCGGTGGTGTTTTCGATGATCAGCCTGTACAGCCGGCGTGCGGTGGTCGCTTCCCGTTCTGCCAGCACTTCAGTCGTGGCATCGCGGCAACGGGCGAGCACCCGGTTGTCCTGCGGATCGGGGATGAACGTCCAGATCAGTATTTGCGCTTCGAACCGGGCCTCGACACCTTCTATGGCCCGCTGCTGATCCAGGCACGCGCGCACCAACACCCGATGATTGACCGGTAAAAAGCCCAGCACATCAGTCAACGGCTTTTCGCCGAGCAAGGCCAACAGCGCCGCGTTGAATTCCAATGGTCGACCCTGGGCATCGAGCAACAGGCTCGGTTGCGGATCGTGGCCCAGCAAAGGTGAGCCGCGCAGCATCCCGTTGACGCTGCTGAGCAGGGTCGTCAACACATCCCGCACCCAGCCGAGCCAGTCGAGACTGCCCCCCTCGCACACTTCCACCAGCAACAACCCCGCCTGGCCCGGTTGCAAGGCCAGATCGAACACCTGGCCATGGCTGATGGCGGCGCGACGCAATCGGCCCGACAACCAGCAGTCAAGTTGACGGACTTGAGCCAGATCCAGGTGCCCTGCTTCGACCAGGCGTTCGAACAGCAACTGATCGCTGGCCAGCGCCGGGTCGCCCAGCCCCGGCGGAAAGTGCTGGGCCGAGCCTTCGTGGCTGTAGATCCGCGCATCGGGCTGCCAACTGAGATAAACCGCGCGCTGCACTTGCGGGCAATCCTGAAGGGCGCGGCACAACGCATCGGCGCGGGCAGCCAATGCCACGCCTTCGCGTTGCAGGCGCAACCAGCTGTGCAATCGAACGGGAGTCAGGCTCATCGCGGGTCCACTTTGTGAGGAAAACCAAGGATATACCGGGTTTAGACGTCTGGCGGCATTCGATTAGAGTCGAACGAAATTCATATAGTATATATACCATACGCCATAGGTTGTACTTCCATATCAATGAAGGGTTGTTATATAACGTACTCCGGACATAAAAGGTGCCCTCAGCGACTGCCTCGCCAGGTCACCCATAGAGCTAACAATCAGCCACCGAGTACCCGAACATGTCGATCTATGAGCAAGGGCTAGACCCTTCGGCTGTCAATCACATTGCCTTGTCGCCTCTGAGCTTCATCGAACGCACTGCCAACGTTTATCCCGACTACCCCGCCGTCATCCACGGTTCGATCCGCCGCACCTGGGCCCAGACCTACACCCGCTGCCGGCGCCTGGCCTCGGCACTGGCCGGGCGCGGTATCGGCAAGGACGACACGGTGGCGGTGATGCTGCCCAACATTCCCGAGATGCTTGAAGTGCATTTCGGCGTGCCGATGATCGGTGCGGTGCTCAACCCGCTCAACGTGCGCCTGGATGCCGAAGCCATCGCCTTCATGCTGCAGCACGGTGAAGCCAAGGTGCTGATTACCGACCGTGAATTCCATGGGGTGATCCACGCGGCGATCGGCATGCTCGATCACCCGCCGCTGGTGATTGACGTCAACGACCCGGAATATGGCGAAGGCCAGGCCGTCAGCGATCTGGACTACGAAGCGTTGTTGGCCGAAGGCGATCCGGCGTTCGACTGGAAATGGCCAGTGGACGAATGGCAAGCCATCTCCCTGAACTACACCTCCGGCACCACCGGCAATCCCAAAGGCGTGGTGTACCACCATCGCGGCGCGTACCTGAACGCCTTGGGCAACCAGATGACCTGGGCCATGGGCAACCATCCGGTGTACCTCTGGACGCTGCCGATGTTCCATTGCAACGGCTGGTGCTACCCCTGGACCATCACCGCCATGGCCGGTGTGCATGTGTTTTTGCGCCGGGTCGATCCGCAGAAAATCCTGACGCTGATTCGCGAGCATCAGATTACTCACCTGTGCGGTGCGCCGATCGTGCTCAATGCCCTGGTGAACATGCCGGAATCGGCGAAAGCAGCCATCGATCATCCGGTCAGCGCCATGGTGGCCGGTGCCGCTCCGCCGGCCAAAGTGATCGGTGCCGTGGAAGCCATGGGCATCAAGGTCACGCACGTCTATGGCCTGACGGAAACCTACGGCCCGGTGACGATTTGTGCCTGGCATGCCGAATGGGATGAGTTGCCTCTGGAAGAACGGGCGCAAATCAAGTCCCGGCAAGGCGTACGTTACCCAACCCTGGAAGGCGTGATGGTCGGCGATTCGAAGACCCTGGAGCCGACCCCGCGCGATGGCCAGACCATCGGTGAGATCTTCATGCGTGGCAATACCGTGATGAAGGGTTACTTGAAGAATCCATCCGCCACGGCCGAAGCGTTCGAGGGTGGCTGGTTCCACACCGGCGACCTGGCGGTGTGTCATCCCGACGGTTACGTGGAAATCAAGGATCGTCTCAAGGACATCATCATTTCCGGTGGCGAGAACATTTCCACCATCGAACTCGAAGGCGTGCTCTACCGCCATCCGGGTGTGATGGAAGCGGCCGTGGTTGCCCGTCCCGATGAAAAGTGGGGCGAAACGCCCTGTGCCTTTATTACGCTCAAGGCCGATCACCAGGACGTTCGCGAGGCGGACATCATCAGTTTCTGCCGCGAACACCTGGCCGGCTTCAAAGTGCCGCGCACCGTGATCTTCACCCTGTTGCCCAAGACATCCACCGGCAAGATCCAGAAGTACGTGCTGCGCGACCGGGCTGCGGCGCTCTAGCCTGACACAACGCCGTACCCCTTGAGCGACAGGTGATTGACCTGGCGCCCAAGGGCTCGTGCACGTCAGCTTTTGCGCCAGCGTTTCCAGTCATAGACCAAAAAGGTACGGCCCGCCGATGCGGCGCCCTGCCCCTCGCACAACCGTCACAACGAGGTTCACGTTATGCCCGAATTCAAAGCCCCGCTGCGCGACATGCGCTTTGTGCTGCATGAAGTGTTCGACGCCCCGGCCCTGTGGGCACGCCTGCCGGCGCTGGCCGAGAGCGTCGATGCCGACACGGCCGACGCCATTCTCGAGGAAGCGGCGAAAGTCACCTCGCACCTGATCGCACCGCTCAATCGCAGCGGCGATGAAGAAGGCGCGCAGTGGCAGGCGGGCCAAGTCACCACGCCCGTCGGCTTCAAGCAGGCTTACACCACCTACATCGAAGGCGGCTGGGTGGGTTTGTCCGGGAATGTCGAGTTTGGCGGCATGGGCATGCCGAAGATGCTCGCGGTGCAGTTCGAAGAGATGCTCTACGGCGCCAACTCAAGCTTTGCGTTGTATTCGGCCCTGAGCTCCGGTGCCTGCCTGGCGCTGGATGCCCATGCCAGCGAAGCCCTGAAAAACCTCTATCTGCCACCAATGTACGAAGGCCGCTGGGCCGGTTCCATGTGCCTGACCGAAGCCCACGCCGGCACCGACCTGGGGCTCATCCGCACCCGCGCCGAACCTCAGGCCGACGGCAGCTACGCCATCACCGGCAGCAAGATTTTCATCACCGGCGGCGATCAGGACCTGACTGAAAACATCGTCCACCTGGTGCTCGCCAAGCTGCCCGATGCGCCGGCCGGCCCTAAAGGCATTTCGCTGTTTCTGGTGCCGAAAGTGCTGGTCAACGCCGACGGCTCCCTCGGCGCAGGCAACGCCGTGAGTTGCGGTTCGATCGAACACAAGATGGGGATCAAGGCGTCGGCCACCTGCGTGATGAACTTCGACGGCGCCAGCGGTTGGCTGATCGGTGAGGCGAACAAGGGCCTGGCGGCGATGTTCACCATGATGAACTACGAACGCCTTTCCATCGGCATCCAGGGCATCGGCTGTGCCGAGGCGTCCTATCAGAGCGCCGTGGCCTACGCTCGCGAACGCATCCAGAGCCGCTCGCCGACTGGCGCCATGGCTCCGGACAAAGCGGCCGACCCGATCATCGTGCACCCCGACGTGCGACGCATGCTGCTGAGCATGAAAGCCCTGACAGAAGGCGGTCGCGCGTTCGCCAGTTATGTCGGGCAGCAACTGGACCTGGCGAAATTTTCCGACGATGCCCGGGAGCGTGAGAGCGCCCAGGACCTGGTCGCGCTGCTGACGCCGGTGGCCAAGGCATTTTTTACCGACACCGGCCTGGAAAGCTGCATCAACGGCCAGCAAGTGTTTGGTGGCCATGGCTACATCCGCGAATGGGGCCAGGAGCAACTGGTGCGCGACGTGCGCATCGCGCAGATTTATGAAGGCACCAACGGCATCCAGGCGCTGGACCTGCTCGGGCGCAAGGTGCTGGCCGACAAGGGGCTGGCGCTGCGCCAATTCACCGGGGAGATTCGTCGCTTTGCCGCCCAACCCGATGCGCCCTATGCCTCTCAGTTGCTGGACGCGGTGCAGCGCCTGGAGGACCTGAGCGACTGGCTGCAGGATCGAGCGGCGACCCACCGTAACGAAGTCGGCGCCGCTTCAGTGGAATATCTGCACCTGTTCGGTTACGTCGCCTACGCCTGGCTTTGGGCGCGGATGGCGCAAGTGGCCCTGCACAAACGGGGCGAGGACGAAACGTTCTACGGCGCGAAAATCGCCACCGCCGACTTCTACATCCATCGCCTGCTGCCGCGCATCTTGAGCCTGGAGCAATCCATTCGCGCCGGCAGCGCCCCGTTGTATGGCCTGAGCGCCGAACAGTTCTGACGCTTGAACCCACGCGGCGTCAGCTCCTCTCAATTGGGCGCCGCGTTTTTTTATCCATAAGCTCTGGCAGGCACGCCTGCCCCCCCTGTGCGTGGGCGCGATCCCATCGGCACGCTTGCGGAAAAACACCTCCAACACAGCACACCGATTCAATCTTTGCGCCTGAGGCTGCGCCACCATGAACGCCTCACTCCCCCGTAAGGATCGTTGTCATGGCCATTGCGAAAGCTGTTCCCGGTAAAACCCTGCTGAACCCGACCGACCACACCCTGATCATGATCGATCACCAGTCGCAGATGTCCTTTGCGACCAAATCCATCGACGCCGTCACGCTACGCAATAACGCTTCCCTGGTCGCCAAGGCCGCGCGTGGATTCAAGGTCTCGACGATTCTGACCACGGTCGCCGAAAAGAGCTTTTCCGGTCCGATCTTCGACGAAATCAAGGCGGTGTTCCCGGAACACAAGGTGATCGACCGCACCAGCATGAACACCTGGGAAGATGAGCGGATCGCTGTCGAGGTCAATGCCTTCGGCAAACAGAAAATCGTCCTGGCCGGCTTGTGGACGTCGGTGTGCATCGTCGGCCCGGCACTGTCGGCAATCGACCAGGGCTTCGAGGTCTATGTGATCGCCGACGCCTGCGGCGACGTCAGCACCGAAGCCCACGAAATGGCCATGCAGCGCATGATCCAGCTCGGTGCCCGGCCGATGACATCGCTGCAATACCTGCTGGAGCTGCAGCGTGACTGGGCGCGCACCGAGACCTACGACGAAACCGT
This sequence comes from Pseudomonas moorei, assembly GCF_042846945.1. Taxonomy (NCBI): domain Bacteria; kingdom Pseudomonadati; phylum Pseudomonadota; class Gammaproteobacteria; order Pseudomonadales; family Pseudomonadaceae; genus Pseudomonas; species Pseudomonas moorei. The sequence continues at coordinate 4,690,770 of NZ_AP035776.1, forward strand.
GAAAACCTCGATTGCCAATGGTGGCGCCTATGGTCTGGGACTGATCTACGCCAAAACCATGTTTGGCGCTTCGGAAGGCCATTAATCGCTTTTCAACTGCCTGCGGCTGCGGACCTTTCGCAGTCGCGGGCCTGTGGTGACAGATCGATGAAGTGTGCCTCCCCCGACCTGCGGATCAGCCTGACCTTATGCTTATCGCTACTGACCGCCGGGACTGCCCTGGCAGACGAATCGGCGTCAGGGTTTCTCAGTGGTGCGTCGCTTGAAGTGCTCAGTCGCAACTTCTACCTCAACAGCGATTACCGTTCCCCCTCGCCGACGGGCAAAAGCTATAAAGCCGAATGGGCTCAAGGCTTTATCAGTTCCTTTGAATCCGGATTCACACCGGGGACTGTGGGTTTTGGCCTCGACGCCCATGCTTTCCTGGGTTTGAAGCTGGACAGCGGCAAGGGCCGTTCCGGGACCGGTCTGTTGCCGGTCGACAGCGATGGACGCAGCGCCAGTGACTATTCCAGCGGTGGCGGTGCAATCAAACTCAATAGCTCGAAAACCACCTTGTCCTTCGGTGAAATGACGGTGGAAACCCCGGTGTTCGACACCTCGGACAAGCGTCTGCAACCGGAATACGCTACCGGCTTTCTGCTCAACAGCCGCGAAATCGACGGCATGAAGCTTGCTGCCGGCCACTTCACGGCCTTCAAGAACCAGGACAGTTCCTCAAGCAAGGGCAATTTCTACGGTTACGGGGCCAATACCGAAGCGGGCGGAATTTCGTTCGCCGGCGCCGACCTGTTCACGCAAAGCCCTGTCGGCGGCGCACTGTACGCCTCAGAGCTGACGGACACCTGGCATCAGTACTACGGCAACCTGCACCTGAAACAGCCGGGCATATTCCTCGACGGGAACATCTACCACACCCGGCAAACCGGTCAGGCGCTGGCCGGCGCCATCGACAACACGGCCTATAGCCTGTCGGGCAAATACACGGTCGGTGCCCATGGTTTCACCCTGGCGTATCAAAAAGTCGAGGGCAATACACCGTTCGATTTCGTCGGTGGCGATTCGATCTACCTCGCCAACTCGATCAAGTACGCCGATTTCAACGGCGCGGGCGAACGCTCGTGGCAGGCACGTTACGACCTCGACTTGAGCACCTTCGGCGTGCCCGGCCTGAACTTCATGACCCGCTACGTCAAAGGCACCGGCATCGACGGCACCCACGCGCCCCAGGGCGGAGCGTATAACCCGTTCGACCCGTCGCTGGGTGAGTACGTACCGCAACAAGGGGATGGCGGACGCCATTGGGAGCGCGACATCGACCTGCGCTATATCGTGCAGTCCGGTGCCGCCAAGGGGTTGAGCCTGCAGGTGTCTCATGTGTCGCACCGCGCCAACGCTGCCCAGGGCGGCGATGACATCGACAGGCTTTACGTGGTCATCCAGTACCCGCTGAGTTTCGGGCCCTTCTGAGCGGAAAATGGCGGAAGGTAGCCGGAGTCGAACCTGCCCGGGAACGGATGCCGTCCCCAACCGGGTTTGAAGCCCGGCCGCGCCACCGGGCGCGATTACCTTCCTTGAAAACCTGGCTATGGGCGCCGGGCCAATACGTTGTCGGGACGAATCTGGCGGCGATCGCCAACTCGTCGGGTCAGGCCCAGGCGATCGAAGTATTCGAGAATCTGGATACTGCGCTTGCGCCCCAGGCCCACCGCATCGCGAAACGCCGACACCTGGATCACCGGGTCGACGTCGGCCAATTGCAACAGCATAGCCGCCAATCGGCGGATCATCGCATCGGTGTAAAAGAGGTCGCGGACCACCTGGTGCAGCAACCCCAACCGGGCCATTTTGCGCAGCAGCAAACGCACCGTGGCTTCGTCATGCGGCAAGTCGCGCACCCAGGGGGGATCGAATCCGGCCGTTTCGAACGATGGCTGTAATTGATGCCAAAGGGCTTCGTCCGCGTCGCTCAAGCGCACTTGATGGCCAGGCAGATGCAGCCACGGCCCGCTGCTGGCGATGTCGCCACTGACCAGCAATTCGTCGAGCAGACAGATGAAGGTCGGACGATCGAGGACCGTGGCACTGAATCGACGCAGGCGATCGCGGTCCGGCCCCATTTGGTCCGGCTCCAATTCGTGAAAGCGCGCCAGTTGTTCCAGCAAGCGTGTTTTCAGCCCTTCCCAACGCGCCGCGCTGAACAGCAACGATCCTTGGCGGGTGTCGATCAGGCGCACGTCCGCGGGCAAAACCCAGGTGTCGCGGGGGCGATTGAATTGACGCTCCAGACGCACGGAGTCGAGTCCGGTTTCGCCGTGGGCCAGTAATTCAGGCAGGCAGTGTTCCAATTCGTTGTGCGCGGCCAGCGCGTGTAACTGCGCCAGACGCTCGGGGCTGCGTCGCTGCCGGTCGGGCGCGAACGGGTCGAGCACCCGGCCACCGCCGAGGGTACGTTGTGCGCTCTGGTCACGCAGAATCAGTGGATCGCCCTTGACCGCCTGCACCGGCGCATTCAGCAGCAGTTGCGCGAACATCCGTGCGCCCGGCGCCAGGCTGGTGCCCTCCAGCAACGCCACGTGTCCGGTCACGTCCTGCGTGCCGAGATGAATGTGCACCGGTTGAAAGTGTTCGAAAGCGCGCGGTTCGCCGGGTAACAAACGCAGGTCGATATCGATTCGCTGGGTCGGTGCATGCAGCCATTCAGCGCACAGCCACTGACCTCGGTGTATCTGCTCCAGCGCCAGGCGTTCGGCACTGATGTTCAAGGCCACACGCTGACCGGCCAGGGCGACCTCGGCCACTCGATTCTGTGCATGCAGGCCGCGCACCCGCACCGATTTGCCGAGCGGGCCGAGCATCAATGTATCGCCGACCGTAACCTGCCCGGACAGCGACGTGCCGGTGACCACGATACCCGCGCCCGCCACGCTGAATGCCCGATCGATCCACAGGCGAAAACCACCTTTGTGACTGCGTTGAACGACCTCGCGTTGCGCTTCGATCAAGGCCTGACGCAGGGTGTAGATGCCCTGCCCGGTCACGCTCGACAGCACGATCTGCGGCGCATCGGCATAAGGGCCCGGCGCCAGCAAGGCTTTGACCTGCTCACAGACGATCTGCACACGAGCCTCATCGACCCGGTCGCATTTGCTGATCGCCACCAGTGCCCGGGGGATGCCCAGCAGTTCGACGATGGCCAGGTGCTCGCGGGTTTGCGGCATCACCCCGTCGTCGGCAGCCACCACCAGCAGCACCAGATCGATGCCCTGCGCCCCGGCCAGCATGTTGTGGGTGAAGCGCTCATGACCGGGTACGTCGATAAAACCGCTGAGGCCGGCGCCCGGTTCCAGCGCGGCGTAGAGGTAACCAAGGTCGATGGTCATGCCTCGCTCACGCTCTTCCCGGCGTCGGTCACCGGATTGTCCGGTCAGTGCCTGGAGCAATGCGGTCTTGCCGTGGTCGATGTGCCCCGCGGTGCCGACGATCACTTTGCCGGATCCCCTGCTTGCAACTGACCGAGTTGCGCCAGCCACGCCGGCTCGTCGTCCAGTTGGCGCAAGTCCAGCCACAAGGCGTCGTCGTCGATGCGTCCGAGCACCGGAATCGGCAGGCTGCGCAGGCTCTCTTCCAGACCGTGCAACCAACGACCACGCAGACGTTTGGAGCAGTTCGGCCGCAGGCATAGCGCCGCACCCGGCAAGCGCGCCACCGGCTGGCTGCCACTGCCGATCATGCCCAGCGCCGGTTCTGCACTGACGCTCCAGGCAGCGCCTAACACGTGCGCCAGGGACGGCAACAGCCGTTGAGCCTGGGCGAAGATCTCCGCCTGAGGCCGGGTCAGCAGCCGCAGGCTTGGCAGCCGCTCGGACAGGCGATCCGGGTTGCGGTACAGGCCGAGCACCGCTTCGAGGGCGGCGAGGGTCAGTTTGTCGACGCGAAGTGCACGTTTCAGCGGGTTTTTCTTGATCCGCGCAATCAGCTCTTTGCGGCCTACGATCAAGCCGGCCTGGGGGCCGCCGAGCAGTTTGTCGCCGCTGAAGGTGACGATGTCTGCGCCATCGAGCAGCGCCTGTCGCACCGTCGGCTCGGCCGGCAGGCCCCAGCGCGTGAGGTCCAGCAAACTGCCACTGCCGAGGTCCTCCAGCAGCGGCAAGCCATGTTTATGCGCCAGTTGCGCCAGCTCTGCGGTGGGCACGCGGGTGGTGAAGCCCTGAATGTTGTAGTTGCTCGCATGCACGCGCATCACCAGACCACTGCGCGGGCCGATGGCGGCTTCGTAGTCACGGGCATGGGTACGGTTGGTGGTGCCGACTTCATGCAGCTTCACCCCGGCGCGGGCCATGATGTCCGGGATGCGAAAGGCGCCGCCGATTTCGATCAGCTCGCCCCGGGAAATGATGCCTTCCTTGCGCGCGCCCAGGCTGTTGAGGGTAAGCAGCACGGCGGCGGCGTTGTTGTTGACCACGGTCACCGCCTCCGCGCCAGTCAGCTCGCGAATCAGGCCTTCGATCAAATCGTCGCGGTCGCCACGCTTGCCGCTGTGCAGGTCGAACTCCAGATTCAGCGGATAACGCGCGGCCATTTGCACTGCGTCTATGGCTTCTTCCGGCAGCAAGGCACGCCCCAGGTTGGTGTGCAGCACTGTGCCGGTGAGGTTGAACACCCGGCGCACATGGCTGCGATGCTGGTTGACCAGCCGCTCACCCGCCCTGCCCGCCAGCACTTGTGGGGCGAGTTCAACGGCGTCGAGTTGTCCGGCCAGTACCGGTTCGCGCAAGTCGTCGAGCAACTGTCGCAGGCTGGCGAGCAAGGCATCGCGCCCATAACGTTCGGCCAAAGGCTGACATGCCGGGTCGCGCAGCAAGCTGTCGATGGAGGGCAGGCGCAAGGCTGGGCTGGCGGATCGGGCAGACATCAGGCGCTCCGGCAAAGGTGGACCGCCTGAGTGTAGACGTTCGCGTCAGTCGCCTCCGGGCGCCAGCAGCAGATTGGGCGCCGGACGCTGAAAGCCTTCCTGCTCCAGGCGCATGTCGAGCATCAGGCTGCTCAGGTCGGCGGACAGCGCTTCGCCTTCGGCGTCGCACTCCAGGTAGATCTGCTTGAGGTAGCTCTGGCAGCCGGGACAGGTTTCGGCGCGCAACGGGGCTTTGTCGGCAGCGTGGCGGTCGCTGTCGAAGCTGACGTATTGCAGGCCCTTGCTTTGCTCGCAATACACGCATTTGACCCGCACCACATGCCATTCGCAGGCGCACAGCGAGCACACCAGATAGCGCAGACCGTTGTATTTGCCGCGATGGCGAATCACCCCGGCCATGGCCGGTGAACCACAGGCCGGGCATTGGTTGAGGCTGGAGCCGGGTTTCAGGGCGAGGTCTGGCGTCGTCAGCAGCCAATGACTCCACGCGACTTGCAATGCCGCGCCGAGAAACGGCACCAGGGCCGCCGGCAACAAGCTGAACTGCCCGCTGACCAAGGCCAGCGCCCAGGTCTTGAGCTGCCCGGCGCTGGCGTTGCGCAACGTCGCTACAGCCTGTTCCACCGCCGGTTGCGCGGCGGGTTGATAGCGCTGCAACAAACCGTGCAGGAACGGCAACCAGGCGTCTTCGCGCACCAGGCTGTCGGCGGCGAACGGCGGTAGACCGTGCTCCAGGCAGCGCCGGATACGTTGCGGGTCGGGCACGGCCGCGTCGGGTGGATCATCCATCAGCCGCTGCTGCTCGTGACACAACCCGGCAATCAGGCGCAGGTACTCGGCCAATGGATGCCCTTCGGCCAGACGCTCCAGGCGCAGCGCGCGCAAGGTGAACAGGTTGGGTGGTGGCAGGTGCAGAAACGGCGGTGCCGTGGCCGCCGCTTCGATCTCTCCAGGCTCCAGAATGGTGGCCAAATCGTTATCCTTTTTTGCTCAAGGGCGGGTCGGGACGCTCGTCACGCGTCACCTCGCGATACCACAGTTCATGGTGTTTCTTCGCCCAGGCGCGGCTGACCCAGCCATGCAGCATGGCGCTGACCGAGCCCTTGATCCAGATCCCGGCGTAGATGTGCACGATGATGCTCAGGATCAGCACGAAACCGGCCAAGGCATGCAGCAACATCGCCCAACGGATCATGGTGATGCCGAAGTAGTCGCTGAAATACGCGCGCCAGATCACCAGACCGGTGAACAGCAGCCCGAACATGCACAGCAGTAAAGTCCAGAACAGCAGCTTCTGCCCGGGGTTGTACTTGCCGATGGGGGGCACGCCCTCCTCTTCGTTTTTCATCACCCGGTCAATACGCTTGAGCCACAAGCGGTCATTGGCAATGAAGTAATTGGCGCGCCAGAAGCGCACCACCAGCCCGAGGAACAACAGAAACATCAACACGCCCATGAACGGGTGCAGGATGCGTGTCCAGGGACCGCCGCCAAACAGGTTGCTCAGCCAGAACAGCGCCGGGTGGAACAACGCCAGCCCGGACAGCCCGGCCATGAAAAACAGGATCGCCACCAGCCAGTGGTTGGTGCGCTGGTTGGCGGTATAGCGAAGGATCTCTTTGCGGATCATGACCTGTTCTCCCGCTTCGGATCATAGGTGTGCACCGACGGATCGACCTCATGCACCGCCGGGTCATTGCCTGGCGGCAGTTCGTCCTCTTCGACGATCTGCGGGCCAACGCGCACGTAATGGAAGAACCCGGCCAGCACCGCCGCGCCCATCGCCAGCAGCGCCAGGGGTTTGCTCACGCCTTTCCACAGGCCCACCAACGGGCTGATCGCCGGGTCGGCGGGCAAGCCGGCATAGAGCTTCGGCGTGTCGGCATGGTGCAGCACGTACATCACATGGGTGCCGCCGACGCCGGCGGGGTCGTACAGACCGGCCTGGTCGAAACCGCGACTCTTGAGGTCGACGATGCGCTCGGCGGCGTGCTCCTTCATGTCTTCCTTGGAGCCGAAGACGATGGCCCCGGTCGGACAGGTTTTCACGCAGGCCGGCTCCAGCCCCACGGCCACCCGGTCCGAACACAAGGTGCATTTGTAGGCCTTGTGATCCTTTTGCGAGATGCGCGGAATGTTGAACGGGCAACCCGTGATGCAGTAGCCGCAACCAATGCAGTGGTCCTGGTTGAAATCGACGATGCCGTTGGCGTGCTTGATGATCGCACCGGGGCTGGGGCATGCCGCCAGGCAACCGGGCTCGGCGCAGTGCATGCAGCCGTCCTTGCGAATCAACCATTCCAGGTTGCCGGCGTCGTTTTCGTGCTCGGTGAAGCGCATCAGGGTCCAGGTTTCGGCGCTGAGGTCCTGCGGGTTGTCATAGGTGCCGTGGTTGTGGCCGACCTCGTCGCGCAGCTCGTTCCATTCCGAGCAGGCGACCTGGCAGGCCTTGCAACCGATGCACTTGGTGGTGTCGATCAGCTTGGCGACTTCCTCCTGATTGCGCACCGAGGACGGTACGGTGGTGGTGGCCGAGCGGGCAATGATGTCTTGGCTGGCCATTTAGATTTTCTCCACGTTGACCAGGAATGACTTGGATTCCGGGGTCTGGGTGTTGCCATCGCCGAGGAACGGCACCAGGGTGTTGGTCAGGTAACCGTGGCGCGTCAGGCCGGTGAAACCCCAGTGCAGCGGGATACCGATCTGGTGCACCACTTGATTGTTGACCTGCAACGGCCGAATCCGCTTGGTCACCACCGCTACGGCTTCAATATGCCCGCGCTTGCAGCTGACGCGCACACGGTCGCCGGCGACGATGCCTTTCTCCTTGGCCAGCACTTCGCCGATCTCGACGAACTGCTCGGGTTGGGCAATCGCATTGAGCTTGCAGTGCTTGCTCCAGAAGTGGAAATGCTCGGTCAGGCGGTAGCTGGTGGCGGCGTACGGGTAATCCTTGGCCACGCCGAGGGAATCCCACACCGAGTCGAAGATCCGCGCCGCCGGGTTGCTGGTGGCTTTCTTGTTGTCCGGGTGCATCGGGTTGATGCCGATGGGCGTTTCGAACGGCTCATAGTGCTCGGGGAACGGCCCTTCGTTCATCTTGTCGACGGCAAAGAACCGCGCCACGCCTTCGGGGTTCATGATGAACGGATTCATCCCGGCTTCCGGCGGCACATCGGCCTTGTAGTCAGGCACGTCGGTGCCGCCCCAGGCTTTGCCGTTCCACCACACCAGGCGTTTTTTCGGATCCCAGGGTTTGCCTTGCACGTCAGCGGAGGCACGGTTGTAGAGAATCCGCCGGTTGGCCGGCCAGGCCCAGGCCCAGCCCAGATGTTGATGCATGCCGTATGGGTCGCTGTTATCGCGCCGGGCCATCTGGTTGCCCGCCTCGGTCCAGCTGCCGCAGAAAATCCAGCAGCCGGACGCCGTGCTGCCATCGTCCTTGAGCTGAGCGAAGCCGGCGAGTTGGGTATTGGCCTTGATAGCCGCGCCAGTGGCGTCGGTGAAGTCGGCGGTGGCGGAACCGTTGATTTCCTTCGCCAGTTCCTCCGGCGAAGGTTCGTCGGCGATCTTGTAGGGCCAGGACAGTTTGAGGATCGGGTCGGGGTATTTCCCGCCTTCGCTCTGATAGCGCTGCCGCAAGCGCAGGAACAGCTCGCTCATGATGCGAATGTCGGTTTGCGCTTCACCAGGGCCATCGGCGCCTTTCCAGTGCCATTGCAGCCAGCGGCTGCTGTTGACCAGCGAACCGTCTTCTTCGGCGAAGCAGGTGGTGGGCAGACGAATCACTTCGGTCTGGATGTCGGCGCTCTTCACATCGTTGAACGGCCCGGCGTTGCGCCAGAACTCCGAGGTCTCGGTGGCCAGCGGGTCCATCACCACCAGCCATTTGAGTCTGGCCAGCGCCGCCATCACCCGGTTCTTGTCGGGCAACGCGGCGATCGGATTGAAGCCCTGGCACATGTAGCCGTTGACCTTGCCCTGGCCCATCAGGTCGAACACCTTGAGGATGTCGTAGTTGGGAATGTCCAGCTTCGGCAGGTACTCGTAGCACCAGTTGTTCTCGGCCGTGGCGTTGGCGCCGTACCAGGCTTTCATCAGGCTGACGTGGAACTTGCCGTAGTTCTGCCAATAGGACAACTGCCCCGGCCGCAGCGGTTTTTGCGTGCGTTTGACGATGTAGGCGTTGTAATCCTGCTCGGCGTCACCCGGCAGCGTCAGGTAACCGGGCAACGAGTTGGACAAAAGACCGAGGTCGGTCAGCCCCTGGATGTTGGAGTGCCCGCGCAAGGCATTCACGCCCCCGCCCGGCATGCCGACGTTGCCCAGCAGCAATTGCACCATGGCGGCGCTGCGGATGATCTGCGAACCGATGGAGTGCTGGGTCCAGCCCAGGGCGTAGAGAATCGTCATGGTCTTGCCCGGTTGCGAGCAGGTGGCGATTTCTTCCCAGATCTTTTTCATGGCATCGACCGGCATGCCGCAAATCTGACTCGCCAGGTCGATGTTGTAGCGGCTGTAGTGCTGCTTCATCAGTTGGTAGACACAACGCGGGTCTTGCAGGGTCGGGTCGACCTTGGCAAATCCGTCCTCACCGAGCTCGTAACCCCAGCCGGACTTGTCGGTATAGGCGCGCTTGGCGACGTCGTAGCCGCTGAAAATCCCGTCTTCGAAGCCATAGCCGGCTTTGACGATGAACGACACGTCGGTGTAATTGCGCACGTATTCGTGCTGGATCTTGTCCTCGGTCAGCAGGTAGTTGATCAACCCGCCCATGAAAGCGATGTCGGTGCCGGTGCGGATCGGTGCGTAATAGTCGGCCACCGAGGCCGTGCGGGTGAATCGCGGGTCGACCACGATCAGCCGCGCCTTGTTGTGCGCCTTGGCTTCGGTCACCCATTTGAAACCGCAAGGGTGCGCTTCTGCTGAGTTGCCGCCCATCACCAGAACCAGGTTCGCGTTGGCGATATCGGTCCAGGTATTGGTCATGGCACCACGGCCGTACGTCGGGGCAAGACTTGCCACCGTCGGGCCGTGTCAGACACGCGCCTGGTTATCAAACCCCAGCATGCCGAGACTGCGAATGACCTTGTGGGTGATGTAGCCCGCTTCGTTGGACGCTGCCGAGGCCGCGAGGAAACCGGTGGTCAGCCAGCGGTTCACCGTTTGCCCCTGGGCGTTTTTCTCGACGAAGTTGGCGTCGCGGTCGGCCTTCATCAGGTCGGCGATACGATTGAGCGCGTCATCCCAGGACACCCGCGTCCATTCGCTGCTGCCGGGCTTGCGTACCTGCGGGTATTGCAGGCGACCGGGGCTGTGAATGAAGTCCAGCAGGCCTGCGCCTTTGGGGCACAGGGTGCCGCGGTTGACCGGGTGGTCGGCGTCACCTTCGATGTGGATGATGCTTTGCGCGACATTCTTCGCCGCATCGCCCTGGCTGTACATGATCACCCCACAGCCGACCGAGCAATACGGGCAGGTGTTGCGGGTTTCATGGGTGTGGGCGAGCTTGAAGTGGCGCACCTGTTCGGCAAAGGCTGGCGTCGGGGCCATGCCCAACGCACCCAGGCTAGAGCCTGCAAGGCCGATACCGGCGACCTTGAAGAACTGACGACGGCTGAGGTCCATCGTGCACTCCTGATCAGGTGGAAATCCGGTACTTTTCCCGGATTTTTCTCGACAAACATGGTTGCGGCAGACGGGCTGCCGACACTGAAACTCTAGACAACGCGAGGGGGTCCTGTGTGAAAACCGACCGTCGGCCGTTTATCGAGTCGACGCAAACCCTGTGGGAGCGGGCTTGCCCGCGATGGCGGAGGGTCAGCCACTGTTAATGTTGACTGTGCCGTCGCTATCGCGGGCAAGCCCGCTCCCACAGGGGGTTCTTGTTCGGGCCATCGAGCAGGCTCGCTCCTACAGGGGCTTGGCGCTTATCATGGCGCCATATCCAACCCAGCCTTGACGAGACTGCGCATGACTTTCGATTTTGATCAGGTCTTCGACCGCCACAACACCGGCAGCACCAAATGGAGCCGCTACCCGGCCGACGTGCTGCCAATGTGGGTCGCCGACATGGATTTCGCCGCACCGCCGGTGATCATCCAGGCCCTGCAAAAACGCCTGGAACACCCGATGGTCGGCTATAGCGTGGCCCCGGACGACTTGCGCGAGGCCATCGTGGCCGACCTGTGGAACAAATACGCCTGGTGCGTGGAGCCCCAGGAACTGATCTTCCTGCCGGGCGTCGAGTCGGGCTTCAACATGGCGCTCAAGGCCCTGGTGCAACCGCAACAGAATGTCGTGGTGCAGGTGCCGAACTACCCGCCGCTGCGTCATGCCCCGGGCCATTGGGGATTGAACAAGGTCGAGCTGGGCTTCGAGGCGCAGCCCGACGGTACCTACGCCACGCCGCTGGCGACCTTGAGCCAGTCGCTGCAAGGTGGCGGCGCGCTGCTGTTGAGCAACCCGCACAACCCGCTGGGCAAAGCATTCCCGCGCGCCGAGTTGCAGGCCATTGCCGATATCTGCCTGGAGCACGACGCCTGGATCATCTCCGACGAAATTCACGCCGAGCTGTGTTACGACGGTCGCCAGCACATTCCGATGGCAACCCTGAGCCCGCAAATCGCCAAGCGCACCATCACCCTGATGTCGGCCAGCAAGGCCTACAACATCGCCGGGCTGAAAACCTCGTTCATGATCATTCAGGACCGTAACCTGCGTGAGCGCGTCAACCAGGCCCGTTGCGGCATGGTCGACAGCGTCAACCCCCTGGGCCTGGAAGCCACCCGCGTCGCCTACAGCGAAGCCGCGCCCTGGCTGAACGAACTCAAGGCCTACCTGCAAGGCAATCGCGATTATCTGGTCGAAGCCGTGCGCAGCCGCCTGCCGGGTATCAGCATGAACGTGCCGCAAAGCACCTACCTGGCCTGGCTCGATTGCTCGGCGCTGGGGCTGGACAACCCGCAGCAGTTTTTCCTCGAACAGGCCAAAGTCGGTTTGAGCGCCGGCCTGGACTTCGGCGATGACTGCCAACAGTTCGTGCGCCTGAACTTCGGCTGCCCGCGCTCATTGCTGGAAGAAGGCATCGCGCGGATGGAGCGCAGCTTGCGCAACCTCCGCGCCTGACACCGGCCCAGGAATTGCGTACCCGGGCACGCCCCATTGCAGGAGCGAGCTTGCTCGCAATGGACGTCATCGATAACGCGTGTAACCAGACTGAACGCGGCGCGCGTGAGCTTTATTGCCTGGATCGCCGCACCGGGGTGCCGTGCTGCGGGCATTGGCACTCGCCTCGTGCTCCCTGCGCTGGATGCCGGTGGCGTCGGGTGACTGACCCTGTCACCCGTTTGCTCACTTCATCGCCGAAGCAATCACTTCCACCAGGCTGAGTTGAGTAAAGGGTTTCGACAGCCTGGGCAGTTTGGTGGCGAATCCTTCCAGTCGCTCGGCATAACCGGTGGCCAGGATAATCGGTACGTTGGGGTCCAGTGTGCGGATCGCATCCGCCAGTTGCGCACCACTCATCTGCGGCATGGCCATGTCGGTGATCACCAGGTCAATGCCCTGTTGCCCCGTAAACACTTCCAGTGCCTGGACACCGGAGGTGGCGCTGATGACCCGATGCCCGAGGTCTTCGAGCAACAGGCAGGTGCTGGTCAGCACCAGGCTGTCGTCATCCACCACCAGGACGCTCAGGCGTGGCACATCCGGCGCTGCGGGTTTATCGGCAACCAGGTTGGCCGCCACGCTCTCGGTAGCGACGGGCAACCACAGTTCCGCCGTGGTGCCCTGATTTTTCTGGCTCTTGAGCACCAACCGTCCGCCCAGTTGCGCGATAAAGCCGTGGACCATCGACAACCCCAGCCCGGTGCCCTTGCCCAGTCCTTTGGTGGTGAAGAACGGGTCCATCGCCGACGCCAGCGTCGCCTCATCCATGCCTTCCCCGGTATCGGTGATACTCAGGCACACATAACGGCCGGCAACCAGTGCCGGGCGGCTGCCCTTTTGGATCTCTTCGGTTCGCGTGCTGATGACGATCTTGCCACCATGGGGCATGGCATCACGGGCGTTGGTGGCCAGATTCAACACGGCCAGTTCAAGTTGGTTGACGTCGGCCATCACTGGCTCGACATCCGGAAGGAAACGCGTTTCCAATTCCACTGACGGCCCCAACGAACTGCGCAGCAGACCGGAGATTCCCTGCACCAGGGCCGGTATCTCGACAGGTTCCGATTTCAGTTCCTGACGCCGTGCAAAAGCCAGCATGCGCTGGGTCAGGGAAACACCGCGCAAGGCACCCTGGGTCGCGTTGTCCAGCAATCGCACGACTTTCGGGTCATCCGCCAGACGCTTGCGCACGATTTCCAGATTGCCAAGGATGACGGTCAACAAATTGTTGAAGTCGTGGGCGATGCCGCCGCTGAGTTGGCCGATGGCCTGCATTTTCTGCGCCTGGAACAGCGCTTCGCGGGTTTGCTCCAGCGTCTGCTGGGCGAGTGTCGATTCGGTGATGTCACGGGTGATCTTGGCGAAACCGAGCAAGGTACCGGTCTCGCCCCGGATCGGATCGACCACGACATGCGCCAGAAACCGCGTGCCGTCCTTGCGTACACGCCAGCCCTTGCTTTCGAATCGCCCTTCACGGGTCGCGGTGTCCAGGGTTCGCTGCGGCTCACCCGCCTCGCGGTCTTGCGGGGTATAGAACATCGAGAAATGCTCGCCGATCACTTCCCGGGGCAAGTAGCCCTTGATGCGCTGCGCACCGAGATTCCAGTTGGTCACGCGTCCATCCGGGGCGAGCATGTAAATGGCATAGTCCGTGACGCTTTGTACTAGCAAGCGGAACTGCTGCTCGCTCTGCTTGAGGACTTCTTCAGCCATTTTGCGGTCGGTCAAATCACGGGTGATCTTGGCAAATCCCAGCAATTTTCCCGAAGGATCGACAATCGGATCAATCACCACGTGGGACCAGAAGTGCGTGCCGTCCTTGCGTACGCGCCAGCCTTCGCCTTCGAATCGCCCTTCGTGAATCGCCGTGTCCAGCGCCCGTTGGGGCAAACCGGCACGGCGGTCCTCATCGGTGTAGAAGCGCGAGAAATGCTGGCCGAGGATTTCCGCCTCCTCGTACCCCTTGAAACGCTTGGCGCCGGCGTTCCAGCTGGTGATGATGCCGTCGGGGTCAACCATGTAGATCGCGTAGTCAATCACCGCATCGATCAACAAGCGAAAACGCTTGTCCTCAACGGCATTTGGCCTGCTTCGATCCTCGGTCATTGAGTTCTCGCATCATGATTGCTTTGCTGGAGTATGAGACAAACTGCATTTGGAAAGCCATGATTCCGGCGGTTTGTTTCATAGCCTGCAATCCCGGCCGGCTTAGCGATAGACGTATTTGGTGATATAGGAATAAAGGTCGTTGTAGACGAAATCAGGAACCTGCTTGTCATATTGGCTGGTTTTAAGCAGCTGTAAATGACATTCCTTGACCATCTCGTCACGCTCCTCCATCGAATACACCGACCTCCTGAGGATTGTGTCATAGGCGCTGTACGCATATGGCTGCAACGTTGAAACTTCGTTCAGATTCCCGTTTGCGTCCAGGGTATAGCTGCTGTGAGCACGCAGTACCCGCTCGCTCAGCGTGCCCAGACCACGCTCGTACAAGAAGATCTGCGAGCCGCTCACCGTCTTTGCGATGAACTCGAACGCAACGAGAACCGCCGGGGCGTTACTGATGCTCGACTCGAGTCTCGAATAGCTGACAAATCGCTCCATCTCCTGCTTTTGCAGGCTGGAGAATGCTCTTTTGATGCTGGAAATATGGGCGAACGCATGATTGCAGCCCACGACATGGACTTCGAGTTGATAACCAGGAACAAACTTTGCCAATCCGGCAAAACCGATGTCATCGAACGCGCACTCCATGATGATGTTGTATCTATGAGTAAGCGCGTTGGCGAAGATTTTCGAACCAAGTTCCCTGGCAAACGCTTCTGAATGTTCGTAGGCGTGCAATACGCCGAACTCGATCATGTCGTCGTAACGCGGGTGTTTTTTTCGATATTCGGGCAGGTACAGTCGAATGTAGTTCCCGTAATTTCCGGATGGCAGCAAGCTCTTTTCCAGCAGGTAAGTCTTGCCCGAGCCCTCCACTCCGGCGGTGATCAGCAACTTCGGGATGGTTTCAGCAGTTTTGTCGGCAAAGAGCGTAGGGAAGATCTCGTCGAACGCCTTGATTACGTCGTCTGAGGAGTAACTGTATTTCGGTTCATCTGACATACCTTGATTTCCTTATCAAAGAATTGGGCTGTGATATCCAGCCCTCCCAATAAAACGTGCTGGCCCCAATTGTTCAAACCGTTGTTTTAATCAAGGTATGTATTTGTTATTAAGAGTGAAAGCTCCTACAGCGCAGAATGCACATTCGTTGGGGCAATCGACCACCAACGCGGCAGCAGTTGCCTGACCTTGCTCTCGGCAAAACGGTCATCGATCAACATCACCACACCCTGGTCCTGTTGGGTGCGAATCACCCGTCCGGCGGCCTGTACCACTTTCTGCACGCCGGGAAACAGGTAGGTGTAGTCGTAGCCGGCACCGAAAATCGCCGCCATGCGCCGCTTCAACTGTTCGTTGACCGGGTTGAGCTGGGCCAGGCCCAGGGTGGCGATGAACGCGCCGATCAGCCGTGCACCGGGCAAGTCGATGCCTTCGCCAAACGCTCCGCCCAGCACCGCAAAACCAATGCCCTCGCCGCCTTCGGTGAACTGATCGAGAAACTGCTGACGCTGTTCTTCCGCCATCCCGCGAGACTGCGTCCACAGGTTGATCTGCGGGTGCCGCTCGGCCAGCAACTGCGCCACTTGCTGCAGATAGTCGAAACTGCTGAAAAATGCCAGGTAGTTGCCGGGACGCTGGATGAACTGGTTGGCGATCAGCTCGACGATCGGCGCCAGGGAGGCTTCCCGATGGACGAACCGCGTGGAGATCCGGTCGACGATGTGCACTTGCAACTGGTCGGCATGAAACGGCGATTCGACGTCGATGCACACCGTGTCGAGCGGTGTGCCCAGCAGATCGGCGTAATAGTGACGAGGGCTGAGGGTCGCGGAAAACAGCACGGTGCTGCGTGCGGCGGTCAGGCGTGGCCCGATGAAACCGGCAGGCACCACGTTGCGCAGGCACAGTTGCGAAAGGCATCGTTTGCGGTCGAGGTCGCGCTTGCTGATGTCGAACAGGAACTGCCCATCGAAGAGCTCGGCCACACGACAGAACTGCAGCATCTCGAAGTAGAAACTCTGTAGTGCGCTGTCCAGCCCTTGTGGGTGATCGTTCAGATAGTCGCCGATGCCGGCACTGCACGATGACAATGCCTGGAGCAGTTTTTCCGGGGCTTTGTCATAGGCCTGGTAGGCGCCCGATTGGAGGTTGTGCAGGGCATTCCATTCGCGGCTGACCCGTTGCAGGGGCTTTTTCAGTGCTTCGGGAGCGGTTTTTCGTACGCCGTTGAGGGTCGCCTGATCAAGGCTGGCGCTGTACATCTGACGGCCACGCTCCACCAGATTGTGCGCCTCGTCCACCAGCACCGCGACAGTCCAGTTGTTGGCTTGGGCCAGGCCGAACAGCAAGGCGCTGAAATCGAAATAATAGTTGTAGTCGGCGACCACCACGTCCGCCCAGCGGGCCATTTCCTGGCTCAGGTAATACGGGCAGACCGCATGGTCCAGCGCGACCTGGCGCAAGGCGCCCTGATTCAACAGTTTGAGCTCACTGGCCGCCTGGCGCGCAGCCGGCAAGCGATCATAGAAGCCCTGGGCCAACGGGCAGGATTCACCGTGGCAGGCCTTGTCCGGGTGTTCGCAGGCCTTGTCCCGGGCGATCATTTCCAGGACCCGCAAAGGCGGTGCATCGGCGCTTTCAATAATCACCTGGGCGGCGTCCAGTGCCAGCTTTCGCCCCGGGGTCTTCGCCGTCAGGAAGAACACCTTGTCCAGTTGCCGGGGCGCCATGGCCTTGAGCATCGGAAACAGCGTGCCGACGGTCTTGCCAATCCCCGTCGGTGCCTGGGCCATAAGGCAGCGGCCCGTGCTGACGGCCTTGAACACCGACTCGGCCAGATGCCGCTGGCCCGGTCGGAAACCGGCATGGGGAAACGCGAGCTGCTGAGCCGCCCGATTGCGCGCCTCGCGATGGGCCATTTCCTGCTCGGCCCAGTGCAGGAACCGTGCGCAATGTTCCTCGAAGAACGACTTCAACTCGGCCGCGCTGAACACTTCGAGCAGACAGGTTTCCCTTTCGCTGACGATGTCGAAGTACACCAGCGCCAGGTTGATCCGTTCCAGGTCGAGCTTGCGGCACATCAACCAGCCGTAGACTTTCGCCTGGGCCCAGTGCAATTGGCGGTGGTTGGCGGGTTGCTTGCTCAAGTCGCCACGGTAGGTCTTGACTTCTTCGAGGCAGTTTTGCGCTGGATCGTAGCCATCCGCCCTGCCCTTGACGGTCAGGTTCTGATAGTGGCCTTCGAGGGCGACTTCACTCTGGTAGCCCTCGCTGCGCCGGGACGCCACGGTGCGATGGCCGACGATGCCTTCCAGCGCGGTCGGCGACGGTGTGAAGCGCAAGTCGAGGTCACCGACCTTGGCGGTGAACTCACACAGCGCCCGCACCGCGATGCTATAGCTCAAACGTCTTGCTCCGCCCATTGCACATAGCACACGGCAATCGGCATCTGATGCTCATGGCAGAACTCCAGCCAGCGCAGCTGGTTATCCTGCAGACGATCGCCAGGGCCTTTGACTTCGATCATGCGGTAGGTCTTTTGCTGCGGCCAGAACTGGATCAGGTCCGGCATGCCGGCGCGATTGGCCTTGATGTCCAGCAGCAAGCGGTTGAACCAGTGCTTGAGGTGCTCGGCCGGCAGGCAGTCGAGGGCCTGCTCCAGCAGCTCCTCGCTGAGCACGCCCCAGAATACGAAGGGTGACTGCACGCCCCACTTTTGCGTGTAGCGTTCACGAATGGTCTGCCGGTAACGCCCGTCATCGAGTTCCGCCAGGCAAGCCTGGAACAGATCGGCACGTCGACTGTGGAAATCCTCACTCAGCAGGTCCACCGGGCCGCGCTGGAACGGGTGGAAAAACGCCCCTGGCAACGGCGCGAAGATCGCCGGCCAGCACAACAGGCCGAACAGCGAGTTGATCAGACTGTTTTCAACGTAATGGACCGGCGCCGTCTCTTCGGACAAGTGCGCCTGGACGTGGTACTCCACCGACAAGGCCGGATCGACCCTGGGCAATTGCAGGTCCAGGCGCAACATTTCCCGAGGCGACGCCCGTTTGATTGCCGGCCCGCCGAGTTTGCGCCGCAGCCTGGGCAGCAGACGAAGCAATTGTTGCTGTTCGGCGGCGCTTTGCGGCGATTGCCCGGCCTGGGTCGCCAGGTCCAGGGCCAGCTCATACTCCTCGCAGCGCTCCAGTACCCGAATCAGCCGCAGGCGCGCGCCGGGATAGGCGCACTGACGGTACAGGCTCAACGCGGTAGAGAAATCGGCGATGCGTTCACAGTGCTGGCCGATCTGGAACAGCAGCTTGTCTCGACGTCTTTGCAGCCAGGGATTGCTCAGCGTCAGGCCGTTGATCCGCTCGACAACCTCTGCCAGTGCCTCGCCGGCCTCGAACTGCTGCTGTTGCTCGTGCAGGAACAGGCAGGCGTCCACGTCCTCGCGGCTGCGCAAGCCACGGGAATCGGCGCAGAACTCGACTTTTTCGTAGGTGAAGATGCCAAGGTCGGCCAGGACGAATTCCGACCAGTCCTGATAAAGATTGCCGAAAAACATCAAGCGCAAGCGATCGCACAGGCCCATGATGGTCAGGCTGAACAGGCGATCGTCCAGTGTCGGGCACCAGTCGCGGAAGCATTGGGGTTGCGCGAACTGCTCGCTCAGCACCGGCAGCCAGTCGGCTTTTTTGCCCTTGGGCTGATCGATGGCACTGCCCAGGCATTGCAGGATTTCGGCCTTGAGCAGGACCTCGAACAGCGCTTCGAGGGTCAACGGTGCTTGCTCATCAACCCAGCCCAGCGCCAGTAACGGTTCGGCGGCGCTGGCGATGTCGCCGATCTCGGGGTAATGCAGCTTGCCGGCCCTGAAGTGAATGCCCTTGCGCATGACCATTCTGACCAGCAGCCCCCGGGACTCACGCGTAAGGCCATTGAACTCGCGAATGAAGCGCTGCTCCTCGATGCTCAGTACATCGGCATAGCGATGTTCAAGCCAATCAAGCACCTGCATGAAGTTGTTGAGGTAATAGAACGGATCGTCGAGAGGGTTTGCAGTCACGGGAAAAAGGGCCATGGCGAGCGAATACTGGTTATGCGTACAGATACCAGTTACGCCCTGTCCGATGCAAACGAAAAGGGATAAAAGGCGGCGCCGCCAGGTAATTTTCAACGGGCGTCGAACTTTCTGCCGTTCCATGGCACCAACCGCCTAAGAAGCGCAGTCGTTCGCGACAGTCGCACTGTTTCATTTGAAGTATGAGAGGTGGTTATGAACATCAAGACGCTGGGCTTGCCCCTGGCAATCGCGGCCTTTCTGGCCCTGGCCGGTTGCTCGACACCCACGGTAGTGACGCTGCAGAACGGCACTCAGTACCTGACCAAGGACATGCCGAAAACCAAGACCAAGGACGGCTTCTTCGAGTTCGAGGATATTTCCGGAGCCAAAGTCAGAGTCAACGCCAATGACGTGTCCACGATCCGCCGGGAAGACTGAGTAGCGCGTTATAGTTGATCACGTCCCCTGCTTATCCCCCTTGGTGTGGCAGGTTTCCATACCTGCCTTACACTGCGATACACCCCGTGCGAGCGAATGTTTGCGCAGGCATCACGTCATGATCCAGGTGAAGCCGAAATGAAAATGCCCACGCCCCTTTTGGCCGCTCTCCTCGCCGCCAGCGCGTGCGCGGCAACCAGCCTGTGCGCCAGTGCCGCCACTTCTTCGCGGGTATTCAAGACCAGTTTCGATTGCGCCACGTCCAGGGCATCCATCGAAAAACTCATCTGTCGCGACCCGCAACTGGCGCAAATGGACATCGAACTGCAGCGCCTGTATCTGTTGGTGCTGACAGACGACCACGCCGTACCGCCACGAAACAAGGTCGAAATCGATCAGCAGTTCTGGCTCGACGCCCGTAATCAGTGCGCCTCGGATCGCGAGCCCAAGGCGTGCACGATCCGCAGTTATGCCGAGCGCGCCTTTCAACTGCGTCAGGGCTCAGCCATTGCCAGGACCAAGGATCCCAGCCGCCTGACTGAAGGCCCTGTGGCCTTTCGTTGCGCGGGATTGAATGCGCTGATCGCGGCCACCTTCTTCACTGTCAGCCCCGGGGTCGTGTACCTGAAGTGGGCGAACACCTCCGTCACCTTGAACCAGCAGCCGAGCACTATTGGCACCCGATACAGCGGCAAGGATTTCAGAGGGAGCTACAGCTTCTGGTACGAGGGCGATGACGCCTTGTTGCTGATGCCGGGCTCGGCGGAGATGAGTTGCAAGGCCGAGCCGGTTGGCTGATTGAACACCGGGACCTCCTGTCCCGATGGCCTGAACCCCTTAGCTACCGGTGCGAATCTTGTTCCATACACGGGTGCGAACCCGGTCGATGTTCAGCGGCATGGCTTCGAGGGCGAACAATTTGCCCATCATGTCCGGGCTCGGATAGACCTTCGTGTCGTTCTTGATCGCCGGTTCGATCAGGCTGTCGGCCTGTTCGTTGCCATTGGCGTAGTGCACGTAGTTACTGATATCGGCCATGACGTCCGGGCGCAGCAGGTAGTTCATGAAGGCATACCCGGCCTTTTCATCCGGGGCATCGACGGGCATGGCCACCATGTCGAACCAGATCGCCGCGCCTTCCTTGGGAATCGAATAACCGATGTCGATACCGTTCCTGGCTTCCCTGGCGCGGTTTTCCGCTTGCAGGATGTCGCCGGAGAAGCCGACGGCCACGCAGATGTCGCCGTTGGCCAGATCACTGGTGTATTTGGACGAGTGGAAATAGCTGACATACGGCCGTACTTTCAACAGCAGTGCTTCAGCCTTCTTGTAGTCTTCCGGGTTTTTACTGTGATGCGGCAGGCCCAGGTAGTTCAGGGCGGCGGGCAGCAGTTCCGGGCCGTTGTCGAGAATGGCCACGCCACACTTCTGCAGTTTTTCCATGTTCTCGGGCTTGAAGATCAGGTCCCAGGAATCCACCGGGGCGTTGTCGCCCAGTACTGCCTTGACTTTGGCAATGTTGTAGCCGATCCCGGTACTGCCCCAGAGATACGGAAAACCATGCTCGTTACCCGGATCGTTGGTCTGCAAGGCCTTGAGCAACACCGGATTGAGGTTTTTCCAGTTCGGCAACTGGCTCTTGTCGAGCTTCTTCAGCGCCTTGCCTTCAATTTGCCGCGCCATGAAGTGGTTGGACGGAAACACCACGTCGTAACCGGATTTGCCGGTCATCAACTTGCCATCGAGGGTTTCATTGCTGTCATAGACGTCGTAGGTGAAGGCGATGCCAGTGTCTTTCTGGAAACTTTTCGTGGTGTCCGGTGCGATGTAGTCCGACCAGTTGTAGATCTTGACGGTGTCGGCGGCCTGACTGATTGAAGCGACGAGCATCAGCGGCGCAAGGGTCAGTGTCTTTCGGATCATGAGTCGATTCCTGTAGAGGTTGTTTTTGTTTGGCAGGCAATCAAGGGATCAGCTTTCAACTGTCTATTTTCAAAAAATCAACACGTAGGTCTTGCGCACGGTTTCCTGGATGTCCCAGATGCCGAGGGTGTTGGCTGGCAACATCAGTGCATCGCCGGCTTCTATGTGCAGGGTGTCGCCGCCGTCATCCGGGGTGAAGGTGCAGCGGCCCTGGATGAAGTGACAGAACTCCTGGGCGACGATCTGCCGCCGCCAGCGACCGGGCGTGCATTCCCAAACCCCGGTTTCGACGCCGTCGTCGCGTTCGACGCTGGTGGTCGATGCGACGGCCACGGGCAAGCCCAGCGGCACGGCGACCGGGCTGGACGCTTGCAGAGTGAGGGTTGCGGTGTTCTTGAATTGCGTGATGCTCATGGGAGTACCTTTCGATGAAGCCTGTAGATGAAGATCGCGTCGGTCAGTGCATGAAACCTTCCATGAACCCCGCGACCCCGCTGGCAAGCTTGCGCCGCCAGGGCGCGGTGGCCGGGTTGGCCAGGGTCTGGTCTTCATGGACGAAGCTGCGGATGATCGCGTTGTAGCCCAGCCAGCGGCAGGGTTCGGGCTCCCAGGCCCTGAGCGCATCGAGCCCGCGCCGGGGGATGACCCACGGCTGGTGAACCAGCTCGGTGTCGCGCTGCAGGATCAGGTCGGCAAGGGTTCGCCCGCCCAGGTTGCTGGCGCCCACGCCCTCCCCGCCATAGCCGCCGGACAAGGCGATGCCACTGGCCTGGTCGCAGAGCATGTGCGGCTTGAAGCGCCGCGACATGCCCAGGTTGCCGCCCCAGCCATGGGTGATCTGCACGTTCTTGAGCTGCGGGAACAACTCGCTGAACAGGTAGCGTCGCAGCTCGATTTCGCTGCTGGTCAGGTTGAAGTCATGGCGCAACTTGCCGGCAAACTGGTAGCCGCCGCGCGCGCCGAAGATCAAACGGTTGTCAGCCGTGCGCTGGCCGTAGGTGACCTGACGGCTGCTTTCACTGAACGCCTGGCCGTTGCTCAGGCCAATTTCATCCCAGGTGGCCGCAGATAAAGGCTCGGTGGCGACGATCAGGCTTTGTACCGGCAATTGGTAACGCCCGAGCGGCGGCAGCGTGACCGAATAGCCTTCCACCGCCGGCACCACCCAGCGGCTGCGAACCGAGGCTTGCGCGGTGCGCAGGCTACCCGCCTGCCAGTGGGTGACCGGGCTGTTTTCGTAAATCCTGACGCCCATGCGCTCGACGGTGCGCGCCAGGCCGCGTACCAGTCTGGCCGGGTGCAGGGTGGCGACGTGCGGTGCGTAGATTCCGCCATAGGGCTTGGCGATGCGTATTTGTTGCGCCAACTGCCGGGCACTGAGCCAGCGATAATCGTTTTCATTGAGGCCCTGGCGGTGGAGCGAGTCCAGATACTGGCGCAGGCTCGACTCTTGCTCCGGGTAGCGGGCGGCACAGTAAAGCACCCCGCCCTTGCGGTAATCGCAGTCGATACCTTCACGTTCGAGGACGATCTGCACTTCGTCAGGAATGCGGTGCAGCAAGTCATAGGACGCCCTGCGCTGTTGCGGTGACAAAGGGGCCAGCAACCGGTCTTCGCCCAGCAGATTGCCCATCAGCCAGCCGCCATTGCGCCCCGAGGCGCCAAAACCGGCGGTCTGCGCCTCGATGATGGCAATGTTCAGCTCCGGTGCCTGGCGCTTGAGGTAGTACGCGGTCCACAGGCCGGTGTATCCGGCGCCGATGATCGCTACGTCGAGATCCAGATCCTGATCCAGTGCCGGACGAGCCAGTAACGGCTCGTCGAGTTGGTCCATCCACAAACTGATAGTGCGCCACGCCGGCATGCAAGACTCCGCCACTCAAACTTCGATGGCGGTGATCCTAGTGCGTGGGCTCAGAGGCTGTCTTGCGCGCGTGCACGCAAAGAAATTTGTTTGACGTAGGCCTTGGGCGACTGGCCGGTGTGCTGGCGGAAACAGCTGTAGAACGCCGACAGCGAATTGAACCCGGCGGCAAAGGCCAGTTCGTCGATGCGCACCGGCGGTGTGGCGCTGTCCAGTGCCGCGAGCAGGTGTTGCAGGCGTGCCTGGTTGACGTAGCGATAGAAGCTCTGGCCCAGCACCTGATTGAGCAGATAGGAGATTTGATTACGGCTGTAGCCGCACTCCTTCGCCACCCGCTGCAAGTCGAGTTCAGGGTCGAGATAGGGTTGCTGGTGCTGGAAGTACTGCTGCAAGTCGTCCGCCATGAAACTCAGCTGACGCGGCGACAGGCCGAGTCGACTGACCGCGGGCCGTTGTGGACCGGTGGTTTTACTGGCGGGCTGCTCGTGCACCAGGGAGGCGTATTCGTTGACCCGCCAGATCAGTCCGTCGCGCACGGTGATCGCTTCACTGGCGCGGAACGACACCAGGCCTTCACCGCCGCGCAGGGTGATGCGGTACTGGATGAACGCGGTGTTGCCGTCCAGGCGAATGCGATCGGAGTGTTCCAGCGCCTCATCCGGGTCCCTTGGCATGCTGTTGCGTACGTATTCGCGCAGTTCGTCCAGGCCCATGACCCGGTTCTGGAAAAAGTCGCTGTATTGAACATCGGGGTGGTACAGCGCCATGACGCCATCAAGGTCCCGGTGTTTCCAGCGCAGGTGATAACGCATGACCGTTTCGCCCGTGGCCTGGGTTTGCTGCGGGCCATCATCCTCGGCGTGCATAGGCATCTCGACGAAAAGCAACGAGCTTGCCGAACTTCTGCCGCCGCTTCAATGAGCAACGGCAGGCACCCCGTCATCGAAGATCAGCCAGGACGTGCTCTGGATCAAGAAAACAACCGGCAATCGCCAAACGGACTGAAAAAAACACATGATTTTCACATCCGGGTGCTACTTTTAAAGTCTGTCACCGGTTGAACCAACGAAGGTTCTTCCCACCTACCATGAGCTAATGGAAGCGCTCGATGAAGAAGGCGGGCAACATATGAATAAAGGCTTCAGTAAGGTCACCTTTCCAAACGCCTGCCAGCTGATGCGCTGGCATTTTCATCCCATGGGTTTCGAGGCGAGCATGGATGCCCCGGGCAGCATGATTGCCCGCCTGTTCGATCGAGCCACTGGCGAGACCATGATCGCCATTGCCGGTATACCTTGTGCAACCGTCATGAATGCAGCCGATGTAGAGCGAATAATCGAAGCCGTCGAGGATGAGCTCGAAGCGTTCATTCCCCCGGTGGCCCTCCGGAGCTATGCCTGAAGGCCGAACCTCACGAAAAAGCCCACATTTTGTGGGCTTTTTGTTGGCCGGGATTTACAGCCTCAGGCCGAGCTCTTGCAGTCCCGGTGATCGACAAAAAACGCCTTGCCCTCGCCGATGCGGTCGGAAGCCTTGGGCATATTCACCGCCTGGGTATCCTGGGCATCGACGTACCAGTAGCAATGGCTGACGGCCCGGGTAATGCCGACGTAAGCCAGCCGCAGGATCTCGTCCTTCTGCGCGGTGTCATACGGCTCGCTGTCGCCAGCCTTGCCCAGACCCGCCATGCGGTAGACCTGATTCTTGTACGGTGAACTGGTCAAGTGCTGGCAGTCGCCGAGCAGGAACACGGCATCGGCCTGCAAGCCCTTGGCGCTGTGATAGGTCAGTTGTTTCAGGCGCCGGGCTTCGTACGGCAAGCTAGAATCTACATTAACTACAGGTTGAATATGCTGCTCTATCAATAACTTATCGCTACTTTTTCGATAGAGCATCAAGATTGAATCACCCTTGCGGTAGTGCTCCATCAAGCGCTTGGCCATGCCCTGATCGTCACGATCCAGCACGTTGACCGGCCACAATTCCTTGGGCGCGCCGCTGGCCCTGGCCTTCTTGCCCGCAATCGCTGGCGCGGCGCGGACGATGTGTTCGGCGGCGTCGATGATGTGCTGGTGGCTGCGATAGTTGTCGCTGAGCATGACCCGGGTGGTGCTTGGCGACGAAAACTCCTTGTTGAACTCCATGAAATAACTCGGCGAACTGCCGCGCCAACCGTAGATCGACTGCCAGTCGTCCCCCACGCAGAGCAAAGACGAGCGCTGCGCACCACGCCCGACGTGCATGGCCGGGCCACGACTGCGGATTTCGGCCAGGCTGGCGCGAATCCACGAGACGATCTGCGGCGAGACGTCCTGAAACTCGTCGATCATCAGGTGTGAAAGCGGCCGCAGCAGCTCGTCGCTGAGGAGCTTGAGGTTTTCCGGGGAATGTTCGCTGAACAAGGCGAACATCCGGTTGTAGGTCATGATTGGCGGTTTCTGCTCGAGCAGATGATCTTCCAGCGCTCGCCAGAACAGACTCAATGCCTCGAAGAAAAACCGGTCCGGATCGTCCTTGGCAAAACTCATCTGGCTGACGGCGTTCGGTACATCCAGGCCCAGGTTCTCGATAAACCCGGCGGCCGCGACGAAACAATCGAGCAATGGCGCGGACGCGAGCTCGCCCTTGACCTTGTAATCAAAGCCCGGCCCGGCACTGGCATCGCCGGCCAACGAGGCCAGTACACGCTTTGATGACTCGTAACTATCCAGCCAAATCAACGGCTTACGACAGAAAGCTTGAAACAGGGTGCGCTTTACAGCCCATTCCGCACGGACCGTCAGCTTGGCGTTCGGACGGCTGACCTGCGGGTTTTCCCGAGGATCGAAACCCAGTACGACCCAGGCGTCCAGGGACGGAATGTAGCCGTGGCAATGAAAGGTCGAGCCGTTGATATCGAAGGTCTGGCGATTGGGCTCGATGCCTTTGATCGGCCAGGCGCCCGCGCGAAACCACAAATCCTCGACGAAGTCGCACAGCTCCTCATCACGTTTGGCGGCCAGTTCGGTCACGGCCATGCGTTTTTGCACGTCCGGATGATCGCGCTCCAGCTCCCTGAGCTGCAAGGCGTGGCGTGACAAGGGTTTGATCAGTTCACGGAAACGCTCATCGCCTGTGTGCAAGGCGTGATAACAGGCGTTCAGGTGCTGGCGTTGGGCATCATTGATGCGCAGGTCGAATGGATTGCTATCGGCGTCCTCCTCGCCGTTTTGCCCACGGAAACTGAGGTTTTCAAAAGCTTGCAAGCGTTCGAAGCCGGGCAAGCTGCGGACCATCGGCAGGATCCGCGAGTGGAAAGTGCGCACCAGGTCGCGAGCGTCCTTGAGGTTGAGCGTATGCCCCCAGAGCGCGAACAGTTCGATCAACTTATTGATGAAGTCCTTGCGTGATTCCCGGGTGAAGGTCACCACCGTCATCGAGCTCAGCTCAAAGCCCAGGTAATGCGCCAGCAGCACGATCCGCAGCACCAGGGTCGTCGACTTGCCGGCACCGGCCCCCGCGATCACTGAAGTCGTAGGCGTGTCACTGAAGATCATCTTCCACTGGGCAGCGCTGGGCTGGGCGTGTGCCGGGAGCAAACGCGCGACGTCGGCCTTCATGCGTTTCTTCAATTCCGCGCTCAATGGCAGGCGCCAGTCGTCGAACAGGTGTTCGTCGATGCCGGGCGGACGATGCTCGGTCGAACGCGAGTCGCGAATCAACAGGACCTGCCGACCTTCTTCCAACCCTTCGAGCTTGCCCTCTTTATAGCCGTATTCCACCCCCGCCATATGGCCGCTGCGAAAGCCGTCGGCCTGGCCATGCAACCAGGACGCACGGTGCTGGGCGCGCAGGCGCGTCAGGCCATGGCCGAAGAACCGGGCGGCCAGGCGCTTGAGCAGCGGCATCTCGGCCAGAGGACGAAGTTCAGGCGGAAGATCGGGGGTGTGTTGCGGCACGCGGACGGACTCCAGGGTCTGAGGCTGTTGAGGGCTATGGTGTCTTCATTTGCCGTTGAGTTCTAGTGAAATGCTTATGACTCATTGGCTTATGCGAAGAACTGAAAGCAGGATGATAATGTTTCGAGGCGATTTCCCATCAAGTAAATCGATTGTTATGCAGCACTTTTTACGCTTTTTTTCGATCCTTGCCTGCTGGATGATGCCTGTCATCAACCACCGGTCTCGCTTCATGGCCCCGGCCTGCCGCCCCATGACGAACCTTTCAGGAGATGATCATGCTTGAACTCAGACCTTTCAACTCGCTCGGTGGCGCTCACCATGGCTGGTTGGATGCGCATCACCACTTTTCGTTCGCCGAGTACCATGACCCCAAACGCATGAACTGGGGCAACCTGCGGGTCTGGAACGACGACGTGATCGCCCCTGGCACCGGCTTCCCGCAACACCCCCATCGCGACATGGAAATCATCACCTATGTCCGTGAAGGGGCCATTACCCACCAGGACAACCTTGGCAACAAGGGCCGTACCGAAGCCGGTGATGTGCAGGTCATGAGCGCGGGCACCGGGATTGCCCACAGTGAGTACAACCTGGAAGCGAAGCCGACCAAGATCTTCCAGATCTGGATCATTCCCAACGAATCCGGCCTGGCGCCGTCCTGGGGCGCCAAGCCGTTCCCCAAAGGCCAGCGTGAAGGTTTCGTGACCCTGGCCAGCGGCAAGGCGGGCGACGATCAGAGCCTGCGCATCCGTGCCGATGCCCGGCTGGTAGCAGCGAACCTCAAGGCCGGCGAAACCGCCGAGTATCACCTGGACAACGGTCGCCGTGCCTACCTGGTGCCGGCGACGGGAGTCATTGAGGTCAATGGCTTGCGTGCACAAGCTCGAGACGGTGTCGCGGTGGCGCAAGAATCCCTATTGCGTGTGACGGCCATCGAGGACAGTGAAATCGTGTTGGTGGACCTGGCCTGATCCAGTAAACGCCAGACAAAAAAGGGGCAACCGTGATGGTTGCCCCTTTTTTTGTCCGAATCAGTGTAGCGAGGAGGCTTGCCCCCTCACCACAGGTCCCTCAGTCACTTGGCGGAGATGGCGCCATCCACGAGGGTTTGAGCTTCGGCCACCAGTTGCTTGAGGTGTTCGTCGCCGATAAAGCTTTCCGCGTAGATCTTGTAGATGTCTTCCGTGCCCGACGGACGCGCCGCGAACCAGCCGTTTTCGGTCATGACTTTCAGGCCGCCGATGGCCTGGTCATTACCCGGGGCGTGGCTGAGGATGCTCTGGATCGGCTCGCCCGCCAGTTCGGTCGAGGTGACTTGCGCCGGCGACAGCTTGCTCAACAGGGCTTTCTGTTCCGGGTTGGCCTTGGCATCGACCCGTACCGAGAACGGCTCACCCAATTCATCGGTCAAGGCACGGTAGGCCTGGCTTGGATCGCGACCGGTGCGAGCGGTCATTTCTGCCGCCAGCAGGGCCGGGATCAGGCCGTCCTTGTCGGTGCACCAGACGCTACCGTCCTTGCGCAGGAACGAGGCACCGGCGCTTTCTTCGCCACCAAAGCCCAGGGACCCGTCGAACAGGCCATCGGCAAACCATTTGAAGCCGACCGGCACTTCGTACAGGCGACGGCCCAGGCGCTTGGCCACGCGATCGATCAAGCCACTGCTGACCACGGTTTTGCCCACGGCCGCATCCGCACGCCATTGCGGGCGGTTCTGGAACAGATAGTCGATCGATACCGCGAGGTAGTTGTTCGGCGCCAACAGGCCGCCGGACGGCGTGACGATGCCATGGCGGTCGTGGTCGGGATCGCAGGCGAATGCCACGTCGAAACGCTCTTTCAGGCCGATCAGGCCCTGCATCGCGTAGCTGGACGATGGGTCCATGCGAATCTGGCCATCCCAGTCGACGGTCATGAAACGGAAGGTCGAATCCACCTGTTTGTTCACCACCTCCAGGTCCAGGCGGTAGTGCTCGGCAATCGCCGACCAGTAGCGCACCCCTGCTCCACCCAGCGGATCGACACCCAGGCGCAGCTTGGCGTCGCGGATGGCATCGAAGTCGATCACGTTGATCAGATCGGCGACATAGGTATTGAGGTAGTCATGACGATGGGTGGTGCCGGCCTTCAGGGCCTGTTCGTAGCTGATGCGCTTGACGCCGGCCAGCTTGTTGGCCAGCAGCTCGTTGGCCTTGGCTTCGATCCACTTGGTGATGTGGGTATCGGCCGGGCCGCCATTGGTCGGGTTGTATTTGTAGCCACCGCTTTGCGGCGGGTTGTGGGACGGCGTGATCACGATACCGTCGGCCAGCCCCGAAGTGCGGCCACGGTTGTAGCAGAGAATCGCGTGGGAAACCGCCGGGGTCGGGGTGTATTCATCGCCTGCGGCGATCATCACCGTAACACCGTTGGCGGCGAGCACTTCAAGGGCGCTGGCGCCGGCCGGGGTGGAGAGCGCGTGGGTGTCGATGCCGACAAAGAGCGGGCCGTCGATGCCCTGGGCTTCGCGGTACAGGCAGATCGCCTGGCTGATCGCCAGGACGTGCCATTCATTGAAACTCAGGTCGAACGAGCTGCCCCGGTGCCCGGACGTGCCAAAGGCGACGCGCTGGGTGGAGATCGAAGCATCAGGCTGGCCCGTGTAATAAGCCGTTACCAGTCGCGGGATATCGACCAACAGTTCTGCCGGTGCCGGTTTACCCGCAAAAGGACTGAGTGTCATGCAAAACCTCTGGAATAGAGTGGTTCAGGGATAGGAGCGCAGTTTACTGGCAGTTTGACCATAGTGCGATGGGATCGATCCATGAGTGTGGCCGATGTTTTCCAACCTCGCTCAGTCAATGGCTTCCAGACGCAGGGCATCCCCCAGCAGGCCCAGTGCTCCGGCGAGGTCATGCTCGCTGGCAAAGGTATGACTCAGCCGCAGATGTTGAGCATGCAATCCCTGGAGGCTGAACAACTCGCCTGGCGCAATCACCACTTGATGTTTGAGCAGGCGCTGAAACACCCGACGCACATCGACGCGGCGCAGCGAACTCACCCAGATGGTCGAGCCACCCTGAGGCTCGACGAAGTGCAGTGCATCGCCCAGTCGTTCTTGCAGCAACTGGGTCATCAGCGCCTTGCTGTCCTTGAGCCGGCGCCGCAGCACCTGCAAGTGATGGTCGATTCGACCGTTGCTGTACAGGCGCGCAATGGCTTTCTGGCGAATCGGTGAAAGGCGGAAGGCGCGCAACAGAAAGTGCCGCTGCAATTCGGCTCCCAGGTGACGTGAGAGCAGATAACCGAAGGGCGCCTCCGGGCCGATGATTTTTTCGAAGGAGGAAAACACGATCAGTCGTTCGGCCGGCAGCAGATCGCGAAAATGCAGACCTTCAGGCTCGAACCCCAGCTCGCCGTAACAATCGTTTTCCAGCACCTGGCAGTCATGGCGCGCCAACAACTGCGCAACGGCCTGGCGATTATGGTCGGGCGCCCGGCTGCCCCGGGGCATGTTCACCCCGGAGGACACCATGACCAGTCTTACCGGCTCGGTTTCAAGCAGCGCTTCGAGGTGTTCGAGATTCAGCGCTCCGTTGGCCAGCAGCGGCCATTCGATGACTCGCACGTCGGCATCCTGCAACAGGCGCAGCAATGCGCAGTCACACGGCGACTCGACCACCACCGTGGCGCCCCTGAGTGACAACACGGTGATCAGTATTTCCAATACACCACGCAGATCGGCACCAATGTAGACCTCATCGGCATGCCAGCAGCGCACCGGCGAAGAGGTATAACGCGCAGCCAGTGCGGTACGCAGTTCCAGTTCGCCACACGGTTGTGAAGACGCTTGCGGCTGGCGCGGATACTGCCGCAGCAACTCCCTTTCCAGTAGCAACAGGGGGCTGTCGAGTGGCTGCAGCAAAGCGGGCTCATCGGCGCTCAGGTTCAGCGTGCCGGGGCGCCGCGCGTGGCTGTAGACCATTTCCAACAGGTCGCTGCCACTGTAGAGGGTACTGATGGAAGGCACCGGCGTAGCGTAATAGCCGGACTTGGCCAATGAATAGACGCGCCCTTCCTTCTCCAGCAGCGAGTAAGCGTATTGAATGGTCGAGATCGATACGTTCAGACGCTGCGCCAATTGGCGTAACGATGGCAGGCGCACGCGTGCATCAGTGGCATGCTCGCTGATCAGGCTGGTCAGATAGCGGTACACCGCCTGATATGCAAAGTCGGTTTCGCGCGGACCTTTCATGGGCAAAAGCCTGTTTCAAAGCGTTTGAAGCTCACCTTCAGCGACCTGCCGACCATTCACCCGAGAGTGTGGCGTCGTCGTGAGGTCCTTCAATGGCCTGCGCATCGGTGCCCGCCCACTCTGCTGCCCCACCCCCTTGACTGGACACCGGCGCCATGCGGTAAAGCTGGCCGATCAGGCTGACAGGCAAGCCGCTGACGTCGATCATCCATTGCATGATCTGCTCGGCGACCGGCTGGCCCTGCATGGCACGGTGCAGGTCAGGCAAGGCCACGAGCATGCCTGGATGGCACTGGCGCAGGAAGCGCTCAAGCCTGGCGCCATTCTCGGTGAAGGGCGCAAACAACAGGCACACCAGTTGCGCCTCGCTCAAACCAAGACTGAGTTGAGCCTCGGCCGCCGCTTGCGCGCGTAATTCGTCCAGCGCCGCCGGGTTGCCGAACGCCTCCACCGCTTGCTCGCACAGGCGTTCCGGCAGTTGTCGGCGATGCATCATCACCAAGGTGCGTTGCAGGTATCGGGCGACGCCTGCCTCGTAGGTCTGACCCTGCACGAAGCAGGCTTGCAAGCCTTCAATATGCGCGGCAATGCCCGGGCTGGCGTACTCGTAGTCGTTGAGTTGCCTCGTCAACGTGTCCGCCTTGAAACCAAGAAACTCCGACAACAACGGCCAACGTTCTTCCAGATTACCGACCAATATGTCGTGAATACTGATGAACGTGCTGCGCCGGCAAGCTTCAAACTGCTCGGCCGGACGCCAGGGCACCTGGCCGTGTTCGCCATAAAACGCCTGGTAGCAGTCACTTCCCAGCTCGTCGAGTCGTGCGAACAGGCAGCCGAACTCGGAATCGGGGTGGCTCGTCAATCCGATGCCGGCCTTGGTCGCCGCGCGGTTCAATCCCTCGATGAACTGCTTCTGCTGGCGTGGTGAGTCGCCGCTGATGAAGGCGTCGACACCGTGGTTCCAGCGGGCGATTTGTCCATAGAACTCGCCTGTGGCCAGATAACCGTCATCCCAGAGTTCGAGCGGCTCGTCCGAGGTGCGGCGATGGCCGATCATCAACAGGTTCATCCGGTTGGACTCGCGACCGGCCTTCGATATGGGCGCGGCAGGGTCGAAGGGCAGGACTTCGCGGTTCTCGACCATCAACAGTTCAACCCTCGGGTCGTCATGGACGAACAACGCGCTGTAAGTGCGGTCGATGTTATCCAGGGCCGCTGAACTGGTGCTGTTCAAGCGCAACGTCGCCACCCGCAACTGGAATGTCGCCGGCGCCCGCGTGGCGATGGTCAGCTGTGCCGCACGCAGTAACGCCAGGGTGTAGCAACAGTCGCGGGAACCGGACTGGATAGCCAGTACCTTGTAGCTGCCCATTTGCTCCATGCCTCCGGCAGCCACCGCCAGGCGCTGGATCAATAATTGCAATGCGGTGCGTTCGGCACGGGAAAAGAAACTCAGTAAGCGTTGCAATACTTGTTGATAGACATTGTTCATGGCTTGTTCATGGATGTTGGTCATCTTTATTTACCTGATGCTTATAAGTCCGAAGCCGCGCAAATAACTGCGCGCACAGCGCAAGGGGTTGCCTGGAGATGAGTGAATTATCGGGAATGATAGCCAAATGCTAACACTTAAGTTTTCAAGCCAATATGCAGAAGGTTGGGTCGTTGCCAACGCGGCGAACGCCCTCTGCATTGACGAAAAGCCCTGCTGGCAAGGCTTCATCCGTTGGCGCTCGACATCCTAGGAAATGTCCGACAGCGTCCCACAGACGTTTATTACAAGAAATAAAGAAAGAAGTTGCCCCCGAATGTTCGGCAACCCTGTAACCGTGCAGTGTTTTTTGAATTAGTGGCAATGCTGTGCATCGAAAAGTATCGATCGGATACTTGGCCATGACTCATTCCTTGAGATGAAAGTAATCATTCAATTATCAAGGCTTAGATGCTGATTAGAAGCTACAGATAGACAGCAAAAACCAGTTCAGTTGCTGAACCGGCCCATTGGCAGGCCAATGGGGTGTGTCATGTCGGAAAGTGCTGAAGGCAAAAAGTCCGTGAAAGCACGGACTTTTGCGGGAGCGTCAGGCCGGTTCGACCTGCAGGGCGACTCGTTCGCGGCATGGGCATTCGTCCATGTAGCGATGTGCCTCGACCACCTCGGTAAACGGGAAGACCCGAGTCTTGAGCGGCAGCAGAACACGGTCCGCGGTCAATTGGTTGATGTCACGCAAGGCACGTTGCAGTGCGACCTGGTCCTGGATGATGCCCAGCTCCGGCTTGCCGGTAAAGTTGCCGATGCAGTGTACAAAGAACTGAATGTTCTTCTGAAACGCCGCGCAAGCCGGGAACGGTGTCTGGTTGCCACCTTGCAGACCGTACAGCACCAGGCTGCCCCGAGGCGCCAGGACATCGCCAAGCAGCGACATCTGCGGACCACCGAGACCATCGAACACGACATCGACACCACGATTGTCAGTGATCTTGTTGACCCGAATCAGCAGGTCTTCTTCTTCGGTGACGATGACTTTCTCGGCACCCAGCGACAGCAGGTTTTCACGTTCTTCCGCGCTCTTGGTGGCAGCGATCACTCGCACGCCCAAGGCTTTGCCCAACTGCACAAAAGAAGGGCCGGCGCAGTGACTGGCGTCGGTCACCAGGGCAAATTGCCCGGGTTTGACCCGTGCCAGATCGACGTAAGCGAAATAGGCGATCAGCAGCGGCGTGTAATGCACGCTGGCTTCAATCGGGCTGAGCACGTCGGGGTAGCGGGTCAGCGATGTGCGCGGCAGCACAATCAAATCACCGTAAACCGGATAGTCGTTCGGGCTCTGGGCGGGGAAGCTGGCGACCTTGTCACCCACGGCCAGGTCATCGACACCTTCGCCGACGGCGGTCACGATACCGGCCATTTCCTGGCCAATACCGGAAGGCAGGCGAGCGTGGGACGAGGCCAGGTTCTGACGCCACAGCGTGTCATACCAGCTGATGCCAATGGCTTCGACGCGCACCTGCACTTCGCCCGGTGCAGGCAGAGCCGTCGCATGCTCTTCGCATTTGAGCACCTCGGCTGGACCAAACTTGTGAAAACGGATCGTGCGGGACATCGCAAACCTCGCCAAATAAACCTCTAATGCCTTGAACTCTAGCTGGGCTTTTAACCCAAGACTATCAGTGGCTATTAATAGTCGACATGCCTGTCATTGATTCCGCAGCAGCGGCAACATTGTCAAATGTCGTGAGAAACCGAAGCCGCATTTGTAGGAAAACTGAATTACTCGGTGCAGAGTACCAGCCTTTCCCCGTAATATTCTCGCTGGCCATTGTTCTCATATGGCCGCTCACGTCAAGTTTGCTGACTCTGCCAGGACTCCAGATGAATCGTAATGACCTGCGTCGTGTCGACCTGAACCTGTTAATCGTATTCGAAACATTGATGCACGAGCGCAGTGTGACTCGCGCTGCGGAGAAGCTGTTCCTTGGCCAGCCGGCCATCAGCGCCGCGCTCTCGCGTCTTCGCGGGCTGTTTGATGATCCGTTGTTTGTGCGCACCGGCCGCAGCATGGAGCCCTCCGCCCGGGCCGTGGAAATCTTCGCCCTGCTCTCGCCGGCGCTGGATTCAATTTCCACAGCGGTCAGCCGCGCGGCCGATTTCGATCCGGCCACCAGCACCGCAGTGTTTCGCATCGGACTGTCGGACGATGTCGAGTTCGCCCTGCTGCCGATGCTGCTCAAACGCCTGCGTGCCGAATCGCCGGGGATCGTCCTGGTGGTGCGCCGGGTCAACTACATCCTGATGCCGGGGTTGCTGGCATCCGGCGAAATTTCCATCGGTGTCAGCTACACCACCGACCTGCCCGCGAACGCCAAGCGCAAAGTGTTGCGCCGCAGTCAGCCCAAACTGCTGCGTGCCGACACCGTGCCGGGGCCGCTGAGCCTGGATGATTATTGTGCGCGTCCCCATGCGCTGGTCTCGTTCGCCGGCGACCTTAGCGGTTTTATCGATGAGGAGCTGGAAAAGCTCGGGCGCAAACGTCACGTGGTGCTCGCCGTCCCGCAATTCAACGGCTTGAGCACCCTCCTCGCCGGCACCGATATTGTCGCCACCGTGCCGGACTATACGGCCGACGCACTGACTGCTGCCGGCGGCGTGCGGGCGGAAGACCCGCCGCTGCCGGTGCGCAGCTTTGAGTTGCACATGGCCTGGCGCGGGTCGCAGGACAATGATCCGGGTGAGCGCTGGTTGCGCTCGCGGATTCAGATGTTCTTTGGCGATCCGGATAGTCTGTAACGGAAGTCCACCCGTCTCAAAAAAACTGCTTAATGACAGAAGGTTAACGGCATATACCGGACCTCAAGAAGGCCTATGACGAACCGATGGTCGCCGGCGTTCAGCCAGAAGATAAAAACGCAGAGCCATTGGCACGCGCGAACCCGCAATCACCCTCCGGGGCACGTGCCATCTGGCTGCCCAAGCGCTTCGGGCACTTCTCTATCGAGATCCTGGTAGACAAGGTGTCTGGAGGCATTTGTCGAGACTGCATTTGCCTGGGAGATGCTGCGGTGAACGTCTGATTTCGGACAATCCGGTGCGCCCGGATCGACCTCGGTATCTACCGCCACATCACCCACAGCTGTCGATCATGTGTTGGACGGTGATTGTGGAGTATCGGGATTGAGTTGCTGGCGTCTGAATTGTCCAGGTGGCTGACCATGTATCTGGCGAAAGCGTCGGGAGAAATAAGCCTCGTCAGCGAAGCCGCACAACCTCGCCACCTCCCCCACCGGTCGTGTTCCATTGAGCAGATAATTGCGCGCCGCGTGCATCCTGCGCTCGAGCACCAGCTCAGTGAAGGTCTTTCCGATTTCCTTGCGCAACCAGTGCGTCAGATAGGTCGGAGACAGGTAAGTCGCAGCAGCCACCTTGATCAGGTTGAGATCGGGGTCGGCGATGTTCTTGCGCAAGTATTCCGACATCCTGCTCAGCGCATTGCGTCGGCTGACTTCGGCGGCATTCTCTTCGGCCAACCGTTTGAGCGGCTCGGCATACAAGGCACAAACACTCCCCACCAGTTGCAGCAACAACCCCTTGAGCATCTCACGAGTGCCAAACTGACGGTTCTCATCCAGGACTCGCATCTGTTCGATCAGGGCACAGACTTTGTTGAAGTCCTCATCGGCCAGAATGAAATCCAGATGTTCCTGAAAACGGAACGGTGACAACTCCGGGGCCAGCAGAATCGAGACTTCCTCCAGATCCATCGGGTCGCACTGCAAATGCGGCAGCAGGAAGGTCTGGGAGAAATTGATCACCATGAAATTGCTGTCGGCCGGATGCGGAATCACGTGCACGCGATGAGGCAGGATGAAGGCCAGTGTATTGCGTGGAAACGGACGTTCGACGTTGCCGATGTGCTGCACGGTATCTCCACCGAGGTTGACCTGGATCTGGAAGTACTCGTGGCGATGTGGACTGGTTTCGGCACGCCGTCCCTTTTTGTCGCGGATGTAGAAATCCGTCAATTCGCTGCGTTGCTGCATGACGTAGGTGGGTACTCGACTCGGTGACGACATTTCCTGAGGATCCTCGACAGGTAAGTGGACAGGTTGTCGTCGCGTCGCGATGCAGGCGGCGACTGCGGTGATTGTGAAGGCAGACACCGCTGGCTTCAACACGTCATAGGATGACAACAGAATACAGGGAATTAATTGTATCTGTGAGTGATGTGTCGTCCGTCCAAAAAGCCGTGAGCACACACAAAATATTAATTATTTAAAAAACAATACTTTATGAAGCATATGAGGCAGAACTGTGGAAATGAGCTGATTTGATTTTTCTTGGACACCTGCATTAATCGCTGTTTTCAGGAGAAAAAACGATCTAACGCCTTCATTGATTTAGAGAGGTTGTACGACCACTCTGACAGGCAATGCAGCCCGACCCTTCCAAAAACAATCAAAAGGTGCGCACGTGATGAGCCTGTTTTTTTCCCTCGCCAACCCTCCCCCGACCGAGTCTGTCCGAAGGCGCATCTGAGCGCCTGACAGCAGCTGTCCGCGCCTCTCATTCAAGTAGCGATTGCTCTGCCCCGACACTGGAGGCATCGGCTTCGGCTGCGCGCGAACATCTCGATTCTTCTAACAATAAAAAGGTCTACTCATGTCGAACTCGCAAACATCCCCGTCCACCGCGCCGTCGGTGAGCGCTGGCGCCCGTGACGCCCTGTTGCCTCAGCGACTGCCAACGCGTCGGCGCTGGTTCATGCTGTCATTGCTGCTGATTGCGACCATCATCAACTACATCGACCGCGTAAACATCTCGATTGCCGCGCCGTTCATGGCCAAGGACCTGGGCCTGGACAAGATCGAAATGGGCCTGATCTTTTCCGCGTTTGCCTGGACCTACGCACTCGCCTTGGTGCCTGCCGGGTTCATTGCCGATCGCTTCGGTTCCCGGTTCACTTACGGGGTGTCGCTGATCAGTTGGTCGACGGTCACCGTGTGCCAAGGCTTTACCACAGGATTCGCTTCGCTGTTCGGGCTGCGCCTGGCCGTCGGTGCCATGGAAGCTCCAGCGTTTCCGGCCAACAGCCGTGCGGTGACGGTATGGTTCCCGGCCCGCGAACGGGGCCTGGCCAGCAGCATTTACGTGTGCGGCCAATATCTGGGCACGGCTCTGTTTACCGGCGCACTGTTATGGCTGGCCACGACCTATGACTGGCGCCATGTGTTCTACAGCACCGGGATACTCGGCATTGTGTTCGGCGTGATCTGGCTCTACGTGTACCGCGATCCGCTGAGCTGCAAGAACGTCAGCCAGGAAGAACTGAAGTACATCGAAGCCGGGGGTGGACTGGTCAAGAGCAGTCAGGAGCGCACCCGGTTCAACTGGAGGCAGATCGCCGAGCTGTTCAGCTATCGGCAAATCTGGGCGATTTGCATCGGCAAGTTCGCCAGCACCTCAGCGTTGTACTTCTTCCTGACCTGGTTCCCGACGTACCTGATCGAAGAACGCAAGCTGACCATGATCAAGGCCGGGATCTTCGCGGTGCTGCCGTTCGTGGGTGCAACGGTCGGCATTCTGCTGGCCGGCATCGTCTCCGACTTGCTGATTCGCCGTGGTTACTCAATGTCCTTCGCTCGCAAGTTGCCATTGGTGGTCGGATCGATGCTGGGTATGTCGATTGTGCTGGTGAATTTCACCGACTCGAACGTGATCTGCATTGCCGTGCTGACCATAGCCTTCTTCGCTCAGGGAATCGCTTCGTCGTCGTGGGCGGCCGTATCGGAAGTTGCGCCCAAGGAACTGATCGGCCTGACCGGCGGGGTCACCAGCCTGGCCGCCAATATCGGCGGGATCGTCACCCCGATCGTGATTGGCGGCATCGTCCACGCGACAGGTTCGTTTGCCTACGCCTTCTGGTTCATTGGTGGCGTGGCGTTGATGGGCACCTTGTCTTATTCATTGCTGCTCGGTCGCCTGTATCGCATCGAACTCAAGGCGCGCTGAGCCAGGAAACCGTTTTTCTCCAACACGAGGCGGCTTTCGTCCAACTTTGCAAAAGATTGCCGCCGTACGCTGACGCTTCAAACAGGACGACTACAAAAATGATGATGACCGAGTATGTGTTTACCCCGGATCTGCCCGTGACCTTGCCGGTTGCCGGCAGCCAGCAGCGCTTTCCCATTGGCCGGGTATTTTGCGTCGGCCGCAACTACCCTTGGCCAGACACCCAGGGCCAGTCCCGCCAGCCGCCAGTGTTCTTCATGAAACCGGCGAGCAACGTGGTGGATGCGGCGGGTGAAGTGACTTTCCCGCCATTGACCGAAGAGTTCGTCCACGAAATCGAATTGGTCGTGGCCATCGGTGAAGGCGGCGCCAATATCCCGGAGAGTCAGGCGTTGGCCTATGTCTGGGGCTATGCCGTCGGTCTTGATCTAACCCGTCGTGACGTCCAGCGCGCGGCCAAAAGCAATGGTTTGCCGTGGGAGGGTGCCAAGGTGTTCGACGGCGCCGCGCCGATGACCGCCATCGTGCCAGTGACTCGCGCCGGACACCCGGACGGCGATTTGTGGCTGAACGTCAACGGCCAAGAGCGCCAGCGCGACAGCCTCGACAGCCAGATCTGGTCGGTCAGTGAAATCATCAGCCGCATCTCGCAATCGGTAGCGCTCCGGGCCGGTGACTTGATCATGACCGGCAGCCCGGCAGGCGTCGATGTGCTGCAACCAGGAGACGTCATCAATGCCGGGATCGACGGCATCGGCCAACTTGAAATGCATGTCGGTCAGCGACCTTGAACCCGGCACACGCCCTCGCGAATCGAGAATGGAGATAACAACATGAACAGTCCTTTGAAAGTGGCTCTGGTCACCGGCGCCGGTAGCGGAATCGGCCGCGCCGTGGCCCTGGCGCTGATGGCAGACGGATTCACCCTGGTATTGGCCGGACGCCGGCCAGAGCCATTGCAGGCATTGGTCGAACGGGCACAGAGCGAGGGACACGACGCGTTGGCGGTGCCCACTGACGTGCGCGACCCGGCCAGTGTCGATGCACTGTTTGCCACCATCACCGAGGTATACGGACGCCTCGATGTGGTGTTCAACAACGCCGGGGTCAACGCTCCTGCGGTGCCGTTGGATGAGCTGACGCTCGAACAGTGGCGGAACGTGATCGACACCAACCTCAATGGCGTATTCCTCTGCGCCCGCGGTGCCTTCGGGCTGATGCGCCGGCAACAGCCACAGGGCGGACGCATCATCAATAACGGCTCGATCTCGGCACATACCCCACGCCCCTTCAGCAGCGCCTACACCGCCAGCAAACACGCGGTGCTGGGGCTGACCAAATCCCTGGCCCTGGACGGCCGGGAATTCAACATCGCCTGCAGCCAGATCGACATCGGCAACGCCCTGACCGACATGTCGGTGCGCATGACCAAAGGCGTGCGCCAGGCCAACGGCACCATCGCCGTGGAGCCGATGGTGGACGTCAAGCATGTGGCCGATGCCGTGCGCTACATCGCCGGTCTGCCGCTGGAGGCGAACGTCCTGAACATGACCGTCATGG
The DNA here is from genome assembly GCF_042846945.1 of Pseudomonas moorei. NCBI lineage: Bacteria > Pseudomonadati > Pseudomonadota > Gammaproteobacteria > Pseudomonadales > Pseudomonadaceae > Pseudomonas > Pseudomonas moorei. The sequence goes on from NZ_AP035776.1 coordinate 4,731,487, forward strand.
CCAGCGCCATGCCGTTTGCCGGTCGTGGTTAAACCGGCCTTTTTATTCCGCTACGCGAGGTTTACATGAAGCCAGAAGTCTTGCAGCTCAGCCCGATCCTGATCCCTGAAATCAACGCGCGGCTCGATGAGCTGTTTACCGTCAGACGCTACTTCCAACAGACCGACAAGCAGGCTTACTTGCAGGAACACGGGGCGAACATTCGCGGCGTGATCACCGGCGGCCATACTGGCATCAGCCAGGCACTGATGGCGCAATTACCCAAACTGGAAGTGGTGGCGGTCAATGGCGTCGGCACCGATGCGGTAGATCTGGCTTACGCCAGGGATCGCGGGATCCGCGTAACCGCGACCATTGGCGCACTGACCGAAGACGTCGCCGACCTGGCCATCGGATTGTTGATTGCCGTATGCCGGGGTCTGTGCACCAGTGATCGTTATGTGCGTTCGGGGCAATGGCCCCATAGCCCGACACCGTTGGCCCCGTTGCCGTTGGCGCGTCAAGTGTCGGGCATGCGCATAGGGATCGTCGGCATGGGCCGGGTCGGCCGTGCAGTGGCGACCCGGGCCGCGGCGTTCGGCTGCCCGATCAGTTACACCGATCTGCAGCCGATGAACGATGTGAACCACACTTTCATTGCCGATCTGAAGCAACTGGCCAGCAACAGTGATGCGCTGATTCTCGCGGCCGCTGCCGACAAGGCTGAAGCCATCATCAATGCCGAGGTGTTGCAGGCGCTGGGCAAGGACGGGTATCTGATCAACGTGGCGCGCGGCAAGCTGGTCAACGAGGTCGATCTGGTGGCGGCGCTGGCCGCTGGTGAGATCGCCGGTGCGGCGCTGGATGTGTTTGTCGATGAACCGAACGTCCCCGAGACATTGTTCGGCAACGAGAAAGTGGTACTGCAGCCCCATCGCGCGAGTGCGACGCTGCAGACCCGCACGCGAATGGGAGAGATGGTGGTGGCGAGCCTGGTGGACAGTTTCGCCGGGAGAATACCGCAGGGTTCCGTGACTGACTGAAGCCTGGCCACCGAGGGGACGTTGCGCTCCCTCGGTGGCTCGGTGTCAGATAAACAGATCGACGCCCGACTGCTGCCGATTCAGGTTGGGCGGCACACTGAAAACCATCCGCAACCCTCTTGGTCTCTGTCAGAAATCGCCATTCGCAATCGCTCGCACAGGCGGGGCATGCGGCGGCATCGACAGATTTTTCCGACCTCAAAACACCGTCCTGGAGCCCTGTCAAAATGTTCTTTGGCGATCCGGATAGTCTGGCTTGAATGCTTTGTGAAGGCATCTGACGCCTTCGCTGGCAAGCCAGTTCCTACGTTAACCCTGCCGATAAAAAATCATGTGAACGACGCCAATTCTGCAGGCGCTGGCTTGCCAGCGATCGGCGCGACCCGGTGCCAGGCCAGACTGTTGCGTTTGTGGCAACACAGAATTGCCATCAACCGAATTGATCGGTACCTGACTTGAAGCGCAGGCTAGAGAGCTGACCGAGGCTCTCCTATCATTCCGAATGATAGTTATCTTCGCCCCGTTCGATTCGTCCCCTCCAGGCCTGCCGCGCATCATTCGCCAATCTCAATACATTGGCGGATGCATCCATGGAACAGTCACTCAAACATTTGCGCTTCCCATTGGCCCTGTTGGCCGTCGTGGTGATGAGCGCCTGCGGCAAGGCTCCGCAAACTGCCGCCGCCCCGCCCGCTGCCAAGGTCAGCGTGGCCAAGGTGCTGGAGCAACCGGTCAACGAGTGGGACGAATTCACCGGTCGCCTGGAAGCGCCGGAAACCGTCGAGATTCGTCCACGGGTTTCCGGTCAGATCGATGAAGTGGCCTTTACCGAAGGCGCTCTGGTGAAGAAAGGCGACCTGCTGTTCCAGATCGACCCTCGTCCATTCCAGGCCGAGGTCCGCCGCCTCGAAGCGCTGGTCGCCCAGGCCCGCGCCAATGCCACCCGCAGCGAAAACGAAGCCCAGCGCGGTGAACGCCTGCGCACCAGCAACGCGATTTCCGCCGAACTGGCCGATTCGCGCACCAGTGCCGCTCAAGAAGCCCGCGCCGCCGTCGGTGCGCTTCAAGCGCAACTGGACCTGGCCAAATTGAACCTGAGTTTCACCCGCGTCACCGCGCCCATCAGCGGTCGTGTCAGCCGTGCGGAAATCACCGCCGGCAACCTGGTGACCGCCGATACCACGCCACTGACCAGCGTCGTTTCCACCGACAAGGTCTACGCCTACTTCGACGCTGACGAGCGCGTGTTCCTCAAGTACACCCAGCTTGCCCGCCAGGGCAAACGCGGCGCCACCACTCCGGTCTACATGGGCCTGTCCAACGAAGACGGCAACCCGCACCTGGGCCAGATGAACTTCGTCGACAACCAGGTCAACCCGAAAACCGGCACCATCCGTGGTCGCGCCGTCTTCGACAACAGCGACGGCAGCTACACCCCGGGCCTCTATGCGCGCCTGAAACTGGTTGGCAGCGGCACCTACAACGCCATGCTGATCAACGATGAAGCGGTCGGCACCGACCTGGGCAAGAAGTTCGTGCTGGTGATGGACGCCGACAACAAAACGGCCTACCGCGCAGTCGAGCTGGGTCCGAAGATCGAAGGCTTGCGCATCGTGCGCAACGGCCTGAACAAGGACGACACCATCATCGTCAAGGGCCTGCAGCGGGTACGACCTGGTTCACCAGTCACCCCTGAAGTGATCCCGATGGCCAGCGAGCAAACCCTCGCGGCCCTGGCACAACAACGTCAAGCGCTGGAAGCCAGCAACCTGCCTCAAGTCGCGCCTGCCAAGGTCGCGCCGGGTACGGCTGTGAAGCTGGCTGCTGCGACTCCACGCGGTTAAGGGATAACGACTCCGATGAATTTTTCCCAATTCTTCATTTCACGGCCGATCTTCGCCGCAGTGCTGTCGCTGCTGATCCTGATCGCCGGTGCCATTTCGCTGTTCCAGTTGCCGATCAGCGAATACCCGGAAGTGGTGCCGCCGACTGTTGTGGTCCGCGCCAACTTCCCCGGTGCCAACCCCAAGGTCATTGGTGAAACCGTGGCCGCTCCGCTGGAGCAAGCGATCACCGGCGTCGAGAACATGTTGTACATGTCCTCGCAGTCGACCGCCGACGGCAAGATCACCCTGACCATCACCTTCGCCCTGGGTACCGATCTGGACAATGCGCAGGTGCAGGTGCAGAACCGCGTGACCCGGACCGAACCGAAACTGCCCGAAGAAGTGACGCGCATCGGTATCACCGTGGACAAGGCATCGCCCGATTTGACCATGGTCGTGCACTTGACCTCCCCGGACAAACGCTACGACATGCTTTACCTGTCCAACTACGCCTTGCTCAACATCAAGGATGAGCTGGCGCGTCTGGGCGGTGTCGGTGATGTGCAATTGTTCGGCATGGGCGACTACTCGCTGCGGGTCTGGCTCGATCCGAACAAGACCGCTTCGCGCAACCTGACCGCTACCGATGTGGTTACCGCGATCCGCGAACAGAACCGTCAGGTCGCCGCCGGTGCACTGGGTGCGCCGCCTGCACCGAACGCCACCGCGTTCCAGCTGTCGGTCAACACCCAGGGTCGCCTGGTGTCCGAAGAAGAGTTCGAGAACATCATCATTCGCTCCGGCGAGAACGGTGAAATCACGCGCCTGAAAGACATTGCGCGCGTCGAGCTGGGCTCCAGCCAGTACGCCTTGCGTTCGCAACTCAACAACCAGCCGGCGGTGGCGATCCCGATCTTCCAGCGTCCGGGCTCCAACGCCATCGAGATCTCCAACGAAGTGCGCGACAAGATGGCGGAGCTGAAGAAAAGCTTCCCGGAAGGCATGGACTTCAGCATCGTCTATGACCCGACGATCTTCGTGCGCGGCTCCATCGAAGCAGTGGTTCACACCCTGTTCGAAGCGCTGATCCTCGTGGTGCTGGTGGTGATCCTGTTCCTGCAAACCTGGCGCGCCTCGATCATTCCTCTGGTGGCGGTGCCGGTGTCGCTGATCGGTACGTTCGCCGTGATGCACCTGTTCGGCTTCTCGTTGAACGCCTTGTCATTGTTCGGCCTGGTACTGGCGATCGGTATCGTGGTGGACGATGCGATCGTGGTGGTGGAGAACGTCGAACGGAACATCGAACTGGGCCTCAACCCGGTCGAAGCGACCAAGCGCGCCATGCGTGAAGTGACCGGGCCGATCATCGCCACGGCGCTGGTACTGTGTGCAGTGTTTATCCCGGCGGCCTTCATTTCCGGGTTGACCGGCCAGTTCTACAAGCAGTTCGCCCTGACCATTGCGATTTCCACGGTGATCTCGGCCTTCAACTCGCTGACCCTGTCGCCGGCATTGGCCGCCGTATTGCTCAAAGGTCACGATGCGCCGAAAGACCGCTTCTCCAGACTCCTGGACAAGGTGTTCGGTGGCTGGCTGTTCCGCCCCTTCAACCGCTTCTTTGAAAAGGCCAGCCATGGCTATGTCGGCACCGTTGGCCGTGTGATCCGCAGCAGCGGCATCGCCCTGCTGCTGTACGCCGGCCTGATGGTCCTGACGTTCTTCGGTTTCTCCAGCACCCCGACCGGTTTCGTCCCGGCGCAGGACAAGCAATACCTGGTGGCATTTGCCCAGTTGCCGGACGCCGCCAGCCTGGATCGCACCGATGCAGTGATCCAGCAGATGTCCGAGATTGCCCTCAAGCAACCCGGCGTCGCCAACTCGGTGGCCTTCCCGGGCCTGTCGATCAACGGTTTCACCAACAGCCCCAACGCCGGCATCGTGTTCACCCCGCTCAAGCCGTTTGACGAGCGCAAGGACCCAAGCGAATCGGCCGGTGCCATTGCGGCCGCGCTGAACGCCAAGTTCGCCGACATCCAGGGTGCCTACATTGCGATCTTCCCGCCGCCGCCGGTACAGGGCCTGGGCACGATCGGTGGTTTCCGCCTGCAAATCGAAGACCGGGGCAACCTGGGCTACGACGAGCTGTACAAGCAAACCATGAACATCATTGCCAAGAGCCACAGCGTTCCGGAACTGGCCAACCTGTTCACCAGCTACACCGTGAACGTGCCACAGGTCGATGCCGCCATCGACCGGGAAAAAGCCAAGACCCACGGCGTGGCCGTCAGCGACATCTTCGACACCCTGCAGATCTACCTGGGTTCGCTGTATGCCAACGACTTCAACCGCTTTGGTCGTACCTATCAGGTCAACGTTCAGGCCGAGCAGCAGTTCCGTCTTGAACCGGATCAGATCGGCCAGCTGAAAGTACGCAACAACAAGGGCGAAATGATCCCGCTGGCGACCTTCATCAAGGTCAGCGACACCTCGGGCCCGGACCGCGTGATGCACTACAACGGCTTCATCACCGCTGAAATCAACGGTGCGGCAGCCCCCGGCTACAGCTCTGGCCAGGCCCAGAAAGCCATCGAGAAACTGCTCAAGGATGAACTTCCGAACGGCATGACCTACGAATGGACCGACCTGACCTACCAGCAGATTCTGTCCGGCAACACCGCGCTGTTCGTGTTCCCGCTCTGCGTACTGCTGGCGTTCCTGGTGCTCGCGGCGCAATACGAAAGCTGGAGCCTGCCACTGGCGGTGATCCTGATCGTACCGATGACCCTGCTGTCGGCCATCACCGGGGTGATTGTGTCCGGTGGCGACAACAACATCTTTACCCAGATCGGTTTGATCGTACTGGTGGGCCTGGCGTGCAAGAACGCGATCCTGATCGTCGAGTTTGCCAAGGATAAACAGCTGGAAGGTCTCAACCCGCTGGCCGCGGTACTGGAAGCCTGCCGCCTGCGTCTGCGGCCGATCCTGATGACCTCCTTCGCGTTCATCATGGGTGTGGTGCCACTGGTGTTCTCCAGCGGTGCCGGTGCCGAAATGCGTCATGCCATGGGTGTGGCAGTGTTCTCCGGGATGCTCGGGGTGACTTTCTTCGGTCTGTTGCTGACACCGGTGTTCTACGTACTGATTCGCAACTTTGTCGAGCGCGGTGAAGCGCGCAAAGCGGCCAAGGCCCTCAAACTTGAGTCGCAACTGGAGTCGCATTAATGAGCCTGAAAGCCTTCCTGCCGAGTCTCCTGGTACTGGCGCTGAGCGCCTGTGCCGTGGGCCCGGACTACAAGACCCCGGCCACCGAGGCGGCCCATATCACCACCGCCACCGATGGCGCGGCCGGTCAGAAGAACTTCGACCGTTCCCGTTTCGAAGGCATCTGGTGGCAGCAGTTCGAGGACCCGACCCTCAACCAGTTGGTGACCGAGTCCCTGAAGGGCAACCGCGACTTGCGCGTCGCCTTCGCCCGCTGGAAAGCGGCGCGGGCGATACGCGACGACGTCAGCAATGACGCCATGCCGACCATCACCAGCCGGGTCAGCAGTGACCTGGCCAAGGGGCAGATTCCCGGCCAGACCACCAATCGGGTCAACAGCGAACGCTATGACCTGGGCCTGGACATGGCGTGGGAGATCGACCTGTTTGGCCGCATCCAGCGCAACCTGGAATCGGCCAACGCCGAGCAACAAGCGGTCGAGGCCGATCTGTATCAACTGCAAGTCACCATGATTGCCGAACTGGTGGATTCTTACGGCCAGCTGCGCGGCGCGCAGCTGCGGGAAAAAATCGCCTTGGCCAACCTGGAGAACCAGCAGGAGTCGCGCAAGATCACCATCAGCCTGCGTGATGCCGGCGTGGGCGATCAGCTCGACGTGGAACGCGCCGACGCACGGCTGGCGTCGGTCGAAGCCAGCGTGCCGCAATTGCAGGCCGAACAGGTTCGGCAGAAAAACCGCATCGCTACCCTGCTGGGTCAACGCCCGGACAAGTTGAGCGTCGACCTGAGCCCCAAGGAATTGCCGGCCATTGCCAAGGCATTGCCCATTGGTGATCCGGGCGAACTGCTGCAACGTCGCCCGGACATTCTCAGCGCCGAACGCAAACTGGCCTCGGCCACGGCGCGCATCGGCGTGGCCAAGGCTGATCTGTTCCCGCGGGTCAGCCTCAGCGGCTTCCTTGGTTTCACCGCCGGGCGGGGTTCGCAGATCGGTTCCTCGGCGGCCAACGCCTGGGCGCTTGGCCCGAGCATCACTTGGGCGGCGTTCGATCTGGGCAGCGTCAAGGCCCGCTTGCGCGGTGCTGACGCCGACGCCGAAGGCGCCCTGGCGAGCTACGAGCAACAAGTCTTGCTGGCCCTGGAAGAATCGGAGAACGCCTTCAGCGATTACGGCAAACGCCAACAACGGTTGATTTCGCTGATTCGCCAGAGCGAATCGAGCCGTTCCGCTGCCGACCTCGCCGAGATCCGCTACCGCGAAGGCACCGCCGACTTCCTGGTGTTGCTCGATGCCCAGCGTGAGCGTCTGGCGGCCGAAGACACCCAGGCCCAGGCCGAAGTCGACCTGTACCGCGGCATCGTCGCGATCTACAAGGCACTCGGCGGTGGCTGGCAGCCGGAAACGGTCGCCAGCAAGTAACCTTTTTCAAGCGCTCCTTTGGTTGGCCGCAACCAACCAATTCCTTTGCCCTGCGCCTCATTCAGTCGCGGGGCTTTTTTTTGGTTCTTCAGTTAATCCCGGGGAACTCGGATGGAAGAATCCCGGTAAGCGCCTGGCGTTTATTACCTGCCGCGGAACCTGTATGGGCGCGGGCTTGTCGGGTCGCCGCATCGCAGCGATGACGTCAGCAAATCCAGCATCAAGGGTGACTGACTGATTGCTATCGCGAGCAGGCTCGCTCCCACCGGGTCCGAATGTGTCCGCGAAGTTAGCGGTCCCCTTGAGATTTTTGATTTTCCTCGATGGTAACGGTGGCGGTGGTCCCGGCGCGCAGCTTGTCTTTGCCGGCGTAGCCCTCATCGATCCTGATCCGCACGGGTACCCTTTGCGCCAGCTTGACCCAGGTGTAGCTGGGGTTGATGTTGGCCAGTAGCCGCCCACCGGGCAGGTTTTCCCGGTCGGCGATCGCGAAGGCAATGCTCTGCACAGTGCCGCCGAACTTTTCACCGCTCATCAATTCAATGTCGACCCGGTCGCCCTCGGCGATGCGCGGCAACTTGGTTTCCTCGAAGTAGCCGCTGACATAGAAGCTGTCGCTGTCCACCAGTGCCAACAACGGACCGCCCACCGCTGCATAGTCACCCTCGCGGGTCAGCAGGTTGGTGACGTAGCCACTGACTGGCGATTCGACCCGCGTGCGCTTCAAGTCCAGTTCGGCCTGGGTCAAGGCCGCAATCGCCAGTTGCACGTTGGCCTGCGCCAGCCCCAGGTTGGCCTGGTTACGCAGCAAGTCAGCCTGCGCCACCGAGACTTCGGTGTTGGACTTCTCCCACTCCTCACCGGAAATCGCCGAGCGCTCCTTGAGGGTTCGCCGCCGCCGCTCTTCGCTCTGGCGCTGGTGTAGCAACGCCTCGCTGGAGACGATGGTCGCTTCAGACTGGCCCAGCGATGCTTTCGCCACCTCCACCGAGCGTCTGGCGTGTTCAACTGCCAGGGAATAGCGCGCCGGATCGATTTCCAGCAACAACTGGCCCTTGTCCACATGCTGGTTGTCCTGCACGCCGAGACTGACGATGCGCCCCGAGACATCGGCGGACAGGGTCACCACGTCGGCACGCACCCTGGCGTCCCGGGTCCAGGGGGCGCGGGTGTAATGCTCCCAGGCAAACCAGCCGAGAACGAACGCCAACACGACCACGGCCACGGTCGTCAAGTGTGAAAGGATCTTCTTCAAGGCGTCAGGCTCCCATCAGCAAAATCAGCGTCGCACACACGCAGGCGTACAACGCACCCTCGAACAACGCTTCATGCCAGACAAAGCGCAGCACCCCCAGGCGCCGCAGCACCCAGTCCAGCGCGAGGAAAATCGGCAGGCCCAGCAGCAGCGCCTGGGCGATGGGCGGCAGGTAGACACCGCCTATTTCCAGATCAATGGGCAAGTGCAGGTACTCCTTGTGGGGTGACCGGTTCAAAGTGACGGCTATGGCGCTCCAGGAATGACACCACGATCAGCAGCGCCACGCGCATGCGAAACACCGACCACAGGTGTTCATGGACGCTGGAGTGCAGGGTGTCGAGTTCATCGCCCAAGGTGTGCAGGCTGGCGATCACGCGATCCGCTCGAATGCCGGGGCGGCCGGCGACCAGCCTCCCGGTTTCACGCACCGTGGCGAACAGCTGGCTTTGCAGCGCCGGCGTCAGCAACGCGTTGCCCTGCCCCTGTTGACGCAGCTGGTTCAAGGCGATACCCAAAGCCATGCAACCGAGGCTGACATCAAACAGGTCCCGCGATGCCTGGTCCTGGGCCGCCGGCAACAATCCCAGCATCATGGTCAGGCGATCCACCATGCGACTCTCGAAGGCAAACTGGTTTTCATCGGTGGCCGGGACTTTCAGCAAGGCGTACACCTGCTCGCAGTTCTCCTTGAACAACCGGCGCATCCGCAGTACCGGCCTGAACGGAAAGATCAGCGCGTAGACGCTCAATCCCAGTACCGTTGCGCAGGTATAGGCACCGGCGAACTCGAACCACTGGGTGGCGGTGTTTTGTCCAAGCCCCACGTTCAACGGGCCCAGCAGCAGAAATGTCGTCAGCCCCAAACCGATACCGGTACCGGTGGTCGGCGGACTGGACAGCCCCACGGCGACCGCGTAAAGCAAGGGCGTCAGCAGCAACGCGAGCATCTCGAAGTTACTGATCATCGGCACGAACAGGAACTGCAGCAGCGCCGACGCCAGCAACGCGAGGCCAAACCCTCGGGCATAGCTTTGAACGACCAGCAGCGGCCGTGGAAACGTCGACATCAGCGAACAGAGAATACCCAGCAGCACCATGCCCGCCCGCGCCCCGTCCCAGCCGGTTTCGATCCAGATCAGGCCAGCCACCAACAGCGCGGTGAATGCGCGGATGGCATTCATGGTCGCCAGGGTAAAGTCCAGATGCAGCGGATTCTCTTGCCCGCGAAAGACGCTGCTGGCGGGCCGCCCGCTCTGAATGGCATCGCTGAGCTCCAGTATCTGTTCCAGTTGCTGCAGCATCCGCGCCTGTTCCCAGCGCAGTGACCAGGCCAGCGAGCGCAAGGTGGCCGGCATGCTCTCGGTCATTTGTTCGGCCCTGTAGGCCAGCTCGTCGAAGCGTTGGCGCAACGTAGTGAAAGGGTGGCGTTTTTCGCTGGACAGCGAGCGTCCCTGTTGTGCCAATTCATCGAGAAAGGCCAGTTCCTCCTCGCGTAGCCGCTGGATTTCCTCGGGTAACTCCCCTTCCCAACGTTCTGTCAGCAATTGCCGCTGGTGACGCAAGGCGGTCAGCCTCGCGGTCAGCAACACCAACTGATTGCCCAGCAGTTGCACCAGACCGTTGGCGCTGCGCAATCGAGGCGCATCGAAGTACAGGTGCCGGCGCACGCCCTCCAGGGCGCTGATCTGACCCAACAGTTGCATTTGCCGGCGTTGAAAATCCGCCTCGCTTTCCTCGGTGCGGATGACCGCACTGGCATGGGTCGCCAGCAGTTTGGTGATTTGATCGATTTTGGCGAAGTAATCCCGGGCCACGGCTTCAGGGCGCGCGGTGAGCAGGCTGACCACGCACACACAGGCAACAGCCAACAAGGTTTCGGTGACTCGGGTGACCGCCAGCAGAAACGTGCCGTCCTGATCCGGTATCGCCAGCAGCGCAATGACCACGGCGGTGTAGCCACTGAGGACGAACGCCTGGGAGCTGGTGTAGCGCAACAAAGTGCCGCCGGCGGTACAGAACGCGAGCCACAAGGCCAGGGTGCCAATGAAAGGCAGGGGCGCCTGGGGAAAGATCGCCATGGTGGCCACCGCCACCACCGCGCCCATGGTCGTACCGATGACCTGGCCAAAACTACGGGCCAGCACCATACCGCCCAATGGCTGGCTGATGATGACCACGGCCATGACCGACCACTTGGGCTGATCAAGGTCGAACAGAAAGGCCAGGTACAGCGTCAGCAGCCCCGCGGCGATGGTTCTCAAGGCAAACAGCAGCACCCCGGGGCCGGGGTTGAGTATCGCCTTGAAGTATTGGAGAAGCGCTTGCATTGCCACGCCCGCTGACCGTTGTCCAGCAAGCTTAGTCACAGCTGCGCGGGCTCGACAGCTTTCCGAACCAACGCGATTTGCCGTTTTCCAGGTCAGTCAGGGTTTGACTCGGAGCCTCGCCTGACCGAAGCTGCTGGCTTTGCAAAAGCTTGCCAGCTCCCGGATTCTGCATGCCCCACTCCCGCCGTTATCTGCTTATCAGTCTCTGCGCCTTGTTTGTCGTCGGCCTCGCATGGCTGTACCAGCGCAGCACGACCCCTGTGGTGCCTGAAGCGATCAAGCGCGGTTACAGCGAAGCGCTGACCCAGGCCCGTGCCGGCCAGCCCGGCGCCGCTCGCGTGCTGTACCAACAATTGGGCCGCCCCGATTTGTCGCCCAAGCGGCGCATCTGGTTGCATGCCGAACTGCCCAACTATCCGAGTTCGGTGGCCCTGAAACTCGCGGACGCCGACTTGAAACATGAGTCGCCCGATGTGCGCATCGCGGCGATCAAGAGCATCAGCGGACTGGTGCCCAACGGCCAGCGCAGTTTGTTGCTCGGGCCGTTGCTGGAGGACAGCGACCAGAATGTGCGGTTTGCCGTCGTCAACGCCTTGCTGGGCTTGTCACCGGATGACCTCGGCTTGTATTTCGGGCCGCTGGAACAAGCCATCGATGCCTGGGAGCAAGTACTCAAAAACGCGCCGGAAAGTGCCGAGAATGACTACCAACTGGCTCGCCTGCATTTGCACAATGCCGAATTCAAGGAAGCCCAGCAGGCGCTTGATAACACCCTGCGCCTGGCCCCCGACAACCTGCCGGCGCTGGTCATGCAGATTGACGTGCTCGATAAACTGGGACAAAGCGATGCCGCCCAGCAACTGTTGGCCAGGCAATTGAAGGCGCAGCCCGATTCGGCCTATTTGCAGCATGCCCTCGGGCTTTGGCTGCTCAATCATGGCCAGAGTGAATTCGCCCTGCTGGGGCTGTCCAAAGCCGTGGAGCTCGAGCCGGACAACAAGGACTATCGCTATGACCTGGCCACTACCCTGCACGGTGAACAGGAGCTCGAAGCGGCGCAGAAGCAATTGCAGGAGATCGTCCAGCGCCACCCGAACGATCGCAGGGCGCGAGTGCTGCTGATCAACTACTGGAAGGAAAGCGGACAACTGCAGAATGTGCAGATCCTGCTGGCACAACTCGAACAAATGAATCCGGACGATCCGGCCCTGCAGCAGGGTCTCTGATATCCCGCCGTAAATTTTGTTGAACGCTCGTCTCGACCAAAGGTCAAGTGAATAGGCAGACCATAGTGGCACTCAGCGCCCACTGCCTCGTTCCCCTAGTCAAGAGAGGGCATTTTTTGTCTATATCCCACGAGTTGATCAGTGTAAAAGCCGCCACCGGTATCGAAGGGCTGGATGACATCCTCGATGGCGGACTCTCTCGCGGCCACGTGTTTTTACTGGAGGGTGAACCGGGCACCGGCAAAACCACCGTTGCCCTGCACTTTCTGTTGGCCGGCGCCCAGGCCGGCGAACGCTCGTTGTACATCACCCTGTCCGAAACCGAACGCGAACTGCGCCAGGGCGCCCGCTCCCACGGTTGGGAACTGGGTGAAAACGTGCATATTTTCGAACTGACGCCGCCGGAAAGCCTGCTTAATGCCCAGCACCAGCAGTCGCTGCTGTACTCCTCTGACCTGGAGTTGGGCGAAGCCACCAAGCAGATCTTCGAAGTGGTCGAACGCTTCAAGCCAACCCGCGTGGTGCTCGACAGCCTGTCCGAAATCCGCCTGCTGGCGCAAAGCTCATTGCGCTACCGCCGGCAGATCCTTGCGATAAAGCACTACTTCGTGCGCTACGACGCCACCGTGTTGCTGCTCGACGACCTGACCACCGAGTCCCTCGACAAAACCGTGCACAGCGTGGCCCACGGCGTGATTCGCCTGGAGGAACTGACCCCCAACTACGGCGCCGAACGGCGACGTATCCGGGTGGTGAAGTACAGAGGCCAGAAATACCGTGGCGGCTTTCATGACTTCACCATCATGGGTGATGGCGTGCATGTGTTTCCGCGCCTGGTGGCCGCTGAACACCGCGGGCGCTACCTGCGCCAGCAATTGACCAGCGGCATCGCGGAAATGGACGCCCTGCTCGGCGGCGGTATCGAAACCGGCTCCAGCACGTTGATTCTCGGTCCGGCCGGTACCGGCAAGTCCCTCATCTCCATGATCTTCGCGGCCGCTGCCGTGGCCCGGGGTGAAAAAGCCGCCCTGTTCATTTTCGACGAGGAACTGGGTCTGCTGTTTGAGCGCATGAAAAACATCGGTATCGATTTGCAGGGGCTGCAGCGCAGCGGCAACTTGCTGATCGAACAAGTCGATGCCGCTGAACTGTCCCCAGGCGAGTTCTCCCACCGGGTTCGTCGCTGTGTGGACGAGCGCAACATCAAGACCGTGGTCATCGACAGCATCAACGGTTACCAGGCGGCCATGCCCGAAGAGAACGCCCTGGTCCTGCACATGCACGAGCTGCTGCTGTACCTCAATCGTCAGGGCGCCGCGACCTTCATGACCGTCGCCCAGCATGGGCTGGTAGGCGATATGCAGGCCCCGGTGGACATCACCTATCTGGCGGACACCGTGATTCTGCTGCGTTACTTCGAAGCCGTGGGCAAGGTGCGCCGGGCGATTTCGGTGATCAAGAAACGCACCGGCAGCCATGAATCGACCATCCGTGAATACCGCATCAGCAGCCACGGCATGACCATCGGCGAGCCGCTGGAATCATTCCAGGGCGTTTTGCGCGGCGTTCCCACTTATATGGGCGCCAGCAACCCGCTGCTCGGGGAAGAAAGCCCATGACGGCGGTCGAAGCCACCTCCGAGCGCGCGATCATCCTCGCGCCGCTGGGACGTGACGGCCAGATCGCCTTGATGTTGCTCCGTGAAGCGGGTTTCGACGGCGTTATCAGTGCGGGTCTGGTCGAGCTATGCCGCGAACTGGAACAGGGTGCGGGGTTGCTGCTGATTTCCGCCGAGGCCTTGCTGGGCATCGATCTGGAACCCTTGCTGGGCCTGATCGAGCAGCAGCCAGCCTGGTCGGACCTGCCAATCGTATTGTTGACCCATCACGGTGGCCCGGAACAAAACCCTGCCTCACGTTTTGGCCCGCAATTGGGCAACGTCACCTTCCTTGAGCGACCCTTTCATCCGGAGACATTGATCAGCCTGGTGACCACGGCCCTGCGCGGACGGCGACGACAATATGAAGCCAGGGACCGGCTGGTCGACTTGAGCCAGAGCGAGCTGCGCCTGCAGAACACCCTCGAAACCCTTGAGCAGCAAGTCGAAGAGCGCACCGCGCAGTTGCGTCACAATGAAGAAGTGTTGCGCCAGTCGCAGAAAATGGAGGCGGTCGGCCAGCTCACGGGCGGTATCGCCCATGACTTCAACAACATGCTGACCGGCATCATCGGCAGCCTGGAGTTGCTGCGCCGGCGCCTGGCCCGTGGCCGCACCGAAGATCTGGACAGCCTGATCGACCTTGGCGTGACGTCAGCCAATCGCGCGGCGGGCCTGACTCATCGGCTGTTGGCGTTCTCCCGCCGCCAGTCGCTGGACTCCAAGCCGGTGGAGATGAACAACCTGGTGATCTCCATGGGCGAATTGCTGCAACGCAGCATCAACGAAAGCATTCGCCTGGAAATGCAGCTGAGCGAGCGTCTATGGGTGGCCGAGGCCGACCCCAATCAACTGGAGAGCGCCCTGCTCAACCTGGTCATCAATGCCCGCGATGCCATGCCCGATGGCGGCAAGCTGGTGGTGCGGACTGCGAACCAGCAGCTGGATGCCGGCTTCACCGAAGCCCACAGCAACCTCAAGCCGGGTGACTACGTGATGCTCAGTGTCACGGACAATGGTTGTGGCATGCCGCAAAGCACCATCAGCCGTGCCTTCGATCCGTTTTTCACCACCAAGCCCATCGGCCAGGGCACCGGCCTGGGTTTGTCGATGATCTATGGCTTCAGCAAACAATCCCGGGGCCACGTCGCCATTCAAAGCGAAGTAGGCGAAGGCACCACGGTGAGCCTGTTCCTGCCTCGCTTCGGGGGCGACCTGCCACAGGTCAGTCCGGTCGATCGCCAGCATCCGCTTTTCGCGCAGAATGGCGAAACCGTGCTGATCGTCGAAGATGACCCGGCAGTTCGCGTGTTGGTGAGTACCGTGTTGAGTGAGCTGGGCTATGCCTTCGTCGAGGCCAGCGATGCGGACAGCGCGTTGCCGATTCTTGACTCGCCGCAGCGTATCGACCTGATGATCAGCGATGTCGGCTTGCCCGGCATGAACGGTCGACAATTGGCGGAGATCGGCCGACAGCACCGGCCCGGGCTCAAGGTCCTGTTCATCACCGGCTATGCCGAGCACGCGGCAGTGCGCGGCGGTTTTCTTGACCCCGGTATGCAGATGATCACCAAACCGTTCACTTTCGACCTGTTGACGGCGAAGGTGCGGGAGATGATCAGCGTGTGAAGAACTCACCTGGCAGGCGTTGCCAAAAGGCAGCGCCTGACGCCATCAGGACAGCATGTCCTGCATCATTTCCTGCAGCACATCCAGATCGAACGGCTTGGCGAGAATAGGCGCGGTGCGCGTGATCGGGCTGTCGGTTTCACGGATTTCCTGCGGGTAGCCACTGATGAATATCACCTTGAGTTCCGGTCGCAGCTTGACCGCGGGTTCGGCGATCTGCACGCCGGAGATTCCGCCCGGCAGGCGGAAGTCGGTGATCATCATGTCCAGGTGTGGCTTGCTGGCGAGGATCTCGAAGGCCTGCTCACCGTTTTCGGCCTGCAGTACCCGATAGCCCTCCCCCGACAGGTAGGCGGTGAGTATCATCAGAATCGAGGGGTCATCTTCGACGATCAATACGACGTCTTGTGCATCTTCACTCATGGGAAGCCTTTGTTCGGTCAATAGCTGCTGATACGACCGTGAGGTCGATCAGAGGTTGCGTTTATCGCGCCGTTTTCCTACAGCGGCAGACAAACGCGAAACAGGGCGCCTTCGCCAATCCGGCTTTCGACGGTAATGCTACCGCCATGGGCGGTGACAATCTGTTCGGAAATAAACAATCCCAGCCCGAGCCCGGCGACGGCGTGTTTGGCCGTGACGCGCTCGAACTGCTGGAAAATCCTGTGCTGGTTCTCTTCACTGATGCCGATCCCGAAATCACGCACTTCTACCCGTGCTTCACCGTTCTCACTGTACACCTTCACGGTGATCGGGCTCTTGGCCCCGTAACGCAAGGCGTTGGTCAGCAGGTTGGAAATGACCTGCTCGATACGAAACTCATCCCAGTTGCCGATCACCGGTTGCTCGGCCACCAGGGTCACCGAGGACTCGGCGGCCTCGATCTGCGCGGCGAAGTTCTGCAATACATGGCGAACCCGTTCCGACAGATCGAAGCGTGTCGGTCGGATCGACAGCTTGCCGGTGCGAATGCGCGACACATCGAGCATGTCTTCGATCAGGCGGATCAGGCTTTTGATTTGCCGTTCGTCGCGGTCGACCATCGCGTGCATCTTGTCGAGGGTAAAAGCGGCCGCGTTATCCCGGGCCAGATGCATCTTGCGCAACTGGGTTTCGAGGATCAGGCCATTGAGCGGCGTGCGCACTTCGTGGGCGACGATGGACATGAAGTCATCGCGCATCCTCACGGCCTGCTCCAATTCCAGTTGGGTACTCTGCAAGCGGTTGAGCAACGCTTCCTGTTCGCGCCGGCTCTGCTCCAGCTGCTCGACCTGCTGCTTCATCGCCTTGCTCTGACGAAACAGCTCGACGAACACATTGACCTTGCTCTTGACCGCATGAATGTCCAGCGGTTTGTGCAGGAAGTCCACGGCACCGCTTTCATAGCCCTTGAACGCGTAGTTCAGCTCGCGACCGGCGGCGCTGACGAACACGATGGGAATGTGCTTGGTCTTTTCCGTGCCACGCATCAACTCGGCCAGTTCGAACCCGTTCATGCCAGGCATCTGCACGTCGAGAATGGCCATGGCAAATTCGTGCTGCAACAACAGCGACAAGGCTTCGTCGGCGGAAAGCGCCTTGTAGACGATGCGGTCTTCACGCTTGATCAGCGCTTCAAGTGCCAACAGATTTTCCGGCAAATCGTCGACGATCAGCAGTTTTGCCTGAATATTACTTAGCATGCGATGTGTTCCAGCTCGACAAGCAGACGGCCGATGCCGTGAATAGTGAGAATGTGGTCAGGCTGGTGAATGTCCAGCGCCGCCAGGGGCATGGTCGCGACCTGCGCCTCGTCCGGGTCTTGCACGACCGTCAGCCCGCCACGTCGCTTGACCTGTGCCAGACCGTGGGCCCCGTCGCGATTGGCGCCGGTCAACAACACGGCGAGCAGTTTCGGCCCATAGGCATCGGCGGCCGATTCGAACAGGTAGTCGATGGCGGGCCGCGAATAATGCACGCGCTCTTCAAGACTCAAGGAAAAGCTGCGGTCCTGCTCCACTGACAAGTGATAACCGGGCGCGGCGAAATACAGGGTTCCGGCTTCGACCTGGGTTTTGTCGCCGGCCTCCAGCACCGGCAAGGCTACCCGTCGGGCAAAGACTTCCGCCAACTGGCTGCGACGATCATCCGGCAAGTGCAGCACCACAATGATCGGCAACCCAAAGCCTTTACGCAGCGGGGTGAGGATATTGAGCAACGCTTCTACCCCGCCTGCCGAGGCGCCGATCACGATTGCTTCTATGGAAGGCAAGCCCATGGCGTTGTTCATGATTTACGGTAGATCCGTTCCAGTTTGACCAAGGGCTCGAATTGATTGCCATAGGCCGAAAAATCCGGGGTTTCCTTGCTCCCCAGCACCAGAAATCCACGGTGGCACAGTGACTCGTGAAACAAACCGAATGCGCGATCCTGAAGTTTTTTATTGAAATAAATCAATACGTTACGACACGAAATTAACTGAGTTTCCGAGAACACACTGTCGGTCGCCAGGCTGTGATCGGCGAACGTCACGTTCTCGCACAGCGACTTGTCGAATATCGCGTAGCCATAGGCTGCCGTGTAGTAATCGGCGAAGGAGCGCTGACCGCCCGCGTGCTGATAGTTGGAAGTGTAGGCCCGGACATTCTCCATCGAGAAAATGCCTTGCTTGGCTTTTTCCAGCGAACGCGGATTGATGTCGGTGGCATAGATGATGGTGCGGTCCAGCAGGCCTTCTTCGCGCAGCAAAATCGCCATCGAATAGACCTCTTCACCCGTGCTGCAACCGGCGATCCAGACCTTGATCGACGGGTAAGTCCTGAGCAGCGGCACCACTTCCTTGCGTATGGCCAGAAAGTGCGAGGGATCACGGAACATTTCACTGACCGGAATCGTCAGCAGCTGCAGCAACTGCATGAACGCCTTCGGATCGTGCAAGACCTTTTCCTGCAGGGCCGAAATGGTATTGCACTCGAACTGGCTCAGCGCATGAGTGACCCGGCGCTTGATCGAAGCGCCGGAATAATCGCGAAAATCATAGCTGTACTTCAGGTAGATCGCCTCGATCAACAAGCGCAATTCGATTTCGCTGTTTCGCTCCCCTGGATAATGGCGCTCCACTAGATACGTTCCATTTTCGGTAACCACACACGGATCAGCGAAAACAGACGATCCAGGTCAATGGGCTTGGCCAGGTAATCGTTGGCGCCTGCCTGCAGGCAGCGCTCCTGATCGTCCTTCATGGCCTTGGCCGTCACCGCAATGATCGGCAGCTTGCGCCAGCGCGGGTCCTTGCGGATCTCGATGGTGGCTTCGAAGCCATCCATCTCCGGCATCATTACGTCCATCAACACCAGATCGATGTCCTCGACTTCATTCAATCGATCAATCGCCTCAAGGCCGTTCCGGCCAATGATCACGACTGCACCCTTTTGCTCCAGTGCGCTGGTGAGGGCGAAGATGTTGCGTACGTCGTCGTCCACCAGCAGCACTTTGCGCCCTTCGAACACCTTGTCGCGGCTGCGGGCGGTCTTGAGCATTGTCTGTCGTTCATGGGACAGCCGGGATTCGACTTTGTGCAGAAAAAGTGTGACCTCATCCAGCAAGCGCTCCGGCGAACGCGCGCCCTTGATAATGATCGAGCGCGAATACTTGCGCAGCTCGGTTTCTTCGTCCCGGGTCAAGTTGCGCCCGGTATAGACGATCACTGGCGGAAACGAGCAGATGTCTTCGGTGGACATGCGTTTGAGCAGGTCATTGCCGAGCATGTCCGGCAGTTTGAGGTCGATGATCATGCAATCGAAGATCGTGGTGCGCAGCAGATCCAGTGCGTCCTGAGCCAGGCCGACGGCGGTGATTTCGATGTCATCGTCGCCGATCAGGCGGGAAATGCTATCGCGCTGCAGATCATCGTCCTCCACCAGCAGCACGCGTTTGACTTTCTGGGTCAGCTTGGCTTCCAGGCGCGCAAAGACGTCCTTGAGTTCTTCGCGAGTGGTCGGCTTGAGCGCATAACCGATGGCGCCCATGTGCATCGCCGCCTCGACCCGGTCTTCGACGGAAATCACGTGCACCGGGATATGCCGGGTTTGCGCGTGCTCCTTGAGGCGTTGCAGGACGGTCAAGCCGGAATGATCGGGCAGGCGCATGTCCAGCAGGATCGCGTCGGGAGTGAACTCGCGGGCCAGGTCGTAGCCTTCATCGGCAGCATGGGCCACCAGGCACTGATAACCCAGCTCATGGGCAAGATCGTAAAGAATTTGCGCAAAGTTCGGTTCGTCCTCGACCACCAGAATGCAGCGGGTAGCGAACGGTGCCCTGTTGCGGTCATCGTCGAAGCGCGGGATGTCTTCGATTACCCGCGGCGCCAACGCGGCCGGCGCCGCAGGCGGAGCTGGCGCTAGCGCTACCGAACGCATCGGTTCGACGGGGTCCTCACCCGGTTCGACGTATTGTTGCGGCAAGACCAGGGTGAATACACTGCCCTGCCCCGGCATGCTGCTGACGCTGATGGAGCCGCCCAGCAAGGCGGCCAGGTCGCGGGAAATCGACAGGCCCAGCCCGGTGCCACCGTAGCGGCGGTTGGTGGTGCCATCGGCCTGGCGAAAGGCTTCGAAAATGCTTTCCTGCTGATCATCGGCAATGCCGATCCCGGTGTCGCGGACACTAAAGGCAATGCCGTGGTTGGGCGCCGAGGCAACACTCAGACTGACACTGCCCTTTTCGGTGAACTTCACCGCGTTGGACAGCAGGTTCTTGATCACCTGCTCCAGGCGCTGGCGGTCGGTGAAGATCAACGCGGGAGCGCTGTCTTCCACCGTGACGTGAAACTCCAGCTGCTTGTCCGTGGCCAATGCCTGGAACATCCCGCGCAAGCCGTCCACCAGACGTGCGACGCTGGTGCTTTCCGGGCGGATCTCCAGTTTGCCGGCCTCGACCTTGGAAATATCGAGAATGTCGTTGATCAGGTTGAGCAAGTCATTACCGGCGCTATAGATCGATTCGGCAAACTTGACCTGTTCGGAGCTGAGGTTCTCCTGGGGGTTTTCCGCCAGCAACTTGGCCAGGATCAACGAACTGTTGAGCGGCGTGCGCAGTTCGTGGGACATGTTGGCGAGAAATTCCGACTTGTACTTGCTGGAGCGCTGCAGCTCTTCAGCGCGCTCTTCAAGTTGATGCTGGGCCTGATTGAGCTCGGTGTTCTTCATGTCCATGGCGTCGCGTTGCTCGGCCAGAATCGTTGCCTGTTCGGCGAGTTGCTCGTTGGTCTGCTCCAGCTCCACCTGCTGGGTTTCCAGGTGCGCCTGGGACTCCTTGAGGATCCGCGACTGTTCTTCGAGTTCTTCGTTGGCGGTCTTGAGCTCTTCTTGCTGCACCTGCAGCTCTTCGTTGAGTTGCTGGGTTTCGGCCAGCACTTCCTGCAGGCGCTGGCGATAACGCGCGGCCTCAATGGAGGTGCCGATGTTGGCCGCTATCAACTCAAGCAATTCGATGTCGCGGTCGTTCAGTGGGCGCAGGAAACCCAGTTCGATGACGCCATTGACCCGGTCGTCGTCGCTGGTCGGCACCACCAGCACGCTGTGTGGCAAGCCCTGGCCGAGGCCGGAAGTAACCTTGAAGTAGTCGCTCGGGACGTTGTCGAGGCGGATCAGGCGCGCCTGTTGTGCCACCTGGCCGACAATGCCTTCGTCACTGTAGATCTGCTGATCGATGGCTTCCTGCTCACGCGAAAAGCCGTAGGACGCCACGCGCCTGAGGCCACCGTGTTCTTCACGGACATACAGCGCCGCCACGGCGCTGCCCAGGTACTGCGCGCAGAACTGCAGGATGTTGCGCCCGAGCAAATTCAGGCTCAGTTGCCCCAGTACCTGCTCAGCGAGTTCGGTCTGGCCATTGCGCAGCCAGGCCTGCTGTTCCAGGCGACGGGCGCTGGCCTGCTGCGCGGCAAGGTTGGCGCTGTAACTGGTGGACAGATTGAGCAGGTCGCGCCGGCCGATATACGCCAGCAAGCCACTGATGGCGGCGATGAACAACAGGTAAAGTCCGATGCTCCAGACCGTCGTGCGCCTCACCTCATCGTTGCGGGTGGTGCGCAGTTGCTGCTCCATGTCGATCACGTCTTCGAATTGCTTGCGGATCTCATCGGTCAAGCGCTTGCCTTTTCCAGCCCGAACCGCGCCGCGGTAATCGCCGCTGGATCGCTGTAAATCGATCATGCTTTGCGCATAGTTGGCCCATTCCTGTTGCAAGGCCTGCAGCCGGTGCAGACGGTCGGTCTGGGCCGGGTTGT
The DNA here is from genome assembly GCF_042846945.1 of Pseudomonas moorei. Lineage (NCBI taxonomy): Bacteria > Pseudomonadati > Pseudomonadota > Gammaproteobacteria > Pseudomonadales > Pseudomonadaceae > Pseudomonas > Pseudomonas moorei. The sequence goes on from NZ_AP035776.1 coordinate 4,753,343, forward strand.
CGCCCGTCAAATCGAGCAAGGTCGTGAGTACGACCTCGATTCTCGGCTTTGCCGTTTCGTAGGGCTCGAGAAATTTCTCGTCACCGCTGAGCAGGAAACCGCGCATGCCGGTTTCCAGGTCGACCGTCAGCTTGAGCGCTTCATTGGCGTTATTGATCACCCGATCCGTGTGTTCGACCCACTGGATCGTCGACAGCAGGTACATGATCAACGAAACGAAGAACACAGCACTGATAACACCAACACCCAGCGGCAGGCTGATGTTGCGGCTCAGGAGTTTGCGGAACCGTTGCTCATCAACTGAAGACTCAGAGGTCATAGTCAAGCCTTGTCCAACTGGTGAAAACCAAGGAGTTTGCCCCATAACCGGCGCATTGATCCAATTTTCTGATGCATTTTCGCGCAAAATCCTACCTCTCAGCTGCTTTGGCCCTACAGGAGCGGTTATCCTTACCGCTACTGTTTCACTACTCTTTTTATAGCCTGTCGGGAACTTGTCGGCAGTCGCCATTTACTCATGCAAGAGGCCGGCGATTTCGATCGACTGGCCACCCTCCCCACTTTTCGAGATGTCCGCCATGCCTGCCAACTCCTCCATCATCCTGGTCGTCGAAGACGATGCCATCGTGCGCATGCTGATTGTCGATGTGCTGGAGGAGCTGGAGTTCAAAGTTCTTGAAGCCGATGGCTGTGAGCAGGCGCTGGATTTTCTCAATGACGAGGACCAGCACATTGACTTGATGATGACCGATGTCGGCCTGCCAGTGATGGATGGCCGAGAACTGGCCGCTCAGGCGCGCATGCTGCGCCACGATCTACCGGTCTTGTTTGCCAGCGGTTATGCCGAAAGCATCGAAGTGCCCGAAGGGATGCATGTGATTGGCAAACCCTTCTCCATCGATCAGTTGCGGGACAAGGTCAAGAGCATTCTCGAGTGAACCTGCTACCGGCCATGGTCTAATACCGCCCCCTCGTAAATTTGTCTGCCCCCTGCACGCTCCAAGGAAACCCCGTACATGAGTGAACCTCGCGCAACCAGAGTCCTGGTCATTGGTTACGTCTGGCCCGAGCCCCGCTCCTCCGCAGCCGGCGGCCACATGATGCAGATCCTTGAGACATTCCTGCAGCAGGGTTGGGACATCACCTTCAGCAGCCCGGCCGGCAGCGGCGAACACCGGGCTGACCTGACGGCGCTGGGTATTCGTGAGGTGCCGATCGAGTTGAATAACAGCAGCTTCGACACGTTCGTGCGCGAACTGGCCCCGGATTTGGTGCTGTTCGATCGCTTCATGATGGAAGAACAGTTTGGCTGGCGCGTTGAGAAACATTGTCCCCAGGCCCTGCGTGTGCTGGAAACGTCCGACCTGCAAAGTCTGCGCGATGCCCGGCATCAAAGACTCAAGGCGCGATTGAAGGCCAGTGATGACGCCAATGACTTCACGGACTTGTTTGCACCGGCGTTGCGCGAGGAGTTCGAGTTCATGGCCGATACCGATCTGGCCAAACGGGAGATCGCCGCGATTTATCGTTGTGACTTGAACCTGATGATCTCCGAGGTGGAAATCGAGTTGCTGGTCGAGCAGTTCAACCTTCCGCGAAGCCTGCTGCATTGGTGCCCGCTGATGGTTGATCTGCCGAACCAGCTGCCGGTACCGTTCGAAGGCCGCGCGCACTTCCTGCACATTGGCAACTTTCGGCATGCGCCCAACTGGGATGCGGTGCTTTGGTTGAAAACTGTCATCTGGCCAATGATCCGCGAGCAGTTGCCTGGCGCGCAGTTGCATATCTATGGCGCTTACACGCCGCCCAAGGCAACCGCGCTGCACAATGCCGGCCAGGGCTTTCACGTGATGAACTGGGCGGAAGATGCGTTGCAGGTCATGTCGGCGGCTCGGGTGAGCCTGGCACCACTGCGTTTTGGCGCGGGAATCAAAGGCAAAATCGTTGATGCAATGCTCTGCGGTACGCCGACTGTCACCACGCCAACAGGCGCTGAAGCCATGCATGGCTCGCAAGCCTGGCCCGGAGCCGTGTGCCGAACCGCCCGCGAGTTCGCCGATAACGCGGTGCGCTTGCACACCGACAAGGCTGATTGGCAGCAAGCCCAGCGCCAGGCCCAGGCACTGCTCGCCAGCCGCTACCAGCAGTCCACCCATGGCCCGGCCCTGATTGAAAAGCTGCAGTATTGCCAACGGCATCTGGCGCAGATCCGCCGGGATAACTTTACCGGCAGCATGTTGCGCCACCATCAACACAAGAGCACCCAGTACATGGCGCAATGGATTGAGGCAAAGAATCGCGTTCCAGAAAAAGTTATATGACCTACGGCGCTCCAACATAGACAGGACGTAATAACGCTGGCAGATGCCCCCTACGATGGTTTTTATCTACGACTGGTTCAGCACCACACGAAGCCGGGGCACGCGCTGCTGCATCATCAGCACCGATTTTTTCGAAGAATCCGACATCGTCCGCTATTGCTGGAGCCCCAGCAGCATGAAAGCCGTTTACGGCCACGCGCTCCATGAGTCCACAAGGTCTCGCTAGACGTCATATTGCGGCAAACTGGCATTTGCCACTGCGCAAAGGGCATGATCACGGTGCGTTAACAAGAAAAGCGTGCCGACATGACTCGTAATGCCAGAGTAACCGACCCTTCCTATGAGCTGATGGATGACCACAACGGGTTGTCCATCATCTACCGCCAGCACGGGTTTCCCTGCCCGTTGGTACGCTGGCATTTCCACAAGGAATACGAGTTGCACCTGATTGTCGCCAGCTCCGGCAAGGTGTTCATCGGCGACTACATCGGCAATTTCTACCCCGAAAGCCTGTTCCTGACCGGCCCGAATCTGCCGCACAACTGGATCAGCCAGGTGGCCGAAGACGAAGTGGTGCCCAAGCGCGACATGCTGGTGAACTTCACCGATGAGTTGTTCGACAGCGGCTATCAGGTGTTCGCCGAACTCAAGACCCTCGCCCCGCTGCTGGAGCGGGCGCAGTACGGCATCGAATTTCGTTGCAAGCACACCATCCGCCAGGCGATGGACCTGATGCAACGCATCGCTGATACGCAGGGCGTGACGCGGCTGGGGCACTTTTTCATTCTGCTGGGATTGCTCGCAGCCACTGACGACTATCAGTTGTTGTCCGGCGCCACGACGCCGCAACTGGCTGACGAGCACAACATCGACCGCACCAACCGCGCGGTGGATTACATCTTTGCCCACTACGCGCGGGAGTTGCCGCTTGAAGAAGTCGCCGAGCACCTGGGCATGAAACCGACCTATTTCAGCCGGGTGTTCAAACAGGCCACCGGGCGCAATTTCATCGAGTTCGTCAATCGCCTGCGCATCAGTAAATCCTGCGAGTTGCTGGCCGACGGCGACAAACCGGTGACCGACGTCTGTTTCGAATCGGGCTTCAACAATATTTCCAACTTCAACCGGCGTTTTCAACAGCTCAAGGGCATGACGCCGTCCCATTACCGGCGGTTGGTGGTACAGCGTCTGACCGAGCAAAACCACGGCTGACATCACCCGTCCCCGGGGGAGCTGGCTTGCCAGCGATGAGGCCTGCGCAACCAACATCTCTATCGACTGATCCACCGCCATCGCTGGCAAGCCAGCTCCCACAGGTTTTGACCTGCCTGGTGTCGAAAACCTGTACGGATTCGATATCACTTCACCGCTGAAAAGCCCTTCCCTGCGTCTACCGCTCTAAACCCCAGTGCAAAAAAGTATCGATTCAAGTGCGACGGATGATTTGTTTCGCCGTGAATTGAAGGCTGTAATCAGCGCAGATTCTTCCTACAAGCGGAAGACACAAAAACAATAACCGTCCTTCTGTTCCCCCTCGGGAGCAGAAAAGGAGTGCACGATGCAACCTTCTGTAAAAGCTCTGCTTGCCCTCACCTGCATGACCCTCAGCAGCGTCAGCCTCGGCGCCCAGACCCTGACCATCGCCACCGTCAACAACAGCGACATGATCCGCATGCAAAGGCTCTCGAAAACCTTCGAGGCCGAACATCCGGAGATCAAGCTCAATTGGGTGGTGCTTGAAGAAAACGTCCTGCGTCAGCGCCTGACCACCGACATCGCCACCCAGGGCGGGCAGTTCGACGTATTGACCATCGGCATGTACGAAGCGGCACTGTGGGGCGCCAAGGGTTGGCTGGAACCGATGAAGGACCTGCCGGCGAGCTATGCCCTCGACGATGTGTTCCCCTCGGTGCGTGAAGGTTTGTCGGTAAAGGGTTCGTTGTACGCACTGCCGTTCTACGCCGAAAGCTCCATCACCTACTATCGCACCGACCTGTTCAAGAACGCCGGGCTGACCATGCCCGAGCGCCCGACCTGGGAACAGATCGGCGAGTTCGCCGGCAAACTCACCAACAAGGATAAAGAGCAGTACGGCATCTGCCTGCGCGGCAAGGCCGGTTGGGGCGAGAACATGGCGTTGATCACCACCCTCGCCAACGCCTATGGCGCGCGCTGGTTCGATGAGCAATGGCAGCCGGAATTCACCGGCGCCGAGTGGAAAAACGCGCTGAACTTCTACGTCGACACCATGAAGAAATCCGGCCCGCCGGGCGCATCGAGCAACGGTTTCAACGAAAACCTGGCGCTGTTCAACAGCGGCAAATGCGCGATCTGGGTCGATGCCAGCGTCGCCGGCTCGTTCGTCACCGACAAGACCCAAAGCAAAGTGGCCGATCACGTCGGCTTCACCTACGCCCCGCATCAGGTCACCGACAAAGGCTCGGCATGGCTGTACTCCTGGGCACTGGCGATCCCGACCAGTTCCAAGGCCAAGGATGCGGCGAAAACCTTCAGCGCCTGGGCGACCTCCAGGGAATACAGTGCGCTGGTTGCAGAAAAAGACGGCATCGCCAACGTGCCGCCAGGCACCCGGGCCTCGACCTACAGCGAGGCGTACATGAGTGCCGCGCCGTTTGCCAAGGTGACGCTGGAGTCACTGAAAGCCGCAGACCCGAGCAAGCCGACGCTGAAACCGGTGCCCTACATCGGCATTCAGTTGGTGACCATTCCCGAGTTTCAGGGCATTGGCACCCAGGTCGGCAAGTCGTTTTCCGCGGCGCTGATCGGTCAAATGACGGTCGACCAGGCCCTGACGGCGGCGCAGCAAACCACAGAGCGAGAGATGAAGCGCGCCGGTTATCCCAAGTAACCGCCACTTAACCTGTGGGAGCTGGCTTGCCAGCGATGAGGCCGGCACATTCAACATTGATGTCGACGGCTCAATCGCCATCGCGGGCAAGCCCGCTCCCACAGGGTTCGCGTCTATGTCAGGAATGTTGTTCTTTCCTGAACATGTTTCTGCACCCAAACGGTCGTGATCACCATGAATACCTCAACTGCCAAAGCTCACATGGAAATCCCTCAACCGCTGCGTAAAAGCCGGTTGAGCAACCCAGGCTGGTTTCTGGTCAGCCCTTCGGTGGCGTTGCTGCTGCTGTGGATGATCGTGCCGTTGGGCATGACGCTGTACTTCTCGATGATTCGCTACAACCTGCTCAATCCGGGTGAAAACGAATTCGTCGGGCTGGAGAACTTCACCTACTTCCTGACGGACTCGGGGTTCCTGCCCGGGGCCACCAACACCCTGTTGCTGGTGGGCAGCGTGCTGCTGATCAGCGTGGTGTTCGGCGTGTTGATCAGTGCCTTGCTGGAGGCCAGTGAATTTCTCGGCCGAGGCATCGTGCGGGTGATGTTGATCTCGCCGTTCTTCATCATGCCCACGGTCGGAGCGCTGATCTGGAAAAACCTGATCTTCCATCCGGTGTCGGGCATGCTCGCCTACGTCTGGAAACTGTTCGGCGCGCAACCGGTGGACTGGCTGGCGCATTACCCGCTGCTGTCGATCATCATCATTGTCTCGTGGCAATGGCTGCCCTTCGCGATCCTGATCCTGATGACTGCCATGCAGTCCCTCGATCAGGAACAGAAGGAAGCCGCGCGCCTGGACGGTGCCGGGCCCGTTGCGATTTTCTGGCACCTGACGTTGCCGCACCTGGCCCGGCCCATTGCCGTGGTGGTGATGATCGAAACCATCTTCCTGCTCTCGGTGTTCGCCGAAATCTTCACCACCACCAACGGCGGCCCCGGCTACGCCTCGACCAACCTCGCCTACCTGATCTACAACCAGGCGCTGGTGCAGTTCGACGTCGGCATGGCCTCCGCCGGCGGCTTGATTGCGGTGGTGATCGCCAATATCGCGGCCATCGTGCTGGTGCGAATGATCGGCAAAAACCTGACAGATAAAGCCTGAGGCCCGCGCCATGACCCTTCAACAATCCCGTCGCCTGCAAAGCCTGCTGCTCGGCACCCTGGCCTGGGCCATCGCGATCCTGATCTTTTTCCCGATCTTCTGGATGGTGCTGACCAGTTTCAAGACCGAAATCGACGCGTTCGCCACGCCGCCGCAGTTCATCTTCACCCCGACCCTGGAGAACTACCTGCACATCAACGAGCGCAGTGATTACTTCAGTTTCGCCTGGAACTCGGTGGTGATCTCGTTCAGCGCCACCGCGCTGTGCCTACTGATTGCGGTGCCGGCGGCCTACTCGATGGCGTTCTATGAAACCCAACGCACCAAAGGCACGCTGCTGTGGATGCTCTCGACCAAGATGCTGCCACCGGTGGGCGTCTTGATGCCGATCTACCTGCTGGCCAAGAGCTTCGGTCTGCTGGATACGCGCATCGCGCTGATCGTGATCTACACCCTGATCAACCTGCCGATCGTGGTCTGGATGATTTACACCTACTTCAAGGACATCCCCAAAGACATCCTCGAAGCCGCTCGGCTGGATGGCGCGACCCTGTGGCAGGAAATGGTCCGCGTGTTGCTGCCGATCGCCAAGGGCGGGCTGGCCTCTACCGTCCTGTTGTCGCTGATCCTGTGCTGGAACGAAGCGTTCTGGTCGCTGAACCTCACCTCATCGAAAGCCGCGCCACTGACCGCATTGATCGCCTCGTACTCCAGCCCCGAAGGATTGTTCTGGGCCAAGTTGTCGGCGGTGTCGACCCTGGCCTGCGCACCAATCCTGATCTTCGGCTGGATCAGCCAGAAACAACTGGTGCGCGGCCTGTCGTTCGGCGCCGTGAAATGAATACCCATTGTGGGAACGGGCTTACCCGCGATGGACGTAAACGATAACGCGGGCTGCCTCAACAAACGTGACGCCTGTGAGTTCATCGCGAGCAAGCTCGCTCCTACAGGTTCAACCAAATAACCAACAGTGGAGGCCCACCACCATGGCCAACCTGAAAATCAAGAATCTGCAGAAAGGCTTCGAAGGCTTTTCCATCATCAAAGGCATCGACCTGGAAGTGTACGACAAGGAATTCGTGGTGTTCGTCGGCCCGTCGGGCTGCGGCAAATCCACTCTGTTGCGCCTGATCGCCGGCCTGGAAGAAGTCAGCGGCGGCACCATCGAACTCGATGGCCGCGACATCACTGAGGTCAGCCCGGCCAAGCGCGATCTGGCGATGGTGTTCCAGACGTATGCCCTGTATCCGCACATGAGCGTGCGCAAGAACATGTCGTTCGCCCTCGATCTGGCGGGCGTGCCCAAGGCTGAAGTGGAGAAGAAAGTCAGCGAAGCCGCGCGCATTCTCGAGCTGGGGCCGATGCTGGAGCGCAAACCCAAGCAATTGTCCGGTGGTCAGCGTCAGCGCGTAGCGATCGGGCGGGCCATCGTGCGCAACCCGAAGATTTTCCTGTTCGACGAACCACTGTCGAACCTCGACGCGGCACTGCGGGTACAGATGCGTCTGGAACTGTTGCGCCTGCACAAAGACCTGCAAGCGACGATGATCTACGTGACCCATGACCAGGTCGAAGCCATGACCATGGCCGACAAGGTGGTGGTGCTCAACGGCGGCAAGATCGAGCAAGTCGGCTCGCCCCTGGACCTCTATCACCAACCGGCCAACCTGTTTGTCGCCGGTTTTCTCGGCACGCCGAAAATGGGTTTTCTCAAGGGCAACGTCAGCCGTGTCGACAGCCAGGGTTGCGAAGTGCAACTGGACGCCGGCACCCGCATCACTTTGCCGCTCAGCGCTGCCGACCTGACCGTGGGTGGCGCGGTGACCCTGGGCATTCGTCCGGAACACCTGGAGCTGGCCAAGCCTGGCGACTGCACACTGCAAGTCACTGCCGACGTCAGCGAACGCCTGGGCAGCGACACCTTCTGTCACGTCGTGACCACTTCCGGCGAGGCCTTGACCATGCGTGTGCGCGGTGATCTGGCCAGCCGCTACGGTGAGTCCTTGAGCCTGCATCTGGACGCCGGGCACTGCCATTTATTCGATGCCAACGGCGTGGCGCTGACCCGCCCACTGCGCGTTGCCGCCTGATTTCAGAGAACCTGTGATGAAACTCAATAGACAGAACCTCAACCGCCTCGCCCCCGAAGTGGCCCTGCCCGCCTACGCCCTGAGTGACACTCGCCAAGGCATCGCCCACATTGGCGTCGGCGGCTTCCACCGCGCCCATCAGGCGTATTACACCGACGCCCTGATGAATACCGGCGAAGGCCTGGAATGGGCGATCTGCGGTGTCGGCCTGCGCGCCGAAGACCGCCGTGCCCGGGACGATCTGAAAGAACAGGACTACCTGTTCACCCTGTTCGAACTGGGCGATAGCGACGACACCGAAGTGCGGGTCATCGGGGCCATTCGCGACATGCTGCTGGCCGAAGACGGTGCCCGGGCGCTGATCGAAAAACTGGCCAGCCCCGAAATCCGCATCGTCTCGCTCACCATCACCGAAGGCGGCTACTGCATCGATGACAGCAATGGCGAGTTCATGGCCGGGCTGCCGCAGATCCAGCATGACCTGGCGAACCCTGACGCACCGAAAACCGTGTTCGGCTTCCTCTGTGCCGCACTGGCCAAACGCCGGGCGACTGGCACACCGGCGTTCACCTTGATGTCCTGCGATAACCTGCCGCACAACGGGGCCGTCACCCGCAAGGCGTTGCTGGCCTTCGCGGCATTGCGCGACGCCGGTCTGCGCGACTGGATCGAGCGCAACGTGAGTTTCCCCAATGCCATGGTCGACCGCATCACGCCGATGACCAGCACCGAACATCGCCTGCAACTGGCCGACAAGCATGGGCTGGACGACGCCTGGCCGGTGGTCTGCGAACCCTTTGTGCAGTGGGTGCTGGAAGACAAATTCGTCAATGGTCGCCCGGCCTGGGAAAAGGTCGGCGTGCAGTTCACCGACGACGTCGCGCCCTATGAAGAAATGAAGATCAAACTGCTCAATGGCAGTCACCTGGCCCTGACTTATCTGGGTTTTCTGAAGGGTTACCGCTTTGTCCACGAGACCATGAACGATCCCCTGTTCGTGCGCTACATGCGCGCCTACATGGACCTGGATGTGACCCCGCAGTTGTCAGCGGTACCGGGAATTGACCTGACCGAGTACAAAAACACGCTGGTGGCACGTTTTTCCAACCAGGCGATTGCCGACCAACTGGAGCGCGTTTGCTCGGACGGTTCGTCGAAGTTTCCGAAATTCACCGTACCGACCATCAACCGCCTGATCGCCGACGGTCAGGACACCAAACGGGCGGCGCTGGTCGTGGCCGCCTGGGCCTTGTACTTGAAGGGTGTGGACGAGAACGGCGACACCTACGCCATCCCGGACCCACGGGCGGCGTTCTGCCAGGCGCTGGTGGCCGATGATGCGTTGATCACCCAACGGATACTGGGGGTCGAGGAGATCTTTGGCACGGCGATACCACGCTCGGCGGAGTTTGTCGCGGCGTTTGAGTGGTGCTGCAACAGCTTGCGCGATGTCGGGGTGACGCGGACGCTGGAGAGGGTTCTGGCATAAGTCCTGCGTTGAAGCTGCTGCCGTCGCGGGCTTGCCCGCGATGACGACCTGACAGACAACGCAGATGCTCAATGGTCACCAAGATCGACCTGACACACAGGACCTGCCATGACAAACCAACAACTCTTCCTCGGCATCGACTGCGGCACCCAGGGCACCAAAGCCATTATCCTGGACGCCGTCAGTGGTCAAGTGCTGGGCCAGGGCGCTGCTGCGCACAAGCTGATCAGTGGCGCCAATGGCCGCCGTGAACAGGACCCGGCGCAGTGGCTCGACGCGTTGACCCTCGCCACCCGGCGCGCCTTGCTGGCAGCCAATGTCGACGGCCAGGCCATTCTGGGCATCGGCGTATCCGGCCAACAACACGGCCTGGTGCTGCTCGACCATCAGGGCAAGGTGCTGCGCCCGGCCAAGCTCTGGTGCGACACCGAAACCGCCGAAGAAAACGATCGACTGCTCAGGCATCTGGGCGGCGAAAAAGGCTCGCTGGAACGTCTGGGTGTGGTCATCGCCCCAGGCTACACCGTGTCCAAACTGTTATGGACCCAGGAACAGCATCCCGAGATTTTCTCCCGCATCGCTCACGTGCTGCTGCCCCACGATTACCTCAACTACTGGCTCACCGGGCGCAGCTGCAGCGAGTACGGCGACGCCTCCGGCACCGGCTACTTCAATGTGCGCACCCGCCAATGGGATTTGCAGTTGCTGCGTGACATCGACCCCAGCGGCCGCTTGCAAGCGGCGTTGCCGGAACTGATCGATGCTCACGCCCCCGTCGGCACCGTGCTGCCGAGCATCGCCGGGCACTTGGGCATCAACCCGCGCGCGCGGGTCTCCAGCGGCGGCGGTGACAACATGATGGGCGCGATCGGCACGGGCAACATCAAACCGGGCGCGATCACCATGAGCCTCGGTTCGTCCGGGACGATCTACGCCTATGCCGATCAGCCGAAGGTCAGCCCGGACGCTGCGGTGGCGACCTTTTGCTCCTCCAGCGGCGGCTGGCTGCCGTTGATCTGCACCATGAACCTGACCAACGCCACCGGGGTGATCCGCGAGTTGTTCGATCTGGATATCGAGTGTTTCAACGCGCTCGTCACCCAGGCCCCCATCGGCGCCGAAGGCGTATGTATGCTGCCGTTCCTCAACGGCGAACGCGTGCCCGCCCTGCCCCATGCCACCGGCAGCGTCCTGGGTCTGAACATGACCAACCTGACCCAAGCCAATCTGTGCCGTGCCGTGGTCGAAGGCACTACCTTCGGCTTGCGATATGGACTGGACCTGCTGCGCGACAATGGCTTACAAAGCCGCAGCATCTGCCTGATCGGCGGCGGTTCGAAAAGTCAGGTGTGGCGGCAAATAGTCGCCGACACCATGAACACGCCAGTGATCTGTACCGAACAAAGCGAAGCCGCCGCCCTGGGCGCGGCGATTCAGGCGGCGTGGAGTACATCCTGGGCCAACGGCCACGAAGACAGCCTCTCGGACCTGTGCGAGCGTTGCGTGAAACTCGACCTGGCCAGTGAAACCTTGCCGATTGCAGAAAACGTGATGGCCTCCCAACAGGCCTACGAACGCTATCGACAGCATGTCGCAACCCTTTAAAGAGCGAATAACTATGTATCTGGTGTGTGGCGAAGCGCTGTTCGATTTCTTCAGTGAAAACGACGCCAGCGAATTGGCTTCAAAAGTGAATTTCAAGGCGATTGCCGGCGGCTCGCCGTTCAACGTCGCGGTGGGTTTGTGCCGCCTGGGCGTCGACGCAGCGCTGTTTGCCGGATTGTCGACCGACTACCTCGGTCGGCGCTTGTTGCAAGTGTTGCAGGACGAAGGCGTAGACACTGACTACCTGGTGGATTTCCCGGCGCCCACCACCCTGGCCATGGTCGCGGTCGGGGCCAATGGCTCACCGCACTACAGCTTCCGTGGCGAGGGCTGCGCGGACCGGCAACTGAAACCGGAACATCTGCCGGAACTGGGGACGCAAGTGCGCGGGTTGCACATCGGTTCATATTCGCTGGTCGTGCAACCCGTGGCCGACACGCTGCTGGAGTTGGTGCGTCGCGAAAGTGGTCGGCGCCTGATCAGCCTCGACCCCAACGTGCGGCTTAACCCTGAACCCAACATCGAGCTGTGGCGCTCACGGATTGCCACGTTGGTGGAGCACGCCGACCTGATCAAGGTCAGCGATGAAGACTTGAACCTGCTGTATCCCGGGCAAGACCCGGCACGGGTGATTGATGGCTGGTTGCAGCACCGTTGTCAGTTGGCGTTTTTGACCCGAGGTGGCGAAGGCGCCACCGTGTTCAGTCGCGCCCACGGTTCGTGGTCGATTCCCGCCTGTGCGGTGAAAATCGCCGACACTGTCGGTGCCGGCGATACCTTTCAAGCGGCTTTGATTACCTGGTTGACCGAGCAGCAGCTGGATTCGGCTGAAGGCGTGGGCCAATTGAGTCGTGAACAGATCGACGCGATGGTCAGGTTTGCGGTTCAGGCTGCGGCGCTGACGTGCAGCAAGACCGGACCGGACTTGCCGTATCGGCATCAATTGGGTCGTCGTTGAATTCGAAGGCCCTGTCGCAGGAGCGCGGCCCGGAGCAAGCCCGTTCCTACAGTTCCCGGTCATTCACAACGGGCGCCGTGGGAGATTCGACGACTTTAGCCGGAACGTTGCCGCCAAACGGTAGCGGCCAGGCGACAGGCGGCGTACAGGTGACTTAACCAATGCTTAATCGCGCAGTCCAACACTCTACTGGACCGCACTCCCGCAGAGCCCTCTGACGCCCAGTGCGGCAGGTTCGACAACACGTCGAGCTGACTTACGCCTGCACTGGAGATCGCCTCATGAACTCGCGCAACCTGCTCGTTTCCGCCGCCCTGGTCTGTGCCTCATTGACAGGGGTTGCACAGGCCAACGACACCACTACCACCACTCAATCCGTACCTTCCTATCACTACGGCATGTCGCTGCACGTGGGTAAAGTCATCGCGCTGACCGAACCCGACACCCTGGATTGCAAGGTCGTCACGGCGCAAATGAAGTACATCGATGACCAGTCGGGCAAGCCTGCGGAAATCGCCTACCGGAAACTGTCTGACGCCTGCAGTTATCAGAACTGACTGAAAAGTCTGAAATAACACCTTGCGGTATTCGTGAGCGGGTTCTGGCGCTATGCTCTAGCGCCTTCCCCCACTGCCGCAAGGATTCGCCATGCAGTTATCGTTTCGTACGCTGTCGACATTCACTGCCACATTGTGTCTGCTACTGGCGCTGGTCTGGGGGTTGACGCCCCAGTGGTTACTGGCGACCTGGGATATCGAATATTCGCTGGCGGCTGGACTGATGGCACGACGGATCGCCGTATTGTTTGCGGCGTTGTGCGTGATTTTTTATCGGATTCGCAATGAAGCACCGTCACCCATCCGTCAAGCATTGAGCTATGGCTTCACGGTTGGATGCTGGGGACTGGCGGCGCTGGGTTTCGGCGAATGGCTCAATGGCCATGTCGGTCCGGGCATATTGCTTGCGGTCGGATTCGAACTGGCGCTGGGCCTGGCGTTTTTCCAGACCCGACGCGTATCGGTGGAGCTCGAGACAGTGGGCTAACCGGCCTTGCCCACCACGTGGCGGTGAACGCTTTCCGTATGGTGAAGTTCAAGGTCTGAACGCAGTTCGGCGATCAAATCATTGATTTCCCGGCAGCCATTGAGTTGTTGAGCGTTTATGCCCGTTTTCAATAGATCCAGCTGATCGGTCTCACCGTCCGAATACACTTTTACCGTCATCGACAACTCCGGCGTCAGCGTGCATTGGCAGCGCTTCGGTAGAAAACTGCTTTCAATGATGTTGCGTAGTTCCAAGGCAGATAAAAACATGGCGACCCTCTCCTTTGTGAGACTGCCAATCAACTGTCGGTGCTGACTCATGTGAAATCCCGGCCAGCTTGAGAACTACTCCAGCATAAAACATGCCTTGAATTTCGCTGTGCAGTTCATCGGTAAATCAAGAAGTTATTCCGGCGTTCTCAAATATTGACCGTGCAATTTGCAAAAAACACATTCAGAGGCCCTGCAATTTGCACACTCCGATGTCCGGTTTGCATTAGCCGCCGATGCCGTCAAGAATAGAAACACGCTGATCCAGTATCCGCTGACCCCACACATACGCAAGGAGGCAACATGGGTTGTTGGACCGCTAACACCACCGTTGGGCTGATAGTTGCCGTACTGTCGAGCGCTGCGCACGCAGCGAAACTTGAAGAGGTCGCCCCCTTTCCGAAACCTGAAAGTGGCTTTACCCGCCAGGTTATCCACCTCACCCCGCAAGCCCGTGAAGACGACTACCAGGTCGAGATCCTCGCCGGCAAAACCTTGAACGTCGACTGCAATCGCCAACGCCTGGGCGGCATTCTCGAAGAGAAAAACCTTGAGGGTTGGGGCTATCCGTTCTACCGCCTGGAAAAAGTCATCGGCCCAATGAGCACCCTCATGGCATGCCCGGATGGCAAGAGTCACCAGGACTTCGTGCCGGTGGTCGGTGACGGGTTCATGCTGCGCTACAACAGCAAACTGCCCATCGTGCTCTACGTGCCCAAGGACGTCGAGGTTCGCTACCGGATCTGGTCAGCCTCCGGCAAAGTCGATAACGCAATCGCTGAGTAACCGTGAAACGCACCGTTTGCCGTCCGCTTGCCGGCTGACTTGATTCACGCCGGGGCGTCGCATAACGCGGCGCGCTCGGCCACATGCCGCAAACTGTCGAAATTGATATTGGCCCCCGAATCGATGGCCACGAAGGTCTGGCCACGGGCTGCGCTTCTGGCGACGTACTTCTTGATTCCAGCCACCGCCAATGCACCGGAAGGTTCGGTGATCGAGCGGGTATCGTCATAGATATTCTTGATCGCGGCGCAGAGTTCGTCGTTGCTGACGGTCAGCACTTCGTCGACGCAGAACCGGCACACTTCAAAGCCATGGGCGCCGATCTGTGCGACGGCCACGCCATCGGCGAAGGTGCCGACGCTTGGCAGGACGACGCGCTGATCTGCCTGCAATGCTGCCTGCAAGCAAGCGGAGTGCTCCGATTCGACACCGATGATGCGTACTTCAGGCCGAAGGTATTTGACGTACGCCGCAATGCCGGCGATCAAGCCACCACCGCCCACCGGTACGAAAATAGCGTCCAGCGGCCCCTGGTGCTGACGCAGGATCTCCATGGCCACGGTGCCCTGCCCCGCGATCACATCCGGGTCATCGAAGGGCGAAACGAAAGTCTTCCCGGTCGTTTGCGCCAGGTCCAGCGCAAAGGCCAGGGCAAACGGAAAGCTCTCGCCATGCAACAAAGCATCCGCGCCACGGCTGCGCACCCCGAGCACCTTCAGTTCCGGTGTGGTGGCGGGCATCACGATTGTGGCGTCGATCCCCAGCTCACGTGCAGCCAACGCCACGCCCTGGGCGTGATTTCCCGCCGACGCCGTCACCACGCCCCGCGCCTTTTGCTCAGGGCTCAGTTGGACCAGTTTGTTGTAGGCGCCACGGATCTTGAAGGAGAAGGTGGGTTGCAAGTCTTCGCGTTTGAGCAGGATTTGATTGCCCAATGCCGCAGACAGCGCTGGCGCCAGTTGCAACGGCGTGCGCACCGCCAGCTCGTAGACCGGCGCCGCAAGGATCTTTTTGACGTAATGCTCAAGCAGGGATTGTTGGGTGTGCACGCGGGTCATGATCGTCTCCTGACGTTGATCAGAGCCCCGAGACAGAAAATGAAAACCCGCCTCTAGGGCGGGTTGGGTGCTGCAGTCGTGAGCTAGCCCGCCAAATGAGGAATGGCGGTAATAATGCTTGGCTGGCAGCGCAATACGGTGGAAGTCATGTCCGGAAATTAGCCGGGTGCTGATGGCAAGTCAATGGCCAATTTTCTTTGGCTTGTTGATCCTGAATCTGTAGCGTCGTCGAGATTGCTTTCGCGGGCAAGCCCGCTCCCACAGGGTTTAGTGAGCACTTCAATTACGGTGAAGGGGGCCTCATTCACTTCGCCAATCGCTTCAGCCACAGCAACATCCCCCCTGCCCCGAACATCATTGCCAGCAAAAACAATGGATAAGAAACCCACCACGGGGTCCCCGCCGTCATCATGCTGAACTCGGACATGCCGCCGATACTCGCGATCAGGTTCAGCGGCAAAAACACCACGTTGATCAATGTCAGTTTGCGCAGCAGGTTGTTCATGCTGTTGTTCATCAGGTTGCCCCGGGCGTCGATGAGCCCGGAGAACACCGTCGAGTAGATTTCCGCCTGCTTGTAACACTGGTTGTTTTCGATGATCAGGTCGTCGATCAGGCCAATGGCATGGGCGCCGAAGTGCTCCTTTTCCGCATGATTGCGCAACCGGGTCAGTACCGCACCGTTACTGTGAATGGCGTTGATGTAATAGATCAGGCTTTCGCTGAGGTTGAACATCTGGATCAAGTGCTGGTTCTGCATCGACGCATTGAATTTCTGCTGCAACTCCCGGGCAACCATCTTGATCACTTTGAGGTGCCCCAAATAGTGATGGATGTTGTTGAACAGCAATTCGAGCAGCACATCCAGTGGCGTGTTCAGCGGCTGGCGCTTGCCGAGTCCGCCAAGGGGCGCATCGTCAGTGGTGATCACCAGCAAGCGGCCAGGGCAAAACAACAGGCCGCAGGACGACACTTGGAAAGCCAGGCTGTCGGCGCCAGAGTAATTGTCCGGTCGCTTCCAGATCAGGAACAGGTTGTCCGGGTGAAACTCGATGCGCGACACCTCGTCAGGGTCGAGCGCCGAGGCCAGGGCGTGATCATCCAGTTTGAATTGACTGTGCAGCAGGTCCCGTTCGGCGGCGTCGGGATTGCTGAACAGCATCACCTCGGCATCCAGTCTTTCAACGGCGTGCAGCGTACCGTGGCTCAATTGATAACTTTTGATCATTGGCCGCTCACCAGGCCTGGCCGCGGCGTTTGAGTTCAAGGCGGCGGACGAATTCCTCCAGGACCAGTGAATACAGATCGTCCTGCAAATAAGCGTCTTCGATGCCGGCGTCCATGTTCGGGTTGTCGTTGACTTCGATCACCACCACTTTGTCACCGGACTGCTTGAGGTCTACGCCGTACAAGCCATCGCCGATCAGGTTGGCGGTCTTCACAGCCAGCTCCACCACCGCGCGGGGCGCTTCGTGAACGGCCAGGGTCCGGCATTCGCCGTTGATGTCCTGGCCCTTGGCCTTGTGGTTGTAGATCTGCCAGTGTCCCTTGGACATGAAGTATTGGCAGGCAAAGATCGGTTTGCGGTTAAGTACGCCGATGCGCCAGTCGTACTCGGTGTAGAAGAATTCCTGGGCCAGCAACAGCACGGAATGCTCGAACAGCTCGGCCGTGGCTTCGAGCAATGCCTGCTGGCTTTCAACCTTGATCACGCCTCGGGAAAAACAGCCGTCGGGAATTTTCAACACCAACGGAAAACCGAGGCGCTCGCCGACCCGTTCGAAATCTTCCGGTCGCTCCTTGTAGAGGATTTCGGTGGCAGGCATGCCCAGTTGGTGGCTTTTGAGCAGGTCTGTCAGGTACACCTTGTTGGTGCAGCGCAGGATGGACGCTGGATCGTCCATCACCACCAGCCCTTCGCTCTCGGCTTTCTTGGCGAAACGATAGGTGTGGTTGTCGACGCTGGTGGTCTCGCGGATCAACAGTGCGTCGTACTCGGCGATTCGTGCGTAATCCTTGCGCTCAATCAAGTCGACGTCGATCCCCAGGGTCTTGCCGACCCTGACAAAGTTGTCCAGCGCCTTGGCGTTGGACGGCGGCAAGGCTTCCTGGGGATCGTGCAATATCGCCAGGTCATAACGAGCCAGACGCCTTGATCGCGGCATTCGCCAGATCTTGCGACTGAAACTGTCCAGCGAGTTCGCAAACTGATCTTCCTGGTCTTCGCGCAACTTGTGCAGCGCACCATACTTGATGCCCTCGATGTGCCAACCGTTAGTTCGGCGAAACTCAACTAACAGAATCGGACAGGCAAACACTTCAAATAGTTGGCGCGCCAGATCCTGTAAAGGCTCGATGTTGGTTTTGCCAAAATACAAGGTCAGGGTAAAGCCTTCGGTATCACTGTAGAGATGATGGCTGAGGGCTTTCTCAAGGGTTTTGTCCAGATCATCCAGCGCCAGGCCATACAGGGATTTACGCGTCAGCTCACTGATGGTCCGCACCGACGGGATGACCTTGTGGCCGCGCGCTTCGGCCAGTAGCGAGCAATAGTAGCCATGCCCGAGGTACTTGTAACTGCGACACAGGTTGATCACCTGAACGCGTTTGCCCTGGTCATTGTCGCGGGTTTGCTCGAGATACTCCTGGGCCGTAACGATGTCTTCACTGGGGAAGTAAGAGGCCCAATCTTCCTTGCGCTCGACGATGATAATCAATTGGCTGGAAGTTCTATTCGCATCATTTAAATAAGTTGCGGAAGTGATTGCTGCCGGCAAAGTTTGCTCGGATACTGCGCGCCAATGACCTTGTACCGCTGACATAGTGATTGATCCGTTGGAGAACAAGACCTTTCCTATTAAGCACGAACTTTTTCGAAAGTCCCGTTTCATTACGCAACTTTTACGGTGGTCATATGAGTCTGGTATTTCGGTTGGCGGTCACTGAGGATCTACCTGCACTACTGCAACTTGAAGAACAGTGTTTCACCACGGATCGGCTCAACAGTCGCAGCTTCCAATGGATGATCACTCGGGCACACGGACAACTGCTGGTGGCCCAGCGTGGCGAGGACCTGGTGGGATATGCCGTTGTGTTGTTCCATCGCGGTACGTCGCTGGCACGCCTGTATTCGATTGCAATCGCGGTCCAGGCGCGGGGCAGCGGTTTGGGCAAACAATTGCTCGAGCGCATCGAGGCCTGTGCACTGGCGCACGATTGCGCCTATTTGCGGCTGGAGGTGCGCATCGATAACCCGGCAGCGATTGCCCTGTATGAGCGCAATGGCTATCGGCGTTTCGCGTTGATTCACGACTACTACCAGGACCACGCCGACGCTTTGCGCCTGGAAAAGCGCATCCTTCAGCACCGCGACTCACGAAACATCCAGGTGCCCTATTACCCACAAACCACCGATTTCACCTGCGGTCCGGCCTGTCTGCTGATGGCTATGGGCGCGTTGCAACAGGGCCGAGCGCTGGAGCGCCGCGAAGAACTGCAGATCTGGCGCGAGGCGACTACCGTGTTCATGACTTCCGGTCACGGAGGTTGCAGTCCACAGGGCTTGGCACTGGCGGCCTGGCGGCGGGGCTTTCGGGTGAATCTGCAATTGAGCATGCCCGGCCCTTTATTCCTCGACGGCGTGCGCGACGAGCATAAAAAAGACGTCATGCGCCTGGTGCACGATGAGTTCACGACGCAGTTGCAAGCCACTGATGTCGAGTGTGCGATGGGCGGGGCGCTGAACCTGCCGCGCTTGCTGGAACAGGGAGGACAGCCGTTGGTGCTGATCAGCAGCTATCGATTGACCCGTTCGAAATCGCCACATTGGGTGATCGTCACCGATTGCGACGACGAATTCGTCTACCTGCATGACCCCGATGTGGACCATAGCCAGCATCGCCAACCCATGGACTGCCAGCATCTGCCGGTCAGCCACGGGGAGTTCGAAAAAATGTGCCGATTCGGCCGGGACAAGCTGCGGGCGGCGGTGATCCTGTATCGTCGCGAGTGAACGCCCCGATTTCTATGGCAAGGGGGCCTGCCCCTCTCCACAGGGCTGCGCGTTATTTCAGTCCCAGCTTGTACAGCCCACCGTTCGCTTCATCGGTCAGCACGTACAAATAGCCATCCGGTCCCTGCCGCACATCGCGAATGCGTTGATTGAGCTCACCCAACAAGCGCTCTTCGTGGACCACCCGATCACCGTCGAACTGCAAGCGAATCAATTCCTGAGTCACCAAAGCACCGATAAACGCATTGTGCTGCCAGGCCTTGAATCGGTCGCCGTCGTAGAACGCCAGCCCACTGAGGCCGGGGGATTTCTCCCAGACATGGTGCGGAGCGACGGTGCCTTCGGCGGTGGTGCCTTTGGCTTCGGGGATCGGCTGGCCGGAATAGTCGATGCCATGGGTGGCCAGCGGCCAGCCGTAATTCTTGCCGCGTTCGATGATATTGACCTCGTCACCGCCCTGGGGGCCGTGCTCGTTCTCCCAGAGGACGCCGGTCCAGGGGTTAAGCGCCGCGCCTTGGGGATTGCGATGACCGTACGACCAGATTTCCGGGCGCACGCCGGCCTGACCGACAAAGGGGTTGTCGTCCGGCACCTTGCCGTCGGGGTAAATCCGCACCACCTTGCCTTGCAGCTTGTCGAGGTCCTGGGCGGTCGGGCGGTCGTTGTTTTCTCCCAGGGTAATGAACAGATAGCCCTCCCGATCGAACACCAGCCGCGAGCCGAAGTGGTTGCCGACCGACAGCTTCGGTTCCTGACGGAAAATCACCTGAAAATCCTTGAGTGAGGTCAGGTCTTCGGACAAGCGCCCACGGCCGACGGCAGTCCCGGCCTTGTCCCCCTGACCTCCACCTTCGGCATAAGACAGGTAGACCGTGCGGTCTTGCTTGAAGTCGGGTGACAGCGCCACATCCAGCAAGCCACCCTGCCCCTTGGCCCAGACCTCTGGCACGCCACTGATCGGTGCCGAGAGTTTGCCGTCAGCCGTCACCCGCCTCAGGTTGCCGGCCCGTTCGGTCACGAGCATGCCCTGGCGGTCAGGCAGAAACGCCAGGGCCCAGGGATGTTCCAGCCCCGTGACGATCGGTGTGACTTCAAGCGTGCCCTGCTCGCTCGGCATCTCCTGAGCAGCCGCTGCCATGGCGGACAATGTGGTGGTCATCAAGGCGCTGGCGCAGACAATGGCCAGAAGGGTTTTACGCAACATGCACGATTCCTTTTGTCATGAGAAATGACCGACAGCCTGGCTGCCCGGCCATCACGGGTTGCGGGCGTCCGGGTCTCGCTGAGGCGGATTGGGGATGAACTTGGGTGGGCTGGTGGGGACCGGCCGATCCTGGGGATAACGATTGCCGACGCCACCATTATCGAGGGTCGGTGGCCGCGGAACCGGCACGGTGTTCGGCCCCCGGACGGCAGGTGCGCTGGGCTGTGTACCCTGCATGCTGTTTGGATTGGCGCGGCGAATCGGGCTGTTGTAGGGATTGTTATTGCTGCCCGGCAAGTTCTGGGCGATCTGCATCGGCGCACCTGACCCTGCCACATGAGCCTGAACCGCCGGAATGATGAAACCGCTGAGGGCCAGCGTGATGAGGCCAAGCATGCATCGGTTCATGGGGAGCCTCTCGACGTGAGCCAGAATAGAGTCTTCGATAGCACGCTACGCTCGGGGTTCGTATTTGTTAACAAAAAACTCCGAGAAGATGTAACACGAAGTTGGCGCCCCATCCCGGTGGGGCTGAAGGTCGCTGAAACTTTTTCCAGAGGCCACGTGTCAGCTGATCATCACTCACGAGTAGACGACCATGGCGCGGGCAATCTGGAAGGGCGCAATCAGCTTCGGCCTGGTGCACATCCCCGTGGCGCTGGTTTCGGCGACGTCTTCCCATGGGGTGGATTTCGACTGGCTCGACAGCCGCAGCATGGACCCGGTGGGCTACAAGCGCGTCAACAAGATCACCGGCAAGGAAGTGACCAAGGAACACATCGTCAAGGGTGTCCAGTACGAAAAGGGTCGATACGTGGTGCTCAGCGAAGAGGAAATTCGCTCGGCGCATCCCCTGTCGACCCAGACCATCGACATTTTTGCCTTTGTCGACAGCGAACAGATCCCGTTGCAGAACATCGACACGCCCTATTACCTGGCACCGGATAAACGCGGGGGCAAGGTGTATGCGCTGTTGCGCGAAACGCTCACCCGAACCAAGAAAGTCGCCCTGGCACGCGTAGTGCTGCACACCCGCCAGTATCTGGCGGCGCTGATGCCACTGGAATCGGCCATGGTGCTGGTGAAACTGCGCTGGCCGGCGGAAGTGCGCAGCCTGGAGGAGCTAGCGCTCGGCCCTGACGTCACCAAGGCCGAGCTGGCCAAGGGCGAACTGGATATGGCCAAGCGACTGGTGGAGGAC
This sequence comes from Pseudomonas moorei, assembly GCF_042846945.1. NCBI lineage: Bacteria > Pseudomonadati > Pseudomonadota > Gammaproteobacteria > Pseudomonadales > Pseudomonadaceae > Pseudomonas > Pseudomonas moorei. The sequence continues at coordinate 4,775,350 of NZ_AP035776.1, forward strand.
ATGAGCGCCGAGTGGTCGCCGGATGACTACCGGGACGAGTTTGAGGACAAGATCATGGCCCTGGTGGACAAGAAAGCCCACGAAGGCAAGATTGAGGATGTGGAAACGGCCACCGGCGAAGAGGAGCGCAAAACAGCGGATGTCATTGACCTGACTGAGTTGCTCAAACGCAGTCTGGGCGGCAAGGCGCCAGGCAAGGCGACCGCAAAACCCAAACCGGCTGCCAAACCGGCGGCAAGGAAAAAAGTCAGCAAGTAAGGCGCGCGGCCGGCCTGGCTCACCGAAGGCAAGCCCGCGATGCCCTCGGTCGACCCGGCGAATGAATCAGACCAGGATGAAGATCGCCAGCAACCCGCCGAAGATCGCCCACTTTTCCAGGTAATAGCGCTTACGGTTGCGCTTTTTCAGTTCTTTGCCGCGCAGACGAATCTTGTAGATCCTGCCGAACAGTCGATTAATGGCGCCGGTCCGGTCACCCTCCTCGTTCGGCGCTCCAGCCGCCGACATCACATTGCGACTGAACCAGGCGTTGAACGCGGCCGCCCAGCGATACTTCATCGGCCGTTCAACGTCGCAAAACAGAATGATCCGGTTCTGCTCGGTGGCGTTTTCGGCGTAATGAATGTACGTCTCGTCAAACATCACCGCTTCACCATCGCGCCAATGGTAGTTCTCGCCATCGACGTTGATGTAGCAACCGCTGTCGTTGGGCGTCGCCAGGCCCAGGTGATATCGGTATGAGCCGGCGTACGGGTCGCGGTGACGCACCAGTTTCGAACCCGGTGGCAATTCCGCGAACATCGCAGCCTTGATCGAACCGATGCTCTGCACCAGTTCGGTGGTGCGCGGGCATAGCTTCATCGCCGACGGATGGCTGTCGCCGTACCACTTGAGATAGAAGCGTTTCCAGCCGGATTTGAAGAACGAGTTGAAACCCACATCGTCATACTGGCTGGAGCGCTTGATTTCCCCGGCCTGCAAGAGGTTCTGGCCTTCGGCGCGGATTTCTTCCCAGTGGGCCTGCAACGGGCTCAGGTCGGGAAAGTCGGCCGGATTGAGATACGGCTTGTTGGGAAGCTTCGAGAACAGATAAAGGAAGCAGTTGATCGGCGCCAGAAACGTCGAGTGGTCGCTCAATTGGCGGCCCAGTTTATGGCGCACCCGCCCACGCAGATGGACATACGCGATGGAGACAACGTAGATAGCGGCAATGATGAGTTTCACGGAATTCGTCACACGTCATGGGTGAACAAACTGCGCGCCCTGCCAGTCTCTGGCCTGCGGGGCTTTTGCAGCGTCTGAATATGATTAGCAGCCCTATGGCACGCCGTTGAGCCGGCGCTGAATATCGGCGACTAATGATAGGTGGCATTTTAGCCACACTTTGTAACCAATAGTTAACCTGAAATGTTGAAAATCTGTCCGCTGATGCCAGCAAAGCGTCTGAGGGGCCGGATTGCCCTATCGTTTAAAGAGCCAGACCAGTACAATCGCCGCCAAACTTTATGCGCCCCCCCTTGGTTGATGACGGGAATGATCCCGGCCTCAGCGCAGGTACTGATTCGGTACTGCCGCCACCCGCTACTCTGAATGCTTCGCAGGAAAAACCTTTGATCTCTACAGCTAACATCACCATGCAGTTCGGCGCCAAGCCGTTGTTCGAAAACGTTTCGGTCAAATTTAACGGCGGCAACCGTTATGGCTTGATCGGCGCCAACGGTTGCGGCAAGTCGACCTTCATGAAGATTCTCGGCGGTGACCTCGAGCCGTCTGGCGGCCAGGTCATGCTGGAGCCGAACGTACGCCTGGGTAAATTGCGCCAGGATCAGTTCGCCTACGAAGAATTCACCGTGATCGACACCGTCATCATGGGTCACGAAGAGTTGTGGAAGGTCAAGGCCGAGCGCGATCGTATCTACTCGCTGCCGGAAATGAGCGAAGAAGACGGCATGGCCGTCGCCGAGCTTGAAACCGAATTCGCTGAAATGGACGGCTACACCGCCGAATCCCGCGCCGGTGAGCTGTTGCTGGGTCTGGGTATTCCCCTGGAACAGCATTTCGGCCCGATGACCGAAGTCGCTCCAGGCTGGAAGCTGCGTGTATTGCTTGCCCAGGCCCTGTTCTCCGACCCGGAAGTGCTGTTGCTCGACGAACCGACCAACCACCTGGACATCAACACCATTCGCTGGCTGGAAACCATTCTCACGGCGCGTAACAGCACCATGATTATCATTTCCCACGACCGTCACTTCCTCAACAGCGTCTGCACCCACATGGCCGACCTGGACTACGGTGAGCTGCGCCTGTTCCCGGGTAACTACGACGAGTACATGACCGCCGCGACTCAATCGCGCGAGCAATTGCTGTCGGACAACGCCAAAAAGAAAGCCCAGATCGCCGAGCTGCAAACCTTCGTCAGCCGCTTCTCGGCCAACGCCTCGAAAGCCAAGCAAGCGACTTCCCGCGCCAAGCAGATCGACAAGATCCAGCTGGCCGAGGTCAAGCCATCGAGCCGCGTGAGCCCGTTCATTCGTTTTGAACAGACCAAGAAGCTGCATCGTCAGGCCGTGACCATCGAGCAGATGTCCAAGGGCTTCGACGGCAAGACCCTGTTCAAGAACTTCAGCTTCACCGTTGAAGCCGGCGAGCGCGTCGCGATCATCGGCCCGAACGGTATCGGCAAGACCACCCTGCTGCGCACCTTGATGGGCGAACTCACCCCGGACGCCGGTTCCGTGAAGTGGACCGAGAGCGCTGAATTGGGCTACTACGCCCAGGACCATGCCCACGATTTCGAAGACGACGTCAGCCTGTTCGACTGGATGGGCCAGTGGACTCAAGGCGAGCAGATCATTCGCGGCACCCTGGGCCGCATGCTGTTCTCCAACGACGAGATCCTCAAGTCGGTCAAGGTCATTTCCGGTGGTGAGCAAGGTCGTATGCTGTTCGGCAAGCTGATCCTGCAAAAGCCGAACGTACTGGTGATGGACGAACCGACCAACCACCTGGACATGGAATCCATCGAAGCGCTGAACCTGGCGCTGGAGAACTATCCGGGCACGCTGATCTTCGTCAGCCACGACCGTGAGTTCGTATCGTCCCTGGCCACCCGCATCATCGAACTCAGCCCGAATGGCGTGACCGACTTCAGCGGCACCTATGACGACTACCTGCGCAGTCAGGGCGTGGTGTTCTAAGGGCAAGCTGCACGCCTTTAGCTGCACAAGCTGCCAATGAAAAGCCCTGTCCATGTGACAGGGCTTTTTGCATTTCAGACCAAGGTTTCCTGTTGGTGCATAAGTCATCGCGAGCAGGCTCACTCCCACAAGGGATACATTCCACAATGTGGGAGTGAGCTTGCTCACGATGGGGCCATGAACAACAGCGACAATCTCATGGCAAAAGTAGTTAGCCTGCTTCCTTTTATGTCAATGCCACGCCATCATGCAGTTCTCCCACCGCCGCCCGCGAAAGAGCCCTCATGTCTGCGCCGCAACAGCTACCGCAAAGCTCCATGGCGATCACCCTGCAGATCGTCTCCATCGTTTTTTATACCTTTATTGCCTTCCTCTGCATCGGCCTGCCGATTGCGGTATTGCCGGGCTATGTCCATGAACAACTGGGGTTCAGTGCCGTCATCGCGGGGTTGACCATCGGCTCGCAGTATCTTGCCACGCTGCTCAGCCGCCCCATGGCCGGGCGTATGTCCGACAGCGTCGGTACCAAGCGGGCGATCATTTACGGTCTGTCAGGCATTGTGTTGAGCGGGGCATTGACGCTGCTGTCGACCCTGTTGCAAAGCGCTCCGCTGCTGAGCCTGTTGATTTTGATTGCGGGGCGTTTATTGCTGGGGATCGCCCAGGGACTGATCGGAGTCGGCACCATCAGTTGGTGCATGGGCCAAGTGGGTGCCGAGCACACCGCGCGCTCGATCTCGTGGAACGGCATCGCTTCCTATGGCGCGATTGCCATCGGCGCTCCGCTGGGCGTGGTGATGGTCGATCAGTTGGGATTCGTCAGCCTGGGCATCGCGCTGTCGGTACTGGCGTTGGCTGCGCTGCTGCTGATTCGCAACAAGCCATCGGTGCCCGTGATCCGGGGTGAGCGTTTGCCGTTCTGGGCGGTGTTCGGGCGCATTGCGCCCTTTGGCGCGAGCCTGAGCCTGGCCTCCATCGGCTACGGTACCCTGACCACTTTCATCACTTTGTATTACCTCAACCGTGGCTGGACCGGCGCGGCTTACTGCCTGACCGTCTTCGGCGTGTGCTTCATTCTGGCGCGTTTGCTGTTCATTTCCAGCATCAGCCGTTTCGGCGGATTCACCTCGGCCATCGCCTGCATGAGCATTGAATCAGTCGGCCTGTTATTGCTGTGGCTTGCGCCTTCGACCGCCTATGCCTTGATCGGTGCCGGCCTGACCGGCTTCGGCCTGTCGTTGGTGTATCCGGCACTGGGCGTCGAGGCGATCAAGCAGGTGCCCAGCTCCAGCCGCGGTGCCGGTTTGAGTGCCTATGCGGTGTTTTTCGACCTGGCGTTGGCGATTGCCGGCCCCTTGATGGGGGCGGTGGCGTTGAACCTGGGTTATACGTGGATATTCTTCGCAGCTGCGTTGTTGTCAGTCACCGGCCTTTGCCTGACGCTGCTCCTGTCACGCCAAAGTGCGCGTCAAACCCATTGAACGCTGACACCGACAAGATCATGGATTAAAACATTACCGAAGGATTCCAGCGCAACATGCCGCATCGATTGAGACAAAGAGCCAGCATTGTTTGAAGTGTCAACTTTCACAGATGCTCGACGCCGCTGTTACATAACAATCGACAAATGGAAATTAATAAACATGCGTATATTGCCTTTAAGCCTGCTCGCACCTGCATTGCTGTTTTCCTTCTACGGCACAGCCCATGCGCAAAGCTCGACGCAGCAACAAATCTGCCATAACGGTCAATGCTGGGACGTCGGCGACGATATTGGGGATGAGTGCTGCCCATTTCTACGTCAGGAAAACCCTATGGAAAACCTCCTGAAACTCCATGGTGTCACGTTCAACTGGAAGCAAAACGACCCTACCCATGTCGGCCTGATTGCCCAGGATGCGTAGAAAGTCTACCCCCCATTAGTACGCACTGATCGGGGCCACTTGCAAGTTGATTACCAAAAACGGGTGGCACCTCTTATCGAGTCCGTACGTGAACTTAATGCAAGAGTAGTCACACTGGAACTGCTTTAGCTGATAAGTAACCAACGATAAACAACTGCCGATCCCCCTCACTGATCGGCAGTTTGCATTCCGGCCCGAGTCGCCTTGCCCAGCGTGCGGGAGAAGAAGCTCCCGGCTTCGGAAATCAGGTTGCGGTGAATGTCTTCACGATCGACACCATCGGCATCAGTACACAGCGCTGGCGTGATGACAATCTGCTCGTCGTTGCACGGCGCCATGAATACGAAGTGCCCTGCCCCGGCCAGCAACTTGAAGTCCGGAGCAACGGGCAGCTTGCGCGCCAAAGCCACTGCGTTTTTGTCGATGGGCACCAGTTTGTCGCCGTCGCCGCTATAAAGCAGGACGGGCACGTGCACGTCGGCGAGGGTTTGACGGCCGAACTTCAAGCTCAGCGGCGCCATCAGCATCAACGCGTGGACGCGCGGATCCGCCACCGGTTGCAGGTCATCGCGGTCGACGATAAGTTCACCCTGGGTGTTGCAGGCATCGCTGTCGTCCGGGCGCTCCTGGCAGTAACGGCGCAGGCGCCCCAGATCCGGGGTCGCGCCAGACAGAATCAATGCGGTCTCGCCCCCGGCCGAATAACCGATGACGCCGACCTGATCAGCATTGACGAACGGCGACAGCATGCGGTCGCCCAGGGTCGCGGTAATGGCTTCGGATATCTGGATCGGCCGTCCGTACAGGTTGCTCAAGGTGCCGAGACGACTGTGGTCCTTGGAGTTGTCGCCGGGGTGAATCACGGCTACCACCACAAACCCCTTGCGTGCCAGGGAGGTGGCGAGGTCGTGCAGCGCCAGTGGCGTTCCGGTGTTGCCGTGGGAGAGCATCAGCATGGGGAACCGGCCGATGGCGACTTTGGTGTCTTCACCCGCCTCGACGGTGTAACCCTCGAGCCTGCTGGAGTGTTCCTTTTCGCTCGATGGGTAGAAGGCAATCGCACGCATCGGTTGCAGGTCCAGCGGGTCGAGAAAACTCAGCTCGTGGTAACCGACGCTCCAGTGTGGGCGCGGCGCAGGCGCGGCGTGCACTGTATTCAGGCTGCAGAGCAGACAAATCAGTAAAGTTGCACAAAGACGCACCATGGGATGCCCCACCCTGTTACCGGACTCGAGACCTGTACCCTTGACTGCATAACTTGGGCCACAATCTGAAACGACCAGAAACAAAAAACTCCGTACCTGGTACTTGCGTATCCAGAATACAGAGTTTTTTGAGGGCTGCCTGAACGGCGTACCGTCTTTACGCAAGTTTTACGCGGCGGCGAACAATTGCTCGCTGATTTGCGCGTGAGCGTCGCTCATGGCCTTGTTGCGGACTTCATCGCCATAAGCCAGGCCGTGGGCGCGAACGAATTCGATGTCCGTGATACCGATGAAACCGAACAGCACCTTCAAGTACTCTTCGTGGGCAACACCGGTTGCCTGGCCGGCATGCATGCCACCGGAAGTCGACACGATCACGACTTTCTTGCCGCCGCACAGCCCTTCAGGACCGGCTTCGGTGTAACGGAAGGTCTGGCCGGCAACGGCGATGCGATCGATCCACGCCTTCAATTGAGTCGGGACAGTGAAGTTGTACATCGGCGCTGCAATCACCACGGCATCGGCGGCGAGAAACTCGGCCAGGGTAGAAGCACTGAGTTGTGCTTCGTGCTGTTGTGCGGCGTCGCGCAGTTCAGCGGGCGTGCCGGCGGCAACCAGGGTGTTCGAGGAAAAATGGCTGATGGCGTCAGCCGCCAGGTCACGGTATGTCACCACCGCCGACGGCTCGGCGATTTGCCAGGCTTTGACGACTTCGCTGCTCAGCTGACGGGACGCCGAGTTGTCACCAAGAATGCTCGAATCGATATGCAGCAGTTTCATGTGGGATCTCCAGGTGAGGATCGCCACCGGGGCGATCTGATGGAAACGATCCTACAGACGAAACCAATAGCTGATTAGACTGCAACAATGCGATAGTTTGTCCCACTTATAGAACAATCGAGCCAGTACCCATGCAAGACCTCAATGTTTTGTTAGAAGCACCAATCCACCCCTGAAAATGATCAGTTTCAGATACCCCTCCTATCCTCTCCAACGTTACGCTCTTCCCTCAAAATCCACCAAAAGGAATCTCATGGGGAGTGGACTGAGCAGTGCATTGCCTTCCCTCAACATGTCAGAGAGAAGCAGAGTCTGAGGTTGCAGCCTGAATCTACCTATAGGTCGATTACCCTCCCCTGAGCGCCTTCAACGCTAAATCCTCCTGCCCAGTCATCTCAGGTCACGAGTCTCCATTCCTGCCCCTCCTCAAACTCAACGACCAGATCGGTAACCCCAGATTCCCTGGGTGCCCCTAGATGCCCCCTACGCAGCGCACGCGCCCTGCTGGCAGGCCCCACTGAGTTCACGCCACAGAGATTCTCCAAGCGTGCGCATATGCGGAGTAACCTCAATACGGAGCGCTGGCTAAAGGTGCCAACACAACTGCAAGGCCGTCACCGCGCTCGCCCCCCCGCTCCACATCGCGCATCGTGCATCGCGCATCGCGCATCGCGCATCGACCTAATCATGTCTGCGCGTATGGACCTGCCCTAGTCAATCGCCTCAACGTCTGCCGGAAATCGCATCCTCGATAGCCAAAATAGGACGTTCAAGCCGTGTAAAAGCCCCCTCCCCCTAAAATTTTTCTTGAAAGGCGCTTGAGCCGAAAAATGGCAAAAATGCAAAAGTCATGATTTTAGTCAAAGAATAAACTTTAGAAAAATCAAACGGAAGAACGACAGACACATAATAAACAACTATTAATTAACCATACATAAAAACCCAATTAGTTAATTATTATATACACACCCAACACCCATAAAACCAAAAAATACTTGATTTGAAAAAAGACCGAGTTCTATCCTGTATCAACATTTCAAATTGAGCTGGTCAAGAGCCATGACTACCTAACTCTCCAACAGGTCAATCTCTCGCAGTTAAAAGCCCATTGAATACTATGTACCTTCGATTGAGCACTGCTGCGCCTGATTTCCTACCGTACATCCACGCCAAATGAATACGATTTTGGAGGGAAGTCTATGTTGAACGTAAGACAGATTAAGAAATATCCAATTGTCGGATTTTTCCTGTACTTAATAGATTTCATTTCGGCAGCCCTCTACCCAAAAAAAGAAATCGATAAATACATTCGCACCTGTCATATCTATTTCGTTTACACGGAGATGATTAGCTGTGCGGAAGAACACTATTTCGAGCAGCCAACCCTCGAAGGGTTCTACGGTTATTTGCTCACTGAGTTCAACTTCAGCCTTCCAACCGCAGAAACTTACTTTAGAAGCGCATGCCAACTTCCGCGCTTCCTCAACAAACCCGAACTCGAATACCATCTGAAAAGCTCTGACGAATATCGAAAATATGCAAAACAGCTCTACGGAGCATTAGAAAAAAACAGGTCGCTGCTCACTTACTATGAAGCATGGCCATTAAGAAGCCAAGACGGCCATATTCTCTACCTGAATCTCGTTCAATTTCAAAAGCAGTACGGAAAGAAACATTGTAGTCACTGGCACCGCCAGCTTTCGAAGCATGCGCGGACTATCCCTAAAAACACACTCGTATCCCTCGGCGGCAAGCTGCATACAATTCTGAACCTCTTATACCAGGTGTACCCAAACGCCGAGTACCTAGAAACTCTTAGTGACCCACTAGAAGTCAACGAATCATTCGAAGAAATGCACGAGATTCATTCGGTGGAATATCTGGACAAAAACCCCTCTTGGTCTCCCTCTGTATTTCGTCGTCGTTGGTATCAAATTGAATATGCATATCGAACAGCAATTATTGGTAGTGAATTAGTAGCCGAGCCTCTTTACGACTTATATGTAGGCGACTCAAAAGATGTGCTCAGCAACAAACTAGGATCAAAAGTCACCAAACTCATTAGCTTACTAACACCACTACCGGAACATCTTTCCGACAGCAAGACAGCTGATTTGGTATTCAGCAAAATCAAATCCGACATCGAAACATTAACGGAATGTTGTGAAACAGAGTGCGCTCGAATCTTAGCGGGCTTCAATGAACGAATGAGGGCTTCTGAGATTGGCGTGGCTGGAGATGTTGATCATCCCTCTGCTCAAAGACACCTCTATGAAAATCGCTGTGCAACCTGGCAGAAACACGGGTACAACTTGGATAGCTGTGCCCCACATTTCGTCAAAATGCGACGGCGGTTGTTTGGAACTGATAAATCTCTGAATGAAGAGTTGATGCTGCTTACCACCAGGTCATTACTGCCTTTTATCTATCTTCTCATCGTAGAGCACCCATTTATCACAACCAGCTGGCTACTGGAATTTGAACTTTACGACAAACACGGGAGAGTTTCAAACTTCTTGAATGAAGGTAGGGTTGTGCTGAGTTACAAACGCCGCAGAGGGACTACGCACGCACAACAGGAATGCCATTTAACTCCAAAATCCAAAAAGCTATTTGAAGATATTCTTGCAATAACATCACAGGCTAGAGAATTCTTGCGAGTAGCTGGTGATGATCAATACCGCTTCCTGTTAATTGGATCCACTGGTGTCAGTAGACCATCTAAATTCGAAAAAATCCCACAACTGTTCAATGCTGCAAATGATGATAAATTCCTGAACATACTTATCGACAGATTGGGATTGGATATCGCGAAGCGCATCAATCCCAAATCAATACGCTCCACCGCAGCAGTTAGAGTCTATATCGATACCGGCAGACTACGGGCCATGTCAGAAGCACTCGGCCACCTTAGATTCAATCAAAAGCTGCTTTCTTACTATCTGCCGAAAGAAATTATGATTTTTTTCCTTAATCGGTGGGTCAGGATTTTTCAAACTGCCATTACCTATCAAGCTGTTCGCGGTCGCCCTTGCATGGATGTTGTGATGGGGGCTAAGACAATGAAAGACATTGACGCATTTTTTGAGAATCACGGCCTTAAACCTTTGCCCGCTTATCTCGAACTGGGCACTCATGGGTTGCCGCAAGAATTGGATGAAGTCGTACAGAATACGCAGATAGTAATTCCTATCACTCCAGAGTTATGTGACGTTCTAGTCACAATGGGCAAGGTTATTCGTGATCTAGACCACCAAAATATTATGATTTGCAAAGAAGCGTTAACTTGGAAACAAACGGTCTTATTCGTCGAAAAGACAGTTGCTCTGCACAAGGAAAAACAACTGCGTACGTGTTCCGCTGGAGTTATCAACATCTTCTCGTCAGCAAAAGTTGTGCCATCCATGGCTCGAAAATTAAGTCAACTCATTGCCTCTCGCTAAGCCTAGCAAAGGAAAAAACAAATGGTCCGCGCGAAAAATGCGAATGAAAACCTCATGGCACAACCTCAGATTAATGAGCTAGTAGCTGCTATGGAGCGCGCAAAAAAACTTCCATTTTACTACCGCAGAAAAGCAATACGAGAAATGTCCGGCATTGCCACCCACGAAACTCTAATCAACTTGCCTAAATGGCTTGTGGACGGATCTAACTTTCACTCGAACATCTGGCATGTGAATTTTTTTGGGGGCTCACGTTACAGCTTCACAATTTACTTCGACATTGAGTTATCCGACGGGTCACTCCTCACGGATGAACAACATAAAGATACATTGTACTGGATTAAAGTTTTTCTTGTCGTGCAAAATCACCCTCGCTACAACAATCAGACTCGGAGGTCGCCGCACTATGAACATAGAAAATTCGTGTCTGCATTGCAGTTCGTCGACTGGATTATCCTCCATGATGATGTATTTGATCTGGCTTCCAACCGCCTTAGCCTGGTAAAGCTATCAGACATTAAGAGCTATTTGATTACAACGATTGGAACTCCCAAGAGCGATAAGGTTTACAAATTTCCTGAACGCCTGTCTAAGTGGCTCATAGAGAATATCGACAACTTGAGTGAACTTGAGTTTCAAGAAGGCCTTAGGCTTTGGCCACATCTCAGGAACATCCCACCTCTTCAAGATAGAATTCTCGATCTAGATGATATGCAACTTCTCAAGGCTCGAGTTTGGATCAAAGCCAGAAAGCTATTTACCTTAAGAAGTGGCAATGAGTACTTCAATCCATCCTTGTTTCAGCAGACCTCCTACAAAAATACTCTGTACGGACGTAACCTGATGTTTAGGGCTGTTGAAGATCTGCGAATGACGGACTTGCCAAGACGCGAATACCCAGCGGTTCCAATTTCTAAGCCTGCTACAGATGGCACATCTCTGTACGAAATAAACCATGGCTTGCTCATAGTAAAAAAAATATGCGTTGTTGCGGCTCACTATTCAAACCTCGGTATAAACCCGACAGGAATAGCTAAAATAAAACCAGCTGAATTGTTCGGTTATGTAGCCAAGCAGAAACAATATGGAAGGTTCTCCACCCTTCCTCACCCCCTCGTCATAAAGCTTATGGGCGACTGCTTTCAATTCTATACCGACAATGCACAGGCCATTCTTTCACGCGTAGTATCATTTTTCAAAAGTAAAGATTCAAGGAGATATGACTGCATTGGTCGACAGGAAGCCTATGATACTACTGTTTCATTCCAGACTACGTATCACGTAACAGACAATCTAAACCCGATCACATGGATAGCATCGGATAAATATTTTGATCAGGCCGTATATCTATCGTCGCTACGCAACAATGAATCTCTTTTCGAACTTTATCGCCTCACGCTGGGTTGCTTCCAGGTCATCGTCGGGAGCCTTACAAGCAAACGGCAAGGCGAGATACTCGATTTAGACGCAGGCAATTGCTTAGAGCCGATGGTCGACCCGTATATCCCAGGCAATGAAGAAATCGCTTACTGCATGCGGTATCTTGCGCGCAAATCAGGTGAACGAGGTGTTAAAGAAACAGCGCTTATCGGCATCACACATAACATTGCGAAAATGATGTGGGACTTTGTTGCTTTCCATAGGCAGCTAGCGGAAATGAATTTGGTACCTAGCAAAGGACAACTGCTTAAACAAGCCCACTCTCGACAGCTTACCTTTGGCAATCTAACAGCTTCCACCTATAACCAAATACTAGACACGCTTTGTGATTATTTCGAAACGCCTATTATTGAACTGAACGGCGTGATGCATCGGTACTATGTGCGTCAACACCCCCTTAGGAGGTTCTGCGCTCTAGCATTTTATCATACTGACAAACATGGTCGCATAGAAGTGATTCAGCACTTGCTTGGTCATTCCGACCCTGAACACGTCTTCCATTACATTTCAGACTCATTGCCAGGCGCAGTACTGTTAGAGGCAAAGGCGCAACGAATTACCGAAGAATTACTTTCAGGCATTGATGGCATTGAGGGGCTTAACGCAGTTAGGTCCTACCTGATGGACCAATTCCAAGGCAGTGACATCCTTCTTAAGACCACTGAAGAATTCAAAGGTGATTACGAAGAACTGGTATCAATGGGCGCTTATAATGCTTCCGAAACAATCGATTACTTTACTCGACAATCTTTGGTTTTCCAAGAAGTCGTGAAAATGCTGGACTGCAAGCTGATTGATTTGCAACCTGAATTCTTTACTTATTCGGACCCTATTGACGGAGAGGTAAAGACTTTCAACCTTTTCATTAAATTGAGTGAGAACCTAGCATGAGAGGAGAAAAATACCTAGCCTCGATCCAGAATGTTTACCTCTTACTCTGCGACATCGCAGAAAATCCAAAGGATTACATTTCCGATGAAAAGTGGATGGTCATGGTGCAGACCATTTTCACAATGTGCGCATTCGATGACCCTACACTCAACATAGCAAAGTGCGCACCTAATACCTTCAAACGTAATGCTACCAATACAATACTCGGTGGCTTTCCCGAGGTCGATAGGCAACGCAAATTAGCTAAGGAAAGCCTTGCGAAAGCTAGTGTCACCAAGGTGTTAAAAAAACCTGGCTCTCGCCGCGCTGTAGCCAAAAAAAACAAAGATCAAAAAATCCGACTACAAAGGTTAGAGATAAGCTTTGCACAAATGCAGATCGTAATCCAAGATCTTCGCGAACTTTCATATCAACTCGCACATGATGACACCATTCCAAACAAACCAAACTACTTTAATAGGTGCATGAGTGATATTAACCTGATATTTCATCTTATAGGAGATACCAAATGACCTCCACTACTCAAATGCATACATTGCTACCAAAGAACACACAGCTCGCTATAGGCGCTCACACTGGCGGTCGTGACTTATACTTTAAAAAAGCTGGCGGACTACCAACGCTTTACTACCCTGACGGACGATATTGCTCCGAAGCAAACTCTTGGATCATGGAGATTTTTTTTTGCAACGAGAAAGTTTCATTAAGAGGAAATGGAGGCACGCTTGGACAATATGCTTTTGACCTATCTCCAATACTACGGTATTTATACGACAACGACATTCAACCCATTGAAATGACAAATAAACGGTTTGAATTATTTATCTTAGGCCTCTCGGCAAAAAAAACCCCTAATGGCGCGAATTCACGCTCTGAAAATACAATTAGAGCAATCGGCTCCTCTACGCTGTCCTTCTTGAATCATGTTGGGGAACTGCATAATCGTGAAAATTTCGTTTCTAAGAAAGGGATTATTAAAGGCAGAAAAGTTGACAAGTACTTACCAAGAGAACTGAAATTTAAAGCCAGTGGTCTCGCGTGGTATCACCGGATATTACCCACCCCAAAGCCTGAACATAGACGCTATCCTATTGGCGATAATTTGATTACGAGGTTATATAATGCTGCCGAGCAACACTCTAGGCCATTCGCTGCCAGATCGAAGGTATTGATTTCAATTTTTGAGCATACAGGCGCACGGCGAGCCGAAGTCGCTGAGTTGCTTGTTTCTGATGTTCTTAGAGCCTTCAATTCCGGCCATGCTACCCCCTTAGTAAGACTCCTTACTGTGAAACAACAAACCACTAATTTTAGATTCGTTCCTGTCCCTAGAGCTGTAATTGCGATATGGGTCGACTACATTAAGACAACTAGAAAATTGATAATGGTCAAAAAATACGGCCACTCCAAAGATCATGGACTTCTGTTCATCAATCACTTGACTGGAACCCCGCTTAGCGCATTTACTCTTTCAAATGAGATCAGTGATCTTAAAGAAGCGGCAAACATTGATGAGCCTGCACATGCTCACCTCTTTCGTCATCGGTTCATCACCAACAAGCTAAAAATGCTTATCTTGCAATTTGATTTTGATAATCAGGATTCTTTCCGCCGAGCGCTTTTGGACATTAACGGTTTCAAACATAAAATTCAGGAGTGGACCGGTCACCTTAGCATTGAATCATTAGAACGTTACATTCACCTAGCATGTAAAGAGATTACACAAGAGGACACAAGCACTGCTAAGGCTTTGTTGATAAATGCCGCCCTCGAGGTCGTAAAATATACGGAAAACCTGCTGGATGAACTGGATCGCGGTGTAATCAGTCAGGGCCAGTATGTGGCTGCAATGCGACTGCTGAAAAACGAAGCGAAGCAAAAGCCACTCAGTACCGGTAGCGAATAATCCATATGCACTGCTCCGATCATAGGTGGATCATGCCGATACATATAAGCTTTAAACCAAGATCCATTGAAGGCATTCGTTTATGGAGCAAAGCGTAAGCGACTGCTCCGTAAAAGTACGTTACTTACTGCTCAGGGGATGCTTTTTCCCTGCTTTCTCACATTCGCGTCGATCTGCCTCGGCATTCTGCCCAAAGTCTTCAGCTAACTGATCGATCAAACCACGCACCGAAGGCAGCAGCCCCCTGCGAGAAGGGAACACTGCGTGGATCAGTCCACTTGGGGGTGGGTAGCTCGGCAGGACCTCCACCAATTCCCCATCATTCAGCGCATGCCTCACCATGATTTCAGGCATCTGGACTACCCCTACTCCCTGGATCGCTGCGCGTCGTAAGGCGTCGAGATCTGATGTCACGAACCGAGGGGTATGGGTGATCTCAAATTCCGTGTTGTCGGCCCCGATAAACACCCAGCGGTGCTCACGGTTAGGCGGGCCTAAATCCATGCTGGGCAACCCCACCAGATCTGAAGGGTGCTCCAGAGTGATGCCCTCAATGAGAGAGGGTCGCGCGACCAATATTTGGTGGCTCTCGCCAAACACCCGCATCACCAAATTCGCATCTTCGAGTGGTGGAAAGCGAACGCGAAGAGCTATGTCATAACCCTCCCCTAAGACATCCACCCTGCGATTGGTGCTATCGATCTGGACCTGCACTTTAGGGTGCAACACCATGAATTTTGCGATCGTGTCACTGACACCCATGGCCCCCAAAGCAGGTGGGCAACTGATCCGGACAATTCCTTGAGGCTCAGATCGGGAATGCGCGACCACCTGCTCCGCAGCATCGGCTTCGACCAGCATTGCCAGACAATGCCGGTAATAGTCTTGGCCGATATCCGTCACCGTGAATTTGCGTGTGGATCGCTGGATCAGCCGCACACCTAAACGTTCTTCTAGCTGCCCTATGCGTCTGCTGAGCTTTGACTTTGGAATGCCAAGCTTTCGGCTGGCAGCGGTAAATCCCTCGTGGTCGACCACCTGGACAAAGAAATACAAATCGTTGAAGTCGTACACGGGGTTATTTACTCAAGGTGCGCGTTTGTAGGCTTCTATCATCGCAGAGGGGCGATTGGGTGTCTGCTTCCCCCCCCCAATCGGATCTTGTGCATTCATCCGAGATCTAGTGCCGCATAGGTATACCTGCCAGTGACTAAAACAGTCACTGGCAAAGGTTCATGCCCTGGGAAGCTATTCAATTCAGCAGTTAAATGGTTCTGACTGCTCCCAAGCTACGACAAAACCGCCACTGGGTTGGTAGCGCAGATAGGTGAATACATCAATCTGGGAACCAGAATCGCCTGCTGAGTCATAGAGTCCACGGCTCACGAAGCGACGATAAAGCAAGCTCTGACCAGTCTTGTCTAGATACTGGTCCAGCTCCAGCTTTCGAATTAAAAGCGCATTATTATGATAGCCTCCAGTCGAGAACGCGATCACTGCGCCTGCCCCATCTAGCCATCCTCGCTGCTGATCCCATCTGAGTCCTAATTCTCTTACAAGATCCTGACACGGCACGTCCAGATGTGACTGCTCAGCCGTCGAGGTATATTCGAACTTCCACTCATCCCCGCGAGATAGCGTCATTATCGTGCGAGCAAGACCCATTTCGTGCGTTGTGATCGTGCCATCTTCCGCTAGCTGGCTGAACGCAGCGCCATCCGGATATTCAGCTAAATAGCTTCGATAGCAACTCGTACGATCAGCAAAGGCGCGGTCCAGCAGTTCGTATGGCGTGATGCCGAACACTTCCTCCTTTGAAAATGCTGATGAATACGAAAAGTCGAAGCTGAGATATGGGGTCCCCCAAGAATCGTCTTCTTCTGATCTATCACTCGCGTTTGTACTGCGATCCAAGGCAATCCATTCCACCCCGCTCGGATCGGTGCAGATAAGACTCGACTCATGCGAGGCATAGTCATCAGCCCTCACCCATCGCTTGACATCACTGTCCCTGGAAGGAAAGGCATAATCGCTTCGACGAAGAAGGCTGTCCGAATAGGTGCTCGCGGGAACGACATCTCTCATGTCAGTAAGATCGCGCTTACGCAACTCCACGGACCAATAATATTCAGGGCCAGGAAGGTGTCCCTGGAACGACTCGCTGGGAGGAACGTGCTCGCCCAGCATGCCCAGGAGTCTGTGAAGTGATATCCAGTAGTACTTTGTTCCTAGGTGCTCGGCATGGTCTGGTCGTCCTCGCCCTGAACCAAACTCACTATTAATAGTTAGGTCGTAATTCAGCGCACCTTCCTGGTCACCAGGATACCCAAGGTTCAAGGCCTCAATCATGATCCAGCAAGCAATGTTCTCCTTGGTTATCGATGCTCCTTTGAGATTGAAACTCCTGATTCTTGGCTCGACCTGATAGCGCCAAAAATCAGGGCCGACGCTCAACCCCCACAGTTTCATATCTGATGGAAGGTTCTTCAAATCAAGAAGTGGGTTGGCATCTGCCAGTATCGGCCATTTTTTGATGACCGGGGTTTTGCTCGGAAAGCGTCCCAATCGCGCTTTCAGCGACTCGTCGATGCCGTGATCTTTGAGCAATACCGCGAGCATCCGTATCGAATCTCGAATGATCACGTTGAGCCGATCATAGCCTTCTGAAACCAATACTCTGAGAGCTGGAATGAACGCAGGACGCTGCTCGTGCGCAATCAAGCATGCGCTGTATATTGCTTCAGTCACGCTTTCAAGAATGTAATCATCGTCAGACGCCAAGAAATTTCTGGCCAGATCGGCTGCGAGCGCGGAATCAGCGACTATCAGGCGCACCAACCCCTTCGATGCCCGATCGCGAACTCGACGGTCCGCACAAGACGTCAGCCAGCCCAGTACAAAAGTCGCTAACCGTCGGCTTTCACTCGGCCATCGCATGATGTCGGCGTTGAGGGAAGCATCCAATAGAGACTTGACCGCGCCGTTATTGTCATAGGACTTGAATGCTGCATACGAAAGGTAGACATCCCTGTTCACCAGGCGCTGGCGAAGCAGGAAATTATCCAACCATTGTTCTGCGTTGAGGTTGTGGTTAGGCACAAGGCTGACTTTCACGAAGACTTCGTACAAATCCTCCCAAAGCCCTGGCACCCTCAGAGCTGCAAATATCTCATCTTCCAAGCTGTTATTTTCAAAGCTTTTGCGAGAGCGCCACGACAATCCGTGAACGAACAGGCGGTTCGCGAGTTCGGTCTCCAGCCCGATATCGGGGTTTACGATTTCGATTCCCGTTTTTTCGGGAAGAACAGCCGCGAGCACCTCCAGCAGGCCTCTATCCTCAGGCGGTAGTGAAACCACGCTGACACCTAATTTTTTCACATCAAGTTCGCCGGACTCGTCCGTGCAACTATCAATCAGCGCGGTCGTGCGAAGGACATCACCGTATCGCTCATATCCAAGCCTCACCGTCCACGTGTCGTCAGGACCTTCAGTGAGGATGACTAGGCCCTCACGCTCAAGCTCTCGAATGAAGACTTCGGGTGTGATTTCTGGTCCCACGACATCGCGAAGGCCAGCCGCGCACGATTCCCAAAGTCGATCGCTCGCCGATGCACTCGTATGTTGGCGCTGATTGAAAACTGACCCACCCTGCCGATTGAAAATTGACCCAGGGCGGATTGCTGATTTTGGCATCAGCAATTGTGGATAAGCTTAGCAGTCGTGTCCCGGTGGAAGAGGCATTAAAGCCCCACCGCATGTGGGCATGCGGCAGGGTATTTTTGGTGCAGATCAAAACAGCTCATCGTCCTCGGCACCATCATTGTCTTTGCGCTTTCGTTCACGTGATTTGATCTTGGTCTGGGCGACCAAGCTGCTGTGTTGCAGGCGGTAGGACTCGTTGCCCGTTTCGACGATGTGGCAGTGGTGTGTCAGCCGATCCAGCAACGCCGTTGTCATCTTGGCGTCACCAAACACACTCGACCATTCCGAGAAGCTGAGGTTGGTGGTGATGACCACGCTGGTGTGCTCGTACAGCTTGGACAGCAAGTGAAATAACAGGGCACCACCGCTCTGGCTGAAGGGCAAATACCCCAGTTCATCGAGTATCACCAGGTCTGTTCGTAACAGCCCTTGAGCGATGCGGCCCGTCTTGCCATCGTACTTTTCGCGCTCCAGCAGATTGACCAGATCCACCGTGGAGTAGAAGCGCACGCGTTTGTGATGCGTCGTGATCCCGGACACAGCCAAGGCGGTGGCGAGGTGTGTTTTGCCTGTTCCAGGCCCGCCGATGAATACGACATTCTGCGCGGTATCGGTGAACTCCAGGTTGGACAGATCCCTGATCAGGCGGGCATCTGCGCTAGAAGCGCTGAAGTCGAAGCCGGCCAAATCACGATGCATGGGGAGTTTGGCCATGTTCATCTGGTGGTTCACTGAGCGCACCGCTCGATCCGCATGTTCTTGTTGGAGAAGATGCTCAAGTAGCCATTTCGAGGATGCCGTCGAAGCTTCTCCTTGCGAGGCTAGTTCTTCCCAGGCGCTGGCCATGCCATGCAGACGCAGTTCTTTGAGTTCCGCCATAAGATCACGCATTGCGAGTCTCCTCATCGGTGGTACGGAGCCGGTCGTAGCGTGCCGTATTGGCGACAGGCGCTATCTTGAGTTGAAGGCTGGTTTCGGCGGACGGAGGGGCTGCTGTCGATGTCAGTCGAGCCAGGACATTCAGGATGTGCTCAGCACTCAAGCTGCCTGATTCAAGTACCAACTCCACAG
Source organism: Pseudomonas moorei (assembly GCF_042846945.1). Taxonomy (NCBI): domain Bacteria; kingdom Pseudomonadati; phylum Pseudomonadota; class Gammaproteobacteria; order Pseudomonadales; family Pseudomonadaceae; genus Pseudomonas; species Pseudomonas moorei. The sequence continues at coordinate 4,794,889 of NZ_AP035776.1, forward strand.
CCACCAACACGGCATCGAGCCCGGCGATGGGAACTGCCGCCAGTACCTGCGTCATGACTCGATCACCATTGGCGTGACGCCTCAGACCGCGTTTTAACAGCTGCAACGGCTTCGGCAGATCAGCAAACGGAGCGCCATTGCGCAGCGCTCCAGGCTTGCGCTCGATAAGCGGGATGTAATGCTGCCAGTCAAAACTGACCTGATCTCGATCAAACAGACGCTCGTGGCTGGCAATCGTCGTTTCATCGGCGATGACCACCACCCGGGAAGGATACAAACGGCTGCTGACCCACTGGCCGACCCGCTCACACGGCACCGAGTAGCGATTTCGCGCCACGCTGATCAGGCAGGTGCTGGAGACCCGTACGGTGCGCTCGACGTAGCCATCAAAGGCAGTCGGCATCGGCATCAATTCAGCGCGTTCCAGCTCCAGGACGTCCGCCACGGTCAGCCCGTTGTACTGCGGGTGCAGCAGTTCGCCCCAGAGCGCACGGCAGCGCGCTGGTGCAGATACTGCCCGAGTGGTCACTGCCTGGTGGCTGGTTGCAGGCGGTCTACCCTCATCGACGCGGGGTGATGCCAGCCGTTCGCGCCTGGATCGACCATCTGATCGAATCATTCAATGCCTGTGGGGACCGATTGATATGAAGGCTGGACGCATGAGCGAAGAGGACGTCGCGACATTCTGCCTGGCGTTGCCCGGCGCGCGGGAAGACTACAAATGGGGAGGTGTACGGGTATTTTCGATTGCCGGGAACAAGATGTTCGCCTTGCAGAATCTGCGTGGCGCGTCCCTGGCGTTCAAAGTCGACAAGGATTTGTTTCTCGGTCATTGCGACCGTCCGGGCATTCATCCCGCACCTTATCTGGCACGGGCGCAGTGGATCATCATGGCAACGCCCTACCCGCTTGGCACCGAGGAGCTGCAAGGTCTGTTGCGGCGCTCCCATCAACTGGTGGTCGGCAAATTACCCAAGCGTACCCAGGTAGGGTTATTGCTTTAAAACAGTGCCAACAGATTTGCACCAAGAAACAGCATGTCGATCCAGAACACCTGGTGCAGCAACACGATGATCCAGAACACCAACTGATAAGAGACCTTGCGCGTCTTGTGCCGAAAGACTTGCTGGGCCAGCAAGGCACCCGGCCAGCCACCGGCGAACTCCAACGCATGCAGCACGTTTTCCGGTGTTCGCCGTTGATCGACCCGGGCCCTGCGTTTGTCATTCCAGTACAGGAAAAACGTCAGCACGCTGACGATGCCGTAGGCCGCCAAGGGAATCGGCGAGACCCCACGTAGCCACAACGACATCGAACCTATCAGCGGCAGCGCGCACAAAATCGCGAACACCAACAGTTTCAGACGCAGATGCTGGATATCTCCCCCGGACTGCCGCCCGGGTTGATTGCGCGCGCTGGAATCACTCATGGCTTGGCGGCAGTCCAGTCAACCCAGCCAAACTGCCAGGTAGCCAGAATCAGCAGGCCGAACGCGATGCGATACCAGGCGAACGCCGCGTAGCTGTGGCTGGCGATGAACTTGAGCAAACCACGCACGGCAATCATGGCGAAGATAAACGCCGTGACGAACCCCAGGGCGAATACCGGGAAGTCGGCCGGTACAAACAGCTTGTGGTACTTGTAGCCCGAGTACACCGCCGCGCCCACCATGGTCGGCATGGCCAGGAAGAACGAGAACTCGGTGGCGGTTTTACGCGACAGACCGAACAACAGGCCGCCGATGATCGTCGAGCCGGAACGCGAAGTACCCGGAATCATCGCCAGGCACTGGGCAAACCCGACTTTCAGGGCGTCTTTCCATGTGATCTCATCGACGGTATCGGCATGCACTTCATGCTGACGCTGTTCGGCCCACAACATAATGATGCCGCCCACCACCAAGGCCGTCGCCACGGTGATCGGGTTGAACAGGTAGTGGTGGATCAGGTCAGCGAAAATTACCCCCAGTACCACAGCCGGCAGGAAGGCGATCAGCAGGTTCGCGGTGAAGCGCCGCGCACTCGGCTGGGTCGGCAAGCCGATGACCACGTCGAAAATCTTGCGGCGGAACTCCCACACCACCGCCAGGATCGCCCCGAGCTGGATGATGATGTTGAACGCCATTGCACGCTCGCCACCGAAGTCGAGCAAGTCGGCCACGATAATCTGGTGACCGGTACTGGAAATGGGCAAAAACTCTGTAAGTCCTTCTACAACGCCAAGAATCAAAGCCTGAAAGGCAGTCCAAAGATCCATCAATCCCCCAAAAGGCTATGCGCAGATGCATGCCCCATTAGTATTTTTTAAAACGCTTATCGCGATCAGCGTAGTCGAAACTACGCGAGCACAAGAAACACACTCGATCCTGAAAACTCCGTGAAACAGTTGGATTTCAGGTTTACCGTGCGGGCGCAAATCCTATCAGACAAGCCCGATCCGTGCTGCCCGTGTTATGGGAACTGGCGAGAGGCAGACGCTGATTGATGACAGGAGCAAGAAAACGCAACACAGCGTCATGTAGAGCTGACGCGACACCTTGCACTCTGGGTACAATCCGCCCCTCTTCGACTTTACCCAAGGAAACTGCATGTCCGGGCTTGAACTGTTTGCCGCCGCCCTCGGTGTCATTGCCGTCTGGCTGACGGTCAAACAGAACCCTTGGTGCTGGCCGATCGGCCTGGTCATGGTGCTTTTATATAGCTGGATCTTTTTCGAAGTGAAGCTGTATTCGGACATGCTGCTGCAGCTGATCTATGCCGCTTTGCAGCTTTACGGCTGGTGGCAGTGGACCCGCGCAGGCGAGACGCAGCATGGGCGCGAGGTCAGCCGGTTGGGCGGCCAAGCAGTAGCGTCGGGGCTGGCCTTCGGCGCGATCGGCAGCCTGTTGCTGGGCGCCGCCATGGCGCACTGGACCGACGCCGCGCAACCCTGGCTCGATGCCGCTCTCACGGCCTACAGTCTGGTGGCGCAATTCTGGATGGCGCAAAAGCGCGTGCAGTGCTGGCCGCTGTGGATCGCTCTGGACTGTATTTTCGTCGGCCTGTTCCTCTACAAAGGCATGTACCTGACTGCTGTCTTGTATGGGCTGTTCACGCTGCTGGCCATAAAAGGCTGGCGCACATGGCGCAGCGATCCGCTGCTTTGCCCATGAAGGTGTTGGTGCTGACAGGCCCGGAATCCAGCGGCAAAAGCTGGCTTTCGAACGAGATTCACGCCAATTTTGGCGGCATATTGGTCGGTGAGTATGTTCGGCACTTTATCGACAGCGAAGCCCGCGAAACCTGCTACGGTGACATTACAGACATAGCGAATGGCCAGCCTACTTGGGAAGATGAGGCACGCGGCAAACAACCTGAATTGTTGATTCTCGATACGCACCTGCTGAGCAATATCCTTTGGAGCCGTACTTTGTTTGGCGCTTGCCCGGCCTGGATAGAACACGCATTGCTGGCACGGCACTACGACCTGCATTTGTTGCTCAGCCCTGAATCCGTGGCCTGGCATGACGATGGACAACGTTGCCAACCGCAACTGGCAGAACGCCAGGCGTTTTTCCAGGCCAGCCACCAATGGCTGAACCTGCACCGCCAGCCTTTGCAGGTACTGCAAGGCGACTGGACACAGCGCAAGCTGGCGGCATTCGAGGCTGTGGCATGCTTGCTAAAAGCCTGAAACGTGCGCCCCCTGCAAGGGTGTAAATGTCCATTCCTGAAACACTCCCTTCCCCGCAAACCCGCGAATTAAAGCGTTCCGGGCCTTCCAGAAAGAAAATGTTACGCCGCTGATACAACTTGCCTGGAACGCCCTTGGCGAGCAATGCCGACCGCATGGACGGTGTTTTTGCGTGGCTTTGTCTCAGGAGCGTTACAAATCTTTTTCAACCACCTTGATTAATAAGTCCAACTTGTTGTTTTAAAAGGAAAATCAAAAACCGGCACACCTTCTGCTCTCTTCCTCGCAACGCTGATAAGGGCCAGCGTTCCACTTACAGAAGGAATTGCCGCCGTGGGGAAACTTGATAACCGCATTTTTAGCCTCCTGCTGATCGGATGTGCACTGGGCTCAAGTGTTTGCCTGCCTGTACAGGCCGACAACGGCATCATCATTATCAAACGTGATGTTCAGGTGCGAGACGCGGTGACTCCGACGTTAGCTCCCGATCCTAACCCCACGACCGCCAATGCGAACCCGTCCAAACAAATCCTCAATCAGACCAGCGAATTGAGCGACGGTGACTTTGCCAGCGTCGCCAGTGGTGCAGGCATTTCACGCCTGGTCGCCCAAGGCACCAACAACCTGGGCGGCAACATCACCAACCAGTCCCAGCTTTCCAACATCCCCGCCGGACGCTCGGGAAATTCGGGCAACAACGGCATAGCCAACATGGTCAATTCAAACGTCCAGCAAGGCCTGGGCGCTTTGAGAATCATAACGGGGGACCGTTGAGATGAATCGCTCGCTACTGATCATCGCCATGCTTTGCAGTACATCGGCCTTCGCCCAATCTCCCGTCATCAATAACGCCGAAATCGATGATTCGGGCGCGCAGTACCAGGGCAACTTCTCCGTCAACCAGGCGGCTGGCGATCTCCAGCAACAGGCCAACGCCCGGGCCATCGCCATTGGCCATGGCGCCAGCGCGACCGTACAGATTCGCCAACGGCTGCGCGGTCAGGTCGACCCTGCCATGGATGCGCACTCGAGCATCCAGGGCAACTCCTTCAGTAATGGCAGCGGCGTATTGGGCGTGAACCAGAGTTCGGGCGCCAATACCCAGCAAGCCAACGCACTGCGCATCAGCATCAGTGCTCAGCCGCAAAGCATCGACGACAGCGTCCTCATGCAACAGAACGTGACGCTGCTCAACAACTCCGATCCAACTGACTCTGCACCGGGCTACCGCCAGGTCGCTACCAGCGATCAGGCCTTCACCGGTAGCCGCGGGGTAATTCAGTTGAATCAGAGCGCAGGGGTGGGAAACCGAATGGCCAACACCTTCAGCGTACGGGTCGCGGATTGACCCAAACAGGTAGTTACAACACTTAACCTAAAATAAGTACGGAGAATCACCATGAAACCTTCGATGGCACTAAAGCCTCTGGTTTTCGCAATTGCTGCGGTCATGGCTGTTGCTGTACAAGCTGGGCAAAACGATCGGCGTGACCATCACCACGGCCACACTCCTCCTCCAACCAAGATCCTCGTCAACGCGACGGCCAAAGCGTGGGATAGCCAGACCAGTACCGACAACCGCATCAGCAACGCTGGGACTCAGAACGCAGCAGAGATGAATAACTCTGCTACAGGCGCCAGCGGCAACGTCGGTGTCAACGTAGCTGCAGGCGACGGCAACCAACAAGACAACGCGGCCGCCATCGCAAATGCCAGCTCCACCTCCAGTCTGGATAACAGCTTCGTGTTCGGCACCGCCGATGCCAGCTCTAAAGTCACGCAATACAGCAACAATAACAAGGTCTACAACTATGGAAGCACCGCCTCTGGCGTGATGAGCGGATCGGGCAATGGCGGCAGCGGCAATATGGGTGTCAACGTTGCTGGCGGCGACCTTAACCAACAGAAAAACACCATGGCAATTGCCAACTCCAACTCGCCGCTCGGTAGCGCAATGGCCACCGCCTCTGCCGATCAGAAGAGTCCTGGTCTGACAGTGGATAACGACGCCGACCGGACTTATCGCGTGGATACTCTGACCGTTACCAAAACGGCCAGCGGCAGTGCCTCCTTCAACAAGAACTCCAATTTGAGCGTTGATAAGAGCGCCAACAGCAGCTGGTCTGCTAGCGGTAACAATAGCTTCAATGCAAGCGGATCAAAAAGCTACGATGCTAGCGGATCCAGAAGCGCAGATTCCAGTGCTTCCAGCAGTGCTTCGTTCGATGCTTCTCTGAACGCCAGCCTGGACGCATCGGCGAGCGCTTCCAGATCGTCGACCTGGAATAATGGCGGCGCCGATCACACCCGCAGCAGGTCTGCTGATGCTTCGCTGACCGCATCACTTGATGCATCGGCCAGTGGTTCTCTCAATACGTCGAACAGCAGTTCGTCCGACTCTTCCTACACCAAATCGCACGACTCTTCGTTCACAAAAGCGTATGACTCCTCGTACGCCAAATCAGGCGAGAAATCGTCTGCGTCTTCGAAAGACGTAACGAAGAGCTTCAGCGAAAGCAGTTCATTTGATTTGAGCAACACCTACTCCTATCAAGTGCTGACTCCAACCGGCTGGGCAAACCCTGTAACCAACACTGCAACCCTGAGTGGTTCGGTGAATGGTGGCAGTGGCAACCTGGGTGTCAACGTGGCTGCTGGCGTGGGCAACCAACAAAGCAACTCGCTGGCCATCTCCAACCAGTCGTTCTAATGCTGTCTCTGGAGGCCCCCTTACGGGGGCCTTTTTTCACCACAACCAGAAGGCATCCCACAATGCGCATTATCGTCTTGGCATTTTTGCTTTGTGTGGCCAGTGTGAGCGAAGCAGCACAAATGCCGCTGTCCGTCCTGCCGGGCGGCGCAGTGGTGTTCAAGCCGATCCAGAGCATCCGCGAGCGTAAATTTGCCGACCTGGTGCAACAGAAAACCGACTTCAGTTGCGGTGCAGCGGCGCTGGCGACCATTTTGCGCCAAGCCTATTGGCTGGACGTCACTGAAGACCAGATCATCGAAGGCATGCTGGCACACTCCGATCAGGATCTCGTCCGCGTTCAGGGCTTCTCCATGCTCGACATGAAGCACTACGTGGAAAGTATCGGCATGCGCGCCCGTGGCTACCGGGTAGCAACGGAAACCCTGGGTGAAATCAAAATTCCTGTGGTGGTACTCATGGATATACGTGGCTACAAGCATTTTGTAGTCATGCAGAGGGTCCATGACGGCTGGGTGTATATCGGAGATCCGGTACTCGGTCATAAACGCTACAAAATCGACGACTTTGTCAAAGGCTGGAACGGCATCATCTTTGCCGTCATCGGTCAGGGCTACGACAAGACCAATGCGTTGCTCGACCCGCCGTTGCCTCTGACCGCCAAGAATCGTGTCAACAATTTCAACCCGGTGCCAGACGCTGAGTTGATGGATTTTGGATTCATCCAAAGCGACTTCTTCTAATAACAAGGGAGCACGAAGCTCCGGGAGTATCCAATGAAGACTCCAATCTGGCTGGCAGTGGCTTGCCTCGCCGCCAGCCTGCCAATCCATGCAGAGACCTTTAAACCCATCGAACTGAATGACCAGCAATTGGCGAGCCTGCGCGGCCGCTTTGTCATGCCGGGACGCATCATCAGCTTCGGCATTGCCATGACCAGCACCTGGCAAAATGCCAACGGTGAAGTGATCGGGGCAACGTCCTCGATGCAGATTCAACAATCGACCATCCAGCCACAGTTCTATGTGTCGAAGATCGATGAAAAAGGCACGGGTACCTCGCAATCCCAAGGCACCGGCACCGTCACGGGCGGCAACGGCCTCAACAGCACCGAAGGTGTCACACAAGTCACGCGGGCTGCCGGTGACTACAACTCGGCCTACAACAACGTTGATATCAACGTGAGCAAGGCTAACCAGGCCCCAGCCATACAACAGCAGCAGGGCCAGCCATTGGCCGCCGGCTCGACGTTAACCGGCGCCAACGGAGCGGGTTCGGTGAGCGTTTCCTCGACCGGCAGTGGCATACAACTCAACATCCTGGCCAATAACAACCAGGGCAGTACGGTACAACGCCTGGCCCAGGGCGGGCTGCTGCAGAACACGACGCTACTCGGCGCCGGCAACCAGGTCCGCAACATCACGTCGCTCAATGTCGTACTGCGTGACACCGTTCCGACGGCCGGTTCGTTGAGCGGCAATCTAGACCAGCTCAAAGGGCTACGCACCAGCGGATTCTGATCTACGCTCAGTGTCACCAGACGTGTCAGAAGGGACGGCTAACCCATGCATCGATCTTTAACGTTCAGGGCTTTCGTTTGTTTGAGTAGCCTGGCCCCGGCATCATTGCTATACGCAGCACCGGATCCCCAGGTTGAAGCATTAAAACAAGAACTCATGGAGCTGAAACAACGTTACGAAGCACAACAGAACGCGCTGATGGTACTCGAACAGCGCGTTCGCCAGGTCGAAGAAACACCAGCGACACCTGCACCCAAGCGCCTGACCAAATCCCCCGCGGAAAAGACCAAGGGTGGCCAGACAGTGGCCACCTCCGGGTCGGGAGCCACAGGCGCGTCATATGGTCAGTCGCTCAAGGATGACTCGGAACCTGCGCAAAGCGTTTCCAACCTCTATGACGAAGCCAGCGGCTTCTTCGGTGGCGGCAAGTTCAGCGTCGAAACCGGCCTGACCTACACGCACTACGATACCCGTGCATTAACACTCAACGGCTTCCTGGCACTGGATTCGATTTTTCTCGGCAACATCAACATCGACCGCATCAAGGCGGATAACTGGACCCTGGACCTGACCGCCCGCTACAACGTGGCACAACGTTGGCAGTTCGACATCAACGTTCCCGTGATCTATCGCGAATCGACGTACTCCTCCGGAGGCGCAGGTGGGGCAGGTCCGGTGACGTCGGATGCATCCGTCACCCGCGACCCGACCATCGGCGATGTCAACGTTGGCGTTGCCTACAAGTTTCTCGATGAGTCGGCCAACTATCCCGACGCGGTCGCCACATTGCGGATCAAGGCACCAACGGGTGAAGACCCTTACGGCATTAAGCTGATCGTGGATCCGAACAATAATAACCTGGCGGTACCCGAAAGCTTGCCTACCGGCAACGGTGTCTGGTCGATTACCCCAGGCATCTCGCTGGTCAAGACCTTCGACCCTGCGGTGCTGTTCGGCAGCCTGGCCTATACCTACAACATGGAAGACTCATTCAGCGACATCAGTCCCCAGGTCAATTCCAAGGTGCCCGGAGACGTGAAACTGGGCGATTCCTGGCAGATCGGCGCCGGCATTGCATTCGCCTTGAACGAGAAAATGAGTATGTCGTTCTCGTTCACTGATCAGTTCGCCCGCAAGAGCAAGATCAAACCGGACGGAGGGGATTGGCAATCCATCACCAACAGCGATTACAACTCGGGCAACTTCAACATCGGCATGACCATCGCCGCCAGCGATAACCTGACGATCGTCCCGCAACTGTCTATCGGGATGACCGACGACGCGCCTGACTTTTCCTTCAGCCTGAAATTCCCTTACTACTTCTAATCCTGCTCCAACTAAAAGCCCGCTGTTTCAGCGGGCTTTTTTGTAGGCTCTTCAAGCTCTCGCAGCATTGGCTTGCAGCGATACACCTTAGCGGATCACCGTATTTGATGCTTGTGCAGCAAACGGTAGAAGGTGGGCCTGGAGATCCCCAGCACCTTGGCAGCGATGCTCAGATTATCGCTGTGGCGGTTAAGCACATCGCACAACGCCTGGCGCTCTGCCCGGTGCTTGTAGTCTTCCAGCGTGCCCATCGGCACGGCGATGGAATGATGGCTGATCAAGCCCAAATCGCGTGCTTCGATCTGCCGGCCTTCAGCCAGTACCAACCCGCGACGGACCCGGTTGGCCAGTTCCCGAACATTGCCAGGCCAGTCGTGCTTGCCCATGGCGATCATCGCGTCCTCACTGAAACTGCGTGGACGGCGACCGGTTTCATGGCTGTAGAAATGGGAAAAGTGGTTGGCCAGCATCGACAGATCGCCATTGCGCTCACGCAGGGGGGCGGTTGCGACCTGCAACACATTGAGCCGGTAATACAGGTCTTCGCGAAAGCGTTTCTTCTCGATCGCGGCCTCGAGATCGACGTGGGTCGCAGCCAACACGCGAACATCCACTGGAATCGGCTGACTGCCCCCCACCCGCTCGATGTGCCTTTCCTGAAGGAAACGCAACAGGTTCGCCTGCAACTCCAAGGGCAGATCGCCGATCTCGTCGAGAAACAGCGTGCCACCATTGGCCGCTTCGATCCGCCCGATCTTGCGTTGATGGGCGCCCGTAAAGGCACCCTTTTCGTGGCCGAACAGTTCGGACTGGATCAGATGCTCGGGAATCGCGCCACAATTGATCGCGACAAAGGGTTTATTGTGGCGCAGGGATTGACGATGCAGCGTACGGGCGACCAGTTCCTTGCCTGTGCCGCTTTCCCCGCGAATCAACACCGGCGACTCGGTGGGCGCCAGTTTGCTCAACAACTTACGCAATTCGCGTATGGGTTTGCTGTCCCCCAGCAGTTCGTGTTCGGGCTGATCGATATGAACCGTTCCCTGCCCGCGCAGGCGCGCCATGCCAAAGGCCCGTCCCAGGGTGACCTGGACCCTGGAAACATCGAACGGCAAGGTATGAAAATCGAAAAACCACTCGCAGACAAAGTCCCCGACATTCTGTAGCCGCAGGACTTCCTGATTGAGCACGGCGATCCACTCGGTACCGCTGCGGCTGATGACATCCTTGACGGCATCCGGGTGCTCGAGGTGCCAGGGCTGCAACCGTAACAATCCTACGTCACAGGTTCGGTCGGCGGCGTTTTCCAGCGAACAGCTGTCCACGTCCCAACCCACGGAGCGCAACCCCGGTAGCAGACGATGGCAGTCGTCGCAGGGGTCCACGACTAATAGACGTCGTAAGGCAGGCGCATCGCTCATGACTATTCCTTGGCGCCAAATTCAGGAAAAATTATTAAAAACAGTCATTTGGCAAACCTGGCTGTAACATTAGCAAGAATTTGACGTGGCCTTGTACCGTTTGACTATAGAGAGGTCGCGTAAATAGTTATAAGAAGGGGCTTTGTTAGCCACCTAATTAATTCAACCTTTCATGTACCTTTCAAAATGGCTCGATGCATCGGGTATATGAATGAAAGTTGAAATTTCTTTTGATCGCATGTGACCCGAACCCCTGTTGCGGACATCAGTACAAGTAACCTGCCGAACGCCAAGCCCAACCGTCGGCACATCACTTGATTGGGCATATTGAGGGAACATCCTATGAACGCCCCGCTCCGTATCAACGAAGCTCTTTTGATTGCCGACCGCGCATTTCAGCCTTTCCAGTGCGTGGCCTGGGCGCAAGACTGCACCGGCGAACTCAGCCTGACCGTGATCGACCGTACCAACACCAGCATCGGCCGCAAGCAGATCCCGAGCAGCGCCTATACCGATCCAGCACAGCTTGAGCGCCTGCTTGAACAAGCCCGTACCGAGTTGAGCCAGGAAGGTTACCAACTCCAGTCCTGGTCGATGCCGCATTAATTGTTTTGCGGATTATCCCAAGGGTAATCCGCGCCTTTCCCCTTCGTTAGTTGGTACTTGCGACACTCGTTTATTTGAACTTGTACGTGCCTGAATACGTTGCTGGCTTGCCAGTGGTTCGAAAAGACACTGTTGTGGCACACAACGACCCTCCGCTTGTTAGTTATCCCCATTGTGCATTCAAGCATTCAGGTTTTGAATGTTCTCCTTATAGTCTCCCTCCCAACTTCTGGATCAGGACGACTCGCAAGGAGATGCGTGCATGTCAATCCAGTCCGTCTTGGCTTCACAACCCGTAGTCGGTCATGCCGGTAAACTCGATCCTGCCTTCGCCAGCCATGGCAAGACCCAGGTGTATTTCGCCGACAGCCTTTCAAGCATGGCCAACGACGTCTCGATAGATTCACAGGGCCGTATGCTGGTGGCGGCAAAGGTCGGAACCCAGGGAGGTAGCCGTTTTGGCCTGGCCCGACTGCTGAAGGACGGCTCGGCGGACCTGACCTTCGGCCACCAAGGCAGCGTCATCGGACAATTCGAACAAGGTTTCGAAGCCATGGCCGGCAAGGTTCAGGTGCTGCCCGATGGACACATTCTGATCGTCGGCCTGCACTATGAAAACACCCACCGTACCCTCCCCGCATTGGCCTTGTTTGACCAACAGGGCCGCCCGGCCCGGCAGTTTGGCGACAACGGTCGTTGCGTCGTGCGCCTGCCGGGGCATCTGTCTCATGGTGTGCGCGATGCCTGGCTGCCCGCAGGCGTGCCGGGTGCCGAAGCTTGTGAGGTGGCGGTCCAGGAGGACGGTCGAATCCTGCTGGTGGCCAACCATCACTTCGAACTGGCTGATCATGCCGGCCTGCTCATCCGGCTCGCCCCCGACGGTTCGCTGGACAGTACCTTCAATGGCCGCGGTTTCGTGATAGTCAGGCATTTGCTGATGAACACCTGGCTCAGCAGCCTGAGTGTGCAGCGGGACGGTCGAATCCTCGTCGGCGGCTCGATCAATTTCCCCGAGGAAGGGTTGTTGGCCCGCTATCACCCGGACGGCAGTCTCGACACCCATTTCGCCGTCGATGGATTCATGACTTTCAGGGCTCGTGGGCACAGCGCTCAGGTGAGTCAAATCATTCAGCAGGAAAATGGCGACGTACAGTGCTTTGGCAGCAGCCGCGACCCGATGCATTGCATGGCCTTGAAAGTACGGGTCAATGGCCGCCCGGACAACCGCTGCAACGGCGGCCAGGCGCACTTGCTGAACATCGCTCGCAGCGGTTGCCAATGGACCGCCGCTCAAGCGCAACCGGACGGCAGCGTGTTGGTGGCCGGTGCCACCATCGGTGGTGTCGAAGCCGACTTCATTCTTGGCCGATACCTGCAGGACGGCCAGCTCGATCACGCCTTTGGCGATGGCAATGGATGGGTGCGTACCCGTCTGGGCAGAAGCCTGGATACGGCAACGTCCGTCGCCGTGCAGGAAGATGGAAAGATCGTGGTCGGCGGTTATTCCCTGGATGGAAACTATAAGGCGGTGGTTGTCCGTTATCTGGCTTAGTCCAAAGTATTTCTTCCGTACTTGATCTTCCCTTGCGCTTACGGCAAGTTGCGCGCTTCTTAATACAAGGAGCAGCTAATGTCCGGCTCGATGCCCCAGGCGTTCGCGCGTAACTTTCTGGGCAATTCACCCCGCTGGTACAAGGTTTGTATTGTCGGTTTCCTGATTCTCAATGCTCTGGTGCTGTGGACGGCAGGTCCGGTGGCCGCTGGCTGGTTACTGGTGCTGGAGTTCATTTTCACCTTGGCCATGGCACTCAAGTGTTATCCGCTGATGCCGGGTGGCTTGTTGTTAGTCGAAGCACTGCTGCTGAAAATGACCACGCCACAGGCGCTCTATGACGAGCTCGTGCACAATTTCCCGGTGATCCTGCTGCTGATGTTCATGGTGGCCGGCATCTACTTCATGAAAGACCTGTTGTTGTTCCTGTTTTCGCGCCTGCTGCTTGGGGTGCGCTCCAAGGCGCTGCTGGCGTTGATGTTCTGCTTTTTGTCGGCGTTCCTCTCGGCGTTTCTAGACGCTCTGACTGTGACGGCAGTGATCATCAGCGCTGCCGTCGGGTTCTACTCGGTGTACCACCGGGTGGCCTCGGGCACCGATCCACGCCAGGACGGCGAGTACGGCGATGATCAGCACCTGCCTACTCTCCATCACGGCGACCTCCATCAGTTTCGTGCGTTCCTGCGTAGCCTGTTGATGCACGGTGCCGTCGGTACGGCGCTGGGTGGCGTTTGCACGCTGGTGGGTGAACCGCAGAACCTGCTGATCGGCCACGAAATGGGATGGCATTTTTCCGAGTTCTTTCTGAAAGTCGCTGCGGTTTCGCTCCCGGTGCTGGTGGCGGGCCTGGTGACCTGCGTCCTGCTGGAAAAACTGCGCTGGTTCGGCTACGGCACTTTACTGCCGGACAACGTCCGCGCCGTGCTGGCCAATTACGCCGCCGAAGACAATGCCGAACGCACTTCGCAGCAGCGTGCAGCCCTCATCGTCCAGGGCGCGGCCGCATTGATTCTGATTGCCGGTCTGGCGTTTCACGTGGCGGAAGTGGGTTTGATCGGTTTGATGGTGATCGTGCTGATCACGGCCTTCACCGGCATCACCGACGAACATCGTCTCGGCAGCGCATTCAAGGATGCCATGCCGTTCACCGCATTGCTGGTGGTGTTCTTCGCCGTGGTGGCGGTCATTCACGATCAGCAGTTGTTCACGCCATTGATCCAGTGGGTACTGGCGCTGCCCGCCGATCAGCAACCGGGCATGCTGTTTATCGCCAATGGCTTGCTCTCGGCCATCAGCGATAACGTGTTCGTGGCGACCATCTACATCACGGAAGTGAAACAGGCGTTCCTCTCCGGCCACATGAGCCGCGAGCATTTCGAAACCCTGGCGATCGCGATCAACACCGGTACCAACTTGCCGAGTGTGGCGACGCCTAACGGTCAGGCCGCATTCCTGTTCCTGCTGACTTCGGCGATTGCGCCGCTGATTCGTCTGTCTTACGGACGGATGGTATGGATGGCGCTGCCCTATACCGTGGTGATGGGTGGTCTGGGTTGGTACGCCGTGAGCTACTGGCTCTAAAGATTGCCCAAAAAATGTGTGGGCGAGCCTGCTCGCTCACACGATTGGATTTGAATGGCTATCGAGGGAGGATATACCGCTCTATCGCCTGAGCCGCACCCTCCTCGGTATTGGCGCCCGTCACCACATCAGCCTGGCGCTTCACTTCCTCCTCGGCCTGCCCCATGGCAATCGACAACCCGGCGCGTTGGAACATGGCCGGATCATTGCCGCCATCGCCCATGGCCGCCGTTTGCTCAAGCGGCACACCGAGAAACGCGGCCAGGGTCGCCAGCGCTTGGCCCTTGTTGGCTTGCATCGCGGTGATGTCCAGATAAACCGGTTGCGAACGGGAAACCTGGGCCTGCCCCTCCACCAGAGGTAGTAACTGCGCTTCTAGCTCGATCAGCAACTCGGCGTTGCTGCTGGCGGCGACGATTTTGTCGATACGTTCAAGAAACGGTTCGAAGCTCTCAACCGCTACCGGCGGATACCCCAGGCCATGCTGCTCTCGGGGCACCATGGGGCCGCTCGGGTCTTTCACCAGCCAGTCGCCGCCACTGAAGACCCAGACCTCAATGTCCGGCTGATCGGCCAACAGCGCGAGCGTGGTCAGTGCCGCGGTGGCCGGCAAGTAATGCGCCACCAGCAGACTGCCGTCCGGGTTGACGAGGGTACCGCCGTTGAAGGCAGCGGTCGGCAAGTCGACGCCCAGGGCCTCGATCATGTGCAACATGGCTTTGGGTGGTCGGCCGGTGGCGAGACTGAATAGCACCCCGGCCTCACGCAACGCGCGTACCGCATCGATGGTGCGCTGACTGAGACTGTGGTCGGGCAGCAACAAGGTGCCATCCATGTCACTGAGCAAAAACCGGATGGGATGTTGCGCCTGCCCACTCATCCGAGACCGTGCCAGACGCGACCATCGCGAGCCAGCAATTCTTCGGCGGCCTGCGGCCCGTTTTCACCTGCGGCGTAGTTTTGCAGCGTTGAATCCTGCTGCCAGGCGTCGAGGAACGGCTGTACGGCACGCCAGCCGTTTTCAATGTTGTCGGCACGCTGGAACAACGTCTGATCGCCGGTCAGGCAATCGTAGATCAGGGTTTCATAGCCGGTGGACGGTTGCATTTCAAAGAAATCCTTGTAGGCAAAACCCAGTTCGATGTTGTCCATTTTCAGGGCCTGGCCAGGCCGTTTGGCCAGCAAATCGAACCACATGCCTTCGTTGGGCTGAATCTGGATCCGCAGGTAGGTCGGTTCAAGCTCATCGACCTCGGTATCACGGAACTGCGCGTAGGGCGCGGGCTTGAAGCAAATGACGATTTCGGTGTCGCGCACGCTCATGCGCTTGCCGGTACGCAGATAGAACGGCACGCCGACCCAACGCCAATTGTCGATCATGACCTTCAGGGCCACATAGGTTTCAGTGTTGCTGTCCGGTGCCACCTTCTCTTCCTGGCGATACCCTGGCATTGGTTTGCCGTCGACTTCCCCGGCGGTGTATTGACCGCGCACCGAATTGGCGCGGGCCTCTTCGATCGACCAGGGGCGGATAGCGCCGACCACCTTGGCTTTTTCCCCACGCACCGCATCGGCGCCAAAGGCTGCCGGAGGCTCCATGGCCACCATCGCCAGCAACTGGAACAGGTGATTGGGCACCATGTCGCGCAGGGCGCCGGTGTGTTCGTAAAAACTGCCACGGGTTTCCACACCGACGGTTTCAGCGGCGGTGATTTGCACATGGTCGATGTAATGGTTGTTCCAGAACGCTTCGAACAGGCTGTTGGAAAACCGGCTGACCAGAATGTTCTGCACGGTTTCCTTGCCCAGATAGTGATCGATCCGATAGATCTGCTTTTCCGTCATGACCTTGAGCAGGGACGCATTCAGGGCTTCGGCGGTTTGCAGATCGGAACCGAAAGGCTTTTCGATCACCACCCTTCTGAAGGACTCCGGGCTCTCTTCCAGCAACCCGGACGCGCCGAGACGGCGGACCACTTCAGTGAAAAAACGTGGCGCGGTGGCCAGGTAGAACACCGCATTGCCAGTGCCGCTGGCGGCAATCTTCGCCCCCAGCGCTTGATATGTGCTGTCGTCCAGGAAATCGCCCTGGACGTAGCTGATGCCTTTGGCGAGTCTGGCCCACACCTGCGGGTCAAGGGCCTGATCGCCCTTGCCGACTTTTGCGGCCGCCTCGTTGCGAATGAAGTCTTCGAGTTTGTTCGCGAAGCCTTCATCGCTGATGGCGTTGTGGTCAACGCCGATGATCCGCAGTCCATCCCCGAGTAACCCGTCGCGCTTGAGGTTATACAGCGCCGGCATCAGCAGGCGCTTGACCAGATCGCCATGGGCGCCGAACAAAAACAGCGTGGTCGGTGGCGCGGGTTCCGTCTTGGATTTTCTGCGGATCACTTGGGTCATTTTTTCGGAGTCTCCACATGGCCGCCGAAGCCGAAGCGCTGGGCCGAAAGGATCTTGTCGCCAAAGGTGCCCTGGCCACGGGAACGGTAGCGCGAGAACAGCGAGTTCGACAGCACGGGGACGGGCACCGATTGCTCCATGGCGGCTTCAATGGTCCAGCGACCTTCACCGCTGTCGGCTACGGATCCGGAAAAACCATCGAGTTTCGGGTCACTGGCCAGGGCGTCGGCGGTCAGGTCGAGCAGCCAGGATGAGACCACACTGCCACGACGCCAGACCTCGGCGATGTCCGCGACGTTCAAGTCGAAGCGCTGGTCTTCCGGCAGGTTGGTGCTGGCCTTGGTCTTGAGAATGTCGAAGCCTTCGGCAAAGGCCTGCATCATTCCGTATTCGATACCGTTATGGATCATTTTCACGAAATGCCCGGCACCCGCCGGACCGGCATGGATGTAGCCGTTCTCGGCGCGAGGGTCATCGGACTTGCGGTCCTTGGTGCGCGGAATATCACCCATGCCCGGTGCCAGGCTCTGGAACAGCGGGTCGAGACGGTTAACGGTCTCGGCATCGCCGCCGATCATCATGCAGTAACCGCGCTCCAGGCCCCACACGCCACCGGAAGTACCGACATCGATGTAGTGAAGGCCTTTTTCCGAGAGGGTTTTCGCCCGGCGGATATCGTCCTTATAGAAAGTGTTGCCGCCGTCGATGATGGTGTCGCCGGCTTCGAGCAGGTTGCTCAGGGTGTCGATGGTTTCTTCGGTCGGTGCGCCGGCCGGCAACATGACCCAGACCGCTCGTGGTTTGGCCAGGCCAGCGACCAAGGCCGGCAAATCGGCAGCGCCGGTGGCGCCCTCTGCGCTCAAGGTCTCGACGAAGGCGGTATTGCGGTCGTACACAACGGTGGTATGCCCGTTGAGCATCAGGCGCCGCGCAATATTACCGCCCATGCGGCCCAGTCCAATAATCCCGAGTTGCATGTGCTGATGCTCCCTACTACAAATAAAAGTGTGTCAAAGGTATAGCCCAACGCGACTAATGAAGCTTAGTCCAGAGCGTCGGGATGAAGTTTCCGGGCATTGTGCCCGATCCAGACTGATAACGTCGGGAATCGTGTCGAAGACACAACGACCATGAAAAATAAAAAAGTTCCCTTCAAGGGCAAAAGAAATCAAAATCGGCGCCGATAGTAGATCAGCCGCTTATTGAGGCGGATCTACAGTTGAGACACGCCATTTGCGAGGTGAGCAATGGGCACCGTACAGACCGCACTGCCAGCACAAACCCTTTACGTCACTATCCGTCGCGATGAATTGCGCCAGTTGAAGGACGAACGCGATCAGTTGAAACAGGAACTGGCGCAACTGCGCTTGCTGCTCCAGGGCCAACAGCCCTTGTCCGTTACCCAGGGCGCCCCTCACGCCTGATTCCCCCGCCTGAACTGGAAGCAGTCCCGCACTGCTTCCGATGCGCAATAGCCCTTCGCCAGCCATGGCGACTCCCGCATTTTTCAGATTGGCTTGTTGATGCTCCGTCGATTGGGCAGCACTTCTCTATTCCTGCCCGGCAATTGACTGGCATGACCCGATGACAGGCAACGCTGATCCTGGGCTGGAATCTCCAACCACCTTTAATTCCCTTTTAATGGAATCGGCGGATAATCGAAATTCGACTTCGATTCATTGATTCATGGACGAATGGCATCCGACCGCTGTTAGTAGGAGGCATACCATGAAACGTATTACGTTGACCCTCGCCGTCCTGATGACTCTCGGCTCCACCTGCGTATTTGCAGAAGGTGGAGCCGAACGCATGAGGTACTACTACGAAACCCTGAGATACAACCAGCAACTGGCGTTGGGCAACGCCACGCAAAGTCAGACGACGCCATTGCGGGTCCCTGACGACCAAACCGCGCAAATGACCGAGTCCTACAGACCGAAATGATTGTTACACCTCTGACTGTCCTGCTCTGCGGTCAGAGTCGATCATTGGGCGTCCTGATGGGCGCCCCTTTTTTGTCTTGATCACAGCGCCTTGATCAGAGCACCTTGATCAAAGCGCCTTGATCAAAGCGCCTTGATCCAGAACATCATTCGACCGTGCGCCGGGTCGAACTCACCCGGGGCAAAGCCGAACTTGCCGTAGGACGCCTGGGCCACCGCATTACCCTCCAGCACCTCCAGGGTGATTTTGCAGCAGCCGCGTTGACGGGCGATCTCTTCGACCTTCCGCAACATCCGCTGGCTCAGCCCCAATCCGCGAAACTTCGGCACGACCGCCACGTCATGAACATTGACCAACGGCCGACAGGCGAAGGTCGAGAAACCTTCGAAGCAATTGACCAGCCCGGCCGGTTCGCCGCCGACGAAGGCCAGCACACTGAAGGCATGAGGGCGCTTGGCCAGCTCACCCGGCAAGTGCTCCAGCACACTGGCAGGCAAGGAGTGACCTGCCCCCATCGGGTCTTCAGCGTAACTGTTCAACACCAGGCAGATGGCTTCGGCATGCACCGGATTGGTATAGCTGGCTTGCAACACTAGTATTTCCGCGAAATCCATTTCCATCCTCGATTGCATGAAGTAGCCCCAGCGCGTTGTTCGCCCTGGAGGGCCGGGTGACGATATCGTGGGCACCGCGGCAAATCAAAAGCTTGCTGGCTCAATGCCCCCAAATCAAAGCCTCGGTCCAGCCCAACTCGGCAAAATCCTCAGCCCGCAGATGCGATTCGCCGACACAGAAAAACTCGTCCAGTTGTGGCGGCTTGACTGAGGTGCCGCTGAGCATCGCGTGAACCTGGCCGCGATGGTGGATCTGGTGCTCGAACAGGTGTGACAACAGGCGCAGGCGGCTCTCGTGCTGCGGCGTGTCCCGGGCGATGGTCACGACCCTGGCCAGATCGGCGTCGCGCATTTGCTCGCAATAGGCAATCAAGCGTCGATCCACATGGGATTGCTCGCGCATGAGGTCGACGGCCTGGGTGTAAGGCTCGTCGTCCTTGAAAAAGACGTAGCAATCGGGGTGCGGATCGTCGCCGCGCAACTCACGTTCGAGGGCATCCAGGTAAAACCAGTCACATGTCAGTATGTGATTCAGAGTCGCGCTGAGACTGGGGAAGAAACTGGTGCGCGGTGCCGCCAGCTCATCTTGATTCAACTGACTCCAGGCCTTGGCCAGTCGATGATTGGCCCAGGCGTTCTGGTAGGCCATGGTCAGCAAATGGTGTGACAGCGGTTGATTCATCTTCACGCCTCCTGGTTCTCACGCCTCGGCGAAACGTTGCAGCTGCATCTCCTGCAGGCGACTGAGGGTGCGGCGGAACGGGAATTCCAGATAGCCCTGGGTGTAGAGCGAGTCCATGGGCACCTGCGCTTCGAGGTACAGCGGCACCTTGCGGTCGTAGCACTCGTCCACCAGGGCAATGAACCGCCGTACGCCGTCATCATGCACCGACAACTGTGGCAACTCGCGATCGCCGGCCACCACCCGCTCGACTCCATCTTCGGTGCCACGGGCTATACGCCCCTGGCGCTTTTGAGCACTGAGGTTGGGTACGTCGCTCAACAGGATAGCGCTGTAGGTGTCACACAGGGTCATGAAATCCATGGCGGCAAAAGGCTGTTCACAGAGGTCGGCGTAACGACACCAGAGCACGCCCTGACTGGCCTGCACGACATCGAGCGAGCGATAGCCGACCTGGACCGGCGCACTGGAAACCGCCTGACCGACGGTCAACGCCTTGAACACATCGCCAAGGGCACTCGATTGTCCGGGGGGAGTCACCCAGTAACGCTGCAAGCCCTGGCCCGGATGCAGGCGATGGTCTTCCCCGCCATCCACGGCAATCACCTGCATGTGCTGCTTGATCGCCGCAATGGCGGGCAGAAAACGGTCGCGATTGAAGCCGTCGGCGTACAACTGGTCGGGTGGCAGGTTGGAGGTGCAGACCACCACCACGCCCTGCTCGAACATGACCTGGAACAAGCGCCCGAGAATGATGGCGTCTCCGATGTCATTGACGAACAGTTCGTCGAAGCACAGCACCCGCACCTCTTCGGCGAGTTCCCGAGCCAGTGCCTTCAAGGGGTCGGCGGTGCCGGTCAGTTGAAACGAGCGCTGATGCACCCAGCCCATGAAATGATGGAAGTGCTGACGCCGGGCCGGTACCCGCAGGTGTTGGTAAAACTGGTCCATCAACCAGGTTTTACCGCGCCCGACCGGACCCCAGAGGTACACACCGGAAATCGACTTGCGGCCTTCATGCAAGGCTTCGTGGCACTTTTGCAACGCCCAGACGGCATGTTCCTGAGCTTCGTCCTGGACAAAGCCCTTTTGTTCGATGGCGTGCTGCCAGGCGCTGAGGGGGGAGTCGACATTCATGCGCAGCAGTATGCCACTCGTCAGCGTTGTCTTCAGTGAAATGTCCGAGAGAATGCTCAATCGAGGAAAAAGCACCACGCAGGCCGCTGACAGCCTGGTCGCAGACACCTTCATCGCGAGTTAACTCGCTCCTACGTATTTCAGGTGGCCCACCCGACATACCATCACTCGGGCAGGCGACCAAATACCGGGTTGTTTTTACCGGTCGACCTTATGCCTCGCCGCATACAAGCACAGCATTTCCATCGCCAGGGTCGCTGCCGCCAGTGAGGTGATGTCGGCGCTGTCATAGGCCGGTGCCACTTCCACCACGTCCATGCCCACCAGGTTGATCCCGCGCAAACCACCGAGAATCTCCAGCGCCTGCACCGTGCTCAAGCCGCCACACACTGGCGTCCCGGTACCCGGAGCGAAGGCCGGGTCGAGGCAGTCGATGTCGAACGTCAGGTACACCGGGTGATCGCCGACCCGTGCGCGGATGGCTTCGACCATCGCGTCCACGCCACGCCGATGCACTTGTCGTGCATCCAGCACTTCAAAGCCCTGGTGATCGTCGTTGGTGGTGCGTAAACCGATCTGCACCGAACGCGAAGGATCGACCAGGCCCTCCTTGGCGGCATGCCAGAACATGGTGCCATGGTCGATGCGCTTGCCCTCTTCGTCCGGCCAGGTGTCGCTATGGGCATCGAAGTGAATCAGTGACAGCGCACCGTACTGGCGGGCATGGGCCTTGAGCAGCGGGTAGGTAATGAAATGATCGCCGCCGAAGGTCAGCATCGCACTGCCGGCATTGAGGATGTGTTCGGCGTGGGCTTCGATGCATTCCGGCGTCGACTGCGGCGATCCGTAATCGAAGTCGCAATCGCCAAAGTCAACGACCGCCAGATGATCGAACGGGTCAAACGTCCACGGCCAGTGGCGTTCCCAGGCAATTCCGGTGGATGCGGCGCGGATGCCCCGTGGTCCGAAGCGTGCACCGGGACGGTTACTGGTGGCCGTGTCGAACGGCACACCGCTGACGGCGACGTCGACACCGCGTAAATCGCGACTGTAGCGACGGCGCATGAAACTGGTGATACCGGCGTAGGTACTTTCGGCGGCAGTGCCGTAAAGGCTGCCACGGGTGATGGCTTGGTCGTTCTGCGCTGGGACGTCCATTGAAGGTTCCTTGTTATTGGCGGCTACGGAAAGCGGTCCACACGCGAGTGCGCTGGCGCATGTCCTTGAGGCTCATGCTGCGGTCGGCGTACAGGCGGTCACGAATGTCGGCGGGCGGATAGATGTCCGGATCGGTGGGCACGGCCTCATCCACCAGCGGCGTGGCCGCCTGGTTGGCCGTGGCGAAGAACAGTGTGTTGGTCAGTGCGGCGACGGACTCTGGGCGAAGCATGAACTCGATGAATTGGCGAGCGGCTTCGGGGTGTGGCGCATCCTTGGGGATCGCCAGATTGTCTTGCCAGACCAGGGTGCCTTCCTTCGGAATCCGGTAGGCGATTTCGTACGGTTTGTTGGCCTTGCGCGCCTGATCCGCGGCCATGCTCGCATCGCCGTTGTAAGCCAGTGCCAGGCAAATGCTGCCGTTGGCCAGATCGTTGATCTGCCGCCCGCTGGCGACATAAAGCACCGAGGGCTGCAATTGACGCAGCAACGCCTGCGCCGCATCCAAATCGTTCTTGTCGGTGCTGTAAGGGTCTTTGCCCAGATAGTGCAAGGCCAGGCCGATCACTTCCTGCGGCGAATCGATGATCGCAACGCCACAGTCCTTGAGCTGGCTGGCGTATTCCGGTTTGAAGAGCAAATCCAGGCTGTTGAGCGGCACGTTCGGCAGGCGCTTGCGCACCGCTTCGACATTCATCCCCAGCCCCAGGGTGCCCCAGGTGTAGGGCACGCCATATTGATTGCCGGGATCGACCGCGGCGAGCTTCTCCAGCAGGTCCGGATCAAGATTCGCGTAGCCCTTGAGGCCTTCGTGGGGAATCGCTTTCAGTGCGCCCGCTGCCAGGCCACGCGCGAGTACGCTGGACGACGGCACGACCACGTCATAGCCGCTGCCACCGGTGAGCAACTTGGTCTCGAGCACTTCCGGTGCATCGAAGGTGTCGTAGCGCACATGAATGCCGGTTTCCTGCTCGAAACGTTGCAGGGTTTCCGGGGCAACGTAATCGGCCCAGCTGTAGAGATTGACGACTTTGTCTTCAGCCTGGGCCGAGGCGGCCACGGCCAGGAGCAACGCGGGTAAACACAGCTTGAACTTGGGAGCCATGACGAACACCTGACAAGAGGAAGTGACGGCAGGATGCGTCGTCGGATACATTGGTGAAATATCAAGTTTGTTAACCTGACATTATCCAGGAGTAATGTTTGATGCTCGGTCAACTCCACGATCTGGACCTGCACCTGTTGCGCCTGTTCGTCAGCGTGGTGGAATGTGGTGGCTTCAGTGCGGCCCAGGGTGAACTGGGTTTGAGTCAGTCCAGCATCAGCCAGCAAATGGCCAAACTGGAAACTCGACTCGGCTATCGTCTGTGCAGTCGTGGCAAGGGCGGATTCAGGATCACCCCCAAGGGCGAACAATTGCTCTCGGCCACCAAGGCTTTGTTCGAATCCATCGAAGCGTTCCGCCATCAATCCAACGGCGTGGCCGGAAGATTGATCGGAGAGGTGCACCTGGGCCTGTCCGAAGCCCTGGATCAATCGGTACTGCAACACGTGGCCGGCGCGATCCGGCGTTTCCGTGAGCGAGACGAATCGGTGCGCATCGAGTTGATCAGCGCGATGCCCGGCGAAATGGAGCGCTTGTTGCTGCAACAGCGTCTGGACCTGGCCATCGGCTATTTCTCCCAGGCACAGAGCGCTTTCGATTACCGCCAATTGTTCAGCGAAACCCAGCACCTGTATTGCGCCCCCGGTCATCCGCTATTCGACAACGACGCGCCGGACGATCAGGCATTGCAGGCCTGCGACCGGGTCGATCACCCCTACCGCTTCCTGCGCAGCGACGAGCCGTTCCAGGGCAAAGTGTGTTCGGCGCGCTCGGAGCAGGTCGAAGGCACCCTCGCCTTCATTCTGTCCGGCAAGCACGTCGGCTACCTGCCCAGCCACTTCGCCCGAAGCTGGGAAGACAAAGGCTTGCTGCGGGTCGTGCGCCGTGAAGGCATGAGCTTCGATGTAGCGTTCCATTTGGCCCGCCATCGCGCCCAGATCCCGGGGGATGCGCAGAAGGCGTTTGAAGAGGATTTGCTTGCGGCGTTTGCCTGAACAGCGAATCCCTCTGTAGGAGCGAGCTTGCTCGCGATGGTTTTCAGAACACCGCGGGGTGCCTGACTTCCCGCGTTTTCGTTGACGTCCATCGCGAGCAAGGCTCGCTCCTACAGGTTGGCCGAGGTTTCGGGCGCTCTGCTCGCCACAAAATGGTCTTTCTGGCATCCTGCGCCTCCATTTTCTGACCCGGGTCGCCTTCTGGCCCGCACAAGCCCCATGACCGTCTCTGAAAAACCCCCTGCCCCGCGTCACAACGACCTGATCTATGGCCTCAACGATCGCCCGCATCTGACCGCCACCGTCTTCGCCGCCCTGCAACATGTGCTCGCCAGTTTCGTCGGCATCATCACCCCGACGCTGATCATGGGCAGCGCCCTGGGCCTGCACAGCGAAATCCCTTACCTGATCAGCATGGCCCTGTTTGTCTCGGGCCTGGGCACCTTCGTTCAGGCGCGGCGTTTCGGTCCGGTGGGTTCCGGCTTGCTGTGCCTGCAAGGCACCAGTTTTTCGTTCATCAGCGTCATTCTCAGCGCCGGTTTCATGGTCAAGGCCCGGGGCGGCGGCACCGATGAAATCCTCTCGACGATTTTCGGCGTGTGCTTTTTCGCCGCCTTCATCGAGGTGGTGTTGAGCCAGTTCATCGGCAAATTGCGCATGCTGATCACCCCGGTGGTCACCGGCACGATCATCACGCTCATGGGGCTGTCGCTGATCAAGGTCGCCATGACCGACATCGCCGGCGGATTCGGCGCCAGCGACCTGGGTGCTGCCAGCCACCTGGGCCTGGCCGGGCTGGTGCTGGGGACGATCGTGGCGCTGAACCGGGTCGATGTGCCGTTCCTGCGTCTGGGCGCCATTGTCATCGGCCTGACCCTGGGTTACGGGGTTGCCTGGCTGATGGGCCATGTCGACTTCGCCAGCCTGCCCGCCGTGCCGCTGATGAGCGTGCCGGTGCCGTTCAAATACGGGTTTTCCTTCGATTGGGTGGCGTTCGTGCCGGTGGCCGTGATTTTCCTGGTGTCGCCACTGGAAGCGGCCGGTGACTTGACGGCCAACTCGATGATTTCCCGGCAGCCGGTCAAAGGCCCGGTGTACATCCGCCGAATCAAGTCAGGGTTGCTGGCCGACGGCCTCAATTCGGCCATGGCCGCGGTGTTCAACAGCATGCCGATGGTGACCTTCGCGCAGAACAACGGCGTCATTCAGCTCACGGGCGTGGCCAGCCGTTACGTGGCATTTTTCATTGCCGGCCTGTTGGTGCTGCTGGGGTTGTTCCCGATGATTGGCGCGGTACTGCAATTGATGCCCAAACCGGTGCTCGGCGGCGCTGAGCTGGTGATGTTCGGCACCGTCGCGGTGGCCGGGATCAAGATCCTCGCCGAAGCGGGACTGCATCGGCGCAACATGCTGATCGTGGCGATTTCCCTGGGCATGGGCCTGGGCGTGGCGGCAGTGCCAGAAGTCCTGCGTGAACTGCCCTTGGCCCTGCACAACATTTTTGAATCGCCCATCACCGTCGGTGCGCTGTGCGCTATCGTTTTGAATATCTTCCTGCCTGAAGAATTCATCGAGCTGGAAGAGGACGAGTTCGACCCCGAGGCCTCGGTCCTGCAAGTGATGCAGAACCCCGAAATGCCGGCCCAGGGTGAACCCGTAACGCCTGCGGGTGTCGCACAGTTGAACCGCTAGATTGCGCTCAAGGGCTGAGCCATGGGTGGTTCAGTCCTTTTCTCGTCGAGAGCACCTCAATGCGCAGTGTCCACGCAGTCCTCGTTTCCCTCTTGCTGCTCTGCCTGAGCGCCTGTACCTCGTTCCCCAACAGCGATCCGTTGAATGTCAATATCGTCGGTATTGAGCCGCTGCAAAGCCAGGACATGGAAGTCCGGTTCGCCGTGAAAATTCGCGTGCAGAACCCCAATGACACCAACATCAACTACAACGGCGTGGCACTGGACCTGGAAATCAACGGTCAGCCCTTTGCCTCCGGTGTCAGCGATCAGTCCGGTTCAATTTCACGTTATTCCGAAACCGTGTTGACCGTGCCGGTCAGCGTGTCGGCCTTCTCGGTGTTGCGCCAGACCATTGGGTTGAGCCAAATGCAATCCCTGAACAATCTGCCCTACGTGCTGCGCGGCAAGTTGGCCGGAGGCCTGTTCGGTACCACACGCTTCGTGGACAGTGGCAAACTCAGCCTGCCAGGGCCGATGACCGGCAGCCGCTAAGTATGATTTCAAGGAGCGATAAAGAACATGGAACCCACCCCCACGCTTTACACCGAGCGTCTGATCCTGCGCCCGCTGGAACTGGCCGATGCCGAAGCCATCCAGCAACAATTCCCGCACTGGGAAGTGGTGCGTTACCTGAACGTCTTGGTGCCATGGCCCTATCCCTGCGATGGAGCGCTCACGTACTTGCGAGACAATGCCCTGCCTGCGATCGCCCGTGGCGAGGAATGGCATTGGTCGATCCGCTTAAAGTCGGCACCCGGGCAATTGATCGGCAATATCAGCCTGATGAATGAACAGGACAACAACCGCGGATTCTGGCTTGGCCCGCAATGGCAAGGTCAGGGTTTAATGGCCGAAGCGAGTGAGGCGGTCACCCGATATTGGTTTGAAACCCTGGATCGTGACGTGTTGCGCGTGCCCAAAGCGGCGCCGAACATTGGCTCACGCAAACTTTCCGAGCGTACCGGCATGCGCCTGATCCACACCGAGGAAGGCGACTTTGTGGGGGGAAGATTTCCGAAAGAAGTCTGGGAAATCACCCGCGAAGAGTGGTTCCAGCAGCGCTGACTCATCATTTCAAAAGGGAAGAACGCCGACACTTGGAAACCACAAATCAACTGCAGGAGCGAGCTTGCTCGCGATAGCGTTGGAACAGCCAACAAATGTGCTGGATGTGCCTCCGTGATCGCGAGCAGTCTCGCTCCTTCAGGCGTCATGCGCTGAACTTCACGCCGGGCCTGGCCCGTTCATCCACCGTCAACTCGAACACATCCGGGCGTGCATAGTGGCCCACTACGTCATAGTCGTAACGGGCGCGGATCAAATCATCGGTGTCGATTTCAGCCGTGAGCAAGCCTGGTCCGTCACGTAACGGCCCGGCCAGAACGTCGCCCATGGGCCCGACGATCACACTGCCGCCGGCAATCAGCGGCCGCTGCGCCGGCCAATTGGCCACTTCCACGCCCAGGGCTTGCGGCGAATCCTGGACCTGACAAGCGCTGACCACAAAACAGCGGCCCTCATGGGCGATATGGCGCATGCTGACCTGCCACATCTCCCGCTCATCCACGGTCGGCGCGCACCACACTTCGATGCCTTTGGCGTACATCGCGGTGCGCAGCAGCGGCATCATGTTTTCCCAGCACACCACCGCCCCAATCCGCCCGACCTGGCTGTCGATCACTGGCAGGGTCGAACCGTCGCCCTTGCCCCAGATCAGGCGCTCGGTGCCGGTGGGCATCAGTTTGCGGTGCTTGGCGACCAGCCCTGCCTGCGGGTCGAAATACAGCGCGGTGCAATACAAGGTGCTGCCGGCACGCTCGACCACGCCGATGACCAGATTGGCGTTGGTACGCGCCGACAATCCGGCCAGCGCGTCCGTTTCCGCGCCGGGTACATCAATGGCGTTGGCGAAATAGCGGGCGAACGCTTCGCGGCCCTCAGGCAATCGGTAGCCCAATTGCGTGCCAAAGCCCTCACCTTTCGGATAACCGCCCAGCAAGGCTTCTGGCATCACCACCAGCGCGGCAGTGGATTCGATGATTGCGTTTTCATACGACAGGATCTGCTCCAGGGTCTCGGCTTTGCCGCCGGGCAAGGCGCCGATCTGCAGGGCAGCAACGATTGATTTGGGCATCGCGGTCACTCCATTCACATCAGGTGTTGCTCATTCTCCAGCCTGACGCAATCATGAATAAAGCCCCATTCACTGCTGAATGATATGAACCAAATGAATATCACCGATATCGACCTCAATTTGCTCAAAGTCTTCGAAGCCTTGCATGAAGAGGCCAGCGCCAGCCGCGCCGCCCTACGCCTGGGCGTGACGCAATCGGCAGTCAGCGCCGCATTGCGGCGGTTGCGCGAGGTGTATGGCGATCAGTTGTTCGTGCGCACCGGCCGCGGCCTTGCCCCTACGCTGGCGGCCAATCAGTTGAAGCCGGTGGTCAGCGACGCGCTCAACAAATGCCGACAAAGCCTGGCGATGCTTGACCCCACCGCCAACCATTACGACGGGCGCTCGGTGACGGTGGGCATGTCCGACGATTTCGAGATTGCCTACGGTCGCCGCTTGATCGAAGAAATTGCTCGCCGCGCGCCAAAGTTACGCCTGATCTTTCGCCAGACCCACAGCCAGATCGTCGCGCAAGCCTTGATGGAACGCAGCATTGACCTGGCGATTACCGCCGGCGGTTTTGCCGAACGTCTGCTCAGTCGCCAAGTGCTGGGCGAGGGACATTACGCGTGTCTGGTTGATCCGCTCAGCCTGGCCGAGGGACAGCAGCACATCAGTCTTGAGGCGTTTGTGGCCCGCGAACACATTCTGGTGTCATCGGGTGGATTTATCGGGATCACCGACGAAGGCTTGGCGGCGGTCGGCTTGAGCCGGCGGGTCTGCGCTTCGACCACGCATTTTGCGGCGTTGCCGCACCTGCTCAAGGGCAGTCAGGCGGTGGCGACCATTCCGGCCCACGCCGCGCGGAGCATTGCGGCGCTAACCGGGTTGGCGCTGCTGCCCTGCCCTTTGATATTGCCCCGTTACCCGATCGAGCTGGGCTGGCGTACCAGCACCCGGCTCGATCCGGTGGTGTTGAAAGTGCGTGAAGCGATCGTAGCCAGTTTTGCCTAAGCGTTACTTGTTGGCTGCCATCAGGCGATTGACTTCGCTGCGCACCATGTTCGAAAACTCCGGCGGCGACATGCCGTCCAGCTCGGCACGGACCCACTCGGCCCATTTGCCTTTGCGCTTGGCACGTTCGCCAAACAGCCGTGCGGCCTCGCCCTTGGCTTTGCCCAGGTTGGTTTGCCAGAGTTCGAACAGACGGGATTTCTCATCTTCAAGCGCAGCGCGCTCGGCAAGGGGTTTGTCGGCCAGATTGAAGCTCATGGGAATTTCCTGCTGCGTAAAATAGGCAACATCTTACACTGTAGGACGAAACGTCCTGCGCTGGATTTTCTTCCGGATTGAATCTGAGCGAAAAATCGCTGCAACTTTTTCAATCGCGGCGCACTCCATTGTTCATTGTCCACTTACCTGCAAGGAGTCCTTCAATGGCCCGGAAAACCGCCGCACAAGCCGCCGAAGATCAAATCAAGGATCAAGCATTCAGCGAACTTTCAGCCCTGATCGAAGAATCGGAAAAATTGCTCAAAAGCAGCGCCTCACTGGTCGGTGAGGAAGCCGAGACGCTACGCGGGCAGATTGCCCAGAAACTCCAGCAGGCCCGGGATTCAGTGACCAGCGTGCGTGATCGGGCGAAACCTGCGGTCGACGCCACCGAGACCTACATCGGCGGCCATCCATGGCAAACCGTTGCGGTTTCTGCCGGGTTTGGCCTAGTGGTCGGGTTGTTGCTGGCACGCCGCTGAACACACGTAAATCCAACGCCCTGTGGGAGCTTGCTCCCACAGGTGTGGTGGTGTTCACACGTTCATCAAATTCCAGCCAACTCCCGCAAATTCGCCAACGTCTGGTCATCCAGGGCAATGCCCGCCGTTGCGGATTTCGCGCGTTGATGATGACGCCGATCACCCGGCAAGCGCTTAAGACCCACACCGTGCATCTGCCGTACCAGCTCCTGGCTGCGCTCGGCGAAGCTCTGCCCCGCGGCCTTGGATGGATCGATCACGATCAGCAATTGTCCGGTCCATGGGGTCTTGGCGCCCGGATGGTTTTTCCAGTCGAACTCGAAGGAGAAATTGCCTCCGGTCAACGCCGCCGCCAGCAACTCCACCATCATCGACAGCGCCGAGCCCTTGTGGCCGCCGAACGGTAACAATGCCCCACCTTCCAGGATCGCTTTCGGGTCCTGGGTCGGCTGACCGAGACTGTCCACGCCCATGCCGGGAGGCAAACGCTCACCCTTGCGCGCGGCAATCTGAACGTCGCCATGGGCAATGGCACTGGTCGCCAAGTCAAAGACAATCGGATCACCGTCGGCCCGCGGCGCGGCGAAGGCAATCGGATTGGTGCCAAACAGCGGCCGGTCGGCACCATGCGGCACCACGCAAGTCATGCTGTTGACCACGCTGAGCGCCACCAGCCCTTCATAGGCAAACGGCTCGACGTCCGGCCACAGAGCCGCGAAATGATGGGAATTGCGGATCGCCAGGACCGCGATGCCGGCACTGCGGGCCTTTTCCACCAGCAG
Organism: Pseudomonas moorei; assembly: GCF_042846945.1. Lineage (NCBI taxonomy): Bacteria > Pseudomonadati > Pseudomonadota > Gammaproteobacteria > Pseudomonadales > Pseudomonadaceae > Pseudomonas > Pseudomonas moorei. The sequence goes on from NZ_AP035776.1 coordinate 4,825,694, forward strand.
GGCCCGTGCGGCGGCGAGGGCCGGTTGCGCAAACCCGTTGCCGGCGTCGACCCGGACAAACCCCGAAGCCACATCCTCGACCACCGGAACGGCCTGACCGTTGACCCAACCGCTTTGCAGCGTCGAGACGTATCCCGGAATCCGGAACACCCCGTGACTGTGCGCCCCGTCGCGTTCGGCGCCGGCGCAGTTTGCAGCAAGCACCCGGGCAACTTCGGCCGAGGTGCCATGACGCTGGAATATCTTCTCAAGCAAGGCTGTCAGTTCGTCGAAGGACAGGTTTTGCGAGACAACAGTAGACACTTGATCGTGTGGCGCAGACATCTGAAGCTCCAGACTAATTATTGGAGGGGGCAACAGCGTAGGTAGACCGCCGATTAACAACTCGGGGCGAGCAACCTGTCAACTTTTAGATGGGGCCGATGCATTAAAGGGGCGTTATCGAGGTGTCACAAACTCAAGTCCGGCAGGCAGTAACTATCTACCACCTTTGTCCGTTCAACGTTTTTTAGGCTTGAGACTCTATCAACAGGCGCACTCATCGGCGCCGCGCATGAGACTCGACGATGCCAACTTCCCCCACTCCGCTTTTTTTCCCCGAGGCCCTGCAGTCCCCTGGACTCTGGAACGACCTGGGCAAAGTCCACCGGCTTTCACGCAAGGAATTCGAATGGCTCGGCCACGTGGAACTGGCCAGCCAGGCACTGCGCAGTCAACAAACGCCGCCCATGCTCGCGCACAGCATCCTGATCCACGCGGAGGGGTCCGGGTACACGCCCCTGATCGGCAGTTTTGTCTTGAGCCTGACGCCGGATGACAACGGTTTGATTCTGTACAACCCGTACGATGGCATCAGGAAGTTCGACAGCCTCGACACGCTTAAAAGCCAACTTGAACAGCGCCTCAACAGTGCCGCCGAGGACAGTCGGTTGCTGGCGCTGCTGTCGTTGGCAGATCGCAAAGCCCTGAGCGCCCGTGACAAGCTTCAGGTGACATTCCAGGTCATCGAGGGCGACGTGTTCGAGCAACAGCGCACCACCATTGCGCACCAACAACAACTCAATGATCAGGCCATGCTCGACGAACTGCTCATGTTGCCGACCCTGGCCTCGTTGCTCAATACGGTGCTTGATGAGTTGCTGCAGTCGGCGTTTCCGGGCCTGGATCAAAGCCGGACCCGGGTCAATTTCTACGCCGAGGCAGCGCCGGAAAACCCTGGCCAGGAACCGGTTCGACGCTGGCGCAGCTCGCTCTCTCTGAGTGACGCAGTATTGCGTTATTACCGCCATCAACGCTGGCCCAGCGGCGAATTTCATGAGTTTGCCCATCCGGACAGGACTTCGGCCAGCACTGACCAGCAACATTGGGAAAGCGCTGTAAATGCAGCGTCAAGCAAACTAAATGACCTGCTTGCCAGGCTTCTGGAGTGGTATTGGGGCGCTGCCGCGGTAGATGGCGGATCGCGCCGCAGGTTTTTCAGTCGCGCGATCCGTGAGCAGGCACGCGCTGAGTTACTGCTCAAACGCGAGGCCGGGATCATCAGCCCGGAACAGTTCCAGGCCTTGCACGGCATGATTGAGCCAACGGAAACCACGGTCAGACGCCCGACACTGGTGACCGTGCGCCTGTGGGAACACCCGGCGCATTATGTCGAACTGGCGGGCTCGTTGATGATCAGCCATGCCAATGCCTACCTCTACACCCCGACTCAGGGGCTCCAGGTCTTGAAGGACTACCTGGACCTCAAGGCCACGTTGCTGAGCAAATTCAGCGCGACCGGTCACGAGGACGAACTCTATGGTCTGCTCACGCTGGAGGAGCGCAACCGCTTCCTCGGCTTCCACAAACCGCAGGTCTCCGGGGAGGTGATTAACGGTTCGATATTCAACACCCTGTTCGAAGCGATCATCAGCAAACAACTGCAAAACATGGAATACGCCCTGCAGGTCTACCGTCACAGTGATGGCAACGTGGATATCCACGCGCTGTTCGACAAGGCACTGGATATACGCTCGATGCTCAGTGAGCGCTTGCTGACGCTCGACGCCCATGGGCGCTGGAGTACCCGGCCAGTGTTGGCGGGCAAGCAACAGCACTCAATCGTGCGGGCAGACACCGCCGCCCAGCACATCAAAACCTTCAATGATGTTGAAGCGCTGATCCGCGCCGACTTCGCCGCTCAACCGCTTACTTCGTTGGCGCTGCAACGGGTCTATCTGGCGGACATGAAGCCCCGACTGGCCCACGCCCTTTCCGTCGGGATACGCGGGGAAGCCAACCTGCGCGTACTGCAAGCCACCCTGCGAGGCGTCGAACAAGCGATAGTCGATACCGTGCTCAACCCGGATCAACCGGACCGTAAGAGTCGCCACGCACTCAATGGTTTTCGGCCTGATGCTTACTCATTGGTCCTTGCGTGCTCCGGCCAGCATGACGTGCTGCCGCTGCCCAACTGCGTCGTGCTCACCGAGCGTGGTGGGCTCGATAACCAACACTCGGGCCGGGCCATTCTGTGGACGCCGGCGGCAGGGCTGGAAGTCTTCGCTTCAGTCGATAGCGTAAAACAGGCATTGACCCTGCGCCTGCTCGACCCCCGCAAGCGCCTGGCCCTGCTGGAAAACCTCACGGTCGCCCAGCGTTCAGTCCATGGCCGTTATTCGCTCAATTCCCTGCGATTGATCGAGGGCAGCGTCCTGCAGCACCTCTCGCAAACGGCCATTGATCACTTTCTGTCGGCCTGCGAGCACATACGCACGCAGGACCTGAGCGAAGACAAAAAACGCAAAGCCCTGAAGAACCTTGCGAGCACCGTCATCGACACCAATTTGCAGCGGGCCACGCTGATCGCCAAGAATCTCTCCCTGCAGCAGACCTTGCCGGCCTGGCTCGGCAAGGCACCATTGGAAGAGCAGCAATTGCATCTGGAGCTGCTGGAGCAATATCGCAACAGCGTCACTGAGGATAAAGACTACCTGCACGGGATCCAGACCCTCTCGTCCTACGTGCATGCCCGTCTGAAAGCCTTGCTCGCCAGCCGGTTCCCCCAATCGCCGCTGGACCCTGACGAAATCAAAATCACCCCCAACCTGGCCCTGGCCGGGCCGTCTCGCCCCCTGACCGAGTTTGCCCTGAACCACATCAACATCGCTCAAGGCACCGGATTCAAGCTTGCCTCAGCGACCAGCCAGCCCCTGCCAGACCGTCTCGACCAGGCCGCCATCCAGCAACTTCTTCAGTCACTGGACCTCCAGCGCGACTACGCCCGGTTGGTGAGCGACACATTGACCGGCGCCGATGCAGACAGCCGAAAGCTGCGTTTTATCCAACAGCTGCCGTGGCAGCTGTTGCAACACGCCCATGCCTTGAAACTGCAGCAGCGCTTGTCTGCCGGTGCCTTCGACTTGATCGCTCAAGTCGTGGACATGCCAGACGCAATCGCCCGGGCGGCCGTGCAAGGGGCGCACGCCATCGTCCGGCCGCTGGAGCTGATCAAGACGCCGGGGGCTGACGCCGTGAAAGCCCTGGGCCTTTACCTGATCGGTCCCGGCGCCGGAAAGCCGGGGCCACATGTCCTGTATGCGCCTTACCACCCCACGACGGCTTTCAGCGAGTTCGAGAACGAAGCCGGCGTTGTCGCTGCGTTCAATCAACCGGGCCCCCTGCAGGATCTGTTGATTCGCCGTTTGCCGGAAACTCAGCGCACGGTGTTCAGCAACCTGTTCAAGTCCACCGTCGGACAACGGAGCGAAATCACCCTCGCCTCGTCCCCCCTGACCGGCAACTTCCTCAGCCAGATGTACGGCGACAACATCAACCTGTTGTCACGGATGCTCGGCAGCCAGTCCGAGATCAGCGGCCAATCGGACTGGGAGGCGATAAAGAACCTGTTCAGCACTGGCGTCAAACTGATCATTGGCCTGTTGCCGGGCAAACTCGCCTGCGTGACGTTTCTGTGGCAAAGCTTCAAAGACTTCGAGGCCTCCGCCGAAGCACTGCAGGACCATCATTGGCAAAGAGCGTTACAGGCCTTCATTGCCGGTACCGTACAAATGGTTTCCCTGGGGCGGCTATCACTGGAAACTTCAGCCCTTACCGAACAGGCGACCACCGAAACGGCACCGGTGATCCCTCCGGTGACCGACCCGCAATGGACAGACACCCGGCCAACGGCGACGTCGCGTACGTCATTGCAGGCCTTCGAAGCCCCCACCGTGGCCTTGCAGCATTTCACCAAGAGTGAGGACGATGGCACCTACTTCGATCCGATCAGTAAAAACAGCTACGCGGCCATTGCCGGCAAGGTGTACCGCGTTGCCAAACCGGCCGCAGTCTGGCAGATACTGAACGATCAACAGAGCGGCCCGTCGCTGCGGCAATCGCCGACACGGCAACTGGTGGTCGACCCGGACCTGCATACCGTGCACTACGGCAAAGCCCTGTCGAAAATGCACAATCGATACGCGACCAACCATGAGGTCAGGCGGGTATTGAACATCGAAGCGCGGGGCATGGAAGACATACGTACCCACCATCCCGAAAAGGCCCGGATGATCGTGCAGGCCATCGATATGGCACGCTATTACGCCTTCAACAGCCTGCATAATCTGGCGCACCTCAGGCGCTTGATCCCCGGCACTCGACTGGATACGTTCCTCAAACATTTCTTTGATGTTCGCAGCGTCGATCACGGTCTGCTCGACAAAATCAAACAGAGCATCGTCCCCATTTGCACGGCGCTGGTGGATCCCGAAGAAGATTTGCTGAACAGCGAACGTTTTATCGTAGGCTCGAACAAGTACCAACACGCCAACCTGATCGCTTTCGTCGTGGAGCAGGATGCGCGGAAAAACGTGCATTTCACTGAAAGATTCTTCGATCAGCAACTGGACTGGTACAAGTCCTGTTTGACCGAGCCCTTCAATGTCGACGAACACAGTCAGGCCGCCACGCTGATCCATGAGTTCGCGCATTTGTTTTCAAACGCCCTGGATATTGCGACGCTGGAGGCGAGACGGCCGTTCAGCGACCTGGTGTCGCCCATCACCCAATATGGGAGTGCGCTCAAGCAGATTCAGGAGGTTTTTCAGCGAGAAGCGCTATCGCTCGGGACGCCCCGGGAAGAACTGTTCGCCCGCTGGAATAACGACGATCAGGCATGGGACGACCTGGATGAAATTCCCGGCTTGAATCACGTGGGCAAGGCCATCCTCAAAATCGCCGGCACCCGGACAATGGAAGCGGCGCGCGAAGCCTTTCTCGACCCACACAACCCGGACAAGAGGATTGACATCATCTTGCGCAATGCCGATTCGATCGCATTCCTGATTTGCGAGATGGGCCGACAGCTGGACCCGTTGCCCGACACATCGGCCTCACAAGCCTGACCGACACGAACATGCGCAGCTTCGGGGGCTGCGCATCGGTTTTCCCCAGTAATGATGGCCCGATTCAATGCCGTTTAATCCCTGTTGGATAGTCTGAATCCGGTCACGCACGGCGCACCCATTCAGGGACGAAGCAAACGACAAAATTGCGTGCGCTGGCAGGAGATGCTGTGGGGCTCACAGGTTGCTGACGCAATGACGACGAAATTTCTACATTAGAGGCCTCATGATTTGCGTGGCTCATACGTCCAGTCAGGTACGAGCGCACAACTTTTTTCCTGATGAGGCTCGCAACAGGAGTTTTGCCATGTACAACTCGCAATTGCCATCGGACGGTAGCGATGCGCCAATCGGCAACGCCCTCGGAAGCGATGCCTTCGACCCGCCAGCCGAGCGCCATGGCAATGAGCGGATTCGGGTGCTGCTCAAGAGTTTCGGCCTGCGCACCAGTCTGATCCGCCTGAAAGTCATCGACGCCTTGCTGACGGCCGCCAAACACGACCGCAGCCTGGGCGTGCGTGGCGTGCACACTCAATTGCTGGAGCTGGATATACCACTGTCCTTCCTGAGTGTGCGCGAAGTGCTCAAACGCCTGTGCAGTGAAGGCGTGCTAGTCCTCAATCCGGACAAAAGCTACAGCCTGCACCCGAAGGCCGCCGCTGTCCTGCACCAGGCTTGAACAAACCCTGAACCGTTCGCTCAGGGCTTGACCTTGCGACGCATCACCCCATTGATGACTACCACGATCACCGCCACGCCAATGGCGATGTACTGGAACAGCTTTTCGCTGATGACCCCAACGTTCTGCAGATACGAAAGGCCAAACATGATTCCCAGTACCACCAGGGAGATCAGAATCGAGTATTTCAAACGTTGCGACTGGGTCATTGCCATTTCCTGAATGTAAGCCTGAACCTGAAGAATGTATCCGCTTTGTATCCGATCGCATGCCAAGTCCCTACCGATTTTCGGGGATGAGAGGCGGCGAACGGGGTCTCATGTTACAGCCGATGAAGAGTTTTAGCTTCATCGCGGCGATAACCATGAGGATTTACAAATGTTGCGTCGAATCACCCTGTTGATTCCCCTGCTGGCTCTCTTGTCCCTGAGTGGCTGCATCGTGTTCCCCCGCGGTGGCTGGCACCATGACCATTACTACAACGACCATGGCGGACCGGGTTACTACCAGCATCGATAACGTCCGTTATTCATCAGGCAGCCGAACATTCAATCAGCGAACTGACAAACCGTATTCTTAGTGGAGTCTTGATCAGGACAAACAATGGCCTGGCCCGTTCGATCGCCTGAACGGGCCAGCACTAGTGTCCCGAGGGCTTAATTCATTAGCTTATTTTTCATCGCGCTCAGCTTTGCCATATGTACTGAACTGATGATGGCCTCTGCCGTTTTGTTCCATTTGAACGGCTTTGCCGAATGCTCGTTGTGGGCAGTGATGAATTGGCGGATCGCAGCTTTCAGATCAGTGACGCTGGTGAAGACGCCTCGATACAGCGCCCGTCTCTCTAACTGCGAAAACCAGCCTTCTACGGCGTTCAGCCAAGACGCGCTGGTCGGTGTGAAATGCAGCTTGAAGCGGGGATGCTTTTCCAGCCAGGCCTTGATCGCAGCGGTTTTGTGGGTCGAACTGTTGTCCAGAATCACATGGAGATCCAGGTCAGCAGGCGTGTTGCTATCAATCTGGCGGAGAAAATCCAGGAATTCCTTGGCCCGGTGCCGCTGAGTGATCCGGCCCATCACTTCACCCGTCAGGATGTCGAACGCCGCGTACAAACTCGCCGTGCCATGGCGCTTATAATCATGGGTTCTCCGCTCAATCTGCCCAGGCCGAAGTTGCAGCATTGGCTGAGTACGATCCAGTGCCTGGATCTGGGTTTTCTCGTCAACCGAAAGCACCATGGCGTTATCTGGAGGGCTCAGATAGAGCCCGACCACATCAATGACTTTTTCGGCGAAGTGCGGGTCATTGCTGATCTTGAAGGTCTTCAGGCGGTGCGGCTTGAGATCGGAGGCAGCCCAGATTTGTCGAACCTGCCAAGTGGTAACGCGCGCGTATTTGGCCATCAACCGAACGCTCCAATGCGTTGCTTCCTTGGGAACCCGCTGCGTTGTCAGCGTCAGGATTTCTTTGACCTTTTCAGCACCCAGCTTCAAAGGCTGACCGCTACGCGGCAGGTCGCTCAAGCCCTCAATCCCCGACTCCAGATAGCGTTTTCGCCATTTGAATACCGTCGGAGAGGTGATCTGTAACTGAGCACAGATGGTCAGGGGTGTTACACCCTCAGCGAGCAAAAGGAGTATCCGCGCCCGCTGACCGAGGCTTTGCTCCAAAGTACCCATGCGCAACCAACCTTGAAGAGTGATGACGTCGGCGGGTTGCAGTGCGAAAGGAGCAACTGGTCGAGGCATGCGTGGAACCGTCTGGAAGCGAGGGGCACACAGTATATCTTTATGCGTTAACAAGCGAACTAACCGCTCACGACACTAGTTGTATCAGGCTTTCGCTTGGACGTTCTTGCCGGGACGGATCGCCGGCCCACCGCTCTCGCCGTAAGTTTTCAGGTTCTGCAACACGTAGATGGCTTTTTTAAACTCGGGAATCAAGAAATTGGCGTACTTGTTGCCCTTCACGTTATTGGTCTGAATGTTATCCAGTTGAAGAGCAAAATACTCAAGTGCATTGAATTTGGCTTCCGGATCCGTCGCAATACCGAACCGGTCGATCTTGTCCCCCGCATTCGTCAGTGTCAGTGCCGTCACGTCGCTGATCAAGCCACGCTCGCGCAAGAAAGAACTGAGGTTGCCGAGGGACTTGACGGAGACATTCGCCGGGTCGAACCCCGTTAGTTGCTTACGCAGTTTCATTTGATCCATCTTCACGGTGTCCAGCGCCACCGGATTGGTGCCCACCAGATTCAACATCTGACGGACCTTGTCGCTTTGCGCGACGGGTTTTGATCGGCTGTTGGTATCTCGCACCAACAATCCCGCCTTGGGGGTCCAGGCGCCTGTATATCCGATGGTCATGTTGGAAGTCCTCGTGAGGCAACCATAAAAACTCCTTGTTCAAACCAGTTAAGTGGGCGCGAATATCGGCTGCGGCACAGGCACAATCAACATCTGATTCGAGCTTTTTACAATTCCAGTACAATTCAGATACAAATCCCCACACAGCTTGTTTTGTTGCCTTACAGAAACTTCCTACATATGAACAAAATAAGTCATTCAAATTTTTGTACGTCTTGGTTAGTTTGTTTTTTATGAATTGGCGTACCCGCAATCCGGGGCGTACCTGACAGCTTTGTAATGAGCGTCTCATCGGGCTGTCAGCCTGGATCTGCGAAGATGGGGTCAAGCGACTTTGTATTAATTAGAAACAATCCTTGAATGTCGGGCAGGAAATTCTGGTCAGAATGCCTTCCTTTGCCCGCACCACGAGACCTTCCCCACATGCAAACCCATCTGCGTCTGGCCGCTCTGAGCGCCCTGTTGATTTCCTCCCTGGCCCAGGCCACCGAGCTGATTCCGATCGAGGTTCATCGCGACGCCAACTGCGGTTGCTGCAAAAAATGGATCAGCCATCTGCAAGCCAACGGCTTCAAGGTCGAGGACCATGTCGAAGCCAACATGAGCGAGTTCAAGCAACAGCACGGCGTGCCACCGCGTCTGGCGTCATGCCATACCGGCTTGATCAACGGCAAATTCGTCGAAGGCCACGTGCCGGCCGACCAGGTATTGGCCCTGAGCAAGCGTGACGATCTGCTGGGCGTTGCCGCACCCGGCATGCCCATGGGCTCGCCGGGCATGGAGATGGATGGCATGAGCGATGCGTATCAAGTGATCGGCCTGAAAAAGGACGGCACCGATGTGGTGGTGGCGGACTACCCGGCCCATTGATGTACGGCGCTTACCTCGGGCTGTTCCTGGCAGCTTTCGGTGCCGCAACGCTGTTACCCCTGCAATCCGAAGCGGTCCTGGTGGGGCTGATGCTCAGCGATCGGTATTGGCTGTGGTTGCTACTGGCGGTGGCGACCCTGGGCAATGTCCTCGGCTCCCTGCTGAACTGGTGGCTGGGACGGGCCATCGAGCGCTTCCGTGACCGGCGCTGGTTTCCGGTCAGCCCCCGGCACCTGGAACGCGCCCGTCATCGTTACCAACGTTACGGTCATTGGTCACTGTTGCTGAGCTGGCTGCCGGTGATCGGCGACCCGCTGACCCTGGTGGCCGGTGTCATGCGTGAGCCACTGGGGCGTTTCCTGCTGATCGTGACGCTGGCCAAGGGCGCCCGTTATGGGGTGCTGGCGCTGATCACCCTGGGCTGGATGGGTTGAACCAACCGCTGCGGCGATTGCCTGTTTAATGTCGCCCTAATCAAGCCGATCCAGCATCGACGGATTTCCCGTGGAGCTTCCCATGTCCCCCACCCTCTCCCGCTGGTTGCCCGGTTTGCTGCTGACCGCTGCGCTGCCGGTCATCGCTCATGCCGAGAGCCCGGCCTATGGCCCTGAGCTGCAAGGTTTCGAGTACCCCTACACAGTCAAACACTTCGCCTTCGAGTCCCAGGGCCAAACCCTGCAAATGGGCTACATGGACGTCGCTGCCCATGGCAAGGCCAATGGCCGCAGCGTCGTGCTGATGCACGGCAAGAATTTCTGCGGTGCGACCTGGGACACCTCGATCAAAGCCCTGAGCGACGCTGGTTATCGGGTCATTGCCCCCGACCAGATCGGTTTCTGTACCTCCAGCAAGCCCGAGCACTATCAGTACAGTTTCCAGCAACTGGCCAGTAACACCCAGCAATTGCTCAAGGCCCTTGGCATCCAGAAGGCCAGCCTCCTCGGCCACTCGACCGGCGGCATGCTCGCTACCCGCTACGCGCTGCAATACCCCGAACAGGTCGAGCAACTGGCATTGGTCAACCCTATTGGCCTGGAAGACTGGAAAGCCCTGGGCGTTCCATGGCGCTCCGTTGACCAGTGGTACGAGCGCGAGCTCAAGCTCAGCGCCGACGGTATCCGCACCTATGAACGCAACACCTATTACGCCGGGCGCTGGAAGCCCGAGTTCGACCGCTGGGTGGACATGCTGGCCGGCCTGAACAAAGGCCCGGGGCATACGCAGGTCGCGTGGAATTCGGCCTTGATCTACGACATGATCTTCAGCCAACCGGTGTATTACGAATTCCAGAACCTGAAGATGCCTACCCTGCTGCTGATCGGCACGTCCGACACGACCGCCATCGGCAGCGACATCGCGCCAGCCGAGGTCAAGGCGAAAATCGGCCATTACGATGTGCTCGGCAAACAAGTGGCACAGCGGATTGCCCATTCGACATTGATCGAGTTCCCTGGCCTGGGCCACGCGCCGCAGATGGAAGAACCGGAAAAATTCCACCAGGCATTGCTCGCCTGGCTGAGCAAAACCAACCCCGTGCATTGATGAGGTAAGGCTGATGGCGGTGCAGATTGCGGTAATTGACGATTGGCAGGACGTGGCCCGCAACGTGGTCGATTGGTCGGTGCTCGAAAGCATCGGCCAGGTCAGCTTTATTCATGAATACCCCGCCGACAGTGCCACCCTGGCGGACCGCCTGACCGAGTTTGACGTGATCTGCGTGATGCGTGAGCGCACGCGCTTCGATGAGGCCCTGCTGCGCCAGTTGCCGAAACTCAAGTTGCTGGTCACCGGTGGTATGCGCAACGCCGCGCTCGATTTGAAAGCAGCCGCCGCGCTGGGTATTCAGGTGTGTGGCACCGATAGCTACAAACACGCCGCTCCGGAACTGACCTGGGCGCTGATCATGGCTGCCACCCGCAATCTCGTGGCCGAAGCCAATGCCTTGCGCGCCGGCCAATGGCAGCAAGGGCTGGGCGGCGACCTGCACGGCAAGACCCTGGGGATCCTCGGTTTGGGCAGCATCGGCCAACGGGTTGCGCAATTTGGCCAGGTATTCGGCATGCGCGTCATCGCCTGGAGCGAGAACCTCACCGCTGAACGGGCAGCACAAGTTGGCGTGAGTTATGTCAGCAAGCAGGAACTGTTCGAGCAGGCCGATGTGTTGTCGGTGCATCTGGTACTCAGCGATCGCTCCCGGGGCCTGGTGAACGCCGAGGCGCTGGGCTGGATGAAACCCTCGGCGCTGCTCGTCAACACCGCGCGCGGGCCCATCGTCGACGAGGCGGCCTTGATCAAGGCGCTGCAGAAACGTCAGCTGGCAGGCGCGGCACTGGATGTGTTCGACGTCGAGCCGCTGCCACCGCTTCATCCCTTCAGGACTCTGGACAATGTACTGGCCACGCCCCATGTCGGGTATGTCAGCCAACAGAATTACCAGCTGTTCTTTTCGCAGATGATCGAAGACATTCAGGCCTGGACCGCTGGTGCGTCCATTCGCTTGATGAACTGAATGTGTGAGCGTGGCTTACCTGCGATAGCGCTCCAATAGCCACGTCAATCCTGAGTGCTGCGTCCTTATTGAAGGCAAGCCCGCTTCCAGAGGTTTTGTGAACATCGCAAATCTCTGCGGGAGCGAGCTTGCTCGCAAAGAAGCCAGATCAAACTCCACACTGTCCGACTCTGCACCGCAATGGTGCAAGCCAACTGTTCGCCCACGCACACTGATGTGACATTTGTGCTTCGTTTTCAGCCATTTTCATCAAAAAAACTGCACTTCGTCGGTGCGTTTGCCCTCCAATCCGGCACGTCCGTACCTCGTTAAACCGATTGTCGAACAATTTTGCCATCTGAGCTTTACCGCTCTAAGTTCTGGCCTAGACTCACGTTCGCGGGGGAAAACCGGTCGGTCACAAAGTGGAAAAAAAGTCGAAACTTTTGCCTGCCGTGATCGGTCGACTGAAAGGTAGGTGCGTTACGACTGGTGCAATCTTTGCAACAGCCCATTCACCCATTCTGCTTCTGCGCATTTGGGCAGCACTTGCTCAACGATGTGGAGCGCGTTTGCGCCCGGCCACAGGAATTGGCCACGAAATACCGTTTGCCAGACCTAAGAATTAGATCAACAACACGGGAGATGCATATGATCAGTGCGGCTTTGGATATTCAGGGAGAGCGTGCTCGTCAACAGGTCGGCGAATCGAGCGCCGTGAGCGCCCACAGTGCCCAATCGATCAGTGTTCCCGTCACCAAGACGCTGACACCGGTTGCCAGTCAGAACCCGAACAAGAAAAAAGTATTGTTTGTGACCTCCGAGATCGCCGATCTGGTGAAAACCGGGGGCCTGGGCGACGTGTCGGCGGCACTGCCACGGGCGATGTCGCATCTGCACGATGTGCGGGTGCTGATTCCCGGTTACCCGCAGGTGCTGCACAGTGAGAATCCGATTCATATCATCGGTGAGCTCGGGGGCCATGCCGCCCTGCCACCTTGCAAGATCGGGCGCATGGACATGCCCGACGGCCTGGTCATTTACGTGTTGATCTGCCCTGAGTTGTACGAGCGTGAAGGTTCGCCCTATGGCGCCAACAACGGTCGCGACTGGCCGGACAACCACATTCGCTTCGCCCGCCTGGGCCTGGCGGCTGCCGATATCGCTGCCAACCTGGCACAAATCCACTGGTGCCCGGACCTGGTGCACGCCCACGACTGGCCGGCCGGCCTGGCGCCCGCTTATATGCACTGGCGCGGACAACGCACACCGACCCTGTTCACCATCCACAACCTGGCGTATCAGGGCGTGACCAGCCTCGGCTCCTGCCCGGAACTGGGTATTCCCCTCCATGCGCTGCAACAGGAAGGCATGGAGTTCTACGGCAAGATGTCGTTCCTCAAGGCCGGCATGGCCTATTCGAGCCACATCACCACTGTCAGCGCGACCTACGCCCAGGAAATCACCACCCCGGCCTTCGGCTGCGGTCTCGACGGTTTCCTTGCCGCCAAGACCCAGCAAGGCCTGCTCAGCGGCATTCCCAACGGCATCGATGAGAGCTGGGACGCGGCGACCGACACTCACCTGTTCCGCCCGTTCAGCATTGGCGACTGGGAAGGCAAGGCGGTCAACGCCGCCCACGTGCGCCAACTGTTTGGCCTGGAAGACTCTGAAGGCCCGCTGTTCGCCGTGGTCTCGCGACTGGTCTACCAGAAAGGCCTGGACCTGACCGAAGCGGTCTCCGAATACATCGTCAAGTCCGGTGGCCAGATTGCGATCATCGGCCGTGGCGAACCGGAAGAAGAGCAAGCCATGCGCGAACTGGCCCTGCGCTTTCCCGGGCAAATCGGCGTGCGCATCGGCTTCAACGAAACCGACGCCCGGCGCATGTTTGCCGGCAGCGACTTCCTGCTGATGCCTTCGCGTTACGAGCCTTGCGGCTTGAGCCAGATGTACGCCCAGCGTTTCGGTTCGTTGCCGGTGGCGCGCAATACCGGCGGTCTGGCCGACACCATTGAAAACGGCGTGACCGGCTTCCTGTTCGATGAGTCGACCGTGGAGAGCTATCAGGAAGCCCTGAGCCGCGCCTTCAAGGTGTTTGCTTTTCCCGACCTGCTGCATGCCATGCGTTGCCGGGCCATGGCGGCCCCGTTCAACTGGTGCAAGGCCGTCGAACCCTACGCCGAACTCTACGAACAACTGGTGGCCAAGGCTCTGGGGAAATCACACAGACAATAAAGAGGCTTTGAAATGCCGTTACGGACCCCTGAGACCTGGCCCCACGGCGCAATGATGCTGGACGCGGAACACACGCGATTTGCGTTGTGGGCGCCAGATGCGTTTTACGTCAGTGTCGAACTGGAAAATGGACAATCCTTGCCGTTGTTGCCGCAAGACGACGGCTGGTTCGTAAACAACATCCACTGCCCGGCGGGCACGCGATATCGCTACTGCATCGATGGCGAGCTGGAGGTGCCCGACCCGGCCTCCCGCGCCCAGGCCGGTGACATCGACCAGCACAGCGTGGTGGTCGATCCGCATGCCTACCAGTGGCATCACAGCGCCTGGCGTGGCCGACCCTGGCACGAGGCAGTGATTTACGAGCTGCACGTGGGTGTGCTCGGCGGGTTTGCGGCAGTCGAGCAACAACTGAAGCGGCTGGTCGAACTGGGCGTGACCGCCATCGAACTGATGCCCCTGGCGCAGTTCCCCGGTGAGCGCAATTGGGGTTACGACGGGGTGCTGCCCTATGCACCCCAGGCCTCTTATGGTTCGCCCGATCAACTCAAGCACCTGATCGACACCGCCCATGGCCACGGTCTGGCAGTGATTCTCGACGTGGTCTACAACCACTTCGGCCCGGACGGCAATTACCTGCATCGCTATGCCAAGGGCTTTTTCCGCGAAGACGTGCACACGCCCTGGGGCGCGGCCATCGATTTTCGCCGGCGCGAAGTGCGGGACTTTTTCATCGAAAACGCCTTGATGTGGTTGCTCGAGTACCGTTTCGACGGCTTGCGCCTGGACGCCGTCCACGCCATCGAAGACCCGCACTTTCTTCAGGAGCTGGCGCAACGTGTACGCGAGCAGACCGATGACGCTCGCCATGTCTGGCTGATCGTGGAAAACGAGCACAACCGGGCCAGCCTGCTGGAGCAAGGCTACGACGCACAGTGGAACGATGACGGCCATAACGCCCTGCACGTACTGCTGACCGGCGAAACCGACGCCTACTACGCCGACTATGCGCAAAACCCTACTGAAAAACTGGCGCGCTGCCTGAGTCAGGGTTTCGTCTTCCAGGGGCACGTCGACCGCCGCGGCAAGCCTCGGGGCGAGCCCAGCGGCCACCTTCCACCCAGCGCGTTCGTACTGTTCCTGCAAAATCACGACCAGATCGGCAATCGCGCCTTTGGCGAGCGATTGCATCAACTCGCCCCTGTGCAAGCGCTGCAGGCTGCCACCGTGCTGCTGTTGTTGTCGCCGATGATCCCGCTGATGTTCATGGGGGATGAGTTTGCCGCCGAACAGCCCTTTCTGTTTTTCACCAGCCACCACGGCGAACTGGCGCAACGGGTCCGTGAAGGACGGCGTAACGAGTTTGCAGCGTTCGCCGCGTTTACTGATCCGTACAAACGCGCGCAAATTCCCGACCCGAACGCGCCACAGACCTTCGAATCATCCCGCCCGGTGCTGACAGCCAATGGATCGTCACAGATGCACGCGCTGTATCACCGCCTGTTGCAGCTCCGCCAGCAACAGATCATTCCGCGCCTGCCCGGTACCCAGGCGTTGGGAGCCGAAGTGCTGGCGGTCGGTGCGGTGAGTGCGTCATGGCGACTGGGCGATGGCAATCTGTTGCGCATTGACCTGAACCTTAGCGCAGCACCGGTACTCCACACTGCGTCAGTCGGCAGTTCGTTGTTGTTCGAACATCCGCCACATTCGGCCGAGCGCCTGGAAAGAGGCACTCTGGCTCCGTATTGCGCGCTTGTCAGCCTCACGGCCGCAGCCCCTTTGCAACCCCCGATGGAGAGCGCCAATGAGTGATGCGCAACTGGAAATCCTGGCCAGCCGGGCCGGCCTCGCGGTCGACTGGATCGATGCCAATGGTCGCCCGCAAAAAGTTGCACCCTCGGTCTTGCGCAGCGTTCTGACCGGACTCGGCCACCCGGCCGGCAGTGCTCAGGAAATCGACGCCAGCCTGCAGCAATTGCAGCAGGTGCAGCAAACCCGACAGCTACCGCCGCTGATTACCGCCGACTTCGGCGTCGGGCTCAATCTGGCCCACCACTTCGAACCGCACACACCCTGCGAGATCCACCTCGAAGATGGTTCGCGACTCACCCTCAAACTGGACGCCGAGGCCATTTTGCCTGGGTTGATTCCGGTGGGTTACCAGCACGTCAGCATCGATGGCCAGTCCTTTACCCTGGCCGTGGCGCCCGAACGTTGCTTCAGCGTGGGCGATGCCGTGGACAGTCCGATACCGCGCACCTGGGGCTTGAGCGTGCAGCTCTATGCCTTGCGGCGTGAGGGCGATGGCGGATTCGGTGATACCCAGGCATTGGAAGACCTGGCCCGGGTCGCCGGCGAACGTGGCGCCGACGCGCTGGCGATCAGCCCGCTGCATGCCATGTTCGCCAACGACACCCGGCGCTATAGCCCTTATTCGCCCTCCAGCCGGTTATTCCTTAACAGCCTTTACTGCGCGCCAGGGGCGATCCTTGGCGAGCGAGCCATGCGTGCCGCCATCGATACCACCGGGCTGGGCGCCGAGCTGAAGGATCTCCAGGAGCGTGCCTTGATCGACTGGCCCGCCGCGGCCGAAGCCAAACACCGACTGTTGCAGGCGCTGTACGAAGGTTTCGTTCAGGGCGAACACCCGTTGCATGCCGATTTCAGCAGTTTTCGTCATGCCGGTGGCGAAGCCCTGGAAAATCACTGCCGCTTCGAAGCCATTCAAGAGATCCGCGCCGCCAAGGGTGAAAGCCTTGACTGGCGCGAGTGGCCCGAACAATGGCGTAACCCGCGCAGTGCTGCCCTCGCCGAATTCGCCGAAGAAAACGCCGGGCGCATCGGTTTCTTCGCCTTCTGCCAGTGGCTGATCACCCGCTGCCTGGAACGCGCCCAAGCGACAGCCCGCAGCGCCGGCATGCGCATTGGCCTGATTAGCGATCTGGCAGTGGGCGCCGATGGCGGTGGCAGTCAGGCCTGGAGTCGCCAGGACGAATTGCTCGCCTCACTCACCGTCGGCGCGCCGCCGGACATTCTCAACCGAACCGGCCAAGGCTGGGGGATCTCCGCATTTTCTCCCGAAGGCCTCGTGCGCAATGGCTTTCGCGCGTTCATCGAAATGCTCAGGGCCAATTTTGCCCACGCCGGCGGCCTGCGGATCGACCACGTCATGGGCCTGCAACGTTTGTGGGTCATCCCCAACGGCGCGCCGCCCGCTGACGGTGCGTACCTGTATTACCCGGTGGACGACCTGCTACGACTGCTGACCCTGGAATCCCATCGCCACCAGGCGATCGTCCTTGGCGAAGACCTCGGCACCGTGCCCGAAGGTCTGCGGGAAAAGCTCATCGCCCGTTCGATGCTGGGCATGCGGGTGCTGCTGTTCGAACAGGACAACACTCATTTCAAACCGATCCTCGACTGGCCGGACAACGCGCTGGCGACCACCAGCACCCATGATTTGCCAACCCTCAATGGCTGGTGGCACGGCCGCGACATCGACTGGAACGCCCGGCTCAACCTCATCGACGCCAACGGTGAAATCGAGTGGCGCCAACACCGCGAACGCGAGCGCGAAGGCTTGCGCCGGGCCTTGAGCCAGGACCCGCAGAACTTTCGCGAAGAGTCCCACGAGACCGATCAGGTGCTCGACGCCAGTGTGCGCTTCCTTGGCCATACCCGTGCGCCGCTGGTGTTGCTGCCACTGGAAGATGCGCTGGGCGTCGAACAGCAGGCCAACTTGCCTGGCACCATCGATGCTCATCCCAACTGGTCCCGACGCCTGCGCGGTAACAGCGAAACCCTGCTCGATGACCCGGACGCCTCGCGACGCCTGGAATTGCTCGCCTGCGCGCGACTTCAGGCGGCCGAGCGTGACCAATGAGCGCTCTGCCAATACAGCCGCTGCGGGCCACCCTGCGGCTGCAGTTTCACAAGGGCTTTACCCTGGACGATGCGGTACCGCTGGTGCCGTACTTCGCCGAGCTCGGCATCAGCCATGTCTACGCCTCGCCGCTGCTCAGCGCCCGCGCCGGGTCGATGCATGGCTATGACGTGGTGGACCCGACCACCATCAACCCGGAGCTGGGCGGCGAAGCGGCGTTGCGCCGCCTGGTCAGCGCGTTGCGCGAGCACAGCATGGGGCTGATCCTCGATATCGTCTCCAATCACATGGCGGTCGGCGGGAGCGACAACCCCTGGTGGCTGGACTTGCTTGAGTGGGGGCGCCTGAGCCCCTATAGCGAGTTCTATGATATCCAGTGGCACTCCGCCGACCCGTTGATGGAGGGGAAACTGCTGCTGCCGTTCCTTGGCAGCGACTATGGGGTTGCCCTGCAGGACGGCACCCTGCCCTTGCGTTTCGATGCGCAGCATGGCGCGTTTTTTGTCGAGCATTACGAACACCACTTTCCGATTTGCCCGATGACCTGCGGCGAGTTGCTCACGTCCGACATCGATCAGCTGAAATCCCTGGCCGACCGATTCAGCACCTTGAGCTACCAGACCGACGCTCACCGCCTGGCCATTCCCTTGCAGGACGAATTGCGCGAACTGGCCACAGATCCCGCCATGCTGCAGGCCATCGAGCAAAACCTGAAAGCCTACGATTCGCTCACCCGTGAAGGTTTCGAGCGCCTGCATAACCTGTTGGAGCGCCAGAGCTATCGCCTCGCCAGTTGGCGTACGGCCGCGGATGACATCAACTGGCGGCGTTTCTTCGATGTCAATGAACTGGGCGGCCTGCGGGTCGAACGCCCGGCGGTGTTCGAAGCGACCCATGCAAAGATTTTCCAGCTGGTGGCGCAAGGACTGGTCGATGGTCTGCGCGTCGACCACATCGACGGCCTCGCCGACCCTCGGGGTTACTGCCGCAAACTTCGGCGGCGGGTCGACAGCCTGGTTCCTGGCCGGCATCTGCCGATCTACGTGGAAAAGATCCTCGGCGCAGGCGAAACCCTGCACCGCGACTGGTTGGTGGACGGCACCACCGGCTATGAATTCATGAACCAGGTGTCGTTGTTGCAACACGATCCTCAACGCGAACAGGCCTTGGGCAGACTCTGGCAGCGGCACAGCGAACGTCCCGCCGATTTCCGTCAGGAAGCGCAACTGGCCCGGCAACAGATCCTCAACGGCTCCCTGGCCGGGGATTTCGAAAGTGTCGCTCAGGCGCTGCTGCAAGTGGCCCGGGAAGACCTGATGACCCGCGACCTGACCCTGGGGGCGATCCGCCGGGCATTGCAGGAACTGATCATCCATTTTCCGGTGTACCGCACCTACATCAGCCCCCTCGGGCGGTCGTCCCAGGACAACGTTTTTTTCCAGCAGGCCATGGACGGCGCCCGGCAGACCCTCGGCGAAGCCGACTGGCCGGTGCTCGATTGCCTGGCCCGCTGGCTGGGCGGCGAGCCGTGGCGCAAGGCCCCGGCCGGACGCGTGCGCAAACGGATCAGGCATGCCTGCGTGCGGTTTCAGCAACTGACCTCTCCGGCTGCGGCGAAGGCCGTGGAAGACACCGCGTTCTATCGTTCGGCAGTGCTGCTGTCGCGCAATGACGTCGGTTTCAGTACCGAGCAGCTCAGTGCGCCGGTCGAGGATTTTCATGCCGCGTGCGCGCAACGCCTCGCCGATTTTCCGGACAACCTGCTGGCCACCGCGACCCACGACCACAAGCGCGGCGAAGACACCCGTGCGCGCCTGGCGGTGTTGAGCGAACGCAGTCAGTGGTACGTCGAGCAGATCGGCCTCTGGCGCGCCCTCGCCCGCCCGTTGCGCGACGATGATCAGCAGCCATCGGCGGGTGATGAGCTGATTCTGTATCAAGCAATCCTCGGCAGCTGGCCACTGCACCTGCAGGTTGACGATCAACCGGCGCTGGCGGCCTATGCCGAACGCCTCTGGCAGTGGCAACGCAAAGCGCTGCGCGAAGCCAAGTTGCAAAGCAGCTGGAGCGCGCCCAACGATGCCTACGAACAAGCGGTTGAACGCTTCATCCGGCGCCTGCTGTTGAGCCCGCAGGGCGACTTTCTGCGCACGGCGCTCGGCAAGGCTGTGCACGCGATTGCCGTGCCTGGCGCACTCAACGGATTGGCGCAAACCTTGCTGCGCATGACCGTGCCGGGTGTGCCGGATCTTTATCAGGGCAACGAGTTCTGGGACTTCAGCCTGGTCGATCCGGACAATCGCCGGCCAGTGGACTACGCCAGCCGCCAACAGGCCTTGCAGCAAGCAGTGAATCTGCCGGATCAGCTGGCGAACTGGCGCGACGGGCGCATCAAGCAAACCTTGATTGCGCGGACCTTGGACTTGCGCACCGAGCACGCCGAGCTGTTCCGGCGAGGGACTTACCAGGCCCTCGAAGTCGTCGGCAGCCAGGCCCATCGAGTGCTGGGATTTGTTCGTGAATGGGAGGGTAAACGCGCCATCGTCATCGTGCCGATCCGTTGCTCGGCGCTGCTGGAAAACAGTGCCGAGCCGCAGGTGAACGCGCTGCAGTGGGGCGATACGCGAATCGATTTACCGTTCGCGATCGCTGACGAAAATCTAAAGGGACTTTTTTCAAGCATCACAGTCACAAAAAACAGGGAGCTGATGATCAGCGCCGCACTGGGGGACTTCCCGGTCAATCTCTTTATTCAAACTACCGACACTTGAGTTCAGTTCAGGAGCAATGCGATGAGTACCGACGATAAACGCATCCGTGAATTTGCCTATCAGATCTGGGAGTCCGAAGGGAAACCCGAAGGCCAGGAGAGCCGCCACTGGGAGATGGCACGCAAACTCGCCGAAGCTGAAGCTCTGGCGCCGAAAAAACCGGCAAAAGCGCCTGTGAGCAAAACCGCCAATGGCAAGGCGGGTGAAGGCAAGGTGGCCGCGCCAAAAGCCAAAGCCAAACCGGCGTCGGCCTCCGCCTTGATCCCGCCCGGGGAAAAAGCCACCGAGAAAAAGCCTCGCGCAGCGCGTAAACCGCCGGCGAACTGATTGGCTCGCACTTTTTCCTGATTGAACGCGTGGCGAGTCCGCTCGCCACCGAGGGACGCTCACCCTCAACAACCCCCTGTGTGAGCGAGCCTGCTCGCGAGGACGGTTTACCTCGACACATGCATAACCTGACACACCGCAATCGCGAGCAGGCTCGCTCCCACAGATTGCGGCGTCTATGTACCTCACTTTGCAGGAGCAACTATGCCCAGTCCGAAGAAAACCGCGCCAGCCCCTCATGTCGAGGCCTCGCGAATTCGTGAAGGCCTGCCCTTTCCACTGGGTGCGACCTGGGACGGTCTTGGGGTCAATTTCGCCTTGTTCTCCGCTCACGCCACCAAAGTCGAACTGTGCATTTTCGATGATGCCGGCGAGGTCGAGCTCGAACGCATCGAACTGCCGGAATACACCGACGAGATCTACCACGGCTACTTGCCCGACGCCCATCCAGGGTTGATCTATGGCTATCGGGTCTACGGTCCCTATGACCCCGCCAACGGCCACCGTTTCAACCACAACAAGCTGTTGATCGACCCCTACGCCAAGCAATTGGTCGGCAAATTGAAATGGTCCGAGGCATTGTTTGGCTACACCATCGGCCATCCCGACGCCGACCTCAGTTTCGATGAACGGGACAGCGCGCCCTTCGTCCCCAAATGCAAAGTCATCGACCCCGCGCACACCTGGGGCCACGACCACCGGGTCAGCGTGCCGTGGGACAAAACGATCATTTACGAGACCCACGTGCGCGGCATCAGCATGCGTCACCCTTCCGTCCCCGAGAACGTGCGCGGCACCTTCGCCGGGTTGATGGTCGACGATGTCCTGGAACACATCCGCAAGCTCGGCGTATCGACCGTGGAGCTGCTGCCGATTCATGCCTTCGTCAACGACCAGCATCTGTTGCACAAGGGTATGACCAACTACTGGGGCTACAACAGCATCGCGTTTTTCGCCCCCGACCCGCGTTACCTGGCCAGCGGCAAGATCGCCGAATTCAAGGAAATGGTCGCGCACCTGCACGAAGCCAACCTCGAAGTGATCCTGGACGTGGTCTACAACCACACCGCCGAGGGCAACGAACAAGGCCCGACCCTGTCGATGCGTGGCATCGACAACGCGTCCTATTACCGCTTGATGCCGGACGACAAGCGCTTCTACATCAATGACTCCGGCACCGGCAACACCCTGGACCTGAGCCATCCGTGCGTCCTGCAAATGGTCACCGACTCCCTGCGCTACTGGGCGACGGAGATGCACGTCGACGGCTTCCGCTTCGACCTGGCGACCATTCTGGGGCGCTACCACGACGGCTTTGACGAACGTCACAGCTTCCTCGTGGCCTGTCGCCAGGACCCGGTGCTGCGTCAGGTGAAGATGATTGCCGAGCCTTGGGATTGCGGCCCCGGCGGCTATCAGGTCGGCAACTTCCCGCCGGGCTGGGTGGAGTGGAACGACAAGTTTCGCGACACCGTGCGTGCGTTCTGGAAAGGCGACGATGGGCAACTGGCGGACTTCGCCAGTCGCATGACCGCGTCCGGCGAGATGTTCAACCAGCGCGGTCGCCGGCCCTATGCTTCGGTGAATTTCGTCACCGCCCACGACGGCTTTACCCTCAACGACCTGGTGTCCTACAACGACAAGCACAACGAAGCCAACGACGAAGACAATCAGGACGGCAGCAACAACAACCTGTCCTGGAACCATGGCGTCGAGGGTCCCACCGACGACCCGGAAATCAACGGTCTGCGTCAGCGGCAGATGCGTAATTTCTTCGCCACCCTGTTGCTGTCCCAAGGCACGCCCATGCTGGTGGCCGGTGACGAATTCGCCCGCACCCAGGACGGCAACAACAACGCCTATTGCCAGGACAGCGAAATCGGTTGGGTCAACTGGGACTTGAGTGAAGACGGCAAAGCCCTGCTCAAATTCGTCAAACGCCTGATCAAGCTGCGCCTGGCCTATCCGATCCTGCGCCGCGGGCGCTTCCTGGTCGGCAATTACAACGAGGATATCGGCGTCAAGGATGTCACCTGGCTGGCCGCGGATGGCAGCGAGATGACCACCAAGCACTGGCATGATGCGCACAATCGTTGCATGGGCATGTTGCTTGACGGACGCGCGCAGGAAACCGGCATTCGCCGCAAAGGGGCCGACGCCACCCTGCTGCTGGTGGTCAATGCCCATCACGACATCGTCAACTTCACGTTGCCGGAAGTCCCCGATGGCGGCTTCTGGACGTGCATGGTCGATACCAACCAACCGTCGATTCGCGGCCAGGAACGCTTCGAGTTCGGCCACGAGTATTCGGTGACCGGCCGTTCATTGCTGCTGTTCGAATTGCAGCACGAGGAAGAGGATTGAAATGAACCAAAGACTCGTCGGATAAAAATTGTTTCAAATGCCGACGAACACGCTTCGATGAGCAATACTGGATGCGCGGCGCCCAAGGGTTCGGAGCGCCGCGCATTGCCATCAACCAGCCCTCACGGGTCAGCCTGGCTTGCCGCCCGCAAGCATTGCGCATGACTGAAGGCGAAACGGAACAAGGACGTAACCCCATGAAGTCTGCCTCCATCAGTGAAAGCACCCTGGCGGGACAAATCTGGAACAGCGCCGCGCAACTGGACAATATCCCAGTGATCGGCACCCAGTCGTTGGTCCCGGCCGGCGCACGCGCCGTGGTGATCGCCCCGCATCCCGGCGATGAAGTGGTGACCTGCGGTGGCCTGCTGCAATTGCTCAGCGCCAACGGCCATCCCCTGCAACTGATCTCCGTCACTGACGGCAGCGCCAGCCATCCGGGTTCGCAGCAATGGTCGGAAAAACGCCTCAGCGTGTTTCGCTCCCAGGAGAGTGTCGAAGCCTTGCGTCGCCTCGGCTTGCCCATGCATAGCCTGAAATGGATTCGTGGCGGCTTTACCGACAACGCCCTGGCCGAGCATGAACTGGAACTGACGCAATTCATTGCACGCTACTTGCGCCCAGGCGATGTGGTGTTCAGCACCTGGCGCGCGGATGGGGTCAGCGACCATGACGCCGTCGGCCGCGCCAGCGCCAATGCCGCGACCCTTGCCGGTGCAACCTTCCATGAAATACCGGTCTGGGCCTGGCATTGGCCAGCCCGTGATTACGCCGCGATCCCCTGGCACCGCGCGCGCAAGATACGCCTGGACAGCTGGACGGTCGCACGCAAAAGCCACGCCACCCACGCCTATGCCAGCCAACTCAAAGGCGAACCGGCGATCGGCATTGCACCGATGCTGCCTCGGGTGCTGCTGGAGCGGATACGTCTGCCTTATGAAATCGTGTTTGTCTGACGCGACAAACAGCCAATGCGTGCGTGGAGGCTATCCTTACTTCACTCAAACTGAACTGCCCGCTTGCGTATCAGTCGCATACATAAGTCACCCGGATTCAGAGGAGTGAAAGTGACCCGTAATTCCAAACGCGACACGATTGAATCAAAGCCATTGAACAACCCTCCGGCCATCAATCGATTGCGCGTGCTGACGGTCAATACCCACAAGGGGTTTACCGCCCTCAACCGACGTTTCATCCTCCCGGAACTGCGTGAAGCGGTACGCAGTACATCGGCCGATCTGGTGTTTCTGCAAGAAGTGGTCGGCGAACACGAGCGTCACTCCTCGCGCTACCACCAATGGCCGCAAACCTCGCAATACGAGTTCCTCGCCGACAGCATGTGGAGCGATTTTGCCTACGGGCGCAATGCAGTGTACCCCGATGGCCATCACGGCAACGCCCTGCTGTCGAAATACCCGATTCGCGAACACCGCAACCTCGACGTTTCCATCACCGGGCCGGAACGTCGCGGGCTGCTGCATTGCGTCCTTGATGTACCGGGCCACGCCGAAGTGCATGCGATCTGCGTTCATCTGAGCTTGCTGGAAAGCCATCGCCAACTGCAGCTGCAGCTGCTCTGTCAGTTGCTTGAGTCCCTGCCTGACGACGCGCCAGTGATCATTGCCGGCGACTTCAACGATTGGCAGTTGCAGGGCAATGTCGCCCTCGCCCGTCGTGAGGACCTGCATGAAGCCTTCGAACGCCATCACGGGCGCCCCGCAAAAACCTATCCCGCGCGGTATCCCCTGCTGCGCCTGGACCGCATCTACCTGCGCAACGCCAGTAGCCATGATCCGAAAATCCTCGGAAACAAACCCTGGACGCACCTGTCGGATCACCTGCCGTTGGCCGTGGAAGTGCATCTCTGAAGCTTCCTTCCCCCCGGAAAAACCGTTGAGTCAAAGTAAACTCCCCGTCATTTCTGGTATTTCTGACAGTAGAAACCGCTAAGCGCTGCTGCTACGTTGCCCATGTCCCTGGGGCTGGCCCTACGGACATGCAACCACCGTAGCCGTCGTTGCCGAAGGTTCTGGATGACGGGAGATTGCCTTCCGATGCTGTCTCGCAACTCGCGCTGCCGAAGGTGACTGACGCCTGGCCAATGTTGACGCCGTGGCGGGTCAGTCGCCGATCCCTATGCGGAGACGAGCATGAATCCATGGTCAGATCTACCCAAGTACCGTTTCAGCGCCTGTGTATTTTTCCTCTGGCTGTGTGCAGGCGGGTCGGCTCCCACCCACGCCGCCTGCACTCTCATCCCCACCGCCGGCAACGATAACTTCGTGTGTGACAGCGCCAGCAATGGACCGCTGACCGATCTGGCCGGCAACAACACCCTGACGTTTCCCGCCAATGGCACCGGTACCATCAATGGCAATGTGACGCTTGGCGCCGGCAACGATACCGTCAACCTCAACTCGGGGCGCATTCTCGGTTCGCTCAATCAGGGGGACGGCGCCAATACCCTGAACATCACTGCCGGCCAAATCACAGGCGCAGTCAACCAGGGCAATGGCATCGATCACTTCACGATGAGTGGCGGGACCATCCAGTCCCTTGCCCAAGGCGACAGTCGCGATTTTTTCCTCATGACCGGCGGCACCATCGTCGGCGCCTTCGAGGATGGCGACACCGCCAAAATGACCGGCGGCACCATTGGCCGGGTCGACATGAAACTCGATAACAATCTGTTCGATCTCTCGGGCGGACAGATCCTGGGCAACCTGGTCACCGGTTTCGGCACCGACACCATCATCGTTTCCGGCGGCAGGATTGGCGGCAATATCAGCGTCAGCGGTGGCAACGACAGCATCACCGTGACAGGCGGCGAGGTCGTCGGCGAAATCCGCGCCAGCACGGGTAATGACACCTTTCTATGGGACGGCGGCGGCATTATCCGTTCGGCAATCCTGATGGGCGATGACAATGACAAGGCCATTGTGCGCAACCTGACTGAAACCACCCTCGCCCTGACCCCAACCCTCGACGGTGGCCCGGGCACCGATCAGTTGACCTTTGATCACACCACATCCGCCGGCGCCGCCCGTTACATCAACTGGGAAACCGTTAACCTGAACAACGGTTCGCGGTTCGACCTCACCGGCAACTTCGTGCTCGGCGACAGCGGCAGCCGCACGGGTGCATTCAACATCGATGGAAGCAGCGTACTGACGTCCAGCCAGGGCGGCATCGTGCCCTTCACCCCGGGGCAGCGCGCGACCCTGAATAACGCCGGGGTAATTGACCTGAGCAACGGCAATACGCGCACCAACGATGTGCTTGCCGTGCAGGGCAATTATTCGGGCAACAACGGGCAACTGTTTTTGCAAAGCGCTCTGGGCGACGACAATTCGCCCAGTGACAAACTGGTGGTCATCGATGGCACCTTGACCGGCAGCACCTCGATCAGCATCAGTAACCTCGGTGGCGCTGGCGCGTTGACCCAGCAGAATGGCATTCAGGTTGTTCAGGCCCAGGGGACGGCGATCAGCGACAACGGCGCCTTTACCCTGAAAACCCCAGTGTCGGCGGGCGCCTTCAATTACGTCCTGTACAAGGGCGGCATCACAGCCGGCAGCGAAAACAGTTGGTACCTGCGCTCTTCTGTCGTCGCGGCGCCGCTGGTCGCGGAGCCTAATCCCGACCCGGCCCTGCCGCCGATTCTTGTGCCTCTGGTGGCCACGCCGGTCGCCGCTGCCGGTAGTCCGCCGCTGCCCGTTGCCCAGCCCGGTGCCGCCGCGATTCCCCTGTACCGCGCGGAAGTCCCGGTCTGGTCCGTATTGCCACCGGCCGCTGCGCAACTGGCCCTGACCGCCCTTGGTACATTCCACGATCGCCAGGGTGATCAGCGTCTGCTGAGCGAAACCGGGGCCTTCGGCGCTGGCTGGGGTCGGGTCTATGGCAAGGATGTAGACCAGACCTGGGCCGGCACCGTCACGCCACGGCTCGATGGCTCGCTGGACGGCTTCCAGGTGGGCAACGACCTGTACAGCTCGCTGACGTCCGGGGGGCATGCCCAACGCAGCGGATTCTTCGTCGGCCATAGCCGCTTGAAGGGCGACGTCGACGGTTTCAACGAAGGGTTCGAAGGCAAGCGTGCGGGCAAGGTTGAATTGCGAGGGGACAGTCTTGGCGCTTACTGGACCCTGACCGACGCCGGGGGCTGGTACGTCGACACGGTGGCGATGTACACCTGGCTCGACGGCGACAGTCATTCCGATCGCGGCCTCAAGCTCGATAGCAAAGGACATGTGCTGTCGCTGTCGGCAGAAGCCGGTTACCCGTTCCCGCTGGCAAGCCGTTGGGTGATCGAACCCCAGGCGCAGGTAATCCATCAGAACCTTGCCCTCGACACTCAGGACGACGGCATCTCCCGGGTGACGTTCGATTCCGATCCGGCCTGGACCGGTCGGCTCGGCGCCCGACTCAAGGGCCGTTATCAGGTCAGTGGCCTGCCGCTCGAACCTTACCTGCGCGCTAACCTGTGGCACACCCTTTCGGGCACCGATACAGTCAGATTTGCCGGAGTCACCGATATCGACACGCAACAGAAATCCTCATGGGCCGACCTCGGCGTCGGCGCCATCCTGACGCTCGCCCCCGACGTCAGTGTGTACGCCAGTGCCGATTACTCCAGCAACCTCGACAGTCAGCAACTGCGGGGAATGATCGGTAATGCCGGTATCCGGGTGAGCTGGTAAATACCGAGCAATGGCTCTATTTCAGGGCTTTTTCCTTGTTTTTTCCATTTAACAAGAACTTAGAGAGACGACAAAAATCAGTCACTTATAAGCCCTAAAATACCCATACCACTTATCGGCCATTTTCTTGACGCAGTGCCAGGGGTCTCCTTGAATTCACGTTACTACCCCCGGAACCACAATCAGGGGCAAGCCCCCAAGTCACCCGCGAACACGGGCGGGCCCCGGCTTGCCCCCATCCATCGGTCGCCCCTCACTCGGGGTAGGAGAGACGGCAAAGCGAGAATGGCATGCGATTGCAAGGTAGACCCCCATGAAAACTTCACTCACCCAACAAGAGATCAAAATCACTTTTTGCACAGTCTCGAGCTCACTCCTGCTGTGCTCTTCCATGGAAGTACAGGCCTCGCCTGTCGAGGAAGATATTTCGCCCTGGTATCGCCAGGACGTCCCGATGCTCTCCATGCCCGCACAAGTCTCCACGTATCCCGGCCGTTTCAGCGCCATGCCCGATCTGCGAAGTTCGCACCTGACGACCGAAGATGCCTCGCCTGCCGCCTGGGATCAGGTGTATGGACAGGCCTCGCGCCAGGCACAAAACGACGTTCTAGCCGAAGGCATCTCCACTTCCGCTGCCGGTGAAGTGAAAGGCCCGGCGCTCATGACCCTGGAAAGCGGCAGTGGCCGTACTCAGCGGGTTGGCCTGATCGGCGGCACCAGCATGATCCAGGGCAACAGCACTGGCTTGTTCACCAATCGCGTCCAATCAGACTCCAACAGCGACACCTTCAGCCTGCAAGGCCAAAGCCTCGGCGCCTACTGGAGCCTGATCGGGCCACAAGGCTGGCACGTGGACTTGACGGCCAGTGGCGGCCGGGTCAATGGCTATACCCGCAACGAACAGGGTGTGCGGCAAGCCGCCGAGGGCAGCGCGATGACGCTGTCGATGGAAGGTGGTTTCCCCATCGGTCTTGGCGAACACTGGGTGGTTGAACCCCAGGCGCAATTGATCAATCAACGGATCACCCTGGACACCCCTTACGCAGGCTCGGGCAATGCCTCTTCCACTGACTTGTCGTCGTGGAGCGGCCGGGTCGGCGCCAAACTGAAAGGGAGTTACGACTTCAATGGCCTGCCTGTGGAACCCTATGTGCGGACCAACTTGTGGCACACAGTGAACACCGGCAATACCGTGACCCTGGATCAGGTCGACAAGATCAGCAGCAGCCGGAATTCTTCGACGGTAGAGCTGGGATTGGGTCTGGTGGCCAGAATGACCCCGACCGTAAGCCTGTACGTCAGCGCCGATTACAGCAGTGACGTCGACCAGAATGATTTGAACGGGTTGATCGCCAGCCTGGGTGTGCGGATGCGGTGGTGAGGATCAGACCTCGAAAAGACTGCTGAGCGGGCGACGCCATCGCGAGCAACGCGCTCCAAAAGGGTCACATGGACCCTGTCGAAGCGAGTTCACTCGCGATGCAGGCAAGCGTTTTCGGTTCAGCCTTCGGGGCGCAACATCAACACGGCCAGGGGCGGCAGATTCAGCACCAATGACAACGCCTGTCCATGACTGGGCGCCTCCTCGGTGTATGCCCCGCCACTGTTGCCGTAATTGGAGCCGGCATAGGTCGCCGAATCACTGTTCATCAACTCGGTCCAGCGCCCGGCAAACGGAACACCGATGCGATAAGCCTCACGCGGTACAGGGGTGAAGTTCGCCACCACCAGCACCGGCCTGCCGTCCTTGCTCCAGCGCAACCACGCATACACGCTGTTGATCGCATCGTCGCCGATCAACCACTGGAAGCCTTGGGGAACATCATCCTGCTCATACAGCGCCGGCTCTTCGCGGTACAGCCGATTGAGGTCGCTCACCAGTTTCTGAACACCTTTGTGCTCGGAGTACTGCAGCAAGTACCAATCCAGTTGCTGGTCGTGGTTCCACTCGCGCCATTGGCCGAACTCACAGCCCATGAACAACAGTTTCTTGCCGGGATGCGCCCACATGAAGCTCAGGTAAGCCCGCAGGTTGGCAAATTTCTGCCAGCGGTCACCGGGCATCTTGTCGATGAGCGAATGCTTGCCGTGCACCACTTCGTCATGGGAGATCGGCAGGATAAAGCGCTCGGACCAGGCGTAGACCAGGCCGAAACTCAGCTCGTTGTGATGATGGGCGCGGTACACCGGGTCCTGCTGGATGTAATGCAATGAATCGTGCATCCAGCCCATGTTCCATTTGTAAGCGAAGCCCAGGCCACCCTGTTGCGTACTCTGGCTGACGCCTGGCCATGCGGTGGACTCCTCGGCGATCACCAGGGCACCCGGCGCTTCCAGGGCCACGACGTCGTTGAGGTGACGCAGGAAGTCGATGGCTTCGAGGTTTTCTCGACCACCATGGCGATTCGGCACCCATTCGCCAGCCTTGCGCGAGTAATCGCGATAGAGCATCGACGCCACGGCGTCGACCCGCAGGCCGTCGACATGAAAATGCTTGAGCCAGTGCAACGCCGACGCCAGCATGTAGCCATGCACTTCGGTGCGGCCGAGGTTATAAATCAGCGTGTCCCAATCCTGATGAAAGCCTTCCTGGGGATTGCCGTACTCGTACAATGCAGTGCCGTCGAATTGCGCCAGGCCATGGGTGTCAGTGGGGAAATGCGCCGGCACCCAGTCGAGGATCACCCCGATGTCGGCCTGGTGGCAGGCATTGACGAACGCCGCGAACTCATCCCCGGTGCCGTAGCGGGCGCTGGTGGCGAATTGCGAGAGCAGTTGATAGCCCCACGATCCGCCAAACGGGTGCTCCATGATCGGCATCAGCTCGATGTGGGTGAAACCCAGCTCCTTCACATACGGAATCAGCCGCTCGGCCAGCTCCGGCCAGGTGTACTGGCGAGCCACTTCGCCCAGATCATCCAGCTCGCATTGCCACGAGCCGGCGTGCAGTTCGTATATGGACAAGGGGGCTGTCGGACGCTGACGCTCGCCACGGGACTGCATCCATTCCTGGTCCTGCCAGTCGATCTTCAGCGGTGACGCCACTTTCGAGGCGGTGTCCGGCGGCAGCGACGTGGCGAGGGCCATGGGGTCGGCCTTCAGCGGCAGAATCCCGTCCTTGCCAAGAATCTCGTACTTGTACGCCTCCCCCGCTTGCAGGCGCGGAATGAACAGCTCCCAGACACCCGTGGGATGACGCAGACGCATCGGATGGCGGCGACCATCCCAGACGTTGAAATCACCGACCACCGACACCCGCCGGGCATTCGGCGCCCATACGGCAAAACGCGCGCCATCGACACCGTCGACCGTCATCAGCTGCGCACCCAGGCAACTGCTCAGGTCGCGGTGATTGCCCTCGGCGAACAGGTAGAGATCCATTTCACCGAGCAGCGGACCGAAACTGTACGGGTCTTCGGCGATCTGTTCGCCGCCAGCCCAGCGAGTGCGCAGCAGATAAGGTTGCGCCCGGTCGAAATGCCCGACAAACAGTCCCGGTGTCTGAGTCAACTCCAGGTGACCGAGTTCTTCTCCCGACTCCCTGGCCACCACCTGCACGCTCAAGGCGTCCGGCAGATAAGCCCGAATGAACTGTCCTCCGGCGCCATCGCCATGGGGACCGAGTATTGCAAAGGGGTCGTGATGCTCGGCGCGCACCAGCGCATCAATGTCCCGCGCCCTGGGTAGCAGTGCTTCTTCATACTGACCCTGTTCCTTGTTCGAGAAACTCATGACTACTCTCCACCAAGATCGGAAAAGGGTTTAAGCCCATTCAATAACCCGTACAAACCGTGCAACGGCACGGACAGCCATGTGGGGCGATTCTCTGCCTCGTAGGCCACTTCGTACGCTGCCTTCTCCAGACCGAACAACGCCAGCGCGGCGTCCTCGCCTTCAGGATCTTGCCATGCATGGCCAAGACTAGCTGCCGCCAGCCGATAAGCGTCGACAAATGCTTGCCGCGCTTCGCTCAAGTAGCGATCGGAAACCCGTTGGCGAGCCGCGCGGGCTTCGGCAGTGTTATCAACGTTATGCACGTTGATGGCCATGGCCGCAGCGTAGTCGAAAGATCGCAAAACGCCGCTCACATCTTTAAATGGACTGTGTTTGCCACGACGTTCATGCAACGGTCGCGCCGGTTCGCCTTCGAAGTCGATCAGATACGCATCACCCTTGATCACCAGTACCTGCCCCAGATGCAAGTCGCCGTGCACGCGAATCTTCAGTCCTCCCACGGATTTTTTGCCCAGTGCCTGCACATGACTGAGGATGGCTTTTTTGTTGTCCAGTAAACGGCTGACCAGGCCTTTGTCCGCCGGGTTCAGTTCGGTTTGATGGTCTTTAAGCAACTTCAACGCATGCTCGATTTGTGCCACGACATCCTTGGCCGAAGCCTGTGCCTCTTTTTGCGTAGTGACGTGCGGAGCGAAATCCGGATTGTCGCTCGGCGCCGCCAGCACCTGGTGCATTTCCCCCAGGCGCTGCCCCAGCATGGCAGCGAAATCTTTCAATTCACCGAGCGCGTTGTAGTGTTGTTCCTGCTCGGACATGGCGTCCGCCAACTCATCGCGCAGCGCTCGCTCCAGGTTGTTCTGCGTCCACTCCCAGGCGTCGCCCTGATTGCTCAAATAGCCTTGGGCAATCATCAGCAAGTTGTCCTCGCCCCTGGCATCCCGGCGTACCACCGCGCCCAGCAACGGCGAAATGTTGCGGAAACCGGCGCGTGTCAGATAGGCACTCATCTCCAGTTCCGGGTGCACACCGGCGGCGACTTTGCGGATCAGCTTCAACACCAGGCTGTTGCCGATCACCACTGAACTGTTCGATTGCTCGGCAGACAGGTAACGCACTTCCGATTCAGCCGTCAGCCCCAGCTTGGCCAGTTCGGCGGTTGGCTCGAAGCGGATCTCGCCACCGTCCGACGGCAGCACCAGATGGTCCTGCATACCCTGCAGCACGGTGTGGATGAAATTCTCGAGACTGAAGGCATCGGTGATCAAGCCGACCTGCGGCCCTCGACGAACCCGTGACAGTGCCAGCTGCTGCGGCAGTGCCGTCCCGACCTGGTCTTCAGCAATGAAGCCGAACGGCAGTTGGTAACGGCTGGTCTGCCCACCGCTGGAGACTTCGATTTCACTCAACAGCACCGGGTGCGTGGCATCACCAAAACGCACACCATAGGCCAGGTGGACCTGGTCGATGGCCGCGTCCTTGCCGGCGAACCAGCGGCGGTTTTGCAACCAGTTGGGCAAAATGTCCTGTTCAAGCGTGTCGCGTGCCGGGGCTTCGAGCAGCTCTTCCATGCGTTTTTTCAGGACCAGCGTGGTGAAGTCCGGCAAGCTTTGGGCCGGTTCCACGTGCCAGCTCGGCATCTGGTTTTCCGTGGCCAATACGAACCAATAGAAGCCATAAGGCGCCAGGGTCAGGAGAAAATTCAGCTGTCCGATCGGCGGAAACGCGTTACCGCCAAGCATCTCCACCGGCACCATGCCGACGTAGGCCGACAGATCCAGCTCCGCCGCCTGCGCACTACGCGACACGTTGGCCACACACAGAATGATTTCGTGCTTGCCGTCCGCCCCGGTGAATTCGCGGGTGTAGGCCAGGATCCTGCGGTTGCTCGGCGAGAGCATTTTCAAGGTACCGCGCCCGAACGCCTTGGATTGCTTGCGCACCGCGAGCATCCGCCGGGTCCAGTTCAACAGCGAATGCGGGTCGCCGGCCTGGGTTTCGACGTTGACCGAGAGATAGCCGTATTGCGGGTCCATGATCGGCGGCAGCACCAGGCTCGCCGGATCGGCGCGGGAGAAGCCGCCGTTACGGTCGATCGACCATTGCATCGGCGTGCGTACGCCATCGCGGTCGCCGAGGTAGATGTTGTCGCCCATGCCGATTTCATCGCCGTAGTACAGCGTCGGTGTGCCGGGCATCGACAGCAGCAGGCTGTTGAGCAACTCCACCCGCCGTCGATCACGCTCCATCAAGGGTGCCAGGCGCCGGCGAATCCCCAGGTTGATACGCGCACGACGATCAGCCGCGTAGTAGTTCCACAGGTAATCGCGCTCCTTGTCGGTGACCATCTCCAGGGTCAGTTCATCGTGATTGCGCAGGAAAATCGCCCACTGGCAATTGGCCGGGATTTCCGGGGTCTGGCGCAGGATGTCGGTGATCGGGAAGCGGTCTTCCTGAGCCAGCGCCATGTACATGCGCGGCATCAGCGGAAAGTGAAAGGCCATGTGGCATTCATCGCCGTTGAGGCCCTGTTTGTCGGTGTCGCCGAAATACAATTGCGTGTCTTCGGGCCATTGATTGGCCTCGGCCAGCAACATGCGGTCCGGGTAATTGGCGTCGATTTCAGCGCGGATCTGCTTGAGGACGTCGTGTGTCTCGGGCAGGTTTTCGTTGTTGGTGCCGTCGCGTTCGATCAAGTACGGGATCGCGTCGAGGCGCAGACCGTCAATGCCCATGTCGAGCCAGTAACGCATCACTGACAGGACCGCTTTCATGACTTGCGGGTTATCGAAGTTCAGGTCCGGCTGGTGCGAATAAAAGCGGTGCCAGAAGTACTGGCCGGCGACCGGGTCCCAGGTCCAGTTGGACTTTTCGGTGTCGAGAAAAATGATGCGCGTACCGTCGTACTTTTGATCGTCATCGGACCACACGTAGAAATCCCGCGCCGCTGAACCTTTCTTGGCCTTGCGTGCGCGCTGGAACCAGGCGTGCTGGTCGGAGGTATGGTTGATGACCAGTTCGGTGATCACCCGCAAGCCGCGTTTGTGCGCCTCGGCGATAAAGCGCCTGGCGTCGGCCAGGGTGCCGTAGTCGCTGTGGACGCCGCGATATTCGGCGATGTCATAGCCATCGTCGCGCCGTGGCGAGGGGTAGAACGGCAAGAGCCAGATGGTGTTGACGCCGAGGTCGGCAATGTAATCGAGCTTGGCGATCAGGCCGGGAAAATCGCCAATCCCGTCATTGTTGGAGTCGAAAAACGATTTGACGTGAACCTGATAGATCACCGCATCCTTGTACCAGAGCGGGTCCTTGATGAAGGTGGCTGCCTTGGGTTTCTTCGCCATTGGAAACTCCTTTCGCATTCGAACTAACCTCTGAGCCGATCACCCATTCAATTTTGGTTATTACCTGTGGTGGACTCAGGACGCGGTGATCCGCCAGATCCCGAACGGCTGATGCGCCGGGTCGATCCGCATGAACTGGTACTTGCCGTACCAGGTCCAGCGATGACCGTTCATCAAGTCTTCGCCGTGGGTAGTGGCATCGTCGGGCAAGCCCATTTCCCACAGCGGCAATTCGAAATTCGCCTCCTGCGGGTGATGCGGGTCGAGGTTGACGGCCACCAGGATGAAATTGCTGCCATCGACGCTGCGTTTGCCGAAATACAGAATGTTGTCGTTCCAGGCGTTGTAGACCTTCAGGCCCAAATGCGTGTGCAGCGCAGGGTTTTGCCGGCGGATGCGATTGAGCTGGGCAATCTCCGCAATGATGTTGCCCGGCGCGGTGAAGTCCCGCGGGCGGATCTCGTACTTCTCGGAGTCCAGGTATTCCTCCTTGCCCGGAATCGCTGTCGACTCACACAACTCAAACCCGGAATACATGCCCCACAACCCCGAGCCCATGGTCGCCAGTGCCGCGCGAATCAGAAACCCGGGTCGCCCGGAATCGTGCAGGAACGCCGGATTGATGTCCGGCGTGTTGACGAAGAAGTTTGGCCGGAAGCATTCACGCCATGGCGACTCGTTCAGCTCGGTGAAATAGGTCGCCAGTTCCTGTTTGGTATTACGCCAGGTGAAATAGGTGTAGCTCTGGGAGTAACCGACCTTGCCCAGACGCGCCATCATGGCCGGCGTGGTAAAGGCCTCGGCGAGGAAAATCACCTCGGGATACAACGCACGCACATCGGCGATCAGCCACTGCCAGAACGGCAACGGTTTGGTGTGCGGGTTGTCGACGCGAAAGAGCTTCACGCCCTCCTCGACCCAGCCCACCACGATATCGCGCAATTCAACCCACAAGCTGGGAATCGCCTCGGCGGCGTAGAAATCGACGTTGACGATGTCCTGGTATTTTTTCGGCGGGTTCTCGGCGTATTTGATCGTACCGTCAGGGCGCCAGTTGAACCAACCGGGATGCTGCTGTAGCCATGGATGGTCCTGGGAGCACTGAATGGCGAAGTCGAGGGCGATTTCCAGACCGTATTCAGACGCGGCCACCACCAGTCGGCGGAAGTCTTCACGGGTGCCCAGTTGCGAATGAATCGCCTCATGGCCGCCCTCTTCGCTACCGATGGCGTAGGGGCTGCCCGGGTCGTTAGGCCCGGCGGTCAGGGAATTGTTCGGGCCTTTGCGATAGCTGCGACCGATCGGGTGAATCGGCGGGAAATAGAGCACGTCGAAGCCCATGTCCTGAATCATCGGCAAACGCGAATGCACGTCGTTGAAGGTGCCGTGGCGAGCCGGATCATCGGTGATCGAACGTGGGAACAATTCATACCAACTGGCGAACTGCGCCAGTTCGCGTTCGACATCAACCGGAAACTCGGGGCTCAGACTCAGGTAAGCACGGTGATCGGCCTGGGCCATCAACCCGGCGCTACGGTGGTGCAGAAACAACGCGACCTGCTCGGTTTCGAGCAATCCGCACAATTCATGGTGCAGCGCCGCCAGTTGCTCGCTCAGTTGCCCCTCGGTGCGCTCGGCCGCTTGCTGAACGTGAAGGCGACCTTCCTGCAACTCCAGGCTGACGGGGACGGAGGCCATGTGCTTTTTTTCCAGCTCATGAAGGAAACTGGCGAATTGATCGATCCAGGCCTCGATACAGAACACATAACGCCCCTGGTCTTCGACGCGGAAGCGGCCTTGCCAGCCATTGTTGCCCAGGGCGGTCATGACTTCGCTGTGCCAGACCTCATCGCCCTCGGTGCGCCAACGTACCCGTACCGCGAGCCGGTCATGGCCGTCGGCATACACTTTACTGGTGACCACCACGTCCTGACCCACCACCGCCTTGACAGCGAATTGCCCGCCGTCGAGGGTCGGCATGGTGTTTTCAATCACGATCCGTGGCAGCAATAGAGCCTGCGACAGCGGCATGTGCGGGTTGTAGCTCAATTCTGTCGGTTTTTCAGTCGTCATCGAGCATCTCTCCATTACGCCCCATGGACGCTCTTGTGTCTGGTTGTCATCCCGATTAACTCACTTAGGTTCCGAGCGCCGGGCGCCCGGAAAAGTTCATCGATAATTGGCCGGAATCAAATCCGTAGCGTGGCGGTCAATCAACTTAAGCACGACTCACGCCATGTGCCACTGGAGGCTAGACCATGACCAATCCATTCCCTGGAGAAACACCCGATCCGAACATCGACAATCCGGTAATCCCACCGACCGATCCGCAACCTGTTCCCGAGCAGGAGCCGCCGGGCACTAACCCGCCTCCACGGGAGGAGCCACCGACGACCATGCCGCCGGTGATTGTGAATCCTGAGTGATGACAGCCGTTCGTTTGAATCAATCGACCCCAAGCCTCGCGTGGGGTCGATTGAACTGGAAAAAGGAATGACTATTCCTAAAAGCCTGTAGTCCCGCTCCTAAAGCGACCTTTGCGCCAGCCTTATCCCTTACCAATAGTCGATACATCCGTTTAGATAGCCATCCCCCTACTGCCGTGAGCGTCATCAGCCATGAGCATCGTATTTTTCAGCGTCAACCGCTTCATTAACAGAGCGAGCGCCCGAGCAAAGGCGTTCAACCATGGACGAATGAATGATGGCTGGCCACATGTTGAAATTATGCAAATACGATCTTCTTTATCCTCAAAGTAAGTGCGACCTTCGAGAAAAAACCCATAGAAGCTCAATCATTAGTGAGCTGGAGATGTGCTCACTTCACCAAAGTATCGACTTTGGCCAACACGAGCTGTTGGGTAGCAAGAGTGACGAGTACGATTCAAGCCCGACGCCCTATGTGCATATCACCCAGAGTGAGGATGTAGGCAGCGCTTAAGGATCAGGTTTTTCAATCAGCCGAACAATCCTCGGCACCACACTGAAAATCACCAGCGCCAACACTGTACTGAACACCGCCGTCGCTTCCCTGCCCAACCCGGCGGAGACGCCGATGGCGGCGGTCATCCATAAGCCGGCGGCGGTGGTCAGGCCTTTGACGTGGCCTTCGTCGCCTTCCTGGTTTTTCAGGATGGTGCCGGCGCCGAGGAAGCCGATGCCGGCGATGACGCCCTGCACAACCCGGCTCATGGCATCGGCCTGGGAACAGGACATCTGTGGCACCAATACGAATAGCGCCGCGCCGAGTGCCACCAGCATATGGGTACGTACGCCTGCGGCCTTGCCCTTGCTCTCGCGTTCGAAGCCGAGAATGCGTAAGCGTCTGGGGAAGTCACCTTCCGAACTCCAGCATTAAGGGCGATGGTGTCCGCGTATTTTTAAGCGGACGCCATCGGCCTTAACGTCAGGATTTCCATGCGCCATCGAAGCTCTTATCCGAAACCCTTCAAGGCCCAGGTTGTTCAGGAATGCCTGCAACCGGGCGCAACCCTATCCAGCGTCGCCATCAGCCACGGCATCAACCCCAACGTGATCCGCAAGTGGCTGCCGCTTTACCGAGACCAGCCGCCAGCAGCGTTTCCGGCTTTCGTTCCGTTGAGAGCTGCACCCAAGAGCCAGACGGAAGCTTTGGCGATTATTGAGCTGCCGCTTGGCGAGCAATCGATCACGGTGAAATGGCCGATGTCTGATCCTGAAGGCTGCGCCCGCTTTGTCCGTGGACTCACGCAATGATTCGCATCGACG
Source organism: Pseudomonas moorei (assembly GCF_042846945.1). NCBI lineage: Bacteria > Pseudomonadati > Pseudomonadota > Gammaproteobacteria > Pseudomonadales > Pseudomonadaceae > Pseudomonas > Pseudomonas moorei. The sequence continues at coordinate 4,864,586 of NZ_AP035776.1, forward strand.
CCATCTGGCTTGCCACCGAGCCCATGGACATGCGTGCCGGCACCGAGACCGCGTTAGCCAGAGTGATCGCAGTGTTCGGTGCGCGAAGCCGCACTGTGCTTATCTGTTTGCCAACCGCCGCGCCACTCGTATGAAAGTGCTGGTGCATGGCGGGATTGGCGTCTGGCTGGCTGCTCGTCGATTGAACCAAGGAAAGTTTCACTGGCCAGGCATTCGACTAGGCTGCGAGATGGAGCTGGATGCCGAGCAACTTCAGGCTTTGGTGCTCGGACTGCCTTGGTAACGCGTTGGAGCTGGCGGTGCAATCACATTGCTCTAGAAGCTGTAATTAGCGCCTCGGCCTACTGCACTACGCCATATTCGGGGCTCAAGGCGGTCGTTTATGACTTCAGTCCAAGCCGTGCGGGAGAGCATGCACGCAACTTCCTTGGCGCGTGGAATGGCAAGCTGGTTTGCGATGATTTTGGTGGTTACAAAGCAAGCTTCCAGCAAGGCATCACTGAAATCGGCGGCATGGCCCACGCCCGCCGCAAGTTTTTTGATCTGCACGCGACGAACAAAAGCCAACTGGCCGAGCAGGCGCTGCACTCAATTGGTGGGTTGTACGAAATTGAACGGCTGGCGCGAGAGATGACCGACGAAGAACGCTGGCGAGTACGTCAGGAAAAAGCGGGGCCCCTTATCGACGCACTCCATACCTGGATGATGGCCCAGCGCGACCTTGTGCCCGAAGGGTCGGCTATCGCCAAAGCTCTGGATTACAGCCTCAAGCGCTGGATGGCACTGACTCGATATCTAGAGGACGGCGCTGTGCCCATAGACAATAACGCGGTCGAAAATCAGATAAGACCGTGGGCACTTGGGCGCTCCAACTGGTTGTTCGCCGGGTCACTGCGCAGCGGCAAACGGGCGGCAGCAATCATGAGTTTGATCCAGTCTGCGCGCATGAACGGGCATGATCCGTATGCTTACTTGAAGGATGTTCTGACTCGCCTGCCGACGCAGCGGGCGAGTGAGATTAAGGAGTTGCTGCCGCATCGATGGGCGCCCATTCAATCACGCAAGGCGTGTTGGCCGGACATCTAGAAACAAAGGAATTGCCAAACGCCAACGGACATCCTCTTCATTCCTTTTAATCGAGATTGCGCGAATTATTGATGCTGTAACCGGTGGTATCCGTAGGCAGCTTCTTCTTGGCGAATCCGTTGATAACGAGGTAAAGCAATGGGCCAATCGATACGAAGACTGCCGTTATCAGAAAGTAAGGCACAAGAGAGACCGCAGATCGGCCTTTGGAGCGAGCGTCCCGATACATCCAGATGCAAGCGAGGACGCCGAGCAGGTAAAGGTCAATAACTACTTGGGCAGTGTCCGGGCTGGATATTAACTCCAGGCCGAAGTCGATGAGCGATTGATCGGCAACGAACATGGTACCCACCGTATACAAGGAAAAAATCACCAATGTGGCAAGTGAGAGGTAGGGTCTTTTCATTAGTCCTCCTTGAGCAAGAAGCGATGATCAACGCTGACAAGGTAGTGATATTGTCACGACGAGATCAATGACCTCACAGGTCATGGACTCAGCCAATTCGCGCCGTCAGAGTCGAACAATGAGCACCCGACCTTTTCCTCGAACGACACCCGCCATCACTGCAAGTGAGCAGTTGCGTCAACTGCGACGTCAGGCAAAATTGAGCCAACTCGACCTAGCCTTGATGTCAGGTATTTCTCAGCGCCACCTCAGCTGCATCGAGACAGGGCGCGCCAAGCCAAGCCCAGGAACTCTGCATAACCTACTCATGGCACTCGATGCGCCTCTAGAGCACTGCAACAGTGTCTTTCTCGCCAGTGGTTATGCACCGCGCTACGAAGCAACACCTCTTACCTCGCCAAGCATGGAGGCTGTTCGTGACGCTATAACTCACCTGCTTCATGCCAACAACCCCGCACCAGCGATTGTCTTGGGGAGTCAGTGGAGATATTGGCAGCCAACGCCAGCACTGGAGTGCTGTTCGATCTGGTCGGCCTGAGTGCCGATGCGGCAGAAGGCCTAAATCTGTTGGTAACGCTGCTGGAGCCTGGAGGGTTGGGCGATCATCTGAACAACGTCGAGGAAATCAGATTGATTGCTTGGCAAAGGGCAGCTAGAGAGGCCCTGAGCAACCCGGGGCTCGCTACGCTTCTGAAAAGCCTCCCCACGCCTCAAGAGGCTTCCACGTTGACAAACGAACTGCCTCCGTTGGTACTGACGCGGCTCGACTCAAGGCACGGGGAACTGAAATTCATGTCAACTTTTACAACATTTGGCATGCCTCTCGACATTACGATGGAGTCGCTGCGTATTGAGCATCTGGTTCCTGCCGACGCGAGAACCTGGGAAGTCATGGCCCGAGCCTATGGACAATTGAAATGCTGATGCCGTTATCTTCGGTTCAACACATTCATAGGTGTGTTCGCCAGACGCTTACGAGAATGCCGCCCAGGGTCGCGGCGATCAGCAGGCGCACGGTGATGCGCGTCAGTTGGAAAGCGTCGCCGATGTCAGCGAATTCGGCCTGCAGGGTCACCCAGACTTCATGCCACCAGGCGTTCATGGCGCTGTCCTTGAGAAGGTCATGGAAGGTGGACAGCGACGACCATTAATCGGTTTCACAGAACGATGACCGCCGGGTGTGCCCTAAGACTGTAGATCCCGCTGAAAAGAAGGACACTCCCATGACCGTGCGCATTGAAAACCAGACCTGCTTCTTTACCACCGAAAACGGCGAAGAAATTCGACTGTGTCCCGACGTCACCATTGTCACCGACGGGGAAAAAGCCATGTCTGCGGTAGACATCAACGGCCAGCACATTTACATCACCGAAGCAGAAGCCGACGCATTGACCGTCGCAGGCGCGGTGGACGGTCGCCGGCATCTGAAGGCGACTGACAGTGATTCGGTGATTTGACTGACCCGAATCAACATTGGCTGAAAACACCTGATATAGCTAACTGCGTGCCGCCGAGGCAGGTGCTTCAACTTGTCGCAGGATCGCACGCGACCGCCATCTGATCCGGTTTTTATTGCGATACCTGAGTCTGTTATGCAAACAGATGGCCGCTCATAGTGCTCATGCCTGATGGAGGCTGATGAGCGAAAGACCATGAGCGAGAGAATCCCCGTCCGAACCGTAGAAAGTGCCCCAATCGTAAGAACCCATGAACCTTCACGCCCCAAGATGAAGGTCAAGACCAGCGACAACCTGATCCATACCCGCAGCTTCACCGGTGTATTCCGCACCCTGCGCATGAGCGGTGCGGGATTTCTGTTTCTGCTGTTCTTCGGCACCGTATGGTTGAACTGGGGTGGGCGCCAAGCGGTGCTCTGGGACCTGTCCGAAAGCAAGTTCCACATCTTCGGCGCGACGTTCTGGCCACAGGATTTCATCCTGCTCTCGGCCCTGCTGATCATTGCCGCGTTCGGCCTGTTTGCGATCACCGTGTTCGCCGGGCGGGTCTGGTGTGGCTATACCTGCCCGCAAAGTTCCTGGACCTGGATCTTCATGTGGTGCGAGAAAATCACCGAGGGCGAACGTCACCAGCGCATCAAACTGCAAGCCGCGCCCTGGGGCTTGAACAAGCTGATGCGCCGCTCGGCCAAGCACACGCTGTGGCTGGCCATCAGCCTGCTGACCGGCCTGACCTTCGTCGGTTACTTCACGCCGATCCGGCCGCTGGCCGAAGAACTGCTGACCTTGCAGTTGAGTGGTGTCAGCCTGTTCTGGGTGCTGTTCTTCACCGGCGCCACCTACATCAATGCCGGTTGGCTGCGTGAAGCGGTGTGCATGCACATGTGCCCCTATGCGCGGTTCCAGAGCGTGATGTTCGACAAGGACACCCTGACCATTTCCTACGACGTCGCCCGGGGCGAAAGCCGTGGCCCGCGCAAACGCGAGGTCAAACCGGCCGAAGTCGGGTTGGGTGATTGCATTGATTGCCAACTGTGCGTGCAGGTTTGCCCGACCGGCATCGACATCCGCGATGGCTTGCAGATGGAATGCATCGGCTGCGCCGCGTGCATCGACGCCTGTGATTCGATCATGGACAAAATGGGCTACGCTCGCGGGCTGATCAGCTACACCTCGGAGCACCAACTGCAAGGCGGCAAGACTCATCTGTTGCGTCCACGACTGATCGGCTACACCGCCGTGCTGCTGGTGATGATCGGCGCCTTGGTACTGGCCTTGGTCGAACGGCCAATGGTGTCGCTGGACGTCAGCAAGGACCGCGGCCTGTTCCGCGAAAACAGCCAGGGGCAGATCGAAAACATCTACAGCCTGAAGATCATCAACAAGACCCAGCAGCGTCAGGACTACCGCCTGGCATTGGTCGACGGCGAAGGTTTCCAGTTGCAGGGCAAGACTGAACTGAGCCTGGCACCCGGCGAAATTGTCGATGTGCCGGTGTCGGTGGCAATGACCACGGACCGTCCGGCCAGCAGTTCGCAAAGCATCGCCTTCAAAATCGTCGACAGCGACGAACCCGGCATCTATAGCGTGGCCAAGAGCCGCTTTGTAGCGCCAATGAACCGCTGAGCCTTTAAGATGCACAGCTTTGTGGCGAGGGAAATTGCACCCTCGCCACCGTTATTCGATTCCATTGCGGGATACCGATGAAACGCTACGAAAAATTCGCCGACGACATCGCAGAACTGATCCGCTCCGGTGTCCTGGGCCCCGGACAGCGCGTGCCATCGGTGCGCTACGCCAGCCAGACCTACGGCGTCAGCCCCTCCACCGTGTTCCAGGCGTATTACCTGCTGGAGCGACGCGGCTTGATCCGCGCCCGGCCGCGATCCGGCTATTTCGTCAATGCCCATGCACCGCGACCGTTTTCCGAGCCGGAAATCAGCAGCCAGGTCAACGAATCGACTGAGGTCGACGTCAGCGAACTGGTGTTCTCGGTCCTCGACTCGATCAAGGACCCGAACACTGTGCCCTTCGGCTCGGCGTTCCCCAGCCCGACCCTGTTTCCGCTGCAACGGCTGTCGCGATCACTGGCCAGTGCCAGCCGCGAGATGGACCCGCGCATGGTCGTGACCGATATGTCGCCGGGCAACCCGCAATTGCGTCGGCAAATCGCCCTGCGCTACATGGTCGGCGGGCTGATGCTGCCCATGGAAGAACTGCTGATCACCAACGGCGCACTGGAAGCGCTGAATCTGTGCCTGCAAGCCGTGACCCAACCCGGCGATCTGGTGGCCATCGAAGCCCCGGCGTTCTATGCCTGCCTGCAAATCCTCGAGCGGCTGAAACTCAAAGCCGTGGAAATTCCGGTGCACCCGCGCGACGGCATCGACCTCGGCGTCCTCGCGCAAACCCTGGAACGCCACCCGATCAAGGCCTGCTGGTGCATGACCAGCTTCCAGAATCCCATGGGCGCCACCATGCCCGAGGCGAAGAAACAGGAACTGGTGGAGCTGCTGCGCCGTCACCAGGTACCGCTGATCGAAGACGATGTCTACGCCGAGTTGTATTACGGACAACAGGCACCGAAACCGGCCAAGGCGTTTGATACCGAAGGCCTGGTCATGCATTGCGGCTCCTTCGCCAAAAGTCTTGCGCCCGGTTATCGCATTGGCTGGGTGGCCGCAGGCCGTTACGCGCAAAAAATCGAACGCCTCAAACTCATGACGTCTCTGTGCGCCTCGATGCCGGCTCAGGCCGCCATTGCCGATTACCTGCAGCACGGCGGTTACGATCGGCATCTGCGCAAACTGCGCTATGCCCTGGAAGAACAACAAAGCGCGATGCTCGCGGCCATCGCTCGCTACTTTCCGGCTCAGACTCGCGTCAGTCAGCCAGCAGGCGGGTACTTTTTATGGCTGGAATTGCCGGAGCAGATGGATTCGTTGAAGTTGTTTCAAATGGCCCTGGCCCAGGGCATCAGTATTGCGCCGGGGCCGATATTCTCGCCGACCCAAAGATTCAGGAATTGCATTCGCTTGAATTACGGGAGCCCGTGGGATGAGGCGGCGGAAAAGGCGATGGAGACGTTGGGGCGGATTATTCGATCGTTCTGACGTTCAGATGTCGCTTGAAAGAACGCAATCGCGAGCAGGCTCGCTCCCACAGGACGACACGGTCAATTGTGGGAGCGAGCCTGCTCGCGAAGAGGCCAGACCTGACAGCGACCATCCAGAGGTCTAACGTCCACCCCCCAAATCAACGAAGGTCCCGGTCGCGTACGAAGCCTTGTCCGACAGTAACCAGACTATCGCCTCGGCCACTTCATCCGGACGCCCGCCACGGGCCATGGGTATCGCCGACTCCAGTTTGCTGACCCGATCAGGGTCGCCGCTCAGTGCGTGGAAATCGGTATAGATATAGCCGGGGCGTACGGCGTTGACGCGGATGCCTTCGCCGGCCACTTCCTTGGACAGGCCAATGGTGAAAGTATCGAGTGCGCCCTTGGAGGCGGCGTAGTCGACGTATTCGTTGGGTGCACCCAGACGGGTGGCGACCGAGGACACATTGACGATGCTGCCGCCCTGCCCGCCGTGCTTGGGCGACATGCGCAGAATCGCGTGCTTGGCGCACAGGACGGGCGCCAGCACATTGGTCTTGAGGGTTCTGAGGATACGAAATTCGGACATTTCGTCGACACGGGACTTGTGTCCCACGGTACCGGCGTTGTTCACCAGCGCGGTGACCCGGCCAAGTTCGGTATCAACCCGGTGAAACAGCGCGATCACTTCGTCTTCGATGCTGACATCGGCCCGTACGGCGATGGCCTGGGCACCCAGCGCGCGGACTTTCTCCAGCACGCCCTGCGCCGCTTGTTCGTCGGCCTGATAGTTGATGCAGATCCGGTAACCTTGTTCGGCGGCCAACAGGGCTGTGGCGGCACCGATGCCGCGACTGCCGCCGGTGATGATAATGACTTTGTCCATGCAGGCTTTCCCCGTTTCAAGCGTAAGCGTTCCGGGGGCAAGAATAACCGTCCTCGTCGGTTTTTGCATGAACCTGTCGCCAGCTCCCGGTTCACAAACGCCGGTCAAACCACCGCCAATTGCTCCGAACGATGAATCTCCACCATGAAACGCTCGGCGGGCAATGGATGCCCGAGCAGGTAACCCTGCAACGAGTCGCACCCGAGTTGGGTCAGGAAGTCCTGTTGCGACCCGGTTTCCACGCCTTCGGCGACGATCCGCAAACCCAGTGCCTGGCCCAGGGCGACGATGGCGGAAACAATCGCGGCATCGTCGCTGTCGCGCTCCAGGTCACGCACAAACCCGCGGTCGATTTTCAGTTCGTTGGCCGGCAGACGCTTGAGATACATCAAACTGGAATAGCCGGTACCGAAATCATCGATGGACAGGTCAACGCCCATGTCCGACAGCGCCTGAAGTACCGTCATGCTCGCATCGGCATCACTCATGGCGGTGGTTTCAGTGATTTCCAGGGTCAGGCTGTTGGCCGGCAGATGATGCGTGGCCAGCGCCTTGGCGACACTCTGCACCAGGCCGACATGGCAGAACTGCAAGGCGGAAAGATTCACCGCGATGCGCCAGTCGGTGTAGCCGAGCACGTACCACTCGCGCATCTGGCGGCAGGCTTCGTTGAGCACCCAGTCACCAATCGGAATGATCAGCCCGGTCTTTTCCGCGAGATCGATGAACTTGTCCGGCAGCAACATGCCCTGCGTCGGGTGCTCCCAGCGCAACAACGCCTCGGCACCGACCGGCCGACCGTTACCGGCGTCGAACTTGGGCTGGTAGTGAAGGCTGAACTCGTTGTGGTCCAGGGCGTTGCGCAGGTCCTGCAGCAGTTGCAGCTGTTTTCGCGCGTTGCTGTTCATCGAGGCATCGAAGAAGCTGTAACCGTTTTTGCCGGCGCCCTTGGCGTGATACATCGCCGCATCGGCATTCATCAGCAATTCGTGGGCGGTCTGGCCATTGCCCGGATACAGCGCAATACCGACGCTGGCAGAGATCTGCAAGTCATGTTCGGCGACCCGAAACGAACGGGCGATCAACCCGACCTGGCGCGCCGCCAGGCCCATGGCATCGTTCTGCTCACTCAACTGCACCAGCAACACGAACTCATCGCCGCCAATGCGCGCCAAGGTGTCCTGGCTGCGCAGGTCTTCACGCAAACGCAGGCTGACCTCGCGCAACAGCAAGTCACCCATGTGGTGACCGAAGGCGTCATTGACCGGCTTGAAGCCGTCCAGATCGATGAACATCAACGCAAAACACCCACCTTCGGCGTCAACCCTGGACATCGCCTGGTCGATGCGGTCGGCCAGCAGCACCCGATTCGGCAAACCGGTCAGGGTGTCGTGCAGGGCCAGTTGAGTGAGTTCGCGGTTGGCTTCGGTCAGCGACTGGGCAAGGCTGGCGGTGCGGGCCTCCAGGCGCGCATCGAGGATCGACGTCAACAAGGCAATGCTCAACACCGCCAGGGTGGTGATCAGCACGAGATTGTCCAGGCCTTTGCCATTCAGGCCATTGACCGCCGCGCCGCAAAAGCTGCCATCGGGAAAACGCGCAGCCGCCATGCCGGTGTAATGCATGCCGACAATGGCAATCCCCATGATGACTGCCGCACCGCCGCGGATCAGGCGCACATAAGGCGTGTGCTGACGCAAACGGAAGGCAATCCATAGCGCCGCCCCGGAGGCGCCTACCGCGATCAGCAGCGACGCGCTGAACAGCGTCGGGTCGTAATCGATACCCGGCTGCATGCGCATCGCCGCCATGCCGGTGTAATGCATGGCGCTGATCCCGGCGCCCATGGCCAGCGCGCCGACAGCCAATTGCCACGCCGGCAGTTGCGGCTGGCTGACCAGCCACAGGGCAAAGCCGCAAGACAGGACGCCGATCAACAGCGACAGCAGTGTCAAGGCGATGTCATAGCCCAGATCGATGGGCAATTTGAAGGCGAGCATGCCGATGAAATGCATCGACCATACGCCGATGCCCATGGCAAAAGCGCCACCCGCCGTCCATAAATGCACGGCCCGCCCCTTGGCCGTGGCAATGCGTCCAGTCAGGTCGAGAGCCGTGTATGAAGCGAGAATCGCCACACAGAGCGAAATGATAACCAGGGTGGGGGAATAGCTACCGATGAGCATGAGACTTCTCGCGAGTGCCCCCCTTGATGACGGTCATGCCTGGCGGGGCAAATCCGGCGATTGTACTGATTCCAAATGAGAACGCACTCACAAAATTAGCAAAAGGCCAGCAGTCCGATGAAACGCTTGTTTTAAGGTTTCACATTAACTGGACGCGTGGTTTTTAACGATCAATGTGGGGGCGGAAATAACTGCCGTCTGGCATCGTAACAAGCGTAAGTTCGCCAATTTTGCAGGCGCTGGAAAGCCAGCGCCTACAAATTGCCGCTGACCTGCAGTTGGCCATCCCACCCGCCACCCAATGCCGCAATCAACTGCACGCTGGCAATCAAGCGACTTTGCAGCAGGCTCAGGTTGCTGCGTTCATTGTTCAGGGCAGCGGCCTGGGTCACTACCACATCGATGTAGGCGATCAGACCGGCCTTGTACTGGTTCTGGGTCAAGCGCAAAGACTCACGGGCCGCATCCAGTGCCTGCTGGCGTACGACCGCTTCGTCTTGCAGCACCTTGAGCTGAACCAGGTAATTTTCCACTTCACGGAAACCATCGAGCACGGTCTGGCGGTATTTGGCCACGGTTTGATCGTAGGCCGCTTCGCTGCGGTCCACTTCCGCCGAACGTTGACCACCGTCGAACAAGGTCATGGCCAGTTGCGGCCCGACCGACCAGAAGCGGTTAGGCAAGCTGATCCAGTTGGCATACGTGCTGCTGCTGTAACCGCCATTCAGGCTCAGCGTCAGGTCCGGGTAATAGGCAGCCTTGGCTACACCGATGTTGGCGTTGGCGGCCATGACCGAACGCTCGGCGGAGGCAATGTCCGGGCGCCGTTCCAACAGTTGCGAAGGCAGGCTCAGTGGCACTTGCGGCAATGCCGGGATGCTGTTGATTTCCGCCAGGCTGAATTCGGCGGGCGGAAGACCGATGAGTACGGCGATGGCGTTTTCAAACTGGGCGCGCTGCCAGATCAAATCGACCATGTCCGCCTCGGTGCTCTTGAGTTGGGTCTGCGCCTGGGCCACCGCGTCCTTGCCGGAGACCCCGGCGCGGTATTGGTTTTCGGTCATTTTCAACGAACGCTGATAGGCCTCGACGGTCGCCTCAAGCAGGCGTTTCTGCTCATCGATCACGCGCAATTGCAGGTAGTTCTGCACCAGTTCCGACTGCTGGCTCAGGCGCATCGCCGCCAGGTCGGCAAAACTGGCCTCGGCATTGGCGGTGTCGGCTTCCAGGCCGCGACGCAGTTTGCCCCAGACATCGGCCTCCCAACTCACGCCGGCCTGGGCCGTATAGGTGTCACGAATGCCGCTGGAAGAACTGGTCAGGCTGGAATTGCTGCTGCCGGTGCCCTGGCTGGAGCGGTTCTTGCCGACGGTCAGGTCCACCGTCGGGAAAAACGCGCCTCGGGCGCTGCGCACAAGGGCCTGGGCCTGGCGATACTGGGCTTCGGACTGCGCCACGGTCTGGTTGGACGCATTGAGTTTCTCGACCAGGCCATTGAGTTGCTGATCACCATACAACTCCCACCACGCGCCGCGGGCCAGGGAATCGCTCGGATTGGCCTGACGCCAGCCGGCCGCTTCCTTGTACTGCGCCGGCGTGGCGGTTTGCGGGCGCTGGTAATCGGGGCCGACGGCACAGGCACTGAGCATCGCCACGCACAGCGACAGGCTCAGCAAACGCGAGCCTCGAGCCGCGATCATCGGTGCAGCCAGGTTGTAAAGCGAACGGTCAGTCATAGCGGAGTTTCCAGAGCAGCATCGGTACGCACCCCACGCCAATGGTTGAAACGATGGCGCAGCTTGTCGAGATAGAGGTAAACCACCGGGGTCGTGTAAAGGGTCAACACTTGGCTGAAGATCAGCCCGCCGATAATGGTCAGGCCCAGTGGCTGGCGCATTTCCGCCCCTTCTGCGCGGCTGAGCAACAATGGCAAGGCGCCGAGAATCGCCGCCAGGGTGGTCATCAGAATCGGCCGCAAACGTTGCAAACAGGCGTTGCGGATCGACTCCAGCGGCGCCATGCCTTGCTGGCGTTCGAGTTGCAGGGCCAGGTCGATCATCAGGATGGCGTTTTTCTTGACCACGCCGATCAGCAGGAACAGGCCCAGCAACGAGATCAGGCTGAACTCCCCGCCCAGGGCATAGATGGACAGCAAGGCGCCGACACCGGCCGAGGGCAAGGTCGACAGAATGGTCAGCGGGTGGATGTAGCTTTCATACAGCACACCCAATACCAGGTACACCGCCACCAGCGCACCAAGGATCATGAACGGCTGACTCTTCTGGGTGGCGGCAAAGGCATCGGCGGTGCCGGCCATTTTCACGATCACGTCTTCCGGCATGCCCAGCCTGGCAATCGCCCGCTCGATAGCCGCCGTGCCCTGCTCCACCGTGACCCCTTCGGCCATGTCGAAGGAAATGCTTTCGGAAGCGAACTGGCCTTCGTGGCTGACCCGGTCGTCTTCCAGGCTGTTTTCATAGTGAGCGATGGTCGACAGCGGAATCCGCGCACCCGCAGCGGTAATCACCTGAACCTGCTTGAGGGTGATCGGGTCCTGGGCGTATTTCGGGTTGACCTCCATCACCACCTGGTACTGGTTGAGGCTGTCGTAGATGGTGGAAATCTGCCGCTGACTGTAGGCGTTGTTCAGCACCGCCGTGACCATGTCCATGTCGACCCCGAGGCGTTTAGCCTGGTCGCGGTCGACAATCAAGGTCACCTGTTGGGCACCACGGCCTTCACGGGCGTCAATCGCGGTCAGCTCCGGCAAAGCCCTCAGCGCGGTGACGACTTTCGGGTACCACTCGCGCAACTCGCCAAGATCGGCGCTTTGCAAAATGTAGGAATACTGCGACGTGGTCTGTTCACGGCCACCGCCGAATTGCAGGTCCTGGTCGGCCATCAGCATCAATTGCGCCCCGGCGACCTTGGGCATTTCCTTGCGTAGACGTTCGATGACCTTCTGCGCCGAGATATTGCGTTCCTTGATCGGTTTCAGACGCACCAGCATGAAGGCGTTATTGGTGCCGTTGGTGCCGCCGATGAAACCGGCGACGCTTTCCACGGCTTCGTCCTTGAGCACCGCGCGGCGGAAGGTCTCCATTTTAGGTTGCATCACACTGAACGACAGGCCGTCATCGCCGCGCACAAAACCGATCAACTGGCCGGTGTCCTGTTGCGGCATAAAGGTTTTCGGCACGACCACGTACAGGGCAACGTTGACGCCAACGGTCACCAGCAGGCTCAACAAGGTCAACCGGCGATGGCGCAACACCCAGTCGAGGCTCGTCGCGTATTTGCCGACCAGCCATTCGTTGGCCTGGCGGCTCCAGCGCTGCAAGCGGTTTTCCTGGCCCGGCACATGAGGCTTGAGCCAACGTGCGCAAAGCATCGGCGTGAGTGTGAGCGAGACCACCAGCGACACCACGATCGACGCCGCCAGGGTGATCGAGAACTCACGAAACAGACTTTCAATGATCCCGCCCATGAACAGGATCGACAGGAACACCGCCACCAGCGACACGTTCATTGACAGCAGCGTGAAGCCGACTTCCCGGGCGCCGAGGTAGGCCGCCTTCATCGGCCGTACACCTTCGTCGATGTGCCGGGAAATGTTCTCCAGCACGACGATGGCATCGTCCACCACCAGCCCGGTGGCCAGAATCAGCGCCATCAGCGACAGGTTGTTCAGCGAGAAGCCATAGAGGTACATCACCGCAAAGGTGCCGACCAGCGACACCGGCACCGCCAGGGTCGGAATCAGCGACGCACGGAAGTTACCGAGAAACAGGAACACCACCAGAATCACCAGGGCCACGGCGATCAGCAGGGTCATCTCCGCTTCGTGCAGCGTGGCCTTGATCACCGGCGAGCGGTCCATGGCCAGGTTCAGTTTGACGCTGGCCGGCAGCACCGCCTGCAACGCCGGCAACTGCGCCTTGATCTCGTTGACCGTCTCGATGATGTTGGCGCCGGCCTGCCGGTTGATGACCAGCAATACCGCCGAATCGTTGTTGAAGAATCCGCTGTTGTAACGGTCCTCGACGCCGTCGCTGACCTTGGCCACATCCTTAAGGCGCAGGGCCGCACCGTCGGCGTAGTGAATGATCAGCGACTCATAGTCCTTGGCTTTTTCCAGTTGGTCGTTGGCCTGGACTTGCCACAAACGCTGGCTGTCCTCCACCGACCCCTTGGGCCGGCGCACGTTGGCATTGGCGATGGTGTTGCGCACATCGTCCAGCGCCACGCCGTACTGATTGAGCGCCTGGGGTTCGAGCTCGATGCGCACCGCCGGCAGCGAACTGCCACCGATCTGGACCTCACCGACACCCTGCACCTGGGACAGGCTCTGGGACAGGATGGTCGATGCCAGGTCGTAGAGCTGGCCTTTTTCCAGCACGTCCGAAGTCAACGACAGCACCATGATCGGTGCCTGGGACGGGTTGACCTTCTTGTACGTTGGCATGCTGCGCATGCCGCTGGGCAACAGGTTACGCGACGCGTTGATCGCCGCCTGCACTTCCCGCGCCGCGCCGTTGATGTCGCGGTCGAGGTCGAATTGCAGGATCACCCGGGTCGAGCCCTGGCTGGAGCGGCTGCTCATGGTATTGACCCCGGCGATGGCGCCGAAGGAACGCTCCAGCGGCGTGGCCACGGTGGACGCCATGACCTCCGGGCTTGCGCCAGGCAGGCTGGCCTGCACCACGATCACCGGAAAGTCCATTTGGGGCAGCGGCGACACCGGCAACAGGCCGAAACTGACACCGCCCAGCAGCATGATCGCCAGGCTCAGCAACATGGTCGCGACAGGGCGCTTGATGAAAGGACCGGAGAGGTTCATGGCTGCTCTACCGCTTCCACCGGCTCAGGCTTGCGACCCCAGCGCCGACCGAGGCGATCGAAGTACAGATAGATAACCGGCGTAGTGAACAGCGTCAGCACCTGACTGACCAACAAACCGCCCACCATCACCAGACCCAGCGGTTGACGCAATTCCGCCCCGGAACCGGTGGCCAACATCAGGGGCACCGCGCCAAACAGGGCCGCCAGGGTGGTCATCAGGATAGGCCGGAAACGCAGCAAGGCCGCCTGGTAGATGGCCGTTTCAGGGGCCATGCCCTGATTGCGCTCGGCGTCGAGGGCGAAGTCGATCATCATGATGGCGTTCTTCTTCACGATCCCGATCAACAGGATGATGCCGATAATCGCGATCATGCCCAGGTCATTGCCGCTGAGGATCAACGCCAGCAACGCGCCCACCGCCGCCGAGGGCAGGGTCGAGAGAATGGTGATCGGGTGAATGTAGCTTTCGTACAGCACGCCCAACACGATGTACATGGTCACCACCGCCGCCAGGATCAGCAGCAGGGTACTCGACAGCGACGCCTGGAAAGCCTCGGCCGCGCCCTGGAACTGGGTTTGCACGCCAATCGGCATGCCGATGTCCTTTTGCACCTGTTCGATGATCTGCACCGCATGCCCCAGCGCCACGCCGGGCGCGAGGTTGAACGACATCATCACCGCCGGGAACTGGCCGATATGGGTGATCGCCAGTTGCGCCTGGCGCTCTTCGATGTGCGCCAGGCTGGACAGACGCACCTGACCGCCCTCGGTGGTCTTGACGTGGATCTGCTCCAGCGCCTGCGGGCCGATCTTCTCCCCGGACTGTGATTGCAGCACCACGCGGTATTGGCTGGCCTGGGTGTAAATGGTGGAAATCTGCCGCTGACCGAAGGCATCGTACAGCGCATCGGTGATGTTCGACACCGAAACCCCGACCCGCGACGCGGCATCCCGGTCGATCACCAGATAGACCTGCAACCCCTTGTCCTGCAGGTCGCTGGCGACGTCGGTCAGTTCCGGCCGTTGCGCCAGGGCCTCGACCAGCCGCCCGCTCCACAGGCTGAGCAATTCGGAGTCCGGCGACGACATGCTGAACTGATATTGCGTACGGCTGACACGGTCCTCAATGGTCAAATCCTGCACCGGCTGCATGAACAGGCGAATGCCGACCAGTTTGTCCAGCTCCGGTTGCAACCGGGCAATCACCGCCGTAGCACTCAGGTCGCGCTCGCTGTGGGATTTGAGATTGATCAGTAACCGACCGCTGTTGAGCGTGGAGTTGTCGCCATCGACACCGATGTAGGACGACAGGCTTTCAACCGCGGGATCGGCCAGGATCACCTTGGCCAGTTCCTGCTGACGTTCGCTCATCGCGGCGAAGGAAATCGACTGCGGCGCCTCGGAAATGCCCTGGATCACCCCGGTGTCCTGTACCGGGAAGAAGCCCTTGGGCACGGCGATGTACAGCAATACCGTCAGCGCCAGGGTGGCGATGGCCACCAACAGGGTCAGCGGCTGGTGCTTGAGCACCCACTGCAATTTGCGCCCGTACGCCGCGATCATCCAGTCGATGAACGCGCCACTGGCCCGATAGAAACGGCCCTGTTCTTCTTCCTTGGGTTCACGTTTGAGCAGCCGCGCACACATCATCGGCGTCAGGGTCAGGGACACCACCAGGGAGATCAGGATCGCCACCGACAGGGTGATGGCGAATTCGCGGAACAACCGCCCCACCACGTCCGCCATGAACAGCAGCGGGATCAACACCGCGATCAGCGACAGGGTCAGGGAAATCAGGGTGAAGCCGATCTGCTTGGCACCCTTGAGCGCCGCATTCAAAGGGCTGTCGCCCTCTTCGATGAATCGGGCAATGTTTTCCAGCATGACGATCGCGTCGTCCACCACGAAACCGGTGGCGATGGTCAGGGCCATCAAGGTGAGGTTGTTGACCGAGAAGCCCGCGAGGTACATCACGCCAAAGGTGCCGATCAGCGACAGCGGCACGGCCACCGACGGAATGATCGTGGCGCTTGCCCGACGCAGAAACAGGAACGTCACCATCACCACCAGCGCGATGGCGATCAGCAACTCGTGCTGCACGTCCTTGACCGAGGCGCGGATGGTCTGGGTGCGGTCAGTCAGCACCGTCACGTCGAGGCCGGCCGGCAGGTTGTCGGTGATGCTCGGCAACAAGGCCTTGATCCGGTCGACCACCTCGATGACGTTGGCCCCTGGCTGGCGCTGGATATTCAGCAACACCGCCTGGTTTTCGTTGGCCCACGCCGCCAGACGCTCGTTCTCGGCGCCGTCGACGATTTCGGCCACGTCCTTGAGACGCAACGGTGCGCCGTTGGCGTACGCCAGGATCAGGTTGGCGTAGTCCTTGGGCGACGTCAGTTGATCGTTTGCATCGAGCATCGAAACCCGCGTCGGGCCATCGAAGTTGCCCTTGGGCTGGTTGACGTTGGAGGCGCCGATCAGCGTGCGCACGTCCGACAGGTTCAGGCCGTTGGCCGCCAGGGCCTCGGGATTGACCTTGATCCGCACCGCCTGACGCTGACCACCGGCGATGCTGACCATGCCAACGCCGCTGATCTGGGCGATTTTCTGTGCCATGCGGGTATCGACCAGGTCGTTGAGCTTGGGCAGCAGCATGGTCTTGGACGTGATGGCCAGGGTCAGCACCGGCGTATCGGCCGGGTTGACCTTGTTGTACACCGGCGGTGCCGGCAAGTCCTTGGGCAACAGGTTGGTCGCGGCGTTGATCGCAGCTTGCACCTGCTGCTCGGCGACGTCCATGTTGATGTCGAGGCTGAAACGCAGGGTCAGCACCGAGGCGCCGCCGGAGCTGGTGGACGCCATTTGTGTCAGGCCGGGCATCTGCCCGAACTGCCGTTCGAGCGGAGCGGTGACGGCGCTGGTCATGACGTCCGGGCTGGCGCCGGGGTAAAGGGTCATGACGCGGATGGTCGGGTAATCGACCTGAGGCAACGCCGAGACCGGTAACAGCCGATAAGCGATCACCCCGGCCAGAACGATGGCCAGCATGCTCAGGGTGGTCGCTACCGGGCGAAGGATGAACAGCCGCGAGAGATTCATGCGCCGCCCTTTTTCGCCTTGTCGGTGGTCTGTTCAGTCGTACTGGCCGCCGATTTGCCTTGCAGGTGGCCAGCCGGACTGGCCGGCACGTCCTCGGGGGTGTTGACCACTTCCACGTCGCTGCCGTCCTTGAGACGGTCGGTGCCCTCCAGCACCACGCGATCACCCGCGGAAAGGCCTTCGGTGACCACGGTGTTTTCACCGTCGCTGGCGCCGATTTTCAACTGACGAATCTTGACCTTCTTGTCGCCGTCCAGGGCATAGACGAACGTGCCGTTTGTACCGAACTGGATGGCCGCAGAAGGCGCGAGCACCACGTCTTTGAGGGTGTCGGCCAACAGGCGCACATTGACGAACTGGTTGGGGAACAGCGACTGGTCGCGGTTTTCGTAGCGCGCCTTGAATTTCAGGGTCCCGGTGGTGACGTTGATCTGGTTGTCCAGACTCTGCAACACGCCGGTGGCCTGCAGCTTGGTATCACCACGATCCCAGGCTTCGGCCGGCAGCCTCGCGCCACTGCGATAGCGGGCCAGCACGACGTCAAGGCTGCTTTCCGGCAGGGTGAAGGCTACGCTGATCGGTTGGATCTGGGTGATGACTGCCAGTGCCGTCGTATCGTTGGCCGCGACCAGGTTGCCGATGTCCAGTTGCCGCAAACCGATGCGTCCGGCGATCGGTGCACGGATCCGGGTGAATTCGAGATTGAGCTTGGCGTCGTTGACCGCCGCCTGATTGGTCTTGACCGTGCCCTGGAACTGTCCCACCAGTGCTTCGGCGGTGTCCAGGGTTTGCTTGGCGATGCTGTCTTCACGGTACAGGCCGCGATAACGCTCGACGTCCACCTGGGCGTTTTTCAGCTGTGCCTGGTTCTGCAGCAAGGTGCCTTCGGCCTGAAGCAAGGCGTTCTGGTACGGACGTGGATCAATCTCGGCCAGCAGATCGCCAGCTTTGACCATCTGCCCTTCTTCGAAGTAGATCTTGACCAGCTCACCGCCGACGCGGCTGCGCACGTTGATGGTATTCAGCGCCGTGACGGTGCCCAAAGCCTTGTAGTACAGCGGGAAGTCACCCTTGACCGCCGGCGCCACTCGCACCGGAACCGGCCCTGTCGCACCGCCGAACCCGGGACGCATCGCGCCCGACCTGCCCGTGTGTCCGGCAACGGCTTTTTGCCCCGCAGCGTCTTTCGGCACCGCGCTGCCAGGCCAGAACTTCCAGCACAGACCAGCGATGACCAACAGGACGAGCAGGCCAAACAGCCAGCGACGGGGACTACGGGGGGTGGAGGATTGCATTGAGTGATCAACCATTAGGCGCGTGGGCTTCTTTTTACATAAGGCTGAACGATAAGCACTGGCGGGTCTTAAGCAAAGCGCCTTTACCGGCAATTTACTTTCGGCTTACGTATCAGGAGATTTATCTAAGGCACTGAAGCACAAATGAAAACGGCCTGGACAGTGCCAGGCCGTTAAACTTTGTAAAGGTATGCTTATTTCAGTACAGCAAGTGCCGCTTCGTAGTTCGGTTCTTCAGCGATTTCCTTGACCAGCTCGCTGTGCAGCACGTTGTCGTTCTCGTCCAGTACCACCACGGCGCGGGCGGTCAGGCCTTTGAGCGGGCCGTCAGCGATGGCCACGCCGTAGTTCTGGATGAATTCGGCACCGCGCAGGGTCGACAGGTTCTGGACGTTTTCCAGACCTTCCGCGCCGCAGAAACGAGCCTGGGCGAACGGCAGGTCAGCGGAGATGCACAGCACCACGGTGTTGGCCACGTCGTTGGCCTGGGCGTTGAACTTGCGCACGGAGGTGGCGCAGGTCGGGGTGTCGACGCTTGGGAAGATGTTCAGCACTTTGCGCTTGCCGGCGAAGTCTTTCAGGGTGACGTCGGACAGATTGCCGGCAACCAGGGAAAAGGCTGGCGCCTTGGAACCGGCTTGAGGCAGTTGGCCGTTGACTTGAACCGGGTTGCCTTTAAGAGTGACTTGAGCCATGAACGGAGTCCTTCTGAACGTTTGTGGTAGAGAATTTTGAAGAGGTCGAAGTTAACCACGAAATTGTCCGACGACCTACTCTGGATACAAATTGTGACCAGTCGTCGAGCAATCTGAAACCCGGTGTTTGCACAATCACCACAAGACCCTGTGGAAGCCGGGCTTGTCCGACCCATTAGGCAATCGCCGTCCCCAGCCACCTCCCGGCGCTCATCACGAAAGCCCCGCATCGACCTCGTTGGTGAATTTTTTTGCAATAGTGTCGATTTGGCCTTCCGCCGTACGACTATAAATTGAAGCACTCTAATCCAGCGGAGATCAAAACCATGCGATTCATGATCATCATCAAAGCCAGCCAGGACTCCGAAGCCGGTGTCATGCCCAGCAACTAACTGCTGACCGCCATGGGCAACTACAACGAAGAACTGGCCAAGGCCGGCATCCTCGTCGCGGGCGAAGGCCTGCACCCCAGCAGCAAAGGCGCCCGCGTGCGCTTCTCGGGCGACAAGCGCACGGTGATCGACGGCCCGTTCGCCGAAACCAAGGAACTGATTGCCGGCTACTGGCTGTGGCAGGTGAAGTCCAGGGAGGAAGCCATCGAGTGGGTCAAGCGCTGCCCCAACCCGATGCCGGGTACCGAGGCCGAGATCGAAATCCGCCAGGTGTTCGAGATGGAGGACTTCGGCGAGGAGTTCACGCCGGAACTGCGCGAGCAGGAACAGCGGGCATTTGGGCAGAAGAAGTGCTGAGCATCGAATCCATACTGTGGCGGACTGGCGGATACTCAGCAGTCAATCATGCCGGGCAAGCTGGCAGTCAACCAGGTACGGGCTAATCTTGACCCGCGCTCCCTACTTCTGCCCTTCGTGACGTGGGGATTGCCCTGTTGGGAGCACAGGTGCCGAGGAACCGTGTAGCGCGCCGCTTGGCAGCCCAACGGGGCAAGCCCCTCACCACAGATCATATAAACCCGCGTTTTGTCTTCTCACAAAGTGCGGGTTTCGTCGTTAAACACCCGTGCTCACAGCCAACCCACTGAATCGCATTAACTTTCTAGTACACGAAAAAGGTGAGATTTTGCACACAAAACCAAAGAATTAATCCCTTCGACTGGCTAAACGGTGGTGAGCTGCTAGCGTCAACAAGACGTGTCCTACAGGCTGGATAGCAAAGAGACTACGTCGTAACGGCCGCCAAGTGCCGAGTTGTCTATATGAGCCACCAAGGAATCGGGGAATCATGGCGAATAAAAAGGGGATGCACGTCTGTCTTTTGGCGACTTTGCCTGTGCCTGGCTTTTACGCCCAGGTGGACAACACCGAGACTGCCGACACCATCAACAACCTGCAGTACCTTGCG
Source organism: Pseudomonas moorei (assembly GCF_042846945.1). Lineage (NCBI taxonomy): Bacteria > Pseudomonadati > Pseudomonadota > Gammaproteobacteria > Pseudomonadales > Pseudomonadaceae > Pseudomonas > Pseudomonas moorei. The sequence continues at coordinate 4,884,994 of NZ_AP035776.1, forward strand.
CCCTCTCCCCACCTGCTGGACCAATGCGCCCTGAAGCTGCATACAGCCGCCCACTTCCCGGCCAACGCCCGATTCGATCTACATCGCAGTGACTTTCGCTCAAACGCCAACTGGGTGTTCGACATTCAAAATCACCCTCACGCCCCCTCGGTTTGGGGGGCGGCAAAACCTGCAAACCCCGGCCTAATACCATTAATGCCTTCTTCGAACCGCATGGACCGTGAATAACGGTCAGCAAGGAGCTTTTATGCACGGTGCCATTCGCGTAGCCGGTTTCAGCCTGATGACGATGTTCGTCAGTTGTGGTGTCGGCGCTCAGGACCTCGACACCCGAATCGGCAAAATTGCCATGGAGGGCGAGCTGCCAGCCCACGAATCCATTGCCAAACTGTATGCCGAACTGGATTTCCAGCAAGCCACCCAAAGTTACCTCTGGGCCTTGCCGTTGGTGTCTTACGCCCAATGGCAGGCAGAGTTCCGCGACAAACTGGGTGCCCGCAGCGGCGACCTGATGGTGCTCAACAGCTACGAAGACAAGCTCGGTGTGATCACCGCCAACGCCACCACACCGTACATCCTCGGTTTCGTCGATCTCAATGAAACCGGCCCGCTGGTCATCGAATTGCCGCCCGGCCCGACCGCAGGGGGCGTCGGTGATTTCTGGCAGCGCGCAATCATCGACATGGGCCAGACCGGCCCCGACAAGGGCCAGGGCGGCAAATACCTGGTGCTGCCACCAGGCGTCGAACCGCCGGCCGATGCCGGCAAGTATTACCTGGCCAAATCGGAAACCATGAACGTGCTGGTAGGTTTTCGCGTGCTCGATCCGGACCCGGCCAAAGGCACGGCACTGGTCGAACAGTTCAAGATGTATCCCTACGCCAAACGCGCCGATCCGGCAAAGACCAAACTGCTCTCTCCCGGTGGCAAAGCCTGGTCCGGCACCCAGCCACGCGGCCTGGCGTATTGGCAGCGCCTGCACCAGATCATCCAGAAAGAACCGGTCAACGAACGTGACCGCTTCTACATGGCCATGCTCGCCAGCCTTGGCATCGAGAAAGACAAACCGTTCAACCCGACCGAAGCCCAACACAAGGCCCTGGAGCAAGGAGCCCTGGTGGGTGAACTGATCGCCAAGGCCAACACGTTCGCCAAACGTTTCCCCGGCGCACAGTACTGGCCGGACCGGCGATGGGACACCGTGCTGAACATCGCCGAGCCGTCGCAGCGCGTGGCCTATTACGACCAGTTGTGGGAACGCAGTGCCTGGTTTTACGAAGCGGTCACCAACACCAAAGGCATGGTTTCCAAAACCCCGGGCCTGGGCCAGACCTACCTCGGCGCTTACACCGACGCCAAGGGCAACTGGCTCGACGGCGGCAAGCACTATCGTCTCCACGTCGGCGCCAACCCGCCAGCCAAGCAGTTCTGGTCGTTGACCGTGTACGACACCGACAGCCGTTGCCTGATTGATAACCCACAACGCAAAGCCGACCTGTCGTCACGCCAGGACCTGAAAAAGAACACCGATGGCTCGGTGGACCTGTACTTCGGCCCGACCGCGCCAAAAGGCTTCGAGAACAACTGGGTGCAAACCCTGCCGGGCAAACACTGGTTCAGCTACTTCCGCCTGTATGCCCCGACTGAAGCCTATTTCAACAAGACCTGGAAACTCGACGACATCACAGCCGTGAAATGACGGGCAGGATTTCAACAAGGACCCACCATGAATAAGCGCAATTTACTGTTGAGCGGTCTGGCCCTGGCCCTGAGCACCAGCGCCTCGGCCAACTTCACCGCCACCCCGGAAGAAGCCCGGAGCATTGCCAAGGAAGCCTATCTATATGGTTTCCCCGTAGTGGAGATGTACAAGACGCTGTACACCCAGGCCGTGGACAAGAAGAGCCCGAACTTCAAGGCACCGTTCAACCAGATCGGCAACACCGCCAAGGCGTTTACCGCCAGGGACACTGCGTTCGTCACGCCAAATGCCGACACCCCCTACTCCTTCGTCTGGATGGATCTGCGCGCCGAGCCCCTGGTGCTGACCTTGCCGCCCATCGAAGAGCACCGTTACTACTCGGTGCAATTGATCGACGCCTACACGCAGAACTTCGCCTACCTGGGGACCCGCAGCACCGGCAACAATGGCGGCCACTACATGATCGCCGGGCCCAACTGGCAGGGTCAGCAACCGCTGAACATCGACCGCCTGCTGCGTAGCGAAAGCAACATCGCCTACGCGCTGTATCGCACCCAGTTGTTCGATGACAAGGACCTGGCCAAGGTCAAGCAGATCCAGAAGGGTTACAAGGTCGAAACCCTGAGCCACTACGACAAGCAAAAGGCGCCACCGGCTGCGCCGAAGATCGACTGGCCGAAACCCACACCGACCATGAGCGACACCCCGGACATCTTCCGTTACCTGAACTTCATGCTGTCCTTCGCACCCTCCCAGGACGTGGAAAAGGACCTGCTGGGGCGATTCGCGAAAATCGGCATCGAAGCCGGCAAGCCGTTCAACGTCAACACCCTCAGCCCGGACCAGCGCAAGGCCCTGGAGGACGGCATCAGCGACGCCAAGGCCGAGTTCGCCGAATTCAAGAAAACCAAAGTCGACACCCACGAAGTCTCCAGCGGTGACGTGTTCGGCACCCGCGACCACCTCAAGGGCAATTACCTGTACCGCTACGCCGGCGCCAACATGGGGATTTTCGGCAACTCCGCCGAAGAAGCGGATTACATCGGCTATTTCGTCGACAAGGACGGGCAACCGGTCGATGCCTCGAAACACGATTACACCCTGCACTTCGACAAAGACGCCCTGCCCCCGGCTGACGCGTTCTGGTCGCTGACGATGTACGACGGCCAGAACAAACTCCTGGTGGCCAACCCGCTCAATCGCTACCTGATCAACTCGCGCATGCTGCCTGACCTCAAACGCGATACCGACGGTGGCCTGACCCTCTATGTACAGCACCAGGCGCCGGCCAAAGACCTGCAAAGCAACTGGCTGCCGGCACCGAACGGTCCGTTCTACGGCGTGCTGCGCCTCTACCTGCCCAAACCGGAAGTCACCAATGGCCAATGGAATATGCCGTTGCTGACCCCTGTAGACCAAAAAAAATAAGCGGAGTCAGTGATGATCAGGCCTTCAGTAGTGCGCCCTTTGTTGGCGCTGTGCATGGTTGGGGGTAGCCCGCTGGTGCTGGCAGCCGAGGGCGGCGTTGGCCGGCCGATCACCGGTCAGCAGGTGTTTTCCAATGCGGGGGTTATTCCGCCGGCACCGGGCTGGGTGATGTCCCTGACCAGCATCTGGTACGACGGCGATCTCAAGGGCAACACCCAAGTGCCGATTGTCGGTGCCTTGAGTACCGGGGTGGACATGAAGGTGTCCTACACCATGGCCAACTTCACCCGTATCTGGGACACCGGCAAGGGAAGCTGGAACTATGCCTCGGCCATTGGCGTGCCGGTGCAATACACCGACGTCACCGCGAGCATCAGCGGCCCCCGTGGCCGCACACTGGGCAATGAAGACACCGGCACCCAGTTCGCCGACATGCTGGTGACACCGATTGCCGCCGGCTACCACTTCGACGAGGTCAACCACCTCTCCTTGTCCCTGCCGATCTACGTCCCGACCGGTGCCTACAACGACAATCGCCTGGCCAACCCCGGACAGAACACCTACACCTTCATGCCCACCGTGGCGTTTACCCACGCGGACGGCAAGGGCGGCGAGTTCACGTTGTCGGGCGGGCTGGAGTTCTATACCGAAAACAACGCCACCGATTATAAAAACGGCGACATCTTCACCCTCGACGCCCTGTGGACCCATGGTTTCGGCAACGGCTGGAACGCCGGTCTGGTCGCCGGTTACATCCAGCAGATCACCGATGACTCCGGCAGTGGCTCTACCACTGGCTTTCGCGGACGTTCGGTGGGGGCCGGCCCTTCCGTGGGCTGGAGCGGCAAGTTCGCCGATGCCCAGGCCAGCGTCAGCGCCCGCTGGGTGCCCGAGTTCGACACCAAGAACCGGCCGGAAGGCAATGGTTTCAACATCAACCTGACCCTCGCGTTTTTCTAGGAGATCGCCAGGGATGATCATCAGCGCCCGCTGGAAATTCCGCCCGTCTTCCACCCCGGTCATTCCGACCTTTATGTTTTGAGCGAGGAGTAACCCATGACCGCACTCAATGACCTCAACGCCCTGCAAGCCAGCATCGCCGAAGCCGTACTGGGCCAGGACCAGGTGATTCGGCAGATCCTCCTGGGCCTGCTGGCCAATGGACACTTGCTCCTGGAAAGCCTGCCGGGGCTGGCCAAGACCCGCACGGTGAAGGCACTGGCCAAACACCTGGACGCGAAGATGAGCCGCATCCAGTTCACCCCGGACTTGCTGCCGTCGGACATCACCGGCGCCGAGGTGCTGCACCAGGTCGAGGGCAAAAACGAGATCCGCTTCCAGCCGGGCCCGCTGTTCGGAAACCTGATCCTGGCCGACGAAATCAACCGCGCCCCGGCCAAGGTCCAGGCGGCGTTGCTCGAAGCCATGGAAGAGCGGCAAATCACCGTGGCCGGCAACAGTCATGCGCTACCGGAACTGTTCATCGTTGTCGCGACACAGAACCCCATCGAACAGGAAGGCACCTACCCGCTGCCCGAAGCGCAGATGGACCGCTTTCTGATGAAAGTCCTGCTGGATTACCCCAGCGCGGCAAACGAGAGCCAGGTGCTGCGCCTGTTGCGCGAGGAAGAACAGGCACTCGGCGCCAAGACTGCTCCAGTGCAGGGCTTCGCCCTGGCCCAGGACGTGATCTTCGCCGCGCGCCGGGAAGTCGGCGCGGTGCACGTCTCCCCGGCCATCGACCGCTACTTGATCGACATCATCAATGCCACCCGCCATCCGGCCGATTACGACGCCGACCTCGGGCGCTGGATCAATATCGGTGCCAGTCCTCGCGGCGGTATCGGCCTGGACCGCTGCGCCCGCGCCGACGCCTGGTTGCAGGGCCAGGACTTCGTCTCACCGGATAACGTGCGCGCCGTGGTGCACCCGGTACTGCGCCATCGCCTGCAACTGAGCTACGACGCGGTGGCCGATGGCGTAACGGCTGATCAGGTGCTCGATCGGTTGCTCGATAAAGTGGCAATTCCCGCATGAACGCCGACGGCCTGGTCTATGTCTCTCTGGCACAGTTGATGGCGCTGGAATTCAAGGCCCGTGACTTGAGTTTTCTTGCGCGTCAGCCCCGGGGCAGCATCCTGGCCGGCAACCATGCGTCGCGCCTGCGGGGGCGTGGCCTGAACTTCGATGAATTGCGCCGTTACCAGCCCGGGGACGATTTGCGTCAGCTCGACTGGCGTGCGTCGTTGCGCACCGGCAAACCGGTGGTTCGCACCTTCACCGAAGAGCGGGACCGTCCGGCGTTGATTGTCGTGGACCAGCGCATGTCGATGTTTTTCGGCTCGCAACGCAGCTTCAAATCCGCCGTCGCCGCTGAACTCGGCGCCCTGGCGGCGTGGATGGTGTTCAACGCCGGGGACCGGGTTGGCGGGCTGGTGTTCAACGACCAACGCATCGACCGCATCGCGCCGTTGCGCAGCCGCAAGCGGATCGAAGCGTTGTGCAGCCATATCGCCCAGCAAAACCAGGCACTGAATGCGGCCAAACCGGATGCCGAAGGCGAAGAACAGCTCGACAAGGTGTTGCAGCAGTGCCTGGCCCTGGCGGGGCACGATCACCTGATCTGCATCGTCAGTGACTTTGCCGGGGCCGGTGAACGAACCTTGCAGCTGATGCGCCAATTGGCCACGCACAACGATGTGATCGCCATGCAGGTCTACGATCCGCTGGCCCTGAACCTGCCGAAAAACGGCCGCTTGCTGATCACCCAAGGTGAGTTGCAGGTAGAGCTGGCGGTGGAGCGCCGTCAGGTGAACCAGCCTTTGGGAGACTTTCTCAGTGGCCGGCTGAAGGACGTTGCAACGCTGTTGCGGCGCAGTCGGGTGCCTTTGATGATGTTCAGCACCGCCACCGAGGCACAGCAACAATTGCGCGCCGAGCTGGGCAAACTGGCGGGAGCGCGGCGATGAATCCGAACGTTCCGAGCATTGACCAACTCCAGGAAATTGCCCTGCCAGCGGCGGTCAGCTACGCACCGCAAACGTGGGGTTGGGGGGCATTGTTGGCGCTATTGATAGTGACGGTGTTGCTGGTCAGCGCACGGCGTTACTGGCAATGGCGGCGCGATCATTATCGGCGTGAGGCGCTGCTGCGCCTGGCGCAGTTGCAAAAGCGCAGTGATGACCTGAATGCGTTGCGTGAGCTTCCAGAACTTCTAAAACGTACCGCCCTCTCCATGCCAGCCGCACAACCTGTGGGAGCGAGCCTGCTCGCGATGGCGGCTCAACATTCAACGACGAAGGTGGTTGACAGTCCGCTATCACGAGCAGGCTCGCTCCCACAGTCGCCGGCAGCACTTGGAAAAGATGATTGGCAGGCGTTTTTGCAGCGCCACTGCAAGCAGCCGTTGCCCGCCAACTTCAGCCAACAACTGTCGCTACTTGCATATGCCCCCGATGCGGCTTTGCGTGCACTGCCCAATGAGCAACGCCAGCAGCTGTTCGACACCTGCAAAACCTGGGTGGAGCATCATCATGTGGCAGCTTGATTACCCCTGGCTGTTGCTGTTGCTGCCATTGCCATGGTTCGGTTATCGCTACCTGCCTGACTACCGCGAGGCGCGCAGCGCCGTGCGCGTGCCGTTTTTCACCGCCATGAGCCGTGCCGTCGGCCAGGCTCCCAGTCAGGCCGGCACCCGCAGCAACCGCTGGCAATTGCTGTTGAACCTGCTGGTGTGGGCACTGTTGCTGCTGGCGGCGGCCCGGCCGGTGTACGTGGAAAAACCCATCGAGCGTCAGCAACCGGTGCGCGACCTGATGCTGGCCATCGACCTTTCCCAGTCCATGGAAACCACCGATTTCACCGACGCCAATGGCCAGAAAATCAATCGCCTGGACGCCGTCAAAGCGGTAGTGCATGGCTTCATCGACAAGCGCAAAGAGGATCGTCTCGGCCTGATCGTGTTCGGCAGCGGCGCTTACCCGCAGGCCCCCTTGACCCTCGATCACGCCAGCCTGTCGCTGTTGCTGGACGACACCGGCATCGGCATGGCCGGCCCCAATACAGCGATTGGCGACGCCATCGGCCTGAGCCTGAAACTGCTCGACCAGGCCCGCGAACAAGAGAAAGTGCTGATCCTGCTCACCGACGGCAACGACACCAGCAGCGCCATCACTCCGGATCACGCGGCGGCCATGGCGGCGGCCAAGGGTGTGGTGATTCACACCATAGGCATCGGCGATCCTGACGCCTCCGGTGAAGCCAAGGTCAACCTGCAGGGCTTGCAGCAGATCGCCGCCGCCACCGGTGGCAAGTTCTTCCGCGCCGAAGACCGCAATGCGCTGGATCAGGTCTACAGCACCCTCGATACCCTCACGCCGCATCAAGTGAAGACCCTCAGTCATCAACCCAAACGTGATCTGTTCTGGTGGCCGCTCGGGGCGGCGATCGCCTTGCTCGCGCTCTATCACCTGGGCGCCCTGCTGTGGCCACGCGTGTCCATTGCCCGTCAGCGGCAGGAGGTTTGAGATGGACATCAACCTCAGCGACTTCCATTTCCTGCGTCCACTGTGGTTGTTACTGCTGCCCTTCGCCGCCGTTCTGCCGTGGCTCTGGCACCGCAGCCGCGACTTGCAGCGGCGTTTGCGCAGCAACATTGCCGAGCATTTGCTGCCACACCTCCTGATTACCCCGCAGGATCAACAGTGGCTGCGCCCGGTGCATCTGGTTTGCGCGCTGTTGGCGCTCGGCGCGCTGGCCGCCGCCGGACCGACCTGGGAGCAGGATCGCCCTGACTTTCTGCAGAACCGGGCGCCGTTGATCATCGCCCTCGACCTGTCGCCGTCCATGGACGCCAACGATGTGCAACCGACACGCCTGGAAGCGGCCAAACACAAGTTGCATGACCTGATCCAGCGTCGCGCCGGCGCCCGCCACGCGCTGATCGCCTATGCCGGCAGTGCGCATCTGGTGTTGCCGCCCACGGATGACCCGGCCCTGCTCGATACCTTTATCCAGGCACTGGGCACCGATCTGATCGGCAAACCGGGGAAAAATGTCGCAGCAGTCATCGATCAGGCCAAGCGTTTGCTGAGTGCCGAAAAAGCGCCGGGGACGCTCTTGTTGATCACCGACGGAGCCGACACTTCGGCGCTGGCGGGTCTGGACAAACAGCTGGACGACAGCGCGCTGCAAGTGCTGATCCTGGCCGTTGGCAGCGAGGACGGCGGCATCATCCACACTGCCGATGGCCAGACGCGCACCGACAGCAACGGTCGCCCGGCGCTGGGTAGCTTCGATCAGGCCGCCCTCAAGCAGCTCGCCTCAACGCTGGATGCGCCACTGGGCAGCCTGACCCTCAATAACGACGATCTGGACTGGATCGAACTGCACGCCCAGCAACATTTCCAGAGTGCCAGCGACGAACAGCGCGAACTGCACTGGAAAGACGCCGGATACTGGCTGTGCTGGCCGTTGCTGTTGATCGCGTTCTTCAGCGTGCGCAAGGGTTGGAGCCTGAACTGGATGGCCGGTTTTTTACTGGCCATGGGTATTGGCTTGCAACCGTCACCCGCACAGGCCAACGCCCTGACCGACGCGTTTCTTACCCCGGACCAGCAAGGCCGATGGGCATTCGAGCACGGGCACTTCCCACAAGCCGCAGCACATTTCGTTGACCCGTACTGGAAAGGCATCGCGGCCTACAACGCCGCCGATTTCGACCTGGCCCTGGCCAGTTTCGCCCGCCTGGAAACGCCCCAGGCGTATTTCTACCTGGGCAACATTTACGTGCGCCGCTTCAAATTCGACGAGGCCATCGAGGCCTACACCCAGGCGCTGAAATTGCAGCCGCAGTTCCCTGAAGCCACGGCCAACCTGGCCTTGGCCATGGCCTTGCAGAAAGACACCGAAAGCGCCGAAAAAAACGCCCCCAAAGTCAAACCGGACGCCATCAAGATGGACAAGGCTCCCGGCAAGGGCCAGAGCAGAACAGTGCAAACCGATCGGGCAGCCTCGGATGAACAGTGGTTGCAGAACCTCACGACATCGCCAGCGAAATTCTTGAAGCAAAAATTCAGTTTGCAGGATCAGGCGGGAGTGAAGCCATGATCAGTCTGCGAGACCCAGTCACTCCCATCGCCGGCAAGCCTGCTCCCACAGGGATCGTTGTCGTCCCCAAACGTCATGAACGGCGCGCAACCTCTGGGAGCGGGCTTGCCCGCGAAGGCTCCTGCCCAGGCAACACAATACTCGGCACCTTGCTCCTGTGCCTGATCAGCACCACCGCTCTCGCCGCCGAACCCGAACTGCGCGTCCAGACCAGCCTGCAACCGGCCAACACCGCCATGGTCGGCAGCCTGGTCGAATTGCACCTCGATGTCCTCACCGACACCTGGTTCACCAACGCCCCTACCCTGCCCGAGTTCACGTTGCCCGGTGCGCTGGTGATACCGCCGGACGGCCACGCCGAGCACCTGAACCAGACGCTCGACGGCAAGTCATTCAACGGCATGCGCTACAGCTACCTGATCACACCGAATGTGGCGCAGGGCTTCGACATTCCCGCCCTGAGCGTGCGCGCCACCCCGGGTCAGGCCAGCGCCGAACAGAGCGCCCAGAGTCAACCGCTGCACTTCACGGCGGCGCAACCAGCGGGTTTCGCGCCCGGCGAACCGGTGCTGGTCGCGCAGGGACTGCGTTTCACCCAGAAGGTCGTCAATTCCTCGACTCCGCTGAAGGTCGGCGACAGCCTCACCCGGCAACTGACACTGCAAGCCGACGGCGCCCTGGCCATGTCATTGCCGACGCCGTCGCTGGGGGATGTCAGCGGCCTCAGTCGATACGCAAAGAACCCGCAGGTCACTACCCTGGACGACGGTCGCGGCCACTTCACCGGCGGCCAGCGCATCGACAGCGTGACCTATCGCATCGACACCGAAGGCCCTCACACCTTGCCGGCCATCGAGCTGAAATGGTGGGACGCCAGCAGCCAACAGACCCGCACCGCACAAGTGCCCGCCGTGAACTTCGACGCCGCCGCCAACAGTGCCTATCGGCCGGTGTTTTCGATCAGCGAAGACCTGAAGCAACTCGGCCAGCCCCATCGCCTGCACCTTTCAGGCTTTGCTTTCAGCCTGTTGGCGTTGCTGGCGAGCGTGGCGCTACTCGCCTGGTTTGCCCGCCCCTTCGTCCATCGCGCGTACCTCGGGGCCAGATCCCGGCGTCAGGCCCGGCACAGCGCCTGGCTGGGCTCTGCCGACTATGCCTGGCGGCAAATCCCGGCGCAGCTTGATAGCAAACCGCCACAATTGAGCGCCCTGTACCTGTGGACACGCCGCAGCCAAACGGGCTTGAAGCTGACGGGTTTCGGCCCGCGCCTGCAAGCCTTTCTGCGCGCCTGCTACGGCCGCGAGCCCACCAAAGATCAGGCGCTGCACCAACTCAAGGAATCCTTGACTACGCTGCATAGTCAGGCCGAGTACAACAAAGAATCAGTCGCTCCTGCATTGCGACCACTCAATCCGGTTCACTCGAAGGAACGCCCATGACGAACCCGATCAGCCACCGCCACTTTCACCGGTTGAAGCTGCTGCTAGCCCTGGCTTTGAGCCTGCCCCTAATGGCTCAGGCCGCCGAACCCCTGCCCTCCTGGAACGACGGTCCGGCGAAAAAACACATCATCGAGTTCGTGCAGGCGGTGACCGATCAAGGCAGCAAGGATTTCGTCAAACCCGAGGATCGCATTGCCGTGTTCGATAACGACGGCACCTTGTGGAGCGAGCAACCGATGTACTTCGAGCTGCTGTTTGCCCTGCAAGAGGTCAAGCGCACCGCGCCCCAACACCCGGAGTGGAAAACCACCCAGCCGTTCCAGGCGGTGCTGGAAAACGATCACAAGGCGCTGGCGGCCACCGGCCTGGACGGCATGATGAAGATCTTCGGTGCGACCCACACCGGCATGACCACCGAGGCTTTCGACGACTACGCCAAGACCTGGCTCAGCCAGGCGCGCCATCCGAAAACCGGCAAGCCCTACACCGAGATGATCTTCCAGCCGATGCTGGAAATGCTCGACTACCTGCGCAGTGAAGACTTCAAGACCTACATCGTCTCCGGTGGCGACACCGGTTTCATGCGCGCCTTCGCCGAGAAGGTCTACGGCATCCCGCCCGAGCGGGTGATCGGCACCACTTTCGTCACGGCGTTTCAGTACAAGGATGGCCAGGCGTCGATCTTGCGCACGCGAAAACTGGCGCACAACGACGACGGCCCGGGCAAACCGGAAAGCATCGACGCCGTCATCGGCAAGCGGCCGATCCTGGCTTTCGGCAACTCCGACGGCGACCTGCAAATGCTGCAGTGGACCGCCGCCGGGCCGGGAAAGCGCTTCATGGGCCTGGTGCATCACACCGACGCCAAACGCGAGTGGGCCTAAGACCGCGAGTCGCAGATCGGCCGACTGGACAAAGCCCTGGACGAAGCCAACAAACGTGGCTGGACCGTCGTCGACATGGCGACCGAATGGCGTCGGATCTACCCGTTCGATGCCGCCACACCTGAGCAAGTGCAATAAAAAAAAGCGTAACGCAGGACCGCAATGAACGTTTGTCGCACCGAGCGACGTAAGCAAAAGGAGCAAGTCAGATGACTCGCATACGCAAATGGTTACCCAAGCTTGCCCTGGTGGCGACTTCGGTCATGGCGATTTCGGCCACTGCCGTGGCCGCGGAAAAACCCAACATTCTGGTGATTTTTGGCGACGACATTGGCCAGACCAACATCAGCGCCTATTCCATGGGTGTGGTCGGTTACAAGACGCCCAACATCGACCGCATCGCCAAGGAAGGCATGATGTTCACCGACTATTACGCGGAGAACAGCTGCACCGCCGGGCGCTCGTCGTTCATTACCGGTCAGACACCTTTGCGTACGGGTCTGTCGAAAGTCGGCATTCCGGGCGCCCCTGTCGGCCTGCAAAAGCGTGACATCACCATCGCCCAGGCGCTCAAGGGCCTTGGCTACGCCACTGGCCAGTTCGGCAAGAACCACCTGGGCGACAAGGACGAGTATCTGCCGACCAACCACGGTTTCGACGAGTTCTTCGGCAACCTCTATCACCTCAATGCCGAAGAAGAGCCTGAACGCCCGTACTGGCCCAAGGACGACGCCGAGTTCGTCAAGGCCAACTCTCCACGCGGCGTGATCCACAGCTTCGCCGACGGCAAGATCGAGGACACCGGTGCCTTGACCAAAAAACGCATGGAAACCATCGACGACGAAACCACCGCCGCCGCCCAGGCGTTCATCGAGAAGCAGGCCAAGGCGGACAAACCGTTCTTCGTCTGGATGAATACCACGCGCATGCACTTGTTCACCCATGTACGCGATTCGATGAAGGGCCAGAGCGGCATGCCCGGTAACGAATATGCAGACGGCATGCTCGAGCACGACGGCGACGTCGGCAAACTGCTCAAGACCCTCGATGACCTGAAGATCACTGACAACACCATCGTCGTCTACACCACTGACAACGGCCCGAACCAGTTCTCCTGGCCGGACGCGGCGACCACACCGTTCCGTAACGAGAAGAACTCCAACTGGGAAGGCGCCTACCGCGTACCGGCCATGGTGCGCTGGCCAGGCAAGATCAAGGCTGGTGAAGTGTCCAACGAGCTGTTCTCGGGCATGGACTGGTTCCCGACCCTGCTCGCCGCTGCCGGCGATGCCGATGTGAAAGACAAACTGCTCAAGGGCTGGGCACCCACCTCGGGCGGCACCAGCTTCAAGGTGCACCTGGACGGCTACAACCAGCTGCCCTACCTGACCGGTCAGCAACCCAAAGGCGAACGCAAGGAGTTCTACTACTTCAACGATGACGGCATGCTGGTGTCGATGCGTTTCGGCAACTGGAAAGCGGTGTTCTGCGAGCAGCGTGCGCCGGGCGGCTTCAAAGTATGGAGCGAACCGTTCGTTTGCCTGCGGGTACCGAAAATCTTCAACCTGCGGATGGACCCGTTCGAACGGGCGGACATCGTGTCTGACCAGTACTACGACTGGACCACCAAAAACGTTTATCTGGTTGCCCAGGCAGTGACCAAATCTGCGCAGTTCCTGCAGACCTTCATCGAGTATCCACCTAGCCAGAAACCGGCCAGCTTCAGTGTTGACCAGATCCGTGCCGCGGTAGATGCCAAGATTGCCGAAAAGATGAAAGCTGCACAGTAAGACCGCTTGACCGCCGCTCGCCTTCACCGGCGAGCGGACTTTTTTCTGAAAGCGCACAACTGTAGGCGCTGGCTTGCCAGCGATGGCGACCGTCCGGTCGACAGACAGAGTGTCTGAGCCAGCGCCTACAGATTTTTTTCAATCCGAAAATCGTACAAGGCATCAGCCCCATGTCATCACGTGTCGCCAGCAAGTCGTCGGCCATACCTGCCCCTCACGTCGCCTCCCCGGCGCTGTTGTTCCCCGCCCTGTTGCTGTTCGTCTCCGGTGCCGCGGCACTGGTGTATCAGGTGCTGTGGATCAAACAACTGTCGCTGGTGGTGGGCGTCGAGGTGTACGCCATCACCACCGGCATCAGTGCGTTTTTTGCAGGCCTGGCCCTGGGGGGCTTGCTGTTCGGCCGCTGGGCGGACCGCTTGCAGCAACCGGTGCTGCTGTATGCCGGGCTGGAAGTGCTGGTGGCGGTGCTCGGCGTCGGCGCAACCTTCGCCATGAGCCTGGCGGCCAGTCCTTTCGCCTGGCTGGAACAGCACATCGGTCTGCTGGCCTGGGTGTTGCCGTTTGCCCTGGTGGGCATTCCCGCTCTGTTGATGGGTGGCACTTTACCCGTGCTGGTTCGTTCGTTGGCCAGTCACCCGCAACAATTGGGCAAGGCTGGCGGACACTTGTATGCGGCGAATACCGCCGGCGCCATCGCTGGCACCCTGCTCGCGGCGTTCGTGCTGATCGCCACCCTCGGCGTGCGCGGCAGTGCCCTGGCTGCCGCGATGCTGAACCTGCTGGCCGCTGCCGGGGCCTTGTGGTTCCAGCGCCATCGTTCACTGCCGGTTGAAGCACCGGTCAAACACCACACGGACAAGGCACCGGATCGCCTGGCCCTGTGGCTGTATTCGATTGCCGGTGGCGTGGCTCTTGGCTACGAAGTGGTGTGGTCACAGTCCATCGTGCAGTTCATGAGCACGCGCACCTATGCCTTTGCCGTGGTGCTGGCGACGTACCTTACCGGGCTGTTCCTGGGCAGCGCGCTGCTCGCTCGACGGGTTGATCGGCTGCGCGATCCCTGGGGTGTATTCGGCCTGCTGATCGCCGGCGCCGGAGTGATCGCATTGCTGGAAATCGCCGTGCTCGGGCGCTGGCTGGTGCTCGCCCAGAGCCTGGTCGAAGCCTGGGTGCTGTCGTTGGGCGCCAGTGAGTTACTGGGCATGAGCGCACGCTTTGCGGTCGCGGCCCTGAGCATCGTGTTCGTGCCGACCGTGCTGCTCGGCGCGGCGTTTCCCGTGGCACTGCGCTTGAGCGTCGGGCGCGACCATGTGGGGCGCCATGTTGGAGAAGTCGTGGCGTTCAATACCCTGGGCGGGATTATCGGGGTGATGCTCTGCGGCTTTGTGCTGATCCCCTTGCTGGGGCTGGTGCGGACTCTTGGCTTGCTGGCGATCATCGCCGCCGGGATCGGCTACTTCGCCGTGCGCAAGGGTCATGGGGTCAAGAAAGGCCGGCGTCAGGGCGTGGTCGCGGTCGGACTGTTATCGGTGGTGCTGGCACTGCTGACCCCGGTCGACAAACTGGCCAGCCTGCTGCCCGGTGCCCGCAACGGCACCTTGGCGTTTTATGAGGAAGGTCGAGGTGGCACGGTTGCCGTGGTCACCCAGGGCAAAGGCCAGAAAGCCTTCCAGCGCCTCTACATCCAGGGCGTGTCCAACACCGGCGACGCCATGCCGTCCCTGCGCTACATGCGCATCCAGGCATTGTTGCCGCTGCTGATCCACAACGGAGAACCGCGCTCGGCGCTGGTGATCGGGTTCGGCACCGGGATCACCGCAGGCGCCTTGACCCGCTATCCGGGCCTGGAACATCGCGTCGTCGCCGAACTGTTGCCCTCGGTGGTCAAGGCTGCGCCCTTGTTCAAGGGCAACTTCAATGCCGCCAGCGATCCCGGTGTCGATGTCCGACTGCGCGATGGTCGCCAGGAACTGCTGCGCAACCCGCAGCCCTACGACCTGATCACCCTCGAACCACCACCGCCGTCCGCTGCCGGCGTGGTCAATCTGTATTCCCGGGACTTTTATCAATTGGCGGCCAGCCGTTTGCAGAAACAGGGCCTGGTCGCCCAATGGCTGCCGTTGCCGACGCAAAACATCGACGACTCACGCTCGCTGGTGCGCAGTTTCCTTGATGTCTTCCCCTACGCCACCCTGTGGACCAGCGAGTTCCACGAGATGCTGCTGGTGGGTTCGCTGGAGCCGATGGAACTAGATGCGGCGAAAATCAGCGCGCGCTTCCAGCAGGACAGCGTGCGCAGCACCTTGCAGGATGTCGGTATCGGCTCGGCGGCCGCGCTGCTGGCGACCTGGGTCACCGATCGTGCCGGCCTTGAACACTTCGCTGCGGATGCGCCACCGGTGACCGACGATCAACCACGAATCGAATACGCCCCCTGGGTACGGGACAAGGAAATTACCCGCGTGCTTCCGGCGCTGCTGAATCTGCGCAGTGCCCCGCCCCTGGTCAACGCCGACGCAGGTTTCATCGAGCGGATGAACACCCACCAGCAACGCCTGATGCAGCTCTATCGGGCCAGCCTGCATGCCTACGAGGGTGACCGTGATGCCTGGGTCAGGGATGCTCGCGAGGTGATGCGCGGGGATGGCGGCAACCCGTATTTCCGCTGGTTTGGCGGGGAGTGATCCGGCAATTTTCAAACCGCCATCGTCGGTACGCAGCCCGGAGCAAGCTCACTCCCACAAGATCACAAGCGTCATTTGACAGACGCCGGCCATCCGGCAAAGCTGCCTCTCGCTGAACGCGCGCCTGACGGCAAACGCACCTGGACCACGGAAGTCGCAATGCCGAAACATAAAAATAAAGCTGCAAACACAAGCTCTGATTCGCAACCGAACCTGATCAATCGCTACCTGTTTCCCGCCACCATCGGCATTTTGCTGTTGGCGGTCGCAGGCATCGGCTGGTTTCTGTTCAGCGGCAATCCGGCACCCGTGACCTACGCACCGGTCAGCAAGGCCGCCGTTGAACCGGTCAAGCCGCCACCGCAGCCCGTTGCCCTGGCGCCGGCCAAAATGGTCGATGAGCAACAATGCCAGGGCTGCCACAGCGCGCAGGTCAAGGACTGGCAAGGCTCCCATCACCAATTGGCGATACAACCGGCCAACACCGAAACCATGCTCGGTGATTTCAACAACGTCACCTTCAAGGCGGAAAACGAAACCACCCGTTTTTCGCACAAGGACGACGGTTTCTGGGTCAACACCCCCGGCAGCGACGGCAAGAATGCCGACTTCAAGGTGGCCTACACCTTCGGCATTGCGCCCTTGCAGCAGTATTTGATCGAGGTCGGCGAAGGTCGCCTGCAAGCCCTGGGCGTGGCCTGGGATACCGAGAAACACCGCTGGTTTCATCTCTATCCGGGCCAGGGCGTGACTTTCAAGGACCCGCTGCACTGGAGCAAACCGAGCCAAAACGCCAACTTCATGTGCATTGAGTGCCACACCACCGGTTTCAAGCGCAATTTCGATGCGGCGAAAAACACCTTCGACAGCCAGTGGAACAGCCTCGGGGTCGGCTGCCAGGCGTGCCATGGCCCGGCCTCGAACCACCTGGAATGGACCGCGAAAAAGACCGACCTGATCCACGCCGGTTTTGCCGTCGATCTCAAGGACAAGAACGCCACCGTCGAAATCGAGACCTGCGCCCGCTGCCACTCGCGCCGCGCGCCATTGGACGACGGCTACACCGTTGGCAAGCGCTTGATGGATGACTACCTGCCGAGCCCGCTGACCCGCGAGCTGTATGCCCTGGACGGCAAGATCAAGGACGAAGTGTTCGAACACGGCTCCTTCGCCCAGAGCAAGATGTTCGACAAGGGGGTGCGCTGCAGCAATTGCCACAACCCGCACAGCGCCGAGCTCAAGGCGCCGGGTAACGGCGTCTGTCTGCAATGTCACAACACCGCCGGCAAGACGACCGTGCAAACCGTCGATGGCAAGGGCCTGCAAGCGAAGAACTACGACTCCATCGAACACACCCGTCACGCCATGGGCCAACCGGGATCGCAATGCGTGGATTGCCACATGCCCGGCAAGTTCTACATGGGCAATGACTTCCGCCATGACCACAGTTTCAGTATTCCCAACCCCGAGCGTGCGGCAAGACTCGGTACACCGGACGCCTGCCTGAGCTGCCACCAGGGCAAGGCTGGCGACAAGGTCACCGAGCAGTTCAAGCTGTGGAACACCGCCAACGCCAGCCCCGTCCAGGCCCCGCGCTACGACGAAAGCCTGTGGCTGATTCGCAACGGTCAGCCAGGCGCGGCGCAGGCGCTCTACGAGCAACTGCAACGCAGCAACCTGCCGGCGATTCAACGGGCGACCCTGCTCGCCGAGCTGCCGCTGTATCCAAGCGAGCAGGCGTTGAAACTGGCGACCAGGGACCTGAGCCATCCGGCGCCACAAGTACGGGAAAGCGCAGTCCACGCCATCAGTGCGTTCCTGCCGCCCGAAGAACGCGCCGCCTTGCTGTCGCCGTTGCTCAGCGATCCGGTGAAGGCCGTGCGCATTGCCGCGGCCCGGGACTTGCTCAGCGTCGCGAACACGGGTCTGGGCAGTGCCCGGGCCCATTGGGAGGTCGCCATCGCCGAGTACGAAAGCGTGCAAAAGAGTCTGGCCGAACGTGCCGAATCCAACCTCAACCTGGCCATGCTGTATCAGGCCAGCGGGCGCAGTGACGAGGTCGAAGGCTTACTGCGAACCGCGCTCAAGCGTGATCCAGGCTTCTACCCCGCACTGGTGACGCTGGTGCAGTGGCTGGAGGCCAATGGCCGCGGACAGGAAGCGCAGGCGCTGTTGGCGCAAAGCCTCAAAGAGCACCCGGACGCCGCCTTGCTGCAACATACCCAGGGCTTGTCGCTGGTACGCGCGGGCCAGTCCGCCCAGGCAATGCCGTTCTTGCGCAAAGCCGCGCAACTGGAACCGCAGAGTGCCCAGTTTGGCTACGTGCTGGCTGTGGCGCTGCACGACAGCGGCAAAGTCGATGAGGCGTGCGAAGAACTGGAACGGCTATTGAAAGTGCAGCCGGCCAACCGCAATGCGCGCCTGGCGTTGATCCAGTACTACCTGAACAACGGACAGGAACCGAAAGCACAGGTGCTGTTGCAGGGCTGGAAGAAAATGAACATGGGCGATCCGGCGTTGAAGTGATTGTGGGCTGATCCAGAGGCCCCTTCGCGGGCAACAGGGAGATCAGCGTCTGCATGGCTTTTATGCCGGCCAATGATCAACCTGTAGGAGCGAGCCTGCTCGCGATAGCGGTCTGACATTCAACATCAGTCTTGTCTGAACGGACCTCATCGCGAGCAGGCTCGCTCCCACAGGTTTGGCGTCACCGCCGCCGAAACAACGGCCGCGGTTCTATCACCGAACGACCGTAAAGCACGCTCATGCCGGCCAATCCTTTCAACGCATCCTCGGCAGACTTATCCGCCCGCACCGCGAAGCTGTCGAAGCCGCATTGACGCATGTGGCTGAGCTGATCGCGCAGCACGTCACCGATGGCACGCAACTCGCCCGTCCAGCCCAATCGAGTGCGCAGCAAGTACGCCTGGCTGTAGCCGCGACCATCGCGGAAACTCGGAAAATCCACGGCGATCAGCGGCAGCGCGGCCAACCACGGCTTGAGGCTCTCCACGTCATCGTCCGGCCCGAGCCACAACGCGTGTTGCCGAGGGTTTTCCAGCCAACGGGCCAGGGGCAGGATCAGCTTGCCCGCCGGCAATGGCGCCTCCAGGTCCCGGACCAGCATCCATGGGTCGTCCTCTATAATCCGCGCCACGCCCTCTTGCAGACGCAACAGATTGTTCATGCCGATACCTCCAGCGTTTTCGGATAAACCGCCTCTTTGAACGGTTCCAGGCCGATGCGCTGCAAGGTATCGACGAACAGCTCCTCGCTCTCGCGGTAACGCACAAAGGTATCGATGATGTGCTCGATCACCCCGGGCACTTCGGCGGCGCTGAAGGACGGGCCGATGACCTTGCCCAGCGCACTGTTCTTGCCCTGGGCCCCACCGAGGGTGATCTGGTACCACTCGCTGCCGTTCTTATCGACCCCCAGGATGCCGATGTTGCCGATGTGATGGTGCCCACAGGCGTTCATGCAGCCCGAAATATTGAGGCTGATGTCACCGAGGTCGTGCAGGTAGTCGAGGTCGTCGAAACGCGCCTGAATGGCCTGGGCGATGGGGATCGACTTGGCGTTGGCCAGTGCGCAGAAGTCGCCACCGGGACAGGCGATGATATCGGTCAGCAAGCCGACGTTGGCGCTGCCCAGGTTGTGCTCGCAAGCCAGGCGCCAGAGCGCGAACAGATCGGCCTTGGGCACGTCCGGCAGGACGATGTTCTGTTCGTGGGCAATGCGGATCTCGGCGAACCCGAAGCGCTCGGCCCATTCGGCCACCGCCTCCATCTGTTCGCTGGTGACATCGCCCGGCGGCGCGGCACTGCCGGGTTTGGTCGACAGCACCACGCTGGCATAGCCCGGCACCTTGTGCGCCTGCACATTGCGCTGCACCCAACGGGCGAAGGCCGGGTGCGCGCTCAACTGTGTGCCGAAATCCAGGTGGGTGTCTGCCCGTTCGCGGTAGGGCGGCGCGACGAAGGCACTGGCCACGCGCTCGTACTCGTCTTCGGTCAACTGTGCCGGCCCGTCCCGCAGGTACTGCCATTCTTCCTCGACTTCCCGGGCGAACGCCTCGATGCCCAGGGCCTTGACCAGAATCTTGATCCGCGCCTTGTACTTGTTGTCTCGCCGGCCATGGCGGTTGTAGACCCGCAACACCGCCTCGACGTAGGACAGCAAATGCTGCCACGGCAAGCCTTCACGGATCTGCAAACCGAGGATCGGCGTGCGCCCCAATCCACCGCCGACGATGACCCGCAGGAGCATTTGCCCATCGCTGCCAGGGTAAAGATAGAGGCCGATGTCATGCATCATGATCGCCGCCCGATCCTGCTCGGCCGAGCAAATGGCGATCTTGAACTTGCGCGGCAGGAACAGGAATTCCGGGTTGATGGTCGACCACTGCCGCAGGATTTCCGCCAGCGGGCGCGGGTCGATCATTTCGTCGGCCGCGACCCCGGCAAAGGCTTCGGTGGTGATGTTGCGCACGCAGTTGCCGGAGGTCTGGATCGCGTGCATGTCCACCCGGGCCAGGCGTTCGAGGATATCCGGCACTTCGGCCAGTTCGATCCAGTTGAACTGCATGTTCTGCCGCGTGGTGAAGTGGCCGTAACCACGGTCGTAGTCGCGGGCGATGCTTGCCAGCGTGCGCATCTGCCGGGCGCTCAGGGTGCCGTAAGGGATGGCCACCCGCAGCATGTAGGCGTGTTTCTGCATGTACAGGCCATTCTGCAGGCGTAGCGGCAGGAACTCTTCCTCGCTCAGTTCCCCCGCGATGAAGCGCTCGACCTGATCGCGAAACTGCGCAACCCGCTCGAACACCAGCGCCCGGTCATAGTCGTCGTACTGATACATGTGGCTACCTCATCAGGATTTGGCACATCACCCTGCAGGCGCGAGCCTGCTCGCGAAAAACGCACAGGCAACGGGGCATCCAGACAGCCCGCGTCATCGTTGACGCCCATCGCGAGCAAGCTCGCTCCTACAGGAGGTAGCACTATGGGCCGACGCTGATTTTCATTACAGATTCAGATATTGGTTTAAAAGCCGTATCAGAGATGGATCATCCAGGCCATGGTCATTTTCAATCTGATCCGCACTAATGAACTTTTCCTGAGCCTGTTTTATTTGCACCCCGGTTTCTACAGTGCACGGCATTGCAACCGTGGGTCACCTCGAACTCTGAGACAACGGCCCACCCCTGTGCATCGCTCAGTGAATTCAGTTGCGCTCGCGGGGGATGAGGCTCTGCAACTGCTGCGCCAGAAAGTTCGCATCGAAGGCGAAGGTATCCGGGTCCTTCAAGCCATTGGTCTTGCGCCATTGCCAGCCGTCCGACGGCGGCAGGCAAACCAGCGAAACACTGCCGTAGCGTGCAGCGGTAAAGCCCATTACCGCCACTGAAATCTGCCCGCCGACACCCATCACATCCGGCACGAACTCCACCGGTTTGCCGGCGATCAGGATGCTCAGTTTTTCGGTATTGAAGGTGGAGGTTTCCACCGGAACGCTCGGCCCCGATGCGACATAGGCTTCACGACTGACCTCCAGCAGATTCGGCGCCTTGACGGGTTCCAGCCACTGCTGGATCTGATCGAACAACTCGCCAATGCACTTGGCCCACTCGGCCGATTGCGTTTCGAACAGTTGCTTCTTGTGCGCTTCGCTGTCTGCGTAATGACGAAGCATCTCGCCCAGTTGCTGTACGTCGTCCATCGCGGTGTTCCTTTGGTTGAAGCGGTGCTGCGGACCTTGAGCATGGCAGAAGCGCGCCGCGGGCGTACGACTAAAAGCACGAGCGGCACTGGCGTTGTCCTGAACCGCTGATTCAACCGGCCTTGGGTGGACGACGCAGGCGCGCCATGCTCAAGGTATCGACGAAAACCCCGTCACGCACCGCGTAATCGCGCAAGACCCCTTCGGTTTCAAAGCCGAATTTGCGATACAGGCCGATGGCCGCTTCGTTGTCGGCATAGACGGACAGTTCGATCCGCCGCAGATTCATCCAGTCATCGGCGATATCCAGCGCCGCCGCCAACAGTTGGGTGCCGACGCCCTTGCCCTGCCACGCCTGCGCGACACCCATGCCGAACGTACCGGCATGGCCGCGACGGACACGTGAAAACTGCTCAAGGGTGATGCTGCCGATAACGGCGCCCTGGTGCAGCGCCACCAATTGAATGATTCGTTCGTTGTCCGAAGCCAGGCGTTTGCGCCAGGTCTCGCGGGACGGAAACGGCATTTGCAGCGTCTGCCGGGCGACCATGGGGTCGTGGTAAAGCGCGGTGATGCCTTCGATGTGGGATTCGTTGAAGCGTTCGAGGGTGATGACAGGATCGATGGCGGGCATGGGTGACTCATCCTTGATACAGACACGGCCGCTCACTCTATATCGCATCCTTCCCGGCTGGCGAGCCCCCTGTGGGAGCAGGCTCGCTCCCGCAGTTTGATCGGGCTCAACCTTCGAACCAGTCCCGGCGCTCGTTGAAGGTGCTGTTGATCAACTCGACGATCATCTGCACCTGCGCATCCCCCTCGGAGTGGACATTCACCGCCAGCCAGACCTGACGCTGCATCGGTGCATTGAACAGCCCTGGCAAACCGATCAAGCCACGGTCGAAACGGCTCATGTAGCCGGGCAAGAGGCCGATGCAGGCGCTGCAACGGATCATTTCCAGCATCAGTTCATAGGAATGCAACTGCACCACCCCGGCCAGGCGCTGGTCTACCAGGTTGTTCCACGGGCGAAAACAGTCGAACTGCCGATCATGCTGCCACTGCACCAGCAGGAAATCGGCCAGGTCATCGAGACTGTCCGGGCGCGAAGCAACCCTTGAGTAACGTTTGGCGATGTGCGGCAGGTAGTCCAGACGCGCCAGGCGCCGGGGTTCGCTGATGGCAAAACTCGGGCCGGGTAGCGGCGAGTCGGTGCCGGCCAACCACAACACCACATCGGCACTGACCGCTCGCAGTGACAGTTCGCTGTCGAGGTTGATGATGTCCAGGCGCACGCTGGCGTTGCGCCGCAGCAAGGCCACCAGGTCACGCCCGAGAATGTCGTGCAGGATCGATTCGGCGACAGCCAGGCGCACCAGCGGTTGCTCGATCACCGGCAAGTCGCGCTCGTGGGCCAGTGCGATCAATTGCGAATGCAGCTGCAGCCCGTCACGACTGAGGGTAACGCCATTGTCCGAGGGGCTGAACAACGAACACTGCAGCTGTGTTTCCAGCTGCGCCAATTGCTTGCGCAGCCGGGTCGCCTTGATATTGAGGCTCCGTGCCGCCTGCATGAAACAGCCACAACGAGCGGTGACACTGAAACACTGGGCCAGCACCGGATCGAGATCCGCCGCCAGTGTCCGCCAGGAAACGCTTTTCTCGATGGCTGCGCAGTGCTCGGCAATGCGCCGACGGCTGCCGGCTTCCATGATTGACATCGATGACTCCCTGTCCGTCTATCGGTGCAATCCATCCTGCGCACCCTTCATGAAAGCCGTATGACAAACCGATCAGGTACTGGGGCTTTGCCGGAAACTCACCGCCAGCCGATTCCAGCTGTTGATGGTGGTGACGGCGATGGTCAGGTCGACCAGCTCAGCTTCACTGAATTGCGCTCGCGCCTGCTCATAGACATCGTCCGGCACATGGCTTTCGGCAAGCAGGGTCACGGCCTCGGTCCAGGCCAGGGCCGCCCGTTCGCGCGGGTTGAAGAAGTTGCTGTCACGCCATACCACAATGGAATACAGGCGCCGATCGGTTTCGCCCAGGCGCCGGGCATCCACCGAATGCATGTCGGTGCAGAACGCACAGCCGTTGAGCTGTGACGCACGGATCTTGATCAGGTGCAGCAGCGCCGGCTCGATGCTCAAGCTGCTGGTCAAGGCCTCCATCGCGATCATGGCTTTCATCGCCTTGGGTGACGCGCTGTAGTAATCCAGACGGGGGTTCATGGCGGGCCTCGTGCAGCACGGATGTGCAATTGACGTTATCCGTTGTTGCCTGTGCGTTACAGGTCCAATTCGACGGAAAAACCGTGGACCACCCGTCTCCAGACCAATCGACGGTTTTTCCGCCACGCAACTTCTGCACAAGCGCCGGATGAGGGTAATCTTGCGCGACGCACACGCGCCCCAATTGCCCCGGAGTTTGGCCGGTATGGAACTACATGTTGTCATCAATGGCCGCAAGGACCTGGCCGGTCAGCTGTACAACCAACTGCGCAGCGCGATCGAGTCCGGACGTCTGGCAGCCGGTACGCAGCTGCCGCCCAGTCGCCTGCTGGCCGAGCAACTGGGCATTTCGCGCAAGACCATTTCCGACACCTATGCTCAACTGACCTACGAAAACTTCCTGACCGGGGTGATCGGCAAAGGCACCTATGTCAACGCCCGGGCTTCGAAAGTCGAGCGTAAACAGAGCCATTCGGAACTGGCCGGTTTCGAGGTCATTGAATCCTGGTGCAACCTGCCAGTATTTCTGCGCCACCCGACACTGGAAGGCTCGCTGCGCTACGACTTCATTGGTGGCGCCACCAGCAAGGGCCAGTTTCCCCAGGACGACTGGCGGCGCTGCACCTCCCACGCCTTGCGGCAGATCTCCGCCTCCAAAGGTTTCTACAGCCTGCCGGAAGGCCTGCCGGCGCTGCGCAATGCCATCGCCCGGCACATCGCATTTTCTCGCGGGGTCAATTGCCAGGATGAAGACGTGGTGGTGTGCAACGGCGCCCAACAGGCCCTGGACCTGATTGCCCGGGTACTGACCCGCCCTGGCAGCATCGTCGCCATGGAAGACCCCGGTTACCCGCCAGCACGCCTGTTGTTCGGCACCCACGGTGCCACGGTGATCGGCGTACCAGTGGATGGCGAAGGCATTCAGGTGGACAAGATCCCCCTTGGCACGCGGCTGATTTATGTGACCCCGTCGCACCAGTTCCCGCTGGGCATGCCCATGAGCCAGGAACGGCGCGTGGCGTTGCTGGCCAAGGCCCACGAGCTGGGGGCAATCATCATCGAAGACGACTACGACAGCGAATTCCGCTATGAGGGCCGGCCCACAGATTCGCTGCAAAGCATGGATGAACGCGGGATCGTCGCCTACGTCGGGACCTTCTCGAAAACCCTGTTGCCGGAGTTGCGGCTGGGTTATGCGATTCTGCCGCCGGCGATTCTCGATGCGGTGGTGCGTGCCAAGCAGCTCACCGACCTTCACACCTCGACCCTGCCGCAATGGGCGCTGGCCAAGTTCATCGCCGAAGGCTGCCTGCTCAAGCACATTCGCCGTTGTCACACGATCTACGCCGGTCGACGGGATCGGATACTGGCGCGCATCGCCACCGACCTCTCGCCATGGCTTGAAGCGGTGCCGACCACGGCCGGTTTCCACATGGTGGTGCTGTGCAAAGTGCCGATTGATGTCCCGTTGGTGATCGAACTGGCGAAAAAAGTCGAAGTCGGGCTCTACCCCATCGACAGCTTTTTCTACCAGCAGGCGCCGCTGGCCGGGCTTTTCCTCGGTTTTGGCGCCATTGAAACCCTGGACATCGACATCGCCCTGGATCGCCTGCGGGACATCTTGCAGCAAGTCGCCTGACGGATTGGTCTGCGACTTTATCCGGCGATTGGCTATTGGTGGTCCCGGGGTGCAGGCCTATCCTGCATAGGCGTTATCTCTCAATGAGCAGGATTCGTCCGGCCTGATTCAGGAGTGTGAGCAATGCCCAACCAAATGATCAATACCGTCAAGGTAAAAGCCGTCGCTGGTCGCTCGGACGAACTGGGTAAGCAACTGCAAAAAATTGTCGAAACCCTGCGCGAACTTCCGGGTTGTGAGTCCTACATGGTCGACCGTTGCCCCGACGACAGTAATCGCTGGACCGTCAGCGCCCATTGGCAATCGGAAGCGGCCATGCAATCGCATTTCAACAGCCCTCAAGTGCAGGGATTCATCGACCTGATCGATTGCCAGCTGGCCAACGCTGTCGACTTCAACAGTTTTCCGATTCGTTAAGAACACGATTAAAGATCGCAGCTTTCGGCATTTTCTACAGGGCATGGGTACCTCTGTAGAAGGTGCCGGGGGCTGCGATCTTTTTTTGTCTGAAGACCTGATATTGGTCCCCTGGACTTCCCGAATATTGGCTGTTTGTTTGGGGTGGGTGGCGCACTAGATTGGTTCCGGACAACTCACCCATTGCAGGTAATGAACCATGAACGTTTTGCGCCTATGTACTGCCCCTTTTGTTGCCTTGGCCCTGACCGTTTCCGCCTCGGCATTCGCCCATGAAGCCAGTGATCATTCGGAAAAGGTCACTGTGCTGCAAGATCAAATGCTGCAAAACGCACCTGGCAAGAAAGCCCTGATGATCGAAGTCGACTACCAGCCGGGGCAATCCTCCATTGCGCACAAGCATGAAGGCACTGCCATGGCCTATGTGTTATCGGGGGCCATCACTTCTCAGGTCAAGGGCGAAAAAGAACGGACCTACAAGGCCGGTGAGTATTGGTACGAACCGGCCGGTTCCGAGCACCTGGTTTCAAAAAACGCCAGCAAAACCAAGCCTGCAAAACTATTGGTGTTCATGGTGCTGTCGCCAGAAGAGAAAGTACTGATCCCATTGGAAAACTGATAGCTGTACGTTCAGCCATAAACAAAAAGGCCCGAATCATTGATTTGGGCCTTTTTATATCCGTCGGCAATTAACCCGAACGCTTTAAACCAAACAAAACTATTGGGCGCCTGATAACTACGGATATTGACTATTTCATCGTCAATTCGCGGTTTAGTCTGGAATGACTGCCGAGTAAAACCGGCAATTTAACTTTCCGACTGATGTTGTTTCACCGGAGAAACACCATGAAACTTGCGCTTGTCAGTACCCTGACAGTCACCGTGCTAATAGCCGGCTGTTCAATACCCACCGCTCCTTCGGCGGTATCTTCAGTGGATGGCATTTTCACGCAACCCGTTGGGCGCAGTAATGCCCGGAGCATACCCAACGGCCACAACGTTTCGCTGGGCATCGTCTACAGCCGCAATACTCAAACCAACCGCGCCTACTTACAGAATTACCAGGCCAACGCCGGCACCGGTTTCGGCCAGAGCCTGCTGGTGCAGCCGATTCACGATGCCTACGTAGCCACCTCCCAGCCCGATCTGGCGGTGGATTGGGTCAAGGCCTCGTTGCAGCGCCAGTTCGGCTCGGTCACGGTGTACCCGGACATGCGGAGCCTGATGGCGGCCAAGCCGGAGGTGGTCGGCATCGTCGACAGCCGCAGCCAGCTGATGACATCGCGCAGCTCCGACATCGAAGCGAAGGTCAGTGTGGACTTTTACGACAACAACCTGGCTTACATCGGCACTGCGCAAGGGCAGGACGCCAAGGCGTTGAGCCCGGTATGGGCGGATTACAAGCGCAGCGAAGACATCGTCGCGGATATTAACGAACAGCAGAATGTGCAAGTAAGAGCGCTGCAGAAGTTTGACCAGTCGCTCAGTAATTTATTGACCAACCCGACAAGTAACGTCTCGATGCTCGATAACACGACAGAGCGAAAATCGTATTGAAACTGCGAAAATCAATGTGAGCAAACTCCAATCTGGACAGGAAGAGTTTGCTCACAATTAATCAACGTCATGAATTTTAAATAGCGGTATCTTCAGCTCCGCGCGACGGCGCCAACAATTATCCCCTATAGACAAGGAACGTCTTCATGACTAAAGACCAGGAAAGATCCTTCATCGCCCGCATCACTTGCGATGGAATCAACATGACATTTTTTGACCAGGTATTGAGCGCGGGTCATTTCGAACCGGGTGGAAGCAGATCTCCCATACCTCCAAATGTAGTGACGACCTTTGAAGCCTATGATCCTGTCACCCAAACCATGCTCCGTACAGGCAGTAGAAAATCCAAGGCCATGGTCGTCCACTTCAAGTGTTATAACGACTACTACAACCTGCAGATTCTGAACGAAGCCTACTACCAAAAATACTTCAGCAAGGGCGGAAAAGGCGTGCTGGGCGCCTATCCGGCCTCCAGCGGTAGTACCACCTCCTTCCATTTACTGAACGGCTTTCATCAAATCATCACTCTGGATGATTTGAGCAGCTCCCAAGCGACCCTTTACTTGAAAGCACGCAACGCCGGAATCATCAAAAAAGCAATCTGGCGCGACCCGGCATACAGCACCTGTTTCACCGATGAGTCCGGCGATGTCGTCACGTTCAATCTGCAAATTCTGGAAAGGCACGTCTCGACACCCGCACGCTCCACGCCCTACACCTGAGTGATCGATCCATGGGCCGACACGTTTCCACCCTTGAATAAAAAAGCCCCGCATCTCTCGATGCGGGGCTTTTTCATTCAACGCCTGATCAGGCCGCCGGTTCCAGCTCGGCGACCGCTGCGGCAGATACCACCGCTTGACCGCTCAATGCCAGATCCAGCAATTCGCGGTTGGCCACCGCGTACATGGCGTAATCAGTGCCGCTGGCGGCACGGATTTCCACCAGCATGGCGCGCCAGCGTTCGATCATGCTTTCGTTCTGCTGCATCCACAGTTCCAGGCGTGTTTCCACGTCCTGGGTGCCGTCGCCCTGCTGCAGGACCGAGATGGTGATCGCACGTTGCTGCCAGTCGACGTCATCGCGGAACGCTTCACGGGCCAGGGCCTGCCAGTTGTTTTCAACCGGCAGAGCGCTGATCTGTTGCAGGTACCAGGTGATGTCCAGCGCGCTGCCCACGGCGAAGTAGGCCTTGGCCACGTCCGCTGCGTTCTGGCCGGTCACGTCGGAGGCCTCGATGATCGGCAGCAAGGTGTACAGGTGAGTAGTGCCTGCAACCATGCGCGCCAGCAACTCAGGAACGCCAGCAGCGACGTAGGCCTGGTAGCGGGACTGCCAGCCTTCGCGGGTCGGGCCTTCCAGCAGTTCGTCGAGCTTGAGGCCCAGCGCTGCCAGATGCGGACCGAAGTGCGCGACGTCACGGGCAGCGTTCTGCTCGTTGCGACGGGTGCGCAAGAACCAGCGCGTAGCGCGACGGCCCAGACGCATCAGCTCGTCCATCAGCTCCAGTTGCACATCGGCGGAGACCTGGTAGTCCAGGGCTTCGATCTGACGGAACCAGTGCGGGAGATGGAAAATGTCGCGCACGATCACGTAAGCACCGGCCACGTTCGCCGGGCTCATGCCGGTCGACTCTTTGAGTCGTTGAACGAAGGTGATGCCCATGTGGTTGACCAGGTCGTTGGCGATCTGGGTGCTGACGATTTCGCGCTTCAGACGATGACGGCGCATGGCTTGGGAGAACTTGCTCACCAGAGTCGGCGGGAAAGCGGTTTCCATGTCGCGGGTCAGGTAATCGTCGTCCGGCACCAAGGAGTTCAGCAACTGCTCCTTGAGATCGATCTTGCTGTAGGAGATCAATACCGACAGCTCGGCGCGGGTCAGGCCATGGCCTGCGGCAACGCGTTCGTTGATCTGCTCTTCGTTCGGCAGGAACTCGATGGCGCGATCCAGCTTGCCGCGACCTTCCAGGTCGTTCATCAGACGCTTGTACTCGGCAATGCGCGGCAAGGCGCGACGGGCCGCCAGGGACAAGGCCTGAGTCTGCTTGTAGTTGTTGCCCAGTACCAGGTTGCCGACTTCGTCGGTCATGCTCGCCAGCAACTGGTTGCGTTGCTTGTCGGTCATGTCACCGGCCTGAACCACTTCGTTCAGCAGGATCTTGATGTTGACTTCGTGGTCGGAGCAGTCCACGCCACCGGCGTTGTCGATGAAATCGGTGTTGGAGCCGCCGCCATTGAGGCCGAACTCCACACGACCCAGCTGGGTCATGCCGAGGTTACCGCCCTCGCCCACCACTTTGCAGCGCAGTTCGTTGCCGTTCACGCGCAGTGCATCGTTGGCCTTGTCGCCGACATCGGCGTGGGTTTCGGTGCTGGCTTTGACGTAGGTACCGATACCGCCGTTCCACAACAGATCCACCGGCGCCTTGAGCAAGGCGTTGAGCAGTTCGGTCGGGGTCAGCTTGTCAGCCTGGATGTCGAAGCGTTCCTGCATCTGCGGGGAAATCGCGATGCTTTTCGCGCTGCGCGAGAAGATCCCGCCGCCTTCGGACATGATGCTGGTGTCGTAATCCGACCAGGCCGAACGCGGCAGATCGAACAGACGCTGACGCTCGGCGAAGCTGGTGGCCGGATTCGGGTTCGGATCGATGAAGATGTGCAGGTGGTTGAACGCTGCGACCAGTTGCAGCTTGTCGGACATCAACAAGCCGTTACCGAACACGTCACCGGCCATGTCGCCGACACCGACCACAGTGATGCTGTCTTTCTGGACGTTGATGCCGCGCTCGCGGAAGTGGCGTTGTACGCCGACCCACGCGCCCTTGGCGGTGATGCCCATTTTCTTGTGGTCGTAACCGGCCGAACCACCGGACGCAAACGCGTCACCCAGCCAGAAGCCGTAGTCGATGGCGATACCGTTGGCGATGTCGGAGAAGGTTGCAGTGCCCTTGTCCGCCGCCACGACCAGGTACGGGTCATCGTCGTCATGACGCACGACATTGGCCGGCGGCACCAGGGCGCCGTCTTTCAGGTTGTCGGTGATGTCCAGCAGACCCGAAATGAAGATGCGGTAGCAGGCAATGCCTTCGGCCGCGATCTCGTCACGGCTGCCGCCCAGTGGCAGGCGACGTGGCAGGAAGCCACCCTTCGCACCCACCGGCACGATGACCGAGTTCTTCACTTGCTGGGCTTTTACCAGGCCCAGGACTTCGGTACGGAAGTCTTCTTCACGGTCGGACCAGCGCAGGCCACCACGCGCCACGTTGCCGAAGCGCAGGTGCACGCCTTCGACGCGCGGCGAGTAAACGAAGATTTCGAACTTCGGTACCGGCTTTGGCAGCTCTGGAATCAGGTGCGGGTTGAACTTGAAGCTGAAGTAGGACTTGTTATGCCCGTTCGCATCAGTCTGGTAGAAGTTGGTACGCAGGGTTGCCTTGATCAGGTCCAGGTAGCGACGCAGGATACGGTCTTCGTTCAACACCTGGACGTCGTCCAGGGCGCTCAGGATCGCTTGTTCCAGACGTTGCTGCTTGTCTTCCAGATCGTCGCTGGTGAGTTTGCGCGCCAGGTAGAAACGGGTCTTGAACAACCGGGTCAACTCGCGAGCGATGTCGGTGTGGTTGTTCAGGGTGCTGGCGATGTAGCCCAGGTCGAAGCCCAGACGAATCTGCTTCATGTAGCGGGCGTAGGCACGCAGCAGCGCCACATCACGCCATGGCAGGCCGGCGGTCAGCACCAGACGGTTGAACGCATCGTTTTCGGCATCGCCGCGCACGATGTGGACGAACGCGTCCTGCAGGGTGTCGTTGAGTTGCTGGATGTCCAGTTCCAGGCCTTCGGCGGCGGTGAACGCGAAGTCGTGAATCCAGAACTCGCGGCCATTGGTGTGACGCAGGCGATACGGGAACTCACCCAGCACGCGCAAGCCAAGGTTTTCCAGGATCGGCAACACGTCGGACAGTGCCAGCGGGGTATCGGCGTGGTACAGCTTGCAATGCAGCTCACGCTGGCCGGAGACCTGGCCCAGCGGCTGATAGAAGCTCATCACCAGCGGATTCTTTTCGCTCAGGCTCAGCAGGTGCTGCATGTCGACCACAGCCGAATGGGCGGCGAAACGCTCGCGGTAACCGGCCGGGAAACCTTTCGGGAAGTCGGCCAGCACGTTGGTGCCGTGGGCTTCGCCGAAGCTTTCAACCACCAGGCTGGCGTAGTCGTCCTGCCAGCTGCGGCAGGCCTGCACCACTTCTTTTTCCAGCAGCAGCGGGTCGATGTCGATGCGGTTTTTCGGGTCGACGCGCAGGATCAGCTGCACGCGAGCCAGCACGGACTCGGAGAAGAAGGTCCAGAACTCGCAATCGGAGGCTTTCAAGCGATCCATCAGCACTTGCTGGATCTTCTGGCGCACTTCGGTGGAGTAGATGTCACGCGGCACGTAGGCCAGGCAGTAGCAGAAGCGGCCGTACGGGTCTTTGCGCAGGAACACGCGAATCTTGTTGCGTTCCTGGATCTGCACGATCGACATCACGGTGCTGAACAGCTCGTCCACCGGGGTCTGGAACAGATCGTCGCGCGGCAGCACTTCGAGCACCTGCGCCAGTTCCTTGCCCAGGTGTGCCTTGGCCTGGAAGCCGGAACGGCGTTCGATTTCCTCGACCTTGCGGCGGATGTACGGAATGGCACGCACGCTTTCGCCGTACACCGAGGAGGTGTACAGGCCCATGAAACGGCATTCCTTGATGATCTTGCCGTCGGCATCGATTTCACGGATCGATACGTAGTCCGGGTAAGCCGGACGGTGCACGCGGCTTGGGTGCGCGGCCTTGGCGAACGTCAGCAGTTTCGGCTCGCGCAGGTAGTTAACGGCGTAGTCTTCGATGCGCAGTTCATCGTAGGTCATGCCGGTACGCAGCAGTTTGGTCAGGCCCAGGAAAGAGTCCTGGTCGTAGACGATGTGACCGCCGTCGGCTTCATCACGCACCACGAACTCTTCGTAGCCGAGGAAGGTGAAGTGGTTGCCCACCAACCATTCCAGGAAGCTCTTGATTTCGCTCTTCTCGTCGGCATCGACGGCGAACTGGCTGTTGTCCAGGCTGGAAAGGATTTCCTGGACCTTGGCCTTCATCGGCTCGAAATCGCCAACCGCAACGCGCACTTCGCCGAGCACTTGCTCCAGCTCTTTGGTCAGCACGTTCAGTTCGGCGGTGTTGGCGCAACGGTCGATTTCCAGGTACATCAACGACTCTTGCAGAATGTCGTCGCCCTGGGTGCCTTTCGGCAGGATTTCCAGCAACTCGCCCTTGCTGCCGCGACGCACGCTCAGCACGGTGGTTTGCAGGGTGTGAATGCTGTAACCGCGACGGTTCAGCTCGGTACGCACCGAGTCGACCAGGAACGGCAGGTCATGGTGCAGCACTTCGACCGCGGTGTGGGTCGACTGCCAGCCATGACGCTCGTAATCGGGGTTGTAGACGCGCACTTGCGGATGCGCGTGATCGAAGCGCTCAAGCAGGCGCCACGCAGAAAGGGTACAGCCAGCGAGGTCGGACAACCGACGCTGGGTCAGTTCATCCAGGGAAATGATGCCGAAGAATTGTTCAGCGAACAGCGCCACTTGTGGCAGTGCCTGTTCACTGATGTGCTGCGCCAGTGCCGCTTGCAGTTGGTGCTGGAAGTCGGCTTTGCTGGCTGCGGTGAAGAACGCCATCTGTGGTACTCCGCTTGGGCTTGTTATTGATGGAAGCGTCGCGTGCAAAACCCCTGTTCGGGGCAACCCGTCACCCTGTTCCTGATTCTCGGGCAGAGGAAACAGGACGACAGGTGGGTGAAGCTGGACGAGACACTCAGGTCACATTCACCTTCCATGAATGGGCATCTGCAAAAACGACTGGGCTGCGCGCAGCGCAATGCCTTTACAGGTGCTCATCCGTTGCGCAGCTTAACGAGTGCGGCAAGGCCCGTGCTTGCGGTGCTGCGACATATTCGGTCAACGGTACGCTGCTTGCGCCATGTGCAACGATCAACACTAGCAGCCGAGCGGGAAATCGGGGAAATTCCTGCCGGATCAGCCGGTCATTCACCCGAAAACACGTGCTCGAGACCGTTGCGTTTTCAAGCGAATCAGAAAAAGACGACACCCATGATTGCGGGGCAAATCATGGGCGCCGACGAGATCGCCGTAGAAACTACGACCAAATCAGTCAATCAAGTCCTCAACGGCTCGAAATTTACTCACGGTGGCGCAGTCGTAACACATCATTTGCAGCGTCATCTTGTCCATGCTCGCGTCGATATTGGCCGAGTCGCACTCACGACAAAACAGCTGCAGATGCCCTGCCAGATCACTGCCGAAGAGGGCCCCGGAAAAAAACTGCGGCACCAATTCATCGCGCCAATAGATTCCGGGGGACTTCGAAAAGCCAGCACCGCTGTCCTTGAGTACCACGTCATATAACAAGCGATGCAAGGCCGACTGCGGCACCCGCGAATCGCGATAGGCTGTCTTGCGCCAATTCCTCGCCAGCGCATCCTGCGCCGTACCCAGCATGTTGCCCGGAATGGTGTTTGCTGCATGGTTTCTGCCCTTGGAGTTGCCGGTCGCATAAAAATGCGCGGCATTTTTCACGGCCAGGCGCGCAAAGTAGTAGAGATGACTTACCGAGAAGTCCTGCAAAAGCTGGCCAACGACGGTTTCGGCACGCCCTTGGGCGCTGAACACAAAATTCACCTCATTGGCCAGCACCTGGATGTACTGGATCGACTCATCCCGCGCCAGACTGAACATCAACGCATAAAGCTCGCTTTTCCAGGCGGGCTGCACGGCCCCGGACAGCTCCTGATAAAGCGCCAGGTACAGCGCGTCGCGAGTGCACTGTACGGAGGGCTCCAGGGCAACGTTTGGCAGCCAGCGTACTGCGGAAAAATCGTTGATCAGGCATCCGGATGCCCGGTCGAACGCCTTAATATCCGAACCCAGATCGACCAATAATGCGCCGCATTCGTAAAGCTTTTTCACCCACTCTTCGCTGGATTCTTCGCTGGGCGCCAAATATTCGCTTCTTGTACTGGCATCGAGCGGGGCGATGCGTTCCGCACCGGCGGCGCCGCCATCGTCCAGCAAGGCAAGCAGGACCAGTTTCTGAACGAAGCTCAGCGACGCATACGGCACTGGCGGACTCGTTACTCCATAACGCTTCTCCAGCTCACTCCGGTCGCGCAACGCTTGGGCCGCGACTTCCTGCTGGCGCACTTTGTAACACTCGATGCAATTACAGAGCCTTTGCCGACCATAGTTGCCCGGCGCGAAGTGATAGTGCTCGCAACGCACGCATTTGAAGGGCTTACGGATTGAGACAGGAGTACCCCTGGCATGCCGACGCACCCACATGGGAAGGTCGCAGTAAGGGCATGCCAGGTCCTTGCTGATGATGGGTGGCAATACCTTCAACAGACTGCGGACATTCGCCGAAATGTTGTATTCGACTGCCAGTTCCGCAGTTTTTTCGCCGTTCAGATAACGCTGGTAGAGCTCCTCGACCTGTTCTTCGGACAAATGTTTGATCTCATCCGCCCACTCAAAATAACGACTCATTCAAAGGTCCTTTTTTTCATAGCTGACTACGCAATCCAACGCGTTCGAGCTGCAAAAACTAAGGCAAATAAATCGGACAAAACAAGCAAAAACGCCGTGGATGCGGGTTATTTTTCCCTTGTATAAATACCCTACAGCCCCATCGGATTTTTCATGTTGCCGGATGAGACACATCCGAAAGACAGGTCTTTCATCATTCATAGACAAAACCATGAAGCCAGACTGAAATTCATCAGACCAATAATATAAAACGCACTATTTTGCGACTCAGGCCACGCGGGGGCAGCACAAAGACTCGACGGCTGGCAGAATTGGCTTTTGTAGCCCTCAAACGCTCGCCGAGCCAGGAACTCCCCATGCAAATGACCACCCCCCTCTTGATCGTCAACCCTTGCGATGAAGAAGAAGACAACATGGCCATGCTCTGCTGCCACAGCAACAAGGGCGAAATGTTCCTGATGACCCGCTACCCGGACGAGGACGAGCTGGAAATAACCCTCGATGACGAACCATCGTCCCTGGACGGTGTGAAAGTCACCCTGAGCCCTACCCTGCTGAAGATCGAAATCGCGGCGGCCGATGCTGATGCGCTCAATGGCGATGATGTGCTGGAGATCACTCACAGCACCGATGCAAGCGAGCTGGCGGAAGTTGAGGAAACCTTGCAGAACATTCTCAAGGGGACCGGGACTTACATCAGCAACATTTAACGGTGCCTGAGCAGGCCTCATCGCGGGCAAGCCCGCTCCCACCGGGTCTGGATGTGCAGCACAGATAGTGAACACTCCGCAGATAACTGTGGGAGCGTACTTGCCCGCGATGGCGTCCTGAAGCCCCGACCTGCCTTTCTGCCTGTCAGGATTGTGGCGTCTCTCCAATCATTTCCCCCACTTTACGCAAAATGCCGTTAGTCGCCGCCCCCCGCGATGGATTAAAGTAACGCCCCCAGCCCTGGCGTTATTCGAACGTCGTCGGTCACCCTTTCCAGGAACAGTCATCGATGGAACATCGTGAAGCGCTGCTTGCGCTGCGAACCTTTCTTTCAACGCAGATTCTCGGCCAGGAAAAACTCATCGAGCGCTTGCTCATCGCCCTGCTTGCCGATGGCCACATGCTGGTCGAGGGCGCCCCTGGCCTGGCCAAGACCAAGGCCATCAAAGAACTGGCCGAGGGCATCGAAGCCCAGTTCCATCGCATTCAGTTCACCCCCGACCTGTTGCCCGCCGACATTACCGGCACGGAGATCTATCGCCCGGAAACCGGCAGCTTCGTGTTCCAGCAAGGCCCGATCTTCCACAACCTGGTGCTGGCGGACGAAATCAACCGGGCCCCGGCCAAGGTCCAGTCAGCCTTGCTCGAAGCCATGGCCGAGCGCCAGGTCAGTGTCGGACGCAGCACGTATGAGCTGTCGCCGCTGTTTCTGGTGATGGCCACGCAAAACCCCATCGAGCAGGAAGGCACCTACCCGCTGCCCGAAGCCCAGCTCGACCGTTTCCTGATGCACGTGAAAATCGGCTTCCCCGATGCCGCCGTCGAACGGCGGATCCTGCAACAGGCTCGCGGCGAAGCGCTGAACGGTGAGACCAAGCCCGAACGCCGGGTCAGTCAGCAGGCCATCTTTGCCGCGCGCAAGGAAATCCTCGGCTTGTACATGGCCGACGCCGTGGAGGAATACCTGGTGCAATTGGTCATGGCCACGCGGACACCGGCCAAATTCGACCCGGAAATGGCCGAATGGATTGCCTACGGCGCCAGTCCTCGCGGTTCGATTGCCCTCGACCGTTGCGCCCGCGCCCATGCATGGCTGGCCGGACGCGACTTCGTCAGCCCGGAAGACATCCAGGCCGTGCTGTTCGATGTGCTGCGCCATCGCATCATTCTCTCCTTTGAAGCCGAAGCCGCGGGGATCGACCAGGATCGGGTGGTCCAGCGGATTCTCGACGTCGTAGCCGTCGCTTGACCCCGATGAACGCCCCCCTGCCGTCCCAACCGGGTATCCGCATCACGCTCGCCGAGCTGATCGAGATGCGCCATCGCGTACGTGAAGTGCAATTGTTCTCCACGCCGAGCCAGCGCAGCCCGCTGATCGGCCTGCACCACTCCAAGCTGCGCGGACGTGGCGTGGACTTCGATCAGGTGCGGGTCTACCAGGCCGGTGACGACGTGCGCACCATCGACTGGCGCGTCACGGCACGGACTCAAGAGCCGCACACCAAACTGTTCCACGAAGAACGCGAGCGGCCGATCTTCATCATGGTCGAGCAAAGCCGCCGGCTGTTTTTCGGCTCCGGGCTGATGTTCAAGTCGGTGCTCGCCGCCCAGGCCGCGAGCCTGATCGGCTGGGCCGCGCTGGGTCATAACGATCGGGTCGGCGGACTGGTGTTCGGCGACAACGAGCATTACGAAATCAAACCCCGGCGCAGCAAGCAGAGCCTGCTGCAATTGCTCAACCGACTGGTGCGGGTCAACCAGTCCCTGAACACCGAAAGCGAGCCGGCCCGTGATGCCTTCGGCATTGCCTTGCGTCGTGCCCGTGAAGTGTTGCGCCCGGGCAGCCTGGCGATCGTGATCTGCGACGAACGGGCCCTGTCCGAGAGCGCCGAACAGCAGTTGAGTTTGTTGTCGCGCCATTGCGATCTGTTGCTGCTGCCACTGTCCGACCCGTTGGATCACGCCCTGCCCGCCGCCGGGCTGTTGCGCTTTGCCGAACGTGGCGCGCAGCTGGAACTCGACACGCTGAATTTCGACCTGCGCCAGACCTACCGCGCCCAGGCCGAAGCGCGCATTGCCCGTTGGGAATTGCTCGCACAAAAACTGCGCGTGTTGTTGATGCCCTTGAGCACCCAAAGCGAGATGGTCGAACAATTGCGCGAATACCTGAACCCGCAGAAACCGGGGAAAGGCCGATGAACAGTCTCGATCAACTGCAACCGCTGATTACCCCACCCGCCATCGGGTTCTGGCCACCGGCGCCGGGCTGGTGGTTGTTGCTGTTGTTGCTGCCTTTGATCGGTTTCGGCCTGTGGAAGCTGCGACGCTTCTTGCCGGGCAAACGCCCGGTCGTGCGCGCCGAGCAACCACTGGACCCGGTGCGCCTCGCCGCACTGGCAGAACTGGCGTTGATGCCCAAGCCCTACGATGGCGCGCCCGCAGGCGCCTGGCTGCAACAGCTCAACGGCCTGCTCAAGCGCCTGTGCCGCAACCACTATCCCTACAGCCAGAGCCACACCCTCAACGGACGCAAATGGCTGGCCTTTCTGGACAACCGCTGCCCGGCAGCCGGCCTGACCCGCTGGATGGTGCTGGTCGAAGGCGCCTACAAGCCCGAATGCAAACTCGACGACAAGGCTATTGCCGGCCTGACCCAAGCCGTCGAAATCTGGATTCGCAAACATGTTTGAGTTCGCCTGGCCGTGGATCTTCGTCATGCTGCCCCTGCCGTGGCTGATGCGCGTACTGTTGCCGGTGGCCGACAGCGGCGAGCCGGCGCTCAAGGTCAGCTTCCTCAGTGACCTTGAAGGCCTGGCCCGGCGTCGCGCTCGCGCCAACCTGCCGGCCTGGCGCCAACAGGCACCGTTCATACTGCTGTGGCTGATGTTGCTGACCGCCGCCGCGCGTCCGCAATGGCTGGGCGAACCCCTGCCGATTGCGGCCAGCGGCCGCGATCTGCTGGTGGCGGTGGATGTGTCCGGTTCCATGGACTTCCCCGACATGCAATGGCAGGACGACGATGTCAGCCGCCTTGCGCTGGTCCAGCATCTGCTCGGTGATTTCCTGGAAAGCCGCGAAGGTGATCGGGTCGGCCTGATCCTGTTCGGCAGCCAGGCGTACCTGCAAGCGCCCCTGACGTTCGACCGCCACACGGTGCGTGTCTGGCTCGACGAAGCGCGTATCGGCATCGCCGGCAAGAACACCGCCATCGGCGACGCCATTGGCCTGGCCATCAAGCGCTTGCGCCAGCGTCCGGCACAAAGCCGCGTATTGATTCTGGTGACGGACGGCGCCAACAACGCCGGCCAGATCGACCCGCTCACTGCAGCGCGCCTGGCGGCCAAGGAAGGGGTGAAAATCTACCCGATCGGCATCGGCGCCGACCCGGAGCAAAGTGGCACCCCGGGGTTCCTCGGGATCAACCCGAGCCTGGATCTGGACGAACCGTCCCTCAAAGCCATCGCCGAAACCACGGGCGGCCAGTACTTCCGGGCTCGTGACGGCAAGGAACTGCAAGCGATCAAGGAGACTCTCGACCGACTGGAGCCCCTGGCCCAGCAACCAACCCAGGCCCGCCCGGCTCAGACGTTGTATCAGTGGCCTTTGGCGCTGGCACTGTTGTTGAGCATGCTGTTGGTGGCCCGCGAACTCTGGCCGGATAACCCCTTGCACCGCCTGTTTACCAAGGATCTGTTTTTGCAAACGCAATTGCCTGACTGGCGCGAGCGGCTCAAGCGCCTGCGTCTGCGGAGGCGTCGATGAGCGCACTCTGGCCCTACTGGTTCCGCCCCTGGTGGCTGCTGTTGCTGCCATTGCTTGGCTGGTTGCTCTGGCAACTCTGGCATCGGCAGAAACGTGCCGGGCGCTGGCAGATGATTCTGCCGCCCGCCTTCCACTCGGCATTGCTCAGTGGTGGCAACGGACGCGACAGCAAACTGCCGTGGATCGCCCTTGGCGTGGCCTGGCTGCTGACCGTGTTCGCACTGTTGGGCCCGAGCTGGGAACGTGTCGAGCAACTGAGCCAGAAACCCGCCGACCCATTGGTGGTGCTCCTGGAGTTGACCCCGGAGATGCTCGCCGCCGACGTTCAGCCCAACCGCCTGGAGCAGGCCCGGCGCAAGCTCTTCGACCTGCTGCAAAATCGCAGTGATGCGCAGACGGCCATCGTCGTATACGCCGGCAGTGCGCACACCCTCGTCCCCCTGTCGGATGATTTGGCCACCAGCCACAATCTGCTCGATGCCCTCAAGCCGTCGCTGATGCCCGAAGCCGGCCATCGCGCCGACCTCGCGGTGGCCAAGGCCCTGACCTTGCTGCAACAGGCCGCCCTCGGCGATGGCCGGATCCTGTTGATTGGTTCATCTCTCACGGAGCAGGAACGCCTGGGGATTCGCCGCGCGCTGAGCGGCAAATCAACGCAGTTTCTGATGCTCGGCATCGGCACCGCCGAAGGTGCGCCGATCACTCAGGAAGATGGCAGTTTCCTCAAAGATGAACAGGGCGCGATTCTGGTGCCTCGTCTGGACGACGCTGGCCTCAAAGACTTCGCCAGTGACCTGGATGGACATTACCGCCAGGCGCGCCTGGACGATACCGACCTGCGCGCCCTCGGCCTGCTCGACGGCCCGCGTAACCTGCGCAACGACGGCCAGACCCTGCGCCTGGACACCTGGGCCGATCAGGGTTACTGGCTGCTGCTGCCCTTGTTGTTGCTGGCGGCCTGCGCCGGCCGTCGCGGCTGGCTGTTCTGCCTGCCGCTGTTGCTGGCATTGCCACAGTCGAGCTATGCCTTCGACTTTCAGGACCTGTGGCTGCGCCCCGACCAACAGGGTCAACACCTGCTCAAGCAGAAACGCCCGGCAGAAGCGGCACAACATTTCGAAGATCGCCAATGGCAAGGCGTGGCCCTTTACGAGGCCGGTGATTACACCGGCGCCGCCCAGCGGTTCGCCGAAGGCAATGACGCCCACGCCCACTACAATCGTGGCAATGCCCTGGCCAAAAATGGCGAACTGGAAGCCGCACTGGATGCTTATGATCAGGCACTTGAACGCCAGCCGGACTTGCGCCCGGCCCTGACCAACAAGGCACTGGTGGAAGCCCTGATCAAGCAGCAGCAGACCCCGCCTGCCGCCGAGCCGGACAAGGCCTCCACTGAAGAGCCGCAGACGCCGCCCCAGGAATCACCGTCCGGCGCCACCTCGACGCAACCGTCGGGCACGGGCGAACCGAAGGCCGAAGGCGAGGACACCCAATCTGCCACCGAACAACCACCAGCCCGCCCGACCCGCCCCGGCAACAATGAAGTACCGGGCAGCGAACTGGGGGATGAACAGCACACCACACCGCCCATGCGCCCGGCCAACGACAGCATCGAAGGCGAACAACAGCAGGCGCTGGAGCAGTGGCTGAGGCAGATCCCGGATGACCCCGGCGAATTGCTCAGACGCAAATTCTGGTACGAACAGCAACAACATCAGGATCAGGGAAAAACTCGATGACCCGCTTCACCGCCTACATGCTCGCCTCGATGCCGGCCTTGCTGATCTGCACCGCTCAGGCCCAGGCATCCGAGCTGGTCGCCAGCGTCGATCGCACCCGCCTGAGCTCCGGAGAGACAATCGAACTGACCCTGGAGTCCTCCGACGTCACGCAGTTCGGCAAGCCGGACCTGACGCCGCTGGAGCCACTTTTCGAGGTGCGTGGCACACGTCAGGTCAACCAGTTGAACACCCTCAGCGGCGACAACCGCGCCACCACACGCTGGATCGTCACCCTGCTGCCCAAAGAAAATGGCAGCGTAGTGATTCCGCCGTTGAAGCTGGGTGACGTCGAGAGCCAGCCGATCACCGTGCAAGTGGTGGAAAGCCAAACCCAGGACAACCCGAACAAACAGGCCCCGGTCTTCATCGACGCCAGCCTCGACCAGAACAGCGTGTACGTGCAGGCTCAGGCGGTCCTGACCTTGCGCATCTACCATTCGGTTTCGCTGTACGACGACAGCAGC
Source organism: Pseudomonas moorei (assembly GCF_042846945.1). NCBI lineage: Bacteria > Pseudomonadati > Pseudomonadota > Gammaproteobacteria > Pseudomonadales > Pseudomonadaceae > Pseudomonas > Pseudomonas moorei. The sequence goes on from NZ_AP035776.1 coordinate 4,926,905, forward strand.
CTGCCGCCGCTGCAGATTCCCGATGCACGCATCGAGCAGCTCGGCGAGTCGCGCACCTACGAGAAAGACATCAACGGCGTTCGCCATGGCGTAATCGAAATGCGTTACGCGATCTACCCGCAGCACAGTGGCGAATTGATCATCCCGGCGCAAACCTTCAATGCCGCCCTGGTGGATGCACAGCCCGCCCCGGACGCCACATCGCAGTCGCCGAAATCCGGCAAGCTGATGCGCGTCAGCTCCAGCGAACTGCTGCTGACGGTCAAGGCCAAACCCATCACCTACCCCGCCGACCTGCCATGGCTGCCGGCACGCAGCCTGACCCTGAGTGAGCACTGGAACCCGGAACCGGAGCATGTCCAGGTCGGTGACTCGCTGACCCGCAGCCTGATCGTCAAGGCCGAAGGCCTCGGCAGCGCACAGCTACCACCATTGCCGGGCACCGAAGCCAGTGGTCTGCGTCGTTATCCGGACCAACCGGTGCTGGGCAACCAGAACAACGACCGCGGCCTGGTCGGCAGTCGTGAAGACCGTGAGGCGCTGGTGCCGGTCCGTAGCGGACCGATCGAGCTGCCGTCGGTCGAAGTGGTCTGGTGGAACACCTTTGAAGACCATCTGGAACACACCAGCCTGCCGGCCCGAACCCTGCAGGTCGCGGCCAATCCGAGCCTCGTGGTCGACACGCCGGCCGGCAACTCACCGGCCAACACCACTGTCGACAACGAAACCCTGCGGCGCTGGAAACTCAGCACCCTGATCCTCGCTTGCACGACGCTGCTGGGCTTTGGCCTGTGGTGGCGCGCGCGCTGGCAACCGGCAATCGCGCGAGCCGCACAGACCGGCCCGAGCCCGCGCACCGTGCTCGACGACCTCAAGCGCGCCTGCCAGGCCAACGATCCCCACGCCACGCGCCAGGCCCTCGACGCCTGGGCCCGACAGCAACCGGAAACCCTGGCCGACATGGCCGCCCGCTTCGTGCCACTGTCCGACGCCCTCGACGGCTTGAACGGCGCGCTATACAGCGAAACCGGCCAACACTGGCAAGGCGAAGAGCTGTGGCGGGCGATCCGCACCATCCCGATTGCCGAGCGGGTCCAGGACCCGGTGGGTGACAGTGGTTTGCCGCCGCTTTATCCCAAATAAACACCCGTCTTTATGGCAGGAAGCTTTTGTGGCGACGGCGCTCGCTCCCGCTCGGTTGCGAAGCAATCGCAAAGCCTTGACCCCTTATCATTGGGTATTCGAATTTGGGGCCGCTTCGCAGCCTGACGGGAGCAAGCTCCCTCGCCACAGGTTCGCGGTGCGATCGTGTTTTTTTGCCAGTAAACTCTCTCCCCTTTCGCCGCGTCATGTGTCCCTGCGGCCATCACCTTTTATCTAGCGGAGTTGCCCTTGCGTCTGTTCCACACCTCCGACTGGCACCTCGGGCAGAACCTGCACGGCCAGGATCGCGATTTCGAGCACGGTTGTTTTCTCGACTGGTTGCTGCGTCAGCTCAAGCTGGATCAGCCCGATGTGCTGCTGATCGCCGGCGACATCTTCGACACGGTCAACCCGCCGGTCAAAGCCCAGGAACGCCTCTACGACTTCATCGTCAGCGCCCACGAGCAGCAGCCGTCGCTGACCATCGTGATGATTGCCGGCAACCATGATTCCGGATCGCGGATCGAACTGCCCGCGCCTTTGATGCGCCGCTTGCGCACCCATGCCCTGGGTCGCGTGTTGTGGCTCGATGACGGGCAACTGGACGCCGAACGCCTGTTGCTGCCTCTGCCGGACGCTAGCGGTGAAATCGCCGGCTGGTGCCTGGCGCTGCCGTTCCTGCGCCCGGCGGAAGTGACCGGCGCGCATCTGGGCGACAACTACCTGCGCGGCATTGGCCAGGTTCATGAATGGCTGATCGAAGCGGCCAACGCCAAACGCCAGCCGGGCCAGGCACTGATCGCCATCAGCCATGCGCACATGGCCGGTGGTTCGGTGTCGGAAGACTCGGAGCGCAGCCTGATCATCGGCAACGCCGAAGCCCTGCCCGCCAGCCTGTTCGGGCCGAGCATCAGCTACGTGGCCCTCGGACATTTGCACAAGCCGCAAAAGGTCAACGGCGAGGAGCGCATTCGCTACAGCGGCTCGCCGATTCCGTTGTCGTTCTCCGAGATCGGCTACCAGCACCAGATTCTCGACATCACCCTCGACGGCGAAACCCTGGTCAGCGTTGAACCCAGACTCATTCCCCGTGCGGTGAACCTGCAGCGTCTCGGCCCGGCGCCGCTGGCGGAGATCCTGTTGCAGTTGGCGGACTTGCCGAACATCGACCTGCTCGCCGACCTGCAGCGTCAACCCTGGCTTGAAGTCCGGGTGCGCCTCGACGAACCGCAACCCGACTTGCGCCATCAAGTGGAAAGCGCCCTGCAAGGCAAGGCTGTGCGACTGGTGCGCATCGCCGCCGAATACGCCGGAAATGGCAGTCGTGACGGCGCCGAGGACGGTGCGGCGCTGATCGAACTGGACCAGCTCACCCCGCAGGAACTGTTCAGCCGGGCCTGGCAGGACAATTACGGCAGCGAAGTCGACGAGCAAACCCTCAAGGACTTTGCCGAGTTGCTGCAAGACGTGCAGATGGAGGGCGAACAGCCATGAAGATCCTCGCGATCCGCCTGAAAAACCTCGCCTCCCTGGCCGGGCCCTTTGAAATCGACTTCACCGCCGAACCTCTGGCCAGTGCCGGCCTGTTCGCCATCACCGGACCGACCGGCGCCGGCAAAAGCACCTTGCTCGATGCCCTGTGCCTGGCGTTGTTTGGTGCCGTGCCGCGGCTGAACAACACCGGCCGCGACGCCAAGGTGCCAGACGCCGATGGCGAAATCGGCACCGGTGACCCGCGTACGCTGCTGCGTCGCGGCACCGGTGAGGGCTATGCCGAAGTGGATTTCGTCGGTGTCGACGGCCGCCGCTATCGCGCACGCTGGGAAGCCAACCGCGCCCGGGAAAAGGCCGGTGGCAAGCTGCAGGCCAGTCGCCAGAGCCTGCGTGACATCGATCAGGATCAACTGCTGGCCAGCCAGAAAGGCGAATACAAGACCCAACTCGAAGCCGCCCTGGGCCTGAACTTCGAACAGTTCACCCGTGCCGTGCTGCTGGCCCAAAGCGAGTTCAGCGCCTTCCTCAAGGCTGACGACAACGACCGCAGCGAACTGCTGGAAAAACTCACCGACACGGCGCTCTACACCCGTCTCGGCCGTCGGGCCTTCGACAAGACCAAAGAGGCCCGCGAGGCGCACAAGCTGCTGCAGGACCAGGCCAGCGGTGTCACCCCGCTGTCGCCCGAAGCCCGTGCGGAGCTGGATGAACGCTTCAACGAAGCGCAGCAACAGCTGAAGTTGCAGCAGGCGCAACTCAAGCAGCTGGAGCAGCAACACAGCTGGCTCAAGGATTTGCGCCAGTTGCAGGACGCGCAACAAGCGGCCGCCGAGCAACTGCACAGTTCGCAACAACAGTGGGAAGGTCTGGCCGGCGAACGCCTCAAGCTCACGCGCCTTGAACAACTCGCCCCGCAACGTCACCAGTTCGCGCGCAAGACGGAACTCGATGCGCAACTGACGCCACTGGCTGCACAGATTGCTACACACACCCGCCAACATGGCGAACTCAGCGAACGCCAGACGCAACTGGAGCAAACCCTCGATTCGGCGAAAAACGCCCTGAGCGAAGCGCAGCAGCGGCACAGCGAAAGCGCCCCGCTGCTGCGTCAGGCTTTCGAGGAGCAAAGCACCCTCGCCCGCCTCGCCAAGGACACCGCCCTCAGCGCCGACGCCCGACAGTCCGCCGAGCAGGCCTGCACGCAAGGCCAGAGCGGCATTGAAACCTTGCAGAAAAAACAGGCCCAGGTCGCTGAACGCCTGCAAAAAATGGCCACCGAGCTGGAACAGAGCACCCATCTGGCGCCGTTGAGCGATGCGTGGAATGCCTACCGCGATCGCCTGCAACAACTGATGCTGATTGGCAATCGCCTGAACAAGGGCCAGGCCGAACTGGCCAGCCTCGAACAGAGCGCGGCGCAAAGCGCCGAAGCACTGAACACGCAAAAACAGCAACTGGAAGTGCTGTTCAAAGAGGCCGGCGCCGAGCCGGATGCGGTTGCCGAGCAGATCGGTATCCTTGGCAACCTGTTGCAGGACAATCACAAACAACTGCGCGCCATTGAAGACATGACGCGGCTCTGGACCAGTCAGCAGGAGCTGGAAAAACGCGGCGCCGAGCTGCACCAGCGACTGCTCGATGCGCAACAGGAGCGCGAGCGCCTGACCCAGGACGGGGTCAAAACCAAAGCCGAACTCAGCGTCGCCGAACAAACCCTCAACGTCACCCGTGAACTGCTCGAACGCCAGCGTCTGGCCCGCAGCGCCAGTGTCGAAGAGTTGCGCGCGCAGTTGCAGGACGACCAGCCCTGCCCGGTCTGCGGCAGCAACGAGCACCCGTATCATCAGCCTGAAGCACTGCTGCAAAGCCTGGGTCGCCACGATGAAAATGAGCAGGCCTCGGCCCAGCAGGCGGTGGATCAGCTCAAGGAAAAACTCACCGAGCTGCGCGCCGAAGTCGGTGGAGTGATCGCCCGGCAGAAAGAGCTGCTGCAACAGCAAGAACAATTGACCGCCCAACTCCAGGCACTGACGCCGAGCCTGGAGGCGCATCCGCTGGGCACTTCGTTGTTCGGTCAGGACGCCGACAAGCGCGACGCCTGGCTGACCCGGCAAAACGATCAGTTGAACCAGAGCATCACCCAGGACGAACAACGCCAAAGCGCCCTGCTCACCCTGCAACAGGATGCCGCGCGCCTGACCCAGCAACTGCGCAATACCGAGACCGCGCATCAGCAAGCAGCGCAGCACCTGAGCAATCAACAACGCGAACTGAGCAGCGACCGTCAGCGCCTCGACGAGGAACTCACCGCGTTCGCCAGCCTGCTGCCGGCCCAAACCCTCGAGGCCTTGCGCGTCGAGCCGGCGGCAACCTTCATGCAGCTGGATCGGCAGATCGCCGAGCGCCTGGCGCAAGTCGATCAGCAAAAGGAAGAACTGGCCGAACAGCAGCAATGTCAGCAGACGCTGGAGAAGGAACAGGATCGCCAGCTCAGCCGCATACAGCAGCTGCAAAGCGCCGAGCAGCAGTTCAGTGCTCTGGCCGAACAGCAACAGGCCTGTCAGGCGAAACTCGCGCAACTGCTGGGCGAACACAGCAGCGCCGAGCACTGGCAGCAGCAACTGGAACAGGCCGTGGAGCAGGCGCGCAACGCCGAAACCGCCACGGCTTCGGAACTGCAGAACGTGCGCACGCAATACGTGCGGATTGGCGCGGAACTCAAGGCACAACAGGAGCGTTTGCAAGCGCTGCAAAGCGAAGACAACGAGCTGACACAGAAGATTGCCGACTGGCGCGCGCGTCATCCCGAACTGGATGACGGCGGTCTCGAAGACCTTCTGCGGGTCGATGACACGCAAGTTAGCGAGCTACGCCAGCGCTTGCAGAACAGCGAAAAGGCCATCGAACAGGCCAAGGTGCTGCTGCAGGAACGTGACCAGCGCCTGGCCGATCATCAGGCCCAGCACAATGGCAACCTCGACGCCGAGCAACTCGCCAGCGCCCTCACCGACCTGCAAAACCAGTTCGGCCTCAGCGAACAACGCTGCGCTGAATTGCGTGCCGAGCAGGCTGAGGACCAGCGCCGGCAAAACGCCAATCAGGCCCTGGCGCAACAGATTGCCGACGCCTACGCCGAATTCCAGCGCTGGGCGCGTTTGAATGCGTTGATCGGTTCGGCCACTGGCGACACCTTCCGCAAGATCGCCCAGGCCTACAACCTCGACTTGCTGGTCCATCACGCCAACGTGCAACTGCGCCAACTGGTGCGTCGCTATCGCCTCAAGCGCGGTGGCAGCATGCTGGGGTTGCTGGTGATGGACACCGAGATGGGCGACGAACTGCGTTCGGTGCATTCGTTGTCCGGTGGCGAGACCTTCCTGGTATCGCTGGCGCTGGCGCTGGGCCTGGCATCGATGGCGTCGAGCACGCTGAAAATCGAATCGCTGTTCATTGACGAAGGCTTCGGCAGCCTTGACCCGGAATCCCTGCAACTGGCCATGGACGCTCTCGACGGCCTGCAGGCTCAGGGCCGCAAGGTCGCGGTCATTTCCCACGTGCAGGAAATGCATGAACGGATTCCGGTACAGATTCAGGTCCGTCGCCAAGGCAACGGCCTCAGCACCCTGGAGGTGAAATGACCACGCTCTATTCCTTCCGCCGCTGCCCATACGCCATGCGGGCGCGCATGGCCCTGCGCTACTCCGGGGTTGAGGTCAGCATTGTCGAAGTCAGCCTGAAGGCCAAACCCGCCGAAATGCTCGCGCTGTCGAGCAAAGGTACGGTGCCGGTGCTGGACGTGGACGGCCAGGTCATCGATGAAAGCCTGGAAATCATGCGCTGGGCGTTGGCGCAGAACGATCCCCAGGACTGGTTGCTCAAGGATGATCCGCAGGGACAGCTGACCATTGCCGCGCTGATCGAGGAAAACGACCAGGCGTTCAAGGTGCAGCTCAATCGCTACAAATACGCCGAACGCTACCCCGAGCATGCGATGGAGTTTTACCGCGCCGAGGGCGAGGTGTTCTTGCTCAAGCTCGACGAGATGCTCGAGGGTCATGCCTGCTTGCTGGCCGATCATCCCAGCCTCGCCGACGTGGCGTTGATGCCGTTCGTTCGGCAATTCGCCCATGTCGATCGCGAATGGTTCGCGCAGACGCCTTATCGGCGGTTGCAGGCCTGGTTGCAGCGGTTTATCGAGTCGCCATTGTTCACGTCGATCATGGCGAAATAAGCGCGACCCTCTGCAGGAGCGAGCCTGCTCGCGAAAAACCTGAGAGCGCCGCGCGGTGTCAGGTTCTCAGCGTCATCGTTCACGACCATCGCGAGCAGGCTCGCTCCCACAGGGATCATGGTGATTCAGTGATTCAGTGATTCAGTGATTCAGTGATTCAGTGATTCAGTGATTCAGTGATTCAGTGATTCAGGCCAGCACTTCACACATCCCAATCATCGAGCAGTCCACTTCGAACGGCCCGAAAAAGCCGCTTTCAGGTTCGACCGGCGGATTACCGGCCAGCATCCCCATGGCCTTGGCGGTCTCGATGTTACGCGCGATGTTGTGGTTGGCCTCGATGGCTCGTGCCACCCCGCCTATCGAACCTTGCCCGATCCCCAGCAAGGAAAATCCATTGGTGATGAATGCCAGAAAGGCAATGACCAAAAACTTGCATCTGTTCATGCTCCGCCGACTCCCGCGAGATCAGCCTGATCGACCATCGCCTGTTGGGCGCGGTGTTCAAACTGGATGCCGGGACGCGCGACTTGAATCGGCGCTTCGAAGGATTGTTGCGACTGCGGCGAAAGACTGACCGCCAGCACCATGACCAGGTAAAGACCGATAGCCACATAGGCGCCATGTTTGGCAGAAGTGATGATTGCGCGGGCCATGATGTTCTCCGTGGGCATGTTTCAATGTCCACAGGATCGATCAAAAAAGCGCGGATAACCAACGAGTCCGGTCTATAGCAACTATCAGCTTCGTTGATCATTGAAGCAGACTATTTCAGTCTTCAATAAAACTCATCAGGCGTTCACGGGCAGCGTCAGGCTCGCCGGGAATGGGCTGTGCAGCCGATAAAATAGGGGTGGAATAGAGAAACAGCAGCACCACAGCCAGACGCATCGCCATCTTGTCGATCCTTTTCTTGAGATGGAGTCAAAAAATCAGCGTCAAATTTAAACGTGCGGCGGGGTGATATCAAGAAGAAGATTAGTGGCTATTTGATGCTGTCGTAAATGCGTTATGCAGGAGCGACATCACTTCTATGCCTTTCGATCCGTGGACGGTCGATTGGCAAGTGACTTCGCTCCTGCATAAAGGGGGCAGGAAGTAGCTTTCAGTGTTGGGCTTTGTGATCCAGCGCGGCGTAGAAGTTGGCGCTCTGCTGCAGGTATTTCTGGGTGTAGCTCTGGTTGTGGGATTTTTTCTCGCTGATTTCAACGTTGGCACTGGCTGGCAGGGCAACGGAAGCAGAGATGGCGGAAGCGGCGATTACGGAGAAGAGATTGAAGTTCATGGCGGTATTCCTCGAAGTCAGTTGGCTTGCTTGCCCGGTGGGGCCGTGAAGCAAACTTAACCTTCGAGGGGCGCCGTCTTGAAATGCTTTGCAGCATTACCAGATATCAGCCTCATTGATAGAACAGCGCAGGCCCCTTAGACCGGGGCCTGCGGCCTATTGTCGCAGCAAAAACTTGAGATCGCTCGGGGCGTCCATCGGCAACTTTTGCACGGTTTTGCCCAGCAAACCGGTCTTGGCATCGCGCTCGACGACGACAATCTGGTTGCTCTTCTGATTGGCGATCAGCACAAATTTGCCACTCGGATCGAGGCTGAACTCACGCGGGTGGTCGCCTTCCACCGAACGACGTTGCAGCTCCTTGAGGTGGCCGGTTGCAGGGTAGATGGCGAACACCAGCAACTGATTGGCGGTGCCACGGTTGCTGACGTAAAGGAATTTGCCGTCTGCCGAGGCATGTAACGCGGCGGCAGCCTTGTCCGAGACCGGCTGGCCGGCCGCCAGGTCGACCATCTGCGTCTGCACCAGCGACCCGTCCCGATAATCGAACACCGCCACTTGAGCACTCATCTCCATGGTCAGCCAGGCGTGTTTGCCATCGGCGCTGAACAGCAAATGCCGTGGCCCGCTGCCGGCAGGCAACTGGACGAACGCCGGCTTGGCCGGGGTCAATGGCAGGTCCGGGTTGGCCTTGGGATCGAAACGGTAGGCATAAACCCTGTCCGCGCCCAGGTCATTGGAGAACACATAACGGCCATCCGGCGCCGAGACCGTCGAATGCACGTGCGCCGACATCTGCCGCTCGGGATTGACCCGACTGGCCGGATGGCTGCTCATCTGCACCACCGGCTTGAGCGCACCGTCGGCACTCACCGGTAACACCGCCAGGGTGCCACCGGGATCTTCGGCCACCGAGTAGTTGCTGACAAACAGATGGCTGGCGTCAGCGCTGAGGCTCGAATGCGTCGGTTCATTGCCCAGGCTCTGCACCTGATTGATCAGGCTCAGCTCATGGGTCTTGGGGTCGATTGCGTAGCTGCTCACTCGCCCTACCGGATCGGTCTGGCCGGGGCCGTTTTCATTGACCACGAACAGACGACGCTGATCCTTTGACAGGGTCAGCCAGGAGGGATTTTCGCTTTTGACCACTTGCAGGGGTTTGCCGTCGATCTGCCCGGTCGCGCTGTCGAAATGCAGCCGATAGAGGCCCTGGCTTTGTCCGGCGGTGTACGAACCCACCAGCAGTTGATAGTCCTCGGCAGAAGCGACTTGAACGCCCATCGCACCGATGCTGCCGGCCATGAACAATGGCCAGAAGTTACGCATCCTCATTTTCATCGTCTTCATCATCGTCATCGTTGTCACCGCCAATGACGTCACCGAGGCAAACCAGGCGATGTTCACCAGAATCACCCGTGATCAACCAGCTTTGCAAAGTGCTGTCGAAGCTAGCGGCCTGGATTTGCGCCGGCGTGAACTCCCAATGCCTGGCCGCTCGACCGTCCATGCATTCGATGTGCAGGTTGTCGTCCTCGTCGAGGGAAAATTCGAAGGCGTGCAGCCCGTCGATTTCCACCATACCGCAGTGTTCGAGGACGTTGAGCAAGGTGTCAGTGGCAGCAGTCATGGCATTCAATCTTTGGAAGGGAAAGACGCAATGATAGCTCATGGGTTTGCTGACTGTTCCACACAATCCGTGGGTGCCGGCTTGCCCGCTCCCACGGGGACTGTCACCCGCGATCAGATCGCGTCGCGGGAGGGCTTGCCATCCACCAGGCGCTGAATGCCCAGCGGATTAGCATTCTGCAACGCCTCCGGCAGCAAGTTGTCCGGGTAATTCTGGAAGCACACCGGACGCAGGAAACGGTCGATGGCCAGGGTGCCCACCGACGTGCCGCGAGCGTCCGACGTCGCCGGATACGGCCCTCCATGCACCATCGAATCGCACACCTCGACACCGGTTGGATAGCCGTTGATCAGGATTCGCCCGACCTTCTGCTCCAGCAAGGCCGTGAGCTCACCGAATTGTTCAAAGTCAGCCTGTTCACCCAAGATCGTCGCGGTCAACTGACCGTGCAGCCCATTCAATGCAGCGTGCAGTTGTGCCTGATCGGCCACTTCCACCACTACGGTGGTCGGGCCAAACACTTCTTCTTGCAGCACCTCGTCGCCGTTGATCAGCAAGCTGACATCGGCCTTGAACAGTTGCGGCTGCGCCTGATGACCTTGTTGCGGATTGCCCGCCAGGTGCTCGATGCCCGGATGATCGGAAAGCTTTTGCAGGCCCTTGCCATAGCTGCCCAGGGTTCCGGCGTTGAGCATGGTTTGCGCCGGTTGATCGGCCATCATGTCGGCGAGCAATTTGAGGAACGCGCTGAACTGCGGCGAACGGATACCGATAACAAGGCCGGGGTTAGTGCAGAACTGACCACAGCTTTGAACCACGGAAGCCGACAGGCCACGGGCAATGGTTTCCGTGCGCTCTTGCAGTGCCTGGGGCAGCACGATCACCGGGTTGATGCTCGACATCTCGGCGAACACCGGTATCGGTTGTGCACGCGCCGCCGCCATGTCGCACAACGCCCTGCCGCCCTTGAGCGAACCGGTGAAGCCCACCGCCTGAATGGCCGGATGCTTGACCAGTGCTTCGCCGACGCCAGCGCCGTAGATCATGTTGAAAACGCCGGTCGGCATCGCGGTCTTTTGCGCCGCGCGGACGATGGCATCGGCCACCTGCTCCGCCGTGGCCATGTGTCCACTGTGGGCCTTGAACACCACCGGGCAACCGGCGGCCAGTGCCGCAGCGGTATCGCCACCCGCGGTGGAAAAGGCCAGGGGAAAATTGCTCGCTCCAAACACTGCCACCGGCCCGAGGCCGATGCGGTACTGGCGCAGATCGGGTCGCGGCAGCGGTTGGCGCTCAGGCAGCGCCTGGTCGATGCGCGCCCCGTAGAAGTCGCCGCGCCGCAGCACCTTCGCGAACAAACGCATCTGCCCGCTGGTGCGGCCGCGCTCGCCGATGATCCGTGCCGCTGGCAGCGCGGTTTCACGGCAAACCAGCGTCACGAACGCGTCACCCAGGGCATCGAGTTCATCGGCGATGGCCTCGAGAAACTGCGCGCGACGCTCGGCGCTCAAGCGCCGATAAACCGGGTACGCCAGGGCCGCAGCCTTGGCAGCGGCATCGACCTCTTGCGGTGTCGCCTGGTAGAAATCATGGGGCAGTGCTTCGCCCGTTTCGGCGTCGACACTCTGCAGTTTGACAGTGCCCAGCGCGCTGCGCTGGCCGCCGATGTAGTTGTGGCCAAGAATCGGGGTCATGGGTAACGCCTCACAAGGTGCCGACGGAGCCGGGTTCGAACGCCGCTTCGACCGGCGAAATGCCATTGATCAACGGCGCGCCGAACTCGGCCTGACTGATTTCGAACACGTCACCGGGACGGGTGCGCACACCCTCGGCGAACGACAGGGTCGCGGTGCCGAAGAAATGAATGTGCACGTCCCCCGGCCGCAGGAACTGGCTGTACTTGAAATGGTGAAATTCCAGGTTGGCCAGGCTGTGGCACATGTTCGCCTCGCCGCTGAGGAACTCGTTCTGCCACAGCACTTCACCGTCCCGCAGGATGCGGCTGGTACCGGCCAGGTGCTGCGGCAGATCGCCGACTCGCAGTTCCGGCCCGTAGCTGCAACTGCGCAATTTTGAATGGGCCAGGTACAGGTAGTTCTTGCGCTCCATCACGTGATCGGAGAACTCGTTACCCACGGCAAAACCAAGGCGATAGGGTTTGCCATTCTGGCCGATGACGTACAGGCCGCTGATTTCAGGCTCTTCACCGGCGTCTTCGGCAAACGGTGGCAACGGGAACGGCTGGCCCGGACGCACGACAATGCTGCCATCGCCCTTGTAAAACCATTCAGGCTGCACGCCGGCCTGACCCGCTTCGGGCTTACCGCCCTCCACGCCCCACTTGAAGATGCGCATGGTGTCGGTCATCGCCGTTTCGTCACCGGCCTGCTGATGCATTTTGTCCCGGGCCGAAGCGCTGCCCAAGTGCGTCAGTCCGGTGCCGCTGATCAGCATGTGCGCCGGGTCGGGATGATCCAGTGGCGGCAGGATGCGCAGTTGCGCCAGCAGTTCGGCGTAGTCATGGCTGATCCCCAGCCCCAGTTTTTTCACTTGCTGCTCGAGGTTGACCCCGGCCTCGATCGCCGCCAGTGCCAGGTCACGAACCGTGCGCGCATCCTGCACCTCGCGCACCATCCCTTGCTCGACGACGCCAACCCGGCGCTCGCCGTTACTCAACTCGAATTGAACCAAACGCATGAGTCTCTCCTGTAAACACAGAACTTGGGCACACCTGACTCCCTGTGGGAGCGGGCTTGCCCGCGATGACGGCAGCACATTCAACATTCATGTGCCAGATAGATTGCTATCGCGGGCAAGCCCGCTCCCACAGGGATAGTGGTGATTTCCAGTTATGGGTCAGGTGCGGGTTGCACCGCGGGCACTGGCGGCAAACTCATCGGCCGGCAGCACGTGCTTGCGTTCCAGCAGGCGATAGACCACGCCGGTCAACACCAGTCCGAACAGCATGACACCGGACAGAAAGTACAAACCCGAGGCCAGGTTGCCGGTGTATTCCTTGAGCGCGCCGATCACGAACGGGCCGATGTAGCCGCCGAGGTTGCCCACCGAGTTGATCAGGGCAATCCCCGCCGCTGCGCTGGCGCCAGCGAAGAAGCGGCCGGGCAAGGTCCAGAAGATCGCCGTGCAGGAAAACAGCGCGAATGCCACCAGGCAAAGCGCTGCCAGCTGCAGCACCGGCACCGACAGCCAGGCGCTGAAGAACAAGCCGATGGCACCCAATACGTAAAGCACCGCGAGGTGGCCGTAGCGATCGTTCAGACGGTCGGAACTGCGCGGAATGATCAGCAAGCCGATGATTCCGAAAATGTACGGCACCGATGAAACGAACCCGGTCACCAGATCGCTGCCACCAAATTGCTTGATCAGCGTCGGCAGCCACAGGCCCAGGCCATAGATGCTCAGCGTCACCGGCAAGTAGAACAGCGCCAGCAGCAACACGCGTTTGTCCTTCAGAGCATGCAAGGGGTTGCCGTGGCGGGTTTGGCCGTACTGTTCCAGGTCTTTTTTCAGCTCGCCGGTCAGCCAGTCTTTCTCGGACTGGTCCATCCATTTCACCTGTTGCGGGCCGTCCGGCAGGTAACGCAGCACCGGCCAGGTCAGCAGGATCGCCGGGGTGCCGATGACGATGAACAACCATTGCCAGCCATGCAGTCCGAGCACGCCGTCCATGCCCAGCAATCCGCCGGACACCGGTCCGGTGATCATCATCGCGATGGGTTGGGACAGGATGAACAGCCCGAGGATCTTGCCGCGATGGCGCACCGGGAACCACTGAGTGATGTAGTAGAGAACGCCCGGGAAGAACCCGGCTTCGGCTGCACCGAGCAGGAAACGCATCACATAGAAGCTGTTCGGCCCCTGGACGAAGGCCATGCCGATGGTGATGGCGCCCCAGGTGATCATGATCCGCGCGAACCAACGCCGCGCACCGAAGCGGTCGAGCATCAGGTTGCTGGGGATTTCCAGCAGGAAGTAACCGATGAAGAACAGCCCTGCGCCCAAGCCATAAGCCGCATCGCCCAGGCCGATGTCGGCGCCCATGTGCAATTTGGCGAAGCCCACGGCGGAGCGATCCACATAGGCGATCAGGTACAGCAGGATCAGGAAGGGAATCAGTTTCAGCGTGATGCGGCGAACAAGCCGCAGTTCCTGGCTCATGAGATCGGTCTCCGATTGTTGTTTTTATAGAACCTCGGGAGACGCCTCTCACGGAAAACCGTCAGGGCCATCCCTCCGTTGAAAGCGACTTTATAGTAATACTAATTACCCAACAACACTTCCAAACAGGTCAATTTACGCTTATGTTAGGCGCAAGCTTGAACAATATAGTCATACAATAAGAGAATCGATCATGTCTGATAAGAAACCCACCCTGCGCTCCGCCCAATGGTTTGGCACGGCCGACAAGAACGGCTTCATGTACCGCAGCTGGATGAAGAATCAGGGCATCGCCGACCACCAGTTCCATGGCAAGCCGATCATCGGCATCTGCAACACCTGGTCGGAACTGACGCCGTGCAACGCGCATTTCCGCCAGATTGCCGAGCACGTCAAACGCGGCGTGATCGAGGCCGGTGGGTTCCCCGTGGAATTCCCGGTGTTCTCCAATGGCGAATCAAACCTGCGCCCTACCGCCATGCTCACCCGCAACCTGGCCAGCATGGACGTGGAAGAAGCCATTCGCGGCAACCCGATTGACGGCGTGGTGCTGTTGACCGGCTGCGATAAAACCACCCCGGCGCTGTTGATGGGCGCGGCCAGTTGCGACGTGCCGGCCATCGTCGTCACCGGCGGACCGATGCTCAACGGTAAACACAAGGGCAAGGACATTGGCTCGGGCACGGTGGTCTGGCAGCTCAGCGAACAGGTCAAGGCCGGCACCATCACGATCGATGATTTCCTTGCAGCCGAGGGCGGCATGTCGCGCTCCGCCGGCACCTGCAACACCATGGGCACCGCCTCGACCATGGCCTGCATGGCTGAAGCGCTGGGCACTTCCCTGCCCCACAACGCGGCGATTCCAGCCGTCGATGCGCGGCGTTATGTGCTGGCACACATGTCCGGCATGCGCGCCGTGGAAATGGTCCGCGAAGACCTGAAACTGTCGAAGATCCTGACCCGGGAAGCCTTCGAAAACGCCATTCGCGTCAATGCCGCCATTGGCGGTTCGACCAACGCCGTGATCCACCTCAAAGCCATTGCCGGCCGCATCGGCGTGGAACTGGATCTCGACGACTGGACCCGCATCGGGCGCGGCATGCCGACCATCGTCGACCTTCAGCCCTCCGGGCGCTTCCTGATGGAAGAGTTCTACTACGCCGGTGGTTTGCCGGCGGTGTTGCGCCGTCTCGGCGAGGCCAATCTGATCCCGAACCCGAACGCCTTGACCGTCAACGGCAAGTCCATCGGCGAGAACACCAGGGACGCACCGATCTACGGCGAAGATGAAGTGATCCGCACCCTCGACAACCCGATTCGCGCCGACGGTGGCATCTGCGTATTGCGCGGCAACCTGGCGCCCCTCGGTGCCGTACTCAAGCCTTCTGCTGCCACACCGGAATTGATGCAACATCGCGGGCGTGCGGTGGTGTTCGAGAACTTCGATATGTACAAGGCGCGGATCAACGACCCGGAGCTGGACGTCGACGCCAACTCGATACTGGTCATGAAAAACTGCGGACCCAAGGGTTATCCGGGCATGGCCGAGGTCGGCAACATGGGCCTGCCAGCCAAGCTGTTGGCCCAGGGTGTGACCGACATGGTGCGCATATCCGACGCACGCATGAGCGGCACGGCGTATGGCACCGTTGTCCTGCACGTAGCGCCGGAAGCGGCTGCGGGCGGCCCCTTGGCGGCGGTGAAGGAAGGTGACTGGATCGAACTCGATTGCGCCAGCGGTCGCCTGCACCTGGACATCCCGGACGCCGAACTGGCCGCACGCATGGCGGACCTGCAACCGCCGCAGCCATTGTTGGTGGGCGGTTATCGCCAGCTGTACATCGACCATGTCTTGCAGGCGGATCAGGGTTGCGACTTCGATTTCCTGGTCGGCTGCCGTGGGGCTGAAGTGCCACGTCACTCCCACTAACCCCCCCCCTGTAGGAGCGAGCCTGCTCGCGATGGACATAAACGATGACGCGCCCTGACTGAAAGCACGCGTCGCCTTCAAGTCCATCGCGAGCAGGCTCGCTCCTACAGTCGTTCTGCGCCAGTCAAAACCCGGCGCTAGCGACCGTCACCCGCCGCGCCTGTTATCATGCCCGGCATCTCCATCGCACAGGACCGCGCCGTTCCCCATGGACTACCGCAAACCTTCCGACCGCAAAAGCATGCATTCGCGCATCGTCCAGGAACTGGGCATGCAGATCGTCTCCGGACGCTTCAAGCCCGATGACAAACTGCCCGCCGAAGCCCTGTTGTGCGAGGAATATGCCGTCAGCCGGCCGGTGTTGCGCGAAGCCACTCGGGTATTGGTCGCCAAAGGCCTGGTGTATTCCCGTCCACGGGTCGGTACCGTGGTCAAACCGCGCAAAGACTGGCACATGCTTGATCCGGACGTGCTGCATTGGCTGATGCAAAGCAGTCCGCAGAACCAGTTCTTCGATCTGCTGACCAGCGTGCGCAGCATCATCGAACCGGCCGCCGCCGCACTGGCCGCGCAATTCGCCACGGAGGCCGACATCGCATCCATCGCTGAGGCCTATCAACGCATGGAAGCCGCGCCAACGCCGGAAGCGCTGTTACAACCCGACCTCGACTTCCACAGCCGCATCGCCGATGCGACCCACAACGACTTGCTGGCCAACCTGTGCAACATGCTCTCGGTGGCCATTGCCGAAGCGTTGAAGCACTCGAACCAGCGGCCCAACCTGCATGAACTGGCGCTGCCACGGCACAAGGCGATTTTGACCGCCATCGAGAATCGCGATGCGTTGGGTGCGCGACATGCGACCCTGGTGCAACTTGACGATGCGCGTAACGCATTGAATGTGGTGCTGGGCACTGACGACCACAGCCTTCTGTAGACGCTGACTTGTCGGGTCGCCGCATCGCAGCGATGGCGGTGGATCAGCGGCATCCATGCCGACGGTTGAACCGCTTCGCCGGTAGCCGGCTCCCACAGGATCTGAGGTGGAATTTGAGAAACAAAAAAGCCGCAACCAGGGTTGCGGCTTTTTCATTTCATCGTGGATCAGTGAGCAAACAGCGAATTGCCCTTCTGCCCCGCCAGTTTCTCCGGCTTGATCAGGAAGCGTGCCAGTGCTGGCAGCAGCCACAGTGCGCCGAACATGTTCCAGAGCAGCATGAAGGTCAGCATCAGGCCCATGTCGGCCTGGAACTTGATGGCCGAGAAGATCCAAGTGCACACGCCGATGGCCAGGCACAGGCCGGTGAACAGTACGGCCTTACCGGTGGACTTCAGCGTCTGGTAGTAAGCCTCTTGCAGCGGCAGACCCGCACGCAGGAAGCTTTCCAGGCGGCTGTAGATGTAGATCCCGTAGTCCACGCCAATCCCCACCCCGAGTGCCACGACCGGCAGGGTCGCGACTTTCACGCCGATGCCCATGAAGGCCATCAGGGCGTTGCCCAGTACCGACGTCAGCACCAGCGGCAGCACAATGCACAAGGTCGCCGCCCAGGAGCGGAAGGTGATCATGCACATGGTCGCCACGCAGATGTAGACCAGGATCAGGATGGTCAGCTCGGATTCCTTGATCACCTCGTTGGTGGCCGCCTCGATACCGGCGTTACCGGCGGCGAGGAGGAATTCCAGGCCATCCTTGTTGTTGGCCTTGGCGAATTCCTGCACCGCATGCACGGCGCGATTCAGGGTCTCGGCCTTGTGATCGTTGAGGAACACCAGCACCGGCGCCAACGAGCAGCTGTTGTTGTACAAACCGTCAGCCCGGGCAATGGAGTTGTTCAGCACGTCTGGGTTGCGCGACAGGGTTTCCCACTTCAGGTTGCCCTCGTTCATGCCCTTGATCATTTGCTTGGACACCGTCACCAGGGAGATCGCCGATTGCACGCCCTCGGTGTTCTGCATCTTCCACATCAGTTCGTCGATCGGCGCCATGGCTTCGTAGCGCGAGCAACCTTCAGCCTTGGTCTTGACCATCACCACCAATACATCGGAGCTGGTCGAGTAATTGTTGATGATGAAGTTGTTGTCCTTGTTGTAACGCGAGTCCGGACGCAGCTCCGGCGCGCCCTGGTCAAGGTCACCGATCTTGAGGTTCTGGCTGTACCAGAGGCCGCCACCGAAGGCGATCAGCGCCAGCAGAATGGAGACCGGTGCGACTTTGGCGCTGGCAAAATTGGCCAGCAGACGCCAGAACGGATGTTCGCGGTGAGCATCCTTCTTGCTGCGCTCGACGGCGCGCTTGCTGATGCCGACGTAGGAAATCGCCACCGGCAACAGGATCAGGTTGGTGAACACGATCACCGCCACGCCGATGGACGCGCCGATGGCCAGCTCACGGATCACGCCGATGTCGATGATCAGCAACGTGATGAAGCCCACCGCATCGGCGAGAATCGCGATCATCCCCGGCAGGAACAGTTGGCGGAAGGTGCGGCGCGCAGCGGTCAGGGCGTTGTCCGCATCACTGGATTGCAGGGCAATGCCGTTGATCTTCTGTACGCCATGGGAAATACCGATGGCGAAGATCAGGAACGGTACCAGCATCGAGTAGGGATCGAGCCCGAAGCCGAAGAAGTGCATCAACCCGAGCTGCCAGACCACCGCCACCAGCGTCGTACTCAACACGGCCACCGTACTGCGCATGCAGTTGGTGAACCAGTACAACAGGATCAGGGTAATGACGAAGGCGATGCCGAAGAACATCACCACCATCACCAGGCCATCGATCAGGTCGCCCACTTTCTTGGCGAAGCCGACGATGTGAATCTTGATGTGGGGGTTCTGCGCTTCGAACTTGTTACGGATCTTGTCTTCGAGTTCGTGGGAAAACTTGCGGTAGTCCAGCGCCAGCAACTTGCCCTGGTCCTGCGGGTCCGGGTAGGCCTCCAGCAGCGGGATGTCGACGATGCTCGACTTGAAGTCATTGGACACCAGGCGCCCGACCTGTCCGGACTTGAGCACGTTGTTGCGCAGCAGATCAAGGCTGGCTTGCGAACCGTTGTAACTCTGCGGGATCACCTCACCACCGGCGAAGCCCTCCTCGGTCACTTCGGTCCAGCGTACGCTCGGGCTCCACAGCGACTTGAGGCCGGAACGGTCGACGCCGGAAATGTAGAACACCTCGTCGTTGATCTGACGCAGGGTCTCCATGTATTCCTTGGAGAAGATGTCGCCATCGGTGGCTTCCACGGAAATCCGCACGGTGTTGCCCAGGTTCGCCAGATCGTTGCGGTGCTCCATCATCTTTTGAATGAACGGATGCTCGAGCGGGATCATTTTCTCGAAGCTGGTCGATGGCCTGATCAGCGTCGCCTGCCAGAACAGGAAGATGCTGACCAGCAGGCAGATCGTGATCACTGCCGGGCGGTTGTTGAAAATCAGGCGCTCAAGAAACGTCGCCTTGTCTTGATGATGAGTGCTCAAGGAAGTCATAGCCCCGCCTTCTTATTATTAACCCGGCTCATTTGCCCAGCTCGGCGCCGTTTGGCGAAGTGGCGTGAACGCCGCCCTGTCCGGTCAGAATCAGATTGCCATTCCCGGCGGCAGTGACCGACGAGAGGGAAATGCGATCCCGACGATTGAATACGCTGAAAGTCTCGCCGTTGTCGCTGCTGCTGATCACCGAACCGCCGTTGCCGACGATCACGATCGAACCGTCTTCCAGCAGCGTGCCACCGGACAGACCGAATTCCAGGTCACCGCGTTCGGCCTTGAGTTCGATTTGCTGCCAGGTGCTGCCGAAATCGGTGGAGCGATAGAGATTGCCGCGCAGCCCGTAAGCCAGCAGCGTATTGGCCTGTGCGGTGCCGATCACACCGAACAGCGACCCCTGGTAAGGACCTTGGAGTTTTTCCCAGGTCTGGCCCCAATCGGCGGAGCGGAACATGCTGCCCTGCTCGCCAACGATGAACAGCCCGGCATCCTTGACCGCTGCGATGGCGTTGAGGTGGTACTGGTCTTCGTTGTCCAGGCGATCGCTGGCATCTTCCCAGTGCTTGCCGCCGTCGGTGGTTTCCATCAACGACCCGTAGGCGCCCACGGCAAAGCCGCTGTTGACGTCCTTGAACCAGACATCGAGCAGCGGCGATTCGCGTTTCAGATCTTCGAATTGCTTGATCCAGGTGACGCCACCGTCCTCGCTGGCGAGGATCTGCGCGTCATGACCGACGGCCCAGCCGTGCTTGTCATCGACAAAGAACACCGACGTCAGCAGTTGCCGGGTGGGCACCTTGGCCTGAACCCAGGTCGCGCCTTTGTCGTCGGAATAGAGAATGTGACCGCGATCCCCGACCGCCACCAGGCGCGAGCCTGCGTGCACGACATCGAGTATCAGGCTTTTGCTGGCCTTGGCCGATTCAACGGAATAAACAACGTCGGATGCCGGCGCGTCAGCGGCCAGCACTGGTGCCGACACCATGGCACAGCCGAACAGCGAGAGCGCTGTGGCCAGCAACGCGAATTTGCGTATTGCCGGCGGGCGGCAGATACCCACACCCATGACAGGCTCACTCATAGACCTTCCCCCATTATTATTGTTAGGTCGTTCAACCTTTCAGGGCGCCGACAGGGTGCTCGCCGTGATTGACTGTTTCGGAGCATAGTCCTGAAACCCGCAATCCAGAGCCCCTTCGGAAGCTGGCTTATCCTATCGGTGTTTTTGAAGGGCTGACAATCGACGGCACGTTATGTTTTGTTAACTGAAGGGACAACGGGCGCGGGTGAATGAGGGGGTATCAGGCAGGATGATGGTGTCTGGGCCGACATCATCGCGAGCTGACTCAGGGGGATGTATCGCCATGGCCTGTAGGATCGAGCCGGCTCGCGATGGACTCAAGTGCGCCGCGTTTATCCAGATCACACGCGTTATCGTTGACGACCATCGCCAGCAGGCTGGCTCCTGCCAGGATCAGACAGAACCCTGTAGAAGCGAGCTTGCTCGAGGTTTAGGCACCGCGCAGTGACTGGCACTGCGCACAAAAGGCATCAAGCCAGGCTTTTGCTGACCACTTCAAACACATCGCTGGACAGCTGGCCGGAAGCACGAATGCGCTCCAGCTCGCCTTTCATCAAGGCCTGGCGGGCGCTGTCGTACTTGCGCCAGCGGGTCAGCGGTGCCAGTTGGCGGGAAGCGATCTGCGGGTTGAAGCCGTTCAATTCGATCACCAGGTCTGCCAGGAAGCGATACCCGGAACCGTCGGCCGCATGGAAGTTGATCAGGTTCTGCCCGGCGAATGCGCCTACCAGTGCCCGCACCTTGTTCGGGTTCTTGATGTTGAACGCCGGATGCTGCACCAACGCCTTGACCCGCTCCAGGCCACCTGGCAACACGCTGCCCGCCTGGACACTGAACCACTGGTCCATGACCAGCGGGTTGTCCTTGAAGTGCTCGGCGAAACTGCTCAACGCCTTGGCCTTCTGCTCTTCGAACGGCGAATTGACCAACACCGCGAGTGCGGTCAAGCGCTCGGTCATGTTGTCGCAGGTGTCGAACTGCTCCAGTGTCACCGCAAGGACTTCAGGCTTGCCGCTGAGCATCAGGTACGACAGCGCAATGTTCTGCAGCGCTCGGCGGGCAAAATGCTCGGCCTCGGCCACGTACGGGGTCTGCTTCGACAGATCGCGGTTGGCCTGATAGCGCGTCCACAGGCCGTCGAACAACGCTTCGGCCAGTTGCTTGCGGGCAAACTCGCGGGCGATGTGAATGGCCTCGACGTCAGCCACTTCGCTGATTTCGGTCAGATAGGCTTCGCTTGGCAGCGAGAGCATTTCCGCAACCATCGCTTGATCCAGCGACTCGTCGGACAGCACGGTGCGCAAGGCCGAAACCAGACGCTGATCGAGCACCAGCGCTTCACCCTTCTGCTGCTGGGCAATCAGTTCCTGCAGCACTTGCACCGACAGTTGCTGGCCGGCATCCCAACGATTGAACCCGTCGCTGTCGTGCTGCATCAGGAACATCAGTTGGTCGCGGTTGTACGGGAAGCTCAGTTTTACCGGCGCCGAGAAGCCTCGCAGCAGCGACGGCAGCGGTTGTTCGGCGATGTCGACGAAGGTGAAGGTCTGCTCGGCTTCGGTCACGGAAAGCACCCGGGTAGTGCCCTGGGCGCAAGCTTCGCCGTGAAGGCGCAAGGCGATTTCGTTGCCCTGGCTGTCCAGCAGGCCCAGCTCGACCGGGATCACGAACGGCAGTTTCTGAACCTTGTCCGGCGTTTCCGGGCAGCTCTGGCGGAAGGTCAGGCTGTAGGTCCTGGCCGCCGCGTCGTAGGACTCGCTCACCGCCAGGCGTGGCGTGCCTGCCTGGCTGTACCAGCGCTTGAACTGGGTCAGGTCAACGCCATTGGCGTCTTCCATGGCCTTGATGAAGTCGTCGCAGGTCACGGCCTGGCCGTCGTGGCGTTCGAAGTACAGGTCGCTGCCTTTACGGAAACCTTCGGCGCCGAGCAAGGTGTGGATCATGCCGACCACTTCCGAACCCTTTTCGTAGACGGTCAGGGTGTAGAAGTTGGAAATCTCGATGAAGCTGTCCGGACGCACCGCGTGGGCCATAGGGCCGGCGTCTTCGGCGAATTGGTGAGTGCGCAGGTACGCCACGTCCTGGATGCGCTTGACCGTGGCCGAGTTCATGTCGGCGGAGAAATGCGAATCGCGGAAAACCGTGAAGCCTTCCTTGAGCGACAACTGGAACCAGTCGCGGCAGGTCACGCGGTTGCCCGACCAGTTGTGGAAGTATTCGTGGGCAACGATCGCCTCGACCCGCTGGTGCGCGGCGTCGGTGGCGGTTTCGGCCCTTGCCAGCACGGCGCTGGAGTTGAAGATGTTGAGGCCCTTGTTCTCCATCGCACCCATGTTGAAGTCGTTCACGGCAACGATCATGAAGATGTCCAGGTCGTATTCGCGACCGTAGACCTCTTCGTCCCAGCGCATGGACTTCTTCAGGCTGTTCATGGCGTGCTGGCACTTGTCGATGTTTTCCGGCTCGACATAGATGCGCAGCGCCACGGAACGCCCGGTCATGGTGGTGAAGCTGTCCTCGACACACCACAGATCACCGGCCACCAGCGCGAACAGGTACGCCGGCTTCTTGAACGGGTCCTCCCAGGTCGCCCAGTGCCGGCCATCTTCGCCAGGCCCCGAGGCAATCGGGTTGCCGTTGGACAGCAGCACCGGATAGCTGTGCTGCTCGGCGACCACGGTGGTGGTGAACGTGCTCATCACGTCCGGACGGTCGAGGTAATAGGTGATCTTGCGGAAGCCTTCGGCCTCGCACTGGGTGCAGAACATCGTGCCGGATTTGTACAGGCCTTCCAGCGCGGTGTTGGTTTCCGGGTGGATCCTGACACTGGTGTCGACCGTGAAGGTGGTGCTGGTCGGGTGCAGGGTCAGGTGATTCTCGGTCAACTGGTAATCGGCGATGCCGAGCTCGCGATCAGCCAGCGTCACCGACAGCAGTTCCAGTTGCTGGCCGTCCAGCACCAGCGGCGGCAGGCCCGGACCGCGCTCGGGATTGCGGCGCATCACCAGTTGCGCATGGACCAGGCTGTGGTCCTCGAACAACTCGAAGGTCAGGTGCGTTTCGTCGATCAGGTACTCGGGTGCCTGATAGTCCTTGAGGTAGATCATCTTCGGTTGTTCGGTGCGCATGCTGGAGTCCTTACTGATGCACGGCCAGCTGATAAGCCGTGTATTTACGAATGTTGATCACGCCGGTGTCGAAGATCAGGTACTGGCCCTTGACCCCCATCAGCGTGCCTTCGGCAATCGGCTGCTTGTCCAGGTTGAAGCTGACGATCTTGGCCGGGTATTGCTCGACCGGGTAGCGGATTTCGAGTGGTTCGACATCGGCGACGGTCTGAATCGCCTGGAGGCCGAAACGCTGCTGCAACCCTTGCAGGCCTTCGGCGCAACTCTCGAACAACTGATCGCGAACCTGCGCCAGGTCCACGGGCGCCGCATCCCCCTTGAGCAAGGCGCGCCAATTGGTCTTGTCCGCGACCTGACTGCGGAACAGGTCCTCGACAAAGCCCGATTGCTGGCGGGTCGACACACGCATGATCGGCAAGGCCTGGCTGGCGCCCTGGTCGATCCAGCGGGTCGGCAACTGGGTGGCGCGGGTGATTCCGACTTTCACCCCGGACGAGCTCGACAGGTACACGATGTGATCGGTCATGCAGAACTGCTCGCCCCACTCCGGCTCGCGGCAAGTGCCGGCGTCGTAATGGCAGCGCTCCGGGCTCATGATGCACACGTCGCACTGGGCCAGTTTGCTCATGCAGGGGTAGCAGTAGCCCTGGCTGAAACTGGTTTTGGTCTTGCGTCCGCAATGGGTGCAGTGGATCGCTCCCAGGTATTCCAGGCGAACCGTGGTGCCGATCAAGGGGTTGACCGGTACCTCGGCGTCGCCCAGGCGAAAGGCGTATTGCACGTTCGGCCCGTCCAGGCGCGCCGACATTTTACTGATTGCACCGCGGCCAATCTCGATCAATGGATGGCATCCGACTTGAACAGAATATTGGGCACTTGAATCGATTTGGAGCTGCATTCCTGCGGCCCCATGTAGCCGGTACGCTCTTCTTCAGGCAGGTTTTTGATTTCCCAGGCGATCATCGCTTGCAGCGACAGCTCGCGCTGCTCGGCGGTGAGCTTGCCGCCGTCGGACCATTTACCGATTTCCACCGCCAGTTTCAGGCTCTGGTAGATGTCCGGGGTGATGTTTTTGATCATTTCGTTAAAAGAGGACATTGGGTCTCCGCGCTCTCTATTTACATAACTGTTTCAGGCGGCCAGTTTACGGCGGTTGTACAAACCACCCAACAAACCGGTCAAGCATCCGACGAGCAGCCCGCTGACATGGGCCGCGTTGGCGATTTCACCGAAGCCGATCATCGAGACCAGCCCGGACAGACACAGCAGCAGCCACACCAGCATCATCACCAGCACCCCGCGGGGCAAACGATAGGCGGCGTTCGGCGACAATATCTGGAAAATCCAGCAATGCCCGAGCAGCCCGTACAACACGCCGGACAACCCGCCAAACAGGGTCGGGCCGCCGAATACGAACTGGGAGTAGTTGGACACGAGGCTGAATAACAGGGTCAGGCCTATCAAATTGACAGTGCCCTGACGCGATTCGATGCGCCGTCCCAGCTCCCAGTACCACATGCCGTTCATGGCCAGGTGCAGGATGCCGAAGTGGATCAGCATCGGCGTCACCAGTCGCCACCATTGCCCAGCCGCGAGGCTGTCGGCCAATGGCACAAAGTGGATGTACTCACCGACGACGTGATAATCGAGGAAAGTCAGCCAGCGCATGGTGTCTAGGTTATCGCCCAGCCAAGTCACCATACCGACGATCAGGCTGAGCAACAGCACCAACGCTGTGCCTTTTGCATGGCGAAGCTGCGAGCGCAAGCTCGGCCGGCGAACCGTCCTCGCCACCGGGATATCCAGTCGCTCATCGGGGTCGCCCGTCGGATAGCGTTCGTACAGCACCCGGACGTCTTCACTGATGTTCGCCGGCACCCACAGCACCTGCTCGCCCGCCTCCTCACTGACCCGATGGGGCACCTGCATGCGTTGCAGCAGTTTGACGAACCCGCTCAAATCCACCGCCAGGGGCAAGCGCAATACGGCGACTGTCGTCATTGCAGCACCTCCGGCCGCTCAACATCGACCCAGACGAATTTATGCGGATCGAGACGACTTTCCTGGTCAAGGCGATAGGCAACGAGTTTGCCGTAGAGCACGGCGCTGTAATCCAGACACGCCAGATTCGGACGAATCGGGGCCGGTTTGCCGCTACGCCAGTAATGGCCGACGAACAGCAACGGTTCGTCGATGCCGTAGCGCAGCAGGTTGTTTTTCTCGGTTGACGACAGCGGCGTGCGGGCCACCGGTTCGGGCAAGGCGTCAGGCTGGAACACGATGTCTCCGTAGGTTTGCGGATCGTCTTCCCAGAATTTGGTCCGGAAGAACGAGCGTGTCAGGCCATCGCCGCTGGTCATGGTCAGGCCATGGGGCAGGCGCATGTCGGTGCCGCGCAGCAATCGGTCAAACACGGTACAGGCGAAGCTGCCGGGCATGGCAGACGCCTGAAGGAAGTGTTCATCGACGCAACCATTGGGGAACAATGCCCGCAACGGTTCGATCAAGCTCGCATCCCAACAGGCATGCACCACCCGGAAGCGCCCGGCATCGACGAACAACGGCATGTCATAGAACCATTGCAAGAAGTCATGCCAGTCCGCTGGATGATGCTCGAACTGGGTCAGGGTTTCCTGAAGCAACCGGGCATGGCGCGGGGTGTGTTCGCGTACGAACTGCTTGCCGCTGCCAGGCAGTGCCGGCGTACTCCAGCCCAACGCGTTGAACTCATGGTTGCCCATGATGCACAGCGCCTGACCGGCCTCGACCATGTCGTGGACGATATGCAGCGCCTCGCGAATCCGTGGGCCACGGTCGATGATGTCACCGACGAACACCGCCATGCGCGAGGCATGACGCCAGACGCCAGCTTGTTTGTGATAACCAAGTCGGTCGAGCAAGTGCTCCAGGGTCAGAGCGCAACCGTGCACGTCACCGATCAGGTCGTAGCTACGCGCGGGATCGAGCATCAGTCGCCTCCACCCCCCAACTTGCTGCCCCAGCCGAGCTTGGTCCGACAGACTTCATAGTAGTTGTGGTCGAGCGGGTGAATCAGCCGCAGCTTCTGGGCTTTTTTGCTCACGGTGATGGTGTCACCCGGCGCACAGGTGAAGTGGTTCTGCCCGTCACACGAGACTTGCGGGTAGATCTGCATATCCTTGGACACGACGATTTTCAGCTCACTGTTGCCATCGACCACGATGGGCCTGCCCGACAAGGTATGGGGGTACATCGGCACAATCACAATAGCGTCGAGCTTGGGGTGCATGATCGGCCCGCCCGCAGACAGCGCGTAGGCGGTCGACCCCGTCGGCGTGGCGACGATCAGGCCGTCGGCTTTCTGGCTGCAGACGAACTGGCCGTCGATGTACAGCTCGAACTCGATCATCCGCGTGGATTTGCCGGGGTGCAGCACCACGTCGTTCAATGCGTCGCCCTGGCCGATGGCCTCGGCGTGCCGGCGGACTTCAGCCTGCAGCAAGAAGCGGTTTTCCACCAGATAGTGGCCATCGAGCACTTCGGCGACCTTGATTTCCAGCTCATCGGGGCGGATGTCGGTCAGAAAGCCCAGGCTGCCGCGGTTGATGCCGAGCACCGGGATATTGTGCCTGGCCAGCGCACGGGCCGCGCCCAGCAGGCTGCCATCGCCCCCGACCACGATGACCATGTCGCAGACTTCGCCGAGCATCTTGCGCGAGGAGGTTTGCAGACCATGGCCCGGCAAGACTTCAGCGATGGTGTCTTCGAGGATCACATGCAGGTGACGATCGAGCAGAAACCGTTTCAGTCGGCGAACGGTATCGAGCACCTGAGAACTGCCCAGACGACCGATGATGCCGATATTGCGAAATTGCTCCATGGGGCTCCTAAGGAAGGGCAGCGACGGCGAAAAGCACGATTATGGGCGAAAGCCGCTGATAGACAAAATCCTTTCAGCCTCAAGGCGGCTTCCGGTTTCGGGCTATGCTCGCAAGATGATCCTATTTCCAGATTTGCTGCAGTTACCCCACCAGTTGCGCCACCCCGAAGTGCGCGACCTGGCATGGGTCATCCTGGCGCCGCCGATGCTCAGCGACACCCCGTGGCCGCAGCGCCATCCGCTGGCCGGCAGTGACTGGGTACAGGCGCCGGAACGCCTGCAACACTGGCTGCTACAACTGGATCGAGACAGTTACGGCTTGTTGCATTGGCTGGCCCAGGCCCGCACCCGGCGCTTGGGCCTTTACTACGAACGTCTCTGGCAATTTGCCGTACAGCACGCACCCGGCATCGAGATGATTGCCGCCAATATGCCGATCCGCCGCGAAGGCCACACCCTCGGCGAACTGGACATGCTGCTGCGTGATCGAGACGGCGTGCATCACCTGGAGCTGGCGATCAAGCTGTACCTGGGGCCGCAAAACGGCGACGGCCACGATACCGCGCAATGGCTCGGCCCTGGTTGCCATGATCGGCTGGATCGAAAACTGGCACACCTGTGCCAGCATCAATTGCCGATTTCCGCGCGACCGGAAAGCCGCGAAGTGCTGGCGGCGCTGGGCATCCGCGAGTTCAGCGCTCATTTGTGGCTGGGTGGTTACTTGCTTTATCCCTGGCCGGGGCAAGCGGCGCCACCGCGAGGTGCGCATCCACAGCACCTGCGTGGTCGCTGGCTGCACCAAAAGGATTGGGCCGAGTTCGCGGCCCAGAGTCCGTCTGGCCGCTGGCAACCCCTGCCCCGCCATGCCTGGCTGGCGCCAGCGCACTACCCTGCCGAGCAGACGTGGAGCGCCGAGCAACTGGATGCGTGGTTAAGCGATCTGGAGCCGCTGGCGCCGGCGCAACTGCTGGTCCGGCTGACGGAAAATGCCCAGGGCGAGTGGGAGGAAGCTGAACGATTGTTTCTGGTGGCGGATCTTTGGCCGAATGTGCCGGGCCAGGGTTGATCCGGATTTTATGGCGATTGTAGTGGCCCCATCGCGGGCAAGCCCGCTCCCACAGGATCTCGTTGCACCTGAGCCCTCTGCTCGCGATGGCGGCGACGCGATTTAAACGGACAACCGTACCGCCAGCGCCGCCAGGGTTGCCAGCAACACCGGCACCGTCAACACAATCCCGACCTTGAAGTAGTACCCCCAGCCAATCTGGATGTTCTTGCGCTCCAGCACATGCAACCACAATAGGGTCGCCAGGCTGCCAATCGGGGTGATTTTCGGGCCCAGGTCGCTGCCGATGACGTTGGCGTAGATCATCGCCTCCTTCACCACTCCCGTTGCCTGACTCGCATCAATGGACAACAGGCCGATCAGCACCGTCGGCAGGTTATTCATGATCGACGACAACAACGCGGTCAGTACACCCGTGCCCAGGGCCGCGCCCCAGACGCCATATCCGGCAAAGGCGTCCAGCCAGACCGCCAGATAACCGGTCAGCCCGGCGTTGCGCAGGCCATAGACCACCAGGTACATGCCCAGCGAGAAAATAACGATATGCCACGGCGCTTCTTTCATGACTTTGCGCGTGGAAATCCTGTGACCGCGGGCCGCGATGGCCAGCAGCAAGGCCGCACACACCGCCGAAATGGCACTGATCGGAATGCCCAGCGGCTCCAGCGCAAAACAACCAAGCAACAGAATCACCAGCACTGCCCAACCGGCATAGAACGTCGCCTTGTCATGGATCGCAGAAGCCGGGTGCTCCAGTTGTTCGGGGTCGTAATCCCGGGGAATGTCGCGCCGGAAGAACCACATCAGCACCGCCAGGGTCGCGGCCACGCTGACCAGGTTGACCGGAATCATCACCGCAGCGTAGCGGTTGAAACCGATCTTGAAGAAGTCCGCCGAAACGATGTTCACCAGGTTCGACACCACCAATGGCAGGCTGGCGGTGTCGGCAATGAAACCGGCGCCCATGACAAATGCCAGGGTGGCCGTCGGCGAAAAGCGCAACGCCAGCAACATGGAAATCACGATGGGCGTCAGTATCAGGGCCGCACCGTCATTGGCGAACAACGCCGAAACCAGCGCGCCGAGCAGCACCATATAGGCAAACAACTTTCGTCCATTACCCCGCCCCCATCGCGCCACATGCAGCGCCGCCCAGGCAAACAGCCCGGCTTCGTCGAGCAACAGGCTGATGATAATCAGCGCGACAAAGGTACCGGTGGCGTTCCAGATGATCTGCCACACCAGCGGGATGTCGCTCAGATGCACCACGCCGAAAATCAGCGCGAGTACGGCGCCCAGCACCGCGCTCCAACCGACGCCGAGGCCTTTGGGCTGCCAGATAACCAGGGTAATCGTCAGAAGAAAAATCAATGAAGCGGCGAGCATGCGAAACAGCCTTGAGCAAGGGGCGGACCGGCGGGGATTCTGAAGTAGAGCCGCCGTCCGTGGCAATGGCGCCCACGGGATCAATGCTGTGTTGCGTGTGTGACCTGAATTGAGGGGGCCCGCCCTGTGTCACAGGCAGGCTCCCTCAGCCTGCAAACAACCTCAGGCCTTCTTGTGCTGCTCCACCCACTGCCCATAGGCATTGATGAAGCTTTGCAGGAACGGCTTGACCGATTCGGACAGCTTGCCCGCCTCGTCGAACGCCGAACCGGCGCCGCCCAGGTAGGCTTCCGGTTGCTGCATCATCGGCACGTTGAGGAACACCATGGACTGCCGCAGGTGATGGTTGGCGCCAAATCCGCCGATCGCGCCAGGCGATGCACTGATCACCGCGCCGGGCTTGCCGCTCCAGACACTTTTGCCATATGGACGCGAACCCACGTCGATGGCGTTTTTCATCGGGGCAGGCACCGAGCGGTTGTATTCCGCAGTGACGAAGAGCACTGCGTCGGATGAGCTCACCTGTTGTCGGAAAGTGCTGTAGGCTGCCGGCGGTGAAGCGCCATCGATGTCTTCGTTGTACAGCGGCAGATCGCCGATTTCGACAATAGTCAGCTTGAGATTGGCCGGTGCCAGATCGGCCAGGGCCAGTGCGATCTTGCGATTGATCGAATCCTTTCTCAAGCTGCCGACCAGGACTGCGACCTTAAAGACGTTGCTCATGGAAGATTCTCGACTGTCCGATGGGAGGAGCTTGTAGTTATAGATGACGATTCAAACAGTGGGCGAACGGAAACGCCGTCCCTGACTATTTTTTTCCTGTAGGAAAACTTACTTCACCCAGCGACGGTCTACTGAGCCGCAAATTGAGTGATTTATCTCCAGAGGTTCTAAGCAGATGGCAGCAGTACTCGTCGGTCAGTTCCATGCAAGAGACGCGGAAGGCCGCATTTATTCCGTACATGAGTTCCAGGAATCCACCCCGCCGGCAGACGGCCTGGCAAGCGCGGCGCCTGTCACCACGTACAAGCTGGCAATTGGCGATCGCGTGAACAAGCTGGATGAAAACGAATTCCTGCTGGTGCAATCGGGCGTCACCATTACCCGCGAGCCCGTATCGAGCAGCGTTTCATAACTCGATGGCATGAGCAGAAGTCTTAAGCGCAGACATGGGTTAGGATTCAGCCACTGACTCCCTCACCTGCTGAACATGGACTTCACGCATGCGCTTACGCCATATCGAAGTGATCCAGGCGCTCCTGCAGACCGGTCACCTGGGCACTGCCGCCGAATGGCTGCAGCTGCCGGTGGCCGAAGTCGAACGCATTCTGCGCGACGCCGAGGGTCAGTTGGGCTTCATGTTGTTCTCCAGCGTACGCGGGCGCCTGCAAGCCACCCGCGAGGCACGGGAGCTTCAAGTCGAAATGGCCCACGTCTACGATGCGCTCGAACCGGTGCAGCGCCTGGCCAACAGCCTCAGGCAATACCAGGCCCCTCCCTTACGCATCATCTGCACGCCGCCCCTGGCCCAGCAATTGCTGCCGCAAAGCATTGCGGCGCTGCGTCGACGCCTGCCAGATGCGCCCTGCACCCTGCTCAGCCAACCCACCCGCGAGATCGTCAAAAGCTTGCTGCTGCGCGAAAGCGATCTGGGATTGAGCTTGCATGACCCGGATCGGCCCGAAATTGAATGCCAGGTGATTGCCCAGGGCAAACTGCAGCTGCTCGCGCCCCACGGCTGGTTGCAACCCCGGCAGAAGTACATTTCCTTGCAGGACCTGGCGGGCCAGGCGATGGTCGGCCTCGAAGGTCACGACCCGCTCAGCCCGGCGCTGGAAAACAAACTGCATGGGCTGCGCCCGGCACCGGTGATCCACACACGGGTGCAGACTCACCAGATGATGCGCAGCATGGTCGAGGCCGGTGAAGGCCTGGCCATCGTCGACCCCTTCACCGCCCTCGGTGCCAAATCGGCCGGGCTCGATGTCTGCCCGCTGGCGCCCGCGGTGCCGGTCAGTCTCTACGCCTTGAGCCTTAAAAACGGCGAGCCTTCCCCCGCCGTTCAGGCCTTGCTGGCGATCATCACGGAACAAGCCGCGGCGATGTTGGCGAACTGATCGGTTTTTCCAGCGGATTATCGAAAAAGCGGTACCAGAACAACGCCACCTCGGCAGTGTTGGGATCGATACCCCGATAACGCAGATGATCGATGCCGCCTACCACATAGCCGCAGCGCTCATAGAGACGGCAAGCGCCCAGATTGTTGTTCTGGGTTTCCAGCATGATGCCTGGCAGCTTCTTCTTGCGACTCCAGAACTGTGCCACATCCAGCAGCGCCTTGGCCACGCCATGACGCCGGGCAGGCGCATGTACCGCCAATTCGTCGATATGGGCAAAGCCGTTCCAGTTGGTGCTGACCACCAGATGCCCCACTGGCTCGTCATCCAGATAGGCCATGAAAATCGCGCTGTCGGCGGCGTCGCGATAACTGCTGAACTCCTCGGGGTCGATGCCATAGCACTTGCGGTAGGGGGTGATCGGCGTGACGTGCCATTGCTCCACGGGCTTGCCTATTTCAGGTGCGCCGTAGGCGGCAACTTCAAAACTGAAATCGCTACCCCAGATATAGGCGGCAAAACCTTCATCGGCGACGCGCACCGACAGCCCTGGGTAAATCGGATTTATGACCGGTTGCATACTGGGAAAGGTCCTCACTCCTTGATGCAATCGACGGTGTAGTGCCGTCCATTGCCCTCATCTTCGTGTTGCAAGCCGTGCACATCGGCGACAAACCCGGGAAAGCTGCTGTCGAACGTGCGAGCAAACTTCAGGTAGTCGATGATCGAGCGGGTCGACTCGGTAAAACGCTCGCCGGGCATGATCAACGGAATCCCCGGCGGGTATGGCACCAACATCACGGCAGCGATACGCCCTTCCAGAGCATCGATCGACACCGCTTCAACTTCGCCGCGCACCAATTGATCATAGGCGTCTGCCGGCTTCATGGCGATTTCCGGCAGGACGGTGTACATGCGCTTGAGGTGCCTGGCCGTGGCATTGCTGCGATAACAGGCGTGCAATTGATCGCACAGATCGCGCAGGCCCATGCCCTGATAACGCGCGACATTCTCCTGCGCCACGCACGGCAGGCAATGGGCCAGACTGACATTGGCGTCGTAGCTGCGCTTGAATTCCAGCAATTCGGTGAGCAGCGTGCTCCACTTGCCCTTGGTGATGCCCATGGAGAACAGCACCAGGAACGAATACAGCCCGGTCTTCTCCACCACCAGCCCGCGCTCCCACAGGAACTTGCTGACGACGGCCGCCGGAATCCCGCGCTCGCTCAGGGCGCCGCCCGCGGTCAGGCCCGGCATCACCAGGGTCACCTTGATCGGATCGAGCAGCACGTAATCGTCGGTCACGCCGCCAAAGCCGTGCCAGTCGTCCTCCGGTTGCAGCAGCCAGTCTTGTGTGACAACCCGGTCGATGCCTTCCACCGAAGGCGGCTGCCAGATGGAAAACCACCAGTCATCGGCGGCGATGTGCTGGCGCAGGTTGGCCAGCGCCCGGCGAAAACTCAGGGCCTCATCGAACATTTCCTGCAGCAGCGAACGCCCGGCCGGGCCCTCCATCATGGCCGAAGCAACGTCCAGCGAAGCGATGATGCCGTACTGCGGCGAGGTGGAGATGTGCATCATGAAGGCTTCGTTGAAACGGTCACGATCGAGTTGACGCGCACCACCGTCCTGCACATGAATCATCGAGGCCTGGCTGAACGCTGCCAGCAACTTGTGAGTGGAATGGGTGGTGAACACCAGCGGTCCGTCCTCACTGCGTGAGGTGCCCATGCCGTAGCGCCCGGCGAAAAACTCGTGAAACGCCGCATAGGCGTACCAGGCCTCGTCGAAATGCAGCACCTCGACGCTGGTACCCAATTGCTGCTTGATCAGCTCGGCGTTGTAGCACAGGCCGTCATAGGTTGAATTGGTGACCACCGCGAGCTTGACCCTGGGCGCGCGCCCCTTGGTCAATGGACTGGCATCGATCTTCGCCTGGATCGCTTCGCGGCTGAATTCGCTCAGCGGAATCGGACCGATGATTCCCAGCTCATTGCGCTCCGGGCACAGGTACAGCGGGATCGCGCCCGTCATGATGATCGAATGCAGTACCGACTTGTGACAGTTGCGATCGACCAGCACCAGGTCATCGCGCGCGACCATGGAGTGCCAGACGATCTTGTTCGCGGTCGACGTCCCGTTGATCACAAAGAAGGTGTGATCCGCACCGAAGTTACGGGCCGCGCGGGCCTCTGCTTCGGCCAGCGGTCCGGTGTGATCCAGCAGCGAACCGAGCTCCGGCACCGACACTGACAAATCCGAACGCAGGGTGTTTTCCCCGAAGAACTGGTGAAATGCCTGCCCCACCGGACTTTTGTGATACGCCACGCCACCGCCATGCCCAGGGGTGTGCCAGGAATAATTGGAGTCTGCGGTGTGCTGCACCAGGGCTTTGAAAAACGGCGGCAGCAAGCCATCGAGGTATTTGCGCGCCGCCCGCGCCACCTGGCGAGCGAGAAAAGGCACGGTGTCTTCGAACAGATAAAGTATCCCGCGCAGCTGATTGAGCTCGGCCATGGCGTCGGCCGGGGCGTTTTCCAGAGTGACTTGCTCGCCCAGGGCGAAGATCGGCAGGTCCGGCGCACGCACCCGCGCCAGCCCGATCAGCTCGGCCATATTCTGTAACAAATGCGTATGGGCGCTGGCGTCTTCCGCCGCGAT
Organism: Pseudomonas moorei; assembly: GCF_042846945.1. Taxonomy (NCBI): domain Bacteria; kingdom Pseudomonadati; phylum Pseudomonadota; class Gammaproteobacteria; order Pseudomonadales; family Pseudomonadaceae; genus Pseudomonas; species Pseudomonas moorei. Next base: position 4,961,581 of record NZ_AP035776.1, read on the forward strand.
CAACATGCACGACAGACCGTGATGCGTCGAAGCCACCAAACGCCCTTCGGTGTAATCCACGGCCGAAACAATACTGAAACCTTCCTGCTCCAGCTCCCGGGCTATGCCCCGCACGCGCTCACCGGCAACGGTGTCGGCCTTGATGTCGCGATGGACGATCAAGACCGGGAATTTCAAATCTTTATACATGGGGCTCAGTGTCCTGAGGCGGCAGGCCAGAGCCTGCCAATACCCTCAGGGTAGAGGGTTGCAGCGGATGTAGCGAGTGCGACGCCCCAAAACGGGTCATCCACAGTGGGAAAAGACCTAGGCCTGTGCCTCCGCCTCGGCCAACTGCACCCACAGCGCCGGCGCACCGGCCGACTTGGCGATGGCTTCCATGCGTGCCACATGCCGGGCCAGATCGTCTTCGCTGGCGCGAATGATACGGGTCGGCTGACGGTCGGCGGGCAGACGGCGGATTTCCGTGGCGGAGTTGTCCGCGCCTTCGCCGGAACCATTGCCATCGGACGCATTGCCGGCCAGCGACAGGCTGGTCTGGCCGCCGGTCATGGTCAGGTAAACGTCGGCAAGAATCTCGGAGTCGAGCAAGGCGCCGTGCAGTTCACGGCCGGAGTTGTCGACGCCGTAGCGTTTGCACAGGGCATCGAGGCTGTTGCGCTGGCCAGGGTGACGTTCCCGGGCCATGAGCAGGGTGTCGAGGATCGAGCAGTGCTGCGTGATGTCCGCACGGTCGTGCTGGCCCATCAGGGCGAATTCGTTGTTGATGAAGCCAACGTCGAACGCCGCGTTATGGATGATCAGCTGCGCGCCCTTGATGAATTCGAAGAATTCTTCGGCCACTTCGGCAAAACGCGGCTTGCCCACCAGAAATTCGTTGGTGATGCCGTGGACGCCGATGGCGCCTTCATCACTTTCGCGATCCGGTTGCAGGTAGACGTGGAAATGCCGCCCGGTCAGGCGCCGACCGATCAACTCGACGCAACCGATTTCGATAATCCGGTGGCCGTCGGTCACCGGCATGCCGGTGGTTTCGGTGTCGAGTACAACGGATCTGGTGGCCATCTGATGCTCAGCTCTCAATCGGTCAATCGTGCAAAAGCAGCGATGTTAACACGCTCGCCAAGGTCTTTCAGGTACGCCGTGTTGCCCCCATCGCGAGCAGGCTCCACGCTGGATCTTCATGGTTCGTAAGTTTCCTGTGGGAGCGAGCCTGCTCGCGATGGCGACGACCCGGTCATCAGGCCTGCTTGAACCCGCGCACTTCGTCCACGCCGCGGTTGGCCAGTTGGTCGGCCCGCTCGTTGCCGTGATGGCCAATGTGTCCGCGCACCCATTTCCAGGTGACGTTGTGACGATTGACCTGTTCGTCGAGCAGTTTCCACAGGTCGGCATTCTTGACCGGTTCTTTCGAAGCGGTTTTCCAGCCGCGTTTCTTCCAGTTGGCCATCCACTCGTTGATGCCTTTCATCACGTACTGGGAGTCGGTCACCAGCAGCACGTCACAGGGACGCTTGAGTTCTTCCAGGCCACGGATCGCGCCCATCAGCTCCATGCGGTTGTTGGTGGTGTTGGTTTCGCCACCCCAAAGTTCCTTTTCAACCCCCTTGCACACCAGTAATGCACCCCAGCCGCCAGGGCCAGGATTGCCTTTGCAGGCGCCGTCGGTGAAGAGTTCTACGCTATCGCTCATGCCAATCTATCCAGAAAATGCGGTGGCTCGCCGATCGGTGATCGACAACGCCCGAGACCGGGGCAACCCCGGCCAGGAAATACAAGGTGAATTACGGTTCGATACGACGACGGTTGACCTTGGCCATGGGCAAAGGAATCAACTTGCCCATCGGTTCGCGACGCTCCTGACGCAATGGGCGCAGGCCCACCACTATCTTGCGCGCCACCAATAAATAGAAGCCGCCGCCAGACAACTGCCATTGACCGGCCATGCGCTCCCAACCGGCCAGACGGGTCTGCCAGGCCGGTGACGCGAGCGGCGGACGATAGCACCCGAAACGACGTTTCTCCAGCGCGAAGCCCAGCAGGTTCAGCCAGTCGGTCACACGCGAGGGGGAAATGCAGCGAGCCTTGCGCAATGCATCGTGAGCGAACAAATGGCGCAGCCCCCAAGTGCTCCAGGGATTGATCCCGATGATCAACAGGTGGCCGCCAGGGCGTACGCTGCTCGCCGCTTCGCGCAGCAAGCCATGGGGCGACAGGCAGAAATCCAGCCCATGCTGCATGACCACCACATCGGCGGCATGCTCGCTCAACGGCCAGGCCTGCTCTTCGCAGACAATCTCGACCCCCGGCAATGGTGCACCCAGGCGTACATTGCGCTGTACCTGCGGTGCTGACGGCGGCGTCTGCGCCGACGGGCCGTAATGGACCAGATAGCCACCAAAAAAACGACCCAGCTCTTCTTCGAGCATGCGTCGTTCTTCATCCAGCAAAAACTGCCCGATGGGGCCGGACAGCCATTCACGGGCCGCGCTGATCAACGCCAGCCAGTCAGGATCAGCCTGAGCGAACGCTTTATCGGTCATTGCATTCTCCAACGCGCCAGGAAGCTCTAAGATGCGCCATTGCTTTCCAATTGGCGAATCCGACGATGATACAGATCACTGCCCTGCCCGCCTTTACCGACAACTACATTTGGCTGTTACAGGACCACGATACCCAGCGCTGTGCAGTGGTCGACCCTGGCGATGCCGCCCCCGTGCAGGCCTGGCTTGCAGCCAATCCGCGATGGGTGTTGAGCGATATTCTGATCACTCACCACCATCATGACCATGTCGGCGGCGTCGAGCAGCTGAAAAAAGCCACCGACGCCACCGTCTACGGTCCGGCCAGCGAAAACATTCCGGCGCGGGACATTGCCCTCAAGGATAACGACCGTATCAGCGTGCTGGGCCATGACTTCGATGTCATCGCCGTGCCTGGCCATACCCTGGGGCATATTGCCTATTATCATCGCGGCCTGCTGTTTTGCGGAGACACCCTGTTCGCGGCCGGTTGCGGTCGCCTGTTCGAGGGCACGCCCCTGCAAATGTACACCTCGCTGTCACGCCTCGCGGCCCTTCCCGAGGACACCCGGGTGTACTGCACCCACGAATATACGCTGAGCAACCTGCGCTTCGCCGCGGCGGTCGAGCCCGGCAATCCCGACACCCTCGAGCGCCTGGCCACCGTGACCCGCCAACGGGAAGCCGGCGTCATTACGTTGCCGTCCACGGTGGGCCTGGAAAAACGCACAAACCCGTTCTTGCGCACCGCTGAAACATCCGTTAAAGAAAAAGCTGACGAACGGACCGGCACGCATAACCCGGCGCCCGATATGGTTTTTGCGGTTTTGCGAGCCTGGAAAGACACGTTCTGAACAGAGTCCCCGAGGTTCCGCAAATTCTGAATGGTTGACCGCAGGGGGTGCGCTTTCTAGAATCCCCCGACATTTTTGCCCGGAACTTACTTCCAGCCAATGTCGTCACCTATTCGCAAAGCCATCAATTCGGATGCATTGACCCGCCTGGCTCAAGCCATAGCGGTGGCTGTGTCCGCGACATTGGCGGGCTGCTCAAGCCATGTGCCGCAAACCGATGCGGCACACACTCCGAATATTGCCGCTCGTGCCAAGCAAAAACCTGTCTGGCTCAGTGAAAAGCCGAGCCCGCAGGCGGCGCAGGACGTCTGGGAACGCATGCGCCAGGGTTTCCAGCTGCAGGACGGCCTGGGCGTCAATCCGCGCATTGAGCAACAGCGTCTGTGGTTCGCCAGCAATCCATCCTTCCTCGAAAACGCCGGCTCTCGTGGCAGCCTTTACATTCACTACATCATCGAACGCCTCGAAGAGCGCAACATGCCGCTGGAACTGGCGCTGTTGCCGGTGATTGAAAGCGCCTACAACCCGATGGCCTACTCCCGGGCCGACGCGGTGGGTCTTTGGCAGTTCATCCCGTCCACCGGGCGTTACTACAACCTGCGTCAAACCCGCTCCTATGATGGTCGTCGCGATATCACTGCCTCGACCACTGCGGCAATGGATTACCTGACCCGCCTGCACGACATGTTCAACGGCGACTGGCTGCTGGCCCTGGCCGCGTACAACGCGGGCGAAGGCACCGTCAGCCGGGCCATCGAGCGCAATGAAAGGCTCGGCCTGCCCACCGACTACTGGAACCTGCCGCTGCCTGCCGAGACCCAGGCGTATGTGCCGAAGCTGCTGGCCCTCTCGCAAGTGGTGCTGGCGCCAGAAGCCTATGGCGTGAACCTCAACCCGATCGCCAACGAACCCTACTTCAAGGTCGTCGAAATCAACCAGCGCATGGACCTGTCCAAGGTCGCAGAAGTCGCCAACATCGATGAAGACGAACTGTTCCAGCTCAACCCCGCGTTCAAACAGCGCACCACCCTCGACGGCCCCCAGCATCTGTTGGTGCCGACCTCCAAGGCGCAGTTGCTGACCACCAGCCTGCAGACCATGCGTCCAGAAGAGCTGATCAGCAAGAAACCGCGCAAACCGGTCTTCGAGGGCGCTGATGACATCCGGGTGGCGAGTGTCAAACGCAACTACCGGGTCAAGCGGGGCGACAACCTGGGCTCCATCGCCAAGGCCAACAACGTCGACATCAAGGACCTGCAGCGCTGGAACAAGCTCAGTGGCAAGAACCTCAAGCCTGGCCAGACCCTGGTCATTCAGGACACCGGCAAGCGCGGCTCCGGACGCATCAACACCGTGGTCGCGGCCAACGCCAGGACCAAGAGCGAGACCAGGAAGCCACAAACCCAATACAAGGTTCAGCAAGGCGACTCGTTGTACATCGTGGCCAAGCGCTTCAACGTTGAAATGCAACACCTCAAGCGCTGGAACCCGCGCGTTGGCCAGGCGCTGAAACCCGGTCAAATGCTCATCGTCGCCAACCCGCATTAAAAACAAGCCCCTGCATTCAGGGGCTTTTTTTGTCCGCGGATTTTTTCACCCCTTCTGTAGGAGCGAGCCTGCTCGCGAAAAACCAGAGAGCGCCGCCACGCTTCCAGTTTTACGCGTAATCTCCCAAACCACCGCGAGCAAGCCGACTCCTGCAACGGATCAGATCTGCTTTAAACCCCTGTCTTTTTCCTGTCCAGACAAGCTGTTACTGTACGGCCCACAAAGCCCAAGCCGCCTGGATCGGATCTCTGACTTGAAGCGTCCCCTCCTCCTGCTCCTGATCAGCCTGGCCTTGAGCTCCACCGCAAGCGCGACGATCAGCGAAAGCCATGGTTATGCGCAGTTCGGCACGCTCAAGTACCCGGCCAGATTTACCCACTTCGACTGGGTCAACCCGCAAGCGCCCAAGGGCGGTACGTTGCGGGTGATGGCATTTGGCACCTTCGATACGCTCAACCCCTACACCTTCAAGGGCACCAGCCCGGTGACCACGCCGAACTTCCTGCAATACGGCATCAACGAACTCAACGAACCGCTGATGGTCGGCACAGGCCAGTACGCCCCCTCCGGTGACGAGCCGACATCCAGTTATGGCCTGATAGCCCAGTCGGTGGAGTACAACGAGGACCGCAGCTGGGTGGTGTTCAACCTGCGCCCCGAAGCGCGCTTCCACGATGGCACGCCGATCACCGCCTACGACGTGGCGTTCTCCTACCGTCTGCTGCTCAAGGAAGGTCATCCGCAGTACCGCACCAACCTGCAGGAAGTGTCGCGGGTCGATATCCTCAACCCGCAGCGCATACGGTTCGTCTTCAAGCGCGCCGGCAATCCGCTGCTGATCCTGCGCCTGGGCGAGTTGCCGGTCCTGCCGCAACACTACTGGAAGGGTCGCGACTTCAAGGCCACCACCTTCGAGCCCCCGCTGGGCAGCGGACCGTATCGCATCACGTCGGTGACACCGGGACGGCAGATCGTTTTCGAGCGGGTCAAGGACTATTGGGGCAAGGATCTGGCCGTCAATCGAGGCAAGTACAATTTCGACCGCATGGAAGTCGAGTTCTACCGCGACAGCGATGTGGCATTCGAAGCGTTCAAGGCCGGCGAGTTCGACATCTATATCGAGCACCAGGCGAAGAACTGGGACACCGGCTACAACTTCCCGGCGATCCGCCGCGGTGAAGTGATCAAGGCGCAGATCCCGCACCAGATTCCGACCCAGAGCCAGGGCCTGTTCATGAACAGCCGCCGCCCGACCTTCTCTGACGTAAAGGTGCGTGAAGCATTGGGCTTGATGTTCGACTTCGAATGGACCAACCGCACGCTGTTCAGCGGCGCCTACCAGCGCGCCATGAGCTATTACCCCAACAGCGAGTTCTCCGCCACCGGGCTGCCGGTCGGGCATGAATGGCTGATGCTCAAACCCTGGCGCGAGCAGTTGCCCGCCAGGCTGTTCACCGAGCCCTTCAGCCTGCCGCAGACCCAAGGTGCCGGCATTCCCCGGGAAACCCTGCGCAGAGCCCTGGGGCTGCTCGCCGAGGCCGGTTGGAAGCTCAACGGCCAACGCCTGCAAAACGCCGCCGGACAACCGCTGCGCCTGGAGATCCTGCTGGTCAACCCGAACCTGGAACGCATTCTTCAGCCCTATGTCGAGAACCTGACCAGCATCGGCATCGACGCGCGGCTGCGAACGGTCGATCGTGCGCAGTACAAGCAGCGCCTCGACCAGTTCGACTTCGACATGATTCTGATGACGCTCAACCAGACCCTCAGCCCGGGCCTTGAACAGTGGCAGTACTTCCACTCCAGCCAGGCCGGGGTCAAGGGCAGCAAGAATTACGCAGGCATCGCCAATCCAGTGGTCGACCATCTGCTCGAACAACTGCTCGCCGCCAAGAGTCGCGACGAACAAGTCGCCGCCGGCCGGGCTCTGGATCGGGTACTGCTGTGGCAGCACTACAGCATTCCCAACTGGTACCTCAACTATCATCGCCTGGCCTACCGCAACCGGCTGGCCTTCGTCACCACACCGCCCTACACCCTGGGCCTGAGCGCGTGGTGGCTGAAATCTTCGGAGAAAGATCAATGAAACCTGCAAGCGCCCTGCTCCTGCAGGCCAGCGCCCTGTTGTTCGCCGGGCTGGCCTGTGCCGCCCCGCAGCATGCCCTGACCCTGTACAACGAGCCGCCAAAGTACCCGGCCGATTTCAAACACTTCGATTACGTCAACCCGGACGCCCCAAAGGGCGGAAAATTCCGCCAGGCCGGGTTCGGCGGCTTCGACAGCCTCAACCCGTTCATCAGCAAGGGGGTGGCCGCCGACGACATCAATCTGATCTACGACACCCTGACCAAACATGGCCTGGACGAACCCTTCACCGAATACGGCCTGGTCGCCGGCAAGATCGAGAAGGCACCGGACAATACCTGGGTGCGTTTCTACCTGCGCCCGGAAGCGCGATTCCATGATGGTCATCCGATACGCGCCGAAGATGTGGTGTTCAGCTTCCAGACCCTGATCAAGGATGGCGCCCCGATGTACCGCGGCTACTACAGCGACGTCGACGAAGTGGTCGCCGAAGATCCGCTCACGGTGTTGTTCAAGTTCAAGCACAACAACAACCGCGAACTGCCGCTGATCCTCGGTCAGTTGCCGGTCCTGCCCAAGCATTGGTGGGCGACCCGCGATTTCAACAAGGGCAACCTCGAAATCCCCCTGGGCAGTGGCCCCTATCGGGTCAGCGAAGTGAAGGCCGGGCGTTCGGTGCGCTATGAGCGGGTCAAGGACTACTGGGGCAAGGACCTGCCGGCCAACCGTGGTTTCTACAATTTCGACGTGATGACCACCGACTACTACCGCGACAACACCGTCGCGCTGGAGGCGCTCAAGGCCGGGCAGTTCGACTACTGGCTGGAAATGACCGCCAAGAACTGGGCCAACGCCTACAACATCCCGGCGGTCACCGAGGGCCGCCTGATCAAGGAGCAGATCCCCAACGGCAACCCCACCGGCATGCAAGGCTTCGTGTTCAACCTGCGTCGCCCGCTGTTCCAGGACGTGCGAGTGCGCCAGGCCCTGACGCTGTTGCTGGACTTCGAGTGGACCAACAAGCAATTGTTCAACGGCGCCTACGCGCGAACCCGCAGCTATTTCGAGAACTCGGAAATGGCCGCCACCGGGCTGCCCGATGCCGATCAACTGGCGATCCTCGATCCGTTCCGCGGCAAGATCCCCGAACAGGTGTTCAGCGAAGCCTTCCAGAACCCGGTTACCGATGGCAGCGGCATGATCCGCAACCAGCAGCGCAAGGCCTATCAACTGCTGCAAGAGGCTGGCTGGCGCATCGTCGATGACAAAATGGTCGATACCACCGGCAAACCCGTGACGATCGAGTTCCTGCTGGCCCAGACCGAGTTCGAGCGGGTGCTGCTGCCGTTCAAGCGCAACCTGAGCGACTTGGGCATCGACCTGGTGATCCGCCGGGTCGACGTCTCGCAGTACATCAACCGCGTGCGCTCGCGGGACTTCGACATGATCGTCGGCAGCTTCCCGCAGTCCAACTCGCCGGGCAACGAACAGCGCGAGTTCTGGATGACCGCTGCCGCCGACAAACCCGGCAGCCGCAACACCATGGGCCTCAAGGACCCGGTGGTGGACCAACTGGTCGAACAACTGATCAACGCCGATTCGCGCAAAAGCCTGGTGGCCCATGCCCGGGCACTGGACCGGGTGTTGCAATGGGGCTATTACGTGATTCCCAACTGGCACATCAAGACCTGGCGCGTGGCCTACTGGAACCACATCGGTCACCCCAAGGTCTCGCCTAAATACGACATCGGCACCGCCACCTGGTGGGTCAAGCCCGATGCCAAACCTGCAATAGAGATCGAAACCAAATTGCAAGCCGACCCTGCGGGCACGGAGTAATCAGATGCTGGCGTATATTTTTCGGCGACTGCTGCTGATCATTCCGACCTTGTTCGGCATTTTGCTGATCAACTTCGTGATCATCCAGGCCGCCCCTGGCGGGCCGGTGGAGCAAATGATCGCCAAGCTCGAAGGTTTCGAAGGCGCCACCAGCCGCATCGCCGGTGGTGGCGCCGAAGTCTCGGTGGCCGGCTCGGCCTATCGCGGCGCCCAAGGGCTGGACCCGGCCCTGATCAAGGAAATCGAGCACATGTACGGCTTTGACAAGTCGGCCCCGGAACGCTTGTGGATCATGGTCAAGAACTATGCGTCCCTGGATTTCGGCGACAGCTTCTTCCGCGACGCCAAGGTCATCGACCTGATCAAGGAAAAGATGCCGGTATCGATCTCCCTGGGGCTGTGGAGCACCCTGATCATGTACCTGGTGTCGATTCCCCTGGGGATCGCCAAGGCGACAAGGCACGGCAGTCACTTCGACGTCTGGACCAGTTCGGCGATCATCGTCGGCTACGCCATCCCGGCGTTCCTGTTCGCCATCCTGCTGATCGTGGTGTTTGCCGGCGGCAGCTACCTCGACTGGTTCCCCTTGCGCGGGCTCACGTCGAACAACTTCGATGAACTGAGCATGGGCGGCAAGGTGCTCGATTACTTCTGGCACCTGGCGCTGCCGGTGACCGCACTGGTGATCGGCAACTTCGCGACCATGACCCTGCTGACCAAGAACAGCTTCCTCGACGAAATCAACAAGCAATACGTGGTCACCGCCAAGGCCAAGGGCCTGACCCACCATCGCGTGCTCTACGGCCATGTGTTCCGCAACGCCATGCTGCTGGTGATCGCCGGGTTCCCGTCGGCGTTCATCGGCATCTTCTTCACCGGTTCGCTGCTGGTCGAAGTGATCTTCTCCCTCGACGGCCTCGGCCTGATGAGTTTTGAAGCGGCGATCAACCGCGATTACCCGGTGGTTTTTGGCACCCTGTTCATCTTCACCCTGCTGGGGCTGGTGGTGAAACTGATCGGCGACCTCACCTACACCTTTGTCGATCCGCGCATCGACTTCGAAAGCCGGGAGCATTGAGATGAACCTGTCCCCGCTCAATCGCCGCCGTTTCGAGCTGTTCAAGGCCAACAAGCGTGGCTGGTGGTCGCTTTGGCTGTTTCTGATCCTGTTCGGTGCCAGCCTTGGCGCCGAATTGATCGCCAATGACAAACCCCTGGTGGTGCATTACGACAACCACTGGTACTTCCCGGCGCTCAAGCGCTACCCGGAAACCACCTTTGGTGGCGAATTCCCGCTGGAGGCCAACTACAAGAGCCCGTACATCCGCGAACTGCTCAAGGCCAAGGACGCCTGGGTGTTGTGGGCGCCGATTCCCTACAGCTACCAGAGCATCAATTACGACCTGAAGGTCCCGGCACCGGCCCCCCCGTCGACCGATAACCTCCTCGGCACCGACGACCAGGGTCGTGACGTGCTGGCCCGGGTGATCTACGGCTTCCGCATTTCGGTGTTGTTTGCCCTGACGCTGACCCTGTTCAGCTCGCTGATCGGCGTCATCGCCGGTGCCTTGCAGGGGTTCTACGGTGGCTGGGTCGATCTGGCCGGCCAGCGCTTCCTGGAAATCTGGTCCGGGTTGCCGGTGCTCTATCTGCTGATCATCCTGGCCAGTTTCGTCCAGCCGAATTTCTGGTGGCTGCTGGGCATCATGCTGCTGTTTTCCTGGATGAGTCTGGTGGACGTGGTGCGCGCCGAGTTCCTGCGTGGGCGTAATCTGGAATACGTGCGCGCGGCCCGGGCGCTGGGCATGCAGAATGGCGCAATCATGTTCCGCCACATCCTGCCCAACGCCATGGTCTCGACCATGACCTTCATGCCGTTCATCCTGACCGGCGCCATCGGCACCCTGACCGCCCTGGATTTCCTCGGCTTCGGCCTGCCGGCGGGCAGCCCGTCCCTGGGTGAACTGGTGGCCCAGGGCAAATCCAACCTGCAAGCGCCCTGGCTCGGCATGAGTGCGTTTGCGGTACTGGCCTTGATGTTGAGTTTGCTGGTGTTTATCGGCGAGTCCGCTCGCGATGCCTTCGACCCGAGGAAGTGAAATGAATCAGGACAATCTGATCGAAGTGCGCGACCTCGCCGTCGAATTCGTCGTCGGCGACCACTGCCAGCGCGTGGTCGAAGGGGTCAGCTTCGACATCAAACGCGGTGAAACCCTGGCCCTGGTGGGTGAAAGCGGCTCCGGCAAATCGGTGACCGCCCACTCGATCCTGCGCCTGTTGCCCTACCCGCTCGCGCGGCATCCATCGGGCACCATCGCCTATTCCGGGCAGGATCTGCTGAGCCTGAAAGAAAAAACCATCCGGCACATCCGCGGCAACCGGATCGCGATGATCTTCCAGGAGCCGATGACCTCGCTCAACCCGCTGCACTCGATCGAGAAACAGATCAACGAGGTACTGGGCATCCACAAGGGGCTGATTGGTAAAGTCGCGACCAAGCGTACCCTGGAGCTGCTGGAGATGGTCGGCATCCCCGAGCCGCACAAGCGCCTCAAGGCCCTGCCCCATGAACTGTCCGGCGGTCAACGTCAGCGCGTGATGATCGCCATGGCCCTGGCCAACGAGCCGGAACTGCTGATCGCCGACGAGCCGACCACCGCCCTGGACGTGACCGTTCAGCTGAAAATCCTCGAATTGCTCAAGGAATTACAGGCCCGCCTGGGCATGGCATTGCTGCTGATCAGCCACGATTTGAACCTGGTGAAAAGAATTGCGCATCGCGTATGTGTCATGCAGCGCGGTTGCATCGTCGAACAGGCATCGTGCGAAGAGTTGTTCCGTGCACCGCAGCATCCGTACACTCGCATCCTGCTGGCTGCAGAGCCCAGCGGCACGCCGGCAACCAACGTGGTTGGCCCGCCGTTGCTGACGGTCGAGGACCTGAAAGTCTGGTTCCAGATCAAGAAAGGCCTGCTGAAAAAGACGGTGGATTACGTCAAGGCGGTGGATGGCATCAATTTCAGCCTGCCTCAGGGGCAGACCCTGGGGATTGTGGGAGAAAGCGGTTCCGGCAAATCGACATTGGGTCTGGCGATCCTGCGGTTGATCGGCAGCAAAGGCGCCATCCGTTTTGAAGGCAAACAGCTAGACTGCCTGACGCAACAACAGGTGCGGCCGTTGCGCAGGGAGATGCAGGTGGTGTTTCAGGACCCCTTCGGCAGCCTGAGCCCGCGCATGTGCGTGAGCCAGATCGTCGGCGAGGGCCTGCGGATCCACAAGATGGGCACCGAAGCGGAACAGGAACAAGCGATCATTGCGGCACTCAAGGAGGTAGGTCTGGACCCGGAAACCCGGCACCGCTACCCCCACGAATTTTCCGGTGGGCAGCGGCAGAGAATCGCCATTGCCCGGGCATTAGTGCTAAAACCGGCGTTGATTCTGCTGGACGAGCCGACTTCGGCCCTCGACCGCACCGTGCAACGCCAAGTGGTGGAGCTTTTGCGTTCACTGCAAAGCAAGTACAACCTGACGTATCTGTTTATCAGCCATGACCTGGCTGTCGTCAAAGCGCTGAGCCACCAGCTGATGGTGGTCAAGCATGGCCAAGTGGTCGAACAGGGAGACGCGCAAAGCATTTTTGCCGCCCCCCAACATCCGTATACACAGCAGTTGCTGGAAGCCGCTTTTCTGGCTCCAGCCACTGCGCAATAACCTGAAAGAGAGGAGCAACACATGGGTTTTCTCGCCGGTAAGCGCGTACTGATCGTCGGTGTCGCCAGCAAGCTGTCCATCGCATCCGGCATCGCTGCCGCCATGCATCGCGAGGGCGCTGAGCTTGCCTTCACTTATCAGAACGACAAACTGAAAGGTCGTGTCGAAGAGTTCGCACAAGGCTGGGGTTCGAGCCCTGAGCTGTGCTTCCCGTGCGATGTGGCCAGCGATGCGGAAATCGCCAAGGTTTTCGAAGAGCTGAGCAAGAAGTGGGACGGCCTGGATTGCATCGTGCACTCCGTAGGCTTCGCCCCGGGCGACCAACTGGACGGCGACTTCACCGAAGCCACCACCCGTGAAGGTTTCCGCATCGCTCACGACATCAGCGCCTACAGCTTCGTGGCCCTGGCCAAGGCCGGTCGCGAAATGATGAAAGGCCGCAACGGCAGCCTGCTGACCCTGTCCTACCTGGGCGCCGAGCGCACCATGCCGAACTACAACGTCATGGGCATGGCCAAGGCCTCCCTGGAAGCCGGCGTACGTTACCTGGCCGGCTCCCTGGGCCCGGACGGCACCCGCGTCAACTGCGTATCGGCTGGCCCGATCCGTACCCTCGCCGCTTCCGGCATCAAGAACTTCCGCAAGATGCTGGCCGCCAACGAAGCGCAAACCCCACTGCGTCGCAACGTCACCATCGAAGAAGTCGGCAACGCCGGCGCCTTCCTGTGCTCGGACCTGGCCTCCGGCATCAGCGGTGAAATCATGTACGTGGACGGTGGCTTCAACACCACGGCCATGGGCAACATCGAAGAGTGATATTCGGTTAGCCAATAAAAACCCGCCTCTTCAGGCGGGTTTTTTGTGCCTGTATTCTCCAGGCAAACACAATACTTTGTGGAAAATGCTCAAAGTAACGGTCCATCAGTTAGCAAAGATCTGATGTGATTGCCTTGTCAAAAACAGGCTTGCGCACACCAGGTTAAACAGTCATTAAGCCTCTACTGAATAAACTGCGTTGGCTAAAATCCTCTTCACACCTCCAACGTTTGGCTCAAGCCCCAGGGGCACGAGCACCACCTCGAACAAACACAATTTGACGTTGTAAAGGGGCCCGCCCCCGCCCGAAGGCTGCGACCTCGAATTGCATTTGTAGGGCTTGGCGTAGGAGTTGCTCTACAGAAAGGGCTGGTGGTGGCGGTATACGAGCAGATGGAACGGCACCGCTTCCAGACGTCACTGAAGCGGCTGCGGCCGAACCACCACTAGGTCCAGGACCAATACCAGGACCTTTAGATGGACTTGGTACGGCTGCAATACCACTTGCGGGTCCAGGACCTAATGCTTCTGTAAAAATGAGGTTATCGTACTGCGTACTCGGAATGCGATAAGTCGTCCCGGATTGCGCAATCGTTTGCAAATCTGCATCCGGATGAAGGCCAGGTCCGTACGGACGGACGTTAAGCTCGCCAGTATGGTGGACACCGAACATTTTCGCGCCACTCTTAGGGTCTGCCCGCCTCAAGAAAGCATCTGCAATTTTTTTATCTGTTGTCGAATAAAGACCTGGCCCCAGGCGTGCTCCATTTCCATGCATGGCAGCCCCCGCAAGCGTATCGCCATTCTTGAGACTCAGGAGAGGTGCTTTTGCTCCGACGTAATACCCGAGAAAACTGCCTTTATTATTCGAAGGCAGAATACTCAGCAATCCTTTAACACCCAGCACCATATGCCCCGTTGGATCAACCCGATTCACCGGATTCCCCGCACAATACCCATAAGCATTCAATCCCCCTCTACCAAACGGACTCCAACTATCCGGACTGTTAAACCGCATCAACACCGGATTAAACGCCCTATACCCATTACCCAACAAATAATGTCCGGTGATCCGATCTGCCCTTTCACCGTTGAAGCTCAATAAACTGCTCAAGCCACTTTCGGCTCGATGGTGGCCGTAAGGTGAATAAGCTAAAGGTCGCGGTAGATGGTTTTTCTTGAGAGCTTGCATCACCGAACGTTGTTGATCGGTGCTCAGAAGCACAGTGCCGATTACATTGTCCTGACGCTGTTGTTGCGCCAGAATCTGGTCTCCATATTGAAAAATGGTCTGACATATTGCCCCCTGTATTTCAGTGGCAAGCCGACTTTTGCAGTAAAACCGCTGATTCACGGAAGCATCAGGTTGAACATCACTGATCAGGCGATCCAGAGGATCGTAGCGATATTTGCAAACCTGAGACAGCTGTTGGGCCAACATAGGATCGATCCACGCAGTGAGAATTGTTCTTTCAACTATCTGCTTTGTTTCGACTGTTGGGTACTAACAGAAATGATAGGTTGCGACGGTACGCACCGGCATCAGCGGTGAAATCATGTACGTGGACGGTGGCTTCAACACCACAGCCAATGGGCAACATCGAAGAGTGATCTTCGGTTAGCCAATAAAAAACCCGCCTCTTCAGGCGGTTTTTTTGTGCCTGTGATTCCGCGATCGCCGCATTCCCCCTGTAGGAGCGAGCCTGCTCGCGATGAACCCAAAGGCGCCGCATTCCTCCGGATTTGACGCGTTTTCGTTGACGACCTTCGCAAGCAGGCTCGCTCCTACAGGGATTACGGTTGTGTCAGACAATTGGCAAACAACCGCTGAATCGGCTGAGTCCGCTGGCCATAGCGTTGCAACAGCACAATCTCGCGATAAAACGTCAACTCACCCAAGCGGACCACCCTGACCTTCGCCCCATGCTCTAGCCACAATCCGGCCTCGGGCAGGAGCGAAATTCCCAAACCGCATTCGACCATTTTGACGATGGCTTCCAGTTCATCCAGCTCCAGCGCCACCTGCACATCGATCTGCTGTTCACGCAGAAACCGGGTCACCAGGCGTCCACCGAACGAGTTGCGGTCGTAGCGTACGTGAGGATGCTCGGCGAGCAACTGCAGCGGCTCGTCGCCTTCAAGTTCCGCCGGGACGATCAAAACAAAGGGCTCGCGGCGAATGACTTGTGCCGACAGTTCCTTGGGCAGGTCGAACGGCGGCTTGATCAGGATCGCCAGATCGACTTCGCCGGTGTCCACCTGGCTCAGCAGATTGAGCGACACCCCCGGCACCAGTTTCGGCTCCAGCAACGGCGCTTGCTGACGCAAACGCAGCAGCGCCTGGGGCAACAATCCGGTCTGGGCCGTGGCCACCGCGCCGATTTTCAGCTCGCCACGGTATTCGCTGACATCGTCGCTGACCGCCATGCGGCTGAAGGTGTCCAGGATCTCGCGGGCCATGGGCAACGCACGTTGCCCTGCCGCATTGAGCAGCGCCTGACGTCCGGTGCGATCGAACAAGCGAATGCCGAGGGCCTGTTCCAGATTGCGCATCTGCGCACTGACGGCCGACTGTGTCAGGCCGATGTGCAGGCCTGCTGCCGCAAACGTGCCGTAACGCGTCACCGCGATAAAGGTTTTCAGTTCCCGCAGCATAGGGCCCCCGATTGATCGAAATAATTTGAGCTCGGCGCAAAAACTATCGTCTTTTAATCGAAAAGCACAGGACTACACTCAGCCTGAATTCAGCAGATGGAGGCCCACCCGATGCAACTCTCCCCGTTTCACCTCGCCATTCCCGTCTATGACCTGCCGGCCGCGCGGCACTTCTATGGCAGCGTGTTCGGTCTGGAAGAAGGTCGCTCCAGCGAGCACTGGGTCGATTTCAATTTTTTCGGACACCAGTTAGTGATTCACCTGGCACCGAAAAACGCGACCCAGGAAGCCGCCCACACCAACGCCGTGGACGGCCATGACGTGCCGGTGCCGCATTTTGGCGTGGTGCTGGGCATGACGGAGTGGGAGGCGCTGGCCGAACGCCTGAAGTCACTGGGGACGCGCTTTGTGATCGAACCGGGGATTCGTTTTCAGGGACTGGTGGGTGAGCAGGCGACCATGTTTCTGTTTGATCCCTGCGGCAATGCGCTGGAATTCAAGGCGTTCAAGGATATCGGGCAGTTGTTTGCCAAGTGACGATGTAGATCGCCTGTCAGGGCCCCATCGCGGGCAGGCCCGCTCCCACAATGGACTTATGCAGCTCAAAAAATCAATGTGGGAGCGAGCCTGCTCGCGATGGGGCCTGCCGCCCCAACACCGCATTAGCGACCCAACACCGATTCCGCCTCAACCAAAAGCTCTTCAATCGAGCCATGCTGCACAGTGTCGTACTCGATCTGCCCCATGCTGAAGCGGATGTCATAACCGCGATGCACCGTGGCGTTGCGCTCGTCGAGCATTTCTTCGAGTCGTGCCTTGATCGCCTTGATGTCCACCGCGCTGGAACCGGTCAGCAAGGCGACGAAGGTGGCGCCTTCCAGTCGACCGATCACATCACTTTCCCTGAAGCCAATGCGCAGCACGTCGGCAAAGGTTTTCAGCGCATCGTCGCCCTCGGCGCGACCGAACAGGTAGTTGATGCGCTTGAACTCATCGAGGTTGAAAAACAGCAGGGTCGCCGGCCGGCCCAGTTGCTGGCAGACGTTCAGCCCCAGTTGGGCCAATGCAATGAACCCGTGCCGATTGGACAGCAGCGTCAACTCATCCATGCTCGCCATCTGCACGCCGATCACTTCCTGCTCAGCCTGGCGGGCCAGGTCGCGCAGCAGTTCGCGCTCCTGCAATGGCGTGCGCAAAGGGTCTGCGCAGACGCTTGATGGGTAAGTCTTGCCTGGGATCAGCATAAGTTGCTCCTGTGGCGACTATGTACTTTAGAGTCGCACAGAACCGGTTTGACTCCCGGTTGAGGCACCGTTGGTCAGCTACCCAGCGGACATGGCCCTCCCGCGTCCGCCCACACCTTGAATTGCTCGACGAAAATATCGTGGGGCACCGGCACGGGCTCGCGATTGCCCCCGGGATTCCAGCCCCACAACACCAGTTTGTCCTCGCTGACGTGCTTGATCAGCGCCGCGAAATCACGATCGCCGTTGCTGGAACGGTCCTTGATCATGGCGCACAACTTGTCGGGCGGCAGGCCAATCCAGGCCATTTTGTGCGCCGCCGGTGGCAGGCTCCAATGGGGCGCCCCCGGAGGTGCCTTGGGGCCATAACTGGGCGGTGGATTGGCCTCGGCGTGGCAGGTCGCGCAGGGCAATCCGGCCGCGCCCTTGCCATCCAGGCCACGCACCACATTCATCCCATGGGGTTTTCCGGCGTCGAACTGCAACGGCGAATCGCCGGGAATGTGGCAGTTCTGGCAACGCGGGCTCTGGAAAACCTTCTGCACGGTTTCGAAGGCTTTCAAGGCTTCGCGATCATCGGCAAACAGCTCGGTGGCATAGATAAAAAGGCAAATCAGCAATAACGAGCCCAGCAACCAGTGATGTCGTTTCATCTCACACCCCCGACAACTGCAGCGGCAATTCGCGCAGGCGCTGGCCGGTCAAGGCAAACACCGCGTTGGCCACGGCCGGCGCCGTGGGCGGCACGCCCGCCTCGCCGATGCCACCGGGTTTATCGCTGCTGGGCAGGATATGCACCTCCACCACCGGCATCTCGTTGAGCCGCAGCACCTGATAGTCGTGGTAATTGGACTGCACTACCTGCCCGTCCTTGAAGGTGAGTTTGCTGTGCAAGGTAAAGCCGAGGCCAAAGGTGATGCACGATTCCATCTGCGCCGCGATGCTCTGCGGGTTGACCGCAATCCCGCAGTCCACCGCGCACACCACCCGATGCACGCGGATCGCCAGGTTGTCCTGGGACACCTCGGCAACCTGCGCCACGTAACTGCCGAAAGACTCATGCACCGCCACACCCAAGGCGTGGCCCTGGGGCAGTGGCGCCTTCCAGTTGGCTTTCTCCACCGCCAGGTTCAACACGCCGAGGTGTCGCGGATGGTCCTTGAGCAAGGTACGGCGATACTCCACCGGGTCCTTGCCCGCCGCTGTCGCCAGTTCGTCGATCAACGACTCCATGACAAACGCCGTGTGACTGTGCCCCACCGAACGCAACCACAGCACACTGATACCGGTTTTCGGCGAATGCAGTTCGACTTGATGATTGGCCAGCCCTTCGAGGTAGGGACTGTCCGCCACGCCCTCGACCGAGGTCTTGTCGATGCCGTTCTTGACCATCGCCGCTTCGAGGGAGGTGCCGGCCATGATCGACTGCCCGACCATCACATGCTTCCACGCCAGCGGCAGGCCGTCGGCCCCCAGGCCAATCCGCGCCTGATGCAGGAACGCCGAGCGGTAATAGCCGCCGCGAATGTCGTCCTCCCGCGCCCACACGGTTTTCACCGGCCCGCCCGCTGCCTTGGCCACCTGCACCGCTTCAGCGACGAAGTCCGAAGTCGGGTTGGCACGCCGGCCAAAACCGCCGCCCAGGAATTCGGTATGGATTTGCACCTGCTCAGGTTTGAGCCCGGTGATTTTCCCGGCGATCATCTGATCGAGGGTCTGGAACTGGGTACCGGTCCAGATCTCGCACTTGTCGAGGGTGATCTTCACCGTGCAGTTCAGCGGCTCCATGGGCGCATGGGCCAGGTACGGCACGCTGTACTCGACATCGATGGTTTTGCTCGCCTTTGCCAGTGCCGCCTGGGTGTCGCCGGCCTGGCTGGCGGGAAGGCCCGACGTGGCGGCGAGCTTGCGGAAACTCTCCAGCAGTTTTTGACTGTCCAGACCGGTGTTCGGCCCCAGGTCCCACTCGACCGTCAGCGCATCGCGCCCCAGCTTGGCCGCCCAATAATGCTCGGCAATCACCGCCACGCCGGTCGGCACCTGCACCACTTTGAGCACCCCCGGGATCGCCAGCGCGCCGGCGCCTTCGAAGGATTTGACGCTGCCGCCGAATACCGGCGACCGGGCGACCATCGCGGTCATCAAGCCGTCGAATTGCACGTCCATGCCGAACTTCGCGCGCCCGGTGATTTTTTCCGGGGTGTCCAGGCGTTTGGTGGGTTTGCCGATGAATTTCCAGTCCTTGGCGTCCTTGAGCTTGATCGATGCCGGATCCGGCACCGGCAGTTTGCCGGCATCATCGGCCAGTTCGCCGTAGCTGACGCGCTGGTCACCAGCAATGACCATCCCCGATTCGGTGCGGATCCCGGACGGCGCCACGTTGAAACGCTTGGCTGCGGCCTCGATCAACATCAATCGCGCGGCGGCACCGGCCTGGCGGTAGCGGTCGAACTCCATCCAGGTCGAGGTCGAGCCGCCGGTGATCTGCATCCCGCCAAACCCGGCCAGGCCATAGTCCTTGGCCGAGGCCGGGGAATGTTCGACGCGGATTTTCGACCAGTCGGCGTCCAGCTCTTCGGCGATCAGCATGGTCAGGCCGGTCCAGATGCCCTGGCCCATTTCCGAATGGCCGAGCAGCACGGTGACGCTGTTGTCATTGCCAATGCGCAGGAACGCATTCGGTACGAACACCTTGCCCTGGTTGTCCGCGCCCCGGGCAAACCGATGGGCGCCGGGGATGACAAACGCCACCACCAGGCCGCCGCCCAGCGCCGTGGCGCCCTTGAGGAAACCACGACGGGATAACGCAGTGATGCTGTCCATGGCCACCTCAACCCAACTCGGCGGCGCGTTTGATCGCGGCGCGGATGCGTGGATAGGTGCCGCAGCGACAGATGTTGCCGGACAGCGCCTGATCGATGTCGCTGTCAGTCGGTTTCGGGATCTTCGCCAGCAGCGCCGCCGCCGACATGATCTGCCCGGACTGACAGTAACCGCACTGCACCACATCGAGTTCGGCCCAGGCTTGTTGCACCGGGTGCGAGCCGTCGGTGGACAGGCCTTCGATGGTGAGGATTTTCTGCCCGTGGGCCACGGCCGTCGCGGGCGTGATGCACGAGCGCAGCGGCGCGCCGTCGATGTGCACGGTGCAGGCGCCGCACTGGGCCATGCCACAACCGAATTTGGTCCCGGTCAGGTGCGCAACGTCGCGTAGAACCCAGAGCAGCGGCATGTCCGCGGGGACATCCAGTTCCTGGTCCTTGCCATTGATGTTCAGGGTCAGCATTGCGATGGTCCTCAGACTCAAGGTGTTCTGAAGAGCGCGCGTCTTGGGAAAGGTGATTTTTAAGGGAGTGAAGCGAATCTACGCGCGCCGGGTTATCCCTACAGCTAAGCGCAATTTGACCAGCAGGCTGAATCGTATCGACCATCGGTCGTCCAGAACGCAGACCTGCAGGAGCCGGCTGGCCGGCGCCAACCGATATCTAAACCCGTGGCTTGAGCAAAACCCCGGTATAACCCAACAGGAACAGCCCGAACGCCGAACACCAAAGCAACGCCGCCACCCCCAGCCCGACCCCGGAAAACGGCACCAGCAGTACCCGCGACACACCCGCCAGCAGCACCAGGGCAAACCCCGCGACCATCGCCTTCGAAGGCAGCAGCGGCCGTCCGGTATGGCCGAGGCTGACCCGGGCTATCATCGCCAGAATCAGCCCGCCGATTGCGCCAACCGCCAGCGCATGGGTGGCCAGACTCTGTTGCAACATCAGCCCGGCGTGCCACAACGCCATTGCCACGACCGCCACGACCAGCCAGGCATAGGCCACATACAGCGACCACAGCAGAGGCACCCGCCACATTGCGCGGTCATGCCAGCGCCACAGCCGCCACAGGTGCAACGCCCCGATCAGCACAAACAACAACGACAACCATGGCCTTGGCGCGTCATTCAGGCCGACGGCAACGCTCACGGCGGCCAGCAAGCCACTGACCAGCAGCACCCGGTTCGGCAACGGGCTGGACGCAGGCGCGGGCGGACGATTCAGCCCACGCTGAATGAAGAACGGGATCACTCGCCCACCGATCACACTCATCAACGCCGCCACCAGCCACAGTGCCGCCAGCACACCTCGCCGTTGCAAGCCATCGTCATGGGTCTGTAGCCCCCACAGCGTCATCAGCTGACACCCGGCGAGCAAGCTGATCATCAGCAAAATCGGGTAGTTATCGCGTTTGCCTGCCGCCAACAAATCGCGCCCCAGCACCCAGGCCAGCAGCGGTAGAAATGGTAGTTGCAACAACAGCAACAACGCAGGAGGAATCGGCATCAGCCACGCCAGTCGCGCCAGCAGCCAGACCAGCACCAGCCCGATCAGCGGCCACCCGTTTAGCCCCCGGCGTCCCGTCCAGTTCGGCACCGCTGTCAGCAGAAAGCCGGCAATGATTGCCACGGCAAACCCGAACGGCATCTCGTGTCGATGCCAGGCGAGCATGCCACCGACCGGTTCAATGCCCGGCCATCGGCCATACAGCCACAGCCCCCAAATGGCCACCGCCAGCGCGGCAAACGCCGCTCCCGCCAGAAAGAACGGGCGAAAACCGAGACTGAAAACGGGCCTGGCTGCGAAATTGCCCATCAGGCCAGCGCCCTGGCCACAGCCTTGCTCAACCGATGCTGGGCCAACAGGCGCATGACGTAGCCGACTTTCAGCAGGGTTGGCCCGATGATGGTCATGGCGTGCATGGCGACCAGCGCAACGATCGGCAGATGACCGTTATAGAGGTAAGCGCCGTAGATCCCGGCGAGCAGCATGACCAGGCCCGTGCCGAGCACACGGCTCGAGAGGTGCAGAACATTCTGAGGATGGCTGAAAAAGTCGAACATTTTCCGTACTCCTGAAGGTATTCAGTTGTACATGAGGCGTATCAAGTCCCGTGCCAGATCTTTAAGCCCTGAAAATCAGCCACCTGCGAGGCATAGAGTCTTTCCGACTACCACACCAAATAGTCCTAATGACTCACTTCGAGGTCATATTGACTATATCCAGCCAAAAAAAACAGGAAGAACTTGTCGATCTACGGCACCGCCAGACGACCAGAGGCTGGCTACGCTGATAGTCCAGCCCACAAAAACCTGCCAGGGAGACCCGCCATGCTACACGTACCCAAAATCACCCCGTGCCTGTGGTTCGACGGCCAGGCCGAAGAAGCCGCCAAGTTCTACTGTGCGATCTTCGATCATGCAAAAATCACCGCCATCACCCATTACGGCAAGGCCGGCCAGGAATTCCACGGCCGGGAAGTCGGTTCGGTAATGACTGTCAGCTTTGAACTCGACGGGCAGACCTTTACCGGCCTCAACGGGGGCCCGAATTTCAAATTCAACGAAGCGGTCTCGTTCCAGGTCAATTGCCAGACCCAGGAAGAAGTCGACCATTTCTGGGGACGCCTGTCGGCGGGCGGGCCGGTCGAAGCGCAGCAATGCGGCTGGCTCAAGGACAAGTTCGGCGTGTCCTGGCAAATCGTGCCCGTGGCAATGATGGAAATGATCAAAGACCCCGACACGGCAAAATCCCAGCGCGCCATGCAGGCGATGATGCACATGAAAAAACTCGATATTGCCGCGCTGCAACGAGCCTTTGACGGCGAGAGCTAATACACTCCGACGCTGAACTGCCAAGGACTGACCATGAAGCTCACCACGCCCAAGGCCTGCGACAAGGCCCCGCGCTTCTGGCGCGACGATGCCCTGCCCTTCATCGAAGCGCGCTCCATCGCCGACGGGCGCGAGGTCTGTTACAGCCGGCATGCCCACGAACACTTCTCCATCGGCGCCATCACCGCCGGGCGCAGCACCTACATCCACGAGCAATCGCAGTTCGAAGTCAGCACCGGCACCGTGGTGCTGATGAACCCCGGCGATGTCCATGCCTGCAATCCAATCGACGACCAGCCCTGGTCGTACCTGATGCTGTACGTCGAAACTGCGTGGCTCACCGATTTGCAGCACCAGCTCGGGTTCAGTGACGATCTGGCGTTTCGCCGCTTTGCCCTCACCCACACTGCCGACGCCAGCCTGTTTGATGGGCTGAAGGCCTTGTATGAGGTGCTGGTCGATCCGCAGCAGGACGTGCTGCGCAAGCAGAGCACGGCCGTGGAGTTTTTCAGCGACGTGCAATTGCGCCTCAACCCGACCGATCCACCGCTGCGCGAACCGAACTTCAAACTGGAACGCGCCGCCGATTTCATCCGCGATCACTGCACGCAAATGCTCAAGCTCGAAGACATCTGCGAAGCGGCACAGCTGTCACCGTCCTACCTGATCCGCGCGTTCAAGCAGCATTACGGCATGACGCCCCACGCCTTCCTGGTCAACCGGCGCATCCAGTTCGCCCGGGACCAACTGCGCCATGGCAAGCTGATCGCCGATGTCGCACTGGAAGCAGGATTCGCCGACCAGGCGCACTTTCAACGGGCGTTTAAACAGCATCTGGCGGCGACGCCGGGGCAGTATCGGGGGTGAGCCCTATGGCTATGGCAATGAGCTTCCTGTGGCGAGGGCGCTCGCCACAGAGACACATCACCACACCAGACCTGCCCGTCATTCGGCAATCAGGTAAACCGCACTGACCGCCAGCATCAACGCCATCACCCGGTTAAACCAGCGCATGCCCGCCGGGTTGTCGAGGTAGCCGCGCAAAAACGTCCCGGCGTAGGCCCAGCAACCGACGGACAGGTAGCAAATCACCAGGTACACCGCCGCAAATTGCCAGACCAGCCGTGCCTCGCCATCGGCGACAAACGCGCCCATGCCGGCCACGCAGGCCAGCCAGGCTTTCGGGTTGAGCCATTGCATCACGGCGCCATACAGCATCGACGGCGCACGGCTTGCGTCCTTCGCCTCAAGCTGCCCATTGTCGGCGGCGAGCTTGTACGCCATGTACAACAGGAACGCCACGCCCGCCCACTGCACCACCCGGGTCATCGCCGGCCACAGTCGCAACACCTCATGCAACCCCAGCCCCATCAACACCAGCAGCAACACAAAGCCCAGGGTCGCCCCGGCCACATGCCGCTGACTGGCACGAAAGCCGAAGCGCGCCCCGGAACTCAACGCCACGATATTCACCGGCCCCGGCGTAATCGAAGCGGCCAACGCAAACGCCGCCATGGACATCATCAGACTCATCGCACACCTGTTCCTGTCAGTTGAACCAGGCCCCAAGGTAAAGCGCCTGCTGGCGTGCGTATTGAAGAAAACTGCCCTAGGCGTAAAAGCCGACCACCCTTTTCACTTTCACCAGCGCCTGGCGCAGCGAGTCCATGTCCACCGAGCCCAGCGCCAGGCGGATCGCGTGGGGTACATGGGCCGAGATCGCAAAGGGGTCGGCCGGCGAGACCGAGACCTGCTCGCGCATCAAGGCCATGGCGATCTGGTCGGCGCGGGCATCGTCGGTCAATGGCAGCCAGATGAAATACGAAGACGGATGAGTGACGGTCCTCAGTCCCGCCAGCTCCCTGCGCGCCAGGGCCTGCCTGGCCTGGGCGTCCGCACGCTTCTGTGCTTCGAGCTTGAGGACGGTGCCGTCGTCGAGCCAGGCGCAGGCGATGGCGGTCATCACGCCGGGCGTGTTCCAGGTGGTCGCCATGATCGTGCGCTCGAAGGCCGCGACCCAGGGCGCGGGCGCGGCAATGAATCCGACGCGCAAGCCGGTGGCGATATTCTTCGACAGGCCTGAAACGTACACCGTCCTTTCCGGCGCCATCGACGCCAGGGGTGGCGGAACGTCTTCGGCCAGAAAGGCGTAGGCCGCGTCTTCGATGATCTTCAGATCATGCTTGCGCGCGATCGACACCAACTGCTCCCGCTGGTCGGCGGCCATCACCCAGCCCAAGGGGTTGTGCAGCGTTGGCATCGTGTACAGAGCCCGAACCGAACGGGTCCGGCACAAGGCTTCGAGGGCGGCCAGATCAGGGCCCTTGTCCGTGACCGGAATGGGCAACAGCTCCAGATGCAGGGTTTCGGCCAGCGTCTTGAAACCGGGGTATGTCAACGCATCAGCAGCGATCACATCGCCGGGCTTGAGCAAGGTCATCAAGGTGACCGCCAGACCGTGCTGGGCGCCACTGACGATCATGACCTGTTCGGCCGGCACGTTGAGCCCGCGTTCAATCAGGTGCCGCGCCACCGAGGCCCGTTCATGCAGACGCCCCGCGTGGGGCTGGTAACGCAGCAGCGCTTCCAGGTCACCGGACAACGCCAGCTGCCGCAGGGCATTGCGCAACAGATCGGCCTGCCCGGGCAACGACGGGTAGTTGAAGTTGAGGTCGATCATCCCCGCCGCGACCACCGACTGGGCGATGCCTTGCCCGGGCGGCAACGACGTCTCCCGGACAAAGGTACCGCGTCCGGTTTCGCCGCTGACCAGACCCATGCGCTCAAGCTCGGCGTACACCCGGCTCGCCGTGACCAGCGCCAGTCCTTGCTCGGTGGCGAGCTGCCGGTGAGTCGGCAAGCGCGTGCCGGGCGACAGGCGACCGGAGCGGATGTTGGCGGCAAAGGCGTCTACCAGGGATTTGTAGCGGGAACGAGGCATGTCGAGTTGTATCCATGACAATTTTTTGATTGTACCGATAGTCGATCATAGGATGGCTTTCGTGCAACCAGACTTTGAGCGAGAGCGCGATGGAACGGACTTCGAACCTGCAACACCAGACGCTGCACAGCCATGCCAGCGGCTGGATCAATGGCCTGATCGGCGTGCTGATCTTCAGCGGATCGCTGCCAGCAACGCGGGTGGCGGTACTGGAATTCGATCCGGTATTCCTCACCGTCGCCCGCGCCACCCTCGCGGCGATCCTGGCACTGTGCCTGTTGCTGCTGTTCAAGGAAAAACGCCCCGCGCGCCAGCAACTGCTGCCCTTGGCCATCGTGGCGTCAGGTGTGGTGGTCGGCTTTCCCTTGCTGACGGCACTGGCGCTGCAGTACGTGACCTCGGCCCATTCCATCGTATTCGTCGGCCTGTTGCCGCTGGCGACAGCTGTGTTCGGCGTCTTGCGCGGTGGCGAGCGGCCCCGACCGGTGTTCTGGGTGTTCTCGGTGCTCGGCAGCCTGTTGGTCGTTGGCTTCGCGGTCTCCCAAGGCCTGACCGCTTCGCCCCAGGGTGATTTGCTGATGCTGCTGGCGATCCTGGCCTGCGGCCTGGGGTATGCCGAAGGCGCGAAGCTGTCCAGAACGCTGGGTGGCTGGCAGGTGATTTGCTGGGCTCTGGTCCTGGCGCTGCCGGTCATGGCGCTGGTGACGTGGTGGCGGGCGCCGGCAACCTTCGCCAACATCAGCGCGCCCGCCTGGTTCAGCCTGGCGTATGTGTCGCTGTTCAGCATGTTGATCGGGTTTGTGTTCTGGTACCGCGGCCTCGCCCAGGGCGGAATTGCCGCCGTTGGCCAACTGCAATTGTTGCAGCCATTCTTCGGCCTGACGCTGGCGGCAACCTTGCTGCACGAACACGTCAGCCTGGGCATGCTCGGGGTGACTGTCGCGGTGATTCTCTGCGTCGCCGGGGCGAAAAGATGCGCCCGTTAACCACTGATACGGCACTTTAGGTCAGTGACTGTACGGGGCGGCCCCTTCGAGGGCTGTGATAAAAATACGCTCTCGTCACTGGAGCCGATCATGGACCTCGCCACCCTCTCCCTCTTTCTCCCGGCCTGCTTCGCCCTGAACATGGCGCCCGGCCCGAACAACCTGCTGTCGGTGAGCAACTCGACCCGCTACGGCTATCGCACTGCGTGCCTGGCCGGCGTCGGCCGCCTGCTGGCGTTCGCCGGGATGATCGCCCTGGCCTCGGCCGGTCTGGCGGTGGTGCTGCAAACCTCGGAACTGTTGTTCTACGGGATCAAGATTCTCGGTGCGGCGTACCTGTTCTACCTGGCCTGGCAGTTGTGGCGCGCCGACCCCGGCGTTACGAGCGTGGTGACCGGCGCGCCCGTGGGTATGCTGGCGCTGGCCCGGCAAGAGTTCCTGGTGGCAGCGGGCAACCCGAAGGCGATCCTGATCTTTACCGCGTTCTTGCCGCAGTTCGTTGACTCGACCCGCGCCATCACCCCGCAATTCGCGGTGTTGGGCGCCCTGTTCCTGATACTGGAATGGATCGCCATCGCTGCCTACGCCTACATGGGCCTGCACATGCGCCGCTGGTTCGCCAAGCCGTCGGGCAAGCGCATCTTCAACCGCTGCTGCGCGGGGCTGCTGTCGGCGGCGGCTTCGGTGTTGTTGATGGCGCGTCGGGCCTGAGCCGTTTTTATTCATGGCCTTCTGCGCCAGCATGGATCGGCAACCGCGCCTGTGACTAAATAGGTCATCCCGCCATTGCCGTGAAAGCCAGTCCCCAAATGAACATAAGCATTCTGTATGCCCTTGCCGCCGCTGCGCTCTTTGGTGCAAGTACACCGTTGGCCAAGCTGCTGGGGCTGAACCTTTCGCCCATCCTCCTGGCCGGGCTGCTGTACATGGGCAGCGGCCTGGGACTGAGCGTCGCCCGATTGATCCGCGACCGTGGCTGGCGCCCCAGCGGGCTGACCGCTGCGGAATGGCCCTGGCTGATCGGCGCAATTGCCTTTGGCGGGATTCTCGGCCCCGTGGCCTTGATGTTCGGCTTGACCTCAACCTCTGGCGCCACAGCCTCCTTGATGCTGAACCTCGAATCCGTGCTGACCGCCGTGCTGGCGTGGGTGGTCTTTAAAGAGAACGCCGACCGACGCATCGTCCTCGGCATGCTGGCGATCGTTGCAGGGGGCGTGCTGCTGGCCTGGCCACAGGGAGCGGTTCACGCCCAGGGCTGGACCGGACCGCTGTTGGTCGCCCTGGCCTGTGCCTGTTGGGCTATCGATAACAACCTGACGCGCAAAGTCTCAGCCTCCGACGCGCTGTTCATTGCGGGTGTAAAGGGTTTGTGCGCCGGGTTGGTGAACTGCTCCCTGGCGCTGTCACTCGGCGCATCGTTGCCACAGATGACGGTACTGGGCCCAACCCTGATCGTCGGTTTCCTCGGTTACGGTATCAGCCTGGTGTTGTTTGTGCTGGCCTTGCGCGGGCTGGGCTCGGCACGCACGGGCGCCTACTTTTCCACCGCGCCGTTCCTCGGCGCCGCCATAGCCATCCTGCTGCTGGGCGAATCGGTGACGGCGAGTTTTTGGGCGGCCTCATTGTTGATGGGCCTGGGGGTCTGGATTCATCTCAAGGAAAGCCATGCCCATGAGCATGAACACCAGGCACTGCTTCACCGACATCGACACGTCCACGATGAACACCACCAACACGACCATGAATTTGAGTGGGACGGCACCGAACCCCACAGCCATGAACACCAACACACGCCCATGCGGCACAGTCACGCGCACTTTCCAGACATCCATCATCGTCACAAGCACTAGTCGAGCACCGGCAGGGCCTGACGGATCGTTGCTTGAAACGGTCCGGAATTCCCTGTCGATTTTCCGGTGGAGGCTGCCGGATTCGCGCTCTATGCTGGCCCCATGAACTTGCACAGCACGCTACTTCCGCCCCACGCCGAGATGGTTCGCGCCATGCTCGAACGCGACACTGCCTACGAGGGGGTGTTTTTTACCGCGGTCAAAACCACCGGTATTTTCTGCCGCCCCAGCTGCACGGCACGCAAACCAAAGCCGGAGAATGTCGAATTCTTCGCCCATGCCGATGAGTGCCTGTCGGCGGGTTATCGCGCCTGCCTGCGCTGTAAACCCCTGGACGCCGCGGCCATCGCCCCGGACTGGGTACAGACGCTGCTCAAGTCGGTGGACGCCGATCCCGAGCAGCGCTGGACCGATGCCCGGTTGCTCGCCGCTGGTATCGAGCCGCTGAAACTGCGGCGCTGGTTCAAGCAGCATTTCGGCATGACCTTTCATGCCTGGTTGCGCACGCGCCGCCTGGGCATGGCGCTGGGCGGTATCAAACAGGGCGATTCCATCGACAGTGCGGCATTCGACTCCGGCTACGAGTCCCTGAGCGGTTTTCGCGATGCCTTCCGCAAATCCTTCCACATCACTCCCGGTCGCGCGGCCAACAGTGAGCCGCTGCTGTTCACGCGCCTGACCACGCCGCTGGGGCCGATGATCGCCATGGCCGAACGACGCGGACTGGTGTTGCTGGAATTCCTCGACCGGCCGGCGTTGACCCGGGAGATAGAAGCCCTGCAGAACCGTTACGGCTATGCCGTGGCGCCAGGCCACAACCGCCACCTGCAACACATCGAGCAGGAACTGGCGCAGTATTTCGCCGGCCACTTGACCGAGTTCAACGTGGCGCTGCACCTGCCCGGCAGCGAATTTTCCCGCCAGGTCTGGGCGGTGCTGGCGACCATCCCTTACGGCCAGACCACCACCTACGGGGCCATCGCGGCCAGGCTGGGCAAGCCTGGCGCCAGCCGCGCGGTCGGCCTGGCCAATGGGCACAACCGCCTTTCGATCGTCGTGCCGTGCCACCGGGTGATCGGTGCCGATGGCTCGCTGACGGGCTATGGTGGAGGACAGCCGCGCAAGGCGTTCCTGCTCAGGCTGGAAAAAGCCGCCGTGCAGATCACCCAGCCACTCGCCTTCTGACCACCCACTGTTGTTCATAAGGACCCTCAATGGACAGGCTCGACACGCAATTGCACGAAAAGACCCATAACGAAATAAACGCGCCGTTGAAGCCCTGCGCCAATGCCTGAGCCCATGCCCGAGCGCTATCAACCCGCCACCGATTTCCTGTCGTCAATCGATGAGGATTGGCGCCGGCACATTGCGGCGGTCGGCCCTTGCCTGCACCAACCCCACGCCGCCCGCGATCCCTATGAATCGCTGATGCGGGCGATTGCCTATCAGCAACTGCATACCCGGGCCGGCGATGCGATCATCGGCCGCTTGCTGGCCCTGTTCCCGTCAGGCGGATTCCCCAGACCCGAGCAGATCGTGGCCAGCGACTTCGATCAACTGCGCGGTTGCGGATTCTCCGCCAGCAAGATCGCGACCCTTCAAGGCATCGCCCAGGCCACCCTCGATGGCGTCGTGCCGGATTACGCCACGGCGCTGGCCATGGACGATGAAGCGCTGATCGAACGCCTGATCACCCTGCGCGGAGTGGGCCGCTGGACCGTGGAAATGTTGCTGATCTACAGCCTCGAACGGCCGGACATCCTGCCGGCCGACGATTTCGGGGTGCGTGAGGGGTATCGACGACTCAAAAGCCTGCAAGCACAGCCGACGCGCAGACAGATGATCGAAATCGGCCTGGCGTGGAGCCCTTACCGGACGGTGGCTTCCTGGTATTTGTGGCGAGTGCCTGGCCGGTAGACCGCGTTATCGTTCTTCGCGAGCAGGCTCCCACAGGGATCGTGAAAGGATTCCCATATTGCGCGCGATCAAGCCCCCTGTGGGCTGGCTTGCCAGCGAAGACACCAGCAAGTTCACCCCGGACCTTCTAGGCTGAACGAACGATTTCAGTCCTCTGGAGAGCGCCATGCAACTCGAAGGCTCCTGCCATTGCGGCGCGGTGTCATTCAGCCTGACCAGCGCCCACCCCTACCCGTATCAACGCTGCTATTGCTCGATCTGCCGCAAGACCCAGGGCGGTGGCGGCTACGCGATCAACCTGGGCGGCGATGCCGCCAGCCTGAAAGTACGCGGACGCAAGCACATCGCGATCTACCATGCACGGCTCAAGGACGAGGGCGACAAACGCGCCCACAGCAGCACCGCCGAGCGGCATTTCTGTTCGCTGTGCGGCTCGGGCCTGTGGTTGTTCAGCCCGGAATGGCCGGAGCTGATTCACCCGTTCGCCTCGGCCATCGACACCCCGCTACCGGTGCCGCCGGAGCACACGCACCTGATGCTCGGCTCGAAAGCATCGTGGGTGGAGGTCGAGGTGCATGGAAAGGATCAGCAATTCGATGTCTATCCCGAAGAGTCCATCGCCCAGTGGCATGAGCGTCTGGGCCTGAGCCGCTAGGCTGACAATCCTGCACCACCGCAATGCCCCTGTAGGAGCGAGCCTGCTCGCGAAGCACTCAAAGACGCCGCATTAAACCTGAACGTCCGCGTAATCGTTGGCGACCATCGCGAGCAGGCTCGCTCCTACAGGGGGCGGTGTTTTGAAGGGCAAATGCCAGGCATAAAAAATTCCCCCGGAGGGGAATGCTGTTCAGGCCGCGGCCGGCACACCACTGTGGAAGCGGAACTCCACATCCGGCGATTCGATCAGTTCCTGCTCGGCGGCGCGGACCTTGTCGATGACCTGGGCGATATCCTTGGCATCTCCGTACTGATAGGCCAGCTTCAGGTACCCCTGGAAATGCCGGGCCTCACTTTTGAGCAGGCCGAAATAGAACTTGCCCAGCTCCTCGTCCAGATGGGGCACCAGCGCTTCGAAACGCTCGCAACTGCGGGCTTCGATAAACGCGCCGACCACCAGGGTATCCACCAGTTTCACCGGTTCATGACTGCGCACCACTTTGCGCAACCCAGAGGCGTAACGCCCGGCGGACAGCTGGCGCAGCTCGATCTTGCGTCTTTTCATCAGGCGCATGACCTGTTCGTGGTGCACCAGTTCTTCCCGGGCCAGGCGCGACATCATGTTGATCAGATCGACATGGGAGTGATACTTGGCTATCAGGCTGAGCGCCGTGCTGGCGGCCTTGAATTCGCAGTTTTTATGGTCGATCAGCAGGGTTTCCTGATCGGCCAGTGCGGCTTGAACCCAGCCATCGGGGGTGCGGCAGCCAAGGAATTCGTGAATTTCGGGAAGGATCATGGGGCCCACGGACAAAAGGTTCAAAACGAAGGGCGCCGATTATACCGGCCTGCCCGAAGACCACCAGTCGCTACCGTTGATATGCATCAAGTCCCGAGTGGGCGGCCAGCAACTATAGTTGTTCCACGCCATCAACTTTACGTTCCGGAGATCCCGATCATGCAAGCCATTCGCAGCATTCTGGTGGTTCTCGAACCCGAGCACTCGGAAAGCCTGGCGCTCAAGCGAGCCAAGCTGATTGCCGGCGTGACCCAGGCCCATTTGCACCTGTTGGTCTGCGACCGCAAGCACGACCACAGCGCCATGCTCGGCGTACTCAAGGCTGCCCTGGTGGCGGATGGCTATAGCGTCACCACCGAACAGGCCTGGGAAGGCAGCCTGCATGAAACCATCGTCATGGTGCAGCAAGCCGAAGGCTGCGGGCTGGTGATCAAGCAACACTACCCCGACGGCGCGCTGAAAAAGGCCCTGCTGACCCCGGAAGACTGGAAAGTGTTGCGCACCTGCCCGACCCCGGTACTGCTGGTGAAAACCTCAGGTTCCTGGAAGGACAAAGTGATTCTGGCGGCCGTCGATGTCGGTAACATCGACAGTGAACACCGCCATCTGCACAACACCATCATCGATTACGGCTATGACATCGCCAGCCTGGCCAAAGCGCACTTGCATGTTATCAGCGCCCATCCGTCGCCCATGCTGTCGGCGGCCGACCCGACCTTCCAGCTCAGCGAAACCATCGAGGCGCGCTATCGCGAACAGTGCAAGGCGTTCCAGGCCGAATTCGACGTCGACGATGAGCACCTGCACATCGCCGAAGGCCCGGCGGACGTGCTGATTCCGTTCATGGTGCACAAGCTGGAGGCGGCGGTAACGGTGATCGGCACTGTGGCGCGCAGCGGGATTTCAGGGACGCTGATCGGCAATACGGCGGAAGTGGTGCTCGATGCGGTGGAGAGCGACGTGCTGGTGCTCAAGCCGCAGGAAGTCGAGGATCACCTGGATGAAATCGCGAGCAAGCATTAAGCCCTGCTCTGCCTGGTAGATGGCCATCGCGGGCAAGCCCGCTCCCACAGGTTCTTCGTCGACCTTGTGGGAGCGGACTTGCCCGCGATGCTCCTAGCCGCCAAACGCATCATTCAGAAACCCCGGCGCGATGTAGCGCTGGTAATGCGCTTCTGACAGCAAAAAGAATTCCCGATCAATGGCGTCCCGCAACTCCGGCAGGTTCCAGTCGCGAAACTCCGGCAGCAGCACCATGCCGTAGGCTTCCAGGTTGTTGATCACCCGCGCGCCCCGCGCAATCAGTTGATACGCCCAGCAATATTCCGACTGATGCGGCACAAAGCGGATCTTGCGTTGCTCCAGCTGCATCCTGAGCAGCGCCGGATCGAAAATTTCCACCTTGGCCGCCATCACCTGGGACAACAACTGCTCAAGACGCAGCCATACCGCGCGCTTTTCTTCTTCGTTGTAGCCGTTCCAGTGAATCACTTCGTGATGGAAACGCTTGCAGCCACGGCACACCAGATCACCGTAAACAGTGGAGCAGAGGCCGACGCAAGGGGTCTTGATGGTCTGATTGGGCATAGGGGAAAACGCGAAAAAGCAAAACAGGCCGGCATGTTAGCCCTTTGTCCGCCATTGATCACCCCTCAACATTCAGCGCCACCGGTGTGTCGACAGGCCGGGAACCCTGCACCACCAAAGTCCAATAGCACCCGACTTACCTTTAATTTTTTTTTGCCGTAGAATCAGCCAGCCTTTTTAGGCGCCAATGTCCGTTAGAAGCTGTTTTCAAAGCGTCACGAGCACAGTCGTTCCTTCAGAGCGGTGTTGGCGAAGGGTTTTTCCAGCGGGGAAAAATCCGGCGCCAACCCTCATCAGCTCCCGTTCTGCAGGCGTAAAACTTTGAAAGCAGCTTCTGTAAGGAATTGTCGGTAATTCTGGCTAAGTGGCCCACAACGCCATGCAGCGCATGAGTACGGCGATTCCTGGATGAGCGTCCCGGACACCCATTTGGGACCACTGATGAGGGTAATACTGTGCTTGAAGCCTACCGCAAACATATCGAAGAGCGCGCAGCACTGGGTATCGTTCCCCAGCCGCTAAACGCCGAACAAACTGCAGGCCTGGTCGAGCTGCTGAAAAATCCCCCGGCTGGCGAAGAAGCTTTCCTCGTTGACCTGATCACCAATCGCGTTCCACCTGGAGTGGACGAAGCAGCCTATGTCAAGGCCGGCTTCCTGTCCGCAATCGCTAAAGGCGAAGCCAAATCCCCTCTGATCGACAAAAAACGCGCTGTTGAACTGCTCGGCACCATGCAGGGCGGCTACAACATCGTGACCCTGGTCAACCTGCTGGACGACGCCGAACTGGCTCCAGTAGCGGCCGAAGAACTCAAGCACACCCTGCTGATGTTCGATGCCTTCCACGACGTCGCTGAAAAAGCCAAGAACGGTAACGTTCACGCCAAGGGCGTGCTGCAGTCCTGGGCTGACGCCGAATGGTTCGTGAAGCGTCCGGTGCTGGCCGACAAGATCAGCCTGCGCGTGTTCAAGGTCACCGGCGAGACCAACACCGACGACCTGTCCCCTGCTCCTGATGCCTGGTCCCGTCCAGACATCCCGCTGCACGCCCTGGCCATGCTGAAAATGGCTCGCGACGGCATCGTGCCTGACGCACAAGGCGTCACCGGCCCGATGAAGCAGATCGAAGAAATGCGCAATGCCGGCTTCCCGATCGCCTACGTCGGCGACGTGGTCGGTACCGGTTCTTCGCGTAAATCGGCAACCAACTCCGTACTGTGGTTCTTCGGCGACGACGTTCCTTACGTGCCGAACAAGCGTGCCGGCGGTTTCTGCTTCGGCAGCAAGATCGCTCCGATCTTCTACAACACCATGGAAGATGCTGGCGCACTGCCAATCGAATTCGACGTTTCCAACATGCACATGGGCGACGTGATCGACCTGTACCCGCATGCTGGCAAAGTCTGCAAGCACGGCACCGACGAAGTCCTGACCACCTTCGAAATGAAGACTCCGGTCCTGCTGGACGAAGTTCGCGCCGGCGGCCGTATCCCGCTGATCATCGGCCGTGGCCTGACCGAGAAGGCTCGCGCCGAGCTGGGTCTGCCACCTTCGACCCTGTTCAAGAAGCCTGAAGCACCGGCTGAAAGCACCAAGGGTTTCACCCTGGCGCAGAAAATGGTCGGCAAGGCGTGCGGCGTGACTGGCATTCGTCCAGGCACCTACTGCGAACCGAAGATGACCACCGTGGGTTCCCAGGACACCACCGGTCCAATGACCCGTGACGAGCTGAAAGACCTGGCGTGCCTGGGCTTCTCGACCGATCTGGTGATGCAGTCCTTCTGCCACACCGCGGCTTACCCCAAGCCGATCGACGTGACCACCCACCACACCCTGCCTGACTTCATCATGACCCGTGGCGGCGTGTCCCTGCGTCCGGGCGACGGCATCATCCACTCGTGGCTGAACCGCATGCTGCTGCCAGACACCGTCGGTACCGGTGGTGACTCGCACACCCGTTTCCCGATCGGCATCTCGTTCCCGGCCGGTTCCGGCCTGGTGGCATTCGCCGCCGCCACCGGCGTCATGCCGCTGGACATGCCTGAGTCGATCCTGGTTCGCTTCAAGGGCGAACTGCAGCCAGGCGTCACCCTGCGTGACCTGGTTCACGCCATTCCTTACTACGCGATCCAGAAAGGCCTGCTGACCGTAGAGAAGAAAGGCAAGAAAAACGCCTTCTCCGGTCGCATCCTGGAGATCGAAGGTCTGGAAAAACTGACCGTCGAGCAAGCGTTCGAACTGTCTGACGCCTCGGCCGAACGTTCGGCTGCCGGTTGCACCATCAAGCTGTCCAAAGAGTCGATCGCTGAATACCTGCAGTCGAACATCACCCTGCTGCGCTGGATGATCGGCGAAGGCTACGGCGATGCGCGTACCCTGGAGCGTCGTGCTCAAGCGATGGAAGCCTGGCTGGCCAACCCTGAGCTGCTGGAAGCGGATAAAGACGCTGAATACGCCGAAGTCATCGAGATCGACCTGGCCGACGTCAAGGAGCCTGTGCTCTGCGCGCCGAACGACCCGGACGACGCTCGCCTGCTCTCCAGCGTTGCTGGCGAGAAGATCGACGAAGTGTTCATCGGTTCGTGCATGACCAACATCGGTCACTTCCGCGCGGCCGGCAAGTTGCTGGAACAGGTCAAGGGTCAGCTGCCTACCCGTCTGTGGCTGTCGCCGCCGACCAAGATGGACGCTCACCAACTGACCGAAGAAGGCTACTACGGCATCTACGGCAAGGCTGGCGCGCGCATGGAAATGCCGGGCTGCTCGCTGTGCATGGGTAACCAGGCACGTGTAGAGCCGAACTCGACTGTCGTGTCGACTTCGACCCGTAACTTCCCGAACCGTCTGGGTGACGGCGCGAACGTCTACCTGGCTTCGGCCGAGTTGGCGTCGGTAGCTTCCATCCTCGGTCGCCTGCCGACCGTCGAGGAGTACATGGAATACGCTGGCAAGATCGACAGCATGGCGGCTGATGTCTACCGCTACCTGTCCTTCGACCAGATCGCCGAGTTCCGCGAAGCGGCTGCGAACGCCAACATCCCGGTCGTTCAAGCCTAACGCTGCAAGGCAATGAAAAACGCCGCCCATCGTGAGATGAGCGGCGTTTTTTTATGCCTGTCGGTTCAACCTCGCCACCCTCCATCATTCAGGTCCCGCGGAGTACTTGAGGGCCTGTTGCACCGCACCATCCACACTCAACCCACTCAGCGTCACGCCGTTAGCCTGGACTTCGGGCAATACCGCCAACGCACCTTGCGCCTCGTCCTTAAGACGAGCGAGGACCAGCTTCTTGCCTTCGTTATGCACCCGCACAAAAAACTCCTGCAGCGCCTCGATGCTGGTGCCATCCAGATTCGGCGACTCCTCCAGGCTGAGGATCGCGGTATGGAGCGGAGCAGGTGAATGCCGGATCAAGTGCAAGGCGGCACCGAGAATCCGTTCGACATTGGCAAAGAACAACGCTTCGCCCGGTCGCAGGATCAGGACGCCCGGCTCTATTTTCGCCGCCGGATGACGTTGCACATCGACAAAGTCGTGCCCGTCGTCGATCCGGCCAAGAATCTGGATATCGGCCGCCGACATTTGCTTGAGCATCAGTAGCACGCTGATCGCCACGGACACCAGCAAGCCGTCCAGCACCCCCAGCACCAGCACCGCACCCACCGCGCACATCACCAGCACGCGGTCACGCCGCCAGATGAAATATCGCCCCAGCGGCTGCAGACTCAACCCGCGCGCCAAGGCATGGATGACGATGGCGGCGAGGATCGGTTCCGGGGTCAACGCGATATACGGCAGTACCGTCATGACAATCAGCAACACCACCAGCGCCGCCACGCCACCGGCCAGCCGTGAAGTGGCGCCCGCCGCCTCGTTGGCCGATGTCGCCGAGTACCCCGCCCCCGCCGGCATGCCATGGAACAGACCGGACAGCAGGTTGGAGGCCCCGAGGGCCAGCAGGTCGCGGTTCGATTTCACCCGGTCACCGTGCTTGAGCGCGTAGGCGCTGATCGAGCCGTAGGATTCCGCGTACAGGATCATCACCATGGCAAACGCCACTTCGCCCAAACGCAGCCAATCGGCAAACGGCAACACCGGCAGGTTCGGCACTTCCAGGCTCAGGTCGATGAGTCCGATCATCTTCACGCCATACGCCGACAGGTTCAGCCACTGGCCGGCCGCGATGCCGATCACCACCACGAGCAAGCCGCCGGGTACCCGTGGAAACCGCGAAAACAATAACAACAACACCAGCGCCACCGCCGCCACACCGGCCGCCGGCCAGTTCCATTGCGGCAACTGTTCGAACAATTGCGGCGCGAAACGCACCAGGTTGGCGTCGATCAATTGCACACCGACCACACTGGCGACCTGTTTGAGAATGATGGTCAGCGCCAGGCCAAAGGCAAACCCGCGCAACACCGGTTTGGCAATAAAGGAAGTGACGCTGCCAAAACGAAAGATCCCGGCCAGCAGAAACAGCCCGCCGGTAACCAGCACCAGCCCGACCGCCAGGGTCGAACGCAGCTGCGGGTCGCCGTTGGCCATGGTCGCGGTCGCCGCCGCCAGCACCGCCGCCGCCGATGACGTGGCCGAGACAATGGCAAACCGGCTGGTGCCGAACAGCCCGTAACAGAGCAAACCGGCAAACAGCGCAATGACCCCGGCCTGCGGCGCCAATGCGGCGATGCTCGAATAGGCGACCGCTTCGGGCAACAACAGCCCGGCAATCGACAGCCCGGCGAGCACATCCTGCCAGCGATGGGTGGGTTCAACAGGGTTGGGGGTACTCGACAAGCCACTGTCTCCAGACAAGAAAACCGCTGCACGTGTGATACGCACAAACGCCACTGTAGCGCAAAAGCAAACGATCACCGCCCGTGGCGAAAGGATTTGTTCTCGCTGGACCCGCCGCAGACTCCCAAGGCACTGCCCATGCGCCGCCCCTCAATCCCGGAATCGTCCTACACATAAAAGCGATTCGCCTGACTGCGCCAAATCGTGGGCCCGCGCAAAGTCCCGTGCCTGAAAAAACAAAGGGAAATGTGAATGCTCATTGCCGGCGAACCCGTCGTTTACAGGCTCGATATCCAGGACTTCTCCCACGACTTTCAAGTGCTTGAGTTCAAGTTCACAGAGGCGCTCAACGAGACGTATGAGGTGCAACTTGAACTGGTCAGCGAACGCCGAGACCTTGATCTCGAATCGCTTTTGCACCTGTCGGCCCATCTCTCTTTCGGCCCCTACGGCAGCGGTGTTCATGGGCAGGTTTATCGCGTCGCCCAAGGCGATTCCGGCGCCCGGCTGACCCGCTACCAAATGACGCTGGTGCCGCATCTCGCCTATCTGGCGCATCGTCACAACCAGCGAATCTTTCAGCACCGGAACGTGCCGCAAATCATCGAAAGCATTCTGAGCGATCACGGAATGCAACCCAACGCCTGGCGCTTCCAGGTGAGTGCCGAGTACCCGCCCCGCCCGTACTGCGTGCAATAC
Source organism: Pseudomonas moorei (assembly GCF_042846945.1). Taxonomy (NCBI): domain Bacteria; kingdom Pseudomonadati; phylum Pseudomonadota; class Gammaproteobacteria; order Pseudomonadales; family Pseudomonadaceae; genus Pseudomonas; species Pseudomonas moorei. Next base: position 5,000,746 of record NZ_AP035776.1, read on the forward strand.
AACGAGTCAGATCTGGACTTCATCCACCGGTTATGCGAGGAGGAAGGCCTGCACTTTCATTTCCAGCACAACGCCGATACTCACATTCTGGTCTTCGGTGACGACCAGACCGTCTTCCCCCTGCCTGAGGCAGCGACAGCCTACGCACAAGATAGCGGCATGGTCGCCGACGCATCGGTGATCGACCGCTTCAATGTGCGCCTGGAAACCCGCACCACCCAGGTCAGCCGCCGCGACTACCACTTCGAAAAACCCAACGTGCAACTGCAGGCCGAAGCCGCCGAGGCGCGCGTACCTGTGCTGGAGGATTACGGCTTTCCCGGGCAGTTCACCCATCGCGATCGCGGCGAGCACCCGAGCCAGCGCACCCTGGAGCGGCATCGCGCCGATTACCGTCAGGGCAACGGCCGCAGCGACCAGAGCCTGATGCGCAGTGGCAGCTACGTCGAAATCAGCGAACACCCGCGCCCCGACTGTAACGGTTTATGGTTACTGACCCGCGTAGTACACGATGGTCGACAGCCACAAGTGCTGGAGGAGGCGGCGACCTCCGTCGACGGTGATGGCTTGATTCAGGGCTACCGCAACCACTTTGTCGCCACGCCCTGGGATGTGATTTTCCGCCCCGCACTGAAACACGCCAAACCCCGCATCCCCGGCAACCAGCACGCGGTGGTGACGGGCCCGCCCGGCGAAGAAATCTACTGCGATGCCTACGGCCGGGTAAAGGTCCGGATGATGTGGGATCGTAATGGTCAACTCAATGAACGAGCCAGTTGCTGGCTGCGGGTGGCGACGGGCTGGGCCCACGACCGCTATGGCAGCGTGCAGATTCCACGGGTTGGCATGGAAGTGCTGGTGGGATTCACTGAAGGCGACCCCGATAAACCGTTCGTCCTCGGTTGCCTGCCCAATGCCGTCACCCCGGTGCCGCTGGACCTTCCGGCCGAACAGACGCGCAGCATCCTGCGCAGCCAAAGCAGCCCCGGCGGTGGCGGTTACAACGAGCTGCGGATCGAAGACAGGAAAGGCGCCGAAGAAATCGCCATTCGCGCCCAACGCGACTATGTCCAGCATGTGCTCAACGACCAACGGGTCCAGGTCGACAACCAGCTCACTGTGGTGGTCGGCGGCATTGCCAGCCATGACCTGCGCAGCGATGAACACCACCTGACCCACGGCAATCGCCTGACCGAGCTCAAGCAGGACGATCATCTTTGGGTGCAAGGCGACCGCCATATACGTGTCGCCAGTCAGCGACTCAGCGCCAGCCAGCACGTGCACCTCGGTGCCGGCCAGCAAGTGGTCATCGATGGTGGCGCCCATGTCACGATCAAGGCCGGCGGGCATTGGTTGACGCTCGGGCCCGAGGGCATTTTCAGCAGCGTGGCGATTGTCGAAGGCGGCGCTCCGGCGGTGGGCCTGTTGGCGGAACCCCTGGTACCGGGCGCGTTGCCATTGCTGAAGGTGGCGTTCGATGCGGTTCAGCAGCGCCACGCCTTGTTGTCGACCCGCGCCTCGCGCTGCCTGATCTGCGAGGCCGCCCAAGCATGAGCCTTTCGACTTCCTTGCCTGAACATCTGCCATGGGGCGAGCAGCAGGCCCTTGTGCTGCTCGATGGCGCGACGCTGAGCGACTTGCCATCGCGGATAAAACAGCTCAATCGCGCTGCACTCACCCTGCCCCTGTACGACCAGCCACCTTTTAACGCGCTGCGCGATGTCTCGCCATTGCTGGTGGCCATCGAACAGCCTGACGACGCCGTGATGCAGTTTTTCGTGCAACACGCCCCCATGGAGTGTGGTGTGCTGCTGTTCAGCCCGGCTCAACCCCATGTCGTCGCCGAACATTTAAGAAAACTGCTGACCGTGGAGCTGTCCGAAGGCTTGTCGGTGCTGCTCAGGCTGGCCGATGCCGCCGTGATGCGGGCCTTGTTGGCCAGTGCCGATCAAAGTCTGTTCGGCCCGATGTCATGGGTGGTGACGGCCGACTGCGTCAACACGGTCTGGCACAGCCATCGCCCTCGACGACCCGAATGCCCCCAGTTGTCCGTCCCCTATCGACTCACCCCGGAACAGATCGCGGCGCTGGATCAGGTTGATCATCGACGCACGCTGCTTGAACTCGACGCACATTTGCTCAGCCATTTTCCCCAGCGCCACCCCGGCGACAGCTTGGCTCAGCGCTGGGCCAGGCTCGAACAGCTGGAGGTCCAGGCCTCTGCCCTCGGGCTCCAGGGGCAATCCGAGTTGTTTTATTACGCCAATGTCGTGGCCTGGCTGGAGGGCGACGACCTCGACCGGCACCCGCACATCCGCCACTTGCTCCACACGCCCTCCCTGCAATCACCCGGCGAGCGCGTCGCGCTGGCTGCAGCCCTGGCCCATCAGTGGGCGTCTGAACGAGGCCTGTCATGAACCAGCACCCCGCCAACCTCGCGGCCGCCGCCGCTTCGAAATCGCCCATCGGCGCCCCTGCTGCCTGCCCGTTGCGGCAAACCCATGTGCAACTGCTGCCATTACGTTACGGCCTGGTGGAAAAAAACCTCGACCCCGGCGCCGAACTGGAGATGCCCTACGCCCTCACCGCCCGCCCCCTGGGCATCCGCCTGCTGCGCGATGGCTGGCTGTACCTGATCGACAGCGCCAGCGGCGAGTTGTACGAGTACCGGGTACTCGACGGCGTCGTCAGCGCGTTGCTGCACAAAGGCAAAACGGTTTCCGAGGATCAGCGCGCGGCCATTGAAGAGCGTCCGGCGCTGATCTTTTCCCGCCAGAGCACCCTGTACGTGACCTTCGCCGAGGTGCAGTGGAGTGCCGCCAAATGCCGTCAGGTGCTGGACAGCGCCGAGGAGCGCAAGCATTTCATGCAGGCGGTCGACCTCGGGCCGGTGCATTGCCAGCTGGGCGGCGAACACTTGCTCACCGTCGCCCAGGCCCAGCAGTGGCTGGCGGAAGTGGCGAGCGGCGCAGAACCGGCCAGCGCCACGGAAACGGGCGAGGTCGAACTGCCCGCCGTGCAGGTCAGCGATGCCCCCGAGCACGAACGCGAGCCTTATCTGTGGGAGCAGCCCCGGCGTTTTCGCGCGGCACACATCGGCGAATTTCTGGGGCGGGTGCGCGCGCCTTATCAGGACGACACACTGTTTCTGCTGGTCGACGATGACCTGGGCGTGATGCGCGATCTGGCCGACTATCAGGACACCGTGGTCGGCTGGGTCGATGACTGGAGCAAGGTCGACAACAACCAGCGCGATTACCTGCTGGCCTGTTACATCGAGTCCCTGAGCCAACTCAGCGACCAGGACATCGACAGTCTGGCCAAGGCCAGCGGCCAGCCGCAGGCCAAAACCCTGTTTGCCGAACTGGAGCAGTTGCCCGAGCCGGATCGCGAGAACACCCGCCAGGCCTTGCTCGACTACCTGAACAAGGGCGGCAAGGTCGAGCCGAGCGACACCGCCGCTTCCCCGGAGCTGGAGCAACTGCGGGACAAGACCCTCGACCGCGCGCTGGAGCTGAACCGCTTTGACGGTGTCGCCCCGGACTTCACCGCCCACGATCGGGCCATGGCCGACGCGGATCGACGCTATTACACCCGTCAGTACTTCGAAGCGGTTGCCCCCGGGGACTTCGTCGAGCGGCACCTTTCGGTGCTGGTCGAGCTGGGCAAGGATCAGGACCTGCGCATGCGCAACGTGCTCGACGGCCCGGCGCTCAGCGGCAAGCGCGGGGTCAACGACCTGATCGATCGCCCGGCGATGGACGAGGCGTTGAACCGTCATCGCGACGACCTCGGCCGCTGGAACCGCCTGCTCGACCGCATCACCGCCGACCGCACGCAACTGCTGTGCGCCGGCCGTTACCATCGCTCGGCCTGGTACTACGACGCACAAGTGCCGGCGCAACTCGGCCAGGCGTTCACCGCCGAATACGCCTGCCTCAAGGACCTGTGCCGCAGCGACGCGGCCGCCGAACAATGGCTCGGCTACCTGGAAGAACACCCGGAGCTGACCCGAGCGCTGTTCTACACCTTGCCGCTGCGTTTGCAGTCCGAACAGGCCGGGCAGTATTCAACGCTGTTCAACGCCGGCATGGCGATGTTCAACAACCTGGCGGAGTGGCTGGCCACACTGCGGAACATCGAGCAACCGCAACTGCCGGCCCTCGACGACCTGCCCGACCCCACCCGCGCCGTCGCCGAAGCCGTGCAGCACACCTACAGCCCGGCGCTGAACCTGGGCCTGGCCCGCGTACTGGAAGGCTTCGACCTCTCAGCGGAGAAAATCCCCGACCTGGACGAACTGTTCCAGCGCCTGCCCAAGGGCCTGAAGCTGCGGCTCTTCGATGCCGCCAGAACCAGCGGCGTGACCTTTACCGTCGCCAGCCCCGCCGAACAGGCCGCCTTGCAACGGGAAATCAAGGACCTGCTCCATGAGCGGGACTACCTGAAAACCCTGGACCGCGAACGCAACCAACTGACCCGCAACAAAAACCGCCAGGGCCACAAAACCCCACGGGCCGTGGAGTTGCAGCACGAAATCGTGCGGGTGCGGGCGCAACTGGCGCAGATCGAAGTACGGCTGGCCAAGGCATTGAGCCCGATTCCGGAAGTGCCGGATGAGTCGGCACGGCTGTACGGCGCAACACAGGCACGGGCTGGCGTGACGGTGATGTTTCCGTCGGCGCAGCAGCAGGAATTGCGGGGGTTGTTGGGGAATATTCGGTCAGGGCTGGGTGCGGTGTCGACGGGCAGTCTGGTGAAGACTGAAGGGATGGGGTTGGTGGTGGTGTTGGTGCAGGTGGTGAATTTGGTGGGGGCTTATCGGGAAGTCCGCAGACAGGCTCGCAATGAGCGGGTATGGAAGCCATTCGCCGAAGCAGTGGCCGCGACAGGGGCTGCAGGGTTTACTGCTGCGCAAAGTCTCGCGGATACGGCATTGAAGGTTCGAAGTAAGGCTCTGGTTGCAAGTCTTCAGCAACATGCCTTGCAGAACGTGCATGTTCAGATGGGGAAGTTGCATATTGGGCTGGGCATCCCGACCTATCTTTTAGGTTTCTACTCTTCAATAAACAGCTTCAATTCCAATCAAAAGAACTGGCAACAGGCAGTACGCAGCGGAACTCGCTCGACACAGGCTGCAGCCGCACTGGCCACATTGGGTGCCGGTGGAATGACGACCATCAATGCATATGGTTTAAGGCAGACGTTACACGCTGGTTATACCGTAATTGCAGCTGAAAAAGGTGCTGCACGCACTGCGGCTTGGGCAGCGGCTGGCACCCGCCTTTCCTCAGTGTTCTTCCGCCTCAATCTGGCAGGCGCACTGTTCACCGTGCTTGAGCTGAGCGGCGCGTGGCTGTTCAACCGCTACAACCTCAGCGCCCACGACAAATGGCTGAAAACCACCCCCTGGAGCCGGGATGCCGAAATGCGCGGCGACCACTCACTGGATGAATATCAAAGTTATCTGGCTTTCCTGATCCACGCGCCTTACGCGCAACTGGGCCCGACCCCCTACGACTCCTGGCTGAAAAACCTGCTGTTCAAAGCCAGACCCAGCGATATCCATCTGGTGCTGCCAAGAGTGACGCTGGAAACCCTTCTGCCTCCCTTTGGCGGCAAGCCGACCCATCGACTGGGTATCGGTGCCCACCGTATTTCCCTGCCCCTGCATAGCCAGGGAGCGCCACGGGAACGCAAAGAGGTAATCAGCGACGAGGTCGTAAGCAGCCTGCGCATCGTCAAATCAACCCCCGAAGGCCTGGTGCTCTGTCTTCGCTATCCGGTGAATCCTGGCGCCGAGTACACGCCAGCGAAAGAAACACTGGAACTGGCCGTCTGTATTCAGACGTTGAATGCCAAAGGCGAGTGGACGTCGCGAACCCCGGTCATACACATAGACCCTCGTGGAGAAGGGCATTTCTCGGTGGTAGCTTCCCAGTTGGTCAAGGAGAAGCCTCCGGTTTTGCACGTCGAAACCGAGTTTCTGGAGCAAGCCGACCATGCCGAATAATCACGACAAGCCAGTCGGCGTGCCTCAGCTTCAACAGCCCAAAAAAGCGGGAGACATCGAACCGTTTCCCAGCGGAAAAATGACCTATCTGGCACCGCTACCATTACCCACACCAATGCCTCCCTACGGCCCACATATTGGCGAGTTGAATGACGTCTACATGGAGTTTGGGATTGGTTCTCCGCAAGTGTTCATGTGGCAAATGACATTAGGCGGGCCTTTAAATGTTCTTTTGATGATTATTATTATTTTTTTCCCACTGACTGGCGGGTTACTCGGACTCACGTTTGGAGATGGATGGAACGACATCAGTAGCGCCATGGTAGGGATCTTCCTGGCTTCATATGGAGACGCCCTCATCACGTTCTTTGTCGGCCTCTTTATCGGCCTGGGCGTCTGGCACCACAACCACAAAAAACGCTCCACCCTCATCCCCACCCGCTTCAACCGCCAACGCCGTGAAGTCTGCTTCATGCCCGAAGGCGCGACCGAGCCCGTCTTCGTCCCCTGGGAATCCCTCTCCGCCTGGATCATCGAAGCCCAGGGCGCCACCCAATACGGCATCCACCGCCAGTACGGCATGGGTATCGGTTACCACCACGGCGAAACCCTCACCAGCCTCGAATTCCAGTGCGCCGGCCTGCCGCTCGCCATCAGCCATTGGGAAGCCATTCGCGGCTACATGGAATACCAAGTCAACGACCTCAAATCGATCCAGGACCTGCAAGACCTGCAAGGCCCCGACGACCCGCCCCACGAAGGCCTGCACACCTTCCGCAACGCCCGCGCGCGGATGCACCAGCAGATCCGCGACGGCTCGCGCAGTCGAACATCCGGCTTCTTTTGGTACCTGTACCACGTGATGACCTTGTGGACGATTCCCAACCGTCTCGTCGAATGGGAAGTGCGCCGCCTCGAACAAATCGGCAAACAGGCCCTGCCCGACGTCATGCGTGAATGGTCGGAGCCGCTGCCGCAAGAGCAATGGGCCAAGCCGAGTGAAGAGTTGCTGCGGCTGAGTGAACAGGTGCGGCAGTTGCAAAAGCGCCAGCCGCGACGGCCCATCACCGAGATTTTTGCCGAAGTACAGCGCTCGCCCTCCACCGGAAAACGTCGCGCATGAGTGGTTTTCCAGAGGTGCTCAGCGGGTTTGCTGCCCACCAAAAAGAACAAGAAACTCCGCCAGTTCTGCGGGTCGAAACCGAGTTTCTGGAGCAAGCCGACCATGCCGAATAATCACGACAAGCCAGTCGGCGTGCCGCAGCTTCAACAGCCCAAAAAAGCGGGAGACATCGAACCGTTTCCCAGCGGGAAAATGACCTATCTGGCACCTCTACCCTTACCGACACCCATGCCACCCTACGGCCCGCATATCGGCGAGCTGAATGATGTGTACATGGACTTCGGGTTGGGATCGCCGCAAGTCTTTATGTGGCAGATGACTTTAGGCGGGCCGTTAAGCGTTGCATTCTCCACTGCATTTCTGTTCCCCCTAATCGGCGGTTTCATGTTCTTTTTGTTCGGGATGGGTTGGGATGACATTTCTCACGCCATTGAAGGGGTTTTCAATGAAGCTAAAGGAATTTCATTTTTGGTGGGATGTTTGATGCTCCTCATCGGCCTGGGAGTCTGGCACCACAACCACAAAAAACGCTCCACCCTCATCCCCACCCGCTTCAATCGCCAACGCCGCGAAGTCTGCTTCATGCCCGAAGGCGCGACCGAGCCCGTCTTCATCCCTTGGGAATCCCTCTCCGCCTGGGTCATCGAAGCCCAAGGCGCCACCCAGTACGGCATCCACCGCCAGTACGGCATGGGCATCGGCTACTACCACGGCGAAACCCTCACCAGCCTCGAATTCCAGTGCGCCGGCCTGCCGCTGGCCATCAGCCATTGGGAAGCCATTCGCGGCTACATGGAGTACGAAGTCAACGACCTCAAATCCATTCAGGACCTGCAAGACCTGCAAGGCCCCGACGACCCGCCCCACGAAGGCCTGCACACCTTCCGCAACGCCCGCGCACGCATGCATCAGCAGATCCGCGACGGCTCGCGCAGTCGAACGTCGGGCTTCTTCTGGTACCTGTACCACGTCATGACCTTGTGGACGATTCCCAACCGTCTCGTCGAATGGGAAGTGCGCCGTCTCGAGGAAATCGGCAAACAAGCCCTGCCCGACGCCATGCGCGAATGGTCAGAACCACTGCCGGAAAATCAATGGGCCAAGCCGAGTGAGGAATTGTTGCGGCTGAGTGAACAAGTGCGGCAGCTGCAAAAGCGCCAGCCAGGACGGCCCATCACCGAGATTTTTGCTCAAGTGCAACGAGGACTGTAAGTAGAAGGATGAAGCGGTTTTGGCGAGGGGTTTCGGTGGGTCAGGTGACAGCGGATTTTCACTGCCCTGCTTTAATCAGAAGCAAGAAATCGCAGCCTCTGACAGTGCCTGGGAGAAAACACCGTTTCTCCGGAAGCTGCCCAAGGCTGCGATCTCTTGATCTTTAAATCACGCCATCAGCGAGTAGATGAGAGCCGTAATCGCCACCAGCCCCACCGCCACCACGAATACGTTGGACGCCTGGCCGCGATAGCGCGCCATGGCCGGTACCTTGCGGATTGCGTACATCGGCATCAGGAACAGGATTGCCGCGATGACCGGGCCGCCGAGGGTTTCGATCATGCCGAGGATGCTCGGGTTGAGGGTGGCGACGATCCAGCACACCACCAGCATGAACGCCGCGACGATGCGGTCCAGCGCCTTGGCGCCCGGGCGTTTGCCGCTCTTGACGATCAGGCCTTTCAAGCCTTCGCTGGCGCCGATGTAGTGGCCCAGAAACGACTTGGAAATGGCCACGAAGGCAATCAACGGTGCCGCGAAGGCGATGGTCGGGTTGCTGAAGTGGTTGGCCAGGTACGACAGGATCGACAGGTTCTGCGCCTTGGCCTCGGCCAGTTGCGCCGGGGACAGGGTCAGCACGCAGCTGAAGACGAAGAACAGCACCATCACCACCATCAAGGCGTGGGCGCGGGACAGGATCTGCGAGCTGCGCTCTTCGGCGTGTTCACCGTAACGACGCTTCTGATCGACCGCGAACGCCGAGATGATCGGCGAGTGGTTGAACGAAAACACCATCACCGGAATCGCCAGCCACAGGGTGTGCAGCAACGCCGACGGCGCAGGCAGGGTGCTGGCCGTGGTCAGGATGCCGCCGTTCCAGTGTGGAATCAGGAACACCGCCAAAAACAGCAAGGCGACGATGAACGGATACACCATCAGGCTCATGGCCTTGACGATCATCTGCTCGCCACAGCGCACAACCGCCAGCAGGCCGAGGATCAGCACCAGCGACAGCACCGCCCGCGGTGGCGGCATGATGTGCAGTTGATGCTCCAGGAAGCTGCCTACGGTGTTGGTCAGCGCCACGCTGTAGATCAGCAGGATCGGGAAAATCGCGAAGAAGTACAGCAGGGTGATCAACGCGCCGGCCTTGATGCCGAAATGCTGCTCTACCACTTCGGTGATGTCCGCGCCTTCACGACCGGACAGCACGAAACGGGTCAGGCCACGGTGCGCATAGAAAGTCATCGGGAATGCCAGCAGTGCCAGCACCAGCAACGGCCAGAAGCCGCCCAGGCCAGCGTTGATCGGTAAAAACAGGGTACCTGCACCAATCGCCGTGCCAAACAGGCCAAGCATCCAGGTGGTGTCTTGGCGATTCCAGCTCGAAAGGGTCGCTGGTGTCGCGTCTACATAGCGTTCGTTAACGCTATTGGCCTGATCATTCATCCGGTGGGATCTCCACATTCCGGTCACTTGCCACCCGGTCAGAACGCGTCGGAGTACCCGACAGGCAGCGCCCTGGCCGAAACAGGGGCGCGATTGTCCGGGATTAGTGAACAGAAGCAAAGACTTAGGTGAGGAACGGTGGTACCAACTGGGTGAGATTGCACAATATATTCCCCCGTGTGGGAGCCAGCCTGCTCGCGATGGCGGTGCCTCAGACACCACCCTTTCTGTATGTTCGATCACTATCGCGAGCAGGCTCGCTCCCACAGGGTTTGTACATCGGCGTTTCATCGCCAAAGCACAATCCCCGCTTGATAAAGGTCCGTCATCATGTATTTATGATCAAACCTGTTCCTCTCCCGGAGCCTTCCCATGCCACTGGTTCGCGTCGACATCAAAAAGCAGCAGGACCCCAGCTACGCCAAACGTATCGGCCAACTGATCTACGCCGCCATGCGCAGCAGCATTGGCGTGCCGGAGGACGATAACTTCCAGATCCTCGCCGAACACGACGAACAGCACTTCATCTTTGATCCCGGATACCTGGGCATCCCGCGCAGCGACAATCTGGTCATCATTCAGATCACCCTGAGCGAAGGCCGCACCGTCGAGCAGAAAAAACTGCTCTACAAAACCATCGCCGAGAGCCTGAACGCGGAACTGGCGGTGCGTCTGGAAGATGTTTTCATTAATCTGGTGGAAGTGAAGAAAGAGAACTGGTCGTTTGGCAACGGCGTTGCCCAGTACGCCCTCTGATTTTTGCAATTCAATTTCTGTGAGCATCCCATGCCCCGAGTCTCCCGCAAGCAAGCCGACCTGAACCGCGAAATCATCGTCGAGGCGGCCACGCGGCTGTTTCGCGAGCGCGGCCTGCACGGGATCAGCGTCGTCGATGTGATGGGCGCGGCGGGGCTGACCCATGGCGGGTTCTATGGTCACTTTGAATCGAAAGAGGCGCTGGCCGTTGAAGCCAGTGGCCGGGCTTTCGAACAAGCCGCCGGCCGCTGGCGGGAGTGGATTGTGGCGGCCGAGGACCACGCCGCCGCACGCCGCGCCTTGATCGAGCCCTACCTGTCGACCGCCAGCCGCGACAACCCGGGGGACAGCTGCCCGGTGGTGGCGTTTGCCGGTGACATGTGCCACGAGTCCGCCGACAGCGCCTTGCGCGAGACCTTCATCGGCGGTTTGAACCGGTTGTTCGATACCCTGGCCAACCTGATGGACTCAAGCGACGCGGCGAGCAACCGCCAACAGGCGCTGGTGCAGTATTCGCTGATGGTCGGTGCCTTGACGCTGGCCCGCGCCACCCGTGGCGACGCCCTGTCGGATGAAATACTGGAGGCGGCCAAGGGCTTTCTCGGCGCGGCGCCTGTATCCCCTGCCCCACGCTGAATGCTGCTACCCCACAGAAAACCCTCGCTTGCCGCGCCAGCTCCTACACTGAGTGACGCGGCACCGATGTTGCTTGTTGCCAGGACGTCCGGCAACCAGCCATCTCAACCGATGTTCGAGCCCGATATTCCGATGCCCACAGGGAGCCAAGCATGCCTGCAACCGTTCTGGTACTGGTCGAAACCATCAATGATTATCTGCCCATCCTCGAACATCAGGGCTTTCACCTAATATTGGCGCCTACGCCTGCCGAACGCGCCGAGGCCATCACCCGGCACAGCGGCCAGATCAACGCGGTCCTGACCCGCGGCCCCTTAGGCCTGTATGCCGATGAAATCGCCGCCCTGCCCAATCTGAAGATCATTTGCGTGATCGGCGCCGGTTATGAGCACGTCGACCTGCAAGCGGCGGCCGACCGCGGCATCACCGTCACCAATGGCGCCGGGGTCAACGCCTCTTCAGTGGCGGACCATGCCATGGCCTTGCTGCTGTCACTGGTGCGCGACATCCCGCGCTGCGACGCCGCTGTGCGTCGGGGCGAGTGGCCGAAAATCATGCGCCCTTCCCTGGCCGGCAAGCGCCTGGGCATCCTCGGCCTCGGCGCCGTCGGCATGGCCATCGCCAAACGCGCCGCCAACGGCTTCGACATGAGCGTGAGCTACCACAATCGGCAACATCGCAGCGACGTGCCCTACAGCTTCTGCTCCACCCCCACCGAACTGGCGCGCGCCTCGGACTTTTTGATCATCGCCACCCCTGGAGGCCTGGCCACCAAACACCTGATCAACCGCCAGGTGCTCGACGCCCTTGGCCCCAAGGGTTTCGTCGTCAACATTGCCCGGGCCAGCGTGGTGGTCACCGCCGACCTGATCAGTGCCCTGGAACAACGCCGCATCGCCGGTGCCGCACTGGATGTCTTCGATGCCGAGCCTCAAGTACCGGATGCACTCAAGTCGCTGACCAATGTGGTGCTGACCCCGCACGTCGCCGGATTGTCCCCGGAAGCGACCCAGGGCACCGTCGAACTGGTGGGCCGCAACCTCGTGGCGTTCTTTTCCGGGCAACCGGTGCTCACCCCGGTTGAACTGCCGAGCCGCCTCAGCAATGCGGTCCTGTAGGACAATTCAAACAGGTGTATCAAACTCAATGATTGCCCGGCAACACGCTCACCAATAAGGGCGGTTCGTGGTTGTGGGGGCCGGGTGAGCGCATTAGATTAGCCAATAGTTTCAGGCCTCCAGAATAAGCAGAAGGGATAAGCATGGCGCTTACTGACCAGTCCACTCGTATCCGCACCGGCGAAGAACTCGATGCCAGCCTGATCGATCCATACCTCAAGGCGCACATTCCGGGCCTCAGCGGCTTGCCGCAGATCAGCCAGTTCCCTGGCGGTGCCTCGAACCTCACCTACCTGCTGGAATACCCCGAACAGGAGTTCGTCCTGCGTCGCCCGCCCTTCGGCCACAAAGCCAAGTCCGCCCATGACATGGGTCGCGAGTTTCGCATTCTCAACCAGCTTCGCGAGGGTTTTCCCTACTGCCCCAAGGCTTACGTGCTCTGCACCGATGAATCGGTGATCGGTGCCGAGTTCTATGTGATGGAACGGGTCAAGGGGATCATCCTGCGCTCCGAGCTGCCGCCGGAGCTGGGCCTGGATTCGGCGAAAACCGAAGCCTTGTGCAAGAGCTTCATCGACAAGTTCGTCGAACTGCACCGGGTCGACTACAACGCTTTCGGCCTGGGCGATCTTGGCAAGCCCGAAGGTTACGTGGCGCGCCAGATCAAAGGCTGGAGCGACCGCTACGAGAAAGCCCTGACGCCCGACGCGCCCCAGTGGGATGCAGTCAAAGCCTGGCTCAACGACAAGATGCCGGCCGATCACCCGACGTCCAGCATCGTCCACAACGACTACCGCTTCGACAACGTGATCCTCGACCCGAACAACCCGATGCAGATCATCGGTGTGCTCGACTGGGAACTGACCACCCTCGGCGACCCGCTGATGGATCTGGGCAACACCCTCGCCTACTGGATCGAAGCCGGTGACCCGGCGCCAGTACAACTGATGCGTCGCCAGCCGAGCCACGCGCCCGGCATGCTGACCCGCCGGGCGTTCGTCGATTACTACGCCGAGCGCTCCGGCATCCGGATCGACAACTTCGATTTCTACTACACCTACGGCCTGTTCCGCCTGGCCGGCATCGTGCAGCAGATCTACTACCGCTTCTACCATGGCCAGACCCAGGACAAACGCTTCGCGCAGTTCATTCATATGAACAAACTGCTGGAGCAGATGAGCCTGCAGGTCATCCAGAAATCCAGCCTGTGACCTACGCGATCCCTGTAGGAGCGAGCCTGCTCGCGAAGATCGTGAACGATAACGCGCAGTGACTGGCCTCAACTGAACAGCATTGGCTGCAACCCGGCATTTGACTCGATAACAAGATTTTTTATAGGGGAATCCCATGTCCAAGACCCAGTTGTTCGACCTCGATGGCAAGATTGCTTTCGTTTCCGGCGCCAGCCGTGGCATCGGTGAGGCCATCGCCAAGCTGCTGGCGCAGCAAGGCGCCCATGTGATCGTTTCGAGCCGCAAACTCGAGGGCTGCCAGCACGTGGCCGACGCGATCATCGCCGCGGGCGGCAAGGCCACCGCCATCGCCTGCCACATCGGTGAAATGGAGCAGATCAGCCAGGTCTTCGCCGCCATCAAGGAGCAATTCGGGCGCCTGGACATTCTGGTCAACAACGCGGCGACCAACCCGCAGTTCTGCAACGTGCTGGACACCGACCTCAGCGCCTTCCAGAAAACCGTCGACGTGAACATTCGCGGCTACTTCTTCATGTCGGTGGAAGCCGGCAAGCTGATGCGTGAAAACGGCGGCGGCAGCATCATCAACGTTGCCTCGATCAACGGCGTCTCGCCGGGGATCTTCCAGGGCATCTACTCGGTGACCAAGGCTGCCGTGATCAACATGACCAAGGTGTTCGCCAAGGAATGTGCGCAGTTCGGTATCCGCTGCAACGCCCTGCTGCCGGGCCTGACCGACACCAAGTTCGCTTCGGCGCTGGTGAAGAACGAGGCCATCCTCAATACCGCCCTGGCACAGATTCCGCTCAAGCGCGTGGCCGACCCGAGCGAAATGGCCGGCGCCGTGCTTTATCTGGCGAGCGATGCGTCGAGCTACACCACCGGTGTTTCGCTGAATGTGGACGGTGGTTTCCTGTCCTGATTCCGGTTTTGGCGGAGGCGCAAAGGGCAGTCTTTGGGAGCAATACCCGTCAGTTAAGGACGAACTCCGTCTCTGTGGCGAGGGTGCTTGCTCCCGCTGGACTGCGCAGCAGTCCCGTTTTGGGGGCCGCTTCGCGCCCCAGCGGGAGCAAGCTCCCTCGCCACAGTTTCAGTGTCCCGCATAACTTTTCGGCAGTCCTCAGGACTGCCTTTTTTATGCCCGCGTTACTGCGTCACGCAACGGGTGGTCGTCGTGACCCGAGTCACCTCGCCTTCAGCCCTCGCATCGCCCATGACATCGGTTTTATCCAGGGTCTGGCAGGTGCGTTCAGGGGGTGGAGGCGGTGCGGCGGGAGTTGGAGGTGGCGGACTGGCACAGCCGCCGAGAATGATGGCGCAAAGTACGAGCGACATTGGAGCAAAAACGCGTTTCCCAAGACTGTTCATAGGATGACCCGCGAGAAAGGATGTACACATGGGTGTGACAACAAAACACCGCCCTAAAGTTCACGGGGCAGGTGCAGAAATATCACTTTTATAGATTTTCATCGCGTAATCAGTCGTTCAGACAGGGGAAACCTGGCAATTCCTACACCACCGGGTCGGGGCGCTGCAGGCTGTTGCTCTCCAGTTCATAACGCAACTCTTCAATGAGCGCCGCGATCGATTCGGGCGTTTGCAGCCTCGTCATGTTCAAACCGCTGACCACCAGATCAACTTGTCCGGTCACCGGGTGATAGAGCTTAATGGTCAACGAATGATCGCCTGTGACTGCGCACTCACAGGCCAAGGGTGAAAAGGCCCACTCAAGCTGCGTGCGCAATTGCGCCAGGTAAATCATTGCGATGGCCCTCGGCGGCAAGCGACTGTGCAGGTAAAACGTTCGGGGTGCATGGCTGATCCTTTAGCGACTTCGGGGCGTGCGAATGGTCCGAAACAGTCATTCGCACGTGCTCAGCCTAAGGCTTGCCACTTGTACGCCAGAACGTGAATTTGCACCTTGCCGACTAGTGCATTTGCACCTACCGCTGACCCTTTTGCCTCCATGCACTGGAAAACAACCCACGCTCGCGCGCCCAGACAATCGCCTCGCTGCGACTGTGCACATCGAGCTTGGAATAGACCGTAGCCACATGATTGCGTACCGTGTTCGGTGCCAGCTTCAGGCGCGCGGCGATTTCCTTGTCGGCCAGGCCTTCGCAGATCAGTTCCAGCACATCGCGCTCCCTGGCCGTCAGGTCAGTGAAAGACACGCTGGGCAACTGCGGCGAGTTGACGTGTTTCACGTTGGCGAGCTTTTCGATCAGCGTGCGACTGAACCAGGAGGCATCTTTCATCACCTCTTCAATGGCCGTCACCAGCTCCAGCTCGGTGCGCTTGCGCTCGGTGATATCCATCAACACCAGCAGGTAGCAAGCGCTGTCCTGAATGTTCACGGTGTCGGCGGAAACCGCGCAATCCATCAGTTGGGTGTCTTTTTTTCGCACGCGAACATCAATGCGATCCAGGCGCCCGGTTTTCTCCAGGGCGCTGAACAGCTTTGTCCTCGCGCCTTTGTCGTGGATGAAGTCGATTTCGGCAATGGTCCGGCCCTGCACTTCCTCGCGGGGATACGCGAGGGTCTCGAGGAACGCCTCGTTCACATCCATCACCACCTGATCGCTGGCGCTGCACACCAGGATCGGCACCGGCGTCAGGCCAAAGGCCTTGGCGAAGCGTTCCTCACTCTGGCGCAGGGCAACTTCAGCCTTGCGCCGCGGCTCCACGTCGACGAAGGAAAACAGCATGCAGGGCTCGTCGTTGAGCTCGAGCGGCTGGCCGGCGACGATCACCTGCTTGCTTGCCCCATCGGCCACGCGCAGTTCGGCCTGCATTTGCGGAATGGTCGCGCCTTCGCGCAAACGCTGCTTCGCCAGATCCTTGTTCTGCGCCTGATCCAGCACGTCCAGTTCATAGGTGGAGCTGCCGATCACCTGATCACGGGTATAACCGGTCATTTCGAGGAAGCCGGGGTTGACCTTGATGTAGCGCAGATCACTGAGCCGGCAGATCACCGCCGGGGCCGGGTTGGCGGCGAAGGTTTTCTCGAAGCGTTGCTCGGCACTGGCCCACTCGGTGACATCGTCCATGATCAGCACCAACGACTCCGGCTCACCATGGCTGTCGGTGACCACCAGGCTGCGCACCTTGTGCACCCAGGTGCGTTCTTCGTCATCAATCGGGGTCAGTTCCACCAACACATCGCTGAAGGTCTCGCCACGGGCGACACGGCTGATCGGGTAACTGGCCACCGGCACCGGGTGATTGTTGCGATAACGCAGGGCAAAGCGTCGGGCGTACTCCTTGGCGTTCGCCCCCAGATCACCGATCCGTTCGATGCCGTGCATGGCCAACGCGGCGTCATTGGCCCAGACAATGGCCTGGTCGAGATCGAGCAGAATCACCCCGTCGGACAGGCCGGTGATGATCTGCTGCAACTGGCGGCGGCTGGTTTCTGTGGTCAGGACGTCTTGGCTCATTGCATCTCCCTACGTACGACGGAGCGATTGCGCTCCTGTGAAAAGTACGACCGCCGGGGCCTGCAATCGTGCGAAGTTCCTCCAGGCCAGCGGCAAGGAAACTGTGGCGAGCGAGCTCGCCACAGATAGCGTGTTCGTCCTTAACAGAACAGAATGAGCGGTGTAATGCGCTTTTCACCCTTCAGGAGCGTCGCCATGATGTTTGACTCGCTTCACTTCACGCCGTTTTCCGCCCTGGCCGGAGGCGCGCTGATCGGCCTGGCCGCCAGCGTACTGGTCGTGACCAACGGACGGATTGCCGGAATCAGCGGGTTGCTGGGCAGCCTGCTGGAGCGCAATGACTCGGCGTGGGGCGAAAAGGCCCTGTTCATACTCGGACTCCTGGCTGCGCCTGTGTTGTGGGCGTTGTTTCACGAGTGGCCGGCCATTGAATTCAAAACCGGGCCGCTGGGGCTGATCATCGCCGGACTGTGCGTCGGCATCGGCACTCGGTACGGCTCCGGCTGCACCAGCGGCCACGGCGTGTGCGGCATCTCGCGCCTGTCACCGCGCTCGATCGTCGCCACATTGAGCTTCATGTTCAGTGGTTTTGTGACGGTGTACATCCTGCGTCACGTGCTGGGGTTTTGATGATGCGCAAACTGAGCGCTTTTCTCGCCGGGCTCTTGTTCGGCATCGGCCTGTTACTGGCCGGCATGGCCAATCCAGCCAAAGTGCTGGGCTTTCTGGACATTGCCGGGACCTGGGACCCTTCCCTGGCGCTGGTCATGTTCGGCGCGATTGCCGTTGCCTGGGCACCCTTTCATTGGGCCATGAAGCAATCGACGTCCTGGCTCGGAGCCCCCATGCAGTTGCCGGTCAACCGCGAACTGGACCGACGCCTGATCGGCGGCAGCCTGTTGTTCGGCGTCGGCTGGGGCATTGCGGGTATCTGTCCGGGCCCGGCATTGGTGTTACTGCCGACGGGGCATTGGCAGGCGTGGGTCTTCATGATCGCCATGTTGACCGGGATGCTGATTTTCAGAGCGCGACAAGCACGCCTTTGAATCCCCCGTGAATCGAGATCGCAGCCATCAGCGGTGCCTGGTCGATGGCTGCGATCTCCTGCACCTCAAGCCGCCAATTGCCCATTGGCGATCGCCGCCGACGCCGCCAGCATGGCACGCAACAACACCGCACAACCGGCCGCCAGGTCATCCGGCGCGGCGTTTTCGATTTCGTTGTGGCTGATACCCCCTTCGCAAGGTACGAAGATCATGCCGGCAGGTCCGAGTTCGGCGAGGAAGATCGCGTCGTGCCCTGCTCCACTGACGATGTCCATGTGCGACAGGCCCAATCCTTGCGCCGCACCGCGTACCGCTTCTACACACCCCTTGTCGAAGTACAGCGGTGGGAAGTCGGCGGTCGGGGTGAGTTCGTAGGTCAGGCCGTGTTCTTCGCACGTGGTTTCGATGACTTCACGGACTTCGGCGATCATCGAATCCAGCCGCGCCGGTTCCAGATGGCGGAAGTCCAGGGTCATGCGCACTTCGCCGGGAATGACGTTGCGTGAACCGGGATAGGCTTGCAGGCAACCGACCGTGCCGCAGGCATGGGGTTGATGGCCGAGGGCGGCGCGATTCACCGCGCCGACGATCACCGAGGCGCCGACCAGCGCGTCCTTGCGCAGGTGCATTGGCGTCGGGCCGGCATGGGCTTCGACACCGCGCAGTTTCAGGTCGAACCATTTCTGCCCGAGGGCGCCCATGACCACGCCAATGGTCTTGCGCTCGTCCTCGAGTATCGGGCCTTGCTCGATGTGTGCTTCGAAATAGGCGCCCACCGCGTGACCGCTGACCGCGCGCGGCCCGGCGTAACCAATGGCGTTCAACGCCTCGCCCACGGTGACGCCCTCGGCATCGACCTTGGCCAGGGTTTCCTCAAGGGTGAATTTTTCCGCGAACACCCCGGAGCCCATCATGCAGGGGGCGAAACGCGAGCCTTCTTCGTTGGTCCAGACCACCACTTCCAGCGGCGCTTCGGTTTCCACGCCCAGGTCATTGAGGGTGCGCAGTACTTCGACCCCGGCCAGCACGCCGAAGCAGCCGTCGAATTTGCCGCCAGTGGGCTGGGTGTCGATGTGGCTGCCGGTCATCACCGGCGGCAGGTTCGGGTTGCGCCCGGGACGGCGGGCGAAGATGTTGCCGACGGCGTCGATGCTGACGGTGCAGCCCGCCTCTTCACACCACTTGACGAACATATCCCGGGCCTGGCGATCGAGGTCGGTCAGGGCCAGGCGACAGACACCGCCCTTGACCGTGGCGCCGAGCCTGGCCAGCTCCATGAGCGACTGCCACAGACGGTCGCGGTTGATGTGCTGATGGGTGGACTGCAGAACGTCTACAGCAGCGTTCATGGTGATCTCCTCAGGCAATTCTTATGGTTTCTGTCAGGCATTTCGTCGGTGTATTTGAGGCCGTCATCGCGAGCAGGCTCGCTCCCACAGGGGTAACGCGTACCCAATGTGGTAGCGAGCCTGCTCGCGATAGGGCCAGCCGCTACACCGCCGATTTCACGGCAGACGGCTGAGCCCGCATCGAGCACAACCCGTAGTAAATCAACCCGCCCAGGGCCGAGCCGGTGAACCAGCCGTAGCTGTAGAACCAGCTGAAGGCATCGCTGCCCAACGACAGCAGCGTCAGCACCACCGGCACCCCGAACGCCAGGAACCCGCTCCAGTTCCAGGCCGGATACACGTCGTCGCGGTACAGGCCGGCGAGATCCAGTTGCTGTTTCTTGATCAGGAAATAGTCCACCACCATGATCCCGGCAATCGGCCCCAGCAGGCTGGAGTAACCCAGCAACCAGTTGGAATAGACGGTTTCCAGGCTCACGTCAGAAACGATCAGGCCGAGCTTTTTCAGCAGTTCATGGGCCATCAGCGCCAGGCCGACAAACCCGGTCAGCAGCACGGCCTTGGTGCGGTTGATGACCTTGGGCGCGATGTTCTGGAAGTCGTTGGTCGGCGAAACGATGTTGGCCGCGGTGTTGGTGGACAAGGTAGCGATGATGATCAGCGCCATGGCCACCGCGACCCAGACCGGGCTCTGGATATGGCCGATCAGCGTCACCGGATCGGAGACGGTCACGCCCACCAGTTTGACCGACGCGGCGGTCATCACCACGCCCAGCGAGGCGAACAGGAACATGGTCAGCGGCAAACCGATGATCTGCCCGACGATCTGGTCCTTCTGGCTTTTCGCGTAGCGGCTGAAGTCCGGGATGTTCAGCGACAGCGTGGCCCAGAAACCGACCATCGCGGTCAACCCGGCGGCGAAATAACTGACCACGCTGGCGCCCTCTGGTCGCTTGGCCGGAATTGCCAACAGTTCCGTCATCGACACATTGGGCATCGCCCACACCAGCAGCCCTGCGCCTACCGCCACCAGCAAAGGCGCAGACAGGGTTTCCAGCCATTTGATCGACTCGGCGCCACGAATCACCACCCACAGGTTCAGCGCCCAGAACATCATGAAGCCAATGACTTCGCCGGTGCCACCCAGGGATTTCCAGCCGTCGAACACCGAGCCCAGGAACAGGTGAATCGCCAGGCCACCGAACATGGTCTGGATGCCAAACCAGCCGCAGGCCACCAGGGCGCGGATCAGACACGGAATGTTGGAACCGAGGACGCCGAAAGACGAGCGCAGCAACACCGGAAACGGGATGCCGTACTTGGTGCCGGGAAAGGCGTTCAGGGTCAGCGGGATCAACACGATGATGTTGGCGAACAGGATCGCCAGCAGCGCTTCGCCGACGGTCAGGCCGAAGTACGCCGTCAGCACGCCGCCCAGGGTGTAGGTCGGCACGCAAATCGACATGCCGACCCACAAGGCCGTGATGTGCCATTGGTTCCAGGTTCGTTCGCGCACCTTGGTCGGTGCCATGTCGTGGTTGTATCGGGGACTGTCGAGGACATCGCTGCCGGCCTCCAACTCAAACAAGCCGTCGCGCTCGGTCACTTGCGATCTGATCTGTTGCATGGCCGCTCCATTGTTGTTTTGTTTTGCTCATCGGGGCTGGCGGCTTCAATAAACGTGCCGCGTACCCCGCTTGCGCATCGGGCAGTTCCATAAACATTTTGTAAGCAACTGATGTTTATCAGTTTTATTTATCCAACCCTTCGGTCTTCGCTGACGTGCCGGACCATTCAAGGCAAATGCCAAGCAAGTTGTCCAAACAGTCAGGACTCAATCTGGTGCGCGAATCTTTTTTTAAACGTTGAGCGTCAACCATAGACCATCGTCAAACAGCTGATTTCACATAGGAAATCTTGACCATATTTCTATCCTGTCAAGTGCGTCAAAATGGTGAGAGGCCTCACCATTTTGGTGATTTTCATTTTTTATCGTTATATATCAAAAACTTAAAACAGTTATAAGCTTATAAAAAATATTCTTGCCGATTCCCATAACACCAGCTAGCGTTTATTCCTGACAGCGATGACAGGAATACACCTGTTGCAACTCGCTTCATATAAAAACATTTAGAGCCGGCACCAGCCGGTCATGCCTGCGAGGAACTCGGAATGTCTCTGTTGATCCGTGGCGCCACTGTTATTACCCATGATGAAAGTTATCGCGCCGATGTGTATTGCGCAGACGGCGTGATCAAGGCCATCGGCGAAGACCTCGAGGCGCCCACAGGTGCCGAAATACTCGACGGCAGCGGCCAGTACCTGATGCCGGGCGGCATCGATCCGCACACCCACATGCAACTGCCGTTCATGGGCACCGTGGCCAGCGAAGATTTTTACAGCGGCACCGCGGCCGGTCTGGCCGGCGGCACCACGTCGATCATCGACTTCGTGATTCCCAATCCCCAGCAGTCGCTGATGGAAGCGTTCCATCAGTGGCGTGGCTGGGCCGAGAAATCAGCTTCCGATTACGGCTTCCACGTCGCCATCACCTGGTGGAGCGAGCAGGTGCGCGAAGAAATGGCCGAGCTGGTGATGCATCACGGGGTCAACAGCTTCAAGCACTTCATGGCCTACAAGAATGCGATCATGGCCGCCGACGACACCCTGGTGGCGAGTTTCGAACGCTGCCTGGAGCTCGGCGCGGTGCCCACCGTGCACGCGGAAAACGGTGAGCTGGTCTATCACCTGCAACGCAAGCTGATGGCCCAGGGCATGACCGGGCCGGAGGCGCACCCCCTGTCGCGCCCGTCGCAAGTGGAAGGCGAAGCGGCGAGTCGGGCGATCCGGATCGCCGAAACCCTCGGCACACCGTTGTACCTGGTGCACGTTTCGACCAAGGAAGCCCTCGACGAAATCACCTACGCCCGGGCCAAGGGCCAACCGGTTTACGGCGAGGTTCTGGCCGGGCACCTGTTGCTGGACGACAGCGTCTATCGACACCCGGACTGGCAGACCGCCGCCGGTTACGTGATGAGCCCGCCGTTCCGCCCTGTCGGCCATCAAGAAGCGCTCTGGCATGGCCTGCAAGCCGGCAACCTGCACACCACCGCCACTGATCACTGCTGTTTCTGCGCCGAGCAGAAAGCCGCCGGCAAGGACGATTTCAGCAAGATCCCCAATGGCACCGCCGGCATCGAAGACCGCATGGCCGTGCTCTGGGACGAAGGCGTTAACACTGGGCGTTTGTCGATGCAGCACTTCGTCGCGCTGACCTCCACCAACACCGCGAAAATCTTCAACCTCTACCCACGCAAAGGTGCGATCCGCGTCGGCGCCGATGCCGACCTGGTGCTGTGGGACCCGCAAGGCACGCGCACGATTTCGGCGAAGACCCACCATCAGCAAGTCGACTTCAACATCTTCGAAGGCAAGACCGTTCGCGGCGTGCCCAGCCACACCATCAGCCAGGGCCGGGTGGTCTGGGCCGACGGCGATCTGCGGGCCGAGCGCGGCGCCGGGCGGTATATCGAACGGCCGGCGTATCCAGCGGTGTTTGACTTGCTGAGCAAGCGGGCTGAGTTGAATCAACCGGTTGCCGTGAAACGCTGACCACCCCCGTGGCGAGGGAGCTTGCTCCCGCTGGGTGGCGAAGCCGCCCCAACCCTGCCGCCCCGGAACTCCTGACACTCCGGTTCGACTGGGTTTCAGGCCTGCTGCGCAGGCCAGCGGGAGCAAGCTCCCTCGCCACAGGGCAATGCACAAAAACAATGCCCATTTAGAGGCAGCACCTCCATCACCGTGAGGCCAATACCGTGATCAAGACCCTGACCCACCTCCCGCATCCCGTTGAGCATGCGGCCGTCCTCGCCAGCCACTTCACCGATCTGGCGCCCCCGCTCAACGCCCGCCAGGCTCACCTCGAAGCCTCGCGCTGTCTGTATTGCTACGACGCGCCGTGCGTGAATGCCTGCCCGAGCGAAATCGATATTCCGTCGTTCATCCGCAATATCCATCAGGACAACGTGCAGGGCGCGGCGCAGAAAATCCTCTCGGCCAACATCCTCGGCGGCAGTTGCGCCCGGGTCTGCCCCACCGAGATCCTGTGCCAGCAAGCCTGCGTGCGCAACAACGCTCAGGAGTGCGCACCGGTGCTGATCGGCCTGCTGCAGCGCTACGCCGTGGACAACGCGCACTTCAGCGAACACCCCTTTCCCCGCGCCGCCGCCACCGGCAAACGCATCGCCGTGGTCGGTGCCGGGCCGGCCGGTTTGTCCTGCGCCCATCGCAGCGCCATGCACGGCCATGACGTGGTGATTTTCGAAGCCCGGGAAAAGGCCGGCGGTCTCAATGAATACGGGATCGCCAAGTACAAACTGGTGGACGACTACGCGCAGAAGGAACTGGAGTTCCTGCTGCAGATCGGCGGCATCGAGATCCGCCACGGGCAAAAACTCGGCGAGAACCTGAGCCTGACTGAACTGCATCAGCAATTCGATGCGGTGTTCCTCGGCCTGGGCCTGGCGGTGAGCAAGCAATTGGGGTTGGCCCATGAGGACGCGCCAGGCCTGCTGGCCGCCACCGACTACATCCGCGAACTGCGTCAGAGCGATGACCTGAGCCAACTGCCACTGGCCGACCGCTGCATCGTGCTCGGCGCCGGCAATACCGCCATCGACATGGCCGTGCAGATGGCACGCCTGGGCGCCCATGACGTCAATCTGGTGTACCGCCGTGGTGCCGAGGACATGGGCGCCACCCACCACGAACAGGACATCGCCAAGGCCAATCAGGTGCGCCTGATGACCTGGGCACAACCCGAAGAGGTCCTGCTCGATGCTCAGGGCCGTGTGCGCGGCATGCGATTCGCGCGCACGCATCTGGTCGAAGATCGTCTGCAAACCACCGGCGAAACCTTTGAACTGGCCGCCGACGCCATCTTCAAAGCCATCGGCCAGGCCTTCGACAGCAGCGCCCTCGTCGACCCGCTGGCCCGTGAACTCAAGCGCCAGGGGGATCGCATCGAGGTCGATGAACAGCTGCGTACCAGCGTCCCCGGCATATATGCCGGCGGCGATTGCACCAGCCTCGACCAGGACCTCACCGTGCAGGCGGTGCAGCACGGCAAACGGGCCGCCGAGGCCATCAACGCTCAACTGATGCTCAACGTGGAGGCTGCGTAAATGGCCGATCTCTCGATTGTCTTCGCCGGCATCAAAAGCCCCAACCCGTTCTGGCTGGCCTCCGCGCCGCCCACCGACAAGGCCTACAACGTGGTCCGCGCCTTCGAGGCCGGCTGGGGTGGCGTGGTCTGGAAAACCCTGGGTGAAGACCCGGCGGCGGTCAACGTATCGTCGCGCTACTCGGCGCACTTCGGAGCGAACCGCGAAGTGCTGGGCTTCAACAACATCGAACTGATCACCGATCGCTCCCTGGAGATCAACCTGCGGGAAATCACCCAGGTCAAAAAGGACTGGCCGGACCGCGCGCTCATCGTGTCGTTGATGGTGCCCTGCGTCGAAGAGTCGTGGAAACACATCCTGCCCCTGGTGGAAGCCACCGGCGCCGACGGCATCGAACTGAACTTCGGTTGCCCCCATGGCATGCCGGAACGCGGCATGGGCGCGGCGGTCGGCCAGGTGCCGGAATACGTCGAACAGGTCACCCGCTGGTGCAAGACCTATTGCTCGCTGCCAGTGATCGTCAAGCTGACGCCAAACATCACCGACATCCGCGTCGCGGCCCGCGCGGCGCACCGTGGCGGCGCGGATGCGGTGTCGCTGATCAACACCATCAACTCAATCACCAGCGTCAACCTGGAGCGCATGGTCGCCAACCCCATGGTCGGCAACCAGAGCACCCACGGCGGCTATTGCGGCTCGGCGGTCAAGCCGATTGCCTTGAACATGGTCGCCGAAATCGCCCGCGATCCACAGACCCGCGACCTGCCCATCAGCGGCATCGGCGGCATTGGCAACTGGCGCGATGCGGCGGAATTCATGGCCCTGGGCAGCGGTTCGGTGCAGGTGTGCACGGCGGCCATGCTGCATGGCTTCCGGATCGTCGAGGAGATGAAGGACGGCTTGTCGCGCTGGATGGACAATCAGGGTTACGCGAGCATTTCAGAATTCTCCGGGCGCGCGGTGGGCAATACCACGGACTGGAAGTACCTGGACATCAACTATCAGGTGATCGCCAAAATCGACCAGGACGCCTGCATCGGTTGCGGTCGCTGCCACATCGCGTGCGAAGACACCTCGCACCAGGCGGTGGCCAGCCTCAAGCAGGCCGACGGCACGCACAAGTATCAAGTGATCGAGGATGAATGCGTGGGCTGCAACCTGTGCCAGATCACCTGCCCGGTGCAGGACTGCATCGAGATGGTGCCGGTGGAAAACGGCAAGCCGTTTCTGGACTGGAACCATGATCCGAGGAATCCGTATCACGTCAGTCCTTGAGATGGGCCGCGCCTGAAAAGACGCCTTCGCGGGCAAGCCCGCTCCCACAGGGTCTCTGGTGTTCACAAATTTTGTGTCGACTGAAGATCTACTGTGGGAGCGAACTTGCTCCGGGCGGCGTTCCGACGATGAGGCCACCAGCTTCGCCACAAAACTTACGGCTCCAACCCGATCCCGCGCAAAATCACACTGGTCACGGTCTGTATCGCTCGTTCGAACTGCATGTCCGACAGCGGCTGATGGTCGTTGAGAATGTTCACCTGGTGGTCGAAGTCGGCGTAATGCTGGGTCGAGGCCCAGATCATGTACAGCAGGCTCGAAGGCTCCACCGGCAGGATGCGCTTGTCGTCCACCCACTGGCGGATTTTCGCTTCTTTCATCTTGGCCCAGTCGTACAGGCTCGCATCCAGTGCCACGCCCAGGGTCGGGGCGCCGTGGATGATCTCGTTGGCCCAGACTTTCGAACCGTACGGACGGCTGCGGGAGTGGTTCATCTTGGCGCGGATGTAGCTGCTGAGCACCACGCGCGGGTCATCGAACATCTCGAAGCACAGCGCATCCTGCTTCCAGACTTCCAGCAAGTCGAACAGCACGGCGCTGTACAACTCGGTCTTGGTGCTGAAGTAGTAATGCAGGTTGGAGCGCGGCAGTTGCACCTCGGCGGCGATGTCGGCCATGGCGGTGCTGCCGAAGCCTTTCTCGGCGAAGACCTTCTCGGCCCCCAGCAGAATTTTCTCGACGTTACTGCGACGAATCTCGATCTTGTGATTGCCCATGAGGGCTCCCTGACAACAGCGTTAAACAAGACTAGCATCCGCTCTACCTCGCGGCGACAGGGTAAAACCAAACTTCGTACATCAGGCCTCTGGCGGCTAAACTGACGCCCATTTCGCAACTGACTGACAGGAACCCGACAATGCTGCTCAAAAAAGCCCTCACCACCGCCGCCCTGCTCGGCTCGCTGCTGGCCGCCTCCTCGGTATTTGCCCACGCCCATCTGAAAAGTGAGACACCGGCCGCCAACAGCACCGTGAGCGCACCGACGGAACTGCGCCTGATGTTTTCCGAAGGCGTTGAAGCGGCCTTCACCAAAGTCACGATCAGCAAGGACGGGGCCTCTGTTGCGGTGAAAAGCCTGGCCACCGAGGGCAGCGACAAGAAGACCCTGGTGGTCACACCCGCTGCGCCGTTGAGCGCTGGTGCCTATACAGTCGAATGGCATGCCGTGTCGGTCGATACCCATAAAAGCGAAGGCACCTACAGCTTCAAGGTTGGCCAGTAATACATGGCGAGCGCGCTGGTGCTGTGCCGCTTCCTGCATTTCACCGTGGTACTGATGCTGTTCGGAGCCTGGGTTTACAAGCCTTTGTTGCTGGGCCGTGAGACCACACTGGATCGAGCGCTGACGCACATCAGCCGTTGGCTGGCGGGATTGGCGCTGGTCAGCGGCGTCTGTTGGCTGCTGCTGATCACCGCCAGCATGGCCGGTGCCTGGGACGCCGCGTTCGAGCCCTCGACCTTGCGCCTGGTACTGGGCAGCACGTTCTTTGGCCAGGTCTGGAGCTGGCACTTGCTGCTCAACGGCGTGTTGCTGGCGTTGCTGCTGAGCCCGCTACGCAGCCACCTTCCCTCGCGCCTGGCCCTCGGCGCTTCGCTGCTGGCGACCCTCGCGCCGGTCGGCCACGGCGCCATGCTTGATGGCGCCGAAGGCCGATGGCTGATGCTCAATCAACTGGTGCACCTGGCCTGCGTCGGCATCTGGCTCGGCGGCCTGATGCTCTTGGTCATGATCCTGCGCCGCCCTGCCGGGCATGACATCCGGACGCTGTTGCAGCGATTCAGTGGTGTGGGATACGTCGTGGTGGCGGGATTGCTGATCACCGGGCTGATCAACGTACGGGTCCTGACCGGCGCCTTCTGGCCGACGCCGTTGCTGTCCGGGTTTGCCCTGATCCTGTTGATCAAGGTCACCCTGATCACCGCGATGATCGGTCTGGCGTTGTTCAACCGTCTGCGGATCAAGGACTGCGAACAGCGCCTGTCGGCTTTGCGTAAAAGCGTGATTGCCGAATGGTTGCTGGGCATTGGCGCGGTGGCGGCGGTTTCGCTGCTGGGTACCCTGCCGCCGATGATTTCGCGTTAAGACCCGCCGCCCTGTGGGATCCTGCTCGCGAAGGCGTCGGCACAGTCAGCATTGATGTAACAGACACTCCGCTTTCGCGAGCAGGCTCGCTCCCACATAAAATTTCCGCACCCCACGTCATCGTACAACTTCCGATTGACAACACTGAAACGCCGCGTAAATAATCGCCTCCAATGTTGTACGACAACGTATAACAATTATAAAAACAAAAAAGAACTGGAGCGTTACAGTGAGCAAGCCCGCCCGCAATTCGTCCCCCCGTGCCCCACGTCCACACTTCGCCCGCCGTCATGCCCTGAGCCTGATCGGTTACAGCAGCCTGGCCATCGCCCTGCCCATGACCAGTCACGCCGAAGGTTTCACCGATGACGCCAAAGCCACGCTGAACCTGCGCAACGCCTACTTCAACCGCAACTACACCAACCCGGCCTACCCCCAGGGCAAGGCCGAGGAATGGACCCAGAACTTCATCCTCGACGCCAAATCCGGCTTCACCCAAGGCACGGTCGGCTTCGGTGCGGACGTGCTGGGAACGTTTTCGCAGAAGCTCGATGGCGGCAAGGGCACCGGCGGTACACAGTTGCTGCCACTGGACCACGACGGTCGCCCGGCCGACAACTTCGGTCGCCTGGGCGTGGCGCTCAAAGGCAAGATCTCGAAGACCGAAGTCAAGGTCGGTGAATGGATGCCGGTGCTGCCGATCCTGCGCTCGGACGACGGCCGTTCGCTGCCGCAAACCTTCCGTGGTGGTCAGGTCACCTCCACTGAAATCAGCGGCCTGACGCTCTACGGCGGGCAGTTCCGCCAGAACAGCCCGCGTAATGATTCGAGCATGGAAAACATGTTCATGAACGGCAAAGCGGCGTTCACCTCGGACCGTTTCAACTTCGGTGGCGGCGAATACACCTTCAACGACAAACGCACCCAGGTCGGCGCGTGGTACGCGGAACTCACCGACATCTATCAACAACAGTACTTCAACCTGAGCCACAGCCAGCCCATTGGCGACTGGACCCTCGGTGCCAACCTCGGCTACTTCATCGGCAAGGAAGACAGCAGCGCCCTGGCCGGCGACCTCGATAACAAAACCGCGTTCGCCCTGCTCTCGGCCAAGTACGGTGGCAACACCTTCTATGTCGGCCTGCAGAAGCTCACGGGCGACGATGTCTGGATGCGCGTCAACGGCACCAGCGGCGGCACCCTGGCCAACGACAGTTACAACTCCAGTTATGACAATGCCAGGGAAAAATCCTGGCAAGTGCGTCATGACTACAACTTCGTGGCCCTGGGCGTGCCGGGCCTGACGATGATGAACCGCTACATCAGTGGCGATAACGTACATACCGGGGCCATCACCGACGGCAAGGAGTGGGGCCGTGAATCGGAACTGGCCTACACGGTGCAAAGCGGTCCGCTGAAAAACCTCAACGTCAAATGGCGTAACGCGAGCATCCGCAAAAACTTCAGCACCAACGAGTTCGACGAAAACCGCCTCTTCATCAGCTATCCGATTTCGTTGTTGTAAGCCGGTTCGGCTGACATCGCTCTTGTGGCGGGGGAGCTTGCTCACTCGCCACAGGCCGCCCGGAGAACCCAACCCTTCGTCAAATTCGACACAAGACGCGTTGACAAGAAACGGAAAGCCTTACGATACTGCCATTAGTCGTACGACAACTTACAACAAATTCAATAACCACCACTGCTTGTCCAGGACTCTCCATGACCACCACACCCCCTGCCCGCGCCCCTTTCAATCGCCTGCTGCTGACCGGTGCCGCCGGTGGCCTGGGCAAGGTCCTGCGCGAAAGCCTGCGCCCCTACGCCAATGTCATTCGCCTGTCGGACATCGCCGACATTGCGCCGGCCATCGATGACCGTGAAGAAGTCGTGCCATGCGATCTGGCCGACAAGCAAGCCGTGCATCAACTGGTCGAAGGCGTGGACGCGATCCTGCACTTTGGCGGCGTGTCCACCGAGCGCTCGTTCGAAGAGATCCTCGGCGCCAATATCTGCGGCGTGTTCCACATCTACGAAGCTGCGCGCCGTCACGGCGTGAAGCGCGTGATCTTCGCCAGTTCCAACCACGTGATCGGCTTCTACAAGCAAGACGAAGTCATCGACGCCCACTCCCCTCGCCGCCCGGACAGTTACTACGGCTTGTCCAAGTCCTACGGCGAAGACATGGCCACTTTCTACTTCGATCGCTATGGCATCGAGACCGTCAGCGTGCGCATTGGCTCCTCGTTCCCGGAACCGCAAAACCGCCGGATGATGAGCACCTGGCTGAGCTTCGGCGACCTGACCCAACTGCTCGAACGGGCGTTGTACACGCCGAATGTCGGCCACACCGTGGTCTATGGCGCGTCCGACAACAAGGACGTCTGGTGGGACAACCGTTACGCCACGGTCCTGGGCTATGCGCCGAACGACAGCTCCGAAGTGTTCCGCGAAAAGGTCGAAGCCCTGCCGATGCCAGCGGCCGATGACCCGACGCGGATCTACCAGGGCGGCGCGTTCTGCGTGGCCGGCCCGTTCGGCGACTGAACCGCCAGTGCTTACTGCGTGATCCCCACAACAAAAACCAAGGGAATGAGTGGCCATGCCAGCTGAATTGATTGTCGATGCGCGCAACGCCGTGGGCGAATGCCCGGTGTGGGTCGGCGCCGAAAACGCCCTGTACTGGGTCGATATCCCGGCCGGTGGCCTGCAACGCTGGAGCGCCGACACCGGCCATGTGTCGGCGTGGAAAACCCCGGAAATGCTCGCGTGCATTGCCCGTCACCCTGACGGCGGCTGGGTCGCCGGCATGGAGAGCGGCTTCTTCCAGTTGCGCCCGCACAACGACGGCAGCCTCGACAGCGACCCCCTGGCGGGCATCGATCACAGCCGCCCCGACATGCGCCTCAACGATGGTCGCTGTGACCGTCAGGGGCGGTTCTGGGCCGGCAGCATGGTGCTCGACATGGGTGCCAACGCCGCCGAGGGCCGGCTGTACCGCTACAGCGCCGGACAACGCGGACCGCTCGACGCCCAACTCAGCGGCTTCATCGTGCCCAACGGCCTGGGCTTCAGCCCGGACGGGCGCACGATGTACCTGTCCGACTCCCATCCCGCCGTCCAGCAGATCTGGGCCTTCGACTACGACATCGACAGCGGCACGCCGAGCAATCGCCGGCTGTTTGTCGACATGAATCACCACGCCGGCCGCCCCGATGGCGCCGCGGTCGATGCCGAGGGTGGCTACTGGATCTGTGCCAACGATGCCGGGCTGATTCACCGCTTTACCCCGGATGGGCGCCTGGACCGTTCCCTCGCCGTACCGGTGAAAAAACCGAGCATGTGTGCCTTCGGTGGCAGCCGCCTGGACACCTTGTTCGTCACTTCGATCCGCCCCGCAGACGACCACGACGAACGGTCACTGGCCGGTGGCGTGTTCGCCCTCAACCCCGGCGTAAAGGGTTTGCCGGAGCCACTTTTCAACGTCTGACCGCAACTGCTCGTGCTGCAACGCTGTGCCTTGAACACAAAAACAATAAAACAGGAGACACCCCCAATGGACTTCAAACGCACCTTGCTCGCCGCTGCACTCCCCTTCACCGCAGCCCTCACCTTCTCCCTCAGCAGCGCCGCCCATGCGCTGGAAATCAAATTCGCCGACATTCACCCCGCCGGCTACCCGACCGTAGTGGCCGAGGAGCAACTGGGTAAAACCCTGGTGGCCGACAGCGACGGCAAACTGACCTTCAAGATGTTTTCCGGCGGTGTGCTCGGCTCGGAAAAGGAAGTGATCGAACAAGCCCAGGTCGGTGCCATCCAGATGGCCCGGGTCAGCCTCGGTATTGTCGGTCCGGTGGTGCCGGACGTGAACGTGTTCAACATGCCGTTCGTGTTCCGCGACCAGGCGCACATGCGCAAGGTGATCGACGGCGAAGTCGGCGACGAGATCCTCGCCAAAATCACCGACTCCGAATTCGGACTGGTCGCCCTGGCCTGGATGGACGGCGGCACGCGCAACCTCTACACCAAGAAACCGGTGCGCAGCCTGGCAGACCTCAAGGGCATGAAGATCCGCGTGCAAGGCAACCCGATGTTCATCGACACCATCAATGCCATGGGCGGAAACGGCATTGCCATGGACACCGGTGAAATCTTCAGTGCATTGCAGACCGGGGTGATCGACGGCGCGGAAAACAACCCGCCGACCCTGCTTGAACACAACCACTACCAGAACGCCAGGTTCTACAGCCTGACCGGGCACCTGATCCTGCCAGAACCGATCGTGATGTCGAAGATCACCTGGGAAAAACTGACGCCCGAGCAACAGGCACTGGTGAAGAAAACCGCCAAGGCCGCGCAGGCACAGGAACGCATCCTGTGGGACGCCAAATCGGCCAGCAGCGAAGAGAAGCTCAAGGCTGCGGGCGTCGAGTTCATCACCGTCGACAAGAAACCTTTCTATGAGGCCACCGCCTCGATCCGCGAGAAATACGGCGCGCCCTATGCCGACCTGATCAAGCGCATCGAAGCCGTTCAGTAATCCCTCCCTGCATTCAAGAAAGGCCCGGCGCCACTGACAGTGGCTGTCTGTCAGTGCGCGCCCGGTTACGGTGAAACCCGATGAAGAATCTACTGCTGCGCATCAACGACAGGATCTACATGACCTGTATCTGGGTCGCAGGCCTGTCCGTGCTGGCCATCGCCCTGATCATTCCCTGGGGCGTGTTCGCCCGCTACGTCCTTGGCACCGGTTCCAGCTGGCCGGAGCCCAGCGCCATTTTGCTGATGATGGTGTTCACCTTCATTGGCGCCGCCGCCAGCTATCGTTCCGGCTCACACATGGCGGTGGCGATGCTCACTGATCGCATACCACCGAACCTGCGCAAAGCCATGAGCGTGTTCGCCCAATTGCTGATGGCGACCATCAGCCTGTTCATGGCGATCTGGGGGACCAGGCTGTGCCTGTCGACCTGGAACCAGTTCATGAGCGCCTTGCCGACCCTGCGCGTCGGCATCACTTACATGCCGATCCCGATTGGCGGTTTGCTGACGTTGATCTTTGTGCTGGAAAAACTCCTGCTCGGTGACCAGAGCAACCGGCGGGTCGTGCGCTTCGACCTGGTTGAAGAAAACGAAGGGGCTGCCTGAATGGACGCATTGATTCTGCTGGGCAGTTTTATCGCCTTGATCCTGATCGGCATGCCGGTCGCCTACGCCCTGGGGCTTTCGGCCCTGATCGGCGCATGGTGGATCGACATTCCGTTCCAGGCATTGATGATTCAGGTCGCCGGCGGCGTGAACAAATTTTCCCTACTGGCGATTCCGTTCTTCGTCCTGGCGGGCGCGATCATGGCCGAGGGTGGCATGTCCCGGCGGCTGGTGGCGTTTGCCGGGGTGCTGGTGGGGTTTGTCCGTGGCGGCCTGTCGCTGGTCAACATCATGGCCTCGACCTTCTTCGGCGCGATCTCCGGTTCTTCGGTCGCGGACACCGCCTCGGTCGGCTCGGTGTTGATCCCGGAGATGGAGCGTCGCGGCTATCCACGGGAGTTCGCCACGGCAGTGACCGTCAGCGGTTCGGTGCAAGCACTGTTGACCCCGCCGAGCCACAACTCGGTGCTCTATTCGCTGGCCGCGGGCGGCACCGTATCGATTGCCTCGCTGTTCATGGCCGGCGTGGTGCCCGGCCTGCTGATGAGCGCGTGCCTGATGGTGCTGTGCCTGATTTTCGCCAAGAAGCGCGACTACCCCAAGGGTGAAGTCATTCCGATGCGCGAAGCGCTGAAGATCTGCGGTGAAGCGCTGTGGGGCCTGATGGCCATGGTGATCATTCTCGGCGGGATTCTTTCGGGGATTTTCACCGCCACCGAGTCGGCGGCGATTGCGGTGCTGTGGTCATTCTTCGTGACCATGTTCATCTACCGCGACTACAAGTGGAGCGAACTGCCGAAACTGATGCACCGCACGGTGCGGACGATTTCGATCGTGATGATCCTGATCGGCTTCGCCGCCAGCTTCGGCTACATCATGACGCTGATGCAAATCCCGGCGAAGATCACCACGATGTTCCTCACGCTTTCGGACAACCGTTACGTGATCCTGATGTGCATCAACGTCATGCTGCTGTTGCTGGGCACCGTGATGGACATGGCGCCGCTGATCCTGATCCTCACGCCGATCCTGATGCCGGTGATTGTGGGCATTGGCGTGGACCCGGTGCAGTTCGGCATGATCATGCTGGTCAACCTGGGCATCGGCTTGATCACGCCGCCCGTGGGCGCGGTACTCTTTGTGGGGTCGGCCGTGGGCAAGGTCAGTATCGAATCAACCGTCAAAGCCCTGTTGCCGTTCTACGGCGTGCTGTTCCTGGTGCTGATCGCCGTGACGTACATTCCCGCGCTGTCACTGTGGTTGCCGCATCTGGTGTTGTAACCAGGACTCGCAAACGCGTTGTGGCGAGGGAGCTTGCTCCTTCGCCACATCAGCTCATCAACCTGCAGAGAAGGCCATGACGTTAGCAACCCTCGAACTCGAAGACGAGTTCACCCGCCTCACCCTCGCCCCTGAACTGGGCGGGAGCATCGTCAACTGGACCGTGCGCGATACTGGCCAGTCCTTGCTGCGCCATGCCGACGCCCACGCTCTGAACACCGGTCTGCCCGGCAAACTCGGCTGCTTTCCATTGGTGCCATGGTCAAACCGCATCGCCGAGGGCGGTTTCGATTGCCCGGATGGCTGGCAGTCGCTGTCACCCAACAGCCTCACCGATCCCCTGCCGATTCATGGCAGCGCCTGGCAGCAGCCGTGGCAAGTCATCGTTCACACGCCCAATGAAGCGGTCCTGCAACTCGACAGCAGCACACCCTTCGCCTATCGCGCGCGCCAGCGTTTCCATTTGAGCGAAGGCAAGCTGAGCATCGAACTGAGCGTCACCCACCTGGCCGAACGCGCGGCCTGGCATGGCCTGGGGTTACACCCGTACTTGCCGCGAACCGTGAAGACCCAATTGCAGGCGCCAGCTCGCCAGGTGTGGTTTTGCGACGCGACAAAACTGCCGACGCAGCTTGGCGAACTGCCGGTCGAATGGGATTTCCAGCACCCCAGGGCGTTGCCGGAAACCCTGGTCGACAACGGCTTCTGCGAATGGGACGGCCATTGCCTGATTCAGCAACCGGACCTGGGCTATGAATTGCGATGCCAGGCCAGCGGCAGCGATTACTACCTGCTCTACTGCCCCGTGGGCCTGGATTTTTTCTGTATCGAACCGGTCAGCCACCCGGTCAACGCCCACCATTTGCCCGGTCGACCGGGCCTGCGTTTACTCGAACAGGGACAATCCACCGAACTCGGTTTCACCCTGCACTATCGAGCGCTCTGACCCAGCAGTTGACTCAACACCGCACGCAGCTTGCCGGGTTTCACCGGTTTGTTGAGCAGCGGCGCGTCCAGGCGTTGCAACGCACGCCGACACTGATCGGTGCGGTCGGCCGTGATGATCACCGCGGGGATGGTTTGATGAAAATGTTCGCGCAGATGCCGGACCACATCACAACCGACCACCGCGTGATCGAGGTGATAGTCCGCCAGGATCAGTTCCGGTGCCTGCCCGCGCAAGGCCGAGAGGGCCGAGGCTTCGTCGGTGGCGGTGACCACATCGCAGCCCCACTGCCCGAGCAACGCGCTCATGCTTTGCAGAATGCTCACTTCATTGTCCAGCACCAGCAAACGCCGTCCCGGCAGCGGATTGCCTGTCCCGGGCTGTGGCGCGGCCAGGCTGACGGGCAACGGCATCTCGGCGCAGATCGGCACATCGATGCTGAACATCGAGCCGCGCCCCGGCAGCGAATGCACGCCGATTTTGTAGCCGAGGATCTTGGCGATGCGCTCGACGATGGCCAGCCCCAGACCCACCCCCTTGCGGTCGGCGGCGCGTCCGACGTCCAACTGGTTGAACTCGAGGAAAATCGAATCGAGCCGATCCGCGGCGATACCGCGCCCGGTGTCCCAGACCTCCAGGCGCAACATCTCACCCCGGCGCCTGGCCCCCAGCAGGATGCTGCCTTCATCGGTATAGCGGCAGGCGTTGCTGAGGAAGTTGCGCAGGATCCGCGTCATCAGGCGCAAGTCGGTACTGACGGCGTACTGGCCCATGTGCACGCGCAGATTCAATCCCGCCGCCTCGGCGACCGACTGAAACTCCGACACCAGCGGCCCGAGCAATTCGTCGAGGCGGTAGACGGCGACGTCGGGCTTGACCGCCGCCTGATCGAGCCGGGAAATGTCGAGCAAATCCGTCAGCAGGTCTTCGGCGCCTTCCAGTGCCTGGTGCGTGCGTTCGACCAGCACCTGCTCGACGGCCGGCAGCTTGCGCTCGCGCAGGGTCGAGATCAGCAAGCGCGCGGCGTTCAACGGTTGCAGCAAGTCGTGACTGGCGGCGGCGAGGTATTTGTCCTTGCTGCGATTGGCCGCCTCGGCGGCATCACGGGCATCGCGCAAGGCCTGGGCGATCTGCTGACGCTGGGTGATCTGCTGCTGCAGGTTGCGGTTGGCTTCCAGCAGTTCATCGGTGCGCGTGGTAACCCGTTGTTCCAGTTCGTCATTGAGTTGTTGCAGGCGCTGCTGGGCCAGTTTGCGCTCGGTGATGTCGGCGACAAAACCTTCCACCAGCCCTTCCTGATCGGGCTTGAGCAGCAGGTTCATGAGCACATCGAGATGGCTGCCGTCCTTGCGCCGCAAGCGTGTTTCGTAACCGTGCAGGCTGCGTTGTTGCCTGAGGATTTCACCGATGGTTTCCAGCTCCGACACGCCGCCGGCAAACAGGTGGCTGGCCAGATCGGTCAGGGAAAACAGCACCTCCTGGGGGTCCTCATAACCGAGCATGTGCGCCAGTGCCGGGTTGGCCGCGCGCATGCCGTCTTGCAGGCTGGCCTGGAAAATCCCGTGGACCGCGTTTTCGAACAACCATTTGTAGCGGTTGCGCTCGGCCTCCAGCTCGTCCAGACGCGCGGCCAGCTCCGGGTAATGGCTCTTGCGCGCCGAATGGTTGCCTAACCCCAGCAGCCCGGCCAGCGCCCGTTGTTGCTCGTCAGAGGGCTTCGCCATACACGACCTCGACATCACGCTGACTGGATTCGCGCGGGTTGGTCAGGATGCACGGGTCGTCCATCGCGTGTTGCGACAGGAACGGAATGTCCGCGGTGCTGACCCCATGCAAACCGAGGGTTTCGTGGAAACCGATGGCGTGTTTCAGCGCGATCAGGTGCTCCACCAGCCGCCCACAGATCTGCCGGTGGTTGAGGCCACGGCAGTCGATGCCAAAGGTCTCGGCAATCACCTTGAAACGGTCCGGCGCCGAGCTGTAGTTGAAGGCGACCACGTGCTCCACCAGCACCGCGTTGCACAAGCCGTGAGGCAGATCGAGAAAACCGCCCAGGCTGTGGGACATGGCATGCACCGCGCCCAGGATCGCATTGGAAAACGCCAGCCCGGCCTGCATGCTGCCCAGCATGATTTTCTCGCGCAGCGCGATGTCCGTCGGATTGGCGATCATTTGCACCAGGTTGCCATTGATCAGGCGCATGGCCTCCAGCGCATGGGGATCGGTCAAGGGCCCGTGCCCGGTGGACACGAAGGCTTCGATGGCATGCACCAGCGCGTCGATGCCGGTACAGGCCGACAGGAACGGGTCCATGCTCAGGGTGGTTTCCGGGTCGATCAGCGAAACGTCCGGCACCACGGCCTTGCTGACGATGGAGAACTTCATGCGCTCCTGTTGATTGGAAATGATCACGAATTGCGAAACGTCCGCCGAGGTGCCGGCGGTGGTCGGAATCAGGATCAGCGGCGGGCTGGGCACGCGGATCATGTCCACGCCCTCGAACTCGAGAATGCTGCGACCGTGGGCGACGACAATGCCGATGCCCTTGCCACAGTCCATCGGGCTGCCACCGCCGACGGCAACGATCACATCGCAATGGTTTTCCCGGTACAGCTCGGCACCGAGCATCACTTCTTCGACGCGCGGGTTGGGCGATACGGCGCTGTACAGGCAGTATTCGATGCCCAGGGCTTGCAGGCTGGCCTCGACATCGGCCACCCAACCGGCGGCAATCACCCCGGGATCGCTGACCACCAGGACCTTGCGCGCGCCAAAGGTCTTGGCGTAGTTGCCGACGTTGTGCCGGCAACCGGCACCGAAGATGATTTCAGGCGAAACGAATTTACGCAGCTGGCTGAGACTCTGGCTCATTGGAAAGCCTGTTTTTATTGTTTTGGAAGGTAGCGATCACACTAAAGCATCCGGCTGCGAATGCAATCAGACCAATGGCTGGGTTCACTACAGATCCTGAAGGGGGGTCGGTGTGTACCTGGATTGTCGCGTCAACCAATGCCCCCTGTAGGAGCGAGCCTGCTCGCGATGGAGTGTCAGTCGCCGCGCCTTTTGCTGATGCACCATCGCGAGCAGGCTCGCTCCTACAGGGGATGTGTGTGTGTGTTCAATCAGCCGCGGTAGATCAGCCTCGACGCTTTTTCGTTGCGCAACGTCAGGTGTTCCATGCCCAGCCCCGGCGCTTCTGCTTCTTCACGAGCCTTGAGGATGACACCATGGTGGGGCGACTTGCTGCACACCGGGTCGGCATTGGCGGCGTCGCCGGTGAGCATGAAGGCCTGACAACGACAGCCGCCCATGTCCTTGTGCTTTTCATCGCAGGAGCGGCATGGCTCCTTCATCCAGTCATCGCCGCGAAAACGGTTGAAGCCGAACGAGTGGTTCCAGATGTGCTCGATGCTGTGTTCGCGCACGTTGGGAAACGGCACCGGCAATTGCCGGGCGCTGTGACAAGGCAAGGCCGTGCCGTCCGGGGTGATGTCGAGAAACAGGTTGGCCCAGCCGTTCATGCAGGTCTTGGGCCGTTCTTCGTAATAGTCCGGGGTGACGAAGATCAGTTTGCACGGGTGCCCCTGGGCCTCAAGACGTTCGCGATACTCGATGGTAATACGCTCGGCTCGCTGCAATTGCGCGCGCGTCGGCAACAGCCCGACGCGGTTGAGCTCGGCCCAGCCATAGAACTGGCACGTGGCCAATTCGACGAAATCTGCTTCCAGTTCCAGGCACAGGTCGATGATTTGCTCGATGCGGTCGATGTTGTGCCGATGGGTGACGAAGTTCAGCACCATCGGATAGCCCTGGGCTTTCACCGCACGGGCCATGGCCAGTTTCTGCGCGAAGGCCTTGCGTGAACCGGCGAGCAGGTTGTTCACCGCTTCGTCGGCGGCCTGGAAGCTGATCTGGATGTGATCGAGCCCGGCGACCTTGAAGTCGCGCACTTTCTGCTCGGTCAGGCCAATGCCCGAGGTGATCAGGTTGGTGTAGTACCCCATGTCCCGGGCGGCCTTGATCAGCTCGGCCAGGTCCTGGCGAACCAGGGGCTCGCCACCGGAAAAACCCAATTGCGCAGCGCCCATCTCGCGCGCCTCGCGGAACACCCGAATCCATTCGTCGGTGCTCAACTCTTCGCCCTGCCCGGCAAAATCCAGTGGATTGGAGCAATAGGGGCATTGCAAGGGACAGCGATACGTCAGCTCCGCCAGCAGCCACAGCGGCGGCCCCGGCAGCGCGTCACTCGATCCAGAATTGCGCATGGGCCACCTCCAGAAACGCCAACACATCCTCATCGATCCCCGGCACACCGGGGAAACTCTCGGTCAAGTGATCAATGATCGCCGCCACGCTGCGCTGGCCGTCCACCCGTTCAAGGATGAGCCCGGCACTGGCGTTGAGCTTGATCATGCCTTCGGGGTACAGCAGCACGTGACAGCCTTGGCGGGGCTCCCATTGCAGGCGGAAACCCCGGCGCAGGGTCAGTGCCTGGTCGCGACCGATCGGGCTCACAGGGCAATCCCCCGGTGCCAGACGTTGTCGCGGGTCACCGTGTGGTACGGCGGGCGTTCCAGCTCGTAAGCCATGCTCATGGCATCGAGCATGCTCCACAGCACATCGAGCTTGAACTGCAGGATGTCCAGCATGCGCCGCTGCGCCTCGGCGGTGGTGTAATACGCCAGGGTGATGCGCAACCCGTGCTCGACATCGCGTCGGGCCTGACTCAGGCGGGTGCGGAAATAGTCGTAGCCGGCGACGTCGATCCACGGGTAATGCGTGGGCCAGGCGTCGAGCCGCGATTGATGGATCTGTGGTGCGAACAGTTCGGTCAGCGAGCTGCTCGCCGCCTCCTGCCAGCAGGCACGGCGGGCGAAATTGACGTAGGCGTCCACGGCAAATCGCACCCCGGGCAACACCAGCTCCTGGGACAGAATCCGCTCACGCTCAAGCCCCACGGCCTCACCCAGGCGCAACCAGGCTTCGATGCCGCCCTCGCTGCCGGGTGCGCCGTCATGATCGAGAATCCGTTGCAGCCATTCCCGACGCACCTCGCGGTCCGGGCAGTTGGCCAGAATTGCCGCGTCCTTGAGCGGGATGTTCACCTGGTAGTAAAAGCGATTGGCGACCCAACCCTGGATCTGCTCGCGACTGGCACGCCCGGCGTACATGGCTTGGTGGAATGGGTGGTGGATGTGGTAGTAGGCGCCCTTGGCACGCAGGGCGGTTTCGAATTCGGTGGGGGTCAGCGGTCTGTCTGTCATTTTATTATCCTTGGCGTTCTGCGGTGCCCGGACCGCCCTCATCGCGAGCAGGCTCGCTCCCACAGGAGTTCGCATTCCAAATGTGAGAGCGAGCTTGCTCCGGGCGGCGTTCCGACGAAGGGGCCGTCGGCTACAGCTCGATACTCATGCCGTCATACGCCACTTCGATGCCCCGCCGTTCCAGCAGCGCCCGTTCGGCCGAGTCTTCATCGAGGATCGGATTGGTGTTGTTAATGTGGATCAGCACCTTGCGCTGACGGGGGAAACCTTCCAGCACTTCGAGCATGCCGCCGGGCCCGCTTTGCGGCAGATGCCCCATCTCGCTGCCCAGGCTCTGGCCGACTTCACACACGCGCATTTCATCGTCGCGCCACAGGGTGCCGTCGAGCAGCAGGCAATCGGCGCGTTGCATCCAGCCCAATACTTCGTCATCGATTTGCCCCAGGCCTGGCGCGTAGAACAACGACGCGCCACTGCGCAGGTCTTCAATGAACAGGCCAATGGTGTCGCCTGGCTGCGGGTTGCCGCGATTGGGCGAATACGGCGGTGCGTTGCTTACCAAAGGAATCGCCCGAAACTGCAAATGCCCGCAGGCCTTGATGCTGAAGGGCTGGCGATCCAGACCCAGTGGTTGCCAGCGCAACCCGCCGTTCCAGTGGGCGAGCATGTTGAACAACGGGAAGCCCGTGCTCAGGTCCTGATGGACCCGTTCGGTGCACCAGACGTCATGCGGGCAGCCTTCACGCAGGCTCAGCAGGCCGGTGCAGTGGTCGATCTGGCTGTCCATCAGCACCACGCCCGCGATGGCGGTATCCCGCAGACGGCGGGCCGGTTGCAGCGGTGCAAAACTCTCGAGTTGCGCACGGATGTCCGGTGAAGCATTGCACAGCACCCACGCCACGCCGTCGTCGCTCAGGGCAATCGACGACTGGGTGCGCCGTTGCGCGCGCAGGCTGCCATTGCGCAGGCCGGCGCATTGCCGACAGTTGCAGTTCCATTGCGGAAAACCACCGCCGGCGGCGGAACCGAGAACGCGGATGTGCATGGGCAATGCTCCCAAAAGGCAGGCCCGGCCAACACCCTGGCTGGCCGGGTGAACCATCAACGGTTGGCGAAATACATCGTCACTTCGAAGCCAATGCGCAGGTCGGTAAACGCGGGTTTAGTCCACATGGGTCAATCCTCTTGTTGTGCCGGGCGATTCCGGTAGAACTATTAATGCACGGGGCGCCGGGGGGTCGAATGCTACTTTCGAAGGAGGTGGCAGGGTGCGTTGGTAGGGGGTGCATGATCGTCATGCACGCACAAACGTTGTAGGAGCGAGCCCGCTCGCGATGGACGTAAAGACACCGCGTACATACAGACTGAACGCGTCATCGTTGACGTCCATCGCGAGCAGGCTCGCTCCTACAGGTTAGGTGTCGTTAGTGCGAGGTTAGAAGAACCCCAGCGGGTTGATGTCGTAGCTCACCAGCAGGTTTTTGGTCTGCTGATAATGGTCGAGCATCATCTTGTGGTTCTCGCGGCCGACACCGGATTTTTTGTAGCCACCGAACGCGGCATGCGCCGGGTACAGGTGGTAGCAGTTGGTCCAGACACGTCCGGCCTTGATCGCCCGGCCCATGCGGTAAGCGCGGTTGATGTCGCGGGTCCAGAGCCCGGCACCGAGGCCGAACTCGGTGTCGTTGGCGATGGCCAGGGCTTCGGCTTCGTCCTTGAAGGTGGTGACGCCCACCACCGGACCGAAGATTTCTTCCTGGAACACGCGCATGTTGTTGGTGCCCTTGAGCAGCGTCGGCTGGATGTAATAGCCGCTGGACAAGTCACCCTCAAGACGCTCGGCCGCGCCACCGGTGAGCAGCTCGGCGCCCTCCTCCTGGGCGATGGTCAGGTACGAGAGGATCTTGTCGTATTGCTGCTCCGACGCCTGGGCGCCGACCATGGTGTCGGTGTCCAGCGGATTGCCGCGCTTGATCTTGACGATTTTCTTCATGACTTCGGCCATGAACGGTTCGTAGATCGACTCCTGCACCAGCGCCCGCGACGGACAGGTGCACACTTCGCCCTGGTTGAAGAACGCCAGCACCAGCCCTTCGGCGGCTTTTTCGATGAACGCGGGCTCGGCGTTCATGATGTCTTCAAAGAAAATGTTCGGCGACTTGCCGCCCAGTTCCACGGTGCTTGGAATGATGTTTTCCGCAGCGCAATGCATGATGTGCGCGCCGACCGGGGTTGAACCGGTAAACGCAATCTTGGCGATGCGCTTGCTGGTGGCCAGGGCCTCGCCGGCTTCACGGCCGAAACCCTGGACGATGTTCAGCACGCCCGCCGGCAGCAGGTCGGCGATCAGTTCGGCAAACACCATGATTGACAGCGGTGTCTGTTCAGCCGGTTTGAGCACGATGCAGTTGCCGGCAGCCAGGGCCGGGGCGAGTTTCCAGGCCGCCATCAGCAGCGGGAAGTTCCACGGAATGATTTGCCCGACCACGCCCAGAGGCTCGTGGAAGTGATAGGCGGTGGTCAGCTCGTTGATCTCGGCGGCGCCGCCTTCCTGGGCGCGGATGCAGCCGGCGAAATAACGGAAGTGGTCGGCGGCCAGCGGCACGTCGGCATTGAGGGTTTCACGCACGGCCTTGCCGTTGTCCCAGGTTTCGGTGACGGCGAGAATTTCCAGGTTTTGCTCGATGCGATCGGCGATTTTCAACAGCACCAGGGAGCGATCCTGGGCCGAGGTCTTGCCCCAGGCATCGGCGGCGGCATGGGCCGCGTCGAGGGCCTTGTCGATGTCGGCGGCGCTGGAGCGCGGGAACTCGGCGATCACTTCACCGTTGACCGGCGAGGTATTGGTGAAGTACTCGCCATTGACCGGCGCGACGAACTCGCCGCCGATGAAGTTGCCGTAGCGTGGCTTGAAGGATACGACTGAGCCTGGTGTTCCGGGTTGTGCGTAGATCATGGTGGGCCTCTGTCTGGGTCGGTGCCTGTCGAACCAACAGGCGATGAACCGATACTAGAGAGCCCCGCGCGCCAGACGAATGCGCCGTTGGCAGGGGGACTCTCGTTATTTGGTCGTAGGAGCGAGCCTGCTCGCGATGGTCGTGAACGATAACGCTGGGCACCTGACACGCCTCGGTGTTCTCGGGTTCATCGCGAGCAGGCTCGCTCCTACAGGGGTTATGCGGTGGTCCTGGCGTCAGTGCTTGGCCACCAGATCCTTCGGCAGTTTGAAGGTCCAGAGCATGCCGCCCTGGTTGAAGTCCTTGACGCGCTTGGCCACCTCACCGCCCCACAGTGGTACGGCGCCGCCCCAACCCGAAAGAACCGAGACGTACTGTTCGCCGTCCATTTCCC
Source organism: Pseudomonas moorei (assembly GCF_042846945.1). Taxonomy (NCBI): domain Bacteria; kingdom Pseudomonadati; phylum Pseudomonadota; class Gammaproteobacteria; order Pseudomonadales; family Pseudomonadaceae; genus Pseudomonas; species Pseudomonas moorei. The sequence continues at coordinate 5,044,669 of NZ_AP035776.1, forward strand.
AGGTCACGGGCGAGCCCAGCACGCCGGAACCGGTCTGGAACTCCCAGACTTTCTCGCCGGTCTTGGCATTGAACGCTTGCAGGAATCCTTCCGGCGTCCCGGTGAACACCAGGTTGCCCTTGGTGGTCAGTACCCCGCCCCACAGCGGCGCGTAGTTCTTGTGGCGCCAGACTTCCTTGCCGGTTTTCGGGTCGATCGCCCGCAGCACGCCGATGTAGTCTTCATTCAATGGCTTGATGGTGAAACCGGCGCCGAGGAAGGCCGCGCCTTTCTTGTAGGCGATGCCCTCGTTCCAGATGTCCATGCCCCATTCGTTGGACGGCACATAGAACAGCCCGGTGTCGCGGTTGTACGCCATCGGCATCCAGTTTTTCGCGCCGAGGAATGCCGGAGCTACGAACACTGAACTGCCCTTGGCTTCGGTGCCCGGTGCGCCAGGACGACTGGCTTCGTTGTAGATCGGCCGGCCGTCCTTATCGAGCCCGGTGGCCCAGGTGATCTTGTCCACGAACGGAAAACCGCGAATGAATTTACCGTTGGTGCGATCCAGCACGTAGAAGAAACCGTTACGGTCGGCGGTCGCCGCCGCCTTGATTTCCTTGCCACCCTCGTTGTAGTTGAACGAGATCAGTTCGTTCACGCCGTCAAAGTCCCAACCGTCGTGAGGGGTGCTCTGGAAGTGCCATTTGATGGTGCCGTCGTCCGGGTTGAGCGCCAGGCGCGAGGACGAGTAGAGGTTGTCGCCAGGGCGCAAATGCGAGTTCCACGGCGCCGGGTTGCCGGTGCCGAACAGCAGCAGATTGGTTTCAGGGTCGTAGTAGCCGCCCAGCCAGGGCGCCGCGCCACCGGTTTTCCAGAGGTCGCCGGGCCAGGTCTTGCCAGCCTCGCCGCCGGAGATACCGTTCTCCACCGCTTTGCCGTCCTTGTAGACGTAGCCCATGTGGCCTTCCACGGTCGGCCGGGTCCACAGCAGGTCACCGTTTTTCGGGTCATAGGCTTCGATCTTGCCCACCACGCCGAACTCGCCACCGGCCACGCCGGTAATCAGCTTGCCGTTGATCACCAGCGGCGCGGCACTGATTGAGTAGCCTTCCTTGTGGTCGGCGACCTTTTTGCTCCAGACCACCTTGCCGGTGTCCTTGTTCAACGCCACGAGCTTGGCGTCGAGGGTGCCGAAGATCACCAGGTCGCCATACAACGCCACCCCACGGTTGATCACGTCGCAGCAGGGACGGATGTCATCCGGCAGGCGCGCATCGTATTGCCAGAGTTTCTTGCCGGTGCGCGCATCCACGGCGAACACCCGCGAGTAGGAGCCGGTCATGTACATCACGCCGTCCTTGATCATCGGCTGGGCTTGCTGACCGCGCTGCTTTTCACCGCCGAAGGAGAAGGCCCAGACCGGCCGCAACTCCTTGACGTTGCCGACATTGAGAATGTCCAGCGGGCTGTAGCGCTGACCCTGGACGCCCAGGCCGTTGGTGACGATCTGCTCCGGGTTCTTGGGGTCCTGGAGAATGTCCTGGTCGGTGACCCCGGCCAGTGCCTGGCCGGACAACAGCATGGCACTGAGCAACAGGCTCAAGACGAAGGGCTGGCGACGTGCGGGTTGAGTCATGACGGCTACCTCTGCGGTTTTTGTTATTCGCGGGAAATCTTCCCGGTGTGATGCAGATTCTTGGGCGCCGCCGCCCTTGCAACAATGACCCGCTGTGTGGAGTTTTCTAGTTCCTTGGTAGGGGGTTGGGTGTGGATAGGGCGCGCTCCCCTTTAGGAGCGAGCCCGCTCGCGATGGTGGTGAACGATAACGTTGGGAAACCTGACACCCCGCGGCGCTCTCAGGTTCATCGCGAGCAGGCTCGCTCCTACAAAGGGGTGTTGATCATTGCTGCGCAGCGGAGTCCACTCGTTTCATTTGCGTGCGTTCGTAGCGCGGGTACAGGTGGCTGACGCTGCGGATCAGCTCATAGCGGCTCAGGTTGATGCCGGCGAAGCGTTCGGGAATGGGGCTGCGGATCATCTCGGCCATTTCACTGCCCTGGGCGGCGCCGTCGCGCATCAGCTGGTCGAGCCAGCTCAGGTGGTCGCGCATTTGCTCGAACGGCTTTGCATCGCTGGCCACCGGCCCGTGGCCGGGCACGACCAGCGTCCAGGGCAACGCTTGCAAGGTGGCGATGTCCGCCAGCCACACCGATAACCCCGGACTGTTGGGCGTGGTCAGCGCCCGTTGATAAAACACCAGATCCCCGGCGAACAGCACGCCGGTTTTCTGGTCGAGAATAGCCAGATCCGCACCCGTATGCCCACCCAGGCTCAGCAGCTGCAGATCGTGGTTCCCAAAACGTTGCATGCCGGCGGTCAGGGTCCGGGTCGGCAACACCACTTCGGTGCCCCGCATCCAGTCGCCCACCAGCCGATACATGTTTTGCGCCATCGCATCACCCTGTTGATGCAACAGCTCGGTGGTGCCGGCCAGCGCACCGATCGGCACATCGGTGAAGGCCTGGTTACCCAGCACATGGTCCGGGTGATGGTGCGTCAACAGCACTTCGATCACTGGTTTATCCGTGGTGGCGGCAATCGCCCGGCGCATGGCTTCACCGTAGCGCTTCGATGGCCCGGTATCGATCACCACCACGCCGCGCTCGGTGACGATGAACGCGGTATTGACGATGTTGCCGCCGTTGGCCGTGGCGAAATTATCGGTGCTGCCTTCGAGCAGCCAGGTGTCTTCGGCGATCTGCCGGGGTTTGAGTACGTAGTCAAGATCGGCCATGGCCGCCAGGCTCAGGCCCATGAACAACAACAGCATCCAGCGCATGACACACTCCTTGGGGTCAGGGGATCGACGCATCGAATTGATTGCCGCTGTTGTCGCGCAACACCAGGCGCGTCTGCGCTGCCCCTTCAATGTCAAAGGCCAGGTTGGGGTTTTCACTGACCGCGGGAAACAGTTCCAGGCGCGCCAATACGTGATTGTTCGAGTCCCGTAGCTCGGCGTGATTGATGAAAAACTCCGGAATGCCGCTGACCATGCCGTTGTCCATCGGGTGCGCCACCTGCAGGCGCAAACGGCTGAACTCACCGCGTGGATAGCGCCCGCCCAGCACTTCGCCGATGTGTTCCTCCCAGCCCGGCTGGGTACGCACCACACTGGGCGCGGTACAGCCGCCGCCCGCCGCATCGATCAGGACCGAACCGACATGCCACAAGCCATCGCGGGTCAGTACCGCCGCGCGCAACGGCGTTGCCTGTTCGACGCGAATACGCACCGACAGCCACGGCAGCACACCACTCAAGGGTTCGAAGTCGACGATTTTCGGCAACGGGTTCAGCTCGGCCCAGGCCAGTATTCTCACCACCTCACCCTTGAACGCCCGGGCGTCGATTTCCACCGGCACTTGTCGGGCGTCCTCGGCAAACGGCGGGGCCAGCAGCTTGACGCGCTCATCGAACACGAACGGCGCATCGCCGAGCATTTGCTTGTGATAGAACGACCACATGACCGACGGCACCGGGTCCTTGCCCGGATCGATGTCGGCGGCCTGTGCGGCCTGGCCCAGGCTCAACCAGCAGGCCAACAGACAACTCGCTTGCCAGTTCATCGCCCGCTCCTATTGATACATCTCGGGTACGTCATACCGCAGGCCGTAATGGCCATAGATGGTTTTCACCGAGCCCTCACGGATCAGGCCTTCCAGTGCCTCTTCCACGGCATAGGCCAGTTGCCGGTTGCTTTCGTGCACAGCCATGCCGATTTCCCAAAGCTGTTTGCCCATGTTCGGATAAGCGTTTTCCGCCAGCGCCACTTGCGGGTCGGCGGCCTCGTGCACCTGCCAGTCGATCTCGCCGCGCATGGCCATCACCGCGTCGACCTCACCGGCCTTCATCGCTGCAAACGCCTGAGGTACGCCCGGGTAATGGTGGGTCTTGCCGGCGAGCATGCCGTTGAACACCGAGGTCAGGTAGAACGACGGCACGCTGTCGACCTCGACTCCGATCGGGTGCTGCTCGAACACCGCGACACTGCCGACCTTGTCCAGTCGCCGACGGTCGTACGCCACTTGCCATTGCTCGTTCTGGTAAGGACCGAACATCACCACATGACCGTTTTCCATCTCGCCGAATTCGTTGCGTTTCTGCGCGTAGTCGCGGTCGTAAGGCACGCGCATCATCAGGTCGGCCAGTTGCTGCTTGTGCAGCGGGCTGGCACGCCAGATGTAGTCACGCAGGTCGTCGTCGAGCTTTTCTCCGGCCGGTGCCCAGATCAGCGTCAGGCGCACGCCCAGTGCCTTGGCCAGCGCCTGGGCGAGTTCGACGTCGACGCCGCGAGGCTGACCGGCGTCTTCGAAACTGTAGGGCGCGAAGTCCTTGTAGACCGCTACCTTCAGTTCCCCGGCGGCGATCATTTCGTCATAGTTGCGGACCTGCGCCTGCACCGACTGGCAGCACAGCCACACAGCGCTGATCAACACCGCGAGCAGGCGCATGGGTTACTCCTCGATGTGGACGCTATCCAGATAAGTGCGGACCGCCCACAGGGCTTCCTGGCTCAGGTAGTCGGCCATCTTCGGCATGTAGACCCGACCGTCTCGCACCGCCCCGTTGCGCACCCGTTCGACGAACCACTCGTCGCCGGCATCGCCGACATCAAGCTTGCGCAAATCCGGTGCGATTCCGCCTGATATGGCCTCCAGACCGTGGCAGGCCGCGCAGTTCTGGGTGTAGGCCGACGAGCCGATTTCCAGGGCCTTGTCGTGCTCCGGGGAGTTGCGGTACGGGTTCTCGGCGGCCCAGCCATCGCCATCCACCTTCACGCCGGCATCCTTGATCGGCGTCAGGCCTTTGGTTTCGACGGCCTGAGGCACCACGTTGCCGTGGGCCCATACGGAACCTGCACTGATAAAGCCGGCCAGCAGTCCGGCAGCGAGCAAGGCGTTGCGTTTTGTTGTCATTGTTATGCCCTCAAGATTGCACGCAAAACCTCTTGGCAGAGGCTATGGCGATCATCTTAGGAACCCCGCCGCGCCGGCCCCATGCTGCTTTGGTGGTCGCGACCTCCTCCCTTGGTCGTAGAGCTTGTGGCGCACTCGCACCTCGGCGGTGCTAGCGACCCGGTGTCAGGGGCAGGACCTGGGGCGGCACGGGACGCGGGGCGTGAAGCCTGTCAACGCCGATCAGGGTAAGAATCAGCAGAAACGGCAAGAGCAGTGCCTTGAGAATACGCATGGTCAGTCCCATCCAGAATGACGGTCGTTGCTGCCCATGCTAGAACCGCGCCGTTTGCCGCGGGTTACGACCTTGGTACTGCCTCATCGGTACTTTCTGCATATTTCCACGGTTCCACGGCCTTCCTATGCTGGCGCTACCTGTTAAGGAGTGCCCTATGCGCCAGCTTGCCCCTTACGCCTTGTTCTATCTGCTGGCGATTGCCTGCGCTGCCGGCCTGGCGACTCAGAGCCAGGCAGCGGACGCTTCATTGCAGGTACGGGTTGGCTACCTGGGTTATCGCCCCGCCCCCGGACCACTGCTGTCGAACGTCATTCCCGAACCGAGCGATTCCGGGTTGCGTGGCGCCGAACTGGCGATCACCGACAGCAACAGCACCGGGCGCTTTCTCAACCACAGCTACAGCCTGGTGAGTGCCAGCGCCGACAATGCGGATGCGTTGATCGAAGCCGCCAAGGCCCAGCACGCAGAAGGCCTGCGGCTGTTTGTGGTGAACGCGCCGGCAGAGACCCTGCGCCGGCTCAGCGCGGTGCTTCCCGACAGTCTGTTGTTCAACGCCGGCAGCCCGGACGACAGCCTGCGCACCACCGATTGCCTGCCGAACGTGCTGCACAGCCTGCCCAGCCGGGCGATGCTCGCCGATGCCCTGGGGCAATTTCTGGTGGTGCGCAAATGGCAGCGGGCGCTGCTGATCGTCGGCCCGACCGCGGACGATCAAGCCTACGCCGCCGCCCTGCGCCGCGCGGCGAAACGCTTCGGCCTGCAACTGGTGGCGGAAAAGGCCTGGAGTTTCGACAACGATCAACGACGCAGCGCCCAGGCCGACATGCCACTGTTCACCCAGACCGCTGAATATGACGTGGTGTTGGTGGCCGATGAACGCGGCGATTTTGGCGAATACGTGCCGTACCAGACCTGGTACCCGCGCCCGGTGGCGGGCACCCAAGGCTTGACCCCGGTGGGCTGGCACAAAACCGTGGAAACCTACGGCGCCGCGCAGTTGCAAAAACGCTTCGAAGCCCTGGCCGGACGCTGGATGAACGACCGTGACTTCGCCGCGTGGATGGCCGTGCGCAGCATCGCCAGTGCCGTGAGCAAACTGCGCCAGACCGAGCCCATGGCGATCCGTGACCTGGAAATCAGCGATCAACTGCCGCTGGACGGCTTCAAGGGCCGCAAGCTCAGTTATCGGCCGTGGAACGGCCAGTTGCGGCAACCGATTCCCATCGTCCAGCCCCGGGCACTGGTCAGCACCTCGCCCCAGGACGGCTTTCTGCACCCCTTCAACGAGATGGACAGCCTGGGTTACGACAAGCCCGAGGTCAGCTGCCGCTTTCCCTGAGCACAACAACGACAACAACAACAAGGAATCCGCCATGCGCCGCACCCTGCTTTCATGCGCCCTGCTGCTCGCCGCCGGGCACGCCACGGCCAGCACCGCCTGGGTCTCCAACGAAAAGGACAACAGCCTGAGCCTGATCGACATGCAGACCCTGCAAGTCACCGACACCCTGCCCGTCGGCCAGCGCCCGCGCGGTCTGCTGCTGTCCCATGACAACAAGCTGCTGTACATCTGCGCCAGCGACTCGGACCGGGTGCAGGTGATGGACGTGGCCACGCGCAAGATCATCAAGGAGTTGCCTTCGGGCAAGGATCCCGAGCAGTTCGCCCTGCACCCCAACAATCGCTGGTTGTATGTGTCCAACGAGGACGATGCGCTGGTCACGGTGATCGACACCGAAACGTCCAAGGTCCTCAGCCAGATCAACGTCGGCGTCGAACCCGAAGGCATGGCCGTCAGCCCCGATGGCAAGTGGGCGGTGAACACCAGCGAAACCACCAACATGCTGCACTGGATCGATACCGGCACCCAGACCCTGACTGACAGCACCCTGGTGGATCAACGCCCGCGTTTTGTCGAGTTTTCGGCGGATGGTTCGCAGCTGTGGGCGTCGGCGGAAATCGGCGGCACCGTGACCATTCTCGATGTGGCCAGCCGCAAGATCCTCAAGACCCTGAACTTCCAGATCAAGGGCGTGCACCCGGACAAGGTCCAGCCGGTGGGTGTCAAGCTCAGCGCCGATGGCAAGTACGGCTTCGTTGCGCTGGGCCCGGCCAACCATGTGGCGGTGATCGATGCCAGGACCTTCGAGATTCTCGACTACCTACTGGTGGGGCGACGGGTCTGGCAGATGGCGTTTACCCCGGATCAAAAGCAGTTGCTGGCCACCAATGGCGTCAGCGGTGACGTTTCGGTGATTGATGTCGATAGCCTCAAGGTCACCAAATCCGTGAAGGTCGGACGCTATCCCTGGGGCGTGGTGGTGACCCCATGAACGCCCTGGAGGTCGTCGACCTGAGCTTCGCCTACGGAGCCCGAGAGGCCTTGCGCCAAGTGAGTTTCAGTCTGGCGCCGGGGCGCTTCGCGGCGCTGCTGGGGCCAAACGGTGCCGGCAAATCGACCCTGATCGCCTTGCTGACCCGGCTCTATGACGTGCAGCGCGGTGACATCCGCGTCGGTGGCTGTTCGTTGTCGAAGACACCACGGCCAGCGCTCAGGCAGTTGGGCGTGGTGTTTCAACAAAGCACCCTCGACCTGGACCTCAGCGTCGAGCAGAACCTGCGTTATCACGCGGCGCTGCATGGCCTGTCCAGGCGCCAGAGCGCCCTCCGGGTCGAGGCGGAACTGGCCCGGCAGGCCCTGACCGAACGCCGGCGCGATCGGGTACGCGAGCTCAATGGCGGCCATCGCCGGCGGGTGGAAATTGCCCGCGCCCTGCTGCATGAACCGCGTCTTCTGCTGCTCGACGAAGCCAGTGTCGGACTCGATCCCGCCAGCCGCCTGGCGCTCAACCAGCACATTCGCAACCTGTGCCGCGAGCAGGGCATCAGTGTGCTCTGGACCACCCACTTGCTCGACGAAGTGCAGCCCAGCGATGACTTGCTGATCCTCCATCAAGGCCGGCTGGTCGCCAGCGGGCAGGCCGATGCGCTGAGCCTGGCACACGGCGGCGATCTGGGTTCGGTCTTCACCCGTCTGACCACATCCGGAGCTGCCCGATGAATGCGTACTGGCAATGTTTCAGCGGCATCGTGCTGCGCGAATGGCTGCGTTTCGTCCTGCAACGCACGCGGTTTCTCAGCGCGCTGGTGCGGCCCCTGTTATGGCTGTTGGTGTTCGCCGCGGGTTTTCGCGCCGCCCTTGGCATCGCGATCATCGAGCCCTACGACACCTACATTCCCTATGAGGTGTACATCATTCCGGGCCTGGCCTGCATGATCCTGCTGTTCAACGGCATGCAGGGTTCGCTGTCGATGGTTTACGACCGCGAGATGGGCAGCATGCGCGTGCTGTTGACCAGCCCCCTGCCCCGGACCTTTCTGCTGTGCAGCAAGCTGTTGGCCACGGCGCTGATTTCGTTGTTGCAGGTGTACGCGTTTCTGGCCATTGCCTGGGTCTACGGCGTGCAACCGCCGGCCATGGGCCTGCTGTTGGCCCTGCCGGCGTTGTTGCTGGTGGCGTTGATGCTCAGTGCCCTGGGCCTTTTGCTGTCGAACGCGATCCGCCAGCTGGAGAACTTTGCCGGGGTGATGAATTTCGTGATCTTCCCGCTGTTTTTCCTGTCGTCGGCCCTGTACCCGCTGTGGAAGATGCGCGAGTCCAGTGAGTGGTTGTACTGGTTGTGTGCCCTGAACCCGTTCACCCATGCCGTGGAACTGGTGCGGTTTGCCTTGTATGAACGCTTCAATGCCCTGGCGCTGGCGGTGTGCGTGGGGCTGACCCTGCTGTTTTCGCTGCTGGCTGTGCTGACGTTCAACCCGCAACACGCCGCCCTGCGCAAATCCGGCTGACAGACCTTCTGCCGGACCAAATTTACTACTTTAGTACTGGTTTTCCTGTCTATGGTCGCATTCCAAACGCAGCGCGACTGGCATGTAATGGGCTCATAACGATAAGGACTGAACCCATGCCGCATGCCCGACATCGCCTGCTGCGTCTCTCTCTTGCTGCGTTGTCGCTGAGCCTGTGGCTGGGCAACGCCCACGCTCAAGCCCCGCTGTTTTCCGCAGAGGGCTATCGCATCGACCTGTACCGCAGCCCGACGCCAGGCCAGCTGCAGGGCGCGACACTCGTCGACACCCCGGCCCTGCAAAGCCTGCTTGAACAGACCCCGCGCCCGCTGCTGATCGACGTCTACCGCCGGCAATGGCTGCAAGGCCGCTTCATCGAAGACACGCCCCACGAAAACCTGCCCGGCAGCCATTGGCTGGCCAACACCGGTGACGGTGAGCTGACGCCACAGTGGCAGGACTATTTCGCTGACAACCTGAAAAAGCTGACCGCCGGAGATCCGATGCAACCGCTGGTCTTTTACTGCCGCTCCGACTGTTGGTTGAGCTGGAACGCGGTCAAACGCGCGGCCACCCTGGGCTATAAGACACTGTATTGGTACCGTGACGGAGTGGACGCCTGGCAGGCGGCCAACCTGCCGGTGACGCCGGCCCGGCCCGAACCCTTTCCCTGAGCTTTACGCGTGCGTGTTGTTGCCACACCATAATCAAAATAATGAGGTGAAAGGCTATGTACAAAATTCTGATTGCCGATGATCACCCGCTGTTTCGCGAAGCCATCCACAACGTCATCAGCGACGGCTTTGCCGGCAGCGAAGTGATGGAAACCGCCGACCTGGACAGCGCCCTGGCCCTGACCCGGGAGCACGATGACCTGGACCTGATCCTGCTCGACCTGAACATGCCCGGCATGCATGGGCTCAATGGCTTGATCAACCTGCGCAACGAAGCGCCGACCATTCCGGTGGTGATCGTGTCTGCCGAGCAAGACAAGCAAATCGTCCTGCAGGCCATCACTTACGGCGCGGTGGGCTTCATCACCAAATCCTCGCCCCGCAGCCAGATGACCGACGCGATCCAACAGATTCTCAACGGCAATGTCTACTTGCCCCCGGACATTATCCGCTCGGCCAGAGCCGGCACCCACCGGCGGATGAACGACACCCCGAGCTTCCCGCCGGAGCTGCTCCAGGCCCTGACCCGCAAGCAATTGCAGGTGCTGGAACGCATGACCAAGGGCGAGTCCAACAAACAGATCGCCTACACCCTGGAAATCGCCGAAACCACGGTCAAGGCCCACGTCTCGGCGATCCTGCGCAAGCTCAACGTGCACAACCGGGTGCAGGCAATCCTGAGTGCCGGGGACATTGATTTCGGGTCGTATTTGCGGCGGTGAGTCTGCCTGAAGACCGCATCGCGGCTATCGTCGGAACGCCGCCCGGAGCAACCAATCACCCGCAGGTGCCCCCCATCCACTGTAGGAGCGAGCCTGCTCCGGGCGGCGTTCCGACGATGAACGTCCGGGCAACGCGGGCATTCAGACAGCCCGCGTCATCGTTGACGACCATCGCGAGCACGCTCGCTCCTACAGGGGGGGCGCCCACACCGGGGAAGTCAGGGCCGTGCGAGCAAATGGCTCATGGCTGTCTTGAGCTTCATCGGCCGTACCGGCTTGTGCATCAGGGTGTGCCCCAGTTCGCGGATCTGCTGCTTGAGCTCGTTGCTGTAGTTGGCGGTGATCATCATCGCCGGGATCGGTTTGCCGCGCCGGGCATTGATCCGCGCCACGGCGTCCACACCGTTCTGTTCGTTGTCCAGGTGATAGTCGGCGATCAGCAGGTCCGCGTCGGCGTGGTAGTTGTCCACTTGCCGTGCCAGGTCCTCTTCCGACAGCGCCGTGACCACCCGGCAGCCCCAGCCTTCCAGCAGCGTGCGCATGCCGGCGCAGATGGTCGCATCGTTGTCCAGCACCCAGACCCGTGCCCCGCGCAGCCGCTCGAGCATCGGCTCGCTCATCGGTAAACCGGGGGCTGCTTGCGGGGCGGTGGCGCTCAATGGCACTTCGACGCAGAACATCGAGCCCTTGCCCGGCCATGAGCGCACCTGGACCCTATGCCCGAGAATGCCGGCGATTTTTTCGACGATCGCCAGGCCCAGCCCGAGTCCGCGATCCTGATCCGGGCGTTGCACATCGCCACGCTTGAACTCCTGGAAAATCTCCTCCAGACGGTTTTCGGCAATGCCCATGCCGCTGTCCCAGACCTGAATCGACAGGCGCTGGTGATGGCGCCTGCAACCCAGTACCACGCGACCGCTGTAGGTGTAGCGAATGGCATTGCTCAGCAGGTTGCGCAGGATGCGCGCCAACAACTGGATATCGCTGCGCACCAGTGCCGAACAGGCGATGAAATGCAGCTCCAGACCTTCACTGCGGGCGACCTGGGTGTATTCCGCCGCCAGGGTGTCCAACAGCTCGCTCAGGGCGAACGGCGCGATGTCAGCCTTGATCACCCCGGCATCGAGCTTGGAAATATCCACCAGGGTGCCCAACAGGTTTTCCACGTCCTCCAGGGAGTTGCTGACATTGCGCACCAGCACCTCGTTGCTGACCGCTTCCCGGCGTTCCAGCAAGGCGCTGGTGAACAACCGCGCCGCGTTCAAGGGTTGCAGCAGGTCATGACTGACGGCCGCGAGAAACTTGGTCTTCGACAGATTGGCTTGCTCGGCCTCCTGCTTGGCCTCGCGCAAGCGTGATTCGACCCGGCGACGCTCCTCGATCTCACGCAGCAACTGGTCGTTGAGGGTGGTCAGTTCAGCGGTGCGTTCGCGCACCCGCAGCTCCAGATTCTGATAGGCCTGGTGCAAGGCCTCGGCGGTACGGCGGCGTTCGGTGATGTCGCGGATCAATACGAAAATCCCCACCACCTCACCGCTGGCCAGCCGATTGGGCACGTAGGAACGCAACATGTAGCGTTCCTGGTTATTGACGTTGGTTTCGGCGACCTCGAAGGTCACGCTCTCGCCCGCCAACGCCCTGGCCACGTAGGACTCCAGGCGCTGGTAATGTTGTTCGCTGTGCACTTCGCGCAAGCGTTGGCCGAGCATCACGCCCCGTGGCCAGCAGTACCACTCCTCGTAGACCTTGTTGGTGAATTCGTAGACCAGATCGGCATTCAGATAGGCGATCAATGCCGGCACATGGTCGGTGATCAGGCGAATCCAGCGCTCGCTTTCGCTCAGGGCTTCGGCGTGCTGGTAGCGTTCGGTGATGTCGGTGAAGGTGTTGACGAATCCGCCCATGGGCAGCGGATGGGTGCGAATCTCCAGGACCCGGCCATCGTAAAGGCGTTGCTCGCATTCCTGCATGGGCCGCCCGTTGGCGTCGCGGCTGGCCGGGGTCAGCAGGGTCAATTCGCTGTCGGCGATCACTTCGGCAAAAGATCTATGCGCCGCTACCGGTGCCAGGCCACTGAGTTCGAGAAACCGGCGATTCCACAGTTCCAGGATGCCGTCGGCGTTGACCATCGCCACCCCTTGGGAAAGGTTGTCCACCGCCCGTTGCAACAGATGCGACTTCTGCGCCACTGCTTGCTCGCGGCGCACGGTTTCGCTGAGTTTGACGTCGGTGATGTCGGTGAACAGGATCACCCGCCCGCCTTCCTGGGTCGGCCGCTCGCTGACTTGCAACCAGCGACCATCCTGCAGGCGATACAACAGGTTTTCGTCGGCATGCCCGCGCGGCTCTTCGCTGAACAGGCCGTTGTTCATCATCAGGCGCTTGACCTCGGTCAGGCGCATACCGGCGTTGATCCGTACCCGGCTGTTGCTCCAAAAGGCCTTGAAGCGACTGTTGAACAGGACGATGCATTGCTGGGCATCGAACAGCACAAAGGCGTCGGAGATACTCTCGATCGCGTCGATTAGGTGTCGATGAGCCGTTTCCGCGCGCAAGCGTGCTTCGCTGAGCAAATGGTTGCCCGCCTTGAGCTCGGCCATGGCCTGGTTCAACGCGTCGGTGCGTTCCCGCACCTGCTCGGCCAGCACCACCGAATGCTGGAACGCGGCGTAGGGATCATTGCCCCGGGTGATGCCGGACTCGATGCGTTCAATCAACGCGGCGTTGATGCGTTGCAGTTTCTGGTTGTCGTGTTGCAGGCCGGCAATTTGCGCCCGTAGCTCAGCGCAGTCCGAGGGAACGCCCTCGGGCAATGGCGACCCCGGTGAACGTTTGGTTGATGTGCATGCCATTGAACTGTTCTCCGTAGGTGTTGAACCCCATCACCCGCTGCTCGCGCAAAAAGGCGCCGATCCGTTCCAGGCTACCGTCGTCTTCCAGTTCCAGACGCCGCAGAAAACAGTCGCAGCCAATGGTCAGCAGCAAATCGCCGAGGCGTTCCTGCAAGCCGTCGAACAGGCTCTGCAGGTTCGGCAGCATTGGGCCGGGGGTCATGGCGGTGAGGACGATGCCGTTCTCCACGGCGCAATAGAAACTCAGGCTCAAATCGGCATGAACCTGCTGAATGGCGCGCACGTAATACTGCTCGTTGATCCGCACCGCCAAGGGATGCGCGGCGAAGATCCGGTGATCGAGTTCGGCCACTGGCACCCCGATGTGTCGGGCGTACTCGGCGGCGGCCGGCTCGGCATTGAGTTCGAAGACCCGCCGCGAAGCGCTGTCGGCCCCGGTGACCACAAGTTTTTCCGCCCGGGGCAGGATGTGATGGGTGGTGAACACTTCGAAGTCCAGCCAGGTATTGACCAGCACCACCACCGCCGCGCCGCTGTGAAACTCACCGTCGAAGTAGACATGGGTGTGGGTCAGGTAGTTGTCGTCGCCGGCCGAACCGCCGAAATGCGGAATGTCGCCCAGCGCGGCGCTCAAGGCCGCCAGGACCATTTCTTCGCGGCTGGACAGGCCGTCGAGCAAGGTCAGGGCAAAGCTGTTGCCCTTGATCGGTGCCAGGGTGTTGCTGCGACAGCCGCCGACCAGGCGCTCGACCATTTGCTGGGCGTCGATCAGGCTGAAGCGTTCCATCTCGTCGATCAGTTCGAGGGCGATGGAGAAGTGCCGGTGATCGAAACCGACCGCCGTCACGCAATTGCGCCCATACCCCAGGGGAGTGATTTCACCGGCGCTGGTGCAGCCCGCCAAACGAATGCCGCCGAAGCTTTGTTCCAGGGCCTGCCCCAGCGCCTGCAAATCGTACTCGGCGGAACAGAAGAACAGCACGAAGCCCAGGTGCGGGTGCAACAACTGCCGCGCCAGCTCCTGCGCCACTTGCAGGGCATCGGTGGCCTGGGACATCGCGCTGACGATACCTTCGTTCTGGACCTCCTGCATCGTCGCCCCCCCGCAGGTGCGTGTGTATGAGGTACGAGTGTACGAAGCCAGCGGGAAGCGACCTATGCTACTTGGGTAGCGGGTAGTCGCTTCAATGGGATGAGAGGGAGACGGAGCGGGCCGTGACGAGCACAGTCATCAGGCTCGGGAGCGCTTCTTCGCTGCACGCCACAGGCCCCGGCTACATGGCCGCCTTCAAAAGCATGTAGGCCGCGACCACCAGGCAGATGCTGGCAAAGCCCACCTGCAATGCCCGGGCGGGCACCCGTGCGCTGAGTTTTCGGCCGATGATCATGCCGACGATGCTCGAGGCAATGAACGCGTAGCCCAGACCATCGATGCGAACCCCGGCATGCAAGGCGCCGATCACGCCAATGGCCGAGATCAGGCTGATCACCATCAAAGAGGTGGCGATGATTCCGCGCATCTGCACATCGGTCAGTTGCTTGAAGGCCGGGACAATCAGGAATCCGCCCCCCACACCCAACAGACCCGAGACCACACCGGTCACTGCGCCGAGGGCCGCGAGGGTCGCGGTGCACTTGGCGGTCCAGGAAAACCGCCCGGTGTGCTGGTCGAGCATGCAGTTTTTCTGGCCCCAGTTGGCGTGACCGTGATCGCTCGGGCCCTCTTCCTGGCGCTCACGACGCAACATCCGCCCGGCCACCATGACCATCAGCAGGCTGAACAGGATCATCAGGATTTTTTCCGGCATCTGATGGGCGAAGTAGATCCCGACCGGCGAAAAGACCGCCCCCAGCAGGGCAATCAGCAGGGCCGCGCGGTAACGCACCAGGCCATGGCGCAAACCATCAAGCGCCCCGACCGCTGCCGCGCTGCCCACCGCAAACAGCGCGACGGGCGCGGCCTGGGTCATGCTCCAGCCCAGCCCCAGTACCAGCGCGGGAACCGCAAGAATCCCGCCGCCGGCACCGGTCAAGCCGAGCACCAATCCCATCACCACCCCAAAAAAACTCGCCAGCCCCATAAAACGCTCATGATCCACGGAAAAAGCCGGGAACGCCCGGTATCGATTGAGTGACAGGATAGAGCCCGCACGGCTTTTTTACCGCATGGATTCGACTCGGGGCTGGTCAACCCGGTGAGAATGAAACTACCCTCAATGCTCTACCAAACAGAAACCGCCCCCATGCCCGCCTTGATTGAAGCCTTCCTCGACCCTGCCTCGTCGACCTACAGTTACGTGATCTACGAAGCCGATGGCAGCCAGTGCGCAATCGTCGACCCGGTGCTCGACTACGACCCGGCCGCCGGGCGCACCGCCACCACCCAGGCCGACCGGATCATCGCTTTCGTTCGCCAACATCAGTTGCAGGTGCAATGGCTGCTGGAAACCCACGCCCATGCCGACCACCTGTCGGCCGCGCCCTATTTGCGTCGGGAACTGGGCGGCAAGATTGCCATCGGCGCGTCAATCAGCAAGGTCCAGAACGTGTTCAAGGCACTGTTCAATCTTGAGCCGGAGTTCTGCGTGGACGGTTCGCAGTTCGACCATCTGTTCGCCCCGGACGAGTCCTTCAGCATCGGCAACCTCAAGGCCACCGCGCTGCATGTCCCTGGCCACACCCCGGCGGACATGGCCTATCTCATCGACGGCGAGCAGATCCTGGTGGGCGACACCCTGTTCATGCCGGACGTGGGCACCGCACGTTGCGACTTCCCCGGCGGCAATGCTCATCATCTTTACGCTTCGATCCAGAGACTGCTGGCCTTCCCGGCCGATGTGAAACTTTACGTCTGCCACGACTACCCGCCCGAAGGTCGGCAAGCGCAATGCCAGACCACCGTCGGCGAACAACGAAAAAGCAATATCCATGTGCATGACGGCATCGACGAAGGCACCTTCGTCACCATGCGCACCCACCGCGACGCCGGGTTGGGCATGCCGACGCTGTTGCTGCCGGCGATCCAGGTGAATGTGCGGGCGGGGAACATGCCGCCGGCAGAAGACAATGGCGTGGTCTATCTGAAAATCCCGCTGAATAAACTCTGATTGCGGGTGCATGGCTTTCCGGCGATGGCGGTGTGTCAGGCGACGTTGATGTTGACTGTGCAGACGCCATCGCCGGCAAGCCACGCTCCCACAGGGGTTGTGGGTGTCTGCGGAATCTTAGGGCGACCAAAAACACTGTAGGAGCGAGCCTGCTCGCGATGGACGTAAGAGCACCGCGTTCATCCAGGTACCAGTGTTATCGTTCACGCCCATCGCGAGCAGGCTCGCTCCTGCGGGGCTTTCGGTTGTTCAGGTGCCCAGGGTCAACCCGTTGGCCGGCAACGGCAGCGCGGTCTTGTAGCGCACCTGCTTGAGCGCAAAGCTCGAACGGATATTCGCCACCCCCGGCACTTTGGTCAGAAAGTCCATCATGAAGCGCTCCAGGGACTGGATCGTCGGTACCAGAACGCGGATCAGATAATCCGGGTCGCCCGCCATCAGGTAGCACTCCATGACTTCCGGGCGATCGGAAATCGCCTCTTCGAAATGCTGCAACGCCTCCTCCACCTGCTTTTCCAGGCTGACATGGATGAACACGTTCACGTGCAGCCCCAGCAGGTCGGCATCGAGCAGGGTCACTTGCTCGCGAATCAGACCCAGTTCCTCCATCGCCTTGACCCGGTTGAAACAGGGGGTCGGCGAGAGGTTCACCGAGCGTGCGAGGTCGGCATTGGTGATCCGCGCGTTCTCCTGAAGGCTGTTGAGAATGCCGATATCGGTACGGTCCAGTTTGCGCATGAGACAAAACCACCTGTTTTTTATGTTTATGCAGATTTTTTATCTGTAAATGATCTTGAGCGCAACGAAACAGAGAGAAATATTCTTCTTGGCCGGGCCTATGATGTTTGTAGGACAAGATTTCTTCTACAAGACCGAAATCTGTCAGCTCACTACAAGAAATTCACAAGATCGAGCGTAGAAGCCATGAACCAAGCGTACGAACCGCTGCGTCTGCACGTTCCCGAACCTTCGGGCCGTCCCGGCTGCAAAACCGACTTCTCCTACCTGCGTCTGACCGACGCCGGCACGGTGCGCAAACCCTCCATTGACGTTGAACCCGCCGATACCGCCGATCTGGCCAAGGGCCTGATTCGCGTGCTCGACGACCAGGGCAATGCCCTCGGCCCATGGGCTGAAGGCGTGCCGGTCGAGATCCTGCGCAAAGGCATGCGCGCCATGCTCAAGACGCGGATCTATGACAACCGCATGGTGGTCGCCCAGCGCCAGAAGAAAATGTCGTTCTACATGCAGAGCCTCGGCGAAGAAGCCATCGGCAGCGGCCAGGCCCTGGCGTTGAACATCGACGACATGTGCTTCCCGACCTACCGTCAGCAAAGCATCCTGATGGCCCGCGAAGTGCCGCTGGTGGGCCTGATCTGCCAACTGCTGTCCAACGAACGCGATCCGCTCAAGGGCCGTCAGTTGCCGATCATGTACTCGGTCAAGGACGCGGGTTTCTTCACCATCTCCGGCAACCTCGCCACCCAGTTCGTGCAAGCGGTGGGCTGGGGCATGGCCTCGGCGATCAAGGGCGACACCAAAATCGCCTCGGCGTGGATCGGCGACGGCGCCACCGCCGAATCGGACTTCCACACTGCCCTGACCTTCGCCCATGTGTACCGCGCGCCGGTGATCCTCAACGTGGTCAACAACCAGTGGGCGATCTCCACCTTCCAGGCCATCGCCGGTGGCGAAGCGACCACCTTCGCCGGTCGTGGCGTCGGTTGCGGCATCGCCTCGCTGCGGGTCGATGGCAACGATTTCTATGCGGTCTACGCTGCCTCTGCCTGGGCTGCCGAACGCGCCCGCCGCAACCTCGGCCCGACCATGATCGAATGGGTCACCTACCGTGCCGGCCCGCACTCGACCTCCGACGATCCGTCCAAATACCGCCCTGCCGACGACTGGAGCCACTTCCCGTTGGGCGACCCGATCGCGCGCCTCAAGCAGCACCTGATCAAGGTCGGCCACTGGTCCGAAGAGGAACACGCCGCGGTCAGCGCCGAACTGGAAGCCGAAGTGATCGCCGCGCAGAAGGAAGCCGAACAGTACGGCACCCTCGCCGGTGGCCAGATTCCGAGCGCCGCGACCATGTTCGAAGACGTCTACAAAGAGATGCCGGAGCACTTGAAGCGCCAGCGTCAGCAACTGGGGATCTGACATGAACGATCACAACAACAATATTCAGTTGGACACCGCCATGACCACGACCACCATGACCATGATCCAGGCCCTGCGCTCGGCCATGGATGTGATGCTTGAGCGTGACGACAATGTTGTGGTGTTCGGCCAGGACGTCGGCTACTTCGGTGGCGTGTTCCGTTGCACCGAAGGCCTGCAGGCCAAGTACGGCACCTCGCGGGTGTTCGATGCGCCGATCTCCGAGAGCGGCATCGTCGGTACTGCCGTGGGCATGGGCGCCTACGGACTGCGTCCGGTGGTGGAGATCCAGTTCGCCGACTACGTCTACCCGGCCTACGACCAGATCATTTCCGAAGCCGCCCGCCTGCGTTATCGCTCGGCCGGCGAGTTCACCGCGCCGCTGACCCTGCGCATGCCCTGCGGCGGCGGCATCTACGGCGGCCAGACCCACAGCCAGAGCATCGAAGCACTGTTCACTCAAGTGTGCGGCCTGCGCACCGTCATGCCATCCAACCCCTACGATGCCAAGGGCCTGTTGATCGCCTCCATCGAAAACGATGACCCGGTGATCTTCCTTGAGCCCAAGCGCCTGTACAACGGCCCGTTCGACGGCCACCACGACCGTCCGGTGACCCCTTGGTCAAAACACCCCGCCGCTCAGGTTCCGGACGGCTACTACACCGTGCCACTCGACGTGGCCGCCATCGCCCGTCCGGGCAAGGATGTCACCGTTCTGACCTACGGCACCACGGTGTACGTGTCGCTGGTCGCCGCCGAAGAAAGCGGCGTCGATGCCGAAGTCATCGACCTGCGCAGCCTGTGGCCGCTGGACCTGGAAACCATCGTCAAGTCGGTGAAGAAAACCGGGCGCTGCGTGATCGTTCACGAAGCCACCCGTACTTGCGGTTTCGGTGCCGAACTGACAGCGCTGGTGCAAGAGCACTGCTTCCACCACCTGGAAGCGCCGATCGAACGCGTCACCGGTTGGGACACCCCCTACCCGCACGCGCAGGAGTGGGCGTATTTCCCTGGTCCGTCCCGAGTGGGCGCGGCTTTGAAACGGGTCATGGAGGTCTGAATGGGCACGCACGTCATTAAAATGCCGGACATTGGCGAAGGCATTGCAGAAGTTGAATTGTCGGTATGGCACGTCAAGGTCGGCGACATGGTCGTCGAAGATCAGGTGCTGGCCGATGTCATGACCGACAAGGCGATGGTCGATATCCCGTCGCCGGTGCATGGCAAAGTCATCGCCCTTGGCGGTCAGCCAGGCGAAGTCATGGCGGTCGGCAGTGTGCTGATCAGCATTGAAGTCGAAGGTGCGGGCAACGTTAAAGAGTCGGCTCAGCCAGCGGCCCCTGTCAAAGAAGCAGCGGTTGCAGCCCCGAAAGTGGAAGCCGTGGTCGAAAGCAAACCAGTCGCAGCCGCTGCGCCACGCCCGGCCGTGTGCCAGGGCCCGATGGTGGCCCGTGAAGCGAATGAGCGTCCGTTGGCGTCCCCGGCCGTGCGCAAGCATGCGCTGGACCTGGGCATCCAGTTGCGTCTGGTACGCGGCACCGGCCCGGCCGGTCGGGTGTTGCACGAAGACCTCGAGACCTACCTGGCCCAGGGCCAGTCGAATGCGTCGAGCGTCAGCAGCGCTTACGCCCAGCGCAACGATGAAGAGCAGATCCCGGTGATCGGCATGCGCCGCAAGATCGCCCAGCGCATGCAGGACGCCACGCAGCGCGCCGCGCATTTCAGCTACGTCGAAGAAATCGACGTCACCGCCGTGGAAGAGCTGCGCGCGCACCTCAACGAAAAACACGGCGCCACTCGCGGCAAGCTGACCTTGCTGCCCTTCCTGGTCCGCGCCCTGGTCGTCGCCCTGCGCGACTTCCCGCAGATCAACGCCCGTTACGACGACGAAGCCCAGGTCATCACCCGCCTCGGCGCGGTGCATGTGGGGATCGCCACCCAGGCCGACATCGGCTTGATGGTGCCGGTGGTGCGCCACGCCGAAGCCCGCAGTCTGTGGGACAGCGCGGCAGAAATCGCCCGTCTGGCCACGGCCGCACGCAATGGCAAGGCCAGCCGCGATGAACTGTCCGGTTCGAGCATCACCCTGACCAGCCTCGGCGCGTTGGGCGGCATCGTCAGTACGCCGGTGCTGAACCTGCCGGAAGTGGCGATTGTCGGCGTGAACAAAATCGTCGAACGGCCAATGGTGATCAAAGGCCAGATCGTGATTCGCAAGATGATGAACCTCTCCAGCTCCTTCGATCACCGCGTGGTCGACGGCATGGACGCGGCGCAATTCATCCAGGCCGTGCGTGGCCTGCTCGAACAACCCGCCACCCTGTTTGTGGAGTAAGTCATGCAAACTCTGAACACCACGCTGCTGATCATCGGCGGCGGTCCCGGCGGTTACGTGACGGCGATCCGTGCCGGCCAGTTGGGCATTGCCACCATTCTGGTAGAAGGCCAGTCCCTGGGCGGCACCTGCCTGAACATCGGCTGCATTCCATCCAAGGCACTGATCCACGTCGCCGAGCAGTTTCACCAGACGCAACAGCACAGCCAGCATTCGGCCCTGGGCATCAGCGTGTCGGCGCCGACCCTGGACATCGGCAAGAGCGTCGAGTGGAAAGACGGCATCGTTGATCGCCTGACCACCGGCGTCGCCGCGCTGCTGAAAAAGAACAAGGTCCAGGTCATTCAAGGCTGGGCCAAGGTCATCGACGGCAAGACCGTCGAAGTCGGCGACACCCGCATTCAATGTGAGCACCTGGTGCTGGCCACGGGTTCGAAGAGCGTTAACCTGCCGATGCTGCCGATTGGCGGGCCGATCATTTCGTCCACCGAAGCCCTGGCACCGAAATCGATACCGAAACGGCTGATTGTGGTCGGTGGCGGTTACATCGGCCTGGAACTGGGCATCGCTTATCGCAAGCTCGGTGCCGAGGTCAGCGTGGTCGAGGCGCAGGAGCGGATTCTGCCGGCCTACGACGCCGAACTGACCCAGCCGGTGCACGAAGAACTGAAAAAGCTCGGCGTGAAGCTTTACTTGAAGCACAGCGTTCAAGGCTTTGATTCAAAAGCAAATACCCTGCAAGTTCTGGCCCCCAACGGCGACACCCTGAACCTGGAAACCGATCAGGTACTGGTGGCCGTCGGCCGCAAGCCGAACACCCAGGGCTGGAACCTTGAAGCGCTGGACCTGGCGATGAACGGCTCGTCGATCAAGATCGACAACCGCTGCCAGACCAGCATGCGTAACGTCTACGCCATCGGCGACCTCAGCGGCGAACCGATGCTCGCGCACCGGGCCATGGCCCAGGGCGAGATGGTCGCCGAACTGATCAGCGGCAAATCCCGTGAGTTCAACCCGACGGCCATCGCTGCGGTGTGCTTCACCGACCCGGAATTGGTGGTGGTCGGCCAGACGCCGGATGAAGCCAAGGCTGCCGGACTGGACTGCATCGTTTCCAGCTTCCCGTTCGCTGCCAATGGCCGGGCAATGACCCTGGAGTCGAAAAGCGGCTTCGTGCGCGTGGTCGCCCGTCGCGACAATCATGTGATTGTCGGTTGGCAGGCGGTAGGCGTCGGGGTGTCCGAGTTGTCCACGGCCTTTGCGCAAAGCCTGGAGATGGGCGCGCAACTGGAGGACATCGGCGGCACGATTCATGCGCACCCGACGTTGGGCGAGGCAGTGCAGGAAGCGGCATTGCGGGCGCTGGGGCACGCGTTGCATCTGTAAATGCGCCCCCTGGCGAGGGAGCTTGCTCCCGCTGGGCTGCGAAGCGGCCCCAAACCTGCCACTGCGGAACATCCGATGCACCACAGTGGCAAGTTTTACCAGTGCTGCGCACTGAAGCGGGAGCAAGCTCCCTCGCCACAAAAAGGGGGTGAAACATGCGAGAACAATGGGAGTTTAATAAGCAAGCTACGATTTTTGCCTATCCCCCCATCGTCCGGGCTGCGAAACCGGCCCGGAATGAAGTATTGTTGTGCCCATCCGGAAAAACGTCAGAAGCCTTGAACCGTTTCGGCGGTTGTTAAGTGATAGAGGGTGTCATGGGTAACGAGAGCATCAATTGGGACAAGCTGGGTTTTGACTACATCAAGACCGACAAGCGCTATCTGTCGCACTGGCGTAATGGCGAGTGGGACAAAGGCACCCTGACCGAAGACAACGTGCTGCACATCAGCGAAGGCTCCACGGCCCTTCACTATGGCCAGCAATGCTTCGAAGGCCTGAAGGCCTATCGTTGCAAGGACGGCTCGATCAACCTGTTCCGTCCGGACCAGAACGCCGCGCGCATGCAACGCAGTTGCGCCCGCCTGCTGATGCCGCACGTGTCCACCGAGCAGTTCATCGAAGCGTGCAAGGAAGTGGTTCGCGCCAACGAGCGTTTCATTCCGCCTTACGGCACCGGCGGCGCGCTGTACCTGCGTCCGTTCGTGATCGGCGTCGGCGACAACATCGGCGTGCGTACCGCACCCGAGTTCATCTTCTCGATCTTCTGCATCCCGGTAGGCGCCTACTTCAAGGGTGGCCTGACCCCGCATAACTTCCTGATCTCCAGCTACGACCGCGCCGCCCCGCAAGGTACCGGTGCGGCCAAGGTCGGTGGCAACTACGCGGCCAGCCTGATGCCGGGCTCCCAGGCCAAGAAGGCGCATTTCGCCGACGCGATCTATCTGGACCCAATGACCCACAAGAAGATCGAGGAAGTCGGTTCGGCCAACTTCTTCGGGATCACCCACGACAACAAGTTCGTGACCCCGAACTCGCCCTCCGTGCTGCCGGGCATCACCCGTCTGTCGCTGATCGAACTGGCGAAAACCCGCCTGGGCCTGGAAGTTGTCGAAGGCGACGTGTTCATCGACAAGCTGTCGGACTTCAAGGAAGCCGGTGCCTGCGGTACTGCTGCGGTGATCACGCCGATCGGCGGCATCAGCTACAACGACCACCTGCATGTGTTCCACAGCGAAACCGAAGTCGGCCCGATCACCCAGAAGCTCTACAAAGAGCTGACCGGCGTGCAAACCGGCGACATCGAAGCGCCAGCAGGCTGGATCGTCAAGGTCTGACCCGACGCCAGATGCACAAAAGCCCCCCATCGGCCTGCCGATGGGGGGCTTTGTTTTAAGCGTGTTTTGCGTGTTTCGTTCGACAAGGCGAGCTAACGCTCGAACTCGTTATTTGCTGGCACACGCGCTGCCCTGTGGGAGCCAGCCTGCTGGCGATGGGCGTTAACGATAACGCGTGTGGCCTGGTTAAACGCGGCGTATTTGAGTCCATCGCGAGCAGGCTCGCTCCTACAGGTATCGCGCTACCTGTGCGTGGGTAGACTCCTGTGTAGGAGCCAGCCTGCTGGCGATGGTCGTTAACGATGACGCGTGTTACCTGGTTAAACGCTGCGCAGTTCTACCGTCAGGTGGGACAGTTCATGCACCGGCGCCAGGCGTTCGCGGATGGTGTCGGCGCTGATGTTCGCCGCCGCCACGACACTGACGATCGCCGCCCGTGCCTGCGGGCCGACCTGCCAGACATGCAGGTCGCTGATGCGCACATCGTCTGAAGACTCAAGCAACTCGCGAATTTCCTCAGCGACGTGTTCGTCCGTGGCGTCCAGTAGTACGGCGGCGCTGTCGCGCATCAATCCGAGCGCCCATTTCGCAATCACGATCGCGCCGACAATCCCCATCACCGGGTCGAGCCAGACCCAGCCCAGATAGCGCCCCGCCAGCAAGGCGGCAATCGCCAGGATCGAGGTCAGGGCGTCGGCCAGTACATGCACGTAAGCCGAGCGCAGGTTGTTGTCATGATGGTGATGATGGCCGTGGTCATGGCTGTGCCCGTGATCGTGGTGACCGTGATCGCCCGCCAGCAGGAAGGCACTGACGATGTTCACCACCAGCCCCACCACCGCAATCACTGTCGCCTCGGTGAAGGCCACGGTCGTCGGCTGGAACAGGCGCAGGATGGATTCACCCGCAATGCCGATCGATACCAGCCCCAGCACCATGGCCGAGGCAAACCCGGCCAGATCCCCGACCTTGCCGGTACCAAAGCTGTAACGCGCGTTGTTGGCGTGTCGGCGAGCGAAGCCATAAGCCGCCGCGGCGATGCCCAGGGCTACGGCATGGGTTGCCATATGAAAGCCGTCGGCCAGCAACGCCATCGAACCGGTGATGTAGCCGGCGGCAATTTCGCCGATCATCATTACAAACGTCAGAACCACCACCCATAGGGTGCGGCGGGCATTGTCGTCATGGGAGGCGCCCAGAAACACATGGTCGTGAGAAAAGCGCGCAGCCTGTGGTGTCAGTGTCATGGTTCCAGATCTCTATTTCGAATAACGACGAATGGCTTGCAACAAGTCTTCCAGACCTTCGGCGCGGGCTTCGTCACTGAGTCCCGGATGTGCGACGTGCTCACGGGCGTGGGCGTCGATGAACTGTTCCAGCAACCCGTTGACCGCCCCGCGGATGGCCGCGACCAAGTGCAACGTCTTGGCGCAATCGGCATCCGACTCAAGCGAGCGCTCCACGGCCTGGACCTGGCCGGCGATGCGCCGCACCCGTTTGAGCAAGTCATCTTTGTGTTCGTGAATGTGCGACATACCTATACCCCCTACCCCTATCTGGCGTGCATAGTCACCGATAGCCCGAGAGTTGGCAAGGCGTTGACGCAAGAATTATTCAGAGAGGTGTATTGGCGCGGTGACGAGCCGGCTCGTACCACCGGCTGTATCGATCAATCAATCAGGCCCACACGCCCGGCATCCGGCCAGAAAAGCGCGGCCTGCCCACGGTGAACGCCATCGCGGTCAATCAGGGTCCAGACCTTGCCTTCGTGAATCATGAACGGATGGCCATGGCGGTCCACCCGATAACCGCTGTACCCGTGGGCGATGCCATGGGCGCTGACTTGTTCGAGCAGGGTCTGGCGCATGGCCCGGTCCAACGGCGAGGCACTGAAGCGCGATGGCATGCCCAAAAACTGCTCGCGGGGGTATTTGAAGCAGGTGAGCGCCTGTTCATTGGCGTAAAAGAAGCAGGGATCGGCTTCGCTGCCATGGGCCAGCAGACTGTAAGGCGCGTGGGCGTGCAGCCAGTACAGGCGTTCGGCGCCCTTCAGCGAGTTTGGCGCCGGCAGGTTTTCGCCGGTCCAGTGCCGATAAGACCGGTCCAGCCATTCAACGGCGGCGTATTCGTCGATGGCCACTATCGGCCTTTCCAGACCATCACGGTCAATCATCACGCGTCAGCACTTCAAGCAATTCAATCTCGAAAATCAGGTTCGAGTTCGGCGTGATCTTGCCCATGCTCCGCTCGCCATAAGCCAGATGCGCCGGTACCAGCAACTTGCGCTTGCCACCGACCTGCATGCCCATGAGGCCCTGATCCCAGCCCTTGATCACGCGACCGGTGCCGATCACGCACTGAAAAGGCTTGCCCCGGCTGTAGGAAGAATCGAATTCCGTGCCGTCTTCCAGCCATCCACGGTATTGGGTGGTGATCAATGCGCCTTTGACGGCCGCTTTACCGTCACCCGGTTGCAGATCGATTACCTGAAGCTCGTCATTCATTGGATTCACTCGTATGCTCTCTCGCCCGAAAAGGGCCTGACCGGCGCCGTTTTCCCAGATCCGCGCTCGATTGGCAACCCTTGCTGCCGTCAAGCGCGGCGTTGAAAGCTGTTTACCGAAGTGTCCTGAAGTAGGATAAACAAACCTCCCCGGACGGTTCACATCGCCATGATGGCCACCCCAGAATGATATTTGTTTCGACCCCTGCTGCCCTTGGCCTGGTAATACTCACGTTGATCATCGTGCTGCTGTGGCGCGAGCGCACATTACGCAAGCAACTGAGCGAATGTCGCACGCTGATCGACCGCCTCTCCGAAGGGCAGAACATCCACCAGAACGGTGACGCCGAGCGCTTCAAGCGCAGCCAGTACTTTGCCCGCATCGGCACCTGGGACTGGGATGTCGACACTGACAGGCTGTACTGGTCAGACGCGATCTACGGCATGTTCGGGTTCAAGATCGGCGAAGTGACCCCCTCCTACACCTTGTTCTGCGCCTGCGTGCATCCGGATGACCGGGTCAGGGTCCGGGCCGGCGAGCTGCGCTGTCTGGAAACCGGTGACAATCACGACGAGGAATACCGCGTGGTCTGGCCCGACGGCACCATCCGCTGGTTGCGCGAGACCGGCAACGTGGTGAAGAACGAGCAGGACGAAACGATCAAGATGATGGGCGTGGTACGCGACATCACCGAGGAAAAGGCTTCCGCCAATTACCTGCGGCACCTGGCGCACTTTGACCCGCTGACGGGATTGCCCAACCGGCTGGTGCTCGAAGAGCGCCTGGCCGAAGCGCTGGAACAGGCGCGTGTCAGCGATACGCGGGTGGCGCTGGTGTTCGTCGACCTCAACGGCTTCAAGGCGATCAATGACCACTATGGTCACGCCGCCGGCGACCGCGTACTGATCACCACCGCCACCCGCCTCAAGAAGATCCTGCGCGCAACCGACACCGTCGCCCGCATCGGCGGCGATGAGTTCGTGGTCATTCTTCAAGGGCTGCCTCAGGGCCGCTGTCTGCAAGACGAAGCGCGCAGCATCTGTCAGAAAATCTTCGTCGAACTCTCCCCGCCCGTCACCATCGGCAACGACCAGCGCCATATCGGCACCAGCCTGGGCGTGGCCGTGTTCCCCGACCATGCACCGAGCATGGACCGGTTGATCCACGTTGCCGATCTGGCGATGTATGCGGCCAAGCGCAGCGGGAACAATCAGTACCGATTGGGTGATCAGGCGTTGAGCCACAGCCGGGTGGAGTGAGCGCCCGAAAGCATTGATCCGTCTTGCGCATCAATGCATGCCAAAAACGCACTTATCATATCAATCACCCTGTTCCACTATCCGCCCCA
This sequence comes from Pseudomonas moorei, assembly GCF_042846945.1. Lineage (NCBI taxonomy): Bacteria > Pseudomonadati > Pseudomonadota > Gammaproteobacteria > Pseudomonadales > Pseudomonadaceae > Pseudomonas > Pseudomonas moorei. Next base: position 5,072,175 of record NZ_AP035776.1, read on the forward strand.
ATAAGAACCGTGCACCGCCTACAGGCAGTGCACGTCATAAAAGCGGTGGAGTACTTATCGATGACAGCCTCAATTCCGCGCGGACGCTCCCGCGCCAGTGCCATTTTCCGGGTCACCTCGGGCAATTTCCTTGAACAGTTCGATTTTTTCCTTTTCGGTTTCTATGCCACGCAAATTGCGGCCGTGTTCTTCCCGGCCAGCAGCGAGTTCGCGTCCTTGATGATGACCTTTGCCGTGTTCGGCGCAGGCTTCTTGATGCGTCCATTGGGTGCGGTGCTGCTGGGTGCGTACATTGATGATGTGGGTCGGCGCAAAGGGCTGATCGTGACCTTGTCGATCATGGCCAGCGGCACGATCCTGATTGTGCTGGTGCCCGGCTACGAAACCATCGGATTGTTCGCGCCGGCCCTCGTCCTGATCGGACGGTTGCTGCAAGGGTTTTCGGCGGGCGCGGAACTGGGCGGCGTCTCGGTGTATCTCTCGGAAATCGCCACACCCGGCAACAAGGGTTTTTTCACCAGTTGGCAGTCAGCCAGTCAGCAAGTGGCAATCGTGGTCGCCGCCGCGCTGGGCTACGGCCTGAACCAATGGATGGCGCCAACCATGGTCGCCGACTGGGGCTGGCGGATTCCGTTTTTTGTCGGCTGCATGATCGTGCCGTTCATCTTCCTGCTGCGTCGTAACCTGGAAGAAACCGAAGAGTTCGCCGCTCGTAAACACCGTCCGGGCATGGGCGAGGTATTGCGTACGCTCGCACAGAACTGGGTGGTCGTATTCGCCGGCATGATGATGGTCGCCTTGACCACCACCGCGTTTTACCTGATCACCGTTTACGCGCCGACCTTCGGCAAGACCGTACTGCACCTGAGTACATCCGATGCGTTGCTGGTGACGTTGCTGGTAGGCGTGTCGAACTTCTTCTGGCTGCCGATTGGCGGCGCGTTGTCCGACCGTATCGGCCGACGTCCGGTGCTGGTCGCCATGGCCCTGTTGGCATTGGCCACCACCTATCCGGCGCTGACGTATCTGGTACAGGCACCGAGCTTCCTCAACATGTTGCTGGTGCTGCTGTGGTTGTCGTTCATTTATGGCTTGTACAACGGCGCGATGATCCCGGCGCTGACGGAAATCATGCCGGTGCACGTGCGGGTCGCCGGGTTCTCCCTGGCGTATAGCCTGGCCACCGCCGTGTTTGGCGGATTCACCCCGGCGATGTCGACCCTGCTGATTCAGTACACCGGCGACAAGGCTGCGCCCGGCTACTGGATGAGTTTCGCCGCGCTCTGTGCGTTGTGCGCGACGTTGTACCTGTATCGCCGCGCCAGCGGTCGCCTGCAACCCGCCCTTTCCTGAGCCCGTCCTTTTCGAGAACACACACGATGAAAAAGCTATTCAACGTTACGGCCCTGAGTCTGCTCCTCAGCCTGGGCCTGAATGCCGTGGCCCAGGCTGAAGAGATCCGCGTGATGACCTCCGGCGGTTTCACCGCCGCCTACAAGATCCTCGGCCCGAAATTCGCCGCGGCCACCGGCAACACTCTCCATACCGATCTTGGCCCATCGATGGGCAAAGCCCCGGAAGCGATCCCCAATCGCCTGGCGCGCGGTGAACAGGCCGATGTCGTGATCATGGTCGGCTACGCCCTCGACGACCTGATCAAGCAAGGCAAGGTCGACCCGGCTTCACGGGTCGAGCTGGCAGACTCGCGAATCGGCCTGGTGGTGCGCGAAGGGGCGCCAAAGCCGGACATCAGTTCCATCGACGGCCTGAAAAAGACCTTGCTCGACGCCAGATCCGTGGCCTATTCCGACAGCGCCAGCGGCGTCTACATTGAACAGCAGTTGTTCAAGCGCCTGGGCATTGAAGACCAGCTCAAGCCCAAGTCGACCATGGTCCCAAAAATTCCCGTGGGTTCCGTGGTGGCCACCGGCGACTATCAACTGGGCTTTCAGCAGGTGAGCGAATTGCTGCCGGTGCCAGGGGTGAGTTTTGTCGCGAAGATTCCGGAGTCGGTGCAATCGGTGACCCGATTCGCTGCCGGCATTCCGGTGGGGGCGCAACACCCGGCCGAAGCCAAAGCGTTGCTCAATTACCTGGCATCGGCCCAGGCACAGCCGGATGTGAAAGCCACCGGGCTGGATTCGGTCAGTCACTGACAGACGGCGGCTGGACTTTCATTTCCACCACCAGGCGTTCCAGTTCCAGTGCGGCCGGGGTCAGGGTTCGGCCCCGGCGCTTGATCAGGCCGACGCTGCGCATCACCTGTGGGTCGGTCAGCGGCACCTGCGTCAGAATCGGGTGATCCGCTGCCGGCATTGCCATCTGCGGCACCGCCGCCACACCGAGCCCCGCCTCCACCAGGCCGATCATGGTCGTCACATGCCGGGTTTCGCAGATGCTCGGCCGCTGCGGCACCACCCGGGTCAATGCCTGATCCAGTAAAAAACGGTTGCCCGAGGTTTTATCCAGCGAGATGTAATCCTGCTGATAGAACTCATTCCACGTCACGCTGCTGCGTCCGGCCAATGGATGGTCGCGGCGACAGGCCACCACATAACTTTCCTGCACCAGCGGCTCGAAATCCACTTCGGCCTCCTGCGTGCCCATGAAACTCAGGCCGAAATCCGCTTCACCGTTGACGACCGCACTCAGCACTTCGTGGGCGCTGGAATCCAGCACTTTGACTTTGATCCGTGGAAATTGCCGATGGTAATGAGCGACGACCCGCGGCATGAAGTAGTACGCCGCCGACGGCACGCAAGCGACGGTGACATGGCCCAGGCGCGTCGAGGCGACTTCGCTGATGCCCAGCAACGCGACGTCCAGATCGTCCAGCAGGCGCTCCACGCTCGGCATGAAACCGCGTCCGGCCTGGGTCAGGCTGACCTTGCGCGTGGTGCGTTCAAAGAGCCTTACGCCCAGGGCATCCTCGAGTTTTTCAATGCGCCGGCTCAGGGCCGGCTGGGAAATGCGCACCGTGTCGGCAGCCTTGCGAAAGCTGCCCTGCTCAACCACGGCACGAAAGGCCTGCAAGTCGTTGAGGTCGAAATTGATGGCCATGGTCTGCACTCGCAGAGGAATCGGATTGATCCACTTATTCTATGAATGTAACCAACTAATGCAAAATGTAACGAGATTGAACCCATCAAAACAAAATAAACACGACAGCCCAGTTTGTGACCAATTGGTTTCAGTTGTGAACTCCGAGTCGGTACGTGTCGATATCAGGCAAGGGGGTGGCGCGAACAGGCTACTGAATCGTCGGACAAGCCGGGTAAGGTGGCGCGTCTTTTCATCTAAATATCCACATCCCGATTATGGGTTTGATAAGAACTGCAGCGTTTGAAGGGTGCCGTTCTCAGGACGGGACAACAGGCAACGAATGATGATTCGTAGCTTGCATCAATTCGCTTAAATGTCGATCAGCAGAGAAAATAACCAATGGTTAGCCCGAGCTCCAAGGATTCGAATGGCCAATTGGCGCAGGGCTTCAAGCCTCGTCACGTAACAATGCTCTCAATCGCCGGTATCATCGGCGCCGGTTTATTCGTTGGCTCAGGACATGCCATTGCCGCTGCTGGCCCGGCGGTCCTGCTGGCCTATCTTTTCTCTGGCCTGCTCGTCGTCCTGGTCATGCGCATGCTCGGTGAAATGGCGGTGGCGAACCCGGACACAGGCTCGTTTTCCACCTATGCCGACCAGGCAATAGGTCGCTGGGCCGGCTTCACCATCGGTTGGCTGTACTGGTGGTTCTGGGTGCTGGTGATCCCTATCGAAGCACTGGCTGCCGGCCATGTTCTGAACCAGTGGTTCCCCCAGATCGATGCCTGGCTGTTCGCCCTGGTGTCGATCATTGCGTTGGTCATCACCAATCTGTTCAGTGTCTCCAAGTACGGCGAATTCGAATTCTGGTTCGCCATGGCCAAGGTGGTGGCGATCATCGGTTTCATCGGCGTGGGTTTTGCCGTGTTGATGGGCTGGATTCCCGATCGGGAAGTCAGCGGTTTGAGCGGCCTGATGGCCGAGCATGGCGGATTTGCCCCCAACGGACTGTCGGCGGTAGTCGGCGCTTTCATCACCATCATGTTCAGCTTCATTGGTACTGAAGCGGTCACCATCGCCGCCGCCGAATCCGACAATCCGTCGCAGAATATTGCCAAGGCCACCCGTTCGGTGATCTGGCGCATCGGCGTGTTCTACCTGTTGTCGATTTTCGTGGTCATCTCCGTGGTGCCTTGGAACGATCCGCTGCTGGCCCAGGTAGGCTCCTATCAGCGGGCACTGGAAATCATGAACATTCCCCATGCCAAGTTCATGGTGGACGTGGTGGTGCTGATCGCAGTAGCCAGTTGCATGAACTCCTCGATCTACATTGCCTCGCGCATGCTGTACTCGCTGGGCCGTCGTGGCGATGCGCCAAAGGCGCTGAAGGCGACCTCCTCCGAAGGCGTGCCGCGAGCAGCAGTCATCGCCAGCACCGTGCTGGGCGCAGGGATCACAGTATGGAGCTACTTCATGCCCGCCGGGCTGTTTGAGTTCCTGCTGGCCAGTTCCGGCGCGATTGCCCTGGTGGTGTACCTGGCCATTGCGGTTTCGCAATTGCGCATGCGCCGGATGTTGCGTCGGCAGAACATCGAGCTGACCTTTCGCATGTGGCTATTTCCTTGGCTCACCTGGTTGGTGATCGTGTTCATCTGCGCGGCACTGGCTGTGATGATGGCCACCCCTGAACACCGTACCGAAGTGAGCACGACTATTGGACTGGCGCTGGCGATTTCCTTTATCGGTCTTGTGACATCGCGTCAGCCTGCACAGGCTGCAAGAGCGACATCGGTGGGATAACACAAAGGCATTTACGTCGAATTTAATACTTGCGCGCGCAAAGACCAGGAGCAGTACAAGCTCCTGCGTCTCAGGCTGTAATCGCTTTTTGTGAGGACATGACCCCCGATGTCATCGAACTCTATCGTTTCCGACCGTGCAACTACCCAATCAGTTGGTTTTCTGCTGCTGGATAAATTCACGTTGATGTCCTTGGCGTCCGCCGTAGAACCCCTGCGCATGGCCAATCAGTTGTCGGGGCGAGAGCTGTATCGCTGGCATACGTTCAGCCCCGGTGGAGAGCCTGTCTGGGCCAGTGATGGCGTGCCGATTACGCCGGATGGTTCGTGGAACAATCCGTTGGTGGCGGACACCGTCATCGTGTGCGGTGGTATTGGAATCCAGAGTGCAATTACTCGCGATCACGTCACCTGGCTGCGAGCTTTGGCGCGTCAATCCAGGCGATTGGGAGCGGTGTGCACCGGTAGCTGGTTGCTCGCCGAAGCAGGGCTGCTCGACGGGTACGAGTGTAGTGTGCATTGGGAATGTCTGGCGGCCATGCAGGAAGCTTTTCCGCGAGTCAGCATCAGCGCGAGCCTCTTTACCCTCGACCGGAACCGATTCACAAGCTCCGGCGGAACAGCGCCAATGGACATGATGTTGCACCTGATCGGCCGCGATCATGGCCGTGAATTGTCTGCTGCCATTTCGGATATGTTTGTCTACGAACGCATCCGCAATGAACAAGACCATCAGCGCATCCCGCTTAGGCATGTACTAGGAACTCATCAACCCAAGCTGCAGGAGATCGTCGCGTTGATGGAAGCCAATCTTGAGGAGCCGCTCGACCTGGATAAGCTCGCAGAATACGTTGATCTTTCTCGTCGACAGCTAGAACGGCTATTTCAGAAATATCTGAACTGTACGCCGTCACGCTACTACTTGAGATTACGCCTTATTCGAGCGCGACAACTGCTTAAGCAAACGTCATTGTCGATCATAGAATTGGCATATCTATGCGGTTTCGTGTCCACACCGCATTTCTCCAAATGCTATCGCGAGTACTTTGGTGTTCCACCAAGCGACGAACGTTCCGGCTCTGAAATGAGTCGCATACCGGCAACGCTTGCGACTACGCGGCAGTCATCGACCAGACCGCCGACAGCGCTCGACCAAGCACGAAACGAATCGACCTTTGCCAGTGTTCGGATGATTGATCGTTCGAATTTTGGCGAATTGTACTGATCGGCCATCCCAGCCGCACCATCCGTAGTGCATGGGTTTACTCAATAAGATCACGCAGGAGATTTGACGTGCACATTGGTGTTCCTCTCGAAACCCAGACGGGTGAAACACGGGTTGCTGCAACCCCGGAAACCATCAAGAAACTGATCGGCCAGGGTCATAAGGTCACTGTGCAAAGCGGCGCCGGCATTAATGCCAGTGTTGTCGACAGTGCTTATGCAGCGGCAGGCGCAACCATTGGCAGCGCCAACGATGCCTTTGGTGCAGAGCTGATTCTTAAAGTGGTCGCCCCCAGCGACAGCGAGCTGGCGCTGATCAAGCGCGGCACCGTTGTGGTGGGCATGCTCAACCCGTTCAGCAATGAAACCATCGCCAAGATGGCTGAATGCGGCATCACCGCGTTCGCGCTGGAGGCTGCACCACGTACCTCCCGTGCTCAAAGCCTGGATGTGCTGTCCTCGCAAGCCAACATCGCCGGTTACAAAGCCGTGTTGCTGGCCGCTCATTACTATCCGCGCTTCATGCCGATGCTGATGACCGCTGCCGGTACCGTGAAAGCCGCTCGCGTGCTGATCCTCGGTGCCGGTGTGGCCGGTTTGCAGGCCATTGCCACGGCCAAGCGCCTGGGTGCAGTGATCGAAGCGTCCGATGTGCGTCCTGCGGTTAAAGAGCAGATCGAATCCCTCGGCGCCAAGTTCGTCGACGTGCCTTACGAGACCGATGAAGAGCGTGAATGCGCCGTCGGTGTCGGCGGTTACGCGCGCCCCATGCCGGCCAGCTGGATGCAACGCCAGGCCGTGGCCGTGCACGAGCGCGCCAAGCAGGCAGATATCGTCATTACCACCGCGCTGATTCCGGGCCGCAAGGCGCCGACGCTGTTGAGCGCGGAAACCGTGGCGCAGATGAAGCCAGGCTCGGTGGTCATTGACCTCGCGGCCGCCCAGGGCGGCAACTGCCCGCTGACCGTGGCCGACCAGGTGGTCGTCGCAAACGGCGTGACCATCGTCGGCCCGACCAACCTGGCCGGCGCGGTCGCGGCGGACGCTTCGGCACTGTACGCCCGCAACCTGCTGGACTTCCTGAAACTGGTGTTCACTAAGGAAGGCCAGTTCGACATCAACCTTGAAGACGATATCGTCGCCGCGTGCCTGATGTGCCGCGATGGCCAGATCGTGCGCAAGAACGGCTGAGGATAAAAACAATGGAAGACATGCTGATCTCTCACGGTATCTACAACCTGATCATCTTCGTGCTGGCCATCTACGTCGGCTACCACGTGGTCTGGAACGTGACACCTGCGCTGCACACCCCGCTGATGGCCGTGACCAACGCGATCTCCGCCATCGTCATTGTCGGCGCCATGCTCGCCGCCGCCCTCACCGTCACCCCACTGGGCAAGACCATGGGCACCCTGGCCGTGGCGCTGGCGGCGGTCAACGTGTTTGGTGGCTTCCTGGTCACCCGGCGCATGCTGGAAATGTTCAAGAAGAAAGCGGCTCCAGCAAAGGCTCCGGCAGCCAAGGCCGAAGCAGTCAAGGCCGAGGTGCAACAAGCATGAGCATGAACCTGGTTACCTCCCTGTATTTGATCGCCTCGGTCTGCTTCATCCAGGCGCTCAAGGGGCTCTCGCACCCAACCACGTCGCGTCGCGGCAACCTGTTCGGCATGCTCGGCATGGGCCTGGCGGTCCTCACCACGGTCGGCCTGATCTACAAGCTCGGTGCCGAACTGGCCCATGACGGTATCGTCTACGTGATCGTCGGCCTGCTGATCGGCGGTACCGCCGGTTCGATCATGGCCAAACGCGTTGAAATGACCAAAATGCCGGAACTGGTCGCCTTCATGCACAGCATGATCGGCCTGGCCGCGGTGTTCATCGCCATCGCGGCTGTCGTCGAGCCGCAGTCCCTGGGCATCGTCCAGCATCTGGGCGATGAAATCCCGACCGGTAATCGCCTGGAACTGTTCCTCGGCGCGGCTATCGGTGCAATCACCTTCTCCGGTTCGGTGATCGCTTTCGGCAAACTGTCGGGCAAGTACAAGTTCCGTCTGTTCCAGGGCGCGCCGGTACAGTTCAGCGGTCAGCACAAACTGAACCTGCTGCTGGGCCTGGCCACACTGGCGCTGGGCGTGACCTTCATGCTGACCGGCAACCTCAGCGCCTTCGCCTTGATGCTGGCCCTGGCGTTCGTCATGGGCGTGTTGATCATCATCCCGATCGGCGGCGCCGACATGCCGGTAGTGGTGTCGATGCTCAACAGCTACTCCGGCTGGGCCGCAGCGGGTATCGGCTTCTCGCTGAACAACTCGATGCTGATCATCGCCGGCTCGCTGGTGGGCTCCTCCGGTGCGATCCTCTCGTACATCATGTGCAAGGCGATGAATCGCTCCTTCTTTAATGTGCTGCTCGGTGGTTTCGGCAATACAGCCGACGCCGGTCCCGCAGGCGCCAAGGAAGCCCGTCCGGTGAAATCCGGTTCGGCTGACGACGCGACCTTCCTGCTGACCAACGCCGACACCGTGATCATCGTTCCGGGCTACGGCCTGGCGGTGGCCCGTGCTCAGCATGCGCTGAAGGAACTGACCGAGAAGCTGACCCATCGCGGCGTGACCGTGAAATATGCGATCCACCCGGTGGCCGGTCGTATGCCGGGCCACATGAACGTGTTGCTGGCCGAGGCCGAAGTGCCTTACGACCAGGTGTTCGAGATGGAAGACATCAACTCCGAGTTCGGCCAGGCCGACGTGGTGCTGGTATTGGGCGCCAACGACGTGGTCAACCCAGCGGCGAAGAACGATCCGAAATCGCCGATTGCCGGCATGCCGATTCTCGAAGCGTTCAAGGCCAAGACCATCATCGTCAACAAGCGCTCGATGGCCAGCGGCTATGCCGGCCTGGACAACGAACTGTTCTACCTGGACAAAACCATGATGGTGTTCGGCGACGCTAAAAAGGTCATCGAGGATATGGTCAAGGCTGTCGAGTGAGTCCTGCCTCAGCGCAACACTAAAATGAAGCGCCGTCCCCTATCCTGCGAACGTTACGCTTTCGCAGGATAGGGGTGAAAATTTATAGACGAACACTGGCAAAGGTGGATTCGTTGCGTGCCTGGCTCAATGCCGACAATGGCCCGGACAACGGCGACAGCACCAGCGCTTGCGGCAGCGGTATCATCGCGACCTGTTGTGTGGTGTTGGAGCCTACACGTTCGTCACGCGGTGGAATGCCGAAGTATTCGCGGTAGCACTTGGAGAAGTGTGGCGTGGACACGAAGCCACAGATCGTCGCTACTTCGATGATCGACACCGGCGTTTGCTTGAGCAGCTGCCGCGCGCGGATCAAGCGCAGCTTGAGGTAGTACCGCGATGGCGAACAGTGCAAGTATTTCTGAAACAGGCGTTCTAGCTGACGACGGGACACCGAGACATACACAGCCAGTTCGTCCAGGTCGATCGGCTCTTCGAGATTGGCCTCCATCAGCGCGACAATTTCCTGCAATTTCGGCTGGTTGGTGCCGAGCATGTGCTTGAGCGGCACGCGCTGGTGATCCTGTTCGTTGCGGATGCGTTCGTAGACGAACATCTCCGAAATCGCGGCCGACAGTTCGCGACCGTGATCGCGGCTGATCAGGTGCAGCATCATGTCCAGCGGCGCGGTGCCGCCGGAGCTGGTGAAACGGTTACGGTCGAGGGTGAATAGCCGGGTGCTCATGACCACACGCGGAAACGCTTCCTGCATCGCCGCCAGGCATTCCCAGTGCACGCTGCAATCGAATCCGTCCAGCAGGCCGGCGCACGCCAGGGCCCAGCTGCCAGTGCACACCGCGCCAAGACGCCGGTGCTGACGTGCCTGGCTTTGGAGCCATGACACGTGTTCGCGGGTAACGGTGCGCTGGATACCGACGCCACCGCAAACGACGATCGCGTCCATTGGTGGGGCTTTATGCATGGAGGCGTCAGGAGTGATTTGCAGGCCATCACTGGCCCAGACCTGGCCGCCATCGACGGTGAGGGTCGTCCAGCGATACAGCTCACGACCGGACAACTGGTTGGCCATTCGCAGAGGCTCCACGGCGGAGGCCAGAGAAATCAACGTGAAGTTGTCCAGCAGCAAAAAACCGATCGATTGAGGTGCAGAGTTTTGGGGTTTCGCCCCGGAATTGAACGTCGTCATCAAGGTACTCCACAGGTAACGCGGGTGAACGGCCTCAGGTAAAGGCTCTTTTTATTCGTCCATCCAAAAATGGGTGGATTAGCATGTATTCAACCCGCAAAGGTCATACCCAATTACATAAGTTTGAACAGATCAAAAAACGACATCATCCAATGTCTCTAGGCTGAGGTATTGCAGGGCGGGAGCCATAAGGAAAACGCTAGGGTTTGTGCCAGCGTTCATCAACGTTGTGCACATTGGTAGCACATGCGCGAGACCTGTCTAAAAACGCCAACTTGTTTGTCACCGACGCCTACATGTCGGTTTTTGAATGCAATGATGAGCAATGCCAAACTCGGTGACACGCTTGCTGACCGCTGACACTGCGAGGGCTTGATGCGGGAGGCACGGGCCAGGTTTCGCTCATCGGCGCCCGAGATGAAAAGATCCAGGCTGGCAATGTCATATCGCCCCCCGAGATTCCTTGTTAAGTGTTTGAACGTGCCGCCTACATTCGAAGACGCCGCGTGGAATCGGATTGATCCACTTATTCTATGAATGCAACCAACTAATGCAAAATGTAACAACTGAGTTCCAACCCATGGCTGACTCAGCCAACCCCAGCCTTTATCCTTGTCGCCCCTGCCGTACCGAGTGAATGGAGTTTCGTCATGCCCCATGAAGGCAATCTGTTGCAAGCCGCTGTCGTGTTTCTGTTCGCGGCGGTGCTCACCGTGCCACTGGCCAAGCGGCTGCAACTGGGGGCGGTGCTGGGTTATCTGTTTGCCGGGGTGATCATCGGGCCTTCGGTGCTGGGCCTGATCGGCAATCCGCAGAGTGTCAGCCATATCTCGGAACTCGGCGTGGTGTTGCTGCTGTTCATCATCGGCCTTGAATTGTCGCCGCGCCGCTTGTGGGTGATGCGCAAATCGGTGTTTGGCGTGGGTTTGGCGCAGGTGTTGTTGACCGGCTCGGTGATCGGTGTGGTGGCGCTGTTTTTGTTCGGCCAGCCGCTCAACAGCGCCATCGTGCTGGGCCTGGGTCTGGCCTTGTCATCCACCGCGTTTGGCCTGCAAAGCCTGGCCGAGCGCAAGGAACTGACCAGCCCCCACGGGCGCCTGGCGTTTGCGATCCTGCTGTTCCAAGACATCGCCGCGATCCCGCTGATCGCCATGGTGCCATTGCTGGCCGGCGTCGATCACAACGCCAGTGCCGCCGACGATGTCAATCACGGCTTGCGGGTACTGGGCAGCATTGCCGTGGTGGTGATCGGCGGACGTTATCTGCTGCGACCGGTATTCCGGGTGGTGGCGAAAACCGGTTTGCCGGAGGTGTCCACCGCCACCGCACTGCTGGTGGTCATCGGCACGGCATGGTTGATGGACCTGGTGGGCGTGTCGATGGCCCTTGGTGCCTTTCTCGCCGGCCTGCTGCTGGCAGATTCCGAATACCGCCATGAACTGGAAGCGCAAATCGAACCGTTCAAGGGGCTGCTGCTGGGGCTTTTTTTCATCAGTGTCGGCATGGGCGCGAACCTGAGTCTGCTGCTGAGCGCGCCCGCCGTGGTGCTGGGCCTGACCCTGCTGCTGATTGCCATCAAGCTGCCGTTGCTGTTTGTCGTGGGGCGGCTGGCCGGCGGCCTGGGCAAGGTCAGCGCGATTCGCCTCGGCATCGTGCTGGCGGCGGGCGGTGAATTCGCCTTCGTGGTGTTCAAGATCGGCCGCGATCAAGGGCTGTTCGAACCGCACCTGTATGATTTGCTGGTGCTGACCATCACCCTGTCCATGGCGCTCACGCCATTGCTGTTACTGGGGTGCGCCCGCCTGGTCAGCCCCAAGGTGCAACCGGTGGTGGTCCCCGAGCAATTTCGCGAGATCGACACTGAAGCGCCCCGGGTGGTCATTGCCGGCATGGGCCGCATGGGGCAAATCGTTGCGCGTATCCTGCGGGCCCAGAACATCAAGTTCGTGGCCCTCGACACCTCGGTGGAAACCATCGAGCTGTCCCGCAGCTTCGGCGGTGTACCGGTGTTCTACGGCGACCCGATGCGTCCGGAGATCCTCAAGGCGGCGAAAGTCGGCGAAGCGGAGTTCTTTGTGATTGCCACCGACGACCCGGACACCAACATCAAGACCGCCGAGCTGGTGCGCAAGCTCTATCCGGAGATGAAAATCATCGCCCGCGCCCGTAACCGTCAGCATGTGCATCGGCTGATGGACGTCGACGCCCTGGCGGTGCGCGAGACCTTTTATTCCAGCCTGGAAATGAGCCGCCAGACCCTGATCGGGCTGGGATTGACCCAGGCCCAGGCGGATGCGCGGATCAAGCGTTTCAAACACCACGACGAACAGGTGCTCGAAGCCCAGCATGCGGTGTACGACGATGCGGCGAAAGTCATGCAGACGGCCCAGGAAGCACGGGCGGAACTGGCGCGGCTGTTTGAGTCGGATCAGCTGGAAGAGCAAGCCGCCAGGAAATGAAGTGACTTGGAGGGCCTGCTCGCGAAGAACGATTACCCGATGTATTGGGTAAACAACAAATACAAAGGAACCCACAATGGCTGCTGACTCATCCTCCCCCGCCCTCAAGGAAATCTTCAACAGCGAACGCCTCCAGCACATCGCCACCGAGATGACCGCGGTCTATCCCCGGTTCGATGCCAGGGCCTTCCTGAAGCTGGCCAAAAGCGGTCTGGCGGACCTGTCGGTGATGCAGCGCATGGCCCGCGTCAGCGAATGCCTGCACGCGGTGCTGGCGCTGGACTTCGAGGCCTCGCTGCCATTATTGCGCGCCCTCGCCCCGCGCCTGAACAGCGGTTTCGTCAGCATGTGCCTGCCGCATTACGTGGCGACCTACGGCACCGAGCGATTCGACCTGTCCATGGACGCGCTCAAGTACTTCACCGCCTTCGGCTCCTCGGAGTTCGCCATCCGGCACTTCCTGCGTCGCGATCTGGAGCGGTCCCTCAAACTGATGCATGACTGGTCGCTGGATGCCAACGAACACGTCCGACGCCTGGCCAGTGAAGGCTGCCGGCCACGCTTGCCGTGGTCGTTTCGCCTGGAGTCGATCCAGGCCGAGCCACGGCTGGCCGCCGCCATTCTCGACAACCTCAAGGCAGACCCCAGCCTGTATGTCCGCAAGTCCGTGGCCAACCACCTCAACGACATCACCAAGGATCACCCGCAGTGGGTGCTGGACCTGATCGAAGGCTGGTCGCTGGATAACAAACACACGGCGTGGATCGCCAAACATGCGCTACGCAGCCTGATCAAACAGGGCAATCAGAGGGCGCTGGCGATCATCGGCGCCAGCGGCAAGCCTGAAGTCGAGATCCTCGACGTACAGGTCAATCCGCCGGTGATAGGCCTGGGGGAAAAAATCACCCTGTCCTTTACCGTCACATCCACGGTGGAGGCCAGCCAGCGCCTGGTGATCGACTACGCCATCGATTACGTCAAGGCCAACGGCAGCACGTCGACCAAGGTCTTCAAGCTCAAGGCCCTTACCTTGCCCGGCAAGGCCACCGAATCCATTGCCCGGGGCCAGCACATCAAGGAACTGACCACCCGTCGGCACTACGCGGGCCGGCATGCGGTGCATGTGCTGATCAATGGCGAACGGCTGGCGAGTTCGGCCTTCGAAATTACTGTTGACGCTGATTGAGCGAATCCCGCGAACGGCCTGGCAGCATGCGCGTCAGGGTGTTGTCCTGGACCCAATAGTGGTGGAACAAACCAGCCGCCGCGTGCAAGCCGATCAACCAGTAACCGGCGTTTCCGAGTTGCTCGTGCCAGTGCTTGAACTGCTTGGCCAGGTCGGGATCGACCGCCACCGGTGCCGGCAAGGCAAACTCAAAATAGGGCATCGGCTTGTCGCCAGCGGCCAGCATCAGCCAGGCCAGTACCGGCGTGGCAATCATCAGCACATACAGCGCCAGGTGCATCAAGTGGGAAACACCGGTCTGCCAGGTGGGCGGTGCCGGCATGATGGGTGGGCGCGGGGACAGCCGCCCAAGCAAACGGATCCAGACCAGGGCAAAAATACTCAAACCGAATAAACCGTGCAGCCCGAGAAAAAAACTCCTCCCGGTACCACCACGGGGCAAGAACCCCTTGATTTCGATGCAGGCATAGACGCCGACAAACAGCGCCAGCATCAACCAGTGCATGGCTATCGACAGTTTTCCGTAACGTTGTGTTGTTGAATCGCGGGTCATCGTGGGCCTCGTGAGTGTCAGTCCAGGCTGGCGACTCATTCGCGCAACCAGATCGAGCGCCACCCTGCCAGCGCAATCTTAAGCGAACCTGAAGACGACGTTATTTAACTTTTTTCTCACCTTCAGACTCCGTTAAGAAATGCTTCCGATACTCCTCCCATAAACTCCCGGGAGGCGCCATTCAATGCCCCACTTCGACTGGAACATCCCTTTGCCTCTGCAGTTCGGCCAAGCGGATACGCCGCCGATGAGTCTGGCCAGAGCGCTGCCGGATGACCCCCAGCGCGAATGCTTTGAAACCTATATCCAACAACGTTTCCGCAAGGCCCACGGTGCCGATATCCGCCATTTCATGCCGGAACTGTTCGGCATGAGCAATGACGCCGGAGAGCTCTGCGCCGTGGCCGGCGTACGCCTGGCCGATGACGGGGAGTTGTTTCTGGAGCGTTATCTGGATGAACCGATCGACCCGCTGATCAGCGCCGCCGCTGATCGCCCCGTGGAACGGACCGGTATCGTCGAAGTGGGCAATCTGGCGGCCAGTGACACCGGCAGCGCACGAATGAGCATCATCGCCATCACTTACCTGCTGGCCATGGGTGGCCTGGAATGGGTGGCATTCACTGGCAACATCGGTCTGGTCAACAGCTTCCACCGGCTCGGTTTGAAACCGGTGACCCTGTGCGCCGCCGACCCGGCGCGGCTGGGCGACGACCGGTACAGCTGGGGCAGCTATTACGAGAGCAAGCCCTGGGTGCACGTGGGCAATATCCGCGCCGGCTTCATTCATTTGCGCAATATCGGCCTGTTCGGTCGCCTGGGATTGCCGACATCCATCGAGGGGTTCATCCATGTCGCCTGAAACGGCACGTTTCGACCGGATCCTGCGCCGCCATGCCGAAGTAACGCCCCATGGCATCGCCTTGTGGGGCGATCAGTCGATGCTGGACTACGCCACGCTGTACGCCGAGGTGATGGCCCGCCGGCAGCGCCTGCGCGATGGGAATATCAAGGTGGTCGCATTGGCGTTGGACAATGGCGTCGAAGCGATGCTCTGGGACCTGGCCGCATTGTTTGAAGGCCTGACGTGCCTGACGTTGCCGCCGTTCTTCAGCGCCGCCCAACGCAGCCATTGCCTGGAGCAGAGCCAGGCCGAGGTCGTGATCGCCGGCCCGGAGCTGGGAAGCGAGCTGCAAGCGAGCGGCTATGCGCACACCGGCGAATTCTGGCGCCGCACCTTCAAGGGCCCCAACCGGATGCCCGAAGGCACCGCCAAGCTGACGTTCACCTCCGGCACCACCGGCACGCCGAAAGGCGTCTGCCTGAGTGCCGAGAGCATTCTGCAGGTGGCCCGCGAACTGGAGCTGGCCAGCCGGCCCAGCCATCCGCAGCATCATCTGGCCCTGCTGCCGCTGGCCATTCTGCTGGAAAACATCGGTTGTTATGCGGCGTTGTACGCCGGGGCGACCCTGAGCCTGCCCAGCCAGAAAACCCTGGGCATTCAAGGCGCCAGCGGCGTCGATGTGCCACGCCTGCTGGGATTCCTGGCCAGTCGCGCCCCGCAGAGTCTGATTCTGGTACCGCAACTGTTGTTGATGTTGGTCAGCGCTGCGGAGCAGAAAGGCTTCAACCCGCAACACCTGCGCTTTGCCGCCGTGGGTGGCGCGCGGGTTGCCGAAGATTTGCTGCACCGGGCGCAACGGGTGGGCCTGCCGGTCTACGAAGGCTATGGCCTGTCGGAGTGCGCGTCGGTGGTTTGCCTCAACCGGCCGCAGGCCTGCCGGCCCGGCAGCGTCGGTCGTCCCCTGCCCCATGTGCAGATTCGCCTGGCCGACGATGGTGAAGTGCTGATCAAGGGGTCGACCCTGCTCGGCTACCTGGGGGACGCGCCGCACACCGATCAATGGTGGCCCAGCGGCGATCTCGGCGAATTCGACGCCGAGGGTTACCTCTACCTCAAGGGGCGCAAGAAACATCAGTTCGTCACCAGTTTCGGACGCAATGTGAACCCCGAATGGGTCGAGGCCGAGCTGACTCAACGGCGGCATATCGCCCAGGCCTTCGTCTACGGCGAAGCCATGCCACACAACCATGCACTGCTCTGGCCCCATCGCCCCGACTGCCCGGACGAGCAACTGGCCGCCGCCGTGGCCGAGGCCAATGAGGCCTTGCCTGACTACGCCCAGGTCCATCGCTGGACCCGGCTGGATCAACCCTTCACCCCGGCCAATGGCCTGCTGACCGCCAATGGCCGCCCCCGTCGCGACGCCATCGTCGAGCAGTACCGGGCGCAACTGAGCGAATCTGCGTTTCCAGAGGACACCGCATCATGAGTTTTTTCGACACCCTGCAAGAAGCCACCCACCAGGAACGCCACGAACTGTTCAACCTCCCGGTCATTCGCGATGCCCTGGAGGGCAAGGTCAGCCTGGAAAGCTACCGTGCCTTCCTGACGCAAGCCTATTACCACGTACGTCACACGGTGCCATTGATGATGGCCTGCGGCGCGCGCCTGCCCTCACGCCTGGAATGGCTGCGGCAGGCCGTGTGCGAGTACATCGAGGATGAGTACGGCCACGAACAATGGGTGCTCAACGACATCGAAGCCTGCGGCGGCGACAAATCCGCGGTCCGCGACGGTCGCCCTTCCCTCCCCATCGAATTGATGGTGAGTTTTCTCTACGACTTGATTGCCCGGGACAACCCGGTCGGTCTGTTCGGCATGGTCAACGTGCTGGAAGGCACCAGCATCGCCCTGGCCACCCATGCCGCCGGCAGCATTCGCCAGCGCCTGGATTTGCCGGAAAGCGCTTTCAGCTACCTCAGTTCCCACGGCGCCCTGGATATCGAACACATGCAGACCTACCGTCGCTTGATGAACAAGCTGGAAGACCCGGACGATCAGGCCGCGGTCATTCATGCTTCCAAAGTGGTGTACACGCTCTACGCCGACATGTTCCGCGGTTTGCCGCGTGACGGGGAGAACGTCCATGCGCCTGTCTGAAGCTCGCGTGGTATTGACCGGTGCCAGCGGCGGCATCGGCCTGGCCATCGCCACGGCCTTGTGCGCCAGCGGGGCCCGGGTATTGGCCGTGGCTCGGCATCGACAACCCTTGGAGCCGCTGCTTGAGCGGTATCCCGATAACCTGTGCTGGATCGCGGCGGACCTGACGTCGGCGGCGGACCGTAGTGAAGTGCTGGCCGAGGCCGAAAGCATCGGTGGCATCAACCTGTTGATCAATGCCGCCGGGGTCAATCATTTCGCCATGCTCGAACAACTGGAGGACAGCGAGATCAACGCGATGCTCGCGCTGAATGTCGGTGCACCGATCTGCCTGACGAAAATCCTCCTGCCCCTGCTCAAGCAGGCCCCCAGCGCCATGGTGGTCAACGTCGGCTCCACCTATGGGTCCATCGGCTACCCCGGTTACGCCAGCTATTGCGCCACCAAGTTCGCGTTGCGCGGGTTTTCCGAAGCCCTGCGCCGGGAACTGGCGGACACCCGGGTCAGCGTGCTCTACGTCGCCCCGCGTGCCACCCGCACCAGCATGAACAGCCCGGCGGCCCAGGCGCTCAACGATGCCCTGAAGTCCAGCGTCGACGACCCGCAAACCGTGGCCGCCGCCGTGATTCACGCCATTGCCGGCGACCGTCGCGATCTGTACCTGGGCTGGCCGGAACGTTTCTTCGTGCGCCTCAACAGCCTGCTGCCCAATCTGGTGGACCGAGGCCTGCGCAAACAATTGCCGCTGATCCGTCACTTGAGTCAGAAACCCGACAAGGAGAATCTCGAACCATGAACAAGATAGCCGCCTACCTGCTGCTGGGGGCCTTGAGCCAGAGCGCCTGGGCGCTGGACGCCGTTGACGAACAGCGGCTGGTGAGTATTCAGCAGAACTGGGCGCACATTCAGTACGAACTGCCGGAGGGGCAACGCACCACGGCGTTCGAAAAACTCGCCGCCCAGACCGCGACCTTCACCCAGGAGCGCCAGAACGTGGCGGAGGCCTGGATCTGGTCCGGGATCGTCAACAGCAGTTGGGCCGGCGCCCAGGGCGGGCTTGGCGCACTGAGCAAGGTCAAGGCGGCGAAAGCCGATCTGGAAAAGGCCCTGGCCCTGGACCCCAAGGCGCTACAAGGTTCGGCCTACACCAGCCTTGGCGCGCTGTACGACCGCGTACCCGGCTGGCCCATCGGTTTCGGCGACGCGGACAAGGCCGAGCAATTGCTTAAAACAGCGTTGCAACTCAACCCCAATGGCATCGACAGCCTGTACTTCTGGGGCGATCACCTTTACCGTCAAAAGCGTTACACCGAAGCCAGGGCAGCCTTGCAAAAAGCCCTGCAAGCGGCGCCCAGAGCGGGCCGCGAAACCGCTGATGCCGGTCGTCGCAAGGAAATCGAAGCCTTACTGGTGGACGTCAATAAAAAACTCGGCTGACAGGAGTCCGTGTGCGCTTATTACTGGTTGAAGATGACGTGGCCCTGGGCGAAGGCATCCATCAGGCCCTGAGCCGTGAGGGGTACACGGTGGATTGGTTGCAAGACGGCAACAGCGCCTTGCATGCGCTGCTCAGTGAATCCTTTGACCTGGCGGTGCTCGACCTTGGCCTGCCGCGCATGGACGGCCTCGAAGTGCTGCGACGGCTGCGTGACAGCGGCTCGAACCTGCCGGTGCTGATCCTCACCGCCCGCGACGCCACCGAAGATCGCATTGCCGGGCTGGATGCCGGGGCCGACGATTACCTGATCAAGCCCTTTGACCTGGCCGAGCTCAAGGCCCGCCTGCGGGCGTTGTTGCGGCGCAGCGCCGGCCGCGCCCAGGTGCTGATCGAGCACGCTGGCATCAGCCTGAATCCCGGCACACAGCAAGTCAGCTACAACGGTGAGCCGGTAGCCCTGACGCCCAAGGAATACCAGCTGCTGCACGAACTGCTCTCGCCACCCGGCCGGGTGATCACCCGCGATCACCTGATGCAATTGCTGTACGGCTGGAATGAAGAAGCCGAGAGCAACACCCTGGAAGTGCACATCCATCACCTGCGCAAGAAGTTCTCCACCGATCTGATCCGCACCATTCGTGGGGTCGGTTATCTGGTGGAGGAGCGTCGATGACTTCGATCCGGCGTCGCACCCTGACGCTGATCATTGGCCTGATGCTCACCGGTATCGCCGTGATCAGCGTGCTCAACCTGCATGACAGCAACCATGAAATCGCCGAGGTCTATGACGCGCAACTGGCCCAGAACGCGCGGTTGCTGCAAGGCGTAATGCGCATGCCACTGGCCAGCAAGCAGCACGCCGAACTGTATCAGGCGTTCAACCAGGCCCTGGGCGCAGCCGAGCCAAAGGTCGATGGTCATCCCTATGAAACCAAGATTGCCTTTCAAGTCTGGAACCGCAAGGGCGAAGTGCTGGTGCACACCGCCAGTGCTCCTTCATTCACCGCGCCGCCCTCCACACCAGGCTTCAGCGATGTGGTGGACCTGAACAACCGCCAATGGCGCGCATTCCTGCTCGAAGACAAACAGAACGAGTTGCGGATCTGGGTCGGTGAGCGCGACGACGTGCGCGCGGATCTGGTGGATCGCATCGTGAGTCATACCTTGTGGCCGAACATAGTGGGCAGCCTGGTGCTGGCGGCGATGGTCTGGGTGGCCATTGGTTGGGGCCTCAAACCCTTGGCCGATATGGCGCAGACCCTGCGGGCTCGTCACAGTGGCTCGCTGGAGCCGTTGCACCTGACACCCCTGCCGAGCGAACTCGAACCAATGCAGGCGGCCCTCAACCGCATGCTGGCGCAGATTCAGGAAGTACTCGGACGAGAGCGGCGCTTCATTGCCGATGCCGCCCATGAAATGCGCACGCCCCTGGCGATCTTGCGGGTGCACGCGCAGAACCTGATGGAATCCAGAACCGAAGACGAGCGCCGCGAATCCCTGGCATTCCTGATCGCCGGCGTCGACCGGACCAGCCGACTGGTCAACCAGTTACTGACCATGGCCCGCCTCGAACCCCAAGCCCAGACGCCGGCGCTGAAGGCTATCGACCTGACCGAAAGCGTGCGTGACAGCCTGGTCGAGCTCACGCCCTGGTTGCTGAGCAAACATCTGGAACTGGCCTTCGAAGCCAGTGACCGCCCCTGCAAAGTCTTCGCCGACGCCGCCGCCATCGATATCGCGTTGAACAACCTGATCACCAACGCCGCGAACTTTTCCCCCGAGCACGGCGTCATCACCGTGCAATTGAGTCAGGCGGAGGGTTTCTATGCCCTGAGTGTCCTGGATCAGGGACCGGGCATCGACGAAGCGGACCACGCACGAGTATTCGAACGCTTCTACAGTCGCGGAAACACCCATGGCGCGGGACTGGGGCTGACGATCGTCAACACCATTGCCCATCGGCTGGGCGGACGCATCACCCTGGCCAATCGGGCTGAAGGCGGATTGCGCGCGACCCTGACGATTCCAGATACCCGGCCACTCAGCGCTTCCTAGCGAACGTCTTGCGGGCCGACTACGCGGGGGCGCGGACGGCCCCCTGCAACAGGTCCTGCTCCCGCTCACACATTTCCACCACGTAATCCCACAACACGCGCAACCGCACGGATTTGTGCAGTTCGCGGCGGGTGCTGATCCAGTAGCTGCGCTGGATGCTCTCGTCCGGCAGCAACGGCACCAGGCCGGGGTCGGCGCTGGCCATGTAACACGGCAGCACCGCGATCCCCAGGCCTGCGCGCGCAGCCTGATGCTGGGCGATGACGCTGGTGCTGTGGAAGACCACACGCGGATTACGGCAGAAGCTGTTGAGGAACATCAGTTCCTGGCTGAACAGCAAGTCGTCGACATAACCGATCCACGCATGCCGGCCCAGGTCTTCGCGGCTGTGCAGCGCGGGCGAACGGTCGAGGTAATCCTGGCTGGCGTACAGCGCCAGTCGATAGTCGGTGAGTTTGCGCGTGACCAGCATGTCGGCGGCCGGGCGCTCGAGGTGAATACTGATTTCCGCCTCGCGGTTGAGGATGCTGACAAAGCGCGGCACCGCCACCAGTTCGACCTCCAGCCCCGGATAGCGCTCGAACAGGCCATTCATGCGGCTGGCCAGGAACATGATGCCCAGGCCCTCGGTCACGCCCACGCGAATCTTGCCCAGCGGCGCCGTGGATTGGGTGATTTCCTCCTGGGCCAGCAGTGCGACGTTCTCCATGGCTTCGGCGTGCTTGAGCAGCGCTTCGCCGGCCGGCGTCAACTCATAGCCCTGCGCATGCTGGACGAACAACGCGGTGCCGAGGCTTTTTTCGATGGCCTCGATGTGCCGCGCAACGGTGGCGTGGGTGGTGTTCAAGCGCCGGGCAGCGGTCAGCAAACGTCCGCTACGCTGCAATTCGAGAAAAAACCGCACGTCATTCCAGTCGAACATGAATCATCCTTGTTTACAGGTGTTTAAAAACGAACAGCAGCTGCGCAAAAACTAACATTCTTTTGACGAAAGCTAACAACTAGGATGGATCCCAACAAGAACAACAACATGAGGTCAGGGATGCAGACTTCCCTTGATGAGTACGACTACATCGTGGTCGGGGCCGGCCCGGCCGGTTGTTTGCTGGCCAATCGCTTGTCGGCCAACCCGCAGCACCGCGTACTGCTGCTCGAAGCCGGCGGCCGCGACAACTATGCGTGGATTCACATCCCCGTGGGCTACCTGTTCTGCATCGGCAACCCGCGCACCGACTGGTGTTTCAAGACCGAAGCCCAACCCGGCCTGCAAGGCCGTGCCCTGAGCTATCCGCGCGGCAAAGTGCTCGGGGGCTGCAGCTCGATCAACGGCATGATCTACATGCGCGGCCAGGCGGGCGACTACGACAACTGGGCTGCCGAAGGCAATTCGGGCTGGAGCTGGCAAGACGTCCTGCCGCTGTTCAAGAAGAGCGAAAACCACTTTGCCGGCGACTCGGCGTTTCACAGCAGTGCCGGCGAGTGGCGGGTCGAACGCCAGCGTCTGTCGTGGCCGATTCTCGATGCCTTCCGCAGCGCCGCCGAGCAAAGCGGCATCGCCAGCATCGATGACTTCAACCGGGGCGACAACGAAGGCTGCGGCTACTTCCAGGTCAATCAGAAGGCCGGCATCCGCTGGAATGCGGCCAAGGCGTTTCTCAAGCCGATCCGCCATCGCCCCAACCTGACCTTGCTGACCGGCGTGGAGGTCGACCGCGTGCTGCTGGAAAGCGGTCGTGCCAGTGCCATCAGCGCCAGTTGGCAGGATCAGGCCAGGACCTTCAAGGCCCGCAAGGAAATCATCCTGTGCGCCGGCTCCGTCGGCTCACCGAGCATCCTCCAGCGCTCCGGGATCGGCCCTCGCCCGCTCCTGCAACGCCTGGGCATCGGCGTCGCGCATGAACTGGCCGGCGTGGGTGGCAACCTGCAGGACCACCTGCAACTGCGCCTGATCTACAAACTGCAAAATGCCCGTACCCTGAACCAGATCGCCGGCAGCCTGTGGGGCAAGATGGGCATGGGCCTGCGCTACCTGTATGACCGCAGCGGCCCGCTGTCCATGGCGCCCAGTCAGCTCGGCGCCTTCGCTCGCTCGGGGCCGGAACAGACGTCGGCTAACCTCGAATACCACGTGCAACCGCTGTCCCTGGAGCGCTTCGGTGAACCGCTGCATGCGTTCCCGGCCTTTACCGCCTCGGTCTGCGACTTGCGTCCGCAGAGCCGTGGCCGGGTCGAAATCCGCTCCGCCAACCCGCAGGAGGCACCGCTGATTCAACCCAATTACCTGAGCCATCCGGAGGATTTGCGCGTGGCGGCCGACGCCATTCGCCTGACCCGGCGCATTGTCGCCGCACCAGCGCTGAAGGCGTTCAATCCGGTCGAATACCTGCCCGGCGACATCCTGCAAAGCGAAGAGCAATTGCACGAAGCCGCCGCCCGGATCGGCACCACGATTTTCCACCCGGTCGGCACCTGCCGGATGGGCAACGACACGCACGCCGTGGTCGATGCCGAACTGCGCGTGCACGGCATCCCCGGTCTGCGCATCGCCGACGCCTCGATCATGCCGCGCATCACTTCGGGCAATACCTGTTCACCCACGTTGATGATCGCCGAGAAAGCCGCACAACTGATCCTCAGCCCCCACACAAGGAGCATCACCGAGACAAAGGAACGGGTCACACACTCGTGAATCCACACGAACACTGTAGGAGCGAGCCTGCTCGCGATGGTCGTCAACGATAACGCTGACAACCTGACACCCATGTGCGCTCTCAAGTTCATCGTCGGAACGCCGCCCGGAGCAAGCTCGCTCCTGCGCAAACGCGTACATCCGATACATCGAAGTAGCGGCACCAGCCCACAAGGACGGCGCCGACAGTGGAACAACAAAAACAATCACTGTGAGGGATACCGATATGTCAGAACACGTTCAGCCCCTGGAAAGCTTGCGCAGCGCGCGTACCAGCCAGGACACCCAGAAAGTCATCTTCGCCTCGTCGCTCGGAACGGTCTTCGAGTGGTATGACTTTTTCCTCTATGGCGCCCTCGCGGCGGTGATCAGCAAGCAGTTCTTCGCCGGGGTCAACGACACCACGGCGTTCATCTTCGCCCTGATGGCCTTCGCCGCCGGTTTCATCGTGAGGCCGTTCGGCGCCCTGGTGTTCGGCCGGTTGGGGGACATGATCGGACGCAAATACACCTTCCTCGCCACCATCATCCTCATGGGCCTGGCGACCTTCTGCGTCGGCCTGCTGCCCAATTACGCCAGCATCGGCATCGCCGCGCCGATCATTCTCGTGGCGCTGCGCATGCTTCAGGGCCTGGCCCTGGGCGGCGAATACGGCGGCGCCGCGACCTACGTCGCAGAGCACGCGCCTATCGGCAAACGCGGCTTTCACACCAGCTGGATTCAGTCCACCGCCACCCTTGGCCTGCTGTTATCGCTGCTGGTGGTGCTCGGTTGCCGCTACTTCACGGGCGATCAGTTCGAAGTCTGGGGCTGGCGCATCCCGTTCCTGTTTTCGATCATTTTGCTGGGCATCTCGACCTGGATTCGCCTGAGCCTGCACGAGTCGCCGGCCTTCGTGAAAATGAAAGAAGAAGGCAAACTCTGCCAATCGCCGATCCGCGACTCCTTCGGCAAATGGGAAAACCTCAAGGTCGTGCTCATCGCCCTGTTCAGCATCAACGCCGGGCAAGCGGTGACCTTCTACGCCGCGCAGTTCTATGTGCTGTTCTTCCTCACCCAATTCTTGAAAATGGACCCTGCCGTCGCCAACGGCCTGCTGATTGTCAGCGTGACCCTTGGTGCGCCGTTCTTCATCTTCTTCGGCTGGCTGTCGGACAAGGTCGGGCGCAAGCCGGTGCTGATGATCGGCCTGCTGCTGGCCACCGCGCTGTACTTCCCGATCTTCAAATCCCTGGCTCACTACGCCAACCCGGCCATCGACCAGGCCAGCCGTCAGGCACCGATCACCGTGCTGGCCGACCCGGCCACCTGCACCTTTCAGTTCGACCCGGTTGGCAAGGCGAAATTTGACAGCCCCTGCGACAAGGTCAAAACCTTCCTGGTCAAACAGGGCTTGCCGTACTCCAGCGCAGTGGCACCGGCCGGCAGCACGGTGCAAGTGAGCGTTGGCGACGTGAAGATCGACGGATTTGACGAAGCGGCATTGCGCGGTGCCGTGACCCTTGCCGGCTATCCGCAGCAAGCCGACATGCAGCAGATCAACAAACCGATGATCGTCGCGCTGATCGTGGCGCTGATCATCATTTCCGCGATGTGCTACGGGCCGCTGGCGGCGCTGATGGTCGAGCTGTTCCCGACGCGCATCCGCTACACCTCGATGTCCCTGCCCTACCACATCGGCAATGGCTGGTTCGGCGGGTTTCTGCCGACGGTGTCGTTTGCGTTGGTGGTCTACACCGGCGATATCTTCTACGGGCTGTGGTACCCGGTGGTGATCACCGGCGTCAGCCTGGTGGTGGGAATGATCTGTTTGCGCGAGACCCGCAACGTGGACCTGCACAAAAATTAAGGGAAAACCTGTAGGAGCGAGCCTGCTCGCGATGGAGTATCAGTTGTCATCGCGTTGACTGACACACCATCGCGAGCAGGCTCGCTCCTACAGGTATTGTGAAAGTCAGCGTGAATATCACTCTTCGATTTCAAGCAACTCGAACGTCACCTGATCCGGATAAAACGCCACGTAGTTTTCAATTTGCCTGACAGACACCTTGGGATTCTCGTAGCTCCACACCGCATTGGCGCCCTCATGACCCGGCACCTGCAGGCTGAAATAGCTGGCATCGCCCTTGTACGGGCAATAGCTGGTGTGATCGGTGCGGGCGTAATATTTCTCGTCGATGTCCTCTCGCGGAACGTAGTACACCGGAGGGTAATTGGCCTCCAGCATCACCAGGGCGCGCGAGGAGGCGGCCACCTGGATTCCGTGAAATTTCACCAGCAGGCAACCGGGCTGCTCGGCGATGGTGATGACAGGGCTGGGACCGGAGCTTTTCATGGAATGCATTCCTCACGACGATGATTGACCCTGTGGGAGCGTGGCTTGCCCGCGACGGGCTGCGCAGCAGCCCCATGACCCGAGACCACGATTCATCAGGTATAACCCAGATTCGGCAGGCATGACCGCCTTGCAGCCGAACGGACCAGGCAAATTATCGCAACGCACTAACTGTACATCCATACAGATAAAGATTGCCCCCGAGTCCATATCCCGCCATTCTGTGCACCTCTCCGGACACTGATCGACGACGATGGTTATGCGGCTGTACCTCTGTGAAAAACCTTCCCAGGCCAAAGACATTGCGGCCGTGCTCGGCGCGCGGCGCCGCGGCGATGGCTGCTGGCTGGGAACAGACGTCACCGTGACCTGGTGCATTGGCCATCTGCTGGAAACCGCGCCGCCGGACGCCTATGACGCGCGCTACAAGCGCTGGGTGCTGGCGGACCTGCCGATCATTCCGGACAAATGGAAAATGACCGTCAAACCGCGCACGGCCAGCCAGTACAAAGCCGTCAAACGCCTGCTCGGCGAGGCCGACGAACTGATCATCGCCACCGACGCCGACCGCGAAGGCGAGATGATCGCCCGGGAACTGGTGGAGCATTGCCGTTATCGTGGGCCGATCCGCCGCTTGTGGCTGTCGGCACTGGACGACGCCTCGATCCGCAAGGCCCTCGCCGCCCTCAAGCCGGGCGCCGAAACCTTCAGCCTTTACCATTCGGCGCTGGGGCGTTCCCGGGCCGACTGGCTGATCGGCATGAACATGAGTCGGCTGTTCACCCTGCTGGGTCGCCAGTCCGGCTATCAGGGCGTATTGCCGGTCGGTCGCGTACAAACGCCGACCTTGCGCCTGGTGGTGGATCGCGATCGCAGCATCGCCAACTTCGTACCGGTCGCTTACTGGGCCATCGATGTCCAGCTGCTGCATGACGGCACCCCATTCACCGCGCAATGGCGGGCCGCCTCGGAGCTTTGCGACGATCAGGAGCGCTGCCTGAATCAGGCACTGGCCCAACAAGCCGCAGCTGCGATGACAGGCGCCGCGAGCGCCCGGGTGATCAAGCTGCGCACCGAGCGCATGCGCGAGGTGGCGCCGCTGCCGTTCGACCTCGGCACCTTGCAGGAAGTCTGCTCGAAGAAACTAGGGCTCGGCGCCCAGGAAACCCTCGATATCGCCCAGGCGCTCTACGAAACCCATAAAGTCATCACCTACCCGCGCAGTGACTGCGGCTATTTGCCCCTCAGCCAGCACAGCGAAGCGCCGGGCATTCTGGCGGCGCTGCGTCAGGCCGATCCGGCGCTGAACGCGTTGCACGATTACCTCGAACCGCAACGGCGCTCCAGGGCCTGGAACGATGCCAAGGTCAGCGCGCACCACGGCATCATCCCCACCGCCGCCGCGAAGAACCTGGAAAAACTGGCGGGCAAACAACGGGCGGTCTACACCCTGATCCGCGCACGCTACCTCGCCCAATTCCTGCCCAATCACGAATACGACCGTACCCAGGCCGACTTCGACTGCGCCGGTGAAGCCTTGCGTGCCGTTGGCAAGCAGATCGTCGAGCCCGGCTGGAAACGTGCACTGCCCGAAGCACTTGCCCCGGCCAGGGGCCGTGAAGCACCGGCCCCGCAAACGCTGCCCAACCTCATGGAAGGCATTGAGTGCGCGGTGGCCAACGTGCAGCTCAAGGACCTCTGGACCCAACCGCCCAAGCCTTTCACTGAGGGCGATCTGATCAAGGCGATGAAGAACGTTGCCAAACTGGTGGAAGATCCGCTGCTCAAGCAAAAACTCAAGGACACCACCGGCATCGGCACCGAAGCGACCCGCGCCTCGATCATCCAGGGCCTGCTCGACCGTGGGTACCTGGTCAAGAACGGCAAGGCACTGGCCGCCACACCTGCCGCTTTCAGCCTGATCGATGCAGTGCCGCGGGCGATTGCCGATCCGGGTACCACGGCGATCTGGGAGCAGGCGCTGGACATGGTGCAGAGCGGCGAAATGAGTCTTGAAGAATTCGTCACCAAACAGGCGGCGTGGATGAGCAAGCAAGTGGCCCGTTGCGCCGGCCTGAGTCTGACCATCAGCGGTCCGGCCAGCCCCGCCGGACGTGGCGCGACGCCCTGGAAAAACAAGCGTAAACCGGCCAAGCGCAAGACATCGCCCGTCAACAAACGCACGGCCCCCAAAGCCTGACACTTACCCCTGTGGCGAGGGAGCTTGCTCCCTCGCGACAAATCCCCCCACAAGCCATTCACCGTTCCGTCTATCCTTGACTGACTGATGCCAGGAGCCGCAGGTAATGTCCTCGATAGCACTGCACGCCGCACAGCGCGATGACCTGGAAACCATCGAATGCCTGATGCAGTTCTATACCTACGACTTCAGTGAGTGGATGCCACTGAAACTCGCTGAACACGGCCTCTTCAACATCTTGCCCCTGACCGACTACTGGCGAAAACCCTCGACCCGAGCGTTTCTGATCAGAGTGGACGGGGAATTGGCTGGTTTTGTAACAGTGGACGACGAAACCCACCTGCCCGGTGCCGAGCACAACATTGGTTACTTGTTCGTCGCTCGGCGCTTTCGTGGCCGGGGTGTCGCGAAGTTTGTCGTTTCCACCCTCTTGAGCCGATTCCCCGGTCAATGGCAGATTTTCCACATCGAAGTGAATCAACCCGCGCGGCTGTTCTGGGCCGCCGTCATGCCCGATCTCGTGGCAGAGGGCTTCACCCGACATTCCCTGACGGTAAAGGGTTATCCCTGCACCTTTTACCGCTTCGAAGCTTTGCTGCCGTCGTCCTGACCCGAACACCCGGTTACGTTTTTTAATTCCAGACAGCTTTGTCCGACAATATGTAGTGACTAAAAATATTCACTACAAAACCGTTGACGCCTTCGATTTGCCCTTGCATGATGCAGACGTCTCCCCGATCGGGAGTACACGCAACACGCTTGAGCAAGCTCGTCTGACCGCCGAGCTGTTTTTTCCGGATACACGCTGCCCACAAGGCAGATTGAAGAAGCTGACCTGGCCTGAACGTCCAGTACAAGGGCGAGAAATGCTAGCGATCCATCCTCATGAAGCTTGTGCCCGACCCTGAAAACGTCGGCAGTGGCCTGAAGGTATTCGCTGCTTCTCTTCGTTGTGACGCTAACGCGTAGCAGTTATTCAACACGACTACATGCAACAGACGCAGGGCCCCGCCGAATTTGGCGGACGACTGCTGACGTCCTGGTTTCGGTGCCAGGGATCAACTAACCGATGGGCTACTTGTATTAGCGAATCAACTTTGAAAGATCACCAAATGGTCAAGGGGTTTTAAGATGAATTTGAACAATCAACCAACTATCGAAGAACTGGCCCGTATGTTCGCTGCGCAAAAAGACAGCCACGACAGCCATATCCTCTGGATCAGCAAGACCGGCCAGGTTCATATCGACTGCCTGTCCCCGCATGCCCATGAAGCGGAGTTTGATCAGAACAACCAGAACCTGCTCGCCCGACTGAAAATGTACCGTCGCGGCCAGGGCTACGTCGGCAAGAAAGCCGCGGCCGACAAGGACTTCATTGGTAATGTTCTGCAAACCCTGAAACAGGCCTGGGCATCGATGCAGAACCAGAACGAAGTTCGGGTGATTGACCGGTTCTACTGATTAAACTGACTCAACTATAAAAAGGGCCTGCTCCCAACAAGAGCAGGCCCTTTTTAGTTTCGAAGCCCATGCACCAATATTTGCTGATCAAGATATATCGGCACCCAACACCAACTGCACAAACGCCAACGACGCCGCACTGTGGTAGTTGTTTTTACGCCGCAGCAAAGCCGCTCCGCGCCGGGGCGCCTCCCCCGCCAAAGGGATCCTGCGCAACGCGCGATCGCTGGTTGCAATAGGCTCCGGAAGGATAGTCGCCATCGCCGTGTGCCGAATGACTTCCAGCAAGGTATTGACCGAGTTGACCTCGATGGCCACCTTGGGCGTGATCTGTCCTTGGGCGAAGTACTCGTCGATGCGCGTACGGGTGACGAAGTCCGCGGTCAGCAACGCAAACTCCAGTTGCGCCACTGCCTCATTGGCGAGCGCGCCTTCGCATTCATACAGCGGGTGGGCCCGACCGACCATCAAGCCCAGTGTCTCGGTAAACGCCGGGATCGATTCGATGTCGGCGTTGCGCACCTGGTCAAACGCAATCGCGATATCCAGCGAATCCTCCGCCAGCCCCGATTCGATGTCGTCCATCGACAATTCGAAAATCTCCAGATGGATGTTCGGGAACCGCGCCACGTAGTCGCGCACCAGAGGCCCCACCAGATACGCCATGAAGGTCGGCGTCATGGCCAGGCGCAGGGAGCCGCGCGACAAGTCTTTCACGTCATGCAGCGCTCGCTTGCCCGCCTCCAGTTCCACCAGCACCCGACGGGCGCATTCGATGTAGGCCTGGCCGGCGTCGGTCGGCTTGACCGTGCGCGAGGTGCGGTCGAACAGGCTGACGCCCAGGGCTTCTTCCAGCTGCCGGATCTGTTGCGACAGGGTCGGCTGGGATACGTGCAGCGCCTCGGCGGCGCGGGTGAAACCGCCGTGATCAGCCACGGCCAGCAAATAACGCAAATGACGCAGCAACATGGGCTCACCATCTATAGGCAGTACTTATGCCTTGCATTGTATATCGGTCTTGGACGCTATGGGTGAATCGGCAGAAGATGGCTTCACACCGAAACACAACCCACTGCGACAGGAGAAACACCATGCAACAGTCCCACGCTTATAACGACCCAAGCCTGGCCCTGACCACCGAAATCCTCGATGCCAAGGCGCGCAAGAACCTGTCCTGGCAGGACCTGGCTGACGGCACCGGCCTTGGCCTGGCATACGTCACCGCCGCCCTGCTCGGCCAGCATCCATTGCCGGAAAGCGCCGCCAAAGTGATTGGCGAAAAACTCGAACTGGACGCCGACTCGGTAGCCCGTCTGCAGATCATCCCGCTGCGCGGCAGTCTTTCGGGTGTCCCGACCGACCCGACCATCTACCGCTTCTACGAAATGATCCAGATCTACGGCACCACGTTGAAAGCCCTGGTTCATGAGCAATTCGGCGACGGCATCATCAGCGCGATCAACTTCAAGCTCGACATGAAGAAAGTCGAAGACCCGGAAGGCGGCTCCCGCGCAGTGATTACCCTCGACGGCAAGTTCCTGCCCCTGCGCCCTTTCTGAGTGGCGACCGGCCCGCGCTCCGGTACGGGCCCAACCCGACAAAACCCGACAACGGTTTAGCACTCACCACTCTGCTCTGGAGGATGCCCCATGAAAAAAATTCTGCTGGTTCTTTCGCTGATAGCGGGCGTGTCCGCCCAGGTTCAAGCCCGGGAAGCCGTCGTGCCTTATCAATACGGCATGACACTGGATATCGCGCAGGTCGTGAACATCACGCCACCTGCGGACATCTGCGGCGTTGTCCCCGTTGAAATGACGTACCAGGACTCCAAAGGCGCGACCCACATTCTGCAATACAGCGTGTTCGGCACCGGTTGTTCCAACTGATCCCCAACTACTGAACTGAAAGGAAATGCCCCCATGAAAGCGCTCATAGACGGTTTTTTGAAGTTCCAGAAAGAAGTCTTTCCGCAACGCACCGACCTGTTCAAGCACCTGGCCACCACGCAACACCCGGGCACGCTGTTCATCACCTGTTCCGACAGCCGCGTCGTGCCGGAACTGCTGACCCAGCAAGAACCCGGTGAGCTGTTCGTGATCCGTAACGCCGGGAACATCGTGCCGTCCTACAGCCCCCATCCGGGTGGTGTGTCGGCCACCGTCGAATACGCCGTCGCGGTGCTGGGTGTGACCGATATCGTCATCTGTGGCCATTCCGACTGCGGCGCCATGACCGCCGTCGCCAAATGCACATGCATGGACCACCTGCCCGCCGTCAGCGGCTGGTTGCAACACGCCGAGTCGGCGAAAGTCATCAACGAATCCCGGCCCCACACCGATGACGCGGCCAAAGTCAGTTCGATGGTGCGCGAGAATGTCATCGCCCAACTGGCCAACATCCAGACTCACCCGAGCGTGCGCCTGGCCCAGGAAAAAGGCCTGCTGAACCTGCATGGCTGGGTCTACGACATCGAGACCGGTTCGATCGATGCCCTGGATGCCGGCAGCCGCACCTTCGTGTCGCTGGCCGAACACCCAGGCACCTGTGCCGTCTACGGCAAAGCCGTTGAAGCGGCCTGAGCCAATCGCAGCGACCGCCGAGGCAGCCGCTGCGCCATTTTCTAGCGCTTGACCGACAGATCCGTCTGCGTCATGCGGCTACGGATGGTGAACACACCATCACCGGAGAGAATCGCACTGCGCGCAAACAGGCGACCGCTCTCCCAGTTCGACAGGCCCAGTTCCGGCTTGTTGAGCGCGTACTGACCGTCGACCCAACGGGTAATCCCGTTGCCGACAAAGGGCGCATTGACCGCGTTGTAGAAACGCTCCTGGGTCGCCGCGTCTTCACTGAGCAGCGACACCGTGAACTGCGGGCTGTAGCGATTGAACAAGGCGATGGCGCTGTCCAGGTCGTCGACGATCTTCAAGCTCACTTCAGGGGTTTCTTCCCATTCCCACTCACGGCCCAACTGATCTTCCGGCAGCGGTTCGGCCAGTGCTTCGGTGCGGTAGCCTTCGGCGCGATAGACCTCGACGGTCGCGCTTTGCCACTGCGCTGGCAGATAGGTTTCGCTGCCTTCGACGATGTGCAACTTGCAGCCCTGGCCCCGAGCCTTGCCGGCCTGTTGCAGCGCCTCCAGGAACAGCGGCACCAGTTCGGAAGCGCGGTCGCGGTGGATCAGGCAGACATTGAGGGTATTGCAGACCTTGCGGTCGAGGGAGTTGCGCACCACCGCGGCGAAACGTGTGGCGTCGGCGTCGCTGTGGGCAATCAGCCAGGCCCCGCCGGTGCCGTGCAGGCTGACGGCGGTGCCGGCCTGTTGCGCAATGCTGCCCAACTGGCTGACGGCGCGACCCGAACCCCGGGCCACCGCCAGCGACAGACGCCGGTCGGCGAACATCGCCCAACCGGCGGCATGATTGACGCTTTCCACCAGCGACACCGCGCCGGTTGGCAAACCGGCGTCGGCCAGGGCCGGATTCAAGGCGTGAGTGACGATGGCCTGGGCGGTGCCCAAGGCATCACTGCCAATGCGCAACACGGCGGTGTTGCCCGTGCGCAGTACACCGGCGGCGTCGGCGAAGACGTTCGGCCGGCCTTCGAAGACGAACGCGACGATGCCCAGCGGCGACACCACCTGCTCGACTTTCCAGCCGTCATGCTCGACGCAGCTGACCACCTTGCCCCGTGTCGCCGGGGCATCGCGCCAGGCGCGCAGGCCGGCAATCATGTCGCGGCGCATGCGCTCATCGGCCAGCAAACGCGTGGTCGAACGACCGCGAGCCTTGGCCCGCTCGATGTCCGCCAGGTTGGCCGCCTCGATCAGGGCCCAGCAGTCCGGGGTTTCCAGACGTTGTGCAAACAGGTCGAAGAAGGTGCTGATCGCCTGATCCGACACCGCCGACAACGCGGTAAACGCCGATTCGGCTCGGGCAATCGCAACCGACGCCGCCTGCTGGTCAGCCACCGGAATCAACAGCAGTTCACCGCTGACCTGCTCCACCAACAGGTGGTCGCCGGGCTGAAAGCGTGCTGCCAGTTCGGGGCTGACCACGGTGACACGATTACCGGCGAAAGGGATCGGCGTGCCAGCGACTAGACGTTCGAGCGCGAGAGACATGAAGCGGTTTCACCATGCAATGGGCGGGCGGAAAATGTATAGCAAAAGTCCCTGAGCGTCATCCGCCGTAGCCCTGCGCCGATGATCGCAAAACCGCCGGCACAGGCCCGGCCCGCCTACGCTTAAACCGTACACCGGTATTTGCTGTTTCGAAGGAGGCCGCCATGAGCGATGAATTCACCAGCCATGGCGCGGCGCTTGACGACGAAGGAATGGAAAATGCCCTGGATCTGGCCAAAGTCAGTGCTGCGCAACTCTGGGCTGTGCTAGCAGTAGAAACCTCCGGCAACGGATTCTTTTCCGACCGCCGCCCGAAAATTCTTTTTGAGCGTCACGTCTTCAGCCGCTTGACCCAACAGGCGTTTGACACCCAATACCCGGATATCAGCAGCAAGACCCCTGGCAACTATGGCGCATCGGGGGCGCATCAATATGATCGGCTGAATCAGGCCATCAGCCTGAATCGCAACGCAGCGCTGCAAAGCACCTCCTGGGGACTGGGCCAGACAATGGGCTTCAATTTCGCCACCACGGGCTCGGCGGATGTCGAGGCGATGGTCAAGCGCATGGTCGCATCCGAGAACGAACAACTGCTGTGCACCGTGGGCGAGCTGATCGGCGGGGGTTCGGTGGCGGCGCTGCGGGCCAAGGACTGGGCCAATTTCGCCCGTCGCTACAACGGCCCCAACTACGCCATCAACAACTATGACTTGCGCCTCAGTGCCGCGTATCAAAAGTTCTCTTATGGCGGGACACCCGATCTGCGGATTCGGATGGCGCAAACCTGCCTGACGTACCTCGGCTGGCACCCTGGTGATATCGACGGCATCCTCGGCAAGCAGACCCGGGACGCGATGAACCTGTTCCAGGCCAAAGAAGGGCTTGACCTGACCACGGTCCTCAACGACGAAACCCTGGACCACTTGCGCAGCCGGGTCCTGGCGTTATCGGACTGACTCGAACCCCATGCAAACGGCCCCGGACACGCTCTGGGGCATGGGGCCTCAGACCGCCGATTGCAGGCGTTCAAGGCTCTAGCTCGCTCGCAATAGCGGTGGGTCAGCCACCTTCAATGTTGGGTGTGCGACCGTCATCGCGGGCAAGCCCGCTCCCACAGGACGGTGGCGATGACTTGAGATGGCCATGTATCAAAGTGTGTACAGCCCGGCTCTGGACACATCACGCCTTCAACCCCCCGCACCCGCGACACACCGCAGATACACCCGGTTGATCAAATACGCCTGTCGATTGGCCAAGCCGATCCTTGCGCTAACGGGCACACACGTCGCCCGACACCCCTGATTTGAAGGAGATCAACGCCCATGAATGCCTCTATTTCCTCTGCCGTGAAAGGCCTGCACCTGAACCTTGACCGTGCCGGCAGCTGGATAGCGCCCCTGACCCTGCGCGTGTTCCTCGCCTGGGAATTCTTCGAGTCCGGCCTGGAGAAATTCAATGGCGAAAACTGGTTTGCCGACATCCAGGACCGCTTCCTGTTTCCGTTCAACCACCTGCCGGCCACGCTGAACTGGGAACTGTCGATGTGGGTGGAATTGATCTGCGCCCTCGCCCTGCTGATGGGACTGGCCACGCGCTATTCGGCGATCAGCCTGATCGTGGTGACCATCGTCGCCACCGCCGCT
Organism: Pseudomonas moorei; assembly: GCF_042846945.1. Classification (NCBI taxonomy): domain Bacteria; kingdom Pseudomonadati; phylum Pseudomonadota; class Gammaproteobacteria; order Pseudomonadales; family Pseudomonadaceae; genus Pseudomonas; species Pseudomonas moorei. The sequence goes on from NZ_AP035776.1 coordinate 5,107,561, forward strand.
GTTCACTGGCCTGCCGATTGGTCGACCTTGAGCGACCTGGCTCAGGGCTATTCGATCACCAACAAAGGCTATGGCAATTTCAAACTGCCGTTGATCTACCTCGCCGCCCTGGTGCCGCTGGTGCTGTCAGGCCCTGGCAAGTTCAGTCTCGATGCGCTGCTGGCGCGATGCTTCTGGCATCGCAGCCCGGTCTGAATCATCACCTGTAGGCGCTCGCTCGCGAAGCACTCCCCGGTACCGCGTATATCCAGATGTTCGCGTTATCGTTGACGTCCATCGCGAGCGAGCTCCTACAACGGTCAGTCAGCGGCAAATCGGGCAAATAATCGTCCATTCAGGCCAAACCCCTTGGTTGTTTGCGTCTATACATAACTGTACGCAGTTGGCCGACAACAAGAGGCACAGGCCGTGGACAGCAAGGGTTCGGGCACGAACCTGGCCTTTTGGTTGCCAGGCAGTGCAGTCATCCTGAGTCTGGTGGTATCGATGTTCGCCCTCAACCGCGAACCCTTCCTTGAGCCGCGCCCCGTCGGTGCACAATTCCAGGCGCAACTGCCTATCGAAGCACGGCTCTGGCAGGACCCTTTCGACGCGGTGGAGCGCTATCGCAAAAAGCTCGGCGACAGCAAAAACCCGGACGCCGCGAACGTTTGCAGCCCTGCGCTATCAACGCTGTCCGGTGCTAAACCGCTGCCCGACATCATGGTCGCGCTGGTCGAGGGCGGCCCCTACGCCGATGAGGTCGAAAGACGCCGGCGGATTCGCTACGCCTTGCTGGCCGGCTTCAAGAACTCCCATCGGGTACCGGATCAGGAGCAGTACATTCACTGCCTGAGACTCTCCGACACTCTGTCCCCCGACGCGCCGCAGGCAAGCGCTTTCGTCGACGCGCCCTATGAAGTGTTCATCTCCAACTCCTTCGATCCGCCGACAGCGCTTGAAGGCGCATCACCTCCTCCCGACCGCACGATTGTTTTCTGGTTGAAACAGGACGCACTTGGCCCGACGCCGTTGCAAAGCCTGGAAACCCTGCGCCAGACCCTGAACCAGAAAGTCGCTGCGGCGTGCGCCCCCACAGCCTGCGCCGAACCGCCCGGGCAGGCCGTGCTGAAGGTCATCGGCCCCTCGACCTCAACCGTGCTGCGGGACATGTTCCAGGATCAGGACATCGGCAAGGCCACGCCGAATGTCGAGATCTACTCACCGCTGGCCACCGCCGATAACGAAACCCTGGATCGCGGCTACCAGCCGTTGTCACCGCCGCTGGCCAATCGGCCACCCATGAAGTTGCTGCGCACCGTCAGCGACGACGGCACCATGACCCAATTGATGCTCGAAGAGTTGCAGTTGCGCCGCGTCGACCCGGCCATCGGCGTGCGTTGCGGCGAAGGCACGCAGCGCAGGACCGATTCACCCTGCACGCGCACGCTGCGGCGCAGCGACAACCGCATCGCCTTGATTTCCGAATGGGACAGTTTCTACAGTCGCGCGCTGATCGAAAGCTTCAAGATGCAAGTGGCCCGGGACGCGCACCTGAATGACAGCGAAAAGAACCAGCGCGAAGCGGTCGACCAATGGATTTTGCGCTTCAGCTATTTACGCGGCCTGGATGGGCGTCTGCCGGAGGAATCGGCGAGCACCGACAAGACCGCCAGCACCGATGCCAGCAAAAACACGGCGGGGACCACTCAGATCGACCTCAGCCCGCTGGAAAAAGCCGACGGCAATTCTCAGCTCGACTACCTGCGACGCCTGGCCGACCACATCGCCAGCGAAGACGCGACTTATCACCGCAACGGCCAGAGCGGCATTGGCGCCATCGGCATACTGGGCGTGGATGCCTACGACAAGCTGCTGGTGTTGCAGGCACTCAAGAGCCGGATGCCCTACAAACTGTACTTTTCCACCGACCTCGATGCCCGCATGCTGCAACGGGGCCAGGCGCAGACCACCCGCAACCTGATCCTCGCCGCCCCCTACGGGCTCACGCTGACCCGCGCCCTGCAACAAGATGTGCCGCCGTTTCGCGACAGCCTGCAAAGTGCCGTATTTGTCTCGGTGCTGGCGGCGCTGGCGCCGCAGTCATTCGAGGTCAAGCGTGCGAAATTCGACTATTCAAAATCGGAGCTGCTTTCGCCGGGCATTTATGAAGTCGGCATCAGTGGCTTCATTCCCCTGGCGACCCGGCTTAGCGCCTCGCGCCCGGTCAATTGCCAGGCGCCGACGCAATCGCAATCCGATCGCGGCATTCGCCCCCACGACCTCATGGCCCTGCGCTGCCTGCAGGATCCCTCGCCACCGCCCTACCCTGAACCGTCACCATCGATCCGCGAGCGTTTCAAACAAACCCAGTCCTTTTTCTGGGCCGGGCCGCTCACGTTCTCCTTGCTGATAATTGCCGGTTTTATCCTCTGGTGGCGGATCGAAGGTCCGCGGGATGACCATGACGCGCGGCTGGCCTGGGTGCGCGGCGTGCCGATCAGCCTGTTCATGGTCGCGGCGGTGTGCGCCTTCATCGCCACACGGTTCTGGCATGCGGAGTTTCTCTGGTTCACCTTCGTGTTGATCCTGCTGGGCATCCTGTCGCTGAACCTGACCCGGCGTTCCACCCGAAAACTGGCGCTGGCCGAGGATCCGATGGCCAGCCCCGTCCCGGCCTCCGATGACGCCTGGGTATGGTACATCGTGGTCCCGCTGGTGATGTTCATCCTCGCGCTGATGCTGGCCTACCAGATGCGCAGCACCCTGACCGACAACGGCCTGGGCGAGCCGATGTTCCTGTTCGAAGGCATCAGCGCCTGGCCGACCGTGGCGTTGCGTTTGCTGGCGGTGCTGATATCAATCTCGGCATTGACCTGGGGCTGGCGCAAGTTGCGCATCAACCGCGCCGAAATCGAAACCACCTTCCATTTGCGCCTGCACATGCGCAAATACGAGATGACGTTATGGGGCCAGGTCCGACGTTTGCTGCGCCGAGGCAAAGGCTGGAGCTTGCGGCGCTGGTGCAATGAACTGGGGCACTGGTTGCTGCTGATATTTTTCCCGTTGATGAGCGCCAGCGAAGACTGGTCAAAACCCTGTGCGTCGGCTCAACTCAGTTGCACCGACGGGCGCAAAATGATCTCCATTGCCCGCTTCTGGGGTGAGCATTGCATCTGTGGTTCGTTCGGTGCGCGCATGCTGCGAACGGCACTTGCCACCTGGCTTTACGTCGTCGTCACCAGTGTGCTGTTTGTCGTCTGGCCCATGGAAGGCATGCCCGTTCGCGGCCAATCGATGTGGTGGATGGTGAGCTGGCTGATTCCCACCCTGACCTTCCAGGTATTGGTGTTCTGGGTCATGGACGCCAATCTGCTGCTGACGCGATTTATCCGCCATCTGAGCGAGCATCACGCGATCTGGCCGGGGTCGTTGCAGGCCGAGCACAAGAAAATCTTCGGAATGCTCAAGCACCCCTGCATCGATGAGTGGGTGGATTTGCAACTGATCGCCAAGCGCACCTCGGCCGTCAACCGGCTGATCTACGCGCCGACAGTGGTCATGTTGATCCTGGTGGCTTCGCGCAGCAGCCTGTTCGACAACTGGCCGACACCGCCCGGCCTGGTCATCTCGTACCTGGTGACGGCGCTGTTGCTGCTCGGTTCCGCGTTGTCATTGCGACGCGCCGCCGAAAAGGCCCGTACCCGGGCCTTGCAACGACTCGACGCCTACCTGCTGGAAACCCAGGAAACAGCGCCTTGCTATGGCAAGTTCAAGATGATCCGCGAGCGGGTGGCGACCCTCAACACCGGCTCTTTCTCGCGCTATGCCGAAGACCCGCTGATCAAGGCGCTGCTGTTGTCGCTGACCGGGATTGGCGGCTCGGCGATTGTCGATGCGTTGAATTTTGCCAAGTTCTAAAGGGTTAGCCCCTGGGACCGGAAGCCTTGCGATTGCTGTTGAACATCAATCGCAAGGTTCATGCCCCTGACTACTTCACGGCGACTGGCGTCCATTCGAACCGATAGAACTTGGGGGATGGTCCTGGCTGGCATTGACCGTTATCGGCATCGGCGCCGACGAGCGACCAATGTGCACGGGAGTTTTCGCCCAGTTCATGAGCGGCCTCAGGCTTGAAGCACCGGGTCAGGACATCGGCCGGCACCAGGGCATAGGCCTGCGGGTGTTCCCGCAGCCATTGGGCGGCCTTTTCGACCGAGGAGTTGTCCATGCCGAAATGCACGATTGGCTGGCGGGCGAACAACCAGTGCCCCTCCTCCCAGTTGACCAGCACCAGGTCCGCGCCGTGGCTCATGGTCGCGGCCTGGGCCATGACGGCCCGATCCGGATTGGCGCCTTCGGCGAACGGTTCGATAAACCCGCGGGCGAACCACAGTACGAACCAGGCCGCTACCAGGGCCGGAAATACCCGACGCAAGCGCGGACGCTGCTTGAACCAGCGTTGCAGCAACCAGGGGATCAGGGGTGCAGCCACCAGCACCAGCCCCGGCAGCGCCGGGTAGATGTACAACTTGCGCTTGCCGGCACTGATGCAAAAGAACAACAGCACCAGTGCGACCCAACCGAGCAATACCAGCACCCGGCCGTCACGTTTTTTCAGCTGACGGCGCCACGCCGGCACCAGCCATGGCAAGGCCAGCACCAAAGGCAACCAGTATTGCGGAATGACGTTGGTGAAGAAGTACCAGAACGGTTCGCGGTGATGCCATGAGTTGGCGTAGCGCCCGGCGGTCTGGCGCAGGAGGATTTCCCGGGCATAGGCCACCTCGTCAGCGGTGCCATTGAATACGATGGACAACGCCATGGGTAACAGCCAGACCGCAATCGCCGCCAGCATCACCAGCAACCCGAGCCACCATTTGCGCGCCTGGCCCGGCATGGCCACCACGCCCGGCCAATCCTTGCGTACCGCATAGGCATAAGGGATCAGCATCAGCGCCGGCAGAAAGCCCACGCCTTTGGTGATCACCCCGATGCCCATGGCGGCGCAACCCACATAGAACCAGCGCCACGCCGGGCCCAGCAATAGATGGCGGGCCAGGCCATACAGGCCCAGCGTGGTGAACAGAATCAGAAAGCTGTCGATCTGCCCGGTGCGCAGGATGCTGTAGGTCTGGTAGGTCGCCAGGTACAACAACGCGGCAATGCGCCCGATGCGCTGGTTCCACAGCCGGCGGCCCAGGTCATAAACCATCGCCGTGACGGTCACCGCGGAAAACACCCCCGGAAGGTACAACGCGAGGTTGGGTTTGCCGGTGAGCCAGGTGAAGAACGCCACTGTCCACATGAAAATCGGCGGTTTGTCGCCGTAGATTTCTGCTGCGCGGTGTGGGATCAGCCACGAGCCGTTTTGCAGCATCTCCAGGGCCACGCCGAGAAAACGTTCTTCATCGACGTTCTGCGCCTGGCGCAGTCCAAGGCCTGCACCGATCAATAACAGGGCCAACAGCATCAGGCCCAGGCATTCGACTCGGGGCGATAGGGTTCGACGCATAGCTTATTCCTTAAGGTTTTTGCTTTGGGCAATCAACTGCAGATCGCGCAAGTACACGATAAAGCCAAAGGCCTGGCCGGCGATAAACACCGGTTCCTGTCGGCAGATGGATTGCGCGCATGAAGTTACTACTGCATGGCCCGGACATGAAGCTTATAAATCAGAAATATTCAGGTTTCGGTGGTTCGGATAATTTTTTTCAGAGCGCGTTGCTGATCGCGCCTGCTTACCTGGCATCCCCATCACGGGGTTTATAGAACCTGAACAAGCCGATATCCGCGGTTTTGACGTACTTGTCCGCCCAATCGGGCTTGACCGTGCGGTTATGGAAATACAAGGCGCCGCCGGTGTGATCCGGCAGCTGCTTGTTCAGTGCCTTGCGCGCGATTTCCTTGGCCATGGCATAGGGCGCCTCCTCCTGAACCGTGTCGGACTTGCCGTCACACCACCAGGAGAACTGGCAACTCTTGGTTTCCGAGCCTTGTTTGACCACACCGCAGACGGTATCGGGAAAGCCTTCGTGGCCCAGGCGGTTCATGACCACATTGGCGACGGCCTCCATGTCGGTGGATTCCTTGCCCTTGGCTTCCCAGTAGATGGAACGGGCCAGGCAAGTGATGGCGTCATCCAGCGGCGCCTTGCCCGCCGGGTCCACGGCCTGCGCTTCAGGCTGGGTAATGGCTTGGGCCTTGGGTACCGGTGCCGGGTTGCTGTCTTGCGTAGCCTTTTGTTCCAGCACCTCGGCCTTCTCTTTGGCAACTTGTTGTTTTTGCTCCTGATCGGTGGCCAATGCCGGGCCGGCGAGCAGCATTATTGCGAGGCAGGTTGCAATCCAGTCGAAGCGCATGGTCGGCAAGACTCAGTGGGCAGTAGCGCTAAAGTGTAGTAGTGAAATGTTTGCACGCTCGCCGCAACATTCTGGAAAATCCGTTGCCCTTGACGGGGTAACTTCGCGCATCATGGGCGCAGTCAGCTCAAGGGGGATTTCCATGCGTTCACTATCATCCGCAATGCGCTTTGCCGGGTTGTCACTGGGTCTGCTGTTTGCCGCCAGCGCGATGGCGAGCGAAGAGTCACAGCTGATCGAATCGATCAACGTCTACCGCAGCCAGTTGCAGCGTTGCGCCGGTCAGGTGTCGTCGGAGCTGCCGCCGCTGTCGGCCGACCCGCGCCTGGTGCTGTCCGCCACCAGCATCGGCAATTTGCAGCAGGCCATGGCGACCGCCGGTTACCCCATGAAGAATGTGCAGGCGATCAGCCTGTCCGGGCCCCGTGATGCGGCCTCGGCGATGAAAGCGATACAGGAGAGTTTTTGCCAGATCGTGCTGGACCCGCAATTCGTCGATGTCGGTGTCAGCCATCAGGACCGTGACTGGCGCATCGTTGTCGCCCGTCCGTTGCTCAGCGCACGCCTGGGCGACTGGCAGACCGAAGGCCAGAAACTGCTGGCCGAACTCAATATCGCTCGCAGCAAAGCACGCCAGTGCGGCACGCAGTCCTTTGCCGCCACCACGCCACTGGCCTGGAACGCCACGCTGGCAACCGCCGCCGAAGCGCATTCGCGCAACATGGCCAATAAAAACTTCTTCGACCACAAGGACCAGGATGGCCGCACGCCGGGCGACCGGGCGGAACTGGCGGGCTACAACTTCCAGGAGATCGGCGAGACCATCGCCGCCGGGCAAGACACCGTGCGCAAGGTGGTCGATGGCTGGATGGCCAGCCCCGGTCATTGCGCCAACGTGATGAACCCGCTGTTTCGTGACCTCGGGGCGGCCTACGCGACCGATCCGAAGAGCGATGCGGGGATTTACTGGACCGTGATGTTCGGGGCGCAGTAGCGACCTGACCTGAGACGACCTCTGTGGCGAGGGGGCTTGTCGGAGCGTAATCGCCGACAAGCCCGCCCACGGCGATTCATGCGCCGGACGTTGACCTTGACCTGATTGAGGTCATCAATCGTTTGACGGTGAAAAGAACAGGAATGCGCGTTTAATGTCGCCTTTTCGCTCGTTGCGCCCCCTCTATCGACGATAAACACCAAGATTTTTATCGTTATTTATCAATGATTTAAAAAACATAAATGTCAGTTCCTGACGAAAACAGCTCTTCATAGATGCCGTCGATCAACCGGTTACTCATAGTGATTGGACGTTCTCCCGAGTTGCCCTTAGCCTCCCCTCAACAAATCCGCACATCACGTCATTCGTAACGGTAGGAGCGAGCTTGTTCCTACAGGTTTTGCGGATACTCATTCAATGCGTATGAGGAACTCATGTCAGAGCGAGTCTTGGTCGATGGGTTTTCCCGGCGTGTGGACTACCTGCGCATGTCGGTCACCGATCGCTGCGATTTCCGTTGCGTGTACTGCATGGCCGAGGACATGCAGTTCCTGCCCCGGCAGCGAGTGCTGACCCTGGAAGAGATCTATCAGGTGGCCCAAAGCTTCGTCGCACTGGGCACCCGCAAGATCCGCCTGACTGGCGGCGAGCCGCTGATCCGCCCGGGCGTGGTGCAACTGTGCCAGAAGATCGCCGCCCTGCCCGGCCTGCGCGAACTGTGCTTGACCACCAACGGCTCGCAGTTGGCCAGACTGGCTCAGCCATTGTTCGAGGCCGGGGTCCAGCGGCTGAATATCAGCCTCGACTGCCTCGACCCGCAACGCTTTCGCGAACTGACCCGCACCGGCGATCTGGCGCAGGTCATCAAGGGCATCGACGCCGCCAACAAGGCCGGATTTCCCAACACCAAGCTCAACTGCGTGGTGATGAAGGGCCGCAACGATCACGAAATCAATGACCTGGTGAGCTTTGCCATCGACCGCAACCTGGACATTTCCTTCATCGAAGAAATGCCCTTGGGCACCATCCACGAACACAGCCGCGCCGAGGCGTTTTTCTCCAGCGCCCAGGTACGTGAAAACATCGCCGAACGCTACACTTTGATTGAATCCGCCGAGTCGACCCAGGGCCCTTCGCGCTACTGGCGCCTGGCCGAAGCGCCGCACATTCGCCTGGGGTTCATTTCGCCCCACAGCCACAATTTTTGCGGCACCTGCAACCGGGTGCGACTGACCGTGGAGGGGCGCCTGCTGCTGTGCCTGGGCAACGAACACGCCGTCGACCTCAAGGCTGTCCTGCGCAGCCACCCCGGCCAGCCCGAACGCCTGGAACACGCCATCATCGAGGCGATGAAACTCAAACCTTATCGGCACCATTTCGAAGTGAACGACGATGTCCAGGTTGTGCGCTTCATGAACATGACAGGCGGCTGAAAGACCATGATCGTCAGACCCAAACCCAACCTGATCGGTGTCCTGACTTCACTCAAGGGTTCGATTGCCAAGCGCATTGCCCTGCGCAGCCTGATGGTGACGCTGCTGGCCTCGGCCATCGTGTTCATCGAAACGCTGCACCCCAGCTACTTTTCCAAAGTCAGTGCGACGCCCTTCACCCTGCTGGGCTTGTCGCTGTCGATCTTCATGAGCTTTCGCAACAACGCCTGTTATGACCGCTGGTATGAAGCGCGCAAGGCGTGGGGCGACATCATCGTGGAAGTCCGGTCGATGATTCGCGAAACCCAGATCATCAAGGACGCCCGTGAGCGACACGCGATTCTCAGTAACCTCTGCGGCTTCGCCCACGCGTTAAACGCCCGATTGCGCAAGGAGAACGAACTGGCCGCCAGCGGTGACTGGTTGCAGCCGATTCCCAAGGGCGGCACCCAGGACATCAGCGGGCAAGTACTGATGCAGGTTGGCCAACAGTGCTCGGCACTCAGCGAGTCGGGCGCCATCAATGAATGGCGCTACACAATCATTGCCGGTCACCTGACCAACCTGACCCGCGCCCAGGCGATCTGTGAACGGATCAAAAACACCCCGCTGCCGTTCCCCTACACCTTGCTGCTGCACCGGACCATCTACCTGTTCTGCATCCTGCTGCCGTTCGCAATGGCCGAACCCCTGGGCTGGCTGACACCGGTTTTCACCGCGATCGTCAGCTACACCTTTTTCGGGCTGGATGCGATTGCCGATGAACTGGAAGACCCGTTCGGCCGCGACGAAAACGACCTGCCCACCGACGCCATCGTGCGCAACATCGAGCGCGACGTCCTGGACGCACTGGGCGTGACGGAACTGCCGCCACAACTGGAACCGGTGGACTTTGTCCTGAACTGAAAAAACGCGGGGGGCGGCTAGCGATGGCGGCCTGTCAGTCGACGTCCAAGCCGGATGTGCCGCCGCCCTCGCTGGCAAGCCAGCTCCCACAGCGGTCGGGTAAAACCGACTGTTCAAACCCCCGCTTCATGGCTACAGTCAGCGGCTCAAAGCGCCCCCGCACAAGGAACATTCGCTTGAGCCTCACGCCCTCCCCAAACAGCCCCGCCGAACTGACCAAGCCGGCGCCGATCAGCCTCGGTGAAGCGTTCCGATTCTGGTTCAAGCTCGGCTTCATCAGCTTCGGCGGACCGGCCGGACAGATTTCGATCATGCACCAGGAACTGGTCGAGCGCCGCCGCTGGATCTCCGAGCGGCGCTTCCTGCATGCCCTCAACTACTGCATGTTGCTGCCCGGCCCCGAAGCCCAGCAACTGGCGACCTACCTCGGCTGGCTGATGCACCGGACCTGGGGTGGCGTGATCGCCGGTGCGCTGTTTGTGCTGCCATCGCTGTTCATCCTGATTGCCCTGTCCTGGGTGTACATCGCCTTCGGTGAAGTGCCGGTGGTGGCCGGGCTGTTTTACGGGATCAAGCCGGCGGTGACCGCGATTGTGCTGCAAGCCGCGCACCGGATCGGCTCCCGTGCGCTGAAGAACGGCTGGATGTGGGCGATCGCCGCAGCGTCATTCGCCGCGATCTTCCTCGGCAACGTGCCGTTTCCGCTGATCGTGCTGGGCGCGGCCATCATCGGTTACTTCGGCGGACGCCTGGCCCCGGATAAATTCACCACGGGCGGCCACGGCAACGCGAAAAAATCCTTCGGCCCGGCACTGATCGACGACGACACGCCGCCCCCCGACCATGCCCGTTTCAGTCGCTGGAAACTGCTGCGCCTGGCGCTGATCGGCGCGGCGTTGTGGACACTGCCGATGGCGACCCTCACCGCCCTGTTCGGCTGGGAAGGCACGCTGACGCAAATGAGCTGGTTCTTTACCAAAGCGGCCCTGCTGACCTTCGGCGGCGCCTACGCGGTGCTGCCCTATGTGTATCAGGGCGCGGTCGGCCACTATGGCTGGCTGACGCCGACGCAGATGATCGACGGCCTGGCGCTGGGCGAAACCACGCCGGGGCCGCTGATCATGATCGTGGCCTTCGTCGGTTTTATCGGCGCCTATGTCCATCCTGTGTTCGGCCCCGATCAGGCTTTTGTCGCCGGCGCCCTCGCGGCCACGCTGGTGACCTGGTTCACTTTCCTGCCTTCGTTCCTGTTCATCCTCGCCGGCGGGCCACTGGTGGAGTCCACCCATAACGAACTGAAATTCACCGCGCCACTGACGGCGATCACTGCCGCGGTGGTCGGCGTGATTCTTAACCTGGCGTGCTTTTTTGGTTATCACGTGCTGTGGCCCAAGGGCTTCGCCGGACAGCTGGACTGGCCTTCATTGCTGATCGCCATCGCGGCCGCCATTGCCTTGCTTCGGTTCAAGCGCGGAGTCATCGAAGTGTTGCTCGGTTGTGGCCTGATCGGACTGGGCGTGCACCTGCTGCACTGAATCAAAGATTTACATATGCCGCTTTCACCCCTAGTATCCAGCCATCCCCGGATGGCTGTTTACCAGCCACCGACGTTTTCCTCCTGGAAACATGAGTCATGCGCACTTCGCCGTCAGAGCACCCCTTGCTGGATGTCTCGATCCTGACCACCTCGCTGCTGGTCGCGGACGGCATTGCCTGATGAAACGCATCGTCAACCTCCCCATGGCCCTGCGCCGCTCAAAACTGCGTCACTCCGCACGCCCGCCGGATAGCTGCCTGCTCGCCTGATTGCGTCTTCGACGCATCGAGCCTCCCCTGCCTTTTTGCTATCGCTGCCCGCACGCAACGGATCTTTGTCCGTGACCGTGCCGCGGCCCGAATCCGTGCGTCCGCGGGACGCCAACGTGAGTGACGAACAATGAAATTCGCAGCCCTTGAAGATGCCCAACGCTTTCTGGCGAACAACCCCGATATCGACATGATCGAGCTGTTCATTCTCGATGCCAACGGCGTGCCACGGGGCAAACTGTTGCACCGCGAAGAACTGCTGGCGGTGTACGAAAGCGGTCGTCCGCTGCCCAGCACCATCCTCGGCCTGACCTTGCAGGGCGAAGACGTCGAGAACTCCGGGCTGGTGTGGGACGTCGGCGACATCGACTGCCGCGCCTACCCGCTCGAAGGCAGCCTGGTGCGTTTGCCGTGGCGGCAGATTCCGACGGCGGCGGTGCAGGTCAGCATGCACCCGCAAGAAGGCATGCCGGCGAGCATCGCCGACCCGCGTCACCTGTTGATCAAGGTCATCGATGGCCTCAAAGCCGAGGGTTACCACCCGGTGATGGCCTGCGAGCTGGAGTTCTATCTGCTGGACAGCAAACGCGATCACAACGGTCGCCCGCAACCGGCGCTGGACGCTGACGGCGGTCGTCCACGGCACACTCAGGTCTATGGACTGCGTGAGCTGGAACAGATCGAACCGTTCCTCGCCGACCTCTATGCCGCCTGCAAACTGCACGACATTCCGGCACGCACGGCGATTTCCGAATACGCCCCGGGCCAGGTGGAAATCACCCTGGAACACGGCGATGCCTTGCTGGCGATGGACCAGGCGGTGCGTTACAAGCGGCTGGTCAAAGCCGTCGCACACAAGCACGGCATGCAGGCGACGTTCATGGCCAAACCGTTCGACGACCTGGCCGGTACCGGCATGCACATGCACGTCAGCATTGCCGATGCCGAAGGTCGCAACCTGTTCGCCTCCGAGCACCCGGCCGGCACCCCGCTGCTGCGTACCGCCATCGGCGGCATGCTCGCCTCGCTGCTCGATTCGTTGTTGTTGTTTTGCCCCAACGCCAACTCCTACCGGCGTTTCCAGGCCAACAGCTATGCGCCCCTGGCTCCGACCTGGGGCGTCGATAACCGCACGGTGAGCCTGCGCGTGCCGGGTGGCCCGGCCAACAGCCGACACATCGAACACCGCATCTGCGGCGCCGACGCCAACCCGTATCTGGCGGCGGCGGCAATCCTGGCCGGCATCCATCGCGGCCTCCGCGAAAACCTCGATCCGGGCGAGCCGGTGCAAGGCAACGGTTATGCGCAAGCCACGCAATTGCTGCCCACCGACTGGCTGACATCCCTGACGGCACTGGAGAACTCGGCCTGGGCGCGGGATGCACTGGGTCAGGAATTTCTTGGGGTTTATCTGGCGGTCAAGCGTGCCGAGTATCGGCAGTTCATGGGCGAAGTGGGTGAGCAGGACTGGCGCTGGTATCTGACTGAGGCGTGAGCCCAATCAGCCCCCAACCCCCTGTGGGAGCGAGCCTGCTCGCGATGGCGGTGTGTCAGTCACCACTGAGATGACTGACACGGCCTATCGCGAGCAGGCTCGCTCCCACAGGGGCCGCGCTGACTTCTCTTCATTTTTTGTCTGGACCCTGACATGACTAACCAACGCTGCAATTCCTACTACACCGCCACCCTCAACCAGGACACCGATTACCCTACCCTGCAAGGCCAACACCGGGTTGACGTGGTGATCATCGGCGGCGGCTTCACCGGCGTCGCCACGGCGGTCGAACTGGCTGAAAAAGGCCTCAAAGTCGCGATCGTCGAAAGCCATAAGATCGGCTGGGGCGCCACCGGGCGCAACGGTGGCCAGGTCACCGGCAGCCTTTCGGGCGACGAAGCCATGCGCAAGCAGATGCGCCGCACCCTCGGCGAAGAGGTCGACGATTTCATCTGGCACCTGCGCTGGCGCGGGCACCAGATCATCCGGCAGCGGGTGGAAAAATACGGCATCGCCTGCGACCTCAAGCACGGACACCTGCACGCGGCTTACAAGCCAGGTCACATGGAGGGTTTGCGCAAGGATTACGACGAAGCCGTGCGCCGTGGCATGGGCGGCGAGGTCAGCCTGCTCGACCGCAGCCAGGTGCGCGACCTGCTGCAAAGCGACCTCTACCACGGAGCAATCAAGAACACCCGCAACATGCACCTGCACCCGCTGAACCTGTGCATCGGCGAAGCCCGCGCGGCCGAGAGCCTGAGCGCGCTGATCTTCGAAAACAGCGAAGTGCTGGAGATCATTCACGGCGATGGCCCGCACAAGAGCCCTGGCGTGCGCACCGCCCACGGTCGCATCGACGCCAACCAGGTGCTGCTGGCCGGCGACGTTTACCACAAACTGGAACCCGGCAAGCTCAAGGGCAAAATCTTCCCGGCCATGGGCGGCATCGTCACCACCGCGCCGCTGGGCGACCTGGCCAGACAGATCAACCCCGAAGACCTGGCCGTCTACGACTGCCGCTTCGTCCTCGACTATTACCGCCTGACGGCCGACGGTCGCCTGCTGTTCGGTGGCGGCGCCAACTACAGCGGCAAGGATTCACGGGACATCGCCGCCGAGTTGCGCCCTTGCATCGAGCAAACGTTCCCGGCGCTCAAGGGCGTGTCCATCGATTATCAGTGGAGCTGCGCGATGGGCATCGTGATCAACCGCATCCCGCAGCTGGGCAAGCTTTCGGACAACGTCTGGTACTGCCAGGGCTACTCCGGACACGGCATCGCCACCACCCACATCATGGGCGAAATCATGGGCCGCGCGATCACCGGACAACTGGAGCACTTCGACACCTTCGCCGCCTGCCAGCACATCCGCGTCCCCATGGGCGACCTGCTCGGCAACCCGATGCTCGCCGCCGGCATGTGGTACTACCAAATGCTTGAACGCCTGCGCTGAGGCATCCACGGGATAAGCCCGAATCATCTGTGGGAGCAAACGTGCTCGCGATGAGGCCATGACATTCAACATCGAAGGTGCCTGTTCTTCCCCCATCGCGAGCAGGCTCGCTCCCACAGGTTTTGTGTGCCTCAAGAATGACGAGGACGTTAATTTGCCGTGGCGGTCTTGAACTTGGTCCAGGTTCGCATGCGCGCCCGCATGTCCGCCTGGGGAATGTCCTTGCCCGGAATCAGCCGCTCGTAGGTGGCCTCGTCGAGGTAAATGTCCGGGTTGTTGCGCATGCTTGCATCAACGCCCGGACGCGCCTTGGCATTCGAGGTGGGGTAGCCGGTGAAATTACTGATGGCTGCCATGTTCTGGGGACGCATGACGAAGTTGATGAACGCATAGGCGTACTCCGGATGCCTGGCGTCGACAGGAATCGCCATGGTGTCCATCCACACCGTGGTGCCTTCGCGGGGAATGCGGTACTGGAACGAGGTTTTCTTGCCCGCGGCGTCCGAGGTCCGTTGCGCCTGGGTCATGTCACCGCTGTAACCGAGGGACAGGCACAGGTTGCCGTTGACCAGATCCGTCACCGGCTGCGACTGGAACTTGCGAATGTATGGCCGCAACTTGAGCAGCAGGTCACTCGCCGCGGCCAGGTCCTCCGGCCTGGCACTGCGCGGTTCCCGACCGAGATAATTGAGCACCACGGCCAGCACTTCGTCCGGGGAATCAATCATCGAGATTCCGCAATCGGCGAATTTACTCGCCAGTTCCGGCTTGAACAGCATGTCCAGGCTGTTGACCGGAGCATTGGGCAAGCGCTGCCTTATCTGCTCGTCATTGTAGGTCAGGCCGATGGTGCCCCAGGTATAAGGGACCGTGGCCTGGCTCGAATGCTCGTAATGCCCATGCAGCTTCTGCAAAACGGGTTCGATATCGGCCAGGGCGGTGAGCTTCGAGCGATCCAGCGGCAGCAGGCTACCGGCGCGCATCAGGCGCTCGGCCACGGTGTCACCGGGGAAGATCAGGTCGTAACCGCTGCCACCGGCGAGCATCTTGGCTTCCAGCGTCTCGCTGCCATCCATGACGTCGTAGATCACCTTGATCCCGGTTTCAGCGGTGAATCGGCTCAGGGTGTCCTCGGCAAAATAATCGGCCCAGTTGTACAGCCGCAGGGCTTTCTCCTCGGCGTGCAGCGAGGGCAAGGCACCGCTCAGTGCCAGGCCGAGGGCACCGCTCAACAGCGTGTTGGATAAGCGCATGTCATACCCCTTGAGTGTTCCAGCGTGTGTTGATGTGACGACCGTCCTGACTCAACAGCGCCCCATACATGTCCGGGCGACGATCACGGTAGATGCCCCAGCTCAAGCGCTCTTCGCGCATGGCGGCCAGGTCCAGGCTGTGCACCAGCACGGCGGTGCTGTCGCGGTCGGCCTCGGCGAGCAATTTGCCCTTGTGGTTACAGATAAAGGACGAGCCGTAGAAACTCATCTGCAAGTCAGGGTCGGTGGTCGCGGCTTCTCGGCCGACACGGTTGGCCGCCACCACCGGCAAGATGTTGGCCGCCGCATGGCCACGCATGGTCATTTGCCAGTGGTCCCGTGAGTCCAGGGACGTGCAGCCGGGCTCCGAACCAATGGCCGTGGGAAACAGCAACACCTCGGCGCCCATCAACGCCAGGCAGCGCGCGGTCTCGGGGAACCATTGATCCCAGCAGATGCCCACGCCGATACGTCCGTATGCCGTGTCCCAGACACGAAAGCCGGTATCGCCGGGGCTGAAGTATTCCTTCTCCTGATAACCGATGGCATTGGGGATGTGGGTCTTGCGGTACACGCTGAGCAAGCGCCCATCGGCATCGGCCACGCTCAGCGAATTGAAACAGGCGTTACCGGCCCTTTCGAACCAGCTCAGGGGCAGCACCACGCCCAACTCCCTGGCCAGCGCGGCAAAGCGCTGGAGCACATGACTGTCACGAAACTCTTCGGCCAGCGCGAGGTGCCGGTGGCTTTGCTCGATGCAAAAGTACGGGGTGGCAAACAGCTCCTGCAGCAAGATGAGCCGGGCACCCTGTGCCGCAGCATCGCGCACCAGTTGCTCTGCCTGATCGAGGTTTTTTTGCAAGTCCCAGGTGCAAGGCATCTGGGTCGTGGCAATGGTCAACACAGTCATGAGATCAACCCTCCACCGGCCAGACAGGCTGTTGCTGGGTAATGCAATGCACACCCCCACCGCCATGGGCCAGATGATTGATCCGCACCGGTACCACTTCGCGCCCCGGAAACGCCTTGGCCAGGACTTCAGCAGCCACGTTATCGGCATCGATGCCATAGGCCGGCATGATGATCGCGTCGTTGGCGATGTAGAAATTGGTGTAGGAGGCACAGAACACTTCTGCCTCGCTGTCCACGGCATCGGTGGCTTCATACAGTTCGATCAGTTCGAACCGACGGCCCCGGGCATCAGTCGCCAGTTCCAGCGCACGCCGGTTTTCGCGGACCACTTCGGCGTACACCGATTGCTGGTCATGGGTGGCATCCACCAGCAACACACCGGGGCGCGCGAATGCGCACACTCCATCGACATGGCCGTCAGTCATGTCGCCGGTCACATGGTCCGGGTCGCCCGGCAGCCAGATCGTCTTCTTCACGCCCAGCAGCCGGGCGAAGATTTCCTCCATTTCAGCCTTGCCGATGCCCGGATTGCGATTGCGGTTGAGCAGCACTGATTCGGTGGTGATCAGCGTGCCCTCGCCGTCCACGTGAATGGCGCCGCCTTCGTTGCTCAAAGGTGTGCCGAAGCACTCCACGCCCAGATGATTGAGTGCGCGTCGCGCCAGGCTTTCATCCAGGTCATGGGCCGACTTGCCGCCCCAGGCGTTGAAGCGCCAGCTCACCCCGGCCAGACCCTGCTGCGGGTGACAGACAAAGCTCGGACCGGAGTCGCGGCACCAACTGTCGTTTACCGCCAGCTCGATCAATTCGATATTGGGCCCGCACAGGGCTTTGGCACGGGCCACAGCCGACGGATCGACCACCATCTTCACCGGTTCGAAACGGGCAATGGCGTTGGCCACGCCAGCGAAGTCTTCCTGTACCTGGGCCAGGGTGACGCCCCAGCCCGACTCCCAGAGTGCCTTGTTGTGCGGCCACACCATCCACGTCGCGGCGTGCCTGGCCCACTCTGCCGGCATCATCCAACCGGTGCTTCGAAGTTCGTTGTGCTGCATGATAAAAAGCCCTTTAGTTAAGCCATTGTGTTCAACAAAAACCGTCTTGGCGGTCCTGTCTTCCATGCTACGGCTGCAAAAACGGGCTAACAAACGATGGATTTTGCCGACAACTGATTAGGAAAACTTATCGATATGCTCAAGCACTGGCCACCCCTCAGCACCCTTCGCGGCTTTGAAGCGGCTGCCCGACTGGGCAGCTTTCACAAGGCCGCAGAGGAGTTGCACCTCACCCAGTCGGCCATCAGCCAGCAGATACGCAGCCTGGAGGCCTACCTTGAACAACCTCTGTTCTTTCGCAGCGGGCGCAGCGTCAGCCTGACCGATGCCGGCCACGATCTGCTCAGCACCACCCAGGCACTGCTGCAACAATTGGCCGTTGGCATTCGACGCCTGGGGCAATACCAGAAACCCAATCAACTGGTGCTCAATACCACCCCGGCGTTCGCCCGCCACTGGCTGCTGCCGCGCCTGGGGGATTTTCGCCGCCAGCATCCGGACGTTGACCTGTGGATTTTCAGCACCGATGAAGTTCCGGACATGGCCAGCCAGACCATCGACATTGCCGTGCGCGATGACATCAGTTCCCAGGCCGAGTGCAGCTTCAAAGTGCTGCACGCCGACCGCCTCTACCCGGCCTGCCACCCGAACCTGTTGGCGCTGCCCGGTGACCAGCGCACCACCTTGCACGGCGAGCGGGAAATGGATTGGAGTCATTGGGCGGTGGAGTCGGGCATCGATGTCGGTCAGCAAGACCAGGGGCTGAACTTCTCCGATCCCGGACTGCTGCTCGATGCCGCATGCGCGGGCCTGGGCATTGCCCTGGTCAGCGAATTGCTCAGCCAGCAGGCCCGGGCCAATGGCTTGTTGCAGCCGCTGGTCGAGCAAACCATCCGCGGTCCGAACTGGGCCCTGCTGACCCATCGCGACAGTGAGAACAATGCCCGCAGCTTTTGCGAATGGCTGGCGAACAACCTGTAAGCCCCGAGCCAGACTGATCGCTGCGGGGCGTCGGCAGCGTTCCGCACACACGGCGCATTTTCTCGAAAATATAGATAGCAGCCTAATTACAAGCTCAACTATGATGAGCTAACTCTCCCCCTGAAGATTTCACCATGACCGACATCCTGACCCTTGGTTTCGCCCTGCACGACAGCGCCCGTTTAATGCGCAAGCGTTTTGAACAACGTGCGCGACACGTCGGTCTCACGCGCTCGCAATGGCAGGTGCTGGCCATGTTGTCGATCAACGAGGGGATTCATCAAAAAGGCCTTGCGGACTTGCTGGAGCTGGAGTCGATCACCCTGGTGCGCCTGCTGGACAAAATGGCCGAGCGCGGGTTGATCGAGCGGCGCCGCCACCCGACCGATCGCCGCCTGTCCCTGCTGTTTCTGACCGAACAAGCCCATCCGCTGCTGGAACTGATGCGCAGCATGGGGCAGCAGACACGCGAGGAAGCCACGGCCGGGTTCTCGGAGGAAGAGAACCAACTGCTGCTGCAGATGATGAAACGGGTCAGGGCAAACCTGATCGAGGCCTGCAGCCGCCCCATCGACGAGGAGGAGGTGCGCCATCATGGCTGATCAACGCCTGAAGTCGCCGCCGGAGTCACCGCTGCGGCCCACCGCCCCACGAATGGAAAGCCCCTCGTCAATCGAGGCGCCCAAACCGGACCTCGGCCAGGCGCAGGGCCGGCAGATCGACGCTTCCCCTGATCGCCCGAAACGCCAGCGCACGCGAACCGCGCTGTTCGCATTGCTGCCCCTCATGCTGCTGTTGGGTGGCTACCTGTATGTCACCGGCGGGCAGATCATCTCGACCGACAACGCCTATATCCAGGCCGATCATGTGGGCGTCTCCACCGATGTCTCGGGCCTGGTGGCCTCGGTGGACGTCAAGGACAACCAGCGGGTCGTCCAGGGCCAGGTGTTGTTCACCCTCAAGCCAGAGCCCTTTGAAATTGCCTTGGCCAGCGCCAGGGCGCAACTGGGCAACGTGCGCAATCAGATCCTCAATCTCAAGGCCAGCTACAACCAGGCGCTGGCCGAAATCGACCAGGCTCAAATCGACCTTCCGTACTACCAGGCCGGCTTCCAGCGTCAGGAGACCCTGCTCAAGGTTTCCGCGGTGTCCAAGACCAACTACGACGACGCCAAGCACGCCCTGGACAGCACCCGGCAAAAAATCGCCGTCGCCAAGGCCACGGCGCAGATGGTACTGGCGCAATTGGGTGGACGCATCGATACCCCGGTCGAACAGCAACCCACCTACATGCAGGCCCAGGCCGCCGTCGACGAAGCCCAGCGCAACCTGACCAACTCGGTGGTCAGGGCGCCATTCGACGGCATCGTGACCAACGTTGACTCGTTGCAAGTCGGCGCCTACCTGCAACCGCCGCAATCGGGCATCAGCCTGGTGTCGGCCGATCATCTGTGGGTCGCCGCATCACCCAAGGAAACCGAACTGACCCATGTGAAACCCGGCCAGCCCGTCGATATCAGCGTCGACAGTTACCCCGGCGTGCAATGGCACGGCACCGTCGAAAGCATCAGCCCCGCCTCGGGCTCCAGCTTTTCGCTGCTGCCGGCGCAGAACACCACGGGCAACTGGGTCAAAGTCGTGCAACGGATTCCCGTGCGCATCAGCATCGACGATGCCGGACAAAAACCGCCCCTGCGCACCGGCATGAGCGTGGAGGCCCGGATCAATACCGGCAAGGCGCGCGGGCTGCCGGAAATGTTCTCGGGGTCGCTTGCCAGTCATGCCCCGGACCATGAATGAGTCGGCCGCGACGCAATCGGTAGCCCATCGCGGGATGATCACCGCCTGCGTGGTGCTGGCGGTGATCATGCAAGCGCTGGACACGACCATTGCCAACGTCGCCCTGCCCTACATGCAAGGCAGCATCTCGGCCAGTTCGGACCAGATCAACTGGGTACTGACCTCCTACATCGTCGCTGCCGCGATCATGACTCCGCCTTCTGCCTTTCTGGCCCGGCGCTTCGGGCGAAAACGCGTGCTGCTGTGGGCGATCATCGGCTTCGTCGTCTCCTCGATTCTTTGCGGCCTGGCGCAATCACTGGAAGAAATCATCCCGTTCCGCTTGCTCCAGGGCCTTGCGGGCGCCGCGCTGGTGCCGCTGTCCCAGGGCATTTTGCTGGACATCTACAGCCTCAAGGAACGCGGTTCAGCCATGGCACTGTTCGGTGTCTCGGTCATGGTCGGCCCTGTGCTGGGCCCGATGCTGGGCGGCTGGCTGACCGATAACTTCAGCTGGCGATGGGTGTTCTTCATCAACTTGCCCATTGGGTTGCTGGCGCTGGCCGGCATCGTCTACTACGTGAGCGAAACACCCACCGACACTGAAACGCGCCTGGACTGGCTCGGCTTCGGCTCGCTGAGCGTGGCGATCATGGCCTTGCAACTGTTCCTCGATCGAGGTGAACAGCTGGGCTGGTTCTCTTCCATTGAAATCCTGATCGAAGCCGTGGTGGCCGCCGCCGCGAGCTACGTGTTCCTGGTCCACACCTTCACGGCCGACAATCCCTTCATCAGCCCGAAGCTGTTCAAGGACCGCAATTTTTCGATCAGCGTGATCTTCATCTTTATCGTCGGCATCACCTACCTGGCTTCGCTGGCGTTGATGACGCCCTACCTGCAAACCCTGATGGGCTACCCGGTGCTGACCGCCGGCATGGTGATGGGCCCTCGGGGCCTGGGCACGATGCTGACCATGTTCCTCGCCGGTCGCTTGCTGGGCAAAGTCGATACGCGCCTATTGCTGTTGACCGGTCTGGGCTTGTCGGCACTGTCCATGTGGCTGATGACCGGCTGGACGCCCAATGTGTCGATACAAACCATCATCGTGGTCGGCTTCATTCAAGGCACCAGCCTGGGCATGCTCTTTGTGCCGCTGACCACCGTTGCCTTCGCGACACTGCCCGTCAACCTGCGGGCCGAAGGAACCGGGCTGTATAGCCTGTCGCGAAATGTCGGCTCCAGCGTCGGGATCTCCATCGTCACCGTGCTGCTGGCGCAGAACATTCAGGTCAACCACGCGGAAATCGGTGCCTACGTCACCCCGTTCAACCGGGCTTTCGACGCCTGGGCGATCAAGAGCTACCTGGACCCGATGGTCGCCTCCGGTCGCGCCACGCTGGACGCCATGATCACGGTGCAGGCCAGTTGGGTGGCCTACCTGGATGACTTCAAGCTGTTGATGCTGTTGTCGCTGGCGGTCATGCCGCTGCTGTTGATCATCAAGCCGGCGAAGAACCCGCCGAGTGCCGACCCGGTCGCGGCGATGGAGTAGTGGCGGGGGCCGACGGCGGCCCTCGAAAACCCCTCGAGCGCTACCGGCATCACGGCGAACGCGCCCTTAAGCTCAATAAATGACCAACACATTACAAGCCCTGCATTTCGCTGTGTCTGGGTGTTTATCCACAGGAATACCCACGACTTTTGTGGATAGCTTTGACCGCCCTTCCGCTCCATTTCCTGCATAGGCGTATCCTCGGCGACAGAGTAAACTTCGCTCCAGGCCTATCGGAGCAATTCATTTTTTAATCAGGAATTACTGTGTCCAAACCTGTTGAGGATAATGCATCCCTCGAGTCCTTTTCGCTCGAAAGCCCCTCCCCCCTGTATGCCCGGGTCAAGCAAATCATCATGCAGAAGATTCGCTCCGGCGCATGGTTGCCCAACTCCAAGCTGCCCTCGGAAAGCGAATTGCTGAATTTGCTGGGGGTCAGTCGCATGACCATCAACCGGGCCCTGCGTGAACTGACGATCGAGGGATCGCTGGTGCGCATGCAGGGTGTCGGCACTTTTGTCGCCGAGCCCAAGGGCCATGCCGCGCTCTTCGAGATCCACAATATCGCCGAAGAAATTGCTGCCCGAGGGCATGAGCATCGCTGCGAAGTGATCGTGCTTGAAGAAATGCCGGAACGCGCGCGGGCTTCGATGCCGTTCCCGCTCGAAGGTGTCAGCCGGATATTTCACTCGGTGGTGGTGCATCACGAGAATGGCGTACCGGTGCAAATCGAAGAGCGCTTCGTCAATGCCGAAGTGGCCCCCGCCTATTTGCAGCAGGACTTCAGCAAGGTCACGCCGTACGCCTATCTGATCCAGCTGGCGCCACTGACCGAAGGCGAACACGTCGTCGAGTCGATCCACGCCAAAGCCGCCGAGTGCAAACTGCTGCAGATCAAACGCTATGAGCCTTGCCTGTTGATCCGCCGTCGTACATGGGCGGCAAAAGGTCAGGTCGGTTGTGCTCGCCTGGTCTATCCGGGTTCGCGCTATCGCCTGGAAGGCAAATTCGGCAACTGAATCACCGTTCGAGCGGCCCCGCCGGTCGCTCGACGCCCCGCCTGCACAAACTTCCCCTGAAGCTGTTACCACTGCCGCACCGATCGGCAAAAGGGTGACACCTCGCCTCAAAACGCGCACTAAAGTGTTACAAAACGCGCACACCCTTCACGTAACAATCGCAATGTTGCAACAGAATTTTCAGCCATCTCTCTGCGCTCGATATTTTTATCATTGATTTAACTATTTGATTTAAAACATTTTTATTGATTTTTTTGTTTTTATCCATTCCAAAAAACCAGATTTTGGCCTCTCACTTGCATTCACTTGTACATACAGGTTGGTATAAGTGTATATGTATATGCGGTAACGCTAGCGCCAACCCGCTGACCATTGAATGAGGAGATGACCATGACTGCCAAAACCACTCGCCTGCGTGACGTCGTAATCCGCGCTGCCCGCGGTAACCAACTGACCGCCAAAAGCTGGCTGACCGAAGCGCCGCTGCGCATGCTGATGAACAACCTCGACCCGGAAGTGGCCGAGAACCCGAAGGAACTGGTGGTTTACGGTGGCATCGGTCGTGCGGCGCGTAACTGGGAGTGCTACGACAAGATCGTCGAAAGCCTGACCAACCTGAACGACGACGAGACCCTGCTGGTGCAATCCGGCAAGCCGGTCGGCGTGTTCAAGACCCACACCAACGCCCCGCGCGTGCTGATCGCCAACTCCAACCTGGTGCCGCACTGGGCGAACTGGGAACACTTCAACGAACTGGACGCCAAAGGCCTGGCCATGTACGGCCAGATGACCGCCGGCAGCTGGATCTACATCGGCAGCCAGGGCATTGTCCAGGGCACCTACGAAACCTTCGTCGAAGCCGGTCGCCAGCACTA
The DNA here is from genome assembly GCF_042846945.1 of Pseudomonas moorei. NCBI lineage: Bacteria > Pseudomonadati > Pseudomonadota > Gammaproteobacteria > Pseudomonadales > Pseudomonadaceae > Pseudomonas > Pseudomonas moorei. The sequence goes on from NZ_AP035776.1 coordinate 5,131,414, forward strand.
CAACGACAACCTCAAAGGCAAGTGGGTCCTGACCGCCGGCCTCGGTGGCATGGGCGGCGCCCAGCCTCTGGCCGCCACCCTGGCCGGTGCCTGCTCGCTGAACATCGAATGCCAGCAGGTGAGCATCGATTTCCGCCTGAAAAGCCGTTACGTCGACGAGCAAGCCAAAGACCTCGACGACGCACTGGCGCGTATCGCCAAGTACACCGCCGAAGGCAAGGCGATCTCCGTCGCGCTGCTGGGCAACGCGGCTGAAATCCTGCCGGAACTGGTCCGTCGCGGTGTGCGCCCGGACATGGTCACCGACCAGACCAGCGCCCACGATCCACTGAACGGTTACCTGCCAGCCGGCTGGACCTGGGAGCAATACCGCGCCCGCGCCAAGACCGAGCCGGCCGCCGTGATCAAAGCCGCCAAGCAGTCGATGGCCGTGCACGTCAAAGCCATGCTCGACTTCCAGAAGCAAGGCATCCCGACCTTCGACTACGGCAACAACATCCGTCAGATGGCCCAGGAAGAAGGCGTGGAAAACGCGTTCGATTTCCCGGGCTTCGTGCCGGCCTATATCCGTCCGCTGTTCTGCCGTGGCATCGGCCCGTTCCGTTGGGCGGCCCTGTCGGGCGACCCGCAAGACATCTACAAGACCGACGCCAAGGTCAAGGAACTGATCCCGGACGACGCGCACCTGCACAACTGGCTGGACATGGCGCGCGAGCGCATCAGCTTCCAGGGTCTGCCGGCCCGTATCTGCTGGGTCGGCCTGGGCCTGCGCGCCAAGTTGGGCCTGGCGTTCAACGAAATGGTGCGCAGCGGTGAATTGTCCGCGCCTATCGTCATCGGTCGCGACCACCTGGACTCCGGTTCGGTGGCCAGCCCGAACCGCGAAACCGAATCGATGCAGGACGGCTCCGACGCCGTGTCCGACTGGCCACTGCTCAACGCGCTGCTCAACACCGCGAGCGGCGCGACCTGGGTGTCCCTGCACCACGGCGGCGGCGTCGGCATGGGCTTCTCCCAGCACTCGGGCATGGTGATTGTCTGTGACGGTACCGACGAAGCGGCCGAGCGTATCGCCCGCGTGCTGCACAACGACCCGGCCACCGGTGTCATGCGTCACGCCGATGCCGGTTACCAGATCGCCATCGACTGCGCCAAGGAACAGGGCCTGAACCTGCCGATGATCACCGGTCAATAACGCAAAACCGCTTTATGTAGGAGCGAGCCTGCTCGCGATGGCGTGTCAGTCGACACAGCGGTGAATGACACACCATCGCGAGCGGGCTCGCTCCTACAAACAAACAGCCGTCCTTCATCGAGGAACCTGCCATGAGCAGCATCCCGTTTACCCAACAACTTCAGGGCGTGCGCGTGCTCGACCTGAGCCGCGTGCTGGCCGGTCCGCAATGCACCGCCATGCTCGCGGACCTGGGCGCCGACGTCATCAAATTCGAAGTCCCGGGGCACGGTGACGACAGTCGCCACCTGGGCCCGTTCAAGGATGGCGAGAGCGTCTATTTCGGCCTGATCAATCGCGGCAAACGCAGCGTCGAGATGGACTTCAAGTCCACCGCCGATCGCGCCCGGCTGTACGAGCTGGTACGCGACGCCGACGTTGTCGTGGAAAACTTTCGTCCCGGCGTCACCCAGCGCCTGGGCATCGATTTCGACACCCTCAAGCAATACAACCCCCAACTGATCTACGCGAGCATTTCCGGCTTTGGCCAGCACGGCCCGCTGTCGGGCAATCCGGCCTATGACATCGTCGCCCAGGCGATGTCGGGGCTGATGAGCGTCACCGGTTTCGCCGAGACCGGCCCCACCCGTAGCGGTGAAGCCATCGGCGATCTGTGCGCCGGGGTGTATGCCGCGTGGGCCATCAGCAGCGCGCTGTTCGCCCGGGAGCGGCATGCACCCGGCGCGCAATACATCGACGTCGCCATGTTCGATGTGCTGTTCAGCCTGCAAATGACCGGCCTGTCCAACCTCTTCGCCCATGGCGTGGCACCCGGTCTGGTCGGCAACCGCCATCCGGTCTCGACGCCCTTCGATACCTACCGCGCCGCCGATGGCCAGGTGGTGATTGCCGTGGCCAGCAACAAGCTGTTCCAGCGCCTGTGCGACTGCCTGGGTAAACCCGGGCTGGGCACCGACCCACGCTTTGCCGATGACCCGCAACGCACCCTCAACGAGCCGCTGCTGCGCGCCGAAATCGAAGCCTGGACCCGCCAGCTGAGCGTCGATCAGGTCTGCGACATCCTGCTCGACGCAGGCGTGCCGTCCTCGCCTGTATGGAACCTCGCCCAGGCGGCCGCCAGCGAACAGGCGCAAGTGCGTCAACTGCTGGTGCACCCACAGGGCTCTGCACAGCCGCTGGTGCCGCAACCGGTTTTCTTCAACGGTCACAAACCCCATGCCGTCACCCACGCGCCCCATCTGGGCGCCGACAACCAGGCATTTGGACTGAACAAACAGGAGCTTTCCCATGAACTTTGAATTGGATCAGGTCGAACTGGCCGTCATCGAAACCGCCGAAAAAGTGGCTCGCGAGGTGATCCAGCCACTCGCCCAACATTACGACGAAAGCGAAACCTTCTGCGCCGAGAGCCTCAAGGCACTGGCCGAGCTGGGTGGCATGGGCATCAACCTGCCAGAGGAGTACGGAGGCCTGGGCATTGGCAGTCTGGCCATGAGCCGCGTGGTGGAAGCCGTCGCGGGTGCCTGCGCCTCCACGGCATCGGCATTGACCGCGCACTTCCTGGCGACCGACTCGATCCTGCTCGGCGGCACCGAAGCACAGAAACAGCAGTGGCTGCCCCGGGCCGCCAGCGGTGAATTGCTCGGCGCCTTTGCCCTGACAGAACCGGCGGCCGGTTCCAACCCGGCCGACATGCGTTGCCGTGCCCAACGCGAAGACGGCGGCTGGCGGGTGCGCGGCAGCAAGCACTACATCACCAACGCCCGCGAGGCCGACTTTATCGTGCTCTATGCCAAGACCGATGCCGAGGCCGGCCACAAGGGCATCAGCGCCTTCATGATTGCCAAGGGCACCGAAGGGATCAGTTTCTCCAGCCCGGAAAAAACCATGGGGCTGCGCGGCAGCACGATCTATGAACTGGCCCTGGACTGCTGGCTGCCCGATTCGGCGCTGCTGGGCGTCGAAGGTGCCGGCTTCAACACCGCCATGGCCGTGCTGGACCGGGGTCGCGTGGAAGTCGCCGCGATGTCGTTGGGTATTGCCAATGCGGCCCTGCAAGCGAGCCTGAACTGGGTCCGCGAACGGCAGATCGGGCCCAAACCGCTGGCGGCCTATCAAGGCACCCAATGGCGCCTGGCCGACATGTACGCGCAGCTGGAAAGTGCGCGCATGCTCACCTGGAAAGCGGCCGCCCGGCGTGACAGCGGTGAACGCTTCAGCCTCGATTCGGCGACCGCCAAACTGGTCGCCGCCGAGTGTGCCGGTTTCGTCACCGATGCCGCGCTGCAGCTGCATGGCGGCTATGGCTACATTCGTGATCTGCCGCTGGAGCGCTATGTGCGTGACGCGAGGATCCTGCGCATTTTCGAAGGCACATCCGAAGTGCAGAAAATCATCATTTCGCGAAGTCTGCTCGACGCCCAACGCTAACCGAGCGAAACAACCGGGCCTGTCCCGCAGGCCCTCCTCCTGAGTATTTCAACCACGAGAAGGCTGTCGTATCGAACGACACCCGAGAGGAACCGCCATGTCCGCCTCCAAAGAAAGTGCGCAGCGCAAGACGTATATAGAACGGCGATCCATCGATTACATACCCGAGTCGGAGCGCCACGGCCGACTGCTCAGTCAGTTCACCCTCTGGTTCGGCGCCAACCTGCAAGTAACCGCGATTGTCACCGGGGCCCTGGCTGTCGTGCTCGGCGGCGATGTGTTCTGGTCCCTGGTCGGCCTGTTGCTCGGGCAATTGCTGGGCGGCGCGATCATGGCACTGCACGCCGCTCAGGGCCCGCAACTGGGCCTGCCGCAGATGATCTCCAGTCGCGTGCAATTTGGCGTCTATGGCGCTGTCATACCGATCGTTCTGGTGTGCCTGATGTACGTGGGCTTTTCCGCCAGTGGCTCGGTGCTGGCGGGTCAGGCGATCAGCCAGTTGATCAATGTCAGCGACGCCGCCGGCATCCTGATTTTCGCCGCGATGATCGTCGTGCTGACGGTGCTGGGCTACCGCACCATCCACTTGATCGGCCGCTTGTCGAGCCTGATCGGCGTGGTGTCGTTCTTCTATCTGTTCTACCGCCTGCTGTCGGTGCATGACATCGGCGAGCTGCTCGGCAATCGGCATTTTTCCCTCAGCAGCTTTCTGCTGGCGATCTCACTCTCGGCTTCCTGGCAGATCGCCTTCGGTCCCTATGTCGCCGACTACTCGCGCTACCTGCCGAGAACCACCTCAGCCTGGAAAACCTTCCTTGCCGTGGGCCTGGGCTCTGTCATCGGCACGCAGATTTCCATGGTCTTCGGCGTGTTCGTAGCCGCCCTGGCGGGCGACCAGTTTGCCGGTCACGAGGTGGCCTACATCGTTGGCATGGGCGCCAGCGGCATTGTCGCTTCACTGCTGTTTTTCAGCATCGTGTTTGGCAAGGTGACCATTACCACCCTCAATGCCTACGGCAGCTTCATGTCGCTGGCCACCATCATCAGCGGCTTTCGCGGCAACCGGGACATCTCCAGGACCGTACGCCTGATCTACATCCTGGTCATGGTCGGGTTTGCCACGGCCCTGGCATTGCTGGGCAGGCATTCCTTCCTGCACGATTTCTCGGCTTTCATTCTGTTCCTGCTGGCGTTTTTCACCCCCTGGAGCGCCATCAACCTGGTGGACTTCTACCTGGTGACCAAGGAACGCTACGACATTCCCGCCCTCAGCGACCCGGATGGCCGCTATGGCCGCTGGAACGTCACGGGCATCGCGGTGTATGCCCTCGGCGTGGTGATTCAGTTACCGTTCATCGCCACCAGTTTCTACACCGGGCCCCTGGTTGAACCCCTGGGCGGTACCGATATTTCATGGCTGATCGGATTGACCCTGCCGGCGCTGATTTACTACCTGGCGGCACGTCACTCGATGCAAAGGGTTCCCGCGCAACTGATTCTTCCGCAAGACGCCAGCCCGGTCTGATCCACCGTCACCGCAGGGCGGCCCGAGCGGGCCGCCACTGCCCCCTTTCACCACACAGCGCCCGGGTTTCCCATGCTCGCCATTGCCTCTTCGCCTCCCGCCACCCGTGCCCGCGACCGACTGCTGGACGCCGCCATCGAACTGTTTGCCCGCCACGGTTTTCAGGCCATCGGCCTGCGCGACCTGGCGAGCCACCTGGGGCTGCACGCCGGGTCCCTGTACCACCACATCGAAAACAAACAATGCTTGCTGTTCGAACTCATTGAGTCGGCACTGTCGGACTTGTTGCTCGACACCAAGCGCCGGATGAGAGGCGCGAAGACTCCACGGGAACGCCTGCGCCGTTTCGTCCAGGCCTTCGTCGCGTTCAATCGGCGAGAGAAGCAGCGGCTGGTGCTGGTCACCCGTGAGTTCGTCAATCTCGACGAAGAACACCAGCGCCAGGCCAACCAGTTGAAAGACGCCTACCGCGCCCTGTTGCGCACGATCATCGCCGACGAATACAAGGATCGCGGCCATCACGAGCAAGAGGCCGGCCTGATCACCCACGCGGTGATGGGCCTGCTGTACGGTCAGTCACTGTGGATCGAGGTCGACATCAGTGAACAGCAATTGGCAGAGCTGTTCACACACTGCGTCACGGCCATGATCGCCGGTGGCACAGCCGGTTTAACCCCGCCTGCCCGGCCGCCGAAGCGAACGCACCGGGCAGATCGAGGGCCGTCTGGCCTCACAGATACCAGCGATATTCCCGGGCACTGATTTCCTGCATGAACGCCAGATGATCCTGACGTTTGTTCTCGCAATACACATCCACGAATTCCGCCCCCAGGCCTTCGCGCAGTTGCGGTTGATGCTGCATCGCGCGCACGGCTTCGAGCATTTCCAGCGGGAAGTCGATGCCGCTGTTGCGGTCTTCGTTGAGTGGCGGAATCGGCTCCTTGCCGGCTTCCAGGCCATGTTCGAGCCCGACCAGAATCGCCGCCAACACCAGATAAGGGTTGGCATCGGCACCGGCCAGGCGATATTCGATGCGCAGGTTTTTCGCGTCCGACTCGGGAATGCGCAGGCACGCATCGCGATCTTCAAAGCCCCAGCTCGCATGGGTGGCCACGTTTGTCGTGCCGCCCAGACGGCGATAGGCGTTCTGGTTCGGCGCAAAGATCGGCATGCTGTGCGGCAGCAATTCCAGGCAACCGGCCACAGCATGGCGCAGGGGTTGCTGCTGGTTGGCGGCCAGCAGGTTTTTACCGGCGGCATCGTACAGACTGACATGCACATGCATGCCGCTGCCCGGGTGCTGCAAGTAAGGCTTGGCCATGAAGCTGGCGCGGTAGCCGTGCTTGAGCGCGACGCCACGGGTGCTGCGACAGAACAGAGCAGCCCAGTCGGCCGCACGCAGACCGTCGTCGAGATGGCCGAAATTGATCTCGAACTGACCCGGTCCCAACTCTGCGGTAATTACCGTGGCATCGATGCCCTGGGCTCGCGTCGCCTCGACCATTTCATCCAGCACCGGCGCAAAGCGCGACAGGCGCTCGATGTGCATGTTCGGTTGATCGTCGGCATCGTCAGTCAAGTCATCGCGGGGGAACTGCGGCAAGCCGTCACGCAGTTTTTTATCGAACAGGTAAAACTCCAGTTCGAACGCCACCACCGGATGAATGCCTTTGCGCGCCAGCCGGTCCAGCACTTGTGCCAGCACCTCGCGCGGTTCGAAGACGATCGGCTTTTCGGTGCCGTCGGAGGTAATCAGCATCTGCCCCAGGGGCTGCGCTTCCCAGGTCACCGGTTTGAGCGTGCCAGGCACCAGCCGCCGCAACGCGTCCGGGTCACCGTCGTTGAAGCAGTAGTCACCGATCTTGAACAACCCGCCCTGCACGCCCAGCAACACGCAGTTTTGCGGCAGCTTGAGGGCGCTGCCGGCCGCGACTTTTTCCAGCATCTCTACGGGATAACGCTTGCCGTAAAAGTGCCCCGGAATGTCCAGGGAAATCAGGTCGACATACCGCACCTCGGGGTAGCGTTGGCGAAAGGCACGCACTTCGGCGAGCAAATCAGAGCAGGCAGCATCCATCGTGGTTGTTCCTTGGTTATTGTCAGGTGTAGACCCAGAGCACGCGCGCGGGCTGCTCGGTCAGGTTGCCGTAACGGCAACGGGTGTGACTGTCGAATTGAAAACTGTCGCCGGCGCGCAAGGTGACCGGCTCGTCGTCGCCCAGCCATAACGTCAACTCGCCTTCGAGCACGTAGCCGCCCTGCTCCGAGCTGTCGGTCAGGTGCCGGTCGCCACTGCTGGCGCCGGCTTCCAGATGACTTTCGAGCATCGAGAACGACGAGCGCATCTTCGGCGAGACCAGGATGTCGGTAATCCCGTTGGCGTAATACAAGGTGCGGCGCTCGTCAGGCCGGGTTACCCAGGGCAGGACCTTGGGTTTGGGCAAACTGTAGAAATAGGTGGTCGGCACGCCCAGGGTTTCACTGATCGCCGTCAGATCGGCCACCGTTGGCCGGGATAAGCCACGCTCGACCTGGGACAAAAAACCCACCGAACGACCGATCCGGTCCGCCAGTTCCTTCAGGGTGAACTTCTTGTGCTTGCGTAAATCGTGAATAAGGATCGCCAACGCGGCGATTTCTTCTTGCTTGTTCATGACCGGGATTCCGCTGAATGACTCATCAAATGCTGTCGCGCAGTCGATACCAGGCTTTGCCGATCGCTTCCAGCGGCGCGGCCAGGTACTTGCCGCCGGGGAAACTGCCATTACTCAAGCCTTGATACAACGCCAACTCATCCGTCTGGCCGAGAATTGCATCCGACACCGCGCGCGCCGCCGCCAGGGTCGGCAGCACGCCGTGGCCCGAGTAACCCTGTAGCCAGTAGCGATTGCCCTGACGGCCGACATCCGGTGTGCGGTTCAGGGTGAGGTCGATGTGGCCGCCCCAGGCGAAGTCCACCTTGACCCCTTTGAGCTGAGGAAACACGCACTCCAGGAACGGCCGGGTGGCCGCGGCGATGTCCTTCGGCATGCCGCCCAGATAGGTGCAGCCGCCGCCGAACAGCAAGCGGTTGTCCGGGGTACGCCGGAAGTAATCGAGGACGAACTGGTTATCGGTGACGCAGGCATTGGTCGGCAGCAGCGCCGTGGCCTGCTCGGGCGTCAGGGGGGCGGTGGCGACCTGATAAGTCCCGACCGGCAACACACAACTAGCCAGTTTCGGGTCGAGGCGATCCAGATAAGCGTTGCACGCCAGGACCAGCACATCGGCCCGGACCGAACCACGCTCGGTCTGGACCCGGAACCCACCGCCCTCTTCCCGATAACTCAACGCCTTGCTCTGTTCATGGATGCGCCCACCCGCGCGCTCGATGGCGGCGGCCAGGCCCAGCGCCAGTTTCAGCGGGTTGAGGTGAGCACCTTCGGGATCAAAGAGACCGGCCTGATAGCGATCGCTGTCCACCCAATCGGGCAACCGCTCGCGGGGAATGAACTGCAGGCCGTCGTGGCCCCACTTGTGACTGGCTTCGTGTTGCCATTCGGTCAACAGGCTGACCCGGCGCGGCATGACCGAAGTCCATAGATGGCCGGATCGATAATCGCAGTCGAAGCCATGACGCCCCGGCAGTTCACGCAACTCCGTGGCGGCCCAGCGCATGCCGTCCCACAGTCGGCGAGCACGTTCATAACCCAGGGCGGCCTCCAGCGGCGGCATGTCACACGACCAGCCGAGAATCGCCTGCCCGCCGTTGCGCCCCGAAGCCGCCCAGGCCACCCGGCTGGCTTCCAGCAGCGTCACCCGTTTGCCGGCCAAAGCCAGACGCAGCGCGGTGTGCAGACCACTGAAGCCAGCGCCGATGATCACCACGTCGGTGTCATGGTCGCCCCTCAGCGCCGGCCGGGAGGTCAGGCGATCGGCACAACTGTGGGCGTAAAAACTGGCGACATGCTGGGTGGACTGCTGAAACATACGGGCCTCATGAAATTTATTTTTTATAATTTCATGAAAAAATACACCGTTAATTTCACGAAGGCAATGTGGATTGCAGCGTTCGCCATCCAGACAAGCCCGCCCTCGCGATGGAGCCCTACAGAAATCGTGAAATATTCGCCATCGCGCGCGTCACGTAGTCGTCTTTCTCGCCCACCGGGGCGACGTAATGAATCGCGCTGCGTGCAGCCTCGACGCCCTCCAGACGGGCAATGAACCAGGCGGCCAGGTATTGCGACGACAGGCAGCCGCCAGCGGTGGCAACATTCCCCTTGGCCACGAACGGCTGATTGAGCACTGCCACACCCGCCTCCTCGACCCACGGCCTGGTGGTCAGGTCGGTGCAGGCCGGAACATCGTTCAGCAGCCCCAGCCTGGCCATGACAAGCGTGCCCGAGCACTGAGCACCGAGCAGCTGCCGGGTCGGGTCGAGTGCAAGCCGGGACATCAACGCGGCGTCAGCGACAACTTCCCGGGTCTTTCTCCCGCTGCCCACCAATACCGCGTCCGCATCGCAGGCGTCCTCCAGCGTCGCCTGCGCCTCGATCAACACGCCATTCATCGACCGCACTTGCTGCGTGGGACTGGCAATGGATACCCGCCAACCCGGCCGCTGCACCCGGTTGAGGATACCGAGCGCGATCAGCGAGTCGAGTTCGTTGAAACCGTCGAAAGTCAGGATGGCGATGTGCATGGGAAGCCTCGGGCAGGTGGAGACGTTGTGTGACACCATCCTAAAACCCGGCTACCAAGACATTCAAAAAATTGTCATGGATACATTTCGCCTGACCCGCCGATGTCCTAATGCGGCGCAAACACGACACCTACCTGCCCGGCATATTTCAACCAGGCGGCTTTGAGCCGCTGCACCGTTTCCGGCTGGCTGGCGGCCAGGTCGATGGTTTCGCCCCGGTCCTGCGCCACATCGAACAATTGCCACTGCAGCGGCTGCGCGTTGTCACCAAAGCCGGCCTGGGGGCGTATGCCCAGCAGCTTGAGGTTGCCCTCGCGATAATAGGCATTGCCGAACAGCTCCCCGGCCAGGCTGTCGTTACGGTGCGGGCTGCCCTTTCCAGCGAGCATCGGCAGCATGGATTGACCGGTGATAGGGTGTTTACTCGTGTTGGATGGCGCCTCGCTCGGCACGGGTATACCCGCCAGGTCGAGGAAGGTTGGCGCCAGGTCATCGACCCTCGCGACACCGCGCTCCAGTCCCTGGCGACGCAGTGCTTTGGGCATCTGAATGATCGCCGGCACGCTGATGCCGCCTTCTGCGGTAGTGCCTTTGAACAAGTGGAACGGTGCCGCGCTGACCTCGGCCCAGCGCAAGCCATAGTCGATCTGTGAACCCTTGCGACCGAGGTTGGCATAACTATTGTCGGTGCTCGCCCCAGGCGGATAGAACCGGGCGTGGTTCTCCCCTGCCGCGCCGTTGTCCGACATGAACACGATCAGGGTGTTGTCGTACTGGCCGCTCTTGCGCAGGTAATCCAGCAACCGGCCGATGTTATGGTCGAGGTTATCGACCATGGCGGCGTAGATCTCCATCTTCCGCGCCTCGACACGTTGTTGTTCCGGGCTCAACTGCTGCCAGCCCGGCAGTTTTGGATTGACCGGGAGCGGATTGGCCGGCCGGGCATCGCTGGCCATGAGGCCAAGGCTTTTCATCCGTTCGATGCGCGCCAGGCGCACGCTGTCATAGCCCTGATCGAATCGCCCTTTGTACTTATCCAGGTATTCCGCGGGGGCTTGCAGGGGCCAGTGCGGAGCGGTGTAGGCGGCATAGGCAAAAAACGGCTTGCCGTCCTTCTTGCTGTTTTGCAGGTAGCTGATCAGCTTGTCGGTATAGAAATCCGTGGAGTAGAAATCGTCCGGTAACTCCACGGCCTTGCCGTTCTCACGGTAATGCACTTGCTCGAGTATTGTCGGCTCGACACTCGAAGGCTTGAAGTGTGCGGCGCCGCCTTCGAGCAGCGTGAACGACTGCTCGAATCCACGCTGATCCGGTCCTTGATCAGGTTCCAGCCCCAAGTGCCATTTACCCACCATGAGCGTGTTGTAACCGCCCTCTTTCAACAACTGGGCAATCGAGTAGGAACGTCGATTCAGGTAGCCCTCATAACCAGGTTTGTCCCTCTGAAAGGGCTGCAAGGCTTCGGCCATGGTGCCAAGCCCGGCAAGGTGGTTGTCGGTGCCGGACATCAGCATCGATCGCGTGATCGAACAGGTGGGTGCAGCGTACATGCTGGTGAACTGCATGCCTTCACGGGCCAGTCCATCCAGAGTTGGCGTGCTGATTTCACCGCCATAACTGCCCAGGTCTGAATAGCCCAGATCGTCGGCGACAATCAGCAGTATATTGGGCTGCGCCGGATCGGCACTCGCCGCCATGGCCAGGCTACTGCTCAGTGCCAGCGCCCCCATCAGCAAGGTTAAAGGCATACGCAAACGAGGCATGTTTTCTCTCTTATTGTGTTCATCGAGGAGCGTTGATTTCGTGACTTGCCCAGCGCAGCGCTTACGCTTCGAATATCGCCACCGCGCGAACAAAACCTGCCGACGCATGCTTGATTTTGTAAGGGAAGCAGGACACCAGGAACCCGCTCGCCGGCAACACGTCGAGGTTGGCGAGTTTTTCCATTTGCCCATAACCGATATCGCGCCCGGCCTTGTGCCCTTCCCAAATGATCGAGGCATCACCGTCAGCGGCAAAACGTTCGCGGGTGTATTTGAACGGCGCGTCCCAGCTCCAGGCATCGGTGCCCACGACCCGCACACCGCGTTCCAACAGATACAGGGTGGCTTGCCGGCCAATGCCGACGCCGGCATCCAGATAGCCCGGCTGACCAAACAGGGCGCCGGCACGGGTGTTGATCAGCACGATCTCCAGCGGCTGCAAGACATGATCAATGCGCGCCAGTTCGGCTTCGATCTCATCGGCCGTCACCACATGCCCGTCCGGCAAATGCCGAAAGTCCAGCTTCACCCCCGGTTGCAGGCACCAATCCAGCGGCAACTCGTCAATGCCAAACGCAGGTTGCCCGCCATCGGTGGTCGAGGCGTAATGCCAGGGTGCATCCATGTGCGTCCCGCTGTGGGTGGTGATCTGCAAACGCTCGGCCGCCCACGACTCCTTGCCTGGCATCTGTTCCAGTTGCAAGCCGGGGAACATGGCAGCCATTTCCGGCCATCCCTGCTGGTGGTCCATGTAATCGATCTTCGGCAACAGCGGTGGTGGGTCCGTGTAAGGGTTGTTGTCCAGGGTGACCGAAAGATCCACCAGGCGACGTTTAGGCTGGGTTGGTTGCGACATACAGGCTGTCTCCAGTGAGTGACAAGTGGCGTGGGGTGGCGGGGTTCAGAGCGTTGCGGATCAGCGCTGCGGCATTGCCGTCATGACTGAAGCCGGCAGCGCGCGCCAGCGGGGTTTTCAGGGGTGGCAGACGCCCGAAGAGCGCTTCCAGGTGGGCGTCCGGGGCATAGCTGACAAGGCTGCGGCGCTCCTGCCCATAACTCGCCGCCAACGCATCGACCACCTGGGCAATGGACAGATGCAGCACGGGCAACTGCCAGACACGCTGCGATCCAGGCAAGACGCCATTGAGTTCGGCGGCATGAATCAGGTTGTTCACACAGCAGCGTGCCGACATCCACCAGGCCGTTGCCTGCTCCGAAACCGGGCAACGATAAGCCTCGCCCTCGGCAAATGAACGCAACAAGTCGCTCATGAAGGCCGAGCGCAAGCCATTGGGTTCACGTGGGCGCGCAACGATGCCCGGCAGACGCAACACGCGGCCGTCCACTTCCGCGCGCCGGCCGAGGTCGATCACCGCACGCTCGACCATGGCTTTGTGCGTGCCATAGGACAGTTCCGGGCGCAGCTCGGCGTGTTCGGTCATTTTCGTCGGCAAATCGCCGCCGTACACCGCCACGCTGCTGGCGTACACCAGCACCGGCGGCAGCGTTTTGTTGCGCAGCTGGTTGAGTAACTCCAGGCTGGCCAGCAGATTGACCTGATAACCCAGTTCGTAGTGCTCCTCCGCCGCGCCACCGGCAATGCTCACCAGGTGGAACACGACATCGATGCCATCGGCCAGAACGCGGCGGATCAAGGCCGCATCGGTAATGCTGCCGCAATGTCGGCGTAAACGCGGATCCTGGGGCACGCCTTGCAGTTCGGTATCGAGCAATAACAACGAGTCGATGACCTGACCACGCAGGCGGCCCCGCGCCAGCAGGCAGCGCACCAATTCGCGCCCGACAAAACCGTTGGCACCGGTAATCAACACACGCATAGGCCGCTCCTTAGCACCCGGCCTTGACGACACGTTGATTGATCGCACCAAACAATGACTGCCCGTCGTTACCCAGCACCTCCATGTGCACACGGTCACCAAAACGCATGTAGCCGGTTTTGGCGACGCCATGCTCGATCATCTCGATAGCGCGACGCTCGGCAATGCAGGCCGATCCGGCCTCGCGTTCGGCGTTCGAGACCGTACCCGAGCCAATCAGCGTGCCGGCGCGCAACCGGCGGGTCAGCGCGGCATGGGCAATCAACTGGCCAAAACCGAAGGTCATCTGCCCGCCGTGGGGATGACCGAACCACTCGCCGTTCCAATGCACCTGCAAGGGCAAATGCACGCGACCGTCGCGCCAGGCATCGCCCAGTTCGTCCGGTGTAATGGCCAGCGGGGCGAAGCTGGATGAGGGCTTGGCTTGCAGAAAACCAAATCCGGTGGTCATTTCCCGTGGGGCCAGGGCCCGCAGACTCACATCGTTGATTTGCAGAATCAGCTTGATGTGTTGAAGCGCCTGCCTGGCTGTACAGCCCATGGGCACGTCATCGACCAACACCCCATACTCACCTTCGAAGTCGATGCCCTGGCTTTCGCTGGGCAGTGGGATATCGTCGTTTGCACCGATGAAATCATCACCCGCGCCCTGGTACATCAGCGGTGTGTGCTCGGCACCTTCGATGGGGTCAAGGTTGAAAGCCTTTTGCATCAGCGCACCATGGCTGAGGAATGCCGAGCCATCGCACCACTGATAGGCACGCGGCAACGGCGCCATCGCCTGGGCCGGGTCAAAGGTAAACGCCTCTCGTGCCTCCTGCGCATTCAGCCGGGTAGCCAGTGCCTGCAAGCGCGGCTCGGCGCTGTCCCAATTTTCAATGGCCTGTTGCAAGGTCAGCGCGACCGGGCTGGCGTCCAGCGCCCACTTCAGGTCCCGCGAGACGATCACCAGCCGGCCATCACGGCTGCCGTTTTTCAGAGTGGCGAGTTTCATGCCTTGGCTCCCCGATCAGTGCCCAGCTCAGGAGCGAAGCGCCCGTCAAGAAGAATGAAGACCATGCGCGCCATGGCCTCGGTGCGATTGCTCCAGGCATGGTTGGTGCCGCGTTGCACCACCACGTCACCGCGTTTGAGGTGCACTTCCTCCTCATCCAGCACCAGCCACACTTCGCCCTCGGTGACGATCCCGTAGTCGAGGGTTTCGGTGCGGTGCATCAGTTTGTGCCGGGCGTTGGCCTGGCCCGTACCGGCGTGGGATTCACCGATTTCAGCAAACACTGCCGCGGCACTTTCATCGCTGACCTGGTTCTGCACGCTGTCCGGTGGAATGTCCACCACACGAATCACGCTGCCCTGCGGTCCGGGGCTCAGTTGCAAGGGTTTGCTGCCGGGATCACTGGCGTTATCCAGCACAGCCGGGCTGGTGCTGCTGTTCCACAGCTCATGAAAGACCGTGCCGGGCACGGCCAGCAGAGGGAACACATTCGGCGTCGGCCCGTTGCTGGCGACGATCGCCTGGCCTTGTGCGTTGTGGCCGGTGACCACGCGTTTGAATTCAGGAAGCGCTTGCATGAAAAATCCTCGTTCAGTTTCCATTGCCGGTGGGGGTGCCACCGACCACAACGTTGGCATCGACCAACCGTCCACCGAGCCTGGGCACCGCCAGACAAAACACCGCCACCAGCAATTGCAGCCCGCCGACGATTGCCAACGCATGCGGCAGCGCCATGGCAACGCCCTGGGTGATGCCCAGCACGACCAGCGGGCTGATGAATTCACCGGCGAAGATGGCGGCGGTGAAGCAACCCGAAGCCCTTCCGCGCTGGTGGAAATTGACTTGCGCCATGATCCAGGTGATCAACGTGGGCAGCATCAAGCCGATGCCCAGGCCATTGATCAGCACGGCAACCACCACTTGCACATGGCTCAAGGCGTCGGACATCAACAAGCCGCCAACCCCCGCCAGCGCATAGGCAATCAACAGCACGTGTGGCCTACGCAGGCCGCTGAACAAACGGAAGCCCAGCGCACCGACAAGTACGCCCAACTGATTGGCGCCCATGGTCATACCGATTTGCTGTGGAGCATCCACGCGCAACAAGTTGAGGAGATAACCGGCCTGCACCGGCACGATGAACAGACTCAAACCCGCCAGCAGTGCCAATGCGTACAGGGGTGTGAGCGCGCGCCAAGGAAATGCTCCGGGCGCCAAGGGCGGCACCGGTTGCGCAGCCGCCGCGCGGGCCTGGGGTTCCCAAAGCTGCCAGGCCATCAGTGGCAGGAAGATCAGACCCACTGCATACAACGCAAAAGGCGTGCGCCAGTCGTTCTGGCCGAGAAAGCCACCTACCGCGATAAACACCGCAGCGGACAGCGACGTGGCGACCATCTGCAAGGCGAACAACCGTTCACGCCTGCGACCGCTGTAGTAGTCGCCCATCAGCGTGGTGCAGCAGGTCATGATGCACGCCTCGGCCAGGCCGATCCCGGCCCGGCTAAGGACGATGGCCTGTAGCGAATCAAGCCACAGCGGCAGCACCCCGCAGAGGACGTACAGACACATGCTCGCCAGCAACAGCGGCTTGCGACCGAGGTGATCAGCGATCATCCCGGCGAAAGGCGCCAACAGCGCGATCACCAACGCCGGCAAGGTCAGCACAACCGGAACCAGCACGGCGCTGCCGGCGACATCGCTGAAATGCGCCTGCATGCGCGGCAACACCGGCGCCAGCAATACCGCGCCCAATACCGGCAGGCAACTTCCCAGCAGCAGCAACAGCGATTGCGCCATCCCCGCTTGCCGTCCGGCTAATTGGGCAGTGCCTTCAACAACGGGCTCAACGGACATGGCAACTCTCCTTGATGCACAGGTGAGGAACGTCAGCCGCCACCGGACTGGCAGGCTCTGACACATTGATCACATTCACGGGTGCCACGGCACCGGCCGCCGAGCGGCGGGCCGGCAGCAGGAAGTACGCCAGTGCCGGCAGCAACACCAGGGCACCGACCATGTTCCAGACAAACATGAAGGCCAGCAGCACGCCCATGTCGGCCTGAAATTTGATCGGTGAAAAAATCCAGGTGGCCACGCCAATGGCCAGGGTGATGCCCGTCAGCATCACCACCTTGCCGGTCGACACCAGCGCCCGGTAATAGGCTTCAGACAGGCTCGCACCCTGGCGCAGATGACCGAGCAGAATGCTCATCACGTACAGCGCGTAGTCGACACCGATGCCCACGCCCAGGGCGATGACCGGCAGCGTGGCGACCTTCACGCCTATGTTCAGCCAGACCATCAGCGCTTCGCAGAGAATCGACGTGACCATCAGCGGGATCACCGCGCACAGCGTGGCGCGCCAGGAGCGAAAGGTGATCAGGCACAGCAGGATCACCGCGCCATACACCCAGAACAGCATCTCGCGGTTGGCTTGCTTGACCACGATGTTGGTGGCGGCCTCGATACCGGCATTGCCCGCCGCCAGCAGGAACTGGACTTCATCGGTGTTGTTGGCCGCGGCAAACTGCTCAACGTGCTCGACCAGACGTGTCAGGGTCTCGGCCTTGTGGTCGGTGAGATAGGCGTACAGCGTCAGCAGGCTGCAATCTTCGTTGTACAAGCCACGGGGCGCGCTGGCGGTGATCATGTTGAGCATCGCCTGGTTGTTCTGCAGCTCGTACCACTTGGCGTTGCCTTCGCTGAGGCCGACCAGCATGCGCCGGTTCAGCAGCGCCAGGGAGTTGGTCGAATCAACGCCCGGCAAGGCGCGCAGTTGCCAGTCCAGAGCATCCACCTTGGCCAGGATGTCGTACCGCGCGCAGCTGCTGGCCGGGGTTTTGACCATCACTGCAAACAGATCGCTGCTGGCACCGTAATGACGGGTGAGGAACGCATCATCCAGGTTGTAGCGCGAGTCTGCGCGCAACTCCGGCGCACCGGCGTCGAGATCGCCGATTTTCAGTTGCAGGCTGACCGCAAAGCCGACGGCCGCCAGGGCCAGGCTGATGGCGATACACACGCTGGCCCAACGACGCCGGGTAAACAGATCGAGGAACCGCCAGAAGGCATGACGACGCTGGCCGGCCTGTTCGGTTTGTTCGCTTTTGAGGCTCAGTTGCGCTGCACGGGGCGTTACGCCGATGTAGGAAAGCAGCACGGGAAGCAGGATCAGATTGGTGAAGATCAGCACCGCCACGCCAATACTGGCGATCACCGCGAGGTCTTGTATGACCTGGATCTTGATCAGCATCAGCACCGCGAACCCCACGGCATCACACAGCAGCGCCGTCAGCCCGGCCAGGAACAAGCGTCGGAACGTGAAGCGCGCCGCCACCACCCGATGCATGCCACGACCAATGTCCTGCATGATGCCGTTCATTTTTTGCGCACCGTGGCTCATGCCGATGGCGAACACCAAAAACGGCACCAGCACCGAGTACGGGTCCAGTTGATAGTTGAGCAATGGCAGTAAACCGAGCTGCCAGACCACCGCCACCAGGGAACAGAACACCACCAGCAAGGTGCTGCGCAGGCAGCGGGTGTACCAAAAGAGCACCGCCGTGGTAATCACGATCGCCACGGCAAAGAACAACAGAATCTGTTTCAAACCAGCGATCAGGTCGCCGACTTTTTTCGCAAAACCGGTGATGTGAATGTCGATCCTGTCGTTTTGATAGGTATTGCGAAGCGCCTCCAGTTGATCCGAGAGGGTCGAATAGTTCAGCGGTTGGCCATCGGCCGTGTTGGCCAGCAGCGGCACGTAAATGATGCTTGAGGTCTGGTCATACGCCACCAGTTGCCCCAGCTCGTTGGAGCGCTGCACATTTCGCCGCAACGCTTCAAGGTTGGCCGGGGTGCCGCTGTAGTCATCGGGAATCACCGGGCCGCCATCCAGGCCATCTTCAGTCACCGCCACCCAGCGCGTAGCCGGCGTCCATAAGGACTTCATGTACGCACGGTCTACGCCGGGCAACAGGTACAGCTTATCGCTCATGGCTTGCAGGGTTTTCAGGTACTCGGCGTCGTAGATATCGCCATGCCGGTTGGCCACCACAATGCGCAAGGCATTGCCCAGTCCACTCAGCTGTTGCTGGTGCTCAAGGTAATTGGCGATGTAGGGCTGTTGGGTCGGAATCATCTTCTCGAAGCTGGCGTTCAGCTCGATACGCGTCGCTTGATAACCCAACACCAGGGTGGTCAGAACACAGACCAGCAGCACCCACAGGCGATGATTGAACAGCGTGCGCTCCACCACCGAGCCCGAACGTGGATCAAAATTCGCCAGGCTGGCCGTGGCGTTGTCGAATGGCTTCATAACCTCACTCCGAAGCAATAGCGGTGGGCGGCGAAACCCGCGCCAAACCGGTGAAACCCGCCAGCACCAGACTGCCGTCCGCGGCCTCGACCACGCTGGCGACCGGTATGCCGAGTGGTTGGCCGTAAGGCTTCAGAAACGCACCCGACTGGCCACTGGTGCGAAACAACGCGCCGCTCTGATTGACCAGCAGCAGTTGGCCGTCGTCGGTGCGAATGGCATCGCTGAAGGAAACGGGCAGTGCAACCGGTGCGGGCTGGAAGCTTTCGCCCAAGTCGTTGGAGACAAACGCGTTGCCCTTCAGACCCGCCGCCAGCAATGTCCCGTCGTCGCGGATCTGCAGGGCAAAGAAGCTGCCGGCATAGGGGCTCTGGAGCGCCATGAACGACTGGCCGGCATCGTCGGAACGGGCCAGATAACCCTGCTCGCCCGCGACAAACCAGTGCTCGCCCTGCCGCGCAATGGCATACAGATGAGCCCCCATCGGATTGTCGATTCGGCCCATCAACGACTGCCAGGTGCGGCCACCATCGTCCGTGTGGAATGCCAGGCCGTAGGCACCGACAATCAGGCCGTGTAGCTCATCGACGAACTTGAGTGCGAGGAAGGGTTTGTCCTGGCCTTCGCTGACGAACCGCTCAGCCGTCTGCACGCGTGCGGCAGCTGCGTCGGGATCGCTCGCGGTGGACAGTTGCTGCCTGGCGGCTTGCAACTCAAGTTGCGCCGCACGGTTTCCGTCCAGTTGCAAGCGCCAGTGTTCACCCCCATCGCGGGAGACGAGCACGACACCGGCATGACCGACCGCCCAGCCCGTATCGGCATCGATAAACTGCACCGCCGTCAGACTCACCGACACCGGCACCTCGGCCTGACGCCAGCTTTTGCCATTGTCATCGGAAAGCAGCACGATGCCCCGCTCCCCCACCGCCACCAATCGCGTCCCCGCACGGGCCAGGTCCAGCAGTACTGCATGCTGAGCCTGCGGCGCCCGCATCGCCGGGGTGTTCAGCGCGTCCGTCACCGCCGCGCCATGGGCGAGGCTCAACGGCATCGCCAACGGCAGGGCCACCAGCCACATCAGCCGACCCACTACCTGACAGATTCTGTTCATTACCGACCTCGAAACCTGTGGGCCGGATCACGATCCTTGAACCGTGATCCGGTCTGACTCAACGAACCCCGGCACCCGCCATCGCCGCCGGCGAAAACTCGGAGGCCTTGTAGCGATCCACCATGCCGTACTGTTCGGGCAGGCCCGTGTAGACGTTCTGGATGAACCAGGCGCCGGAGGTCAGATCGTAAAAGCCCGAAGACAATTGCGCCTGTGCGGGCAGGTCCGGCAGGACCGCCGGCAACGACCACAGGGTCTTGGCCAACTGGCCGTTGGCGTCCCAGCGGTCGCCCAGCATGGCCTGCC
Organism: Pseudomonas moorei; assembly: GCF_042846945.1. Lineage (NCBI taxonomy): Bacteria > Pseudomonadati > Pseudomonadota > Gammaproteobacteria > Pseudomonadales > Pseudomonadaceae > Pseudomonas > Pseudomonas moorei. The sequence continues at coordinate 5,151,578 of NZ_AP035776.1, forward strand.
AGGTGTCCTCGTCCAGGTAGTAACGGCCCTTCGGCAACTGGTGACGTTTGCCCGGTGCCAGGTCCGCCTCGACCACCCACACCCGGTGCAATTCCCAGCGCACGTAATCCGGATTCATGTGATGCGCGAGGAACAGGTCTTCAGGCTTGGCGGCGGTTTGCACCTTGTTGGTGTTGTAGGGGATGTACATCTCCTGCTTGCCCACCAGTTTCCAGTTGAAGCGGTCCATGCGTCCCTGGAACACGCTCAACTCGTCGAACGACATGACCCCGGCAGTCGCCGGTGTCGGCGTATCGCAGCAGGCGTTGGGCAGCTTGCGCACGCGGCGCTGGCCGGTCAGGTAAACGTGCGCCTGGGACAGGTCGCCATTGATGTTGGTGCGCCCCATGATTTGCTCGCCGGCCCGCAGCGGTGGCCCGATATTGAGCAGACGGAACAGCCAGTAGTCGCCTGCAAACGACTCCGGCGAACCGTCCTGGTAGTAATACGGCATCTCCTGGATGGCCTGGCCGTCAGTGGTCAACACCTGCTTGCCATCGGCGGTCATCAAGTAGTGACGAAAATGCATCGACACCGAGGTGCCGCGCCAGTTAAGCAGGTGGTTCCACATGGCTTCGGCCCCGTTGTGCGGGACCGGAAACGGGATACCGCCATACGCGCCCTGGGGCACCGGACCGGCGCTGCTGTCGACCAGTTTGGCGCGGGTGGCGTTTTTCAGCGTGTTGTCATACACCCACTGCGGCGCCGCGGCGCTACGACGGGTCGGGTAGACATCGATGCGATAGGTCTCCGGGAAACGCTTGAACATTTCCAGGGTGCCGGCGCTGAGCTTGCCGGCGTATTGCGCAAGATTTTTCGAGGTAATGCTGAACAACGGCTTGTCCGCAGCGAACGGATCGGAACGCTTGCCGCCTTCCTTGTACGAAGGGTCGACCTTGGTGTAACCACCGTCCCAGGCAGGAATGGTGCCGTCGGCATTGCCGGCGCGTTCGGCTCCTAGAGGCGTGAGGGTTTTGGACAGTTTGCTCGCTTCCTCAGCCGTGGCAGCCATCGTCAGTTGGCTGCAAATGGCCAGGCCGCCGAGCAGTGCAAGGCAAAGGGCTTTGAGCTTGAAGGCTCCGGTTTTCTTGTTATGGATCATGCGCAAGTCCTCTTAAAACGTGGTCTTGACGGAGAAAGCCAGGTAATCCCGGTCTTTCAGCGATTGCTCGTAATTGAACTGGCTGGCCGCGTCGAGGTTGGTGTTCTCGGGGCCGTAGTAGTGCGTGTACGTCAGGCCCGCGGTAATGCGGTCCAGGTAGGTGGCGGTAATGCCGATGTTCATATCGCCGCCGTTGTCTGGCCCGAAAGAGCTGACAACCGCCGATTTACCCATAGGGAAATAGCTCAGGCCAACCGGAATGCTGATATCGATGCCGGGGAAGAACTGGCGGTAGGTCGGCGTGTAAACCATCTTCATGCCGAGGCCGTCGCGGGTGGCATTGGGGTCGAGGGCGTCGTGGTTTTTGGTCACGCTGAGCAGACGGTTCCAGGCGACCTCACCGACAAAGGCGGACTCCTGGGCAAGGAAGTTCGGCCCGAACGAAGCCAGCACGTTGAGGTTGACGTGAGCCGTACGGCCGACGGCGTACAGCGGATGACTGTCGTTGTCGGCCTCCACACCCGGCAGGACGGTGACACCGTTGGACACCAGCGGCATGTTCCAGCGCATCGACGCTTCACCGGCAAAGCTGTATTCATCGACAGTCGTCGAGAAACTGGTACCCAAGGCGCGGATGTCTTCCGGGTAGACCCAGTAGTAGTCGCCGATTTGTCCGGTGCTGAAGTTCGGCGTACCGGTGGACGGTTTCAGGTACAGCTTGGGGGTTTTGTCGTGGTACTGGATCGCATACAGGCCGTATTCAACGGTCTCTGCGTTGTACTTCAACTGCAAGCCGCCCTGCCCGGTGTTGCGCGCGTCTTCGTCCTTGCCGTGGAAGAACGCCGCCGGGCTGTCGGGATTGCCCCCCAGGAAGGTGGGAAAGGGTGCGCCCACGATCAGGCGTTCATTGCCTTCACCAATGGTGTCACTGTTGGAGAAATAACTGCCGGCACCCGGCAGGCGTGTCTCTTCCCATTCGAACTGGTAGAACGCGCCGAGCGACACGTCATCGGTCAGTTGGAAGGTGCCCGAGAGTTGATTGACCGGCCGGGTGATCTCCTTGAACTGGGTGTTGGGCACCGACTGCGCCTTGACCACGTCGACCGGCGCCATGCCTCCGGCAATGCCGTTGTTGCCGAAGAACAGGCTTTCGCCCCAGATCAAGCCGTGGCGGCCGGCACGCACGGACGTCGCGCGGTCGGCCACTTCGCCGTTCCAGTACACAAAGGCATCGAGCAATTCACCGTTACCGCCATGCAGCTGGCGGGTGTCATCGGTGAATTGGTCGTAGGCCACGGAGCGTGCGTTGGCGCGTGTTGGATCGTTGTTATCGTTGTCTTGCTGGTATTCGGTGTCGTACCAGGCCGCACCACTGAGGCGCGCGCCGACGTTTTTGAACGACATATCCAGCTCGGAAAGGATGTCCATGCGGTTGGAGATCAGGCCTTTTTTGAAGGCGCGATCACCGTCGTCCTGATTGAGTGCCACCTGCCCCTGGGTCAGTTTGCTGCTGGGATTCTCGGTTCGCCAGGCGGCGCTGTACTTCACGGTGTTATCCCAACGCAGGCTGAAATCCGGATTGCCGGTATCCACCTGAAAGGCATGGGCCGCCTGGCTGAACAGAACCAGGGCCGCGGCCAAACTGAAACCAAAGGGTGCAGACGTGCTGACCGGGCGGCGCGCAAGCGTCGCAGTCGTGGAACTGACCATCGCGTTAACCTCTTGTTTTTATAGTGGTAACTGCTGTGGAGGTGCTGCAGATTCGAATCAGATGGGCTCCGCCGTGCGAGCGAGCATCTGCTTGACCAGGCCAATACGGTCGAACTCGCGGTCGTGCTGCATTTCCTTGTCGCCAGCGAGGATCGAGCTTTCGCTGATGTACTTGCAGCGCTCGAAACGGCGCGCCATAAAGCGCTGGAGCTGTTGTTCAACACCGCCGTCGCCCGTCAGTTCTTCACTGAGCACGATGGCGTCTTCGATCGCCATGCCGGCGCCCTGGCCCAGGTGCGGCGTGGTGGCGTGGGCGGCGTCACCGATCAACAGCACGCGCCCGCGATACCAGGGCTCGTCGACGAACACCACTTCCATCGGCTTGTACACCACCTGGCTGCTGTCGCTGATCTGGTCGCGCAGTTCACCGATCAGGCCGGTAAAACCCTGCAAGCGCTGACGCATTTGCTCGGCCAGCGTCGCGGGGTCCATCCAGGGGTTGGACGGTTCATGGGACGTCAGGAACAGGTACATCAGGTCACCCGCCAGCGGCACCAGACCGGCATTGCCCTCGGCGCTCTGATAGTTGGCCAGGTGATCGATTTGCGGCGCACGAGGGAAGTTGTAGCGCCATACCGCTTGGCCAGTGAAGCGCGGTGTGTAGCTGTCGCCGAACAGCAGATGGCGGACCCTGGAGAACAGACCGTCTGCGCCGACCACCAGGTCGTAGTCACCGCGACTGCCATCGGTAAACAGCACATCCACACTGTCGCCCTGGTCCGCCAGGGACTCGACACTGAGCCCCAGGCGAACCCTGGCGCCCAGCTCAAGGGCGGTTTCACTGAGGACCTTGTGCAAGGCCAGACGCGAGATGCCCACGTTCGCCGGATACTCGGGCCCGGCCAGTCGCTGCCCCGGGATGCGCGCCAGTTGCTGGCCGGCCGGGCCATAAATGGCGACGTCTTCAAAGGCGTACGCGGCATCGAGATAACCGTCGAGCACGCCCAGCCTGGCCATTTCGCGAACCACGTTGCTTTGCTGGATGATGCCGACGCCGTAAACGGTCCACTCTGACTTGAGTTCGATCAGATCGACCTCAATGCCCTTGCGCCGCAGCGCGATGGCCGCACACAAGCCACCGATACCACCGCCCACAATCAGAACTTTGTTCACTGCACTCATGGTTCTCTCACTTTTTATTCTTGTGATTCGATGCAGCGCCGGGCACTGCGTCGTTGGGTTCAGCTTCCGGTCAAAGCAGGGATTTGACTAATCGCGATCAGGGATGCGATGTATCGTCAAACGCGATACCTCGACGTGGGGCGGCGCGACCTCCTTGCCGCGCATTTGCAGCACCAGCCAGCCCTCTTCCACACGCCACGGCAACGCCTCCAGCTTCTGGCCCAGACAAGGGCCGTAGACACATTCGCCGGTGCCAGGCAGAAACTGCGCACCGTGCGCATAACAGACAATCAACTGGCCGTCGGCGGACAGAAAACGGTCTTTGCGGTACTCCAGGCGGACGTCCAGATGCGGGCAACTATTGCGATAAATCCGCAGCTGTCCTTCATGCACCAGGGCAAAAACACTGTCCCTGCCGCGTTGCAATGGATCGAATCCGCGCGCCTGCCCTTCCACCAGTTCGTCCACCCGGCACAGCGGGAAATCGCTGTGGTTCATGACAGAAACCTCGATAGGAGCGAGCTTGCTCCTACAAGTGTTTGGGTGGTGGGCCGCCGGGTGCCCATTTTTCTTTCGAATTGAACAGGAACAGTTGCGAGTTATCCGCCGACAGCGGTGCGCGACGCGCCTCCCAGGCGTCATCGTGCTTGTCCATGTCGGCGTCGTATTCGATGTGGCAACCCAGTGGACTGTTGAAGTACCAGAACCAGTTGGAACCAAAGAGATGGCGGCCCGGGCCCCAGAAACTGGTCCAGCCTTTTTGCTCGAATCGCGTGCCGGCCAACAGCACCTCGGTGCCGCTGCCCATGTGGAAGGTGAAATGCTCGCACCCCTTCATGTGCGGCGGGGTCTGGATCATGAACAGGCAATGGTGATCATCGGAGCCCGCGGGGCGCATGAACGGCCCGGCGCCGATGAATGTGTCCGTGGTCCTGAAACCCAGGCGTTCGGCGTAGAACGCCTCGGCCCTGGCGGCATCCGGCACGAAATAAACCACGTGGGACAAGGTACGCGGCACAGCACTCATGTCGAGGGTAATGCCCGGCTGATTCAGCGGGCGCTGCGGTGCGTTGCCAGCGGCATTGGTCAAATCGTCCGGCGCGCTGTAGGCCTTGCGCACAGTGACTTGAAAGGCGATTGCAAAGCCCATGTCGTCAACACTGTGCAGCACGCCGTTGTCGTCACGGATGACCTGGCGATCCCGCGCCAGTTCGTCTTCGATTGCATCCAGATCCGCTGGGCTGGCAACGCCATAGATGGTTTCGCGAATCGACGGGGCCGGGCCGATAGCGACTGGCAAGGTCGGATCGTCCGCCCGGCGAATGATCACGGCAGTGCCGTCCAACGCTTCAAAACGCCCGCCATTGTCGTCGACGGCAACGGGCGCAAGGCCATAGTCACGCAGACAGGCCGTACAGGCTTGGATGTCATCGACGCCAAAGATCAGGGCATCAAGGCCAATGATGTTCATGGCTACCACTCCATTGAAATTAGAATCCGGAGACCGCTGCCGCCGACTCGACCATGTCGATCGACGATGCAGGGAACCCGGTGGTGGTGTCGGCAAGAAGTCCGACTGCGGCGAAGATTGACCTGCGCTTTGGCAACTGACTAATCGAGTGTCGGGATGCGACCTATCGGCAAACGCGATACCTGATTGCAGGGGATGAGGCTGCATGGACGGGTTGACGCGGCGATGTATTCATCCGAATGTATCGCGAAAATAAATACAAAGACGGACCTGCCCGATGCGTTTCAACCACCTGGATTTGAACCTCTTGGTCGCCCTCGATGTGTTGCTCGAGGAGCAGAACATCACTCGCGCCGCCGAACGCCTGCACATGACGCAGTCCGCCACCAGCGGAGTTCTGGGGCGCCTGCGGACCTATTTCGAAGATGAATTGCTGGTGCAGGTCGGGCGCAAAATGCAGCCGACCCCCTTTGCCCTGGAACTGGTCCACCCGGTGCGCGAAGTGCTGCTGACGATCAAGTCCTCGATTACCGCCAAACCGGTGTTCGCACCCACCACCAGCAAGCGGCACTTCCGCCTCGTGACCTCGGATTACCTGATCAGCGTCCTGTTTGCCCAGGTGATTCAGAAGATTCACCAGGAAGCACCGAACATCACCTTCGAGATGCTCGGCCCTGGCGACAATTCCGGTGAGCTGCTGATTCGCGGGGAAGTCGATTTGATGATCGTGCCTGAGCGCTACATCATCGAAGGCCACCCTTCCAAATTGCTTTTTGAAGAAGAACACGTCTGCGTGGTGTGGCAAGGCAATACCCTGGTCGGCGAGAGCTTGACCCTCGAGCAGTACATGGACATGGGCCACGTTTCCGTCGGGTTCGGTCGCAGCCGGCACATGAGCATCGAAGAATGGTTCATGAACCAGTACGGCTTCAACCGCCGACTCGAGGTCATCACCAACGACTTCAATACCCTGCCGCAGCTGGTCGTCGGCACCCAACGCATCGCCACCATGCACCAGCGTCTGGCGCGCCTGTACGCGGAGTACCTGCCACTGCGCATCCTGCCGCCGCCGGTCAGGATTCCGGTGATGCGCGAGTTCATGCTCTGGCACCGCAGCGTGGACGGCGACCCGATGCACCGTTGGCTGCGCGAGCGCATCAGTGAGTTCATCCAGCATCTGGAACAGGATCATATCGGCGCTCGCGATACCTCCCATCCCGAGTCACGATTGGCCAAATAGCCGGTTCGTCCTTAACGTGCCTTGCACACTTCATGGCAAACACAAGGACAACAATAATCATGTTCTGCTATTTCCCAACCAACTATGTGTGGAATCTCTCGGTCGACCTGGCCATCGAAATGGGCGCCCGCATGGGTGAAATCGAAGAGATGTGCGCGCCACTGCAAGAAGCCGCCAAACAACCTGATGCTGCCGGGACCCAGGCGTTCCGCGAAACCTGGTCGAAGATGGCCGACAAACTCTGCGGTCTGGCCGAAGAAGATGAAAGTAAAGGCCGGCTGTTGTCCGCCGGTGAAAAGTACAACCGCGCCGCGACCTACTACCTTACGTGTGAACGCCTGCAAGCCCATGGCGCAGCAGGCCGTACCGAGTTGTACCAACGCTTTTTGCAGACCTTCAAACGCGGCATCGAACTGTCCCGGGAAAACTGCGAGCGGGTTGAAATCCCCTACGAGGGCAAACACATTTCCGGCCTGCTGGTACGTGCCGAAGGCGTAAACGGCCCGGCACCGCTGCTGGTGCAGGTCAATGGCCTGGACTCCACCAAAGAGATGAAATACCGCGTCGGCCTGCCTGCCTGGCTGGCTAGGCGTGGCGTGTCATCCCTGATCATCGATCAGCCCGGCACGGGCGAAGCGCTGCGCCTGCACAACCTGATTGCCCGTTACGACAGTGAGCACTGGGCCAGCCGTGTGGTCGACTGGCTGGAGACCCGTAGCGATGTGGATGCCAAACGCATTGGCCTGGAAGGGGTCTCACTGGGCGGTTACTACTGCCCGCGCGCAGTGGCCTTTGAGCCGCGCTTCGCTTGCGGCGTGGTGTGGGGCGCCAACCACGACTGGCGCGATGTGCAAAAGCGTCGCCTGGAAAAAGAAGGCAGCTTCCCCGTTCCACACTATTGGTCGCACGTGTGCTGGGTATGGGGGGCAAAGGATGTCGAGGAATTCATGACCATCGCCGAAAACGTTCATCTGGACGGCGTGCTCGATCGCATCAAGGTGCCATTCCTGGTGACCCACGGTGAAAAGGATTCGCAGATCCCACTGAAATGGGCGCAGCGCACCTACGAACAATTGGTCAACAGCCCGAAACGCGAGCTGAAGATCTTCACCGAGCGCGAAGGCGGCGTGCAGCATTCCAGCTTCGATAACAGCATCAACGCCGGGCAGTACATTGCCGACTGGGTTGCCGAAATCCTGGATGGCCACACCGCCTGACTTGCCGGCGAAAGCGTCGGCACATTCAACATCACTGGCGCCTGACATGCCGCCATCGCGAGCAGGCTCGCTCCCACAAGGGATTGGCGGTGTATGCATAGGCCGGGTTCGCCACACATCTGTGGGAGCTGGCTTGCCAGCGATCCGTGCACAAGGCTGCAAAACGCCGGATAGCCTTGGGGGCTTTCCGGCGTTTTGCATTGACGGGAAATCGAGGTCAGTTGGGGGCTCGGGTGCCGTGGAATGAACTGATCTGCCAGCCCTTGTCACCGAGCGTCCAGACCTGCGTGGCAAACCCGTCACCGCGCATCGACTGGACGCCGCCGCGCTTGCGTAAGGTGTTGCATTGCGTACCGGTCATGACCGCCAGATGCTCGCCGTAGAAACGGATCAGCAACTGGCCGCGCTCAATGTCCAGATACTGCACGGCGCTTTTTGCATACTCCAGGTAATCCGCCTTGCCTTGCACCAGGCCCGTGGTGTGCACATACACCAGGTCATCGGCGAACAACTCGGCGACGCGCGGGTAATCTTCCTCAACCAATGCCCGGCGGCGTTCCTGCTCAAGTGCCAGGAGTTGGTTTCTTACAGTTGCGGTGCTCATGGGAATGACTCTCTGTGGTTGACGAGCGCGCACCATAGATCGACGATCCGCCCCATAAAAAATCGCCGATCACGATGCCAGCCATCGTCACTCGCAATACCCGCTCATTGCGCTCTGTCACTGGCGCAACACCCCCGCTCCTGCTGGCGCTCCGCACCTATTGATCCCATCAATACCCGGGCATCGATGCAATCTGTTGGTGGTGGCTTTGGCAGCGCCCTAGCCTCGCTTCGCATAACAACAGCCAAAGCGAAAACACCATGACCGCCCTGCACCTGAAATGCCAGACACTGTTCGACGGCACTGGCCTGGAAACACGCCAGCAGCAAACGCTGGTCGTAGAAAACGGCCTGCTCAGTTACGTCGGTCCGACGGCGACCGCGCCCCAGCCGCAGCCCGGTGATGCCCAGGTGGATGCGGGCGACAACTTTGTCATGCCGGGGCTGGTGGATGTGCACACCCACCTGGCGTTCGGTAACGCACAAAGCGAAGAAGACATCGATCTGTGGACCAGCGACGAATTCCGCGCGTTGCGCGGCATGTTCTTCGCGCAACACGTGCTGGCGGCGGGCGTCACCAGCATGGTCTGTCCCGGCGACAGCGGTCAGCTCAGTATCGCGGTGCGCAATGCCATTACCGCCGGTTTGTTCGAAGGGCCGCGCATTGCTGCCAGCAGCCGGGTGATCACCAATCGACAGAGTCTCAACGACTGGTTCCCGAGCCGGGTCGGCGCTCCTGAGTACTTCACCGCGCAACTGGTCACCAGCCGCAGCGATGCACTGGCGGAAATCCGCAAGCAGGCCAAGGACGGCGTTGACCTGATCAAGATCGCCATGGACGGCACCCACCGCCGCCCGAACGGCGACATCATCGCCGCCTTCACCGCCGAAGAAACCCGAGAGATGGTCGAAGAAGCCCATCGCCTGGGCTGCAAAGTGGCCACCCACGCCTATGGTCGCGAAGCCGTGATGTACGCGGCCCGCGCCGGGGTTGATCTGGTGTTTCATGCCTTCTACATGGACGATGCGTGCATTGAGGCCTTGCTCGACGCCGGCAGCATCCTCGCGCCGACCATGACCTTCCCGCAAAACACCGTGGACTTCTGCCAGCCTCACGATCCGGCCATCAGCACCGGATACGCCGGCTACTGCGCACGCACCCTGGAAGTCGGCTCGGCGGTGCTCAAGCGGGCCAAGGCCGCCGGTGTGCCGTTCGCCTGTGGCAGTGACAGCGGTTTCGCCGTGACGCCCTACGGCGAGTGGCACGCCCGTGAACTGGAACTGCTGGTCACTCGCCTGGGCTTTACTCCGGCAGAAGCGCTGTACGCCGCTACCGCCGTCGGCGCGCGCTGCATGCCACGGGGGGAGACCCTCGGCAGCCTCGAAGTGGGCAAGCAGGCAGACTTCCTCTTGCTCGACGGATCGCCCTTGCACGACATCCGCATTCTGCAGGACCGTTCGCGCCTCAAGGCCGTGTACAAGGCCGGCCAGTCGGTGCGCATGGACCGTAGCCCCTACAACCCCAAGCAAGTGTCCGATTTCAATTCGCTGAAATGGACCGACCTTTACACCCGCGACCGCGTTGCCCAGCTGGGCAAGTGGGCCCTGTGAGGACCGACACCATGCAACGACTCGATTTGCTCACCGCCACCCGGATCGCCAGCCACGCCATCGGCCATGCCCGAGAAACCGGGTTCAAACCCTTGGCTGTCGCCGTCCTGGACGCCGCCGGTCATCCGCTGGCAGTCTTGCGCGACGAACACGCCAGCTTCCTTCGCCCACAAATCGCCACCGGCAAGGCACGCGGATGCCTGGGCATGGGTTTTGGCGGGCGGGAGTTGGCGCGACGCGCGCAAGTGATGCCAGCGTTTTTCGACGCCATAAACAGCCTGACCGGCGGTGAAGTCATTCCCGTAGCCGGCGGTGTCCTGATTCGCAATGCCGAGGGCTGGATCCTCGGCGCGATCGGCATCAGCGGCGACACGTCGGACAATGACGAACGGTGCGCCTTGCGGGCAATCGACCAGGCCGGGCTGGTGGCGGATCACGGGGATCAGCCGGCAGGCTGATCCACTTGGTCATGATCAAGCCGCGCGGCCTGCTCCAGCAAGAGGCCGCGAAACCACAGCATGGCCGGATCGCGTTCTTGATAGGGGTGCCATTGCAGCACTTGCACGGCGTCGGGAAAAGCCAGCGGTGCGGGGTGGATACGCAGCCCATAGTGCTCGGCAAAACGCCGGGCCTGGCGGCGAAACACGGTAGCGATCCGCGCGGTGCCGACGATAAATTCCGGCATCAACACGAAGCTTTCCAGGGCCACCGCCACTCGTCGTTGAATACCCAGCTCGTGCAGGTGCACCGCGTCCATCGCCAGATTCTGGCCATCGGCAAACTCACGCACCACATGCTCCGCCTCGCAATAGCTGGCCAGGCTCAGGCCGTCGGCGAACCGCGCCTGACGCGCGCAGACGATGCAGCAAAGCTGGTCACTCATTAACGGTACATGGGGGTAAGCCGGGTTCAACCGGCGCTGCGGCACGATCACACAATCACTGCGCCGGTAATCGAGCGCTTCGCTGACCACATCGCCGTCACGCGGCACCGGCAGGTCCCGCAGCGTCAGGCGCACGCCAGGGGCGATGCGTGCCAGCTCAAGACTGACCGCCGGCAGCAGCACCCCCGCCACGTAATCGGAGGCCACTAGTGTGAAGTGCCGCGTACAACGGGCCGGGTCAAAGTTGACCGGCGCATCGACAATCTCCCGGGTCAATGCCAGCGCTTCGCGCACTTTGGGCAGCAGCTCCAACCCTAATGCAGTGGGTTCCAGACGCCGCCCGACCTGAACCAGCAACGGATCATTGAAATGCTCACGCAACCGTGCGAGCGCCGAGCTGGTTGCCGACTGGCCCAGGCACAAACGTTCCGCGGCCCGGCTGACGCTGCACTCGCCGAGCAAGGCATCCAGGGCAACCAGCAGGTTAAGGTCGAGACGTCGATACCGCATGCGGTTCCCGTTACAGGTTGAATTTGAGGGGCAAGTTGCAACCTTAACGAGTCGGGCATGGGTGCACCAATCGCGTCAGTCGTTGCCAGATATCGCCAATCGAGATACCCGCTGGCGCCATAGCGCGGTGCAGCATCGGCGCTCTCTGAAAAATCCCCCCAAACGCTTACAATCGCCCCCTTCACCGCAAATCAGCAGGCAACAAGGTTATGGCGCTCGACCCTCCTACGATGTTGACAATCTCGATCGCCCTCGCCGCGGCCGCCGCCCTGTATCTGGCGGTCGAGTGGCGCAGCATCCGTGAATCTTCGCTGCTGTTCTGGAGCGCGGGCTTCGCCACGATCACCGTGGGATCGACGCTCGCCTTGCTGCGCATGAGTGGCCTTTTGTTGATTGGCATCTGGTTTGCCAACGGCCTGCTGGTCATGGCCCACTGGCTGTTCCTGCTGGGCGTCGCGCGCTTCACCCGGATACGCCTGTCCCGCGCCTGGTGGCTGATCGTCGTCGCCTGGTTTGCGCTGCTGGCACTGCCGGACGACCCCTCGTGGTCGAAGATCATGCTGGTGGCCAATTCGTTGCTGGTGGCGCTGCCGACGCTTCGCGCCAGTTTGCTCCTGCGCCCCCATGGCAAGTCATTGAGCGTGGGCGCGGTGCAGCTGCGCTATGTGCTGCTGGTCCACGGTTTGTTCTATCTGGCCAAGGCCATCTCGGTGGTTATTCCGGGCACGCTGATCGATCTTGCGTCCCTGCGTGGCGAGATCATTCAGATTTCACTGGTCGAAGGCGCCATGGCGATCATGCTGATCGCCCTCTCGATGACCGGGACCGAGCGCCATCGACGCGAGGAGCAGATTGCACGGCTGGCCGCCCATGATCCCTTGACCGCCCTGTACAACCGTCGCGCCCTCGAAGTGCGCGCACCGCGCCTGTTGGCAGAAGTCTCGAGCACTCGCCCGGGCGCCCTGCTGCTGATTGATATCGACAACTTCAAACTGGTCAATGACCTCTATGGTCATACCGCCGGCGACCGCCTGCTCGTCGCCTTGAGCGAGATGATTCGTTCGGTATTGCCACAAGGGGCTCTGGCGGCCCGGCTGGGTGGAGACGAGTTCGTCATCCTGCTGAACAACGCGTCGAATGAGCGCATCGTGGAGTTGGGCAATACCCTGCGCGACCGCTTTCACAGCACGGCCTCACAAACCTTCGTCACGCCCGAAGCGGTGACCCTGAGCATCGGTGCCGACCTGTTCGACCATCCGCCCTCCAGCCTGGCGGCCTTGATCGAACACGGCGATGCGGCGCTCTACGAGTCCAAGCGCGGCGGACGCGACAGCATCCGCCTGGTGGATCGAACCCTGCCGGTCACGAGCCCGGCAGCAGGCCCTTGACGGCCGGGCTCAGGCCACTTGCATCAGCTTCGCATAAGCCTGCAGGTGGTGATCATCGTCACCGAACTGGCGAGCAACCATCAGCAGATGCTTGGCATGGTGCGACAACATGTACTCCCAGGTCAGGCCGATCCCGCCATGCAACTGGATGCCCTGGTCCGCGACAAAACGACTGGCGCGGCTGACGATGAACTTGGCCGCCGCGAGGAGGCGGCTGCGCTCGTGACTGTCCTCCTGATCCGCCACGCAGGCGGCCAGTAGCGTCATGGACGTGGCCTGATCCAGCTCCATGCGCATATCGACCATCCGGTGTTGCAACACCTGGAACTTGCCGATCGGCTGGCCAAATTGCTGACGGGTTTTCAGGTAGTCGAGGGTCAAGGCGCACGCGGCTTCCATACTGCCCACGGCTTCTGCGCATTGCGCGGCGATGCAACGACCCTGCTGGTAGCGAAGCGCCGGCAGGGCCTGCCCCACTGAACCCAAAACCGCGTCGCACTTGACGAACACCTCATCGAGGTACAGCTCACAGGCCTTGCGTCCGTCCATCGTTGCGAACGTACGCCGGCGCACGCCGTTGTGCTGTGGATCGACCAGAAACAGGCTGATGCCCTGCTCGTCACGGGTGCCGTGGCCGGTACGCGCCGAGACCAGGATCAAACCGGCGCTCTGGCCGCCAATGACGACCGACTTGCGACCGTTGAGCTTCCAGCCTCCCGTCACCGCCACGGCAGTGGTCTGCACGTCATGCAACTGGTAATGACTCTGGGGTTCATCCACGGCGACCGCCATCTGTAAGCTGGCGCTGCCCAGTTGCGCGAGCAGCCTTTCTTTCTGCGCCTCAGTGCCCAATTGGCTGATCAGGCCACCGGCGAAAATCACCGAATGCAGATAGGGTTCCAGGCACAGGCCACGACCCAGCTCGGTCATGATCAGCATGTTTTCCACGCCACTGCCGCCAAATCCGCCATACGCCTCGGCGAAGGGCACGGCGCAAAGGCCCAGGTCTCCCAGTTGCTGCATGAACGCGCGGCTGAAACCGGGCTCGCTTTGGCTGAACGCTTCGCGCTGTTCGAAACCGTAGGTGTCACGCACCAACCTGGCGGCGGTGTCTTGCAGCATCAGCTGCTCTTCTGTCAGTTGGAAATCCATGGTGGCCCCTTACAGTTCGAGAATCATTTTCGCGATGATGTTCTTCTGGATCTCGTTGGCCCCACCGTAGATCGAGGCCTTGCGCGCATCCAGATACTGATAGGTGGCCGCGCTGCTGTAGTCGGTGTACAGCAACGCCTCGCTGCCGTAACCCAACTCATCCTCGATGAACGGCAAGGCATAGGGCCCTACTGCTTTGCTGATCAACCAGGTGATCGCCTGACGAATCTCGGTGCCCTTGATCTTCAGGAACGAACTCTCCGCGCCCGGTACGCCGCCATCGCGAACCGCCGCCAGGGTCCGCAGGCTGCTCATTTCAGCGGCCATCAACTGCATTTCGACTTCGGCGACCTGTGCCCTGAACAGCGGGTCGTCGATCAATGGCCGACCATCGCGCCGTTCTTCGCTGGCCATGCGTTTGAGACGGCTGAGCAGCGCCTTGTTGTGCGCAATACCGCCAATGCTGGTGCGTTCATGGGTCAGCAAATACTTGGCGCAGGTCCAGCCCTGATTTTCCTCGCCCACCAGATTGGCCACCGGCACCCGCACGTTATCGAAGAACACTTCGTTGACTTCATGCTCGCCGTCGAGGGTGATGATCGGCCGCACGGTGATGCCCGGGGTCTTCATATCCAGCAGCAGAAAGGAAATACCGCGCTGCTGCCGGGCATCCGGGTCGGTGCGTACCAGACAGAACATCCAGTCGGCATAGTGCGCATACGTGGTCCAGGTCTTCTGCCCGTTGACCACATAGTGATCGCCCTCGCGCACCGCGCGGGTTTTCAACGAGGACAGGTCGGAGCCCGCGCCCGGTTCGGAGTAACCCTGGCACCACCAGTCATCACAGGTGAGGATGCGCGGCAGAAACCTTGCTTTCTGCTCGGCCGTGCCGAACTTCATAATGACCGGAGCCACCATTTTCAAACCGAAGGAGGACACCTTCGGCGCGCCGGCGACAAAGCATTCCTCGTCGAAAATATGCTTCTGCACATCGTTCCAACCGGTACCGCCGAACTCGACAGGCCAGCCTGGGGCCAGCCAGCCTTGCCGGTTGAGTGTGCGCATCCATTGCACTTGATGCTCTTTACTCAAGCGTTTGCCCTGGGAAATGCGCTCGGCGAATTCGCTTGGCAAGTTGTCACGCAGCCAGCCACGAACATCCTCGCGAAAGGCGCGCTCGTCCGCTGTGAAATCAATGTCCATCAATGAACTCCAAAAACGCAAGGGTGAGCAGGTACTCGAATACTGCTGAAACCCTGTAGGAGCGAGCTTGCTCGCGAAAAACCCGAGAACGCTGCGCAGTGTCAGGCTGCCAGCGTTTTCGTTGACAACCATCGCGAGCGAGCTCGCTCCTACAAGGGCAGTTAAGGGACTTACTCGTCGAAAATGATCACCGAGCGCGCCAGCTCGCCACGACGCAGCTCATCGAACGCATCGTTGATCTGTTCCAGCTTGATGCGCTGGGAAATCATTTCGTCGAGCTTGAGCTTGCCGGCCATGTAGAAGTCCACCAGGCGCGGCATGTCCACCGGGAAGCGGTTGGAGCCCATCAGCGAGCCCTGGATACGGCGTTCGTGCAGCAGTTGCAGCGGGTCCAGCTCGATTTTCAGGCCGGGCTTGAGCATGCCGATCACGGTGGCGGTGCCGCCGCGCGCCAGCATGGCGAACGCTTGCTCGGCGGTTTGCTTGAGGCCGATGCATTCGAAAGCGTGGTGCACACCGCCACGGGTCAGTTCCATCACTTGTTTGGCGGCATCGCCATCCTTGCCATTGATCAGGTCGGTGGCGCCGAACTGCCTGGCCAATTCCAGTTTCGAATCGAGCATGTCGATGGCGATGATCCGCCCTGCCCCGGCCAGCGCCGCGCCGTTGATGGCCGCCAGGCCGATACCGCCGCAACCAATGACCGCCACGGTTTCACCCGGGCGCACTTTGGCAGTGTTGAATACCGCGCCGGTACCGGTCGTCACAGCGCAACCGAGCAGCGCCGCACGGTCCAGCGGCATGTCGCGACGGATCGCAACGCAGGCGTTTTCGTGCACCAGCATCTGCTCGGCAAAGCCGGACAGGTTGACGAACTGAGGGATCGGCTTTTGCACGTAGGTCAGGCGCGATTCCTCGTCCTTGCCACGCTTGGTTTCCGGCGACACGCAGCGCGCCAGATGGCCGGTCACACAGTGATCGCAGTGGCCGCAGAACACGGTCAGGCAGGTCACCACATGATCGCCCGGCTTGACCGAGCGCACTTCGGAACCGACCTGTTCGACCACGCCGGCCGCTTCATGGCCCAGTACCAGTGGCCCCGGGTACGGGAACGAACCGTCGATGACATGCAGGTCAGAATGGCAGACACCGACCGCTTTGGTGCGGATCAGCACTTCACGGGGGCCGGGTTTGCTGATGCCCACTTCTTCAATGACCAGCGGGGCTCCAACCTGGTGGAATACGGCAGCTTTCATGGCAGTTCTCTCAAGAATGAATGGGGGTTCAGGCCGGATTGGGCACGTTGCGCAGCACGGCTTTGGCGTGGCTGAAGGTGCGGAAGCCATCGATGCCGTGATAGGCACCCATGCCGCTCTGGCCGACGCCGCCGAACGGCAGGCCTTCGGTACTGGCATGGCTCAATACGCCGTTGAGGGTCACGCCGCCGGAACAGGTACGGGTCAGCACCAAAGCTTCTTCGGCGGCATCGTTGCCGAAGTAGTACAGGGCCAACGGGCGCGGCCGCGCGTTGATCAGGGCAATCACCTCGTCGATGGTGTCGTAGGGTTTGATTGGCAGCAGCGGGCCGAAAATCTCGTCCTGCATCACTTGCAGATCGTTGCCAGGGTCGCGCAGCAGGGTCGGCACAATCTTGTTGAGCTTGCCGTCGCTGAAATCTTCCGCGGCCGCGTTCAGTTCGATCAGCTCGACACCGGCCTCGCGCGCTTCGCTCAGGTAACCCAGCAAGCGTTCGTAGTGACGGCTGTTAATGATCGAGGTGTAGTCGGGATTGTCCTTGAGCGTCGGCAGGAAGCCGGCGACCACCGCTTTGGCGATGGCGATGAAGGTATCCACCGACTCCCGTGGCACGAACACGTAGTCCGGCGCGACGCACAGCTGACCGGCGTTGAGCAGCTTGCCGACGACCGTCTTGGCCACCGCATCCTTGAAGTCTGCCGTGCGAGAAATAATGGTCGGCGACTTGCCGCCCAGTTCCAGGGTCACCGGCACCAGGTTTTCCGCCGCTGCGCGCAACACGTGCTTGCCGATGCTGGTGGCGCCGGTGAACAGCAGGTGATCGAACGGCTGGCCGCAAAACGCCTGGCCGACGTCTGCACCGCCCATTACCACCGCTACCTCGTCTTCGGCATAGACCGAGCGGATCAGTCGCGCGATCAGGGCCGAGGTATGCGGGGTGAATTCCGAGGGTTTGATCATCACCCGGTTGCCGGCGGCCAGGGCACCGGCAAGGCCGCTGAACACCATGTAGCCAGGGACGTTCCAGGCGGTCACGATACCCACCACACCGAGCGGCTGGTATTGAACCCAGGCTTCACCGGCCCTGGCCTGACGTTTTTCCGGGCGCATCCACTCGGCCAGTTCGGCCTTGGTCTGCTTGAGGGTTGCCAGCGGCGACAGCACCTCACTGCCCTTCGAGAATCCAGGGCTGCGATGGCCGAAGTCCGCCGTCAGGGCGTCGATGATTTCCTGTTCGTGGTTGACCAGCAAGCTGATCGCCCGATCGAGCAGCTCACCGCGTTGCCCGGCCGTCCAGGGCTCATTGGCCAGGAAGGCCGCCCGCTGTTTTTCCAGAACCGTGCGGATGTCCGTGCTCGTCCAACTCTCGATGGCGCTCATCTATACCTCTCTTGTTGTTGTCTGGACGCCACCGCGATTGCGCAGCACTGCGTCAGGGCTGCCTGCATGGTTGATCATCGGTCGCGCCGCGCCGCCACCCGGATCAGGTGGGTGGCGTTTTCAGCCGCTCGGTTCAGGCCAGGATGCCCATCGCCTTGGCACTGTTGATGGCCTGGGTTCGACGGCAGGCGCCGAGCTTGACGTTGATGTTCTTGGCGTGGGTCTTGACGGTATTGACCGAAATGAACAGACGATGGCCGACTTCGCGCACCGACATGCCTTCGGCCAGCAACTTGAGTACCGACACTTCGCGGGGCGTCAGGCCGTCCTGGTAATCCGGCACGCCGCTGACATGCGCCACCGGGGATTTGTCGCTGTCGGCCTCGCATTCCCGGGACAGGTTGCGGGCTTTTTGCAGGGCGATCGGACGCTGGTAACACGCACGGTCGATCTTGCCCCAGTGCATGCGCCGCTCGGCCTCGTGCAGCAGCAGATGCGCCTTTTCGACCTCATCGTTGCGCGAAGCGATCTCGGACAACAGCAGGTAGGCGTTGAGCACGAACGGCGCACAACAGTCGCGTACTTGCAAAAGCCCGTCCTGCACTACTTGCCGGGCCTCTTCGATTTGACCTTGCTGTAACAGCAGCTCGCCTTGCAGGAACATCAGGCGACCGAGCAGTGGATAAGGCTGAGTCCTGCTGCCCGTCAGTTGCGAAAGCTCGGTTCGCAACAGCGATTGGGCCAATCCCGACTGCCCTTGAAGCAGCATCAAGCGCACTCGATCAGTGTTCACCAGTACCTCGGCCTCCCGACTGCCCTGGCGCCGCGCCAGCTCCAGGGAATGCTCCAGCAACACTTGGGCTTCGTTCAGCTCGCCGGTGTTCATGGCGATACGCGCCAGGGTGCAGTGGCACAGCAGCACCGACAGCCAGTCTTGTGCGGTCAGGTAACGCAGGGCGGCATGGCAATGCAGACGCGCCTGTTCGGCATCGCCGCGCAACGCCTGCAAGGTCCCATACAATGCCTGCCAGTTCGCCAGCAAACGCTGACTGCGGTGAGGGTCGGGCAGCGGCAGGAAGTGCCCGAGGCGTTGCAGACACTCCTCGGCTTCATCCAGGCGGCCACTGAACAGCAACGCCTTGGCGCACAAATAGATCAACCGCGAACTGCTCTGGAGCAATTGCGGTTCGATGCGTTCGCGCCAGTCCAGGAAGCGGTCCAGATGCCGCTCGCTCAGAATCCAGCTCAGCCACAACCGCTCCATGTAGTTCGCGGCCACCTCAGGCTGGTCGGCACTGAGCGCCTGCTCGACCGCATCATCGACTTGCCCCAGCACACTGAGCAACTGGCAGGCGCGCAAGCGCAGCCGATTCAACGGCGCGCCGCTCAAGCGGTCTTGCAGCGCCTGCGCCACCGCCGGCAACACGAGAAACCAGCCGGGCTGATGATCGATCGGAACCAGAAACGCCTGGGCGTCGAGCAGGCTCTTGAACACCCGGGCGCCCTGCTGTTCTTCCCAGAGTTGCTCGCAAAGGTCGGCGCTGGCCTTGGACAAATGGGCCAGGCCGAAGAGGACCTCGCACTGTTCTTCGCTCAGGCGCGACAACAGTTCACGTTCGAGGTAGGGGCCGAGTAATGCCGTGGGCAGCAAACGAACCCCGGCGCACCAGCCGGCCGTTTGATGCCACAACTGTTCCCGCGAGGCAGTGTCCGCAGCAGGCGCCAGCAGATTGACCAGCGACTCGAATTCATCAGGACGCAGGGCCAGTTGCCGGGCATCCAGCTCGAGCAATTCGCCTCTGAGCATCAGCTGCGGCAGGTTCCATTCGGGGCGCTGGCGGCAGGTGACCAGCACTTGCAATTGCGGGTTGTCGAGGGACAGGAGCTGGTCGAACCAGTGGTTCAGGTCGGCCGGCATCTCAGGGGGCAAATCATCGAAGACCAGGCGAAGCGGGCCGGCAGTTACAGATTCATTGCCAGGGAAGGCCTCATCGCGGGCAAGCCCGCTCCCACAAGGGAATGCGGTCGACCGGGGGAGCGGCGATGGGCCAGTCACCCAGTCCCTTGTGTCTATCAATGTCAGAAAGGCATCGGGTGCTGTATCAGGTGCCAGGCCCAAGGCATCAGCCAGCATCAAGCACAAGGATTCCAGCGTCTGCGCTTGGCCGCCAAGACTCACCCAGACCACCCGCCCGGGCGCGGCCAAGTCCCGCAAATACTCGCGCAATAACGCTGTTTTTCCGTAACCGGCAGGGGCGCAAAGCAGTTGCAAGCGGCGCTGCTCGCGCTTGAGTACGTCGCACAGATGCGGCCGTGGCACAAACATGGCGGACCTCGCTGATGGTGTGTGGATGCCATCATTGGGCGAGACCGCCGCCAGCGCGCCACCCGCATCAGGTGGTAGCCGACGGAACGCACAACGCCCTGCGAACAGGGCGTTGGGTCAAGCGGGGACAAAGGCTCAGCGGATGCCGGCGTTACGCAGCGCGGATGGCGTGAAGTCGGTCATCTTCGCCGTCATGCCATAGGTGGTTGCATGCTTGGCCTCGTTGGTCATTGCCAGCACGTTGTAGCGACCGGCGATCAAGTCGTAGATGCCGAGCATGGCGAAGTTGGAGGCGCCGCGCTCGTAGTCGTTGAGCGCATAACCCTCCGCCACTCGCCACAGCTGACCACGGCCGTCGTAGTGATCGACCTCGGCCAGTTGCCAGGTGTCTTCGTCGAAGTACATGTCACGCTTGGCATACACGTGACGCTGGCCCGGCTTCAAGGTCGCCTCGACGTGCCACACGCGGTGCAGCTCATAACGGGTCAGGTCCTGGTTGATGTGCCCCGGCTTGATGATGTCGTCGTACTTGAGCTTCGGCGACTGCAACCGATAGTTGTTGTACGGGATCAACAGCTCCTTTTTGCCAACCAGTTTCCAGTCATAGCGATCCGGCGCGCCGTTCATCATGTCGGTGTTGTCGGCGGTCCGCATGCCGTCGGAACCGTTGCCCGGGCCATCGTAGGCCACTTGCGGTGCGCGGCGCACGCGGCGTTGACCGGCGTTGTAGACCCACGCCAGGCGCGGCTCCTTGACCTGGTCGATGGTCTCGTGGATCAGGATCACACTGCCGGCCATGCGCGAAGGCGCGGTGATTTCCTGTTTGTAGTAGTACAGAACGTTGTCGCCCTGCCCGGCTTCGACGCCTTCCATCAGCTGCGGGAACGCCAGCTTGTCGTCGTACTCGACGATGGAATACGAGCCGTTGGTCTGCGGTGCCGCCTGCGCCGCCTGGCGCTCCATGTTGCCGCCGCGATAACGGTTGGTGTGGTTCCAGTAAACCTCGACGCCGTTCTTCGGAATCGGGAACGGGTAGTAGCGGGTTTGCGCGAAGTTCAGCAGTCCATTGCCGTCAGGGGTCAGTTCGGTGGTCACCGCACTTTTCCTGGCGATGTCATAGATGTTCTGTGGCGAAGCTGCCGTGCGATGGGTCTTGTACACCGGGATCTTGTAGCTGTCCGGGTAGCGCTTGAACATCGCCAGTTGACCCGGTGTCAGCTTGTCCTTGTACTGCTCGGCATTGGCCGCGGTGATCACGACCTCTGGCTTCTCGCCGGCAAACGGATCGCCCAGAAAGCCATTGTCGAGCGGTGCCGCACCCGGCTTCAGACCACCGGTCCAGGCCGGGATGCTGCCGTTGGCATTGCCCTCTTTCTGAGCGCCCAGGGGCGTCAGCGTGGTGCCCAACTGAGCGGCCTCCTGGGGCGTGACGGCAGCCATGACGCCGCTGGCCAGCAGCGAGAGACTCAGTGCGCCGGCGCGCAGGATAAAACGTGCGTTCATGTTCAGGATCCTCTGGCAACGTTGCATCAGAAATTCACGCCGAAGCTGAGCGCGACGTAGTCGCGGTCGACGTTGGTGTTGAAATCGCCACCGAAGTAATTGGTGTAACTCAGGCTGGCGGTGTAGGTGTTCTGGTAATCGGCGTCGACACCCAGGCTGACGGCTTTTGAACCTTCATCGAAGTTCGGGCCATAACCCTCGACGTCATGGGACCAGGCGATGTTGGGCGACAGGTTGATGCCGGCGAACACGTTCGGGTAATCCAGCTTGCCGCGCAGGCGATAGCCCCAGCTGTTGCTGGTGTAGAAACCATCGTCGTTGCATTCCTGCGCCGGGTTGCTCGCCGTCGGCGTGCCCGCAGCGGTACCGCGACAGGTGGCTGCACCGGCAACGCCCGGCAGTTCACCGGAGCCGAACGCAGGGCTGCGACCGAAGCGCAGGTCCGTGCCATCTGCCTTGCCCAGGCCACTGATGTGGTTGTAACCGACCTCGCCCACCAGGGTCAGACGACTGGCGCCGAGCACCTGATCGAAGAACTGGGTGGCGGTCACTTGCGCCTGGGTCACCGGCATACGCTTGTAGCCGTTGACCTCGGCGCCCAGGTTGCGGCCGGCGAAGCCGGTGGTGATCAGCGGCGAGGTCGCGCCGAAGGTCGCGGCGGACAACAGGTCAGCCGTGTTCAGCTGCAGCGGCATGTTCGGTCGGTAGCTGACTTCGCCACCCAGTGCCACGCCCTCGACGTTGGTCTGGAAGCTCAGCCCGTACAGATGAATGTCTTCCGGATAATCGATGAAGTAACGGGCACTGCGCGCCGAGGCCAGGCCACCGGCCGGCTTGCTCATCTGTGTGATGCTCAGGTAGGGGTTGCGGCTGTGGTAGTTCATCGCGTAGGCGCCGAACTCGGTGTCGTTGGCCTCCGGCACATACCAGCGCAGCGCCAGGCCATACTGACCACTGTTGCGTGCATCGTTGTCGTTCAGGCGCGGGATGAAGGCGTCATCGGTACCGGCGGCGATGGCGGCCAGACCGCCTGTGTTTTTCGCTGCACCGGGCGGCAGGTCCTGACCGGCGATGACCAGACGGTCATCACAACCTTGGGCTATGCCATCGCTGCCGAAGAACGTGCCGCAGTTGTCGACCACCGATTTATCCCACTGCAGCTGATAAAAGCCCTCTGCCGTGATGTTGTCCGCCAGGCCCTGGGACACGTAGAGCAAGTTGACCGGAATCAGGCCTTCCTTCACTTCCGCGCCAGGACGACGCAAGGCGGCGACGTCGACCGGGTTGATGCTGTTGATCGAGTTGCCGATGAACGTACTCTCGCCCCAGCTCACCACTTGCTTGCCCAGGCGCACGTTGCCGACCTGATCGCCGATGGTGTAGTTGTGGTACACGAAGCTGTCGAGGAACATCGCCCCGGACGATCTCGCCGCGCGATCACGACCGCTGTCATTGATGTCGTAGAACGGACGGCTCTCGTCCATCAACTCGAAGTCATACCAATACTTGCCGCGCACGAAGGCGCCGCTGTCGCCGTACTTCAGCTCCAGGTCATGCACACCCTTGAAGATCTTCGAGAAGGTTTCACCTTTCTTGAAGTTCAAACGGTTGTCATCGGTGGTGCGCGAAGCGGACTCGCCCCCGGTTACGCCCTGGGAGTTGAAGTTGGAAATGAACTGTTTGTCCGGGTTTGCCGCGGACCAACTGGCACCGATCGACAGCGACGAGTCAAACTTCCCTTCAATTTCCCCGATATTGAAATCGACTGCGTGAGCCTGGTTGCTCGCACAAGTCGCAATGATTACAGCTACGGCCAGCAGACTTGGCTGGAAGACTCCGCGCATTGTTGTTTTTGTCATGCGGTTTCCCCGGTTAAGGATGACGTGATGAGAGCCCATGCTAGCGAGGCTCCCGGGATGCCCTCACACCCGAATGGGTGATTTGGAGGGCGTGTTTTTTTCGGTTTTTGTTGCGGTGTAACAGCCCGATCAGAGAGGCGCTCAACGGGCGTTACGCGTGGTGACACTTACCCTGTGAAAGTCGCGGGTCGCTTCTCGATGAACGCCGCCACGGCTTCGCGGTGATCCGCGGTCTGGTGCGACAGCACCTGAAAAGTCGCGGACATTTCCAGCAGCGTGTCGAGTCGCGTGTGCAAGGCTTCGCGCAACAGGCGCTTGGCCAGACGCACGGCATGGGGCGGGTTGGCCGCAATCGCCGCGGCGATTTCCCGGGCACTGTCCAGCAGCTGTTCGGCCGGTACGACACGGGACACCAGGTTCCATTGCTCGGCCTGGCGGGCGTCGATCATTTGTCCGGTCAGGGTCAGTTCGGTAGCCCGCGACAAACCGATGATGCGCGGTAACAACCACGCCCCACCGTCGCCGGGAATGATCCCCAGCTTGACGAAGCTTTCGGCAAACTTCGCCTGCTCGGAGGCCACACGGATGTCGCACATGCAGGCCAGGTCGAGACCGGCACCGATGGCCGCGCCATTGACGGCCGCGATGACCGGCACCTCCAGATTGAACAGCGCCAGCGGCAAACGCTGAATGCCGGTGCGGTACTCCTGACGTAACGCCATGCCCGACATCTGCGCGTAGCGGTCCATGTCGCGCACGTTGCCACCGGAGCAGAACGCGCTGCCGGCACCGGTGATGATGACGGCGCGAACACTGCTGTCGCGCTCGATCCGTTCGATGGCTTCAAGGAACTCGGGCACGGCGCTGTTGCCGGTCAGCGGGTTGCGTCGCTCGGGGTCGTTCATCGTCAGCGTGACGACATGCCCCTCTTGTTCGTACTTCAAAAAGTTGCTCATGGAAGGCGTCCTCAAGCGGGTTGTGACGGGATGACATTGCGCACGAATTCACTGGCGCCAACCTGTGGCTGCGCCAACAGCGCCTGACCAACGAGACCGTTCCAGTGCGTTTCCGAACCTTCGCTGACGCGCCACTCGTGCAGGCGTCGGGTGAACAGTTGCAGATCCAGCTCCTCCGTCACGCCGATGGCACCGAACAATGCGTGCGCCGTGGCGGTGACTTGCGGCACCGCCATGCTGGTGCGCGCCTTGGCGATGGCTGTCGCAAGCGCGTCGGGAACCGTAGCGTTGGAGGCGAAGGCCAGCTCGGCAGCGATGCGCGAAGCCGCCACCTGCTCAGCCATCACGCTGAGCTGATGCTGCACCGCCTGAAACTTGCCGATGGCCTTGCCGAACTGAACCCGGTCATTGCAGTACTCGAGGGTCATGTCGAGCGCCTTTTCCATCGCCCCGGCAATGGCCGCGGCATGAATGGCGGCGCTGAACAGACGAACCTCAGAACCATTGCGGCCCAGGGAAATCCCCTCGGCATCCTGCGGCCAATACAGCGTGGCGCACTGGCTGCCGTGGACACCGCTGCGCACGCGCTGCGCCTGACTGCAATCGAGCAACAGCAGCTCACCGTCCAGATTCACCAACGCGAAGTCGGCCAGGGCGCCATAGGCCATGCGCGGAGCGCACAAACGGCCATCGGCATCCCGGTAAGCCGTGCCGGCCAGGCTCAGCATGCCGGTCGGGGGCGCATGCGGGCAGTCACGCATCAACGCCCGGGCGGCAATGCTCTGGGCGACCGGAAGCGGCAGGGCATGGCGTCCAAAGGCGAGGAAAATCGGGAACACCGCTGCCAGCGACAGCCCCGCTCCGTCGGCCACTTCCGGCGTCAGCAGTTCCAGAAAACCGCCGTCCTCCAGCTCACGCCAAAACGCGCTGGCGCAGTCACCGTTTTCAACCGCGCGGACCTGTGCCGGAGTGCACAAGTCGGTCAGTATTTTCTCTATGGCTTCAGTGAACATGACGATCTCTTCCTATTCGATATCAACGCAGGCCCAGGCCACGGGCGATCATGCCGCGCAGGATTTCCCGGGTGCCGCCGCGCAACGAGAAGGTCGGTGCAACCTGATTCAGGTAGGCGACGGTGCGGTACAACTCCTCGTCGACCGGAGCATCCGGATCAGCACTGATCGATGCGGCGATCGCCGCCGGAATCGCCTGTTCGAATTCGGTGCCGATGTCCTTGACCAACGCGGCCTCCACCACCGGGCTTTCGCCCTTCGCGAGCAAGGCCGTCAACGCCAGCGACAGGTTGCGCAGGCTGGTCAGTTGCGTGATGAAACTGCCGAGCAATGCCGTTTCGGCGGCGCTGGCACCGTTGCGACGCAGAGTGTCAGCCCAGAGGTCCAGCAACACCACACTGGAGTAGAAACGCTCCGGCCCGCTGCGCTCGAAAGCCAGTTCGGCGTTGACTTGTTTCCAGCCGCTGCCCTCTTCGCCCACCAAGGCGTCTTCGCCGAGCAGCACATCGTCGAATGCCACTTCGGAGAAATGCGCATCACCGGCGAGGTCGACAATCGGGCGAATGCTGATTCCCGGTTGCTTGAGATCGATGATGAATTGCGACAGTCCGCTCTGGCGGTCTTCGGGCGCACCGCTGGTGCGCACCAGGGCGATCATGTAGTCGGCGTGATGCGCGTTGGTGGTCCAGATCTTGCGCCCGCTCAGGCGCCACCCGCCTTCGCACCGTGTGGCGCGACTGCGCACGCTGGCCAGGTCCGAACCCGAGTTGGGTTCGCTCATGCCAATGCAGAAGAACGCCTGACCGGCGCAGATGCGCGGCAGGTAGAAATCTTTCTGTGCATCGCTGCCAAATTTCAGGATCAGCGGCCCGCTCTGGCGATCCGCGATCCAGTGCGCAGCGACCGGGGCACCGGCCGAGAGCAATTCCTCGACCAGTACAAAGCGGCTGAACGCATCCAGCCCGGCGCCGCCATAGGCTTGCGGCAAGGTCAGGCCGACCCAGCCACGCCGGGCCAGTTCGCGGCTGAATGCGGCGTCGAATCCGGTCCAGCTGCGCGCCCGCACATCGGCCGAAACCCGTGGCAGATGCGCAGCCAGAAAATGTTTGACCTCAGCGCGAAAGGCTTCCGCGTGTTCCGGCAGCGCGGTCAAACGGAAGGCGTCGAGCAGGCTGCTCACTGGCCACCTCCGACTTTGCCGTAGAGCGTCACCACACACGCGCCGCCCAGTCCCAGGTTGTGCGCCATCGCCAGGCGTGCGCCCTCGACCTGGCGCTGATCGGCGTTGCCGCGCAGTTGCTGGGTCAGCTCGTAGCATTGCGCCAGGCCGGTAGCACCCAGCGGATGCCCCTTCGACAGCAGGCCACCGGACGGGTTGATGACAATTTGTCCGCCGTAGGTGTTGTCCCCGTCCAGAACGAATTTTTCCGCGCCGCCCTCGGGGCACAAGCCCAGCGACTCGTAGCAGATCACTTCGTTCTGGGCGAAACAGTCGTGCAGTTCGCAGACGTCGATGTCTTGCGGGCCGACGCCGGCCTTCTCGTAGACCTGGCCGACGGCGGCCTGGGTCATGTGCGTGCCGACCCAATCAAGCATCGACGGCTTTTCGAAGTTGAAGGACTCGGGAGTGTCGGTGGTCATTGCCTGGGCAACGATTTCCACGTCACGGCGCAGGCCATGCTTCCTGGCAAAACGCTCGGAAACCAGGATCGCCGCGGCACCGCCACAGGTGGGCGGGCAGGCCATCAGGCGGGTCATGACGCCCGGCAGAATCACCGGGTCGTTCATCACGTCTTCGACGCTGAGCACCTTGCGGAACAATGCGAGCGGGTTGTTGGCAGCATGACGGCTGGCCTTGGCGCGCACGGCGGCGAAGGTTTCCATTTTAATGCCGTACTTCTGGATGTACTCGCGCCCGGCACCACCAAAGGTACGGATGGCCTGAGCCATGCCATCCATATCGGCGGTGAGACCGCGCAGGATCGGCAGGAAACGCTCGCGGGTCGGCGGACGGTCATCCCAATGGGATTTCAGCGCGCCGGCCTGCATTTGCTCGAAACCCACCGCCAGGACGCAATCGACCGAACCGGATTCGATGGCCTTGCGCGCCAGGTACAGCGCGGTGGAACCGGTGGAGCAATTGTTGTTGACGTTCACCACCGGAATCCCGGTCATGCCCACTTCGTACAACACGGTCTGGCCGCAGGTTGAATCGCCATAGACATAACCGGCGTACGCCTCTTGCACCAGCTTGTAATCGATACCCGCATCGGCCAGGGCGCGACGCACCGCTTCGGCGCCCATCTGCACGTAGGTCGGGCTCTCGCTCGGCTTGCGGAACGGGATCATGCCGACACCGGCTACCAGTACTTTTTCGCTCATGCTGTCACCTGAAAAAATGAGGGGGAAAGGATCACAACTGGCGCGCGATCAGTTCGCGCAGCACTTCGCTGGTGCCACCGAAGACACGCGTCACACGCATGTCGACGAAGGCGCGGGCGATCGGGTACTCCATCATGTAGCCGTAGCCGCCATGCAGCTGGACCATGTCGTCAATGCACTTCCACAGGGTTTCGGTGGCGAAGAGCTTGGCGATGGCCGACTCCTGCACCGTGAGGCGACGACGCATGTGCTCGCCGATGTAGTGGTCGATGGTCAGGCGCACGGCCGTGGCCTGGGCCTTGATGTCGGCCAGCTTGAATTTGGTGTTCTGGAAGTCCCAGACGGTCTGGTTGAACGCCTTGCGGTCCTTCACGTACTCGACGGTCTGCTCCAGCAAACGCTCGAGTTTGGCCGCGCTGTACAGCGCGATCACCAGGCGCTCTTGCGGCAGTTCTTCCATCAGGTGCATGAAGCCTTTGTTTTCTTCACCGAGCAGGTTGCCCACTGGCACGCGCACGTTGTCAAAGAACAGCTCGGCGGTGTCGGCGGCGTGCTGGCCGACCTTTTCCAGCTTGCGCCCGCGACGGAAACCTTCACGGTCGCACTCGACCACGATCAGGCTGCAGCCCTTGGCGCCGGCACTCGGGTCGGTCTTGCAGACGACCACCACCATGTCGCAGGTCAGGCCGTTGCTGATGAAGGTCTTGCTGCCATTGATCACCCACTCGTCACCGTCACGCACAGCGGTGGTGCGGATCGCCTTGAGGTCCGAACCGGTGCCAGGCTCGGTCATCGCCACGGCCAGTACGGTTTCGCCGGTGCAGATTTTCGGCAGCCATTTTTGTTTTTGCTCTTCGGTGCCCAGACGCACGATGTACGGCGCAACGATGTCGGAGTGCACACCCAGGCTCCAGCCCGAGACCCCGGCGCGGTACAACTCTTCGATCAGTACCGCCGAGTGCCCGAAGTCACCGCCACCACCGCCGTACTCGGTCGGCACGGTGAGGCACAGCAGGTTATGGCGACCGGCCTTGAGCCAGGTCTCCCGGTCGACCTGGCCAGCGGCGTCCCACTGCGCCTGCTTGGGCAGGCATTCACGCTCGAAGAAACGGCGCGCGGTTTCACGCAGCATTTCGTGGTCTTCTCGGTAGACAGTACGGTTGATGTGCATCGGGATCTCCAGTGGGTTGCCAGGCAAGGCTTGCGCCTGGTTCGTGAGTCCACTGTATTGACGCGGGTGGGTGGTGAAGCCACCCGGATTGGGTAGCGAATGCCTGGAGGAAAACGATCTGAAGCACTGGCGCAAAAAACGGTGGGCGCGAGCCTGCTCGCGAAAAGGTCGTCACATTCAACATTCATGTTGACTGGCATACCGTCTTCGCGAGCAGGCTCGCTCCCACAGGGGGGTTGTGGTGTGGTTATGAACGCAGTTCGCGCTTGAGGACTTTACCGGCGGCCGAAAGCGGCAACTCGTCGCGGAACTCCACGCTCTTCGGGCATTTGTAGCCGGCGATGAACTCCCGGCAATACAGGCGCAATTGCTCGGCATCGACCTGGGCGCCGGGTTTGCGCACCACCACCGCGTGCACCGCCTCGCCCCATTGCTCATGGGGCACGCCGATCACCGCCGCCAGCGCCACGGCCGGGTGGCGGGCGAGGACGTTTTCGACTTCCGCCGAGTAAACATTCTCGCCACCGCTGACGATCATGTCCTTGAGGCGGTCGACGATGAACAGGTACCCCTGCTCGTCCATGTACGCGGCATCACCGGTGTACAACCAGCCATCGCGCAATGCCCAGGCGGTTTCTTCAGGCTTGTTCCAATAGCCCTGCATGATGTTCGGCCCGCGCACGATGATCTCGCCGACCGTGCCACGTGGAACTTCCCGGCCTTGCGGGTCGACGATCTTCACATTGACCCCCAGCCCACCCCGCCCGACCGAACGCGACAAACCGCTCCGGCGCGCTTGCGCCGTGTGATTGCACGGCAGATTGCTCGACACCACCGGGCAGGCTTCAGTCAGTCCGTAGGAATGAGAAAGCTCGAGGTCCGGAAGCCGGGCCAACACCTGCTCCACCATTTCGCCCGCGCTGGGTGACGCACCATAGGTCAGGCGTTTGAGGCTACTGAGGTCATGGCGATCAAATTCCGGATGGGCCAGCAACGCGAGGATCATGGTCGGCACCAGCAGCGTCTCGGTGATCCGTTCCCGCTCGATCACCCGCAACACCTCAGCCGCGTCGAAACCCGACAGCAGCACATGGCTTTCACCGGCCATGAACTGGATCAACGCGCGGGCCATGCCGGCGACGTGGAACAACGGTGCGACGTGCAATAACCGGCCATCGCGTATTGGCGGCATGTCAACCATGCGCGGCATGCACGCCGACCACAGGTTCAGATGAGACTGCATGACGCCCTTGGGAAAACCGGTGGTGCCGCCGGTGTACATGATGCAGGCGAGGTCTTCCCCGCCGCGTCCTGCATCCTCGACCGGCGTTGCCTGGGCCAGCAACTGCTCATAACCGAGCATGCCCGGCGGCACTTCACCGTCCCCGGCGTAGATAAACCGTGGCGCCTGGCGGGCGGTCTTGCGGATACCTTCGGCCATCGCCGCGAAGTGCTCATCGACAATCAGGAAGCCGGTGGCGCAATCGTCCAGCGAATAGACAATCTCCGGCACGCTCCAGCGAATGTTGACCGGGTTGAGCACCCCGCCGCCCCACCAGACCCCCATGATGTACTCAAGGTAACGGTCGCAATTGAGCGCCAGCGTGCCAACCCGGTCTCCCGCCGCCATCCCCAGGTTCTGCAAGGCGCCCGCCAGGCGAGCGACACGTTCACCAAACTGGCGATAGGTCTGGCGGCGATCGCCGAAGATCGTCGCCAGGTGCTCCGGGTTTTGCTGCAAGGTGCGTTGCAGACACTGGGTCATGTACATGGTGTCTTGCCTTTCCAGGTGGTGAAGACACCGTTGGCCCGCAACACCAGGCGCTCGCCGACCTTCAACAGGCAGCTGGCGTTGATGAAGGTGCCGCCGGTCTTGAGCACTTCCACATGCGCCTCCAGCCACTCGCCTTCGCGCACCGGACCGATGTAATCGACGTTCAGGTTGACCGTCAGCGCAACCGATGGCGGCTGCAAATGGCGCCGTAAAACGATGCCGAAGGCGCTGTCCGCCACCGTGGCGAGGAAACCGCCATGGGCGATGTGCACATAGTTGAGGTGGTGCGGCTGCAGACGCACGGCCACGATCGGCCGTTCATCATGGAGGAAGAAGTCACCGCAATTGCGCAGGAAACCCGAGAGGCTTTCCAGCGCAGTGAATCCCTCGGGAATCGTTGCCCCTCCCTTGTCCAGCGCCATCAGCTGACACTCCGGTCCTTGCCGGCCCAGTAAGGTTCGCGCAGGTCGCGCTTGAGCACCTTGCCGGCACCGGACAGCGGCAACGCGCTGCGGAACTCGACCGACTTCGGTGTCTTGTAGCCGGCGATCTGCCGACGGCAATGTTCGATGATGTCCGCGCCGGCTGCTTCGAGATCAGGTTTGAGCACAATCACCGCGTGTACCGCTTCGCCCCACTGTGCGCACGGAATGCCGATCACCGCGCAGGCAGCGACGGCCGGATGGCTGGAAATCGCGCTTTCGACTTCACCCGAATAAACGTTTTCGCCACCACTGACGATCATGTCCTTGAAGCGATCGACGATGTAGATGTAACCCTCGTCGTCCATGTAGGCGCCATCGCCCGTGTGCATCCAGCCGCCACGCAGGGCCTGGGCGGTTTCTTCGGGTTTGTTCCAGTAGCCGAGCATGATGTTCGGCCCACGCACCAGCACTTCGCCGACCGTTCCGCGCGGGACTTCGTTTTCATGTTCGTCGACGATGCGCACCGTCACGCCCAGCCCTGGACGCCCGGCCGAGCGCAGCCGGCCATTGGCAATGCCTTCGGGACCATGGTTCTGCGGGCCGTTGGCGGAAATCGGCGGCGCGGCTTCGGTCATGCCGTAGCCTTGGGTGAACTCGACGTTCGGCAGGGCTTTCAAGGCAAGTTGCAGCAAGGGCACGGCAATCGGCGAGGCGCCGTAGGTCAGGCTGCGCAGGCTGCTGAGGTCATAGTTGGCGAACTCCGGATGCATGATCAACGCCTGGATCATGGTCGGTACGATCAGGATGTCGGTGATGCGCTCGCGTTCGATGGTTTGCATCACGTTCAGCGGGTCGAAGGCCGGGACGAAGATGCTCGGCAAGCCCAGCAACGAGATCAGGATCACCCGCGACAGTGCGGCCAGGTGGAACATCGGAGCAATGTGCAAGGTCAGCGCGTCGGCCGGCACCGGAACATCGGCGGCACGGGCCACGGCGGCGCTCCACAGGTTCATGTGCGACTGCATCACGCCTTTTGGCAGGCCGGTAGTGCCACCGGTGTACATGATGCTGGCCAGGTCGTCACCGCCACGAAAGGCATCATCGACCGGCTCGGCGTCGCGAATCAGTTGTTCGTAAGACAACATGCCTTCGGGCGTCGGGCCTTCGCCGATGTGGATCAACAGCGGCCGCACTTTGGCGGTGCCGGCAATGCTGTCGGCCATCGACAGGAAGGTGTCGTCGATCATCAGGATGCGCGTGTCGCAATCATCCAGCGAATAAACGATTTCCGCCACGCTCCAGCGAATATTGACCGGGTTGACCACACCACCGCCCCACCAGGTGGCCAGGTAGTACTCGAGAAAACGATCGGAATTCAGGCCGAGCAGGCCCACGCGGTCACCGGTCTGCATGCCCAGTTGCTGCAAGGCACCGGCCAGGCGGGCTACGCGGTCGGCCAGTTGTGCATAGGTGTGGCGCCGGTCGCGGAAAACCGTCGCCAGGGCATGAGGGCGCTGCTGCAAAACACGGTGCAGTCCTTGGGTGAGATACATGATGGTTTCCTGTGAATTATTGTTGTCAGGTAAGAACGCATACAGTCACTGGGCGGTGCGTCATGCACCGATGTATTTGGGCGTCCTTTGCTCGGCCAGCGCCACGCGCCCTTCGGCGTGATCCTGGCTGTCGCGCAGCAACCCCCAGTGCAAGTGGGCTTGAATCACAAAGTCGCGGGGCGTGAGGTGTGCCGTCTGCACCGCCAGCTGCTTGATCGACTGCACCGCCAGGGGGCCATTGGCGGCTATGCGTTCGGCCAGGTTCAGGGCGGCGGCCATCAACCGTTCTTGTGGCAGCAGGTCGATGACCAGTCCGATGCGCAAGGCTTCCTGAGCGTTGATCGGCTCACCGGTCAGCGCCATTTTCATGGCGTGGGCGGCGGGCACCGCGCGCAGCAGGTATTGCACGCCACCGGCCGCCGGAATGGTCGCATCGCGCACTTCGGGCAAGCCGAACGCGGCGCTTTCGGCCGCAATGCGCAGGTCGCATTGCAGGGCCAGTTCAAAACCACCGGCCAGACAAGCGCCATTGATGGCGGCGATGACCGGCTTCCAGATCTCCAGATCGCTGAGGTCGAACAGACGCGCGTAGCCGCCCTCCTCAGCCTCGGTCTCGCGGCTTTTCAGTGCGCCGGCGACAAAACCGGACAGTCCGCGCGAAGGATCGCGCGGGCTCGCGCCGCAACAGAATGCCCGCTCACCGGCACCGGTCAGCACGATGACCCGCACCTGCTCGTCATCCTGGCAAGCCACCAGCGTCTTGCGCAGGTGCATCAAGTCGCTGATGGACAGCGCATTGTTCGACAGTTGCGCATCGAGCGTAATGACTGCCACGTGATCGATGATCTTGAACTGTATGGCCATGGACTAACCTCTATGGTTTTTATGGGAGGGAGGTCAGGCCTTGAAGCCCAGGCCCAGCGAATGCAACCGCTCGATG
The DNA here is from genome assembly GCF_042846945.1 of Pseudomonas moorei. Taxonomy (NCBI): domain Bacteria; kingdom Pseudomonadati; phylum Pseudomonadota; class Gammaproteobacteria; order Pseudomonadales; family Pseudomonadaceae; genus Pseudomonas; species Pseudomonas moorei. The sequence continues at coordinate 5,185,428 of NZ_AP035776.1, forward strand.
GCGACGCTGTCGAAACCCCAGTCGCGCAACGCCTCTTGACCGTGCTCGCCGCGTTGCGGTGCCGTTCGTGGCTGCGCCGAAGGCGTGCCGAGAAAACGCGGTGCCGGGACGGGCTGGACGACGCCATCGACTTTGATAAAACTGCCGCGGGCCACGCTGTGGGGATGTTCGGCCGCTTCAGCAAGGCCCAGCACCGGCACCACGCAGGCGTCGCTGCTGGCAAACGCGTCGGCCCACTCTGCCCGGGTGCGACTGAGAAAGGCCGCGGTAAAGGCCTCACGCAAGCGCGGCCAGCCAGCCCGGTCGTGTTGACGCGGCAGGTCGGCGCCTGCCAACCCGAGAATGTCCAGCATTTGCGCGTAGAATCGCGACTCGATCGGACCGATCGACATGTACTGCCCGTCGCGGGTTTCATAGGTGTCGTACCACGGCGCACCGCCATCGAGCAGGTTGCTGCCGCGCTGTTCGGTCCAGTGACCGCCGGCCAACAGGCCCCAGACCACCGAACCCAACTGCGCCGCGCCTTCGGTCATGGCCGCATCGACCACTTGTCCGGCCCCGCCACGCTGCACGTTCACCAGCGCCGCCAGCACGCCCATCGCCATCAGCATGCCGCCACCGCCGTAATCGCCCACCAGGTTCAGTGGCGGGACCGGCCGCCCACCGGCCGGGCCAATGGTCGACAGCACGCCGGACAAGGCGATGTAGTTCAGGTCATGGCCGGCACGGTCAGCCATCGGCCCGGTCTGGCCCCAACCGGTCATGCGTGCATAAACCAGCCGTGGATTGCGCGCCAGCGCCACTTCCGGGCCAAGGCCCAGACGCTCCATGGTGCCAGGGCGAAAGCCTTCGATCAGCACATCGGCTCGTTCGATCAATTCCAGCGCGGCGGCGACGCTTTGCGGACATTTCAGGTCCAGAGTGACCGAACGCCGATTGCGCCCTGTAATGTCGGCGCGCTTGCCTTCAAACTTCGGACCCAGGTCGCTCGCAGCCACCGGACGGTCGATCCGCACCACGTCGGCCCCCATGTCCGCCAGCAGCATCGTGCCAAAAGGCGCCGGGCCGATTGCCTCAAATTCCACCACTCGAATGCCGCTCAGTACACCCATTGCCGCCGCTCCATTGTTCTGACGGAGCGCCTTGCAGCACCCCTATTTTGTGGCGTCCAGTTAATCAATCCCTTATTCGCCGACCACCACCCGCATCGGGTGGCGAATGCCAAACACAGGGCCATGACTGGCTGGCGGTGCGTTACACTCCTCTGGATTCAGTGCCTTCCCAAAACAAAAAAGATTCGGACAGCCCCATGGATAAACCCCGCAAGTCCACAGCCTCGGACACGCCTTCCAGCCCGGTCTTGAATCCGACCCAGTCGCCGATCGTCAGTACCAAACTGATCCCGCCACGCAGTGCCGGGCGTCTGATTTCCCGCGAACTGCTCCAGGAACAAATGCTCAAGGCGCGTCGCCAGCGCTGCATCGTGCTCAAGGGGCCCGCGGGATGCGGAAAGACTTCGACGCTGATTGCCTGGCGCCAGGCGCTGCTGCCGCTGGGCTTCGACGTGACCTGGCTGACGCTGTCTGCCGATGACAACGAACTGACCCGCTTCCTGGATTACTTGCTGGCCAGCCTCGGCCAGGTCGACCCGGATCTGGTACACGAAGCCACCCAGCTGGAAGGTCGTGGTATCGACAGCGAAGCGGTAGAACGCACCGTCATCACCCTGGTGCGCAGTATTGCCAGCCGTGGCCGCGAACTGGTGCTGGTCCTCGATGACCTGCACCACCTGACCGACGTCGGGATTCATCAGGCCCTGCAATGGCTGATCGACTACGCACCGGCCAATCTGCACCTGGCACTGGTGTCACGCAGTGCCGTGCCTTTGTCCCTGGCGCGGCTGCGCAGCCAGGAACTGGTGCTGGAACTGAACCTGCGCGATTTGCGCTTCACCCCCGGCGAGTCCGAACGCTTTCTCAAGGCTCAACTGGGCGACATCAGCGCCCGCGATGCCAAGCTGATGCATGAATTGACCGATGGCTGGGTGGCCGGACTGCAATTGCTGGCCGTCAGCCGCAAGAAAAATCGACCGCTCGTTGCCGCAACCGACCAGACACAGGTGCGGGACGATCAGGCGTTCGCGAAGTTTTTCGAAATCGAAGTGCTGTCCCATCTGTCGCCGACGGACCTGGACTTGATGCTGCTCATGGCCGTCTGCAACCGCTTCTGTGCCTCGCTATGCGCCGCCCTCAGCGGCAACCCGGACGCGGTCCGCGACGCCAATGCCCTGCTGGCACGCCTGGAACGGGACAACCTGTTCCTGATCCCGGTGGACAGCGCCCAGCGCGAAACCTGGTACCGCCTGCATCCTCTGCTGCGCGAGACATTGCTCAAATACTTCGATTCGCGCAGCAAGGCCGAACAACAGGCGGTGCACGCGCGGGCCTGGGCCTGGTTCCGGGACCACCAGCATCTGGATGAAGCGGTGCACCATGCCGTGATGGCGGGCGACCCGGATGCCGCTGCCGACCTGGTGCAGCAAAACGCCGAAACGCTGTATGCCCACGGCGACTTGCGCATGTTGATCGAGTTGGTCCGGCTGCTGCCGGTCGAGCAAGTGCAGGCGCGGGTCAAGCTGCGCATCCTCAAGGCCAGGATGCAGCTCTATGCCCGGGATTTCGTGGCTTGCGCCAACAGCCTCGATCAACTGTTCCAGGACGTCCCTGAAAGCGACGTCCATGATCGCTTCATGATTGCGATACTGCGTGCCTCTCTGGCGCTGCAGCGTGACGACACCGACGCGGCGATGACGGTGCTGCCGCAATTGCTCAATCCGCCGCCGGACAGCAACAGTGTGGCCATCGGTTCATGCGCCAACATCCTTTCGTGGCTCTACATGCACCGGGGCGAATACGAAAAGGCGCGCCAGATACAACTCGACCGCCCCCTGCTGCTGATCAATGGCGAACCCCTTGTGGGGACTACCGCCGGCAGTCTGCAGGGGCGCTGCATGATTGGCTTGAGCCACGCCCTCGAAGGCCAGATGAAGCAGGCGGAACGGGTCTATCGGGATGTGATGCATGAAGCCGCCCAGTGCGGCAAGGCCGGTGCCGACGCCACCTACCTCTCCGCCGCGCTGCTGGGCGAGGTGCTGTACGAAACCAATGACGTCGATGCGGCATTCAAACTGCTTTCGGGCTGGATCGATATCCTGGAACGCATCTCGATTCCGGATTCGGTGCTGCGCGTGATGCAGGTGCTGTGGAATGTGCAATGGCTGGCGGGCAATCATCAGGAAGCCCTGGCCTATGTCGAGCGGCTCGACGAGTACGCGATCAAACTCGGTCTGGAGCGCCTGCAAGCCTACTGCCTGACCTGGCAGGTGCGCTGGCTGATGATTCTCGGTGAGCATGGGCAGGCCCAGGCCAAACTGGCGCGCCTGGAAGCCATCGACGCGCGCCACCCGGATGCCGGGCAAAGCGCCCTCAAGGAAATCCATATCCTGGCCGAGAATGCGCGGGCACGCTGGCAGATTCAACAAGGCGACCTGGACGGCGCCTTGAAGCGGATCGAACAGTTGATCGAAACCTGTGAACGGCACCGCCGCCAGCTCGGCTCAGTACGGCTGCTGGTGCTCAGTGGCGTGATCGAGTCCCAGCGCGGCAATCCCGATGCCGCACGGGATCACGTCATGGAGGCGCTGCGGCGCGGGCAACGCTTCGGCTTGTTGCGCAGCCTGCTCGACGCCCACCCGGACGCACTGAAACTGATCTCTGCAATCGCGAACGAGGAAACCCTGGACCCGGTGCTGGCGTTCTACGTCGAGCGCCTGCAAGCAGCCGATGTGACGGTGCCCGCCGCGCCAACCGGCAAACCCTCCCCGGCCTCGGCAGGCAAGCCCCTCGCCGCCGGCATGGAGCCGTTGAGTGAGCGGGAAATCGAAGTCGTGCGCCTGCTGGCCCAGGCCCTGCCCAACAAAAAAATCGCCCGCGCCCTGGGGCTGTCCCCGGAAACCGTGAAATGGCACCTGAGCCACATCTACAGCAAGCTTGGCGTCAATAGCCGCGATGAGGCGGTGGCGCGGGTGCGTGACCTGGAGTCGCAGGGTAATCCCGCCCCGCAATAACAGACCTGCAAGACTCTGTGGGAGCGAGCCTGCCCGCGAAGAGGACGGCACCTATAACATCAAAGTTGACTGACACACCGCCATCGCGAGCAGGCTCGCTCCCACAGTTGATTGATTTTTGTCTCGCCACCCGCCTCGGGTGGCGTTCACACCAGCCCCCACCCCTATCGTAACCCTCAGTTCAAAGGCGCACGTCGCGCCTTGCATCAGCGCCTGGCCCAAGCAAGCCGGCCCGTGATCATTGAGGAGTCTTGCGTGCATATCGCCCGAACCGTTTTCCGCGACGACCATGAGATGTTCCGCACCACCGCGCGCCGTTTTTTCGAGCGCGAATGCGTACCGCGTCAGGCTGCCTGGGACAAAGCCGGCCAAGTCGACCGCGAGACCTGGCTCAAGGCCGGCCGTGAAGGCTTGCTCGGCATCACCCTGCCCACCGAATACGGTGGAGGTGGCGGCGACTTCGGTCACAGCGCGGTGTTCAACGAGGAGTTCGCCCGGGCCGGCGTGAGTGGCGCCTACTTCGGCATGCACTCCGACGTCATCGCCCCGTACATCAATCGCTGCGGCAGCGAAGAACAGAAACAGAAGTGGCTGCCGGGCATCTGCTCCGGCGAGACCATCCTGGCCATCGCCATGACCGAACCCGGCACCGGCAGCGACCTCAAGGCCGTGCGCACCACCGCCGTGCGCGATGGCGACGAATACGTGATCAACGGCAGCAAGACCTTCATCAGCAACGGCCTGACCGCCGACCTGGTCATCGTCGTGTGCAAGACCGACCCGGCCGCCGGCGCCAAAGGCATCAGCCTGATCGCCGTGGAAGCCACCCGTGCCGGCTTCAAGCGCGGGCGCAAGCTGGAGAAAGTCGGCCAGGCCGCCGCCGACACCGCCGAGCTGTTCTTCGACAACGTGCGCGTACCGGTCGGCAACCGCCTCGGCGAGGAAGGTCTGGGCTTTGCCTACCTGATGGGCGAACTGCCCCAGGAGCGCTTCTCGATCGCGGTGTCCGCCGCCGCGAAACTGGAGCGCCTGCTTGAACAGACCCTGGAATACGTGAAGGACCGCAAGGCCTTCAACCAGACCGTCTGGGACTTCCAGAACAGCAAATTCAAGCTCGCCGACATCAAGGCCCAGGCCACGGCCATGCGGGTGATGGTCGACTACTACCTGGGCGAGCACATGCGCCGCCGCCTGACCCTGGAAGAAGCGGCGATCGCCAAGCTCTACACCACCGAAACCCTGTGGAAATGCATCGACGACATGGTCCAGCTGCACGGTGGCTACGGCTACATGATGGAGTACCCGATCGCCCGCGCGTTCGTCGACTCGCGCGTCAATCGCATCTACGGCGGCACCAGTGAAGTCATGCGCGAAATGATCGCGCGCAAGCTCTGACCCTCAAAAACAAAAAAGGAAACACACGATGAGCAATAAGGTATTCGTTGCTGGCGTCGGCATGATCCAGTTCAAGAAACCGGGGACCAACGAGCCCTACGACGTCATGGGCGAACAAGCGATCCGCCAGGCCCTGGCCGATTCGGGTGTGGATTTCAATGACATCCAGCAGGCCTACGCCGGTTACGTCTACGGCGATTCGACCTGCGGCCAGAAAGCCCTGTACCGCGTGGGCATGACCGGCATCCCGCTGATCAACGTCAACAACAACTGCGCCACCGGTTCCAGCGCCCTGTTCCTCGCTCGCCAGGCCGTACAAAGCGGCGCGGTGGACTGCGCCCTGGCGTTTGGCTTCGAGCACATGAACCCGGGTGCCTTGAAATCCGCCTGGACCGATCGCGCACCGGCCACCGAACGCGCCCTGGTGCTGGCCAACGAACTGATCGGCATGCCTGACCTGCCCAACGCCATCCGCCAGTTCGGCGGCGCCGGCTACGCGCACATGCAGAAATACGGCACCCCACTGGAAACCTTCGCCAGGATCCGCGCCAAGGCCAGCCGTCACGCGGCCAATAACCCGCTGGCGGTGTTCCGCAACGTGGTCAGCACCGAAGAAGTCATGGCCGCCCCGATGTTGTGGGAAGGCGTGATGACGCGTCTGATGGCCTGCCCGCCGACCTGTGGCGCTGCCGCGGCCATCGTGGTGTCCGAGGCGTTCGCGAAGAAGCACGGTCTGCGCACCGACGTGCTGATGGCCGGCCAGGCGCTGACCACCGACCTGCCAAGTACCTATGACGCCAGGGACATGATCCGCGTGGTCGGTTTCGACATGACGCGCATGGCCGCTGACATTGCCTACAACCAGGCCGGTATCGGCCCGAAAGATGTCGACGTCATCGAGCTGCACGACTGCTTCGCCCAAAACGAACTGCTGACCTACGAAGGCCTGGGCCTGTGTGCCGAGGGCGAAGGCGCGCGACTGGTCAACGACGGCGACAACACCTATGGCGGCCAATGGGTCACCAACCCGTCCGGCGGCCTGCTCTCCAAGGGCCACCCGCTGGGCGCCACCGGCCTGGCCCAGTGCTATGAGCTGACCCACCAATTGCGCGGCACCGCCGAACAACGCCAGGTGCAGGACGCACGCATTGCCGTGCAGCACAACCTCGGCCTGGGCGGCGCCTGCGTGGTGACCGTGTACCAGAAAAACTGACGCGCCCGCTCAGCAAAGGAGCCATTCAGATGATCGACAAGAAACACATCGGCAGACAACTGCCCACGTTCCTCGTGACCGCCGAAGCCGGGCAACTGCGCTTTTTCGCCAAGGCCACCGGGGAAACCAACCCGATTTACTTTGACGAACAAGCCGCGCGCGATGCCGGGCATCCCAACCTGCCGCTGCCGCCGACCTTCCTGTTCTCGCTGGAATTCCAGATTCCTTCGAACGCCTGGCGCGACGAACTGGGCATCGTCACCGCGCGCATTTTGCACGGCGAAGAATCCTTCCGTTATCACCGCATGGCCTATGCCGGCGACACGTTGCGCTTCGATGTGCGCATCGCCGACATCTACGACAAGAAAGGCGGCGCCCTGGAATTCGTGGTGCGCGAAACCCGAGTCACCAATCAGCACGGTGAGCATGTTGCGGACCTGCGCAGCGTGCTTGTGCAGCGCAACAGCTGAAGCGGAGAACACAGATGAACGCGATAAGCCTGGAAAAAATCAACATCGGCGACACCCTGCCGCCATTGGCCCTGCCGCCGATCAACCGCACCACCCTGGCCTTGTTCGCCGGTGCGTCGGGGGATCACAACGCCATCCACATCGACACCGATTACGCCCGCCGGGCCGGCATGCCCGATGTGTTTGCCCACGGCATGCTGTCGATGGCGTACCTCGGTCGCCTGCTGACGCAGTGGGTCGATCAGCGCCAATTGCGCGAGTTCGGCGTGCGTTTTCTCGGCATCACCCACCTGGGCCACCAGATCACCTGCACCGGTGCCGTCGTCGACCGCTTTGAAGTCGACGGCGAGCAACGCATCAAGGTTGAAGTGCGCACCACCAATCAATACGGCGAGACCAAGATCGTTGGTGACGCCGTGATCGCTCTGTAAACAACACTGATCACTGAGGAGCAACACCCCATGGCAAAACTCGAAGGCAAAGTCGCACTGGTCACCGGTTCCGGTCGCGGCATCGGTCAGCAGATCGCCCTGAAACTGGCGAGCGAAGGCGCGCGCATCGTGATCAACGACCTGGACGCCGATCCGGCCCACGAGACCGCTGAAATGATCCGCAAGCTGGGTGGCGAAGCCGCTGTCTGCCACGGCAACGTCAGCGCCCCTGACTTCGGTGACCGCTACATCAAGACCGCGATGGACAACTTCGGCAGCATTGACGTCATCGTCAACAACGCCGGCTACACCTGGGACGACGTGATCCAGAAGATGAGCGACGAGCAGTGGTACGCGATTCTCGACTGCCACATGACCGCGCCTTTCCGCATCCTGCGTGCGGCCTACCCGATCATCAAGGCCCAGGCCCAGGCCGATGCGGCGGCAGAGCGCGAAGTGTTCCGCAAAGTGGTGAACATTTCTTCGGTGTCGGCCCTGAACGGCAACGCCGGGCAAATGAACTATTCCTCGGCCAAGGCCGGCGTGATCGGCATGACCCGTGCGCTGGCGCGTGAATGGGGTCGTTTCAAGGTCAACGTCAACGCCGTGGCTTTCGGTTTCATCGAAACCCGCATGACCAAGGCCGACGCCCACGCAGGCGCCACGGTGAACATCGAAGGCCGTGACATTCGTGTCGGCATCAGTCCGGAAGCGGCCAAGTCGTTCGCCCAGCGCAACCCGCTGGGTCGTCCGGGCACCGTGCAGGAAGCGGCGGACGCGGTGTATCTGTTCTGCTCGCCGGAGTCGAACTACATCACTGCCCAGACCATCGCTGTCGCCGGCAATCTGCAATAAGTCTCTGTGGCGAGGGCGCTTGCTCCCTCGCCACAATCGCTGTGTTCAAGTTTTGATGACCGCAGGATCACACCATGAACATGACTGAAAACAACATCCGCCTGGCCGCCATCAAACTGATCTCGCGTAACGGCTACGGCTCGATGAGCCTGCGTCAGCTCGCCACTGAAGCAGGCATCAACGCCTCGACGCTGTATCTGTACTACAAAGGCAAAAACGAACTGCTACTGGAGCTGATCCTCGAGTACTTCCAGGGATTGTCCCGGGAGTGGACGCGTCGCCGGCCGAAAAAGGCTGTCACCGCCGATGTAAAACTGCTCGCCTTTATCGCCTGCCACGTGCGCTATCACCTCGAACACCAGGACGAGGCGATGCTCGGCAACCTGGAATTCAGAAGCCTCGCCGAAGAGGATCTGGAGCAGGTCCGCCAGGCGCGGCGCCTGTACCTCAAAGCGTTGCAGGAAGTTCTGGAGCAAGGGGTCAAGGAAGGTTCGCTCAGTTGCGCCGAACCGAAACTGATGGCCCGCACCCTGTTCAACATGCTCACCCACGCCTGCGTCTGGTACCAGGACAATGGTCGCTGGGGGATCGATGACGTTATTCGGCATTACTCGGAACTGGTGCTGAAGATGCTCGGTGCCACGCCCATCACTTCACCGCGGGTCGCTGTGCCGCGAGCCGTACTGACCCGGCGCGCCGTGCCAATGGAGGTACGCCCGTGAGCAATCTCATGCAACCGTTTTCCATGGCCGGCAAGACCGTTCTGGTGGCCGATGCCACCACCCGGCTGGGCGCGCATTTCGCCCGTCTGACCAGCCTTGCCGGAGCCCGGGTGGCCCTCGGCGCAAAGCATCCTTCGCAACTGGAGCAATTGGCCGCCGACCTGCGCTGGGAAGGTGGCGAAGTGTTGATCGTCAGCCTCGACAGCGCCCGCCGCCCCAGTATCGAAGCCGCGCTGGACGCCGTGCAGGAGCGTTTCGGCAGTGTCGACGTGCTGATCAATAACAGCGCCGAATGCGAACACGTTGCCCTGAACAATCACGTCGTTCACTGCACCAGCCTGCATATGATCAGGGCCGAACGCGGTGGCAGCATCGTCAATATCGAGCCGCCACCGCGCCCCATCAGCGAGCCGAACCCCTGCCTGCGCACCGACAGCAGCCTCATTCGGATGAGCCGCGCCATGGCCCAGTCGCTGACGCCACACCGCATACGCGTCAACGTTATCGCTGCCGGTCAAAGCAAGAACGCCGGCCTGCAAGAACTGGATGGTCCGCTGCTGTTGCTGGCCAGCGGTGCCGGTGCCAGCGTCACCGGTGCCGTGCTGCATATCGACAATGCAGGCCTCTGACGGCCTGCCCGGTTTCCGGCACCACCCGCGCCAGGTATGTCGCCGGAGCTCCCGTTCGATCAACGGCCACTGCAGGAGCGAGCTTGCTCGCAATGGCGCCGGCTCTGCCGGCATTGATGCTGGATGGGCTGACGCCTTCGCTGGCCAGCCCCCTGCAACCACCTGATTCGGGTGGCGTGTCGTCCCTGATGACGCTTGAACATGCTGCCTGGTCGCCCTGCGCGACGCCCGTCAACAAGGAGCCAGTCAGATGACTCGCATAAAAAAGTGGCTGCCGAAACTCGCCCTGATGGCGACTACGGTCATGGCGCTGTCGGCAACGGCCGGCGCCGCGGAAAAACCCAACATTCTGGTGATCTTCGGTGATGACATCGGCCAGACCAACATCAGCGCCTATTCCATGGGCGTGGTCGGCTACAAGACCCCCAACATCGACCGCATTGCCCACGAAGGCATGCTGTTCACCGACTACTACGCGGAGAACAGCTGCACCGCCGGGCGCTCGTCGTTCATCACCGGGCAATCACCGCTGCGTACCGGCCTGACCAAAGTCGGTGTACCGGGTGCGCCGATCGGTATTCAGAAACGCGACATCACCATCGCCCAGGCGCTCAAGGGCCTTGGCTATGCCACCGGCCAGTTCGGCAAGAACCACCTGGGTGACAAGGACGAATTCCTGCCGACCAACCACGGCTTCGACGAGTTCTTCGGCAACCTCTATCACCTCAACGCCGAGGAAGAGCCCGAGCGCCCCTACTGGCCCAAGGATGACCCGGACTTCGTCAAGTCCCGCACGCCACGCGGGGTGATTCACAGCTTCGCCGACGGCAAGATCGAAGACACCGGCGCGCTGACCACCAAGCGCATGGAAACCATCGACGACGAAACCACCGCCGCCGCCCAGGCGTTCATGGAGAAGCAGGCCAAGGCGGACAAACCGTTCTTCGTCTGGATGAACACCACGCGCATGCACGTGTTCACCCATGTACGCGATTCGATGAAGGGCCAGAGCGGCATGCCCGGCAACGAATATGCAGACGGCATGCTCGAACACGACGGCGACGTCGGCAAACTGCTGAAGACCCTCGATGACCTGAAAATCGCCGACAACACCATCGTCGTCTACACCACCGACAACGGCCCGAACCAGTTCTCCTGGCCGGACGCGGCGACCACGCCGTTCCGCAACGAGAAAAACTCCAACTGGGAAGGCGCGTATCGCGTGCCGGCGATCGTTCGCTGGCCGGGCAAGATCAAGGCCGGTGAAGTGTCCAACGAGATGTTCTCGGGCATGGACTGGTTCCCTACGCTGCTTGCAGCGGCGGGTGAAACGGACGTTAAAAACAAGCTGCTCAAAGGCTGGGCACCCACCTCGGGCGGCACCAGCTTCAAGGTGCATCTGGACGGCTACAACCAGTTGCCCTACCTGACCGGCCAGCAGCCCAAGGGCGAACGTCGCGAGTTCTACTACTTCAACGATGACGGCGTGCTGGTGTCGATGCGCTACGACAACTGGAAAGTGGTCTTCGCCGAGCAACGCGAACCCGGCGGTTTCGCGGTGTGGAGCAGCCCCTTCGTGCCGTTGCGCGTGCCCAAGCTGTTCAACTTGCGGATGGACCCTTATGAGCGGGCAGATGTTGTGTCTGACCAGTACAACGACTGGATGGTGAAAAACTCTTACCTGCTGGCAGCGGGCGTGGCCAAAGCCGCGAGATTCCTGCAGACCTTCATCGAGTACCCACCCAGCCAGAAACCGGCCAGCTTCAGCATCGACCAGATTCGTGCGGCGGTAGACGCGAAGATCGAAGAGAAAAGCAAGGCACCGGCCAAGCCTTGATGTCAGGCCGCTGTCCACAGGCGAGTGGATGGCGGCCTTTTTTTTGCGGCTGTAACTGGTTTGTGAAACACAGTCCCTTGTAGGAGCTGGCTTGCCAGCGATGGTCTCAATTGCCCCGCGTTTAACCCGCTTATACGCGTTACCGTTAACGATCATCGCCAGCAGGCTGGCTACAGGTATTGCGTAAGATCCCTTTTTTCACCCAATCACTCTGGCATACACCGCACGATCCACATTCCCGCCCGACAACACCACGCCGACCTTTTTCCCCGCCATCGCCTCACGCTCCTGCATCAGCGCCGCCAGGGCCGCCGCACCGGCGCCTTCTGCGAGGTTGTGGGTATCGGTGTAATACACGCGCATGGCCTCGGCGATCTCATCCTCGCTGACCGATACGATTCGCGCCGCGGCCGCCCCGTAGATATCAAAGGCGGCGGGCACCGGTTTGCGCACGGCCAGGCCGTCGGCGAAGGTATTGGCCGTGGCGGTTTCGAGGATTTCGCCCGCTTCAAAGGATAATTTGGCCGCCGCTGCCTCGGTGGACACCACGCCCACCACCCGGGTGTTCAGGCCCAATGCGTCACGGGCGGCGATCACCCCGCAGATCCCCGAGCCACAGCCAATCGGCACGTAGACGGTATCCAGGTCCGGCGCGGCCTTGAACAGTTCCAGCGCATAGGTGGCCACGCCCTTGACCAACTCGGCATGGAACGGCGGCACCAGATACAAGCCATGCGCTTGCGCCAGGCGCGCGGCCTCTTCACGAGCCTCGTCAAAATCGCGGCCATACTCGACCACTTCGCCGCCAAAGCCGCGCATGGCGTTGTTCTTCTCCAGCGAATTGCCCTGTGGCACGACAATCAACGCCCGCAAACCCAGGGCGCTGGCCGCCAGTGCCAGGCTCTGGCCGTGGTTGCCGCGAGTGGCGCTGACAATCCCCCGGACGTCAGGGTGCGTAGCCTTGAGCCAGTGCATGAAGGTGATGCCGCCACGCACCTTGAACGCACCGGTCGGCGTGTGATTTTCGTGCTTGACCCACACCGTGCAGCCCAGGCGTTCGGCCAGCAAGGGCCAGGCGTACTGGGCGGTGGCCGGCATGACCTGGTACACGTGGCGTGCCGCGTGTTCGATTTCGTCGCGAGTCAGTCTGTGCATGAAGGGTCTCCCTGAGGTTTTGCCCAGTCTAGACAGGGCTCGATCACCCCGGCTTTCAGAAAACTGACCTGACTTTTGCGCGGCCTGTTCATTACTATGGTGGGCATGAGCCATCGAAACCGCCCACCCTCCCCGCTCCCATCTGAACCGGCCCGTCGTGTCGAGGCCGGGCCCTGGGCGATCGAGTTGCTACCCGGCGCCGCTTATGCGACCCGATATGTGGCCACCCAATCGGCGATCGGCTTTGCCTTCGACAGCCAGCGAGGCCTGCACGCCATCGGCAGCGACCGGGTCCTGCCCTTCGAAGCCATGCCCAATGGCCTGGCCTTCGTCCCCGCCGGGTGCGATGTGCTGTCCGAGTCGCCCAACGGCGGTGAATACCTGCGGGTCATGCGCACCGATGGTGTGCCATTGGTGGGGGACCGCGCGTTCAACAATCGCATCGATCAGCAGGCCATAACCCTGGCACTGCGAATGCGCGCGGCGTTGTTACGGGCTTCTGCCCTGGACGATTGGGAAGCCTGGGCACTCGCCCTCGCTGAACGGACCAACGACCATCAGGCAAAGTCGGCGCCCGCCCTGGGCGCCATCACCGCCAGCCGGATGCGGCTGCTCGACGAGTTCATCGACGCAGGCCTCGACGGTCCGCTGGGTGTACAGGCGATGGCGGACTTGCTGGGATTGTCCGAGGGCTATTTCATTCGCGCCTTCAAGCACGCGACGGGCCAAAGCCCGCACAGTTACCTGATCGACCGCCGTGTGGCCAAGGCCCGTGCACTGATGCGCGACTCAACCACCACCCTGGCGCAGATCGCCCACACTTGTGGTTTCAACTCCCAGGCGCACATGGCGACCACGTTCAGGCAACGCCTTGGTGTGAGTCCGGTGCAGTTGCGCAGGTAGCCGAGGTCTCTGCATCCTCTGCAACGTTGCGTCGCACGCTCATCCCGACGCCCGCTCCCTTTTACTGGAGCAGGCTATCGCAGGCCGAATCCCAGCCCCCCTACTCAGCCAATTGCAACCGCAACCGGCTACGACGGGACAGCCCCGCCTGCAAGGCGAACGCCACGATCACGGTCGAGGGTGCGGAAAAGCTGCTCCAGCCGGGGCCGGAAAACATCAGAGCCAGTCCCAATCCCGTGGCGCCGAACCAGGCGCTCAAGCCCGCCGAATTGAACGCGGTCACCCGTTCGAGCGCGGCCACGTCACTGCGGCCGCAGAGAATCTGCGCCAACGCCACGCCGACCCAGGCCACGACGAAAATGCCTTGATAAGCCAGGGCCTTGAGCAGGTAGGCAAACACATCGGCGAGCATCAGACCGTAGACGATCACCCCGACCGCCAGCGCCCACGCCAGGTACGAACCGCGCACGCCAAAACGCGCAAAGAACGCCTGCATGTTCATCGTCGCCAGGTAGTAGTTGGCGGTGTTGATCCGGGTTTGCGTGGCCCAGACGAACAACAATCCCCACAGCCCCATCATTTGCAGGATCGCCATGACCACCGAAACTTCGTTCAGTGCGCCTTCATGGGGAATGCTGCTGACCAGATAGATGCCCGCCGCGCCATTGAGCACAAAGGTCACCGCGTAGAACGGCATGCCGAAGTTCCAGCGGCCGTGGTACTCGGCGTCCTCGGGCTTGCCGAAACGGGCGTAGTCGAAGGTGAACAGCATCAGCACCCAAACGCCCATGTAGGCGACGAAGCAGTCCCACCACCCGAAGGCACTGGGGGTTGCCGGGCCGAAATCCAGCCATTGCGGCTGGTAGCCATAACGACTGATCGACAGCCCCACCGCCACCAGCAAACCACCCAGGTACACCGGCAGCAACACGCCGTTGAGCTTGTCCAGCCAGTGCTGCACGCTGCCCAGGATCATCGGCACGCTGTACAGCACCACCAGCAACGCCGCCAGCGGGAAGATCAACTGCGGGTACAGGTGGTTGAGCGCCACGGCGATCACCGAGCCTTCGAAAACCGCGTAATAGATGGCCGTCGAGAAGAAGATCAGGGTCGCCAGGCAGGCCCCGGTGCTGCCGAACAGCAACCGAGAAAACAACGCCACCGACAACCCGCTGCGGATGGCAAAGCGACTGAGCACCGTGTTGACCAGGCCGTAGCTGATCACCGACAGCAGCATGCCGATCAGGGCATTGCGGGCGCCGTACGACAACGCCAGTGATGCGCCGACCACGATGTAGAACATCGCACTGCAGACCGCCCACCAGGCCATGGTCAGGGACAGTCGGCCCATGCGCGCGTCGGCGGGAACGGGGTGATTGGCCGGGTCTTGCCCGGTTTGACTCGATTGCGATAAAGCAGCCATATGCGTGAACTCCAGAACCAGTCAAAGGTTGAAGCGCGGGCAGCCGTCACCGCACCGAAGTGCGGCGTTGGCTTACCGTTTGGCATGACCCGCGCCGTGCGGCGGGCAGAATCAGGAAGGGAACAGCTTGCTCAGGCAGCTGAGTTTTTTCTTATAGGAGCGTCGTGCTTCCAGTGCTTCTTCCAGGGTGACCGCTTTGAAACGGGCCTTCTGGTTGGGCTGCATCTGGCCGATCAAATCGAGGTCGGCACTGATCACGGTGCCGATCATCGCGTAGCCGCCACCGGACACCGCATCGCGGTGCAACACGATCGGTTCGAGCCCGGCAGGCACCTGGATCGAGCCGATCGGGTAGCAACTGTCGACGATGTTCGAGGGGTCGGAACCGGCGCCGAAGGGTTGCTCACGCGGCTGGAAGGTCAGCGCGCTGCCGCCCTTGAAGCGATAGCCGATGCGGTCCGCTTCGGAACCGACGGTCCAGGCTTCGGCGAAAAAGCTGTCCGCCGCCGCTGGCGTCAAGCGCTCGTAGTACAGCCCCGGCACGACGCGCAGGGTGATTTCGCCTCCCAGCGACTGCCGCAATGCCATGGGCAGACTGGCCCCGGCGCGGCCCTTGCCACTGGCAATCCCCACCGGCAAGACGTCCCCGGCCATCAGGCGTCGCCCTTGAAAACCGCCGAGCGCGCCCAAGGCGTAAGTCGAGCGACTGCCGAGCACCAGCGGTACATCGATGCCGCCGGCCACCGCCAGATAGGCACGCGCGCCGGCCTTGGGAAAATCGAAACGCAACACTTGCCCGGCCTTCACCGGGAACGCCGTGTCGTGATGCATCTCCACGCCATCGACCCTCGGCGTCATGTGCGCCCCGCACACCGCCACCAGTGCGTCCTGCTGGAATTCCAGCTCCGGGCCCAGCAACGTGCATTCAAGCGCCGCCGCCCCGGCCGGGTTGCCGACCAACTGGTTGGCGGCGCTCAAGGCGTATTGGTCGAGCGCGCCGGAAGGCGGAATGCCCAGGTGGTAGTAACCTTCGCGCCCCAGGTCCTGTACCGACGTGGCGAGGCCGGGTTTGAGTACCTTGATCATGCCAGCACCTCCTGCAGCGACTTGGGATAGCCGACGGGATCGGCCAAAAAGGCATCCAGTGAAAACTCCACCGAGCGGATCCGCAGATCGAAGCGCCCGGCTTCCACGTCGGCCACCGCCCGGTCATAGGCCTCACGGTCCATCGGCTTGAATTGCACGATGTCACCCGGCCGGAAGAACACCATGTGCTCCTTGAGGTACGCCAGGTTCTGCTGCGGGTCATAGATCGGTGCCGGGGTGACGCCGAACATCTGGTAGCCGCCGGCACCGCGCACCGAGTAGATGCAGCCGAAGCAACCGCCATGTCCCAGGGTCAACTTCGGCGTGTCGGTGCGTGGTCTCAGGTATTTGGGCACCTGCAACTGACGCTCGCGCTCGACCATCTGGAACATGAACGGCAAGCCGGCGACGAAGCCGACCATCGAGACAAACCACGGCGCACCACTGTGGGCGGCGATGAACGCCTCGACGTCCGCCAGGCCGTTGATCCGCGCGGCGTACTCCAGGTCCGTGGCGCTCGGGTCCTGGTGACGGTCGCGAAAGCGCATCAGGGTTTCGTGGGTCCAGGGATCGTTATAGAGCACCGGAATCTCGATGATCCGGGTCTGCAAGGTGCGTTCGGCGACCGCCTCGGCCTCGGCCCCCTGCACGGCTTCGAGCAAGGTGTGCGGTGCGATGCGGTCCGGGTCGAAGCGAATCTGGAACGAAGCATTGGCCAGGCACACATCGAGCACGCCATCCAGCGCCAGGCGCTCCACCGCGCGGGTGACCGCCATGCCCTTGAAGAATGCTTCAAGGGACATGCTGTCGCTGACTTCGGCAAATAAATGCTCGTCGGCGCCAAAACTGTAGCGGATGGGAGTGCTCATGCTTGACCTCCAGTGCGGCGCTCGGCCAGCCAGGTTTCCAGGGTGCCGGTATGGAAGTCGGCGCTGTGCAGCCAGGGTTGCTGCAACAATTGGCCGTGCAGCGACAAGGTGCTGGCCATGCCGGTGAGCGTGGTTTGCTCCACGGCAATACGGGCACGGGCCAGGGCTTCGGCACGGTCGCGACCATGGACGATCAGCTTGGCCAACAGCGAGTCATAGTAAGGCGGCACGCGATAGCCTTGATAGAGATGGCTGTCGACCCGAACGCCCTCGCCTTGCGGCCAGACCAGGGACTCGACCAGGCCCGGGCTGGGGAAGAAGTCCCGTGCCGGGTCTTCGGCGTTCAGGCGCATTTGCAGCGCCGCGCCATTGAGCCGGATATCGCTTTGCCTGAGGCCCAGCGGTTCGCCGCCAGCAATGCGCAACATGGCCTGAACCAGGTCGATGCCGGTGATCAACTCGCTGACCGGATGTTCCACCTGAATCCGCGTGTTCATCTCGATAAAGAAAAACTCGCCGGTAGCGTCGTCATACAGGTATTCCAGGGTCCCCGCGCCCTTGTAGCCCAGGGACTCGGATAGGCGTACGGCGCTGGCGCAGAGCGTCTCGCGCTGCTGCGGGTTGAGGGCCGGCGATGGCGCTTCCTCGAAAATCTTCTGCCGCCGACGTTGCAGCGAGCACTCGCGCTCGAACAAATGCACCGCGTGCTGACCGTCGCCCAACACCTGCACTTCAATGTGCCGCGCCCGACTGATGAAGCGCTCCAGGTACACCGCGCCGTTGCCGAACGCGGCCTGGGCTTCGCGCTGGGAACGGGGGAACTCTTCAGCCAGTTGTTCGGCGTTTTCCGCCAGGCGAATACCCCGCCCGCCACCGCCGGCCGAGGCCTTGATCAACAGTGGGAAGCCAACGGCTTCGGCAGCCTTGAGCGCCGATTCGACATCGAACAGTTCACCGGCCGAACCGGGCACCACGGGTACGCCCGCTTCCTGCGCGGTGCGCCGGGCTTCGGCCTTGTCGCCCATGCGCCGGATCGTCTCCGGGCTCGGGCCGACGAAAATGGCCCCGGCCGCCAGCACCGCCTCGGCGAAGTCGGCGTTTTCCGAGAGGAAGCCATAACCGGGATGGACCGCATTGGCGCCCGTGGCGTTCAAGGCGCCGAGCAATGCCTCGACATTCAGGTAACTCTTGTCAGCCCGAACCGGGCCGAGAAGGTGCACCTCGTCGGCCATGCGCGCCGCCTGGGAATCGACGTCCGCTTCGCTGCACGCGGCAACGGTGGGAATCCCCAGTGCCTGGGCGGCGCGGATAATCCGCACCGCGATTTCGCCACGGTTGGCGATCAGTAATTTACGAATGCCTTGAGTCATGATCGTGCCCCTCACTCGTCGTCGAGTGTTGCGACAACCTGACCCGGCTCCACCGGATCACCGTCTTCGACCAGGAATGCGCTGAGGCGACCGGCCGTCCCGGCGGTCAGTTCGGAAAACTGCTTCATGACCTCGATCAGGCCAATCACCGTGTCGGCGCTGACCTGCGCGCCGACCTCGACGTAGTTCGCCGATTCAGGCGTGGCTTTGCGATAGAAGGTCCCTGGCAATGGGGTGATGACAGTGTGTTCGGCCATGTCTGTTCCTCTTGGAATAGTTGTAGAAAGGCAGGCAAAAAAAAATGAATCGTTATTCAATCCCGGGCGTCTGTGTGCCCGGTGACTCGTGCTGATTCAGCGCGGAGCGCGAACCGTGATGCCGGCGTTATCGAGCGCGCTGCGGGTGGCTTCGACCAACGCCAGGGCACCGGGGGTGTCGCTGTGCAGGCAGATGGAATCGAATTCGATCGCCAGGTCTTCACCCTCGACCGTGCGAACCACGCCTTCCTGGCAGGCCCGCAGCACCCGCGCGGCCACCTGGGTCGGGTCGTAGGCACGTACGTTGCGGGTAAAGACGATGGAGCCGCTGAGGTCGTACTCACGGTCGGCGTAGAACTCGCGAATCACCGGCTGGCCAAGCTCTTTGGCGACGCGCCAGATCACCGAATCGGGCATGCAATACAGCAGCAAATCGGGCTCCAGGCGCTGGAGGTTTTCCACCAGCAAACGCGCGGCTTGCTCGTCCCGGGCCAGGTGCATGTAGAGCGCGCCGTGGGGCTTGATGTGTTGCAACGCCACGCCCTGGACCCGGGCGAGTTCACGCAGGGCACCCAACTGGTAAAGCATGTCGTCGACCAGCTCCTGAGCCGGGGCATTGATGTGCCGGCGGCCAAACCCGACCAGATCGCGAAAGCCCGGATGCGCACCCACAGCTACACCCAGGGCCTTGGCCCGTTCGACCGTGCGGCGCATGGTGCCGGGGTCGCCGGCATGGAAACCGGTGGCGACGTTGGCCGAGCTGATGAACGCCATCAGTTCGTTGTCGACGCCATCGCCGATGGTCCACGGGCCGAAGCCTTCGCCCATGTCCGAGTTGAAATCTACTGCTTGCATGACGCTTGCTCCTGACGCTTGTGACTTCATGCAGGCCAAGTTAAATTCCCGCCACCCCCCTTGGGAAGATCTATTATCAGAGAGGGCATGTTCTGAAAAACAGATAGCTCTGAAAATCAGATCCCCCGTCACCCGGAGTGCCCATGTCACTGACCCTGCGCCAGGTCCGCTACTTCGTCGCCACCGCCGAGATCGGGCAGATTTCCCAGGCGGCGATTCATTTGAATATTTCCCAGTCGGCGGTGACCACCGCGATCAAGGAACTGGAGGGAATGCTCGGCACGCTGTTGTTCCAGCGCTCGGCCCAGGGCATGAGCCTGACCGATGCCGGGCGACACTTTCTCAATCGCGCCTACGTGATTTTGCGCAGCGTCGATGACGCATTGAACAGCCCGCTGCCGGACGTCCGCGCCAGCGGCCTGTTGCGGTTGGCGGCGAGCTACACGGTGATCGGCTACTTCCTGCCGCATCATCTGCAACGGCTTGAGCACTGGCATCCGGACGTGGCCATCGAAGTTCACGAACAAGAGCGCACGGCCATCGAACAAGGCTTGCTGGAGGGCCGCTTCGACATGGCGGTGGTGCTCACGGCGAACCTGACTCACCCGGACATCGTTTCGGAAATTCTCTTCAATTCCGAACGCCGACTCTGGCTGCCCAGCCACCATCCACTGTGTGAACGCTCGGCCGTCAGCCTTGCCGACGTGGCGAAGGAACCCTACATCCTGTTGACCGTCGACGAGGCCGAACAAAGCGCCATGCGTTACTGGGAACATGCGCACCAGCAGCCGAACGTGCGGGTACGGACCAGCTCGGTGGAAGCGGTACGCAGCATGGTCGCCAATGGCAGCGGCGTGGCGATCCTCTCGGACCTGGTGCACCGCCCCTGGTCGCTGGAAGGCAAACGCATCGAAACCCTGACCGTCACCGACAAGGTCACGCCCATGAGCGTGGGCCTGGCCTGGCACCGTGAACGGGAATTCAGCCCGGCGATGCAGGCCTTTCGTAACTACTTCCACGACGCTTTTCTGGCGCCACAACAGCTCTCCGCACGCCGCTAAAAAGCCGCCGGCATCGAGAGGTTAGCGTCTAGACTTGATCGAAGGCAGTTTGCAGCCAGGCTCCGCACCTATAACAAAAAGCCACCCGTCTTCCAGGGAGCGCCGACTTTGAAAATGTCATCCATCTGCGCCATGGGTTGCCTGTTGGTGGCGTTCGGGGCCTCTGCCACCGGGGTGATGCCGGTCTTCGACCTGGACTTCACCCGGTCAGCGAACGAGACCCTGAAAAAACTGGGTATCAATGACGCCTGCATTATCAGAGCGCAGAATCCTGTCGCTTTCACCTATTGCCGTGAAGGATCGTCAACGCTGTGGAAGTATCAGGACCTGGACCTGGCGCAACTGGCGGCGGTCAAAAATGACGGAAAACTGCCCTTGACGGCCTATCAGCGCATCAGCGTCGTGGAATTCAATAGCGCGATCTGCCAACAGGAGACCGCTGTCCCCGTTGCCCAATCCACTGTGGCGCGTTCGCTGGTCTTCGGCCTGCTGGCCCTCTCCGTGCTGCTGGGCTTGCGCTACACCTGGCAGGTGATCCTGCCCCGTCGCCGCGATCTCAACGCCTTGTCGATGCCCGGTTTGCCGCCGATGAGCCACACCCCGCCCCGGGTCAACTCCTCGAAAAAGGCCGCGGCCGCGTTTGGCATCGCCGTTGCGGTGGCCTTCGTCTGTTTCGGCTGCCTGGGGTTCTGAAGATTCGACAGGAGGCGTAGCCTGCAACGATTCACCAAGGGGTTTCTCTAAAAGTGAACAACACCCTTTCAATTATTCATTTTTGAAAACCGGCATTGCGCACTACCGTGGTGCCCGCAGGTCGATGACCCTGGATCCTGCCTGCAACCACCCCCATCGAATATTCTTTTGTCCCCTGAGGTAAGCCCCATGTCCGAACAAACCCTGACGGTGCACGCCCCCTACAACGGTGCCGTGATCGGCCAGGTGGCGGTGTCCACCGAGGCGGATGTCGAGCAGGCGCTGAGCGTCGCCCACGGCATTTTTCGCGACCGGACCCAGTGGCTGTCCAAGCCGCAACGCATTGAAATCCTGCAGCGCACCGCCGAGCTGATCGCCGCGCGCAAGGTCGAGATCGCGACCCAGGCGGCCAGCGAAGGCGGCAAGCCGCTGAAGGACTCGATCACCGAAGTCGAGCGCGGCATCGATGGCATCCTGAACTGCATCGAGGTGCTGCGTACCGAGGGCGGGCACGTGATCCCGATGGGACTCAACGCCACTTCGCAGAACCGCGTGGCCCTTACCCAATACGAGCCGATCGGTGTGGTCGCGGCCGTCTCGGCGTTCAACCATCCCTTCAATCTGATCGTGCATCAGGTGGTGCCGGCCATTGCCGTCAGCGCCCCGGTGATCGTCAAGCCGGCAGCCAATACCCCACTCAGTTGCCGCACGCTCCTGCACATCCTGGCCGAAGCCGGCCTGCCGACAGGCTGGGCGCAGATGGTGCTGCCAACCGATAACGCCGTCACCGGCAAGCTGGTCGCCGATCCGCGCGTGGGCTTCTTCAGCTTCATCGGTTCGGCACCGGTCGGCTGGATGCTGCGCTCGACCCTGGCACCGGGCACTCGCTGCGCGCTGGAACATGGCGGCGTGGCGCCGGTGATCGTTGCTGCGGATGCCGACCTTGACGACGCCCTGCCGCGTATCGCCCGTGGCGGTTTCTGGCATGCCGGCCAGGCCTGCGTCAGCGTGCAACGGATTTTCTGCGAGCGCAGCATTGCTGAACAAGTCGCCCTGCGCCTGGGCCAATTGGGCGATGCCATGGTGGTCGGGGATCCGACCGATATCCGTACCGATGTCGGCCCGCTGATTTCCGCCCGTGAAGTGCATCGCGTCGACCAATGGGTCAATGAAGCCGTCGCCGGCGGTGCCCGTTTGATCTCGGGTGGCCGCGTGTTGGACCACAACGGCTATGCACCCACCGTGCTGCTCAACCCGCCCATCGATTCGAATGTGATGCAAAAGGAAGTGTTCGGCCCGGTGGTGGCGGTTTACGCCTATGACGATCTGGCCGAAGCGATCCAGCTGGCCAACGCCCTGCCCTATGCTTTCCAGGCCGCGGTGTTCACCCGCGATCTGGACACCGCGATGCAGTGCTACCAGGAACTGGATGCCACGGCGGTTATGGTCAACGAGAACACGCTGTTCCGCGTCGACTGGATGCCGTTCGCCGGCGCGCGCCTGTCCGGGCATGGTGTGGGCGGCATTCCACACACCATGAAAGAGATGCAGATCGAAAAGATGATGGTCTGGCGCTCCCGGGCGGTTCGCGGCTGATTGAGCCTAGCCAGCCCAGGATTGAGTCTGGCTCGCCCACTCCCGGACGGCCTGGGCAAACAGCCGTAGCGCCATCGGTGGATGACGGTTGGCCGGGTAATACAGGCAGAGCCCGGCGTAATTCGGGCTCCATTGTGGCAGCAGGTGGATCAGCCGGCCGTTCTGCAAATGATCGGCAACCTGCGCTTCGGGCACCCAGGCCACCCCGATCCCGGCCAGGGCGGCTTCGATCATCAGGTTCACGTTGTCCATGGTGATCTGCCCTTCCACATCAAGGCTGGCGCTTTGCTCGTCGAGCTTGAAATCCCAGCGGAACAGCCCACCGCTGGTAAAGCGAAACCGAATGCAACGGTGGGCTTTCAAGTCCTGGGGTGCCTGCGGCACCGGGTGGTGCTCAAGGTACCCGGGCGAGGCTACTGCGGCGAAACGCAGATCCGGCCCGAAACGGATGGCGATCATGTCTCGCGGTACGTCATCGAACAGCCGGATGCCGGCGTCGAAACCATCACCCACGATGTCCTGCAGCTTGCTGTCGGCCACGAACTCGATGTGGATGTGCGGATAACGGGCCACGAAATCCGGAACGACATGGCGAATCAGCGGCCGGATCGACGACTCCGAGGCGCTGATGCGGATCGAGCCTGAAGGCGAGATCCGGGTGGACGTGACTTCATTGACCACGTTCGCCAAATCGCTCATGAGCGGCCGCACCCCCTTGAGCAACTGCTCCCCCGCCTCCGTCAACGCCACCGAGCGCGTGGTGCGATTGAACAGGCGCATTTCCAGGCGCGCCTCCAGGTTGCGCATCGAGTGACTGAGCGCGGAAGACGACACTCCCAGCACCCGAGCCGCCGCACTGAAACTGCGGTGTTCAGCGATCGCAATGAACGCGGTGAGCCCTGGTAAATCTGCACGCAACATTGATGAATTTCCCTCACTAACCCATGTACACGAGCCTATATTGTTGAGGTCTCCACAGCAATATAAGGTAACGGGACACCTTGAGCGGAGACGAACACATGCACACCCGAATGTTGGGCAAAGGCGGCCTTGAAGTTTCAGCCATCGGCATGGGCTGCATGGGCATCAGTTACGGCTACGGCCCGGCGATGGACAAAGCCGAGGCCATCAAGTTGATACGTGGTGCTTTCGAGCGCGGCGTGACGTTCTTCGACACCGCCGAAGCCTACGGCCCTTTCACCAACGAATCGTTACTGGGCGAAGCCCTGGCGCCGTTTCGTGAGCAAATCGTGATTGCCACCAAGTTCGGCTTCAAGAACGGCGAGGTGACCCAAGGCCTGGACAGCCGCCCGGAACACATCCGCGCAGTGGCCGAGGCTTCGCTCAAGCGCTTGAAGACCGATTGCATCGATCTGTTCTACCAGCATCGCGTCGATCCGGATGTGCCCATCGAAGACGTTGCCGGCACCGTGAAACAGCTGATCGCCGAAGGCAAAGTCAAACACTTCGGTTTGTCCGAAGCCGGCGCGCAGACGATTCGTCGGGCCCACGCCGTGCAACCTGTCGCGGCCCTGCAAAGCGAGTATTCGCTGTGGTGGCGGGAGCCGGAAAAGGAAATCCTGCCGTTGCTTGAGGAACTGGGCATCGGTTTTGTGCCGTTCAGCCCTCTGGGCAAGGGGTTCCTCACGGGTGCCATCGATGCCGCAACAACATTCGCGGCCGATGACTTTCGCAATGTCGTGCCGCGCTTCAACGAAGAAAGCCGTCGGGCCAATGCTCAACTGGTCGAGGCCCTCGGCCACATCGCCGACAGCAAGGGCGCGACCCGGGCGCAGATCGCCATCGCCTGGCTGCTGGCGCGGCAACCGTGGATCGTGCCGATTCCGGGGACGACCAAACTGCACCGTCTCGAGGAAAACCTCGGCGCGGCGCTCATTGAGCTGAGCCCGCAGGACCTGGCCACCATCGAAGCCGCCCTGCAGCAGATTCAAATCGTCGGCGACCGTTACCCGGCCCACCTGCAGCAACGGGTCGGTCGTTGATACCACGCATCACCCGGGCCGCCGTCCTCGCCGGATCAGCGGCCCCTTTCCAGAGACTTCCAGTTCAAATGCCACGACCCGACTCCACCCTGCACCAACGCCCGGTGTCTGATCGCCAATCGCTGTGGACCCTGGCAATCCTCAGCGCCTTGATGGCGTTCGCATCGATTTCCACTGACCTGTACCTGCCAGCGTTACCGGCCATGGCGGATGCCTTGCACGCAGACTCCGGGCAGGTCGAGCTGACCATTTCCGGCTATCTGATCGGCTTCAGCCTGGGCCAGTTGCTGTGGGGGCCGATTGGTGACCGCTATGGCCGCCGCTTGCCCATCGCCCTCGGCCTGGTGCTGTTCATCATCGGCTCCGCAGGTTGCGCAATGTCGGGCACCGCCGATGCGATGATTGCCTGGCGCGCGGTACAGGCCGTGGGCGCCTGCTCCAGTGTGGTGTTGGCGAGGGCCATGGTCCGTGACCTGTACGCCGGTCATCGTGCGGCACAAATGCTCTCGACCCTGATGACCGTCATGGCCATCGCGCCGCTGCTCGGCCCAAGCGTGGGCGGCCTGATTTTGCAGGTCGCCTCCTGGCGGGCGATTTTCTGGACGCTGGTACTGCTCGGCCTGGGCACGCTGGCTTTGTTGCGCATCCTGCCGGAGACACTCCCGACCCACCGACGCAATCCGGAGCCCGTTCATCGGGCATTGCATCGTTACGGCCTGCTGCTGCGCAACCGGCGCGTACTCGGTTACATCGGTACCGGCGGCTTTTTCTATGGCGGGATGTACGCCTACATTGCCGGGACACCGTTCGCCTATATCAGCTATCACCATGTCTCGCCGCAACAATACGGCGTGCTGTTTGCCGTCGGAATCGTCGGCATCATGCTGACCAATCAACTTAACTCTCGTTGGGTCGCGCGGCAGGGCAGCGATCGACTGATGGGGCTGGGCACCGCCGCTGCAGCCCTGTCCGCATTGTGGCTGGCGGTGGATGCCTGGGCCGATTGGGGCGGCCTTGCCGGTCTGGTGATTCCGCTGTTCCTGTTCGTTTCGGCAACAGGCTTCATCGTCGCCAACTCCATCGTCGGCGCACTGGGTGAAGTCCCCGAATTTGCCGGTGCGATGTCGGCGCTTGTCGGCTCGCTGCAATACGGCACGGGCATTCTCGGTTCCGGGCTGGTGGCCGCATTCGCCGATGGCACACCTCGCCCCATGGCCGGTGTCATTGCGGTGTTCGGGATCGCCAGCGCGCTCTGTGCGCGATGGTTGGTACCGGTACAAAACAGCAACCTGGCGCTTGGCCAGGCGGGTGAAGACCTCATTCCAAGGGAAAACGCATGAACGAGAACATTCAGGGCAAAGTCATCGTCATTACCGGTGCCAGCAGTGGATTGGGCGAAGCGTCTGCCCGCCTGCTGTGCGCCCAGGGCGCCAAAGTGGTGCTGGGAGCCCGCAGGCTGGACCGTATTCAGGCGCTCGCCGATGAGTTGAACGCCAACGGCGCCCAAGCGCTCGCGGTGCAGACTGACGTCACCCAATGCCATCAGGTCAAGGCGCTGGTTGATGCGGCCATTCAGGCCCATGGGCGTATCGACGTGATGATCAACAACGCCGGGCTGATGCCCCACTCTCCCCTGGAACGCCTCAAGGTCGAGGACTGGGACCGGATGATCGACGTCAACATCAAGGGTGTGCTGTACGGAATCGTCGCGACGCTGCCGCACATGCAACGGCAAAAATCCGGTCAGTTCATCAACGTGTCGTCGGTGGCCGGGCACAAGGTTCGGCCTGGCAGCGCAGTGTATGCAGCGACCAAGCATGCGGTGCTGGCTTTGTCGGAGGGTCTGCGCCAGGAGGTCAAGCCCTACAACATCCGGACGACGGTCATTTCTCCCGGCGCTGTCGCCACCGAGCTGCCAAACAGCATCACCGAAGCCGACATCGCCGACAGCGTGCGCAAGATGTACGAGATCGCCCTGCCGGCAGACGCGTTCGCCCGCGCCGTGGCCTTCGCCATCAGCCAGCCGGAAGACATGGACATCAATGAAATCCTGTTCCGGCCGACGCGTCAGGAAGTCTGATCCGACGTTCAGCCCTGTCTAGTCCTGAAACAGGTTTACACCTGTTTCACCCTAACGCCCGATGCACCGCATCGGGCGTTTTGTATTTCAAGGACAGGTGCGGGCGCTCCTGGTTGTAGATCAAGATCGCCTCCCGCACCATCCGCTCCGCCTGTGCCAGGTCTATAGGTCAGTGAAGTCTCGGCAATTGGGTCAATTCGGCGTCGGCGCCAACAAACAGGCGAGTGAAATCGGGCAATTGGCGCCGCATAAGCGGGCGCCCCGTCTATCAATCCAACCAGAAAAATCGGTATTTTCCCTGATGTACGCGTCTCAAGGTTTATCCGGGATAGCTTTGAAAGCTTCGTCTGTTTCAACCTTGTAGTCAGCGGATTCGTAGAACGACAGGAAGACTTGGCTTCGAATGTGTTTAGCAATGAATTCCGGGTTATAGGGTTGACGGTTATTACTGCTGTCGTAGACTGCCGCGCATCCGTCAGGAGACACCGATATGCAACGCTTTCGTGGTTTGGCTTTAGGATTGATCGGGCTGGCAAGCGTGGCACGGGCGCAAACGCCCGTGCCAGATGATCCGCTGCTGGAAAACCCGGCTTCGGCAAGTCAGGCGGTAACCAGCAGCGAGGCCCGTGGCGTGTTGCGTGCCCGTGATCAAGCAGTGCTCGCCAGTGAGCTGCCCGGCAGAATTGTCGAGTTGCCATTCAGTGAAGGCGAGTCCTTCAAGAAGGGGGACACCCTGGCGCGTTTCGACTGCTCGGCTTTTCAGGCTCAGCTCAATGCGTCACAGGCTGCCAGCCGGGGTGCGAGTGAAGAGTTGGCCCACAACAAACAACTCGCTGCGCTGAACTCGGTCGGACGTTTTGAAGTGGCGCGAGCCGAAGCCAAACTCAGCGAAACCCAGGCGCAATCTCAGGTTTATCAGGTTCAGGTCAAACGCTGCAGCGTGGTCGCGCCGTTTGACGGGCAGGTCGTCGAACGCAAGGTTCAGCGTTATGAAAGCGTCGCCGCCGGAGCGCCGCTGCTGGACATCGTCGACAACCGCAGCCTGGAAATCCACCTGTTGGTGCCCTCGCGCTGGATGAGCAAACTCAAGGCCGGGAATACCTTCAGCTTCGTTCCCGATGAAACCGGCCAGCCACTCGATGCCACGATCAAACGCCTCGGTGCGCGGATCGATGAGGGCAGCCAGACCCTGCTGCTGGTCGCAACGCTGCCCAACGCCAATGGTTTGCTGGCCGGGATGAGCGGTACGGCGCGCTTCGCGGAGCTCAAGTGAACGCTCCCCTTGCTGGCGGTGCCGAGCAGGTCTTCGCGCGCTTTCTGGAACTGGAGCGCCAGACTCGCGCCGCGCGCACGACCGAACAATTGGCCTTCAGCCTGACTAACGACGGTCAGGCCTTGTTCGGTTTTCGTCATGCAGCTTTGTTGATCGCCGGTAAGGTGCGCGCGGTCACGGGCGTCAGTGTCGTGGAACCGAATGCGCCGTTTGTGGCGTTCGTCGAGCAAGCGGTGGCGCAGTTGTTCAAGCTCGACCTGTTGAAGCAGGCGCGGGTCATTCCGGCCACGTCTTTGAGCGGGTCGACTCAAACCGACTGGCAAAGTCTGTCGGCAGCGCAGGTGTTTTGGTTACCGCTGATTGATCGACAGGGCCAGGTATTTGGCGGTTTGTGGTTGGCTCGCGATGTACCCTGGAATCCCTCCGAGCAAGTGCTGTTGTCGCAACTGGGTGACACGTTCAGCCATGCTTGGCTGGCGCTGCAACCACGTCAACCGTGGCGCCTGCGTTGGACTCGCAAACGCCAGGTCGCTCTAGTGGCGCTGTTGGTGCTGGGTTTGTTGATTCCGGTACGCCAATCGGTGCTGGCTCCGGCCGAAGTCGTGCCACTCGGCGGTCGGGTGGTGGCGGCACCGTTGGACGGGGTGATCGCCGAGTTCCTGGTCAAACCCAACCAGAACGTGAAGACCGGCGACCTGTTGCTGCGTTTCGAAGGCACCACGCTCAAAGCCCAGGCCGATGTCGCCGACCGTGCCTTGGGGGTGGCGGAAGCCGAGCTCAAGGCCAACGCCCAGCGAGCCTTTGCCGACGCCGAATCGAGCTCGAAAATTGATTTGTTGGCCGCACGGGTCGAGCAGAAACGAGCCGAACGCGATTACGCCCGTGAACTGCTCAAACGCAGTGAAGTACGTGCCGAGCGCGACGGTATTGCGGTGTTCGCCGACGCTGAACGCTGGACCGGAAAACCGGTGCAGACCGGCGAGCGTCTGATGGAAATCGCCGATCCGCGCCAAGCGGAGTTGCGCATCGAGCTGGGGGTTGGCGATGCCATTGCACTGGAGCCCGAGGCGCAGGTGGTGCTGTTTCTGGACAGCGACCCACTGCAACGCCATCAGGCCAAACTCGAACGTTCGGCTTACGAAGCGCAACCGATGGCCGGCGGACAGCTGGCTTATCGACTCGACGCCAGTTTCGACGCAGCTCCGCCGCGTATCGGTTTGCGCGGTACGGCGAAAATCTACGGTGATCGCGCGCCGCTGGCGTTGTACCTGTTGCGCAAGCCTCTGGCTGGTTTGCGTCAAAGCGTGGGCCTCTAAATGACATTGCCCAGCCTGCGTGCCGATTTACAGTTGCAGATAGCCGCTCCGGCGCTGGACGGGTCGCCGCGCTGGACCTTGGCCGACCCGTTGCGCGGGCGTTACTTCAAGCTCGGTTCTGCGGCCATGCGCTTGCTGCGACATTGGTCATTGGGCGATCCCGAGCAAGTGCTGCGCGCCGCCAATCGCGAACCGGGCTTGCCGCTGGACGTCACGGAGCTTGAGCAGTTGCTGAGCTTTTTGCGGGCCCACGACCTGATCTCCTCCCTCGACCCGCAACAGCGCGCCAGTTATGGCCTCAAGGCGGCCGCGCAGCGTCAGACTGTGTGGCAGATCTTGCTGCATCAATACCTTTTCTTCCGGATTCCACTGTGGCGCCCGGACGCTTTCCTCAATCGTGCCTGGCCATGGCTCGCGCGTTTTGGTCCTGGAGCGCTGCGCTATGGTTTGCCGCTGACTCTGGGGCTGGGGGTGTTTCTGGTCTCGAGGGACTGGCAGCGTTTTATCGCGACGTTCCCACACTTGTTCAGTCTTGGCGGTGCGTTGGCGTTCGGGCTGGCGTTGTTCTTCGCCAAGCTCTGTCACGAATTCGGTCATGCCTTCATGGCCAAGCGCGCCGGCTGCCGGGTGCAAAGCATGGGCGTGGCCTTCATGGTGCTGCTGCCGATGTTTTACACCGACGTCAGCGATGCCTGGCGGGTCAATGATCGGCGCACGCGTCTACTGATCGGTGCGGGCGGGGTGCTCGCCGAGTTGCTGCTGGCATGTATCGCCTTGCTCGCCTGGTCACTGTTGCCGGACGGGCCGGCGCGTACGGCGGCGTTCATGCTTGCCAGCGCGACCTGGCTCACTACGCTGGCGGTCAACCTGAACCCGTTCATGCGTTTTGATGGTTACTTTTTGCTCAGCGACTTCTGGGAGGTGGACAACCTTCAGGGCCGTGCATTTGCCTTGTGTCGTTGGCGTTTGCGTGAGGTGCTGTTCGGTTACGGCGCACCTGCACCGGAGCCTTGGTCGCCGGCGATGCAGAGACGGTTACTGTGGTGGGGATACGGCTCGTGGCTGTGGCGCGCGGTGCTGTTTTTCGGGATTGCTCTGGCTGTGTATCACCTGTTCTTCAAGTTGTTGGGGATCATCCTGATGATGGTTGAGATGGTGTGGTTCATCTTCTTGCCGATTGCGCGCGAGTGGCGGGAATGGTGGAGCCGTCGCGAACAGGCCCATGCACCGCAGGCATTGCTCAGCGGTCTGGGCTTGTTGGCGGTGATTGTCGTGCTGGTGCTGCCGTGGCGCAGCGCGGTGGAACTGCCGAGCATGCTGGAAGCGGGTCGGGTCAATGCCTTGCATGCGCCGGTGGCGGCTCGGGTCAAACAGCTGAATGTCAGCGACGGACAGATCGTTGCCCAGGGCGATGTGTTAATTGAGCTGGACTCACCGGACCTGGACTCGCGTCAGGCCATCGTGCGCCGGGAAATCGAGATCCAGCAATTGCAGATGCGCCGTCAGGCCGGGCGCAGCGAAACCGCTGCCGATGCGAGCATCGTAGAACAGCGGTTGGCAGAGGCGGTGGCCGAGTATCGCGGTTTAGCGGCACAGCGCGAGCGCCTGTTGCTGCGGGCACCCCAGGCCGGTCAGGTGCGCGATCTGTTGCCGCAGCTGGCCGTCGGCCGTTGGTTATCACCCAAAGATACCCTGGCTCGGGTCGTCGAAGAAGGAGCACGACTGCGCGGTTATCTGGCCGAGAACGAGCTGTGGCGGGTTGCACCCGGTGCCACGGGTCGGTTTATCGCCGAAGACCCGATGCGCCCGGCGGTGGCGGTCGAGCTGACGGAAGTCGACACCAATGGCGCAGCATTTGTCGATCAGGAAGCGCTGACTTCCGATCACCACGGACCGATCGCCGTGCGCCGCGATCAGAGCCAGCGCGCAGAGCCTGTGCAGGCGCAATACGCGGTACGGCTCAAGGTACTCGATAGCATTGCCACTCCGGTGCAGCCGTTGCGTGGCGTGGTGATGGTGCAAGGACGCAGCGAGTCATTACTCGGTACGGCATGGCGGCGGCTGGCGGCCTTGGCTGTGCGGGAAAGCGGCTTCTGAGTCATTCAATGAAAACTTCTCATTGAGAACAACTGTTAAGTGTTGTCTGAAGACCAGATGCAGGTTGACGTTGTGTCTTTTCCGTTACAAAGGGCCCAGCCATAAAAATGCTGGGCCATCCTGCATTTACTGGAACTTTAAGCCTGAAACGTGCTGTGCCGATATCAAAATACCACTATGCGGAAGTCCTTGCATGGACTAAGCTTTGCCCCAAAAAAAGGATGATCATGACGGTGAAGGGATTGCAACGTTTCCACTTTATCTCCGGCTTGCCGCGCTCAGGCTCCACCCTGCTTTCCGCAATCCTGTTGCAGAACCCGCGTTTCCATGCCGGTATGACCAGCCCCGTCGGATCGCTGTTCTCCAGCATCCTGGAGCAATGCAGTGCCGGCAGCGAATTTGGCGCGGTGATCGACACCCCCCTGCGCCGTCGTCTATTGCGCGGTCTGTTCGACTCCTTCTATGCCGATCAGGCAGATACACCCGTTATCTTCGATACCAATCGCCAATGGTGCTCGCGTCAGCCTGCGTTACGGGAACTGTTTCCGAAGGCCAAAACCATTGCCTGTGTGCGCAATGTCGCCTGGGTGATGGACAGCCTCGAACGACTGTACCGCGCCAATCCGTTCGAGAACACCAAGCTGTTCAATGACGAAATCGAGCGCAATACCGTTTACAGCCGTTGCGAAACCCTGGCCCAGCGCAATCGTCTGGTGGGCTTTGCCTGGACTGCGCTGAAAGAGGCCTATTACGGCGAAAACGCCGACTCGCTGCTGATCGTCGATTACGACCTGCTGAGCCAGGCCCCTGACCGGGTCATGCGGTTGATCTACGATTTCATCGGCGAACCCTGGTTCGAGCACGATTTCAACAACCTCGCCTATGACGCGCCGGAATTCGACCAGGCGCTCGGGGTATCGGGGCTGCACAAGGTCAAACGCTCGGTCGCACTGGAGCCTCGGCGCACGATCCTGCCGCCGGACCTGTTCGATAAATATGCAGAGCTGTCCTTTTGGCACGATGGCTCAGCCAGCGCTGCCAATGTCATTCGTATGAAAGCCGACGCCGCGATCAGTTGATCACGGCGTTTTTTATTCGCGCAGTCATAAATGTTCGAGTCCGGGTGAGCAGCATGTGGTGGAGCAAAGGCAAGTCGCAGATCACGGAGGGCGCGCGCGTCCTGGCATCGCCAATGATCATGTCCCTGGAACCGCGAATGCTGTTCGACGGCGCAGTGGCGGCCACGGTTGCCGATACCGCCGCCCAAGCTGACAGCCACGCCACGGCGGACGCTGCCAAGGCTCCGGTTGCCGACCACCCGGTGGCCAGCAAGGACACCCACGGCCAGACGGACAACACGTCAGCGGCTACACCCGCGCCTGCCGCGACACCCACCGCCGTACCCGGCCAGAGCGTAGTGTTCGTCGACTCGCGCATCAAGGACGCCGATAGCCTGCTCAAAGGCGTGGCACCTGGCACCCAGGTGGTCCAGCTCGACCCGACCAAGGATGGCTTGCAGCAGATCGCCGATTATCTGGATACCCACCACGGCGTGAGTACCGTGGAAATCATCGCCCACGGCAATAGCGGCGACTTGTGGCTGGGCGACACTTACCTGTCGGCCGATAACGTGGCGGCTCGCAGCGCGGTGCTGGCGCGTATCGGCAATGACATGAACGTCGGCGGCGACATTCTGATCTACGCCTGTAACACCGCCGCAGGTGACAAGGGCGTCAGCTTTGTCGACTCGCTGGCGCAACTTACCGGGCGCGATATCGCCGCGTCGAACAACCGTACCGGTGCGAGCGGTGACTGGGATCTGGAAATCGCCACCGGCACCATCGAGAGCCATAACGTGCTGTCGGCCCAGTCAATGGCCGCGTATCAATACAGTCTGGCGACCCTGACGGTCACCAACAACGGTGACAGTGGGGTTGGCTCATTGCGTCAGACGCTGAGCGATGCCGTGGCGGGGGACACGGTGACGTTCAGCACCACCATGACGGTCAATCTGAACACGCAACTGACCATTACCAAGAACGTCACGCTGGAAGGTGACCTGAACCACGACGGCATTGCCGATGTGACCCTCAACGGTCAGTACAAGACCCGGGTGGTTCAGGTCGCTTCCGGGATCACTGCGACTTTCGACGGGCTGATCATCAAGCAAGGCCTGGTGGCCGGCAATGGTGCTGCCGCCGGTACGGACGGCACGGCGTCCATGGGCGGCGGTATTTTCAATGCCGGCAACCTGACCCTCAAGAACGTCACCGTGACCAGCAACGCCGCCTCGGGCGGCGGTGGCGGTGGCGGGGTTACCTCACCTTACGTCGGTGGCG
The DNA here is from genome assembly GCF_042846945.1 of Pseudomonas moorei. NCBI lineage: Bacteria > Pseudomonadati > Pseudomonadota > Gammaproteobacteria > Pseudomonadales > Pseudomonadaceae > Pseudomonas > Pseudomonas moorei. The sequence goes on from NZ_AP035776.1 coordinate 5,219,482, forward strand.
CGGTCGGTGGCGGCGGCGGCGGTGGCGGTGCATTGGGCGGGCAAGCCGGCGGTCATGGTGGCACCTCCGGTTTCGGCACGGGTGTGTACAGCGGGACGAGTGGTAGTGCCAACACGGGCGGTAACGGTGGCGGCTATAACCCCAACTACATGGGCGGTCGCGGCGGCAGCAGCAGCGGTGGCGCGGGTGGCTTGGGGGCTGCCAACTACAGCAACGGTGGCGCGGGCGGTACGGCGAACAATGGCACGATTTCCATCGGCGGTGGCGGTGGCGGCTCCGGTTGGGACAAGCCCGGCAGGGCCGGGGCATCGGCTGCCGGTGGTATTTACAACGCCAGTAGCGGCACCCTGACGGTCATTGGCACCTCGGTGATTTCCGGCAACATTGCCGCCGGTGGTGGCGGTGGTGGCGGTGGTGGCCTGGGCGGTTCCGCCGACGCCGGTGGTGCGGCCGGTAAAGGCGTCGGTGCGATCTGGAACAAAGGCACGGTATTGATGACCGCCGCCAACTTCGCGGCGCTGTCCGGTAACGTCGGCGGCAGTGGCTCCGGCGGTCCGGCACTGGGCGGCGGTAGTACCGGTGCCAGCGTGGCAGCCGTGAACAATATCTTCAACGACGGCGGCACCGTGAACACCGCCTATGCACCGGCACCGAGCGCTACCATCGTGGTGGCGAACAGCGCCCTGCACATTGGCCAGACTTCGCTGGTGACCATTACCTTCACTGAGGCGGTGACCGGTTTCACCAACGCCGACCTGACGATTGCCAACGGCACGCTGAGCGCGGTGAGCAGCAGCGATGGCGGCGTGACCTGGACGGCGACGCTCACCCCGACCAACGCCATTACCGACACCACTAACCTGATCACCCTGGATAACACCGGGGTCCAGAGTGTGTCGATGGGCACAGCCGGGGTTGGCACCAGCACGTCCAACAATTACGCCATCGACACCGTACGGCCGACGGCGACCATTGCGTTCACCGACACCGCACTGAAAATCGGCGACACCTCACTGGTCACCTTCACGTTCTCCGAAGCGGTGACCGGTTTCACCAACGCCGACCTGACGATTGCCAACGGTACGCTGACCGCCGTCAGCAGCAGCGATGGCGGCATCACCTGGACGGCGACGTTTACCCCGAGCGCCAGCATCACCGACACGACCAACCTGATCACCCTGGACAACACCGGGATCGCCGATCTGGCGGGAAATGCGGGCACAGGTACGACAGATTCGAATAACTATGCCATCGATACCGTGCGCCCGACCGCGTCCATCGTGGTCGCGGACAGCGCGTTGAAAATCGGCGACACCTCGCTGGTGACCATCACCTTTTCCGAGGCGGTGACTGGTTTCACCAATGCCGACCTGACCATTACCAACGGTACACTGACCGCTGTCAGCAGCAGTGATGGCGGCATCACCTGGACCGCGACCTTTACGCCGAGCGCCAGCACCACCGACGCGACCAACCTGATCACCCTGGCCAATACCGGAATCGCCGATCTGTCGGGTAATGCGGGCACAGGTACGACAGATTCGAACAACTATGCCATCGACACCGCGCGCCCGACCGCGACCATCGTGGTGGCCGACAACGCGCTGAAGATTGGCGACACCTCACTGGTGACCATCACCTTTTCCGAGGCGGTGACCAGCTTCACCAACGCTGACCTGACCATTAGCAACGGCACGCTGACGGCGGTCAGCAGCAGCGATGGTGGTATCACCTGGACGGCGACCTTTACCCCGAACACCAGCACCACCGACGCGACCAACCTGATCAGTCTGGACAACACCGGGATCGCCGATCTGGCCGGTAATGCGGGTAGCGGTACCACCGACTCGAACAACTACGCCATCGACACCGTGCGGCCAACGGCGACCATCGTGGTGACGGACACTGCGCTGGGAATCGGTCAAACCTCGTTGGTGACCATCACCTTCTCCGAAGCGGTGACCGGTTTCACCAACGCCGACCTGACAATCGACAACGGTACGCTAAGTGCGGTGAGCAGCAGCGATGGCGGCGTGACCTGGACCGCCACCCTGACGCCGGTGAACGGCGTCACCCACAGCGGCAATGTGATCACCCTGGACAACACCGGGATTGCCGACCTGGCCGGCAACGCCGGTACCGCGACCACCGATTCCAATACTTACGCGATCGACAGCCAGCGCCCGACCGCGACCATTGTGATCGCCTCGCCAACGCTGGCAGCCGGGCAGACGTCGCTGGTGACCATCACCTTCTCCGAGGCCGTGACCGGTTTCACCAACGCCGACCTGACGATTCCCAACGGCACGCTGACGGCGGTCAGCAGCAGCGATGGCGGCATCACCTGGACGGCCACCTTCACCCCGACCGCCGGCATAAAAGACACGACCAACCTGATCACCCTGGCGAACACCGGCGTCGCCGACCTGGCCGGTAACGCCGGTAGCGGCACCACCAATTCCGCCAACTTCACCATCGACACCGTGCGTCCGACGGCGACTATCGTGGTGGCCGACAACGCGCTGAAGATTGGCGACACCTCTCTGGTGACCATCACTTTCAGCGAGGCGGTGACCGGCTTCACCAACGCTGACCTGACCATTGCCAACGGCACGCTGACCGCGGTCAGCAGCAGCGATGGCGGGATGACCTGGACGGCGACCTTCACCCCGACCAGCGCCATTACCGATGTCACCAACCTGATCACCCTGGACAACACCGGCGTGCAGAACGGTTCCGGCAACGTCGGCGCAGGCACCACCGATTCCAACAACTACGCCATCGACACCGTGCGGCCAACGGCGACCATCGTGGTGACGGACACTGCGCTGGGGATCGGCCAGCCTTCGTTGGTGACCATCACCTTCTCCGAAGCGGTGACCGGTTTCACCAACGCCGACCTGACGATCGACAACGGTACGCTGAGCGCGGTGAGCAGCAGCGATGGCGGCGTGACCTGGACCGCCACCCTGACGCCGCTGAACGGCGTCACCCACAGCGGCAACGTGATCACCCTGGACAACACCGGGATTGCCGACCTGGCCGGCAACGCCGGTACCGCGACCACCGATTCCAATACTTACGCGATCGACAGCCAGCGCCCGACCGCGACCATCGTGCTGGCCGACCCGACGCTGGCCGCCGGTGAAACCTCGCTGGTGACCATCACCTTCAGCGAGGCCGTGACCGGTTTCACCAACGCCGATCTGACGATTCCCAACGGCACGCTGACGGCGGTCAGCAGCAGCGATGGCGGCATCACCTGGACGGCCACCTTCACCCCGACTGCCGGCATAAAAGACACGACCAACCTGATCACCCTGGCGAACACCGGCGTCGCCGACCTGGCCGGTAACGCCGGTAGCGGCACCACCAATTCCGCCAACTTCACCATCGACACCGTGCGTCCGACGGCGACCATCGTGGTGGCCGACAATGCGCTGAAGATTGGTGACACCTCACTGGTGACCATCACCTTCAGCGAGGCCGTGACCGGTTTTACCAACGCTGACCTGACCATTGCCAACGGCACGCTGACCGCGGTCAGCGGCAGCGATGGCGGGATGACCTGGACGGCGACCTTCACCCCGACCAGCGCCATTACCGATGCCACCAACCTGATCACTCTGGACAACACCGGCGTGCAGAACGGTTCCGGCAACGTCGGCGCGGGCACCACCTATTCCAACAACTTCGCCATCGACACCTTGCGGCCAACGGCGACCATCGTGGTGACGGACACTGCGCTGGGGATCGGCCAGCCTTCGTTGGTGACCATCACCTTCAGTGAAGCGGTGACCGGTTTTACCAACGCCGACCTGACGATCGACAACGGTACGCTGAGCGCGGTGAGCAGCAGCGATGGCGGCGTGACCTGGACCGCCACCCTGACGCCGGTGAACGGCGTCACCCACAGCGGCAACGTGATCACCCTGGACAACACCGGGATTGCCGACCTGGCCGGCAACGCCGGTACCGCGACCACCGATTCCAATACTTACGCGATCGACAGCCAGCGCCCGACCGCGACCATTGTGATCGCCTCGCCAACGCTGGCAGCCGGGCAGACGTCGCTGGTGACCATCACCTTCTCCGAGGCCGTGACCGGTTTCACCAACGCCGATCTGACGATTCCCAACGGCACGCTGACGGCGGTCAGCAGCAGCGATGGCGGGATCACCTGGACGGCCACCTTCACCCCGACTGCCGGCATAAAAGACACGACCAACCTGATCACCCTGGCGAACACCGGCGTCGCCGACCTGGCCGGTAACGCCGGTAGCGGCACCACCGATTCCGCCAACTTCACCATCGACACCGTGCGTCCGACGGCGACTATCGTGGTGGCCGACAATGCACTCAAGGTGGGCGAAACCTCATTGGTGACCATCACCTTCTCCGAGGCGGTCAGCGGTTTTACCAACGCCGACCTGACCATCGCCAACGGTACGTTGAGCGCGGTCAGTTCAAGCGATGGCGGTATTACCTGGACGGCGACCTTCACCCCGGTCGCGAATATCACCGACACCACCAACCTGATCACCCTGGACAACACCGGCGTGCAGAACGGTTCCGGCAACGTTGGGGTGGGCACCACCGACTCGAACAACTACGCAATCGATACGCAACGTCCAACGGCAAGCATTGTGGTGGCCAATCCGCTGCTGGGCATTGGCCAGACCTCACAGGTGACCATCACTTTCAGTGAGGCGGTCAGTGGTTTCGATCTGTCCGACCTCAGCGTGGCCAATGGCACGCTGTCCAATTTGCTGAGCAGCGACGGCGGCAAGACCTGGACGGCGACCCTGACGCCGACCGCGAATATCAACGATGCCACCAACCAGATCGTGCTCGACACTGCCAATGTGCAGGACAGCGCCGGTAATGCGGGCAGTACCGTAACGCTGTCCAACAACTACGTGCTCGATGCCGACCGGCCCACCGGGACCATCGTCGTCGCCAAACCGTTGCTGGGCATCGGCGAGACCTCGCTGGTGACCATCACCTTCAGCGAAGCGGTCACCGGTTTTGACCTGTCCGATCTGAGCGTGACCAACGGCACGTTGTCCAACCTGGCCAGCAGTGACGGCGGCAAGACCTGGACCGCGACGTTCACGCCGACGGCGAACGTGACCGCCCCCACCAACCTGATTGTGCTCGACAACAGTCATGTCAACGACACTGCAGGCAATGCCGGGACAGGGCTGGCCATCTCCAACAACTACGCCCTGGACAGTGATCGCCCCACCGCGACCATCGTCATCGACAACCCGAACCTGGGCGTTGGCCAGACCTCGCAGGTGACCTTCACCTTCAGCGAGGCGGTGAAGCATTTCGATTTGTCCGACATCAGCGTGGCCAATGGCACCCTCACCAACCTGAGCAGCAGCAACGGCGGCAAGACCTGGACCGCCACCCTGACCCCGGCGGCCAACATCAACGATGCGTCCAATTTCATCGGGCTGGACACCCGCAACGTGACCGACCTCGCCGGGAACGCGGGCGCCAGTGGCGCGATCTCCAACAATTTCACCATCAACACGGTGCCGGCCGTCGTCGTCTCGGTCAGCGACCCGGCACTGCCGCAAAGTCCTCCGAGCGTGCCGTTGCAGCCGATTATCTTTACGCCGCCGACCGGTAATCTCGGCTCACTGCTGACCTTTGCACCGTTGTTCGAACAGCGGGTATTGGGCGATGGCATCCGCCCACTGGGGGATATTTTCATCAATCGTGGCGCACTGAGCCCCAGCTATATCGCTCAGGTGTTCACTAGCAGCGACAACGGCGGGAAGGGTTCCGCTCACGGTTTCCTGGGTTTTGGCGGGGGTGATGGCGGGGTGTTTGGCAGCAGCACGCTGTCGAGTCTGTTCAATCATGAGTCGGGCGATGGCGACAGTTCGTTCAATGCGTTCGGTGACAAGTCGATCCAGCACAGTGGCAATGCCGCTCAAGGCCTGCACGGTGGCTATGGTGCACTGACTTTGGGCGAGCAACTTCAACAACTTGAAAACGCCGAGAAGCAGCAGGTCCAGGCGTTGGCTGCAGCGTTGCAACAGGTCGGCATCAGCGAAATGCAAGCCTGATTAAAAACCTAATTTTGTGCGGTACCCAGGGGCGGTCCAAGGATGAAGAAAAGTCAGAAATTATTCGGCGCCAGCTTGCTGGCGCTTGCAATCAGCGGATGTGCGGTGACCAGTGAGCCGATCGAACGCAGTGTCAGCGAGCAGCGCGCCAGAAGCGATTTGGCGAGCATGTACAAAGATCAGGAGCCCCTTAGTGGCCCACTGACGCTGCATCAAGCCATGGCCCGTGCGGTGAAATACAACCTTGAAGGCCGGTTGAAAATCATGGAAGAGGCGTTGGCCAAGCGCCAACTCGACCTCGCCAGCTTCGACATGCTGCCGCGCATGGCCCTGGACGCCGGTTACGTGGGGCGCAACAACACCAGCGGCTCCAGCAGCCAGAGTGTGCGCACCGGCACCCAATCCCTCGAACCCTCGACCTCCCAGGACCGCGACCGCAGGGTCGCCGACCTGACCATGGTCTGGAACGTCCTCGACTTCGGCGTCAGCTACATCAACGCCAAGCAGCAGGGCGATCAACGGCTGATCGTTCAGGAACGTCGGCGCAAGGTCATCAACACCATCGTTCAGGACGTGCGCTCGGCTTATTGGCGAGCTGTGGCTGCTGAACGCCTGCTCAAGCAGATCGACAGCCTCATGGCGCGGGTCGATGCCGCGCGCAACAACAGCCAGAGCATGAGCGAGCAGCGTATCGGCGACCCGGTGCAGGCCTTGGGGTATCAGCGTTCGCTGATCGAAGCCACGCGCCAACTCGAAGAACAGCGGCGGGCACTATCGCTGGCGAAAACCGAACTGGCGACCCTGATCAACCTGCCGATGGGCACTGAGTTGACGTTGGCGACGCCAGAGGATTATCCGGTTCCGGAGCTCAAGGTCGACATGGCGAGCCTTGAGCAAGAGGCTCTGGCCAGCCGTCCGGAACTGCGCGAGCAGGATTATCAGACGCGCATCAGCACCGCCGAAACCCGCAAAGCCATGCTGCGGCTGCTGCCGGGGCTGGAACTCTCGGCTGGCGGGCATTACGACAGCAACTCGTTTCTGGTCAACGACAAGTGGGCCGACTACGGGGTAAAAATCACCTGGAACCTGTTCAACGTGATTTCCGCCCCGGCGGCCATCGACGTGGCCAAGGCCGGTGAAGAAGTGGCCAAGGCACGCCGCCAGGCGATGTCAATCGCGGTGCTGGCGCAGCTCTACGTGGCCAACGCCAACTACCGCGAAGCGCTGCGCCAGTTCGAGACCAACCAGCAGCTGTCGAACATCGACGGGCAGATTCTTGGCCAGTTGCGTAACCGTCATCAGGCCGCGGGCATCGGCGAACTGGAGCTGATCCAGGGCGAACTGAACACCCTGCAAGCCGACCTGCGCCGCGACCTGTCGTACGCGGATTTGCGCAACGCTTACGGGCAGATCTTCGCCAGCGCCGGGCTCGACCCACTGCCGGATCAGGTGCAGTCGACGCAGGTGCAGTCGATCGCCACCGCGCTGGCCAGCCGCGAGGATGCATGGGCCGCCGGCAACATCACGGTGCCGCCAGCGCATGTCCAGGGACGGTAATGTGATGGCGCCTGCTGGCAGCATCAGCCGGGCACAACGCGAAGACCGCCACGGTCATCGTGGGGCAGCCATTCTGCTGACCGGTTTACCGTCCGCTGGCAAGTCGACACTGGCCCAGGCGCTGCACGCCGCGTTGTTCGAGCGCGGCGTGCAAAGTCTGGTACTTGATGGCGATGGACTACGGGTTGGGCTTAATCGCGACCTGGGGTTCACCGACAAGGATCGCCAGGAAAACATCCGCCGCGCCAGCGAGGTCGCAGCGTTGCTGGTGGAGAACGGACAGATCGTGATTCTGGCGATGATTGCGCCGTTGGTTAAACTGCGAGAGGTCTTTGCCCGACGATTGGGTGATGACTATCGTGAAGTCTGGTGCAGTGCTGCGCTGGACGTCTGTGAGCAGCGTGACCTGAAAGGTCATTACGCCCGTGCGCGCAGAGGTGAACTGCCGGGCTTCACCGGTGTTTCCGCACCCTATGAGCCACCTGCCTCGGCCGCGTTAGTGCTCGACACCGGTACCTTGTCCATCGATGTCTGCGTGCAAAAGCTGCTGGCCTGGCTAGCGGAGTGCGAAGTGTTGATGCCGGCGCGGGATTGACCCGATAGTCAAAAATGCATGGGAAGTAACACCACTCGGCCTCACTTGTTCGACCGATGTTTTCCGGTGACAACGAAGTAAATGAAACCCTCGTCGCCGGTGCGAGCCGCTTCGCGCACCACCGTAACTGAGTCGCGGTTACCTTTCTTGACGCGTGGTTTCGGTTTAGCAGTTTGGGCGGAGTGAGGGTTTTAAAGGCTGGCGACGCGTCGCCGCCAGGCAAGATCAGCGAACGAATTTCGTATACCCTGTCGCTATCTCTTTTCTCCGAACGACCGCCGCCGTGAACCTACCCAAATTCAACGCTCCCGACCTTGGTAACACGCCTTCGACGTCGGAAATCATCACCCGTCATCTGCGAGACGCGATCGTCGCCGGGCATTTTGCCGAGGATGAGCCGATTCGCCAGGACGACATTGCCCGCCAGTTCAACGTCAGCAAGATCCCGGTGCGCGAGGCGCTCAAGCGGCTGGAGGCTGAAGGGCTGGTGATGTTCCAGCGCAATCGCGGGGCGATGGTCACGCGCATTTCCGATGCGGAACTGGCGCAGATGTTCGAAGTGCGCATGTTGCTTGAGGACAAGGTGTTGCGCCTGGCGATTCCCAACATGACTGAAGAAACCTTCGCCCGTGCCGAGCGTATCTGCCAGGAGTTCGTCGGCGAGGACGATGTGGGGCGCTGGGCCGAGCTCAACTGGGAACTGCACGCCTGCCTCTATGAACCGGCGCAACGGCCGTTCCTGGTGAGCCTGATTCGTTCGGTCAACGACAAACTGGAGCGTTACCTGCGCATGCAGATGAGCCTGTCGGCGGGCAAGGAACGCGCCGATCACGAGCACCGCGAGATCCTCGCGGCGTGCCGTGCGGGGGACGTCGACCTGGCGGTGAAGCTGCTGGACGAACACATCGCCGGGGTCTGCGAGACCCTGTTCAAGCACTTGCCCCACGCTCACTGACTGCGGCAATGACTGTGCCGATTTCGTCATCGGCACTGGTTAAATCCATCAAGCCGGCACCTCGCTGCACAGGCCACTCTTTCGGTCACTCAACCGAATGGACGTGGCCCTCCGATGAAACGCATCTCCGTGATCGACTCCCACACCGGCGGCGAACCGACTCGCCTGGTGACCGCCGGTTTTCCTGATCTGGGCACCGGCAGCATGGCCGAACGACGCCAACGCCTGGCCGAGCAGCACGACCAGTGGCGTGCGGCCTGTGTGCTGGAACCACGGGGCAGCGACGTGCTGGTAGGCGCCCTGCTCTGCGAACCCGTGGACCCGAGCGCCTGTGCCGGCGTGATTTTCTTCAACAACAGCGGCTACCTGGGCATGTGCGGCCACGGCACCATCGGCCTCGTCGCCTCGCTGGCCCACCTGGGCAAAATCGGCCCCGGCGTGCACAGCATCGAGACGCCGGTCGGCACCGTGCAGGCCACCCTCCACGACGACCATTCGGTGAGTGTGCGCAACGTGCCGGCGTACCGTTATCGCAAGGCGCTGCAAGTGCAGGTGCCGGGCATCGGTCAGGTGACCGGCGACATCGCCTGGGGCGGCAACTGGTTTTTCCTGATCGCCGATCACGGGCTGCGGGTGGCGGGCGACAACCTTGAGGCCCTGACCGCTTACACCTACGCCGTTCAACAAGCGCTGCAAGACCAGGGTATTCGTGGCGAAGACGGCGGCCTGATTGACCATGTCGAACTGTTCGCCGATGACGATCATGCAGACAGCCGCAACTTCGTGCTCTGCCCCGGCAAGGCCTACGACCGCTCACCCTGTGGCACCGGCACCAGCGCCAAACTGGCGTGCCTGGCGGCCGACGACAAGTTGCAGCCCGGACAGATCTGGCGCCAGGCAAGTGTCATCGGAAGCGAGTTCGAAGGCTCTTTCGAATGGCAAGGCGAGCGCATCGTGCCGACCATTCGAGGCCGCGCCTTCATCAGTGCCGAAGCCAGCCTGATCATCGAACAGGACGACCCGTTCGCCTGGGGCATCCGTCCGTGAATCGCAGCCATGCGGCCGATGTGATCGTGATCGGTGCGGGCATCATCGGCGCGGCCTGCGCCCAGGCACTGGCGCGGCGTGGCTTGCAGGTACTGGTGCTCGACGCCGGGCTGCATGGCGCGACGGCGGCGGGCATGGGCCACCTGTTGGTGCTCGACGACAACCCGGCGGAACTGGCGCTGAGCAATCATTCCTTGCGGCGCTGGCGCGAGCAGGCAGCGGACTTGCCCGAGGGCTGCGCGTACCGCAGCAACGGCACCCTGTGGCTGGCGGCCAATGCCGAAGAAATGGCGGTGGCCCACAGTAAATTCCACAACCTGCAAGCCCAGGGCGTGGCCTGCGAACTGGTCGGCGCCAGTGCCTTGCGCCAGCGTGAGCCGGAGCTGTCCGAGGACCTTGAAGGGGGCCTGCTGATCAATGGCGACGGCATTCTGTACGCGCCCGCGACGGCCAGCTGGATGCTCGACACGCCGAACATCCGCCAGCGCCGGGCGCGGGTCATCGAGGTCGATGGCAACCGGGTGCGACTCGATGACGGTCAGTGGCTGAGCGCCGAAGCGGTGGTGCTGGCCAACGGTATCCAGGCCAATGAGCTGTGCCCGGAGCTGCCCATCGAGCCGAAAAAAGGCCACTTGCTGATCACTGATCGCTACCCCGCCCCCGTCACCCATACCCTGGTGGAGCTCGGTTACGTCACCAGCGCCCATAACGCCAAGGGGCCCTCGACGGCCTGCAATATTCAGCCGCGTCCCACCGGGCAATTGTTCATCGGCGCCTCGCGGCAATTCGGCACCACCGATCCGCAGGTCGAAGGCTGGATGCTGGCGAAAATGCTCAAGCGCGCGGCCCAATACATGCCGGGGTTGGCGCAACTCAATGGCATCCGCGCCTGGACCGGCTTTCGCGCCGCCAGCCCCGATGGCCTGCCCCTGGTGGGTCAGCACCCGCAACGCCAGGGCTTGTGGCTGGCGGTCGGTCACGAAGGTTTGGGGGTTACCACCGCTCCCGGCACCGCTGATTTGCTGGTCGCGCAACTGTTCAACGAAACCCCGCCATTGGCCGCACAACCCTACCTGCCCCAGCGTTTCCTCGGAGAACCCGCCTATGCCTGAATTGATGCTCGACGGCCATGCCCTGAGAGTCGCCGAGGGCACCAGCGTCGCCGCGGCCCTGGCGTTGGGCGGCGACGGCTGCACACGCAACTCGGTCAGTGGACAGCGCCGCGCACCGCTGTGCGGCATGGGCATCTGCCAGGAATGCCGGGTGACCATCGACGGTCGACGACGCCTGGCCTGCCAGACCCTTTGCCGTGACGGCATGCAGGTGGAGACGCGCCCATGAATGAATATGCCGATCTGTTGATCGTCGGCGCCGGTCCCGCCGGCATGGCCGCCGCGCTGGCTGCCGCACCCCGTGGCGCCCGCATTGTCATGCTCGACGACAATCCGCTGGCGGGCGGGCAAATCTGGCGCGACGGTCCGCAGGCCAGCGTGCCGGTCCAGGCCCGTCAGTTGCGCGAGCGCTTGCAGTCCCAGCGCAACATCCGCCATCACCCGGGCACCCGGGTGATCGCCAATCCCGGCCCGAAACAACTGCTGGTCGAAGACGACGAGCACGGCTGGCTGATCAGCTACGACAAACTGATTCTGTGCACCGGCGCCCGTGAATTGCTGCTGCCCTTCCCCGGCTGGACGCTGCCGGGGGTCACCGGGGCCGGTGGTTTGCAGGCGCTGATCAAGGCCGGGCTGCCGGTGCAGGACCAGCGCGTGGTCATCGCCGGCAGCGGGCCGCTGTTACTGGCCAGTGCCGCCACCGCGAAAAAACACGGGGCCACCATGCAATGCGTCGCCGAACAAGCCTCGCTCAAGGCGGTGGCTGGCTTCGCGACGCAACTGCCGCGCTGGCCGAACAAACTGCTGCAATCGTTCACGCTGTTCGACCGCCACTACCGCACCGGCACTCATGTGCTGGCGGCCCTTGGCAGCGATCGACTCGAAGCTGTGCGCCTGCACCAGCAAGGCAAGATCGTCGAACTGGCGTGTGATCGGTTGGCCTGTGGTTTCGGTCTGATCCCCAACGTTCAATTGGGTCAGGCACTGGGTTACGCCCTCGAAGGCCAGGCGTTGGCAGTGGATGCCTGGCAAGCCAGCCGCGTCGATCACTACGCGGCCGGTGAATGCACCGGGTTCGGCGGCAGTGAGCTGGCCCTGGTCGAAGGCGCGATTGCCGGCCACGCCGCCGTGGGTGACTTCGAAGCGGCCCGGCAATTGTGGCCACGCCGGGCACGCTGGCAGGGGTTCGCCAAAGCGCTGAATCGGGCCTTCGCCCTCGACCCGCGACTCAAGTCGCTGGCCCGTCCCGACACCCTGGTCTGCCGCTGTGAAGACGTGCCCCATGGTGCATTGGCCGGGCACACCGAATGGCGCACGGCCAAGCTGGCCAGCCGCTGCGGCATGGGCGCCTGCCAGGGGCGCGTGTGTGGCGGCGCGGTACAGCATCTGTTTGGCTGGCAACCCTCGGCGCCGCGCCCACCGTTCAGCCCGGCGCGCATCGAGACCTTGATGTCCCTGGACGATACCCCGCCAGCGTCATGACCGCGCCAGGGGTTTCGGCCACGCGGCCGAGCCACTATGATCCCGGGGGTCGCCATCAGGCCCCCAACGCCATGTACCCCTCGCTCACCAGCTTCAAGCCCTGCGATTTGCCGACGCTGCTGAACAGCCTCCAGCCGATCGCGCCGCTCCTCGATACCCTTTCCGATGTGGTGTTTTTCATCAAGGATCGCGAGGCCCGCTACGCCTTCGTCAACCAGACCCTGGCCCGGCGCTGTGGGTTCAAGCACCGCGAGGATCTGCTGGGACGCACCGCCGACATGGTCTTCCCGGAGCACTTCGGCCCGCTGTACACCGAACAGGATCGACGCGTGCTCTCCAGCGGCCGGGTACTGGCCGATCAACTGGAACTGCACCTGTATTTCGGCAATCAGCCGATCTGGTGCCTGACCCACAAACTCGCCCTGTACGATGAACACGGGCACATCGTCGGCCTGGCCGGCATTTCCCGCGACCTGCAATCGCCGCAGTCCAATCATCCGGCCTATCAGAAGCTTGCCGCGGTGGATTTGCACATCCGCAATCACTTCGCCCAGCCCATCAGCCTCGCCGAATTGACCGCCATTGCCGGCTATTCCGTGGCGCAGCTGGAGCGTCATTGCAAGCGAGTATTCCAGCTCACGCCACGGCAGATGATTCACAAGGCGCGCCTGGAAGAGGGATCGCGGTTGTTGCTGCACACTGACCTGCCGATTACCGAGATTGCCTTGCGTTGTGGGTATACCGACCACAGTGCGTTCAGCCGGCAGTTTCGGGCGTTGACCAGTTTGTCGCCGAGTCAGTATCGGGGGGATCGGGGTTAGGATTGTTTGGGCTGGTTTTGGTCGCGTACATATCCATTTTTTGGTAACGGCTGCTGGCGGTTCCGCCCTGACGGCGGGTCACTTTCAAAGAGCGCGAAAGTAACCAAAGCGCTCTGCCCCTTTCGTTCGGTGCCTCGCTAGTGCTCGGCATGCCCTCGCTCCGGTCCTGCTCCGTGGGCCCGCCGCGATCGGCCATCCATGGCCGTGCGCGGCTAACCCGGCATCCATGCCGGGTTGCCCACTGCGCAGAACCTCCACTCGGTCTCTCGAGGGGGCGCCCACCGCCAAAGCGAGGCGGCCTGCCGGCCGACCTGGTCGGGAGGTCGTACGCATTTCCCCTGTGGGAATGAGCGGCCCCCAAAAAGAGCCGCTGCATTAACCGAAGTTACTCAGGCGGGTCGATTTGATCCAGCATCCGGTTCGCCGTGATCTCCGCCACCATAATGCTGTTGGATATCCCCAGCAGCGCATAGCGCGACGCACCATCTAAGTGATCCACCAACTGGTGGACCATTACATCCACAGAAGCCAAAGTCTCAACCAAATAAACCGCCAGGGTTTCGGTATCAGCGGCGGGATCGACGGTGAACAGCGTGCTGGGTGTGCGCGGCGTCGCTTTGATGTCGGCGGTCGAGGGAATGTGAAAGTTGAGGGCGCGTTCGGCGGCCTCGTTGAGTTTTTTTGAATGGGCTTCGTAAGGGGATGTCGGATCGGCGTCCGGCGGGTTTGGTGTGACTTTGAACATAAGCTAGTTTTCCTGATTGGGTGCCAACCCTTCCGCTGCTAAACGAGAGGGAGGCAGCTGTACGCAGGTTAGCAGACCGGGGATCTAGCAAAGCCGGCGCGCCCGAAGGCGCCCTGCGCACAGCCACCATCGAGTGCAGGCATGGAACTGCCTGACTGATGAGCTTGTGCAACTCTCTAAATATCCAACCGGGCTGCTAAACCCGATCACTGATGGGCAGTGACAGGAATCAAGTTACCGAGTGGTCCCAAGGCACACAAGCCGGCGGATTCTGGCGTAACCGTAGGCAACGGCGCAAGGTCTTGTAGCTTTCATGAAGTAACCCGGCCGGCGTTTAAACACGCGAATTCCAAGCATTTTATTTGCGTAAAAAATGGGGCAGCGTGGGCGCTTGAGTACTGTACTAAGCTCGTAGGGGCTTAGCTGATTGGTGTCCGTATGATTTCAGAGTTGATGGCGTGTTTAATTGAATTCGTTCATTCAGTCCCTGATGTGATTTGGTCAGGTGTCATCGCTTCAGTGCTGACGCTGAGCGGAGTATTGATATCGAATTACGACAATACGAGACGGTTACGAATGCAGCTGATCCATGACGCTGCCGAGAAGTCAAAGGAACGGATAACAAGCATTCGTCGAGAGATCTATTTACGCGCAACAGACGAAGCACACCGGGTCATGAGGCACTTCATTGCACTGCGACAGGTGGACTTGGCTGAAACCAATACATCGGAAGCACTTCACGGCTTTCAATCAACATTGTCGAAGATGCAGTTAGTCGTTGAGCCAGGTACGTTGACTCTCCTCAACTCGCTGAATAAAGAGTGCACCGGCCTTTTTGTAAAGTTATTGCGAAAAGTTCAACCAATGCAGGACCTACGTACTGAAATGTTTGGATTGGATAGACTCATTGAATTCATGGATGAACAGGCTACAAAAAAACTCGCTGAGATAAAAATTCTCAGTGCTGCTCCCGTACTGGATGGCCGGCAAATAGACACGCTGATGAAAATCTACGAAAACCAACTGGCAAAAAAGGCCGAACACCAGCAAGCAAGAGAGGCTAAGCGTGAGGAAGCTGAGCACCTTAGCAATGCGTACGACAAAGCAATTTTTTCTGAGCTGACGCCATTCGGGATACTCCTGGAGAAAGTCTCCATAGAGATGCGAAGTGAGCTTGGGCTCACAACAGATGCTGCGGCCTACGCAGCAGAAATGGGACGGCTGCGGATTGAAATGGGCGAATTGACCGAGAGAACCTTGGAATCTATGCATTCACCCGCTCAGTAGGCTCGTCATTACCGTTCAGGCGCCCGCGCCGCCGATATAGACTCCCCCGAACAACCGCGCACAATTGCTTGAACACGTCGAACGCTATTAACGCCATCAGGAACATCGGGGGCGACTCACCGCGCCGATTCACAGCCTCGACTACCAAAAAATCGTCATAGAGGCTTTATAAGGGCTTACTGGTCTTTTGGAGATATGTGGTCATGTGCAAAAAAAAGATCACCGTGATTCAGTTGAACAAAACGGAGCAAGAGGTTGTTTACCTGTCAGCCGTCAATGAGCTGCTCCGGTCGATGGTCAATTATGAGTTGATGGTGCTCGGTGGTGAGGGCCAGCATCAAAATGTCCAGTTCAACACCATGACGCATCAAAAATTTTTCTTCATTGCACTGGTGGATTTTTTATCCATGACGGATGAAAAAGCGCCGGTTCCTGCGACTCCCTACTTACGGGCACTGAAGGCTATCGCTGAAGCGCCAAGCTTCGACGAGAATGGGTCTGTGCTTGCGCTTAAAAGAGCTGTGGGCGCCTTCACTGATTGGCTTAGTGTTGAAATTCCAGTCGAGCTTTGGCTGCCATCAATCCTTCTGGAAGTAGAAATACGCATCCCCAGAATCTTATTGCTGAAAATCGCTGGGAACCTGTCAAAGCACAATGTTTTGCGATCTGTTGGCGTTGCTGAGGACATTCAGAGCCTTCTTCGCAATGCTGGTTCTAACGTGGAGTTGTACCAAGCGATGCTCGTCCAGGAAGAAATCTACGAAATTTTCCACGACGACGTTTGCGCGTATCACGCCAGTACAATCGCTGAATTTCTGAACGAATTGTCATGGGGGATTCAAAACTACTTGAAGCCCGAGTACAGCCGCAGTTTCACTCCGAGTATCGATGGATCACCACTCTACGAATTTCAATACCCAAAAGAACTCGACAATCACTACGCGAAAATCTGCTATTGGAATCTGATGAATCAGGTTCAATCTGGCCCGTTTTTTAAACCGTTCACCGTGACGAAACACCTCAAAGGCAAGTACTGAGTCCATTTGCACCAGTGAAGTCGCCAACCAACACCGTGCCGACGAGACCGGCACGCCAACCCTTTCCTGGCCGACGCCGAAGTCCTCAGCCAAAAACACCAGTCTCATCGTTGATGAACGCGAAGGTCGTCTGGTGCTGGTGTCCAACACTTCACTCAACGAAAACCTCGCACCGCTGAGTGTCAGCAAACTCAAACGACGCTTCTTCGAAGCCCCTGCAACTGCCCATCAATCGCCCGTTGTTGCAAGAAAGCGCCACGGCGCCGACGACAACCCTGCAATCAGGTCGGCTGTCAGGCCGCCTCGCTTTTGCTTTTGATCTTCTTGCCCCCTCGAGAGGCTGAGCGCAGGTTTTGCGCAGTGGGCAACCCGGCATGGATGCCGGGTTAGCCGCCCCCGGCCATGGATGGCCGATGGCGGCGGGCCCACGGAGCAAGACCGGAGCGAAGGCATGCCGAGCCTGGGCGAGGCACCGAACGAAAGGGGCAAGAGCCCTTGGTTACTTGGGGCTTTTCCAAGTGACTCGCCGTCAGGGCGAAACCGCCAGCAGCCGTTACCGCAGAAACGGATATGTACTCCCATGTTTCTTAACGGGGCATCAGCGCAACCGCTGCTCCCATATGTAACACCGCCCAGCGCAGCAACGGCGCAACCCTTCCAGTCGCAACGCCACTGAAACGCCTCTAACCCAAGGCCCAAAAACAATTTCACGGCCAAAACTGGAAACAGGCACATTGATTGCTATTGTTAATATCGTATACGAAATCCTCGATACGATATTCAACAGCACATCACACTCACGAGGCCTCTATGAAAAACCCCGCATTTGCCGTAGCCCTCAGCGCTGTTCTCAGTACTTCTTTCATCGCCACCGCACAGGCCGACAAGCTCGACGACATCATCGGCTCGGGCAAGCTGCGCTGTGCCGTCACCCTGGACTTCCCGCCCATGGGGTTCCGCGATGCGGGCAACAACCCGGCCGGGTTCGACGTGGACTACTGCCATGACCTGGCGAAGATCCTCGGGGTCGAGGCCGAAGTGGTCGAGACACCGTTTCCGGACCGTATCCCGGCGCTGGTCTCGGGGCGAGCCGATGTGATCGTCGCCTCCACGTCCGACACCCTCGAACGCGCCAAGACCGTCGGCCTCACCGTGCCGTACTTCGCCTTCCAGATGGTGGTGCTGACCCGCGACGATACCGGCATCAACGGCTTTGACGACCTCAAGGGCAAAGCGGTGGGCAATACCAGCGGCACCTATGAGGCCATCGCCCTGGAGAAAGACGTGAAGAACTGGGGCACCGGCAGTTTCCGTGCTTACCAGTCGCAGAACGACACCTTGCTGGCCGTCGCCCAAGGCCACATCGACGCGACCGTGGTCACCAACACCGTCGCCGCTGCCACGCTCAAGTCGGGCAAATACAAAAACCTCAAAGTCGCCGGTAACGCCCCCTACGTGATCGATTACGTGTCCCTCGGCGCCAAGCGCAACGAGTATGGCCTGATCAACTACCTCAACCTGTTCGTCAACCAGCAAGTGCGCACCGGGCGTTACAAGGAGCTGTTCGTCAAATGGGTCGGCACCGATATCGCGCCGACCAATCTGACCGTGCCACAGGTCTACTACTAAGGTGTCCGGTATGCCCAGGTCCACTTTTCTGACCGGTCGCAGCCTGGTCGCGGGCGCTGCTCAAGGCGCCCTGTTGTTCGCCGATGTCGGCCTGAGTTTCTGGGGCGGGGTCGATTCCGCCACTGGCGAGGTCATCGATCGCCACCACCCCCTCAGTGGCGAATACCTGGCCGGTCGTGTGCTGGCGATTCCCAGCGGCCGTGGCTCGTGCACCGGCAGCAGTGTGTTGATGGAACTGATCAGCAACGGCCATGCACCGGCGGCATTGGTGCTGGCCGAACCCGACGAGATCCTGACCCTGGGTGTGCTGGTGGCTCAGACCATTTTCGAGCGTTCCCTGCCGGTGCTGTGCATCGGCCAGGAGGCCTTCGCCGCCTTGCGCGGCGGGGCTTTCGCCCGGGTCGAAGACACCACGGTGAGCCTGTTAGATCAGCCGCCGGGCGATGCCTGGCAGGCCATCGACAGCCCGTTGCGGACAGACGCAACACACACCTCAATCGAACTGACCGAACACGACCAGGCCCTGCTCGGCGGCGAGCACGGCAAAGCCGCCCAGGTGGCCATGCAGATCGTCCTGCGCATGGCCGAACTGCAAGGTGCCCGTAGCCTGGTGGATGTCACCCAGGCGCACATTGATGGCTGCATCTACACCGGACCGGCGAGCCTGCGCTTTGCTCGACAGTTAGTGCAATGGGGCGCGAAAGTCCGGGTGCCCACCACCCTCAATTCGATCTCCGTGGACCAGCGCCGTTGGCGCGAACTGGGCGTCGACCCGGCCCTCGGCGAACCCGCCAGTGCCCTGGGCGATGCCTACATGGCGATGGGCGCACAGCTCAGCTACACCTGTGCGCCCTACTTGCTCGACACGGCGCCCAAGGCGGGCGAGCAGATTGTCTGGGCCGAATCCAACGCCGTGGTCTATGCCAACAGCGTGTTGGGCGCGCGCACCCTGAAGTATCCGGACTACCTCGACATCTGCATCGCCCTGACCGGCCGCGCCCCGCTGATCGGCTGCCATCTGGACGCGCAACGCAAGGCGCGGTTGCAGATCGAGTTGCCGGCCCTTGGTGAACTGGACGATGCCTTTTACCCGCTGCTCGGTTATCACATCGGCGCACTGGCCGGCAGCCGTGTGCCCCTCGTACTCGGCCTGGAAAAGCGCAAGCCGAGCCTGGACGACCTGAAAGCCTTCGGTGCGGCTTTCGCCACCACCTCGGCAGCGCCGCTGTTTCATATCGCCGGGATCACCCCGGAGGCCATCGACCCGGCACAGGTGCTGGAAGCCGGCGCACGCATTGCCGTGGAAAAAATCCGCCTGCAGGACCTGATGCTCAGTTGGCGCGAGCTCAACAGCGCCCGTGACCCGCGGGTGGATGTGGTGTCGCTGGGCAACCCGCATTTTTCCCTCGGCGAATTCGCTCACCTGGCGCGGCTGTGCCGGGGTCGGCACAAGCACCCGGACGTGGTGCTCGCCATCACCTGCGGGCGCGCAGTACTGGAACAGGCGCGCGAGGCCGGGCATCTCGCGGTGATCGAGGCCTTCGGTGCCACCCTGGTCACCGACACCTGCTGGTGCATGCTCGGTGAGCCGGTGATTCCGCCGGCCGCGACCACCCTGATGACCAACTCCGGCAAGTACGCCCATTACGCCCCTGGCCTGGTGGGGCGCAAGGTGCATTTCGCCAGCCTGGCCGAATGCGTCGATGCCGCGTGCAGTGCCACGGCCAGCGGGCGACTGCCGGCCTGGCTGCAACCCGCTGCCCAACTGGAGAGCCCCGCGCATGTTTGATTACACCTTCCAATGGCGCTCGGCACTGCGCGCCCTGCCCGATATGCTCACCGGCGCCCTGGTCACCTTCGAGACCGCCGCCCTGTCGATGATCTTCGGCGTGCTGATCGCCCTGGCCCTGACGGTCATGCGTGAAGCCAGAAATCCACTGTTGCGCGGCATTGGCAATGGCTGGGTCTCGATTGCCCGCAACACCCCGTCGCTGTTCCAGATCTACGTCCTGTACTTCGGCCTCGGCTCCCTGGGCTTGCATGTCAGTTCGTGGCTCGCGCTGCTGGCCGGGATCACCTTCAACAATGCCGGCTACCTGGCGGAAAACTTTCGCGGCGGGCTCAAGGCCGTGCCCCACACCCAGGTACGCGCCGCACGTTCGCTGGGCATGAGCGCCTTCCAGACCTACCGCCTGATCATCGTTCCGCAGTTGCTGCGCATCGTCTTCTACCCGCTGACCAATCAAATGGTCTGGGCGGTGCTGATGACGTCGCTGGGGGTGATCGTCGGGCTGAACAATGACCTGACCGGCGTGACCCAGGAATACAACGTCAAAACCTTCCGCACCTTCGAGTACTTCGCCATCGCGGCGGTGCTGTATTACGCGATTGCCAAGGCGATCGTCGCGACAGCCCGGCTGATGGCCTGGCGGTTGTTCCGTTACTGAGGAGCTGTCCATGTTTGCCACCGATTTTTCCTCGAATGACCTGCTGTTCCTGCTCAACGGCGCCTGGGTCACGCTGCAGCTGACGTTCTGGTCGATCATCCTCGGTTCCCTGGCGGGCCTGCTGTTTGGTCTGCTGCGGGCGCTGTTGCCACGGGCCAGCCTGCCGCTGGCCTGGGTGCTGGATGTGTTCCGCAGCGTGCCGCTGCTCATCCAGTTCGTGCTGTTCAACTCACTCAAAAGCATCGTCGGCCTGAACATCAGTGCCTTCAGCGTCGGGTGCATCGTGCTGGGGGTCTACACCGCCGCGTACTTCACCGAAATCGTACGGGGTGGCGTGTTGGCCGTGCCGTTCACGGTGCGCCGGGCCAGTCGTTCATTGGGCCTGAGTTTTCTCCAGGACCTGCGCTGGATCGTCCTGCCGATGGCCACGCGGGTGGCCTTCCCCGGCTGGCTGAACCTGGTGCTCGGGGTGATGAAAGACACCGCGCTGGTGATGTGGATCGGCATCGTCGAACTGCTGCGCGCCTCGCAAACCATCGTGACCCGCATCCAGGAACCGCTGCTGGTGCTGTGCATCGCGGGCCTTATCTACTACGTCATGAGCCTGGTGGTCGCCCGCCTCGGCGCTCGTCTGGAAAGAAGGTGGCAAGAAAATGATTGAGATCGACAACGTACATAAATCCTTCGGCAACCTCGAAGTGGTCAAGGGCGTGAACCTGACGGTGAACAAGGGCGAGGTGGTGTCGATCATCGGCGGTTCCGGCTCCGGCAAATCGACCCTGCTGATGTGCATCAACGGCCTGGAACCGATCCAGAAAGGCAACATCCGCGTCGACGGTGTCGAGGTCCATCACAGCGCCACCGACCTCAACCGCCTGCGGCAGAAAATCGGCATCGTGTTCCAGCAGTGGAACGCCTTCCCGCATTTGACGGTGCTCGAAAACGTCATGCTGGCGCCGCGCAAGGTGCTGGGCAAGAGCAAGGCCGAAGCAGAAGAACTGGCGGTCAAGCAGCTGACCCATGTGGGCCTGGGCGACAAGCTCAAGACCTTCCCCGGCAAGCTGTCCGGCGGTCAGCAACAACGCATGGCCATTGCCCGGGCCCTGGCGATGTCGCCGGACTACATGCTGTTCGACGAAGCCACCTCGGCCCTCGACCCGCAATTGGTGGGCGAGGTGCTGGACACCATGCGCATGCTCGCCGAAGACGGCATGACCATGGTCCTGGTGACCCACGAGATCCGCTTCGCCCGCGACGTGTCCGACCGCGTGGCGTTCTTTCGCAATGGCCTGGTGCACGAGATCGGCTCGCCGGACCAGGTCATCGGTAATCCGGTGCATGCGGAGACGGCGGCGTTTCTCAAATCAGTGAAGTAATTGATGACCGCATCGCGGGCACGCCCGCGATGAGGCCTGACAGGCGAAACAAGGAGCAAAGCAATGCGTTCATCAAAAGTCATCCATGTCGTCAGTTGCCACGCCGAAGGCGAGGTCGGCGATGTGATTGTCGGCGGTGTCGCGCCGCCGACCGGCGCCACCGTGTGGGAGCAGTCGCGCTGGATCGCCAGGGATGAAACCCTGCGCAACTTCGTGCTCAACGAGCCGCGCGGCGGGGTATTCCGTCACGTCAACCTGCTGGTGCCGGCCAAGGACCCGCGGGCGCAGATGGCCTGGATCATCATGGAACCGGCCGACACGCCACCGATGTCCGGCTCGAACTCATTGTGCGTGGCCACGGTGTTGCTCGACAGCGGCATCCTGCCGATGACCGAGCCGCAAACCCGCCTGGTGCTGGAAGCTCCCGGTGGATTGATCGAGGCCGTGGCCGATTGCCGTGACGGCAAGGTCGAACGGGTGGAAATCAAGAATGTGCCCTCCTTCGCCGATCGCCTGGATGCCTGGATTGAAGTCGAGGGCATCGGTTCGCTGCAGGTCGATACGGCTTACGGCGGCGACAGTTTCGTGATCGCCGACGCCAAGGGCCTGGGCTTTTCCATCCGCCCGGACGAGGCCGCCGATCTGGTGGCGGTCGGGCTGAAGATCACCCGGGCAGCCAACGAACAACTGGGCTTCGTCCATCCGCTGAACCCCGATTGGTCGCACATCTCGTTCTGCCAGATTGCCGCGCCCGTCGTCCATGAAAACGGCATCGCCACCGGCGCCAATGCGGTGGTGATTCAACCGGGCAAAATCGACCGCTCGCCCACCGGCACCGGTTGCTCGGCACGCATGGCGGTGTTGCAGGCCAAGGGTTTGATGCAAGTGGGCGAGCGTTTTATCGGGCGCTCGATCATCGGCTCCGAGTTCCACTGCCGCATTGATTCGCTGACCGAAGTGGCCGGCCGCGCCGCCATCTACCCGTGCATTTCCGGGCGAGCCTGGATCACCGGCACCCATCAACTGCTGCTCGACCCGAGCGATCCATGGCCACAGGGCTATCGCCTTTCGGATACCTGGCCGGGTGCTTGATATCAATGCACAGCCATTGTGGCGAGGGAGCTTGCTCCCGCTGGGCTGCGTAGCGGCCCCATTGCTGTGTATCTGATTAGCGAGTTGTCTGGATTTACGACTGCTGCGCAGTCGGGCGGGAGCGAGCTCCCTCGCCACAGAGCCATCACCAGACCAACGGCCGGATAAACCCGAAAAAACCTGAAAAAAGCACTAGCCGAACGCTTTCACTTTAAATATCGTATACGAAATACTTTTAACGAACCGGAGGCAACAATGAGCAAGCGAATCAACTGGAGTGGCGTCTTCCCCGCGGTGACCACGCAATTCAACGATGACTTCACCATCAACCTGGACAAAACCCACCAAGTGATTTCCAACGTCATCCGGGATGGCGTGTCGGGCCTGGTGGTCTGTGGTTCGGTCGGCGAAAACACGTCGCTGACCGCCGAAGAGAAAATCGCCGTGACTGAAGTGGCCGTGGACGCTTCTCGTGGTCGCGTACCGGTGATCTGCGGCGTCGCCGAATTCACCAGCGTGCAAGCGGCCAAGGTCGCCAACGCTGTGCGCAAGGTCGGGGTCGACGGTGTGATGCTGATGCCGGCGCTGGTCTACGGTTCCAAGCCGTTCGAGACCGCCGAGCACTACCGCTACGTGGCGAAAAACGCCGACGTGCCCTTGATGGTCTACAACAACCCGCCGATCTACAAAAACGACGTCACCCCGGACATCCTGATTTCCCTGGCCGACTGCGACAACGTGGTGTGCTTCAAGGATTCCTCGGGCGATACCCGTCGTTTCATCGACGTGCGCAATGAGGTCGGTGATCGTTTCGTGCTGTTCGCCGGTCTCGATGACGTGGTGCTGGAAAGCATCGCCGTCGGTGCCGAGGGTTGGGTGTCGGGCATGTCCAACGTGTTCCCGAAAGAAGGTGAAACCATCTTCCGCCTGGCCAAGGCCGGACGCTTCGCCGAAGCCATGCCGATCTACGAATGGCTGATGCCGATCCTGCACCTCGATGCCCGCGCCGACCTGGTGCAGTGCATCAAGCTGTGTGAAGCCATCGCCGGTCGCGGCAGCGCCCTGACCCGTCCACCGCGCCTGGCTTTGCCGGAAGCCGACCGGGTGTTCGTCGAGCAGATCATGGCCAAGGCCCTGGCCAACCGTCCGCAGCTGCCGGACGTCGGTCTCTGAGTGATTGCCGGGCGGGCCCTGGCGGGTCCGGCCCGGCTGCCTGTTTTTTTGCGCCTCTACAGGGAACGTCAGCATGTCCAACGCTCAACACATTCAAAGCGCAACCACCCCCTCGGGACTCAAGCGCGTCGTGGCCGCAGCCATGGCCGGCACTGTCGCCGAGTGGTATGAATTCTTTCTCTACGGTACGGCGTCGGCACTGGTGTTCGGTCAGTTGTTCTTTCGCCAGACCGACAGCCCCATCGACGGCATCATTGCCGCTTTCGCCCTCTATGCCGTGGGCTTTCTCGCCCGACCGCTGGGTGGCCTGGTGTTCGGTCACTACGGTGACAAGTTTGGCCGCAAACGCCTGCTGCAGCTGAGCCTGGTGGTGGTCGGCATCACCACGTTCCTGATGGGTTGCCTGCCCGGTTTCGACCAGATCGGCTACGCCGCGCCGGTATTGCTGGTGCTACTGCGCCTGATCCAGGGCTTCGCCTTTGGCGGCGAATGGGGCGGTGCGATTCTGCTGGTGTCGGAACACTGCCCGGACAATCGCCGTGGCTTCTGGGCCAGTTGGCCGCAAGCCGGCGTACCTGCCGGCAACCTGGTGGCGACGGTGGCTCTGCTGCTGTTGTCGTCGAACCTGTCGGAGCAGCAATTCCTCGCCTGGGGCTGGCGCGTGGCGTTCTGGTTCTCGGCGGTGGTGGTGCTGATCGGTTACTGGATTCGCACCAGTGTCGATGACGCGCCGATCTTCAAGGAAGCCCAGGCCCGCCAGGCACAGACCCGCCAGCTACAACTGGGGGTGGTGGAAGTGCTGCGCCACCACTGGCGTTCGGTGCTGGTGGGGATCGGCGCGCGTTTCGCCGAAAACATCCTCTACTACACCGTCGTGACGTTCTCGATCACCTACCTGAAGCTGGTGGTGCACAAGGACACCTCGCAGATCCTGCTGCTGATGTTCGGCGCTCACCTTTTGCACTTTTTCCTGATTCCGCTGATGGGCTACCTGTCGGACCTGGTCGGGCGCAAACCGGTGTACCTGGTCGGCGCAGTGCTCACCGCTTTCTGGGGCTTCGTCGGTTTCCCGATGATGGACACGGGCAACAACTGGCTGATCATGGCGGCCATCACCCTGGGCCTGGCCATCGAGTCGATGACCTACGCACCCTACTCGGCGCTGATGGCCGAAATGTTCCCGACTCACGTGCGCTACACCGCGTTGTCGCTGTGCTACCAGGTGGCGCCGATCTTTGCCGGCTCCCTGGCCCCACTGATCGCCATCACCCTGCTCAACAAGTACCACAGCTCGACGCCGATCGCCTGGTACCTGGTCGGCGCCGCGCTGATTTCCATCGTCGCCGTCGGCCTGACCCGCGAGACCCGTGGCAAGTCGCTACGCTCGGTGGATGCCGAGTCGGCGGCGCGCATTGCCGCGCTGGACCCGGCCTCGACCAGCACGCGTCGGGCTGATTCGCTGGCGTGAGTTCTTTACCTGCAGGAGCTCGCTCCTGCAGGGGTTCCATTCCTCATTTGCGACAGGAGTACTCAATGTCCGGGATCCTCGGCCACAACTACATCGGCGGTACCCGCAGTGCCGCTGGCAGCATCACCTTGCAAAGCCGTGACGCCAGCACCGGCGAAGCGCTGCCCTACTCGTTCATGCAGGCCACCGTGGAGGAAGTGGACGCCGCCGCCCAGGCCGCGGCGGCCGCTTACCCGGTCTTTCGCAACCTGCCGGCCGCACGTCGGGCGGATTTCCTCGACGCCATTGCCGCGCAACTGGATGCACTGGATGATCGGTTCGTCGCCCTGGTCACTCGCGAAACCGCGTTGCCGGGCGCACGCATTCAGGGTGAGCGTGCACGCACCAGTGGCCAGATGCGCCTGTTCGCCCAGGTCCTGCGTCGCGGCGACTTCTACGGTGCGCGCATCGACCGCGCCCTGCCCGACCGTCAACCGTTGCCACGGGTCGACCTGCGCCAGTACCGGATCGGTGTCGGCCCGGTCGCGGTGTTCGGCGCGAGCAATTTCCCGCTGGCCTTCTCCACGGCCGGCGGCGATACCGCTGCAGCCCTGGCCGCCGGGTGCCCGGTGGTGTTCAAGGCCCACAGCGGCCACATGGCGACCGCCGACATCGTCGCCGATGCAATCATTCGCGCCGCCGAACAGACCGGCATGCCCAAAGGCGTGTTCAACATGATCTACGGGGCCGGCGTTGGCGAAGCGCTGGTCAAGCATCCGGCGATTCAAGCGGTCGGCTTCACCGGTTCGCTCAAGGGCGGCCGTGCACTATGCGACATGGCCGCTGCACGCCCACAGCCGATTCCGGTGTTCGCCGAAATGAGCAGCATCAACCCGGTGGTGGTACTACCCGAAGCCCTGCGGCTGCGCGGTGAAAGCATTGCTGGCGAACTGGTCGCCTCGGTGGTCCAGGGCTGCGGTCAGTTCTGTACCAATCCGGGGTTGGTGATCGGCATCCGTTCCCCGCAGTTCAGCGCGTTCAGCGCACGGCTCGCGACCCTGATGGCCGAGCAACCCGCACAAACCATGCTCAATGCCGGCACCCTCGCCAGCTATGAGAAAGGCGTGCAGGCGTTGCTCTGCCATTCAGGGGTGACGCACCTGGCCGGTCATGAGCAACAGGGCAATCAGGCGCGGCCGCAACTGTTCAAGGCCGATGTCAGCCTGTTGTTGCGGGGTGATCCACTGCTGCAAGAGGAGGTGTTCGGCCCGACCACCCTGCTGGTCGAAGTGGCCGACGAGGCTGAACTGCAACAGGCCCTGAACAGCCTGCACGGACAACTCACCGCGACCCTGATCGGCGAAGCACAGGATCTGCAGGCGCACGGGCAATTGCTTGGGCTGCTGGAGCAAAAGGTTGGCCGGGTGTTGTTCAACGGCTACCCCACCGGGGTCGAAGTCTGTGATGCGATGGTGCATGGCGGTCCATACCCGGCCACCTCCGATGCCCGTGGCACCTCGGTCGGCAGCCTGGCCATCGAGCGGTTCCTGCGCCCGGTCTGCTACCAGAACTGCCCGGATGCGCTGCTGCCCGACGCCCTGAAAAACGCCAACCCGCTGGGCATTGCCCGACTGGTCGACGGCAACAGCCACCGCGACCCGATCTGAAAAACCCCACTACCCCTGTAGAAGCCAGTCTGCTCCTGCAGGGCTCACACTGATTTTTGGATCGTTCACACAATCAAGTAATACCATCGGCCTTGTGAGAACTGGCTTACCAGCGATGACGGCCTGACAGACGCTTTTGATGTGACTGGCAGACCGCTATCGCGGGCAAGCCCGCTCCCACAGGTTTTTGGATCGCTCACACAATCAAATAATGTTCTTCAGTCATTCAATGCATTGCCGCTCAAACCTCTACCTGCACCACCTCGATGCCCAGCTTGCGGTAATCCTCGATATTGCCCGTCGCCACATGGCGTTCGGTGATCAAGGTGTGCACCCGTGAACAGGGCGCCACCACGAATGGCTCCACCGCCCCGAGTTTGTCCGCTGTGGTCACCGCGATCACCCGCGAGGCGCTGTCGATCAGCGCCTGTTTTACCGGCACTTCGTCGAAATGCAGCGAGCTGATGCCCACCTCGGGATGAATCGCGCAGACCCCGGTGAACAACAGGTCAGCCTTGATTCCCTGCAGCAAGCGAAGGGTCTCGTGGCCGCTGACGGACAGGGTCGCCAGGTTGAGTTGCCCACCCGCGAGAATGACCTTGATGCCTTTGTATTGAGCCAGGCTGATGGCGGTCATCGGCGAAGTCGTGATGGCGGTGATGGAAATGTCCGAGGGCAACGAGCGCGCAATCTGCAGCGTGGTCGTGCCCGAATCGAACATCACGATCTGACCGTCCTCCACCCTTTGGGCGGCGAGCTGCGCCAGTCGGGTTTTCACCTCATCGGTTTCGCTGATGCGGGTGAAGTAATCCTTGCCCGTGTCCTTGGGTCGCGGCAACGCGCCGCCGTGTACCCGCTGAACCAGGCCGGCATTGTCCAGCTCTGCGAGATCGCGGCGGATGGTGTCTTCCGACACGGCGAAATGCTGGCTCAACCCGGAGGCCATGACCTTGCCGTCACGTTCGAGGATCAAGAGGATTTTCTGCCGGCGCAGATGCGGGAGTTCGGCCGCGGAATGCTGATCGTGCATGTTTTTGCCTGTTTATGCGCTGATTTACGTGTTTGTGCGAGGTTAGTCAAACGGCGCCAGAAACACAAACCGGGCGAGGCCAATCATCAATTGTTTCGATCTTTCAAATCACGAAGGCGAATTTTTTATTTGCGCGTGACCTGTTCAAGATGAGCGCCATCACAAAAAGCACCGGATGGACATCTCATGAATCTCAATTTCGCCTTCGCCTGCATGATCGTGGTCTCGTTTGCCATTGCGCTGGGCCACGCCTGATTCAAAACCCCCGGCCTTGTTCGATCTTGCCCTTGCTCAGTCCCAGCTAAGTTTCAGTCGGTAGCCTTTCTCTTGCGCAACTAACAGCGCTGCCCAGGAGAATCGATCGACATGAACCCGACACCCGCCGGCTGGCTCAACAAGGTGCCCGAAGTGACGCTGTCATTTTGGGTCATCAAGATCATGTCCACCACGGTCGGTGAAACCGGCGCCGACTTTCTGGCCGTCAACGCCGGCCTGGGGGCGGGCTGGACCAGTATCGGCATGGCGGCCCTGCTGGCCATCGCGCTGACCTGCCAACTGCGCACCAAAGCCTACACCCCCTGGATCTACTGGCTCACCGTTGTGTTGGTGAGCATCGTCGGCACGCAGATCACCGACATCCTCACCGACATGCTGGACGTGAGCCTGTACACCAGCACGGCGGTCTTTTCCGTACTGCTGGCGGTCAATTTCCTGGTCTGGTACCGGACCGAACACAACCTTTCCATCCGCGAAATCGTCACGCCACGACGCGAGTTGTTCTATTGGGCGACCGTGCTCTGCACCTTTGCCCTTGGCACCGCGGCAGGCGACCTGGCCACTGAAGCACTGGGCCTGGGCTTCACCCTTGGCGCGGTGATATTCGGTGTATTGATTGCCGCGACCCTCGTCGCCTGGCGCCTGGGCGGCAATGTCGTGCTGGCCTTCTGGATCGCCTACATCCTGACCCGCCCCTTCGGCGCGTCCCTCGGTGACCTGCTGACGCAAGCCAAAACCTACGGCGGCCTGGGCATGGGCGCGACCTGGACCAGCGCGCTGTTCCTGTGCGTCATCGTCATTCTGGTGGCCGTCGCGCAAATGAGCGTCGGCAACCGCAAGCACATCACTCAGTAATTCTTCAAAAGCCATTCAGGGAAACGTCATGCGCCACGTTCAAAACGCCATCCGCCACCTTGCCATTGTTGGCGCCATTGCCTTGCTCGGCATCGCAACCGGCTGCTCGAAACCGGCGGACAAACCCAATGCCGCAGCCCCTTCAGGCGCGGTCAGCAACCCGGTCAACGCGGGGTCCAGACTGGGCGACTTGTCCGCGTTCCGCAGCATTGCCGCCGACGTCGCCGGGCTGGTCGACAAAAGTGACCTGCCTGCGGCGAAAGCGCGGATCAAGGACCTGGAAACCTCCTGGGACGAAGCCGAAGCCGGCATCAAGCCCCGTGCCGCCAGCGACTGGCATGTGGTCGACAAGGCCATCGACCGCGCACTGTCTGCGCTGCGCGAGAGCAGCCCGGTCCAGAGTGACTGCAAAATCGCCATGGATGACCTGCTCAAGGCCTTCGACGCCATGAAAGCCACCCCATGACCGATGGCGGCGACCGGCGCTGAGGCCACAGCGGACAAACCCAGGCGCAGGTGTTTCAATACAGGCGCGACGGCCGACACCGTCGCGTCTTTTTTTGGCGGAGGGAACATGCGGATACTGCTGGTCGAAGATGACCCGATGATCGGTGACGCGATCCAGAGCGCCCTCACGGATGCCAGTTACGCCGCCGACTGGGTCAAGAACGGCCTTCTGGCCCTGGCCGCGTTGCACACCCAGCACTACGATCTGGTGTTGCTGGACCTCGGTCTGCCCGGCAAGGACGGCCTCGATGTGCTCGACCGCATTCGCGGCGAGAACAACCCCGTGCCGCTGCTGATCATCACCGCCCGGGACAACCTCGATGATCGCCTGCGCGGGCTCGACGGCGGCGCTGACGATTTCCTGCTCAAACCCTTTGAAATGGCCGAGCTGCTGGCGCGCATGCGTGCGGTGCTGCGCCGTCACGGAGGCAGCGCCCTGTCGCGTCTCGACAACGGCGTGGTGGCCCTGGACCTGATCTCCAAGGAAGCCAGCACTGAAGAAAACCCCGGCGTTCTGCTCTCCAGTCGCGAGTTCGCCTTGCTCCAGGCGCTGTTGATCCGGCCGGGGGCCATCCTGTCGCGCAGCGAACTCGAAGACCGTCTGTATGGCTGGGGCAATGAAGTGGAAAGCAATGCGGTGGAGTTCCTGATTCATGCGCTGCGCCGCAAGCTGGGAAGCCATGTCATCAAAAACGTCAGGGGAATGGGATGGATGGTTTCAAAAAACGTTTAGGCGAGTCGGTCCAGCTGCGGTTGAGCGTGGCGCTGTCGCTGGCCATCCTGACGGTCGCCCTCCTGGCCGGGGTCTTCGCCTACGTGTCGGCCTTCGATGAAGCCCACGACATGCAGGACGACACCTTGCGCCAGATGGCCAAGCTGTTCGACCGCCAGCACATGACTCTCCAATACCCGGAGAATGGCGCGGCGGATGACGACGAGGCGCGCATCATTCTTCAGTACCTGGCCGACGGCAGCAAAGCCTCGGGGGACGATGATGCCGGCACGCCGCTGCCCTTCCCCACGACCCTGCCCGACGGCCTGTCGACCGTGCCCATTGCCGGCGAAGCCTTTCGCGTCCTGGTCAAGACCACCGCCCGGGGCGAGCGCATCGCCGTCGCCCAGGAAACCGGCGCCCGCG
The DNA here is from genome assembly GCF_042846945.1 of Pseudomonas moorei. NCBI lineage: Bacteria > Pseudomonadati > Pseudomonadota > Gammaproteobacteria > Pseudomonadales > Pseudomonadaceae > Pseudomonas > Pseudomonas moorei. Next base: position 5,250,840 of record NZ_AP035776.1, read on the forward strand.
ACAAGGACGCCCGTGCCAGTGCCTGGCGCAGTGTCCTGCCATTCCTCGTTCTGCTGCCCATCCTGCTGCTGGTGGTCAGTGATCTGGTGCGCAAACTGTTCCGGCCCATCGCCACGCTGTCGTCTGAAATCGACCGTCGCGATGAGCAGGAACTGCATCCGATCGACGAATACCACCTGCCCCTGGAAATCCGCCCCTTCGTCGTGGCGATCAATCGGCTGCTCAACCGCGTCGCGCAGTCCATGGAGAGCCAGCGCCGCTTCGTCGCCGATGCCGCCCACGAACTGCGCTCGCCGCTGACCGCCCTGTCCCTGCAGGCCGAGCGACTGGCCGCCGTCGACATGCCGGAACCGGCCCGCGCGCGGCTGGTGCCCTTGCGACGGGGCATCGAGCGCGGCAGACAATTGATAGACCAGTTGCTGACCCTGGCCAAGGCACAGTCCACTGCGACCAGCGAGGCATCGACGACCTCCGTGCACGAGGTCTATCGCCACGTGCTGGAAGACCTGTGGCCACTGGCCGAACGCAAACACCTCGACATCGGTGTCGAGATCGAACAGGACGTGCGGGTGGGCATCAACGAAATCGACCTGACGGCCGTGGTGAAAAACCTGGTGGACAACGCCATTCGCTACACCCCGGCCCATGGCCGTGTAGACCTGACGCTGAAAATGGACAACGGCCAGGCCCTGTTGCAGATCAGGGACTCGGGGCCTGGTATAGCAGTGGAAGAACAGGAGCGGGTGTTCGACCCGTTCTATCGCAGCCTGGGCACCGATGAATCCGGCTCGGGGCTGGGATTGTCGATCGTCAAGGCGATCATGGACCGCAGTGGGGCGCGGGTGCGATTGGGTTTCACGAATGAACGGGCCAGAAGCGGCCTGTGTGTGTCGCTGTGGTTGCGCGTCAGCACCTGATCACGCCTTGACGGCCGATGCACCGGCTGTCAGTTGCTGGCCACGTGATCCATGTTGCCAGTCGTCACCAGCGCCTTGAGCGACGCATCGAACTGTTTCAACGCATGCTCCTGCAACTCGGTCTGCTGATTGATTTGTGCGGCAATCTGCGGGGCGGGTTTGCCATGCACCCACACCGAAGGCATTTGCTTGGCGCGTGAGCCTTCGGCCTGGCCGATGTATTGCAGGTTCGAATCGTAGAACCTGGCGACAAACCGTGCTTCGACCTGGTTGTTGCGCTTGGACACCAGGCGGCTGTAGGTGTCGAGCATCACCACCACATCGGGATGCGCCTGAACGGCGGCGTCGAGGTTGTCATAGACGGTCACCGAGGCGAACTGTTTCTGCAGCGACGCCATCAGCCAGTTGAGTGCACGCTGCGGATCGGAACTGTCGACGAACGCCTTGGCGATTTGCGGATCCATCTGCGGGTTCTTCGCGCCATTGACCGCAACAGCGTGGTAGCTCTCAAGGTATTGCTGGGTGTTGACGGTGTTCTCGCTGTAAAGCACCGCCACCGATTGCGCGTTGCGCAGGCTGAAGGCGCTGTCGGCGATCGGCGGGAAATGGCAGGACTGATCGGCCGCGACGGCCGGTACGGTGGCGGCCACGCTGCCGGTGAGTACAGCGACAAAAGCCAACAGGGTTGAGATTCTCATCGCGCTGATTCCTTCAAAGGCGAGATCGGTACAACGCTATCCTCCTCCTATGACAGAAAAACAGAACTTGCATTCTTTAATGATGAGTATCGATCAAATGAATGGTCGCTATCAGGGGCTCAACATTGTCACTCACATCGCACGTCACTCATCCAGGATTTGAGTGACGTGTTTAGAGTCATTGAATAGCGTGGATTTGAAGTGCCGAAGGGGCAGTGATCAGGTTTCAGTGATGGAAAACCTGCATCGCAGCGGTCTTTTTTGATGTCTGCTCAGTTATTGATTCCTTTCAAGCGGTCTACGCTATGCCAGAGACAATTCCCAAGCACGTCTGGAGACCGCGCCATGCTTCGCATCCTGCTGACCGCTCTCGCACTCCTCACCCTAAGCCTTCCCGCACAGGCCGCGGTGACGCCATTCCCCAAATCCTTCCGTACCCAGGACATCCCGCTCGATGGCGTCACCCTGCACGTGCGCATCGGCGGCAAAGGCCCGGCCGTGGTGCTGTTGCATGGCTTTGGCGATACGGGTGACATGTGGGCACCGCTGGCGGCCGATCTGGCCAGGGACCACACGGTCGTGGTGCCGGATCTGCGTGGCATGGGTTTGTCGTCGATTCCAGAAAGCGGCTATGACAAAAAGACTCAAGCAGGCGATATCCGCGGGGTATTGGCGAAGTTGGGTATCGAACACTCGGTGGTCATCGGCCACGACATCGGCACCATGGTTGCCTTCGCGTACGCCTCGCGTTACCCGCAGCAGACTGATCGCCTGGTGGTGATGGACGCGCCAGTACCGGGCATCCCACCGTGGAACGACATCGTTCGCTCACCGATGCTGTGGCACTTCGACTTCGGCGGAGCGGACATGGAACGCCTGGTTGCCGGTCGTGAGCGGATTTACCTGGACCGCTTCTGGAACGAATTCGCGGGCGATCCGGCGAAAATCGATGAAAAGATCCGCCAGCACTACGCCGCGCTCTACGCCCGCCCCGGCAACATGCGCGCCGCCTTCGCCCAGTTCCGCAGCATTCGTCAGGATGAAGCCGACAACAAAGCGTCGATGGCGACGCGCCTGACCATGCCGGTGCTGGCCGTTGGCGGGGAGAAATCCTTCGCAAATAACGAAGCGATCGTGATGCGCAATGCGGCGGACAATGTCACCGAAGTGGTGGTGCCAGGGGCCGGGCATTGGTTGATGGAAGAGGCGCCGACGCCGACGATCAAGGCGATTCGGGACTTTATCGGTCAATGAAACACGGGGCTGAGGTGCACAACTTCGTCGAATCGCACAGTTGCCATGAATACGAACGCACGCACTGGAAGGCCAGGTAGCGCTGGCGCCCCCAAGTCTGCGGGGCCAAGGGCGCTGCATCAGTTATTTATACTCAAATGCCAGCTTAATAATATTTTACCGATATCAGGGTGATCCCTAGTCTTGACCCCAAGAGATGGCAGGCCACATACGGTTTGAATCCAACTTCAAAGGGTATTGAGATGACCACTGAAAAAATAAAAACAGATACGCTGATTGTGGGTGCCGGTCAGGCTGGCGTGGCCATGAGCGAGCACCTGAGCAAACTCGGTGTGCCGCACCTGGTGCTGGAGCGTAACCGCATCGCCGAACGCTGGCGCACCGGCCGCTGGGATTCGCTGGTGGCCAATGGCCCGGCCTGGCACGACCGCTTTCCCGGCCTTGAATTCGACGACCTGAGCCCTGACAGCTTTGCCCCGAAAGAGCGAGTGGCCGATTACTTCGAAGCCTACGCGAAAAAATTCAACGCCCCGATCCGCACCGGCGTCGATGTACTGAAGGTCGAACGCAATGTCGGTCGCCCCGGCTTCACCATCGAAACCTCCGAAGGCGTGATCGAGGCCGCCCGCGTGGTCGCCGCCACCGGGCCTTTCCAGCGTCCGGTCATCCCGCCGATCGCACCGAAAGATCAACCATTGCTGCAGATCCACTCGGCTGACTACCGCAACCCTGGGCAATTGCCTGAAGGTGCCGTGCTGGTCGTCGGTGCCGGCTCGTCGGGGGTGCAGATTGCCGACGAATTGCAGCGTGCGGGCAAGAAAGTCTACCTCTCGGTCGGTGCCCACGATCGCCCGCCTCGCGCCTACCGCAACCGTGACTTCTGCTGGTGGCTCGGTGTGCTGGGCGAATGGGACCAGGCGGCGATGAAGCCGGGCCGGGAACACGTGACCATCGCGGTCAGTGGCGCCCACGGCGGGCGCACCGTGGACTTCCGCGGGCTTGCCCATCGCGGCATGACCCTGGTCGGTCTGACTCAATCGTTCAACGGCAGCGTGGCGACTTTCCAGCCGAACCTGGCCGACAACCTGGCCCGGGGCGATGAGAACTATCTGGCGCTGCTCGATGCCGCCGACGCCTACATCGAGCGCAACGGCCTGGACCTGCCGCAAGAACCGGAGGCGCGGATAACCTTCCCTGATCCGGAGTGCGTGACCCACCCGATCCTGCAGCTCGACCTGGCCGAGGCCGGCGTGACCTCGATCATCTGGGCCACCGGTTTTGCCACCGACTACAGCTGGTTGAAGGTCAATGCTTTCGACGCCAACGGCAAACCACAGCACCAGCGCGGCGTGTCGACTGAGCCCGGGGTGTATTTCCTCGGTCTGCCGTGGCAGTCGCGGCGCGGTTCGTCGTTTATCTGGGGCGTGTGGCACGACGCCAAGTACGTGGCTGACCAGATCGCCATCCAGCGCTCATACCTTGAATACCGTGACCTCGAGCAACGCGAAGCGCAAACCGCCCCGCTCGCCCATAAAACCACGGTCAGTGCCTAAGCCTTTTTCTGTCAGGAGCTTCAAATGTCCACGCCTACCCATACCCGTATTCGCATGTTCAACACCAAGCAGACCTACCCGAACCAGAGCCTGGACAACGACCTGTGCCAGGCCGTCCGGGCCGGCAACACCGTTTATGTGCGCGGCCAGGTCGGCACTGATTTCGAAGGCAACCTGGTGGGCCTGGGTGACCCTCGCGCGCAAGCCGAGCAAGCCATGCGCAACGTCAAGCAATTGCTGGAAGAAGCCGGCAGCGACCTGAGCCACATCGTGAAAACCACCACCTACCTGATCGATCCGCGTTACCGCGAGCCGGTCTATCAGGAAGTGGGCAAGTGGCTCAAAGGCGTGTTTCCGATTTCCACCGGGCTGGTGGTGTCGGCCCTGGGGCAGCCACAGTGGTTGATGGAGATTGATGTGATTGCGGTGATTCCCGAGTAGACCGAGTCGCGGCCATCGCGAGCAGGCTCGCTCCCACAGTTGATCGGCGCTGAACACGACCTTGTGACCACTGAAGATCCCTGTGGGAGCGAGCCTGCTCGCGATGGCGTCCGCCCAGACACCCCATTCGCCAAGGCACACCAAGGAGCACACCCATGACCTTTTCCATCGCCGCACGCTGCCCCGAAACCGGTCAGTTCGGCATCGCGATCAGTTCCTCGAGCATCGCCGTCGGCGCCCGCTGCCCCTGGCTGCTGCCCGGTGTCGGCGCGGTGTCCACGCAAAACATCACCCTGCCGTCCCTCGGCCCGGAAGTCCTCGCCCTCATGGAACAAGGCCTCGCGCCGGCCGAGGCGCTGGATAAAGTGCTGACCCGCCATGGCTACAGCCAGTATCGGCAAGTCACGGCCATCGACCACCTCGGCCGCACCGCGCACTTCAGCGGCTCGCAAACCCTGGGTAACCACAACGCCGTGTCGGGCGAACAATGCGTGGCGGCGGGCAACATGCTGGCCGATCGTACGGTGATCGAGGCCATGGTCGTGGCGTTCGAACACGGCGAAGGTCAACTTGCCGACCGCCTGCTCGCCGCGATGAAAGCGGCCATTGCCGCCGGTGGCGAAGCCGGGCCGGTGCATTCGGCGGCGATGGTGGTGGTGGGTGAACTGACCTGGCCGATCATCAACCTGCGGGTCGACTGGGCCGACGAAAACCCGATCGGTCAGTTGGAAAAACTCTGGGACGCCTATCGCCCACAGGTTCAGGACTACATCGACCGCGCCCTGGCCCCGGACAAGTCGCCGGGCTACGGGGTGGCCGGAGACGACCGATGAGCCGCAGCCGCGATTTGCTGCAAACCCTGGTGGCCTTCGACACCACGAGTCGCGAATCCAACCTGCAGTTGATCGAGTTTGTCCGCGACTACCTCGCACGCTTCGATGTGCCTTGCGAGCTGATCTACAACGAACAGCGCAGCAAGGCCAACCTGTTCGCGACCCTCGGCCCGGCGGATCGTCCGGGCATCGTGCTGTCGGGGCATACCGATGTGGTGCCCGTGGACGGCCAGCCGTGGACCGTCGCGCCGTTCGAACTCACCGAGCGCGACGGCAAACTCTACGGTCGCGGCACGGCGGACATGAAAGGCTACATCGCCTGCGTGCTGGCGCTGGTGCCGGCGCTGGTGAAGGCCGACCTGCGGCTGCCGGTGCACATCGCGCTGTCCTACGATGAAGAAGTCGGCTGCCTTGGGGTACGGTCCTTGCTCAAAGCCCTGGAGCAGCGCCCGATCAAACCGATGCTCTGCATCATTGGCGAGCCCACCGAGCTCAAACCGGTGCTTGGCCACAAGGGCAAACTGGCGATGCGCTGCGACATTCACGGCCAAGCCTGCCACTCGGCGTACGCGCCGCTGGGGGTCAACGCGATCGAATACGCAGCCGAACTGATCGGCGAACTGGGGCGCATTGGCCACCGGCTCAAAGCCCCCGAGCATCACGACGCGCGCTTCGACCCACCGTTCAGCACCGTACAGACCGGCGTCATTTCCGGCGGCAAGGCCCTGAACATCGTCCCCGCCGATTGCCGCTTCGATTTTGAAATCCGCGCCCTGCCCTCACACGACCCGAATGAGGTGGCGCAGGAATTGATGACCTATGCCGAGCAGCAGGTATTACCGCGCATGCGTGCCGTGAGTGAGCAGAGCGAGATTCGCTTCAGCGAGTTGTCGGCGTATCCCGGCCTGGCGACCGATGCCCACAGCGAAGCCGCCGAGCTGATCGCCGCGTTTTCCGGTTCCCGAGCGTTCGGTACGGTGGCCTTCGGCACCGAGGGCGGGCTATTCGATGCCGCAGGAATACCCACCGTCGTGTGCGGCCCCGGCAGCATGGACCAGGGGCATAAACCGGATGAGTTTGTCAGCCTGGAGCAGTTGAACGGCTGCGATGAAATGCTGCAAAGGATGCTGCTGTCGATCTGTTGAATCACACCCATCACCCCCCCCAAAAAAACCTGTGGGAGCGAGCCTGCTCGCGATGTCGGATTGGCAGTCAACATGGATGTTGAATGCGAAATCGTCTTCGCGAGCAGGCTCGCTCCCACCGTTTTTACGGCTGCCCACTGGCATACATTTTTTAACGTCTATACCCACAATCTTACTAATTTATCTATCCCGCCCCACCGCACATCATCACTCCAACAAGAAAAGCGTCGTTCGCGCGGCGCTCATTGAAGTACGTCCACGTACTCATCTTTGCCCTGGAGTTCGTCATGGTCACCGCAACAACAACCTCCGCGCCACTCATTGAAAAACACACAATCGGCTACGTGCCCCCCGAAGACCGTCACGGCAAAGTCCGGGACCTGTTCACCCTCTGGTTCGGCGGCAACATCGCGCCGTTGCCCATCGTCACCGGCGCCCTGGGCGTGCAGCTGTTTCACCTGAACCTGGTGTGGGGCATCGTCGCCATTCTGGTCGGGCATCTGGTCGGCGGCGTGCTGATGGCCCTGCACTCGGCGCAGGGCCCGCAAATGGGCATCCCGCAAATGATCCAGAGCCGTGCCCAGTTCGGCTCCCTCGGCGCGCTGCTGGTGGTGCTGATCGCCGGCATCATGTACATCGGCTTCTTCGCCTCCAACATCGTCCTTGCCGGCAAGTCATTGCACGGCGTGGTCGACAGCGTGCCGGTGCCGGTGGGCATCGTCATCGGCGCCCTCGGTTCGGGCATCATCGGCATCATCGGCTACCGCTTCATCCATGTGCTCAACCGTATCGGCACCTGGGTGCTGGGCATCGGCATCGTGCTGGGCTTCGGCTACATCCTGACGCACGTGCAGACCGCCGACTTCCTGACCCGTGGCAGCTTCAACATTTCCGGCTGGCTGGCCACCGTGTCCCTGGCCGCGCTGTGGCAGATCGCGTTTGCGCCCTACGTGTCCGACTACTCGCGCTACCTGCCCAAGGATGTGCCCGTCGCCGCGACGTTCTGGACCACCTACCTGGGCTCGGCGCTGGGCTCCAGCCTGTCCTTCATCTTCGGCGCCGTCGCGGTCCTGGCAACGCCCGTGGGCATGGACACCATGGACGCCGTCAAACTCGCCACCGGCTCCATCGGCCCGCTGATGCTGGTGCTGTTCCTGCTCAGCGTCATCAGCCACAACGCCCTCAACCTGTACGGTGCCGTGCTGTCGCTGATCACCCTGGTGCAAACCTTCGCCCACCGCTGGATCCCGACCGCCAAGAGCCGCGCCCTCCTCTCGCTGATCGTCCTGGGTGCCTGCTGCTTCGCCGCCGTCGGTGCTTCGGCAGACTTCATCGGCCACTTCGTCGACATGGTGCTGGTGCTGCTGGTGGTCCTGGTGCCGTGGACCGCGATCAACCTGATCGACTTCTACGCCATTCACAAAGGCCAGTACGACATCAACTCGATCTTCCAGGTCGATGGCGGCATCTATGGCCGGTACAACCCACAGGCGCTGCTGGCCTATGCGATTGGCATCGTGGTGCAGATTCCGTTCATGAACACGCCGCTGTACGTCGGGCCGATTTCCGAGCACATCAATGGCGCGGACCTGTCCTGGCTGGTGGGCTTGCTGGTGACGTCGCCGCTGTATTTCTGGCTGGCCAACCGTGACAGCGCGTACAAGCGCCGCCTTTCGAGCGGGAAACTGGCCAACGCGATCTGACTACCCCCCAAAAAAACTGTGGGAGCGGGCTTGCCCGCGAAGAGGCCACGGCGGTCAAAATAAATTTGATTGCCAGAACCGCATCGCCAGCGAACCCGCCCTGCAAAATTTAATGAACCCTGCCCAGCACCACTCACCTAACTGAATGACTATCAGGAGGTGACCCATGCACATCGAAACAATCTGGATCGTATTCGCAGCCGTGCTTCTGCTGATTGAGCTGTGGGCGATCAACCGGGTGCGAAAAGCCGAGGGGAAATCCAGTACCAAGGGGGTGTGGATGGTGGTGATCGTGTTTGTGCCGCTGTTCGGGCTGATTGCCTGGGCACTGGCCGGCCCCAAGCACGTGGCGCAAAACCCGAATTCATCGCAGGCTTGAGAGTGATGCTGGATGCATAGCGATCACTCTCTGGACATTGCACGGTTTGAAAGACACAGCCACGGTGATTCGGGGCTTTGTCGTTTCAAGCCACCTGATCCGCAGGGAAGCCGCCGGAGACCCGGGCCGCGTTCGGATGACCTTTTGATTTTGGACTTCCGAAAATCCTGTAGGAAATTACCTTTTGTGGCGAGGGGGCTAGCCCCCGTTAGGCCGCGAAGTGGCCCCAATCCCTGCCCCCGATTTCCCAAGACCCTGTGCACTGCCCGAAATACCGCGAAAGCCCGTAGACAGTGGCTATCCACCTTGCCAAAACGACCGCCAGAGCGTCCTACAGCGCGGTTGTGAGCATGAAAATGGGCGCCTATATTCGCCCCGGTCGCTGACACAAATAGCGACGGGTTTCGCAGCCCTAAAACGAGATGACCGATACCGTCGAATGAGAACTCTGGCAAAATCCGCCCGCGTTTTATTTCATGGCGGTTGTGCGTGGGAGACTTTCGAGTCTGCCGGGTGTCGGTCATCTCTCGGTCTGCGAACCCGCGTACAACTGCCACCCAATTGATTCGCAGCGAAAAGGTGGCGCCTCTAATTACTTCCGTAGAGCACTACTAATGACCATGAACAATCCGCCTCGCCGCTTCACCCCCATGTCCCAATTCGCCACCCACTACCCCGTACTGCTCATCGACAGCGACGCTCCACTTCGCGAACTGCACAACTGCGTCAGCGAACGCCTCAACGCCGTCCTCCAATACCTGCACCTCATGGCCTGCACCAGCCTCCCCGACTACGCCGAAAACGACATCAACACCGTCACCAACATCGCCCGGATCATGGTCCAGGATGTGAGCGATGTTTTTAAGGTGATTGAGCAGCGTGGGTTTGAGGTGCCGAAGGGGCAGTGAGCAAGAATGTATGCGTACACCCAACAACAAGGTCGAGCGTTAGCTCGCCTCGCGGTGCTGTTGCGGTGCACGCCCCCTCGAGAGGCCGAGCGAAGGTTCTGCGCAGTGGGCCCACGGAGCAGGACCGGAGCGAGGGCATGCCGAGCACTAGCGAGGCACCGAACGACAGGGGCAAGAGCGCTTGGTTACTTGGCGCCGGGCGGCGTTCCGTTTTTCCAAGTAACTCGCTGTAAGAGCGAAACCGTCAGCGGCCATCACCGCAACATTGGATATGTACATCAGAAAGAAAATGGTCGGCTGTCAGGCCGCCATCGCTGGCAAGCCAGCTCCCACAGGGGAATGTGTACACCAGAAAGAAAATGGTCGGCTGTCAGACCGCGTTCGCTGGCAGGCCAGCTCCCACAGGGGGAACGTGTACATCAGAAGAAAATGGTCGGCCATAAGGCCGTCTTCGCTGGCAAGCCAGCTCCCACAGGGACAGCGCCGACGCGAAAAAAACACGCCAGCCATGAGGCCGCCATCGCCAGCAAGCCGGCTCACAAGGGAATACGTAGCTAAACCATTGTGCCGCTGTCAGAAGTTCGCCGGCGTATTCGCACTGATAATCTCCGCCTCATCCGCCCCGATATTGCGGAACCGATGGGGCAAAGTCGTCGGGAAGTAATAGCCATCCCCGGCGTTCAACACACTGACCTGCCCATCAACCGTCAACTCAACCGTCCCCCGCGTCACCAACCCGCACTCTTCGCCTTCGGCGTGCACGATCGGTTCTTCCCCGGAGCTGGCGCCCGGTGCGTATTGCTCGCGCAGCAGACGCATCTGCCGGCTCGGTACGGAGGCGCCGATCAGCAGCAGGCGCAGGCCGTGGCGGCCCAGGTCTGGCTGTTCGTTGGCGCGGAAGACGTATTGATGCTCGCGCGGGGGTTGATCGAAGGTGAAGAAGTCCGCCAGGGACATGGGGATGCCTTCGAGCAGCTTTTTCAGCGAGCTGACGGAAGGACTGACGCGATTCTGTTCGATCAGGGAGATGGTGGCATTGGTGACGCCGCTACGCCGGGCCAGCTCGCGCTGGGACAGTTTGTAGCTTTCGCGTACTAATTTGAGTCGAGAACCCGTATCCATGACAGCCTTATGTAAGAACGACTTAAGGGTAATGGGGGTGGAAAACAGGCACAGATCCTGCCGTTTCCCCTGTCCCTGAACCGTGAAAGGCGGCTATTAAATCACGTTTGTTGGTGTTGCTCAGCAGGTTCGATAAACGGTGGTCGAAAATGGCCTGTGCCTTGATGCAGTACAAACTGTGGGAGCGAGCCTGCTCGCGATTGCGGTGTGTCAGGCGACTTCGATGTTGGCTGAGCTGGCGCCATCGCGAGCAGGCTCGCTCTCATAGGTTAAAAAGCCGGCGACACCTTTTGGGGTGGTCGCCGGCGAGGTAAAGCCTAGATACCGAAACGGTCGCGCAGCGAGTAATACGCGGCGCCCATCGCGGTGAGCGGCGCCGAAAAGGTGCGCCCGCCGATCATTGGCATGTGTGGCAACGAGGCGAACGCGTTGAAGCGTTCGGCGTCGCCACGGATCATTTCCGAGATCAGTTTGCCGGCCAGGTGCGAACAGGTGACGCCGTGGCCACTGTAGCCCTGCATGTAGTAGGCGTTTTTCTCGATACGGCCGAACTGCGGCATACGCGACATGGTCAGCAGGAAATTGCCGGTCCAGCGGTAATCGATCTTCACGTCCTTCAATTGCGGGAAGGTCTTGAGGATTTTCGGGCGGATCAGTTGCTCGATGTCATTCGGCTCGCGAGCGCCATAAACCACGCCACCGCCGTAGAGCAAGCGGTTGTCGGCGGTCAGGCGGTAGTAGTCGAGCAGGTAGTTGCAGTCTTCGACGCAGTAGTTGTTCTTGATCAGGCTGCGCGCCTGTTGCTCCGACAACGGCTCGGTCACGACGATTTGCGAACCGCACGGCATGCTCTTGCTGGTGACGCGGTTGTCCAGGCCTTGGGGCAAATAGGCGTTACCGGCGATCAGCAGGTACTTGGCACGGACCACGCCTTTGGCGGTGCGCACGCTGATCGGTTCGCCGTAGGTGATTTCCACCGCGGCCGATTGTTCGAAGATCTTGCCGCCCAGGCCAATGATCGCCGAAGCCTCGCCGAGGGCCAGGTTCAGCGGGTGAATATGGCCGCCCTGCATGTCCAGCAGGCCGCCGACGTAAGCGTTGGAACCCACTTCGCGCTTGATGTCGGCCGCGTCGAGCATTTTCAGGTTCTTGTTGCCGTAGCGTTCCCAGCTTTTCTTCTGCTCGGCCAGGCCTTTGAGTTGCTTCTTGTTCATCGCCGCGAAGATGCCGCCCGGGCGGTAGTCGCACTGGATGTCGTAGTGCTGTATGCGCTGACGGATGATGTCGGCGCCTTCGAAAATCATGCTGCCCAGGACTTCGGCCGTCCTGTCGCCATAGCGCTCTTCGATGACATCGACATCACGGCTGTAGGAGTTGACCAGTTGACCGCCGTTGCGACCGCTGGCGCCGAAGCCGACCTTGGCGGCTTCCAGCACGGTGACGCTGTAGCCCGCTTCGGCAAGGAACAGCGCCGAGGACAGGCCGGTGTAGCCGGCGCCGATCACGCAGACATCGCACTCCACCAATTCTTCGAGCACCGGGAAGTCGCCGGTGAAGTTACGGGTGGCCGCGTAGTAGCTGTTTACATGTGTCTGTTTCATAGGTTTCTCCGAGGGTCGCCAGTAACGTGCCGGCGACCGCCGCTTAAAAGGTCTTAGAGCTTGATCCAGGTCGCTTTGAGTTCGGTGTACTTGTCGAACGCATGCAGCGATTTGTCCCGACCGTTGCCCGACTGCTTGAACCCGCCGAACGGCGCGGTCATGTCGCCGCCGTCGTACTGGTTGACCCAGACGCTGCCGGCGCGCAGGCCACGGGCGAAGGTGTGGGCCTTGCTCAGGTTGCTGGTCCAGACCCCGGCTGCCAGGCCGAAGATGCTGTCGTTGGCAATCGCCAGCGCTTCTTCGGCGGTGTCGAAGGTGATCAGCGACAGCACCGGGCCGAAAATTTCTTCACGGGCGATGGTCATGGCGTTGGTCACGCCGTCGAAAATCGCCGGTTCCACATACAGGCCACCGGTCTCTTCGAGGGTGCGGCTGCCGCCGGCGATCAGTTGAGCGCCCTGCTCCTGGCCGATGCCGATGTAGCGCAGCACGTTGTCCAGTTGACGCTGATCGACCACGGCGCCGACGGTGGTCGCAGGGTCGAGTGCATGCCCCGGTTTCCAGGCTTGCAGGGCTTCGACCAACAGCGGGATGAACTGATCGCGGATCGAGCGCTCCACCAGCAGGCGCGAGCCCGCGGTGCAGACTTCGCCCTGGTTGAAGGCGATACCGCTGGCGGCCGCCTGTGCGGCTGCGCGCAGGTCCGGTGCGTCGGCAAACACCACGTTCGGGCTCTTGCCGCCGGCTTCCAGCCAGACGCGTTTCATGTTGCTCTGCCCGGCGTAGATCATCAGTTGCTTGGCGATCGCCGTGGAGCCGGTGAAGGCCAGCACGTCGACGTCCATGTGCAACGCCAGGGCTTTGCCGACGGTGTGACCGAAGCCCGGCAGGACGTTGAACACGCCTTTGGGGATGCCCGCCTCCAGCGCCAGCTGTGCGATGCGGATCGCCGTCAATGGCGACTTTTCCGAAGGCTTGAGGATGAACGAGTTGCCCGCCGCCAAGGCCGGGGCGAATTTCCAGCTGGCCATGATCAGCGGGAAGTTCCACGGCACGATGGCCGCGACCACACCCGCCGGTTCACGGGTGACCAGGCCAAGTTGATCGTGGGGCGTGGCGGCGACTTCGTCGTAGATCTTGTCGATGGCTTCGGCGGTCCAGCGGATCGCGTTGGCGGTCGCCGGGATGTCGATGCTCATGGAGTCGCTGATCGGCTTGCCCATGTCGAGGGTTTCGAGCAGCGCCAGTTCTTCCTGGTGGGCCAGGATCAGATCGGCGAAACGGATCAGGACGCGCTTGCGCTCGACCGGGGCCAGTCTGGACCAGACACCGGACTCGAAGGTACGGCGGGCAACGGCGACGGCGGCGTTGGCATCGGCTTCGTCGGTGCTAGCAACGTTCGCCAGAAAGCGGCCGTCTACCGGGCTGATGCATTCGAACGTGTCGCCACTGGCGGCCGCGCAGTACTGGCCGTCGATGAAGGCGCGGCTTTCAATGGTTAGGGACTGGAAGCGTTGCTCCCAATCGCTGCGAGTAATTGTCATTGTTGTGACTCGACGCAGGGGAATAGATGGTCTCGGGCTGAATGCCCGCCAATCAACGTATTGAAATGCAGTTCCCTGTGGGAGCGAGCCTGCTCGCGATGGGGAGCGTCAGACGACATTAATGCTGACTGATCCGCCGCTATCGCGAGCAGGCTCGCTCCCACAGGTGTTGCATTGGGTTCTGCCCGTTAAACGGTATGCAGGTACCAGTTGTACTCAAGGTCGGAGATGGAGTTCTCGAACTCGGCCAGCTCGCTTTCCTTGCACGCCACGAACACGTCGATGTACATCGGGTCGATGTATTTGGCCATGACTTCGCTGTCGTCCAGCTCGCGCAGTGCATCGCGCAGGTTGTTCGGCAGGCTCTGTTCGTTTTGCTCGTAGCTGTTGCCTTCCACCGGGGCGCCCGGCTCGATCTGATTGGTCAGACCGTGGTGCACGCCCGCCAGGACCGAAGCCATCAGCAGGTACGGGTTGGCGTCGGCACCGGCCACGCGGTGTTCGATGCGCACGGCGTCCGGCGAACCGGTCGGCACGCGTACCGCCACGGTACGGTTGTCGATGCCCCAGCTTGGCGAATTCGGCACGTAGAACTGTGCGCCGAAACGACGGTAGGAGTTGACGTTCGGGCAGAGGAACGCCATCTGCGCCGGCAGGGTCTCGAGCACACCGCCGATCGCATGTCGCAGCGCGGCGTTCTGCTCGGGATCCTCGCTGGCAAAGATGTTCTTGCCGTCTTTGTCGAGCACCGAAATGTGGACGTGCAGACCGTTGCCCGCCTGGCCCGGATACGGCTTGGCCATGAAGGTGGTGTCCATCTCGTGGTCGTAGGCGATGTTCTTCACCAGACGCTTGAGCAGGACCGCGTAGTCGCACGCCTTGATCGGATCGGCCACGTGATGCAGGTTGACTTCGAACTGCGCCGGGGCGCTTTCCTTGACGATGGCGTCAGCCGGGATGCCCTGCTCTTTCGCGCCTTCGAGGATGTCTTGCAGGCAGTCGACGTATTCGTCGAGGTCGTCAATCAGATACACCTGGGTCGACATCGGACGCTTGCCGGAGACCGGCGAACGTGGCGACTGCGGACGACCGTTCACGTTGTCCTGGTCGATCAGGTAGAACTCCAGTTCGAACGCGGCGCAGATGGTCAGGCCCATGTCATCGAACTTGCGCACGATGTTGGCCAGCACCTCACGCGGGTCAGCGAAGAACGGCTCGCCTTCCAGCTCGTGCATGGTCATTAACAGTTGCGCGGTCGGGCGCTTCTGCCAGGGCTCGATGCTGAGGGTGCCAGGGATGGGGTAGCAGATACGGTCGGAGTCGCCGATGTCCAAACCCAGGCCGGTGCTTTCCACCGTCGAGCCGTTGATGTCCAGAGCAAACAGAGACGCCGGCAGGTTGATGCCTTTCTCGTAAACCTTATGAAGACTGGTGCGTTCGATGCGCTTGCCGCGCACCACACCGTTCATATCCGCAATCAGAAGGTCGACGTACAAAACCTCAGGATATTTCTTAAGGAATGCGTTTGCTTCGTTGAGTTGAACGGTACGCAGAGGGACCGACATGATGCACCTATTTTTTACTGTTAATTATTATGTTCACCGCCCTTTCACGAGCCCAGTCAATCCGAAAGGCAAAGTGAAGTCAATAGCGAACACTGAGCCTTTCAGCGTTTATTTTTGGGCCTCTCAGAAGCACGAGAGTGCCAGATACCCCCTCAAACACGCGTAAATCCTGATCTTCAGACGTGCGGCGTTTAGAATTTTTTACATGAGAGTTGTTAATTAAAATCAACAAGGCTAAGCTCCGGAAAAGCTCGTTCAAGTGTGAAACTTCGAGGTGATAAAAATGGCATTCAAGCCATTGATCGGCGTTACTGCATGCGTCAAACAGATTGGCCTGCATCCCTACCACGTCAGCGGCGACAAGTACTTGCGTGCTGTCAGCGTTGCCGCACTGGGGCTGCCTGTCGTCATTCCTTCCCTGGCTGAACTGACCGAAATCGAGGACCTGCTGCCGCAGCTCGACGGTCTGTTGCTGACCGGCTCGCCTTCGAACGTGGAACCTTTCCACTATCAAGGTCCGGACAGTGCTCCCGGCACGGAACACGATCCCCAGCGGGATCGCACCACCCTTCCCCTGATCCGTGCGGCCATTGCGGCCGGCGTCCCGGTGCTCGGCATCTGCCGCGGCTTTCAGGAGATGAACGTGGCGTTCGGTGGCAGCCTGCATCAGAAGGTCCATGAATTGCCCGGCTTCCTTGATCATCGTGAAGCCAACCACCCTGACCTGGCGGTGCAATACGCACCGGCGCACACCGTCGACGTGCAACCGGGCGGCGTGTTCCAGGCACTGGACCTGCCCACGCAATTCCAGGTCAATTCGATTCACAGCCAGGGCATCGACCGACTCGCCCCCGGCCTGCGCGCCGAAGCGCTCGCGCCGGACGGCCTGATCGAAGCGGTCTCGGTCGAGCACAGCAAGGCCTTCGCCCTCGGCGTGCAATGGCACCCGGAATGGCAGGTCCTGTCGAATCCTCCTTATTTGAGAATTTTCCAGGCGTTTGGTGAGGCGTGCCGGCAACGGGCGGCGCTGCGTCATGGGCGCTGACTGACGACCTCAAACACGATTCAACGATTTCACTGCCCCCGTGAGTCAGGCGGGCGCGCTTGTGCGCGTCGGTCCCTCACGACAACAACACACTGCAATAACAACAAGTACTACCAGGCAGCCAGGACGGCGGCGCCGAATAAACCCGAGCGGTGCGGGCCAGTGAGTCAAACGCGAGACCCTGTGGGATCAGCGTTTCGACTGACTGACACCGTCCGGCAAGGGTTTGCAATCAACTATTAAGTCAGGCCGCGTTGGCCCGACGACTGAAACCTGTTGGGAGTTTCAAATGGCAAACGCCTCCAGCATCTACCGGAAGGCTCTTGAAGGTCACCAGGCACCGAAAAAGGTGTTGGTGAAAGTCGACCGCGTCACCAAGAAATTCGACGAAACCACCGCCGTGGACGATGTGTCCCTGGAAATCCATCAAGGCGAAATCTTTGCCCTGCTCGGTGGCTCCGGCTCCGGCAAATCGACGCTGCTGCGCATGCTCGCCGGCTTCGAACGGCCGACCGAAGGCCGTATCCTGCTCGACGGTGTCGACATCACCGACATGCCGCCCTACGAGCGGCCGATCAACATGATGTTCCAGTCCTACGCGTTGTTCCCGCACATGACCGTGGCGCAGAACATCGCCTTCGGCCTAAAGCAGGACCGTTTGCCCGCCGCGGAAATCGACGCCCGCGTGGAAGAAATGCTGCGCCTGGTGCACATGACCCAGTACGCCAAGCGCAAACCCCACCAGTTGTCCGGCGGCCAGCGTCAGCGCGTGGCCCTGGCCCGCTCCCTGGCCAAGCGTCCGAAGCTGCTGTTACTCGACGAACCGATGGGCGCACTGGATAAAAAGCTGCGTTCGCAGATGCAGCTGGAACTGGTGGAAATCATCGAGCGCGTGGGCGTGACCTGCGTGATGGTGACCCACGACCAGGAAGAGGCCATGACCATGGCCCAGCGCATCGCCATCATGCACCTGGGCTGGATCGCCCAGATCGGCAGCCCTGTCGACATCTATGAAGCACCGGTCAGCCGTATGGTCTGCGAGTTCATCGGCAACGTGAACGCCTTCGAAGGCACCGTCGTCGAAGACCTGGAAGGCTACGCGATCATTCACAGCCCGGACCTGGAACAGAAGATCTACGTCGGTCACGGCGTCAGCACTTCGGTGCAGGACAAGTCGATCACCTACGCCATCCGCCCGGAAAAACTGCTGGTCAGCACCACCAAGCCAGAGGCCCGCTACAACTGGTCCAGCGGCAAGGTGCATGACATCGCCTACCTCGGCGGTCACTCGGTGTTCTACGTGGAATTGCCTGGCGGCAAAGTCGTGCAGTCGTTCATGGCCAACGCCGAACGCCGTGGCGCACGTCCGACCTGGGACGATCAGGTCTACGTGTGGTGGGAAGACGACAGCGGCGTGGTACTGCGCGCATGAAAACCTTCAATCAGCAATTCCTGCGCCTGGTGCCCAGTGGACGAAAATTCGTCATCGGGATTCCCTTCCTGTGGCTGTGCCTGTTTTTCCTGTTGCCGTTCTTCCTGGTGATGAAGATCAGCTTCTCGGAAGCGGCCCTGGCCATTCCGCCCTACTCGGAGATCTACACCTACGCCGAGCAGAAATTCCAGCTGATGCTCAACATCGGCAACTACACCATGCTGGGCGAAGATGAGCTGTACCTCTCCGCCTACCTGGGTTCGTTGAAGGTCGCGCTGTTCAGCACAATGATGTGCCTGGTGATCGGTTTTCCGATGGCCTACGCCATTACCAAGGCGAGCAAGGAAGCGCAAAACGTCTTGATGCTGCTGATCATGATGCCGACCTGGACCGCGATCCTGATCCGCGTCTACGCGTGGATGGGCATCCTAAGCAACAACGGTTTGCTCAATGCGTTCCTGCTGTGGACCGGGCTGATCGATCACCCGATCGAGATCCTCAACACCAACACCGCCGTTTATATCGGCGTGGTGTATGCGTATCTGCCGTTCATGATCCTGCCGCTGTACGCCAACCTGGTGAAGCACGATCAGAGCCTGCTGGAAGCCGCATCGGACCTGGGTTCGAGCACCTTCAACAGCTTCTGGAAAATCACCGTGCCACTGGCCAAGAACGGCATCATCGCCGGTTGCATGCTGGTGTTCATTCCAGTGGTCGGTGAGTTCGTGATCCCGGAACTGCTCGGTGGCCCGGAGACCCTGATGATCGGTCGCGTGCTGTGGCAAGAGTTCTTCAATAACCGCGACTGGCCGGTGGCATCCGCCCTGGCGGTGGTGATGCTGTTGATCCTGATTGTGCCGATCCTGCTGTTCAACCGCAGTCAGGCCAAAGAAATGGAGGCACGGGGATGAAACGTTTCGGCTTTTCAAAAATGATGCTGGTGCTCGGCCTGTCGTTTATCTACCTGCCGATGCTGATTCTGGTGATCTACTCGTTCAACGCCTCGAAACTGGTGACGGTATGGGGTGGCTGGTCGTTCAAGTGGTACGCCGGCCTGCTCGACAACACCCAGTTGATGGGTTCGGTGGTGCGCTCGCTGGAGATCGCTTGCTACACCGCGCTGGCGGCCGTGGCCCTGGGAACACTGGCGGCGTTTGTCTTGACCCGCGTGACCCGCTTCAAGGGGCGCACGCTGTTCGGCGGCCTGGTCACCGCACCGCTGGTGATGCCGGAAGTGATCACCGGTCTGTCGCTGTTGCTGCTGTTCGTGGCCATGGCGCAACTGATCGGCTGGCCGATGGAACGCGGCATCGTGACCATCTGGATCGCCCACACCACGTTTTGTGCCGCCTATGTGGCAGTGGTAGTCTCCGCGCGCCTTCGCGAACTGGACCTGTCCATCGAAGAAGCGGCCATGGACCTGGGTGCGAAGCCATTCAAGGTGTTCTTCCTGATCACCATTCCAATGATCGCGCCCTCCCTGGCCGCCGGCGGCATGATGTCGTTCGCCCTGTCGCTGGATGACCTGGTACTGGCGAGCTTCGTCTCCGGCCCGGGTTCCACGACCCTGCCGATGGAAGTGTTCTCGGCGGTGCGTCTGGGCGTGAAGCCGGAGATCAACGCCGTGGCCAGCCTGATCCTGTTGGCGGTCTCGATCGTGACCTTCATGGTCTGGTATTTCAGCCGCCGTGCCGAAGCCACCCGCAAGCGGGCGATCCAGGAAGCGATGGACCAGACTGCCAGCGAATCGTGGCAGGCGCCTGAGAAGAAAATGCTGGGAGCGACGGCGTAAGTCCTGGGACTTGCTCCTTGTGGCGAGGGAGCTTGCTCCCGCTTGAGTGCGCAGCACTCACAAAATTTTGGGGCCGCTGCGCAGCCCAGCGGGAGCAAGCTCCCTCGCCACAGGCACTGTGTAACCACCCAGGTATTGGGGCTCACTGCCACAGGTTTTGTGTCTACTGCACTTTGTGTGTTTTGAATAAGAAAAGAAATGGAGTTGTACCGATGAAAATGTTTGGCAGGACTCTGCTGACACTGTCCTTATTGGGCGCGATTGCCACCGGCGCCCAGGCCAATGACAAGGTACTGCGCGTCTACAACTGGTCGGATTACATTGCCCCGGATACCGTCAAGAAGTTCGAAGACGAGACTGGCATCCAGGTGACCTACGATGTGTTCGACAGTAACGAAACCCTTGAAGCCCGCCTGCTGGCGGGCAAATCCGGCTACGACATCGTCGTCCCTTCCAACAGTTTCCTGGCCAAGCAGATCAAGGCCGGGGTCTATCAGGAACTGGATAAGTCCAAGCTGCCGAACTGGAAAAACCTCAATCCGGTCCTGCTGAAAAACGCCTCCGCCAGTGATCCCGGTAACCGCCATGCCTTCCCGTACATGTGGGGTTCGATCGGCATCGGCTTCAACCCGGACAAGGTCAGGGAAGTGCTCGGCGCCAATGCCCCGACCAATTCCTGGGACCTGCTGTTCAAACCGGAGAACGCGGAAAAACTCAAAGCCTGCGGCATCAGTTTCCTCGATTCGCCGACCGAGATGCTCCCGGCCGCCCTGCATTACCTGGGCTACCCGGTGAACGATCAGGACAAGCAACACATCGCGCAAGCCGAAGCGCTGTTCATGAAGATTCGCCCGTCGGTGGCGTACTTCCACTCCTCGAAGTACATCTCGGACCTGGCCAACGGCAACATCTGCGTGGCGGTCGGTTACTCCGGCGACGTGCTGCAAGCCAAGGCCCGCGCCCTGGAAGCCGGCGACAAGGTGAAGATCGACTACAGCATCCCCAAAGAAGGGGCCGGCAGTTTCTACGACATGGTCGCCATCCCGCGTGATGCCGCCAACGTCGAGAACGCCCACCTGTTCATGAATTTCCTGATGCGCCCGGACATCATCGCCGAGATCACCAACAACGTCGGCTACAGCAATGCCAACGCGGCCGCCACGCCGCTGGTGGATGAATCGATTCGCAACGATCCGGGTTCGTATCCACCCCAGGAAGTGATGGCGACCCTGTATGCCATTCCCGACATGCCGATCGGTGTGCAGCGGGTGATGACCCGGGGCTGGACCAAGGTGAAGCTGGGTAAATAACGCATCACCCTGTGGGTGTGCCGGTTGAAATTTGATGGTCCGATTTACGTTCATGCGGCGCCTTACCACCGCTGCATCACTCACCTGGCTCCTCGGTTAAGGTGAGTTTCGGCGCCTTCGGGCTAATGCCGATCAGTTAAGAGATAGAGCGAGCACTCAGTAACCTGTGGCGAGCAAGCTTGCTTGCGCTGGGGCGCGAAGCGGCCCTAAAAAAATGGGACTGCTACGCAGTCCAGCGCGAGCAAGCTCGCTCGCCACAGGTACAGTGTTCATCCTTAACTGACTGGTATTACGCCCCCAGGCGCCTTTTTTTATAGCAGTTCCTATGCCACCCCCAGCGGCCAATCGGCCAGCGCCCGGTAGCGGCCCTTGTGGGATTCGAACAGGGTGAAACGGTCGGCGCGCAGGAAAAACTCCGGCGGCGAGGTCGACTCCGGCACCGGCGCCCGATAATCGCGGGCCAGGGTCAGGTGCGGACGAAACTCCCGTGGTGCGTCCTCCAGCCCAAACGGCAACAAGGCCTGCTCCAGGTCATACACCAGGCGCAGCAGCGCCGGCGGTGCCTGCTCCGGCGCCAATACCAACACCCCTGCCCTGCGCCAGACATCCAGCCGATCAAGGGCCACGGTCAATCGCGCGCCGGGGGTGCGTACAGACGCGACCGCCGTGCAAATGTCCGCAATCTGCCCTACCGCCACCGAGCCGAGAAACTTCAGGGTCAGATGGAAATTCTCCACCGGCACCGGGCGTCCGCTGCGCAGTTGCAGCGCGCCGCGCCACTGGGCGATGGCCTTGCGTTGCGCGGGTGCGCAACCCAGGGCAAAAAACAGCCGTTTGAACGGCTCGCGGGATTCTTCATTCATGCAGGACACCTCGGCGGGGAGACCGCCTGAGTGTACAACCTGTGGCAAGGGCGCTGGGTCAGCGAAGGCAACGATGCGGCGTCAATGAAAACGCCTTCGCCGGCAAGCCGGCTCCCACAGAGATCTCCGGCGGGAGCAAGCGCCCTCGCCACAGGTCTATAGTTGAGGCTGGCGAATCAACCGGAGGGGGCCATGCGACAGATCATCAGCAAGGAACCATGGTGGGCCGAGCCACCCAGGCCCGGCCAGGATGAGTCCGAACTGGAATGGGGCTGGCTGGTGCACTACAGCGAAGGCGAGCCGCGTTTCGAGTTCATCCGCGTACGGCCGACCGATGACGAAATCCGCCATCGCAAAAGCTGCAGGATCACCCCGACGTCAGAGTGACCCTACGAGCCGGCTCAAGCCTTGACGAGCAGCTCGAAACCGCCGAACACCATGCGCTGGCCATCGAACGGAATCGGACTGACGTCCGGCTGCGTGCGCGGGTCTTTCATCATTTTCTCCATCCCGGCATTGCGGGTGGCCTTGTCCGGCCAGATGATCCAGCCAAACACCACGGTCTCGTCTTCCTTGAGTTTGACCGCCATCGGGAACGAAGTGACCTTGCCTTCCGGTACGTCTTCACCCCAGCACTCGGCCAGGCTCAATGCGCCGTTTTCCTTGAAGATCGCCGCAGCGATTTCGGCGTGTTTCTTGAATTTTTCACGATTGGCGGTGGGCACCGCCGCGATAAAACCATCTACATAAGACATGGGTGTTCTCCTTCAGTCATGGGTTGAGCTACTGATTAGTCGAATCAATCGGGCTCCAATCGACAGTCCCCACGCCTATACCGACCGGCGGTTCAGCACTCTGGGCCAGGCTGCCTTCGATTTGCGCCGCCATGTACAAAGTACCGGCCATGACACCGGTGTTCGGGTCCTGCACCAGCTTGATCCAGGCTTTGTCGAAGGTGTTGCCCAGACTGCTGCGGATCAACGCTTCGCTGTCCGGCCGGTCGGCGGCCTGAATCAATGCGCGAACCCCCGCCACCCCCACGGTAATCAATCCGCCAGCAAGTTTGCCGGCGGCCGCCGCCACCGCACTGGCCGCCCCGCGCGGGGCCATTTCGGCTTCCATCCGTTGGCTTGCGCGCTTGGCCACCGGCGCCATGGCGGTGTCGGTTGAGCCAACGCCTTTATCGCCGCCAGCCTTGTGGATCTTGTCGACCAACGCGGAGTAGGCCGGCAAGGCGTTCAAATCGGTGTAAACGACCTGATAAAGCGAGGCGTCCCGGGCCGGTGGTGGCCCAAGGGCAATGGCCGGGATTTTCTGGATACGACCATTGAGTTGCGCCATCGGCACGTCATGGCGCTGGGAGATTTTCTGCAGTTCTTCCTTGAGAATGTCCACATAGAAGGCCGCCGCCAGGCTGAGAATCGCATTCGGGTCGATCTCCACCGCCACCGGCGCCAGAACCTTTTCCTGATACTGCTCCAGCAGATAAGCGGCCAGACGCCTTTCCGTGGCGTCCTGCTCGCCCTTGGCGCTGATGGTGTACCAGCTGACCTTCATCGACAGCCATTCCTGGGTCCAGTAGTTGCTGAACCAGGGGATGAAATTCTGCTCGGTCAGCTCGTAGACCCGGGTGCGCCAGTAGTCCATGGCGCCCTGCGCATAGATTTTTGTCTGTTCGGTCGCCGATTGCGACGCCTGGATGATCTCCCGATCCACTTGTTGCCAGGTGCTGGGAGGTATCACCACTTGCGGTGTTTCCACCGGCGCGCGCGGCGACATGGCGCACCCGGCCAACACCACCAGCACGGCGACGATCAACCAGCGCAGGTTCAAGATCACGGTTCCTAAAGTCGGCTCCGAACGGAATGTTCGGTGTTCAAGAGCCCCTCAATTGAGTATAGGTGGCGGCCATTGTCGGCTGAGCGTGGATCGTGGCCCTCAGAAAACCCGCAAAAACCGACCATCACTTGCGTCGATATTCACCATCGCCACGAATGCCTTCCGCCCCGCCACCGTCAGCGTAGGATCGATTCCAACCCAACACGAAACCCTGTAGCGGAGGGCCGTACCATGCTGATCCATCTCCTGACCTGTCTGGCCCTGACGGCCTTCACGTTGAGTGTATTGGGCTGGTTCGTCCTCTCCGAGGAGCGCACGTCATGATCAACGAAGTCACCCTGTCCGTGAGCTTCCCGGTGTTCGGCAGCAACTATTACTCGCAACCTTTCGAGTCTCGTAAAGTGTTGACCCTGGTATTCGACAAAAAATTCGAAGCCTTGCTGATTCCGGCCGCCGCCAATCACTTCAACAACGAAGTGGTGGGGCTCAACGATCAGTTCCGGTTCTTGAACGATGTGCTGGCCGAGCATTTGCTGGCAACCGAAGTCGCCGCGACGGCGCGCCGCCATCAGTACATCTGAGGGGCCGACCCAGACGACGCGTCCATCAGGTCGGCGATGATTGATCGCAGGTGATCCTTCAATGGCTTTCCTGGGCGGTCGCCGTTGCCCGACCAATGGCAAAGAGATCCCCCACTTGCTCGATGAGCTCACGGCTGTCGGCGAACATCTGTTGCCAGTCGGTGGGGAACCGCACATTCAACGGCAGTTGATCGATTCGCCATTTCGCCGGCAGCGGGTGATCAAACCGGGCGGCGACCTGCAAGCCCATTTCGCTGGCCGTGAATGGTCCTCGCAACACCGTGGGTGTACGCCCGGCACTGTCCACAGCCTGGACAACATGGGCGTCCAGCCAGTCCCCATTGGGCATGCGAACGCGCAGCGCCTGGCCAATCGCGGCGTAGCTGATGTTCTGCGGCTCCAGGTAAATCCACAGCAGCGGGTCTTCCTGTCGCTCGATGCGCATCAGCAAGGTGCCGGCTCCGACGTTTTCACCGGGGTTGACCATGACTTCCGCCACTCGCCCGCCCTGCGGGGCCTTGATCGGCAGCGCGGCCAGGCGCGTCTTCAGCCACTGCTGCTCGGCGTTCTGTTGAATGACATCTCGCTCGACGCTCAACGGCGCCTGATTGGCCAGTTGCTCGCGCCGCTCGAACGCCAACAGATCGGCCCTGAAGCCATCCAGCTCAGACTTGGCCGTCAACACTTCTCCCGGAGAGACGGCACCTCGATCCACCAGGTCTTCCAGCACCTTCACACGCTCCTGCGCCCTCCCTATGCGGGTATTGAGCAACTGTCGCTCGCTGCCGCCCAATTTGGTATTGCGTGCCGGCGTCGTGTTGGTCGGCATGGCCGCCAGTTGCGATAGCCGGGCCCGCCATTCGGGGTTGTCGAGATTGACCAGCGGTTGATTGACGCCGATCTGGTCGCCGGCCTTGACGAACAGTTGCTCGACCCGACCGGTATCCCGTGCGCGCACTTCGATGATCGGCAAGCGCAACTGAGCCGGCGCGTCGATCATCAGCATCCCGTAGGCCAGTTTGCCGCCCAGCCAGATCAACGGGCTGGCGACCAGGAACAGGATCAAATACCAGCGCACGCGAAACGCCGTGCGTTTGCCCGGGGCATAGAGCACGCTCAAACCCTGCTCCTGAGTCGGGCTCAGTTCCTTGCGACTATCAAAACGAATCTTCATGAGGGTTCACCGTTTTGGAAAGTCTCGCCAGGCTTGCCAGTCAATGCCGGCAATCCCGAGAGGTTGCAGTTGTTCACGCCAGACGCTGCTCTGGTGTTGCAACTGTTCGGTCGAAGCGCCGGCCCAGGACTCCGTGGCGTCCAGTTGCGGCTCCGTGCTTTGTGCCAGGCGAAATTGCAGGTCGGGCCAGCGCCTGGCGATTTGCTCTGCCATTCGCGCGCTGTTGTTCGGATTGCGCGTGTAAATCATCAGGCTGACCTGACGCACGCCCGCATCGGGAAGCGCACAGGGCACGCAGGGGTGTCCGGGTTTGGGATCAGCGAACCAGCGATGGTGACTGGAAATCTCGACCGGCCATGGGCTCACTGAAGAGGCTGTACGCAAGGTTTCGAGCCAGTCTGTAAGGCGCTGATCGGGGACGGGCATGCCCAGTTGCTCGACCTCCAGGTCCAGGTGCAGGCTGATGAAGGCGAGCCCTTTGAGTTTTCCCAGCAGATCGGTGAGCTGATGGCGTTCCGGCGGCTCGATCCAGCTCGGATCGCCCAGTAACAGGCTGACTTGTACCCCCTTGTCCGCCGCGTCCCGCAGCAGTTGTTCCAGGCGCTGGCGGGTCGCGCCCAGGTCTTTGATCTGCGCGGCCTTGAGGCCCAGGTAAATCTTGTCCATTCCGGCGTTGCGCAGTGCCTCCAGTTCAGCCGGCCGCTGCCCGGGATCGAGCAAGGCTTCGCTGTCCCAGACATAACTGGCCTGGGACCATCTTTGCGCTTGCGCCGCCTGAGCCATCAACGGCTGGGCCACCAGCAGGGGCAAGCACAGGGCCAGAAGGATTGATCGCATATCAAAACCTCGTGGCGCGTTTGAGCACCCACCACGGCGCCATCGAGCTTTCTTCATGCCCGCGACGGAGCATTTCGTTGAGCATGGCGACCACGCTCCAGCAACGCAGGAGCAACATGAACATCGGGAAAAAAGGCACCAGCAAGCCCAGGGTCATGTCTTGCCGGGGGCGGTCGGACACCATCAACAGCATGGCGCCGAACATCAGCACGGTGATCGTCAGGTACAACAGATAGATCAGCGAAAACAGAAACAGCAGGGTCATGCCCGGCAGGATGAAGATCGCCAGCAAGGTGTAGCTGAAGATGATGAACGGCAGCACCAGCTGGAAAAAGAAGCCGGTCACCAGGATCATCAAAAAGGTTTTCCAGCCTAATAATTTCGGACTGATGTTGCGGTTGTGCTTTCTGATGTACAGAAAGAACAGGTCGCCGTCCCAACGCAATCGCTGCATCAGGAATTGACTGAGTGTCGCGGGCGCGTCGGTGTGACCGATCGCTTCAGGCTCGAACGGGATTCTCAGGTCATGGCGCTTGAAGTAGCTCTTGATGCGCAGCGTCAGGTCAAGGTCTTCGGCTGTATGGGTGTTCCAGCCGCCGATTTTCACCAGGAAGCTACGGCGGAAGGCGCCAAAGGCACCGGACACGTTGTTGACCAGATTCCATTCGGCCAGGCCGATTTTCGACATGTGGATCGACAGCAGGTACTCCAGCGACTGCATCGCCGTGACCCAGGAGCCCCAGACGTTGCGTACACGCAGGCTACCGGCCACCGCGGGCACCATGGGGTCTTCGAAATGCCGCACGATGGCGCTGACCATGTTGTTGTCGAAGGACGTATCGCCATCGAGCGCCATCACGATTTCGCCGCTGGCCAGCGACAGGCCGGCGTTCAATGAAGACACCCGTCCGCCCCGCTGCCATTTGGCGATCGGGCGCAAATGGCGCCGGGGGTACAACTGCGGGTCCACGTTGAAGCTGCGCACAGCGGCCAGCGTCGCCTGGTTCACGGTGGCGCCGTCCACCACGGGAATCATCTCGATGTGGCCGCCATACGTCTGCTCGCACAGGCTCAGGAGCGTGGTCTGCACGTCCATTCCTTCGCTGTAGCAGGTGATGATGCACGAGACCTTGGGCTGATAAACGCTGATCTTCGGCACGCGGGAACGCCGACGTGCGAACCAGCGCAGCACGCCCAGCATCACCAGGATCATCATCGGCAATTCAAAAATCAGAAACGATGGAAAGAGCATGTAGAACAACCGGCTCAGACCATCCGCCCCGGCAAGCCCGCCCAGCGCGTTGTAGAGTTGTTCCATCAACGGGTTCATGGGTGTCACACCAACTCGCCGGCCAAACGGGCCAACAGTAATTGACCATCTTCCTGATCAAGAAGATCGTCCGGCGCCGTGATACTGACGACACGCAGGGAGAGGTCGCTGACCTCCGGCGCCGAAAACAGCTCGGCAATCCGGCTCAAGCGTTGTTTGACGCATTCCAGACCCTTGCCGTCGGTATGGGGCAGCATGATCCAGAAGAACTCTTCGGTGCTTCGCGAGCAGCGGTCCGTTTCCCGCACGGTTTCCTTCAAACGATCGGCCACGCTATCGATGAAGGCATGACCGCGTTGTTCCCCCAGTTGCGACAAGGTCCCGCTCAGGTTGACGAAGCGCATTCCGATCAGGGAGAAGGTCGGCACCGGATAGCGGCGCACAATCTGGATCTGCCAGCTCAGCAGATCATAGAAATCCTTGCCGCCCAGCAGGTTGAGCCGACCAAAGCCGGGGACCGATCGCTCGCTGAACTCCTGGCGGCAGCGGAACCGTCCGGCTTCGGTCAGGCGGAAATCCCTGACCTCGCGGACACGCAATTTGTCCGGCGTATGCGACAAGCCGCAATCCAGGCAACGCGCCTGCACTTCGGCATCGACAAAAAACGCCTGGCATGAGCGGCAGCGATAGTTTTCCATCGGGCGGTCGTAATCGGTACCGATGTGACGCAGCCGGCTCAAACAGTTGGGGCACAGCAGCACGCCGTCTTTGAGAAAGGATTCCTGCGGGCCCACATGCCCGCAGGTAAAGCAGTGCAAGGAAGGTTGTCGCGAAATGTCCAGGGCCTGACACTCGGCGCACACGTCGATGTAATTGAGCCGGCCCGAACCGCATTCCGAACAGAGGCGAACCCGATCGACCAGCACCCCCTCTTCCAGCCAGCCTTGCTGCACCATCAAGCCCAGCCAGACAAACGCATTGATCTGCTCGTTGTCAGCCAGGGCTTCCAGCAGCGGGTAGCGGTAATGCTGGGGCACCTCCGGGTCGCGCAACGCATACACATAGGTGTTGCCGCGTAACCACAGCCAGGACAACACCCGGCTTTCAAATCGCTCGGGCGCGGCGCCCTGTTCAAGCAACCTGAAGCGCTCTTGCCAGGCGACCCAAAGCTGCTTGATCTCACTGGCATCGACCGGGCATGCACCATCACCCAAGGCCTCACACCAGCCATCCTGGTCGCGGCAACAGTAAATGAGGGTGTAGCGATACGGCGGGATAGAGCGCAGCTTTCGCAGCACTTTCCCCGCATAAGCGGCGGGCATGTCCAGCAGTACCACATCAAATGCGCGGGCAGCCAACAGACTGCCAAGGTCGGAAAAGTGTTCAAGTTCGGGAAGGTTCAAACTTGGCACTCTATTACCGAGTATCGCGATTCGAGGATTTGGAATCGACATGACGCACGTCCTCTACAGAACGACAAGTGCGGTTTATTGAAGTGACCAACACTAACACCGATGAAGAAAAGCGTTCGATTTATTTTGATTTCTTTCCAGATACACGGCAACAGCACTTCGTCAGCCAATGTCCCCGATAACCCGGCTTCTGTTTAGCAATAACAACAATCATGACTCAAATAATACAAACTAATTTATCGATATCAATCAATATGTTAGTCAATATAGCAGAGCAAATTATTGTATATATCCGCAGTACTAGTAAATCGCCACATTGATAGCGTTGCGCCAGTCACCACACTTGCGAACTCTTCTCTTTAGACATTTATAATTATTGAGCCTGCCGCATACCTCACCCAACAGCATAAGTTCAAAGTATTTTTATATGATTTTCTTCGCTCATATAACAAAAGACCTACACATACAAAATCAGTAACAACAGCTTAACACCAGCACTCAATATATTGACTAAGTTGCCACGGATTTAAACTGACTGTTTCTTCAGTTACTTTCTATTCCGAACAAACCACTCGAAGACATTCACGTAACCAGCGATGCACGGGGTCGGCATCCATTCGCGGGTGCCAGAGCATGGCCACGGTGAACGTGGGCAACGATAAAGGAAGCTCGAAACTGTGCATGCCTTGTCGCAGATCGGCGGTGTGGCGCTCCGGCACGCTGACGATCAAATCGCTGGCCCGGGCGAGCGATAGAGCCGTGGAAAAACCGGCGACGATGGTGGCGACCTGGCGCTCCAGCCCGAGCAATTCAAGGGCATCATCAATCGGCCCCTTGTCCAGGCCGCGCCGGGACACGCTGATGTGACTGCCTGCGGCGAAACGTGCGGCACTCATCGGGCCCTGACTCAACGGATGCCCCGAACGCACCACGCCGATCAAGCGGTCACGAAACAGACCCTGGGTGCGCAACTCCGGACCGGCGCCCTTGCCCACCACCCCGGTTTCCAGATCCACCGTGCCGTCACGCAGTGACGTGCTGTCTTTGTCCGGTTTGTGCACGAAGCGCAGGCGCACACCGGGCGCTTGCCCGGCGACGCGTGCAATCAGCCTGGCGCCGAAATTGTCGACGAAACCTTCGCTGGTGCGCAGCGTGAACGTGCGAACCAATTGCGCGAGGTCCGGTTGCTCGGCCGGACGCAATACCGCTTCGACCTCCTGCACCAATTGACTGACCCGCTCACGCAACGCCAGCGCCCGGGGCGTGGGCACCAGACCGCGTCCGGCCCTGACCAGCAACGGATCGCCAGTGGTTTCGCGCAATCGCGCCAGCGCCCTGCTCATCGCCGAAGGGCTCAGGCGCAAGCGCTTGGCGGCGCGGGCCACGCTGCCTTCTGCCAGCAGCACATCAAGGGTGATCAGCAAGTTGAAATCGGCGCTGGACATGGGATGCCTCGTGGCGGGCTTATAGGGCGTTGAACGCACGTATTAAATGCAAAGGGTGCGTCTTCCGCCATGTTAGGCGCGGGCGTAGTTTTGCGATAGCTCCAATCGGGAGTGGCCACGACAGGGGGACCCCATGAATTCCACAACGGCAATGACAGAAGGCACGCAACGAACCGGATCCGTCAGGTGGGCACTGGCCAGCCTGTCAATGTCGATGCTGCTGTCCGCCCTCGGCACCAGCATCGCCAACGTGGGTTTGCCGACGCTGGCCGAGGTGTTCGAGGCTTCCTTCCAGCAGGTGCAGTGGGTCGTCCTCGCGTATCTGCTGGCCATCACCACGCTGATCGTCAGTGTCGGACGGCTCGGCGACCTGGTCGGGCGGCGGCGCCTGCTCTTGAGCGGGATCGGTCTGTTCACCCTGGCTTCGGCTTTGTGCGGCCTGGCACCGACCCTCGGCCTGCTGATCGGCGCGAGGGCCGTGCAAGGCCTCGGCGCGGCGATCATGATGGCCCTGACCCTGGCCTTCGTCAGCGAGACGGTGCCGAAGGAGAAGACCGGCAGCGCCATGGGCTTGCTCGGGACGATGTCGGCGATTGGCACCGCGATGGGACCTTCCCTCGGTGGGCTGTTGATCGGCGGATTCGGCTGGCGGGCGATGTTTCTGATGATGCTGCCTTTGGGCCTGGTGACGCTGCTGCTTGCCTATCGCCATTTGCCGGCCGATCAGCGCAAAGCGAACACCGTACGCAGCGGTTTCGACCCGCTCGGCAGCCTGCTGTTGGCCCTGACCCTGGGCGCTTATGCATTGGCCATGACCCTTGGTCGCGGCCACTTTGGTCCGTTGAACATCGCCTTGTTGCTGGCGGCGTGCGTGGGCGTCGGCCTGTTCATTCGGGTGCAGGCACGCGTCGCGGCGCCGCTGATTCGACTGGCGATGTTCCGCGATCCGCAGTTGAGCGCCAGCCTGGCCATGAGCCTGCTGGTGACGACGGTGTTGATGGCAACGTTGGTGGTCGGGCCCTTCTATCTGTCGCGGGCGCTCGGGCTGGATGCGGTCGGGGTCGGGTTGGTGTTGTCCGTCGGGCCGCTGGTGGCGGCACTGTCCGGCGTGCCCGCCGGGCGCATGGCCGACCGCTTCGGCGCGCGGCGCATGACCCTGGCCGGGCTCATCGCCATTGCGCTGGGCTGTTTCACCTTGTCAATGCTGCCAACAACGTTCGGCATCGGCGGCTACCTCGCGCCCATGGTCATCATCACCCTGGGTTATGCGGTGTTCCAGACTGCCAACAACACCGTTGTCATGAATGATGTGGCGCCTGACCAGCGGGGCGTGGTGTCCGCCTTGCTCAACCTGTCGCGCAATCTCGGCCTGATCACCGGGGCCTCTGTACTGGGCGCGGTGTTTGCCCTGGCATCGAACTCGGTCGACATCAATACCGCGCATCCCGAGGCGGTTGCCAGCGGCATGCGCGTGACGTTCATGGTCGCGTGGGGGCTGATCGGTATCGCTTGCCTGATCGCCCTGGTCAGCCGCCGCCGTGAACACGCCTGAACCGCTGATTCAGGCGGCTGCCGTCTACGGCTGCAACACCACCAGTGGCGTGTCCTTTTTGACGATGTAGGTCGCCAGCTCCGAGCCTTTGCCCTGGCCGATGTTCTTCGCCACATGGGCGATGCCCGCCGGGATGTACAGCGAATCACCGGCCTTGAGCGTGACCGGTGGTTGCCCTTCGAGTTGATATTCAAAGGTGCCATCAATCACATAGGCGATTTCGACGCCGGGATGGGAATGCTTGGGCGACGTCACGCCGGCATCGAAATCGACCCGGACCTGAATGACTTCACGCCCATCGACATCGAGGTCACGACGGACCAGATCGGTACGCGAGAGCCCGGCCTGCCAGTTTTTCGCCGGGGCCTTGCTCTCCTGCGCCTGAGCGAGACCGGTATAGGCGCCGAGTGTCGCGGTGGCCAGCGCAACGCCAAGCCAGCCAGCAGCGTAACGGGTGTTGATTCGGGACATAGCCATTCTCCAGTGAGCGCAGGGTAAAAGCGCGGGTGCCGTTGTGGGGCAGCGCCATTAGGCGTTCACCGTGTATCGCGCATGTGTCGCGCTGGGCCCTGTTTTGTATGCGTACGTCACTGTTGCGGCTGAAGATACGTTGCAATACAAACCGCAAGCGGTTGCAGGCAGGAAGCTTTGCGCAAGCCGGCCTGCTGATGCAGCAGTCCGCGCAAAGGTTTCAATGGCGCTGTTGCCCGGGATGGGGCGAGCACGACGCCGTGACGTCGCGCTCGCCTGTCACTCAGTGAGGGGCGCGAGGGATGGTCTTGAGCAGGTCTTCAGGGCTGATGTGGCCGACCACCGACTGAGCACTGCCCGGTTGCGGCAGGTCCAGGATGTGGCCCTTCATCTTGCCGATCACGTGCATTTCGCACGGTTTGCAGTCGAACTTCAGCGTCAGCACTTCATCGCCATGCACCAGCTGCATCGGCGCCACCTTGGTGCGCACGCCCGTCACGCCCTTGGCCTGTTTCGGGCACAGGTTGAAGGAGAACCGCAGGCAGTGCTTGGTGATCATCACCGGCACTTCGCCGGCCTCTTCGTGGGCCTCGTAGGCCGCGTCGATCAGCTTGACGCCGTGGCGGTGATAGAAATCACGGGCCTTCTGGTTGTAGACGTTGGCCAGGAACGACAGGTGCGATTCCGGGTACACCGGCGGCGGGTTGGTCTCGGCTTTGCGACCGCCCCGTGGATGTGCGGCGATGCGCGCCACGGTCAGTGCTTCAATCACTTCGCGGCGCAAGGCCTTGAGTTGCGAGTTGGGGATGAACCAGGCCTGGGGAGCGTCGAGCTTGATGTTCGTGGCGTGGTACTCGGTGGTGCCCAACTGGCCCAGCAGATCGTGCAGTTGTTCCAGGGCCTGTTCCGGCTTGTTGGCCACACCGAACGGACCGTCGAGGGCAACGCTGGCGCTGACGCCCTCTTCACTGGTGGCGGTCAGTTCCAGGCGCTCTTCACGCAGGCGCGCGACCCACGAAAGGCCGATCCGGCGCTCGGCGGACGTCTTTTGCAGCGCCTGGGCCCAGTTGTGATCCAGGTTACGGCTGAGCGGGTGATTGGGGCGCAACTGGTGCAAGCCTTTTGGCATCTCGTTCGGCTCGACGCGGTAGCGATAACGCTTCTCGCCGTCCTCTTCGAACTCGCCCTTGGGCTCGGCAATGTTGGTGCGCCAGCCCACCACTTCACGCTTGACCAGCACATTGAGGCCGTCGCCGTTGGACAGCGGCTCGTGGGTGACCACCAGCAGATCACGCTTGCCGACTTTTTCCACCACGCCTACCGGCAAGCCGGTGAAGGTCGGCGAGTCGAAGGCGCCGATGTCGATCTTGCGTTCGCTGACGAAGTAGTCGGTGCTGCCGCGGTGGAAGGTCTTGTCCGGATCGGGCAGGAAAAAGTGCGCGGTGCGGCCGCTGGAGGCACGGGCCAGGTCCGGGCGGTCTTCGAGCACAGCGTCGAGGCGCTGGCGGTAATAGGCGGTGATGTTCTTCACATAGCCCATGTCCTTGTAGCGCCCTTCGATCTTGAACGAGCGCACGCCGGCTTCGACCAGGGCGCGGATGTTGGCGCTCTGATTGTTGTCCTTCATCGACAGCAGGTGCTTCTCGTAGGCGATGACCCCGCCCTTTTCGTCTTTCAGGGTGTACGGCAGACGGCAGGCCTGGGAGCAGTCGCCCCGGTTGGCGCTGCGGCCGGTCTGCGCGTGGGAAATGTTGCACTGGCCGGAAAATGCCACGCACAGCGCGCCGTGGATGAAGAACTCGATCGCCGCGTCGGTCTCGTCGGCGATGGCGCGGATTTCCTGCAGGTTCAGCTCACGGGCCAGCACCAGTTGCGAGAAACCGGCCTGATCGAGGAATTTGGCCCGCGCCAGGGTACGGATGTCGGTCTGGGTACTGGCGTGGAGTTCGATCGGCGGGATATCCAGTTCCATCACGCCCAGGTCCTGGACGATCAGTGCGTCGACCCCGGCATCATAGAGTTCGTGGATCAGCTTGCGCGCCGGCTCCAGCTCGTTGTCGTGCAGGATGGTGTTGATGGTGGTGAACACCCGGGCGTGGTAGCGATGGGCAAACTCCACCAGTTGGGCGATATCGCTCACTTCGTTGCAGGCATTGTGGCGGGCGCCAAAGCTTGGGCCGCCCAGGTACACGGCGTCGGCGCCATGCAAAATGGCCTCGCGGGCGATGGCTACGTCGCGGGCGGGGCTGAGCAATTCGAGGTGATGCTTGGGTAGGGACATGTGTTTTTAGTCTGGCCTGTCACGATCAAGGCACGCATTGTAGCGGCGAAACCCTTGACCGGCACCCACAGGCTGCCCGATGGCGCCAGCCTGAACGAATTTGCCTGAGCTTTTTGTGGGAGCGAGCCTGCTCGCGATGGCTGCGTGCCAGTCGGCAGCAGCGTTGACGGTCATACCGCTATCGCGAGCAGGCTCGCTCCCAAATAGGGTGTTTTCAGCCCTTGGCGGCCATCGCGGTCACTTCCACGCGCATGCCTTCGACCGCCAGCGCGGCTACGCCAACGGCGGCGCGTACCGGCCAGGGCTTGGCGAAAAAGCGTTGGTAAACCTCGTTGAAGGCGGCGCGGTCGGCCATGTCGGTGAGGTAGATGGTCAGGTGCAGAACCCGGTCCATGGAACTGCCGGCACGCTCCAGCGCCACCTTCAGCGCCTGCAGGGTGCATTCGCTCTGCAGGGTGATGTCGCCCAGCTCCAGGCTGCCGTCGGCGCGGGTCGGGATCTGGGTGGAGACCAACAGGCCGCCAAAACCGGCGACGTCGGAGGAGATGGAATCGGCATCGGGGTCCGGAACAAAGGTGATGTCTTGATTGGCCATGGGCAACTCTTGCTTGAGAGGGTAAAGGGTCGGTCGAAACCGGGCGGCCAGTTTACAGTGCCATTGTCAGGCCGTCCCTTAATCAGCTCGAAATCCCCAGCCCCAGGCAGAGCGGCCCTGCCCCGTTGCACACGGCCCCGCCCGCGTTTGCCAGATCAATGAGTGGCGCGAAGGCCTGGGCAGGCAGCGGGACCGAGAAGAAATTGCCCTGGCCGATCTCGTAACCCTGGGCCTTGAGGATGTCGCGCTGGACGGCGGACTCAATCCCTTCCGCCACCACGGTCAACGACAGACTCCTGCCGATGCCGATGACCGACTCGCTCAGGGCCCGGCAAGACCTGTCGTGTTCCAGGTCGTCGACAAAACTCTTGTCCAGCTTCAGCTCGCTGATCGGCAGGTGCCGCAGATAGCCCAGACTGGAATAGCCCGTGCCGAAATCATCGATGGCCAGCCGCACCCCCAGTGCATGCAGATCGCGGATGGTTTTATGGGTGCCTGGACTGTTGCAAAGCACCACACCCTCGGTCACTTCCACGCACAAGTCAGCGGGTTGCAAGCCGTATCGCTGCAATTGGCCGGCAATCAGCTCGGCCAGGTCGAGGTTGTGAAAGTTGATCGGCGACAGGTTGATCGAGAGCGACGCAATCGCCAATCCTTGTCGCCGCCACGCGGCCAGTTGCTCACACGCCGCTTGCAGCACCCATTGACTCAGTTCATTGATCAGCCCGCACTCCTCGGCCAGCGGTATGAATTGCCTTGGCGAAATGTCGCCCAGTATCGGATGCGCCCAGCGTGCCAGGGCCTCGACACCCACCAGCCTGCCGTTGTTGAGATCGATCTGTGGCTGGTAGAACAACTCAAGACTGTCGTTGGCCATGGCGTTGCGCAACGCTGTCTCCATGACCAATCGGTCTTGAGCGTTCCGGGTCATCTCTTCGACAAAGAAGCTGAAGCTGCCGCGTTCGATGCGTTTGGCCTGATACATCGCAATGTCGGCACGGTGCAACAGGCTCTCCATGTCCCGCCCGTCACCGGGAAACAGGCTGATGCCAATGCTGGCCGAAACGACCACAGATATGCCGGCAATCGTGGTCGGGCGACTCAGGAGCAGCATCAGCCGCTCGAGAAAAGTCGCGACCTGTGTGGCGTTCATGCGTGGCAGCACAAGGACGAACTCGTCGCCGGACAGACGCCCGACCAGGTCTGACTCTCGCAACACGCTGCGCAACCGGTGCGCCATGACGCGCAACAACTCGTCACCCGAGGCATGGCCCAACGCATCGTTGATTTGCTTGAAACGATCCAGATCGACGAACAGCACGGCCAGCTCCGCCTGCTCACGCGCCATTGCGACCAGGGTGCGTTGTGCCTGGGCGAGCAGGAAACTGCGATTGGGCAGGCCGGTCAGGCCGTCGTAAAAGGCCATTTTTCGAATGGACTGGCGGGCTTGCTCGCGTTCGAGCGCCAACATGCACAGATGGGTGCCCGCTTTGACCAGATGGCCGTGCAAGGGGTCAGGCCCGCGGCTTTCGCGGAAATACAGGGCAAAGGTCGCGGCGATACGCCCGGCACCGTTGCGCACCGGCATCGACCAACAGGCCTGCAAGCCGGACTGTTGAGCCAGGTGCTTGTAGTCCGCCCACAGCGGGTCGTTATTGATGTCAGTCACCAGCACCGGCTCGCCCCGGTAGGCGGCGGTACCGCAGGACCCTGCCACGGGGCCGATGGCCAGGCCTTCGATGGCCCTGGAGTATTCGGTCGGCAAACCGGGGCTGGCCAGGGGATGCAGAATCCCTTGGGGGTCGACACTGAGGATCGAAACGATGACTTCGGGGGCGATGCGTTCGATTTCATGGCACAACAGCGTCAGCACGCTTTCCAGCGACTCTTCCTTGAGCAATGCGCCGATGACTTTGTTTTGCAGCACCTCATGCAGCTTTGACTGGGTAATGTCCGTCAGCACGATCACCACGTGCTCGACCTGGTCCCGAGCATCGAACACAGGCGTCGAGGACACATGCACCCACAGGCGCTGGCCGCTGCGTTTGCTGACAAGCGCGCTGAACTCGTGAGGCTGGCCGCAGAGAACGGCTTCCAGCTCCGGCTCCGCGTGGGTTTCGGCCCGCGCGTCGGGCACGAAGAACAGCATCGGTGATTGCCCGATCACCTCTTCACGGGAATACCCCAGCAAGCGGATCAGCCCGTCATTGACGTAGATGAGCTGCCTTTGGGCGTCGACGATGCAGGTCGCCGAATGCGTGGCATTGATCGACATCGACAGCAGCCGGTGCTCGAGGTCTTGCACGCGCAGGTGCGTGACATCCTTGAGGAACGCCGCATGCAGGGTCTGATCGTGCAGGGTGATTTTCGAGACGGACATCACACCCCAGCGCTCCTGGCCATCGCGGCGCAGGATCCGCACATCCAGACCGCTGTGCTCGCGGGAAGAATCGTCCGGGGTCAGGCTCAGCCCCCGGGGGATCAGGGCACTGACTGCACGGCCCAGCACGTCCATGCGCGAGCAGCCCCAAAAGCGCTCGGCAGCGGCGTTGAAAAACACCACAAGGTCGAGCTCATTCACGACCACCACGGCGTCGATAGCCTGCTCCAGCGTTTGCACGAACAAGCCTTGCGCCGCGTCGTCAGTTGCCAGCTCGACCCTTGTGTTCATCGCTGCCACTTCTATCCGTGCAACCACCGCCTTTCATCCAGGAAAGCCCGTGGGACGCCGCAAGACCCTGTCCTTGCCGGAAGGGACCCATCATCCAGACAACCGTTGATTCCGGTTAACGACGCGGTACAGCATCAAACGCATGAAAAACAGGATAGCCGTGAAGTGGCGACCTGACGAAAACACTGACGTCAGGCCACCCGTTCAATCTTTTGCGAACGGCGCTTCTTCTCCGCACCGTTCAAGCGCATCAAAACGATTCGAACGAACTTGTTCCAGGCATAACCGACCAGGATCCCGCCAAGGATGGCGATAATCACCGCTAGTACAGGGCTGTCATTGAGGCGATGGGCCAAGGACTGGAATTGAAAGTGCGTCAGATAAATGTACAGCGTTGACGCGGCGATGGCGGCAAGCCCCCGCGCGATCAGGCCGGGTACGGGCACGGAACGGATCCAGATCACCGCAAGCACCGCTGGCACCGCCACATCGATGTATTCGCTCATGCCAACCGCCGGCAAGCCATGTCCGTAGAACTCCAGTACGTCCCGCCCACCGAGCACAATCACCGTCACCGCACTGGCCAGCCATTTGCGCCGGGTGGAGTCGGCATAGTGAATGGCCATGCCGAGCACCATGATCGCCAGGTAATGCTGCGGCACCCGGTTATTGAGCGCTGATGCGTCAAACACATAGGCACTGATCAACAGGTCAGCCACCGCCAGCAGACAGGACGCCATGAGCAAATAACGGAACGGATTGGAAAGGATGATTGCCCTGACGCGCTCGAACGACAACACGATCCCGATGATCACGATCATCTGCAACAGCACCTCAATGTACCAATAGGTGAAGTTGCCGATTTCCCTGGGTGGAAACCAGTTGGAAATCATCAAGACTGACGGCCAGTGAACCCTGTCGAAAAGCACCTGGGTCAACACCGTATACAGGACCGTGGGCACCGCGATACTGGCCATGGACTTGAGGAGCGTACTGGCGTTACCGCGTTCATTGATGGCTTGAACCTGGAACCTAGCCAGGCTGAGACCGGACACGGCGAACAACACGGCCGTCTCGCCGAAAAACGCCCAATCGGAAAACAGATGAAAATGCCCGACCACAATCATCACGATGGACATGACCCGCAGCAACACGGGAACTTCCATCGCCCGAATGGCCAGCCTCGACGGTTTCGCCGTGTTGGCCAGCTCACCCAGATCACGGACCGGCAGCATTTCCCATCGATCAGGCAGATGCCCGATCAACTGCTCAAGGACCATTGAAGCCTGGACAAACGACAGCGAATCGCCGCCCAGTTCCACGAACGACAGGTTGGCATCGATAGACGGGACTTCGAGGATTTCAGACCAGGCATCCGCCAGCTTGAGCGTGAGCGGCGACAGGTTCTGGTTCGAGCCAGGGGACGCCGCATCCGTTGAGGCGCCCACCGCAGCCAGTGCCCGCTTATCGATCTTGCCGTTCGGTGTCAGAGGAATGGCGTCCAGGAAGACAAACTGCGCCGGCACCATGTAGTCGGGCAGTTCCTTGCTGACATGCTCACGCAATTGAACCGAGGAAACAGGGTCGGTTGAAACGCAATAGGCCACCAGCCTCACATTCGAACGATCGCTCGCCGCCAGCACAACGCACTGTTTGACGCGGGGATGGCGCGAAAGGGTGCCTTCGATTTCGGTCAGTTCGATTCGGTGCCCGCGAATCTTGACCTGACTGTCACCGCGCCCCAGAAACATGACACTGCCATCTGGCAGATAGGTGCCAAGGTCGCCGGTCTTGTAGCAAATATCGTCCGGGGCGTGAGTAAAGGGATTGGCCACAAAACTGTCCCGGGTCTTTGCCGCGTCGCCCCAGTAACCCAATGACAAATAGGGACTGCGAATCAGGATCTCCCCGACCTCTCCGGTGCCGGCCAGCTGACCGGCCTCATTCACCAGCAGCAGTTGTGCGCCGTCAATGCCTTTGCCCAGGGGTATCCGCGCATTGTCGGCGGCGGGATCGAGCGGGTGAAACGCCATGGCTTGCGGCGTTTCCGTCGTGCCGTAAAAGTTCACGCTCTTTGCATCGGGTGCAATGCCGCGCATCTGTTCGTACAAGGTATCGCTCAGGGCATCGCCGCCCCAGAACAGATAGCGCAGATCGTTGAATCTGGAGCCATTGATCTTTGCCCCCGCCTCTATGAGCTTGCCCAGGGGCGGCGTCAGGTGAATCACCGAAACGGCATGCTTATGCAGCCATGTGGCCAAAGCCGATGGGTCGATCACGAGCGATTGCTCGGGGATGACCACTTTGGCGCCGATCGACAACGGGGTGAAGACGTCCCTGTAGACGGGGTCATGCCCCAGTCCGGACAGCAGGGAAAAACAATCGTTTTCCGACAGCGAATGGTGCCGGGTATGCCACTCGATGAAATGAACCAGCGGCGCATGGTGGGTGACAATCCCCTTCGGTTCACCGGTACTGCCCGATGTGAAGGTGATGTAGGCCGGATGTGCCGGGTCGACTACCGGCAAATCCTCTGGATCAACGGCATGGGCATGCAGTGATTCGCTGGGCGATTCGGCAATTTTCACCACCCGTGGAGGAGCAACCCCTGGCTGGGATTGCCCATGCCCCGGTTCGAAGGTCGCCCCGCCGCAGAGCAACACAAATGAAGGTTGCAGTATGCGAATGATCTGCTCGATGCGCGCCGCAGGATAGGCCATGTCGGCGACGCTGAACGTCAGCCCGGCGCGTGAGGCGCCGAGCATGGCGTAGACCAGGCCTGCACAGCGGTTCGACACGATCACCACCCGGTCCGACGCGCTGGCGCCCTGTTCGATCAGCAAACCGGCTATGCGCCGGCTGGTCTCTTCCAGTTGACGATAAGTGCACGTCACATCGTGAGCGATGACTGCGGTTGCATCAGGCGTGCGTCTGGCCTGCTGCAAGAAATCCATGAATATCGGACGTTCGACACAATATTCCAGGGGCTGCGTTGGGTTGGGGCGAACATCCTGCATTTATTGATCCTGCTCCGCATGAAGTCGATTGCGACCCGGTACCCATGACCGCAATCGAATTGACGCCGTCATTCCTTGGTCAGTGCTCCGGGCAAGGTAGCGCCCTGCTGGAAAATCACCGTTTGTGCTGGCATCGGCGCCGGGAAGCCGGCCTCGCCGAGGGCATCCTTGATGATGCGGTTGGTGTCGAAATACACCTGCCAGTAGTTTTCGTTATGGCAGTAAGGTCGCACCGCCAGCACCGGCCCCACCAGGTTGAACTCGAGAATCTCCACATCCACCGCCGGCTCGGCGAGCACATTGGGGATGGTCGCGATTTTCTCCTTGAGCAAGGCCGCTGCCGCCTTCCAGTCGGCCGCTCCGGAGAGCTGCGCCTTGAGTTCAACACGGCGGAACGGATTGTGGGTGAAATTCTGGATGTTGTCGCTGAAGATCTTGTTGTTGCCCACCAGGGTCAGCACGTTGTCCGGGGTGTTGATCGCCGTGGCGAACAGGCCGATTTCGGTCACCGTGCCGGTCACCCCGCCCGCGCAGATGAAATCGCCCACCTTGAACGGGCGCAGGACAATGATGAAGGCACCGGCCGCCAGGTTGGCCAGCAACCCGGACCAGGCCATGCCGATCGCCAGACCGACCGCAGCGAGCAACGCGGCGAAGGTGGTGGTCTGCATCCCGAGGTAACCGAGAATGCCGATCACCAGGATGATGTTCAGCGTCACCGTGATCGCCGAGCCCACGTAACGCAGCACAGTCGGGTCCACCCGCTGCTTGCCCAGGGCTTTCTGCACCATATGGACGGCAAAGCCGATCAGCCAGCGCCCGACGATCCAGAACGCTATGGCGGTCAGAATCTTGACTGCGAACGCGGCTCCGTAGGCCTGCACGATGGCGATGAGGGCGTTGAATTTGGCAGTGGTGAC
Organism: Pseudomonas moorei; assembly: GCF_042846945.1. Lineage (NCBI taxonomy): Bacteria > Pseudomonadati > Pseudomonadota > Gammaproteobacteria > Pseudomonadales > Pseudomonadaceae > Pseudomonas > Pseudomonas moorei. The sequence continues at coordinate 5,293,010 of NZ_AP035776.1, forward strand.
ATTAACGATGGACTCGTCCATGGGGGGAGCTCGCAAATGAGGGTCGACCTCAAGACGCTAGCACAGCCGGCGAACCCCGCCAGTCGATCGAGCTTTGTACCGCTCTGAACAGTCGAGCGGCGAACCTGCACAACGATACACAACCCCGGATTCGAGACACATGCAGCGTACATAACGGTGGAAAAGTGGGCCGGTCGCAATTACGACGTGACCATCAATCTGGTTTAAGCCCCCGAACCGGTGCGGGCACGGTCCTTGTAGGCGCTGGCCTGCCAGCGATGGTCGTTAGCGATAACGCGTGCGGTCTGGTTAAACGCGGCGTACTTGAGTCCATCGCCAGCAGGCTGGCTCCTACAGGAGCACTACTCGGGATTTTCTGAGCTCCATTAAAAAGCCCGCTCAAGGCGGGCTTCGAAGATCAAGTAGGTGGCCAGCGCTGGTCTCTGGCTTACAAGGTTTATCAGGCCTCCCACAGAACAGTCATGGAACCATCTTGTAGCTAAAAGTACTGTCCTGCTTCACACGGCATAAGGGCTGGATCTCAGCGCGGAGATCTTTCTAACCGTGTACCCTTCGGAGCGCGCCCCACGCCTCCTCGCTATCCGCTTGCGCATCAGTCTGCGTCATCACCTACACCTTCAGAGTAGCAAAGCACTCGGCGCCCGGGACGGTGTTTTTAGACCGATTTCATCCTGCGAAATACGGGGCAGGACGGAAAAATGCTATTGCCCGCCTACCTTGATTTCGTCACTCATCGGATAGATTCCGCCTGCCCTGGCATTGCCCTTAAGCTCGACTCAAACGCTGCGTAAATGCACACACCTGCAAAACTGCAGCACCCTTCGAGAAGCGGTCTCTCCCCTATGCCCTGTTTTGTGGCTGTCGAGATTGGCATGCGAAATGCCCCGTCTTTCTCCACCCCTTAGCCGAATCGAGCCGATCCACCGATGGATATCCTGAATTTGCTGGCCAGAAAAGCCCAGCCTCTTGCAAGCACCGTCAGTGCCGACGGGCAACTGCTCAACCTGTCCGCCAGCCTGAGCGATCAATTGGGTTATGCGCTTGAAGAGCTGCTGTCTCAACCGATCGAACGCATTTTCAGTGTCGAGTCGGTGCGCACCGTACAAGCATTGTTTGCCAACCCGCCAGCGGACGAACAGATCCACAGCCTGGAGCTCACCCTGATTCGTCACAACGGTGGCCTGCTGCATGTGATCGCCAGTGGATTGCTGGAGTGGCGCTCGGTACAGCCGGCGCGCCTGCACTTGCTGAAAATCCCCCTCGGATCCCTGGGCCATCGGCTGCGGGAAATGCACAACGCCAATGAAGTGATGAGCCAGATGCTGCAGAGCGCGAAGGTGGCGTACTGGTGCATCGAGTTCGCCGAAGCAGTGGACATCCACAATTCCCCGGATGAAATAGTCCGCCAGGTGTTCGAAAACGACTCCCACTGGCGCTTGTGCAACCGTGCCATGGCCGAGGTCTATGAAATGCCGTCGGATGTCGACTTCAACCAGCAGCCGGTGCGCCTTTACTGGCCGCGCAGCCCGGCCAACGAAGAGTTCGTGCGGCGCTTGATCGAGTCCGGTTTCAGCGTCGACTGCGCGCTCTCGGTGGATCGCCGCCACGATGGCTCGCCGGCCTATGTCGAGAACGATGTACGGGCGACCATCGTCAACGGCCAACTGCTGCGGATGTGGGGCAGTATTCGCGACGTCAGCCAGGAACTGCGCATGCAGCATGACGCCGAGCAGCGCATCGATGCCTTGCGCCGGGTGTTCGATGCGGTGCCCGACGCCGTGCTGGTGATCGATGAACACTTGCAACCGCAATGGCGTAACGCGGCTTTTGAAGACACCTTCGGCATCTCCCATGGCGCCGGTATCGCGCGCTTGCTGCTGGACATGGCCTTGCCGGAACGCACCTGGCACAACCTGCCTCTGCCGGACCTGCGTGGGCGCGAGCGCCATTTCAACGTGCATTGCTCGCGCATTCTGGTTCGCGAGGGCGTGGCATGGCGGGTCGCGGTCTTTCGCGAAAGCCAGGGCGTTCGCCGCGTCGAAGAGTTGCACCCATGAAAGACTCAAACCTGCCACCCTCGTTGCAAATGGGTATGCGCTCTTCGGTCAATGCCAGCAGCGAGGTGCTGGGTGCCTTGCTGGAAACCCCGGCGTTGCACGCGTTGCTCGACAGCTTCAGTGAAGCCTTGATCGTCACCGACGGTGAAGGCCGGGTGCGCTTTCTCAACCTTGCCGCCGAGCGCGTCAACCGCCTGTCGAAGCAGCAAGCGATCGGCTTGCCCGAGACTGAATTTTTCCAGCGTTCGGCCTTGAATTACGACGACTTGCTGACCGCCCTCAATCGCGGTGGCAACAGCGCCCTGACCCGCTCCCGGGAAGGACGCGTGCTACTCAGCAGCACCCACGCGATTCCCACCGGCGCCTACGAAAAACCGTTCCGGATGCTGACCCAGAAGGACTTCGACGGCAGCCAGCCGCCGCGACGGGCAGCGCTCGGCAACCGCCCCCTGGAGCCGCAAGGCCTGCGCGACCCACAGGACAGCGCCCTGCACCTCTCACCGCAGCTGTCGAGCATCGCCGACACCGGCGTGCGTGCCTTCCGCCGACGCGCGCGGCTGTTGCTCCTGGGTGAGCCCGGCGTCGGCAAGACGGCGATTGCCCGCCACATTCACCGAGCCGCTGGTTGGGGCGATCGGCCATTCATTCACGTCAACTGCGGGAGCATTCCCGAAAGCCTGTTCGAGTCGGAAATGTTCGGCTATGAGCGCGGCGCGTTTACCGGGGCGTTGCAAGGCGGCAAGCAAGGCTATATCGAGGCGGCATCCGGCGGGACACTGTTCCTCGACGAAATCGGCGAGATTCCGCTGCATGTGCAGGCCAAACTGCTGAAGTTTCTCGAAGACAGCACCATTCAGTCTGTCGGCTCGCCCTTGAGCAAAACCGTGCAGGTGCAAGTGATTGCCGCCACCAACAAGGACCTTCGCCATCTGGTAAGCACCGGTGAATTTCGTGCCGATCTCTACTATCGCCTGGCCGTGTTGCCCGTGGAAATTCCCCCCCTGCGCCAGCATCGTGATGACTTGCCGTTCCTCATCGACATCCTGCTCAGCCGCATCAACGGAGATCGCGAACCTTCCTTGAGCCTGTCGGCCGGTTGCCGCAAGTGCCTGATGGGTTATGACTTCCCGGGCAATATTCGCGAACTGGTGAATATTTTCGAACGCCTGGCGGTCCTCGCCGACGATGAGGCTCAGGAGCATCATTTGCCGGCTGAACTGTTGCACCCGGCACCTTTGCAGCAGCGTTTCAAACCCGCAGAGGCGGAGAACGGCCCGGAGCAAAGCCTCGAGCAGAACCTCAAGCTTCAGGTCCAGCAGTTCGAACGCCAGGTCATCCTCCAGGCCGTGGAGCTATGCGGGAGCAAACGCAAGGCGGCGCAGCATCTGGGGATCGACATCGGCACGCTGATTCGCAAATTGCAGCGCGACTGACCTCAAAGGCTGTAAACACCGTCCAGCAGGCGCTGGCTTGCCAGCGCCTGCAGGGAGGTTCCTTGCTGCATCGGCGTGCTGCAAAAACGCCTACAAATCCAGTTACTTTTGCCTGTACCCCACCGAAAAACAAACAATAAACCCTTTAAATTCAACACGTTAAATAACTGGCACGCCCTGTGCTCCTGCTATCGCAACCCACCGTCGTTGGGCTTTGCATCACAGCCGGCTTTCAACAGCCGAGCCGATAGTCAGGAGGAATAACAAGAATGCTGATCACCGGGATCAAAAGCCGGCCAGTCTATGACCGGCTGCAACCGCTGCCGGGCGGTACGCGGCACATCATTGCAGGGCAAGGCAGTGGCGGGCGCGCCATGTTGCGCCTGCTCGACGAGATGGCCGGGCTGGACCGGCCCATTACTTTGCTGTACTCCCGGGAGTCCTTTTCCGGCCAGGACTTTCTCGCCCGGTTACAGCAGCACCCAGGCCATCAATTGGAGCTGTTCGCCAGTAACCAGGCGTTGATCGACGCCCTGAACGACCTGCTCTTCGATGCGCGCATGGGCACTCGACTTTACCTGGCCGGATCCGAAAGTTTCCTGGGCAGCGCCATGCAAGTGGCCACTCGCTTTGACCTCAATCGAGATGAAGTACTGCGCGAACACTCCGGCACGCTGGTGCGCCGGGTCTGGTGCGTGCACTGCGACACCTACACCGAAAACGTCACCCAACGCGTCTACGACTGCCCTGGTTGCAGTCTGACGCTGGTGGTGCGCGACCACTATTCCCGGCGGCTGGCCGCGTTTCAGGCGGTCAAGGCCGATGCCGAAGTACCGGGCGAACTGCCGCCCGCCGAGGAGCTCGACACATGAGCCAGAACACTGGGACTTTGAATCTGCGCGTGGCCCGAATCGAAGCGGTGACCCCGGAAATCAAGCGCTTTACCCTGGTCTCACCGACCGGCGAGCACCTGCCGGCGTTCTCCGGTGGCAGTCATGTGGTGGTGCTGATCGCCAATGGCCGCAACACCTTGCGCAACCCTTACTCGCTGCTGAGTTCGCCCTACGACACCAGCAGCTACCAGATTGCCGTGCGTCGGGTAGAGAGCGGTCGCGGCGGTTCGGTGGCCCTGCACGACAGCGTCAAGGAAGGCGATCTGATCGAAGTCACGCCGCCGGTCAACCTGTTCCCGCTGATCAAACAGGCACGCCTGCATCTGTTCATCGCTGGTGGCGTCGGCATTACCCCGGTGATTTCCCAACTGGAAGAGCTGCGCCTGAGCAAGGTGCCGTTCGAGCTGCACTACGCAGTGCGCGGCGAAGAACATGCGCGGCTCGGCAAAGAGTTGCGGGCGACCTATGGCGAGCAGGTGCACCTGTACCGCAAAGGCATCGAAGCGCGCATGGACATCGGCCAGGTACTGGCTGATCGCCCGCTCGGCAGCCACGTTTACGCGTGCGGCCCGGACAGCATGATCGATGCCACCCTGGCCGTTGCCCGTGACCTGGGCTGGACCGACAGCCACGTGCACTTTGAACGATTCCTGGAGCAGAGCAGCGGCGGCGAGGCCTTCAGTTTCACCCTCGGCCGCAGCGGCGCGACCATCGAGGTTTCGCCCGACCAGACCATGCTCGAAGCCGTGGAAGCGGCCGGGTACAGCATGCCCTACCTGTGCCGCGGCGGTGCCTGTGGTCACTGCGAAACCGAGGTGCTGGAGCTCGACGGCGAGCTGCTGCACACCGATGACTGGCTGTCCGACGAGGACAAAACCAGCTGCAAGAAAATCATGCCCTGCGTATCTCGCGCCAAGTGCAATCGCCTGGTCATCGACCTCTGATCGACGGAGAAAAAACAATGAATATCCAATTCAATCCCGACGAAACCTACCGCGACGACTACACCTTCGCCAACAGCCCGGAAACCATCGCCCGCGCGCCCTTCCCGTTCCCCGATGACGACTACATGTACTCGATGAACCTCGAGCCCCATGTCTCGGTGGGTGACGGTGCGTTTCGCGCCGCATTCGATATCGACGAGCACTACATCAGCGAATGCCGTGACCGGGCGATCACCCTGGAGAAAGACCCCGGCATGCATTACGTCTCGGCGCCGCACATGATGGAAGCGCAGTGGGACTTGCTGGAGCTGATCATGGAATCCTACGCCCGGGACTACCCGCAGTACTTCAGCCTGGAGCGTGAAGGCCGCCAGTGGCACTGGACCAACCGCCTGCTGGACATCGACGACCGCTTCACCTTCGGCGATCCGGCCACCCTGCCCTACGAGCCGATGGAGTACGTGACCCGCCAGGCCCAGGGCGACTGGGTATTGCAGGAGGAGCGCGACGGCACGCTGTACTGGGGCGCGGGCATCGCTACCCAGCGCGCCGATTATTCCCTGCGATTCAACCTCGGCATGAGCTGGGAAGAGTTCCACGGCCCGGTGCCGCTGGTGAAGGAAATCGGCATGCTCGACCGGGCGCTGAAGTTCCTGTTGCGCCTGCGCACCGGGCATCCGGTTCGCCGCCTGAACTGGTCGCTGACGGTCAACCCACGCCTCGAAGTCTCGGCCGAAAGCCTGCCGGAATGGGCGCCGGACCGGACCCTCGTGACCGCGCAGAACGCCGGCAAGCTGGTTTACCTGCGCATCGAGTTGCAGCCCCTGCATCGCTTGCCGCGCAGCAACGCCATCGTCTTCCCGATCCGCACCTACCTGCTCAGCCTCGAAGACATCGCCACCAACCCGGCCTGGGCCCGACGCATGCATCGGGTGCTGCGCGACCTGAACCAGCAACTGGTCGACTACAAGGGCTTCAGTCGCTACCGCGACGCGGCGGTCGAGTGGCTTTCGCAGTACGACGACGGGCGCGACAGCGAAGTGAAGCAGCAGGCTTGAATCGCAACCGCCCTTCGCAGGAGCCCGGCTTGCCGGCAAAGGCGTCCATGAAAACGCCATCGCTGGCAAGCCGGCTCCCACGGGTCGGATGTGCAGCGAACAGAACAACAAGCTCCACAGGAGCAAGAGCGGCCCCGCCCGCCAGCCTTAATCACTGCCATTGATAATGAGGAAATAACATGAGTGGCTCACCTAACGCGCGTGCAAGCGTCAGCGCCGATCAGGATGCGGAACAGCTCCGCGCCCTCGGCTACAGTTCGGACTTCAATCGCAGCATGAGCCTGTGGGAGAACTTTTCCCTGGGTTTTACCTACCTGTCGCCGGTCGTCGGCGTCTATACCCTGTTCGGTTTGTGCCTGGCCGCTGGCGGCCCGCCAATGTTCTGGTCCTACCTGCTGATCGGCGCCGGACAGATGCTGGTGTGCCTGATTTTCGGTGAGGTGGTGTCGCAATTCCCGATTTCCGGGGGGGTGTACCCCTGGGCCCGCCGGTTGGTGGGCAAACGCTGGGCGTGGATGGTCGGCTGGGTGTATGCCTGGGCCTTGTGCGCGACCATCGCCGGGGTCGCGGTGGGTGCCGGGCCGTATCTGGCTATCCTGCTCGGCTTCAAGCCCGGTCCCGAGGCCAACATCCTCATCGCCCTGGCGATCATCCTGCTCTCCACCGCATTGAACCTGGTGGGCACCAAACTGTTGGCGCGGGTGGCGATGTTCGGCTTTATGTGCGAGTTGGTCGGCGCGATTCTGGTCGGCGGCTACCTGCTGATCTTCGAGCGTCATCAGCCGCTCAGCGTGCTGTTCAACACCTTCAACCTCGAGGTGAATGGTTCGTACCTGCCGGCGTTCCTCGCGGCGTCGTTGGCCGGCCTGTTCCAGTACTACGGCTTCGAGGCCTGCGGCGATGTCGCCGAAGAAACGCCCAACCCGGGCAAGCGCATTCCCAAAGCCATGCGCATGACCATCTACATCGGTGGTGCGGCGGCGATGTTCGCCTGCCTGGCGCTGATCCTCTCGGTGCCGGACATGGCCAAGGTCCTGGCCGGTGAAGACACCGACCCGGTCGCCACCATCCTGGCCAACGCCTTCGGTCCGGTCGGATCGCGCCTGGTCATGGCCGTGGTGATGGTGTCGTTCATTTCCTGCGTGTTGAGCCTGCAAGCGGCGGCCAGCCGGCTGTTGTTCGCCTACGCCCGCGACGAAATGATCGTCGGCAGTTCGCTGTTCAAGCGCCTGTCGGCCAACCATGTGCCGTCGTTCGCCCTGCTGGTCAGCGGCCTGGTGCCCGCGGCGATTGTCTGCCTGGGTTTGTTCATGGCCGATGCCGTGGCCACCATCGTCGGCTTCGCGGCCATTGGTATCTACGTGGCCTTCCAGTTGATCGTGGTCGCCGCGTTGATCGCCCGGGCCAAGGGCTGGCGCCCGAACGGTCAATTCACCCTCGGCGCCTGGGGCCTGTGGGTGAACCTGGCCGCGCTGGTCTACGGTGTGTGCGCCATCATCAACATGGTCTGGCCGCGCTCGCCCGACGCGGCGTGGTACATCAACTACTCGATGATCCTGACCACGCTGGTGGTGATGGGCGCCGGGCTGGTCTACATGCTGCTGGGCAAGCCTTACGACAAGGGCACGGCGCCGGCGGGTGATGCGTGGAAGTTCTCCAAACCCAAGGCCAACGCGACGGGAGTGACCGGCGCAACGCTGCAACGGCCTTGAGGCCATCGCCCCTCAACGACCTGTAGGAGCTGGCTTGCCGGCGAAGCTTTTGGCGTCATTGAATGCCCCTTCGCTGGCAAGTCTGCTCCTGCGGGCTTTGTGTCCTACGCAATTGTGCGGCCCCCCTACAACGTCCGCTGACTATTGCCAATGCCCTTGGCAATATCGATGCCCCAATCCATCGCCGCCTCCATGTCCATCATGTGCGGTTTGGGATCATGGTTCTCGTCAATGACCGTGCCGTCCGGCCGGTAAACACCGATGAACATCCCCAGCGAGCCGTCCCTGAGGATTTCGGCCTTGACCTCGATGCTGCATCCATTGGACAGCGTTTCCTTGTGGACCAGATGGCGCTCAGTCATTGCGGCATTCCTCCCCGTACTGGATTTGGACCCTATTGGCCATGCTAGCTCAGACCCGGCAAACAGCGCTGATTCACAGGACCAGAGGCGCACCCTGACAGCGGCGTAATGCCACCTATACTAAAAGCCACCTCCCCTCAGGGGTCTTCACGCCCAACAATAATAAGCAGAGGTGGAACATGGTCTGGCAGCAGGTCTACGATCCGTTCAACAACCCGGTGCTTTCAACCCTCATGGCGGCCGTGCCGGTGGTGGTGATGCTGGCCTCCCTGGCATTTTTTCACGTCAAGGCGCACCTGGCGGCGCTGCTCGCCCTCACCTCCGCCTTGCTGATCGCGATCTTCGCTTTCGGCATGCCCGCCAACATGGCCGGGTCGGCGGCGTTGTACGGCGCCGCCAATGGTCTGCTGCCGATTGGCTGGATTGTGCTGAACATCATCTTCCTGCACCGGCTGACCACGGAGAACGGCTCGTTCAAAGTGCTGCAGGATTCCCTGGCGAGAATCACCGACGACCGTCGCCTGCAATTGTTGCTGATCGCCTTCTGCTTCGGCGCGTTCTTCGAGGGGGCGGCCGGCTTCGGGACCCCGGTGGCGGTGACCGGGGCGATTCTGATCGGTCTGGGCTTCTCACCTTTGGCCGCCTCTGGCCTGGCGCTGATCGCCAACACCGCGCCGGTGGCCTTCGGCGCCCTGGGCACGCCGATCATCACCCTGGCCAAGGTCACCGGGCTGGATGAAATGGAACTGTCGATGATGGTCGGCCGGCAACTGCCGTTCTTCTCGGTGATCGTACCGTTCTGGCTGATCTGGGCCTTCGCCGGTTGGCGCAAGATGCTGGAGATCTGGCCGGCGATCCTGGTGGCCGGGGTCACCTTTGCCGTGCCGCAGTTCCTGGTGTCCAACTATCACGGGCCCATGCTGGTGGATGTGATCGCTGCGCTGATTTCCATGGCCTGCCTGACCGCGTTCCTCAAGGTCTGGAAACCGGCCACGGTGCATACGTCCGCCGCCCTTTCCGGACGGGTCGACCATTCGAAAATCGATACCGAGCATGAGAGCAAAGCCGAGCCGAACGCGACCTTTGCCAGCGATGCCAAACCTGCGGTGATGCGTGCGTGGATGCCATGGATCATCCTGACCATCTTCGTCTTCGCCTGGGGCACCCAGGGCTTCAAGAACCTGTTCGACACGCGCCCGGCGATCGATCCGGCCACCCACTCGGCCAGGCTCGACCCGCAGGGCAAACCGTTGTCCGAGGCCAATCCGATATTCGCGCCGATCCTGACCTTTACCACCATCCACCAGCAAATCGAGAAGGTGCCGCCGGTGGTGCCGGCGCCGAAAACCGAGGACGCGGTGTACAAGTTCACCTGGTTCACCGCCACCGGCAGCGGCATCCTGCTCGCGGCGATTCTCGGCGGATTGCTGATGGGTTACTCCATCCCGCAGCTGATCAGCCAATACCTGCGAACACTGTGGGTGGTGCGCTATTCGCTGATCACCATCACCGCCATGCTCGCCCTCGGCTTTCTCACGCGTTATTCGGGACTGGACGCCACCATGGGCCTGGCGTTCGCCGCGACGGGGATTTTCTATCCGATGTTCGGCACCCTGCTCGGCTGGCTCGGCGTCGCCCTGACCGGCTCGGACACGGCGTCCAACGTGCTGTTCGGCGGCTTGCAACGGGTCACGTCCGAGCAACTGGGCCTCAGCCCGGTGTTGATGGCCGCCGCCAACAGTTCCGGCGGGGTCATGGGCAAGATGGTCGATGCCCAGTCGATCGTGGTCGCCTCCACCGCCACCCGCTGGTACGGCCATGAAGGGGAAATCCTGCGCTACGTGTTCTTCCACTCGATCATCCTGGCGATCCTGGTCGGCGGGCTGGTGACGTTGCAGGCCTATGTGGCGCCGTTCAGCCACCTGGTGGTGGGCGGCCATTGATCGCCCCAGGTCCTGGCCAGCCTCGAAATGCCCGGGCAATCGTCCGGGCTTTTCACGAAGGGAGTATCGTAAAGCGACCATGAACATTCTCTACGATGAACGCGTCGACGGCGTGCTGCCGGACGTGGACAAGGCCGGGTTGTTGCAGGCTCTGCGCACGCAGTGGCCAGACCTGGAAGTGCTGCATCAGCAGGAAGAACTCAAACCGTACGAATGCGACGGGCTGTCGGCCTACCGCACGACGCCGATGCTGGTGGTGTTGCCCCGAGACATTGCGCAAGTTCAGGGCGTGCTGCGCCTGTGTCATGAGCGTCAGGTGCCGGTGGTCGCCCGTGGTGCCGGCACGGGTTTGTCCGGAGGCGCCTTGCCACTGGAAAAGGGCGTGCTGCTGGTGATGGTGCGCTTCAATCAGATTCTGCACATCGACCCCGCTGCGCGCACCGCGCGGGTCCAGCCCGGCGTACGCAACCTGGCCATCTCCCAGGCCGCCGCGCCCTACGGCCTGTACTACGCGCCGGACCCTTCCTCGCAAATCGCCTGTTCGATCGGCGGTAACGTCGCCGAAAACGCGGGCGGCGTGCATTGCCTGAAATACGGCCTGACCGTGCACAACGTGCTGAAGGTCGACATCCTTACCGTCGACGGCGAATACCTGAGCCTGGGCTCGAACGCGCTGGACTCGCCCGGTCTTGATTTGCTGGCCCTGTTCACCGGTTCCGAAGGCATGCTCGGGGTGATCACCGAAGTCACGGTCAAACTGCTGCCCAAACCCCAAACCGCGAAAGTGCTGCTGGCAGCGTTCGATGCCGTTGAGAAAGCCGGCCGCGCCGTCGGCGACATCATTGCCGCCGGCATCATCCCCGGAGGCCTGGAGATGATGGACAACCTGGCCATCCGCGCCGCCGAAGACTTCATCCACGCCGGCTACCCGGTCGATGCCCAGGCCATCCTGCTGTGCGAACTCGACGGCGTTGAGGCCGACGTCCACGACGACTGCAATCGTGTGCGTGAAGTGCTGGAACAAGCCGGTGCCACCGAAGTACGCCAGGCCAGGGACGAGGCCGAGCGCGTGCGTTTCTGGGCCGGGCGCAAGAATGCCTTCCCGGCGGTAGGTCGCCTGTCGCCGGACTATTACTGCATGGACGGGACGATTCCCCGCCGCGAACTGCCTGGCGTGTTGCACGCCATCGCCGCGCTATCGACGGAGTACGGCCTGCGGGTGGCTAATGTGTTCCATGCCGGCGACGGCAACATGCACCCGCTGATCCTGTTCGATGCCAATCAACCGGGCGAACTCGATCGCGCCGAGGCTCTGGGTGGCAAGATTCTGGAGCTGTGCGTGAAGGTCGGCGGCAGCATCACCGGGGAACACGGTGTCGGTCGCGAGAAAATCAATCAGATGTGCGTGCAGTTCAACAGCGATGAACTGACCCTGTTTCATGCAATCAAAACAGCATTCGACCCCAGCGGCCTGCTCAACCCCGGCAAGAATATTCCGACCCTGCACCGCTGCGCCGAATTCGGTGCCATGCACGTGCATGGCGGACAGTTGCCCTTCCCCGACCTGGAGCGCTTCTGATGCAAGGCGCGGGCGATTTCGATGACAGCGGCCTGCTGCTGGAGCAGGTCAATCAGGCGCTGCAAAACGCCACGCCCCTGCGCATCCAGGGTTCCAACAGCAAAGCCTTTCTGGGACGGGTGACCGCGGGTGAAATACTCGACACCCGCTCGCACCGGGGCATCGTCAGTTACGACCCGACCGAACTGGTGATCACCGCTCGCGGTGGCACGCCATTGGCCGAGCTGTCGCAAGTACTGGATGCCGCGCAGCAGATGTTGCCATGCGAGCCTCCCGCCTTTGGCGATGGCGCCACCGTGGGCGGCATGATTGCTTGTGGCCTGTCGGGGCCACGTCGGCCCTGGTCCGGTTCGGTGAGGGATTTCGTGCTCGGCACCCGGGTGATCACCGGCCACGGCAAGCATTTGCGCTTTGGCGGCGAAGTCATGAAAAACGTCGCCGGTTACGACCTGTCGCGCCTGATGGCCGGCAGCTACGGCACCCTGGGCGTGATCACCGAAGTCTCGCTCAAAGTCCTGCCCAAACCCCGAAAAGCCTTGAGCATCAGCCTGGAAATGGACAGCGACCGCGCCCTGATGCGCCTCGGGGAATGGGGCCAGCAACCGTTGCCGATCAGTGCCGCGTGCCATGACGGCCAGCGCTTGCACTTGCGGCTCGAGGGCGGCGAAGGGTCGGTGGCGGCCGCCCACGACCGCTTGGGCGGGGAGTTGCTGGACGCCTCGTACTGGGCCGACCTCAATGAACAACGCTTGAGTTTCTTCGATGAAGACCAGCCCCTGTGGCGCCTGTCGCTGCCGAACAACACGTCGAAACTGTCGTTGCCCGGCCGCCAGTTGATCGATTGGGGCGGCGCCCAGCGCTGGCTCAAGTCCGACGCCGACGCGGCGTTCATTCGCCAGGTCGTCGCTGAGGTCGGCGGCCATGTCACCTGCTACAGCCACGGGCTCACCGACAGCCCCTTCCAGCCGCTGCCCGGTGCCTTGATGCGTTTGCATCAGCGCCTCAAGCAGCAACTCGATCCCCGGGGCATCTTCAACCCCGGTCGCCTGTACGCGGAGCTTTGAGCCATGCAGACCACGTTGAGCGACAGCGCCCGTCAACTGCCCCGAGCCGAAGAAGCCGACGGCATCCTGCGCACCTGTGTGCACTGCGGCTTCTGCAATGCCACCTGCCCGACCTATCAACTGCTCGGTGATGAACTGGATGGCCCACGCGGGCGCATCTACCTGATCAAACAGGTGCTGGAGGGCAATGAGGTCACGCAAAAGACCCAGCAACACCTGGACCGTTGCCTGTCCTGCCGTAATTGCGAAACCACCTGCCCATCCGGGGTCGACTACCACAACCTGCTGGACATTGGCCGCGCCGTGGTCGACGCGGCGGTGCCGCGTCCGGTCGGCCAGCGCTTGTTGCGCGAGGGTTTGCGCACGCTGGTGCCCCATGCGCACCTGTTCAAGGGCGTGGTCAGCGGCGGCCAGGTGTTTCGCGCGCTGCTGCCCGGCACTCTGCAAAGCAAACTGCCGCGCAGCACTGCGCCGAGCAAACCGCGCCCCATCACCCGTCATACGCGACAGGTGCTGATGCTCGAAGGCTGCGTCCAACCGAGTCTCTCACCCAACACCAACGTGGCCGCCGCGAGGGTCCTGGATCGCTTGGGAATCAGCGTCACGCCGAGTCGCGAGGCCGGTTGCTGCGGCGCCGTGGACTATCACCTCGACGCGCAGGCCGCGGGCCTGGATCGCGCCCGGCACAACATCGACGCCTGGTGGCCGAGCATCGAAAAAGGCGCCGAGGCCATCGTGCAAACCGCCAGCGGCTGCGGTGCGTTTATCAAGGACTACGGCCATCTGCTGCGCAGCGACCCGGTCTATGCCGAGAAGGCCAGAACCGTCAGCGCGCTGGCCAGGGACCTGATCGAAGTGTTGCGTGACGAACCCCTTGAGCAACTGGGGATACACAGCGCCCAGCGCCTGGCCTTCCATTGCCCGTGTACGTTGCAACACGCGCAAAAGCTCGGTGGCGCGGTGGAAGCGCTGCTGATACGCCTGGGTTTCAATTTGACGACCGTGCCCGACGGCCACTTGTGCTGCGGCTCGGCGGGTACTTACTCGCTGACCCAACCGGAACTGGCGCGGCAACTGCGCGATAACAAGATGAATGCACTGGAAAGCGGTTATCCCGAGGTGATCGTCACTGCCAACATCGGCTGTCAGTCGCACCTTGATGGCGCCGGTCGCACCCCTGTCCGGCACTGGATCGAACTGGTCGAAGCCGCCCTGCCTTAATGAGCCCTGGAGAACCCCATGAAAAGCAAAGCCGTGCTGAGTCAGGCCGAAGTCGGCCAAATCCTCGCTGCCGCCCGACAGGAGGCGCAGAACAACCAATGGCCGGTGACCATTGCGGTAGTCGATGACGGCGGCCATCCGCTGGCCCTTGAACGCCTCGACGGCGCCTCGCCCATCAGCGCCTACATCGCCACCGAAAAAGCCCGCACCTCGGCCTTGGGCCGGCGCGAATCCAAGGGCTATGAAGACATGGTCAACGGCGGGCGCCATGCCTTCCTCTCGGCGCCCTTGCTGACGTCCCTGGAGGGCGGCGTGCCGATCATGGTCGACGGCCAGGTGATTGGTGCCGTCGGGGTGTCCGGGGTCAAGGCCGAGCAGGATGCGCAGGTGGCGAAAGTCGGGGCGCAGTGTCTGAAATGAACGCGCCACTTTCGCCGCACGCATTGTGGGAGCGGGCTTGCCCGCGATAGCGGCATGCCTGACACGTCGATGCCGGATGTGCCGCCATCATCGCGGGCAAGCCCGCTCCCACAGGGTTCGCGTCTCCTGCAAAGGCCATGTTTGCCGCCTCATTAAGTCCGTACCCACCAGCACGCCCCAGCGGGAGCGAGCTCCCTCGCCACAGGTTACTGATTGTTCGCAATATCTCTTAAATGAACAGCATTACGGCGAGGTCGGGAGTGTGGTGGTGGTGCATGAGAATCGCGGGCTCAATCCCTAACCGCTATCTGGTCCAGGCGTTGTCGCAGCGATAAGGATCAGGGGTAAGTCAGGGTCACCACGTAATTGCCCGAGGTCAGCGCCCGGCAATTGCCGTCCACCAAGGCGTACTGCTGACGGAGCACGCCACCCTCTTCCCTGTTTTCGCCGATCAGCTTGACCTGGGCGGTCGAACCGTCGATTGAGCGCACAGATTGCAGTGGCTGCACCTTGCGTGCACTGCCGTCCTGGCCTGCGGCCCCGAGAGAACAACCGTGCAAGGCGAACCCTTCGGCCGACGTCGAAACCGGGCAAGGCGGCTCCACAATGGCTCCGCGGAAGGCGATAACCCCTGTCGAGGCGAAACAGGTTCCACTCAGGCTGACCAGCAGCCCCATGGCGATGCAACTACGCAATTGGCTCATCTTCACGCTCCCTTCGAAATAGCTCATGTCCTTGAGGCTGTATCGACCGGATAGCCGGTTTCTGAAGAGCGTGTCGAAAGAGGTCGTACCGACCATCGGTCACCCCGAAGACCCGCTTCGGGGTGACGCTGCTGTCGAGTCGGTTACTTCGGTTGCGCCACGGTGCGCAAATAGGGCTTCAGGGTTTTGAAACCGTCCGGGTATTTCTTCTTCGCATCCTCGTCGGAAACCGATGTGGGGATGATCACGTCTTCACCCGGACGCCAGTTCACCGGGGTGGCCACGGTGTGCTTGGCATTGAGTTGCAGCGCGTCGAGCAGCCGCAGCACTTCGTCGAAATTGCGCCCGGCGCTCATCGGGTAGACCAGCATGGCCTTGACCTTCTTGTCCGGGCCGACAATGAACACCGAACGCACCGTGGCGTTGTCCACCGCCGTGCGCGAACCGCCACTGGCGTTCGGGTGGATCATGTCGTAGAGCTTGGCCACCACGAGGTTTTCGTCACCGATCAACGGATAGTTGACCGCAGTGCCCTGGGTTTCCTCGATGTCACCGACCCACTTGTTGTGGTCGCTCACCGGGTCGATGCTCAGTCCGAGGACCTTGGTGTTGCGCTTGTCGAACTCCGGCTTGAGCTTGGCCAGGTAGCCCAGCTCGGTGGTGCAGACCGGGGTGAAATCCTTCGGATGGGAAAACAGGATGGCCCAACCATTGCCAATCCATTGGTGGAAGTTGATCGTGCCTTCGGTGGTTTCGGCGGTGAAATCCGGTGCTTCGTCGCCAATGCGGATGGACATTTTCGAACTCCTTGCAGTGTTGGATGGAGAAGCCGTCAGAGGGTCGACTGCGGTTCCAACGGCATGGGGAAGACGGTTGACGCGAACAGTATAGGAGAGGTTCGAGGGCGCGCCGCCCGCTACTCCACCAGGGCTATCAACTGATGACGCTGCGCATCGGTGAGTGTCGGACCGAAGCCGGCCCCGGCGTTTTCGGCCATGTAGCGCGGGTTGCCGGTGCCGGGGATGACGCAGGTCACCGCCGAATGGGACAACAGGAACTTCAGCGCCAGTTGCGGCCAGCTCTTGACCCCGACTTGCGCGGCCCAACCAGGCAAGGGTCTGTCTTTGAGCCGGTTGAGCAGGTTCCCGCCACCGAACGGCCGATTGCAGATCACCGCCACCCCGCGTTCGCGACACAGCGGCAGGATGCGTTTCTCGACGCCGCGATCGTCCAGCGCATAGTTGATCTGCAGGAAATCCAGTGGCTCGGCTTTCAGCACGGCCTCCACTTCGTCATACGCCGACGGGGTGTAATGGGTGATGCCGATATAACGAATGCGCCCTTGTTCCTTCCAGTGCCGCAAGGTCGGCAGGTGGATTTGCCAGTCCAGCAGGTTGTGGATCTGCATCAGGTCGATGCGGTCGGTCTGCAACAACGCAAAGGACTGCTCCATCTGCGCGATGCCCTCTTCGCGGCCACGGGTCCACACCTTGGTCGCCAGGAACGCCGGTGAACGGGGTTCGTGAATCGACAGCAACTCGCCCGTGGTCTGTTCAGCGCGACCGTACATCGGCGAGCTGTCGATCAGCGTCCCGCCCTTCTCGAACAGTGCACGCAGCACCGCGGGCAGTTGCTTGTAGGCGGCATCGGCCGGGGCAACGTCAAAGCCGCGATAAGTGCCCAGCCCGACGATGGGCAGTGCTTCGGCGCTCGAAGGAATGGCACGGGTCTGCATGGTCTTGCCTCCTGTTCCCGTCGACGGCGCAGAGGGCGCGGCGGCCGGACCGAACGTGAAGACCGCCGAGGCTCCGGCAGCCAGCGTGAGTATTTTCCTGCGGGTGAACCCCTCGGGTTGGTGCATTGAGCATGACCTCGGCAGACGGCCGGCGTGCCCCGCTGGTGATTGACTACACTCTGGCAGCGATCCAGCGTAGCCGTGTTCACCCCCGAGCCATCGATGCCGTCCACTAACGTTAGTCGAATGTCACACAACCTGATGCTGCTTGTCGTCGTCCTGGCCGTGTTGTACCTGATGCTCTGCGCGGCGCTGTATGTGTTTCAACGCGCGCTGATCTACTACCCGCAACCCCACGCTGTCGGGACCGCCGCCTCACTGCTCACCCTGCCCGTCGACGACGCGCAGTTGCAGGTCTCCGTCCGGCCTCACGACGGCCCCAACGCGCTGATCTATTTTGGCGGCAACGCCGAGGACGTCTCGCGCAGCCTGCCGGAGTTCAGCCAGGCGTTCCCCGATTACGCCCTGTATTTGCTGCATTACCGAGGCTACGGCGGCAGCACCGGCTCGCCCTCGGAAGAAGCCATTGCCCGCGACGCCCTGGCCTTGTTCGACAACGTGCACGCCAGCCATGGGCATGTCGCGGTGGTCGGGCGCAGCCTCGGTTCGGGGGTGGCCGTGCGCCTGGCCAGCCAACGCCCGGCAGCGCGGCTGGTGCTGATCACGCCCTACAACAGCCTTGAGGGCCTCGCCGCCCGCCAGTTCCGCTGGTTTCCGGTGAAGTGGCTGTTGAAGGACAAATTCGAGTCGTGGCGCTATGCCGAGCGCATCAAGGTGCCGACGCGGCTGATCGCAGCCGAGCACGACGAAGTGGTGCCAGGCCCGAGCACCCGGCGGCTCTACAGCCATTTCGCCCAGGGCGTGGCGTCAATGCAGGTGATTGCCGGCACGGGGCACAATTCGATCAGCGACAGCCCGGAGTACCTCAAGGCCTTGGGAGAGGGTTTGTAGCGACTGAAGGTTTAACGACCGTTGATCCGAGGTTTCACCTTGGCCCAATAAAAACATATTTTTATGTCTATATTGATATTGTCGAACGATCCCACCACACGAGGGTGCCGTCATGAATATCAAAATCCTGGCTCTGATCCTGTTGGCTTTCTGCGCGCCACCGGTCTGGAGCCAAATGCCTGCCACCTCGGCAGCCGCTGCCGAAAGCCCCGCGCTGACCACGCGCCTGGCCCTGCGCGACCTGTGGGTCGAGCATGTTTTCTGGATCAGGAACTACGCGCTCGCCAATCAGGCCGCCGACCACGCACAAGCCAAAATCGCGGCTGACCAGGTCGTCGATAACGCGAGCAAAATCGCCAACAGCATCGCCCCGCTCTATGGCCAGCCAGCCGCCGATCAGCTGCTCAAGTTGCTTGCCGGTCATTGGGGCGCGGTGAAACACTACAGCGACGCCACGGTGGGCAAAGACGCCAAGGGCAAGCAAGCCGCCGTGGCCGAGTTGACCGGCAATGCCAAGGCCATCGCGGCGTTCCTGGCGTCCGCCAACCCCAATCTGCCCGAAGCCACGCTGGTGAATATGCTGTCTGCCCATGGCGGGCACCACATCGCCCAGATCGATGAGTTTGCCGCGCACGATTACGCCGGCGAAGCGCGGACCTGGCAGATGATGCGCAGCCATATCCTGGCGTTGGCCGACGCGTTGACCGCCGCACTGGTCAAGCAATTCCCCGACAAGTTCTGATGCCGAACGAGGACGCACCATGCTGGAAGGACTGGGCCGAACACAGCAGGACCTGCTCAATGCGCTGCTGCACCATGGGGACGGCATGAGCATTGACGAGCTGGCTGAGCATCTGGCGGTCACCCGCACAGCGATTCGCCAACACCTGGCGGCGCTGGAGCGTGACGGCCTGGTGCGGCGCGGAGCAACCCGCCCGACGGGACGACGGCCCGAGCAGCTGTATCGGCTCACTGACTATGCCAAAGAGCAATTCCCCCGCCAGTACCAGATGCTGGCCAGCGTGCTGATCGATGAAGTGGCCGACCTCATCGGCCCCGAGGCTCTGGCTGCGTTGATGCGCAGCCTGGGCCGCAAACTGGCCCGGGACCGTGAGCAGCACGTGGTTGATGAATCAACGATCGTGCAGCACATGAACCAGGCGGGTTATGAAGCCGAGGTGTTTTTTCGCTCATCCGGCGAACAGGAAATCGTCGCGCATAACTGCGTATTCCATCGGTTGGCCGCTGCACACCCGGTCGTTTGCGAGCTGGACCTGGAATTGATCGGGGTGCTGGGCGGCGGTGAGGTCGATCACAGCGAATGCATGGTCCGAGGCGGTCATGTCTGCCGCTTCAAGCTCAGACCCACCGGAACCGCGCAAAACCCCGATACCCAGGCTGTCTGATCCCCGTGCAGGCAAAAAAACTTCACTCGCTACGACCGTCGGATGCTCCTCCCCCAACGCAAAAATGCTCTCCAGCCCTGTGAACCAAGGGCGCAGGTCAATGCTGCCCGCGCGAAACCACGCCTCTGCGGGCGCCAGCGCTGCCGCTGCTCGGCCACTGTCCTGGAACGCCAGCCTGGGCGCGGCGGCGCAAGGCCACAGCAAGGCCATTGCGCCCACCTGATGAACCCGATGTTCACCCAGGTCGGCGCGGCCTATGCGACGGACGCGCGCAGTGACGAGGGGGTTTACTGGACGATGGTGTTTGGGGCGCCGTAAAGAGGCATGGGAGCCGGCTTGCTCAAGGCTGCCGACTGCTGACCCGCTGCTCGCTGCCCTCGAACATCGCTTCGAAGCGCGGCTTGTTGGCGGCGTAGTAGTCGGCGACGACCTTGTCGGGAGAACTCTGCCGCGACTGCATCATCAGCGCTTCCAGGTCGGCCCGGGGAATCGAGTAGTGGGCGAAGAAGTACGCCACTTCCGGGTACTCCTGGCTGAAACCCTTGCGGGCCATGGCGTGGATCTGCTCGGCGCCACCGAAGATCTGCTTGGGGTCATCCAGGTAACGCAGCGACCATTTGGAGAACATCCAGTGCGGGCTCCAGGCATTGACCAATGACCATTTGTCCCGCTTGAGGTTGCGATCGAGCTCGTTGAGCATGCCGGTTTCCGAGGACGCCACCAGTTTGTAGCCGTCGAGCTTGTATTCGTCGATGGCTTTGACCGTGAGCTTGTATTGGCCATTGCCCACCTCTGAGGTGAGGATCTTGCCGTCGAATTTCGCCCTGACTTCGGGCTTGTTCAGGTCCTCGACGCTGGCCACCTCGCTGGCCGGTATCGAGGTGGGCACGGCCATGCCGATCCGCCCTTCATAGAGCACGCCGAGGTCTTCGAGTCTGTCCTTGTACTTGTCGTAGAAGGCCTTGTGGGTGCTCGGCAGCCAGACCATCGGGATCAGGTCGATATTGCCGTTGGCCAACGCCTGGAACTGGATGCCGATGTCGGCCATGACCAGTTTCACCGGCTGCTTGAGATGGTCCTCCAGGGCCGTGGTGGCCAGCTTGACGGTGATCTCGGTGTCCGACCAGTTGACCCAGCCAATACGCACCGGCGCGGGTTCCGCGGCTTGCGCCAGCGCAGCGCCGGCGGCGAGCGCAACACTGATCAATCCGGCACAGATTGTTTTTCGATACGGCGAATGAGCGTTCATCAAGCGTCTTCCTGTTTTGGTTGTTATTGGCAGGTTTGTCTTAATTTGAACGGCCTTACGGTCGTGAAAAATGCAGCCTTGCGCGGCAGGTCGGTTTGACCGATCCCTTCTCCTTGTGCGCCGATCTTATCCACGACTTTTATCCCGCGCAAGCAAAATGTACACCTGTGTCATGAAGGATTGACACACCTGTACAGTTATCCTAATTTCAAGTCGCCGAGCCTGATGAAGCCCACTTTGGAGCGCACCACCATGTCCAGCGATCCCTTGCTGCAGCCGTACACGATCAAGCACCTGACCCTCAGAAACCGCATCATCACCACCTCCCACGAACCGGCCTATCCGGTGGACGGCATGCCCAAGGACCTGTATCGCGCCTATCACGTCGAACGTGCCAAGGCCGGTGTTGCCCTGACCATGACCGCCGGCTCCGCGGCGGTCTCGCGCGACAGTCCGCCGGTGTTCAACAACGTGCTGGCCTACAAGGACGAAGTGGTCGGATGGCTCAAGCACCTGACCGACGAATGCCATGAACACGGCGCGGCGGTGATGATCCAGTTGACGCACCTGGGCCGGCGCACCCGCTGGGACAAGGCCGACTGGCTGCCCGTGGTGTCGCCTTCCCACCACCGCGAGGCCGCGCACCGGTCCTTCCCGAAAAAAATGGAAGACTGGGACATCGAGCGGATCATCAAGGACTACGTGGACGCGGCCGAACGCATGAAGGCGGCCGGCATGGATGGCCTGGAACTGCAGGCCTACGGGCATTTGATGGACCAGTTCTGGTCACCGCTGACCAACGAACTCGACGGCCCCTACGGCGGTTCGCTGGAAAACCGCATGCGTTTTACCTTCGACATCCTGCGGGGCATTCGCCAGCGGGTGGGCGAAGACTTCCTGCTCGGCGTGCGTTACACCGGTGACGAGCAACTGCCGGGGGGCTTCAATGCCAGCGAAGGCATGCAGGTTTCGCACATGCTCAAGGACAGCGGGCTGGTGGACTTCCTCAATGTGGTGCGCGGCCACATCGATACCGACGCCGGTTTGACCGATGTCATCCCGATCCAGGGCATGCGTAATTCACCGCACCTGGATTTCGCCGGCGAAATTCGCTCGGCCACCGGGTTCCCGACCTTCCACGCCGCGAAGATTCCGGACGTGGCCACTGCGCGCTACGCGATTGCCTCGGGCAAGGTCGACATGGTGGGCATGACCCGGGCGCACATGACCGACCCGCACATCGTGCGCAAGATCATCGAAAAGCGTGAGGACGACATTCGCCCTTGCGTGGGCGCCAACTACTGCCTGGACCGCATCTATCAGGGCGGCGCGGCCTATTGCATCCACAACCCGGCGACCGGCCGGGAAACCACCATGCCCCACGAGATTCCCAAGGCTGCCGTCAAGCGCAAAGTCCTGGTGATCGGCAGCGGCCCTGCGGGCCTGGAAGCGGCGCGGGTCGCGGGTGAACGCGGGCACGACGTGACGGTGCTGGAGGCCGCCGATCAACCCGGTGGGCAAATCCGCCTGACGGCCCTCAATGAGCGACGCCGCGAAATGATCGGCATCATCGACTGGCGCATGGCCCAGTGCGAGCGCCTGGGGGTCAAGTTCCACTTCAACACCTGGGCCGAAGCCGACACGGTATTGGCCCACGAGCCGGATGTGGTGATTGTCGCCACCGGCGGCCTGCCCCACACCGAGGTGCTGACCCAGGGCAACGAGTTGGTGGTGTCGACCTGGGACATCATTTCCGGTGACATCAAGCCCGGCCGCCATGTATTGATCTTCGACGATGCCGGTGACCATGCCGCGTTGCAGGCGGCCGAAGTCATCGCCAAAAGCGGCGCGACCGTGGAGATCGTGACGCCTGACCGTTCGTTCGCACCGGAAGTCATGGCCATGAACCTGGTGCCCTACATGCGCAGCCTGCAGGATCTGGACGTCACCTTCACCGTGACTTACCGCGTCGAGACGGTCGAGAAACGCGATGGTCGCCTGCTCGTGACCTTCGGCAGCGATTACGGCCAGGTGCACAAGCAGCGCATCGTCGATCAGGTGGTGGTCAACCACGGCACCTTGCCCCTGGACGATCTGTACTTCGAGCTTCGCCCGCATTCGAGCAACGGCGGCGCGGTGGAACAGCACGACCTCATCGCCGGCAAGGCGCAAAACATCGTGACCAATCCCCAGGGGCAATTCCAGCTGTTCCGGATTGGTGACGCCGTGGCCGCGCGCAACACCCACGCGGCGATCTACGATGCGTTGCGGCTGGTGAAGGAGCTCTGATCCTGCGATTCACTTGTGGCGAGGGAGCTTGCTCCCTCGCCACAGAACCTTTATCGGAGTTCGCTACATCCCCCGCCGCGCAACCTCCGCGCCGGCCTGCAAGGCCCGACCGACGATGGCATCAATGCCCTGTTCGCTCATCGACTGCAAGGCCGCCGCCGTCACGCCACGGTAAGCCATCAGTGCTTCGATCATTTGCAGCGGATCACGACTGGCAAGCATCTGCCCGCCTCCGACCACCACGCCTCGGGCGGCACGCTGGGCGATGTGGTGGGGAATACCCGCCGCCTCGGCCTGACTGGCCAGCGCCTGGTGCAGCAAGGCGGGAAACGCCGGCCCGGTGCCGGACAACGCACTGAGGTAATCAATGCAGTCTTCGTTCGGCACTTCATCCGCCGCGCCCACGCATTCGAACAACTGCTGCAGCCACTGACGATCCATGTCGCCAAGCACGCCAGTGCTGTACCAAGGGGTGTACGACTGCCTGATCTCCACGGCCGCATTCGGCATGGCCCGCACCACCGTTTGCGCACCGGTGGCGGCGCTGATGACGGCGGCCGGGATCCCGGCCATGAGGGAAATCACCTGTTTGCCGCTGGCGTCGATCCGCAGTTCACGAAACTGCTCCGGACGAATCGACAACACCAGCACATCGCTGAGCGCCACCAACTGTTGGTTATCGGCCAGCACCCGCACGTCCGGTCGCAGCGTGCTGCGGCCCGAGCGGTTGGAAATGAGCAGCGCGGCAGGCTCGATGAAACCGCTATCGAGCAGCGCCTCGGCGATCGCGCGGCCCAGCCAGCCGGTACCGCCAATGATGCCCAGGGTTCTATTGTTCATCGGCTGCCGGTTCCTCGGTGGTTTCAACCAGCGGACCGAACACGCCGGGCTCTTTTTCCGCGTAACCGAATTTGCCGAAGAAACGATCCAGTTCACGCCGCTTCGGTGCCTTGCCGGTAAACACGGTGACGTACTGCGGGATGCGGCGAAAACGCACCACGATGTCCTCGCTGGTTTTCATCGAGATGTAGCCGATCTGCGTCAGGTAGATCGTCCTGGCCCTCGCGTCGGCGGCCTCGGCTTCATAGCCGAACCGGCGAAACATCGCGGTCAGGGCATTGATGCGCGCCTCATCGGCCAGGGCAATTTCGGCGGTGACCTCCGCCGATTGCAGCGCCCAGCTGCGCACGGCGAATTCAAATTGCGAGTCGAACAGCTCGGGGTTCAACCAGCACTCGAAGACGTTGAGGATCGCTTCGCAAATGCTCTCGGCATAACTCTCGCACTGCCCGACCAGGCCGCCACTGTTCTTGTCCCGCCAGCGGGCCAGCAGTGCCGCCAGCAATTGCTCGCGATCTTCGTAGAACCAATAGAAGCTGGTGCGCGACAAATTCAGGCGCTTGGCCAGCGGCATCACCCGCACCGCATCGACACCGGACTCCTTCAACGCATCATAGGCGGCGTCCAGCCAGCCATCGACCGAACCCCGCCATCCTGCATCCTGAGCCTTGGTTTTCCCCTTTCCTGTCTGCGACATCTTGGCTGGCGCCTTTACCTGAGAATTGCGCTCAACTGTACACCTCGGAATCCATGGCGTACACGACCTGTACACAGCCGTACATTTTCAGGACAGCGGGATGCTGAGTGCTGATAGCCGAACTCGGGCTTGATGATCTTTTCCCAGGATCACCAAGCCCGACTCGTAGACGAAAATGTCAGGAAGGCCGGCGCACCACCCTCACCTTCCCGCTCATGCCACCGCCGCAAAAGAACCGCTCGCCACCATCGGACTCAAGCCCCGACACGCCGATACCGGCCGGCATCTTCAGGCTTTCCAGAACCTCGCCCGAGTGCGGATCGATGCGGCGCAGTTCGCTCTCTTCGGCTTCCCAGGTGCCATGCCACAGGTCGCCTTCAACCCAGGTCACGCCGGTGACAAACCGGTTGGACTCGATGGTGCGCAGAATCGCGCCGTTCTCGGGGTCGATCTGATGGATTTTCCGCGCCTGATACTGCCCCACCCACAGGGTGCCTTCGGCCCAGGTCAGGCCTGAGTCATTGCCGCCACCGGGGGCCGGGATGGTGCCGAGTATCCGGCCGGTATGCGGGTCGATTTTCTGGATGCGGTCCTCGGCAATCTGGAACAGGTGCTCACCGTCGAAGGCGGTGCCGGCGTGGGCGGCAACGTCGATCGAGCGCAGGGTCTTGCCGGTGTCGGGGTTGAGGGCATTGATCTTTTCTCCGCTGGCAAACCATACCTGCCGGCCGTCCCAGGTCAGGCCGTGCACCTTATCGACATCGGCAAAGGGACCATATTCACGGAGGATTTCGGCGGCTGACTGTTTCATGAGGGTGTTCCTCGCTAGGGGTTGTGGCGTTCATCCTAGCCACCGGGCGGCGGACCGGGGAGTAACAAGGTCGTCGCGAAACCGGGCACCGGCGCAGTCACCCAGCGCCGTGCCCGGCCGTGACCAAACGACTGCACCTTGCCCGCCGTCGCCAGTGTGTCGAGTGCCCGTTGCACGCTGCGCTGGCTGTTGCCCAACGCCAGTGCCAGGGCCGAGCTCGACCAGGCCTCACCGTCGGCGAGCAAGGCGAACACCGCGGCATGTCGCGCTTCGACCGGTGGCATGAGCAACACCACATCGGTTGAAACCTGGGGGACCAGGGCAAATCCGCGTTTGCTGGCGGTCACGCTGGCGAGGGGTTTCAGTGCCGCGCGCAGGCGGCCGATTTCCACGCGCAAACGGGCCCGGTGGGATTCATCGCTGAGCTTCAGGCGAAAGGCCTTGGCGATCAGTGTTTCCCGCGACACGTCCGCCGGCCAGGCTTCGGCGAGGGTTCGCAGCAGGGTGAAGAGGATCGGACGCGTGGCCAGGGAAACCGACATGCCCGCGCTGCGCACGACAGAGCGGCAGCCGTCGACCACCAACGATGTCGAGGCCAGCAGCGCTTGCACTTCGTCGAGCAACAGGGGTCGTGGTTCGCCTTGGGAGATTAAGCACGCGGCGGGACTGTTGAGCAAAAGTGCCGCGCTGTCGACTTCAGCGCACAGCGCGGGAATGCCGGACTGGCGGGCGGCGAGTTCGGCCCTGACGAGCGCCGCCCGTGCCGCTTGGGAACGCAGACAGCGCATCGCAATTCCCGCCACCACCAGTTCATGGGTGGCCCGCAATGCGGGAGGCAGGATTGCCGGATCGAGGTCCGTGAGCAATGCCTGCGCCTCATCGAGCTGTCCGATCAGCAGCAAGCGGCGGATCTGCAGATAGCGCGCATGGGCCGCGTTGACGGAATCGCCGTGGGCCACCAGCGTGACCCGCGCGGCGTCGAGCGCCTTCACCGGCCAGCCAAGCTCCCGCGAGGCCAGCGCGATCTCGGCCTCAGCGACCACGCAGCGCGCCCGCGCCACCGCCTCTTTCGGCCCGAAGGCCCGCGCCGCCCTGCGCACCAGTGCCCTGGCACGCGCCAGATCGCCCAGTTGCGCCATGGCGATACCACGCAGCGCCAGCGCCGGTGCATCCTCGCGCAATGCCACACGGTCCAGCGCACCAAGCGGGTCACCCGCCGCCAGCGCCTGCGCCGCGGCGGTGATCAGCGAATCCATTGCAATCCTGCCACGCGTGTCACTCCTGCCTTCAGAAGACCCGGGGTGAGTCTATCTCACGGCACAGTCCTGTAGAGCCAGCCTGCTGGCGATGGACTCCAGTACGCCGCGTTTTTCCAGACCACACGCGTTATCGTTACTGACTCGCCCTGTCTATGCTCAATCGAACCGCTGCGTTGCCAGGAGAATCGACATGAACGAATACCAGCCCATGAGTTGCGACCTCTATGACTATCTCGAAATCGCCTGCATGCGCGGTTATCGACTGGACATCGAGTTGAAGGACGGCGCACGCCTGGTGGCCAAGGCACTGACCACGCGCACCTCGAGCGAGAAGGAAGAGTTCATCCTGCTGCAGACGGATGACGCTCAACAGGAGATTCGCCTGGACCAATTGCTGGCCATCACCCCCCTGGATGCGAATGCGCAGTTTGGCCGGGTGGTGTTTTCCGATGCCGTCTGCACGTTCTAGGGTCGGGTTGCCGCAAGCGACGGGCCGAGGTGGGAGCGCCCCGCCCCGCTCCCACCGTGGATCGGCTACTTGTCCGACTTGATGCTGGTCCAGACCCGGGTGCGCACCCGCTCCAGCTTCTGCGGCAACGGCTGCACGACATAGAGGGTCTTCAGGGCGTCGGGGGTCGGCGTCAGGTCGGGGTTGCCGGTGATGTCCTTGTTGATCAGGGCAAGCGAATCCTTGTTGGCGTTCGGATACCCCAGGAAGTCACTAATGGGGGCGATGACTTTCGGGTCCAGCAAATTGTTGAGAAACGCGTGGGCTTCTTCGACGTTCTTCGCGCTTTTGGGAATGGCGAAGGTATCGAACCAGATTGGCGCCCCCTCCTTCGGCAGGCGCCAATCCACGACCACGCCGTTGCCCGCTTCTTTGGCGCGATTGCCGAACTGGTAGAAGCTGCCGGAGTAACCGATGGCCACGCAAATGTCGCCATTGGCGATGTCGGTCATGTACTTGGCGGAGTTGAAGTAGGTGACGTAAGGCCGAATCTTCAGCATCAGTGCCTTGGCTTTTTCGTAGTCGTCCGGGTTCTGGCTGTTCGGGTCCAGCCCCAGGTAATGCAGGGCCAGGGGCAGGATTTCCGACGGCGAGTCGAGCATGGCCACGCCGCAGGACTTGAGCTTTTCCATGTTCTCGGGCTTGAACACCAGATCCCAGCTGTCCACCGGTGCGTTCTCACCCAACGCAGCCTTGACCTTGGCCGGGTTGAAGCCGATCAACACGGTGCCGTACATGTAGGGCACGCCGTACTGGTTGCCGGGGTCGTTCTTGTCCAGCAACTTGAGCAGTGCCGGGTCCTGGTGCTTCCAGTTGGGCAGCTTGGACTTGTCGAGCTTCTGGAACACCCCGGCCTTGATTTGGGTTTCGATGAACTGGTTCGACGGCACCACCAGGTCGTACCCGGAGTTGCCAGTCAGCAGCTTGGCTTCCAGGGACTCGTTGGTGTCGAAGGTGTCCCAGGTGACTTTGATGCCGCTTTGCGCGGCGAAGTCCTTGGGCACGGACGGCAGGATGTAGTCCGCCCAGTTGTACACCCTCAACTCGCGCTGTTCGGCGTGCACGGCGCTGGCCAGCAACGTCAGCCCACACACCGTGGCGCCCAAAATGCGTTTCATAGTGTCCATGGATCAGTTCCCCAATGTCAGCTCTGGTTTTTATGTTTTGAGACGGCAGCGGCCCGCAAACAGCCAAGGGCAAGGAAGATCAAAGATTCTGGTTATGGATTCGAGGGGCGCCGGGTCGGCAGCCTGGTTCCGATTTTTGCTGACAGACTGCACGCTTCATAGCGTGGCGTTGGCCAAAAGGGGATCGTAATGGCCATTATCGGTGGCCGCAGGAGGGGACAAAGGATGGGCAACGGAGGGTTTTGTCGCGGACAAAAAAAACGCCAGACCGATTCGGACTGGCGTTTTTTCATGATCATTCTCAAGCTGCCGACTGAGTTGCAACTGAATGAGCATCAGGAATATGGCAGGGGCGGCTGGATTCGAACCAACGCATGGCAGGATCAAAACCTGCTGCCTTACCGCTTGGCGACGCCCCTGTATCTGCGACTTAAAGCCCCGTGAGGCCCTGTGCGAGAGTGGGCGGAAATTTATCAACTTTCGTTGCACCTGTGAAGCCCAAACAGAAAATATTTGTTTGAAAACAGCCAGTTATTATTAAACAAGGATAAACGCAACACCTTCGGCGGCGTTTTTTGCCGATCCACACCGAATGACCCGACGCGTACGTTGCGCTTGCCCGCGGGCAGGCGCAGATTGATACGGCTGTGCTGAATGCCCCCTGGGTCGTCATCAAAGCGTCGATTCCCCCTGCAGATGACTGAACCCGGGCGCACCTGTTCATTTATCAATAGGACCCGATCATGATCCTCAAGCGCGTAGGCTCGCAGCCCTCGATAAAAGCCCCTGAAGCCTGCTTCACCGGCAGCGTGCGCATGGACCCGCTCAACGCCCCACCGCCACCCGCTCGGGCTTCCATCGTCAGCGTCACCTTTGAACCCGGCGCCCGCAGCGCCTGGCATACCCATCCACT
Source organism: Pseudomonas moorei (assembly GCF_042846945.1). Classification (NCBI taxonomy): domain Bacteria; kingdom Pseudomonadati; phylum Pseudomonadota; class Gammaproteobacteria; order Pseudomonadales; family Pseudomonadaceae; genus Pseudomonas; species Pseudomonas moorei. The sequence goes on from NZ_AP035776.1 coordinate 5,322,266, forward strand.
GGGGCAAACACTGATTGTCACCGCAGGCTGCGGCTGGACCCAGTGTGAAGGCGAACCGATCGTGGAAATCCGCGCCGGCGATGTCATCTGGTGCCCGCCTGACCACAAACACTGGCACGGTGCCAGCGCCACCACCTCGATGACCCACATCGGCGTCCAGGAAGCGCTGGACGGTGTGAGTGTGGTCTGGATGGAAAAAGTCACGGACGAGGAATACAACGTCGGTCCGCCCGTGGCGTGATGTATCACAGTGTATCCGGATGACATCGCGATACATCCGCTTGCATCTGGCCTGCGCACCGGACACAGGCCAGATACATCGCCGCGCTCCAATGCAGGCACGGTTTGAAGGGGATCATCCAGAACTCCTGACCAACGGCTTGCAAGGGAGACATCCACATGACGATGGCACTGCAGAACCACGAAACCGGGAAAACCCGTCGGCACCTGTTCGGCGCGTCGATCCTCGCCCTCAGCCTGTTCGGCGCGCTCGGCACGGCCCACGCGCAATCGACCGCCGCCGCTCAGCCAGCCGCGACCGAGGCCAGCGCTAGCTACGCGGCGCCCTCGCCGTTCGGCCCACTCAAGCATGTCAACGCCGGGCTGTTGAACGTCGCGTACGCCGAAACGGGGCCGGCCGACGGACCGGTGGTGATTCTCCTGCACGGCTGGCCGTACGACATTCACAGCTACGACGCGGTCGCCCCCTTGCTGGCCGCCAAGGGCTACCGTGTGCTGATGCCCTATGCGCGGGGTTATGGCGATACGCATTTCCTGTCCGATAAAACCCTGCGCAATGGTCAACCGGCTGCGCTGGCCAGCGACGTTATCGACTTCATGGATGCGTTGAAGATCAAGCAAGCCGTGCTCGGTGGCTACGATTGGGGTGCGCGCTCGGCTGACATTGTCTCGGCGCTGTGGCCGGAACGGGTCAAGGCGTTGGTGTCGGTCAGTGGCTATCTGATCGGTAACCAGGCGGCCGGCAAGAACCCGCTACCGCCCAAGGCTGAATTGCAGTGGTGGTACCAGTTTTACTTCGCCACCGACCGCGGTCGTGCCGGTTACGAGAAAAACACCCACGATTTCGCCAAGTTGATCTGGCAAACAGCGTCGCCGAAATGGGCGTTCGATGACGCCACGTTCGACCGCAGCGCCAAGGCGTTGGAGAACCCCGACCACGTCGACATCACCGTGTTCAACTACCGCTGGCGCCTGGGCCTGGTTCAGGGTGAATCCCGCTACGAAGCCCTGGAGCAGAAGCTGGCCACCGCGCCGTCCATTGGCGTGCCGACCATCACCCTGGAAGGCGATGCCAACGGCGCGCCGCACCCGACCCCCGAGGATTACGCCAAGCGCTTTACCGGCAAGTACGAGTTCCGTCTGATCAACGGCGGCATCGGCCACAACCTGCCCCAGGAAGATCCGCAGGCGTTCGCCAAGGCAGTGATTGATGCCGATCATCTTTGAGAACGAGCCGGTATAGGCGAGGTTGTGTAACGTGCAGGAGCCAGCTTGCTGGCGCTGGACTCAGGTGCGCCGCGTTTATCCGGGCGGCGTTCCGACAAGCCAGCGCCTGCAACCCCGTCAGCGTGTGCGCAGGCGAATCAGACTGGCGGCATCCACAGAAACGGCCACCACGTCATAACCGGCCAAGGTCGGGTGCTGGGTGTCGATCGGTTGTTCATGGGTGGCCGTGATGATCAGCAAATCCGCCCCTGCCGCTTCGGCGGCGAGAATCCCCACCGTGGCATCTTCGAACACCAGGCACTCGGTGATCTCGACCCCCAACCGCCGGGCCGCCAAGCGATAACCCGCCGGATCAGGTTTGCCGGCGCTGACGTCCTCGGCCGTGACCATCACCTGTGGCTCGGGGATCCCGGCTGCGGCCATTCGGCGCAAGGCCAGCGCCCTCGGCGCGGACGTGACAATGGCCCATTGCTGCGCCGGCAAAGACTGGAGAAACACCGCCGCGCCGATCACCTCTTCCACCCCGTCGACATCCTCGAGTTCCGCCTGGGTGATCCACGCCGCTTCGGCTTCGGCATCGACGCCGGGTAATGCCAGGCGCTTGATCGTGTCGATGGCGCGGGCACCGTGGATGGTGGGCAGGAAGGTCTCGACATCGACACCGTGACGCTCGGCCCAGGTCGCCCAGACGCGCTCGGCGGCCGCAATGGAAGTCAGCACGGTGCCGTCCATATCGAACAGAAAGGCGCGGTACGGGTTATGGAAAACAGAGGATTGAGCGGACAAGGCGGTCCTTCCTGTCTAAAGGATCTGGCGGGTGTGACGGCCAATGTACAGGATCAATGCAACGGAGGATTACCCTGCAATGCGTTTTGTACGCAGTCCAGCAACTGTCCCAGCGCCCAGGGTTTCTTGATGAACGAAACCGCATGCCGCACGCCCGAGCTTTCGGGGGTTTCATAGCCGGACATGATCATGATCGGTTTGCCCGGCCAGCGATCGCCGAACAGGTTGGCCAGGTCCGCGCCATTGAGCTTGCCTGGCATGGTGATATCCGTCAGCAGCATCCGCACATTCTGCGCATGCTGTTCCAGGTACCGGGATGCAGCGTCCGCACTGGTCTGCGGCTGCACCACAAAGCCTTCGTCCTGCAGGACTTCACAGAGAAATTCCAGAATCAGCGGGTCATCCTCAACCACCAGGATCACCCCGCCAGGAAGGTATTCGCCCGCTGTCGGTACTCGACTCATGACCGTGCCGCTCCCTGATTGTCTCAATGAATGTGCGGGCTCAATTCCGCTGCCTACAGGTAGGAGCAGCGGAAACGGCGGAAATTCATTTTTGATACAGGTAAAGGCTAAAGTCAGGCGTCCTGCAGGATCAGATCAGCGCCCTTCTCCGCCACCATCAGCACGGCGGCATGGGTGTTGCCGGAGGTCACGTTGGGGAAAATCGACGCATCGACGATCCGCAGGCCATCGAGGCCATGCACCTTCAGGCGCTTGTCCACCACCGACGTCTGAGTGTCCGCCCCCATGGCGCAGGAACCGCACAGGTGATAAATCGAGCCGCTGTTGTCGCGGAAGTACTGCAGCATCTGCTCGTCGGTTTCAACCGCCGGGCCTGGCAACACTTCTTCGACCGTGATGCCCTTGAGGGCTGGTGCCTGCATGATCTTGCGCATCAGCCGACTGCCCTGGATCACCTCGTCGATGTCCTTTTGCGTGCTCAGGTAGTTGGGGTCGATCAACGCCGCATCCCGAGGGTTTTTCGAGGCAATCTCGATGTGCCCGCGACTGGTTGGCCGGCACGGATTGAAGCACAACAGGAAGCCGGAATACGGCTCGGGCTTGAGGCTGGCCTTGTTGTTTTTCGGGATCTGGTACGACAGCGGGTTGAAGTACAACTGCAGGTTGGGATTGGTCTGCTGCTCATCGCCACGGAAGAAACCGCCGGCCTGATTGACGCTCATCGCCAGGGCGCCCTTGCGGGTGAACAGGTATTGCAGACCGAGCTTGAACTGGCCGAACAGCGAACTGAGCTCATCGTTGAGCGTCGGGATATTGGCCTTGTAGTAATAGCTGGCGCACAGGTGGTCTTGCAGGTTCTGCCCGACCGCCGGCAGATGCTTGACCAAGGGGATGTTGTGCCTGGCCAGCAGCGCCTGATCGGCCACACCGGACAATTGCAGAATCTTCGGTGTGTCCACGGCGCCGGCGCAGAGGATCACTTCCTTGTTGGCGGTAAAGGTCCGGGGCACGCCGTGCTGGGTGATGGAAACTCCCGTCGCACGGCCGTTCTCGAACAACACCCGATCCACCAGCGCGTAATGCTCGATGGTCAGGTTCGGCCGGCTCAATGCCGGATGCAGATGCGCAAAGCTGCTGGAGCAACGCTGGCCGTCGCGGGTGTTGACGTCATAGATCCCCGCGCCTTCGAACTTCGGCCCGTTGAAATCGTCGCTGTGCGGGTAACCCAGCTCCTTGCAACCCTTGAGGAACACGTCGCAGATCGGGTGGGTCTGGCCCTTCATCGGGGTGATGCTGATCGGGCCGCTGCCGCCGTGGTACTCGCTGTCGCCCAGCGGGTGGTTCTCCAGTTTGCGGAAATACGGCAGCACGTCCTTGAAGCCCCAGCCGTCGTTACCGTTGGCCGCCCAATCGTCGAAATCGTGGGCCTGACCACGCACGTAGATCATCGCGTTGATCGAGCCCGAACCACCCTGCACTTTGCCGCGCGGGGCGTAGATTTCGCGGTTACCCAACTGTTTTTGCGGCTTGCTGTAGTACATCCAGTTGAAGGTCGGGTTGTAATACATTTTGGCGAAGCCGACCGGGATCTTGAACCACAGGGAACTGTCCTTTCCGCCCGCTTCCAGCAGCAGCACCGTGTGTTTCCCGGAGGCCGAGAGGCGATTGGCCAACACGCAGCCTGCGGCACCAGCGCCAGCGATGATGTAGTCGTATGTCATGCACGGTTACCGCGTAAGTCGTTATACAAAATTGGGATGGACGATGCGATCCCCCTGTGGGAGCCAGCCTGCTGGCGATGGAGATCTGACATTCAACATCGATGTCGACTGATCCACCGCTATCGCCAGCAGGCTGGCTCCCACAGGAACCGCATCAGGCCCGTCAGCCCTTGGCCGGCGATGTGTCCTTGACGTCAGCCGGGGTCGGCGCCATCTGCAGGTGCAGGCGCTCGCCGGTGTACGGCGAATGCTTGCGCACCACATCCATGTTCAGCTCCACGCCAAGGCCCGGCTCGGTGGACGGGATGATGTAGCCATCCTCCCACTGCAACGGTTTGGTCAGGACTTCGGCATGGAAGCCGCCCCAGGTCATGATGCTTTCCTGAATCAGGAAGTTCGGCGTGCAGGTCGCCAGCTGGAAACTCGCGGCGGCGCCAATCGGCCCGTTGTAGAGATGCGGGGCGATCTGTGCGTAATAGGCCTCGGCCATGCTGGCGATCTTCTTCGCTTCCAGCAGACCGCCGCAGCGAGCGACGTTCATCTGCAGGATCGACGCACCGCCCGCCTGCAGCAGCTTGAAGAATTCGTACTTGGTGGTCAGGCGCTCACCGGTGGCAATCGGGATGCTGGTCTTGGCCGCGACTTGCGCCATGGCCTCTTCCTGGCCCGGCGGCACGGGTTCTTCGAACCACAGCGGGTCGTACTTCTCCAGGCGCTTGGCCAAGCGGATCGCCGAGGACGGCACCATTTGCCCGTGGGTGCCGAACAGCAGGTCGCACTTGTCACCCACCGCTTCGCGGATCTTGCGGCAGAAGGTTTCGCAGCGCTCCAGCACTTCCAGGGAAATCTGATGCCCGGAGTACGCGGTGTACGGCCCGGCCGGGTCGAATTTCAAGGCGGTGAAGCCTTGGTTCATGTTCTCGATGGCGCACTCGGCGGCCAGGTCCGGGTCGTCGTAGTCGTATTCGCCCTGGCTGTTGACCGGGTACAGATAGGTGTAGGACCGCAGGCGTTCGTGAACCTTGCCGCCGAGCAACTCGTACACCGGCTTGTTCGCCGCTTTGCCGATGATGTCCCAGCAGGCCATCTCCAGACCGCTGACCACGCCCATCATGGTCAGGTCCGGACGCTGGGTGAAACCGCTGGAGTACGCCTGGCGGAAGAAGCGCTCGATGTGGTGCGGGTCCTGGTTGAGCAGGTAGCGTTCGAACACGTCTTCGATGATGGGCAGCATGGCCTTGGGGCCGAAGGTCGCGGCGTAGATTTCACCCACGCCTTCGATGCCGCAGTCGGTCTTGATCTTGACGAACAGCCAGTACATGCCGCCAACGTGCGGTGGTGGTACGGCAACAATGTGGGTTTCAAGGGCGACGATTTTCATCTCAGGCACCTGTTTTCAAAGATTGACGATGGATACGTGCACGCAGGGTCAGGGCCGCCAGGGTCCCGAGCAGGCCGACGAACGCGATGTAGCCGAAATACAGCTTGTAACCAAAGGCACCGGGGAAATGTTCGGTGAGGTATCCATTGATCAACGGAATGAAGGCATCCGGCAGGTAACCCACCACCGAGACAATGCCGATGGCCAGGCCGGTGATGCGCAGCGGAATGTTGCAGGTGTCGAGGATCGCCCAGTACAGGCCGCGAATGGCGTAGGTCATCAGGCCGATGAAGATCACCGTGCCGATCAGCAGGCCCATGCTGTTGAGCGCCGGGAACACGATCAGGCCGACCATCGCCAGCGTGGCCAGCAACAGCGCCACGACCAGCACCGAAATGTTCGAGAACTTGTCACCCAGCCAGCCCCCGCCGATGCCGCCGATGGGACGCATCCACAGCTTGATGGTGGTGATGGTGCCGGCCATGACCGCGGTCATGCCGCCGCCCTGCAGGTAGTCGGAGAAGCTGTAGGTGGCCCAGAAGATGTGATAACCGCAGAACACGATGGCGGTGACCAGCCACAGCTCGGGGATTTTCACCAGCGTGGCCAGGTCGCTGAGCAGGTTGAACTTGCCCTTCTCCACCGCCGCGGTGTCCTCCATCGACTTCGGGTCCTTGATCAGCACCAGCACACAGCCGATGGCGATACAGGTGAAGGCATAGAGGTAGACCACGTGCTTGAAGCCTTCGGCTGCCGACTCGCCACGGGTTTCGGTGGCAAAGGCGAACAAGCCCAGGGCAACGGTTGCCAGCAAGGCTTCCACCAACCCGCGACCGCCATCGAGGATGCCGAAGAAACGGCCCTGCTCGGAGTGATGGGCAATCATCTTCACCCGCTTGAGCACCGAGGCCCAGAAGGTCAGGCCGGTGGTCAGGCCCCAGCAACCGAAGATGATCATCAGGCCGGTCATCGAAGGCGCCGTGGAGTACCACAGGCCCAAGGCTCCGGTGGCGACCAGCGAGAAGAAAATCAGGAAGCGCGGCGCAACACGGTCGGCCAGCCAGCCACTGGGCAAGTAGCTGAGCAGGAAGATCGTGCCGAGCATCGAGTACAGGTAACCCAGCTCGCTGTGGTTGATGTGGAACACGTCGAGCATGGTGGTCTGGTAGACCTGGCGCAGGTACAGGATCGGGTAGATCGCCCCGGCGGCCAGTACCAGCAGCATCAGTTGGAAATAGCGACTTCCCTTGTCACTGTGGCTTTTTGAACCCGCGTTCGAACCCTGAACAGCGGCAGCAGTAGGTGCATGCTTGGACATCGAGTAAACCTCGGGCGCCCGGTGGGTCCGGGCGTCCCTGTTAATTGTTTTTATAGAGACAGCGTGAGGCGTGTTACGGGTGAATCAGTACTTCATTACCACCAGACGGGTCTGGGTGAATTCGAGCATGCCGTGCTTGCCGTCATCACCGCCCAGGCCGGAACGTTTCCAGCCGGCATGGAAGCCCTGGTACGGATCGGCCGGGGTGCGGTTGACGTACAGCTCGCCCGCCTCGATGGCGTTGGCGACTTTCATGGTGGTGCGGTAGTTCTCGGTATAAAGCACCGAGGCCAGGCCAAACTGGTGGTCGTTGGCCATGGCCAGGGCTTCGTCGATGTCGCGGTACTTGAGCACCGGCAGTACCGGGCCGAAGATTTCTTCCTGGATGATTTCCATGTCCTGGCGGCAGTGGCTGAGCAGGGTCGGCGGGTAGAAATGGCCCTTGCCTTCAGGCAGTACGCCACCGGTTTCCAGTACCGCACCGTCGGCAATGGCGCGCTGGACCATGGCATGAATGTTCTGTTGCGAACTGGCGTTGACCAGTGGCCCCATGAAACCTGGCTCCTTGGCCCGGTCGCCGAATGCCACGGCACTGATTTTCGCCTTGAGCAGGGCGAGGAATTGGTCGTGGACGCTTTCCTGCACATAGACCCGCTCTACCGCCGTGCACAACTGGCCGCAGTGGGTGGTCTTGGAGGCGACGATCGCCGTGGCGGCCGCTTCGAGGTCGGCGTCGGCTTCGATGATGGCCGGGGTCTTGCCGCCCAGTTCCAGGGACGGCTTGGCGATATTGGCCTTGCAGTAGTCGAGCACGATGCGACCGGCGTTGACGCTGCCGGTCAAGGTGATCAGCCCCACGGCCTTATGGGTGCAAACCACGGCGGCAGTGGCGTGATCCATGGTCAGGATGTTGACCACTCCGGCCGGCAAACCGGATTGCTGCACCGCCCTGGCGATTTCGAAGGCCGAGATCGGTGTGTTGTTGCTCGGGCGCACGACCACGGTGTTGCCGGCAATCAGCGCCGGGGCGATTTTGCGCAGCAGGGTGTAGACCGGGTAGTTGAACGGAATCAGGCACGCGACCACGCCAATCGGTTCGCGGTGCAGGAACAGGTTTTCGTCGGGGGTGTCGCTGGGAATGATCTCGCCTTCGATGCGGCGCGCCCATTCGGCGTGATAGCGGGTGATCTGTGCCGCGTAGCGCGCTTCGTTGCTGGCATCGGCCAGGCTCTTGCCGGACTCGGCGGCCAGGGCTTCGCCGATGCTTTCGGCGCGGGTTTCAAGGGCGTCGGCAAAGGAGCGCAGGTGTTCGGCGCGTTCGATGCTGGTCAGTTGGCCCCAGCTTTTCTGCGCGGCGGCCGCCGCTTCAACGGCAAATGTGGCTTCATCGGCGGTGGCCGCCGAGACCTGACCGACCTGTTCTTCGGTCGCCGGGTCGTAGACCGCGATCAGCGCAGTGCTGGCCGGCTCAATGAATTGACCATTAACAAAGTTTCGCTCGAGTCGCATGTGAATCGCCCATCGTTGTTTTTATCCAGTTCGAGCAGTTTTGGCATACGGCTCGCGTTGAACAAACGATTTATTGAGCGGTGTAACATTCTAAAAATGCAGGTTACTCCACAAACGATGGAGATCCCTTGTAGGAGCGAGCCTGCTCGCGATGAACGTGCAGGCAACGGATTTTTTCAGGCAGCCTGCGTCATCGTTCAGGTCCATCGCGAGCAGGCTCGCTCCCACAAGGGATTGGTGGCGTTTCAAATGGCGGCGGTTGAGGGCTCCAACTGCCGCTGCGCCAACCAGATTTCCTCCTGCAACCACTGGCTGAACGCCTGCAATTGCGGCATCTGTGTCTGCTCCGGCCGGGTCACCAGCCAATAGGACTGGTGCCCGTCGACATGCACGTTGAGCACCTGGGTCAACTGCCCGGCCGCCAGTTCCGAAGCCACCATGTGCCAGTCGGCAATGGTGATGCCCAGGCCATCGACGGCCGCGCGGATTGCCAGGTCGAGCAAATCGAATTCATAACCGCCCTGGGTGTCGACGCCGGTGATGCGGGCGGCGTCCAGCCAGTGCTTCCAGGTCAGGTAGCGCTGGTCCTCCCGGGCCAGTACGTGCAGCAGCGTCAGGCGGTTGAGGTCGATGCCCTGCTCGGTCCACTCCCGCGCATACAGCGATGGCGTGCACACCGCGATGTGGCGCTCCTGGAACAGCAGCGAACTGTCCAGGCCATCCCACTCGCCATCGCCAAAACGGATCGCGCAATCCAGGGTGCTGGTTTCCGCCAGGCTGTCCTGCAACCGCGTGGTGATGCTCAATTCCAGGTCCGGGTGCTGCTCGCGCAGCCTGCCCAGGCGCGGCATCAGCCAGCGATGGGTGAAGGTCGGCGGCGCATTGATGTGCAGGCGATTGGCATGGGTTTTCTGCTGGATGCTGCGCACCGTCAACTCGATCTTGTCGAAGGACTGATGCAATGCCCGCAGCAGAATCCGCCCGGCGCTGGTCAATTCGAGGTGATGGTGACGACGTTCCAGCAGGTGCTCGCCCAACTGTTCTTCGAGCTGACGCACCTGCCGGCTGACCGCGCTCTGGGTGACATTGAGCAACTCGGCGGCCCGGGTGAAGCTGCCCGTGCTACCGGCCACTTCGAAGGCTTTGAGGGCATTCAGGCCGGGCATTTTGCGTTTCATGAAAAAGGCACTCGTGGAAGGCTGACCAGGGGCAAAGCATCCCATGCCTTGGAGAAAATTTCCCGAGCAACATGCGTTTTTGTGTTGTGTCGGACAATTTCCACATCCCGCAGATGGCTTGTCTGTGGAAGCGAGCCTGCTCGCGAAAGCGGAGTATCTGACACATAAAAGTCGATTGGCACAGCGCCATCGCGAGCAAACTCACTCCCACAGGGGTTGTCTTTCACCCGTCTATTTCAGGCGCTGACCTAGCGTTGCGCCAGTAACATGCGTTTATCGAACGTTTGCTCGCTGAATTAATCGTTTGTCGATCTTTTCCCCGGTGACAAAACTGATGGCATCTCTAATAAAAACAACATGAGAGCTGCCCCAATGCCTTACCTCACCTGCTCCCTCCTCCCGCTTGTTCCGCCGGCTTCACGCCCGCCTCGCCTGCGCCTGCCCGGTGCCCGGCGCTGACTCTTTCGCTGACTTGATCCCCCGAGTTCCAGACTGCCTGCCATCGCTGCGGCCAGTCGAAAAACGCACTTTGCTACGTATCGGAGAGGCTTTATGAACGAGCTCAAGACACTGGACGGCGCCGCGCCGCACCCAGCCGTGGAAGACCTGTGCTCACAGGTAACGAATGGCCAGATCAACCGTCGACAATTCCTGCGCACCGCCGTCCTGCTGGGCGTCACCGTCGCCAGCGCCAGCACCTTCGTCGGTTCGGCATTACTGAGCGACCCGGCGTTCGCCGCCGAGCAACAGCCGCCGCGTCAAGGTGGCAGCCTGCGCTTTGCCTGCGCCATCCAGGAAATCCAGGACCCGATGCTGATCACCTGGATCGAAGCCTCGAACCTGCTGCGCAATTCCCTGGAGTTCCTGACCTGGGTCGACGCCGACAACATCACCCATCCGTATCTGGCCGAGAGCTGGAGCCCGTCCGAAGACCTCAAGGTCTGGACCTTCAACCTGCGCCAGGGCGTCAAGTGGAGCAACGGCGACGAGTTCACCAGCGACGATGTCGAACACAATATCCATCGCTGGATCGCCGCCGACTCAAAGTCGGTCAACCGCACGGCCTTCCAGGACATCGATTCCTTCGAGAAAACCGGTCCGTACCAGTTCCGCCTGGTGCTCAAGCGCCCGATCCTGGCCATCCCGGAAATGCTCAGCGCCTTCACCTGTACCCTCGTGCACCGCAGCTTCAAGGCCGGTGACGACTGGACGAAAAACCCGATCGGCACCGGCCCGTTCAAACTGGTGTCGTTTGCTGTCAACAAACAGGCGACCTTCGCCAAACGGGCAGACTACTGGCGTAAACCGGCCAACCTCGACGAGCTGCGTTACGTCGACATGGGCACCGACATTTCGACCCATCTGGCGGCCTTGCAGGCCGGTCAGGTCGATGTGCTGTATCGGGTCACAGTGGCCGAGCTGGACCTGGCCAAGCGCTTGCCGGGCGCGCAGTTGCTCAGCTGCAAGTCGGCGCAAACCGTGGTCATGCGCATGGCTTGCGACCAGAAGCCGTTCACCGATGTGCGCATCCGCAAAGCCGTGGCGCTGTGCGCCGACAACGCGCAGATGCTGAAAATCGCCTATCGCGGCATGGGCACCCTTGGCGAAAACCACCATGTCGCGCCGTCACACCCGGAATACGCGCCGCTGCCCAAACGCGAGCGGGACGTGGCCGGGGCGAAAAAGCTGCTGGCCGACGCCGGTTACCCCAATGGCATCGACATCGACCTGATCGTCGGCAACACCCAGGGCCGCTACGAACAGGACTGCGCGCAGATCCTGCAACAGAACTGCCTGGAAGCAGGAATCCGCATCAACCTGAAAGTGATCCCGGCCACCCAGTACTGGCCGATCTGGGACAAGGCGGCGTTCAGTCTGACCTATTGGGCACACCGTCCGCTGGGTGTGATGTCCCTGGAACTGGCCTACCGCAGCGGCGCCGCCTGGAACGAAAGCCATTACAGCGACCCGGCGTTCGACGCCGCGCTGGACAAGGCCATGGGCATCATCGATCCGAAGCAACGCGCCCTCGCCATGCAGGACGTCGAACGCATCCTCCAGGAAGCCAGCGTGATGGTGCAGCCGTTCTGGGCCGACAAGTTCACCGCCACCAGCAAGAAGGTCCAGGGGTTCAAGGTTCACCCTTCGGACTTCTACCCAATGGATGAAGTCTGGTTGAGCGCCTGACGCGCAGCCCCCTACGCGCTCGCCCACCCCAGGGTGCGGCGGGCCGGCATCCCTTGATTAGCTGGAGCCTGCAAGCATGGCTGAATTTCTGTTACGCAAATTACTGGCGTTGATCGCGACCCTTTTGTCGGTGTCGCTGATCGTGTTCGTCGCCCTAGAGTTGAACATCGAGGACGTGGCGATCAACGTCCTCGGCCCCTACTCCGCCGCCGACCAACGCGCCGCGTGGCTGGTGGAACATGGCTACAACCAGCCCTTCCTGTGGCGCTACCTGGTGTGGCTGAAGGATTTTGTCAGTGGCGACTGGGGCACGTCCGTGCACTTTCGCGAGCCGGTGATCAACCTGCTGCTGCCAAACCTGGGGCAGACCCTGACCCTCGCCGGACTGGCGCTGCTGGTGATGGTGCCGGTGGCCTTGACCCTGGGCATTCTGGCCGGCATCCGCCAGGGCTCTTTCGTTGATCGCCTGGTGTCGTTCCTGTCGATCGTCACCACCTCGATTCCGGACTTCGCCAGTGCGGTGTTCGTCTCGGCGATCTTCGTGTTCTGGCTCAATTGGCTGCCGGGCGTGAGCAGCATGAGCGACGGTTTCAACGCCGCCGAACTGGCCCTGCCGCTGATGGTGCTGTGCCTGTTCGGCATCGGTTACCTGGCCCGCATCACCCGCGCGTCGATGGTCGAAGTGATGCAGGCGCCGTACATCCGCACCGCTCGCCTCAAAGGCGCCTCGACCTCGCGCATCGTATTGCGCCACGCCCTGCGCAATGTACTCATCGCGCCGATCACGGTGATCATGCTGTACATCCCGTGGCTGCTGTCGAACGTGATCGTGGTCGAGGTGTTCTTCGCCTACAAGGGCTTCGGTTCGTTGCTGTACACCGCCTCGCTGAACCACGACGTCTACCTGATCGAAGCCTGCGCAATGATCAGTGGCGCGGTGGTTGGCGCGACCAAAATCTTTTCCGACCTGGCCTACACCTGGCTCAACCCGCGCATCACCTTGCGCAGTCTTGGCGGAGGTGGCCAATGAGCTTCCTGCAATCGTTCAAACATCCCCTGGCCCTGCTCGGTCTGCTGCTGGTCGGTGGCTGGGTGCTGATCGCGGCGTTTGCCCCGTGGCTGGCCCCCCATGACCCGCTGGAAAGCTTCAGCCCGCTGCTGACGCCAATGACCGCCGACGGCACGGGGCAAAGCTTCCTGCTGGGCACCGACCTGATAGGCCGGGACATTCTTTCGCGGCTGATCTGGGGCACACGCACCGTGCTGTTCTGGTCGATCCTGGCGACGCTGACGGCCTTCGCCGTGGGCATCGCCATGGGCCTGTGCGCCGGCTACTTCAATGGCAAGGTCGACGGGTTCCTGTCCTACGTCGCCGACACCGTGCTGTCGTTCCCGGTCTTGGTGCTGTACATCGTGATCATCATCGCCCTCGGTGCTTCGGCACTGAACATCCTGATCGCGGTGACCTTCACCAGCGCCCCGGCGATCTTCCGCATCATGCGCGCCCTGACCATCGATATCCGTTCCCGGGACTACGTACTCAGTGCGATCACCCAGGGCGAGGGTTCGCTGCGCATCATGCTGGTGGAAATCCTGCCCAACTGTGGCGGCCCGCTGATCGTCGATTTCTGCCTGCGCATCGGCTACACCGCGATCATGATCGGCGCCCTCGGCTTCCTCGGCCTCGGCCTGCCACCGCCCACCCCGGACTGGGGCGGCATGATCAACGAGGGTCGCAGCATGGCCATCGCGTTCCCGCACCTGGTGATCTTCCCGTGCATTGCCATCTCCACCCTGATGCTGGGCCTGAGCCTGCTGGCGGACGGTCTGGATGAACACGCCCAGAAAGGCACAAGGAGCTGAGCATGAGCCCACATCAAAATCTGCAACAAGTGCTGCGGGTGGAGAACCTCTCCATCGAACTGCCTGCCGGCGCCGACCGCACCCACGCCGTGCAAGGCATCAACCTGGATGTGCGCAAAGGCGAAATCCTCTGCGTGATCGGCGAGTCCGGTTCAGGCAAATCGGTGCTCTCGGCCGCCATCATGGGCGACTACGCCAAGGGCTTGCGGCACAGCGAAGGGGTCATCGATTTTCTCGGCGGCGACATCTGCCGCATGGACGAACACTCCTTGCGCCGGTTGCGCGGCAATCGCATCGCGATGATTTTCCAGGAGCCCATGGCGGCGTTGAACCCGGCCATCCGCATCGGAGAGCAAGTCGAGGAAATCTTCGACATTCATGCACCGCAGATGCCTGCCGCCGAGCGCCGCGAACGCATGCTCGCCCTGCTCGACTCGACGCATTTGCCCGACCCGCCACGGATCGCCAACAGCTTTCCCCACCAGTTGTCCGGCGGCCAATGCCAACGCGTGGTGATTGCCATGGCCCTGGCGATGAGCCCGGACCTGCTGATCGCCGACGAGCCGACCACGGCCCTCGACGTCACCACCCAGGCGCAGGTGCTGAAACTGGTGCGTGAGCTGCGCGGACGCGGTCAGCACGGGATTCTGTTCATCACCCACGACTTTGGCGTGGTCGCGGAAATCGCCGACCGCATCGCGGTGATGGAAGGTGGCCGCCTGGTGGAAATCGGTGAGCGCGATCAGGTGCTCAACGCCCCCGTGCATCCGTACACGCGCAAATTGATCGCCGCCGTCCCGGCGCTGCACCCGGAACTGCACGTGCCCAGCGCCGACGGAGAGCTGGCACTGCGCATCGAACACCTGACCAAGACCTACAACGTCGGCGGTCGATCGGTGGCGGCCCTGCGGGATGTCTCGCTGCAACTGCCACGGGGCAAGACCCTGGCCATCGTCGGCGAGTCCGGTTCGGGCAAGAGCACCCTGGTCAAGGCGGCCATTCGCCTGGTGGACAGCGACAGCGGTCATGTCTGGGTCGGTGACACCGATTTCCTGGCCCTGCGCGGCTCGGCATTGGCCGCCAACCGGCGACGCATCCAGATGATTTTCCAGGACCCTTACGGCTCGCTCAATCCACGCCACCGGGTCGGCGACATCATCGCCCGCGCCGCACAACTGCGCGGCTTGTCGGCCGGGGATGCGTGGGCCGAGGCCGGCGATCTGCTGGAGCAGGTGGGGCTCAAGCGTGACGCCCTCAAACGCAAACCCCGGCAGTTTTCCGGTGGCCAGCGCCAACGCATCGGCATCGCCCGGGCACTGGCCATGCGCCCCGAAGTGCTGATCGCCGATGAAAGCGTCTCGGCGCTGGATGTCTCGGTGCAGAAGCAGGTGCTGGAGTTGCTGGCCGAACTGCAACAGCGACTGAACCTGAGCATTTTGTTCATCACCCACGACCTGCGGGTGGCCGCGCAGATCAGCGATTACATCGCGGTGATGCGCCAGGGTGAAGTCGTCGAGTACGGCACCGCCGAACAGGTGCTGCTGCGACCGCAAAACAGCTACACCCAGACGCTGCTCGCGGCGGCGCCCGGTGCATCGGCGATACCCGACGTGCCGGTGGATGGCCCGGCGTTGAGATTGATCCGGCCTTAGGTCCAGCGAAGCCAAAACCCTTTGCCCCGTGCTGCGGCGCTCGCCGCGGCCGGGGTTGCTGTTGCCCATAAAAATCAGAAATCGGGAGTAAGACCGTGCGCACAATCACCCCACGCGCTATCCGTTCCATTGCTTTAATTCCTGTCCTCGGCGCTTTGGCGGCACCGGCCATGGCCGTGCAAGTCACCGACAACCTCGACCTAGGCGGTGCCGTGCGTGCCCGCTGGGACTATGACCCGGATCGCGACATCCAGAAGTTCGGCCTGGACACGGTGTTCCTCAGCGCCAAGTACAACTCCGACACCTGGATCGGTGAAGCCCAGTACCGCTTCTACGGGCGTTCCTATCCTTACCAGTACACCAAGAACTACGGCGACATCCAATTCGCCAAGTACGCCTGGGCCGGCTACAAGTTCAACCCCGACCAGCAGGTGCAAGTGGGCCTGAACACCGTGCCGTTCGGTTTGCAGCCGTATTTCGGCAGCACCTTCTACGAAACCCTGGGCAACGTCATCGGCCTGGAAGACGTGCAACAGGTCGGCGCCAAGTACATCCAGCAATCGGGAGACTGGAACGTCCAGGCCGGTTACTACCTGCGTCCGGCGTGGCAAGGCAAAGGCACGAGTAATGGGGTCACCTACTCCAGCGTGGTGTCCGAAGCCGACGGTTATGTCGCCGATGGCAGCCACAACCAGGAACGCAACACCGTGGTGCTACGGGTGGCCAAGGCCCTGGACCTGGGGCCATGGAAATCCGAAGTCGGCCTCTCCGGCCTGACCTCGACACTGGAGAACAAGGACACCGACAACAACGGCCGACGCAACGTCGTGGGCGTGCACTACATGGGCAAGAATGGTCCGTGGGGCGTGCAATTGCAGGCGGCGCGCCAGCAGATGTCCCCCCGCAACCCGGGCTCCGATGAACTGGTGACCCTCGGTGGTTACGACGGCACCTACAACGTTGCCAGTCGCGGCAATCTGTATGTGGCCGACGTCAGCTACGACGTGGCCGGCAAGTACCTGTTCGACCAGATCAGCGGCGTCAAGCTCTACGCCAACTACAGCGCCTTCGACAAATCCGCCAGCGACTTCGAGACCTCGCAACGGATGATCCTTGGTACGTCGTTTTCCCTGAACAAACTGTGGATCGCCACCGAATGGCTGTTCGGCAAGAACGATCCATACATTGGCGGCAGCAGCTACACCCAGAGCCTGGGTGCCGGGGGCACGAACCAGTGGGAGAATCAGCTGTACATGAACATCGGGTATTACTTCTGATCCAGGTTCTCGAAACGGTCAGGCGCTTGACCTGCTGGAGCAGGTAACAGCACTAAACATCTCCATGATGTACCGGAGTCAGCAGTTGATCACCCTGCAAGCCAAACTGCTGGCGGACGAGCTGGAATATGTCTTCAACAACCCCCACGCGTCCTGATTCAGCGAAGAATACTGACTTGGCAGACCTGGCGAGCAACGCTCGCCACGCAGCATCGACAACAGAGTGCGAAACCTTTAACCAAGACGGGAAAAGCACACAAAAAAAGTCGATCCAACTGATCGGCTTTTCTGCTGACACTCGGGAGACTTTTCCGAACAATAGCCTACACGCTGGCAGCCACGTTCGGGCTTCAGTCACAAAACCTCAAACAATCCTGCCGCACCCATCCCGCCACCCACGCACATGGTCACCACCACATACTTCACACCGCGACGCTTGCCCTCCAGCAACGCGTGTCCAACCATTCGCGCGCCGCTCATGCCATAGGGATGCCCAATGGAAATAGCGCCGCCATTGACGTTCAGTTTCGCCGGATCGATCCCCAGCTGTTCTGCGCAATACAGCACTTGGCAGGCAAAAGCTTCGTTCAATTCCCACAAGCCGATATCGTCCACCTTCAACCCATGTTGACGGAGCAGCTTGGGCACTGCCAATACGGGGCCGATACCCATCTCTTCCGGCGCCAGTCCGGCGACTGCGATCCCTCGATACAGGCCCAATGGTGCAATGCCTGATCGCGCAGCCACGCCGCCCTCGAGTAAAACGCAGGCACTGGCGCCATCTGACAACTGACTGGCATTGCCGGCCGTGACACTACCGCCCTCCACTATTGGCTTGAGCCCTTGCAAATCGGTGAGTAGGGTGGCCGGCCTGTTGCCTTCATCCTGGGTAAGCGTGACATCCTGATAGCTCACCGCCCCGCTCGCCTTGTCAACGACTCGCTTGCGTGTCGTGACCGGAACAATTTCGTCGGCGAACAAACCGGCTTCCTGCGCCGCCGCCGTGCGTTGCTGAGACTCAAGCGCATAGGCGTCCTGCGCTTCCCTACTGATGCCATACCGGCGCGCAACGCATTCGGCCGTTTGTAGCATCGGCATGTACGCATGCTCGCTCATGCGCAGCACGGTGGCATCGAACGCCTCGCTCGCCATTTGATTGTGAGCATTCTGCACCAGGCTGATCTGCTCTTGCCCGGCACCAACGGTCACCAGCATGCCGTCGACGATGATCTGCTTGGCGGCGATGGCAATGGCCATGAGCCCCGATGCGCACTGGCGGTCGATAGTCTGCCCACTGACCGAAATGGGTAAGCCTGCGGCCAAGGCCGACAAACGCGCCGGGTTGATTGCCGCGGTGCCGCTCTGCATGGCCGTACCCAGCACCAGGTCTTCGATCTGAGCCGGCTCGATGCCGGCACGCTCGACGGCGGCGCGAATGGCAATGGCCGTCATACTGGGCGTCTTGAGGTCATTGAATGCGCCACGCATCGCCTTGGCGATCGGTGTGCGAGCGGTGGAAACAATCACGGCGTCTCTCATGGTTCAAGTTCCTTGTTTGAAGAGGGCAGGCAGTCGCTAACCAGCTCACTCAGGGCCAGGCGCAGCCGTTCGGGAATCGGCGCCGGGCGCCTTTGAAAACGGTCAACAAACACATGCACGAAACGCCCGGTCGCACAGGCCAATGCCTGGCCTTCACGGAATACCGCAAGCTGATAATGCACTGAGCTGTTACCCAGCCTGCTTACCGTCAGCGCCACCTCGATAGGCTCCGGGAACGCAACCGGCGCGTGGTAATCGCAGCCGGAGCTCACTACCAGGCCGATAACCGGACCTGCATGGATATCCAGCCCGCCATGCTTGATCAGGACGCTGTTCACGGCACTGTCGAAGAAACCGTAAAAGACGACATTGTTGACGTGTCCATACACGTCGTTGTCGTGCCAGCGGGTGCTGATCGTTGTGAAGTGCCGATAGCAAGCACGCTGCCTGAGGTCAGTCATCAGTACGCCGCTTCATAGATGGCCAACGCATCGGCTTCGGTGAGTGCGCGCGGGTTGTTCACGAGCAGGCGCTGCTGTTGCATCGCGTCATTGGCCAGTTGGGCCAGACTTTCTCTGGGAACGCCAACAGCACGCAGCGTGATCGGTAGGTCGCAACGAGATCCCAATTGCGCCAACTCAGTGACAAATTGATCGGCGCGAGACGGGTGATCACCTGCCTGCAGCCTTTCTCCCAGCAAAGGCAGAGCGAGTTCCGCGTAGTCCGCCATCGCTACCGGCAGGTTGAAGCGCAGCACATGAGGCAGCACCAGCGAATTCGCCAGCCCATGAGGAATGTGAAAGTGCCCGCCCAGCGGATACGCCAGCGCATGCACCGCCGCCACCGGCGCGTTGGCAAATGCCTGGCCGGCCAGGCAGGCACCCAGCAACATCGCCTGGCGCGCGGCCAGGTTACTGCCGTTGTGCACGGCCTGGTCGAGGTTGCAGGCCAAAAGCCGTAACGCCTCTCGCGCCAAGAAGCTGGACAGCGGATTGCGCTTGAGCTTGCTGGTGTAGGCCTCGATCGCATGCACCATGGCATCAATGCCCGTGGCAGCCGTCACGGCAGGTGGCAAGCCTAACGTACAGACGGCGTCGAGTACGGCGAGATCCGGCAGCAACAACGGCGAGACAACGCCCATCTTGGTGGTTTCACCGGTGGTAACGATCGCGATGGGTGTCACCTCCGAACCGGTCCCGGCAGTCGTCGGCACCTGAATCAGCGGCAAGCGCTGCCCCCTGGCCTTGTCAACGCCATAGCACTCGGTGATCGGCTGAGTGCACTGCGGATGCGCCAGCAGCGCCACCAGTTTGGCGACGTCCATCGAACTGCCGCCACCGAAGCCGACGATCAGGTCGGCATCGACATGCCGGGCCCGTTCAACGGCGGCGAGCACGCAGGCCTCGCTCGGATCCGCCGACACGTCACTGAAGACCGCCACGGCAACTTTTGCGAGGGTGAAACCGGGCAACACATCATCAAGCATGCCCAGGCGAGCAATGCCCGGGTCGGTGACTATCAATACACGGCGCGCGCCGCGTTCCCTGCACAGATTGGCAAGGCGCTGCGCGGCGCCGGTTTCGCAGAGAATCTGTGCCGTAGTGGCAAAGCTGAAAGGCTGCATGTCAGCGACTCCTGATTTTTGTACTACGTCTGCAATCAGCAACTGAAGTCGCTCGCTGGCATCGCCATCAAGCAGTTCGCGCCACCCAACAATGCTTCCCGGTGTGCACTTGCACGGGGTAATACGCGCCGCCAGTAGAAGTCGGCGGTCTGCAGCTTGGCTTGATAAAAGGCGCCTTCACCGGTCCCGTCAGTCAGGGTTTCACCCGCTCGAACCGCTGCCTGCAGCCAGAGCCCGGCCAGCAGGACGTAAGCCGAATACGCGAGGAAATCCACAGAGACCGCGCCGATTTCCTGCGGATCCCGCTGGCAAGCATCGATGATGGTCTTGCCCAATTCTCGCCATTCCTCAAGACGCTGATTGACTGCGCCCGCCATTTCCTGCAGCTGGGGTTGATGACCGGCAGCCTCGACGTGCCGAGCGAGCTCATCGATCAGCGCGTGCATTTCGGCACCGCCATCGCCCATCAGCTTGCGCCGAACCAAGTCCAGCGCCTGGATGCCATTGGTGCCTTCATAGAGCTGGGTGATGCGGCTGTCACGCATCAACTGCTCCATACCCCATTCGCGGATGTAGCCATGCCCGCCATACAGTTGCACGCCCAGGCTGGCGACCTCCTGGCCCACATCGGTGAAGAACCCTTTGACGATCGGGATCAGAAGCGCAGCGCGA
Organism: Pseudomonas moorei; assembly: GCF_042846945.1. Taxonomy (NCBI): domain Bacteria; kingdom Pseudomonadati; phylum Pseudomonadota; class Gammaproteobacteria; order Pseudomonadales; family Pseudomonadaceae; genus Pseudomonas; species Pseudomonas moorei. Next base: position 5,342,904 of record NZ_AP035776.1, read on the forward strand.
CGCATGGCTGCACGACGATCATCGGGTTGTGGCGCACCGTGCTCGAGATCGAGTTGCCGTGCGGTGTAAGCGCCCAGCATCCGGCAGCCCTCCGTGAGGGACTTCTGCGTCAGCAGCATGCGGCGCACATCCGGATGAACAATGATCGGGTCGGCGGCCTTGTCCGGCGCCACTGTACCGGTCAGCGAGCGCGACTGCAGGCGTTCACGGGCATAGGTCAGACCGCCCTGGAAAGCGGCTTCAGCGATCCCCAGTCCCTGCAACCCAACCTGGAATCGCGCATCGTTCATCATGGTGAACATACAGGACAGGCCCTGATTCGGCTCTCCGACCAGCCAGCCCTGGGCACCGTCGAAATTCATCACGCAAGTCGATGCGCCCTTGATGCCCATCTTGTGTTCCAGCGCGCCACAGCTCAGCGCATTGCGCCGGCCATCGGTAAGGATTTTCGGTACCAGGAACAGACTGATGCCTTTCACACCCGCCGGGGCATCGGGCAAGCGAGCCAGCACCAGATGAATGATGTTGTCAGTCAGGTCCTGCTCACCACCGCTGATGAAAATCTTGCTGCCGGTGATGAGATAGCTGCCGTCGGCGTGAGGCTGCGCGCGGGTGCGCAGCAACGCCAGGTCCGTGCCGGCCTGCGGCTCGGTGAGGCACATGGTGCCAGTCCATTCGCCACTGACCATCTTGCCCAGCCAGGTTTGCCTGAGCGCTTCGCTGCCATGGCGGTGCACGGCCAGGACCGCTCCTTCGGTCAACCCTGAATAGATTCGAAACGACAATGACGCCGCCATTAACATCTCGTGGACACAGGCCGACGCCATTTGCGGCAAGCCTTGTCCCCCGTAGGCCATCGGGCCCGTCATGCTCGCCCAACCGTTGTCGACGAATTGACGATAGGCCTCGCGAAAGCCATCCGGCGTGCTGACTTCAGTACCGAGCAACTGGCAGCCTTGCTCGTCGCTGTTACGGTTGAGTGGGGCTATCACCTCTGCGGTGAAACGCCCCGCCTCTTCCAGGATGCCGTCAAGGGTATCGCGGTCCAGGTCCAGACCCAGGTGTTGGCAGTGCCCGGTGACATCGAACATTTCATGCAATACGAAGCGCATATCGCGCAGCGGTGCCTGGTAGTTCATACGCGGCCCTCCCCGACATCGGCAAAACGTTTGCCGTTGACCATCAATCGGGTAATCAGCCCGGCGGGCTGCCAATGCTCGCCGAAAAGAACTTGCAGACGTTCCAGTCGAGTCAGCAGGGAATTCATGCCCTGCTCATCCGCCCAGCGCATCGGTCCGCCGGTTTCAATCGGAAAGCCATAACCGTTGAGCCATACCTGATCGATGTCATGGCGGCTGCCCGCAATGCCTTCTTCGAGGATTTTCGCGCCTTCATTGACCAGTGCCAAAAGGCAGCGATCGAGAATTTCTCGTGCATCGATTTCGCGGCGGCGGTAGCCCAGCCCCTGAGACACCTTGAGCACCCATTCGTCCACCAATGGGTCATGCTCGGCCTGGCGACTGCCGGGAGCATAGCGGTAGTACCCGGCACCGGTTTTCTGACCCAGCCGCCCGAGTTCGCACAAGGCGTTGTCGACTTGCACCAAGGGGGCGTCCATGCCCTCACCGGCCAGTTGACGCGCGCGCCACTCCAGATCGATGCCGACCACGTCATACATTCGGAACGGGCCCATGGCGAAACCAAATTGCTGCAGCACCTCGTCCACCTGTTGAGGCAATGCGCCTTCCAGGAGTAATTTTCGCGCCTCGGCCACATAGCTGCGCAGCATGCGATTGCCGATGAAACCGGGGCAATTTCCCGCCACCACGGCTACTTTGCCGGTTCGCTGGGCGAGCCTGAGGGCCGCTTCGAGCACTTGGTCGTCGGTGTCCTGGCCACGAACGATCTCCAACAGTTTCATGATGTGGGCAGGGCTGAAGTAATGCAGACCCAACACCTGCCGTGAACGCCCGGTGACCGCCGCAATCGCGTCGATGTCCAGCGCCGATGTGTTGCTTGCCAGAATCGCCGTGGGCTTGAGGTGCGCGTCCAGCGCGCGGAAGATTTCCTGCTTGAGCTCCAGGCTTTCGTACACGGCTTCGATCACCAGGTCCGCCTCTGCCAGCGCCGCGTAATTTTGTACCGGGCGTACTCGCTCGAGATTGGCGTGCGCCTCGAGCGGCGTGATGCGTTGTTTACCCACCTGCTGCGACCAGGTTTGCTCAATCATGGACAGGCCCGCGTTGAGTGCCTGGGTATTGCTGTCCAGCCACAGCACCGGCAACCCGGCGCTGGCCAGACTGATGACAATGCCCCGGCCCATGGTGCCGGCGCCGACCACGGCGACCTGCTGGATATCGAAAGGGGTGCTCACACGCGGTGCTCCTGCATTGGGAAAAATGAACAGCCGTCACCCTAAGCAGGCTTCAAGTATTTTTGAAATTTCATTTTCATATGCCATATATTCTGTGCATGAATACTTCAAACTTTGATCTGAATCTGCTGCGCGTGTTCGACATGTTGCTGCGTGAGCAGAATGTCTCGCGCGCAGCGCAACGCCTGGCGTTGACCCAACCCACGGTGAGCAACGCCTTGGCGCGCTTGCGCGATATGCTGGGCGACCCCCTGCTTGTGCGCGTAGGTCGGCGCATGTGCCCGACCCCTCGAGCGCTCGCGCTGGAAGGGCCTATTCGCGCCGCCTTGCAACAAATCGAGCAAACACTGTCCACCGGCGATGCGTTCGACCCACAGCACAGCCATCGCCAATTGAGAATTGCCCTGACCGACTTCGTCGAACAACTGTGCATGCCGTCCTTGCTGGCAAGCCTGCAGACGCAGGCGCCGCACCTGCGCATCGATGTCGCCCACCTGAGTGCCAGCTTGCCCGCTGAGGCACTGGACAGAGGCGAACTGGACATGGTGCTGGGCCGTTTCGATCACGTACCGGCACGTTTCACGCGCCAGATCTGGCGCAGCGAAACCCTGCGAGTCGCGGTGTGTCAGGACCATCCGCGACTGAGTGACGGCCTGGACCTGCAGCGTTTCCTGCAGTTGCGCCACGTCTGGGTCCATGGTGGCCAGACCCGAGGCATGGTCGACCAATGGCTGGCGGAGCAGAACCTCGTGCGACAGATCGTCTACACCACGCCCAATTACCTGCAAGCCGCGCACCTGGTGGCTGCGACCGAACTCTGTGTCGTGTTGCCGACGCTACTGGCGCAGCAGTTCGCCCGGCTGCTGCCCCTGAAGCTGTATGAACTGCCGTTCGCGCTGCCGCCCTTCGATCTTGAGCTGGTACGTCTGACCCATCGCCAGCACGACCCGGCGCTGACCTGGTTCGAGGCGCAGGTCCTGGCCATTCAACCGGGGTGAGCCATTACCCAATGCGATGGCTGGCATGCCGCTCTGGTATTGGCTGCGACCCGAACCGCTCCCTACAGTGGATCGCCCGAACAATAACAAGGACTGCTCCATGCGTTTTTCACAGCCTTTGCTCACCCTCGCCATGCTGGTACCACTGACGAGTCTCGCCACTACGCCTGCCAAGGATGCGACAACCATCACCCTGCAAAACAACCAGCAATGGCTGCAGCGACTGCCTTTCGCCGATCGTGGAGATTTCGAGGCCGCTGAACGGGGCCTGATCGAGCGGTATGAGGATGTCGTCAGTAACGCGGGGGGCAAAACAGTCTGGGACTTGAAGCAATATGCGTTTCTGAACCGCAAAGAGGCGCCCGGGACCGTCAACCCGAGTCTGTGGCGCATCGCGCAGCTCAATACGCTTGCCGGTCTGTTCAAGGTCACCGAGGGTATCTATCAGATTCGTGGCATGGACCTGGCGAACATGACCATTGTCGAGGGCGATAACGGGCTTATCGTGCTCGACCCGCTGCTGGCGGTGGAAACCGCCAGAGCCGGCCTGGAACTGTACTTCAAGCACCGTCCGCGCAAACCGGTGACGACGGTGATTTATACGCACCCGCACGTCGACCATTTCGGCGGGGTGCGTGGGGTGATCGACGAAGCGGACGTGAAGGCCGGCAAGGTTCAGGTCATCGCGCCCCAAGGCTTTTTTGAGCACGCCATCGGCGAGAACGTGTTGGCCGGACCGGCGATGAAACGTCGTGCCCAATACATGTACGGGGCCGGGCTGCCGCGCGGTGAGCGGGGCCAGGTCGACGCCGGGCTGGGCAAGGGCGTACCGGCAAACGCGACGGTCAGCCTGATCGCCCCCACCCGGGAAATCAGCAAGCCACTGGAACGCCTGACCCTGGAGGGAATTGAAGTCGAATTCCAGCTCACGCCTGGCACCGAGGCGCCGGCAGAGATGAACATCTATTTCCCACGGTTCAAGGCGCTGTGCATGGCCGAAAACGCAACTCACGTCCAACACAACGTGATGACCCTGCGCGGTGCACTGGTTCGCGACCCGAAGATCTGGGCGCATTACCTCGACGAGTCCCTGGTGCGCTACGGCAATCAGGCCGAGGTGGTCTTCGCCCAGCACCACTGGCCCACTTGGGGGAGCGCGCAGATACGCGATTATCTGGCTGACCAGCGCGACATGTATGCATTCATCGATAGCCAGAGCCTGCGCCTGATCAATCAGGGCCAGACGCCAATGGAAATCGCCGAGACCCTGAGCTCGTTGCCGCCGCGCCTGGCCAGCAAGTGGTACAGCCGCGATTACTACGGCTCGTTGAGCCACAACGTGCGCGCCGTGTACCAGCGTTACATGGGTTTCTATGATGGCAACCCGGCGAACCTCAATCCGCTGCCGCCCCAAGCGGCTGGCAAGCGTTACGTCGCAGCCATGGGCGGTGCCGACCAGGTCCTGAGCCACGCGCGTAAAGCCTTCGACGAAGGGGACTATCGCTGGGTGGCGCAACTGACCAACCATCTGGTATTTGCCGAGCCCGACAACGCCGCTGCGCGCCAATTGCAGGCCGATGCACTGGAGCAACTGGGCTATCAGAGCGAGAACGCCACCTGGCGCAATGCCTACCTTAGCGGCGCCCAGGAACTGCGCGATGGCGTGGCCGCCGCCACTGGCAGCGGCGGCAATACCGATGACATGGTGCGGGCGCTGACACCGACGATGTTTTTCGATTACCTCGGCGTTCGCGTCGATGCACTGAAAGCTGCCGACAACGACCTGACCATCAACTGGCGCTTCACCGATCTGAACGAGGATTACGCCTTGACCCTGCGCAATGGCGTACTCACCCACCGCGACCTTGCACGACATGACCAGGCCGACGTGCAAATCAGCATGAAGAAATCGACGCTGGATCGCATCGCACTCAAGCAGACGGGTTTTCTCAAAGAAGCAACGCTGGGCGATATCACGATCAAGGGTGAACGGGTTAAATTCCTGCGTTTCATGGGTGGGCTGGAGGAAGCGGACGCGCGTTTCAATATCGTCACACCGTGAGCCGCGTGGGCGGCGCGTCAGGCGCCGCTCAGCAACCCGATGATGCCGATGAGCGCCAGCAAACACACCGACGCGCCTAATGCCAGGATCGCCGGCGAGGCTGGCGCTGCCCGCTCCGACTGGAGCATCGCCAATCCCTGACGATAGCGGCGGCCTTGCCTTGCAAGCAAAGTCAGCGCGACGACACCGCCCATCCCCACCGACATCAGGTCACCAGCCCGCCCCGCCAGAACCAGCACCACCAGCAACGCCAACAACGTCCTTCGCCATGCCAATTCGGTGCGCTCCGCCTGCAGCCCCGGATCACCCATGCCAGCGAGGCCAAAGCACACTGGCGATCAGCACGACCGCCGTCAGACATCCCAATGCCAGCAGCGGCGCGAGCGTCGGCAGAGGCAGCGGCTGGCGCTGACGCAGCGCTCGCTCCACCTTGAGCCAGCGCACGCATGCACCGATGCTCACCACCTGGCTCAGTAGCATCAAACTGATCGCCATGACCATGCGTAGCCGAGGTTCGAAGACCTCCCCGGCGAGTGCTTCGACGGCGATCCCTCCCCCAAGCAGCGCCAGTGAAGTGCGAATCCAGGCGAGAAAGGTGCGCTCATTGGCCAGCGTGAATCGCGGATCAGGCGACTCACCTGCGCCCAACAGGGCTTCAGTCAAGGTACGGCGCTTTTGCGGCATCCCCATCAGCGCACACCGAAGCTGCGCAATGCGCCCGGTGAAAAGTACGAAAGGCTGGTCGGCAGATTGAAGACATAAGGTTTGCGCTGCTCATTGATCAAACCCGAAACGTGATAACGGCCGCTCTTCAAATCATAGGTGACCTCCATGGCATTGACGGCAGCCTCACCGCCGGGGTGGTAAAAACTGTGCGCCTCGGACGTGCGCCACAACGTTCCCCGTTGATCGTAAACGTCAGCCTCGAGAATCGCCCAGGTGTCTTCGTCGATGTAGTAATGACGTTTGGCGTAGATGTGTTGGGCACCGGGTTTCAGGGTCGCCACGACCTCCCACACCCGGTGCAATTCGTAGCGGGTCGGTACGGGGTCGACATGCCCTGGGCGAATTAGCTCGCTGTAACGCAGGTGGGGTGAAGCCAGGCGATAGCTGTTATAGGGTACGTGCAGCAATTTCTTGCCCACCAGATGCCAGTCATAACGATCCGGCGCGCCATTGAACATGTCACGACTGTCGGCCGTGCGCAGGCCCGCCGTCCCGGGACCGGTCGTGTCATAGTCGATACCCGGAGCACGCCTGACCCGTCGCTGGCTGGAACTGTAGACCCAGGACAGTCGTTGCTCGGCGACCTGGTCGAGCGTTTCATGCACCACCATCGCATCTCCGGCGAGCCGCGACGGCGCGGTCATGCGGTAAGTGAAGTAATAAAGGATATTGTCGGCCCCTGCGTCCGGCAGCCCGTCCGGGCGGGCGAATTCCTGACGTGCGCTCATCAGGGTAAAGCGTCCGTTGCCCAACGGCGTGACGCTGTCGGAGACAAGGCTGTAACTGGCGTTGCGGTTGCGCGTCAGATGATTCCAGATGACCTCCAGGCCGTTGCGCGGAACAGGGAAAGCGATCGCCCCGGCAAAGCCGCGCAGGCCATTGCCTTGATCCGCCAGTTGCGCGAATTGAGCATTGCGAGCAGCCGATGCGGCAAGCGCCGCAGGGACGGCGACACTGCGATGGGTGGGATAGACCGGCAGTTTCATCGTCTCGGGAAATCGCTTGAGCAAAGCGATCTGCCCGGCCGACAGTTGATCCTCATACTGCTTGTAATTGCGCGCAGTGATTTCGTACAGCGGTCGCTCATCGGCGAAGGGGTCGATCGGCGTGCCGTTACTTTCCAATCGTTGCTGTGCTGCCGTGAGCCCGCCCTGCCAGGCCGGGATTCGACCGTCAGCGGAAGCACCTCGTTGGGCGCCTATGGGCGTCAGCTCAGGGGGCAACTCGCCTGTGGCCAGCGCTGCCGTCGTCCATGACATTCCCAGCAGCAGGCAGCAGGAAAAGGGGGCCATCGACGACCGAAAAAAACCTCGGGTGCGGGTTGTCATCACTCTTAACCTCTTATTGTGTTTATCAGAGAGTGAACAAATGCATGCCCCACCGATTACGCTTCAAACGCATGACGGGGCAGGTGGAAAGATCAATCTTTATGGGGGGTCCGATAGCCTCTTCTTGAGTATCAATGGATACTAAGTAGGGCCTTGGGCCCCGACAAATAGCGTCTTCAGATAGTTGCCATATCAGTTCGGCATAGCCAGAGATTTGCCCATGACCTTGAAACAACTGCGTTACTTGATCGCCATTGCAGAAGCGGGAAGCTTCTCCAATGCCGCACGCCGGGCGTTCATCGCCCAGCCCGCCTTGAGCCGCCAGATCGGTTTACTGGAAAGCGAACTGGACATGCAGTTACTGGCCCGCCAGCACGATGGCATTGAATTGACCGATGCCGGCCGACAGTTGTACGAAGTGGCGCGATCGGTGATTCAGAAGCTCGACTCGGTGAAGGACGAACTCAAATCGAGCCAGGGCAATCCGATGGGTCATGTGTCGATTTCCATACCCGCGACAGCGTCGGCTCTGCTGCTGCCCACCATCATCACCCAGGCACAGGCCAAGTTTCCGGGGATCAAGCTAACGATATGGGATGGCCTGAGTCGCGAAGGCGGCCAGGCGATCGAAATGGGCAAAGTGGATTTCGGGGTAGTGCCAAACGCTGAAGAACTGGAACACGTGATTGCCGAACCGGTCTTCACCGAAGACCTGTATTGGGTCGGCACACCGGCTCAAGAAGCTGACAACTCGCCCATTACTCTGGCCGAAGCCGCGGCGACCCGGCTGGTGATGCCCCCGCGCGCCCTGCACCTGCGCCGGCGTATCGAGCAAGCGGCAATGGAAACCGGGGTGACGCTCGATTCAAGCTATGAACAGCAGTCTGCCCCGGGCATCAGCAGCCTGGTGCGCGCCGGGTTGGCGGCGACCATCAGCAATTGGCCGCCGCTGACGGAGCTGCTGGAACCGATATCGGCACGGCTGATCGTGGAGCCCCGGATTACCCGAACCATTTCCCTGGCCTACTCGCAGCATAAGCCGCTGTCGTTTGCGGCAACCTGCATGCGCGATCTGGTGCGCGGTCTACTCATCGAGGCGGTGGTCGACGCCCGCTGGAAAGGCAGCTTGATCGAGCGCACGCCCGAGGAAGACTCGAGCCAGGCCCATCGCTGAGGGCGCTGCGCCTCAATTGCGCAGCGCCCGGCGGTGTCAACTGACCCGCGGCTCGGCGACACCGACGACCTGATGCAGCCGCTCCCGGGTTTTCTGAGGATCCATCTGGAACAACCCGATCAGCCCCGCGACCACCAACACCGCGCCGCAGACCAGGAACCCCTCCCCGTAACCGGCCGGGTGCTCGGCGCCCGCGCCCTGCACCAGGATGCCGGTGACCACAGGCGCCGACAAACCGGCCAGCGAGGCGATGCCGTTGCCAATCGCCAGGATGCCTGCGCGTTGGCTGCCCGGCGTGAACTCGGCGAGCATGGCCGGCCCCACCGAATACATCACCAGCGCCAGGCCGCCGCTGAATGTCAGGCAGACGATCCGCTCAATGCTCGACAGTCCCGGCAGGAAAAGCGCGGCGCTCAGAAGACCACTGGCAATCAGGCAGAACGAAACGAACGCACCGCGTGACCAGCGCGTCGCCATGCCGCCGCGCATCATGCGCTGCGATAACCAGGCCATGAACAGGCTGAGCGGCGTGGTGACGATGACGAACAGTACAAACACCCGGCCGGTCATGATCGGATCGACACCCAGGCCATTCTCCAGATAGCTCGGCACCCAGGTCAGCGTCAGCGCCAAAGACCAATTGGCAGCGAAATGACAGAGGTAATTGCTCAGTACCGTACTGTCCGTGAGCAATCGTTTATAAGGCACGCGCTCCTCGTCCTGCGCGAGCTGGCCGGGGCGAATGCGATCGAGCGTGCCTTCGCGTCCCAGCAACCACCACAACACGCACCAGACCGCGCCGATTGCAGCGAGGACGATGAAGTTCATGCGCCATCCGTAATGCACGCTGATCCACGGGATCATCGCGCCCGCGACCAGCAGGCCAAAGGCACTGCCGGTATGCAGCATTGCAACCGGCAGGTTGCGACGGTCGTTGGGAAACCATTTGTACAAGGCGTGGGTGGCCACCGGCGACGCCGGCCCTTCGCCAATGCCCAGCAGCACACGACAGGCCACGATTGCCCACATGGACGTGACGAACAGCATCGGAAGCTGAATGAGCGCCCAGAACGCGCCCATGCCCAACAGCAGGGTGCGCGTGGGGCGACGATTGGCGACGAAGCCGCCGATCACTGCGGAAATCGCGAAGAACCAGTGCAGTGCGCCACCTACCAGACCGAACTCGGTCGGTGACAGGCCAAGCTCCTTGGACATCGGCACTGCAACCAGGCCAATGACGACCTTGTCGAGGAAGTTGACCAGCATCAGCAGTGCCAGCAGTACCGCAACCATCCAGGCCGTGCCCAGACGTGCGGTGTTGTCAGTGTGAGTCATGGTTGTCTCTCGTTATTGTTCTTGTCAGAGCGTCCGGTCAGGTGCGACCGGACGTGCGGCGGGCACAGCTACTCGGGCATCAGGACACCCTTGGCAATGGTGTTGCGCTGAATTTCACTGGTGCCGGTGAGGATGCGCATCATACGGGTCGCGCGGAAAATCCACTCCACCGGATGGCCACGCAGCAGCCCCGCTCCGCCGTGAATCTGCACCGCGCGGTCTGCGATACGGAAAGCGGTCTCGGACACGAACAGCTTGCACATGGAAGCCTGGGTACGGATATCCCCACCGGCATCATTCACCGCGGCTGTCGCGTACACCATGCTGCGCGCCGCATGCAACTCGGTCGCCATGTCGGCAATCATGTGGTTGATCGACTGGAACATTGCGATCGGCTGGCCGAACTGCTTGCGTGTACGGGCGTAGTCGATCGACAGGTTCAGCGCCAGGCCCGCCAGGCCTAGCAAGGTCGGGCAATGCAGCAAGCGATTAAGGGTGATCCGCCCCATCGCCAGCTTGAATCCCTGTCCTTCTTCGCCAATGCGCTGGGCCGCGGGCACCCGAACTTCTTCCAGGAAGATATCGCCATGGGCGCCACCGCCGGACATCACCGCGTAATCGCTCTCTATGCGCACGCCTGGCGCCTTCAGATCGACGAAGAACGCCGAAATCCCCTGGGCGCCGGCGCCTGGTCCGGTAACGGCGAGCAGCACCGCGATATCGGCATAGGGAGCACCCGAGATGAAACGCTTGCTGCCGTTGAGCACATAATCTTCACCGTCGCTGCGTGCATTCGTCTTGATTGCCGTTGCATCGGAGCCGGCTTCACTCTCGGTCAGCGCGAAGCACACGGCCTTCTCGGCACGGCACACCGGCTGCAGGAAAGATTCGATTTGCCAAGGGCTGGCGACCTTGAACAGATGCCCGATGCGCGGTGGACCGGACAGCTCACCGAGGATGTGCGGAGCCAGCATGGAACCGCTCAGCACCGTGGACTCCTTCACTGCACACAGGTCTGAAACGTTCAGCCCGGCGCCTCCGATGGCCTCGGGCAGCATGATGTTGTAAAAACCCTGGTCGCAGGAACGCTGCCAGACCTGCTGCAGCACGTCGCGAGGATGGGGCTGGGCCCAACTCAGGCCTTCGCGCTGTTCAAGGGGCAGAATTTCGTCGCGAATGAAGCCACCGATGGCCTCGATGATTTGGCTGGCTTTTTCACTTGGCTGATACATGGTGATCTCCTTGTCAGATGCGGCGGTCGCAGTTTTGCCAGTAGGCATCGCGAATAAGACGGCGAACCACTTTGCCGTTGGGGTTCTTCGGGAGTTCGCTGACGAAATCCACGGCACGGGGTTTCTTGAACCCGGCCAGGTTTCGCGCGCAGTGATCGATGACCTCGACCTCACTCAGTGCGGTGCCCGGCTTGAGTACGATAACGGCTCGCACCGACTCGCCCCACTGCTCGTCCGGCACGCCAACGACCGCCGCCTCGAAGACTTGAGGCAAGTTGTAGAGCACCTGCTCGACTTCCGTCGGATAAATGTTGAAGCCTCCGGAAATGATCATTTCCTTCTTGCGGTCGACGATGAACACATACCCCTGATCATCGACTGTCGCCAGGTCGCCACTGAGGTAGTAACCATCGCGCATGACCTCGGCGGTGAGCTCTGGCGCGCGCCAGTAGCCCTGCATGATGTCCGGTCCCTTGACCACGATCTCCCCGATTTCGCCCGGCTGCACATCCTGGAAGTCCTCGTTGACCACCCGCAGGTCGGTCTCGAAGTAACAGCGCCCGCAGGAGGCGAGGCGTCGAAAGTCGCCGTTTTCGCACAGGTGGTCCTGCTCGGTCAGTACCGTGACCAGCGAACAGGTTTCGCCGGCACCATAACCTTGTGCCAGGATCGGCCCGAACACTTCGATGGCGCGCTTGACCAGAGAAGGCGCCATCGGCGCAGCGCCGTACATGACCAGACTCAGGCTGCTGAGGTCGTAGCGCTCCACGCCCGGGAAATTCACCAATCGGTTGATCATCGCGGGCACCAGGAATAACCGGGTGACGCGTTCACGCTGAATGCTTTCGAGCAGCAGTTGATCGTCGTAGCGTTCCAGCAACAGGTTGCAGGCGCCGACCGCCAGCAACGGCATCAACTGCATGCCGCTGGCATGGGTGATCGGGCCAACGTGGGCCATGACATCACCCGGTGCGGCACGCCGGGTGGGGCTGGCGATGCTCTTGCGGATCAGCGCCTTGCGATTACCGACGCTGAGCATGGCGGCCTTCAGCACACCGGAGCTGCCGGAGGTGTAATGCAACACGGCCAGTGCGTCGTCCGACGGGTCGCAACTGATCGGCTGCTGGTCGCCCTGGCTCAGCAGTGCCGAGTAGGCGACATCACCGCCCTCATCTCCCAGCGCCACGATCAGACGCAGCGCGGGGACCTGAGCCCGGCGGGCAGTCAAGGCCTCGGCAAATACAGGCGTGGTGATCAGCGCGACGCTGCAAGAGTCGTTGATGATCTGGATGACTTCGTCCAGTGACAGGCGCGCATTGACGGGAACCTTCACCAGGCCGGTCTTATAGAACGCGACTTCGGCCTCGACCAGTTCAACCCGGTTCTCGGCGAGGATGGCGACGTGCTCGCCAAGGGTAATGCCCTGGCCCAGTAACGCCGAGGCAAGCTGGTTTGTACGCTGTTCGAGCTGAGCGAAGGTCACTCGCGTGTTGACATCGATGACGGCCATTCGCTCAGGCCAGTACTTGGCACTTCGACTGATTATTTTTCCAAGGTTCACTGTGTTGTTCTCGTCGACAGTTAAGACCGGGACGATCCTAAACAGCGGCGCAACGGCAAACGTAATATCAGTTCTTGATGCCGGGTATAGCGGTTTTAGCTGGCTCAACCTGCCGTCTCAAATGCCTGCGTCAGCCATGCCAAAATGTTATGGCAACAATCCAAAGACGCTATTTGTGAGCTGATCCGCCGCCTCCCTATTATCCCTCGCGACCGACAACGACCAAGCCAACGGCAGTCAACAGCCAGGATCTTCGCTCCGTTGTCCCATCCCCTCACTCTCTAATAAGCACAATAAGAGGTTAAGAGTGAACGCTATCTGTCCCCACCGGCTTCAGTCATCACTGCTATTACTATCGTGCAGTCTTCTCGTCACCCCCGTTGATGCCATGCAATTTGAACTGGGTGAGATTGAAGGCCAGTTCGATTCGGCCCTGGCATTAGGTGTCGGCGTCAGCACAGCCAATCCGGACAAGCTGCAGGTGGCGGCCGCCAACGGCAATGACGGGCGGCGTAATTATCGATCCGGGGATGTGTTCTCGACGATATTCAAAGGCACCCATGACCTGGAACTCAAACTCGACAACCTGGGCATGTTCGTGCGCGGAACCTACTGGTACGACACGGCGCAGCGCGATCACAGCCAACGCTTCAAGAACATCGAAGACAACAATCGCAAAACATCAGCAAAGACCGCAGGCTCCCAGCTGCTCGATGCATTCGCCTATTACTTCTACGACATAAACGGTGAGCCAGGTTCGGCACGCTTGGGTAAACAAGTGGTGAACTGGGGCGAGAGCATTTTTATCCAGGGCGGCTTGAACGTCGTCAACCCCTTTAACCAGGCCGCCCTGCGCCGCCCAGGTTCGGAGGTCAAGGACGCGCTGGTGCCGGTCAACTTGCTGTACGTGACACAGAACATCAACGAAGCACTGTCCTTTGACGCCTTCTATCAATTGGACTGGGAACAGACGCAACTGGACAACTGCGGCACATTCTTTTCGGGCAATGATTTCATCCCCGAGGGTTGCGAGAGCCTCGACGTTGGCGGTCGGCAGGTCAACCTCACGGTGGCAAATCGAGGTCTTGGGCCATTCGGCGTGGTCATGAACGAGGAAGGTGTACGCATCCCTCGAGCGGGCGATCAGGATGCTCGCAACAGTGGCCAGTGGGGCTTGTCTGTTCGCTGGTACGTCGCGCCGCTGGATGCCGAGTTCGGTGTTTACGCCGCCAACTATCACAGCCGTTCGCCTTATCTTGGAACGGTCAGCAGCCCGTATTACAGCAATACCGGTTTCGCTCCCCAGCTGTGCAGCAACCTTGGGGTGCCATCAGCCGGCTGCGGCGCCTTTCTGGCTTCCAGCTCAGGCCAGACCCTTGCAGGCGCGTTGCGCATGGGCACTTCCCGGTATCTCGCACAATACCCTGAGGATATCCGCCTGTATGGCGCGACATTCTCCACCACCCTGCGCACCGGCACGGCGCTTCAGGGCGAGCTGAGCTACCGCCCGAACATGCCCGTGCAACTCAATGGCACTGATGTGCTGCAGTCGCTGCTTAACGCCAACGGTCGCAGCCCTTTGTCCGAACCCGGGCAGCGACCAACGACCGACTCGACATTGTTCAATGGGTATCGGCGCAAGGAAGTCACCCAGGCGCAGGTCTCGGCGATGCACTCTTTCGGCCAGGTCATGGGCGCCAATCAAGTGATATTGGTCGGTGAGCTCGGCGCCACCTATGTCGGCGGCCTGGAGGGGAAAAACGGGCCACGCTATGGCCGCTCCGGGGCCTATAACAGTGGCGAGCTGATAGACAACAACGTCTGCCTGTCCATCTCGAACAGCCCGGAATATTGCAACGACGAAGGCTTCGTCACACCGTTCTCCTGGGGGTATCGGATGCGGGCCACCTGGAGTTATTCGGGCGTGATGCAGGGTCTGGACCTGCGACCCAACCTGTCCTGGTCGCATGACGTAGAGGGTTACTCGCCAGGCGACGGCTCGGCCTTCAACGAAGGTTCGCGCTCCGTCAGCATCGGCCTCGACGCTACGTTCATGAGTACGTATTCGATGAGCCTGTCTTACACCGATTACATCGATGGCACCTACGGCACGCGTGGCGATCGCGACTTCGTTTCGATCGGTGTTGGTGCCACCTTCTAAGCCTAAAAGGATAACGACAATGCATAAATGTCCCACCCGGCCCGAATCTGCCAAGTCCACAGCCAATTTCGTCCTGGGAGTCGCGCTGCTGCTTTGCAGCGCAACCTGGCCGGCCCTCGCGGCGAATGGCTCGACCGATAACGGCGTCATGCAAGGGTTTCCACCTGCACCGGAGTTTCGTGTGAACAAAGTCAACGCCTTCCAACCGCCCTTCCTGCGCTGGTCAATACGTCACGCCCGTGAAGTGTCCGCGACGCGCAACATCGGTCGAGCTGCGCGCCCCTTGTCATTGATCGACGCTGCAACGCGCGATCTCGACCAGGTCACTTTCAAGGCCGGCGAAGAGGACCTGACACTCGCCCGTTACCTGCAAGATACCTCGACCGATGGGCTGATCGTGCTACAGCGCGGCAACGTTATCTTTGAGCGTTACCTTGAAGGATTCGAACCCGGCCAGCCACACATCTGGGCTTCGATGACCAAGTCGGTCACCGGCCTTTTAGCGGCACAGTTCATCGCCGAAGGCACGCTCGACCCGCAGGCGAAACTGGCCAGCTATGTCCCTGAGCTGAGCGGTACGCCATTCGGCGAGGCCACGGTGCAGGCCAACCTTGATATGCAGGTGGCCGTGGCATACCCCGAAGCGGTGCCACCTGACCTCGGCCTGTTCGCCGCGACCGGGTTGATCCCGCGTAACGCAACGATGCCCGGCGATATCTATGCCTTTCTGAAAATCGCGCAAATGGCCCCTGGAGAAGGCAGATTTTTTTACCAGAACGGTTCGCCCGAGGCGATGGCCTGGGCCCTGCGGCGTATATCCGGATTGAATTGGGCGCAACTGGTCCAGCAACGCATCTGGTCGCGCTTCGCCCAGGAAGATGCCTATGTCCAGATCGACGAATTGGGCACCGAGATGGCCAGCGGCGGGATCAGCAGTAACCTTCGCGATACTGCGCGCTTCGCCGAACTGGTACGCCGAGAGTTGGCCCGAAAGCAGGGCAGCGATAGCTTCAACCAGGCGGTGCGCAGTACTTTCCAGCCGGGTGACCCAACGATTTTCGCTCAAGGCAACCTCGCGCCAGGCCGGCCTGGTTATGCCTACCGCAACTATTGGTTTCAGCGAAATGATGGCGAAGGATCAGTGGAGGCTAGTGGTCGCTTCGGACAAAAAATCTACATCAACCCGAAGCGCGAGGTCGTCATCGTAAAATTGTCCTCCACTGCCGATCAAGCCAGGCGTGCCACCAGCGCAGATGGCGAAGCAAAGGTTGCTGCCCGGGTGATCGATTCACCGGTTACGTTCAACAACATGGTCAATGCGGTATTGGCGCAGTTGAGGGACTGAAATCCGGGTATGGATCATGGATCGGGGCGTTGCTTTTTCGGCAGGTAACAATTGGCCGGTTGCGGCTTTAGTGGCAGCCAGCAATCGGCCAACAGCAGCCAATAGATTGGGGGCCTTATTGCTCTCGCCCAATCACATTTTGGTCTGTTTTAGCTTGACCTGTTCAGGCTCCAGTTCGTTGATGACACACATTTCCGACGCGTCTCGAGTCGATCCCCCCAGAACTCTGTGGCACTACCCCCATCAACTGCGGCGGAATGCATAGCATGGCGAGCTGGTCTTCACGGCTACTCTCAGGCCAGGCACCTAGCTACTTCCTTGCCTCGGCCTCTTCCTGGCTCTTCCGCAGTTGCGTCGGTGCGTTGGGCCACGAGGTGAAGCTGGTCGCCCCGCAATACGTTAAGCCGTTCGTCAAAGGCAACAAAAACGATTTCATTTATGCCGCCGCTGACTCCCTCATGCGTTGAAACGCTCAACCAGCAAGTGCAACGAATTAGCGGTGGCTTCCAATTCGCGACCGAGCAAAAGGGAACGACCGGTGAGCTCGGAATTACTCTGCGCAGCCTGAGATATCGTGGTGATCTGTCGGGCAATATTACCGGCGACCTGATTCTGCTGTTCGGTTGCCGCAGCCATCTGCTCGACCCTTTCGTGGATACCACTGACCGCGAGCGTGATCCCGTCCAGCGCGCGCTCGGTATCGACCACATGCTTGACGCCAGTACGTGCTTCCTCACTGCCTTTACCGGCAATGTCCACCGCTTGCTGGGCTTCGTGCTGCAAGGTGCTGATGATCTGCTGGATGAATTTCGTGGAGTCGCGGGTTTTAGAGGCCAGAGCCCGAACCTCGTCCGCCACCACCGCAAAACCGCGCCCTTGATCACCCGCGCGCGCAGCTTCGATGGCGGCATTCAGCGCCAGAAGGTTGGTCTGCTCGGCAATTGCCTGAATCATGCTGGCAGCCTGGTGGATCGACTCCGTTTGCGTGGCCAGGTTGTCGACCGACCGACTGATGTCGTCTACGGTGTCGGCCAGTCTCTCGATCACCCGACGTGTCTGGACAACCTGCTGCGCACCACCGGTGGATAACTGGTTAACCTCGCGCGCACTCTGTGCCGTGTCCTGTACATGCGCCGACACTTGTACGATTGAGGCCGCCATTTCATGCATGGCGGCGGCGGCCATGTCCGCTTCAATGCATTGTACTTTCAGCGCTGTTTCAGCCTGATTGACCAACTGACCGTTGCAGGAGGCCAGGTTGGCTGTTTGGTCCGCGTAATCACCCAGACGGCTGAGCGCTGTGCGAATACGCGCCCCCTCGCTGATCAACGCCATTTGCAGTCGTGCAACTGCACCCGATTCGCTGCTGTAGGTGAGCGCAACCAGTTCGCTGTCAAACGCCTGTGGCGCGGCTTCATGAATCTTTGTCAGCGCGCGACGCACGAATTGCAATGACATCACCGTTTGCGCGATCGATAACGTGACCATACAAACAAAAGCCCCTACGGGCATCCCCTGCGTCAACAGGAGTGCCCCCAACAGCCCGCCGAGTAGCGGCAACAGGAGGAATCGGGAAAAAATACTCAAGCGCTGCGCCAGACTGACCGCCGACCGCCCCTGGCGCAATCGGGCATACAACGCAATCGCACGCTTGACCTGGTCAGTCTCAGCCTTTACCCGCACCGATTCGTAGCCGATTATCTGGCCGTCCTGCCGAATCGCAGTGACATAGGTACTGACCCAATAGAAGTCGCCGTTGCTGCAACGATTCTTGACTATTCCCATCCAGGCTTTGCCTGCCTTGAGGTGACTCCACATATGTTCGTAGACAACTGCGGGCATATCCGGATGGCGGACGATATTGTGCCCACTGCCCATCAACTGCTCCCTGGAGAAACCACTGACAACGACGAACTCGTCGTTGCAGTAAGTGATTCGACCCTGCGTATCGGTCGCTGAGATCAGCCGCTGCTCGGCGGGAAAGTCACGTTCCCGATCAGTGACAGGCGTATTGACTCGCATACAAGCTCCTCAGTTTTTCGGGGTATCCACCCTTCACGCCATCGATGCTTCAGGGAGGCGGATCAACATCAGTCAAGACAGCCGAAGGTACTGAAGAACGAATGGCTCGAACCACGCAGTTCACGTCAAAAACTTTTCATTTCATGACTCGCTGTAAATAGTCGGCCGTGCTCATTTCCATCAGATTCATCTGACTCAGATCCCAGAGAAGACAACGCTTGCATCGGCTCCGCGCTAATAGTCAGATAGACAGCCAAAACACCACCCCACGCTGCATCGGACGGCGTCAGGTACGGAGCCCCTTCTTCCATGCGTCAACTGCCCTCGCTCAACATGCTGCGCGTCTTCGAAGAGGTCGCGCGGCATCGCAGTTTCAGCCAGGCCGCCCTGGGCCTGAATGTTACCCAGGGCGCGGTCAGCCGGCAGATCAAGCAGCTTGAAGACTACCTCGGGGTGGCGTTGTTCATTCGCACGCCCCAGGGCCTGTCCCTGACCGAAGCCGGCATCGCCCTCTCGCCGCACCTGAGCGACGCCTTCGACCACATCGAGCGTGCCCTGCAGGCGGTGCGCGTGCCCAACCTGCGTCAGCGCCTGCGCATCGTCGCCCCGCCGACCTGGGCCACTCGCTGGCTATCGGCGCACTTGCGCGCCTTCTGCCAGCGCTACCCGGACATCAGCCTGAGCGTCACCCATCAGGCCAGTCACGACAGCCTCGCCGAAATCGACTGCCACATCCGCTTCGGCCTCGAAGCCGCCCCCCAATGCCACAGCCAGTTGCTGGTGATGGAACGGCACATCGCCGTGGCCAGCCCGGAGCTGTTCATCGACGGCCAGGCACCGGACCTGCAGCAATTTCCGCTGCTGCACATCCTGCACAACGGCAAGCGCTTGAAGGTCTGGGAGAACTGGTTGGCGGCGATGGGCCGGGAAGATGTCGACGCCGGGCAAGGCCTGGAATTCAGCACCCTGGATCAGGTGATCCATACCGCACTGGCCGGTGGCGGCCTGGCGGTGATCGACCGGCAGATGATCGAAAAGGAACTGGCCAACGGCAGCCTGTTACCCATCACCCCGGTGGAAGTGGTCGGGCCGTACGGCTATTGGCTGGACGTGGCGAACGACAAACGGGGCTTGTCGAAGGTGCGGTTGTTTACCGAGTGGCTGGAACTGGTCAGTAATCCCTAGGGCAACGATGCCCCCCTTGTGGGAGCGAGCCTGCTCGCGATGATCGTTAACGATAACGCGGGGAGCCTGGCACCCCGCGGTGTTCTCCAGTCCATCGCGAGCAGGCTCGCTCCTACAGGGGGTGTGCGTCCTTAGAGACCACCCATCAACAGGTATTTGATTTCCAGGTAGTCATCCAGACCGTACCTGGAACCCTCGCGACCCAGGCCCGATTCCTTGATGCCACCGAACGGCGCCACTTCCGTGGAGATGATCCCTTCGTTGATCCCGACCATGCCCGCTTCCAGGCCTTCGGCCATGCGCCACACGCGGCCGATGTCGCGGCTGTAGAAGTAGGCCGACAAACCGTACGGCGTGTCGTTGGCCCGTTGCAGCACTTCGGCCTCGTCCTTGAAGCGGAAGCAGGCGGCCACCGGGCCGAAGGTTTCGTCCTGGGCGATCAGCATGTCGCTGTTGGCTTCGGCAAGGATGGTCGGTTCGTAGAACGTGCCACCCAAGGCATGTCGACGGCCGCCGCACAAGACCTTGGCGCCCTTCTCCAGCGCGTCGCTGACATGCAGTTCGACCTTGGCCAGCGCTGCGCTGTTGATCAACGGACCTTGTTCGGTTTCACCTTCCAGGGCGTTGCCGACACGCATGGCGGCCACGGCTTCGGCGAGCTTGCCGGTGAAGGCTTCGTAGACACCGTCCTGAATGAAGAAGCGGTTCACGCAGACGCAGGTTTGCCCGGTGTTGCGGAATTTCGAGGCCATCGCGCCTTTGACCGCCGCGTCGATATCGGCGTCGTCGAAGACGATGAACGGCGCGTTGCCGCCCAGTTCCAGCGAGACCTTTTTCAAGGTGTCGGCGGCCTGGCGCATCAGCAATTTGCCGGTGCGGGTGGAGCCGGTGAACGACAGTTTGCGCACAATGCCGGAGGCTTGCAGCGCGCCGCCAATGGCGACGGCATCACCGGACACCACGTTGAACACACCGGCCGGAATGCCCGCCTGCTCGGCCAGTACCGCCAACGCGAACGCCGACAACGGGGTTTCTTCCGACGGCTTGAGAATCATCGTGCAACCGGCCGCCAGCGCCGGGCCGACCTTGCGGGTGACCATGGCCAACGGGAAATTCCACGGCGTGATCGCGGCGACCACACCGATGGCTTCCTTGACCACGATGATCCGCGCATCGGCCTTGTGGCTCGGGATCACGTCGCCGTAGGCACGCTTGGCTTCCTCGGCGAACCACTCGAGGAAACTCGCGGCGTAGACCACTTCGCCCATGGCTTCGGCCAATGGCTTGCCCTGTTCGCGGCTGAGCAGTGTCGCCAGCTCCTTCTGGTTGCTCAGCATCAATTCGCCCCAGCGCTTGATGCGCTGGCTGCGTTCCTTGGCGGTCAGCTTGCGCCACGCCGGCTGCGCGCGGTTGGCGGCGGCAATGGCCAGGTTGGTTTCTTCGGCACCGGCCTTTTGTACGTCGGCAATCAACTCGCCTGTGGCCGGGTTCAATACCGGGTAAGTCGGGCCACCGCTGGACCATTGGCCATCGATGAAGTTGCCGTGACGGATCAATGCGCTCATGCCACCGCCTCGGTCAGGTTGAAGCGTTCCAGGCCCGGACGGGCGGTACGCAGGATACGTTTGCCGGCGGTGTAATCGTTGATCACGTCGCACGGCGTGTAGTTGCGCTCCAGCTCATGCAATTCTTCGGCGTCGAGCTTGGTCTCCAGGGCCGCCAGGGCACTGTCGAATTGCTCGGTGGTGTCGGCGCCGACGAGCATGCAATCCACGCCCGGGTGGTTGGCGACCCAGGCCTGGGCGATCTGTGCGTTGGATACGCCGCGAGCACGGGCTACGCGCTGCACCGAACGGGCGATCTCGAACGAGGCTTCGTCGCTGTACATCTGCTGGGTGAAAAAGTCGGTCTGGTTGCGGGTCGACTGCACGTCACCGGTCAACAAGCCACGGGCCAGCGGACTGAACACCGAAACGCCCAGGCCCTGGTCGCGGCAGAACGGGATCATCTCGCGTTCTTCTTCGCGGTAGGCGCAGTTCAGTTGCAGCTGCATGTTGATCGGCTTGACCCAACCGTTACGCTCGCAGGCCATGAGGATTTTCGCCAACTGCCCGGTGAGCATGGTCGACACGCCGATGTAACGGGCCTTGCCAGAACGCACGATGTCGTTCAGGGCGCCCATGGTCTCTTCGACCGGGGTGTTCACGTCGAAGTAATGCAGCATGAAGACGTCGACGTAATCCATGTCCAGGCGTTTGAGCGAGGCATCGATGCTGTCCATGATGTGCTTGCGCGAATGGCCGCTGGCGTTGATCCCGGTGCGGGTGCCGTAGCCGACCTTGGTGGTGATTACCAGGTCGTCGCGACGGGCCAGGCGCTTGACGATGCGCCCTACCACTTCTTCGCCGATACCGGCGGAATAGAAGTCCGCCAGGTCGATGAAGTTCACGCCGTTGTCCAGGGCGTGCTTGACGATCGGCTCGCTTTTCTTCTCATCGAAGATCCACGGTTTCCAGTCCGGGGTACCCATGTTCATGGTGCCCAGGCACAGGCGGGAGACTTGCAGGCCGGAGTTGCCCAAACGGATGTATTGCATGGCGCGGACCTCAGGCTTTTGGCGTGTAGAAAGGGTTGCTGATGTGATTGACCACGTCGGCCAGTTGCGCGGTTTCCGGCTGGCCGGTCAGCGCGGCACGGATCGCCGTGCGGCAGGCGTTGTAGTTGTTCAGGTACACCGCATCAAGGTCATCGCAGGCCGGGTTGACCCAGTTGGCGGTGACGATGGCCCACTCGTCTTCGGCCTCCGGCGGCAGGGTGCCATCGAGCAACGCTTCGAGCACGGCCTTGGCGATACCGGCCTGGGACGCGCCCCAGGTGGCGTTGCCGTGCAGATCGCTGCCGATCGCGGCTTTGTTGACGTACAGGGTCATCGGCTTGACCGGAATGTTCGGCTGGGCGATCACCATGAACGGGCAATGGCCCTGGCTTGGGGATGCCAGGCTGTTGGCGAACGCTTGCCCTGCCGGGCCGTTGCGCGGGCCGATCAGGATGTTGATGTGCGCGGCGTTCACGCCAGGGCCTTCGAAACCTTCACCGATGTACAGGTCGAGTTCTTTCATGGGTCGATTCTCTATTCAGGACGCAGAGGGATTTGTTTGGGGGTGGTCAGCAGCGCACGCCGGCGTGGGCCATGGCGTGGCAAAGGGTCGGGATCGAAGAGCGCAGCAGGTCGCTGGCGAAGACGCGGCAGTGATGATGAGTCATGGTTGCAAACGCTCTTTTTTGTTGTTGATGAGCTGGTTTGCGATTTTTTAACACTGGGGGTTTGCGGGGCTGTAACCATTAAAAATCATGGGGGCATGACTTCAAGTCATACCCCCGGCAAGACGAGCGAAAGACTTGTAGGAGCGAGCCTGCTCGCGATGGATTTGAGAGCACCGCGGGGTGTCAGGCGCCCCGCGTTTTCGTTGACGTCCATCGCGAGCAGGCTCGCTCCCACAGGGCCTACAGCTGTCCGGGATTACTGCGACATGGCGTCCTTTTTCATCGTGTCCTTGCTCATGCTGTCCTTGGACATGTTGTCTTTTTTCATTGTGTCCTTGGACATGTTGTCTTTTTTCATCGTGTCCTTGGACATCGTGTCTTTTTTCATCGTGTCCTTGGACATCGCGTCTTTTTTCATCGTGTCCTTGGACATGGCGTCCTTGGACATCGAGTCTTTGCTCATGCTGTCATTGCTCATCGTATCGGCAGCAAACACGCTGGCAGCGCCGACAGCCAGGCACATGGACAGAACAACGGTGGTCAGCTTTTTCATGATGAAACTCCTTGATGCGTGGGGTGTGTACAAAGGAAATGGCCGGGCGCCGGTCAGCTGCCACCGAACCAGTTGTAGCCCTGGTCTTCCCAGTAGCCACCGCTGTAGGTGTTGCTGACGAAAATCGCCTGGATGTGTTTGGGGTTCTTGTAGCCGAGCTTGGTGGGCATGCGCAGCTTCATCGGGAAGCCGTACTCGCGTGGCAACACCGCGCCGTCGTAAGTCAGCGTCAGCAAGGTTTGTGCATGCAGCGCCGTGGCCATGTCGATGCTGGTGTAGTAGTCGTCGGCGCATTTGAAGCCGACGTATTTGGCATCGGTGTCGGCGCCCACGCGCTTGAGGAAATCACTGAAGCGCACACCACCCCAGCGGCCGATCGCGCTCCAGCCTTCGACGCATATGTGCCGGGTGATCTGGTCGGTCTGCGCCATCGCGCGCAGCTCTTCGAGGCGCCAGCTGCGCTTGTCGGCGACCAGGCCGGTCACTTCCAGACGATAACTCTCCTCGTCCACCGTCGGTGCCTCGTCGATGCCATAGAAGGCATTGAAGGGAAACGGCCGGGTAATCATCGATTCCGGATAGGTCGGCGCCATGGCGTTGGGGTTGAACAGCCAGCCCTGCACCCGATCGTTGAAGCGCGACATCGACGACAAGGCGGTGTCGACGCTTTCGTTGTCGGTGAGGTTGCAGCCGGACAACATGGCCACGCCACCGAGGGTCAGGCCGCGCAGCAGGAACGAACGGCGCGAGCGGTCTTCGATCTGCGGGGCGAGGATCTTACGGGCGTCGGTCAGGATGGACGACTCATCCAGTCCCGATCCTTGAATGCGCTTGTTCATACGTGCTCCTTACGTCCAACGATCATGGCCACCAGCGTTTTTGGCACCAGTGCGACCATCACCAGATGCACCGCCACGAACGCGACCAACAGCGCCATGGCGAAGAAGTGCACGCGGCGCGCGCCTTCGTAGCCCCACATCAGTTCACGCAGCAGCGGAAACTGCACGGACTTCCACAGCACCAGCCCGGAGAGCACCAGCAGCGTGATGTCGATCATCACGAACAGGTAGGCCACGCGCTGCACCTGGTTGTAATGACTGAGGTCGGCGTGACCGAGTTTGCCCCGCAACGCGGCCCACAGGTCCTGCAACACGCCTTTGGGCGAGACCGGGAAAAACCGTCGTTTCAGCCGACCGCTGAACAGGTTGAACGCCAGGTAGACAAGGCCGTTGATCGCCAGGAACCACATGGCGGCGAAGTGCCACTGCAGCGCACCACCGAGCCAGCCGCCGAGGGTGATCGACTTGGGAAAGCTGAAATCGAAGATCGGCGAGGCGTTGTAGATGCGCCAACCGCTGGTGACCATGACCAGCACCGCCAGGGCGTTGAGCCAGTGGGTCAGCCTTAGCCATCGTGGATGGCTGGCTCTGGGTGAGGCAGGTAGCGGCGACATGACGGGCTCCCGGCTGTTGTTGTTCGTTGGGGCCGAGTATGGGAGGCACAAGGTCGCCAAATCCTCACGTAAAGTTAAATAAATCGTGATAACTGCCTACCCGATCCCTTGTAGGAGCGAGCCGGCTCGCGATGGACTTGAGAACGCCGCGGGGTGTCAGACTCCCCGCGTTTTCGTTAACGACCATCGCGAGCAGGCTCGCTCCTACAGGGGTTTGGGTGAGCCGCCCGTGCCGCAACTATGGTTAAATGCCGCCCCCTTCAAATGACCGACCCGACCCGATGAACCCTGAAGCCCTCGCTACCCTCCGCGAACATTTGCTGACCGCCCTGGCGGCTGCACCCGCCGAAACCCGCCGCCTGTTCCACGGCCGTGGCCGCTGCTGGCCGGGGCTGGAGCAGTTGACCGTCGACTGGCTGCAGGGCGTGGTGCTGGTGGCGTTGTTCAAGGAGCCGGAAGCGGCGCAGTTGGAGGCGTTGAAACAGCTTCTGCTGGCACTCACGCAGTCGGACGCCTGGGCGCAATCCGGCGCGCACACCCTGCTGCTGCAACATCGCTACCTGCTGCAAAGCACCACCGAATGGTTGCTCGGGGAAGAAATCGACGAGCTGACGATTGTCGAGGGCGGTCTGAAGTACCGGGTGGACCTGGGACGCAAACAGAACACCGGCCTGTTTCTGGACATGCGCTACGGCCGCGACTGGGTACGGGCCAACGCCGAGGGCAAACGGGTGCTGAACCTGTTCGCCTACACCTGCGGCTTCTCTGTCGCAGCCATCGAAGGCGGCGCGACCCACGTGGTCAACCTCGACATGTCCAGCCCGGCCCTGAGCCGTGGTCGCGACAATCACCGGCTCAACGGCCATGACTTGGGCAAAGTGACGTTTCTCGGCCACGACCTGTTCAAGTCCTGGGGCAAAGTCATCGGCAAAGGCCCGTACGACCTGGTGATCATCGACCCGCCGTCGTTCCAGAAAGGCAGCTTCCTGCTGACCAAGGACTACCAGCGCGTGCTGCGCCGCCTGCCGGAATTGCTCGCTGAAAACGGCACTGTTCTGGCGTGCATGAACGACCCGGCCTTCGGTGCCGACTTCCTGATCGACGGCGTGACCCGCGAAGCGCCGAGCCTGCAATTCATAGAGCGGCTGGAAAACCCGCCGGAGTTTCCGGATGCCGACATCGAATGCGGGTTGAAGGCGTTGGTGTTCAAACTGCAAAGCTGAAACACCACCGCCCCATGGTTGTACGCGGCCCCTGCAAAAACTAACGCGTCAGCGCGGCCGCAACACCAGCGCAAACAGCTCGCCATGGCCGTTCACATTGAGCTTGTGATAGAGGTTGCGCCGATGCACTTTCACCGTCTCCGGCGAGATGCCCATTTGCTGGGCGATGGCCTTGCTGGAGAATCCCTGGAGAATCAGGCGCGCGGTTTCGATTTCCCGTGCCGACAGGCGTGCGTCGAAGCGGTCCAGCAAGGTCGCCAGATCGCCGGCCACCGCCTCGGCGGCCGGCCCTTGCGGCGGCAGCAATTGCGAATGTCGACGCATCGCGGCCAGCACCCAATCGCGCACGCACAGCAGGCGGCCCTGCTCTTCAAGGCTGAAGCGTGTCGAACGCCCCAGTGATAAACCGAGCACGGCGCCGTCGACGTTGAGCATGAACTGCAATTCGTCGCCGCCGACCACGGAGCGGAAATAACTCAGGTAGTACTCGCTCTGCTGGAACTGGTCGGGCGCCACCGATTCGAGGCTGTGCAAGCCATCGGCGATGCCCGCGCACACCGCCAGGTAAAACGGATCGAGCAGGTACATCCCGGCGCAGTAATCCGCCAGCTCTTCATGCTCGTCGGCAGCGCCCCGCGAGTCGAAATCGATCAGCAGGCCGGGCACCCTTCCCGCCTGCATCACCGCGACCAGCGCGTTGTCCAGCGGCACCAGCAAACGCAGGGTGTCCACCAGCGCCCGCCAGAACCCGTCCTGGCCCACCGAACCAAATACCCGCGCCAGCCCCTGGTGCAGCGGTAACTCTTTCAACAACGCGTCCACGCACTACCCCTTTCGAGTAACCCATGATGGGAATGGGTGACGGCCACCCCGGTCGATACGCTGCAGACTCCTGATTATCAACGGCCTGCAGCAGACCAGGAGTGCCGCATCATGAGTGGTCACCGCTCGTATTTCAATCTGGGGTTTAGCGCCTGTCTGGCGATCTCGTTGTCGGCGGTCGCCGCCGATGGCGAGACCGTGCACGTGTACAACTGGTACGACTACATCGGCCCGAACACCCTGCATGACTTCAAGCGTGACACCGGTATCCAGCCGGTCTACGACACCTTCGACAGCGCCGAAGTCCTGGAAGGAAAACTGCTGACCAGCCGCAGCGGCTACGACGTGGTGGTGGCCAGTAACTTCAGCCTGCCGACCCTGATCAAGGCCGGCGCCCTCGCCCCGCTGCCCCATGCCCAGATGCCGGATTTCACCAACATGGACGCGGATCTGATGGCGAAACTGGCCCACAACGATCCGGGCAACCAATACGCCGTGCCGTACCTGTGGGGCACCAACGGCATCGGCTACAACGTCGACAAGGTCCGCGCGGCCCTGGGTGACAAGGCGCCGGTGGATTCCTGGGACTTGGTGTTCAAGGAGGAGAACCTGGCCAAGCTCGGCCAGTGCGGCGTGGCGATGCTTGATTCGCCCTCGGAAATGCTGCCGGTCGCCCTGCACTATCTGGGCCTGCCGCCCAACAGCACCAACCCCGAGGACTACAAGAAGGCCGAAGCGCTGCTGCTCAAGCTGCGGCCTCATATCGCCTACTTCAACTCGTCGAAATTCATCAGCGATCTGTCCAACGGCAATATCTGCGTCGCGGTGGGCTGGTCCGGCGCGATGCTGGAAGCCAAGGCCACCGCCGAGCAGGCCGGCAATGGCGTGAAGATCGCCTACAGCCTGCCCAAGGAAGGCGCACCGGTGTGGTTCGACACCCTGGTATTGCTCAAGGATGCACCGCATCCGCAACAAGGGCTGGCCTTTATCGACTACCTGATGCGTGCCGATGTCATTGCCCCGGTCAGCAATCACCTCAACTACCCCAACGGCAACCGCAACGCGACGGCCCTGGTGGCCGAGGCGACCCGCAACAACCCTGCGGTCTACCCGTCGGCCGAAGCCCTGGCCACCCTGTTCACCCTGCAACCCTTGCCACCGGCTACCGAACGGGTGCGGACGCGGGTGTGGAGCAAGGTCAAGAACGGCGAATGACACACCACGGCCCCTGTGGGAGCGGGCAAGCTCGCTCCCCCAAGTCGATCAGCGCTATCAGCCAGATATTTTTCAACCCACGAATTCGAAGATGAGTAAACCGATGAAACCACGTGCCCGCGACCTCGATATCCAGATTGGCCAACTGCAACCCGGCCCGCTCAATGCCATCACCGATGTCCCCGGTGTGCGCGTCGGCCACAGCAATGTACGCGGCCGCAGCGCCAAGGGTCGTGACATCCTCACCGGTGTCACCGTGATCGAACCGCGTGCCGGTTCGACCAGCCTGCAACCGTGCTTTGCCGGCGTCCATGTGCTCAATGGCAATGGCGACGCGACCGGTCTGGAATGGATTCGCGAAGCGGGTCTGTTGACCAGTCCGATCGCCTTTACCAACACCCACAGCCTGGGGGTGGTGCGTGATGCGCTGATCGTGCTGGACCGTGAACAGCAACCGGACGACGGCCGGCTCTACTGGAACATGCCGGTGGTGCTGGAAACCTTCGACGGTTTGCTCAATGACATCAACGGCTTCCATGTGCAGGTCGAGCACGTCGCCCAAGCCCTGCGCACGGCAGAAAGCGGCCCGGTGGCCGAGGGTAATGTCGGCGGTGGCAGCGGCATGATCTGCCATGAATTCAAGGGCGGCATCGGCACCGCTTCGCGACGGCTGGACAGTGCTCAGGGCGGCTGGACGGTCGGCGCCATCGTTCAGGCCAACCACGGCATTCGCGGTGAGTTGCGCGTCGATGGCTACCCGGTCGGGCGCTACATGGAACAGGTGGATTCGCCGTTCCTCAAGGCGTCGCTGCCGCATCCGGGCATGGGTTCGATCGTGGTGTGCCTGGCCACCGACGCACCGTTGCTGCCACACCAATGCACACGCCTGGCGCAACGAGCCAGCCTCGGCCTGGCCCGCACCGGCGGCGGCAACGAAGACCACAGCGGTGACATCTTTATCGCCTTTTCCACCGGCAACGCGCACGTGCCGCCCGCCGCCTACGAGAGCAAACGCGCGCCCACCACGGGCAACCTGAGCATGGTCAATAACGATCACATCAGCGAATTGTTCCTGGCGGCCACCGAAGCGGTGGAGGAAGCCATCATCAACGCCCTGCTGGCCGCCGACAGCGCCGAAGGCAATGGGCATGCCGTACCGGGACTGGATGCCACGACGCTGCTCGACGCCTTGCAGCAGGCCGGTTGGCCGGGTGCCCGCCAGGGTAAAAGCTGACAATTATGGGGGTGATTCGACTAGCGGTACTTGAGGTCGAACCCCCAACTTTCTACGATGATTGTGCGCAGCCGCTTGCTTGCTCAAGCCGTTGCGCAGGTGGTGAGTGTACTGAACCCCTATCAAGCTCACCGCCTGCTTCACGCGCATCTTGAGCCTCAATGGCTCCACTTCCTCCCCATCAAAGAGCTTTGAGGCTCTTTTTTAACTGCGCGACGTCCAGACCAGAAAAAGCCCGGCAAATGGCCGGGTTTTGTGCTGCCTGACATCCGCACCCTGTAGGAGCGGCCTGCCCGCGATGGACGTCAACGATAACGCCGGCTGTCTGAATGCCCGTGGTGTCCACGCGTTTTTCGCGAGCAGGCTCGCTCCTGCAGTTTTGATCGGGTTATCAGACCAGGCGCAAGCGCGGGCCGGTGGCTGGCACGGCGTCTTCCCCCAACCGATCGCGCACAAACTCGCTGGCCTTGCGCGTCAATTGGTCCAGATGCCGGTCACGCTGTTTTTCCGCGTCGAGCATGGCGCGCTTGCCGTGCTTTTGCAGCAGATAGGTATGAATCTGCCGCACCTCCAGGGAGCTGTAGATCGACGCCACATCCAGCAGCGCCATCAGGCCGTCGCTGCCGTGGTCGCGGGTGTTCATCAGCACCTGGGTCGCGCGCGTACCCACGACCTGAAAGCCCATCGCTTCGAAGTACGGCACCTTGGCCACCGCGCAGGTCAGCTCGGCATGGGGATAGCGACCGACCATCTCCCGCAGCATTTTGCGCGCAACGCCCTGGCGCCGATGGCTGGCATCCACCGCCATATAGGCGACGCCGCAAGCCTCGGGATCGTCCTTGAGCGGCAGGTACAGCAAAAAGCCGATGACCTTGTCCGGATCGTCCAGATCGGTGGCGACCAGCAACTCCACATCGATCCCTTTCGTCCCGTTCAACGCCTCCAGATACAGGTGCACCTCATAGCCGATCGCATACTGGTAGACGTTGTACAACAGGTTGCTGGGCGGGATCGCGACCATGCTGATGTCGGTCAGGTTATCGACCACCATCTGCAGGATCTGGCTGTTGATGTGCTCGGGGCACGGGGTTTTGAAGTGGCTGATCTGGGGCATTGCGCGGGCTGACTCCGGGGGCTGGGATGAAGCGTTGATCGCGGGGCTGCCTATCATAACGTGCCCGGGCGCATTACTGGCCTGCGTTGATCGATCCACGGGAGGCGTTGCGATATGGGGCTGACATGCTCAGTCAGCCGCACGCCGCCCCCCGGTTCCATCGCCACCCTGAATCAACTGATCTTGTTCACCGGCCGGTAATCGCCTGATAAAAACACACCCACCGGATTTTTCGGGCGATACGTGCCAACGGTGGTTACGCGCTGCTGCACGCTGTCATCGATGCATTCCTGACCGAACGTTTTGGTGCCGACTGGCCGGAAATACCGGGCATTGAGCAAACGGTAGGTTCCACCGAGAAAATCACTGTAGGAATCAGTGATATCAGGCAGCGTTTTGGGTTGCCGGGGAATTTTCATCGGGTCCAGCTCCAACCCGCAGTCCATGGCCTTATCGGCCATCCAGCGCAGGGGGATGTCCGACAGGTTGTTATCGGTATAGCCGCCTCCGACATTGGCATGGGCCCCACAGAACCAAAGCTGTTCCATGACTTGATTGGGCTTGGCAATCGGGTCCCACAGTGTGCATTCATAATTTTCCCGATGCTCATCGATGGCCACGGCATGGAAGGCGTTGCGCACAATCCCGCTGAGCTCGGTATCGTGAAACTCGTAATATTTGTGGTTGAACCACTCGGCCGATTTGAACGGAACACCCAACGCGCCAACCGTGTCCCAGACGCCCAGGAAGTGGATCTCGATTTCCCGCGAGTAACTTTGCCGAAAATACTGGGCGTTTTCGGTGTCGGCACTGGAATCCCGGGTGCGGTACAGGCTGTAGGCTTCGTCGATACGATTGAGGTGTTTTTTGGTCAGCAGCCCGACGTTTCGAATCAGCCCCACCAGGCTGCGCGCCGAATAGGCGCCGCGACTGAAGCCGATGATGTACACCTGATCACCGTCTTCGTAGCTCTTGGCCAGGGCCAGGTAACCCTCCTTGATCTTCTTGGACAGGCCCACCCCGAAGGCGCCGCCTTCCAGTTTGTCGTACCAATCGGTGCCCACACCGGGGATGTACACCGCCAGTTGGACCGTGCCGTCCTTGTGCGCCGGCAGGATCGCGTCATGTAACTTAACGACGTTGGTGCTGGAATCGCCGTCGATTTCCGGCGCCTGATCCGGCAGGTTCCAGGTGCCATCAAATGCGATGATGATTTTTTTTGGCATGACTATCTCCCTTCAGTAACGGGCAATGCATGATCGCTGCGTTGGGGCGCGACCATGCGAAACCGGATGTTGATGTCGTCGGAAACCATACCGCTGGCGAACTCCCCTTCGCCGATGTTGAAGTCGCTGCGTTTAAGCGTTAACTGACCGTCGAAAATGCCGATGGCGTTCTCCGCCTTCAGCAGAACCGGCACCACCACCTCCCGTGTTTTGCCCCTGAGCGTGAGGTTCCCGGTGATCTGATAGCGGTTATTGCCAAGGTCCTTGACGGCGGTCGACTCGAAAATCGCCTGCGGATAAGCCGCGGTATCAAACCAGGCGGTCTTCTTCAATTCACTGTTGGCGTCGCTGCTGCCAGCGTCGATGCTGTCGAGTTCGATGATCAATCTGGCGTGGGCTGAC
The DNA here is from genome assembly GCF_042846945.1 of Pseudomonas moorei. Taxonomy (NCBI): domain Bacteria; kingdom Pseudomonadati; phylum Pseudomonadota; class Gammaproteobacteria; order Pseudomonadales; family Pseudomonadaceae; genus Pseudomonas; species Pseudomonas moorei. Next base: position 5,374,913 of record NZ_AP035776.1, read on the forward strand.
TCGGGCCTGACCGTGTCGAAATAGAGGCTGCCCTGGAACCTGGAGAAAGTGCCATACACACTCGACCCCATCTGGTCATAGGTAAAGCTGATGGTACTGGCCGTGGTGTTCACATCGGCGTATTCCACCGCCTGGGCGACGGGCAGGATACCCGCCGCGAAAAGGGCCGCCACAGCGGTGAGACGAGTGAATCGAACGTTCATGGAGCTCTCCGGGCCAGGGCTTCCTCAGGGGTTGAGGTGTCAATCGCATGCCAGCCGGCAGTAGAAGGACTAAAGCAAAGAACGGCGGCTAAATCCACCTGAAACCCGTTGCAGCGGATCGCCCTCATTCGCGCCGCAACACCCCCCAGGCGGATTCCGACAGAACTACACCAACCGCTCAATTTTCTGATGCTTCCACACCAGGTTGTAATACAGCGTCTGCAACGCCAGCATCCCCAAGTATGACAGCGGAAACGCCATCCACACCCCTTGCAGCCCGAACCGTGCATCCAGCAGGTACGCCGCCGGCAACTGCACGCCGACCACGCACACGATGGAAATCGCCACCGGCACCATCACCGTGCCGCTGGCGCGCATGATGCCGCCGATGATCGCCTGGAAGCCGAACACCAGCAGGCTCCAGAGCATGATGTGCAACAGGTGTTCAGCCATGCTTCGCGTCGCCTCTTCGGTGAGGAACAAGCCCAGCAACCAGTGCGACAGCCCGTAACCCAACACCACCAGGCCACCGGTCAGGCACAGGTTGATCATCAGCCCGGTACGCAAGATCGAGCCGATACGCTCGATGCGCCCTGCCCCGATCGCCTGCGCACCGAGGATCGACGCCGTGATCGCGATCGACAGCGCCGGGAACTGCACGTAATTGACGATCTGCGTGACCGCGCCATAAGCCGCCGTCGCCTGGGAACCGTGCTGGTTGACCAGCGCCAGAATCACCAGCTCCGAGAGCGACAACACCACCATCTGCAAGCCGGTCGGCAAACCGATGCGCAGCACCTTGCCGAGAATCGCCATGTCCAGCTTCATGGCCGCGAAAAACTCCCGGTCCGGCGCCAGCGGATGCCCGTTACGAATCAAGCGCCACGCCAGCCAGCCCATCGCCGCCAGGTTGCCCGCCAACCCGGCAAACGCCGCACTCTGAATCCCCATCGGCGGCAACCCCAGCCAGCCACGAATCAACGCCGGCGTCAGCGCCAGCCCGATACAGGTCGAGACCACCAGCGCCAGCAGCGGCGACAAGGTATCGCTCACCCCGCGCAGCAACTGGGTGAACAACACGAACACCAGCAGCGTCGGCATGAACCACAACATCACATGGGCATACGCCACCGCATCGTCCAGCACATCCCCAGGTGTCCCTAACCCCACCAGCGACGACCGCGCAAACACACTCCCCACCACCGCCGCCACCAAACCGATCAACAGGCCCAACAACAGCGTCGAGCCGGCGATGGTCTTCACCAGATGCGTCTGCCGCGCACCCCAGGCCTGCCCGATCAACACCCCCGCCCCCGCGCCCAGGCCGATGACCAGGGCGATGAAGAAGAACACGATGGGGAACATGCCGGACACGGCCGCCAGGGCCTGGGTGCCGAGCATTTGGCCGATGTAGATGCTGTTGACGGTGCCGGACATGGACTGAAGGAAGTTCGACAGGACCATGGGGGCGAGGAACAGGAGGTAAGTTTTCCAGAGCGGGCGCAGGGGTTGGGTGGGGGTTTGCATGGGGTGGAGGTCCATCTCGACGACGTGAGGGCTGATGAGGATAGCTTCGGTGAGTTACGCGTAAGGGGCAATGAACATTTGAGGGTTGGGTCGGGATTTCCAGCATGGGGGGAAAAGTCCGAGGTTTTGTCGTCATGGGTCCTACAAAAAGCTCGGAATGACTCACCTACCGCACGGATTCCATGCCGCTTATAGTCTGCGCCGTCGCCCAAATGGCGATTCGGGTTTGGCGACCTGACAACAGAGAATGACCAATTGACGGCCTTGAGCCAATCAGACAGAGATCATTCAGAATGAATCGATACATGCCTCTCACCGGAATCGACCTGGTTCCCGCCTCGCTGCTCATTGATACCCAAGCCCCACTCGACGTTCTGCACGCCATGGCCGATTACCGTATTCGCACGGTGACGCAGGTGCTGGAGAACATTGCCTTTCGCGCCGAGATCGGTTGCGACACGGTGGTGTTGTCGGATTTTTCCAGGTTACTGGCCATTCCGCTGCGGGATGGGTGTGACTTGATGGATGTGATCGGGCGGCGACTGCGGGCGCAGGGGGTGGAGTGAGTGAAAAACGGGCGCTGAAGGCGCCCGTTTTTTTGTCGGATGAGGCATTTTTTTGTGCTTCACGCAATCCCGGGATACAACGCTAACGCAATACTTGTGCAGCCAGCTTGCTGGCGATGCCCTGGAGTGCGCCGCGTTTATCCAGTCCACAGGCTTTATTGTTAATGACCATCGCCGCGATGCGGCGACCCGACAAGCCAGCGCCTTAAATGGGCGGTGCCCACGTTGCAATGCCCCTTTTTTCTCGAGCGTTTTTTTATTCGATATCGGTCAATTGCAGCCATCTATGACCATCAGCAATCGGCCAATTTCTGTCTGTCGCCAGCCTCACCGGGTCATTTCCGGTCGCTTAAGACTTTGGTATCGGGTTAGTCCGGTGCCATGCAAATAATTGTTCAGGTCGAACGCATATCAGCAGACAGTTGAGGTGCGACTTGGCAGATTATCGATCACACCTTGACTTTGGCTCGGACCGATCCGGTTCTTTGTACAAGACCCTCTACCAAGAAATAGCGTCGTTGGCACAAGAATTTGAAGCAACGCACTGGAAGGCAGGAACAAAAACTGTCGGGTGGTAAATCTCTAAACGAGGGAATTACGAAGCCACCCTCCGGCTTGGACTTAATGTGCGGGTGTCAGCTTCCGACACATAAGTTTGCAGCGTGTCGGAATAGACGGTGGTGCTGGAGCCGAAGCAGATCGACCCACAGCACCTACGACCCGACTTGCCCGGAGCGACCGCTCAGGATTACTTCAGTTTCGCCAGCATCGCCACGGCGACTGCCTTGGCCGATTGAGGGTTCTGGCCGGAAATGACTTCGCGGTCTTCGATCACGTTCTCGCTCCACGGCTTGGCTTCGGAGAAGTTAGCACCGGCTGCCGTCAGGCCATCTTGCGGGAACAGTTTCATATGGCCGCCGCCGAGGAAACCTTTGGCCTGCTCCTCTTCCGCGTCGGTGAAGGCGGTGACTTTGTAGCCCTTGTAAATCCAGTTGGCTGGCGCTGCCGGCTGTTTGCCCGATTCCAGCGCGGAGACAAAACGGTGCGCGTCCGGGATCGCCGCCAACATGGCGATGGTGCCATGGCAGGTGAAACCGGTGATCTTGCCTTTTTCATGGAAGTTGGTCAGCAGCTGGCCCAGTTGCTTGTCCTTCAGCAGATCCTGCATTGGGATATGGCCGCCTGGCACGAATACAGCATCGAACTTGTCGTAACCGATTTTCTGAACCTGCGCGAAGCTGATGGCCGGCGAGCCGCTCTTCGAGGTCAGCTTCAGCGTGTCCAGCAGCGCGAGACTTTCCTGACGGGCCTTTTCATTGCCGCCCCAGAAGTTCACATCATTGGATTTCTGGTCCGCCGTTGGCGCCTTGCCGCTAGGGGTGGCAAATACGACGGTTTGACCCGCCGCGATGAAGGTCTGCACCGGTTGCATTAATTCATTCAGGAAGAAACCTGTTTGCATGACCTTGCCGTCCTTCAGGTCCAGTTGAGCCTGATCCGACAGTACAACCAATACCGTGCCGGCGTTGGCATAATTAGCGGCGGCGGCCAGCAGGACGGCAATAATGGTTTTTTTCACGCGATTCTCCAGTAGGGATGATTTGATGGAGCCATCTTATTACTGGAGCAGAAAGCGATAGAGCCCATGAATTGAATTTCACTTATTACACTGAGTAATCAATAGGCAGGACTTACTGTCGCTGAGGTGCTTGGCCCGCCGCCAGAATTTTCTCGGTGCAAACTCCGGGACATAGCTGACGCAGGCCGTCCTGCTTACCATCCCGCGATCCTTCCTGCGGGATGGGTGTGACTTATTGGATGTGATCGGGCGGCGACTGCGGGCGCAGGGGGCGCAGTGAGTGAAAAATGGGCGCTGAAGGCGCCCGTTTTTTTGTCGGATGAGAAGGACCGCAGGCTTTGTTCTCAGACGTGAATGTCTTGAGTTTACGCCTGGGGCCCATTACGCAGTGGTATTGATGCGGGTACCCACAGATCCTGAGGTAGCTTTTGGCAGCTCGACTTCGCCCGGTTTACTCCCGTCATGATCGCCGTCGCTATCTATCTGCACAGTTGGGGGCTTTTCGTGTTTGATGGCGGCGGCTTGAGGCAGGGTGATATGGGTCGAAGTGCTTATTGCCGATGTCATGTTAATCCCCTTAAGGAGCAGTAGTTTGAGTTGATACTATCGGCGTCATTGTTTAAATATTCAGGGCATTTAGTACGGTATCCACTCATTTAAAACAACTGAGATCCGCTCCCAGTCACAAGCCCGGCTGTATATTTCAGGCATTGCAAGACGTGAAAAAAATGTGATGCGCGCGTGAACAATCAAAGTTTTATTGTAATGACCTTAATACAAACTCTTGCGTGACAACCCTACCGTCACTATTCAGGGATGCATTGCAAATGATCAATGATCGAGGTCCGGGCGATGCCAAGGGTCAACGTGCGTCATCAGGTTCAAAACGCGGTGCCTTTGCATCACGTTCTCCCTGGCCGCCACGGCGATGGCATGGCCATGCTCAACAGTAATTGAGGCATCCACCTCGATATGAGCGTCCACCATGATCATGTCGCCCATTTTTCGAGTACGTAGATCATGGACACCTTTGATACCTGGTGTTTGTTGGAGCGTTTCGCGGATCGCTGCGATCTCTTGCTCATCAGCCGCACGGTCCATCAGGTCGTGCAATGAATCCCAAGTGAAGGTCCAGCCCATTTTGGCAATCATGCCACCGACCACCAGCGCAGCAATGGGGTCAAGAATCGGGTATCCCGCCAGGTTACCGACAATGCCTATGCCCACCACCAAGGAGGAAGCGGCGTCGGAGCGCGCGTGCCAGGCATTGGCAACCAACAAGCTGGACTTAACTTTTTTGGCGACCCTCAGCATAAAGCGAAATAACAACTCTTTGGCGACCAACGCTCCCAAGGCAACCCACAATGCCACCGCGTGCACCGTTGGAATTGATTCGGGGGTTTCAAGCTTCAGCACCGCGGAGCCAATCATGCCAACACCCACGATCAACAACAGTATTCCCAATACCATGGACGCGGCGGTCTCAAAACGCAGATGCCCATAGGGATGACCTTCGTCGGCCTCCTGCTTGCTTTTGTGGCTGGCGAACAACACGACAAAGTCAGCGATCAGATCGGATAATGAATGAATGCCATCGGCTACAAGCCCTTGGGATTTCGATAGCAGTCCAACGGCAATCTGGGTCAGCGAAAGCGCGATATTAACGATGACACTCACCCACGTGCAGCGGGAGGCTGCCGCTGCACGCGCAAGTTGACTGAAGCCTTCGTCTTCAGGCTCGTCAGAGAACTCTTCATAACTCATTTTTTATTCCTGTCATTGAAACTGATACTCGCTACGCAACATGAGCGATGGATGTGCCCGGCGGAATTTCTATTTTTAAATGGCCTTAAAGTGTAAGGCTTGAAATTACGCCGGCGCAATGTTGACGGCATTAATCATGCCGCGCACGAAAGATGGTTTTCGACAACTGAGCATGATGGTGTAAATACTAATATTTCGCGTAACTCTAACTTTCTGGAACTCAGCAAAATTCAAGTTTTAAAGCGGGATGAGTCACCCGGCTCGGCAGTGAGAGTGATTGCCCGCTTTTGGGTCGATTGTTGCCTGTCGCGATCAGTCGGACATTGTTTTCTGTGCCTTGCCCTGTCGGGCTAACAGGACATTGCCATCCCAATCCCCGTTTGCCGTTCCTTCGGCTCGTGGCAGGAGCCGTTCGTTGTTAAAAGCGGCAGCCAGAGTGCCCCGTGGTGCATTCACATCGGGCTGTGTCGAAGCCAACGTGACGAGGGATAGCGGATGATAGAGGCGCTCCTCCACAACTGAACCCATCCACAGCGCTGAAGAATGCTCGTTCGTGAGCTCGAAATCGACGGCCCATACTCGAAGTACGAGGCGCGAGCTGGTAAGCGCGCCACCACTATTCGCTCGAATGAGCGTCAGACTGGGGAGACGACCACTGGCGAAAAGTGGAATGACGGGAAGAGCTGCCGAGTCGGTCTGGATGGAGAGCCAGTTCAGGGCACTCAACGGTGTCCAGGCCACTGAGTCCCGCCACCCGTTACGCTGCAGGACATCCTGCAACACCTTCAGGCTACCGGCCCACTGGAACGTCAGCGGCTCATTCGTCTCGCCGGTCAGATCGATACGCCGCGCCGGCAGTTGTTCCCAGCCCGACGCCCACCAGTCCGTGGCGGTCATGGACGGAGTTCCTGTCTTGACGGCGTAGCGATCACGGTCTGTCGCATGGCTACGATAGATATTGAGTCCTCCGGCGAGAGTCAGTGCCAAGCATCCGGCGGCGAGTAGACCTATAGAATCAATGCGTCTGGCTTGGCGTTTCAGGTAGGACAGGCCGAGCAGTGCCAGCCACGCCGACCCGAATGCCATCCCCCCAAGCACGTCTGAAAACCAATGCGCACCGAGGTAGAGGCGCGAGAAGGCAATCAGAAATATCAGGGTTGCTGCGCCGAGAATGACCACCAGGCGCCATGCCGGGCGGATCTCACGCGCGATGAGAAAAGCAAGGAAACCGTAGAGCACGACATTGACTGTGCTATGGCCGCTGGGGAAGGAAAATGCGCTCCAGCCAGAATAGAGAAGCTCGCCGGGGCGAGCTCGATGCAACGCGACTTTGATGACCGTGTTGAGCACTGAAGCGCCGGTAATTGCTACCAGCCAATAGGCCGCTGTACGCCAGGCGCGTTTCCACAAGAGCCACAGTAAGACAACCATTGTGACCGCCATCACGACCGTTGTGTCGCCGAGCTCTGTAATGGCGATCATCACGGCGTCGCCTGGTGCAGTACGAAGGTCCTGGAGCATGTGGTAAATCGCGCTGTCGGCCAGCAGCAATGGGTCACCGGTGACGACATCTTCAAGGACGCCAAAGAAGAGCCAGGCTGCCCCCGCCAGAAGCAGGGCTGACAATGCAAGAGTCCGTGCTTCGGGCCGAGAAGGATCGAGTAAACGGGTGAGCCTGCGGCTCAACCAGGTGTTGTGGGTGGCGGCCCAGTACCGCAGCCGCCCCAGTGAATCGATGAAGTAAGGAACGCCGCGGTGCAACCCCCAGCGCACGATATGCAGGAGTGCCCAGCCCGCCGTGAGCAAAACGATCAGCAGAATCGCGAGCGGCTTGGCAGCTGCTCCGAGGACGCTAAATGTTGCGCCTACGAGCACACCGGACAAGATATGCGACGAAGCCCAAACGAGAGCGGAAACAATATTGACGGCATAGAACCGACTGGCCGTCATCCCCAACATGCCGGCGAGGAGAGGGATGACGGCGCGGACACCCGGTACGAAGCGCGCGAAAAACACACTCATGGTGCCGTGACGCTCAAAGAAGGCCTCGCTGCTCTGAACCAGTTCAGGGTGACGGTTCAAAGGCCAGAAACCAAGAATTTCCCGGTGGTATCGATGCCCGAGCCAGAACGAAAAACCATCACTTGCGATGGCACCCAACGTGGCGGCGATCAGCAACGGCCAGAGCAATAAAACACCACTTGGCACCAAGGCACTGAGTGCGAGAATTACCGCTGTACCGGGAACGACAGCGCCGATAATCGGGATTGACTCGGAAAGTGCCAGAAGAAAGACCGCAAGATAGGCAACATGCGGATTCACCGTGAGAAACTCGATGATCGATGAGACCAGGGACGTCATCATTCGCTGGCAGCCTGTTTAATGTCGGTGAGGACGCGATCAATGTGCATGTCTTCCCGATCAGTCGCACAACCGTTATGAAGCAGGTGCCACGTCAGCGGTGAACTCTTCGGCGCGCCTTTCAAAGCGTCCAGCATCCGACGCGTGCGTAAGGTCACTGCCCCACCCAAGGTAATGTTAGCCGTGGGCCTTTCGATTCCGTTAGACGATTACAGGCCGTACAAGCCAAGGACTATCATCAGGACTGCGTAGCATGGACGATTCATTCTGGACCGGGTTCGGGCTGGAACTGACATTACTGACGTTCATCGTATTTTTGGGCTTTGCGTTCATTCCACTTTCAGCACGAGGATGAATCATGCGTATGTGGACAGGAGTGGCGGGCAGGCTCATCAGCCAATGGATGATAGTCGCTGGTTTCAGCCTTTTCACAAACTTAACCAATGTGCAGGCTCAAGCCACACCTCAAGCCACTCAAGAGATAAAAGGCTTGCTGGACTTCGTCGAGCATAGTGAATGTCAGTTTGTGCGTAACGGGGACGAATTCCCAGGCCCCCGGGCTCGGGCGCATCTGGAGAAGAAGCTGAATTATCTCGAAGGCAAGAACATGGTGAACAGCGCAGAAGACTTCATCGATCTGGCTGCCACTGGAAGCAGTATGAGTGGTCGCGCCTATGAGGTGCGATGTCCAGAAGGCGCAGAATCGGCACGCACCTGGTTGATGAGGGAGCTACAGAGGCAACGGCAGCTTCATTGATTTTTTGCCGCTCTGGCGTGAACCGGGTTCGCCTGCGAGCACGACTAAACCGTTTCTCAGTCTCTCCTTGATAGCGATGAGTACAGGATGAAAATATGAATAGCGGAAGTTCAAACACCAACGCTGAGCATCTTCGTATTCCGCGCGCGATTTGGGCGCTAGGCTTTGTCAGCCTCTTCATGGATCTATCATCCGAGCTGGTACACAGTTTACTGCCTGTGTTTTTGGTCACGACATTGGGGGCGAGTGCATTGGCCGTCGGCGTCATCGAGGGTATTGCCGAGTCGACCGCCATGCTCGTCAAGATATTCTCTGGTGCTATCAGCGATTTTATGGGACGGCGCAAAGGATTGCTGTTGCTAGGATATGGTTTAGCTGCTCTGACCAAACCACTTTTTCCACTGGCTCACTCCGTTGAAGTGGTCTTTACCGCACGCTTTCTGGATCGAATTGGCAAAGGCATTCGTGGGGCACCACGAGATGCTCTGATCGCAGATGTGTCGCCACCAGAAATCCGTGGTGCCTGCTTTGGACTGCGGCAGTCGATGGATACCGCAGGGGCTGTTCTTGGACCTGTTCTGGCCATCGTGCTCATGTTATGGCTCGCAGATATACAGCTTGTCCTCTGGTTTGCAGTTATTCCGGCAGTGGTGGCGGTAGCGCTCATTGTCACAGGCGTAAAAGATCCCACACACCTCCTCCGCGAACGCGAATTTCGATCTCCAATTCATTGGAAAGTCCTGTATGACTTCTCTTCTGGGTATTGGTGGGTTGTCATCGTTGGAGGGGTGTTTACGCTTGCCCGTTTCAGTGAGGCATTTCTGGTCTTACGGGCGCAACAGATAGGCCTGTCGATCACCTGGACTCCACTGGTGATGGTGGTTATGGCCCTTTTCTATTCGATGTCCGCCTATCCTGTCGGCTGGCTTTCTGATCGCATCAGTTGCACCAAGTTGCTTTGTATGGGGATGGGACTGCTCGTCCTGGCGGACTTGCTGCTTGCTCAGTCCGGTTCTGTCATTGCGTTGATGTTGGGCACAGCCTTGTGGGGGCTTCATATGGGATTTAGCCAAGGCATTCTTGCCTCGCTGGTAGCCGATAAAGCGCCCACGGAACTCAAAGGTACGGCCTTCGGCATTTTCAACCTTGTCAGTGGTTTATGCGTGCTGATCGCCAGTGTTCTTGCAGGCTGGCTTTGGCAAAACATGGGGTCATCCAGCACTTTCCTCACCGGTGCGCTGCTTGCCACAGCAGCGCTGCTCTTACTGTTATTCAAGAAGCAGTAAGCGCAAACAAAAAACAAAACGAATGGTTCTGAACGAACAGTTCACCGTTTCAGGCATCAACCGTTGTTCCGGTTATAGGCGGGTTCGACCTTGGCAGTTAAAAGACTGCTCTTGGAAGACTTCTGCCGGTTGCGACAGGTAGAAAACAGCGAGAAGCAGCCGGTGGACGGAGCGATCGCAAATGAGTAGCTATGCTTGGTCTATTGCCGGTACTGACTGAGCTGGGCTTTGCGTCCAAGGTGTATAAACCCCTTCAGCGGTCACCCGACTGTCACAATCCCCGGTCTGGTGAGGGATAGACGACAATCCACCAAACCTGTGAAGGCGTTATCACCAAGCCAGACCCAAGGAGAGTCCACCATGACCGTAGTCGATCGCCTCAGGTATTTGCGCGTCGTTCTGGTTTTGGCTGGCCTCGCGAGCCTTGCTCTCTACCCACTTATGTTGCTCTGGCCGTCCGGCTGGGCCTGGCACGTCGGTCACTCGGACTACCCGATGATGATCGTTGGCATCTACGCCACACTTGGCGTGTTCTTGATCCTGGCCGCACGTGATCCATTAGCCAATCTGAGCCTCATCTGGTTCACCGTGTGGTCTAGCGCCGTACACGGAGGAATCATGGCCGTCCAGGCGGTCACCCAGCCAGGGCAAATGGGGCACTTGGCAGGTGATGTGCCGGCGCTCTTCATCGTTGCGGTTGCCTTGGCCATCTTGACGCCCCGCTCGCAATTGGTCGCTCAGCCCCGGACACAAAATAGGGCCTAAAAGCAGGTTTGACTGTCAAGATCGGAACGAAAATCGCGTTTGTACGCAAATTTTTGGTCTGTTGATCTACCAAGTGCCGACAGATTTTACGTAGCAACGCAGTCTTCAAGACTGTACCCGCGTTTTTTCACAGCCTCGGGCGTTTTCTGCCTGTCACGACTGACCGGTTTGGGCTGAGGACTCCTGTCGTCATGACTTGATAATGATGGCTATATAAAGTCAAAATGCCTCTATTTGAATACTCGAAAGCCAGTATCCTGGTTTCATGTCATCCCATAAAGACTCCAAACATGCTCAAGATACTTTCCTCCCCCATTCCTCTATCGCTCATTTTCGCCACTTTGGTTGGCTGCGCCGAAAAGCCCGTGCTCGTCGATAATGGCCCAGTCCGGATTCAGTCGTCCTTAATTAATGGTCGGATGCAGGAAAGTTGGAAAGGTACAGTCAAGGCCATATCGACTGACTCCCACACCGAGATGGCCGATTTCGTCAACGAATCACTGAAGAATGCAAAATACAATGTCGTGCACGGAGACTCCGATCTCACCTATTCGATTCGTGAGATCTATGCTGGCCCAGCTTCTGAGTACAAAGAGGCCCACACCGGTACAGGCTCCGTCTTGGCAACAGGCGCGTCCGTGGCATTGTCAGTAGCCGCATGCGTAGCTATGAACACGTGTACATCGCCAGGCGTGCTCGGCAACGGCGTGGCCATGAACCTGACCTCGGCAACAGATGCGGCCAATAACGCCAACGGGCAGTCAGTCGAACAGTTGAAAAAGACTAACCTCGTAATTCACAGCATCTGCCTGAGCGGGCGTGGATGTGCGAGTTCTGCAGCTGCTTCTTCTGATCCTGCGCTGTCCCTGGATGATCTTCGCAAAGAAAATGCCCAAGTGGGTCTAACCACCTCGATGCGACTCAAAAACAATTACTAGATCTGCGCCTGGTTGAAGTAGGTGATAGCTTGCTCGCTCATGAGCTTCTCCTATTCGCGTGCGTTTTCTCGCCGCTTCTGACAAGCAGCAATTGGCCGTTTCTTGCCGGTCGCGACAGGCAACAATCGGCCCGGAGCGGATATCAACATATTCCTCAAGACGCCCCTCACCCGCCCCTGCCGCTTCGATCGCGATAGCGTTCTACGCATTGCACGCCAAGTCGTGCGCTTGCGCTAATCGGGTTGGCCGCCGTCGCGACGTGATCGATGTCGCGCAACTGATGCTGGATGCCCTCACTCGTCTGGCTGCTGCCCCGTGAAAACATGAGATTCCTGCTCCGCACCTCAGCAGTCGCCGGACCCGATTTGCATGATCACCCAGGAATGACGCTGACCGTGTTGGCGACGCCGTCTTCACTGGAGGCCCGTTCGACGCCCAGTGGAACGGGACGTCGGTCGCGCAGATAGCGATAACTGTTGCGGCTCTCTTCAATCCGCCCGCGGTCCAGCGTGACACGGACAGGATGTCCGTCGGTGGCCTCGACCAGCACGTTTCCGAACGGATCGACGGCGACACTCTCGCCAGGAAATGACAGGCCCTTGCCTTCACCAATCCGGTTCACCATAACGACGAAGCATTGGTTTTCCATGGCGCGGGTGATCACGGCGCGACGGTGTACGGGGCCGTAGGGGTCCATGTTGCCGTCCAGTACGAGGATGAGGTCGGCGTCCAACAGGGCCAGCGAGCGGGCGGTCTCCGGAAACTCGATGTCGTAGCAGATGAGCATGCCCACGCGTAACGAGGCGATTTCACACACCGCGTACTGCGAGCCGGCATCGAAAACGCCCCAGTCCGTATCGGGCCAGAGGTGAGTCTTGCGGTATTTGAGGGCAATACGCCCCGACCCATCGATCAACATCGCGGTGTTATACGCCCGCCCGTCAGCCACTTCGCAAAAACCGAAAGCGATGGCGGTATTGCTTTTGCGTGCCGCCTCCTGAATCAGTCGGATGGGCTTGCTACGGGTGGTCAGTCCAGTGCTATCAATCTCGTCCCTGGTCGGAAAACCTGAGAGCGTCGTCTCCGGAAACACGATCAAATCCGTATCGAGCGGGGCATTGCGGATTATCGACAGCATGTTGCTCAGATTGATCTCGACGTATGCGTCCGCGATGGGCAGTTGCGCCAGCAAAATGTTCATGGGGGCCTCCAAAAAAAAGGGCACCGCACCTGGGTCGATGGGAGCGGCACCCTGAAACGTCAAACAGTGCGACTAGCGATCAGAACCAGAAAACCGGGGTCGTTGTCAGCAACTCGATTCCGGTCCGGGTGACGATGAAGTTCTGCTCCCACCCCACGCTGCCGACACCTTTTCGCGTCATGAAGGATTCCCCGGAGGCGACCATCCCCTCTTCGAAAATATCGTCTGCGGTGACCGAATCCCGGTTGATGATCGGGTGTTCCCACATGGAGCCATTGCCGTGACCAAAGTACGGCCATTGCTTGGCGGCCAGGTCCTCTTCTTCGGCCACCCGTGCCTGCACACGCTCGGCCTCGCCCACCACGTCGAGCACGCGGGCTCCGTGCTTCACGGAGTTCATCACCGCCTCGGTGATGGCGTAAGAGTCGACCAGCAGCGAGCGCTGCTCCGGGGTGGGCTTGCCGCCGCAGACCAACGAGCGTCCGGGGTCGAGCCAGTACCCCTGATGGGTGGGCCCATAGATCCAGGTCCGGACCATATCGCCTTTGCTCGGCGCGCCCATGGAATACCCGTACATGGGATCACGTTCGAAGAACTGACTGTCCTCGTCGTTGCCGAAGTTCACCGGAATCCGCAGCCAGCCTCCCCCACGGCGTGTCAGCTCATAAGCGCCCTCTGCCGCCGCCTCGGCCGCAGTCTTGCCCGCGTAAAGGCTGTCGCACACGCGGTACAAGGCGCTGGAGACCATCTGCCCCGCTTCGCGGAACATGTCCAGCTCTCGCGGGCTCTTGATCCGGCGGCAACGGCGGATCAGGTTATCGTCATACTCGAACTCGATGCCGGGCGTCTGCTCCGCGAGCTGCCTGGCGTATTTCATCGGCAGATTGTCGGACCCGACGAACACGACGCTGCGACGTGGCTTGCGCGCGTTCAGTGCCTTGGCGACGCTGCTGATCGGGTCGTCACTGAAGAAATAATCGCCACAACGCACCATACGACGACGCACTGTCGCCACGTCGGCATGCAGCTCCGGTTCCTTTCCGAGTTCCAGTATCACGCAGCAGAAACCTCGCGCGTTCCAGATTGGGGAATCCGGTTCCTGGCCAGAGTGTTCCGACCAGAAGTTGGTCAACCAAAGTGTTTCCATGGCCCGCTCATAATGGCCAGCTGTCTTGCCCCAGACAATGGCCAGTTCATAACCCTGCCGGCGCATTTCATCTTCCACTTTTTTCCAGCGACCCTGATATTCATCCACTGGAAAATAACCGTCGGGGTAATTCATTCTTTCGATCGTCATTACGATTACCTCAGTCGTTGTTTTTATAAATAAGCGCGTCAAATACTGTTCAGCGTTCGAGCGCCATAGCCGTCATATTCAACCCATGACGGGAGAACTCAAATACTGCAAATCTGCACTATTGCTATCGTTATTAAATGAAAGAAGGAACGAAAGTTCGTATCACTAGAGGTCGCGTTCCACGACAACATGTGCAAGTTGTCGAAGTGCATCAGCTTCCGGGCCAAATGCCTCCAATGCCGTTAACGCCCCCTGCAGAAGTTGCCAGGCATACTGCCGCGCCCCCTCCAGTCCCAATGAAGAAACGGCGGTGGACTTATCGGCAGGCTGGTCCACGTGAACCGCTTTCCCCAAGGCCACCGGATCGGCGACGACATCCAGAATGTCGTCGCGCACCTGAAAGGCCCGGCCGATTTGTTCGGCGTATTTTCTCAGGGCCACGAAATGGCTCGTCTCCACGTTTGCGCCACTCGCCATCGCGCCCATCACCACACTGGCCTCGATCAAAGCGCCGGTTTTCAAACGCTGCATTTCAGCGATTTGTTCCGGGGTCGGTCGGGCACCGGCCAGCGTCATGTCGAGAAACTGGCCACCTGCAAGACCGGCGGGGCCGGCCGCCCTGGCCATGACCGCCACCATTTGCAGCCGAATCCCGACACTGACCGTCGATGGTTGCGCCAGCGATTCGAACGCCAGTGCCTGCAAGGCATCCCCTGCAATCAAGGCCGTGCTTTCGCCGTAGGCCACATGCAACGCCGGCTTCCCTCGACGAACAAGCGCGTCGTCCAGTGCAGGAAGGTCGTCGTGTATCAAGGAATAGGCGTGCATCAACTCCACCGCACAAGCGACACCGTCCGCAGCGTCAAGCGGCCCTCCCATGGCTTCACACGCACTGTATGCGAGTATTGGCCGCAAACATTTACCCGGCTCAAATACGCCGTAAGCCATGGCGTTATACAGTTTCTCCAGTGAAGGACTTGAGTGTGTCAGTCGTTTCCGTAATCCATTGTCCAGTCGTGCACGAAGTGTCAGGTATCTTTCGCTGTTCACGGTTTCATGTATTTGCATCACCGGCTCGCCAGATTTATTCGTTATCCGCGACGGCGCGTAACATAGAGTGCGCATAAGAAGGCGAGGCCCATTTCGAATAAATAACCCAACCCGCCATCGCCAGGAAAACAATCATGATCGGCACCGCCCAGTTTTCGTACCAGGCAAGTTCCGGATAACGAGGCCATGAAATATTGACCGCTTCAAACAGGGTCCAACCGGTGGCCGCGAAGATGGCGGGAATACTCAAGACCCCCAGCGAAAACGGCCCTTCTCGCCAGTCGCCTTTCAATACGCTGATACAAGCACCCACCAGCGGGAATGCAAAGGCGAGATAAAACCCGGCAATACTGAACGCCAGTAACAGCGGATAAATATTGGTGAAAGACAACATGAACAACAGTGCCGATAACCCGCCGGTCAAGAGAAAAGCGCGGGTGGGCAATTTGTCGTCCCCACTCAACTGTCGAAGGAAATCCGAGCAGGGAATGGTTCTGTCCCGAGCGAACGCCCAAATTACCCGGGAAACCGAAGCCTGAATGCCCAGCATGCACGCCAGAAATCCAATGATGAACAGCACCAGCATGCCCTTGTAAGCGATCTGCCCCAGATGAGTGATCAGCGTCACCGTGACAGGGTCGCTTCCCGCGGGGAATTCCAGGGTGGGCAACGCCAGGATCAGCGAAAACGCCGAAAATGCCACCACCGCGCCAACCGACAGCAGGCAAAAGAGCATCGCCTTGGGCACCGCTCGTTCAGGATCCTTGACTTCCTCAGCGACGGCACCGGCGCTTTCAAAACCCACGAATGCCCAACCGCAGTAAGCAATGGCGAGCGCTACTTTCGACGAGAAAAAGCCGGAGATACCTGGTTCCGGCCAGGCAAACACCTGAGCGTCGGGAATCAGGATGGACAGCGCGTTGACTTTGAACTCCACCAGCAACAGCACGCCGATGCCGACCGAACCGATCACTTCGGCTGCAATGCACAGCCAGACGATGGTCGAGAAAATCTTTCGGCCTTGAGTATTACCCCACGTGGCGAATGCAATGAGAAACAGCGCAATCGGCACACTGATCATCTTGTCCGTCGCATCGATGCCGAAAAGCTGCGCCACGAATCCCGCGCCGCCAAGGGCTACCGTTGCAATGGTGATCGGCAGCGTGCAGATGTAAGTCCAGCCTGCAAACCAGCCAAAGCGACTGCCGAGCAGGTACTTGGACCACTGATAAATACTGCCCTCATATGGAAATCTCGATACCAGCATGGCGAAGACCAACGCCACTAGCAGCTGCCCTGCCATGGCCACCACCAAACCCCACCAGAAGGCAGGGCCGACCGTTAAAATGCCGATTCCGAAGATGGAGTAAAGCGCCACAATGGGCGATATGAAGGCAAAGGCCAGGGAAAATGTGGAGGAAAAGTTCAGTTCACGCTGTAAGTGATGACCTTTTTCCTGACAATAGTCCCTGCCAACCGGTGTGCTGTTCATGGGCATACTCCCGCCGCTCGCGTAATCCGCGAGTCTTCAAGTTCATATTGTTATCGTTGTAGGCCGGCCGCTGAATGACCGTTGTTGCGGGGCTGCGTGCCGAGCCTTGAGGGCGATGTTATCCCCCGTCACCGACTGCACCAATAGTGCTAATCTGCACTAGCTGCCGTTATGACTGCCCGAACATGTGCATCATGAATAAAGAAAATATTTCCCGTTCGCTGGTGATGTCGAGTTTGGCGTACAACCGCTGTTTATAATTCCTGACCGTTCCCAGACTAAGGTCCAGTTTTTCCGCGATCACGGGCATCGAATACCCGCGTAAGGTTTTTTCGACCAGTTGTCGCTCGCGCGGACTGAGGTGATAAGCATCATAGAATTGTTCGAAAAACTCTTTTACATCCGTTTGTATATACCCTTCGCTTTTTTGTTCGAGAAATACTGCTCTGACGTTCGTCGCCGAAGCGGATACATTTCTGGAATATTCCCAGTGGGCAATCAAGCCCTCAACATGAACCGCAATCAGTTCAGGCTGACTCAATATGAATTCCAGCGTTTCGTTTCCGAAGGCATGACCGGTCATGGCGTGCCATGCGGGGTTTTGATAGAGGATCCTGTTATCACTTCCCAACGTGAGAACGCCGACCTTTCCATTCCCGAACAGGGCGCCGAGCCCCTCCAGAAACTCCGTTCGCATGTGCGCGGCATGCGCAGCGACGATGATGGGGTAAAGGGCGGTGAACAAGGCGATTTCATCCTCATTGAACAGGGTGTACTCGCGGTCGAAACAGAAACCCAGATAGCCGCCTCCGATGACAGGCAGCATCAGTGTCAGCTCGTCCAGAATCTGCCCCGACTTGAATATTTCATCGTAATAAACGTTGGAATCATCCTCACTTTGCATGAGTGAAAACGTTACAACAGAGGGCACACGCTCTTCTGTCACTAGCCGAAGCAAAGGGTCGATCCTGTAGAGGTGACTCATGTATTGCTCAACCGCCTCGTGGCTCAAGGAGGTGTTGACAATGAACTCGGGGGCAGAAAATCTGCTGTACTTGATAGCCAGCCAACGCTCACAGTCAATATATTGTCCCAGCGTCTCCAGCACGATGGCATAAAAGTCCTGGCGCCCCACAGCGTCGACAACGGCCGCTATTGCTGCCGCCACACGCGTGTGATCACGAAAGACTTCATTCATGAGGATCTCCGATTTTGCAAATGCCTTATCGCATCAAGCATAGCCCTTTCACAGTGCAGCATGCGCACCAAACGATGCACATAACCGATGGCTTCAACACGATACATTGATGTTATTTCTGGCAATGCATTAACGCGTCAGCTAACGACAACCGGTTACGCGCACCCAATCAGCAATGACTATGCCACGTTAATTTACAGAGCGAGATCCGCAATAGTGCAACATGACACCATTGACTTTTTATCAAGAGGCGACGCAGCACAGCTGCTTAAAAACTTCAGCTCTTAAATCCGTTAAATAACCTGCAAATTTCACATACTGCTCTAGACATGAACTACATCAAGTCGAAACTCTCAACACCATACAAATAAAACAACTGAAACA
The DNA here is from genome assembly GCF_042846945.1 of Pseudomonas moorei. Lineage (NCBI taxonomy): Bacteria > Pseudomonadati > Pseudomonadota > Gammaproteobacteria > Pseudomonadales > Pseudomonadaceae > Pseudomonas > Pseudomonas moorei. The sequence goes on from NZ_AP035776.1 coordinate 5,393,281, forward strand.
AACCTGGAACCCTGCTTACATAGTTAAGTAAGCATCAAGAAACTCAATCTGGACAAAGCATAAAATCATCACGACCAAGAAAACCGTCAAACGAAATTCAGTTAAGGGGCTGACCCAATGTCCGCAGTAGGTCGACTATAGCCCTTCGAGAAAGGCAGCAATCGGCCAAGCGCATTCCTTCAACCTCTACGAAATCAGTGGCCAATACAAAGCGACCGTCAGCTCAGGGCCGTGTCCGATACACAGGTAGCCAGATCGAGAGCTACGCTAATGCCTGGTAAGGCCCGGTCCATCCAAATCAGCGGTGGCGCACGAACATGGTTTTCTCTTTATTGATGGCGTTGGTATTAGCGTTTCTGATTGGCTGGGTTTCGCAGCGCATGGGCATGTGCCTTGTCAAAGCGAGCGAACAATTGCTGGCGGGGCGTCCGACATTGTTTGTGGCACTGACATCGTGTGGATTGTTCGGGTTGCTGCTGGCCCCGCTCTATCGTTTCTCCGAGGTCAGCCTGCCGCTGTACTCGCCGGGTATTTCCTATCCTTTACTGGTTTCGGGAGGCTTGTTGTTCGGGGTGGCATCGATGCTGAACAACGGTTGCAGCGTAGGTACGCTGACCCGGTTTGCCTGTGGCAATGTCAATAAGCTGTTCACCGTGATCGGCTGGGTCCTGGGCATCGTGCTCTGGTATTACATGCGCATGATGCCCGAACAGAAGACCCTTCTGATGCCGGAAATTTCCAACCGCCATTACTGGCTATTGATCGGTGTTGTGGCGCTGGTGCTGATTTTTCTGGTCGCCATACAGGGTAATAAACACCTGGTTTTCTCCAGCATGCTGCTGGGTGCGTTGACGAGTGCGCTCTATGCGTTTGAGCCGTTATGGACACCGAGTGTGTTCTTTTACGATGTTTCGCGGATGTTCTGGCAAGCCGATATGGCAATCAGCGCCCGGCGAATTGCAGTGTTTGTCATGTTGTTGGCCGGCATGCTGAGTTTTACCGTATACCGGAAAAATTTCCGTTTCGAGGCCTTTACCCCATCAAAGGCTGGCGTTCATTTGTTGGCGGGTATTTTGATGGGGATTGGGGCTTCGATGATGCTAGGCGGTAACGACTCGCAAATACTGTTGGTGTTTCCAACACTGAGCGTTGCTTCAAGCATTCCAATGGTGTCGATCGCCACAGGCATTCTGGTGTCGTTGTGGTGCAAAAAGCGCTTTACGAATTGAACACCCTCCAGAGGGTTCCGCTGTCGACTCAACAGTACCGGCCGCCCCCTCCGTCAAGGGCATGGAACGGCCAACCCTTCAGCCCCCTCATTCCAACAACGAAATCAATCGCGGCTCAATAGACCCCTTCTCCACCTCCAGCAACACCAATGTCACCGGCAACTTGAACCGCCGGGGCCCCGCGCTGCCTGGATTGAGGAATAGTCGTTCGTCACGCCATTCAATGCGTGGCTGATGGGAATGTCCGGTGATCACCAGCCTTGTGCCGGCTTCCAGCGCTGCCGGGACGTCGGCCATGTCGTGGACCAGCAAGGTACGCCAGCCATTGAGGTCGAAAGACAGGTGGTCGGCGATGTGTGCTGCCCACGGGGCCGTCTGGTCATTGTTGCCGCGCACGACATGCAGGGGCGCGATCGACGCGAGTTGTTCGAGAACGTCCGGTTTGCCGATGTCACCGGCGTGGATGATCCGCTCACAGCCCTGCAACGCCGCGACGGCTTCAGGGCGGAGCAAGCCGTGGGTATCGGAGATCACGCCAACTTTCATGCAAGGCTCCCGGCCAGTTTCAAAAATGAATACAGGGTATCAGCCGTGGGTGAACGTTCGGGTACTCCCCTGCCCCGGCGTTTGGGTGCTCCGGGGTCAAGTGCTTGATTCACCCCGGCACACAGGCGACGACACAGATGTTCATTTTTCGGGGCCTTGGCTCACGCCAGGCCCAGGTATGTGAGAAACAAAAGCCCATTGGCCGAACAACCGCTGCACCCGATTGGCCGCTTGTATCAAGTAGAACGGAAAGCGCGGGACGTCAGCGAACCGGATCTGCGTCTGATTCGGCAGGAAAAACCAGCCCCGACAATAGAAACCTTGCACAAATGGATGCCTGCCTGGATTACGCAAGGTAACTTCGGCAGGCGCGTCTAATACAAGGCCAGTCTTAGAGCAAGTCCACAGGCTGCATCGTGAGAATGATCTTTCCGACGTTTTCGGACGACTCCATCCTGCGATGGGCATCTGCGGCACGTGAGAGGGGGAAGGTACTGTCGACTACCGGCTCCAGGCTGCCTCCCCCTTCGAACCGTTCAAGCCAATGCTCGCGGAATCGCTTGATCATGTCGTGCTTTTCCGGCTGGGTGCGGGACTTCATGATCGTGCCGATGATTTGCAGGTGGCGGTAGAGAATATGCTCCAGCTCCAGGGAGATCTTCCCGCCACCGCCGAGGATGCCAACCTGGATCAATCGCCCGCCGTTAGCGAGTGAAGCCAGGTTGCGAGCGAAGTAAGGTTCGCCGATGAAATCGATGATGACATCAACACCTCGACCGTCGGTTTTGCTGGCGATGATTTCGGCGAAATCACTGTTCTTGTAGTCGATGGCAACATCGGCGCCCAAATGCTCGACGCGCGATAACTTGCTGCCATCGGTTGTCGCATAAACCGTCGCACCTGTGGCGTAAGCGAGCTGTACCGCAGCTGAGCCAACGCCACCGGCGGCGGCATGAATCAAGACCGAGTCACCTGACTGGAGTCGTGCCAGGTGCATCATCGCCTCATGAGCGGTGACAAACACCTCGGGAATCGCCGCCGCGTGCACGTAATCCAGTTGAGTCGGGATTGACATGGCCATGCGGTAGTCAATGCGCGCCAGCTCGGCATACGCCCCGCCACCCACCACGCCCATCACCCGATCCCCCACTTCGAAACCTACGACGGCACTGCCTTTTTCAATGACCTCGCCAGCGATCTCAAGCCCAATGATGGGTGAATCTCCGAAATCGGGATGCCCGTAGCCACCGGTGCGATGTGTCAGATCCGCGCGATTGACACCGGCTGCATAGACGCGCACCAGCAGGTCGGCAGGGCGTACTACGGGGTCGGGAACGTCCTTCAACTTCAGCACGTCGGGGCTGCCAAACTCTTCAATGGTAATGGCTTTCATGGTTGTTTCGCCTGCGGTTGAGTGAATGTGGCATTGGCAATGGCGGACGCGGTGATGGCGGCTGGGAAACCTGCATAGAACGCCAGGTGGGTGATCGCTGCGGATATTTCGTCATGGGTGACCCCATTGCTGACCGCGCGCCGCAGGTGCGCAGGCAGCTCTTCGGCGTGACCACCGGCAATCAACGCAGCCACCGTTATCAGGCTGCGGTCACGTGGAGACAGTGCCGGATCGCTCCATATTTGCGGATAGAGCGTAGCGTCGACGAACTGCGACAGCTTTGGGGTGAACGCTCTGGCCGCTTCACGGGGGCTGCTGAAATTGATGTTCGACATTTCGGGCGTCCTTAAATCTGGCTGATTAATTTGTTGGTCAGATAGTGTTCGATGCCTTCAATGCCGCCCTCTGAGCCATGACCGCTCTCCTTCATGCCGCCGAAGGGAAGTTCAGTAGCAACAATTCGGTATTGATTGATTCCGATCATTCCGGCCTCGAGGCCGTCTGCGACGTCAATGGCGGTTCGAGCGTTAGCGGTAAAGGCATAGGCGGACAATCCGTAGGGCAGACGGTTGGCCTCTTCCAGTCCGTCGGCCAACGTATCGAAGGGCATCAAAATCGCGATAGGGCCGAAGGGTTCTTCATGCATGACCCGAGCATTCATGGGCACATCAGCCAAGACGGTGGGCTGGAAGAAATAGCCTTGTCCTGGCAGGCATTCGCCGCCAGCAAGTACCCGCGCGCCTTTCTCGACGGCGTCAGCCACCAGTTCTTCCATCTTTGACAATTGCCTTGGGTTGGCGAGTGGCCCGACCTGAGTATCGGGATCCAGGCCGTTGCCGATTCTCAAGGCATTGGTCGCCGCGACGAAGTGATCGGTGAACGCCTGATAAGCACCACGCTGGATCAGGAAGCGTGTTGACGAGATACAGACTTGCCCGGTACCCCGGAACCGATTCGCCACGCCTTCTACTGCCGCCTTTTCAATGTCGGCGTCTTCAAACACCAGCACAGGGCCGTGGCCACCCAGCTCCAAAGTGATTGGCTTGACGCCTGCCGCTGCCCTGGTCGACAGCAGTCGCCCAATCGGTACGGAACCGGTAAAGGTCACCTTGCGAATGATCGGCGAAGCAATCAAGTGACTGGAGACTTGATCCGGCACGCCAAAAACGACTTGCAGAACGCCTTTGGGCAAGCCCGCATCATCAAGGGCGCGAGCAAGGGCCAGCGCCGTGGAAGGGCTCTCTTCACCGGGTTTGAGAATGACGCTGCAACCTGCCGCCAAAGCCGCTGATAACTTGCGAGCAGGAGTAATGGCTGGAAAATTCCAGGGCGTGAAGGCTGCGACCGGGCCGATTGGCTGGCGCTTCACCAGTTGCAACACGCCTGGGCGGTTGGCCGGCACGACGCGGCCATCGATACGACGGGCGCTTTCGGCGAACCATTCAAAATACTCTGCTGCACGCGTGACCTCGTCCATGCTTTCGCCAAGGGGTTTGCCTTCTTCCAGCGTCATCTGGGAGGCGATGTGCGGCGCTCGCTCGAGGATGAGATCAGCGGCACGTTTGAGAATTTTTGCGCGCTGGTCCGGCACCGTCTGGCGCCACGTCTGGAAGCTGAGCCGGGCGACCTCAAGGGCGTGGTCAAGGTCGGCTGAAGTGGCCAGCGGCACACGTCCGATTTCAGTTTCCGTGGCTGGGTTTATGACGGCTGCGGTGTCGCGCCCTTCTGCGCTGATCCACTCACCACCAATGAAAAGATAGAGCGCATCGTATGGCGTGTTCATAGATATGGCCTTCACTTGATTGTCAGGAATCGGGCCGAAGCGCGCTGCGTGAGTCCTCGCTTCGGTGGTTTACGACAGAGCCGGTTCAGGCGGCCCGTGCAGCCCAGTCTATGGAGGACGACAGGTTTGATTTAGATGGCCACGAGGGAATCATTGTTGTGTGCAGAGGGAATATCACCCGCCGCCGTTGAGTTGTGTCCTCGACATTCAACGGCCATCATGCGGTGTCAGTGTGTGGTGGCGTTGGGCTCACAAGTACTGAACAGTCCCAGAGGATTTTCTCTGCAACTCAAGCAGTAAACCGGTAGAAAAGGACGGTAGGGATGGACAAACTTTCAAACATGTCTGTGTTCGTGAAAGTCGTTGAGATGGGCACTTTCACTGCAGTGGCCAACCATCTGGACTCGACAGTCGGCAATGTGTCCCGTGCCGTTTCTGCGCTCGAAACAATGCTCGATGCCCGCCTGCTGCAAAGGTCGACTCGTCGTCTTTCCGTGACTGACGCAGGTCGACGATTTTACGAACGCTGTACGGCGATCCTGGCCGACCTTGAAAACGCTGAAGCCGAAGCGAGTAATTCGATCCTGGAACCCAAGGGCACGCTCCGTGTTCATAGCGTGCCTGGCCTTGCGCGTCATCTGGTGACCTGCGCCATCCTTGAGTTCCGCAAGGAGTTTCCCGAGGTCACGGTAGATTTGCTGCTATCCCAACGGATGCCGAACCTGCTGGAAGACCAACTGGACGTTTCAATTCTGATAGCCAGAACGCTGCCCGATTCAGCGTACGTCAGTCAAAAAATTGGGGTCAGTCATTGCGTGCTGGTCGCGTCCCCTGCCTACCTGGCTCAACATGCACCGCCGGCGAAGCCTGAAGACCTCAACGATCATCAGTGCCTGTTGCTGGGCACCGTTGATTACGCTCGGGATGAATGGCAGCTGAAAAGCAAATCCGGCATCGCCAGTTTCGTACCCACCGGGCCGAGCTTTAGCGTAAATGATATGGATGCAATGGCCGTCGCCGTTCGATCCGGAGCGGGGATTGGCTTGTTGGCTGGATTCTCGGCCATCGACGATCTGCGCTCGGGGAAACTCGTGCGAGTTTTGCCTGAGTACCATACCTATGAGCGCAATGTTTATGCCGTTTACACTTCCCGCCAGTTTGTCGATGCGAAGATAACCCGCTTCATAGAAACGCTAAAAACGCGGGTGGGTAGCCAATTGGCAGACACTGCAAGAGAACTTATCGATAGGTAACCTGCTTGAGACTCTCGGGAAAGGCAGATCCTGAATAGCACATCAGCCGATTCACAATTTATTTCAGCAAAGGGAGTGACTCACATGGACGTTTCCAATCAATTGCAACCCTCAGAATGCGCCCGAATGGAGGACATCAGACGCGAGATCGATGCCCTCGACCGGGCCGTCATCAAGCTGTTGGGCAAGCGTTTCCAGTACGTGCTTGCGGCTTCGAAATTCAAGACCTCTGCGGCTTCGGTGCGTGCCCGGGAGCGATTCGATGCCATGCTCGCGACACGTCGTGAATGGGCAGAGGCCGAAGGCCTGAGCCCGGATGCGATCGAAAAGTTGTATAGCGACTTGGTCAACCATTTCATTGCCGAAGAGATGAAACACTGGTCGGCGCAATTGCCCAATACCTAATCCTGTAGTGTCGGATATCCAGTCCGGCGCACCGGGCTTATCTCGGTGGTGCACCAGGCAGTGTGAAAACGCGGGCTGCTCGATGGCTCCGGCTTCGTTGGCAACCGGTTACCTGCGGCGCCCTCGGGTTTTTCGCGAGCGGGCTCGCTCCTACAGGGGGTATCGACTTGGGCACGGTTTTGTCACTTCGACGCGTTGCGCGGATCGTCATGGCTATCAATGTATTCAAGCCCCAGCGGCCCCGTTCCGTAGACTTGCGAGATGTACTCGCCTGATTTCGCCCAGTGAAAGTGCGGTGTATTGGCCGGGAGTATCACTACGCTGCCCGGACCATAAGCCACCAGTTTGTCTGGATCGAAAACAGTACCGAAGCCGATGTAGAACACACCGGACATGACGGTATAGATACGATCTTCCGGATGAGTATGGGGCATAAGTTTGGTGCCGCTGGGCACTTTGACTCGCACTACGTAAGGTGCTGGCTTACTCGGGTCGCCGGCGATAACCGCGAGTTTTACTTCTTTCGGGAAGGCCGGAAAGCTGCGCCATTCCACGTCTTCGTTATGCAAGGCGCCGACTTTATCGAGTGGCAAGGGTTGAGCCTGGGCGAGCGGGATTGCCGCGCTTGCGACAAGGAGTGCGGCCAGACCCGCTGTTTTGATCATGCTCTGAATCATGGAAGGCACCTTGACTACGCAGTAGACGAAATCGTCAGGCTGACTCTATTTCCGATGGGCATTGCTGATAATGGCGTGATCGCGAATTACAGTTGATACCCAATGTAATCAATGCGCTGCCGCACAGGTGCGCCACCTCATCACGCCCACAAGCAGTGTGCTGTTCGCCTTAAATTTCAGCAGTCGCCATTTCGTCTCGGGCGAACCAACAGTAAGGGGCCTTGCTCGTTTAGAGCGGGAGCGGCGCGCTCAATGCAACCCCGCCGCTTTACAGGCATCAATGAAGTTCGCGCCCCTTTTGTCCATGCGGTTTTCACCAGTGCGTTGGCTTTTTGCAGGGCCGGGCTGGGTTGGGCCCATTGCTCGGGGGGCAGTGGTCGGGACCAGGCTTGCACGTTTTGCGGCAGGGTCGGCCGGCCCTTGCGGTGGGCCCACTCGGCGATCAGGTAGGGCATTTTCCAGAAGGTCAGGACGCGGCGCACGTACCACCAGCGCAGGGGCCATCTCGTCGGTTGGGGGTACCCATAACGCTTGCGGTAGGCGTCATCCATGCCGTCATCGAGATCACCCATGAACCGGGCGTCAAGCCGCTCGATTTCAAAGGTGTGCAACCCTTCATAAGGTTTGAGCTCGTCTTCGCTCAGGGTGATGCCCAGCGCAACGAGCATGGGGTTGGGCGTATCGACCAACTCCCCTTCTTCCATGTAGTTGCGAATGGCCGTCCACATGCCCAGGGCATGGGCATCGCTGGGCTGGGCCGACAGGATGAATTGCACAGTGTCGTGCGCTTCGTCCTCCAGGCCCATGCCGAAGGTGTAATCGCGCATCGCGCCGTAGCGGGTGATGCCCTGGCTGCGAGCGACCCAGGCCACCACGCTTTCCCAGGGCACGATCAGCACGCGATGGGTGGTGTCGTCGATGTAGCACACTTCGCGACGCTGGCGGTTGAAGCGCACCGGGTAGCTTTTGGCCAGGGTGCGGACGTTGGAGAGCATGCCGTAGATGAAGCCGCCGATGGGGAAAATCGCCCCCAGAGAAACCAGCGTCGAAACCTTCAAAAACATGAGTAGATCCTGGAGCGGGTTCGTGAAGTTTTCTGGATAAAAAAGCACTCCATGAATAATTACGAGACTCGGAAAAACAAAGGCAGTAAACAAAACAAGCCAGATGCCAAACGCAAGGATCTTCCCCTGCTCGACAGTACCCCGGTTACTCCCCCCCAACTCCAGATAGGTCTCATTCATCGCCGAAAAGTTACGCCGAGAGACTGGCGCCTGCCCGGTGTACACCGGCAATGGCGCCAGAAACAGGGTTTCATTCAAGCCCCGAACCCGCAGCTCCCCGGCACTGGGCCGCTGGCTGCGGATGTCTGGCGCCGGCTCGGTGGTTTCAGGCTTGTCTTGGCGTTTGAACAGTTGGCTAAACATCGACCGTCGCCATTTCGTCGCGGGCGAACCACCCGTCATTCCCCTTTCTCGTTTGCAGTGGCGTCTTCAATGCAGCCCCGCCGCTTTGCAGGCATCGATGAAGTTCACGCCCTTTTTGTCCATGGCGGTTTTCACCAGTGCGTTGGCTTTTTGCAGCGCCGGACTGGGTTGGGCCCATTGCTCGGGGGGCAGTGGGCGGGACCAGGCTTGCACGCTTTGCGGCAGGGCCGGCCGGCCCTTGCGGTGGGCCCACTCGGCGATCAGGTAGGGCATTTTCCAGAAGGTCAGGACGCGGCGCACGTACCACCAGCGCAGGGGCCAGGGGGAACGCTTGGAGTATCCCCACCGCTTTCGCTCTTCGGCCGTCAGGTGACCTCCACCGTCGTCCAACCGACCCAGTGCCCGGGCGTCAAGCCGCTCGATTTCAAAGGTGTGCAACCCTTCATAAGGTTTGAGCTCGTCTTCGCTCAGGGTGATGCCCAGCGCAACGAGCATGGGGTTGGGCGTATCGACCAACTCCCCTTCTTCCATGTAGTTGCGAATGGCCGTCCACATGCCCAGGGCATGGGCATCGCTGGGCTGGGCCGACAGGATGAATTGCACGGTGTCGTGCGCTTCGTCTTCCAGGCCCATGCCGAAGGTGTAATCGCGCATCGCGCCGTAGCGGGTGATGCCCTGGCTGCGAGCGACCCAGGCCACCACGCTTTCCCAGGGCACGATCAGCACGCGATGGGTGGTGTCGTCGATGTAGCAGACTTCGCGACGCTGGCGGTTGAAGCGCACCGGGTAGCTTTTGGCCAGGGTGCGGACGTTGGAGAGCATGCCGTAGATAACGGCACCAATAGGGAGAATCGATGCGACGCTAATTTTGCTGCCTGCCTCCATAAATAGGAATAAATCTCGCCATGGATCCTTAAAGTTTTCTGGATAAAAGAGCACCCCGTACAGGATGAGTAGGCTTGGAGCTATGAAAGCTACAAACAAAGGAATCCAGATTCCAAACGCTAATCTTTTTCCCTGCTCGACCATCCCGTAGTTGTTCCCCCCCAACTCCAGATAGGTCTCATTCATCGCCGAAAAGTTACGCCGAGAGACTGGCGCCTGCCCGGTGTACACCGGCAATGGCGCCAGAAACAGGGTTTCGTTCAATCCCCGAACCCGCAGCTGCCCGGCGCTGGGCCGCTGGCTGCGAATGTCCGGCGCCGGCTCGGCGGTATCAGGCTTGTCTTGGCGTTTGAACAGTTGGCTAAACATCGACCGTCGCCATTTCGTCACGGGTGAACCACCAGTAAGGGGCATCGCCCGTGCCGCGGGGCAAGCTGTCCACGGCCTCGAGCCTGAATCGGCCCTGGGTCGGCAAACGTACCCCCCGCACCGTGGCGATGCGCAGGTCGCTCAGGACAAAACAGGTGCGGTGAAGCAAGTCGCGCCCGGGCTCCAGTTGGTAACCGATGTTGATCGCCAGGGCAAAATCCCATGCCTGGATGCCTGTGCCGATGGGCAGGTGAAGGGTCAGGGCCTCCTCTTCCTGGCTGGCGACCACGGCAACCGCCGCCCACGCCGCGCTGCATTCCTGCCAGCGGGTCGGCGGTAACTGCCGACTGTAGGGCCGGGGTCGATGCAGATCGCCGGTTTGACGATAGGCCTGCAAATGCAGCTGACGGCTGTCCATTTCCCGGGTGCGCACGCCGGGCAGTCGCAGTTGCACATAGGTGCGTTCACCCTCACGGACCAGCTCGCAGGTGGGTTGTTGCACCACCCGGGCCAACGCGCTCCAGTCCTCGGCCAGGCTGCGTTGCAGGTTGGCCTTGCCCCAGGCGCTGGCTTGCAGCCATTTCTGCAGTGCGTCCAGGTTGAAGTAGTTGTACAGGCCTTCGCCCACCAGTTGCAGGGCCGTGCCGATCAACCCCACCAGGTTGGCCCTGGCAGCGATGCTCAACAGCCGCGGGCTGGCTTCGGCCCAGGCCAGGGCCCGCAGCTCGGCGGGTTTTTGAGTACCTGGCTGATGATCGACGTCGTGTGTTTGGCGCCCCAGGTGTTGGTGGCCACGAGGATGCCGTCGCCGGCGATTTGCAGGGTCGTGGCCGCCAAGGCCTGGTGATTGCCTTGGGCCAGCGCTTTAGCCCATTGCCGGGAGTGCTTGCCGAGATCGGTTAAGGCAGCAAGACCGCCAAACCCAAATGCTCCAACTCCTGCGATACCGCTCCAGCGTCCTAAACGGCTCATGGTGTTGAGTTTGCCGGCGGCGCTGTCCATTTGCACGATATATGCCTGAAGGAGTGTTACCGACAGGCCCTGTACAGCGGCAAAGCCAGCAGCTGACATTACAATAAATGCCTCAACAAGAGCTCCCAGGCCTGATAACGAGCGATAACTATCCTTACCAAGCGCACTCAACACCTCCACAAACTTCTGCCCCTGATAAACAAACAGCAACAACGCAATCCCGTCCCCCCCGGACTTCAACGCACTCATCAGTGGCTGGCCAAACGTCCCCGTGGCGCGGAAATCACGCACGGTGCGCACCATTTCGTCACGCAGCGCCGGGGCCATGCCATCGATCACGGTGCCGATTTGCCAGGGGCCACCCGCGCCAACGGTCAGGGCCCGGCTGAGGTGGTCTTCCAGCGGCACCAGCGCGGTCTTGAGACTAATGATCCGCTGGTTGAGCCTCTGCTCACCGCCGGGCTCGGTCAGGCCATAGATTTGCCGCGACAACTCGCGATGGCGCTGTTTGTAGGTGTCCTTGAGCTGGCGGCGCAGGTCGAGCGCGGCATCGCGGGCCTGGTTGAACGCCTGGATTTCCGCCGCCGACGCCGCCCGCAGGGTCAAGCCGCTGCGGGAAAACTCGCGTAACAGTTGCAGACGTGCCGGCACGCCCAGGTCGCGGATGAAGTTGTTGGGGTCGATATGTTGTCGTTGCTTGAATGCGTTGTAGGCCGTGTCTAACTCGTCCGCGATACTGAGTTGCCTCGCCGGGTTATACGCCCCGTCCAACAAACTCTGCAGCCCCCTGAACCGCGTATTCAGGTCCTCAAAGTTCGGCAACCGCTCATTCATCAGGCTTCTGAACTGGTTGCTCAGCACATTCACGCTGGCAAGGCTTTCCGGTGCCGTGGCGAGGGTGATCGAGAAATTGCTCAGGTCCATGAGTTTCTTGCTCAGGTCGAGCTGATCGGCCCGGGTCAGGGTGTCCAGCCCCGGCACCACGGTGAGCAGGTTGCTTTGCAGGTAGGCGGCCAGTTTTTCGGTGGCTTCGCGGTCACCGCACAGGGCGGCCACGCAGACGAATTCGGTCTCCAGGCGATGGCGGATCTGGGCATCGCTGCGGAAGTCGTAATACCAGGCGGCACGGTGGAAATGGCCGGCGACGATCATGTTCAAGCGGTCTTCGCGAATCACCTGCAGGCGCTTGTGCCAATGGGCCAGCAGCGTTTGCTGCTGGCGGACAAATGCTTCCATCCCGGCCCGATTGACCAGATGATCAATGCCGCGCTGGCCGATAGCCTCGCCGTGCAACGTTTCCCAGGTTTGCCCGTGGAGCCTGGCAATGGTGTCTCGATGCTTTTGCCACAGCGCCACGCCCAGGGCGTCCTGCAGGTTGACGGCGGCGCGCGCATAAGGATCGCTGGCCGCCGCCTTGCGCCAATGGGCCTCGTCGCCATGGATCGGCGGCCCGTCATGGTCACGCCGGATGCGCAGATACTCTTCAAGGGCGGCCTGCTGCGCAGGGTCGGTGTCTTCTATCAGGGCGTTGACATCGGCATCGCGGGTAGCCAGCGCCTCGAGGCGCGCCGGTGTCACCTCGTACAAGGACTGGATGTAGGCACCGGTGAGGTACTTGCGCTGGGCGTCGTCGTCGGCGCTCCATTGCTCGATCCAGTCCGCGACTTGCAGCTGGGCGCTGGCCAGGTCGCGCATCACCCCAAAGTCGTCGCGCAACACCAGGAATAGGTAGTCGTTCTGATGATCCCCCAGCACCTGGCTGGTGAGTGCTTCGATCGCCGTGGCCTTGAACAGCGGCCTGTCTTCCCAGCCATAGGGCTGGCGCTCTTGCGGGTGGGCGCCTTCGGGCAACGGCTCGCGGCCCTGGGCTGGCGCGCCCGCTTCAGCGACCTCGGCCAGCCAGGTTATCGCCTGGCGCAGGCTCAGCAAATCGGCGCCGCCCCGGTCCGGGCAGGCTTTGGCCAGCTCGATGCGTTGCATCAAGCGCTCGCGCTCGGTGGCGTCCTTGAGCACTTGCGAACACTTGTAGGCCGTCCACTGGATTTCCGAATAGCTGGCAAACAAGGTGTGCCGACGGGCGAAGACCAAGTGCGGTTCACCCACCGACGTGGTGCGCGTATCGCCCGCCACCTCCGGGCCCTGCCACAGCAGCTTGCTGATCTGCCCCTGTTCGACGCGGTATTCGTGCAGGTAGCCGGTGCCGCTGTCGATGATGTACAGGTAACCGTCGCGCAGCAGGCGTATGCCCAGCGGCTGGCTGTTCAGCTTGAGCGGCAGGGTCAGTTCGGATGAGGGATCAAGGTGTTCGACCAGTCCATAACGCAGCGGCAGCAACTGCACTTTCTGGCTCATCAGGGGACACAGGCCCATGGGCGAACGGATGTCCTGGGCGCTCTTGGCCATGGCGGCGATGTTGGCAGCACCTCGGAGCGGTGGTTGGACTGTCACGGCACGTCTCCCGGTCGTTCGGTCGAGCGCGCATGTGCCAGCTCCGCTGCACGTTGCACGCGGCTCAACAGTGATTGTTGGGTCGACACCGTCAGCAGCTCGACGATGTCCGGGTGATCGCTCAACGGCTGGCCGGCCAGATAGCCGAAGTCGTGACAAATAGCAGGGGTCTGCAGCACTAACTGCGCCGCATGGGTCGACCGGAACATACGCTTATCCTTAAGCAAGGAAGAAAAGAAGTGCGATGTTCAAACCGTCCCTGGTTCGTGCTCGCGAAAATTGGCACGCACGCTACCAAGGCAAAAAGCGGATAGATGTAGGAAGAATCTTTAAAGTCGGAAGGACTTGTCCTTTACGAGACAAATACCCTGCTGAAAATCAGGGTCTGATCCACTGGGCTTTTCGTGTCTGCTGCATTTCAGCCCAAGTTGCCTATACTGCGTTCGAATTCGGCCAGCCGCAGTGTTTGCCATCACCCAAGCCAAAAAGGAGTTTGCCTCATGACCGAAGACTCAAAAATCAAAGGGCCGGCGTCTTACTTCCCCTCCATTGAAAAAAAGTACGGGCAGCCTGTCACTCACTGGCTGAATCTGCTCGAATCAGTCAGCGGCAAGAAGCATATGGAGTTGGTGGCCTTACTCAAATCCGAACACGGTATCGGCCATGGTCATGCCAACGCGTTAGTTGCCCACTATTTGGCTTCAGCTAGAAGCGACTGACTACACGGCATCATTGGGGCCTTCTCGGCGCTGCGATGGGGCCAATCAAGCCGAATCCGCCGCTCTTCCGGATCCAGCAGTCTGACATGAACCATTGTTTATGCTGTTATTCACACTCCTGCATTAATGGGTGTGTTAACTGGATATGAACCGCAACTAATGATTTATTCGCGATCTACTGACAATTCCATCACATTTCAACCGATAGCCTTGACGGTCCAGACGCTTCACCGACGTCACGGCGAGCGCAACGTGCGAAACTCTCATGAAAAAAACGTTAGTCAGTTTTCTAAAAAGTGAACAGGGTGCGCTGATACTTCTGCTGAGCGTCTCCGCGCTCTTGATGCTTTTCGGGTTAGGTGCCAGAGAGCTTTGGGGCCCGGAAACCCGCTGGGCAAACATCGCCCTGCAGATGATGCAAACTGGCGATTATTTCGACCCTTATCTCAAGGGCACGCCCTATTACGACAAACCACTGCCTTCCTATTGGTTGATTACCGCCACTGCCCATTTGATGGGTGGCCTTGGGAATTGGTCGCTGCGTCTGCCCACGGTCTTGTCGGCGTGGGTGAGTGTCTGGCTGGTCTACCTGATCGGTGAACAGTTGTATCGCAAAGGCACCGGCCTGATCGCTGGCTGGTTTCTGACGACGACGTTCTTTTTCGTATTTTGGGCCCGGGTCGCCACGGCGGACATCCTCACGGTTTGCGGTGTCCTGGGTGCGGTCTGGTGGTATTGGCGCGGTCCGAACGATACGCGCCTGAGTCGCTACATCGTGTTTTTCCTGATACTGGCGCTGACCTCGCTGTTCAAGGGCTTGATCGGGTTCATTCTTCCCGGGCTGATCCTGCTGCCGCACTTGCTGGGCGAAGGGCGCTGGAAAAACCACCTCAATCCCCGTCTGTGCCTGGCGCTCCTGGTGGCAGGCGCGTTCTACATGCTGCCGTTCCTGCTGTCGCAACGCTACGGCACGCCAAGCTACGAACAGAGCGGGCTTGATCTGGTCTTTCGGGAAAACGTGGTCCGATTCTTTCAGCCATTCGACCAATTTGGCCCGATCTACACCTATCTGATTTATCTGCCGGTCTACACCCTGCCCTGGGCTCCCTGCTGGATACTCGGCCTGTGGGTGGCCGTGCGCAGCTGGAAGCACACCGAGCCCAACGTTCGCTGGCTGATTGGCGGCCTGGGGCTGCTGTTCCTGTTCTTTACCGCCAGCGGTAGTCGACGCAGCTATTACGTATTGCCACTGGTGCCGTTTGCCCAATTGCTGGCGGCCTGGTGGGTTACCCGGCGCATGGCCGAGCGAGAGGCTGCGGGTAAAGTCAGCGGCCCAGGCTGGACCAAGGGCATTGCCGGCGCGGCTGGTTTCTTGTTGTTGATTCTGGGGATCGTCTATCCCTGGACCAACGGCGGAGACGGCGGGGTCATGCAGTTCAGCAAGGATGTGCGTGCCGAAGCCAGCAAAACGGCGCCGTGGAACGAATGGCGCCTGGTGCTGGTGGACGTCGACAACAAGCTGCCCATGTACCTGCAAAACCATGGCTCACCGTTTTATTACGTTCAGCCGGACTCGGACATTCCGAAAAGTGGTGACAGCGCGGCACTCATGGCGTGGCTGGAAAAGAAAAGTGGCGAGCGCTGGAATCCCGAACGCACGATCATTGTCGAGCCGTACGAGGACATCAATCGATTGCCCCTGGGCTATCTGACTGCCGATCATCAGTTGATCACCACCAGGCCCAACAACGGCGCCCGCTTGACTCACTCCCATGAAGCCGGCAGTGCTGCGTACATTCCCAAGGTGAAAACGGGCGACTGAGGTCCCTCTTTTCCGCGTGCATAACCCTCGTGGATTTTCGGGGGTGGTCGACCGACCACCCCCCATCAGGCATACACATCCTTACCGCGTAGTCATTCGCTCCCCTCACTGAACCGCCGATTCAGTGGCAGACATTTTTTGTTTGCTACTATTACTGCACGGCATCGAGGTCGTGGCTTGCAAAGTCAGTTGTCACCTCCCTGGCATGGATTCACTCCTTTCAAATCTGCCAGACCAAAGGGAGCTGCGATGCGCCTTCCATTTCTTTATGCATTGTCCACGCTCGTTTTTTTGAGCGGCACCCCTTGCTTTGCGCAGGCAGCGGATACCGCCACCACCCACCCAGCCGCCAATGCACCGGCCCCGGCGCCCGCTAAAGATGCCGTGTTTACCCAAGAGCAGCTGGATCAAATGCTGGCGCCGATTGCGCTTTACCCGGACCCGCTGCTGGCACAGGTACTGATGGCGACGACCTACCCTGGTGAAGTGACCGAAGCGGTTACCTGGTCCAAAGCCAATCCGGACGCCAAGGGCGATGACGCGGTCAAGCAAGTGGCAAACCAGCCATGGGACCCCAGCGTGCAGGCGCTGGTCGCCTTCCCCCAGGTGCTGGCGACGCTGGGACAGGACCCCGTGTGGGTACAGCGCTTGGGTGATGCCTTCCTGGCGCAACCGGATGATGTCATGGAGGGCGTGCAACGCTTGCGTCGCCAAGCGCAAGCCGCCGGCAACCTGCAGAGCAACCAGTATCAGAACGTGACCATCCAGAATGTGGCGGCTCCCGCCCCGGCACCGGCACCCGCCGCGACGAGTTCGGCCCCCGCACCGGCCCCTGCCAGCAGCAGCTCCACCATCATCATTCAACCCGCCGATCCGCAGGTGGTGTACGTCCCCACCTATAACCCGACCACCACGTACGGCACCTGGCCCTATCCGGCGTCGCCGCCGGCTTACTACCCACCGCCGCCGGCCTATTACCCCGGCCAGGCGTTGATGGCCGGGCTGGCGTTCGGGACCGGGGTGGCAATCGTCGGCGCGTTGTGGGGTGAATGCGACTGGGGCAATAACGACGTCGATATCAACGTCAATCGCTACAACAACATCAATGGCAACAACCGAATCACCAATAACAGCTGGCAGCACAACCCCGTGCATCGCAATGGCGTGCCCTACCGGGACACCAGAAGCCGCGAACAGTACGGCCGTCAACTGGACGGCGCCAATCAGCGTCAGGCCTACCGGGGGGAAGATGCCCAACGCGCCCAGGCGCGTGACAAGGCCCGTAGCTCAATGGACAAGCACGGCATCGAACGGCCCGCCACCAGCAACCTCGAAGCCCGGGATCGTGCGCGCGAAGCCCAGGCGCGAGACTCGGGCAATCGGTTACAAGCCGGTGCAGACAAATCCAGGGCATCAGACAGAGCCAACGCCACAGACAGACCGAAAGCGACTGACAGAAGCCAGGGCACGGCCAGGAATACCCGGGACAATCAGCAGCCCAGGAAAGAGACCGCGCAAGGCAATCAACGCGCACAAGGCAATGCACAGGCACGCCAGACCACGCAAAACCGGCCGGCCGCGAAGCCCGCCAGCCGGGGCAGCGCTCCCGACAATGCCTTCGCTGGCGCGCGCTCACCGTCCCAGGCCAACCTGCAAGCCAGTCGTGGCCGGGCCAGTCAGGCATCCGTTCAGCGCCCCAGCGCCTCACGTTCAGCCGGCCAGCAGATCAGTCGGCCTTCCACTCCACCAGCGCGTCAAAGGGGGGGCCGCCGTTGAATAACCATCCTCGAGTACCGGCTCTCAAAGGCCTGCTTGGTAGTGCCCTGGCGATCACGGCCGGTTTGGCCTGGTCCTGCATGGTCATGGCACAGCAGGCGTTTCCCACCCCTGAAAAGGCCGCCCAGGCGTTCGTCGAAGCACTGGGCACAAAACACGCGGATCAGAAACGCCTGACCGAGTTACTGGGCAACGAATGGCGCACCTACATCCCCCGCGAAGGCGCGGAGCGCAAAGACGTGGATGCGTTTTTGAAGCAATACCGCGAGCAACACGGCATTGAAAAAACCAGTGATGGCAAGGCCATTCTGTCGGTGGGCAGTGACCACTGGACATTGCCCATTCCCATGGTCAAAAGCGCACAAGGTTGGCACTTCGACATCAAGGCCGGCAGTGCCGAGATCCGTGCCCGTCAAATTGGCCGCAACGAACTCGCCGCCGTGCAGTCGGC
This sequence comes from Pseudomonas moorei, assembly GCF_042846945.1. Lineage (NCBI taxonomy): Bacteria > Pseudomonadati > Pseudomonadota > Gammaproteobacteria > Pseudomonadales > Pseudomonadaceae > Pseudomonas > Pseudomonas moorei. The sequence goes on from NZ_AP035776.1 coordinate 5,411,436, forward strand.
ACTGGCCTATCACGACGCCCAGATGGACTACGCGTCAGTGGATCGTGACGGTGACGGCGCACTTGAATACGCGCAGAAAATCTTCAGCACCCCGGGCAAGCACGACGGGCTCTACTGGGCGGACGACAACAGTGGTCAGATCAGCCCGCTGGGCCCCGAGTTCGGCAAGACCATTGACGGCCAGGACTGGCATGGTTACCACTTCCGCATCCTCGATGGCCAGGGCCCTTCGGCACCGGGCGGCGCCTATAGCTACCTGATCGGCGACAAGATGAGCCGGGGCTTTGCACTGATCGCCTGGCCGGCACAATACGGCGAGAGTGGCGTGATGAGTTTCATGATCAGCCATGATGGTCAGGTATTCGAGAAAGACCTGGGGCCCGACGGTGAGAAGCTGGCGCAGTCGATGAAGCTGTTTGATCCGGATGACAGTTGGAAAGTGGTGCCTGCGGATGACGAGCGGCCGGATTGACTATGGACGGCGGCTAGCCGGTTTGCCCGGCCAGCCGCGATGGCGATTGAAGACTCAACAGCCACTGACTCAATAGGACTTTTTCGTTCCCGACGTGCCGGCGCGGCTCAAGCCTTTTGTGTTGTGGTCCCCTGGAGTCGAGGTCGAAATAGCCGAGGCTTTGGTCAGGCCGCGAGTAGTTTTGGAATGGGCGATGCCCGAGGTGGTCGCGCCATGACCACGATCGTGATTGCGATCACTGCCATAGTGGTTGCCGCTTATCCCGTGGTCACGAACCGCCTTGCCGGCATGATCGCTGCTCAGCCCATTGCCACGGCCATTACTGGCAGAACCACCGTCGTGATCCGAATCGCTGTGACCGCTGCCCTCACCACCGCCCTTACCGGTGCCACCATGGCCACCACCTTCACCGCCATGACCACCACCACCACCACCACCACCACCATCCTTCGCGTAGGCGGCGTTCATGATCGACAGATCAGCAGGGAGTAACGGAGCGGCTGCCAGCATCAGGGCGCAGGACATTACAGCAATGAGACTCTTGTTCTTCAAAAGCATGGTCGCTTCCATAGGGTTGATATCGCGAACTGTATGACGCGATAAATCAACGCCGGTTCAAATCCTGCGACAGACGGAATGCCGGTCGCTGCCGAGTCACTTCGGATCATCACGCACGCGAAGGGTAAGTCGATTCCCCTATCAATCCCGTCGATGTTCACCATCACATCAATGAAGTTCTCTTAAAAAACCGGCGGCGTAACATGAGCTCCATACCCAACAAACAACACCCCCGGAGCACACGATCATGAAACGCCAAACCCTCCTCAGCATCGCTTTTTCGATCTTTGCAGTGAACGCTTTTGCCGCTACCTCTGTTCAGCCTGTTGTCGCTGAAGGCGGCTCGGATCGTCTGATTGAAAGCCGTGTGGCTGAAGGGGGTTCTGACCGCCTGATCGAAAACCGCATCGCTGCCGATGGCTCCGACCATCTGCAAGGCAACACTGTCGCCGCCGATGGTTCCGACCACCTGCAAGGCAACACTGTCGCCGCCGATGGCTCCGACCATCTGCAAGGCAACACCGTCGCCGCCGATGGTTCCGACCACCTGCAAGGCAACACTGTCGCCGCCGATGGCTCCGACCACCTGCAAGGCAACACCGTCGCCGAAGGTGGTTCCGATCGCCTGATCGAGAACCGCGCTGCCTGAGTCATTCGCCCTGGCGCAGTACCCCGCAAAAAGCCCGGCCTGATCAGCCGGGCTTTTTCTTGGGCGCCCGTTTTGTGCTTGATCGATTATCCTGTGGCACCCCACTCCACCCTGCCATGCATCTATCGGAGACACCTGTGCCCCCCTTGACCGCCCGCGAGGTTTATCAGCAATTGCGTGACGTCGCCCAAGGCATACGCACGCTAAAGCGCCTGAACGAACAAGCCGTGGCCGGCCAGGTGCTGGTCGACATCGAGGGTTGGCGCTTGATGCTTGAGGTCGAGGCGCATCAGCTGCGCCACTGCCTGCATTGCCTGAGCACGGACGGTCGTACGCTCGCCGGTTGGCAGCGTTACGGCACCGACCCGGTGAGTCTGCTCAGCACTTGGGAGCTGGCGCAGATTGAGCGGCGGCTGGCCGCGCCTGAGTCCGCTTGATTGCGCCGCGACCACTCGTCCCCTCGTCGCGCCTGTGCTACATAACACCCCTGTGTGAACTCCGTTCCCGATGAGGTCTGCTTATGCTCCACTTTCCACGCCTTTCGCCGTTGCTGACGGGCGCCCTGCTCGGCGTTCTCGCCAGCGGCACCCAGGCCGCTGCTCCCACCCCGGCACCCGATACGCTACAACCGTTACTGGCCACGATCAATGAGCGCTTGAATCTTGCTGATCAGGTGGCGTTGACCAAATGGGACAGTGGCAAGCCGATCCAGGATACCGCTCGGGAGACGCTGGTCATCGCCAATGCCCGCAGGCAGGCAATCGAACACAAACTGGACCCGGACGACGCCGCCGAGTTGGTCGCCGCCCAGATCGAAGCCAACAAGCTGGTGCAGTACGGGTTGCTGGCGCAGTGGCAAGCGGCGAGCAAGGTGCCTGACGTACCACGACCGGACCTCAATAAAATCAGGCCCCAACTGGACGAGTTGCAAAACCGTCTGTTACAGCAATACGCCGATTTCACGCCTTATCGCGTGGACCCGGACTGCCCGGCCTGGTTGGCCGCCCAGCGTTCCAGCCTGATCAAGGATGCGTTGCATGGCCAGGCGCTGATACGCGCCACCGGGGAGCTGTGTATCACTGAACAATGAGGCCAGCGGTATTCGCGGTTGTCGATGGCGTCCTTGAGAGGACCATCGCTGGCAGGCCGGCTCCCGCAAATATGCCAGCAGTACAGCCATTGACTGCGTCGATAGTCACCATTGACTCAATGAAGTTCTCTTAAAAAAACCGCGGCGTAACATGAGCTCCATACCCAACAAACAACACCCCCGGAGCACACGATCATGAAACGCCAAACCCTCCTCAGCATCGCTTTTTCGATCTTTGCAGTGAACGCTTTTGCCGCTACCTCTGCTCAACCTGTCGTCGCTGAAGGCGGCTCGGATCGTCTGATTGAAAGCCGTGTGGCTGAAGGGGGTTCCGACCGCCTGATCGAAAACCGCGTCGCTGCCGATGGTTCTGACCATCTGCAAGGCAACACTGTCGCTGCCGATGGCTCCGACCACCTGCAAGGCAACACTGTCGCTGCCGATGGCTCCGACCACCTGCAAGGCAACACTGTCGCCGCCGATGGCTCCGATCATCTGCAAGGCAACACCGTAGCCGCCGATGGCTCCGATCATCTGCAAGGCAACACTGTCGCCGAAGGTGGTTCCGATCGCCTGATCGAGAATCGCGCTGCCTAAGCCGCTCGCTCTACCGCAGCACCCCGCAAAAGCCCGGCCTGATCAGCCGGGCTTTTTCGTGGGCGATATTTAAGCGAATCTATGGCTCCCCTCACAGGATCCTCTCCATGAGCAAGACTGAAACGCTGGCCAAAATCGTGCTCGGTCCCGTGTTGCTCATGCAGGGTATGTACACCCGGCGGGTCACGCCGAAATTGCCGGAAGCCGAGGGTGAACGCGAAGGTGTGGCTGGCATTGGTCAGGACCTGCGTGTGCTGATTCTCGGTGACAGCGCCGCAGCCGGGGTCGGTGCACCCACGCAAGCCGAAGCGCTGAGCGGCCAGTTGGTCAGCCGCCTGGCCACGGATCATCAGGTGTTCTGGAAGCTCTGGGCGCGCTCCGGGCTGGACTCCCAGGCGCTGCTGGATCTGCTCGCAGAGCGTGCGCCGGAACGCTTCGACGTGGTGCTGCTGTCCATCGGTGTCAACGATGTCACGAGTCAATTGTCGGCCGAGCAGTGGATCGCCCTGCAACAGCGATTGATGGACGTGCTGCGCGACCAATTCGCGGTGAAGCAGATCATCCTGTCCCCGCTCCCGCCCATGCACCTGTTTCCCGCCTTGCCGCAACCGCTACGCTGGTACCTGGGCAACCGGGCGGCGCGCTTCAACACTCGGCTCGCCGGGCTGGCCGCGGGCAACGATCACTGTACGATGCTGACGACCCGGCTGGCGCCCGTGGCCGGTTCGATGGCGCGGGACGGTTTTCATCCTGGCCCGGCGATCTACAGTGTGTGGGCCGACGATGCCGCCCGGGCCATAGCCCGGCGCTGTCGAGCCAGCGCATCAGACAAGGTTTGAACCACAACAATAAACAGGAGTTGAAAATGTCCGGACTGAAACTGCATCCCAATGCCGCAGCGTCCTTGAACCAGTGGCACGAGATGATCCGCAGCGGCGACCTCAGTGCCCTGCCCGGTTTGCTCGACCCCAACGCGGTGTTCCGCTCGCCCATGGCGCATACGCCATATCCCGGCGCGCCGGTGGTCTCGATGATTCTCAACACAGTGTTCAACGTCTTCCAGGACTTTGCCTACCACCGCGAATTGGCCACGGACGACGGCTTGAATGTGGTGCTGGAGTTCAGCGCCATGGTTGGCGAAAAACAACTCAAAGGCATCGACATGATCCGTTTCAACGAAGAAGGAAAAATCGTCGATTTCGAGGTGATGGTCCGTCCGTTGAGTGGCTTGCAGGCACTGGGCGAGGAAATGGGACGACGCCTGGGCGCTTATCTGGCCGCCAGCAAAGCCTGATCTCTCTTCAATCAGCAAGGCGCCGCAGACCTTGCAGCCGCTACCAGGACGCGGAGCCTTGGCGTGTGCGCAAACCGGGCGTCGGTGGCATCATCTCCGGCTACCAAGGCTTCGATGCCGTAGCACCCACCGTCAATGTCTCTGATCGACCAAGGAAGTCCCTGATGCCTATGAAACCCCTTCTGCTCTGCGCCAATGCGTGCCTGGCCCAGACTGCCGGGGGCCAGCGATGACGGCGATTATCCGGCCGCGTCCGTTGCTGACAGGCCTCGGTCTGTTGCTGCTGTTGGTGTTCTGGATGTCCCTGGCCCTCGGGCCGGTCAGCTTGCCGCTGGGTGATACCTTGCTGGCCGGGTTTCGGCTACTCGGATTGCCACTGAACGGCGGCGACACCCAACAAGCGGAGCTGATCCTCGGCCAGATCCGCCTGCCACGCAGCTTGCTCGGCATCACGGTCGGCTCGGTGCTGGCGCTGTCGGGTGTGGCCATGCAGGGGTTGTTCCGCAACCCGCTGGCCGACCCGGGGCTGGTCGGCGTGTCCGGTGGTGCGGCGCTGGGTGCGGCCCTCGCCATCGTCGGCGGCAGCCTGCTCGGTGGTCTGCCGCCGATCATCGAGCCGTACCTGCTGTCGGTCTGCGCCTTCGCCGGCGGCCTGATCGTCACGGCGATCGTTTATCGCTTCGGGCGTCGCAATGGCCAGACCGACGTCGCGACCATGTTGCTGGCGGGTGTGGCCATGACGGCCATGGCCGGTGCCGGGGTCGGGCTGTTTACCTACCTGGCCGATGACGCCACGCTGCGCACCCTGACATTCTGGAACCTGGGCAGCCTCAACGGCGCCAGCTACCCGCGCTTGTGGCCGTTACTGATCGTCGCGATCGGCGTGGCGTTGTGGTTGCCACGTCGCGCGGCGGCACTCAATGCGCTGCTGTTGGGCGAGTCGGAAGCCCGTCACCTGGGTTTCAACGTCGAGCGGATCAAACTGGAGCTGGTGCTGTGCACCGCGCTGGGCGTCGGTGCGGCGGTGGCGGCCGCGGGCCTGATCGGTTTTATCGGCCTGGTGGTACCCCACCTGATGCGCCTGCTGGTCGGCCCCGATCACCGCGTCTTGTTGCCGGCGTCCTTGCTCGCCGGGGCCAGCCTGTTATTGCTGGCCGATCTGGTCGCGCGCCTGCTGCTGGCGCCGGCCGAGTTGCCGATTGGCATCGTCACCGCCCTCATCGGTGCTCCCTTCTTCCTTTACTTGCTGGTACGGGGGCGCTCCTGATGCTGCGGGCAAACAACCTGGCGGTACAGCGCGGCCGTCGCACCGTGCTGGCGGGCATCGATATCCAATTGCAGGCGGGGCACGTCCTCGGCGTCCTGGGGCCCAACGGCGCCGGTAAGAGTACCTTGCTCGCAGCCTTGTGCGATGAGCTGCCCGCCAGCGAAGGCACAGTCAGCCTCGACGGACAACCGCTGGCCGGCTGGCCGGGTCAGGAGCGGGCCAGGCGCCTGGCGGTGCTGCCGCAGAGTTCGAGCCTGAACTTTGCTTTTACGGTCAATGAAGTGGTGGGCATGGGCCGCTTGCCCCACGCCAGTGGTCGCGTGCGCGATGGCGAAATCGTCGCCGAGGCGCTCCGTGCCGCCGACGCCTTGCACCTGGCCGAACGCAGTTATCTGGCCCTGTCCGGGGGTGAGCGCCAGCGTGTGCACCTGGCCCGCGTGCTGGCGCAATTGTGGCCCGGTGCCGAGGGACAGATTCTGTTGCTCGACGAACCGACCTCGATGCTCGACCCGCTGCACCAGCACACCATCCTGCAAACCGTGCGCGATTTCGCCGGGCGCGGTGTGGCCGTCCTGGTGATCCTGCACGACCTCAACCTGGCGGCACGTTATTGCGATCACCTGCTGCTGTTGCAAGACGGTCGCCCCCGCGCCTACGGTACTCCAGACGCAGTCCTGACGGCCGAAACCCTGGAAGCGGTGTATGGCCTGCAAGTGCTGATTCAGCGGCACCCGGAACGTGGCCATCCATTGATTATCGCGCGCTGACCCGCCTGTGCCCGTTGTGTACGAGGCAACCATCGACTCACAAGGACATCCCATGCGCATTCTGTTGCTCTGCCTGTTCAGCCTGCTGGTGGCCTGCCAATCCCGTCTCGTGGCACCGACGCCGCCACCGATGGCCCCGCAAGGGCGGGATCACGCCGACTTCGGGGTCATCCGCGAACTCGCCAGCGGTCGCAGCCTCACGCCGCAGCAACTGGTCGAGCGCCTGGCCAGCGCGCCGCAGGTGCTGGTTGGCGAACAACACGACAACCCTGACCACCACGCCCTGCAACTCTGGCTGCTGCGCGAACTGGCGGCACAACGTCCCCAGGGTAGCCTGCTGATGGAAATGCTCAACCCCGACCAACAGGCCAGGGTCGATGCCGCGCAGGCCGCCAGCCGTGCCGGTCAACCACCGGCCGATCCCTATCAGGCGCTGGCCTGGCAAGCCAATTGGGATTGGGGCGTTTACGGGGCCGTGGTCAACTATGCGTTGCGTCAACCGTACCCGCTGTTGTCAGCCAACCTCGACCGCTCGCAGATCCTGCAGATCTACCAACAGCCCCCGACCCTGAGTGGTGCAGCGTCCAACACGCCGCAGGTTCAAGCCACCTTGCTGGACGACCTGCGCGCGTCCCACTGCGGGTTGCTGCCTGAAACGCTGCTGCCGTCCATGCTCGCGGTCCAGCAGCAGCGCGACCGGCGCATGGCCGAGCGCCTGCTTGCCGCGCCAACCCCTGCCCTGTTACTGGCCGGGGCGTTCCATGTGCGCAAGGACCTGGGCGTGCCTTTGCATTTGAAGGATCTCGGCGCCAGCCAGGACAGCCTGGTGTTGATCCTGGCCGAAGCCGGCAAGACCGTGAGCGCCGAAAGCGCTGATTACGTGTGGTATACGGCGGGACAAGAGGAACAGGATCACTGTGCGCAATTGCGTCAGTGAGCAGACATGCAAAAGGGTCGGCGGTGTGTCATTGCATGGACATTTGCATTGGATCTGCAACCGTCAAGCCACCGCTACACCAGAACAATACGTTTCAGCTTGGCGTTCAGTGCGGTGAACGCCGCTTCGGTACTCGCCTTGTGGTTGGTGATGAGCACGTCGATGCGTTCTGGCGGGCAGAAGGCGACGCGGCTCTCCACGCCAATCTTGCTGTAATCGGCGAGGATGACCACGCCTTCGGCATTGTCGGCCATCGCGCGCGCCACTTCGGCTTCGCGGTGGTCGTAGTTGCTTGCACCACGCTGGGCGTCGATGCCGACCGGCGACAACAGCGCCAGATCGGCCCGATAGCGGCCAATTTCCGCCACCGTGGTGCTGCCGACCGTCGCCGGCGCACGATCATCGAGTGAACCGCCCAGTACGAGCACCTCGTTGTGCCGACCGCCTGACGCGGCGGGGTTGCGCAGTTGCAGCGCGACGTTGAACGAGTTGGTGATCACAGTCAGCCCTCCCAGCTTGGCCAACTCTTCGGCAAGGATGACGGTGGTGGTGCCCGCGTCGATGAACACCGTCTGCCCATGCGACAGCAGACTGACCGCGGCGCGCGCAAGGTCACGCTTGAATTTGACGTTGATGTTCGCCCGCTCGGCGATGGGCGCTTCGTCCTCAACGCGGATGGCGCCACCGTGAATCCGTTTCAACTCCCCCTGTTCTTCCAGAGCGACCAGGTCGCGCCGTACCGTCTCGCGAGAAACATTCAGCTCCGTGACGATGCGGTCGGTGGTGACGCGCTGCAAGGTCGATAGCAGTGCGCGGATCCGCTGGTAACGCTCTTCTTGCCACATACCGGGTGTCCCTGCTGTTCGAGTCGCTGTCCGAGCACGCATTGTGGAGGGGCATCAGTCGCTGTCAAGTTTGGCGGGGCCCGGCTGATAAGGTCTGTGCGTCATGCTTGTGTAATATTGAGGCATTATTGTTTTTTTGTGTATTTGGAGCTAGCCTCGTGGCCGGACGGATTCTTCCCCTCGTCCGTATTTCGAAACACGCTTTCGCCATCGCCTCGGTTGTAACCTCTCGTCTAGAAGTAGGAGCTATGCCATGCAGCGTCGCCAGTTTCTGAACACCCTCGCCACCGTTTCCGTCGTTTCTCCGCTGTTGTTGTCATCGCGTATAACGCAAGCCGCCACGCCCCCGGCCACACCGAGTGCGCTGGACCCGGCGCGCTGGTCGCCGCTTAACCAAAAGCGTCTGCAGGCGGTGATCGATGAGCACGGCGTCAAAAGTGCGTCCTACCGTCCTGACCAGCGCCCATACGCGGTGTTCGACTGGGACAACACCTGCATCATGAACGACTGTGAAGAAGCGCTGCTGGTCTACCAGATCAATCATTTGCAGTACAAGCTGACGCCCGATGAGTTCGCTGCTGTGGTGCGTCAGGACGTGCCAAACGGCGCGTTCATGAAGGACTACACCACGGTGGACGGCAAGCCGGTCAAGATGGAAGACATCGCCAGCGATGTGGAAGCGGATTACCGCTGGTTGCACGCCAACTACAAGGGGCTCGCTGGCGACAAGAGCCTGGAAGAGATCCAGGCCAGCGAGCAGTACAAGGATTTTCTCGCCAAGCTCTACTTCATGTACGACGCGATCTGCGACAGTTTTCCGGTGGAGATCGGCTACAAGTGGATTCTGTATTTCTACAAGAACATGACCACGGCTGAGTTGCAGGCGATGGCCGAGGCCTCCAACAACTATGCTATCGGCGACGCGCTGCGCAAGGTCAAGTACGAGAGTTCGCGCACATTGCCGGGCAAGGCCGGGGTGGTGGCCGACACCCACTTTCATGGCATCCGCATCCATGAGGAGATTCGTGGCCTGATGCACACGCTGCGCGCCAACGGCATCGACGTCTATGTCAGCACCGCCTCGATCGACGATGTGGTACGCGTGTTCGCAGGCAATCCTCATTACGGATACGGCGTGCCGCCAGAGAACGTGATCGGCCTGCGCATGGCGATGGAAGACGGCAAGTACACCACTCGCTATCAGCCGGAGTGGCACTTCAACTACGGGCCGGGCAAGACCGTCGGCATCAAGAACGTGCTGGTTAAACAGAAGGGCTATGGCCCGGTGTTGGTGGCTGGCGACAGCGACGGCGATGCCTGGATGCTGCGCGACTTCAACGATACGGCGGTAGGGCTGATCGTCAACCGCATGAAGAAGGGCGAGATCGGTGCCGACAGCCAGCAGGCCGCTACCCAGTTGGGCAACCCGAACGCACGCTTCGTCCTCCAGGGGCGCGATGAACACACCGGTCTGATGATTCCAGACGAGAAATCGCTCAAGTACGGCAAAGACGAGCTTAAGTTGCTGGCTTGATGGCACTGTCTGGCGGGTGGCCGACGGCCATCCGCCAGCGTAAGTGCAAGTGCAAGTGCAACTCACCTTGTACCTGCTGACTGCTTTTGACCGTGCTCTGCCGATCAGGGTTACAAAGCGGGCGGGTTAAATCGGATGCAATCGGTGGTCAGGTCGAATGGGTGTTTGAGTTGGGGTAATTTCCCAGGCCTGTCACTGCGCCGGAAAAGTCTGAAGATAGGCCAGCAGATCGTCGATTTTTTCCTGATCGCTGATGCCCCAGAAGATCATCCGTGTACCGGAGACCACGGCTTTGGGGTCTTCGATGTACGCGGCGAGCTTTTCCCGGGTCCAGACCACGCCCGAGGATTTCATGGCGTCGGAGTACTGGTAATCGGTGGTGCTTCCGGCCGTGCGCCCGATGATGCCGTTGAGTTGCGGGCCAAAGAAGGCTCGCGCTGACTCGCCGATCTGATGGCAGCCCCCACACACACGCTTGAACAGTTTGCCGCCCGCCTCGGCATCACCGGCCGCAAAGGCTTGCGGACCCGACAAACCTGCCTGAAGCAGCAAGAAGAAGGTCAGCACCGCAGCTTTGTTCATGTACAGCTCCAGATCAGTAATGAGGCACGGCAAAAAGGGGCGGCCATTTCACCATGTCCAGCGCCTTTATCGAAGGGATTGTTGCGGGTTCATGGGCGAAACGCCTTGCACGCCACCCTGCCTATGAGGGCGAGCTTTTGCTCCCGGCCTCTTGAGCGCAAATCGCTGATGGCAGTCTGATACAGGCCTTGGCAGACTAGTGCCCCTTGTACCCCGGCCTGCACTTTTATAAGGAGAGAAAACTGATGGTCACTTGCTACCTGAAATACGTGCTCGACCCCTACAAGCTCGACGCATTCGAGCACTACGGCAAGCTGTGGATTCCCCTGGTGGAGAAATTCGGTGGCCAGCATCACGGCTACTTCCTGCCGTCCGAGGGCGCCAACAACATTGCCCTGGCGATGTTCACCTTCCCCAGTCTGGCGGCTTACGAAACCTATCGCCAAGAGTCGATGAACGACCCGGCGTGCATCGCCGCGTTCAAGTTCGCCGAAGAAACCCGCTGCATCCTCAGCTATGAGCGCAGTTTCTTCCGGCCGGTGTTCGGTTAAGGACCATCCGCGATTTGAAGCGCCGGGCTCAGCCCTGCTTCAAATCCAGGCAGTAGGTGTAATAGCCCGGATCGCGCACATACCCCAAAGACTCATACAAGCGCTGCGCCGTGTGGTTGTCGGTGGCAGTTTCCAGGGTCATGCCCTTGGCGCCACTCAACCGTGCGAAATCGCGGGCGGTGTTCATCAACAGGGTGCCAACGCCTTTGCCGCGAGCGGCGGGCGCGCTGAACAGGTCGCCGAGCAACCAGGTGCGGTGCGCGTCGATGGAGGAAAAGGTCGGGAACATCTGCACGAAACCCAGGGCTTCGCCGCTGGCGTCCTCGGCATAAAAGATCACCGATTCGTCACGGGCGATGCGCTCGGCGATGAAGTCACGGGATTGCGGCAGGTTCGATGGCTGACCGTAGAAGCCGCGATAGGCGTCGAATAACGGGGCGATCTTGTCGATGTGCGAGGCGTCGGCGCGCAGGGCCTGGATAGCCATGAGGGTGCTCCATTGCGGTCTCAAGGATCTACAGACTAGCAACCACAATGGAACGGAGACGGAAAATCTTTGCCATGTACCGATGACCTGTGGGAGCGAGCCTGCTCGCGATGGCTATGTATGGGCTGGCATCTATGTCGTCTGACCCGACGCTATCGCGGGCAAGCCACGCTCCCACAGGGAATAGTGGTTTTATGCGCATTTTGCATCTGACTAACCATCCCTGTGGGAGTGAGCTTGCTCGCGATGGCTGTGTTTGGGCAGGCATCACGTCGACTGAGCTGACGCTATCACGGGCAAGCCACACCACTCCCACATTAATTAGCGTTACACGCGCACGTTACGCCCCGGCAGGGTCGAACGCTGGCTGTTTTCCCAGTTCTCGACCAGCCCCACCGGCACATCCGACGCCGGCAGCATCTTGCGTCCGCGCACCAGGTCCGACGCCCGTTCGGCGAGCATGATGGTCGGCGCGTTGAGGTTGCCGTTCGGTTCGGTCGGGAACACCGAGGAATCGATCACCCGCAGCCCGGCAATGCCATGCACGCGCAACTCGGAATCCACCACGGCCAATTCGTCCTCGCCCATGCGGCACGAACCGCAAGGGTGATAGGTGCTCTCCAGGTTGTCCCGCACGAACGCATCGAGGTCTTCATCGCTGGTCAGGTGCGCGCCGGGGGCGATTTCGCCATCGCGGAAGCGGTCCATGGCTTTCTGGCCGATGATCTCGCGGGTCAGGCGGATGCAGCGGCGGAAACCTTCGCGGTCCTCTTCGCGCTCCAGGTAGTTGAAGCGGATTTCCGGATGCTCGTAAGGGTCGGCGGAACGCACGCGCACATAGCCGCGACTCTTCGGTTTGTTCGGCCCGGTCAGCACCATGAAACCGTGGCCCTTGATCGGCTTGTTGCCGTCGTAACGCATGGCCGCCGGCAGAAAGTGGAACTGAATGTCCGGCCAGCGCAAACCCTTGTCGGAGCGGATGAAACCACCAGCCTCGAAGTGGTTGGTGGCCCCCAAGCCATCCTTGAACAGCAGCCAGCGCAAACCGATCATCAATTTGCTCAGCGGGTCCATCTTGCTGTTGAGCGTCACCGGTTCCTTGCAGCCGAACTGGATGTACACCTCGGCGTGATCCTGCAGGTTCTCCCCTACCCCCGGCAGGTCATGACGCACATTGATCCCGGCCTTGCGCAGGACCTCGGCCGGGCCGATGCCGGAACGTTGCAGCAGGTGCGGCGAGCCGATGGGCCCGGACGAAATCAGCACTTCCTTGTTGCAATAGACCTGGTGGGTCTGGCCACCGTGGTCATAGATGATGCCCACGGCGCGCTTGCCTTCGAGAATGACCTGGCGGGTCATCGCGTGGGTGATCACCGTCAGGTTCGAACGGTCCATGGCCGGGCGCAGATAGGCATTCGCGGTGGAACAGCGCACACCGTTTTTCACAGTCATGTGCATGGCGCCGAAACCTTCTTGCATGTAGCCGTTGCAGTCATCGGTCTTGATGTAGCCCGCTTCTGCGCCAGCTTCGACCCAGGCCCCGTACAGCGGGTTTTTCATGTGGTTGCCGTTGGTGGTGTGCAGCGGTCCGGTTTGCCCGCGATAGCTGTCACCGCCGGACTCGTAGCTCTCGGCGCGCTTGAAGTACGGCAGGCAGTTTTTATAGCCCCACCCCTGGGCGCCGAGGGATTCCCACTCGTCGAAGTCATAGGCATGACCGCGGATGTACACCAGGCCGTTGATCGACGACGAGCCCCCCAGCACCTTGCCCCGTGGGCAGTGAATGCGACGGCCGTTGAGGTAGGTTTCCGGCTCGGTTTCGTAGCGCCAGTTGTACTTCTTGGTGTTCATCGGGATCGAGAACGCACTGGGCATCTGGATCACTACACTCTTGTCGCTGCCACCGAATTCCAGGACCAGCACCGAGGTGGCCGGATCTTCGCTCAGGCGGTTGGCCAACACACAACCTGCCGAGCCTGCGCCGATGATGATGTAGTCGTATTTTTGCGTAGCCATGATTTATCTCCGGACCGTCGATTCGTTGAAAACGGGCTTCGACGGCTTGGTCAATTTGTCGCCAGTGGTGAATTGCGGGGACGTTTTCTCGATGTGCTGGATGACCGCTTCTTCGCGCTTGAGATCGATCGAGCGGCTCAGCCAGTAGTAGGCCACCCCCGATACGATCAGCCCGACCAGCCAGGCGATGTCGATGCTGCCCAGGGCCTTGGCCAGTGGGCCGACATACACTTCGCGCTGTTCGACGCCGTCGAAGATGTAGAAGAACGGAATCATCGAGACGAAGCCGATGGCGTAAGCGGCGATGCCACGCAGGCCCCAGCTGCCGTAGATGTTGCCGTGGGGCATGAAGAAGTGCGGGATGGCGTAGCGGCCCTTGCGCACGAAGAAGTAGTCGGTGAGGTTGACCGAGGTCCAGGGCACCAGGAAGTACAGCATCACCACCAGGTAGATGCCGAGCACCGACAGGCCTTTGCCGGAACTCTGGATGCTCAGGGCCACGCCCAGTTGCAACAGGATCACGAAGGCGATGGCCAGGATCCGCGCCTTGCGGGTCGGTTCGATGTGCTTGATCGAGTCGACGCAGGTCAGGGTGGTCAGCTTGGCGCTGTAGATGTTCATCGCGATCACCGGCAGGAACGCCAGGATGGTGATCACCACAACGGCCGTGCCCATCAGCGGCGACACGGTGTTGCCGACTTGCCCGAGGGCCACCAGCACATCAGTGGAGTGCAGGTGATCGGCCAGCCAGCCACCCACGGAAATCATCCAGGCACCGGACAACGAAGCGCCCAGGAACACCACCGCGATCAGCTTGCCGCTGGAGGTGTTCTTCGGCAGGTAACGCGAGTAGTCCGATACGTACGGGGCGTAAGCGATGTTGTAGCTCGCCGCGGCCGCAAATTGCGCGATGAAACCGGTCCAGTTGAAACCCAACGGTGCCGGGGCCACTTCTCCGGCACCAAGCGCCGGCAACGCCGCATCCGGCACCCAGCCCATCAGCACCGCCAGGGTCACCAGGCCGTACAGCGGCAACGACAGGTACAGTGCCCATTTGAAGCTGCGGTGCATCCAGTCATGCCCGAGGATCGCCAGCACCGCGGCCGGTATTGTCACCGCCACTGCAATCGCGGCGGGGTTGAAGCCGAATAGCGTGTGCAGTCCCTGCATCATCAGCACGAGGTTGACGATGTTGAAGCCGGCGAACACGAACAGTGTCGCCAACAGCACCAGAATCACCCCGCGATAACCGAACTGCGCGCGGGACTGGATCATCTGTGGCAGACCCAGGTGTGGGCCCTGGGATCCATGAAAGGCCATGAACAGCGTGCCGAACATGATGCCCAGCGTACCGGCCAGCGTGGTCCAGAGCGCGGTCAGGCCGACGCTTGGGCCGACGAAGCCGATGGTCATGGTGAAAAAGGTGAAGTTACCGAGAAACCAGAACGGGCCCTGGCTCGACAGTTTGTCGGTGCGCTCGTTCTCGGGGATGAAGTCAATCGAATGGCTTTCGACGACGATTTTGTCATCGAGGACCGACACGCTCGGGGCGGACTTGGCGTTTGTGTTCATGATGGACTCTTATTGTTGGAAGATCATGACGAAAAAACCGCATTTTTTTCGGGTCCTGTGGCGAGGGAGCTTGCTCCCTCGCCACAGGTGTCCCCTTTGCCTGCCTGGCATTGTCCTTGGTGCCCGGCAGGCCGGAATGACTCAGGGCAGCGTGATCCACACCGCCTTGGTCTCAAGCAGGTAGTCCAGCTGCTCGGCGCCCAGGTCCTTGCCGAACCCGGACTGCTTGTAGCCGCCGAACGGCATCGACGGGTCGAGGGTGCCGTGGGCGTTGACGTAGACCGAGCCTGCCTTCAGACGCGGAATCAGGCTGTGCACCTTGCCCAGTTCATTGGAATACAGGGCCGCCGCCAGGCCATAGGGCGAGTCATTGGCCAGCGCCAGTGCCTGCTCCTCATCGTCGAAGGGTGCGGTGACCAGCACCGGACCGAAAATCTCCTCCTGGACGATGCGCATGTCGTTACGACAATGGGCGAAAATGGTCGGCTCGACGAAGAAGCCAGGGCCCTCGACCGGCTGGCCGCCGTAGACCAGTTGGGCACCCTCTTGCTTGCCGGTTTCGATGTACTCGGTCACGCGCTGCTTTTGCAGGGCCGAGACCAGCGGGCCGATGAAGCAGTCCGGGTCCATCCCCGGCGCGATCTTCAGGGTGCGGGTATAGGCGATCAACTCGCGCAGGAATTGGTCATAGACACTGCTGTGAATATAGGCCCGTGTGCCCGCGTCGCATACCTGTCCCGAGTTGAAAAACACCCCGTTGGCGACCGCCTGCGCCGCCGCCGGAATGTCGGCGTCGGCGAACACGATGACCGGTGATTTGCCACCCAGTTCCAGGGTCAGGCGCTTCATGTCGTCCAGCGCGGCGCGACCCACGGTACGGCCGACCGGGGTCGAACCGGTGAAGGTCAGTTTGTCGATGCCAGGGTGGGTGGCCATGGCCGCGCCGACCACGCTGCCGCGCCCGGTGACGATGTTGATCACCCCGTCCGGGATGCCCGCTTCCTGGACCAGTTCGGCAAAGCGCAGGGCCGACAGCGAAGTCAGCTCAGCCGGTTTGACTACCACGGTGCAACCGGTGGCCAGGGCCGCGCCAAGCTTCCAGGCCATGGTTTGCAGCGGGAAGTTCCACGGCACGATGGCACCGACCACGCCCACCGCTTCCTTGCGGGTGTAGGCCAGGTAATTGCCCGGCAACGACGGCTCGACGGTACGCCCGTGCAGCTTGGTGGCCCAGCCGGCGAAGTAGCGCAGGGTATCGACGGTACCCTGGATATCGACGTCCCTGGCGAAGGCGACCGACTTGCCCATGTCGATCGATTCGATTTCCGCCAGCTCGGCGGCGTTCTGTTCGATCAGGTCGGCCAGGCGTTGCATCAGCCGTTCACGTTCGGCCGGTTTGGCCTGGCGCCAGGCGCCGCCGTCGAACTGGGCGCGGGCGGCTTGCACGGCACGGTCCAGATCAGCGGTGGTGCCCATGGGAATGCGCGTGATCAGGCCTTCGGTGGACGGCTCGATGACTTCGGACGTCTGGCCATCGCTGGCCTCGACCCAGGCGCCGCCGATGAACATTTTCTGGACCTTGCCAAGGAAGGTCTGGGTGGCCTCGGAGACGCCGAATTTTTGCAGGTAACTTTTGACGATCGTGTCCATTTTTATTCTCTCTGCCCGGCAGTCAGGTCCTGCCGGGGTTGCTGGTTTCGATATCAGGCTGGGGTGGCTTCGCTCTGGGCCGCACGCACCTTGCCCCGCTCGTGGAAGATGAAACCGATGCTGTTGAGCAGCAGCTGCGCGGCGAGGATCGAGGTCATCCCGGTCGGGTCGTAGACAGGTGCAACCTCCACCAGGTCCATGCCGACGATGTTGCCTTTGCTGCGCTTGGCCAGGGCCTGGATGATTTCCAGCACTTCGTAGTAGAGGAAGCCGCCGTGGCTCGGGGTGCCGGTGCCGGGGGCGATGGACGGGTCGAAACCGTCGATGTCGATGGTGATGTAGTAGTTGATGTTCTGCGGGATCAGCGCCAGCACGCCTTCGACGCCGAGGCGGCGCACATCGCGCACCGAAAGGATTTTCGAACCGGCTTCGTGGGCGGCTTCGTAGTCGTCGCGGTTGGACGACGAGACGTTGCGGATGCCCATCTGGGTCATACCGACGATGTGGTTCATTTCCGATGCGCGGCGCAGCGGGTTGCCGTGGCCGTAGCGCACGCCGTGACGCTCGTCGACGAAATCCAGGTGCGCATCGAAGTGGATGATGTGGATCGGGCCACGGCCTTCGAAGGCCTTGATGACCGGGGCGTGTACCGAATGATCGCCACCGAGCACCACCGGCATGACACCGGCATCGAGAATCTTGCGCACGGCGTATTCGGTGTTCTTGTTGCTGGTTTCCATATCGGTGTGGACGATGTCGGCATCACCGACGTCGACCATGCGCACGTCGGCGGCGGTCAGGTACATCACGTCGTCTTCGTGGTCGTAGGCACCGGCATGGCCGAAGGAAAACAGCGTCGATGCCTCACGAATCCCGCGTGGTCCGAAGCGTGCGCCGGAGCGCCACTGGGTGCCCATGTCATTGGGCACGCCGAGCACCGCGACGTCGGCATCCAGGGCATCCCAGTCGGTGCACACCGGGGACTTGCCAAAGGTGCAATGACCCACGAATGGCAGGTTCAGGCGACCGGATTCATAACCATTGTTCGACATTTCTAGCCTCTCCACTTCTTGTTATCGGCCTGGCGGACTGCAAGGCGACCGCCGTTGGAGTGACTATGGGCGCAGCTTTTCGTGGAAAAAATGCTAAACATCAGATACTCATATCGGCATTGCCGATGCATCCACAGGCGGGAGGTCCCAGGTGATTCAACTGCACGATGTCGACCTGAAGTTACTCAGGGTCTTTGCCACCATTGTCCGCTGCGGCGGGTTTTCCGCTGCGCAGGCGGCGCTGAACGCCGGCCAGTCGACCATCAGCGAACAGATGACCCATCTGGAAACCCGCCTCGGGGTCAAACTCTGCCAGCGCGGGCGCAGCGGCTTTCGCCTGACCGAGCAAGGCGTGGCGATTCATGAAGCCACCCAGCGCCTGCTCTCGGCGGTGGAAAATTTCTGCATGGACGCCGACGTGCTCAAGCAGCACATCAGCGGCAAGCTCAACCTGGGGATCATCGACACCACCATCACCGACCCCGACTCGCCGATCCCGCGCACCACCCAGCGCTTCGTCTCCCGTGGCCACGATGTGCACCTGAACGTGTACGTCGGCACCCCCGCCGAACTGGAAGAGCGCGTGCTCGACGGGCGACTGCACCTGGCCATCGGGCACTTCCCGATCTACGTGCCGGGCCTGCTGCATTCGCCGCTGTACCAGGAAGCGCTGGGGCTGTATTGCGGGCGGCGGCATCCGCTGTTTGGCAGCAAGGCCGAGGGGGACGAACTGCTCGAAGAGATCGCCGCCAGCCGCATCGTCGTGCGCGGCTACATGCAGCAATACGACCTGGAACACCTGGGCGTGAGCAAGGCGGCGGCGACCGTGGACAACATCGAGGCCCTGGCGATCCTGATCATCTCCGGCGCTTACCTGGGCTTTCTGCCGGCGCATTTTGCCGCGCAGTGGATCAAGACCGGCGAGATGCACCAACTGGCACCCGCCAGTTTGCAGCTGATGTCGCCGTTCGACGTGATCACCCGTCGCGGCACGGCGCCACCGCCGATCCTGCAGGCGTTTCTCGAAGACCTGGCGGCCTGTTCCCGCCAAACGCCAGCACCCGAGAAGCATTGACGGCTCGCCAAATTCAAACGGCGCCCGCCATACTCATCGACGCAACGTTTCGCTTCATCACCGGTCAAGGCCACCTATGCGCATCCACGTCACCTTCATCGACCGCGTCGGCATCACCCAGGAAGTCCTGGCCCTGCTGGGCGGCCGCAGCTTCAACCTCGACGCCGTGGAGATGGTGCCGCCGAACGTCTACATCGATGCCCCGACCCTCGGCGCCGAAGTGCTGGAGGAGTTGCGCGAAGCCCTCTTCGGCGTGCGTGGCGTGCAAGCGGTGACCCTGGTCGACATCCTTCCGGGACAACGCCGTCGCCTGCAACTGGATGCCTTGCTCGCCGCCAGTTCCGACCCGGTGCTCGCGGTGGATGATCGCGGTCATGTGCTGCTGGCCAACCCGGCCTTGATCGCCTTGTGCGGTCGCGAGCCGGCCGGTGAATCCCTGGGCACGCTGTTCGATGATCCCGACTTGCAACCGACGCTGATCGCCCACGGCTTTCGTCTGCCCATGCGCGAAGTCAGCCTCGGCGGCCACACCTTGCTGCTCGACGCCATGCCGATCACCGATGCCGGCGCCCTGCTCACCCTCTATCAACCGAACCGCATCGGCGAACGCCTGTCGGCGCTGCACCACGATCACGCCGAAGGCTTCGATGCGCTGCTGGGCGAATCGCCGCCGATCCGTGCGCTGAAAGCCCGGGCCCAGCGGGTCGCGGCCCTCGATGCGCCGCTGCTGATCCAGGGCGAAACCGGCACTGGCAAGGAACTGGTGGCCCGCGCCTGCCACGCCATCAGCGGTCGTCGCGACAAGCCGTTCCTGGCCCTCAATTGCGCGGCACTGCCGGAGAGCCTGGCCGAAAGCGAGCTGTTCGGCTACGCCCCCGGCGCCTTCACCGGTGCCCAGCGCGGCGGCAAACTCGGGCTGCTGGAGCTGGCCGATCAGGGCACGGTGTTCCTCGACGAAGTGGGGGAAATGTCGCCGTACCTGCAAGCCAAGTTATTGCGCTTTTTGAGCGATGGTTGCTTCCGCCGGGTGGGTGGTGATCGCGAGGTCAAAGTCAACGTGCGGATCCTCAGCGCGACCCACCGCGACCTGGAAAAAATGGTCAGCGAAGGGCACTTTCGCGAAGACCTGTTCTATCGCCTCAACGTGCTCAACCTGCAAGTGCCGCCGCTGCGCGAACGCGGCCATGACATCCTGCTGATGGCCCAGCACTTCATGCAGCAAGCGTGCGCGCAGATCCAGCGGCCGGTCTGCCGCCTGGCGCCGAGCACCTTTCCCGCCCTGCTCGGCAACCGCTGGCCGGGTAACGTCCGCCAGCTGCAAAACGTGATCTTCCGCGCGGCGGCGATTTGCGAAACCCCCTTGGTCGACCTCGACGACCTCGACATTGCCAGGACCGCTGTGGAGCGCCGGAACGATGGCGAGGTGGGCAGCCTGGAAGAGGCTGTCGAAGGTTTTGAAAAGGACCTGCTTGAGCAGTTGTATCGCAGCTATCCGTCCAGTCGATTGCTCGCGGCACGCTTGCAAACCTCCCATAGCGCCATCGCCGTTCGCTTGCGCAAGTACGGGATTCCCAACAAGGCCTGACAGCCAGTTTCAGCAACACTGAAAATCCCTGTGGGAGCGGGCTTGCCCGCGATGAGGCCATGTCAGTCACCATTTTCGTTACCTGACACACCACAATCGCTGCGATGCGGCGACCCGACAAGCCCGCTCCCACAGGGTTCGAGTGTCATCCAACAATGTATGAAAATCGATACAGCGTATCGAATCCAAGACAAAACCACCTCAACCCGTCTGGCCCGGACTCCGCCCCCTGTTGCTGGCCTGCCTGTATTGATTTCAATACACGAGCAAACCGCAAAACTGCCAAATTAATCATCAACACATTGATTTATAACAATAAATAAACATTGGCACCGCCCTTGCTATCACTCCTTCAGCCACGCTCGCCACCCAACCGAGCCTGCCCATCGTCATTCGCCATTTGTAGCGAATGAGTCAGAACAATGAGGAGTAGATATGAGCGAATTGCGTTTTACCGTCGACCACGAATGGCTGCGCACCGAAGCTGACGGCACGGTGACCGTTGGCATCACGGCGTTTGCCCAACAGGCACTGGGGGATGTGGTGTTTGTCCAGGTGCCTGAACTGGGCGGCTTCGACGCCGGGACCGAAGTGTCGGTGCTGGAGTCGGTGAAGGCCGCCAGCAGCATCGGCATGCCGCTGGACGGTGAGGTGGTGGAAGTGAATTCGGCGCTCGACGCTAACCCTGAGCTGGTCAACGAAGATCCGCTGGGCGAAGGCTGGTTCTTCCGCTTCCAGCCTGCTGACGCGTCGGCGATTTCCCGCTTGCTCGATCAAGCCGCTTACGAACGCCTGATCCAAGACCAGACCGACGCGTGAGGATTCAGTATGACCACCCTCCTCGACACCCGTAACGAATTCATCGCCCGCCACATCGGCCCGCACGCCGGCGACGAGCAAGCCATGCTCAACAGCCTCGGCTTCGATTCCCTCGAAGCCCTGAGCGCCAGCGTGATTCCCGACAGCATCAAGGGCACCAGCGTGCTGGGCCTGGAAGACGGCCTGAGCGAAGCCGATGCATTGGCGATGATCAAATCCATCGCCGGCAAGAACCAGCTGTTCAAGACCTACATCGGCCAGGGTTACTACGGCACGCACACGCCGTCGCCGATCCTGCGCAACCTGCTGGAAAACCCGGCCTGGTACACCGCCTACACCCCGTACCAGCCGGAAATTTCCCAGGGTCGCCTCGAAGCGCTGCTGAACTTCCAGACCCTGATCAGCGACCTCACCGGCCTGCCGATCGCCAACGCCTCGCTGCTCGACGAAGCCACCGCCGCCGCCGAAGCCATGACCTTCTGCAAGCGCCTGAGCAAGAACAAGGGCAGCCACCAGTTCTTCGCCTCCGTGCATTGCCACCCGCAGACCCTCGACGTGCTGCGCACCCGTGCCGAGCCGTTGGGCATCGAGGTGGTGGTTGGCGACGAGCACGAACTGAGCGACGTGACCCCGTTCTTCGGCGCCCTGCTGCAGTACCCGGCGAGCAACGGTGACGTGTTCGACTACCGCGCATTGACCGAGCGTTTCCACGCCGCCAACGCCCTGGTGGCCGTGGCCGCCGACCTGCTGGCCCTGACCCTGCTGACCCCGCCGGGCGAGTTCGGTGCCGACGTGGCCATCGGCAGCGCCCAACGCTTCGGCGTGCCGCTGGGCTTCGGTGGCCCGCACGCGGCGTACTTCTCCACCAAGGATGCGTTCAAGCGCGACATGCCGGGCCGTCTGGTCGGTGTCTCGGTGGACCGTTTCGGCAAGCCGGCGCTGCGCCTGGCGATGCAGACCCGCGAGCAACACATCCGCCGCGAGAAGGCCACTTCCAACATCTGCACCGCCCAGGTGCTGCTGGCCAACATCGCCAGCATGTACGCCGTGTACCACGGCCCGAAAGGCCTGACGCAGATTGCCAACCGCGTGCATCAGCTGACCGCGATCCTGGCCAAGGGCTTGAGCGCCTTGGGCCTGAACATTGAGCAGGAAAACTTCTTCGACACGCTGACGATCAAGACCGGCGCGAACACCGCCGCGCTGCACGACCAGGCGCGCACCCAACAGATCAATCTGCGCGTGATCGATGCCGAGCGTCTGGGCCTGTCCCTCGACGAAACCAGCACCCAGGCCGACGTGGAAACCCTGTGGGCCTTGCTGTCCAATGGCAAAACCCTGCCGGACTTCGCCGCCCTCGCCGCTTCGACCCAAGCGACCATCCCGGCCGCGCTGGTGCGTCAGTCGCCGATCCTCAGCCACCCGGTGTTCAACCGTTATCACTCGGAAACCGAGCTGATGCGCTACCTGCGCAAACTCGCGGACAAGGACCTGGCGCTCGATCGCACCATGATCCCGCTGGGCTCGTGCACCATGAAACTCAACGCCGCCAGCGAGATGATCCCGGTGACCTGGGCCGAGTTCGGCGCCCTGCACCCATTCGCCCCGGCCGAGCAAAGCGCCGGCTATCAGCAGCTGACCGACGAACTGGAAGCGATGCTCTGCGCCGCCACCGGTTACGACTCGATCTCCCTGCAGCCGAACGCCGGTTCCCAAGGCGAGTACGCCGGCCTGCTGGCGATTCGCGCCTACCACCAGAGCCGTGGCGAAGACCGCCGCGACATCTGCCTGATCCCGTCCTCGGCCCACGGCACCAACCCGGCCACTGCCCAGATGGCCGGCATGCGCGTCGTCGTGACCGCCTGCGATGCCCGTGGCAACGTCGACATCGAAGACCTGCGCGCCAAGGCCATCGAGCACCGCGAACACCTCGCCGCATTGATGATCACCTACCCCTCGACCCACGGCGTGTTCGAGGAAGGCATCCGCGAAATCTGCGGCATCATTCATGACCACGGCGGCCAGGTGTACATCGACGGCGCCAACATGAACGCCATGGTCGGCCTCTGCGCCCCGGGCAAGTTCGGCGGCGACGTGTCGCACCTGAACCTGCACAAGACCTTCTGCATTCCCCACGGCGGTGGCGGCCCGGGCGTCGGCCCGATTGGCGTGAAATCGCACCTGGCGCCGTTCCTGCCAGGCCACGCGCAAATGGCGCGCAAAGAAGGCGCGGTGTGCGCCGCGCCGTTCGGCAGCGCGAGCATCCTGCCGATCACCTGGATGTACATCCGCATGATGGGCGGCGCCGGTCTCAAGCGCGCCTCGCAGCTGGCGATCCTCAACGCCAACTACATTTCCCGTCGCCTCGAAGAGCACTACCCGGTGCTCTACACCGGCAGCAACGGCCTGGTGGCGCACGAGTGCATCCTCGACCTGCGTCCGCTAAAAGACAGCAGCGGCATCAGCGTCGACGACGTGGCCAAGCGCCTGATCGACTTCGGCTTCCACGCCCCGACCATGTCCTTCCCGGTGGCCGGCACGCTGATGATCGAGCCGACCGAAAGCGAATCCAAGGAAGAACTGGACCGCTTCTGCGACGCCATGATCCGCATCCGCGAAGAAATCCGCGCGGTGGAAAACGGCAGCCTGGACAAGGACGACAACCCGTTGAAAAACGCCCCGCATACCGCGGCGGAGCTGGTGGGCGAGTGGTCGCATCCGTATAGCCGGGAGCAGGCGGTTTATCCGTTGGAAACCTTGATCGATGCCAAGTACTGGCCGCCCGTAGGCCGGGTCGACAACGTCTTCGGCGACCGCAACCTGATCTGCGCCTGCCCGTCGATGGCCGAGTACGCCTGAGAACACCGCATCAACCTGTAGGAGCAAGCTTGCTCGCGATGGGCTCCAGAGCGCCGCTGGGCATCTGGTTCCCTGCGTCATCGTTAACGACCATCGCGAGCAGGCTCGCTCCTACAGAAGAGCAGCCCCCTATTCAAGAACAACCAGAGGACTTCACCATGTTCAGCAAACACGACCAGATCAAAGGCTACGACGACGAACTGCTGGCGGCGATGAACGCCGAGGATGCGCGGCAGGAACACCACATCGAATTGATCGCCTCGGAAAACTACACCAGCCAGCGGGTGATGGAAGCCCAAGGCAGCGGCCTGACCAACAAGTACGCCGAAGGCTATCCGGGCAAGCGTTACTACGGCGGCTGCGAGCACGTCGACGTGGTCGAGCAACTGGCGATCGATCGCGCCAAACAACTCTTCGGCGCCGATTACGCCAACGTCCAGCCACACTCCGGCAGCCAGGCCAACGCGGCGGTCTATCTGGCCTTGCTACAGCCCGGCGACACCGTGCTGGGCATGAGCCTGGCCCACGGCGGCCACCTGACCCACGGCGCCAAGGTCAGCTTTTCCGGCAAGCTGTACAACGCCGTGCAGTACGGCATCGACACCGCCACCGGCCTGATCGATTACGACGAAGTCGAGCGTCTGGCCGTCGAGCACCAGCCGAAGATGATCATTGCCGGGTTCTCGGCTTACTCCAAGACCCTGGATTTCCCGCGTTTTCGTGAGATCGCCGACAAGGTGGGCGCCTATCTGTTCGTCGACATGGCCCACGTCGCCGGGCTGGTGGCGACCGGTCTGTACCCCAACCCGATCCCGTTTGCCGACGTGGTGACCACCACCACCCACAAGACCCTGCGCGGTCCCCGTGGCGGGCTGATTCTGGCCAGGGCCAATGCGGAACTGGAGAAGAAACTCAACGCCGCCGTGTTCCCCGGCGGTCAGGGCGGCCCGTTGATGCACGTGATCGCCGCCAAGGCCGTGTGCTTCAAGGAAGCGCTGGAGCCGGCCTTCAAGGCTTATCAGGCGCAAGTGATCCGCAACGCCCAGGCCATGGCCAAGGTGTTTATCGAGCGCGGGTATGACGTGGTGTCCGGTGGGACTGACAACCACCTGTTCCTGGTCAGCCTGATCCGCCAGGGCCTGACCGGCAAAGACGCCGACGCCGCCCTCGGCCGTGCCGGCATCACCGTGAACAAGAACGCCGTGCCCAACGATCCGCAATCGCCGTTCGTGACGTCCGGGTTGCGCATTGGCACCCCGGCCATCACCAGCCGTGGTTTCAAGGAAGCCCAGAGCATTGAGCTGGCAGGCTGGATCTGCGACATCCTCGACCACCTCGGCGATGCCGATGTCGAGGCCCAGGTGGCGCGGCAAGCGGCGGCGATGTGCTCGGACTTCCCGGTCTATCGCGACTGATTGCACAGCAATAACCCTGTAGGCGCGGGCCTGCTCGCGATGGACGTAAAGCTGATGCGTTTTCGTCAGAAAGCCCGCGTTATCGTTAGCGACCATCGCGATCGGGCTCGCTCCCACAATTCTGCGTACATAAGGAAAGAATATGAGCGTTGAAGTCGGCACCAAACTGCGCGGCGCAGATAAAGTCGCGCGGATTCCGGTCAAGATCATCCCGACCGATGAGTTTGCGCGTAAACCGGACTGGATCCGCGTACGCATGCCGATCTCTCCCGAGGTCGAGCGCATCAAACAATTGCTGCGCAAACACAAGCTGCACAGTGTCTGTGAAGAAGCCTCGTGCCCCAACCTCGGCGAGTGTTTTTCCGGCGGCACCGCGACCTTCATGATCATGGGCGACATCTGCACCCGGCGCTGCCCGTTCTGCGACGTGGGCCACGGTCGGCCGAAACCGCTGGACGTCGATGAACCGACCAACCTCGCCGTGGCCATCGCCGAATTGCGCCTCAAGTACGTCGTGATCACTTCGGTGGACCGCGATGACCTGCGCGACGGCGGCGCCCAACACTTTGTCGATTGCCTGCGGGAGATCCGCAAACTCTCGCCGGGCATACAACTGGAAACCCTGGTGCCGGACTATCGTGGACGCATGGACGTGGCCCTGGCGATCACCGCCAGCGAGCCGCCCGATGTGTTCAACCACAACCTGGAGACTGTTCCGCGCCTGTACAAGGCCGCGCGGCCAGGTTCGGATTTCGAGTGGTCGCTGGATCTGCTGCAGAACTTCAAGCACCGGGTGCCGCATGTTCCGAGCAAGTCCGGGCTGATGCTGGGCCTGGGTGAAACCGACGCGGAAGTCATCGAGGTGATGCAGCGCATGCGTGAACACGATATCGACATGCTCACCCTCGGCCAGTACCTGCAACCCTCGCGCAGCCACCTGCCGGTGCAGCGCTTCGTCCACCCGGACGTGTTTGCCTGGTTCGCCGAGGAAGGCGCGCGGATGGGCTTCAAGAACGTCGCCTCCGGGCCGCTGGTGCGTTCGTCCTATCATGCCGATCAACAACTGCATGGAGGTGCGGCGGGAATCACGCCATGATGGGCTGACTTGCCATGCCTTTCGGAGACCCGGCCCGATGCCCTTTGCAATTCGAACGTTGCTCCTGTCACTGAGCCTCACCCTGCCCTGTCTCGTCGGTGCAGGCGAGACGGTCAGCACCAGGCCCGAACACATGGTCTACCTGCGCACCATCGATCCGGGCATCGCGCAGGACATCCGCTACGCCAGCGCCCACAACTTCACCGGACACCCGCTCGACGGTTATGCGGCACCGGAGTGCCTGTTGTCGATCAATGCCGCCAAGGCCCTGGCCCGGGTGCAAAAGGACCTGCAGGCGCAAGGTTACGGCCTGAAGGTCTTCGACTGTTATCGGCCCAGCCGCGCGGTCGCCGACATGGGGCGCTTCGCCACCGAGCCAGGCGACCCGCGCAAGGCCGAGTTCTACCCACGGGTGGACAAGCAAGACTTCTGGCGCCTGGGCTATGTGGCCCGGGTGTCCAATCACTCCAGGGGCAGCACCGTCGACCTGACCATGACCGGTCCGGACGCCCTGCCCGCCGAAATCTGGACGCCCGCCGCCACCGCCGTCGATTGCACGGCCCCCTACGATCAGCGCTGGCACGACGGCGCCGTCGACATGGGCACCGGTTTCGACTGCTTCGATGAGCGCGCGCACACCGACTCGACGCAAATCAGCGCCACCGCCAAGGCCAATCGCCAGCGACTCACCCGCGCCATGGAGAAAGAAGGCTTCAGCGGCTACTCGGCCGAGTGGTGGCACTTCACCTACAGCGGCGATGCAACGCTGAAAGACGTCATGGATTTCCCCATTACGCCGCTGGCACTGGGGGATGTTCTCAAGACCAGCAATCAACTGATTGTGGTCACCAGCCATAGCTGGACCGACACCCACGCGACCGCTCAGCGTTATGTGCGACAGGGCAACAGCTTTGGCAAATACCAGGCAGCGTTCGATGTGGTGCTGGGCAAGAACGGGCTGGCCTGGGGCAAGGGCCTGGGCCCCGTTGATCAACGCGACGGGCCCATCAAACAGGAAGGCGATGGAAAGGCGCCGGCCGGAATATTCAAACTGGGGACGGCGTTTGGCTACGACACCACCGCTGAAACCCGGCTGCCTTACCTCGCGCTGACAGCCACCACTGAATGTGTGGATGACCGCCACTCCCAACGCTACAACCAGATCGTCGACGGTGCGACGACAGCGAAGGACTGGAGCAGCTCCGAGCAGATGCGCAGCATGGATGAGCTGTACCGAAAAGGCATCGTCATCGAACACAACACGCCAGCCACCCCGGCGGCGGGTTCGTGCATTTTCTTCCACATCTGGCGCAGCCCGGACTCGCCGACGCTGGGCTGCACCGCCATGGATCAAGCCGATATCACTCGGCTGTTCAGTTGGCTGGACCCAAGCCAGGCGCCCCTGCTGATTCAAATGCCCGAGGAGCAATACGAGCAATTGCGCGCCAGCCTGGACCTCCCCGAACGTTGAATGCCAGACGCTGACGGTCAGTCGAGCGAGCTGTCCATCCCGTACAGGTGCGGGCGCCGATCGCGATGCAGGTCATTGCGCTCGCTGATGCGCTTGTTGCGCGCTTCGGCGAGGTTCAGGGTGGCCAGCAAAATCTGCTCACCGCCCTGCTCCGCGGGGCCGGCTACCGGATAGCCGTCGGCGTCGACAATCACCGAGCCCTGCACCCAGCCCACCCCGCGCTCATGGCCGTAGCGGTCACACGCGGCGATGAACAAGCGGTTGACCGAGGCATTGGCCTGCACCCGCAAGACTTCCGCCGGGCGCTCGGTTTGCGGCCGTGGGCCGTCGGGCCAGTTGACCGGGGCACAGAGCAGGTCTGCGCCGGCCAACGCCGGCAGTCGCACCCACTCCGGGAATTCCAGGTCGTAGCAAATCAGCATGCCGATACGCCCGTGGACCGTTTCGATGACCGGCGGTGCTTCACTGCCGGCAGTGAAGATTTCCTTTTCGGCATTCCACAGATGCGCCTTGCGATACACCGCGCGCACACCCTGGGCATCGATCAGCGCCGCACTGTTGGCCAGATCATCACCGCCCAGGTGCTCGCAGAAGCCGCCCACCACGACAAGGTTCAGTTCCCGGGCCAGCGCTTGCCACAGGCGCAGCGTCGGGCCATCGCGGGTTTCCGCCAGGGCCAGGGCTTCGTTGCGGTCGGCGAACAGGTAACCGCTCTGCACCAGTTCCGGCAGTACCACAACCTGCGCCCCCCGCAGCGCCGCCGAGCGAATGGCGCGCTCGGTGAGGCTGCGGTTGTAAGCGAGGTCGCCGATTTTCGGCGCCAACTGGCAGCAAGCGACCAGGGTACTTTTTGCAGTGTTCAACGCCCCGCCTCCACGGTTTGATGGGCCATGGCGACGATGTCTTTTTCGCTGATCCCGTCGATGACCCGGCGCTCGGCGACCAGGTCCAGCGAACGACTGAGGAGGAAATACGTCAGTCCGGACACCACCAGTCCCACCAGCCAGGCAATGTCGACACCTTCAAGCATGCGTGCCAGCGGGCCGACGAACACTTCCTTGTTGGCGGCGGCATCGAAGATGTAGAAGAACGGCACCATCGCGGCAAACCCGATCAGGTACGAGGCGATGCCGCGAAATTGCCAGGCGCCGTAGATACCGTTCGGTGTAAAGAAATGCGGGATCGCGTAGCGGCCTTTGCGCACAAAGAAATAGTCCACCAGATTGACCGCGGTCCAGGGCACGAGGAAGTACAGCAACAAGACCAGGAAGGTGTTCAACAACGCAATGCCGTCACCTTTGATCGACAGCACGCAGGTCAACAGAATCAGGCTGATGACGCTGATCGACAGCACCCGGGCACGGGGCGTCGGGGTGATCTTGCTGATCGAGTCGACACCGGTCAGCAACGTCAGCATGGCGCTATAGGTATTGAGCGCAATGATCGGCAGGAAACCCGCCACTGACACGATCACCAGCAGATTGCCCAACCCCGGGACCATCGAAGAACCGACCTGATTGAGCGCCACCAGCGCGTCCGCCGCTTTCAGTTCCTGGGCAAGCCAGGCCCCGAGGCCGATCATCCAGCTACCCGACAACGAGGCGCCGATGAATACCGCTGCGATCAGTTTCGGCCGGCTGGTGTTTTTCGGCAGGTAACGGGAATAGTCGGAAACGTAAGGCGCATAGGAAATGTTGTAGCTGGCGCCGATGGCAAACAGCGTGGCGAAGGCAATCCAGCTGAAGCCCAGGTCCGTGGCTGGCGTGACGCCCTGGGAACCGGCGCCGAACATCAGCGCGATTGTCACCAGCGCATACAGCGGCAACGTTGCCAGCAACGCCCACTTGAAGGCTTTGTGCATCAAGTCGTGCCCATAGATCGACAGCAGCGCGCCCACGAGTACGACGGCCACGGCGACGAAGGTCGGGTTGATGCCGAACACATGCTCGAGGCCGTTCATG
Source organism: Pseudomonas moorei (assembly GCF_042846945.1). Classification (NCBI taxonomy): domain Bacteria; kingdom Pseudomonadati; phylum Pseudomonadota; class Gammaproteobacteria; order Pseudomonadales; family Pseudomonadaceae; genus Pseudomonas; species Pseudomonas moorei. Next base: position 5,441,637 of record NZ_AP035776.1, read on the forward strand.
ATCAGCGAGATGTTCACCACGTTGAAGCCGACGAACACGAACATCGTCGCCATCAATGCCAGGATCACCCCCCGATAGCCGAACTGGGCACGGGACTGGATCATCTGCGGCAAGCCCATTTCCGGCCCTTGCGAGCCATGGAATGCCATGAAAATGGTGCCGAACATGATACCCAGCGCGCCGGCCAGCATGGTCCACAGCGCCGATAACCCGAGGCTCGGGCCGACAAAGCCGATGGAGATGGTGAAGAAATGGAAATTGCCGAGAAACCAGAATGGCCCCTGGCTGCTGAGCTTGGCGTGGCGTTCGTTTTCCGGGATGTAGTCGATCGAGTGGCCTTCGATGGCCAATCCGCTGCTGGCCTCGGCGGCTTGCGCGGAAAGTGGGGATCCTGACATACGATGATTCCTATGCAGTTGATTGTTTTTGTTGTGGGTGCAGCGGTCGAATCGACGTCCGGGTCAGGTAAAAATCCGGAAAAAGCTGACGATGACCCTGGTTTCCCTGCAATGTATGGCGTTGGTCAGGGCGGTAAAATATCGCAGGCACACTGTTTACATAGATCCACACCTATGTGATTGAACATCGGGAGCGCCCATGCTGGCTTCAGTGGTCATTAGAAAATAAAATGAAGTCATTAGATCTTAAAATGGAAGCTGCCACAGACTGATAGCTATTACGCATTTCTCACTAAGCGTCCTTAGAAAGTGGAGGTGCAATCCCATTCGATTTCCGTCCGAGAGGTGGACTGCTGTCGGGTGGAAAGCAGCTTACGTGACAGGCAGTAATCAACTATGGATTTCGGCCAGTCATGATGGAGCATCGCCGACATGTCAGGCCGCCGAAGAGAAGTAACGCACCAGGAATTTATTGGACAACGAAATGCTTGGCGGCGGACAAAATCCGTCCTGTTATGGCAAGGAGGCGCACACATAGAGGATGATGGATTACACCTTCGTGCAGTACGTGATGTTCAACACAAAGACTGCTAATTCTTCTGCGCATTTACCAGTTGGCAAAAGCTGAACAGGATGGGTGAGGCCAGCGGGACCAAGGCTGGCCTCGTACCAGGTTAAGCTGGTTTGAAGCAATAAGCGGCCAGTTTGTTACCGTCTAGATCACGGGCATAAGCTGCATAGGCATTCGGTGCCCAGCCACGAGGTCCTGGCAAGCCCTCACACGTGCCGCCGGCGGCCAATGCTGCGGCATGGAAGGCGTCGATTGCGGCACGGGTTGGTGCCTCGAAACTGACGGTGACACCATTGCCAACGCTGGCAGGTGCGCCGTTAGCCGGCTTCAGAACGAAGAAAGATGGTGCGTTCTCGCCCCAGATAGAGCCATTGTCTCCGAGATCTGCGATACGTTTTTGGCCAAGTTTGCCCAGTACGTTGTCGTAGAAACTGCGGGCTTTGTTCAGGTCGTTGGTGCCGACTGTAACGTGAGTAAAGACACTCATTTTATAGCTCTCTTTGGTAGAAACGAGGTGGGTTTGCGTTGCAATTTTGCCGGGACACGTTCGCCCTGGCGATTCATCGCTAGATATCTGCTGACTTAGCGATCGAAATGAATGACTGTGCGGATGCTTTTACCTGCGTGCATCAACTCGAAGGCCTGGTTAATGTCTTCAAGCGGCAGGTTATGGGTGATGAAGGTATTCAGCGGAATTTCACCGTTCTGTGCCTTCTCGACGTAGCTCGCCAACTCTGTACGACCTTTGACTCCACCGAATGCCGAGCCGCGCCAGACGCGACCGGTGACTAGCTGGAATGGACGAGTGGAGATTTCCTGGCCAGCGCCGGCTACGCCGATGATAGTCGACTCGCCCCAGCCCTTGTGACAGCACTCCAGCGCCGCGCGCATCAATTGCACATTGCCTACACACTCAAAGGAGTAGTCCACGCCGCCGTCGGTCATCTCGATAATGACGTCCTGAATGGGTTTGGATTGCTCCTTTGGGTTAACGAAATCGGTGGCACCCAACTCGCGGGCAATATCGAACTTGGCTGGGTTGATGTCGATAACAATAATCCGGCCGGCCTTCGCCATCCTGGCACCGATGATCGCGGCCAGACCGATGCCACCGAGACCGAAAATGGCGACGGTGGCCCCCTCCTCGACCTTGGCGGTATTGAGCACGGCACCGATGCCGGTGGTGACGCCGCATCCGAGCAGGCAGACCTTTTCCAGCGGAGCATCTTTGGGGATTTTCGCCAGGGAAATTTCCGGCAGGACTGTGAATTCGGAGAAGGTCGAGCAGCCCATGTAGTGGTAAATCGGCTGCCCCTGGTAGGAAAATCGTGTGGTACCGTCCGGCATCAACCCCTGGCCCTGGGTGGCACGTACTGCCTGGCACAAGTTGGTTTTTCCTGAAGTGCAGTATTTGCACTGACTGTTGGCGCTGACGCCGAATTGAACCAGTGGCCGATGCCACATTGACCCAACACCAATCGGCAAAAATCCAGCACTGATAATGGTTCACGAGATAGGAGCCTGGGTCAGTGAAGTTTCGGTAACTGGGTCAATCCTGCTCTGGCGATAACAGTCATGGACGTTCTCCGTCGAAAGCACAATCTCCCATTCAACCAGATCCTTGAGCTCCGCAGCCTCTTGACCTTCTTCCTCGTCAGAACCCAAGTGGTACGGTTCACGCAACGAAACGCGTGGTGTAAGTAAATCTCGCAGTTCCATGCGCAGGGCGTTGGTGAGCCCATCACGATTAAAACGATCTCGCCAACGGTATAGGTCTAGTTCGCTGATCCAGGACTTACCTCGTCCACGGAGCAGTAGTCGCCAGAGGGTACGCATCCAAGGGCCTGGAATGGCGTTAGGAGCACCGACACGAATGCGCTCCAACTCGTCCATTTTTCCCTCGAGCTCCAGCTTGGCCAACGCCTCTAAGCGATGCTCAATCCACGACCCCATCTCGTCGTGTAAGCGGCCTCCACGCTTGACGAGCCAAAGCACTAGTTTTGGGTCGTTTAGGTGGCGGATTAACCACCTCGCCAGCTCTCTCATAACGGTGTCCCACTCGCTGCCGCGAGCTCCAGCGTCGGCGACCGTCATGAGAGGGGCTAACTGATAGGGCGAGGGCCTGGACAGCAAACTGAAGGCGAGTTTTCCATCGACTCCGGTCTTTGGTGGAACACCGTAGCGACCCAGGTCAATATGGCCGAAGCGCGCTTGACTAAGCGGCTCCAACCAATCGAGCGAAGGCACAGGTTCAAGTTCGGCAAAGCGTTTAGCTGGCAGGCCGTTCAGATCACTCAGTGCCCAGAGTAGTCGGCTGACAAAGTCGTCCTGTGTCGTGCTTGCCAGAGGTCGGGCAATCGCGCTTTCAACGACGATGCGTTCCTTGCCGCGCACACCGTCGCGGTAGGTTTCCCCCCATGCCTGCAAGGTCTTGTGCAGGTAGGCATGGCGGTTGTGCTCCATATAGAGAATCGGTGTAACGTTCTTGGCCTTCCACTCGTTGGAGCGAATTTCCTCTTTGCCCTTAGCGTAACTGCCGAAGGCGTACATCTCCGGCGGGGACTCGCCAAGAAGACGATCGGCTGCGAGGGCATCCATCATGTACCGAAGAACTGGATCAGCGATGCTGTAACCCACAAAACAGACGGTGTAATTGCGAAACAGCTCGCTGACGAATCGCGCTGCCCATCGCTCGGTGAGGTATGCCAGGCCAAAATCACCGCTGGAAATCACCAAGCGATCCAGCTCGCTCGTTGTGGGGGCTTCGCTCAATAGACCGTGAAGATAGACCAACCCGTCCCAACGGTTTTTCGGCACGGGTAACAGAGGCGCTTTAAACGGGTGCACCGCAAAGGGTGCCGCGGGAATGACCTCCTCGAACAAACGGTCGAAGTTGGTCGTGATCAACCGCATGCGTCCGTCGCGGGTCCTGCCCAGGTTCAATAGAGCTCTGTGAGTTGCCGTGGCCTTTGGCGAAGTGAGATCTGGGTTGAGAATGTCCGCCATTGTCCGCCGAACTCTCTCGCGCCCGACGTCTGCCTCTAGCAGCCCCACGGCGGTGTCGTACTGTTTGGATTTGATCGCCGCTTGCTGCACCGCACTCGGGACGGGAGCCAGCCTGCTAAACAACTTGTCCACTAATCCCCCGAATCCCGGCAAGCGTGCGGGGTAAGAGATGCCCGCGCCGCAGAAAAACACCACGCGCCCCTCCTCGTGCGCCTGCAGCAAACGTTCTGGAATGTTGGGGCCATTTTGGACGAACTGTGGCATTCAGCGGACCTCGAAAACCATCCGCACCAGGGTAGCTGACAGCAGCGAGACGCCGGCTTCAGTGATGGCGGGGGGCTTGATCTTTAGGGAAGAGACATTGCCGGGCAGGCGGTCGATGATATTTCGGTTGGCGCATTGAGCCACGGAGGTTTTGCCGGTATCAGGCTGCTTGGTCAATCCATCTCGCATTGGCACTCCCTGTGTACTTTCCTGACGGCATACATTACGAAACGACCAGTCTGGCACAACAGTCAGCTACATGCGCGGTCGGCGCTGGTGGTTTGACCTGCGCACAACCATTGCGGACTCATCCTCCCGTGGTGTATCGCCGGTCAGGCGATCACTCCTCGGATTCCAAAAAGATCCGCCACATCCCGTACTGCTGACCTTCCTTCCAACTGCCTTCCAGCCGGCGACCATCCGCCAGATGCAGTGTGCCGCTCGCCTCAAACCCTTTACCTCGGATGATGTAATGCCCTTCCCCCTCCACTTCCCCGATGTACTCAACGAGCTCGCCCTCGTTCATGTATTTGACGATCAGCTGCTGGGGCGACATCTCGACGATGCACTCCGTTTGCAGCTCTGCGGGAGCTTGGGGATAGAAGGTGTCCATCTGCGACTTGGCGAAACGCTGAGTGCTCATCTTGCTGATGTCCTGATTACGTTGTCTGGTCGTGTGCGCATCGGGGCGCGGATCAGGATAGTAGAGGTGCGCAGCCGGCGCAGACAAACGCACAAGCGCGATTGGAATCACCTCAGGGCCCAATGCGCTCGTTCCCCTATCCGAATAACTTAGACATTTAAGTAGCCTATGGTGCGTTACTCTTGCAGGTGCGGAACCACCTAAAGTTGGGATTTCCCTCCGACCAAGACGAAGGGCGCCCAATCGCCCGGTAAGTCAGCGCCCAGAGCTTCATTTTGCCGAGCCTCACAGAGCGCCATTCGCAGGGCCTCGGCGGTACTGCGTCGGCCCCCGTCACCCCGCTGGCACTGCGCGATCGTCGGCTCACCTAGCATGAGTGCTACGAGGCGTGGCGTCACGAAGGCTGCCACGTCGTCGCGGACAGTCCATTGGGACAACAGAACAGACTCTGCGCCTGCGCGGAAGAACGCAGTTGCGAAGCTGGCTAAGGCGTCGCCCGCGGCCTCGCCGCTGGACCCGGTATTGCAGGCGGACAGAATGACGAGCCAGGCTTGCATCTGCATTTGCATGATTTCGCTTAGTGTTAGGAAACCGTCGTTATCGGCCGGTCCATTGCGCCGTGGCCGCGACAGTACGAGGGCCGGCTCCTCAAGACCGAAGTCCCCGCGCATCAGACCATGGGTGGCGAACATCAAAACCTCAGCTTGGCTTAAGGGTCGATTGGTGCGTGCAGCGGCGCGAACCCTGCGTTCAGTAGCACTATCCCTGAGCAAGAGGCGGGACGCATTACTCGCCGCGACGCCCTTAAGCTTTGAGATAGCCTGGAGTTCGCAACGTGTCCCCGGTAGGGGCAAAAGCGCAAGCATCGGGTCGCCGGCTGACCCGCCCCGAACGCGCCGACTACGGAGCGCGAACTGCGCACAATCGGCAGCACGGCCTGACGTGTGGGTAGTACCGAGGAGCGGATCACCCACGCCGAACAGTCTGATCTTGCGGTAGGTGTGCTCCGTTGAATTTGAATCAACGTAGCTGTAGATCGAGGGATATATCGAGATGGCCTTCTCTAAGCCTAACCATTTTGTGGAGGACGCCGGTGCGGGGCCGCGCCCTGCCTGCGGCCGGTCCATCGGCAGCGCACCGAAGGGTATCGAAGCGTACTCGCCCTGGGGCACGATGATTATCTCATCGGCCTTTGTAACCATCTCCCGAATGATTGGATCGGCGAAAATCTCATCGAACACGCGATAGGCGATCGTGGCCTCGAATTGGTCGTTTCGTAATGGGCAGCGCCCGACGGATTCAAGCTGGAATTCGGCGATGAACTCCTTTTTCAGGCGACCATAGGCGGCCCCCATCCTTGAGTCTTCGGGGAACTCACAGCACATTACTACGTCCAGGGCACACCGGAGATTCTCGATGTCGGTACGCAGGGTTTCACGGTCAGTTCCTAGCGCAGCCCATGCTTTCCTCTGCTCCCCAATCGCCCAGATGCGACCGATACCTGCTCCGGCGTCAGGACTGATCATGATGAGCAACTGTCGCGGGCCTAGAGGGGGCAACGCGCTCATAGCGTAACTGGGCGGTAAATCTCGATCGAATTGCGCCCAGAAGGCATTGTGCTCAGCTTTCGACACAAAGGAATATCTGGGATGCACGAGGCGTTCGGTGTGGACGTGGACGGCCAGCGACGCACTAGACGATTGATAGTCCTGTTCGACTTCAAACGCGCTGGCTATGTCCGACGGGCTACCAGAGCGCAAGAGCGCACGCAGGATGATGCCGCTCAGTACCTGGAACGCCTTCATCCTCGGACTGGTCGTCGGGCTCCCCGGATTACGGATATCGCTCTCACTGTAGGCCGGTTTAAGATCTCCTATCATGTGCACGTTCAGGGCAATGCGCACCAATTTCACCAGGCGATCCGGATCGAAGTTGGCACGCTCCAAAAACTCGAAGTATTCGATGAAAGCCAGCGCCCTTTGATGGGTATAGGACAGGCTATCGAGGAGGCTACTCTGCGCGATCGCCGTCTGGAAAATGGCATGGGCCAGTTCCTGCTCGCCTGCCGCTTCTTTGTTCCGGGCCACCCACACCAAACAATCTACAAATGGAGCTGCCCTCGGATAGTTGTCCAAATACTCCTCTTCTAGGTAGGCACTGAACGAATCGGAATGGTAATTTGGATTTGCATTGGGCTCGCCCAACCGATCGAGTTCAGCGATCACATCCCCTACGGGGCCAGGTACGATTCTCGGCTTCGGAGCGACCTCATCCCACAGCGTGCCTTCCACGCGCGGGGCGCCCAAGAAGAAGGTCTGCTCACGAGCCGCCGCCACGTATAACTTTAGCGCGTCCAAATAGCCCGCCGAGGCAGCGGCAGCATCGCCGGTTTGCTCCGCAAGGAATGCCCGTTCACAAAGGACACGCGCCTGCGCTACGCGTGGCAAAGACGAGGGCTCCTGAAGTGCCGATGCAAGTGTGGCACTGGCCTCGCTATAGTTGCCCTGCTTGAGGAAAATAGTTCCACGAGCGGCTACTACTTCTGCGCTTGAGCCCAAAGGCGCCAGCAGACGCTGGGCTTCGGCATGGCGACCAAGCTGCGATAGTGAACTGGCCATAAGGATTGCCGCGGGCACCGCGTCCGGATCACGGCGATGTTTCACCAGATACGGCAGAACGAGCGCCACTTCCTCTGCGCCGCGCTCCCATTCACCCATTTGAACTAAGTAAGCGACATTGCGAGCGCCCGTGGTTGATTTACCTGCCTGTGCCTCACCGCTCAGTAACACCGCGACGGCGGCGAGCACTCCCAGACCGAGACGAATGCTTCGCATGCCGTCTTTCCTCGCCCTAGCCCTTCAGGCCCTGTTCGAAAAGCAGTGCTTCGAGTTCGCGACGCTTCAAGAGGCCACGCGCCTGCGGATCGTCCTCCCAGATTCGCGTCATATTGCGGATCTGGGCAGGAATGGCCGAAAAATCGCGCTTAAGCATCAAGTCGTAAATCGCGCGCATCTCGCGGCGGCGATCAGACTTTCGTGAAAGGCTGGCACCTCGGTTATAGATTAGCGAAACCAAAGCACCAAAGGAGTCCGACTGCAGGTCCTTACAGTTCTGAAACGTATCCTCAGTCTGACCCGCCACGAACTGGAGGTACGCATCGAACTGAGTGTTTGACTCTGACCATCCAACCTTGTTAACGCTCAACTCCTTGACACGTTGTGCGGCAGCTTTGCCTTTCAAACCGCAACATTTTGCGAGCCTTTCCACCGTGGTATTGGGAAGTAAGCCGTCCCAGTCTGATCGGAAGGTTGGGGCGTTGGTGTACCCGAGATCGTAGCCGATACCAATGGTCACGCCCGACTCCCCCCCTGGCCAGATCGGGCTCTCGAGCCGGGAGCGGAAGTTAGCCTCGTTGGTCACCTCGCATGCGACGATCAGACTTCTGGCCGGGTTTGAGATCAGGCGTTTGCTCTGACGGCCGCGATAACCACCCTGCGAACGAGACGTGTCACCTGGGAAGACTTCGAACTTCTCACGGTAGGCCCCCATATGGGCGAAGTCATCAGCTGCGATCGCCTTCGCAAGCTCAGCCTCGAATGGCGAAGCCGACGTTTGAGCTCTAGTGGTAACGGACCACACCACTGCCCCAAGCAGTACCAAAACCTCGCGCCGGGTCAACCCGTTGTGCTCGATCAGATTCTCCATGCATTCCTCCAGAGAGCAGACTTTTGGTGAAGGCTCTTCCGCGCTTCCAGGGAGGGTTTAAAAATTACTCACGGTGGCGCGTCTACAAGAGCATAGAAGGTCTCGTTCGATTCGAAAGACTGTTCACATAGGTCGATTGCCTATCCAGCCAAAGAGGTCTTGGAGGCAACTGGTTGTTCAATTGAAAATGCAAATTGCTACCTCGGGATGGCAAATTGAAATTGCTTTGCATTTTTCTATCCAGCTCCAGGTGTTGCTTTTCACCTGACACCGCCACGCCTCAATACGAGTTGTGGCAAGCCGCCGTCAAAAGACCTGGATGATGGCTAGTTGAGGTTGTAACCATGCGACCGGGTTAGCAGAATTTCCTTCCAATGACTCTCGCGCGCATCAATTTCCCCGGGCATCGCGTGCAGGTCTGCGATTTCCAGTAATGAGAATCGCAGATCCTTTTCACGTTCAGGCGGAGCATCAATGCCAAACTCCCGTTTAAGTGCCACGTTGTGGCCATGGCTGGTCGTCGAATAGGTACACCAGCGCCCCCATATGCCGGTTTCCCCGTCGGCCTTGCCCACGTAGAGCTTACCGGTATGCGTATCGGTGATGAGGTAGATGCCCTTGACGCTCGACAGAGCGGATCGCCAGGAATCAACGTTCTGCTGCACCACAACATCGAGCTGACTTTTGGTCAGGTTGACCTTTTTGAAACCGGGGAAATGGCCAATGCTGAGGCGTTCGGCCAGCAGCTCAGTCACCGCCAGGTCCCCAGCCAGGGTTTCACCGTATGGGTAGGAGTTACGTTTGGTGTAATTGCTGCTCAGATACAGCCGCCCCACCCACTCTTCGGCCGCCGGCACACGCTCCAGGGTGTAGATGTAGTCAGGCTTCGGGCCGTCTCTTTCGACACAATCCATTGTCTTAAAAAGACCTCCAAACAACCAGCGGGTTGGACTCCCGGCCTGAATCAGCGAAACCACGTAGGGCAGCTTAAAATTGCGGTTGCTTTGACGGCTCTGCCACTCGTCGAAGCCTCCCTGTATGAACACATCGAGCGGGTGATCCTCGCCGTTGTACCTGGCCAAGTGGACCTTGGCCTGTTCCGGCGTAAACGTCGGCTCCCACAGTTTCAACAGATCGAACAGATTCACTACAACGCTCCCCAGACGGTCAGAATCGCGAGTGTATTCCTTGAATTTGCAGAGTGCATCGACGGCTTGCGCTCTATCCGGAGCTGATAACATGAGCCGTGGTAATGGCAAGTGGCCCAAAGGCGTTGGCAGTAGAATTTACGGTCACGCTGATTGCTTTAAGCGCTTCGGACCATCTACTGACTGACCAAGGAAATTAGCCATGACGCGCGCACGGTCTCAGGATCAGGAAGCCGAAGCAGATCGCCTTGCAGGCGAGCATGCAACGTTACGTGACTGGGCCATCGTCGACGCTTCAATTTTAGCTGGCTATCAAGCGGTTGCCGGCAACGAACTGCAGGATGGGGTGAGTTATCCGATCTTGATCGTGCTCGATCCGAGCATTCTGACATCACCAGTTAAGGTCTGACCCCACCCAGGTACACCCCAAGCCCAGCCGTCAAACGTTGGGCGGGAATCATAGGTGAGCATCAAGACGGCGTTGCGGGCCGCTGATGATCGATAGGATTTGTGTTCAAGGAGGTAGGAGCAACGTGACATCCATATTGTTCATCCAATCAGTGATATGGACACTGTGCGCAGCAGCACTCGGGATTTCGTACTGGAACTATTCGCGCTACGTTGTGGCGAAGCGGGACCCTGAAAAATCTAAGCGCAACCTCAAAATGGCTTTGTACGCGAGGAGCGACGCTGCCATCGGAGAAGCCGAGTTTTCGAAGATTGAAAGCGCCCACTATCGTCCTTACCAGACGCGCTTCAGAGCTGCGCTCCTCGTAGGCCTGAGCTTTACGGTTGCAGGTCTGGCTCACCTGTTCGCATAGTCGAAAGTACCCTCCGACTGGACCGCAAATTGATCCAGTGCACTAGAGCTCGGCTGCGCATTTTTCATCGCATTTTTACCCCACTCGGAGTAATTGACGGATGTCCAAGTCACGACGTGTCGAATTTTTAAAGGCCACGCGCATTATCCTTGCAGGCAACGCGGGCCATATGTGTTCTTTCTATGGTTGCGGCAGGCCCACCAACGGTCCCGAAATCAAAGGCGATGGTTCCGTTGGTGTGAAAGGGGTAGCAGTGGCTGCGCACATCTATGCAGCTTCTCCCGGTGGTCCTAGACCACCAGTTGGCCTTACTGACGAAGAAATCAGAGCAGAATCGAACGGCATTTGGCTATGTCCCGATGACGCGATGACGCGATGACAGTGGATGCTTTTCAGTTTGAATACCCTGCTGAGTTCCTGCTGGAGATGAAGCAAGTTCGAGTCTTCGCGCAGAGCCTGGCATTGCAAAATCCGACCGTTAGCTTTATGGCCCACTCCATAGGCATGAAGCGACTTGACAGCATTGTTCGCCAACATCTGCCTGATCTGGATAAGGAGAAGATCATTGAGGCCGTCAAAGCGGCCTACATGCGGACAGAAATCGTTGATTCAACGGCTGAGCTCCCCTTTCCGACTGCAGCCTTCGCGCTCTCAAGCGTCCATACGCTCAGTCGTGTCATTCGGGAGGTCATGGTTTGCGCAAAACACAGATTGCAGATCGAGGACCAGGTCTGGAGAGACGTGATTGCTGACTGGTCCGTGTACTTCGGCAAATTTCACCGGCCCCCGCATGAGCGCGTCGCGCTATCTGGTACTGGCTATGCAAAGATCAGCGCCCGCAATCCCAAGACTGGCGAAATTCTGAAAGACGGCGTCAAGACGGGTGCCTTTGTAATGCTCTCTGACGGCGAGGACCTCTTCAATCCGATGGACAAGCATGTCCTGCTACAGCACACATTCAAGCCTTTCAATTCGCTTGAATGGAAATTGAATGTGAAGCCTGCGTTTGGCACCTTCGAGGTGGAGAGTGTGCTTACCGTCTACAAGGATGTTAGCCCCCGCCACGGCGTGTTTAACAATGACCGCGAGTCGTTCGAGTCATACGCGGCTGTGCTCGAAAAACTCAGCCAGGGCTGGGAACCTATTGGATATGTTGGCTTGTCGGTGGGTCAAGACAACGATGATGGCAACTACCATCCAACTCCCGTCAGCATCGTCTGCCAGGTTGAACCTGAACAGTTCGAATCCAGGAATCGCCGATGCGAACGCGTCAAACTGGGATATGAAATTGCGGACGAATTTGGCGCTACCATGAATTTCACACCAGCGTTCTTCAATCAGTCGATCACTGATACTGCGCTATCAGAGGCTGCCGCGGATTTTCTGACTCAGCTGGGCCCAAAGCCATGGCATTTGCTTTGCACCTCAAAGCCGATCATGCGAGTGAATGACAACGTGGAGATGTACTTCCAGCTCAAGCATTCGGTGTTGAGCGCAGAGACACGGCTCCTGAGGCGCTTCACCTGACGCATCTCCCCGCCCACTGCGAAACGCTGGCCATGACCTATCACTAAACTGCACTCGCCCGGGCGCCCACGATGCCGATGCCGATACGTTGTTGGCGCTGACGCCGAATTGAACCAGTGGCCGATGCCACATTGACCCAACACCAATCGGCAAAAATCCAGCACTGATAATGGTTCACGAGATAGGAGCCTGGGTCAGTGAAGTTTCGGTAACTGGGTCAATCCTGCTCTGGCGATAACAGCTATTTCCTATTGAGTGACTCCAGAGCTACGGTGTCGGCCATCCACCACCCAGTGCGCGGTACAAACGCACACGATCTATTGCTGCCTCAGTTGTACTGTCCACAAGTTGAGTTTGCGTTGCAAGCAACGCACTTTGTACACCAAGCACGTTAATGAAGTCAGTCGCACCGTGGTTATAGCGATCACGTGCAGTGCTGAGTGCGTCCGTATTGTGCTGGACGGCTTGTTCCAAAGCAGCGTGATGCTGTTTTTCAGCCGCGTAATCAGTCATTGCGTTGTCAATTTCATGCCAGGCACCCAGGACTACGCGTTGATAATTCAGAGCAGCCTCTTGTTCCTGACGCTTGCGCAACTCCAGTGTTCCGGTCACACGCCCCCCCTGAAATATCGGCAGGTACAAGCTGGGACCATAGGACCATTGGCGTGAATTCCAAGCGCCAAGGTCCGATCCATTCAACGCTTGAAAACCAAAACTGGCTCCCAGACTCACTCGTGGATAAAAGTCCGCCTCGGCGATTCCGATCGCCGCAGTGGCCCTGTGCAGCGCGGCTTCACTCTGTTGAATATCCGGGCGGCGCTGAGCCAGCTCGGATGGCAATCCCAGGGGGACATCCGGAGCTGGGTGCGGGATCGCCTTCACGTCATGCAATTCTTTGGTCAACGCTCTCGGCGGCTCACCCAGTAAATAACTCAAAGCATTGATCAGGCCATCCTGCTGGGCCTGCAAGACAGGCAATGTCGCTTCAATCGTTGCTACTTGCGCAGCGGAGTTAGCGGTATCCAGATTAGTAGTCACGCCGTTGTCGAAACGCAGTTGAGTCAGCTCGGCGCTTTGCTGTGCGATCTCCAGGTTCTGGCGCGCAACGGCGAGCCGCGCTTGCACTCCACGCAGCCGGATATAGTCCGTGGCCGTTTCCGCCGCGATACTCAAAAGCACGCCGTCGCGCTGCGCTGCTGTGAGCTGAATATCAGCGTCAGCGGCTTCCACATTCCTGCGCACATGGCCCCACAGGTCGATTTCCCAACTGGCATCCAGGGTCGCAGTCCACACTTCATACGGCGCTTTGCCATTGAGGTTTGACGCGTCCAGCAGCCCCGTCTGGCTGCTTCGGTCGCGTTGGTAGCTCCCACCCGTGCTAACGCCCGGATATTGCTGACTACCCGTCACTTGACGCAGCACTCGGCTTTGCTCAAGGCGACTGCTGGCCGTGCGCACGTCCAGGTTCGACTTCGCCGCACGCTCCACCAGCGACGATAACTGATCATCACCAAGCTTTTGCCACCATTGGCTATCTACTGGCCCTCCTATCGACGTTTCGGCCCTGGCGATCGTGGACCAGCTTTCAGGCAGTTGGGGCTGAGGCTTTTTAAAGTCGGGTCCCACGGAACAGGCGCCAACACCGATCAGGGCCAGGGACAACAATGCGTGCTTCATGTCACTGCTCCCTTGCGGTATCGATACTGACCACCACCGACATGCCTACTCGCAAGCGATCAAGGTCCGGTTGATTGGCATCAAATACGATTTTTACCGGGATACGTTGAGTGACCTTTGTGAAGTTGCCAGTAGCGTTGTCGGGCGCGACTTCTGAAAATGAAACACCGCTGGCTGGCGCCACGCTGAAAATGCGTCCCTGAAAGTTGTGTCCAGCGACGCTGTCAACGTGTATCTCCGCCTTCTGGTTCTGGCGCATGTGCGCCATTTGAGTTTCCCGGAAATTCGCAACCACGTAAGCCTCGTCCAGAGGCACGACTGCCAGGAGTGGATGTCCCTGGGAGACGTATGCACCCACGCGCACCGAGCGTTGCCCGACCATGCCATCCTGCGGTGCCGAAATTTTGGTGTACGACAGGTTCAAATCCGCTTGGTGCAGAGCCGCCTGATCCTTGGCCAGCGTCGCCTTGGCCACTTGAAGCTGGGCCTTCAGAACGTCCAGTGTTTTCAGCGCTGCGATTCGGGAAGCTTCGTCACGGTCACGTGCTGCTTGAAGCCTGTGCAGATCGGCTTCGGCCTTTTGTCGCTCTTGCTGGGTGCCCGCGCCTGAATTCGAAAGATTCAAATAACGCTGAGCGTTGAACTCAGCGAATTTGACCAACGCTGCGGTAGACCGGGTGGTGGCGGCAGCTTGATCGATCACGGCTGCCTGACGCTCGATGCCTGCCGCAAGATTTTCCACCTCAGCCTCAGCCCCCTGGACACCCGCTGCGGCTGAATCCCTGGCTACCACAAAATCACGATCATCGAGTTCAACCAATGGCTGACCTGCACTGACGGATTGATCATCCTCAACCAAAACCTTGGCCACTTGGCCTGAAACCCTCGGCGACACAAACACTGAATCTGCCCGGACGTATGCATCATCGGTAGTCTGGACGGTTCCACTGCCAAACAGGCGATACAAGCCGTAAACAGCACACAGAAGCATTGCGGCGGCGATGAGTGAAATAGCGGTTCTATGTTTCATGGCTGTACCGGAGGTTGCGGTGGATAGGCGCGTTTAGGGAGAGTCAACAAAATCAAAAACAGGACGGCGATGATCAGCAGCAGTGCCAGGAAGGCATCGCTGAAGCTAAGGACCAGGGCTTGCCCTCTCACCCGTTCCGCAAGTTCGGCAACAGACCCCTGGGTCACGAGCGGCGACAGGGTGTGCCAGCGGGAACCGACGGCGTCGAGCAAAACGTTGGAATGGAAATGCTCGCGCTGGGTAATAAAGTTTTCTACGGCAGAACCCGCCACCACCGCAGACATACCCCGCAAAGCGTTGACCATTGCCGACGCAAACGGCCCTTCCATCGGAGCAATGACTCCGGTGGCGTTCTTCAGCAAAGGCACGACGACCATGGGCTGACCGATCGCATGCAACACCTGCAGCGCGTAGAAATCTTCCCGTATCCAATCACTGGTGATGAACGAGGCACCTATGCAAGCAATGGTTAACAGGATGAGCCCTCCAGCGAGTACATAGCGGGAGTCCAGCCAATGACGATTGATGACAAAAGCCACCAAAGGCGCAAGAACCAACTGAGGCAAGGCGATCATCAGGGCAATAGGCATCACTTGCTGTGGGCGATAGTGATGGATCTCCATGAGATAAGCGGCCGGAATGGCACTTCCCGCGGTCGCGACGATGACAAATAGGCAAAGCGTCGATAATCCGTAGGCGAAATTGCGCCGCTTAAGCAGCTGCAACTTGAAAAGTGGTAAGGGGTGATACCACTCGTTCAGCAAAAACAGCGGCAGACAAACTGCTACGCCCATAAGCATCGCGACAATAATCGGCGAGGCTAGCCAATCCAGACGTTCGCCTTGGCTCAGGGCAATGACCAGCATGGAAATCCAGCCCATGCCAAGGGCCGCACCCATCCAGTCCGCTTGCATGAATCGCTCCAAACGGAGTGGATCCTGTGGCAAACCGTAGGCAATCAGCGCAGCACCGACGAGACCCGCCGGGACGATTTGCCAGAACACCAACCTCCAATCACTTTGTTCAGTCCAAAGCGCAGCCAGAGGCATTGCCAGATTGGGCCCGAACGTCGCCGTCAGTGCATACGCGGAAAGGCCGTACAACTTTATGTTCCAGGGCAAGAATCGCAGTGCTACGGTCATCAGTAGTGGGGGTAACGCTCCACCAGCCAGCCCCTGCAATACCCGAAGAACCAGCAAAGTCTGCAGGTTAGGGGACATGGGAATAATGACGCCGAGCAAGGTAAAAACGACGGTGACCGCGATTGCGAAACGGCGTATCGAAAAAGTGATTGCCAGCCAGGGTGCGATCAGCATCGCAGAGACTTCCGCAGCAGCGTACGCGGTGCTGATCCAGGTGCCTTCATCGTGGCCAAGCCCGAAAACACCCAGGCTGTCGATCAAGGTAATTTCGGTGACGCGGTCGTTGATGCCAGAGATGAGAGCAGCAATCAAAACGCCAAAAAGCCCTACAGCCAAACGCCCGTCGAACGGGGTGGGACTGGGTGCGGCAGCAGGTATAGGGGTCGGAGATGACACTTTATAACTCTCGAAAAGGTGCGGAACCGAGCAGGTAAGCTAAAATTCACTAACCCATTCGAAATTTCGGTACAGTGTACCGCTTTGCAGTACAAGAGACAATATTGATGACCATTTCCTCATCTGATCGCAGTCCCATCCAAGTAATTACCCGGGCGGCGGCTATCCTGCGCTGCCTGGAAAGCGAACCCAACGGACTAAGCCTCGGCGCCATCGCCAAGCGGATTGAGTTGCCACGTTCAACAGTGCAACGGCTGGTCGACGCCCTGGTCGTCGAGCAACTGCTCGAACTTCAGGGCGCGGGGGGTGTCCGTCTGGGCCCGGCGCTGATGCGACTCGCCTCTCACAGCCATGTCGATATCACCCAGCATGCCCGGCCGTTCCTGGAGCAGCTTGCACAAACCACAGGTGAAACCGCAGTTCTGGAAACAGCCAACGGGGACAACTTGCTGATCCTGCATTCAGTGGTTTCTCACCAGGCTTTGCGGGTGTCTCCGGTTGCAGGAAGCATGTTCAACATTTACGCGACGTCTGGCGGAAAGATCCTGTTATCAAAACTTGATGATGAGGCGGTGATCAAACTCGTCGGTCACACCCTGCAGCCATTGACGCCGAAAACCCCAACGCTGAGCGAGTTACTGGCCCAGTTGAAGCTCGTGCGTGAAGAAGGCTTCGCGTATGACTTCGATGAGCACACCATCGGGGTCGGTGCAGTGGCAGTGGGTTTGCAGACCCCGCAAGGTAGCTACTCTATTGACGTCGTCGGCCCTGTCTGGAGATTGCAAGAGGATTTGCCAGGCATCAAAGAAGCGTTGATGAATTGTCAGTCAGGACTGAACAAAGCGCTTCGAGGCCTGGACTGATCCGAGTGACTGATAAGGACTTCAAGATAGGGTGCCAGCATATTAAAGAGTACCAAGCGAACCGATAGCTAATTTCCATATAATTGGCTAATCCAATGAGTTGCAGGGGGCCGAGTGCCGTATCAGAGACTCGGGATACCACTGCAGGCACGGTTCCCCGCAACTCAAGAAATTATAGAAAGCTCTTTGCCCGCACTCCTCACTCCGCTTCGCCAAACTCTTTGGCTATGCCTGAATATAACTTGCGCTCTTTGGGTGATGTGAAAACCACCACACGGGCTGCCTGAAATCCTGGACTCTTAAAAAGCGAACCGGATGTTCGCACTTTACGAACAGACATTTCGCTACAGCAGATCAACGCCTGAAGCTGCATGTTTACACTCCGGGTGACAAATGGATCGATGAATTAGATAAATAGGTCCCATTTTTTTGGCTATTTATCCACTTCGAGGAGGTGTTCATTAAAGCACCGGCACTCCCCCTGTCCGGATAACACTCCCAGAGGCAAACACATGATTGAGTTACGTCCGTTTTCAAAACTTGGTGGCGCAGACCACGGCTGGCTTGATACCCGCCATCACTTCTCATTCGCCGATTATCAAGACACCAATCGCATGAACTGGGGCCAGATGAGAGTTTGGAATGACGACACCATTGCGCCCCAGACAGGGTTTCGTACTCATCCGCACAAAGAGATGGAGATCATCACCTACGTGCGCCAGGGCGCAATTACTCACGAAGATAGCCTTGGTAACAAGGGACGTACCGTTGCCGGAGACGTTCAAGTAATGAGCGCCGGTACGGGTATCCAACATAGCGAATACAATCTCGAAAACGAGGTAACCAGGATATTTCAAATCTGGATTTTCCCTAATCAGACAGGATTGCCTCCAAGCTGGGGCGTCAGGCCTTTTCCGACGAAGATCACCAACGGCAAGTTCGTGACGCTTGCCAGCGGCATTGATGGCGACGAAGAAGCGCTGCGAATTCGCGCAGACGCACGCCTGGCGGCGGCTACGCTGGACATCTCTGAACAGGCTGAGTATTCAATCGCCAACGGTAGAAAGGTGTATTTGGTCGTTGCCTCTGGAAGCGTTGAGGTCAACGGCACGCTTGTCGGTACCGGCGACGGCGCTGCCGTTCAACACGAATCTCACCTTAAGTTTTTTGCACATCAACGCAGTGAAGTCGTGCTGGTTGATGTAGCCAATTAGGGATGCTCTGAAGTAGCCCGCCATTTCGCGGCCAGCTGGCCTCAGTGATCTAAAAAGCGAGATCTCGGCTCAAAATACCGTCAGCTTCGTCGCATATTTTATGTTTTCGGTTGCTACGAGCGTCTCGTAGCAACCATCCCCCGCATTACAGGCGCACCTCTCCCGACGTTTTCAGTAAATGCCGGCGCGCCATCCAAAGATTCGACAGCGCAAACAACGTCACCATCTGAGCCGTATTTTTTGCCAACCCACGGAACCGCACCTTGGTGTAACCGAACTGCCGCTTGATCACTCGAAACGGGTGCTCAACTTTCGCTCGCGTCTGCGCCTTGACCTTCTCGATCTTGCGGATGACTTTGTACAGAAGACTACGCTTGCCGTATTTCTTATAGGTGCTTCGGCGCGCAGCGACCTGCCAGACGACTTGGCGTCCTTGATGCTCTTCTCGCTTTTCGACACCGGTGTAGCCAGCATCGGCGCAGACCACGTTTTCCTGGCCGTGCAGCAGTTTGTCGACCTGAGTAACGTCCGCCACATTGGCTGCTGTGACCACCACGCTATGCACCAGGCCCGACTCATCATCGGTACCAATATGTGCTTTCGCCCCGAAGTAGTACTGGTTGCCCTTCTTCGTTTGATGCATTTCCGGGTCGCGCTTACCGTCCTTGTTCTTGGTCGAACTGGGCGCGCTGATCAGCGTGGCATCCACGATGGTACCTTGGCGCAGCGACAGGCCTCGGTCGCCCAGGTAGCCGTTGATCACCGCTAGAATTCCGGCGTCCAGTTCGTGCTTTTCCAACAAACGGCGGAAGTTGAGGATCGTGGTTTCGTCGGGGATACGCTCCAGATTCAACCCCGAAAACTGGCGCAGGATCGTGGTCTCGTACAACGCCTCTTCCATCGCTGGATCGCTATAGCCGAACCAATTTTGCATCAGATGAACCCGCAGTATTGCCATCAGCGGATAAGCCGGGCGGCCGCCTTCGCCCTTTAGATAATGGGGCTCAATCAAGGCAATCAGGCCCGTCCACGGAACGACCTGATCCATCTCGATCAGGAACAACTCCTTGCGGGTCTGCTTGCGCTTGCCGGCGTACTCGGCGTCGGCGAAGGTCATCTGCTTCATCGGAAAAACTCAGCGGCTGGCGTCAGGGCATTTTGCCAAATCAGGAAGTCTTTTTCAGACCATCCTTAGATGTAAATAACGCGAAACGGTGGTCACGACTGAGGCGGTGATACGCGTTGACTACAAGCCGCCGAATTCAATGGGCGTCGTTGTTGATTGAGACATTGAAAGCGCGGCGACATAAGCATCAATAATTACCCACCGACAAAACAAATCACCTGCCGGATTAAAAACATTTCTTTCGGACAAAAAAAAGACTCGCTAAACAAGCCGAGTCTAAAAAGGGGAACTGCATACTACCACACTTCCCCTAAAATTATTTTACGTGCATCAGCACGTAAAATACAAGCAGTACTAGAGCACAAAAACCAAATTTACAACGCCCGAAATTTTATCCGTTAACCCTGCCCACTCAAACCCCAATATCGATATTTTTCAGTAGACCAATGCAAACACTCAATTTTCCAATGACAAACGCTCCGGCGCGAGAAAAGTACTTTGAACCGCTTGACCTCAGCGCCACTCGAACTATCGCACTTAACTGCAACCTCCTCGAACACTAGAAAACTTCAACTCATGAGCATTAACGAGAAATTTCTTTATACGTTTGACCTGAATATTGTGGTTACTTTTCTCGTCCTGTTTCGCGAGAGAAGCGTTACTCGCACGGCCGAATGCATGAACGTGGGGCAACCTGCTGTAAGCGGATCACTTTCCAGGCTGCGCTCGTACTTTGATGATCCGCTATTCACAAGGACAAAATCAGGAATGCACCCCACGCAGAAAGCTACCCTGATAGCTCAGCAACTTCTGCCCGCAATGAGCTGTATCGAAACGGTTCTAGTGCAACAAAAGGCAAATGCCAAGAAGTGACCGGACAGGGAGCTCGCACGAGCACCCTGTCCGATTGGCCGATCCAGTTTCTTTCGTGATGAACTTACGTATTGAAAACACGAATCAAGACCGAATCGAGACGCCAGGTACGGAACAACGATCAGAACTCGATCGGATACGGCGTCAGTTCGCCGCTTTCGTAGCGCTGCGGCAGGTTCGGCGTGGCGTTTTCCCAGACCATCAGCATCGAACGCTTGGTCGAGTAACCCTGGTGACGGATGTCCGCCGGCATGGCGCAGATGTCGCCAGGGCGCATGGTGATGCGCGCTCGCGGGTTGCCGTCGTCCTTGTCGCCCACGTCCCAGACGATTTCGTCAGACATCTGCAAGAACCACTCGACCCGGTCGTTACCGTGGAACACCGGCAGGATGAATTCCTCGGTGGTCGGGCAGAACAGGCTGGCCTTGCACACCGAGGTCACCGACGGGTTCCAGGTCACGTCCGAACGCGACAGGTACTTGAACAGGCTGAAGGCATGCAGCTCGCCTTCAAAACCTTCGGCCGCGTGCACTTCCGGCTCGTCCTGGGACACATCGGCAAAGTGACGATTGATCGGCAAATCGTTGCGCAGCGGCGAATCGTCTTTCAGGCCCGGCATGCGCTTGGTGGCGATGCGAAAGCGCTCGATGGCTTCGATGTTGTCGCCGTTCTTGCGGCCGAACGCGCTGCCGGTCTCTTCCGGGGCGGCGAACGGGTCGAAGGTGGCGTTGGTCCAGTCACGCAGAATGGCCTTGAAGGTCGCCATGATCAGCGGCGTTTCGAAATTTTCGGTGTAGTTGACCCCGGCGGCCTTCAGCGTGCCGTTGAAGGTGCCGGCGTACAGGTCGACTTTGCCGTAGTAGTTGCGGGTGCCGATGACGTGGTCGAAGTTGACCCAGCCGTAGAAAAAGCCCCAGGCCACATCGCGCATCATGGCGCGCAGGAAGGCATCGACCGGGATCAGGTGCGAACGGGTCTGGCCTTTGGCCGGCCAGGTGATACGGGCGAAGTACTCGTCGCGCGACAGTTCGAAGGCGCCGAGTTGAAATGAGCAATACCCGGTGATTGGGTGAGGCGGGCTGATCTTGACTTCATCATCGGAAAACCGTGCGGTATCGGTGGCGGATTCAAGCATGGCCATGGCGGGATTCCTTTTGTAGTTGTGGGTTAAGCAATCAGGCGCAACGAATTACTTGAAGCAGATATCTGCCCACTTCTCGACCGACAACGGTCCTTTGATGGTCTGTTGCAGCAGCACGCCAGGACGGCTGGTTTCAAAGCGATAGGCCGTACCGGCCGGCAACAGACATTGGTGACCGCGCTTGAGCAGTACATAACCCATCGGTTGGCCGACTGGCAGCTCTCCAGCCAGATGAGTGCCCTCACCGTATTGGGAAGGCGCATCGAGCTTGAGGAAATCCACCCGAACTTCGCCATCCATGACAATCGCAAACTCATCGTGTGACGCGGTAAACCAAGGCGACTTACCTTCGGCGCGCAAGGTTTCGATGACGTAGCCGAGGTTGAAGCCGACGACGACTTTTTCGTACGGTAGGGAATTTTGGGCAACTTCGAAGATGTTCGAAAACGCGTAGTGACTGGCCTTGCCACTGATGACCTCCACCGAGCCTTTGCGAAAGTTATCCAGCGAGGCGAAGACTGTATTAATTGCGGCGCTACTCATGATTTCACCTTTTGTTTGATTTCAATAAACAAAAAAACACACTCGGAAGTTCGAGTTACGCTACCCATCCGCGTTCCAGTAGCGGCTTATCCCAATGAGGTTCTTCACGAAACTTTTCCACCAGAAACTCGATTAACGTGCGAACTTTCAATGCGCGTCGTTGAGTGGCTGGAAACACTGCTGAAAAATTGAAGGAAGACAAGGTGTAATTCGGCAAAACCGGGATGAGTCGTCCGTTCAACAAGTCATAGCTAGCCACCAGAGTCGGAAGACAGACAAGGCACTCCCCCGTCGCCGCATAATCACGCAACAAATGCACCGAGTTTGAACGCACTTGGCCCGGCAGGCTCAACTCCACCTGTTCTTCCCCATGGGTGAAGACCCAGCGATTACGCGATGGATATCCTGCATACAAAGCTATCTTGTGCTGCTGCAGGTCATTAGGGTGTTGGGGCATGCCAAACTTTTCCGCATAATCCGGGGACATGCAAAACACTCGTCGCACCGAAAACAATTTTCGCTCGATCAGACTTTCTGCCAAAGGAGGGAACATTTGAAACGCGATATCAAAACCCTCTTCAATCAGATCCACGACTCGATCGTTAACCACGACATCGATTTCAATGTCCGGGTAAATTTGATTGAACTCAGCCATTATTTTTCCGAAATGACCGATGGCAAAACCTGGCAGCATTTGAATTCGCAGCTTCCCTGACGGCTTTGCACGGAGCTCGCGCATATGATCCGTCAATGAGTTGAAGCTGGTGACCATATCTGAACATTCTTTGTAGTAAGTCTCACCCACCTCCGAAAGACGGACATGCCGTGTACTGCGGTGAAACAGTGGCGAATTTATAAACTGTTCCAACTGCTGAATACGGTGAGTTACCACTGAACGGGCAACGCCCAACTGCATTGCGGCCTTTGCAAAACTGCTGGTTTCAGCAACTCTTACAAAGGCTTCCACACTGAGCAAACGATCCATAGGTCAGTTCTCTTAATATTGTTTGACCCGTCCTGACGTGGGAAAGCTCCGCCAGCATCCAACGCCAGGCGGTATATCTCATGACTTACTCTTGCAAGACGCTGCCTGAGTGGCACACTTTTTTATCTGGCCATCAAGACAAATAGTCGTAGCGCAGATCGTGCCGGAAATTATTCGAGCGAGATTGATTCGCTCAGTCTGCTACGGAAAAACCGCAATGATCGCAATGTCAAATTGCCGAGTTGATGCATTAATCCAACAATATTATTTAATTGGTGTTTGAGCGCGTACATAACCAGGCTGACATAGGCGCTGATCGACCGGGAACGCCGGCCGTTCATCTTTTCAAACTCGAGCAAGAATTGACGCATGACAGCGCGATCTGTTTGCACTTTTTCAAACATCGCCAGATCACGCTTACGTTGCACCCGACCGTTTTCCTTCATCCAGGCAAAAAAGGTAGTTGACCTGGACGATGTAAAATCCTTGAACGCTTGATTGCGGTTATCCGAATACTCATCGAGCACGCTGTCTGAAGCATTTTGGTTGATGATGGCGATTAAGGCTTCGCTCAGGTCAACCGCCTCCAACACGCCTCCGGACAGTCCGAAACCACCCATTGGATTGGTAGTCTGGGCTGCATCGCCAGCCAGTATGACCCTACCGTGGCGACGCTCCGCGACACAGCGCTGGCTGACTTTATAAGGAGCGACGTGCTCTACACGATATTGGTCGGGAGTTGGCGCGCCTGGCAGCAACTGCTGGAGTCGTTCGCCAACACGCTGACGAACCTGGGCAGTGGTAAGCGTCGCATTCTCTTCGTAACAGACTCGCCACAAACCGGACTTATCAAGTTGCACGATAAAAGCCCAATCAACCGGATCGTGAATGAAATTGGCACGGGAATAACCGTACAACGAGAAGTCATAAAAAACATTAACCGCAACCATTCGTTCGGGCCACGTTCGACCTTTGAATCTGGGGCTTACTATTTCGCGCACTGTACTTTGTGCACCATCGGTCCCGGCAACCCAACGCGAGCGCAGCTGCGTTTGCCCTCCAGGACTGCTTATCTGAAGCGTGACGTACGCATCATCCTGATCAAGATTTTCGACTCGATGGTTCCAGCGGATATCAACGTTGGGGAGCGCGCGCAAATGTTGCACGAGGATGCTGGATACATGATTTTGCCCAAGCAGCAGCATGTACGGGTATTGAGTGTCTTCAGCCAATACCTCCCAGTCCAACTTGGCAAGGAGCTTCCCGTCACCCTGGCGATAGGCGATTTCAGGACACATTACGGCGCTCTTGCGAACGTCCTCGAGCAGGCCCAGCTCATCCAGGGCAGCGGCAGTCGTTGGCATGCAGGCTACGACCTGTTGCACCGATGTGATGCCGGATTCAGCTTCCAGCACAACGACTCGAATACCTGCCTTGCCCAGCTTCAGTGCAGTCAGGAGTCCTACGCTCCCACCACCGACTACCACTACGCCATCAACCGTTTCCATGACTGCCCTTTCTCAGTATCCGCTTGCAGGGCCTGACACTTGCGTGACTCGTTATAAGTGACCAGGCGATGGATCCAGCGTAACTAGACTGATTTGGGTAGGCAATGCGAAGCCCGTTTGCCAATTGCGAACATACCGATCGCGCTTTTCAAAGCAGAATCCACGAACAAATCGAGTGTTGGCGCGCATAGATCTTGCATGGACAATCGACGCCAGTCGTCGTTTGATTTTGACGATCGGACCGTTCGCCGATCAGGAACCATCAAGATGTTGTTTAATTTCTACGCGTTACTCATGCTGGGGCGGGGGGTTGGCACAAGCCAATCGTCCTTTCGGACTCAAGCTGTTTTGCACAGGGATGGACTGGTAATTGACGAGTTTTTGCAGACATCTCTCGCTAGCCAGTCGCTCACTCAAGTGCTGTTAGACATTGAGTAAATGCTGGATAGCCAAATCGCTAGAACAAGAAAAGAATGAGGCGCCGGGATGGACATTTATCTGAGTATAGAAGCATTCGTACGCGCTGCAGAGGCGGGTAATTTTGCGAACGCAGCAAGACAAATCGGGGTGGCCAAATCAGTCATCACCACTCGAGTGCAGCACCTGGAAGAATACCTGGGAGTTTCGCTATTTCATCGCTCCAGTCGGGCTGTAAAGCTGTCTGAAGTAGGTATTTCGTATTACTCAGACTGCCATAGCCTGATTGATCAGATGCAATCACTTTCTCAGCGCTCACGCGATACTTCCACCTCAGTCTCAGGTGTTTTACGCATTGCCGCTTTAAATGGATTTGCCTTACAGCAACTTCCAGAGGTCATTGAAAAATTCAGGAAAAAACACCCTAGCGTCGATTTTGATGTTTTTGCAAATGACCAAGTCGTTGATCCCGTGCAGGAAGGATACGACATCGTGCTTCAAATCTTTCCACCGGCCTCGGAATCCCTGATCGAGCGAAAGCTGTTTTTGATGCGTGGTGTCTTCGTTGCCACACCTGAATATCTGGCAGGGCGTCCGCCCATTCTGAGTCCCGACGATCTTTGCCAACACGATTTCGCCTGCTACCGATATTACCCATGGCGTCGCTGGTCATTGAACAATGACTCACAGCACAATGAAGTGACGCTGGTACCCGCGCTTCGCTCCAACAGCGTCCATTTGGTCCAGGAATTTGCACGCAGGGGAATGGGCATCGCTTATCTGCCAACCATGGTGGCTTGCGATGATCTATTGGACGGTCGGCTGGTTCGTATTCTTCCTGATTACGAAACAGACACGCCCTACTTTTCCGCGGTATACCCGACATCACATCGAGGCACGGCTAAAGTAAAGTTATTCCTGGATTTACTCTCGTCGATGTTTTCCATGGAGCCGGAGTGGGATCGTCGCCTCGGTCTGACACCGGAAATCGCCTCGCCAGCACAAGCCTGCAACTAATTCCAACGAACTTCCATTTCGACTATCACCCTCAGATACCTGACGGTGATAGTCGCGCCTGCAGCCTGGACTATTGAGAAACTGTATCCGGTGCCTTGCCTGGTTTGAAAAGAAAGTAGGCCAGCGCCGGAAGCAGGATCAACGCGCCGAGCATATTCCACACAAACATGAAGGCCAGCAGTATTCCCATGTCGGCCTGGAATTTAATCGGTGAGAAGTACCAGGTCGCCACCGCAATCCCCAATGTCGCCCCGGTCAACACAACGATTTTCCCAGTGAACACCAGGGCCCTGTAATACGCCTCGGACAGGCTTGCGCCCTCGCGCAAGTAACGCAGCATGACAGTCATGATGTACAACGCGTAATCCACGCCTATACCGACACCCAGCGCAATGACGGGCAATGTCGCCACCTTGACGCCGATGTTCAGCCAGACCATCAGCGCCTCGCACAGTACCGACGTCAGCATCAATGGAAGCACCGCGCAGAGCACTGCGCGCCATGAACGGAATGTCACCAGGCTGATGACAATCACCGCCGCATAGACAAGGAACAGCATCTTTCGATTGGCTTCCTTGACCACGATATTGGTGGCCGCTTCGATGCCAGCGTTACCCGCCGCGTTGAGGAACCGGTAATCCGCCGAGTTATTGCGCCTGGCAAAGTCTTCGACGACATTCACCACCCGGGATAACGTATCGGCCTTATGGTCACGCAGATAAACGTAGACGCTCAACAGGTCGCAGTTTTGGTTGAATATCTCGCGCGGCGCGCGGGTAATAATGGCATTGAGCATGTCCTGATTACGCGGTATTTCGTACCACTTCAGACTCCCCTCGCTCATCCCCGTTGCAGCAATCTTCGCCAGCCCAGCCAGGGATTTTGTACCTTCCACACCTGGCACCTGCGACAACTCGAACTCCAATCGATCGACGGTGCGCACCGTGTCATATAAGGCACAAGCGAACTGTGGGGTTTTGACCATCACCACATAGACATCGCTACTCGCCGAATAATGTCCAACCACGAACGCGTTGTCGTTGTTATAGCGGGAATCGGCGCGCAACTCTGGTGCGCCCGGGTTGGTATCGCCGATCTTCAGTTGCGTGCCGTAGCCCACGCCCACCAGGGCAAGGACACCAGCCGCTGACAGTGCAAATCCCGCCCAGCGTCGATGGGTGAAAAGATCGAGGAAAGCCCAGGCAGGATGCTTGACGTGATTGACATCCAGCAGCTCCGCCGCGGGGGACTCGGCCGCTCTGCGGGCAGCACTCTCGCTGACCCCAATGAATGATAGAAGCACGGGTAGCAGCATCAGATTGGTCACGATCAGGATCGACACGCCGATACTGGCGCAGATCGCCAGATCCTTGATGACCGGGATATCGATCACCATCAACACCGCAAAGCCAACGACGTCGCACACCAGGGCTGAAAGACCGACCAGAAACAAACGCCGGAATGTCAGTCGAGCCGCCATCAGCCGGTCCACCCCTCGACCGATATCCTGAGTAATGCCGTTCATCTTTTGCGCGCCGTGACTCAAGCCGACGGCGAACACCAGAAAAGGGACCAGTACCAAGTAAGGATCAAGGATAAAACCAAGGCTGGCCAAGGTGCCTAACAACCACACCACCGCCACCAACGAACAGCTGAGCACCACCAGTGCACTTCGAATGCATCGGGTGTACCAGAACAGAATCGCCAGACATATGGCCGCAGCCACCAGGAAAAACGTCATGACCTGACGCATCCCTGCGATCAGATCGCCTACCAGCTTGGCAAAACCGATGATGTGAACATCCACCCGCGACGAACTGTAGGTGGCTCTCAGCATCTCCAGGCGCTGTGACAGTGCCTGGTAGTCGATCGGCGCCGCCCCGCTTTCTCGTTGCTCCTGCAATGGAACCAGGATGATGCTGGACTTGTAATTGTCGGCGACCAACTGCCCGATTTCACCAGAACGCTCGATGTTTTGCCGGACCTGAGCCAGGCTCTGCGGCGAACCGTCGTAGTTGTCCGGGATCACCGGACCGCCGTCCAGACCCTCTTCGGTCACGGCTGTCCAGCGCACCGAAGGTGTCCACAGCGACTTCATGTACGGCCGATCCACTGCCGGCAGCAGGAATAACTCATCCGTCAGTTTCTTCACCGTCTCGAGATAGTCGGTGTCAAAAATAGTCCCGGATTTAGCCTCGACTGCGATGCGCAAAGTGTTACCCGCGCCGGCAAGTTGTGAGCGATTTTCCAGATAGTTGAGGATGTAAGGATGCCCGCTGGGGAGCATTTTTTCGAACGCTGCGTTGAGCTCCAGACCAGCGGACTTGTAGCCGAACCAGCAGGTGGCCAAGAGGCATAGCAATACAAATAGCGCACGTTGGCCAAACAGCAAACGCTCCACCCATGACCCGCGCTGTGCCATCAGCTCGGTGTCATCCGCGGCAATTACATGATGAGCGGTCATTGAACGTTCTCTTTATTGAGGGTCATCGTGTTCAGGCGTTTGATGCCGCGCGGACCGGTCAATACCAGAGCGCCATCCGCTGCTTGAGTCACGTCGGTAATGCTCGAACCATCCAGGCCGGCCGCCGACAACAGCTGAAAATGACGTCCCTGATCAATGCTCTGCATTAACCGCCCGCCCTCGCTGACCAACACCAGACTGTTGTCTGCGAGCTTTTTGCCGGAGGTCAAACTGCTGCGCTCTTCGGTCTCGACTGATTGCCATTGGCTTCCATCTTCCAGACGATAGGCATTGCCCTTGAGTCCGAAGATCAGGTCCTGACCTGGTGCCACCCGCACCGCACCAAACCAGGTACCGTGATAGGGGCTTTGCACCCGCGAGAAGGCTTTTCCAAGTTTGGGACCACGCAGCAATACCCCCTGCTCACCGACGATCATCACTGACTGCGGATCGCCAAGAATGGCGTACAGATGCATCCCGCCGGGGTTGTCCAGTTCATTG
This sequence comes from Pseudomonas moorei, assembly GCF_042846945.1. Taxonomy (NCBI): domain Bacteria; kingdom Pseudomonadati; phylum Pseudomonadota; class Gammaproteobacteria; order Pseudomonadales; family Pseudomonadaceae; genus Pseudomonas; species Pseudomonas moorei. The sequence goes on from NZ_AP035776.1 coordinate 5,470,617, forward strand.
CCCACTGATCGCCAATGAGCACCCGCGTCATCGGTCAGCATTGCCAGTCCATAGGCACCCACGACCAAACCATGTTGCGGGTCGGAAAAGTAAACGCTGAGAAAGGGTTTGTCCGCGCCATCGGCCACCAGGCGCTGCGCCGCGCTTAGCCGCCGCTGAGCGGCTTGGGGATCGCTGCCCGGCTGCGCTTGCGCGCTTTTCAGTTCCAGTTGTGCGGCGAGGTTGCCGTCCAGTTGCTTGCTCCAGGTCTCCCCGCCATCCGCGCTGTGCAGGATGACCCCCGCATGCCCCACCGCCCAGCCTTCGCCACCGTTCACAAAACTGACGGCCGTCAACGCGACGCTGCTGGGCACCGCTCGCGCCTGACGCCAGCTGACACCGTTGTTATCCGACAACAACACAATGCCTCGTTCCCCAACCGCCACCAGGCGATCGGCAGCGCGCGTCACCGCCAGCAGCACTGCATGTTCAGCGCGTTGATCCTGCGCGGCAGGCGTATCAAGCAGATCCAAAGAGGCGCTTTGGGCAAAACCGGGAATGGCTGCGGCCAGCGCGGCGCAGAACCAAACGGCGCGCAGCAGTGGTCGCGCGCCATGAAAATTCATAGAGCTCATTGGCAAGATTCCTGTAAATGATCGGCCCCTTTCGGGACCGATACCGTGTTGGTCAGCGCACGCCTTCGGCGGCCACTGCATCACCGGTGAAATAGGACTCAGGCTTTAGTGGCACGACCCGGAAGTTTTCGCCATTGAACGCTTGAACGTTACTGACCGTTCCGGCCTGCAGGTTGAACACTGCTACGGGCTTGACCAGTACGGCCGGTACCGACGGCACAACAAAAGGAAGAACCTGAGAAGTGCGCCAGAGTTTGCCCTCGGCGTCATAGCCATCCAGCAATGTCAGCAGCCAGGTGTCTTCATCAAAATAGAAGGTGCGTTTTGGCACGGCATGACGCTTGCCGCTCGATACGGTTGCCTCCACTACCCAAGTGCGATGCAGCTCCCAGCGCAGCGTGTCGGGATTCAAATGATGCGGTGCAAAGGCCTTGTCCAGCGGCGCGGTCACCTGTCCGTTGGTGTTGTAAGGAATATAGGTTTCTTTTTTGCCGACGATCTTCCAGTCGTAGCGATCCGGCATACCGAAGAAGCCTTGCACTTCATCAAAGTAGTTGGCGCCGGAAGCAACGAAGTCAGGCGTGTCATAGGCTACGGTAGGAGCCCTCCTGACACGACGCTGGCCGACCAGGTATTGCCAGGCCTGGCGGGACTGCTGTGGATCTACGCTGTCTCGAATCACTAACGTCTCACCCGCCTTGAACGGCGGCGCAGTGGTGCTGAAACGCTGAAGGAAATACTCCTTGGACCAATTCAGAACCGAGCCTTTCTGGTAGTAGTAGGGGTATTGAAAAGTGTTGTCGTTACGAGTCGCCAGCGTTTGACCGCCGTCACTGGTCAACACCACGTTCTTGAAGCCGAACTCCACGGACTCAGGCTCAACCCGCAAAAGGAAATTCCAGATCACTTCCTGCCCGCTCTTGGGCACCGGGAACGGAATGCCACCAAAACAACCCTCCACCGATTGGCCGTTTTGCGTGAGTTTGCAATTGACTGCGTTGAGGGCAGTGTTCTTGTAGACGTAATCAGGCGCCGATGCCGTGCGCCGAGTCGGGTAAACGTCCAGGCGGAAACTGTCAGGGTATTTCTGCAGTAGCGTGCGCGTGCCTTCGGACAGTTTGTCGGCGTACTGTTTCATGTTCGCGGCAGTAATTTTCAGCACGGGTTTGTCAGCAGCAAACAGATCGCCAGGGATATGGTTACTGCCACTGGCAGCGGCTTGTTTGGTGCCGCCGTCCCAAGCCGGGATACTGTGATCGGCATTACCCGCCTTTTCACCGCCCAGGGGCGTCAAGGTTGTACCCAGTGTCGCCGCTTCCTGCGGGCTGACTGCCGCCGATACCGATAGCGCACCGACCAGGCCAGTGAGGAAAGTGAATCCAAGGAGTGTCTTGTTAATCATTGTTATGTTCCTTTCGGGCTAGAACGTGCGCTGCAGGGAAATGGCAACGAAATCGCGGTCGGCATACACCTGGTCCCCGGAAAGGGCCGAGGTCGAATCCACCACGCCACCGGCGCTGCCGTAGTAATGGGTAAAGGTGATGCCACCACGCCAGGACTTGCGGTAATCGAACTGCAGACCCAGACTCACGTCCCCTCCTCCCTCAGGCGAAAACCCGGTACCCAGCACGGCGGTGTTGCCGCTGATGCCGTAACCGATGCCGACAGGCGTGGTCATGTCTACGCCAGGAAACACCTGGAAGTATTCGGGGGTGAACAGCATGCGCAGCGAGCTGGCGTTGCGAGTGACGTTGGGGTCCAACTGATCGTTGTTCTTGTCGATGCTGGTGATCCGGTTGTAAGCGACTTCTCCAAGCAACGTCGCGCCGTCCCACAGGACGCTGCCAGGCAATACGGAAATTGCCGACACCTGGGCGTGAAAGGTATTACCTACCGGATACAACGGATTGTGGTCACCGTCGCCAGAGCCAGACAGATCCACGACCACGTTGCCCGTAGCAGCAAGGGGGGTATTGCGGCGGATGGAGGTTTCGGCCGCGACATTGGTCTCGCCGATCAAGGTGCTGACGCTGGCCCCAAACGTCCTGATGCCTTCGCCATACACCAGGGCGTAATCACCCTCCCCGGGCCGCAGGTAGAACTGCGGAAATTTGTCGTGGTAGCGAGCGGCATACAGCCCGTACTCGAACTCGCCAAACTTTAATTTGACCTGCAATCCGTACTGCCCGGAATTGCGAGCATCGATATCCCTGCCGCGTGTCAACGCGAAGCCTGGACCCAAAATGAATGACTCGCCCCCTTCATCCAGGAAGTCCGCGTAACTGAAATAACTGCCCGCCGCCGGTAACCGAGCCGACTCCCAGCGGTATTGGTAATACGCACCGAGCGTCACATTCTGGTTGACCAGGAGGCTACCGCCGACCTGACCAATCGGACGTATGATTTCCTTGAAGGTAGAACTGGGTACCGAGAGGAGTTTGTTTATGTCGACTGGCGACTGCGCAACGGCAATACCGTTGCCACCAAAGAACAGACTTTCACCATAGACCTGGCTGTAACGTCCGCCCCTGAGCGACAGAGACATGTTTCCGAGATCGAATTTCCCGTAACCGAAAGCGTCCAGCAACTCACCATCACGTCCCTCGAAGCGCCGAGTATCGTGGGTGAATTCATCATTTTTTACTGAAATGCTGTTGACCGTATCGGTGTGGTTGTCGTTACCGCGGTTATAAACGTCGTCGTACCATGCGGCACCACTGAGTCTGAATCCGTAGCGACGCTGATAATTCATGTCGAGTTCCGACAGAAGATCCAGTCGATCGGAAATCAATCCACGGTTAAAGTTATTATCACCGTCATCGAGGTTAGGGTTATAGGTGGGCCGAACGGCGTGATCCTGGTTTTCTACCCGCCAGGCAGCGCTGTACTTAATGGTGTTGTCAAATGCCACATTGTAATCTGGATTTCCCGTATCAATCGGGAAAGCCTTTACTTCGGGTACTCCTTGTGTCCCCAGCAACACTACAGCGATGCTTAATTGTAAATTGCGCGAACACGGCTTTACGGCCGCAAAACTAAAACTCGCTTTCGATTTCATGTTATGAACCCTATTTTTTTATTATTCTGGGACACCTGGCCACGCTTTTAATTATTTAAAAGTCATGAACAGGACTACGTCTTTTCAAGTTTAAGATGAGTTTCTTAAAAACCTTTAAAACATAAAAATAGAAATAGAAAATCGAACATAAGGCTCATGCAGCCCGAGAGCGCTAACTCCCGGGCCCATAAATCCCGCTAGTTCAAGCGGCTCGCAGCTTTGGTTCAATGACCCGTCGGCCGTTGAGTTTTTCAAAATCAAGCAGGAACTGACGCATTACCGAGCGATCGGTACCCGCATGTTCAAACATGGCAACGTCCTTCGCACGCTGGGCCGGATCGCTTTCCTTCATCCAGGTGAAGTTGGCAGTGGCCGTTGGCGAGGTGAACTCGAGGAAGACCTTTCTGCGGTCAATCGAGTATTCGTCCAGGGTTTTGGTCGATGCGCCATTCTTTATCACGGCGATCAAGGCTTCTGCCAAATGCTCCGCATCCAGTACGCCGCCGGACAAGCCGAGGCCGCCCATAGGATTGGTCGCGTGCGCCGCGTCGCCAGCCAGAATCACCCGGCCACGGCGGAATTCTGCGGCACAACGCTGGTGCACACGGTACGGGTTAAGGTGATCGACGCGATACTGATCAGGCGTCGGAGCACCTGGCAGCAAGCGTTTGAAGCGTTCAGGCAGGCGCTGACGAACCTCGGCATCCGACAGCGAGGCGTCCTCGCCATAGCAGACACGCCACAGGCCGGTCTTGTCTAGCTGCACGACCACAGCCCAATCAACCGGGTCGTGAACGAAGTTGGCCCGCGAATAGCCATGCAAATTGAAGTCGTAAAACACGTTGGTGGCAACCAGACGCTCACCCCAGGTAATGCCGTCAAACGTCAAGCCGACCTTCTGGCGCACGGTGCTGCGTGCACCATCCGTTGCCGTTACCCAGCGTGCGCGCAGGCGAGAAGTACCGCCAGGGCTGCTGGTCTGGATGGTCACGTAGGCATCATCCTGATCGACTTCCTCGACCTTATGATTCCAACGGATCTCAACGTTGGGCAACTCGCGCAAATGCTGCGCGATGATGTTGGAGACATGATTCTGCCCGAGCAGCAACATGTAGGGGTATTGGGTGTCCTGGGACAGCACACTCCAATCCATCTTCGCGATAAGCTCACCATCACCATGGCGGTAGGCGAAGTCCGGGCACCATACGGCACGCTTGCGGATGTCCTCAAGCAAACCGAAGCGGTCCAGAGCGGCAGCGGTCGGCGGCATGTACGCAACAGCTCGTGGCGAAGGCGAAACACCTGATTCTGCCTCGAGGACCACAACCCGAATACCGGCTTTGCCAAGTTTCAATGCAGTAAGAAGTCCAACCGGACCACCACCGACTACAACCACTCCATCTAGCGTTTCCATTTATTGTTCCTATCGAAATCCGCTTGCTGGGAAAAGCCCGCCACTTGGGTAAATAACCAAGATCGGTCAGGCGACTGGTCCCAGCGTAACCACCTGAATTTAGCGAGGCAACGCGTAGACGTTTGCGAATGGCGAACTTATCGATCGCACTTTGGAACGTTTGGCGTTGGCAATCGCATCGTTCGCAAATCATGAACCTCAACACCATTGTGTTGTTTTCCCGTCCTGCTCATGCTGCAACAAGCAAACGCCGTTCGTTGAATGCTTATTCAAACATCAAACGAAATCTGAAAGCGTTTGAAACAGGCTTGGTGGCTTAGTTATATAAGCCGCAAGTTGCTAGTCAAAGAAATTAAACAGGACACCGACATGCCAACAAAAATTCAAATCGTTTTCTACAGCTCCTATGGCCACATCTACAAGATGGCGGAAGCCATAGCCGCCGGCGCGCGTGAAGTCGGTGATGTAGAGGTAACGCTGCTGCAAGTTCCGGAGCTTATGCCGGAAGACGTATTGGTTAAAAGTGGTATCAAGGGTTACAAGGCTGCATTCGGAAGCATTCCGTACGCAACGCCAGACGCTCTGGCTGAAGCGGACGCCATTATCTTCGGTACTCCGACACGCTTCGGCAACATGTGCTCGCAAATGCGTAACTTCCTCGATCAGACAGGCGGCTTGTGGATGTCTGGCGGTCTGATAGGCAAAGTCGGCAGCGTATTCGCCAGTACTGCCTCGCAACACGGCGGTCAGGAAACTACTATCACCAGCTTCCACACAACACTGCTTCATCACGGCATGGTAGTTGTCGGTGTTCCTTACTCCGAGCCAGGCCTCACTAACATGACTGAAATCTCCGGCGGTTCGCCTTACGGCGCTACAACGCTGGCCGGCGCTGATGGTTCGCGTCAACCAAGCGAAAACGAGCTGCAGATCGCCAGGTTCCAGGGCCGGCACGTAGCGACTATCGCCAAGCGTCTAGCCAACAACAAGTAACACACTCACGCAGCTTTCGCCCCCCCGCGGTAGCATGCGTAGAATGAAATAACCCCCTGAAAATTGGTCAGTTCAGGGGGTTATTTTTTGACAGTATCAATGGCCGCGAATGTAGTGTTCGAGTTGCTGGATCAGATCAGCCTGCTCTACCAGCGCTTCTTTGACCAAGTCACCAATTGACAACAAGCCGATCAATTCGCCGTTTTCCAGCACCGGCAAGTGACGCAAATGGCTGTCAGTCATTACGGCCATGCAATATTCAACACACTGCTGAGCCTCGACGGTGACCACGGGTGAACTCATGATTTCCCTGACCGGTGTTCCCACCGAAGAGCGTCCATTCAAAATAACCTTACGGGCATAATCGCGCTCACTGACTACGCCAACCACTTGCCCGCCTTCGATCACGGGAAGTGCACCGACATTCTTCTCGGCCATGATTTTCAATGCATCAAGCACCATGATATCTGGGGCGATACTATGGACTTGCTGGTTCTGCACAGCTTTTAACTTGAGAACTTGTGCCGCTGTTTTCATGCTTTTCTCCCTTGGTTAATCAGGTAGTCTTCTTACCGATCACAAAAAAATAAAAGCTTTGCAAGTGACACCCACGAAAGTGAGGCGCCTTCTTAGTCTCGGGGTGCCTTAATGGTATCAAGATTTAAATAATTGGGAATATTTAACCTTTATACCATCAGAGATAGACCTGCTCAAATCAATAACCCTTCAAACGGCAATATATTCGTAGCGAGTCCATTCTGATCGACACCCGGCAAGCGCTAATGGCTCTTTTACATCTCGAAGATGCTCTGCACAAATCACTCAATTCGCAAACAAAGAAGAGCTCCCCTCTCTGAATGCTATAAACACCAGCATTTTTATTATGTTTACTCATAGGCTTTAACCGTATCTGAAAAACGGTCTTCTTGGCGCGCGCTACACTGACTTCGCTGTTTCCCTAAAAATTAGCCTTAGGCAATAAAAACATGGCAATTTTACCCGCGAATGTCCCTCAGAATACTACTGCAGCGCGCGTGCACCATTTTGGTGGTCCCGAAAACATTGTTATTGAACAAATACCTACCCCTACTCCAGATCGAGACGAGGTACTTGTCCAGGTAGCCGCTGCTGGTGTCGGCCCATGGGACGGGTGGATCAGGGCTGGTAACAGTGTGCTTCCCCAGCCTTTGCCACTCACGCTTGGCTCGGATCTATCGGGCGTTGTTGTTGCGGTCGGGCCAGGAGTCTCAAACTGCAAGGTAGGCGACGCGATATTTGGGGTGACCAACAAGCGATTCACTGACGCCTATGCACACCACGCCATCGCCCAGGCGAATATGATTGCGCTAAAACCAGACTCCCTCGATGCAATCGAAGCCGCTTCCATACCTGTAATAGCCGTTACCGCATGGCAAGCATTGTTTGACCACGGTCACCTGAAATCTGGCCAGTCTGTTCTGATACACGGAGGCGCTGGCGGGGTCGGCGCTTTTGCCATTCAGTTTGCCAAGAAGGCAGGTGCCCGCGTTATCACCACGACCTCTGCGAAAGACGCGGCCTATGTCCGAAAACTCGGCGCCGATGTTGTCATTGACTATGGCAGCCAGCGTTTTGAGGACATCGCCAAGGACGTTGATGTTGTCGTAGACCTTGTCGGCGGCGACACACAGACCCGTTCATTCCCCTTATTGAAAAAAGGCGGAATTCTGGTTTCCGCGGTCTCAGCCCCCGATCAGACATTGGCCACGAAAAATCAGGTAACAGCCATGTTTTTCCTGGTTGACGTGACATCGGCTGCACTTTCGGACATCGCGAAACTCATCGACGGCGGTGGTATCACGACCAATGTTGGTCAGACTTTTCACCTCGACGACGTAAAAGAAGTACACGAAATCCTTGAGGGAAAACGCCCTCGCCCCAGTGGCAAGATCGTTATTACGATGGCACCAAAGCCGTTGCCTTGAACGGCACGCTCGAAAACAAAAAAGCATTACCAGAATCTTCATTCAACAACTCCCCATTGCACCAAAAGGAGTCAATATGAAATTCACCAAACTGGCACTGAGCGCGTCTTTGATTTTGCTTTGCTTAACGTCCCAGGCGAGCGACAACGAAAAAAGACCTCATGAGACAGTGACACCGAACTTCATGAGGGAAATCCCCAATATTCCAGGAAAATCCATGATTACGGCGGTGGTTACATACCCCCCAAAAGGCGCGTCTCCCTCACATCATCATGCGAAGTCGGCTTTTATTTATGCCTTTGTGCTTGAGGGGGAGATACGCAGTTCCGTGGATGGCTCGGCACCACGCATCTACAAGGCAGGTGAAAGTTGGTACGAGGATCCTGGTGCACACCACACCGTCAGCGAAAACGCCAGCGACAGCAAACCCGCCCGGTTACTGGCGGTATTCATCGTCGACACGGGTGACAAGCAATTGACCGTACCTGACGGTCAGTAACCGGTCAGCCCACTGCCCTGAAACCTGGCTCATAGCCGGGGTCTGGGGTTTTCCTTGCGCAGGGTTGTGCCTTTGATCGGCAGGGCACAACGATGCTATTTATTTATCTGCTAAGTCAGTTACTATCATGATCAATCAAATTCAGGCGTCTATCCCTGGTGACGGCGCCTTTTTTATAATCACTTATCTGACATATCAGATAAATTTCGATTGGTGCTTTCTCAGGAGGCAGCATGCCCTCTACGACTGCCTCTACCTCACCTGCTCCACTCACGGGAGCAAGGTTTCTTCTGGGTGCGCTCGCCGTATCGCTGGCCACTTTCATGAATGTGCTCGATTCATCGATTGCCAACGTGGCGATCCCGACGATCTCGGGAAATTTGGGCGTCTCTGTCGATGAAGGTACCTGGGTTATCACGTTGTTCGCTGCAGCCAACGCGATATCCATTCCGCTAACCGGCTGGCTATCCCAGCGCCTGGGGCAAGTGCGCTTGTTCGTCATGGCGATTTTGCTGTTTTCGTTTGCCTCCTGGTTATGCGGAATTGCGCCGAGCCTGCCGATCCTGCTCGCTGCCCGGGTGCTGCAAGGTGTTGCTGCCGGGCCATTGGTGCCCCTTTCACAAGCGCTGCTGCTGACCACTTTTCCCAAACACAAGAGCTCCAGCGCACTTTCACTCTGGGCAATGACCGCCACGGTCGGGCCCATTGCCGGCCCGGCGCTCGGCGGCTGGATTACCGATAGCTACAGTTGGTCATGGATATTTTACGTGAACATTCCTGTAGGCCTGTTTGCCGCTGGCGTCGTCTGGATGATCTATCGAGATCGTGAAACGCCTGGTCGGCGCCTGCCAATCGACATCGTCGGCTTGATCTCGCTCATTGCCTGGGTCGGTTCTCTTCAAATCATGCTGGACAAGGGAAAAGACCTGGACTGGTTTGACTCGCCGGTTATCTGTGCGCTGGGCGTGTTTGCACTCGTCAGCTTTGTGTTTTTCCTGATCTGGGAGCTCACTGAGGAAAAACCCATTGTTGATTTACGCCTGTTTGCCAGGCGCAACTTTCTGGGTGGCACCATCGCGATTTCGGTGGCCTACGCGATTTTCTTCGCAAACCTGGTTCTTCTGCCGCAGTGGATTCAGGGCTACCTTGGCTACCGCTCCGTTGACGCTGGCCTGGTGACCGCGCCGCTGGGTATTTTCGCCGTGATCCTGGCACCCGTCATGGGCAAAATAATGCCCAGGATGGACGCGCGAATACTTGCCACACTGGCCTTTCTGGGGTTTGCCGGCGTGTTTTTCATGCGCTCGCATTACACCACCGGCGTCGACGCTTACACTCTTGTGCTCCCGACTTTGCTACAGGGAATTCCTACCGCCCTTTTCTTCGTACCACTCACCGCCATCATTCTTTCAGGACTACCGCCTGAAAAAATTCCTGCCGCGGCCGGGCTTTCAAATTTCGCCCGTGTTTTTGCCGGAGCGATCGGCACTTCTCTGCTGACGACCGGGTGGAACCATCGCACGATCGAACATCACGCGCAGTTGGTGGAGCAATTATCGATCTACAACCCTGGATTCGTGGAGTCCATTGCCGCGATGCAGAAAACCTTGAGCGGGGGCGTCGGCAAAGTCTTGGCTTTCACGGAAACCAAGTTGAATGCGCAGGCAGCAATGCTTGGCCTCAATGACATGTTCTGGTTGTCGGCGTTAGTCTTTATCCTGATCATTCCTTTGATCTGGGTAACCCATCCCAATAAATCAGCCGCGACCGCTGCGGGTGTCAGCGCACATTAACGGGGTATGCTGCGCTCATCGGCAACGTTTGGCCGTACTCTGAAGATTGCTCCAAAGCTCCCGCGGAGATGATGTGAACCACTACAGCAAACAGAACTTCATGCTCACCCAGAGCGTCGGATTCACTCTGGCCAAGGCACGCAACCTGGTGACGGCCGAAATTGATTCAGCACTCAAGGATCACGGCATCACCAGCCAACAGATGGGCATTTTGCTCTCGCTCAACAGCGGCGTTGCGAGCACCCCCTTTGAGCTCTCGACGCTGCTTGGGATTGATACCGGGCTGATGACTCGAATGCTCGACAAACTGGAAACCAAGGAACTGTTAAAGCGCTCACGCAGTGATGAGGATCGTCGTATCGTCAACTTGAGCCTGACCATACAAGGGCATCATCTGGCGCAACAAATCCCCGAAATCGTGCCCCCGGTGCTTAATGCTCGACTGAGGCATTTCAGTCCGGAAGAGTTTAAGGAATTTCGCCGATTGCTCGAAAAATTCATTGATGGTTAATCCCCCCGGATCGAATAGTGCATTGTCAGATTAGCGCCAGGGTGAAAGTGACTTATTTGTAAGTAATAAGCCACTGTCCAACTGTCATTAGCGGCTTAACCCGCAACACCTAAAAATTCCAGCCCCTCACTCGTACCCAGTGTTGTGGCCTGCCGACGTCTGCCCCTTATTACAAAGGAACATTAATGAACGTCAACTCCGCCCAACCTAACGCGCTGATCGCGACTTATGCAACTTCCGCCAACTCAACTACCACAGACGCTAAAACAAGAGCGCTGATCATGTGCAGCCACAGGACAACGCACTTAATGATGACTCTGTGAGTTTTTCCGGCGTAGCCGCCAAGTACATTAACGCCATCGACAATAACGCGCCGTACTTTCCGGTGCGCACTGGAATGAGTGCCGATGCGATGATTCTCGGCGTTGCTCAGCCTGGCGCGATATCCAGTTCCAAAGACAAAACATTTGCCGAAGTTGCAATCGATGCCCGCAAAAGCATGGATGGAAAATACGCACTGATGAAAGCCAGCGGCAAGCCGTATGACCAAAGCATCGCGGATCGGAATGCGCTGTTGGGCGATCTGGATCGACGGTCATTGAATGCCGTGGCAACCAACCAGGGTGGCCGGTTCACGGCAGAGGAACAGACTGCCGCACAGGATGTCATGCATCAGCAGGCACAACTGGCAACCGGGTATTACGTTGGGCCAGAAGATCAGGAGAAGAACTGGAGAGATCCGTTCGCCAATGACCCTGTCGGTCGAGTCAAAGCGGCACTCAACTTTATGGACAACATGAGTCCCGAGGAGAAGTCCGCACCGCAGTGGCTGTCGCAACGCATGACACTACAATCGGCCCTCGACCAATACAGTGCTGCAGATCCGGTCGAATTGGCGAAGAAGAAACACTTGCACTTCCCTATCCTCGCCGAAATCCTGCAGAGCGGCAGCAGCTGGTTCGACAAAAAACAATCAGACACCGAAAAGAGCAATGATGAGCGTGCGCAGATGCTGAAAACCCTTCAGGCAATGATTCAGTCTTACGTGTGAATCTGTACTTGCGAGCGAGCAACCTGAGTAGTCGATGACTTACTCAGGTTCATCCAGCATGACAACGCGCTCCACTACCCTGATCAATACCGGTTCCAACTGCGCGCCCTTACAGGGTCCATCGACGCAATGTCCATCCTCATAGCGGAACATGGCGCTGTGATGGGCACACATGATTATTTTGCTGCGATAAGTGCAATAAGTCTGTGGCAGAAAGTTGAGCGGCACGGAAAAGTGCGGGCATCGATTTACATAAGCCCACACTTCTTCTCCGCGTCGCACGACCACAATGCCCTCGGGTTGCAGAGGCTGCTGCCCGGGAAGCCCCAAGGCCCCGCCATCCTCAATTTCATCGATGTGGCAAAGCGCGAGGTTATTCATAGCTGACTGCGCAGCTCAGGGTTACCGAGGCTCCAGTTCCAGGGGCGGATTTCCATACTGGCAAAGAGTCCGGCGCGAACGTAGGGGTCATCCTGCATAAAGGCCTCTACGTCCGACAGACATTGCGCTTCGATCACCAGCAACGTGCCATTCATGGCCGTGCTCTCTTCATCAAGCGTCGGGCCGCCTAAACGAACGACCACATGATGTGCATCAGGCGATCGCAAATGCGCCTGATGCGTGGGACGCAGGTGCTGGCGTAGAGACTGTACATCCGGATTATCGGTGGCAAACACCGCAAAAAACTGCCCCATGACTCACTCGCCCTCCATCACGAATTCGTAACACGCCCGCTTGAATGGCAGTTCCATCCCCAGCTTCGCCGACAACTCGTCGTGGCTGAGCCGATCTTCGTAGATCACCTGCAACGACTGCTTGACCCCGAACACCGCGTCGGACTCCAGGTACGGATCATCGTGGTTGAACAGGTGCGTCACCAGTTTGCGATACCCCGGCACCTGAATCATGAAATGCAGGTGCGCCGGGCGCCAGGCATGCCGGTTCGCGGCATCGAGCATGCGTCCCACCGGGCCATCGGTGGGGATCGGGTAGGCCACCGGGACGATCGTGCGGATGGCGAAGCAGCCGTCGGCGTCGGTGCGGTAGCGACCGCGCAGGTTGCCGAAGGGCTGTTCGGTGTCCTGGCCCGAGTACATGCCGTTTTCCGCGGTCTGCCAGACGTCCAACACCGCGCCGGCCAGGGCGTTGCCTTGGGTGTCGACCACCCGTCCACGCACCAGCGCCGTCTCGCCGGGGGTCAAGGCCATGTTTTCACCGAATTCGCGCTCGGGCATGCCTTCGATGTAAAACGGCCCGAACACCGTGGTTTCGGTGGCCGTGGCGCTGTGCCGATGGTTGATCGCGTCGACCAGCATCGACACGCCGAGGGTGTCCGAGAGCAGGATGAATTCCTGGCGCACCAGGCCATCGCACTTGTGGCCGGTGTCGGTCAGAAAGCGGATGCCTTCGAACCACTCCTGCTCGGTCAGCTCGACCTCACTGACGAACGCGTGCAGATGGCGAACCAGGCTTTGCATGATCTGCCGGTATCGCGCATTGGGCGCGTCGCCGAAGCTGTTCACCGCTTGTTCGGAGATGAGTTTTTCGATGGCTTTGTCTTGATCGGTCATTGTTTTTATTCCGACAGGTGCTGGCGCACGGTTGATCAGGCTGGCGCCAGGCCTTTCAAGGCACGGGTCAGCAACGCTTCGATCGGGCCTTGTTCGAACGGCCGTGGATTGTAGTAAGGGCTGGCGCAGGCGATTTGCGCCGCCTCGGCCGGGCCGTGTTCCGGCAGGCCGATGTCCGCCAGTGCCAGGGGGATGCCCAGCTTCTGGTTCAGCGCGTACAGCAAGGCGCCGACCTCGCTCGCCTCGCTGCCCCCCAGTGCACGGGCTGCGCGTTGCAACGGCCCGGCGGCCGCTTCGCGGTTGTAATGCGCGGCGTGGGGCAACACGATGGCGTGCGCCTGGGCGTGGGGCAGATTGAAGGTCCCGCCCAGGGTATGGCACAGCTTGTGGTGCAAGGCCATGCCGACCGAACCCAGGCAGATGCCCGCCAGCCATGCGCCGTACAACGCCTGGCTGCGTGCGTGCGGATCATTGGGGTCATTGACCACGCCTGGCAACGCCTGCGCCAGGGAGCGGATCGACTCCTCGGCCATGAAGCCGATGATCGGGTTGGCGTCCTGGGCGTACAGCGCTTCCACCGCATGGGCCATGGCGTTCATGCCCGAGCAGGCGGAAATCTGCGCCGGCAGGGTCAGGGTCAACTGCGGGTCGTAGATCACGGTTTTCGGCAGCACCCGCGGGTCGCGCCCGGTTTTCTTCAGGCGGTTCTCGGTCAGGCCGTAGATCGGCGTCATCTCCGAACCCGCGTAGGTGGTCGGCACCGCCACGATCGGCAGCCCCGAGTCCATGGCGATCGCCTTGCCCAGGCCAATGGTCGAACCACCGCCGATGGCCACGCAGCAATCGGCATCCAGACGGGCCGCCTCGATGCGCGCCGCTTGCGCCACTTCCAGCGGCACGTGCATCACCGCGTGCGGATAGACCCCGGCGGCGCGCTCACCCAGCAGCGCCGCGACCTGCTCGCCCAGGCCGTGCTGTTCCGGGGTGGTGAGGATCAGCGCCCGGCGCGCGCCCAGACGCTCGATCTCTTCGGCCAGTGCCGAGAGCTTGCCCCAGCCGAACACCACACGGGTCGGCAGGCTTTGGTAAACAAAAGGATTCATGGCCGACCTCAGCGTTTGAAGTGTGGGGGGATTTTCGCGTCGACGTTGACCCACACCGAGCGGGCTTCGGTGTAGTCGTGGATCGCTTCGAAACCCATTTCCCGGCCGTAACCGGACTGCCCTACGCCGCCAAACGGGCTGCCAGGGCTGACGCGCTTGTAGCAGTTGATCCAGCACATGCCGGCATGAATGGCGTCCGCCATTTTATGCGCACGGCTCAGGTTCTGCGTCCACAGGCCGCTGCCCAGCCCGTACTCGGTGCTGTTGGCGATGGCCAGCGCTTCTTCGTCGGTGCTGAAACGCACCACGGTGACGAACGGACCGAAGACTTCTTCCTGGCACACGCGATCACCGGGCTTGGCCTCGACCACGGTTGGCTCGACATAGAAGCCGTTGGCCAGGTTTTTGTCGTCCGGTGCCTTGCCGCCGGCGAGAATCTTGCCGCCCTGCTCGATGGCGATGTCGATGTAGGCCATCACGCGGTCGCGGTGCAGGGCCGAAGTCAGCGGGCCCATTTCGGTGTCCGGGTCCATCGGGTCGCCCAGGCGAATCGATTTGGCCAGGGCGATGAAGCGCTCAAGGAACTGGTCGGCGATGTCTTTGTGCAGAATCAACCGCGAACCGGCGATGCACGCCTGGCCCTGGTTGTGGAAGATCGCCCAGGCCGCGCCATTGACGGCGGCGTCCAGATTGGCGTCTTCAAACACGATGTTGGCGCCCTTGCCACCCAGCTCCAGCTGGATGCGCTTGAGGTTGCTCTGCGAGGCCTCAACAATGCGCCGGCCGGTGGCGGTCGAGCCGGTAAAGGCGATCTTGCCGACGTCGAGGTGTTCGGCCAGCGCTTGCCCGGCGGTATGGCCGTAGCCCGGCACCACGTTGACCACGCCCTTGGGGAAGCCGACTTCGGTCATCAGCTCGACGATGCGCAGGGTCGACAGCGGAGTGATTTCCGAGGGTTTGATCACGATGGTGTTGCCCGCCGCCAGCGCCGGGCCCATTTTCCAGCTGGTGAACATCAGCGGGAAATTCCACGGTACGATCTGCCCGACCACGCCAATCGGCTTGCGCTGCACGTAATTGAGGAACCCGGCGTCGACCGGGATCACCGACCCTTCGATCTTGTCGGCCATGCCACCGAAGTAGCGAAAGCACGCGGCGGTGCGCGGCACGTCGAGGCCACGGGAGTCGCGAATCGGGTGCCCGGTGTTCAGCGATTCGAGCTGCGCCAGCTCCTCACCGCACTCTTCGATCTTGTCCGCCAGTTTCAACAGCAGGCGACCCCGGGCGGCGGCGCCCAACGCCGACCACGCCGGGAATGCGCGCTTGGCGGCGGCCACCGCCAGGTCGATGTCCGCGGCTTCGGCGGCGGCGATGCGGGTGATCAACGCGCCGTCATGGGGCGACACCACGTCAATGGTGCCGCCCGCAACCGCATCGACGAAGCGGCCATCGATATAGAGCTGATTTTGCATAATGGTTTCCTCGCACCGTACCTTGGGGCGCAGTGTCTGACTGGATGGCTGGGGGCAACGCCCGGCGCGAGGCCGGGCAAGACACGCGGTCTTAGAACTCGATCGGATACGGCGTCAGTTCGCCGCTTTCGTAGCGCTGCGGCAGGTTCGGCGTGGCGTTTTCCCAGACCATCAGCATCGAACGCTTGGTCGAGTAACCCTGGTGACGGATGTCCGCCGGCATGGCGCAGATGTCGCCAGGGCGCATGGTGATGCGCGCTCGCGGGTTGCCGTCGTCCTTGTCGCCCACGTCCCAGACGATTTCGTCAGACATCTGCAAGAACCACTCGACCCGGTCGTTACCGTGGAACACCGGCAGGATGAATTCCTCGGTGGTCGGGCAGAACAGGCTGGCCTTGCACACCGAGGTCACCGACGGGTTCCAGGTCACGTCCGAACGCGACAGGTACTTGAACAGGCTGAAGGCATGCAGCTCGCCTTCAAAACCTTCGGCCGCGTGCACTTCCGGCTCGTCCTGGGACACATCGGCAAAGTGACGATTGATCGGCAAATCGTTGCGCAGCGGCGAATCGTCTTTCAGGCCCGGCATGCGCTTGGTGGCGATGCGAAAGCGCTCGATGGCTTCGATGTTGTCGCCGTTCTTGCGGCCGAACGCGCTGCCGGTCTCTTCCGGGGCGGCGAACGGGTCGAAGGTGGCGTTGGTCCAGTCACGCAGAATGGCCTTGAAGGTCGCCATGATCAGCGGCGTTTCGAAGTTTTCGGTGTAGTTGACCCCGGCGGCCTTCAGCGTGCCGTTGAAGGTCCCGGCGTACAGGTCGACTTTGCCGTAGTAGTTGCGGGTGCCAATGACGTGGTCGAAGTTGACCCAGCCATAGAAAAAGCCCCAGGCGACATCGCGCATCATGGCGCGCAGGAAGGCATCAACCGGGATCAGGTGCGAACGGGTCTGGCCTTTGGCCGGCCAGGTGATACGGGCGAAATACTCGTCGCGCGACAGTTCGAAGGCGCCGAGTTTGTAAGAGCGGTAGCCGGTAACGGCATGGGGAGCGCTGGCCTGGACGTCATCGTCGGCGAACACTGCGGTATCGGTGGCGGTTTCAAGCATGGCCATGGCGGAAATCCTCTGATTGTTGTGGGCTGGGGGCGGCTGGGCGGATCACTTGAAGCAGATGTCTGCCCACTTCTCGACCGACAACGGTCCTTTGATGGTCTGTTGCAGCAGCACGCCTGGACGGCTGGTTTCAAAGCGATAGGCCGTACCGGCCGGCAACAGGCACTGGTGACCGCGCTTGAGCAGCACGTAGCCCATCGGTTTGCCCTTGGGTGATTCACCCGCCAGTTGCGTGCCCTCGCCTGCGGTCAACGGCGCATCGAGCTTGAGGAAATCCACTCGCACTTCACCGTCCATGACGATGGCGAACTCATCGTGCGCGGCGGTGAACCAGGGCGACTGGCCTTCGGCGCGCAGGGTTTCGATGACGTAGCCAAGGTTGAAGCCGACGACGACTTTTTCGTACGGGAGGGAATTTTGGGCAACTTCGAAGATGTTCGAAAAAGCGTAGTGACTGGCCTTGCCACTGATAACTTCCACTGAACCTTTGCGGAAGTTATCCAGCGAGGCGAAGACTGTATTAATTGCAGCGCTACTCATGATTTCACCTTTGTTGTTGTAATGCAGTGAACTCAAGTTACGTCTCGCCACGCCTGCGGACAATTAGCTAACAACCGACAATTGTGTTTGTAAAACGCAAATAATGACGAACCCAGGGAACCAACTTTAATCGCGGGCAGACAATTTCCGTTGCATCGGGAAAACCTGCCAGCCCAGACGTTCACTGATCAGTCCCCACACCCCTTGCGGAGCCTTGAGCATCATCACCACCGCGACCACGCCGAGGATAATCATGTACACCGCGCCGTACTGTGCCAGACAGCCGCGCAACGCAAAGTAGATCAGCGTCCCGATCAAGGGGCCTTCGAGGGTGCCGATGCCCCCGATGATCACGATGAAGATCACTACCGCCGTCCAGTCCTGCAGGTTGAACGCCGCGTCAGGGGAAATCCGCAGCTTTTGCAGGAAGATCAGCGCGCCGACCACCCCCGTGCACCCGGCCGCCAGCACGTAGACCATCAGTTTTGTGCGGAATGTATCCACCCCAAGGCTGCCGGACGCTGGTTCGGAATCACGGATTGACGCCAGGGCCAGCCCCTGCCTGGAACGCAGCAGGAAGAACACTACCGCCACGGCGGCAATGGCAATCGCCAGTGCAGTGAAGTAAATCAGGGTCTCGCGCCCGTCCCGGTCATTGCCGATCTGCCTCACGATCGCTGCTGGCAAACTTTGCCCCGACCCGCCGCCCAGGCTGCTCATCTGTGCCAGCCCCAGACGAAATACTTCTGCCACGACCCAGGTGCCGATGGCGAAATAGGCGCCGCGCAGGCGAAATACGATCAGTGCCGTGGGAATGGCCAGCAGCGCAACCAGCACGCCAGAGAGCAAGACGGCGAACAATGGCGGCACGCCAAACTGGCTCGCCAACATGAACAGCAGATACCCGCCCAGACCGACGAACGCCTGCTGCCCCACCGAAACCATACCGGCGTACCCCGCCAATAGATTCCACATTTGCGCCAGGGCCAGGTAATAAGCGAATTCCACCACCAGTCGCAGGCTGGCGCGGTCCGCCCAGAACGGCGCGCTGAACAGTACCAATAGACTGAGCCCCAACAACGACAGACCTATGGTGCTGCTGGTGGTTGTGCGTTGTACGCGCCAGGCCAGCGGGGGATTGTTCAAGGCATTCATCAGTCGACACTCCGGGGAAACAGGCCGCGCGGGCGCACGACCAGGATCAGCAGAAACACCAGATGACCGGCAAGGATTTGCCAGCCGGGATCGATTTTTGCGCCCAGTGCCTGTGCGACACCGAGGATCACCCCACCGGCCAGGGTGCCCCACAGGCTGCCCAGGCCACCGATGATCACCGCTTCGAAACCGTACAGAAGCCGTGCCGGGCCCACCGTAGGGTCAAAACTGGTACGGATCGCCAGAAACACCCCGGCAATCGACACCACCGCCATCGCCAGCGCCATGGCCAGCCCGAAAATGTGCGCGTTATTGACGCCCATCAGCCGCGCCGTGTGCTGGTCATCGGAAGTGGCGCGGAACGCCCGGCCCACCGAGGTCTTATAAAACAGTAATTGCAGGCCAGCGATGATCAGTAACGCGCTGCCAAAGACAATCAACGGCATCACGCCCACGTTCAGGCCGCCGAAACCGACACTGGCGACTTCAAGATCCCCTTGGGAGAGTTTCTGGCTGTCGGCACTGAAACATTCCAGCAGCAGGTTCTGCACGATGATCGACAAACCAAAGGTCACCAGCAGTGGCGGCAGGATATCCGTGCCCAGCGTTCGGTTGAGCAACAGCCGTTGCAGCAGGTAGCCGAAACAGAACATCAGCGGCACCACGATCAACAGACTGGCCAGGGGGCTGAAACCCAGATGGTTGACCACCATCAACGCCAGGTATGAAGCCAAAACGATGAAGTCACCGTGGGCGATATTGACCAGGCGCATGATGCCGAACATCAGCGACAGCCCCACCGCGAACATCGCGTAGAGGCCACCAAGCAACATGCCTTGCAGCAAAGTATTGAGCCATTCCATCACTAGATCCCGAAATACGCGGCTTTGATTTGTGCTTTGTCCGCATCCCCAGGACGTCCGGTCAGGGACACACGCCCTTCCTGGAAGCAATAGAAGCGGTCGCAGACACTCAATGCCTGATTGATGTCCTGCTCGACGAGAATCACCGTCGTGCCGTCGGCCTTGATCGAGGGCAGCGCGGCGTAGATGTCCTTGATCGTCGTCGGCGCCAGGCCCAGGCTGATCTCGTCGCACAACAGCAAGTGCGGGTTGGCCATCAAGCCCCGGCCAATTGCAACCATTTGCTGCTGCCCACCGGACAGCGCCGTACCCGGGCGCTTGCGCAGTTTTTCCAGCACCGGAAACAACTGATAGATCCGCGCCAGGGTCCATGGCCCGGGTCGCTTGCTGTAGGCGCCGATGAGCAGGTTCTCCTCCACGCTCAACGACGGAAAAAGCTTGCGGCCTTCCGGCACCAGGGCAATACCGCGCTCCAGCACCTGATTGGCCGCCAGGTCGCCGATGGCCTGGCCCTTAAAGGTAATGGCCTCGGACTGATTTTTGATCAGGCCGGCCAGCGAGCGCAGAAAGGTCGATTTGCCAGCACCGTTGGAGCCAATGATGGCCACGGTTTCGCCCTGTTCCAGGGTCAGGCTGATATCGAACAGCGCTTGAAAGTCGCCGTAGCCGGCACAGAGTTTTTCAATGGTCAGCATGCTTCAGCTCCCGATGCCCATGTAGATCTCCTGGACACGCGGATCGGCCATCACGCTGCGCGGCTCTCCTTCGGCCAGCCTGGCGCCGAAGTTGATCACCGTCAGACGGCTGACCACGGCCAGCAAGGCGTGCACGATGTGTTCGATCCAGATGATGGCGACCCCTGCCTTATGGATGCCCTGGATAGTTTCCACCAGTGCCAGACACTCCGGTTCGGTAAGGCCACCGGCGATTTCATCCAGCAACAACAGACGCGGCTGGGTCGACAAGGCGCGGGCCATTTCCAGGCGCTTGCGGTCGAGCAGTGTCAGCGAGCCTGCCAGTACGTTGGCCTTGCGCATCAACCCCGTAAGCTCAAGGGTCTGCGCGCACCATTGATTGGCCTCCTTGTCGCGCAACCGCGCACCGAAGGTCGCGCCCACCAGGAGGTTTTCGAATACGGTCATTTTCACGAACGGGTGCGGGATCTGGTGTGAGCGGCCAATGCCCTGCTGGCAGCGCTTGAACACCGGCTCGCGGGTGACGTTGCGGCCTTCGAAATGGATCGTGCCCTTGTCGGCCGCCATGCCACCGGCGATCAGGTTGAACAGCGTGCTTTTACCGGCGCCGTTGGGGCCGATGATTCCCATGGCTTCGCCCGGTTGCAGGGTCAGGTCTATGGCGTCGGTAACCTTCACCGAGCCATAACTTTTATGCACGTCGGTCATTTGTAGAAGTGGCTGTTGCATGGTGCACCTGCTTGTTGTTGCGCGATCAATACGTAATGGCCTGCATCTCGCCGCCCAATGGAATCGCCGGGGCGGTAGCATTGCTGGTCACGATCAGGTCGTATTTGTTGTCACCACCCAAACGCCATTGGCCGCTGACCAGTGGTGTCTTGGCCACGTTTTTCACTGGCCCCCCATTCCAGTTAATCGGCCCGACTACGGTGTTGAGGTTGGTCTTGAGCAAGGCGTCGCGAACGGCATGGGCGTCACCGACTTGTTCGGTGCGCTTGAGGATGTCCACCGCCAGTTCAAACAACGCATGCACGAAGCCCAGCGGCTGCGTCCATTGTTTGCCGGTGGCCTGGGTGAAACCCTGGGCCAGTTGCCCGGCACTGGCGCCGGTCAACGAAGAACTGAACGGGTGCGTCGGGCTCCACCAGATTTCGGTCGACAGGTTATTGCCGACCTTGCCCAGCGCTTCGACGGCGGTGGGAAACAGCAACGCCTTGCCCACCGACACCGCTTTGGGCTTGAAGCCCTGCTGCCGCGCCTGAGTCCAGAAGGTGCTCAGATCCGGTGGAATCACTACTCCGGTGACGATCTCGACTTCAGCTTTCTTGAACGCGGCTATATGCGCGGAGAAGTCGTCGGTCAGGCTCTGAAAGCGACCGGGATCGACCAATTGAAAACCCTTCTGCGCCAGCACCGGCGGGAAGCCGAGCTTCTGGTCGCCCCAGGCATTGCCGTCGCCGTCATTGGGAAAAAGGCCGCCGACCACTTTGTTCGAAGGCATGGCGCCCCACATCGCACTGTAGGTGCCAATGACATCCTCCAGCCCCCAGAAAAAGTGGTAGGTCCACTCGAAGCCCTGATCAGGCTTGCCGCCACGGGTGAAGAACCACGGCTGCCACGGGGCCACAGTGGAGATGCACGGAATCTCGTTGATTTCACATTGGTCGGACACCGGGTTGATGGTTTCCGGGGTCGATGACACCAGCATCAGATCGACTTGGTCGGAGAGGATCAGCTCGCTCGCAACTTCCGCCGCACGGTTTGGGTTTGACTGGCTATCCTTGACAATGACCTCCAGGCGGTACGCCTTGCCGCCCACATCGATGGTGTTCTTCAAGACTTGCTTGAGCGATTCGATGATGTAGTTATCAGCGGCTGCAAATGGCGCCAATGGCCCGGTTTGCGGACTGACGTAACCCAGCTTGATCACCCGCTCGCCACCGATGGCAAAGGTGAAGGGCATGCTCGCCAGTGCCACGCCACCGACAGCTACGCCGGTATTGCGCAGGAAATCGCGGCGGGAGAGATCACTTGTCAGCAATGTTTTATTTTTATTGGTCATGGGTTTGCTCCGAAAACGCCTGCGTCCCGGCTTTTTAAAATCGGGTCCGCTTATACATCCTGAACTTCGGCGTGCTGGGTTGATCGCGTCCTTGTTGGCGGGCACGCGCACTTTTCACAACAGGTGTTGTGCTGAGTTTGCAAAAACATATTGGCGCAATGGAAATCGCACGATCCAAACCTACCCTAGGTATGGCCGCGCGACTTTAATAGGAGCACACAATTAACTTTGATCGGCGCAAAAATCGCCGACCAACTTTAACTAGTTAAGCTTCTAAAAACACACTACGACTAAGTTACGGCCCGTCGAGGACCGAGACAACTGGTGTCGGACCGACAACTGTGTTCGCAAAACACGAACAAAGAAAGCAGGAAGTCAATCAGCCCCGCGGCTCAAATCAGGTAGGCTCGAAACCAGATATTCGAATTACGAACTCTCAGCCTATTTATAAAACTCTACATAAAATGCGACTTTCCCAAAAGGCTTTACTCGATGAATAATGGTCGGCTCCACTACACCAGAGCGCTGACTATCGAGCATATATTCTTCCGCGGCATGGGTGATGGTATACAGTAACTCCCTCTCTAGAATCACTCCCCCCAGACACCTTCTTTGGTTTTATGTTCGTTTAGCAATTCGACGGGGATGCTTTGCTCCGTGAAAACTGAAGTCCTTTTATACGCCGCGAAGTCTTCAGGAATCTGCTTCATGTTTGCTCCGCATTCAAGCGAGCGCTTGGGATCAAAATGCATTGAAATGTTGAGCCGATTATAGGCGCAGTCAATACAGCCGAAGCGCCGTCAGTCGACTCTTCGCTCAAGTCTGCACCTCATCGATAGATAATCGTGAACCTTCAGACCCTCAGTTCCTCACGTGTGCCGTCTGCATTTCTTATTTTGATACACACCGACCGCCCGAAAAACTCCCTGCGTGCAATCTGGATGATGTCGGACCGTGCAGCGGCCCGCGCCATCGGTCGAACCGAAGCTCCTTTGAACAATACCCAGCATTCGACCGCCTTCTCAATTCGGTATGTTTCCATGATGCGATGTTATTTCCTCTTGGTAGGGACAGCACCCTTATCATATTTTCCCCTTCATATTCTTGCAGTTGAAGGTTCTCTTTTGGCAAACCTAGCGTTCTTCACTCAATTCCTTTACGCATGATCTAATTCAAAGCCTCTGTCGATTGAGTCACACGGTTATTTGACCTAGGACTCATTAAGCTGATTTAAAAACTCAAATAAAAAAGTATCTCTACCAGAGGTTGCCTCGCTATGTTTATAGATGACGACCGCCTGAAGCCCTATTTGGACGCCGTTAAAAAAGCGCGAGCCGTACGTCACGCACTCAGACAAATTTTAGACTCTCATGACGATACCTTGGAGAAGTACTTGCGCGCTAATGCTGAGTATCAGCGGGCATATAGGGAGTTAGCTGAGTTGGCTGAGGCTTGCGCCCAGGGCGCCTGATTTTATTTTCGCAATTACCGCAATGAAAACCGCGTTTAAAGATTGGTCGGCTGCAGGAAAAGCACTCAGCTAGTTCGCTCGCGCCCTGAGTTTTCTCAGGAATATTCCCAGCTCACGGCTCATTGGCTCGCCTTTTCGAAGCACAATGCCGAAAGGGTAGAGTTGCTCCTCGATTTCAAGATCAAAAACAACAGCCAAATGTTCGTTGCCCAGCGGTGCGAATTTCTAGCGATGGCGATCTTCAATGTTGGATAGCCGTGCCACCGCCACGTCGATTCTTCGTTGCTCGAGCAATATTACTGAGTTGGTCACTTGTGTCTCCCATGATTCGCAAATGCAACAGCGGATAGCAGGCCTTCATATCAGCAATGGATTGCACAACCAGATCCGGAGCCGCGCCCATAATCGCTCCGACGGAGAGGTAGCCGTAGCCACCCGACTGACGATCAGCCAAATCTTCAGCGCAACACTCCAACCCATTGAGTGTTGCCCAGGCAAAACGCAACAACTATTCACCCAGTACCGTGGGCCCTGTGGCAAAGTGTTGGCGCTGACGCCGAATTGAACCAGTGGCCAATGCCACATTGACCCAACACCAATCGGCAAAAATCCAGCACTGATAATGGTTCACGAGATAGGAGCCTGGGTCAGTGAAGTTTCGGTAACTGGGTCAATCCTGCTCTGGCGATAACAGCCTTGGCCGTCTCCAAATCCCTTGGATCGTATCCTGCCCAGATTCCAGACAGTTTTTCGCGGTACGTGGGAATGCCGCTATCGGCGGAGATGCCAGCGCCGGTGAAAAAGACCACCTTCCTGGCCTTTTGCAGTGCGTCTACCGCTTGCTCTATAACCGTCATACTCCCCCTCCCAGCCTCAGTTGCTTGCCACACGCAGCAACTGCCCGCTAATTCCATCGAAGGCCGCCACGCCCTGCTACGCTTTGCCCTTCACGGAGGAAACACCATACCCACTTCAGACCTGCTGCCTTCCCTGTTGTCCAAGCTCAATGAAAACCAACTGGCCCTGGAAGTGGTCATCCTAGAACTTTCAAACTGGGTAGAGCAGCGTGGTGCAGTCGCGGATAACGTACGCGGCGCCCTGGTGGCGATCGACCGAAATGAAGAATTCATCAAGATGACCCTCGCGGTAATGATGACGCCGGAGTGAAGATCGAAAGCGAGCTGTACCCCACGAAACGCCACAACGGGGGAGTGATTTACCCCCTTCATCACAGCCGGAGACGAGAGGGCATCGTCTGTCGATCCGCTTTTGTCATTGTCAGGACTGCTGACTTACGGTTTTCGACGACGAGTGTCGCCAGGCGGGAGATCCGTCCCTAGCCCAGCCAGCGGGCCGGGTGGTTCCTGGCTTTCATCGCGATGGCGCAGGTTATTGATCAGCCGCTCATCGAGTGCGCCAAATCCAAAAGTCGTTTTTTCCGCCTCTGGCTCAAGGTCCTCGGCGTCTGGGGCCAAGTAGCCAGGGCTGAGCAAATAATGCGAAAGCAGTTTGTGCTGGGGATATCGATTCTCAAAATGCTGTAACAGCCCATTGAAAATTTCTTCCCCGGCCGGCGTTCCGGCCACCCGCCGAATTACAAACTCGGCGATGGCCAGGCGCACCTCAACCTCACTCGCGTTGAGCGGAAGCTCCTCTGTGGTTTCTTCAAACCATTGGTAACTACCGTATCTCAGAGGCTGATCAGACATCTTCGGACACCCGCCGCGAGTGGAACGCCGTGATGAGCAGGACCGTACACCCACGTCCGGCCAATCGTTATCAGGTGGCCGTCATTAGAACAATGCGGCAGCGAGGTCCAACATACTGCAAGCGGGAGACCAATGAAACCACCGGAATCCTGTGTACGCACGCGAGAGGGTCGCGGCCGTACATACGGCAACAAGCGCCAGGATGACCACGTCGAAGTCCATCACCAGCGTGGACGCTCCGTCCAGGCCCCTCCTCAGCCACTTAACCGCCAAGGCCGCCTTTGGGTATGGCCCAGCTCAAGCTCGACCACTTCCGCGCATGACGCATTCGGCTACCCCTTCAGCTCGAAGCGGGCATTAAACGACAAGGAACGGCCACTCCAGCCGACACGAAACCGCCGTGAGGGCGTGCAGCTTCAGCAACCGTCGACCACCGATTTACTGCGCGACGGAAAGACAGCGGCATACTTTTGCAAGGTGTCGTATTATTGTATGTAACTAAGCAGCTGCCGATGCTGGAGTATTAAACGTCCAATCGGCATCAAAACTTCTTGAAAGTTAACCCTAGGTTATAAGTAAAGCCGCATGGAGGCGAATGAGCGCGAGGGTTTACGCCCTGAATAATCGCGGGTTACCAATCAAATGATACCGAATTCCCGACTATTTTCCCGATAAACGGTCATCACCTTGGATAACATGTAATTATCCCGCATCAATATCAAAAGAAAACACTCATTGGAGTAATAATTTTGTACAGTGTAATTACATGCTACGTAATACACGCAATAAAAACCAGGATATTTCACTCGAAAAAAAGATCGACATTCTGACTTAAAGATCAAAATAAAATTATTAAAGTTAATTAATTCGAACTTTTAATAACTAAGAAATTTAATCAATCAAAAATTTAGCTTCACCTTTGAATTTAGAAATTTTCGAGAAATTCAGGAGCACACTCTCACCAAACCGAATTCCAAATTATCCACGTCGCAACTCAGAAAAAGCATATCC
Source organism: Pseudomonas moorei (assembly GCF_042846945.1). Taxonomy (NCBI): domain Bacteria; kingdom Pseudomonadati; phylum Pseudomonadota; class Gammaproteobacteria; order Pseudomonadales; family Pseudomonadaceae; genus Pseudomonas; species Pseudomonas moorei. The sequence goes on from NZ_AP035776.1 coordinate 5,497,277, forward strand.
AACGGGCTCCAGACAAAGTTCAGATAAGAGTCAAACATAAAAACTCAATGAGCAGCGCCCACTTAATAAAAAACAAATAACGCGAAAAAAAACAAACGATAACTTAAACCAAGTAACGAATGACACACCAAAGTTAACTTCTCTATAAAATGTTCCTAACCCAATTATTACTAATTCATTAATGCGAATATACTCAACAGCGGAACTTTAGGACTCAAGCACACTTACCACCGCCCATTAGCTGAACGCAAAAAATAATCAACTTCACCGCCAATATAATAACTTTCATCAGAGTGGAGCAGCACGGGACTCTTCACGAAAACCCAACCGTCCGCTTGGAACTCACAAAGCACATTAGAAAAACCTAATCCACATCACAGGATAAGTGCGTCAGAATGGGAGCCCCCTCATTTCAATCGTTCAGAAGCCTAAGCTTTGGAACTGCCATTCAGACTCCTTTAATCCCAGCGCGGCCAGTTACTTTTTTGCAATTTTTTTGCAGCCTGTTCATTTCCTTCAACTACTTAAACAAAAGCTCCCACGCTATATGCGAATATCTACGCATGATCATAATCGATTCTCGATAAATGCAAGCCTCTAGCCCCTCACCACCTTTACATCCTAACGATACAAAATTAACCAAAAAAGGTAAAAGTTTACACCCAAAGGAAAATTTACCAACTAAGGTAAACACCAACCAGCAACAACCCCCTAACTAATTGTTTTTATTAGCATCAAGTCAATTGTCGCTTTTTAGTTGACGAAAAAAAATACCGATCTAATCTAAATACATTAGAAATTCGACCTAAACTACAGATTAAATCAAATGAGCAACGTAACCTTAGATCAAACAGAAACTAACAGTTCCGAGCCAACTCCAAGCGACCATGCAAAAATCGATAAATATCGGCCTTCTAGCAAAGATCTGTATAGCACTAAGAGTAAGTGTCGACATAACATTAAGGGAGTTCTCAGTTATGATTATCACATCAAAAGAAATGCATCTCGAAGACGGTCCCGCAAAGAAGTCAATCCGAAGGCGCCGACAAAATTTCATTGTTAACTTCCCATCCCTAAAAAATGGGTACTCGATGGAGTGCGACGGGGTACTCGAATCCGCCTATTGCATTTGGTTGGAGCACGACGCACGGGTAGTGAAGTACTACACCCAACCCCATACCTTTACTTGGATAGACAATGGACAACGCTATCGCTATACCCCGGACTTTCTAGTTGTGCTTGAACACGGCGATAGCTATTTCACCGAAGTCAAATACGACTTTTCCAAACAGAGAGAGAGTCGATTAGCAAAGTTAGAAAGTTTTCATGCGCTGTGTGACCAGGAGGGCTGGCATTTCAAGCTCCTCGACCAAAAACGCATCATCGGGTCCACCATGTTCCATACCCTGCAAGCCCTTTACAGTCGATTAAGACCTATCGACGCACAACAACAAGAATACTTTTTCCATTATCTAGTATCGTGAGCGGTTAGTTCGCTTGTTAACGCATAAAGATATACTGTGTGCCCCTCGCTTCCAGACGGTTCCACGCATGCCTCGACCAGTTGCTCCTTTCGCACTGCAACCCGCCGACGTCATCACTCTTCAAGGTTGGTTGCGCATGGGTACTTTGGAGCAAAGCCTCGGTCAGCGGGCGCGGATACTCCTTTTGCTCGCTGAGGGTGTAACACCCCTGACCATCTGTGCTCAGTTACAGATCACCTCTCCGACGGTATTCAAGTGGCGAAAACGCTATCTGGAATCGGGGATTGAGGGCCTGAGCGACCTGCCGCGTAGCGGTCAGCCTTTGAAGCTGGGTGCTGAAAAGGTCAAAGAAATCCTGACGCTGACAACTCAGCGGGTTCCCAAGGAAGCAACGCATTGGAGCGTTCGGTTGATGGCCAAATACGCGCGCGTTACCACTTGGCAGGTTCGACAAATCTGGGCTGCCTCCGATCTCAAGCCGCACCGCCTGAAGTCCTTCAAGATCAGCAATGACCCGCACTTCGCCGAAAAAGTCATTGATGTGGTCGGGCTCTATCTGAGCCCTCCAGATAACGCCATGGTGCTTTCGGTTGACGAGAAAACCCAGATCCAGGCACTGGATCGTACTCAGCCAATGCTGCAACTTCGGCCTGGGCAGATTGAGCGGAGAACCCATGATTACAAGCGCCATGGCACGGCGAGTTTGTACGCGGCGTTCGACATCCTGACGGGTGAAGTGATGGGCCGGATCACTCAGCGGCACCGGGCCAAGGAATTCCTGGATTTTCTCCGCCAGATTGATAGCAACACGCCTGCTGACCTGGATCTCCATGTGATTCTGGACAACAGTTCGACCCACAAAACCGCTGCGATCAAGGCCTGGCTGGAAAAGCATCCCCGCTTCAAGCTGCATTTCACACCGACCAGCGCGTCTTGGCTGAACGCCGTAGAAGGCTGGTTTTCGCAGTTAGAGAGACGGGCGCTGTATCGAGGCGTCTTCACCAGCGTCACTGATCTGAAAGCTGCGATCCGCCAATTCATCACTGCCCACAACGAGCATTCGGCAAAGCCGTTCAAATGGAACAAAACAGCAGAGGCCATCATCAGTTCAGTACATATGGCAAAGCTGAGTGCGATGAAAAATAAGCTAATGAATTAAGCGCTCGGGACACTAGATCAGCGTGAATGGCCGACAACGCTGGGCGATTTATTACAGGACAACGCCGCACCGGACATTGGGATGATCTGCCACCATCTTTTCACAGGGGGCTTAATTGCTAACTTGACCGAACGTTTGACATTGGATCTAGTAGTCGATAGGCCGCTGGTTTATGCATAAGAATGCAGAGGACCCGACAGTTGGAAGCCAATACATCGTGAATGGCAGAGTGATGGAAGTTATTCATGTTGATATAGAATTAGTCACGTTAAGAGACCTGGAGCGGACACAGACTCTCTCGTTAAAAATAAATGCAATGAATGCCGAAATATCGAAACAAACCATTGTGCAATTTACCCGTCCTCCAGGAGCCGGTTCCAAAGCGTTAGCATTTCTCAACCCACATGACCCACAAGTAATTGAAGCTATGCGGAAGCATCGTTATGTCGACGCCGCTCATAAGAAATTCGGCGGTCCATTACCCCAGAAGGCGACAGAAGAATTAATCGAAAAAGTTAGCCTAGAATTAGGTGACAACTCGACCCCATGCTACAACTCAGTATACAAATGGTCAAAGCATTACAAACAACACAATTGTGATCCTTTCTGTTTACTAAAAGAGCAGAGCTTCGCTCCACGTGGAAAATGCTTAGATCCAGAGGTTGAAGAGATCATTAGAGAAATGATTGAAACACAATACCGAGATGCGACACCACCAGTAAAACCCATCACAATATTTAGGTTCATCGACGGTCAGGTTGCACTTATTAATCTCCACCGCAGCCCAAACTCTAGTCTTCTCCTCCGCCCGCCCTCATTATCTACAATCCAGAGAAGAATAAGAAAACTATGTGCGCAAACAAGCGAAGCTGCGCGCTACGGCCAAAATTATGTGAAAAAAAATCATTCCTCTACAAGACTAAGCCATGAGCCAGAGGAAGTTTTAGATTTAGCCGAAATTGATACCCATCAACTCAAGATAGTTGTAGTTGATGAAAAGGGAAATATTCTAGGAAAAATCCTCTATTGGACAGTCATAATGGAGATAAAGACTCGATGCGTGATCGGCTGGGAATTATCACCAACATATCCATGCGCAGAAAAAACAATACGCGCCTTGATGAAAGCACTGATTGCGGTGCGTGGGGAAGAACGTCAACGTGGTAAACCCATTTATTTGCACAGCGACAATGGTAGTGAATTCAACAACTCGACGATTCGTCACTTTTTAGATCGGCTCAATATATCTTTTGAGCGAAGTCCTCCTTATACGCCCAATGCTCGTGCACGGATAGAGCGTTTTTTTGAAAGCTTCGAACTGTGGCTGCATGAACAAGCAGGCACCACAATGTCTAATCCTACCAAGTGTGAGTTTTACGACTCAGAAAGCGAAGCGTCTTATACGTCGGAGAATATGAATCAATATGTCGAGGATTGGATAGAAAAAATCTACCATAAACGCAAACATCGAACATTGAATATGCCTCCCGCCGTTGCTTGGGAACGGGCAATGAAAAATCGCCTACCACCAGAAAAATTCACCGCAGAAGATCTCGATATACTGTGTCGTACCGTTACAGAATCAAGTATAAGCGCCGCAGGGAGAGTGCATTTTCTATGTTTGAGCTGGCATGGGCCTGGACTCCCGGAAATTCGGTCGAAACTGAAAAAGGGACAACGTGCGATATGTTACTACAATCCACTTGATTTAGGTGAGATTTGGGTCGCTCACCCAGATACTCCACGTAACCCTCAGCGTGCATATGCAACTCGTCCGGATTATCAAAATGGCCTGACCAAGACCGAGCATGACCTACTACACAAACAGTATTTATCAGAGGGCCGAGAGTTTAACGATAGCGAAGCTAATGTCGAATTACTACGTCTTCGTCAGCGCATGTCTCAGGAATATGGAAAAGTTCAGCAGTTACGTAAAGATGCTAAATCAACCAAACATGATAAAGCAAAAATTCGCCAAACAAATAACCATGCAGACATAGATACAACTCAAATAACTACCTTTGACGATAGCACTCCGCCTACCTTTGAAGTGGAAAAACTATGAAAATCGAATTAAATGAAGAAATTATAAATGAAAAGCTTGAAGAACTTTCTAACTGCACGATCCTTTACCCAGACTACCTGGAGGCAATGCGACTAATATCGAAATGCATCAACACCACCCATAATCGAAAAGATCCATCTTCTGCGATGCTAATTGGCCCAACTGGCGTAGGTAAAACAAGGCTATGCCAAATGATAGAAAAACAATTTATACCTCCTTATACCACGCGAGACTCCACTTGCAAAAAAACGATAAGTGCCTGCGTATATTTTGAACTTCCAGAATCTGCAACGATAAAAAGTTTATCAATGGTAATGGCACAAACCCTAGGCGGAATTACCAACGACCATCAAAGCATAACCACACTAGAAACCCTAATCCTACAGAGACTAACCACAATGGGCGTAAAATTGATAATTCTGGATGATTTCCACCACGTAGCAGAAAAAGGGCAATTCAAGACCAAGAGCTCCTTGTGTAGTTGGATCACCAAACTCCTAAACAAATCAGGTACTCCTTTTTTAATATCTGGGACATCTGGCGCTGAGTCCACCATTAATACAGTTCAAGAGCTAAGTGATCGATTCCCCTACCGTGCACGGTTAAAAACATTATCAATGGCAGGTAAAAAATCATCATCTATCCTGCTTGGCGTTCTATCAGCCTTACAAAAGGAAATGATCAGGCTAGGCGAATTAGATAATTACATTCACTTAACAGACCCTAAACACTATATGGCAATTTATCTCGCTACTAGCGGAAACTTTAGAAACTTAAGCAATCTTCTGCATGATAGCTTTCAAATAACTCTACTTCGGGGGGATCACACGCTAAAAATTAGTGACTTCGCGGAAGCCGCCGACGACCTAGCATTTTGCTGCACCCCAAATTATTTCAGAATGACAGCCGCACAACTTACTAGCTGTTTGAAAGAAAACTCAAAAAGGTCAAAAAAATGATTAAGCCTTTTTGCTATGTCGGAATACCACAAACTTTGGAAAGCCCCAAGGGTATACTTATGCGAACCGCGCATTACAATGGCTATAGCACGGTAAAATGCATGTGCGCTGCGTTGGAGATCCCATGCCATACTGGCGCACTGAACTTATTAACGGAGCAATCACCGTTGATTTGTGAGTTAATTGCCGTAGCACCAGAGCTCGAACCACTATTCGAAGATAATATTTATGGTTACGGAGGTTATCCATACCATGCTTGGTTTGTCGACGACATTGCTGTTAATCCAGTTCAATTTTCACGACGTTTTACCTACTGCCCCGAATGCTTGCGCTCCGAAGTAATCTCCATCTTCCAAGATATAAAGGGTCTATCCGTCTGCCCTATCCATGAGTGCTGCATAATCTCTCAATGCCCCGCCTGCAACGCGCGAAAACAATGGACAGATGCTAACTTATTTCATTGTGGCTGCGGGTTTGACCGACGAAACACCAAAATTGAGAGAGCTAAACTCTTTGATGCTGAGCAATTGGATACATTTGGACCGAAAAGCTATATCGCCGAGCTTTCCCGCATTGCGAATGCAGCTCAACTCGCTAGTGAATTTTGGTTATCCAGAGCCCCTAATGAGGAAAAATTAAACTATCAGCCAATGAACGGATTACAAGAGCACGCTTTGCGGATGATAGCGGCTCAACTGAACAAATATCCTGGTTTAACTCGAGCACTACACCTTGCCCCATGGATTTCAACTCACCCGCAAATTGAAAAAATAGCGTATCGTTTAATAAAAACCCAACGGATTCTCAGCGACGATTGCGTTAGAGGCGAATGTTGTAGAGAGATCGAGTTAACCATCGGACAACTAGTGTACGCAGCGGACATAAATAAAAATTCCCACTGTAAAACCAGAAATATGATTGCCGAACATTTTGAAGCCTCATCAACACTTATGAGTAAAAAGTATTATCATTGCAAGACCCCCATCTGTAAACTTACCAACCCTCTTTGCGAACCAAATACTACGAAGCCATCAAAAAAAATCAACTGCAGCTTAAACGAAGCTCGCAAACGATTGGATTACGCATCGGAAAGGTGGTTGGCACTGGACAAAACCAGAAGATCACAGCGATTGAATAATTAAGGTTATTACTCGCGCATCGATCTGGATCGTCATGACATACCGCTAAAAAATGTACCTATCTTAAGTAGATCACAGAAACATTTTTGTGACATAGTTCGGCTATTACGCACCAACCTATCAAAACCTTTACACATCCCCAATCAAACAAATAATAGAAACCACAGTATTAACTGCGGAACTTCAATCACACCCAAAATCGCACATTTTACGTTCAAATGATGGCTATTCATGTTTATTTAACAAATAATGCCGTCTCAACACATTTTGTAGTGACTTGCGTCACCTAACTCATTGATTATTCGCATGGCTATTTTATTATCTACTGCTCAACGAAGGCTGGGAACTGTAACGGAGCTGGATCTGCGCTTGATCCGGGTATTTCTCACCGTCGTCGAGGCAGGCGGGATTTCGGCGGCGCAAACCGCCCTCAACACCACGCAACCGACCATCAGCGCGCAGTTGGCGACGCTTGAGGCGCGGGTCGGATTTCGTCTGTGCGAACGTGGCCGGGGCGGATTTTCGGTGACGCCCAAGGGCGGCCAGTTTGTCGAGGCGGCCCGGCGCTTGCTCGCGGCAGCTGAAGGCTTCCGGGTTGAAGTCCAGCACATCAACCGCAAAGTCTCGGGCAACATCAACATCGGCCTGCTCGGGCAAATCGACCCGGTGGCCAACAAAAAAATCGGCCTGGCCATTGCGCGCCTGCGGGCCAGGCACGAAGGGTTGTACTTCCACTTCACCGAACTGTCGTCATCGCTGCTGGAAGAGAAAATCATCAACAGCCACATCGACCTGGCCATCGGTTATTTCTGGCACCGATTGCCCAATATCGACTACTTCCCGCTGTTCCAGGAAACCCAGATCGCCTACTGCGCGCCGTCTCATCCGCTATTCAGCCAGGTGGGCGCACTGACCCGGGACGATGTCAGCCACTTCGACTGGGTCTGGCCGAGCCACCCCTTGCCGGAAATGCCGGCACCCACCTCCATCGAACGCCTGACGGTGCTCACCGACAGCATGGACGGTGCCGCCCTGCTGATTCTGTCGGGCCAACACCTGGGTTTTCTGCCACAGCACTATGCGGCACGGCATGAACAACTGGGGCAACTGCACCCGCTCAACCCCGAGTTGCTGCGCTATGAGGTGGGTTTCCATGCGGCGGTGCGGCATTCATCGCGGCAGCGTGATCTGGTCAGTGCCTTCCTGAATGAATTGATCGACATCTTTGGCGCGTCCTAGATCAATCGGCGGGTGTTGGCGACCTGATTGGCATTAGCGCAAGACCTGAGGGAGCGAGCTTGCTCCCACAGGCAATGTGGTGGTTTCAGGGGCGGATATCGTTGGCCGGGACGACGTCGATCCGCGCGACCGCGCTGGTCAGGTGCGCCAGATCCTTGTTGTGTTCGGCAATGATGTCTTCTGCGGCCATATTGCCGTTGTCGACGGTGGAGTGGGCATCGGCCGCGAGCACTACGTCGTAACCCAGTTTCAGTGCCTGGCGCACGGTGGCGTTGACGCAATAATCGGTTTGCAGACCACAGATGATCAGGCGGCTGACGTCCAGCTCCTGCAACTGGTCATGCAAGTGGGTCTGGTAGAACGAATCGGGGGTGGTCTTGCGTACGCGCAGGTCCTGGGGCGCGGTTTGCAATCCTTCGGCGAGTTGCCAGCCTTCGGCGTTATACGCCAGGGGGCTGCCCTTTTCTTCATGCTGGATCAGCACCACGGGGAGCCCTTTGTTTCGGGCTTTGGCACTGAGGCCGTTGATGCGGTCGATGACTCGCTTGATCTGAAAGCACTCATACTCGCCGGAGCACAAGGCCTGCTGGACGTCGATGATTAACAGTGCGGTAGTCATGGTTCCTTCCTTGAAAAGTCAGTGGAACAGGGACGAACATAAGTCCGTCCCCGTCCAAACACAAGACTCAATAACCCAGCGACAGCCCGGTGTTACGCCGTGGATCGTTGGCGCCGTAGAAGCGGTTCTTGCCGACCGGCTTGCCGTCCAGGGATGGCGCGCCGACAAGAATCGCTGCCAGGTGGTTGGCGTCCTGCGGCCCGGCAAACTTGTGGCCCCAGCTTTCGAGGATCTTCACCGTATCCGGGCTGGTGGTGAAGGCTTCGAGGTTGGTTTCCTCCGGCAACCATTGCTGGTGGAAACGTGGCGCATCGACCGCTTCCTGGATGTTCATGCCGTAGTCGATGACGTTGAGCATGGTCAGCAGGGTCGCGGTGATGATGCGGCTGCCGCCGGGGGTGCCGACCACCATCACCACTTTGCCGTCCTTGGTGACGATGGTCGGGCTCATGGATGACAGCGGCGCCTTGCCGGGGGCGATGGCGTTGGCTTCACCCTGGACCAGGCCATACATGTTCGGCACACCGATCTTCGAGGTGAAGTCGTCCATTTCGTCGTTGAGAATGACCCCGGTTTTACTGGCCATGACCCCGGCACCGAACCAGTCGTTGAGGGTGTAGGTCACCGACACCGCGTTGCCCCATTTGTCGACGATGGAGTAATGGGTGGTGTTGTTGCCTTCATGGGGCGCGACCCCAGGCTTGAGTTCGCGGGACACACCGGCCTTTTGCGGATTGATGGCTTCGCGCAGTTTGGTCGCGTAGTTCTTGTCCAGCAGGTGGGCAATCGGGTTCTTCACGAAGTCCGGGTCGCCGAGGTAGCTGTTGCGGTCAACGTACGCGTGGCGCATCGCTTCGATCTGATAGTGCATGCCCTGGGCCGAGTGATAGCCCAGATCCTTCATCGGGTAGCCTTCGAGGATGTTCATGATCTGGCAGATCACTACACCACCGGAGCTTGGTGGCGGGGCCGAGACCACGTGGTAGCCACGGTAGTCGCACTCGATCGGCGCCAGTTCGCGGGTCTTGTATTTGTCCAGGTCGGCCTGGGTGATGATGCCCTTGTTGGCCTGGCTGGAGGTGACGATGGCGTCGGCGACCCAGCCTTTATAGAAGCCGTCGGCGCCCTTCTCGGAGATGGTCCGCAAGGTTTTGCCGAGGTCTTTCTGCACCAGTTTCTGTCCGACCTGCATCGGCTCGCCGTTGCTCAGGAAAATCGATCCGGAATCCTTCATGTCCTTCTTGAACACGTCGGTGGCGTAGTCCAGCAGATCGACGTCACCCTGTTCCAGCACGAAGCCGTCTTCGGCCAGCTTGATCGCCGGGGCGATCACTTCCTTGCGTGGCTTGGTGCCGTATTTGCTCAGGGCCAGTTCCATCCCGGACACGGTGCCCGGCACGCCGACGGCCAGGTGGCCGCGAGTACTCAGGTCCGGAACAACGTTGCCCGCTTTGTCGAGGTACATGTCGGCGGTGGCGGCCAGCGGGGCTTTTTCACGGAAGTCGAGGAAGGTCTTGCGCCCGTCGGCCAGTTGAATGGTCATGAATCCGCCGCCGCCCAGGTTACCGGCGGCGGGATAGACCACCGCCAGCGCATACCCCACCGCCACGGCGGCATCGACGGCGTTGCCACCGCTCTTGAGCACATCCACGCCCACATGGCTGGCCAGATGCTGGGCAGTGACCACCATGCCGTTTTCGGCCGCGACCGGGGCTACGGAGGCGGCATGGGCCATCAGGCAGCTGAGTGCCAGTGAGGTCGCTATCAGCGATTTGGCAAAAGGTTCGTACTTCATCAGTCGGTCTCTTCTTGTTATTGAACAGGGGAACGCTTCAGGAGCCGTAGGCAAGTATGGTCGCGATTGCGTATTGCGCCTCCCCGGCCAGGCAGTATCCTTAACGCCCGTTCAACAATTCGGCGTGGCCTTCGGCATGACTTACACCTGTAGCACCCTGGCGTCCCCGGTCGGTGAGTTGAAGCTGGTGGCGAACGGCTCGCGACTGGTGGCCATCCTCTGGGAAAACGACAAGCCGGGCCGGGTACGGCTCGGGCCCATGAGCGACGCACCAGATAACCCGATTCTGCTGCGCACGGCGCAACAACTGCGCGAATACTTCGCCGGCAGCCGCCATCATTTCGAGCTGGATCTGGAGTTTGTCGGCACGCCATTCCAGAAAAAGGTCTGGGCGGCGCTGTTGACCATTCCGTTCGGCGAGACCCGCAGCTACCGCCAGATTGCCGAGCAGATCGGCAGCCCGAGTGCAGTCCGGGCGGTGGGTGCGGCGAATGGCAAGAACCCGATTTCGATTGTCGCGCCGTGCCATCGGGTGATTGGTGCGTCGGGGAAGCTGACGGGGTTTGCCGGGGGGCTGGAGGCGAAGGCGTTGTTGCTCACGCTGGAAGGTGGACAATGGCCAAGCAACGGAATGACCGCCGACCTGTTTGGGTAAACAACGTCTCTGTGGCGACGGAGGTTGCTCCCGCTCCGGTGCGTAGCGCTGGCAAATATTCGCCAGGCACTGAGATTTTCGGGGCCGCTTCGCAGCCCGACGCGGGCAAGCTCGCTCGCCACAGAAGGGGGACGGCTTAAGCCGCGAATATGTTTTTCATCGCCGCATACTGCAACAGCATGATGGTCTTGGCATCGCAGATTTCCCCGCGATAAAACGCCTCTAGCGCTTCATCGAAGGCCCATTCCAGCACTTCCAGTTCTTCGGTCTCTTCCTCCAGCCCGCCGCCTTCGCTGACCTTCGACGTCGCATCGTATTCGGCGATGAAAAAGTGCAGTTTTTCCGTCACCGAGCCCGGGCTCATGTAGGCCTCGAACACCGGCTGCACATGATGCACGCGGTAACCGGTCTCTTCCTCCGCTTCGGCACGAATGCGTTCTTGCGGCGCGGCACCTTCCAACAGCCCCGCCGCCACTTCGATCAGCAGACCGTCGTGGCCGTTGACGAACACCGGCAAGCGGAATTGCCGGGTCAGGACCACGGTTTTCTTTTCGCGGTTGTACAGCAAAATCGCCGCGCCATTGCCACGGTCGTAGACCTCGCGGGTCTGGCGCTGCCACTCGCCGTTGTTGCGTTGATAATCGAAGGTGATTTTCCGCAACAGATACCAGTCGTGGGACAACACCTGTGAATCGAGGATATTGACCCGCTCGGCTGTGTTCGACATGACAACGCATCCTGTGTTTTCGAGATTGCGCATCTTAGGTGAAAAAGCCCGGCGTTTGATCCCTCAAACGAGCTGAGCCTTGTATTCCTTCACATAGGCACCAGCCAGGGACTCTTTCTGTTTGTCGTCGAGCAACTTGCCGGCCATCTGGAAGAACTTCTGCTCTTCCTCTTCGAGGTGGTGATGGACCTTCTCGGCCAGCTTCTTCGCGGTGGCCAGCCAGGCCGGGCTGGACATTTCGGTCTCGTCCAGCGCCTCCATCATTTCATCCATTTCATGGTGTTCGGCGATCGCATGGCGGCTGAGGTCGACGCCATTGTCGAATTCCATCAACGGGATGTAGAAATGCCGCTCTTCAGCGGTTTCATGGGCCTGGAGTTCGGACTTGAGCTGTTTGTAGGCTTCGACCCGTTGCGGGGTGTCGCCGCTGGTGCGAATCAACGCTTTGGCATAGGTACGTTGGCGTTCGTGGCTTTCGCGCAAGGCTTCGAAAATATTCACGGCGTGTCCTCATGGGCGGCGTTCTGGAATGACGCGCTCTGAGGCTAGACATCTGCGCGCGGGCGACGGTTCCATGGGTGCCGGGGATAGATCAATCGCTACGACCAATATAGTCTGCGGCTTCACTGCCATAAGGACATAGCCATGACCCTGCGTATCGAGCTGTCGCCAAACCCCACGGAAGAAGAACGCCAAGCCATCCTGCTGCCACTGCGCGCCTATAACGCCTCGAAGGCCGGTGGTGCCGTGCCCGAGCACATAGCCCTGCTGGTGCGCGATGACAATGACGAAATCCTCGGCGGGCTGTACGCCCGGTTGTTCTACCAGTGGTTGTTCATCGACCTGTTGTCGGTGCCGGAGCAGGCGCGGGGACAGGGCATGGGTACGAAGCTGATGCAAATGGCCGAAGACCTGGCGCGGGAGAGGAAATGCATCGGGCTGTGGCTCGACACGTTCGAATTCCAGGCACCGGAGTTCTACAAGAAATGCGGCTATAGCGAGATCGGGCACATTGCCGACTACCCGCCGGGGTATAAGCACTTCTTTTTTCAGAAGCGCTTGAATGACTGAATCAACACGCCTGGTGTAGGAGCGAGCTCGCTCCTACACCAGGCGTGCATCAAGTCACAGGCAGGTCGCCAAGGCCGCCAGGCGCCGCTTGGCGACAAAGTCATCATGCTGAGCGTAGTAGCTCAACACGGTGCCCGAGGCATCGGTGGTCACGTCAACGAACGACTCCGCCGAACGCGTGTAGACGGTAGTTCCGCCCTTCTCGCCCGGCTGCAGGTACGCCGCGGCATCGACGCCGAACACCGCTTCGTCCTGCCAGGAAAACTGCACGCACTGGGCAACGTCCTTGGCCGGCTTGTCCGAGTTCAGGGTTTTGTACGGAGGTTTGCTGCGGGCATCGCTCATCACCGAGCCCGCGCAACCGGCCAGCAACGTCACGGCCAGCGCTACCATCAGAATTCGCATTGCATTCGCTCATCAGGAAAAAGCGGACTGTATCACCGTGGCACGGCGTTTCGTTCTGCTTTACTGCATTTATACCGCGACACCGCGCGATGATTCGCGCACCCTGTCGCGCCCATCGCGTCGCATCGACCCCAACTCTGGAAGCCCAATGACACCCAACGCCGAGTTTTACAAACCGACCACTGAATATGCCGACAAGCTGATCAGCCAGATCGGTCAGACACCCTCCTGGATCGCCAAGCGCATCGGCGTGACCGACAAGCGCATCCGTTACATCCTCGACGGCGAAAGAACCGTCAAGGGGCAAACCACGCCGATCCAGATGACCTACACCGAGCAGTTTGCCCTCGAATGCCTGGCGGCAGCGGCCAAGGCCAGCAAGAAGCAGTCTTCGTAATCACCTACCGAGGCGTGACCATGGCGGCATCCGAACAACAACACGAACAGGCACTGAAACGGTTTCTCGATGAACGCCCCGAGCTGCGCGTCGAGCTCGACAACCTGAATCCACTGCTCGCGCAGGCCAAGGGCGAAACCTTCGCGCAGTATCGCGATGAGCGTTTGCACGAAGCCTTCGAGGCCGAAGCCGAGCGCCTTGGCCTGTTTGCCTGGGAATTGACACTGCTGTTGACCGCCGCCACACCCGAGGACTATCAGGCCCAGCGCCTGGAAGTCCATCGGGAAGTGGCCGAGATGGCCGGGATGGACTGGCTGGAGTATTGCGAGTTATATGGATTGACCCCATAACGTACTGCTCAAGGATGCTTTCGCCGATGCTGCCTTCGTCTTCAAGTACCCACGCCAGTTCCAGACACTTGCACGCTCAGAAATGGCGCGGACGTATCGGCCTGACGCTGGTGGCGATGCTCTCGGTGCTGGCCGGCATGACCGATGCCATCGGTTTCATGGCCAGCGGCGACTTCGTGTCCTTCATGAGCGGCAATACCACCCGGATGGCCGTTGCCATCAGCGTCGGCGACCTGGGGCTGAGCCTGCGCCTGGTACTGCTTGTCGCCACCTTCATCTTCGGCAATGCGCTGGGCATCATCGTCAGCCGGCTGGCCGGTCGCCGGGCGTTGCCCTTGCTGCTGAGCATCGCCTCGTTACTCTGCGCTGCCGCCGCCTGGCCGTTTGAGTCGCAGCTGCCAGCCCTGCTGGCGGCGATCATCGCGATGGGCATGCTCAACGCCGCCGTGGAAGAGGTCAACGGTCTGCCGGTCGGCCTGACTTACGTCACCGGCGCCCTGTCGCGCTTCGGACGCGGGCTGGGTCGCTGGCTGCTCGGGGAGCGCCGTAACGGCTGGCGCGTGCAATTGATCCCCTGGACCGGCATGTTCGCCGGTGCGGTACTGGGCGCCGCGCTCGAACATCAACTGGGCTTAAAGGCGCTGTTCGCCAGCGGCCTGCTTGCTGCGGGACTGGGGTTGCTGTCGCTGAAGATTCCGCGGCGTTGGCAGTTGGGGTATATGCCGCGCTGAGTTTGGCGCTGTCTGTCAGGACGCTATCGCGAGCAGGCTCGCTCCCACAGTGGTTTTGTGCGGGATTCCAACGTTATATGCGACACCGACCCCTTGTGGGAGCGAGCCTGCTCGCGATGAGGCCCGCTTAGGCAAGATCGATTTAGCCGGCCCACCGATAAAGCTTTATCATGGCCGCAGTTTTGCTGATCGAGTCCATCATGAAGTTCGCCATCGCGCTGTTTTCCGCCGCCCATGCGCCCTCCTCGCGCCGTGCCCTGCTGTTCGCCCAGGCCGCGCTGGCCGGCGGGCATGAAATTGTCCGGCTGTTTTTCTACCAGGACGGCGTGTACAACGCCTCCAGCAGCGTGGTCACGCCCCAGGACGAGCAGGACCTGCCCAAGCAATGGCGCGCCTTTGTTTCCGAGCACCAACTCGATGGCGTGGTGTGCATCGCCGCCGCCCTGCGCCGCGGTGTGTTGAACGAAGAAGAAGCCAGCCGCTATCAACGTGAAGCCGTCGCCGTCGGCGCGCCGTGGGAATTGTCCGGCCTCGGTCAGCTGCATGATGCGGTTCAAGATGCCGACCGCCTGATCTGTTTCGGAGGTGCTTGAAATGGCCAAATCCCTGCTGATCATCAGTCGCCAATCGCCCTGGTCCGGGCCTGGCGCGCGCGAAGCACTGGACATCGTGCTGGCCGGCGGCGCCTTCGATCTGCCCATTGGCCTGCTGTTTCTCGATGACGGCGTGTTGCAGCTCGCCGCACGACAGAACGCCAAATCCCTGCAACAGAAAGACCTGAGCGCCAACCTTCAGGCCCTGCCGATGTTCGGTGTCGAAGAGCTGTTTTTCTGTGCCGACAGCGCCGCCGAACGTGGCCTGGACACCCGTGCCCTGTCGCTGGAGGAAGCCCAGTTGCTGACTGCCGACGAAATCACGGCGCTCATTGACCGTTACGATCAGGTGATGACCCTCTGATGTCGACTTTGCATGTGTTGTCTCATTCCCCCTTCGGCGACTCGCGCCTGAGCAGTTGCCTGCGCGTGATCGGCGCCAACGACGCGCTGCTGCTGTCCGGCGACGCGGCCTATGCCTTGCAGCCGGGTACTGCGCCTTGCGCGGCGCTGAACGCTCGCGGCCTGACCCTCTACGTGTTGGCCGAAGATGCCCAAGCGCGGGCCATCGCCGTTCCAGACTGGGCCACGGCCATTGATTACCCGGCCTTCCTCGAGCTGTCGATCCACCACGACAAGGTCAACAGTTGGCTATGAATTCCCTGACAGTCGGCACACGTACCATCGCGCTGGACAAGGACGGTTTTCTGCTCGAACTCAGTGATTGGTCGACTGAAGTTGCCACCGCCCTGGCGGCAGCCGAAGACATCGAACTGACCCCTGAACACTGGGAAATCCTTGAGCTGCTGCGCAGTTTCTACGCCGAATTCCAGTTGTCGCCGGCCACCCGTCCGCTGATCAAATACACCGCTTTGAAACTCGGTCCGACCAAGGGCAACAGCCTGCACCTGAACCGACTGTTCAAAGGCACCCCTGCCAAACTCGCCGCGAAACTGGCGGGTCTGCCCAAACCGACGAATTGCTTATGACCGACTATCCAGCGCTGACCCTCGAAACGCCCGCCGAACACCCGTTCGCCCAGTTCGTGCGGATTCTCGGCAAAGGCAAACGCGGTGCCCGCGACCTGACTCGCGAGGAGGCCCGTGAAGCCATGGGCATGGTGCTTGACGACAAGGTCGAGGACACCCAGCTCGGCGCGTTCCTGATGCTGCTGCGGCACAAGGAAGAAAGCGCCGAGGAAATGGCCGGGTTCACCGAAGCCTTGCGTGAGCGCTTGAAGCCGCCCTCTCTGGCGGTGGATCTGGACTGGCCGACCTATGCCGGCAAAAAGCGTCATTTGCCGTGGTATCTGCTGGCGGCCAAGTGCCTGGCGCAAAACGGCGTACGCATCTTCATGCACGGCGCTGGCGCCCATACAGCGGGTCGGCTGTACAGCGAACAATTGCTGGGACAATTGCAGATCCCGCTGTGCCGCAACTGGCAGCAGGTCGGCGAGGCACTGGACAACGGCGGCCTGGCCTTCATGCCGTTGGTGGACTGGGCGCCGCAACTGCAACGCATGATCGACCTGCGCAACACCCTGGGCCTGCGCTCGCCGATCCATTCCCTGACGCGCATTCTCAACCCGTTGGGTGCGCGCTGCGGCCTGCAAAGCATTTTCCACCCTGGCTATCAGGCGGTGCACCGCGATGCCAGCGGCTTGCTCGGTGACACCGCGATTGTGGTCAAGGGCGATGGCGGCGAGATCGAGATCAATCCCGATGCCGACAGTCACCTGTATGGCACCACGGGTGGCGAGAGCTGGGACGAGGAATGGCCGCAGCTGTCGAGCCAGCGCCACGTCAAACCGGCCAGCCTCGACCCTGGGCATTTGCTGGCCGTGTGGCGCGGGGATGTGGTCGACAGTTATCCGCAGATGGCCCTGATTTCCACCATGGCCCTGGCGTTACGCGGCCTCGGACAGAGCCGCGAACAGGCGTTCGAAACCGCACAGCGGTACTGGGATGCTCGGGATAAATCGATTTAATCGATCATAACCGCCCAACCTTTGCGCTTTTTGTTCGAACTCATGGGAATAGACTCCACTCCAACGATTATGGGTTGAGGAGTCTGAGCATGGGTTTGTTAGTCGAAGGTCGCTGGCAGGACAAGTGGTACGAAAGCAGCAAGGACGGCGCGTTTCAGCGCGAACAGTCGCAGCGCCGTCACTGGGTGACGGACGACGGCAAGCCGGGACCGACCGGCGTCGGTGGCTTTGCGGCCGAGGCCGGTCGTTATCACCTTTATGTTTCCCTGGCCTGTCCGTGGGCCCATCGCACGCTGATCCTGCGCAAACTCAAGGGCCTCGAAAACCTGATCGACGTGTCGGTGGTCAGCTATCTGATGCTGGAAAACGGCTGGACCTTCGACAAGTCCCATGGCTCGACCGGCGACAAGCTTGATCACTTCGACTTCATGCACCAGCGCTACACCGCCGATGCCGCCGACTACACCGGCCGTGTCACGGTGCCGGTGCTGTGGGACAAGCAACAGCAGCGCATCGTCAACAATGAATCGGCGGAAATCATCCGCATGTTCAATGGCACGTTCGACGCGCTGACCGGCAATGACCTGGACTTCTACCCGGCGCCGCTACGCAACGAGATCGATGCGCTGAACGAGCGGATTTATCCGGCGGTGAACAATGGCGTGTACCGTGCCGGGTTTGCCACGTCGCAGCAGGCTTATGAAGAAGCGTTCGATGAATTGTTCGCAGAACTGGATCGACTGGAGCAATTGCTGGGTGCCAACCGCTACCTGACGGGGGAATACCTGACCGAAGCGGATATCCGCCTGTTCACCACATTGATTCGATTCGACGCGGTGTATTACGGGCACTTCAAGTGCAACCTGCGGCGGATTGCCGATTTTCCGAACCTGTCGAACTGGCTGCGGGAGATTTATCAGTGGCCGGGCATTGCCGAGACGGTGGACTTCACCCACATCAAGCATCACTACTACGGTAGCCACAGGACCATCAACCCGACCGGCATCGTGCCCAAAGGCCCGAAACAGGACTTCAGCGCGGCCCATGACCGGGCGCGATTGAGCGGCAAAGGGGTTTGGCGCAGGGCCGGAGTCTGATCTGAACCTTGCGGTGATTTAAGGACGTAATCGCGAGCAGGCTCGCTCCCACATTTGATTTGTGTCGTTCACAAATCCCCTGTGGGAGCGAGCCTGCTCGCGATCGGGGCAACCCGGTTTTCAGACCTGCGCCTGAGCCCCTTCGAACCACGCCAGTTTCTCGCGCAGTTGCACCACCTCACCCACGATCACCAGCGTAGGCGCATGCACTTCATGCTCCGCCACCAGCCGTGGCAGATCGGCCAGGGTGCCGGTAAACACTCGCTGGTTGACCGTGGTGCCCTGCTGGATCAACGCCGCCGGGGTATTGGCGTCGCGACCATGCTTGATCAGCTGTTCGCAGATGATCGGCAGACCCACCAGCCCCATGTAAAACACCAGGGTCTGCGCCGGGGCAACCAGATCGGCCCATGGCAGATCGGTGGAACCGTCCTTGAGATGGCCGGTGACAAACCGCACCGACTGCGCGTAATCACGGTGAGTCAGCGGGATCCCGGCGTACGCCGCGCAACCGCTGGCCGCCGTGATGCCCGGCACGACCTGGAACGGAATGCCTTGGGCCGCCAGTTCTTCGATCTCTTCACCGCCGCGGCCGAAGATGAACGGATCGCCACCCTTCAATCGCACCACACGCTTGCCTTGCCTGGCCAGGTCCACCAGTTGCTGGTTGATCTGGTCCTGCGGCACGGCGTGATCGGCGCGGCGCTTGCCGACATAAACCCGCTCGGCATCACGCCGACACAGCTCGAGAATCGCCGGTGCCACCAAGCGGTCATACAGCACCACATCGGCTTGCTGCATCAGGCGCAGGGCACGGAAGGTCAGCAAGTCGGGATCACCGGGGCCGGCGCCTACCAGATACACCTCGCCGGTCGCCACGGGCGCTTCACCGTCAATTTTCACTTGCAGCAAACGCTCGGCTTCGGCGCCCTGCCCGGCCAGTTGCCGGTCGGCAATCGGTCCCTGGAACACGTCCTCCCAGAATGCCCGGCGCTGTTGCACATCCGGCAACAGGCCTTTGACCTGATTGCGGAAGCGTGCCGCCAGACCGGCCAGTTGACCGTAGGTGGAGGGAATCCAGGTTTCAATCTTGGCGCGGATCAAGCGCGCCAGGACCGGCGCATCGCCGCCGCTGGACACGGCAATCACCAGGGGTGAGCGGTCGACGATGGCCGGGAAGATCACGCTGCACAGGGCCGGCGCGTCCACCACATTGACCGGCACGCAACGCCGATGGGCATCGGCGGAGACTTGCGCGTTCAGCGCTTCGTCGTCGGTGGCGGCAATGATCAGCCCGCAACCGTCCAGGTCCGCCTCGACGTAACCGCGCAGCACGCACTCGCCACCACTGAGGGTGACCAGTTCGCTCAATTGAGTTTCGATTTCAGGTGCGACCACCCGCAGTAGCGCACCGGCATCGGCCAGCAGGCGGGATTTGCGCAAGGCAATTTCCCCCCCGCCGACGACCAACACACGACTGCCGCGAAGGTTATGGAACAGCGGCAGATAGTTCATTCAGCCGATGACCTCGAGGCCACCCATGTACGGCTTCAGCACTTCAGGCACACGGATCGAACCGTCGGCCTGCTGGTAGTTCTCCAGCACTGCCACCAGGGTACGACCGACCGCCAGGCCGGAGCCGTTCAGGGTGTGGACCAGTTCCGGCTTGCCGGTTTCCGGGTTGCGGAAACGTGCCTGCATGCGACGGGCCTGGAAGTCGCCGCAGTTGGAGCACGACGAAATTTCACGGTACTTGTCCTGGCTCGGGATCCACACTTCCAGATCGTAGGTCTTGATCGCGCCGAAGCCCATGTCACCGGTGCACAGTGCAATGGTGCGGTAAGGCAGTTCCAGCAGTTGCAGGACTTTCTCGGCGTTGGCGGTCAGGCCTTCCAGCGCTTCCATCGAGGTCGAAGGCTCGACGATCTGCACCATCTCGACCTTGTCGAACTGGTGCTGGCGGATCATGCCGCGGGTGTCGCGACCCGACGCACCGGCTTCGCTGCGGAAGCATGGGGTGTGGGCAACGAACTTGATTGGCAGCTGTTTCGAATCGACGATTTCACCGGCCACGATATTGGTCAGGGACACTTCGGCGGTCGGGATCAGGTACAGATCAGCCTCGCCTTCACGGGCGATCTTGAACAGGTCTTCTTCGAACTTGGGCAACTGGCCGGTGCCTTGCAGCGCCGGGGCCTGGACCAGATACGGCGTGTAAGCCTCTTCGTAGCCGTGCTCGGTGACGTGCAGGTTGATCATGAACTGCGCCAGGGCGCGGTGCAGACGGGCAATCGGCCCGCGCAGCAGGGAAAAACGTGCGCCGGAGAGCTTGGCGGCGGTTTCGAAGTCCAGCCAGCCGAATTTCTCGCCCAGGGCAACGTGGTCCTGAACCGGGAAATCGAACGCGGTCGGCGTACCCCAGCGGCGCACTTCGACGTTATCTTCTTCGTCTTTGCCGACCGGTACGGACTCGTGTGGCAGGTTTGGAATACCGAGCAGGATCGAATCCAGCTCGGTCTGGATCGCGTCCAGTTCGACCTTGCCGGCACTCAACTCGCCAGCCATGCGCTCGACGTCCGCCATCAACGGCGCGATGTCTTCGCCGCGCTGCTTGGCCTGACCGATGGATTTGGAGCGCGCATTACGTTCAGCCTGCAGGGCTTCGGTGCGGGTCTGGACGGTCTTGCGCTGTTCTTCCAGCGCTTCGATGCGCGCAACATCCAGGGCAAAGCCACGGGATGCCAGGCGGTCCGCTACGTCCTGAAGGTTGCTACGTAACAGTTTGGAATCGAGCATGTCGGTCTCTCGTTATCAAAGTTTGGTCAAGGACAGGCCAGCCCAGGTGGCGAGCAGCCCGCCGAATACGCTGATGGCAGCATAGCCCAGTGCCAGCGGCACCTGCCCGCTTTCAAGCAGGCGCACCGTATCCAGTGAAAAGGATGAAAAAGTCGTCAGCCCTCCGAGGAAGCCGACGATCAACCCGGCGCGTACCTCGAACGGCACCTCCGGGCGAATCAAAAACAGACCGTATAGAAAGCCGATCAGCAAACAGCCCACGATATTAACGGCCAGCGTCGCGGTATAGAAGTGCCGCGGCCAATTAGCATTGACCCAGTTACCGGTGGCGAAGCGCAACAGCGTGCCGGCTATCCCGCCGACGGAAACCGCGATGATCAAGGGAACCACTATTTTCTCCGCTGCCGGGGGCTTAAACGATCCAGTTGCGCCAGGTGATTGAGCTTCTCGCCAATCTTCAATTCCAGGCCGCGTGGTACGGGCTGATAGAAGGGTTGAGGTTCGAGCTCTTCCGGAAAGTAGTCTTCGCCGGCGGCGTAGGCATCCGGCTCATCGTGGGCATAACGGTATTCGTCGCCATAGCCCAGCTGTTTCATCAGTTTGGTCGGGGCATTGCGCAGATGCAGCGGCACTTCCAGGGAGCCGTGCTCGGTGGCGCTGCGCATCGCGGCCTTGAAACCCATGTACACCGCGTTGCTTTTAGGCGCGCAGGCCAGGTAGGTGATGGCCTGGGCCACCGCCAGTTCGCCTTCGGGACTGCCGAGGCGCTCCTGCACCTCCCAAGCCGCCAGGCACAGGCTCAGCGCGCGCGGGTCGGCATTGCCGATGTCTTCGCTGGCCATGCGCACCACGCGCCGGGCCAGGTACAACGGATCGCAACCGCCGTCGATCATCCGCGCGAACCAGTACAGCGCGCCATCGGGGTTGGAGCCGCGTACCGATTTATGCAGCGCGGAAATCTGGTCGTAGAACGCTTCGCCACCCTTGTCGAAACGACGACGGGTATCGCCCAGCAGGCTTTGCAGCAGATCGACACCCATTTCGCTGTTGTCTTCGGCGAGGTCCGAGGCGTTTTCGAGCAGATTGAGCAGACGCCGGCCATCGCCATCGGCGGCCGACAACAGCATCTGGAAGCCTTCATCGCTCAGGGTGAGCTGGCGCTTGCCCAGGCCACGCTCTTCGGTCAGCGCACGCTGCACCAGTTTGCGCAGCGCCGCTTCGTCGAGGCTCTTAAGCACGTAGACGCGGGCGCGGGAAAGCAAGGCGTTATTGAGTTCGAACGAAGGGTTTTCCGTGGTCGCGCCAATGAAAATCAGCGTGCCGTCTTCAACGTATGGCAGGAATGCATCCTGCTGCGACTTGTTGAAGCGATGCACTTCGTCGACGAAAAGGATGGTGCGCTTGCCGTATTGCCCGGCCTGTTGCTTGGCGATTTCCACGGCCTGGCGGATTTCCTTGACCCCGGCCAACACCGCCGACACCGTTTCGAAATGCGCGTCCGAGACTTCCGCGAGCAGGCGCGCCAGGGTGGTCTTGCCCACGCCCGGCGGCCCCCAGAAGATCATCGAATGCAGGGCACCCTGCTCCAGCGCTTCGCGCAATGGCTTGCCGCGAGCGAGCACGTGTTCCTGACCGACGTACTCGTCCAGATTGGTCGCACGCAAGCGGGCGGCCAATGGTTGGGCAATCGGGGCACTGCGAAACAGGTCCATCACTACCTCTGAAACCTCAATTGGACACCGTCCCCATTGTAGGAGCGAGCCCGCTCGCGATGGACTTACGGGCACCGCTGGGTGTCAGGCTGCCAGCGTTATCGTTAACGCCCATCGCGAGCAGGCTCGCTCCTACAAGGGTGTGGCGTCTTATTCCTGGATCACGTCCGCACCCTTGGGGATGTCGAACTTGAATTTCGAGGCCGGGATCGGCTCGTTGGCCTTCACGCCGGTGAACAGGATATTGGTACGCTGACCGACACTGTCAATCAGTTGCATGTCGTTGACCAGACCATTGCGGAACGACAGGCGCAGGCTGTCGAACAAGGTGTCCTTGGTTTTCGGCTTCAAGGTGAAGTCGATCACGCCGCCGGCTTCCTTGGCGCTGATGTCGAAGCTCTGGCTGATCTTGGACACATCACCGGACAACAGCAAGGCCGGAGTCTGGGTCAGGCGCTGGTCAAGATTCTTGATGGTGGCCTGTTCCAGATCGGGGTCCCACAGGGTCACTTTCTTGCCGTCGGAGACCATGGTCTGCTCGGCTGGCGCATTGGTGTGCCAGTAGAACAGTCCCGGGCGTTGCAGGGACATCTCACCGGCGGTTTCCTGCAATTGGGTGCCCGTGCCATCAAGGGTCAGCTGGGAAAAACGCGCGGTCAGGGTCTGGGATTTTTCCAGCAGTTGGGTCAGGCGCGCCACGTCCTTTTCATCGGCGTGGGCCGAGAGCGTGGTCAAGGCCAGTACCGGCAGCAGCATGCGGATAAGACGCATGGGAGTCCTCATAACATTCGTGGGAGTGCAGGCGGCGCCTCAAGACGCCGCCCTTCAAAATCAGGTCAGTCGCGTACCGGGCCAGGGGCCAGGACTTCACGCGAACCGTTGGTGTTCATGGACGTCACGACACCGGCCATTTCCATGGCTTCGATCATGCGCGCAGCGCGGTTGTAGCCGATTTTCAGCTTGCGCTGAACCGCGGAAATGGACGCGCGGCGGCTTTCCAGAACGAACTGCACCGCCTCGTCGTACAGCGCGTCGGCCTCCGGATCGTCACCGTCACCGCCCCCGCTGCTGCCCTCAAAGCCACTGCCGGCCTCTTCGACACCGTTGAGAATGTCGTCGTTGTACTCCGGCGCACCGCGTAGTTTCCAGGCTTCAACCACCCGATGAACCTCGTCATCGGAAACGAACGCGCCGTGGACACGAATCGGCAGACTGGTGCCCGGCGGCATGTACAGCATGTCACCGTGGCCCAGCAGTTGTTCGGCGCCGCCCTGGTCGATGATGGTCCGGGAGTCGATCTTGCTCGATACCTGGAACGCCATGCGGGTCGGGATGTTGGCCTTGATCAGGCCGGTGATCACGTCCACCGACGGACGCTGGGTCGCGAGGATCAAGTGAATGCCGGCGGCACGCGCCTTCTGGGCGATACGGGCAATCAGTTCTTCAACCTTCTTGCCGACGATCATCATCATGTCGGCGAATTCGTCCACGACCACGACGATGGTCGGCAGCTTTTGCAGCAGCGGCGCTTCGTCGTGGATGCTTTCGCGCTTGTACAGCGGGTCGCTCAACGGTTCGCCGGCGTCCTGGGCTTCCTTGACCTTGGCGTTGAAGCCCGACAGGTTCCGTACCCCCATCTTCGCCATCAGCTTGTAACGCCGCTCCATCTCGGCAACGCTCCAGCGCAGGGCGTTGGCGGCGTCCTTCATGTCGGTCACCACCGGGCACAGCAGGTGCGGAATGCCCTCGTAGATCGACAGTTCCAGCATTTTCGGGTCGATCATGATCAGTTTGGCGTCTTCCGGGCCGGACTTGAACAGGATCGACAGGATCATCGCGTTCACACCCACCGACTTACCGGAACCGGTGGTACCGGCCACCAGCAGGTGAGGCATTTTCGCCAGATCGGTGATCACCGGCTTGCCGCCGATGTCATGACCCAGGGCCAGGGTGACCGGCGATTTGAAATTGTCGTATTCGGGTGTCGAGAGTACTTCGGAGAAACGCACGATCTGCCGGTCTTCGTTGGGGATCTCGATACCGACCGTGGTCTTGCCGGGAATCACTTCCACGACCCGCACACTGGTCACGGCCAGGGAGCGCGCGAGGTCTTTGGCCAGGTTGGCGATACGGCTGACCTTGACCCCGGCCGCCGGCTGGATTTCGTAGCGGGTGATCACCGGCCCCGGATGGATCGAGTCCACGGTGACTTCGACGCCGAACTCCTTGAGTTTGATCTCCAGCAAGTGACCGACCGCCGCCAGGGACTCCGGTGAATAGTTGAGCTGTTTCTTTTCCGCAGGGTCGAGAATCGAGATCGGCGGCAAGGTGCCTTCCACGGCGCTGTCGACGAACAGCGGCGCCTGTTTCTCTTTCTGTACGCGCTTGCTTGGCTCGGGGGCCTTGACCGGGGCCGGTGCGATCACCGGCGGCACCTGCTTCTCGCGCTCGGACATGTGCTTGCTCAGCGCCTGCTCACGCTCGATCAGACGCTCCTTGACCTTGGCCTGTTCGCGCTTGTCGGTAACGGTCGGCGCGACCACGTCATGCACCCGATCGTCGACTTCTCGCAATTGCGCGACCAGTTGCTTGCGTTCGGTACGGGCCGCCCACCAGCGATTGGCCGCGCCCTGGAACAGCTCGAAAAGGTCGAGGGTGATCTTGCCGGTGAGGTCCATCACCTTGAACCAGGACAGGTCGGTAAACACCGTCAGGCCGAACAGGAACAGCGCAATGAACAGCAGCGTACTGCCCTGGATGTTCAGGGCGTTCTTTGCCAGATCGCCGAGGCTTTCCCCCAGCGCGCCGCCCGCCCCGGCCGGCAGACCGGTCGCGGCATGGAAATGGATGTGTGCCAATGCAGCGCCGGACAGTACCAGAAACACCAGGCCGATCAGGCGCCAGGAAAACAGCCAGCCGCTCCACTGCCATGGCTCATGGCGTTGACGGAATATCTGGTACGTCTTGATCGCCAGCAGCAACGGGAAGATGTAGGCGAAGTAGCCGAGCACCATGAACAGGATATCGGCGCTGTAGGAACCCGCCGGCCCTCCGAAGTTCTGTACGTCATCGATCTTGCTGTTATGGCTCCAGCCCGGATCGTCCTTGCCATAGGTCAACAAGGCCATCATCAGGAACAGGCACAAGGCACCAATGGCGATCAATGCACCTTCCTTGAGTCGGTAGTGCAGATGCTGGCGCCAGAGCGGAACGACGGCTGGTTTAGGTGCTGCGGTGGATTTCTTCAAAACGCTTCTTTTCCTGCGCCTGCGGCGCGTCCATCTGTTGAATGACTATAAAAACTGCCAAAAAAACTGCCCAATCCAGGCAGGTAAAAAAGTTAACGGACGTAACAGGGACTACTTTTAACACTGCGCCTTGGTTTTTATAAACACGAAGCGCAATGCTTATTTTGTTACAAACACTGTTACAGCCACGCATTGTACGGGTTTGTTCGTCCGATGCCATGCTTGAAACCTTAGCTTGTAGCATAGTCAAAAGCACATGACGTGCGACTCAATTTGAGCACGCATTCTCTTTTGTGACAAAGGCTTATGAGGTGTTTTTATGAGCGAAGCGAAGCATCACCGCCTGATCATTCTGGGTTCCGGCCCCGCCGGTTACAGCGCAGCCGTGTATGCCGCCCGCGCCAACCTCAAACCCGTTGTCATTACAGGCATACAGGCAGGTGGCCAGCTCACCACCACCGTCGAAGTCGATAACTGGCCCGGCGATGTCGAAGGCCTTACCGGCCCCGTCCTGATGGAGCGCATGCAAAAACACGCCGAACGCTTTGACACAGAGATCGTTTACGACCACATCCACACGGCCAAGTTGCAACAGCGCCCGTTTGAACTTACGGGAGACAGCGGAACCTACACCTGCGATGCGCTGATTATCGCCACCGGGGCATCCGCGCAATACCTGGGGCTGCCCTCGGAAGAGACGTTTGCCGGCAAAGGCGTTTCAGCCTGCGCGACCTGTGACGGCTTTTTCTATCGCAACCAGGTCGTCGCCGTGATCGGAGGCGGTAATACCGCGGTTGAAGAAGCGCTGTACTTGTCGAACATCGCCAAGGAAGTCCATTTGATTCATCGTCGCGACAAGTTGCGCTCGGAGAAAATCCTGCAAGACAAGCTCTTCGAAAAAGCCGCCAATGGCAATATCCGCCTGCACTGGAACCAGCATCTGGATGAAGTGCTGGGCGATGCCAGCGGCGTCACCGGCGCGCGCCTGCGCGATAGCCATACCGGGGCCACACAGGAATTACCCCTGGCCGGCGTGTTCATCGCCATTGGCCACAAGCCCAACACCGACCTGTTCGTCGGCCAGCTGGAAATGCGGGACGGCTACCTATTGGTCAAGGGCGGCAACGAAGGCGACGCCACGGCGACGGCCATCCCTGGCGTATTCGCTGCAGGTGATGTGGCCGACCATGTCTATCGCCAAGCCGTCACTTCGGCCGGAGCGGGCTGCATGGCGGCACTGGATGCGGAAAAATACCTGGACGACATTCCCGTCGTTTGACGGCACACTGAGTGGCGGACCGACAATCCGCCACCGCCCTCCCCTCTCTGCAAGCCCGAACGCCATGCTGACTTGGTTACAACGCAACACATTGACCTTCCCGCCGCTGGAAAAAGCCATGCGCGACCCCAACGGCCTGTTGGCCGCCGGGGGCGATCTGTCCGCCGATCGGCTGATCCGGGCCTACCGTCACGGCTGCTTTCCCTGGTTCTCGGAAGGCCAGCCGATTCTCTGGTGGTCGCCAGACCCCCGCACTGTGTTGTTTCCCGACGAACTGCATGTCTCGCGCAGCCTGAACAAATTACTGCGCCAACAACGCTACCAAGTGACGTTCGATCAGGATTTTGCCGCAGTCATCCGCGCCTGCGCCGCGCCGCGGGAATACGCTGACGGCACCTGGATCACGCAAGCCATGCAGGACGCCTATCTGGAGCTGCACAAACGCGGCTACGCCCATTCGGTGGAGGTCTGGGATCAGGGCGAACTGGTTGGCGGGTTGTATGGCCTGGCAATGGGGCAATTGTTTTTCGGCGAATCCATGTTCAGCCGCGCGGACAACGCCTCTAAATATGGCTTTGCCACCCTGGTGCGACATCTGAAAGACTCGGGGTTCGTGCTGATCGATTGCCAGATGCCGACCGATCATCTGCACAGTCTGGGCGCCCGAGCGATCCCCCGCCGCGCGTTTGCCGGCTATCTGGCGCAGTATCTGGACCAGCCCAGCCGCGCAACCTGGGTTTGCTGAGCGACTTTTGCGCGCGTGGCTTACACTTATTCAAAAGCTTATCCCGAGGGTTGATCATGACCGAGTTGGCGCGTTTGAAGTTCTATGCCACTCAGCCCCACTCTTGCAGTTATCTGCCCGAAGAGCAGGCGACAACCCTGTTCCTCGATCCTAGCCAGCCCATGGATGTGCATGTCTATGCGGACCTGTCGGAAATGGGGTTTCGTCGCAGTGGCGACCACCTCTATCGTCCGCATTGCCAAAACTGCAATGCGTGTGTACCTGCACGCATCCCCGTAGGGCAATTCACGCCTAACCGTCAGCAGAAACGCATTTTCAAACGCAATGCCGACTTGCAGGTACGCCCGGCCAAGCCAGGCTTCAGCGAAGAGTATTTCGACCTTTACCAACGCTATATCGAACAGCGTCATGCCGATGGCGACATGTACCCACCGAGTCGCGATCAGTTTTCGACGTTTCTGGTACGCGATCTGCCGTTTTCACGCTTCTACGAATTCCGCCTCGATGGACGGCTGCTGGCCATCGCCGTCACCGACCTTTTGCCCAACGGACTGTCGGCGGTCTACACCTTCTACGAGCCCGGCGAAGAGCGACGCAGCCTGGGGCGCTTTGCAATTCTCTGGCAAATTGCCGAAGCCCGGCGTCTGGGGCTGGACGCGGTCTATCTCGGTTACTGGATCAAAAACTGCAAAAAAATGAGCTACAAGACGCAATATCGGCCCATTGAACTGCTGATTAATCAGCGCTGGGTTGTTCTGAACTAGAGCACGGCCTAAACCCCTTGGCTTGAACCCCACTTTTCGGGCACAATGCACGCCGCTTTTGCCTGGCGCAGTTGCACCGGGCCATTCATTGGACACCGAGGGCTTTACTGCATGTCGAAAGAAGACAGCTTCGAAATGGAAGGCACTGTCGTCGACACCCTGCCCAACACCATGTTTCGTGTGGAGTTGGAAAATGGGCACGTCGTAACCGCGCATATTTCCGGCAAGATGCGCAAGAACTACATTCGTATTCTTACCGGTGACAAAGTGCGCGTCGAGCTGACGCCCTATGACTTGAGCAAAGGGCGCATCACTTACCGCGCTCGCTAAGGTAGGAGCTAGCTTGCTCGCGAT
The DNA here is from genome assembly GCF_042846945.1 of Pseudomonas moorei. NCBI lineage: Bacteria > Pseudomonadati > Pseudomonadota > Gammaproteobacteria > Pseudomonadales > Pseudomonadaceae > Pseudomonas > Pseudomonas moorei. Next base: position 5,526,647 of record NZ_AP035776.1, read on the forward strand.
AAACCTGAGGGTTACGCGTCTAGCCAGACTCCCCGCATCATCGTTGACGACCATCGCGAGCAAGCTCGCTCCTACAGAGACAGGGTCCGCTCGCTGATCAAGTCAACACAAAACGCCCGGCATTGCCGGGCGTTTTTGTTTGCGTGGGATTTCGATGGAGACTCCACCTTCATCACCAGATGCCGGATAGCAAATAGGCGCCAATCGGCGCCTATTGGCTTTGTAACGGTTTAACGTCAGGCCATTTCGGCCGTTGTCTCGAACTCGAAGGTCAGCTCGCCGTCCTTGATGTCGATGTGCACCACACCGCCATGTTCGGCCAGTTCGCCAAAGAGAATCTCCTCCGCCAGTGGACGCTTGATCTTGTCCTGGATCAGGCGAGCCATGGGGCGAGCACCCATCGCTACGTCGTAACCACCGGCCGCCAGCCAGCTGCGGGCAGCATCGGTGACTTCCAACAGCACACGCTTGTCCTCCAGCTGCGCCTGAAGCTCGATAAGGAACTTGTCCACCACGCTCTTGATAACCTCGTGACTGAGGCGACCAAACTGGATGATGGTGTCCAGGCGGTTACGGAATTCCGGCGTGAAGCTTTTCTTGATCACCTCCATCGCGTCGGAAGAGTGATCCTGATAGGTGAAACCGATCGACGCACGCGCTGCTGTCTCGGCACCGGCGTTGGTCGTCATGATGACGATCACGTTACGGAAATCCGCCTTGCGCCCGTTGTTATCGGTCAACGTACCGTGGTCCATGACCTGCAGCAGCAGGTTGAAGACTTCCGGATGCGCCTTCTCGATTTCATCGAGCAACAGCACGCAGTGTGGCTGCTTGGTAATGGCTTCGGTCAGCAGACCGCCCTGATCGAACCCGACATAGCCCGGAGGCGCACCAATCAGACGCGAGACGGTGTGCCGCTCCATGTACTCGGACATGTCGAAACGAACCAGCTCGACACCCAAGGCCTTGGCAAGCTGACGTGCCGCCTCGGTTTTACCGACACCGGTAGGACCGGCGAACAGGAACGAACCGACAGGCTTGTCAGGCGACTTGAGGCCGGCACGGGACAGTTTGATCGCGGTCGCCAGGGAGTCGATCGCGGCATCCTGGCCAAACACTGTCAGCTTCAGGTCACGCTCAAGGTTACGCAGCAGTTCCTTGTCGGAACTGGTGACGTGTTTTGGTGGAATCCGCGCGATTTTCGCGACGATGTCCTCGACCTGAGCCACCTCGATGCGTTTTACGCGCTTGTCGATCGGCTGCAGGCGCTGGTAGGCACCCGCTTCATCGATGACGTCGATGGCCTTGTCCGGCATGTGCCGGTCATTGATGTAGCGCGACGCCAGTTCGGCAGCGGCACGCAGGGCTTCATCGCTGTATTCGATGTTGTGATGGGTCTCGAAACGCCCTTTCAGGCCGCGCAGGATACCGATGGTGTCTTCCACCGAAGGTTCTGACACATCGACTTTCTGGAAGCGCCGAGCCAGGGCACGGTCCTTCTCGAAAATGCCGCGAAATTCCTGGAAGGTGGTCGAACCGATGCAACGGATATCACCGGAAGACAGCAGCGGCTTGAGCAGGTTCGAGGCATCCATGACGCCGCCGGACGCTGCGCCCGCACCGATGATGGTGTGGATTTCATCGATGAACAGGATCGCCTGCGGACGTTTTTTCAGTTCATTGAGCAACGCCTTGAAGCGCTTCTCGAAATCGCCGCGGTATTTGGTCCCGGCCAGCAAGGCGCCCAGATCAAGGGAGTAAACCACGCTATTGGCCAGCAGGTCCGGCACCTGGTTGTCGACAATGCGTTTGGCCAGGCCTTCGGCAATCGCGGTTTTACCCACGCCCGCCTCGCCGACCAGCAGCGGATTGTTTTTGCGACGACGCGCCAGGATCTGCGCAACGCGCTCGACTTCCAGCTCACGACCGACCAACGGATCGATACGACCCTGGCGCGCGAGTTCGTTAAGGTTACTGGCATAAGCGTCCAGTGGGTTGCCTGAAGAAGAAGACTCACCGCCCTCGTCGTCCTGCATATCTTGCTCGCCCTCAGAGTGATCGCCGTGCCCTGGCACCTTGGAAATGCCATGGGCGATGTAGTTGACGACATCGATACGGGCAACGCTCTGCTGTTTCAGCAGGAACACTGCCTGACTCTCTTGCTCACTGAAGATCGCGACCAGCACGTTGGCGCCAGTCACTTCGCGTTTGCCCGAGCTCTGTACGTGAAACACAGCACGCTGCAGTACACGCTGGAAGCCCAGGGTTGGCTGGGTTTCACGATCCTCGTCATGCACGGGGATCAACGGCGTGGTGGAGTCGATGAACTCCTGCAGGTCGTGTTTGAGTTTGTCGAGGTTCGCGCCGCAGGCACGCAAAACGGTGGCGGCAGCCTCATTGTCCAATAGGGCCAACAGGAGATGCTCGACGGTCATGAATTCATGACGCTTCGAACGGGCCTCCTTGAAGGCAAGATTGAGGGTGACTTCGAGCTCGCGGTTTAACATAGCTTCACCTCATACCCAAGTGTCCGGCGATTAACCGTCCTTCTCGATTTCACAGAGTAGCGGATGCTGGCTTTCCCTGGCGTACTGGTTGACCTGCATGGCCTTGGTCTCGGCGATGTCGCGGGTAAACACTCCACATACTGCCCGCCCTTCTGTATGGACGGCCAGCATGACCTTGGTCGCCAGCTCGCGATTCAGGTTAAAAAACACCTCGAGCACTTCGACGACGAAATCCATCGGTGTGTAGTCATCATTGAACAAAACCACCTTGTACATCGGCGGCGCCTGTAGCGCAGGCTTGGCCTCCTGAACAGCAATGCCTGCGGAATCGTCGTCATGCTCCTCCGGGCGATCTTTCTGGAGAGTCGGGCGATCCTGATTGAATGTTAGTCGAATCTGGCTGATTGCATGCATGGAAAGAAAGGTTCGTCAGTTGTGCAAATACAGTGGTGGGGGCGACCATGGACGATTTCAACTCCGACTGCCTGGTCAGCTTGACTATCAGCAAAACGGTGTTACAACCAATAGAGCCCACAGTGGGTAAAAAAGGTCCGCGGAGTCAACTTTTTTCGAAGAAGTGACTGCGGATGAACTGGATGATACTCCAGTGATGGAGTCTGTTGCAGAGGGATATGGATATGTCAGGCGTCAAGGTCAGTGGCAAGGTGAAATGGTTCAATAACGCCAAGGGTTACGGATTTATCAATGAGGATGGCAAGAGCGAAGACCTGTTCGCTCACTACTCGGCCATCCAGATGGATGGTTATAAAACCCTGAAAGCCGGCCAGGCTGTCGTCTTCGAGATCATTCAGGGCCCTAAAGGCCTGCACGCCGTCAACATTGGCTTGCCACAGGACACCAGCGCAGTCGCAAAACCTTCCGGACAACAAACCGTCACTGCCTGAACCACATACGCCCCGGTCAAATGAAAACACCCGACTCAATCGCTTGAGTCGGGTGTTTTTTTGTTGCCGGTATTCGCTTACATGTGCGAGATCAGGGCATCGCCGAACGCCGAAGACGAAAGCAGCGTGGCGCCGTCCATCAAACGCTCGAAGTCATAGGTCACGGTCTTGGCCGAAATTGCGCCGTTGGTACCCTTGATGATCAGGTCGGCCGCCTCGGTCCAGCCCATGTGGCGCAGCATCATTTCCGCGGACAGAATCAGCGAACCCGGGTTGACCTGGTCCTTGCCGGCGTACTTCGGTGCAGTACCGTGGGTGGCTTCGAACATGGCCACGGTGTCGGACAGGTTGGCACCTGGCGCGATACCGATACCCCCTACTTCCGCCGCCAGGGCGTCGGAGAGGTAGTCGCCGTTCAGGTTCAGGGTCGCGATGACATCGTATTCGGCCGGGCGCAACAGGATCTGCTGAAGCATGGCGTCGGCGATGGCATCCTTGACGATGACGTTCTTGCCGGTTTTCGGATTCTTGAACTGCATCCACGGACCGCCGTCGAGCAGGGTCGCGCCGAACTCTTCAGCCGCCACTTCGTAGGCCCATTCCTTGAAGGCACCTTCGGTGAACTTCATGATGTTGCCTTTGTGCACGATGGTCAGCGAATCGCGGTCGTTATCGACCACATATTGCAGCGCCTTGCGCGCCAGACGCTTGGTGCCCTGCAGGGAAACCGGCTTGACGCCGATACCGCAGTTTTCGTCGAAACGGATCTTGGTAACGCCCATTTCCTCTTTGAGGAATTTGATGACCTTGGTGGCCTCAGGCGAACCGGCCTTCCACTCGATACCGGCATAGATGTCTTCGGAGTTCTCGCGGAAGATCGTCATGTCGACGTCGCCTGGCTTCTTGACCGGGCTCGGCACGCCTTCGAACCAGCGCACCGGACGCAGGCAGACATAGAGATCGAGTTGCTGGCGCAGCGCCACGTTCAGCGAGCGAATGCCGCCACCCACCGGAGTGGTCAGCGGGCCCTTGATGGAAACCACGTAATCCCTGACCGCGTCCAGGGTTTCCTGAGGCAGCCAGGTGTCCTGATCGTAAACCTGAGTCGCTTTTTCCCCGGCGTACACTTCCATCCAGGAAATCTTGCGTTCGCCGCCGTAAGCCTTCTTCACAGCAGCATCGACAACCTTGATCATGACCGGGCTGATATCAACCCCAATGCCGTCGCCTTCGATGAAGGGAATGATCGGGTTATTAGGAACATTGAGAGAATGGTCTGCATTGACGGTGATTTTGTCGCCGACGGCTGGAACCTGAATCTTCTTGTAACCCATGCTGAACTCCATTGATTGGATTGAACATCTGGCTTCGTTCGAGCGTAACCCAGTTAAATCTGCGCGCAAACCCTATGTTCCTTCCACGTGCCGCAAAGCTGCACAACTGGTGACCTACAAGCCTGAAAGCAAAGGGAAAAGCGCCAAACTACAGCACGACGAATGACTCTACGCCCGACGCGCCCCTGCGACCTTTAGACCAATGGACGACAATCGTTGTGTATGAACCATCGGCAGATTGCCAGCTACCTATGTATAATGCCGCCCGCTGACCAAAGGGTCACGACGACTGAACTGCTCCACGATGAGCCTTTCCGCCGCATAAGCCGGCCTGTTACCGCAGCCCGCTTGCTTGACGCTCTACTGATGCACCCAACATCACAGCAACGAAACCTCGATATTCGGCTCATGGATGACTTTGAACGAACGCGCTTACCCGGCGCCCTCGAGTTTCTGCGCACGCTTTAGCAAAGAAGAGAGAGTTAATCCGAATATGCCCACCCGCTCGAAGATCATCTATACCTTCACCGACGAAGCTCCCGCCCTCGCCACCTATTCACTGTTGCCTATCGTAGAGGCCTTCACCGCCTCGGCTGATATCGCCGTTGAAACCCGCGATATCTCTCTTGCAGGGCGCATCCTGGCCAGCTTCCCCGAGCAATTGGGCGACAAAGCCGTAGCCGACCACCTCGCCGAACTGGGCGCCCTGGCCGTTACGCCTGAAGCCAACATCATCAAGCTGCCGAACATCAGCGCCTCGGTTCCGCAACTGCAAGCCGCGATCAAAGAGCTGCAGGCCCAGGGCTACGCACTGCCGGACTACCCGGAAACCGTGACCACTGAAGCCGACAAAGAAGCCAAGGCCCGTTACGACAAGGTCAAGGGCAGTGCCGTGAACCCGGTTCTGCGCGAAGGCAACTCCGATCGTCGCGCCCCGCTGTCGGTCAAGAACTATGCCCGCAAGCACCCGCACAAAATGGGCGCCTGGGCAGCTGACTCCAAGTCGCACGTCGCGCACATGAACACCGGTGATTTCTACGGCAGCGAAAAGGCTGCCCTGATCGACGCCGCTGGCGCTGTGAAAATCGAATTGATCGCTCAAGACGGCACCACCACCGTCCTGAAAGAAAAAACCACCGTGCAAGCCGGTGAGATCCTCGATTGCGCGGTCATGAGCAAAAACGCCCTGCGCAGCTTCATCGCCGCCGAAATCGAAGACGCCAAAGCCAAGGGCGTACTGCTGTCGGTTCACCTGAAAGCCACCATGATGAAGGTCTCCGACCCGATCATGTTCGGCCAGATCGTTGCCGAGTTCTATAAAGACGCGCTGGCCAAGCACGCTGACGTGCTGGCGCAGATCGGCTTCAACCTGAACAACGGCATCGGCGACCTGTACGCTCGCATCAAGGCCCTGCCGGCCGAGCAGCAAGCCGCCATCGAAGCCGACATCCAGGCGGTCTACGCCATGCGCCCATCGCTGGCCATGGTCAACTCCGACAAGGGCATCACAAACCTGCACGTGCCGAGCGACGTCATCGTCGACGCCTCGATGCCAGCGATGATCCGTGACTCCGGCAAGATGTGGGGCACCGACGGTCAACTGCACGACACCAAGGCCGTGATCCCGGATCGCTGCTACGCCACCATCTACCAGGCGGTGATCGAAGACTGCAAGGCAAACGGCGCTTTCGACCCAACCACCATGGGCAGCGTGCCGAACGTTGGCCTGATGGCGAAAAAAGCCGAAGAGTACGGCTCCCACGACAAGACTTTCCAGATCAAGACCAACGGTGTTGTCCGCGTGACCGACACCCACGGCACCCTGCTGCTGGAACAGTCGGTTGAAGCCGGCGACATCTTCCGCATGTGCCAGACCAAAGACGCGCCGATCCAGGACTGGGTCAAACTGGCGGTCAACCGTGCTCGCGCAAGCGCCACTCCAGCCATCTTCTGGCTGGACCCGATGCGCGCCCACGACGGCGTAGTGATCGAGAAAGTTCAGGCTTACCTGAAGGATCACGACACTGCCGGCCTGGACATCCAGATCATGGCGCCAGTTGACGCGATGAAGTACACCCTGCAGCGCACCCGCGAAGGCAAGGACACCATCTCGGTGACCGGCAACGTTCTGCGTGACTACCTGACCGACCTGTTCCCGATCATGGAACTGGGCACCAGCGCCAAGATGCTGTCGATCGTGCCGCTGATGAACGGCGGTGGCCTGTTCGAAACCGGCGCTGGCGGTTCGGCACCGAAGCACGTTCAACAGCTGCTGGAAGAAAACTTCCTGCGCTGGGACTCGCTGGGTGAGTTCCTGGCCCTGGCCGCGTCCCTGGAACACCTGGGCGTGACCTACAACAATCCCAAGGCGCTGGTTCTGGCCAAGACCCTGGACCAGGCCACCGGCCAGTTCCTGGACAACAACAAGTCGCCATCGCGCAAAGTCGGCAACATCGACAACCGCGGCAGCCACTTCTACCTGGCGCTGTACTGGGCTCAAGCCCTGGCTGCCCAGACCGAAGACACGGCCCTGCAAGCGCAATTCGCGACCCTGGCCAAGACCTTGACCGAGAACGAAGCGACCATCGTTGCCGAGCTCAACGCCGTTCAGGGCAAGCCAGTGGACATCGGCGGTTACTACCACGCCAATGCCGAACTGATCAGCAAAGCCATGCGCCCAAGCGCCACGCTCAACGCGGCGATTGCTGCGCTGGTGTAAGGTTGTAAGGGAACATCACAAGCCCCGGCCCCGTGCCGGGGTTTGTGTTTGTGGCTTTTGTAGAAACACAAAACCCTGTGGGACAGCATTTCAACATCGAGGACAGCTCATGGACTGGAAACCCCATATCACCGTCGCCACCATCGTCGAAGACAATGGCCGCTTCCTGATGGTCGAAGAACTCAAGCACGGACGCGTGGTACTCAATCAACCGGCCGGCCACCTCGACCCGAACGAAACCCTGACCGAGGCCGCCGTGCGCGAAACCCTTGAGGAAACCGGCTGGGACGTCGAGCCGACCGGCGTGCTGGGCATTTATCTCTATACCGCACCGAGCAACGGCGTGACCTACCAACGGGTCTGCTTCATCGCCAAGCCCCTCGAACACCATCCGGACTATCAACTGGACGACGGCATAGTCGGCGCCAAGTGGTTGACCCGCGAGGAATTAATCGAACAGCGTGACAATTGGCGCAGCGAGCTGATTATCCGCTGTATCGACGACTATCTGGACGGTAAACACTTCGGTCTCGAATTGATCCGCCCTTCTCTTTAGCCTTGCGGGCTCCAGCCTGTTAGAATCGCGTCCTTTTTCAAGACACTCATTGAATCCCTATGCGTGATCCAGCCCCTTCTGACACACAAAAGAAGCGCGTCATTGTCGGCATGTCCGGCGGCGTGGACTCTTCCGTTTCCGCCCTCCTGCTGATCGAGCAGGGTTATGAGGTGGAAGGCCTGTTCATGAAGAACTGGGAAGAAGACGATGGAACGGAATACTGCACCGCCATGGATGACCTGGCGGATGCCCAGGCCGTGTGCGACAAGATTGGCATCAAGCTGCACACCGCCAACTTCGCCGCCGAGTACTGGGACAACGTCTTCGAGCACTTCCTGGCCGAATACAAGGCCGGTCGCACGCCGAACCCGGACATCCTGTGCAACCGCGAAATCAAGTTCAAGGCGTTCCTCGACTACGCCATGATGCTGGGTGCCGACCTGATTGCCACTGGCCACTACGTGCGCCGCCGTGACATCGACGGTCGCACCGAATTGCTCAAGGGCCTGGACGCGAACAAGGACCAGAGCTATTTCCTGCACGCCGTCGGCGGCGAACAAATCGCCAAAACCCTGTTCCCGGTCGGCGAACTGGAAAAACCGGAAGTACGCGCGATTGCCGAGAAATACGAACTGGCGACCGCGAAGAAAAAAGACTCCACCGGGATCTGCTTTATCGGCGAACGTCGCTTCAGCGACTTCCTCAAACAGTACCTGCCAGCACAACCGGGCGAGATCAAAACCACCGAAGGTGAAGTCATCGGCCACCACCATGGCCTGATGTATCACACCATCGGCCAGCGCCAGGGCCTGGGCATCGGCGGCTTGAAAGACGCTGGCGACGAGCCATGGTACGTGCTGATCAAGGATCTGGAACATAACGAACTGATCGTCGGCCAGGGCAATGACCACCCGTGGCTGTTCTCCCGCGCCCTGCTCGCTTCGGACATCTATTGGGTCAATCCAATCGACCTGAGCGAGCCGCGCCGACTGACCGCCAAGGTCCGCTATCGCCAGAGCGACCAGCCCTGCACCCTGGAAAAGACCGCCACCGGCTACCGCGCCACGTTTGACGACCCGCAGCGCGCGGTCACTCCGGGCCAGTCCGTGGTGTTCTATGACGGTGAAATTTGCCTGGGTGGCGGGGTCATCGAAGTGGCTGAACCCTGGACCAGCAAGGGCCAGGCCCAATGAGCCCGACTCAGGAGCAACTGACGGCGCTGGGCGGCGTGTTTCTCGCCGCCGTACTGGTCGACAGGATCGCCAAGACCGGCCAGACCAACGAGGCCGGCCTGAGCTGCATGCTGGGCAGCCTGCTGATCCGCGACCCCAAGGACACCCTGGAAGTCTATGGCGGCGACGATATCAATCTGCGCGAAGGCTATCGCGCCTTGATTGGCGCCCTTGAACGCGATCCGAGTGCCTTGCAGCGCGAACCGCTGCGCTATGCGCTGGCCATGCTCGGCCTTGAGCGCCAGCTGGCCAAACGCAGCGACATGCTGGACATCATCGGCAAACGCCTGCCCCAGATTCAATCCCAGGTTGAACACTTCGGCCCGGTTCATGAAAACGTGATCGCCGCGTGTGGCGCGCTGTACCAGGACACCCTGAGTACCCTGCGCCAACGCATCCAGGTCCACGGCGACATGCGCAACCTGCAGCAACCGAGCAACGCTTCGAAAATCCGCGCGTTGCTGCTGGCCGGCATCCGCTCGGCACGCTTGTGGCGGCAGTTGGGCGGTCATCGCTGGCAGCTGGTGATCAGCCGACGCAAATTGCTGAAAGAGCTTTACCCCTTGATGCGCGCCAGCTGAGGCGCATCCGCGACACCCTTTTGTAGTCAGTAACGCGTAATACGCTGGTCAGTTGGCAACGGACCGGCGGATTTTTTCATGTATGATACGCGCCCCATTTCGTTGCCCGACTGTCCGAGAACACCCCATGCAGCTCTCTTCGCTCACTGCGGTTTCCCCTGTTGACGGCCGCTACGCCGGCAAAACCCAGGCCCTGCGCCCAATTTTCAGCGAGTACGGCCTGATCCGTGCCCGCGTTCTGGTTGAAGTGCGCTGGCTCCAGCGTCTGGCCGCTCACCCTGCCATCAGCGAAGTGCCGGCGTTCTCCGCCGAAGCCAACGCGGTGCTCAACACCCTGGCGGAAAACTTCTCTCTGGAACACGCCGAGCGCGTCAAAGAGATCGAGCGCACCACCAACCACGACGTAAAAGCCATTGAGTACCTGCTCAAAGAGCAAGCGGCCAAGCTGCCGGAACTGGCCAAGGTCAGCGAGTTCATCCACTTTGCCTGCACCAGCGAGGACATCAACAACCTGTCCCACGCCCTGATGCTGCGCGAAGGCCGCGATGACGTGATGCTGCCGCTGATGCGCCAGACCGCCAACGCCATCCGCGAACTGGCACTGCGCTTCGCTGAAGTGCCAATGCTGTCGCGCACCCACGGTCAACCGGCTTCGCCGACCACCCTGGGCAAAGAACTGGCGAACGTGGTTTACCGCCTGGAGCGTCAAATCGCTCAAGTCGCTGCCGTTCCGCTGCTGGGCAAGATCAACGGCGCCGTCGGCAACTACAACGCACACCTGTCGGCCTACCCCGAGATCGACTGGGAAGCCAACGCCCGCGCCTTCATCGAAGACGAGCTGGGCCTGGCCTTCAACCCCTACACCACGCAGATCGAGCCGCACGACTACATCGCCGAGCTGTTCGACGCAATCGCCCGCTTCAACACCATCCTGATCGACTTCGACCGCGACATCTGGGGCTACATCTCCCTGGGCTATTTCAAGCAGCGCACCATCGCGGGCGAAATCGGTTCGTCGACCATGCCGCACAAGGTCAACCCGATCGACTTCGAAAACTCCGAAGGCAACCTGGGCATCGCCAACGCACTGTTCCAGCACCTGGCGAGCAAGCTGCCGATTTCCCGTTGGCAGCGCGACCTGACCGACTCCACCGTCCTGCGCAACCTCGGCGTCGGCTTCGCCCACAGCGTGATCGCGTACGAAGCCAGCCTCAAGGGCATCAGCAAGCTGGAGCTCAACGAGCAGAAAATCGCCGCCGACCTGGACGCGTGCTGGGAAGTCCTGGCCGAGCCGATCCAGACCGTGATGCGTCGCTACAACATCGAAAACCCGTACGAAAAGCTGAAAGAATTGACTCGCGGCAAGGGCATCAGCCCTGAAGCGCTGCAAACTTTCATCGACGGCCTGGACATGCCGGCCGCCGCCAAGGCCGAGCTGAAATTGCTCACCCCGGCGAACTACATCGGCAACGCTGTAGCTCAAGCCAAACGCATCTGATCGACCGCATGACCCTTTGAGACGCCCGGCAGCGCCGGGCGTTTTCATTCCCGTATGAAAAGCGCATTTTTTCAATAGGTTACACATGAATCCTGACATTCCTCTTCAACTTCTGGGCGGCATCACGGCACGGGAGTTCCTGCGCGACTACTGGCAAAAGAAACCGCTGCTGATTCGTCAGGCGATTCCTGATTTCGAAAGCCCGATCGATCCCGACGAACTGGCCGGCCTGGCACTGGAAGAAGAAATCGAATCGCGCCTGATCATCGAGCACGGCGAGCGTCCATGGGAATTGCGCCGTGGCCCGTTTGCCGAAGACGAATTCAGCAAACTCCCGGAACGTGAATGGACCCTGCTGGTTCAAGCCGTTGACCAGTTCGTGCCGGAAGTCAGCGAGCTGCTCGAACATTTCCGCTTCCTGCCGAGCTGGCGCATCGACGACGTGATGATCAGCTTCGCCGCGCCAGGTGGCAGCGTGGGCCCGCACTTCGACAACTACGACGTGTTCCTGCTTCAAGGCCACGGCAAGCGCAACTGGAAAATCGGCCAGATGTGCGACTCCGAAAGCCCGCTACTGCAACATGCGGACTTGCGCATCCTCGCTGATTTCGAAGCCACCGATGAGTGGGTACTGGAACCGGGCGACATGCTCTACCTGCCGCCGCGCCTGGCCCACTGCGGCGTAGCCGTTGATGACTGCATGACCTACTCCGTGGGTTTCCGCGCGCCAAGCGCCTCTGAAGTGCTGACCCACTTCACCGACTTCCTCAGCCAGTTCCTGCCGGACGAAGAGCGCTATACAGACGCCGATGCCCTGCCTGCGGTCGACCCTCACCAGATCCAGCACGACGCGCTCGACCGCCTAAAAAATCTGCTGGCCGAGCACATGAGCGACGAGCGCCTGCTGCTGACCTGGTTCGGCCAGTTCATGACCGAGCCGCGCTATCCGGAATTGGTCGTCGGCCCTGAAGACGTCGAAGAAGAAGACGTTCTCGGCGCCCTGGAGCAAGGCGCCGTGCTGATCCGCAACCCGAGCGCACGCCTGGCCTGGTCGGAAGTCGATGACGACCTGCTGCTGTTTGCCAGCGGCCAAAGCCGTTATCTGCCGGGCAAACTGCGCGAGCTGCTGAAAATGATCTGCGCCGCCGATGCCTTGCACGCGGACAACCTGGGTGACTGGCTGAGCGACGAAGACGGCCGCGGTCTGCTGTGTGAACTGGTCAAGCAAGGTAGCCTGGGGTTCGCCGATGAATAAGATTCACGTACGTGTCGCAGACTGGCAAAAGGACAACGCCGAGATCCGGCGCATTCGTGAAGCGGTGTTCGTCGCCGAGCAGTCCGTTCCGCCTGAACTGGAATGGGATGCCGACGATCAGGGCGCGGTGCACTTTCTCGCGCTCGAAGGCGATTTTCCGATCGGTACAGCGCGCCTGCTGCCCGACGGTCACGTTGGCCGAGTGTCGGTACTCAAGGATTGGCGCGGTCTGAAAGTCGGTGATGCGCTGATGCAGGCTGTGATCTGCGAAGCCGAGAAGCGCGGACTGAAACACCAGAAGTTGAGTGCCCAAGTGCAAGCCACCGCGTTCTACGAGCGCCTGGGTTTCAGCGTCGTCAGCGAGGAGTTCCTGGAAGCAGGGATTCCGCATGTCGATATGGTTCGCCATTCGGCTTGATACCCAGTCGCGCCCATCGCGAGCAGGCTCGCTCCCACAATGCTTGAGCAAGACCTTGTGGGAGCGAGCCTGCTCGCGAAGAAGCATGAAAGAACAGCACAGAACGCCCCGCCATTTTCGGATGCCGGGGCGTTTTGCTGCCCAGGATTCAACTTGCCCCACTGCGGGCCGACAAACTGGCACTATCAACATCTGCAGGAGCGAGCTTGCTCGCGATGGTCGTCAACGATGGCGCGTTTTCATTGGATAAACGTGGCGTTCCGAAGCTCATTGCGAGCAAGCTCGTTCCTGCACAAATCACAATGTCGGAGATAACGGAAATGTCCCTACGCACCCTGCTCACCGCGCTGCTGGTGACCTGCAGTTTTTCGGTCATGGCTGCGACCGAAATCGTGCCATTGAACTACCACACCAGCGCCGATCTGTTACCGGTCGCACGGGATTTCATCGGCAAGGAAGGCCAGGTCAGCTCCTACGAAAATCAGCTCATAGTCAACGCCGATCAGCGCAAAATCGACGAACTTAAGGTGCTCTTAAGCCAACTCGATACCGCCCCGAAACGCCTGCTGATCACTGTCGATACCAACGAAAACAATTTCCAGGGCGACCAGGGCTATTCGGTCAATGGCGCCAAGCCGAGCCAGACCCGCATCATCAACCGCAGCACAACCAGCCGTGACGGTGGCATTCAGCAGGTCCAGGCCAGCGAAGGTGCGCCAGCACTGATCCAGGTAGGCCAGAGCGTACCGCTGACCAGCACCCAGACCGACGCCTATGGCGTTTTGCGCAGTCAGACCGAATACCGCAACGTCACCCAGGGCTTTTACGTCACGGCGACTGTCACCGGCGACATCGTTCACCTGTCGATCAGTACCAATCGTGACCGCATGAGCCAGGAACGTCCCGATGTAGTGAACGTACAAAGCACCGACACAACCGTCACCGGGCGCCTGGGCGAATGGATCCTGCTGGCCGGGGTCAACAGCCAGACACAGGCCGACAAACAGGGCCTCAGTCGCAGCTACTCGACCCAGGGCCGGGACGACATGACGTTGCGGGTGAAAGTCGATACTTTGGACTAAGTCACCAAAAACTGACTGACAAGTCGTATTAGACCAAAGATGTAGTGCTTGAAAAAAAGCACTACAAAATGTTTGACGAGCCAAAAAAGCGAAGGCATGATGGCCTCGCTCCCGCTAATCAGGGGCCCTGGCAAGGGCCTTCGAGGCGATGTTCGCACCTATCCCGCGAACCGCTTCGTGTCTGTACCGCCCACAAGGTGTGTTTGACGAGGTTGCCGACTGGAACGAAGTTGTCCCGAGGGACGGAAGCGTATTTAGGTAAACCCGGCATCACACTGAAGTTCGCACCAAGGCCCACGACGCCCGAATGCGCCCGCCAGTATCGCCCTTACCTGCTCACTTCCCCTCGAGCCCATCGTTCATCCCGTCGCCACCCCCGCCGAACCCGACTTGACCGCTTAAGCTTCTGGTCAGCGAGCGCAGGAATTTTCCACCGCAGAACAACTTTTCATAAAGACGCGACGAGGTTTATCTCCCATGGCACTGACACGCGAACAGCAAATTGCAGCCCTCGAAAAAGACTGGGCTGAAAACCCGCGCTGGAAAGGCGTGACACGCACTTACTCCGCTGCTGACGTCGTCCGTCTGCGTGGCTCGGTTCAACCTGAGCACACCTTTGCAAAAATGGGCGCCGAGAAGCTGTGGAACCTGGTTACCCAGGGTGCCAAGCCAGCCTTCCGTCCTGAGAAAGATTTCGTCAACTGCATGGGCGCCCTGACCGGCGGCCAGGCCGTACAACAAGTGAAAGCCGGCATCCAGGCAATCTACCTGTCGGGCTGGCAAGTAGCCGCGGACAACAACTCCGCCGAATCGATGTACCCAGACCAGTCGCTGTACCCGGTGGACTCGGTTCCAACCGTGGTCAAGCGCATCAACAACTCGTTCCGTCGTGCCGACCAGATCCAGTGGAAAGCCGGCAAGAACCCGGGCGATGACGGCTACATCGACTACTTCGCACCCATCGTGGCTGACGCCGAAGCCGGTTTCGGCGGCGTACTGAACGCTTACGAACTGATGAAGAGCATGATCGAAGCAGGCGCCGCCGGCGTTCACTTCGAAGACCAGCTGGCTTCCGTGAAGAAGTGCGGCCACATGGGCGGCAAGGTACTGGTTCCTACCCAGGAAGCCGTACAAAAGCTGACCGCTGCTCGCCTGGCGGCTGACGTTGCCGGTACTCCGACCATCATCCTGGCTCGTACCGACGCTAACGCTGCTGACCTGTTGACTTCCGATTGCGATCCATACGACCAGCCATTCGTCACTGGCGAACGTACCCAGGAAGGCTTCTACAAAGTGCGCGCCGGTCTCGACCAGGCCATCGCTCGCGGCCTGGCCTACGCGCCGTACGCCGACCTGATCTGGTGCGAAACCGCCAAGCCGGATCTGGAAGAGGCTCGTCGCTTCGCTGAAGCGATCAAGAAGGAATACCCAGACCAACTGCTGTCGTACAACTGCTCGCCTTCCTTCAACTGGAAGAAAAACCTGGACGACGCGACCATCGCCAAATTCCAGCGCGAACTGTCCGCCATGGGTTACAAGCACCAGTTCATCACCCTGGCCGGCATTCACAACATGTGGCACAGCATGTTCAACCTGGCGCACGACTACGCCCGCAACGACATGACCGCTTACGTGAAACTGCAAGAGCAGGAATTCGCTGACGCCGCCAAGGGCTACACCTTCGTGGCTCACCAGCAGGAAGTGGGCACCGGCTACTTCGACGACATGACCACCGTGATCCAGGGTGGCTCGTCTTCGGTAACCGCGCTGACCGGTTCGACTGAAGAAGAACAGTTCCACTGATCTGCTTCACCTGAAATAACGGCCGCTGCGGACGAATAGAAAGCTAACCGCAGCGCTGCACCTCTGACGCCCCGACTGGTTCGGGGCGTTTTTTTGCCTGCATTTCAATGAACGCCCCTACTGTAGGAGCGAGCCCGCTCGCGATGATACGGAGGACGCCTCGGGGGATGTCAGGCCCCCAGCGTCATCGTTGGCCACCATCGCGAGCAGGCTCGCTCCTACGGGAGTTGGTGGCGATCTGGAAAAATACTGATCCAGAGCGGCATCAACATCGGAAAAATCCGCTAAAAAGATCACCGCCGCTACTTGCAGTAACGCGCATATAAGACAACTTCACGAACGCCAGCCCGTTAAACAGAATAAAAACCAACTCAAACAATATTGATTATCATTTAGACTCCGCCATGTTCGTTACATTCCCTACAAAACATTGTTGACGAAAAACCGGCTAATGCCCGCAACACAAGGGCCACGGCGCTTTTGCCACGCGCTATGTCCTTATTCCTATAAATAATTTCGCTATAGGAATTTTACTTGCCGGGTGTTTAGCCATAAAATCAGCGGGATTGATTGCTGCGACATATCGTCACTGCTTTGTTTCTTTTCAAGCTCAGAGACCTTTGCTCTCTGTTAAGGATTATCAGCATGCCCGAAGCGACAGGACTCATGGCCCACAACTGGGGCTTTGCCATTTTCCTTCTGGGCGTAGTCGGCCTCTGTGCCTTCATGCTCGGCGTCTCCAGCCTCCTCGGGTCAAAAGCCTGGGGCCGCAGCAAAAACGAACCGTTCGAGTCCGGCATGCTACCTACAGGTGGCGCCCGCTTGCGGCTCTCAGCCAAATTCTATCTGGTCGCGATGTTGTTCGTGATCTTCGATATCGAAGCCCTCTTTCTCTTTGCATGGTCTGTGTCCGTCCGCGAAAGCGGCTGGACCGGATTCGTCGAAGCTCTCGTTTTCATAGCAATTCTGTTGGCAGGTCTTGTCTACCTATTCCGAGTGGGCGCCCTTGACTGGGCTCCGGAAGCTCGGCGCAAGCGGCAAGCGAAGCTGAAACAATGAGGCTTTGGCAATGCAATACAATCTCACCAGGATCGACCCCGATGCTCCTAACGAGCAGTATCCGATTGGCGAACGGGAAACCGTTTCCGATCCGTTAGAAGATCAAGTCCACAAAAACATTTTCATGGGCAAGCTCGAAGACGTGCTTAACGGCACGATCAACTGGGGGCGCAAGAACTCCCTGTGGCCGTATAACTTCGGTCTTTCGTGCTGCTACGTGGAAATGACCACCGCCTTCACGGCGCCCCACGACATCGCGCGCTTTGGCGCCGAAGTTATCCGGGCATCACCGCGTCAGGCGGACTTCATGGTTATCGCCGGTACCTGCTTCATCAAGATGGCGCCGATCATTCAGCGTCTCTACGAGCAAATGCTCGAACCAAAATGGGTCATCTCCATGGGTTCGTGCGCCAACTCCGGTGGCATGTACGACATCTACTCTGTCGTTCAAGGGGTGGACAAGTTCCTGCCCGTGGACGTCTACGTGCCTGGCTGCCCGCCCCGCCCTGAAGCTTTCCTGCAAGGCTTGATGCTGTTGCAGGAGTCGATTGGCCAGGAGCGTCGCCCACTTTCCTGGGTCGTAGGTGATCAAGGCGTTTATCGCGCCGAGATGCCTTCCGAGAAGGAAAAGCGCCGCGAACAGCGTATTCAGGTAACCAACCTGCGCAGCCCCGACGAAGTCTGATCCAGATCTGCTGTTTCAAAGAAACGAGAAGCTGGCTTCATTCTTTACGTTGACCGAAAGCGATAAATAACCATGACTACAGGCAGTGCTCTGTACATCCCGCCTTATAAGGCAGACGACCAGGATGTGGTCGTCGAACTGAACAACCGTTTTGGCCCCGAGGCGTTCACCGCCCAGCCTACCCGCACCGGCATGCCGGTGCTTTGGGTTGCCCGTGCCAAACTCGTCGAAGTCCTGACATTCCTGCGCAACCTGCCCAAGCCGTACGTCATGCTCTATGACCTGCACGGCGTGGACGAGCGTCTTCGCACCAAGCGTCAAGGGCTGCCAAGCGGCGCCGACTTCTCTGTGTTCTATCACTTGATGTCGATCGAACGTAATAGTGACGTCATGATCAAGGTCGCCTTGTCCGAGAGCGACCTCAGCCTGCCAACCGTCACCAGCATCTGGCCGAACGCCAACTGGTACGAGCGTGAAGTCTGGGACATGTACGGCATCGACTTCAAAGGCCACCCTCACCTGTCGCGCATCATGATGCCGCCGACCTGGGAAGGTCACCCGCTGCGCAAGGACTTCCCTGCGCGCGCCACCGAGTTCGACCCGTTCACGCTGAACCTGGCCAAGCAGCAACTCGAGGAAGAGTCCGCGCGCTTCAAGCCGGAAGACTGGGGCATGAAGCGCTCCGGCCCGAACGAGGACTACATGTTCCTCAACCTCGGTCCGAACCACCCTTCGGCGCACGGTGCGTTCCGCATCATCCTGCAGCTGGACGGCGAAGAGATCGTCGACTGCGTACCGGACATCGGTTACCACCACCGTGGCGCCGAGAAGATGGCCGAGCGTCAGTCCTGGCACAGCTTCATTCCGTACACCGACCGTATCGACTACCTCGGCGGCGTGATGAACAACCTGCCGTACGTGCTCTCCGTCGAGAAGCTGGCCGGCATCAAGGTGCCTGAGAAGGTCGACGTCATCCGCATCATGATGGCCGAGTTCTTCCGGATCACCAGCCACCTGCTGTTCCT
Source organism: Pseudomonas moorei (assembly GCF_042846945.1). Classification (NCBI taxonomy): domain Bacteria; kingdom Pseudomonadati; phylum Pseudomonadota; class Gammaproteobacteria; order Pseudomonadales; family Pseudomonadaceae; genus Pseudomonas; species Pseudomonas moorei. The sequence continues at coordinate 5,545,306 of NZ_AP035776.1, forward strand.
GGGTACCTACATCCAGGACGTCGGCGCCATGACCCCGGTGTTCTTCACCTTCACCGACCGCCAGAAGGCGTACACGGTGATCGAAGCCATTACCGGTTTCCGTCTGCACCCGGCCTGGTACCGCATCGGTGGTGTCGCCCATGACCTGCCGCGCGGCTGGGAGAAACTGGTCAAGGATTTCGTCGAGTGGATGCCCAAGCGTCTGGACGAATACCAGAAAGCCGCCCTCGACAACAGCATCCTGCGCGGCCGTACCATCGGCGTCGCGGCCTACAACACCAAGGAAGCCCTGGAATGGGGCGTCACCGGTGCCGGCCTGCGTTCGACCGGTTGCAACTTCGACCTGCGCAAGGCGCGTCCGTACTCGGGCTACGAGAACTTCGAATTCGAAGTGCCGCTGGCGGCCAATGGCGATGCCTACGACCGCTGCATCGTGCGCGTCGAGGAGATGCGCCAGAGCATCAAGATCATCGACCAGTGCCTGCGCAACATGCCGGAAGGCCCGTACAAGGCGGATCACCCGCTGACCACGCCGCCACCGAAAGAGCGCACCCTGCAGCACATCGAGACCCTGATCACGCACTTCCTGCAAGTTTCGTGGGGCCCGGTCATGCCGGCCAACGAATCCTTCCAGATGATCGAAGCGACCAAGGGCATCAACAGTTATTACCTGACGAGCGATGGCGGCACCATGAGCTACCGCACCCGGATTCGCACCCCAAGCTTCCCGCACCTGCAGCAGATCCCTTCGGTGATCAAAGGCAGCATGGTCGCGGACTTGATTGCGTACCTGGGTAGTATCGATTTCGTTATGGCCGACGTGGACCGCTAAGCATGAACAGCACGCTTATCCAGACAGACCGTTTCGCCCTGAGCGAAACCGAGCGCTCGGCCATCGAGCACGAGCTGCATCACTACGAAGACCCGCGCGCGGCGTCGATCGAAGCCCTGAAGATCGTCCAGAAGGAACGTGGCTGGGTGCCGGATGGCGCCCTGTACGCCATTGGCGAGATCCTCGGCATTCCGGCCAGCGACGTTGAAGGCGTGGCGACGTTCTACAGCCAGATCTTCCGTCAACCGGTTGGCCGTCACATCATTCGCGTCTGCGACAGCATGGTCTGCTACATCGGCGGCCACGAGTCCGTTGTCAGCGAAATCCAGAGCAAGCTCGGCATCGGCCTGGGTCAAACCACCGCCGACGGTCGTTTCACCCTGCTACCGGTCTGCTGCCTCGGCAACTGCGACAAGGCGCCGGCGTTGATGATCGACGACGACACGTTCGGTGATGTGCAGCCAGCAGGCGTTGCCAAATTGCTCGAGGGCTACGTATGACCCTGACTTCCTTCGGTCCGGCCAACCGCATCAAGCGTTCGGCCGAGACTCACCCGCTCACCTGGCGTCTGCGTGATGACGGCGAAGCCGTCTGGCTGGACGAGTACCAGGCCAAGAACGGTTACGCCGCCGCCCGCAAGGCCTTCGCCGACATGGCCCAGGACGACATCGTCCAGACCGTGAAGGACTCCGGCCTCAAGGGTCGCGGCGGTGCAGGCTTCCCCACTGGCGTGAAGTGGGGCCTGATGCCCAAAGACGAATCCATCAACATCCGCTACCTGCTGTGCAACGCGGATGAAATGGAGCCCAACACCTGGAAAGACCGCATGCTGATGGAGCAACTGCCCCATCTGCTGATCGAAGGCATGCTGATCAGTGCCCGCGCGCTGAAAACCTACCGTGGCTACATCTTCCTGCGTGGCGAATACACCACCGCCGCCAAGCACCTCAACCGTGCCGTGGAAGAAGCCAAGGCCGCAGGCCTGCTGGGCAAGAACATCCTCGGCAGCGGCTTCGATTTCGAGCTGTTCGTGCACACCGGTGCCGGGCGTTACATCTGCGGTGAAGAAACCGCACTGATCAACTCCCTCGAAGGCCGCCGCGCCAACCCACGCTCCAAGCCGCCCTTCCCGGCCGCCGTTGGCGTGTGGGGCAAGCCGACCTGCGTGAACAACGTCGAGACCCTGTGCAACGTGCCGGCGATCATTGCCGACGGCGTGGACTGGTATAAATCGTTGGCCCGCGAAGGCAGCGAAGACATGGGCACCAAGCTCATGGGCTTCTCCGGCAAGGTCAAGAACCCTGGCCTGTGGGAACTGCCATTCGGCGTGACCGCGCGCGAGCTGTTCGAAGACTACGCCGGCGGCATGCGCGACGGTTACAAGCTCAAGTGCTGGCAGCCTGGCGGCGCCGGTACCGGTTTCCTGTTGCCAGAGCACCTGGACGCACAAATGTATGCCGGCGGCATCGCCAAGGTGGGCACCCGTATGGGTACCGGCCTGGCCATGGCGGTCGACGACAGCGTCAACATGGTGTCCCTGCTGCGCAACATGGAGCAGTTCTTCGCTCGCGAATCCTGCGGTTTCTGCACCCCTTGCCGCGATGGCTTGCCATGGAGCGTCAAGCTCCTGATGGCGATCGAGAACGGCCAGGGTCAGCCAGGCGACATCGAGACCCTGCTGGGTCTGGTCGGTTTCCTCGGCCCGGGCAAGACCTTCTGTGCTCACGCACCGGGCGCCGTGGAGCCGTTGGGCAGCGCAATCAAATACTTCCGTCCAGAGTTCGAAGCCGGCATCGCGCCTACCAGCGCCGCCGTCCCGCCTCTGGCAAGGCCGATCGTAGTCGGCGCATAAATGCTTAAAAAGGCGAAGGGTCCGTGCCCTTCGTCTTTCGTTCGATGACGCCTTTCAAGGGCTGTTTGGATTCGGACGAACAACAAGATTCCATTAGCCACGCCCGCTGACACCGGGCCAACGAAGAACTTTGAACCATGGCCACTATCCACGTAGACGGCAAAGAGCTCGAAGTCGATGGGGCAGACAACCTGTTACAGGCATGTCTGTCGCTAGGCCTCGATATCCCTTATTTCTGCTGGCACCCTGCCCTGGGCAGCGTTGGCGCTTGCCGCCAGTGCGCGGTCAAGCAGTACACCGACGAGAACGACACCCGTGGTCGCATCGTCATGTCCTGCATGACCCCTGCCACCGACAACACCTGGATCTCCATCGAAGATGAAGAATCCAAGGCTTTCCGCGCCAGTGTTGTCGAATGGCTGATGACCAACCACCCTCACGACTGCCCGGTCTGTGAAGAAGGCGGTCATTGCCACCTGCAAGACATGACGGTAATGACCGGCCACAACGAGCGCCGTTACCGCTTCACCAAGCGTACCCACCAGAACCAGCAACTGGGCCCGTTCATTTCCCACGAAATGAACCGCTGCATCGCTTGCTATCGCTGCGTGCGCTACTACAAGGACTACGCTGGCGGCACCGACCTCGGCGTGTTCGGCGCCCACGACAACGTGTACTTCGGTCGCGTTGAAGACGGCACCCTGGAAAGCGAGTTCTCCGGCAACCTCACCGAGGTCTGCCCGACCGGTGTGTTCACCGACAAGACTCACTCCGAGCGCTACAACCGCAAGTGGGACATGCAGTTCTCGCCGAGCATCTGCCATGGCTGCTCCAGCGGTTGCAACATCTCCCCGGGCGAGCGCTACGGCGAATTGCGTCGTATCGAAAACCGTTTCAACGGCTCGGTAAACCAGTACTTCCTGTGCGACCGTGGCCGTTTCGGCTATGGCTACGTCAACCGCGAAGACCGTCCGCGTCAGCCATTGCTGGCCAACGGCACCAAGCTGGGTCTGGACGAAGCGCTGGATAAAGCCGCCGACCTGCTGCGCGGTCGCAACATCGTCGGTATCGGTTCGCCACGCGCCAGCCTCGAAAGCAACTACGCGTTGCGCGAACTGGTGGGTGCCGAGCACTTCTACTCCGGTATCGAAGCCTCCGAACTGGAGCGCATCCGCCTGGTCCTGCAAGTGCTGAAAGACAGCCCGCTGCCAGTACCGAACATGCGCGACATCGAGGACCACGACGCCGTGTTCGTCCTCGGCGAAGACCTGACCCAGACCGCTGCACGCATGGCCCTGGCCCTGCGCCAATCGGTCAAGGGCAAGGCCGAAGACATGGCCGAAGCCATGCGCGTACAGCCTTGGCTCGACGCCGCAGTGAAGAACATCGGCCAGCACGCGCTGAACCCGCTGTTCATCGCCAGCCTGGCTGAGACCAAGCTCGACGACGTGGCGGAAGAGTGCGTTCATGCCGCTCCGGACGACCTGGCTCGCATCGGTTTTGCCGTGGCTCACGCCCTCGACGCCAGCGCGCCTGCCGTTGAAGGCCTGGACGCCGAAGCCCTCGAACTGGCCAAGCGCATCGCCGACGCCCTGCTCGCCGCCAAGCGCCCGCTGATCATCGCCGGTACTTCCCTGGGCTCCAAAGCCCTGATCGAAGCCGCCGCGAACATCGCCAAGGCCCTGAAACTGCGCGAGAAGAACGGCTCCATCAGCCTGATCGTGCCAGAGGCCAACAGCCTCGGCCTGGCCATGCTCGGTGGCGAATCGGTCGATGCAGCCCTGCAAGCGGTGATCGACGGCAAGGCCGACGCCATCGTCGTGCTGGAAAACGACCTGTACACCCGTACCGACAAAGCCAAGGTCGACGCTGCCCTGACCGCCGCGAAAGTGGTGATCGTGGCTGACCATCAGAAGACCGCCACCAGCGATCGTGCGCACCTGGTCCTGCCAGCCGCCAGCTTCGCCGAAGGCGACGGTACCCTGGTCAGCCAGGAAGGCCGTGCCCAGCGCTTCTTCCAGGTTTTCGACCCGCAATACATGGACGCCAGCATCCTGGTTCACGAAGGCTGGCGCTGGCTGCATGCCCTGCGTTCGACCCTGTTGAACCAGCCGATCGACTGGACGCAACTGGACCACGTCACCGCTGCGGTCGCCTCGAGCACCCCGCAGCTGGCGGCCATCGTCGATGCGGCTCCGTCCGCCGCGTTCCGCATCAAGGGCCTGAAACTGGCGCGCGAACCGCTGCGTTATTCCGGTCGTACCGCCATGCGCGCCGACATCAGCGTGCACGAGCCACGTACTCCCCAGGACAAGGACACCGCGTTTGCCTTCTCGATGGAAGGTTACTCGGGTTCGGTCGAGCCTCGTCAGCAAGTGCCATTCGCCTGGTCTCCGGGCTGGAACTCGCCGCAAGCCTGGAACAAGTTCCAGGACGAAGTCGGTGGTCACATCCGCGCTGGCGACCCAGGCACCCGCCTGATCGAAAGCACCGGTGACTCGCTGAACTGGTTCGCCAACGTCCCGCGCGCGTTCAACCCGGCCCAGGGCACCTGGCAGGTTGTGCCGTTCTTCCACCTGTTCGGCAGCGAAGAAACCTCTTCGAAAGCCGCTCCGGTTCAGGAACGCATCCCGGCGGCCTACGTCGCACTGGCCAAGTCCGAAGCCGATCGCCTGGGTGTCAACGATGGCGCAATGCTGAGCTTCAACGTGGCTGGCCAGACCCTGCGTCTGCCACTGCGCATCAATGAAGAACTGGGCGCAGGCCTGGTGGCATTGCCTGCGGGCATCGCCGGCATTCCGCCAGCGATCTTTGGCAAATCCGTTGACGGTCTGCAGGAGGCAGCTCAATGACCTTGTTCACTCCTGAAGTGATCGACATCATCATCGCGGTCCTCAAGGCCGTGGTGATTCTGCTGGCCGTGGTGGTCTGCGGCGCGCTGCTGAGCTGGGTCGAGCGTCGTTTGCTCGCCCTCTGGCAGGATCGTTACGGTCCGAACCGTGTCGGTCCGTTCGGCGCGTTCCAGATCGCCGCCGACATGATCAAGATGTTCTTCAAGGAAGACTGGACGCCACCGTTCGCCGACAAGATGATCTTCACCCTGGCACCGGTCGTGGCCATGAGCGCCCTGCTGATTGCCTTCGCGATCATCCCGATCACCCCGACCTGGGGCGTGGCGGACCTGAACATCGGCATCCTGTTCTTCTTCGCCATGGCCGGTCTGTCGGTCTACGCGGTGCTGTTCGCCGGCTGGTCGAGCAACAACAAGTTCGCCCTGCTGGGCAGCTTGCGGGCTTCGGCGCAAACCGTGTCGTACGAAGTGTTCATGGGCCTGTCGCTGATGGGCATCGTGATCCAGGTCGGCTCGTTCAACATGCGCGACATCGTTGATTACCAGGCCCAGCACCTGTGGTTCATCATTCCGCAGATCTTCGGTTTCCTGACCTTCTTCATTGCTGGCGTGGCCGTGACTCACCGTCACCCGTTCGACCAGCCGGAAGCGGAACAGGAACTGGCCGACGGTTACCACATTGAATACGCCGGCATGAAATGGGGCATGTTCTTCGTCGGCGAGTACATCGGCATCGTGCTGATCTCGGCGCTGCTGGTGACCTTGTTCTTCGGTGGCTGGCACGGTCCGTTCGATATCCTGCCGCAGATCCCGTTCATTTGGTTCGCACTGAAAACCGCGTTCTTCATCATGATCTTCATCCTGCTGCGTGCTTCGATTCCGCGCCCACGGTATGACCAAGTGATGGATTTCAGCTGGAAGTTCTGCCTGCCGCTGACCCTCGTCAACATGCTGGTGACCGCTGCGATCGTGTTGCTCAACACGCCCGCCGTCGCGGCTCAGTGAGGATAGAGAATCATGAAGTACATATTTGACATCGTGCATGGCCTCTACACCCAGCTTCGCAGCCTGGTGATGATTTTCGGCCACGCCTTCCGCAAGCGCGACACCCTGCAGTACCCGGAAGAACCGGTCTACCTGCCGCCGCGCTACCGTGGTCGTATCGTCCTGACCCGCGACCCCGACGGCGAAGAGCGTTGTGTAGCGTGCAACCTGTGCGCCGTGGCTTGCCCGGTCGGTTGCATCTCGCTGCAGAAAGCTGAAACCGAAGACGGTCGCTGGTACCCGGACTTCTTCCGCATCAACTTCTCGCGCTGCATTTTCTGCGGCCTCTGCGAGGAAGCCTGCCCGACCACCGCGATCCAGCTCACGCCGGATTTCGAAATGGCCGAGTTCAAACGTCAGGACCTGGTTTACGAGAAAGAAGATCTGCTGATCTCCGGCCCCGGCAAAAACCCTGATTACAACTTCTATCGTGTTGCAGGTATGGCGATTGCCGGTAAGCCGAAAGGCTCCGCGCAGAATGAAGCCGAACCGATCAACGTGAAGAGCTTGCTGCCTTAAGGAAGAAAGATGGAATTCGCTTTCTATTTCGCATCGGGTATCGCTATGGTGTCCACGCTTCGCGTGATCACCAACACCAACCCCGTGCACGCCCTGCTCTACCTGATCATTTCGCTGATCGCCGTGGCCATGACGTTCTTCGCCCTCGGCGCGCCGTTTGCCGGTGTGCTGGAAGTGATCGCCTACGCTGGCGCCATCATGGTGCTGTTCGTGTTCGTGGTGATGATGCTGAACCTGGGCCCGGCCTCGGTTCAGCAAGAGCGCGTCTGGCTCAAGCCCGGCATATGGGGCGGCCCTGTCGCCCTCGCCGCCTTGCTGCTGGTGGAACTGCTGTATGTGCTGTTCTCCCACCAGAGCGGTCAGGCCGTCGGCCACACCACCGTAGACGCCAAGGCCGTGGGCATCAGCCTGTTCGGTCCTTACCTGCTGGTGGTTGAACTCGCCTCGATGCTGCTGCTCGCCGCAGCCGTCACGGCGTTCCACTTGGGCCGCAACGAAGCCAAGGAGCAATGACGATGCCTGCTATCCCCATGGAGCATGGTCTGGCGGTCGCCGGCATCCTGTTCTGCCTCGGTCTGGTTGGCCTGATGGTCCGCCGCAACATCCTTTTCGTGCTGATGAGCCTGGAGGTCATGATGAATGCCTCCGCGCTGGCGTTCATCGTTGCCGGTAGCCGCTGGGCGCAGCCGGATGGACAGATCATGTTCATCCTGGTGATCAGCCTGGCAGCCGCCGAGGCCAGTATCGGCCTGGCGATCCTGCTGCAACTGTATCGCCGCTTCCACACGCTCGATATCGACGCTGCCAGTGAGATGCGCGGATGAACATGATCTTTCTGACCTTCGTATTCCCCCTGATCGGGTTTCTCCTGCTGTCGTTCTCCCGCGGACGCTTCTCGGAAAACCTCTCGGCACTGATCGGCGTCGGCTCCGTCGGCCTGTCCGCCGTGGTCGCGGCCTACGTGATCTGGCAATTCAATGTCGCGCCGCCCGAGGGTGGTCACTACACCCTGGTGCTGTGGAAGTGGATGGCGGTCGAAGGCTTCAAGCCTGACTTCGCCCTGTACATCGACGGCCTGTCGATCACCATGCTCGGCGTGGTGGTGGGTGTCGGTTTCCTGATCCACCTGTTCGCGTCCTGGTACATGCGCGGTGAAGACGGTTACTCGCGCTTCTTCGCCTACACCAACCTGTTTATCGCCAGCATGCTGTTCCTGGTACTGGGCGATAACCTGTTGTTCCTGTACTTCGGTTGGGAAGGCGTGGGCCTGTGCTCGTACCTGTTGATCGGTTTCTACTACAGCAACCGCAACAACGGTAACGCGGCACTCAAGGCCTTCATCGTGACCCGTATCGGTGACGTGTTCATGGCCATCGGCCTGTTCATCCTGTTCGCTCAACTGGGCACGCTGAACATCCAGGAACTGCTGGTGCTGGCACCGCAGAAATTCCAGGCCGGCAACCTCTGGATGGTCCTGGCTACCCTGATGCTGCTGGGTGGCGCTGTCGGTAAATCCGCGCAACTGCCACTGCAAACCTGGCTGGCGGACGCGATGGCCGGTCCTACTCCGGTTTCGGCACTGATCCACGCCGCGACCATGGTGACCGCCGGTGTCTACCTGATCGCCCGTACTCACGGCCTGTTCACCCTGGCGCCGGAAATCCTGCACCTGGTGGGCATCGTCGGTGGCGTGACCCTGGTTCTTGCAGGTTTCGCCGCACTGGTACAGACCGACATCAAGCGTATCCTCGCCTACTCGACCATGAGCCAGATCGGCTACATGTTCCTGGCCCTGGGCGTCGGTGCCTGGGATGGCGCGATTTTCCACCTGATGACCCACGCCTTCTTCAAGGCCCTGTTGTTCCTTGCCTCCGGTGCGGTGATCGTTGCCTGCCACCACGAGCAGAACATCTTCAAGATGGGTGGCCTGTGGAAGAAACTGCCTCTGGCCTACGCCAGCTTCATCGTTGGCGGCGCAGCCCTGGCGGCTCTGCCACTGGTGACTGCGGGCTTCTACTCCAAGGACGAAATCCTCTGGGAAGCGTTCGCCAGCGGTAACCACGGTCTGCTTTACGCAGGTCTGGTCGGCGCATTCATGACCTCGCTGTACACCTTCCGCCTGATCTTCATCACGTTCCACGGTGAAGCGAAGACCGAAGCCCATGCCGGTCACGGCATTGCTCACTGGCTACCGCTGTCGGTGCTGATCGTCCTGTCGACTTTCGTCGGCGCGATGATCGTTCCACCGCTGCACGGCGTGCTGCCGGAAAGCGTCGGCCATGCCGGTGGCGAAGCCAAGCACAGTCTGGAGATCGCTTCGGGCGCCATTGCCCTGGCCGGTATCCTGCTGGCCGCGCTGCTGTTCCTCGGCAAGCGTCGCTTCGTGACCGCCATTGCCAACAGCGGCATCGGCCGTTTCCTGTCGGCCTGGTGGTTCGCTGCCTGGGGCTTCGACTGGATCTACGACAAACTGTTCGTCAAGCCATACCTGGCGATCAGCCACATCCTGCGCAAAGACCCGCTCGACCAGACCATCGGTCTGATCCCGCGCATGGCCAAAGGCGGTCACACCGCCCTGAGCCGTACCGAGACCGGTCAACTGCGTTGGTATGCCGCCTCGATGGCTGCTGGTGCCGTGCTGGTAATTGGCGCCGTCGTGCTGGTAGCGGTCTGATATGAACCTTGCGAACTTGCGAAAGGAATTGAGCCCGTCATGATTCTGCCTTGGCTAATCCTGATCCCCTTCATCGGCGGCCTGCTGTGCTGGCTGGGTGAGCGCTTCGGCGCCACCCTCCCCCGCTGGATTGCGCTGATCACCATGTCCCTGTTGCTTGCGCTCGGCCTCTGGCTGTGGGCCCACGGTGACTATTCATTTGCTCCGGCACCGGGTGCCGCTCCGACCTGGTCGCTTGAGTTCAAGCACCTGTGGATCGAGCGCTTCGGCATCAACGTGCACCTGGCCCTGGACGGCCTGTCGCTGTTGATGATCCTGCTGACCGGTCTGCTGGGTGTCCTCTCGGTACTCTGCTCGTGGAAAGAGATCCAGCGCCACGTTGGCTTCTTCCACCTGAACCTGATGTGGATCCTGGGCGGTGTCGTCGGCGTGTTCCTGGCCCTCGACCTGTTCATGTTCTTCTTCTTCTGGGAAATGATGCTGGTGCCGATGTACTTCCTCATCGCGCTCTGGGGTCACAGTTCTTCGGACGGCAAGAAAACCCGGATCTACGCGGCGACCAAGTTCTTCATCTTCACTCAGGCTTCCGGCCTGATCATGCTGGTGGCGATCCTGGGTCTGGTACTGGTCAACTTCAACAACACCGGCGTGATTACCTTCAACTACGCCGACCTGTTGAAAACCAAGATGTCGATGACCACCGAGTACATCCTGATGCTCGGCTTCTTCATCGCCTTCGCGGTCAAGCTGCCAGTCGTACCGTTCCACTCCTGGTTGCCTGACGCTCACGCACAGGCGCCAACCGCAGGTTCCGTGGACCTGGCGGGTATCTTGCTGAAAACCGCTGCCTACGGCCTGCTGCGTTTCGCCCTGCCGCTGTTCCCGAATGCGTCGGCCGAGTTCGCGCCGATCGCCATGACCCTGGGTCTGATCGGGATCTTCTACGGTGCGTTCCTGGCGTTCGCGCAAACCGACATCAAGCGACTGATCGCCTTCTCGTCCGTTTCCCACATGGGCTTCGTACTGATCGGCATCTACTCCGGAAGCCAGCTGGCGCTGCAGGGCGCGGTGATGCAGATGCTGGCGCACGGTGTATCGGCCGCGGCACTCTTTATCCTCAGCGGTCAGCTGTACGAGCGCACCCACACCCGCGACATGCGTGAAATGGGTGGCCTGTGGTCGAAGATCGCTTACCTGCCAGCCATCAGCCTGTTCTTCGCCGCCGCCTCCCTGGGCCTGCCGGGTACCGGTAACTTCGTCGGCGAGTTCCTGATCCTGATCGGCACCTTCCCGTTCGCGCCATGGGTCACCGTCATTGCGACGTCGGGCCTGGTGTTCGGTTCGGTCTACTCGCTGATCATGATCCACCGTGCCTACTTCGGTCCGGCCAAGTCGGATGCCGTGATGCATGGCATGGACGGTCGCGAAATGATCATGGTGGTCGGTCTGGCAGCGCTGCTGATCTACATCGGCGTCTACCCGCAACCGTTCCTCGATACCTCTGCCGCTACGATGCATGGCGTGCAGCAGTGGCTCGGCACCGCCTTCACTCAACTCGCTTCGGCCCGGTAAGAGCGCTATGGAATTCACGACTCAACACTTTATCGCGCTAGCGCCGCTGTTGATTACCAGCCTCACCATTGTCGTGGTGATGCTGGCGATCGCCTGGCGCCGCAACCACTCGCAGACCTTCCTGATTTCCGTGGCGGGTCTGAACCTGGCACTGTTGTCGATCCTGCCAGCCCTGAAAGTCGCGCCCCTGGCCGTGACGCCATTGCTGCAAATCGACACCTTTGCCTGTCTGTACATGGCGCTGATCCTGGTCGCCACCCTTGCCTGCGTCACCCTCGCCCACGCCTACCTCGGCGATGGCGGTTCGGGTTACCCGGGCAACCGTGAAGAACTGTATCTGCTGATCCTGATGGCCGCCGCCGGTGGCCTGGTCCTGGTCAGCGCGCAGCACCTGGCCGGTTTGTTCGTCGGCCTGGAACTGCTGTCGGTGCCGGTCTACGGTCTGGTGGCCTACGCCTTCTTCAACAAGCGTTCACTGGAAGCCGGCATCAAGTACATGGTGCTGTCGGCGGCCGGTTCCGCGTTCCTGCTGTTCGGTATGGCCCTGCTCTACGCTGACTCCGGCTCCCTGAGCTTCGTTGGCATCGGTCAGGCGCTGGCGGCTACCGGTCTGCCAAGCTCGCTGGCGCAACTGGGCCTGGGCATGATGCTGATCGGTCTGGCGTTCAAGTTGTCGCTGGTACCGTTCCACCTGTGGACCCCGGACGTTTACGAAGGTGCTCCGGCCCCGGTCGCAGCGTTCCTGGCAACCGCTTCCAAGGTTGCCGTGTTTGCCGTGATGGTGCGTCTGTTCCAGATCTCGCCGGCAGCAAGCAGCGGCGTGCTGAGCAACGTACTGACCATCATCGCCATCGCGTCGATCCTGTTCGGTAACCTGCTGGCCCTGACCCAGAGCAACCTCAAGCGTCTGCTGGGTTATTCGTCCATCGCCCACTTCGGTTACCTGCTGATTGCCCTGGTGGCAAGCAAGGGCATGGCCGTGGAAGCCATTGGCGTGTACCTGGTCACCTACGTGATCACCAGCCTTGGCGCCTTCGGCGTAATCACCCTGATGTCCTCGCCGTACAACGGTCGTGACGCGGATGCCCTGTACGAATACCGCGGCCTGTTCTGGCGCCGTCCGTACCTGACCGCCGTACTGACCGTGATGATGCTGTCCCTGGCCGGTATCCCGCTGACCGCAGGCTTCATCGGCAAGTTCTACATCATCGCCACCGGCGTCGAATCCCGGCAGTGGTGGCTGGTCGGCTCGCTGGTACTGGGCAGCGCCATCGGCGTGTTCTACTACCTGCGTGTGATGGTCACCCTGTACCTGATCGAACCGAACCTGCGTCGCCACGATGCGCAACTGCACTGGGAGCAACGTGCAGGCGGCGTGATGCTGCTGGCCATCGCGGTACTGGCGTTCTTCCTCGGCCTGTACCCACAACCGCTGCTGAGCCTGGTTCAGCAATCGGGTCTGGCGGGTTGATCGCTTAAGCGTTATCGGTAGCAAACAGAAACGGCACCTTCGGGTGCCGTTTTTGCGTTCTGGCCGTTACTGAATCGGCAGTATTGACCTGATCTTTCCGTGCTGCCCGACACGGTGCCTGCGCTGGCACAGGCACAAACAAAAACGGCACCTTCCGGTGCCGTTCGCCTTTCACACTCCGGTCATTTACTTACGCGCATCGGCCCACGACTTCAGCAGTTCGTTGTAGCTCACGGTCTCTCCTTTAGGCTTCTCGTTCGCCAGTTTCGGCTTCGGTGCGCCCGGCTGATCGAACCAGTATTGCGCATCGCGCTCGGGGTTCATTTTCGGGGCGCAGGTGGTTTGCGCTTTTGAGCGTTCCAGGCGGGACATGATGGCGTCCTGGTCCTTGGCCAGTCCGTCCAGTGCCTGTTGTGGGGTCTTCTCGCCGCTGGCCGCTTCGGCGATGTGGCTCCACCACAACTGCGCGAGGCGAGGATAATCAGGCACGTTGGTCCCGGTCGGGGTCCATTGCACGCGGGCCGGGCTGCGGTAGAACTCCACCAGGCCACCGAGCTTCGGCGCCAGGTCGGTCATCGCTTGCGAGTTGATGTCCGATTCGCGGATCGGCGTCAGGCCAACGATGGTTTTCTTCAGCGATACGGTTTTCGACGTCACGAACTGCGCATAGAGCCAGGCGGCGAGTTTTTGCTTCTCGGGCGTGGACTTCATGAACGTCCAGGAACCCACGTCCTGATACCCCAGCTTCATGCCCTCCTCCCAGTACGGACCGCGCGGCGACGGTGCCATGCGCCATTTCGGCGTGCCGTCGGCATTCACCACGGGCAGACCCGGCTTGGTCATGTCGGCCGTGAACGCGGTGTACCAGAAAATCTGCTGGGCGATGTTGCCCTGGGAAGGCACGGGGCCGGATTCGGAGAAGGTCATGCCCGCCGCTTCAGGTGGCGCATAGGCCTTCATCCAGTCAACGTACTTCTGGGTGGCGAAGACCGCTGCCGGGCCGTTGGTGTCGCCACCGCGGGTCACGCTGGAGCCCACCGGATGGCAATCCTCGACACGAATGCCCCACTCATCCACCGGCAAACCATTGGGCAAGCCCTTGTCGCCGCCACCGGCCATGGAGAACCAGGCATCGGTGAAGCGCCAGCCCAGGGACGGGTCTTTCTTGCCGTAGTCCATGTGCCCGTAGACACGCTTGCCATCGATTTCCTTGACGTCTTCGCTGAAAAATTTGGCGATGTCTTCATAGGCCGACCAGTTCACCGGCACGCCCAACTCATAGCCGTATTTTTCCTTGAACTTGGCTTTCAAGTCCGGGCGCTCGAACCAGTCGGCGCGGAACCAGTACAGGTTGGCGAACTGCTGATCGGGCAGTTGATAGAGTTTGCCGTCCGGTGCGGTGGTGAAGGAGGTGCCGATGAAATCCTTGATGTCGAGGGTGGGCGACGTGAAGTTTTTCCCTTCGTTGGCCATCAGGTCGGTGATGGCTTCGGTCTTGCCGTAACGGAAGTGCGTACCGATCAAGTCCGAGTCGTTGACCCAGCCGTCATAGATGCTCTTGTCCGACTGCATCACGGTCTGCAGCTTTTCCACTACATCGCCTTCTTGCAGCAAGTCGTGGGTCACTTTGATCCCGGTGATTTCGGTAAAGGCCTTGGCCAGCACCTTGGACTCGTATTCGTGAGTGGTCAGGGTTTCCGAGACGACCTTGATGTCCATCCCGCGAAACGGCTCGGCGGCCTTGATGAACCACTTCAATTCCTCGAGCTGCTGATCGGCCGTCAGGGTGGATGGTTTGAACTCGCTGCCAATCCATTTCTTCGCAGCGTCTTCATAGGCATCAGCCCAGGCCGAAGCGCTCAAACCGCTGAGTGCCAGCATGGCTGCCAATGAAATGCTATGTCGCAGCTTATTATTTTTGTCGAACATAGAGACCTCCTGTTTAAGTTTCGGAGCAACGTTGCCGAGCGATTCGACTAGCCCCACCGCATCACAGCCAACAGCCACACCAAGGACGACGCGAAGGCGACCCAGATGCTCCAGTCGGTCACGCCTATGACCAGCAAATGCAGGTAGGCGCTGCCGAGAAGACCGATAAACAGCCGATCGCCACGGGTGGTGGCAATCGGCAGAAAACCTCGCCGCAACATGCTCGGCGAACGCAGCTCCCAGGTCGTCATGCCCAGCAGAATCAGGCCAATGACGACGAAGAAAGCCGCTGTGGGAATCGTCCAGCTCATCCATTCCATCATTCAGTTCCTCAGACCCGACCCAGGGCAAAGCCCTTGGCCACGTGGTTGCGAACAAACCAGATCACCAGCATGCCCGGCAGGATGGTCAACACCCCCGCCGCCGCCAGCACGCCCCAGTCGATGCCCGACGCCGAGACCGTACGGGTCATCACCGCCGCGATCGGCTTGGCGTTCACCGACGTCAGCGTGCGCGCCAGCAGCAGTTCGACCCAGGAAAACATGAAGCAGAAAAACGCCGTGACGCCGATGCCGGAGCCGATCAGCGGGATAAAAATCTTCACGAAGAACTTGGGAAAGCTGTAGCCATCGATGTAGGCGGTTTCGTCGATTTCCTTGGGCACGCCGGACATGAACCCCTCGAGAATCCACACCGCCAGCGGCACGTTGAACAGGCAGTGCGCCAGGGCCACGGCGATGTGGGTATCGAACAGGCCGATCGACGAATACAGCTGGAAGAACGGCAACAGGAACACCGCCGGTGGTGCCATGCGGTTGGTCAGCAGCCAGAAGAACAGGTGCTTGTCGCCGAGGAAACGGTAACGCGAGAACGCATAGGCCGCCGGCAGCGCCACGCTCAGGGAGATCACCGTGTTCAGGCTCACGTAGTACAGCGAGTTGAGATAACCGCTGTACCAGCTCGGGTCGGTGAAGATCACCTTGTAGTTGTGCAGGGTGAAATCCGCGGGAAACAGCGTCAGGCCGCCGAGGATTTCAGTGTTGCTCTTGAAGGACATGTTCAGCAGCCAGTAGATCGGCACCAGCAGGAACAGGATGTAGACCAGCAATGGAATCAGCTTTCTCTTGCTCATGGCGGGCCTCAGCGGTTGGCGTCGGAGTGAGTCATGGCGGTGTAGAACAACCAGGACACCAACAGGATGATCAGGAAATACACCAGCGAGAATGCCGCTGCCGGCCCCAGGTCGAATTGCCCTACGGCCATCTGGGTCAATGTCTGACTGAGGAAGGTCGTGGCATTACCCGGCCCGCCGCCCGTGAGCACGAAGGGTTCGGTGTAGATCATGAAACTGTCCATGAAGCGCAGCATCACCGCGATCAGCAGCACGCTCTTGAGCTTGGGCAGCTGGATGTGCCGGAACACCGCCCAGGCCGAAGCCCGATCGATCCGCGCCGCCTGGTAATACACGTCCGGAATCGCCCGCAGACCGGAGAAACACAACAGCGCTACCAGCGACGTCCAGTGCCAGACGTCCATCACCAGCACAGTGACCCAGGCGTCCATGGTGTTCGCCGCGTAGTTGTAGCTGATGCCGATGCCATTGAGGCTCGAACCCAGCAGACCGATGTCGGCGCGACCGAAGATCTGCCAGATGGTGCCGACCACGTTCCACGGAATCAGCAGGGGAATCGCCAGGATAATCAGCACCAGCGACGACCAGCGCCCCTTGGTGGGCATGGTCAGTGCGATGGCGATGCCCAAGGGAATTTCAATCAGCAACACACAGGCCGAATAAATGAACTGGCGCAGCAATGAGTCATGCAGGCGCGGATCGAGCAGCACTTGCCTGTACCAGTCGGCGCCGACGAAGTAGCGGCTGGACTGGTCGAAAATGTCCTGCACCGAATAGTTGACCACGGTCATCATCGGGATCACCGCACTGAACGCCACCAGCAGGAACACTGGCAGCACCAGCCACCAGGCCTTGTTGTTCTGCACCTTGTTCATGGCTGCGCCTCTTTATTGGCCATTGCTTCGTTGACGGCGTGGGGCTCCAGCAGGAATTCGTCGGCATAGACCATCAGCCATTGCCCCGGAAAACTGATATACGCCGTGCCTTCAGGCACCGGCTTGTCTTCGGCCAGGCGAACTTTCAGCGCTGCGCCATCAAGGTCCAGGGTCATGATCTTGTAGGTGCCGAGGTCTTCGACGTGTACGACGTGAGCCCGCATCGCGTCATCGAATGGCTCTTCCCACACATGGACGAACTCGGGCCGGATACCGACTTTCAGGGTTTCCCATTGGGTCTCGGCGATGCGTTGCTGCAGGGCCGCGGACAGCGGCAAATGGGTCGAGGCGAAACCGACGCCGCCCGGTTGCGGCTGCACCTCGATCAGGTTCATCCCCGGGCTGCCGATGAAGTAACCGACAAAGGTGTGGCTCGGGCGTTCGAACAATTCCCGTGGCGTGCCGAACTGCACGATTTGCCCGCCGTACATCACCGCGATCTTGTCGGCAAAGGTCGAGGCTTCCAGTTGATCGTGGGTGACGTAGACCATGGTGATGTTGAACTGCTCATGGATCTGCTTGAGCTTGCGCCGCAGCTTCCACTTCAGGTGCGGGTCGATCACGGTCAGCGGTTCATCGAACAGAATCGCCGAAACGTCATCGCGCACCAGTCCACGGCCCATGGACACTTTCTGCTTTTCGTCGGCGGTGAGGTTGCGCGCCTTTTTGCTCAACAGATTCTGCAGATCGAGGACTTCGGCAATTTCCCGCACCTTGGCGTGAACTTTCGCCTCGGCCATGCCCTGATTGCGCAGCGGGAACGCCAGGTTGTCGAACACCGTCATGGTGTCGTAGACCACCGGAAACTGGAAAACCTGGGCGATGTTGCGCTTCTCCGGGGTCAAGTCGTTGACCGCTTTGCCATCGAACAGCACGTGGCCCTGGGACGGGCTGAGCAACCCGGAAATGATATTGAGCAAGGTCGACTTGCCGCACCCCGATGGACCGAGCAAGGCATAGGCACCGCCCTGCTCCCAGATGTGGTCCATCTCGCGGATCGCGTAATCCTCGGGTCCGCCCGGGGTTTTGGTGTAGCTGTGGGCGAGGTTCTGCAAACGGATTTCGGCCATCAGGCAACCCTCGCGACACGCCGGCCCGGCGCCTGGACCAGCCGCCCCTGCGTATCGAACACAAACAGTTTATGGGTCGGGATGTAGATGCGGATCGGCGCATCGACGTCGTATTCGTGGACACCGGGCAAGTGCAGCACCAGCAGGAAATGTTCGTTGCGCACATGCAGGAAGGTTTCCGAGCCGCTGATTTCCGCGACTTCGACGGTCACCGCCAACTCCAGGTCGTCGTCGTTGCTGGGCACCAGCGAGATATGGCTGGGCCGCACGCCGAAGCGAAACTCGCCCTCGCCCACCGGCCGCAAATCGACGTTCAGCGGGAAATGCACGAAATTGGCGAAGCTCACTTCGTTACCGGCGATGCGCCCCGGCATCAGGTTGATCGGCGGTTCGGAAAACAGCTCGGCCGCCAACACGGTCTGCGGCTGGTGATAGACCGCGGAAGACTTGCCGCTCTGGATCACCCGGCCTTCGTGAAGAATGGTCGTGGTGCCGCCCAGGGCCAGCGCCTCATTGGGTTCGGTTGTGGCGTAGATCGCGATGGTGTGGCGGGCCTTGAACAGCTCGCGCATTTCCTGGCGCAGCTCCTCGCGCAGTTTGTAGTCGAGGTTGACCAGCGGCTCATCGAACAGAATCAGCTCGGCATCCTTGACCAGCGCCCGGGCCATGGCCGTGCGCTGTTGCTGTCCACCGGAGAGCTCCAGCGGATAACGCTGCAGAAACTTCTCGATGCGCAGCATCCTGGCGGTTTCCAGCACCTTGGTCTGGATCTGCTCATTGGACACCCCGGCCTGCCGCAGCGGCGAGGCGATGTTCTCGAACACCGTCATGGTCGGGTAATTGATGAACTGCTGATACACCATCGACACGTTGCGCAAACGCACCGGCCGCTGTGTGACATCCACGCCGTTCATCAGGATGCGCCCGGTGTCGGGCTTGTCCAGCCCGGCCATCAAGCGCATGAGACTGGTTTTGCCGGACAGCGTGCGCCCCAGCAAAACGTTGAAGGATCCGGGTTCGAAACTCAGGCAGGCATCGTCGATCCAGGTCTGGCCCTCGACGGTACGGCTGACATGCTCCAGGGTTAATGACATGGCTCGGCCTTTTTTTATTTTTGGAGTCAAGCGACCGGAGCTGTATAGCGACATTTGTGCCAGAAATCACAAGCCGTTGATTTGGCTTGAAATCCTTGAAAGTGACTACTGAGTCACGTTCGTTGATGAACACAAATGAACAACCGAAAGTGAACAATTGAACAGTTCACCGATTGACAATGAACATTCGTGAACAACACTCTACAGACCGTTTACGGTTCCTGTAGGAGCGAGCTCGCTCGCGATGAACGAGAGATCGCCCCGTTCATTCAGACAGCCCTCGTCATCGTTGACGTCCATCGCGAGCAAGCTCGCTCCTACAAAGTCCTGCGTAGTTGATGCATCCATAACAACAATAAAAGCGTTAATCAGAGGCTGACTTGTAATGGCCCCACCTGCCCTGCCGCTGTCCCACGAAGCCATCATCCAGGACTCCTGGTCCCGTTGCCGCGCGTTCGGCCTCAATCATCAGAGCGCTCCGGCCTTCGATCAGTTGCCCGCCGAAGGTATCGCGCGGTTGCTCGAGAGCCAGCACTCGCTGGTGCAGACCACCCACCAGGAAGTCCTGCCGTATTACGAGAACATCCTCAGCAACTCCAATTGCCTGATCATGCTCGCCGACAATCAGGGCCAGGTGCTGACGTCATGGGGCACCCAGCGCTTCATAGAGCCAAGCCTGACCCGCGGTTTCAGCGCCGGCGCCAGCTGGCTGGAGCACTGCAGCGGGACCAATGCCATCGGCACCGCCCTGGCCTGCGAACAAGCGGTGCACATCGAGCACGACGAACACTTTCTCAAGGCCAACCGCTTCATGACCGGTTCCGCCGCGCCGATTTTCGACGCCGAGCGCAAGGTCATTGCCGTGCTGGATGTCTCCAGCGACAGCTACCTGCCGCCGTCCCACACCCTGGGCATGGTCAAGATGATGAGCCAGACCGTGGAAAACCGGCTGATCCTCAACTTGTTCCACGGCCAGCATTTCCAGTTGACCTTCAACACGGGCCTGAACAACCTCGACAGCCAGTGGGCCGGCTTGCTGATATTCGATGAAAGTGGCCAGGTGCTGTCCGCCAACCGCCGCGCTGACAACTTGTTGGGCATCCGCCTGTCGCGTGTCAGCGTGGAGAGTTTGTTCAACGTTTCGCTGCTGGAATTGTTGAATCAGCCCGAGGGCCTGCCCTTTGCCCTGCAGAGTTGCGGACGCCACCGCTTCCAGTGCTTGCTGAAACGGCCGAAGCAGGCACCGATTCAGCCACGACTGTTTTCCGCAACCCAAAGCACTGAACCCGAGAGCGCCGCGGTAGCCGCCAAACCTCCGGCCATCAGCCTGAACACCCTGCACTTCGGCGACAGTCGCGTGGAAAAGGCCGTGCGCCAGGCCGAGCGCTTGCTGGAGAAAGACATTCCACTGTTGATTCACGGTGAAACAGGGGTCGGCAAGGAAGTCTTCGTCAAGGCCCTGCATCAGGCCAGCTCCCGCAGCAAACAATCGTTCATTGCTGTCAACTGTGCAGCGATCCCCGCCGAACTGGTGGAGTCCGAGCTGTTTGGCTACGAGAAAGGCGCGTTCACCGGGGCGAACCAGAAAGGCAGCATCGGCCTGATCCGCAAGGCCGACAAAGGCACACTGTTCCTCGATGAAATCGGCGACATGCCGCTTCCGACCCAGGCCCGGTTGCTGCGGGTGCTACAGGAGCGTTGCGTGCAACCGGTGGGCAGCAGCGAGTTGTTCCCGGTGGATCTGCGGATCATCTCGGCCACCAACCGCTCGCTGCGCGAACAGGTGCAATTGGGTCGGTTTCGTGAGGATCTGTATTACCGTATCGGCGGGCTGACGCTGGAGCTGCCGCCGTTGCGCGAACGCAGCGATAAAGAGGCGCTATTCAATCGACTGTGGGAACAGCATCGCGAACCCAGCCAATGGGCGGGACTGAGCCATGAAGTGCTGGAGCTGTTCAGCCGTCATCCGTGGCCCGGTAACTTACGCCAGGTCAGCAGTGTGATGCAGGTGGCGCTGGCCATGGCCGAGGAACAACCAGTGCGGCCGGAGCATTTGCCGGATGATTTCTTTGTCGATCTGGAGATGGAGCCGGTGGAGGCACCGGAGCCGTTGGGGGTTGATCTGAATGACACCCAGGCGTTGAACCGGGAACTGAAGGCTGCCAGGGGCAATATTTCCCATCTGGCACGGCGGTTGGGGGTTAGTCGCAATACGCTCTACAAGCGCTTGCGCCAATTGGAAAGCTGACGGCTGTGCAGTCAATCGCGAGCAGGGGATTTTCGTCAGATCTGGTTTTTGTGCACGACACAAATCCCCTGTGGGAGCGGGCCTGTTCGCGAAGGCGCCCACCCACCGCAAAAACCACTCACTCCCCCTATTGACCGCAGCGACTAGACTGTGACGAAATGTTTCGGCTTTTCGCCCCACTCCATTTGATCCAGACCCTTCCTCCTCCTGATCCTCACAGGATAAGTGCTTTGACCAACATCTGTTCTACCGGCCTTGATATAGGCTTTGCCTCGCTGGATTACCTGCAAATCGGCTTCCTGGGCATCATTCAGGGCATCACCGAGTTGTTGCCCGTGTCCTCCACCGCGCATATGCGCATCGTGCCCGCCCTGCTCGGCTGGCCTGATCCCGGTTCGGCGTTTTCGGCGGCCATGCAGTTGGCCGCGTTGGCGGCGGTGGTCAGTTATTTCTGGCGTGACGTTCAACAAGTTGTCAGCGGCAGTGTCGGCGCGATACGCCAACGCGATTACAGCAACCAGTGGTTCATCCTCGCGGTGGCTATCGTGTTGGCGACCATTCCCATCGGTATTGCCGGCATCGCGCTGTCCTCGACCCTCAATGCCTGCAACTCGCCGTTGCGGGGGCTGATGGTGATCGGGATTTCCTGCGTGGTCATGGCGGTTTTGCTGGCGGCCGCCGAACTCAGTTGTCGGCATCGCCGCACCGTTGGCGAAATGCGCCTGCGTGATGCGCTGATCGTTGGCATTGCCCAGATCGGCGCACTGATCCCCGGGGTGTCGCGTTCGGGGTCAACGCTGACCGCGGCGCTGTTCCTCAATTTCAAACGTGAAGAGGCAGCGCGGTTTTCCTTCCTGCTGGGGCTGCCCGCAATCGCCCTGGCCGGTTTGAAGGAGCTGTGGGTGTTGTTCCATGCCGATCTTCCCGCGCAAGCCTGGGCGCACCTGGTTTTCGGCCTGGTGATCGCCAGCATCTCGGCGTTTTTCGCCATCTGGGGCCTGATGCGCTTTCTGGAGAAGTTCTCCACCTGGCCGTTTGTCATCTACCGGGCGGTGCTCGGGATCTTCCTGATTGTTGCGGTCAGCACCGGGCTCCTGAGCTAACGCCCCGCCACAAAAAAACAAAACCCGCACAAGGCGGGTTTTGTTTTTTACCGATCAAGCAATCAGTCAGCCAGGCGCCAGGTCGTCCCGCCCTTGCCGTCTTCCAGCACCACGCCCATGGCCGTGAGCTGATCGCGGATGCGGTCGGATTCGGCCCAGTCTTTGCCGGCACGTGCCGCCAGACGCGCAGCAATCAGCGCCTCGACTTCAGCAGCGTCCACCCGCCCTTCGGCGCCGGCCTGCAGGAAATCATCGGCTTCAAGCTGCAACACACCCAACACACTGGCCAGCTCTTTCAGACGCGCCGCCAGACCGGCCGCCGCATCGAGATCGCTCTCGCGCAGGCGGTTGATCTCACGCACCATCTCGAACAATACGGCGCAGGCTTCAGGCGTTCCGAAGTCGTCGTTCATCACCGTGGTGAAGCGCTCGACGAACGCTTCGCCGCCAGCCGGAGCCACGCTCGGCAGGCCTTTCAACGCATGGTAGAAACGCTCCAGAGCGCCCTTGGCGTCCTTGAGGTTGTCTTCCGAATAGTTGATCGCGCTGCGGTAATGACTGGACACCAGCAGGTAACGCACGACTTCCGGGTGGTACTTGTCGAGCACGTCGCGGATGGTGAAGAAGTTGTTCAAGGACTTGGACATCTTCTCGCCATTGATACGGATCATGCCGCAATGCATCCACGCGTTGGCGTAGGTCTTGCCGGTGGCCGCTTCGCTCTGGGCGATTTCGTTTTCGTGGTGCGGGAACTCCAGGTCGCTGCCGCCGCCATGAATGTCGAAGGTTTCGCCGAGGCAGCACGTGGACATCACCGAGCACTCGATGTGCCAGCCCGGACGCCCGGCGCCCCATGGCGACTCCCAGCTTGGCTCACCCGGCTTGGCGGCTTTCCAGAGCACGAAGTCCAGCGGGTCCTGCTTGGACTCGCCGACTTCGATCCGCGCACCGATGCGCAGGTCTTCGATTTTCTTGCGCGACAGCTTGCCGTAGCCCATGAACTTGCCAACGCGGTAATACACGTCGCCATTGCCCGGGGCGTAGGCGTAACCCTTGTCGATCAGGGTCTGGATCATGGCGTGCATGCCTGGGATGTGATCCGTGGCGCGCGGTTCCATGTCCGGCTTCTTGATGTTCAGGCGCGCTTCATCTTCGTGCATTGCCGCGATCATGCGCTCGGTCAAGGCTTCGAACGACTCGCCGTTCTCGTTGGCCCGATTGATGATCTTGTCGTCGATGTCGGTGATGTTGCGCACGTAGGTCAGGTCATAGCCGCTGAAGCGCAACCAGCGGGTGATCAGGTCGAACGCGACCATGCTGCGACCGTGGCCGAGGTGGCAGTAGTCGTACACGGTCATGCCGCACACGTACATGCGCACCTTGTTGCCATCCAGCGGCTTGAAGACTTCTTTGCTCTTGGTGAGCGTGTTGTAGATCGTAAGCACGTTAATTCCTTGACGCTAAATCACTGGCCCCACGAATCACGCAGGGTCACGGTACGGTTGAATACCGGCTGACCTGGTTTCGAATCCTTGATGTCGGCAACGAAGTAGCCTTCGCGCTCGAACTGGAAACGGTCTTCCGGCTGTGCATGGCCCAGCGAGGGTTCAGCACGACAACCGGTGAGTACCTGCAGCGAATCAGGGTTGATGTTGTCCAGGAAACTGGCGCTGTCTTCGGCCTTCTCCGGGTTCGGAGAACGGAACAGACGATCGTACAGGCGTACTTCGCACTCGATGCTGGCAGCGGCCGGCACCCAGTGGATCACGCCCTTGACCTTGCGGCCTTCGGGGTTCTTGCCCAGGGTGTCCGGATCGTAGGAGCAACGCAGCTCGACGATGTTGCCGTCGGCGTCCTTGATCGCTTCGTCGGCACGGATCACGTAGCTGCCGCGCAGGCGCACTTCGCCGGCCGGTTCCAGGCGCTTGTAGCCTTTTGGCGGCTCTTCCATGAAGTCTTCACGGTCGATGTAGATCTCACGGGCAAACGGCAGAACGCGCACGCCCATGTCTTCTTTCGGGTGGCATGGCAGTTCGAGGTTCTCGACCTGGCCTTCCGGGTAGTTGGTGATCACGACTTTCAGCGGACGCAGCACGCACATGGCGCGCGGGGCGCTGTGGTCGAGATCGTCACGGATGCTGAATTCGAGCATGCCGAAATCCACCACGCCGTCGGAACGGTTGGTGCCGATCATTTCGCAGAAGTTGCGGATCGATTTCGGCGTGTAGCCACGGCGGCGGAAGCCCGACAGCGTGGACATGCGCGGGTCGTCCCAGCCATTGACGTGACCTTCGTCCACGAGCTGCTTGAGCTTGCGCTTGCTGGTGATGGTGTAGTTCAGGTTCAGGCGGCTGAACTCGTACTGGCGCGGGTTGGCCGGCACGGGCAGGTTCTCGAGGAACCACTCGTACAGCGGACGGTGGCTTTCGAACTCCAGGGTGCAGATCGAGTGGGTGATGCCTTCGATGGCGTCCGACTGACCGTGGGTGAAATCGTAGTTCGGGTAGATGCACCACTTGTCACCGGTCTGGTGGTGGTGGGCGTGGCGGATGCGGTACATGATCGGGTCGCGCAGGTTCATGTTCGGCGAGGCCATGTCGATCTTGGCTCGCAGCACACGTGCACCGTCCGGGAATTCGCCGGCGCGCATGCGGGCGAACCAGTCCAGGTTCTCTTCGACGCTGCGGTCGCGGAACGGGCTGTTGCGGCCTGGCTCGGTCAGGCTGCCACGGTATTCCTTGGCTTGTTCCGGGGTCAGGTCGTCGACATAGGCCTTGCCGGCCTTGATCAGCTCGACGGCCCAGTCGTGCAACTGGTCGAAATACTGCGAGGCATAGCGCACTTCACCGGACCATTCGAAACCCAGCCATTTGACGTCGCTTTCGATTGCGTCGATGTATTCCTGGTCTTCCTTGGCCGGGTTGGTGTCGTCGAAACGCAGGTGCGTGACGCCGCCGAACTCCTGGGCCAGGCCGAAGTTCACGCAGATCGACTTGGCGTGGCCGATGTGCAGGTAGCCATTGGGCTCAGGCGGGAAACGCGTGACGATCTGCGTGTGCTTGCCCGAGTCCAGGTCTGCCTGGATGATCGGCCGCAGGAAATTGACCGGCACAGCAGGGCCGGTCTTGGCATTCGAGGTAGGGTCGACAGTGGGCTTGCTCATAGGATCCTTGAACGTACAAGTGCGTGGCCGTAATAAAGGCCGGACAAAACAAAGCCGCTATCATAGCCGATGCCGTCAAGCAGCTGACAGAGCAGGCCTGCAAACGGTCGCATTTAATGGGGCGCAAATGAAAAACAGCCTCGAAATTCGCGTCTGGCACGCTAAACTGCGCACCTTGGCCGAAAAAGGCTGAACCGGTGAAGGGACCGCAATGTCCCAACACCCACGAATTCCCTGAAAAGAGTAGTAATCATGACCCAAGTCAAACTGACCACCAACCATGGCGACATCGTCCTGGAACTGAACGCCGAGAAAGCCCCGATCACCGTGGCCAACTTCGTCGAATACGTCAAAGCCGGTCACTACGAAAACACTGTTTTCCACCGCGTCATCGGTAACTTCATGATCCAGGGCGGCGGTTTCGAGCCTGGCATGAAAGAAAAGAAAGACAAGCGCCCGAGCATCCAGAACGAAGCCGACAACGGCCTGCCGAACGAGAAGTACAGCGTGGCCATGGCGCGCACCATGGAGCCGCATTCGGCTTCCGCCCAGTTCTTCATCAACGTGGCTGACAACAGCTTCCTGAACCACAGCGCCAAGACCACTCAGGGCTGGGGCTACGCCGTATTCGGCAAAGTCGTTGCAGGCACCGACGTTGTCGACAAGATCAAAGGTGTTTCCACCACCATGAAGGCCGGCCACCAGGACGTACCCGCAGACGACGTGATCATCGAGAAAGCCGAGATCATTGAGTGATATTGCTGATTTCAGATTTGCATCTGGAAGAGGAGCGCCCGGACATTACCCGGGCGTTTCTGGATTTGCTCGCCGGACGCGCCCGCTCGGCGAGTGCCTTGTACATTCTGGGCGACTTTTTCGAGGCGTGGATTGGCGACGATGCCATGACGCCGTTCCAGCGTTCCATCTGCCAGGCCCTGCGCGACCTCAGCGACAGCGGCACGGCCATCTTTCTGATGCATGGCAATCGCGACTTCCTGCTCGGCAAGGCCTTTTGCAAACAGGCCGGCTGCACCTTGCTGAAGGATCCGAGTGTCGTGCAACTGGCAGGCGAGCCAGTGCTATTGATGCATGGCGACAGCCTCTGCACCCGCGACGAAGCCTATATGAAGCTGCGTCGCTACCTGCGCAACCCGATCACCCTGTTCATCCTGCGACACTTGCCGCTGCGTACGCGGCACAAGCTGGCGCGCAAGCTGCGCAGTGAAAGCCGTGCGCAAACGCGGATGAAGGCCAATGACATCGTTGATGTCACACCCGAAGAAATTCCGCGGATCATGCAGGAATACGGGGTGAAAACCCTGATTCACGGCCACACCCATCGCCCCGCCGTGCACAAGCTGCAACTGGGCGATCAAGCCGCCCGGCGCATTGTGCTGGGGGATTGGGATCGCCAAGGGTGGGCATTGCAAGTCGATGAACAGGGGTTTGCATTGGCGCCGTTTGACTTCGCACCGCCGCCGCAATTGGCTGCCCCCGCCAACTAATTTGCACAATAAAAAACCGTAGGAGCGAGCTTGCTCGCCCCTACAGGGATTGCGTTTGTATCAATGCCCGGCAGAAGCCGCCGGCCCGGCCTTGGCGGTAAAGGGTGGCTTGGCCAGCCAGACGATCACGATCAGGCCCATGAACATCCAGCCCAGCAGCGTGAAGTAGTCCACCGTGGACATGATGTACGCCTGGCTGATCACCATCTGATCCATCTGCGTATAAGCCTTGGCCCCTGCCCCGCCCAATTGATGTAACGCCTCCCGGGTGGCCGGGTCGAACGGGGTGAGACTTTCCGTCAGGTAGGCATGGTGCTGATCGGCCCGGCGAATCCAGATCCAGGTCGTCAGCGAGGCGGCAAAGCTACCGCCCAGTGTCCGCAGAAACGTCGCCAGGCCGGAACCGTCGGCAATCTGGCTGGGCGGCAGGTCCGACAGCAGGATGGTCAGGGTCGGCATGAAGAACAACGCCACGCCGATGCCCATGAACAACTGCACCAGGGCGATGTGCTGGATATCCACTTCATTGGTGAAGCCGGCACGCATGAAGCAACTCAGGCCGATCGCCAGGAACGCCCCGCCCGCCAGCACCCGCATGTCGAATCGCGGGGCGTATTTGCCGACGAAAGGCGACATGAGCACCGGCAGGATGCCCAATGGTGCGACAGCAAGGCCGGCCCAGGTCGCGGTGTAGCCCAATCGGGTCTGCAACCATTGCGGCAGGATCAGGTTGATCCCGAAGAATCCGGCATAGCCCAGCACCAACACGAGGGTGCCAAAGCGGAAGTTGCGGTAGGCGAACAGCCGCAAGTTCACCACCGGGTGTTCATCGGTCATTTCCCAGATCACGAAAAACGCCAGGGCGACCACGGAAATCACCGAACCGATAATGATGAAACTGGACTCGAACCAGTCGGCATCGTTGCCTTTGTCGAGGACGATCTGCAACGCGCCGACGCCGATGATCAGCGCGATCACGCCCACGTAATCCATGGGCTGGCGGCTGGTGACCACCGGACGTTTCTTCATCTGCTGGGTGACCACCCAGGCGGCGAACAAACCGATCGGCACGTTAATGAAGAAGATCCATGGCCAGCTGTAACTGTCGGTGATCCAGCCGCCGAGGATCGGCCCGGCAATCGGCGCCACCACCGTGACCATCGCTAAAAGCGCGAGCGCCATCCCCCGTTTCGCCGGGGGGTAGACCGCAATCAGCAGCGTTTGAGTCATCGGATACAACGGCCCCGCCACCACCCCTTGCAGCACGCGAAAGCCCACCAGTTCCGGCATGGAGGTGGAAATACCGCACAGGAACGAGGCGAGTACGAACAGCAGCGTCGCCCAGACAAACAGCTTCACCTCGCCAAACCGCCGGCTGAGCCAACCGGTCAGCGGCAAGGCAATGGCGTTGCTGACGGCAAACGAAGTGATCACCCAGGTGCCCTGCTCCGAGCTCACCCCGAGGTTGCCGGAAATCGTCGGCAGCGCTACGTTGGCGATGGTGGTGTCGAGCACTTGCATGAAGGTCGCCAGCGACAGGCCGATGGTGCTCAGCAGCAGGCTGGGCGGCGAAAAAGAGGCGTTATTGCTCATCGCGAATCCTTTGAAACCTTGTTGGCGCTGCGTCTGTTAGAGACACAGGGGACCCTGTGGGAGCGAGCTTGCTCGCGATGGCGAATGAACATTCAACACATTCATTGACTGGCAAACCGCTATCGCGAGCAAGCCCGCTCCCACAGAGGGGGCAGCTTGCTGCACATAGGCGAATCAGCGCTGCGCGGTTTTGCTGACCGCGGCGCTGTTGTCGTGGATCAGTTGAGCGATCATTTGGTCAGCCTCGGCCAACTGACGGTCATAGATGTTGGTGCTGAACGACGCCTTTTGCGGCGGCTGTTGCGCCAGTACCGGGCCACTCTGGTCATGCAGGTTCACATCCACCACGGTCGACAGACCGACTCGCAGGGGGTGCTTGGCCAGCTCATCGGCGTTGACGTGAATCCGCACCGGCACGCGCTGCACGATCTTGATCCAGTTACCGGTGGCGTTCTGCGCGGGCAGCAGGGCGAACGCGCTGCCAGTACCGGCACCAAGGCTGTCGATGGTGCCGCTGTATTTCACGGCACTGCCGTAAAGGTCGGCTTCGATTTCCACGGGCTGGCCGATGCGCATGTCACGCAATTGGGTTTCCTTGAAGTTGGCGTCGATCCACAACTGATCCAGCGGGATCACCGCCATCAGCGCCGTGCCCGGCTGCACACGCTGCCCGAGCTGCACGGTGCGCTTGGCCACGTAACCGGTGACCGGTGCAATCAAGGTGCTGCGCGAGTTGTTCAGATACGCCTGGCGCAATTGCGCGGCGGCGGCCATCACGTCCGGATGCGACGACACCACGGTGTCATCCACCAGGGCGGCGGTGGTTTTCAGTCGCTGCTTGGCATCGGCCAGGGCGTTTTGCGCCGAGGTCAGGTCATCACGGGCGTGGGACAGTTCTTCCTGGGAAATCGCTCCGCCCGCCGCGAGATTTTTGCGGCGATTGAAGTTGTCCTGGGCTTTCTGCACTTCTGCCTGCTGGGCATTGACCTGGGCTTTCTGGCCATCGACGTTGCTGTACAGGCCGCGCACTTGACGCACGGTGCGGGCCAGATTGGCCTGGGCACTTTGCAGACCGATTTCCGCATCGTTCGGGTCAAAGTTGCACAATACCTGGCCTTCGTGGACCAGATCGCCATCATCGGCGCCGATGCTGACCACGGTGCCGGTCACCAACGGCGTGATTTCCACCACGTTGCCATTGACATAAGCGTCGTCGGTGCTTTCGCTCCAGCGACCGTAAAACTCGTGGTAGGCCCAGACGCCCGCGCCGCTCAGCGCCACCGCCGCTGCGAGGATCAGCAGCATGAACTTGCGCTTGCCCGAGTTGGGATTGCCGGGAGTGTTTTCAGCAGTTTGAGTTGTATCGGCAGTGGCCATGACAAATACCTTGAATTAGTGGCTCAGCGTGGCTGGCGATGTGTTGGCTGAAGCGAGGGTGTCGGGCGTGAACCCGCCGCCCAGCGCCTGCATCAGTTGGATCGACAAGTCGATCTGCTCGGCATTCAGGTTGGCCAGCTGCCGCTGGGCCTGGAGCAATTGCTGTTCGATGCTGAGCACGTCCAGGTAGTTGCCGATGCCGGAACCGTACCGCTGGACCACGGTGTTGTAAGAATCCTGGGCGATGTCAGTGGCGTGTTGCTGGGCGTTGATTTGCCGGCCGATATCACGCAACTGGTTGATGCTGTCACTGACATCTCCCAACGCCTTCACCAGGCTTTTGTTGTACTGCGCCACCGCGAGGTCGTAATCGGCGTCGCGGGAATCGAGATCGGCGCGCAGGCGGCCGCCATCGAAAATCGGCAGTGAAATCGTCGGCCCGACATTGAAGAAACGACTGGCCGAACCGAACATCGCATCGCCCAATAACGATTGGGCACCGGCTGCCGCGCTCAGGTTCAAGTTGGGATAAAACCGGGTTTTGCCGGCGTCGATGTTCTTGCTGGCTGCCTCGACCCGCCAGCGCGCGGCCACCAGGTCCGGACGACGACCGAGCAACTCGGCCGGCAGCACTGACGGCAACGCCACGGCGCTGGCTTGAAGGACTTTCGGCCGGGCAATCTCGTTACCGCGATCCGGGCCCTTGCCCAGCAGCACGGCCAGGGCGATTTTGGCGCTTTGCAGGCGTTTTTCGGCGTCAATCAGGTTCGCTTCAGAGGTGGCTTCCAGGCTTTCGGTCTGCTGGAACTGGTACTGACTGTCGATCCCGGCGCTCAGCCGACGCTGGCTCAAATCGAGCATCTGCCGGGTGCGCTTGAGGTCTTCGGCGGACAGGTCATAGACGATGTGCGCCTGCCCCAGATCGCTGTAGGCGCGGGCCACGTCGGCGGACAAGGTCAATTGCGCGGCCTGCTGATCGACTTCAGCGGCACGGGCCTGGCCCAAGGCGGCTTCCCAGGCGTCACGCTGGCCACCCCAGAGGTCGAAGTTGTAATTGAAACTGGCGCCGATGTTACGCAGGGTGGAGTACGTGTCGCCCTGGCCGGTCGGGTCTTGATCACGGGCCAGACGCGAACGGGTCACGCCGGCACTGGCATCGACGGTCGGCATCCGCGCGGCATCGGCGGCGTAAGCGGCAGCGCTGGCCTGATGGGCCCGGGCGTCGGCGATCTGCATGTCGGGACTGTCGTGCAGGGCTTCGCGAATCAGGCCGTCGAGCTGAGGGTCGCCGAGGCTTTTCCACCAGTCGCTGTTCGGCCAGGCCGCCGGCGACAGAGTCACACCACTAAGGGATTGCCCGGCCTTGAGGTTTTTCGCCTCGAGGCTGACACCTTCGGTATTCAGGCCGCTGTAATTGGCACAACCGGCGAGCGTCATGGCCAACAGCACGAGGCTGAAACCGGTACGCAGGGTTTTGCTGCTCATTTGTCACCTACCCGCAGCAGAGTGATCGCGTCACCGGCTGCCACCAATATTTTCTTCAGGATCTGTTCCAGGGTCTTCAACTCTTCAGGGGTGATGCCGCCGGCCAGTTCGTTCATGGCATCGGCACCGATGTGCGGCAACAGGGCGGCCAGTTTCTGGCCCTCTTCGGTCAGCACCAGCTGGACCTGCCGGCGATCGGCTTCGGAGCGTTGGCGGGCAAGTAAACCTTTCTGTTCCAGACGATCGAGCATCCGGGTCATCGAACCGCTGTCCAAAGACAGGTGCCGGCACAGCTCGGCCGGGGTATCGACGCCGAACTGGGCCACGATGATCAGCACCTTGAACTGCGCGGCGGTGATGCCATGGGGCTCCATGTGCGTGTCGATGATGCGGTCCTTGAGCAGCGCGGCGCGTCCGAGCAGCAGGCCAAGGTGGCAATTTTGGAAATCGTCTGGCGAGAAATGTTTCATCTGGACACCAATTAGCTGCCTAGGCAGTGAATGTATGTCGAGATATTACTGCTTAGGCAGCGAATGTCAACGCAATAGTTAGCATGCTTTGTAATTAGTTGACTAACGGCGTCGGATATTAACGGCGAACGCAGTGATGCCTCCGCTGGCAAACCTGCTCCTACAGGTCCGTGGATTCCGTTAGGAGCAGGCTTGCCAGCCAGGGTTGAGAGCAGGTTTTGGAGAGAGCGGGACCTAGAAATCCCGCTTGTAGAAGATGTCCAGCGAACTGGCCACGCCGCCAGCGGCTTCGAGGTAGACCTTTTTGCTCAGCTTGTAACGCAAGGCAATGGTGTTCGCCGGTTCGAATACACCCACGCCATAGCGCAGGCTGAGCTTCTCGGAGAGGTTGCCGCTCGCCACCACGCTGGTGGTGTTGCCGCTGCCCTGGGTATCGAGCTGGAAGTCCTGAATCCCCAGGTTCTTGGCCAGCCCGCTGGTGACCCCGGAACTGCCCATCAATCCCAACCCGAGGGCCGCCTGGGCAAGCATGTTGTTGTCCTCGCC
The DNA here is from genome assembly GCF_042846945.1 of Pseudomonas moorei. Classification (NCBI taxonomy): domain Bacteria; kingdom Pseudomonadati; phylum Pseudomonadota; class Gammaproteobacteria; order Pseudomonadales; family Pseudomonadaceae; genus Pseudomonas; species Pseudomonas moorei. The sequence continues at coordinate 5,577,771 of NZ_AP035776.1, forward strand.
ATTGCTGCTCAGCGGACGGCCCAACACCAGATAGGACAGCGCCTGTTCCTGGCTCATGGCCGGCTCGGAGAAAATCTGCGTGGTCGGCTGCTCGGCGCTGCCGCTCAAGCGGATGCCGGCGATCACGTCGTCAGTCTTGCGAATGGCTTCGATGTCGAGATACGGCTGATCGATCGGGCCGGCAAACAGCAAGCGCGCCCGGCGCACGGTCAACCGCTGACCGTAGGCACGATAGCGACCGTCGTTGAGCCAGAGCTCACCCCGGGTGTCCATGTTGTCGCCGATGTGCACATGGCCTTGCAGGTTGGCCGTGAGACCAAACCCGGCGAAGCTCAGTTTGTCCTCGCCCACCACCACATCGATGTCCATCAGGGTGGCCATCGGCGGCTTGCCCTCTTCGGTCTGCTGGCCGACGATCACCGTGTCATCGGAGACTTTGACCGTTGAGGGCGGCAGCTCGCGAATGATGATTTCGCCCTTGGGCACCTGGACTTTCCCGGCGACCGCCAGTTTGTTGTCCTTGATCGAGATCTTCAGGTCCGGCGCCACTTCCAGCTTCGCGTAAGGCTCGACGGTGACCGGCAACTGCGAGCCCTTGAGCGCCAGGTCCACCACCAGGGCCTGGCCCCAGGCGACGTTGCCGCTCAAACTGCCCTGCCCGCTCTTGCCGCTCTTCCAGCCACCGTTCAACTGCACGGTTTCGCCGACGATGACCGCCTGCATTTGCAAGTCCTGAAGTTCCATCGGTAACTCAGGCCCGGAGACCCCGCCATCGCTGAGCAGCAGGTTGCCATTGACCTGCGGTGCCAGCAGGCCACCGGAAATCGTGCCGCTGCCGTTCAAACGGCCACTCAGTTTTTCCACCATGGGCACAAATGGCCGCGCCACCGACAGGTCCAGGCCACTCAAGCGGAACGAACCACTCAGCGGCTTGTTCTTGGGCAACGGGTTGATCTGCGCCTGAACCATCAGTTCGCCGAGCTTGCCGCCGACGAAGTTGAGGTCGGTGTCGATGCGCTTGGGCGTGAGTTTGCTGGTGAGTTTCAGGGTCTGGTACGGGAAGTCCAGCCACTGATCCTTCTCGCGCATGCGCAAGACGCCACCGCTGGCGTCGAGGCTGACCTGGCCGTTCGGGCCGCTGGCCGGAAGATCCAGCTGCACGTCGGCGTTGAGTCGACCCTGCCAGGCGAAGTCTTTGGGCAACCATTGCGCGAGGCTTTCGATGGGGAACTGCTTGAGGTGATAGCGCAGTTTCGGATCAGGCATCAGGCGCTGGTCTTCGCCGCACAGACTGGCCGGGCCGGACTGCCAGCAATGGGCACCGAAGTTGATCTTGCCGTCCGCCAGTCGTTCCAGCTTTGCCGGGCCTTGCAGCTTCCAGTCCTGGCCGCCGGCCTGGATATCGCCGCTGGCCAGGCGTCCGCGCCAGTTGCCTTTGTCCAGGATGCCGTCGACACCGAGGGCCAGCTTCAGCTTCGGCCCTTGCAGATCGAGGGTGAGTTTCTGGTTTTTGATATCGCCCTGCCCACTGGCGGTCAGGGTGCCGAGGGAGGTGTCGCCGACCTGGATCCCGCTGCCCTTGAGGTCGATGTTCGCCCGTTGCGCGCTGTCGAGGGTGGCGTCCAGGTTCAGGCTTTGCAGCCGATTGTCGGCGAACGCCAGCTGAGTGCCTTGCAGACCCAACTTGCCTTGCGGCGCCTTGAGCGTGCCGGCGACATCGATCCGGCCATTGAGCTGGCCGCGCAATTGCGGCCAGAGCTGGGCCAGACGCGGCAACTTGATATCGATCTGTCCGGCGACCTTCTGTTGCAGGCTGCCCTTGCCGCTGATGCTGTTGTCGCCCAGGCGAATCTGCAGTGCATCGAGGTTCCACTGCTCGCCGCCACCATTGGCCTTGGCCTGGATCACCGCAGGCTGACCACGCAGCTTGCCTTTCAAATCAAGGTCGGCGCTCAGGCTGAGTTTCTCATCCTTCACCTCCCCTTGGCTGCGCAACGGCCCGGCCAGGGTGCCCGGCAATTCCCCCACCCAGTACGCCGGGTTGATCGCCGACAAATCCAGCGCGGTATCCCAGGCAATACCATTGGCGAACTGCAGGTTCAGATGCCCTTCAGCCTTGCCCTGGCCGGCCGTAAGTTGAATTTGTTGCAGGTAGATTTTTGTCAGGTCACCCGCGAACGGACTGGTCAGGCTGAACGCCCCGGCCGGGCCGTCCAGGGCGGCGTTGAAATGGCCGAGGTACTGACCGTCCGTGTAGGAGACTTCGCCATTGAAGCTGCGCAACGCCACTTGCGGCTCATCAATCAGCGGATAGAGGCGATGCCACGGAAAGTCCAGCCAATCGATTTTCGCTTCGGCACTCAGGCCCTTGCTCCAATCGACTTGCCCGGAAAGCTTGAGGTTTTGCTTGTCGCTGGCCGTCAGGTCCAGCGCGGCGATCTGCGCGCCATTGGCGTCGACCTTGCCTTGCAGCATCAGTGCAACAGGTCCTTGTTCGGCCGGTAACGTGGCCTTGCCGAGCAGCGAGTAGCCGTTTTTCAGGTCGCCGTCGCCCGTGAGTTCAAGTTGATTGAGTTGCAGGGTGTCCGGCAGGTCGGCGCCGGGCTTGAAACCGTCAGCGGTGATGCGCACCTTGGCCGGCAGGTTCTCCACCAGCGGTTGCAGTTGGCCGGTCAGTTGGCCGTTGAGGTACCCGCTGCTGTCGGCTTTCAGATTGAGGGTCTTGAGCAAATCGCCATCGATTTTCAGGGCCAGCACCCAGGGCGCGGGGGTCGACAGGGTCAATTGGCCTTCAGCGCTGAGCGGCCAGTTGCCGCCGGGTTGTAACTGCCCGGTCAAATTCAGGTTCAGATCGTCCCGCTGCAGTTTCACCGAGTCGATCTGCATCCCCTTTTCGGTCCAGTGCGCCGTCAGTTGCAGGCCCTTGAGCTGCTCGCTGCCGTTGAACCGCAAGACGCCGACCTGTACGTCCCCCAACTCCAGCGCCACGGGCAATTTCAAATCCGGCAGGCTGATCGGCCCGCTGCTTTGTTCTTCACTGCCCGGCGGGAATTGCAGATTGACCTGATCAGCCTGCAATTGTTCGATACACAAGGTCATGCGCGTCAGGCACAGCGGCGACCAGGCAAAAATCACCTTGTTCAGTTCGACCTGGCTGGCGTCTTGCTGCCACACAACGCGATCGGCGCTCCATTGTCCGCCCAGGCGCCCCTGGAAGTTGTCGAGGGTCAAACCCGGAACAAAGCCAAGCACCCAACGACTGCCCGCCGCCGTGCCCAACACCGTGGCCAGGGTCAGGGCGACCAGCATCAGCGGCGTCAGTATCGCCAGCAGCGATATGTTCAAACCACGCTTCACAACTCGGGCCCCATGGAAAAGTGCAGTCGAATGCCGCCATCGTCATCCAGCGCGTGGGCCAGGTCGAGGCGGATCGGCCCCACTGGTGAAACCCAGCGCACGCCGATACCGACGCCGGTCTTCAGGTTCGGCAGTTCAAGTGTATTGAAGGAGTTACCCTGATCGATGAACGTGGCGACACGCCATTTTTCGGCGATGGAATATTGATACTCCGCACTGGCCGCGACCATGTAGCGGCCGCCGATGCGGTCACCCTTATTGTTTTCCGGGGACAGGCTCTGATAGTCGTAGCCGCGCACGCTCTGATCGCCACCGGCGAAGAAGCGCAGCGACGGCGGTACCGACTTATAGCCGTTGGTGGCACTGCCGCCGACCTGCACCCGACCAAGGAAACGGTGGTTGTCGAACACTGTGGTCAAGCCCTTCACCAGCGCCGTGCCATACAGCAGGTTGTTATCGGAACCCAGACCTTCCTTGGCCACCTTGCTTTCGAATTGCAGGCGATAGCCATTGTGCGGGTCGATGCGGTTATCGCTTTTGAGGTACGAATAGCTGACGCCGGGCATCAGCAGGTTGCTGAGCCCCGAATCGTCGCCGAGCCGGTACTCCTCACGCTGCCACTTGAGTGACACCACCCGCTGCCATCCGCTGGGCAACTTGCTGTGCCATTCGGGACCGATGGTCAGGAGTTTGCTGAGGCTGTCCTTGTCCGCGATTTCTTCATTCTGATAGCCACCGGCGAAACGCAGTTTGTCCGTCAGCGGCGGGTCCAGCGGAATGTCATAGAACACCCCGACGTTTTGCCGTGGTGCCGAGACTTCGGTCTCCCAGCCGTAGCTGTGCCCCTGCGGGTTGACCCAGTGGCGCGTCCAGTTAGCTTTGATCCGCGGGCCGACGTCCGTGGAATAACCCAGGCCAACGCCCATGGTCCGCGGCTTGCGGGTGTACAGCTTGACGTCCACCGGGATCACGTTGTCCCTGGAGGCGGTCGGCGCCGCGTCCACCCGCACGCCCTCGAAATAGCCACTCGATTGCAGGGCCTGGTTGAGTTCGGCAATCAGCTCGGAGTCATAGGGCGCACCCGCCTTGAACGGCACCATGCGTTGCAACAGGTCTTCATCGAACGGAGTGTCGCCCTCGAAGCTGACCTTGCCCAGGGCATAACGCGGCCCGCTGTCATAAATCAGCTCGATATCGGCCACGCCGGCCCGCGGGTCCACCGACAGTGTCGAACGGGTAAAACGCCCGTTGAAAAAGCCATAGCGCGAGGCCTGGTTCTGGATGAGCCGCTTGGCATCTTCATAGCGACCATGGTTGAGCACCGCGCCGGTTGTCAGCGCATGGTCATTGGGCACACGAAAGGATTTGAGCGAGGCGGCCGGGCCGTCGATACGGATGGTGACGTTGCGCAGATGCACCGGCTCGCCGGGGTCGACGGTCAGTATCAGGCGCGGCGTCTTGCCGCCCTTCACGTCGCTGTCGATGTGCGGCTGGTAATAACCCAAGGCCTGGGCGGCTTTGCGCGCCTGCTCCTCGGCGCCCCGGCTGAAGCGCAGCAAGGCTGCTTCGTCACGATCGCCGAGACTGCCGATATAGCCCTCTATATTGGCTTTCAGTTCATCGTTGGACGGTTTGATCCGCACATCCAATTCACTTTGGGCCAGCGCCGCGCAGCTGGAAATCAGCATCAGCACGCCACCGGTAATTCTTCCTGGAAACTTCATAGGCGCGGATGCTATCACGAGCATGCTTGATGAACACGGGAGCGTGATAGAGCCTGATGCGCCCCAAAAGTTCGACGGTTACGCCGTTGCGGTTTGCACGACTTGAGGATTGGCGTGGAAAAACACGTGCTCGCGGATCGGTCCTACTGCGACCTCACCAATTTCCTCATAACCCTGTCGCTTATAGAACTCCAGATAGCGCGGATTGCCGGTGTCGAGCACCACGCCCTGAGAGTGTTCGTCCACCGCGCACCAGTTGTGCACCGCTTGCAGCAGTTGTTCGCCGAAGTGCTTGCCCTGGAATTGCGGATGAATCCCGAGCAATGGCAGCAGGTGCACCGAATCGGACGGCACGCAAGCCATCACCGCATCGTGATACTCGAGGTAGCGACGGGTGCAGCGAAACCCGGTGCTCAGCACCATCCGCAGGCGCCAGGCCCAACTTTCAGTGATGCCCAGGCGCCGTTGCGGCGGCGCGATCAGGGCGATGCCGATCAAGCGATCGTTGACCAGCAGGCCGATGGCCGGCAAATCCTGGAGAAAATGCTGCTTGACCAGTTCACGCACCGTGGCGCGCACACGCTGTTCGTAGCCGGGACGCTCCGCTTCGAACAGGTAGCCGAACGTCGGCTCGTGCCGGTAAGCCTGGTACAACAGGGAACGTGCTTCGCGGGAATAGCCGCTGTCGAGCATGTGAATATCGGCGATGGCGGTCGAGGTTTCGGGCATGGCGGTCATTCTCCCCGGCACAGCTCGGATGGCTGTGCTCTTGTTGGTACGAGCCCCTGGGTGGCAACACAGTTCCCTCCACAGGTATAGACCAGACTCGCAGATCAGTCAGTCAATATAAAAGACGGCTGCACGGACCCATCGCGGGCGCAACCCACCGATTCAACTCACCCCGACACTGGCCCGATGCCGACATGTCAGCTAGCATCGCCCTTTTGCCAGGACTGCCGACCATGAAGATCGTCTCCTTCAACATCAACGGGCTGCGTGCCCGTCCCCATCAGCTGGCGGCGCTGATCGAAAAACACCAGCCCGATGTGATCGGCCTGCAGGAAACCAAGGTCCATGACGACCAGTTTCCGCTCGATGAAGTCAGAGCCCTGGGCTACCACGTGTATTTCCATGGACAAAAAGGTCACTACGGCGTCGCCCTGCTGTCGCGCAAAGAACCGCTGGCGCTGCACAAGGGCTTCGCCACCGACGATGAAGATGCCCAGCGGCGTTTTATCTGGGGTACTTTCGCCGACGCCAATGACGTGCCGGTGACCATCATGAACGGCTATTTCCCCCAGGGCGAAAGCCGCGACCACCCGACCAAATTCCCGGCCAAGGAACGCTTCTACAGCGATCTGCAGCAATTGCTGGAAAGCCAGTTCCGTAATGATCAGCCGTTGGTGGTCATGGGCGATGTGAACATTTCCCCGGAAGACTGTGACATCGGGATCGGCCCGGACAACATGAAGCGTTGGCTGAAAACCGGTAAATGCAGCTTCCTGCCGGAAGAGCGCGAGTGGATGGCCCGCCTGAAGAACTGGGGCCTGGTGGACAGCTTCCGTCACCTGAACCCGGAGGTGACCGACATGTTCAGCTGGTTCGACTACCGCAGCCGCGGGTTTGAAGACGAGCCCAAGCGTGGACTGCGCATCGACCTGATCATGGCGTCCCATGGGTTGTTGCCACGGGTCAAGGACGCCGGCGTGGACTACGAACTGCGTGGTATGGAAAAACCTTCCGATCATGCGCCGATCTGGCTTGAATTGAGCTGATAACCCTCTTCTGTGGGAGCGAGCCTGCTCGCGATGGCGGACTAATGCCAGGCCCTCATCGCGAGCAGGCTCGAACACACTGAAAAACTGTCATTTTTCAGAAACCTTACTGACTTAATCTTCCGGCACCTCCTTTTGGCTATTTAAGGTGCCGGCATGACGCTGCGCGGTTTGTTCCTGTTGATGCTGTGCACCTGCTGGCCGTTGATGACCTCGGCCAGCGGTTTGCCGCTGCCCGACCATGGCCCGGTGCTGCGCATCCAGGGCTCCAACACCATCGGTGCGGCACTCGGCCCGGCGCTGGTCGAAGGACTGTTGCGCGAACAGGGCTTGCTCAAGGTGCACAGCGAAGCGCCGGACAAGGCCAACGAACTGCGGGTTGTCGGTGAAACCCCGCAAGGACGCCGGGTCGAGGTCGAGATCGCGGCCCACGGTTCCAGCACCGGTTTCACTGCACTGAAGAACGCCAACGCCGATCTGGCCGCGTCCTCGCGCCCGATCAAGGACAGTGAGCTGGCCGACCTCCGGGTCCTGGGCGATCTGAAAAGCGCCGAGGCCGAGCAGGTCATCGCCATCGACGGTCTGGCGATTATCCTTCACCCGCAAAACCCGCTGAACCAACTCAACACCGAGCAACTGGCGCGCCTCTTCAGTGGCGAAGTCAAAACCTGGGAAGAACTCGGCGGCCGGGGTGGGGCCATTCATCTGTATGCGCGGGATGATCAGTCCGGTACGTACGACACCTTCAAGGAACTTGTCCTCAACCATCGCGGGAAAACCCTGAGCAGTGCAGCGAAACGTTTCGAGTCCAGTGAGCAACTGTCCGACGCGGTCAGCCACGACCCGCAAGGCATCGGCTTCATCGGCCTGCCGTATGTGCGTTCGGCCAAAGCCGTAGCGATTGTCGATGGTCAATCCCAGGCCATGCTGCCACTCAACAGCCTGATCGCCACGGAAGACTATCCCCTGTCCCGCCGCTTGTTCCTCTACCTGCCGCCCAACGGGAAAAATCCCTGGGCCGAAGCGCTGGTGACGTTCGCACAAAGCAGCCAGGGCCAGGCGATTGTCGCGGCCAACGGGTTTATCGCCCAGACTGTGCAGGCCATGAGCGTCACACCCAACGCGATGATGCCCGAGGCATACCAGGGACTCAGCCGCCACGCCCAGCGCCTGACCGTGAACTTTCGCTTCGAGGAAGGCAGCGCCAGCCTGGACAACAAGGCCCGCCAGGACCTGTCACGGGTGCTCGACTATATAAAGCAGCACAATAAAACCGATCGGCAGGTAACACTGGTGGGGTTTGGCGATGCCAAGAGCGACCCGGCGCGCGCTGACCTGCTGTCGAAACTGCGGGCCATGGCGGTGCGGCGCGAACTGGTGAAAAGCGGCGTGGTGCTGCGCGAAGTTCGCGGGTTTGGCGCTGAAATGCCCGTGGCGACCAATAGCGCTGATGAGGGGCGGATCAAGAATCGGCGGGTTGAGGTATGGGTGTATTAGGCTTCACAACATTAAAACGACAAACAGACCAACCAAAAAGAACTAAGAAACTGTCAACATTGACAGGTGTTTGCTCGACGCCCCTGAAATAAGCTCGCAACGAATCCTGACCTCCACATTTGGCCCAAATGCAGGTGACGTCAGTACATCGAGGCGATTTTCAAGGAATACTCATGAGCACTGAACAAACATCTCCCAAAGCACCCGGTGATCTGGACACCCGGTTCGGCACCAACGGCGCTGTAGACGGCCCCGTAGGCGGAACGACTCACTCGGTGGTCGTGCAACCCGACGGTAATTTGATTTATGCCATACACAGCTCAAATCAATATCAAATTTACCGCACAAGCGCCGATGGGCTACCTGATCCATCGTTTGGCAGTAATGGCAGCGTTACGGGGCAATTCCAGGCCGGTAACAATTCAAAACCGACCCGACTGGTTTCGCACGACAAAAAAATACTGATCGTGGGCGATGTGCTGGAGGGGGCGGGCGGAAAACCGGCAGCCAAACGCCTGAATGAAAACGGTAGCCCTGACCTGGTTTTTCAACCCGTTATTGTCCCCCTTCCGGCTTTCTCTTCGAATGCAGCCCCTTGCGACGGGGGCGTACTCTCGGACGGAAGAGTTTTGATACTCAGCCAGCGATTTAAAAAAGACGTCGCCGACGGGGGGTTGCTGACGTGTTGGAACAACAACGGAGAGCTCGATAAGTCCTTTGGAGATCAAGGTCACGTCGAGATTGATTTAGGTAGCGAGTTCATTCGAATGATGAGCGTCGCGGTACAGGATGACGACAAGATTGTCATAGGGATGAACGACATAACGAAGCAGTTAAGCGCTTCCGCAATAGTCCTTTGTCGCTACACGTCACGGGGAAAACTCGACACGAGTTTTGGTACTGAGGGATATACCCACCTGAGTCACGAAGTAGAGTCATACCATCTTGAAAAGATGATTGCTCAACCCGATGGCAAACTGATTTGTGTCGGGAACGCCGAGGGTACAGCTGCACTCATTATGAGATACAACGCAAACGGTACTCCTGATGATCAGTTCAACCAGGGCAAGGAGGTCAAAGTTGAGTTGACCCGTGATAGACGTCTTTTGACGGCAGTCGGCGTACAACCCGAGGATGACAAGATCGTGGTGGCCGGCTGGATGCCGGGCTCATCCAGTCAAATGTTCTCGGGTCGCTTGAATAAGGACGGTTCGCTGGATCCCACCTTTGCCAACAACTTTTATGGACACACCTTAAGAGGCGTTCCCTATGACATCGTGATGCAAGGGGACCGATTCATTATTGCCGGTATAAGTTATCGCACCCCCAATGCAGCAGTCCTGTACGGCATCCAGCGCTGACGGCTCTGCTTTCTCGCCCGGCTGCTCACACAGCCGGAGGTGCGCCGATCCAGCGCCACAGCTGGTTCGGCGCACCATTTCGCATCAATGTCCGCTACGCATCATGTCCTTGGGCACGTATTTACCGATCTCGAATTTGCCGATCGCCGCGCGGTGCACTTCGTCCGGGCCGTCGGCCAGGCGCAGGGTGCGCTGCATCGCATACATGTAGGCCAGCGGGAAATCGTTGGAGACCCCTGCCCCGCCATGAATCTGGATCGCCCGGTCGATCACCCGCAACGCCACGTTCGGCGCCACCACCTTGATCTGCGCGATTTCACTCTTCGCCACTTTGTTGCCGACGGTGTCCATCATGTACGCCGCTTTCAAGGTCAGCAGGCGCGCCATGTCGATTTCCATCCGCGAGTCGGCGATCTTGTCGATGTTGCCACCCAGCCGCGCCAGGGGCTTACCGAATGCCGTGCGGTTCACCGAGCGTTTGCACATCAATTCAAGGGCACGTTCGGCCATGCCAATCGATCGCATGCAGTGGTGAATCCGGCCTGGGCCAAGGCGGCCCTGAGCGATTTCGAAGCCGCGTCCTTCGCCGAGCAGGACGTTTTCGTACGGCACGCGCACGTTTTCGAACAGCACTTCGGCATGACCGTGGGGCGCATCGTCGTAACCGAACACCGGCAGCGGACGCACGATCTTCACACCGGGGGTGTCCACCGGAACCAGAATCATCGAGTGTTGCGCATGACGCGGGGCATCAGGGTTGCTCAGGCCCATGAAGATCAGGATTTTGCAGCGTGGATCGCAGGCCCCGGACGTCCACCATTTCTTGCCGTTGATCACCCACTCGTCGCCATCGCGCACGGCACGGGCGGCCATGTTGGTGGCGTCGGACGACGCGACGTCCGGCTCGGTCATGGCAAATGCCGAGCGGATTTCGCCACGCAGCAGCGGCTCGAGCCAGCGTTGCTTCTGTTCTTCGTTGGCATAGCGCACCAGCACTTCCATGTTGCCGGTGTCTGGCGCAGAGCAGTTGAACGGCTCAGGACCCAACAGCGAACGCCCCATGATTTCGGCCAGGGGCGCGTATTCAAGGTTGGTCAAGCCGGCGCCGAGCTCTGACTCAGGCAGAAACAAATTCCACAGACCCTGCGCCTTGGCCTTGAGTTTGAGTTCTTCCATGATCGCGGTAGGCTGCCAGCGGTCACCCTCGGCGACCTGGCGCTCGAACACCGCTTCAGCGGGATAGACGTAGGTGTCCATGAACGCTGTCACGCGCTCACGCAGTTCCTGAACCTTGGGCGAATAAGCGAAATCCATGAGCGAGATACCTTCTTGGGGGAGGTTGTTTAGATCATGCAATCGATGCTAGAACAGCTACGAAAATTTACCTAGCCTATTCTCGGCGTGTATAAACATTCATCACCGATATATGATCGGCTGATCTTCAAGGCCAGCCGCCCACACAATAAGAGAGCCGCGTAATGAATCTGAGCAAGGTCGACCTCAACCTTTTCATCGTCTTCGACGCGATCTACACCGAAGCCAACCTGACCCGCGCCGGGCAGATTGTCGGGATTACCCAGCCGGCGGTATCGAACGCTCTGGCCCGCCTGCGCGAGACCTTCAACGACCCTTTGTTCGTGCGTACCGCCCAGGGCATGGTGCCAACGCCGATGGCCCAGAACATCATCGGCCCGGTACGCAACGCCCTCTCCCTGCTGCGGGTATCGGTACAGGAAAGCCGCATTTTCAATCCGCTGCAGGCGGTCAAGACCTACCGCATCAGCATGACCGACCTGACCGAGGCGGTGATCCTGCCGCCACTGTTCCAGCGCCTGCGCCGCCTCGCCCCCACGGTGATCATCGAGAGCTTCCTGTCCAAGCGCCGTGAGACCACCAAGGAACTGGCCGCCGGTCGCCTCGATTTTGCTGTGGATGCGCCGCTCAACACCGACCCGCAGGTGCGACACGTCAAATTGATGGAAGACCGCTACGTGTGCGCCATGCGCAAGGGCCACCCGTTGGCGGGCAAGGAAAAATTCACCCTGGATGATTATCTGGGTCTGACCCACATCCATATTTCCAGCCGCCGCAGCGGTCTGGGCCATGTCGACCTGGCACTGGGCAAGATGGGCATCCAGCGCAAGATCGCCCTGCGCTCCCAGCACTATTTGATGGCTTCACAAGTGCTGCAGCAGACCGACATGGTCATGACCGTTCCGGAGCGCTTCGCCCGTCGCAATGATCTGCACGCCTTCAGCTTGCCGGTCAACGATGTGCCGCCGGTGGAAACCCACCTGTACTGGCATGAAAGCACGGACCAGGATCCGGCCAACCGCTGGATGCGCGAGCAGATGATCGAGTTGTGCCAGCAGGTGACAGCGCATGAGAAGAAGCTCGAGAAGGTATAAGGCGTCATACCGCGTTATCGTTCATCGCGAGCAGGCTCGCTCCCACAGGAGGTGTATACCCGAATACTTTGTGGGAGCGAGCCTGCTCGCGATGGGGCCGGCAAGAACAGCAGTCAACCCCTGCCCCTTGACGTATACGTCAACCTGACATTAGCTTAGCGCCATGACCTTTTGCGAGCGCTTCCATGAGCAGCCAGACCTACAGCATTTCCGACCTCGCCCGCGAGCTCGACATCACCACCCGGGCCATTCGCTTCTATGAAGAGCAAGGCCTGCTCAGCCCTGAACGGCGCGGTCAGGAACGCATCTATTCCCCCCGCGACAAGGTCAGCCTGAAGCTGATCCTGCGGGGCAAGCGCATCGGCTTCTCTCTGGCAGAGTGCCGCGAGCTGATCGAGCTCTACGACCCTTCCAGCGGTAACACCAAGCAACTGCACAGCATGCTGGCGAAAATCAGTGAGCGTCGGGAACAGCTGGAACAGCAACTGCTGGACATCGAGCAGATGAAACTCGAACTCGATACAGCGGAAGAGCGTTGCGTCCAGGCGCTGGAGCAGACCCTCAAAAACCAGGAAGTCATTCAATAAAACCCGCCCCCTTGTAGGAGCGAGCCTGCTCGCGATGGTCGTTAACGATAACGCGTGTTCGCTGGATAAACGCGGTGCCTGGGAGCCCATCGCGAGCAGGCTCGCTCCTACAGGATTCTCCGAACAATCAGCACAGGTCGAACCCCATGTCCCTCCCCACCCACGTACGCCTTGTCGAAGTCGGCCCGCGCGACGGTCTGCAAAACGAAGCCCAACCCATCAGCGTTGCCGACAAGGTGCAACTGGTCGACGCGCTGACGGCTGCGGGCCTGGGCTATATCGAAGTCGGCAGTTTCGTCTCGCCCAAATGGGTGCCGCAGATGGCCGGTTCCGCCGATGTCTTCGCGCAGATCCAGCGCAAACCCGGGGTGGTCTACGGAGCCCTGGCGCCCAACCTTCGCGGTTTTGAAGACGCCCTCGCCTCCGGGGTCAAGGAAGTCGCAGTGTTTGCCGCGGCCTCCGAGGCGTTTTCCCAGCGCAATATCAACTGCTCGATCAGCGAAAGCCTGGAGCGTTTCGTACCGATCATGGACGCCGCCAGGCAACACGGCGTGACCGTGCGCGGTTACGTGTCCTGTGTGCTGGGCTGCCCCTATGAAGGTAACGTCGCACCGGAACAAGTCGCTCGGGTCGCCCGCGAGCTCTACGCCATGGGCTGCTACGAGGTATCCCTGGGCGACACCATCGGCACCGGCACCGCAGGCGCCACCCGCAAGATGTTCGACGTGGTTTCCGCCGTCGTGCCACGGGAAAAACTGGCCGGGCATTTCCATGACACCTACGGCCAGGCCATGGCCAACATCTACGCCAGCCTGCTGGAAGGTATCTCGGTATTCGACAGCTCCATCGCCGGCCTCGGTGGCTGCCCTTATGCCAAGGGCGCCAGCGGTAATGTCGCCACCGAAGACGTGGTTTACCTGCTCAACGGGCTGGGAATCGAAACGGGCATCGACCTGGACGCCCTGATCCTGGCCGGCCAGCAAATCTGCACTGTGCTGGGGCGGCCTACCGGTTCGCGCGTGGCCAGGGCGCGTAGCGCTCAGTGAGGGCGCGGTTGTGTCCGGGTGTTACCGCTGTGTCAGAACGTGGGGTAAAAGCGAGTAACACGGAAACAAATTGTCAGGGTTTGCCTGAGGGGGAAACCTTACGATTTTTTTAAGTCGTTGTTTTTAAAGACTTTTTAAAAGTTGGCACGACACCTGCTATCTCTATGGCATAACAAGAATAAAAAAAGCGGCATACCCAATAAAAACAAGACGTAACGACTCTGACATAACAAAAACAACACGGCAGAGACGCAGCTAACAGATTTTTTTGGAGAAGATGTGCTTTTCAGGGTGCTTTTCGGAGTTACCCGCAACCGGGCAGAGAACAATAAAACTACCTTCAGGTAGCTCCCGAACTGGTTGGATCGCTCAGCGAAAAAGTAGATCAGCGCTCAAAAAAATACGTTTGCTCTTGATCCCGGATGGGGATCGACAAAAAACAGCGGTAAAGGGTCACGGTCACCAAAAACAACAACAGACCGCCCCTCAATAATAAAAAAAGAGCACGCGAAACGAAAAATTAAAGGGGAGCTTCGGCTCCCCTTTGTGCTGTCTGGCATTCGGTATTTGCACCGCCGCCCCTTGTAGGAGCGAGCCTGCTCCGGGCGGCGTTCCGACGAAGAACTCAAAGGCACCGCGTTGATCCAGACTGCACGCGTTATCGTTGACGTCCTTCGCGAGCAGGCTCGCTCCTACACAAGGCCTGTTCAGCCCTGCTTGCTACGCAACTCCTCGACGCTGATCTCGCGCATCCGGAATTTCTGGATCTTGCCGGTCACCGTCATCGGAAACTCCTCGACGAACTTGAAGTAACGCGGTGTCTTGAAGTGCGCGATGCGCTCCTTGCACCAGGCTTGCAGTTCCTGTTCGGTCGCGCTGTGGCCGGGGTGGAACTTGATCCAGGCGACAATCTCCTCACCATAACGCGAGCAAGGAATCCCGATCACCTGCACATCGGCCACGTCCGGGTGAGTGAAGAAGAACTCTTCCAGCTCCCGTGGGTAAATGTTCTCGCCGCCACGGATGATCATGTCCTTGTTGCGCCCGGCAATGCACACGTACCCCTCATCGTTCATGCTCGCCAGGTCCCCGGTATGCATCCAGCCTGCCTGGTCGATCGCTTCCGCAGTGCCTTCGGGGTTGTTCCAGTAGCCGAGCATCACGCTGTAGCCGCGGGTGCACAGTTCACCGATCGTGCCGCGCGGCACCAGGTTGCCGGCCTCATCAATGATTTTGCTTTCCAGTTGCGGCTGGGTGCGGCCGACGGTGGTTACGCGCAATTCCAGGTCATCTGACGGCCCGGTCTGCAAGGACACCGGACTGGTTTCCGTCATGCCGTAGGCAATTTGCACTTCGCTCATGTGCATTTCACTGATGACCCGTCGCATCACCTCGATCGGGCAAGTCGCACCGGCCATGATCCCGGTGCGCAAGCTCGACAGGTCGAATTCGGTACGTTGAGGCTGATCGAGCATGGCGATGAACATGGTCGGCACACCGTACAGCGCGGTGGCTTTTTCTTCAGCGACGGTGCTCAGGGTCAGCAGCGGATCGAAGGCGTCATTGGGGTAAATCATGGTGCTGCCATGGGTGATGCAACCCAGATTGCCCATGACCATGCCAAAGCAGTGATAGAGCGGTACCGGAATCACCAGGCGATCCGCGGCAGTCAGGCCAAGGCTTTCACCGACCATGTAACCGTTGTTGAGAATGTTGTAGTGGCTCAGGGTCGCGCCTTTGGGAAACCCGGTGGTGCCGGAGGTGTACTGGATGTTCACCGCCTGGTCGAAATGCAGGCTGTCCTGGCGCTGGTGCAGTTGCTCGAGCGACACGCTGGCCGCCAGATCGCTCAGCTGCGACCAGGGCAGGAAACCGACGGGTGGCTGTGCATCGAGGCTGATGACACCGCGCAATGCCGGCAGGCGTTCGCTCTGCAGCTTGCCGATGGATTGCTCCGCCAGTTCCGGCACCAGCCCTTGCAGCATGGCGTGGTAGTTGGAGGACTTGAAGGCCCCGGCACAGACCAGCCATTGGCAGCCGGATTGCTTCAATACGTATTCCAGTTCGGAGCTGCGGTAGGCGGGGTTGATGTTGACCAGGATCACGCCGATCTTCGCGCTGGCGATCTGACTGATGCACCACTGAGCGCAATTCGGTGCCCAGATCCCCAGACGGTCACCGGTCTGCAGGCCCAGCGCCAGCAGGGCTCTGGCATGCAGGTCCGCCGCCGCCGCCAGTTGCCGCCAGGTGTAACGCAGCTGTTGATGGCGCACGACCAGCGCCTCCCCGTCCGGGTGCTGCGCGACGGTGTTGTCGAACGCCTGGCCGATGGTCATCGCCAGCAAGGCTTTGTCCTGGGAACCGCGGGTGTAGCTGCGCTGCGGATGTGCACTGGGTTGATCCATGACGACCCCTATTGTCTTTATTTATGGGCTAATCGCGGTGTCTTTGGGAGCGATGTGGCGAGGGGGCTTGCCCCCATCAGGCTACGCAGCAGCCTCAAAATCTCCGGTACACCGAAGATCTTCGGAGTGCTACGCACTCAACGGGGGCAAGCCCCCTCGCCACAGGTTGCTCCTGCAACTCGGGTCCGCGTTCTATCTTGAACTGGCTCTACTCTCGCTCAAGTTGACGTTAACGTAAAGGGTGATTGACAGCCATTCGTCACAGGCTTACGTTAACGTAAAGGTGAGAGCTGAATCACGGCCCTCCCCACCCGACAAAAAGCCAAAAGGTGACCCATGAGCTACCCATCCCTGAATTTTGCCCTCGGTGAAACCATCGACATGCTGCGCGATCAGGTTCAGTCCTTCGTCGCCAAAGAGATCGCCCCGCGCGCCGCTCAGATCGACATCGACAACCTGTTCCCCGCCGACCTGTGGCGCAAATTCGGCGACATGGGACTGCTGGGCATCACGGTGCCGGAAGAGTACGGCGGCGCAGGCCTGGGTTACCTGGCCCACGTGGTGGCCATGGAAGAAATCAGCCGTGGTTCGGCTTCGGTGGCACTGTCCTACGGCGCGCACTCCAACCTCTGCGTCAATCAGATCAACCGCAATGGCAACCACGAGCAGAAATCCAAATACCTGCCGAAACTGATCAGCGGCGAGCACATCGGCGCCCTGGCCATGAGCGAACCGAACGCCGGCTCCGACGTGGTATCGATGAAGCTGCGCGCCGACAAGCGTGGCGATCACTACGTGCTCAATGGCAGCAAGACCTGGATCACCAACGGTCCGGACGCCAACACCTACGTGATCTACGCCAAGACCGATCTGGAAAAGGGCCCCCACGGCATTACCGCCTTCATTGTCGAGCGCGACTGGAAAGGCTTCAGCCGCAGCAACAAATTCGACAAGCTCGGCATGCGCGGTTCGAACACCTGCGAACTGTTTTTCGATGACGTCGAAGTGCCGGAAGAAAACATCCTCGGCGTGCTCAACGGCGGCGTGAAAGTGCTGATGAGCGGCCTCGACTACGAGCGCGTCGTGCTCTCGGGTGGCCCGACCGGGATCATGCAGGCCTGCATGGACCTGATCGTGCCGTACATCCACGACCGCAAGCAGTTCGGCCAAAGCATCGGCGAATTCCAGCTGATCCAGGGCAAAGTGGCCGACATGTACACCCAACTCAATGCCAGCCGTGCCTACCTGTACGCTGTGGCCCAGGCCTGCGAGCGCGGCGAAACCACGCGCAAGGACGCCGCTGGCGTGATCCTCTACAGCGCCGAGCGCGCCACGCAAATGGCCCTCGATGCGATCCAGATCCTCGGCGGCAACGGCTACATCAACGAATTCCCGGCCGGTCGTCTGCTGCGTGACGCCAAGCTGTACGAAATCGGCGCTGGCACCAGTGAGATCCGTCGCATGCTCATCGGCCGCGAACTGTTCAACGAAACCCGCTAAACGGAGCTGTCCATGGCTATCCTGCATACCCAGCTCAACCCCCGTTCGGCGGAATTCGCCGCCAACAGCGCGGCGATGCTCAAACAGGTCGACGCCCTGCACACCCTGCTCGCCCAAGTGGCGCAAGGTGGCGGCCCGAAAGCGCAAGAACGCCACACCTCGCGGGGCAAACTGCTGCCCCGTGAGCGCATCAACCGCCTGCTCGATCCGGGCTCGCCGTTTCTCGAAATCAGCCAATTGGCCGCCTACGAGGTCTATGGCGAAGACGTTCCCGCCGCCGGGGTGATCGCCGGGATCGGCCGTGTGGAAGGCGTCGAATGCATGATCGTCGCCAACGATGCCACGGTGAAAGGTGGCTCGTACTACCCGCTGACCGTGAAAAAGCACCTGCGCGCCCAGACCATCGCCCAGCAGAACCGCTTGCCGTGCATCTATCTGGTGGACTCCGGCGGCGCCAACCTGCCGCGTCAGGATGAAGTCTTCCCTGATCGCGAGCACTTCGGACGGATCTTCTTCAACCAGGCCAACATGAGCGCCATGGGCATTCCACAGATTGCCGTGGTCATGGGTTCCTGCACCGCAGGCGGCGCGTACGTGCCGGCGATGGCTGATGAAGCGATCATGGTCCGTGAGCAAGCGACGATCTTCCTCGCCGGCCCACCGCTGGTGAAAGCCGCGACCGGTGAAGTGGTCAGCGCCGAAGACCTGGGCGGTGCCGATGTGCACTGCAAGATTTCCGGGGTCGCCGACCATTACGCCGAAAGCGACGAGCACGCCCTGGCCCTGGCCCGCCGCAGCATCGCCAACCTCAACTGGCGCAAACAAGGCGAGGTTCAGCAACGCACACCCATTGCCCCGCTCTACAGCAGCGACGAGTTGTACGGCGTGGTCTCGGCCGATGCCAAGCAACCGTTCGACGTGCGCGAAGTGATTGCCCGGTTGGTGGACGGCTCGGTGTTCGACGAATTCAAGGCACTGTTCGGGACCACACTGGTGTGCGGTTTCGCCCACCTGCACGGGTATCCGATCGCGATCCTCGCCAACAACGGCATCCTCTTCGCCGAAGCCGCGCAAAAAGGTGCGCACTTCATCGAGCTGGCGTGCCAGCGCGGCATCCCGTTGCTGTTCCTGCAAAACATCACCGGCTTCATGGTCGGGCAGAAATACGAAGCCGGCGGTATCGCCAAGCACGGGGCAAAACTGGTGACCGCCGTGGCGTGCGCCAAAGTGCCGAAATTCACGGTGATCATCGGCGGCAGCTTCGGTGCCGGTAACTACGGGATGTGCGGTCGGGCTTATGATCCGCGCTTCCTGTGGATGTGGCCGAATGCGCGCATCGGCGTGATGGGTGCCGAGCAGGCGGCTGGTGTTCTGGTGCAGGTCAAGCGCGAACAAGCCGAGCGCAGTGGCCAGGGTTTCAGCCCCGAGCAGGAAGCCGAGATCAAGCAACCGATCCTCGACCAGTACGAAGAACAGGGCCACCCCTATTATTCCAGCGCACGACTGTGGGACGACGGCGTCATCGACCCGGCGCAGACCCGCGATGTCCTGGGCCTGGCCTTGTCCGCGTCATTGAACGCGCCAATCGAACCGAGCCGCTTCGGCGTGTTCCGGATGTGATCCGATCCTGTAGGAGCGAGCTGGCTCGCGATGGACGTTAACGATAACGCGTGCTTTCTGGATAAACGCGCCGCCCTTTAGTCCATCGCGAGCGGGCTCGCTCCTGCAAGTGCCGTGGAGAATAAAAAAATGAGCGACTTCACCACCCTCGAATTGCTGACCGACCCTCGGGGTTTCGCCACCCTGTGGCTCAGCCGCGAAGAAAAGAACAACGCCTTCAACGCGCAGATGATCCGCGAATTGATCCTGGCGCTGGACAAGGTTTCGAGCGATGCCAGCCTGCGTTTTCTGCTGGTGCGTGGCCGCGGCAAACATTTCAGTGCCGGTGCCGACCTGGCCTGGATGCAGCAATCGGCCGAACTCGATTACCACACCAACCTCGACGACGCCCGGGACCTGGCGGAGTTGATGTACAACCTCGCCAAACTGAAAGTGCCGACCCTGGCGGTGGTGCAAGGCGCGGCCTTTGGTGGCGCCCTGGGCCTGATCAGTTGCTGCGACATGGCCATCGGTGCCGATGACGCGCAATTCTGCCTGTCAGAAGTCCGCATTGGCCTGGCACCGGCAGTGATCAGCCCGTTCGTGGTGCAAGCCATCGGCGAACGTGCCACTCGACGTTATGCCCTGACCGCTGAACGCTTCGGCGGGCAACGGGCCCGGGAACTCGGTTTGTTGTCGGAGAGCTATCCGTTGGCCGAGCTGGAGCAAAAGGTCGAACAGTGGATCGACAACCTGTTGCTCAACAGCCCCGCCGCCATGCGTGCCAGCAAAGATCTGTTGCGTGAAGTCGGCGACGGCTCGCTGAACCCGGCGCTGCGCCGCTACACCGAAAACGCCATCGCCCGCATCCGCGTCAGCCCTGAAGGCCAGGAAGGCCTGCGCGCCTTTCTGCAAAAACGTCCGCCGAGCTGGCAGGCCGAAACCACCACCAAGGAGCCCCGTTGATGAGCGCACCTGTTATCACCTCTGTGCTGGTGGCCAACCGTGGCGAAATCGCTTGCCGGGTCATGCGCACCGCCAAGGCCCTGGGCCTGACCACCGTGGCCGTACACAGCGCCATTGACCGTGACGCCCGCCACAGCCGCGAAGCGGATATTCGCGTCGACCTCGGTGGCAGCAAAGCCGCCGACAGCTACCTGCAAATCGACAAACTGATCGCCGCCGCCAAGGCCAGCGGCGCCCAGGCCATCCACCCCGGTTATGGTTTTCTGTCGGAAAATGCCGGGTTCGCCCGCGCGATCGAAGCGGCTGGCCTGATTTTCCTCGGCCCGCCGGCGTCGGCCATCGACGCCATGGGCAGCAAGTCCGCCGCCAAAGCCCTGATGGAAACCGCTGGCGTGCCACTGGTGCCGGGTTATCACGGTGAAGCTCAGGACTTCGAGACCTTCCGCGCGGCCTGTGAACGCATCGGTTACCCGGTGCTGCTCAAAGCCACGGCCGGTGGTGGCGGCAAGGGCATGAAAGTGGTCGAGGACGTCAGCCAACTGGCCGAAGCCCTGGCCTCGGCCCAGCGTGAAGCGCAATCGTCGTTCGGCGATTCGCGGATGCTGGTGGAGAAATACCTGCTCAAACCGCGCCACGTGGAAATCCAGGTGTTCGCCGATCAACACGGCAACTGCCTGTACCTCAACGAACGTGACTGCTCGATTCAGCGTCGGCACCAGAAAGTCGTCGAAGAAGCGCCCGCACCAGGCCTGAGCCCGGAACTGCGGCGTGCCATGGGCGAAGCGGCCGTGCGTTCGGCCCAGGCCATCGGTTATGTCGGCGCCGGCACCGTGGAGTTTCTGCTGGATGCGCGCGGCGAATTCTTCTTCATGGAGATGAACACGCGCCTGCAAGTCGAACACCCGGTCACCGAAGCCATCACCGGCCTGGACCTGGTGGCCTGGCAGATTCGCGTCGCACGCGGTGAAGCGCTGCCCATGACCCAGGATCAGGTTCCGCTGATCGGCCACGCCATTGAAGTACGGCTGTATGCCGAAGACCCGGGCAATGATTTCCTGCCGGCGACCGGGCGCCTGGAGTTGTATCGTGAATCGGCCGAGGGGCCGGGGCGTCGTGTCGACAGTGGCGTTGAGGAAGGCGATGAGGTTTCCCCCTTCTACGATCCGATGCTCGGCAAGTTGATTGCCTGGGGCGAGGACCGTGAACAGGCGCGTTTGCGCCTGCTGAGCATGCTCGATGAGTTCGCTATTGGCGGACTCAAGACCAACATCAACTTCCTCCGTCGAATCATTGCCCACCCGGCGTTTGCCGCGGCGGAACTGGATACCGGGTTCATTCCGCGTTACCAGGAACAACTGCTGCCGGCACCTGCTGCGCTCAGCGATGCCTTCTGGCAAGCCGCCGCCCAGGCATTTGCCCAGAGCCAGCCCCGTTCACCGCGCCTCGATGACCCGAGTTCGCCCTGGGCCAACAGCAACGGCTTCCGTGCCGGATTGCCAACGGAAATCACCCTGCACTTGAGTTGCGAAGGCCAGGACCGCGCGCTGACGCTGGGCGACATCAACGCCCAGGGCGCGCGACTCAAGGGCGAACAATTGCTCACCGAGCACGACGGCGTGCGACGCCAGCATCGGGCCATCCGCCATGGTGACCTGGTCTATCTGCAATGGGATGGCGAGTTGCGCCGCATCGAAGCCTATGACCCGATCAGCGCCGTCGAAGCCAGTCACAGTCATCAGGGCGGGCTGACGGCGCCCATGAACGGCAGCATCGTGCGAGTGCTGGTAGAGGCCGGGCAAACGGTCGAAGCCGGGGCGCAACTGGTGGTGCTCGAAGCAATGAAGATGGAGCACAGCATTCGTGCGCCTCACGCGGGGGTCATCAAGGCGTTGTATTGCCAGGAAGGCGAAATGGTCAGCGAAGGCAGTGCGCTGGTCGAACTGGAAGAGGCGTGAAATGACGATCGGTCCTGCGCCCTGCGAGGACCGATCCGATCAGAACCTGGCTGTCGCCTGAACCACCACGCCGATGATTAGGCAGTCGTCGGTGTAGAGGGCTTTGGGGTACGTCGGATTGAGCGGGACCAGGTAACGCTGCCCGCCCTCTTCGATCAGCTTGCGAAAGATCGCCTCGGTGCTGTCGGGCCATTGCGCGATCACCAGTTTGCCCGGCTGCGCTGCCACGTCCGGGTCCACCAGAATCAACATGCCTTCGCCAATGCTCAGGCCACTGGGCGCGGTCATCGCGTCGCCAGTCACCGTCAACCAGAATGCCGTGCCTTGGGCGTGATAGTCGGACAGTTCGAAACGATACTGCGTCCGTTCTCCATCGCGCACCTCAGCGGCTGCCTTCCAGTCACGGACCGGGTAACGAAAGTACGGATTGTACTTTTGTGTCAGGCAGACCTCTTCATCCTCAGCGTCCGCAGGCTCGCGGATCACCAGCGCCACTTCGAGAAAGTCCATGCCGAGTGCTTTCAACACCCGGTTCATGTTCTCGACACCCGGGTCGCGACGTTTATTCAGCCAATGGCCAATGCCGCCCTGGGACATTCCGAGGCGTTCAGCGAGTATTTCCTGAGTGACGTTGAGTTCACTCATCTTGGCCTTGACCAATTCGATCCATTTATCCATGGGCGGCACGATACTGGGCCAGCTCCGGTCATCAAAACACAAATTGTAGTATTAAACTCATGGTCACAAATACAAATCGTATTAGGATGAATTCACGGATCTGAATCTATAACGGAGTTTGCCATCACCATGACCCAACCTGCCCACGAACTGCCGGACATGCAAATCGACACCTCCCTCACCTCGCCCCAAGGCTCCGCCGCCGCACAACGGGCGCTGGACTACTACTTGAAGCCAACGGTCACGGAGACTGAGGTCGAGGAGCGTTTCTTTGATGTGAACCGCAACATCACCAGTGAAGAAGCATTGATTCATGCCTCGGATCTGTTGCGCTGCGCCGCAGCCATTGCCTACGAGTCAGCCAATCACTTGCAGGGCGCAAGTCGGGACCTGGCGTTTTCGGCGGTGCACATGATCGATATGGCCAAGGCCATGGTCTCCCGATCCCTGGAAGGGCATCAGAAAGCATAAAGAGAAGGCGCAGGCAGTGGTTCGGAATGAATTTTCCAATTGGCTGGATAAAAGCGCTTGACTCACAAACGAGAATGATTATTATTGCAACATCTGGTCGCGAGATCAGTCGATGGATCAAGGGACCTCAGGTCGGACTTTTGGTCTATCTCCTCATCAGGCTAATCACGGTTTTTGACCCGGCTTTTTGCCGGGTCTTTTTTTGCCTGCATTCTGGTTTATGGCGTCAGGCTAATGAAGCCTTCAAGTGCCGCAAACACTCAGTGGCGCGGACCATTTCAAAAGAATACCCGTTGGCATGGGCAGCCCGAGATCATTGGGCGAACCGCCGAGAAAATAGCACTTGAGAATCAATTCCACAGTCTCTAAGCTGCGACAGCGTCAAGGAGGACGCCCCCCGTTTTGCATCATGTTCCTGCCCCATCGTTCCCCTTCTCGGCGATGACCTGTCTTGCCATCAAAATCAGGCTGATGCCAAATTGCAGCGCCCTCTCCCTCCAGGCCTGACCTCAATGCACGGCGATAGGCGAATCCACCCAGCCACTGCCAGTGCGGTGCATCGCATAAAAATACCCGTCCCTTCTCTAACCCGATGGCCTCAAAACTGTGCTGGTGGTAACACGGATGATCGCTACGCTGTGTAGTAGCGCTTCGCGGCAAAGGTGAGCGGTCATTCAGAACGTCAGCAGCGCGGGTGAACCGATTCTTCTGCACTCCTAACCCCCTTAGCTTGCGTGTAAAGTAGCCGCCATAAAATCTCAAACAGGAACCCTACCGTGGCTAAATCCTCTCTCGACATCAGTGCCAACTTCGACAGTGGCAACATCCAGGTTATCGATGTCAGCGACCCGCTCAAGCCACTGCTGGCCATCCGCCCCGACACCAAAAGCAAGCATTTCCAATGGTTCCACTTCAAAGCCAGTGGCCTGCATGTCGGACAGGAGCACTGGTTTCGCCTGAACAACGCCAGTCAATCCTCTTACAACAAGGCCTGGGACGGTTATCAGGCAGTGGCGTCCTACGATCATGTGAACTGGTTCCGTGTACCGACCATCTTCGAGGGCGACTGCCTGCGTTTCTGCCTTGAAGCGACCCAGACCCACGCCTGGTTCGCCTACTTCGAACCCTACAGCCGTGGTCGTCACGACTGGTTGATCGAGCAGGCGCTAACCAAGGCGGGCACCGAACTGCTGGCCACCGGCAAAAGCGTCGAAGGTCGGGACATTCAGCTGCTGCGCAAAGGCTCGGGCGCCGAAGGCCAGCGCAAGGTGTGGATGATCGCTCAGCAACATCCGGGCGAACACATGGCCGAGTGGTTCATGGAAGGCGTGATCGAACGCCTGGAAAAACACGACGACCCGGTGCTGAACAAACTGCTGGCCAGCGCCGATCTGTACCTGGTGCCAAACATGAACCCGGACGGCGCCTTCCACGGTCACCTGCGCACCAACGCCATGGGCCAGGACCTGAACCGCGCCTGGCAGAGCGCCAGTCCGGAAATCAGCCCGGAAGTCTTTTTCGTACAGCAACAGATGGAAAAGTACGGCGTCGACCTGTTCCTCGACATCCACGGCGATGAGGAAATCCCCTACGTGTTCACCGCCGGTTGCGAAGGCAACCCGGGGTACACGCCGCGAATCGAAACACTGGAAGAGCACTTCCGCTCCCACCTGAAGCACCTGACCAAGGACTTCCAGACCAAACACGGCTACACCCGTGACGAACCGGGCAAGGCCAACATGACGCTGGCGTGTAACAGCGTGGGTGAGAAATTCGATTGCCTGTCGCTGACCCTGGAAATGCCGTTCAAGGATAATAATGATCATCCGGACCCGTTGACCGGCTGGTCGGGCAAGCGGTCGAAGCAGTTGGGCAAGGATGTGTTGACCACGGTGGCCGAGATGGTTGATACGCTGCGCTGATTGCTCTTTCAGATCAAAAAATCGCAGCCTGCGGCGACGCCCCAGGCTGCGATCTTTTTTCAGGTTACGACTAACCGCGATCCTTCCCTCGCAACATACTGTCCAGCACACCATCCCGACGCACCCAGGCATGAAACAACGCCGCCGCCAAATGCAGCAGCACCGTCAAGAACAGCAGATACGCCAGATACCCATGTGCCTTGCGCAGGAACGCAAACACCTGCGCATTCGCCGGCAGAATCGACGGCAACTGCAGCGAATGGCTAAGCATCACCGGTTCGCCCGAAGCCGAAATCATCGCCCACCCCAGCAGCGGCAAAATCAGCATCAAGGCGTAAAGCAGTACGTGGGAGGCCTTGGCCGCCAGCGCTTGCCAACCCGGCAGGTCCGCCGGTAGCGGTGGCTGTTGCGTGGAAAACCGCACCGCCAGACGCACGATCACCAGCAGCAGAATGGCGACGCCCAAAGGTTTGTGCAGGTGAATCAGCCACTCATGGCGTTCGGACACCGACGCGACCATGCCCGCGCCGATGAACAACATGGCGATGATCATCAGCGCCATCAGCCAATGCAGCAGTCGCGCCAGGGGAGCGAAATGGTTCGGTTGGGCGCTCATTGCCTGGCCTCCTGTTTAGCGGCGGGTAACTGGCTGACTTCGCTGGTGCGGCGCAGGTAGGAATTGGCGTAACCGGCCGAACGTGCGGCGAGCAACGGGTCGTCGGAAGCTTCGATCCCGGCCGGCAATACCAACGGGTCGTAGTTGATGTCACGGCACTCGCCACTGAGTTGCGGCTGGGTGCTTTCAAGGACCAGGGTGCCGGCGTTCAACACTTTGCGCCCCTCAGGCCAGGCCTTGCTCGCATCGTTGACCGGATCGCCAGGGTTGGCCAGGGTGATGTTCAACTGCCAGCGCAAAGGCCCTGCGGCGATGCGTTGGACCAGGTCTTTTTCCAGATAATCGCTGCCTTCCGGGGTCGTGGCACCGGGTGCGCCCTGGGCCACTGGCACCATGCTCCAGCGCACCGCCTGCCGTTGTCCGGCGGCGTTCACCAGGTAAAACGCGTTGACGCTGTTGTAGGTTTCCGTCACGTAGCTGGCCGACGGCTTGGCGGTCTTGATCCAGGCCAGGAAAGATGCGGCTTCCGGGTGCGACCCGAAGAACGCGGGCACCGCTGCCGGGTTCGGCTTGCCGGTGGCCGGGTCTGGCGATTGGGCTTGTTGCAATTGATAGAACGCCTCGGGGGTGCCTACCGGGAACACCGGCATGCTGTTCATCCCGGTGCGCCATTGCTGGCCGTTGGCCTGGGTGAAGCGCAACGCCAGGCTGCGAATCGGTACGGCACTGTCCGGCGCATAAGGATTACCCGCCGGCAAAGCGAAACGCCCGACTACCGGGGTCCGCGCTTCATTGAACACCTGTGCCGAGGAGTAACTGCGCGCTTCGCCGCTGCTCTCGAAATGGCCGATCACACACACGCCTTTGGAGTGATTGCGCCGGAACCCGGGGTGCACGCCGTTGTTGGTTTCCAGGACGTTGATCAGCTTTTTCGGCGTCAAGCGTTGTGGGTCAAGGGTGCCGTTGACGTAGGCAAAAGCCCCGGCTGCGGCAGCGACGACTACCGCAATGCCCGCCAGGCGCATCATCAGGCTCGCGGTACTCAGGGGTGGCCGGGTGGGCGGTGTTGATCGATCTACCATGAAGGTCTCCAGGGCCATCGGCCACAAGTGAGAAGAACCAGACAGACGAACCCCCCGAGGGTTTATTCCATCGTTCGGTATTTATTTTTTCCGGCGTGGAATAACCTCGATTGCCGTGCGTCTTCCTGGACACTCACCACAGCGTAGTGACTGGTCAGAACTTCATGAATGAGATCGACGAACAATTGCGGGAAATTATTCCCAGGCTGCGCCGCTTCGCCGTATCGCTGACGCGAAATCCCAGCAGTGCCGACGATCTGGTGCAGTCGTGCCTGGAGCGGGCACTGTCGGCCTGGAACGACAAGCGGCCCGACGGCGACCTGCGTGCCTGGCTGTTTTCGATTCTCTATCGGCAGTTCCTCGACGCGCACCGGCGCTCCCGACGCTATGCGCGAATGCTCGAGTTCTTCACCGGGCGTGACGATGCACAGCCCTCGGCAGAACGCACGGTGATCGCCCAATCGACCCTCAACGCCTTCGACCAACTGCCCACCGAACAGCGCGCGCTGCTGCTTTGGGTCTCGGTGGAAGGCCTGAGTTACAAAGAGGTCGCCGAGATTCTCGACGTCCCCACCGGCACGGTGATGTCCCGCCTGTCCCGCGCCCGCCAGGCCTTGCGCCAACTCAGCGATGGTGAAATCAACCGCCCTTCCCTGCGGAGACTCAAATGATCAGCATGCCTCCCAGCGAGCGTGATCTGCACGCGTATGTCGACCACCAACTCAGCGATGACGACCGACGCCTGGTGGAAACCTTTCTCGCCAACAATGCGCAGATAGCCGAGCAAGTGCGCGCCTGGCAAAAAGACGCCCAGCAACTGCGCGCGGCCCTGAGCGGCGTCTTGCAGCAACCGGCCAACCCGGACCTCGATCCGGTGATGATTCGTCAACGCCTGAAACGCCAGTCCCGTCGCCACCTGGCCAGTGCCGCCATGTTGCTGATCGCCGTCAGCATCGGTGGGCTCAGCGGCTGGCAGGCGCGGGAGATGACCCTCGCCAGCCCCCCGCTGCCCATGACCGATGCCCTGCAGGCCTACCGACTGTTTGCCCAGCAAGGCATCTTGCCGGCAGACTACAAGGTCAGCACCGACGGCGACATGCAAGGTTGGCTCGACAGGTATTTCACCCAGGCCAATCGCCTGCCCGACCTCTCGGGCGCCGGGTTCAAACCGGTCAGCGGGCGTTTGCTCAGTACCGAGCAAGGGCCGGCCGCGATGGTGGTTTATGAAGATCAGGGCGGGCACAAGATCAGCTTCTATGTGCGCCCGCCGGGACCGAAAAACTTCCTGCTGCCGAGGGGCAGTCGCCGTGATGACGGCTTGCAGGCCGAATACTGGTCGGGGGGCGGCTACAACTATGCAATGGTCAGCCCGGCGGATACGCCGGCGGCGCAGATGCTGAGGCAAACCAACCAGTTCTGAACACCCTTCGCCTTTGTGGGAGCGAGCCTGCTCGCGAAAAACGATCAGACAACCCGATCAACCCGATGGCAGGCGTTATCGCTGACGTCCATCGCGAGCGGGCTCGCTCCTACAGAGGTTCGAGGACAACCGCGAATTCAGGCAAGGCTTCAGAACCCCACGTCGAGGATCACATTGTCCAGGTAAGTACCTGCTGGCGGTGTGGCCTGGTCGGTATAGATCTTCGCGTTGTAGTTGAAGACCTGACTGCCGGTGCCCAGGCCGTTGCCCGGGTTGATCTCGGCATCGGAGCTGGCCCGGCGGGCACTGCTGACGCTGCCCCAGCGTGTGGTGCCGGCGCTTTTGAAAATGTCGTAAGCCAGGTAATTGCTGCCCGAAATCATCCGGCGACGCCCGCCGACACTCACAGGGTTTTGCCCATCGCTCAAACCCACGGTGTATGCGCTGCCCTTGGTGCAGGCCAGGTTGATGGTCTGCCCGGTGACCGGCGTGAAGGCACTGACCACCGGGGCGCTGCCGAAACTGATGTTCGGCGCGGTGATGGTGCAGTCGTTGGCCACGGTCAGGTTGACCGTCAACGTGGCGGTGCCGCTGCTGATGTCGCGCCCCAGACAGACTCCGAGAGCACCGATGCCGGAGCAGTAATTCCAGTTCCAGAAGATGCTCAGGGTTTCCGTGTAGACCCCGGCGGCGACGTTGCTGCCGATGGTCGTACCGAGGTAAAGCGGCACGGACTTGGGTACCACACTGCCGAGCAGGCCGAGTGCATCGATGATGCCGTTGCGCGCAAAGTCGTAGGTGGTGCCGCGGGTCAGCGGGTAGCTGGTGCTGTTGTTGGCGTAGATCGTGTAGCCGATGACATCACCGGTCGGCCCGAGCAAGCCGCTTTGGCTTGAGGTGACAGTGGCCCAGAAATGATCGTTGGTGGTCAGCAATGACAGCAGTGAACCGGTGCAACTCAAGCCGCCATTCACGGTGGAACTGGATTGCGATGTGGTGCGCACGGCAATCGAACTCACCGAGCCGAAAGCCACTGGCGTGGTCCCGGTCACCGAGCACAATGCCCAGGCCGAGCCCGGCAGACACAGCGTCAGCAGCAGCACCCCCTTCATGCCCTTCATTGACACACCAACGGCCCGATCAGCGGGACCTGATCCTGGTTCATGTCGACGGTGAACCGCACCTGACAGGTCTTGCCGTCGCCCAGCGTCACCCGCAGGTTGTTCTGCTGTTGCAGGTTTTCCAGGTACACCAGGCCATCCCAGCCCACCACGGTTTGCGTTCCGCTTTGCTCGTGCACCACACCGCTGCCCAAGGGCAATTCCCGCTGCTGCCCATCCACCAGGACGATGCTCGCGGCGATGACCCGGCTCAACGGAAACTCCAGCAGATAACCGCTGCCCCGACGTACCGCGATGCGCTGTTCGACGTTGGGGCTGCGCACGTTGGCCGGCAGGTTCAGGGGATCGATTTCGTATTTGCCGCGGTAATAGGCGCTACTCCAGGGCACCAATAAATGGCCGTT
Source organism: Pseudomonas moorei (assembly GCF_042846945.1). Lineage (NCBI taxonomy): Bacteria > Pseudomonadati > Pseudomonadota > Gammaproteobacteria > Pseudomonadales > Pseudomonadaceae > Pseudomonas > Pseudomonas moorei. Next base: position 5,607,665 of record NZ_AP035776.1, read on the forward strand.
GCGATCGGTCTGGCCGACCAACTGGTTTTCGTAACGCACCGGGATATCGGCGTAGCCATGGGTGCTGACCACGACAAAGGCATCATCGATGCGATTGGCGGCGAACACTTGGCGGTCCATCCACACCAGCGAACCGCTGGCGTCGGCCCAGCGGGTTTCGGCATCGCTGGAGCCATAAACGCCAGCCTGCAATTGCACCGATTGCAGGCGCCAAGTCAGGTCGGCCTGACGATAGTCCGGGCCGTCACCGGTGGCGTATCCAAGGTTGAAACCGACCCCGCCTTCGGTGGGTACGGCACGGCTGTAGTTGACCCGTTGCCGGGTTTGCCCGCTATTGCTGCGCTCACTGCCGATCGCCAGGCTGCCGCGCAGGTCGAACGGGATCACCAGTTGCGCCTGCACCGCCCAATGGCTATCGCCGATTTCGCGGTTGGCCGACAGATAGAAACTGCTGTTGCGCCACAACGGTTTGCTCCACGTCAGGTTGAGCAAACGGGTGCGTGAATCGTCCGCCGCGCGCACGTCGAAGTAGCCGACGCCCAGGCTGCCCCAGGAATCGAGGCTCAGGCTGAGGGTCGCCTGTTCGCTGCGTTTGCTCAGTGTGGTGTAGGGGCTATCGACCAATGTCAGATCAGCGTACTGATCACGGCGTTGCAGCCGTTGGTAAGAGAAACTGTAGCGCTGGCTGCTGTATTGATAGCCGAGACTCAGTTGTTGGCCCGTTTCACCGTCGAAACGGCTTTGGCTGATGGCCGAGTTGAGCACCCCGAAATTGCCCAGCCGCACATTGCCGCCGATGCCGCCCAGGGTCAGGGCATCGGAGGCCTCAGCGTGGCTTTCCAGGGTGAAGTTGTCTGTCACGCCGTAACGCAGACTGCCGGAACTGGCACCCCGGCCGTAACTGAAATCGCGTAGCGCGTAGTCCTGGCGCAAGGTGCCGGCTGCCACGGAAAAGTCGCTCAAGCCCTTTTGCAGGAGACTGCTGGTGACGTAGAACGGCACCGTGGTCGAGACCTGCCGTCCCAGGGCATCAGTGGTGACCACCACCGCTTCGCCAGCGCCATTGATAAAGGGAATATTGGTCAGCGTGTAGGGGCCGGGTTGCAGTTCGGCGCTGCTGGATTTGTAGCCATTGATGAACAGATCCACCGATGAAGGCACGGCAGCCTCCCCGGCGAATTGCGGCAAGGGGTAGGTCACCAGGTCCGGGCGCACGGCGAAATCCCGCGACATCTGCACCCCGCCCATGCGCACCGAATTGCTCCAGGGCAAAGCCCCGCTGACCAGATCGCCAGCCTCGTAGGTCAGCAACCGATCGTCATCGGAGTAACGCCAGGTGGTGTCGTAACGCAAATAGCCGTTGTTCAGCGCGTTGGTGGCAGCCCCCGACATCGTGCGGCGATATTGCCCGGTATTGGACAACGTGCCCCAACGGTCGAACAGCCGCACTTCGTTCCAGGCCGCCAGATAAGTGCCGGCATCATCGGTGTCGTTGAGGTACAGGTCATAGTTGAGCAAGGCGCCGAAGCTGCTCAGGGCCGGGGTGCGCGGATAGGCGTCGCGACGGCCGACAAACTGTTCGGGCAGCCAGTCTGGCGGTACATCGAGCAGCAAGCGCTGACCGGTGCTGTCGTACTCGCTGTGCAGGCCCGGCAAGCTGTCGAGCGCGACTTCGGCGCCGATGTTTTCCGGCAGTTTCATGCCGGTGTCACGCAATGCGCTGGCCGGCACGAAGAATTGCCCGTTGCGCTGCTCGACCGCCACCACTCGTCCGGTGTTCATCTGATTGACCACCAGTTCCAGGAACAACTGCGCATCGGCAACCGCCTCCATGCCGCTGGGCGGAGGCGGCAGGTCACCGGCCTCTGCGTGATGAACGATCGCCAGGCACCACGCACAGCCCATGGCCCACAACGGACGCTGAACATGGCGAGCCCAACCCTGGCTCATGACTACTGATTGTCCGTCAATGGACGCCGTCCTCCGTTACTTCACCTGCCTGCACATAAACCTGTCATCCGTTCAGTGCAGTGATCTGGCCAATCTTGCAGCAGGGTCTTGGGCCGCCGCGCAGCCAGGGTGAGCAAATGCCCTCGCCACAAAAAAAACGGCAGGACTCACCGTGCCGGCGCAATACTCTGGACCTGCGGCGCGCCATTGACCCGAACTTGCAACGCCGGATCCCCGGCCATTGCACCGGGCGCTGGCCAGCGCATGATCGCGCCGGGCAACACGTAGCCCAGCAACCCTTCCACAAGGGGTTTGGTCTGGCCGCCCTGCTTCAACGCCACGTCTGTCAGCCGTGCATGCACCGCACCCTGGTTGCGTACTTCGACATAGGAACGTCCGTCCACCGCCACCCTGCGCCAGCTCAGATCCGGCAGGCCCACGCCTTTGGGATCACGCTGGCGGGTGGTGTCTTCCTTGCTCCACAGACCCGCGCCGTAGGCAAACAGCGGCACCGAGTAGCGCATCTGGAAACGAATTGCCGCCGCCGTCTTGCCGTCTTCTGCGGCGGGCGGTTTGGCCGAGGGAATTTCATCGATGATGATGCGGTAAGCCAGTTCCTGCCCTGGGGGAATTTCCCGGGTGCGCGTCAGGCGCACCAATTGCTTCTGGCCGGGCTCGATTTTCGCCACCGGCGGGCTGCCGATCACGTCGCGCTGGTTTTGATATTGATCGTTGAAGCCGCTCTGGCTCCAGGCAAACACGCGGATCTGCAGATTGGCGGTTTCGTTGCCGCGATTCTCCAGCCACAGGGCACTGGCCTGTTGATCGGCCTCCAGCACCGGATCGATCGGCCAGATCAGCACCGAACTGGCCGCCTGCACCTTGGCCGCCCCCAGCCAAAGCAGTGCCCACAACGCGTGACGCACGACCCAAGGCCGCCGCGAAGGTGAATACATATGCCAACTCCTTAAGACCCTCAGGCCTGATCCAATCACCCCGTTACCACGACAGCTGCACCTGCAGCACATCGCTGTATGTCCCCCCGGGTTGATTGCCCGGTAACTGCACCTGACCGTAAATCGGCAGGCTGATGTTGTTCGCATCGCTGTACGCCACGGCCACGCTCTGGCCGATCCCCAGGCTCTGGCTGAATGCCGCGTCGCGAAACAGTTGATACGCGATCTGGTTGCCGCCGGTTGTCAGTTGCAGATGTCGCCCTCCGCTGTTGTATTGCCCGCCATCCACCGTCATGTTCAGGGTGACGCCCGGCGTGCACTGCAATTGAACGCCCCCGGTGAGTGCCACCTGCACCGTGCCGGTGGCCAGGGCCGAGCGACTGCCGAAATTCAGGCTGCCGTAACTGGAAACCCCGCCCACCACCAGGCAACCCGCCGTCACCGTGGCACTGACCTGGAAGCTCTGGCTGGTCACCGCCGCCAAGGGCGTTGGCACGCTACCGGCACAGAACAGGAGCAGCGCCGCACAGCCGTGGCGCTTCATCGCACTAGAACGTCAGTTCGACGGCAATGGTGTCGGTGTAAGTGCCCGCCGGCAGCCCGGCCTTGCCCACCGCCTGGCCGTAGATGTTCACGGTCTGTGCCACGCCGGTACTCGCGGAAAGATTGATCACGCCGTCGATGGCCAGCAGCTGCGAGTGCCCGGCATCGGTGTACAAATCGTACGGCACATAGTTGGCGACACCGTCGTATAGCGCCCGACTACCGCCTGGCGATTGTCCATCGTGAGCGCCGGCCCGCACCTTGACCGATGGGGTGGTGCCACTGGAGCAGAGGATCGACAACGCCCCGCCGCCACCGCCCAACACCTGCCCGGTGGCAGAGGTGAACAGGCTGTCGGTGGTGCCGAAATTCAGTGCGCCGAAGTTCAGTCCTGTGGAACCGCCGCTCCCGTTCACCTGACAACTGCTGGTCAGGATCAGGCTGGAGGTGATTTGGCCAGTGACAGTGGTGGCCGCCTGGGCGCCGGACGCCAGGGCCAGGCCGAGCAATGACAAACCTATCCTTGATACAAGCATGTGCATGGTGTCCGTCCTCTACAGGTTTACCAGTCGAGCGTCACTGTCAGGGTGTCGGTATAGACACCGGCCGGTAGCGCGCGAGTATTCGCCACCACCGAGCCGAATACCGGAATCGGTACCTGCGCCCCGCTGGTGACGGCGAAATTGTGTTGTTGGCCGATGCTGTAGCTCTGGTTGCCGGAAGCATCGAGGAACAACTGATAAGGAATGCTCCAGGTGCCGTTGCTCAGGCGGCGGGTGGTGCCGTCGCCATGGGTACCGCCATCGATGGTGACCGTGAACCCGGTGACCGATGGGTTGCAGGCAACGTTGAGCTTGCCGCTGCCCTCTTTACTGAGGTTGGCCTTGATCGGGCTGCTCCAGGTCGGTCCTTGCTGGCCGAAATCGAGGGTGCCGAAATCGCTGATCGGGCTGCCGGGGCTGGCGCCGTTGGTCACTTCGCAACCGGCGGAAATCGTCAGTCGCGCGTAGATCTGCCCGCTGACGGCTGCTTGTGCACCCTGGGGCGGCAATGCCAGTGCGGCGAAGGGGATCACTGTCCAGAATCTGCTGCTCATCACGCCAATCCCATTCCTCAGGACCCAAAAAACGTGCGTTCATCCACGAACGCCCCTTCCTTGTCCAACCGTGGCTCCGCCAGATTGCGTACTGTAAAAAATGCGCTTACCAAGTGACCGTCACCTTCACCAGATCCGAGTAATGGCTGACCCAAGGTATCTCGGCCAAGGGTTCGATGCGCGCATACAACGGCAAATCCACCGTTCCGCTCGACGTCACGCGACCACTCATGGGCACATCCACCGCCAGTGGAATTCGCCGCGCCGGGTCCTGATAGAGTCGATAGGGAATGGGTTTGCTGTGTTCGGCGCTGCCCGCCATGTAACGCACATCGCCGACGCCGCCATGCAGGCCGCCATCGACGCGTAATTGATAAGGGGTATCGGGATTGCATTCGAGCCGTGGCAAGCGCTCGTTCATCAGTGCCGCGCCCAGCGGCCCGGCAGGCTCATCCAGCCGCGCCGTGCTGCCGAAGTCCAGCACGCCCAGTTGTTCGATTCCCACGCTGCGTGACTGCCCGACCAATTGACAGCCGCGCTGGACGTCGACCCGAACCTCTACCTGAAGTTCGGCGGCCGTCACCGTCGCACTGAGTCCCAAGCTCAAGACTGCCACCACTGCACGTCCATTCACGGCCCCGTTCCTTTTGAGGGGTGTCCTGAAAAATCAGGGTAGCAACGCACCGGGAAATCGCCAGTCACACAGCGAATTGGGATCCCTCCATAAGAAGCAACTTTGTAGGGCCATGCTCGACGCTCGCCACCACAGCAACGGGTAATAAGTTGTACATACCGCATTATTCTGTCCAATAAACGCCCGCATTCCATCGACACAACTGGAAGCGAATTCTCCCCTCTGGGTACACTATGGCGCCGCCGCGTCGGGCGGCCTGAAGATCATGGGGTGACATCACAGTGGCCGTTCGACCACCCAACCGTTCGCGTCTTGCACCGCGCTGGCCGTTGCTGCGCCGGTTGTTCGGCAAAGCCTCCGCTGCCCCCGCCCATGGGGTCGCAACAGGCCGGGTCATCCACGATTACTTTCGCCAAAAGGCTCACGCGCAGGGCTACACCCTCAGCCACAGTCAACAGCGGGTGATCGACTGCATGGCGCAGCACGCCACGACGCTACTGGGCAGTGCGACGAAAACCCTGCCCGGTCTTTACCTGCATGGCGCCGTGGGTCGCGGCAAAAGCTGGCTACTCGACGGTTTTTTCCAGGCCATTCCCCTGGCGCAAAAACAGCGCCTGCACTTCCACGAGTTTTTTGCCCGGCTGCATCAGGGGATGTTCAACCATCGCGATCAACCGGACGCGTTGACGACCACCCTGGACGATTTGCTGCGCGATTGCCGGGTGCTGTGTTTCGACGAATTCCATGTCCATGACATCGGCGATGCGATGCTGATCACGCGACTGTTCAAGGCCCTGTTCCGTCGAGGCATCCTGCTGCTGGTCACCTCCAATTACCCGCCGGAAGGCCTGTTGCCCAATCCGCTGTACCACGCGCGCTTCAAACCGGTGATCGACCTGATCAACGCGCGCATGCAGGTGATGGAGGTCGGCGGGCCACACGACTACCGCAGCCAGGCCAGAACTCACGCGCAACAACTGTTTACCCAGGGGCAATACGTCTGGCCGGGGAGCGCGTCGCAGCGGCAGGCATCAAACCTGCCATCCGCCGGTGCGCCGGGCATTGCGCTGCCGGTCGGCACTCGCCACCTGCCCGCCCGTTACTGCGAAGGCCGCACCATCGGTTTTACCTTCGCGGATCTGTGTGAGCAGCCCACGGCGGTCATGGATTACCTGGAGCTGTGCCGGCGCTTCGATCACTGGATCATCGACGAACTGCCCAACCTGGCCGACTGTTCAATCGCCGCCCAACAACGCTTCATCAATCTGGTGGACGTTTTGTATGACCAGGACAAGCATCTGGTGCTGCTGGGCCAGCGTTCATTGCGCGAAAGCCTGGACGGCGACGCCATCGATCTGGCCCGCACCCGCAGTCGCCTGGGGCAGTTGGGGGAGGTTCGGGAGTCGGCCTGATCGCTCCCACATTTCGTCCGCACTCGATTAAACATCTCGATCGACTGCGGACTTGATCGCGAAAGCAGCCTGACCGGCAACAGCTTATTCCCGCTATCATGCCGCCCATTCATTCAATCGATGGCGAACCCCGTTCATGCATACCCTTGAACAATTGCGCGCCGGCACGCTGGCAGGCATTACCCGTCTGGATCTCAGCTGCGGCCTGACAGAATTTCCGCGGGAGATCTTCGACCTGGCGGACTCCCTGGAGGTGCTCAACCTCAGTGGCAATGCCATGAGCAGCCTCCCGGATGACTTGTACCGCCTGACCCGTCTGCGCGTGTTGTTCTGCTCGGACAATCTGTTTACCGAACTGCCGGCATGCGTGGGTCAATGCGCGGCGCTGACCATGATCGCCTTCAAGGCCAACCGCATCGAGCACGTGCCAGGCGCCGCGTTGCCGCCGCTCCTGCGCTGGCTGATCCTGACCGACAACTGCATCGGTGAACTGCCGACGGAACTGGGCGAACGCCCCTACCTGCAAAAACTGATGCTGGCTGGTAATCGGCTGCAATCTTTGCCGCAGAGCCTGCGCAATTGCCATCGGCTGGAGCTGATCCGCATCGCCGCCAACCAGATCAGCCAATTGCCCGAATGGCTGCTTGCGCTGCCGAGCCTGACCTGGCTGGCCTACGCCGGTAACCCACTGGAAACCGAAGCTGATGCGGCCGCCCTGGCAGCCACGCCGAGCATCTCCTGGTCCCAGCTGAGCCTGGAGCAGCTCCTGGGCGAAGGTGCTTCGGGGTTGATTCATCGGGCGGCATGGGCACGCCCGGGCCATGCGGACACGCAAGTCGCGGTCAAACTCTACAAGGGCGAAATGACCAGCGACGGCTCGCCGTTGCACGAAATGAACGCCTGCATCACCGCTGGCATTCACCCCAACCTGATCCGGGTCGAAGGCCGGGTGGTCGATCACCCGCAAGACACCGCCGGGCTGGTAATGCAACTGATCGAACCGAGCTACCGCAACCTTGCCGCGTTGCCGAGCCTGGCGACCTGCAGCCGCGACGTCTACGCCGAAGACACCCGCTTCACCGCTGATGTCGCCCTGCGCATTGCCCGTGGTATCGCTTCGGTCGCCGAGCATTTGCACCGCCAGGGCATCACCCATGGCGACCTCTACGGCCACAATATTCTGTGGAACGAGCAAGGTGATTGCCTGTTGGGAGACTTTGGCGCCGCGTCTTTCCATGCCACGCAGGACACCCTGGAAAGCCGCGCACTGCAACGCATCGAAGTCCGAGCGTTCGGGGTTCTGCTGGGGGAATTGCTGGAGCGGATCGACTCGGGATTGAGCGACGGGGAGCGCCGGCGACTGGAGGATTTGCAACAGCGCTGCTGTCAGCCTGACGTCCTGGCGCGACCGGGGTTTGACGAGGTTATTCAGGTACTGAACGATTGATGACCGCTGCGCGGTCAATCGCGGGCAAGCCCGCTCCCACGGTGTTCAGCGGCGTACGCATTTTTTGCGAACGATACAATGACTGTGGGAGCGGGCTTGTCCGCGATAGCGGTGTTACTGGAAAAACAACTTAACCCGCCAGTCCGACAAACATGTCCTGCACGTCATCATGGTTATCGAGGCCTTCGAGGAAAGCTTCGACTTCAGCCATCTGCTCATCGCTCAGGCCGCTGACCGGGTTCTTCGGCTGGTAGCCCAGCTTGGCCGACAGTACGGTGAAGCCTTGTCCCGGCAGGGCTTTTTGCACGGCATCCAGATCCGCAGGCTCGGTCAGGAACAGGGTCGCGCCGTCTTCGCCCGGCTCGAAATCCTGGGCGCCCGCTTCGATGGCGGCCATTTCCGGATCGGCGTCCGGAGTGTCCGGCGAGGCTTCGATCATGCCGACGTGGTTGAAGTCCCAGGCCACGGAACCGGAAGCGCCCAATTGGCCCTTGCGGAACGCAACGCGGATTTCAGCGACGGTACGGTTGATGTTGTCCGTCACGCATTCAACGATCAACGGCACCTGATGCGGTGCGAACCCTTCATAGGTCACGCGATGGTATTGCACGGTCTCGCCCAACAGGCCCGCGCCCTTCTTGATGGCGCGATCCAGTGTTTCCTTGGGCATCGAAGCTTTCTTGGCCTGTTCAACCACCAGGCGCAGGTGTGCGTTGGTGGCAACATCAGCGCCGTTACGCGCAGCAATGGTGATTTCTTTCACCAGTTTGCCGAAGATCTTGCCCTTGGCATTGGCTGCCGCTTCTTTGTGTTTAACCTTCCACTGTGCGCCCATTACTCACTCTCTTGTCTATGGCGCCGAGACATCTATTGGCCGACGCATTGCGCAAGTTTACCCGGCCTAAAGTTGGCAATCGACCAAAAATTCTGACCTCGAATCGACATATTCACCGGCAGTTGTAGGGCAATTCTGAAACTCCTGTTTGCGATGTCCATTAAGGGCTGTGGTTTCGTACCCTCTGCTCCCGTATTCCATGGCAGAAGCGCGTTCGATGCATAACGACAAGGAAAGTCCCTTCACCCTGACACTGCTGGACGACGATTTGAGCCTGCAGGTCGTGCAGTTCAGTGGCCGAGAAGCCCTCAACCAACCCTATGCATTCGAGATTGAAGTGATCGGCCTGGCGCCCGCCATGCCGCTGGAACAGCTCCTCCATCAAGCGGCGTTCCTGAGCGTGGGGCACGACCAGGGCATTCACGGCGTACTGCACAATGTCAGTCGCGAACATCGCGGTCCGCAGCGGGTCATCTACAAACTGGTATTGGGGCCCGCGTTGCAGGCGCTGGACCGGCATCGTTGCCGGCGCATCTTTACGCAACTCAGCGTACCCATGATTCTTCGACAACTGCTGGAGGAACATTGTCTGCCCGATGACAGCTTTCGCTTCGAACTGTCAAACGGCCACTATCCGCACCGGCCTTTTTGCATTCAATACGAAGAAACCGATCTGGCCCTGCTGCAACGGCTGTGCGAGGAAGAAGGCATTCACTATCACTTCGAACATCGCCGTGACGGGCATGTACTGGTGTTTGCCGACGACAGCCTGAGTTTTCCCCAGGCACCGCTGCTGATGCCCTTCCTGAATGAGGCGTCCACCGCCAGCAGCCAACCGCTGATCAGCGAATTGTTCCAGCGGCACGATTCACGGCCCTGCGCGCCAAGGCTGGATGCCCGACACCGCGGCGCAACGGACACCGACGACGGTGCGGCCAATCATGCCTTTACCCCGTCCGCGCCACCGATGCCCCGTCCCGATCCCGAGCAGCGCCACCGCGATCAACTCGTTAGCCGGCATCTGGAGCGCTTGCGATGCCGGCATATGCAGATTCACGGCCAAAGTAATCACAGCGAACTGCGCAGTGGCTGCATCGTGCAGGTGGCTGATCACCCACTTCCGGGTTTCAACGATCAATGGTTGGTAACGCAGGCCCGGCATCAGGGCGAACAGGGTTCGATTCTGCAGCAGGACACCCCGGACACGCCCCGGCGTTACCGCAATCAGTTCAGCGCAATACCCTGGTCAACGGTGTTTCGTCCAGCGCTTGAACAACCCAGGCCGCGCATCCCCGGCTATCAGCCTGCGCGGGTGCGGGGCCAGACCGGGCAGCGGGCAGCGCTGGATGAGCAAGGTCGCATAAACGTGAGTTTGTGGCCGGCCATGGACCATGAGACCGCAGAGGGCGCCGGTCTCTGGCTGCCCGTCGCGGTGACCGACACCCGCATCGACCCTTGCGGTCTACCCATGGCCGGCAGCGACGGGTGGGTCAGTTTCCTCGACAGCGATCCCGACCGTCCGGTGTTCTGCGCCAGCACGGGGCAGCGCTCCAGGCCTCGACCCGCAAGGCGCGGTGAGCCTCAAGGCGATAGCCGTCTGCTGCTCGACTGGTTGATCGATCCCACCGACGCCGAGTCCTGAGCCTCACCCCTTGTCAGCCTTGCCGGCCGCCGCCGCGAATTTGGCCAGGCGCACGTCCAGATGCCGAGGCCGCCGCCCGTGGTCCTCGGCGTGTTCCTTGCGCCGAATGGCATTGCGCACCATCAGCGAACCGAGATAACGGATCGGCTCTGGCGGGAAAAAGCCCAGCGGTCCGTTGACCAGCGGCGAGCGCGTCCAGGGGTTGTCCAGACCCTGGACCAGCGAGGCCAGAATCTGCCCGCCCATGTGGCACGGCCCTACCCCGCTGCCCGAGTAACCAAAACCATAGAACACATTGCCGTTGGCACTCATCTGCCCGAAGAACGGCAGCCCCGTGACCGAGCGATCCGACGGGCCGTTCCAGGTCGCGTCGACCTTGACGTCGGCAAACGCCGGGAAGAAGTCCGTCAGACTGCTGCGCAGCAGTCCGGCATAAGGCGATGGCTGATCGAACACCGGCAACATGCGCCCGCCGTAGGCGAACGTGTTGCCGCCCTTGCCGAGCATGATCCGGCCGTCCGGAGTGTTGTGGTAGTAGTGCACGAAAATCCGCGAATCGAGCACCGTGACTCCGCTGGTCAAACCGATTTCGTTGAGCAGTTCGGGTCGCGGTTCGGTGATCAGCATGTCGCTGGAGACGATCGCCACGCTGCGCTCGAACGGCGGGAATGCCCGCGCCATCCAGGCATTCATCGCCAGCACCACACGATCGGCGCGAACGCTGCCATTGGCGGTTTGAATGACCGCCGGCTTGCCTTCCTCCAGGCCGATCATGGCGGTGTTTTCATGAATCCGCACGCCAAGCTGCAAGGCCACCCGACGCAAACCGCGCACCAGTTTGCCCGGCTGCACGCTGGCAGCAGCCGGCGAAAACCAGCCCTCCAGGTGTTTGACGGATCCGGCCATGCGTTGCACATCCGCCACCGGCCGCTGGCTGAAGGAGTTGATGCCATGGCGCTCCAGCGCCGCGATCACCGCGTCGGTCGAGCCGACCTGGGCACGGTTGGTCGCGGTGTAGAGGGTGCCATCGAGGCGGTAGTCGGCGTCCACCGCGTACTGTTCACAGAACGCCCCGATCGCGTGGATGCTGCGCTCGGATTCCTTGACCAGCCGCACCGCCTCCTCAACGCCGAACAGGCGTTCAAGGGTGAAATACTTGGCCGACCATGACAGTGCGCAACCACCGTTGCGGCCACTGGCGCCGGCGCCACAGATATCGGCTTCGATCAGCACCACCTCCAGGCCGGGGTTCTGCTCCTTGAGCATGATCGCGGTCCATAAACCGGTGTAGCCGCCGCCGACGATGCAGACGTCGGCGCGGACGTCGCCCTGCAATGCCGGACAGGTCTCGGACGTATCGGCCTTCAAGGCCTGCTCCAGCCAAAAGGGTCTCATGGGGTCACTCTCCATTCGGTTGTCCACACGCCGGCCTGCCGCAAATGCAGCAGGCGGCGACAGACAGGGTTCAGGTACGCAGGGGTTTGACGCTTATCGGCCCGTTCGGCACGAGGGGATAGTGAGTTCCCAGGCCACCGGGGCGGCTGTTCCAATGCGGGATCAATACCAGTGCGGAGAACATCGCGCAGCCGGCGAAGACAATGAACACGGTGACGGTGTCGAAGTAACCTGGCAGCAACCCGCCGAGAACCGCCCCGACCGAGCCGCAACCGTTGACGAAACCGGCAGCGGTGGCGCCGGCCTTGGCGGTGCCGAAGTCGATGGCGGCCGCACCGCTGATCATCGAATCCGGTCCATAAAGTGTCAGGCCCATGACGAACAGCAGCGCCACCACCAACAGCACACTGCCGGTGTGCAGGGCCCCCATGAACAACGCCAGCGACACGGTCAGCGCCAGCAGGCTGAGCACACAGGCGGGCATACGCCGGGCGCCGAACACTTTGTCGGAGGCCAGGCCGATCATGATCGGCCCGAGCAACCCGGCCAGTTCAAACGCAGTCGGAATGATCGCCGCGCCGACTTTGCCCACCGAAGGCATCTGTTCGAAAACGATCACCGGGCCCCAGAGCAGAATCGCGTAACGCGCCGGCTTCAGCATGAAGTACGCGAGACCGAGCACCAGCACCGTGCGATTGCGCAGGATCTCTTTCAATGGCGCCAGGACGCTGATCCTGCTTTGCGCGTGCGCCTCTTCAGCGGTCAGCTCGGGGTCAGGCTCCACAGCCGGCAAGCCGACATCTTCGGGTTTGTTGCGTTGAAAAATAAAAAACAGCACAGCGACCAGCCCCACCACCGCCGCACTGGAAATGAATGCCGCATGCCAGGTGCCGATCAGCGTATAGGCCCACCAACCGGCGAAGGGTGATGCCACCAGACCGCCAAAGGCGTAGCAGGAACTCCACAGGCCCAGTACCCGCCCGCGCTGCTCGGCGGGATAGAAACTGCCAAGGTTCTTGCACAGCCCCGACCAACCGGTGGACTGCGCCAGGCCTTGAATCAGCATGCAGGTGGCGAAGATCGGCAACGTGGCGAAGCTGCCCATCACCAGCGCGGCCGCCGCCGAAATCAGCAAGCCACCAAGCACCACGACCCGCGGGCCGAAGCGATCGGCCAGGATGCCCCAGGTGAACTGGCCGATGGCGTAAGCGGTCAGGTAGATCGCATCGAGGTTGGCCATGGCCATCTTGTCGAGCATGAACGTCGGGTCTTCGCCAATCCCGAGCTTTGCCACGGAGAATGCTTTGCGGGTGAAGTAGAAAGCGGCGTAGGCAAGCCAGGTGATCGCGAAGATCTGCATGCGCCAACGCTGGAGGGTACCGATGGGCTTGTTCATGTTGGTTCTGACCTCAGGGTGTGAGTGTGCCGGCAGAATTGGAAGAAAACGCCTGTCTTTTTTATTTTTAAGCACCACGAAATCACTCGGTCCCTGGGGTGACTTCGGTCAGATGAGTCCTGCAACTGCACGTACAGGCTCATGGCCACCACGACTGTTCGACTGACAATCGGCGGCGCTGAAGCTGATCAAAACAATTACTGATTAATAAGTGAAATCGAATTATCGTATTTCAAATATAGGTTCAGCTTGTTACTGGAGTTTCCATGTCGGTATCCCACGCCCAGCTCAAAGCTTTCCACGCCGTCGCCGTTCACGGAAGCTTTACCAAAGCCGCCGAACGGCTGTTTCTCACGCAACCGGCGATTTCCGACCAGGTGCGCAAACTCGAAGAGCGCTACGGTGTTTTGCTGTTCCACCGCAACAAGCGCTCGGTGCGCCTGACCGATCTGGGCGAGCGCCTGTTGAGCGTCACCCAGCGGCTTTTTGTCATCGAGGCCGAAGCCCAGGAACTGCTGCAGGACTCCCAGGCCTTGCAGACGGGCAGCCTGGTTCTGGCAGTGGATGCACCGGTGCATGTGCTGCCGCAAATCGCCCGTTTTTGTGAGCGCTACCCCGGCATCAGCGTGAAGATCGAAACCGGCAACACCGATGAATCGCTGTTCCGGCTGTTCAACTACCAGGCCGATCTGGCCCTGCTCGGCCGCGATGTCGATGATGAAAGACTGATCTCCGTGCCGCTGCGAAACGACCCGATGGTGGCGTTCGTGTCGCGCAATCACCCGTGGGCCGATCGTGAGTCCATCTGCCTGGCGGACCTGGACGATACGCCGCTGGTGTTGCGGGAAATCGGCTCGGTCACCCGCCAGACCCTGGAAGAAGAAATGGCGGGCGCCGGGTTCCGCATCCGCCCGGCGATTCAGGTCGAAGGGCGGGAGGCGGCGCGAGAGGCGGTGGTCGTGGGGATTGGTGTCGGCGTGGTGTCGGCAGCGGAATTCGGCGCGGATTCGCGGGTGTGTGCATTGCCGATCACCGATTGCAAACGGCGGTTGACCGAGACGCTGGTGTGCCTGCGCGAGCAGAGTTCGCGGCGGGTGGTGGCGACGTTTCTGGAAACGGTGCGCGAGAGTCTCACCTGAAACCTCAGGTCATGCATCAGACAGGCGCCAACTCGAAAAACGCCTGGATCAAACGCAAATCCCGACGCCGCTCCATACAGCCCATCATGTGCCGGTTCACCAACCCCTCGCCGATGATCGGCACCGCCGCCACCCGGGGGTCGTGGCTCACCTCTACCGAAGACACCACGCCCACGCCCAGCTCGGCGGCCACCGCCTCAGTCACCGCTTCGCGACTGTCCAGCTCCAGCAATACCCTTGGGTTGACGTTCGCCTGGACACACGCCTGATCAAAGGTGCGTCGGGTAATCGAACTCGGCTCACGCAACACCATGATCACCTGATCCAGTTCCTTGAGCAGCACGCCTTTGGACCGCTGCGCCCACGGATGGCCTTCGGGCACCAGTGCGCAAATCCGCGACTCGCTCAGGGTTTGCAGATGCAGGCCCTTGCGCGGCTCGACCTCGGTCAGCACCGCCACGTCGGCATGCTCGGACAACAGTGCCGCCAGGGTTTCCTGGGCATTGCCCAGGCGCAGGTTGACCGTGATGCCCGGATAACGCGCCCGCAGGCTCGCGAGCATCGGCATGACCATGTGCGGGCCGTCCGCCGCCACTTCCAGGCGCCCGGTCAGCAATTGCCGGTTGGCCTCCAGCATCGCCTGCGCTTCTTCGGCCAGGCCGAACATGGCCCGGGTGATCGCCGCCAGTTTGGTGCCCTCTTCCGTCAGTTCCACCCGTCGCGCGGTGCGGCGTAACAGGCTGATCTGGTAGTGCTCCTCCAGCGCCTTGATGTGCCCGGTGACCGCCGGTTGGCTGATGAACAGCCGTGCGGCGGCCCGGGTAAAGCTGCCTTCACGGGCCACGGCGTCAAAGGCCCGCAGCTGGAACAGATTCATGAATAACCCTCACTGATGGCTGGCATAACAACAAACAATTTGATTGATAGCACGGCAAATTGCAATTTAAGCCCCGTAGCTTCATCCCATCGATTGCGAGGACACGAGAATGAGTACTGCCGCCCCCATCCTGCTCACCCCTGGCCCACTGACCACTTCGGCACGCACCCGTCAGGCGATGATGGTCGATTGGGGTTCATGGGATGACCGCTTCAACCAACTGACCGCCAGCCTCTGCGAACAACTGCTGGCAATCATCAACGGCAGCGCCAGCCATCACTGCGTGCCCCTGCAAGGCAGCGGCACCTTCGCGGTCGAAGCGGCCATCGGCACGCTGGTACCACGCGACGGCAAAGTGCTGGTGCTGATCAACGGTGCTTACGGCAAACGCCTGGCGAAAATCTGCGAAGTGCTCGGCCGCCCGTTCAGCACCTTCGAAACCGCCGAGGACGAACCCACCACCGCCGCCGACGTCGACCGCCTGCTGCGAGCCGATGACAGCATTACCCACGTTGCACTGATTCACTGCGAAACCAGCACCGGTATCCTCAACCCGCTGCCGGAAATCGCCCAGGTTATTGCGCAGCACGGCAAATGCCTGATCATCGACGCCATGAGCTCCTTTGGCGCACTGCCGGTCGATGCGCAACAGATTCCGTTCGACGCGCTGATCGCCGCTTCCGGCAAATGCCTGGAAGGCGTGCCGGGGATGGGGTTCGTTTTCGCCCGCAAGGAAGCCCTGGCCAGTGCGGCCGGCAACTCGCACTCGCTGGCGATGGATCTGCATGACCAGCACGCCTACATGGCCAAGACCGGCCAATGGCGCTTCACCCCGCCGACCCACGTGGTCGCCGCGCTGCACGAAGCCCTGCTGCAATACAACGAAGAAGGCGGCTTGCCGGCCCGGCATCGGCGCTACGCCGCCAACTGCCAGGCACTGATGGAAGAAATGGGCAATTTGGGCCTGCGCAGCTTCCTGCCCGCCGCTATCCAGGCGCCGATCATCACCACGTTCCACGCACCGAAAGATCCACGCTACCAGTTCAAGGAATTCTACGAACGCGTCAAGGCCAAGGGTTACATCCTCTACCCCGGCAAACTGACCCAGGTCGAAACCTTCCGCGTCGGCTGCATCGGTCACGTCACCCCGGCGCAGATGCGCGAAGCGGTGGCGGCGATTGGCGACGTGCTGCGTGAGATGGAAGTGTTAGAGATCTAAGTCACACCACATTCCCAGGTGGGAGCGAGCCTGCTTGCGATAGGGATCTGCCATTCACTATGAAGTCGACTGACAGGGCCTCATCGCGAGCAGGCTCGCTCCCACAGTAACCGCATCGCCCCTATTAGCCAGTTGCCACAGGACTTGATCACCATGAACTACACCAATCCAAACAAACTCCAGGCCGCCATCCTCGACTGGGCCGGCACCGTGGTCGATTTCGGTTCTTTCGCGCCGACGCAGATCTTTGTCGAAGCCTTCGCCGAGTTCGACGTCCAGGTGTCCATCGACGAAGCCCGTGGCCCGATGGGCATGGGCAAGTGGGACCACATCCGCACCTTGTGCAATCAACCGGAAGTCGCCGAGCGCTACCGCAACGTGTTTGGCCGCACGCCCACCGACGACGATGTGACCGCCATCTACGAACGCTTCATGCCGCTGCAGATCGAGAAAATCGCCGAGCATTCGGCACTGATCCCGGGCGCCCTGGACACCATCGCCAACCTGCGCCAACAAGGGATCAAGATCGGCTCGTGCTCCGGCTACCCGAAACAGGTCATGGACAAGGTGGTCGAACTGGCCGCCACCAACGGTTACGTGGCCGATCACGTGGTCGCCACCGACGAAGTACCGAACGGCCGCCCATGGCCGGCACAGGCACTGGCCAACGTGATTGCCCTGGGTATCGATGACGTTGCCGCCTGCGTGAAGATCGACGACACGGTGCCGGGTATTCTCGAAGGTCGTCGCGCCGGCATGTGGACCGTCGCGCTCATCTGTTCGGGCAACGCCCTGGGCCTGGACTACGAAGGTTATCGCGCCTTGCCCAGCGACGAACTGGACAGCGAACGCAAGCGTATCCACGCGCTGTTCGAAGGCTCGCGCCCGCATTACATGATCGACACCATCACTGACCTGCCGGCCGTGATCGCCGACATCAACAAGCGTCTGGCCAACGGTGAGATGCCTCAAACCCACTGATTGCCACGCCTGCACAAACAGCGCCAGTGCCTGAACGGAACTGGCGCTTTTTACTGTCAATTACCTGAACCAGGGCATCCGGCGACTGATCGCCACAGGCAAATCCGCTGAAACAGGATTACAGTTAATGCACACCGCCAATCAAGAACGGTGGCTTGACCAGACCTGTGAGGAACACCGAATGCCGTGGAAAAACTCCGAATCGCGCTACAGCACTGTATCGATCGCGTTGCATTGGTTGATGCTGGTCCTGCTGGCACTGGTTTACGCCAGCATAGAATTTCGCGGTATTTTCCCCAAGGGCAGTGGCGGTCGGACGCTGATCGTGGAGTTGCACTACATGCTCGGCCTGACCGTGTTCGTTCTCGTCTGGTTGCGTTTGTTTGCTCGCAGCCTGGGCCCGGCGCCGCAAATCTTCCCGGCCTCCCCTCGGTGGCAGACGGTAATGGCCAGACTGATGCACTGGGCGCTGTACATCTTCATGATCGCCATGCCGATGCTCGGCTGGCTGGTCACCAGTGCCAAAGGCAATCAAGTGATGTTCTACGGCATCGACCTGCCCATGCTGGTCGGCGAAGACAAGGCACTGGCCAAACAGATTCAGGGCTGGCATGAACTCGGTGCCACCATCGGCTATTGGCTGATTGGCCTGCATGCGGTGGCCGGGCTTTATCACCACTATGTGGTAGGCGATAACACCTTGCTGCGGATGATGCCCAAACGGGTGAGCCGCGATTCCTGAGACCCAACGCCTGAATGTGGGAGCAAGCTTGCTCCCACACTTGTTTCAATGCCCTTCAATGTTGTGAACCGAAGCCTCGCAGGCCCTGCAAGCCGCCGGTGTGGATAAAGATCAGTCGCGTCCCGGGCGCAAACCTGCCCGCTTCAACCTGCTGCTTGAGCGCCAGCAACGCCTTACCCGTGTACAGCGGTTCCAGAGGAATTCCGCTGGCGTTCTCGGTCTTTTCGATGAATTCAAGCAACGCCGGATCGACGCGGGCAAACCCGCCACGACTGGCGTCGAACAGTTCATAAAGCGCTCTGGTTTCACCCGCTTCTTCAACGATCCTCTCGACCAACTGCGCCACGCCGTGATCGTCGGGCACCGCCAGCGCACCGTAAACCGGATGAGCCCCCGCTTCGGCCAGCACCAGGCCGGCCAGGGTCGTGCCCGTTCCGCAGGCCAGCCACCAGCCGTCGTAGCCGCTCCAGCCGATATTGGCCAGTTGCGCAGAGACCTGCGCCCTCAACTGCATGCAGCCCCGCGCGCCGGGCAAACCACCGCCACCCTCAGGAACGGGATGCAATGTCGGGTATCGGGATTGCCACGGCTGCCAGAAACCCGCTTCATGCCGCGCGCGATAGCCACCGTAACCGAGCCAGTGCAACTGCATGCCGAACGCCTGCAAGTCTTTCACGGTGGGCGTTTGCTGAGGATGTCCGCGCAGCAGGCCGACCGTGGCAAAACCCAGGCGTTTGCCGGCGGCGGCCAGTGCGTGGAGGTGATTGGAGTGCGCGCCGCCGAGGCTGATGATGCCCTCGGCACCCGCTCGGTCGGCGGCATTGAGGTGTTCGATGAGCTTGAACCATTTGTTGCCGCTGATCAGCGGGTCGATCTGATCCAGACGCAGGATGGCGACTTCGATTCTGGCTGCGCCGAGCCAGTCGAGTTGCAGCGGTTCGAGGGGGGCTTGGGGTAGCCCGTTTGCAGGAGGAGAAAGCATTGATGCCGGCCCAGGGTTAAGAGCCGGCATCTTAGCAGCTGCGATTACAACTCAGCGGCCAACCGCGAACCCTGATTGATCGCCCGCTTGGCATCCAGCTCCGCCGCGACGTCCGCACCGCCAATCAAGTGCACGTTCTGCCCCGCCGCCACCAGGCCTTCCTGCAGCTCACGCAGCGGGTCCTGCCCGGCGCAGATCACCACATTGTCCACCGGCAGCACTTGCGGCTCGCCGGTTTCGCCGATGCGGATATGCAGGCCTTGGTCGTCGATCTTCAGGTATTCGACACTGTTGAGCATCTGCACCTGTTTGTTTTTCAGACCGGTGCGGTGAATCCAGCCGGTGGTTTTGCCCAGGCCGTCGCCGACCTTGGATTTCTTGCGTTGCAGCAGGAACACTTCACGGGCCGGTGCATGGGGTGCGGCCTTGATGCCAGCGACACCGCCACGCGCTTCCAGGTGCGTGTCAATGCCCCACTCTTTCCAGAACTCATCGCGGTCCTGGCTGGTGGACACACCCTGGTGAACGAGGAATTCCGACACATCGAAACCGATGCCACCGGCGCCGATCACCGCGACACGTTTGCCCACTGGCTTGCGCTCGAGGAGCACATCCAGGTAACTCAGGACCTTGGTGTTCTCGACGCCTGGAATCGCCGGGGTTCTTGGCGCAATGCCGGTCGCCAGGATGATTTCGTCGTAACCGCCCTCGACCAGTCTTGCCACATCCACGCGGGTGTTCAGGCACAGCTCAACGTTGGTGGTTTGCAACTTGCGGTTGAAGTAACGCAGGGTCTCGTAGAACTCTTCCTTGCCCGGCACGCGCTTGGCAACGTTGAACTGGCCGCCGATTTCGCTGGCCGAATCGAACAGCGTCACTTGATGGCCACGCTCGGCCGCTACCGTCGCGGCGGACAAACCCGCAGGACCGGCACCGACCACGGCGATTTTCTTGATCTGCTTGACCGGCACATAGTTGAGTTCTGTTTCGTGGCAGGCACGCGGGTTGACCAGGCAACTGGTCAATTTGCCGCCGAAGGTGTGATCCAGGCACGCCTGGTTGCAACCGATACAGGTGTTGATCTCGTCGGCGCGACCTTCAGCCGCCTTGTTGACGAAATCCGGGTCGGCGAGGAACGGCCGCGCCATCGAGACCATGTCGGCATCACCTTCGGCCAGGATCTGCTCGGCGACTTCCGGGGTGTTGATGCGGTTGGTGGTAATCAGCGGAATGTTCACCGAACCACGCAGCTTGGCCGTGACCTTGCTGAACGCCGCACGCGGGACCTTGGTGGCAATGGTCGGGATCCGCGCTTCGTGCCAGCCGATACCGGTGTTGATGATGGTCGCACCGGCCTGCTCGATGGCCTTGGCCAACTGCACGATTTCTTCCCAGCTGCTGCCACCTTCCACCAGGTCGAGCATCGACAGGCGGAAAATGATGATGAAGTTGGGCCCAACCGCTTCACGCACCCGACGGACGATCTCCACTGGCAAGCGCATGCGGTTTTCGTAGCTGCCGCCCCAGCGGTCTGTACGATGGTTGGTGTGGGCAGCGAGGAACTGGTTAATGAAATAACCTTCGGAGCCCATGATTTCAACGCCGTCGTATTCGGCCTGTTGCGCCAGGGTCGAACAGGTGACGAAATCGCGGATCTGCTTCTCGATGCCTTCCTCGTCGAGCTCTTTGGGCTTGAACGGGTTGATCGGCGCCTGAATGGCGCTCGGCGCGACCTGTTTGGGGCTGTAGGCATAACGGCCGGCGTGAAGGATCTGCATGCAGATCTTGCCACCCGCCTCGTGCACCGCGCGCGTCACGATCCGGTGCTTGAGCGCTTCTTCTTCGGTGGTCAGCTTGGCCGCACCGGAATACACCCCGCCCTCGTCGTTCGGACCGATGCCACCGGTGACCATCAGACCGACGCCACCACGGGCACGTTCGGCGAAGTACGCCGCCATGCGCTCGAAACCACCGGGCTTTTCCTCAAGACCGGTGTGCATCGAGCCCATCAGGGTGCGGTTGCGCAATGTGGTGAAACCCAGGTCCAGCGGGGCCAACAGGTGCGGGTAATGAGCGGCGGTCATCGGTAACTCCACAACGAGCGATCACGGAAAAATGCAGGAGCTCTGTGGCCCCCGTCAGTCATGTTCGACAGACTAAGAGCCGTAGGGTTGGCGCTCAATGACCGAAACTGACAACTTATTGATCCAAATGCACAGCACCCCTTGGCAATCGCCGACATGGGCCATACCCTAGTCATCGAATCCTGCTCACGGCCGTTGTGCTTCCCCATGCGCAAACTTTTGTACCTGACCCTCTCCATGGCGCTGATTGCCGTCCTGACGACCTACGCCATGTGGGCTGCGGATCGCCCGGTGGGTCATTACCTTTCGGACTTGCGCATCAACCTTGCCGTCGATCAGGGCGTACCTGCCGATCGCGGCAATCTGTTGGGCATCCAGCCTGAACTGTTTCCTACCGACTACCAGAGCCCTGAACGCCTGCACCGCAAACTCGCGGCCTACTTGCAGAAAGCCAAGGACCAGGGACTGCTCAATGAGAAAACCATCGTGGTCCTGCCGGAGCATGTCGGCACCTGGCTGATGGTCAGCGGCGAGAAGGATGAGTTGTACCAGGCCACCACACTGAAGGAAGCCATGAACTGGCTGGCCGTGAGCAACCCCTTGAAGTTCGTCCGTGCGTTGATCAGCGCCCAGGGCGGCAACCGCCTGGACGATGCTCACCTGCGCATGAAAGCCAAAGCCATGGCCAAGGATTACCAGGCGCTGTTTGGCGGGCTGGCCAAGGAATTCCACGTGACACTGGTGGCAGGCTCCATTGTATTGCCCGAGCCGAGTGTCATCGACGGCACCCTGAAAATCGGCCACGGTGCGCTTTACAACAGCAGCGTCGTGTTTGGCCGCGATGGCCTGCCGATCGGACAACCGCAGCGCCAGATACATTCGGTGTTTGCCGATAAGGACGGAATCAAGGCCAACGGCGAACATTCGCTCAATGCTTTCGATACGCCGGCCGGACGCCTGGGTGTGCTGATCGGTCGCGACAGCTGGTATCCGGAAAACTATCGCAAGCTCGATGATCAGAGCGTGCAACTGGTAGCGGTTCCAGCCTTTGTGGCAGGGCGTGGCACCTGGGATCAGCCGTGGCGGGGATACCGGGGCTCGTCGACACCGGTCTCGGTCAATCTCAAGCCAGGAGAGCTCAGCGAAGGTCAGGCCTGGCAGCGCCTGACCCTGACTACCCAGGCACCGGCCAGTCAGGCCACGGCTGGCGTCAGCGTGTTTCTGCGCGGGCAATTCTGGGATCAGGGCAGCGGCGGACAAAGCTTCATCAGCAGCAACGGTCAGCAGTTCATCAACGCCAACGCGCATGGTGCACGCCTGCTGAACCTCTGGTTGTAGCGCATGAAACCGCTTCCGATGCGTCTGGGCGATCTGTCGGTGGGCTTTGTTCACAGCCTGGCCGACGCGGTGCGCAGCCACGGTGTAGATCCGCAACCTCTGCTCGACCAATACGGCCTCGATGCCGCTCGTCTCGGCGAAGCGGGTGCGCGGCTTTCGATCCCCCGTTACATGCGATTGGGCCACAGTGCCATCCAACTGACCGATGACCCGGCGCTCGGCTTGCGCATGGGCCAGCTCAGTCGCCTGAGTCAGGCCGGTCTCGCCGGAGTCACCGCCGCCCAAGCGCCGACAGTACGCGAAGCGGCACGTTGTCTGATTCGTTTTGAAGCCTTGTATGGTTCCAACTATCGCGGGCAGTCGAGCTTCCACGAAGACGCTCAGGGTGCCTGGCTGCGGTTCTATTCCATCAGCCCTTACAACACCTATAACCGCTTCGTGGTGGACTCGATCATCGCCGGATGGTTACAGCAATTATCCAGTGTAAGCACCGTCCCGCTGCGTGCCGAACGCATCGAGATCGAGTTCGTAGCGCCCGACTATCGCGCGGACTATGAAGTGCTGGGCGACTGTCCGATCCAGTTCGGCTGTGAACACAATCAGTTGCGCCTGAACCTGGCGAGCCTTGCCCAGCGTAATCCCGAACATTGCCCGAGTACGTGGCGGCACTTGTTGCAACTGTGTGAGCGGGAACTGGAGCAACTGACACGCACCCGCAGCCTGCGTGAACGCATCACTCAGCTGCTGGGGCCTTTGCTCAATGGTGGTCGGGAACCCGACCTGGAAGAAGTGGCGGCACGCCTGAAGCTGCCTACCTGGACCTTGCGTCGCAAACTCGCCGAGGAAGGCACGCAATTTCGCGCAATCCTCAACGACACACGTCGCGATCTGGCCATGACTTACATACGCGATACCGAACTGGCGTTCGGTGAAATCGCCTACCTGCTCGGCTTTGCCTCAGCCGAAGCCTTTCAACGCGCCTTCAAACGCTGGAACGGGCAGACGCCCGGCGAATTTCGCCGCAGCCATCGCCAGTCCGCCTGACGCTTACAGCTCGGTAGCGTCTTCGGCCGGTTCCAGTGGATCCAGTTCAAACGCCTGATACTCGAGCAGCTCTTCCTGATAATCGTCCATTGTCCAGTCTCCCCCGGCTCATTGAAAAAACGTCTGATCAAATGACCAGCAAACCGAGCATAAAGTCCGCGCATGAAAGAATAATGACGCGGACACGACACTCCGTCGCTGTAGGATAAAACGTAGCAGGCGGTCAGGAATTTATCAGCGTTTTTTTGAGGCAGGCTGCAAAACGGCAGCCTGGGTTGACGTGGGTCAAGTCTGGCGACGTTACGGGAGCGGCTTGCCTGTTTCCGATCCCGCAACGCTGTTGCCCATCACTGGCCGGTGACTGGCATTGCCGGGATCGGCTCGGTCGGCGGCGGCATGTCACTTGGAGGGGTCGGTGGCGTGATGATTTCCGTGGATGCTGCCGGCGCTTCGCTCTGAGCTGCCGTGATAGGCGCCGCCTCAGGCGGTGGCGCAACCGGTTCAGACACCGCTGGCGTGGCTTCGACAGGAGCCGGAGTCGCTGCGGGTGCCGGTTCTACTGCCGGAGCCGGGGTTGCCGGAGCCGGGGTTGCCGCTAACGGAGCCGGAGCAGCCTTGGCTTCAGGCACACCCAGATCGGTTTTCGGTTTTTCGGTGATGTGCGCAGCCTTCTTGGCTTCTGGCGGCAGGAACAGCTCGACCAGGGTGAAGAATCGTTCATAGAACTTGGCGGACGAGACGGTCTCACTGGCAACCTTCACCATCGAATCGTCCGACGAGCCTATTGGCATCGACACCGAGCCCAAGACGCCGACGCCGAGGCTGGCGGAGTTGTTGGTCTTCTTCAATGCATAGCGGTCCTGCAGGGCATTGGCGAACATGGTCGCATGGTGTCCTTCGCTGCCATCATCGGCGCAAACCACACTGAAGCTGATCTCCATATGGGTCTCACCGGTCTGCTGGAAGCTCTTGTGGCCACTGACCAGTTTCGGATCACTGCTGGTGATGATGTAGCCCTGGCTAAGCAATGCCCGACGGGCGGCTTCACAGGATTGCGCATCTGTCACCGGATAGTTACGGGAAAACGTACCGGAGTCGGAGAAGTTCTCATGCTCATAGATGGCGGCTTTCTTCGACGAGCACCCGGCCGCAGCGGCCAGCACCAGCGCCAGCCCGGCAACACGCATGGGAAATGATTTAAACATTGAACATCCTGAGGAAATCGGTTCGGGGCGTATTGTGCAACAGATCGTTGCTTAGCGGCGCAACGATTGTGTCTTAAAACAGATACAGGTCCGTTGATCCCGATATTAGGCAAAAGATCCCGGAAGATTGATGACAATTGCCCAAACAAAAAACCCCGACCTTTCGGCCGGGGTTCTTGATGAGTAGAAAAACTCAGTCAGGCATCAGAAACGCTTGATGTCCGCCTCGCTTTCCAGCTGCTTGCGGTACGCCGCAAAGTCTTGCTGGCCAACGCGCGAAGCGAGGAAGCGACGGTATTGAGCCTTCTCTTCTTCGGTCGGCGTTACGGCTTCGTTCACACTGTTCAGGCGCACGATCATCAGGCTGCCATCAGGCAAAGTCACGCTACTGAAGGTCGGCTTGTCTTTCGCGACAGGCTTCGACATACGGAACAGCGCTTGCAGTACGGCGGGGTCAACCCCTTCCTGAGCCCGAGTCGCGGCGGCTGTGACTTTCCAGTTCTGACCGTCGATCGCCTTGTCCAGTGGCGTCTTGCCATCGCGCAGGCTGGCGATCAGCTCTTCAGCCTTGGTCTTGGCGGCAGCACTGGCATGCTCCTTGGCCAATTGCGCGCGGATCGGGCCAGCTACACTTTCCAGCGGCAGCTGTGCAGGCTTCAAGTGCTCCTTGGCGCGCAATACGATCACGGTTTCAGGATCAAGCTCGATGGCGGTGCTGTTGGCTCCTTCGTCCAGCACTTCAGGGCTGAACGCTGCGGTCACCACGGCACGGTTGGCTGCAACACCCTCGCCACCTTCACGACCAAACGGCTTGGAGGTGTGAACGGTCAGTTTCAGGTCCTGCGCCGGCTGAGCCAGATCGGATGCCTCGAACGAAGAGTCTTCCAGTTGCTTGCTCGCCTCCACGAAACGTTGTTCGACCTGCTGGGCCTTCAGTTCGCGGGTCAGCTTGTCTTTCAGGCTGGCGAAGGTCGGCACTTCCGGCGCCTCCACACCCAACAGCTTGATCAGGTGGAAACCGTAGTCGGTGCGAACCGGCGCGGAAACCTGGTCCTTGGCCAACGAGTACAGCGCTTTTTCGAACGCCGGATCATAGACACCCGGACCTGCATAGCCAAGATCACCGCCATTGCTTGCCGAGCCAGGATCCTGGGAAAACTCTTTGGCCAGCGCCTCGAATTTTTCGCCTTTGGCCAGACGGGCCTGGATCTCTTCGATCTTGGCCTTGGCTTGCGCCTCGGTAGTCTTGTCGTTCACTTCGATCAGAATGTGCGCAGCCCGGCGTTGCTCGGACAGGTTCGCGGTTTCTTTCTGATACGCCGCCTGCAGATCTTCGTCCTTGACGCTGACCTGATCAAAGAAGGAAGCCTTCTTCAATTCGAGGTAATCGATGACTACCTGATCTGGCGTCATGAATTCCTTGGCGTGTTCGTCGTAATAGGCTTTGACTTCATCGTCAGTCAGCTTCACGGCCGCTGGGTCGGCCTTGATGTTCAGGGAAGCGAAATCGCGGGTCTGTTTTTCCAGACGGGCGAAAGCCATGACCTGTGCATCGGTGACAAAACCACTGCCCGCCACACCGGCGCGCAACTGACCGATCAGCATTTCCTGAGCCAGCATCTGGCGGAATTGCAGACGGCTGTAACCGAGCTGGCGAATGACCTGATCAAAACGCTCAGGACTGAATTTGCCATCCACCTGGAATTCAGGGGCTTGCAGGATGACCTGGTCCAGTGCTGCTTCGGAAAAGGCGAATTTTGAACTTTCTGCGCCTTGCAGCAACAGTTTGCGGTCAATCAAGCCCTTGAGCGCTGATTCACGCAGCATTTTTTCATCTAGCAAGGAAGCATCGAAATCCTTGCCCAGTTGTTGCATGAGTTGACGGCGTTGCATATCGACCGCCTGGCTCAGCTCGTTTTGGCTGATTTGTTCGCCGTTGACCTTCGCCGCTTCATTGTTGTGCGTCGTGGCCTTGAAAATGGCGTCGAAACCGGTCAAAGCCATCAATGCAACGATGACTCCGATAATGGTCTTGGCAATCCAGCCTTGTGAATTGTCCCTGATATTCTGCAGCATGCGTCCCCCATAAACGGTTGAACTTCAAAATTAGGCAACCGTGGAGCGTGGGTAGAATCCGGATAGAAGAAAGGCGCATCCGAGGATGCGCCTTCTCGTAACTGGCGGAGCGGACCGATGACTCGAACTTGCGAGCCTCGGCGTCACGGACCGGCATCTCGCCGACTGGACTACCGCTCCGCTGCCAGGTCAGGCATGACCCCGACCCGGATAGGCAAAAACCTGAATCGAACTTAGTTGACAGCTTCTTTCAGAGCTTTACCGGCTTTGAAACCTGGTTTTTTGGCTGCTGCGATTTCCAGAGTCTTACCGGTCTGTGGGTTACGACCAATGCGAGCTGGACGATCGGTTACGGAGAAAGTACCGAAACCTACCAGAACAACAGAGTCGCCAGCCTTG
Organism: Pseudomonas moorei; assembly: GCF_042846945.1. Classification (NCBI taxonomy): domain Bacteria; kingdom Pseudomonadati; phylum Pseudomonadota; class Gammaproteobacteria; order Pseudomonadales; family Pseudomonadaceae; genus Pseudomonas; species Pseudomonas moorei. Next base: position 5,635,057 of record NZ_AP035776.1, read on the forward strand.
AGAGCGCCAGTGACGGATTCGATTACAGCATCCAGCGCACGGCCAGCAGCAGCTTTCGGGATATCAGCGGATGCAGCGATAGCATCAATCAGTTCCGACTTGTTCACTCTAAGTCCCCTTATATCTATTTGAGTATGATTCTAAGTTTTTTGGTGAAAGCAAAAACGAGTGCTGAATGGCCTACAGACACTTAAGAGCCGCTTTATAACAAGGGCTCTAAAAAGCTGTCAAGGAAGCCCCCCAGGCAAATACGTACTAATGCGTGCTAATTCTTTCCTTGGAATCGGACTCGCGTTTTTCATCCTTCGCGACTATCTCCGGAGCCACATCCGGCAAGGGCTCCGGCGCGTATTGCAGCGCAATTTGCAGGACCTCGTCAATCCATTTAACCGGTTTAATCTGTAGATCTTGCTTGATATTGTCAGGAATTTCCTTCAGATCGCGCACATTCTCTTCAGGAATGATCACAGTCTTGATCCCGCCACGGTGAGCAGCCAACAGTTTTTCTTTCAAACCACCGATCGCCAGTACCTGACCACGCAATGTAATTTCACCGGTCATGGCGACGTCCGCGCGCACAGGAATACCGGTCAATGCAGAAACCAGCGCCGTGCACATGCCCACACCGGCACTAGGGCCGTCCTTGGGGGTCGCCCCTTCCGGCATGTGGATGTGCGTGTCACGCTTCTCGTGGAAGTCCAGGGGAATCCCCAGGCTCTTCGCGCGGCTACGGACGACGGTCAAGGCAGCGGTGATCGACTCGACCATCACGTCACCCAGCGAACCGGTCTTGATCAACTGGCCTTTACCCGGTACGACGGCAGCTTCGATAGTCAACAATTCACCGCCCACCTGAGTCCACGCCAACCCGGTGACTTGTCCGATCTGGTCCTGTTGTTCAGCCAGGCCGTAGCGGAATTTACGCACGCCCAGGAAGTGCTCCAGCATGTCTGCGGTGACCTTCACCGAGAAGCGTTTTTCCAGAGCATGCTCTTTGACCGCCTTACGGCAAACCTTGGCAATCTGGCGCTCCAGCCCCCGCACACCGGCTTCGCGAGTGTAATAACGGATGATGTCGCGAATCGCTTCGGCGTCGAATTCCAGCTCGCCTTTCTTCAAGCCGTTAGCCGCAATCTGCTTCGGCGAAAGGTATTTGACGGCGATGTTGATCTTCTCGTCTTCGGTGTAGCCCGGCAGACGAATCACCTCCATCCGATCCAGCAGTGCCGGTGGAATGTTCATGGAGTTCGAAGTGCACAGGAACATCACGTCGGACAGGTCGTAATCGACTTCCAGATAGTGATCGTTGAAATTGTGGTTCTGCTCGGGATCGAGCACTTCCAGCAACGCCGACGCCGGGTCACCACGCATATCACTGCCCATCTTGTCGATTTCATCGAGCAGGAACAACGGGTTGCGGACACCCACTTTTGTCATCTTTTGAATCAATCTTCCTGGCATCGAACCGATGTAAGTACGGCGATGACCACGAATTTCAGCTTCATCACGCACACCGCCGAGGGCCATGCGCACGAATTTGCGATTGGTGGCGTGTGCAATCGACTCCGCCAGAGAGGTTTTACCCACCCCAGGAGGACCTACCAGGCACAACACGGGACCACGAATTTTCTTCACGCGCTTTTGTACGGCGAGATATTCGAGAATCCGCTCTTTGACTTCTTCCAGACCATAGTGATCGGCATCAAGAATGTCTTCGGCGCGCGCCAGATCCAGACGCACTTTGCTCTGAGCCTTCCACGGCACCTGAACCAGCCAGTCGATATAAGAACGCACCACGGTCGCTTCCGCGGACATCGGCGACATTTGCTTGAGCTTGTTCAGTTCGGCCGTAGCCTTGGCCAGCGCATCCTTCGGCAGACCAGCGGCGTCGATACGCTTTTTCAGCTCCTCGACTTCGTTGTGGCCTTCGTCGCTGTCGCCGAGCTCTTTCTGAATGGCCTTCATCTGCTCATTCAGGTAGTACTCGCGCTGACTGCGCTCCATTTGCTTTTTAACGCGACCGCGTATGCGTTTTTCGACTTGCAGCAGATCGATCTCGGCATCCAGCAGGGCCAGAACGTGCTCGACCCGGGCCGACAAATCAATGATTTCGAGAATTTCCTGCTTCTGCTCGATCTTCAATGCCATGTGCGCGGCCATGGTGTCGACCAGGCGCCCAGGTTCATCGATGCTGTTGAGCGACGACAGGACTTCAGCAGGGACTTTCTTGCCCAACTGCACATATTGCTCGAACTGTGACAGCAGGCTGCGCACGAACACTTCCGACTCGCGCTCGGGTGCTTCAACTTCATCGATCAAGGAGACTTCGGCGCGGCAATGGCCGTCGACTTCGCTGAAGCGCTCCACTGCACCTCGCTGCTCGCCCTCGACCAAAACCTTGACCGTACCGTCAGGCAGCTTCAGCAGCTGCAGAACGGTCGCAATCGTACCAACGCGATAAAGTGCATCTTCACCGGGATCGTCGTCAGCAGGGTTTCTCTGGGCCAGCAGAAGGATCTGCTTGTCGCCCGACATCGCAGCCTCAAGGGCTTCGATGGATTTCTCGCGCCCCACGAACAGCGGGATAACCATGTGCGGATAAACCACGACATCACGCAATGGCAAGAGAGGCAATTCGATGGTTGTCTTCATGATTTCGCCTCTATGGCGGCCATAAGGCCGTAAACAGATGGAAGTAAGCTTGAAACCAAGATGGGGGCTGGTTTGGAAAAAAACAAGCGGATAAAAGAGCGACTTGAACGATCGCTGCCTACGGCAGCGCCTGTGGGTCAGGATACATCGAAAACTCAGGTCGGGTGTGATCCCGCGTGCGCTGGCAAGCCAACGCCTGCACTGACCGGTCCCACAAAAGCAAAGGGGCCCGAAGGCCCCTTCTTTGTTCCAGCTGCGTGAAGCTTAAGCGTCTGGCGCGGCCTTGGCAGCAGGCTCACTGTTTTCGTAGATATACAGTGGCTTGGACTTGCCTTCTATAACGCTTTCATCGATCACTACTTTACTCACCTCGGACTGCGAGGGGATTTCGTACATAGTGTCGAGCAATACACCTTCGAGAATCGAACGAAGACCACGAGCACCGGTCTTTCTTTCCAGCGCGCGTTTCGCGACCGATTTCAGAGCATCGGCACGGAACTCAAGGTCCACGCCTTCCATCTCGAACAGCTTGGCATACTGCTTGGTCAGAGCATTTTTCGGCTCGGTGAGGATCTGCATCAAAGCCGCCTCATCGAGCTCGTCCAGCGTGGCAAGTACCGGCAGACGACCCACGAATTCCGGGATCAATCCAAACTTGACCAAATCGTCAGGTTCGACCTCACGCAGGGATTCACCGACTTTCTTGCCTTCTTCCTTGCTGCGCACTTCTGCGTTGAAACCGATGCCGCCCTTGGTGGAACGGTTTTGAATAACCTTTTCCAGCCCGGAGAATGCACCACCACAGATGAACAAGATGTTACGGGTGTCGACCTGAAGGAATTCCTGCTGCGGATGCTTGCGACCACCCTGAGGCGGAACGGAAGCGACCGTGCCTTCGATCAACTTGAGCAAGGCCTGCTGCACGCCCTCACCGGAAACGTCCCGGGTGATCGACGGGTTGTCAGACTTGCGCGAAATCTTGTCGATTTCATCGATATAGACGATGCCCATCTGGGCTTTTTCCACATCGTAATCACACTTCTGCAGCAGCTTCTGAATGATGTTCTCGACATCTTCACCCACATAACCCGCCTCGGTGAGGGTGGTTGCGTCGGCGATGGTGAACGGAACGTTCAGCAAACGGGCCAGAGTTTCGGCAAGCAGGGTTTTACCCGAGCCTGTCGGGCCGATCAGCAAGATGTTGCTCTTGCCGAGTTCGACGTCGTCATTCTTCTTGTCACGCTGGTTCAGGCGCTTGTAGTGGTTGTACACCGCTACGGCCAGAACCTTTTTCGCACGCTCCTGACCAATCACGTATTGATCAAGGATGCCGCTGATTTCTTTAGGCGAAGGCAATTTATGCGCGCTGCTTTCGGCCTGTGCTTCCTGCACCTCCTCGCGGATGATGTCATTGCACAAGTCGACGCACTCGTCGCAGATAAAGACCGAGGGGCCGGCAATCAATTTGCGTACTTCATGCTGGCTTTTGCCACAGAAGGAGCAATAGAGCAGCTTGCCGTTGTCCTCGCCGTTGCGGGTGTCAGTCATTCGTTCGATCCAAATCCGATAGGCTTGCAACACAAGATGAAGGCTATTGCGGGCTTTTTCAAGCCCGCTGGTGATCGGACCCGCCGACCACCCCTATTTTGAGCTGCTTATTTTAAGCGGGGCGCTGGTTGATCACTTCATCGATCAACCCGTATTCACGCGCCGCTTCCGCACTCATGAAATTGTCGCGGTTTGTATCGCGCTCGATTTCTTCAAGTGTGCGACCGCTATGCTTGGCCATCAGCGTGTTCAGACGCTCACGGATGAAGAGGATTTCCTTGGCATGGATTTCGATATCCGAGGCCTGGCCCTGGAAACCGCCCAGCGGCTGGTGAATCATCACGCGCGAGTTCGGCAGGCAGTAACGCTTGCCAGGGGCACCCGCCGTCAAAAGAAACGCGCCCATGCTGCACGCTTGACCGATACAGGTGGTCGAAACGTTGGGTTTGATGAACTGCATGGTGTCATAGATCGACATACCCGCCGTCACCGAACCGCCCGGGGAGTTGATATAGAGATGGATGTCCTTGTCCGGGTTTTCCGCTTCAAGGAAAAGCAGTTGCGCACAGATCAGGTTGGCCATGTAGTCCTCTACCGGGCCAACCAGAAAGATTACTCGCTCCTTGAGCAGACGCGAGTAAATGTCGTAGGCGCGCTCGCCACGAGCGGACTGCTCGACAACCATCGGGACCAGACCGCCTGCGGCCTGGATATCAGAGTTCTGCTGAATATACGAATTACGGAACATGCTCTGCAGTCACTCCCAAATAGTTATGTCTTGAATACGCATAAGCCAGCACGAAGGCTGGCTTATGGTGTGTACTTCTTACCGCAAAAACGATCAGTCGGCTTTTGGAGCTTCTACCGGCTTGACCGCTTCTTCGTAAGAGACCGATTTGTCGGTCACGCTAGCTTTCTGCAGAACAGTATCCACAACTTGCTCTTCCAGCACAACCGAACGAACTTCGTTCAATTGCTGGTCATTTTTGTAGTACCAAGACACAACTTGCTCAGGCTCCTGGTAGGCGGAGGCCATTTCCTGAATCATTTCGCGAACGCGGGCTTCGTCAGGCTTGAGGTCGAATTGCTTGACCACTTCAGCCACGATCAGACCCAGCACAACACGGCGCTTGGCTTGCTCTTCGAACAGCTCGGCCGGCAGTTGATCAGGCTTGATGTTGCCACCGAACTGCTGAACAGCCTGCACGCGCAGACGGTCAACTTCGTTGGACAGCAGAGCCTTAGGCACTTCGATCGGGTTGGTGGCCAGCAGACCGTCCATTACCTGATTCTTGACCTTGGACTTGATCGCCTGACGCAGTTCACGCTCCATGTTCTTGCGAACTTCGGTGCGGAAGCCTTCCAGACCGGTTTCCTTGATACCGAATTGAGCGAAGAATTCTTCGTTCAGTTCTGGCAGTTTTGGCTCGGAAACGCTGTTTACAGTAACAGTGAACTCGGCAGTTTTGCCAGCCAGGTCCAAGTTCTGATAGTCCTCTGGGAAGGTCAGGTTCAGAACGCGTTCTTCGCCAGCCTTAGCACCAACCAGACCTTCTTCGAAGCCCGGGATCATGCGGCCGGAACCCAGAACCAGCTGAGTGCCCTTGGCGGAACCACCGGCGAACACTTCACCGTCGACCTTGCCGACGAAATCGATGTTCAGTTGGTCTTCGTTTTGAGCAGCGCGATCGGCCACTTCGAAACGGGTGTTCTGCTTGCGCAGGATGTCCAGCATTTTGTCCAGATCGGCATCAGCCACGTCAGCGCTCAGACGCTCTACGGTGATACCTTCGAAACCGGCAACGGTGAACTCAGGGAACACTTCGAAAACAGCAACGTATTCCAGGTCCTTGCCAGCTTCGAGCGACTTAGGCTCGATCGAAGGCGAACCAGCCGGGTTCAGCTTCTGCTCAACCACAGCTTCGTAGAAGGAGGACTGGATCACGTCGCCTACAGCTTCCTGGCGAGCTTCAGCGCCGAAGCGACGCTTGATTTCGCTCATTGGCACTTTGCCTGGACGGAAGCCAGCAATCTTGGCCTTTTGGGCAGTCTGCTGCAGACGCTTGTTGACCTGAGTCTCGATGCGCTCAGCCGGCACGGTGATGCTCATGCGGCGCTCAAGAGCAGAAGTATTTTCAACAGAAACTTGCATGGATATTCCTCGTTGCACAGACGTTGGCCGGCCGTTTCCGACCCCAGAATCAAGGGCATGCATTCTAGTGGGTCAAACTCAAGAAGTCACCCTACTGAAAACGGGTAAAAACGCAGCAGGCAATTTATAGGTGCGAATGCACGAATGCACCTCGCCCCGGTGGCAAATACAGCCAATCACGCCAGGGCTCTGCGCCAACCCTTCTATATATAGAAGAGGCTGCCAATCATCTCCCTGACAGCCGATCTTGCGTACAAGGCCGGCGGGCAGCGCAGCATCATCGAGAAACATAAATACGACGAAACGCCCTACCCCTGCGACCCAGAACCTGCGGCCACGGAAAACTCATGCCACTAAAACAAAAAAGGCGCCAGACTGTTAAATCTGGCGCCTTTCGGAATATGGGGTGGACGATGGGGATCGAACCCACGACAACGGGAGTCACAATCCCGTGCTCTACCAACTGAGCTACGCCCACCATATTGCGTAACAATGAAGCCAAACGACTTCCTTGCTGACCCCAACCAAGCCTGTCGGCATGAGTGAAGCTTTATTTGGTGCGGATGAAGAGACTCGAACTCTTACGCCTCGCGGCGCTGGAACCTAAATCCAGTGTGTCTACCAATTCCACCACATCCGCGGGTTGAATCTGTTAAAGCAAAGGCGCCAGACTGTTAATCTGGCGCCTTCCGAAATATGGGGTGGACGATGGGGATCGAACCCACGACAACGGGAGTCACAATCCCGTGCTCTACCAACTGAGCTACGCCCACCATATTGCGTTACTTGTGCCAAAGCTGCCTAATGGCGCACCCGGCAGGACTCGAACCTGCGACCATCCGCTTAGAAGGCGGATGCTCTATCCAGCTGAGCTACGGGCGCCTTATTAATCTGTACCCTTGAAGGACTACAAACTAAATGCTTTCGAGTCTCGCAGAACCGTAATTCCGCTTGACCTTCTTAACCAGTGCTAGGCTGTGCCCGACAAGTGCGACGAATAGTATAGAGCCCCCCGAGGGTCGTCAAATCCTTTTTAAAAAAAATTCATTTAATTAAAGGAGTTAGGGGAATTTGCAGACCAAGCGCCTTTGCCCTCACCTCCTGACATGCGAGAATGCGTTCTCTTTTTTTCCCCTCTCGATGGTTAATCACGCGCAATGACTGCACAACTAATCGACGGCAAATCGATCGCCGCCAGACTGCGCCAGCAGATCGCCCAACGGGTCAATGAGCGTCGCCAGCAAGGCCTGCGCACGCCCGGCCTCGCGGTGATCCTGGTCGGCAGCGATCCTGCCTCTCAGGTTTATGTCTCGCACAAGCGTAAAGACTGTGAAGAGGTCGGCTTTCTTTCCCAAGCCTATGACCTGCCTTCCGAAACCACTCAAGAAGCGCTGACCGATCTGATCGATCGACTCAATGACGATCCGGCAATCGACGGTGTCCTGCTTCAGCTTCCTCTGCCAGAACACCTGGACGCGTCCAAGTTGCTGGAACGCATTCGTCCGGACAAGGACGTCGACGGGTTCCACCCATATAACGTCGGTCGCCTGGCCCAACGCATTCCACTGCTGCGCCCGTGCACCCCGAAAGGCATCATGACATTGCTGGAAAGCACCGGTGCCGATCTCTATGGCATGGATGCGGTAATTGTCGGTGCCTCCAACATTGTGGGTCGCCCGATGGCGATGGAATTGTTGCTGGCCGGCTGCACCGTGACCGTCACCCACCGCTTCACCAAGGACCTGGCCGGTCACATCGGTCGTGCCGACCTGGTCGTGGTGGCCGCCGGCAAGCCGGGCCTGGTCAAGGGTGAATGGATCAAGGAAGGCGCGATCGTGATCGACGTCGGCATCAACCGTCAGGAAGACGGCAAGCTGGTCGGCGACGTGATCTACGAAACCGCCCTGTCCCGTGCCAGCTGGATCACTCCAGTGCCGGGTGGTGTCGGTCCGATGACCCGTGCATGCCTGCTGGAAAACACACTGTACGCGGCTGAAACCCTGCACAGCTGAGTCCTGTTTTCCGGCGTTGCCAGCCAGTCAAGGAACCCCGCCCATGGCGGGGTTTTTTTCGCCTTCGGAAAAAGCTGACCACCCGCCGGAAAATGACTTTTTTTTCATGTTTCAAATGACTTTAACGTCTTCCCGGAACAACCATCGACAGTTATTCAGCCATACTCCAGAATGTCGCGCTTTTTAGGAAATAGCCCGTTACAAAACGGCTTATCAACACTTTATGAGTCTGCCAGCGTGAAAATCCGTCTTTCTATCCTGAGCCTATTTTTTGCAGTTACAGGGACTTTCATCACGCCAATCGCCAGCGCTGGCGAAACCACTGCAGCGCCTCGAGATACATCGCACTTGAAGATCGCTTCCGGCAGTGCATTGCTGGTGGATCTGCAGTCCAACAAAGTCATTTACGCCAGCAATCCCGATGTCGTTGTACCTATCGCTTCCGTGAGCAAACTGATGACCGGCCTGGTGATCGTTGAAGCCCGACAGAATATGGACGAATACATCAACATCAACATCAGTGACACCCCGGAAATGAAAGGTGTGTTCTCCCGGGTCAAGCTCAACAGTGAAATGCCGCGCCGGGAAATGCTGCTGATCGCCTTGATGTCGTCGGAAAACCGAGCCGCCGCAAGCCTGGCGCACCACTATCCGGGGGGCTACGCGGCGTTCATTGCTGCGATGAACGCCAAGGCCAGGGCGTTGGGCATGACCAACACCCATTTCGTCGAGCCAACCGGCCTCTCGCCACGCAACGTGTCCACCGCCCGCGACCTGAGCAAACTGTTGGTGGCCGCGCACAAGTACCCGCTGCTGACGCAACTGAGTACCACCAAGGAAAAGACCGTGTCGTTCCGCAAACCCAACTACAGCCTGGGTTTCCACAACACCGATCACCTTATTGGCAAACCGAACTGGAACATCGAACTGACCAAAACCGGTTTCACCAACCAAGCGGGTCACTGCCTGGTCCTGGTCACCCATATGGCTAACCGCCCGGTTGCATTGGTGATCCTCGATGCCTACGGCAAATACACGCACTTTGCCGATGCCACTCGTATCCGTAACTGGGTCGAAACCGGCCACAGCACAGACGTGCCTTCTGTAGCCCTGCAATACAAATCCGAAAAGAACCTCAAACAGCGTCAAAGCGGCGTCGTTGAAGCCTCGAAATAACGGCGCAACAGCACAAAGCAAAAGCCCCGATCATTCGGAGCTTTTTTTCATTTGTCATTAATCATTGGGCAGCGGCATCTGGTCGTCATCCGGGATACCGTCGCCGGTACTCGGGTCTCTCCAGGGTTTCGGATGTTCGGTTGACACCACCGCAGGACGAGCCAGAGGATCGCGCATCGGGCTATCCGGATCCATCACCGGATCCACGTCTTGCTCAGGTGTTGTCGGGACGTTTTCCGGACGTTTATCGTCAAAGCTAGAATCAGTAGACATACACACCTCCAATGTGACCTAGGGTTTCAGATCACCCAGTGGATCGTAAGGCTTCGCCGGAGCCTTGGGATTATCGCCCGGCTTGACATCCCGCGGCGCCTTGGCCGGACCAATGGGATCGACCTGAGGGTCGGCGAGATCCGGGGAGTCGGGGTCGAATGCCAGCTCATCGCCGGACGAATGCTCAGACGAATGCGGGCCGGCGGGGGTATTGGAATGTGCCATGAACGCCTCCTGATCGTGGCCCGAGAAACCCGGGCCTTAATCATCAGAAGCTGGCAATGCGCAGGGGTGCAATGGAGGTGACAAACGGGCTTACTGTGCGCCCAACGCTTTCTTCGCCTTGGTGGCCGCCTGCTCCTGACCGGCCTGCGCGAGTTCGTTGGCAGCCTTGAGCCAGCGCTGCTGATCGACATTGGCCGGTATCTGCGTTGGTGCCTGAATCAACACGGCCCAGCCACCGGCATCCTTGAACGCCGATTCAAATGAACTGAAGCTCATCAACGTGCGCTGATTCATGCCTGCTCGCAGCAGCACGGTCTGCTTGTGACGGTTGTACCCGGCGAGAATGGCATAACGCGGCTCGGCCCACAGCGCTGAGCCTTCATTGAAGCGCACCATCACCGGATAGCCGGCCGCAACCTGGGTCAACAAGGCTGGCAGGTTACTGTCGAGGGGATAGACCATCATCCCGTATTCACGGGCCAGGTTCTGCATGTTCTGTTGCAGTTGCGCTTCGGCGCCCGGCAAATGCAGCGGCTTGTCGAGCAAACCAGGGGTAATCACGACTCCCTGCTGGGACAGCATGCTCGCCAGCACCTGCGGCCCGCTTTGATTCGCCACGCCCTTGTAAAACTGGCCTCTAAGTTCGACACGCTCCGGCAGACGCTTGATCTCCGGCGCCACACTGCCCGCACAGCCAGCCAGACCCGCCACAGCCCCCACAATCAGTACCGCCGATAGAATTCGAGAAATTACCCGCACCATCATCACTCTCTTGATCAGACGCCAGGCAATCGCATTCCCGGCTTGGCCGTCGATCATAGGGCGCCACGCGCCGGCGGTATAGCCTTAACCGGTAGATGATCGGTTTTGATAGAGCGAACTGGTTGATCTCAGTCGACCTTCGATCAATAGCCTGAAACACCGCAGCGTCTAGACTGTCACTTGCAAGTCGTGTGTGCCCGCTGCAGGGCAAAGAGGAGGCATCGATGAGCCTGACAATGACAATCGTGATGTTGATTTCCAGCTGGCTGGCCGTTGCCACCGCCATGCTTTGGGGAGTTCTGCGCATTACGCGTCGGCACCATCACCACCCTGTTCAACCGACGCCCTTGGTCAAAGCCGAAAAATCCGCCGAGCACCACGCCACGGCCCATTAACCGAAGCCTTCGGGCCCTGCAAACAAAAACGGCCGCCTGGACTCTTTCGAGCACAGGCGGCCGTTTGTTTAAGCGCCAATCAAGCCTCAGCGGAAGCCCGCTTCTGCCGTGCACGGCGGGACATCATGTTCAACACCTCAATCGCAGCCGAGAACGCCATGGCGGCGTAGACATAGCCTTTCGGTACGTGGGCGCCGAAGCCTTCGGCGATCAGCGTCATGCCGATCATGATCAAGAAGCCCAGGGCCAGCATCACCACCGTCGGGTTGTCGTTGATGAACTTGGCCAGTGGATCAGCCGCCAGCAACATCACCAGCACCGACACCACCACCGCGATGATCATGATCGGCAAATGCTCGGTCATGCCGACAGCGGTAATGATGCTGTCGATGGAGAACACCATGTCCAGCATCAGGATCTGACCAATCGCTGCGGCAAAGCCCAGGGTCACGGTCGAGGTCGCCGAGGTCGGATCTTCCGGAGCCGGGTCCATGCTGTGATGGATCTCGGTGGTGGCTTTCCACAACAGGAACAGGCCACCGGCAATCAGGATCATGTCTTTCCAGGAGAAGGCCTGGCCAAACACTTCGATCACAGGCGCCGTCAACTGAACGATGAACGCAATGGTACTCAGCAAGCCCAGTCGCAGAATAAGCGCCATGCCGATACCAATGCGCCGTGCTTTCTGGCGATGTTGCTCGGGCAGTTTGTTGGTCAGGATCGAGATGAAGATCAGGTTATCGATGCCAAGCACGATTTCCATCACCACCAGGGTGGCCAGGGCAATCCACGCAGTGGGGCTGGCAGCTAGTTGTAAAAGGTATTCCATGGGTCAGTCCTAACTCGCTGTAAGACGGTTTAGATTTCCTGGGACGAAGATTCGGTTTTTTCCGCATCTTTTTCCGTTGATTCTTTTTTGCTGCTCAACCCGCCAGTGGCATCGCTCAGCGCTTGCTCGGCGGCCTTGTGAGTATCGTCGATGGCCTGTTTGGCGCTTTCGGCAGCTTTGCCCATCAGTTGCTGGGCGCTTTTTTCCGCCTGGTCACAACCGGCCAGTACCAGTAAAGACGTGATCAGCAATGCCGTGGTCTTGAACTTCATGTTGTCTCCTTCCAATAGAACAAACGGTGCCGAGACGATGGCCCGTTGATAGCGACGCATTCTAGGGAGACAAACACTTCAGGAAAATTCGTATTTTTAGCGGCTATACTTCGATTTTAACGAACTGTAGAACCCGCAATGCTCAACTATCGACAACTGCATTACTTCTGGGTCGTGGCCAAGACCGGCAGCATCGTGCGCGCCTGCGAGCAACTGAACCTGACGCCCCAGACCATCAGCGGACAAATCTCCCTGCTCGAACAGACCTATGGCATCGAGTTGTTTCGCCGGGTCGGCCGGCAACTGGAGCTCACCGAGGCCGGCCGGCAAACCCTGCCCTACGCCGAACAGATGTTTCAGCTGGGAGGTGAACTGGAACTGATGCTGCGGGCGCAGCCCAACGAGCAACAGATCCTGTTCCGGGTCGGTGTGGCCGACGTGGTGCCCAAATCCATCGTCTACCGACTGATCGCGCCCACCATGGAATTGAGCGAACCGCTGCGCATCACCTGTCGCGAAGACAAGCTCGAACGCCTGCTCGCCGACCTGGCCATCCAGCGCCTGGACCTGGTGATCTCCGACAGCCCGATGCCGTCGCATCTGGACATCAAGGGCTACAGCCAGAAACTCGGTGAATGCGGGATCAGTTTTTTTGCGACCAGGGAGCTGGCAGCGCGCTACGGTGGCGACTTCCCCGGTAGCCTCAACGGTGCTCCGCTGCTGATCCCCGGACCGGAAACCGTGGTGCGCAGCCGCTTGCAACGCTGGTTCGCCGAACAACAGATCCAGCCGCGCATCGTTGGCGAATTCGACGACAGTGCCTTGATGCAAGCCTTCGGGCAGTCCGGTAGCGGGATTTTCATCGGTCCGAGCGTGATCGCCGATGAAGTGCGGCGCCAATACGGCGTGGAGCTGATAGGCCAGACCGACGCGGTGAGCGAATCGTTCTATGCCATTTCGGTGGACCGCAAGGTCAAGCACCCTGGCATTGTCGCCATTACCGAAGGTGCCCGCCGCGAGTTGTTTACCGAACTGTGAAGCCTCAGGCGAAGACGGGCCGAGGCTTGAAGGTCATCAGCGCGATGGCCAACAGGATCGACGCCAGAATAAAAGCGGCAGCCGCAAACCCCAGGCCTTGCAAGCCAACGCTGTCGATGACCCGGCCGCCGATCATGGCGCCCAGGCCGATCCCGAGGTTGGCCCCGGCAATGTTCAGCGATGCCGCGAATGCGGGTGCCTCGGGTGCGGCTTTCATCAACCGCACATGGCTGACCAGAAACAGCGCTGCCTGAGTGATGCCCCAGATGCCCATCGCCGCCGCCAGACCGACAGGCGAATGAATGTTCGGCACCAGCGCCACCAGGCCAGCAATCATGAACGCGCAGAACATCATCGAAGCGATCAGCGGATGGCGATCCACCGCACGCCCCCCCAGCGAGTTACCGATCAACCCGACCGCGCCGAAGCCCATCAGGCACCAGCCAACCACCGTGCCATCGAAACCGGCCAAACGCTCGAGGATGTCCGCCAGGTAGGTGTAGGCGGTGAACATGCCGCTGAACACAATGATCGACAGCAGCACGTGGCCCACCATCAATGGGCTGCGCAGGATCTTGAACTGTGAACGGAAACTGACCTGGTGCTGATGCAGACTGGTTTTGGGCAAATAGATAAACAGCAGCAGCGCCTTGGCAAAGGCGATGAACGCGAGGATGCCGAAAGCACTGCGCCAGCCGAATGCATCGGAAATCAGGGTACCCACCGGAATACCGAACACCGTGGCGCAGACGATGCCGAAGCCAATCTTGGCGATGGCGCGTCCGGCGTAATCCGGCCCGACAATATCTACTGCCGTCTCACTGGCCAGCGCCCAGAACACCGGCAGTCCCAAGGCAGGAATCAAGCGGGCAACCGCCATGACCCCAATGTTCGGCGCCAACGCCGCGAGGGTGTTGGCCAGGCCGAACATGATCAGCACACTGATGAACAGCTTGCGCCGCTCGAACCGGGCGAAATACGCGGTGAGGAATGGCCCGAAGGCGGCAACGGTGAACGCGAACAGGGTCACCAGCAAACCCGCTTGCGGGATGCTGACCTCGAGGTCGCGGGCGATGGCCGGCAGCAGGCCGACAATGATGAACTCCGTGGTCAGCACCGTGAAACCGGCGGCGGACAACAGAAGGATGGGCAACAACCGCATGCAAAACTCCAGAAAAACGACAACACCAGCGATAGCCCGAAGGCCCACTGGCAGATATGAAAATGAGGATGGCGGATCTTAACAGAGTGTTTGCGCACAGGGTTGCACGAACCTGCAAATTGCGTTGAACGCCAGGGCGTCAGTTCGTCACAGGTCTGAAGGATCGGCCCTACGCTGTGATAAAGTCCGCGCCCTGAAAAACGTACACCCTGTGGTCGATGCCGTTCAACCAAGCCGAAACACTGACCTGTGGCGAGGGAGCTTGCTCCCTCGCCACAGGTTAATCAGCGGCATTACACCCCCGCGTTTCCCCTTACGGTTTCCGGCCTGCGGCCTGCCCGGCTTGTTGCTGCACACCTGCGAAACCATGCACTTATAAAAAATCAGAGATGCTGTTTTATGACCGCTTCATCCCCTTCTCTATTGCAACACCTCAAACGCACCAGCCTGGTCACGCAAATCATCATCGGTTTGATCGCCGGGATTGCCCTGGCGCTGTTCGCGCCGGAAGCAGCAAAGTCCACGGCGTTTATCGGCAAGGTCTTCGTCAGCGCGCTAAAAGCGGTCGCGCCGATTCTGGTGTTCGTGCTGGTCATGGCGTCGATCGCCAACCATAAACATGGCCAGGAAACCCACATCCGGCCGATTCTGTTCTTGTACCTGCTGGGCACCTTTGCCGCCGCCGTGGTCGCGGTAGTGGCGAGCATGATGTTCCCCTCCAGCCTGGTGCTGTCGACCCATGACGTTGCGGTGACCGCGCCCGGCGGCATCGGCGAAGTCCTGCAAAGCCTGATGCTGAGCGTGGTCGACAACCCGATCAGCGCACTGATGAACGCCAACTTCATCGGCATTCTGGCCTGGGCCATCGGCATGGGCGTCGCCATTCGCCACGCCGGCGACACCACCCGCGAAGTGCTGGGCGACCTGTCCAATGGCGTGACCGTCATCGTGCGCGTGGTGATTCGCTTTGCACCGCTGGGGATCTTCGGCCTGGTGGCCTCGACCCTGGCCACCTCCGGTTTCGGTGCCCTGGTCGGTTACGCCCACCTGCTGGCGGTGCTGCTCGGCTGCATGCTGTTCGTGGCACTGGTGATGAACCCGGCCATCGTCTTCTGGAAATTGCGTCGCAACCCCTATCCACTGGTGCTGACTTGCCTGCGTGAAAGCGGGATCACCGCGTTCTTCACCCGTAGCTCGGCGGCGAACATTCCCGTCAACCTGGAACTGAGCAAGCGCCTGGGCCTGCATGAAGACACTTACTCGGTGTCGATCCCGCTGGGTGCCACCATCAACATGGCCGGTGCAGCCATCACCATTACCGTACTGGCGCTGGCAGCGGTGCATACCCTGGGCATTGCCGTGGACATCCCGACCGCCATCCTGCTCAGCGTTGTCGCAGCCATCTGCGCCTGTGGCGCTTCGGGTGTGGCGGGCGGTTCGCTGCTGCTGATTCCACTGGCGTGCAGTTTGTTCGGCATCCCGAGTGAAATCGCGATGCAGGTGGTCGCGGTCGGTTTCATCATCGGCGTACTGCAGGACTCGGCGGAGACGGCGTTGAATTCGTCCACCGACGTGCTGTTCACGGCGGCGGCATGCCTGGGTGAAGAGGCAAAGGCAGAACGCCTGGCCTAACCCAACCCCCCCGTGGGAGCGAGCCTGCTCGCGATGGCGGCGTCACATTCAATATCAATGTTGACTGACCCACTGCTATCGCGAGCAAACTCGCTCCCACAGGGTTCGTGGTGTAGCGAATAAATGCGCACACATGAAAAAGCCCCCGCAAACCAAGGCTGCGGGGGCTTTTTTGTACCTGGACGGTTTAGAACGCGCCCATGTAATCGCGCTTGCCCACTTCCACGCCGTTGTGGCGCAGCAATGCGTAAGCGGTGGTGACGTGGAAGAAGAATTGCGGCAGCCCGTAGGTCAGCAGGTAAGCCTGGCCAGAGAAGCGCTTCTCTTTAGGCGTGCCCGGACGGGTAACGATTTCGATGCCTTCCTTGCCGTTGATCTGCTCCGGCTTGATCTCGCCGATGAAGGCCAGGACCTTGGCGATCAAGGCTTGCAGCTCGGCGAAAGTGGTTTCGCTGTCGTCGTACTTCGGCAGTTCGACTTCGGCCAGACGGGCGGAAACGCCCTTGGCGAAATCAACGGCGATCTGCACCTGACGCACCAGCGGGAACATATCCGGGTACAGGCGGGCTTGCAGGAATGCGTTCGGGTCGATGTTCTTTTCAGTCGCGTGGGCTTCGGCCTTCTTCAACACATCGCTCAGGGCGTTTAGCATTTGCTTGAAAACAGGAACGGAAGCGTCATACAGGGAAATGGTCATGGCAGGTCTCGTGTGGTGACGGAGGGAAACGTCGGCCCCCTGTAGGAGCGAGCCTGCTCACGATGGACTCAAGCGCAACGCGTTTATCCAGAATCGACGCGTTATCGTTAACGACCATCGCGAGCACGCTCGCTCCTACAGGTGATCGGTTTTGGAACGTGGGCCGATTATAGCCACCCGCGCCCTCCCGATACCGTTCTTTTTCAGCTGCCGTAAACCCTGGCCGCCGGAACCGCCCGAGTCAGCAGCTGCGCCACCGCATCGCCCATCTCGCTTACCGCCCATCGGCCCTTGCGGTCCAGTTCCGGACCACGACGCCAGCCATCGGCAATCGACAACTTGCCGCCCTCGACCTCGAACATCTGCCCGGTCACGTCCGCCGAAGCCTCGGAGCCGAGCCACACCACCAGCGGCGCGACGTTTTCCGGCGCGAAGTAATCAAAGCCCTCCTCCGGTTTTTTCATGGTGTCGGCGAACACCTGTTCGGTCATGCCAGTGCGCGCAGCCGGGGCCAGGGCGTTGACCGTGATCCCGTAGCGGCGCAACTCGGCTGCCTGCACCAGGGTCAGTGCGGCGATGCCGCCCTTGGCCGCCGCATAGTTGGACTGGCCGATGGAGCCTTGCAGGCCGGCTCCCGAACTGGTGTTGATAATCCGCGCATCGACCTTCGCCCCGCCCTTGGCCTGCTCACGCCAGTACTTCACGGCATGGCTGGCAATGCAGAAATGGCCCTTCAGATGCACCGCCACCACCGCATCCCAGTCTGCTTCGCTGAGACTGGCGAACATACGGTCACGGCAGATGCCCGCATTGTTGACGACCACGTTCAGTCCGCCGAACGTTTCAATCGCCTGACGCACGATCAGCCCGGCCGAGTCATAACGCGTGATGTCGTCGCTATTGGCCACGGCGCTGCCGCCCTGACCGAGGATCTCGCCGACCACCGTCAGCGCCGCCTCCCGGTTGATGTCATTGACCACCACCTTCGCGCCCTCGGCAGCGAAAGCCAGCGCATACGCGCGCCCCAGGCCACCGCCGGCACCGGTGATGATCACCACGCGGTTTTCACAGATTTTCATGTTTCAAATTCCTCACTTGTCGCCACATTTCCCTGTAGGAGCGAGCCGGCTCGCGATGGTCGTAAACGAATACGCGGGATGTCTGGATAACCGCGTCGTTCTTCAGTCCATCGCGAGCCGGCTCGCTCCTACAGGATCGGTGTACATCCGGCTTTACAAACGCTCGATAATGGTGACGTTGGCCTGGCCGCCGCCTTCGCACATGGTCTGCAAACCGAAGCGCCCGCCGCTGCGTTCCAGTTCATGCAGCAAGCTGCACATCAAGCGCGTACCGGTCGCACCCAGCGGATGACCGAGGGCAATGGCGCCGCCGTTGACGTTGGTCTGTTCGTAGGGGTAACCGGTCTCCTTGAGCCAGGCCATGGCCACCGACGCGAACGCTTCGTTGATTTCCACCCGGTCGATGTCTTCCAGCTTCATGCCGGCACGTTTGAGCGCATAAGCGGTGGCCGGAATAGGCGCAGTGAGCATCCAGACCGGGTCCTCGGCACGTACGCTCAGGTGGTGAATCCGCGCACGTGGCGTCAGGCCATAACGCTTGAGCGCCGCTTCGGAGACGATCAGCATCGCGCTGGCCGCGTCGCAGGTCTGGCTGGATACCGCGGCGGTCACCCGGTCGCAGCCGAACAGGAACTCCAGCTCGGCCATTTTTTCCAGGCTGGTGTGGCGCGGCGTTTCGTCATGCAGCACGCCGGCCAGTGGCACGATCTCGCGGCTGAAGCGGCCTTGCTCGATGGCCTGCAAGGCACGTCGATGGGACTCCAGCGAATAGGCTTCCAGTTGCGCCCGAGACAGGTCCCACTTCTCGGCAATCATCTGTGCCGAACGGAACTGCGTCGGCGGCTGCGCGCCGTAGCGTCGCACCCAACCTTCAGAGCCGCTGAACGGATCGGTAAAGCCCAAGGGTTCGGCGGCGATCATCGCCGAAGAAATCGGGATCTGGGTCATGGTCTGCACGCCCCCGGCGACGACCACGTCCTGAGTGCCACTCATCACGGCCTGGGCGGCGAAATGCACCGCCTGCTGGGACGACCCGCACTGGCGGTCAATGGTGGTGCCGGGCACCGCTTGCGACAAACCGGCCGCCAGCCAACTGGTACGGGCGATGTCGCCGGCCAGCGGGCCGATGGTGTCCACGCAACCGAAGATCACGTCGTCATAATCGTCGTCGGGAATGTCGTTGCGTTCGACCAATGCACGCAACACATGGGCGCCCAGGTCGGCGGCGTGAATCTGGCTCAGACCACCCTTGCGCCGCCCGGTGGGCGTACGCAGGGCGTCGACGATATAGGCTTCAGCCATGGTGTACCTCGGTACGGTAGAAAAATTGAAATCAGGCGCCGATAGCCTGTGGGAGCGGGCAAGCCCTCCCCCACAGGGATTTCGTCGCCCTAACTGTCGGGGTTAGAACGTACTGCCCGCACCCAGCTCTGGACTGCCGTCAAACAGAGCCGCGCGAATCCGACCTTTGTGGTGGCCGCGATCGCCCCACACCTTGTCCAGCGCCCAGGCGCGTTTCATGAACAGGTGCAAGTCAACCTCCCAGGTGTACCCCATGGCGCCGTGGGCCTGGATGGTGTTCTTCGCCGCCAGCAACGCCGCTTCCGCCGTCGCCAGTTTGGCGTGGGACACCATCGCGCCCTGCCCCGCTTGCTGCTCGGCCACCGCGTAGGCGGCGCGATACAGTGGCCCCTTGGCGAATTCGATCTGCACCGCGACGTTGGCCATCAAATGCTTGACCGCCTGGAACGAACCCACCGGTTTGCCGAATTGCTTGCGCTCAAAGGTGTAGTCCACCGCCAGGTCGACCATGCGCTTGGCCAGCCCCAGCAGTTGCGCGGCGCTGGCGAGGGCGCCACGGTTGAAGGCATCGGCCCACAAACGTCGGCCTTGTTCACCACGGGCGACACAGGTCGCGGGTGTTGGCGTCCACTCGACCTGAAACAGCTGGCGACTCGGATCGACCGACTCATTGCGCGTCAGACGCACGGCGCCCCGCTCCAGCGCATGCACCTCATCGCCATGGGCCAGCAGCAACAGATCGGCCACATGGGCATCACTGACCAACGGATTGCCCGGCTCGGCGATCGCCAACCGCGCGCGGCCCCCGGCGACCCGCGTCAGCCAGTCGTGCTTGAGCGCCGTGTGTTGCTCGTCAAGGGCGGCCAGCAACGGCACACCGACCAGCACGGTTTCCACCAGGGGCTCGGGCAGGCCGGCGTAACCACATTCCTGGGCGATCAGAATGAAGTCGAGCTCATTCATGCCCATGCCCTCCTGGGCCTCGGGCACGGTCAGCGCGGTCAGGCCCAATTCCACCAGTTGCGCCCAGAGTTGATCACTGCGGCCGCTGTCGCTTTGCCACAGTTCGCGGATGCGCTCCGGGGTGACTTCGTTGATCAGGAAACTTCTGACGTTGTCCTGGAACAGCAGTTGGTCGCGGCTGAAACTAAAATCCATGGTCTATTCCTCAGGCACGCGGCATGCCGAGCATGCGTTCGGCAATGATGTTGCGCTGGATCTCGTTGGTGCCGGCGTAGATCGGCCCGGCCTGGGCAAACAGGAAACCGTCCAGCCAATGGCCGACATCACCGGCCGCCGGGGCTTGGGGCAGCAACTCGCCGCGCAGGCCGAGAATGCTCATGGCCGTGTCGTGCATGCGCTGATCGAGCTCCGACCAGAAGATTTTGTTGGTCGAGGATTCCGGCCCGATCTTGCCGCCCTGCACCAGTTGCGAGGCGGTCATGTAAGTGCTCAAGGTGTAGGCCTCGGCGTCCAGCCAGGCGCGCATCACGGCCTCGCCGATCGCCGGGTCGCGGTCGGCCTGCTCGCGATGGGCCTGGTACAACTGCACCAGGCGCCTGGCGGTTTCCTGGAAGCGCGCGGGCGAACGCAGCAGCAAGCCGCGCTCGAAACCGGCGGTGGACATCGCCACGTGCCAGCCCATGCCCTCGCCACCCAAGGCGTTCTCCACCGGTACCTTGACGTCGTCGAAGAAAATCTCGGCGAACCCCGGCAAGCCATTGAGCTGCGGGATCGGCCGCACGGTGATGCCCGGCGTGTCCAGCGGCAGCAGAATAAAGGTCAGGCCGTGATGGCGCTGGGACTGCGGGTCGGTGCGGAAGATGCCGAACACCCAGTCGGCCCACACCGCACGGGTCGACCAGGTTTTCTGGCCGTTGATAACGTAGTGGTCGCCGACCCGCTCGGCCTTCGAGCGAATCGCCGCCATATCGGAACCGGCACCTGGCTCCGACCAGCCTTGGGCCCAGATGTCTTCGCCGGTGGCCATGCGCGGCAGAAAGCGCGCCTTTTGCGCTTCGCTGCCGTACTCCATCAGGGTCGGGCCGAGCAGGAAGATACCGTTCTGGTTAACGCGAGCGGGCGCACCGGAGCGGTAGTATTCCTCCTCGAAAATCAGCCATTCGATCAAGTCGCAGCCACGGCCGCCGAGTTCGGTCGGCCAGGTCACCATGCCCCAACGGCCTTCGTTGAGCCTGGCTTCCCAGGCGCGGTGCTCGGCAAAACCTTGTTCAGTGTCGAACGATTGCAGCGGTTCGGCGGGTACGTTGGCGGCCAGCCAGGTCCGCGCTTCGGCGCGAAAGGCCTGCTGGGCCGGGGTATAGGTCAGGTCCATGAAAGTGCCTTCAGCCGTTGAATCGGGCATCGCGTTTCTCGACGAACGAGTCGCGTGCTTCCTGAGAGTCCAGCGAGCGATAGGCTTCAAGGGTGAAGCCCTGCTCCCAGCGGTATTTGTCTTCGAGGTTGCCGTCTTCGATGCCAGTCAATGCTTCCTTGGCCAGGCCGATCATGCCCGGGCTCTTGGCGGCGATGGTGCGGGCGATCTGCAAGGCGGCTTCACGCAAGTCTTCGCGCTTGACCACACGCTCCACCGCGCCCAGGCGATAAGCCTCGGCGGCATCGATCGGCTCGCCGGTGAAGTACATGTGCCGGACCTTCTGCACAGGGAACAGCCGCTGCAAATGCGCACCGCCGCCCATGGCCCCACGATCGACTTCCGGTACACCGAAGGTGGCGCACTCGGAAGCAACGATGATGTCGGCAGCCCCGCAAATGCCGATGCCGCCCCCCAGAACAAATCCGTGCACCGCGACAATCACCGGTTTCGGGTTGCGGTGAATGGCCTTGAAGCTGTCGTAGTTGCCCTTGTTGACGGCGACGATCAGGTTGCCGTCGGCGGCCAGTTCCTTGATATCGACGCCAGCGCAGAAGCCGCGCCCCTCGGCACGAATCACGATCACCCGCACGTCGCTGTTACGGCCCAGGCTCTCGATCTCGCTGGCGATATCGGCCCAGCCCTGGTTGTTGAAGGCGTTGACCGGTGGCCGGTTGAACACCAGTTCGGCTATGCCGTTTTCGATGCTGACGCTAAATGGTTTCATGGTTTCCTTCCTTCACAATGCATGGCCCCTTCACGACACACGGCGACACAGCTCGCCCAGGCGCGCTTCGGCGTTCTGGACGATCTGTTCAATCAATTGGGCGCAACTGGGCAAGCTGTCGATGGAGGCGGCGATCTGCCCGGCGGGCAACACCCCGGCGGCCGGTTGCCCGTCGACCATGGCTTTCTGGATCACCATCGGCGCGTTAGCGGCCATGATGCTTTGCGCGGCGGTCAGCTCCCCGGCGCCGCGCATCTTCAAGGCGCTGCCGAGCAACTGGCCAAGACTCATGCCGGTGTGGCGGCGATACGCCAGGCCACTTTGCACCGCCAGCAGCAAGCGCTTGAGGCCACCGCTGTTTTCCAGCTGGTTGAGCAATTCGTTGCGGATCATCCGCTGCGGCATGCCGTCGATGGCGCGGCTGACGATGATCGCTGCCGGGTCCTTGACCGCCAGGTAACGCGCCAGGGTCGCCTGGGGCACCGGGCTGTCAGCGCACATCAAGAAGCGCGTGCCCATGGCAATGCCTTCGGCACCATAGGCCAGGGCCGAGACCAAACCCCTGCCGTCCTTGAAGCCACCCGCCGCCACCACCGGCACCGAGACCGCGCTGACCACTTGATCGAGCAGCATCGAGGTCGGCACCGATCCGGTATGCCCGCCGCCCTCGCCGCCCTGCACGGTCACCGCGTCGGCACCCATTTCCACGGCTTTCTGCGCATGCTTGAGGGCGCCGACCGTGGGGATGCACACCACCCCGGCGTCCTTCAAGCGGCTGATCATCTGCTTGCCCGGCGAACGGCTGTAACTCACCGCCCGGACTTTATGGCGCAACACCAGTTCGACAATCTCGCCGGCGTTGGCCTGGTACATATGGAAGTTCACACCGAACGGCTGATCGGTCAGGCGTTGGGTTTCGAGGATCGCCGCTTCCATCTGCTGCGGCTCGATGGTCGCCCCGGCGAGAAAACCGAAGCCGCCGGCATTGCCCGTGGCCGCCACCAGTTTCGGGTCGGCAACCCAGCCCATGGCGGTCTGGATGATCGGGTAGCGGCAACCGAGCAGTTCGGTCAAACGGGTATTCAACGAAATCGCCATGCTCACGCCTCGCCCGTCTTGCGCTGGGAACTGGCCATGGCCTTGGCGTCGTAGCCACCGAGGCGGTCACCGGACACCAGTTCATTGTGGGCATGGGCGAAGTGATGCAGGCCGAACACCATGTCCATGGTCGCGCGCTTGCCCATCAGGTCTTCGGCGTTGTTCACCGCTTGCTTGCTCAATTGCAGGCCCAGGCGCGGCATTTGCGCGATGCGCCCGGCGATGTCGAGGGTCTGTTGCTCCAGCTCATCACGGGCCACTACCCGGTTGAGCATGCCCATCTGATAGGCGCGCGGTGCCGACATGCGCTCACCCAGGAACAGAAACTCCTTGGCGATGCGCGGGTTCAATTCGTGCACATGGGCGAAATACTCGACCCCGGGAATGCCCATGCGCACCACCGGGTCGGCGAAATAAGCATCCTCGCTGGCGACGATCAGGTCACAGACCCAGGCCAGCATCAGCCCACCGGCAATGCATGCACCCTGGACCATGGCGATGGTCGGCTTGGGCATTTCCCGCCAGCGCCGACACATGCCCAGATAGACTTCCTGCTCCCGGGCATACAGAAACTCGCCGCCCGGTTTGTTCACATGGTCGTACCACAGGCTGGCCCGGTCGAAGGTCTTGTCGACGTCACGGCCCGGGGTGCCGATGTCGTGTCCGGCGGAGAAATGCTTGCCGGCGCCACGCAAGACGATGACCTTCACCTCATCGTCGTCGCAGGCCCGGCGAAACGCCGCGTCCAGCGCATAGGTCATCTGCGAGTTCTGCGCGTTGTGGTACTCGGGGCGATTCATGGTGACCAGGGCCACCGCGCCGCGCACCTCGTATAGCACCACCTCGGCCTCGTTCTTGTCGTTATGTTCAGCCATCACTTTTCTCCGAAACGGGTGGCGCTCAGCGTTGGCCTGGCGGGTTGTCTTTTAGCTGCAAGGCACGCAGGTTGTGCGGGTCCAGGCGCTGGATCAGTTGCAACTGCTCGACCGTCGGCGCCGCCGTGGTCGGGCAATCCTGCGGGACGTGCAACTCGAATCCGGTGTTGTCCTGGACCTGGGCCACGGTCACGCCGGGGTGCAGCGAACGAAGGCGCATCTGCCGAAAGGGCCCCTGGAAATCCAGCACGCAGAGGTCGGTGATGATCAGGCGGATATCGATGTCGTCCAGCGACCAGCCCCGGGCCAGGCGGGCCGGGTTGTAGCCGACCGAGGCGACCATATCGACCTCGCCTTCGACGAACACCCGACGGTTGTGGCTGGGGACGCAAAACGAGTTGGCATGACTGATCGAGTTGCCGGGAAAACCGCGCACCCCGAGCATCTGCGCCTTGGGTTTGGCGTAGTCGCCGATGCAGGAAATGTTCGCCTGGCCGAAGCGGTCGATCTGGGTCGGGCCCACCAACGCGTGGCGCTTGCCGCCCCAGACGTTGTCGAAAATCCGCGAAAAACCCATCCAGCAGTCGCGCTTGGGTTCGTAGCCATTGCGCGCGCCCAAAGGCACCGGTTCGGCGACCATGTAGGCTTCGGAGTCGGTCATCAGCAGCTGCGGGTTACTGGTCTGCATCGCCAGCGATGCGGCCAGGCGGGGGATCACGCCGATGCCGCTGGCCAATACTTCGCCGTCGTCGCGCCAGGCTTCGGAGGCAGCGCAGATCATCAGTTCGGCGAGGCTGTAAGTGGTAGTGCTCATCGCAAGGCTCCCTCAGAAAATCGGCAATGGCAGTTGGCGGATCGCAGCCAGGCCGCCGACCTTGTCCAGGTACTGTTCGTGGTTGCAGTCGATGTAGTCGCGGACATAGTTCTGCCAGCCATCGACGGCCTGCGCCGAAGCGTTGTAGGTCTTGAAGTGCGCGACGTCGAAACCGTACAACGGCGCACAGGACGACGGATGTGCCCCGCCCGGCACGTGGGCCACGGCGGTGGTCAGGTTGCGTTCCCAGAAAACTTGATGCGCGTGGGCGCTGTCCTGGTGGAAGCAGTCGCTGTCGACCAGTTCATCGCAGGTCACGTAGCTGTGGGTCGCGGCGCGCACGAACAGGTCGTCCATGTAGTGATCGGGGCCGCTGATCTGGCACACGCCGCGTTTGTCGGCACGGTCGACGTGCACCAGCGCCGCATCGAGTTTGAGCGCCGGCATCGCCACCCAGTCCTTGCCATCGGCATAGGGCGAGGCGATCAACTTGATCTGCCGGTTGTGGCGCAGGACATCGGTGCCCAACCCGACTGCGGTCGGAATAAAAGGCACGTTCATCGCTGCGGCGCGAAGGCCCAGCAGCAACATGCCTTCGTCGATTTCCATCACCTCCAGCGCCGCTTCCTGGCGCGCCTTGCGGAAGTAAGGCTCCAGTGGAATGAAGTCGAGCGAGACAAAGGCGAACACCAGTTTCCTGATCTTGCCGGCCGCGCAGAGCATGCCCACGTCCGCCCCCCCGTATGCAACAACCGTCAGATCCTTGAGGTCCGAGCGCAGGATCTCGCGCACCAGAGCCATCGGCTTGCGGCGCGGGCCCCAGCCACCGATGCCGATGGTCATGCCGTCGCGCAGTTGGCCGACAATCTCGGCTGTGGTCATTTGCTTGTCCATCGTCATGTTCCTCATTGGCGACCGACACTGAAGTCGTGGCCCCAGTGACTGACCACGGTGCTTTCGAACGGCGTGTGGCGATCCCAGTCGACCACCAGGCCATCGCAGCCGTACTCCAGGTCAAACCCGGACGGGGTCTTGATGTAGAAAGAAATCATTTGATCGTTGGTGTGCTGGCCGAGGGTGGCCGACAGCTTCACACCGTTGGCGTGCACGCGGTCCAGGGCACGGCCGACTTCATCCAGCGCATTGACCTCGACCATCATGTGCACGCAGCCATGGGGCATCGGGCACTCGAAAATCGCCAGCGAGTGGTGACGGCCGTTGTTGCAGTGCAGGAAGTGAATGCGTTTTTGCGGCTCGGCCGGGTCCGGGGTAAAGCGCACTTTCATCAGGTCCGACAGGCCGAAACCCATCACCTGCTCGTAGAAATCGCGGCAGCGCTCGAAGGCGGGTGCCGGCAGCACCACATGGCCCATGCCGAGGTCGTTGGTGACGAACCCTTTGACGCCGACCGGCGAGACAAAACGGGCGAAGTCTTGCAGCGGGCCCCAGAAGATTTCGTGACGGTTGCCGTCCGGGTCGCTGAAGTGCACCAGTTCCTGGACCTTGCGCAGCTCGGCTTCGGCGGTGGTGCCACGAGTCACTTGCACGTCGGCCTGTTGCAGCTCGCTGACCGCCTGTTCCAGGGCCGCCTTGCCGGGCACTTCCCAGCCGCAGGCACCGAAGCCGTTTTCGGCGTTTTTCTGCACCAGCACGCGGTAATGACGCTCGTCCATTTTCAGGTACAAACGCTCATCGTCGCCGCTGACCATCATGCCCAGCACCTGGCTCGCGTAATGACGCCATTGCGCCAGGTCGCTGGACAACAGGGTGACGTAACCCAGACCACGGATATCCATGGATGCACTCCTCGTTTTGCTCAGGCCGTGCCGCCCTTCGGCGGGTGCCGTGGGGAGACTTTATGTGGGCCTATTCAAACGGGTTCGGCGAGGGGCAACATCGTCCAATGGGACTAGCGGATTTGATGGAGTACACGCAAAAAACTGTGGGAGCGAGCCTGCTCGCGATGGGGCCACAACATTCGACATCGATGTTGAATTTAAATCGCTATCGCGAGCAGGCTCGCTCCCACAGGGGGTCAGCGGTGTTGTGGGTTTATGTTGCCGGTTCGATTTGATCCAGCACCCGGTTCGCCGTGATCTCCGCGAGCATCACGCTATTGGAAATGCCCAACAGCGCATTGCGGTCACCGCCCTGCAGATGATCCACCAGCTGATGCACCATCACATCCACCGAGGCCAGCGTTTCCAACAGGTAAGTCATCAGGGTTTCGGTCGTAGCCTCTGGGTCTACGGTAAACAGGGTGCAGATGGTTCGAGGAGTGGCCTT
The DNA here is from genome assembly GCF_042846945.1 of Pseudomonas moorei. Classification (NCBI taxonomy): domain Bacteria; kingdom Pseudomonadati; phylum Pseudomonadota; class Gammaproteobacteria; order Pseudomonadales; family Pseudomonadaceae; genus Pseudomonas; species Pseudomonas moorei. The sequence goes on from NZ_AP035776.1 coordinate 5,662,437, forward strand.
GATGTCGGCGGTCGAGGGGAAGTGGTAGTCGAGGGCGCGTTCGGCGGCTTCGTTGAGTTTTTTGGAATCGGGGCTTTCGTAGGGGGATGCCGGATCGGTGTCTGGCGGATTGGGTGAAGGTTTGACCATGATTGAATGCTCCAAAATGTGGAGCCGTCACCTACTTGCGACTAAACAAGAGGGGTGGCAGCTGTACGCAGGTTAGTCGACCGGCGGAGCACGAAACCGGCGCGCCCGAAGGCGCCCTGCGCACAGCTACCATGAAGTGCAGGACATGAAATGACCTGACTGTTTGGGATGCAAATGCGCTTCGTGTCACAACGGGCGACTAAACCCGATCACTGATGAGCAGTGACGCGAATCAAGTTACCGAGGGGGACCAAGGCGCACAAGCCGGCGGATTCTGGCGTACCTGTAGGCAACGACGCAAGGCGTTGTGGCTTTCATCAAGTAACACTGACAGCCGTTAAACAGGTTCTATTCAAAGGCCAAATCGGTGGTGCGAACTTACGCAATAACCTGTAGGAGCGAGCCTGCTTCGGGCGGCGTTCCGACGATGGTCGCCAACGATAACGCTGAAAGCCTGACACCCCGCGGCGTACTCCGGTTCATCGCGAGCAGGCTCGCTCCTACAAGGGGTGTGGGGTGTTCAATGCCTTATTCGCAAGCATAAAAAAACGGGCCTTGGGGACCCGCTGGAAAGTGGGCCTGACGTCCATGCCAGGCCTGGAATGCAATCAAACTGTGGGAGCGAGCCTGCTCGCGATGGCGATGGGTCAGGCACCATTGATGCTGAATGTGCCGACCTCATCGCGAGCAGGCTCGCTCCCACAGGGGCATGCGGTGTTCATGCGTTTAGCGTCAACCATCACGCCTTACGGAAATGCGGAATCACCTTCTCGCCGATGTTCTTCAAGGTCTCCAGCTGCGCCCACTGCGGCACGGTGCCCATCTGGCAGATGAACAGGATTTCGTCGGCACCGGCGTCGATCAGGCGCTGCACATAGTTGATGCAGTCCTCGACCGTGCCGTAGGCGTGGTTGGGGTTCATCATGGCCATGGTCGGGTCGGAAAAGTCGACGCTGACTTCTTCGGAGGCGAAGCGCGACTTGATCACGGCCTGGCCGTTGCCATCGACGAAGGTGTCGTCCTTCCACTTCTCCGGGTCCGGACGCTCGCCACCGCCGTACCAGTAGCCCAGGGATTCCATGAAATAACGCTGGCCACGAATGCCGATGCGGCGCGCTTCTGCGTTGTCTTCCAGCACGATGGCCGGGCACAGCGCGGCGATGTGACGGTTGGGGCGGAAGCCCACCTGCTTTTTCTCGTCACGATGATCAAACGCCTCGTGATAGACCTCGACCTTCTTGGCGATTTCTTCCGGGCCACCGAAGCCAAGCACCAACGCGCCCATGCCACGACCGCCGGCATTTTTCAGTGACTCGGTGTTGGTGCACGCCAGGTACATCGGCGGGTGAGGGTCTTGATATGGCTTGGGATGGATCGGACGTTTCGGGATCTGCACGAAGTCGCCGTTGTGCTCGATTTCATCCTGCACGAACATTTTCGGGATCAGGTACATCATCTCGTCGATCTGCGGCTGCAGGGTCGCCAGGTCATAGCCGAAAGTGCCGGCCTCCTGCTGGGTACCGCCCTTGCCGACGCCGAAGTGCACGCGCCCCTTGGACAGCAGGTCGAGGGTAGCGATGCGCTCGGCGACTTTTACCGGATGGTTCATCGCCGGCGGCAGGCAGACCACACCGTGACCGATGCCGATGCGTTCGGTTTTACCGGCGACGAAGGCCAGCATGGTTTCCGGTGCCGACATGTGCGAGTAGTTGCTCAGGGCCGTGTGCTCCACGCACCAGAAGGTGTCGAAGCCAAGCTTGTCGGCCAGCACCGCTTGCTCAACGGTGTCCTGGAAAATCTTGCGGTCGCCTTCACGGCTGGAGTCCACCGTCTGGGCTTCGTAAATCAGGGAAAATTTCATGGTTGATCCTTGTGCTTATTTGGATGCGCAGTCGGCGCCGTAGACCTTCGCCTTGCCGTCAATGCTCATGCATCGACGGGGCGCTCGAATCACGCAAACGGACTAGCTGATTTGTACGCATGGGTCAGAGGAAAAAGTCGTTGCTGTCCTGCCCCATGCTCACGCCGCCCAGGTTCCAGGCGTACTTGGCCGGGCTGTTGGCGACGTGGGCGCGACCGGTGTGGATGTCGCGGAAGGCCCGGTTGATCGGATGACTGCGGAAGATGGTCGAAGCGCCGCTGTTGAACATCAGATCACCGACCGCCCTGGCACATTTGTCGGCCACCAGCGCCGAGTCGTACCGCATCTTCACCCGCTCGGGCAGGCTCAACGGCTCGCCCTTCTGTGCGCGCTCCAGCATCAAGGCGAAGTTACGGTACAGCACGGTCTTGCACTCATCGACGCACACCATGGCATTGGCCAGCGCCGACTGCGCGGCCGGGTCCTGGACCATTTTGCGCCCGTCGTTGACCCCGACCCGCGCGCGGTTGTGCTCGACAAACTGATCCACCGCCCCCTGCAAGGCGCCAATGGCCGAAGACGACACGGCACGCACGAAAATCTGCCCGAACGGCAAGCGGAACAGCGGCGCGGTGTTCACCGCATTGCCCGGGCTGCTCTGCATGAAACCGTCGAGCGCGCGGTGGGTGCGGTACTCGGGAACGAAAGCGTTCTCCACCAGAATGTCGTGGGAACCGGTGGCTTCCAGGCCCATCACATTCCAGTTGTCGAGTATCTGATAGTCGCTGCGCGGCACCAGGAAGGTCCGGTAATCCGGCGCCCCGCCCGCCTCTTGCGGCGGCACCAGCGCGCCGAGGAACACCCAGTCGCAATGCTTGCTACCGGAAGAAAACCCCCAGCGCCCACTCAACTTGAATCCCCCCTCGACCCGCTCGACCTTGCCCACGGGCATGTAGGAAGACGAGATCAACACGCTGGAGTCGTCGCCCCAGACGTCCTGCGCCGCACGATCATCGAACAGCGCCAGCTGCCAGTTGTGAATCGCCACCACGCCGAGCACCCAGGCCGAGGACATGCAGCCTTCGGCCAGGGTCATCTGCACGTCAAAGAAATCCTTGGGCTCCAGTTCATAGCCTTCCCAGCGAGACGGCTGCAGGATGCGAAAGAACCCGGCGTCCTGGAAATCCTTCAAGGTTTCTTCAGGCAACTGCCCGGCTTGCGCGGCATTGAGAGCGCGTTCACACAGGATCGGCACCAGCTCGCGGGCACGTTGGCTCAGACGCTGGCGAATCAGGTCTTGGTTGAGCATTTTTATTGTTCTCCTTTGTTCACCCCATCCGCCGGGGCGCGCGTGCAGCGGGGCGGGTGTAGCGCCCCTACCCTGGCATTCAAGCAATGCACGCAGTGGTGGACATCCCTCAAACGGACCATGTGGGGTTGGAGAATTGCGTTGCCTGGCAGATCGCCTTCGCGAGCAGGCTCGCTCCCACAGGGGATTGGGCACATCTGCAAGTGATTGGTCGGCTGGCAGGCCGCCATCGCTGCGATGCGGCGCCCCGACAAGCCAGCTCAGAAAAGCACGACGGCGTACACCCACCCGCTCCTCACCACTCATCAGGCCGAGCGTTAGCTCGCCTGCAGCTCTTGATCTTGATCTACCCGCCCCTTCGGGAGGCTGAGTGGAGGTGTTCATCCGGGGAGTGGCGCGCAGCGCCGTTCGACGCAGTCGAACACGCTGCATGTAGGTCGAAGCGAAGCCGACCGGAGGGCAGTGTCCCCGGATGAATACCGCAGCGAAGGAACGCCGAGCCTTAGCGAGGGGCCGGACGCTCGGGGCGAGCCTTTTTTTGCTTATCTTTTTTTTGGCGTTTGAAAAAAAAGTAAGTCGCCGTAAGGGCGAAACCGCCAGCCGCCATCACCGCAGCAACGGATATGTACCCAACCACCCCAAAACCTGGTCGGCCCAAAGGCCGCCAAGGCCAAAGGCCAAAGGCCAACTAGTCCCCTCGGACGATGCCCCCCAAACAACCCAGAGCAAGAATCCACCGCACTCCCCCCCAACAAAAAAGGCCCAGTGCGATGAACGACGCCAACCTCAAAGCCGACATGCTCCAGGCCATGCGCCGCCTGGCCAAGTCAGTCACCATAATCAGCACCAGCAACGGCTCCGAACGATTCGCCATGGCCGCCACGGCCGTCGACTCCCTCAGCACCGAACCCCCATCGCTGCTGATCTGCGTCAACAAGACCGCCTCGCCCCACGCCGCATTGGCCACCGGCGCCGACTTCTGCGTCAACATCCTCGGCGTCGAACAACAGGACCTGGCCCACCTGTGCAGCGGCGCGATCAAGGGCGAAGCACGCTTCGACCGTGGCAACTGGCTGACCAGCCCCGGCGGCATTCCATACCTGGGCGACGCGCAATCAGCGATCCTCTGCCGCCAGGACGGCCACTTCAGCTACGGCACCCACACCGTATTCATCGGGCGCATCCTGCAAATCCACACCAGTGAAGCCATCACCCCGCTGGTCTACCTCGACGGCAGCTACACCACCACCGCCAAACCCGCCCCCTCCTTCGCTGTCGCCGGCTGAGGCCCGAACATGGAAGGCCTGAACGGGTTGACGGCGTTGCGAGTGAACAGCGCCGAGCAGTTGCCGTGGAATGACCGTTGCGACTTGCTGGTCGTCGGTTTCGGCGGTGCCGGTGCCTGTGCCGCCATCGAAGCGGCCAGCCGTGGCCTGGCGGTGCTGGCGCTGGATCGCTTCGAAGGAGGTGGCGCGACAGCACTCAGTGGCGGCGTGGTGTATGCCGGTGGTGGCACCCCGTACCAGCGTCAGGCGGGCTACGACGATACCGACGAAGCCATGTTCAATTACCTGCGTCAGGAAGTCGGGGAAGCCGTCAGCAGCCAGACACTCAAGGATTTCTGCGCCGGCAGCTGCGAGCAACTGGCCTGGCTCGAACGTCAGGGCGTTGCGTTTGAAGCCAGCGTCCTGCCGCACAAGACCTCGTACCCGAGCGACCGGTTCTACCTCTATTACTCCGGCAACGAAGCCGTGCCGGACTATGCCGCGCACGCCAAACCGGCACCGCGCGGTCATCGCACCAAAGGTCCGGGCATGTCCGGCGCCAGCCTGTTCGCCCCGCTCAAGGCCAGCGCCTTGCGCCACGGTGCACGCTTACGCACTCAGTGCGAAGTGCGGCGACTGGTGCTCGACACCCGCGACCAGGTGCTCGGCGTCGAAGCCTGGCAGCTACCGCCGGGCAGCCGGGCCGCACGCCAACATGCGCGACTGTCACGCTGGGCCAGCGCCCTTCATATGTACGCCCCGGCCCTGGCCGATCGTTTGCGCGCCCGACAGCGCCGCATCGAGCAAGCCAGCGCCGAACGCCTGTTGATTCGCGCCGAACAGGGCGTATTGCTCAGCAGTGGTGGCTTCATTTTCAATCGCGATCTGGTGCGCCAGCATGCACCGCAATACCTGGCGGGCTTGCCGTTGGGCACCACCGGCTGCAACGGCAGCGGCATTGCCCTGGGCCAGAGCGCGGGTGGCAGCGTGGCGCGGATGGACAAGATCAGCGCCTGGCGCTTTATCAACCCGCCGCTGGCTTGGGCCAGGGGAATGATCGTCAACGCTCGCGGCCAGCGGTACGCCAACGAAGAAATCTACGGCGCGACCCTCGGCCACGCCATGGTGGAAGCACAGGACGGCCGCGCCATTCTGATTCTCAATCGAGCATTGGTTCGTGAAGCACTCCGTCAGGTCGGCCCCGGCAAAGTCTGGAATTTCCAGCGTCTGCCAGTGCTACTCAACCTGCTGTTTAACGCCAGGCGCAGCAAAAGCCTCGGCGGACTGGCCAAACGCTGCAACCTGCCGCCCGAACTGCTGCGCCAGAGCGTCGAGCGCTATAGCCGCGCCGCACGCGGTGACATCGCCGACGAATTCGGCAAATCCCCAGCGATGCTCGCCGATCTCGACCAGGGCCCGTGGTACGCCCTCGATCTTTCTTTCGACAGCAAACTCTTCCCTTGCCCGGTCATCACCCTCGGCGGACTGAAAGTCTGCGAACGCAGTGGCCGGGTGCTGGACCCTGCCGGCGTGCCGATTCGAGGCCTGTACAGCGCCGGCCGCAACGCGGTGGGTATCGCCTCCAATCTGTATGTCTCCGGCCTGTCACTGGCCGATTGCATCTATTCCGGTCGCCGGGCTGCCGCCCACGTGGCCGACCAAGTCGCACTTCAAACCGCACGATCAGGAGAACAACAATGCAACGTGTAGAAGGCAAAGTCTGCATCATCACCGGCGCCGCCAGCGGCATCGGTCGCGAAGACGCCCTGCTGCTGGCCCGCGAAGGCGCCAAAGTGGTATTGACCGACCTCAATGAAGAAGCCGGCCGCCAGGCCGCTGCGAAAATCGGCGCTAATGCGCTGTTCATCCGTCACGACATCGCCAGCGAAAGCGACTGGCAACACGTAGTCAAAACCACCGTGGAACACTTCGGCCGCCTCGACGTGCTGGTCAACAATGCCGCGATCCTGGCCTTGGGCAGCATCGAAGACACCACGCTGGAGCTGTGGCAGAAGGTGCAGAAAATCAACGGTGACGGTTACTTCCTCGGTTGCAAATACGCCATCCAGGCGATGAAGGAAACCGGCGGCGGCTCGATCATCAACATGTCGTCCGTGGCGGCCCTGGGCGCGATGCCGATGTTCTGCGCCTACTCGGCATCCAAGGGCGCGGTGGCGGCGATGACCCGCTCCATCGCCTTGCACTGCAAGCAACAGGGCTATCGCATTCGTTGCAACAGCGTGCACCCGGACGGTGTGAATACGCCGATGACCCAGGCCCTGGCGGGCGGTCAGCCGATTCCTCAGGAAGCCCTTGACCAGGACCCGATGAACCGCATGTGCGCGCCTCGGGACATTGCCAACGTGGTGCTGTTCCTGGCCACGGACGAGTCACGCTTCGTCAACGGCGCCGAGATCCGTGTCGACAACGCGCAACTGATCAGCGGGCTCTGAGGTAGAGGTGAACATGGGCACGCAACAACAGAACCTGACCCCAGCTGAATCGACGACGGGAAGCGTCATGCTGCAAGTGTGCGCGGTGATCGACGAGACCGCTGACGCGCGCTCGCTGGTGCTGGATATCCCGCCCACCTTGCGTGAGCGCTTTTGCTACAAACCGGGCCAGTTCCTGAGTTTTCGCGTACCCTGCGCCGGCAAACTGTTGACCCGCTGCTACTCCATGGCCAGCTCGCCGCTGGCCGATGCACTGCCCAAGGTCACGGTCAAGCGGGTCGAGGGCGGCCGGGTGTCGAACTGGATGAATGAGGTTCAGGTCGGCGACTGGCTGGAGGTATTGCCTCCGGCCGGGCTGTTCTGCCTCGACCCGCAGGCAGACACCGACAGCCCCCTGGTCTTGTTCGGCGGTGGTTCAGGCATCACCCCGGTGTTTTCCATTCTCAAGTCGGTACTGCACAGCAGTCGGCGGCCGATCCGGTTGATCTACGCCAACCGCGATGAAACCTCGGTGATTTTCAAGGACGAACTGCGTGAGTTGATCAAGGCGCATCCTGATCAACTGCACGTGGTGCACATCCTCGATTCGGTGCAGGGTTTCCTGACGGACCACCAGGTCCGTCATTTGCTGCACGGATCGGCCGGAGGCGACTACTTCATCTGCGGGCCGGGACCGTTCATGGACACCGTGGAGCGCACGCTGCTGGCACTGGGCGAAGCCGCCGAACGCATTCATGTCGAGCGCTTCGTCTCGCCACCGGATCCGGACGAACTGCTCGCCGAAGAAGCCCTCGCCCGCGCCGCTGCCATGGATTCCCGGTGCGAAGCGCTGATCGTCGAACTCGATGGCCAGCAACACGAAGTCGTCTGCCAGCCCGGTGATACCTTGCTGCAAAGCTGTAAGGCAGCGGGCCTGGACGTGCCGTCGTCTTGTGAAGAAGGCTTTTGTGGGGCCTGCATGTGCGTCGTGAAGGAAGGAGAGGTCCGGTTGGCGCGCAACGATGTGCTGACCCCGAAAGAGCTGGCCGACGGGTGGACACTGGCCTGCCAGAGCCGCCCGACAGGTGCCCGGGTACGCCTGAAATTCCCTGACTGAAGCTACGTATCCCACGTAGGAGCTAGCCTGCTAGCGATGGACGTCAACGATGACGCGCACTGTCTGAATGAACGCGGTGCCCGGACGTTTTTCGCGAGCAGGCTCGCTCCTACAGTTGATCGGTGTCAGACGGCAGATCGGGTGCTTAGTCTCATTGGACGATCACTGCGCCACGGTCAGCAGTTAGACTCGGCCAGCATTAGTCCACAACAATAAAAGAGGTGCAGTTATGGCTCGTTTGCAGAACAAGGTCGCGGTGGTCACCGGCGGCGCTTCGGGGATCGGCCTGGCCTGCGTGCGCCGCTTCGCCGCCGAAGGCGCGCAAGTGGTCGGGCTGGACATCGGCAGCGCACCGGCGGACTTCCCCGGTTTATTCATGACCCTGGATGTGCGCGATGAAGCCCAGGTGCAGCAGGTCATGCAGGAAGTCATCAGCCGCTTCGGGCGCATCGATGTGCTGGTCAATGCCGCCGGCGTCGCCGACCAGGGCAGCGTGACCCAGACCACCACCGCCAACTGGCAACGGGTGATGGACATCAACCTGACCGGCAGCATGCTTACCAGCAAATACGCGGTGGCGTCGATGGTCTCGCAGCGCAGTGGTTCGATCATCAACATTGGTTCGATCTTTGGCCTGCAAGCCTGCGACAACAACGTCGCCTACAACGTCGCCAAGGGCGGCATCAACCAGCTGACCCGCTCGATGGCCATCGACTACGGCCACGCCAATGTGCGCGTCAACGGCCTGTGCCCGGGCCTGATCGAAACGCCGATGACCAGCATGGTCCGCGAGCACGAAGCGTTTCACGCCTTCTTCGCCTCGCAACACATGCTCAGTCGTTCCGGGCAACCGGAAGAAGTGGCCAGCGCCGCGCTGTTCCTGGCATCCGACGACGCGTCGTTCGTCAGCGGCCAGATGATCGCCGTGGACGGCGGTTTCTCCGCCGGCCGTCGCTTCGCCCCGCCCGCCCAGTAATTCGCTACCCGGCCGGGCGCCCTGCCCGGCCCACTCCCTCTTTTTCGTATCTGTCTTCTAACCGGGGAGGCCCCATGCCGCCTGTCGCCACCGCACTGACCATCGCTCAACTGTTCGCCAACGCTGCCCAGGCCTACGGCGACCGCCCCGCCATCGAGGATGCGGGCCGAGTCATCAGCTACCGACAACTTGACCAATTGCGCCGGCAAGCCGCCCGCGCTTTGCTGGCACTGGAGGTTCAAGTCGGGGACAGGGTGGCGATCTGGGCGCCCAACGTGTGGGAATGGATTGTCGCCGCCGGTGCGCTGCAAAGTGTCGGCGCCGCGCTGGTGCCACTCAACACCCGGATGAAAGGCAGCGAGGCCGGCTACATCCTGCGCGAAAGCGGCGCCTGCGTTTTATTTGCCATCGGCGAATTTCTCGGCGCCGATTACCCCGGCATGCTGGCCGCTGAAGACCTGCCCGACCTGCGCCACATCGTCACCTTGCGCGGTGCAAGTGCCGGCACCCTGGGTTGGGAAACCTTTCTTGAGCTGGCGGCGGACCTGCCGCAATTGGCCCTGCGTACCCGCGAACAACAGGTCGGCCCGCAGGCCTTGTCCGATGTGCTGTTCACCTCGGGTACCACCGGCAAACCCAAAGGGGTGATGACTGGTCACGGGCAGAACCTGCAAATCGTGCGCGACTGGAGCGAAATCGTCGGCTTGCGCGAAGGCGATCGCTACCTGATCGTCAATCCGTTCTTCCACTCCTTCGGCTATAAGGCCGGATGGCTGGCGGCGCTGATGCGCGGTTGCACCATCCTGCCGCAGCAGGTGTTCGATGTGCAGACGGTGCTCGAATGCGTCCAGCGTGAGCGCATCACCGTGCTGCCCGGACCTCCGACGCTGTATCAATCGCTACTGGCCCATCCGCGACGTAGCGACTTCGATTTGAGCTCATTACGAGTGGCGGTGACCGGCGCGGCGGCGATTCCGGTGGAGATGATTCAGCGCATGCGCGAGGAATTGGGATTTGCCACCATCGTCACCGCGTATGGCCTGACCGAAGTCTGCGGTTTTGCCAGCATTTGCCGCCCGGGCGACGCCGCTGAGCTGGTCGCCAACACCAGTGGCCGGGCCATGCCCGGGGTGGAAATCCGCTGCGTCGACAGTCAGGGTCGCAGCCAACCGGCGAACGTTGCGGGCGAAGTCCAGGTGCGTGGCTACAACCTGATGAAGGGCTATTTCAATGATCCGCAGGCCAGCCAGGCGACGCTCGACACCGACGGCTGGCTGCACACGGGTGACATCGGCATGCTCGATGAACAGGGATACCTGCGCATCACCGATCGCCTCAAGGACATGTTCATCACGGGCGGATTCAATGTGTATCCGGCGGAGATCGAGCAATGCGTGCTGACCTATCCGGGCGTGGCCCAGGCGGCGGTCATCGGCATTCCCGATGAGCGCCTCGGTGAAGTAGCGATGGCGTTTTTGCTGCCAGCACCGGGCGTCGAGATCGAGCAGGCCCGGTTCCTCGCCTGGTGCCGTGAGCAGATGGCCAACTACAAAGTCCCGCGCCGGGTGCAGGTACTCGAAAGCATGCCGCTCAACGCAGCGGGGAAAGTGACGAAGAATGTATTGCGCGAATGGGCGTTGCAGCCGGTCAGTTGAACGCAGTCCCTGTAGGAGCGCAATGCTGTTCAGATAAGGACGAACACTGTACCTGTGGCGAGGGAGCCTGCTCGCGATGGCGGTGTGTCAGGCACCCATGTTGTTGAAGCTGATGCCGTCTTCGCTGGCAAGCCAGCTCCCACAGGGTTTGTGGTTGCAGGCGGAATCCGAGGCCACCTAAAAAAATCCGTAGGAGCTGGCTTGCCAGCGAAAGCGGTGTGTCAGGCGCCAGTGATATTAACTGTGCCGACGCCTTCGCAGCGATGCGGCCACCCGACAAGCCAGCTCCTGCAGAGGGATGTTTATGTCGGCTAAACCACCCGCGCCGGATGCTGCCGGCGCGGTTCCCCCAGCAGGGCGCGGTGTGAAGGTGGCTGACGACCCTCGGCTTCACTGATGCCATAACCGGGCGCTATCTCCGCAGTGATCAACGTCTGCCCGGACAACGTCATCAACTGCGGGTCATTGAGCAAGGCATGAATCACCCGGCCATTGAATTGCGGGGTTTCGGCATCGGCGAGAAAAGCCTGGTATTGCTCACCGTGCTGCTCGCCGGCGATTTTCGTGCGCTCGGTCAGTTGCGGGCCGAGCCACAGCGACAACGCCGCCACGCCCTGCCCTTCGAAATCGATCGCCATGTCCGCCGCCAGCTTATCGACTCCGGCCTTTTGCGCACCGTACGCGGGACCGTGCATGTAGCAACCGGCACCGAATGAAGAGGTGAAACAGATCAGCCCCTGGGCACTGCGCAGCAACAAAGGCGCGGCATAGTAGCTGGCGATGTAAGCCGAGCGCAGCCCGACATCAAGAATGCGCACCAACGCCAAAGGCTTGGCCCAGAACGGGCCCGGTTCGATCAGTTGGTCATGGATGTACGCCGCGTTGTTCACCAGCAGGTCCAGGTGTCCACATTCCTGTTCGACCTGCGCAAACAACGCCTGCACCTGCACGTCATCGGCATGGTCACACACCACCGCGATACCACGCCCGCCAGCGGCCGTGATCGCGGCGGCGGTGTCTTCCAGCGAGCCACGCAGCGCATGGCCGTACACATTCGACCCACCGTGCTCCGGGGCGCGGCCGGTGACATACACCGTCATGCCCTTGGCCCCCAGCGCAAGGGCAATGCCCTGGCCAACCCCGCGACTGGCCCCGGTGACCACCGCCACCTGTTGACGTTGACTGTTCATTCGACACTCCCGAACACGCTTTTGGCCGAAGCCGTCTCGCTCTGGCGCTTGATGTGGTTGGCCGCCAGGTACCCGAAGGTCATGGCCGGGCCGATGGTCGAACCGGCACCCGGATAGGTGCGGCCCATCATCGATGCGGCGCTGTTGCCGATGGCATACAGGCCCTTGATGGGCTGGCCGTCCTCATGCAGCACGCGGGCATGCACATCGGTCAACAAACCGCCCTTGGTCCCAATGTCCCCGGCATCGATGCGTACCGCATAGAACGGCCCTTTGAGCAACGGCGCCAGGCACGGATTGGGCTGTACGTTCGGGTCGCCGTAATAACGATCAAACAGCGATTCACCCTTATGGAAATCTTCGTCGACACCCTGCACCGCCATGGCATTGAAGCGCTGCACGGTGCGCACCAATCCGCCGCCATCGACGCCGATCTTCGCCGCCAATCCCTGCAGGCTGTCGGCCTTGTGGAAGTACTCGCGCAGATGCGCTGGTAATTGCCAGTCACGCTGTGCATACCCCGGCAACAACGCGCCACAGGGATATTTGCGGCGGAACTCGGCGTCGAACACCATCCAGCACGGCACGCTCGCTGCGCCTTCGCGATTGTTGGCGTACATCGCATAAACGATATCGGTATAGGGCGCGGCTTCGTTGACGAAACGCTCGCCGGCGCTGTTGACCAGCACACACCCCGGCAAGGTCCGTTCGACAAACATTGCACGCTGTTTTTCTTCGCCCTGGACGTGGGTGGTCGGCGCCCACCAACTGTGCTCCATCAATGCCGTGCGCGCGCCAATGGCCTGGCCGGCACGGATACCGTCGCCGGTGTTGTGCGGCGGCGTGGCACTCCAGTCGGCACGCGACGGCTGCGGCAGGTACTGGGCGCGCATCGCCTGATTACGCTCGAAGCCACCGGCGGCGATGATCACCCCGCAGCGCGCCTTGACGTTGAGCCATTGACCATTGCGATTGACCCGTGCGCCGCCCACCCGGTCACCGACCAGCAACAGCTCTTCCAGCGAACAGTTGAGCCACAGCGACTTGCCGCGATCCTGCAGCGAGCAACGCAAGGCGCCGATCAAGGCATTACCCAGCGTCAGGTAGCGATCGCGGCGCGACAAACGCCGGCCCTCACGATCACGCCAGTAACGCCACATCACCCGCAAGGTCAGGCGCAGCCAGCCGGGCCCGCGACACAGCAGCACCTGGGCTTCTTTCATGGTCATCGCCATGCGCCCCATCATCAGGGTGCCGGGGGACGGCGCGCGCATGCGCAGGAATTCTTCGCCCAGTTCGGCGGCATCGAACGGTTGCGGGTCCATGGAGCGATAGCCCGGCTTGCCACCCTCGACTTCCGGGTAGTAATCGGCGTAACGCGCTTGTGCCTCGAAACGCACCCGCGTCTGGCGTTCGAGGTATTCGACCATCTCGCGACCATGTTCGACGTAAGCCTCGATGCGTCCGTCATCGATCTCGCCATGGGTCACCGCACGGATATAGGCAATCGCTTCAGCCGCCGAATCGCTGCCGCCAAGCGCCTTGATCCGATGGTTGTCGGGGATCCAGATACCACCGCCGGACACCGCCGAGGTACCGCCGTATTCACCACTCTTCTCGATCAACAGCGCATTGAGACCCAGGTCATGGGCGCGCAGTGCAGCGGTCATTCCCCCTGCTCCGGAGCCAATCACCAGCACATCACAGCATTCGTCCCACTTGATCCCGGCAGCGTTCATGCGATCACCCTTGTTCAGCGCCCATCAGGCAGAATCCGCCGCCGCCAGATCTTCGCCCGGTGCAGTCGGTCTCGGGATTGTTCGCCGCGCACGCCGGGTGTTCATCGTCCGTTGGGACTAAGGCGACGGTAACCGCCCTCCCCTGCAAATCGCTTAGTCCGCTTGGACGATGTTGCGCGCAAGTCGTGACTCCATAGTCGCCCACAGCACCAATAACCCCCCGCAAATGCAGGTCAGGCAGGTCTGACCTGGGCATGAGGACGACATGATAAAAACAATAATCGCCCCACCAACACAGCACACTCGCGTACAGCTGGCTTTGTTGTTGCTGGCTGGTGGACTGAGCGCTCACGTCAACGCCATGAGCTTCCAGCCGAACGAGGATATGAGCATCGACTGGGACACCACGCTGACATACAGCCTGGCCTGGCGGGCCGAGTCCCGCGATCACAAACTGACGGCCAATGCCAACGGCAACGACGGCGATAACGCGTTCGCCAAGGGCAGCCTGATCAACAACCGCAGTGGTTTCCTCACCGAAGCCAACATCAAATGGCAAGACGACTATGGCGTGTTCGTCCGGGCGACAGGCTTTTATGACAACGTCTACGATCAGAGCAACGACAACAATACCGGCACCTCGAACTGCTTTGCGGGGGGGCATTGCAGCCAGCCAGACCACTTCTCCCAGGACACCATCGACCAGCATCGCAACGAACTGCGCATGCTCGATTACTACGCCTACGGCACCTGGGACATGAGTGGCCACGCCCTCAACGCGCGCCTGGGCAACCAGGTGGTGAGCTGGGGTGAAAGTCTGTTCTACCCTGGCATCTCCGCGGCGCAGAGCCCGGTGGATGCGACCAAGGCGACCACGCCCGGCGTTGAGGTGAAGGAGATCCTGTTGCCCGTCGGCCAGCTGTTCACTCAGTACAGCCTGACTGACAGCCTGGATGTGCAGGCCTACTACCAATACAAGTGGGAGAAGACTCAACTGTTCGGCGTGGGCAGTTACTTCTCCACCACCGACTTTATCGACGAAGGTGGTTTCAACGACGCTTCCGGCTTCGTCACTCGCCTCAAGGACGACAAACCCAGTGACAGCGGCCAGTACGGCCTGGCGTTCACCTACGCCGCCGAGTCGCTGAACAACACCGAGTTCGGCATTTACTACTCGCGTTACCACGACAAGACCCCGTCGCTGGATTTCGCGTCGAACCTGGGCCACTACCAGGTGCGCTACTTCGACAATATCGACTTGTACGGCGCGAGTTTTTCCACCGTGCTGGGCAGCGTGAGCTGGGCCGGTGAGGTCAGCTACCGCGACGGTTCTCCGGTGATGGTCAACAACGGCTTCTCCAGCCCGGTGCGCGGCAAAACCATGCAGGCGCAGACGTCGATGATCTACGTGGTCGGCCCGACGTCCTGGGCGGACAACACCACCCTGACCGGTGAGCTGGTCTACAACACCGTGATCAGCAACGACAAGTCGCAGCCGGTGACCCTGGCCCCCGGCTTCACGTTGCCGGGCACCGACAGCCTGGTCTACGACCGCGATGCCTGGGGCTACACGGTTCAAGCGAACTTTGATTACAACAACGTATTCAGCGGTTGGGACATGTCGGTGCCGGTCACTTTCAGCGCTGCGGCCCACGGTGACAGCTCGCTGGTGGGCTCGATCAACACAGGCCAGAACGACAACCGCGCGAGCATCGGCAGTTCGTGGCGTTACCTGGGCAACTTCACCGTCGAAGCCCGATACAACGCCTATCTGGGCAACGCCAACAACAGTCCGCTGGCCGACCGCGACAACGTCGCACTCAACTTCAAGTACCGGTTCTGATTCCCCTGTCGGAGGAGCACAGCATGTCCAGATTCACCCAAACATTATTGACCACGGCATTGACCGTCGGCCTGCTCGGCAGTGGCCTGGTCCACGCCAGGGTCAGCCCCGAAGAAGCCGCTCGCCTGGGCCAGGACCTGACGCCGATGGGCGCCGAAAAGGCCGGCAACGCCGACGGCAGCATCCCGGCCTGGACCGGCAAATGGCGCGGCCTGCCACCGCAGCTCAAATACGCCGGCCCCGGCACGCCCTACCCGGACCCGTACGCCGCGGAAAAACCATTGTTCGTGATCAATGCCAAGAACATGGACAAGTACGCCGACAACCTGACCGACGGCCAGAAAGCGCTGCTCAAACGCTATCCCGAAACGTTCAATATCCCGGTCTATCCAAGCCATCGGGACTTCCGCTTCGATCAACGCCTGGAAGACCTGGTCAAGAAAAACGCGGTCAGTGCCGAACTGGCCAATGACAACAACGACACACAGAACGCCTGGGGCGCCTCGCCATTCCCGATTCCGAAGAACGGCAGCGAACTGATGTTCAACCACACGCTGGCCGGGCGCGCCAACACCGAAGAGGCCAACTACGGGCAGGCGGTGGTCTACTCCAACAAGGAACGGGTGCTCGAACAGGTCAACTACAAGATCTTCTCGATCTGGTCCAGCCCGGACAAAACCCTGGAAAGCGCCAACGGTATCCTCACCAACTTCCTGATCACCACGCTTGAACCGGTGCGCAAGAAAGGCGAGATCGTCGTCGGTCACGAGTTCATCAACCCGACCGCCTCGCCGCGTCAGGCCTGGCAGTACAGCCCGGGACAACGTCGCGTCCGTCGCGCGCCGACCGTGGGCTATGACTCGCCAAGCGGTGCCGGTGGTTTCCGTGTGTACGACGAAGACCGCTTGTTCAACGGCGCACCGGATCGCTACAACTGGACCATCCTCGGTAAAAAAGAAATCTACATTCCGTACCACAACTACAAGATCGACGATCCGAGCGTGAGCACCGACCAGATCCTGGCCACCACCGGCCACGTCGATCCGCAATACATGCGCTATGAAAAACATCGCGTGTGGGTTCTGCAAGCCACCCTCAAGGAAGGTGCCCGACACGTTTACGCCAAGCGCGTGCTGTACCTGGACGAGGACTCCTGGGCGGCGACCCTGGCGGACAACTACGACAGTCGCGGCGTGCTCTGGCGCACCAACATGCAAACCTCGATCTACGCCTACGAGATGCAGCGCTACCATGCTCGCCTCGGCATCTACCATGACCTGATCGCCGGTTCGTATCTGGTTGACCGTATGCTGGTCGATCAAAAACCCGCCAAGCTCAATGCCACCGCCTTCACCGAAGACGAATTCACCCCCGGCAACCTGCGCAAACTCGGCACCCGCTAAACCCTCAAGGCCTCGACCGATTCGATCGGTCGGGGCTTTGTGCTTTCTCTCGATTCAACTGACGGAAACGCCCCATGAATAAACTGCTCACTGGCGTCATCGCCATGGCCAGCGTCGGCCTGTCGATGCAGGCCAATGCATTGAACATCCTGCTGACCAACGACGATGGTTGCCGCGCACCCGGCATCGATGCGATGTACCGTGCACTGACCGCCGCCGGACATCGGGTAACCCTGGTCGGCCCGTTGAACGACAGCAGCGGCATCAGCGCCGCCAGCGTGGTCGTGCCCGGCCAGGCATTGGCGGTGACCGAACTGGCGCCGGGTAAATTCTGCGTCGGGCCTCCGGAGGGCTATACCCCGCCCACCGGCAAGACCTCCGCCATTGGTACTCCGGTAGATGCGGTCAACGTCGGCCTTGACGTGCTGCTCAAGGACAACCCGCCAGACCTGGTGGTGTCGGGCACTAACTTCGGCGAAAACGTCGGTCCGCTGACACAGATGTCCGGCACCCTGAACGCGGCGGTGCGGGCGATGTTCAAGGGAATTCCGGCGGTGGCGGTGTCGACGGCCATCGACATGGACCTGATCATCAAGGATCAGCAGGCCGGCTACCGCAAAACCCTGGGCGCCATGGACGATACGGCGCGGTTTGCAGTGCGAGTCATCGAGCAATCGACCCTGGCTGGTACGGCAGCAAGACAGACCTGCGCCAAACACAAACGCCCCTGCGAACTGAACGTGCTCGGCCTGCCAGGCGCCAGCGGCTTGAACCTCAACTACCCGGCACTGCCGCCCGGTGAAGTCAAAGGTGTGAGTTTCGCGCCAATCGGCAATTGGGACCGGGTGAACTTCATCTCCCAGCGCGGCGCCGATGGCGTGGTTCATGTCAACCTGACCGCCCCCTCGACCCCGACCGCCGCCCAGCAAAAGGCCGATGCGTATCAGCTGTGGCAGGGACATGCGGTGATCACCGTGATCGACGGCAACATGACCGCACCGGATGCGGTGCAGGATCAAGCGAAGGGAATGTTGCGGGGTTTAAAACCTTAAGTCATTTAGAGAACTTGCTCGCGATGAGGTCGGCACATCCAACATCGATTGCGCCTGCCAGATCGCCATCGCGAGCTTGCTGACGAAGGGTTATGTGTCTGCCTCAGGTAGTTGTTTGAAACGGCACAAACCCGGTCACTTCCAGATCAAACCCGGACACCGCTTTGTAGGGCACCGGCGAGCTCATCAAGCGCATTTTGCGGACGTTTTGATCGCGCAGGATCTGTGCGCCGACGCCCAGGGTCCGTTGCGGAAACTGTGGCGCCCGTGGTTTGCCGCCGCTGCGTTGACGCAGTTGTTCAAGCACGCCGTCGGCGGTTTCCTTCTGCGCCAGCAGCACCAGCACACCGCATTCAGCCGCGGCGATGGCCGCCAGCGACCGCTCCAGGGTCCATTGCTGCGGCCCGCCTTCGCCCTCACAACCCAATGCGTCGCGCAGCGTCTCGATGCTTTGCACTCGCACCAGAACCGGCTGAGCACTGTCCACCCGGCCTTTGACCAGTGCCAGATGCAGCAACCCCTGGTAGGTGTCCTGGTAAGTGGTCACCTGAAACACGCCGTGCCGGGTATGCAGCGGATACTCATCACCACGCTCGATCGTGCCTTCATGCAGGATGCGGTAGTGAATCAAATCAGCAATGCTGCCAATGCGCAGGCCATGACGACGGGCAAACTCGTGAAGTTCGGCACCACGGGCCAGCTCACCCTCCTCGTTGAGAATGCCCACCAGCGTCGCAGCCGGTTGCAGGCCAGCGAGTCGGGTCAGGTCGCAAGCGGCTTCGACATGCCCGGCGCGCTGCATCACGCCACCGGGCAAGGCCTGCACCGGAAAGACATGCCCGGGCTGAACCAGGTCCGCAGGCACGCTGGCCGGATCGACCGCGACCTGGATCGAGCGCGCCCGATCCGCCGCGGAAATGCCGGTGGACACCCCGGTGGCCGCCTCGATCGAGCGGGTAAAACCCACACCGTGTTGCGCCCGTGAATGGGGCACCATCAGGTCCAGGCCCAAGGCGCGACAGCGTTGTTCGGTCAAGGCCAGGCAAATCAACCCGCGCGCCTGGACCGCCATGAACGTGACCGCTTCGGCGCCTGACTGTTCGGCAGCCATCAGCAACGAGCCTTCGCCGTTGTGTTCGTCGTCAGTGATCACCACCATTTGCCCGGCGGCAATGGCCTCGATCAACTGTGGCACCGCATCGAATGCCAGGTTCGCCGCGCCGTTCAATTGAGTGCCCCGCGCAAGTCTGCCGCGGCATCGGACAACGCCCATGCGGCTCGCTCGACGAACGGCGCCAGGCTGATAAAGCCATGAACCATGCCTTCACAACGTTGCAGGCGCACCGATACGCCGGCCTGAAGCAGGCGTCGGGCGAATGCCTCGCCCTCGTCACGCAACGGGTCAAACTCGGCCGTGAGCAGCGTGGTGGGCGGCAACTGCGCCAGCCTGTCGCCACGCAAGGGTGAAGCCAGGGGATCATCACCCAGCCCGGCATCGGGCAAGTACTGCTGCCAGAACCAGTACATCATCGCGCTGGAGAGGAGATAGCCTTCGGCAAAATCCTCGTAGCTCTGACTGTCGCAACGCGCATCGGTGACCGGGTAGAACAGACACTGGTAACTGATTTTCGGCCCTTGGCGTTGCGCCGCCAATTGGCTGACTGCAAGCGCCAGATTGCCCCCGGCACTGTCCCCGGCCAGCGCCAGCCGGCGGCCATCGACGCCGAGCGCGGCGGCCTGCTCGACCAGCCAGCAGGTGGCGGCGTAACAATCCAGCGGTGCCGCCGGAAACTGATGTTCCGGCGCCAGTCGATAGGCGACGCAAACCACCACCGCTTCGGTCTGGCGTGCCAGGGAACGACAAAGGTTGTCATGGGTGTCGAGGTTACCCATGACAAAACCGCCGCCGTGGAAGAACACCAGCAGCGGCAGATTGTCTTGCTCAAGCGGCCGATATAGTCGCGCATCCAGCTGCCCCGCCGCGCCGGCGACCTTCAGGTCACGCACCTCGATCATCGGGTCACCGGGGATTGCGGGCAGCAGGTTGTCGCTGAACTGCCGGTATTGCGCGGCGTCGAGCTGGCTGAAATCGGGCGGCGGGAGGTCGCGAAACGGCTGGAGCACCGCAGCAATCTGCTTATCGAGCGGCATGGGCGTCTTCCTCGACATCGGTCATGTGAAACTGTGGGTTGGTTTCTTCCAGAATGCTGTGTACCCGACGCTCCAGCGCCGGTTTGAAGCCCTTATGAGGCAAGATCCAGAAGCGTTTTTGCGCGACGGCAGCGAACACCTGCGTCGCCAGTTCTGCCGGCGTCATGCCTTGACGAATCGTGTTGTCGAGCAATTGGCTGAAGGACGAACCGGCCGTGTCCACAGTCTGATTCGACGCCATGATTTCACTGGCGACCGGCCCCGGGCACAGCACCGAAACCGATACCGGCGCGCCGAGCATGGCCAGTTCGTAATGCAGGGTTTCCGAGAGGGCCACCACGGCTTGTTTGGTCACGTTGTACGGCGCCATCAACGGACTGCTGACCAGCCCGGCGAGGGATGCGGTGTTGATCACATGGGCCGCCCGCCCTTGACGCAACAACAACGGCACGAAACTGCGAATGCCGTTGATAACGCCACCCAGATTGACGTCGAGCATGCGTTGCCATTGCGCGTCGGTGATTTCCCAGCTGTAGCCGGTTTGCATCACCCCGGCGTTGTTGAACAGCAGATCCACCGCGCCAAAGTGTTCGATCGCGCAATCACGCAGGCGCTCGACCTGAACCAGATCGCCGACATCGGTCACGCAGGTGATGACCTGTGCCCCGTTTTCCCGCAACTGATCGCCCAGGGCTTGCAGGCCCACCGCATCCCGATCCGCCAGCACCAGACGCATGCCCAGCGTTACCGCATGTTCAGCCAGGCCTCGACCGATACCGCTGGCAGCCCCTGTAATCACCGCCACCGGCCCTGATTCATTACTCATCGCCAACTCCTGCACTGGGTCCAATGGCGCCAGTAGAGCCGGCCGGCCCGACGCAGCCATCGTCCATTCAGACGATGCCCGCTTTTACAGGGCCGGCAGAATCCGTTACGTGCGCCGAACCCGTGACCCTTGGGAGAACAACAAGATGAGTACCCTGCACCGCATCGAAGCCAAACTGCTGGAAGACCGCTACGCCCGCGGCTGGCATTGCCTGGGCCTGGCCGCCCGATACCGTGACGGCAAGGCCCATCGCCTGGAGGTATTCGGTACCCGGTTGGTGGTCTTTCAAGGCGAAGACGGCGAGCTGCATATCCTCGATGGCTATTGCCCGCACATGGGTGCCGACCTGAGCACCGGCTGTGTCGAAGGCAACTCGATCCGCTGCCCGTTCCACGCCTGGCGCTGGGGTGCCGATGGTGTCTGTGATGACATTCCTTATGCCAAGCGCATTCCTCCACGGGCCAGGATCAAGAGCTGGCCGCTCATGGAAGAAAACCATCTGCTGTTCGTCTGGAATGACCCGGAGGGCAACCTTCCGCTTCCCGAACAGCGCATCCCGCGCATCGACGCCTGCTTCAGTGACGAGTGGGCGGCGTGGGAAGTCGCCGAACTGCAGATCGGCACCAACTGCCGCGAATTGATCGACAACATCGCCGACATGGCGCACTTCGGCACCGTCCACGGCGCCCCGGTCGAGGAATTCAGCAACGTGTTCGAAGGCCACCTGGCGACCCAGATCATGAGCGCCCGCAGCGAGCGCTTGTCGGGCGACAGCGAGTTGAGCACCGTGGCCACCTACTACGGCCCGGCCTATCAGATCACCGAAATGACCGGCGCCATGAACGGCCAGCCGATTCACTCGATCCTGCTCAATTGCCACGTACCAATCGACCTCGACAGCTTCACCCTGCGCTACGGCGTACTGGTAAAGAAAATCCCGGGGCTGAGCGAAGAACAGAATCAGGCGATGGCCAAGGCCTACGTGCAGCAGGCCCAGGAAGCTTTCTACGAAGACGTGGCGATCTGGCACAGCAAGACCCGCGTCGACAACCCGCTTTTGTGTGACGGCGACGGCCCGGTCTATCAGTTGCGTCGCTGGTATGAGCAGTTCTACACCGACGTCGCGGCGCTGTCGGCGGACGTGCTGGAACACAGGAAATTTGTCGTGCGCGCTCGCGAACGCGCCTGAATACGCAGCCTTTCGCGTTCCAGGGGCCTGGTCGGCAGCCGCCTGTCAGGCCCTGCGCCCGAGCGTTGCAAGGAGTCGATACCGACGCTTATTCTCGGCCACCGCCAACGCTAATAATAAAAACGGTTTTTCCCTATGCAGCAGGACCTCAGCCTCGATACGTTCAGTGAATTACTCGGCAACCTCTATCAGGGGCCACTGGAAACCATTCCCTGGGCAACCTTTCTCAACCAGCTCAATGTGCACCTGCAAAGCAAGTACGTGACCTTCATCCTGCGTCCGCCCAGCGCGCATGTGGACGGCCTGATGGTCAACACCACCGGCACCTCGACCGAGGCGACGGCGTCTTACAACAAGCACTTTTTCAGCCTCGACCCGTTTGTCGACCTGCCTAACCGCCAGGTAGTGACCCTCGCCGAGTTCGTGTCCAACGACGATTGGCAGCACTCGGAGTTCTACAAGAATTTCCTCGAACCGGTGGACGTGTTCCACATCCTCGGTGCCGACATCAACACCGTTGACGGTGCCCAGTGCCGGATCCGCATCAGCCGCGGGCGCGACGACAAGCCCTTCGGCGGCGAAGAGAAAGCGTTGCTCACGCACTTCATCCCGCACCTGGAACGCTCGATCAAAATCCACATGCAGCTCAACCGCATCGAAGCCGAACGCAACCTGTACGCCGGTGCGGTGAACCAGATGGCCGTGGGCACGATCATCCTCGATGAAGCCGGCAAAGTGCTGCAGACCAACCCGGTTGCCGATCGGCTGATCCAGGAAAAGGACGGGATCAAACTGGTCAACGATGGCCTGCAAGTGGGGACGGCCCGCGATACCCAGGAGTTCCGGCGCCTGGTCAAGCAGTCGCTGCTGTCGCAAAAGAGCAGCAACCCGTCGGTGGTCGAAGCGCTGCGTGTGCAGCGACCGTCCGGCCGCGCGGACCTGGGAATTATCGTGCGTTCGGTGCCGCTGACCGACTGGAGCGAAGGCAAACAGTGCCCGACCGTGGTGATTTTCATCAGCGACCCGGAACAACAGTCCACCGCGCCCCAGGAAATCGTTCGCGCGCTGTTCGACTTCACCCCGGCGGAAACCCAGCTGGCGATGTTATTGGCCAACGGCCTGACCCTCGACGAAGCCTCGGAAGAACTGGGAATCAGCCGCAACACCTCGCGGGCGCACTTGCGCTCCACGTTCTCCAAGACCGGCGTGACCCGCCAGACGATGCTGGTGCGCTTGATTCTGCGCAGTGTGGCGACCCTCGGTTAGGGCCGGTTTTCGCCCTCGTCCGCTCGGACGATGGCGGCCCTCCCGGTACGGCGCACAGTGGCTCCATCCCAACCAGGGGGCCTGACCCATGCGCAACTGTCCAACCATCCTCAAGACTGAACTGCTGGCGCAAAGCGACCACTTTCAGATCGAAGCCCTGCACCTGCAATTCAGCAATGGCCAGCAGCGGATTTACGAACGCCTGCGCGGCACCGGTTACCGCTCGGTCATGCTGGTGGCGATGCCTGATCCGGAGCATGTGTTGCTGGTGCGCGAATACGCGGTCGGTGTGGAAAAAACCATCCTCGGCCTGCCCAAGGGCGGCGCGGAGCCCGACGAAGATTATGTGCAAGCGGCCCAACGGGAACTTTGCGAGGAAGTCGGGCTGCGTGCGGCACGCCTGACCGAACTGGGTGAACTGACATTGGCGCCGGGGCATTTGTGTCACCGCTACCGGGTGGTCCTGGCTGAGGGATTGAGCCCCCGCCAACTGACCGGCGACGAACCCGAACCCCTGGAATGCGTTCGCGTGCCCCTGGCACATATTCCCGAGCTCGTAGCCCGCGGCGAACTCCACGAAGCCCGGGCGATTGCCGCACTGTTCATGGCCATGGGCGCCATCGCCCGACGCCCTTGACCTCGGGCTCTGACTCGACGCAAAACCCGGGAACATCCAGTTCCCCCTGTGGCAGGCTTGCCCGCGACGAGTCGGGCACATCCAACTCCACATCGCCTGCTATGCCACCATCGCGAGCAAGCTCGCTCCTACAGTGGATCGGGTGCACCTGCGGGTGATGGGTCGGCTGTCAGGCCGCCATCGCTGCGATGCGACGCCCCGACAAGCCAATTCCTACAAGGAATCGGGGAGCAAGGCAGTCTGCCTCAAAGATCATCAAACCGAATCAAGCAGCTCATGCTCAGCCCGACCATCACCGCAGCAAATGACCCGGTTACGCCCCGTCGTCTTGGCCTCGTACAACGCCCGGTCAGCATCGCTGAGCCATAAGGTCGCGTCACTGTGAGCGGGATTGAACGCAGCCAGGCCGATGCTCAGGCTGACGGTCAGCGCCGGATTCTGCTCATAGCCCAACGTGGCAAAGCGATCACGCAGCGCTTCCATGACCGCCGCGGCATTGATCAAGGGCAGATCCGGAAGAATCACGCAAAACTCATCACCGCCATAACGCCCGGCAACATCGGTGGCCCGCAGGTTCTGCTTGAGCATCTTGCTCAGTTGCCGTAACACGATGTCACCGGCGACGTGACCGTAAGTGTCATTGATGATTTTGAAATGGTCGATGTCGATCAGCGCAATCGCCCCGCCCTGATGCTGGCGCTGGCAGCGCTGAAACTCGACTTCCAGTTGATCCTTCCAGGCGCCATGGTTGAGCAGACCGGTCAGGCTGTCGGTTCGGCTCAGGGCCAGCAATTCACGTTTCTGCCGTCCGAGGGTATGGGCCTGGCGAAAGCAGATCCAGCCCAGCGCCAGCGGATAAAAACACATCAAGGGCAAGCAGGCGTAAAGCTGAATCTGGCTGGTTTCAGGAATGAACAGCGGTTTGAAAATCAGCCATCCGATACCGATCCCGAGGATCTGCGTAACGCTGCCCGCCAACAGAAAGCGCAAGCCGCCGATCGCCACGTTGTTCATGGCCATCATGGAAATGGTGGTCGCGCTGGGCAGCGGATTGAACTGCATGGCCGCCACCCAGAAGCCACCCAGAAAGGCGTCAACCAGCAGGTTACGGTGTTCGGCGTGATAGGGAGCCTGGGACCGGCGCGCCCATTGATAAGCCAGGTGCGGCCAGATCAGGCCGTTGAACAACATCAGTGCCCAGACCCAGGGTGCCGGGTTCAGGGGGTACATCGCCACACTCACGCATAACAGCCCCAGCACCAGGCCAAGCATGCGCGACGTGTAGAGCCTCCTGGCCAGTGAAAGCCCTTTCACTCCCATCTTTCCCATTGGGACCTCTCCACAGAGCGGTACCTGATGCTTCCAGGGTTGCGCGTATGCCTCGAAGTCTAACAGGGCAACGTTAAATAGCCATCACCGGTGGGCGGGCTGAATACCGTGGCATAGCCGCCAGGCGTACGCTCAATGTTTGGCTATACATGAAGACAGGCTTGACGCAAAAACGATAAAGAGGAGGCCCATGCAGACCTTTCAGGTGTTGATCATTGGTAGCGGCTTTGGCGGTCAATGTGCAGCGGTCAATTTGCTCAAGGACGGCATCACCGACTTTCGCCTGCTCGAGCGGCGGGACTTTTTCGGCGGCACCTGGTGCCAGAACACCTACCCGGGCGCCGCGGTCGACGTGCCCTCGCCGCTTTACTCGCTGTCCTTCGCGCCCTACCGCTGGACGCAGATGTTCGCCGAACAGGCCGAACTGCACCGCTACACCCGCTATGTCGTGGAGCACTTCGGCCTGCGCGACCGGGTTGAACTGCAAGCCAATGTCGAACGCGTCGAATGGGACGACGAAAACAAACGCTGGGCGGTCCACACGGCCGCCAAGGGCACCTTCTACGCGCAGTTCCTGATCAATGCCACCGGGCCGCTGAGCCAGCCTGTGGTCCCGCACTTCGAAGGCCAGGAACGCTTTCAGGGCAAGACTTTTCACACCAACAACTGGGATCACACCTACGACTACCGACAAAAACGCGTGGCCATTGTCGGCAGCGGCGGCAGTGCGGCCCAGGTGATTCCGGCAATGGCCCCGGATGTCGCGCACCTGCATGTATTCCAGCGCACGCCGCACTGGGTATTGCCCCGGGCTGACCGCTCGTTTGGCCGCTTCCAGCGCTGGTTGCTCGGGCTGAAACCGGCCTACAAACTGCTGCGCTGGCTGATTTACTGGCAATTCGAAACCCGGGTGATTGCCTTCAAATACTCCAAACCGGCGATACGCATGGTCCAGCACCAGGCCTTGCGCTTCATCAAGCGCCAGGTGCCGGACGCCGAACTTCGGCGAAAACTGACGCCGGACTACACCATCGGCTGCAAACGGGTGATCCTGTCGAGCACGCTGTACCCGGCACTGGGTCGCAGCAATGTGACGCTGCACAGCCGTGAACAAGGCATTGCCGCCCTCGACGAAACCGGCATCGTCATGCAGGACGGCCAGCACATCGACCTGGACCTGATTGTCTGGTCCACCGGCTACGACGCCACCGACGGAGTGATCTCCTACCCGGTCACCGGCAAGCACGGCACTCGCCTGAAAGATGTCTGGGCCCGGTTCCCGCGCGCGTACCTCGGCACCAGCCTGCCGGACTTTCCCAACCTGTTTATCGTCACCGGCCCAAACACCGGAATCGGCCATACGTCGGCGCTGTTTATCATCGAATCGCAGATGAATTACATCCTCGACTGCATTCGTACCCTCAAATCACGAGGTTTGCGCAGCATCGAAGTTCGCCCCGAGGCAGAACGTACCTACACTGAAATGATCCATAGAGAAATGGAACGCACCGTGTGGAAGTCAGGAGGCTGCCACAGTTGGTATCAAAGCAAGAGCGGTCATGTGATTGCCATGTTTCCGGGGTTCAGTTTCAGCTTCCATCGCCTGACCCGAGCCCTGAAACCCGCCGATCACATTTTGTCCTGAACCGTTAGAAGGAAGACACCTGATGCTTTTACTGGTTGTCGCTATCGCGGTCTTTGCCGCCTGGAGCTGGTTGAGCTATCCGGCCATCGGCTATTGGCTTTATGACTTGAGCGTGGCCACCGAGGCCAAGCTGTACAAGTTGCACAAGATCGTCGTGCCCATATCCGAAATGACCGTCTCGACCTGGCAAGGCGGCCCTTATGAGGCGTCCAGCAACGTCTTGATGCTGCACGGCTTCAGTGCCGACAAGAATCTCTGGCTGCGCTTTGCCCGGCATTTTGTCGGCAGCTACCGGGTGATCATTCCCGACATCGCCGGCCACGGCGAAACCGGCTTCAAGGAAGGCGGCGGCTATGACATCCCGCTGCAGGCCAAGCGCATGATCCAACTGCTCGATGTCTGTGGGGTCGACAAGGTCCATGTGATCGGCAACTCGATGGGGGGCTACATTGCGGCATGGTTGGCGGCCACCTATCCGGACCGCATTGCCTCGGTCGCCCTGTTCGACCCGGCGGGCGTCACCGCCCCCGAACCCAGTGACCTGGAACGGCACTTGGCCAAGGGCCATAACCCGTTTCTGATCAACTCCCGGGAAGAATTCAAATACTTCTATGGCATGACCATGGCGGCTCCGCCCTGGGTGCCGCGCGTGGTGCTGGACGCCATGGCCCATCGCTATGAACAGGCACGCGACGAACTGGAAGAAATCTTCCGCGACTTTCGCGCCAGCCCACCGATGGAGCCCAAGCTTCCAGCCATTCAAGCACCCGCGCTGTTGCTGTGGGGACGCAAGGATCGCTTGATCGATGTCAGCAGCGTGGCCATCTGGAGCAAAGGCCTGGCCAATCTGCGGGTGGAAGTCTGGGAAGGCATCGGCCATATGCCGATGGTCGAAGCGCCCTCCGGTTCGGCGCGCCTGTATCGGGAGTTTTTGGCATCCCTGCGCTCGGAAAGCCCTCAGGATCAACGACTGCACTGAGGATGCAGTCCTTTGCAGAATGAAGTTCGTCAGAAACTTCGTTTGTCGGCGACGCTGAAGGCTGCGATCTTTTGCTCAACGTCACCGCGCCAGGAATTGTGTTCATGAATCACCCGAACTTCGTCAGCCCCGACCTGATCCGCCAACGCTTCTCCAAAGCGATGTCCGACATGTACCGCGAAGAGGTGCCACTGTACGGGGCGCTGATGGAACTGGTGGAGCAGACCAACCGTCATGTGCTGGACAGCGATCCACAAGTGGCCCGGCAGTTGCAAAGCACCGGCGAAATCGAGCGCCTGGACCTGGAGCGCCACGGCGCGATCCGTGTCGGGACGGCGGCAGAACTGGCGACCCTCGCCCGTCTGTTCGCGGTCATGGGCATGCAACCGGTGGGTTATTACGACCTGACGCCGGCCGGGGTGCCGGTGCATTCCACCGCGTTTCGTGCCGTGCATGAAGAGGCGCTGCAAGTCAGCCCGTTCCGGGTATTCACCTCGCTGTTGCGCCTGGAGTTGATCGAAGACCTGGGGCTTCGGGCATTCGCCCAATCGACGCTCGACAAACGCTCGATCTTCACCCCCACCGCCCTCGCCCTTATCGATCAAGCCGAAAGCCAGGGCGGCCTCACAGAATCGCAAGCCCGGGACTTCGTCGAACAAGCGCTGGAAACCTTCCGCTGGCACCACAGCGCCACGGTCACTGCCGAGCAGTACCGCCAGCTCAGCGCCCAGCATCGCCTGATTGCCGATGTGGTGGCCTTCAAGGGCCCGCACATCAATCACCTGACACCGCGCACCCTCGACATCGATATCGTCCAGGCGCAAATGCCGGCGCATGGCATCACCCCCAAAGCCGTGATCGAAGGCCCGCCCCGCCGCCAGTGCCCGATCCTGTTGCGCCAGACCAGTTTCAAGGCACTCGACGAGCCGATCGCGTTCACTGACCAGGCCGAGGCCCGGGGCAGCCACAGCGCCCGTTTCGGTGAAATCGAACAACGCGGCGCGGCCCTCACGCCTAAAGGACGGGCGTTGTACGACCGCTTGCTCAATGCGGCACGCGATGAACTCAAGGATTTCCCCAACGAAGCCAACGCCGCTCGCTACAACGCGCTGATGGTGCAGCATTTCAGTGAGTTTCCCGACACGTACGAAGGCATGCGCCAACAGGACCTGGCGTACTTTCGCTATTTCGTGACGGAAAAAGGCCTGGCCGCGAAGGCGCTGAACACCTTGACGCTGGAAGATCTGGTCAGCGGTGGCTATCTGCAGGTTGAACCCTTGGTGTACGAAGATTTCCTGCCGGTCAGTGCGGCGGGGATATTTCAGTCAAACCTGGGTGATGCGGCGCAAACCCACTACGGGGTGCATTCCAACCAGCAAGCGTTCGAGCAGGCCCTGGGCCGTCCGACGATTGATGAGCTGGGGTTGTACGCCGAGACGCAGCGGCGCTCGATCGAGCAGTGTTTCGCCGTGTTGAGCACTCTCTAACACACGGGACTGTGGGAGCCTGGCTTGCCAGCGATAGCGATTTCGCCTGCGCCATCACTGGCAAGCCGTGCTCCGACAAAAGCAGCATCTACTTCAATTTTGCCAACAAGGCTTCGGCAGCCGCTTGCGAAGACGCCGGATTCTGCCCGGTCAGCAACAGACCATCGGTCAGCACATAGCTGGCCCAGTCAGGTCCCTTTGAATAAATCCCGCCCTTGGCCTTGAGTTCGTCCTCCACCAGAAACGGCACGACGTGGGTCAGTTGCACCGCTTCTTCTTCGCTGTTGGTAAACCCCGTCACCTTCTTGCCTTTGACCAGTGGCTGGCCATCGGCGCCTTTGGCATGGCGCAAGACACCCGGTGCATGACACACAGCCGCAACCGGTTTGCCTGCCTTGTAAAAGGCTTCGATCAATGCGATTGAATGCTTGTCTTCGGCCAGGTCCCACAACGGCCCATGGCCGCCAGGGTAGAAGATGGCGTCGTAATCGTCGGCCTTCACCGAGCTGAGGACGACTGTCGATGCCAACGCCGATTGTGCTGCGGCGTCCTTGCGAAAGCGCTCGGTGGCTTCGGTTTGCGCATCGGGCTCATCGCTCTTCGGGTCCAGCGGTGGCTGCCCGCCCTTGGGCGAAGCCAGGGTCAACTGAGCCCCCGCGTCCTTGAAGGCGAAATACGGGGCGGCGAATTCTTCCAGCCAGAACCCGGTTTTCTTGCCGGTGTTACCCAATTGATCGTGGGACGTTAAAACCATCAGGATTTTCATGTCGTCTTCACTCCATCTCGGGACTGCAGTGGTGGCTTTAGCCATGGTGCGCACAACGTGGCGCAGGGTCCTGCCGTATGACCTTCGCGCGGCACTGATCGTTCGACTTGCCGGCCCTCTAGCATAGTGCGCGACAAGCGAATTCGCCTGCCGATGGCCGAACTCAAAGTAAGGGACCGTGTTGATCGGTATCCGGGGGTGAACGCCTGCACTTTGTACATTTTGCAGAGCTGCATTTCAGTGCCCCCGACATGATGGGGGCTGACGGAATATCCGAACTTCAACTTTCGATGAGTGACGTTCATCCCTCATGGGAAAGTCTGCGCAGGCGACATCAATATCGATCCGCGCGGCTGATCGACTTGGATTCTTTTGAGGAGGTGAAAAACAGGCTGGAATGACTGGAGAAAGTTGTTCGCCCAGTGCAATGGCCTCGGCAATCCTTGCACTGGTAAAGAGCCTCGGCACTGGGCGAACGAGAAGCATTTTAATTGATGTCGTTGAGAAAAACCGCGTTTACAACATGAAATTTGCAGTTACACCTGTTACTGACATATCAACGGATAGTTGATTCGAACAAAAAACCAAACTCACCAGTTCGTCCATTAACAACTGATTGTTCTTGTACAAACGCTTATACAAGAACAATCGCCCTGTAAAACCAACTATCCATCTATTTCAGAGTGGTCACTTTTAATAGATCGGTATAAGTCACCACCACACTCTGGCCTTTTTTCAGGTCCTTGAGCTTGGCCTGAACTTCAGGCCGTTGCACATCGACCGTTTTCGACTGGCCGGCCGGGTTTTTGAAGGTGACGCGATGGTGCTTGAGATCGATATCAGTGATCTGCAACTCCACCTTCACCTGCCGGTAGGCTTCTCCACCTGGCTTGGCCGAGCCCGGTGCATTGCGCGTCTCTCCGGTGTATTCGGTAGTGCCCGGCAGGCCTTTATCGACGCTGGTGTCCAGAGAGACCGCGACCGAGTGCAGAACATCAACCTTGACCTTGTCACCGACCTTCAGCTTATCCAGGTTCTTGGCCTTTTCAGTGAGTTGCAACGACACCTGATGACCTTCAGGGCCTTCCAGCACCACCTGACGGTTGGGCACGTCGACCGACACGACTTTGGTGGTGACATGATCGGAAATCACGGACTCCGCCAACGGAATGTCCGCAGCGAAAGCGCAGAAGCTGGCCGTCGACAACACAGCCGCCAGGCTGATCGCCTGGGTCAATGTGGAGAGCTTGCGAGTGTGACGTTTCATAGCGGTACTTTCCCTGTGAAGAATGGCAGCGAAAGGCGCTCAACCTCGATCAAGCGCCGACCGTGCCGATGAGCATAGACGCTGATCAGGGACTGCTCGCGGTTTCTTGCGACATCGATTCGCCGCTGGCGCTTCCATTGCCCCGGCCCTGGTGCCGGGGTGGGGCCGCAGGGCGCAGGGTTTCACAGAATTGTCCTCAGGTTTCGGGATCGTCGACTTCCCGGGCCACGTTCACGGCCGGGGAGTCCTTATGGGATTGCTCAGCCCTGGCCTTGAGGTCCTGCCATTGTTCCAGGTCAATGGCGCCCTGCCCCAACAGGTCGTCGGCCAGGCGCTGCAGTTCCATGTAGTGGGCGTCGGGGGATTGTTGCCAGTAGCCCTCGTCTTCGAACAGGCGCTGCCACGTTTCAAGGTCGGGCGGTGTCAGGTCTTCGCGCATGGCAGGCTCCTGTGAAAGGGCTTATTGACTTGGGAGGATAGCGCGCTGTCGAGAGTTCCCCCTCAATAGCCGGTCATTTCCAGATAGCCCTGCCCGCCATGGCTGCCGCTCAGGCGTACCGGCCCTTCCCAATACGGAATGCGCAAATCCATCCAGGCGCCGGCATTGAGTGCGCTGATGACGATGTCGAGGTGTTTGCCGGGGATCTGGATCGACCAGCTGACCGGCATCTTGCGCCCGGCCACCCTGGCGGTGTCCTGGGGAGCAAGGCGGATGTCGTCGGCCTTCAACAACTGCGCCTGCCCCTGGGCGTCGATCCACGTACCGGTCAGGTAAGGGCCGCCGTCCTTTTGCCGCATGCGATAGAGCATCACCTGTTCGCCGCTGTCCAGGTGCAGGGAAAACCAGTCCCACCCCGTCTGGTTGGCGGTCAGGGGCTGGCTGCTCCATTCACGGTCCAGCCACGCGGGACCGCTGACCTGATGCGT
Source organism: Pseudomonas moorei (assembly GCF_042846945.1). NCBI lineage: Bacteria > Pseudomonadati > Pseudomonadota > Gammaproteobacteria > Pseudomonadales > Pseudomonadaceae > Pseudomonas > Pseudomonas moorei. Next base: position 5,694,877 of record NZ_AP035776.1, read on the forward strand.
CTCGCCGTCGATCTCCAGGGTGCCGCTGGCCTGGAAAAACGGCTGGCTGTAGTAGTACGACGCCTGGCCCTGTTCGGACTTCTGACTGAAACCCTGGTCGCCTTGAAGCACCAGGGGCCGATTGGAGGTCAGGTGCAATTGATAGCTGAACCCCTTGTCGCGGGCGCTGAGTTGCAGATCGGCCAGCGGATCGGCCACCGTTGCCTGACTGCTGAAACGCCAGTCGTCGATCCACGCATCGAATGGCGTCAGGTTCACTCCGGCCTGGCCCACACCGCCACGGGCGTAACGCTCGGCGGCGTGATGTACCCCCGCCGAGGTCACCGCCGCGTGACCGAGCCACAAGCTCCGATTAGCCCAGCCAGACAGCGCGGGCGTGGCTTGCAAGGCGCTGCGAAACAGCGTCCATTGCACGCCGAACTCACGGCCCTGCGCGTCCTTGAGGTTGGCGGTGACGTACCACCACTCGATGCGAAAGCCATCGTGCGGGCCATGATCTGCCGGAAAACTGAACACACGACCCGGCACCACCGGGGTGAATGCGGCTGCTTGATTGCCGAGCCCGGCAAAGCCTTTGTCCACCGGCGCCGATTGATCGCAACCGGCGAGCAAGGCGGCAATTATCAATACACCCAGCCTAATCCTCATGGGCAAAGGTCCTCAGCAGGTCCGCCGGTTGCGTGCGATACAGCGAATACAGCGGCCATGCCGAGGCCAGCAAGGTCGCCAGCACCGCCAGCCCCATCAGTTGCAGCAATTGCAGCGGGAACACCCGCAATGGCAGGCGCCAACCGAAGGCCTGGACGTTGATCACCGTGTCCAGGCACCACGCCAGGGCAATGCCAAGCGGCAACGCCAGCACCAGCGTCAGCAACGCCAGCAACCAGGTTTGCCCGAGGTTGAGCAGCATCAGTTGCCGGCGCGTCACGCCCAGCGCCCACAGCGGCGCCAGTTGCCCGAGGCGACTTTGGCTTTGGGTCAGCAGACTGATGAACAACGCCACCCCCGCCACGCACAGGGTCAGGCTGTTGAGCGCGGCGGTGGCGGCGAAGGTGCGTTCGAAGACTTGCGTGGACCAGCCCTTGAGCCGGGCCTGATCGACGATGCGGCTGTCATCCAGGGCGAAACGCGCTTGCAGCGCCGTGACGAACGGCGTGATCAATGCCGGCTCGATGCGCAGGTTGAAACGGTTCGGCGTCAATTGCGGCCAGCCGCGCAGCAAGTGATTGACGTTGACCAGCACATGTCCCTTCGGATTGCCATAGTCGGCGTAGATCCCGACGATACGCGGCGACCAGTCGCCATTGGGCGTGGGAATCGTCAGGTGATCGCCCAGTTGCACTTTCAAGCGTCGTGCCAGTTGTTCGCTGAGCATCATCGCGTCGTCCCTGGCCAGGCGATCCCAGGGTTTGTCGCCCAAGGCTTCGAGCAGTGGCCAATGCTCGCGGTAAGTCGGGTGATCGATCACGCCAAAGACATCCACCGGCCAGCCTTGCAACTGGATTGCGACTTGCCAGTTCGGCAACACCGCCGTGAGCTGCGACTGTTGCTTGAGCCAGGCGTGCAGTTCCCGGGCCTGGGCCGGGTTTTGCGGATTGAGGTACAGCTCGGCGGTCAACCGTTGCTCGAGCCAGTCGCTAAAGGTCTGGCGAAAACCGGCGGTCATGCTGCCGGCACCGATGTTTGCCGCCAGCGCCAACAGCAACGCCATCAGCGCCAGACTCAGCGCGGGCAATTGCTGCCGGCAATCGGCCAGGAACCATTGGCCGAGCACGGATCGACTGCCTCTGAGCAAACCATTGAGCAAGGTATTGAGCAGCACCGGCAACGCCAGCGCGGCCCCCAGCAACAGCGTGGCCATCAGTACAAAACCGCTGGCCAGGCTGTCACCGCGCAGCAAGGCCAGCCATGCGATAGCCAAGGCCAGGGTCGCCACCCACCCCTGGCGTCGCAGCCAGCGCGCATGGGCCTGATGCCAGGCCTGCGGATCGGCCAGCGCCAGCAATGGCAAGCGTGCCGCCCGCCACAAACTGTTGGCTCCGGCAAGCAAGGCGCCCAGCAGGCTCAGACCGATCCCACTGAGCCACCACAGCGGACTGAGGCTCAGTTGCCCCGCCACTTCCGCGCCATACAACCCGCGCAGGCTGGCGGCGACGTCCGGGAGCAATACGCCGGCCAGCCAATAGCCGCTGACAACGCCGGCCACCCCGCCCATCAGCGCCAGCACACCCAGTTCGACGGCCAGGCAGGTGATCAGCATCCGCGCACTGACCCCGCAGGCACGCAGGGTTCTGAGCAAACCTCGACGCTGCTCCAGCGCCAGGCCTATGGCGGCATGCACAATGAACAGGCCGACCACAAACGACAAAAAACCCAAGGCGTCGAGGTTCAGGTGAAAGCTTTCGGTCAGGCGCGCCAGATTGTTTTCTTCGCCCGCGGTCTTGAGCTGAAGTTGCCCCTTGAGCGCATCCGGTAATGTCGCGGTGAAGCCCTTGGGCAGCAGCAGACGCGACAACTGATCCGGCAATCCGAGAATCGCCTGGGCGAAACCGATGTCCACCAGCAACACCCCAGGGGCCATGTCGCTTTGCGCGTGCAAGGGCGGTAGCACCTGACCATTTGCCGCGAGGGGGCGCGCCCCTTCGCTCAACCCCAGGGACTGCATTGTCTGCGGCGCAATCCAGGTGCTGCCGGGCGCCGTGAAAAACCCGACCACCTGCTCGATGGCCAGGGCCTGTCCGGCCACCGCCGCACCGGCCGGCAGTGACACCGGCTCGATGCCCATCAGTTGCAAACGTTGGTCCTCATGACCCTGAAGCATCAGCCGGCCCTGCAACACCGGCGACACCGGCCAACCCGCGCGGCGCAGGTCGACAAACAGCTGCTGTGAGAAGGTCCCGCCCCCCGGCGCACTGAGACTGGCCTGAGGTTCGCCGCCGATCAACTGGCTGGCGCGGGCGTAGCTGTCCCGCGCCTGGCTGTTGAGCGCCTGCACACCAGTCAGCAGACTGGTGGCCAGCCACAAGCCGGTCAGCACACTGAAAAACTGCACCGGATGCAGCCGCCAATGGCTGAGCAACGCGCGCAGGGTCTCGCCAAAAATGCCCATCTCAGCGCTCGCCCACACCGGCCAGACGTCCGCCGTGCAGCACCACTTTGTCGGCCAGACGCGCCGCGACATGGGGGCTGTGGGTGACCATCAGCAGGGTCGTTGGACTGTCATCGAGCAGTTCCAGCAACAGTTGGAGCACGTCATCGCTGGTGGCTTCATCGAGGCTGCCGGTGGGTTCGTCGGCCAACAGCAACGGCGGCCGCGACGCCAGGGCACGCCCCAACGCCACCCGTTGCTGCTGCCCTCCGGACAACTGCTCCGGATAGCGCCGCAGCAACTCACTCAACCCCAGGCGCTGCACCAGATGCGCCTGCCAACGCCGATCATGCCGCCCCGCCAGCCGCGCCTGGAATGCCAGATTGTCCTCTACCCGCAGGCTGCCGATCAGGTTGAACTGCTGGAACACCAAACCGATCTCGGTGCGCCGCCAGTTCGCCAGTTGGCTTTCGTTCATCTGCTCCAGGCGATGCTCGCCCTGGCGGATGCTGCCGCGATCCACCTTGTCCAGACCGGCGATCAAGTGCAGCAAGGTGCTCTTGCCACTGCCCGACTCGCCCATCAACGCCAGGCTGCTGCCGGGTTTCAGCGTCAAGTCGACCCCTTGCAACACCGGCAATGGCCCTTGGGGCGTGGCGTAGCTTTTGAAGACACCGCGGACTTCAAGCATGGAAGAACCTGTTGGAGGAGCGTGGGCCAAGAATAGCGGGACTCAATGTTTTTTGTCGGCTACCGAACGACCTTCGAGCCGTGTTCAAAAGACGGTAGCGCCTGCCGCGAACTCAAAGACTCACGACCGTTTATCGATTTGCCCAAAGCCTTCCCGGCCCTTCCTGCCTGTTGCAGATCCAGCAGCGGCAAGCGCTTGATGGCAATTGGCCGCAAAAGCGGGAGATGTTGATCTGACATTTGGCTGTCATGGATGCGGGAGTCTGGTCTATACCCCTTGGATTGATTTCTGAGCCCTTGCATCCACCTACCCCCCATGGAGGACGAACATGCCTCGCCAAGTCATCGTCAACGCTGACGATTTCGGCCTCAGTGCCTGCGACAACGCGGTGATCCTGGGCGCCTTCCAGGCCGGGGTCATCAGTTCCGCCACCGCCATGGCCAATATGCCGGCCTTCGAAGCGGCGTGTTCACTGGCCCGGCATCCGTTGCTGGAAGGACGCGTGGGCCTGCACTTCAACCTCACCTCCGGCCGCCCGTTGAGCCGGCGCATTCTGACGCGCCGGACCTTCTGCGACAGCGCCGGCCTGTTCGACCTCAACCTGTCCCGCGCCCGCCTGTGGCTCGGCCATCAGGATCGCCGCGCCGTACACGAAGAACTCGAAGCGCAGTGGCAACGCTGCCTGGACCATGGTGTCAGGCCCAGCCATCTGGACTCCCATCAGAACGTGCACACCATCTGGCCGATCGGCGAAATCGTCGCGCGTTTCGCCGCCGACCAAGGCGTTCCCCTGCGCCTGGCGCGTAACCTGGGACACACGCAAAGCCTGCCCAAACGTGTGTTCAAGCACTTGCTCAATCACCGCTTGAGCCGCCTGGCCGGCGCCACCGCCGACTACGTGGGCACCCCGCAGGACCTGCGCAATGCCCCCCCACCGGACGACGGTCTACTGGAAATCGTCGCCCACCCCAGTCAACTGGGTGCCGACTTTGGCGATGCTTGTCTGGAGCAGGGCGAGTCGTTGAGTGAACTGCTGGAGCAGCACCTGCCAGGGGTGCCGAGGGTGGCCTATGGCGTGGCTGGGGAAGGTTGATCGGGGCGAAAACTTCTGAGGCCTCACTCGCGATGGCGTCAGTCAGCGCAACACCTACTCAGCACTTCACCGCCACCAAGGTAAAACACAACGGCAACTGCGCCGCTTGCTGCTGGTAGCGATCATAGAGTTCCTCGCGGTTGGAATGCGGGTACTCCTTGAAGTGGCTGATCTGCAATCCGGCCGAGATGGCCCCGGTGAAGATGGCGCCCAGGGTATGGACGAACCAGTAGGAGGCAGCCGCCGCTTGCTCGACTTTGCCTTCGTAGACGATCGGTTGGTTCTGGACAAAAGGCTCGGCGCGAAAGTACGAGCTGGCCAGTCCGAAAGGCTCGGCGGCCTCGGGGTCGAACATTTCCAGGAACGGGTGGGTTTCGTACACCACCAGCGCGCCGCCCGGCTTCAGCGTCTGCGCCACGTGGCGGAAGAACTCGCCGATGTCCGGCATCCAGTTCAATACGCCGATGGTGATCAGCGCCAGGTCGAAGCGACCCTGCAACTGAAGCGGCAAGTGGTGAATGTCCGTCTCGATGAATTCCGGATTACGGGGTGAACGAGAGACCAGTTCCCGCGCCTGATCGAGAAACGCCGCCGACTGATCGACGCCGACCACATGCCTGGCCCCCAAGGCATACAGCGACAGGCTTTCGCGACCATTGTTGCAGCCCAGTTGCACCACCTCCTTGCCGTCGACCCCGACCTGCGTGAGCAACCCGGTCAGGGTGTCGTCCAGGCAAGAGAAATCGCTGCGAGTCACCGCGCTCAGCAGAGCCTGCCATTCGGCGCTGTCCTTGTGGTGGCGGGCGGAGTCATTCCAGGCATCGCGGTTGCTGGCGATGGCTTTATCTTTTGTCGGCATTTCCATTGCACGCTCCAGAATCGGGTCTTGATTGACCGCGCCGATTCTAGTTCATGCCTGGCAATCACCCCATCCGGAGGTTGTAGTGATCTTGTAAGCCAGGCCACACCGACGCCTGGCCACGGGAACGCTATAGTTAATGGCCTTGGGGAAATGCGCGAAAACCGATTTCGCAGGTGTTGCCATGAACAAAACCGAACAGACACTGTTGCTTGCCCTGTGCCTGACTGCCGCCACGGGTGTACAGGCGGACGACAGCCTGATGCAAACCGATCAGTCGAACACTGAGTTCCATTATTACGGGTCAGACCAACCCTTCGCCCATCCCTCGCCGCCTTCCATCAACACCGTGCCGCCAGGCTCATACATCCCGACGGCGCCCGCCGAATTCATCCCGATTTCAAGCGAGCATGTGTTCTCCGACTCCCGCCTGCCGACGGTAGCGGACACCACCGTTCGCGTGTTCATCCGCTCCTACGACCCGGAGCGCGGTGTCTACGTGAACCAGGAAGTCCTCGATCCCTCGTGCATGCAGTCCTGTCGCAGCGCACCGGACCCGGCCCTGTAAAGGGCCGCTCCCGCTTGAAGCGGCTCGTTACCACTGGCGTTTGTCCGGGCGAGCGAGGCCGAGCTTTTCGATCCGGTAGCGCAGCATGTCGCGGCTCAGGCCCAGCAGGCGTGCGGACTTGGTGACGTTCCAGTCGGTCTTGTCGAGCATCTTGCGCACCATGTCGCGCTCGACTTCCGGCAGGTTCATCGACTCGCTGCCGTTGTAGGAAGGACGCGGCTCGCTGGGGGGCATCTCGTGCTGGAACATCGGCGGCTCATCCACCAGGCTCAGGCAGACGTTGAGCTGATGGGCCGCGATGGTGTCGTGCTGTGCCAGCAACACGGTTTGCTCGAGCATATTGCGCAGCTCGCGCACGTTGCCGGGCCAGCTGTAGTTGAGCAGCAACTCTTCGGCCTGGTCGCTGAAGTGCAGGTTCGGCTTGCCGTAGCGTTTGCCGTGGGTGGCCAGGAAGTGCCGGGCCAGCAGCAGGATGTCTTCACCCCTGGCATACAACCGCGGCACCTTGATCGAAATGATGCGCAACCGGAAGAACAGGTCGCGGCGGAACTTGCCCTGCTGGACCATTTGTTCAAGGTTGCAGTTAGTGGCGCTGATCACCCGCAGATCGACTTTGCGCTCCTTGACCGAACCGACCCGGCGAATCGTCCGGTCCTCGAGCAGCTTCAGAAATTTGGCCTGCAGCAGCAGGTCCATTTCACCGATTTCGTCGAGAAACAGTGTGCCGCCATCGGCCGCTTCGACCAGGCCGAGGCGACGGTCCTTGGCGTCGGTGAACGCGCCCTTCTCGTGACCGAACAGCTCCGACTCCACCAGGTTGGACGGAATCGAGGCGCAGTTGAACTCAATGAACGGCCCCTTGGCGCGCGGACCATCGAAATGCAGGGCGCGGGCCACCAGCTCCTTACCGGTGCCGGTTTCGCCTTCCACCAACACCGGTGGCAGATCGGAGTTGGCCATGCGGCGTTCGGCGTCGAGCAACTGGTTGATGGTGCCCTTGAGGTAAAGCATCGGTGCCGATTCGCCGATCAGTGCCTGCACCCCTGATTTCTGGGCTTCGCGTTCCTGGTAGAACGACAGCGTGCGCTCCATCCGATCGGTGGCCAGGGCCTTGTCCAGCAACAGCTTGAGCTCTGGCAAGGCCACCGGTTTGGTCACGTAGTGGAAGGCACCTTCTTTCATCGCCACCACGGCATCTTCGACGTTGCCGTAGCCAGTCATCATGATCACTTTCAGGTCCGGTGCGCTGATGCGCAACTTCTGGATCAGGTCGTGACCACTCATGCCTGGCAAGGAGTTGTCGGTCAGCACGACGTCAGGAACGAAGGTCCCCAATTGCTCCAGTGCGTCTTCCGCCGAGTGGCAGACTGTCACCTCGAAGTCCTTGCGCTCCAGGTAGGTCTGAATATTCTCGGCGAGGAGTTCATCATCCTCGACCAGCAATATGCTGTGCTCCATATTCCCCTCCCGTTGCCACTTTAAAGTTGAGACTGACGCGGGTTCCTTCCTGCTCCTGGCTGGTCAGTTCGACCGAACCTTCGAAACGCTCCATTATTCTTTTGACCAGGGCCAGGCCTACGCCCAACCCGCCTTGTTTGGTGGTGAAGAACGGCTTGAAGACCGAGTGCAGTTGTTGCCGGGTCATGCCCTTGCCGGTGTCATTGATAATCAGGCTCACCTGCTCGGGCGTCGTCGATTCGATATCGACGCTCAACACGCCACCCTTGGGCATGGCCTCCAGGGCATTGGCGAACAGGCTATTGAGAATTTGCGTCAGCAGCACCTGTTGGCTGACGACTGGCGGAACACTCTTGGGCGTGAAGCGCACTTCGACGTTCGAACGTTTGATCAAGGGGTCGAAGGCGCTCAGGGCATCGTCGACGGCCAGCACCAGATCGACGTTTTCATCGTCGTCATTCACCGGGCGCAACGACACCAGCAATTCACGGACCCAGCGCGACATGCGATCGACCTGGCTGATGATGTCGCCGATGTTCTTCTGTGCGGTCTGGCTGGCGATTTCCTGGGCCAGCTCGGCGCTGGAGCGGATGTTCGCCAGCGGGTTGCGCAGGCTGTGGGCGACCGCCGAGGACATTTCCCCCAGGGCCACGAACGTCTCGTTGGCGATCAGTTGTTTCTGCTGGCTCTGCAGCAGCGTGGCCGCCCGCCGCACGATCCAGAACAGCCCCAGGTAGATGGCCGCGCCACCGAGCAGGGTCGCCAGCCAGATCGCCTTGAATCCGCGCTGGATACGCGCCACCAGGTCGGCCGGCTCCTTGTAGATTTCCACCATGGCAATCACTTTGCTTTTGTCGGCGTTGAACATCGGGATGTAGTTCTCGACGAACAAATACTCAGGCTCGCGCAACAGTTTTTGCTCGGGACGCTCTTCATCGATTTCGTGGTAGCTGGTGGACACCGTCTCTTTCATTTCGAAGGACTCGTCCAGCTCATCGTCGCCTTCGATGCGCATGCCGATCATCTCCGGGTTGGTCGACCAGACCACCGTGCGATCCAGCGCATACACCACCGCCAACAACGAGTCCGGCAGGTGCTCGACATGGTCGAGAAACTCTATGCGGGCAGCGGCACGGGAACCCGGATTGACATCGGGATAGGCGTTGTCCAGGCGCGGGTCGAGCATTTCGCCCATGGTCCTGGTTGTGGTTATTCCGGCATGGCGAATTTCCGCATCGCCAATGGCCTGGATGAATTGGGCGGTGAGCAGCGAGTCGCGCTCAATGCTCTCTTCCACCACGAAACGCGTGGAAATGTAACCCAGCCCCAGGGCCACGGCGGCAATGATGAAAAAACTCGCCAGGGAAAACCAGCGCACCAGATTGAAGGGTGGCCGCCAGCCCTTGCCTTCTGCTGCCGGCGCATCCGGCGCAGGTATTTTTTGTTGTTCTAGTATCTGCATGGAACCGTCCTGGATACTTGAAACAAGCCTTCTTAGCCATGTCCCGGATCAGTGTAGGTGGCATTGACCGGGATTGACTGCCCATTGAAATTATTTAGCCATTACTGCGCCCGGGTTTTATCGAGGGCCTTGCCGGGCACCGCGATCGCCGGATGATCTTCCGGTGCCTCTGTGCTGCTGGCCAACGATGCCGCGACCGGATGCTGGCGCTCGGTTTCTTCCTCGAGGAATTCGATGATCGACTGCGCTGAATGCTCGTCCATGCGCAGGTTGGGCATCGGGATCTTGTCGAAACGCTCGAACAGCTCCATGGCAATCGGGTCTTTTTCCGCCAGCATGCGGTCCGGCTCACGAATCCAGCGGTTGAGCCAGACCGGATTGCGCTGACGGGTCACGCCAATCAGGTCCGGGCCGATGCTGCGCATGCCGATACCCTGCCCGTCCAGCGGGCCGAGGCTGTGACAGGACGCGCAGCGGGTGCGAAACAGTTCTTCGCCGTTGCTCGGCGGCCGGATTGGCGGAGCGTCGGCGTAGCTCTGCTCAATGCTCGGTTGCTTCCAGTTCTGCAAGGTGTTGGCCAACTGGTCGGCCAGAATCCACGGATTTTCGAACGGCGACGCTTTCATCCAGCGCCCGGTTTGCTGGTTACCAACGATCAGGCTCAGGTTGTGATCCTTGCTGCGCCCGTTGTCGACACCTTCAATGAACAGCCCGAGTTTTTTCCGCAGCTCGGTGACATCGGCGAATTCCCCGGTGAGGAACTGCCAGCCCGGCCCGACCTGGAAGCGTTGCGCATAAGCCTTGAGCACGGCCGGTGTATCGCTCAGTGGATCGATGCTGATGGAGTAGAAAAACACGTCCTTGCCGACCCGATCACCGAGCAGTTTCTGCACCTGGCGCAGGCGCGCGGTTTCCAGCGGGCAGGAGTCGCTGCAGGACGTGAAGATGAAGTTGATCACCACCACTTTGCCCTTGATCAGGTCGTCGAAAAAATGCACCTGCCGACCGTCCTGATCGGTCAGCAGGGTGTTGGGGAAATAGTCGCCACCCCACGGGGTGGCGGAGTCGGCGACCGCTGTATCAGCGGCGGTCGGTACAGGTGCAGGTGTCGACGGTGACTGGCTGGCAACCAGCAGCCGGCTGGCCAGCACGCAGGTCACCAGTACCAGCACCAGGTGCATGCCCAGGCTCCGTGAGCGTGGTGTTTGCCACTTCATGTCGACACCCTCCCGGTTCATTACTTGACCAGCACTTGTGGGCCCATGCCGTCGCCAGTGCGGAAGGTTGGCAGCGCCGCCGAGTTCACATAGCGCACGCCATCCCAGCTGGGCAGCGGTGTCGGCATCAACTGGAATTGCCCGGGCTTCTCAATGTCCCAACGCAGCAGCATCGAGTTGTCTTCATGCTGGGTGTTGTGACAGTGCTCCATGTAGGTCCCGGCGAATTCGCGGAAGTTGATCGCCATTTCCACATTGTCCAGGCCATCCTTTTCCGAGCCAATGCGGTACACGTCCTTGCGTGCCCATTTTTCCCATTCCGGTGGTGCCTTGCCGCCGCGACTGAGGATGATCCCCTCCTCGAAGTGCACATGCACCGGGTGGCTCCAGCCGGTACCACCGGCCTTGATGTTCCACACTTCCAGGGTGCCGAAACCGGCCGCTCCGGCATCGGTGGGACCGCTGGCCAACTGGGTCGCTGCGTTCAAGCGACGCGGGTCCATGTGGAAGCCGAAGCCGCCATCGGTCTTGACCGTCCAGGGTGCTTCGTCGGTGCCGTCGGAGCGACCGAAGACGAAGGTGCGGTGACGGGCCTTGGCCAGCAGCGCCTTGTCGGCCGCGTTGTCGCGGTGGATCTTCAGCGGGATCATCACCAGGCCTTCAGCCTTGCCCGGTTTGGCCGGTTCATACAGCGCCGGGTCCATGGCCAGGTCCTGACCGGTGTAAGGCTTGACGTTGAGCTGCAACACCTTGCCCACCGCCGGATCGCCTTTGTCCCACTGCGGCCCCTTGCTGGTTTGCTTGATTACCGCCAGGTATTTCTCGGACAGTACGTCGGCCAGTGAGACCGGTTCTTTCGGGCCTTTGCCATCGTCGTGCACCAGCAGGTTGACGAAGAAAATCTTGTCGCCCGGCTTGATCCCGTTTTTTGCGAAGTTGACGATGATGTCGAAGCGCTCGGCAATGCCCTGGGTTGGCAGGATCGCGTTGTGGTTCTGTTTATCGCCGTCGCCATCCAGGTCCATGGTGCCGTCGAAGGGCACGCTGTGTTCCATGATGTTGCCGTCGTTGGCAATCATGTGGAACGGCACCCGGGCATAGGACACACCCGAGCCCTTGGGCCCCTGGAACTCACCGCTGGTGCCCTTGATTTCACGTACGAGCGCAAACTTGTAGTAACGCGATACCGAACCGTTGAGCATGCGGAAGCGGTAGCTGCGGGCGCGCACATCCAGGCTCGGTTTCCATTGCCAGTTGACCAGCACCTGGTCCCCGAGGAAGCCGTCTGTGTTGAAGGGGTTGAACCACAGCTGACCGTTCTGATCCCAGGCCTTGTCGGCAAACACCAGGTTGACGTCGTAGTCGCGGTTACCCCACGGCAAGGCACTGCCGCTGGGGAAGCGCAGGTTGACGCCGTCCTTCACCGATTCATTGCCACGGTCAAGGGCGCTGTAGTAGTTCATCATCGCCGCGTTGCCCTTGTAGACGTTCTGCGCGGTGAAATCGAGCATGTGGTCGTGGAACCAGTGGGTGCTCATGGTTTCGCGCCAGTCGCCACGAATCTTGATCGTGCCGTTCTCGCAGGTCTTGCGGCTGGGATTGACGTCGTTGGTCCACAGGGTCTCGCCCGGTGCGCAAGGAAATGCCGCGCGTGGGTCATGGGCATCGGTGTTGATGCTGTCATAGCCGGCCAACTGGATCGGCCAGCGATAGTCGTAGTACTGGCCGGGGAAGAAAAACGCGTTGGCATAGCCGTCGCTTTCCGCCGGCGCGTGACCGTTGTGCTCGTGGGTGCTGATGGTGTGCAGGCCAAACCCCATGTTCGCCGAAGGGTCGATGGGCAAACCGTTGTAATGGCGCATCAGCACCGGTTGGCCGTAACGCACCATCAACAATTTGGGCGGCAAGGTACCGTCGAAGGTCCACACCGAATTGTGATTCTGCACCGGCATGTTCGGGTGGAAACGCGCGTCGACGCCCTTCGAAGTGCCATCCGTTGCCGGTACACCGGCGACGTTGTGGTAAAGGCCACCGGGGCCGAACTCACCGACGGCATAGCCGTGCATCTGATGACTGTCACGCCAGCCGCTGTTGACCCGCGCACCGGTCTGCACGGTTTTGTAGGCCATCTGCGGGTAGAACTCGTTCCAGCGCTGATGCGACCAGCCCTTTCCTGGTGGACGACCTTCAGCCGCCGCACCGATGTGGCGGTTGAGGAAATATTCGATCTGCGCCTGCCAAGGATTGCGGTCCACCACGTTGGAGTACTGACTGGGGAACGGGGTCAACCCGGGTTGACGCAGGAACGCATCCAGTGCGTTGCTGGGTGGCGCACTGCGGGCGGCATTGGTGGGGTCCTGCTGGGGCAACGGGCCAATGGCTGCCGGTGGAAACGGCAATGGCGCCGCAGGCGTGGTGGGGTCGAGTTTTTCCGGGCCGAATTCCTCGAACAGCAGCAACTGCTGGGTGAACGGCTGCGCACCAAACAACGGGCTCGGCTTGCCATTGGTGGGGTAGTTGAAACTGGTCTGCACGGTGGGCGGCAGAACGTTTTCCACCCGGGTGGAATCGCGTGTTCCCTTGACCCCGTCAGGCAACTCGAAAGAATCCTGGTTGGCCTCCGGCATGGTCAAGATGGCGTTCAATGCGGCCGGCTCGTCCGCCGGCTCATCGTAGTAAGCGGAAGGATCGGACGGCTCCGGCTGTCGCTCGTCGTCTATGGGTGCAGCGCGCAGCGTCCCTGTGCTGAGTGTCATTGAGAGGATGACGCTCAAGGGCGCCAGGCCAAACCATTTGAAGGGATACCGCGCTTTTCTGTCCATCACCAGCCGCCTCGTATGCGTGAAGGGGGTGATGGGGGTTTTGCAAATAGCTCGCCAAATTTGTAACAGCGTTATACGAAAGAATTAATACACGCTGAAACAATGGCTTATCAACATCAATGTGCCATGACCTGAAAAAAACGACTGGGGAATGGCACCCGCTAGCGGGGAAACTTCGCCCCCATTTTCAGGGAATCAGCTTGAACGACAACCGGACACGCGTGCCCTTGCCTTCACGGCTGTCCAGCGCCACCGTCCCGCCAAAACGCTCCATGATTCGCTTGACCAGCAGCAGCCCGACTCCGAGCCCGCCCTGCTTGGTGCTGAAGAACGGCCGGAACGCCATGGCACGCTGCTCCGCGTTCATGCCTTTGCCGGTATCGCTCATCACCAGGCACACGCGGCGGGCATCGATCGGCTTCAGGCTGATGGTCAGCGTTCCGCCTTCGTCCATGGCCTCCAGGGCATTGGCCAGCAAACTGTTGAGGATCTGCGTCAGTTGCACCTTTTGGCTCAACACCATGGGCGTGTCCTGAGGCTCGAACACGACGTTGATCCCGGCCCTGGCGATCTGCTGCTCAAACGCCGCGAGGCTGTCAAGCAACACCGCGACCAGGTTCACCGGCTCGGCTTCGTCGCTCAGCGGTCGCAAGGATTGCAGCAACTCGCGCACCCACTTCGACATGCGATCGACCTGACCGATGATGTCGTTGATGTTCTTGTGCGCAGGCCCGCCGTCGAACTCCAGGGCCAGTTCGGCGCTTGAGCGAATGGTCGCCAGCGGGTTGCGCAAACTGTGGGCGACCGCCGATGACATCTCGCCCAGGGCGACAAAGGTTTCGTTGGTGATCAATTGCTTTTGCTGCTGCGCCAGCAGAATCGCTGCCCGCCGCACAATCCAGTACAGGCCCAGGTAAATCAGCCCACCGCCCAGGGCCGTGGCCAGCCAGATCAGCACCAGGCCGCGCGCCATGCGCTGGATCAGGTCCTGGGGCTCCTTGTAGATCTCGACCATCGCGGTGACTTTGTCGCCATCGGCATCGAACAGTGGAATGTAGTTCTCGATGAAGATGTATTGCGGTGGCGTCACGAACTTCTGTTCCATGCGGCTCTTGTCCACATCGTGGTAACTGGCCGATACCGGCGTCATTGAGGCGAAGGCCCGGTCCAGGTCTTCATCGGCATGAATGGTGGTGCCCATCAAGGCAGGGTTGGTTGACCAGATCACCATGCGGTCGGGGGCGTAAACGTTGGCCAGGATCACGTCCGGCAAGTGTGAGATGTGGTCGAGGAATTCGCCACGGGCGTTGGCCCGGGCCATCGGGTCGACATCGGGAAAGTCGCGGTCTTTGCGCGGGTCGAGCAATTCACCCATGGTCCGCACGTTGGGGATCGACACATGGCGCACCTCGGCCGAGGCAATCGCGGTCAGGAACTGCGAGGTCAATAACGCATCGCGCTGCACGCTTTCGGTAATCACGAATCTGGTCGATACCGAGCCGAGCGCCACCGCCACCGTACCGATCACCGCCATGCTGATGAGCGAAAACCAGCGCAGCAGATTGAACGGCCGCTTGCGCCTGCTCAAGCGGATGTCGCCCTTATCGGACTCCAGCGTTTTTGCCTGCATGGTCATCGACGATTTTCCGAAAAACCCCTAGAGGGTTTATAGCCCACTGCTGGCAGTTTGCCCGAAGTCGGGTCTCATCCCCCCCACCCTTTCCCCACTGTCGCACCCTCCCCATCTGCCCCCAATGTTGGGGAAAGAGGCCCGTTCCCTTTATCGGGCCAGGTTCTGCGCCTGCGTCACAAACGCCTGTATCGCGGGGCTCTCAGGGGTATTTCCAACGATTGGTATGGAAGTTGCCGAAGCCCTGCCAACTGACCCATCCCCAAGGGGCAGGTACTCTGATAGAGGGAATACTCATGCACCCTTTACTGTCCAAAACCGCGACTGCCCTGGTCGTCACCGCTCTGGCCCAAGGCGTTGCCCAGGCAGCGCTGTTTGCCGTCGACCCCGGCCCCTATTTACCCGCCATTGGCTCCTTCGCGTCCTGGTATCAGGACACCCATGGCCGCACGCTCGACTTGTGCCTGTCCAAGGCCGTCAGTTCGCGGGTCCCCAGCGCGCCGGGGGCCCCCACCTACATGTGCAATCTGCTGCCGGCTCCCGGGATTTTCGACGACACAAAACCGGTGGTTTTCCCGAGCAACTTCCCCGATGAAGCGTTCTGGTTCACCGGAGACGGCTCAATCGTCGATGCCGCACGCGGTATCGACCTGACGTATGTCAGTGCCGTCGAAGCGGCCTTCAGCGGTGGCGACCCGGTCGAGGGCGACCAGATCAGCTTCGCCCGCATCCGCATTCGCGTCGACGTGCCCACCGCTGGCACCTACGTCATCACCCACCCCTACGGCGTCGAAGTCTTCAATGTCGACACCCCCGGGCGCCGGGCGATCAACATGACCCGGGACATCGGGATTGGCGCACCGAAGACCTACGACGGCGCGCTTAAAGGTGACGTCGGGCCGTTCCTGCGCAGCGTCAATGGCCCCTACACCGAAACCAACCCGGTCACCGGTTCCGCCGAGCAATTCGTCGGCGACCCGAACCTGGTGGAAGCCTTCACCGGCAGCCCGTTCAATACCAACTACATCCGCATAGAAGGTCCCAACGGGCTGGATCTGCGCACGACGGTGATGGCCATTTCCGGCAAGTTGTCGACGGTGACCCGGCCGACCCCGATGATCACCCAGCGCAGCACCTACTCGCGTACGGCCGGCAGCAGTGCGCCAGTGGCCCATCAGGACGTTTTCGTCCTGGCCCCGCCACCGCCCGCCAAAGTGACCCTGGACAGCAACAACCCGGTGCTCAACCTGACCGAGGCTGACAGCACCGGCAGTTGGTACGCCCAGTCCTCCACCGACCCGACGTTGCCGAGCACCCTGCAGGTGACCGCCGACAACCACCTGGCCATCCCCAGCAGCACACCGACCACGTTGCCGATACCTCTGACCGACCTGGTGGTGATTTCACGCGCCGAGTACAGCCTGAGCACCGGGCAAATCACCGTGGTGGCCTCCACCAGCGATGAAACATCGCCGCCGGTGCTGACCGCCACCTCCGGCACCGGGGCCGCCATCGGCGCGCTCAGCGGCGATGGCGCCGTGAAAAGCCTGTCCACCGGCCTCTCACCGATTCCGCCGGCCAAGGTTCGCGTGACGTCCTCCAATGGCGGCAGCGACACCGAAGAAGTGGTCATCGTGCAATGAACGCTCACATGCCCAGATCCCCATCAGGAGGCATCATGAACAATTGGCCACGCCTGGCGCTCAACGCCCTGGGACTGACTCTTTCGCTGTCCGGCAGTGCCTTCGCGCAACTCGCTGCCGTCGACCCTGGCCCCTATACCTTTGCCACGGGGAAATTCCCGATCTGGTATCAGGACAACAACCTGCTGTCGATGGAACTGTGCCAGTCCCGGGCCGTGAGCTCGCGGGTGGCGGCTGCCACACCACCGGCCTACATGTGCACCCTGCTGCCGACTCCGGGCATTTTCGACGACACCCTGCCGATGGTATTCCCGGATAACTGGCCAGACGAATCGTTCTGGTTCCTCGCCCAGGCCACCATCCCCAACAATGCCGCCGGCTATGGAATGGACGCCTACGTCGCCGGAATCGAAGCGGCATTTGCCAGCGGAACCCCGGTCGATGGCGATCAAATCAGTTTCGCGCGGATTCGCATGCGCATTAGCGTGCCCGTCGCCGGGACCTACACCATTACCCACCCCTACGGCGTGGAAACCGTCAACGTCACGACACCAGGACGTCGCGCAATCAACATCACCAGAGATGTCGGCATCGGTGCACCGGGCAATTTCAGCGGTGCGCTTAACGGTGCGATCGGGCCATTCCTGCGCAGCGTCAACGGGCCTTACACCGAAGTGAACCCGGACACCGGCACCATCGAAACCTACGTCGGCGACCCGAACCTCACCGAACAGGTCACCGGCAGCCCCAACAACACCAACTTCGTGCGCATCCAGGGCCCCGCCGGGACCATCGAGACCAACCTCTTCACCGTGTCCGGCAAAGTCCTCGATAACCGGGCGCAGACCGCGGTCGAACTCAACCGCGCCACCTACCGCCGCACCACGTCGGGCACCGGCACCAGCACCCGGGTCGAAGTCTTCGGCAAAGCCGACAACAGCTCCACGCTGTGTTTCCGCGAAACCGTCGCCCTGGTCCCGGGCCCACCGCCAAGTCCCTGCCTGACCAACCTGACCGGCGACGGCACCGGATTGTTCTTCGGCCAGCGCCTGTTCAACGGCCCCGTGCCTGCAGTGGTGGTGCTCACCGCCACCAACCCGACCGGCTCCACCCGCCCGACCGCCGTGTCGAGCAAGCTCAGTGACCTGGTGAAAATCCAGACGGCTCGCTACAACTGGAGCAATCACAGCCTGCTGATCGAGGCGACGTCCAGCGACGAAGTGGCGGTTCCCGACATGGTCGCTCAAGGCCATGGCCGACTGTCGAAGTCCGGCACCCTGCAACGTCTGACGGTGGCGGACCTGCCGCAACCACCCGCCACGGTCACCGTCAAATCCGCCGCCGGCGGCAGCGACACCGAGCCTGTGGTGGTGGTCGGTACAGCCCCGGACAGTGGCGAGAACCAGGCGCCGATCGCCGTGGCCGACAGCGGCAGCACCAGCTTCGGGGTGCCGATCACCCTCAACCTGCTGGCCAACGACAACGACCCGGATGGCAACGTGCCGCTGAGCATCACCGCGCTCACTCAACCGGCCGCCGGCCAGGGCACGGTGGCGTTGAGCGGATCGACCGCGGTCATCTACACCCCGCCAGCCGTGGTCAATGCACCACTGACCACGACCTTCACCTACAAGGCTCAAGACATCAAAGGCCTGGCCTCGGCCAATCCTGCGACGGTGACCATTACCGTGGCGCCCAACCAACCTCCGGTAGCCGTCGCCGACAGCGTCGCGACCCTGGGTGTGGCGATTCCAATCAACGTGCTGGCCAACGACACCGATCCGGAAGGCAACGTCCCACTCGCCGTCGCCAGCTTCACTCAACCACCGACAGGTCGCGGCACCGTCAGCAGTAACGGCACGGTCCTGACCTACACCCCACCGGCCACGGTCACCACAGCCTTCACCACCACCTTCAGCTACTTCGCCCAGGACAGCTTCGGTGCTGTGTCGACGACGCCGGCCACGGTCACGGTGCAAGTCTCGCCACGGCCTGCTGCGGAAACCTTCACGGTGACCACGGCCACGGTGACCGCCCGTTCCAATAACCGCTTCACCTGGGACTTCGCGGGTACCTCATCGGTGACCACCGGCAACACCATCACCATCCAGGTCAGCACCCCGACCGGGCTGCAAACCCTGGGCACTACCACGGTGCCGGTGACCGGTCGCTGGAGGCTGACAGTGAACAACACCACCACGGTGATTCCGTCGGCGAACCCGACAGCCACCATCACCTCGTCCCAAGGCACCGTGCGCACCGTGTCGGTGATCTCCAACTGAGCCCTTGCCCCATCGACTCCCGGGTCGATGGGGCTGGCCGCTTCCCACAGGACAACGCCATGAACCTGTCGACCGCCGCCCTGCTCTGCCTGCTTCTGCTTTGCAGCAGCGCAGGCGCGAGCGCCGACGATTTGATGGAGAACGACGACCTGGCCCCTGCCGCCGATCTCGGCGAGCTGCCACCACCGATCGGCCAGCACGCACTGATCGACCAGAACGGCCAGGCCAACATCGCGCTGTTGCAGCAGAACGGTCAGTCGCTGCTCGGCCAGATCGTGCAGTCGGGCAGCAATCAGGAAGCTTTCATCCTGCAACAAGGCAGCGACCTGATGGCATTGATCACCCAGCAAGGTTCGGGCAACGCCGCTTCGATCATCCAGAGCGGCAGCCACAACCGCGCGCAAATCGCCCAGAACGGCAACAACAACGACGCCAGCATCGAACAGGCCGGCTCAGGACAGCAAAGCGCCGTCACCCAGGCCGGCAACGGCATGAGCGTATCGGTCAAACAATATCGCTAAAGCACTGCACCACTTGGAGGTTTCACCATGTTCAAACTGACGCCCCTCACCGCCGCCATCCTGGTCATTGTCAGTGCCCAGGCCCTTGCCAACGACAGCGTGTCCACGCAGAACCAGTCCGGTACCGCCAACATCGCCGATGTGAAGCAAACCTCGGCGCCATTCAGCACCGCCACCCAGCAGCAAACGGGCCAAGGCAATGATGCGGCCGCCGTGCAAGACACGGCCACCAGCACCATCAGCCAGACCCAGGTCGGCGACTACAACGCCGGCTACGCCGAGCAATTGTTCGAGGACAACAGCACCATCACCCAGAACCAGAGCGGCAGCTTCAACACCAGCCATGCCAGCCAGTCGATCGGTGTCGGCGGCGGCGAAGCCCTGCAGCAACAGGAAGGCACCGGCAACTTCTCGTTCATCTACCAGGACAGTCAGGAAGGCGCCACCGCCAAGACCTACCAGTACGGCGACGGCAACGAGGCCAACATCGAACAGATTCAACTGGGCACGGGCAACAATGCGGTGATCATCCAGTACGGCACCACCAACTACGCGACAGCCGAACAGATCGGCCAGATGGGCGGCCAGATCGACATCAACCAGGCCGGCAACACCAACTACGCCTATGGCGACCAGCGCAACGGCACCGGCGGCAACCTGAGCATCAACCAGTCCGGCGACGGCAACGGCACCGAAGTCTGGCAAGACACCCAGCTCGGCGCCAAGGCCACCGTCACCCAATACGGGCAGACCAACGAAACCGTGGTCGACCAGAGCTTCGGCGAAAACAACGTCGCCAATGTGATGCAAGTCGGCGACCTCAACGCGATCTACGCCGACCAGTTCGACTCCGTCGGCTCGACCCTGGCGCTCTATCAAACCGGCACGAGCAACGTGCATTTCACCTACCAGAGCGGCGACAGCCATGTGCTCAACGCCACCTCCTCGGGTACCGGCAACAAGGTCTACGCCAGCAACTGGAAAGGCCCGCAGAAAGGTGGCCAGTTCGGCAGCAACCAACGGGCGACCGTCAACCAGAATGGCACCAACAACGTCGCCAATTTCACCCAGAACGGCGCCGGCCACATCATGACCACCCACCAGACCGGCACCGGCAACAAAACCACCGTGACCCAGGCCGATTCCTACAACGAGCTGTACTTCGACCAGAACGGCAGCGACAACATCCTCATCGCCGACCAGCGCGGCACCAACAACCTGGCCCAGGGCAGCAGCAACGGCAGCGGCAACAGCACCGAGTTCAACCAGGAAGGCAGCGGCAACCAGGCGTTCACCAACCAGCTGTATGGCGACGACAACGTGATCACCATCAAGCAGGCTGACACCATGAACGTGGCTTATGTGACCCAGGGCGGCACCGGCAACATTGCCAGTGTTGATCAGAGCGGCATGGCGCAGACGGCCAGCGTGCAGCAGTTTGGTTCGGCGAACTCGGCGACTGTTTTGCAGAAGTAGTTGTGGGGTGTGAAAAAACGCGGCCCTTTGTGGGGTCGCGTTTTTTATGGATCGCAAAACATCTGTGGATCAGTGTTCAACAGGGCGGAGCGAGGTTATCCAGTGCGCGGTTCACCGACAGCTCGGCCAGCATGATCACCTGCTGGATACCCAACAACATGCTGCGCTGCGGCCCGTCCACGAAGGTCGCGAAGTCAGTGGCCATGATGCTCGCGGACGCCAGTGATTCACAGGCGTGGGCCAGCAGGCTCTCGGTGTCGATGTCGGGGGCGATGAGGAACATCTTGCTCGGGGTGTGGGGAATGCTGGATTGCAGGAGGGTGGGTTTGAGGTGAAGGCTGGGAGTCGTGCTGTCGGCTTTTGATTCGGGGGGATTGGGGGTGGGTTTGGGCATGGTGGAGCTCCGTCTACTGGTTAAAGCTGCTCCATTCGGTTCCAAGCGAAGGGGTGGCAGCTGCACGCAGGTTGGAACCCGGGGTAAACGGAACCCGGCAGACCAAGAGGTCTCCCGCGCACAGCCGCCATAACGGAATGCACACATTAAAGGCGCGCAAGCATACGTTATGAAGGGCACATTTGCGCCGTTTACACATCGGGGTTCCAAGCCCGGTCGCTGAATTGGCAGCGACGGCCGGCAGATTAAAAAAGCCACTTCCTACCGGCAACCCTAAAATCCTGTGGGAAAACACCTGCTGAATGCCGAGCATGTCGGCGCTTTTTGTAGGAACAGCCGACGGTTGCTTCTCCATCCGGGCCAGGCAGGCCGGCAGGATATTGGCCGGCGCAGATCCAATGTGGGAGCGAGCCCGCTCGCGAAGACGGTGGCACATCCAGCATCAAAGTGCCTGACCCGATGCCATCGCGAGCAAGCTCCCACAGGGGATTGGCGGTGTATGCAGAGGCCGGGGCCGCCACAAAGGCTGTGGGCTGGCTTCAGTTTCTCCGGGTAGTCCATTCGGACGAAGCCGGCTGGCGTCCCTCGCCATAACGTACCTGCACAACAACAAATATCCGTGTCGAGGCTCGCCATGCGAAAAGCCACTTGTGCCCTGTTCATCATTGTTTGCGCCGGCAGTAGCGCCAGCCTGTGCCAGTTGTTCAAGGATAAAGCCTATCGACCGTCCACCGCGTATTTCAGTTGCTCCAGCAGCGCCATCAATTGCTACCCGCCACTGGTACGCAATCTGCTGCCCTGATCGAGGCTTGCAGTGGCCGCAAAAAAAACCACCGGATCTTCGGTGGTTTTTTTGTTCGTCCCAGCCTCAGGTCGGCAACACTCCCCGAGCCCGTGACAGGGTCAGCGCCAGGTCTTCGATCATGTCTTCCTGGCCACCCACCGTGCCACGACGACCCAACTCCACCAACAATTCACGGGCGGCGATGCCGTACTTCTGTTCGGCACGCTTGGCGAACAGCAGGAACGAGCTGTAGACCCCGGCATAGCCCAGGGTCAGCGCGTCGCGGTCGAGGCGGATCGGCTGGTCCATCATCGGTACCACCAGGTCTTCGGCCACGTCCATGATCCGGTAGAGATCGACGCCACTGTTCACGCCCATCCGCTCCAGCACCGCCACGAACACTTCCAGCGGCGTGTTGCCCGCCCCCGCACCCAGGCCTGCCACCGAACCGTCGATCCGCGCGGCACCGGCCTCGATAGCGGCCAGGGAGTTGGCGATGGCCATGCCCATGTTGTGGTGACCGTGGAAACCCACCTCGGTCCCGGCATTCAGTCCAGCACGCAAGGCGCCGATTTTATTCGTCACTTCATCGGGCAGCATGTAGCCCGCCGAGTCCGTGCAATAAATGCAGTTGGCGCCATAGCTTTCCATCAGCCGCGCCTGCGCCAGCAGTTTTTCCGCACTGACCATGTGCGCCATCATCAGGAAGCCGACGGTATCCAGGCCCATCTTCGCCGACATGCCGATGTGCTGGCCGGATACGTCGGCCTCGGTGCAGTGGGTGGCCACGCGAATGGTCGAGACCCCGTGTTCATGCGCCATTTTCAGATGATCGAGGGTGCCTATCCCCGGCAGCAACAGCGCCGAAACCTTGGCCTGCTTCATCTTCGGGATCACTGCCGCGAAGTATTCCTCGTCGCTGTGGGCCGGGAAGCCGTAGTTCAGCGATGCACCGCCCAGGCCATCACCGTGGGTGATTTCGATCAGCGGCACCCCCGCGGCATCGAGGCCGGAGGCCACCGAAACCATCTGCTCGAGGCTGATCTGGTGCTGTTTTGCGTGCATGCCGTCGCGCAGACTCATGTCATGCAGACGGACGCTCTTGCCTTGTAAATTCATCGGGATTCTCCACTCAACGGACCGGCAGTTGCAGGGTGCCCTTGTGGGCTTCTTCGGCGAACATCTCGGCTGTGCGCAAACCGGCGGCGGTCATGATGTCGAGGTTGCCGGCGGACTTGGGCAGGAAATCGCCAAGGCCTTCGACCTCGATGAAAATCGACACCTTGCGCCCGTCGAACACCGGCCCGTTGATCAGCTTGTAGCCGGGCACATAGCGCTGCACTTCGTGAACCATCTCCAGCACCGACGTGCGGATCGCATCCTGGTTCGGCTCGTCATCGGTCAGGCAATGGATGGTGTCGCGCATCATCAGCGGCGGCTCGGCCGGGTTGATCACGATGATCGCCTTGCCGCGTCGCGCGCCGCCGATTTGCTCCACCGCGCCGGCCGTGGTGCGGGTGAATTCGTCGATGTTCTGCCGGGTGCCCGGCCCTACCGAACCGGAGGACACGGTGGCGACAATTTCGCCGTAGCTCACCGACTGCACCCGTGACACGGCCGCCACCATCGGAATGGTCGCCTGACCGCCGCAGGTGACCATATTGACGTTCATCGCCAGGCTCGACGCATGTTCCTTGAGGTTGACCGGCGGCACGCAGAACGGGCCGATGGCCGCCGGCGTAAGGTCGATCATGATCACCCCCAGTTCGTTGAGCTTGCGGCTGTTTTGCGCATGCACATAAGCCGAGGTGGCATCGAAGGCGATGCGAATATCGTCATCGAGGACGTGAGGCAGCAACCCGTCGACGCCCTCCGCGGTGGTTTTCACGCCCATCTCGCGGGCGCGCTTGAGGCCTTCCGATTGCGGGTCGACGCCGACCATCCATACCGGCTCGATCCATTCCGATCGGCACATCTTCATCAGCAGATCAGTGCCGATATTGCCCGGGCCGATAATGGCCGCTCTGAGTTTCTTGCTCATCCGGTTAAAACCCCACAAGTCAGGCGCAGAAAGACACCCGGGCACTGCCCAGGCCATCGATGGTCAATTCGAAACGGTCGCCGGCGCGGGCCGGTTCCAGTGGTACCAGCGAGCCGGAAAGGATGATTTCCCCGGCCTTGAACGGAATACCGAAGGCACCCAGGGTGTTGGCCAGCCAGGCCACCGCCGTCAGCGGATTGCCCTGCACCGCCGAACCCAGGCCTTCGCTGAGGGGCTCACCGTTCTTGAACACACGCATGCGCAGGTTGGGCAGATCCAGGCCACGGGGATCGACCTGGCTGTCGCCCAGCACAAATACGCCACAAGAAGCGTTGTCGGCGACGGTGTCCTGAATGCGGATGCGCCAGTCGTGAATCCGCGAATCGACAATTTCGAAGCACGGCATCACGTACTCGGTGGCGTCCAGTACGTCGGCTTCGGTGATGCCGGGGCCGACCAGGTCGTGCTTGAGCTTGAAGGCAATCTCGCCCTCGGCACGGGGCTGGATCAGCTTGTTGGCCGACAGGGAAATCTGCGCGTCGTCGGCGAACGACATCTGTCGGGTGATGAACCCGAAATCCGGCTGATGCACGTTGAGCATCTGCTGCACCGCCGCCGAGGTCACGCCGATTTTCTTGCCGACGATCCGGTCCCCGGCCGCGACGCGGCGTTCGATGGCGTACAGGGAAATATGGTAGGCGTCCTCGATGCTGATCGCCGGCCAGCGCTCGGTCAGCGGTGCCAGGGTCGAGCCGCTGAGCAGCGCCTGGTAAAGTTCCTCGCCGAATTCACGGCGCAATTGCACGCTCATCCGCGGGCCTCCTGAAGAAATGCCAGGCACTGGCGGTTGAACAACTCGCGGTACTCGACCTGAACCCAATGTCCGCATTCGCTGAGCATCACAAAACGGATGCCGGAACAATGCTCGAGCATGGTCAGGGCCCCGGAGGACGGGCAGAACTTGTCGTTCATGCCCCAGAAGCCGAGGATTGGGCACTGCAATTGACCCAGGCGCGCGGTCATGTTCGGCACCTGCATGGTCGACAGCACGCAGACGGGCTGCTGCTGCACCACCGCCACCCGCTCGTTGACCGTCTCGTCGCTGATCAGGCTTTCGTCGAACAGCTGCAGCGCCAGCAAACGGCGCATGCCCGCCGCGTCATTCAGTTCACCCTTGGCAAAGGCTGCGCCCATTTTCTGGATGCCTTCCATCTGCAGGTAATACTGTTCTTTTTCCATCAGGCCACCGGGCGCCATCAGCACCAGTCGACTGACCCGTTGTGGCTGGTCCAGAGCCAGTTTGATGGCGATGGCACCGCCCAGGGAATTGCCGACCAGCACGCATCGCGGGATGTCGAGGGCATCGAGCAGACCGCTCAGTGCGCCGACAAAGAAGTCCAGGGTGTAGAGGGTCTCGGGCTTGTCCGAGGCGCCATAGCCTGGCAGGTCCGGGACGATGACGCGGTAGCCGGCTTCGGCAAACACCGGGTAGTTCTGCTTGAAGTTGCTGTGACCGCTGGCGCCCGGCCCGCTGCCATGAATGAAAATCACCGGTTCGCCGCTGCCGGCGTCCTGCCCGCCGATATCCAAGTAGTGCAGCTGCAAACCTTCCGGCAGCGTAACGAAGTGCCCTTGCGCTGAAGCGCCCATAAGGTGTCCTCCCGGCCTGTTGTTGTCGCCGGATTATTCCTGCGGGCCGGCCCATCAACATCGTCCGACAGGACTACGCGCCGTAGGAGCGAGCCTGCTCGCCCCTGCACAGTCTCTAGTCTCATCGGACGTTGGATTGCACGGTCGGCAGACCTAGCATCGGTGGTATTCCCGAGCGACAAAAAGAGAACTCCCATGCTTGATCCGATGGACTTTCGCGGCAAAGTGGTACTGGTCACCGGCGGTGGCAAAGGGGTCGGACGCGGCATCAGCCAGCGCTTTCTGGACGGTGGCGCCGACGTGGTGATCTGCGGCCGCGAAGCCCCGACGACCTTGCCGGCCAGCGCCGGGCGCGAGGCCTGGTTCGTACCTTGCGACCTGCGCGACGTCGAGCAGTCGGGGCGCTTGATCGAGCAGATCGTCGAGCGCTTCGGGCGCCTCGACGTACTGATCAACAATGCCGGCGGCTCGCCAAATGCTGACGCCGCCACGGCATCACCCCGGTTCAGCGAGGCGATCATCCGCCTGAACCTGTTGGCGCCATTGAACCTCTGTCAGCAAGCCAACCAGGTGATGCAGGCCCAGCTCGATGGCGGTGCAATCATCAACATCTGCAGCGTCAGCGCGACCCGCCCTTCCCCCGGCACCGCCGCTTACGGCGCAGCCAAGGCCGGCTTGCTGAACCTGAGCACCTCGCTGGCGGTGGAGTGGGCGCCCAAGGTGCGGGTCAATGCGGTGACCGCCGGGTTGATTCTCACCGAGCAGGCCGCCATGCACTATGGTGACGACGCCGGCCTTGCGCGGGTGGCCGCGACCATCCCCCTGCAACGCCTGGCAAGTCCCGAAGACATCGGTGATACCTGCCTGTACCTGGCCTCGGCGCTGGCTCGTTATGTCAGCGGCGCGGACATCGCGGTGCATGGCGCGGGTGAACGTCCGGCCTTTCTCGATGCCGCCCGATCCCACTGACAAGAGGAGCCCCGACATGTCCGCGATTGCTCGCCACAGCGTTGTACTTGACCTCCCGCCACAAGCCGCGTGGGCCAGGCTGCGTGACTTGAGTCTTGCCCCGCACTACGTGCCGGGACTCACCGGTTGCCGGTTTCATCCCGGCCCACAGGAAGGCATCGGCGCCAGTCGCCGGGTGCTGCGCAAGGGTGGCCAGTACCTGGATGAAAGCGTGGTGAAATGGCAGGAAGGCATCGGTTTCGTGTTGCTGTTGCACAAAGGCAGCAACGGCTCGCCCTTCCCGTTTCGCGAGGCCAGCTTCAGCTATTCCCTGCAAAACGAAGACGACGTGACCCGCATCACCTTGCAGATGAGCTACAGCCTGCGCGGCGGCAGGCTGGCGGAGTGGTTGCTGGCCAAGGCCTTCAACAAGGTTGTGTTGCAGATTGCCGAGAACCTCAAGGCTTACTACGAAACCAATCGGACACAGAATCCCGACTTGCCGTAGGAGCGAGCCTGCTCGCGATGGTCGTGAACGATAACGCGGCGAACCTGATGCCCCACAGCAGTCTCCAGTTCATCGCGAGCAGGCTCGCTCCTACAAGGGAATGGCGGTGAGTGCAAATGCCAGGTCCCACAGGGGATTGGCGGTGCTCACAAATGCCAGGTCCACCACAAAACCTGTGGGAGCGAGCCTGCTCGCGATGGTCGTGAACGATAACGCGGGGAACCTGATGCCCCGCGCTGGTCTCCAGTTCATCGTCGGAACGCCGCCCGGAGCAAGCTCGCTCCTACAGTGGATTGACGGTGCATGCAGGTGCTTCAGGGGCGTGCCACTTCCGAATGAGCGGTAAAACGGGTGGCGACGATCTTCCATTGACCGGCGATACGCTGATAACGGTCCTGATAAAAACCGCCCAACTGCCGTGTCGCCCCGCTCTGGCCATCCAGGTTGAAATACCACAGGGCCCAGCAACCCAGGGCTTGATCCTCGTTTAGCCACTCGATTTCAGGGTTGGCGCCATGGTGCAGATCGATCACCCGCTCATGACAGGCCAGTTCGCGGTACAGCGCGACAAAGCTGTCGCGCTCGCGGAAGATTCCCAGCGGACCGTAGTCGATCAGCACCTCCCCCTCGGCGAAACAGTCGGCAATGACCTCGACTTGCTTGAGATCGCAGGCATTGAGATAGCGATGCTTGAGCTGACGAATGTCCTCCAGTGCTTCCAGGCGCGCAACCCTCTGCTCCAGGGTCATACCGCACCTCGCGCGGTCACGTTGACCTCACTCCAGAACGCTTTCATCGAACGAATCTTGCCGTCGGCACCGAATTCCATCACGTCGATCACATGCAGCGAGCACGGCTGTCCGCCCCACTCCATGTCGACCCGAAACGGCATGGCCCCGCAACCGTTGAGCGTCGCCCGCACCGGGCCGGTCAGCGTGGCCGAGACTTTCATCGTCCCCAAGCCATCACGGTAGAAGCGTTCGATGGCATCCAGGCCAGCCAGCGGCACCTGACCGACCGGGTCTTCAACCACCGCATCAGAGGCATACAGCGCGAGAATACCGTCGATGTCGCCGGCATCCACCAATTCCACATAGCGCGCCATGGTCGCTTGAATCTGCTGAGCGTCGATCATTCAGAGCACCTCGAACAATGCAGCGGCACCCATGCCTCCACCGATACACATGCTCACCACCACGTAGCGCAAACCGCGTCGCTGCCCTTCGACCAACGCATGACCGACCATGCGCGCACCGGACATGCCGAACGGATGGCCGACGGCAATCGCCCCGCCGTTGACGTTCAGACGCTCGGCGGGAATGCCCAGGGTGTCGCGGCAGTACAGGACCTGACAGGCGAACGCCTCGTTCAGCTCCCACAGGCCGATGTGATCCATGGTCAGGCCATGGCGCTTGAGCAGTTTGGGAATGGCGTAGACCGGGCCGATGCCCATCTCGTCGGAGTTGCAGCCAGCGACCGCCATGCCGCGATAAATGCCCAGGGGTTCCAGTCCACGTTTCTCGGCCAGTCTGGCGCTCATCAACACCGAGGCCGAAGCACCGTCGGACAACTGCGAGGCGTTGCCGGCGGTGATGAAGCGGCCCTTGTCACTCCACTGGCCGCCCGGCCACACCGGCTCCAGCCCGGCGAGACTGTCGCGGGTGGTGTCGACGCGGTTGCACTCGTCGCGCAGCAAGGTCACGGTTTCATAGCGGGTTTCGCCCGTGGCCTTGTCGAAAATCGCCTTGCGGCTACTTAGCGGCGCCAGTTCACGGTCGAACAGACCGGCGCTTTGAGCTAGGGCGGTGCGTACCTGGCTCTGGTAGCTGTACTCATCCTGTTCTTCGCGGGAGATACCGTAGCGCGCAGCGACAATCTCGGCGGTTTCGATCATCGGGATGTAGGCATGTGGATCAAGCTCGATTACCGCATTCGATTGATTGCGATAGAGGTTCTTGTGCTTGTTCTGCACCAGGGAAATCGACTCCAGGCCACCGGCTACGGCGATATCGATTTCGTCGCACATGATGCCTTTGGCGGCCATGGCGATACTCATCAGGCCCGATGAACACTGGCGCTCGACGGCCATCCCGGCAACGGAAGCCGGCAGACCGCCGGCAATCGCGCACAGGCGCCCCAGGTTGTAGGACTGGGTGCCCTGCTGCGCGGCGGCACCGATGATCACATCGTCCACCTCGCCCGGTTCGATCCCGGCACGGCGCACGGCTTCGCGCACGACATGACCACCCAGTTGCGGCGCCTCGGTGTCGTTGAAGGCACCGCGAAAGGCCTTGCCGATCGGGGTACGGGCGGTCGAAACGATGACGGCTTCTTTCATGTTCAATTCCTCGAAATCCTGCTGCCTGGATCAGGCGGGGTAATAGCGGCTGATGGTGTCGACCACGCAGCCGGGGCGATCCTCGCCGTCGATGTCGACGCTGACGCGGATGGTCGCCTGAACGCCGCCCTTGACCTCCTCGACGGCGATCAATTGCGCGCTGCCACGCACCCGCGAACCGACGCGCACCACGGCGGGAAAACGCACCCGCTCGCAGCCGTAGTTGACGCCCATGGCGATGCCGCGCACTTCGACGATCTGCGGCAAAAACAGATTGACCAGCCCCAGGCTCAGGTAGCCATGGGCGATGCAGGCGCCAAACGGGCCGCTGGCGGCCCTGACCGGATCGACGTGAATCCATTGGTGATCACCGGTGGCCTCGGCGAACCGGTCGATGCGTGCCTGCTCCAGCAGCAGCCAGTCGCTGACGCCCAGGGACTGGCCCACGGCGTCGAACAGGGCCATCGGCGTGGCGAAAATTCGTGGCATGTTCAAGCCCTCTGACTGGACACCGACAACACTTCGCCGGTCATGTAGGAGCTGTAGTCGCTGGCCAGGAACATCATCACGTTGGCCACTTCCCAGACCTCGGCGGCTCGCCCGAACGCTTCGTTGGCGGCGAGTTGGTCGAGCACCGCCTGGGGTGCGGATTTACGCAGGAAATCATGCAAGGCAATGCTCGGGCTCACCGCGTTGATGCGGATGCCGTAGTCGGCGGCCTCGACCGCTGCGCAACGGGTCAGGGCCATCACCCCGGCCTTGGCGGCGGCATAGTGCGACTGCTCCTTCTGCGCGCGCCAGCCCAGCACCGAGGCGTTGTTGACGATCACGCCGGCGCGGCGCTCCATCATCTTCGGCAGCATCGCGCGGGTCATGCGCATGGTGCCGGTGAGGGTCACATCGAGCACCCGGTTCCACTCTTCGTCACCCATGTCCACCAACAACCGCGAACCGCCGAGCCCGGCGTTGTTGATCAGCACATCGACGCCTTGCAAGTCTCGCTCGGCGCTGGCGATCAACTGTTGCACCTGGGCCTCGTCGGCGACGTTGCAGACCTGGCCGAAGACCTGTTGCAGCCCGGTGGTCTCGCGGATTTTCAACACCGCCTCGGCCAGGCGGCCTTCATGGATATCGCTGATCATCAGCGCGCGACAACCTTCCTCGGCGGCGCGCACAGCGGCGGAAAAACCGATCCCGGCGCCTGCCGCCGCAGTGATCAGGACCGACTTGTCACGCAGCAGGCCGCGACCTGCAACATAGTGAGGTACAGACATGGATTCTCTCCTTTCAGGCGCGCGGACGCGGTTCTTTGGGCATTCCCAAAGCGCGCTCGGCGATGATGTTGCGCTGGATTTCGTTGCTGCCGCCGTAGAGGGTGTCGGCGCGGCTGAACAGGTACAGCGACTGCAAACGGCTCAGTTGATAAGGCGCGGCTTCGAGCAGTTCCGCTTCGGCGCCGAGGACGTCCATCGCCAACTTGCCGAGGCTGGCGTGCCAGCTCGACCAGAACAGCTTGTAGATGGTCGCCTCTTTGCGCAGCGAACCGTCCTGGCTACCGGAGAGCATGCGCAGCGAGTTGTAGCGCATGATCCGCAACCCGCTCCAGGCTTCGGCCAGGCGCTGGCGCAGGATCGGGTCGCGCGCGGCGCCATTGGACTTGGCGATGGCGATAATCTCGTTGAGTTCGTTCTGAAACTGCATCTGCTGGCCGAGGGTCGAGACGCCGCGCTCGAAGCCCAGCAGCGCCATGGCGATTTTCCAGCCCTCGCCCGGCGCGCCGATGATATAGCTGGCGTCGGTGCGGGCATCGTCGAAGAACACCTCGTTGAACTCCGAGGTGCCGGTCAGTTGCTCGATCGGCCGCACGGTAACTCCCGCCTGGGCCATCGGCACCAGCAGGAACGACAAACCGCGATGGCCAACGCTACCCGGCTCGGTGCGGGCAATCACGAAGCACCAGTCCGACTCGTGGGCCAGGGAGGTCCAGACTTTTTGTCCGTTGATCCGCCAGGTGCCGCTGGCTTCATCCAGCACTGCACGGGTCTTGACGTTGGCCAGGTCGGACCCGGCGCCAGGCTCGGAATAGCCCTGGCACCAGAACTCGCGGCCGCTGACGATACCTGGCAGAAAACGCCGCTGCTGCTCGACCGTGCCGAACGCGGCGATGGTCGGGCCAGCCAGGCCTTCGCCGATATGGCCCATGCGTCCGGGGCCGCCGGCGCGGGCATATTCTTCATGGAAGATCACTTGTTGGGTGATCGACAGGCCACGCCCGCCATGCTCCGGCGCCCAACCGACACAGGTCCAGCCCCCCTCGGCAAGCTTGCGTTCCCAGGCTTTGCGCTCTTCGGGAAACATGTGCTCGTCGCCGGGGCCGCCTCGAAAACGCAGGGCTTCGAATTCACCACAGAGGTTGGCGCTCAACCAGTCGGATACTGCCTGGCGGAAGCGTTCGTCCTGCTCGCTGAAACTGATTTTCATGGCTGCTCTCCAAGAATCGCGACGGCGATCCGCTCGCGATGCCAGGCCGGTAACCCGAGAAAGCTTTCGCTGGCACGGGCGCGCTTGAAGTAGAGGTGCGGGTCGTATTCCCAGGTGAAACCGACACCGCCATGCAACTGGATCGATTCGGATGCACAGTGGAAATAGGTTTCGGAGCACTGCGCCTTGGCCAGCGCGGCGGCCAGCGGCAGTTCGGCGGCGACCTGCGGATCACCCTGCGGGTCGAGGACTTCCTGGGCCACGCACGCGGCGTAGTAGCTGGCCGAACGCGCGCACTCGACTTGCAGCATCATGTCGGCGGCGCGGTGTTTGAGGGCCTGGAAACTGGCAAGGGGACGCCCGAATTGCTGGCGCTCCTGCATGTAGGCGACGCTGAGGTCGAGTACCTGTTGTGCGCCGCCGGTCTGCTCGGCGGCCAGGCCGATGCAGGCCAATTGCAGGGCTCGCTCCAGGTGCGGCCAACCCGCGCCGAACTCACCGAGCAGGCAGTCGGCTTCGAGGTACAGGCCGTCCAGTTGAATACGCGCCTGACGCCGGGTCTGGTCCATGGTCGGGAGCATCTGCCGCTCGATCCCCGCGCGCCCCGCTTCCACCGCAAACAGGCTGATACCCGTCTCGCCGGTAGAACCGGGAAGCCGTGCGGCGATGATCAGCAGGTCTGCACCGTGGCCGTCGAGCACATGCTTGAGGGTGCCGTCGAGCACAAAACCCTCACCCTCGGGCACAACGGTTGCCTGCACATCGTCAGCCGCCCAGCCATTGGCGCTGCTGAAGGCCAGGGTCGCGGTCAGGCTGCCGTCGGCGATCGACGGGAGCCAGCGCTGTTTCTGCTCATCATTGGCCGCCAGCAACAGCGCCGGCGTGGCCATGCAGGCGGTGGCGAAAAACGGCGAGCAGAGCAAACGGCGACCCATTTGCTCCAGCAGAATCGCCAGTTCGACAAACCCCAGACCCAATCCGCCATAGGCTTCGGGAATGTGAATCGCCGGCCAGTACATTTCCTGGCAAACCCGCTGCCAGAGCGCCTCGTCAAACCCCCGTTCACTGACCATCGCCGCCCGTACGGCGGCTGAATCCGAGACATCGGCGAGGAAGCCCTCGGCCGATGCGCGGATCATTTCCTGTTCGTCGCTGAATGCAAACTCCATCGCGGCGCCTTCTGCTCATTTGGCGGGGCGCGCGTGGCGCAACACCCCTTTGAGCATGAAGTTTGGCGCCGCCCGGACGCGGCAGAATCGTTAGCCTTGCCTAGTCCGAACGGGTGATGCGGGGCGCTGTCCTGTTGCGGGCACCGACCAAAAGCAGGGCGAGCAGCATCAAGCCCAGGCATTCGACCCCGGGCGACAACGATCTGCGCCTGACTTACTCCTTGAGGTTTTTGCTTTTTGCAATCAATTGCAGGTTACGCAGATACACAATAAAGCCAAAAGCCTGACCGGCGATGAACACCGGGTCTTGACGGTAAATGGCATACATCAGCAGCAGGGCGCTGCCGACGATGCTCAGGTACCAGAAACTGGTCGGGATCACGCTGCGTTTTTTGTATTCGCTGTACAGCCACTGCAGAACGAAACGACCGGTAAACGCGAGCTGGCCGGCAAAGCCGATCACCAACCACAGGGATTCGCGGGAAAGGTTCATTCCTGAACCTCCCGGGCCTGAGTATTCAGACGGGTACGCTTGATCAGCCACCACACGCCGAAGAGGTCGAGGATGCCGACCAGGGCGCGGTCGATATTGCCGTACTTGGACACGCCGGCAGTGCGGTGCCGGTGGTTGACCGGATGGACGACCATCTTGCCATTGTGCCGCTGGATCAACGCGGGAATGTAGCGATGCATATGATCGAAGTACGGCAGGCGCAAAAACGCTGCGCGTTGAATCAGTTTCAAGCCACAGCCAGTGTCTGGTGTGGAGTCCTTGAGCAGACGGCTGCGCAGGCCATTGGCAAAACGCGAAGCCCAGCGCTTGCTCGCGGTGTCGCGGCGGTTGACCCGGTGGCCCGCCACCAGTTGCAAATCACCATTGGCTGGCTGGTGACGCACCAGCGCCAACATGCCCGGGATGTCCGCCGGGTCGTTCTGCCCATCGCCATCGAGCGTGGCCAGCCACTGCCCGCGAGCAGCCTGCGCCGCGTGGTACAGCGAGGTGCTTTGCCCCAGGGAGCGATCATGATGCAGCATGCGTAACTGGCTCAGGCCATTGTTTTTGGCCTGCTGCAGTTCGTGCAGGGTGGCATCGGTACTGCCATCGTCGACGACGATGATTTCAAAAGACTCATCCGCCAGCGCCACGCGGATTTCCTCAAGCAAGGGCTTGAGGTTGTTCGCTTCGTTCTTCGCGGGGATCAGTACCGATACAAAAATGTCATTGCTCATAGAGGCGCTCTTTTGCCTTGCTCTTTTGTTTTCAAGGGAGAATGGTTCATAACTGATAAAACTGGCGATACCACTTCACAAACTCCCCGACGCCGGTGCCAACCGGCACCTGCGGACTGAAATCGACCCATTCTTCCAGTGCCGACACATCGGCCCAGGTCTTGACTACATCGCCGTCCTGCAACGGTAGATAGTTGCGTTGGGCTTGCATGCCCAGTGCCGCTTCCAGACAGTCGACGAATTCCAGCAGTGCCACTGGCTTGCCGCGACCGATAT
Source organism: Pseudomonas moorei (assembly GCF_042846945.1). NCBI lineage: Bacteria > Pseudomonadati > Pseudomonadota > Gammaproteobacteria > Pseudomonadales > Pseudomonadaceae > Pseudomonas > Pseudomonas moorei. Next base: position 5,729,506 of record NZ_AP035776.1, read on the forward strand.
TGAACAACCGGTTGACACCTTCGCGCTCCCCGGTCGATTCCGGTGGTCGTGTACGCAGCCGGGCGATGCTTTCGACGATATCGTCGACGTACGTGAAGTCCCGCGCCATCTCGCCCTGATTATAGATATCGATCGGCAGGCCTTTGAGCATCGCCTCGGTAAACTTGAACAGCGCCATGTCAGGCCGCCCCCACGGTCCGTAAACCGTAAAGAAGCGCAGCCCGCTGGCTTTCATGCCGTACAGGTGGCAATAACTCTCGGCCAGCAGTTCATTGGCCCGCTTGGTCGCGGCATACAATGAAATGGGATGATCGACCGCGTCCTCGATGCTGAACGGCATTTTACTGTTGCTGCCGTACACCGAACTGCTGGAAGCGTAGATCAAATGCGCAGGGCGATGGTGCCGGCAGGCTTCCAGCACATTGAGGAAGCCGACCAGGTTCGATTGCCCGTAGATGTCAGGATTGTCCAGCGAATAGCGCACGCCTGCCTGAGCGGCCAGATGCACCACTTCGGTAAAGGGGTTATCGCGAAACAACGCCATCAGGGCCGGTTTATCGACAATGTCCAGTCTCTCGAAACGAAAGCCCGGCAAGGACTGCAGTTCTTTGAGTCGAGCACGCTTGAGCGTGACGTCGTAATAGTCATTGAGGTTGTCGATGCCAACCACTTCATGGCCGTCCAGGCATAGACGCCGAGCGGTGTGAAACCCAATGAATCCGGCAGCGCCGGTTATCAGAATAGTCATATGATCTGTGCACTATTGAGCACATTTTGTTTGGCTGATACCAACATCAACTTCATGCCTTGCTCCATCTTCCATTACTTGAGGCCGGTGACGTTGTCGATGCAAGCAACGCGCAAATTCCCCCGTTTAAGGGGCATGCGGTCCGTGGCCCCGCACAGGGTGACTGCCGTTTTGTAAAAATTTCGTTAAAAATTCGTTAAACCCGCAATAACACCCCTCAGATGATGCACGAATTCTGTTGCCATTGCCGCATACCAATTTAAAGTGCATCCACTCAAGTGAAAACCTGAACCGGGTAAGGGAGGACGCAAACCATGATCACCGAGCAAGAGACGACCTTTGAAGAGCCGCGACTCAACAGCACGGAAATCCGCATTCTGGGCTCTTTGATCGAAAAACAGGCCACCAGCCCGGAAACCTACCCGCTGACCCTTAATGCCTTGGTAATCGCCTGCAACCAGAAAACCAGCCGTGAACCGGTGATGAACCTGACCCAGGGCCAGGTTGGCCAGAGCTTGCGTGCCCTTGAGGGACGCGGCTTCGCCAAACTGGTGATGGGCAGTCGCGCGGATCGCTGGGAGCACAAGGTCGACAAGGCGCTGGAACTGGTGCCGGCGCAGGTCATTCTGGCCGGATTATTGTTCCTGCGTGGCCCACAAACCATCAATGAACTGCTGACCCGCAGCGGCCGCATGCATGATTTCGAAGACGCCGAGCAAGTGGTGCATCAACTGGAGCGCTTGATTGCCCGAGGGCTGGCGCTGCTGATTCCGCGCCAGGCCGGCCAGCGAGAAGACCGCTACATGCATGCCCTGGGTGATCCGGCGGATATCGACGCGATCCTTGCGGCGCGGCAGAATCCGGTCGAACGTGGCGGCGGTAGCGGTGTTTCGGTCGAGCGGATCGAAGAGCTGGAGGCTCGGATTGCGGCACTGGAAGAGCGTTTGGCGCGCCTTGAGTAAAATCCGTCACCCGCTTGAATGACGTCCCTGTGGCGAGGGAGCTTGCGCCTTCGCCACACATACACCTTCGCCGACTCGATCCGGGAATCGTTCACTCCCCGTCCCAGTAATCCACCCCGTCCGCCTGTCGGGCAACGGCCACAAAACCCGAGACATTACCCCGGGCATCGACCTTGAAGTCATCCATCACCGCATATTTGCCGGAATCGGGGTATTCGCAGATTTCCGGCGACTGCTGGGTACTGACCGCCAGGTAGCGCAACTCGGCGTTGCTGGTGTTGATGATTTGGTGCGCCGCCTCGGGACCGCCCGGCGGACAGGCGATCACGTCGCCCGCACGGATGGGAAAGCGTTCGGCACCCAGGCGAACCTGCCCTTCCCCGGCCACGACGTAAAACATCTCCTCGTTGACCCGATGGCTGTGAAACGGGCTGCCACGCATCCCCGGTTCCAGCACGTACAAGCGATAACCGAGTTTTTGCGCGCCCAGTTGCTGGCCGACCCGAGCCAGACGCTGCTGATAGCGGCTGGCCGTCTCACCGCCAGGCGCCAGGTTTTCCGGCAGCGGTTCGAGTTCGACCTGATTCAGATTGAGAATGCGCGGATGCATGCAAACCTCCTTCTAGCTACGGGCAAAGGCCACCGCTTTCTGGAACTGCTCGGCGGTCGGCCGCACACCGGTATACAGCACGAACTGCTCCAGCGCCTGGATCGCGATCACTTCGAGCCCGGTAATGACGTGCTTGCCTTCGGCTCGAGCACGCACGATCAGCGGTGTTTCCGAGGGAATCGCCACCACATCGAAGAGGATATCCGCAGAGGAAATCGCGTCGACCTCGAACGCCAGTTGGTCGGCCTCCGGGCCGCCGCTCATGCCGATCGGGGTGACGTTGATCAGCATTTGCGGGCGCCGGGCACCCAGTTCCGCTTGCCATGGATAGCCCAGGGATTCGGCAAGGGCACGACCGGCACGTTCGTTGCGCGCCAGGATCAGGCCATTTTTGTAACCGCCATCGCGAAAGGCACTGGCCACGGCCTTGGCCATCCCGCCGCTGCCGCGCAGGGCAAATGTGGTGTCCTTGGGCACTGCGTGGGTTTCCAGCAGTTGGGCGATGGCAATGTAGTCGGTGTTATACGCCTTGAGATGACCATCCGTGTTGACGATGGTGTTGATCGATTGAATGGCGGCGGCAGACGCATCCAGCTCATCGACCAGGGCAATACAGGCTTCCTTGAACGGCATCGACACGCCGCACCCCCGAATCCCCAGGGCGCGAATGCCGCCAACGGCACCCGACAGGTCCTGGCTGCTGAACGCCTTGTAGTAGAAATTCAGCCCCAGTTGTTCATAGAGATGGTTATGAAATCGCAAACCGAAGTTGCCGGGGCGTCCAGAGAGGGACATGCACAGCTGGGTGTTTCTGTCCGGATTCATCTGCATGTGTTGCTCCTTCCCTTTGCACTTTCAGATGGACGGGATTAGCCAGTCCACACCGTTCTGATCGATCATATTCCCAAGCCTGCACGCTCCCACAGGCGACCGTAAGCAAGCCGGTACAGACCTTACACAAAATTTACCTAGCGGCTGTGCTGATTTTCAAAAAAACGCTGTCTTAGATGTATCCCCGCGACAATCCTTGGGTCTATTGCAGACACAAGCGCCGGGTCGAAGAACCGAGGAATTATCATGATCCGTAAAATCCCCACAGTAGCCTTGCTGATCGGCGCCCTCGCTGTCGCAGGACAGGCGCAAGCCCATGGTGGTGGTAATGACGCGACGGTATTTGGAGCGATCGTCGGTACGGCCATCGTCGGCTCGGCCCTGATCAACGCCAACCGGCCGGTGTATGTCGCACCGCAACCTGTCTACGCCCAACCGGTATATGCCCAACCGGTATATGCCCAGCCCGCACCGGTTTATGCACCACCGCCTCCGGTCTACTACCAACCGGCGCCGGTGTACGTACAACAGCCGATCTACTACGGCCCTAGACCGGTCTACTACGGACCCCACGGCTATTATGGCCATCCTCACGGTTATGGACGCTGGTAACAGCCTCAACAAGCCCCGCCTGATCCGCGGGGCTTTTTCATGGCCGTCTGTCGGCGCAAGTCTGGATAAATCTCGCCGGTGTCGCTATCGGGACAGTCTCGGCTGCTCAAGTTGGCAAGATTGACTCACCGGTCCCTTTGCGGACAACCGTCATATTTATGTCATGTCAGGCCCGCAAGCTTGGGCCTGTCCGCCAACAACAGGTTGATAACAACAAGGACGAATCCATGCCCACACAAAATCCGCACCGCATTGTCGGCCTGTGCACTTCCAGCAAGGTGTACAACGCCCTGACTGAACTCAAGCACCTGGAAGGCCATCGCAGCGCCAAGTTCCTTTCGCTGCTGACGCAAAACCTGGTGCGCAAGGGCCTGCTCAACGAGCAGGAGGTGGTGCACATGCTCGATCAGGTGGTCGACTGAGCGGCAAACGGTCCACTGGACTCAATGCCGTCAATGACCACTATCGAAAACGGTGATTGTCCGTAAAAGCGCGCGCCCCGTAAGGTATCTCCATAGATTGATGGAGGTACTTATGATGTCTCAGGTTCAGATCATGTCCGTTATCGGCAGCGCCGTTCCCGCCCCCCTCAGAGAGCTGGGACTGCTCGCCTGCTGGTATCTGGTCCAGGACGGCGAACAGATCAGCGGCCCGCTGACATCGCTGCCGGCCGCCCAGGCGCTGTCGCAACGTATCGGCACTGGCCAGACAGGCAAACTCAGTGCTTAAGGCAGCTGAATCCTTGGTTTGGTTTCGATGAAGATCGCCCAGCTCGACATGAACAATGCGGCAATCAAGGGGCCGATCACGAAGCCGTTGAGCCCGAAGATCGCCAGGCCGCCCAGGGTCGAGATCAGGATCAGATAGTCCGGCATCTTGGTGTCCTTGCCCACCAGGATCGGCCGCAGGACGTTGTCCACCAGGCCGATCACAAAAACCCCGAACACCCCCAGTACCACACCCTGCCAGATCGCCCCGGTGAACAGGAAAAACACCGCCACCGGTGCCCAGACAATGCCCGCCCCCACCGCTGGCAACAGGGACAGAAACGCCATCAATACGGCCCAGAGCAACGCGCTCGGGATGTCCAGAAACCAGAAAATCAAACCACCCAGCGCGCCTTGTGTGATCGCCACCAACAGATTGCCCTTCACGGTGGCTCGCACCACGCGATTGAATTTGAGTTGCAACCGACGTTTCTGGTGTTCCTGCAGCGGTATGGCGGAGCGAACCTTGCGTGCCAGCTCGGCGCCATCGCGCAGAAAAAAGAACAGTAGATAAAGCATGATGAAAAAACTCACCACAAAATCGAACGTGCCCTGACCGACACTGAAGACCTGGGTGGCGACAAATTCATTGCCTGTCACCGCGCTCTTGATGATTTTCTCCCGCAGACCGTTCAGCTCGCCGACCCCGAACCGATCGAGCAAGTGCTGAAAGTACGGCGGCAAGCTGTGCTTGAAGTGCGCCACATAGCCTGCGATGTCCAGGTCGCCGCTTTCAATACTCTTGTAGAGCGCCGTGCCCTCTTGAACCAGCAAGACACTCAGGATGATCACCGGCAGGATCGCGATCACCAGGCAGATGCCAAGGGTCAGCAGGGACGTGATGTTGCGCTGCCAGCCGAACTTCAATTGCAGCCGACGCTGCAGCGGCGCAAACAGGATGCCGAGGATCACCGCCCAGAACACCGCGCCATAGAACGGCAACAGAATCCAGATGAAGGCGATGCTCACCAGCCCCAGTAAAACCGTCAGTGACTTGTCTTGTAAGGTCTCTTTGTTCATGTCCGATCCATGTCAGTCCGCCGGAACGCAATGTTGCGCCCTGATGCTTAGGCCGCCATGGCTCGCGCGAGTGCCATCGTTTTTTTCATCAAGCATAGATCCAGATCAATAAACCCTCGGGGCAAGACGTTTAACCTCGGCGGCTTTTGCGATCGACACCACCATGACTCTCATTGCTCCGGAACTGCTCGCCCCCGCCGGCACCCTGAAAAACATGCGTTATGCCTTCGCCTACGGCGCCGATGCCGTGTACGCCGGGCAGCCGCGCTACAGCCTGCGAGTACGAAATAACGAATTCGATCACGCCAATCTCGCCCTCGGCATCCGCGAAGCGCAGGCCCAGGGCAAGCGCTTCTACGTGGTGGTGAACATCGCGCCGCACAACGCCAAGCTCAAGACGTTCCTCAAGGACCTGGCCCCCATCATCGCCATGGCGCCGGACGCGCTGATCATGTCCGACCCCGGCCTGATCATGCTGGTGCGCCGGCACTACCCGCAGATGCCGATCCACCTTTCGGTGCAGGCCAACACGGTGAACTGGGCGAGTGTCGAGTTCTGGCAGCAACAGGGCTTGAGCCGGATCATCCTGTCGCGGGAACTGTCCCTGGAAGAAATCGCCGAGATCCGCCAACAGGTTCCCGCCATGGAGCTGGAAGTGTTCGTGCACGGTGCTTTGTGCATGGCCTATTCCGGTCGCTGCCTGCTATCGGGCTACATGAACAAGCGCGACGCCAATCAGGGCAGTTGCACCAATGCCTGTCGCTGGAAGTATTCGGCGCAGGAGGCCACGGAAAATACCCTTGGCGAAATCGTCCAGCAGTATCAGCCCGAACCGACCCTGGGTCTGGGCGCCCCCACCGGGCAAGTGTTCCTGCTACAGGAAGCCAATCGCCCCGACGAACTGATGCCCGCCTTCGAAGACGAGCACGGCACTTACATCATGAATGCCAAGGACCTGCGCGCCGTGCAGCATGTCGAGCGCCTGACGCAGATGGGTGTGCACTCATTGAAAATCGAAGGCCGGACCAAATCGCACTTCTATTGTGCGCGGACCACGCAAGTCTATCGCCGGGCCATCGACGACGCGCTGGCCGGCCGTGATTTCGACCGCAGCCTGATGACCGACCTCGAATCCCTCGCCCAGCGCGGCTACACCGAAGGTTTTCTGCGTCGGCACGTGCATGACGAATACCAGAACTACCAGAACGGCAGCTCGGTGTCGGAGCGCCAGCAGTTTGTCGGTGAACTGACCGGCGAGCGGCGCGACCGCCTGGCGGAAGTGAAAGTGAAGAATCGTTTTGGCCTGGGTGACCATATGGAACTGATGACGCCCAAGGGCAACTTCCACTTCGATCTGCATCAGTTGCAAAACATCCGCGGCGAGCCGATCGAAGTCGCGCCGGGAGATGGGCATACCGTGTATTTGCCGATTCCGGATGCAGTGGATTTGAATTTCGGCTTGTTGATGCGGGATGTCAGCAGTCTCTGAAACGCCTGGCTCTTGTAGGAGCTGGCTTGCCAGCTCCACAGAAAAAGAGCGAAGTGCTCAGGCAAACTCCTCGCGCAACATCGCCACGAACGCCTCCCGCGCCGGGTGCACCCCGGCGTTTTCATGCCAGTAGAACAGGTTTTCGATGGCCGTCAGCTCGGGGAATTCATAGCCCACGCAGCCGGCGCCCTTGGCGTACTGATCGAATACACCCTTGGGCACCAGCGCCACGCCGGCCCCGGCGCTGACACACCCGACGATCGCGCCGTAACTGGCCAGGCTGACAATCGGCAACGCCTGCCCCTGGCGCAACAGCCAATGTTCCAGCGCTGCCCGATACGGACACCCCTGAGGCCACATGAAGACGGTCTTGTCATGCAGATCCGACATCTCGCGCACCGGGCCCAAAGATGTCGAGGCAATCAGCAACAGGTCTTCGCGATACATCGGCGTGCGCTTGAGGTGCGAGCGCTCGACGTCCACCGCGACGATGGCGCCGTCAAGCCGATGATTGAGCGTGTCATCCAGCAACTGACCCCAGGTGCCCGTGGTCAACTCAAGCGCCACTTGCGGGAAACGTTTGTGGAATTTGGCCAACAGTCGTGGCAAACGACCGGTAGCCGAGGATTCGATGGCACCGATGCGCAACGGTCCGCAGGGCTCGGCTGCGGGGTCCACCGCCCGTTTCGCCTCTGCGGTCAGCGCCAGGATTTTCGAGGCGTAGGCCAGAAAGGTTTGCCCCGACGGACTGATGCGCAAGCCGCGACCCTCGCGCAAAAACAACGCGACACCCAACTCCGCTTCCAGCGCCTTGATCCGCGCCGTGATGTTCGACGGCACGCAATGCAGCATTTCGGCGGCACGAGCGATGCTGCCCAGTTCGGCAACGGTCTTGAACATGCGAATCTGCGACAGCTCCATACATCACCCAAAGTGAACAATCGCCGCAGTATAAGTCAGTTGTGGCGAATGGATCAGGTTCAGATACTGAGTGCACCTGCCTACCGGTGCACCACCATGAAGCCGCTCACACCCTCCCCCGTTTCGCCGTTGAAGATCATCCTGGCCATGGCATTTGTCGTGACCTGCTGGGGGTATTCCCCGACCGGCATCCACATCGGCCTGCTGGCCTACGACCCCGTGCATCTGGCGCTTTTGCGCTTTCTGCTGGCATCGGTGTTCATGGCCGTGGTCGCCTTGTCCAGAGGCATTCGCCTGCCGGGACTGCGCGATGTTCCCCTGCTGTTCGGGCTGGGTTTCTTTGCGGTCAGCCTGCATCACGTGGCGATCAACTTCGGCCAGCAAGGCGTCAGCGCCGGCGCATCCAGCGTGTTGGCACAAACCACGCCACTGTTCAGCACCTTGCTCGCGCGCTTCGCCTTCAAGGACCGGGTGAGCCCCTGGCGCTGGGGCTGCGTGGTATTGGGGCTGATCGGCGTAGTGATTGTGGTGACGGGCGATCATGGCCTGGGCAGCATTGACGTCCACGGCCTGCTGATCCTGTTGGCGGCGCTGTCCTGGAGCCTGTATTTCGCCCTGCAAAAGCACCACACCGGGCGTTATGACGGGTTGACCCTGGTCTGTTACACGGTCTGGTCCGGGACCTTACTGTTACTGGTTTTCCTGCCCGGCCTGATGGAGCAAGTCGCCGTGGCACCGCTGCGCGTGCAACTGGCCGTGTTTGCCCTGGGCATCTTCCCCAGCGCCCTGGCCTATCTCGCCTGGGCTTACGTACTGGCGCATGTGGACTTGAGCCGGGCGACGATGACGCTGTATCTGATACCGCCGACAGCGATGGCAATGGCGGCTTTTGCATTGGGTGAACAGCCGACCCTGATGGTGGGGATCGGTGCACTGGTGGTGTTGATCAGTGTGCTGGCGTTGAATCTGGAGCGCAGACCGATGGTTCAGGAGACTCGCACTGGATCAGCCGTTTGAGTTGAGGTGTCTGGCACCCCCAGGGTTCAGGGGCGCACACAGAATATGCGCACCGCCTCGATCCCTGTGGGAGCGGGCTTGCCCGCGATGAACGATGACTCGCAATCAACTGGCAGAAAACCGGTCGCGGCTGTTAGTCAAATGCAGCCACATCGCTGCCCGCGCCGCGTCCGGGTCCTGGCGCCGAATGGCATTGAGTATCGCCTCATGCTCGAGATTGGCCAGTTCTCCGAGCTTGCTCAGGTCCACCGCCCCGCGCTCAGCGGCATTCACTCGGGTTCGCGGAATCATGGCGCTGCCCAGGTGCTGCATGATTTCGGTGAAGCACACATTGCCAGTGGCTTCGGCGATCAACAGATGAAAGCGCCGATCCGCTTCGACACAGCTGTCGTTGTTGGACAACAGCCGCTGGTAGTCGTCGAGCGCCTCGCGCATTTGCGCCAACTGTTGATCGCTGCGTCGAGTGGCGGCCAGTGCGGCGGCCTGGGTTTCCAGACCCAAGCGCAATTCCAGAATGCTGCGCACCCCTAGCGCCGTATCGACATTCAGTCGCAGACCCTGTTCCGGCGCACGCTCCAGCACAAAGGTGCCGATGCCGTGCCGGGTTTCCACCAGCCCGGAGGCCTGCAACTTCGAAATCGCCTCGCGCACCACGGTGCGACTGACACCATGCTCCTGAACAATCGTGTTCTCAGACGGCAGCTTTGCGCCGGGCAGCATCTGGCCGAGCAGGATGCTCTGGGTCAGCTTGGCCACCAGGTCATGGGCCAGGTTGTGGCTGCGCTTGCGGGCAGGTGCGTCGAGATCTTCTTGCATGGCGATCATCCAAAAGCGGAACTAGCGCAATCGTAGCACTGCACTCACCTGCAAACTCAAGAAAACATCGCTTAACTTGTATGACAACACTCAACAAAATGCCTGTTAAAGCCCAATCAAACGTTCACAAACCACAGAAAAACGAATAAAAACCGCCTGAATCACGCCATTTTATTCCGCCACACCTCTTGCAAGATAAAAAATTGCAGTTGTATGATGTCTATCAACAACGCAGCACCCAGCCGCACCCCGCATAAAAATAACGAGTGGGAGAAAACGCAGTGAAAACATCCATTTCAGCCATGGACGATGGCGCCAATTCGGTCCTGAAGTCCGCCATCTCGAAAGTCAAACGCCACGTCTTGCCGCTGTTCGTGATCATGTTCATCGTCAATTACATTGACCGCGTGAACATCGGCTTCGTCCGCGCCCACATGGAACACGACCTGGGGATCGGCGCTGCCGCCTACGGCCTCGGTGCGGGTCTGTTCTTCATCGGCTACGCACTATTCGAAGTGCCCTCCAACATCCTTCTGCAGAAAGTCGGCGCTCGCCTCTGGCTGACCCGCATCATGCTGACCTGGGGCCTGGTCGCTGCCGGCATGGCGTTCATCCAGAACGAAACCCATTTCTACGTCCTGCGTTTTCTGCTGGGTGTGGCCGAAGCCGGTTTTTTCCCTGGCGTGATCTACTACTTCACTCGCTGGTTGCCTGGCGTGGAGCGCGGCAAGGCCATCGCCATTTTCCTCAGTGGCTCGGCGGTTGCGTCGCTGATTTCCGGCCCGCTGTCCGGGTTGCTCCTGCAAATCAACGGCTTCGGGATGCACGGCTGGCAGTGGATGTACTTCATTGAAGGCATGTTTTCGGTCGGGCTGTGCGTGTTTGTCTGGTTCTGGCTTGATTCCAGGCCCCACGACGCCAAATGGCTGACCCGCGACGAGCAAGACGCGCTGGTCCAGGCCATCGATGATGAGCAACAGGCTCGCGAAGCCGCGACGCCCGTCAAACCGTCCCTGGGCAAACTGCTCAAGGATCGCCAGATCATCCTGTTCTGCCTGATCTACTTCTTCATCCAGCTGACCATCTACGCCGCCACCTTCTGGCTGCCGAGCATCATCAAAAAAATGGGCGACTTGAGCGACTTCCAGGTCGGAATGTTCAACTCGATTCCGTGGTTGCTGTCGATTGTCGGCATGTACGCCTTTGCCTCGCTATCGGCCAAATGGAAGCACCAGCAGGCGTGGGTCGCCGCCGCGCTGCTGATCGCCGCCGCCGGTATGTTCATGTCCACCACGGGCGGGCCGGTCTTCGCTTTTGTCGCGATCTGCTTTGCCGCACTGGGTTTCAAATCGGCGTCATCACTGTTCTGGCCGATCCCCCAGGCCTATCTGGATGCACGCATCGCCGCTGGCGTCATCGCGTTGATCAACTCGGTGGGCAACCTTGGCGGGTTCGTTGCGCCCACCACTTTCGGCCTGCTGGAAGAACGCACCGGCTCCATTCAAGGCGGGCTGTACGGCCTGGCCGCGACTTCGATCATCGCCGCGATCATCGTCTTCGCCGCACGCAACACGCCCAAAGCCCCCTCCCTCACCACAACGGCCAAACCGGCGCCCCACCACGCCTGAAATCTTTTCAAGAACACGGTTTAAAAGGATAAGAACATGACCCCGCACGACACCGCCAAAGCCCCGATCATTACCAGCATGCAGGTTGTTCCGGTGGCCGGCCACGATGGCATGCTGCTCAACCTGAGCGGCGCCCATGGCCCGTTTTTTACCCGCAACATCGTGATCCTCAAGGACAACGCCGGCCATACCGGCGTCGGCGAAGTACCGGGTGGCGAGCGCATTCGCCAGACTCTTGAAGACGCCCGCAGCCTGGTGGTTGGCAGCCCGATCGGCACCTATCAGAAGATTCTCAATCAAGTGCGCCAGACCTTCGCCGAACGCGATGCCGGCGGTCGTGGCCTGCAGACCTTCGATTTGCGCATCACCATCCATGCCGTCACGGGACTGGAGGCGGCGCTGCTCGATCTGCTCGGCCAGCACCTGGACGTCCCCGTCGCCGCCCTGCTCGGCGAAGGCCAGCAGCGCGATGAAGTGAAAATGCTCGGTTATCTGTTTTATGTCGGCGACCGCCAGCAAACCGGTCTCGCCTACCGCAGCGAGCCGGATGCCGACAATGACTGGTTCCGGGTGCGTCACGAAAAAGCCATGACCGCCGACGCCGTGGTGCGTCTGGCCGAGGCCGCCCACGCCCGGTATGGCTTCAAGGACTTCAAACTCAAGGGCGGCGTACTCAGCGGCGATGCCGAAATCGAAGCGGTCACTGCTTTGGCCGAACGCTTCCCTGACGCACGCATCACCCTCGATCCCAATGGTGCCTGGTCACTCAAAGAGGCCATTCGCTTGTGCCGCGACCAGCACAAGGTACTGGCTTACGCCGAAGACCCCTGCGGCGCGGAAAACGGTTACTCGGGGCGTGAAGTCATGGCCGAGTTCCGGCGTGCCACGGGTTTGAAAACCGCGACCAACATGATTGCCACCGACTGGCGCGAAATGGGTCACGCGATTCAGCTGCAATCGGTGGACATCCCACTGGCCGACCCGCATTTCTGGACGATGCAAGGCTCGGTTCGCGTGGCCCAGATGTGCCATGAATGGGGCCTGACCTGGGGCTCGCATTCCAACAACCACTTCGATATCTCCCTGGCGATGTTCACCCATGTCGCGGCGGCCGCACCGGGTGACATCACCGCCATCGACACCCACTGGATCTGGCAGGACGGCCAGCGCCTGACCAAAGCCCCACTGCAAATCGTCGACGGCTGCGTGCAAGTGCCGCAGAAACCGGGACTTGGAGTCGAGCTGGATATGGACCAGGTGGCCAAGGCTCATGAACTCTACAAAGGCATGGGTCTGGGCGCGCGGGATGACAGCGTGGCGATGCAGTTTTTGATTCCGGGGTGGACTTTCGATAACAAGCGGCCGTGCCTGGTGCGGTGATCTGACGGATGCACGGTCTCCAATAACCTGTCCTGCCGCCGATTGCGGCAGGGCTCAAAAACCATTCGGAGCGTAGCGATTAACCCCCTAAAATGATGCGCAATTGAATCGATGACGGACAACACTCCCATGGACAGACTGAAAATCTTCGCGGTTTGCGTGGTGGCGCTCGCTGCTGGCCAATGTAATGCACAGGATCAAATGGAGACGGTGGTGAATGCCGCCGTGCGCCCGGTCATGCAAGCCCAGGGCATTCCCGGAATGGCGGTAGCGGTGACCGTCAGCGGCAAGCCGCACTACTTCAACTACGGGGTAGCGTCGAAAGAACACGCGCAACCGGTCACTGAGAACACCCTGTTTGAAATCGGCTCCCTGAGCAAAACCTTCACTGCTACCCTCGCCGCCTACGCCCAGGCCAGCGGCAAGTTGTCCTTGTCCGACAAGGCCAGCCAGGTGTTGCCCGCGTTGCGCGGCACTGCGTTCGATCACATCAGCGTGTTGCAACTGGGCACCTACACCGCCGGCGGTCTGCCCCTGCAATTCCCCGACGCCGCCGACTCGGCGGACAAGATGCTTGGCTATTTCAAGCAGTGGCAACCGACCTACGCCGCTGGCACCCACCGACAGTATTCGAATCCGAGCCTCGGTTTGTTTGGCTACCTCGCAGCCCAAAGCATGGGCCAGTCATTCGATGAACTGATGGAAAACACGCTGCTGCCCAAGCTCGGACTCAAGCACACCTACCTCAACGTGCCGCAGGCGCAGATGGGCCTTTATGCACAGGGCTACAACAAGGAGGACAAGCCGGTGCGCGTCGGGCCGGGGGCGCTGGACTCCGAGGCTTACGGGGTGAAAACCAGCGCCTCGGACCTGATCGGCTATGTGCAAGCGAACCTGCAACCCGCCTCGCTGGAAAAACCGTTGCAACAGGCCATCGCCCTGACCCATACCGGTTATTACCGCGTTGGCGAGATGACCCAGGGCCTGGGATGGGAGCTGTATCAATACCCGGCTCCCCTCGACCGATTGCTGGCCGGCAACTCGTCGCAGATGGCCATGGAGGCGCACAAGGTCCAGTGGCTCAACCCGCCTCAACCGCAACCGGACAACCTGCTGCTGAACAAAACCGGGTCGACCGGTGGCTTCGGTGCCTATGCCCTGTTTGTGCCGTCCAAGGACATTGGCATTGTGATCCTGGCCAACAAAAACTACCCGATTGCGGATCGAGTCAAGATCGCTCACCAGATTTTGAGTGCCCTGAGCCAGTGAACCCGAGATAGTTTTCCTGTCGCGGAAGCCTCTCAATCATCCGGCATTTCCGGTGGTTTGGCGGGCTTGGCCGGCTTGCCGGATTTTGTGCCTTTGGCGCCTTTGGCGCCCTTGGCGGTCGGCTCGGGTTCGGCGGCGGGCGCTATGGTGGGGGGTGGTGTTTCCTTCTCGGCCGCCGGCAGTTGATCGACAGCGGCGAACACCTCTTTCAACTCAATCGGCCCCGGCTGTTCAAGTTTCTTTTCGCCATCCTTGCCGACCAGAATCACCTTGGTCTTGGCCCCCGCCCCCAACTTGAGCGAACGGATCAATGCGGCCGTGTCCTGCGGCCCGAGGTCTTTGCCATCGCGCTGCCCCATCAGATTGAGCACCGTGTACAGCACCAGGTTTCGCTCGGTGAAGCCCTTTTTGTTGTCCGGCTCGTCCAGCTCCTTTTTCAGGCTGACCCACGTCGGGTCGACCGTGCTGGGAGCGATGATGATCAGTGGTCGGGACCTGCCCTTGTCCATGTCCAGCGGCGAATCGCCATCGGCGGCGAACAACGGGCCGGCAACTGCCAGCAGGGTAGCCAGGGTCAGTGACCTGATGAGCATGCGCATCTCCTTTTGATATCCACGCTCTAATGATTGCGCATCGCGGCGATCGTTCCGGGTGACGCTCCGCGAATGTTGTTCGCCTTGCCCAAAGCTTAGGTCAGGGCGGTCATTGCGCAACAGGCCAGGCTAATCTCATGCCTCATCAGGCTTGCTGACCATCAGTCCTTGAGCAAGAGCGTTTCAAGACGCTTGGGCTGTGGTCTTCTAGACTTAACGGGTGGTCGTGGAAAGAACCGAACACGTCGCTTTGGTGCTGATGAATCAGAGGCGGCGTGGCAAGCTGCCTTAATGCCCTTCAAGAGGCGCGGCAAAGACCGCCCCGGGCCCCAAAAGATGCCCGCTCAGGGTGCCCTGGCCAACGGCCTGAAAATGCCACGATTCCGTGACGTGGCGTGAATGCCGCAGCCGACACTTTCGGACGACCGACAACCGCCTGGTTTGTCCGTGACCGTGAGGAATGCTGTATGCCTGATGAGATGTTGCACCTGCCCATGGTCAACAGCCTGCTGGAGCGCCACAAAGGCTCCCCCGGCGCACTGTTGCCCATCCTTCATGAAATTCAGGAGGGCATCGGCTATATCCCCGATGCCGCCATCCCCGAGATTGCCCACGCCCTCAACCAGAGCCAGGCCGAGATTCGCGGGGTCATCAGCTTCTACCATGACTTCCGCACTGCGCCGCCCGCCCGGCACATCCTGCGTCTGTGCCGGGCCGAGTCCTGCAAGAGTCGGGGTGCCGAGCAGCTTGCCGCGCAGCTGCGCGACCGCCTGCAACTGGACGACCACGGCAGCAGCGCCGATGGCAGCATCAGTCTGCGTCCGGTCTATTGCCTCGGTGCCTGCGCCTGCTCGCCGGCCCTGGAGCTTGATGGCCGCGTGCACGCGCGGTTGAGCGCAGAGCGTCTGGATGCCCTGCTCGATGCTTGCCGGGAGGACGCTTGATGTCAGCTTTCCATGTGTCCGGTGATTCACTGGCTCGCGCCGTGGGCGCCGAAGAGGTTGTGGTAGCCCTGATTACCCATGCCCGGGGACGCGTTGTGCCCCTGGAGGTGAAACGCACCAGCTCGCGTGGCCTGTACTGGCTGGAACCACTGCTGGAAGTGGACACCCCGCAAGGCCGTATTGGCTTCGGCCCGCTGACCGCAACCGATGTGCCCTCTGTGCTCGAAGCGCTCGAGGGCGAGCCGTCTTCTCATCCACTGGCCCTGGGCCTGGTGGAGGAGTTGCCGTATCTGAAGACTCAACAGCGCCTGCTGTTTGCCCGCGCCGGCATTACCCAGCCGCTGGACCTCGATGAATATCGCGATCATGGCGGTTTCGAGGGTTTGAAAAGAGCCGTCGCCATCGGTGGCGAACAGACCGCGACCGAGGTGTTCGATTCAGGCCTGCGTGGCCGTGGCGGCGCGGCCTTCCCCGCCGGGATCAAGTGGCGCACGGTGCGCGCGACCGAAGCGGCGCAAAAGTACATTGTGTGCAACGCCGACGAAGGCGACTCCGGCACCTTTGCCGATCGCATGCTGATGGAAGGCGACCCTTTCCTGCTGATCGAAGGCATGGCGATTGCCGGTATCACCGTCGGCGCCACCTACGGCTACATCTATGTGCGCTCGGAATATCCGGATGCCGTGACCACCCTGCGCAATGCGCTGGAAATTGCCCGGTCGAACGGTTACCTGGGCGCCAATGTCGGCGGCAGCGGCCTGGCCTTCGACATGGAAGTGCGCGTGGGTGCCGGCGCTTACATTTGCGGTGAAGAAACCGCGTTGCTCGACTCTCTCGAAGGCAAGCGCGGTGTGGTTCGCGCCAAGCCGCCCATCCCCGCGTTGAAGGGGCTGTTCGGCCAGCCAACCCTGGTGCACAACGTGCTGACCCTGGCTTCGGTGCCGCTGATTCTGGCCAAGGGCGCACAGTTCTATCGCGATTACGGCATGGGCCGCTCGCTGGGCACCATGCCCTTCCAGTTGGCGGGCAACATTCGTCACGGCGGCCTGGTGGAACGCGCCTTTGGTCTGACCCTGCGGGAACTGGTGGAAGACTACGGCGGCGGCACCGCCAGTGGCCGGCCGCTGAAAGCCGCACAGGTCGGCGGCCCGCTCGGCGCCTGGGTGCCGCCATCGCAATTCGATACGCCACTGGATTACGAAGCCTTCGCCGGCATCGGCGCGATGCTGGGTCACGGTGGCGTGGTGGTGGCTGACGACAGCCTGGACATGGCCCACATGGCGCGTTTCGCCCTTGAATTCTGCGCCGAGGAATCCTGTGGCAAATGCACCCCGTGCCGCATCGGCTCGACCCGCGGCGTGGAGGTGATTGACCGCCTGCTCGCCGCCCCGGACCAGAGCGCTCGCGATGAGCAGGTGATCATCCTCAAGGACCTGTGCGACACCATGCAATACGGTTCGCTGTGCGCCCTGGGCGGCATGGCCCCCTTTCCGGTGGTCAGCGCCCTCAAGTACTTCCCCGCCGACTTCGGTCTGCAACCCTCGGAGGCCGAGCAATGATCACTCTTTTCGACCCGAAAACCGATATCGATCTGGGAACGCCGGCCCGCGACAGCCAGGTGCAAGTCACCCTGAACATCGACGGCCGCAGCATCAGCGTGCCCGAAGGCACTTCCGTGATGCGTGCCGCCGCGCTGCTGGGCACCACCATTCCCAAACTCTGTGCCACCGACAGCCTGGAAGCCTTCGGCTCCTGCCGCATGTGCCTGGTGGAGATCGATGGCATGCGCGGCTACCCCGCGTCCTGCACCACGCCGGTCAGCGAAGGCATGACCGTGCATACCCAGACGCCGAAGCTCGCCACCCTGCGCCGTAACGTCATGGAGCTGTACATCTCCGATCACCCGCTGGACTGCCTGACCTGTTCGGCCAACGGCAACTGCGAGCTGCAAACCGTCGCCGGCCAGGTCGGCCTGCGTGAAGTGCGCTACGGCTATGAAGGTGACAACCACCTGGCCGACCAGAAAGACACTTCAAACCCCTACTTCGACTATGACCCGAGCAAGTGCATCGTCTGCAACCGCTGTGTGCGTGCCTGCGAAGAAACCCAGGGCACCTTTGCCCTGACCATTACCGGGCGCGGTTTCGAATCCCGGGTCGCGGCCGCCGGTGGCGATAACTTCCTCGAATCGGAATGCGTGTCCTGCGGCGCCTGTGTGCAAGCCTGCCCCACCGCGACCCTGATGGAAAAAAGCGTGGTCGAACTGGGTCAGCCCGAACGCAGCGTGATCACCACCTGTGCCTATTGCGGCGTCGGCTGTTCGTTCCGCGCCGAGATGAAAGGCGAGCAACTGGTACGCATGGTTCCGGACAAGAACGGCCAGGCCAACCACGGCCATTCCTGCGTCAAGGGGCGCTTTGCCTGGGGCTATGCCACCCACCCGGATCGCATCACCAAACCGATGATCCGCAAGCACATCAACGACCCGTGGCAGGAAGTCAGCTGGGATGAAGCGGTGACCTACGCCGCCAGCGAATTCCGCCGGCTGCAGCAAAAATATGGCCGCGATTCCATTGGCGGCATCACCTCCAGCCGCTGCACCAACGAAGAAACCTATCTGGTGCAAAAACTGGTGCGCGCAGCCTTCGGCAACAACAACGTCGACACCTGCGCACGGGTTTGCCATTCGCCCACCGGCTATGGTCTGAAACAGACCCTGGGCGAATCCGCCGGCACCCAGAGTTTCGACTCGGTGATGAAAGCCGACGTGATCCTGGTCATGGGCGCCAACCCCAGCGACGCCCACCCGGTGTTCGCTTCGCAGCTCAAACGCCGCCTGCGCGAAGGTGCCCGGCTGATCGTCATCGATCCACGGCGCATCGATCTGGTGGACTCGGTGCATGCCCGCGCCGAACTGCACCTGGCCCTGCGCCCGGGCACCAACGTCGCCATGCTCAACGCCCTGGCCCATGTCATCGTCACCGAAGGCCTGCTCAACCAGGCCTTTGTCGACGCCC
This sequence comes from Pseudomonas moorei, assembly GCF_042846945.1. Classification (NCBI taxonomy): domain Bacteria; kingdom Pseudomonadati; phylum Pseudomonadota; class Gammaproteobacteria; order Pseudomonadales; family Pseudomonadaceae; genus Pseudomonas; species Pseudomonas moorei. The sequence goes on from NZ_AP035776.1 coordinate 5,748,130, forward strand.
GTTGCGAGGGCAGCGATTTCGCCCGCTGGAGTGAATTCGTCAGCCGCGCGGAAAACTCGCCGGAAGCCCTGGGCCCGGTCTGCGGCGTAGAAGCTGCCGACATCCGCGCTGCCGCTCGACTGTATGCCACCGGTGGCAATGCGGCGATCTACTACGGCCTGGGCGTCACCGAGCACAGCCAGGGCAGCACCGCCGTCATGGGCATCGCCAACCTGGCCATGGCCACCGGCAACATCGGTCGCGAAGGCGTGGGCGTGAACCCGCTGCGCGGTCAGAACAACGTTCAGGGCTCCTGCGACATGGGCTCCTTCCCCCACGAGTTGCCCGGTTACCGTCACATCTCCAACGAGGTGGTACGGGCAGAGTTCGAACAGGCCTGGAACGTCACCCTGCAACCCGACCCGGGCCTGCGCATCCCCAACATGTTCGAGTCTGCCCTGGCCGGCAGCTTCAAGGGCCTGTACTGCCAGGGCGAAGACATCGCCCAGAGCGATCCGAACACCCAGCACGTCACCGCGGCGCTGTCGGCCATGGAATGCGTGGTGGTGCAGGACATTTTCCTCAACGAAACCGCCAAGTTCGCCCACGTGTTCCTGCCGGGCAGCTCGTTCCTGGAAAAAGACGGCACCTTTACCAACGCCGAGCGCCGCATCTCCCGTGTGCGCAAGGTCATGGAGCCCCTGGGCGGCAAGGCCGACTGGGAAGGTACGGTGGCCCTGGCCAATGCCCTGGGCTATCCGATGAACTACGAACATCCATCGCAAATCATGGATGAAATCGCCCGCCTGACGCCAACCTTCACTAACGTCAGCTACGCCGAACTCGAGCGCCACGGCAGCCTGCAATGGCCGTGCAACGCCGAGGCGCCGGATGGCACGCCGACCATGCACATCGAGCAGTTCGTGCGCGGCAAGGGGCGTTTCATGCTGACCGGCTACGTGCCCACGGAAGAGAAGGTCAACAGTCGCTACCCGCTGCTGCTGACCACCGGGCGCATCCTCAGCCAGTACAACGTCGGCGCTCAAACCCGGCGTACCGAAAACGTTGCCTGGCATGAAGAAGACCGCCTGGAAATCCACCCGACCGACGCCGAGAGCCGGGGCATCAACGAAGGTGATTGGGTCGGCATCGGCAGCCGTGCCGGGCAAACCGTATTGCGTGCGCGAATTACCGAACGGGTCGCGCCGGGCGTGGTGTACACCACCTTCCACTTCCCGGAATCGGGGGCCAACGTGATCACCACCGACAACTCCGACTGGGCCACCAACTGTCCGGAGTACAAGGTGACCGCCGTGGAAGTCAGCCGCGTCTACCACCCTTCCGAGTGGCAAAAACGCTATCAGGCCTTCAGTGACGAACAGGACCGTCTGCTCAAGGATCGGCGCCACGCCCGTGGCGACAAAGCGGAGGTGCGCCGATGAGCACGGACAACCTGATCAAGATGGCCAACCAGATCGCCCAGTACTTCGCCAGCGAACCGGACGAGCAAAAGGCTGTGCTCGGCATACGCAATCATCTGCAGTTGTACTGGACGCCTGGCATGCGCAAGGAATTGCTGGCCTGGCAGAACTCGCATCAAGGCGCAGAGCTGCACCCACTGGCGCAGGAAGCTGTGGGTGGGGCTGGCTGGGAGGCTTAGCGTCGCGGGTCGGCTAACAAAGAAATCATGCAGTGCTAAAAAGCCGCGTAATCGCGTAATGCTGTTCAATGAGCGACATTGTAGGAGCGAGCTTGCTTCCACACGCTCTTAACTGAATAGCATTCCGATGATCGCGGCTTTCTCCTTTCATTGTGCGAGAACGTTCGTATTCAGCCTCCAGTTCAACACATCCAATGTGTTGAACTGGAGGCATCGCCATCGATCAGTCGCCCGCCGGGCCAGATGAGCAGCGCAGGGTTCAATGCAACCCCGCCGCTTTGCAGGCATCAATGAAGTTCGCGCCCTTTTTGTCCATGGCGGTTTTCACCAGTGCGTTGGCTTTTTGCAGGGCCGGGCTGGGTTGGGCCCACTGCTCGGGGGGCAGTGGTCGGGACCAGGCTTGCACGCTTTGCGGCAGGGCCGGCCGGCCCTTGCGGTGGGCCCACTCGGCGATCAGGTAGGGCATTTTCCAGAAGGTCAGGACGCGGCGCACGTACCACCAGCGCAGGGGCCATCTCGTCGGTTGGGGATACCCATAACGCTTGCGGTAGGCGTCATCCATGCCGTCATCGAGATCACCCATAAACCGGGCGTCAAGCCGCTCGATTTCAAAGGTGTGCAACCCTTCATAAGGTTTGAGCTCGTCCTCGCTCAAGGTGATGCTTAACGCAGCGAGCATGGGGTTGGGCGTATCGACCAACTCCCCTTCTTCCATGTAGTTGCGAATGGCCGTCCACATGCCCAGGGCATGGGCATCGCTGGGCTGGGCCGACAGGATGAATTGCACGGTGTCGTGCGCTTCGTCTTCCAGGCCCATGCCAAAGGTGTAATCGCGCATGGCGCCGTAGCGGGTGATGCCCTGGCTGCGAGCGACCCAGGCCACCACGCTTTCCCAGGGCACGATCAGCACGCGATGGGTGGTGTCGTCGATGTAGCAGACTTCGCGACGCTGACGGTTGAAGCGCACCGGGTAGCTTTTGGCCAGGGTGCGGACGTTGGAGAGCATGCCGTAGATGAAGGCACCGACGGGAAGGATAAATAGAAGCGAACCCGTCGCGAATACCTGCACAGCATCCCCAACAATGTCGAAAAACTTTCGGTCGATTTCAGGGGGGCTAAAAGCAACGAGCCATAGACAAATAAGCACAGGCACAACAAAAGCGGTACACAAAACCATCCATATTTGAATCGCCAGCCTTTTGCCCAGTTCAACCATCCCGTAGTTGCTCCCCCCCAACTCCAGATAGGTCTCATTCATCGCCGAAAAGTTACGCCGAGAGACTGGCGCCTGCCCGGTGTACACCGGCAATGGCGCCAGAAACAGGGTTTCGTTCAAACCCCGAACCCGCAGCTGCCCGGCACTGGGCCGCTGGCTGCGGATGTCTGGCGCCGGCTCGGTGGTTTCAGGCTTGTCTTGGCGTTTGAACAGTTGGCTAAACATCGACCGTCGCCATTTCGTCGCGGGTGAACCACCCGTCATTCCCCTTTCTCGTTTGCAGCGGCGTCTTCAATGCAGGCCCGCCGCTTTGCAGGCGTCGATGAAATTCGCGCCCTTTTTGTCCATGGCGGTTTTCACCAGTGCGTTGGCTTTTTGCAGCGCCGGGCTGGGTTGGGCCCATTGCTCGGGGGGCAGTGGTCGGGACCAGGCTTGCACGTTTTGCGGCAGGGTCGGCCGGCCCTTGCGGTGGGCCCACTCGGCGATCAGGTAGGGCATTCTCCAGAAGGTCAGGACGCGGCGCACGTACCACCAGCGCAGGGGCCAGGGGGTGCGCTTGCCATATCCATAACGGTGACGCTGTTCGGCGCTCAGGTGCTCGGCGCCATCGTCTAACGACCCCATGAAACGCGCGCCTTTACGCTCAATCTCAAACGTATGCAGGCCTTCATACGGCTTGAGCTCGTCCTCGGTTGGCGTCAGGCCCAGAACAACCAGCATGGGGTTGGGCGTATCGACCAACTCCCCTTCTTCCATGTAGTTGCGAATGGCCGTCCACATGCCCAGGGCATGGGCATCGCTGGGCTGGGCCGACAGGATGAATTGCACGGTGTCGTGCGCTTCGTCTTACAGGCCCATGCCAAAGGTGTAATCGCGCATGGCGCCGTAGCGGGTGATGCCCTGGCTGCGAGCGACCCAGGCCACCACGCTTTCCCAGGGCACGATCAGCACGCGATGGGTGGTGTCGTCGATGTAGCAGACTTCGCGACGCTGACGGTTGAAGCGCACCGGGTAGCTTTTGGCCAGGGTGCGGACGTTGGAGAGCATGCCGTAGATGAAGGCGCCGATGGGGAGGATGAAAGCGAGAGAAACTTTGGTCGTGACCTCGAAGAACATAAGCAGTTCTTGCAACGGATTCCTGAAATTTTCTGGATAAAAGAGCACCCCGTACAGGATGAGTAGGCTTGGAGCTATGAAAGCTACAAACATAGGCATCCAGAACATAAACGCCAGTCTTTTCCCCAGTTCCACCATCCCGTAGTTGCTCCCCCCCAACTCCAGATAGGTTTCATTCATCGCCGAAAAGTTACGCCGAGAGACTGGCGCCTGCCCGGTGTACACCGGCAATGGCGCCAGAAACAGGGTTTCGTTCAATCCCCGAACCCGCAGCTCCCCGGCGCTGGGCCGCTGGCTGCGAATGTCCGGCGCCGGCTCGGCGGTATCAGGCTTGTTTTGGCGCTTGAACAATTGGCTAAACATCGACCGTCGCCATTTCGTCACGGGTGAACCACCCGTCATTCCCCTTTCTCGTTTGCAGCGGCGTCTTCAATGCAGGCCCGCCGTTTTACAGGCATCGATGAAGTTCGCGCCTTTCTTGTCCATGGCGGTTTTCACCAGTGCGTTGGCTTTTTGCAGGGCCGGGCTGGGTTGGGCCCATTGCTCGGGGGGCAGTGGGCGGGACCAGGCTTGCACGCTTTGCGGCAGGGTCGGCCGGCCCTTGCGGTGGGCCCACTCGGCGATCAGGTAGGGCATTTTCCAGAAGGTCAGGACGCGGCGGACATACCACCAGCGCAGGGGCCAGGGGGTGCGCTTGGAGTATCCCCACCGCTTTCGCTCTTCAGCCGTCAGGTGACCACCACCGTCGTCCAACCGACCCAGTGCCCGGGCGTCAAGCCGCTCGATTTCAAAGGTGTGCAACCCTTCATAAGGTTTGAGCTCGTCTTCGCTCAGGGTGATGCCCAGCGCAACGAGCATGGGGTTGGGCGTATCGACCAACTCCCCTTCTTCCATGTAGTTGCGAATGGCCGTCCACATGCCCAGGGCATGGGCATCGCTGGGCTGGGCCGACAGGATGAATTGCACGGTGTCGTGCGCTTCGTCTTCCAGGCCCATGCCGAAGGTGTAATCGCGCATCGCGCCGTAGCGGGTGATGCCCTGGCTGCGAGCGACCCAGGCCACCACGCTTTCCCAGGGCACGATCAGCACGCGATGGGTGGTGTCGTCGATGTAGCAGACTTCGCGACGCTGGCGGTTGAAGCGCACCGGGTAGCTTTTGGCCAGGGTGCGGACGTTGGAGAGCATGCCGTAGACCATTGCTCCAATTGGTAATACGGATAGAAGCGCATAACTGGAAAACACTTTGATTGCGTTGATAAGTTCGTTCAACGGCTCACGAATGTTTTCAGGATAAAAAAGCACCCAATACAAAACCACTAAACAGGGAGCTAGAAAAGCCATAAACAAGATCATCAAAATAAACACTGCCAATCTCTTTCCCTGTTCAACCATCCCGTAGTTGCTCCCCCCCAACTCCAGATAGGTTTCATTCATCGCCGAAAAGTTACGCCGAGAGACTGGCGCCTGCCCGGTGTACACCGGCAATGGCGCCAGAAACAGGGTTTCGTTCAATCCCCGAACCCGCAGCTGCCCGGCGCTGGGCCGCTGGCTGCGAATGTCCGGCGCCGGCTCGGCGGTATCAGGCTTGTCTTGGCGTTTGAACAGTTGGCTAAACATCGACCGTCGCCATTTCGTCACGGGTGAACCACCAGTAAGGGGCATCGCCCGTGCCGCGGGGCAAGCTGTCCACGGCCTCGAGCCTGAATCGGCCCTGGGTCGGCAAACGTACCCCCCGCACCGTGGCGATGCGCAGGTCGCTCAGGACAAAACAGGTGCGGTGAAGCAAGTCGCGCCCGGGCTCCAGTTGGTAACCGATGTTGATCGCCAGGGCAAAATCCCATGCCTGGATGCCTGTGCCGATGGGCAGGTGAAGGGTCAGGGCCTCCTCTTCCTGGCTGGCGACCACGGCAACCGCCGCCCACGCCGCGCTGCATTCCTGCCAGCGGGTCGGCGGTAACTGCCGACTGTAGGGCCGGGGTCGATGCAGATCGCCGGTTTGACGATAGGCCTGCAAATGCAGCTGACGGCTGTCCATTTCCCGGGTGCGCACGCCGGGCAGTCGCAGTTGCACATAGGTGCGTTCACCCTCACGGACCAGCTCGCAGGTGGGTTGTTGCACCACCCGGGCCAACGCGCTCCAGTCCTCGGCCAGGCTGCGTTGCAGGTTGGCCTTGCCCCAGGCGCTGGCTTGCAGCCATTTCTGCAGTGCGTCCAGGTTGAAGTAGTTGTACAGGCCTTCGCCCACCAGTTGCAGGGCCGTGCCGATCAACCCCACCAGGTTGGCCCTGGCAGCGATGCTCAACAGCCGCGGGCTGGCTTCGGCCCAGGCCAGGGCCCGCAGCTCGGCGGGTTTTTTGAGTACCTGGCTGATGATCGACGTCGTGTGTTTGGCGCCCCAGGTGTTGGTGGCCACGAGGATGCCGTCGCCGGCGATTTGCAGGGTCGTGGCCGCCAAGGCCTGGTGATTGCCTTGGGCCAGCGCTTTAGCCCATTGCCGGGAGTGCTTGCCGAGATCGGTTAAGGCAGCAAGACCGCCAAACCCAAATGCTCCAACTCCTGCGATACCGCTCCAGCGTCCTAAACGGCTCATGGTGTTGAGTTTGCCGGCGGCGCTGTCCATTTGCACGATATATGCCTGAAGGAGTGTTACCGACAGGCCCTGTACAGCGGCAAAGCCAGCAGCTGACATTACAATAAATGCCTCAACAAGAGCTCCCAGGCCTGATAACGAGCGATAACTATCCTTACCAAGCGCACTCAACACCTCCACAAACTTCTGCCCCTGATAAACAAACAGCAACAACGCAATCCCGTCCCCCCCGGACTTCAACGCACTCATCAGTGGCTGGCCAAACGTCCCCGTGGCGCGGAAATCACGCACGGTGCGCACCATTTCGTCACGCAGCGCCGGGGCCATGCCATCGATCACGGTGCCGATTTGCCAGGGGCCACCCGCGCCAACGGTCAGGGCCCGGCTGAGGTGGTCTTCCAGCGGCACCAGCGCGGTCTTGAGACTAATGATCCGCTGGTTGAGCCTCTGCTCACCGCCGGGCTCGGTCAGGCCATAGATTTGCCGCGACAACTCGCGATGGCGCTGTTTGTAGGTGTCCTTGAGCTGGCGGCGCAGGTCGAGCGCGGCATCGCGGGCCTGGTTGAACGCCTGGATTTCCGCCGCCGACGCCGCCCGCAGGGTCAAGCCGCTGCGGGAAAACTCGCGTAACAGTTGCAGACGTGCCGGCACGCCCAGGTCGCGGATGAAGTTGTTGGGGTCGATATGTTGTCGTTGCTTGAATGCGTTGTAGGCCGTGTCTAACTCGTCCGCGATACTGAGTTGCCTCGCCGGGTTATACGCCCCGTCCAACAAACTCTGCAGCCCCCTGAACCGCGTATTCAGGTCCTCAAAGTTCGGCAACCGCTCATTCATCAGGCTTCTGAACTGGTTGCTCAGCACATTCACGCTGGCAAGGCTTTCCGGTGCCGTGGCGAGGGTGATCGAGAAATTGCTCAGGTCCATGAGTTTCTTGCTCAGGTCGAGCTGATCGGCCCGGGTCAGGGTGTCCAGCCCCGGCACCACGGTGAGCAGGTTGCTTTGCAGGTAGGCGGCCAGTTTTTCGGTGGCTTCGCGGTCACCGCACAGGGCGGCCACGCAGACGAATTCGGTCTCCAGGCGATGGCGGATCTGGGCATCGCTTCGGAAGTCGTAATACCAGGCGGCACGGTGGAAATGGCCGGCGACGATCATGTTCAAGCGGTCTTCGCGAATCACCTGCAGGCGCTTGTGCCAATGGGCCAGCAGCGTTTGCTGCTGGCGGACAAATGCTTCCATCCCGGCCCGATTGACCAGATGATCAATGCCGCGCTGGCCGATAGCCTCGCCGTGCAACGTTTCCCAGGTTTGCCCGTGGAGCCTGGCAATGGTGTCTCGATGCTTTTGCCACAGCGCCACGCCCAGGGCGTCCTGCAGGTTGACGGCGGCGCGCGCATAAGGATCGCTGGCCGCCGCCTTGCGCCAATGGGCCTCGTCGCCATGGATCGGCGGCCCGTCATGGTCACGCCGGATGCGCAGATACTCTTCAAGGGCGGCCTGCTGCGCAGGGTCGGTGTCTTCTATCAGGGCGTTGACATCGGCATCGCGGGTAGCCAGCGCCTCGAGGCGCGCCGGTGTCACCTCGTACAAGGACTGGATGTAGGCACCGGTGAGGTACTTGCGCTGGGCGTCGTCGTCGGCGCTCCATTGCTCGATCCAGTCCGCGACTTGCAGCTGGGCGCTGGCCAGGTCGCGCATCACCCCAAAGTCGTCGCGCAACACCAGGAATAGGTAGTCGTTCTGATGATCCCCCAGCACCTGGCTGGTGAGTGCTTCGATCGCCGTGGCCTTGAACAGCGACGTGTCTTCCCAGCCATAGGGCTGGCGCTCTTGCGGGTGGGCGCCTTCGGGCAATGGCTCGCGGCCAGGGCTTGGCGCGCTGGTTTCTGCGACCTCGGCCAGCCAGGTTATCGCCTGGCGCAGGCTCAGCAAATCGGCGCCGCCCCGGTCTGGACAGGCTTTGGCCAGCTCGATGCGTTGCATCAAGCGCTCGCGCTCGGCGGCGTCCTTGAGCACTTGCGAACACTTGTAGGCCGTCCACTGGATTTCCGAATAGCTGGCAAACAAGGTGTGCCGACGGGCGAAGACCAAGTGCGGTTCACCCACCGACGTGGTGCGCGTATCGCCCGCCACCTCCGGGCCCTGCCACAGCAGCTTGCTGATCTGCCCCTGTTCGACGCGGTATTCGTGCAGGTAGCCGGTGCCGCTGTCGATGATGTACAGGTAACCGTCGCGCAGCAGGCGTATGCCCAGCGGCTGGCTGTTCAGCTTGAGCGGCAGGGTCAGTTCGGATGAGGGATCAAGGTGTTCGACCAGTCCATAACGCAGCGGCAGCAACTGCACTTTCTGGCCCATCAGGGGACACAGGCCCATGGGCGAACGGATGTCCTGGGCGCTCTTGGCCATGGCGGCGATGTTGGCAGCGGATTGCGGCGGTTTCTGAGTGGTCATGGCTCGTCTCCCGGAAGCTGGGTCGAGCGCTGATGTGCCAGCTCGGCTGCGCGATTCACGCGGCTCAACGGTGATTGTTGGGACGACACCGTCAGCAGCTCGACGATGTCCGGGTGATCGCTCAACGGCTGGCCGGCCAGATGGGCATATACATTGCCGTAGAGAGTGATTTGCTGTTCCGAGGTGAAGCCGTTTCGATAAGCCTCCTGCGCTGTTTTTTCAGCAAACCGCAGACGCTCCCGGTCTGTGCAGGACGCCATGAATCCGGGGAAATAGCGCCGCAGGTGATCGTTGAGGTCGAGTACCACATGATGGAACTGCGCCTCTTCCAGGGCCGTGAGTTCCTCCTCGGTCAACCGATAGGTATCGCCGCTGTCTGGCGCGGCGTGATCCGGACGTTGATGCTGTAGCCACACGGCCTGAAGACCATCAGGCAGGCACAGATGCTGGACGGGGCCGAACCAGCGTGCACTGTTGGCTTGCCGTGCAAGGTCGAGCAACTGATGCATGACGGCTGGATCGGCGAGGCGTGGCATGACGTCCACGTTGCTCGGGTGCTTGACGGTCAACAGGCGACGCCAGTGCTTTACAAGCGCTGACGCATCAGCATCGCTGAACAGCAGAAAGCCCCACTCCATGGCTGCATGTTCCTGAAAGTACGCCAGCACCGGATCGTCTGCGCCATTGAGGGTGACCAGCCGTGGTGAAATATCCGCCAGTTCCTGCCAGCGCGTTCCCTGGTAGAGGCCTTGGACCGGATTATCCCAACGGCGCAGCGTGTGCGACAGGTTGGGGGCACTGACACCGTCCAGGAGAAGGTAGGCCGATATAGACCATGGCAAATCATCCGGTAATGGAGGTAACTCAAGCATTGGCTTCACCCGTTTGCTGTCGGGTTGCTTCGCAAACTGCGCAGATCGGTTTTCTGGCCATCAGGGCCAGTCGCTGCGCATGGGGTAACAAAGGCACTTGTGGGGCAGATGCGGTGGTTGATGCAGCGGACAGCGGTGGTAACCCCGCCACCGGCACGCCCCCCTCGACGATGGGCACACTGCTGAAGATCCCGCCCGAATGAATCACGATGTGATGGCCGCCGGCCGACAGCGTCAGGCTCGCGTCGGCATCGATCACCACCTGGCTGGCGGAGACTCGCGCCTGTGGACCGGCCTGGATCACCAAGGTGCCGTCAGCGATGGTACTGCTGTTGCCGCCGATGTTGAGCAGGTCGTGGGTGCCGATGACGGTGCTGCGCGTGCCGTTGGTGGTGTGCCGTTCATCCGCCTTGATCAGGCTGGTGCTGTTGGCGTCGACCTGCTCAACGCGGTTGCGGCGGATCTGGCTGTGGCTGTCATTGAGGATCAGTTGCTCGACATCACGTTCGGCGCGCAGGTAGATCTTTTCCTGACCGGCGCGGTCTTCAATCATCAGTTCGTTGTACCCACCGGTGTGCGGTGAACTGTGGCTGCGCAGCACGCTTTTGGTCTTGTGCCCGGGCAAGGGATAAGGCGCGGACATGACCTTGTTGGCCACGCAGCCGGTGATCAGCGGTTGATCAGGATCGCCCTCCAGAAAAGTCACCACGACTTCCATGCCGATGCGCGGCAGGGTCACCGAACCGAAGTTTTGCCCGGCCCAACTCGATGAAACGCGAATCCAGCAGCTGCTGCGTTCACTGTTGAATTCGGCGCGGTCCCACGGGAACTGGCACTTCACCCGGCCGAACTCGTCGCAGTAGATCTCTTCGTGTGCAGGCCCGGTCACCCGCGCTGTCTGGCTGACCAATGGAGGGCGGCGCGGCGGCAGCGGTGGACGAAAAACCACCCGTGCGGGAATCACGCAGAACGTGTTGCGGTAGCCTTGGGTGAAACCGTCGGCGGCCTTGACGTCACTGCTGGCCGCTTCCTCGAGCACCTGCGGCTGTCGGCCATCATGGGTAACACTGAGCAACTGCCACAAGTCGTTGCACTTTTTCCGGGGGTGGTCGATCAGGTTGAACAGATGGCCGCAACGCAGGTGTGGCTGATTGCTCTCACCCTGGCCCAGTTCATGGTCGCTGCGATGCCGCTCCAGCGCCTGACGGGCAAGGTGGTCGCCGCGTTTTTCGTTCCCCAGCCACAGTGGGTAACGATAATCCTCCAGCGCCGGGCCGAACTCGGCGCTGAAACGACTCTCGAGCAACAGGCTCGGCCGTTTCAGATCATAGTCGCGCCGGGTGACGGTACTGGTGCGAGTGCGGGTACGCACGCTGAAGCGGCTGACCACCGGATGCTCGGCCACCATGCCGCTGTCCTGTTGATAAGGCGTGGCCCCGAGTTTGGGCAGGAACACCTGATCATCGGTGAACACCAGCCTATGACCGTCCGCCGAGTGCTGGTGATGCCAGGCGATACCGTCCTCGGCGCACAGGCGCTGGAGGAAGGTGAAATTGTCTTCCGCGTACTGGGTGCAGTACTCGCGCGGCGCACTGGTGCTGACATGGAAGGTAAAGGCATCGGCCTGAATGCCATGGCCTTTGAGGACCTGGGTGATGATCTGCGGCACGTTCAAACGCTGGAAAATCCGCTGGTCGTGGCTGAACTGCAAATAGTGAAGCGCCGGTACCAGGGTCAGGTGATAGTGAGTCAGACGTTTACCCGCCTCGCCCATCCGCACGTCTTCGATATGCCCATGGATGCCTTCGCCATCAAGGCCGAATTGCAGAAACGCGGGTTGGCCGAGCAGGCTTTCCAGATCGAAATCCGGATGCTCGCTGACCAGTTCAATGCGGATGCTGTAAAGCGTGCTGATGGCTTCAGTGCCGTTGAAGGCCAGCACCTTGAAGTCGTGACGGATCGCAGGATTCTGCAGCACGAGATGCGCTGCATTGGCCGACCGGAACATACGCTTATCCTTGGCAAAGAGGCGAAGAAGCGCGACGTCCAAACCGTCCCTGGTTCGTGCTCGCGAAAATTGGCAGGCACGCTAACAAGGCAAAAAGCGGAAAGATGTAGGAAGACTCTTTAAAGTCGGAAGGAAGCTTCCTTTACGAGCATCAACCGGTCAGCAGAAACGAAAAAGCCCCTGATTGTCAGGGGCTTTTTTGTCGGTGCCGCATTTTAGAACACCAGTTTGTAGCCGATCAGCACCAGCATCGTCGCCAGGCAAGGACGCAGCAGTTCATCGGAAATGCGGCCGGTCAGATGGCTGCCCAGATAAATCCCCGGCAGCGAACCGACCAGCAAGTAACCGAGGACATGCCAGTCCATGTTGCCCATGCTCGCATGGCCAAGGCCGGCGACCAGGGTCAACGGCACGGCGTGAGCGATTTCCGTGCCGACCAGGCGGCGGGTCGGTAACAGCGGATAGAGGATGAACAGCGCCACGGTGCCCAGCGCGCCAGCGCCGATGGAGGTCAGCGCGACCATGGTGCCGAGCACCAGACCGGTGATGACCGTCAGGACATTCAGCCGCGTACCGCTGGGGTTGTAGTTGCCGCCGGCACGCCTGTGGGCGAAATCGAGCAGGCGTTTCTTGAACAGGATCGCCAGCGCCGTGGCAAACAGGACGAAACCCAGGGCCTGCTTGATGATGGCGTTCATCGCCTCGGGCGCGCTGTGCAGACTGCTCAGGAACCACAGGGTCAACGCCACCGCCGGCACACTGCCCAGCGTCAACCAGCCAGTGATGGCCCAGTCGATGTTGTTGTTCTTTTTGTGAACCAGTACGCCGCTGGATTTGGTGATAGCCGCGTACAGCAGATCGGTGCCCACCGCCGTTGCCGGGTTAATGCCGAACCACAGCAGAATGGGCGTCATCAACGACCCACCGCCCACGCCCGTCATGCCGACGATGAAGCCAACCACCAGCCCGGCTACGATCAACCCGATATTCACTAAATCCATCGATACGCCCACAAAGACTGCAAGGGAAATCTGGCCCGCAGCATAGCGATTTTTCTTATAACCAGTTATATCGATGCGATCTATATTTATATCCACATCGCCACATGCCCCTTTAGGAGCTGGCTTGCCGGCGATGGCGTCAGTTCAGGCGATCAACGTGTGAACCACCCACCGCTATCGCTGGCAAGCCAGCTCAGGAATAGATGGCGAACTTACTGCACCGGCAGAAAATTCAAAAACAGCAGGCTCTGGGCGTAATTGAGGCCGATGCGCCGGTAGCGCTCGTCCAGCATCTGCGTCAGCAAATCCAGGCGCGCGACTATTTTGCCGAACTCCACGGCAAAACTCAGGTTGCTGCCCTCCTCCGAGATTTCGTTGGAGAACAGCATGGGTTCGCCGTTTTTATTTTGCCGCTGGCTCAGGATCCAGGTGGCAATCTCGATGTTGCGCGCAGCGTTGCTGACGAACGTCGGGTTGATCGTGTCCGTCATGTAGAACTCCAGGCGATTGCCGTGGGCGGTGACCAGCATGCTGCCGATGGCATAGATGAACGCACCGACCCGGTCGCCAAGAAACTCCGGACTCATGGCAAACCGCAGCGCCGCCAGGTCCTTTTTACCGCCAAGCGTAGGCAGCGGCTGCTGCAGTTCGATGGCCATGCGTACTTGCTTGCCAGCGGTGCCGGCGTCGAGGAAGCCGGATTTTTTCAGCTCGTCGGGGTTGCGCCGGTACAGCTTGCTCATCAGCAGGTAAAGGCTGTCGAGGTTGTCGCGCATGGTCAGGGTGGCCATGCGGTCGACACTGGTTTGCAGAAATTCCTGGGGTTTGCCTTCGCGCAATTGAGTCATGAGGTCGTTGCCGTCCTGATGGCTGCATCCGCTGACGAGGAACGTCGACAGGCCAACCAGCAGCAGGCAACGGCGGCGGATTGAGGTGATACTGATGGGTAACGCTCGAGCCATGGGTTCTTGGACTTGGGCATGGGCCGACGGTGGGGATCGCCGCAGGCTGCCCAAAAGTAGAGCCGTGGATTTCGCAAAAGTGCAGTCATGCCGTCACCAATCGATCACCGGCATGCTGCAATTTTGATCGAAGCGCGGAACCCGGAAGCTATGCTGATTGCCAATAGCAATACGGCTTGAGTGTTTACAGGAGATTTGCATGCGTTCTCTCGAATTGGCCGGTGTCAACGTGCCGGTCATCGGCCAGGGCACCTGGCACATGGGCGAAGATCGCTCCCGGCACAACGAGGAGGTCGCGGCGTTGCGCCTGGGGATCGAGTTGGGCATGACCCTGATCGACACCGCCGAGATGTATGCCGAAGGTGGTGCCGAGGAAGTGGTGGGCGAAGCCATCGCCGGCCGGCGCGACGAGGTGTTTCTGGTCAGCAAGGTCTACCCGCACAACGCCAGCCGCAAGGGCATCCCCCAGGCCTGCGAACGCAGCCTGCGGCGCCTTGACACCGACCATATCGATTTGTACCTGCTGCATTGGCGCGGCCAGTTTCCCCTGGAGGAAACGGTCGAAGCCTTCGAACAACTGCGCGCAGCGGGCAAGATCGGTCGGTGGGGCGTGTCCAATTTCGACGTCGATGATCTGCAGGAATTGGCCGCGCCGGCCTGCGCCACCAATCAAGTGCTCTACAACCTGGAAGAGCGCGGCATAGAATTTGATTTACTGCCCTGGTGTCAGCAGCGCAGGATGCCGGTCATGGCCTACTGCCCCATTGGCCAGGGCGGGAAGATGCTGGCCAATGCCACGCTCAGGCAAGTGGCCGCCCGTCACCGCGTGACGCCTGCCCAAGTGTCGCTGGCATGGCTTTTGCGCCAGGACGGGGTGATTGCCATCCCCAAGGCGGTACGCCCCGAGCATGTGCGACTCAACGCACAGGCAGCGCAGTTAGTGCTGGAACCCGGGGATCTGGAGGCGCTGGACCAAGCGTTTCACGCGCCGCAACGCAAACAGCGGTTGGCCATGGTCTGAGCCATCGCAGTCTGTCAGAGGACTTGCGCATGAGAAGCACCGATCGGCTGGACGCCTTTAACCTGCAGCGCTTCGTTCAGGCGCAGGACCCGGTGTTCGACCGGGCTCAGGCCGAATTGAATGCCGGCCGCAAGCGCAGCCACTGGATGTGGTTCATCTTTCCGCAGTTTGCCGGGCTGGGTGACAGCGACATGTCCAAACGCTTCGCGATCGGTTCCCGCGAAGAAGCCCGAGCCTATCTCGAGCACCCATTGCTGGGCGCGCGGCTGCGCACATGCACCCAAGAAGTGCTGAACATCCAGCAGCGCTCGGTGAAGGAGATTTTCGGCCATCCCGATGACCTGAAATTTCATTCGTCGATGACGCTGTTCGCCCAGGTCGCACCTGACGACAGCCTGTTCCATCAAGCCCTGAATCAATACTTCCACGGCATTCTGGATGACTGGACGTTGTCGCTGATGGACTCAAAACAGGCCCAGTTGCCCACCAATCAGGGTTGAGAAATCGTCATCGACGAACGGCAGGATCGCATCGGCCACCGGTTGCAACTGCTTGCTGATGTAATGCTCGTAATCGATGGGTGCGCTGCGGATCTCCAGCGGCTCAGGGCCGGCGACGGTAATCACATAACTGATCCAGCCGCCATTCTGGTATTGCCGCGGACGGCCCTGCCGGTCGTTGTAGTCATCGGCGATACGCGCTGCCCGCACATGGGGCGGCACGTTGCGTTGATAATCCTCGAGGGTGCGGCGCAGGCGCTTGCGGTAAATCAGGCGATCATCGAACGCTCCGGCCAGGGTCTGGCGCACATAGTCGCGCACATAATCCTGATAGGGTTTGCGGTTGAAGATGCGCAGGTACAGCTCCTGCTGGAACTGGCGGGCCAGCGGTGACCAGTCGGTGCGCACGGTTTCCAGGCCTTTATAGACCATCTCGTCGGTGCCATCGGCGCGCGTCACCAACCCCGCATAACGCTTCTTGCTGCCCTCCTCCGCACCGCGAATGGTCGGCATCAGGAAACGCTTGTAGTGGGTTTCGAACTGCAGTTCGAGCGCGCTCTCCAGGCCAAATTCCTGCCGCACATGCTCGCGCCACCACTGGTTGACGTGATCCACCAGCGCATGGCCGATCTGCGCGGCCTCCTGCTGACCGTGGGCCCGGCGCAACCAGACGAAGGTGGAATCGGTATCACCGTAAATCACCGTATGGCCCTGGTCTTCGATCAACTGACGGGTGCGCAGCATGATCTCGTGACCGCGCAGGGTGATGGACGATGCCAGGCGCGTATCGAAAAACCGGCACCCGCTGGAACCGAGCACCCCGTAGAAGGCGTTCATGATGATCTTCAGCGCCTGGGACAGGGGGGCGTTGCGTTCGCGCTTGGCGATTTCCCGACCCTCGGCAACCCTGGCCACGATGGCGGGCAGGCAATGCCGGGTTCTGGAAAACCGGGCACCCCGGAAACCGGGCACCGACTCGCTGTCCTCGGGATGCTTGAGCCCTTCGATCAAACCCACCGGGTCGATGAGGAACGTGCGGATGATCGATGGATAAAGACTTTTGTAGTCGAACACCAGCACCGACTCGTACAGGCCCGGTTGCGAGTCCATGACAAACCCGCCGGGGCTGGCCTGTGGCGGGCGCCCGCCGAGGTTGGGCGCGACAAAGCCCTGGCGATGCATCAACGGCATGTAGAGGTGAGTGAACGCCGCCACTGAGCCGCCCATGCGGTCCACCGGCAACCCGGTGACACTGGCCCGCTCCAGCAAAAAGGTCAGCAATTGGGTGTGGGCGAAAATTCGGGTGACCAGCTCGCAGTCCTTGAGGTTGTACCTGGCCAGCGCTGGCTTGTCCTCGGCGAACATGCGGTTTATTTCGTCCATGCGCTGGTACGGGTTGTCGATCGACTTGCCTTCGCCCAGCAGGGTTTGCGCGACGTTTTCCAGGCTGAACGACGGAAAACTCCAGGTCGCCGAACGCAGCGCCTCGATGCCGTCGATGATCAGCCGGCCGGCAGCGGAGGCAAAATAATGGTTGCCATTGCCGTGCTCGCGCCACTGCATTTCCTCGCCGCCACGCCCCAGCTTCAGCGGCACGCCCAGTTGCCGGGCGTGTTGATGCAGCACCCGCAGATCGAACTGCACGACGTTCCAGCCGATGATTGCGTCGGGATCGTGCCGGGCAAACCAGTCGTTGAGCTTTTTCAGCAGCAGGGTGCGCGAGTCGCAGTATTCGAGCTGGAAATCCACCTCGCTGTCATCGCCATTGGGTGGGCCGAGCATGTACACCTGCCGCTCGCCGCAGCCCTCCAGGGCGATGGAATACAACTCGCCCCGGGCGGTGGTTTCGATGTCCAGGGACGCCAGCCGCAGCTTCGGACGGTAGCCGGAATCGGGCTTCATCTGCGCGTCGAGCAACACGCCCTCGGCGCCTGGCGTGCCACCAAAACGCACCGGGGCGGTGATGAAGCGCTCCATCAGATAGCGTTCCGGCGGACGCACATCAGCTTCGTACACCTCGACCCCGGCCCTGCGCAGGGCGGTTTCCAGGCGCATCAATTGTCCATGCTGCCGGCAATACAGCCCGAGCACCGGACGATGCTCGAAATCCAGCAAGGCCAGTTCCCGCAGTTCGACATTTTTTTCGTCGTGCAGCAACGCCTCGACCTGCTCGCGCTGGCTGGCCGGAATAAAGGCCACCGACGGCTGATGAGACAGGCGGATGCGCCGCGGACCGCTGTCGGTCGCCAGCCAGAATTCGACTTCCGTACCGGCCGGGGTATCGCGCCAATGCCGGGTCAGGACGAAGCCCTGCGGTAAATCCACCACTGAAAACCTCAACATTGATTCAGGGTGGTGATTCTACGCCACCACGGACCTGTGGGAGCGAGCTTGCTCGCGATGGCGGCCTGACATTAAACATGGATGTCGACTGATATGACCTCATCGCGGGCAAGCCCGCTCCCACAGGTACTTTGCCGGGCAAGGAATCCGGGGTTTACCGAAGAAAAACCACCGAATGACGTTTTTTGCAGGTTATCTGCCGCTTTCTCTCTTGCCCTGCGCGCCGGCGTCTACGATTCTTCAATAACAACGACAACACCCGAGAAACCGCCATGAAAACCGTCGCGCAACTACTCAAGTTGAAAGATCAGAAGAATCAGGAAGTGCACCAGATCAAACCTGGTCATATGGTGCTGGAAGCGCTGATGAAGATGGCAGAGAAAAACGTCGGCGCCTTGCTGGTGGTGGAAAATGACGAAGTGCTGGGCATCATCAGTGAGCGTGACTATGCGCGCAAACTGGTGCTGCACGGGCGTTCTTCGGTGGGTACGCCGGTACGCGACATCATGGTTTCACCGGTGATTACCGTGGACACCCATCAAACCGTCGATACCTGCCTGGGCATCATGTCCGACAAACGCCTGCGCCACTTGCCGGTGGTGGAGGACGGCAAGTTGATCGGCTTGCTGTCGATTGGTGACCTGGTCAAGGAAGCCATCGCGGAACAGGCGGAACTGATTCGTCAGCTGGAACAGTACATTCGCGGGGAATAACTCAAACACACCCCCCCTTCCCTGTGGGCGAGCCTGCTCGCGATAGCGGTCGTTCAGTCAACCAGGATGTTGAGGCTGATGCCCCCTTCGCGAGCAAGCTCGCTCCTGCAGTGACCGCGCTTGCCACAGGATCAGTTGACGCCAGGAAACACACTGCCCGCCTTTGTTTTGCAGTGCTCAGGCCGGCCAATGCCGGGCGAACACCGGCGCCAGCGTCGGATGTCGGTCAATGCGTTCCAGCCAGGCGTAAAACCCCGGCCGGGCCGTGCGCAAATGTTCGCGGCTGCCTGACCATCGACTGACCACCGCCGCCAGCACATCCAGCGCTCCCGGCGTCTCGTCCCCCAGATACAGCTCGGCGGAAAACTGATCGGCAAACACTTCCCAACTCCAATGCAGCCGTGCGCGGGTGCCGGCCATCAGGTTTTGCCGTGACGACTCATCCGCCACGGCCAGCCAGCGTTCGGGGTAATCGATGATGCCGATCGCCGCATAGCAATTGCTGACGATGTACACCAGGCCACGGATGGCCTGATCACGGTCGGCCGGGTTGTCCGGCAGCAGATTCGACTCGGGAAACGTCAGCCCGAGATGAATCAGTATCGCCGCGCTCTCGGTGAGGATGCTGCCGTCGGGCAATTGCAGGGTCGGAATCTGCTTGAGCGGGTTGAGCTTCTCCAGGGCCAGGGCGGCCTGCGAAGACGACTCGACATCGATGAAACGATAAGGGATCTCACACAGTTCCAGTGCCGCCTCGATTGCGGCCGCGCCCGAATTCTGATGACCGTAGAGCTGATACATACACACCTCCTTGGGATGCCAACCAGTGTAGAAGCCGCCCTTGGCCCTGCTGGAGCCATCCGACGACCGCATCATCAAGCCCACAAGGGGTATGCCGCTATCCCTATCAATCCCGTCGATGTTCACCATCATGCCAATGAAGTTCTCATAAAAATTGCGCGGCGTAACATCTGCTCCATACCCACCCAACAAGACCCGGAGCACACCACCATGAAACGCCAGACTCTTCTCAGCATCGCTTTCTCGGTTTTTGCAGTAAACGCTTTCGCCGCTACCTCTGCTCAACCTGTCGTCGCCGAAGGCGGCTCGGATCGTCTGATTGAAAGTCGCGTGGCAGAAGGTGGCTCTGATCGCCTGATCCAGAATCGAGTGGCCGCTGATGGCTCCGACCACCTGCAAGGCAACACCGTCGCCGCCGATGGTTCCGACCACCTGCAAGGCAACACCGTCGCCGCCGATGGTTCCGACCACCTGCAAGGCAACACCGTCGCCGCCGATGGTTCCGACCACCTGAAAGGCAACACCATCGCCGCCGATGGTTCCGACCACTTGAACAGCAACCACATCGCTTGAATGAATGGCTTTACCGCTCTCCTCGACAAAAAACCGGCCTCATCAGCCGGTTTTTTTATGCCTGGGATAATCCGCACAACCGCCTGCGATCGTGTGCTCTTCAGTCAGCCCGCGCCATACAGCGCTGATAACGCTCATCGACCCGCTTGGCAAACCAGGCCGTGGTCAGTTTGCGAGTGATTTTCGGGCTTTGCAGGACAATCCCCGGCAATACCTGCCGAGGCAATGGCCGGCCTTCAGCCTGTTCGGCCAGCGCAAAGACTCGCCGATACAACGGGCTGTCTTCGAACCCCAGGCTGTTGCCCTCCTGCAGCTGATCCCTGATCGTCGTATTGCGCATATCCAGTTGCTTGCCGAGGCTGCGCACGGCCACTTCCGTGGTGCCGGGCATGATCGAACCGTAATTGACCAGGTCGCCATCCAGCGCCAGCGGAATGCCCGAGGCCCGGCTCACGGCGTTCTGGAACGCGGCATTGCGGCTGGCGTACCAACCGGCGTTGAAATCGGCGAAGCGATACAGCGGTTGCGGGTAGTTCACCGGGTATCCGAGCAAATGGGCGATACCGAAATACATGCCGCCACGCCGAGTGAAGACTTCATGGCGGATCGAGCCTTCTACCGGGTAGGGATAACCCTTGGCGTGCTGCTCGGCAAATTCGACGCTGACCTGCATCGGCCCGCCGGTGTGCACCGGGTTGAAGCCACCGAACAGCGTCTGGCCCATGGGCACCATGCCGATAAAATCATCGAAGATCGCGCTCAGTTCCTTTTCGCTACGCGCCGCGTTGAGGCGCTCGCTGTAAGTTTTGCCATTGGCCGAGCGCACCTGCAACGCCGCATTGACCAACAGGCCGGGGATGTGGGCTTTGGCGGCCCGACGATCAATTTCGTCGCGTGCGATTTTGCCCAGGCCAGGCACGCTCGGATCGGCCTGAAAGGTCGACTCCTGCTCGGTGACAGCCAGCACCGAGCAGAGGTTTTGCGTGGTCGTCTCGATTTTCTGCGCGGCAAACGCCGCATAGATGTCTGTGGCCCAACCCTGGCGGTCAACGGCATTGGCCGGCAGCAGTCGCACAATTTCGGCCTTGACCTCGGCGGGCGTTCGCACCGGCGCCTGTTGCGTGCGTTGACTGCCGCAACCGGCCAGCACCAGCAACGCGACGATGCTCATGATCAATCGATGGGCTTGCATGCTGCTCCAGAAAATCCGTTATGCCGGGCTAACCATACGATCAATGGCCTGTCCGAGGCTATGCCCCTGAGCAAGGGTCTTCTCCGTTGGGCAGCCAGCCTGGCCGCCCGCCACGGCTGGACCATACTAGACCCACACCGCGAGGAGGACAGGTTCATGCACCGCAGCGACGTGTTGATCATTGGCGCTGGCCCGACCGGGCTGGTCCTGGCGCTGTGGCTGAGCAGACTGGGGATCCACGCAAGAATCATCGACAAAACATCCACGTCCGGTACCACATCGCGGGCACTGGCCGTGCAGGCCCGGACGCTGGAGCTGTACCGTCAACTCGACCTCAGTGACAGCGTCGTGCAGCAGGGTCATTGCGTGGAGGCCGCCAATTTCTGGGTCAAGGGTGAACCCGTGGCCCGCTTGCCGCTCAGCCGCATCGGCGAGGGCCTGACGCCTTACGCCTTCCTCGAAATATTCCCCCAGGACGAACACGAACGGCTGCTGATCAAACGCCTCGAATCCTTTGGCGTCACCGTGGAGCGCGACACCGAGCTCGAGGCTTTCGAGGAAACCGGTGACGGCATCAGCGCCACGTTGCGTCTGCCCGATGGTCAGCGGGAAACCTGCCAGGCCTGCTACCTGGCCGGTTGCGATGGTGCCCGCTCGGTCGTGCGCAAGGCCCTGGACACCGGCTTTCCCGGCGGGACCTACCAGCAGATTTTCTATGTGGCCGATGTGCAGGCCAGCGGCCCGACATTCAACGGCGAACTGCACGTGGACCTCGATGAGGCCGACTTTCTCGCGGTGTTCCCCCTGGCAGGAAGCGGTCGCGCACGCCTGATCGGCACCGTTCGCGATGAGCGCGCCGAGCACGCCGAAACCCTGCGATTCGAAGATGTCAGCAGCCGGGCCATCGAGCATCTGAAGGTGCAGATCGAACAGGTGAACTGGTTCTCGACCTACCGCGTGCATCATCGGGTGGCCGACCACTTCCGCACCGGCCGTGCGTTTTTACTCGGCGACGCGGCCCATGTGCACAGCCCCGCCGGCGGCCAGGGCATGAACACTGGCATTGGCGATGCCATCAACCTGGCGTGGAAACTCGCCGCAGTGTTAAGCGGCGGTGCCGAGGCCCGATTGCTCGACACCTACGAAACCGAACGCATGGCCTTTGCCC
Source organism: Pseudomonas moorei (assembly GCF_042846945.1). Taxonomy (NCBI): domain Bacteria; kingdom Pseudomonadati; phylum Pseudomonadota; class Gammaproteobacteria; order Pseudomonadales; family Pseudomonadaceae; genus Pseudomonas; species Pseudomonas moorei. The sequence continues at coordinate 5,770,293 of NZ_AP035776.1, forward strand.
GCAAACTGGTGGCAACCACTGACCGGGTGTTCACGTTCGTCACCGCCGAAGGCCGCATGGCCGACCTGCTGCGCACACGCCTGGCGCCCTTCCTGATTCCGAAAATGGCCACGTTCGAGAGGTCCCGCGAATTCCTGTTTCGCACGGTGTCGCAGATCACCTTGAACTACCGCCGCATGCCTTTGAGCACCGGCGTTGCCGGACATGTTCATGGCGGCGACCGCTTGCCCTGGGCGCACGATGGCGAGGGGGACAACTTCGAACCGCTGAAATCCCCTAACTGGCAGGTGCATGTGTATGGCGACACCAGCGACGAAATGATCGCCTGGTGCATCGAACATCATTTGCCGCTGCATGTGTTCGACTGGCGACCAGCGTTTGAAACGGCAGGCCTGGGGCGTAACGGGTTTTACCTGTTGCGGCCCGACACCTATGTGGCGATAGCCGAAACCTGCTCGGACCCGAAGGTGATCGAGCGGTATTTCAAACATCACGGGATTCGGTCGTTTTTTGGCTGATTCCGCCCCCCTGTGAGCTGGCAAGCCAGCTCCAACAAGGGACCGGGTGAGTCTTAGATACCGGCCAGTGCCAGGTCCATCGCGAAATAGGTGAAGATCAGATCCGCCCCTGCCCGCTTGATTGCGCCAAGACTTTCGCGCACCACACGGTCTTCATCGATCGCCCCGGCTTGCGCGCCGAACTTGATCATCGCGTACTCGCCGCTCACCTGATACGCCGACAGCGGCAAACGCGACACCTCACGAATGTCGCGGATGATGTCCAGGTAGGCGCCGGCCGGCTTGACCATCAGCGCGTCGGCGCCTTCCTGCTCGTCGAGCAGTGATTCGCGCACCGCTTCACGGCGGTTCATCGGGTTCATCTGATAGCTTTTACGATCCCCCTTGAGCGCGCTGCCACCGGCTTCGCGAAACGGGCCGTACAGCGCCGAGGCGAACTTGGTCGAATAGGCCATGATCGCCGTCTGCTGGAACCCGGCGGCGTCGAGTGCCCGGCGAATGGCCTGGACCTGCCCGTCCATCGCCGCCGACGGCGCAATCACATCGGCACCGGCACGGGCCGCCGCCACGGCTTGTTTGCCGAGGTTGATCAGGGTCTGGTCATTGTCGACTTCGTGGTTGTGCAGAACACCGCAATGACCGTGATCGGTGTACTCGCAGAAGCAGGTGTCGGACATGACAATCATCTCCGGCACCGCGTCCTTGGCGATACGCGACATCCGCGACACCAGACCGTCGTCGCGCCAGGTGTCGCTGCCGCTGCTGTCCAGGTGGTGGGACACGCCAAAGGTCATCACCGACTTGATCCCGGCCCGGGCGTAACGCTCGATCTCGCCGGCCAGTTTCGATTCGGGAATTCGCATCACACCGGGCATGCTTTTGATCGGCACGAAGTCATCGATTTCTTCTTCGACGAAAATCGGCAGCACCAGGTCGTTGAGGCTGAACTCGGTTTCCTGGAACAGACTGCGCAGGCTCGCATTGCGGCGCAGACGGCGTGGGCGTGCTTCGGGGAACTGACTGGACATGGGCATTCCTGGTAATCGGAGAACAAGACGAAAGTCGTAGGGGGGCAAAGCTTATGCCCTGCGAGGTACAGGGCACAAACGTCGAACGCTCAAGACTGCATTACCGCGATGGCAATAATCCTTGAGCAAGCACCAACCCCCTGTAGGAGCGAACTTGCTCGCTCCTACAGGGGGATTGCGGTGGTCAGTTGGTGACAGGCTTTGGAATTTCCAGCCCGCGCTTGACCGCCGGCCGTGCCAGGAACTTCTCCAGCACCCGGGTGACGTTGGGGAAGTTCTGGATGCCGACCAGATCGCCCGCCTCATAGAAGCCGATCAGGTTGCGCACCCAGGGGAAGGTCGCGATATCGGCAATGGTGTAGCGCTCGCCCATGATCCAGTCACGCCCTTCAAGGCGCTTGTCGAGGACGCCGAGCAGCCGTTTGCTTTCTTCGACGTAGCGGTCACGGGGACGTTTGTCTTCGTAGTCCTTGCCGGCGAATTTATTGAAGAAGCCGAGCTGGCCGAACATTGGCCCGATGCCGCCCATCTGGAACATCAGCCACTGAATGGTTTCGTAACGCGCTGCCGATTCCTGGGCCAGCAACTGCCCGCTTTTGTCGGCGAGGTAGATCAGAATCGCCCCGGACTCGAACAGCGGCAAAGGTTGGCCGTCCGGGCCATGGGGATCGAGGATGGCCGGGATCTTGTTGTTGGGGCTTAACGACAGGAATTCGGGGGACATTTGATCGTTGGTGTCAAACCCGACGCGGTGTGGCTCGTAAGGCAAGCCGATCTCTTCGAGCATGATCGAGACCTTGACGCCGTTGGGTGTCGGCAAGGAGTACAGCTGAATCCACTCCGGGTACTGTGCGGGCCATTTTTGGGTGATGGGAAACGCAGACAAATCGGTCATGGGAAGGATCCACGAGAAAATTGAAAGTAGTGATACTAATGCAGGAGTTGCGCTGCCGTTATCAATATCACTGATGTTGAAGATCAACAGTTGACAGTCCGGATCAAGCCTCTAAGGTGTAGCCTGTCCATCATTTCGCAATATCCTGTCGCTAATCTTCGCTCCAGTCACTTCAGGGGTACCGGTAGATTGCAGCGCGCGGTCGGAATCGAACCAAACAGGCACCTGCGGACTCTGAGCACTGGCCATCCAAAGACGACCCGACTCATAGACATGGAAAACACCCGATGCCGGCAACTCGTGGTGTAGAGGTTTGTCAGCCCTAACCCAATGTGCGAAGCCCCCCTATTTCATGAAGAACCCTCTGAAATTCGCCAATCGCTTCAAACGCCGTGCGTACATATTCCTGCCCGCATTGCTGGCGGCCAGTGCGTTATTCCTGTCGTTTGAGTCCCTTGAAAGTCGCGCCCAACCGGTAGACGGTGTGCAGACGCTGGTGTTCCTGCGTCATGCGGAAAAACCTGCCGGCGGCCTGGGCCAGCTCAATTGCCAGGGCCTGAACCGCGCGATCGACCTGGCCACCCTGCTCCCGGAAAAATTCGGCAAGGCCAACTACGTATTTGCCGCCAACCCGACGCGCAATGTCGAGGAAGGCGAACTGAACAACTCCTACAGCTATATCCGTCCATTGATGACCATCAGCCCCAGTGCGATAAAGCTCGGCTTGCCGGTCAACATCAATTTCTCGGCCAACGACACCGGTGACCTGGCCGATGAACTGCTCCAGGACAAGTATCACAACTCGATCATTTACACCGCCTGGTCCCACGGTTACCTGCCGGAGCTGATCAACAAGGTCGCCGGGGAAGCGGTCGGCAAGAAACAGACGATCACCGAGGACTGGGAATCGAGCGACTTTGATTCGCTGATCGTGTTGACCCTGACCTGGCGCAACGGCAAGGCCAGCCTGGAAAGCCATCGCTACAAGCAAGGGCTGGATAATGGACCGCAGACTTGCCCGACCTGAGTTGTACAGGGCCTGATCGGGCCCTTTGTGTACGCCACAGCCCCTGTGGGAGCAGGCTTGCCCGCGATGAAGCCAGCAAAACCGCCCTCATCCTCGCTGACTGACCCGCTCCCGCAAATACCCCAACACCGCTTCGCGATTCCCGGCAAACTCGATCCGCGCGCCCTTCTTTTCACGTTGAAAGGCATACATCGGATCGTAATACTCGGTCAGCAACCCCTCGATCCAGCCCCGGTGCAGATCCACCGCGCCGCTGCGACCCTGCTCCGCCAAGGCATCCTCCATCAGAATCAGCATCCGTCGATGGCGCTCGCCACCCAGGCGCTTGTGCACGTTATTCAAACTCTCCAGCATCCGCTCGGAAAACAGCGCAAAGCCTTCCTCGCCGCGCACCCGGATGAACTCGGCGCACAGGTCCACCACATAATCACGCAGGATTCGCTCGACCCGCCCCTGCAGGCTGTCTTCGAGCCAGACCATCGGAAACTGCTGCATGCCCTGATACAGCGGCAACGGCAAGGCACAGCTGCCGATCGCCCGGCTCTCGTCCTCCAGCACGAATTGTTCAAGGCCGGCGGCGCGCTTTTTCAGCACATCCACCGCCAGGCGGTTTTCAAAGTCGATATTGGTCGGTTGACCCGTGGCGCGCTTGCCGAAACTCGAGCCGCGATGATTGGCGTGACCTTCTAGGTCAAGGCCGTTGCGCAACTGCATCAGCACTTCGGTCTTGCCGGTGCCGGTCATGCCGCCCAACAACACGAAATCGCACTGCGCAACGGCCTGATCGAGGGTATCAAGCAGGAAGCTGCGCATGGCCTTGTAGCCACCACCGACGCGCGGGTAGTCGATGCCCGCCTCGTCCTTGAGCCATTGCTGGACGATCTGCGAGCGCAACCCGCCGCGAAAACAATACAAAAGCCCATCGGGATGAGCCCGGGCGAAGTCTGCCCAGGCCTGGATGCGTTCGGCCTTGATCGCGCCGGACACCAGTTGATGGCCCAGTTCGATGGCGGCTTGTTGGCCCTGCTGCTTGTAACAAGTGCCGACCCGTTGCCGCTCGTGATCGTTCATCAGCGGCAAATTGACCGCCCCGGGAAACGAGCCCTTGAGAAACTCGACCGGCGCACGGGCATCCATCAGCGGCCGGTCGTTGAGGAAAATATCGCGGTAATCGGTGCAGTCGGCAGACATCAAGACACCTCGACCGCATTGCTCTGTCGCTCGACCAGTTCACCGATGGGTGCCAGGTCCAGGCCCATTTGCGCAGCGGCCGCGAGAAAGCTGTCGTTACCCTCGGGCGTCACCGCGATCAACAGGCCGCCGCTGGTCTGCGGGTCGCACAATACGCGCTTGTGCAGTTCCTGCAATCGCCCCAGTTTGCTGGCGTAACTGTCGTAATTACGCAAGGTCCCGCCGGGAATGCAGCCCTGCTCCAGGTAATACTCGACACCTGGCAGACGCGGTACGCGGTCGTATTCGATCAGGGCGGTCAGCTGGCTGCCATCGGCCATTTCCACCAGATGCCCCAACAAACCGAAACCGGTGACGTCGGTCATCGCGGTCACGCCATCCAGTTTGCCAAAGCGGCTGCCGGGTTTATTCAGGGTACACATCCAGTCCCGGGCCAGGCCGATGTCAGCGTTGCGCAACTTGCCTTTCTTTTCGGCGGTGGTGAGGATGCCGATGCCTAGGGGTTTGGTGAGGTAAAGCAGGCAACCGGCCGTCGCGGTGTCGTTGCGCTTCATATGGCGCTTTTCCACCAGCCCGGTAACGGCCAGGCCGAAGATCGGCTCCGGTGCGTCGATGGAATGCCCGCCAGCCAACGGAATACCTGCTTCATCGCACACCGAACGGCCGCCGCGAATCACTTCCCGGGCAATTTCCGGCGCCAGCACATTGACCGGCCAGCCAAGAATGGCGATGGCCATCAACGGGTCGCCACCCATGGCGTAGATGTCACTGATGGCATTGGTGGCGGCGATGCGGCCGAAATCGAAAGGATCATCGACGATTGGCATGAAGAAATCGGTGGTCGACACCACGCCGCGCTCTTCGTCGATGGCATACACCGCCGCGTCATCGCGCGAGGCGTTGCCGACCCAGAGCCTGGGGTCCAGATTCTGCGCGCCACTGCCGGCGAGAATCACTTCCAGTACCTGGGGAGAAATCTTGCAACCGCATCCAGCGCCGTGGCTGTACTGGGTCAGGCGAATCGGCTCGCTCATGGGGGCACCTCGCAGGAAAAGTGCCGTCGATTCTATCAGAGCACCATTGCGGCAGCGCATTGCATCGCCGCAGCCCCTGTGGGAGCGAGCCCGCCCCCACAGGTGGGCGGTGTTACGGCAACAGGATCACTTTGTCACCACTGCCCTGATTGACCTCGGCATAACGCTCCAGGCCCTCGGCCAATGGCGACTCGAACAGCCCCTGAGGCAACGGCAGCAAGTCCTGATCGAAGAATTGACCGAACTGATCGAGCATCGCCGCGCACGCTTGCACGCCGTACAGCAACGAGTTGATGCCGACCACCGAGCCGCCCTTGCGGTACAGCGCCAGGGCCGGTAGCTGAACCATGCCGTCCACCGGCGCGGCGATGATGGCGATGCGGCCGAAGGTGGCCAATGCCGCGACAGACGCCGGCAACCAGAACCCCGTGGTGTCGAAAATCACATCAGCGCCGCCTTTGAATACGGCATTGACCTGAGCACCCAGGTCCTCGGGTTTATCCAATTGCAGCGTCTGATAGCCCTGGTCCTGCAAGTCCTTGACCTGCTCTGGTCGCCGCGCGGCTGCCAGCACCTGGGCACCGCGCACCTTGGCCAATGCCAGCGCGGCACTGCCCACCGCCCCGCCGCCGATCACCAGCAAGCGGGTTTCGGCGGTCACCAGGCTGCGCTCCAGTGCATCCCACGCCGTGGTGTAAGGCACTCCCAGGCTGGCGGCCTGGGCGAAGCTCAAATGCGTGGGCTTGAGGGCGACGCCATTGGCCGGCAGCTTGACGAATTGCGCATGGGAGCCATCGGCGAAAAAACCCAGCTCGCGGCCGGTGCCCCAGACGTGTTGACCGACCAGCGCCTGCGGGCCTTCAACGACGATGCCGGCAAAATCGCGACCGGGAATCCGCGGCATCGTGGTATAGGGAAAACGACCCAGCACGTTCTTCACATCACTGGGGTTGAGCCCCGCCGCCTTGATTTCCACCAACACTTCATCGGCGCCGGGAACGGGCGTCGGAACCTCGACGTAGCGCAGGGCCGAGAGGTCGCCGGTTTTGTCGAACTGCAATGCTTTCATGAGGGTTTCCATCGAATGATCAGAGGAGGTTCAGGAGATCCAGCCGGCCACCAGTTCGCGGCCCATCGGCCAGAGCTTTTCGCCGGCCAGCATGCCGAGCAGGCCTACCAGTGCGATCGCCGGTGGTGCGGGGGAACGAAAATCCAGGGCGCCGTAGAGCAGGCCGACACCCAGGCCGATCGCCAGTGAAATGAGGTAATTCATGACAGACTCCTTGGGCAATTGAGACATGCCCGCAAGTCTAGTGCGCAGTGCCGACGAGTACCGGCCAAGTGCTTCTGAATTTCGGCCAAACCCTGGCCCTGAACGCTTCAGCCCTGAGGCTGGCCTGCCGAAAACTGCGACGGCGCGACACCCAGTTCCCGACGGAACATATCGCTGAAGCTGCTGGGCGAATACCCCAGCTCACGGGCGATGGCACTGACCGGCACCCCCTGAATCAACTCGGCCACTGCCGTCGCCAGTTGCACCTGGCGCCGCCATTCAGCGAAGCCCATGCCCAGACCGTCCTTGAACAACCGCGCCAGGGTCCGCACGCTGGCACCGGCGTTTTCCGCGTGTTGCTCGAAAGGAATGTCCAGCGACGGCGCGGCCATGACCGCCTGGCAGAGGTTCGTCAGCCGCCGGTCAGACTCATCCGGCAGCGGGATTTTCAGCAGCGAGCGCCTGGCCCGCTTGAGCTCCAGCAGCGCCAGTCCCACCAGTGCTTCGTAATACTCGGGCGCACCATCGTCGCCCTGCTCCACCAGGCCAACGATCAACTCGCGCAACAAACCGCCGACTTCGATGACCTGGACGCTGGCATCGAGCGTTGCCGCCAACGACGGTCGCAGGTAGATGTTGCGCATTTGCAGGTCCGAGACCACGCGAATCCCATGAGGCACGCCGGGCGGCAACCAAACCGCCCGTTGCGGCGGCACCACCAGCGCCTCGTGAGGCGTCTCGACCCACATCACGCCACTCATCGCATACAGCAACTGCCCCCAGACATGCTCATGCGGTTCGATGAACAACCCACGCGGATAAGTGCGCGCCAGCGGTTGCACGGGCACATCGGTATCACTCAGATCAGGCGGGGCGGCAAGGGCCATGGGCAGCAATCATTGGGGTCGGGAAAGGCCCAATGGTAACGAGGCCTTGTATTTGCCGCCAGCGGCTGCCACCGTCCGCCAATCCGAATGAATTTTCCGTGTGGCCCGTGATCCGTTTATGTACCACAGGGAGGAATACGGGCTATATGAACAATGCAAAACTCTTCGTCATTGAATACACCCTTCATGGCGTGCCCAAGTCGTTCATTATCCGTCTGGACAAAATGGACAACGCAGAAGCCTGGCATTGGGCAAGCTGCGATGCGGGAGTGGGCCGCATACCGCGCTTTGGCCGGGAGAAGGTGCAAAAGACCAGCAAGCCGATGGCAGAGAAGTTCGGTGTGGAAAACGTCAAGTGGCGGCCGGCTGGCTGACGCCTGGCAAGCAACAGGATTAGAGGGGGGGCAAGAATATGACACCCATCAGCAGCCCTGCGCATCTGGACTATGGTCTGGATACGCTGTTCGGCCGCATCACCAGGAGCGTCGAGTGCCGGGTTGGCCTGGAACAGGTCATGAACGACCCGACCTGCTTCGCGATTCGCGTTCCGCCGCCGTTGCCGGAAGACCTTGAGCAGGCCAAGACCGTCGTGCTCAGAGTCGAAGGACGCCGCCTGACGGGCACCGTCCGGCATACCGAACGCCTGGACGACGACAGCCTGAAACTGGAAGTGGAGCCCGACTAGGCTCCACTTTTCAACGTGAACGAACTATTTGGCGTGGGCGCACTTGCAGCCCTTGCTGGAGCACTCTTCGCCGTGTTCGTGGTTCTTGGCGCAGGCCTCGCAGCAATAGTGCTTGCCGTGGCGCGCAATCGGGTGCGCGCCCAGCTTGCACGAACATTTCGGGCAGTCGCAGATACTGTCACTGTTGATCATGAGCCTGACTCCTTTGGTAGTGGTCGTCGGGGCGAGAAGAACAACCCGTGTTACCAGTGTAGGCTGGTGGGCCGCTATCGTCGGAACGCCGCCCGGAGCAGGCTCGCTTCCACAATGGACTGGGTACATCGGCGGGTGATTGGTCGGCTGGCTGGCCGCCATCGCTGGCAAGCCAGCTCCTACAGGGGAATGGGTGCATCTGCGGGTGATGGGTCGGCTATAAGGCCGCCTTCGCTGGCAAGCCAGCTCCCACAAGGGGATTGGGTGCATCTGCGGGTGATTGGTCGGCTATAAGGCCGCCTTCGCTGGCAAGCCAGCTCCTACAGGGGAATGGGTGCATCTGCGGGTGATTGGTCGGCTATAAGGCCGCCTTCGCTGGCAAGCCAGCTCCCACAAGGGGATTGGGTGCATCTGCGGGTGATGGGTCGGCTATAAGGCCGCCTTCGCTGGCGAGCCAGCTCCCACAAGGGGATTGGGTGCATCTGCGGGTGATGGGTCGGCTATAAGGCCGCCTTCGCTGGCGAGCCAGCTCCCACAAGGGGATTGGGTGCATCTGCGGGTGATGGGTCGGCTATAAGGCCGCCTTCGCGCTATATCGAAGTACGGCAGGCCGGGGTCTACGGCATCTACATCGGCAATGACGATACCGGCAAGATCCACTTCATTCGCCGGGCCCCCTGTAGGAGCGAGCCAGCTCCGGGCGGCGTTCCGACGATGGACGTCAACGATGAAGCGGGCTGTCTGAATGCCCGCGTTGCCCGGTCATTCATCGCGAGCAGGCTCGCTCCTACAGAAGCAACGCGCGCCACCCCGCTCCTCACCACTCATCAGGCCGAGCGTTAGCTCGCCTGCAGCTCTTGATCTTGATTCACCCGCCCCTTCGGGAGGCTGAGTGGAGGTGTTCATCCGGGGAGTGGCGCGCAGCGCCGTTCGACGCAGTCGAACACGCTGCATGCAGGTCGTCGCGAAGCAGACCGGAGGGCAGTGTCCCCGGATGAATACCGCAGCGAAGGAACGCCGAGCCTTAGCGAGGGGCCGGACGCTCGGGGCGAGCCTTTTTTTGCTTATCTTTTTTTTTGGCGTTTGAAAAAAAAGTAAGTCGCCGTAAGGGCGAAACCCTAAGCCGCCGTTACCGAAGAAACGGATATGTACCCAACCAACCCAAAGCCTGGTCGGCCCAGAGGCCGCCAAGGTCACCCAGCAGATTGCCGTGCTCTGGCCCGGTAACCGAAACCTGTCGGGTCGGTAAACTGCCCTATTGGGAAAGGCCGTAATCCGCAAACGGCGCTTGTGTGGCGAGGGAGCTTGCTCCCGCTGGGCTGCGTAGCGGCCCCAAAAAAGCGCTGAGCGCTGCGCACTCAAGCGCGAGCAAGCTCGCTCGCCACAAAAGTGTTGCCAATCAGATACGGAATTGCCCGACCAGCTTGCCCAGGCGCTGCCCCAGATCCGCCAGGCTGCGCGAGGTTTGCGCCCCGAGTTGGGTTTCATCGGCTACGTTGTCCACCGCCACTGCTATCTGATGCACGCTACGGTTGATCTCCTCGGCCACGGCGGTCTGCTCTTCGGCGGCGCTGGCGATCTGTGCGTTCATCGAATTGATGGTGGCAATCAACTGGGCCATGGTATCGAGCGACGCACCAGCCTCATTGGCCTGGGCCGAGGTACCGTCGCCGGCCTCGCTGGAGCGGCGCATCGCTTCCACCGCTGACTGGGTGCCGGCCTGCAAGCGGTCGATCATGCCCTGGATTTCCTGGGTACTGATTTGTGTGCGGCTGGCCAGCGCCCTGACTTCATCGGCCACCACCGCGAAACCACGTCCAGCCTCACCGGCACGGGCCGCTTCAATGGCCGCGTTGAGCGCCAGCAGATTGGTTTGTTCGGCAATCGAACGGATCACCCCGAGCACGCTGACAATCGACGACACGTCTTTCTGCAGGCTGTCGAGAGACACGCCGCTGTTGCGAATGTCGTCCACCAACGCATGAATCTTCTCGATACTGCCAGCCACCACACGCTTGGCCGCCTGGCCTTCTTCATCGGTCTGCCGGGCGGCCACCGCCGCGTTTTGCGCGCTCTTGGCCACTTCCTGGGCGGCCGCCGACATTTCATTGATCGCCGTGGCGACTTGATCCGTCTCGTGACGCTGGCGCTCCATGGCCTGGTCCGAACGATTGGCCTGATCGGACACCTGATCCACCAAACCGGTCAGCTGCGTGGTCATTTCGGTGATCTGGCGCACCAGGCCATGGATCTTGTCGACAAAACGGTTGAACGAGCCGGCCAGTTGACCCAGTTCATCCTGGCTGGTGATGTTCAAGCGACGGGTCAGGTCGCCCTCGCCCGCCGCGATATCGTCGAGGTTGGCTTTCATCAGGTTCAGCGGACGCAAAATGGTATTGGCCAGCAGCATCCCGGCCGCGGCGATCACCAGCAACACCACCAACGCCACGCCGACGATACTCAGCACCACACCTTCCATGCGCTCCTGAACCTTGGCCTCGACCACGGCGACTTGCGCCTCGATGCCGTCCAGGTTCACCGAAGTACCCACCGCCATGTCCCACTTCGACAGGTATTCGGTGTAACCGAGCTTGGGCACCAGCACCTGGCTGTTACCCGGCAGCGGCGAGCTGTATTGCAGGTAGTGGGTTCCGTCCTTGGCGACTTTCACCAGGTCGCGGTTGACATAGACACCGTTCGGATCGCGGTTGTCCTTGAAGCTCTGGCCCACGCCTTCGGGGCTGTTGGCCTTGAACAGGCGCACGGTGTTGGAGTCGTAGCCGAAGAAGTAGCCTTCCTTGCCGTAGGCGATGCTCGACAGCAACTTGATCGCCTGGGCGCGCGCCGCGTCATCCCCCGGGGCTGCCGCGTCGTACAGCGGTTTGATCGTGGTCATGGCCACGGCAACGTAACTCTGCAGGGTGGCCTTGGCATCGCTGAGCAGGCGTTCGCGGGTTTCCTCGACTTCGTGGCGTGCCTGCGCTTGCAGGATGAACAACGTGGTCAGGCTGATGACCAGCGCAAAGAGCAACACCGGGAGGACGGCAAGGGACAGGACTTTGGCCTTCAGGCTCATGCGCATGACGTTCACTCTTTTTTGATTTTATTGGCGTGGTTAAAGGCTTTAACGGCAGGCCAATTCAAAAGTTGAACGCGGTCGACGGGCGCACTGAGCCTCCTGTGGGAGCGAGCGGGCTCCCACAAGGCTTGCGGGTTTACAGCACCATCGCCGCCACCCAGCCAAACGCCAGCAACGGCAGGTTGTAGTGCAGGAAGGTCGGGACCACGGTGTCCCAGATGTGGTGATGCTGGCCGTCGATGTTCAGACCGGAGGTCGGGCCGAGGGTCGAGTCCGAGGCGGGCGAACCGGCGTCACCGAGGGCGCCGGCGGTACCGACGATGCAGACGATCGCCAGCGGGCTGAAGCCCAACTGCACGCACAACGGCACGAAAATCGCCGCCAGAATGGGCACGGTGGAAAACGACGAACCGATGCCCATGGTCACCAACAGCCCCACCAGCAACATCAACAAGGCACCGATGCCCTTGCTGTGGTCGATCCAGGACGCCGACGATTCGACCAGGGTCTGCACTTCACCGGTGGCCTTCATCACTTCGGCGAACCCCGAGGCGGCGATCATGATGAAACCGATCATCGCCATCATCTTCATGCCTTCGGTGAACAGGTCATCGGTGTCGCGCCATTTGACGATGCCCGACACCGAAAAGATCAGGAAACCCACCAGCGCACCGATGATCATCGAGTCCAGCAGCAGCTGCACGATGAACGCCGCGGCAATCGCCACTCCGGCCACCATCAGGCTCAGCGGGTTGTATTGCACCGCGACCTGCTCGACTTGCTCGATCTTTTCCAGGTCGTAGACGCGCTTCTTGCGGTAGCTGATAAACGCGATCAGCAAGCCCGCCACCATGCCCAGCGCCGGAATGCCCATGGCGTGGGTGACATTGATGCCCGTGATGTCCACGCCGCTGCGGGCAACGTTGGCCAGCAGGATTTCATTGAGGAAGATGTTGCCGAAGCCCACCGGCAGGAACATGTACGGCGTAATCAAACCGAACGTCATGACACAGGCGATCAGCCGGCGATCCAGTTGCAGCTTGGTCAGTACATAAAGCAGCGGCGGCACCAGCAACGGGATAAAGGCGATATGTATCGGCAGAATGTTCTGCGAGGCTATGGCCACCACCCACAGCAGGCCGATCAGCAACCACTTGACCTGGCCTCCGCCGTTGGCGTGCTGGCGATCGACCATCGCCAACGCCTTGTCGGCCAGGGCATGAGCCAGGCCGGACTTGGCGATGGCCACGGCAAAAGCGCCGAGTAACGCGTAAGACAGGGCCACCGTCGCCCCGCCGCCGAGGCCACTGTTGAAGGCCTTGAGCGTCGCTTCGATGCCCAGCCCCCCGGTCAGGCCGCCCACCAGGGCACCGACGATCAGCGCGATGACCACATGCACGCGGGACAGGCTGAGTACCAGCATGATGCCGACCGCGGCAATCACTGCATTCATTTCATTACCTCGAGACAAACGGAAAGAGTCCGTCCGGCAGTCTGCGTGAGCCGCCAGCGGATAAAGGAATGGGTCTTATTAGAGGGCGCGCACTGTGCCGCAGACTTGCCTTCGTGTCAAAGCGCCCGGGCCCTGCGCAGATGTAACGGCATATGAATACCAGTAGGAGGGAGCCAGCTCGCGAAGCACATGAGAGCACCTGAGGCTATCAGGTCTCCATCGTCATCGTTGGCGACCATCGCGAGCACACTAGCTCCTGCAGAGAGATCGACGATAGACGGGATAAAGAAACCAGAGACCCGGCCGTTACAGTGCAAAGTCGCAGATATTTATCGAATAAGGACGTCTCCATGTCACTCAAGCAATTGTCCATTCAATGGAAAATCACCCTGCTGGCCGGGCTTTGCCTGGCGGGCATCGTGACCCTGCTGGTGGGTCTCTCGCTGTATCGCATGGAGAACAGCTCGGCGTTGGTGAAAGCCTCGAGCATGGAAATGCTGACCGAAGCCGCCCAGGCGCGGATCGAGTCCCAGGGTGAAAACCAGGCGTTGGGCATCCGCCAGCAGTTCATGGACGCCTATCAATATGGCCACGGCTTTTCCCGTCAGGTGCTGTTTCTGCGCGACCAGGCCGAAAAGCGCTTTCTCGATGCCTTCGACTTGCGCGAAGACCTGACCCGTCAGGTCAAGTCGGCGCTGCAAGCCAACCCTGAGCTGCTCGGCCTGTCCCTGGTGTTCGAGCCCAACGGGCTGGATGGCAAGGACGAATTGTTTGCCGGCCAGAGCGAAGTCGGCAGCAATGAGAAAGGGCGTTTTGCCCTGTACTGGTCGCAACCGACCCCAGGCAAGCTGACCTCCATGCCACTGCCGGAAAAGGACATCGCCGACACCAGTACCGGTCCCAGCGGCGAAGCGGCCAACGCCTGGTTCACCTGCCCGCGCACCACCCTCAAACCGTGCGTGATCGAGCCCTACTTCTATATGATCGACGGCCAGAACGTGCTGATGACCAGCATCGTTTTTCCGCTGATGGTCAATGGCAAGCTAATCGCCTCGCTGTCGGTGGACATCAACCTCAACAGCCTGCAGACGATCAGCCAGAGCGCCAGCAAAAAGCTCTATGACGGCCAGACCAGCGTCAGCATTCTCAGCCCGGCCGGTTTGCTCGCCGGCTACAGCCCCGACGCCAGCAAACTCGCCCAGCGCCTGGAGGCCGTGGACAAGACCAACGGTGCCGAGCTGATGCGCATGCTCGCCGCCAGCAGCAAGACCGCCAGCCTGCACAGCCAGCAACAGCTCAAGGTGCTGTCGCCGTTCCAGCCGATTCCCGGTGGCAAAACCTGGGGCGTGTTGCTCGACGTGCCGGAAAAAGTCCTGGTCGGCCCCGCCGAAGCCCTGAAAAAGCAACTGGATGACAGCAACACCGCCGGTACCCTGACAGAACTCGGACTGGGCATACTGGCGGCATTGATCGGCCTGCTCCTGGTCTGGCTGATGGCCCGCAGCGTGACCCGACCGATCCTCGGCGTGGCGCACATGCTCGAAGACATCGCCAGCGGCGAAGGCGACCTGACCCGACGCCTGGCCTACGACAAGAAAGATGAACTGGGCCAGTTGGCTGGCTGGTTTAACCGCTTCCTCGACAAGCTGCAGCCGATCATTGCCGAGGTCAAACGCTCTGTGCAGGACGCCCGCAATACCGCGGACCAGTCCTCCGCCATCGCCACCCAGACCAGCGCCGGCATGGAGCAGCAATACCGGCAGGTGGATCAGGTCGCGACCGCTTCCCACGAAATGAGCGCCACGGCGCAAGACGTTGCCCGCAGCGCCGCGCAAGCGGCACAGGCTGCGCGGGATGCCGATCAGGCGACCCGCCAGGGCCTGACCGTGATCGACCGCACCACCGCCAGCATCGACAACCTCGCTGCCGACATGAGCGCGGCAATGGTGCAAGTCGAAGGCCTGGCGGCCAACAGCGAGAAAATCGGTTCGGTGCTGGAAGTGATCCGCGCCATCGCCGAACAGACCAACCTGCTGGCGCTCAACGCGGCCATCGAAGCGGCCCGTGCCGGTGAGGCCGGACGCGGTTTTGCCGTGGTCGCCGATGAAGTGCGCAACCTGGCGCGACGCACCCAGGAGTCGGTGGAAGAAACCCGCCTGGTAATCGAACAACTGCAAAGCGGTACCCAGGATGTGGTCGGTTCGATGGGCAACAGCCATCGCCTGGCCCAGGGCAGTGTCGATCAGGTCGGCCAGGCCGTGACCGCGCTGCGCCAGATCGGCGATGCCGTGACCGTGATCAGTGACATGAACCTGCAGATTGCCAGCGCCGCCGAAGAACAGAGCGCGGTGGCCGAGGAGATCAACAACAACGTGGCGACCATCCGTGATGTGACCGAATCGCTGTCGGGCCAGGCCAATGAGTCGGCGCGGGTCAGCCAGTCGCTCAACAGCCTGGCCAATCAACAGCAGAGTCTGATGGATCAGTTCCGCGTCTGACCCCGCCCCCCCCCCCTTGTAGGAGCGAGCAAGCTCGCTCCTACAAGGTCCGCCACCATGATGGCGAGTGGACATCCCCCAGACGTTGATTATGCTTTAAGGAACCTTGCAGCGATTCGAGGCGTCCACCCTGCATGCACGCTTCGCGCAATCGCTCATTCGACGACATCAGCCCCAGGGCCAGGGTGCGGCAGCAATAAGGAAAAACTCCGGCCTACGACAAGAGCAAGACGGAGAACACTCATGGCAGCCATCGACACTGCAACTTCGGGCAGCGCCCCCGGACACGGCATCACCAGGGAAGAGCGCAAGGTCATTTTCGCCTCGTCCCTGGGCACCGTGTTCGAGTGGTACGACTTCTACCTTTACGGCTCCCTCGCTGCGATCATCGCCAAGCACTTCTTTGCCGGCGTCAACGAGACCACCTCATTCATCTTTGCCTTGCTCGCGTTCGCCGCGGGCTTCGCCGTGCGGCCGTTCGGGGCGATTGTGTTTGGCCGTTTGGGCGACATGATCGGGCGCAAACACACCTTTCTCATCACCATCGTGATCATGGGTCTATCAACCGCCGTGGTGGGTTTTCTGCCCGGTTACGCAACCATTGGCGTGGCGGCGCCGATCATCCTGATCACCTTGCGCCTGTTGCAAGGCCTGGCCCTGGGCGGCGAATACGGCGGCGCGGCAACTTACGTGGCCGAGCACGCGCCCAAAGGCAAGCGCGGCTACTTCACCTCGTGGATCCAGACCACCGCGACCCTCGGCCTGTTTCTGTCGCTGCTGGTGATCCTGGGCTGCCGCACGGTGCTGGGCGCTGAAGCCTTCGAAACCTGGGGCTGGCGGATTCCCTTTCTGCTGTCGATCCTGCTGCTGATCGTCTCGGTGTACATCCGCTTGCAGCTCAGCGAGTCGCCGGTGTTCATGAGAATGAAGGCTGAGGGCAAGTCGTCCAAGGCGCCGCTGACCGAATCCTTCGCCCGCTGGGAGAACCTCAAGATTGTGATCATGGCCCTGCTCGGCGGCACCGCCGGCCAGGCCGTGGTCTGGTACACCGGGCAGTTCTATGCGCTGTTCTTTCTGCTGCAGACGCTGAAGATCGACCCGCAGACCGCCAACTTGCTGATTGCCGGCTCGCTGCTGATCGGCACACCGTTCTTCGTCATCTTCGGCAGCCTGTCCGACCGCATCGGCCGCAAGGGCATCATTATGGCCGGCTGCATCCTCGCGGCAGTGACCTATTTCCCGATCTTCCATGCGCTGACCCAATACGGTAACCCCGATGTCTTTATTGCGCAGGAGAAGAATCCGGTCACGGTGATCGCCGATCCCGCTCAGTGCTCGTTCCAGTTCGACCCGGTGGGCAAGGCCAAATTCACCAGTTCCTGTGACCTGGCGAAAACCGTCTTGGCAAAACGGGCCATCCCCTACAAGAACGTGACGGCCGAACCGGGCACTGTCGCGCAGGTCCGCATCGGCGAGAAAGTGATCCCCAGCTTCGAAGGCACCGGCATGCCGGCTGCCGACTTCAAGACCCGCAACGACGCCTTCACCGCCACGCTCGCCACATCGCTCAAAGACGCCGGCTACCCCGAGAAGGCTGACCCGGCCAAGACCAACTACCCGATGGTGCTGCTGTTGCTGACGATCCTGGTGATCTACGTGACCATGGTCTACGGCCCGATTGCCGCCTGGCTGGTGGAACTGTTCCCGGCGCGCATCCGCTACACCTCGATGTCGCTGCCCTACCACATCGGCAATGGCTGGTTCGGCGGCTTCCTGCCGACGGTGGCGTTCGCCATGGTCGCGGCCACCGGCGATATCTACTACGGGCTGTGGTACCCGATTGTCATTGCGGTGATGACGGCCATCCTCGGCATTTTCTTCATGCCGGAAACCAAGGATCGGGAGATTCATCACGCTTGAACCCGACACCACAAAAACCAATGTGGGAGCAAGCTCGCTCCCACAGGTTGCCGGTCCGGCTTCAGAGGCGTTCAGGCAATTCGATCAGCACTTTCAATCCGCCCCACTCGCTCTCCTGCAGCTGCAATACCCCGCCCCACGCCTCGACGATGTCGCGCACGATCGCCAAACCCAGGCCGTGTCCGTCAGTTTGTTCATCCAGCCGGGTGCCGCGACTGAATACCTGCTCGCGGCGATCTTCGGGGATGCCCGGCCCGTCGTCTTCCACACTCAGTTCAAAGCCTTCGACAGTCTTGAGCACGCTCAGCCGCACTTCGGCATCCGCCCATTTGCAGGCGTTGTCCAGCAGATTGCCGAGCAATTCCAGCACGTCCTCGCGATCCCACGGCAATTGCAGGCCCGCCGCGGCGCGATAGCTCAGCGTCAGGTGGTCACCGTGAATCATGTTCAAGGTCGCCAACAATCCCGGCAGTTCGCCAGCGCAATCAAACAGTGCCCCTGGCAGCGCATCGCCGGCCAGGCGGGCACGATTGAGCTCGCGATTGAGTCGCTGCTGAACCTGCTCCAGTTGTTCCTTGAGGGTCTTGCGCAATGCCGGATGCGCGTCCAGTTGCGCGCTTGAGGCCAGGCTCAACAACACCGCCAGCGGGGTTTTCAAGGCGTGGCCGAGGTTGCCCAGGGCATTGCGTGAACGCTTGAGGCTGTCTTCGGTGTGGGCCAGCAGGTGGTTGATCTGCGCCACCAGCGGCTCCAGTTCCACCGGCACCTGGTCATCGAGTTGCGAACGCTGGCCCTGTTGCAATTGCGCAATCTGCTCACGGGCCGTTTCCAGCGGGCGCAAGGCACGCCGCACGGTGATTCGTTGCAGCAGCAAAATCAGCAGCAGCCCCGCCAGCCCCAGCCCCAGGCCGACCTGCTGCATGCGCAGGAAGCTCTCGCGCACCGGGGTGTAGTCCTGCGCCACGCTGATGGAGATCGACTGGCCCAGGCGGCGATAGTCCGAGCGCAGCACCAGCAACTGCTGCCCTTCGGGGCCCAATTGCAGGTTGCTGTCCAGACCGGGCTGTTCGAGGCGTGGCAGTTCCTGGTCCCACAACGAACGGGAACGCCACTGGCTGTCGGCAAAGTCGATGCGGAAATAGTGCCCGGAAAAGGGTCGCTGATAGGCCGGTGCCAAGTGCCGCTCATCCAGCTGCAAACCTTGCGGGCCACGCACCAGGGCCACCAGCAGGTTTTCGCTGTCGTTGCGCAGGCCGGCTTCGAGGTAGCGCTGCAAACCCATTTCGAAAAGCCACAGGCTGGTCTGCGCCAGCACCAGGCCGACAACCACCATCACGCTGATCAGGCCCAGACTCAAGCGGCGCTGGATCGACCTCACCGGGCTTGCCCACCGAACAGGTAACCCTGGCCGCGACGGGTCTCGATCACGCTGCGCCCGAGTTTGCGCCGCAGGTGATTGACGTGGACTTCCAGCACATTGGAATCGCGTTCGGTCTCGCCGTCGTAGAGGTGTTCGGCGAGGTGGCCTTTGGAAAGGATCTGATCCGGGTGCAGCATGAAATAGCGCAGCAAACGGAATTCGGCGGCGGTCAACTGGATCTGCGTGCCGTCACGGTTCACGCACTGGCGACCTTCATCCAGGTGCAAACCCGCAGCCTTGAGCGTCGGCTGATTGACCTGGCCGTGGGAACGACGCAGCAGCGCCTGGATGCGCAGGTGCAACTCTTCAGGGTGAAAGGGTTTGCTCAGGTAATCGTCGGCACCGGCCTTGAGACCTTCGATGCGCTCGGCCCAGGAGTCGCGGGCGGTGAGGATCAGCACCGGCGTGGGCAAACCTTCGGCACGCCAGTGGGCCAACACTTCAAGCCCCGGCAAACCCGGCAGGCCGAGGTCGAGGACGATCAGGTCGTAAGGCTCGGTGCTGCCCTGACAGACCGCATCGCGACCGTCGGCCAGCCAGTCCACGGCGTAGCCCTGGCGATTGAGGCCGGCCATCAATTCGTCGGCCAGGGGTACGTGGTCTTCCACCAGGAGCAAACGCATCGGTCAATCTTCCTTGTCTTTCAGTAAACGGCCCGTGGCGGCATCGATTTCAAACTCACGAACCACGCCTGCCGCCGTCAGCATTTCGACGTCATAAATGTAGACGTCATGCTTCTCTTCCAGCTCGGCTTCCAGCAGTCTGGCCCCCGGATAACGGTCCAGCGCCTGCTGCAACACTTGCTCGAGCGGCAGGATGATCCCTTGCTGGCGCAAGCGCAGGGCTTCGTCCTGGTCCAGGTCGCGGGCCATGACCACCGAGCAGAAAGCCAGCAACACCAGCGCCAGGCTGCCCGCGCGCCGTGTGAAAAAGGAAAGCAGCGTCATTACGAATCCTGATGATCCTTGAGTCACTGGCCGCCGACCGCGTCTAATTGCAGATCCGGTCGATGTCGAGGCGGTGAGCTTCTCGAAAGGCACAATGGTACCAGCGTCGTGCAACCTCAAGGCTTCGTCCGGCCCCTGGGTGTTGCATACGGGCTCCACTTTAGCGGGCTGAACTTAATTGAAACTGAATGGCCATCATTGGGCTGCAATGGCAAGCAGACACAGATGCAAACCCTGCTCGCGATGACGCTGGCCCAACCAAAATCAATGCAGCTGCACCAGCGCTATCGCGAGCAGGCTCACTCCCACATAATCCACCCGCTTGCCAGACATCGAGACCGGTATGACCGCCATCCACATCAAGTTCCCTTCCCTGACGCTCAAGGCCGGTCCTCGTGCCTTTGCGCGCATCCGCGAAAACGGCCTGAGCGCTATCGATGTCGGCACGCTACCCGGTGCCGCCGGGGGCCCGAAGGCGCTGGGGATCCAGGGGCTGGACCTGGCGTTGTTCGGCCAATGGCTGCCGGCGGCGCCCCGGGAGCGCTCGCTGATCGGTGCATCGGTCGGTTCCTGGCGCTTTGCCAGTGCCTGCCTGCCGGACGCCGCCGAGGGCATCCGCCGCCTCGGCCAGCTCTACACCGAACAGAACTTCGCCAAAGGCGTGACCATGGCACAAATCAGCCAGAGTTCGCGGCGCATGCTCGATGAACTGCTCGACGGCCGCGACGCCACCCTGCTCGACAACGCCCATTACCGCCTGAACATCATGGTGGTCAAAAGCCACGGCCTGCTCGCGGACGACCATCGCGGCCGCCTGGGCCTGGGCCTGTCGTCGGTGATCGCCGACAACCTGCGCGGCCGCGCGCGGTTGTCGCGGCACTTCGAACGTCTGATCATCCACGACCCGCGCCTGGCTCCACCGGTCAACCCGCTGAACGATTTCCCGTCGCGCTTCGTCGCGCTGAATGCCGGCAATCTGCGCCAGGCCTTGCTCGCCTCGGGCTCGATTCCCATGGTCATGGAGGGCGTGCGCGACCTGCCGGGTGCAGGCGCCGGGACCTTCCGCGATGGCGGTCTGCTGGACTACCACCTCGACCTGCCCTACAGCGGCGACGACATCGTGCTCTACCCGCATTTCACCGATCGGGTGATTCCAGGCTGGTTCGACAAGACCCTGCCCTGGCGCCGCGCCTGCCCTGTGCGACTGCGAAATGTGCTGTTGCTGGCGCCGTCCCGGGAATACCTGGCGCGCCTGCCCTACGGCAAACTGCCGGATCGTAATGACTTCAAACGCTTCATGGGCGACGCCCCGAGCCGGCAGAAATACTGGCGTGCGGCGATGGACGAAAGCCGTCGCCTGGGCGACGAATTCCTCGAACTGGCCGCCAACGGTCGCCTCGGCGAGCGCTTGCTGACCCTTTAGTCAGGACAAGCTGTTAAACTCGCCGCCTGCCCCTATCGCCACGGCGATCGCCACCTGAACAGAGCTGAAAACACTGTGGAAATCTTCAAGGAATTTACTTTCGAATCCGCCCACCGCCTGCCCCACGTCCCGGACGGCCACAAGTGCGGTCGCCTGCACGGCCATTCGTTCAAAGTGGCGATTCACCTGAGTGGCGATATTGATCCGCACACCGGCTGGATCCGCGACTTTTCGGAAATCAAGGCGATCTTCAAGCCGCTGTATGAGCGTCTGGACCACAACTACCTGAACGATATTCCTGGCCTGGAAAACCCGACCAGCGAAGTACTGGCCAAATTCATCTGGGCCGAACTCAAGCCATTGCTGCCGGAACTCAGCGCGATTCGTATCCACGAGACCTGCACCAGCGGTTGCATCTATCGCGGCGAGTAAAGCAGAACCCTTGTAGGAGCGAGCCTGCTCGCGATGGACGTCAAGACAACGCGGTTCTCCAGATACACCGCGTTATCGTTTACGTCCATCGCGAGCAGGCTCGCTCCTACAGGGGAAATGCGTTCCGTCAGTGATGCAAAAAACAGCCTTCAACGGCTGTTTTTTATGCCTGCTTTTTGGCTTTCACATGCCAGGAGCTCACGCCCGTGACAGGCGAGATCAATGACGCTGGCAGGAATCGCCCCCGTCGCGCTAACGTAGTGTCATTGTCTATCGAAAAGGACGCTCCTGATGCACATCATCAACGCCCGGCTGCGTCACCAGGAAGGCCTGCATGAATTGCACCTGGAAAACGGCCTGATCAGCCACATCGCCCGGCAAACCGAGGCTCCGACCCTGGGCCCCGACGATCTGGATGCCGGCGGCAACCTGGTGGTACCGCCCTTCGTCGAGCCGCACATCCACCTCGATGCCACCCTGACCGCTGGCGAGCCGCGCTGGAACATGAGCGGTACCTTGTTCGAAGGCATCGAGTGCTGGGGTGAGCGCAAGGCGACGATTACCCAGGAAGACACCAAGACCCGTGCCAAAAAAACCATCCAGGCCCTCGCCGCACACGGCATCCAGCATGTGCGCACCCACGTCGACGTCACCGATCCGCAACTGACCGCGCTGAAGGCCATGCTCGAAGTGCGCGAGGAAAGCCGTGATCTGATCGACCTGCAAATCGTCGCATTCCCCCAGGAGGGCATCGAGTCGTACCGCAACGGTCGGGACCTGATGGAGGAAGCGATCCACATGGGCGCCGACGTGGTCGGCGGCATCCCGCATTTCGAATACACCCGCGATCAAGGCGTGAGTTCGGTGAAGTTCCTCATGGACCTGGCCGAACGCACCGGTTGCCTGGTGGATGTGCATTGCGACGAAACCGACGACCCGCACTCGCGCTTTCTCGAAGTGCTGGCCGAAGAAGCCCGCAGCCGCGACATGGGTTCACGGGTCGCCGCCAGTCACACCACGGCCATGGGCTCCTATGACAACGCCTACTGCGCCAAACTGTTCCGCCTGCTCGGGCATTCCGGGATCAGTTTTGTCTCCTGCCCGACCGAAAGCATTCATCTGCAAGGCCGCTTCGATAACTTCCCGAAACGCCGTGGTGTGACCCGGGTCAACGAACTGCTCGAAGCCGGCATGAACGTGTGTTTCGGCCAGGATTCGATCGTCGATCCCTGGTATCCGCTGGGCAACGGCAACATCCTGCGGGTCCTCGAAGCAGGCCTGCACATCTGCCACATGCTCGGTTACCGCAACCTGCAAAGCGCGCTGGACCTGGTCACCGACAACAGCGCCAGGGCCATGGCTTTGGGTGATCGCTACGGACTGGAACCGGGGCGGCCGGCGAACTTGTTGATATTGTCGGCCGAGAGCGACTACGAGGTGATCCGCAGCCAGGGCCTGCCGCTGTATTCGATTCGCGGCGGCAAGGTACTGATGAAACGGACGATGCCGGTGGTGGAGTTCGGTGATGGCTTGAGCTGAATTCGGGTCGACGCCATCGCCGGCAAGCCGGCTCCTACAAGGCCTTGCATTAAACCTGTGGGAGCCGGCTTGCCGGCGATGGCTGTCTCGGGATCAGTCCATCAACCGAGCCGTACCAAACAGGCTCACCCGACTCAACTCCCCCCGCTCTTGCTCCAGCAGAATCGGCGCCGTCCCACCCGGCATCGTCACCTTCACCTCCCCCGCATCGACCCAACCCACCCGCCAGGCCGCACACGCCACCGCACTGGCACTGGTACCCGAGGAAGCGGTCGGCCCCTCTCCGCGCTCGAACACCCGCGCGGCGATGTGCCCGGGTGACAACCGCATCGCCCATTGCAGATTGATCCCCGCCGGGCAGGGTTTTCCTGCGCCGGTCGGCATGGCGTAGGCGATCTGCGTCAACCCTTCGCCCAGCGCTGGCTCGCGCATTTGCTCATTGCCCGGCAAGGCATCGGCGCTGTCGACCAGGGTCACGCAGTGCGGATTGCCGACTCGCACGAACTGACTGCGCGACCATGCCCCGTTGAGGGCTGCCAATGGCTGCACATGGCTGAGCTCACGACCGTTGCAGGCCACGCTTTCAACCCCCCTGCGCACTGACCGCCTCAGGGCCAAACCCCGGCTTGCCCAGGTCCAGCCAAAACCCTTGCACGCCATCGACCTGCGCCGCTTTCACCGAAATCTCCCCCGGTGAACGCACATCAGCCTTGTCGTGATGAACCCTGAGCACACACGCTTGGTCCTTCGGCCAAAGTCCCTGATCGCTGAGGGCCTGGGAAAAAATCGTCAGGCC
This sequence comes from Pseudomonas moorei, assembly GCF_042846945.1. NCBI lineage: Bacteria > Pseudomonadati > Pseudomonadota > Gammaproteobacteria > Pseudomonadales > Pseudomonadaceae > Pseudomonas > Pseudomonas moorei. Next base: position 5,794,530 of record NZ_AP035776.1, read on the forward strand.
ATTGCCACTGCGCTCGGCCAGGGTGCCGTCGGTGTTGACGATCAACAGATCGAATGGCTGCGACGACTGGAACGGGCCGACCAGCAAGCCATCGCTGCAATGTTCCTTGCTGCCGGGCGGCTGGGTGCCGGCGGCCCAACGGCAGCAAGCCTCTATGGCCGACAAGGTCCATGTCTGAATGTTTTGTGCGGCCTGACTGGCCTGATCCGGCACGGCGATTCCCCTGCGGCGCAGTTCCTCAGGCGCCACCACCTTGTAGATATTGCCTCGTGCATCGTACATCCGCGCCATGGCGCCCTCCCTGCTGGAAATGATGGGTCTGCCCCAACATATCGCGAAACAGGCTCTGGCTGTGCAAGGATGTCAGCCTGTTTCAGCGCAAACCTTGCGGCTCCCCTGATCGAACCCTCGCAGGTGGATCACTGTCCCTTGGGAACGCGACGTTTTTGTTCAAGGATCGATATGACCAACCTCAAGACTCAATCCCCCTTCGTTCCAGGGCGCCTGGAGCAAATGTCCACGCGCATTGCCTTCTTCATCGCCGGGCTTGGCATCGCCGCGTGGGCGCCACTGGTGCCGTACGCCAAGGTCCGCGCCGGGCTGGATGACGGCACCCTCGGTTTATTGCTGCTGTGCCTGGGGGTGGGCTCGATTCTGGCGATGCCTTTGGCCGGGATGCTCGCCTCGCGTTTTGGTTGTCGCAAAGTCGCGACCGGCGGCACCTTGCTGATCTGCCTGGCGCTGCCGCTGCTGGCAACGGTGTCATCGATTCCGGCGCTGATCGCGGCGTTGTTCATCTTCGGTGCCGGCCTCGGCACGGTGGATTCCACGGTGAACCTGCAAGCGGTGATCGTTGAACGGGCCAGCGGCAAGAACATGATGTCGGGGTTTCATGGCCTGTTCAGCCTCGGCGGGATCGTCGGCGCGGCGGGTGTCAGCGGGCTGCTCGGCCTGGGTATTTCACCGCTGGGCGCGACCCTGGTGGTGGTCGTGATCCTGCTGATCGCCCTGGCCAAAGCCGCGCCGCACCTGCTGCCCTATGGCAGCGACAGCTCGGGACCGGCGTTTGCCATTCCCCACGGCATCGTGCTGTTCATCGGCGTGATGTGTTTCATCGTGTTCCTCGCCGAAGGCGCGGCCCTGGACTGGAGCGCGGTGTTCCTGGCCCAGGAACGCGGGATCGATACCGCCTATGCTGGCTTGGGGTATGCGGCGTTTGCCCTGACCATGACCACTGGACGCCTGACCGGGGACTCAATCGTGCGGCGCCTTGGCGCTACGCGAGTGATGGTGTTCGGCGGGCTGACGGCAGCGGCCGGTCTGTTCATGGCGACATTGGCCCCCAGCTGGGAAGCGGCGCTGGTGGGTTATGCGTTACTCGGGGCCGGCTGCTCGAACATTGTGCCAGTGCTGTACACCGCGGTCGGCAAGCAGACCGTCATGCCGGAAAGCATCGCCGTGCCGGCCATCACCACCCTCGGTTACGCCGGTATTCTTGCGGGGCCTGCGGTCATCGGCTTCATCGCCCATGGCAGCAGTTTGAGCTTTGCCTTCGGCTTGATGGCCGTGCTGCTGGTGGCGGTGGCCATTGGCGGGAAGGTGTTGAAGGTCTGAAAAGCATTGCTGGCAAGCCAGCTACAGTTGATCCCTGTCGTTCACAAACGCTTCCCGCTCACCTGCAGCGGCGCGATGGCAAAGCGCTATATCCGCTTGCCAAGCCCCCGCCAGTCGGGAAAGCTGATTACGGCACAGAGCCAAAGGATTCTGGCAGGAATCCAAAAGCAGCCAACGTCGGGCTGTTGCAAAGTACAGGTGTGCTGTCACCGGCTTTTTCGAAGGAACCCAGAATGTTCACCTCCCTTGCGTTGCGAAACAGAAAACCGCTTGCCCGGCTCGCGCTGGCCATCACCCTGGGCACCCTCGGCCTGCCCTATTGGGCCGGAAATGCCCAGGCCCATGGCGGTCACGCCGAAATGGTGCCGCTGCAGGCGGGCCTTGAGGAATTCGGTGCCACGGTCAAATGGGACGACTATTCCAACCTGTTCACCATTGCCAAGGACGGGGTCTACCTCAAGGTCAAGCCGAACAGCAAAGTGGCCATGCTCAATGGCAAGCCCATGGCGCTGACGGTGCCGGTGGTGTTCAAGGGCAAGACCGCATTCATGTCCAAGGACTTCATCAACCAGGTATTCCAGTCCGGCCTGGACAAGACCTTTGTCGTCGAAACCCGCCCTAACCCGCTCAATCCCCTGAGCGCGGACGAAATCACCGCGGCGGTGGACATCGTCAAGAAGTCCGACCATTACCAACCCGGTTTCCGCTTCACCGAAGTCTCGGTCAAGGAGCCGCCGAAAGATCAGGTGTGGAACTTCGTCTACACCGGGCAGAAGGTCGAGCAGCCGCGCCAGGCCAATATCGTGGTGCTGGACGGCAAGCACGTGATCGAAGCGCTGGTGGATCTGGACAGCAAGTCACTCAAATCCTGGACACCGATTGAAGGCGCCCATGGCATGGTGCTGCTGGACGATTTCACCACGGTGCAAACGGCCGTCGAGACCAGCCCGGAGTACGCAGCGGCACTGGCCAAGCGCGGTATCAACGACGTGAAAAAGGTCGTGGCCACACCGCTGACCGTCGGCTACTTCGACGGCAAGGACGGCCTGGCACAGGACAAGCGCCTGCTGAAAATCGTCAGCTACCTCAATACCGATGACGGCAACTATTGGGCGCATCCGATCGAAGGCCTGGTGGCGATTGTCGATCTGGAGCAGAAGAAACTCATCAAGATCGAAGACGAAGCGCTCATCCCGGTGCCGATGAAGCCGACGCCCTATGACGGGCGCGGACGCAAGGGGACATCGGTCAAGCCGCTGGAGATCATCGAGCCCGAGGGCAAGAACTACACCATCACCGGCAACAGCATTCACTGGCAGAACTGGGACTTCCATGTGCGCCTCGACTCGCGGGTCGGGCCGATCCTGTCCACCGTCACCTATGACGACAAGGGCAAGAAACGCAAAATCATGTACGAGGGCTCGCTGGGCGGCATGATCGTGCCGTATGGCGATCCGGATGTCGGCTGGTACTTCAAGGCCTACCTGGATTCGGGCGACTACGGCATGGGCACCCTGACCTCGCCGATCGCCCGCGGCAAAGACGCCCCGGAAAACGCCGTGCTGCTGGACGCCACCATCGCCGACTACACCGGCGCCCCGACGGCGATCCCGCGCGCCATGGCAGTGTTCGAACGCTACGCCGGCCCCGAGTACAAACACCAGGAAATGGGCCAGCCCAACCTCAGTACCGAACGCCGGGAACTGGTGGTGCGCTGGATCAGCACCGTCGGCAACTATGACTACATCTTCGACTGGGTCTTCCAGCAGAACGGCACCATCGGCATCGACGCCGGCGCCACCGGCATCGAAGCGGTCAAGGGTGTGAAGTCCAGGACCATGCACGAAGACACCGCCAAGGAAGACACCCGTTACGGCACGCTGCTCGATCACAACATCGTCGGCACCACCCACCAGCACATCTACAACTTCCGCCTCGACATGGACGTGGACGGTGAAAGCAACTCGCTGGTGGAGGTGAACCCGGTGATTGCCCCGAACGACCGTGGCGGACCGCGCACCAGCACCATGCAGACCGAAACCAAAGTGGTCAGCACCGAGCAACAGGCGGCGCAGAAATTCGACCCGTCGACCGTTCGCCTGCTGACCAACTTCGGCAAGGAAAACAAGGTCGGCAACCCGATGTCCTATCAGTTGATTCCCTATGCCGGCGGCACGCACCCGGTGGCCAAGGGCGCCAACTTCGGCAAGGACGAATGGCTGTATCACCGCCTGAGCTTCATGGACAAGCAACTGTGGGTGACGCAATACAACCCGGAGGAGAAGTACCCGGAAGGCAAGTACCCGAACCGCTCGGACAAAGACTCGGGCCTGGGGCAGTTCACCCAGGACAACCACTCCATCGAAAACACCGACGACGTCGTGTGGCTGACCACCGGCACCACCCACATCGCCCGCGCCGAAGAGTGGCCGATCATGCCGACCGAATGGGTGCACGTGCTGCTCAAGCCGTGGAACTTCTTCGATGAAACGCCGACGTTGGACCTCAACGCACCGAAGTAACGCCCCCCCCTGTGGGAGCGAGCCTGCTCGCGATGGCGTGTCAGTCGACACCAGTGTTGCTGATACTCCATCGCGAGCGGGCTCGCTCCTACAGGGATCTTTGCCGGGCAGCCGATTTATGCCCGTCAGCCAATCCTGAGCTGGCCCAGGCTCGGGTCGCGTTTGGACGATCTTTTGACGTCTACTCGGGCGGATCGATTCGATCCAGCGCCCGGTTTACCGCCAGCTCGCCCAGCATGATCACTTGCGCGATACCCAGCAGCGTATTGCGACTGGTCCCCTCCGTACGATCCGCCAGATCCAGGGTCATGACATTGGCCGACGCCAACGATTCGCAGGCGTGGGCCAGCAGGGATTCGACATCGAGTTCCGGGTTGACGATGAACATGGTGCAGATTTTGCGCGGGGTGGCGCGGATGTCGGCGGCGGAGGGAATGCGTTCGGGCGGCGCATGGGAAGTGTTTGAATCGATGGTTTCCGAGGGCGTTGCCGGGTCGGTGTCCGGCGGATTCGGTGTCACCTTGAACATAGGCTGATTACTCCTGAAAGGTGCCACTAACCCTTCTCTACTAAAAGAAGGGTGGTGGCTGTACGCAGGTTAGTAGACCGGGGAGATCAGCATTTACCGGCGCGCCGAAGCGCCCTGCGCACAGCCACCATCAAGACCAGGCATGGGACACCTGAGTTTCGGAGCTTTGCACCTTGCTGAAACACCACGGGCTACTAAACCCGATCACTGACCATCAGTGACGCGAATCAAGTTACCGAGCGGCCCCAGGGCGCACAAGCCGGCGGATTCTGGCGTAACCGTAGGCAACGACGCAAGGCGTTGTGGCTTTCGGGAAGTAACCTTGAAAGCCGCTGAGCGACGAGCATCTGTGGCGAGGGAGCTCGCTCCCGCTGGGCTGCGAAGCGGCCCCCCCTAGCAACTGGCAATCATCCCACCAAAAAAAATCCTACAGCTCCGGCGCACCAAGATACGGATATGTCCTACGCCACCCTCGCGGCGAACGGGAAGCACCCGGCGAAGGTGCCGGGCCAATCCCCTGTAGGAGCGAGCTTGCTCGCGATGGAGTATCAGCAACATGGGTGTCGACTGACACACCATCGCGAACAAGTTCGCTCCCACAGGGTTACATCGGTCCACTCATTGGCTGACCACAATCTTCCCCAGCATCTGCGGATGCAGCGCACAAAAATACTCATACTCCCCCGGTGTATTGAACACCCAGGAATAGCTGTCACCGGTATCCAGCGCCCCGGAGCGAAACAGCTTGTGGGTTTCCGCTACCGTGTGCGGAATCTCGTCGTCGTTCACCCACGTCACTTTGGTGCCCACCGCCACGTTCAGATCCTTGGGCCCGAACATGAATTCCTTGATATCGACTTTCACCTCCTGAGCCCACACCGGCATCGACAACAGCAGGCAGACAACAGCCAACAATCGCGCTTTCATTCCCATTTCCTCCGCTAAACCAGTGTCGAATCGATCAGGGCCAAGGGGTGCTCACCCTGCGTCGCACGCACATCGGTGATCCCCAGGTAATTGCGCAATTGATCCGCCGCCACCGTCATCGGTCCCGGAGCCGGCGCCGTGCCCGGTGCCGGTTGTGGATAAGCCGTACCGCGCGCGGTGTGGAAGGTGATGTTGCCCTCGACCTTCTGGATGACTTGATGGATATGCCCGTTCAGCACCGTCACCGAACCGTACTTGCGCAGCATGGCAATCGCCTGGTCGCCATCCTCGGTGCCCCAGCCCCACGGCTGATAGATGGTCCACAACGGAATATGGGTGAACACGACAATCGGGGTGCTGCTGCTCACCGCGCGCAAGTCATCGGCCAGCCAGGCCAGTTGATCGGCGCCAAGGGTCGCTTCATGGCCAGCCTGGAAGTTGAAGACGTTCACCAGCGCAATGAAATGCACGCCGTGGTCGTCGAAGCTGTACCAGCCATTGCCTTTGGTGCCCTTGCCGTAACGCTCCAGATAAAGCTTGCCGCCGCCCTCGTCGAGGGTGTCGTGCTCGCCCGGCACATAGTGCACGGTGGACGGCAGGCCCTTGAGCAATTGTGCGGCGGTGTCGAACTCGGCGGGTTTGGACAGGTGGGTGATATCGCCGGTATGCAGGATCAGCGATGGACGCTTGGGCAGCGCGACGACCTTGTCGATCGCCACTTGCAGGGTCTTCACCGGATCCGGATTGGCCTCCTTGTTGAAACCGATGTGCGAGTCGCTGATCTGCACGAAGTGAAAGGTGCTGGCCAGCGCCTTGGGATCTGAGACGTTCCCCGTATCGTCCAGAGCGAAGGCCCGGGGGATGCCGCCGCTCAAGGCCCAGAGGACCCCGGCCCCGGCCCACGCCGAGCATTTGAGCAGTGTTCGGCGGTCGGGATTCAACGGACCGTCGGTGCGCAGTGGATGTTTTGCTTGAATGTCCATCGGTATTCCCTCGCTGGAGAACTACAGTGATGTAGCTGACACGAGGTAAAACCTTGCAGGACCGGTCTTTATTCCCTGTCGAAAAAATAAATTTTCCCGGGAATAAAAGACCATGCACCGCAGTTATAGGGGTGGGACAGTGCGGGAACCACTATGAAGCGATTTGAGGAACTGTTTGCGCCGCACCTGGATGCCGCTTACAACCTCGCGCGCTGGCTCACGGGCAATGACAGCGCCGCGCACGATGTCGTGCAGGAAAGCGCCCTGCGCGCCTTGCGGTTTGCGCACCGCTTCGTCGACGGCAACGCCAAGGCCTGGTTTCTGACCATCGTGCGCAACGAAAGCTACACCTGGCTCAAGGCCTCGGCCGGACGGCACTGGGTCGCTTTCGACGACGAGCCAGGTGAAAACGAGGCTGCGATGAGCCACAGCCAGACCCCGGAACTGCTGGCCATCCACACCGAAAATGCGGCGCTGATCCAGCAAGCCCTGTGCGCCCTGCCACCGGCGTTTCGTGAGGTGATCATTCTCAAAGAACTCGAAGACCTGGCTTACAAGGACATCGCCCTGGTGGTCGACATTCCCATCGGTACCGTCATGTCGAGGCTGGCCAGGGCTCGCGCCATGCTCAAGCTCGAACTATTGAAGTTGCACGCTCATGAATGAACACGACTGCACGGTTTGCCAGACGCTGATGCATGGCTATCTGGACAAGGAACTCGATCCCGCGACGGCGGCGAATGTGGCCGGGCATCTGGCCGAGTGCGCCGACTGCGCGCGGTTACTGGATCAGGCGCAGCGGTTGAAGGACAGCGTCAGGCACAAGGCGCCGTATTACGCCGCGCCGGCGTCCTTGGTTGCCCGCTTGAAAACCCCTGAGGTGCCAGCGCCCGGGGCTCTGGAGCGCTGGCGCAAATGGTTTGCACCGGCTTTTTCAGCGGCGGCGCTGGCCTTGGCGATGGTGCTGTATGTGGCGACGCCGGGCAGCGAGCAGCCGTTGATGGACGAGGCGGTCTCCAGTCATGTCCGCTCGTTGATGGGCGAGCATCTGAACGATGTGATTTCGTCCGACCGTCACACCGTCAAGCCCTGGTTCACCGGCAAGCTCGACTTCTCGCCACCGGTGTTCGATTACGCGGCGCAAGGCTTTCCCCTGTTGGGCGGGCGCCTGGATTATCTGCAACACCAGACCACGGCGGCGCTGAGTTATGGCCGGGCCAAGCACATCATCAATGTGTTTATCCTGCCCGCGCCGGAAGCCGACAAGCCGCGCCAGAGTCAGACCATCCGTGGCTTCAACGTTGTGTCCTGGCAAGCGAACCACATGCGCTTTGTGCTGGTTTCCGATCTGGAGAAAAGCGAGCTGGAGGCCTTCAGCGAATTGCTCAAGAACGGTGCCTGAAAACACGGATGGATGGCACAAAACCCTGCGAAAAACGCTTCACTCAAGCATGCTGCTTGCGGTACTCCCCCGGCGCGATGCCGAAGCGTGACTTGAACGCTGTGGAGAAGTAGCTCGAATCGGAAAAACCCCACGAGTAGCCCAGCACCGACAACTTTTGCTCCTTGCCCGACTGGCGCAGGGATTCGGCGCACAGGTCCAGGCGACGATTCTTGATGTAGCGCGCCACCACCAGGCCTTTCTTGGCAAACATCCGGTACAGCCCGCGAGTGGACATGCCGACTTCCCGCGCCAGCCATTCCGGGCACAGCTCCTCCGAGCGGATGTGCTGGTCGATAAAACTCAAGGTCTTGCGGAAAGTGCGTTCATGCAGATCCGTGCAGTCGTCGGTCTGGCTGATGGCTGGACGCAGCAGGCTGACAATCGCTTCCAGGGTCGCTTCGCTTTCCTGACGGCCGAGGTTTGGCTGGCGGGTGGCATCAAGCACCAAGCGGTGCGACAGCATGGCGATGGGCGACGTCGCGGCGATGCGGTGACCGCACTTGACCTGGTTGAAGCGCAGGGTCTGCTCGACCAATTGATACGGCAGGATCAGCGACAACTGCCGGGAGTTCTCGCTGTAGGTGAAGTCGCTCGGGCGCGCGGCATCGATCAGTGTGATGTCGCCGGCGGACAGCAGCACCTTGTCGTCGCCCTGGGCCATGCCCGCCGTACCATCGAGCTGGAACACCGCAAAGTATTTGCCGCCCTCGCCCGCCGCGACTTCCTGCGGCGTGCGGTACAGGCGCGCCTGACAGGCATCGACAAAGCTGAGCTTGAGGGCATCGCTGCGGTATTCGCGGATCTGCCCGGCAAACCCGGTGCCCAGGGGTTGTGCGTTGAAAGCGCCACAGATCTGGTTGATCTGATGGATCCATTGATCGAACCCATCCTGGCGCTGTGCAATTGTAGAAATCATGTCAGGCCTCACGCAGGCTTATTTTTATTGTCTACGTCAATCCACACGACATCGGGGTGCTTCGCATCTCCTGAACAACCCTGCTCCCTGCACCATGACGTGTTACTTGAGTCCGCCAAAACGCCGGTAAAAACTTTCCCCCACATCCGGCAACGGGCCGTCGGCCGTTTCCAGTGCAGCGTTCAGCCATTCCTCGGCCTTGGCGTAAATCAAACGGTAAATGTTGCGGCACAACTGCCGCGCCGCACGCCCTTCCCAATCGCCGGGCAACAACTCGTCCGGCAGTTGCGGATCGCGCAACAACAGTTTTCGGTATTCATGAATCAGCAGGATCCGTGCCAGGAAACAGTCCGCCGGCTGCAGGTTTTCCTGCTCGCGAAGCGCTTGCCAGAGCGGCCGGAACAATTGAATGAACTCGCTGTAATGGGTCGCCAGCTCCTCGATGTTCCAGCTCTCGCGCACCTGCAGGCGCAGGGCCTTGGAGGCCAGCACGTCCTGGGCGGTGGTTTCGAAGACGATGGTGTCTTCCTGGGCGCCGAGGTCGATCAGGGTCGCGTTGACATCGGTGCGATCACTGCGCGGGCACGCCAGCACCACCGGTGAAATCGCACCAAAACCTTGCCACTCCAGTTCTTCACGCACCTGTTTGCGCTTGTCCTGGGTCAGTTGCGACAGCATCACCAGGCACCAGGAACCGTCCCAGGCCGGCATGCTGGTGCTGTAGACCCGCTTGAACGCCTTGTCGAAACGCCGGCGACCGGTGCCGGTCAGGCTGTAGTAACTGCGACGCCCGACTTTCTCGGCGGTCAGCCAGCCTTCCTTGGTCAGGCGGAAAATCGAGGTGCGGATCAGCCGTTCGTTGATGCCGATCGGTTCGAGCAACTGAATCAGGCTGCCCAGCCACACCGTCCCGCCATGGGGCTCGATGGCATCGCCGTACAAGGTGATGATCAAGGAACTGGCGCGGATCGGCGTCTGCTCCTGGAAGCGGGTAATCAAGTGGTTCAAAGGTGTCAGGGACGACATGGGCGTACCGAGCGAAAAAAGAAAAGGAATATACCGAATGTCTGCGGGTTAATCGCACCCCCTTGTGGGAGCGAGCCTGCTCGCGATGGTGGGTCAGCCAGCCTGGCGTCGACTGACACACCATCGCGAGCAGGCTCGCTCCTACAAGGGACCGTGTTCACAACGCGTTGCCCTTGGGCCGCAAGCCACTGTCGCTGATGCGCGGGCGATCCGGCTCCGGCTCGGTCAGCGGTTCGCAGACCTGCATCTGTTCCAGGCAACGCTGGGCCAATTGCTGATACTCGCGAGTGCCTGCCTGTTTCCACGCCACTTCCTGATCGCTGAGTGTGCGCTTGACGCTGGCCGGGGCGCCCATCACCAGCGACTGCTCGGGGCATTCGAAACCGGCCTTGACGAACGCTGCCGCCGAGACGAATGAACGCGAGCCGATGCGCGTGTTGTCCATCACCACGGCATTCATGCCCACCAGAGCGTCGGCGCCGATCCGGCAGCCATGCAGCACCGCGCCATGACCGATGTGGCCGTTGCGCTCGACCACCGTGTCGCTGTCGGGAAAGCCGTGCATCACGCAGGTGTCCTGCAGATTGGCGCCTTCCTCCAGGACGATCCGGCCAAAGTCGCCGCGCAGACTCGCCAGCGGCCCGACATAACAATGAGGACCGACGATCACATCACCGATCAGCACGGCGGACGGATGCACATAGGCAGTGGGGTCAACCACCGGAGTCAGGCCATCAAGGCTGTAGCAGGTCATGGCAGGTTCCTTCACAAAGCGATGCAAATAATGGCTCATTTTGTATCACATCGCTTTTACCAGCACAAAGACAAAAAACCGTATCACTTGAACAGGGCAGTGAAAGCGGCCAGGCGCCAGCCGCTAATACCCGCTTAATAGCCAATAAAACCGGGGCATTCAGGCATATGAACGCCCATGCCCGACGGACAACCAGTGACTACCACAACGACAAAAGGACACATTAAATCTATTTTTGTATTGCATTTGCGTATCACGTTGCAGGTATACTCGGGCAAAACCGGTTCCTGTGACCGATCCAATAACAAGCCGGCATCACCGCCGAGCGTGCACCCTGAGGGCATCCGCCATGCCTCTAACCCTTGCCGTCGAACTGATCGAGCCCGGCGTGCGCCTGATTACCCTGCAGCGCCCGCAAGCCCTGAACGCCCTGACCACCCAATTGCTGGGCGAACTGGCCGACGAACTGAGCGCCGCACAAGCCGACCCCGAGACCCGTGCCGTGGTCCTCACCGGTAGCCGCAAGGCTTTCGCCGCCGGTGCCGACATCAAGGAAATGGCCGAACGCAACCTGGTCGGCATCCTCGACGACCCGCGCCAGGCTTCGTGGCAGGCCATCACCCGCTTCAGCAAACCCCTGATCGCCGCCGTCAATGGCTTCGCCCTCGGCGGTGGCTGCGAACTGGCGATGCACGCCGACATCATCATTGCCGGTGAAGACGCCCGCTTCGGTCAGCCGGAAATCAACCTCGGGATCATGCCCGGCGCCGGTGGCACCCAACGCCTGCTGCGTGCCGTCGGCAAATCCATGGCCATGCAGATGGTCCTGACCGGCGAGCCGATCGACGCCCGCCAGGCCCAGCGCGCCGGGCTGGTCAGCGAAGTGACGCAACCGGAATTCACCGTCGAGCGCGCCGTGCAAATCGCCCGCAGCATTGCCGGCAAAGCCCCGCTGGCGGTGCGCCTGGCCAAGGAAGCGCTGCTCAAGGCCATGGACACCGACCTGGCCAGCGGCCTGCGTTTCGAGCGCCATGCCTTCACCGTGCTGGCCGGCACCCGTGACCGCGACGAAGGCATCGCCGCCTTCCAGGAAAAACGCACGCCGACCTTCACCGGCCAGTAATCACCACGCCTTTTTTATAAAAAGCGAACGATCTCCCAAGTGAGCGCCAAGACCATGAACTTCGAACACATTCTGTTTTCCATCGAGGCCGGCGTTGCCCTGCTCAGCCTTAATCGCCCGGATCAGCTCAACAGCTTCAACACCCGGATGCACGGCGAAGTGAAGGAAGCGCTCAAGCAAGTCCGGCAGAACCCGGACGTGCGCGTGCTGCTGTTGACCGGCGAAGGTCGTGGCTTCTGCGCCGGACAAGACCTCAGCGACCGCAATGTCGCACCGGGCAGCGCGGTGCCGGACCTGGGCGAATCCATCGAGAAGTTCTACAACCCGCTGATCCGCCAGTTGCGCGACCTGCCGATGCCGGTGATCTGCGCGGTCAACGGCGTGGCAGCCGGTGCCGGCGCCAACATTCCGCTGGCTTGCGACCTGGTGCTGGCGGCACGTTCGGCCAGTTTCATTCAGGCGTTCTGCAAGATCGGCCTGATCCCTGACTCCGGCGGCACCTGGACCCTGCCGCGCCTGATCGGCATGGCGCGCGCCAAGGCCCTGGCCTTGCTCGGCAACCGCCTGACCGCCGAACAGGCCGAGCAATGGGGCCTGATCTACCGCTGCGTGGAAGACGCCGAACTGCGCGACGAAGCGCTGAAGCTCGCGCAACACCTGGCCACCCAACCGACCTACGGCCTGGCCCTGATCAAACGCAGCCTCAACGCCAGCCTGAGCAACAGCTTCGACGAACAGCTGGAACTGGAGCGCGATCTGCAACGCCTGGCCGGGCGCAGCGAGGACTACCGCGAAGGCGTCAGCGCCTTCATGGAAAAACGCACCCCAAGCTTCAAGGGGCGCTGAGCCATGACCGCATTGAATACCAACGCACGCATCGCCGTGATCGGTGCCGGCGCCATGGGTGCCGGCATTGCCCAGGTCGCCGCGCAGGCCGGTCACCCGGTGCTGCTGCTGGACAACCGCCCCGGCGCCGCCGCCCAGGCCATCGAAGGCATCGACCGGCAACTGGGCAAACGGGTCGAGAACGGCAAACTCTCGGCCGAATCCCGCAGCGCCACGATCGCCCGCCTGCAGGCCGTGGAAGCCATTGAAGCGCTGGCCGATTGCGAGCTGATCATCGAGGCCATCGTCGAGAATCTTGAGGTCAAACGCGCCCTGTTCCGCCAGCTCGAAGGCATTTGCGGCGAACACTGCATCCTGGCCAGCAACACTTCGTCGCTGTCGATCACCAGCATCGCCGCGCAACTTGAACACCCACATCGCCTGCTCGGCCTGCACTTCTTCAACCCGGCGCCGGTCATGGCGCTGGTGGAAATCGTCTCCGGCCTGGCCAGCGACCCGACCCTGGCCGAGTGCCTGTACGACACCGCCAAAGCCTGGGGCAAAAAACCGGTGCACACCTGTTCCACGCCGGGCTTCATCGTCAACCGCGTGGCCCGGCCGTTCTACGCCGAGAGCCTGCGCCTGTTGCAGGAAGGCGCCGCCGATTGCCCGACCCTGGATGCGTTGATGCGCGAGGCCGGTGGTTTTGCCATGGGTGCGTTCGAACTGACTGACCTGATCGGCCACGACGTCAACTATGCCGTGACCTGCTCGGTGTTCGATGCCTATTACCAGGACACCCGTTTCCTGCCGTCGCTGATCCAGAAAGAACTGGTGGACGGTGGACGACTGGGGCGCAAAAGCGGTCAGGGCTTCTACAGCTACGCCCCAGGCACCGAACGTCCGCAACCTGCCGAGATCAGCAGCGCGGCGACCGTCGAGACGTGCGTGGCCGAAGGTGATCTGGGCATCGCCCAAGGTTTGCTCGCACGCCTTGGTACGCAAGGCGTCGAAGTGATCCAGCGTGATGGTCAAGGCTTGCTGCGGGTCGGTGACGCCGTGCTGGCCTTGAGCGACGGGCGCATGGCCTGTCAGCGGGCCACAGAAGACGGGCTGCGTAACCTGATCCTGCTGGATCTGACCCTCGATTACAGCAAGGCCCAGCGCATCGCCATCAGCTACGCGGCGGGCATCGATGCGCTGGCCCTTGAACAAGGCGTGGCCCTGCTGCAACGGGCCGGCTTCAAGGTCAGCCTGCTCAGCGACAGCCCGGCACTGGCGGTCCTGCGCACCGTGGCGATGCTCGCCAACGAAGCCGCCGATGCCCTGCTGCAAGGCGTGGCGTCAGCTGCCGACATCGATCTGGCCATGCGTGCCGGGGTCAACTACCCGCAAGGCCCGCTGGCCTGGGCCGATGCCATCGGCCTGTCGCACATTCTTGAAACGCTGGAAAACCTTCACGCCGGTTATGGCGAAGAACGCTATCGCCCTTCGCTGCTGTTGCGTCGTCGGGTCGCCGAAGGGAGAAACTTCCATGACTAATCACGAAGCCATGACCCTGGCCAGCGATTGCGCCCAGGCGCTGTTCCAGCGCGACAGCGCCAGCCAGGCCATGGGCATGCGCCTGCTTTCGGCCGGTCCCGGCTGCGCCCGGGTGGGCATGACCGTGCGCGCCGACATGCTCCAGGGCCACGGCACCTGTCACGGCGGCTACCTGTTCGCCCTCGCCGACTCGGCATTCGCCTTCGCCTGCAACAGCTACAACGAAGCCACCGTGGCCATCGGATGCAGCATCGACTACATCGCCCCGGCGCGTCTGGGCGACACGTTGAACGCCGATTGCACCGAGCAGAGCCGCTCGGGTCGCACCGGCAACTACGACGTACGCATTGAAAACCAGCAGGGCCAGTTGATCGCCCTGTTCCATGGCAAATCCTACAAAGTGCGCGGCCCGGTGCTGACGCAGGAGAACCCGAATGAATGACGCCCTGATCATCGATGCGGTACGGACCCCGATCGGTCGCTATGCCGGAGTCTTGAGCAGCGTGCGCGCCGACGACCTCGGCGCGGTGCCGCTGCGCGAACTGCTGCGCCGTCACCCGCAGGTGGACTGGAGCCGCGTCGATGACGTGATCTACGGCTGCGCCAACCAGGCCGGCGAAGACAACCGCAACGTCGCGCGCATGTCGGCGCTGTTGGCCGGGTTGCCGGTCAGCGTGCCCGGCACCACCCTCAATCGCCTGTGTGGTTCGGGGCTGGACGCGGTCGGCACGGCGGCCCGCGCCATTCGCAGTGGCGAGGCCGGGTTGATGCTGGTGGGCGGTGTCGAATCGATGTCCCGCGCACCTATGGTGATGGGCAAGGCCGAGCAGGCGTTTTCCCGCCAGGCGGAAATTTTCGACACTACCATCGGCTGGCGCTTCGTCAATCCACTGATGAAAAAGGCCTTCGGCATCGACTCCATGCCGGAAACCGCAGAGAACGTCGCCGAACAGTTCAACATCTCCCGGGCCGACCAGGACGCCTTCGCCCTGCGCAGCCAGCAACGCACCGCTGCTGCCCAGGCTAACGGGCGCCTGGCCAGGGAAATCGTTGCGGTGGAAATACCCCAGCGCAAAGGCCCAGCCAAAGTGGTCGAGCAAGATGAACACCCACGCGGCGATACCACCCTCGAACAACTGGCCAGACTCGGCACGCCGTTCCGCGAAGGCGGCAGCATCACCGCCGGCAACGCTTCCGGGGTCAACGACGGTGCCTGCGCGCTATTGCTGGCCAGCCCGGAAGTCGCCAAGCGTCACGGTTTGACTGCACGTGGCCGGGTGGTGGCGATGGCCACGGCCGGGGTCGAGCCACGCATCATGGGCATCGGCCCGGTGCCGGCCACTCGCAAGGTGCTGGAGCTGGCCAATCTGAGCCTGGCAGACATGGACGTGATCGAACTCAACGAAGCCTTCGCCGCACAAGGCCTGGCGGTACTGCGCGAACTGGGCTTGAGCGACACCGACCCACGGGTCAACCCCAATGGCGGCGCGATTGCCCTCGGCCATCCGCTGGGCATGAGCGGTGCTCGCCTGGTGACCACGGCCCTGCATGAGCTGGAAGAACGTCAAGGTCGCTACGCCCTGTGCACCATGTGCATCGGCGTCGGCCAAGGGATCGCGCTGATCATCGAGCGTCTATCCCGTTAAAGAACCGCGATTCCCGGGGAGCCGAGAGGTATCCTTGGGTCATGCACTCAAAGCCCCTGTGCGCAGGGGCTGGAACACAAAAACAATTCGAGTGAAGTCATGAACATGCCAATTGCCCAATCCGTGCTTGATCCTGTGCTGGACCCGCTGGAAACCGCCAGCATCGACGAGTTGCGTCAACATCAGCTGGATCGCCTGCGCTGGAGCCTCAAGCACGCCTACGAGAACGTGCCGCTGTACCGTCAGCGTTTCGATGCCCTGGGCGTGCACCCGGACGACATCAAGTCCCTCGAGGACCTGGCGAAATTCCCGTTCACCACCAAGTCCGACCTGCGTGACAACTACCCGTACGGCATGTTCGCCGTACCGATGCATGACATCGTTCGCCTGCACGCCTCCAGCGGCACCACCGGCAAACCGACCGTCGTCGGCTACACCCAGAACGACATCGATACCTGGGCCAACGTCGTTGCGCGGTCGATTCGCGCGGCAGGCGGACGTCGCGGCGACAAGGTGCATATTTCCTATGGCTACGGCCTGTTCACCGGCGGCCTCGGCGCACACTACGGTGCCGAACGCCTGGGTTGCACGGTGATCCCGATGTCCGGCGGCCAGACCGAAAAACAAGTGCAGCTGATCAAGGATTTCCAGCCGGACATCATCATGGTCACGCCGTCGTACATGCTCAACATCGCCGATGAAATCGAGCGCCAGGGCATCGACCCGCACAAACTGGCCCTGCGCCTGGGCATCTTCGGCGCCGAGCCCTGGACCGCCGAACTGCGCAGCGCCATCGAAACCCGCCTGGGCATCACCGCCCTGGACATCTACGGCCTCTCGGAAATCATGGGCCCGGGCGTCGCCATGGAGTGCGCCGAGAGCAAGGACGGCCCGACCATTTGGGAAGACCACTTCTACCCGGAAATCATCGACCCGGTCACCGGCGAAGTACTGCCGGACGGGCAGATGGGCGAACTGGTGTTCACCTCCCTGAGCAAAGAAGCCCTGCCGATGATCCGCTACCGCACCCGCGACCTGACGCGTCTGCTGCCGGGCACTGCACGGCCAATGCGACGCATCGACAAGATCACCGGACGCAGCGATGACATGCTGATCATCCGTGGGGTCAACGTGTTCCCGACGCAGATCGAAGAGCAGGTGCTGAAAGTCAAACAGCTTGCCGAGTGCTATGAGATCCATCTGTATCGCCATGGCAACCTGGACAGCGTTGATGTGCACGTCGAGTTGAAGGCCGACCATCAGCACTTGAGCGACGAACAGCAGAAGGCTGTTTGCGGGGAGCTGAGCAAGCACATCAAGACCTATATCGGGATCAGTTCGCGGATTGTTTTGCAGCCTTTGCACTCGATCAAACGATCTGAAGGCAAGGCGTGCCACGTATTGGATAAACGTCCGAAAGCATGACCTCCTGAAGCATGACTGCTGCACCCCTTATGGCCCCGCTTTTGCGGGGCTTTTTTTTGTTTTTGGTGTACGCCCATCAGCTTTTCTGTGGGAACGAGCCTGCTCGCGAAAAATGCCGGGACAACGCGGGCGTTCAGGCAGCCCGTGTCATCGTTATCCACCATCGCGAGCAGGCTCGCTCCTACAGGGTTTGCGCCGTCTCTGTAGGAGCGAGCCTGCTCGCGAAAAATGCCGGGACAACGCGGGCGTTCAGACAGCCCGCGTCATCGTTATCCACCATCGCGAGCGGGCTCGCTCCTACAGGGGCGGCGTTACGTTTTTCCAAATGGTTCGCCGCAAGGCGAAACCGCCAGCCGCCATTACCGAAGAAATGGATACCCCCCAAAACCAAGCCTCCCCCCCAAAGCGATACAAAAAACAAATACGACACATCATTTTCTGTTTGATATTAATTTCCGTATCGCTTATAAAGTTCTCCATGCCCTCGAACAGATTCACGGCGGGAGACCCCCAATGTACGCACAGCTCGTAGAAACAGGCGTAAAGCGCATCAAAGACCTGTCGGAAATGTCCGATCAGGAACGCGCCTTCCAGGAAAAAATCGATTCAGAAATCAAGATCGAAGCCAAGAATTGGATGCCAGATGCCTACCGGCAAACCCTGATCCGGCAGATTTCCCAGCACGCTCACTCCGAGATCGTCGGCATGCTGCCCGAAGGCAACTGGGTCACCCGCGCGCCGACGCTCAAACGCAAACTGCAATTGATGGCCAAGATTCAGGACGAGGCCGGTCACGGCCTGTATCTGTACAGCGCCATGGAAACCCTGGGCGCCGACCGCGATGAAGAGATCGCCAAGCTGCACAGCGGCAAGGCCAAGTATTCGAGCATCTTCAATTACCCGACGCTGAACTGGGCCGACATGGGCGCGGTGGGCTGGCTGGTGGATGGCGCGGCAATCGTTAACCAGGTGGTTTTGCAGCGCACCTCGTACGGCCCCTACTCCCGCGCCATGGTGCGTATCTGCAAGGAAGAAAGCTTCCACCAGCGCCAGGGCTACGAAATCCTCCTGACCATGATGCGCCACGGTACTCAGGCGCAAAAAGACATGGTTCAGGACGCGATCAACCGCCTGTGGTGGCCCTCGCTGATGATGTTCGGTCCAAGCGATGAACACTCGCCCAACAGCGCCCAGTCCATGGCCTGGAAAATCAAGCGCCAGAGCAACGACGAACTGCGCCAGCGCTTCATCGACCAGACCATCCCGCAACTGGAACTGCTGGGCTGTACCTGCCCCGATCCGGACCTGAAGTGGAACGCCGAGCGCGGTCACTACGATTTCGGCGAGATCCAGTGGAGCGAATTCTACGAAGTGCTCAAAGGCAACGGCCCGTGCAACACCGAACGCGTCGCCACCCGCCGCAAGGCGATTGAAGACGGTGCCTGGGTTCGCGAAGCCGCCGTCGCCCACGCCCGCAAAAAACAAAACAAGAACGCCGCCTGATCCGGCCACCTGATGTGGAGTAATTGAAATGTCCGAGTGGACCCTTTTCGAAGTTTTCGTGCGCAGCAAGCACGGTCTCAACCACAAGCACGTCGGCAGCGTGCATGCCGCCGACACCACCATGGCCATCGAGAACGCCCGCGAGCTTTACACCCGCCGCAGCGAAGGCGTCAGCCTGTGGGTCGTGCCTTCGGCGCTGATCACCGCCTCCTCCCCGGATGAAAAAGACCCGCTGTTCGATCCGTCGGACGACAAGGTCTACCGCCACGCCAGCTTCTACGAGCTGCCGGCCGAAGTCGGGCACATGTGAGGTCGACCATGAATAACAAGACCGATCTGATCGAATACCTGCTGCGCCTCGGCGACAGCGCCCTGATCCAGGGCCAGCGCCTGTGCCAGTGGTGTGGCAAGGCCCCGGCCCTGGAAGAAGAGCTGGCGCTGATGAACGTCGGCCTCGACCTGGTGGGTCAGGCGCGCAACTGGCTGGACTATGCCGCCGAACTGCTGGACGACGGCCGCGACGCCGACGACCTGGCGTTCCGTCGCGACGAGCGCGCCTATCGCAACCTGCTGCTGGTGGAGCAACCCAACGGCGACTACGCGGTGACCATCCTCAAGCAGTTCCTGTATGACGCCTGGCACCTGCAAGTGCTGAGCGGCCTGAGCCAGTCCAGCGATGAGCGTATTGCCGGGATTGCCGCCAAGGCCGTGAAGGAAGTCACCTATCACCTGCGCCGCTCCGGCGAGTGGGTCGAGCGTCTGGGTGACGGCACCGAGGAAAGCCACAAACGCATGCTCGCGGCGATCCCCGAGGTCTGGCGTTTCACCGTCGAACTGACCAGCGCCGATGACAGCGAACAACGTCTGCACGCGGCCGGTATCACCCCGGACACCGCGCAAGTCGCCGCCGCCTGGCAAGCCAGGGTCAACGAAATCTTCGCCAGCGCCACCCTGCCCGTGCCTGCCGCGCCCAGCTATTTCTACCTCAATGCACGCAAGGGCCTGCACACCGAACACCTGGGCATCCTGCTGGCCGAGATGCAATTCCTGCCACGAGCGTACCCCGATGCAACCTGGTGAGCTGATCGCCAGCGACCTCGGCGCCCGGCCGGCACAACCGACCGACCTGGCCGCTGCCTGGGCGATCCTGGCCGAGGTCATGGACCCGGAAGTGCCGGTGGTCAGCGTGGTCGACCTGGGCATCGTCCGCGATCTCGATTGGCAGGCCGGCCATCTGCACGTGGTGGTCACGCCGACCTACTCCGGGTGCCCGGCCACCGAAGTGATCGAAGGCGATATTCGCCAGGCGCTGGAGCAGGCCGGTTTTCAGGCGCCGCAACTGGAACGTCGGTTGACCCCGGCCTGGACCACCGACTGGATCAGCGACAACGGCCGGGAACGCCTGCGCGCCTATGGCATCGCGCCGCCCGAGGGCAGCACCAGCAAGCGCAGCCTGCTCGGTGAAAGCCCGGTGGTCGTCTGCCCGCAATGCGGCAGCGCGCACACCGAAGTGCTCAGCGAGTTCGGTTCCACCGCGTGCAAGGCGCTGTATCGCTGCGTCGATTGCCGGGAACCGTTCGACTATTTCAAGTGCATCTGAGCGGCGATCGGCCGTCCCAGCTGGAGAACAACAATGAGTAAATTTCACAGCCTGACCATCAAGGATGTACGCACCGAGACCCGTGACGCGGTGTCCATCGCCTTCGAGATTCCGCAACACCTGCAGGACAGTTTTCACTTCACCCAGGGCCAGCACCTGGTGATGCGCACCCAACTGGACGGCGAAGAAGTGCGTCGCTCGTACTCGATCTGTACCGGGGTCAACGACGGCGAACTGCGTGTCGCCATCAAGCGCGTGGCCGGTGGGCGTTTTTCTGCCTTTGCCAACGAACAGTTGAAGGCCGGGCACAGCCTGGAAGTGATGCCGCCCGCCGGGCATTTCTGCGTCGAACTCGATCCGGCGCGCCACGGCAATTACCTGGCTGTCGCGGCGGGCAGCGGCATCACGCCGATCCTGTCGATCATCAAGACCACCCTGGAAACCGAGCCCCACAGCCGCGTCACCCTGCTGTACGGCAACCGTTCGAGCTCCGGCGCGTTGTTCCGCGAACAGCTTGAAGATTTGAAGAACCGCTACCTGCAACGCCTGAACCTGATCTTCGTGTTCAGCCGTGAACAGCAGGATGTCGACCTGTACAACGGCCGGATCAACGCCGAGAAGTGCGAGCAGTTGTTCAGCCGCTGGATCGATGTCAAAGCCCTCGACGCCGCCTTCATCTGCGGCCCGCAGGAAATGACCGAGACCGTGCGCGACAGCCTCAAGACCAAGGGCATGGCGCCTGAACGCATCCACTTCGAACTGTTCGCCGCCGCTGGCAGCCAGCAAAAACGCGCAGCCCGCGAAGCCGCCCGCCAAGTGGACGCCGCCGTCAGCCAGATCACCGTGATCAGCGACGGCCGCGCCCTGGCCTTCGACCTGCCACGCAACAGCCAGAGCATCCTCGACGCCGGCAACGCCCAGGGCGCCGAACTGCCTTACTCGTGCAAGGCCGGTGTGTGCTCGACCTGCAAATGCAAGGTCATCGAGGGTGAAGTGGAAATGGACAGCAACCACGCCCTGGAAGACTACGAAGTGGCCGCCGGCTATGTGCTGTCGTGCCAGGCGTTTCCGGTCAGCGACAAGGTTGTGCTGGATTTCGATCAGCTCTGAACCCCTTCCACAGAACAACGCAAAACCCTGTGGGAGCGAGCCTGCTCGCGATGAGGGCAGTCCATCCAACATCAAGGTCGACTGGCCCACCACTATCGCGAGCAGGCTCGCTCCCACAGTGGTCCAGCTGTGTTTTCAAAACTTTTGAGAGTCAATGCCATGTCCCACGCCCCTACCCTGCAAAGTTTCATCGCCGGCCGCTGGATCGGCCAACACGGCGCACAAATCCTGCGCAGCGCCATCGATGGCCATGAAATCGCCCGCACCCACGAAGAGCGCCCGGACTTCGCCGAAGCCATCGAACACGGCCGCCGCCAAGGCGTCAGCGGCCTGATGGCGCTGGATTTCCAGCAGCGTGCCCAGCGCCTCAAGGCACTGGCCCTGTACCTGAGCGAACGCAAGGAACAGCTCTACGCAATCTCCCACCACAGCGGCGCCACCCGCGCTGACAGCTGGATCGACATCGAAGGCGGCAACAGCACGCTATTCACCTATGCCAGTCTCGGTTCGCGGGAACTGCCGTCGGGCAACGTCGTCCACGAAGGCCCGGCCCTGCAGCTGAGCAAAATGGGCACCTTTGCCGGCACCCACATCCTCGTGCCTCGGGGCGGCGTGGCGGTGCACATCAACGCCTTCAACTTCCCGATCTGGGGCATGCTGGAAAAATTCGCCCCGAGTTTCCTCGCCGGCATGCCGTGCATCGTCAAACCGGCCAGCGCCACCAGCTACCTGACCGAAGCCGTGGTGCGCCTGATGGACGAGTCCGGTTTGCTGCCAGCGGGCAGCCTGCAACTGATCATCGGCGGCACCGGCGATTTGCTCGACCGTCTGCAAGGCCAGGACGTGGTGACCTTCACCGGTTCCGCCGACACCGCGGCCAAGCTGCGGGTCAACCCGAACCTGATTCGCAACTCGGTGCCGTTCACCGCCGAAGCCGATTCGCTGAACTGCGCGATCCTCGCCCCGGATGTCACCCCGGATGACGAAGAGTTCGAGCTGTTCATCAAGGAAGTCGCCCGGGAAATGACCACCAAGGCCGGGCAGAAATGCACCGCCATTCGCCGCGCCATCGTTCCGGCCAGACACATCGACGCCGTGGCCACGCGCCTGCGCGATCGCCTGGCCAAAGTGGTGGTCGGCGACCCGTCGGTGGAAGGCGTGCGCATGGGTGCACTGGCGTCCCACGATCAGCAGAAAGACGTGGCCGAACGTCTGGAAGCGCTGTTGCAAAGCAGCGACATGCTGTTCGGCGCCCGCGATGGCTTCGAACCGCGCGGCGAGAACGTCAGCCAGGGTGCGTTTTTCGCCCCGACCCTGCTGCAGGCTCGCGACCCGCATGCCGAAGGCGGCGCTCACGATATCGAAGCGTTCGGCCCGGTCAGCACCCTGATGGCCTATGACGATCTCGACGAAGCCCTGGCCCTGGCCGCACGCGGCAAAGGCAGCCTGGTGGCCAGCCTGGTGACCAAGGATCCTCAGATCGCCGCCAAGGCGATTCCGGTGGCCGCTGCATTGCACGGGCGCTTGCTGGTGCTGGACCGCAACTGCGCGGGTGAGTCCACCGGCCACGGCTCGCCGCTGCCGCAACTCAAGCATGGCGGCCCTGGTCGTGCCGGTGGCGGTGAGGAACTGGGCGGCCTGCGCGCGGTGAAGCACTACCTGCAACGCGCGGCGGTACAGGGTTCGCCCACCATGCTCGCGGCGGTGACCGGTGAATACGTGCGTGGCGCCAAGGTCATCGAAACCGAGGTGCACCCGTTCCACCGTTACTTCCAGGACCTGCAGATCGGCGAGTCGCTGCTGACTCACCGCCGCACGGTCACCGAAGCGGACCTGGTGAACTTCGGTTGCCTGTCGGGGGATCACTTCTACATGCACTTCGACGACATCGCCGCCAAGGAATCGCAGTTCGGCAAGCGCATCGCCCACGGTTATTTCGTGCTGTCGGCAGCGGCCGGTCTGTTCGTATCCCCGGGTGTCGGCCCGGTGCTGGCTAACTACGGCCTGGACACCCTGCGCTTCATCAACCCGGTGGGCATCGGCGACACCATCCAGGCTCGCCTGACCTGCAAACGCAAAATCGACCAGGGCAAGAAGAGCCCGCAAGGCGTCCCGCAAGGGGTGGTGGCGTGGGACGTGGAAGTCACCAATCAGTTGGGTGAACTGGTGGCCAGCTATGACATTCTCACCTTGGTCGTAAAACGCGAAGACTGATGCAACACCTGTAGAGCGAGCCTGCTCGCGATGGACGTGAATAATGGCGCGCGCTTTCTGGATGAACGCGGTGCTCTCAGGTTCTTCGCGAGCAAGCTCGCTCCTACATTGGCTCTACGTTGTGGTCAGTGCTTGCGCAACCACTCAATAAACAGCGCAAACAACTCCGACTGCGACCCCACTTCCAGTTTCAGGTACAGATTCTTGCGGTGCATGCGCACGGTTTCCGGGGAGATGCCCATCTGGCTGGCGGTGGATTTCACCGAGTGACCGCGAAGCACCATGTGCGCCACTTCCCGCTCACGCTCGGTGAGCACATCGCACCCGAATTGCTCGAATGCCGACTGCACCCGGTGCTTGAGATCATCCCGCAGGCCTTGATCGTTATCGCTCTGGATTTCGTGATTGCGCAACAGGCCGCGCTGACTGAACTCGCTGACAAATTCGCGCACCAGCGGTTCGACGGCGCGCAGCAGGTTCAGTTGTTCGACCTGCAGGCATTCACCGCCGAAACCTTGAAACAGGCTGACGGATATCTTGGTGTCGTTGCCCGTATCGACGATGTAGTAGCTGTCTTCCGAACAACCCGCCTTCAGGTAGTAGGACTTGTAGTAGTCACTGTCGAAGAAGTTGTCCGGGGCAATTTCCTCCAAGTGATAAAAGCCTTGCGCCAAGCCTTGCTCCACCGCCAGACAAAACGGGTCGAGCAGGTAGCCCCCGGAAAAATAGCGGTCGAGAATCGAGACCTGGTATTCCTGGGCAATGCCGCGCTGGTGCAGCAACTGAGGCGCGCGGTCCTTGCGCTCCAGGCTGATCATCATCGACTCGATGGACACCAGCTGCGCCAATGCTGACGCCAGGTATTGCAGGGCGTCAGGCTCGTCGACATGGGCGAAGGCCTCGCGCATGCCCTCATGCCATTTGTGCAAGGCCCCGAAGGGCATTGCGATCAGTGTGTCGTCGTCTGGTTTGCTCATGCCCCGCAGTCTAGCGGGTGAGCAGGCCCTTGGTAAAAGCCTGACTGAAAGACTCATTGCCCGAAATACTGGCCGCTCTGCTCCAGCTCGGCCGCCACTTCCAGGATGCACACCCGCAGGATCTCGACGATTTCGTCGACCTGGGCATAGCTGAGAATCAACGGCGGCGACATGACATTGAGGTGCATGATCGGCCGCACCAGCAAGCCCCGGGCCTGTGCCCGCACATGGATTTTTTCGCCAATGTTGATTTCATCGGCGAACAGCGCCTTGGTGCGTTTGTCGGCGACGAACTCCACGCAGGCCATCAACTTCTGGCAACGCACATCCCCCACCAACGGCAAATCCTTGAGCGTGGCCAGGCGCTGTTCCAGATAACCGCCGACATCGTCGACATGGGCCAGCAGGTTTTCCCGTTCGATGATTTCAATGTTCTTCAGCGCCGCCGTGCAGCACACCGGATGACCGCTGTAGGTAAAGCCGTGGGTAAAGCAGCGGCCCTTGCCGGGTTCGGCGATGACTTTCCAGATGCGGTCGGAAAAGATGCACGCCCCCAATGGCAGATAGGCGGACGTCAGGCCCTTGGCGGTGGTGATGATGTCGGGTTGCACATCGAACACGTCCAGGGAGGCGAAAAACTTGCCCAGGCGCCCGAACGAAGTCACCACTTCGTCGGCAACGAACAGAATGTCGTAGCGCTGGCACACGTCCCACATGCGCTTGAGATAACCCTTCGGCGGAATGATCACCCCGCCCGAGCCCATGATCGGCTCGGCGAAAAAGCCGGCGACCTTGTCCGCGCCGATCGACAGGATCTTGTCTTCGAATTCCTTGACCAGGAACTCGAGGAACTGCGCTTCATTCATGCCATCCGGGGCGCGGTACGGGTTGGGGTTGGACACGTGATGTATCAGCGGGTTGGCGTAATCGAACTCCGGCACCCGGTCGGCGGCCTTGTTGCCGATCGACATGGTCAAGGTGGTCGAGCCGTGATAGGCGTTGAAGCGCGCGATGATGTGTTTCTTTTCCGGCTTGCCGCGGCAGTTCTGGTAGTACTGGATCAGCCGGTACGCGGTGTCCACCGCCGTGGAGCCGCCAGTGGTCAGGAACACATGGTCGAGGTCGCCGGGGGCGAGGCTGGCGAGTTTTTCGCACAGCTCGATCGCCACGTTGTTCGACATGTCGGAAAACGGGTTGGAGTAAGCCAGTTGCCGCACTTGATCGGCAATGGCCAGGGCCATTTCCTCACGGCCCAGGCCGATGTTGGTGCACCACATGCCGCCGACGGCATCGAGAAAACGGTTGCCCTGGGTGTCATAAATGTAGGCGCCGTCGCCGGCGACGATGTTCAGCGAACCCTGCTCGGCATGCTCGTCGAACACGTGATAGCCGTGCATGTGATGGGCCTTGTCGGCCTTGACCAGTTCAGCCGCGTCGACTGTCGAGAACACTTTTTTAGTTGGAGTAGCCATACAAAAACCTCAAACGAATCGATGGGTCGATCAAATCCCGCTTTTTACGGTGCTCCAGACGCGTGTCATGGCTCGCATGTCTTTGGCGTCCTGGGTTTTCTGCGGAAACAGCCGTTGACGAATGTCGTCATCGGGATAAATCGCCGGATTGTTTCGCACGCTGGCGTTGAGCAATGGCGTGGCCGCCGCGTTGCTGTTGGCGTAATTGATGAAGTCGCTCACGTCCGCCATCACCTGCGGCTGCATCAGGTATTCCAGAAACTTGTGGGCGTTGGCGACGTGGGGCGCATCGGCCGGGATGTACATGTTGTCGAACCAGATCAGCGAGCCTTCCTTGGGAATGAAGTACGCCAGGTTGATCTGCTTCTTGGCTTCTTCGGCGCGGGCCATGGCCGTCGCGTAGTCGCCGGACCAGGTCATCGCCATGCACACGTCGCCATTGGGCAGGCTGGTCAGGTAATTGACCGAGTCGAACTTGCGGATGTACGGCCTGACCGACAGCAACAAATCCTGGGCCGCTTTCAGATCCGCCGGGGCCGCGCTTCTCGGGTCGCGTCCCAGGTACTTCAAGGCCATGGGAATGACTTCGGTGGGGGCATCGAGCAGGGTCACGCCGCAGTCGGCGAAGCGTGACACGATCTTCGGATCGAAGATCATCGCCAGCGAGCCGATCGGCGCGTCCGGCATGCGCTCCTTGATCTTGTCGACGTTGTACGTGACACCGTTGCTACCCCAGGTGTAGGGCGCCGAGTAGGCGGTGCCCGGATCGAACCCTTGCAGGTCGTGCAGGACTTTCGGGTCCAGATTGTTCCAGCCCGGCAGCAACTTTTTATCCAGCGGCTGGAACACCTTGGCCTGGATCAGCGGCGGTGCGAGGGAGGCGTTGAGCACGATCAGGTCATAACCGGAGTGGCCGGTGAGCAATTTGGCCTGCACGGTTTCGTAGGAATCGAACGTGTCGTAGATCACTTTGATGCCGGTGGACTTTTCAAAGTCCGACAGGGTTTTTTCACCGATGTAATCCGCCCAGTTGTAGAGCCGCAGCGTCTGGCTGTCGTCCACTTCGGCGGCTTGGGCATTGATGATCAACGGAAGAGCAAACAGACTGGAAATCACCTTCAGTGTCTTGCGCATTGCACATTCACCTTATCAAGCGAGTTCGGCTCTGGATGAGCGGATGAACCTACTATTGGGCGATTCGCCAGGCGGCACCATACCCCGAATGGGTGTGTGCGAATCGACTGCCGCTGTCGGGCCGGCAACGGCACATGGCAAAAAGCATCAGTCGGGTTGACCCGTTTTGTCATAGCTGCGGGGTTTGCCTGACGCTTAAAGTGACGGCCGAACCGACTCTGCAAGAGCCATCCATGACTGACCTGATCAAACATGAACAACGCGATGGCGTACTGACGCTGACCATCGACCGCCCCGACAAGCTCAATGCGTTGACCAACGCCATGTACATGCGCCTGGCCGACCTGTTGTTCGCGGCGGACGAGGACGACTCGGTCGGCGTGGTCATCCTGACCGGCGGCCCGAGCTGTTTTTCCAGCGGTAATGACCTGGTGGACTTCCTGCAGCAGCCACCCACGCATCTGGACAGCCCGGCCTTTCGCCTGATGCGCGCCGTGACCCATCTGCAAAAACCACTGATTGCCGCCGTATGCGGGGCCGCCATCGGTATCGGCACCACCGTGTTGCTGCATTGCGATCAGGTGCTGGTCACCCGCAATGCCAAGCTGCGCATGCCGTTCGTCAACCTGGGCCTGTGCCCGGAGTTCGGCGCCAGCCTGCTGCTGCCACGCCTGCTCGGCCAGGCACGCGCCGCGCGCCTGTTGCTGTTGGGCGACAGTCTGGACGGCAGCGAAGCGGTGGCATGGGGCCTGGCCAACGAAGTGTTCGACGACGGGGCGCAATGCCTGGCGGCGGCCACCCGTCTGGCCCATCGACTGCTGGCAATGCCTCAGCAAGCCCTGCGCCAATCGCGACAACTGATGAAACAGGCCAGCATGGCCGAACTGCAAGCCACCCTGCGTGAAGAGAACCTGCTATTCATCGAACGCCTCAATAGCGACGAAGCGAAAACAGCCTTGAACGCCCTGCTCAATCGCAGTACTGATAAGCATTCACCGAAAGGAAACCAGCCATGAACACTCCGGAAATCTACGTCGTCAGCGCCGCCCGTACCGCCATCGGCACCTTTGGCGGTTCTCTCAAGGACGTGCCACCGGCCGACCTGGCAACCACCGCCGTGAAGGCCGCCCTGCAACGGGCCGCCGTGGACCCGGCGCTGGTCGGCCATCTGGTCATGGGCAACGTGATCCCGACTGAAACCCGTGACGCCTACATCTCCCGGGTCGCCGCGATGAACGCCGGCATCCCGAAAGAAACCCCGGCCTACAACGTCAACCGTCTCTGCGGCTCCGGCCTGCAAGCGATCATCAGTGCGGCGCAGACCCTGCTGCTGGGCGACGCCGAAATCGCCATCGGTGCCGGTGCCGAATCCATGAGCCGCGGCCCGTACCTGATGCCTTCGGCCCGCTGGGGCGCGCGCATGGGTAACGTCCAGGCCATCGATTACATGCTGGGCATCCTGCATGACCCGTTCCACAGCATCCACATGGGCATCACCGCCGAGAACGTCGCTGAACGCAACGGCATCACCCGCGAAATGCAGGATGCCCTGGCTCTGGAAGACCAGAAACGCGCTGCCCATGCGATCGCCAACGGCTATTTCAGCGAGCAGATCGCGACCGTGGAAATCCAGGATCGCAAGGGCACCAAGCTGTTCAACGTCGACGAGCACCCACGCGCCACGTCCCTGGAACAGCTGGCGGCAATGAAGCCGGCGTTCAAGAAGGACGGTTCGGTGACCGCCGGCAACGCTTCGGGCTTGAACGACGGCGCGGCTGCACTGGTCATGGCCACCGGCAACGCGGTCCAGGCCAACAACCTGCGTCCGCTGGCGCGTCTGGTCAGCTACGCCCACGCCGGTGTTGAGCCAGAACTGATGGGCCTGGGCCCGATCCCGGCCACGCGCCTGGCGCTCAAGCGTGCCGGCCTGACCATCGCCGACCTGGACGTGATCGAAGCCAACATCGCCTTCGCCGCCCAAGCCTGCGCGGTCAGCCAGGAGCTGGGCCTGGATCCGGCCAAGGTCAACCCGAACGGTTCGGGCATCGCCCTGGGTCACCCGGTGGGCGCGACCGGTGCCATCATCGCCACCAAGGCCATCCACGAACTGCATCGCATCAACGGCCGTTACGCCCTGGTGACCATGTGCATCGGCGGCGGTCAGGGGATTGCGGCGATCTTCGAACGCGCTTGATCCCCCCTTTTCCCCCGCGTTACACCTGATAGGAGCTGCCGCTGGCAGCTCCTTCGTTTTGTTTCTGACCTCAATCCTCAGCCAACCCAGCACCTGACGACCGGCAGCAAAATTCATTTGCCACTAAATATTACATACGTCATATTACGCGCGTAATTAAACGCCGTTTCCGACAGGTAATTCTCCATGACCAGCATGCCCTCCGTTGAAGCCGACCTTGCTGTCCCGGTGAACACCCCCAAGCCTCCCCT
Organism: Pseudomonas moorei; assembly: GCF_042846945.1. Lineage (NCBI taxonomy): Bacteria > Pseudomonadati > Pseudomonadota > Gammaproteobacteria > Pseudomonadales > Pseudomonadaceae > Pseudomonas > Pseudomonas moorei. The sequence goes on from NZ_AP035776.1 coordinate 5,824,261, forward strand.
GCTCAAGCGCCTGCTCCTGCCAACGCTGGGTATGGCTGCGCTGGCACTGGCCGGCGTGTACGTCGCGCATTGGTGGACGACCGGCCGTTTCATCGAAGCAACCGACGACGCCTACATTGGCGGCGACGTGACGGTGATCGGGCCGAAAGTGGCGGGTTACATCGACGAAGTGCTGGTGACCGACAACCAGAAGGTCAAGGCTGGCGATGTGCTGATTCGTCTCGACGCCCGCGATTACCGCGCCAACCTGGCCAAGGCCGAAGGCGCAGTAGCGGCCGAGGAAGCCCTGCTCGCCAATCTCGACGCCACCGAACAATTGCAGCAAGCCGTCATCGGCCAGGCCCGCGCCGGCATCGACGCCGCCGGAGCCGAAACCGCCCGTTCGCGGGATGACGATGCGCGCTACAAAAAACTGGTCAGCACCAACGCCGTTTCCGTGGAAAGCGCGCAGCGGGCCAACGCCACCTTCAAGACCGCCCAGGCCCAAAGCACTCGCGCCCAGGCCGAACTGCTGGCGGCACAGCGGCAGTTGAACGTGATCGCCACCCAGAAACAGCAGGCCCGCGCCGCGCTGGTCCAGGCCAAGGCCGAACGTGACCTGGCGCAATTGAACGTTGGCTACACCGAACTGCGTGCACCGGTCGACGGCGTGATCGGCAATCGCCGGGCACGGCTCGGCGCTTACGCCCAGGCCGGTTCGCAACTGCTGTCGGTGGTCCCCTCCAGCGGCTTGTGGGTCGATGCCAACTTCAAGGAAGACCAACTGGCGCGCATGACGCCCGGCCAGCGGGTGGTGATTCACGCCGACGTGCTCTCGGGTCAGGAGTTTCACGGTCACCTGGACAGCCTCGCGCCGGCCAGTGGTGCGCAATTCAGCGTGCTCCCGCCAGAAAATGCCACCGGCAACTTCACCAAAATCGTGCAACGGGTGCCGGTGCGTATCCATCTTGATCCGGCTGACGGCGTACTCGGCCACCTGCGCCCCGGCCTGTCGGTGACCGCCGAAGTGGACACACGCAAGGAGCCTGAAGCGCCAGCCGTGGCCAGCGCGCCATGAGCCGCGCCCTCGCCGCCCCGGCGCAACCGTTCAATGCGGCGAACATGGCGACAGCGACCAAGGTCTTCGCCTTCGCCAGCATGTGCATCGGCATGTTCATTGCGCTGCTGGACATCCAGATCGTCTCGGCGTCGCTGCGTGACATTGGTGGCGGGCTTTCGGCCGGCACCGACGAAACCGCCTGGGTGCAAACCAGTTACCTGATCGCCGAAATCATCGTCATTCCGCTGTCGGGCTGGCTTTCCCGTGTGTTCTCGACGCGCTGGCTGTTTTGCGCCTCAGCCGTGGGCTTCACCCTGACCAGCCTGTTGTGCGGCGTGGCGTGGAACATCCAGAGCATGATCGCCTTCCGCGCCCTGCAAGGCTTTCTCGGCGGATCGATGATCCCCATGGTGTTCACCACGGCCTTCGTGTTCTTCAGCGGCAAGCAACGGGTCATCGCCGCCGCGACCATCGGCGCCGTGGCGTCTTTGGCGCCGACCCTGGGCCCGGTGATTGGTGGCTACATCACCGACATTTCGTCCTGGCACTGGCTGTTCTACATCAACCTGGTGCCGGGGATTTTTGTCGCCGTGGCGGTGCCGATCCTGGTGAAAATCGATCAGCCGGAACTCTCGCTGCTCAAGGGCGCCGACTATATAAGCATGGTGTTTCTCGCACTGTTTCTCGGCTGCCTGGAGTACACCCTCGAAGAAGGCCCGCGCTGGAACTGGTTCAGCGACAGCACGATTCTGACTACCGCCTGGATCAGCGGCCTGGCAGGCCTGGCGTTCATTGGCCGAACCTTGCACGTGGCCAACCCGATCGTCGATCTGCGCGCCTTGAAGGACCGCAATTTCGCCCTCGGCTGCTTCTTCTCGTTCGTCACCGGCATCGGCCTGTTTGCCACCATTTACCTGACGCCGCTGTTTCTCGGTCGGGTGCGTGGCTACGGCGCACTGGACATTGGTCTGGCGGTTTTCTCCACCGGCGTGTTCCAGATCATGGCAATTCCGTTGTATGCCTTTCTGGCCAACCGCGTCGATCTGCGCTGGATCATGATGACCGGCCTTGGGCTGTTCGCTTTGTCGATGTGGGATTTCAGCCCGATCACCCATGACTGGGGGGCCAGGGAATTGATGCTGCCGCAAGCCCTGCGCGGGATTGCCCAGCAACTGGCGGTGCCGCCCGCGGTGACCTTGACCCTGGGCGGGTTGGCACCGGCGCGACTGAAACATGCTTCGGGGTTGTTCAACCTGATGCGCAACCTGGGCGGCGCGATTGGCATCGCCGCCTGTGCGACCATCCTCAACGACCGCACCAACCTGCACTTCACAAGGTTGGCGGAAAACCTCAACAGCACCAACGAGGCCCTCAACCAGTGGCTGTCCCAGGTCGGAAACAACTTCGCCGCCCTGGGCCAGAGCGGCGATGTCGGGGTCACTGCCAGCCTGCATCAGCTCTGGCTGTTGACCTTCCGCGAAGCCCAGACGCAAACCTATGGCGACGCGTTTTTGATGATCGGGGTCTGCTTCGTCATCGCCACGGCGATGGTGCCCTTGATGCGCAAGGTGCAACCACCGGCCGCGCCGAGTGCCGATGCCCATTGAGGCGCATCGGCAATGACTTGAGGATCAGGCCTGAGGGGTTTTGCGAAAGCCTACCGCCAGGCGGTTCCAGCTGTTGATCGTGCTGATGGCCACCGTCAGGTCGACCATTTCCTTCGGTGTGAACTGGGCGCTGACCACTTCGTAGTCTTCATCCGGCGCATGGGTCAGGCTGAGCTGGGTCAGGGATTCGGTCCAGAGCAACGCAGCGCGTTCACGTTCGGTGAAGAACGGCGCCTCACGCCAGGCGGTCACGGCGAACAGACGACGCGGAGTCTCCCCGCCCTTGATCGCATCGGCGGTGTGCATGTCGATGCAGAAGGCGCAGCCATTGATTTGCGAAGCACGGAGCTTGACCAGTTCGATCAGGGGTTTCTCCAGCGGCAGCTTGGAGACCGCGGTTTCCAGGGCGATCATCGCTTTCAGAGCGTCAGGGCTGGCGGTGTAGAAATCAGTACGTGGTTGCATGGGATGCTCCAGGGCAAGTGGGTGTGTGGCTAAGTTAGTCCCCGGAGCGCTTTGCACAAATAGCCAATTTTCCAGAAGTCGAGGAGGCCACTCCACGGGCGAAAAACAGGTCAACTAACCCGCGCCCCCTGCCACGGCCCTTCATACCCGATTACGCAACCAGTGCAAAAACCCGGTCTTCGGCACCACCTGCGGCACCTCCTGAGTCAGGGTCTTGGCTTTGTGCAGGCGGAAATCCAGCAAGGTTTGCATCGCGTCGTTGATGTCGTGACGGGCATCCAGGCACGGTTTGAGGTACTCCTTTTCGATGCGGTAAAGCATGCAGGGAGTCTTCGCCGCAAAGGTGGCGGGCACCGAACTGTCGTCCAGAATGCCGGCCTCGCCAATCACCTCGCCAGGCCCCATGCGCCCGGACTCGAAAGGCGTGCCGTGGCGGTTCAGCGTTACCGTGACCACCCCGGATTCAATGATGAACAAATGATCGCTGACCTCCCCCGCCGCCAGAATGGTCTCCCCGGCGCGGAACGTTTGCAGGGTCATGTTCTGGCTGAAGGTTTCTTTCTCTTCCTGGCGCAAGGTCGAGAAAATCGGTGAACTGTCGAGCAGCGCCCGCGCCCGTGAAAGGTTGGTCGAGGCGATGGGTTCCACGCTCGACAGCAGGTTGACCCCGGACGCCTGCAAGTGCCGGTACGCCAGATCGTAGAGTTGATTGCGGACCTCGCGCTGTTCGTTCATCGAGGCGACAAACCCGCTGATTTCGTATTCCACGCCGGCGCTGGAGGAGCTTTTGAGCGCCACTTTCGGCGCCGGCTTGTTCAACAGCATGCGACAGCCCTGCATCGCCCGCTCAAGGGCATCGATCACCTTGTTCGGCCGGACGTGGGGGCTCACCTGCAAACTGATCGAAATGCCGAAAATATCGCTGGGCCGGCTGAAGTTGACGATCTTGGCCTTGGCCGCCAGCGAATTGGGAATCACCGCCATGCTGCCTTGTGAGGTTTGCAGGCGCGTCGCGCGCCAATCGATGTCGATGACCCGGCCTTCGGTGCCATCGATGGAGATCCAGTCATCCAGTTGATAGGGTTTGGTGGTGTTCAGGACGATCCCCGAAAACACGTCACTAAGGGTGCTCTGCAGGGCCAGGCCGACGATGATCGCCAACGCGCCGGACGTGGCCAGAACACCTTTGACCGGCAGATCGAGCACGTACGCCAGGGCGGCGATCACCGCGACGAGAAAAATCACCGCACCGAGCAGGTCTTGCAACAATCGCCCGGTATGCCCGACCCGTTGCATCATCGCCGCGCCAATCAACACCGTCAGGGTGCGCGCGCCGAACAGCCACCAACCGATCTGCAACCCCGTGGCCGCCAGGTGCAGCGGCACGTTGTCGGCCCAGGGCGCCGTCTCCATCGGGTTCAAGCCTTCGTTGAACAGCAACAGGCTGAACAGCGAGAAAATCACCACCCGCAACAGCAGCTTCCAGCCGTTGCGATTGGCCGTGACCAGGCGCCACAGCCCGAGATCGATCAGGATCAGCACCAGGGCGCACACCAGCGGGTGTTCGGTAAGCAAAGACAACATCAAGAAACTCCAGCCCGGAACAATGAACGGAAGATCGCATTGGCCACAGTGTAGGAGCAATTGATTTCGCTGGAACCTGACGTCCAGAAACCTGTGGCAGCGTGCGTGCCCGTTGCCACAGAGGATGGGAGCTGGCGGATTTACGCGCCGCTGCTCAGTGTGATGTCGCGGGTCTTCCCGTCAACCGTGCAGGCGGCCGAAGCGGCCGGACTGGAAGTCGGCGAACGCCTGGTGAATTTCTCGCTCGGTGTTCATCACGAACGGACCGTGCCCGACGATGGGCTCGTCAATCGGCTCGCCACTGAGTAACAGCACCACGGCCTCGTCGCTGGCTTCCAGGGTGAGCTGCTTGCCCTTGCGCTCGAACAGGGCCAACTGCCCTTCGCCGACCGATTCCAGACCGTTGACCTGAACCGTGCCACGCAAGACCACCAACGCCGTGTTACGACCTTCATGCAGGTCAAGCGTGAGCGCCTGGCCGCCATTGAGACGCAGGTCCCAGACGTCGATCGGCGTAAAGGTGCGCGCCGGCCCGGTGTGACCGTCGAACTCACCGGCAATCAAGCGCAGGCTGCCGGCGTTGTTCTTCAGGGCGATGTTTGGGATATCCGCGTCGAGGAGGGTCTGGTAACCGGGGTCGGCCATTTTGTCCCTGGCCGGCAGGTTGACCCACAACTGCACCATCTCCAGGGTGCCACCGCTTTTGGCAAAGCCTTCGGAATGAAACTCTTCGTGGAGAATGCCGGAAGCGGCGGTCATCCATTGCACATCGCCCGCGCCGATCTTGCCGCCACTGCCGGTGGAATCGCGGTGTTCCAGTTCGCCCTTGTAGACGATGGTCACGGTTTCGAAACCCCGGTGCGGGTGCTGACCCACGCCACGCCGCTCAGTGGTCGGGGTGAATTCAACGGGCCCGGCGTGATCCAGCAGCAGAAACGGGCTGATGTGTTTGGCCAGATTGTCGTAGGAAAACAGTGTACGAACCGGAAAACCGTCGCCGACCCAGTGGGTATTGGGACGAGCGTAGATACCGATGATGTTTTTCATGGTGTCTCCTGAAGAGGTGAGTGAAACCATGGACATAGCTTAAAAACATCGCCAATGATGCGCTAGGCGGTAAAAATCAGCTTGATCGTTCTACCAGTGGAACGATAACGACTCATCTGACTCACACGCCGCCAGATCAGCCCCCCCCGCGCTGCATCAGACTGTCCGATTCATGATTTGCGGTAAACATTGCTTTGCCATTGCAGCGGTTTTTCCCACGGATGCAGACACGGATACTCGCGGCCATTCCCACTGCAACCTCTGGAGTCATACATGTCCATCCCCGCATTCGGCCTGGGTACCTTTCGCTTGCAAGGCCAGGTGGTCATCGATTCGGTGCGCACCGGCCTCGAACTGGGCTACCGGGTCATCGATACCGCGCAAATCTACGAGAACGAAGCCGAGGTCGGCCAGGCCATCGCCGCCAGTGGCATTGCCCGGGAAGAACTGTTCATCACCAGCAAGATCTGGGTGGCCAACTTCGCCAGGGATCGCCTCATCGACAGCCTCAGGGAGAGCCTGCGCAAATTGCGGACCGACTACCTCGACCTGACGCTCATCCACTGGCCGTCGCCGGAAGATCAGGTGCCGGTGCAAGAATTCATGGGCGCCCTGCTCGAAGCCAAGCGTCTGGGCCTGACCCGGCAGATCGGTGTGTCGAACTTCACCGTCGACCTGATGCAACAAGCCATCGCTGCCATCGGCGCCGAGCACATCGCCACCAACCAGATCGAACTGCACCCCTATCTGCAAAACCGCACAGTGGTCGGGTTCGCGCAGAGCCAGGGCATCCAGATCACCTCGTACATGACCCTGGCCTACGGCGAGGTGCTCAAGGACCCGGCCATCCAGCAGATCGCCGGGCGCCTGCGGGCGACACCGGCACAGGTCACCCTGGCCTGGGCCATGCAAATGGGATACGCGGTGATTCCTTCGTCCACAAAACGCGCCAACCTTGAGAGCAACCTCAAGGCTTGCGGACTGACACTGAGCGAAGCCGACATGCAATTGATCGCCAGCCTGGATCGCGGCCATCGCCTGACCAGCCCGAAAGGCATCGCGCCCGACTGGGACTAAGGGTCAGCCCGGCTTAAGGCTGAGGTCCAGGCGCGTCATGGCTTGCTGCAACTGATCGACGGCAGCGTCGATCAGTGCGGCGTTGCCCTCGCGGCACGCACGCTCCAGCTGTTCGCAATATTCGACCAGCGTCATCGCCCGAACCATCAGCGCCCCGCCCTTGATGCGGTGCGCCAGATCCTGCAAGGCGGGGTGATTGCCACTGGCGTGTTCCTGCAGCAGAAGCTCGCGGTCATCGCGATTGGTCACCGCCAGATCGTGCAACAACTGGGTGATCAGCTCTCGATCCGCCCCCACATAACGCTCCAGGCCACTCAAATCAATCTCGGCGGCTGACGGTGCTTCGTCCTGCGCTTCGCTCAAAAACCTTGCGCCCAGCCAGCCGCTCAGATCCTCCAGCCGAATCGGCTTGAACAGGCAATCGTCCATGCCCGCCTCGATGCAGCGGATCTTTTCCTCGTGTTGCGCATTGGCGGTAAATCCCAGAATCACGGTCGGCGCCATGCCCTGTAAACGCTCGTCATCGCGAATCGCCCCCGCCAACTCATAACCACTGAGCACCGGCATGTTGCAGTCGGTGATGACCAGATCGAACTCGTGCTCGCGCCATTTTGCCAAGCCTTGCTGACCATCCTCCGCCTCCATTACCTGGTGCCCCAGCCAACTCAGCTGTCGCGTAAGCAACAGGCGATTGGCCGGGTAATCGTCGACCACCAGAATCGTCAGCGGTCGGGTGGGCAGCTGCGCAGCGCTCTGCGCCAGCTCGCTGGCGGGCAGCGGTTGCAGGGCCATCAGTTCAAGGTTGATGTCGACACGGGTGCCGCGCCCGAGCGCACTGTCGAGTTGCAGGCGGCCGCCCATCATTTCGCACAGGGTGCGGCTGATCACCAGCCCCAGCCCGGAACCCTGGCGGCCGGATTGCTGGCTGTTGCCGGCCTGCACGAAGGGGCTGAACAGGCGTTGCTGGTCGAAGGCACTGATGCCGATGCCGCTGTCCTGTATCTGTACGCTGACCGCCAGGCGCTGCGAGGACGTCGGATCCACCCGCAGTTTCAGGCTGACCTCGCCTTCAGCGGTGAACTTGATCGCATTACTCAACAGATTGGACAGTACTTGCTTGAAACGTACGGGATCGATCAACACATCGCAGTCGCTGTTTGCGTCGACTTCGACCCGCCATCGCAGGTTTTTCTGCCGCGCCAGACCTTCGAAGACCCGGCACACCGAGACCACCAGCGCCTGCAGGTTGGTCCGCTCCGGTGTCAGTGACAAATGCCCGGACTCGATACGGGCGATGTCCAGGATATCGCCAATCAAGGCCAGCAATTGCTGCCCGGCGTTCGACGCCACCTCAATGGCGCAACGGTCGGTGACACCTTCATCCGCCCGTTTCAGCGCCAGCTCGAGCATGCCGATCAAGGCGTTCATGGGCGTGCGGATTTCATGACTCATGGTCGCCAGAAACGTGGTCTTGGCCCGGTTGGCCTGTTCGGCGGCGTCCTTGGCTTCCTGCAATTGCCCCAGCAGCTGCTGGCGCTGGCGAATCTGCCGGCGCTGCCAGAGCATCCCGCCGAGCGCAATCAAGAGCAGGACGCCGGCCGCGGCGAACGCCTGGAAAATGCTCTGCCGATAGCGCAACCAATAGCTCTGCTCCACCATTTGGTCGTTTCGCCAGGGGAGTGTCAGTTCGTCGATTTCTTCGGGGGGAATACTCAGCAGCGCCTTGTCCAGGATCGAATGCAACTCGGTCGCCTCGCGGCTGGTCGCCAGGGTGCTGCGGGCAGGATCGGTTCCCACGGTGCTGGTCACTTGCAGACGGTCGCGGTATTGCCGGGAAATCTGGTAACGGGCGCTGATCAACGAGTTGATGCTGCCATCGGCCTTACCCTGGGCGACCATCTCCATGGCCTCTGCCGACAAGGGTGCATCGACAAAGCGGATCAACGGGAAATGCTCCCGAATGTAGTCGCTGGCGATGTTGCCCTGAGTCAGCGCCAGGGTTTTTCCGGCCATCTCGTCCAGTGTCTTGGGGCTGTAGGGCGATAGCCGCGTAACCAATACCGACGGACTGGTCAGGAAGGGCCGGGTAAACAGCAGCGCTTCTTCGCGCCGAGAACTGAGACCGATCCCGGCCAGCATGTCGACCTGGCGGCTCTGTATGCCCTGGATCATTTCGCTCACCGACTGCATGGCCTTGAGGTCGAATTGCAACCCGGTACGCAGACTGATTTTGGCCAGCACATCGACACCGATGCCGCGATACTTGCCCTCGCTGTCGATGAACGTGATCGGCGGCACATTCGCGTTGATCGCCACGCTGACCCGCGGGTGTTGTTCGAGCCAGCGTTGTTCGGCCACGCTCAATTGCAGTGACTGAGTACCCGGCATCGACACCCCGCCCGCGCCCCAGCGCCGCAAGATGTTCATCTGTTCATTGGCTGGGATCGCCGCCAGAGCCTGGTTGACGATGCGCCGCAATTGCCGGTTTTCGTGAGTCAGCGCAAAGGCAAAGCGCCCCGATTCCATGCGCGAAAAATCGGTCAGTTGCACGTTGTTCAGATAGTTTTTGCTGATCAGGTAATGGGCACTGATCGCGTCGCCCAGATAGACATCCGCCTGACCGAAGGCCACGGCTCCCACCGCCGCCAGCGTCGAGGGGAAGAGCTGAACCTTCGCCTCGGGATAGAACTGCTGCACGCTTTGTTCGGGCAAGTAGTGGTACAGCATTGCCAGTCGCTCGCCGGCCAGCGCCGGGGCCGGCACTTGAGTCGAATCGATGCGGGTCACCAGCACCGGTTGATCAACCGCATAGGCACTGGAGAGGCGTAACTGCGAATCCCGTGCTTCATAACTGTTGGCCGTGCCCAGCAGGTCAGCATCACCTTGCTTGAGCGCCCGGACCGCCTCGGCGCGGGACTCATAGCGCTGGACAACGATCTGCACCTGCAACAGCTTTTCGAGCAATCCGGCATAGTCCGCCGTTACCCCTTCCAGTGCATGGCCGGTGGTGGTGATGTCAAAGGGGGGATAATCCGGAGCAGAGACGCCCAGTACCAACCGGCCCTTTTGCTGCAACCAGCGTGAGTCGGCCGCTGACAGCGCGACGCTGTACCCTTCGACGTCGGAGCGCCCCAGCAACGTCAATGTCTGTGGCTGTGCACAGACACTCGATGCCCAGAGGCAAAGCCCAGGCAGCAGGAAGTTTTTCAGGAGACGCAGGGGGCGGAAGGCGTTCATTCAGATCAGATGATTGCGCCGGGCCAGGTCCCGCAGGTGCACCGACGACTCCACATTGAGCTTTTCCGTCAATCGGGATTTGTAGGTGCTGACGGTCTTGTGGCTCAGGTGCATGATTTCCGCGATGGCCTTGTTGGTCATGCCCCGGGACAGGTGCTGGAAGATCGTCAGTTCTCGGTCCGAGAGGTTGTCGATCATCTGTTTTTCACTGCGTTGCAAAGTGCTCAACGACACTGAACTGGAGGGTAACCGGGTGAAATAGGTGTATCCGGACATCACGGCGTGCACGGCTTTGTGCAAATGCTGCAGGTCGTTGGTCTTGGCCACATAGGCAGAGGCACCGGCGCGCATGCAGCGCTCCTGATAAAACATCGGCTCCTGGGAAGTGAACACCACGACCCGGCATGGCACCTCACCGGCCTTGATCCTGGCCAGCACATCGAGGCCGTCGAGCGCCGGTATGTTCAGGTCCAGCACCACCAGTTCCGGTGTGTGCTTACGAATCATCGGCAGGACTTCGTTTCCACTGGTCGCTTCGTGAATCCGCTTGAATCCTTCCTGCTTGAGTACGATTTTGAGGGCGCCGCGTATCACCGAATGATCGTCCACTATCAGCACTGACTTCATGGCTACTCCCTGTGCAAAAAAACACGACGATTGGGCACTGGCTGCCCATGGGCAAGGCCCGGATCGGACACAACGCTGCGCATAAACTGTGGCATGGAACGCCTTGACGGACTACCTGACAGAAATGACAGTCCCGACGAACGGCATGCCTGGATCAATGATAGTCATCAGGCGCTGGAGCGCCGCCAGATCCGGCAGCACGGCATGACTTACCTGGGTTTTCTGCTGCTCGCAGGCCGGAATGGGTGGCAGCTGCGCCTGCTGTCCATCGTAGATCAACACGCGATCCAGTTGCCGGTTATCGAGGCAGAAACCCAGCAGGTCGAGTTTGCCGCCCGCCAGTGCGGCATTGATGACCAGCAGGTCGAACGGCTCGCAACCGTATTCCACCAGGGTCAACAGTTCGTCGAGGTTTTGCACTGGCGCCACCCGGTAGTAACCGAGCTGGTTGAACCAACGCTCGATTCTCAGCCGGTTAAAATGTTGTTCATCGGCGATCAGAATGCGTAACGACTTGTTCGACAATGTGCGCCCCCCGGAAGCGAGTCAGATGAGTGAGGGCGCAAGGCTACGGAAGACCCAACGAGCTTTCTGTAGGACTTTTCCTAAATCCCATACCGCTCCAGCACATTCCATGTAGGAGCTGCCGCAGGCTGAGATCTTTTGCCGATAGAACACAAAATCAATGGATCACAGCACATTGGAGAGCCAACGCACCCTGCATGCCGCGCAGGACTTGAGGGGTGGGTGGCAGGTTTTGTCATGGTGAGGTCGCCGCCCTTGCAGGAACCGGCTTGCCCGGTGACGAGTAAGACGGTCTCTACAAAAACGCGTACACCTGCAGATCACGCCAAACCCGTAGAAGCCGGCTTGCCGGCGAAGACGTCATCGAAGATTGCGTTGGTCTTCGGACGCGCGCCTCAGAGCTTGCGCAGTTCCTGCGCAACGATGGCGACGGTCTCGGCGATTTGTTCCGGGGTGTGCAGGCACGACACGAAAAAGCGCACGCGCGCCGATTTCTCGGGCACTGCCGGATGCAGGATGGGCTGGGCGTTGATGCCACGACGGGACAATGCGCTGGACAATTGGGTGGCCTTGAGCGAACTGCCCGTGATGACCGGCACTACCGCCAGACCGGTGCTGGTGCCGGTGTCCAGTCCCGCGTCCCTGGCAAGCTCAAGGAATTGCCGGCCACGCGCCTGCAAGGTGGCGACGCGCTCGCCATCTTCCGGCAGGCAACGCAACGCCGCCAACGCTGCCGCCGCCACCGATGGCGGCATGCCGACACTGTAGAGAAAGCCCGGCGCCAGGAATTTGAGGTGTTCCACCAACGCCGACTCACCGGCAATGTATCCACCGCAGCTGGCCAGGCTTTTACTCAGGGTGCCCATCCAGATATCCACATCACCGCCGGCCAGGCCGAAATGCTCACGGATGCCTTTGCCGGTCTGCCCCATGACCCCCAGGGAATGCGCTTCATCCACCATCAGCAACACCTGGTGTTTGCTTCTGAGCTCGACGAAACGAGGCAAATCCGGGAAATCGCCGTCCATGCTGTAAATGCCTTCGAGCACCACCAGCACGCGTTCGAAATGTTGACGCTGATCGCTCAGCACCCGGTCGACCGCTTCCCAGTCATTGTGGGCAAAGCTCAAGCGCCGCGCACCGGACAACTGGATGCCCTGCAGCACGCTGTTATGAATCAGTTCGTCATGCAGGATCAGGTCCCGTGGGCCGAACAGGTAACCGATGGTGGTCACGTTGGTCGCATGGCCACTGACGAAGGTAATGGCATCGTCCACTTCATAGAGGCGAGCCAATGCCTGCTCCAGCTCGCGATGAATCGGACGGTCGCCCGACACTGGACGGCTGGCCGATACCGAGGTGCCGTACTGGTCAATGGCGGCCTTGGCAGCCTCGGCGACTACCGGGTGACCCGAGTACCCCAGGTAGTTGTAGCTCGCGAAATTCACATAGCGGCTGCCACCCATGACGATTTCAGCCCCCGCCAATCCTTCATGCAGCTTGAAGAACGGATTGGCCAGGCCAAAGCGCGCGGCGCCGTCGAGCATGATGCGTAGCTGCTGATAGCCGGGGAACTGGTCAAATCGGCAGAACTGCCCGAACGCCTCCTTCGGAGTGCCCTTGAAACCTTCCAGCGATGGGCTTGGTGCGCCATCGCCGGTTTTGCGCAGACGCCGTTCCAGGGCTTGTTGGATCAGCTTGTCCTTCATCGAAGTGGCAAGCCCGGGCGAGGTTTTATGGGTCATGGTCCGGATCAATTAATCAAGCGTGAAAGTTTGGAACCCTGGGCGTCGAGGCCATCGCTCAGTTGCGCGATGTCGTCATGGGAGATGTCGACGCCATGACGCGAGAACGTTTCGCTCGCCAGGGACTGCAGGTTTTTTTCGCCATCCGCTTGCACATCACCGTCCTGGTTGCCGCGCAAGAGCTCAAGGATGCGCACGGTGATCTTGCCGATGTTCGACGCTTCGCTCAGTTCCATGACCGGCAGACGCACACCGAACCGCTCCTCGACCGCGACCACCAGCTCGACACTCATCAGCGAGTCCAGCCCCAACTCCTGGAGCGGTCGGGTGATATCCAGTTTGCTGGTGGGTATACGCAGGATTTCGCTGATTTCCTGCTTGAGCATTTCATTGAACAGCTCGATCAGCTCGGGGTCGTCCATTTCCGCCAGCAGCCGCTGGATATCGTCGGCATCGCTTTCTTCGTCCTGTTCGCCGCCGTGCAACCTCGCCAGTTCATTGAACTTGGGTGAGCCGGCGGCTGGCAGGAAGCGCGACAACGCCTTCCAGTCCAGCTCCAGCACGCCCAGGCCCGAACGGCGTTGCAACAGCAAGCGTTCCAGGGTCTGCAACGCCGCCTGCGACTGCAGGGCCGCACCACCCATGCGGCTTTGCAGGGCGTCCTTGATGTCCTGGTTGCGGGCGAGGAACCCCGCATCATCGATGGCCCCCCACAGCACACTGGTGGCCGGCAAACCAAGCGCCAGGCGATGGCGCGCCAGTGCTTCGAGCCAATGGTTGGCGGCCACATAGTTGGCCTGCCCCGGATTACCGAACAGGGTGGTTGCCGAGGAGAACAGTACGAAGAAGTCCAGTGGCAAATGGGCCGTCAATTCATGCAGGTACTGCGCCCCCTTGGCCTTGGGCTCCAGAACGCTCTGCAGTTGTTCACGGGTCAGATTGCGAATCAAGCCGTCATCGAACACCGTTGCCGCATGCACCACGCCACGCAACGGCTGGCCGCTGGCCTGGATACGCGACATGACGGACAGCAGCTGTGCGCGATCGGTGATGTCACAGGCCAGTGCCTGGACCTCGATGCCCTGTTCGCGCCACATCGCCAACAAGGGTTGCGCCTCTTCCGTCGCGGCGCCACGTCGACCCAGCAGGACCAGGTGCCGGGCGCCTTTTTCCACCAGCCATTGCGCGCTGCGCAGACCGAAACCACTGAGCCCGCCGGTGACCAGATAGCTGCCCTGCGCAGCCAGCGACAACGTCGGTGCGGGCGCCATTGATGTCGCGACAACACCTCGAATCGGCGAGCGGTACGTCACCACGATCTTGCCGATCTGCCGTGCCTGCTGCATGTAGCGGAAGGCTTCGACCACTTCATTGGCATCGAAGGCACGGTACGGCAATGGGCTCAAGAGGCCGTCGCGGAACAATTCCATCATGTCGCCGAACAGTCGACGGGTCAGTTGCGGGCGCTCGCTCATCAGTTGGTCGGCGTCGATGCCGAAGTAACTGATGTTGTTGCGGAACGGGCGCAGGCCGATCCTGGTGTTCTGGTAGAAATCCCGCTTGCCCAGTTCGAGGAAGCGGCCAAAGGGTTTGAGAACCCGCAGATTACGATTGATCGCCTCGCCCGCCAGCGAGTTGAGCACCACATCCACACCTCGGCCATCGGTGATGGCCAGGATGTCATCGGCATAGGCCAGCGAACGCGAGTCGAAAATGTGCTCGACCCCCATCAGCCGCAGGAAATCGCGTTTTTCGTCGCTGCCGGCGGTGGCATAGATTTCGGCGCCGCACCATTTGGCAATCTGGATCGCCGCAATCCCCACACCGCCCGCAGCACCGTGAATCAGGATCTTCTCGCCCGGTTCGAGGCGCGCCAGGTGATGCACGGCGTAGTACACGGTAAAGAAGGTACTCGGGATGGTCGCCGCAGCCTCAAAGGACATGCCTTCAGGAATGCGCGCCACCGCGTTGGCATTGGTCACCAGGCGATTGGCGAAGCTCGACGGACCGAAGCCCACGACGCGGTCGCCCGGCTGGAAATCGCCCTCGACCATCGCCCCTTTGCCACGCACCACGCCAGCAAATTCAAAGCCCAGCGTCGGACCCGAGAAGCCGTTTTCAATCGCTTCATCGGAGAGCAGGCCCAATGCATACATCACATCACGGAAATTCAGACCGGTCGCCTGAACCTCAATATCCAGCTGGTCGTCAGCCGGTAGCCTTGGCTCCCCTGCTTCCCAGCGCAAATGACGCAGTTGTCCCGGCAAGTCGAACCCGAGCTTGATCTGCGCCGGCACCTGCGGCGTGCCGTCTTGCGGCCATTCATCGGGCTGGACTCGCAGCCGTGCGACATAGCGATCGCCCGCCGCGCTGATCGCCAGTTCGGTTTCTTCATCGGCATTGAGCAGCGCCGTGGCCAGGTGCCCGGCGTCGGCGCCCATTGCCAGATCGAGCAGACGGACACGGCAGCCGACCGCTTCGTTGCTCAGGGTCCGACCGAAACCCCACAAGGCCGCATCGGCGATATGAGTCACCGTCGTTTCCTGCGCAGCGCCTGGGGGCAGCAGATGAACAGCGGCGCCCGAGGTCAGCAACCAACAGTCGGCGGCGATGCCGGCCGACTCACAGGCCTGAGTGATGGACGCCGCCAGCATGCAGCGATCCGCCTGCGCATCCAGCCCCTGGGAGGCGAACAGACCGGCGAGCATCACGATGTGCTGAGCCGCCGGCCCTGCACTCAACTGTTGCGTCAGTACTGCGGCCGAGCCCGGCACGAGCAGCGCGACGTCCTGACCCTGCTCGCGCAGGATCGTGGCCAGCGCCTCGGCCAACGGGCCTTCAGGCCCTTGCTCGTCGGCGACCAGCATCCAGCGTTGGTGCGGATACGCCGGGGCAACCGCGAGGGGCTTCGCGTTGTCCCTGGCGGCCACCAGCAAATAGCTGCCGGATGCCATGTCCGGAATCAACTCCAGGGGCTCGGCTACCGTCAGCCCATGACGCCGCAATTCCTGTTGCCAGAAACCCGGGGTCTGCTGCACCGAGAGTGCCTGCTGCCCCTGACGGGCCAGCCACCAGGAAGGCTCGGCGCCGAAAGTGAAGTCGGCCCAACGCGCAGGGTGTTGCGCCAGCAGCAGCACTTCGCCCCTGGCACCCAACCTGGCGCTCGCCTGTTGCAAGCCCTGGCTGAGTGCTTCCAGTGGTGCCAGGTCGGTGGCGACGAGGAGCAAATCGAAGTCATTGGCCGGCACCCGGGCCACTTTTTCCGCGTCTTCCAGGTTCAGCACCTGAAGGTCCGGGACGTCAGCCTGGAGCATCGACAGCCCTTCAATGTTGCGAGCCACGTACTGATAGTCGACCCGATCGAAATCCAGGCCAACACACAGATCGGCCGCCAATGGCGCGCCTTCGAAGCCCAGCTCGAGAATTCGCAAGCGCTGCCCGTCAGGCAGGGCGCGCAACCGTTGGGCGATGTGCTCGCGCACACCACCCAGCACCGCGTGGTAGCCGCCAGCGCCGAGCACCAGGCGGGTCAATACGGCGGGTGTGGTTTCCCGTGGCAACAACTGCGCCAGCTCCACCTGGCCGCTCATCAGCTCCAGCAGGTGCATGCCGATACGGCCAACCGAATGAATGATCTGGAAATGCTCGGGATAGCTGCGGAACAGTTCCTGCCAGATGTCCTGGGCACTCGCGCGCTCGCCCTGATCGGCCAATTGCCAGGCGTCATTGCCGACCGAGACCAGGCTGCCATCCTCCACCGCTTGTGCGAGCAAATGATCCAGATAACGACCGGCGTTCCAGGTGGCGTGCTGCTGGCGGGTCAGTTCACCGCCGAGTTTGTCGATGGCTTCGAGCAGGAAGCTGGCGCACAAACCGTCGAGCAAGGGGTCGATTTCATGGGCATACCGCACGAGCCCGGGCTCATCCGCGACAGTGTCCAGGTGCTGCTGCAGCAATGCCTGCAACCCTGAACCGGCCGTGGGCACGGCGCGTTCATTGGCGGGATAGGGTTTGGCAACCCCGACAAAATCCGCCAGCTTGATATCGCCGCTGCGATCCTTGTGCAGTCGCACCCCACGAAAACGCGCGTCCTTGATGCAGATGACCGCGCGGCCGTCGGCGTCGTACAGGGTGAAATCCGCCAGCAGCGAATGCTCCGAGCGTTTCACCAGGCTGACCTGGGCCAGACAAGGCGGCAGGCTGCCGGCGGCAAAGGCGATGCGCCCCAGCTTCACCGGAATAAAGGCCAGACCTTTGCGGCTGCCGGCCTCCTGGCTCAACAGCTGGGTGATCAACTGGAAGGCACTGTCCAGCAACGCCGGGTGTAGATTCAGGCTGGCCAGTTCTGCTTCGATCGAGGTCGGGACCGCCAAGCGCGCCAACACCTGGTTGCCCTCGATCCAGCCGGCCTCCACCGCCTGATAGGCCGGACCATAATTGAGGCCGACGGCACGGGTCAGCGCCAGGTGCCCGGACGAAGTGAAATCCGGTGCACGTGCCGGCAAGGCCGGCGCAGCACAGGCCAGCAGGACGCCGCGCGCCTCGCCGGGCAGCCTGGCGACCACATGCTGCACCCACGGCTCAGCCTGGGCGGTGGTACGCGACACAATGGAAACGGTGCCGTCGCTGCTATCGACCGTCACCCGGACTTTCTTGCTGAATTCCGCATGCAGCAAGAGCGGGCTGTGAATCTCCAGTTCTTCGATTTCAACGAATTCGCCGGGTTGATACTGCAAGGCAGCAGCCAGTGCGAGCTCGGTGAAGCCTGCCCCCGGAAACAACACCGAGTCGCCCACCATGTGGTCGCCCAGTGACGGGAACAGTTGCGTATCGAGGCGGTTGTCCCAGGTGAATTCGTGTTCCGGCAACGGGTAACCGAGCAGCGGGTGCACGCGCTCACGCTGCAGCTTGCCGCTCGATTCCGGCGACTCGCCAACCCACAGACGTTCACGCTGCCAGGCGTAATTGGGCAACTGCACGAAACGCCCGGGAGCGGAAAACAGGCATTGCAGATCGATGTCGACACCGGCAATCAGCACCTTCGCCAGGGTGCGGTCGATGGACTGCAGGGACTCGTCGCCGCGCAGCACGGTCGGAATCACAACACCTTCCCGTTCCTGGCTGTTCAGTGCATCGGTCACATAGGCACGCAAGATCGGGTGTGGCCCGACTTCAACGAACACGTTGTAACCCTGCTCGACAAGCGCTTCGCTGGCTGATTTGAACAGCACCGGATAACGGATGTTTTTCCACCAGTATTCGGCGTCCAGGCATTCGCCAGCCAGCAGGTGGCCGGTCACGGTCGAATACAGGGGAATACGCGCAGGTCCCGGAACGATATCGCTCAAGGCTGCGACCACCTGATCGGCTATCACCTCCATGGCCGGCGAGTGGAACGCATAATCGAGACCCAGGCGGCGGGCGAACACCTGACGCTCGGTCAGGGCGCTCTCCAGGGTATCCAGGGCTGCCGGCAAGCCGGCGACGGTCGCCCCTTTGAAACTGTTATCGCCGGCGACAACCAACTCGCTGTCCAGGCCAAGTGTCTGCAACAGGCTCGCGGTGTCATCACCCGACAAGCCGACCGCCGACATCTGGCCGCAGCCCTTGGTCAAGCCTTGCAGGCGACTGCGATGGTAGATCACGGCCGTGGCGTCATTCAGTGTCAACGCGCCGCACGCCCAGGCGGCCGCGACTTCACCCACGCTGTGGCCGATCACGGCCACCGGCACGACACCTTTTTCCGCCAGCATGCGGGTGACACCCACCTGCAATGCAAACAGCGCCGGCTGGGCAAACTCGGTCAGCGGATAACGGTCGTCGCCCAGCTCACCCGCCAGTTCCGCGATCAACGAATAACCGGACAAGGGTTGGAAAATCGCGTCCAGCTCGGCAACCGCCTGATGGAACACCGGGTCGGCCAGCAAGGACCGGCCCATGCCCTGCCACTGCGAACCATTGCCGGAGTAAACGAACACCGGACCGTTGGCCTGCTCCACGGCACGGCCACTTTCCAGGACCGCCGACAGTGCCGGCACGCCAGGTACGGTGGCGAAATCCAGTAGCGCCTGTGCACTGCCCTGCGTTTGCGCACCGAGTACAACAACCCTTTGCGGGTGCAATTCGCGGCGGCACAGCGATTGGTAGGCGACGTCGTAGAGGCTCGGTGCGTCCGGCGCGGACATGAACTGCGCAAGCTGTTCACACTGCTCGGCCAGGGCTGCGCTGTCCTTGGCCGAAACCATCAGCGGTACATGGTGTTGTGCCTGGCTCGCAGCTGGCGCTGCCGGTGGCGGGCTCTCCAGGATCACGTGGGCGTTGGCCCCGCCGAACCCGAAGGAGTTGACCCCGACCACCAGTTTTCCAGTGGGTTTGAGGGCCTGGGTTTCGGTGACCACCCTCAGGTTGAGATCAGCGAAAGGAATGTTCGGATTGAGCTTGTTGATGCCAATGGTCGGCGGCACCTTGCGCTCGATCACGCAATGCAGCGCCTTCATCAGGCCGGCGACGCCAGAGGCGGCCTCGAGGTGGCCAATGTTGCTTTTGACCGAGCCGATCAGCAGTGGCTGATCCGATGGGCGTTGCTGGCCCAGCGCCTCGCCGATGGCCCGGCTCTCGATGGGATCGCCCACCGGCGTGCCCGTGCCGTGAGCCTCCAGGTAATCGATGTCGGCCGCATTGATGCCTGCCGAATCGTAAGCCTGTTTCATCAGGGCAATCTGTGCATCCGCATTCGGGACCGTCAGGCTCGACTTGCGCCCATCGGTATTGGCCGCCGTGCCGGCAACGACCGCGAGGATCTGGTTACCGTCCTCGATCGCCTTGTCGTAATCCTTCAGGTAGAACAGTCCGGCGCCTTCGGAACGGACATAGCCGTCCGCCGCCTCATCGAACACGTGGCATTGCCCAGTGCGCGACAACATCGAAGCCTTGGAAAAAATCAGGAAGCCGAAAGGATGCAGGTGCAGGCTGATCCCGCCGGTGATCGCCTGTTCGATATCGCCGCTCTGAATGGCCTGGCAAGCCTGGTGAAACGCGATCAACGAAGAAGAGCATGCCGTGTCGATGGCCATGCTCGGACCTTGCAGGTCGTAGAAAAAGGACAACCGGTTGGCCGCGATACTGAAGGTGTTGCCGGTGGCGGTGGCGGCGTCGATCATCGACATGTCATGGGCCAGGCGGTAGCTGTAGTCGACACTGGCTATGCCCAGGTACACACCGCAATCGCTGCCTCGCAGGCTCGACGGCTTGACGCCGGCGTTCTCGAACAATTCCCAGCCAAGCTCCAGCAACAAGCGCTGCTGAGGGTCCATGACCGCCGCTTCACGAGGCGAAATATTGAAGAATCCGGCGTCGAAGGTCGAGATGTCGCCCAGGGATCCGGAAGCAAAGGTGTAGGACGTTGCAGGGTTTGCCTTGTCCGGGTGCAAGAATTCGTCTTTGGACCAGCGGGAAAAATCTGCTTGGGTAATGAAGCTTCGCCGGTCCAGCAGTTGCGGCCAAAAAGTTGCAGAAGTAGATCCTGGAAACCTGAACGACGTCCCTATGATTGCAACTTTTTTAAGCATTGAAACTAACCCTTTATCCCCAGCCCTTTTCCAAAGCTGAACAACAATCAAATTCCATTAATGTAAATGCTGGAAACCCGGCGACACCTTGAGGGCCATGTACTGAGCCAACCTTGACCGCAGCAAACACCCACGCAAAACAGCCGCGGATCATACGCTTGGATCCCATCAAGGGAAACCTGAAAAGCGCAGCCGCCCGGCGGCTCGACCTTCGTTTTCGCGGCGAATTTGCGACACGCTTCAGGTTCCGCAAAAAAAAATTCAACAAATTCGCGACGCAGCCGACAACTCTTGAAAGCCTTGCGGATTGAAAAGCCATGCGTAACAACCAGCCCATCACACAACGCGAACGGACCTTCCCGGCTCAGCAACGGTTGATTTCCACCACCGATGCCAAGGGACTGATCACCTACTGCAACGACGCCTTCGTCGAAATCAGCGGGTTTTCTCGTGAGGAACTGATCCGTGCGCCGCATAACCTGGTTCGCCACCCCGACGTTCCGGCCGCGGTGTTCTCGCACATGTGGGCAACACTCAAACAAGGCTTGCCATGGATGGGCATTGTCAAGAATCGCTGCAAGAGCGGTGATCACTACTGGGTCAACGCCTATGTGACGCCGATCTTCGAAGGCAATCAGGTGATCGGTTACGAGTCGGTGCGGGTCAAGCCCACCGCCGAACAGATCCGCCGTGCCGAAGCGCTCTACCAACGCATCAATCAGGGCAAGCCGGCCATTCCTTCCACCGATAAATGGTTGCCGATCCTGCAAGACTGGCTGCCGTTCATTCTGGTCAGCCAGTTGAGCTTCATGATCGGTGCCTCGCTGAACTCCCAGTGGGGGTTTGCCTTGGCCGCCGCTCTCTCGGTGCCACTGGGCCTGATGGGCCTGAGCTGGCAGCAACGCGGCATCAAGCGTTTGCTGCAACTGGCCGAGCAGACCACCTCGGACCCGCTGATCGCACAGATGTACACCGACAGCCGCGGTGCCCAGGCGCGTCTGGAGATGTCGATCCTCAGCCAGGAAGCCCGCCTGAAAACCTGCCTGACCCGCTTGCAGGACACCGCCGAGCACCTGACCGACCAGGCGAAACAGTCCGACACCCTGGCTCACAACAGCTCCTCGGGCCTGGAGCGCCAGCGCGTCGAAACCGAGCAGGTGGCCACCGCCGTCAACCAGATGGCCGCCACGACTCAGGAAGTCGCCAGCCACGTGCAACGCACCGCCGACGCCACCCAGGAAGCCAATCGCCTGACCGGGCGTGGCCGTGATATCGCCGGGGAAACCCGCGAAGCCATCCAGCGCCTGTCGGTGGTGGTCGGAGAAACCGGACAGACCGTGACCCAACTGGCCAAGGACAGCGACGAAATCGGCGGTGTGGTCGATGTGATCAAAGGCATCGCCGACCAGACCAACCTGCTGGCGCTGAACGCCGCCATCGAAGCGGCCCGCGCCGGTGAGATGGGTCGTGGCTTTGCTGTGGTGGCGGATGAAGTGCGCCAATTGGCGCAACGCACCAGCGAATCCACCGGGCAGATTCACGCCCTGATCGCCAAGCTCCAGCAAACGGCCGGCACGGCGGTGCAGACCATGGAAGCCGGGCATCGTCAGGCGGAAGAAGGTGTGGCGCGGGTACTGGAGGCGGACCAGGCCCTGGTCGGCATCAGCGAAGCGGTGGCCAACATCACCGACATGACCACCCAGATCGCTGCCGCGACCGAAGAGCAAAGCGCGGTCGCCGAGGAAATCAGCCGCAACATCAGCAACATTTCCACCCTCGCCGACCAGACTTCGGAACAGGCACAGAACTCGGCGCTGCTGAGCGAAGAGCTGACCAAGACCGCGAATACCCAGTATTCGTTGGTGGAGCGGTTCAATCGCTGATAGCTGCTGGAAAAACAAAACCCGGATCGCGAAAGCTTCCGGGTTTTTTTTGAGTCTGTGAACGTGATGCTGCCTGGCAGTCCCTCATCGCGAGCTTGCTCGCGATGGGCTGATCAGCGTCTCAACAAAGCCTCACTGAAGGAATGATGCAACCTTCTGCGCCGCAGCCGCCAGGTGCTCCTCATGGGTAAACCCTGAGGCCTTCAACGGCTTCAAATCATGGTCCCCCGC
The DNA here is from genome assembly GCF_042846945.1 of Pseudomonas moorei. Taxonomy (NCBI): domain Bacteria; kingdom Pseudomonadati; phylum Pseudomonadota; class Gammaproteobacteria; order Pseudomonadales; family Pseudomonadaceae; genus Pseudomonas; species Pseudomonas moorei. Next base: position 5,846,896 of record NZ_AP035776.1, read on the forward strand.
CGCCAGCCACATCAGCTCGATGCTCGGTGACAGCGCATACCCCTCGACCGTCTCGCGATTGCCCAATGCATCTCGCTCGCCCTGCACGATCAACGTCCGCGCCTTCAACTCAGCCAGATGCTCCACACGCGGCTTCTCCGGCTTGCCCACGGCATAGAACGGATACCCCAGACACACCAGCGCATCGGCCCCCATTTCATCCGCCAGCAAACTGGCCATCCGCCCGCCCATGGACTTGCCACCAATGGCCAGACGCCCGGCGACATGGCGTCGCACCACGGCGTATACCTCGCGCCAGCACTCCAGCAGCTTCGGTGCCGGATTCGGTGGGCGCTTGCCGCCGTCGACACGCCGCTGCGCCATGTAGGGAAATTCGAAGCGCAAGACGTTGACGCCCTGTGCGGCAAGGCGTGCAGCCATGTCGCTCATCCAGTCGCTGTCCATCGGCGCACCGGCACCATGGGCCAGAATCAGCGTCGCCGAAGCCGGCGCCACGGCGGCATTCCACAGCCATCCATGATCCCGCACGCACTGCGCCCATTGATCCCCGTCAATACCGGCCTTGTGCTTCTTGTCCATGCTTGCCTCGCTTTTAGTCTGCCTATAACTCCAGGCGAAGGGGACACTGCCTTGCGCAAGCGCCCACTTCGGCTGAACCGTGGATGGGGAACCATGAACACTTCTATCAGTACCGCCTACAACTACAAGGTGGTCCGCCAATTCGCCATTATGACGGTGGTGTGGGGCATCGTCGGCATGGGGCTCGGGGTTTTTCTCGCTGCCCAGTTGGTCTGGCCCGAACTCAACTTCAATTTGCCGTGGACCAGTTTCGGCCGCTTGCGCCCGCTGCACACCAACGCGGTGATCTTCGCCTTCGGCGGCTGCGCCCTGTTCGCCAGTTCGTTCTACTCCGTGCAGCGCACCTGCCAGACACAACTGTTCGCGCCAAAAATCGCCGCGTTCTGCTTCTGGGGCTGGCAACTGGTGATCCTGCTGGCCGCCATCAGCCTGCCGCTGGGCTACACCAGCTCCAAGGAGTACGCCGAGCTGGAATGGCCGATCGATATCCTGATCACCATAGTCTGGGTCGCCTATGGCGTGGTGTTCTTCGGCACGCTCATGAAGCGCAAGACCAAGCACATCTACGTCGGTAACTGGTTCTTCGGTGCGTTCATCATCACCGTGGCGATTCTGCACATCGTCAACAACCTTGAGCTGCCGGTGAGCCTCACCAAGTCCTACTCGGTGTATTCCGGTGCGACCGATGCCATGGTGCAGTGGTGGTACGGGCACAACGCCGTGGGCTTTTTCCTCACCGCCGGTTTCCTCGGGATGATGTATTACTTCGTGCCGAAACAGGCCGAACGCCCGGTGTATTCCTATCGCCTGTCCATCGTGCACTTCTGGGCGCTGATCACCCTTTATATCTGGGCCGGCCCGCACCACCTGCACTACACCGCGCTGCCGGACTGGGCGCAATCGTTGGGCATGGTGATGTCGCTGATCCTGCTGGCTCCGAGCTGGGGCGGGATGATCAACGGGATGATGACGCTCTCGGGGGCCTGGCATAAGTTGCGCAGCGATCCGATCCTGCGCTTCCTGGTGGTGTCCCTGGCGTTCTACGGCATGTCGACGTTCGAGGGGCCGATGATGGCGATCAAGACCGTCAACGCCCTCTCCCACTACACCGACTGGACCATCGGCCACGTGCACGCCGGCGCACTCGGCTGGGTGGCGATGATTTCCATTGGCGCGCTGTACCACATGATCCCGAAAGTCTTCGGTCGCCCACAGATGCACAGCATCGGCCTGATCAACGCGCACTTCTGGCTCGCGACCATTGGCACCGTGCTGTACATCGCCTCCATGTGGGTCAACGGCATCGCCCAGGGCCTGATGTGGCGCGCAGTCAATGAAGACGGAACGCTGACCTACTCCTTCGTCGAAACCCTGGCGGCCAGCCATCCGGGCTTCATCGTTCGGCTGGTGGGCGGGGCGATCTTCCTCAGCGGCATGTTGCTGATGGCTTACAACACCTGGCGCACCGTGCGGGCCTCGCAGCCTGCCGACGTTGCCGCTGCCGCGCAGATGGCCTGAGGAGTCCGCCATGAAACACGAAACAATCGAAAAAAACGTCGGCCTGCTGCTGTTGTTGATGATCTTTGCCGTGAGCATCGGCGGCCTGACCCAGATCGTCCCGCTGTTCTTTCAGGACGTGACCAACAAACCGGTGGAAGGCATGAAGCCCTACACCGCGCTGCAACTCGAAGGCCGCGACCTCTATATCCGCGAAGGCTGCGTCGGCTGCCACTCGCAGATGATCCGCCCGTTCCGTGCCGAGACCGAACGCTACGGGCACTACTCGGTGGCCGGTGAGAGTGTCTGGGATCACCCGTTCCTGTGGGGCTCGAAACGCACCGGACCGGACCTGGCGCGGGTCGGCGCACGTTACTCCGATGACTGGCACCGCGCGCACTTGTACAACCCGCGCAACGTCGTGCCGGAATCGAAAATGCCGGCCTACCCATGGCTGGTGGCCAACGCGCTCGACAGCAGCCACACCGAAACCAAGCTGCGCGCCATGCGCACCCTGGGCGTGCCGTACACCGACGAAGACATCGCCGGCGCGACCGAATCGCTCAAGGGCAAATCGGAAATGGATGCCCTGGTCGCCTACCTGCAAGTGCTCGGCACTGCGATCAAGAGCAAGAGGTGAGCCATGGTCTTTGAAATAAGCAGTGGAATGATTCGCGGCCTGGGCACGGTCGTGGTGTTCGTGGCTTTCGTCGGCCTGACGCTCTGGGTGTTCAACGGCAAGCGCAATCCGGAATTCGCCGAAGCGCGCCTGTTGCCGTTCGCCGACGAGCCACAACCCGACAGTGTCACCCCCCAAGAATCCGCAACAAGGAGTACCCGGCCATGACCACCTTCTGGAGTACGTGGATCTGCGTACTGACCATCGGCAGCCTGATCGGCCTGACCTGGCTGCTGATCGGCACTCGCAAGGGTGAAACCAAGGGCAGCGTCGACCAGACCATGGGCCATAGCTTCGACGGCATCGAGGAGTACGACAACCCGTTGCCGCAGTGGTGGTTCATGCTGTTCGCCGGCACCCTGGTGTTTGCCGTCGGCTACTTGATCCTCTATCCGGGCCTGGGCAACTGGAAAGGCATCCTGCCCGGCTACGAAAACGGCTGGACCGGTGCGCACGAATGGGAAAAGGAAATGGCCAGGGCTGATGCGAAGTTCGGACCGATCTTCGCCAAATTCGCCGCCATGCCACTGGAAGACGTGGCCAAGGATCCGCAAGCGTTGAAAATGGGCGGCCGCCTGTTTGCCTCCAACTGCTCGGTATGCCACGGCTCGGATGCCAAGGGCGCGTTCGGCTTCCCCAACCTGACAGACAGCGACTGGCGCTGGGGCGGCACCCCCGACACCATCAAGACCACCATCATGGGCGGACGCATGGCAGCGATGCCGGCCTGGGGTGAAATCCTCGGTGAAGCGGGGGTGAAAAACGTCGCGGCTTACGTGCGCCATGAACTGGCCGGCCTGCCGCTGGCCGCCGACAGCGGCGCGGATCTGCAAGCCGGACAGCAAGTGTTCAGCACCACCTGCGTAGCCTGCCACGGGGCAAACGGCCAGGGCACTGAAGCCATGGGTGCGCCGAATCTGACGCACCCGGCCGGTTTTATTTACGGTACAAGCCTGGCGCAGTTGCAACAAACCATCCGCCATGGTCGCCAGGGCCATATGCCAGCGCAAAGCGAACTGCTCGGTAACGACAAGGTTCAATTGCTGGCGGCGTATGTGTACAGCCTGTCGCACGCTGCCGGCACCGAGCGCTTGCAGGCTGAAGGCAAAGCCGAGTAATCGGTGACCGCTCTACTGCCGCATTCTCCGGAATGCGGCAGCTTCCTGCCCCTTTGCGACCCATTGTCGCACCCTCATTCAGTCTTCCTTTCGGTTCGCCAGATTCGGGTCTAAGCTTGCTCCGATGCGGACTGGCAAGTACCGGTTCCAGGTCGACCCTAACCGATGTGTTCGACGGATTCAGCTCGATGACAGGCCGCAAAGGCTGGTAGATACCGGCTGTCGCGCGAATTGCCATCGGTCACCTGATCCTTGCGTTTGAACACACCCCGTTACATGTGACCTGACCCCCTCGCCCATTTAGTCCGGCGGGACATTTTGCCGGTGTGCAATTTTGTCCCTACGCGGCGCATGGAAAGGCCGCAGAATCAGCATTTGAAAGCATTGATCCAGGTCATGGCGCGTTGCAATGACCCCCTGCTTTCTACATACTTGCGGCCGATTTTTAATCCTAATAAAACACCCAAACCGTGGAACCTTAGAATGAGCACAGCAATCAGTCCGACTGCTTATAACTATAAGGTAGTCCGCCAGTTCGCCATCATGACGGTGGTCTGGGGGATCCTTGGCATGGGGCTCGGTGTCTTCATCGCCTCACAGCTCGTATGGCCGGAATTGAATTTCGGTCTGCCGTGGACGACTTTTGGACGCCTGCGCCCGTTGCACACCAACCTGGTGATTTTCGCCTTCGGTGGATGTGCACTGTTTGCCACTTCTTATTATGTCGTGCAGCGAACCTGCCAAACGCGACTGATTTCCGACAGCCTCGCTGCCTTCCACTTCTGGGGATGGCAAGCGGTGATCGTCGGCGCCATCGTTACCTTGCCGCTGGGTTACACAACCACCAAGGAATACGCTGAGCTGGAATGGCCGCTGGCCATTTTGCTGGCCATTGTCTGGGTCACCTACGGCCTGGTGTTCTTCGGCACCATCGTCAAGCGCAAGACCAAGCACATCTATGTGGGCAACTGGTTCTACGGTGCCTTCATCGTCGTGACCGCGATGCTGCACATCGTCAACCACGCGTCCCTGCCGGTCAGTTTCTTCAAGTCCTATTCCGCCTACTCGGGCGCCACGGACGCGATGATCCAGTGGTGGTACGGCCACAACGCCGTAGGTTTCTTCCTGACCACCGGCTTCCTGGGGATGATGTACTACTTCGTGCCGAAACAGGCCGAACGTCCGATCTACTCCTATCGCCTGTCCATCGTGCACTTCTGGGCACTGATCACCCTGTACATCTGGGCCGGCCCGCACCACCTGCACTACACCGCGCTGCCGGACTGGGCCCAGTCCCTGGGCATGGCCATGTCGATCATCCTGCTGGCTCCGAGCTGGGGCGGCATGATCAACGGCATGATGACCCTGTCGGGCGCCTGGCATAAGCTGCGCACCGACCCGATCCTGCGCTTCCTGGTCGTTTCCCTGGCGTTCTACGGCATGTCGACCTTCGAAGGCCCGATGATGGCCATCAAGACCGTGAACTCGCTGTCGCACTACACAGACTGGACCATCGGCCACGTACACGCCGGTGCGCTGGGCTGGGTGGCGATGATCTCGATCGGCGCGATCTACCACATGATCCCGAAACTGTTCGGTCGTGCGCAGATGCACAGCACCGGCCTGATCAACGCGCACTTCTGGCTCGCGACCATCGGTACCGTTCTGTACATCGCTTCGATGTGGGTCAACGGCATCACCCAGGGCCTGATGTGGCGTGCAATCAACGATGACGGCACCCTCACCTACTCGTTCGTCGAAGCACTGCAAGCCAGCCACCCGGGTTACATCGTCCGCGCACTGGGCGGTGCATTCTTCGCCACCGGCATGCTGTTCATGGCCTACAACGTATTCCGTACCGTACGTGCCTCGAACCCGGCTGAAGCTGAAGCCGCCGAACAGATTGCTGTAGTTGGAGCTCACTGATGAAGCATGAAGCAGTCGAGAAGAACATTGGCCTGCTGGCCTTCTTCATGGTTATCGCCGTCAGCGTCGGCGGCCTGACCCAGATCGTTCCGCTGTTTTTCCAGGACGTCACCAACAAGCCGGTTGAAGGCATGAAGCCTCGCCCGGCGCTGGAACTGGAAGGTCGTGACATTTTCATCGCCAACGGTTGCGTCGGCTGCCACTCGCAGATGATCCGTCCGTTCCGCGCCGAGACCGAACGTTACGGTCACTACTCGGTGGCCGGTGAAAGCGTCTGGGATCACCCGTTCCTGTGGGGCTCCAAGCGTACCGGTCCGGACCTGGCCCGCGTCGGCGGTCGTTACTCCGATGACTGGCAGCGTGCGCATTTGTACAACCCGCGCAACGTCGTGCCCGAGTCGAAAATGCCGGCCTACCCGTTCCTCGTGGAAAACAAGCTCGACGGCAAGGACACTGCCCGGAAAATGGAAGTCTTGCGCACGCTCGGCGTCCCTTACACCGACGAAGACATCGCCGGCGCCAAGGATGCTGTGAAGGGCAAAACCGAAATGGACGCGCTGGTGGCCTATCTGCAAGGCCTGGGCACCATCATCAAAAGCAAACGGTGATCTAAATGGATATCGGGATGATTCGCGGCCTGGGCACCGTTGTCGTGATGGTTGCCTTTATCGGTCTGGCCTTGTGGGTTTTCAGCCCCAAGCGCAAGTCGGAGTTTGAAGACGCGACCTTGCTGCCTTTCGCGGATGATCCCGAAGCCATCAAGCACGTCGAGCAAGCTTCTAGGAGTAACAAAGAATGACTACATTCTGGAGTCTGTACGTCACAGTCCTCAGTCTCGGTACGATCTTTTCCCTGACCTGGCTGCTGCTGTCGACCCGCAAGGGCCAGCGCACCGAGGCGACCGAAGAGACGGTTGGACACTCCTTCGACGGGATCGAGGAGTACGACAACCCGCTGCCGAAATGGTGGTTCATGCTGTTCGTGGGCACCATCATCTTCGCCCTGGGCTACCTGGTGCTGTACCCGGGCCTGGGCAACTGGAAGGGGCTGTTGCCGGGTTACAACTACCTGGATAACGAGAAGCAGACCGCGTTCGCCAACGGCCAGACTGGCTGGACCGGCGTTCACGAGTGGGAAAAGGAAATGGCCAAGTCGGACGCCAGGTTCGGCCCGATCTTCGCCAAATTCGCGTCCATGCCAATCGAAGAAGTCGCCAAGGACCCGCAAGCCCTGAAGATGGGTGGCCGCCTGTTCGCCTCCAACTGCTCGGTTTGCCACGGTTCCGACGCCAAAGGCGCTTACGGCTTCCCTAACCTGACCGACGCCGACTGGCGCTGGGGCGGCGAGCCGGAAACCATCAAGACCACGATCATGGGTGGCCGTCACGCGGTCATGCCGGCGTGGGCTGAAGTGATTGGCGAACAAGGCGTTGCTGACGTTGCCGCGTTCGTGGTGACCAACCTCGATGGCCGCAAGTTGCCGGAAGGCACCAAGGCTGACCCGGTTGCCGGCCAGAAACTGTTCGCGGCCAACTGCGTGGCTTGCCACGGTCCGGAAGGCAAAGGCACCCCGGCAATGGGCGCCCCCAACCTGACCCACCCTGCCGCGTTCATCTACGGTTCGAGCTTCGCTCAACTGCAGCAGACCATCCGTTACGGCCGTCAGGGCCAGATGCCTGCGCAAGAGCTACTGCAGGGTAACGACAAGGTTCACCTGCTGGCCGCTTACGTCTACAGCCTGTCTCACGGTGAGAAGGCTCCGGCGGCGGACGCTCAGTAAGGCGAACGCTGGACGCAACACAAAAGACCCCGTCATTTGACGGGGTCTTTTTTTTGTAACCGCAAGACAAGATCCCGATCACACAGCCCCTGTTGCCGCGCCAGGGGCTGACGTTGGCACCACCCCACGACCGGACAGCTATACTGCACATGTCAATTGACCTGCATCATGTTTTGTTACATTCGCTACACCATCTGTGAAATTCACCCAACGCGACCAAAGGTCGCACCCTTGGGCTAGAGCGACAGGCGTATCATTGCGCCACTGCAACACCTCTCTTTGACCGCGGTCGGCACGCACTGACCGAGGCATTTTTCCACTGCCGTGGGATGCAATGATGAGCAACCAGATTCCGGTACACGACGTCACACCACCCAACAAAAACGCGAACAACAGCGTCGATCTCTACGCCTCTCGAGAAAAAATCTACACCCGTGCGTTCACCGGCCTGTTCCGCAACTTGCGAATGATGGGCGGCGCCTTTTTGTTTCTGTTGTATTTCGGCACGGTCTGGTTGAACTGGGGCGGCCATCAGGCCGTCTGGTGGAACCTGCCGGAGCGCAAATTCTTTATTTTCGGCGCGACCTTCTGGCCGCAGGACTTCATCCTGCTCTCGGGCATTTTGATCATCAGCGCTTTCGGCCTGTTCTTCATTACGGTGTACGCCGGGCGGATCTGGTGCGGCTATACCTGCCCGCAGAGCGTCTGGACCTGGATTTTCATGTGGTGCGAAAAGGTCACCGAAGGCGACCGCAACCAGCGCATCAAGCTCGACAAGGCGCCCATGAGCGCCAACAAGTTTCTGCGCAAATTCAGCAAGCACGCCCTGTGGCTGCTGATCGGCTTTGTAACCGGCATGACCTTCGTCGGCTACTTCTCGCCGATCCGTGAGTTGGTTATCGACTTCTTTACCGGCGAAGCCGATGGCTGGTCGTATTTCTGGGTCGGCTTCTTCACCCTCGCCACCTACGGCAATGCCGGCTGGCTGCGCGAGCAGGTGTGCATCTACATGTGCCCGTACGCACGTTTCCAGAGCGTGATGTTCGACAAGGACACGCTGATCGTGTCCTACGATCCACGTCGTGGCGAAAGCCGTGGCCCGCGCAAAAAAGGCGTCGACTACAAGGCCCAGGGCCTGGGCGACTGCATCGACTGCACCATGTGCGTTCAGGTCTGCCCGACCGGCATCGACATTCGCGACGGCCTGCAGATCGAGTGCATCGGTTGCGCCGCGTGCATTGATGCCTGCGACAGCATCATGGACAAGATGGAATACCCGCGCGGCCTGATCAGCTACACCACCGAGCACAACCTGTCCGGGCAGAAAACCCATAAACTGCGTCCACGCCTGATCGGCTACGCCGTGGTGCTGCTGGCGATGATCAGTTTGCTGGTCACTGCGTTTTTCATGCGTTCGCTGGTGGGTTTCGACGTCAGCAAGGATCGCGTGCTGTACCGTGAAAACGCCGAAGGGCGGATCGAAAACGTCTACAGCCTGAAGATCATGAACAAGGATCAGCGCGCCCACACCTATGTGCTGGAAGCCACCGGCTTGCCGGACCTGAAGTTGCAAGGCCGGCGCGAGATCAAGGTGGCGGCCGGGGACATCATCAGCCAGCCGGCCGAACTGTCCGTGGCGCCAGAACACCTGCCGTCGAGCACCAACGAGGTGAAATTCATCCTCAAGGATGCCGATGACGCCAGCATCCACGTAGAAGCCAAGAGCCGATTCATCGGCCCCCAAAATCGTTGAGAGACTGAACATGCCCGCAGCAAACGCCGCAAGTCCCTGGTACAAGCACCTTTGGCCGTGGATCATCATCGGGATTCTGACTTGCTCGGTGACCCTGACCCTGTCCATGGTGACCATTGCGGTGAACCACCCGGACAACCTGGTCAACGACAACTACTACGAGGCCGGCAAAGGCATCAACCGTTCCCTCGACCGTGAACTGCTGGCGCAGACGCTACAGATGCGTGCCAACGTTCACCTGGATGACGTGACGGGGGAAGTCGACCTGCGCTTGAGCGGCAACAGCCAGCCGAAAACCGTGGATCTGAACCTGATCTCGCCGACCCAGCCGGAAAAGGACCGCAAGATTGTCCTGACCCGCAGTGAAACCGAACAGGGTCGCTATATCGGCCAGTTGAGCGACAAGATCGAAGGCCGGCGCTTTGTCGAATTGCTCGGCACTCAGGACGACCACACATGGCGCCTGTTCGAAGAAGAACTGGTCAGCCATGACAAGGATCTGCTGCTCGGGGACGAGCCTCTGCAAGGCGCGGAAGACCTGAAAAAATAATGCGCCTGCGATGTGGCGAGGGAGCTTGCTCCCGTTGGGGTGCTAAGCGCCCCTAAAGCCTGCGGACCGGTTTTTTCAGAAATTGCGAGTATTCAGCATTACGACTGCTTCTCAGCCGAACGGTAGCAATCTCCCTCGCCACATTGGTTTTCATAACGACCGACATGACCACCCCAATCCCCTGCTACCACTGCGCCCTGCCCGTCCCGGCCGGCAGCCGATTCACCGCGGCGGTCCTGGGGCAAACCCGCGAGTTCTGCTGCCCGGGCTGTCAGGCGGTGGCCGAGGCGATTGTCGCCGGTGGACTGGAAAGCTATTACCAGCATCGCAGCGAAGCGTCGGCCAACCCCGAAGCGCTACCGGTGCAACTGGTGGACGAATTGGCCCTGTACGACCGCGCGGATGTGCAGCAACCCTTTGTCCGCCACGAAGGCGAACTCGCCGAAACCACGCTGTTGATGGAAGGCATCAGTTGTGCCGCCTGTGGCTGGCTGATCGAGAAACATCTGCGTGCGCTGCCAGCCGTGGCCGAAGCGCGCTTGAACCTGTCCAACCATCGCCTGCACGTCCGTTGGGCCGATGCCCAATTGCCGCTCAGTCAGGTGCTCGGCGAGTTGCGCCACATCGGTTACGCCGCGCACCCCTATCAGGCCGACCGCGCCAGCGAACAACTGGCCAGCGAAAACCGTCTGGCCCTGCGTCAGCTGGGTGTCGCCGGACTGCTGTGGTTCCAGGCGATGATGGCGACCATGGCCACCTGGCCGGAATTCAACATCGACCTCAGCCCCGAGCTGCACACAATCCTGCGCTGGGTTGCGCTGTTCCTCACCACCCCGATCGTGTTCTACAGTTGCGCGCCCTTCTTCAAAGGGGCCATGCGCGACCTGCGCACTCGCCACCTGACGATGGACGTTTCGGTGTCACTGGCCATTGGCAGCGCCTACCTCGCCGGGATCTGGACCTCGATCACCGGCGTGGGTGAGCTGTACTTCGACGCCGTCGGCATGTTCGCGCTGTTCCTGCTGGCGGGGCGTTATCTGGAACGCCGCGCCCGGGAACGTACGGCCGCCGCCACCGCACAGTTGGTCAATCTGTTGCCGGCCTCGTGCCTGCGCCTGAGTGCCGACGGTCAGAGTGAACGCATCCTGCTCAGCGAACTGCGCGTCGGTGACCAGGTGCTGGTGCACCCCGGCGCGGTTCTCCCGGCCGACGGCAAGATCCTCGAAGGCCAGTCGAGCATCGACGAATCGCTGCTCACCGGCGAATACCTGCCGCAAGCCAGGACCACAGGCGATGCGGTTACCGCGGGCACCCTGAACGTCGAAGGTGCGTTGACCGTGGAAGTCCAGGCCCTGGGTCAGGACACTCGTCTGTCCGCCATCGTCCGCCTGCTGGACCGCGCCCAGGCCGAAAAGCCGCGACTGGCGGAAATCGCCGACCGCGCGGCGCAATGGTTCCTCCTGCTGTCACTGATTGCCGCCGCCGCGATCGGCTTGCTGTGGTGGGAGCTGGATGCGTCGCGGGCATTCTGGATTGTCCTGGCGATGCTGGTTGCGACCTGCCCATGCGCCCTGTCCCTGGCCACGCCGACGGCGCTCACCGCGGCCACCGGCACGTTGCACAAGCTGGGGCTGTTATTGACGCGCGGCCATGTGCTCGAAGGCCTGAACCAGATCGATACAGTGATTTTCGACAAGACCGGCACCCTCACCGAAGGACGCCTGACGCTGCGCTCGATCCGTCCCCTTGGCGCCCTCGACAGCGATCAATGCCTGAGCCTCGCCGCCGCGCTGGAAAACCGCTCCGAACACCCGATTGCCCGCGCCTTTGGCCGTGCGCCACTGGCCGCCGAAGACGTGCACAGCACGCCTGGCCTCGGCCTCGAAGGACGGGTCGGCGAACAGCGTTTGCGCATTGGCCAACCCGGTTTTGTCTGCGAACTCAGTGGCGCCGCCCTGCCGTCGATGCCGGATGAAGCCGGGCAATGGCTGCTCCTGGGCGATAGCCAGGGGCCGTTGGCGTGGCTGGTCCTCGACGACCGCTTGCGTGCCGATGCCCGCGCCCTGCTGGATGCCTGCAAGGCGCGTGGCTGGCGCACCTTGCTGCTGTCGGGCGACAGCTCGCCGATGGTCGCCAGTGTCGCCGCCGAACTCGGTATCGACGAAGCCCGCGGCGGCTTGCGCCCGGACGACAAACTGCAAGTCCTGCAACAGCTGCACCAGCAAGGTCGCAAGGTGTTGATGCTCGGTGACGGAGTCAACGACGTACCGGTGCTGGCCGCTGCCGACATCAGCGTGGCCATGGGTTCGGCCACCGATCTGGCGAAAACCAGTGCGGACGCGGTGCTGTTGTCCAATCGACTCGACGCGTTGGTGCAGGCCTTCAGCCTGGCTCGGCGCACCCGTCGGGTAATCATCGAGAACCTGCTGTGGGCCGGGCTGTACAATGGCCTCATGCTGCCGTTCGCCGCCCTCGGCTGGATCACTCCGGTATGGGCCGCGGTCGGTATGTCCATCAGTTCCCTGACCGTGGTGCTGAACGCGCTGCGCCTGACTCGCCTGCCGAGCGCGCCCGCCACCAGCAGCACGCCACAAACCCGTCCGCTGCCGGCCTGAGCCGCAACGGGCATGGAGTCCAGATGCCAGCTCTTTACGTGATGATCCCGGCTGCCCTGCTGATCGTGGCCATCGCTGTCTACATCTTCTTCTGGGCGGTCGACAGCGGGCAGTACGACGACCTCGACGGCCCGGCCCACAGCATCCTGTTCGACGACCAGGATCCGAACCACACCGCCGCAGTCGACGAAGCCGGCAGTCATGCCGCCAACCCCGACGACAAGGCGCCGCCCCATGCTTGAATTGGCGCCACTGCTGGTGTCGGCGGTGATTCTGGGTCTGCTCGGTGGCGGTCATTGCCTGGGCATGTGCGGCGGCCTGATGGGCGCATTGACCCTGGCGATCCCCAAGGAACAGCGCAGCCGACGTTTTCGCCTGCTGCTGGCTTATAACCTTGGGCGAATTCTCAGCTATGCCACCGCCGGCCTGCTGATCGGTCTGGCGGGCTGGGCGGTAGCCAACAGTCCGGCGGCGATGTTCATGCGCGTGCTCGCCGGTTTGCTGTTGATCGCGATGGGCCTGTACCTCGCGGGCTGGTGGAGCGGCCTGACCCGCATCGAAAGCCTCGGGCGCGGCCTGTGGCGGCATATCCAGCCGGTTGCCAACAAACTGTTGCCCGTGTCGAGCGTGCCCCGTGCGCTGCTGTTGGGCGCGCTCTGGGGCTGGTTGCCGTGCGGCCTGGTTTACAGCACCTTGTTGTGGTCGGCCAGTCAGGGGAACGCGCTCGACAGTGCAGTGCTGATGCTGGCGTTCGGGCTGGGCACCTGGCCGGTGCTGCTCGCCACCGGGCTGGCGGCCGAGCGAGTGACGGCGCTGTTGCGCAAGCGCAGTGTGCGCATGGCGGGAGGAATGCTGGTGATCCTGTTTGGTATCTGGACCTTGCCGGGACCGCATCAGCATTGGCTCATGGGGCATTAGATCGGCGGTGTACCCTTCGCGAGCAGGCTCGCTCCCACAGGGAATGCATTGCAAATGTGGAAGCCTGCTCGCGATGAGGCCCGCACCGACAACACGAACCCTGACCCTTGACGCAAATCAAGATGCCTCAACGACGCAGACCCTAGACTCGCCGGCACTGCCAGCCTATCCGGGGGAACGCCCGCATGATGCTCGACGCCATTCGTTGGGATACCGATCTGATCCGCCGTTATGACCTGGCGGGACCGCGCTACACCTCCTATCCGACCGCCGTACAATTCAATAGCCAGGTTGGCACGTTCGACCTGTTTCACGCCCTGCGCGACAGCCGCAAGGCCCAGCGCCCGCTGTCGCTGTATGTGCACGTGCCGTTCTGCGCCAACATCTGCTACTACTGCGCCTGCAACAAAGTCATCACCAAGGATCGTGGCCGCGCCCTGCCCTACTTGCAGCGCCTGGAGCAGGAAATCCAGTTGATCGCCTGCCACCTCGACCCCGCGCAAACAGTCGAGCAACTGCACTTCGGTGGTGGCACGCCCACCTTTCTCAGCCACGATGAATTGCGCCAGCTGATGGCGCATTTGCGCAAACACTTCAACTTGCTGGACGACGATTCCGGCGACTACGGTATCGAGATCGACCCACGCGAGGCCGACTGGTCGACCATGGGCTTGCTGCGTGAGCTGGGATTCAACCGCGTCAGCATCGGCCTGCAAGACCTCGACCCGGCGGTGCAACGCGCCGTCAATCGGCTGCAGAGCCTCGAAGAAACCCGCGCGGTGATCGACGCCGCCCGCACCCTGCAGTTTCGTTCGATCAACATCGACCTGATTTACGGCCTGCCGAGACAGACCCCGGACAACTTCGCCCGCACAGTCGAAGAAGTCATCAACCTGCAACCGGATCGTCTTTCGGTATTCAACTACGCGCACCTGCCGGAACGCTTCTTGCCGCAGCGACGGATCAACAGCAACGAACTGCCGACACCGGCGCAGAAGCTGGAAATGCTGCAGCGCACCATCGAACAACTGACCGCTGCCGGTTATCGCTACATTGGCATGGACCACTTCGCCCTGCCCGACGATGAACTGGCGATTGCCCAGGAAGAATCGACCCTGCAACGCAACTTCCAGGGCTACACCACCCACGGGCATTGCGACTTGATCGGGCTGGGCGTGTCGGCCATCAGCCAGATCGGCGACCTGTACTGCCAGAACAGCAGCGACCTGAATCAGTACCAGAACGCTTTGGCCTCTTCACAGCTGGCCACCAGCCGCGGCCTGTTGTGCAACGCCGATGATCGGCTGCGGCGTGCGGTCATTCAGCAGCTGATCTGCACTTTCAACCTGGAGTTCGCCCAGATCGAGCAAGACTTCAATATCGATTTTCAGGGTTATTTCGGCGAACTTTGGCCTCAATTGCACGACATGGCCAAGGATGGCCTGATCGAACTCGACAGTGAACGGATCACCGTACTGCCTGCCGGCCGTCTGCTGGTGCGTTCGGTGTGCATGGTTTTTGATGCGTATCTGGAACATCACAATCGCCAACGGTTTTCCCGTGTGATCTAAGCCCTTACGGCAAATCCGCCGTACGCTGGCCTCAATGTCCTTCGGTGGGTTACCCTTACGTCTTATGCGTGTTTTCCCACAAGGATTGAAGAAATGTCTGAGCCAGTAAAGTTGCGCGCTCATAATCAGGCCCATTGCAAGGATTGCAGCCTGGCCCCGCTGTGTTTGCCACTTTCACTGAACCTGGAAGACATGGATGCCCTGGACGAAATCGTCAAACGTGGCCGCCCGCTGAAAAAGGGCGAGTTTCTGTTTCGCCAGGGTGACACCTTTGACTCCGTTTACGCCGTACGCTCCGGTGCGCTGAAAACGTTCAATCTGAGCGATGCCGGCGAAGAACAGCTCACCGGTTTCCACTTGCCGAGTGAACTGGTGGGCTTGTCGGGCATGGACACCGAGAAACATCCGGTGTCGGCGCAAGCGCTGGAAACCACGTCGGTGTGCGAGATTCCTTTCGAACGCCTCGACGAACTGGCCCTGCAACTGCCGCAGCTGCGCCGCCAGCTGATGCGGGTGATGAGTCGCGAGATTCGTGACGATCAGCAGATGATGCTGTTGTTGTCGAAAAAAACGGCCGACGAACGCATCGCGACCTTCCTGGTCAACCTGTCGGCACGCTTCCGCGCCCGTGGTTTCTCGGCCAACCAGTTCCGCCTGAGCATGTCGCGCAATGAAATCGGCAACTACCTGGGCCTGGCGGTGGAAACCGTGTCGCGGGTGTTCACGCGCTTCCAGCAGAACGAACTGATCGCCGCTGAAGGCAAGGAGATCCAGATTCTCGATCCGATCCAGCTCTGTGCGCTGGCTGGCGGCTCGATCGAAGGCTGATCTCGATCCGCGGTTGAGCGAACCCTTTCAGCCGCGGGTATACTGCGCCGTTTGCAGCCCTGCCAGGACACCTTGACGATGGCCTTCGACTCCTTCGACATCAAATCCCTCATTCGCCCTGTGATCGACTTCCCCAAGCCGGGGGTGATTTTTCGCGACATCACCCCGCTGTTCCAGTCGCCCACGGCCCTGCGCCTGGTGATGGACAGCTTCGCCCATCGCTACGTCGAGGCTGACTTCACCCACATCGGCGCCATGGATGCCCGTGGTTTCCTGATCGGTTCGGTGCTGGCCTATCAGTTGAACAAGCCACTGGTGCTGTTCCGCAAGCAAGGCAAACTGCCCGCCGATGTGCTGGCCGAAGGCTATGCGACCGAATACGGCGAAGCCTTCCTCGAAGTGCACGCGGACAGTCTTTGCGAAGGCGATTCGGTGGTGATGTTCGATGACCTGATCGCCACCGGCGGCACCCTGATTGCTGCGGCGAACCTGATTCGGCGCATGGGGGCACGGGTGCATGAAGCGGCGGCGATCATTGATTTGCCGGAGCTGGGCGGGTCGCAGCGCCTGGAAGACATGGGGATTCCGACGTTCTGCCTGACGCAGTTTGCGCTGACCGACAGGTAAGCGGCGCCTGCACTGACGCCATCGCTGGCAAGCCAGCTCCCACAGGGTTCTTTGTCATCCACAGGATTTGTGTACGGCGCAGATCTCTGTAGGAGGCTTGCCAGCGATGGCGTCAGTCGTTACACCGCAAGCCTCAGAGCCCCATCTGCTTGCTGATAATCTCGTTCATCACTTCCCGCGTACCGCCGCCGATCGAAAGTATCCGGTTATCCCGGTACAACCGCTCCACCAGGCTTTCGCGCATGTAACCCATGCCACCCAGAATCTGCACCGCGTCCGAGGTGATGCGATCCGCCGTGTCCGTCGCAAAATTCTTGGCCATGGATATTTCCTTGATCACACTCTTCCCCGCGGCCATTTTCGCGGCCTGGCGGTAGGTGAATTCACGCGACACTTCCAGTGCCGTGGCCATTTCGGCGAGGCGGTGCTTGATCACCTGGAACTTGCCGATGGGCTTGCCAAAGGCCTCACGCTCCCGTGCCCATTTCAGGCTTTCCTCCAGCGCCAGCTGGGCCGTCATGTTGGCCATCAAGGCCAGGGCCAGGCGCTCGCTCTGGAAGTTGCCCATGATGCAAGCGAAGCCCATGTTCTCGCCGCCGATCAAATGACCTACGGGCACCCGGCAATCATCGAAGAACAATTCAGCAGTGTCTGACGCCCACCACCCCATTTTCTTCAACTGACGCCCTACGCTGAAACCGGGCGTGCCCTTTTCGATCATTAACAGACTGATGCCGGCGAAACCCGGCTCACCGGTTCGCACCGCGACTGTGTAGAAATCCGCGCGCACGCCACTGGTAATGAAGGTTTTACTGCCGCTGACCCGGTAAACGTCGCCGTCACGCACGGCACGGGTTTGCAGGTTGGCAACATCGGAACCGCCACCGGGTTCGGTGACGGCCAGGGCGCAGATTTTCTCGCCGGACAACACCTGTGGCACAACCCGATCACGGACGTCAGGCCTGGCCCACTTGAGAATCGGTGGCAGGCCGATGTCCAGCGAGCCAAGCCCCGCCACCAGGCCACCCGAACCACAGCGCATCAACTCTTCGCTGGCGGCAACCTTGGCGAACAGATCGCCTTCGTGGCTACCCCCCAGGCTCTCGGGGTAACCGATACCGAGGATGCCCGCCGCACCGGCCTTGAGGTAGAGCTCGCGGGGGAAGCTTTCGGCTTCTTCCCACTGGTCAATGTCCGGAAGAATCTCGCGCTCGACGAAACGTCTGACGCTGTCGCGGACCAATTGGTGGCTGGGGTCGAAGTATTCCTGAAAGGCAGACATCGGCGAACTCCACTGAAGGGTTCGCCGACGTTAACCGAGCGCTTGCTTGGTTTTCAACAGGATTGTGTGAATCAAGGGGACCGAGGCGACGCTATCGCCAGCAGGCTCGCGATGGCGTCACCCCAAACGACACACATTACAAGCTGATCGGCTTACGCCCGGCAAACGAATGCGCCAGCGTCCCGCCATCCACCAGCTCCAGCTCGCCACCCAACGGCACGCCATGGGCGATGCGCGAGGCGATCAGGCCTTTGCTGCTGAGCAACTGGGCGATGTAATGGGCGGTCGCTTCGCCTTCCACCGTCGGGTTGGTGGCGAGAATGACTTCGGTAAACGTGCCCGCCTCCTCGATCCGAGCCATCAACTGCGGAATACCGATGGCCTCCGGCCCCAACCCGTCGAGTGGCGACAGGTGGCCCTTGAGCACGAAGTAGCGACCGCGAAACCCGGTCTGCTCCACGGCATAGACATCCATCGGCCCTTCCACCACGCAGAGCAAGGTGTCGTCACGGCGGGTGTCCGCGCATTGCGGGCAGAGGTCATCTTCAGTCAGGGTGCGGCACAAACGGCAATGACCGACGCCTTCCATGGCCTGACTCAGGGCCAGTGCCAGGCGCGAGCCGCCGCTGCGATCACGTTCGAGCAACTGCAACGCCATGCGCTGGGCGGTTTTCTGACCGACACCTGGCAAAATTCGCAGGGCATCGATCAGTTGGCGAATCAAAGGGCTGAAGCTCATGGGGGAAAAATCCGACAAAACAACGAGACGCGGTTTATACCCGCGCCTCAGATTAGCGTCAAATTGCGGCGTCAGTCTTTGGCGACCCGAACCACCAGCTTGCCGAAGTTGCGTCCTTCCAGCAGACCGATAAATGCCTCGGGCGCTTGCTCCAGACCATCGACCACGTCTTCGCGGAACTTGATCTTGCCATCGCGCACCCACGGCGCCATGGCGCTGACAAATTCCGGCTGACGGTCACCGTAATCGTCGAAGACGATGAAGCCTTGAATTCGCACGCGCTTGGTCAGCAGTGTGCGCTGCAATTGCGGCAGGCGATCCGGGCCGCTCTGCGCCTCGCTGGCGTTGTACGACGCAATCAGCCCACACAGCGGAATCCGCGCCTTGGGATTGAGCAGTGGCACGACCGCATCGAACACCTTGCCGCCGACGTTTTCATAATAGATATCGATGCCGTTGGGGCAGGCCTGGGCCAGCTCCTCGGCGAAGGTCGGGCTCTTGTGATCGATACAGGCATCGAAGCCCAGCTCTTCGACTACATAGCGGCACTTTTCGGCGCCACCGGCCACGCCCACCACGCGCAGACCCTTGATCTTCGCCACCTGCCCGACCACCGAGCCGACCGCACCCGACGCGGCCGCGACCACCAGCGTCTCGCCGGACTTGGGCTGGCCGATGTCCATCAATCCCATGTATGCGGTCATGCCCGGCATGCCGAGGACGCCCAGGGCCATCGACGGGCTCGGCAGACCCGCCGGCAGAGGCATGATGCTACGACCGTCGTTGATGCTGTGGCTCTGCCAACCCGTGGCGCCGACCACCAGATCGCCCTCCTGAAACTTCGGATTGAGCGAGCGCTCGACGCGGCTGACAGCGCCGCCGGTCATCACGCCACCGATTTCCACCGGCGCGGCGTAGGACGGCGCGTCACTCATGCGCCCGCGCATGTAAGGGTCCAGCGACAGATAAAGGGTCTTGAGCAGCACCTGTCCGTCAGCCAGCTCGGGCAGCGCGACCCGCTCCAGGCGGAAATTCTCTGGCGTTGGCGCGCCGACAGGGCGCGAGGCCAGGACGATACGTTGGTTGAGGGTCATGGGGTCGGACATGGCAGCGTCTCCTTGATCGTTGAATTCAGTGGTTAGGGAGAAGACCTTTGTGGCGGTGGCGCGTTCGATGATTGTTCAGTTTTACCGGGTCGACGCCATCCCGGGAAGCCGGAAACAAAAATGCCAGGCTCGATGCCTGGCATTTCTTGTAGCTCATCTGGCGCCCGAAGACGAAATCAGAACGGCAGTTTCATGCCCGGTGGCAGTTGCATGCCAGCGGTCATGCCGGACATTTTGTCCTGGCTGTTGGCTTCGATTTTGCGCACAGCGTCGTTGACCGCTGCGGCGAACACCGCTTCCAGCATTTCCTTGTCATCTTCGCTCAGGCCTTCGACCAGGCTTGGGTCGATGGTCACGCGCTTGACGTCGTGACGACCGGTCATCACCACGGTGACCATATCGCCACCAGCCTTACCGGTGACTTCGGCATTGGCCAGCTCTTCCTGCATCTTGGCCATTTTTTCCTGCATCTGCTGTGCCTGCTTCATCAGGCCGGCCATGCCACCTTTCATCATGGGAATCACCTCAAAAGTACTTGGATAAAAACAGCGCCCGGCCTTGCTGACCGAACGCCCTCAGTTATTAGCCCTGACTGACCAGAGCTTCGACAGGTTCAATAGTATCGTTACGGATCACCGCACCGAACTGCTGCATCATTTGCTGGATGAACGGATCGCCATGGATCGACTCCTCGGCCTCGCGCTGACGATCGGCACGCCGGCGCGACGCGGCCTGGGCCGGGGTTTCCTGCTCGGGCTTGATCAGTTCCATGGTCAGGGTCAGCGTACGCCCGTGGTACTGATTCAACGCATCGTTGAGGCGACGTTGCTGGGTGGCGTTGAACAGGGCGCTGTGGGCCGGGTCCAGGTGCAACAGCCAATGGTCGCCATCAACGGCGATCAGCGTGCAGTTGGCGGCGATGCTGCCGGTCATGCCGGAGATCGGCAGGTTCGGGAACAGTTCCAGCCATTGCAGGGCCAGTCCCGTGGCCGGCGCGGCGGCAGGCTCGGGCTCCGGTTCGGCAGCAGGCTCGGCGGCATGCTCACTGGCCAGTTCGTCGAGGTAGCTGTAGGCGGAATCCATGTCCGGCTCGATGTAATCCTCATCCAGCGGCGGCTCGTCGTCCAGATCCATGCCGGGTGTGGCGGCATCGACCTCGGCCACCGAAGGCTCCGGAATCGGTGCGGCGACCCACTCCGGCGCGTCCGGCACCACGCTGTCGGGCGTCGGCAACGGCATCGGCGGCAATTCCGGTTGCTCGCTGGCGGTTTCCAGTACCGGCTCGACGGCAGGCTGCTGAACGTCTGCCGGCTCGACCGGATCATTCCACGGCAGGTCGACCACTTCTTCGACCACGACCGCCTCAACCACCGGCTCGGGCTCGGGCACCGCGACCGGCTCAGGCGGCGCTACCGGAGTGACGACAGGCGCGGGCGCCAGAGGTGCAACTGCCGCAGCGACTACCGGCGCAACAACGGGCGCGGCAGCCACGGATTTGGCGGAATCAACTGTGGCCTGGCTGATCCCCACTGGCTTTAGCGTTTGCCTCGGGGCATCCGCGGTATCGGCGGGCCGGAAAGCGAGCATTCGCAGCAGCACCATTTCGAAGCCGCCTCGGGGGTCCGGCGCCAGGGGCAGGTCGCGACGGCCGATCAGTCCCATCTGGTAATAGAACTGCACGTCTTCGGCCGGCAACGCCTGGGCCAGTGCCAGCACCCGGTCCCGGTCGCCATGGCCGTTGTCGACGCCTTCAGGCAAGGCCTGGGCGATGGCGACACGGTGCAGCACATTGAGAATTTCCGAGAGCACGCCATTCCAGTCCGGGCCTTGTTCGGCCAGGTGACGAACGGCCTCGAGCAAGGCCTTGGCATCACCTTCAATCAGGGCATGCAGGACGTCGTAGACCTGCCCATGATCGAGGGTCCCGAGCATCGCCCGCACATCGGCGGCCATGACCTTGCCTTCACCGAAGGCAATCGCCTGATCGGTCAGGCTCATGGCGTCACGCATCGACCCATCGGCGGCGCGGCCCAGCAGCCACAGTGCATCGTCTTCGAACGGCACGTTCTCGACGCTCAGCACATGGGTCAAATGCTCGACAACACGCTCCGGGGTCATGTTCTTCAGGGAGAACTGCAGGCACCGCGAGAGAATCGTTGCAGGAAGTTTCTGCGGGTCAGTGGTCGCCAGGATGAACTTGACGTAGGGTGGCGGCTCTTCGAGGGTTTTCAACAGCGCATTGAAGGAATGGCTGGAGAGCATGTGCACTTCGTCGATCAGGTAGACCTTGAAGCGTCCACGGCTCGGCGCGTACTGCACGTTATCGAGCAGTTCGCGGGTGTCCTCGACCTTGGTGCGGCTCGCGGCGTCGATCTCGATCAGGTCGACGAAACGGCCCTCATCGATTTCGCGACACACCGAGCATTCGCCGCAAGGCGTTGAAGTGATACCTGTTTCACAGTTCAGACATTTGGCAATGATTCGCGCGATGGTGGTCTTGCCGACCCCGCGCGTACCGGTGAACAGGTAGGCGTGGTGCAGCCGCTGGCTGTCCAAGGCATTGATCAGAGCCTTGAGCACATGGGTCTGGCCGACCATTTCGCGGAACGAGCGCGGACGCCATTTACGTGCAAGAACCTGATAACTCATCGAAAACCGTCGCAACGAAGGAAGCTGAAGCGGCTAATGCTAGCGGAGCAAGGGCAAAATTGCATCCGGTGCGCTCGTCTAATCTGGCTAAGCTGCACTTTGGGGGCTTTTTGTTTCAAAGATACATCGGAGCATTTATGCGGCTGGCCTTGGGGGCACTGCTGTTGATCAGCCTGAACGGAGCGGCCGCCGATGCGCCGTTGCGTTTTGTGGTGCCCGACAGTTGGGCGATGCCGATGCTGCAACTGGACCGTGGGCGGCCGACCCAGGGCATTCTGTACGACGTCATGCTCAGCCTCGCGACCCAGGTCGGCGTCCCGGCGGAGTTTCATGTATTGCCCCGGACCCGGGTTCAGAGCGCCATGGAACAGGGCGAAGTCGATATCCGCTGCTATGCCGCGCAGTCCTGGATGCCAAACCAGTCCGGCGACTATATCTGGAGCATCCCGCTCTGGACCCAGCCCGACATCCTGGTCAGTCGCCCTCCTGGCCCCGCTTCGGTGACGCCGGCGAATTTATCGCACCAGTCCATCGGCACCGTGCTCGGCTATAGCTACCCGACCCTGCAACCGCTGTTCGATAACAACCAGTTGCACCGCGACGACGCGCGCAACCAGGAACAGGTGCTGGAAAAGCTCCAGGCGGGCCGCAACCGGTATGCCGTCAGCAATCAATGGTCGCTGGAATGGTTCAATCAGCGCCTGATGCCGGAGCAACAACTGCAGAGTGTCGCGGTGCTGCAGGTCCAGCATGTGGGCTGCTACGTGCGCAACGCCCCCGAGGTGCCGGTGCAAAGGATTCTGCGCACCTTGCTGCGCATGAAAATGTCCGGCGAGATCGACGACATCATTCGCCTCTACATCGGCGGTAGATCCGAACTCGCCCCATAACCTGTGGCAGCGGGCACCTTCGTTCTCACAGAATTCAGCGACTGACTTCCAGAGCCCGCCATTGTGCTGGCACGACAAAACCGGCGACCCAGTCCGGTATGTCTGCAGGCGGCATCGGCCGGGCAATGTAATAGCCCTGCGCCACTTCACAGCCCAGTTGCAGCAACAACTCACCGTGCTCGGCGCTTTCGAGCCCTTCGGCGATCACCTGCCGACCAAACGCCCGCGCCAGGCCTATCACCGCGGTGGTCAGGGCCAGGTCGTCGCGGTCATGCAGGATGTCGCGCACAAAAGACTTGTCGATCTTGATGGTTTGGGTGCGCAGGCGCTTGAGGTAGCTCAGGGATGAATAACCGGTACCGAAATCGCCCAGTGAGAACTGCACCCCCAGCGCCTGGCAGGCGCGCAAACAATCGCTGACGTGTTGAATGTTCTCGATGGCGACCGACTCGACGATTTCCAGGTCCAGCCTTTGCGGTGCGACCTGCGCATGTCTCGCCAGCAGGCTGGCGAGCCGTTCGACAAAATCCACCCGCTGGAAATGCCGCGCGGCAATGTTGATGCTCACCGGCCAGTCATGCCCGGCCTGTTGCCAACGATCCAGTTGCGACAGCACCTGATCCATTACCCATTCACCGATATCGATGATCAGGTCCGTCTCTTCAACCAGCGCCAGAAACTCCTTCGCCGCCACCAGGCCGTCCTGCGGATGCTCCCAGCGCAGCAGTGCTTCGAAACCGACGACCTCGCCACGGCGCATGTTGACCTTAGGCTGGAAATGCAGACGCAATTCATTGGCGGCCAGTGCCTGGCGCACCCGCTCGACGGTCTGGTGCTTGGCCCTGCCCTCCCGGTCCCGTGATACGTCGAACAAATGAAAGCGCTTGCGCCCGCTCTGCTTGGCCACATACATGGCTTGATCCGCGTGGCGCAA
The DNA here is from genome assembly GCF_042846945.1 of Pseudomonas moorei. Classification (NCBI taxonomy): domain Bacteria; kingdom Pseudomonadati; phylum Pseudomonadota; class Gammaproteobacteria; order Pseudomonadales; family Pseudomonadaceae; genus Pseudomonas; species Pseudomonas moorei. The sequence continues at coordinate 5,870,936 of NZ_AP035776.1, forward strand.
CAGGGTTTCGGCATCTGCGTTGTCGTGGGGGAACAGAGTGACGCCGATGCTGGCATACACGTTGACGTCCTTGCCATGCAGCGAGTACGGCGCCGAGATGATCCCCAGCACCCGGTTCAACGCCGCACGCAGGTCCGGCAAGTCGCGCACATAACGCAGTATCAGCACGAATTCGTCACCCGCCAGCCGCGCCACCACATCCTCGCCACGCACGATGCCGCGCAGGCGCCGGGCCACTTCCACCAGCAACAGATCGCCACTGGCATGCCCGTAGCTATCGTTGACGGCCTTGAAGCCATCGAGATCGAGCATGCACACCGCCAGCGGGATACTCTCCTGACGCGAGAACTCCAGCGCCTGGTCCAGCATGTCCGAGAGATACGCGCGATTGGGCAATCCGGTCAGCACATCGTGCCCGACCCGCCATTGCAGCGAATGCAGCAATTTATGCTTTTCACTGATGTCGAAACGAATGGAGACATAACGCTCGACCCGCCCGGTGGCGCTATCGAGCAAAGGCACCATGGTGCTTTCGACCCAATACAGGCTGCCGTCCTTGGCGCGATTGCAGATTTCGCCCTTCCACACGTTACCCAGGGCGATGGTGCGCCACATGCCGGCAAAAAACTCCGTGGAGTGCATGCCCGAATTGAGCATGCGGTGGTTCTGCCCGAGCAGTTCCTCACGGCTGTAGCCGGAGACTGCGCAGAACTGATCGTTGACGTGGGTAATCCGGCCGGAGAGATCGGTCTCGGAAAAAATAGCAGCGGCATCGACCGCCCTGCGGTACTTCTCATCCATGAGTCAGACTCGCTGTTGCTGGCGATGAAACCCGCTTAAGGGAGCAACGTCAACAATGGTAAATTCGGCAGGTTTTCAGAGCCGGTTTAACGCGTACGCAACCGTGCGAGCGCGTGCCATGCTGGCTTTTTCACATTATTCAAACTTCTGAAAACCGGTCACTGAAAGCCCTAACTGACCGGCAATTCTACGAAACACATCACATTTTGCAAAGCAAGGTGATGGATCATGCAGTTGTCTAATGCAAAAATCTATCGTTAAGTTCTTGATTCTAAATGGGAATTGAGCAATGCAAATTTCAAGTTTGGGTCCAGCCATCCGGCGCTACCGCAAGGTCGCGGGGCTTACTCAGGCTGAACTTGGCGAAAGAACCGGTTTTGACCCCAAAACCATCAGCCGCTTCGAAACCGGCACCTATACCCCCAGCGTGGATGTCCTGTTCCAGTTAGCCGACGTGCTGGGCGTGAAGCTGAAAGCCTTTTTCGCAGATTTGGGCGATGAAGACGAACAGCGGGCGTATTTGTTCGAAGTCATTCATAAAGCCACCCCAAAGGACCTGGGAAAGCTGATTGCAGCGGTTGACCAGGCCTTGTCCAAGCCTTAGTGGCAGAAAAATAAAAAAGGAGGCCGACTTGTCTGGTACGACAGGTCGGCCTCCTTTTTATTTATGCCTGATCTGTCAATCACGAACGATGACAAGCCGCAATGGACAAAATCCATGGCAGCGCAATAAAGAGGGTATTCGAATAGATAACGCGAGAGAGGGCTCGCGGTGCGTTATGGAGGCAACCCCACCAGCCACACCCCGGCACACAATGTCACCGCTGCGGCTGCTCCCTTCCAGGCCTGACCGGGTGGCATGCAAGCATGCTCGGTAATCGTTGCAGACCTTGTGTAATAAGGGTTTCAGGCTTTTGAGGTTGCAAGATATCTACCGTGCGAACTCGCTGCACGGGCAGTCAATACTCCGGGGTGTAGTCAGCATTGTTCCACTCTGCTGTTCCACTTTGGTGTTCCACTCATGACCTATATCGTCCGCCGCCAATCGGTCTACTACCTGAACCTTCGATTGCCCAAGCATCTGTTTCCGAATCGTCACACCCTGCGTATGTGCTTGAACTTGCGAGAGCGTCAGGCTGCATCGTTCCTCGCCAGCTCACTGGCTCAGCAAGTGTTCAACCACCTGTTTGAACACCCGATGACAGACCTCCAGACGCTGCGTAGGTTGTGTTCGGAGTGGCGAGATTCTGCCCCCTTAACAACAATCCAATCTGCTGCACGGAAGGCGCCAACCAATGCGGTGAAGCGGAACAGCGACAGCCCTACCCTTGCCACCTTGTCGAAGCTCTATATAGAAGAAGGGAAACGTGGCGGTACTTGGCGAGAGGTCAGCACCTTCGAGGTGGAACGTGCCCTACGCGATCTATTCGAGTTGATGGGTGACATGCCCGTCGACGCCTTCGACGCTCAGCAAGCTCGACTGTTGAAAGAACGCCTGAGTCGCTGTCCGCAATACTTCGGACTACGCCCAGAGTACGAGGGCAAGACCCTGAAGCAAGTCGTTGAGTCAGGCGCCACTTACAAGACCATCACCGCCGTTACTGTGAACAATCGCTTACGCAAGCTCTCTGCCTTTCTCAACTGGTGCAAGTCGAACGGGTATGTCGCGGACAACCCACTGGTGGGCATGAAAGTAATGACGGGATCGGCCAAAGAGGCGCGACTGTCTTTTGATCGATACGATCTGACCACCCTGCTCGACCTGGATGCTCTTAAGGCACAAGCCCGAAAACATCCGTGGCGCTATTGGTTGCCGCTACTAGGACGAACCACCGGGGCACGACTAGAAGAACTCTGCCAGCTGCAGGTGGATGACTTCATCGAACAACAGGGCATCCCGTGCATCCGCATCGATGACAGCCGGGAAGATCAGAACCTAAAGAACACTAGTAGTAGACGTGTACTGCCCATCCACCCTGCCCTGATTGACTTGGGCCTGTTGCAGCACGTTGAGTCAGTAAGAGCCACCGAAGCAGATCGCCTGTTCCCTGAACTCGAAGCCGTGCGGGGGAAGCTGGGCCACGCACCGTCGAAGTGGTTCGGTCGGTACAAGACCAAGCTGGGCATCACCGACCCGAGGAAGACTTTTCACAGTTTTCGACACACGCTCATTGACGACCTGCGGGATGCTGGCGTGCAGGACTCGCTCATCAAGCGGATAGCGGGACACGAAGACGGTGCGGTGACGTTCAGCATCTATGGCAGCCGCAGTCCACTCAAGGCGATGGCGGAAGCACTACAACGGATAGAACTGAAAGACATATAACCACACGGGGTCGCATCGGGATTTCATGCCCATGAAGTACGCCCTTGCGATCCCGCACTTCCATTAACGCCATCTCCACCTTCCTAACTCTTGCTACCCAGATCCAGGCAGCGTTCTCTTGTACCCTCCGCTCAGTCACAACAACTTCAAAGTGGACAGCGTTCAAGTATTTCTGGTGAGGCACATTCCTGTTTCGGATGGCCCATCAGGATCTTCTCATCACGAAGCAACTTGTAGAACTTGGTGGAGCCCACGCCGAACTCTTTCGCAATGTCCTGTACCGACTGAGTGCCAACCGCTACCGCCACGTTGTCGTAGAACTCAACCTTGGCTTGTCCTCACTGATCTTGTGTTCCAGTTGCAACACCTGTTCGGTGTAACCCAGCAACAGCCCACGGAGAGCCGATGCGTCTGACAGGTTCACTGGTGTTGGCACAGAGCCGAAGCTACCAGTCTTGCGGATGGTCGGCAGAACCTCACCAGTGACCCACTTCTTGAAGCGGCGAGCTGATTCCTTGCGGCTCTTGAAGATCGCGGAATACAGGCCAGACTCATTGATTACCTGCATTTTCTGGTCCCCGCCAAGGGTATGTATAGTTGACATACCCTTTTCCTCATCGTCCAGATGGCGGGTCATAGCTGACGGTAGGCTGTATTCAAGAGCTTGGGCAACGTCACTAGAAACCCACCACGGATCGCCACCCTGCATAACTACACGTACAGAGATATCACCAAAATTAAACGGAACTACATTACTCATTATTACGGTGCCCTCCCTGGGCATATAAAGGCGCCCGCCTTGCAGGCGCCAAGTTAATTACTCTGCTTCTTGCTCGTTTAGGTACTTCTGCATTGCTGCTTGGTACTCAGCCACGTACTTCGCTTCTCGCTCATTCCGCAAAGCCGCGCACTTCGGAAGTCGCTCACGCAAATCATCCGCATGGAAGCGGATACAGCATCTCTAGATAATTATCCGTCTTCATCAACCAAGACAAAGAAAAGAAGTAGAAAGAACTAGGAGAACTTATAAAACAAACTGATACCGCTTGGCGTAAATTGGGAGGACGTAAATTACGAACAAATTGACTAGCCGAAGATAGTTATCTGCCACTCCAGCCCCTGTAGACCACACTGAAGAGCGAGAGCAACCAAGCAACCCCATGTTATACGGCATAGCAACAAGAACATCCTAGTGTGCCTTGTACGCTCTGTGGAGAGTGGTGCTAGTAAAATTTAGATTTTGCCTACAACTGCCCCATTACTATTTTCTTGACGCCCCGCTTGCTCCATGTATTATCTGCATACCCAGCCACAGCTGCTGGCACTCGCAACACCTCCCCCACCTGACAACTACCTCGCATGTTCAAGCCAATAGGCCACTGAACAGAGCGGGTTTCGCGCTGTCTGCAATATGGGTTTATGAGTTACCGGCAATGATCTACCGGAAACCAACTGAGGATTTGCCTATGAAACGAACTTAATAAACAAAGAGAAACACTATGAATATTACTACAGCATCAGTTAGTTACATCGATACACTCAGCCGCCTCTCTCAGTCTGAACTGGAAACTCTGAACGCCCGGATTGCCACCAATGCCGACAAATGGCTGGGGAAGATGGTACAGCAGAATAAAGACTCATCCAGGATCAAAGAACCGGTGCAGCTTAAGAGTACTAGAGGACGCAAACCCAAAGCCGCCATTAATCCATTCTACGGCTTTATTGGCGTGACTACTTACTGGGGGCGCTACCCGGTTTTTGCACTCGACATCATTGAGGGCGTGGCAAGACTCGATTGGCATGATCGCCCTACCGAAGTAGGAGGCAAGTCGATGCCACTGTCTGTACGCAACCTTGCAGTTATTCTCGAATCCCTCCCCATCGTAACCACCGAGGCCGTACAAGAATTGCTGCGACTTGGGGAGAGGCACGCCAGGCGCTACGTGAAGGCGATTGAATTGATCATTCCATGGATGATAAAGAGTCGCCCCCGATCCATTATCAACGAGATGGAGGGTGTCGAGCCCGAGCTGCGAGTCTCTGATTGGGAAGACTGCAATGAGTCAATCACTCCGAGCCCCGAAGAGCTGGCCAAACTACACCATGACTTGCGGACACTAACTCAGTACAAGACCGCCGAAGAGTACGAAGCTGAGCTGGAATACAAAGCCCCCACGCCAAACATCATTGCCTTCCCAACTCGTCAGCAGCATCCGAAGAAAGGCCAGGCGTTACAGATGTTAATGGATGGAATGCTAGTCAAACCCATCGAGAGAGAAACTGGCGTATCTGCGAAGACGATCAGGAAGTGGCGCGACGAGATGCACGCTGAACAAGACAAGTTCCAGGCTGTTTGCCCCCCACCTGCCGGAGGGGGGGGGAAGTAATTCGGCCGCATGTATCTAAAAGAAGTGACCACTTCTACCGGAGGTAGGAGCGGGAACGCATCGCCAAAGCGTAGCTTTGAGATTAACCATTTTTATATAGTTATCTTGTAGCGTAGACGCTACAGCATAACCACCTGTGCCTGAGGCACGAGTTATAACTCTATAAAGTAAAGGGGAGAGACGGGGCAAGAAGCCCCCTCCCGCTTTTGATCTTGATCTTGATCTTGCTTTTAACTGTGCAGAATACTGTAGAGGTTCTGAAGCTGTGGCGTATACGCCACGACTAATAAATCATTGAAGGATTACCAGTGACTATGATCACAGGGGATTAGTCTGTGCCTTCAGGCACCAGTTCCCCTTGCACAATTCAAAGAAAAAGCGGGAGGTGGCTCTCCCCCTTTCCTCCCTTGAAACTTGAACAGTTGTTAATCGTGCCCTGAGGCACAAGTAGGTATGATGGACGTTGCAGACTTGGAGGTCAGTTATCCGTGACTGTCAGTCACCACATACCTACACGGTTCAGATCAACAGCATGTGGGGCTTGTCTGCCCCTGCCCCACCAATTACATGTACGCCGTGAGGCAAGATAACAACTCTATTCAGTAGGGTGGATAGGGGGCTCAGCCGCCACCCTGCTCTTGATCTTGATGTTAACTATGCCGAGCGGCATAAGTTGATTATTGCGTGACGGTACGTCACACATATAACTCTGCGACTTAAAACACTCTACAAGTAATTCTCTGAGAATGCCCCCTCAAGATAGCTACGCAATACCTATTACTATAACTAATCCCCTTCGTGACTGAATCCCGCCTTTCTGGTATTCATCCCGGCCTTCAGCCTACTGTTTACGGGGCATTGCCACTGCTGGGGCTAAGCCTGCCTCGCTTTTTTCGAGCAGACTTCCCCCTGAACGCAACTTTACGTCGAGCCGCGATTCAGATGAGCGAGCAAAGTTGCTCAGACATGACGCAGATTTGCGTCATCTATTGCCCCTATCGAGCCACACCGTACTCGGCGGAAACTCAGCATAGTGAGCCTGAGCCTCTAGGTGGCTCAAGATTGAGTCATCATCGTAGCTACTAAGTTTTCAGCCCTGACTTTTCAGGGGGAGTTACCGCACCCCGGCTAGTACCAACAAACGACCGTTAAACGATACCTTCCTGACGAGCGGTATTAAGCATCATCAAAATATCCTTTGGTCATTGTCGATACCTTGATAAACTGATGCTACCTTAAGTGATACCAGTGGAGTCACCCGCCATGTCCCGCACTTTCTTGTATTGCCGCGTTAGCACCTTGAACCAGTTCACTGAGAACCAAGTGCAAGAAGTAAAAGCCGCTGGTTTCGATGTACAGGCGAGCCGGGTGGTCGAGGAAACCATTTCAGGCAGTATCCCCGCCAGTGAGCGTAAAGGCTTCCAGACACTGCTGGGCAAAATGGAATCTGGTGACGTGCTGATCGTGACCAAGCTGGACCGCTTAGGCCGTAACGCGATGGATGTACGCCAGACCGTCGAGCACTTGGCGACTGCTGGCATTCGTGTTCACTGCCTCGCACTTGGTGGTGTGGACCTCACTAGCGCCGCAGGCAAGATGACCATGCAAGTTCTCGGCGCCGTGGCAGAGTTTGAACGTGACCTGCTGATCGAACGCACACAGTCAGGGTTGAAGCGTGCAAAGAGCGAAGGCAAGAAGTTGGGACGCCCAGAAGCGACAGACACCACAGCAGCAGTGCAGCGACTCAAGGTAAGGGATATGACTCAAGCCCAAGTAGCTGGTGAACTAAAGATCGGCATTGCTACAGTAAAACGGCACTGGAACAAGGCCTAATCCCTTCTAGCGGATACCGCAGCTCCGCCAAGTGCGGGGCTTTTGTTTTGCCTACGATATTTTGGAATCACAACCGTCGATCGAGAGGCGGCTTAGTATCGGCGTTAAGGACCGCCCCCGCTTATTAGGGTTTTACCCAGATATCTCTTTGATATTTGGCTACAGGTTCGCGGGGTGATATTTGGCCCAGGGCGAGTGTCGTTTTGAAAAGCCAAACATCAACTCCCCCAAGCCAGCAAGCACTGATATTCGGGCATCTTAGTAGCGGACGCCCCTACCCGAAGGCACAGACATAGTTATACCGAAACCACGCTTTCGTGTATCGCCTCTACGACACGCCCAATGAACACGCGAATCTCTGCGACATCTGACTGCGTGATGGGCCATCGCTCTCCTGGGTAGCTAGGCGACATGTCAGCCTCGTGAGCAATTTTGTTCCGCCTATCCACGATCAATCGCAGCCGACTCTTTACTTCATTGTCTCCCATCTTCTCAGCAATCGTTTCCCACAGCCTAACATTCGAAAATAGTCGAACTGCATCGGCAATTTTCTCCGGCTGCTGAAACGATAAGAAACTATGCCTTTCCCGCACATCAGCCTCGAACCAATCAAATGTTTGCGACTGCATTCCACCCAGCATCGCCCCAACTGAAACACGGTTCTTATCGAATGCTGGCGTTGAAGGGCGATCACCTTTTATCACCTCCAACATCCCCGCCACCGTAACTTCATGAATATAGAAATCCAGTGCACTGACTGCCAGTACTACTTGGGCCCGAAGCAGGTCACTTGAATCTATCGCTGACGTTGTTAATGATTGTAGGGCACTGTAAAGACCGCCCAAATGCTCGACTCGAAGGAGGCTTTCACGAGCAGCCTCAAGTGCTTTAAGCATGTTCGGTCAGAGCGATGATTCGGTCCGCCGCCTCTGAGAAAAGAGCGCCAAACTTCTCCATCGACTTTTTAGTCCGTTCAAGCACAATGCCTGTTTGCTCCAACTGCTCATCGCTCAATGCATAGACTGGAACCTTATGCTTTTGAGACAGGGCGATCAAACCATTAAAGTCCGACATCTGGAGAAGCGGCTCCCCCGGCTCTACGCCAATTGAGGCATAAGCTTCCGGAGCCATCATCATTCCACAAGCGTCCAGCGCCGGCACAAGCTTAGACTTTACGCCCGCTTCAATTTCGTCAATCCACTTCTGGAAGGCCGCCGAAGCAGTTACCCCCTCACGGACACGATACTTCTGTACCACAGTACCGAGAAACTTAGTCTCAACTACTGGGAAGGGATAAGTAGCCTTTTGCAGCACTTGGGTAGAGTGGGCCGCATTAGCCCAGGCCTTCCACTTTGGAAGTACACTTGCCAGCGAGTCGGTGGCCATAACCGAGAAATAATCAGGGCTCATCGGGACCAAGAAAAAGTCGCTAGTCATCAACAGGTTCTGGTTTATCGGCCCCAGACTTGGACTCATATCTACGATAATGTAGTCACAGCCATACTCTTTTGCAGTCAACTGGAAAAGATGATTAAACGAGCCAGGAAGGTTTTGGAGAGTAACAAGGGAGCCCGACAACTCCTGAGCAATTCCCAAGGTAACTTCATATTCCGCAAGCCCAATATGGCCAGGGATCAGGTGTAGATTTTCCTGACCTACGATAGCCTCACACTTGACCGGTTGAATTGGAGCAGGCCTGGATTCGAACGCTGGCGCTAGACCATCACGAATGTTTCTGACTCCGCCTGAGTTATATATCTCTGCAAAGTCATCGCTGCCCTTGAACCCTAGCACCATTCCGGTGAGGTTACACTGCGGATCGCAGTCGGCTAATAAGACCTTCTTACCCTTTTGAGCCAGCATCCAGCCCAAGTTAAATGCGGTAGTGGTCTTACTTACGCCACCTTTGTGGTTGAACAGCGATATTTGAAGAGCCAAGGGATGTCGCTCCTTGCGGAATTGGGAAAGGTGGAAGTCCGCGATACCTGCTCTCAGGAGTGCTGCCTTCCGAACCGGAAATCGACAAAACAAGTGAAGCTATCAAAGCGCCACCCCCGCGTCCACTGGAAATGAGGCCCAGCAGCTACGTACAATCCAGAAACGAAAAAGCACCGCAAACGTCGATCTGCGGGGCTCTACGAATAATAGCGGAGAGATAGGGACGACGCTAACCGTGAGTTATTAGCTATTCAGCCGTCTCTTCCGAGCTTTTGTATAGAGAGAGGCTGCCGCCGAAAAGAGCATCATACCTCCCGCGATGGAAACAATAATGGGGGCAGCAGTAACAATGGCAGGAGCACTGACAACACCAATTGTTACCCCCACTGCGGTCAATCCGGTAGGAGCGGCAACTGATGCACCAGCCACCGTCGCAGCAGCCACCAATCTGCCAGCTTTGGCCGCTGTATCAGCGTGATCAGCAACCCGGTCTCGATGGCCGTCGAGCCTCCTTACTAGCGTCACCGCCGCCCCTGCCAGCGCCTTGACCTTACCCATCCCTCTCTCCTGGTGCATACCAATGAATTGACTTGATAGTAGCCTATCGCCACAAAAGGTGTTGAGAAATTGGCTTATTCGGTGCCGCATTGATTTTGGACATCACTTCCACTTACACGCTAACTGCAAGGGGGCAATGGCTTGCCGCAGGCCAGAAACAGGAAAGGTCACCGTTACCGGTGATTCGTTATAGGGCGTGATACGGACAACTACCTGTTGAGCGTCGAATAAGTGCTTCACCACAGGAATAGCGTATTGACCACCCCATTGACCAAGAGCCTTGTTGTCAGTGGAGGACGAAAAGCTATACGTCCGGGCTTTTTGATTATCAACCCGGTAAATCACTTGTCCGTACTCCTCTGAATCAGCTAGAAAGTTCCCGGCCAAGACGAAATACAACGACGTTGCCCCTTCGGCACAGCGAATGTAAAGGTCAGCTGTATCGCGCCCCCCGAACTGCTTCGCCACTACCTCTTTGGAGGTCGCATGCAATACGACAGTTTTACTGTCATCAATCTTTGAGACTGTCTCGCTAACTTCCCAGCTAGAAGCCTGCTCAACAGTGGAGACCGGGCGGTATTTCATGTCGTAGCACGCAAGACGTTTGCTATCTTCATTGATACGGGTGCAATCATCAGCGGCGTAGCCGGTCGACCAAATTGACGCTAGTAAGATTGACGATAAGATTCTCATTGATATCCCTTTCAGAACTTTCGATCGAGCAGAGCGCCAAGATCAGCCCCTACGCACTAGTGTTGCATAATTTCTGAGACCTTCCCCGTGGAGAGCATGTTACCGGAACTTCCTCTCCGAGTCCTGAGACGAACTTCACCATTCAAATGCCAGCCAGTCTTCCCGCACCAATTAGTCCAGGACCATGGCCATGTCAAATAACCCAGATGCCAAGATCGCCACTGCCGATGCACTGACTTTGCTCCTACACAACCAGCACGCTATATGTGCAGCAATTGAAGAGATCACCAAGTGGCTCTCTGAGAATGGTGTCGGGAGTGTCGCTGCTAACGCGATTACTGCCATGGAAACGCTGGACACCAACGCTCAAGGCATCAGAGACGCCATCATTCGGATTCGCCAGTCATAGGTATTACTCAAGGTACCGATCGGCCTCCAGACCCAGACGCCGCTAGTTCGCATCGAGAGTTTGACCTTGCCCGGAGTGGCGAAAACGGATTCTGTGGAAAACACCCTTCCGTCGCTATCAGCCAAGAAGATACGGAAATGGTCTGTTGCGACAGTCGTCCCAGGAGAAGCTCCGCTACGCTGGATCTAGTTGTCAGGGAGGTGGACGCTATGATCACTCGTATTCTTTTACATGATTGGGTGTGCCTGCTGCTGATAGGAGCCTATGGGCTGATGATGTTGTCTATGGCCTTCTGGTGGGATGGGTGGGTTTCGTTGCTGCTGCATTAATCGCCAGCACATCACTCCGCCAACCTGGGGCTAGTCTTGTCCTCGGGCGAATTGTGCCCGTAGCCATTCCTACACGCGCCATTCCCGCACCCAGTTGCAGAGGTCGCCTCAGTTGGTCCTGAACCACCTTCCGAGCCGCAAAGGCGAAGAGCTGACCTGTGACTCAGACGCCCCATGGTGCTGGCTAGCCGGAACAATAAACCATAAAAAAATATGGATTATTCGAGCATCGTAATGGCAATAGGCTACCCTCAAACTTATCAATGAGGAGGGTATTGAATGAGCCTGCAACCGTCATTACTCGATATGGTTTTCATCATCGTCCTTTTTCTTTCAGGCGTGATGTTGTGGGTATTGGTGGGCCTTCACTGGTAGCTGTGAGCACACGCTCACCACGCTCTCCTCGAAGGTAAACCCGGCAGGGAGAGAAACACACCACTCGTGCAGGGATACTGGTGAGAGCTAGACGCTCTCGTGCATCAGTGGAGCATTTTTTTCTTCAGGCCCAGCTTCTTTTGCAGAGCACGCATTGCTTCGGGATCAGATTCTGCTTCACGAAACTCTTTTAGGAAGGCTTCAACTGTCTCCCGGCAGAGTACGTCGGGATCAACATTGCGAGCTGCCGCTTCTTCGCACAGTTCTGCGTAACTTGCAGGTTCGAGCTTGATCTTTACCCGTTTGTCGTCGTGTGCCATTCCTTGCCTTTTCCCCTTGTTCGGTGGGTGTGGCGATGCGTATCCCGCGATGGTACAACCCTTTGTCAAACAACGGCACCGCACTCAACCCCGATAGAGATAGACCGACATGAAAGACAACGTGCTACCCAGCATCCTACGCGCCTTGAACGACAATCAAGTTGCCGTCGCGGCTGCGGTAGAGGAACTGGCCAAATGGATCGAATCTCGCGGTTCAGAACAGGTAGGAAGACACGTCAGGGATTGCTTAGACCACCTCGACCGTACACAGCGAATGATTGACGAAGGCATAGCTGCCCTTTCGCAAGAAGGCTGAGCGTGCGTGAAGGAGTTCTTGCAGGATCGGGTGGAATAGCTGAAACAGACACGCTAGCATGCCGTTTACGGTGCACCACTTCGGTGTACCTAAGCGCTGTCACACTTCGAGATTTTTGACTGATAAATCCTTGTAGAATCAAGGACTTAGAGATAGGTGGTGAACCCACCAGCCACACCCCGGCACACAATGTCACCGCTGCGGCTGCTCCCTTCCAGGCCTGACCGGGTTCACGGCTGATCGTTGCGGGGGGACCGATGGGGTCACCATAACGACGCTCACCTGACGGCGAGCCGCGCCATTGTACCTATCTGCGGCGAAGTTACAACCGTTGGTTTCGGATAAAAAATATCAGTCCGGTCAAGGACATGCGCCAACGATAAAAATCAGCCCGTGCAAGAGCGAGCTTGCTTGCGATAGACGTTGACGGTGACGTGTGTTGCCTGAAGGTAAGCGTCGCGTTCACGTTCTACGCGAGCGAGCTCGCTCCTACAGGTCCAGCAGCACCTCGTCTGCCCTGCCGCCCTCGCGCTGGATGACCAGGTGAATGAAATGCAGCTTGGTGATCACCGCCGGCGGCAATACAAAAGGGTAAAAATCCGGCTGCCCCATGCTGCGCGACAGTTCATTGAGCATGCCGGCCAGTTCGATCCAGGCATTGACGAAGGACAGGAACGCCTCGGCACCGGGATGCTGCGGATCATAAAGGGTGCTTGAAGGGAACGGCTGGTAGTCGAAATCCATTTCCCGGGCACTCATGCCAAACCCCAGCGCGGTATCCACCGCGTCCATCATGTGCAGGTAGTGAGCCCAGGTTTCCGCCCAGTCTTCCCAGGGATGCATGGTGGCGTAGGCGCTGACGTAAGACTGCTGCCAGTCGAGTGGCGCACCTTGCTGATAATGCTGCTCCAGGGCCTCGGCATAGCTGGCGCGCTCGTCACCGAACAGGCCGCGAAAGGCTTCGAGCCAATCGCTGCCGGCGATCAACCGATCCCAGTAGTAATGCCCGACTTCGTGACGAAAATGCCCGAGCAGGGTGCGATAGGGCTCGTGCATTTGCACGCGTACCCGTTCGCGATGGGCGTCGTCGGCCTCATTGATATCCAGCGTGATCAAGCCGTTGGCATGGCCCGTGGTCGGTGGCTTGCCCTCGAGGTTCACGCCGATAAAGTCAAAGGCCAGGCCGGTGTCCTCGTCGACAGTTTTCGGGATGACCTGCAATCCGAGGCTGACCAACTGCGCGATCAGGCGCCGCTTGGCAGTTTCGACTTTGCACCAGCGTTCATGGTTTTCGGCCAATGACAGATCAGGGATGGTGCGATTGAGGCTACAGGCCATGCACAAGGCATCGCGATCATTGGCGGGCAGCAGCCAGTTACAGGCCGCCGGGGAGTCGAGATTGGCACACCGACGGAACACGCCAGCGCCAGGGTCGGCGTCGAGCAACCAGGTGTCAGTTTGCACGCCCGGTTGCAATGAAGAGACACGACTGAGCCGAGGGTGATAACCCAACGCCGCCGAACAGGCCAGGCACTGGCTGTTGCGAAAGAACAATGACTGCCCGCAACGACACGGCCAGACCTTGCTATTGCGTGAGCTTTCGCCGATGACAGGCGCAGCGATGCGCGAGCTGAGCTGGTCGAAGTAGCGGTACATGGCGATCTCTCCCTGGGGCTTGCCAAGACTAGATCATGATTGGCCGTCGATCGTTCCCGTGACTTTCAAAGGGGCTGATACCGATTTCGCTGGCAAGCCCGCGCCTGCAATGAACTGCGTCGTCCTTGCAGGAGCCGGCTTGCCAGCGAATGACGTCAGACTGAAATACCGTGCCCGCTCAGGAACCCGACAAACGCTTCTTCATCCAGCACTTTCAGCCCCAGCTCATTGGCCTTGGTCAATTTCGACCCGGCGCCCGGCCCGGCGACCACGCAATGGGTCTTGGCCGACACCGAGCCCGCCACTTTGGCGCCAAGGCTTTCCAGCTTGTCCTTGGCCACATCGCGGCTCATCAGCTCCAGCGAGCCCGTCAGTACCCAGGTCTGACCGGCCAGCGGCAAGCCTTCGACGACCTTCTTCTCGCTGTGCCAATGCATGCCGAAGTCGGCCAGTTGTTTTTCGGCAGCCTCGGCCAATTGGCGATGTTCCTCGATCGCAAAAAATTCGCGGACCGAGCTGGCCTGTTTCTCCGGCAACGCCTGACGCATATCCAGCCAGTCGGCACTCATGACCGCTTGCAGCGAACCAAACTTGTCGGCGAGCTTTTGTGCTCCGCCCGGCCCGACCGAAGGAATGTTCAGCTTGTCGAGAAAGCCGCCCAATGTCGTGCTGGCGGCAAATTCGGCGCCCAGTTCGCCCTGATCCTGTATTTGCAAACCGTGCTTGAGCAAATTGGCGATCACCTGCCGGTTATGCTCGTCTTCGAAGAAGCTGTGAATCTCGTGGGCGACTTCCAGCCCGACATCCGGCAAGTACGTCAGCACTTGCGGCAGAGCCTGTTGTACCCGCTCCAGCGAACCCAGGGAGCGCGCCAGCACCTTGGCTGTCTCCTCGCCGACATCGGGAATCCCCAGGGCATAGATGAACCGTGCCAGACCCGGCTTCTTGCTGTCTTCGATGGCGCCAAGCAGGTTCCTGCTCGACAGCTCGGCAAAGCCTTCCAGATCCACGATCTGCTCGAACGTCAGGGCGTACAGATCGGCTGGCGAACTCACCAGGCCTTCGTCCACCAGTTGCTCGACACTCTTCTCGCCCAGGCCTTCGATGTCCATCGCACGACGCGAAACGAAGTGAATGATCGCCTGCTTCAGTTGCGCACCACAGGCCAGTCGACCGACACAGCGATACACCGCGCCTTCGCTGACAGTCTCGCGGCCCTTGCTGCGCTTGATCAGTTGCGTGCGCTCGACATGGGAGCCGCACACCGGGCATTGCCGGGGAATATGAACCGGTCGCGCATCGTCCGGACGACGCTCAAGCACGACTTGAACCACTTGCGGAATCACGTCGCCAGCACGGCGGATGATCACGGTGTCGCCGATCATCAGCCCCAGGCGCGCAACTTCGTCCATGTTGTGCAACGTCGCGTTGGCCACGGTGACACCCGCCACCTTGACTGGCCTCAGGCGGGCCACGGGCGTGACGGCGCCGGTGCGCCCGACCTGGAATTCGACGTCGAGCAGCTCGGTCAACTCTTCCATGGCCGGAAATTTATGGGCGATGGCCCAACGCGGTTCGCGAGCGCGGAAACCCAGTTCGCGCTGGGAGGCAATGCTGTTGACCTTGAACACCACGCCGTCGATTTCGTAAGGCAGTGCGTTGCGCCGCTCACCGATATCACGGTAGTAATCCAGACATGCGTCGATGCCGTTCGCCAGCTTGAGCTCATGACTGATCGGCATGCCCCAGGCCTTGAGCTGCTGCAGGTTACCGATATGCGTATCGGCGATATCGGCGGACACCTGGCCGATGCCGTAGCAGCAGAATTCCAGCGGGCGATTGGCGGTGATCTTCGAATCCAGCTGACGCAGGCTACCCGCCGCCGCGTTACGCGGGTTGGCGAAGGTCTTGCCACCCACTTCCAGTTGCGTGGCGTTGAGCCGCTCGAAACCAGCCTTGGACATGAACACTTCGCCGCGCACTTCCAGCGTGGCCGGCCAGCCGGTGCCATGCAGTTTGAGGGGAATGTTGCGCACGGTGCGCACATTGACGCTGATGTCTTCGCCGGTGGTGCCGTCGCCGCGCGTTGCGCCACGCACCAGTACGCCGTTCTGATACAGCAAACTGACCGCCAGACCATCAAGCTTCGGCTCGCAACTGTACTCGACCGCCGCGCCGCCACCGAACAGATCACCGGCCGGCAGATCCAGCCCTTCGGTCACCCGGCGGTCGAATTCACGCATGTCGGTTTCTTCGAAGGCGTTGCCGAGGCTGAGCATCGGCACTTCGTGGCGCACCTGAGTGAACGCCGACAGCGCCGCGCTGCCCACTCGCTGAGTTGGCGAGTCACTGGTGATCAGTTCCGGGTTGGCGGCTTCGAGCGCCTTGAGCTCGTTGAACAACCGATCGTATTCGGCGTCCGGAATGCTCGGCTCGTCCAGCACGTGATAGCGATAGTTGTGCTGATCCAGCTCGGCGCGCAGCTCTAGAATGCGGTTTTTGGCGGCAGTCATGGGTGTTCTCTCATAAAGCAAAAGAGCAGCCGAGGCTGCTCAATATTCTTAATCACACTCGCTCAAGGCAATGGAGATTGTGGCGAGGGAGCTTGCTCCCGCTGGGCCGCGAAGCGGCCCCAAGGCCATCCACCTCATTGTGCCAGGTACGACGAGTTTGCAGATTTACGACGGCTACGCCGCCGAGCGGGAGCAAGCTCCCTCGCCACAACAGCGATCCTAGCGTTTCTGGGTCAGGGCGCGACGTTCGAACTCGACGATACGCTGACGGTAGTGCTCGATGGTCTGGGCCGTCAGCACGCTGCGCTGGTCATCCTTGAGCTCGCCGTTCAGCTCCTGGGACAATTTGCGTGCCGCCGCCACCATCACGTCGAAGGCTTGCTTCGGATGGCGCGGGCCTGGCAGACCCAGGAAGAAGCTCACCGCCGGCGTGCTGAAGTGATCGATGTCATCCAGATCAAAGACACCCGGCTTCACCGCGTTGGCCATGGAGAACAGGACTTCACCGTTGCCCGCCATGCTTTCGTGACGGTGGAAGATGTCCATTTCGCCAAAACGCAGGCCGCTTTCCAGAATGTTCTGCAACAGGGCCGGGCCCTTGAAGCCGGCTGCGTCACGGCAGATCACACTGATGACCAGCACTTCTTCGGCTTGCGGATGATCCTTGTCGCTGACCGCAGGGGCTGCCTTGGCATCTTCGACGAAATCGTCGTCGCGACTGCTGAAGCTCGGGCCGCCATCCAGGTCCAGGCTGAGGTTCATGTCACCTTGCGAAGGTTCGCCATGACCACGCTTGCCGCGCTTGGAACCCGATTCACGCGGTTCGCGGGCCGGCATGCTCACCGACGGCAGATCCTGCTCGTCCAGTTGCGGTTCCTTGTGGGTGTCCAGCACCCGAGGCGGGCCCAACAGCTCGGCGCTGGTGTCCTCGTCCGGCAGGTTGGACAGGCTTCGGTCAAGACGGAATTTCAGTTTTCCCTTGCCGCCGCGCATACGGCGCCAGCCATCGAAAAGAATACCGGCAATGACAATAATGCCGATGACGATCAGCCACTCGCGCAGACCGATTTCCATGTAATCCCGTGCCTCTATAAAAAATGCTGAAAAATAAGGGGTTTACAACCTGTAAACCGCTTTAAAACGTGGCGCCAACTCTATGTTCTGACAGGCGTTTTGCCCACGTATACGAAAAATTGACATTAAACTAGCACGACCAAAGGTAACTTTACACCGCTTGTCACGCTGGCTTCAGCGATTATGTCGATTGGCCAGCAAGTCCAGGCCAGTAAAACGTCTTGTCTACCCTGATACACGCCGTCATCAGGCGTCCACCATCGCCATCGCCTCCTCGACATCCACCGCTACCAGTCGCGAACAACCAGGCTCATGCATCGTCACCCCCATCAATTGCTCGGCCATTTCCATGGCGATCTTGTTGTGGGTGATATAGATGAACTGCACGGTCTGCGACATTTCTTTGACCAATCGTGCGTAGCGTCCAACGTTAGCGTCATCCAGGGGTGCGTCAACTTCGTCGAGCATGCAGAACGGCGCCGGATTCAACTTGAAGATCGCAAAAACCAGGGCCAATGCGGTCAGGGCTTTTTCGCCACCTGAGAGCAAATGGATGGTGCTGTTCTTCTTTCCTGGCGGCTGCGCCATGATCGTCACCCCTGTATCGAGTAGATCTTCGCCCGTCAGTTCCAAATACGCGCGGCCTCCACCGAAAACTTTTGGGAAAAGTGCCTGTAAACCGCCATTGATCTGATCAAAGGTATCCTTGAAGCGGTTACGGGTCTCCTTGTCGATCTTGCGAATCACGTTCTCCAGGGTGTCGAGCGCTTCAACCAGATCGTCGTTCTGCGCATCCAGGTAACGTTTACGCTCGGATTGTTGCTGGTATTCGTCAATGGCCGCGAGGTTGATGGCACCCAGGCGCTGAATCCGCGCCGCGATGCGTTCCAGTTCTTCCTCGGCGTCCTTCTCGTTGGCTTCAGGTGTCAGCGTGGCGAGTACGCCGTGCAGGTCGTAACCGTCTTCCAGCAACTGGTCCTGCAATGCCTTGCGCCGCACGGTCAGGGCTTGCCATTCCATGCGCTGGGTTTCCAGCTGGCTGCGAATCAGCTGGGATTGTTGCTCGGCCTGGGTACGGCGCTTCTCGGCCTCGCGCAGCTCGCGGTCGGCATCCTCGAGAGCGATCTGCGCGGTCTTGAGTTCTTCGTCGACGGTCATGCGCTTGTCGAGCAGCTCTTCAAGCTTCAGGCGCAGCTCCTCCAGTGGCGCCTCGCCCTCCTCCAGATTGAGGCTCAATTGCTCGCGCTTTTCGGTCAGGCGCTCGGACTGCATCTCCAGACGCTCCAGTGCCTGGCGCGTCGAATCGTGCTGGGCCTTGAGCGACCCGAGGCGTACCGCCAATTGATGAGCGTGGTCCTTGTGCTGCCGCGCTTCCTGCCGCACCCGGTCAAGACGCTCACGCAAGCTGTCGCGCTGGGCCAGCAGCAACTCACGCTGCTCAGTGTCCAGCGCCATGGCGTCGAGGGCTTCCTGCAACTGGATGCGCGCTTCACCGATGTTTTCGTGCTCCTGGGCCCGTTGCTCGCCCAACTCCTCGATTTCTTCATCAAGACGCGTGCGGCGCAAGGTCAACTGCTCGGCCTTGGCTTTTCCGGCCGACAACTGGGCTTTCAATTCGCCTTGTTGACGAGCCTCGTCCTGCAGCAAACGACGCAAGTGTTCGCGTCCGTTTTCCTGCTGACGCTGCTGCGCCCGCAGGTTTTGCAATTCGGTTTCCAGGGTTTCGACCGCTGCTTCGCGCTCTTCGCGCTCAAGGCCCAGCTTCTGGATTTCCTGCCCTCGGGCCAGCATGCCGCTTTCCGCTTCGCTGGCGCGGCGCACCCGCAAAAAGTGCCGACCGACCCAGTACCCGTCGCGGCTGATCAGACTCTGGCCGACCGCCAACTGACCACGCAAGGCCAATGCCTGTTCGAGGCTGTCCACCGGTTTGACCTGCCCCAGCCACGGCGACAGATCGATCTGCGCCTCGACCTTGTCGAGCAAACTGCCGGGCACGCGCACGCCATCGGTCGCGGGACTGAGCAAACGCAGATCACCCTGGGCAAATCCGGACAGATCGAAATCGTTGAAATCATCCACCAGCACGGCTTGCAGGTCGGCACCGAGCACGGTTTCCACCGCCAGCTCCCAACCCGCTTCGACCTTCAGCCCTTCGGCCAGACGCGGGCGATCGGCCAGGTTCTGCTCACGCAACCATTCGGCGGTGCCGGTGCCCGGATCGAGGGCGGCTTGCTGCAAGGCTTCCAGGGAGGCCAGTCGACCGTTGAGGCGCTGCAAATCGCCCTGGGCCTGCTGCTGCGCCGTCAGCGCTTGCTGCAATTGCTGACGCAACTGCTCTAGCTTCTCGACCTGAGCTTCTTCGCTGGTCTGCAAATCCTCAAGGGTCGCCTCGGATTCAGCGAGTTGCTCGCTGAGTTCCATGATCGCCGCGTCTTCCGGGTCCGCCGACAACAAGGCGCGCTCTTCGCCAAGACGCTTTTGGCGATCAGCCAGACGCTCAAGGCTGGTTTCCAGTTGCTGGATTCGCGACTGCTGGACTTCGGCCTGACGTCGCGGTTCGGCGGCAGTCAGGTTGAAGGTGTCCCACTGCTCCTGCCAGCCGTGCATGGTGGTTTCGGACTCTTCCAGCGCGGCGGCGGCTTCTTCGGCGGCAGCGCTGGTGACTTCCTGCTCGGGGGTGAGCATGTCCAGCTCTTCGCCGAGGGTCAGCAGCAAGGTGCGGTCGTGGCCCAGGTGAGACTCGGTTTCCAGACGCGCGCGCTCGGCTTCCTTCAAATCATCCTGCAACTGGCGCAAGCGCTGTTGACCATGCTGGATGCTCTGCTCGACCCGGGCGATGTCGCCACCGACCGAATAGAAGCGCCCCTGCACCAGATTGAAGCGCTCGGAAAGATCATGGTGCCCGTCGCGCAGACGCTCGATGCTGGCATCGGCGTTACGCTGCTCGGCCACCAGCGCCTCGAAACTGATCTCCTGGGTGCCGATGACCGCTTCGCGCTGGCCGACCTGAGCGTTCAGATCCTGCCAACGCAGGGCCGACAGCTGGGCCTTGAGCTGCCGCTCTTCGCCTTTGAGCTCCTGATACTTCTTGGCGGCCTCGGCCTGACGGTGCAAGCGTTCGAGCTGGCGTTCGAGCTCTTCGCGCAGGTCGGTCAGGCGCTCCAGGTTTTCGTGGGTGCGGCGGATGCGGTTTTCAGTCTCGCGCCGGCGCTCCTTGTACTTGGAGATGCCCGCCGCTTCCTCAATGAAGTTACGCAGGTCTTCGGGCTTGGATTCGATCAGCTTGGAGATCATCCCCTGCTCGATGATCGAGTAGCTGCGCGGGCCGAGGCCGGTGCCGAGGAAAATATCGGTGATGTCACGGCGCCGGCATTTGGTGCCGTTGAGGTAATAGGTGGTCTGGCTGTCGCGGGTGACTTTGCGCCGAATGGAAATTTCCGCGTAAGCAGCGTATTCACCGAGCAGCGTGCCGTCGGAGTTATCGAACACCAGTTCGATGCTCGCCTGGCTCACCGGCTTGCGGCTGGTGGAGCCGTTGAAGATGACGTCGGTCATCGACTCGCCGCGCAGGTTCTTGGCCGAGCTCTCGCCCATGACCCAACGCACGGCGTCGATGATGTTCGACTTGCCGCAACCATTGGGCCCGACCACCGCCGCCATGTTACTGGGGAAGTTCACCGTGGTCGGATCGACGAAGGATTTGAACCCCGCCAGCTTGATGCACTTGAGCCGCACGCTTAAGCGTCCGTCAGGGCAGAGACCACCAGATCGCAACTGCGCTGGGCGTAAGCCGTCAGCACCAGGCGAATCTGCGCAAAGTCACGGGCGATCACGGCGGCAAGCAAGCGTTCGAACAGCTCCAGAAACTCGCTCATCGACGCTTTGCGCTGGTCCAGGGCGAGAAAATACGCCCGACTCATGGCCGGCTGCAGGTTCTCGACGGTTTCCTGCAGGTACGGGTTGTTGGCAAACGGATACGCAGCGCGCATCACGCTGAAACTGTCATCGACGAAGCTGCGAATGTCCTGGCGCTCGAAATCGCTGCTCAGGCGCTGCTGGATCTGCACGAACGGCGCCAGGTCGGCCTGGACTTGCCAGCCATTGGCCACGGCATTGCCCAGCAGGATGTACATCTCGCTCATCAGCGTGCACAGGCTCTGCACCTTGTGCGCGGTGAGTTCGGTGACATGGGCGCCACGTCGCGGCAGGATCGCGATCAGGTGTCGGCGTTCAAGGATCAGCAGGGCCTCGCGAACCGAGCCGCGGCTGACATTGAGTGCCAGCGTGACCTTCTGCTCCTGGATGCGCTCTCCGGGCTTCATTTCGCCGCGAATGATGCGTTCGGCGAGGTGGTGAGCGATTTGCTCGGCGAGGCTGTCCGGCGCCTTGAACGTCATGGTTTTCCCTTCAAACTCTTCGATCTGTACAGGCGGCGCAGTGTAGCGCAATTGATACGACATGGCGCAGGGCCCGCCCGGTGGTTTTTGGCACGATTCGCGCAAAAAAGCAGGCTATCCCGCAAGGGTCAATAATGAAGAAACCGGTTGTCGATCGACAAAATGCAATTTCCTGACCTTTAAGTCAGAAAATCATTGACCGAAAAGTCAGACCTGCTAAATTCGGTTCAAGTCGGTTAACAACAATAATGAGTCTGCGAGGCCTTCCGTGATCCAGTTTTTACTAAACCAGGAACTCCGTAGCGAGCACGCCCTGGACCCGAACCTGACCGTGCTCAACTATCTGCGCGACCATGTGGGCAAACCCGGCACCAAAGAAGGCTGCGCCAGCGGTGACTGCGGTGCCTGCACCGTGGTGGTCGGCGAATTGCAAACGGATGACGAGGGTCGCGAACACATCCGTTATCGCAGCCTCAACTCGTGCCTGACCTTCGTGTCGTCCCTGCACGGCAAGCAATTGATCAGCGTCGAAGACCTCAAGCACAAAGGCGAGCTGCACAGCGTGCAGAAAGCCATGGTCGAGTGCCACGGCTCACAGTGTGGTTTTTGTACGCCGGGCTTCGTCATGTCGCTGTTCGCCCTGCAAAAGAACAGCGACGAACCCGACACCCATAAAGCCCACGAAGCCCTGGCCGGCAACCTCTGCCGCTGCACCGGCTATCGCCCCATTCTGGAAGCGGCCCAACAGTCCTGCTGCGCTAAACAGCCCGACCAGTTCGACGCCCGTGAAGCCGAAACCATCGCCCGCCTCAAAGCCATTGCCCCGACCGCTATCGGCGAACTCAACAGTGGCGACAAACGCTGCCTGGTGCCGCTGACCGTGGCTGACCTGGCCGACCTCTACGACGCTTATCCACAGGCCCGCCTGCTGGCCGGCGGCACGGACCTGGCGCTGGAAGTCACCCAGTTCCACCGCACGCTGCCGGTGATGATTTACGTCGGCAACGTCGCCGAAATGAAACGCATCGAGCGCTTCGAGGATCGCCTGGAAATCGGCGCCGCCACAGCCCTTTCCGACTGCTACGACGCCTTGAAAGCCGAGTACCCGGACTTCGGCGAATTGCTGCAACGTTTTGCCTCCTTGCAGATCCGCAACCAGGGCACCCTGGGCGGCAACATCGGCAACGCCTCGCCCATCGGTGACTCGCCACCCCTGCTGATCGCCCTCGGCGCGCAAATCGTTCTGTGCAAGGGCGAAACCCGCCGCACCCTGGCGCTGGAGGATTACTTCATCGATTACCGCGTCACCGCCCGCCAGGAAAGCGAGTTCATCGAGAAGATCATCGTGCCGCGCGCCAGCGCTGAAAAACTGTTCCGCGCCTACAAAGTCTCCAAGCGCCTGGACGATGACATCTCGGCAGTGTGTGGCGCCTTCAACATTCGCCTGGAAAATGGAGTGGTCGCAGACGCCCGCGTGGCCTTCGGCGGCATGGCAGCCATTCCGAAACGTGCCGCCGCCTGTGAAGCCGCGTTGCTGGGTGCGCCTTTCACTCACGCCACGGTCGAACGTGCCTGCGCGGCCCTGGCCGAAGATTTCACACCGCTCTCGGACTTCCGCGCCAGCAAGGAATATCGCCTGCTCAGCGCGCAGAACCTGCTGCGCAAATACTTCATCGAACTGCAAACACCGCACATCGAGACTCGGGTGACCGCTTATGTCTAATCATCACGCCGTAGAGAAGACCCAGGCCGAACTGGCTGAACTGTTCGCCAAGGACCTGACCACCGGTGTCGGCCGCAGCGTCAAGCATGACAGCGCCGCCAAGCACGTGTCCGGTGAAGCGCAGTACATCGACGATCGCCTGGAATTTCCGAACCAGTTGCACGTATACGCCCGCCTGTCGGACCGTGCCCACGCCCGGATCATCAGCATCGACACCGCGCCGTGCTACGCCTTTGAAGGCGTGCGCATCGCCATCACCCACGAAGACGTGCCGGGCCTGAAAGACATTGGTCCGTTGTTGCCGGGCGACCCGCTGCTG
Organism: Pseudomonas moorei; assembly: GCF_042846945.1. NCBI lineage: Bacteria > Pseudomonadati > Pseudomonadota > Gammaproteobacteria > Pseudomonadales > Pseudomonadaceae > Pseudomonas > Pseudomonas moorei. The sequence continues at coordinate 5,894,903 of NZ_AP035776.1, forward strand.
GCGATCGATACCGTGCAGTTCGTCGGTCAACCGGTGGTCGCGGTTGCCGCGAAAGACCTGGAAACCGCGCGCAAGGCGGCGATGGCCGCGATCATTGAATACGAAGATCTGGAGCCGGTGCTGGATGTGGTCGAAGCCCTGCGCAAGCGTCACTTCGTACTCGACAGCCACACCCATCAACGCGGTGATTCAGCCACCGCGCTGGCCACCGCTGAACATCGCATCCAGGGCACGCTGCACATCGGCGGCCAGGAACATTTCTATCTGGAAACCCAGATCTCTTCGGTGATGCCGACCGAAGACGGCGGCATGATCGTCTACTGCTCGACCCAGAACCCCACCGAAGTGCAGAAACTGGTGGCCGAAGTGCTGGATGTGTCGATGAATAAAATCGTCGTCGACATGCGCCGCATGGGTGGCGGTTTCGGTGGCAAGGAAACCCAGGCGGCGAGCCCGGCGTGCCTGTGCGCAGTGATCGCGCACCTGACCGGACAGCCCACCAAGATGCGCCTGCCGCGCGTCGAAGACATGCTGATGACCGGCAAGCGTCACCCCTTCTATGTCGAGTACGACGTCGGCTTCGACAGCACCGGCCGCCTGCACGGCATCGCCCTGGAACTGGCCGGCAACTGTGGCTGCTCACCGGACCTGTCGGCCTCGATCGTCGACCGGGCGATGTTTCACTCCGACAACTCGTATTACCTGGGCGACGCGACCATCAACGGTCACCGCTGCAAGACCAACACCGCGTCGAACACCGCCTACCGTGGTTTCGGCGGTCCGCAAGGCATGGTCGCCATCGAAGAAGTGATGGACGCCATCGCCCGTCATCTGGCCCTCGATCCGCTGGCCGTGCGCAAGGCCAACTACTACGGCAAGACCGAGCGCAACGTCACCCACTACTACCAGACCGTCGAGCACAACATGCTCGAGGAAATGACCGCCGAACTGGAAGAAAGCAGCCAGTACGCCGAGCGCCGCGAAGCGATCCGCCGCTACAACGCCAACAGCCCGATCCTGAAAAAAGGCCTGGCGCTGACCCCGGTGAAATTCGGCATTTCCTTCACTGCCAGCTTCCTCAACCAGGCCGGAGCGCTGGTGCATGTCTACACCGACGGCAGCATTCACCTGAACCACGGCGGCACCGAAATGGGCCAGGGCCTGAACACCAAAGTCGCGCAGGTCGTGGCCGAAGTGTTCCAGGTGGAAATGGACCGCGTGCAGATCACCGCGACCAACACCGATAAAGTGCCGAACACCTCACCGACTGCTGCCTCCAGTGGCGCCGACCTGAACGGCAAGGCGGCGCAGAACGCCGCCGAAACCATCAAGCAGCGCCTGGTGGAATTCGCCGCGCGGCAATACAAGGTCAGCGAAGAAGACGTGGAATTCCACAACGGCCACGTGCGGGTTCGCGATCACATCCTGACCTTCGAAGCCCTGATCCAGCAGGCGTATTTCGCCCAGGTGTCGCTGTCGAGCACCGGGTTCTACAAGACCCCGAAAATCTACTACGACCGCAGCCAGGCCCGTGGTCGTCCGTTCTACTACTTCGCCTTCGGCGCGGCGTGCTGCGAAGTGCTGGTCGACACCCTGACCGGCGAATACAAGATGCTGCGCACCGACATCCTGCATGACGTTGGCGCCTCGCTGAACCCGGCGATCGACATCGGCCAGGTCGAGGGCGGTTTCATCCAGGGTATGGGCTGGCTGACCATGGAAGAGCTGGTCTGGAACAACAAAGGCAAGCTGATGACCAACGGCCCGGCCAGCTACAAGATCCCGGCCGTGGCGGACATGCCGCTGGACCTGCGGGTGAAGCTGGTGGAAAACCGCAAGAACCCGGAAGACACGGTGTTCCACTCCAAGGCCGTGGGCGAACCGCCCTTCATGCTCGGTATCGCCGCGTGGTGTGCAATCAAGGACGCCGTGGCAAGCCTGGGCGACTACAAGCATCAACCGAAAATCGACGCACCGGCGACCCCGGAGCGCGTGTTGTGGGGCTGTGAGCAGATGCGCCAGCTGAAGGTGGCGAAGGCTGTCGAGGCTGAAACCGAGTTGGCTCCGCTCTAAGCCCGAGGCGCTGCCATCGCTGGCAAGCCAGCTCCCACAGACAGGCGCTGAATCACGCTTATGCGATCGACGCAAACCCTGTGGGAGCTGGCTTGCCAGCGAAGAGGCCCGAACAGACAACGAAGATGTCGAGGTGAACATGTACAACTGGATCGACGCCCTCGCCGACCTGCAAAACCGCGGTGAACCCTGCGTGTTGGTGACCATCATCGAAGAGCTCGGCTCGACGCCACGCAATGCCGGCTCGAAGATGGTCATCAGTGCCAGCCAGACGTTCGACACCATCGGTGGCGGGCACCTGGAATACAAGGCCATGCAGATCGCCCGCGAGATGCTCGCCAGCGGCAAGCAGGACACCCATCTGGAGCGCTTCAGCCTCGGCGCGAGCCTGGGCCAGTGCTGCGGGGGCGCCACCGTATTGCTGTTCGAACCGATGGGCCAGGTCCAGGCGCAGATCGCCGTGTTCGGCGCCGGCCATGTCGGTCGCGCACTGGTGCCGCTGCTGGCCAGCCTTCCCTGCCGGGTGCGCTGGATCGACTCGCGGGATGCGGAGTTCCCCGAGCAGATCCCCCACGGCGTGCGCAAGATTGTCAGCGAAGAACCGGTGGACGAAATCGACGACCTGCCCGCCGGCAGCTACTGCATCGTCATGACCCACAACCACCAGCTCGACCTGGAACTCACTGCCGCGATCCTCAAGCGCAATGACTTCGCTTACTTCGGCCTGATCGGCTCGAAGACCAAGCGCGTGAAATTCGAACATCGCCTGCGCGACCGCGGATTCGACAGCAGCGTCGTGCAACGCATGCGCTGCCCGATGGGCATCGGCGAAGTCAAAGGCAAGTTGCCTGTGGAAATCGCCATCTCCATCGCCGGCGAAATCATCGCCACCTATAACGCCAATTTCGGCCAACAGATCGCCAGCGCCGAACCGATTGCCAAACTGCTGCCCGTGTCGCGCCGCAGTCAGGCCACAAAACTGAAAGCCTCAAACTGATGAGCTTCATAAATAGAGAATGACCATGCCTTTGACTCGCAAAGCCTACCGCGCCGCCATTCTGCACAGTATTGCCGACCCCGCCGAAGTCGGGATCGAAGCCTCCTACGAGTATTTCGAGGACGGCCTGCTGGTGGTGGATAACGGCCAGATCTGCGCCCTTGGCCACGCCAGCGACTTGCTGCCGACCCTGCCGGCGGACATCGAGATCACCCATTACCAGGATGCCCTGATCACCCCGGGCTTCATCGATACCCATATCCACCTGCCGCAAACCGGCATGGTCGGTGCCTATGGCGAGCAACTGCTGGACTGGCTCAACACCTACACCTTCCCGTGCGAAAGTCAGTTCGCGAACAACTCCCACGCCGATGAGGTCGCGGACATCTTCATCAAGGAACTGCTGCGCAACGGCACCACCACCGCGCTGGTGTTCGGCAGCGTGCATCCGCAATCGGTGAACTCGTTCTTCGAAGCCGCCGAACAGCTGGACCTGCGGATGATCGCCGGCAAGGTGATGATGGACCGCAATGCCCCGGATTACCTGACCGACACCGCCGAGTCCAGCTACGTCGAAAGCAAGGCGCTGATCGAGCGCTGGCACGGCAAGGGCCGCCTGCACTACGCGGTGACCCCGCGCTTCGCGCCGACCAGCACCCCGGAACAATTGACCCTCGCTGGCCAGTTGCTGACCGAATACCCCGATCTGTACATGCAGACCCACATCAGCGAGAACCTCAAGGAAATCGAGTGGGTCAAGGAACTGTTCCCGGAGCGCAAGGGCTACCTGGACGTCTATGATCACTACCAGTTGCTGGGCAAGCGCTCGGTGTTTGCCCACGGCGTGCACCTGTGCGATGACGAGTGCGCGCGCCTGGCAGAAACCGGCTCGGCCATTTCGTTCTGTCCGACTTCGAACTTCTTCCTCGGCAGCGGCCTGTTCAATCTGCCGATGGCCGAGAAGCACAAGCTCAATGTCGGCATCGGTACCGATGTCGGTGGCGGCACCAGTTTCTCGCTGCTGCAAACCCTTAACGAAGCGTACAAGGTGATGCAACTGCAAGGTGCGCGCCTGAGCCCGTTCAAGTCGCTGTACCTGGCGACCCTCGGCGGCGCCCGCGCCCTGCGCCTGGAAGACAAGATCGGCACCCTGCAGCCGGGCACGGACGCCGACTTCCTGGTGCTGGACTACAACGCCACGCCACTGCTGGGCTATCGCCTGAAGCAGGCCAATAACATCGCCGAGACGCTGTTTGTGCTGATGACCCTGGGGGATGACCGGACCGTGCTGCAGACGTATGCGGCGGGGAATCTGGTGCATCAGCGCTAGGTTTCACAGGCATAAAAAAATCCCCCGTGATCGTCAGATACCGGGGGATTTTTTGTGTCCTTGAGACCGCCTTCGGTATTTCAGAGCTTTGCGGTGGAACGCCCAGGCTTCTTGGTCTGCAACAAATGTGAAAACACCGCATGCAAATCATCTGACGCGCTCTCTTCGTCGAGGTTGAGTTTGCTGTCGATGTGATCCATGTGATGCATCATCAGGTCCACTGCCAGTTCACCGTTGCGCGCCTCGATGGCGTCGATCAACTGGGTGTGTTCGTCGTAGGAACAGTGGGAACGGTTGCCGCTTTCATACTGGGCGATGATCAGCGAAGTCTGGGACACCAGGCTGCGCTGGAAGCTGATCAACGGGGCGTTTTTCGCCGCTTCAGCCAGTTTCAGGTGGAATTCGCCCGACAGGCGGATGCCCGCACCGCGATCGCCGCGGGAGAAGCTGTCGCGCTCGTCGTTGACCATCTGACGCAACTCGGCAATCTGTTCGGCGGTAGCGTGTTGCACCGCCAGTTCGGTGATGGCGCGCTCTACCAGACGCCGTGCCATGAACACCTGGCGGGCCTCTTCGACACTCGGGCTGGCCACCACCGCGCCGCGATTCGGACGCAGCAGTACCACGCCTTCATGAGCCAGGCGCGACAGTGCACGACGAATGATGGTGCGGCTGACCCCGAAAATTTCCCCCAGCGCTTCTTCACTCAGCTTGGTGCCGGGCGCCAGGCGCTGTTCGAGGATCGCCTCGAAGATATGCGCATAGACAATATCGTCCTGGGTACCGCTGCGGCCGGCTTTGCCTGCTCGCGGTTGTTTCTTGAGGGGCTGCAACTGTTCGTTCATGGGCACTCGAGTCGGGAGAACTGCGGCGAATTGACCGTGACTGTAATACGGCACAGTGGGTCGCTGGCAAGTATCGCGTAAAAAACACTGCAATTGTACACAATGAATGGTGGCAACACGACTGTATGGCTGTTTGTCGCTTCCGCTGTATCGCAACGATTGGTTACGTTTGAGTTTAGGCTTAATCGCAGAATCCGCCTTTGCACAGGATCCCTGTGGGAGCAAGCCCGCTCCCACAATGGAATTGTGGTGTGGCGGACATCTTTATCAGAACAAGGAACATCACCGTCATGAGCGACGCCACGCACACGCAACTGCGCCCATGGGCCGATACATCGCCTTCCGCCATCGTCGCCGGCTTCATCGCCATGATGACCGGCTACACCAGCTCCCTGGTGCTGATGTTCCAGGCCGGGCAAGCGGCGGGCCTGAGCAGCGGGCAGATTTCGTCGTGGATCTGGGCGATCTCCATCGGCATGGCGGTGTGCTCCATCGGCCTGTCGCTGCGCTATCGCACGCCGATCACCATTGCCTGGTCGACCCCTGGCGCCGCCCTGCTGATCACCAGCCTTGGCGGCGTGAGCTACGGCGAGGCCATTGGTGCCTACATTACCTGCGCCGTGCTGGTGACGATCTGCGGGCTGACCGGCAGCTTCGAACGCCTGATGAAAAAAATCCCGGCATCGTTGGCGGCTGCATTGCTGGCGGGAATCCTGTTCAAAATCGGCAGTGAAATTTTCGTCGCCGCCCAGCATCGCACCGCGCTGGTGCTGGGCATGTTCTTCACCTACCTGGTGGTTAAGCGCCTGTCCCCCCGCTATGCGGTATTGGGCGCGCTGCTGATCGGTACGGCGTTGTCGGGACTGATGGGGCTGCTGGACTTCAGTGGATTCCACCTGGAAGCGGCGACACCGGTCTGGACCACCCCGCACTTCTCCCTGGCCGCGACCATCAGCATTGGCATTCCACTGTTCGTCGTGGCAATGACCTCGCAGAACATGCCCGGCATCGCCGTATTGCGCGCTGACGGTTACACGGTGCCGGCTTCACCGCTGATCACCACCACCGGCATCGCCTCGCTGCTGCTGGCGCCGTTCGGCTCCCACGGGATCAACCTCGCCGCCATCAGCGCTGCCATTTGCACCGGGCCGCACGCCCATGAAGACCGCAACAAGCGCTACACGGCGGCCGTCTGGTGCGGGATTTTCTACGGGATCGCCGGGGTGTTCGGTGCGACGCTGGCGGCCCTGTTTGCCGCACTGCCCAAGGAACTGGTGCTGTCGATAGCCGCGCTGGCGCTGTTCGGCTCGATCATCAACGGCTTGAGCATTGCGATGAGTGAAGTGAAGGAACGTGAAGCGGCGCTGATCACCTTCATGGTCACGGCATCGGGGCTGACGCTGTTTTCCATTGGTTCGGCGTTTTGGGGGATTGTCGCGGGGGTGGTGACGCTGCTGATTCTGAACTGGCGCAAAGCCTTGTAGGAGCGAGCTTGCTCGCGATGGTCGTCAACGATAACGCTGGACACATGACGCCCCGCAGCGCTTTGAGGTTCATCGCGACGCTTACAAAAAAACGGCGACCCATGGGTCGCCACTTTTCAGAACATCAAGCTACCGGATTGATCGGCTTTTCCGGGTACCACACGTCGATCAGCGGGCTGACAGTTGCTTCGGTCAGTTCGCTGCGGCCCTTGAGCCAGGCTTCAACAGCGGCGCGCTGAGCTTCAGTCACCGAACCACGCTTCTGCAGGCAAACCAGACCGAAGTCGTCGCCGCCCACATAGCCCAGACCGTTGGCTTCCATGGCTTCTTTCAGGAACGCGTCGAGGAAAGCATCAATGGCTTCATCAGCCAAATCTTCTTTGAAATCCAGGTTCAGCTCGAAACCCAGCTCTTGAAATTCATCGACGCACAGTTTTTTGCGCAGACGCTGGGAACGGTTAGTCGCCATTGGAACAATCCTCTTAAGTAATAACGGGCGGCACTTTAGCAGTTTAAGCCGCCGATTGCCCGCCTCTGAACGGCGCCAGACCTGCCATTGGTAAAAAATAGCGGATTAGAGGGCCAAGGCACGGCACAAGCCACAACACCTTGGGGCATAATGCCGACACTTTCATGACCACTGAGGGAATTTGTTTTCATGCCCTCGTCTTTTCCCCCTCGGCTGTAGGGTTTTATTTCACATGATCAAATCGTTGCGTCCATTGCTCCTGGCCGGTCTTCTCCTTCCCCTGGCCCTCCCCGTCTACGCTGATCCGATCAACACCGCGTTATCGCCCAACGTTGAGAAAGCCCTCAAGGCCAGCAAATTGCAGGACAACGCCCTGTCGCTGGTGATGATTCCACTCACCGGCCCCGGCACCCCGACTGTTTTCAACGCCGATGTGTCGGTCAACCCGGCCTCGACCATGAAACTGGTGACCACCTACGCGGCCCTGGAAATGCTCGGCCCGAACCATCAGTGGAAAACCGAGTTCTACACCGATGGCACCCTCAGTGGCGGCATCCTCAACGGCAACCTCTACCTCAAGGGTGGCGGCGATCCGAAGCTGAACATGGAGAAACTCTGGCTGCTGATGCGCGACCTGCGGGCCAATGGCGTGACCCAGGTCACCGGCGATCTGGTGCTGGACAAGAGCTTCTTCGTGCAACCGCAACTGCCGGAGTTCAATGACGACGGCAACGACGAAAACAAACCATTCCTGGTCAAGCCCGATGCGTTGCTGGTCAACCTCAAGGCCCTGCGATTCGTTGCGCGTAACGACTCGGGCAAGGTATTGGTTTCGGTGGAGCCGCCGATTGCCACCATCCGCATCGACAATCAGGTCAAGGCCATCAATTCCAAACAATGCACCGGCGGCGTGCGCTACAACCCGGTGCCCCAGGCCGATGGCAGCGTGACCGTGACCGTGGGTGGCCAGTTGGGAGAAGGCTGCAGTTCGCAGACCTACCTGTCGCTGCTCGACCACGCGACCTACACCGCCGGCGCCGTGCGCGCGATCTGGAAGGAACTGGGCGGCAGCATCCAGGGCAAAGATGTCCTGGCGCCAACGCCCAAAGACGCCAAGGTGCTGGCACGGGCGTTCTCGCCGGACCTGGCGGAAATCATCCGCGACATCAACAAATACAGTAACAACACCATGGCTCAACAGCTGTTCCTGAGCCTGGGCCAGAAATTCCGTACCGACGCCGATGCCGACGACGCCAAGGCCGCCCAGCGTGTGGTGCGTCAGTGGCTGGCGAAGAAAGGCATCACCGCACCGCACCTGGTGATGGAAAACGGTTCCGGCCTGTCCCGCTCCGAACGCGTCAGCGCCCGGGAAATGGCCTCGATGCTGCAAGCCGCGTGGCACAGCCCTTACGCCGCCGAATACATCAGCTCGATGCCGATTGCCGGCACTGACGGCACCATGCGCAAACGCCTGAAAACCACGGCAATGCGCGGTGAAGCCCACGTCAAGACCGGTACCCTGAATACCGTGCGCGCGATCGCCGGCTTCAGCCGCGACGTCAACGGCAATACCTGGGCCGTGGTGGCGATCCTCAACGACAAGGCACCGTTTGGCGCCTCGTCGGTGCTTGATCAGGTGCTGCTGGACCTGTATCGCCAGCCAAAACTGGCGCAGACCGCCTCGGCGCTGTAATACGCCGCGAAACCCAGTGCAGGAGCGAGCCTGGTCGCGATGGTGTGTCAGTTGACGACTCTGTAGCTGATGCACCATCGCGAGCGGGCTCGCTCCTACAGGGATTGCGTCAGGTCAGTCCGCCTCGCCCTGCACCCGATCCCTCCCCTCCTGTTTCGCCACATAAACCCCCGAGTCCGCCCGCAGCAACAGCGCATCGGCGCCCTCGCCGGCCCGCCAACTGGCAATCCCGAAACTCGCGGTAACCACCCCCACTTCGTCGATCGGTGCACTGCGCAAGCTTTGCCACAATTCCAGCGCCAGCAGATAAGCCTGTTCGCCGCCAATGTCCGGGCAAAGCACCATGAACTCTTCGCCACCCAGACGACAGAACACGTCCGTGCGGCGCAACCGCAGGCCGATGCGCTCGCACACCGCCTTCAACACCCGATCGCCGACGGCATGGCCATACTGGTCATTGATGCGCTTGAAGTGGTCGATATCGAGCATGATCACCGAGAATTCGCCACCACCGCGCTCGACCCGGGCCATTTCGCTGGTCAGGCGTTCCTGGAAATAGCGACGGTTGTGAATGCCGGTCAGGGAATCGGTGACAGACAGCGCGCGCAGCTCTTCTTCCACCCGCTTCAAATCGGAGATGTCCGAGATATAACCATGCCAGAGCACACCGCCGCCGGGCAGCTCCTCGGGGGTCGCCTCGCCGCGCACCCAACGCAGGCCGCGCTGGGGAAGCTGTACGCGGTACTCCTCGCGCCAGGGACTGAGGGTGTCGGCAGAGGCCCGGATCGAAGCACGGACCCGGGTAGTGTCCTGGGGATGAATCCGCGTGAAGATCGCCTCGGCGTTGAGCAACAGCACGTCCGGATCGAGTTCGTAGATCTCGCGGATGCCGTCGCTGGCGTAGATCACGCTGAAGCGACCGTCGAATTCCATCTTGAACTGGTAGATCCCGCCGGGCACATGGGCGCTGAGCTTCTTCAGCAAGACGTCCCGTGCCGCCAGCGCTTCATGCACGCGTTTGCGCTCGGTGATGTCGATGCAAACCGCCAGGTGTCCGACCCACAACCCCTGCTCGTCCAGCACCGGGGTCGCCAGCATGTTGACCATCAGGTGGCTGCCATCGCCCCGTACGAGCGTCCATTCCTGCGCTTCGTGGCCGCCCTCCACATTGCCTTCCACGCTGCCCTCGACCAGCATCGCGTGGCAGGTTGGCACCGGTTTGCCATAACGTGCGCTCAACTCCGCCGAACGTGCTTCCAGCTCCCGGGGCAGGTGCAGGTTTTCCAGGGTCATGTGCCCCACCACTTCGGCGGCGCGGTAGCCGAGCATCTGTTCGGCGCCGGCATTGAAGGTGCTGATGACCCCACGCAAGTCCGTGGCGATGATCGCTACCTGGGTCGCGGCATTCAGCACGCCGCGCAGTTGGCCGTGGGTGCCGCGTAATTCCTGCTCTCGGGCGCGCAGTTCACCGGTGCGCTGCTCAACCAGCTTCAACGCGCGCTGACGCTGACTGACCAGCACATACAGCAAGGCACTGAGCAGCACACTGAGCAAACCGCCGAGCACCACCAGTGTGGTCACTGACGAATGATTGGCCAACAGGAAGGCCTCGCTGGGCTGGATATCGACCTGATAATCATGGTCAGCCAGGCGTAACAGGCGAGTCGTCGACAATTCACTGAGTGCCGGTGCATTGGGCGATTCGAACAGCACTTCATGCTGATCGTCTGTGGATAAATCGAGAATGCGCACCGACAGGTAGTCACGCTCAGCCTCGGGCAATCCGTCGGCCAGCAACTGGCGCATGCTGATCACCGCCATGACATAACCGAAGGGTTTGTTGTTTACCGCATCGGGGTCATCGCGCAACGTGACTGGCGCGACCAGCAGCACGCCCCGCGCATAGGCGGGTTCGATACTGACCAGATGCATGGGTTGCGACACCGCCATGCCGCGATGCTGATCGGCCCTCTCCAGGGTCGCGCGCCGCAAGGGCTGGGCCAGCAAGTCATAGCCAAACGGCGCACCGAGCTTGCTTTGCGTCTGGCTGTACAGCACCACCACGTACTCATCACGCTCGCCGGCCAGTTGCAGTTGACCATCAGCGTTGAGCTCGCGCACGGTGAAATTCGTCAGGCCCTCATCCCGCACTCGACGCTCGAACGCCTCCCGCTGGTCGCCCCTTATCCGCTGGGCGAACGAATAGGCCTGTGTACGGCGTAACAGAGGCTGTGTATAGCCGTTGAATTCTGCACGGGAGACCGCGTCGGAATTGGTAAAGAAGCGGCGCAGGCCATCGAGGCGCTGCTCCTGATCCTGGAAACGTTCTTCGATACGGCTGTAACGCTCGCTGGCCAGCAGCTGGAAACGTTGCCGCAGTTGATGGTGAAACACATTCAGCGTCGACCAGGCCAGCAATCCCGTGAGGATCCCGCCGACGAGCAATACCAGAAGCGCGACCAGCCAGGCCGAAACGTCTTCGCTGATAAAACCCAGGATTTTTGGGCGCACGGCGTGCAACGACATAAACGCGACTCAAAACGCCAGGTGCAGGAAAGCCCTTTGGCCCTGAGTGGAGTTATAGCTATTAGCCACTAATTTGACCAGTGCCCCGCAGGAGCGAGCCGGCTTGCGATGGACTCCGATGTACCGCGTGCATTCAATAATGCACGCGTTATCGTTGACGACCATCGTCGGAGCGCCGCCCGGAGCAAGCTCGCTCCTACGAGTGGATCCGCGTATCAGCGGGCCATGATTTTCCAGGCACGGTGAATCTTGCCGTTACGGGCAAAATCCGGATCGATGGTCTGGGCGGTGATTTCCTCGACCGCATAACGCTCGCTGAGGTTGGGTTCCAGCTCGAACTTGCGGAAGTTGTTGGAGAAGTACAGCACCCCGCCTGGCGCCAGACGTGCCATGGCCAGGTCAATCAACTGCACCTGGTCACGTTGCACGTCGAAGATCCCTTCCATGCGCTTGGAGTTGGAGAAGGTCGGCGGGTCGATGAAGATCAGGTCGTACTCTTCACGGGCATTTTCCAGCCAGGCCATCACATCGCCCTGCTCCAGGCGGTTCTTGTCGGAAAAACCGTTCAGCGACAGGTTGCGACGCGCCCAGTCCAGGTAGGTTTTCGACAGGTCGACGCTGGTGGTGCTGCGCGCGCCGCCCTTGGCCGCATGAACGCTGGCCGTCGCGGTGTAGCAGAACAGGTTGAGGAAGCGCTTGCCGGCCGCCTCTTTCTGAATGCGCATGCGCATCGGCCGGTGATCGAGGAACAGCCCGGTGTCGAGGTAATCGGTGAGGTTCACCAGCAGCTTCACGCCGCCTTCATTGACCTCGACGAACTTGCCCTGCGCAGCCTGACGCTCGTACTGTTTGGTGCCGCTCTGACGCTCGCGGCGCTTGACCACTACACGGCTCTTGTCGATGTTCAAGGCCTGCGGAATCGCCGCCAGGGCATCGAACATGCGCGCCGAAGCCTTTTCCGGGTCGATGGATTTCGGCGCAGCGTATTCCTGAACGTGGACCCAATCGTGATACAGGTCGATGGCCATGGAGTATTCCGGCATGTCGGCATCGTAGACGCGGTAGCAATCGATGCCCTCACGCTTGACCCACTTGCCCAGCGCCTTGAGATTTTTTTGCAGGCGGTTGGCGAACATCTGCCCGCCTTCGCTCAGGCGCGGCTGCTCGATCACCGGAGCCGGTGCCGGCGCCGGTTTGATCGGATTGCCGTTTTTGTTGTACTTGCGCTCTTGCGGCTCGGTCGGCGCCTGATCGTAGATCGCTTGCTCACGCTCGGCCTGACGCTGTTCCGGGGTACGACGCTCGCCGGTGACGAACTGGTCCGGCAGCACCTTGATCAGCAGCAATTTGCACGGCAAGGCGCCGTTCCAGAACGAATACTGCTTGTGGCTGCGGATGCCCATGCGCTTGCCCAGGTCCGGCGCGCCGGTGAACACCGCCGCTTCCCAGTTCAGGCAGGCCTGGCGCAGGCGTTCGCCGAGGTTCTGGTAGAGGTAGAGCAGGCTCGCCTCGTCGCCCAGACGCTCGCCGTACGGCGGGTTGCAGATCACCAGGCCTTTCTGGTTCTGGTCCGGGCGCGGTTCGAAGGTCGCGACTTCGCCCTGGTAGATCTTGATCCACTCGCTCAGGCCGGCACGCTCGACGTTGTTGCGGCCCGGCTGAATCAGGCGCGGGTCGGCTTCGTAACCGCGAATCCACAGCGGTGGTTTGGCCAGCCCGGCCGCTGCACGCTCGACGGCTTCTTCATGCAGTTTTTTCCACAGCGCCGGCACGTGACCGAGCCACGCAGTGAAACCCCACTGCTCGCGGCGCAGGTTCGGCGCCATATCGGCGGCGATCATTGCCGCTTCGACGAGGAATGTACCAACACCGCACATCGGGTCCGCCAGCGCCCCGCCTTCGGCTGCAATGCGTGGCCAGCCGGAACGGATCAGGATGGCGGCCGCGAGGTTTTCCTTCAGCGGCGCCGCGCCCTGCTGCAGGCGGTAACCGCGCTGGTGCAGGCTGTGGCCCGACAGGTCGAGGGAGAGGATCGCTTCGCCACGGTCCAGGCGCAGGTGGATGCGCAGGTCCGGGTTGAGCTTGTCGATGGACGGGCGGTCACCTTGCGGGGTGCGCAGTTTGTCGACGATGGCATCCTTGACCTTCAAGGCGCCGAAGTGGGTGTTGTCGATGCCCGAGCCGTGACCGCTGAACTCGACGGCCAGGGTGCCGTCGTTGAGCATGTGGTCTTGCCACTCGATATCGAGCACGCCGTGATAGAGGTCTTCGGCGTCCTTCATCGGGAAGCGCTTGAGCACCAGCAGCACGCGGTTCGCCAGACGCGACCACAGGCACAGGCGATAAGCGGTTTCCATGGTGGCCATGCCGCGCACGGCAGAGGTGTGCTCCCGTGCTTCCTCAAGGCCAAGCCCGACGGCTTCCTCGATGAGCAGGCCTTCAAGGCCTTTGGGGCAAGTGAGGAAGAGTTCGAAACGATCGGACATGGGAGTTCCAGAGCCTTTAGCTGAGTGAGCCGGCAACGCATTGCCGGCCCGGTTTTCAATCAGGCGCTTTTCTCGAAGAGCGCCCGCGTGGCACGAAGGTGTGCCGTTCCACCCCTGCTGCTCGGGTTAAAAGAGCTTAGATGCAAGGACAGATAAAAAAGTTGATGCAACAAAATGTCATAACTCGACCCTTCGTCGAATAATCCCGCGCTGCAACGCGAGGCATTCTCACCAAAGGATTAACCCCGGCATCCGGCGGGGGGCCGATCATACAGGGCTTTGATCAATAAATACGCGACAAACATCGTGTTACTTATGGCCATAGCATCTTTATGGTTACGTCCTTATGACAAAACGATCATTCCCTCGATGTGACGCATTGGTTAGAACTCAACTCAGGTTGACGCCGCAATGACGCCAACACCTTGGCTCGCCACGCCGGCAGCGAGCCCCCCAACGGCAGAGTTTTTCTGCCTGACCTCGATTGAGGTCGACGCGATGAAAACAGTCAACAAGTGAGGGCTACACCCTATGAGAAGACTTAAGCGTGATCCGTTGGAAAGAGCGTTTTTGCGCGGATATCAATATGGCGTTGGTGGCAAATCCCGTGAGCTTTGCCCATTTACTCTACCGTCGGTACGCCAAGCCTGGATTAACGGCTGGCGAGAAGGACGCGGCGACAACTGGGACGGTATGACCGGCACTGCGGGAATCCACAGACTCAACGAACTTCACGCCGTCGGCTAACACAGGGCACACACTCCGACACGACAATCTGATTACGTAACGAATTAACCACGCACGTCCCATCCGGACGGCGGGCTCCGGCCCAGGGGCTCCTTCGAGGAGCCCTTTTTTATGCCTGTTCGTTCTCTAGGAGCGAGCTTGCTCCTACAAAGGATCAGCGCAGGGCTGCGATGGCGTCTACCGACTCACGAATCAGCGCCGGGCCTTTATAGATGAAGCCCGAGTAGATCTGCACCAGGCTCGCCCCGGCGGTGATTTTCTCCGCTGCGTGCCTGCCTTCGGTGATACCGCCCGCGGCGATGATCGGCAAGCGACCCGCCAGCTCTGCCGCCAGCACTTTCACGGTGTGGGTGCTCTTGTCACGAACCGGTGCGCCGGACAAACCACCCGCCTCGTCACCGTGCTCCATGCCTTCGACGCCTACGCGGCTCAAGGTGGTGTTGGTGGCGATGACCGCGTCCATTCCGGTTTCGATCAACGCCTGCGCGACCTGCGCGGTTTCCTCGTCGCTCATGTCCGGCGCGATCTTGATCGCCAGGGGCACATGCTTGCCGTGGCGCAGCGCCAGTTCCGCCCGGCGCGTGGCCAGGTCGGCCAGCAGTTGCTTGAGCGAGTCACCGAACTGCAGGCTGCGCAGCCCCGGCGTGTTCGGCGAGCTGACGTTGACCGTCACATAGCTGGCATGGGCGTAAACCTTGTCCAGGCAAATGAGGTAATCGTCGACCGCACGCTCGACCGGGGTATCGAAGTTCTTGCCGATATTGATGCCCAGCACACCTTTGTACTTGGCCGCAGCGACGCGGGCCAGCAGGTGATCAACGCCGAGGTTGTTGAAACCCATGCGATTGATGATCGCCTCGGCCTCCGGCAGGCGAAACAGCCGTGGCTTAGGGTTACCTGGCTGAGGACGCGGGGTGACGGTGCCGATTTCGACAAAGCCGAAACCCAGCTGGGCAAAGCCGTCAATGGCCGCGCCGTTCTTGTCCAGACCGGCCGCCAGGCCCACCGGGTTCGGGAAGTCCAGGCCCATGACCGTCACCGGCACCTTCGCCGGCGCCTTGCACAACAAGCCGTTGAGCCCCAGACGCCCGCCTGCGCCGATCAGGTCCAGGGACAGATCGTGGGAGGTTTCCGGGGAAAGTTTGAACAACAGCTGACGGGCCAGGGTGTACATGGGCGGCTTTGACTCTGGGCTATGAAAAGTGGCGGCGATTATAGCCGGGCAAGAGGCCCACAGGCGAGGCGCGCGACTCAATCAATCGACGATGGCATATGCCTTGCACCGCTCCAGTCATCAGCACTCGTGCCAACGGCGGGATGAGTGCCAGGACAATGGCGTCGTCATCCGGCCTTGCGCGTGCGAGGACGCGGGACGACGCTTTTTTTTGCAAGGTGAAGACGCGATGAACGAACCATCAGCCGGCCCGCTGGCCTGGGTCAATGGCAGCGATGCCCCGGAAAAGTCCGAAATCAACCTCGGCTTCATGGCCCTGAGCGACTGCGCCTCAGTCGTGGTCGCCGCCACCCAGGGCTTCGCCCAGCCCTACGGCCTGACCTTGAACCTCAAGCGCCAGCCATCCTGGGCCAACCTGCGGGACAAACTGGTCAGCGGTGAACTCGACGCCGCCCATAGCCTCTACGGCCTGATCTACGCGGTACACCTGGGCATCGGCGGTGTGGCGCCCACAGACATGGCCGTACTGATGGGACTGAACCAGAACGGCCAGAGCATCAACCTCTCCCACGGTTTGCAGGCGCTGGGCGTGACCAGTCCTGAAGCACTGGACCGGCATGTGCACCAAAGTCGCCCAAAACTCACCTTTGCCCAGACCTTCCCCACCGGCACCCATGCCATGTGGCTGTATTACTGGCTCGCCAGCCAGGGCATTCACCCGTTGCAGGACGTCGACAGCGTAGTGGTGCCGCCGCCGCAAATGGTCGCGCACCTGCAAGCGGGACGCATCGACGGTTTCTGCGTCGGCGAGCCCTGGGCGGCCAGCGCGGTGCAACAGAACCTCGGTTTTACGATGGCAACCAGCCAGACCCTCTGGCCCGATCACCCGGAAAAAGTGCTCGGCTGCACCCGCGCCTTCGTCGAGCAATACCCGAACACCGCCCGCGCGTTGGTAATGGCGATTCTGCAGGCCAGCCGTTTCATCGAGCAAAGCAGCGAAAATCGTCGCAGCACCGCGCAATTGCTCAGTGCCGCGCAATACCTTGATGCGCCGATCGAATGCATTGAACCGCGTTTGCTGGGCGACTACGACGACGGTCTCGGCAATCGCTGGCAGGATCCGCACGCCTTGCGCTTCCACGGCGAGGGTGAAGTCAATCTGCCGTACCTGTCCGATGGCATGTGGTTCATGACCCAGTTCCGGCGCTGGGGCCTGCTGCGCGACGATCCGGATTACCTCGCGGTGGCCCGCCAGGTTCAACAACTGGGCTTGTATCGTGAGGCCGCCAGCGCTGTCGGCGTCGCCGCACCGGACAAGGAAATGCGCAGCAGCCAGTTGATCGACGGCAAGGTCTGGGACGGCTCGGACCCTGCCGGTTATGCCCGCAGTTTCAAACTGCACGCCATGAGCGACAGCTCGTACCGACTGGCCAACCGCTGACAGGAGATTGCAAACATGCTGCGTATTCTGCTGATCAACGACACCGCCAAAAAAGTCGGACGCCTGAAGGCGGCCCTGACCGAGGCCGGGTTCGAGGTGATCGACGAGTCGGGACTGACCATCGACCTGCCCGAGCGCGTCGAAACGGTGCGTCCGGATGTGATTCTGATCGATACCGAGTCACCGGGCCGCGATGTGATGGAGCAAGTGGTACTGGTCAGTCGCGACCAACCACGACCGATCGTGATGTTCACCGATGAACACGATCCGGACGTGATGCGCCAGGCGATCAAGTCCGGGGTCAGTGCCTACATCGTCGAAGGTATTCACGCCCAACGCTTGCAGCCGATTCTCGACGTGGCCATGGCGCGCTTCGAAAGCGACCAGGCCCTGCGTGCGCAACTGCACGCCCGCGACCAGCAGCTGGCCGAGCGCAAGCGCATCGAGCTGGCCAAAGGGCTGCTGATGAAAATGAAGGACTGCAATGAAGAAGAGGCCTACACCTTGATGCGCCGCCAGGCCATGAGCCGCCAGCAGAAGCTGATTCAGGTGGCGGAGCAAATCATCGCGATGAGTGAATTGCTGGGCTGACACCCCCCTGTGGCGAGGGAGCTTGCTCCCGCTGGGCTGCGAAGCGGCCCCAAAATCCGGCAGCCTTGCCTGCTTTGTGAGTGCTGCGCACCCAAGCGGGAGCAAGCTCCCTCGCCACAATAATTTCCTCAGCCAACCAATACCGACGGTTGGCACAAATCTCGCTACGTAATCCACACCGGTAACCAACGGCGGTTGCCCCACCTACGACAAAGACGTCGCTCACCTCATTTGCCCCATGGCGAATCAGGTGGCGGCGTTTTTTTGTTTTGGCCCCATTGCCCGGGGCTGGTGGTGCAGCCCTCAAGGCGCCCCACCTGCATGACTCCCGTTCGAGACTCCTATCAGCTGAGGTGCGCGATGAATTCAAGCTTCTGGAAATCCGGCCATACCCCAACCCTTTTTGCCGCCTTCCTCTATTTCGATCTGAGCTTCATGGTCTGGTACCTGCTTGGCCCCCTGGCCGTGCAAATCGCCGCCGACCTGCACCTGACCACACAACAACGCGGGCTGGTGGTGGCCACGCCTATTCTCGCCGGCGCGGTATTGCGTTTCATCATGGGCATGCTGGCTGATCGCCTGTCACCGAAAACCGCTGGCCTGATTGGCCAGGTGATCGTTATCTGCGCACTGTTCGGGGCCTGGAAGCTCGGCATCCACAGCTACGAGCAAGCTCTGGTCCTGGGCTTGTTCCTCGGCATGGCCGGCGCATCTTTCGCGGTGGCCCTGCCTTTGGCATCGCAATGGTATCCGCCGCAGCATCAAGGCAAAGCCATGGGCATCGCCGGTGCCGGCAACTCGGGCACCGTGTTCGCGGCGTTGATCGCGCCGGTTCTGGCGGCGGCGTATGGCTGGAGCAACGTGTTCGGTTTTGCCCTCATTCCACTGATCCTGTCGTTGATTGTTTTCGCCTGGCTGGCCAAAAACGCGCCTGAACGGCCGAAAGCCAAGTCGATGGCCGACTACTTCAAGGCCTTGGGCGACCGCGACAGTTGGTGGTTCATGTTTTTCTACAGCGTGACCTTCGGTGGCTTCATCGGCCTGGCCAGCGCCCTGCCCGGCTATTTCAACGATCAATACGGCCTGAGCCCGGTGACTGCCGGCTACTACACCGCCGCCTGCGTGTTCGGTGGCAGCCTGATGCGCCCGTTGGGCGGTGCCCTGGCCGACCGTTTCGGCGGCATTCGCACCCTGTTGGCGATGTACACCGTGGCCGCGATCTGCATTGCCGCGGTCGGCTTCAACCTGCCGAGCTCCTACGCCGCGCTGGCACTTTTCGTCTGCACCATGCTCGGTCTCGGTGCGGGCAACGGCGCCGTGTTCCAGTTGGTGCCACAGCGCTTTCGTCGTGAAATCGGCGTGATGACCGGTCTGATCGGCATGGCTGGCGGCATCGGCGGCTTTGCCCTGGCGGCCGGCATGGGTGCGATCAAGCAAAGCACCGGCAGCTACCAAATGGCCCTGTGGCTGTTCGCCAGCCTTGGCGTCCTCGCCTGGTTCGGCCTGCACGGGGTGAAACGTCGCTGGAGAACCACCTGGGGTTCGGCCGCTGTGACCGCTGCGCGGGTCTGAGCCGGCGATGAGCCTGCAACTGAGCTTCGCCGAAGCGAGCGCCATCGGCCCGCGCGAAGAAAACCAGGATGCGTTGCGGCTGGTCACACCAGCCCCGGCGCTGGCGGCGAGCAAGGGTTACCTGTTCGCCATCGCCGACGGCGTCAGCCAGTGCGCCGACGGTGGACTGGCCGCTCGCTCCACCTTGCAGGCGCTGGCACTGGATTACTACGCCACCCCGGAAACCTGGGGCGTCGCCCAGGCACTGGATCGTCTGCTGCTGGCGCAAAACCGCTGGCTGCAGGCCAATGGCGGTGGACAACCGCTGCTGACCACGGTCAGCGCATTGGTCATGCGCGGCCGGCGTTTCACCCTGGCCCATGTGGGCGATTGCCGGGTGTATCGCTGGCATGCCGATCAGTTGCAGCGCATCAGCGAGGATCACGTCTGGGACCAGCCGGGGATGCAGCATGTGCTCAAACGGGCGATGGGGCTCGATCAGCACCTGGTGCTGGACTTTCTCGACGGCGAATTGCGTCTTGATGAAAGCTTTGTACTGCTTAGCGACGGGGTCTGGGCGGTCCTGGGTGACACGGCCATTGCCGCGATTCTGCGTGACCAACCGGATCTGCACAGCGCCGCACAAACCCTGGTCAATGCCGCGCACCTGGCCGGCAGCCAGGACAATGCCAGCGCCTTGCTGGTGCGGGTCGACGCCCTCGGTGAAACCAGCATCGGCGACGCGTTGATTCAACTGCAGCAATGGCCACTGCCGCCCGCACTGAAACCGGGTCAGGACTTCGAGGGCTGGCAGGTCGAAGGGATCGTCGGCCAGAGCCAGCAATCCCTGCTCTATCGCGTGCGTGACAGTCAGCGGCAAACCTGGTTGCTGAAAACCCTGCCCGCTCACTTGCGCGACGATCACCCGGCCGGGCAAGCGTTGTTGTCGGAAGAATGGTTTCTGAAGCGTGTCGCTGGGCGGCACTTCCCTGAAGTGCATGCCGCCAGTCAGCGTCAGCATGTGTACTACGTGATGCGCGAATATTCGGGATCGACCCTGGCACAACTGCATGAACAAGCCGGCCCCTTGCCGCTGGCGCAATGGCAAGACCTGGCCGAACGCCTGTTGCGAGCGGTGGGCATGCTGCATCGGCGGCAGATTCTGCACCGCGATATCAAACCGGAGAACCTGCTGCTCGGGGACGACGGCGAGTTGCGGCTGCTCGATTTCGGCCTCGCCTATTGCCCTGGCTTGTCCCTCGACGAACCCTCTGCCCTGCCCGGTACCCCCAGCTACATTGCGCCGGAAGCGTTTCGCGGAGACCCGCCGAGTGCGCAACAGGATTTGTACTCGGTCGGCGTGACCCTGTATGTCCTGCTCACCGGACATTTTCCCTATGGCGAAATTGAAGCTTTCCAGCGCCCACGGTTCGGCGTTCCGGTGAGTCCCAGCCGCTATCGTCCCGACCTCCCGGAATGGCTGATACAAACCCTGGAACGCGCGGTCGCGGCGGATCCGGTTCAACGCTTTGAAACCGCAGAAGAGTGGTTGTTGCTGATGGAACAGGGCGAGCGACGCAGCTTGAGCGTACGCCCCCGGCCATTGCTGGAGCGCGAACCGTTGAAGGTGTGGCGGACCCTGGCGCTGATTTCGCTGGTGGTGAATCTGGTGCTACTGGTGTTGGCGCTCCATTAATGGGCGCCGCGCGTTGAATCGGTGCATCAAAACGTCATTGGCCCATGGCGAACGCCTGCACACACGCCGAACCATGGGTCAGAACGACTTGGCACAACCACTGCATTAGCCTTCTCATCACACATAACGTGCAGGCTTCAACGACGAAGACTGTGCTTCCCGAGAGAACGGGACCGGACAAAGGCGTCCCCGTCAGGCAACTGGCGGGACGCCTTTTTTTGTTTGCGCGAAATTGTCGAGCAAGACCTGGAAAGCCTGAAGAGGCGGGTCTGTGTTCCCCGGAGGACCTGATGAAAAAACTCAAACTGGTGATGATCGGCAACGGCATGGCCGGCGTTCGTACCCTCGAAGAACTGCTGAAACTGAGCAACGAGCTGTACGACATCACGGTCTTCGGCGCCGAACCCCATACCAATTACAACCGTATCCTCCTGTCGCCGGTGCTGGCTGGCGAGCAGACCTTCGAAGAGATCGTGCTCAACGACCTGGACTGGTACCTGGAAAACGACATCAAGTTGCTGCTCAACCGCAAAGTCGTGGAAATCGACCGGGTCAGGCGCCGGGTCATTGCCGAAGACGGCACCGTGGCCGAATACGATCGCCTGTTGATCGCCACAGGCTCCAGCCCGTTCATCCTGCCGATTCCCGGCAACACGCTGCAGGGCGTGATCGGCTACCGTGACATCGCCGACACCCAGGTCATGATCGACACCGCCAAAACCCATAAACACGCGGTGGTCATCGGTGGTGGACTGCTGGGGCTGGAGGCGGCCAACGGGCTGATGCTGCGGGGCATGCACGTCACCGTCGTGCACCTCGGCCAATGGCTGCTGGATCGGCAACTGGACAAGACCAGCGGGCAGCTGCTGCAAAATGCCCTGGAGGCCCGCGGCCTGCACTTTCGCCTCTGCGAGCAAACCCAGGCGCTGCACGATGCCGGTAATGGCCGGGTTGGCTCGGTGGAGTTCAGGAACGGCGACATTATTCCCGCCGATCTGGTGGTAATGGCCGCCGGCATCCGCCCCAACATCGAACTCGCGGAACAATCCGGCCTCCCTTGCAACCGCGGGATTCTGGTCAACGATACCCTGCAAACCTACGACCCACGGGTCTACGCCATCGGCGAATGCGCCAGCCATCGCGGCATCGCCTATGGCCTGGTGGCGCCGTTGTTCGACCAGGCCAAGGTTTGCGCCAATCATCTCGCACAACTGGGCTTCGCCAGCTACAAAGGCTCGGTGACCTCGACCAAATTGAAAGTCACCGGCATCGACCTGTTTTCCGCCGGCGACTACATGGGCGGTGAAGGCACTGAAACCATCACCCTCACCGACCCCATCGGCGGCGTTTACAAAAAACTGGTGATCAAGGATGACGTACTGGTCGGGGCCTGCCTCTACGGCGATACGGCCGACGGTGGCTGGTACTTTCGGCAAATCCTTGAGCACCAGGTCATCGGCGAAATCCGCGATCAGTTGATGTTCGGCCATTCCTTTACCCTGGAACAGGCCTTGGCTGACGTCGGACCAACGCGGGAAGTCGCCTGATGAACCGCCAGATCACTGCGTCCACCTGTTGTTACTGCGGAGTCGGCTGCGGCGTGCTGATCGAGCATGACGGCGAGCGCATCCTCGGCGTCAGCGGCGATCCAGCCCATCCTGCCAACTTCGGCAAGCTGTGCAGCAAGGGCTCGACCCTGCATTTGACCGGTGACTTGAGTGCGCGGGCGCTGCATCCCGAATTGCGCCTGGGCAGAGGCCTGGCCCGCAGTCGCACCGACTGGGACACCGCCCTCGATCACGCCACCAGCGTGTTTGCCCGCACCATCGCCGAACATGGCCCGGACAGTGTCGCGTTCTACATATCCGGACAGCTGCTGACCGAGGACTACTACGCCTTCAACAAACTGGCGCGAGCGCTGGTGGGCACCAACAACATCGACAGCAACTCCCGGCTGTGCATGTCGTCTGCGGTGGTGGGCTACAAACGCAGCCTCGGCGCCGACGCACCACCGTGCAGCTACGAAGACCTGGAATCGAGCGATTGCGTGATGATCGTTGGCAGCAATATGGCCTACGCCCATCCGGTGCTGTTTCGTCGCCTGGAGGAAGCCAAATCCCGCCGTCCGCAGATGAAAGTCATCGTCATCGACCCGCGCCGCACCGACACCTGTGATTTGGCTGACCTGCATCTGGCGATTCTGCCGGGCACCGATGTCGCTTTGTTCCATGGGATTTTGCACTTGCTGCTGTGGGAAAACCGGGTCGACCGCGACTTCATCGAGGCGCACACCCAAGGTCTGACGGAACTCAAGCACCTGGTACACGACTACACGCCGTCCATGGTTGCGCAGCTGTGCGGCATCAGCATTGAACAACTGCAGCAGTGTGCTGAATGGGTCGGCACTACCCCAAGTTTTCTGTCGCTGTGGTGCATGGGGTTGAATCAGTCGACCGCTGGCAGCGCCAAAAACAGCGCATTGATCAATCTGCACCTGGCCACCGGGCAAATTGGCCGCCCTGGCGCAGGGCCTTTCTCCCTGACCGGTCAGCCCAATGCCATGGGCGGCCGTGAAACCGGCAGCCTGTCGAACCTGTTGCCCGGGCATCGTGAAGCCGCCAGTGCCGACCACCGCGCTGAAGTGGCTGCTTACTGGGGCGTCGAACAGCTCCCGGCCAGTACCGGGCTTACCGCCATCGAACTGTTCGAGCAGGTGCGCAGCGGCAAGATCAAGGCATTGTGGATCGCCTGCACCAACCCGGCGCAATCGATGCCGGACCAAAACGCCGTGCGCGCTGCATTGCAAAACTGTCCGTTCGTGGTGTTGCAGGAAGCGTTTCGCACCACCGAAACAGCGGCGTTCGCCGACCTGCTATTACCCGCCGCCAGTTGGGGCGAAAAAGACGGCCTGGTGACCAACTCCGAACGACGCATTTCCCACGTCCGCCAAGCCATCGTCGCACCTGGTGAAGCGCGGCCCGATTGGGCGATCACCGTAGATTTCGCACAACGCCTGGAAAAGCATCTGCGCCCCGGACAACCCAGCCTATTTGCCTTTGAATCCCCGACGCAGCTCTTCGACGAATATAAACAACTGACCCGCGGTCGAGATCTGGACCTGTCCGGCATCAGCCATGGCCTGATCGACCGGATCGGCCCGCAACAATGGCCCTTCCCTACGAATGCCAGCGCAGGCACCGCCCGCCTGTACGGCGACGGCGTCTTCCCCACCGCCAACGGTCGCGCGCAGTTCGTTGCCGATCCATTCCGCGCCGCCAAGGAGCAGCGCGATGCACAGTTCCCGCTGACGCTGATCACCGGCCGCCTGCGTGATCAATGGCATGGCATGAGCCGTACCGGCACTGCCGCACAACTGTTCGGCCATGTGGGCGAAGCGGTATTGAGCCTGCATCCGCAGGAGCTGCGCCAACATGACCTGCAACCGGGCGACCTGGTCAGCCTGAAAAGCCGGCGCGGTGAAGTGATTGTGCCGGTCAGCAGCGACGACAACGTGCGTCCCGGCCAAGCGTTCCTGCCGATGCATTGGGGCGATCGCTTTCTCAAGGGCGGCGTGAACAGCCTCACCCTTCCCGACTTTGATCCACTGTCCAAACAACCCGAACTCAAGCACAGCGGCGTGCGCCTGGAGCCGGTGCAGTTGCCTTGGCGTCTGTTCGCATTGATCGAAGGCGATGTTCAACAGCATTTTGAGACGCTACGCACCCTCTGCGAGGCGTTTTCCTACGCAAGCCTTAGCCTGGCAGGCCGCGAACGCCCAGCATTGCTTATACGCGCCGCCAGCGCCTCAGCAGCGGACCCAAGCTT
This sequence comes from Pseudomonas moorei, assembly GCF_042846945.1. Taxonomy (NCBI): domain Bacteria; kingdom Pseudomonadati; phylum Pseudomonadota; class Gammaproteobacteria; order Pseudomonadales; family Pseudomonadaceae; genus Pseudomonas; species Pseudomonas moorei. Next base: position 5,919,831 of record NZ_AP035776.1, read on the forward strand.
GCTGCGGGAGATCGATCAATGCCTGGGGCTGCATGAAGGTACGGTATTGGCCTACGACGACCCGCAGCGCTCCATCGGTAAGCGCGTGCGGATCGACAGCGGCCGAATTACCGCGATTCGCCTGGCCGGCGAGACCCTCGCCCAGCACTGGCTGCAAAACCTGTGGCTGGAAGGTCGTGCCGACGAACAGCTGCGACGCTGGCTATTGGCGCCACTGAGCACGCCACCGGGCCACGGGGCTACGTCGGTTGCCGGCAATAAAACCCTGTGCAACTGCAAGAACGTCAGTCAAAGCGCGGTCTGCGCCGGGATTACCCGAGGGCTGGACTTGCAGGGGCTGAAAGAGCAATTGGGCTGCGGCACGCAATGCGGCTCGTGCGTCCCGGAAATCAAGCGTTTGCTGGTCGCCGCTGCGCGCCCGGTCGCGGTCACCTCGTGAGGAAAATACTATGAACGCAAAAGTCTGGCTGGTAGGCGCGGGACCTGGCGATCCGGAATTGCTGACCCTCAAGGCCGTTCGGGCGTTGAGAGAGGCTGATGTCGTGCTGATCGATGACCTGGTGAATGGCGCCGTACTGGAACATTGCGCTGGTGCGCGGATCATCCCCGTGGGCAAACGCGGCGGATGTCGCTCTACCCCGCAAGCGTTCATTCATCGGCTGATGCTGCGTTACGCGCGCCAAGGCAAATGCGTGGTGCGACTCAAGGGTGGCGATCCCTGCATATTCGGGCGCGGCGGCGAAGAGGCAGCGTGGCTGCGTGAGCGCGGGGTCGAGGTTGAACTGGTCAACGGCATCACGGCCGGACTCGCGGGCGCGACCCAATGCGCTATTCCGTTGACCCTGCGCGGTGTTGCGCGTGGCGTGACGCTGGTCACGGCCCATACCCAGGACGGCAGTCATCTGAACTGGCAGGCGCTGGCCCAGAGCGGAACGACCCTGGTGATCTACATGGGGGTGGCCAAGCTCGGAGAAATCCGCGAACAGCTGCTTGCCGGTGGAATGGCGACGGATACGCCAGTGGCGATGATTGAAAACGCGTCCTTGCCCCATCAACGGGAATGTCGGAGTGACCTGACGGCGATGGAGGAAGATGCCTGCGCCTTCGAGCTCAAGAGCCCGGCCATTCTGGTCATCGGCACAGTAGCGGCCTGTGCAACGTCTTCTCAGTGGGAGCGCGGCTTGCCCGCGATGGTGGCCGATCAAACCGCCTGATCTGCCTGATTGCCCGTTGCTTCATCAAATCGCAGACAAAGAAAAGCCCGGCCTAAGCCGGGCTTTTCAGAGCTGCAAGCTAATTACTGAGCTTGAGCTTCAACCTTCGCTTCTACGCGACGGTTAACAGCGCGACCAGCTTCAGTGCTGTTGTCAGCAACTGGGCGGGATTTGCCGTAGCCAACCGACTGAACGCGGGATGGCGAAACACCGTACTGGTTGGTCAGAACTTGTTTAACGGCGTTTGCACGACGCTCGGACAGTTTCTGGTTGTAAGCGTCAGGACCGACGTTGTCGGTGTGACCTTCAACAGTAGTGGTGGTCGATGGGTACTGCTTCATGAAGTCAGCCAGGTTTTTGATGTCAGCGTAGCTGTTTGGCTTAACGACCGACTTGTTGAAGTCGAACTTGACGTCCAGCTCAACACGAACAACCTCAGCAACTGGAGCTTCTGCAACTGGCGCTGGCTCTGGAGCCGGTGCTGGAACTGGAGCTGGAGCAGGCTTGTTGCCGCCACCGAAGTTCACGCCCAGACCTACGGACGGGATGTAGTCCCACTTGCCGTTGTCCAGCTTGTAGTCAGCTTCTACGCCAGCACGGGCGTAAACGTTCTCGAGGAAGTAGTACTTAACACCACCGCCAGCGGTCAGGAAAGTCGACTGGTCACGACCGGTGTGGCCATCAGCGGCTACGTTGGTCATGCTGCCGTGCTTAACACCACCTTGAACGTAAGGACGCAGAGCGTCGCCAGCGTTGTTGAAGTGGTACTGAGCGTTCAGACCGAACTGGTCGCCTTCGATTTTCTGATGGCCAGTGCCGTTGTTCGAACGGGTGTAGTCATCGTTGTTGTAGGTCGCGTTCAACGACACGTCGTCGGTCAAGAAGTAACCGATGGAAGCGCCAGGAGTGTAGCCATCTTCAACGTTCTTGACGCTGTCGTTGTACTTTTTCCCGTAGTTGAGCTCGCCTTCAACTGCGCCTTGGCCTTGTGCCAGAGCGCCGAACGAAGTAGCGGCAATAAGAGTACCAATGGCCAAGCCCAAGGTGTTTTTCAGTTTCATCCGTTAAATCCCCATCTGGTGATTGTGAAGCAGTCCCGCAAACCGGGGGACAACTCGGCGGCAAGTCTAACAGAACTTGCCTACACGTAAGAGATATTTGCGCTGAACTAAGTTTCAGCAATGCCTGCAAATTTCTCACGCAATTTATCTAGAGCGCGTTTGTACCGCATTTTTGTTGCACTCAAACCCATGTGCATGATGTCTGCGATCTCCTGAAACTCCAGCTCTGCGACAAATCGTAGCACCAGAATTTCGCGGTCAATCGGGTTCACATACACCAGCCAGCGATCGAGTCCACCCTTTTCCTCGGGTTTCGGCGCCTTTTCTTCGGACGCCTCCTCAAGGGGGTCAAGACTCAAGGCGTCCATCAAGCGACGCTTTCGCCGTTCCTTCCGATACTGTGTGATGCATTCGTTGTAAGTGATGCTATATAGCCATGTCTTGAACTTCGATTTGCCCTCGAAGTTCTTCAAGCCGTACAGCACCTTCAACATCACTTCCTGACAGACATCGTCTGCGTCGCGATCGTTCCCGAGATATCGTGCGCAGACGTTAAATAATGTTCGTTGGTAACGCCGCATCAACTCTTCGTAGGCGCGCGTCACGTGAAACAGCTCGGTGTGCGAGCGCGCGACCAACTCCTCATCAGAGAGCTCGCGGGGGTCGTAGCGCATGGATAGCGATTGGGCTTTATTCAAAACAAGTCGGGCCGACAGTCAGGTCAATGTCCGCCGCAGCCAGCATCAGCGGGCATTTTGCGGCGGCATACATTAGCAGGGTTTGCCGGGTTAGCGGCTACTCACATGCTGCTCAAGCAGGATCCGATTGGAAAGAGAGACTAGCTCACCCTCATCGGTCAGCAATGTGGTTTTAACCGTGCCGATCTCTTCGATCTGGCCTTCGACCTCGCCAACACGTACTTGTTGCCCAACCTGGTACAACTCACGCACATAGATTCCCGCAAGAATCTGACCGGCAATTTCCCGGCTTCCCAATCCCATGGCCAGCGCAACCGCCAGACCAACGGTAATCAAAACAATCACAATCACATGGTTGAGCAGGTCAGTCTTGACCTCCAACTGGCTGATCGCGACCGAAATACTGATGATGATGACCAGTCCCTGGGCAATTCGCCCCAGGCCGGAAGCGTAGTCCAGGCCCACGCCTTCCGCCGCGCCGCGCACCAGCCCGTTGGCCAGTTGCGCCAGCAAGACTCCCACCAGCAACACCAGCGCTGCGCCAAACACTTTCGGCAAATACAACGCGAGCATGTCCAGCGTAGCTGAAACTCGCTCAAGTCCAAGGGATTCTGCGGCAGAAACCAGAAAAATCAGCAAAACGAACCAATAGACGATCTTGCCGATCAGCGTCGAGATCGGTACCTGAAGGCCTGCCCGAGACAGCAACTTGGTCAGACCGGTGCCGCCCATCAGGCGATCGAGGCCCAGTTTGGCCAGCAACTTGGAGAGCAGCGTGTCCAGCAATTTGGCCACGACAAAACCCAACAGCAGCACGACCAGTGCGCCAAACAGGTTCGGAATGAAGTTCGCAACCTTGGTCCATAACGCAGTCATTGCAGTGACGAGGCTCTGAGTCCAGAGATCAAGTTCCATATTCAATCAGCCTTATCAGCAGTGCGAGCAGTAGGTTTACGAAGGCGGGATACCGGCGCCACATGGGCCGATCCGTTATTGAGGGCAATCATCAGGGCGGGCAACCAACGGCCCAGCAGGCTGAACAAATCACCGGCGCCGACCTGGCGATTGGCGGTTTTCAGTACACGACCAAGGCAAGCATCGTCGTCCCGGGTGGACGGAGACGCCTTGAGCATGTCACGCAAAGACTGTTCAAACGGATCGTGCATACGCACCTCTCGTGATGTCTGTGAAAGACGCGATCAAATTTGCCCAGGTCACATGGCTCACGTTCAAACCCAGCGCAAACGGCGGAACAACCACCACTGCCCCAAGGCCACCACGACCATTATCAGGCAGGCAATCACGAACCCGTAAGGGTTCCCCGAGAACGGGATTCCACCGACGTTGATTCCCAGCAGACCGGTCAGAAAACTCATCGGCAAAAAAATCCCGGTGATGATCCCGAAGCGGTACATCGTGCGGTTCATGCGCACGCTCAAACGCCGGTCTTCAGCCTCCAGGACCAGCCCCACCCGCTCCCGGGTCAATTCCAGCTCTTCCAGATACCGGGTCAGGCTGTTGTTCAATTCGTTCCAGTAATCACCATCGTCGTCGACGAACCAGGGCAATTTGATCCGTGTCAGCTGACCAAAAATATCCCGCTGCGGAGCGAGAAACCGCTTCAACGCAGCCGCTCGCCGACGGATCTGTAAAATCGCTCCATGCTCGGGCGTGTACCGTTCGTCGGCATCGAGTTTTTCTTCTTCCTCATCGACCACTTCCGAGAGGTCGCTGACCAGATCCTGCACCTTGTTGGTCAAGTACTGCGCCATATACAGGATGAGTTCGGAGGCCGTTTTCGGTCCTTTGCCATCCGCCAGTTGCACCAGCAACTCATCCGTGGCGCGCAATGGGCGCAAACGCAAGGAAATGACGCGCTGGGCAGACCCGAAGATCCGCACCGAGACCATATCTTCAGGCTCGGCACCCGGATTCAGATTGACCCCGCGCAAAAATAGCAGCAGTTCGCTGTCCGAAAGCTGTAAAAGACGCGGTCGGGTGTTTTCTTCCAGCAGCAGATCACAGCTGAACTCACTCAGACCACTGGATTTGCGCAGCCAGGTCTGGGTCTGCGGATGACTGCGATCCCAATGCAGCCACAGGCTTTCATGGGCCTGCAGCTGCAATTCATCGAGTTCAGTCCGGGCTATCGAACGCGCGCCGCCTTTACCATCCAGTACCAGGGCATGTACCAGCCCCCATTGCGCGTTTTCTTCCTCAAACATCCGCATTCCTTCGGTCAAAGCTTACTCAGGCATTTTCAGCGGGCTAGGCGAGATGATCACGCCGTTATTGTCCGCATAGATGTAATGGCCCGGATGGAAGGTCACGCCAGCAAAGGTCACGGCCACGTTCAGATCGCCGATACCGCGCTTGTCGGTTTTCATCGGGTGGCTGGCCAAAGCCTGAACCCCCAGATCGGTTTGCGCGATCACGTCGACGTCACGGATGCAACCGTAGATCACCAGCCCTTCCCAGCCGTTGTTCGCGGCTTTCTCGGCCAGCATGTCACCCAGCAATGCACGACGTAGGGAGCCTCCGCCATCGACCACCAGCACCTTGCCATTACCTTTGAGCTCGACTTGCTCCTTGACCAGCGAGTTGTCTTCGAAGCATTTGATGGTCACGATTTCGCCGCCGAAGGAATCCCGACCACCGAAATTGCTGAACATCGGTTCCAGCACCTGCACCAGCTCCGGATAGGCGTCGCACAGGTCAGGCGTGAGGTAATGGTTCATCGAGAAACTCCTGTTAAGAGGAAGACAGCACGAACATCACTGATGACTCAGTCATCGAAAATGACCAGAACAGCTCAATGCGTCATATCTTAGCCGCTAGCCGATCAGAGCGAAATGCCCTTGATAGAGCGGCCAATTCAAATCACCGCAGCCAAATCCGCTTCTGCACCCGGCAGAGGGGTTTGCTGGTCCGCCAGCCAACGGGCCACCAGCGGCCAGACTTCAGCCTGTGCGGCTTTGCTGACCAGCATTTCCACGTGGCCAAAATTGTCGGCAAAGCCCTGCTCGCGCCCCAGATTGATAAATTGCTTGTGCTCTGAACCCATCTGATCGAACAGCTTGCGACAAGCCCAGGCCGGGTCCTGATGATCACCGGCGGCACTCACCGCCAGTACCGGCAATTTAACCTCGGCCAAACCCGCCCACCAGTTCTTGTCGGCATCACCAAAGCGCCCGAACAGGCCGTACCAGCGCATGCTTTCCAGGGCCAGGCCAATCGGCTCGTCCTCCGGGCCGCGCTTGAGCCGCGAACCCGACAGCTGGGCAAAACGCTTGAGAATGAAGCGCCCACTCCACTCCACCGGTGGAATCTTCAGTGGCCAGTAGGTCCGGCTGACCTGAGTGCCAAAGAACGCCGCAGACGCGACCACGGGCTCACCGATGTATTCACCGCCCAGCGCTGCCGCCAGGGTGATGCCACCCAGCGAGTGACCGATCCAGTGTGGCACCTGGCCGCTTTGCTCACGCACGAACGCGCCAATGGCCGGGAGATCGTAACGAGCGTAGTCGGCGACGCGGTTCTTGCGGTAGTTGCGGTTGCGCTGGGACAAGCCGTGACCGCGCATCTCCGGAATCCACACGTCGAAGCCCAGGCGCGTCAGATAGGCACCGAGACCCAGCCCTTTCGGAGAAAACCAGAAGCGTCGATTGGAAAAACTGCCGTGCAGCAGGATAACCGGCACGCCACGCACCGCCGGCTCATCAGCCATACCGAGGCGAGTCACCGCGATTTCGACGGTGCCGTCGGGGCTGTTGCCGGGCTTTAAACGATAAACATCTTCGCTCAGATCACCGCGCCGCTCGGCGCTGATCAGGGCGACAGGAAATAGGTTGCTGCTGCTTTGCATAAGCTCTTGCACAAAAAAGGGCGGCATCCGGAGGAGCCCGCCCTACTTGAATCTTAAAGGCACCGCCCCCTGTGGGAGCGAGCCCGCTCGCGATGGACTCCAGAACAACGCGTTTATCGAGTAAACACGCGTTATCGTTTACGACCATAGCGAGCAGGCTCGCTCCTACAGAGAGCGGCCCGTTTACACCGGATCAAGCTTGCGCCTGACCCTCAGCCAGGAAGAACCAGGTTTCCAGTACGGAATCAGGGTTCAACGACACGCTTTCGATGCCTTGTTCCATCAGCCATTTGGCCAGGTCCGGGTGGTCCGAAGGGCCCTGACCGCAAATGCCAATGTACTTGCCGGCCTTGTTGCACGCGGCAATGGCGTTGGCCAACAGCTTCTTGACCGCCGGGTTACGCTCGTCGAACAGGTGCGCAATGATCCCGGAGTCGCGGTCAAGGCCCAGGGTCAGCTGGGTCAGGTCGTTGGAGCCGATGGAGAACCCGTCGAAGAACTCGAGGAACTCTTCAGCCAGGATGGCGTTGGACGGCAGTTCGCACATCATGATCACGCGCAGACCGTTGTCGCCACGGGCCAGGCCGTTTTCCGCCAGCAGGTCCACAACCTGGCTCGCTTCGCCCAGGGTACGGACGAACGGCACCATGATTTCGACGTTGGTCAGGCCCATCTCGTTGCGAACGCGCTTGAGAGCACGGCATTCGAGTTCGAAGCAGTCACGGAACGATTCGCTGATGTAACGCGAAGCGCCACGGAAGCCCAGCATCGGGTTTTCTTCTTCCGGCTCGTAGAGCTTGCCGCCGATCAGGTTGGCGTATTCGTTGGACTTGAAGTCCGACAGACGCACGATGACCTTCTTCGGCCAGAACGCCGCCGCCAGGGTGCTGATGCCTTCAACCAGTTTCTCGACATAGAAACCGACCGGATCGTTGTAACCGGCGATACGCTTGTCGACGCTTTCCTTGATGTCCAGCGGCAGACCGGCGTAGTTCAGCAGTGCCTTGGGGTGCACGCCGATCATGCGGTTGATGATGAACTCCAGACGGGCCAGGCCCACACCGGCGTTCGGCAGCTGTGCGAAGTCGAAGGCACGGTCCGGGTTGCCGACGTTCATCATGATCTTGAACGGCAGCTCCGGCATGGCGTCCACGGAGTTCTTCTTGATGTCGAAGCCCAGTTCGCCTTCGAAGATGAAACCGGTGTCGCCTTCGGCGCAGGAAACGGTCACGCCCTGGCCGTCTTTCAGCAGCTGGGTGGCGTTACCGCAACCGACCACGGCCGGGATACCCAGTTCACGGGCGATGATCGCCGCGTGGCAGGTACGGCCGCCACGGTTGGTGACGATGGCGCTGGCACGCTTCATGACCGGTTCCCAGTCCGGGTCGGTCATGTCGGAAACCAGCACGTCGCCTGGCTGGACCTTGTCCATCTCGGACACGTCCTTGATGATGCGGACCTTGCCGGCGCCGATGCGCTGGCCGATGGCACGACCTTCCACCAGCACGGTGCCGGTTTCTTTCAACAGGTAACGTTCCATGACGTTTGCCTGGGTGCGGCTCTTCACGGTTTCCGGACGGGCCTGCACGATGTACAGCTTGCCGTCGTCACCATCCTTGGCCCACTCGATGTCCATCGGGCACTTGTAATGCTTCTCGATGATCATCGCCTGCTTGGCCAGTTCGCTGACTTCGGCGTCGGTCAGGCAGAAACGCGCGCGATCGGCCTTGTCGACATCGACGGTCTTGACCGAACGACCGGCCTTGGCCTCGTCGCCGTAGATCATCTTGATGGCCTTGCTGCCCAGGTTGCGGCGCAGGATTGCCGGACGACCGGCGGCCAGCGTGCCCTTGTGCACGTAGAACTCATCCGGGTTCACCGCGCCTTGCACGACGGTTTCACCCAGGCCGTAGGCGCCGGTGATGAACACCACGTCACGGAAACCCGATTCGGTATCGAGGGTGAACATCACGCCGGCAGTGCCGGTTTCGGAACGGACCATGCGCTGCACGCCGGCCGACAGGGCAACGAGCTTGTGGTCGAAGCCCTGGTGCACGCGATAGGAAATGGCGCGGTCGTTGAACAGCGAGGCGAACACCTCTTTGGCGGCGCGAATGACGTTTTCGACGCCCCGGATGTTCAGGAAGGTTTCCTGCTGGCCGGCGAAGGAAGCGTCCGGCAGGTCTTCGGCGGTCGCGGAAGAACGCACGGCCACGGCCATGTCAGGGTTGCCCGCGGACAACGTGGCGAACGCCGTGCGGATTTCGGTATTCAGTTTTTCAGGGAACTCGGCTTCCATGATCCATTGACGGATCTGGGCACCGGTCTTGGCCAGGGCATTCACGTCGTCGACGTCCAGGGCATCAAGGGCGTCGTGAATCTGCTGGTTCAGGCCGCTCAGTTCCAGGAAATCACGATAAGCCTGAGCGGTCGTGGCGAAGCCACCGGGCACCGATACACCGGCACCCGCAAGGTTGCTGATCATCTCGCCCAGGGATGCGTTCTTGCCCCCCACATGCTCCACATCATGGACGCCGAGCTTATCGAGGGAAACTACGTACTCTACCAAGGTGATCTCTCCACTAACTGTGTTGGAAAAGCTCAGAAGCCGGCTGCTCGGAAGAGCGTTTGCCAGCTGTATGGCCTGGACCTGGAAAATAAGTGAGAATGCGGGCCATTGGCGGCCGACAAATCGCGCCTATCATATCCAAGATTCGTCACTAGCTTAAGGCCCAAGGTGCAAATGAAACGATCTGCTTTCTTTATCTCCGATGGCACCGGCATTACCGCCGAAACCCTGGGTCAAAGCCTCCTGGCGCAGTTCGAAAACATTACCTTCAGCAAATTCACGCGGCCGTACATCGACAGCGCGGATAAAGCCCGGGCCATGGTACAACAAATCAACAAAGCCGCCGAAACCGACGGCTTCCGTCCGATTATCTTCGACACCATCGTCAATCAGGACATTCGTGAGATCCTCGCGACTTCCAATGGTTTCATGATCGACATCTTCTCGACCTTCCTGGCGCCTCTCGAACAGGAACTGACCGAGCATTCTTCCTACACCGTCGGCAAATCCCACTCCATCGGCTCCAACACCAATTACATGGAGCGGATCGAGGCAGTGAACTTCGCCCTCGACAACGACGACGGCGCCCGCACGCATTATTACGACAAGGCCGACCTGATCCTGGTGGGCGTATCGCGCTGCGGCAAGACACCCACCTGCCTGTACATGGCCATGCAGTTCGGTATCCGCGCCGCCAACTACCCGCTGACCGAGGACGACATGGAGCGCCTGCAACTGCCAAGTGCCCTGCGTGCCCACCAGCACAAGCTGTTCGGCCTGACCATCGACCCGGATCGCCTCACCGCGATCCGTAACGAGCGCAAGCCCAACAGCCGCTATTCGAGCTACGCCCAATGCGAGTTTGAAGTGCGCGAAGTGGAAAACCTGTTCCGCCGCGAGAACATCCCGCACATCAACTCCACGCATTTTTCCGTTGAAGAGATCTCGGCGAAGATCCTCGTGGAAAAAGGCGTCGAGCGGCGCTTCAAATAAGCATGCGGCGTCTGATCTGACGCCTTCACGGGCAAGCCCGCTCCCACAGGGTTATCTGATGAATGCAGATTTTGCATTCACAACAAAACCCTGTGGGAGCGTGGCTTGCCCGCGATGAACGATAACGCGGCCTCCTAGATAACAAACAAATCCACAAACCGATTCACAGGCGTAGCTTCAAGCCTCGCCTGATCCTTGCACAACGCAAAAATCTCTCCACTGCGTTGCCCGGTGAATCGAGTCAGCAGGTTCGCCCTGAACTTCTCCTCCAACAGCGGAATACCCTCGACACGACGCCGGCGGTGGCCGATCGGGTACTCCACCACCACGTTCTCGGTGCTGGTACCGTCCTTGAAGAAAACCTGAATGGCGTTGGCGATCGAACGCTTGTCGGCCTCCAGGTACTCACGGGTGTACACCGGGTTTTCGACGATGACCATTTTCTCGCGCAACACATCGATGATCGGATGTGCCTTATGGAAGTCATCTTCGTAATGCTCGGCCACCAGGTTGCCGAAGACCAGTGGCACCGCGGTCATGTACTGGAGGCAGTGATCGCGGTCGGCGGCATTGGCCAAGGGGCCAACCTTGGAAATGATGCGTATTGCAGATTCGTGGGTGGTGATGACGATCCGGTCGATTTCGTGCAGGCGGTTTCGCACCTGCGGATGCAGGGTCACCGCGGCTTCACAGGCTGTTTGCGCGTGGAACTCGGCGGGAAAACTGATCTTGAACAGCACGTTTTCCATCACATAACTGCCGTATGGCCGCGAGAAACCGAAAGCACGTTTGTCTGCGGGCTTGAGCGCCAGATCGTTGTTGGTGTGACTGAACAACACGTCGTAAAAGCCCCATTGTTTGGCGCTCAACACACCAGGAATGCCCATCTCGCCGCGCATGGCGATGTCCGCCAGACGAACACCACGACTGGACGCATCCCCCGCCGCCCAGGATTTGCGCGAGCCGGCATTCGGTGCATGGCGATAGGTGCGCAGCGCCTGGCCGTCGGCGAAGGCGTGGGACAACGCCGAGAGCAACTGCTCGCGATTGGCGCCCATGAGCCTGGCGGTGACCGCCGTCGAGGCGACTTTCACCAGAATGACGTGGTCGAGGCCTACGCGATTGAACGAATTTTCCAGCGCGATCACGCCTTGTATCTCATGGGCCATGATCATCGCTTCCAGCACCGTGCGAACCGTCAACGGCGCGTCACCCTGGGCCAGGCGCTTTTGCGACACGTGATCGGCCACCGCGAGTATGCCGCCGAGGTTGTCCGACGGATGGCCCCACTCGGCCGCGAGCCAGGTGTCGTTGTAGTCGAGCCAGCGGACGATGCAGCCAATGTCCCAGGCGGCCTTGACCGGATCGAGGCGGTAGCTGGTACCGGGCACGCGAGCGCCGAACGGCACGACGGTGCCTTCGACGATTGGCCCCAGGTGTTTGGTGCATTCGGGAAAACGCAGGGCCAGCAACCCGCAGCCGAGGGTGTCCATCAGGCAGTTACGGGCGGTATCGAGGGCTTCCTCGGACTCGATTGTGTAGGTCAGTACGTAATCGGCGATGTCCTGCAGAACCTGGTCGTAGTCCGGGCGATTGTTGAGGTCAACGTTGGCGCTCATGTTCGATTTCACTCCGCACTGGTTTCGTTGATGGGGCCTCGGTTCAGGGCAATCTCGGTCGATTACTGCTTTGTTGTTCTGAAATTCGATCAACTGTGGGAGCTTGCTCCGGGCGGCGTTCCGACGATAGCGCTGAGTCAGCCAACAAGGAGGCTGAAAGCGAAGGCCTCATCGCGAGCAAGCTCGCTCCCACAGGATTTGCGGTGATATCGAGATTTACGTCAGAACGAATCACCCGGCACGCGAACGTATCCTTCCATCAACACCCGCGCGCTGCGGCTCATGATGGCTTTGTTCACGGTCCACTCACCATTCACCTGACTGGCTTCGGCGCCGACGCGCAAGGTGCCGGACGGGTGACCGAAGCGCACCGCATTACGTTCCACACCGCCCGCCGCAAGGTTGACCAGGGTGCCGGAAATCGCCGCCGCGGTACCAATGGCGACAGCCGCCGTGCCCATCATCGCGTGGTGCAACTTGCCCATCGACAACGCACGCACCAGCAGGTCCACATCACCCGCCGCAACGGTTTTGCCGCTGGACGACACGTAGTCAGCCGGTTTGGCCACGAACGCCACTTTCGGCGTGTGCTGGCGCTTGGCGGCTTCGTCGATGTTGGCAATCAGGCCCATGCGCAGCGCGCCGTAGGCACGGATGGTTTCGAACATCAGCAAAGCCTTTGGATCGCCGTTGATCGCGCCCTGCAACTCGGTGCCCTTGTAGCCGATGTCTTCGGCATTGACGAAAATCGTCGGGATGCCGGCGTTGATCATGGTCGCCTTGAGGGTGCCGACGCCGGGCACTTCCAGATCATCGATCAGGTTGCCGGTCGGGAACATCGACCCGCCACCGCCCTCTTCTTCCGCAGCCGGATCCATGAATTCGACTTGCACTTCAGCGGCCGGGAAGGTCACGCCGTCGAGTTCGAAATCGCCGGTTTCCTGCACTTCGCCGTTGGTGATCGGTACGTGGGCAATGATGGTCTTGCCGATGTTGGCCTGCCATACGCGCACCACGGCCACGCCGTTGTGCGGAATGCGGCTGGCGTCCACCAGACCGTTGCTGATGGCGAACGAACCGACCGCCGCCGACAGGTTGCCGCAGTTGCCGCTCCAGTCCACGAAAGGCTTGTCGATGGAGACTTGGCCGAACAGGTAGTCGACGTCGTGATCGGCCTTGATGCTTTTCGACAGGATCACGGTTTTGCTGGTGCTCGACGTCGCGCCGCCCATGCCGTCGATTTGTTTGTCGTACGGGTCGGGGCTGCCGATCACGCGCAGCAACAAGGCGTCGCGGGCCGGACCTGGAACCTGTGCGGCTTCAGGCAAGTCTTGCAGGCTGAAGAACACGCCTTTGCTGGTGCCGCCACGCATGTAGGTGGCGGGAATCTTGATTTGCGGTGCGTGAGCCATGGTGCTCATTACTCCTGATCTGGAAAAAGACACGGGACTCAAAGTCCCGTGTCCGTGCAGCGCGTGTTACACGGCAACCGCCGATTCTTCGAGGAAGTCCTGGGCGAAGCGTTGCAGCACGCCGCCGGCCTCGTAGATCGACACTTCTTCGGCGGTGTCGAGACGGCAGGTCACCGGCACTTCGACGCGCTCACCGTTCTTGCGATGGATCACCAGCGTCAGCTCGGCGCGCGGTGTACGGTCACCGACGACGTCGTAGGTTTCGCTGCCGTCGATGGCCAGGGTGTGACGGTTGGTGCCCGGCTTGAACTCCAGCGGCAACACGCCCATGCCCACCAGGTTGGTGCGGTGGATGCGCTCGAAACCTTCAGCGGCAATCGCCTCCACGCCCGCCAGGCGCACGCCCTTCGCCGCCCAGTCGCGGGACGAGCCTTGACCGTAGTCGGCACCGGCGATGATGATCAGCGGCTGCTTGCGGTCCATGTAGGTTTCGATGGCTTCCCACATGCGCATGACCTTGCCTTCCGGCTCCACGCGAGCCAGCGAGCCCTGCTTGACCTTGCCGTTTTCCTGAACCATTTCGTTGAACAGTTTCGGGTTGGCGAAGGTCGCGCGCTGCGCGGTGAGGTGGTCGCCACGGTGAGTCGCGTAAGAGTTGAAGTCCTCTTCCGGCAGGCCCATTTTCGCCAGGTATTCACCGGCGGCGCTGTCGAGCATGATCGCGTTCGATGGCGACAGGTGGTCAGTGGTGATGTTGTCCGGCAGCACGGCCAGCGGGCGCATGCCCTTGAGCGGACGGGCGCCGGCCAGCGCGCCTTCCCAGTACGGCGGACGGCGGATGTAGGTGCTCATCTCGCGCCACTCATACAGCGGTGCGACTTTCGGCCCGGTGTCTTCGTGGATGGCGAACATCGGGATGTACACCTGACGGAACTGCTCCGGCTTCACCGAAGCCTTGACCACCGCGTCGATTTCTTCGTCGCTCGGCCAGATGTCTTTCAGGCGAATTTCCTTGCCATCGACCACGCCCAACACATCCTTCTCGATGTCGAAGCGGATGGTGCCAGCGATGGCGTAGGCGACCACCAGCGGCGGCGACGCGAGGAACGCTTGCTTGGCGTACGGGTGGATCCGTCCGTCGAAGTTGCGGTTACCGGACAGCACAGCGGTGGCGTACAGGTCGCGGTCGATGATCTCTTGCTGGATCACCGGGTCCAGCGCACCGGACATGCCGTTGCACGTGGTGCAGGCAAAGGCGACGACGCCGAAACCGAGTTGTTCCAGTTCGCTGGTCAGGCCGGCTTCGTCGAGGTACAGCGCCACGGTTTTCGAACCCGGTGCCAGGGACGACTTGACCCATGGCTTGCGGGTCAGGCCGAGGTTGTTGGCGTTGCGCGCCAGCAGGCCGGCAGCGATCACGTTGCGTGGGTTGCTGGTATTGGTGCAACTGGTGATGGCCGCGATGATTACCGCGCCGTCAGGCATTTGGCCCGGTACATCGTCCCACTGGCCGGAGATGCCCTTGGCCGCCAGATCCGACACCGCGACACGGGCGTGCGGGTTGCTCGGGCCAGCCATGTTGCGCACCACCGAGGACAGGTCGAACGTCAGGCCGCGCTCGTATTGCGCGCCTTTCAGGCTGTCAGCCCATAGGCCCGTGGTCTTGGCGTAGTTCTCCACCAACTGCACCTGCTCGTCTTCACGGCCGGTGAGCTTGAGGTAGTCGATGGTCTGCTGGTCGATGTAGAACATCGCTGCCGTGGCGCCGTATTCCGGGGCCATGTTGGAGATGGTCGCGCGGTCGCCAAGGGTCAGCGCGGCGGCGCCTTCGCCGAAGAACTCCAGCCATGCGCCGACGACTTTTTGCTTGCGCAGGAACTCGGTCAGCGCCAGCACCATGTCGGTGGCGGTGATGCCCGGTTGCAGCTTGCCAGTCAGTTCAACGCCGACGCTTTCCGGCAGTCGCATCCACGATGCGCGACCGAGCATCACGCTTTCCGCTTCCAGACCACCGACGCCGATGGCGATCACGCCCAGCGCATCGACGTGCGGGGTGTGGCTGTCGGTGCCGACGCAGGTGTCGGGGAACGCCACGCCATCACGCACCTGGATCACCGGAGACATCTTCTCCAGGTTGATCTGGTGCATGATGCCGTTGCCCGGCGGAATCACGTCGACGTTCTTGAACGCCTTCTTGGTCCAGTTGATGAAGTGGAAACGGTCTTCGTTGCGACGATCTTCAATGGCACGGTTCTTCTCGAACGCTTCCGGATCGAAACCGCCGCGCTCGACGGCCAGGGAGTGGTCGACGATCAATTGGGTCGGCACCACCGGGTTCACTTGCGCCGGGTCGCCGCCTTGCAGGGCGATGGCGTCACGCAGGCCGGCGAGGTCGACCAGCGCGGTCTGGCCGAGAATGTCGTGGCACACCACGCGGGCCGGGAACCACGGGAAGTCGAGGTCGCGCTTGCGCTCGATGAATTGCTTCAGGGATTCGGTGAGCGTGGCCGGGTCGCAGCGACGCACAAGGTTTTCCGCCAGCACGCGGGAGGTGTACGGCAGGGTGTCGTAGGCGCCCGGCTGAATGGCTTCGACAGCCGCACGGACGTCGAAGTAATCCAGATGGCTGCCAGGCAGCGATTTGCGAAATTCTGTGTTCATCGTCAGGACTCGGTCACGGTAATTACAAAGGGTGGGGCTGGCACCGGGCATGAAGTAAACACTGTCCACTGTGGGAGCGAGCCTGCTCGCGATGGTGTGTCAGTCGACACCAATGTGAATGACATTCCATCGCGAGCAGGCTCGCTCCTACAGGGATCGATGCGTTATTCAGATCCCTGCGTCGCCCCGACCATTCAGCGTTGTTCGATTGGCACGAACTTGCGCTGTTCGACGCCGATGTACTCGGCGCTCGGGCGGATGATGCGGTTGTTGGCGCGTTGTTCGTACACGTGGGCGGCCCAGCCGGTCAGGCGCGAGCAGACGAAAATCGGTGTGAACAACTTGGTCGGGATGCCCATGAAGTGGTACGCCGAGGCATGGTAGAAGTCGGCGTTCGGGAACAGCTTCTTCTGTTCCCACATGGTGGCGTCGATGGCTTCGGAAACCGGGAACAGCACCTTGTCGCCCACTTCGTTGGCGAGTTTTTTCGACCAGCCCTTGATCACTTCGTTACGCGGATCGTTGTCCTTATAGATCGCATGGCCGAAGCCCATGATCTTGTCCTTGCGCGCCAGCATGCCGAGGGTGCCTTCGACCGCTTCTTCAGGCGAGGAGAAGCGCTCGATCATTTCCATCGCCGCTTCGTTGGCGCCACCGTGCAACGGACCGCGCAGCGAACCAATGGCTGCGGTGATGCAGGAATACAGGTCGGACAGGGTCGATGCGCAAACCCGTGCGGTGAAGGTCGAGGCGTTGAATTCGTGCTCCGCGTAGAGGATCAGCGACACGTTCATCACTTTGACATGCAACTCGCTCGGCTTCTTGCCGTGCAGCAGGTGCAGGAAGTGGCCACCGATGGTCGGCTCGTCGCTCACGCAATCGATGCGCTTGCCTTCGTGGCTGAAGCGATACCAGTAGGTCATGATCGCCGGGAACGCGGCCAGCAGACGGTCGGTCTTGTCGTGTTGCTCGGAGAAATCCAGCTCTGGCTCCAGGTTACCCAGGAACGAGCAACCGGTGCGCATCACATCCATCGGGTGAGCATCGGCGGGGATGCGCTCGAGCACTTCTTTCAAGGCTTGTGGCAGATCACGCAGCTTGCTCAGCTTGGTGATGTAAGCCGCCAGCTGCGCCTTGGTCGGCAGTTCGCCGTACAGCAGCAGGTAGGCGACTTCTTCGAATTGTGCGTCAGCCGCCAGTTCGCGAACGTCGTAGCCGCGATAGGTCAGGCCTGCGCCCGACTGGCCCACGGTGGACAGTGCGGTTTGTCCGGCCACCTGGCCACGGAGCCCGGCGCCACTGAGTACTTTTGCTTCGGCCATTGCTGTCTCCAGTCTTCTTGAATTTGTTAGGGAATCGGCAAATACATTGGTCGGGATAGATCCCACCTCCTGTGGGAGCGAGCTTGCTCGCGATGGCGGGTCGCACACCGCGGGGTATCAGATGTCCCGCGTTATCGTTGGCGACCATCGCGAGCAGGCTCGCTCCTACAGGGTTTGATTCAGCCTTTCTTTTGCGCAAACAACGCATCGAGCTTCTGCTCGAAGGTGTGGTAGTCGATGCGATCGTAAAGTTCCATGCGAGTCTGCATGGTGTCGATGACGTTCTGCTGCGTGCCGTCGCGGCGGATCGCGGTGTAGACGTTCTCGGCAGCCTTGTTCATGGCGCGGAACGCCGACAGCGGGTACAGCACCAGCGACACATCGGCGCCTGCCAGTTGCTCGGTGGTGTACAGCGGCGTCGCGCCGAATTCGGTGATGTTGGCCAGGATCGGCGCTTTCACGCGGCTGGCGAACAGCTTGTACATCTCCAGTTCGGTGATGGCTTCCGGGAACACCATGTCGGCGCCGGCCTCGATGCACGCGGCGGCGCGATCCAGGGCAGATTCCAGACCTTCCACTGCCAGGGCGTCGGTACGGGCCATGATCACGAAGCTGTCATCGGTACGGGCATCGACGGCGGCCTTGATGCGGTCGACCATTTCCTGCTGCGAGACGATTTCTTTATTAGGACGGTGGCCGCAACGCTTGGCGCCGACCTGATCTTCGATGTGAATCGCCGCCGCGCCGAACTTGATCATCGACTTGACGGTACGGGCGACGTTGAACGCCGAGGAGCCGAAACCGGTGTCCACGTCTACCAGCAGCGGCAGGTCGCAGACGTCGGTGATGCGACGCACGTCGGTCAGCACGTCATCCAGGCCGGTGATGCCCAGGTCCGGCACGCCGAGGGAGCCCGCAGCCACCCCACCACCCGACAGGTAGATCGCCTTGAAACCGGCGCGCTTGGCCAGCAGCGCGTGGTTGGCGTTGATTGCGCCGACCACTTGCAATGGATGCTCGCTGGCGACCGCATCGCGGAAACGCTGGCCTGGAGTGCTCTTGTTCAAACTCATGACTCACCTCGTTTGGCTGTCGGGTTGGCGCCGTCCTGGTAATGACGGGCGATATTGCGTTTGGAAGCGCCGATGTGGCGGCGCATCAACAACTCGGCCAGTTCACCGTCACGGTCGGCGATGGCATCGAGAATTCGGTGGTGCTCGGCGAACGCCTGGTGTGGGCGATTGGGCGTGGTGGAGAACTGGATGCGGTACATGCGCACCAATTGATACAGCTCGCCGCAGAGCATTTGCGTCAGCGTACGGTTGCCGCTGCCCTGGATGATTCGGTAATGGAAGTCGAAATCGCCTTCCTGCTGGTAGTAGCCCCGACCCGCCTGAAACGCCTCGTCGCGCTCGTGGGTTTCGAGGACCCGGCGCAGCTCGTCGATTTCTTCGAGGGTCATGCGCTCGGCGGCCAGGCGACAGGCCATGCCTTCGAGGGACTCACGGATTTCGTAGAGCTCCAGCAGCTCGGCATGGTTGAGCGACACCACCCGCGCACCGACGTGCGGCACACGCACCAGCAGGCGCTGGCCTTCGAGGCGGTGGATGGCTTCGCGCAACGGACCACGGCTGATGCCGTAGGTGCGCGCCAGCTCGGGTTCGGAGATTTTGCTGCCCGGGGCGATCTCGCCCTTGACGATGGCCGCCTGAATGCGCCGGAAGACGTTCTCGGAAAGTGTTTCCGAATCGTCCTGGGCAATGAGCGGGGGATCGAGTTGATCCAGCATATTGTCGACACCTTGAAAGCCAATGCCGCAAAAACTAGCGAATCAAGGCGCCTTAGTCAAAGGATAATTAGATATTGTCGACAATCGTCTAATAACCGTCTGCACCATAACAAAGCAGAAACCTCTGTTTATAGCCGCCCGCCAGCGCTGGCGCCATAAAACCACCGTGCTAGAATGCCGCCCGCATTTGTTTGCCACATCTGCACGGCTTGTCATAAATAGCTGATAGGCATACGAGGGAGCTTGCGCAGCGATGCCAGGGCCTTGAATCGAAGTACGGACCGCTGCGCACCAGGATTTATGAGACTCAAGCCCTTCCCCACACTCCTTTATTTTCTCTGTCTGCCCGGTTTTGCCGCAGCGGGGGAAAAGACCGTGTACGGCCTCAATGAATACGCATCCCTGGGCGGTATCGACCTGGAAGTGGCGGCCAAACTCGACACCGGGGCGAAAACCGCGTCCCTGAGTGCCCGCGACATCAAACGCTTCAAACGCAACGGCGAGTCGTGGGTGCGTTTCTATCTGGCCATCGACGCTGCCCATTCGCACCCGATCGAACGACCGCTGGCCCGGGTCAGCAAGATCAAGCGTCGGGCCGGCGACTACGACCCCGAAGAAGGCAAGAAATACACCGCCCGCCCGGTGATCGAACTGGATATCTGCATGGGCTCGGCCCTGCGCAGCATCGAAGTGAACCTGACCGACCGCAGCGCTTTTCAATACCCGCTCCTGATTGGCTCCGAAGCACTCAAACGCTTCGACGCGCTGGTCGACCCCAGCCTCAAATATGCTGCCGGCAAACCCGCCTGCACCACCGACGCTCATACCGCAGAGTAATTTAAATGCGCTCTCTTACCCTTCACCTGAAACTGCTGATCGCCATTCTGGTGGTGCTGGGCATTTCAGTTACGGCCTATCAGATCTTCGTGCTCGGCATTCCCGTGACCGAAGACGCCACCGACGACTTGTGGAACATCGACGCCAAGGTCGAGTTCGTCGCCAATGCCAAGGACCCGGTCAAGATCCAGATGTTCGTGCCGCCCCTGAGCCGCGACTTCGTCAGCCTCAATGAGAGCTTCATCTCCAACAACTACGGCGTGGCGGTGAACCGCGTCGACGGCAACCGTAAGGTCACCTGGTCCGCGCGCCGCGCCAAGGGCAACCAGACCCTGTATTACCGCCTGGTGCTGACCAAGCGCTATTCCGGCGAAAAGTCCAAGGTCAAGGGCCCGACTTTCCGCGACAGCATCGCCATCGAAGGCCCGGAAAAAATCGCCGCCGAAGCCCTGCTCGCACCAATCCGCCAACACTCGGCCGACGTCGAGACGTTCATCGGCGAAGCCATCAAACGTGTCAACAATCTCAACGATGACAACGTGAAGTTGCTGCTGGCCGGTGATCCATCCACCGTGCACAAGGCCCGGATCGTCGAACTGCTGCTGTCCATCGCCCACGTGCCCATCGAGAAAGTCCACACCATTCGCCTGGTAGCCGATCAGCCACAAACCCCGGAACTCTGGCTGCGCAGCTTCAACGGCACCGACTGGTTGTACTTCAACCCGGAAACCGGTGAACAAGGCCTGCCGACCGACCGCCTGCTGTGGTGGACGGGTGACGAAAACCTGATCACCGTCGATGGCGGCAAGAAGGCCAACGTGACCTTCAGCCTGAACAACAGCGAAATGAACGCCATTCGCCTGGCGAAGCTGACCGACGAAAACACCGACGCCAACTTCCTCGAATACTCGTTGTACGGCCTGCCGCTGCAAACCCAGCAGACCTTCATGATCATGGTGATGATCCCGATCGGCGTGCTGGTGATCCTGATCCTGCGCAACCTGGTCGGCCTGCAGACGCTGGGTACCTTTACCCCGGTGCTGATCGCCCTGGCCTTCCGCGAGACCCAGCTCGGTTTCGGCATCGTGCTGTTTACCATCATCACGGCGTTGGGGCTGTCGCTGCGTTCCTACCTTGAGCACTTGAAGCTGCAGATGCTGCCAAGGCTGTCCGTGGTGCTGACATTCGTAGTGGTGTTGATCGCCGCAATCAGCCTGTTCAGCCACAAGCTTGGCCTGGAGCGCGGGTTGTCGGTGGCGCTGTTCCCGATGGTGATCCTGACCATGACCATCGAACGCCTGTCGATCACCTGGGAAGAACGCGGTGCCAGCCACGCCATGAAAGTGGCGATCGGCACGCTGTTCGCGGCCTCCCTGGCCCACCTGATCATGACCGTGCCGGAGCTGGTGTACTTCGTCTTCACCTTCCCGGCAGTCCTGCTGATCATGGTGGGCTTCATGCTGGCAATGGGGCGTTATCGCGGCTATCGACTGACCGAACTGGTGCGTTTCAAGGCCTTCCTGAACAAGGCTGACAGCTGATGTTCGGCTTCTGGAAGACCTGGAAGGCCCTGGAAGCCCGCGGCATCATGGGCATCAATCGGCGCAACGCGGACTACGTACTCAAGTACAACAAGCGCAGCCTGTACCCGATCGTCGACGACAAGATCATTACCAAGGAACGCGCCATCGCCGCCGGCATCCACGTGCCGGAAATGTATGGCGTGATCTCCACCGAGAAAGAAATCGACAACCTCGACAACATCATCGGTGATCGCAACGACTTCGTGATCAAGCCGGCCCAGGGCGCGGGCGGCGACGGCATCCTGGTGGTCGCTGACCGCTTCGAGGGTCGTTTTCGCACGGTGTCCGGAAAAATCATCAGCCGGGAGGAAATCCAGCATCAGATTTCCAGCATCCTCACCGGCCTGTATTCGCTGGGCGGCCATCGCGACCGGGCGCTGATCGAATACCGGGTGATCCCGGACCAGATCTTCAAAAGCATCAGTTACGAAGGCGTACCGGACATCCGCATCATCGTGCTGATGGGTTACCCGGTCATGGCCATGCTGCGCTTGCCGACCCGCCAGTCCAGCGGCAAGGCCAACCTGCACCAGGGCGCCATCGGCGTCGGTGTCGACCTGGCCACCGGCCTGACCCTGCGCGGCACCTGGCTGAACAACATCATCAACAAACACCCCGACACAACCAACGCGGTTGATGGCGTGCAATTGCCTTACTGGGACGGTTTCATGAAACTCGCCGCCGGTTGCCATGAGCTGTGCGGCCTGGGTTACATCGGTGTCGACATGGTGCTGGACCAGGAAAAAGGTCCGCTGATCCTGGAGCTCAACGCCCGGCCGGGCTTGAACATCCAGATTGCCAACCACTGCGGTTTGACCCTGCGCACCCATGCGGTCGAAGCGCGACTGGAAGACCTCAAGGCTCGCGGCGTGACCGAAACCGTCGAAGAGCGCGTCGCGTTTGTGCAGGAGATGTTCGGGCATGTCCCGACCGTCGAGGGCTGATTCCCACTCCCTCAGGGATATTCATTGCTTTTGTGGCGAGGGAGCTTGGTCCCGCTCGGCTGCGAAGCAGTCGCAAAACCAGAACACTCGGTGGGACTCAAGAAAGCAAGGGGGCTGCTTCGCAACCCAACGGGAGCAAGCTCCCTCGCCACAGGTTTTGCGTAACGGACTCCAACCAGCCATTTTCCGACATCCCCTCTAGGACCAAATCCTGCAGGGGACTACAATCCCCACCCCGCCTCAACGGCCGATCGCCCTCACCCATGTTGACCTGTTCCGTACACCCGCTTCCCTATCGTGCCAACCCCGCCGATTACTTCGCGGCCATCCGCCATGCCCCCGGTGCCGTGCTGCTCGACAGCGGCCGACCGAGCGCCGAACGCGGGCGCTATGACTTGCTCAGCGCCTGGCCGCTGGAACAACTGACGGTATTGCCCGACGAAAGCGGTGCTGATTTCCTGCAACGCCTGCGGGAAAACCTGACGCGTCTCGGCGATGCCGCCATGCCTGACAACTGTGAACTGCCCTTTGCCGGCGGCTTGATCGGTTACCTGAGCTACGATTTCGGCCGTCATCTGGAACACCTGCCGAGCCAGGCCCTGGACGACCTGCAATTGCCGGATGCGCGCTTCGGCCTGTACGACTGGGCATTGATCAGCGATCACCAGCGGCAGACCACTCAGTTGGTGTTTCATCCGGCGCTGCCGGACAGCGAGCGCGAGCGTTTGATTCAGCTGTTCGAGCAGCCGGCGGTTGAATCGGTGGAGGCTTTCAAACTGCAAGCGCCGATGAATGCCGACCTGAGCGCCGATCAATATCGCCACGCCATCGAGCGCATTCAGCAATACATCCAGGCCGGCGACTGCTATCAGGTCAACTTCGCCCAACGCTTCCGCGCCCCTTGCCAGGGTGATCCATGGACCGCGTACTGCGCGTTGCGGGCGGCGTGCCCGACACCCTTTTCCGGCTTCCAGAGCCTGCCCGACGGCGCCGCCGTGCTGAGCCTGTCGCCGGAGCGCTTCGTCAAAGTCAGCGAGCGGCTGGTTGAAACCCGGCCGATCAAAGGCACTCGCCCTCGCGGTGTCACACCCGCCGAAGACGCGGCCAACGCCGCCGAACTGTTGTCCAGCCCCAAGGATCGCGCGGAAAACCTGATGATCGTCGACCTGCTGCGCAACGACCTCGGTCGGACCTGCAGAACGGGTTCGGTACGGGTACCGGAATTGTTCAGTCTGGAAAGCTACCCCAACGTGCATCACCTGGTGAGCAGCGTGACCGGCCAATTGGCCGATGATCGCGATGCGCTGGACTTGATCGCCGGCAGCTTCCCGGGCGGCTCGATTACCGGGGCGCCGAAAATTCGCGCGATGCAGATCATCGATGAGCTGGAACCGACCCGGCGCGGGCTGTATTGCGGTTCGTTGTTGTACCTGGACGTGCGCGGCGAGATGGACAGCTCCATCGCCATTCGCAGTTTGCTGATCAAGGATGGGCAGGTGTGTTGCTGGGGCGGTGGCGGGATTGTCGCGGATTCGCAGTGGCAGGCCGAGTATCAGGAATCGATCACCAAGGTGAAGGTGCTGCTCGACACCCTGCAAAACCTCTGATTAACACCGTCCCCTGTGGGCGAGCCTGCTCGCGATGAACTTGAAGACCCCGCTCGCTTTCAGACTGAACGCGTGATCGTTGACGTCCATCGCGAGCAGGCTTGCTCCTACAGGGGGGCGGGTTACAGGCTCAGGGCGCGGTTAGAGGCCTTGATGAATTCCTGCTTCAGGTCTTCAAAGGTGTGCACCGCCGGGAATTGCGGGAACTCACGGATCACGTTGTCCGGTGCATGGAACAGAATGCCGGCATCGGCCTCGCCCAACATCGTGGTGTCGTTGTAGGAATCACCCGCAGCAATCACCCGGTAATACAGGCTCTTGAAGGACAACACCGACTGGCGCTTCGGATCTTTCTGACGCAACTGATAGCTCGTCACCCGGCCGGCATCGTCGGTAATCAGGCGATGGCACAGCAAGGTCGGGAAGCCCAGTTGGCGCATCAGCGGCTGGGAAAATTCGTAGAAGGTGTCCGACAGAATCACCACCTGGAAGCGCTCACGCAGCCAGTTGACGAATTCGATCGCGCCGTCCAGCGGCTTGAGCGTGGCGATCACTTCCTGGATATCAGCGAGCTTCAGGCCGTGTTCGTCGAGAATCCGCAGGCGCTGCTTCATCAACACGTCGTAGTCGGGAATGTCCCGGGTGGTGGCCCTGAGGGATTCGATCCCGGTTTTTTCGGCGAAGGCGATCCAGATTTCCGGGACCAGCACACCTTCAAGGTCCAGACAGGCAATTTCCACAAGACACTCCCATTTGTATTGTTTATTGAGTCGAGCGAGCCCGAACTCTAGCGATTACTCCCCCACCACGCAACGCAGAGGACACCCCGACCGGCGCAGCTTTTTGTTACCATCGGCCCAATATAGAGCGCCCAGCGCCAATGACCTGTAGGAAGCCGCCCTGATGAGCCCAACGTTCGACGTCGTGGAACTCGCCACGACCTATGCCAATAAATCCGCCCAGGACATCCTGAAACTCGCGTTCGCCGAGTTTGGCGATGACCTGTGGATATCTTTCAGCGGCGCCGAGGATGTGGTGCTGGTGGACATGGCCTGGAAGCTGAACAAGAACGTCAAGGTGTTCAGCCTCGACACCGGTCGCTTGCACCCCGAGACCTACCGCTTCATCGATCAAGTGCGCGAGCACTACAAGATCGACATCGAACTGGTGTCGCCGGACTACACCAGACTTGAACCGTTCGTGAAGGAAAAGGGCCTGTTCAGTTTCTACAAGGACGGCCATGGCGAATGCTGCGGCATCCGCAAGATCGAACCGCTGCGCCGCAAGCTGTCAGGCGTGAAAGCCTGGGCCACCGGCCAACGCCGCGATCAGAGCCCCGGCACTCGCAGCGCGGTCGCGGTAATGGAAATCGACGGCGCGTTTTCCACCCCGGAGCGCACCCTGTACAAATTCAACCCGCTGGCACAAATGACCAGCGAAGAGATCTGGGGCTACATCCGCATGCTGGAGCTGCCATACAACAGCCTGCACGAGCGCGGGTTCATCAGCATCGGCTGCGAACCCTGCACCCGCCCGGTACTGCCGAACCAGCACGAACGCGAAGGCCGCTGGTGGTGGGAAGAAGCCACGCAGAAGGAATGCGGGCTGCACGCGGGCAATATCATCAGCAAGTCCAAAGCGTAAACCCACCGTAGGAGCGAGCCTGCTCGCGATGGTCGTTAACGATAACGCTGGGAACCTGACACGCCGCGGCGTTCTCGGGTTTATCGCGAGCAGGCTCGCTCCTACAGGATTCGTGACACATCCAAAAATGTGTACACAGAAATGTCACCATCGGTGCCATTTCTGTGTGCACTTTTAGTTTCCTCGCCCGAAAAAGTTACATCCTGCCTTTCCGACCACCTGGGTCGACTCTTCCCACAAAGCCTGTCGAAAAATAAATACCTGTTCGAACGGTCAATTTATATCGCCTTTTTTTCAGGCACTTAGCATCAACCCATAACAAAAGGAAATGAGCAGCTGACTTTATAGATTCCTGGCTGGCATGGATCTGGCAAAGGTGCATACATGTTTTGTATACAATCATCTCAAAACATACACACACATTAGATCCACAAGCCTGAAGCGCCCTATCCCGTACAGGCTGCAGATGCCCCGTAACCAATGATATTCGCCACCCGCGACGAAGATTTGTCGAGCCCTTGCGCTCATGCACAGTCATCGCGGCGTCGAGCATCAGGAGCCTGCCGGAATGCGTACAAGTCTCTCCAACAACACTATCGCGCTGGATCTACCCTCCTCCCACGTCACGCACGCACCTGGTGACCCAACCCTGCAATCCCCCGTGGCACTCAGCCCGCGCCTGCATAACAAGGACCTGGCACCGACCAAGGCCGAAGGCCGGCGCTGGGGTCGTTACAGCATCTTTGCCCTATGGACCAACGACGTTCACAACATCGCCAACTATTCGTTCGCCATCGGCCTCTACGCCCTGGGCCTGGGTGGCTGGCAGATTCTGCTGTCCCTGGGGATTGGCGCGGCGCTGGTGTATTGCTTCATGAACCTTTCCGGCTACATGGGCCAGAAGACCGGGGTGCCCTTCCCGGTCATCAGCCGCATCAGTTTCGGTATTCACGGTGCGCAGATTCCCGCGTTGATCCGCGCCGTCATCGCCATTGCCTGGTTCGGCATTCAGACATACCTGGCCTCGGTGGTGTTCCGCGTCTTGTTGACCGCCGTCCACCCCGGATTCGCCGACTACGACCACAACTCGATCCTCGGTTTGTCGACCCTGGGCTGGGTGTGCTTCGTGGCGATCTGGTTCGTGCAGCTGGCGATCCTCGCCTATGGCATGGAGATGGTGCGACGCTACGAGGCCTTTGCCGGGCCGGTGATCCTGCTGACTGTCGCGGCACTCGCCGCGTGGATGTACACCCAGGCCAATGCGACCATCGCCTGGTCGATCCGCGACCCCCTGACCGGTGGCGAGATGTGGCGCAACATCTTTGCCGGTGGCGCGCTGTGGCTGGCGATCTACGGCACGCTGATCCTGAATTTCTGCGACTTCGCCCGTTCTTCGCCGTGCCGCAAGACCATTAAGGTCGGCAATTTCTGGGGACTGCCGGTCAACATTCTGGTGTTTGCCTCGATCACCGTGCTGCTGTGCGGCGCGCAATTCCAGATCAATGGCCACATTATTGAAAGCCCTACAGAAA
Organism: Pseudomonas moorei; assembly: GCF_042846945.1. Taxonomy (NCBI): domain Bacteria; kingdom Pseudomonadati; phylum Pseudomonadota; class Gammaproteobacteria; order Pseudomonadales; family Pseudomonadaceae; genus Pseudomonas; species Pseudomonas moorei. The sequence goes on from NZ_AP035776.1 coordinate 5,947,181, forward strand.
TTATCGCCTCGATCCCCAACACCTTCTTCCTGGTACTTGGCTGTCTGGCATTCCTCATCGTCACAGTCGCGGTCAACATCATGGCCAACTTCGTCGCCCCGGCCTTCGTACTTAGCAACCTGGCACCGAAATACCTGACGTTCCGTCGCGCCGGGCTGATCAGCGCGACCATCGCCGTGCTGATCCTGCCCTGGAACCTCTACAACAGCCCGCTGGTGATCGTGTACTTCCTGTCAGGCCTCGGCGCCCTGCTCGGGCCGCTGTATGGCGTGATCATGGTCGACTACTGGCTGATACGAAAAGGTCAGGTCAACGTGCCGCAGTTGTACAGCGAAGACCCGAACGGCGCCTATTACTACAGCCGCGGGGTCAACCTGCGCGCCGTGGCGGCGTTCATTCCTGCCGCCCTGATCGCCATCGTCCTGGCGCTGGTGCCTGGCTTCCACCTCGTATCGCCGTTCTCCTGGCTGATCGGCGCCGGGATTGCCGGGATGCTCTACCTGATCATCGCCAAACGCCAACCGCACTACGCCGATGTCAGCGGCGAAGCGATCGCGGTCGACAACGTCAGTCATTAATCACCCGGCGGCCCGGCATGCCCGGGCCGCGAATCACCGCGCAATAAGGACTCCCCCATGCGAATTCTCGTGGTCAACGTCAACACCACCGAATCCATCACCCAGGCCATCGCCCGCTCGGCCCAGTCCGTTGCCTCCCCGGGCACGGAAATCGTCGGCCTGACCCCGCACTTCGGTGCCGATTCCGTCGAAGGCAACTTTGAAAGCTATCTGGCGGCCATTGCGGTAATGGATCGGGTGATGTCCTACGACCAGCCCTTCGACGCCGTCATTCAAGCCGGCTACGGCGAGCACGGCCGCGAAGGCCTGCAGGAACTGCTCAACGTGCCGGTGGTGGACATCACCGATGCGGCGGCGAGCACCGCGATGTTTCTCGGCCATGCCTATTCGGTGGTCACGACCCTCGACCGCACGGTGCCGCTGATCGAGGATCGTCTCAAACTCTCCGGGCTCTGGGATCGTTGCGCGTCGGTGCGGGCCAGTGGTCTGGCGGTACTGGAGCTGGAGCACGAACCGCAACGCGCACTGGAAGCTATCGTGCATCAGGCCGAACTGGCGGTGACCCAGGACAAGGCCGAGGTGATTTGCCTCGGCTGCGGAGGCATGGCCGGGCTGGATGAACAGATTCGCCGACGCACCGGAGTGCCGGTGGTGGACGGTGTGACGGCGGCGGTGACCATTGCCGAATCCCTGGTGCGTCTGGGGTTGTCGACGTCGAAAGTGCGGACTTACGCGACGCCACGGCCGAAAAGGATTATTGGCTGGCCGGGGCGGTTTGGGCAGTAGACCGCGTCATCGTTCATCGCGAGCAGGCTTGCCCTCACAAGAGATTTGTGAAGGCTGCAGATCCCGTGTGGGAGCGAGCCTGCTCGCGATGGAAACAACTCGGTCCCAGGCCAAGCTCATAAAGCACTAAACCTCTGCGTCAGCCCCTGCTCGGCAAACTGCTCAATAATAAAATCCACAAATGCCCGAGTCTTGCCCGGCAGCAATTTATGCTCGGCGTAATAGATGGAAATATTGCCGTCGTCGACATACCAGTCCGGCAACACCCGCTGCAAGGTCCCCGCTTCCAGATAACCCGAGGCGAACGGCATGCTCACCAGCGCAATGCCCAAGCCCTGGGTGGCCGTTGCGCAGGCCGCCTCAGAATCGCTCATGGTCATTCGCGCTTTGAGCACCAATGGACTGTGTTGCTGGCTACGACTGGTCAACTGCCAGGAACGCACCCGGCCGGTCTGCGGCGAGCGAATCAGGATGCCGTCGTGAAGTTTGAGATCGTCGGGCCCGGCAATGGCTTCATGTGCTGCCAGGTAGTCGGCAGACGCCACCAGCACACGGTGGGCCGGGGTCAGCTTGCGCGCCACCACGCCTTGGGGCAGCTCGAATCCGCCACCAATTGCTGCATCGAAACCCTGGCCGATCAAGTCGACCTGACGATTATCGAAATGCCAGTCGGGGTTGATCGCCGGGAAGCGCCTGAGAAACTCCCCAAGCAAGGGTACGACATACAGACGCCCGAACACGGTGCCCATGCTGACTTTCAGTGTCCCCGCCGGTCGCCCCTCGGCACTGGCCAGATTGGCCACGGCATTCTGGATGGTGTGCAGACTGGCACTGACTTCATCGAGAAACAGCTGACCGGCCTCGGTGAGCGTCAGGCGGCGAGTGCTGCGCTGGAACAACCGGACGCCCAGCCGGGCTTCGAGTTTGGCCACGCTTTTACCTACTGCCGCCGGCGTCAGGCTCAAGCGCCGTGCAGCCTCGGCGAAACTGCCGACCTCGGCACTGCGTACGAAGCATTCGATACTGCTGAAGGTTTCCATAGTCGCCACTATAAACTTTTGGTTTACACAGACTATTGCAATGGCGGTCTACTCAGCCTGTAATCCCGAATCAATACTAGGCTCCATCAACCAAGGCAATCTCGCCTCGGGACTTTGGAGATCGATATGACTACTCAGAACCTCAGCGGCAAAGTGGCTTTGATTCAAGGCGGTTCCCGCGGCATCGGCGCGGCCATCGTCAAGCGCCTGGCGGCTGAAGGCGCGGCAGTCGCCTTTACCTACGTCAGCTCCACGGCCAAGGCCGAAGAGCTGCAGAACAGCATCATTGGGAACGGCGGCAATGCCCTGGCCATCAAGGCTGACAGCGCCGACGCCGACGCCATTCGTGGCGCGGTGACCGCCACGGTAGAAGCCTTTGGCCAACTGGATATCCTGGTCAACAACGCAGGCGTGCTGGCCGTTGCGCCACTGGAAGATTTCAAGCTCGAAGACTTCGACCAGACACTGGCCATCAACGTGCGCAGCGTGTTCATCGCCACCCAGGCCGCCGCCCGGCACATGACCGCAGGCGGTCGCATCATCAACATCGGCAGCACCAACGCCGATCGCATGCCCTTCGCCGGTGGCGGCCCGTACGCGATGAGCAAGTCGGCACTGGTCGGCCTGACCAAGGGCCTGGCCCGCGATCTTGGCCCGAAAGGCATCACCATCAACAACGTGCAACCGGGGCCGGTCGACACGGACATGAACCCGGCCGACGGTGACTTCGCCGACAGTCTGATTCCACTGATGGCCGTCGGCCGTTACGGCAAAGCCGAAGAGATTGCCAGCTTCGTCGCCTACCTCGTCGGCCCCGAGGCCGGCTACATCACCGGTGCGAGCCTGACCATCGACGGTGGTTTCGGCGCTTGATGAGTTAGAGGTCAATCAAATGTGGGAGCTTGCTCCCACATTGTCCGTTGTCAGGCCCATTCGAGGGCCGGCAAACCACAAGCACTTGGCTTGAACGCTTTCAGCGTGCGAAGAATGCCATCGGCGTGTGCGTATTTTTCATCAGCCATGGCCGCATCGGGAATCGCAATCGCCGTCATCCCCGCCGCTTTCGCCGCCGTGACGCCAAAGGGTGAATCTTCGAACACGAGGCAATCTTGCGGGGCGACACCCAGGCGCCGGGCTGCGGTGAGGAAAATATCCGGCGCCGGTTTGGCTGCGCCGACTTCCGGGTCATCGGCCGTGACGATGATGTCGAACAGCGCGAACCAGTCGCGGTGCAAGGTGGTTTTCTGGCCGAATGACTGGCTCGAAGAGCTGGTACCTACCGCAATGGGGATGTTATTGGCCTTCAGATGCCGTACCAGTTCCTGTGCGCCAGGCATGGCCTGAGCGGTAGGAAAACGCTCGCGCATCAGGGGTTCGCGGATCACCAGGAACTCTTCGGCACTCATGGGCAGGTCCAGCGCCTCGACCACATAACGAGCCAGATCACCCGCGCCACGACCGATGATGTTCTGCTTGATGCTCCAGTCGAACGTGCGCCCATAGCGCTCGGCAATGATCGACGTGACCTCGGTGTAGATGCCCTCGGTGTCCAGCAACAAGCCGTCCATATCGAATATCACAGCCTTGATCGGGCCGAACTCATCCAGCGCTGCACTCATCGCATCTGATCCGTTTTCAACGACATCCCAGGCGGCTCGATTGCGGCCGGCTCGATGACTGATTAAAGGTTTCAGCAGCATAACGAGCGCAGCTGGCTCAGGGCAACGGGCACCTGATGTTTCAATGCACGGATAATCGCGACGCCGCTCAATCCTGGTCGTCCTCATCCTCAAACTCGGTGTTGCCCACGTCGCCCGCGTCATCCGAATCGTTGAGCGGCACCGTGGCGTCATCTATCAGAGAACCCGGATCTTCATTACCGGGATCATTGATGAACGGCAGTCCACTCGGGCCCTTTTCTTCCTTGCCTTCGGTTTCCGGAGTCATGGCATGCCTCGCATTGTTCTGGGGGGTGTATCACGTTCGAGGCGACGCTCAGTCAAACGTTCCAGCGCCCTGCCGACGGAAACGAAAAACCCGGCGCGCGGCCGGGTTTTGGGTGGAGTGCGACACCCCGTCAGTGATGTTTGTTTCCGTGTTTATTCTTGTGTTTATGACCGCCACCGGAATGGGAGCCGCCGTTGTCGCTGCCCAGATTGTTGCCGACCGCACCACCCGCTGCCCCGCCCAGGCCTGCGCCGATGGTCGAACCGGTAGACCCACCGAGACTGTTGCCGATCACCGAGCCTCCTGCGGAGCCCAGCCCACCGCCTATCGCGGCTTCCGTGCGGCTACCCTTGGGTGCGCCGACCGCACTCCCGGCGGCACCACCCACACCGGCACCAATCGCGGCACCCGTGCTGCCGCCCATTTGTCCGCCGACCACATTACCCAGCGCACCACCAAGACCGCCACCGACCGCCGCCGTACCATCACCGGCCGCCATCGCCAGCGGTGTGAGCAACAGGCCTAGCACCAGCGCAGGCAACGTCAAACGACCGGACATATTCACTTCCTTGCTCTTAGTAGTCATGGGGTTCATGGCATGCCTCGTATTCAATGGGCTTATCACTTGGAGGCAACGCAGAGAAAATCGTTCATAAACGAAAAAGCCCGGCATCGAGCCGGGCTTTTTTGAGTCGCCGATCAGAATCAGTGACGCTTGTGACCATTGGCCAGGTTGCTGCCAACGCCGCCGCCCAATGCACCACCCAGACCTGCACCGATAGTCGAACCGGCCTTGCCGCCCAGGCTGTTACCGATCACCGAACCACCGGCCGCGCCAACGCCACCGCCGATAGCGGCGCTGGTGCGATGGCCTTTCTTGGCTGCAACGGCACTGCCCGCCGCGCCTGCTACGCCAGCACCGATCGCTGCGCCAGTGCTACCACCCATGCTCTGGCCCACGACGTTACCCAGCGCGCCGCCCAAACCGCCACCAACGGCAGCAGTGCCGTCGCCAGCCATTGCACCTTGAGCAACCAGAAGACCCAGAACCAAAGCAGGCAGAGTGAAACGCATGACAAAAACCTCAACAAAAAGGGTGTAAATCGAAAGGGGCGAGATTGAATGCTTTAGAGACGAAAAAGTCCAGACATGCGTGTGCTCAACCTCGTTATTGGCGACGGTTGGACAGCATTTATCGAAAAGGTTTTATGCCGGACAAAAAAAAGCCCGCTGGGGAACGGGCAGGGTGTTGCTTTCTAACGGATGAGTTGAGCCTACGTAAGGCGCTGTGAAAACTTTGTGAAAGATAATTTGCAGAAACAAACGGTTAAATAATCCGCCAGACATAAAAAACCCCGTTCAATGACGGGGTCTGCTGGCGGTTTAATCACTTCCTGACCGGTGCCGCTATCCTGGGTAAAAATTTGGCTTTCAGCACTCGGCGTGCCTTGGATTTGATCCTGTCGACCTCGGTCTGATCTTCACCGAAACTCGCCACATAGACCGTTTGTCCACACTGCACGCAATTGTTGATCGGAAACTCTGCCCCGTCGTCTTCGATATACGGATCAGCCATCTCTTCACCCCCTCTCAAATGCGTGATGGATACCGGCAAGCCCTTTGCCTGAAAAATACCCATCACCAAGCGTTTGAGACTAGCCGGTCATTAATGGACTTGTTATTCAGTTTGCCAAATGCCCGACGAATGGCTCACGCGTCATCTCAGCTTCACCGCCGTACCGGTGACAAACACCACGACCATTCCCCCCTTCCCGGCCGGCATGCTGATCTCATAATTGAGCCCCACCAGCGCATCCGCTTGAAGCGCGCGGGCCCGCTCCTTGATTTCGTCAGTGGCCTGGATTCGCGCTTCCTGCAGCGCACGTTCCAGGGTCTGAGAGCGCCCACCGAAAAAGTCGCGCATCCCGGCGAAGACATCACGCACAACGTTGACGCCCTGTACCGACTCGGCGCTGACGATATCCAGGTAGGCGGTAATGTGTCGGCCTTCGATGGCGTGGGTCGTGGTGGTGATCATTGGTTTTCCTTCCTGCTCAGGTATTGAGCCAGCGCGTCGAATGCCGGCAACGTCACAGGATCGTTGGCGGAGTTGCTGGCAACCGGATGCGATGCGTAGCGAACGATCACCATCTCGGCCTTCGGGTCGATAGAGATACGTTAGTTGCATCGATTTTCCAAACTGACATATCACACGTCAGCCCCTTGTCCTCCATCAAACCGAAAGCACCTTTGCTTGAAGCCATGCCCCATCAGAAATTGACCCGCCAAAAACACAAAACCCCCGGCTTCTTTCGAAACCAGGGGTTTTGTTTACATCGAATTTGGCGGTGAAGGAGAGATTCGAACTCTCGATACAGTTTCCTGTATACACACTTTCCAGGCGTGCTCCTTAAGCCACTCGGACACTTCACCGTATCTCTTCAAACATGTTCTGTCTGTCGAGGCGCGCTAATGTAGTCGAAAGCTTTTCTGTTGGCAAACATTTTTTTGAGAATTTTCATGCGCTTAACTCGATCGGGGGTTTCGAACCGATGAAGGCAATGGCAAACCGGCCATTCTCCGGCTCCGGCCGCCCTTCTATATAGAGGGCAATGCATGGCGGGCGTGGCGCAGCCTGCTTGCCGGGCACGCAAAGCGTGACTGGCGGGTCAGTCACGGCGCTTTACCTGGCCTGTGACGCTGGGTAACGTCTGCCCAACTTTATTAAAAGGACTAGCGTCATGAGTGAGTTGATTTCCTACCATCTCGAAGACGGTATCGCGACCCTGACCTTGAGCAATGGCAAGGTGAATGCCATCTCTCCGGACGTGATTGCTGCGTTTAACGCTGCGCTGGATCAGGCGGTGACTGATCGTGCGGTGGTGATCATTACCGGTACGCCCGGGATTCTCTCGGGCGGTTACGACCTGAAAGTGATGACGTCCGGCCCCAAGGAAGCGGTCTCGCTGGTGACTGCCGGCTCGACGCTGGCCCGTCGCCTGTTGTCGCACCCATTCCCGGTGATTGTGGCGTGCACTGGTCACGCGGTGGCCAAGGGTGCCTTCCTGCTGTTGTCGGCCGACTACCGTATCGGTACGGACGGCCCGTTCAGCATCGGCCTGAACGAAGTGCAGATCGGCATGACCATGCACCACGCCGGCATCGAGATCGCCCGTGATCGCTTGAGCAAATCGGCGTTCCCGCGTTCGGTCATCAACGGTGAGATGTTCAACCCGAAGAGCGCCGTGGATGCCGGCTTCCTCGACGTCGTGGTGTCGGCCGAAGAACTGCAAGGCGCAGCATTGGCCGCGGCTCGTCAGTTGAAGAAGATCAACATGACGGCGCACAAGAACACCAAACTGAAAGTGCGCAAAGCGTTTTTGGAAGCCCTGGATAACGCAATCATCCTGGATCAGGAACATCTGGGCTAATCCAAGCCGGCAATAACGAAAAGCCCGGCCGTCGTGTCGGGCTTTTTCGCACCTGCTCCGTTGAAAAAGCCTGCAACCGCTCTGGCATGCGTCTGACCCATCAGTCGGAAACATGCGCTCAAACATCGTCTATCTCCCACCTATATAACGGCAATTGCCGAAAACAGTGCACATCCGTACACTGCGCCACCTTTTGTCCCGGTGGGGCCTGCAAATGCTGTTTGCTTTACGTATGTCATTGATGGGCCTGCACTTTATCCTGGCAGGCATGTTGGGTGTGGTGCTCGGCCTGTGCCGCCCGTTCAATCCGGACAACAGCCGTTTATGCGCGCGCCTCTATGCATGGCCCGCAATGTGCATTTTGCGCCTGAGGGTTAAAGCCGATGTCGGCCCCTTGATGAACAAACCCGACAGCTGCGTGATCATCGCCAACCACCAGTCCAACTATGATCTGTTCGTGTTTGGCAACGTGGTGCCCCGGCGCACCGTATGCATCGGCAAAAAGAGCCTGAAATGGGTTCCCCTGTTCGGCCAGTTGTTCTGGCTGGCCGGCAATGTTCTGATCGATCGCGGCAATGCGCAGAAGGCGCGCCAATCGATGCTGACCACCACCCACACCCTGCAAAACGAAGACACCTCGATTTGGGTCTTCCCGGAAGGCACACGCAACCTGGGCGAAGAGCTGTTGCCGTTCAAGAAAGGCGCCTTCCAAATGGCGATCGCTGCCGGGGTGCCAATCGTGCCGGTGTGTGTCAGCAGTTACGTCAAGCACATGCGATTGAACCGCTGGCGCAGTGGGAAAATTCTGATTCGCTCGCTACCGGCCATTCCCACGGCGGGCTTGAGCCTGGATGACATGCCGATGCTGATGGCCCGGTGCCGCGAGCAGATGCGCGAATGCATCGACTCGATGGACCGGCAACTGCAAGCCGCCTGACAGAAACCCGCCTTGTGCGGGTTTTCTTTTGCCTGCGAACTTTTGCCTGCGAACTCAGCAGATTTCACTGACTCTCAAGCAGTAGACAGGATTAAGCTGATCACTGCCTGCCACGGCCATTTGCCAATAGATTGCTGCCAATAAGAAGTGAAAAAACATCATGGGTAGAGTTGTTGCTGCTGCGGTTTACAGCGCCGGGAAGAAAGTCACCAATATCACCCTCGACGAAGGCGCGGCCTGGGCTGCAAAGCCGGGTCACTTCGTCTGGATCGGCCTCGAAGAGCCGAACGAAAAAGAACTGTATAACCTGCAACGCCAGTTCAACCTGCACGAACTGGCGATTGAAGATGCCCTGGAGAAACACAGCCGGCCGAAACTGGAAACCTTCGGCGATGCACTGTTCATCGTCACCTATTCCCCCATCATGGAGGACGGCAAACTCAAGTTTATCGAGACTCATATCTTTGCCGGCAAGGGCTACCTCATCACGGCCCGCAACGGACATTCGGCGTCCTACGCCCATGTCCGGCAACGGTGTGAGGCGCGTCCGCTGTTGCTGGAGCACGGGGAAGATTTCGTACTCTATGCCATCCTCGATTTCGTCATTGAAAACTACCAACCGATGGGCGAAGCCATTCATGCCCGTATCGATGAGTTGGAACGCAACGTCCTGTGCGGCTCGCTGAATGAGCGCGACATCCAGAACCTGCACAGCCTGCGCCGGGACGTATTGCGGCTGCGCCGGTACGCGGCACCGATGGTGGAGATAGGTGAGGAACTGCAAAAGCTGAACTTCCCGTTCATCGACAAGAACATGCGCCCGTACTTCCGCGATGTGCAAATCCATGTCACCCGACAGCTGGAAGACCTGACGACCCTGGCCGATATTGCCAGCCAGACCATCGAGGTCGGGGTATTGCTGGAGGCTTCACGCCAGAGCGTAGTGCAGCGCAAGTTCGCGGCATGGGCGGCAATTCTGGCGTTCCCGACGGCGGTGGCGGGGATTTACGGGATGAACTTCCAGAACATGCCGGAGCTGAGCTGGCACTACGGGTATTTCGCGGTGCTGGGGTTTATTACGGTGGGGTGTGTGGGTTTGTGGGCGAGTTTCAAGAAGTCGGGCTGGCTTTGACAAACGCTGTGGCGAGGGAGCTTGCTCCCTCGCCACAGGTGTGATGCCGCCGTCTTACACCGCCTGATTTTCCGGCTTGTGTGCCACAAATCGCATCATCCACTCGGCCACCGTGGCGCCGTGGTGTTCATGCTCCAGGCTCTGGATACCTTTAGAGAAAATCTCTTCTCCCAGCGCTTGCTGGCGAATTTCCAGCAGTGCCCGCGAATAGTCGTGGATGAACTCGGGATGGCCCTGGAAGCACAGCACTTGATCGTTGATGTGGTACGCGGCAAACGGGCAGAAATCGCTGGAGGCAATCACCGTGGCGTTTTCCGGAAGCGCCGTTACCTGATCCTGGTGGCTGATCAACAACGTCAGCTCTTCCTTCAGCGGACTCATCCACGGCGCCTTGGCCGCGAGTTTGTATTGATGGGTGCCGACGCCCCAGCCCTGGATGGCGCGCTCACTCTTGCCGCCCAGCAACAGGGCCAGCAACTGATGACCGAAGCACACGCCCAGCAGCTTGTCGCCACGTTCGTAGCGGGTCAGCAGGTAGGTCTTGAGGGTCTGGATCCAGGGGTCGGTGCCGAAGGAATCGGCCTTGCTGCCGGTGACCAGGTAAGCGTCGAAGGTCAGCTCATCGCTTGGGTACTCACCCTGCATCACGTTGTAGACGGTGAACTCGGCGGCGATGGGTTGCTGAGAAAACAGGCGCTTGAACATCTGCCCGTAGCCCTGGTACTGGTCAACCAATTCCGGACGCAGGATGTCGGTTTCCAGAATGCAGATGCGTAACGACATAAAAAATACCTGACACGTGATGGGAATAATGCACACCCCAGAGCCTGCCTTGAAACACAGTGACAAGGCAAGCCCCGGCATGCATCAATCCCCCCTTAAAACGCCTCCCCCTTGGCGGCTTTCTCCAGCAGCAGTGCCGGCGGCGCGAAGCGTTCACCATATTGTCCGGCCAGGTACTGGGCACGGGCGACAAAGTCTTGGACCCCGTATTGATTGATGAACTGCAGTGCCCCGCCGGTCCACGCCGCGAAGCCGATGCCGAAGATCGAGCCGACATTGGCATCCGCCGTCGACGTCAACACGCCCTCCTCCAGGCAGCGCACGGTTTCGATGGCCTGCACGAACAGCAGTCGATCGCGCACGTCCTTGGGTGAAATCTGTCCGTCAATCTTCTCAAAGCGGGTTTTCAACCCTGGCCAGAGATGCTTCTGGCCGCCTGCGGGATAGTCGTAGAAACCACCTCCTGCGGCCTTGCCCGGGCGCTTGTACTCATTGAGCAGCAGGTCAATCACAGCGAAGGCCGGATGCTCGACCAGCGGTTTGCCTTCGGCTTGCAAGTCTTTGGCGGTTTGCTGGCGGATATGGCTCATCAGACTGAGGGAAACCTCGTCAGAGATCGCCAACGGACCGATGGGCATGCCGGCCTTGCGCGCTTCGGTCTCGATCATCGGCGCGCTGATGCCTTCACCGAGCATGGCGATGCCTTCATTGGTGAACGTGCCGAACACCCGCGACGTGAAGAAACCACGACTGTCGTTGACCACAATCGGGGTTTTCTTGATTTGCAGGACGAAGTCAAACCCGCGAGCCAGGGTTTCATCGCTGGTGTTGGCCCCCTTGATGATTTCCACCAGGGCCATTTTGTCCACGGGACTGAAGAAATGCAGGCCGATGAACTTGCTCTGGTCCGGCACCGCCGTGGCCAGGCCGCTGATGGGCAGGGTCGACGTGTTGGAAGCGATCACCGCGTCCGGGCCGACGACCTTTTGCGCAGCCAGGGAGACTTTGGCCTTCAGTTCGCGGTCTTCAAACACCGCTTCAATGATCAGATCGCAACCGGCCAGATCTGCATCGTCTTCAGTGGTCTGAATGCGCGCCAGAATGCCTTCTCGCTGCTCGGCGCTCATTTGCCCGCGTGCGACTTTCTTGTCCAGCAGCACCGCCGAATGCGCCTTGCCCTTCTCTGCTGCCGCGAGGTTGATGTCCTTGAGCACCACGTTGATGCCGGCAGAGGCGCTGACAAAGGCAATGCCCGCGCCCATCATCCCGGCACCGAGCACCCCGACCTTCTGCGTGACGTACGGGACAAAGCCCTGGGGACGCGAGCCACCGGCATTGATTTCATTGAGCTGGAACCAGAAGGTGCCGATCAGGTTCTTCGAGACCTGGCCGGTGGTCAGCTCGGTGAAGTAGCGCGTTTCGATCAGATGCGCGGTGTCAAAATCCACCTGGGCGCCTTCCACGGCGGCGCAAAGGATTTTCTCCGGCGCCGGCAGGCAGCCCTGGGTCTTGCTGCGCAGGATCGACGGCGCAATGGCCAGCATCTGCGCAACTTTCGGGTTCGATGGCGTGCCACCGGGAATCTGATAACCCTTCACGTCCCAACGTTGCAGCGCTACCGGGTTAGCGACAATCCAGGCTCGCGCCTTGGCCATCAGTTCTTCGTGATCGGCTGCCAACTCGTCGATCAACCCCACCTGCATTGCCTGCTGTGGCCGTATTTTTTTGCCTTCGAGCAGATACGGCAGGGCTTTTTCCAGGCCGAGCATGCGCACCATGCGCACCACCCCGCCGCCGCCCGGCAGCAGACCCAGGGTCACTTCCGGCAAGCCGAGTTGGACCGACGGATGATCCAGCGCCACGCGATGATGGCAGGCCAGGCAGATCTCCCAGCCACCGCCCAATGCCGCGCCGTTGATCGCGGCGACCACCGGTTTTCCGAAGGTTTCCAGGGTGCGCAGTTGTCCCTTGAGGGTCAGCACCATTTCGTAAAAGGCTTTGGCCTCAGGCTTGCCGACTTTGATCAGCTCATTGAGATCGCCGCCGGCGAAGAAGGTTTTCTTGGCTGAGGTGATGATGACGCCGGCGATGGCGTCCTTGTCGGCGACCAGACGGGCGACGCAGTCTGCCATGGCTTCACGGTAAACCGCGTTCATGGTGTTGGCGCTCTGGCCCGGCATGTCGATGGTCAGCACAACGATCCGGTCCTGGCCTTTTTCATAACGTATGGCTTGGGTCATGTCACTTGTCCTTGAATTCGGGGCTCAGAGGCGTTCGATGATGGTGGCAATGCCCATGCCGCCGCCGACACACAGGGTCGCGAGGCCATAGCGCAGGTGCCGGCTTTCCAGTTCATCGAGCAAGGTGCCGAGAATCGCGCAGCCGGTGGCGCCCAACGGATGACCCATGGCGATGGAGCCGCCATTGACGTTGACCTTGTTCGGGTCGACGGCCATGTCCTTGATGAACTTCAACACCACCGAGGCGAACGCCTCGTTGACCTCGAACAGATCAATGTCTTCCACCCGCAGCCCGGCCTTGGCCAGTGCCTTGCGGGTGGCGGGCGCAGGGCCGGTGAGCATGATGGTCGGGTCGGTACTGGTCACTGCCGTGGCGACAATCCGCGCCCTGGGCTGCAAGCCCAACGCCCGGCCCTTGGCCTCCGAGCCGATCAACATCAACGCCGCGCCATCGACGATCCCGGAACTGTTGCCGGGTGTATGCACGTGATTGATCCGCTCCACATGGCTGTAGACCCGCAGCGCGGTGGCATCGAAGCCCATCTGCCCGATCATCTCGAAACTGGGCTTGAGTTTGCCAAGGCCCTCCAGGGTCGAGTCGGCACGGATGAACTCATCGTGATCGAGCAGGATGATGCCGTTCTGGTCCTGAACCGGCACCAGCGATTTGTTGAACGAGCCATTGGCCCGCGCCCGCGCGGCTTTTTGCTGGGAATGCAGCGCATAGGCATCGACGTCCACGCGGCTGAAGCCTTCAAGGGTCGCGATCAGATCGGCACCCACGCCCTGGGGCGTGAAGTGGCTGTGCAGATTGGTCTGCGGGTCCAGTGCCCAGGCCCCTCCATCGCTGCCCATCGGGACTCGGGACATGGACTCGACGCCACCGACCACCACCAGGTCTTCAAAACCGGAACGAACCTTCATGGCCCCGAGGTTCACCGCCTCCAGCCCCGACGCGCAGAAACGATTGATCTGCACCCCCGCCACGCTGACGTCCCAATCCGCCACCTGAGCGGCGGTTTTGGCGATATCGGCGCCTTGATCGCCGATCGGTGTCACACAGCCAAGCACCACGTCATCGACCTGACTGGTATCGAGATCAGTTCGCTGTTGCAGCGCCGTGAACAACCCGGCCACCAGGTTCACCGGTTTGACACTGTGCAAGGCGCCATCTGCCTTGCCTTTGCCACGGGGCGTGCGTATCGCGTCGAAAATCAAAGCTTGGGTCATGACGTCCTCGAACCGCAGTGCAGGTGAGTAAACACAGAGCCCCCACTCTTGTCCCCGGACGCAAGGGATTCAATGACCGCAGCGCTCACTGGCGTTGACGGACACGCTCAGACGGACGGTAGTCCGCGACACAATTGGCTGCTTGCGGACACGCAAGCGTCTAGCAAAAGGCCGCCCAAGAAGCTGGCAATAGGCCTCATGCCTTTTTAATAGCATCTAGTTGGATTTCCATACGAAATGGATCTAAATCAAGCGAGACGCGGGCTCTAAGGTGAAGTTATACGAAGTTGTCGTCGGGTTTTGCCGAGGCGCTCGTCCTACAGGAAGTGCAACGCTTGCCGTCATGGAGATATGTAGGCAGGCATCAGGAAATAACAAAAAAGGCGGTCAAGCCATGTTCAAACAATCGAAAGTTCGTCAAGCCGGGCTCATTCTTTTCGCCACCACATTGCTTTTGATTTTGCCGAACCTGACCAAGGTGATCGGCTAGTCGGTTATCAAACAATACGGCACCAGAGTTTTAGATCGCCACGTTAAAAAATGTGACTGGCTCGCTACCCGGGCCGGCGTGGCTGTGCCAACCTTTGTGGCACTTCCACGACATGGACGGCGATCCCTTGAAAACGCTCATTCTGTTCGGGGCCTTGCTCATCAGCACGCCCCTGTATGCCGCACAGCTGAACCTTGAGCTGGGCGCGAGCAATCGCACCTGGCAGACCGAGGAGCTGCTCAAGCATCCTCAAGCCCAGACCATCACGATCACCAACGACGTTTCCTATAAACGGGACATGAGCTATCGCGCCGTGCCCCTGTCTGTACTGCTGACCGGCATTCAGCCGGATGACCATCTGCAAGCCGTGGCCCTGGACGGTTTTGCCGCCGAGATGGCCGCTGCCCCGCTGCTCAATACCCAAGGCGCGCGCGCCTGGCTGGCGATCGAGGATCCGGCCAAACCCTGGCCGCCGCTGTCCGAAGGCAAGCCCAGCGCCGGGCCGTTCTACCTGGTCTGGACCAACCCGCAAGCGGGCAATATCAGCCCGGAGCAGTGGCCGTTCGAAGTCGCGAGCATCAAGCGCATGGCTCCGGTGGCCGAACGCTTCCCTGCCCTGCTGCCCGATCCTGCGTTGAAGGCGGACGATCCGGTCAACAAGGGCTTTGCACTGTTTCAGAAAAACTGCCTGGCCTGTCATCGCCTCAATGGTGCCGGTGACGCGCAATTCGGACCGGACCTGAATATTCCCTACAATCCGACCGAGTACTTCGGCGCGGACTTCCTCAAGCGCTATATCCGTGATCCGCAGAGTTTGCGCCAGTGGCCGCAAGCGAAGATGCCCGGATTCTCGGCCGAGGTGTTGCCGGACGAGGATCTGGGCATGCTGGTGGGGTATTTGAAGCATATGGTTGGGCGCAAGGTGAAGCCCTGATCACATTCCCCTTGTAGGAGCTGGCAAGCCAGCTCCTACAGAGATGTGCGCTGTTGCTATTTATTGTTGTTGCACTGAGATAACCGGCGCCAGCACCGGCGTCGGTGAAACAAACACCTTGGCATGCATCTGTTCACAGCCGCCGCCGCGGCGCATCCCGCGCACCGGGCACGCATCCAGATAATCCAGGCCCACCGCCAGTTTCAAGTGGCGCTCAGGCCGCGCCAGTTCATTGGTCACGTCAAAGCTGTACCAGGCGTCATCGAGCCAGGCTTCGGCCCAGGCATGGCTGGCTAGGTGTTCGCTGTTTTCGCTGTACAGGTAGCCCGAGACATACCGCGCCGGAATCCCCAGGCTGCGGGCACAGGCGAGGAACGCGTGGGTGTGGTCCTGGCACACGCCCGAACGACCGGCGAAGGCCTGGGCCGCGCTGGTGTCCACTTCGGTGGCGCCGGGCGTGTAGGTCATGTGCTGGTTCAGGCCATGCATCAAGT
The DNA here is from genome assembly GCF_042846945.1 of Pseudomonas moorei. Taxonomy (NCBI): domain Bacteria; kingdom Pseudomonadati; phylum Pseudomonadota; class Gammaproteobacteria; order Pseudomonadales; family Pseudomonadaceae; genus Pseudomonas; species Pseudomonas moorei. Next base: position 5,963,203 of record NZ_AP035776.1, read on the forward strand.
CGATCAGCGCTGTGCGATCCCGACGTTGCTTGCACTCCTTTTCGGCAAACGCGCGCAGGGCTGCGTCGGCTTCGGTCAGGCGCGTGAAGCGCAGGAACGGCAGCGCTGACTGGCTTTCGTGCTCGGCTTCGCGCAACTCGTCGATGTCGACCTGACCACGGGCGCCGATGATGATCGCTTCGTGCGGTTCGTCCATCGTCAGCACGTGCAGGATGTTGCCGAACGGATCGAGTTGCGCGCGCACCGGCCGCGGCAGGTCAAGCTGCCAACTGAGCACGTGCTGACGCTCGCTGTCATGGGGGGTCAGTCGCAGGTACTGGATGCTCGCCCGCACCTGATCTTCGTAGTGATAGGTGGTCTCGTGGCTAATCGAAAGTCTCATGCAGCCTCCAGATAAGAACTGTGAATCGCGTTACCCAGCTGGCGCACCAGTGGGATGAACTCGGTGAGCCAGGCGTGCAGGCCTTCGTCGAGAATTTCGTTGATGCCGGTGTAGCGCAGTCGCGCGTCCATTTCCGCCGCCAGGCGCTGCGCGGGACGGCCGTTGGCCCCTGGCAACTGGGCAAGGATCTGGTCGATTTCTTCGGTGCACGCTCGCAGGGAGCGCGGCACATCCGCGCGCAGCAACAGCAACTCGGCCACATGCCGTGCGCCGGGGGCGTCGCGATAAATTTCGGTGTAGGCCTCGAATGACGACAAGGCCCGCAGTAAGGCACTCCACTGGTAGTACGCGTGGGCCGTGCCATCGCTGACCGCTTCGGCCTGATCACCCGCCATCTCGTAGCGGGCATCGAGCAGGCGCAGCGTGTTGTCGGCGCGCTCGATGAAGGTCCCCAGGCGAATGAAGCGGAACGCATCGTTACGCATGATCGTGCCGTAGGAGGCGCCCCGGAACAGGTGGGACCGTTCCTTGATCCACTCGCAGAAACGGCTCATGCCGTAGCGACTCAAGCCTTGCTCGGCAATACCGCGAATTTCCAGCCAGGTCGCGTTGATGTTTTCCCACATGTCGGCGGTGATTCGGCCACGTACCGCGTGAGCACTGGCCCGCGCGGCACCGAGGCAGCTGTAGATGCTGGCCGGATTGGCCGCATCCAGGGCGAAAAAATGCAGCAGTCGTTCGGCGTGCAATTCGCCGTGGCGTTCGAGGTAATCATCCAGGGTGCCGGTGATCAGCAGTGGCATGGCCAGTTCGTGCAGGCCGTCACCGCGTCCATCCTGTGGCATCAGCGACAGCGAATAACTGATGTCGAGCATCCGTGCGAGGTTTTCCGCCCGCTCCAGGTAACGCGACATCCAATACAGATCCGAGGCAGTTCTACTTAACATGACAGGCTTCCTTCAATCCTCGACCACCCAGGTGTCCTTGGTTCCGCCGCCCTGGGAGGAGTTCACCACCAGGGAGCCTTCGCGCAGGGCGACACGGGTCAAACCACCGGGCACGACCCGGGTTTCGCGACCAGACAATACAAACGGACGCAAGTCGATGTGACGTGGCGCGATGCCGCTTTCGACAAAGGTCGGACAGGTCGACAACGACAGCGTCGGTTGCGCGATATAGGCATGGGGCTTGGCAATGATCCGCGCGCGGAAGGCTTCGATTTCCGCTGCCGTCGCCGCCGGCCCCACCAGCATTCCGTAGCCGCCGGAGCCCTGGGTTTCCTTGACCACCAGTTCCGGCAAATGGGCCAGTACGTGGGAAAGCTCCGAGGGATTACGGCACTGCCAGGTCGGTACGTTCTTCAGGATCGGTTCTTCATCCAGATAGAAACGGATCATGTCGGTGACGAACGGGTACACCGACTTGTCGTCCGCCACCCCGGTGCCGATGGCATTGGCCAACACGACATTGCCGGATCGGTAAGACGACAGCAGCCCTGGCACGCCGAGCATCGAATCCGGATTGAACGCCAGCGGGTCGAGGAAGGCGTCGTCGAGGCGACGGTAGATCACATCGACGGCTTTAGGCCCGTCGGTTGTGCGCATGAACACCTTGTCGTCACGTACGAACAGATCCGCGCCCTCCACCAGCTCCACGCCCATTTCCCGTGCCAGGAACGCATGTTCGAAAAACGCGCTGTTGAAACGCCCCGGCGTCAGCACAACAACGCTCGGGTTGTCGATCGGGCTGGAGCTTTTCAGGGTATCGAGCAGCAGGTTCGGGTAGTGGTCGATGGGGGCGATGCGTTGTGCCGCGAACAGTTCGGGGAACAGTCGCATCATCATCTTGCGGTCTTCGAGCATGTAGCTGACGCCGCTCGGCGTTCGCAGATTGTCTTCAAGCACGTAATAGGTGCCGTCGCCGTCGCGCACCAGATCGACGCCCGAGATATGCGAGTAGATATCGCGGTGCAGATCCAGCCCTTGCATTGCCAACTGGTATTGCTCGTTGGCCAGCACCTGCTCGGCCGGAATGATGCCGGCCTTGATGATGCGTTGCTCGTGATAGAGGTCGGCGAGAAACATGTTCAACGCCTTGACCCGCTGGATGCAGCCGCGTTCGACAATGCGCCATTCACTGGCGGGAATGCTGCGGGGAATGGTGTCGAAGGGAATCAGTCGCTCTGTCCCTTGCTCATCACCGTAGAGCGTGAAAGTAATCCCGGCGCGATGAAACAACAGATCGGCCTCGCGTCGCCGTTGTGCCAAAAGCTCGTCAGGCGTTTCGGCCAGCCAACGGGCAAACTCCCGATAATGCGGGCGGACCTGGCCGCCGGCATCGTACATCTCATCAAAATAGGTGCGGATCATGCCGTACTCCTTGTCACCCGGACATACAGGCCTTCGCAAGGCCCGTGCCATCGGCAGAAACGCTTTGATATCAATCAGTTGGATAATCACCCCACACGCACCGCACCAATCCTGTGCGACAAATGCTCCAACCCGATCGCCTCCGCTTCATTGCAAGGCGTTATTGACGCCTGTCACCAGCATAGTCGGTAGGTGGCGGCTTGCCGGCGAAGTGGTTTTTAGTCATGTGGTGCGCTCGGGGACGCCTTCGCTGGCAAGTCGGATCGCCGCACCGCAGCGCCTTGTATTCAACTTCCGATCCGCTCAAACGAAAACGGCCAACCCGAGGGTCAGCCGTTAGTGATGCTTGCTGCTGTTCATAAGCTTATGCGAGTCGCCCTCGTACCTCCTGTTTGACACCCCAGCCCTCAATGATGCCGCCCAATGGCTCGACCACAGCTTCGAAACCCTGTTCGAAATCGCCGATGTCATCGTAAGTGGCGTACATGACCTTGCTCAGTTCAAGTGCCCATGCGCCGTCATCGCGCACACTGATTTGCGCATTCAGGGATTCACCACGGTAATGACCTGCCGCCCTGCGTGCCCGCTCCTCGTCCGGGAAAATGGCGTAGAACTCGATGGGATGGAACCGTGAAAAGTCGAAACCGCCTTCTTTCATGCGGCGCAGAACGCTGCTGCTGATATCTTCTTGATAGGCTGTGCTCATGAAACGTCCTCCTCAAACTGATGGATAGACTTTCCGTACTCCCAGCGTGCGCAACCGAACGGTGCGTACGACGGCATCCGGTGTGCCGACGGGAAACAAGCATGGAGCTGACAAGACCAGACCTTAGCGATCCATTCGCTGATCTCGCTTGCAGATTAGCCCCAAGATAGAGCCGCTGCCAAGGCCTGGTTGAGAATGTAACAAGAGATATTCAGATTGGCGTGATGCCGAGGATTTGAATGCTGTTCTGGGCCCTGAGACTTTTGACAGTCGCATCGGCGGTTCGCCCTTCCAGATCGTTCAGATCCAGTTCGGCGGCGACGGGGAGCAACCGGGCCTTGATGAGTTTGGCCGCGTGTTCGTTATCCGGGCACTCGTCGCACTCAAAGACTTCGTCGACAGTTTCACCGTGATCATCCACGAAAGTGATTTTCCACTTTTGCATCAGTGCCTCCTCGATAAAACCCATGGATGGGCCTCTATCCATCTCGACCTTGATAGCTGGCTAATCGTTCCGCCAATCCACACGATCGATCTGCAGGAGCGAGCTTGCTCGCTCCTGCATGGGTGCATCATCAGTCGTTGCTGGGCTTGTTCACCGCCTGCAATACGTATTGCGGCAAGGCAAAGGCGCCGATGTGGATTTCCGGATTGTAGTAGCGGGTGATGATGCCACTGCCGGCAAAACGCTGTTGCAGGGTTTCGCGGGACAATTTGCGATAAGCGGTATTGGTCGCGCCCCAGGCGAAGGTCATCGCCCCGCCGATGTAAGTCGGCACGGCGGCCTGATAGAAGTGCCAGTCCGGGAACAGGCTGCGCAGGCGACCGGCGGTGGTCTTGACCTCTTCGATCTGCATGAACGGCGTGCCGTTCTGCGTGACCAGGATGCCGCCTTCGTTCAGGCAACGGTGGCACGCCTGATAGAAGTTTTCCGAGAACAGCACTTCGCCTGGCCCGATCGGGTCGGTGGAGTCGGAAATGATCACGTCGAACTTTTCAGTGGTGGTGGCGACGAAACGCATGCCGTCGTCGATGACCAGGTTCAGGCGTGGATCGTCGAACGCGCCCTTGGAGTGATTCGGCAGGAATTCCTTGCACATGTCGACCACGGTACCGTCGATCTCGACCATGGTGATGTGCTCGACGCTGCGGTGCCTGGCCACTTCACGCAACATGCCGCCGTCGCCACCGCCGATGATCAACACGCGCTTGGCGGTGCCATGGGCGAGGATCGGCACGTGGGTGAGCATTTCGTGGTAGATGAATTCATCGGCTTCGGTGGTCTGGATCACGCCGTCCAGCGCCATGACCCGGCCCATGCGCGGGTTCTCGAAAATCACCAGGTGCTGGTGTTCGGTGCGAACTTCGTGCAGCAGTTTTTCCATGCGAAAGCGCTGGCCATAGCCTTCGTAGAGGGTTTCCAGGTAGTCGTTGGTCGGGGTGGTGCTCATGGGAAGCGCTCCGATGATTGCGGATGGCAACGGACGGTTACCCGCCCATGATGGCCAATCGATCGGCTCGATTGCCCGGGAAAGGCGCGCATTTTACGTCGCGGAAGATGACAGGTCGAACCTCACTCGATGGCTCGCCAGAATGCCTTGTAGGAGCGAGCCTGCTCGCGATAGCGATTTGTCCGCCACATTAATTCTGAATGTGCCGCCGTCATCGCGAGCAAGCTCGCTCCCACAGGTTTTATGTCGCTTGGGAGAATGACTTCAGATTCTGACGTTTCCCCGTGGCCCGGCGATCGCCCAGATGATCAGCCCCAAAACCGGCAGCAACAGGATCAACAGCACCCAGAGGACTTTCATCCCGGTTTCGGCGCCACTTTTCAGTACGTTGATGATGGCCCAGATGTCCAGGGCAAGGATGATCAGGCCTACCAGGCTGTTGAACGTGGAACCCATGGTGACGCTCCTGAAGAGTGATTGGCCCTCTTAGGATAGCTGCCCAAGGCCAGGGTTCCGTTTTTATTGACAGCTTTGGCGTTTCAGACGTGGATGGCGACTTTCAAGGCTTCCAGGGACGGTGCAGCGGCGATTCCCACTTCGGCGCACAACTCAAGCACCCGAGGCACGTCGTTGCCATAGACCAGCACCACTTGCAGTTCGTCGTCGAGCAACTGGCTGAAGTTCATCAGCACATAGCCACCGTTTTCCTTGTTCAGGCTGCTCATTTGCACCTGGATGCGATTGAGCGCGGTCAGGGCTTCGGTTTTGGCCAGTTGTTTGGGCTTGAGATTGAATTCGACACCCGGCCCGAACGAAGCAACGATCTGCGCAAACAGGTCCATGTAGGTGTCGGCCTGGAACAGCACGGTCTCCGGCAGGCTGCCGACCACTACCCATTCGCCCAGCGGGATCGGGAAGGTGTCGTCGTAATTGATGTCAGGGTTGGCCGCCAGAAAAGCCTCTGGGTCCGCGTATGCCTGGGCCGCCTCGTCAGCGACCTTGAGGATTTCGTCATCGCCCATGCACCCGGAGCTGATTTTGCTGATGAGTTCGACGAGTGCGGCTTTCATGGGGGCAGATCCTGTAGCGAGGGAATTTTGAGGGCGCGAAGGATAACGCATTCAAGATGATATTGTGGCGAGGGAACTGGCCCCCTCGCCACAGAAGTACAGCGTCAGCCCGGCAGTTTTTCCAGTTGCGCAACGGTATCGACCGCCCCCATGGTCCTGGCGGCCTCCAGCGCGGTGATGCCATTGGCGTCCTTGGCTTTCGGATCGGCGCCCTTGCTGATCAGGTAGTCGACGATGGCGACGCGGTTGAACATCGCCGCCATCATCAGCGCGGTACGACCATCGAAAGACGAGCCTTCGACTTGCGCCCCACCTTCCACCAACGCCGTGACTACTGCCAGGTCACCCTTGAAGGCGGCACCGGCAATCGGGCTCTGGCCGTTGTCGTTGCGGATTTCCGGATCGGCCTTGTGTTCGAGCAAGACTTTTACCGTGTCCAGATGACCATGGTAAGCGGCGAGCATCAGCAAGGTGTCGCCCTTGTGATTGCGCAGGTTCGGCGGCAGGCCCTTGGTCAGCAGCGCAGCCATCATGGCCGCATCGCCCTCGCGTGCCTTGTTGAATACCTGCTCGGCAAATTCGGCCGCTTCTTCGGGGGTCATCTGGCGGCTTTTGTCGGACATTGAACGCTCCACTTTCAGTTATTCGCAAAACCGACAGTTTCCAGAGCAGCCCCGGCACTGTCACTTCTTTTTTCTGAAACGGGGCCATAGGCACACTCAATATCGATATCGACCGCCGTGAATATCCTTCAGCACCTGCTCGGTCACCTGCACGTACGTTTCGGTTCCCGGCAGCCAGGCGTAGATCGGGTCAGCGCCGGTCCGGGTCGGGTCGAACGCTTCATCCTTGAGCCGGGTTTTCTGGTATTTGAACGTCCCGGTGGTCTCCATTTTCACTTTCACCCGCAGGAATAACGGCACGGCGTAGGCCGGCATCTGTTGCCGGGCAAAGGCCAGCAGTTCGGTGAAATCCAGGGTGGCCAGGGATTCGGCCGGCGTGATGGCGGCCATCCCGGCGCGACCATTGGTATCACGGACTTCCACGCCATAGGCCACGGCTTCGGAGATTTGCGGGTGTCGCAGGAGGATGTTCTCGACCTCGGTGGTCGAAACGTTTTCCCCCTTCCAGCGATAGGTATCGCCCAGTCGATCAACAAACTGCGCATGGCCAAACCCAATGTTGCGCAGCAGATCGCCCGTATTGAAGTAGCGGTCGCCTTTGACGAACACGTCGTGGAGCACGACTTTTTCAGTCTTTTGCGGATCGGTGTAACCGTCCAGCGGCGCCTTGTCGTCTATTTTGGCCAGCAACAAACCCTGCTCACCCTTGCCGACCTTGCGCATGAAGCCGTTGGCCTGGCGAATCGGCGCGCCGCTGTCGTGATCGTAAACCGCCAACTCCCAGGACATCAGGGAAAAACCGACGGTGTTGTCGAAATTCAGAATGTTGGTGAAACCGATGTTGCCGTCACTGGCGGCGTACAGCTCGCAAATGTGACGCACGCCGAAACGTGTCTTGAATTCGCCCCATGCGCCAGGGCGCAGGCCGTTGCCGATCATTTTGGTGACAGCGTGCTTGCGGTCGTCGGCACTGCGCGGTTGATCGACCAGATAACGGCACAATTCGCCGACGTAACCGAGGGTGGTCGCGCGGTATTTGCGCACATCGTTCCAGAACTGACTGGCGCTGAACTTGCGGCGGATGGCGAATCCCGAGGCACCGCTGATGGCCGAGCCCCAGCACACACAAAGCCCGGTGGCGTGATAGAGCGGCAAGCTGCAATAGACGATATCGTCCGGGCGCATGTCCAGCGCGATCATGCCGAAGCTCGCCGAGCTGCGCATCCAGCGCCCATGCTTGAACACTCCGGCCTTGGGCAGCCCGGTGGTACCCGAGGTGTAGATATAGAAACAGGGGTCGTCGCAAAACACCTGCTGAGTGTTGACGGGGTTGTCGCCGGGGCTGTCGATGCTGGCGGTCATCAGGTTGATGAAACCCTCGGGAGCAATGCCAGGATGGCTGTAGGTATCCCGATCAGCGACAAACCAGGTGCGAGGCCGCGCAATCGAAACCCGCTCGCGCACCGCCAAATACGCCGCGACCAATTCTTCGCCGACGACGATGGCCGCCGGCGCGACCAGATTCAGGCTATGCACCAGGGTATCGCGGGTCTGCGAGGTATTGAGCAAGGCGCTGATCGCACCGACCTTGGCCACCGCCAATATCGTCACCAGCAGCTCCGGACGGTTCTCGATGAATACCGCCACCACATCGCCCTTGCCGATGCCTTGGGCAATCAAGTGATGGGCGATGCGATTGGCCCACTCGTTGACCTGTGCATAAGTCAGCACCACCTCGCCGAACAGCAAGGCCGGGCCCTGGGGATTGCGCAAGGTGGCTTGTTCGAAACTCCAGCCCAGGCCACACGCTTGGGTCGGGTCCTTGACGTTAGCCACCTTCATCCCCTTCACCACCCGTGGAATGGCTTTGGCAATGGTCGGCAGCTTGCGGAGCATCATGCCCCAGGTGATCGTGTCGCTTGGCGTGCGGCTCATGATTGCTCCCGTTCTGTCTTCTTATTGTCGGGCGGCGTTGATTGAGCCCGAAAATACGTCAACGGTTCTTGAGCTGTACACGCGGTTTTTGAAATGTTTTGTATCCGCCACAGCGATGTTGGAAATCATGAGCATCTGCACGCGCAATGGTTCCATCGAATCGCCGACGACCACGCAAAATGCAGGATGCACGATGGCCATTCATGCAAATTGCACGGAAGAATAAATCAGTAAAAATCTTAACTTACTGATTTATATAGAATTTTAGTTAATTGGCGTACTGGCACAATCACTGCAACTACCTCCTCATGCTTGCCATTCCAGAGCTAACGGAGCCGAAAGACATGAGCCTGATCCAAGAAAAATTTTCGTCCTTGTTCTCCAACTTCGAAGTCACCACCCAGGCACGACCTGACGGCGGGATTCTGCTGACCCTGCGCGGTGGCGAAGACAAAGTGTTCAAGCGCTCGATTTCCTACCAGCAATTGCACAACGGCGATCAACTGTCGTGGGTCATCAGCGCGATTCGCCGAGACCTCGCCGAACAGGCCAGCGAACTGCCGCAAATCTCGATGCTCCAGAGCCAGCAGCGGTTTGCCTTGCCAACCTATCATTCGCTGTAAAGCCTGAAACAACTGTAGGAGCGAGCCTGCTCGCGATGGTCGTCAACGATGACGCGTGTGGCCTGGTTAAACGCGGGCACTCCGGTCCATCGCCAGCAGGCTGGCTCCTACGGGTTATGTGTGGCCTGGAACGAAGCGGGATCGATCCGCGCAAAACTGTCCACCGTGACATGCCCCGCCAACGCCCCGCCCTCACGGGCCAGTCCGCACGTGGCCATCCCCGCTGTGCGCGCCGCATTCAGCTCTTCGACGATGTCCGACAGAAACAGAACCTGCGAGGCTTGAACGCCAATAGCCTGGGTGATGCGGGTGTAGGACTGCGCTTCGCGCTTGGGTCCTGATGTGGTGTCGAAGTAGCCGCTGAACAGCGGCGTCAAATCCCCTGCCTCCGAGCAACCGAAAATCAGGCGCTGGGCCTGGATCGAGCCCGAGGAATACACAAACAGTTGATAGCCATCCTGATGCCAGCGTTTCAGCGCTTCGACGGCATCCGGGTACACATGACCTTTCAACTGACCTGCCTGATAACCCTGCGCCCACACCATCCCTTGCAAGGCCTTGAGCGGCGTGGCCTTGCGGTCTTCGGCAATCCAGCCCAGCAGAATCCCGATCACCCGCTCGACGTCGGCATCCGGCTCGTTGCTGTCGCGGCGCACGCTGGCCAGTTGTTCGGCGACGTCGTTGCGCCCGGCGTTCTGACGGACAAAATCGGGCAGGTGTTTCGCGGCATAGGGGAACAGCACGTCAAACACAAAACTCACCGCGCTGGTGGTGCCTTCGATGTCGGTGAGAATTGCTTTGATCGGCATCGTTTCAATCCTCAAGACGCGGGAAGCGGCCAGCGATGTCATCACCGGTGAAATTGGCCACCCAGCCTTCCGGGTTGTTGAACAGGCGAATCGCGACGAAATGCGGATGCTCGCCCATGTCGAACCAGTGCCTGGTACCGGCGGGCACCGAGATCAGGTCGTTTTTCTCGCAGAGCACGGCGTAGACGTAATCGTCGATGTGCAGGGTGAACAAGCCACGGCCGGCGACGAAAAAGCGCACTTCATCCTCGGCATGACGGTGCTCATCAAGGAATTTGGCGCGCAATTCGGCTTTTTGCGGGTGATCGCTGTTCAGGCTGATTACGTCGACTGTGATGTAACCGCGCTCGGTCATCAGCTTGTCGATCTGCTCTTGATAAGCGCCGATCACTTCTTCCTGACTGGCGCCCGGCTGGATCTTCGCCGCCACTTGCCAGCGATCAAACCGCACGCCCTGCTCGGCCAGGGTCGAGGCGATGTCTTCGAAATGGGTCAGCACCTTGTTTGGAATGTCAGGGCTTGAGACGTGGTAGACGGACAGGCTGCTCATCAGGCAACTCCTAAACGGTTCATGCTTTACGGTTAGAGAGCGAGCGGGTTTTCAACTCGCACTCGAACAAGAATTCAAAGGCCTCGATCTGCCGCAGGGCGTCGCTCATGCGCGCGCCCCAGGTGTAGAGACCATGGCCGCGAATCAGGTAGCCGACACAATCGGGATGAACGTCGAGCCAAGGCTGCACCTTGGCGGCGAGGCGCGCAATGTCCTGATCGTTATCAAAAATCGGCACCCGCACCCGCGTCTCGTGGGTGGTCACGCCACTGAAGGCTTTTTGCAGTTCGTAATCTTCGAAATCGATGAAGTCTTCAGGCGTCAGGCGCGACAGCACCGTGGCGTTCACCGAATGAGTGTGCAACACCGCGCCGATCTCCGGGCGCCAGCTGTAGAGCTGAGTGTGCAGCAGGGTTTCGGCGGACGGCTTCTTGCCGGGCTCCAGGCTGTTGCCCGACAGATCCGTGGCCAGCACATCGTCCAGGCCCAATTGGCCCTTGTGCTTGCCCGACACCGTCAACAGCACTTCGGTTGGCGACAGGCGGGTCGAATAATTGCTGCTGGTGGCGGGCGACCAGCCGCGGCCATACAGAAAACGTCCGGCGTCGATGATTTCCCGGGCGAGGTGTTCACGGGTAAGGCTCATGGCCTGTCCTCTTGCATGCACGTGGCAATGATAACGGCAGCCGCCAGGGCTGCGAGGCTGGCAATACTAAAGGTCAATGCGGCGCCCAGGACGTTCCAGCTGTAGCCGGAGTACAACGCGCCCAGGGCGCCGCCGGTCCCGGCCAACGCGGCGTACAACGCCTGGCCCTGGCCTTGTTGACGCGCGCCGAAGCTACGTTGCACGAATGAAATGGCAGCGGCGTGAAAGCTGCCGAATGTCGCCGCGTGCAGCACCTGGGCAAACAACAATACCCAGAGAAACTCGGCCAGCGACCCCAGCAACAACCATCGCAACGCCGCCAGCAGAAAACTCGCCAGCAGCACCCGGCGCAACGAGAAGCGCGCAAGGATTCTGCTCATGGCCATGAACATCAGCACCTCGGCCACCACACCGACAGCCCAGAGCATGCCGATCACCCCGCGGCTGTAACCCAATCGCTCGAGGTGCAAGGTCAGAAACGTGTAGTACGGACCATGGCTCATCTGCATCAGCGCCACGCACGCGTAAAAAGCCAGCACGCCGGGGCTGCGCAGCTGCTTGAGGAATCCCTCCCCCACTACCCGGTGGCCCGGCGCCGGTTGCGCGTTCGGCACCCACAGGCTGCTGAGCACGATCCCGGCCATGATCAGCACCAGCGCCGCCGGGTAGATGTCGAGACTCAGCCATTCGAACAACCGGCCCAGCGCGACCACGGTGATGATGAAACCGATGGAGCCCCACAGGCGAATCTGGCTGTAGCGCGACGTCTGGCCCTGCAGATGTGCGAGGGTGATGACCTCGAATTGCGGCAACACGGCGTGCCAGAAGAACGCATGCAAGGCCATGACCATCGCCAGCCAGGCGTAGGTCTTGCTGACGAAAATCAGCGAAAAGGTCAGCAGCGTGCAGACCGCGCCGAATCGTACGATGGCCAGCCGCCGGCCGGTGTAATCCCCCAGCCAGCCCCAGATGTTCGGCGCCACGCATCGCATCAGCATCGGGATCGCCACCAGCTCGCCGATGCGCGCAGCGGAAAACCCCAGGTGATCGAAGTACAGCGCCAGGAACGGCGCCGTCGAACCGAGCAAGGCGAAATAGAACAGATAGAAACTGGAAAGCCGCCAGTACGGCAGCGCCGCCGCAGCCATCAGACTGCAGCGGCTATCAGGTCAGCCATTAAAGCTGACCCAGCACCGGGGTGCTCACGCGCACATCGGCGTTCTGCCCACGGTGACGCAGCAGGTGATCCATCAACACGATGGCCATCATCGCTTCGGCAATCGGCGTGGCGCGAATGCCGACGCACGGGTCGTGACGGCCCTTGGTGATAACGTCCACCGGGTTGCCATGGATGTCGATCGAACGGCCCGGCGTGGTGATGCTGGACGTTGGCTTCAGGGCCAGGTGCGCGACGATCGGCTGACCGGAAGAGATGCCACCGAGAATGCCGCCAGCGTTGTTGCTGAGGAAACCTTGCGGGGTCATTTCATCGCGATGCTCGGTGCCACGCTGGGCGACGCTGGCGAAACCGGCGCCGATTTCCACGCCCTTGACCGCATTGATGCTCATCAGCGCATGGGCCAGTTCCGCGTCGAGGCGATCGAAAATCGGCTCGCCCAGACCCGGCATCACGCCTTCGGCGACCACGGTGATCTTGGCGCCGACCGAATCCTGGTCGCGGCGCAACTGGTCCATATAGGCTTCCAGCTCCGGCACTTTGTCCGGGTCCGGGCTGAAGAAAGCGTTCTGCTCGACCGAGTCCCAGGTCTTGAACGGGATTTCGATCGGACCGAGCTGGCTCATGTAGCCGCGAATGACGATGCCCTGGGTCGCCAGGTATTTTTTCGCGATCGCGCCAGCGGCTACGCGCATGGCGGTTTCACGGGCCGAACTGCGGCCACCGCCACGGTAATCGCGCTCGCCGTATTTATGGTGGTAGGTGTAGTCGGCGTGGGCCGGGCGGAACAGGTCCTTGATCGCCGAGTAGTCCTTGGATTTCTGGTCGGTGTTGCGGATCAGCAGACCGATCGAGCAACCGGTGGTACGACCTTCGAACACGCCGGAGAGGATTTCGACTTCGTCGGCTTCCTGGCGCTGGGTGGTGTGGCGACTGGTGCCAGGCTTGCGCCGGTCGAGATCGCGCTGCAGATCTTCCAGCGAAATCTCAAGGCCCGGCGGGCAGCCATCGACAATGGCGACCAACGCCGGACCATGGCTTTCGCCAGCGGTGGTGACAGTGAACAGCTTGCCGTAGGTATTGCCGGACATGCAGGACGCTCCGTGAAATGAACCTGAATACGTAATGCGCGCCAGTATACGCAGGCTACCCAAGTAGTTCATCCTCGAACCTTCCGGGTGCCGGCGAGTCCAAACGGCATCTTCGTTCATGATGGCGTGATGATGCTGCGAGTTCTAGCCTTGAGCCTTACCCTGTTTACCGGTTTCGTCCAGGCCTCCGTCCTGCAACGGCCGATCACGCTGGATACCGGCAACGGCGAGCTTTTCGGCTCGCTGTTGCTGCCCAAGTCCGACACCCCTGTACCAGTTGTCCTGATCATTTCCGGCTCCGGCCCAACCGATCGTGACGGCAACAACCCCGACGGCGGGCGCAACGACAGCCTGAAACGCTTGGCCTGGGTGCTGGCCAAACACAACATCGCCAGTGTGCGTTACGACAAACGCGGCGTTGCGGCGAGCCTGGCGGCGACCCCCGATGAACGCAATCTGACGCTGGAGGCCTATGTTTCCGATGCTCAAGCCTGGGGCCAGAAGCTCAAGGCCGATCCACGCTTCGGCGAGCTGATTTTGCTGGGGCACAGCGAGGGTGCCTTGATCGCCAGCCTCGCGGCACCGAGTGTCGATGCGGCCGCGGTGATTTCCTTGTCCGGCAGCGCACGGCCGATCGATCAAGTGGTGCGCCAACAACTGAGCAATCACCTGCCACCGCCACTGATGCTGCGCAGTAACGAACTGCTCGACAGCCTCAAGGCCGGGAAGACCGACGACAACGTGCCACCACCCTTGCAGGCAATATTTCGCCCGAGCGTGCAGCCGTACCTGATTTCGCTGTTCCGCCAGGACCCTGCGGCGGCATTTGCGAAGTTGAAAATGCCGGCGCTGATCATCCAGGGCAGCAACGATATCCAGGTCGGCGTCAATGACGCCAGAATGCTCAAGGCCGCCAAACCGGACGCCGAACTGGCAGTGATCGAAGGCATGAACCACGTCATGCGCATCGTGCCCAACGATGTGAAACGGCAATTGGCTTCCTATAAGGATCCGCAATTGCCCCTGGCGGCAGAACTGGGCACTCGAATCCTCGGGTTTATTGACGGACTTCGCGCCAGTTGAGCGCTTTAGGCGACAACGTGGCGTGAAAACCGGTCGAGAACGCCCCCTGGCCCTCCAGTCCTGAAAAAAACGGCCGATAAGCCTTTGTCGCCAGCGCACTGGCTGGCGACAAGCAGAGCTTGGACAGGATCTCGCCGTTATGACTGATACCCAGACTTCACCCGACACCACCGCTGAACAAGACACACCGCCAGTGGTCGAGCTGCCTTGGGCGGACGTCCGCGTCGAGCACCACAAGATGCTCCGTCTGGCGCCGTTGCAGACCGACCGCAACACCGGCGGGCGCCCCCTGCGCTTTGTCGAGTTTGGTTATGCCGAACGCAACGACAAGCAGCGCAGCCTGATGCGCATGAACATCACCCTGCCCGGCCAACGCGTGCGCAAGGAACAGAATCAGCTCGACGTGTGGGTCGACCACAGCGAAAAACGTGTGCATTTCGGACCCGACAGCGGCCTGCAAATCGAACCGCTGAACCGCGGTATCGGTCGCTTCATGGCGGCCCAGGGCATTACCTGGGCGAAGAAGAGATGGCCGGGCTACACCGTCGACGGCACCGACCTGAACAACAAGGATGCGCTGAACGAAGACACCCGCCTGCGTCGCGACCATTTTTTGCGCGTGCACGGTTTCGATGTGGTCTACGCCGACGCCCAGCATTTGAAGGGCAGCGTCAAGGCAGTCCAGGTCGGCGACCTGTCGGGTGACTGGAACACGGAAAAACTGCAGGTTGTGGAAATTCTCGAGGCAGCGCAGATGCTCCAGCAAGCCGAGCACAACCTGGCCGAGCAGGAAGTCAAACTCAAGAAACACGAAGAAAAAGTCAGCAAGTACAAGCGCGAAGACGCCGGGCTGCGTTTCACCATCACTTGCCTGGTGGCGTTTGCGGTGTTCCAGGCGGGCTTGTTGATCTGGATTGCGACGCACCGGTAAGCGCCGAAATCAGTCGGTGGTGAGACGCTTTTGTGGCGAGGGAGCTTGCTCCCGTTCGGCGGCGAAGCCGTCGTAAACCTTTCCCTCGTTGAGATTCTGGTACACCGAGTCGGCAGGTTTGGGGGCTGCTACGCAGCCCAACGGGAGCAAGCTCCCTCGCCACAGTGATTGCGGTCAGACGCGGGAGGCGAATAGCGCCCGATGATCCCGGCACTGTTCTGCCGACAGCATGAACACCCCATGCCCGCCGCGCTCGAATTCCAGCCAGGCGAAATCGACTTCAGGGTACAACGCCTCGACGTGTACCTGGCTGTTGCCCACCTCGACGATCAACAACCCCTTCTCGGTCAGGTGATCGGCCGCTTCGGCGAGCATGCGCCGTACCAGATTCAAACCATCCTCGCCGCAGGCCAGGCCCAGCTCCGGTTCATGCTGGTATTCGTCAGGCATGTCGGCGAAGTCTTCGGCATCGACATAAGGCGGGTTTGACACGATCAGGTCGAAACGCTGCCCCGGCAAACCGTCGAAACCATCACCCTGCACGGTGTAGACCCGTTCATCGACACCGTGACGCTCGATGTTCTGGTTCGCCACCTCCAGCGCTTCGAACGACAGGTCGGCCAGTACCACTTCGGCATTCTGGAACTCGTAGGCGCAGGCGATACCGATGCAACCGGAGCCGGTGCACAGGTCGAGAATTCGCGCAGGCTCGTGGGCCAGCCAGGGAGTGAAGCGGTTTTCGATCAGCTCGCCAATCGGCGAACGCGGGATCAGCACGCGCTCATCGACAATGAATGACATGCCGCAGAACCAGGCTTCACCCAGCAGGTAAGCAGTCGGCACGCGTTTTTCGATACGGCGCTTGAGCAGGTGCTGCAGATGAACGACTTCGTCTTCCTCCAGATTGCAGTCCAGGTAGCTATCGGAGATTTCCCACGGCAAATGCAGCGCACCCAACACCAGTTGACGGGCTTCGTCCCAGGCATTGTCAGTGCCATGGCCGAAAAACAGATCCTCCCCATGGAAGCGACTGACGGCCCAACGGATATGGTCACGCAGGGTACGAAGGCGGGAAGTGATCACGACGGCAAACTCCAGAAAAATCGACGGGCGATTCTATCAGCCAAACGCCGTCGCGACGACGCAGGAAAACCAACGGTGCAAATGTAGGACCCTTCTCTTTTTTCCGCTTGGGGTTGAACAAAACGGCCCACTTGACAAGGCTGCACGCCAGTAACGACGGTGCCTGCGATGGTAGCGATTCACAGAAGCGCTCAGCCAGAGGAGAATGTCGCAAAAGCCCCACTCAAAGGAGCCCCAGAATGTCCGTTCCAAAAACGATGTTTCAACTCAGCGGCCGCGGTTACGCAGCAGCCAATCTGAGCCACGCGACACTTGTGATCATCGATGCCCAGAAAGAATACCTCAGCGGTCCATTGGCCCTGAGCGGCATGGACGCTGCCGTCGCGAACATCAAGCAATTGCTGGCCGCGGCCCGTGCCGCCGGCCGCCCGATCGTGCATGTACGCCACCTCGGCACCGTCGGTGGCCTGTTCGACCCACAAGGCGAGCGCGGTGAATTCATCCCGGGGCTCGAACCACAGGGCGACGAAACCATCATCGGCAAATTGCTGCCGAGCGCGTTCCACGGCACCCCACTTGAAAAACGCCTGCAGGATCTTGGCGCCCTCGACCTGATCGTCTGCGGTTTCATGAGCCATTCCAGCGTCAGCACCACCGTACGCGCCGCGAAGAACCTGGGCTTCCGTTGCACACTGGTGGAAGACGCCTGTGCCACCCGCGACTTGCCCTACAAGGGCGGCGTCCTGAGCGCCGAGCACGTCCAGCAGACCGAAATGGCGATCATGGCGGACAACTTCGCCACCCTCGCGCTGACTCGCGATCTGATTTGATCGACGTTCAATGAGCGGTCTAAAGCGCCGCTCATCCGCAAAAGCCTCTCGTTAGCCGTAATTGTCTTAGCCTCAGGAACATCCCGGTCAACTCCCGGTCGAAGGGCCGATACCCATTGAGGAAGGTCGGAATGAAGTTATCCGATGGTTTTGACGCTCGCCGCTTGCGGCCCAAAGGCCGAAGCAACTGGCGTTTTCGAATCGGCGCGACGATTGCCGCGTTGCTGGCCATGTCTGGCGTGCTGCTGATCATGGCCGGCATTGCCAGCCTCCTCGGCCACGCACCCGCCCTGGGCGAAATGAACACCAACCGCGCTGGCGCCGCTGTGATTCTGGCGATTGGCCTGGTCGTGCTGTACGTCGGTGTCTGGTTGTGGCGGCGCTGCCGTCGTCGCGCACGCCAGTCGCGGGAGCTGGCCATGTCCCCGCATTTGATGAAAAAACACGACTGAGCCGAAGGTCGCGCGTTTTGTCGCGCGCCCATTCGCTTCGAGTTGGGTAAACTGGCCGCCCTTCGCGGAGGCTGACATGCAAGACGACGATTTTTCCCTGTTCAAAAGCGCGATCCAAGGCGTCAAGCCGATCAAGCACGATCGCGCCGAAACCGGCAAACCCAAGGCTGACCGCGCGCAGATCGCCAAGCTGCGTCAGGCCGCCACCGTGCGCACCGACGCCACCACCGTAGACGGGCTGTCGGATCAATTTGTCATTGATGTCGGTCCGGAAGACGAGCTGATGTGGGCGCGCGACGGTGTACAGGAAAGCCAGATGCGCAAGCTCAAGATCGGTCAGATTCCGTTCGAAGGCAGCCTCGATCTGCATGGCATGAGTGTGGAAAAGGCCCGGGAAGCCCTCTGGGCCTTTCTCGCTGAAGCCACCAAATTCGAAATTCGCTGCGTGCGCGTCACCCACGGCAAGGCCGTGCGCCTGGACGGCAAGCGGCCGATGATCAAAAGCCACGTCAACACGTGGTTGCGCCAGCATTCGCAGGTACTGGGCTTCACCTCGTGCCAGGCTCGGCACGGCGGTGCCGGCGCCGTTTATGTGATGCTCAAACGAACCATGATGGAAGGTCGGGACGAGTAAAGCTGATGCGTCATGCTTGCAGCGACGTGTCCGCCACCGTACCCTTGCCCTTTGCGTAAAATCCCACAGGTAGTTTCATGTCCCTGGAACAGAATTACACCGCGATTCTCGGCCAACTGGGCGAGGACGTCTCCCGCGAGGGCCTGCTCGACACGCCAAAACGTGCCGCCAAAGCCATGCAGTACCTCTGCCGCGGGTATGAACAGACGCTCGAAGAAGTCACCAACGGTGCCTTGTTCAGCTCCGACAACAGCGAAATGGTGCTGGTCAAGGACATCGAGCTGTACTCGTTGTGCGAGCACCACCTGCTGCCGTTCATCGGCAAGGCCCACGTCGCCTACATCCCGAGCGGCAAGGTCCTGGGGCTGTCGAAAGTTGCGCGGATCGTCGATATGTACGCCCGCCGCCTGCAGATCCAGGAAAACCTCAGCCGCCAGATCGCCGACGCGGTCCAGCAAGTCACCGGCGCCCTGGGCGTTGCAGTGGTGATCGAGGCCAAGCACATGTGCATGATGATGCGCGGTGTGGAAAAGCAGAATTCGTCGATGATCACCTCGGTGATGCTCGGCGAGTTCCGCGAGAACGCTGCGACTCGCAGTGAATTCCTCAGCCTCATCAAGTAATTCGCAGCACGAAGAAAACCGGCATTCATCGCCGGTTTTTTTTCGTCAGCGAAAATCAGGTAAGCTGCGCGCCCTTCATTTTTCGCTCCGTGAGGCTTTCAACGTGTTCGTAAAAGCGCTTCGTGTCGGCCTTGGCCAACTGATCATCTTCATCGACTTCATCACCCGCCCAGGCAAAAAGCAGCGCCCGGCCGAGGCTCAGGCCCAGGTCAACAGCGCCGCCAAGGACCTGACCCTGTATCAATTCCACGCCTGCCCGTTCTGCGTGAAAACCCGCCGCACCCTGCGCCGCCTGAATGTGCCGGTGGCCTTGCGCGATGCGAAGAACAACGAACAGGATCGCCAGACCCTGCTGGAGCAAGGCGGCAAGATCAAGGTGCCGTGCCTGCGCATCGAAGAGAATGGCCAGACCACCTGGATGTATGAGTCCAAGGTGATCATTGATTATCTGGACAAGCGCTTCGCTGCGGCCTGAAAAACTTCAGCGGGGCCGCTACAGTCACCACACATCTTCAGGCAAAAATAAACCGGCCCTTGCACCGGTTTATCTGTTTTCAGGCGGCTTGCGCCGCTTGCGCCTGACGCACCACCGCCGCCAACCGCTTGAGCCCCTCATCCAGCCGCGCCGGATCGATGTGGCTGAAATTCAACCGCAGATGACCGGGGTTGTTGTCCGGATCCGGGAAGAACGGCTCGCCCGGCATGAACGCCACATCATTGGCCAACGCCGTGTGCAGCAAGGTTCGGGTATCCAATGGCTGCTTGAGGCTGAGCCAGAAAAACAGCCCGCCTTGCGGCACCTGCCAATCCGCCAGGTCGGCAAAATGCGTCTCCAGGGCCGATTGAAACGCGTCGCGACGCCCGCGGTAGAAGTCGCGCAATTCACTCAAATGCTCCCGGAATTTTTCGCTGCCAATCCACTGCTGCGCTTGCCACTGGCCGACGCGGTTGGTGTGCAGATCCGCCGATTGCTTGAGTTTCAGCAAATGCGGAAACAGATCGGCGCTGGCTATCAGGTAACCGACGCGCAAACCCGGCAGCAAGGTTTTCGACACGGTGCCGGTATAGATCCAGCTGGATTTTTTCAAGCGACTGACAATAGGTGTCGCACTGCCACCGTCGAAGGTCAGTTCGCGGTAAGGTTCGTCTTCGATCAGGGTCACGCCGAACTCGTCGAGCAACGCCGCCACGGCATCGCGCTTGGCTTCGCTATACCGCACGGCCGATGGATTCTGGAACGTCGGGATCAGGTAGATGAACGCCGGACGGTGTTTTTCCAGGCGTATGCGCAATTGCGCCAGGTCCGGGCCATCGGCTTGCAGCGGCACGGTCAGGCATTCGGCACCGAACAGCTGGAAGATTTGCAGTGCCGCCAGGTAGGTCGGCGCTTCGAGCAGGATCTCGGTGCCCTTGTCGATGTAGAGCTTGGCCGCCAGATCGAGGGTCTGTTGCGAACCACTGACCACCAACACCTGACTCGCCTCGCAGGGCAGGCCCAGTGCCCGGGCCTCGGCCGCCAACATTTCGCGCAACGCCGGTTCGCCCTCGCTCATGCCGTATTGGCCCATGGTCAGCGGCATCTGATCCCATTCGACCTTTGGCAACATGGCTTCGGCCGGTAACCCGCCGGCGAACGACATCACTTGCGGGCGCTGGGCAGCGGCAAGGATTTCACGGATCAGAGAACTTTTAAGGCGCGAAACACGTTCGGAAAAAGCCATGGGGATCACCGGTAGCGAGGCCAGAGGAAAATGAGTCAAACTTGTTGACCGAAATTACGTCAGCCCGAGCGGATACGTCAATATGCTTGACCTTAAAAACCCGACATCCCAGCAGCTAGCCATGGAAGCGTTTTTCTTCGGCTACCAGGCCTTCACCGCCAAGGCCGATGAAATGCTTGAACGCCGAGGCTTGAGCCGTGTGCACCAACGCATCGTGTTTTTCATCGCCCGTTACCCGAACTTGAGTGTGAAAGAGTTGCTGGCCTTGCTGGGCGTAAGCAAGCAAGCCCTGAACATGCCACTGCGCCAATTGCTGGAAATGCATCTGGTGAACAGCATTGCGTCCGAGACCGACAAGCGTAAACGCCTGCTGGAGCTGACCGACGAGGGGGCGCGCTTCGAGCAGGCGCTGCGTCGTGAGCAGGTGAGATTGCTGGAGCGGGTGTTTGCCGAGGCCGGGGAAACGGCGGTGAATGGGTGGTTGGCGGTGAATCTGGCGCTGGGGAAAAGCCAAGTGGCCGCTGACTGAATATTTGATCCGCGACAGATGTATCGATTGATCTGACGCCATCGCGGGCAAGCCGCGCTCCCACAGATTTTTTGTCATTCACAAGGTCGGTGAACGACACAATTCCTGTGGGAGCGTGGCTTGCCCGCGATGGCACCCTTCCTGGCGATATACCGCTATCGTCATTTTTTTCGTCTACAAAACAAAAAACAATATTTGCTTTATTTGTACACAAAAGCATAATCCACCTCGTGCGAGTTCCTGACCAAGCGGTCAACAAAATCGCAAGTGCCTCAAAGGG
The DNA here is from genome assembly GCF_042846945.1 of Pseudomonas moorei. Lineage (NCBI taxonomy): Bacteria > Pseudomonadati > Pseudomonadota > Gammaproteobacteria > Pseudomonadales > Pseudomonadaceae > Pseudomonas > Pseudomonas moorei. The sequence goes on from NZ_AP035776.1 coordinate 5,984,801, forward strand.
CCGCTGCCACCCTCTCGGGTCCGGCCCTGGAAATAACAATAAAACTCTTGAGGAGTATTCGCTGTGGAAAGCCGCAAATCCGAAGCATCGACGCTGGATCTCTCGCCGCCTTTACGCAATGGCTGGCTGGAGCGCATCTTTAAACTCAGCTTGCATGGCACCACGGTGAAGACCGAGTTGATTGCCGGTCTGACAACCTTCATCACCATGGCCTACATCATCTTCGTCAACCCCAACATCATGGCGGACGCCGGGATCGATCACGGTGCGGCGTTCGTCGCCACCTGCATCGCCGCCGCACTGGGTTGCCTGCTGATGGGCCTGTACGCCAACTGGCCCGTCGGCCTGGCGCCGGGCATGGGCCTGAACGCCTTCTTCACCTATACCGTGGTCGGCACCATGGGCTACAACTGGGAGACCGCCCTCGGTGCGGTGTTCGTGTCCGGTGTGCTGTTCATGATCCTGACCTTCTCTCGCGTCCGCGAATGGCTGCTCAACAGCATTCCGGTGAGCCTGCGCTTCGCCATGGGTGCGGGTGTGGGCCTGTTCCTGGGCCTGATCGGTTTGAAAACCGCCGGCATCATCGTCGACAGTCCGGCCACCCTGATCAAACTGGGCTCCCTGCGCGAGCCAGCCCCGCTGCTGGCCGCCATCTGCTTCCTGATGATCGCCGTACTCAGCTACCACAAGGTCTTTGGCGCCATCCTCATCAGCATCATCACCGTAACCCTGGCCGGTTGGGGCCTGGGCCTGGTGCATTACGAAGGGATCATGTCGGCACCGCCGAGCCTGGCCCCGACCTGGATGGCGATGAACCTTGCCGGCGTGTTCAACGTCAGCATGATCAGCGTGGTGCTGGCCTTCCTCTTCGTGCACATGTTCGACACCGCCGGCACCTTGATGGGCGTGGCGCAGCGCGCAAATCTGGTCAACGCCGATGGTCGCATCGAAAACCTCTCCCGCGCCATGAAAGCCGACAGTGCCTCCAGCGTATTTGGCGCGATCGTCGGTGTTCCTCCCGTCACCAGCTACGTGGAAAGTGCCGCGGGTGTAGCGGCGGGTGGTCGGACTGGTCTTACCGCAGTGACCGTAGGTGTGCTATTTATTGCAGCCATGTTCTTCGCTCCACTGGCCGGCATGATTCCCGCCTACGCCACCGCAGGTGCACTGATTTACGTGGCCATGTTGATGATGGGTGGCATGAAGCACATCGAGTGGGACGAAGCGACCGACAGCATTCCGGCGATCGTCACCGCCATCATGATGCCCCTGACCTTTTCGGTCGCCGACGGTATCGCGCTGGGCTTCATCACCTATGTGGTCCTGAAGGCCGGCACTGGCAAGTACAAGGAAATTTCCGCGAGTCTGTGGGTGCTCTGCGCGATCTTCATCGCCAAGTTCATCTTCTTGTAAACCTTACGCGGTACGCGCTTCAAACCAGCCTCACCCCGTCGGGTGAGGCTTTTGTGCAAATGGAGGAAAGTGATGAGTCTGGAAACCTGGCTGCTGTTCAGCGGCGCTGCGCTGGTGGTGATCCTGATCCCGGGGCCACTGTCTTTGCTGATGATCAGCAACAGTTTGAATTACGGTCTGGTGCGTTCCTACCCGGCCTTTCTCGGTGGCGTGATTGCCTCGATTTGCCTGCTGAGCGCTTCGGCGCTGGGTCTGGGCGCGCTGCTGCTGGCGTCGGAGCAATTGTTCAGCGCGTTGAAGATCGTCGGTGCGCTGTACCTGTTCTACCTCGCCTGGCAGAGCTGGCAGCAATCGCGTCAACCGGCCCATGGCGCCGAAGTGCCTCAAGCGGCCCCGGCGCCACGCTTTCGTGCCCTGTTCGGGCGCGCCTTCATGCTGGGTGCGAGCAACCCGAAAGACATTCTGTTCTTCGCCGCCTTCCTCCCGCAGTTCCTGAGCGCCGAACAGCCGTTCCTCCCGCAGTTGCTGGTGATGATTGCCACCTGGACCGTGCTGGACCTGCTGTGCAAATTGGCTTACGGGCTGGGTGCCCATGGCGCGGCGCGGTATCTGCGCAGTGGCAAGGGGCAGAGCTGGTTCAACCGGATCAGTGCCGGGTTGTTCAGTGGAGCCGGGGCAGCGTCCCTGCTCAGCCGTTAACAGCTTCGCTGGCAAGCCAGCTCCCACAGGTCGTGCGAATCCCTTGTAGGAGCCGGCTTGCCGGCGAAAGCGCCAGCGCAGGCACCACTTTTATCCAGGCGAAAAAAAGCCCGCAGTGTGAGCGGGCGAAAGACCAAAGAAGCTATATGCGCAGTCGCTTCCAGGTTGAGGCAGCTGCTTGGGGGATCAGCTGCCGCGATACGTGGAGTAGCTGTACGGCGAAATGAGCAAGGGCACGTGATAGTGGTCCTGCTCCGCAGAAATGCCAAAACGCAGCACCACCACATCCAGGAACGCCGGTTCCGGCAGTTGAACGCCACGGGCGCGGTAGTAATCGCCCGCATGAAACTGAACCTGATAGACCCCGGTACGGTAGTCATCACCTTGCAACAACGGTGCATCGACACGGCCATCGCTGTTGGTTATCGCGCTGGCGACCAATTCCAGCTGCGAACCTTCAACACGGTACAACTCGACCTTGATCGAGCTGCCCGGGCAGCCATGTGCAGCGTCCAAAACATGTGTAGTCAAACGTCCCATTGATTCTGCGCGCCTGCCTGCATGAAGCAGTCAGACCTCGCGCCTCCCGAAGTCAGTTGAAAAGGAGACCGCACCGTTTCGGAGCACGAAAAGCTGCGGCGAGCGACTGATTAAGACACTTTTCAAAAAAATTGTACACAATAAAAACCACATTTTTACCGCGACCAGCGCCATCCATGGATTTCCCGGCGATTAACGGCCGAACCGCAGACTTGTTGAACCCTCCAGCCATTAGCTGACCTATCAGGCAGGTTTCTTGCAGGACCGGGTCAAGCGCACGAAAAGATGACCGTTAAAGAAAAATGCAAAAAATCAGGCTTACAAATTGAATATAAAGTTGTATACAATCAGCCCATCGCTGTGACGCCAGCCTACCATCGAGTTTTTCAGCTGCGTCGCACCAACCGTCATCATCGAATAAGAAGGAAGCCTGCAGTGAGCGCTGACTACCCACGCGACCTGGTCGGTTACGGCAGTAACCCTCCTCACCCACACTGGCCGGGCAATGCCCGCATCGCCCTGTCGTTCGTACTCAATTACGAAGAAGGCGGCGAGCGCAACATCCTGCACGGCGACAAGGAATCCGAAGCCTTCCTGTCTGAAATGGTCTCGGCGCAGCCGCTGCAAGGCGCGCGCAACATGAGCATGGAATCGCTTTACGAGTATGGCAGCCGTGCCGGTGTCTGGCGGATTCTGAAACTGTTCAAGGAATTCGACATTCCGCTGACCATCTTCGCCGTCGCCATGGCCGCCCAGCGTCACCCGGACGTGATCCGTGCCATGGTCGAAGCCGGCCATGAGATCTGCAGCCACGGCTACCGCTGGATCGACTACCAGTACATGGATGAAACCCAGGAACGCGAGCACATGCTCGAAGCGATCCGCATCCTCACTGAAATCACCGGCGAACGCCCATTGGGCTGGTACACCGGCCGCACCGGCCCGAACACCCGTCGCCTGGTGATGGAAGAAGGCGGTTTCCTCTACGACTGCGACACCTACGACGACGACCTGCCCTACTGGGAACCGAACAACCCGACCGGCAAGCCGCACCTGGTGATCCCGTACACCCTGGACACCAACGACATGCGCTTTACCCAGGTCCAGGGTTTCAACAAGGGCGACGATTTCTTCGAATACCTCAAAGACGCGTTCGACGTCCTGTACGCCGAAGGCGCCGAAGCACCGAAGATGCTGTCGATTGGCTTGCACTGCCGTCTGATTGGCCGTCCGGCGCGTCTGGCCTCGCTCAAGCGCTTTATCGAATACGCTAAAAGTCATGAACAGGTGTGGTTCAGCCGTCGCGTCGACATTGCACGCCACTGGCAAGCAACCCACCCGTACCAAGGGGCTGCCAAATGAGCACCTTTCAATCCATCAAGCCATCGACCCTGAGCCGCGACGCTTTCGTCAGCGCGTTCGCCGATATCTACGAACATTCGCCATGGGTGGCCGAAAAAGCCTTCGAGCTGGGCCAGGACGCTTCGATCGACGAGATCGAAACCCTGCACCAGCGCATGAGCGACATCCTGTTGAGTGCTGATCAGCAAAGCCAACTGGCCCTGATCAATGCTCACCCGGACCTGGCCGGCAAAGCCGCCGTCCAGGGCGAGTTGACCGAAGCCAGCACTAATGAACAGGCTGGCGCCGGTATTCACCAATGCACGGCCGAAGAGTTCCAGCGCTTCACCGAGCTGAACGACGCCTACAAAGCCAAGTTCAAGTTTCCCTTCATCATGGCGGTAAAAGGCAGCAACCGGCATCAGATCCTCGCGGCGTTCGAAACGCGCATTCACAACTCGGTCGACACCGAATTCAAGTGCGCGCTGGCGGAGATCAACAAGATCGCCCTGTTCCGTTTACTGACCCTATAGCGACCTTGGCCCGAGCGTAACTGAACGCACAAATCGCCCAGGGCCCTGAGAGCATCCCAAGCCAACTTATTAAAGGCAGACAAGAAGAATGAAAGCTTACGCCGTACCTTTCGAGAAGTTCGTCAACCTGGCCGACGCCCGCCTGGGCACCAAAATCATCTCGGTCACCGATGACTGGTTCGCAGACGCCAATCGTCTGTTCCAACCGACTCCGGCCGTCTGGAAGGAGGGCGTGTTCGATGACAACGGCAAGTGGATGGACGGCTGGGAATCGCGCCGCAAGCGCTTTGAAGGCTACGACAGCGCAGTGATCCGCCTGGGCGTGCCTGGCTCGATCAAAGGCGTCGACATCGACACTTCATTCTTCACCGGTAACTTCCCGCCGTCGGCCTCCCTGGAAGCCTGCTTCCTGGCCGAAGGCGAGCCGAACGAAAACACCCAGTGGACTGAAGTGCTGTCCGCCGTGGAGCTGCAAGGCAACAGCCACCACTACCACGAAATCAACAACGACCAGGCCTTCAGCCACCTGCGCTTCAACATCTACCCGGACGGCGGCGTTGCCCGTCTGCGCGTGTACGGCATTCCGTTCCGCGACTGGTCCGCTGTGGGCGACAACGAGCAAGTCGACCTGGCTGCAGCCCTCAACGGTGGCCGCGCCCTCGCCTGCTCTGACGAACACTTCGGCCGCATGAGCAACATCCTCAACCCGGGCCGTGGCATCAACATGGGCGACGGCTGGGAAACCGCGCGTCGCCGTACACCGGGCAATGACTGGGTGATCGTCGCACTGGGCCACCCGGGCGAAATCGAGAAAATCATCGTCGATACCCTGCACTTCAAGGGCAACTACCCGGACAGCTGCTCGATCCAGGGCGCCTTCGTCAAGGGCGGTACCGACAGCCAGATCGAAACCCAATCGCTGTTCTGGCGCGAACTGCTGCCAAGCCAGAAGCTGGAAATGCACGCCGAGCACACCTTCGCCGAGCAGATCAAGGCATTGGGCCCGATCACCCACATCCGCCTGAACGTATTCCCGGATGGTGGTGTGAGCCGCCTGCGTGTTCTGGGCAAGGTCGCGAAATAAGCGTCGCCCCTAATCGCGGGCAAGCCCGCTCCCACAACGAATTGTGGTGTACACACAACCTGTGGGAGCTGGCTTGCCAGCGATGACGATAGAACCAACAACACAGAATTCGGATAAGAACAGCATGCGCACACTGACGATTGAACCCTTGACCAAAGAAGCCTTCGCCCCTTTCGGTGACGTGATCGAAACCGACGGCAGCGATCACTTCATGATCAACAACGGTTCGACCATGCGCTTTCACAAACTGGCGACGGTGGAAACCGCCACGCCAGAGGACAAGGCGATCATCAGCATCTTCCGCGCCGACGCGCAGGACATGCCGCTGACCGTCAGCATGCTGGAGCGCCATCCGCTGGGCAGCCAGGCTTTCATTCCGCTGCTCGGCAACCCCTTTCTGATCGTGGTCGCGCCACTTGGCGATGTACCTGTATCAGGCTTGGTCCGCGCCTTCGTTACCAACGGCAGGCAGGGCATCAATTACCATCGCGGCGTCTGGCACCACCCGGTGCTGACGATCGAAAAGCGGGATGACTTCCTGGTGGTTGATCGCAGTGGCACAGGCAATAACTGCGATGAGCATTTTTTCAAAGAGGATGAGCGTTTGATCCTCGCCCCCCACCAATAAGAGAAGGTCTGATCACTCGACAACAGAGTGACAGGCGAGAGGTAAAGACTGTGGAAGCACATCTGTTGGAATGGCTGAACCTGAGCGTGCGCTGGGTTCATATGATTACTGGTGTGGCCTGGATCGGCGCATCGTTCTACTTCGTCTGGCTGGAAAACAACCTCAATCGGGTCAACCCGAAAAGTGGCCTGGCCGGTGATTTGTGGGCGATCCACGGCGGCGGTATCTACCACCTGGAAAAATACAAACTGGCCCCACCGACCATGCCGGACAACCTGCACTGGTTCAAATGGGAAGCCTACTTCACCTGGATGTCGGGGATCGCGCTGCTGTGCGTGGTGTTCTACTCCAACCCGACGCTCTACCTGCTGACTCCCGGCAGCACCCTGAGCGGTCCTGAAGGCGTCGCCATCGGTATCGGCTCGCTGTTCATCGGCTGGTTCGTCTACTCCTTCCTGTGCGACTCGGCCCTGGGCAAACGCCCTGCCCTGCTCGGCTTCATCCTGTTCGTGTTGATTATTGGCGCCGCTTACGGCTTCAGCAAGGTGTTCAGCGGTCGTGGTGCGTACCTGCACGTCGGCGCAGTCATCGGCACCATCATGGTCGGTAACGTGTTCCGCATCATCATGCCGGCGCAGCGGGCACTGGTGGCGGCGATTGCCGAGAACCGCACGCCGGATCCGGCGCTGCCAGCCAAAGGCTTGCTGCGTTCGCGTCACAACAACTACTTCACCTTGCCAGTGCTGTTCATCATGATCAGCAACCACTTCCCGAGCACCTACGGCAGCCAATACAACTGGTTGATCCTGGCCGGGATCGCGGTACTGGCAGTGTTGGTTCGTCACTACTTCAACACCCGTCACGACAGCCACAAGTTTGCCTGGACCTTGCCCGTGGCAGCGGTCGGCATGATCAGCCTGGCCTACGTCACCGGCCCTGCGCCGATGACCAGCCCGGACGTGGCCAAGGCACCTGCGAAGATCGAATACCAACCGCTGCCGGAAACGGCATTGGGTGGTGGTTTGAAACCCGCTGAAGCAAAACCCGCCGAGACGCCTGCTGCCGCTCCGGCACAAGCCTCGAATGCAGGTCCTGGCTTCGACAAGGTGCACAGCGTGATTCAGGAACGTTGCGCGGTTTGCCACTCGGCGAAACCGACCAGTCCGCTGTTCAGCGCGGCTCCGGCCGGTGTGATGTTCGACACCCCCGAGCAGATCCGCCAGAACGCAGCGCGGATCCAGGCTCAGGCCGTCGCCAGCCAGATCATGCCCCTGGGCAACATCACCAAGATGACCCAGCAGGAACGTGACCTGATCGGCGCCTGGATTGTTCAGGGAGCCCAGACCAATTAATCGTTAAAAGCATCGCTGGCAAGCCAGCTCCCACAGGGTTTTGCACTGCCTGTGTGGGAGCTGGCTTGCCAGCGATTGGCCGCAACGCGGTTTACCTGATGCAAAGAAACAGCTGTGAGCAACCCGGCAGCTGTTCAATCACAAGAATAAAAAAGATCCGAGGTGTTGCATGTCCGAGCTCTCCAAAGCGCGCATCCCCGACGCACCCGCCATTCAGCGTTTGCCCCTTTTGCAACTGATCCTGGTCGGTCTGCAACATGTTCTGCTGATGTACGGTGGTGCCATCGCGGTGCCGCTGATCATCGGACAGGCCGCTGGCCTGAGTCGTGAAGAAATTGCCTTTCTGATTAACGCCGACCTGCTGGTGGCTGGCATTGCCACCATCGTTCAGTCACTCGGCATCGGCCCCGTGGGCATTCGCATGCCCGTGATGATGGGCGCCAGTTTCGCCGCCGTCGGCAGCATGGTCGCCATGGCCGGCATGCCCGGTATCGGTTTGCAAGGAATCTTCGGCGCCACCATCGCCGCCGGGTTCTTCGGCATGATCATCGCCCCGTTCATGTCCAAGGTCGTTCGATTCTTCCCGCCCCTGGTGACTGGCACGGTCATCACCTCGATCGGATTATCGCTGTTCCCCGTGGCCGTGAACTGGGCCGGTGGCGGTGCTGCCGCCAGTCAATTCGGCTCGCCGATTTACCTGACCATCGCCGCACTGGTGCTGGGCACCATTTTGCTGGTGCATCGCTTCATGCGCGGCTTCTGGGTCAATATTTCCGTGCTGATCGGCATGTGCCTGGGCTATGTGCTCTGCGGCCTGCTTGGCATGGTCGACCTCAGTGGCATGGCCCAGGCGCCGTGGCTGCAATTCGTCACCCCCCTGCATTTCGGCCTGCCGAAATTCGAACTCGCGCCGATCCTGTCGATGTGCCTGGTGGTGGTGATCATCTTCGTCGAGTCTACCGGGATGTTCCTGGCCCTGGGCAAGATCACCGGCCAGGAAGTCTGCCCGCGCATGCTGCGTCGCGGCTTGTTGTGCGATGCCGGCGCCTCGTTTGTCGCCGGATTCTTCAACACCTTCACCCACTCCTCCTTCGCCCAGAACATTGGCCTGGTGCAGATGACCGGCGTGCGCTGCCGCTCGGTGACCATCGTGGCCGGCGGCTTGCTGATCGTCCTCAGCCTGTTGCCGAAAGCCGCGTTCCTGGTGGCCTCGATTCCGCCAGCGGTGCTCGGCGGTGCCGCCATTGCCATGTTCGGCATGGTCGCCGCGACCGGCATCAAGATTCTCCAGGAAGCCGATATCGGCGACCGGCGCAACCAGTTGCTGGTGGCGGTCAGCATCGGCATGGGCCTGATCCCGGTGGTGCGTCCGGAGTTTTTTGCCCACCTGCCGGTGTGGATGAGCCCGATCACCCACAGCGGTATCGCCATGGCCACGCTCAGCGCGCTGACCTTGAACCTGCTGTTCAACATCCTCGGCGGCGCCGAACGCGCAGCCATTAACGACTGCCACGCTCACTGACAGGTAACCATCCCCCCTGTAGGAGCGAGCCCGCTCGCGATGGACTCGAGACACCGCGTTTATCCAGGTAACACGCGTAATCGTTGACGACCATCGCGAGAAGGCTCGCGCCTACAGGGCAGGGGTTGCCTGCGCCTTAAACAATAAGAACAAGAAGGAGCAACAGATGATCCGCACACACACAAACCTGTTGTTGGGAGGCGGTCTGATGGCCGCCACTCAAGCCATGGCTGGCGATTTACTGCTGTGGCAAACCAACAGCCTGAGCTATCTGTACGGCAAGGATTTCGCGGTCAATCCGCCGATCCAGCAGACGGTGACCTTCGAGCACGCCGACCGCTGGAAGTACGGTGACAACTTCCTGTTTGTCGACAGTACCTACTACAACGGCAAGGGGGATCGAAACAAAGGCGTTCATGCCTATTACGGCGAGTTCAGCCCTCGCCTCTCTTTCGGCAAAATACTCGATCGCCGTTTCGAATTCGGCCCGATCAAAGACGTGCTGCTGGCCATGACCTACGAGAATGGCGAAGACAACAGCGAGGCCTATCTGATCGGCCCAGGTTTCGACCTCGCGGTACCGGGCTTCAATTTTTTCACCTTGAACTTCTATAACCGCCACACCGAAGGCTCGCGTCCCGGCGATGACGTCTGGCAAATCACGCCGGCGTGGTCCTACACCTTTCCACTGGGGCGTTCGAGCCTGCTGATCGATGGCTACATCGATTGGGTGGTGGACAACGACCAGAACTCACACGGCACCTATCACGCCAACCTGCACTTCAACCCGCAGATCAAGTACGACCTGGGCAAAGCCCTGGGTTGGCGCGAAAAACAGGTGTATGTCGGCGTCGAGTACAGCTACTGGAAAGACAAATACGGCATCTCAAACAACGCCAATCTCGACACCGACGAAAACACCACCAGCCTGCTGGTGAAGGTGCATTTCTAAGATGACCCGCAACCGTGCCCCAAACCTGTCGTCGGTGCGCTGTTGCGGGGCACTTGAGACCTGGCCGAGGAGTCAGTATTCTCCGCGGCCGCCTGAATCCGCTTTAAAAAAAAGCCCGGATTTAATTCCTGACCAGAAAGCCAACTTATCCCGGCTCTGGACGGTACCAAGGCATCCCCAAACCCCTCTCAATCGACTGTTCTTGAGCAGCCGAGCGGGAGTTTTTTTGCTTTTCGAATGCCTTGGCGCAGCTCTTGCTAACAGCACTAAAGCTGACCGAATGGATGATTTTTTATCGCAACAGAAAAAGGCGCCACACCAGAGCGCCGACCTTAAAAAAATGACGTGGAACCACCTACTTTTTTGGGAGCAACCGAATGAAACGTACGTGCACTAGCCTGATGCTGGCGGGGATGATGCTGGCAGGGGGCCAGGCCATGGCCGGCGATCTGCTGCAATGGCAGAACAACAGCCTGACTTATCTGTATGGCCGGGACTTCCGGGTCAACCCGACCATTCAGCAGACGGTGACCTTCGAACACGCCGATGCCTGGAAATACGGCGACAACTTCATGTTCGTCGACAAGATTTTCTACAACGGAAAGGGCGACGCCTACGCCGGCTCGAACACCTACTACGGTGAAATCAGCCCGCGGCTGTCGTTCGGCAAAATCTTCGACAAGAAGCTCGAGTTCGGTCCGGTCAAGGACGTATTGCTCGCCATGACTTACGAGTTCGGTGAAAACGATACCGAGTCCTACCTGATCGGTCCTGGTTTTGACCTGGCGATCCCCGGCTTCGACTACTTCCAGTTGAACTTCTACAACCGCCACACCGAAGGCAGTCGTCCGGGCGACAACATCTGGCAGATCACGCCAGTCTGGTCCTACACCATTCCCGTGGGCGATTCGAGCATCCTGATCGACGGCTTCATGGACTGGGTGGTCGACAACGACACCAATGCCAAGGGCACCTACCACGCCAACCTGCACTTCAATCCGCAGATCAAGTACGACCTGGGCAAAGCGCTGAATATCGGTGCGAAGCAGCTATACGTGGGCGTCGAGTACGATTACTGGAAAAACAAGTACGGGATTGAAGACAGCGAGTCCTTCAAGACCGATCAGAGCGCGACCAGCCTGCTGGTGAAGTACCACTTCTGATCTTGCAGGCGCGCGCCTGCTCGCGATGGATCAGAGAGCGCCACGGGGTGTCAGGCTCCCAGCGTCATCGTTAACGTCCATCGCGTGCAGGCGCGCTCCTACAACCCCAGAAACCGGCACAGCTCTTCCTTCTTGGCCAGCGCGTCCCGCCGTCCCAACTCGATCAATTCGCTGCAATACCCCGCCTCGAACAACAGATAACTCAGCACCCCCGCCCCGCTGGTCTTGGTCGCGCCCGGCCCGCGCAGGAACAGGCGCAGTGCCGCCGGCAGTTCCTGGCGATGGCGTGCGGCAATTTCATCGATGGGCTGACTGGGTGAAATCACCAGCACTTCCACTGGCGCCACACCCAGGGCCCGGGTTGGCGTACCCTCGGGCAACAGGTGGCTGAACTGGTTCAGACGCTGCAGCAGCTCGATGTCACCTTCCAGGCTATCAATGAACGTACTGTTGAGCAGATGCCCGCCGATCTGCGCCAGGGACGGTTGCTGACCGGTGTAGGCGCGTTGCAGTGGCTGCTCCGGGTCGAAACCCCGCGGGTTGCCGCTGACCCCCACCACCAGCACTCGACTGGCCCCCAGGTGCAGCGCCGGGCTGATCGGTGCCGATTGGCGCACCGCACCATCGCCGAAATACTCCTCGCCGATTTTCACCGGGGCGAACAGCAGCGGAATCGCCGAACTGGCGAGCAAATGTTCAACGGACAATTGGGTTGGAATGCCGATTCGTCGATGACGCAGCCAGGCGTCAATCGTGCCGCCCCCTTGATAGAAGGTGACGGCCTGACCCGACTCATATCCGAACGCGGTGACGGCTACCGCATGCAACTGCTTTTGCGCGATGGCTTCGGCGATGCCGTTCATCTGCAATTTGCTGTTGAGCAGCCTGCGCAACGGCGAACTATTGACCAGCGCCACCGGGACCCGGGCGCCCAGTCCGAGCAAGCTGTGGCTGACAAAGCGGCTGGCCTGGTGGATCACCCCCGGCCAGTCGCTGCGCAACACCAGGTGGCTGCGAAAACCCTGCCAGAACGCGGTCAGGCGCTCGATGGCCGCGCGAAAATCCGTCGCTCCACTGGCCAGACTGACGGCATTGATTGCCCCGGCGGAAGTGCCGACGATCACCGGAAACGGATTGTCCGCGCCCAACGGCAACAGCTCGGCAATCGCCGCCAGGACGCCGACCTGATAAGCCGCCCGCGCCCCGCCGCCGGAAAGAATCAACCCTGTAACCGGTTCCTTTGGACTCATGCACAACGCTCCATGGTGCTTGATGGGATGTCACTGTAGGAGCGAGCCGGCTCCGGGCGGCGCTCCGACGAAGGTCGTCAACGATAACGCCGGGCGTCTGACACCCCACAGCGCTCTCAGCTTTTTTGCGAGCAGGCTCGTTCCTACAGGGGATCGTGGTTCAACCGCGTTTGGCGTACAGCTTGGGCTCACCGGGTGGACGGCTCTTGAAGCGGCGATGGGCCCAGAGGTATTGCTCAGGGTGTTCGCGCAAAACGCCTTCGATCCACTGGTTGATACGCAGGCAGTCGGCCTCTTCGGTTTCGCCGGGAAAGCCTTCAAGCGGTGCGTGAATCACCAGGCGATAACCGCTGCCGTCCGCCAGGCGCTCTTGAGTAAACGGCACCACCCATGCCTTGCCCAGCCGTGCGAACTTGCTGGTGGCGGTGACCGTGGCCGCCTGAATGCCGAACAACGGCACGAAGATACTTTGCTTGGCGCCGTAGTCCTGATCCGGCGCATACCAGATCGCCCGGCCTGAGCGCAGCAATTTGAGCATGCCGCGCACGTCCTCGCGCTCGACCGCCAGCGAATCGAGGTTGTGCCGCTCGCGGCCACGGCGCTGAACGTAATCGAACAACGGGTTTTTGTGTTCGCGGTACATGCCGTCGATGGTGTGTTGCTGGCCGAGCAGCGCCGCGCCGATTTCCAGCGTGGTGAAATGCAGCGCCATCAGAATCACGCCCTTGCCCTCGCGCTGGGCCTGCTTCAAATGCTCCAGCCCTTCGACGTGGGCCAGTTTCGCCAGGCGCTTGCGCGACCACCACCAGCTCATGGCCATTTCGAAAAAGGCGATGCCGGTGGAGGCGAAGTTTTCCTTGAGCAGGCGCTTGCGCTCGGCAGCGTTTTTTTCGGGGAAACACAGTTCCAGATTGCGCTTGGCGATGCGCCGTCGGTCGCCGGCCACGCGATACATCAAGGCACCCAGCGCACGACCGATCCACAGCAATGCCGGATATGGCAACTGCACAATCAGCCACAACAGCCCCAGGCCGCACCACAGCGGCCAGAAGCGCGGAGAAAGAAAGGTTGTTCGAAAACGCGGGCGATCCATTAAAGGTTCCGAAATGACAATGGCCGCGCATTCTACATCGTTCGACCCGGCTTGCGGCCTGCGGGCGTTCTCGTTATAAGTCTCGGCACTTTTAGTGACAAGTCGCTGTATGCCAACCATGAGCCAAACCGAACCGCTAGACCAAGATCCCGTGTTCCAGCTGAAGGGCAGCATGCTCGCCATTACGGTGATGGAACTGGCCCGTAACGACCTCGAAAGCCTTGACCGGCAACTGGCCGCCAAGGTCGCCCAGGCGCCGAACTTCTTCAGCAACGCGCCGTTGGTACTGGCCCTGGACAAACTGCCGGCCACCGAAGGCGCGGTCGACCTGCCGGGCCTGATGCGCGTTTGCCGCCAACATGGTTTGCGCACCCTGGCGATCCGCGCCAGCCGCATCGAAGACATCGCGGCCGCGATTGCCGTCGATCTGCCGGTGTTGCCGCCCTCCGGCGCCCGCGAGCGTCCGCTGGACCTGAACGAAGGCGTGGTGGCGAAAAAACCGGAAAAACCACCGGAGCCGACCATCAAGCCGACGAAAATCATCACCTCACCGGTGCGCGGCGGTCAGCAGATCTATGCCCAGGGCAGCGACCTGGTGGTGATCTCGTCGGTCAGCCCGGGGGCGGAACTTCTCGCCGATGGCAACATCCATGTATACGGCCCGATGCGTGGCCGTGTGCTGGCCGGGGTCAAAGGCGACACGAAAGCCAGGATTTTCTGTCAGCAAATGAGCGCTGAACTGGTTTCCATCGCCGGTCATTACAAGGTTTCCGAAGACCTGCGTCGCGATCCTCTATGGGGTTCGGGCGTACAGGTGAGCCTGTCGGGCGATGTGTTGAACATCATTCGGCTTTAACGGATACTGCCGCATTTTCCAAGCATCTCTAAAACGTAGCGAAAACGGCTCAAACGAAGTAGGAAAAAGGTCGAAAGCAGTGTTTACCGGGGGTAAACGCCGCCAGGGACCGGGTTCCAGCCAAGGCTGTCCGACTGCAGTAGTTTTCAAGAGATGTTTTTCAGGGGCTAAAAGTCCTTTTTCCTTAGGGGTGAAACACCTTGGCCAAGATTCTCGTGGTTACATCCGGCAAGGGTGGTGTGGGTAAGACCACCACCAGCGCCGCTATCGGTACCGGCCTCGCTTTGCGCGGTCACAAAACAGTTATCGTCGACTTCGACGTCGGCTTGCGTAACCTCGACTTGATCATGGGTTGCGAGCGCCGCGTGGTGTATGACTTCGTCAACGTCGTCAACGGCGAAGCCAACCTGCAACAGGCCCTGATCAAAGACAAGCGCCTGGAAAACCTCTACGTGCTGGCCGCCAGCCAGACCCGCGACAAAGACGCGCTGACCGTTGAAGGCGTGGAAAAAGTCCTGATGCAACTCAAGGAAGACTTTGAGTTCGTGGTCTGCGACTCCCCGGCCGGCATCGAAAAGGGCGCCCACCTGGCCATGTACTTCGCGGACGAAGCGATTGTCGTGACCAACCCGGAAGTGTCCTCGGTTCGTGACTCCGACCGCATGCTCGGCCTGCTGGCCAGCAAGTCCCGTCGCGCCGAACAGGGCCAGGATCCGATCAAGGAACACCTGCTGATTACCCGTTACCACCCGGAGCGTGTCAGCAAAGGCGAAATGCTCGGCGTAGAAGACGTCAAGGAAATCCTCTCGGTGACCCTGCTCGGCGTGATCCCGGAATCCCAGGCGGTGCTCAAGGCATCCAACCAGGGTATTCCGGTCATTCTCGACGACCAGAGCGATGCCGGCCAGGCCTACAGCGATACCGTTGACCGCCTGTTGGGCAAGACCGTGGAACATCGTTTCCTCGATGAAAAGAAGAAGGGATTCTTCGAGCGCCTGTTTGGAGGCAACTAAGCAATGAACCTTTTTGACTTCTTTCGTGCCAACAAAAAGCAAAGCACCGCGTCGGTAGCGAAAGAGCGTCTACAGATCATCGTGGCGCACGAACGCGGCCAACGCAGCACCCCGGACTACCTGCCGGCCTTGCAGAAGGAACTGGTCGAGGTGATCCGCAAGTACGTCAATATCGGGTCCGATGACGTGCACGTCGCACTGGAAAGCCAGGGCAGCTGCTCGATTCTGGAACTCAACATCACCCTGCCCGATCGCTGAGTCGATCCGGCAGGAGCCACGGCGGCTCGATCATTCGAAACGCCTTCCCTGTGGGAGCTGGCTTGCCAGCGATAGCATCAACGCGTTGTGACAGTCAGACCGCGTTGCCTGCATCGCCAGCAAGCCAGCTCCTACAGAGAGGGGCGTATGAATGATCGAACCGCCGTTGGCGTTTGTAACGAGGCTGTTTAATGCCGTTGTCCAATATCCATATCATTCATCAGGACGCCGCCGTGCTGGTGGTGAACAAGCCGACCCTGTTGCTTTCCGTCCCCGGCCGAGCCGACGACAACAAGGACTGCCTGATCACCCGCCTGCAAGAAAATGGCTACCCGGAAGCGCGAATCGTCCACCGACTGGATTGGGAAACGTCCGGCATCATTCTGTTGGCCCGCGACCCGGACACGCATCGCGAATTGTCTCGGCAGTTTCACGACCGCGAGACCGAAAAAGCCTACACCGCACTGTGCTGGGGTCAGCCGGAACTCGACAGCGGCAGCATTGACTTGCCGCTGCGCTACGACCCGCCGACCAAGCCACGCCATGTGGTCGACCATGAATTCGGCAAACATGCCCTGACGTTCTGGCGCGTGCTGGAACGTTGCGATGACTGGTGCCGCGTCGAACTGACGCCGATCACTGGTCGCTCGCATCAACTGCGCGTGCACATGCTGTCCATCGGACATCCGCTGCTGGGCGACGGGCTCTACGCCCACGAACAGGCACTCGCCGCCTGGCCGCGACTGTGCCTGCATGCCAGCATGCTCAGTTTCACCCATCCCCAAACGGGCGAACGCCTGCGCTTCGAGTGCCCGGCACCGTTCTAAATCACGGGCGCAAAACCTGTGGGCAAGCTTGCTCGCGATGAGGCCGGCACATCCAGCGGGATGCTGGCTGACACTCCATCATCGCGAGCAAGCTCCCACAGGGTTCTCCTCCAGATTCAATATCTGCGCCCGCCTCAACCATCAGTGCGACGCCATTTACCAGGCCAATACGTTAAACTGGCGCCATTGCTGTCTGGAGTTAACACATGCGCGAAGAGTTGAACCAAGGCCTGATCGACTTCCTCAAGGCCTCCCCCACCCCGTTTCATGCCACTGCCAGCCTGGTTCAGCGTCTGGAAGCGGCGGGCTATCAGCGCCTCGACGAGCGCGAGCCATGGAACACCGAGGCCAATGGCCGCTACTACGTCACCCGTAACGACTCCTCGATCGTCGCGGTCAAAATGGGCCGTCATTCGCCGCTGCATGGCGGTATTCGCCTGGTTGGCGCCCACACCGACAGCCCGTGCCTGCGGGTCAAGCCGCAGCCGGAACTGCAGCGCCAGGGTTTCTGGCAGCTGGGTGTCGAAGTCTATGGCGGCGCACTGCTGGCCCCCTGGTTCGACCGCGACCTGTCCCTGGCTGGCCGCGTGACGTTCCGCCGCGACGGCAAGGTCGAAAGCCAGTTGATCGACTTCAAGGCACCGATTGCGATCATCCCGAACCTGGCCATTCATCTCAATCGCGAAGCCAACATGGGCTGGGCGATCAACGCCCAGACCGAGCTGCCACCTGTGCTCGCGCAATTTGCCGGCGACGAACGCGTGGATTTCCGCGCCGTGCTCACCGACCAACTCGCCCGCGAACACGGGCTGAACGCCGACGTCGTGCTCGATTACGAGTTGAGCTTCTACGACACCCAAAGCGCTGCCGTGATCGGCCTGCACGGCGACTTCATCGCCGGCGCGCGCCTGGACAACCTGCTGTCGTGCTACGCCGGCCTGCAAGCACTGCTGAATGCCGACACCGAAGAAACCTGCGTATTGGTCTGCAACGATCACGAAGAAGTCGGTTCCTGTTCGGCCTGCGGCGCCGATGGCCCGATGCTGGAGCAGACGCTGCGCCGCCTGTTGCCCGAAGGTGATGAATTCGTACGGACCATTCAGAAATCCCTGCTGGTGTCGGCCGACAACGCCCACGGCGTACACCCCAACTACGCCGACAAACACGACGCCAACCACGGCCCGAAACTCAATGCCGGCCCGGTGATCAAGGTCAACAGCAACCAGCGTTACGCCACCAACAGCGAAACCGCCGGGTTCTTCCGTCACCTGTGCATGGCTGAAGAAGTACCGGTGCAAAGCTTTGTGGTGCGCAGCGACATGGGTTGCGGCTCAACCATCGGTCCGATCACCGCCAGTCATCTGGGCGTACGCACCGTGGATATTGGCCTGCCGACCTTCGCCATGCACTCGATCCGTGAGCTGTGCGGCAGCCATGACCTGGCGCACCTGGTCAAGGTGCTGAGCGCGTTCTACGCCAGTCGTGAGCTGCCGTAACCCTTGAAAAACATCGCGGACAAGCCCGCCCCCACAGGAATTCGCATTAACCTGAGGGAGCGGGCTTGCCCGCGATGACATCAGCCAATTCAACGCAAAGTTCATGATTGCAGTGATGCATTTCTGATACACATCACTGCACCCCATCAAAAGCCGCCTAAACTTTAACCATCCCTTTCGACAAGGCAGTCGCCATGATCTCGCTCTCCTCGTTCCACGCCATGCTGGTCCCGATTCTGGTCGGAATGATCCTGCTGGCCATCGGTTTCAATTTTCGCGACAAGAATCTCGGCGTGTTCGCCATGTGGATCGGCATGCTCACCATCCTCGCCACCGTGGTGTTCAAGATCCTCGCCAAACTCAACGAATAAATCCTCCCCCCGACTCGCATTGAATTTCACGGGCTCGTACACTCGATCGACCCGCTCATCCCGAGGTTGACCGCCTAGTGTTCGCTCGCCTGTTCGCCCTACCGTGCCTGTTCCTTGTCTGCCTCATGACGCTGCTGCCGATGGCGCCTGCCCAGGCGGTCGGTTTGCCGGGCCTGCTCAACAGCTCGGGGAAGACCCAGCCCGAGGCGCAAGTGCCCTTGGGGCAATCCCTGGACGAAGTGATCAAGTCACTGGAAAACGATCAACAGCGCACCCAGTTGCTGGCAGACCTGAAGAAGCTGCGCGATGCCACGAAAAAGGCACAACCGACCGCCGAAGAGGGCGTGCTGGGTCTGATTGGCGGGACCCTGGCCAGTTTCGAAAAACAGTTTTCCGGCGTCGACAGCCCGATCACTCGCTGGTCCGACGAGTTTGACCTGGCCAAGGACGAACTGGCGGCACTGGTGCTGCCGGCCAGTGAGTGGCTGCCAATGGTCTTCGCCTTTGCCATGATCCTGATGGTCTGGAGCCTGTTGGCGGCGGCGCTGATCTGGGTCAGCCATCGGGTGCGCATGCGCTTCGGCCTGACCGAAGAACTGCCGCAACACCCCAGGGCCCTGGACATGTTGCGTTTCGCCCTGCGCAAACTGGGGCCGTGGCTGATCGCCCTGGTCATCACGGTGTACATGAGCTACGCGCTGCCTTCGTCCCTGGGCAAAAGCCTGGCCATGGTGCTGGCGTATGCGCTGGTGGTCGGCACCTGTTTTTCGGCGATCTGTGTGATCGCTTTTTCCTTGCTCGACGGTCCCCACCGCCACCGCGCCTTGTACATCCTCCGGCATCAGGCCTTTCGGCCGTTATGGCTGATTGGCAGCTTCGCCGCGTTTGGCGAGGCGTTGAACGACCCACGCCTGATCGACGGCCTTGGCGTAAACCTGGCGCATACCGCCGCGACCGTGGCCAACGTATTGGCGGCGCTGTCCACCGGGTTGTTCATCCTGCGTTTCCGCCGGCCGATTGCCCACTTGATCCGCAATCAGCCACTGTCCCGGCGCCTGACCCGCCGAGCCCTCAGCGATACCATCGATATCCTTGGCACCTTCTGGTACGTGCCGGCGCTGGTGCTGGTGGGGATTTCCCTGTTCGCCACCTTCGTCTCGGCCGGCGATACCAGCACCGCGCTGCGACAGTCGCTGATCTGTACCGTGCTGCTGGTGTTGTGCATGGTCATCAACGGGCTGGTGCGCCGCCATGCCCTCAAGCCGCAACGCGGGGGCAAGCGTCACGCACTGTACTCGGAACGCCTGAAAAGCTTCTGCTATACCCTCGCCCACCTGCTGGTGTGGCTGGCGTTCATCGAACTGGGTCTGCGGGTCTGGGGCATGTCGCTGATCCGCTTCACCGAAGGCGACGGGCATGAGGTCAGCGTCAAACTGTTCAGCCTCGGCGGCACCCTGATCTTTGCCTGGCTGATCTGGATTCTCAGCGATACCGCCGTGCATCACGCCCTCACCCGCTCGCGCAAAGGCCTGGCCAATGCCCGTGCACAGACGATGATGCCGCTGATCCGCAACGTGTTGTTCGTGGCGATTTTCATCATTGCGCTGATCGTCGCCCTGGCGAACATGGGCATGAACGTCACGCCGCTGCTGGCCGGTGCCGGTGTGATCGGCCTGGCGATCGGTTTCGGCGCCCAGTCGCTGGTGGCCGACCTGATCACCGGGCTGTTCATCATCATCGAAGACTCCCTGGCCATCGATGACTACGTTGACGTCGGCGGTCACCTGGGTACCGTCGAAGGCCTGACCATTCGAACCGTGCGCCTGCGGGATATCGATGGCATCGTCCACACCATTCCGTTCAGCGAAATCAAAAGCATCAAGAACTATTCCCGGGAATTCGGCTACGCGATCTTCCGGGTCGCGGTGCCTGCCAGCATGGACATCGACAACGCGATCAAACTGATGCGCGACGTCGGGCAGAAAATGCGCACCGATCCGCTGCAACGGCGCAACATCTGGTCGCCACTGGAAATTCAGGGCGTGGAGAGTTTCGAGTCCGGCAACGCGATTCTGCGCGCCCGGTTCAAGACCGCGCCGATCAAGCAGTGGGAGGTTTCGCGCGCCTTCAACCTGTCACTCAAACGCCATCTGGATGAAGCGGGCATGGACCTGGCGACACCGCGAATGAGCGTGCAAGTCATCACGGCTGGCGGCGGCCCACAGAAGGAATAGCCCCCAACGTCTCAGACCACATCCACACCGACATGAATCGCATCATGTCGCCAGAACTCCAGATCGCAGTCGATCAGGCGTTCATGCTGATCGTAATTGACCCGGGCGATACGCAGGCCCGGGCTGCCCACCGAAACGCGCAAAGCCGCCGCCGCATCGGCCGACAACGCAGTGGGCACAATCTCGAAGCGCACCCGGCCGTAGTGCAAATCGTAGTGTCGCGCGTACAACTCAGTGATCGACTGATTCAAATCGAACGCCAGAATCCCCGGAAAATACTGCGGGTTGAGGTAGTGCTCCACGTACAGCACCAACCGCCCATCGATACGCCGCGAGCGACAAATCTGAATCACGCTCGACAATGCCGGCAGTTGCAACCAGGCACAGACCGCCGCTGACGCCGGTTGCAATCGCGCCGAAATCACCTCGGTAGACGGCACCCGCCCCTGGGCGCTGACCATCGCGTGAAAGTGGCTGCGCTGCATCAGGTTATAGGCCAGGCGCGGTGGCGAGACGAACCAGCCACGTCGCTCTTCACGATAAATCTGCCCCTGGGCTTCCAGCTGCAACAAGGCCTCACGCACGGTGATCCGCGTGGTGCCGAACAACTCGCTGAGCTTGCGCTCGGCCGGCAACTTGCTGCCGGGAGCCAACAGCCCATGGTCGAGCTGCTCCTGAAGCACCTGGCCAATGGCTGTCACCGCTTTTACTGCCTCATCGCGCATCAATGTTACCTATCTGGACTAGACCAGCACTGTTTCGGGGCGGAACCGCACGACAAATCGGCTCGATCAACGTTCTGCAAGCGTAGGCAGTGCAGATGACTGAGAGATGACAACCTACCGAACGGTCATTCCGAACGTTATCCAAGGGTCAATTGAAAACCTGCAATTCACCGGCCAAGTGCCCTGTCTAGCGAGCCTTTGCCCATGGTCTACGCTTACCGGGCACCCTCCAATATCGGCCACATAAAAGTCTTGTCGGGCGACGAACGACATCAAAGTGTCATCGAGTCCCCTTAAATTGGCTCAGGTATTGCTGACCTAGACCAACACAACCGCAATCGCAGCGTTGAAAACGCCCATAGGAGCTTCGGAATGAAACAGCTTTTCCTGGCATCACTGTTAGGCTCGACCATTGCCATGTGCACCGCCGCCATGGCGGCTGATGATTTGAAAACCCTGGAAGCCGCTGCGAAAGCGGAAGGCGCAGTCAACAGCGTCGGCATGCCCGATGACTGGGCCAACTGGAAAGGCACCTGGGACGACCTGGCCAAGACTTACGGCCTCAAGCACATCGACACCGACATGAGCTCGGCGCAGGAAATCGCCAAGTTCGCCGCCGAAAAAGACAATGCCAGCGCCGACATCGGCGACGTCGGTGCCGCCTTCGGCCCGATCGCGGTCAAGCAAGGCGTGGTGCAACCGTACAAACCTTCGACCTGGGACCAAGTGCCTGGCTGGGCCAAGGACAAGGACGGCAACTGGGCACTGGCCTACACCGGTTCCATCGCCTTTATCGTCAACAAGAAGTTGCTGCACGGTTCCGATGTACCGACCAAGTGGTCCGACCTCAAGGACGGCAAATACAAGGTTTCCATCGGTGACGTGAGCACCGCCGCCCAGGCCGCCAACGGCGTACTGGCCGCCGCACTGGCCAATGGTGGTGACGAGAAAAACCTGCAACCTGCCTTGCTGATGTTTGCCGATATCGCCAAACAGGGCCGCCTGTCGATGGCTAACCCGACCATCGCCACCATGGAAAAAGGCGAGATCGAAGTCGGCGTGGTCTGGGATTTCAACGGCCTGAGCTACAAAGCCAAGATGGCCAATCCGGATGACTACGTGGTGCTGATCCCGTCCGATGGCTCGGTGATTTCCGGCTACACCACCATCATCAACAAATACGCCAAGAACCCGAACGCCGCCAAGCTGACCCGCGAGTACATCTTCAGCGATGCCGGCCAAACCAACCTGGCGCGCGGCAACGCCCGTCCGATCCGCGCCGAACACGTGAAACTGCCGGATGACGTGAAGGCCAAGCTGCTGCCTAACGAGCAGTACAAAAACGTCACGCCGATCAAGGACGCGGATGCGTGGGAGAAGACTTCCAAGGCGCTGCCGCAGAAGTGGAACGAAGAAGTCATTGTCGAAATGAAGTGATGCTGTAGCCCGCCAGTTGACGGGCCAATGGAAATCCCTGTGGGAGCGAGCCTGCTCGCGATAGCGCACTTGCATTCAACACACTTGTTGACTGGCAGGGCGCCTTCGCGATCAGGCTCGCTCCCACAGTGGATCGAGTGAGTTCCGAATTCCCGTTTCACGGAGTCATTGCCCCTATGAAGCACAACGTCATCCTTGTCGTGCTCGACGGCCTCAGCTACGAGGTTGCCCGGCACGCCATGGGGCACCTGCAGGCTTATGTCGGCGCAGGACGCGCAGCGCTCTACAAACTGGAGTGCGAGTTGCCGGCCCTGTCCCGACCGCTCTACGAATGCATCCTGACCGGTGTCACGCCGATCGACAGCGGTATCGTGCACAACAACGTCTCGCGCCTGTCCAGCCAGCGCAGCATCTACCACTACGCCAGGGATGCCGGCCTGAAGACCGCCGCGGCGGCCTATCACTGGGTCAGCGAGCTGTACAACCGTTCACCGTTCGTGCCTGCCCGGGATCGCCATACCGACGACCCCGACCTGCCGATTCAGTACGGCCACTTTTACTGGAGCGATCACTACCCCGACTCGCACCTGTTCGCCGACGCGGAAAACCTGCGCCTGCGCCATGCGCCGAATTTTCTGTTGATCCACCCCATGAACATTGACGACGCCGGACACAAGCACGGTCTCGACACCCCGCAGTACCGCAACAGCGCCCGTTCGGCCGACATCATCATCGCCGACTACCTGCAAGGCTGGCTCGACGCCGGTTACCAGGTACTGGTGACGGCGGATCACGGCATGAACAACGACCGTTCCCATAACGGCCTGTTGCCAGAAGAACGCGAAGTACCGCTGTTCGTGCTCGGCGATGCCTTCAGTTTCAATGCCGACGCGGCACCGAAACAGACGGACATTTGCGGCACGGTCTGCGAGCTGCTGGGCGTGCCCCATGACAAACCCGTGTGCCGGGAGCTGCTCAAGTGAATGCCATGACTCGCGGCAAATGGCTGGCAGCCTTGTGCCTGGTGCCCTTCGCACTGTTCTTTATCGTGTTCGAAATCGCCCCGCTGGCATGGGTGATGATCAACAGCCTGGAGTCGGAAGAGTTCGGCTGGGGCCTGGCCAACTTCAGCAAAATCTTCAACTCGAAGTTCTACCTGCAGGCGATCCAGTACAGCCTCGAGATCAGTTTCTGGTCCAGCGTATTCGGGATCATCATCGCCGTGCTCGGCGCGTATTCGCTGCGGCGGGTCGACTCGAAACTGCGCAACTTCGTCAACGCGTTCGCCAACATGACCAGCAACTTTGCCGGCGTGCCCCTGGCCTTTGCGTTCATCATCCTGCTGGGCTTCAACGGCAGCTTCACCATCATGCTCAAGCAGGCGGGGATCATTCAGGATTTCAACCTGTACTCGAAAACCGGGCTGATCATTCTCTACACCTACTTCCAGATTCCCCTCGGCGTACTGCTGCTCTACCCCGCTTTCGACGCCCTGCGCGAAGACTGGCGCGAGTCCGCGGAACTGCTCGGGGCGAACGGCTGGCAGTTCTGGCGCCACATCGGTTTGCCGGTACTGACCCCGGCACTGCTCGGCACCTTCGTGATTCTGCTGGCCAACGCCCTCGGCGCCTACGCCACGGTGTACGCCCTGACCACCGGCAACTTCAACGTGCTGCCGATCCGTATCGCGGCGATGGTCTCGGGGGACATCTCCCTCGATCCGAACCTGGCCAGTGCCCTGGCCGTGGTGCTGGTGGCCTTGATGACCCTGGTGACCATCGTGCATCAGCTGCTGTTGAAGAGGAGCTACCATGTCTCGCGCTGAATTGGGCCCCGTGGGCATTTACCATCGGGTGGTGGTGTACCTGCTGTTTGCGATCCTGTTGTTACCGTTGCTCGGTACGTTTATCTATTCGATTTCCAGCAGTTGGTCGGCCACGATTCTGCCCAGCGGTTTCAGTATCAAATGGTATGCGCAGCTGTGGAGCGATCCACGGTTTCTCAGTGCCTTCGGCCAATCGCTGCTGGTCTGCATCGGCGCGCTGATTCTCTCGGTGGTGCTGATTCTGCCGCTGCTGTTCGTGGTGCATTACCACTTCCCGAAACTCGACGCGCTGATGAACATCCTGATCCTGCTGCCGTTCGCCGTACCGCCCGTGGTGTCCTCGGTGGGTTTGTTGCAGCTCTACGGTTCCGGACCGTTTGCGATGGTCGGCACGCCCTGGATTCTGATCGGTTGCTACTTCACCGTCGCGTTACCGTTCATGTATCGGGCGATCACCAACAACCTGCAAGCGATCAACCTGCGCGACCTGATGGACGCCGCGCAACTGCTCGGCGCCAGCACCTTTCAAGCGGCGTTCCTGGTGGTGCTGCCGAACCTGCGCAAGGGCTTGATGGTGGCGTTGCTGCTGTCGTTCTCGTTCCTGTTCGGTGAGTTCGTGTTCGCCAACATCCTCGTCGGCACCCGTTACGAAACCCTGCAGGTCTACCTCAACAACATGCGAAACAGCAGCGGCCACTTCACCAGTGCGCTGGTGATCTCCTACTTCTTCTTTGTGCTGGTTCTGACCTGGGCGGCCAATATCTTGAACAAGGACAAAAGCGAATGAGCTATGTCAGCGTCCAACATCTTCAAAAGAATTACGCGGGCACCACGGTGTTCAGCGACATCAACTGCGAAATCCAGAAAGGCGAGTTCGTCACCCTGCTCGGCCCGTCCGGTTGCGGCAAGTCGACGCTGCTGCGCTGCATCGCCGGCCTGACCTCGGTAGATGGTGGCAAGATCCTGCTCGATGGTGTTGATATCGTCCCTTTGAGCCCGCAAAAACGCGGAATCGGCATGGTGTTCCAGAGCTACGCCTTGTTCCCCAACATGACCGTGGAGCAGAACGTCGCCTTCGGTCTGCGCATGCAAAAGGTCAACGCCGACGACAGCCACAAGCGCGTTGCCGAAGTGCTGAAACTGGTCGAGTTGAACGACTTTGCCTCGCGCTACCCGCATCAACTGTCTGGCGGCCAATGCCAGCGCGTGGCCCTCGCCCGCTCGCTCGTCACGCGACCACGCCTGTTGCTGCTGGATGAACCGCTATCGGCGCTTGACGCGCGAATTCGTAAACACTTGCGCGAACAGATCCGTCAGATCCAGCGCGAACTGGGCCTGACCACGATCTTCGTCACCCACGATCAGGAAGAAGCGCTGACCATGTCTGACCGCATTTTCCTGATGAATCAGGGAAAAATCGTACAAAGCGGTGACGCCGAGACCCTGTACACGGCGCCAGTGGATGTGTTCGCCGCCGGTTTCATCGGCAACTACAATCTGCTGGACGCCGACGCCGCCTCGAAGCTGCTGCAGCGGCCGATCAGCCATCGCATCGCCATTCGCCCGGAGGCCATCGAGCTGAGTCTCGACGGCGAGCTGGACGCGCAGGTGCGCAGCCACAGTCTGTTGGGCAACGTGATCCGTTACCGCATCGAAGCACGCGGCGTGGAGTTGGTGGTGGATGTGCTCAACCGCTCGACGTCCGATCTGCACCCCGATGGTCAGCGCCTCGCGCTTTCCATCGATCCGACGGCGCTGTGTGAGGTAGCCTGATGCCCTTGTTGATGTTGAAGAGAGAACTGCACTGATGGCCCTGGCAATTTTTGATCTGGACGAAACCCTGATCCACGGCGATTGCGCCTCGCTGTGGAGCGAGCAAATGGCCCGTCTCAACTGGGTCGACGGCGAATCCTTCCTGCGCCGCGACAGGGAATTGATGGACGCCTACGGCCGGGGCCACCTGGCCATGGAAGACTACATGGCCTTCAGTCTCGAACCGTTGATCGGGCGCACGCCGGAAGAGATCGAGCACTTGGTCAGTCCATGGGTGGAGGAGATCATCGAACCGATCATCTTCAGCGGCGCCACCCGCGCCATTGCCGAGCACCGCAAGCTCGGCGATCGCATTCTGGTGATCTCCGCCTCGGGCACGCACCTGGTGCGACCGATTGCCGAACGCCTGGGCATCGACGAGATTCTCGGCATCGAGCTGGAAGTGGCTCACGGTGTCTACACCGGCCAAACCGTGGGCACTCTGACCTACCGCGAAGGCAAGATCACCCGGCTGCTGGAGTGGCTGGATGCGGAAGAGGAAAACCTGGAAGGGGCGAGTTTCTACTCCGACTCACGCAACGATTTGCCGTTGCTGTTGAAGGTGGATTTCCCGCATGTGGTCAATCCGGATCCGGTGCTCCTTGAGCACGCCGAGAAAGCGGGCTGGCCGATCCACCTCTGGAAATAACAACGATCCCCTGTGGGAGCGAGCTTGCTCGCGATTCGGGCGACGCGGTGAAGTTGTCAAACCGCGTCATCGTTCATCGCGGGCAAGCCACGCTCCCTCAGGATTCAGCTCAAGCTTTCGTCGATCACCAATACCACCTTCCCCGCCACCTTGTTGCTCGCCAGCTCCGCGAACGCCGCTTCGGCGTCCTTGATCGCAAAGGTCCTGGCCAATTGCGGGCTCAACCGCCCTTCGGCAAACAGCGGCCACACATGCTGGCTCAGATCACTGAAAAGATCGGCCTTGAACTGTTCGTCGCGGCTGCGCAGGGTCGACCCCAGCAACTGCACGCGCTTGGCCAGTACTTGAGCCAGGTCCAGCTTCGCCTCGCGGCCACCCATCAGGCCAATCAGCACCCAGCGTCCGTCCTGCGCCAGCAGCTTGAGGTTCAACGCCGAATAATTACCGCCCACCGGGTCGAGGATGACATTGAACGGTCCCAGGTCGCTCAAGCTCTCCAGGTCGGTGGTGCGCACCACGCCACCCTGGGCTCCGAGCGCTTCGCAATACGCCAGACGCTCGGCAGACCCCACGCTGACCCAGCACGGGTTACCAAACGCCTTGCACAACTGAATGGCAGCTGAACCAATTCCACTGGCGCCGGCGTGCAGCAGAACTTTTTCACCAGGCTTGAGCGCTGCGAGTTGAAACAAGTTCAACCAAACGGTCGCATACACTTCCGGCAACGCGGCGGCTTCGACCAATGACATTCCGTCGGGAACCGGCAACACATGCCGTCCGTCGACAACCACCTCTTCGGCCATCCCGCCCCCGGCCAGCAAGGCGCAGACCCGATCCCCCAATTGCCAGGACGAGCCCGGCCCGACCTCGCTGATCACCCCCGAACACTCTAGACCGAGCACCTGGCTGGCCCCCGGCGGCGGCGGATACAAACCTGCTTTCTGCAACAAATCGGCACGATTGAGACCTGCTGCCGCCACTCGGATGCGAACTTGGCCGACATCACATGCCGGACTTGGCTCTTCAACCCACTCCACTTGACCGTCAACGCCTTGCAATGCTTTCACAGTGCCTCCATAGTGAGTCTGGACTGAGCCCGAAGCTGTAGCGCCGGGCTTTTTGCATCATGCGACCGGCCCTTGTGGAACCGGCGACTTCAAAGACGGCCTAATATGCGTTATCAATTGTCCCCGCGTCGAATCAACATGAAGCGTTTGTTCCCCAGCACCGCCCTCGCCCTATTCATCGGTATCGGCCTGTTGCCGATGTCGAGCAGTTCTTTCGCAGCCAACAGCTGGGACAACCTTCAACCTGACCGTGACGAAGTCATCGCCAGTCTGAACGTCGTGGAGTTACTCAAGCGTCATCATTACAGCAAGCCGCCGCTCGATGACGCGCGCTCGGTGATCATCTACGACAGCTACCTCAAGCTGCTGGATCCGTCGCGCAGCTACTTCATGGCCAGCGACATCGCCGAATTCGACAAGTGGAAGACCCAGTTCGACGACTTCCTCAAAAGCGGCGACCTGAACGCCGGGTTTACCATCTACAAGCGCTATCTGGACCGCGTCAAATCGCGTCTGGACTTCGCCCTTGCAGAGTTGGGCAAGGGCGTCGACAAGATGGACTTCACCACCAAGGAAACCTTGCTGGTCGATCGCAAGGACGCCCCTTGGCTCAAATCCACCGCTGAACTCGACGACCTGTGGCGCAAGCGCGTCAAGGACGAAGTGTTGCGGCAGAAGATCGCCGGCAAGGACTCCAAACAGATCCAGGAAACCCTGACCAAGCGCTACAAGAACCAATTGGCGCGCCTGGACCAGACCCGTGCGGAAGACATCTTCCAGGCGTACATCAACACCTTCGCCATGTCCTACGACCCGCACACCAACTATCTGTCGCCGGATAACGCGGAAAACTTCGACATCAACATGAGCCTGTCCCTGGAGGGCATCGGCGCCGTGTTGCAGAGCGATAACGATCAAGTGAAAGTCGTGCGCCTGGTGCCGGCAGGTCCGGCGGACAAGACCAAGCAGGTCGCACCGGCCGACAAGATCATCGGTGTTGCCCAGGGCAACAAAGAAATGGTCGACGTGGTCGGCTGGCGCCTGGACGAAGTGGTCAAGCTGATCCGCGGCCCGAAAGGCACCGTGGTGCGCCTGGAAGTGATTCCGGCCAGCAATGCGCCGAACGACCAGACCAGCAAGATCGTGCCGATCACCCGAGAAGCGGTGAAGCTTGAAGATCAGGCGGTGAAAAAATCGGTCCTCAACCTGAAGCAGGATGGCAAGGACTACAAGCTCGGTGTCATCGAGATCCCGGCGTTCTACCTGGACTTCAAGGCATTCCGTGCCGGCGATCCGGATTACAAGAGCACCACCCGCGACGTCAAGAAACTGCTGACCGAGTTGCAGAAAGACAAGGTCGACGGCGTGGTCATCGACCTGCGCAACAACGGCGGCGGCTCCCTTCAGGAAGCCACTGAGCTGACCAGCCTGTTCATCGACAAAGGTCCGACCGTGCTGGTGCGCAACGCCGACGGACGAGTCGATGTGCTGGAAGATGAAAACCCGGGTGCGTTCTACAAGGGTCCGATGGCGTTGCTGGTCAACCGCCTGTCCGCCTCGGCCTCGGAGATTTTTGCCGGTGCCATGCAGGACTACCACCGCGCCTTGATCATCGGCGGCCAGACCTTCGGTAAAGGCACCGTGCAGACCATCCAGCCGCTGAACCATGGCGAACTGAAGCTGACCCTGGCCAAGTTCTACCGGGTTTCCGGCCAGAGCACCCAGCATCAGGGCGTGCTGCCGGACATCGATTACCCGTCGATCATCGACACCAAGGAAATCGGCGAGAGCGCCCTGCCGGAAGCCATGCCGTGGGACACCATCAAAGCGGCCATCAAGCCTGCGGTCGACCCGTTCAAACCGTATATCAGCCAGCTCAAATCCGAGCATGACGTGCGTACGGCCAAGGACGCGGAGTTCGTGTTCATTCGCGACAAGCTGGCCCTGGCGCAGAAACTGATGGCAGAAAAAACCGTCAGCCTCAATGAAGCCGACCGTCGTGCGCAACACGCCGATATCGAAGCCAAGCAACTGGCCATGGAGAACATTCGTCGCAAGGCCAAGGGCGAAGAGCCACTCAAAGAGCTGAAGAAAGAAGACGAAGACGCCATCGCGGCCGAGCCGGACAAGACCAAGCCAGAAGACGACGCCTACCTGAGCGAAACCGGGCGCATTCTGCTGGACTACCTCAAGCTCAATACCGCGGTAGCCAAGCACTAAGATGATGGCAATTTAATGCTGACGCTCCCCGGAGCGTCATCAAACAGTCATCATTCTGTCGTGAAATAGAGGACTGGGCGTGCTCTCTTACCAAGAGCACGCCCGGTCCTTTTTTTATCGCCAGAGATCGCCATGACCACGACAGAACAGCTGAGTGCGTTGAGTTCAATCCTGACTCAAGGCGGTTTGCACAGCCTGTTCCAACCGATCATTTGTCTTTCTGAACGACGGATTCTCGGCTACGAAGCCCTCAGTCGCGGCCCCTCCAACAGCCCGCTGCACTCCCCTATTGCGTTGTTTGCCGTCGCCCGCCAGGCCGGGCGCTTGAGCGAACTCGAAATCGCTTGCCGTGAAAGCGCCTGTCGACGCTTCAATGAACAGCAACTGCCCGGCAAGCTGTTCCTCAACGTGTCCCCGGAATCCCTGCTCGAAGCCGCGCACCAACCCGGCCGCACCCTGCAACTGCTGGAGGATTTCGGCATCCCGCCGAGCCAGGTGGTGATCGAACTCACCGAGCAGACACCAACCGACGACTTCCAGTTGTTGCAAACCGCCCTGCATCACTATCGGGCAATGGGGTTTTCCATTGCCCTGGATGACTTGGGGGCAGGCTATTCAAGTTTGCGTCTGTGGTCCGAGTTGCGACCGGACTATGTGAAGATCGACCGGCACTTTATCGATGGCATACACCAGGATGCCCTCAAGCGCGAATTCGTCGGCTCGATCCTGCAGATTGCCAAGGCATCGCGGGCACAGGTGATCGCCGAAGGCATCGAATTGCCGGAAGAACTCGCGGTGCTGACTGAAATGGGGGTCGATCTGATCCAGGGCTATTTGCTCTGCCGACCGCAAGAACATCCGCCCCGGGATGCCCGCTCCCTGATGCCGCGTCAGGACAATGCCGTTGTGGTGCTCAATGATGAAGGCAGCGACCTCAGCGCCCTGCTCAACGAGCAACCGGCAGTAGCGCGTGACACGCCGACTGCCACGGTACTGGAAGCCTTCCGCCGCCAGGCCAATCTGAATTCGCTGGCGGTGCTGGATGAGCACGGCCAGCCGTGTGGCATCGTCCACCGGCATTCGCTTTCCGATGCCCTGCTCAAGCCGTTTGCCACCGACCTGTTCGCCCGCAAACCCATCAGCCGCTTGATGAACGATGACTTCCTGGCCGTCGAAATGAGTCAGTCGCTGCAGCAGGTCAGTCGCCTGATCACCAGTCGCGCCCGCCAACGTATCGAAGAAGACTTCATCATCACCCTCAACGGCAGCTATCTGGGCCTGGGCCGGGTCATCGATGTGCTCAAGCTGATTACCGAACTGAAGATCCAGCAAGCGCGCTACGCCAATCCCCTGACCCTGCTGCCAGGCAACGTGCCGATCCAGCAATGCCTGACGCGGCTGCTGCAACAGCAACGGGAATCGGTGATCTGCTACGTCGACATCGACAGCTTCAAACCCTTCAACGACATCTATGGCTACGGCCGTGGTGATGAAGTCCTGCTCTGCCTGGCGCAATGTCTGAACGACCGCGTCGACCCATCCCGCGACTTCGTCGGCCATATCGGCGGCGATGATTTCCTCCTGGTGCTCGGCCCGGAAGACTGGCGCAAACGTTTGAACCAGTTACTGGATGACTTCCAGAGCCAGTGCCGACGCTTCTACCGCAGCGAACACCTCGAAGCCGGCTGTTTCATCGCGCCCAATCGCCAGGGCGTGCGCCAGGAGTTTCCCTTGCTGTCCCTCTCCATCGGCGTGGTGCATTTGCATCCACAGGCCTGCGATCAACTCGACGCCAGTCAATTGGCCGAGATGGCGTCCCAGGCCAAACACCATGCGAAGAATGTGCAGGGATACAGCGTGCATGTGATCGATAGTCTGGCGGCGCCGGAGAAAGAGGATGTGCTGCTGGCCGGGCATCGATGAATGGCCTGAGGCCATCGCGTCCCACAGGGTAATGCTGAGTCACACGAATTGTGCGTCTTCAACAGATCCATTGTGGGAGCGAGCCTGCTCGCGATGGCACCCGCCGGAACAACACCATTCTGGGCTATAGCCCATCATCTCGAGCCGCCAGCTCTTTTAGCTTGAGCTCGGCCAACGGATGCCCGGCCTTCGCTGCAATGCTCCAGAAGCGTGCCGCTTCAGTCGGATCCGGCGCCTTGCTCGGCGTTCCGGCGAGGCTGATCACTCCGACCTGATAGGCCGCTTTGCCATCGCCGGCCAATGCCGCCAGGCGCAGCAGGCGAAGGCCCTCTTCGCGAGCGCCCAGACCGACACCGCGAAAGGTCAGGATGTGGCCATAGAAGCTCTGAGCGTCGACATCGCCCAGGTTAGCCATACGGGCGAACTGGCCTTCAAGCCAGCTCCAGCCACGCGGCTGTCGCACGAACCATTGCCAGTGAAAAAGCCTGCGTGCCAGCCAGTAACTGACCTGCGCCTTGAGTCGAAAAAACACTCAGGCCTCCGCCGACTCGGGGTACTCGTACTCAAATACGCGCACCACTTCCGAGGCGTGCCAGGATGCGGCGGCGACGCCATCGGATGGCCCGGAGAATCGCCCGAGGCGCTCGACACATTCAAAGAAGCCGGTGCGTGGCAGACGGCTGGCGCCCTGGCTGATCACCAGCGAACTGCGCAGCGGCTGTTCAGCCTTGGCGTCCAGCGCCGCCAGATGCTCAAGCGCGGCAGTCAAGGTTTGCATGGCGGGCGTGGGAAGCTGTAAACGCTCCAGCAGTGCCCGATAAGTCAGTAGATGACGCTGACGGCGAGCCTGATCCAGCTCGCCCAGCAACCCGTCCCAATGTTGACGACTGATGCGTACGCTCACGATTCATCCCTCCACCCTGGCACCGTCAATTCCCAGGCCAGGCTTCGGCGAATGGCAGCGTCGGGCAGACGTTCACCACTTTCGATCATGGCCAGATAAGACGGGCTGATGCCTACCGTGCAGGCGAGCGCCTCGATGGCGATGCCCTTCCCTTCGCGCAAACTGCGTAGTTGATCAAGACCTGGAAGAATCGGGTCCTGGGGTGTCGCAAGCGGCGCTGCGGCCGGACGCGACGGTGCTTCGTTGATGCCTGCTGCTTTCAGTAGAGCCTGATACTGAGCCCATGGCAGAACCGCATATTCGGGCTCGCCTTCGCGTGTAATTATCTGAATATCCATGACTACCCCGTAGGACAAAAACACTTAGCGAGTCGGCACTTTTCCCTAGAAGTGTAATCCTAACAGCGGCTAAGGTCGCGGGGGGCATCTATCTGCGGGCAAGATGGGAACCGATCAGGGTTTTTTCGGTCCCTGAAGCTGGAGTTGCTCAAGGGTATCGGGCAGGCGCTCGACCACTGCGAGCTTCTCAGGCATCTGGCGTTGGCGCCAGACGCGAAACGCGTTGAGTTCGTCATCGAAGACTTTCATCAACCAGGCCAGGACCGCAATGTCGTCCAGCATGCCGAATACCGGAATGAAATCCGGAATCGCATCCACCGGACTGAGGAAATACATCAGGCCCGCCACGACCGAGACCAGCGCTTTGGGGCTGATGGCCCGATACTCACCGCGCCAGTAGGCCAGGCAAAGTGCCTGCAACAGGCGCAGATCATCCTTGAACTTGCCCAGGCGATTGCCTTGGCTGGCACCTTTGCTGGCCACTGCAAACAACAGCGTTGGCAAACGTCCACGAGCGAGCAGTCGTCCAGCCAGAGGCAGGAAACGAGCAAAATTCCAGGGCGCTTTCATCATTCCTCCCATGTAAATGTTATCCACACAAATTGTGGATAACCTTGTGAACAGAGCGACTTTTAAAGGCTGAAAGCCCCGCTGCACAAGGGCCGAACTCAGATCGGGCGTTTTTTGCCCATCTAAAAAAACCCAAGATTTCATTGACTTGGCGCTCTGGCGCGGTTAGCACCACACCTACAATGGCTATGACTCCAGCCTGCAGCATCTGTTCGCTTTGTTTACCCGCACCAGACACCAGATGCAACAACGCCCCGCAAAAGCGAGGCGTTGTTCTAAGAGCAGACGCTGATTACTTGGCAGCGTCTTCTTTTGCCGGATCCTTGATCGCCAGCAGCTCCAGGTCGAACACCAGCACCGAGTTGGCCGGGATCGCCGGGCTTGGGCTTTGCGCGCCGTAAGCCAGTTCGCTAGGAATGTACAACTTGTACTTCTCGCCTACGTGCATCAGTTGCAGGCCTTCGACCCAACCCGGAATCACACCGCTAACCGGCAAATCAATCGGACTGCCGCGCTCGACGGAGCTGTCGAAAACGGTGCCATTGGTCAGCTTGCCGGTGTAGTGGACGGTCACTACATCAGTCGGCTTTGGCTGAGCGCCATCGGCTTTCTTGATCACTTCGTACTGCAAGCCCGAAGCGGTGGTCACTACGCCAGCTTTCTTGGCGTTTTCTTCGAGGAACTTCTTGCCAGCGGCTGCCGACTCTTCGCTCATCTTGGCCATACGCTCTTCGGCACGCTTTTGCAGCGCGGCGAAGGCTTCAACCAGCTCTTCATCTTTCAGTTTCTGTTCTTTCTTGCCGACGGCATCTTCGATGCCCTGGGCTACGGCTTTGGAGTCCAGGTCATCCATGCCTTCCTGAGCCAGACTTTTGCCCATGTTCAGGCCAATTCCGTAGGAAGCTTTTTGCGCCGGGGTTTTCAGCTCTACGCTGGTCTGCGAGTCGCAACCCGCAAGTACCAGGCTAACCAGGGCCACCGCCGCCGCCAACCGATGCTGTTTCATGCTATTTCCTTGTTCATGCGCCTAAAGGGCAATCGAGTAAAGCCGCGAGCTTATCAGGCGGCCACGACCAATGGCTACCGGCATGAGAGCCGGAAATTTCGGATAAGTTCAGGTGTTTAAACGCTTTTCGCAGTGTAGATGATGAAACATCTGTCATCCGACTCATACCGAGACAGATCCCGTATCCCACAATGTCTGGCGTAATGGCCACTTGCCGCTGATCTGAGGCTAAGGCATAACGGAACATTAATCGACACGGATGTTCATCTTGCGCCTCTTATTCCGCTTGCTCATGGCGATCGCAATCCTGCTGGGAGTGGCTCTGGCCGTGGTTCTGTACTACGTTGCCAACCCTGAGCTACCGCTCTGGTCACCCGCACAACAGGTGCATTATCTCGACCAATGGGACGATGCCGACCGCCAGACATACTACTTCACGCCTCAGGGTACGCAGGTCAAGGGCCTGCACTACGACTGGTTCACGGCCCTTGAATTGCCCTTTTCGCAACAACGACTCGCCTCCCCTGAGTACCTCGCACGCTTCGGCTTTCTGATCGACCCCAGCCAGAAACCCACCCCGAACAACCCTGGAAATCTTCCGGTGGGCTTTGCCCGGCACCAAAATCCCGGGAGTGCGGATACGTTTCTGGATATTACCTGTGCCGCCTGCCATACCGGAGAACTGCGTTTCAACGGTCAAGCTGTGCGCATCGATGGCGGTTCGGCACAGCATGTGTTGCCCTCCAGCGTTCCTACACTGCGAGGTGGCAGTTTCGGACAAGCCTTGGTAGCGAGCCTGGCCGCAACTTATTACAACCCCTGGAAATTCGAACGTTTCGCACGCCAGGTACTGGCCGGGGATTACGACTCCCGGCGCCAGCAACTGCGCAACGAAATCAAGGCTTCGCTCGATACCTTTCTGAAAGTGGCCTGGAACGATACCCATCGCGGGCTCTATCCGACTGAGGAAGGGCCCGGGCGTACCGATGCCTTCGGTCGTATCGCCAACGCCAGCTTCGGCGATGCCATTTCTCCCGACAATTATCGCGTGGCCAATGCCCCGGTGGACTACCCGCAGTTGTGGGACATGTGGACCTTCGACTGGGTGCAGTGGAACGGCTCGGCGCAGCAGCCCATGGCGCGCAATATCGGTGAAGCCCTGGGTGTCGGCGCCACACTGAATTTCTTCGACCGCGATGGTCAGCCCTTCAAGGGCGACGATCGTTACCCCTCCAGCGTCCGGGTGCGCGATCTCCATCTGATCGAAGAAACCCTGCAACGGCTCGCTCCGCCTGCCTGGCCCGAAGAACTGCTGGGGCCCATCGACAAATCCTTGGCGGCAAAGGGTCGCGCACTGTTCAGCGAAAACTGCGCAGGCTGTCACGTACCGCGGACGACCCAAGGCGAAGGACGATACGTCCAACACCTGAAAATGCTCCCCGTGGAATACATCGGCACCGACCCCGGCGCGGCCAACAACATCGCCGATCACCGCTACGACTTGACGGCACTGCAATGGAATCCGGCGGAGCTCGGTCAACTGGATGTCGAACCCAAACCCACGCACCCCCTTGATCTGAGCCAGATGTCCGTGGCCAAAGGGCTGGCCTATGTCACGGCGTTTGTGGCGAACCGGGCCTATCGCGAGGCGGGCATCACACCCGCCGCACGGCCTGAAATGGACGGGTTCGGCTTGCCGATCGGTGTCCGCGAGTTACGCGCCTACAAGGCCCGGCCGTTGGCGGGCGTGTGGGCGACACCGCCGTTCCTGCACAACGGCTCGGTGCCAAGCCTTTATCAATTGCTCTCGCCTCAGGATGAACGCTCAACCACCTTCTACAAAGGCACGTTCGAGTACGACCCGAAGCACCTGGGCTATCGCACCGAAGCCTTTACCAATGCCTTTCTGTTCGACACGCGCATCACCGGCAACCTCAACAGCGGTCACGAGTTCCGTGCCGGCAAACTGGGCAACGGCGTGATCGGACGTCTGCTGCAACCACAGGAGCGCTGGGCGCTGCTGGAGTATCTGAAGGTGTTGGGCGGCCCGCTGGAGTCGCAATTGCCATGACCCTCGCCCATTACAAAAGGAATCCCCCATGCTCATGACCCTCTGGCTGCGCCTGGCCGCTTTTCTCGGCAAGACTCTGCTCTGGCTATTGGGTCTTGGGTTGCTTGCCTGGGCCTTGGCCTCGGCGTGGTTCGCCTGGCAACACGGCGGTCCGGTATCGGCGCAAGAGCAGATTCCGGACGGTGAAGCAGCGATGACTCAGGACATCATTCAGACGGCCGTGCGCATCGTCGACCAACACCGTGAAAGCACCCGCTATCTGCGCGACGCCCATGCCAAGGCCCACGGTTGCGTGCAGGCTGAAGTCCAGGTGCTGCCGGACCTGGCGAGCGATTTGCGTCAGGGTGTGTTCAACGAGCCTGGCAAAACCTGGCAAGCGACGATGCGCCTGTCCAACGGCAATGCCTATCCACAGTTCGACAGCATGCGCGATGCCCGGGGCATGGCGATCAAGCTACTCGACGTGCCGGGCAAACAACTGCTGAGCGATCAAACGCAGCGAAGCGAACAAGACTTCGTGATGTTCAGCCACCCGAACTTTTTCGTCAGTAATGTCGCCGAGTATCGTCAGAACGTTGCCGCGCAGGCAGATGGCAAAAAAGTCATGGCCTTTTTTCCGGGCTGGGATCCGCGCACCTGGCAGGTTCGTCACCTGTTCATTGCATTG
This sequence comes from Pseudomonas moorei, assembly GCF_042846945.1. Classification (NCBI taxonomy): domain Bacteria; kingdom Pseudomonadati; phylum Pseudomonadota; class Gammaproteobacteria; order Pseudomonadales; family Pseudomonadaceae; genus Pseudomonas; species Pseudomonas moorei. Next base: position 6,022,640 of record NZ_AP035776.1, read on the forward strand.
GCGACCTTGTCACCCGCGACGCCCAGTCCGACCCAGACCACCTACTTTTCAGTTTCGCCCTACAAATTCGGTGAAGCCAACGCCAAGTTTCGTGTGATGCCCGACCCGCAAAGCTGCCCGCCCTACAACTTGCCGGCGCAAAACCGGAAATTGCCGAACTTCCTGCGCAATGCGCTGAATCAGCAGCTGTCGACTGATCGGGTACCTGCGTGTTTCGTCTTGCAGATCCAGCGCCAGGACGCCAACAAGTACATGCCGATCGAAGACACCAGCATAGAGTGGAGCGAGAACGATGCGCCCTTCCAGACCGTGGCACGAATCAAGGTGCCCGCCCAGGACTTCGATACGCCTGCGCTGAACCTGCAATGCGATAACCTGTCGTTCAACCCGTGGTTTGGACTCGAGGCTCATCGCCCTATCGGCGGCATCAACCGGTTGCGCAAAGCCGTTTACGAAGCCGTCAGCGATTACCGACACGCCCGCAACGCCGAACAGTAGGAGCGAGCCAGCTCGCGAAAAAAACCGAGAACACCACGGAGGGGCGGATTTGCAGCGCTATCCTTGACGACCATCGTCGGAACGGCGCCCGGAGCACGTTCGCTCTTACCATGGAAGGACCGACTCGCTGCAGGAATAGCCAAATTCCAGACAGCAAAAAGCCCGCATTGAGCGGGCTTTCTGTGGTGACCTGGCGTTCAGTGTTCCAGGTTACCGAATATGGCGCAGCGGACGGGACTCGAACCCGCGACCCCCGGCGTGACAGGCCGGTATTCTAACCGACTGAACTACCGCTGCGCGTAGCGTTGAAAGTGGTGGGTGATGACGGGATCGAACCGCCGACATTCTGCTTGTAAGGCAGACGCTCTCCCAGCTGAGCTAATCACCCTTTACCTTCGTTGCGGGAAACATTATGCCACAGGTTTTTATAAAGTGTTGATTTAATTGAAGTTTTTTTCAAAAAAATCTAAAAACCGGTGAAACGATGCAACCCGCAGGAACAACATACAAACTTGGGGCAGAAAAAAGCCCGCTTCAGCGGGCTTTTCCGTGGTGACCTGGCGTTCAGTGTTCCAGGTTACCGAATATGGCGCAGCGGACGGGACTCGAACCCGCGACCCCCGGCGTGACAGGCCGGTATTCTAACCGACTGAACTACCGCTGCGCGTAACACTGAATGCGAATGGTGGGTGATGACGGGATCGAACCGCCGACATTCTGCTTGTAAGGCAGACGCTCTCCCAGCTGAGCTAATCACCCTTCACGTTCGGTGTGGCGCGCATTCTACGGAGCGACCCCACCTCTGGCAAGCACTTTTTTAATTAATTTTTTCATGCCTTCCAAAGGCTTAGAGAAGGGTTGGCCTATGGCACCGCGAAGTCAATAATGCCCCCCTTTGTATAAAGGAGAGACTCACCCCATGTGGTTCAAGAACCTGCTTATCTATCGCCTGACCCAAGATCTGCCTGTTGATGCCGAGGCGTTGGAAACTGCACTGGCCACCAAACTGGCGCGTCCATGTGCAAGCCAGGAGTTGACCACCTACGGTTTCGTCGCGCCGTTCGGCAAGGGCGAAGATGCACCGCTGGTGCACGTCAGTGGTGACTTCCTGCTGATCAGCGCCCGCAAGGAAGAACGCATTCTGCCTGGCAGCGTCGTGCGTGACGCAGTCAAGGAAAAGGTCGAAGAGATCGAAGCCGAGCAAATGCGCAAGGTCTATAAGAAAGAACGCGATCAGATCAAGGATGAAATCATTCAGGCGTTCCTGCCGCGCGCCTTCATCCGTCGCTCGTCGACCTTCGCCGCCATCGCGCCGAAGCAAGGCCTGATCCTGGTGAACTCGGCCAGCCCGAAACGCGCCGAGGACCTGCTGTCCACCTTGCGTGAAGTGATCGGTACTCTGCCGGTTCGCCCGTTGACGGTAAAAATGTCTCCGACCGCGACCATGACCGAGTGGGTCACCACCCAGAAAGCCGCGGACGATTTCTTTGTGCTGGACGAGTGCGAACTGCGCGACACCCACGAAGACGGCGGCATCGTGCGTTGCAAGCGTCAGGACCTGACCAGCGAAGAAATCCAGCTGCACTTGAGCACCGGCAAGGTGGTCACTCAGTTGTCGCTGGCCTGGCAGGACAAACTGTCCTTCGTCCTCGACGACAAGATGGTGGTCAAGCGCCTGAAGTTCGAGGATCTGCTGCAAGACCAGGCGGAACAGGACGGTGGCGACGAAGCCCTCGGCCAACTGGATGCCAGCTTTACCCTGATGATGCTCACCTTTGGCGACTTCCTGCCGGCGCTGGTCGAGGCATTGGGCGGAGAAGAGACTCCGCAGGGGATCTGAAGCCTTGTGATCTCTAATGCAGGAGCAAGCTTGCATGCGATGAAGTGTCAGTCCCCCTTTTTGTCTGACACTCCATCGCGAGCAGGCTCGCTCCTACAGGGGTCTTGTGCTGCTACTTAATAAAAAGGATCAGGCCATGCGCGCACTGGCTGCTTTAAGTCGTTTTGTCGGCAACACCTTCGCTTACTGGGTACTGATTTTCGCCATCGTGGCGTTTCTGCAACCGACGTGGTTCATCGGCCTCAAGGGCGCCATCGTGCCGCTGCTGGGGCTGGTGATGTTCGGCATGGGCCTGACCCTCAAGCTCGAAGACTTCGCCGAAGTGGCTCGCCATCCATGGCGCGTGGCCCTGGGCGTGGTTGCACATTTCGTGATCATGCCCGGTGTGGCGTGGTTGCTCTGCCAGGCGTTTCACCTGCCGCCCGAAATCGCTGTCGGCGTGATCCTCGTCGGCTGCTGCCCAAGCGGTACCTCGTCGAACGTGATGACCTGGCTGGCACGCGGCGATCTGGCGCTGTCGGTGGCCATTGCCGCCGTCACCACCCTCCTCGCCCCGCTGCTGACTCCGGCCCTGATCTGGTTGCTGGCCTCGGCCTGGTTGCCGGTGTCCTTCATGGAGCTGTTCTGGTCGATCCTGCAAGTGGTGCTGCTGCCGATCGTGCTCGGCGTCGTAGCACAGCGCCTGCTTGGCAATCGGGTTCGTCACGCGGTCGAGGTGCTGCCACTGGTGTCGGTGGTCAGCATCGTGATCATTGTCACGGCGGTGGTGGCCGCCAGCCAGGCGAAGATTGCCGAGTCCGGCCTGTTGATCATGGCCGTGGTCATGTTGCACAACAGCTTCGGCTACCTGCTGGGCTACTTCACCGGGCGTTTGTTCAAACTGCCCTTGGCTCAGCGCAAATCCCTGGCGCTGGAGGTCGGCATGCAGAACTCGGGATTGGGCGCGGCCCTGGCCAGCGCGCACTTCTCGCCTCTGGCGGCGGTGCCCAGTGCGCTGTTCAGCGTCTGGCACAATATTTCCGGGGCGTTGCTCTCGACGTATTTCCGTCGCATGAGCGAGAAGCAGGACCGGGAAATGGCGGCTCGCCAAGCCGCCGATTAATCCGCAAACTTGATCCCCGGGTTAATGCTGGGCACTATATTGCGCAACGCGAGGACGACCTCGCGGCTCAATCGAGTCATTAATCTGGGGACGACCCCGTCAATCGATGGAGGTCTTCGATGTCCTGGATCATTCTGTTTTTCGCCGGCCTGTTCGAAGTCGGCTGGGCTGTCGGCCTGAAATACACCGACGGCTTCAGTCGCCCTCTCCCCACCGCACTGACCGTTGCAGCCATGGGCGTCAGCCTTGGCTTGTTGGGCCTTGCCATGAAGGAACTGCCGCTGGGCACGGCCTATGCAATCTGGACCGGTGTCGGTGCCGTCGGCACGGTGATCGCCGGGATCATTCTGTTTGGCGAGTCCATGGCGCTGGTGAGGCTGGCCAGTGTGGCGTTGATCATCACCGGACTGGTTGGGCTCAAGGTCAGCGCATAAGTCTCTGACGCCATTGCGGGAAAGCCTGCTCCCACAGGGTTTGTTTTGTGCCAAACATAGCAGGCACATCACCAATCCTTGTGGGAGCGGGCCTGCCTGCGATGAGGCACGCACGAACAACTTTTATCTAACGGCCCCGCGCAACTCCCCGACCAACGCCTGCAATCTGGCCGGCTCAGCCACTTCGACCGCCACCGCAGGCCCGGCCACCAATGTCACCCGCGACCACAATCGGCGAAACAACCCTTTATTCGGATCGCGACTGAAGAAACTTCCCCACAACCCTTGCAGCGCCAATGGAATCACTGGCACCGGCGTCTCTTCGAGAATCCGCTTAACCCCGCCCTTGAACTCGTTGATCTCGCCATCGGCGGTCAATTTGCCTTCGGGGAAGATGCATACCAGCTCACCATCCTTCAGATACTGCGCAATGCGCGTGAAGGCCTTTTCGTAGATCTGGATGTCTTCCTGGCGCCCCGCTATCGGAATCGTCCCGGCCGTGCGAAAGATAAAATTCAATACCGGCAGGTTGTAGATTTTGTAATACATCACGAAGCGAATCGGCCGACGCACCGCACCGCCAATCAGCAGGGCATCGACGAACGACACGTGGTTGCATACCAGCAGCGCCGCGCCTTCGTCGGGTATCAAATCCAGGTTGCGATGCTCCACACGGTACATCGAATGGCTGAGCAGCCAGATCATGAAACGCATGGTGAATTCGGGGACGATTTTGAAGATGTAGGCATTGACGCCGATGTTCAGCAGCGACACCACCAGGAACAGTTGCGGGATCGACAGTTTGACCATGCTCAGCAGGATGATCGAGACAATCGCCGACACCACCATGAACAGCGCATTGAGAATGTTGTTGGCGGCAATGACCCGCGCCCGCTCGTTTTCGGCGGTGCGCGACTGGATCAGTGCGTACAGCGGGACGATGTAGAAACCGCCGAAAACACCCAGGCCGAGGATGTCGATCAAGACCAGCCAAGTGTGGCCAAAGCCGAGAATCTCGACCCAGCCATGGCCTTCGACGCTGTCCGGAATCCCGCCGGAATGCCACCACAGCAACAAGCCGAATACGGTCAACCCGAAAGAACCGAATGGCACCAGGCCGATTTCGACTTTGCGTCCGGACAATTTCTCACACAGCATCGAGCCCAGTGCGATACCCACCGAGAACACCGTCAGAATCAAGGTCACCACGGTCTCGTCGCCGTGCATCCATTCCTTGGCATAGGCCGGGATTTGCGTCAGATAGATCGCCCCGACAAACCAGAACCACGAGTTGCCGACAATCGAGCGCGACACCGCCGGGGTTTGCCCCAGGCCGAGTTTCAAGGTGGCCCAGGACTGACTGAAAATGTTCCAGTTCAGGCGCATCTGCGGCGACGCCGCCGCGGCCCGTGGAATGCCGCGGCTGGCCAGGTAGCCCAGCACGGCAATCCCGACGATGGCCGTGGAAACGATGGGCGCATAGTGACTGGACGACATCATGATTCCGGCACCGATGGTCCCGGCCAGGATCGCCAGGAAAGTGCCCATTTCCACCAGACCGTTGCCACCCACCAGTTCATCTTCATGCAGCGCCTGGGGCAGGATCGAGTATTTCACTGGTCCGAACAGCGCCGAATGCGTACCCATGGCAAATAGTGCTACCAGCATCAGCGACAAATGATCGAACAGGAAACCCACCGCGCCGATCGCCATGATGACGATTTCGCCGAGCTTGATCAGGCGGATCAGCGCGTCCTTGGCGAACTTCTCGCCGAACTGCCCGGCCAGGGCCGAAAACAGAAAGAACGGCAGGATGAACAACAGCGCACACAGGTTGACCCAGATCGAACGATCACCGTCGATGGTCAGCTTGTACAGGATGGCGAGGATCAACGACTGCTTGAAGACGTTATCGTTGAATGCCCCGAGGGACTGTGTCACGAAAAAAGGCAGGAAACGTCGGGTGCGCAGCAAGGTGAACTGTGAGGGGTGACTCATCTTCCGTGTCCCTGATTCAGGTGTGAGTGGCGTGGATACATTTATTGGAATGTCGCACGGCGATCCAGGCCACACATTACCTAATCTTTGCCGGTTATTTCTTCAATCCGGCAATGCACGGCGAGACAAACAGTTCACCGCGCCAGGCACCCTGCACGGTGCGTTTGGCGACGATCAGCCACATCACGGCCAGCAAACTCACCAGCACACAACCGAATACACTGAAAAACGTCAGGTGCAAGGTGCTGGCCAGTTTCAGCGTTGCCAGGGAATAGACGCCCAACGGAAAGGTGAAGCCCCACCAGCCGAGATTGAAGGGAATGCCGCCGCGCAGATAACGCAGAGTGATCAGCACGGCCATCAGCATCCACCACAGGCCAAAGCCCCACAGCGTGATCCCGGCGACCAGCCCCAGCCCGGCAGCGATTTCACCGATACCCGGCAGCCCATTGGCGGCGAAGATGGCCGGCGCATCGGCACCCAACAGCAACATGCCCAGTGCCCCGGTACCAATCGGCCCGAGCGCAAGCCAACTCGAAGCGGCCATGTTTTCGTGAGGCAGTTTATGCAGCGCCATGCGCAGCAACAGAATCGTCAGAATGCTGAACGCCACGGGCAGGGAAAAAGCCCAAAGCACGTAGCTGGTCACCAGCACCACCAATTGCGAGTGAGCATCGACCAGGTGTGGCGCCAGCAGGCCACCACTGGCGGCCGCCACTTCCGCCGCCACCACCGGCAACAGCCAAACCGCGGTCATCTGGTCGATGCTGTGTTCCTGGCGGGTGAACATCATGTAGGGAATCAGTACGCCGCACGCCAGCGACATCGCCACATCCAGCCACCACAACACTTCGGCCACCTGAATCACGCCTTCGCCAAAGCGCGGCAGGCCGAACACCAGAAAACCGTTGATGATGGTCGCCAGGCCCATGGGGATCGTGCCGAAAAACATCGAAACCGTGGAGTGACCAAAAATCCGCCGGGCCTCATTGAAAAACAGCACCCACCGCGCCGCGTACAGGGCGGTGAACAACACGAACAGAAAGATGTTAAACAGCCAGAGCGCTTCGGCGATAGCGCGCAAACCGGGAGTGACGACGGGCAATTGTGCCAGCGCCAACGCCAGCACTCCGGTGCCCATGGTGGCGGCAAACCAGTTCGGAGTGAACTGGCGAATGACTTCGCGGGGGTGCTGCAGGTGGCTGAACGGCTTGATACCGGGCTTGATCGTGTTGGGGCATGTCATGTCTGAACTCCTGTCCTCAAGTGAGGTGGAATCCATCATAGATCCGGATCGAATATCTATATAACGGGTAATTTCTCTAAGAGTTATCTATTTTACAGATAAGCAATCAGGCATTGCCTTCCGCCTGGATCACCATAATTCGAGCCGCCCTCAGTGAACTGGCGGCTCGGGTGCGTTTTTTTCACGACTGCCCGGTAGCGCTGCAAACCCCGGAAGAGCGACGAAGACGGTGCGCCAGCCAAGCCCCCAGGGCCAGGAGGATCAGCACGACACCATAACCATCGGTGGTCATCACCAGCCCAAAGGTGCGCGCCAGGTTACCGGCCAGCAGTGACGGCAGGCAAAAGGCCAGGTAACTGAGCACGTAGTACGCCGACATCAAACCGGCGCGCTCATGGGGCAAGGCCAACGGTACTACGCTGCGCAAAGCCCCAAGAAAACCGGCACCAAAACCACAACCGGCGACCAGCGTGCCAAGGAAAAACAGCGGCAGACTGGCGTCATGCGCACCCAGGAGAATCAGGGCAACGCCCGTCGCCAGGCAACCGGCCCCCAACTGTAGCGCGTTGCCGGCAGGCCGATTGCGCAGGATGAAAATCATCGAGGCACCGGTCAACGTCAGCACGGCGACGGTCGCGCCGCCAATCAGGTTCGAGGTTGACCCCGTCGCCGTGCGTACCAACGAAGGCGCCAGAGACGCGTAAAACCCACCGAGCGCCCAGGTTGCGGTATTGAGCGGCAGTACCCGCCACAAGGTCGAACGCGCCTGAACCGGCACATGCAGGGTGGGTCGCAATGAAGCCCACGCTCCCGGCTGGCGCGAGACACTTTCCGGCAAACGCCAGACGTACACCCCCTGCATCACGAACAACACGAGCAGTAGCCAATAGGTCAAGTGCAACGGAGCCGGGGCAAATTCAGCCAGCAAACCGCACCCCATCCCACCCAGCGCCATGCCGATCAAGGGTGCGACGCTGTTGATCAGCGCCCCCTGCTGGCGGTCGGTATCGAGCAGCGTAGCGCTCAATACCGCCGTCGCCATGCCGGTGGCAAAGCCTTGCAGCACCCGTGCACTGATCAGCCAGGCGACGCTGTCAGCCTGGATAAACAGCAGCATCGCGACAATGTTCAGCAGCACCGCCGTGAAAATCACCGGCTTGCGTCCAAGGTGATCCGACAGCGAGCCGACCGTCAGTAGCGCGACCAGCAGGCTGAGGGCGTACACCGCGAAAATCAGCGTCAGAATGGCGGCCGAAAACCGCAGCTGTTCCTGGTACAGGTGATACAACGGCGTGGGTGCCGTGGAGGCGGCGAGAAAACTGAGCAAGGTGATGGCCAGAAACCACAGACTTGCGCGGTTTGAATGGGTATTGGACATGGGCACACTCCGCAAAAGCTAATTTTTTGCTTTTGCGGAGTGTGCTACCGCCTGGCGCTTAAAGCAAATTCTTTGTGTTAAGGTCCGATACAGCATTTTCAGGATCGAGGCGATTGCTGGCTGGCAGGCTTCGACGCGAGACAGGAAAAGTGTGATGACAGCTCCGACTTTACGTCCCGGCGGCCGCAGTGCCCGGGTGCAGGAATCCATACACAAGGCCGTGCGCGAACTACTCGAAGAGCAGGATCGGGCCAGCGTGACCGTGCCGCAAATCGCCGCTCGCGCGGGCGTCACGCCCTCGACCATTTATCGGCGCTGGGGTGATCTGTCGGCGCTGCTGGCGGATGTAGCCCTCGCCCGCATGCAACCGGAAACCGAGTCGGCCAATACCGGCAGCCTGCGCGGAGACGTGTGTGCCTGGGCGGAACAGTACCTCGATGAAATGAGCTCCGCCCCCGGCCGCCACATGCTGCGCGACGTGCAATCGAGCCTCAAGCCGAGCTATTGCGCGACAATCATTGGCGGACAGCTACAGGCGATTCTGGATCGCTATCCGGATCAGCCCCGCCCCAGCGTCGACCGCCTGATCAACCTGGTGGCTGCGCCCATCGTGTTTCGCATTCTGTTCTCCGAGGCACCGTTGCAAGTCGAGGAACTGCATCAGCTGATCGAAATTGCGTTGAGTCAGTAAGGCCACCATCGCGAGCCAGCTCGCGATGGGGCAGGCACAAACCGCAAAAAACCAGCTGCCCGCCACGCTGCGACACCCCGCCACGCCACGACCTTGGTCGACACTGACTAACCGGGGCGGTCGTGCGAGACTGTCTGTCCGGGCGGGAGGCCCGGGTGTCTTTGGTTGCCGGGAGTTCCCATGTCGCTGTCCAGCGGGCTGATTGCCGCCGTCGCCCTGGCCTATATGGCCATCATGTTCACCATCGCCTTTTACGGTGACCGACGCAGTGCGCCGCTGCCGCCGCGGGTGCGTGCCTGGGTGTACAGCCTTTCGCTCGCCGTTTATTGCACCAGTTGGACCTTCTTTGGCGCGGTGGGCCAGGCCGCGGAACAGCTTTGGTCATTCCTGCCGATCTACCTCGGGCCGATCCTGCTGCTGGTCGGGGCACCGTGGGTGCTGCAAAAAATGGTGATGATCAGCAAGCAGGAGAACATCACCTCCATCGCCGACTTCATCGCCGCCCGCTACGGCAAATCCCAATCGCTGGCGGTGGTGGTCGCTTTGATCTGCCTGGTCGGCGTGTTGCCCTACATCGCCCTGCAGCTCAAGGGCATCGTGCTCGGGGTGAACCTGCTGATCGGCGCCGGTGCCGATGCCATGGGCGTACGTGCGCAGGACACCGCATTGATCGTGTCGCTGGTGCTGGCGCTGTTCACCATCGTTTTCGGCACTCGCAACCTCGATGCCACGGAGCACCACCGCGGCATGGTGCTGGCCATTGCGTTCGAATCGCTGGTGAAGCTGTTCGCCTTTCTGGCAGTCGGTGCGTACGTGACCTACGGCCTCTATGACGGTTTCGACGACCTGTTTAACCAGGCCATGCTCGCCCCGCGACTCGAGGAATACTGGAAGGAAACGGTCAACTGGCCATCGATGGTGGTACAGACCGGTGTGGCGATGATGGCGATCATCTGCCTGCCACGGCAGTTCCATGTGACCGTGGTGGAAAACATCGATCCGCAGGACTTGCGCCTGGCCAAATGGGTTTTTCCGGCCTACCTGGCATTGGCGGCAATGTTCGTCGTGCCCATTGCGCTGGCGGGTCAGATGCTGTTGCCGAGTTCAGTGCTGCCGGACTCCTTCGTCATCAGCCTGCCCCTGGCCCAGGCGCATCCCGCCTTGGCCCTGCTGGCGTTTATCGGCGGCGCATCGGCGGCGACCGGCATGGTGATCGTGGCCAGCGTGGCGCTGTCGACCATGGTCTCCAACGACATGCTGTTGCCATGGTTGCTACGCCGCAACAACGCCGAGCGCCCTTTCGAAGTGTTCCGTCAATGGATGCTCTCGGTACGCCGGGTGAGTATCGTGGTCATTTTGCTGCTGGCCTACGTCAGCTATCGCTTGCTGGGCTCGACCGCAAGCCTGGCGACCATCGGCCAGATCGCCTTTGCGGCGGTGACCCAACTGGCTCCGGCCATGCTTGGCGCGCTGTACTGGAAACAGGCCAATCGCCGTGGCGTGTTCGCCGGCCTCGCCGCCGGTACGTTCCTGTGGTTCTACACCCTGATCCTGCCGATTACCGCCCTTAGCCTGGGCTGGTCGCTGAGCAGCTTCCCCGGCCTGGCGTGGCTGCACAGTAACCCGCTGCACCTGCCGATCACACCGCTGACCCAGGGTGTGGTGCTGTCCCTCGCCGGCAACTTCACCCTGTTCGCCTGGGTCTCGGTACTGTCTCGCACGCGGGTTTCGGAACATTGGCAGGCCGGTCGCTTCATCGGCCAGGAAATCAGTGCCCGCCCTAGCGCACGTTCGATGCTGGCGGTACAGATCGACGACTTGCTGCAATTGGCGGCACGCTTTGTCGGCGAGGAACGTGCGCGCCAGAGTTTCATCCGCTTTGCCTACCGCCAGGGCAAAGGCTTCAATCCGAACCAGAACGCCGACGGTGAATGGATCGCCCACACTGAACGCTTGCTGGCCGGCGTGCTCGGCGCCTCTTCGACGCGTGCGGTAGTAAAGGCCGCCATCGAAGGTCGGGAGATGCAACTGGAGGACGTCGTACGCATCGCCGACGAAGCCTCGGAGGTACTGCAATTCAACCGCGCACTGCTACAAGGCGCGATCGAGAACATCACCCAGGGCATCAGCGTGGTCGACCAGTCGCTGAAACTGGTGGCCTGGAACCGGCGCTACCTGGAGCTGTTCGATTACCCGGATGGCCTGATCAGTGTCGGTCGGCCGATTGCCGACATCATTCGCCACAACGCCGAGCGCGGCCTGTGTGGTCCCGGTGAAGCCGAAGTGCACGTCGCCCGCCGCCTGCACTGGATGCGCCAGGGCCGTGCACATACCTCCGAGCGCTTGTTTCCCAATGGCCGGGTAATCGAGCTGATCGGCAATCCGATGCCGGGCGGTGGTTTCGTCATGAGCTTCACCGACATCACCGCGTTCCGCGAAGCCGAACAGGCATTGACCGAAGCCAATGAAGGCCTGGAACAACGGGTCACCGAACGTACCCACGAGCTGTCTCAGCTCAACATTGCCCTGACTGAAGCCAAGGGCACCGCCGAGGCCGCCAACCAGTCGAAAACCCGTTTCCTGGCGGCCGTCAGCCATGACTTGATGCAACCCTTGAATGCCGCGCGACTCTTCTCCGCTGCCCTGTCCCATCAGGACGAGGGACTGTCCGGAGAGGCACAGAAATTGGTCCAGCACCTGGACAGCTCGCTGCGTTCAGCCGAAGACCTGATCAGCGACTTGCTGGATATTTCCCGCCTCGAAAACGGCAAGATCAATCCCCATCCCAAGCCGTTCGCGCTTAACGAGTTGTTCGACACACTCGGGGCCGAGTTCAAGGCACTGGCGCGGGAACAGGGACTGGAATTTCGTGTGAGAAGCAGCACGCTGCGCATCGACAGCGATATCAAGTTGTTGCGTCGGATCCTGCAAAACTTCCTGACCAACGCCTTCCGTTATGCCAAGGGCCCGGTGTTGCTGGGGGTTCGCCGGCAAAAGGGCGAGTTGTGCCTGGAGGTCTGGGACCGTGGCCCCGGCATTCCCGAAGACAAGCAGCAGGTGATTTTCGAAGAATTCAAACGCCTCGACAGCCATCAGACCCGTGCCGAGAAAGGCCTGGGGCTGGGCCTGGCGATTGCCGACGGTTTGTGCCGCGTACTCGGGCATTCCTTGCGCGTTCGCTCGTGGCCGGGGCGCGGCAGCGTGTTCAGCGTCAGTGTCCCGCTGGCCAGGGCGCAAACCGCGCAGCCGGCCAAGGCTGCCGAACTCAATGGCAAATTACTCAGTGGTGCGCAGGTGCTGTGCATCGACAACGAGGACAGCATCCTGATCGGCATGAACAGCTTGCTGACTCGCTGGGGTTGCCAGGTCTGGACTGCACGCAATCGCGATGAGTGCGTGGCATTGTTCAATGAAGGAGTGCGTCCGCAATTGGCGTTGGTGGACTTCCATCTCGACCACGGCGAAACCGGCACGGAGCTGATGGCCTGGCTGCGCACCCGCTTGGGTGAGCCGGTGCCGGGCGTGGTGATCAGCGCCGACGCACGCCCCGAGACCATGGCACAGGTGCATGCAGCCGGACTGGATTACCTGGCCAAACCGGTGAAACCGGCGGCGTTGCGGGCGTTGTTGAGTCGGTATTTGCCGTTGTAGTGCCTGGCTGCCGCGGTGGTGCGACCACCGCCATCGCGAGCAGACTCGCTCCCTCATTCGCCGCATTCCCCTGTGAGAGCAAGCCTGCTCGCGAAGCGGTTTCGCTACTCCGGCAACTCGACCAACCCGTCCACATCCGTCATCGCCCGCTCAAGCAAATCGGCCGGCAGGCTTTTGCTTGCCCTCGCCCCCAGCAACTTGAGTTGTTCACTGCGACTGACCAGGTTGCCACGGCCCTCTGTCAGCTTGTTGCGCGCCGAACTGTAGGCCTTGTCCAGCTGCTGCAGGCGATTGCCGACCTCATCCAGATCCTGGATAAACAGCACGAATTTGTCATACAGCCACCCGGCCCGCTCGGCGATCTCCCGCGCATTCTGACTTTGGCGTTCCTGTTTCCACAGGCTGTCGATGACACGCAGCGTCGCCAGCAACGTGGTCGGGCTGACGATCACGATGTTGCGGTCGAACGCCTCCTGGAACAGCGTCGGTTCAGCCTGCAGCGCGGCGGAAAATGCGGCTTCGATCGGCACGAACAACAAGACGAAATCCAGGCTGTGCAGGCCGTCCAGACGCTTGTAATCCTTGCCCGCCAAGCCCTTGACGTGGTTGCGCAGGGACAGCACGTGCTGCTTGATGGCGATCTGGCCGATGGCTTCGTCTTCTGCGGCCACGTACTGCTGATACGCCGTGAGACTGACTTTGGAATCGACCACCACCTGCTTGTCGCCCGGCAGGTAAATGATCACATCCGGTTGAAACCGCTCGCCATCCGGCCCTTTGAGATTGACCTGGGTCTGATATTCGCGCCCCTTCTCCAGACCCGCATGCTCAAGCACTCGCTCAAGAATCAGTTCGCCCCAGTTACCCTGGGTTTTCTGCCCTTTCAAGGCACGGGTCAGGTTGGTGGCTTCATCGCTCAGGCGCAGATTGAGTTGTTGCAGGCGCTCCAGCTCCTTGGCCAGCGAGAAACGCTCCCGGGCCTCAGCCTGGTAACTTTCCTCCACGCGTTTTTCAAAGGACTGGATGCGCTCCTTCAGCGGGTCGAGCAACTGGCCGAGGCGCTGCTGACTGGTTTCGGCAAAACGCTGCTCACGCTCATCGAAGATCTTCCCCGCCAGCTCGGCGAACTGCGCTCGCAGCTCGTCTCGCGAGCCTTGCAAGTCATCAAGGCGCTGCTGATGGCTTTCCTGTTGTTCGCGCAACTCCGCGCTGAGAGCGGCGGCCTGGGCGTCGAGGCGACGCAGTTCGGCGTCCTTGCCGGCACGCTCGATATTCCAGGCGTGGGCGGCGTCGCGGGCATCGTCCCGTTCGATCTGCAGCAGTTCGACTTCGCGGCGCACGGCGGCAAGGTCGGCTTGCCGGACGGAATTGGCCTGGCTTAAATCGGCGATTTCATCGCGACAGGCTTCAAGCTGGGCAATCAATCCATCTTGAGCCAGATGCGCCGTGGCCAGGCGCTCTTCGAGCAACGCCACCTGCGCCTGCGCATTGCTTGCCCGGCGTTGCAGTTGCCAGGCCAACACCAGTAGCGGCAGTGCAGCACCCGCCAGACCGAGCAATGCGCTGGTCACGTCCATAGCCATAGCCATTCCTGCCATTGAAATAAAGCTTGAAGGTTAACCAAGGCGTCAGGTCTTGGACAGCTCAGTCTTCGATCAGGCCCAGTTCCTTTTGCGCGCGCAGATCGCCTGCACGCGCGGCCTGACGCAGAAGGTCATGGCCAATCCGCCGATCCCGGGCGTTGCCACATTCCCGGCACATCAGTTGGCCGAGTCGGCTTTGCGCAGCCACGACCCCATCACGGGCCGGTTGCTTGAGCAAACGCCCGGCGATGTGTTTCACATTCGGGTTTGCGCCCAGGTGCGGACTATCCAGAAGCCACTCGGCCACACGCATCGAAAAGCGCTTGGGCGGGACAACAGCGGAAGGTTTGGCAGGGCTGGAAAGAAATTGTGAACGAAACTTCATAAAGCACTGTGGGGCATTTCGGAAGGCGCGCCACTCTACTCTTTTTTTCTTACAGGTAAAGTCAAAAAAAACGCTGCACGCCCGTCCTAGAGCAAGCGCTAGGGACAATCCACAGAAGCTGTGGATAACTCAGTGGACAACCGCCCCTGAACTCTCGCAAAGCCCTGTGGAATGGGGCCTGCAGTCAAACTGACGATTTTTTCACCAGTAAAAAAAAGCGATGTTTTTCATTGACTTAAATTTTGGTTACAGGCACCCACTGCGGTTGAAGGCTGGATGACAGTGGGGTGACAGACTGCGCAACTTATGTGCACAAGTACCTTCTCGACGGTTATATCGATGCGCTTTTTCGGCGCATTTTGGCAACACGCTTGGGGATAATCTGTGACAAACCCATGACCAAAGCAGGTTCTGACTGGTTGGATCTCCACCGCCACTGGTCGGATGACGGGCTATTTAATGGCGTATCGGGAAAGCATCAGTTGCGATCAACCGCCCTGGGGCGATGGAATTGAATGCCGCGCCAGTGATCTTTTTTGCTATCACACTTCCCTTCTCCAATTCAATCGGTTAGTATCCGCGGCGTTAGTACCAAGCTGAAAGTCAATTCTGGTCGAACAAATCCCCCCGGACAGCCTTCCCAAACGAAGCCTCCACCGAACAAGCGGGATCGACCACCTCGATGGTTTCCAGGTAAATCTTGCGCCAACACAGCCTTTGAATCGAAAGCAAAGGGTGTTGCCAGGCTCACTTACTCTGACCGAACCAGCCTGCAAATTGATCAGGATCTTCACCCCGGGCCCAGAACCTTTGCCCTTGATGTGTTGCCTGCCCTCCTAAGTACCTACCTGCCAGCCCAAGCGCGCCAACTTTATCAGCGCTTCAAACTGGCTGCTTTGTTCCAGTCAGGTTCTTCGTTCGACCAATGGTGGTCGTCGTCACTGGAACGTTTTAATTTTGCACGGTTCTTATCCGTGTCGCTTGTAGGAACACCAATGACTATGTCTACTCAAATCCATACCCAGGATGCCATCCGCACCCTAACCAACGCTTTTGCACCAATGAACTGCCTGATCATGGCTGCTCGCAAAGGCTGTTTCAGCTTCACGCTGGTCAACGAACACGGCATCGCTCGTCACAGCGAACGCCTGTACCCCGATCAATACTCCAGCGCTGAACCGCTGCAGGCCGTGATCGAGCGTACCCGTCAGGCACTGGTTGCCTGATACGCCAGCAAGGCTGTAACACCAGGAGCCCCGCCAAGAAAGCGGGGCTTTTTGTTGCCCGGAATTTCACAATCCAGGCGTGCCGACTAAGTACTAACCGGTATAACGGTTATAACTCGACGCCGGAAATATTTTAAAAACAGACCTTTACGTCGTGAATATGACACTACACTTCAACTCAAGCGGCTTGTTCCGCTTCCGGCGAGCCTGAGTCGATCCACTGCTGCCAAGGCCCATTCAGGTATCGCCGCCCCATTGAGTGTTTCGAGGGTTTTATGGGTATCGCTGCCAGCGAACTGTGCCGCTATGTGATCCGTCCGACACTCCTCTATCTTGGACGCCACAGCGCAACTGCCGAATCCCTGTTGGTAGGCATCGCCGCCAGCCAGTCAGCCCTCGGCACCGCCCTTCACGACCGCCGAGGCCATGGTCTCTACCGGATCGCCGAACCACGCCATCAGGCGCTCTGGGACCACTACCTCGCACTCGACCCCGAACGCGCCAGCCTGGTACGCGGCCTGGCCAGTCAACATGCTTTCCTCAGCGGTCCGCACCTCGAATTGACCGTTAACCTGCGTTACGCCACCGCCATTGCCTGGCTGCTGGTCGAAGAACAAAACACCCCCCTGCCCGAAGCGGACGACCTGCTGGGAATGGCGCGAATCTGGCGTCAGACCTTCCAGCCTCAAGGACGCCTGCGAGACTTCACTCACGCCTGGCAAACCTGTGTTTCACCGCTGAATCAGGTAGCCTGCTGATCCCGCTGGATCCAAAGTTCGCACATCGAGCTGCGAATTTGGTCGGATTGTCCTACAAAACCGCTCTAAATCAAGCGATACAGCCTATAGCGCTGGGACGAAAATGTTGGTAATTTTCGGCCCGGTGATCATCAGGAGTTCTAATAATGAAAAAAGTAATGCTCAAAACCACCATTAGCCTCGCCGTTGCCATGGCATCCACCCAGATCTTCGCAAGTGGCTTTGCCCTCAACGAACAAAGCATCAGCGGGATGGGGACTGGTTTTGCAGGGCGATCTTCTTCTGCCGATGATGCAAGCACAGTTTTTGGTAACCCTGCCGGTATGGCCCGCCTCAAAGGCCAGCAAATCACTGGCGGTATCGCATCGATCGACGCCTCGACCGACATCAGCGATACCGGTGGCCGTTCAAGCGGAACCAACAAAGGCGATATGGTTCCGTTCACCACAGTACCGATGGGTTTCTACACAAACAAAATCAACGATGAATGGGCTTTTGGCCTTGGTGTCTACGCTCCGTTCGGGCTGATCACCAACTACGAAAACGGCTTTCAGGGCCGCGCCTTCGGCAGCAAGAGCGAAGTCAAGGTTGTCACTCTGCAGCCAACCGTCAGCTACGCGTTCAACGATAAAGTGTCGATCGGTTTTGGCCCTACCATCAACCGCATTTCCGGCACCCTGGAATCGGACATTGCCCTCCCTATCCCCCGCACCGGCGACAACAATGTGGAGATCAAGGGTGACGATACGGCCCTGGGCTTTAACGCCGGCGTCCTGGTGCAAGCCACCGACACCACTCGCGTAGGCCTGACCTATCACTCGAAAGTGAACTACAAGCTCGACGGCCACACCGATGTGACTACCGGCGCTGGTGTGCCACCTCAGCTACTCAGATCCAACCGTTACGATGCCTCGCTGAAGATCGAAACACCTGAGTCCTACGACCTTTCCGTGACTCAGGACATGAATGATGCCTGGAAGCTCTATGCCGGTGCGACCTGGACTCGCTGGAGCCGCCTGAAAGACATCACCGTCAACAACGAAGGCGTAACCGCAGCTACCGGTGGTGCCCTCGCGCCATCCATCGTGGGTACCATCACGGAAGAGCAGAACTGGCATGATACCTGGGCCTACGCCGTGGGTACTTCCTACCAGTTGAACAAGCAGTGGGTACTGCGTACCGGTCTCACCTTTGACCAGTCGCCTACCAACAACACTGATCGTTCGCCACGCATTCCTACCGGCGACCGGACTATCTTCAGTGTCGGTGCAGGCTTTAGCCCAACCGACGACTGGACCATCGATGTGGCCTACTCCTACCTCAAGGAAGAGTCTGTCACTGTCAATCGCGCCAACGGCTTGGGTCAGTCCTACAACGCCAAGTACGAAAACAGTGCGAACGGTTTCGGTGTCGGCGCTACCTACCGCTTCTGACGATTCACGGCGAGCCTGAACCCCTCGCCAGCTGAATCAAAAAAGCCCCGCACTCTTGCACAGAGGCGGGGCTTTTTAGTGGGCATCGATCAGGGTGTTGAAGCTGGAGGCGGTGAAGCCAGAGCCTTCTCCACCGCCGCGATGAAGTCCGGATCATCAGGTTTGGTCAGACTGGAGAAACTGGCGATCACCTTGCCCTGGCGATCGACCACGTATTTGTAGAAATTCCACTTCGGCGCGCTGGACTGCTCGGCGAGCACCCGGAACAGGTGTGTCGCATCGTCGCCACGCACCTTCTGCGGCTCGGTCATGGTGAAGGTCACGCCGTAGTTCACGTAGCAGACCTTGGCGGTTTCCGCGCCATCTTTGGACTCCTGCTTGAAGTCATTGGACGGCACACCGATCACCTCCAACCCCTGATCCTTGAAACGCTGGTTGAGCGCTTCAAGGCTTTTGAATTGCGGGGCGAAGCCACAGAAACTGGCGGTATTGACCACCACCAAGGGTTTGCCGGCGAATCGCTGGCACAGGTCGATGGACTCCTTGGCCCGTAGTTTCGGCAGCGAACCTTCCAACAACGTCGGGCATTGCGCCGCTTGAGCCAACCCGGTAAACGCGACCAAAAATGCAGGTACTGCCAGCCAGCGCATCAACATGTCAGGGCTTCCTTGTAAGTCGTCAGACTTCGAAGTTACTCGCCCGCGCATCCCGCTAGCAAGCGCCCATCCCCAATTGCATCAGGGCCAGGCCTCCCTGATGCCAGCCCCACCATGCCAGGGCAAGCAGCAAGGCACAGACAGTAAGAACAGTGATTCGCGGCCAGAGACGGTTCATGTTGCACTCATTTGCGGTTGCAGGCGCGCCACCGGCGTTTCACGCACAGGCCAGTTCAAGGCGGCGGCCATCAGGCTTAACAGAATCGCTACCTGCCAGATCAAGTCGTAGCTCCCGGTCCGGTCGTACACCACCCCGCCCAACCAGCCACCGAGGAACGAACCGAGCTGGTGAAACAGGAAAACTATCCCACCCAGCATGGACAGATTTCGTACACCGAACAAGGTCGCTACCGTGCCATTGGTCAACGGCACCGTCGACAGCCACAGGAAACCCATGGCCATACCGAACAGATAGGCGGTAGTCGTTGTCACCGGCGCCCACAGGAACAGCGCGATCACCACCGCGCGCAACAGGTAAAGTCCCGTGAGCAAACGTGGCTTGGACACGCGCCCGCCGAGCCAGCCTGCGGTGTAGGTGCCGAAGATATTGAACAAGCCGATCAGCGCCAGCACCGTGGTGCCGACCGTCGCCGGCAGGTGTTGATCCACCAGGTAGGCCGGCAGGTGGACGCCAATGAAGACCACCTGAAAACCGCAGACAAAAAAACCGAACGCCAGAAGCCAGAAACCCGAATGGGAACAGGCTTCGCGCAGTGCCTCGGACAAGGTCTGCTCATGGCCCAGCACTGGCAAGGGTTTGTCCTTGAGCATGCTCACCAGTGGCACGATCAAGGCCACCAGACAGCCCAGCGCCAGCAGCGCCGCGGACCAGCCGAGCCAGCCGATCAACCCCAGCGTACCGGGCAACATGGCGAACTGGCCGAATGAACCGGCGGCGCTGGCAATGCCCATGCCCATGCTGCGTTTCTCTGGCGGTACCGCGCGCCCGACCACGCCGAGGATCACCGAAAACGAAGTACCGGACAGCCCGATACCGATCAACAGGCCAGCGCTCAAGGACAGGGTGACTGCCGAATCCGACAAGCCCATGCACACCAGGCCCAGGGCGTACAGAACGCCACCAATCAGCACCACTTTCGCCGCGCCGAAACGGTCAGCCAGCGCCCCGGTAAAGGGTTGCGCCAGCCCCCAGATGAGATTCTGCAGGGCGATGGCGAAGGCAAAGACTTCCCGCCCCCAACCAAATTCCGCACTCATTGGCGCCAGAAACAGGCCAAAGCCGTGTCGCACGCCAAGAGACAACGCAAGGATCAGCGCACTCCCCAATAACACCCAACCACAGGTACGCCACATCGATGTCATTCTTATTCTCCAATCGCGGGTATATACCCGCTTAAGGTCGGAAAAACCGGCATCAAGCCAGTTCGTCCAGCAGCTTCAACAAGGTTTCACGCTTCTCGGCACCCAGGCGATCGATCAATCGCTGTTGCGCCGCTTCCCAGGCCGGCAAGGCCGCTTGCAAACGCTCGGCCCCGGCATCCGTCAGCCGGACGATGCGATTGCGCATGTCTTCGCCCTCGACCAGCATCACCAGGCCCTCGCCTTCCAGAACGCGCAAATTACGCCCCAGGGTGCTGCGGTCCAGCCCCATGGCCTCGGCCAGGGTGGAAATACTCGGTTGATCCAGGCGTTGCAGATTGCACAGCAAAGAATACTGCGCAACGTTGATCCCGAAACCGTCGAGAGCGCCGTCGTAATGCCTGCTGACGCCACGGGCGGCGCGACGCAGGTTGATGCATAAGCATTGGGATTCGAGCATGGTGCGTGTATATACCCGTGGTTAAATGAAAGCAATTTTTTTGTTACAGGCAACTCACAGAGCGAGCCCGCTCGCGAGTGCGTTACATCAAGGCCAGCCCGACCAGCATCGCAACTTCCAGTAATTCCAGCAACGCCCCGGCCGTATCGCCCGTCGTCCCGCCCAACCGTCGCAGCATCAGCTGTCGTAGCCAGACAAACAGCACCACAGCCAGCATCACCGTAAAAAAACCACTCAGGCCAGCAATCAGCACGCAAACCAACCCACTGACCGCCAACACCTGCTTGCCCGCCGAGCGTGGCAGATGATCAGCCAGCGCCTGGCCCAAACCACCGGCTCGAACATAAGGCGTGGTCAGGAACAACCCCAACAACGCGCTGCGTCCGAGCAACGGCACGATGATCAGCGCCATGGCCTGCTGCTGTTCGATCAAGGCCAGCAGCGCGGCAAATTTCAGCAGTAGCACCAATACCAGGGTGACCACGGCAATCGGGCCGCTGCGCGGGTCTTTCATGATGGTCAACGTGCGTTCTCGGTCGCCGAAGCCACCGAGCCACGCATCGGCGCTATCGGCCAGGCCATCCAGGTGCAATGCGCCGCTGAGCAACACCCAGACCGTCAGCAGGAGTGCCGCGTGCAGCAGCAGCGGTGTGCCGAGCATGAGCCAGTTGAGCACCCATAGGATCCCGCCGAACAACAAGCCCACCAGCGGATAAAACAGCAGCGACCGCCCCAGCTCCTGCGGTGCCGGCATGCCCGGCAGACGAATCGGCAGGCTGCTGAGAAACTGCAAGGCGATCCAGAACGGCAGCATGGTCAGTGCACTTCCCTTAGCAATCCGCCGGATTCGACCGACAGCGAGAACAGTGCGCCATGACCGACTTCGACGTTGAGCAACTGCTCCCGCGGCAAGCCGCGCGCCTGCGCCAGCAGCAAACGCATGACGCCGCCATGGCTGACGAGCAATACCCGCTCGCCCGCGTAGGTGGCATGCAAACGCGCTACCGCCGCCAGCACCCGCGCGGCGAACGCCGCCACCGGCTCACCTTGCGGTGGTGTGAATGCGTAGGGATCGGCCCAGAACAAACCCAGGGAATCGGCATCGGTTTCCATCAGCGCCGCAGCGCTCTGCCCCTCCCAGGCGCCGAAATGCAGTTCTTGCAGGTCTGCCTGCAACTCGACCGGCAAGCCCAATCGCCCTGCCAGTTCTTCAGCGAACCGTGCACAACGCTGCAGGGGCGAACTGACCAGACGATCCCAAGGCCCTTGCGCCAATACCGCCTCGCGCATTTGCTGCCAGCCTTTTTCGGTCAGCGCATCGTCGAGGCTGCCGCGCAGGCCGCCACCGAGTTCGGTTTCGCCATGGCGCAGCAAATCCAGACGCAACGTCATGCCGGACGATCCGCCACCGCCGCCTCGGCGAACGTCGCCATCTGCCCGTGCAGGTCGCAGGCCAGGCGCAGCAATGGCACGGCCAGCGCAGCGCCACTGCCCTCCCCCAGACGCAGGCCGAGGTCGAGCAAGGGTTCGGCGCTCAAGGTTTCCAGGACATGGCGATGCCCCGGCTCGGCGCCGCGATGGCCGAACAGCAGCCACTGTCGGCACTCGGGATTCAAGCGCACCGCGACCAGCGCCGCGACGCTGCAAATGAAACCGTCCACCAGCACCGCAATACCTTCCTGGGCGCAGGCCAGGTAAGCGCCCACCAAGGCCGCGATTTCAAAACCGCCAAGGTTCAACAGGGTCTGCAACGCATCGCCACGCTGAGCGCCGTGCAGGGCCAATGCGCGCTCGATCACCTGAGCCTTATGGCTGACGCCTGCCGCATTCAACCCGGTGCCCGGCCCGGCCAGATGCACCACCGGACATTCCAGCAATGCGCACGCCAGGGCACTGGCCGCCGTGGTGTTGCCGATGCCCATCTCACCACCGATGAACAGCTGGGCGCCCGACGCGAGTGCGCGCTGCACGCTGTCGCGACCGGCCTGGAGAGCTCGCTCACCTTGAGCCTGGGTCATCGCCGGACCCTGCACAAAATTCGCCGTCCCCGGACCGATGTTCAGATGACGCACACCCGACAGGTTCAATGCCGGCGTCACCGTGCCCAGGTCCACCACTTCGAGGGAAGCCCCCAACTGCCGCGCCAGCACGCTGATCGCTGCACCGCCGGTGACGAAGTTATGCAGCATCTGCCCGGTAACCTCCTGGGGAAATGCCGATACCCCTTCCGCCACCACACCATGGTCACCGGCAAAAATCGCGATCCACAGTTGATCCAGGCTTGGCTTGATCTGCCCTTGCAATCCCGCCAATTGCACCGCCACCGCTTCGAGCTGACCGAGAGAGCCGGCCGGCTTGGTCAGTTGTTGTTGACGGGCCTGCGCCTGCTCGATCACGTCGACGTCGATCGGTTTGCACGGGTTCAGCCACCAGGATTGGGTCATAACGCAGTTCCTTTCAAAGTCAGGGGCAGGCCGGCGACGGTCAGGATGACTCGCTGACAACGCTCGGCCAAAGCTTGATGCAGCCAACCGGCTTCATCGACATAGCGGCGAGTCAATTCGCCCAGCGGCACGACACCCATTCCGGTCTCGTTGCTGACAAAAATGATTTCACCCGGCAACGACGCCAGGCACTCCAGCAGGGCATCGCGCTCGGTGTCCAGGCGTTGCGCATCGTCGAGCATCAGCAGATTGGTCAGCCACAGCGTCAGGCAATCTACCAACAGGCAGCGATCGGCATTGGCGGCTTCCCGCAGGACACGGGCGAGTTCCAGCGGCTCTTCGATCAAGGCCCATTCGGCCGGACGACGGGCGCGGTGATGGGCGACCCGGTCGCTCATTTCACCGTCCAGCGGTTGGCTGGTGGCGATGTAGGTCACTTGCAGCTGACTGTCCAATGCGAGTTTTTCGGCCAGACGACTCTTGCCGGAGCGGGCGCCGCCGAGGATCAGTTGGAGCATATTCTTAACCTTTTATTTGGCGGTGTAGCGACAGGCCTCATCGCGGGCAAGCCCGCTCCTACAGGTTCTGTGTGCAGACCGAAAATCGGTAGACAGCCCCGATCCTTGTGGGAGCGGGCTTGGCCGCGATGGGGCCTGTGCAGTCACTTCAAATCCCACAGAGTTCACGCAACAGCGAGGTATCCAGATGCTTCTCCACCAGATCCGCCAGCCGCTCGATATCGCGCTCGCGCAAACCGTGGTAATCCACGTCCTGCACCGCCTGCAAACCTGCCCAATGCAACAGTGCGCTGCAGGCCGCCGGGGATTCGAACAGACCATGCAGGTAGGTGCCGAGAATCTGCCCATCGACACTTTGCGCGCCGTCGCAGCGTCCGTCGTCGAGTTGTACGGCGGCGTTTTCCAGCGCCGGGCCGGTGGTGACGCCGGCATGGATTTCATAGCCGCTGACTTCCGCATTCTCCAGCGCCAGACGCCCGCGCACATTACGCAACTGCTTATGTTCTTCGAGTCGGGTTTCAAACGCCAGCAACCCCAGCCCGGCGCTGGACCCCGGAACGCCTTCCAGGCCCAATGGGTCGTGCACCTGCTCGCCGAGCATCTGCAAGCCGCCGCAGATGCCCAGCAGTTTGCCGCCGTAGCGCAAGTGTCGGGAAATGGCCTGTTCCCAACCGTTGGCGCGCAGATACGCCAGGTCGCTGCGCACACTTTTCGAGCCGGGAAGGATGATCAAATCAGCTGGCGGAATCGCCTGGCCGGGACCGATGAATTGCAGGTCCACTTGCGGGTGCAAGCGCAGCGGGTCGAAATCGGTGTGGTTGCTGATGCGCGGCAGCACCGGCACCACCACTTTCAGTACCTGATCGACCTTGTCGGTCTGACGCTGGTCAATGCCGTCCTCGGCCTCCAGGTGCAGGTCCAGCACGTAGGGCAGCACACCGATCACCGGTTTGCCGGTGCGCTGTTCCAGCCAGTCGAGACCGGGTTGCAGCAAGGCGATATCGCCGCGAAAGCGATTGATGATGAAGCCCTTGACCCGCGCCTGTTCAGTGGGCGACAGCAGCTCCAGCGTGCCCACCAGATGCGCGAACACACCGCCACGATTGATGTCGGCGATCAGCAGCACCGGGCAATCCACCGCTTCTGCAAAGCCCATGTTGGCGATATCGCCAGCACGCAGATTGATCTCGGCCGGCGACCCCGCACCTTCGACCATCACCAGCGGATAGGCCTCACTCAAGCGTGCATGGGACGCCAGCACCGCTTGCATGGCGATGGCTTTGTAATCGTGATAAGCGACGGCATTCATGGTGGTGACCGCGCGACCATGGATAATCACCTGGGCGCCGGTATCGCTGTTGGGCTTGAGCAGCACCGGGTTCATGTCGGTGTGCGGCTCGAGGAAGGCGGCCTGCGCTTGCACCGCCTGCGCGCGACCGATTTCGCCACCGTCGGCCGTCACGGCACTGTTGAGCGCCATGTTCTGTGGTTTGAACGGCACCACGCTAACGCCCTGACGCGTGACCCAGCGGCACAGCGCCGTCACCAGCGTGCTTTTACCGGCGTCGGATGTGGTGCCCTGCACCATCAGCGTTGTCATTGGCATTCCCTGGCAAAAGCTTCGAACGCCGTGGCAAGACGCGACCAGTCAGCCTCATCGCCAGGCAAACCGAAACGCAGGCTGCTGTTTTGCGCGAACAAGCGCAGCAAAATGCCCCGACCGGCCATGAACTCATGCAGTTCTTCGGCGCGCTCGGTGATCAGCCACTGGAACAACGCACAGCCACCCTGAGGTTTGAAACCGTGTTGCTCCAGTAACGCCGCCAGACGTTCGCTGGCCTCTTCAGCCCGTCTGCGCTGCAGCGCATGCCCTTTGGTGTCGCGCAGGCAGGCCTCGCCCACTACTCGGGTCGGACCGCTGACAGCCCATGGTCCCACTTGCTCGGCGAGCAACTTGAGCAACTTGCGCTCGGCCAGGACAAATCCCAGCCGCACCCCGGCCAGACCGAAAAACTTGCCGAACGAACGCAGCACGATCAAGCCGACCTGATGGGAAAATGGCGCCAGGCTCAGCTGCGGTGTGTTGTCCATGAACGCTTCATCCACCACCAGCCAGCCACCGCGCTGGGCCAGCCGCGAGTGCCAGTCGAGCAAGCGATTGGGCGTCAGGCTCAGACCGGTCGGATTGTTCGGGTTGACCACCACCAGCACATCGAGGCTGTCGACATAAAAGTCGACTTCCTGCTCGAGCACTTCACGCACGATGTAGCCGTTACGCCGCCAGGCTTCGGCATGCTCGGCGTAACAGGGGGACAGCACGCCGACCTTGCCGGCCCGGCGCAGACGCGGCAGCAACTGGATGGCCATCTGCGAACCGGCCACCGGCAACACCTGCAGAGTGCCGTAGTAGTCGCAGGCGGCCTGTTCCAGCCCGTCATCGGTTTCCGGCAGGCGCGCCCATGCTCGCAGGGGGATATCCGGAATGGGAAACGGCCAGGGCGCAAGGCCGCTGGACAGGTCAAGCCAATCGGCTTCCTCGATGCCGTATTCGAGCGCCGCCTTGCGCAACCGTCCACCGTGCTCAAGCATAAAATTCAGCCCCCAGGCAGAGAATCAGCAGCCATAACCATACCCCGCGCTGGACCAATTGCCAGCCACGATCGATGGAGTCGGCATCCGCCGGCAGGCCTTCGCCCAGTTGCGGACGTTGATGCAGTTCACCGTGATAGATCGCCGCCCCACCCAACTCGACACCCAGCGCACCGGCCCCCGCGGCCATTACCGGACCGGCGTTCGGGCTGTCCCAGGTCGGACCCTGGGTCCGCCAGCATTTGAGGGCCAGTCGGGTTTTGCCCAGCAAGGCGTAAGTCAACGCCACCAGACGCGCAGGAATGAAATTGAGCACATCATCGATCCTGGCTGCCGCCCAGCCGAAACGCTCGAAGCGCTCGTTGCGATAGCCCCACATGGCGTCCAGGGTGTTGCTCAAACGGTAGAGCACCACGCCTGGCGCGCCGGCCACGGCAAACCAGAACAGTGCGGCAAACACCGCGTCACTGCCGTTCTCCAGCACCGATTCGGTGGCCGCACGGGCCACTTCGGTTTTATCCAGTTCGCTGGTCTTGCGGCTGACCAGGTAACTGACGCGCGTACGCGCCGCATCCAGATCATCGCTGCGCAAGGCCTTGGCCACGGGCTCGACGTGTTCGCCCAGGCTGCGCATGCCGAGGGCGCAATACAGCGCGAGAATCTCGACCATCCAGCCCACATAAGGCGCCCAGGAAAATGCCGTGGCCAACAAGGTCAATGGCAACACCGCGATCACCCACGCGGTGAACCCGTGACTGCGCCAGCCGCGACCACCCGCGTTGAAACGCTGCTCGATACGCTCGGCAAACCGGCCGAACGCCACCAGCGGATGCCAGCGCTTGGGTTCACCCAGCAGCGCATCCAGCGCCACAGCGGCGACACTCAACAACGCCACACTCATTGGCGCACTCCCCAATAATTTTCGTACAGCAGTTCACTTAGCGGACGCGCCTGCGCCCACCCTTCCAGAACCAGCATCGGCGCCGGGTAGAATTCCTTGACCGGTCCCAGGCACAAAACGGCCAGTGGCTTGGCCCCGGAGGGCAAGCAGAGCAAATCGGCCAGGGCTTGCGGTTCGAACAGCGAAACCCAGCCCATGCCCAAACCTTCGGCCCGGGCCGCCAGCCACAGGTTCTGGATCGCGCAGGACAACGACGCCATGTCCATTTCCGGCAAGGTGCGACGACCGAAAATATGCCGCTCGCGATCGTCCATCAGCGCCGCCACCAACACCTCGGCGCAATCACTGATGCCTTCGACCTTGAGCTGCATGAATTCGTCGGTGCGTTCGCCGAGGGCTTCGGCGGTGCGAATGCGCTCTTGCTCCACCAGTTCCTGGATCTGGCCGCGCAGGGTTCGGTCGCTGATGCGGATGAACCGCCAGGGCTGCATCAAGCCGACACTCGGCGCCTGGTGCGCGGCTTCGAGCAACCGCCGCAGCAATTCGGGCTCGACCGTACCGCCACTGAAGTGACGCATGTCGCGACGTTCGCCGATGGCGCGGTAAACCGCTGCGCGTTCGGCTTCGGTGAATGCGTTGTCGGTCATGGCCTCTTCGCTGGCAAGCCAGCGCCTACAGGGTTCAGGTGATCAACTGCAGGAGCCGGCTTGCCGGCGAAGGCGTCCTCAAGATCGGGTGCAAACAATGCGGCTACAGCCGTCGGATTGGACGGAAAATAGAAATGCACATAAGAGGCTGTCATCCGTCCCTCACGATAAACCGCCTCCGCCCCGCGCCCGCCATTGGGGCTCAAGCCTCGGGCAATCGGTACAAGCTCAGTGGTGGTCAGCGAATGATGATAGGTGTGCCCGCGCAGCGACCCTTCCGGCAATTCGACAGCCTGTAGCGCCAGCGCCGCCAGACGCTTTTGCATCACCGCATCACCGGCCAGCAAGCCGACCAGTTCTGCACGCGAACCCTCGACATCGGTCAGCGAATCGAGCAGATACAGCATGCCGCCACATTCGGCGAGCAACGGCTTGCCCGCTTCGTGGTGCGCGCGGATCGCGTTCAACATCGAGGTGTTTTGCGACAACGCCACATGGTGCAGTTCGGGATAACCACCCGGCAGATAGAGGCTGTCTGCCTCGGGCAAACCGGTGTCACGGATCGGCGAGAAAAACGCCAGCTCGGCGCCCATGGCCCGCAGCAAATCCAGGCTTGCGCCATAGGTAAAGGCAAAGGCTTCGTCACGGGCCACAGCAATGCGCACACCGGCCAGCAAGGGATCGGCAGCGATGACATCCGGGGCCGCGAATTCCACGGCCGGCGGTAGCGCCACCTCGCAACTGCTGGCCAGGGCATCGGCCGCCGCATCGAGGCGCAGATCAAGATCGTTCAACTCGCTGGCCTGCACCAGTCCGAGGTGACGACTCGGCAATTCGATTCCGGTTTCACGGGACAACGCGCCGTACCAACGCAGGCCTTCGGTCAGGCTGCCCTCAAGCAATTGCGCGTGACGCAGGGTGCCCACGCGGTTGGCCAGGACACCGGCAAATGGCAAGTCGGGTTGATAGCGCGCCAGCCCCAGGGCCAGGGCACCAAAGGTCTGGGCCATGGCAGTGCCGTCGATCACCCCCAGCACCGGCACACCGAAGTGCCGCGCCAGGTCGGCACTGGACGGCGTGCCGTCAAACAGGCCCATGACACCTTCGATGAGGATCAGGTCCGCTTCACCCGCGGCCTCCCACAACAGCCGACGACTCTCCTGCTCGCCCACCATCCACATGTCCAGTTGATACACCGGCGCACCGCTGGCGCGCTCCAGAATCATCGGGTCGAGAAAGTCCGGGCCACATTTGAACACGCGAACCTTGCGCCCCTGATTGCGATGCAAACGGGCCAACGCAGCGGTGACGGTGGTCTTGCCCTGACCGGAGGCCGGCGCGGCAATCAGCACCGCCGGGCATTGACGAGGGCTATTCATACAATACGACTCACAGCTCGACGCCTTTTTGCGCCTTGATACCGGCCTGGAAGGCGTGCTTGATCATGCCCATTTCGGTGACGGTGTCGGCCAGCTCGATCATCTCCGGCTTGGCGCCACGGCCGGTAACCACCACATGTTGCATCGGCGGGCGTGCCTGCAGATCGCCGAGCACCTGATCGAGATCGAGGTAGCCGTGCTTGAGGGCGATGTTCAACTCATCCAGCACCACCAGGCCGATGGAGGGGTCGCGCAGCAACTGTTGCGAAACCGCCCAGGCCGCTTCGGCGGCGGCGATGTCGCGCTGGCGATCCTGGGTTTCCCAGGTGAAGCCCTCGCCCATCACATGAAAACGCACCTGCTCCGGGAAGCGCCGGAAGAACAGCTCCTCACCCGTGCTATTGCGCCCCTTGATGAACTGAACCACACCGCACTGCATGCCATGGCCCATCGACCGGGCCAGCATGCCGAACGCCGAGCTGCTCTTGCCCTTGCCGTTGCCGGTGAGTACCAGCAGCAGGCCGCATTCGTTCGGGGAGTTGGCGATGCGCTCATCGATCACGGCTTTTTTGCGCAGCATGCGCGCCAGATGACGTTCGTCACGATCAGGGGTATCAGTCATGGGAGAGCTCTCCGTTGAGGCAGGATAACGGCGGGCGGGCACAAGAAAAGACGGCAAGAAGCCTGGCATCGCCCACCGTGACGCCGCTTGGATGGATCAGGCCGGTCTCCGGGCTCATGAGCGGCGTTGGCCTGACTGTGCGCCTTCCCGTGTCGATACTCGGCACAGTGGCTCAAGGCACAGTCTTCACTCATTTACCGTTGCGGGGGCAGCGCCGGGATCGCGGCCTTCGTGCTCGAAGCGTCCACTCACCGGCTTCCCTGTTTCACTCTGTCGACCCAAGCCACAGAGCACCTGAAACAAGCCGCGAAGGTTAGAGGGTTGGGGGTGGAGCGTCAAATGAAGACCGGCCGGGCGAGTGAATAACTGCCGTTGATCAATAAACTGACGCCAATCTTGTGCCACACTGCAAGCAATGATATCAAAGAGCCACAACCCACATCACAATAACAAGGGTAAGCCCCATGCAAGGCATCATCATCAGCAATCCGAAGCTGGAATTCCTGCGCCCGCTGCTGGAGCGCTGGTTTGACTGTATCGACCGCTACAACGCCGTGCGCGGCGATAACGAAACGCCTTACTGGCTCGACGAAAAAGCCAATCTCGGCCTGCTTTCCGCCGCCGCCTGGATGGCCGAAATGGTGACCCTGCAACAATCGCCCACGCGCAAACACATCGAGGAAGGCGAGCGCAACGGCCGCGCCGATCTGTTTATCGCCACGCCTGAATCACGCGCCTGGTTACAGGCCACGCAACGCTGGCCACGGGTCAACAGCCTGAACCTGACGCAAGCCCTGCAGGACATCACCAGTGACGCCAAACGCATCAGCTACGCCAGCGACCTGAAACTCGGCTGCCTGTTCGTGGCACCGCACAAAGCCCAGCAAGGCGCCACCCCGGAAGAACTGCAGGACATGGTCGACGACCTGCAAAAAGAGCACACCTGCGCCGTCGCCTGGTACTTCCCTTACGCCTACCGCAAGTTGCGCAACGAAGGGGGGCACTACCACCCCGGTATCGCCGTGCTGCTCAAGGAAGCTCGCGGCTAACGGTTGAACCATCGCGCAACGAAACTTCTCTATTGATCAGGTCACTGCATTCACAGGGAAGATCAGTATGCGCAAGCCCCAGCTCGTTCTCGTTATCGCGCTCGCCGGAGGGCTCGCCGCTTGCGGTGAAACCTCCAGCCTGCAAGTCGCCGACGGCACCGGCCCGTCACCCAAGTTGCCAGAACCCAACAAGACGCTGCTGCCGACGATCAACATCGCCCCGGCGATTGGCTGGCCCGACGGCGCGAGCCCCGTCGCCGCTGCCGGCACTCAAGTCGCTGCGTTCGCCGAGAACCTCGACCACCCGCGCTGGCTCTATGTGCTACCCAACGGCGACGTGCTGGTCGCCGAAACCAATGCCCCACCCAAACCCGATGACGGCACAGGCCTGCGCGGATGGGTCATGAAGAAAGTCATGGGCCGCGCCGGTGCGGGCGTGCCGAGCGCGAATCGCATCACCCTGCTGCGCGACCGGGACCACGACGGCATCGCGGAAACCCGCACGGTGTTTCTGGAAAACCTGAACTCGCCCTTCGGCATGACGCTGGTCGGCAATGACCTGTACGTCGCCGACACCGATCGCCTGCTGCGCTTTCACTATGAAACCGGTGATACGGCGATCAAGTCGCCACCGGTCAAAGTGCTCGACCTGCCCGGCGGTACGCTGAATCACCACTGGACCAAAAACGTCATCGCCAGCAAGGACGGCAGCAAGCTGTACGTCACGGTGGGTTCGAACAGCAACGTCGCCGAAAACGGCATGGACAAGGAAGAAGGTCGCGCGGCGATCTGGGAAGTGGATCGCGCCACCGGCAACCACCGGATCTTTGCCTCGGGCTTGCGCAACCCCAATGGCCTGTCCTGGGAGCCGCAAAGCGGCGCACTGTGGACAGCGGTCAATGAGCGCGATGAAATCGGTAGTGATCTGGTGCCGGACTACATCACCTCGGTCAAGGACGGCGCGTTCTATGGCTGGCCGTTCAGCTACTACGGCCAGCATGTCGACGTTCGCGTCGAACCGCAGAACCCGGACCTGGTGGCCAAGGCGATCGCGCCGGACTATGCAGTCGGCCCGCACACGGCGTCACTGGGCCTGACATTTGCCGAAGGCAGCCGGTTGCCGGCGCCATTCACCGAAGGCGCCTTCGTCGGCCAGCATGGCTCATGGAACCGCAAGCCACACAGTGGCTACAAGGTGATCTTCGTACCGTTCAGCGCCGGTAAACCCAGCGGGCAGCCGGTGGACGTACTCACGGGCTTCCTCAATAACGAAGAAAAAGCCATGGGCCGGCCGGTGGGCGTGGTGATCGATCAGCAGGGCGACTTGTTGGTGGCAGATGATGTGGGGAACAAGGTTTGGCGGGTTTCAGCGGCTAAATAATGACACGTCAAGCCCGCCCCCACCTGGAGCCACAAGGGATCAGCGTTTGCGGCAAAGCGTGAGCCCATCGCCCAGCGGCAACAACGACAGATCCACCCGCGAGTCATCCTTCAAGGCACGGTTGAGTGCCTGGATGGCTCGGGTGTCTGCACTCTGCGGATTCTCTTCCAGCACCCGCCCGCTCCACAGCGTGTTATCAAACACCGCCAAGCCACCCACCCGCAGCAGTCGCAGCGCGTGCTCAAGATAAGTGGGGTAATTGGCCTTGTCGGCGTCGATGAACACCAGATCGAACCGCCCGTCCTGCCCTTGCCGTTCCAGTTCGTCCAGGGTTTGCAGCGCAGGTGCCAGACGCAGATCGATTCGACCGGCCAGCCCGGCCTCCTGCCAGTAACGGCGTGCGGTGGCGTTGTAGTCACCCGGCATGTCGCAGCAGATCAATGAGCCGTCATCGGGCAATGCCGCGGCCATGCACAGCGCGCTGTAACCGGTGAAGGTGCCGATTTCCAGCAGACGTCGGGCACCGGTGAGCTTCACCAGCAACGCAAGAAACTGACCCTGCTCCGGCGCCACTTGCCAGCGCGCCATCGGCAGCGCCTGGGTTTCGTCGCGCAAGCGCTTGAGCAGCGGCGTTTCGCGCAGGGACACGTCGAGCAGGTAGTGATAGAGCGAGTCGTCGAGATTGAGCGTGCGAGCGGTCATGAGAGCACTCTCTGGCTATTACGGGTTGCGCGCCAGGTGTTCCGGTTGCAGGACACGCTTGGCGCTCAGGTAGGCTTTCTGCCAATACGCCTTGGACAAGCTGTCGAGCTTGACTGTGCCGCCGGTGGCAGGTGCATGCACGAAGCGGCCTTCGCCGACGTAGATGCCCGCATGACTGACCTGTGAACCGCCATTGGTGGCAAAGAAGATCAGATCACCGGTCTGCAGGCCTTCCTTGCCCACATCGGCCGCTTGCATGGAGATCATTTCCCGCGTGGTGCGCGGCAGGGAAATGCCGGCGACATCGCGGTACACATAGCCGATCAGCCCACTGCAATCAAAGCCGGAATCCGGCGTGTTGCCACCCCAGCGATAAGGCGTCCCCACCAATCCCAACGCGCGGAACAGCACATCCTCCGCTTCAGGCGAAAAGGCCTGGGAAGAACCGAAAATAATGGGAGCGCGAACCACAGGCGCAGGTGGCGGCGTGCGGCTGGCACACGCACTGAGCAGCGCTGCGAAAAGCATGATTGTGAGGCGGGCCGACGTCGACATAAGCAGAACATCCTGATCTGGCTGCGGCTTTTTTCTGCTGGGGGCGCAGAAAACAAAACCGCCTGCGCGTCACGCAGGCGGTTTGCCATCATTCATGGATCATGATTCTAGCGCTTATGTAGCAAACTTCAAGTAAGACTTTAAGTTCGCCTTACAAAATGTCCGCTTACTTGCGTGCGGTGACGATCGGTTCAGCATTCGGTGCCATGGCGAGTGCACGCTTGGCTTCGATGAAGGTCTTGCTCCAGTAGCTGTCGCCCAGGCTATCAATCCGCACGCCACCGCTTTTGCGGCTGCTGGAGTGGATGAACTGGTTGTCACCCAGGTAGATCCCTGCGTGACTGACACGACCGCGACGACCGTTGGTCGCGAAGAACAGCAGGTCACCAGGCTCAAGCTTGCTGCGAGCCACCAGTGGCGCGTCCACGTTGATCATTTCGCGAGTGGAACGTGGCAGGTTCATCCCCGCTTCTTCGCGGAACAGATAGCCGATGAAACCACTGCAATCGAAACCGGCTTCAGAGGTACCGCCGAAACGGTAACGGGTACCGATCAGGGACATGCCACGTTCGAGGATACTGTCGGCCAGAACCGGCAGCTTGTAGGACTTGCCATCA
Source organism: Pseudomonas moorei (assembly GCF_042846945.1). NCBI lineage: Bacteria > Pseudomonadati > Pseudomonadota > Gammaproteobacteria > Pseudomonadales > Pseudomonadaceae > Pseudomonas > Pseudomonas moorei. Next base: position 6,056,763 of record NZ_AP035776.1, read on the forward strand.
GCGAAGGCAGCCAGTTCTTTTTCGGTGGCCGTCTCTTCCTGGAAAAGAGCTTCCTGATAACGAGCGGAAGATTGGGCGGTAACACTATTTTTAACCTGTTGGTCCTGCTGGGACACCGGAGTGTGAGCAGCGCAACCGAACAACAGGGTGACGAGTGCGAGAGGCACGAGGGGTGCGAAGCGCTTTAGCATGGGCACGACCGTGGCTGATAGTTGTAAAGAAGTCGAGACTATGCCCGCTATCAACCTCATTTGCAAATTCAATCTAACTTTTTGTGACTTTTCAGTTTCTCGCCAACATCTAAGCGTTTAAGCCCCATTTAGACACCTGCGCAGCCTACAACCCTGTAGGAAGGCGGATTTTCTGGCGCCTGAAATATGCCGAAAGCCCCGCCAGCATTGGCATTCCCGGCTTTTTTCTACCAGCCAAGCGTCTCTTTCAAGAAGGGAATTGTCAGCTTGCGCTGCGCCTGGAGGGAGGCCTGATCGAGTCGCTCGAGCAACTCGAATAGCGCGCTCATGCTGCGAGTGCCGCGGGTCAGGATAAAATGTCCGACTTCGTCGGTCAGGTGCAGCCCCCGACGCGACGCGCGCAGTTGCAGGGCACGCAACTTGTCTTCGTCGGACAGCGGACGCATCTGGAAGATCAACGCCAGGGTCAGGCGGGACTTGAGGTCCGCCAGCTTCACCGGCAGTTCACGTGGGGATGTCGATGCGGCAATCAGCAGGCGCCGGCCACTGTCGCGCAGGCGATTGAACAGATGGAACAGCGCTTCTTCCCAGTCGGCCTTCCCGGCCACTGCCTGCAGATCATCCAGGCAGACCAGTTCGTACTGTTCAAGGTTGTCGAGGATTTCTATGCCGCGATCCAGCAACTCGGCCAATGGCAGGTAGACCGCCGGTTCGCCCAACTGCTCGAAGCGCAGGCAGGCCGCCTGCAAAAGATGCGTACGCCCTACCCCGTCCTTGCCCCAGAGGTAAATCAGGCTTTCGGTCCAGCCGGCGTCGGCTTCGCATAGCCGCTCGACATAGCCGAGTGCAGCGGCATTGGCGCCTGGGTAGTAGTTGATAAAGGTGGCGTCGTCACGCAGACGCACACCTAGGGGCAGCTGAATCGGTTTCATGCTGACTGAACAGTTCCAAAGGAACCGTTAGTGGCCTCTGTGTAAAGTTTGCGAAGTTTATACCCGTGAAGCCGACCGCACAATGCGACAGACCACATGCAAAATCAAAGGTTTGCGTTGATGCCCCGGTTTTATGACAGTTTCTTTGGCGGTGCAGACGGCAGCCCGGCATCGAACCGGGCTACCTGCGACCAGACCTAGAGCTCTGGCTCGTCGACGCCGCTGTACATATCAGAATCCTTATATAAATCATGCACATGGCGCACCAGCACCATGATCACTGCGGCAACCGGCAGCGCCAGCAACACGCCGGTAAAACCGAACAGCTCGCCACCGGCCAGAATCGCGAAAATCACCGCCACCGGATGCAGGCCAATCCGGTCTCCCACCAGCAATGGCGTCAGCACCATTCCCTCCAGCGCCTGCCCCACCATGAACACCGCGACGATCCCGACCATGGGGTAGAGATCGCCACCAAACTGAAACAGGCCCGCGATCAGCGCCGCGCCGATCCCGATGACAAAACCCATGTACGGCACAATGGCCGCCAGACCGGCAATCAGGCCGATCAACAGCCCCAACTCCAGCCCCACCAGCATCAGGCCGGCGGCGTAGATCACACCCAGCGCCACCATCACCAGCAACTGGCCACGGACAAACGCTCCGAGCACTTCATGGCATTCACCGGCCAGCAACACCACGCGCTCTTCACGATCACGCGGCAGCAGGCTGCGAATCTTGGCCATCATCAGGTCCCAGTCCCGCAGCAGGTAGAAACTGACGACCGGAATCAAAACCAGATTCGCCAGCCAGCCAATCAATGCCAGGCCGGATGCCGTGGCCTGGCTCAGCACCACGCCGACGATGTCGGTGGTCTGGCCCATGTGCTCGCTGATCGCGGCCTTGAGCTTGTCGAATTTCCAGAAGCCTTCCGACAAACCGAACTTCGATTGCGCCCATGGCAGCGCGGTGTGCTGCAGCCAGTCGAGCATCTGCGGTGCCAACTCATACAAACGGAACAGCTGCTTGGCTAGCAACGGCACCAGGACCAGCAGCAACGTGGTGAAGATCAAGGTAAACAGCGCAAACACCGCGACCACGCCCAGGGTCCGGGACAAACCGGCCTTTTCCAGACGATCGACCAGCGGATCGAACAGGTAGGCCAACAGTAACGCCACCAGGAACGGCGTGAGGATCGGATGCAACAACCAGACAAACGCGCAGATAAAAACAACGCCACCCAACCAGAACCAACGCCGCGTATCGGCCATGAACCACTCCATTGCTTCTATATAAAGAAAGAAAATCTACCAGCGAAAACGCAACTGCGGCGTCACCACCGGAGCGGGCGCCGCGGCCGGGGCCGAACCGGTCGAAGGTTGGGCCGGAGCGACCGGGACCGGGGTCGGCGCTGCGGCCACCTCCTGCAATTTGGCGAGCGACAATTGCGCCCGCAATTGATCGACACTGCCATTGACCCGATACAGAATCCGGTCGCCGTCGACACTCTGTGGCCGCCCGCCAAAAGGTTCCAGCAAACGTCCGAGCGTCGCATAGCGCTCAAGATTCATGCCCTGCACTTCCAGCAACTGCTGCGTCGAAGCCCCGGCCCTGGCGACGAATCGAGGCGCCAGACGTTCATTGACCGCCAGCATCACCGCATCCGCCACGGCGGCCTGATCGGCACCCTGTACGCTGCCGGCTTCTTTCTGGTCGCCCAGCCACAAATGCCATTTGGCCTGCCATTGGCCGCCCTCTTCACGGGCATGCACCGCCAGCACAGCGTCGGCGCTATAACGCTCCGAGGCGGCACGCAACGCTGCCGGATCGGAGCTTTCCAGATTCGGTGCGGTGGCGACCACCTGCTCGTTCAGATCCGCCAGCGGCAGACGCAACGGCAGGCCACGGTGTTGCGCGGCTCGACGCAAGGGCGCCGCACTGGCCTGGCCATCGCCCACCAGGCTTGAACCCTCCGCGGAGTCGTTCAACCACCAGCCGAGGATCGATGGCCGGTTTGCGCCCCACAAGGCCAGCCCGGCGCGGCGCAACGCCTGTTCGGTGGTTGTCGGGTCGAAATCGACTTTCAGCACTTGCGGCGGGCCGGCATCGAATCCGTACTGACTGATGATTTGCTGCGGGTCTTTGCGAATCGCTGCCAGCCCCGGATTTTGCGCCGCCTTGGGGTCGCCGGTCAGGCGCAACACCAGCGTATCCAGCGCGCGCTGAGTCGCTTGATCACGCTCCTCCTGCGTCTGACTGCTGACGGGCTCGCGCACCTGATAGAGGCCTTTGACGGTTTCGGCATGGCTGGCCAGACTGACCAGCGCCAAACAGCCCACAAACAAGAATTTACAAAAACGCATGGAAGATTCCTGACGACAAGAGCGGCTGGAACAGACCGCATGAAGACGATCGAGCAAGGCTGTGACCATCGCCCGGCGCAAAACATTCACACGTCCTGAGTAAGTTTTCGCACTGTCATAACGATAGACGCTTAATGGCGATAGCTTGTGCAGGCGTAAAGGATGCCAGTAACACGGGGCAAATGCGGTTTTTTTAGGCGGATATGCCCCTGCCGTCGGCCTGAGGATGGCCGCTGCCCTTCAAGCCTGATAAAATCGCGCGCCTTCGCAGACCGGCAACAGCCGGGCACTTTCGAAATTCGCGTGAGGCAATCGCCCTCGTCGGTTTCGGCGGCCCCGCTGAACTCGGTCGTTACCCCTGAATCCCCCCTAAAGGCCTGGATCATGAGCAAGCAACCCTCCCTGAGCTACAAGGACGCCGGTGTAGACATCGACGCCGGTGAAGCATTGGTCGAACGCATCAAGAGCGTCGCCAAGCGCACTGCGCGCCCGGAAGTCATGGGCGGCCTGGGCGGTTTTGGCGCCCTCTGCGAAATCCCGGCTGGCTACAAGCAGCCCGTGCTGGTTTCCGGTACTGACGGCGTCGGCACCAAACTGCGCCTGGCATTGAACCTGAACAAGCACGACAGCATCGGCATCGACCTGGTTGCCATGTGCGTCAACGACCTGGTGGTGTGCGGCGCCGAGCCGCTGTTCTTCCTCGACTACTACGCCACCGGCAAACTGAATGTCGACACCGCGGCCCAGGTCGTGACCGGCATCGGTGCAGGCTGCGAAGTGTCCGGCTGCTCCCTGGTTGGCGGCGAAACCGCTGAAATGCCTGGCATGTACGAAGGCGAAGACTATGACCTCGCCGGCTTCTGCGTCGGCGTCGTGGAAAAATCCGAAATCATCGACGGCTCCAAAGTCGCGGCGGGCGATGCCCTGCTCGCCCTGCCGTCGTCCGGCCCGCACTCCAACGGTTACTCGCTGATCCGCAAGATCATCGAAGTCTCCGGTGCCGACATCGAAAACACCCAGCTCGACGGCAAGCCGCTGACCGACCTGCTGATGGCCCCTACCCGCATCTACGTCAAGCCGTTGCTCAAGCTGATCAAGGAAACCGGCGCCGTCAAAGCCATGGCCCACATCACCGGTGGCGGCCTGCTGGACAACATCCCGCGTGTCCTGCCAAAAGGCGCTCAGGCAGTGGTTGACGTGGCAAGCTGGACCCGTCCGGCGGTGTTCGACTGGCTGCAAGAGAAAGGCAACGTCGACGAGAACGAAATGCACCGCGTACTGAACTGCGGCGTGGGCATGGTCATCTGCGTGGCGCAAGAGCACGTGGAAGCTGCCCTGAAGGTTCTGCGTGAAGCCGGCGAGCAGCCATGGGTCATCGGTCAGATCTCCACTGCTGCCGAAGGCGCAGCCCAGGTTGAACTGAAGAACCTCAAGGCTCACTGATGCCCAAGACCTGTGATGTTGTGGTGCTGTTGTCCGGCACCGGCAGTAACTTGCAGGCCTTGATCGACAGCACGCGGACCGGCGACAGCCCGGTCCGCATCGCTGCGGTGATCTCCAACCGCGCCGACGCCTACGGCCTGCAACGCGCCAGGGACGCGGGCATCGACACCCGCACCCTGGATCACAAGGCTTTCGAAGGCCGCGAGGCCTTCGATGCCGCGCTGATCGAACTGATCGACGCCTACAATCCCCAACTCGTGGTTCTGGCCGGTTTCATGCGCATCCTCAGTGCCGGCTTCGTGCGCCACTATCAAGGACGCCTGCTCAATATCCATCCCTCGCTGCTGCCCAAATACAAAGGGTTACACACTCATCAGCGAGCGCTGGAAGCCGGTGATACCGAACACGGCTGCTCCGTACACTTTGTCACCGAGGAACTCGATGGCGGACCACTGGTCGTACAGGCAGTAATACCGGTAGAGTTACACGACTCGCCGCAGAGCCTCGCTCAGCGGGTCCATGTTCAGGAACACCTGATTTACCCGTTGGCCGTCCGCTGGTTCGCCGAAGGCCGGTTATCGCTCGGCGAGCAAGGTGCTTTACTGGATGGACAGTTACTCGCGGCCAGCGGCCACTTGATTCGAACCTAGGAGATTTTATGCGTCGTGCCCTGCTCTTCGCTTGTGCTCTGCTCGCCTTGCCATTCGCGCAGGCTGCGGACCTTCAACCTTTCTCCGCCAGCTACACCGCAGACTGGAAGCAGTTACCCATGAGCGGCACCGCCGAACGCAGCCTGACCCAGGAAGCGAATGGTGTCTGGAAGCTCAGCTTCAAGGCTTCGATGATGATCGCCAGCCTCACCGAAGAAAGTACGCTGACCCTGGACAAAGACACCTTGCTGCCACAGTCCTACCACTTTGAACGAGGCGGCCTGGGCAAGGCCAAGAAGTCGGACCTGGATTTCGACTGGAACGCCAAAATGATCACCGGCACCGATCGCGGTGATGCAGTCAAGGTTCCGCTGAACCGTGGCATGCTCGACAAATCCAGCTATCAGCTGGCCTTGCAGGAAGATGTCGCCGCCGGCAAGAAAAGCATGAACTATCAGGTGGTCGACGGCAGTGATGTCGATACCTATGACTTCCGCGTATTGGGCACTGAAAAAGTCGACACCAAGGCCGGCATGATCGATGCGATCAAGGTCGAACGTGTGCGCGACCCGACACAGAACAAACGCATCACCGTGATGTGGTTCGCCAAGGATTGGGACTACCTGCTGGTTCGTCTGCAACAGGTCGAAACCGACGGCAAGGAGTACAACATCATGCTCCTGGACGGCAAGGTCAACGGCAAGACCGTCAAAGGCAGCTGATCCCTGTGGCGAGGGGGGGGCAAGCCCCCTCAACACATTTGATCTCCGCCAGCCGACAAACACGCCCCGCCATCGCGGGGCTTTTTTCATCTGGCACCTAGACCGAAAACCGCGCCACCATCGTATTCAGATCCACCGCCAGGCGTGACAACTCCTGACTCGCGGCACTGGTCTGATTTGCCCCCGCCGAGCTTTGCAGCGCCAGATCGCGGATGTTCGTCAGGTTTCGATCCACTTCCCGTGCCACGGCCGCCTGCTCCTCGGAAGCGCTGGCAATCACGATATTGCGCTCGTTGATCAGGGTGAATGCCGAAGCGATGTCCTCCAGTGCTTCGCCCGCCGCTTTCGCCGCCTCCAGTGTCGAGCGCGCACGGGTATTGCTGTGCTGCATCGAGCTGACAGCCAGATCGGTGCCTTGCTGGATGCCCGCGATCATCTGCTCGATCTCCCGGGTCGACTGCTGGGTGCGATGCGCCAGCGCCCGTACTTCATCGGCGACCACTGCAAACCCGCGCCCCGCTTCCCCCGCCCGCGCGGCTTCAATCGCGGCATTCAACGCCAGCAGATTGGTCTGCTCGGCAATCGCGCGAATCACGTCCAGCACTTTGGTGATGCCATGTACCTTCTGTGCCAGATCCTCGACCTGAGTGACATTGGTGGTGACGCCCTCGGCCAATGACTGGATCGACAACACGGTCTGATGCACCTGCTCACGACCATGCTGGGCAATGCGATCGGACTCGCGAGAAGCCTGCGACGTAGCCGCCGCATTGCTTGCCACTTCCTCCACGGCGGCGGTCATCTGATTGACCGCCGTGGCCGCCTGCTCGATTTCCAGGCTCTGCTGATGCAGGCCACGAGTGGCGTCTTCCGTGACGCAACTGAGCTCCTCCGAGGCCGAGGCCAATTGGCTGGATGAATCGGAGATGCGTTGAATGGTTTCACGCAGGCTCTGTTGCATGCTCTTGAGCGCATGCAGCAACCGTGCGGGTTCGTCCTTGCCGGTGATGTTGATGACACCGGTCAGATCGCCGCCAGCAACCACCTCGGCCACTTTCAGCGATTGCGACAGCGGCAACACGATACTGCGAGTCAACAGGAGCGCCAGGCCAATGGTGATCAGCGCGCTCACACCGATCATCACCCCCACCCAGACCCGCGACTGGTTGAACACCTGACGCCCGGCCTCTGTCGCCAGATTGGCGTTGTTCTGATTGAGTGCAACCAGCTCCTTGAGGGCTACGGTGATCTCATCGGCCAACGGATTCATCTCGCCGTTGAGAATGGCCGCCGCCTCTTCCACCCGTCCCTGGGTAGCTTCGACCATTACCTGACTCTGAAACTGCAGATACTTGCGCTCAGCAGTCTTGAAGCGATCGAACAACGCACGCTCCTCAGGCAGCACGATCAACTTGTCGTAGCGTTGCTGGGCTTGGTCGAGAACACTTTTAAGTTCGTTGATTTTGCTGACATTCTGCGCCTGCGCCTGCGGATCGCGATTGATCAGCAAGCGCATGGTCAGCGCTCGCAGTCGCAACATGTCCTGACTCATGTCTCCGACTGCCATCACGCTGGGCAGCCAGTTGTCATCGACTTGATCGGACTGCGCCCGCATGTTCGACATTTGCAGCAGCGCAAATACCCCCAAGCCAAAAACCATCAACGCCAACAGGCCAAAACCCAGACTCGCGCGCGGCGCAATATTGAGACTTCTGATACTCATTCCCCTGGTTCCTTCCAAAAGCGCTGCGTCAGGCAGCTGGTCTCTTAGACGGTATCGGACTGTTGAAAATTTGCGTAAGACGAAAAAGTGATATCAAAAAGCCTTACTACTACGATCAACAGGCAGTAACGATTCAGCGTCAAATCCACGATTGGCAAATCAACCTGAACACGCATCGGCGAGAATGCTCTATACCTTCGAGGTCTTTTTTGATCGAATAAATTTCCAGTTGCCTGCGAGGTTTCCCATGACAGTTACCGTGAACACCGTCTCCAGCGAAGGCTTTCGTCACAGCGTCCAGATTGATGACCACGAGCTCTTTGCCGATGTACCACCTTCGGCAGGCGGCGAAGGCTCGGCCCCTGAACCCCATGATTATTTCGACGCCGCCCTCGGTGCCTGCAAGGCCCTGACCCTGAAGCTTTACGCGAAGAAAAAAGACATTCCGCTGACCGGAGTCGGGGTCGAGGTCAAGCGCGACAACAGCCAGGAGCAGAAAGGCCAATACGCACTGCACGTCAAACTGACCCTCAAGGGCGTACTCACTGACGCCCAGCGCGAAGAACTGCACCGCGTGGCCGACCGCTGCCCAATTCACAAGTTGATGACCACCAGCGACGTCAGCATCGAAACCCATTTGTCCGAGGGTGCGTTCAGCCAATAGCGGCAAGGGCTGCACAAGCGGGTTATGCTCGAACGCATCACCCGCCCCAGCCTGGAATGCACCATGAACACTCCGCTCGTGATCCGCCCCCGCGCCGAAGATGTCGAGGGCCAGCCGATTCTTCGTCCACTGCCGTCCGCCAAATGCCGCAGCGTCGGACCCTTTGTGTTTTTCGACCATATGCTGGAAACTCGCTACCCGCCGGGCAAAGGCATGAACATCCGCCAACATCCGCACATCGGCCTCTCCACCCTCACCTACCTGTTCCAGGGGCAGATCCAGCACAAGGACAGCCTCGGCTCCGATCAGGTGGTGGATACCGGCGATGTCAGCTGGATGACCGCCGGCAGCGCGATTGCCCATGTCGAGCGCACGCCAGAGGCGCTCAAGGAAAACGGCTTTACGATGCACGGCCTGCAGATCTGGCTGGCCTCGCCCAAGGATCATGAACAAGGTCCTGGGCATTACAGCCATCACCCCGCCGCCACACTGCCGGTCAGCGAGAACCTGGGGGTGAAAATCCGCATGATTGCCGGGACAGGCTTCTGCCTGGAATCGCCGGTACCCGTACTGTCTCCGACGCTCTATGCGGAGTTGAACCTGCAATCGGCGACGACGCTGCTGATCCCCACCGAACATGAAGAACGTGCGCTGTATGTCTTGAGCGGCGAGGTGCAACTGGACGGTGAGCCTGTAGAACCCCATGCACTGGTGGTATTGCCTGAAGGGGAGGAAATGACATTGTTCGCCGAAAGCGACTGTCATGCCGTGTTGTTTGGCGGTGCCCCGCTGGATGGTCCGCGACGGATCAACTGGAATTTTGTGGCGAGCGATCCGGCGGCTATCGATGAAGCGCGCCGACGCTGGGCGGCCGGGGATTGGCCTACGGTGCCGGGGGAAGTCGAGCGGATCGAATTGCCGTAGTTTTGTATCGCATGGCAGGTCGCCTTCGCTGGCAAGCCAGCTCCCACAGGGTTCGAGGTGATTCACAAATTATGCGAACGCCATCAGTTCCTGTGGGAGCGGGCTTGCCCGCGAAGAGGCCAGCCCGGGCACTGCATTAGCCAGTGCCGGACAACATCAGCCCTTGAACACTTCATCCAGCAAGTTGTGCATCGAGGTAAACGCCCGAGCAGCAACCTTGGCGTTATACATCATCATGCCCGGCACATTCGCATGCGGATCGGTAAACGAATGGAACGCGCCGCCGTAGCTGAGCAGTTGCCAATCCACGCCTGCAGCATTCATTTCCTCTTCAAACGCCGGCAGCTGTTCTTTCGGCACCAACGGATCGGAAGCACCATGCAGGACCAACACCTTGCCCTTGATGTTTTTCGCATCATTGACGTCCGGGGTGTCGAGGGTGCCATGGAAGGAGACTGCCGCTTTCACCGGCGCACCCGTACGGGCCAACTCCAGCGCGCAGCATCCACCAAAGCAGAAACCGAACGTGGCCAGCTTCGAGGTATCAACGGCCACTTCGCCCTGGCTTTGCAGCTGTTCGAACGCTGCTTGCATACGCTTGCGCAACAATGGACGGTCGTTCTTCAACGGCATCATCGCCGCGCCCGCTTCATCGTTGTTCTGTGGACGAACCGATTGACCGTAAAGATCAGCGATCAGTACCACGTAACCCTTGGCCGCCACCGACCTGGCGATTTCCTCGGCGCCAGCGCTGACGCCCATCCAGTTCGGCGCCATCAACAGGCCCGGACGCGGACCCTTAAGGTCGGCGTCAAAAGCCAGACGGCTTTCGTAGGGCTGGCCGTCAATTTGATAGGCAACGGAACGTACAGTGATTTGGCTCATTTCTGACTCCTGATTGTTAAACACCAGAATGAAAAAACCCGCCGAAGCGGGTTTTTCTACAACGCAGTTAAGCCGACAGCTCAACCAATAGCTTGTTCAGACGACGCACGTACGCCGCCGGATCCTTCAAGCTGTCGCCGGCCGCCAGGGCCGCCTGATCGAAGAGGATGTGCGACAGGTCGCCGAAGCGTTCGTCGCTCTGCTCGTTGTCGAGCTTCTCGATCAGCGGGTGAGCCGGGTTGAATTCGAAGATCGGTTTCGAATCCGGAACCTTCTGCCCGCTGGCTTCCAGGATCTGACGCATTTGCAGGCCCAGGTCCTGCTCGCCGATGGCCAGAATCGCAGGGGAATCGGTCAGGCGATGGGAAACCCGAACTTCGGCAACGGATTCGCCCAGCGCAGTTTTCAGACGCTCAACCAGACCTTCCTTGGACTTGGCGACTTCTTCCGCGGCCTTTTTGTCCTCTTCCGAATCAAGGTTGCCCAGGTCCAGATCACCGCGTGCCACGTCAACAAAGCTCTTGCCGTCGAAGTCGTTGAGGTAGCTCATCAGCCACTCGTCGATACGGTCGGTCAGCAGCAGCACTTCGATGCCTTTCTTGCGGAAGACTTCCAGATGCGGGCTGTTTTTGACCTGCGCGTAGGTTTCGCCGGTCAGGTAGTAGATCTTGTCCTGACCTTCCTTGGCGCGAGCCAGGTAATCGGCCAGACCCACCACTTGCTCGCCGTCGTCACCGTTGGTCGATGCGAACCGCAGCAGGCCAGCGATTTTCTCTTTGTTGGCGAAGTCTTCTGCCGGACCTTCTTTCATGACCTGGCCGAAGTTTTTCCAGAAGCCTTTGTATTGCTCAGGCTCGTTCTTCGCCAGTTTTTCCAGCATGTCCAGAACGCGCTTGGTCAGCGCCGACTTCATGGAGTCAATGATCGGGTCTTTCTGCAGGATTTCCCGCGACACGTTCAGCGACAGGTCATTGGAGTCGACCACACCCTTGATGAAGCGCAGGTACAGCGGCAGGAACGACTCAGCCTGGTCCATGACGAACACACGCTGCACGTATAGCTTCAGGCCTTTCGGCGCTTCACGCTGGTACAGGTCGAACGGAGCACGGGCCGGCACGTACAACAGCGAGCTGTACTCCAGCTTGCCTTCGACCTTGTTGTGGCTCCAGCTCAGTGGGTTTTCGAAGTCGTGAGCGATGTGCTTGTAGAACTCCTGGTATTCCTCGTCCTTGATCTCGGTACGCGGACGGGTCCACAGGGCGCTGGCGCGGTTGACGGTTTCCCATTCGGCGGCCGGCTTCTCTTCGCCTTCGACGGCGGCCACTTCTTTTGGCAGCTCGATCGGCAAGGCGATGTGGTCGGAATACTTCTTGATGATGTTGCGCAGGCGCCAGCCATCGGCGAACTCGTCTTCACCGGATTTCAGGTGCAGGACGATACGGGTGCCGCGCTCGGCTTTATCGATGGTTGCAACTTCGAAGTCGCCTTCACCCTTGGAAGACCAGTGCACGCCTTCGCTGGCGGCGCTGCCGGCACGACGGCTGTAGACGTCGACTTTGTCAGCGACGATGAAAGCAGAGTAGAAACCGACACCGAACTGACCGATCAGGTGCGAGTCTTTCTTCTGGTCACCGGTCAGGTGTTTCATGAAGTCGGCGGTGCCGGATTTGGCGATGGTGCCCAGATGCGTGATCGCATCCTCACGGCTCATGCCGATGCCGTTGTCTTCGAGGGTGACGGTCTTGGCGTCCTTGTCGAAGCTCACACGGATTTTCAGTTCGGCGCCGCCTTCCAGCAGTTCGGGCTTGGACAGCGCTTCGAAACGTAATTTGTCTACAGCGTCAGAGGCGTTCGAGATCAGTTCGCGAAGGAAAATTTCCTTGTTGGAATACAGCGAATGGATCATGAGGTGCAGCAGTTGCTTCACCTCGGTCTGGAAGCCCAGGGTTTCCTTTTGAGTTTCCACACTCATGGTCATCAAACTCCAATCAGATGGCTAAGCCGCGACCCTGAGGGCCAGCAGCGGGATGTGATCAGAGTTGGGGGCGGTGTTCAGGATTTCAAGGGCTCCTCAAGTTTGAAATGTGCCCGGGCCGTGGCGATGGGTTCGGTTTCGGTACTTTGCCAGGCGGTGATTGCGACGTTGGCGACCCGGCGTCCCTGGCGACATACCTGGCATCGGGCCCAGGTATCGCGAAACTGCCCGGCACGCAGATAGTCGAGGGAGAAGTCGATAATCTTCGGTACGCCTGGCGAACCGGTGAACACCAGCAGGTGCAGCGCAGCAGCAAGCTCCATGAAGCCGGCAATCACTCCGCCGTGGATGGCCGGCAATAAGGGATTGCCGATGTTGTCCTTGTTGGCCGGTAGACGAAACAGCAGTTCGTCCCCCACCCGCGAGCATTCGACGCCGATCAGCGTGGCATAGGGAATGCGCTGCGACAGCACGGCATAGTCGCCCCGCTCATGAGCCAGCCGCAGTTGCTCCTTGAAGGAATCAGTCATTTTTTGCGCCTCCTGTGATCGCACCACCAAAGCCTTTGGCGCCCTTGATGCCCTTGCCCATCCGCATGAAGGTGCCCACCACGTGGGCAATGGGCTGCTCCGGATCGTCCTGATAGGCGAAGCCGCGGGCAAAGATCACATCGGTGGTCACGCGGTAGCACTGGGCGAAACCGAAGACATCTTTATTCGGCTCGGCGGCGTGCATGTAGTCGATGCGCAGGTCGAGGGTCGGGCAGACCTCGAACTCCGGCAGTACACAGAGGGTGGACATGCCGCAGGCGGTGTCCATCAGTGTGGTCAGCGCACCGCCATGGATGACTCCGGTTTGCGGATTTCCGACGATTTGCGGGCTATAGGGCAGCACCACCGTCAGCCCTTCGCTGCTGGCACTGTGAACGCGAAGCCCAAGGACCTGGCAATGGCGCAGTGCCGACAAGAATCGTGTGGCGCGCTCAAAAACGGGGTTTTCGGCCATTTGATAGAAACTCACATTTAAAAATTCGTGCAATGAAGTAACGGTCCCGGCAAAAGTTCCGCATTAGAACAAACTTATATATCTGAACGTTTTGAGGAACTTAACCTTGATGGCTGCGCTCGAAAGGCCAGTAGATATTTTCCATAAGGAGAAACACCCCATGCGTAAGACTTTAGCTATTGCCTTGATGTTGACCGCTTCCCTCGGTCTCGCTGCCTGCGATAAAAAATCCGAGGACAAAGCTCAAGATGCTGCCAAACATGCTGAGCAAGCTCAGCAAGACATGAACAAAGCTCAGGATAAAGTGAACGACGCTGCGAAAGAAAACGCTGAAGCTGCCAAAGCTCAGGCTGAATCGAACGAAGCAGCGGCAAAAGAAGCCGCGCCTAAAAACTGAAACGGTTTTTAGCGTGATAAAGAAAACCCGCCAAGTGCGGGTTTTCTTTTGCCTGCAATAGGATTAGCCATAACCTCGTTAGAGCAAAATCGTACGAAAAGTCGGACTAATCATCAGCAATAGCGAACAGACGAGTCCCACCAGCCAAACCAGGCTGCGCTGCCATGGCAGATCTTTCCAGTAACACAGTAAATAGATCACTCGCGAGATGACAAAGATGATCGCCAGCCAATCAATGAGCCATCCCGCCGTTTGCGTGGTATGCGCCATCAGCACACCAACTGCAAACAATATGAAGGCTTCAAAACTATTCTGGTGAGCCGCCAACGCACGAGCCCCCAAGCCGATCAGTTGCCCCTGCTGCTGGCGCGGCAGGTGATTGTTGTAACCGCCCTGCTCCTTCATGGCCTTGGTCACGGGTATTCGCGCGATATAAATCAGCAAGGCACTGATAAACACGCACCAGAATGGAATACTCATCAAGCAGCCTCTTTATTCACCTCGGGCAACGGTGCCTCTGTAGGGGTATAGACCATCACGTCGAGAACGTCGGAGTGAAACTCCCGGCGATACAGCACAAACACGACACCGGCACTCATCAACATGAACAACCAGGGGCTGACGAACCAGGCCAACATGGTCATCCCGAAATAATAAGAACGCAGGCCAAAGTTGAACTGGTTGGCCGCCATGGAAATAACCCGGGCAGCCCGGGCCGCAAAAGCCTTGCGCTCCTGTTCGGACACCTGGCGCTCACCGACCATGGGGGCCGACCCCACCAGAACGGCCGCAAAGTTGTATTGGCGCATGCACCAGCTGAACGTGAAGAACGCGTAGACGAACACCAGCGCCAGGCAAAGCAACTTGATTTCCGACATCCCCTGGGAAGCCTGCTGCACCATCGGGATATCCGCCAGCAGTGACAGCGCCCTTTCCGAAGCGCCGAGTACCGTGAGAATACCGGCCAGGATAATCAGCGTACTCGAAGCGAAAAACGATGCATTGCGCTCCAGGTTACCAATCACGCTGGCATCGGCAATGCGGTTATCGCGCAGCAACATGCGGCGCATCCAGTCTTCACGATACAGGTGCAGCACGCTGGCCAGGCACGCGGTATCGCGGCCCTTCCATGTCGCGTACCGGGTGTAGCCACCCCAACAGATAACAAACCAGAGGGCGGCGAGGATGTGGATCAGGTTGGCTTGGATGAACGACATGCAGGTCCTTGTGATGTAGTGGCAGGGACACGTTTCCTTGCAGGAGCGAGCTTGCGCGCGAAGGACGCGAATAATGGCGCGTGTTTTCTGGATAAACGCGTTGCTCTCAGGTTCTTCGCGAGCAAGCTCGCTCCTGCAAGTGGATTGCGCAACCCTTCGACGTTAGCGCAGAAGAAAAGGCACCGCATCCCACCATAAAAAATGCCCCGTATCGATTGATACGGGGCATTTCGGTTTGCTGCTTGATCGGCCCGCTCGTGACGGGCCGGATAAGCTTAGGCCAGGACTTCCTGGCGCTTGCCCAACATACGGTCACAGACTACGGCGACCACCAAAGTCATCACCGAAGGCACCAGCCAGGCCAGCCCTTGCTCACTCAGGGGCAAATGGGACAGTTGGGACGGCATCCAGTCCGCAAGACCCGCGCCCTTGAGGGCGTCGATCAGGCCAAAGAGGAACGACACCAGCATCACCGGGCCGACAATGCGGCCTTGCTCGTGCCAGAAGTCCTTGCAGAAGCTCAGCGCCACCAGGGCGATGCACGGCGGGTAGATCGCCGTGAGCACCGGAATCGAGAATGCGATCAACTTGGTGAGGCCCAGGTTGGACACCAACAGGGAAAACGCAGCCAGGATGATGACCAGCGCCTTATAGGACAGTGGCAGTACACGACTGAAGTACTCGGCGCAGGCGCAGGTCAGGCCCACCGCCGTCACCAGGCACGCCAGAGAAATCAGTACCGCAAGGAAACCGCTGCCGAGGGAGCCAAAGGTGTGTTGCACGTAGGCATGCAGCACCGCCGCACCGTTGGTAGCACCAGCCGCCACTTCATGGCTGCCCGATCCCAGACGGAACAGGCTGACATAAACCAGCGCCAGCCCCACACCGGCAATCAAGCCGGCGATGATCGCGTAGCGGGTGATCAGGGCCGGCGATTCGACGCCACGGGAGCGGATGGCATTGACGATGACGATGCCGAATACCAATGCGCCCAGGGTATCCATGGTCAGGTAACCATTGATGAAGCCTTGGGAGAATGGCGCCGCAACGTATTCGGGCGTTGCGTGCCCGATGTCACCGGCCGGCAGGGCGAATGCCGCGATGCCCAGCACCGCCAGGGCAATGATCTTCAAGGGCGCGAGGAAGCGCCCGACCGTGTCCAGCAAGCGGCCCGGGTACAGGGAGATGAAGAACACCAGCAGGAAGTAGACCGAGCTGTACAGGAACAGCGCCAGCGGGCTTTCGCCGGTCAACGGCGCCAGGCCCACTTCGAAGGATACGGTCGCGGTACGTGGTGTCGCGAACAGCGGACCAACAGCCAGATAGCACGCCGCCGCCAGCAGTCCACCAGCGACTTTACCGATCGGACTGCTCAAGGCATCCATCGCACCACCGACCTTGGCCAGTGCGACAACGGTGATCACCGGCAGACCGACGGCGGTGACCAGGAAACCCAGCGCCGCCATCCAGACATTAGGCCCGGACTGCAAACCGACGATAGGTGGGAAGATGATGTTGCCGGCCCCGACAAACAGGGCAAACGTCATAAAACCAAGTGCCAGGATGTCCTGGCCTTTCAACACTTTCATTAAGGAAATACCACACTACTGAATCGGAATTTAGAGAGGGATTTCCCTATGGGTGAGGGAAATGCTGTCGGTCCGTATGAGACTGACCCGTTTAGCGCGTCGCTGCCTTGTGGGCCGCGGACGCAAAAATGGCGCGTATCCTAACGAATTTGAGCGTCAAGCGCACTGTTAAGGGGCGAACTATCCGATACACGACATTTCCGTGTCGTGTTTACGCCTATATTTTTCCACTAACCCCCTGTGGCGAGGGAGCTTGCTCCCCCGCCACGGAAGCCTCGGGCATTTCCAAGAACCAGAAACGACAAAGGCCACCCGAAGGTGGCCTTTGCCTGGTGAAGCGTCAGCTAAGCGCGAAGCTTACTTGACAGCCCAGCCAGTCAGCTCGGCCAGGGCCTTGCCGATGTCTGCCAGCGAACGCACGGTTTTAACACCTGCGTCTTGCAGAGCAGCGAATTTCTCGTCTGCAGTGCCTTTGCCGCCAGAGATGATTGCGCCAGCATGGCCCATGCGCTTGCCCGGAGGAGCAGTCACACCAGCGATGTAGGAAACAACCGGCTTGGTCACGTGTGCCTTGATGTAGGCAGCCGCTTCTTCTTCAGCCGAACCGCCGATCTCGCCGATCATCACGATCGCTTCGGTCTTCGGGTCTTCCTGGAACAGCTTCAGGATGTCGATGAAGTTCGAACCCGGGATCGGGTCACCACCGATGCCGACGCAAGTCGACTGACCGAAACCGGCGTCAGTCGTTTGCTTCACAGCTTCGTAGGTCAGGGTGCCGGAACGGGAAACGATACCGACCTTGCCTGGCAAGTGAATGTGACCTGGCATGATGCCGATCTTGCATTCGCCTGGAGTGATCACGCCTGGGCAGTTAGGGCCGATCAGGATTACACCCAGCTCGTCGCACTTAACTTTAGCGTCCAGCATGTCCAGGGTAGGAATGCCTTCGGTGATGCAAACGATCAGCTTGATGCCGCCGAAAGCAGCTTCCAGGATCGAGTCCTTGCAGAAAGGAGCCGGAACGTAGATCACGCTGGCGGTAGCGCCAGTGGCAGCTACAGCGTCTTTCACAGTGTTGAACACTGGCAGACCCAGGTGCTCGGTACCGCCTTTGCCTGGAGTTACACCACCAACCATCTTGGTGCCGTACTCGATGGCTTGCTGGGTGTGGAAACTACCTTGCGAACCGGTAATACCCTGGCAGATAACTTTGGTGTCTTTATTGATCAGGACGCTCATTATTTGCCCTCCGCAGCTTTGACAACTTGTTGAGCAGCGTCGGTCAGGCTGGTAGCAGCGATGATGTTCAAACCGCTTTCTGCCAGTACTTTAGCGCCCAGCTCAGCGTTGTTGCCTTCAAGGCGAACAACAACCGGGATTTTCACGCCGACTTCTTTCACGGCGCCGATGATGCCTTCGGCAATCATGTCGCAACGAACGATGCCGCCGAAGATGTTGACCAGTACTGCAGCGACGTTGGTGTCGGACAGGATGATCTTGAAGGCTTCGGTCACGCGCTCTTTGGTAGCACCACCACCTACGTCGAGGAAGTTGGCTGGCTTGCCGCCGTGCAGGTTGACGATGTCCATGGTACCCATGGCCAGGCCGGCACCGTTGACCATGCAGCCGATGTTGCCTTCCAGTGCCACGTAGTTCAGTTCGAACTTGGCAGCGTGCGCTTCGCGCGGATCGTCTTGCGACGGATCGTGGAAAGTCTTCAGCTTAGGCTGACGGTACATGGCGTTGGCGTCGATGTTGATCTTGGCGTCCAGGCAGTGCAGATCGCCGTCAGCCTTGATCACCAGCGGGTTCACTTCCAGCAGGGCCAGATCGTGATCCTGGAACAGTTTGGCCAGACCTACGAAGATCTTGGCGAACTGGGCAACTTGCTTGCCTTCCAGACCCAACTGGAATGCCAGCTCGCGACCCTGGAACGGCTGAGCGCCAACCAGTGGATCGATAGTGGCTTTCAGAATTTTTTCTGGAGTGTCGTGAGCGATTTTCTCGATGTCCACGCCACCTTCGGTGGAAGCCATGAACACGATGCGGCGGCTCGAACGGTCAACGACAGCGCCCAGGTACAGCTCTTTAGCGATATCAGTGCACGATTCAACCAGGATCTTGGTGACTGGCTGACCATTGGCGTCAGTCTGGTAAGTCACCAGACGCTTGCCCAGCCACTGCTGTGCGAAGGCTTTGGCGTCTTCTTTGTTGCGAACCAGCTTGACGCCGCCCGCTTTACCGCGACCACCGGCGTGAACCTGGGCTTTGACAACCCACTCGCTGCCGCCGATTTTGTCGCAAGCTTCTGCTGCTGCTTCCGGGGTGTCTACCGCGTAACCGGTGGATACTGGCAGGCCGTACTCAGCGAACAGCTGCTTACCCTGATACTCGTGAAGATTCATGCTTATTACCGTCTTCGTTAGGTACTGCGCATTCGGTGCTGCACTTATTGAAGTGCCGCACCACCTGTGACTGCTGCTTGCGTAGCTGAGCTACGCAAGACTGCGTCCAGCGGACATTCCGCGGTGAGTCTTGCACGCAAGGCTCACGACGGGCCGCAACCGCCGTGGTTTCTTATTGTCTTAACGCTTCTTGCGGTTGGCGATGTGGATGGCGCCGCCATTCACAGCCAGGGCTGCTTCGTGCAGGGCTTCGGACAGGGTCGGATGGGAGAAGACCATCATGCCCAGGTCTTCAGCGCTGGTGCCGAACTCCATACCGATTGCGCCCTGCTGAACCAGTTCTGCAGCGCTTGGGCCAATCACGTGGACGCCCAATACGCGGTCTGTCTTGGCATCTGCGATAACCTTGACGAAACCACCGGTATCGTTGGCAGCCATGGCACGGCCAGAAGCTGCGAACGGGAAGGTGCCGACGTTAACTTCAACGCCTTCAGCTTTCAAGGCCTGCTCGGTTTTACCCACCCACGCAATTTCCGGGTGAGTATAAATAACCGAAGGGATCAGGTCATAGTTCATTTGAGCCTTGTGGCCCTTGATGCGCTCGACAACCATGATGCCCTCTTCCGAGGCCTTGTGCGCCAGCATCATGCCGCGAACCACGTCACCGATGGCGTAGACGCCCGGTACGGTGGTGGCGCAATGATCATCAACGTGCACGAAACCGCGCTCGTCCAGGGTCACGCCGCTGTCGGCAGCCAGCAGATCGGTGGTCACCGGACGGCGACCAACGGCTACGATCAGCTTATCGAAAGTGATGGTCTGTTCGCCGTTGGCATCGGTGTAGTTCACAACGACTTCGTCGCCGTTCACCTTGGAACCGGTCACGCGAGCGCCCAGCTTGATGTCCAGGCCCTGTTTGGTCAGGGTTTTCAGCGCTTCCTTGGAAACAGCGGTGTCGGCTGCCATCAGGAAGGTGTCCAGGGCTTCCAGGACAGTCACTTCTGCACCCAGACGCGACCAGACCGAACCCAGTTCCAGACCGATCACGCCAGCGCCGATTACGCCCAGACGCTTAGGTACGGATTGGAATTCCAGAGCGCCAGTCGAATCGACGATGACTTTCTGATCAACCGGAGCCGGCGGAATGTCGATCGGGCGAGAACCTGGAGCCAGGATGACGTTTTCAGCTTCGATGATTTCAACCGAACCGTCTGGCTTGGTGACTTCGACTTTTTTGCCGGCCAGCAGTTTGCCGTGGCCCTGGATCGAAGTAACGCCGTTGGCCTTGAACAGGGTGGCAACGCCGCCGGTCAGGTTCTTGACGATGCCAGCCTTGCGGCCAACCATCGCAGCGACGTCCATTTTGACTTCGCCGGTCGAGATACCGTGAACGTTGAAGCTCTCTTTGGCTTCCTTGTACTTCCAGGAGCTGTCCAGCAGCGCCTTGGACGGAATGCAGCCGACGTTCAGGCAAGTACCGCCGAGGGCTTGCTTGCCTTCAGCGTCGGTGTACTTCTCGATGCAGGCAGTGGTGAGACCCAGCTGCGCGGCCTTGATGGCAGCCACATAGCCGCCAGGGCCGGCACCGATCACTACTACGTCAAATTTCTGCGACATTCAAAAAATCCTCTTTAGCGAAAAGCTTGAAGCCGCGAGCTGCAAGCCGCGCTGCGGGTTTTCCGACAGCTCGAGCCTGCAGCTCATGGCTGCTTCTATCAGATATCCAGCAACAGACGAGCCGGATCTTCCAGCAGGTTCTTGATGGTCACCAGGAAGGTTACAGCTTCTTTGCCATCGATCAGACGGTGATCGTAGGACAGTGCCAGGTACATCATCGGACGGATCACGACTTGGCCGTTGATCGCCATAGGACGCTGGATGATGTTGTGCATACCCAGAATCGCTGCTTGCGGCGGGTTGACGATCGGAGTCGACATCATCGAACCGAAGGTACCACCGTTGGTGATGGTGAACGTGCCACCGGTCATCTCTTCCATCGACAGTTTGCCGTCACGGGCTTTCTTGCCGAAAGTGGCGATGCCGCCTTCGATTTCAGCCAGGCTCATCAGTTCGGCGTTACGCAGAACCGGTACAACCAGGCCGCGGTCGCTGGAAACAGCCACACCGACGTCAGCATAGCCGTGGTAAACGATGTCGGAGCCGTCGATCGACGCGTTGACTGCCGGGAAGCGTTTCAGCGCTTCGGTGGCCGCTTTCACGAAGAACGACATGAAGCCCAGGCGCACGCCGTTGTGGGACTTCTCGAACAGGTCCTTGTACTTCGAACGCAGCGCCATGACTTCGGTCATGTCGACTTCGTTGAACGTGGTCAGCATCGCCATGTTCGATTGAGCTTCAACCAGACGCTCGGCAACCTTGGCACGCAGGCGGGTCATCGGAACGCGTTTTTCAACGCGGTCACCGGCAGAGAAAACCGGAGCAGCGGCAGCCGGAGCAGCAGCCTTGGCAGGTGCGGCAGCCGGAGCGGCCTTCTTGGCAGCAACGGCTGCAACCACGTCTTCCTTGGTCACACGACCGCCTTTGCCAGTACCGGCAACGGAAGCGATGTTGATGCCATTCTCTTCAGCCAGCTTGCGAGCAGCCGGTGCAGCAACAGGATCGTCTTCGCCTTCGGCAGCCGGAGCAGCAGCCTGGGCAGCAGGAGCGGCAGCGGCTGGAGCAGCGGCAGCAGCGCCGCCTTCAACGATGGAGCCCAGGACTTCGTCGGACAGAACGGTGTCGCCTTCGTTCTTGACGATAGCGCCCAGCACGCCGTCAGCAGTGGCCAGAACTTCCAGTACGACTTTGTCGGTTTCGATGTCGACGATCAGTTCGTCACGTTTGACGGCGTCGCCCGGTTTTTTGTGCCAGGTGGCAACGGTGCCATCGGCAACCGATTCCGGGAAAGTGGGGGCTTTGATCTCGATAGCCATTATCTGTGGTTCCTTAAATTCGGTTTCAGGTGCGCGAAGGCGTTAAACAGTAAAGGCGTCTTTCAGCAGTTGTTCCTGCTGTTCGGCGTGCATCGATGCGTAACCACAAGCAGGTGCAGCAGAAGCCTCACGGCCCGCGTACTCGAGTACGAGAGACTTGTTGAGGTTGCTGATGCTGCGACGCAGGTGGTGTTGGCTGCAGTACCAGGCACCCTGGTTCATCGGCTCTTCCTGGCACCAGACGGCATACTTGGCGTTGGTGTAAGGAGCCAGGACTTCTTTCAAGTCGTCCTCAGGGAATGGGTACAGCTGCTCGATACGCACGATGGCAATGTCGTCACGGCCTTCGGCACGGCGTTTTTCCAGCAGGTCGTAGTAGACCTTGCCGCTACACAGAACAACGCGCTCGACCTTTTTCGGGTCCAGGGCATCGATTTCCGGAATAACGGTCTGGAACGAACCTTCGGCCAGATCTTCCAGGGTCGAGATGGCCAGCTTGTGACGCAGCAGCGACTTCGGAGTCAGGACTACCAGAGGTTTGCGCAGCGGGCGAATCACCTGACGGCGCAGCAAGTGGTAGATCTGAGCCGGCGTCGTCGGCATGCACACCTGAATGTTGTGCTCGGCGCACAGCTGCAGGTAACGCTCAAGACGAGCCGAGGAGTGCTCTGGACCCTGACCTTCATAACCGTGCGGCAGCAGCATGGTCAGACCGCACAGACGGCCCCACTTGTGCTCGCCACTGGTGATGAACTGGTCAATCACTACCTGGGCGCCGTTGGCGAAGTCGCCGAACTGGGCTTCCCAGATAACCAGGGCATTCGGCGTGGTGGTCGAGTAACCGTACTCGAACGCCAGCACCGCTTCTTCAGACAGGAACGAGTCGTACAGATCGAAACGCGGCTGACCGTCGTACAGGTTCTGCAGCGGGATGTAGGTGCCCGCGTCTTTCTGGTTGTGCAGCACGGCGTGACGGTGCGAGAACGTACCGCGGCCGATGTCCTGACCGGTCATGCGAATCGGGTGACCTTCGAACGCCAGGGTCGCGTACGCCATGGTTTCGGCGTAACCCCAGTTGATCGGCAGGCCGCCGGCTTGCATTTTCTGACGGTCTTCGTAGATCTTGGCAACCTGGCGCTGCACCACGAAGCCTTCCGGAATTTCCAGCAGCTTGGCGGACAGTTCCTGCAGGGTTTTCAGGTCGAAACGAGTGTCGTGACGCGCAGTCCAGGCGTGGCCCAGGTACGGACGCCAGTCCACGAACAACTCT
This sequence comes from Pseudomonas moorei, assembly GCF_042846945.1. Taxonomy (NCBI): domain Bacteria; kingdom Pseudomonadati; phylum Pseudomonadota; class Gammaproteobacteria; order Pseudomonadales; family Pseudomonadaceae; genus Pseudomonas; species Pseudomonas moorei. The sequence continues at coordinate 6,080,051 of NZ_AP035776.1, forward strand.
TTGTTCGGCTCTTTGACCAGGCTTTTCACTACGTGCAGACCATTGTCCAGCGCATTGCGGTATTCATCGACTTTCGCCTGAACACGCTCTGCGTCCAGCACACCGCTCTGGGTCAGACGATCGGCATACAGCTCACGGGTGGTGCGCTGCTTGGTGATCTGCTGATACATCAGAGGCTGGGTGCCGCTTGGTTCGTCGGCCTCGTTGTGGCCGCGACGACGGTAGCAGACCAGATCGATCACCACGTCACGCTTGAACTGCATGCGGTAGTCGATGGCCAGCTGGGTCACGAACAATACGGCTTCCGGATCATCACCATTCACATGGAGGATCGGCGCCTGGATCATCTTCGCAACGTCGGTGGCGTACTCGGTGGAACGCGAGTCCAGCGGGTTGCTGATGGTGAAACCGACCTGGTTGTTGATCACGATGTGCACGGTACCGCCGGTCTTGAAACCGCGGGTCTGCGACATCTGGAAGGTTTCCATGACCACGCCTTGACCGGCAAATGCCGCGTCGCCGTGGATGGAGATCGGCAAAACCTTCTCGCCGGTAGGGTCGTTGCGACGATCCTGACGGGCACGGACCGAACCCTCGACCACTGGAGAAACGATTTCCAGGTGGGACGGGTTGAAAGCCATGGCCAGGTGAACTTCACCACCGGTGGTCATCACGTTGGACGAGAAGCCCTGGTGGTATTTAACGTCACCGGAGCCCAGCTCGACCTTCTTCTTGCCTTCGAACTCATCGAACAGTTCGCGCGGGTTCTTGCCGAAGGTGTTGACCAGCACGTTCAGACGGCCACGGTGGGCCATGCCGATGACGATTTCCTTGGTGCCGTAGGAACCGGAACGCTGGATCAACTCGTCGAGCATCGGAATCAGGCTCTCGCCGCCTTCCAGACCGAAACGCTTCGTGCCCGGGTATTTGGTACCCAGGTATTTTTCCAGGCCTTCACCGGCAGTGACGCGCTCGAGCAGGTGGCTCTTGATGTCAGCGGAGTACGTCGGACGACCACGCACGCTTTCCAGACGCTGCTGGAACCACTGGCGCTGCTCGGAATCGGTGATGTGCGTAAATTCAGCGCCGATGGTGCGGCAATATGTCTGCTGCAACGCTTCGTGAATTTCGCGTAGGCTCGCTTCCTCTTTGCCGATGAACAGGTCGCCGGCACGGAAGGTCGTATCAAGATCGGCATTGGTCAAGCCGTAATGATTGATCGACAGGTCTGCAGGTGCAGGACGCTGCCACAGCCCCAGCGGGTCAAGCTGGGCTGCCTGGTGGCCACGCATACGGTAGGCCTGGATCAATCGCAGCACTTCAACTTGCTTCTTCTCGTGCTCACTGCTCACGCTGCCGGCGGAAACCGGTTGAGCGCGGCGCTGGTTCTTTGCCAGCAAGACGAAATGATCGCGAATTGTGGAGTGCGAAACATCGGTGGCAGGGTTGCCGTCAGCAGGCAACTTCTGGAAGTAGGTGCGCCACTCTTCTGGCACAGCGTTAGGGTCGTGCAGGTAGAGCTCGTAGAGCTCTTCCACATAGGCAGCGTTACTACCGGATAGGTAGGCGCTGTTCCACATGCGCTGCATCACGCTTTCTTGCATGCTTGGTCACCCTCGGTTAGGGGAACACCATCGGTGTCGACACCGAGCAAACTTGCAGAAGTCCGAATGCAGCGACCAAAACAAGCCACTAGGATCACACTGATAGTCCGGGTACCAGCCCGGATGCCCCTGCTTGTCTCATTTCTTCAAAATAAGAGCGGCAGCTTTTTGAGCTGCTGCTCAGGTTAAAACTACGGTGCCGGTTGAAGCCTGCACCGTAGCATCTACGGGTATAGCGGTCCTACGGGTACAGCAGCTGAATCACACGCCGCTGGAAAGCAGCATGTTACGAATGTGACCGATGGCCTTAGTCGGGTTCAGGCCCTTCGGACAAACGTTGACGCAGTTCATGATCCCCCGGCAGCGGAATACGCTGAACGGGTCATCCAGCGAAGCCAGACGCTCGGACGTCTTGGTGTCGCGGCTGTCTGCCAGGAAGCGATACGCTTGCAGCAGTGCAGCTGGACCCAGGAACTTGTCCGGGTTCCACCAGAAGGACGGGCAAGAGGTCGAGCAGCAAGCGCACAGGATGCACTCGTACAGACCATCGAGCTTTTCACGCTCTTCAGGGGACTGCAGACGCTCGATGGCCGGAGCCGGCGTGTCGTTCTGCAGGTAAGGCTTAACCTTCTCGTATTGCTTGTAGAAGATGCTCATATCGACGACCAGGTCACGGATAACCGGCAAACCTGGCAGAGGACGAATGATCAACTTGTTACCTTTTACGACGGCAGACAGCGGCGTGACGCACGCCAGGCCGTTTTTGCCGTTGATGTTCATGCCGTCGGAACCGCAAACACCTTCACGGCAAGAGCGACGATAGGAGAAACCTTCGTCCTGCTCTTTGATCAGTGCCAGTACGTCCAGCACCATCAGGTCTTTACCACCGGTATCAACCTGGAATTCCTGCATGAACGGCGCAGCGTCCTGATCAGGGTTGTAACGATAAACACTGACTTGCAACATGGCGGCCACCCTTAATAAGTCCGAATCTTAGGTTCAAAAGTCGGAACAGTTTTCGGCGAGAAGTTTACGGCACGCTTGGCGACGCGTTTCTCACCCGGGAAGTACAGGGTGTGGCACAGCCAGTTTTCGTCGTCACGATCTTCGTAGTCTTCACGGGCGTGAGCGCCACGGGATTCCTTACGTACTTCGGCGGCGATGGCGGTAGCTTCAGCCACTTCCAGCAGGTTCTGCAGCTCAAGAGCTTCGATACGCGCCGTGTTGAACGCCTGCGACTTGTCGTTGATCTTGACGTTGGCGATGCGCTTGCGCAGATCAGCCAGCTGGGCAATACCCTTCTGCATGTATTCGCCAGTACGGAATACACCGAAGTAGTTCTGCATGCAGCTTTGCAGCTCGCGACGCAGGGTCGCCACGTCTTCACCATCGGTACGCTCGTTCAGAGCGGACAGGCGTGCCAGGGCCGCATTGATGTCGGCGTCGGTAGCGTCGTCGTATTCGATGCCGTCGGTCAGCGCCTTTTCCAGGTGCAGGCCGGCAGCACGGCCGAATACCACGAGGTCGAGCAGCGAGTTGCCGCCCAGACGGTTGGCGCCGTGAACCGATACGCAAGCCACTTCGCCTACAGCGAACAGACCAGGGATGATGGTGTCTACGCCATCGGCATCCTGAGTGATCGCCTGACCGTGAATGTTGGTGGCAACGCCGCCCATCATATAGTGGCAGGTCGGAACAACCGGAACCGGCGCAACAACCGGGTCAACGTGCGCAAATGTCTTCGACAGTTCGCAGATACCTGGCAGACGGCTGTGCAGCACTTCCTCGCCCAGGTGGTCGAGTTTGAGCATTACGTGGTCGCCGTTCGGGCCACAGCCGTTACCGGCAATGATCTCTTTAACCATCGAACGGGCAACAACGTCACGACCCGCCAGGTCTTTGGCGTTCGGAGCATAACGCTCCATGAAACGCTCGCCGTGCTTGTTGATCAGGTAACCACCTTCACCACGGCAACCTTCAGTCACCAGTACACCGGCGCCGGCGATGCCGGTCGGGTGGAACTGCCACATTTCGATGTCCTGCACCGGAACGCCAGCACGCAGAGCCATGCCAACGCCGTCGCCGGTGTTGATCAGGGCGTTGGTGGTGGACGCGTAGATGCGACCTGCACCGCCGGTTGCCAGAACGGTAGCCTTGGCACGGATGTAGGTGGTTTCACCGGTTTCGATGCAGATTGCGATCACACCGACGAACTCGCCTTTCTGGTTTCTCACCAGGTCGACAGCGTAGTACTCGTTCAGGAACGTGGTACCGGCTTTCAGGTTGCCCTGATAAAGAGTGTGCAGCAGTGCGTGACCGGTACGGTCGGATGCCGCGCAAGTACGCGCAGCCTGGCCGCCCTTGCCGTAGTCCTTGGACTGACCGCCGAACGGACGCTGGTAGATGCGGCCGGTTTCGGTACGGGAGAATGGCAGACCCATGTGGTCCAGTTCGAAAACTGCAGCCGGGCCTTCCTGACACATGTATTCGATAGCGTCCTGGTCACCGATGTAGTCGGAACCCTTGACGGTATCGTACATGTGCCAGCGCCAGTCATCGTTCGGGTCAGCGGACGCGATGGCGCAGGTGATGCCACCCTGTGCCGATACGGTGTGCGAACGAGTCGGGAAAACCTTGGTGATTACGGCAGTCTTGTGACCGCCTTGTGCCAATTGCAGCGCTGCGCGCATGCCAGCACCGCCACCACCAATAATGATGGCGTCGAAAGAAATCGTTGGAATGTTAGCCATGACTCAGATACCCCAGAGAATCTGCACACCCCAGACGAAGTAAGCGAACATCGCAACGCCGCATACTGCCTGGAAAAGGAAACGTACAGCAGTCGCGGACTTGCCGAACGCCATTGGCGTCAGGTAGTCGGTCGCGATGGTCCACATGCCGACCCAGGCGTGAGCGCCAAGGGCAACGAGGGCCAGGAGACTGAAGATACGCATCCAGTTGTTGGCGAACAGTTCATGCCACTGGGCATAGCCGAGACCCGGGTGGGCAACGACGTATCCAATCAGGAAAATGAAGTAAGCCGCGAGAACGACCGCAGACACACGTTGCGCCATCCAGTCATAGAGGCCCGAACGCGACAGGTTCGTGACGTTAGTTACCATATCCAAACTCCTGCCAGAACGATTACCACCACGGAAACGGCGATAACGATTTTCGAGCCCAGTTTGCCGCCTTCCAGCGTCTCACCGATGCCCATGTCCATGATCAAGTGGCGCACACCGGCAACCAAGTGATACAGCAGAGCGGACAGGATGCCCCAAATCACTAGCTTCGCTAGCGGACTGGTCAGACACGCTTTCACCTGACCGAAGCCTTCCTCGGAGCTCAGCGACTTGTCCAATGCGTAAAGCATGATGGCAAGGCACACGAAGAGGATGACACCGGAGATACGGTGAAGAATGGACGTGTAAGCAGTGACTGGGAGTTTGATGGTCCTTAGGTCTAGGTTTACAGGTCGTTGGCTTTTCACGGCTTTTTTTTCACACTGAAGAGCCCCTAACAATCAGGGCAAAGTTGTTGGGGAGTGCACTGGTCAGGTAACCACCACCCAGGGAGGCGACCCCCAATAAAGCAAGCCCAAAAGCCCTTGGCGGTCGGCTGCCGAGTATAGACAGTTAGGCTACTAATGACAACGCAAACACCTCACCCAAACAGCGGATTGCGCATCTGGCATAAAAGGCGTAAATGGCAGGCAATTTCGAGAAAAAAGTCCGGTTAAAGCCTTCTGGAGCAAGACTTTAGGCAAATTGACATTCGAATTTATCTCACTATAGTGGTGCGGGCCCTGCGTGGGGGGTCTGTCTGATGATTTCAAGCATAAATAGGAGGCCACATGGCTGACAAAAAAGCGCAGTTGATCATCGAGGGCGCAGCCCCCGTCGAGCTGCCCATTTTAACCGGCACCGTTGGTCCCGATGTTATCGATGTTCGGGGCCTCACGGCCACGGGCCGTTTCACCTTCGACCCTGGCTTCATGTCGACCGCCTCCTGCGAGTCGAAGATCACCTATATCGACGGCGACAACGGCATTCTGCTGCACCGCGGCTACCCGATCGAACAGCTGGCTGAAAAGTCGGACTACCTGGAAACCTGCTACCTGCTGCTCAATGGCGAGTTGCCAACCGCAGAACAGAAGGCCCAGTTCGTCGGCACCGTGAAGAACCACACCATGGTTCACGAGCAGCTGAAGACCTTCTTCAACGGCTTCCGCCGCGACGCCCACCCGATGGCCGTCATGTGCGGCGTAGTCGGCGCCCTCTCGGCCTTCTACCACGACTCCCTGGACATCAATAACCCGCAGCATCGCGAAATCTCCGCGATCCGCCTGGTTGCCAAGATGCCGACCCTGGCAGCGATGGTTTACAAGTACTCCATGGGCCAACCCATGATGTACCCGCGCAACGACCTGTCGTATGCGGAGAACTTCCTGCACATGATGTTCAATACCCCGTGCGAGATCAAACCGATCAGCCCGGTACTCGCCAAGGCCATGGACCGGATCTTCATCCTCCACGCCGACCACGAGCAAAACGCTTCGACCTCCACCGTACGCCTGGCCGGCTCTTCGGGTGCCAACCCGTTCGCCTGTATCGCCGCCGGTATCGCTGCACTGTGGGGCCCTGCCCACGGCGGCGCCAACGAGGCCGTTCTGACCATGCTTGATGAGATTGGCGATGTTTCCAACATCGACAAGTTCATTGCCAAGGCCAAGGACAAGAACGATCCGTTCAAACTGATGGGCTTCGGTCACCGCGTTTACAAAAACCGCGACCCGCGCGCTACCGTCATGAAGCAGACCTGCGACGAAGTATTGAAGGAACTGGGCATCCAGAACGATCCGCAACTCGAACTGGCCATGCGCCTGGAAGAGATCGCCCTGACCGACCCTTACTTCATCGAGCGCTCGCTCTACCCGAACGTCGACTTCTACTCGGGGATCATCCTCAAGGCGATCGGCATTCCAACCAGCATGTTTACCGTAATCTTCGCCCTGGCGCGGACTGTCGGCTGGATCTCCCACTGGAAAGAAATGCTCTCCAGCCCGTACAAGATTGGCCGCCCGCGCCAGCTGTACACTGGCTACGAGTCGCGTGACATCACCAAGCTGGAAGACCGCAAGTAAGACCTGTCTTGCGATAACGTCTTGGGTTGCACCGGAAACGGCCTCTATTTATATAGAGGCCGTTTTTGTTTGTGCGCTTTCTTTTGCGCGTCTGTACATATCCGTTCGGTCGGTAACGATAACGCGCCCTGTCTAACCGTCCGAGTTATCCGCTAGTTTTTTAGCAATCAAGCTCGCCCCTACCTTCCTATCGGGGGGATATTCACGGAATCGTGCGATCACCGCCCAATAAAAAATGCCCCGATCTTTCGACCGGGACATCTTTTACAACTGCGTTACTTATATAAAAGCATGAAGCCTTAGTGCGAAACCGCCCCACTCGCGCCCAGCCCGGTCTGCGAGCGAACAAATTGCGGGAAGAACAGCGCCCGCTCATTATCAGCCGCCGCCGACTTGTCGGTGATCGAGAAGAACCAGATACCGATGAAGGCAATGATCATCGAGAACAGCGCCGGGTACTCATACGGGAAGATGGCCTTCTCGTGATGCAGAATCTGCACCCAGATGGTTGGCCCAAGGATCATCAAGCCCACAGCACTCACCAGACCCAACCAGCCACCGACCATCGCACCCCGAGTGGTCAGCTTCTTCCAGTACATCGAAAGCAGCAGCACCGGGAAGTTACAGCTCGCCGCGATGGAGAATGCCAGGCCCACCATGAACGCAATGTTCTGGCTTTCGAACAAAATGCCCAGACCGATCGCCAGCACGCCCAAAATGATGGTGGTGATTTTCGAAACCCGGATTTCGTCCTTGTCGTTGGCCTTGCCCTTCTTGATCACACTGGCGTACAGGTCATGAGACACCGCCGAGGCACCGGCCAGGGTCAAACCGGCAACCACTGCCAGAATGGTCGCGAACGCCACTGCCGAGATGAAGCCCAGGAAAATACTGCCACCCACCGCATTGGCCAGGTGCACCGCCGCCATGTTGTTACCACCCAACAGCGCGCCAGCCGCATCTTTAAAGGCCGGATTGGTGCTGACCAGCAGGATCGCGCCGAAGCCGATGATGAAGGTCAGGATGTAGAAGTAGCCAATGAAGCCGGTTGCGTACAGAACACTCTTACGCGCTTCTTTCGCGTCACTCACGGTGAAGAAACGCATCAGGATGTGCGGCAGGCCAGCGGTACCGAACATCAGAGCCAGACCAAGAGAGAATGCCGAAATCGGATCCTTCACCAGACCACCGGGGCTCATGATCGCCTCACCTTTAGGGTGAACCTTGATCGCCTCGGAAAACAGCATGTTGAAGTCGAAGTTGACGTGCTTCATCACCATCAGCGCCATGAACGAAGCACCGGACAGCAGCAACACCGCCTTGATGATTTGCACCCAGGTGGTCGCCAGCATGCCGCCAAACAGCACGTACATGCACATCAGAATGCCCACCAGTATCACTGCAACGTAGTAGTCGAGACCGAACAGCAGCTGGATCAGCTTGCCGGCACCGACCATTTGCGCGATCAGGTAAAACGCCACCACCACCAGCGAACCGCAAGCCGACAGCGTGCGGATCTGGGTTTGCCCCAGGCGATAGGACGCCACATCGGCAAAGGTGTATTTACCCAGGTTACGCAGACGCTCGGCGATCAGGAACAGAATGATCGGCCAGCCCACCAGAAAACCGATCGAGTAGATCAGGCCATCGTACCCGGAGGCGAATACCAGGGCGGAAATACCCAGGAAGGACGCTGCAGACATGTAGTCACCGGCAATCGCCAGACCATTCTGCAAACCGGTGATATTGCCGCCCGCCGCATAGTAGTCGGCCGCCGACTTGTTACGCTTGGAAGCCCAGTAGGTAATGCACAGCGTCGCGCCGACGAACACCACGAACATCATAATCGCGGCAACGTTGAGCGGTTGTTTATGCACTTCGCCGGTCAGCGCTTCGGCTGCCCAGGCGCCAGGTGCAAATGCTGCAATGCTCAATAGAGCCATTAGACGCCGGATCATTGCTGAGCCTCCTTGAGAATCGCATTGTTCAGGTCGTCGAATTCGCCATTGGCGCGTCGTACGTAAATACCGGTCAGGACGAAGGCCGAAACAATCAGCCCGACGCCGATCGGTATGCCCCAGGTAATCGAAGATTCCGGGCTAATTTTCGCTCCCAGAATATGCGGCCCGTAAGCAATCAAAAGGATGAAACCGGAGTAAAGCCCTAGCATGATCGCCGAGAGAATCCAGGCGAATCGTTCTCTCTTGCTAACCAGCTCCTTGAATCGCGGGCTGTTTTGAATCGAGAGGTAAATGCTGTCGTTCATTGTTTTTATCCTCGCAGCACAGATTTAGTTGGAACGATATCCACTCTATGCGGCTGCGAGCCAGGTTCCAGACGACCTTAGTCTTAGAACGGCATGACGTTTTCGCCAAATTCCGGTCGATAAAAAACAGCCGTCACGCGACGTTAATCCATTGGCAATAAAAAGGGCCGCCCGACATGGATATCGGGCAGCCCTGTAAAGCGCGGATCAGGCGCTTGCCTTGCTCTTACTTGGTCCAGTCGGCAACACGCTCAGGGTGTTTCGCCACCCAGTCTTTTGCAGCAGCTTCAGGTTTGGCACCATCCTGGATCGCCAGCATGACTTCGCCGATTTCGTCTTTCGAGGCCCATTGGAAGTTCTTCAGGAACTTGGCCACTTCCGGTGCTTTGGTTGCCAGTTCTTTGCTGCCGATGTTGTCCACGGTTTCAGCCGCGCCATAGACGCCTTTCGGGTCTTCCAGGAAACGCAGTTTCCACTTGGCGAACATCCAGTGCGGCACCCAACCGGTGACGGCAATGGATTCGTTTTTCTTCTCGGCCCGGGTCAATTCGGCAATCATGCCGGCGCCGGAACTGGCCTTGAGTTGATAGCCGGTCAGATCGTAGTCCTTGATCGCCTGTTCGGTCTTGAGCATCACGCCTGAACCGGCATCGATACCGACAATACGCCCCTTGAAGCTGTCATCGGTTTTCAGATCCGCCAGGGACTTGGCCTTGACGTACTCCGGCACGATCAGGCCGATCTTCGCATCCTTGAAGTTCGGACCGTAGTCGACGACTTGATCCTTGTTCTTGGCCCAGTATTCGCCATGGGTTACCGGCAGCCAGGCCGACAGCATGGCATCGAGTTTGCCGGTCGCCACGCCCTGCCACATGATCCCGGTCGCAACGGCCTGCAGCTTCACGTCATAACCGAGTTTCTGCTTGATCACTTCTGCCGCTACGTGAGTAGTCGCGACGCTGTCGGACCAGCCGTCAACGTAACCGATGCTCACGGTCTTGCTTTCGGCATTGGCGAATGTGGAGCCAATCGCAAGTACCAGAGCGGCACTCGCGCCTAAAAGTCGTCGCATCTTCATCGTTACTTCCCCGAAAGTGCTGCGCTCGACGGATGCCGAGTCGCGTCAACGTATTGTTATGGTGCACAGCGCCCCCATCACGCCCACCGCAAACCCGTTCGATCATCAGCGCGTTTATCAACGAGGGAACTGACGCCTTCGATAATCAACCTGACGACAATGGCGACCTGCTCTACCAGCGACCTCAAGGCATCGAGAAACGACATCAGAAAGCCATTAATCCACGGCACAGCGAATGCACCGGCCAGTCCGCCCGAACTTTGCATGTCAAAATCATGCGGGTCACCAAGCGCACAGCAAATGCAGGTAACATGCGCGGCTTTGTTCCCAGACGGCCTGATCATGCCTGCGACATCACGCTTTCCTTTTTTTGCTTATCTATTCGCCTGCCTGCTGGGCCTCTTTGCCCTGTGTGGTTTCTGGTACGGCCTCGGCAAACCGGTGATCCTGCCGGACGTCGCCAGCGCGACGCACAAGCTGCAATGCGCCTCCTACACCCCTTTCGACAAGGATCAATCGCCGTTCGATCAACCGTTCAAGTTGCGCCCTGAGCGCATGGACGCTGACCTCGCTCTGCTGGCGACCCGCTTCGAGTGCATCCGTACTTACTCGATGACCGGTCTTGAGGCGCTGCCGGACCTGGCGCGCAAGCATGGGTTGAAGCTGATGATCGGCGCCTGGGTCAACAGCAATCCGGTGGACACCGAAAAAGAAGTCGACCTGCTGATCGCCTCGGCCAACGCCAACGCCGACGTGGTCACGGCGGTGATCGTCGGCAACGAAACCCTGTTGCGCAAGGAAGTTACCGGCGCGCAGCTGGCGAAGCTAATTAATAAAGTCAAAAGCCAGGTCAAACAGCCTGTCACTTATGCCGATGTCTGGGAGTTCTGGCTCAAGCACCCGGAAATCGCGCCTGCCGTGGATTTCCTCACCATCCATCTGCTGCCCTATTGGGAAGACGATCCTTCGAACATCGACGCCGCGCTGCAACACGTGGCCGAAGTGCGCCAGGTGTTCGGCAACAAATTCGCCCCCAAGGACGTGATGATTGGCGAGACGGGCTGGCCAAGTGAAGGCCGCCAGCGCGAAACCGCCTTGCCTAGCCGGGTCAATGAAGCCAAGTTCATTCGCGGTTTCGTGGCCATGGCCGAGCAGCAGGGCTGGCACTACAACCTGATCGAAGCCTTCGACCAACCGTGGAAGCGCGCCAGCGAGGGTGCGGTCGGCGGCTACTGGGGCTTGTTCGATGCCGATCGCCAGGACAAGGGCGTGCTGGCCGGGCCGGTGACGAACGTGCCGTACTGGTCGCAGTGGCTGGTGGTGGGTGGCTTGATCTTCCTCGGAACGCTGATCCTTGGCGGTCGTGTGCGCAGCACTCGCGCGGCACTGGTGCTGCCACTGCTGGGAGCGTTGGCCGCCTGCGCGATCGGTGCCTGGGGCGACCTGGCACGGGTCACCACACGCTTTACCAGTGAATGGCTCTGGGTGGCCTTGCTGACAGCGTTGAACCTGTTGGTGCTGGCCCATGCAGCACTGACGCTGAGCGCACGCATTGGCTGGCGCGAACGGGCATTCAATGCGCTGGAACGTCGGGCTGGAGGGTTGTTGGCAGTGGTCGGGTTTGCGGCCGCGGTCATGATGCTGGAAATGGTGTTCGACCCACGCTATCGCAGCTTCCCGAGCGTCGCATTCATCGTGCCGGCATTGGTTTATCTGTGCCGCCCGGTGAACGTGCCGCGTCGGGAGATTGCCTTGCTGACCTTCATCATCGGCGCCGGCATTGCGCCTCAGCTGTACCGCGAAGGTCTGCAGAACCAGCAGGCCTGGGGCTGGGCGCTGGTGAGCGTGTTGATGGTGACGGCGTTGTGGCGGTGTTTGCGGGTTCGCAAGGGCTGATCTTTAGCGCCTTTATTGGCCTCATCGCGGGCAAGCCACGCTCCCACAGGAATCTTTGTCTTACGCAGACTCCGTATTCACTGAAACCCACTGTGGAGGCAGGCTTGCCCTCTCTGACGATCTATCAGGCAGTGCGCGACCCACGCACCAACCGCAACCCGGCAATCACCACCGCAAAAACAGCCAGGGTCGTGTTGTACAGCGCCAGCGCCGGAAACCCGAACACCAGCGCCAACACCGCCAACCACCACCCTGCCCGCCCCGGCAGCACGAAGCCGATCACGGCAGCCGCGACCGCACTCCAACCCAATACGCTGAAGTGAATCATCAGGCCCAGATTCGAACGGACCTGACACTCCCAACGACTCGCCTCATCCACGCAAATGCCGACCCATTGCGCATCCTCCATGAAGCCGTACCGCGCGCCATAACTGGCGGCCAGCCATAAAGGCAGCAAAACGAGCAGCAAAACCACAGACAGTCGACGGGACATGAAGCACTCCAATAAGCGAAAAACGGCGGCCAGCTTAATCGCCCGCCAGCCTTACGCAAGCGCTAACAACAGTTAACTGGCCATTCAAACGCTGCAAAGTGTATCGTCCAGCTACTATTACTTCGAAATTAGGCCTGTTTGGTGCCGATGCGTGGCACTTTGGCGCAAATTCAATGGTCATAGCCTGCGAACTTCATTCGACACCTTTTTTAAGGGATCTAGTCATGCTCCGTTCCTTGCGCTTCGCTGCCCTGTTTGGCGGCCTGATATTAAGTGCGTCCGCAATGGCGGTCGATATCGACGCCGCCAGTTATGGCTACCCCTTGACCAACCCGTTCGAGGCGACCATCGCCACGACGCCACCAAACTTGCGTCCGGAGCTTCCGCTGGACGACGACATCCATCAGTCGGATCGCAGCATGACCTTGCGCCCGGAGCGGGCATTCAACTTGCCGGACAACTTCTGGGCGGTAAAGAAACTCACCTACCGCATTGCCACCCAGGATAAAGCCGCTCCATTGATCTTCCTGATCGCCGGCACTGGCGCGCGCTATGACAGCAGCATTAACGAATACCTGAAAAAGCTCTACTACAAGGCCGGCTATCATGTGGTGCAACTGTCGTCGCCCACCAGCTTCGACTTCATGAGCGCCGCTTCACGCTTCGCCACCCCGGGTATTACCAAGGAAGACGCCGAGGACATGTACCGGGTGATGCAGGCCGTGCGGGCGCAAAACCCGAACGTGCCCGTTACCGAGTACTACCTGACCGGTTATAGCCTGGGCGCCCTGGACGCCGCCTTCGTCGCGCACCTGGACGAAACCCGCCGCAGCTTCAACTTCAAGAAAGTCCTGCTGCTCAACCCGCCGGTCAACCTCTATACCTCGATCACCAACCTCGACAAGCTGGTGCAAACCGAGGTCAAGGGCATCAATAACACCACCACCTTCTATGAACTGGTGCTGAACAAACTGACCCGCTACTTCCAGCAGAAAGGCTACATCGATCTCAACGATGCACTGCTCTACGACCTCCAGCAGTCCAAGCAGCACCTGACCAATGAACAGATGGCCATGCTGATCGGCACCTCATTTCGCTTCTCGGCGGCCGACATCGCTTTCACATCCGACCTGATCAACCGTCGGGGCCTGATTACCCCACCGAAGTACCCGATCACCGAGGGCACCAGCCTGACGCCTTTCCTCAAACGCGCTTTGCAGTGTGACTTCGACTGCTACATCACCGAGCAGGTGATTCCGATGTGGCGCGCCCGCACCGATGGCGGCAGCTTGCTGCAACTGATCGACCAGGTAAGCCTGTATGCGCTGAAGGACTATCTGCACGACAGCCCGAAAATTGCCGTCATGCATAACGCCGACGACGTGATCCTCGGCCCTGGCGACCTCGGTTTCCTGCGCAAGACCTTTGGCGATCGCCTGACCCTTTATCCGCTGGGCGGCCATTGCGGCAACCTTAACTACCGCGTCAACAGCGACGCCATGCTGGAGTTTTTCCGTGGCTAAATACCTCCTGCTTATCGCTGCGTTACTCTGTGCAGGCGCGGCCAACGCCGACAACAGCAAAGCCAACGCCCCGGTTGTGGTCGACAGCGACGGTTTCAAGGAACCCCTGAGCAAACTCAAGATCAATCCGGGGCTGGATCAGCGTGAATTCGAACGCTCTACGCTCAGTGCATTGAACGTCTACGATCCGCTGGAACAGTGGAACCGCCGGGTGTACCACTTCAATTACCGGTTCGATCAGTGGGTATTCCTGCCCGTGGTCAACGGCTATCGCTACGTCACGCCAGGCTTCTTGCGCACGGGGGTCAGCAACTTCTTCAACAACCTCGGCGACGTACCGAACCTGTTGAACAGCCTGTTGCAGTTCAAGGGCCACCGTTCAATGGAAATTACCGGGCGCCTCCTGCTCAACACCACCATCGGCATCGCCGGACTTTGGGACCCGGCCACCGCCATGGGCCTGCCTCGCCAGGACGAAGACTTCGGCCAGACCCTGGGTTTTTATGGTGTGCCGGGCGGCCCCTACTTTGTCTTGCCGATCCTCGGACCATCGAACTTCCGCGACACCGGCGGGCTGGTGGTGGACTTCAGTGCGGAGTCGGCGATCAACTACCTGAACGTCTCTGAAGTCAGCTCCAACCATCCGGAAATCTGGGTACTGCGCGGCATCGACAAGCGCTACCAGACCAACTTCCGCTATGGCCAACTGAACTCGCCGTTCGAATACGAGAAGGTACGTTACGTGTACACCGAGTCACGCAAATTGCGGATTGCCGAGTAGCTCCAGCGGGTACAAAAAAGGCCATTCGACTCACATCGAATGGCCTTTCAATATTCGTGTCACACCACAATTCACTGTGGGAACGACTCACAGGTTCAGGTTTTCACCCTTTTCCAGGCTTTGCTGACAGCCATCACCCCCACCAACACCACCGCCCCCGCCACAATCCCCGCCGCAGCATTGAGCAACGTCGGCACGATAAACCCGGCACCGCCCGCCCCCGCGCCAATCGCTTCGATCCAGTGATGCAGCACCGGCACGCCATGGGTCAGGATGCCGCCACCGACCAGAAACATCGCCGCCGTACCGATCACCGATAGACTCTTCATCATGTACGGCGCCGCGCGCAGAATCCCGCGGCCGATGCGCTGGGCCATCCGTCCGGGCTTTTGCGTCAGCCACAAGCCCAGATCATCAAGCTTGACGATGCCCGCCACGAGCCCGTAGACGCCAATGGTCATGACGATGGCAATGCCCGAAAGCACGATGATTTGCTGGGTCAGCGGTGCACCGGCCACGGTGCCGAGGGTAATGGCAATGATTTCTGCGGAGAGGATGAAGTCGGTACGGATGGCACCCTTGATCTTGTCCTTTTCGAATGCCACCAGATCGACCGCCGGATCGGCGACCGCCTCGACCAGTCCGGCATGTTCGGCCTGATCTTCGGACTTGCTGTGAAGGAACTTATGGGCGAGTTTCTCGAAGCCTTCAAAGCACAGGTACGCGCCGCCGACCATCAACAACGGCGTGACCAGCCACGGGATGAACGCACTGATGGCCAGCGCCGATGGCACCAGGATCAGCTTGTTGACAAACGAGCCCTTGGCAACCGCCCATACCACCGGAATTTCCCGCTCGGCACGCACACCGCTGACCTGCTGGGCATTGAGCGCCAGATCGTCACCGAGCACGCCGGCGGTCTTCTTGGCGGCCATCTTGGTCATCAACGCAACGTCGTCGAGTACGGCGGCGATGTCGTCGATCAGCACCAGCAAACTGCTTCCTGCCATGAATCAGGCTTCCTTCTTGTAGAGGTGGCGTGCAGCATAACGCGGCCGAGCGCCGCACGGCGCATTCTTGAGCGCCGCCAAAGGCCGGTGCTACCATGCGCAACCGCCAGTACAGGCAAGGAACCACCTGGTTTATGAGCACTATCCGCGAGCGCAACAAACAACTGATCCTGCGTGCCGCCAGTGAAGAATTTGCCGACAAAGGCTTCGCTGCGACCAAAACCAGCGACATCGCAGCCAAGGCGGGATTGCCCAAGCCCAACGTCTACTACTACTTCAAATCCAAGGAAAACCTCTACCGCGAGGTTCTTGAAAGCATCATCGAGCCGATCCTGCAGGCCTCGACCCCTTTCAACCCCGAGGGTGTACCCAGCGAAGTATTGAGTGGCTACATCCGCTCGAAGATCCGCATCTCCCGCGACCTGCCGTTTGCCTCCAAGGTGTTCGCCAGCGAAATCATGCACGGTGCCCCGCACCTGAGCACCGACCTGGTCGAGCAACTCAACAGCCAGGCCAAACACAACATCGACTGCATCCAGACCTGGATCGACCGCGGCCAGATCGCCGCGATCGACCCCAACCACCTGATGTTCAGCATCTGGGCCGCGACCCAGACCTACGCCGACTTCGATTGGCAAATCACCGCCATCACCGGCAAGGCCAAGCTGGATGAAGAAGATTATGAAGCGGCGGCGCAGACGATCATCCGGTTGGTGCTCAAGGGTTGTGAGCCGGATCGCTAAGCCGCAGTGAGAGGATTCGCGAGCAGCTTCATATTGTATCTACGGTGTTCGCGTTTCCCGTGGGAGCGAGCCTGCTCGCGATAGCGTCAGCTCGGTTTCAAATCAAACCCACATAGCATCCCACAACGGATAATCACCCAACTTTTCAACCAACCCCGCACGCAATGGATTGGCCACGACGTACCGTGCCAACCTCACCAAGTCTTCCTCACGGCGCAGCGCTCGATCATGAAAGCCATTCTGCCAAAGGCTGTTTTTACGTCCGGAGCATCGATTTACCGCTTTAGTACTCAAGGATTTAGTCTTCTGCACCAATGCGCTCAATGACCCGCGTTGCAACTCCACCAACCAATGAAAGTGGTCGGGCATCACAACCCAGGCCAACGAGTTTGCACATCCTTGATCCTGCGCAGCGCGAAATTGTGCGACAACCAGTCTTCCCAACGCAAAGTCGCTGAAAACAGGTTCTCTGTGAAATGTGTTGGTGGTCAGCAGATAAACTCTGCTCTTTTCGGTATAGCGACCGATGCGCAGGCGGTTTGAAGCGGGTAAATCTGGCATTCCTTAGCTCCTTGCATGATGAAGTCATGAAGAAGGCTAGACTTTGTCAGCCAGAGGATGAGGCAGACTTTTAGCTGGTTGTGTCTGGTCGATAGCAATCGCGAGCAGGCTCGCTCCCACAAGGGTTTCGCGTCGTATACAAGTCCTGTGTGGGTGCGAGCTTGCTCGCGATGCGGTCCTTCAAACTATTAAGTTCAAGCACTCACCCCCGCATCCGCCCTCAACCCCAACGCCTCAATCGCCGTGATCGCACACTGCTCATCGACATCCGACAGATCGCCGCTGATCCCTACTGCGCCCAGCACTTTCCCCTCCTGATCCCGAACCAGCACACCACCCGGTGCCGGCACGACGCTGCCCTGGCCCAGGCTGTTCAACGCAGCGATAAACGCTGGGCGTTGTTGCGCATCCAGCGCCAGCAGGCGCGAGCCTTTGCCCAGCGCGATGGCGCCCCAGGCTTTGCCAATGGCAACGTGCGGGCGCAGCAGGCTCGCGCCATCTTCGCGTTGCAGGGCGATCAGATGCCCACCGGCATCCAGTACCGCAATGGTCAACGGTGCCGCGCTGATTGCACGCCCCGCGGTGATGGCCTCGTTGACCAGGTTGACTGCGACTTTCAAGGTTAAAGCGCTCATGGTGCCGTCCTCATTTTGTTTTTCGGAAAGCCGTTGGGCTGCTTCGATGTGCCGCAGCCCGATGCAACAAATAGAACACAATGAATTATTTTTTTGTATACAATAATTATCGAAAAGCGCCACATGCGACGAAAAGCCACACTGATTCGGGCTTCCGACGAATGAAACAACCGCTTGAGAAAATGGATTGACCTGCGCCGTCCGCCGTGAATACACTCTGCGCAAAGCCACTTGTATACAATTACAAAACGTAAAGAGGCACAAAACCATGAGCAAAATGAGAGCAATCGAAGCCGCCGTTCTGGTGATGCGCCGTGAAGGGGTTGATACCGCTTTTGGCATCCCCGGTGCCGCCATCAACCCGCTGTACTCCGCCCTGCAAAAGGTCGGCGGCATCGATCACGTCCTCGCCCGCCACGTTGAAGGCGCGTCGCACATGGCCGAGGGCTACACCCGCACCAAGGCCGGCAACATCGGCGTGTGCATCGGCACCTCCGGCCCTGCCGGTACTGACATGGTCACCGGGCTCTACAGCGCCTCGGCCGACTCGATTCCAATCCTGTGCATCACCGGGCAAGCACCCCGCGCCCGTATGCACAAGGAAGACTTCCAGGCTGTCGACATCACCAGCATCGTCAAGCCAGTCACCAAATGGGCAACCACGGTCCTGGAGCCGGGCCAAGTGCCTTACGCGTTCCAGAAAGCGTTCTACGAAATGCGTTCCGGCCGTCCTGGCCCGGTGCTGATCGACCTGCCATTCGACGTACAGATGGCCGAAATCGAATTCGACATCGACGCTTACCAGCCACTGCCGCTGGCCAAACCGACCGCTACCCGAGTTCAGGTCGAGAAGGCACTGGCCCTGCTCGATCAGGCCGAGCGTCCATTGCTGGTGGCCGGTGGCGGCATCATCAACGCCGACGCCAGCGATCTGCTGGTTGAATTCGCTGAACTGACCGGCATCCCGGTCATCCCGACCCTGATGGGCTGGGGCACGATCCCGGACGATCACCCGCTGATGGTCGGCATGGTTGGCTTGCAGACGTCGCATCGCTACGGCAACGCCACGATGTTGAAATCCGACGTGGTACTGGGTATCGGTAACCGCTGGGCCAACCGTCACACCGGTTCGGTGGATGTCTACACCGAAGGCCGCAAGTTCATCCACGTCGATATCGAAGGCACACAGATCGGCCGCGTGTTCACCCCGGACCTGGGCATCGTTTCCGACGCCGCCGCCGCGCTGACCGTGTTCATCGAAGTCGCTCGCGAATGGCAAGCCGCCGGCAAGCTGAAAAACCGCAGCGCCTGGTTGCAGGATTGCCAGCAGCGCAAGGCCAGCCTGCAGCGCAAGACTCACTTCGACAACGTGCCGGTCAAGCCGCAGCGTGTGTATGAAGAAATGAACCAGGTGTTCGGCAAAGACACTTGCTACGTCAGCACCATCGGTCTGTCGCAGATTGCCGGCGCGCAGTTCCTGCACGTCTACAAGCCGCGTCACTGGATCAACTGCGGTCAGGCCGGCCCGTTGGGCTGGACCATTCCGGCGGCGCTGGGTGTGGTCAAGGCTGACCCGGACCGCAAGGTTGTCGCACTGTCGGGCGACTATGACTTCCAGTTCATGATCGAAGAACTGGCGGTGGGCGCGCAGTTCAAGCTGCCGTACATCCACGTCGTGGTGAACAACTCGTACCTGGGGTTGATCCGTCAGGCGCAGCGCGGTTTCGACATGGACTACTGCGTGCAGTTGTCCTTCGACAACCTCAACGCACCGGAACTCAACGGCTACGGTGTCGACCACGTCGCGGTTGCCGAAGGCCTTGGCTGCAAGGCGCTGCGCGTATTCGAACCGGCTCAGATCCAGCCTGCCCTGCGCAAGGCCCAGGAGCTGATCGAAGAGTTCAAGGTACCGGTGATCGTTGAAATCATCCTGGAGCGCGTGACCAACATTTCCATGGGCACCGAGATCAACGCCGTCAACGAATTCGAAGACCTGGCGCTGGTCGGCAACGACGCACCGACAGCGATTTCGTTGCTTGATTGATTCCTCCGTGTGAGCGCGCCTGTGTGGCGAGGGAGCTTGCTCCCTCGCCACAGACTCGCTCCCATAAGGGACCTGACAAATTTACAGGAGACCACCATGCCGCGTTTCGCAGCCAACCTGTCCATGCTGTTCACCGAACAGGACTTTCTTGCCCGTTTCGACGCGGCCGCCAAGGCCGGCTTCACGGGTGTCGAATACCTGTTCCCGTACGACTTCAGCTCTGCCGAAATCAAGGCCAGGCTCGACGCAAACGGTCTGACCCAAGTGCTGTTCAACCTGCCGGCCGGTGACTGGGCCAAGGGCGAACGCGGCATTGCCTGCCTGCCGGACCGTGTCGAAGAATTCCGCGCCGGCGTCGATCTGGCCATCGCTTACGCACAGGTGCTGGGTAACACCCAGGTCAACTGCCTGGCCGGGATTCGTCCACAAGGCTTCGACGACGCCACCGTGGAAAAAACCTTCGTCGCCAATCTCAAGTACGCGGCCGACAAGCTGCAGGCGGCGGGCATCAAGCTGGTGATGGAAGCGATCAACACCCGCGACATCCCGGGCTTCTACCTGAACAACACGGCGCAAGCCCTGTCGATTCGCGAGCAGGTCGGCAGTGCCAACCTGTTCCTGCAATACGACATCTACCACATGCAAATCATGGAAGGCGATCTGGCCCGCACCCTGCAATCGCACCTGGGCGAGATCAACCACGTACAGCTCGCGGACAACCCGGGGCGCAACGAACCAGGCACCGGTGAAATCAACTACCGCTTCCTGTTCGAACACCTGGACCGCATCGGTTACCAGGGTTGGGTCGGCTGCGAATACAAGCCGTTGACCACCACTGAAGCAGGCCTGGGCTGGCTGAAAACCCATAACGCGATCTGACACAAATCCTGTGGGAGCGAGCCTGCTCGCGAAGAGGCCGGCACATTCAACATCTATGTTGCCTGGCACACCGCTATCGCGAGCAGGCTCACTCCCACAAAAAACAGTTCCCTATTTGCTTGAGCAAGACAAAAACAAGAGGATTTTCTCATGGCTAAAATCGGATTTATCGGCACCGGCATCATGGGCCACCCAATGGCGTTGAACCTGCAGAAAGCCGGTCACAGCCTGTTCCTGTCGGCGCACCACGACGCCGCGCCTGCCGACCTGGTCGCCGCTGGCGCCGTTGCCCTGGCGAACCCGAAAGAAGTGGCCCAGGAAGCCGAATTCATCATCGTCATGGTGCCGGATACTCCACAGGTCGATGACGTGCTGTTCCGCGCCGATGGCATTGCCGCCGGCGTTGGCAAAGGCAAAATCGTGATCGACATGAGCTCGATCTCGCCGACCGCCACCAAGGCGTTCGCCGCCAAAATCAACGAGAAAGGCGCCCAGTACCTCGACGCGCCTGTGTCCGGCGGTGAAGTCGGCGCCAAAGCTGCGACCCTGAGCATCATGGTCGGTGGCGACGCCGATGCCTTCGAACGCGCTTTGCCGCTGTTCCAGGCCATGGGCAAAAACATCACTCTGGTCGGTGGCAATGGCGACGGTCAGACCGCGAAAGTGGCGAACCAGATCATCGTGGCCCTGAACATCCAGGCCGTGGCCGAAGCCCTGCTGTTCGCCTCGAAAAACGGTGCCGATCCAGCCAAGGTGCGTGAAGCCCTGATGGGCGGTTTCGCTTCGTCGAAAATCCTGGAAGTGCACGGTGAGCGCATGATCAAGGGCACCTTCGATCCGGGCTTCCGCATCAGCCTGCATCAGAAGGACCTGAACCTGGCCCTGCAAGGCGCCAAGGAGCTGAACATCAACCTGCCGAACACCGCCAACACCCAGCAAGTGTTCAGCACCTGCGCGGCCATCGGTGGCAGCAACTGGGATCACTCGGCACTGATCAAAGGCCTGGAGCACATGGCGAATTTCTCGATTCGCGATAAGTAACATTCGCCGCAATACTTGTGGGAGCGGGCTTGCCCGCGATGACATCGCCTCGGTCTGCCTGTAAGACTGCGGCGCCTGCATCGCTGGCAAGCCAGCTCCCACAGGGACCGAGCCGAAACACCTGTTTTCGCCCTACTCCAATAACAAGAATTCCGGGAGCCCGCCATGTCGGTCGATCCGCAACAATTCCTCCGCGAGCTGTTCGCCACAGCCATCGACGCCGCCCATCCGCAGCAAGTCCTCGAAGCCCATTTGCCCAAGGATCGCAGCGGTCGGGTGATCGTCATCGGTGCGGGCAAAGCCGCCGCGGCCATGGCCCAGGTGGTCGAACGCTGCTGGCAGGGTGAAGTGTCCGGCCTGGTCGTGACGCGTTACGGCCATGGCGCGCCCTGTGAAAAAATCGAAGTGGTCGAAGCCGCGCATCCGGTACCGGATGCAGCCGGCCAGGCCGTGGCCAAACGGGTATTTGAACTGGTCAGCAACCTGACCGAAGCCGACCGCGTGATCTTCCTGCTCTCGGGCGGGGGTTCGGCTTTGCTCGCCCTGCCCGCCGCCGGCATCACCCTGGCCGACAAGCAGTCGATCAACAAAGCCCTGCTCAAATCCGGCGCGACCATCGGCGAAATGAACTGCGTGCGCAAGCACCTCTCGGCGATCAAGGGCGGGCGTCTGGGCAAGGCCTGCTGGCCCGCCACTGTTTATACCTATGCGATTTCCGATGTACCGGGCGACCTCGCCACGGTCATTGCCTCTGGCCCCACCGTGGCCGACCCCAGCACTTCGGCCGAGGCGCTGGCGATTCTCAAGCGCTACGACATCGAAGTTCCGCCGTCCGTGCGCACCTGGCTGCAAAGCCCGGAATCGGAGACGGTCAAGCCCGGCGACCCAAGCCTGGCCCGTAGTCATTTCCAGTTGATCGCCCGCCCGCAGCAATCGCTGGAAGCTGCCGCCGTGAAATGCCGCCAGGCCGGCTTCAGCCCGCTGATTCTCGGCGACCTGGAAGGCGAATCCCGCGAGGTGGCCAAAGTCCACGCCGGCATCGCCCGCCAAGTGGTCCTGCATGGGCAGCCAGTGCCGGCGCCGTGCGTGATCCTCTCGGGTGGCGAAACCACGGTGACCGTGCGCGGCAATGGCCGGGGCGGACGCAACGCTGAATTCCTGCTCAGCCTGACTGACAGCCTCAAGGGCCTGCCCGGTGTCTACGCGCTGGCCGGTGACACCGATGGCATCGACGGCTCCGAAGACAACGCCGGCGCAATCATGACCCCGGACAGTTACGAGCGCGCCGCCGCCCTCGGCTTGAGCGCCAGCGACGAGCTGGACAACAACAATGGTTACGGCTACTTCGAGGCGCTGGACGCACTGATCGTCACCGAGCCGACCCGCACCAACGTCAATGACTTCCGCGCCATTCTGATTCTCGAGAGCCCAAAACCATGACGCCTGATAAAAAGGTCAAAATCCTCGCCACCCTCGGCCCTGCCACCGACGGAATCGACGACATCCGCGAGCTGGTGCAGGCCGGGGTCAATATCTTCCGCCTGAACTTCAGCCACGGCGATCACGCCGACCACGCCCAGCGCTATCAGTGGATCCGTGAAGTCGAGCGTCAGCTGAATTATCCGCTGGGCATCCTGATGGACCTGCAAGGCCCGAAACTGCGGGTCGGCAAGTTTGCCGAGGGCAAGGTGCAACTGGTCCGCGGTCAGGCCCTGCGCCTGGACCTCGACACCACGCCGGGCGATGAGCGCCGGGTCAACCTGCCACATCCGGAAATCATCGCCGCGCTGGAGCCGGGCATGGACCTGCTACTGGACGACGGCAAGCTGCGCCTGCGGGTGGTCACCAAATACGCCGACGCCATCGACACCACCGTGCTCAACGGTGGCGAGCTGTCGGATCGCAAAGGGGTGAACGTGCCGCAAGCGGTGCTCGATCTCAGCCCGTTGACCGCCAAGGATCGCCGCGATTTGAGCTTCGGTCTCGAACTCGGTGTGGACTGGGTGGCACTGTCGTTCGTGCAGCGTCCGGACGACATCCGCGAAGCCCGCGCCCTGATCGGCGACAGAGCGTTCTTGATGGCCAAGATCGAGAAGCCTTCGGCGGTCACCCAACTGCGGGAAATCGCCGAATTGAGCGACGCGATCATGGTTGCCCGGGGTGACCTCGGCGTGGAGGTGCCGGCCGAAAGCGTGCCGCAGATCCAGAAAAACATCATCAGCACATGCCGCCAACTGGGTAAACCGGTGGTGGTGGCTACCCAGATGCTCGAATCGATGCGTTTCTCGCCGGCCCCGACCCGTGCCGAAGTCACAGACGTGGCCAACGCCGTGGCCGAAGGTGCCGATGCGGTGATGCTGTCGGCGGAAACCGCCTCCGGCGAATACCCGCTCGAAGCCGTGCAGATGATGAGCAAGATCATCCGTCAGGTGGAAAACGGTCCGGACTACCAGACCCAACTGGACGTCAGCCGGCCGAAAGCCGAAGCGACCGTTTCCGACGCGATCAGCTGCGCGATCCGTCGCATCAGCAATGTGCTGCCGGTGGCCGTACTGGTGAATTACAGCGAGTCCGGCGCGTCGACCCTGCGAGCGGCACGGGAGCGGCCGACGGTGCCGATCCTCAACCTGACTCCGAACCTGCAAACCGCCCGTCGCCTGAGCGTGGCGTGGGGCGTGCACTCGGTAGTCAACGATCGCCTGCGCCAGGTCGATGAAGTCTGCTCGACCGCACTGGAAATCGCCCAGGCCCAAGGCATGGCCCAGCGTGGCGACACATTATTGATCACGGCAGGTGTGCCGTTTGGGCAGCCGGGATCGACTAACTCTTTGCGCATCGAGACGTTGATCTAGAGCGCCCATACCGGCCTCATCGCCAGCAGGCTGGCTCCCACATGGTTTTTGTGTCGATCATGAAATCAATACTGAACAGAGATTCAGTGTGGGAGCCAGCCTGCTGGCGATCCGCCGGGGTCGCGCTCGACCGACTCGCTCCCTTTGACTTTCAGAACTGCCATGCCTGCCAACCACTTCAACACCCATTGCCCCGATTGGGCAACGGCCACGCTCAACGGCTTCAGCCAGATATTCCTCCAGCGTCACCCGCTGTTCGGTCTGTTGTGCCTGCTTGCCATTCTGTTTACCGCCCCCGCCCTGCTCGGCGGCGCGCTGCTCGGCGGCGTCGCCGGGTTGCTCACCGCACAACGTCGTGGCTACGCCAAGGCCGATCGCCAGGCCGGGCTGTTCAGTTACAACGGCGTCCTGCTCGGGTTGTTGCTGAGCCTGTACTTCCCCTGGTCGGCCATGCTGCCGCTGGTGATCATCGCCTGCGGCGGGCTGAGCGCGATGCTCACTCAACAGTGGCTCAAGCGCGCCCGGTTCAACCAATGCCTGCCCGCCTACACCACGCCCTTCGTGGTATTGAGCTGGGTGCTGCTGTGCTTCGCCACGCCCTCGACCCAGGCACATTTGATCGAAGTCGACACGCCGAACATGCTCGCCGCGCCCCTCAAAGGCTTTGGTCAGGTGATGTTCCTTGGTCATCCGCTGGCCGGTGCGATGATTGCCGCCGGCTTGCTGATTGCTGACCGTCGCGCATTCTGCTGGGCGCTGTTGGCGTCTGTCGCGGGCATGGGCTGGAGCCTGCTGCACCATGATTTCTACACCGCCCTGCTCGGCCTCGGTGGCTATAACGCCGTGCTCGCTGCCCTCGCCTTCAGCTCGCAGCGCCAGCAACCGTGGCTGCCACTGGCCGGCATTGCATTGGCGCTGCTGCTGACGCCGGTGTTCGCCACGATCGGCCTGCCCACGCTGACCGCGCCGTTCATCCTCGCCTGCTGGCTGGTCCGTTCGGTGGCTCAAGTGTTCGGCAACGCCATGGATGTCTCTGCGCCTTGCGCTCCCGGGGAGAATCGACCTAGGCTGCGCTGATTCTCGAGTCAGGCGTTATCCATGGACATCAGTACTAAAAAATGGCGTGAACAACTCTACGTCATGGTTTTCCAGACCGACACCAAGGCCGGTCGGCGTTTCGACGGCATTTTGCTGTTGATCATCCTCGCCAGCCTGGTGGTCGTGATGCTCGACAGCATCGATGCGGTGCACCAGGACTACGCCGATGTGCTGGCGTATATCGAATGGGGTTTCACGGTCATCTTCGCCATTGAATATGGCCTGCGCCTGTACTGTTCGCCCAAGCCACTGCGCTACGCCTTCAGCTTTTATGGCCTGGTGGATTTGCTGGCCATCGTGCCCGGCATCCTCGCGCTGTACTATTCCGATGCGCAGTACCTGCTGATCATCCGGATCATTCGAATGCTGCGGATTTTCCGCGTGCTCAAGCTCAGCCCTTACCTGAAACAGGCCAATTACCTGATGTCTGCCCTGCGCGGCAGCAAGCAGAAAATCGTGGTGTTCCTGGTCAGCGTCTGCACGCTGGTGACCGTGTTCGGCACCTTGATGTATGTGATCGAAGGCCCGGAACACGGGTTCACCAGCATTCCCAAAGGCATCTATTGGGCCATCGTGACCCTGACCACCGTAGGCTTCGGCGATATCGTGCCGAAGACGCCGCTGGGGCAGGTGGTTTCCTCGCTGGTGATGATCACCGGTTACTCGATCATCGCCGTGCCGACCGGCATATTCACCGCTGAACTGGCCAACGCCATGCGGGGTGAAAACCTTCACCACGAATGCCCGGTGTGCCGGAAAAACAGCCATGAACCCGACGCCGCGTTCTGCTCTCGTTGCGGCAATGCATTGTTCAAGAAACTGGAATAAGCAAAGTGCTTTTTAATCTTTAAAGGACTATGCGAGCCCGGCTATAGTCGCTGGCAAATTGCCTCACCTTTAAAAACAAACTTTCAGAACAAGGATTGCGCAGTGAAAAAACTCTTAGGCGCCTCGCTTCTGGCCGCTGGCCTGGCACTGACCAGTGTGGCTCAGGCCGCACCGACCCTGCTCAACGTTTCCTACGACGTGATGCGCGATTTCTACAAGGACTACAACACTGCGTTCCAGAAACACTGGCAAGCCGAACACAACGAAAACATCACCCTGCAGATGTCCTTCGGCGGCTCCAGCAAACAGGCGCGATCGGTCATCGATGGCCTGCCGGCTGACGTCATCACCATGAACATGGCCACCGACATCAACGCCCTGGCAGACAACGGCAAACTGGTCCCGGACAACTGGGTGACGCGCCTGCCGAATAACAGCGCGCCGTTTACCTCGGCTACCGTGTTCATCGTCCGCAAGGGCAACCCGAAAGCGCTGAAGGATTGGCCGGACCTGCTCAAGGATGGCGTGCAAGTCATCGTGCCGAACCCGAAAACCTCGGGTAACGGCCGCTACACCTACCTGTCGGCGTGGGGCTATGTGCTGAAGAACGGCGGCGACGAGAACAAGGCCAAAGCCTTCGTCGGCAAACTGTTCAAGCAAGCGCCGGTGCTCGATACCGGTGGTCGCGCCGCTACCACCACTTTCATGACCAACCAGATTGGCGATGTGCTGGTGACCTTCGAAAACGAAGCGGAAATGATCGCCCGCGAATTCGGTCGCGATCAGTTTGAAGTCATCTACCCAAGCGTCTCCGCCGAAGCCGAGCCGCCGGTGTCGGTGGTCGACAAAACCGTGGACAAAAAAGGCACCCGCGCCGCCGCCGAGGAATACCTGAAGTACCTGTGGTCGCCGGAAGGCCAGGAGATTGCGGCGGCGAACTACCTGCGTCCGCGTGACCCGGCCGTTCTGGCCAAGTACACCGATCGCTTCCCGAAAGTGGAATTCCTCTCGGTAGAGAAAACCTTTGGCGACTGGCGCACTGTGCAGAAAACCCACTTCAATGATGGTGGCGTTTTCGACCAGATCTATAGCGGTCAGTAATCACCTGAACACTGCGACGACTGTGGGAGCGAGCTTGCTCGCGATGGGGTCATGGCAGTCAACGACGATGTTGATTGTGCAGATATCATCGCGGGCAAGCTCGCTCCCACAGTTTTTTTCATCTGCTGTTTCAGCTCAAGTTGCCGCAGAAAATACTCTGGTGACCATCGGCCGGACTTTCCCGCACCACCAATGCATAGCCGCCCGCTCGAAGCGTCTCGACGGCTACCGGTGCGCTTTTCCAGAAATACTGGTGCGATGCCTGGGAATAGAACCGCGCGTTCGGACCGTCGTTCATGTCATAGGCCGGTTTCGAACCCAGGCTCGCACAGCTTCCCGGATAGATGTAGGCCATCAGACGGCCTGGTAAAGCGCTGCCCATGCTCTCGCCACTGACGGCAAACCAGAACACGGTTTCATGACCACTGGACATCATGATGGGCCGGGCGATATGGCCGGCGTTGATGGAAGTAGCATTGAGGGGAACATTGGTGACCTGACGGTCAGGCACTGTTGAGCATCCGCAGATGCACCCGACCGCTACCACCAATGCCAGCGAAGATACGATTTTCATCGTGATGCTCCCGCTTGGTAAGGACGCGTTGAAGTGATCCCCCTGTAGAGTCTAGCCGTCAGGGCTAAGCGGGTTTTTCTTCGGATGGTCGGTAGGCCTTACATCGGCGGCGTCACCCCGTCCTTGCCGGCCGAAATCGACTGCGCCGTCAGCGTGCCATCGGCGCTTTGGGTGACGAACGTGACGATTTTCGTCCCCACTTTGAGCAAGCTGCGATCCCCCGGCAGCACGTTGACGATGGGCACGTCCTCCGGCACCAGAATCTTCTGCTGGCCGCCCTTGTAGTTAACGGTCAGGATCCGGCCGTTGCTGACCACCAGGTCGCCGACGCTGCCATTGGTCATGCTGCTGCCCTTGGCCAGATCAAAGGGGCGATGCCCGTCGCCACTGCCCGCCAGTTCCGGCGGGAAAACGTGGACTTCCAGCGCCTTCAGGCTGCCATCCTCTTGAGGAATGGCGGCCGAGCCGATGTAACTGCCGGGTTTGATGTCTTCGATATTGGCCAGGGTAACGGCGCGAATCCTGGTGTCCTTGTTCAGGTTGACGGTCAGGTTTTCACCGCTGTTGGCATGGACTTTCACCCGATCGGCGCTGACCTCGATGATCTCGCCGCGCACACCAATGTGCATGCCCGGCGCCTCTTGTGCCTGAGCCCAACTGACCGAGAACAAACTGACCAACGTAACCAGAGAGGCGCCGCGAATCAGGTAACGCAACATCGCATTCATGGACGTGACTTCCGCTAATGAACGTTAAGGAGGCAAGGGCGAACATAAGCATGCTATCGAACAAGATGTAAGTGAATGTATCATCAGCCCTCAAAGTTTCGACGCAAGGTTCACGGGCCGACGGCACATGACCCTTCACTCATTCCGCAACGGAATGAGTGCTATCACTCCAATCACTCTTCCGCCGTACCGGTCAGGCCATTAGCCTGCGCGCATCCCCTTTTGCTCAGCGAGACACGTTATGAACCAGGCAACTCAAGTGCCCCACGGCACCGCGACAATGACCCGAGGCATGGTGCTGCTGTTCGCGTTCTGTTGTGGCGCCATCGTGGCCAACATTTACTACGCGCAACCCATCATCGGCCTGATCGCCCCGGACATCGGCCTGACCAACACCATGGCCAGCCTGATCGTGTCGTTGACCCAGATCGGTTATGCGCTGGGCCTGTTCTTCCTGGTACCCCTGGGTGATTTGCTGGAGAACCGTCGGCTGATGATCATCACCACGGTAGTGGCGATTGCCAGCCTGCTGGGCGCGGCGTTCACCGATCAGCCGAACGTGTTTTTGCTGATTTCGCTGCTGGTGGGCTTCAGTTCGGTGTCCGTGCAGATCCTGATTCCACTGGCCGCGCACCTGGCGCCGGAGGCATCTCGCGGTCGTGTGGTCGGCGGGATCATGGGCGGCTTGCTGCTGGGGATTCTGTTGGCGCGGCCGGTCTCCAGCGTCGTTGCGGACCACTTCGGCTGGCGAGCGATGTTTGTCATTGCGGCGCTGTTGATGGCTGCCATCAGCGGTGTGCTGGCCCTGACCATCCCCAAGCGCCAACCGGATCACAGCGCTTCTTATGGCCAGTTGCTGGGCTCGCTGTGGACGCTGTTGCGCCAGCAACCGGTGCTGCGTCAACGCGCCTTCTACCAGGGCTGCATGTTTGCCACGTTCAGCCTGTTCTGGACGGCGGTGCCCCTGGAACTGGCGCGCAACCATGGCCTGTCGCAAAGCCAGATTGCGATCTTCGCGCTGGTCGGTGCCATCGGCGCCATCGCCGCCCCCATCGCCGGTCGCCTGGCCGATGCCGGCCACACCCGCGTCGCGTCCTTGCTGGCCCTGCTGTTCGCCAGCCTGAGCTTCTTGCCGGCCTTCATCCATCCGGCCTACAGCGTCATCGGTCTGGCAGTGACCGGTGTGGTACTCGATTTCTGCGTGCAGATGAACATGGTCCTGGGCCAACGGGCGGTCTACGCTCTCGATGCCAAAAGCCGCAGCCGACTCAACGCCCTGTACATGACCAGCATCTTCATTGGGGGTGCGTTCGGATCATCGGTGGCCAGCCTGGTGTACGAACAGGGTGGCTGGTTGTGGATCGTGGTGGTTGGCAGTGCGTTTCCGCTGCTGGCGTTGCTGCGGTTTTTGATAGTGTCAAAACAACCTTCCCTGGTTACCGCATAAATGGCAGGCAGGCTGGCCAGCGCCACGGCTCGGGCGCTTGTCGAGTATGTCCTGGGGTTGCTGAGAAAAACGCTTTTGAATTTCGATTATTTCGTTTATTGAGGTTTTCGAATAATTCGAATAGCCTGCCGACATCGATTTATCAGAATATTGGAAACCGTCATGTCGACAGTCATTGATCCGACCATTACCTTGCCTCTCGAGCGTGAAGTACAAGCCGCCATCAAGGGCCAGCGTGCCTTGGCCGCCTATCTCGCCACTCAACTCGAAACCCAGCGCATCCAGATTTTCGATGACCAGAACGAAGCGCACAGCGTCGAACTACCCACCTCCGCGCTAAGGCTGCTCGTCGATATCCTGGCAGAACTCGCTGCGGGCAACGCCGTCAAAGTGGTGCCGATTCACGCCGAATTGACCACGCAAGAAGCAGCAGACCTGCTCAACGTCTCACGTCCGCACCTGATCAAACTGCTCGAATCCGGCGAATTGTCTTACCACAAAACCGGCAAGCACCGACGGGTGCGATTTGTCGATTTGATGGACTATAAAAACCGGCGTGAAGTAGCCAGCGAACAAGCAATGATGCTCCTCGCCGAGCAGGCACAGGCTTTAAGGACAGGATACGAGTGAGGCACTCTTCTTTTACCGTTGTATATGACGCTTGTGTGCTTTATCCCGCGCCCTTGAGAGACTTTCTGATGTGGCTCGCACTTTCCGGTTGCTTCAGAGCGCTGGTCCCGGGAGATACACAACGAATGGAAACGCAACCTGTTGAAAAAACGCCCGGATCTGACCGTCGAACAACTGGACCGCACATCCGGGTTGATGGATGAGGCCATTCCTGACGCCTGCATCACAGGCTACGAAGAGCTGATTGAAGGACTGTCGTTGCCCGACATTGATGATCGACATGTATTGGCCGCCGCGATTCGCTGTAGTGCCTGCGTCATTGTCACCTTCAATCAGAAAGACTTTCCCGTTGCGGCACTCGCTCCATTCGGTATAGAGGCTCAGCACCCTGACGAGTTCGTCGACAATCTGTTTGACCTGGATCCCGCGGCAGTGGTCTCTGCTGCCCAACGACAACGCCATCAGTTGAAAGCACCGCCGATGGACGTGGGCAATTATCTCGACCTCTTGTTGCGCCAAGGCTTGGTTCAATCCGTCAAGGCACTCAACGATTTCAGAGCGATGATTTAACAGCGATGCTCAAATCCACGGATCTGACGATTACCCTACAAGCGCCAGCAACATCAGTCTCATGCGTCCGGTTTATCGATGCAGACCAGCAAGCGCTCCACCGTGTACTCCAGCGGCCCGGAGTTGTCGAGCAGATGCACGGCAGGCTCGCTATCGGCCAGCAAGCGCTCATTGAAACGGGCGTTGCGTGCCAATCGCTGATCGATCTCGACCACCGATTCACGCCCGCGCGCCAGCAGGCGCTGGCGCAACACGGCTTGATCCACGGTCAGCAACAGAACGACCACATCGGGATAGCGCTCTCGAGTGTCCTGCAGATGCCCGCGAGAGCCGTTTACCAGCACGTCGTCCCCCGCTTCCAGCCAGTCGTCGATTTCCCGCGGAATACCATAGGCCAGACCGTTGGCGTGCCAGCTCAAGGCAAAGGCGCCCTGGGCCTCCATCTCGGCGAACTCTTGCATGCTGACACCCAGCGCCGCCTCCCCCACCGCCTCTGCCGAGCGAGTGATGACCCGCCGCACGATACGACAGCCGTGTTCGGCCAGTCGTAACCGCGCGGCATCCAGCAGGCTGTCCTTGCCCGAACCGGAAGGTCCGATGAGATAGATCAACCTGCCCGCCATCAAAACACCCTCTTCGCTTGTCGCCAGACTTGTTGTTGGACCACCGACAGCCCTTGAGCCACTAGGTCAGCGGCGGCCACGTTACCCGAGTGCGATCCGCCGCGCACTGTTCGGGGTGAATAATGCGGTCAATCAGCCAGCACGCGTCATCGTTGACCGCCATCGCGCCTACAGAGAAACGCGTTCTCCCGGAGCGGCCTGGCCCGCCGTGCGAGCACGCAAGCGCGGGGTCACAAAGTCGAGGAATGCCCGCAACTTCAGGGGTAGTGGCGCCTGCCCCTTATGCACGAGGCTGACAGGCAGCGGCAACGATTCGAAAGGCTCGAGCACCACACGCAGGCCATCTTTGCGCAAGGCATCGGCAACCTGATAGGACAACACCCGTATCACGCCCACCCCGAGCATCGCCGCGTCGATGGCTGCTTCCGCCGTATTGACGGCCAGCCGTGAATGAACGCGCACGGACATCTCTGATTTGCCCGTCCCGAACACCCAGGCCCCTACGGACGCCAGGACTTCGAAGGTAATGCAGGCGTGCCCGGCCAGATCCGCAGGCTTGAAGGGTATGCCATGGGTCGCGAGGTAATCAGGGCTTGCACAAACAACCCGGCGCACGGCACCCACTTGTGTGGCCATCAGCGAGCTGTCGGGCAAGTCGCCAATGCGCACCGCGACATCGCAGTGCTCTTCCATCAGATGCACGACACGGTCGGTGAGCATCAGATTGATCTCGATCTCCGGATAATGCGCGAGAAATTCCGCAATCACCGGCACCAGATGCAAGCGTCCGAAAACCACCGGAGCGGTGACCACCAGTTCACCTTTGGGCGAGGCGTATTCCCCGGTCGCGGCGCGCTCGACCTCGGCGATGTCCTCAAGAATACGCCGACAGGCCGCCACGTACGAAGCGCCGGCTTCGGTCAACGAGAGTTGCCGGGTGGTTCGGTGAAGCAGACGCGTCTGCAGGTGTGATTCCAGCTCCGCCACCTTGCGGCTGACCGTAGCCAGTGGCATGCCAAGCTGCCGCGCGGCACCCGACAAACTGCCCGAATCGACCACGGCGATCAGTACAGACATGGATTCAAGGCGATTCATCGTGTCCCTATCAAATTATGGAAGGATGATTCCCGATCCTAGGGGATTATCCATATTTATGCGAACCCGTAAGGTTGGTCATTCAACTTCCGCGCGCGATATCACGTCGCACATGCCGGAAAACCAACCTGGAAGGAGAGTTTCGTGAGCGCCCTGCCCTTATCATCCGAAAGTACGACAGCGCCGGCCCTGGCGTCCCGCGGCAAGATCATCATGATGGCGATCATCGCCGGCGCGGTGATCACCAACATTTACTGCACCCAGCCGATTCTGCCATTGATCGCGTCGGATCTAGGGCTCGACGTGACGACAGTCGATCTGGTAGCCGGCGCGGCCCTGCTGGGGTTCGCCACCGGGCTGGCCCTGTTACTGCCCATGGGCGACCGTTTTGACCGGCGCAAACTGGTGCTGGGTCAAATCGCATTGGCGTTCTGCTTCGCGATCGCGGCAGCCATTTCGCCCGGTGTCGGCACGCTGATCGCGGCGTCTTTCGGCCTCGGCATCGTCAGCTGCGTGCCCCAGCAACTGGTGCCATTCGCCGCCGTGATGTCAAAGCCGAGCGAGCGCGGGCGTAACGTCGGCACGGTGGTCAGTGGCATCATGGTCGGCATCCTGCTCGGTCGCACCATCAGTGGCGTGGTCGGTGAGACTTGGGGCTGGCGCGCGGTCTATGGCGTGGAAGCCGCGTTCATGATCCCGGTCTGGATCGCTGCAGCCACACTGCTTCCGCAAGGTGTGCCGAGCACCCATCTTTCCTATCCGCGCCTGCTCGCCTCACTCTGGCCACTGATGCGCGATAACTCGGCGATTCGGCAATCGATGATCGTCCAGGCACTGTTGTGGGCCTGCTTCAACGCCTTCTGGGTCAACCTGGCGACCTTGCTGGCCAAGGGTCCCTGGCAGCTGGGCAGTGCCTGGGCGGGAGGCTTCGGCATCATCGGCGCGGCCGGTGCACTCGCTGCATCGCTGGGTGGCCGTGCTGCTGATCGCTTGGGCTCGCGCAGTGTGATTGGCGCCAGCATCGGTATCGTCACCCTGGCCTACCTGCTGCTGGCCGGCGCGCAGACCTCGCTGGCATTGCTCGTACTGGGGGTGATTGTGCTCGATATCGGCGTGCAGTCCGGCCTGGTGTCCAACCAGACCCGCGCATTCGCCGTAGACCCCAAAGCACAGGGTCGCATCAACAGCCTGTACATGACTGCCACCTTCTTCGGCGGTGCGGTGGGAGCGGCGGTCAGTGGCTGGCTGATGGCACGCTACGGCTGGTCAGGCATCGTCGTCTTTGGTGTCGTGCTCGGACTCATCGCCCTGGCAATCCATTGGAGGGGTGCACCACGCCAGGCGAAGGCTTGATCGAGACAGGTGCCGGTTTTGCAGAAGTGAAGCTTGCTTGCGACGACACCTGGCCAATCAACCAAGTGCCTCCTGACACACCGCCATCGCTGTGATGCGGCGCCCCGACAAGCCAGCTCAGAAAAGCACGACGGCGTACACCCACCCGCTCTTCACCACTCATCAGGCCGAGCGTTAGCTCGCCTGCAGCTCTTGATCTTGATCCACCCGCCCCTTCGGGAGGCTGAGTGGAGGTGTGCATCCGGGGAGTGGCGCGTAGCGCCGTTCGACGCAGTCGAACACGCTGCATGTAGGTCGAAGCGAAGCCGACCGGAGGGCAGTGTCCCCGAATGGATACCGCAGCGAAGGAACGCCGAGCCTTAGCGAGGAGCCGGACGCTCGGGGCGAGCCTTTTTTTGCTTATCTTTTTTTTGGCGTTTGAAAAAAAAGTAAGTCGCCGTACGGGCGAAACCCTAAGCCGCCGTTACCGCAGCAACGGATATGTACTCAGTCAACAACACACAGGTCGGCTGTCAGGCCGCCATCGCTGCGATGCGGCACCCCGACAAGCCAGCGCCGACAAGCCATTCAAGCCCCCACAAAAAAGGCGACCCCGAAGGTCGCCTTTGCATTACTGCCCGAATTGCCGCCCCAAACCACCCGGCACCCCATGGATATCCGTCTCTTCCCACGGCCCGTTCGGACTGATCGAACGGCTCCAGCCATTATCCCAGCGGTAGTAGGTGCGCTGACGGTAAAACGTATTCGGTTGATCGTCGAGCACATAGACCCCCAGTTTCGGGTCCCAATGGCTGTTGCCACCCGGCGGCGGCGCGAAGCTGGCCGAGGTGCGCGGCAGCGGCTTGGCGGGCTTGCCCGGTGTGGTCGGTTTGCCCGGCGCGGTCGAGGGCGTCGGCTTGGTGCCAGGCTGTGACGGGATCGGTGGCGGCGTCTGATGCTCGGGTGGCCGTTGGACCGCACAAGCGCTCAGCCCCAAAACAACGCTGAGCAAGGTGATACGAGCGATGGCGGTCATGGTGGCGTTTCCTGTTATTTATCCGGGCTGTCGATGGTCAGTGTCTGCGGCGCGGTGGTGCTGCTGGCCAGGGGTTGGCTGCGACCGACCCACTCACCTGCCGTCGGTTGACCGGCACGGGAGATGCGCGCAACCAGTTGGACTTCAGGGAAGTTCGACAGTTTCAACTGCGGCATCATCGCATCGGCATCGCCCAGTTCGACGGTTGCCGGCAAGTCCGCCACGGTCAGGCGCTTGGCCGCCAACGGCGCGGGTGGGCCGGAAGTGGCGCGGGCGAAGATGAACACGCTGTCACCCGGCTGGACCTTGCCCTTCAGCTCGGCAGCCAGGTCCACATGGACCTTGAGCCGCGCCGCCGGTTTGGCCGCAGGTGCCTCGGCCACCTTGCCGCCGCTGGCCACCAGTTTCTCGGTGGCGCGGGTGATGCCACCCTGCAGCGCCACTCGGGACTGGTCGTCTGGCGGCAATTGCTCCATCAGGCGATTCCAGTAATCAATGGCTTGCTGATAACGCTGACCTTCGAAAGCCGCGATACCCAGCAGCCCGAGGCTGGTGACTTCTTTCGGATCAGCCTTGAGTGCTTCGTCAGTCAGTGCCTGGATTTTCTCGGACCACTGCTTGCCATCGGCGAAGTACTGGGCCTGGGCCCATTGACCGAGCAATTCCGGCTGACGACCCGCCAGGTTCACCGTGCGCTCGAAAATCTTCGCGGCATCGGCAGGACGATCCTGAGTCATGTAGGTACGACCGAGGAAATACAGGGCCTCGGCAGAATCCGGCTGCGCCGCGACCGCACGCTCCAGACGCCGGGTCATTTCATCCATCGACTGCGGTGGCTGGGAGAATTCCCGGGTCAGCTCGACCTTGTCGCTGGCGCCGAAATGCAGGTACAAACCCAGGGCCAGCACCGGCACCAGGACCGCTGCCAGCAACGGCGCGGGCTTGCCAAGGCGCGATACCCGCGGCGCGGCGACGCCTTCAGTATCGGCGAGCAATTCACGGGCAGCTTCGGCACGACCGGCGTCCATTTGCGCCGCATTGAGCACGCCCTCTTCCTGCTGAGTCTGCAACTCAGCCACGCGCTCTTGATACAGCGCCACGTTCAGGGCGGTACGATCCTCTTCGAGCTGGGCGCGACGACTGCGCAGAACGGGGATCAGCAGAAAACTCAGGGCCACCAGAAGCAGCAGACCTGCAGCGAGCCAGAAATCAATCATTCTTGGTTTTTATCCAACAGGTGGTCGAGGCGCTCGCGCTCCTCGGCAGAAAGCGAGCCCGGGGTGTCAGCGCGTTGCGCGCGACGACGGCGGACGATCACCGCGATGATCACGAAACCGCCCAGCAGCAGACCGGCAGGGCCGAACCAGAGCAGTGCAGTCTTGGCGTTGAGAGCGGGTTTATAGCGGACGAAGTCACCGTAGCGATCAACCATGAAGTCGATGATCTGCTGGTTGTCCTTGCCCTCGCCGAGCATGCGGAAAATCTCTTTGCGCAGGTCGGCGGCGATGGGCGCGTTGGAGTCGGCGATGTCCTGATTCTGGCACTTGGGGCAGCGCAACTCCTTGGTCAATTCGCGAAAACGCTCGCGATCCGCTTCCTTGGCGAACTCATAGGTGTCGATGGCCGCCTGCGCCACACCGGCCAGGCTCAAACCCAAAATGACGGCGGCGATCCAGCGCTTCATGGCTTGGTCTCGTCGACCAGCGCCTGATACTTGGCGGCCAGTTTTTCACGCCAGACCTGCTCGTCGATCACGCCGACGAACTTGTCGCGGATGATGCCCTTGGCGTCGATGAAGAAGGTTTCCGGGGCGCCGTAGACGCCGAGGTTCAAGCCCAGGGTGCCTTCGTCATCGCGGATGTCGAGCTGGTAAGGGTTGTGGTACTCGTTCAGCCACTTCAGGGCGTCGGCGTTGACGTCCTTGTAGTTGATGCCGTAGATCACCACGCCCTTCTCGGCGAGCTTGTTGAGCACCGGGTGCTCGACCCGACAGGAAATGCACCAGGTGCCCCACACGTTGACCAGCGCCGGCTTACCCAGAATGTCGGCACGGGTCAGGGTCTTGTCGCCCTGCACCGCTGGCAGGGAGAACTCGGGGAACGGCTTGTTGATCATGGCCGAAGGCAACTCGGCCGGGTCCAGGTACAGACCGCGATACAGGAAAACAGCGACCACCAGAAAAATCACCAGTGGCAACAGCATCAACCAACGTCTCATGCAGTGGCTCCCGACATGCCCAGTGCTTCACGCACGCGGCTTTTCACCTTGACTCGATACCGTCGATCCAGCGCCGCCAGCAACCCACCCAGACCGGTGAGCAACCCGCCGAGCCAGATCCAGCGCACAAACGGTTTGACGTGCACGCGCACGGCCCACGCGCCATCGCCCAACGGCTCGCCCAGTGCGACATACAGGTCACGGGTGAACCCGGCGTCGATCCCGGCTTCGGTCATCACCGAATTCTGCACGGTGTAGAGGCGTTTTTCCGGGTGCAGCACGCTGACTTCCCGACCGTCGCGGATGACCCGGATGGTGCCCTTGTCAGACGTGAAATTCGGGCCTTCGAAGTGCTTGGCGCCTTCGAAGATGAAGTGATAACCGGCCAGATCCATCGACTCGCCGGGCGCCAGGCGC
This sequence comes from Pseudomonas moorei, assembly GCF_042846945.1. Classification (NCBI taxonomy): domain Bacteria; kingdom Pseudomonadati; phylum Pseudomonadota; class Gammaproteobacteria; order Pseudomonadales; family Pseudomonadaceae; genus Pseudomonas; species Pseudomonas moorei. Next base: position 6,118,296 of record NZ_AP035776.1, read on the forward strand.
AGGTCGCGTTCAGCACTGTTCTGACTCGACAACACCACGCCGAGGGCGCAGACCGCGATGCCCAGGTGGGCCAGCTGCATGCCCCAATAACTGCGGGTCAGGGTCGGCAGGCCTTTGATCAGGCCCTTGTGACGTGTCTTGTCGAAGATGTCACGCACACCGGCCAGCAACACCCAGGCGGCCAGCATGAAGGTCGCCAGCACTGCCCAATTGAAATCGCCATAGGCGATGCCGGCCACCACGGCCAGCGCAGCACTGCCGAGCAACACCGGGGTCAGCATGCCCGCCAGCCATTTCACCGGCGTGTCTTTCCAGCGCACGATCACGCCGACCGCCATCACCAGCATCAGCAGTGCCATCAACGGAATGAACAGCGCGTTGAAATACGGTGGGCCGACCGACAGCTTGGCGCCGGTCATCGCGTCCAGAACCAACGGATACAAGGTGCCCAACAGGATCATCGAAGCCGCGACCACCAGCACCAGGTTGTTGCCCAGCAGCAGGGTTTCCCGTGACCAGAGGTTGAAGCCGACCTGGCTCTTGACCACCGGAGCGCGCAGCGCGAACAGCGTCAGCGAGCCACCGACCACAAACAACAGGAAAATCAGGATGAACACGCCGCGCTCCGGGTCGGAGGCAAAGGCGTGCACCGAGGTCAGCACGCCGGAACGTACCAGGAACGTGCCCAGCAAGCTCAGCGAGAAAGCGGCGATGGCCAGCAGCACGGTCCAGCTTTTGAACACGCCACGTTTTTCCGTGACCGCCAACGAGTGAATCAGCGCGGTGCCCACCAGCCATGGCATGAAGGAAGCGTTTTCCACCGGGTCCCAGAACCACCAGCCGCCCCAACCCAGTTCGTAGTAGGCCCACCACGAGCCAAGGGTGATGCCGATACCGAGGAACGCCCAGGCCACGATGGTCCAGGGGCGCGACCAGCGAGCCCACGCGGCATCAAGACGACCGCCCAGCAATGCGGCGATGGCGAACGCGAAGGCCACGGAAAAACCGACATAGCCCATGTACAGCATCGGCGGGTGCACGATCAGGCCGATGTCTTGCAGCAACGGATTCAGGTCGCGACCGTCTGCCGGAATCTGCGGCAGGATCCGCGAGAACGGGTTGGACGTGAGGATCAGGAACAGCAGGAAACCAGTGCTGATCATGCCCATGACCGCCAGTACCCGCGCCAGCATCACTTGCGGCAACTGCCGGGAGAACACCGACACCGCGAAGGTCCAGCCGCCAAGGATCAGCGCCCAGAGCAGCAACGAACCTTCGTGCGCGCCCCACACGGCGCTGAATTTGTAGTACCAGGGCAACGAGCTGTTGGAATTGCTGGCGACATAGGCGACGGAGAAGTCGTCAGTCATGAACGCGTAGGTCAGGCTCCCGAAGGCGAATACCAGAAAGGCGAACTGGCCCCAGGCCGCTGGCTGGGCCAGGCTCATCCACAAGCGGTCGCCGCGCCAGGCACCGAGCAACGGCACCACGGCTTGTACCAGCGCAAAACACAGCGCCAGGATCATGGCCAGGTGGCCCAGTTCGGGGATGAAGATTGCGGAAGTCATGGATCAACCCTCCTTCGCAGGTGTTGGAGCGGTTTGACCACTGTCCTTGAGGGCCTTGGTCACTTCCGGCGGCATGTACTTTTCATCGTGCTTGGCCAGCACTTCATCGGCCACCACCACGCCATCGGCATTAAGTTTGCCCAGGGCAACGATGCCCTGCCCTTCGCGGAACAGGTCCGGGAGGATGCCGCGATAGGTGATGGTGACCGATTTGTTGAAGTCGGTGACGATGAACTTCACGTCCAGGGAATCGCTGGAACGTTGCAGCGACCCCTTCTCGACCATGCCGCCGGCGCGGATGCGCGTGTCATGCGGCGCTTCGCCGTTGGCGATCTGGGTCGGGGTGTAAAACAGATTGATGTTCTGCTGCAAGGCGCTCAGGGCCAGGCCGACGGCAGCGCCGACACCGACCAGGATCGCGAGAATGATGATTAGACGCTTTTTACGCAGGGGATTCACTTGCCGTTCTCCCGGCGCAGACGTCGCGCCTCTTGTTGCAGATACCGCTTGCGGGCCAGGATCGGCGCCGCCACGTTGATGGCCAGCACCGCCAGGCAAATGCCGTAGGCTGACCAGACATACAGGCCATGATGGCCCATGGCGATGAAGTCGCCGAATGAAGCAAAACTCATCGAGCGACCTCCAGACTGTTTTCCACTTCGGCTTTCACCCAACTGGCCCGCGCTTCGCGCTTGAGCACTTCAAGGCGCATGCGCAGCAACAACACAGCGCCGAAGAAACAGTAGAAACCCAGCGCCGTCAGCAACAACGGCAGCCACATTTCGGCGGGCATCGCCGGTTTTTCGGTGAGGGTGAAAGTCGCGCCCTGGTGCAGGGTGTTCCACCACTCCACCGAGTACTTGATGATCGGGATGTTGATCACACCGACAATGGCCAGCACCGCGCACGCCTTGGCGGCGCTCTCACGATTGCTGATCGCATTGCCCAGCGCAATGAGACCGAAGTACAGGAACAGCAGAATCAGCATGGACGTTAGTCGGGCATCCCAGACCCACCACGAGCCCCAGGTCGGTTTGCCCCAGATCGCGCCGGTGACCAGCGCCACGGCGGTCATCCAGGCACCGATGGGCGCCGCGCATTGCAGGGCGACATCGGCCAGTTTCATTTTCCAGACCAGGCCGACGATGCCGCACACGGCCAGCATCACATAAATGGACTGCGCCAGCATGGCGGCCGGAACGTGGATGTAGATGATCCGAAAACTGTTGCCCTGCTGGTAGTCCGGCGGCGCGAAGGCCAGGCCCCAGACCACGCCAACGCCGATCAGCAGCAACGCCGCGACACTCAGCCACGGCAGCAATTTGCCGCTGATGCCGTAGAACCACTTGGGCGAGCCGAGCTTGTGAAACCACGTCCAGTTCATACTGTTTCCATCACGGTTGCCGCCCGTTGTCACGAGCCGGCCAAAGGGTCTTTACTGGTTACTTTTTAACCAGACCTCATTATTCGCCGACGCTGATCTTCAGGCCAGCGGCTATTGCAAAGGGTGTCAGGGTTATCGCCAGGGCGGTCAGGCTACCAAGCCACAGGAGATAACCGGTCGCCGGCATGCCTTGCAACGCCGCCTGCAAGGCGCCACTGCCAAGAATCAACACCGGGATGTACAACGGCAGAATCAGCAGCGCCAGCAACAGGCCACCGCGCTTCAAACCCACCGTCAGTGCCGCGCCCACCGCACCGAGCAGGCTCAGCACCGGTGTACCCAGCAATAAGGAAAGCAGCAACACCGGCAGACAAGCGGCAGGCAAACCGAGCATCAACGCCAGCAAGGGCGCGAGCAAAACCAGTGCCAGGCCGGAAAACATCCAGTGTGCCAGCACCTTGGCCAATACCAGAAGAGCCAGGGGGTGCGGCGAAAGGACCCACTGTTCCAGTGATCCGTCTTCGAAATCACTGCGGAAAAGCCCGTCCAGCGAGAGCAAAACCGATAAAAGGGCTGCGACCCAGACCAGTCCCGGAGACAAGGTTTGCAACAATTGAGACTCAGGTCCGACCGCCAGCGGGAACAACGAAACGACGATGGCGAAGAATACCAGCGGATTGGCCAGTTCCGCCGGACGGCGAAACAGCAAACGGGCCTCACGGGCGACCAACAGGCCGAAAACACTCATACGGCCCATTTCCCCAGATCAATGTCGCGATAACCGGCCGGCATCCGGCTCAGGGTATGGTGAGTGGTCAACACCACCATGCCACCGCGCTCGCAGTGCGCGGCGAGGTGCTCTTCGAGTTGCGCCACGCCTTGTTTGTCGAGGGCGGTGAACGGTTCGTCGAGAATCCACAGGGGGGGGCAATCCAGGTACAACCGGGCCAGCGCGACACGACGCTGCTGGCCAGCGGACAGTGTGTGGCAGGGAACATCCTCGAACCCCCGCAGTCCGACCGCCGCCAGGGCTTGCCCGATGGCTTCATGGGAGGCCGGCTGATGCAGGGCACAAAGCCAGCTCAAGTTCTCTTCGGGCGTCAGCAGGTCCTTGATCCCGGCGGCATGGCCGATCCACAGCAGGTTGCGCGCCAGTTCCGTGCGTTGTTCGTTAAGTGGCTGGCCATTGAGCAGCACTTGACCGTCGGTCGGCTGCATCAGGCCCGAAAGCAGGCGTAGCAGGCTGGTTTTCCCACTGCCGTTGGGGCCGCTGATCTGTACCATTTCGCCACTGGCCAGTCTCAAATCGAGATTTTCGAAGAGCAGCCGAAGGTCTCGCTCACAGGCAAGGGCAACGGTTTGCAGGACAGGACTGGTCAAGGGTTCACGGGCCTTATACGGTTCAAGTCGGCTCTGGCGCGGCCGTTAAAGAGAGGCAGAATAAAGGTATTGGCAGCCCGAACTAGAGAGCTGGGTCAAATAATTGCAATGTTTCGGCCACTCTGTATACAACGGGGCGGCATTATACATGCCATTTCCTACTCTAAAGAGCGCATTTTCCCAAGGTTGTGACCGCGTATGACAGGCGACATGAACATCCTCCCGCTACCGCAGACCGCACCGGCGACCGCACGTCCGCTGGCGGTCAGTGGCGAGCTGATCAAGCTACTGACGCCAATGGAGGGGCTGATCGACGCCGGTCAGACCGCCAGGGCCGAGGTGCTGTCGCTCAAGCAGGCGGATCAGACATTTCAATTGTTGCTCAAGGTCACCCTCGACAGCGGCCGCCAGACCACGGTCCAGGCCACCAGCAACCAGCCGTTGGCCCAGGGCACCAGCATGGTGGTCACTCAGCCCTCGGCGAGCAATCTGGCAGTGACCGTGCAACAAGCCATTGCGTCCAGCGTCGCCACCCTCACCCGCATCGACACGGCGCAATTGCCGGTCGGTACCCTGCTGCAAGCCAAAGTGCTGACCTCCCAGGTATTGCCGCAGGTGCCAGGCCAGGCAACGGTGTTTCGCTCGATGGTCAGCTTGCTCAACACAGCCCTGAGCGGCAGCACCCTGAGCATCGACAGCTCGCAACCGTTGCGCATCGGCACCTTGCTCAGCGCGCTGGTCCAGGATACCCAGACGCTCAAGTTCGTGCCATTGAGCAGCCGGCAGGATCAACTGGCCGTGACCCAGCAACTGGTCGACCAGCAAAATCGCCAGGGCTCGCTGGACGGTTTGCTCAAACTCCTGCAAGACCTGCCGGATTCCGACCAGACCTCCGTAGACCTGCGTAACGCCGCTTCCCGATTGCTCGCCGGTTTGCCCGATGTTCAGCAACTGAGTACGGCCAAAGGCCTGGCCCAGGCATTACTGGGCAGCGGTGCGTTCCTCGAGACCAAGTTGCTGACCGGCCAGAACCCGGCGCTGGCGCCCGACTTGAAAGCCGACCTGCTGAAGCTGATCGCGCAATTGACGCCAGGGCTTCAGGCCAACACCAACCTCAGCGCGATCATCGCGGCGAATACGTTGGCCCAGGCCATGCCGAATTTCGTGCGCAATGCCCTGGGCATGCTCGGGCAGGTCAGCGCCAAACCCTCGCCAACCAGTTTTCCGCTGCCCGAGCGCCTGTTGCAAAGTGCCGAGAGTGAAGATGACCTCGAACATCTGCTGCGCCTGGCCGCCGCTGCGGTCTCACGCCTGCAAAGCCACCAATTATCGAGTCTGGAACAGACCGGCGTGACCGCCGACGGGCGCCTGATGAGCACCTGGCAACTGGAAATCCCGATGCGTAACCTGCAGGACATCGTGCCGTTGCAAGTGAAGTTTCAGCGTGAAGAGGCCCCCGAGAAAGAACCGCAACAGGAACGCCGCGACGAACGCGAACCCAAACAGAATCTGTGGCGCGTTGACCTGGCGTTCGACATGGAACCCTTGGGGCCGTTGCAGGTTCAGGCACAGTTGATCAAAGGCAGCCTGTCGAGCCAGCTGTGGGCCGAGCGGCCCTACACCGCGAGCCTGATCGAAAGCAATCTGTCGGCATTGCGCGAACGCCTGCTGGCATCAGGCCTGAATGTCGGCGATCTCGACTGCCACCTCGGCACACCGCCCCAGGGCACTCAAACCCGCCTCGAACAACGCTGGGTCGACGAAAACGCATGAATAACCCCCACGCCCCACGCCAGGCCATCGCCCTCAAATACGACGGCACCCACGCCCCGACCCTCACGGCCAAGGGCGATGAAGCACTGGCGGAAGAAATTCTGCGAATCGCTCGCGACTACGAAGTGCCGATCTACGAAAACGCCGAACTGGTGAAGCTGCTGGCGCGGATGGAGCTGGGGGACAGTATTCCGCAGGAACTCTATCTGACGATTGCCGAGATCATCGCGTTTGCGTGGAACCTGAAAGGCAAGTTTCCGGCTGGGCATGTTCCGGATGCGCCCTGGGTCGAGAAGGATGTCACTGAACGCGGGGATGATTATTGAGTCTTCAAAAATGCCATCGCGAATGAGGTCACGACCACAGAGGCAGCGGGTACGACCAAAACCATTGTAGGAGCGAGCCTGCTCGCGATGGACTCAGGCGCGACACGTTGATTCAGACAGCCCGCGTCATCGTTAACGCCCATCGCGAGCGGGCTCGCTCCTACATTTGATGTTCAGTGAACACCGATTTTGTGCCCGACCTGAAACCATTGTAGGAGCGAGCCTGCTCGCGATGGACTCAGGCGCGACGCGTTGCTTCAGAAAGCACGCGTCATCGTTAACGTCCATCGCGAGCGGGTTCGCTCCTACATTTGATGTTCAGTGAACACCGATTTTGTGACCAGCCTGAAACCACTGTAGGAGCGAGCTTGCGCGCGATGGACTCAAGCGCGACGCGTTGATTCAGTCAGCCCGCGTCATCGTTAACGCCCATCGCGAGCGGGTTCGCTCCTACAGGCTTTTAGCTGCTCTTGTGCAACTTGCTCATCAACTCTGCCTCAGCCTGGGTCAAGCCGCAGGACTGGGTCAGTTCGTCGACGCTGGCGCCCATGCCCACCAGTCGCGCCGCCTGGGCGAACGACAGGCTGGAAGGGTCGCGCTGTTCCAGCTGGGCCAGTTTGTCCGGCAAAGGCGCGACGATCGCGCGCAGTTCGTGCAGGTCTTCACCCATGCGCACGCTGCCGTTCTGGTAATTGTCGACGCGCTTGGCCAGGTCCTTGATGCGCTGATCGCGCAGCGCATCACTCTGGGCCTGTTGCGCGGCAATCAGCCGCTGACCGCGAATGTACGCCAGAAACATTGCCAGCGTGCCCGCCCAAAACAGGAACAGGACAATGACCGCCACCTCAAGAATCAATCAGATACTCTCCAGTTCCGACCATTCTTCTTCGCTCATCATCTTGTCGAGTTCGACCAGGATCAGCAGTTCGTTGTTCTTGTTGCACACGCCTTGAATGAACTTGGCGGACTCTTCGTTACCCACGTTCGGCGCGGTTTCGATTTCCGACTGACGCAGGTAAACCACTTCGGCCACGCTGTCGACCATGATCCCGACCACTTGCTTGTCGGCCTCGATGATGACGATACGGGTGTTGTCACTGATTTCGGCGTTCATCAGGCCGAAGCGCTGACGGGTGTCGATCACGGTGACCACATTGCCGCGCAGGTTGATGATGCCCAGCACGTAGCTCGGGGCACCCGGTACCGGGGCGATTTCGGTGTAGCGCAGGACTTCCTGAACGCGCATCACGTTGATGCCGTAGGTTTCGTTGTCCAGCTTGAAGGTGACCCATTGCAGGATCGGATCTTCGGAACCCTTTGCCGCCGTCGCCTTATCATTCATACCCTGACCCCTCGAAAAACCGCCCTGGCGGTGTTGTTCTGTTATGTAGTTTTTTGAGTCGGCTTGCTGCCGCCCATGTGCCTGGCCCCACCGCTGGCGATCAACTCGGCCAGCGCGGAAACGTCGAGCAACGCACACATGTGTTCAATCACGGTGCCCGCCAACCATGGTCGTTGACCACGATGGCTGCGCCATTTGATTTCGTTCGGGTCCAGGCGCAACGAGCGGCTGACCTGATGCACTGCCAGCCCCCATTCGTAGCCCTGAACGGAAATGACGTATTGCAGGCCCTGGCGATAATCCTCGCGATACCGGTCCGGCATGACCCAGCGCGCGGTGTCCAACACCTTCAGATTGCCGGCCTGGCTCGGCAGGATGCCCAGGAACCATTCCGGCTGGCCGAACAACGGCGTCAGCTCATGCCCCGCCAGCGGGTAGATCGACCCCAGGCACACCAGCGGCACCGCCAGGGTCAAGCCCGCGACATCGAACAACAGGCACTCGAACGGTTCGGCGGCCCAGGACGGACGGCCATCGGTTTCCACCGGTGGCGGTGTGTTGGCAGGCGGCAGGTGCACTTCGACGACCGGTGGCACCAGCGCTTGAGGTACCTCGGCAGCCGGCGGTACCACAGCGAGTTGCTCTTCCACGGCTGGCGGTGCCAACGCTTGCAGCAATGGTGCGATGGTCGATACCTGAGCGAGTACCGGTGCAGTGGCTTCGATCACGGCGACCTGAGTTTTTTCAACGACTGGTGCCAGGACCGGCGCGGCAAGGGCGGCGCTTTTCTGCGCATCACGGGCCTGTTCTTCGAGCACCGCAGCCTGGAACTCATCCAGCGCAGCTTCTACTTCAATCGCTTCGACAACTTCGACGATTTCAGCAAGCGCTTGAACTTCAACCGGCAGTTCTTCGGTCGCCTCCATCAGCAAGCTGTCCAGATAGGACTGGAGCGCCAGTTGCGGACGCGAGGTGGTCTTCACCGGCCGATTCATGCCAGCCCCCTTGCAGGAGAGCGCTTGCTCGCGATGAAGGTATGGACACCGCGCATCTCCATCAACCCCGCGTTATCGTTGTCGTCCATCGCGAGCAAGCTCGCTCCTACAGGGACTGGATTCATCTCACGCCACCTGCGGAACAAGTTGTGCCGCCAGCAAATGCTTGAGTAACGCGCGGTAGGCCAGAACCCCACGGCTTTTGCCGTCGAATTGCGAAGGCGTCAGCCCGGCCCGGCTGGCATCGCGCAAACGCGTGTCCACCGGAATGTAGCCCTGCCAGATTTCATCCGGGAATTTGTCGCGCAGGACACGCAGCGTGCCCAGGGACGCTTGCGTACGACGATCGAACAGGGTCGGTACGATGCTGAACGGCAGCGCCTGTTTGCGCGAGCGATTGATCATCGCCAGGGTGTTGACCATGCGTTCCAGGCCCTTGACCGCCAGGTGCTCGGTCTGCACCGGAATCACCAGTTGCTGGCTCGCCGCCAAGGCATTGACCATCAGCACGCCCAGCAACGGCGGGCTGTCGATGACCGCGTAATCGAAGTCTTGCCACAACTGCGCCAGGCTCTTGGCGATCACCAGGCCCAGGCCACTCTGGCCCGGTGACTGGCGCTCAAGGGTCGCCAGCGCGGTGCTCGATGGCAACAGGGAAATACGTTCGTCGCTGGTGGACAGCAACAACTGGCCGGGCAAGCCCTCAGGCACGCTGCCCTTATGCAGGAACAGGTCGTAGTTGCTGTGTTCCAGGGTATCGGGGTCGTAACCGAAATAGCTGGTCATGGAGCCGTGGGGGTCGAGATCGACCACGACCACGCGCTTGCCCGCCTCGGCCAGCAAACCGGCTAAAGCGATAGAGGAAGTGGTTTTACCGACACCACCCTTTTGATTGGCGACTGCCCAGACTCTCATTCGGATTGTTCCTCCCGGCCGAACGGATCGACCGAGAAATAGCTCAACGTGTTAATGCGGGTGACGGAGAATTGACGGCTCCCTCTCGTCCCGGCGACTTGACCGGGGTCGGTGCAGTTTGTGTGCCAGCACGCTTCAACGCCGCGTCCGGTTGTGCGTGAGCAGTCCCCGTGCCGGTCAGGCTGCGCCGCACGTCGAGATTGCGCGACACCACCAGCACCACCCGACGATTGCGCGCCCGGCCTTCTGCCGTGGCGTTATTGGCCACCGGCTGGAATTCGCCGTACCCCACGGACGCCAGACGACTGGGGTTTACCCCTTGCATGGCGAGCATGCGCACGATGCTGGCAGAACGGGCCGAAGACAGTTCCCAGTTGGTCGGGTACTGCGCCGTGCGGATCGGTTGATCGTCGGTGAAACCCTCGACGTGGATCGGGTTGTCGAACGGCTTCAGAATCGCGGCGACCTTGTCGATGATGTTGAACGCAATGTCGCTGGGCATGGCGTCACCACTGCCAAACAACAGGCTGGAATTGAGTTCGATCTCGACCCACAACTCGTTGCCGCGCACGGTCATCTGATTGGAGCTGATCAAGTCACCGAACGCTGCACTGATGTCGTCGGCGATGCTTTTAAGTGGATCGCTGGTGCCAGCAACACCGGCTTCGACCTGGTCACTGTCGTTGACCAGTGGCTTGGCCGGGGTCACGGTCTTGGGCCGTTCTTCGCCGATCGGGATCGGTTTCAAGGAACGATCGGCGTCCGTGAATACCCCGATCAGCGCCTGGGAAATGACCTTGTACTTGCCTTCGTTGATCGAGGAGATCGAGTACATCACCACGAAGAAGGCGAAGAGCAAGGTGATGAAGTCGGCGTAGGAAACCAGCCAACGTTCGTGGTTGACATGCTCTTCATGCTGGCGACGACGTGCCATGATCCATGCCCCCCATCAATCCATGAAGCCCTGAAGCTTCAACTCAATGGAGCGCGGGTTTTCACCTTCGGCGATCGACAGGAGGCCTTCGAGCAACATTTCCCGATAACGCGACTGACGCATCGCGATGGATTTGAGTTTCGCGGCAATCGGCAACAGCACCAGGTTGGCACTGGCCACGCCATAGATGGTGGCGACGAAGGCCACGGCAATGCCGTTGCCCAGCTGCGATGGGTCACCCAGGTTGCCCATGACGTGGATCAGGCCCATCACCGCACCGATGATGCCGATGGTCGGCGCATAACCGCCCATGCTTTCGAAGACCTTGGCGGCTTCGATGTCGCGGCTTTCCTGGGTATAGAAATCGACTTCCAGAATGCTGCGGATCGCTTCGGGTTCAGCGCCGTCCACCAGCAGTTGCAGGCCTTTGCGCGCGTAGTTGTCGGGTTCGGTGTCGGCCATCCCTTCCAGTCCGAGCAAGCCTTCCTTGCGCGCGGTCAGGCTCCAGTTGACGACACGGTCGACGCCACCGGCCAGATCGATGCGCGGTGGAAACAGAATCCACGCCAGAATCTGCAGGGCGCGCTTGAAGGCGCTCATCGGCGATTGCAGCAACGCCGCGCCGAAGGTGCCGCCGAGTACGATCAGCGCCGCCGGGCCGTTGGCCAATGCACCGAGGTGACCGCCTTCGAGGAAGTTGCCACCGATGATGGCAACGAACGCCAGAATGATCCCGATCAGGCTTAGAACGTCCATCAGACACACGCCTCGACCAGGTGCCGGCCAATGTCGTCGAGGCTATACACCGCGTCGGCGAGTTCGGCTTTGACGATGGCCATCGGCATGCCATAGATCACGCAGCTGGCTTCGTCCTGGGCCCAGATCGAACTGCCGCCCTGCTTGAGCAGGCGCGCGCCTTCGCGACCGTCGGCGCCCATGCCGGTCAACACGACCGCCAGAACTTTGTCACCGTAGGACTTGGCCGCAGAACCAAAGGTGATGTCCACGCAAGGCTTGTAGTTCAAACGCTCGTCGCCCGGCAGGATTTTCACCGCGCCACGGCCATCGATCATCATTTGCTTGCCACCCGGTGCCAGCAGCGCCAGGCCCGGACGCAGAATATCGCCGTCCTCGGCTTCCTTGACACTGATGCGGCAGAGCTTGTCCAGACGCTCGGCGAACGCTTTGGTGAAGGCCGCGGGCATGTGCTGGACCAGCACGATCGGTGCCGGGAAGTTGGCCGGCAGCTGGGTCAGGACCCGCTGCAAGGCCACCGGGCCACCGGTGGAGGTGCCGATGGCCACCAGTTTGTAGGCTTTGCGTTTGGGCGCAGGCGACGTGGGTGCGTGCGCTGGCGCACGAGCCGGGATCGGAGCCGGGGCCGGACGCGCGGGCACGTTGCCGCTGAAACTGCCAACGCTCGAAGGCGCTGGTGTCGGCGCGGAGGCCGCTACCGGTGGCGGTGCCGTGTAGGTGCTGACACGACGGTTACTGCGCGCGATACTGAGAATCTTCTCGCACAGCAGTTGCTTGACCTTCTCGGGGTTGCGCGAGATGTCTTCGAAATTCTTCGGCAGGAAGTCCACCGCGCCGGCGTCCAGCGCATCCAGGGTGACCCGGGCGCCTTCGTGGGTCAGCGAGGAAAACATCAACACCGGGGTCGGGCAGCGCTGCATGATGTGCCGCACCGCCGTGATGCCGTCCATCATCGGCATCTCGTAGTCCATGGTGATCACGTCGGGCTTGAGGGCCAGAGCCTGATCAATCGCCTCTTTTCCGTTGGTCGCCGTGCCGACGACCTGGATATTCGAATCCGCTGAAAGAATTTCCGAGACGCGGCGGCGGAAAAACCCCGAATCGTCCACCACCAGGACTTTGACTGCCATAAACACTCCGTTAGACGGAGCGAGGCTCAGTCGCCCCGCTCCATCAGAATCAAATACGCCGCGTGGCGTAACGCTTGAGCATGCTCGGAACATCGAGAATCAGCGCGATGCGGCCGTCACCGGTAATGGTGGCGCCCGACATGCCCGGGGTTCCCTGGAGCATTTTGCCCAATGGCTTGATGACCACTTCTTCCTGACCCACCAGTTGATCGACAACGAAGCCGATCCGCTGAGTGCCCACGGAAAGGATCACCACATGGCCTTCGCGCTGCTCTTCATGAGCGGCGGAGCTGACCAGCCAGCGCTTGAGGTAGAACAACGGCAGCGCCTTGTCCCGCACGATCACCACTTCCTGGCCGTCCACCACGTTGGTGGTCGACAGGTCGAGGTGGAAAATCTCGTTGACGTTCACCAGCGGGAACGCGAACGCCTGGTTGCCGAGCATGACCATCAGTGTCGGCATGATCGCCAGGGTCAACGGCACCTTGATGACGATCTTCGAACCCTGGCCCTTGGCCGAGTAGATGTTGATCGAACCGTTGAGCTGGGAGATCTTGGTTTTCACCACGTCCATGCCCACGCCACGACCCGACACGTCGGAAATCTCGGTCTTGGTCGAGAAGCCCGGGGCGAAGATCAGGTTGTAGCACTCGGTGTCGCTCAGGCGATCGGCCGCGTCCTTGTCCATCACTCCGCGTTTTACCGCGATGGAGCGCAGGACGTTCGGGTCCATGCCCTTGCCGTCATCGGAGATCGACAGCAGGATGTGGTCGCCTTCCTGTTCCGCGGCCAGGATCACCTTGCCGCCACGGGCCTTGCCCGAAGCTTCGCGTTCTTCCGGCGACTCGATGCCGTGGTCGACCGCGTTACGGACCAAGTGGACCAACGGGTCGGCCAGGGCCTCGACGAGGTTCTTGTCGAGGTCGGTTTCTTCGCCGACCAGTTCCAGGTTGATCTCTTTCTTGAGCTGGCGAGCCAGGTCGCGAACCAGACGCGGGAAGCGACCGAAGACCTTCTTGATCGGTTGCATCCGGGTCTTCATGACCGCGGTTTGCAGATCGGCGGTAACCACATCCAGGTTCGACACCGCCTTGGACATGGCCTCGTCGGCGCTGTTGGCCCCCAGGCGGACCAGGCGGTTACGCACCAATACCAATTCGCCGACCATGTTCATGATTTCGTCGAGACGCGCGGTATCGACCCGCACGGTGGTCTCGGCTTCGCTGGCCGGCTTCTCCGCAGGCGGAGCGGCCGGGGCACGGGCGGCTGCCGGTGCGGCGGCAGGCGCCGGCGCTTCAGCTTTGGGTTCGGGGGCTTTGGCGACAGGTTTCGGCGCTGCTGCCTTGGCGACTGGCGTGGCCACCGAAGCGGCGGTACCGGTTGCAGCAGTACCCACATCAGTGAACTTGCCTTTGCCGTGCAATTCGTCGAGCAGCGATTCGAACTCGTGATCGGTGATCAGATCGCTACCCGCCGCCGCAGCGGCAGGTGCTGCCGGCGCCGGCACCGAAGCGATGGCCGATTCCAGTGCGTCGACCGCAAAGTTGCCCTTGCCGTGCAACTGATCGAGCAACGCTTCGAATTCGTCGTCGGTGATGTCGGAGCTGTCGCCTGGCGCTTTAGGCGCAGGCGGTTCGCTGGACGCCGCAGGTGATGCCAGGGCATCGACGGCGAACTGACCTTTACCATGCAATTGATCGAGCAGTGACTCGAACTCGGCGTCAGTGATTTCGTCACTGGCAGCGGCAGCGCTATCTGCTGCTGGAGCGGCTGGCGCTTCGGCCTGAGCCTTGACGGCATTCAGCGAGTCCAGCAGTTGTTCGAATTCATTGTCAGTGATGTCGCCCGACTCGCTTTCGGCAACAGGCTCTTGCACCACTTCTTCTACCGCAGGTGCAGGCGCCGCCTCGTCAGCGGTTTGCGGCTCGGCCAGACGGGCCAGGGCTGCGAGCAATTCGGGTGTGGCCGCCGTGATCGGGCTACGCTCGCGGACTTCGCTGAACATGCTGTTCACCGCGTCCAGTGCTTCGAGAACCACGTCCATCAATTCCGAGTCGACGCGACGTTCGCCCTTGCGCAGGATGTCGAACACGTTCTCGGCGATGTGACAGCACTCCACCAACTCGTTGAGCTGGAGGAAGCCGGCGCCCCCTTTTACAGTGTGAAAACCGCGAAAAATTGCATTGAGCAGGTCCGCGTCATCCGGCCGGCTTTCCAGCTCGACCAGTTGTTCGGACAGTTGCTCTAGAATCTCGCCGGCCTCAACCAGGAAATCCTGAAGGATCTCTTCATCGGCGCCGAAGCTCATTAAGGGTGTGCTCCTACAGGTCTAAAAACCTAAAATACCTAGAACTCTAAAACCCTAGGCTGGATAGCAAATCGTCCACATCGTCCTGACCGGACACAACGTCTTCTCTTTTATCGGCATGAATCTGCGGACCTTCACCCTGAGAGAGATGTTTTTGTGGATCTTTTTCTGCAAGCATCGCTTCACGGTCATGTTCGATGCCCGCGAAGCGGTCCACCTGACTGGCCATGAGCACGAGCTTGAGCAGGTTGCTTTCGACTTCGGTGACCAGTTGGGTCACACGCTTGATCACCTGACCGGTGAGGTCCTGGTAATCCTGGGCGAGCAGAATGTCGTTGAGGTTGCTCGACACCGCACGCCCGTCTTCACTGCTGCGCGCCAGGAACCCGTCGACTCGCCGGGCCAGCTCGCGGAACTCTTCAGCCCCGACTTCGCGGCGCATGAAACGTCCCCAGTCCGTGCTCAAGGCCTGGGCTTCTTCACTCAGGCGATTGACCAGCGGCGTGGCGTTTTCCACCAGGTCCATGGTGCGGTTGGCCGCAGCCTCCGTCAGCTTGACCACATACCCCAGACGCTCGGTGGCATCGGTGATCTGTGACACTTCCTCGGCTTGCGGCATGTGCGGGTCAATCTGAAAATTGACGATCGCACTATGCAGCTCGCGGGTGAGCTTGCCCACTTCCTGGTACAGGCCGCGGTCACGGGTCTGGTTGAGCTCATGGATCAATTGCACAGCATCGCCGAACCTGCCCTTTTCAAGGCTCGCGACCAGTTCGACGGCGTGTTTTTTCAGGGTCGATTCGAAATCGCCCTGCGATGATTCGTTATGCCCCATAGCTCCCCCGTGGCGCAGTTCAACCGATGCGTTCGAAAATCTTTTCGATTTTTTCTTTCAACGCCTGGGCCGTGAAGGGTTTGACCACATAGCCGTTAACACCGGCCTGGGCGGCTTCGATGATCTGCTCGCGCTTGGCTTCGGCGGTCACCATCAGCACCGGCAGATGCTTGAGCTTTTCATCGGCACGCACGTGGCGCAGCAGATCGATACCGGTCATGCCAGGCATGTTCCAGTCCGTCACCAGAAAGTCGATGCTCCCGCTGTTGAGAACCGGAATGGCGGTAGTGCCATCGTCGGCCTCGACCGTGTTGGTGAACCCAAGGTCACGCAACAGGTTTTTTATGATCCGCCGCATCGTTGAGAAGTCATCAACGATGAGGATTTTCATGTTCTTGTCCAATTCGACCTCCAAGCAGACTAAAACGCGCCCAGCACCTGGACGCGCCATTTCAATCAATCTGGCAAAGCACTCAATGACTGTCTGGAGTACAACGGATCGAGACCGGCGCGGTTCAACACCCCACCCGCCACGTCGCAGTGCCCCCACACTGCCTTCAACGCGCTCGCCACTCTCCCAAACGCCCCCGCAAACGGGCCGCGCACTGGCTGTGTAACTGGCTGACCCGAGATTCGCTAACCCCCAGGACCTCACCGATTTCCTTGAGATTCAACTCTTCGTCGTAGTACAGCGCCAACACCAGTCGCTCACGCTCCGGCAAATTGGCAATCGCGTCCGCCAGCGCCGCCTGAAAGCGTTCATCTTCCAGGTCGCGCGACGGCTCGAGATGAGCACTCGCGCCATCCTCGTGCAGCCCTTCGTGTTCGCCGTCCTGCAACAGATCGTCGAAACTGAATAACCGGCTGCCCAGGGTGTCGTTCAAAATCCCGTAATAATCGTCGAGACTCAATTGGAGTTCGGCCGCAACTTCGTGATCTTTAGCGTCACGGCCGGTTTTAGCTTCAATCGAGCGAATTGCATCGCTGACCATGCGCGTGTTGCGGTGAACCGAACGAGGTGCCCAGTCCCCCTTGCGCACCTCATCGAGCATGGCGCCGCGGATTCGGATGCCCGCGTACGTTTCGAAACTGGCGCCTTTGCTGGCGTCGTATTTGGTCGAGACTTCCAGCAGGCCGATCATGCCGGCCTGGATCAGGTCTTCGACCTGGACACTGGCCGGCAGACGCGCCAGCAAGTGGTAGGCAATGCGTTTAACCAGTGGCGCGTAACGCTCGATCAATTCGTACTGCGCGTCACGTGCCGACTTCTTGTAGAGGTTGTAACCGCTGGCGGTCATAGCACGGGTCCTGCCGTTTGTTGCACGAGGCGCTCGACGAAAAACTCCAGGTGCCCACGGGGGTTGGCCGGCAGCGGCCAGGTATCGACTTTCTGGGCGATGGCCTTGAACGCCAGCGAACACTTGGAACGCGGAAACGCTTCATAGACGGCGCGCTGCTTCTGCACGGCCTTGCGCACGCTTTCGTCGTAAGGCACGGCACCGACGTATTGCAGGGCAACGTCGAGAAAGCGGTCCGTGACCTTGGTCAACTTGGCGAACAGGTTGCGGCCTTCCTGCGGGCTCTGCGCCATGTTGGCCAGGACGCGGAAACGGTTCATGCCGTAATCGCGGTTGAGCAACTTGATCAAGGCGTAGGCGTCGGTGATCGACGTCGGCTCGTCGCAGACCACCAGCAGGACTTCCTGCGCCGCGCGGACAAAACTGACTACCGAGTCACCAATGCCCGCAGCGGTGTCGATCACCAGTACGTCGAGATTGTCGCCGATATCGCTGAATGCCTGGATCAGGCCGGCGTGTTGCGCCGGGCTCAGATGAACCATGCTCTGGGTCCCGGACGCGGCGGGAACGATGCGGATGCCGCCGGGGCCCTGCAACAGGACGTCGCGCAGCTCGCAGCGGCCTTCGATCACGTCGGCCAGGGTACGTTTGGGTGTCAGCCCCAACAGAACGTCGACGTTCGCCAGCCCCAGATCGGCGTCCAGCAGCATGACGCGCCGGCCAAGCTCAGCCAAAGCCAGGGACAAGTTCACTGACACATTAGTCTTCCCGACGCCACCTTTGCCGCCGGTCACCGCGATCACCTGTACGGGATGCATGCTGCCCATGTTATTTCTTTACCTTGTCTTGCATAGACGGAGGCCACATTACTGGCTGCGCGTTCTCAACCGGAACAATGCATGGCAGACCATCGATGTAGGTACAAAAACTATTCATTTTTACCTCAGCCAACCTGCTTGGTCGGGCTGTGGTAGATGTCAGCGAACATGTCAGCCATGGCTTCTTCGCTGGGTTCTTCCTGCATTTGCACGCTGACGGCGCGACTGACCAACTGATGACGACGCGGCAGATGCAAATCATCCGGGATCCGCGGGCCATCGGTCAGGTAGGCCACCGGCAATTCATGACTGATGGCCAGGCTCAACACCTCGCCCAGACTTGCCGTTTCATCCAGTTTAGTCAGGATGCAGCCCGCGAGCCCGCAGCGCTTGTAACTGTGATAAGCGGCGGTTAGAACCTGTTTCTGGCTGGTGGTTGCCAGAACCAGATAATTTTTCGATTTGATGCCACGCCCGGCCAGGCTTTCCAGCTGCATGCGCAGGGCCGGATCGCTGGCCTGCAGGCCGGCGGTGTCGATCAGCACCACGCGTTTGCGCAGCAACGGATCCAGCGCTTGCACCAGCGATTGCCCCGGATCGACGTGGGTCACCGACACGTTGAGAATCCGACCGAGGGTCTTGAGCTGCTCCTGAGCCCCGATCCGGAAGCTGTCCATGCTCACCAGCGCGATGTTCTGCGGGCCGTACTTGAGCACGTAACGGGCGGCCAGCTTGGCCAGGGTGGTGGTCTTGCCCATGCCGGCGGGGCCGACCATGGCAATCACGCCACCCTCTTCCAGTGGTTCCAGTTCCGGCGTGGAGATCATCCGCGCCAGATGCGCCAGCAACATGCGCCAGGCCTGACGGGGCTCGTCGATATCGGTAATCAGCGCCAGCAAATCCCGCGACAGCGGGCCGGACAGACCGATGCGCTGCAGGCGGCGCCACAGGTTCGCCTGTTCAGGGCGGCTGCCTTGCAGCTGATTCCAGGCCAGGGAGCCCAGCTGCACTTCCATCAGTTCACGCAAGCTATTGAGCTCGAAACGCATCGAATCGAACGCCCGCGGGTCCACGCCACTCGAGGCTGGCGCAGCGGCCGGCGCAGGACGACGGGGTTCGGCATAGGTGGGCTCGATCAACGGCTCGGCGGCGGTCAACGGCAGGCCGGCGAACAACTGGCGATTGGTGCTCTTGTCGCTCTCGCCATCGCCTCGCAGGCTCAATTCAGCCTGGGCGGTGACGATCCGCGATTGAGTCTTGCGCAGCTCGTCTTCGAGTTCCATGTTCGGAACACGCGGGGCCAGCGCCGACAGTTTGTAATCCAGGGCAGCCGTGAGCTCGACACCACCGGCAATGCGGCGGTTGCCAATGATGGCGGCGTCGGCGCCCAGCTCATCACGAACCAGCTTCATGGCCTGACGCATATCGGCGGCGAAAAAACGCTTAACTTGCATAAACCACTACCTCAGCCGTTGGGCCCTACTGTCGCAACGATGGTCACTTGCTTGTTGTCAGGGATTTCCTGGTAAGCCAACACATGCAAACCCGGGACTGCCAGCCGGCCAAATCGCGAGAGCATCGCGCGAACCGGACCGGCCACCAGCAGAATCACCGGTTGACCTTGCATCTCTTGACGCTGCGCTGCATCGATCAATGAGCGCTGCAGCTTCTCGGCCATGCTTGGCTCCAGCAGAACGCCCTCTTCCGAGCCTTGCCCTGCCTTCTGCAGACTATTGAGCAATATTTGTTCCAACCTTGGCTCCAGCGTGATAACCGGTAGCTCCGACTCAGTGCCTACAATGCTTTGGACGATGGCGCGGGATACGCCGACGCGCACGGCGGCCACCAATGCGGCAGTATCTTGACTCTTGGCGGCATTGTTCGCGATGGCTTCGGCAATGCTGCGGATGTCCCGCACCGGCACCTGCTCGGCCAACAGCGCCTGCAGAACCTTGAGCAGTTGCGACAGCGAAACCACGCCCGGTACCAGCTCTTCCGCCAGTTTTGGCGAGCTTTTGGCCAGCAACTGCATGAGTTGCTGCACTTCTTCGTGACCGATCAGCTCGCTCGAATGCTTGTACAAAATCTGGTTCAAGTGGGTTGCCACTACTGTACTGGCATCGACCACGGTGTAACCCAGCGATTGCGCCTGTGAACGCTGACTGATTTCGATCCAGACCGCCTCCAGGCCGAAAGCCGGATCTTTGGCGTTAATGCCGTTGAGCGTGCCGTAGACCTGCCCCGGATTGATCGCCAACTCGCGCTCCGGGTAAATCTCGGCTTCGGCCAGGATCACCCCCATCAGGGTCAAGCGATAGGCGCTTGGCGCGAGGTCGAGGTTGTCACGAATATGCACGGTGGGCATCAGGAAACCGAGATCCTGGGAGAGCTTCTTGCGCACGCCCTTGATTCGCGCGAGCAACTGGCCACCCTGGTTGCGGTCGACCAGCGGAATCAGGCGATAACCCACTTCCAGGCCGATCATGTCGATAGGCGTCACATCGTCCCAACCCAGCTCCTTGGTTTCCTGAGCGCGGGCCGGCGAAGGCAAGAGTTCCTGCTGACGCTTGACCTCTTGCAGCGCCTGGACCTTGGCCGCGTTCTGCTTCTTCCAGAACAGGTAGGCGCCGCCTGCCGCCAGGGCCGCCATGCTCAGGAACGAGAAGTGTGGCATGCCGGGTACCAGGCCCATGACCGCCATCAGGCCCGCCGCCACCGCCAGCGCCTTGGGCGAGGCGAACATCTGGCGATTGATCTGCTTGCCCATGTCTTCCGAACCGGAAGCACGGGTCACCATGATCGCGGCAGCGGTGGACAGCAGCAGTGATGGCAATTGCGCCACCAAACCGTCACCGATGGTCAACAGCGCATACACCTTGCCGGCATCGGCAAAGTTCATGTTGTGTTGGAAGATCCCGACCGCCATGCCGCCGATCAGGTTGATGAACAGAATCAGCAGGCCGGCAATGGCGTCACCGCGAACGAACTTGCTGGCACCGTCCATCGAACCGTAGAACTCGGCCTCCTGGGCAACCTCCATCCGGCGCAGCTTGGCCTGGCTCTGATCGATCAGGCCGGCGTTGAGGTCGGCGTCGATGGCCATCTGTTTGCCGGGCATCGCGTCCAGGGTGAAACGCGCGCTCACCTCGGAGATGCGTCCGGCACCCTTGGTCACCACGACGAAGTTGATGATCATCAAAATCGCGAACACCACGATACCGACCACGTAGTTACCGCCGATCACCACCTCACCAAACGCCTGGATCACCTTGCCTGCCGCGGCATGACCGTCCTGGCCGTGGAGCATCACCACCCGCGTGGAAGCCACGTTCAACGCCAGCCGCAGCAAGGTCGCCACCAGCAGGATGGTCGGGAACACCGCAAAATCCAGCGGCCGCAAGGCGTACACGCACACCAGCAGCACGACGATCGACAGGGCAATGTTGAAGGTGAAGAACACGTCGAGCAGGAACGGCGGCACCGGCAGCATCATCATCGCCAGCATGACCAGCAGCAACAGCGGCACGCCCATGTTGCCTCGACTGAGGTCAGCGATATTGCTGCGGGCACTGTTGATTAACTGAGAGCGATCCACCGGTTTTCCCCGTTCCTTTAAAGCAAACTTTTGACGCCTGAAGCGGGCGCAGGGCGGCTACTGCAAGAAGCCTTCCAACTTTTGCGAAGGGGAAATAGATCGTTTTTTCAGGGGGATATGGGTCGACCTGTATGGCTATGAAAAGGAGCGATGCTCGAGGACTATCAGTTCTGCTAGTACCCCACCCAGGCACCTGCGCAGATACTCAAGCTCTCCATTTTTTATCTGCGGAGTGAGCCAATGACCGCCCCATCCACAACCCTGCATTGCCAATATCGCTACGACCCACTGGATCGGCTGGTCCACCAGACACAGCCTGATACGCCGGTACATCAGCGCTTCTACTGCAAAAGCCGCCTGGCGACCGAAATTCAGGGCGCGACGAAGCATTCGATCATTCAGCACGACGACCTTCTATTGGCGCAGCAGCAACACGAAGGTAATGCACTCGATACCACGCTGCTGGCCACGGACCTTCAGCGCTCGGTCCTGCACACCCTGAAGAAGGGCCTCCCGCCACGCCCCATCGCCTACTCCCCCTACGGCCATCGCTCGGCGCTCAGCGCCTTGCTCAGTCTGTTGGGTTTCAACGGCGAACGGCCGGACCCGGTGACCGGGTGTTATTTATTGGGGAATGGGTACCGGGCGTTTAATCCTGTGTTGATGCGATTTAACAGTCCGGATAGTTGGAGTCCGTTTGGGAAGGGTGGATTGAATTCATATACATACTGTTTGGGAAACCCAACCAATCGAAGCGACCCCAGTGGCCATATATCTTTTAAATCCGTAGGGTTGGCAATGCAATTCCTTTCCAGATTAAAAAAAGGTCCTACAACAAAAACCATAGAAGCCATGACATTCACTAAGTCAACGACAAACACCACCTATCTAACCCAAAATAAATACACGAATGCTTCCAATCAATCTTTCCTGACCACGTACTCACACACTGCCCCAATGGAACTCAAGCGCCCAATATCGCTCAGATCCATTGCCGCTGGAAAAATTGATAGCCGCGATTTGCAAGAGCTGAAGCTCCACATAAATCTTCCTGGCACAATCCCCGAACCAAATCTTGCAGATACAATCTCTGCCAATATTGGAAAAATCAATTACATAACACCAGATAGTATCAACTCCGTAAAGATTGAAACTTACAAAGCAGCACTCAGTGGAAAATATGGAAATATCAGCAGAGCAGAAACATTGGCCGCATTAACCTACGAACTGCAACAACCTGGAAGCGGACGCCTACATAGCGCGTTCCCAGCCTTTGCTCTCCCCGACAGTAAGTCCATTCGAGATAGTTACCGCTGACACCAATCGGCCCGAACTGTTATCGACCGGTGCCAATTACTAAAAAATAAAGTGCGGGTGATTGCACAACTCAAGCATCCCGCCGCAAATCCGGCGGAATCGGCAAGTCATCCTTAAGCGGCTCCGGCCGCTTTCCTTTGCCCGCGCGGTACTGGCGGATCTGATAGACATACGCCAGCACCTGCGCCACCGCCAGATACAACCCACCCGGAATTTCCTGCTCCAACTCCGTTGAGTAGTAGATCGACCGCGCCAGCGCAGGCGACTCCAGCAACAGAATCTCGTTGGCCGCCGCGATCTCCCGAATCTTCAGGGCGAGGAAGTCGCTGCCCTTGGCGATCAGCATCGGCGCCCCGCCCTTGTCCGGATCGTACTTGAGCGCCACGGCGTAGTGGGTCGGGTTGGTGATGACCACGTCGGCCTGGGGTATTGCCGCCATCATCCGCCGCTGGGACATTTCGCGCTGCAGCTGGCGAATCCGCTGCTTGACCTCTGGCCGCCCTTCCTGGTCCTTGTGTTCGTCGCGGATTTCCTGCTTGGTCATCAGCAGTTTCTTGTGGCTTTCCCACAGCTGCACCGGGACGTCCACGGCGGCGATGATGATCAGCCCGCACGCCATCCACAAGGTACTCCAGCCCACCACTTGCAGACTGTGGATGATCGCCATTTCCAGCGGTTCGTGGGCGATGCGCAACAAGTCGTCGATGTCGGAGGACAACACCGCCAGGGCCACGAACAGGATGATGATGAACTTGGCCAGGGCTTTGAGCAGCTCGACCAGCGCCTTGGTGGAGAACATGCGCTTGAGGCCCGGGACGGGGTTCAAGCGACTGAATTTGGGCGCCATGGACCCTGCCGCGAACAACCAGCCACCGAGGGATATCGGGCCGATGACCGCCGCCAGCACCATCGCAATCATGAACGGTTGAATCGACCATAGCGCTATTTGCCCTGAATGCATCAGGTAGGTGGCCATGGACCGTTGATCCAGGATCACTTCCCGTGGCAGCGAGAAGTTCAGGCGCATCAGCTCCACCATGTCTTGCGCCATCGCCCCGCCGAAAATCAGCAGCGCACTGGCGCCGATCAGCATGATGGCCAGGGTGTTCAGCTCCTTGGAGCGGGCAATCTCACCCTTCTCCCGGGCGTCCTTTTTCTTTTTCTCCGTGGGGTCTTCTGTTTTGTCCTGACCGCTTTCGCTCTCTGCCATGACTCAGCGCGCCTGTGCCAGTTCGCGTAAAAACTGCAGGGCCTCGGAGGCCAGCGGTTGATACTGATTGAGAATGTCCGCCAGCCCGACCCAGACGATAAACAGCCCGAGTACCAGGATCAGCGGAAAGCCGACAGAGAAGATGTTGAGTTGCGGCGCCGCCCGGGTCATCACGCCAAAGGCGATGTTGATCACCAACAGCGCCGTAATCGCCGGCAACACCAGCAGCAGCGCCGCGCCAAGCACCCAGCCGAGCTTGCCGGCCAGTTCCCAGAAATGATTGACCGTCAGGCCGCCACCGACCGGCAGCGTGGTGAAGCTCTCAGTGAGCACCTCGAACACCACCAGGTGGCCATTCATCGAGAGGAACAACAGCGTCACCAGCATGGTGAAGAATTGCCCGATCACCGCCACCGAGACTCCATTGGTGGGATCGACCATGGAGGCGAAGCCCATGCCCATCTGAATGGCGACGATTTGCCCCGCCACGACGAAGGCCTGGAAGAACAGCTGCAACGAGAAGCCCATTACGGCGCCGATAAGAATCTGCTCGGCGATCAGCATCCATCCGCTCAGGTCCAGCGCATGCACCGGTGGCATGGGGGGCAGGCCCGGGGCGATGACCACCGTGATCGCCACGGCGAAATACAGGCGTATTCGCCGTGGCAACAGGGTCGTGCCGAAAACCGGCATGACCATCAGCAGCGACCCGACGCGAAACAGCGGCAACATGAATGACGCCACCCAGGTGCTGATCTGGGTGTCGGTCAATGCGAGCAGCGACATGGTTTAACCAATGACCTGCGGAATACTGCCGTACAACTGCAGGATGTAATCCATGAAGGTCTGCACCAGCCATGGGCCGCCGACGATCAGCGTCACCAGCATCACCAACAGGCGCGGCAAAAAGCTCAGGGTCTGTTCGTTGATCTGCGTGGCGGCCTGGAACATTGCCACCAGCAGGCCCACCAGCAGACTCGGAATCACCAGCACTGCCACCATCATGGTGGTCAGCCACAGCGCTTCGCGGAAGATATCGACCGCCACTTCAGGGGTCATGGCGACACACCTCCAAAGCTGCTGGCCAGGGTGCCGATGATCAGCGCCCAGCCATCCACCAGTACAAACAGCATGATTTTGAACGGCAGGGAAATGATCAGCGGCGACAGCATCATCATACCCATGGCCATCAGCACACTGGCCACGACCAGGTCGATGATCAGGAACGGAATGAAGATCATGAAGCCGATCTGGAATGCGGTTTTCAGCTCGGAAGTCACGAACGCCGGTACCAGGATGGTCAGCGGTGCCTGATCCGGCGTGGCAATGTCGGTGCGCTTGGACAGGCGCATGAACAGTTCCAGATCGCTGGTGCGGGTCTGGGCGAGCATGAAGTCCTTGATCGGTACCTGGGCCTTGGCCACGGCATCCTGGGCGGTGAGTTTTTCCGCCAGGTACGGCTGCAAGGCATCCTGGTTAACGCGATCGAATACCGGCGCCATGATGAACAGGGTCAGGAACAGCGCCATGCCGGTGAGGATCTGGTTTGATGGCGTCTGCTGCAGGCCCAGGGCCTGGCGCAGGATCGAAAAGACGATGATGATCCGGGTGAAACTGGTCATCAGCATGACGAACGCCGGAATGAAACTCAGCGCGGTCATGATCAGCAGGATCTGCAGGCTGACCGAGTACTCCTGAGCCCCCTGGGCGTTGGTGCCCAGGGTAATCGCCGGGATCGACAACGGATCGGCGGCGAATGCCAGCGGCGCGGCCAGCATCAGCGCCAGCGTCAAGACGATGCGTAACGCACCCATTACTTCTTATCCTTCTGATCCTTGCCCAACAGCTCCATCAGGCGCTGGGCAAACTCGGGGGTCGTCGTCTCGGTCGTCGGCACTTGCACCGGCTCCTTGAGCACATGCAATGCCGTGATGGTGCCAGGGCTCAGGCCCAGAAGAATCTGCTCATTGCCCACTTGCACCAGCATCAATCGGTCGCGCGGGCCCAAGGCACGGGAACCGATCAGTTCGATCACCTGGCCCTTGCCGGCCGGTCCGGCCTGCTGCACCCGGCGCAATAGCCAGGCGAGGAAAAAAATCAGCACCAGCACCAGCAGCAAGCCGAATACCAGTTGCGTCAATTGCCCGGCCACTCCGCTCGTGACCGCCGGCGCGGCAGCCGCGCTCGCAGCCGTCGCCACCGGTTCGGCTGCCAGCACGCTGAGCGGCAGCGCCAGTACACACCCCAGAAGCCTTTTCACTCAGCGCAGCTTCTTGATGCGTTCACTTGGGCTGATCACGTCGGTCAGGCGGATGCCGAACTTCTCGTTGACCACCACCACTTCGCCGTGGGCGATGAGCGTGCCATTGACCAGCACGTCCAGTGGCTCACCGGCCAGGCGGTCGAGCTCGATCACCGAACCCTGGTTCAGTTGCAGCAGGTTGCGGATGTTGATGTCGGTACTGCCGACTTCCATGGAGATCGACACCGGGATATCAAGGATCACGTCCAGGTTCGGACCTTCGAGGCTGACCGGCTCGTTGCTCCTCGGCACGCTGCCGAACTCTTCCATGGGCAAGCGATTGGATGACGAACTGGCCGCATCGGCCGCCAGCAAGGCATCGATGTCGTCCTGCCCGGCATCACCGGTTTCTTCCAGGGCCGCAGCCCATTCGTCCGCCAGCGCCTGGTCGTCCTGGGTATTGATATCGTTAGCCATCATTTGTCCTCGGCAGGCAACCATTCGATTGGAAGCCGTCAGTTAAAAGCGAATGTATGGGGTGCCTGTCAGCGGCGTTCGATCGGCTCGATCACTTGCAACGCGAGGTTGCCCTTGTGCGAGCCCATCTTGACCTTGAAGGCCGGTACGCCATTGGCACGCATGATCATCTCTTCCGGCATGTCCACCGGGATCACATCCCCGGGCTGCATGTGCAGGATGTCGCGCAGGCGCAGTTGGCGACGGGCAACCGTGGCGCCGATGGGCACATCGACATCCAGCACGTCCTGGCGCAGGGCATTGACCCAGCGTTCGTCCTGATCGTCGAGGTCCGACTGGAAGCCGGCGTCGAGCATTTCGCGCACCGGCTCGATCATCGAGTACGGCATGGTGACGTGCAGGTCACCGCCACCGCCATCGAGTTCGATATGGAAGGTCGACACCACAATGGCCTCGCTCGGGCCGACGATATTGGCCATGGCCGGGTTCACTTCCGAGTTGATGTACTCGAAGTTCACTTCCATGATCGCCTGCCAGGCTTCCTTCAAATCGATGAAGGCCTGCTCCAATACCATGCGCACGACACGCAGTTCGGTCGGGGTGAATTCACGCCCTTCGATCTTCGCGTGCCGGCCGTCGCCGCCGAAAAAGTTGTCCACCAGCTTGAACACCAGTTTGGCGTCGAGAATGAACAGCGCCGTACCGCGCAGCGGTTTGATCTTGACCAGGTTGAGACTGGTCGGCACATACAGCGAGTGCACGTATTCGCCGAACTTCATCACCTGCACGCCACCGACCGCCACGTCTGCCGAGCGACGCAGCATGTTGAACATGCTGATGCGCGTGTAGCGGGCGAAACGCTCGTTGATCATTTCCAGGGTCGGCATGCGTCCACGGACGATGCGATCCTGGCTGGTCAGGTCGTAGCTTTTGACGGTGCCGGGTTCGGCAACGGTATCGGTCTGTACCAGACCATCGTCGACGCCATGCAACAGCGCGTCGATCTCATCCTGGGACAGCAGGTCCTGCACGGCCATGTCGTGTTCCTACTGCAGTACGAAATTAGTGAAAAGCAACTGTTCGACGACCACTTTGCCGAGTTCTTTCTGCGCCACTTCCTGGACGCTGGCCGTGGCCTTCTGCCGCAACATTTCCTGGCCGACCGGCGACGCCAGCGTGGCGAAGTCCTGCCCGGAGAACAGCATGACCAGGTTGTTGCGGATCACCGGCATGTGGACTTTGAGCGCGTCCAGATCGGCCTGGTTGCGGCCGAGCATGGTGATGCTCACCTGCATGTAGCGTTGACGGCCGTTCTGGTTGTAGTTGGCGACGAACGCCGGTGCCATCGATTCGAAAATCGCCGGCTGCTTGCCGACCGGGGCGGTTTCAGCCACTGGGGCAGGCTTGCTCTGAGCGCTGTGCATGAAGTACCAGGTCGCGCCCACGGACAAACCGATCGCCAGCAGCAGGGCCACCACGATCAAGATAATCAGCTTGAGTTTGCCTTTGGTTGCGGGGTCTTTTACTGCTGCTTCGCTCTTCGCCATGCCAATAATCCGTCACTATTCGGGTTTTCACAGTCGCACGGCAAGGCAAGAGCAAGTGTTATGCCAGAAGTATCGGAAGGGAGATGGGTGGGGATGTGTACGATCCGAAGCACACAGCAACACCCTGTGGGAGTGGGCTTGCCCGCGAGAGCGATGTAACAATCAACGATGATGCTGAATGTAATGGCGTCATCGCGGGCAAGCCCGCTCCCACAGGGTTAAGTCTCTGGCTGGATCAGGCGTAGTAGTCGACAGCGCTGGAGCCGATCACGCTGGTGATCGTTGCCGCCACTTCAGCCACGCTCGGGGCGATATCTTCATCCATGGCATCGAGGCGCCCGCCACTGGCGCTGGTACGCCCGCTTTGCTGTTGCTGGGCCTGATTCTGACCTTGCTGCGAACCACGGGACTGGTCCGACACATTGACGTCAACCTGCCCCATGCCCTGCTGCGCAAACATGTCCCGCAGACGATGCATCTGACCGTCCAGCGCTTCACGGACGCCAGGGTGAGCACTCATGAAGGTCACTTGGGTCTGCTGGTCCGGCACCATGTTCACGCGAATGTCGAGGCGCCCCAGTTCAGCCGGTTGCAGCTGGATGTCAGCGGCCTTGAGATTGGCGCTGGACAGGTACATGACCCGATTCACCACTTCTTCGGTCCAGCCACTTTGATGCATGGCGATCGGCTGGTTCACCGGCAACGCGTTGGCGGTTTTCGGCGTGGCCGCTTGCGTCAGTGCCGCCAGACGGTTGGCGAAATCGTCGACCCGAGTGTCACTGCTGGCGGACTTGAGGTCCTTGAGACCGTCATCGATCAGGCCGCTGAACGCCTTGTCCCCGCCCTGACTGGTGCTGTCCTTGTCAGCCTGCACATCGAGCATGCTCGCCATGCCGGCGGCGAAGACTTGCGCCGGTGTCTGCTCGCCATCGGCCTGCGCCTGCGCGGAGGTCGACGCCGCTTTAGGTTGTGCCTGACTGGAGGCGGAAAGGTGTCCGCTTTGCTCCATGGCCATGCGCAAGGCTGGCAGCGCATCGAGGGGATCGGCTTCAGGATCGAAATGGGTATCGGTGGTGGCAGTGGCAGCCGTCGTCGTTGCCGTCACCGCCGCTGCAACCGGTGCCTGGGCCGGTGCCTGGACCGATGGTTGCACAGGTTCAGCCACTGGCGGCGTTACCGGGACAGGTACGCTCACCACGGACTGTGCGGCTTGCATCTGGGCAGGATCGAGCGTCGGGTCAACGGGCGCGGCATCGGCTACCGGGGTTTGCTGGGTGTCCGACGCATTATCGTTGCCGTTCGAGTCGCTGGCTTGCGCCGGTTTATCGGCGGGCAAGGTTTTGCCGCTATCGGCAACCGCCGGTTCCGGGGCGGCAGATTTGTCGGCAAGGCGGTCTTTTTTACCGGCATTGTCCGGGGATTTATCACGTACCGGCTTGGCCGATCCATCCACTACCACAGAGGGTTTGTTTTGGGCTTGCCTGGCGTAGACCTGCGCGAAGCTGGACGCTTTATCCCCGGTCTCAGCGGCCGGCGCCGTGGAATTGGCGGCGGCTTGAGTCTTGGCCTGCGTGGCGGCCTGAAGAAGCACTTGGGGGGTAACGGGCATGAAACGGTCTCCGCTGCACTGGGATCGTAGGTACAGTTGGGGGGATTGTTGCAAGGGTCGCGCCAGCTTTGCTCTGGAGGCGTTCTATTAGCGTCGAATGGTCAAACTGGTGGAGACGAACGCCGTCGTTCCTCTTCATAAAGCGGCCGGACGAAGGCGAATTCGCGGTCGATTGCCGCGACAAGCGCTTCGATGCCTGAAAGATCCAGCCCCTTGGCCTGCTGCTCCAGCTCATGACACAGATCAGCCAGGCGAATCGCGCCCATGTTGCTGCTACTGCCCTTGAAGCTGTGGGCTGTCTCAAGGAATTGTGTAGCATCGGCAGCCTGCTTGAGCAGCTGCAAGCGCTGTTCGGAATCAGCGAGAAAGGTATCCACCAGGGTCGGATACTCGTCCTCCATGATCTCTTGCAACGCGCTCAGCACGTTCGGGTCGAGATGTGTGTCAGCCACTTGTTCACTCCTTGATCAAGAATGCGCGGATTATGCCAGAGCCTCCCAGTAAAACTCCACGCGGGCACTGCGACCATCGTCGGACCAACTGGCATTTCGCCCCAACTGGCGGATCAGACTGACACCGCGTCCCGACAGACGGACAGGGTCAAGCGGACGCTCCAGCACCCGCTCGACATCAAATCCCTTGCCACTGTCTTCGACACGAATCGCCAGACAACCACCCTCGCCTTGCGGTGTGACCTGCAAATGCACCCGGACAAAACCGTCCTGCAGCTCATCAAGACGTGCATTGCGCTGTTGATAGTAGCGGGTAAAACCCGAGACATCGCGCTTGAGGCTTGAGTCCAGTCCCAGCACACCATGCTCCAGCGCGTTGGAATACAGTTCCGCCAGTACGCTGTAGAGCGCCCCGCTTTGCGTCCGCAGACCGTGAACCTCCAGCAGCAATTGCAGCAAATAGGGCAACGGGTTGAAGCGCTTGAGCGTGGCGGCACGAAACTCGAAACTCACCGACCAGTCCAGCGGGCAGGACTGGCCGCTGTCGGAATAAACCAGGGCGGGCGGATTCAGCTGTGCGGGCTCCAGCAGACTGATTTCGACCATGCTGACGTCGTCGCGTGTTACGCCGCCAAAATCCCGCAGCGCCTGTTCGATTTCCTCAAACAAGGCATCCGGATGACGGTTGGCGGCGAACACCGCTTGCAGCCGCTGCACGCCAAACAGCTGTTCGTCGGCATCGCAGGTATCGATCACCCCGTCCGACAGCAGGAATACCCGATCCCCGAGCGCCATGGGAAACACTTCGGTGCGGTCATCGAATGCTTGCGGGCTCAGCACCCCCAGGGGCAAATGCCGGGCGGTCAGCGGTGTTCGTTCGCCAGTGGCAATACTGTGCAGGTAACCGTCCGGCATGCCACCGTTCCAGACCTCCACCGAACGCCGCTGAAAGCTCAAGCACAGCAGCGTCGCGCAGCAGAACATGTCCACCGGCAGGATGCGTTTAAGCTTGGCATTCATCTCGCGCAAGGTTTCTGCCAGGCCATAGCCCTTGGCGGTCATGCCGTAAAAGACTTCAGCCAGGGGCATCGCACCGACGGCAGCCGGCAAACCATGACCGGTGAAGTCGCCGAGCAGCACATGCATGTCGCCCGCGGGGGTGAACGCGGCCAATAGCAAATCGCCGTTGAACAACGCATAGGGCGATTGCAAGTAACGGATATTGGGGGCATTGAGGCAGCCGGAATGGGCCACCTTATCGAACACGGCCTTCGCCACGCGTTGCTCGTTGAGCAAATACTCGTGGTGCCGGGCGATCTGATCGCGCTGCTGCAGCACAGTGGCCTGCAATCGTCGCAAGCGATCCATCGCCTTGATCTTGGCCGAGAGAATCACCTGGTTGTAAGGCTTTGCCAAAAAATCGTCGCCGCCCACTTCCAGGCAACGGGCCAGGGCTTCGCTTTCCGACAATGACGTCAGGAAGATGATCGGCACCAGGGTTTCCCCGGCCAATGCCTTGATTTGCCGGGCCGCTTCGAAGCCATCCATCACCGGCATCATCGCGTCCATCAACACCAGTTGCGGACATTGCAGGCGAAAGACTTCGACCGCTTCGGCACCGTTGGCCGCGGTCAGCACTTGATGCCCCTGGCGACGAACGATGCTCGACAACAGCATGCGATCGGCCGCGCTGTCCTCGGCAATCAGAATCGTCAGCGATTCGAGTGCAGGCTGCACGGCGTTCAACTGATGTCGAACAGCTTGTCGAAATTGGAGATCGCGAGGATTTTCTTCACATCGGAACTGCTGTTGACGAGGCGAACATCGGAGTGGTCGCCACCCGCATGATCCCGAAGCAGCAACAACATGCCGAGCGCAGAGCTGTCGAGATAAGTCGCCTCTTTGAGATCGACTACAACGGACCTCGGCATGGCGCCATCGGTGCGCTCATAGGATTCGCGAAATTCTTGGTGCTTGGCGAAATCGAATCGCCCCTTGACCGAAATCGTCAGCTTTTTCCCATCCGCAGAGATTTCTTTAACGACTGACATGTCATGGCTTCCTTGTCATTGGGGAACCTGCCTGTACAAGGTTTAGCAGTTGGTAAAGGTTGGGGCAAGGCTGGAAAAGGGTGGTGTCCATCCGATCGCCGCTCACTTGATTCAATACGCATCCTGGCGCGGCAAGCGCTGGGACAATTCATCCAGCAGTTTCTGTTCGCGCTTGTCTTCGAGCACTCGCGCTTCATCCGCATAGCGCTGTACCAGTTTGCGCAAACCTTCGACCCGGGCGAACGCCTGTTGCCAGGTTTCCCGGGCCTTGTTCAGGTTGTTCTGGTGCCAGGCCAGGCTTTGGCGCTGCTGGTCGATGGCCGTACCCAGTTGCGCAAGGAATCCCTGGTAGCCCAGCAACCATTGGCCCGAGACACCACCGCTACCGCGCACGATCCATTGCTCTTGATAGTCGAGTCGAAAGGCTTCGAGGTCGGCGAGTTTGCTTTCGGCCAAACGCACCTGCCCCTGAAAGTGCCCAAGACGCTGGACCGCGGTTTTCTCGGCCTTTTCGGCCATCTCCACCACCGGGGCCAGGCGCCCTGCTCGAGTCTGGGCCATGACCGGTTAGCCGCTCGCCGCTGGCGCGAAGATCGAGGCCAGATACGCTTCGCTTTCGCCCAGGCTGATGCTGTCGTTGAGCCCCTGACGCAGGTATTTGACCAATTGTGGCTGCAGGGAAATCGCCAGGTCGGTCTCGCGATCACCACCGGCGACATAGGCACCGACACTGATCAAATCGCGACTCTGTTGATAGCGCGACCACAACTGCTTGAAATACTGCGCACGAGCCATGTGCTCCGCCGATACCACCGCCGGCATCACCCGGCTGATGGAAGCCTCGATGTCGATGGCCGGGTAATGCCCCTCTTCGGCCAGGCGCCGGGACAGGACGATGTGACCATCGAGTACGCCCCGTGCCGAGTCGGCAATCGGGTCCTGCTGGTCATCGCCTTCGGACAGTACGGTGTAGAACGCAGTGATCGAGCCACCACCCTTCTCGGCATTACCGGCCCGCTCCACCAGCTTCGGCAACTTGGCAAACACTGACGGCGGATAGCCCTTGGTGGCCGGCGGCTCGCCGATGGCCAGAGCGATTTCCCGCTGAGCCTGGGCGAAACGGGTCAGCGAATCCATCAGCAACAGGACGTTCTTGCCCTTGTCGCGGAAATATTCGGCGATTCGCGTGCAGTACATGGCCGCGCGCAGACGCATCAAAGGCGCATCGTCCGCTGGCGACGCAACGACCACCGAACGCTTGAGCCCTTCTTCACCGAGGATGTGCTCGATGAACTCCTTGACTTCACGACCCCGCTCACCGATCAGCCCGACGACGATAATGTCGGCCTCGGTGAAGCGGGTCATCATGCCCAGCAAGACGGATTTACCGACGCCGGTACCGGCGAACAGCCCGAGCCGCTGGCCACGGCCAACCGTCAACATACCGTTGATGCAGCGAATGCCCACATCCAGCGGCTCGCTGATCGGTTCGCGCTTGAGCGGGTTGATGGTCGGGCCGTCCATCGGCACCCAGTCCTCGGCCTTCATCCCGCCCTTGCCGTCCAGCGCACGCCCGGCGCCATCGAGTACCCGCCCGAGCATGCTCATGCCCATCGGCAGGCGACCGGTATCGGCCAGGGGCACCACACGAGCGCCAGGCGCAATACCTGCGACGCTGCCGACGGGCATCAGAAATACTTTGCTGCCCGAGAAACCCATGACTTCGGCTTCGACCTGCACCGGGTGATAGCTGTCGTCGTTGATCACCATGCAACGGCTGCCCATGGCGGCGCGCAAGCCTTCGGCTTCGAGGGTCAGGCCGACCATGCGCAGCAAACGCCCTTCCAGGATTGGCGCGCCAGCCAGTTCCGTGGCCTCGGCGTAACTGCCCAGGCGCTTGGCGAAACTGGTGCGATCAAGACGCATCGGCGGCGTCCGGCACTGGCGCAACGGCAGGCCTGGCTTCAATCGGCAGTTCAAGGCTCAGGTCGGGGGCGGCCGGGTGCAGGGACTGTTCGTGCAATTGATCGAACAGCTTGTCCATCACCCGTGCAATCCGGGTTTCGATCGTGGCATCGATACGGCTGTGTTCGGTCTCGACCCGGCAACCGCCCGGCAGCAACGCTTCATCTTCAACGATGCGCCAGGTTTCCTCATGACGCTCGCGCAGGGCTTTGACCTGCTCGAAATCCTGCGGATTGATGTACAACCGCACATTGCCGACGCCCAGCGGCAGCAGCTTGAGGGCCTCGCGCATGACGTGTTCGATCTGCGTCGAATCGATGGCCAGTTCGCGCTGAATCACTTGTCGGGTGATGTGCTGCACGAGGTCGACCAAAGACTTTTCGATCTGCGTGTCCTGCTCGGCGATAGGCTCGAACAGGTGCGCCATCAGTTGTTCCAGGCCGGCAATCTTCGCCGCCAGCGCCACTTCGGCTTCCTGACGAACCTTGAGCGTGGTGCTGTGGAAACCTTCTCGCTCACCGGTCGCGAAGCCTTCGTTATAGGCTTCCTGGCGAATGCTTTCGAGCTCTTCGAGGGTCAGTGGCTGGACTTCTTCCAGCGGCACTTCTTCCATTTCCGGCGGTTCGGGTTCCGGCTCCGGTTCAGGCTCGGGCTCAGGCGGATCGAAGCTGGGCAGTGCCCAGGTATCGAAACCACTGACATCCCTGGCCCGGATCAGGTCAGTGGGCGACTCATCATGCTTGGCCATGGTGTTAGATCATTTCCTCGCCGCCCTTGCCGCCGAGAACGATTTCCCCGGCTTCGGCCATACGGCGGGCGATGGTGAGGATTTCCTTCTGCGCGGTTTCCACGTCGCTGACGCGCACCGGGCCCTTGGCCTCGAGGTCGTCGCGCAACAGTTCGGCCGCACGCTTGGACATGTTCTTGAAGATCTTTTCCTTGACGCCTTCGTCCGAGCCTTTGAGGGCCAGTACCAGCACGTCGGAGGACACTTCGCGCAGCAATGCCTGGATACCGCGGTCGTCGACATCGGCCAGGTTGTTGAACACGAACATGAGGTCTTCGATCTGACCGGACAGGTCTTCGTCGACTTCGCGGATCGAGTCCATCAACTGACCTTCGATCGAGCTGTCGAGGAAGTTCATGATGTCCGCGGCGCGCTTGATGCCGCCCAGGGTGGTGCGCGAGGCATTCGAGTTGCCGGAGAACTGCTTCTCGAGAATCTGGTTGAGCTCTTTCAGGGCGGCCGGCTGCACGGTGTTCAGCGAGGAAACCCGCAGAATGATGTCCAGTCGCACCTTGTGGTCGAAGTTGCCGAGCACTTCACCGGCCTGATCCGGGTCGAGGTACGCCACCACGATTGCCTGGATCTGCGGGTGCTCGTAGCGGATCACGTCGGCGACGGCGCGCGGTTCCATCCACTT
Organism: Pseudomonas moorei; assembly: GCF_042846945.1. Classification (NCBI taxonomy): domain Bacteria; kingdom Pseudomonadati; phylum Pseudomonadota; class Gammaproteobacteria; order Pseudomonadales; family Pseudomonadaceae; genus Pseudomonas; species Pseudomonas moorei. The sequence goes on from NZ_AP035776.1 coordinate 6,153,947, forward strand.
CAGGCTGTCGAGGCCACTGGTGTTGCCGCCCAGCAGGATCCGGTCGATCAGGCCGTTGGCCTTGTCTTCGCCCAGGGCCTGGGTGAGCATTTTGCGCACGTAGTCGTCGGAGCCGACGCCCAGGCTGGTCTGGTCGCCGACGATGTCGACGAACTCGCTCATCACCTGCTCGACTTGCTCACGGTGCACGTTACCCATCTGCGCCATCGCCACGCCAACACGCTGGACCTCCTTGGGCCCCATGTGGCGCAGCACCTGGGCCGCATCGGTAGAACCCAGGGACAGCAGCAGGATCGCGGCTTTGTCGACCTTGGACAGCTTGGCGGCAACGGCTCGGTTATCACTCATCTGCGTTAATCCACTCTTTCACGACCTGGGCCACACGACCCGGATCTTCTGCCACCAGACTCTTGATTGCGTTCAACTGTGCGTCATAGCCTTCGCTCGGGCTCGGCAACAGGATGCTGGTCGGGCCACCGAGGCTGACGCGGTCGTTGGCCAGTTCGCCGTCCAGGCCGCCCATGCCACCCAACTCGACGTCGCTGCCGATGCCGGCCAGCTGCTTGCCTTTGCCACCACCGGTGATGTTGTTGAGCACCGGACGCAGCACACCGAAGACCAGCACCAGGATGAACAGGACGCCCAGCACTTGCTTGACGATGTCCCAGAACCACGGCTGGGAGTAGAACGGAATATCGGCAATCACTTCACCGCGCTCGGCGGAGAACGGCATGTTGATCACGCTGACGCTGTCGCCACGGCTGGCGTCGAAACCGACGGCGTCCTGCACCAGACGCGTGAAGCGCGCCAATTCGTCGGCGCTCCACGGCGCACGGGTGGTTTCACCGTTGGCCGGGTTGATCTTGACCTGGTCATCCACCACCACCGACACCGACAGGCGATTCAAACGGCCCTGCTGCTGCTTGGTGTGGCTGATGGAACGGTCGAGTTCAAAGTTCTTGGTGGATTGTTGACGCTTGTCCGCCGGATACGGCGCCAGCATCGGCTGACCGGTGGCCGGGTCCATGACTTGCTGACCGTTGGCATCGAGCAATGGCTGGCCTGGCTGCACCATGCCGGCCGACGCAGTGGCGCCACCGGTGGTTTGCGGCGCCGAGGCCGGCGATGGCGGCTGGTTGCTCAGGGCACCCGGCACGCCTTGCGGGCCATTGCTGGCGGTACGTTGTTCGTTGACCGACTGTTCGCTGCGCAACGCCGGCTGGTCCGGGTTGAACTGCTCGGAGGTCGATTCGACGGCGCTGAAATCGACATCGGCCGAGACTTCGGCCTTGTAGCGATCATTGCCCAGTACCGGTTGCAGGATGTTATGCACGCGCTGGGTGAGCATGCTTTCCATGCGACGGCTGTAATCGAACTGCTTGCCGGCCATGGTCAGTTCGGAATTCTCCGCCTGATCGGACAGCAGGTTGCCTTTCTGGTCGACGACGGTGATCTGCGACTTGCTCAGCTCGGGAACGCTGGTCGCCACGAGGTTGATGATGGCCACGACCTGACCCGGCTCCAGGGAGCGACCGGAGTAAAGCTCGACCAGAACCGAAGCACTTGGCTTGCGCTCGTCGCGCACGAACACCGAGCTTTTTGGAATCGCCAGGTGCACGCGGGCACCCTTGACGTTGTTCAGGCTGGAGATGGTCCGCGCCAGCTCGCCTTCGAGGCCGCGACGGTAGCGGGTCGCTTCCATGAACTGGCTGGTGCCCAGACCCTGCTCTTTATCGAGGATTTCAAAACCGATATTGCCATCGCTGGGAGTGACACCAGCGGCCGCGAGCTTGAGCCGCGCACGGGACAGGTCATCGGCCTTGACCAGCAGGGCACCGGAATTGGGTTCAACGGTGTAAGGAATATCGGCGGAGGCCAGGGTATCCATGACCTGTTTCGCATCCATACCGGCAAGACTGCCGTACAACGGCCGGTAGTCCGGTTGCTGGGACCACAACACCACGGCAAAACCAATCGCCACGCTCGCGGCCAGGCCGACCAGCAGGCCGACCTGACGCAGCATGGTCATCTCGGAAAGGTTTTCCAGGAAGGACAAGCCGAACAACGGCGGTTTGCCGTCTACCGGTGTGGCCTTGGCCGGAACATTATCGGCGACTGCTTCTGCCATGACTCAATCTCGTCCTTAAACCGGCATCTGCATGATGTCTTGGTAAGCCTGAACCAGCTTGTTACGCACCTGGGTCAATGCCTGAAAGGACACACTGGCCTTTTGCGAGGAAATCATCACGTCCGTCAGGTCGACGCCGCTCTTGCCGATCTCGAAGGCGTTAGCCAACTGGTTGGACGCCTGTTGGGTGTCGTTCACTTTATTGACGGCCTGACCGAGCATGTCGGAAAAGCTGGTGCCACCCATTTCAGGGACCGCGGCAGTCGACTTCGGCGCAGACATGGCATCCATTTGCATGGCGCGCATATCCAGCATCAACCGATTGAATTCAATACCTTGGCTCATGGTCTCTCTCTTTGACGAACTACGTCGTTAGCGTCCCGCAATTTTTTGACACTCACTCGGCGGGTAGTGAGGTGTTAGCAACAAGGGTGCCAGCTCCGCGACTGCGCCCAATAAAAGCCATCCACCGCCCTGAGCCGAACCTCGTCCTGCAGGAGCGAGGCTGCTCGCGATGAGCGCAAGAGCACCGCGTTTATCCTGAAACCCCGGGTCATCGTTAACGACCATCGCGAGCAGGTTCGCGCCTACACAAGCACGCGTTCAGGTGGCGAACAGACAGGCTTCCACGTCCATTCCCGCATCGCGCATTTGCGCCAACTTGTAGCGCAAGGTACGCGGGCTGATGCCCAGGCGCTCAGCGGCCTCTTTACGTCGGCCACGCTCGGTGCGCAGGGTGTCGATAATCATCTGGAACTCACGGCGACGCAGATCATCGCCAAGCGCCCCGGCAGATTCGGCTTCGACCTCCAAAACCCGAACAGAGGTCGGCACCGACGCCATGGCCGGCAAAGGCGCACAGGCGACCGGGCCGCTCAGGCAGAAATCCTGTGGCTGAATCAAGCCGCCCTGCTGCAGGATCAGCGCACGCTGAATCGCGTTATCCAGCTCACGGACGTTCCCGGGCCACGGGTAACCGACCAGGCAAGCCTGAGCCTCGGGCGACAGTCGCGCCGCGGCATGTTTCATTTTATTGACGTGTTTGGCCAGCAATCGCTCGGCCAAAGGCAGGATGTCAGCGGCGCGCTCGCGCAGAGGACGCCAGGCCAGCGGAAACACCGACAGGCGATAGTAAAGGTCTTCACGGAATCGCCCCGCCGCCACTTCTGCGGCCAGATCACGGTTGGTGGTCGCGACGACACGAATGTCCAGGGTGATCGGCTTGCGCGCACCGACCCGCTCCACTTCGCGCTCTTGCAACACCCGCAGTAGTTTGGCCTGCAGACCCAGAGGCATTTCGGAAATTTCATCAAGCAGGATGGTGCCGCCATCGGCCTGTTCGAACTTGCCGGCCTGCGCGGCTATGGCACCGGTGAACGAGCCCTTTTCATGACCGAACAGCGTGGCCTCCAGCATGTTGTCCGGGATCGCCGCACAGTTGATCGCAATGAATGGCTGGCTGGCACGATGGGAATGCTGATGAATGTAGCGCGCCAGCACCTCCTTGCCCGTGCCCGACTCACCGGAAATCAACACCGTGGAATCACTGCGGGCAACCCGCGCAGCCAGTTCGAGCAATTGCGCACTGGCCGGTTCGAACGCTACCGGCCCTTCACTCTCGGGGACGCCGAGACTGCCCAGGGCATGGCGGGCGACCAGATCAAGCAAGGCCTTGGGCTCGAACGGCTTGACCAGATAATCCGCAGCGCCCTGACGCATCGCATCGACCGCGCGCTCGACGGCACCATGTGCCGTCATCAGCAACACCGGCAGTTGCGGTTGACGCGTGCGCAGCAAACCGAGCAACTGATGGCCGTCCATGCCCGGCATGTTGACGTCACTGAGCACCAGGCTGAACGCCTCGCCCCCAACGGCAACCAGTGCCTCTTCTGCCGAACCGACGGCTTTGTAATCGTGCCCCGCGAGCAACAGTGTGTCGGCCAGCGCCTCGCGTAGCGCGCGGTCATCCTCGACCAGCAGAACCTTGATACCCATGACGCTTACTCGACTCCCGGGGCACCGGTTTTTTCACCGGAAAAAAGCGGCAGTATCACCTGCGCACACGTGCCGCGCCCCAACCGCGAGCGCAGTTGCAATTCTCCCTGATGAGCACGCGCAACCGCCTTGACCACGGTCAGGCCCAGGCCGGTTCCGGTGGATTTCGTAGTGAAAAACGGCTCCCCCAAACGCGCCAGCACGGCATCATCGATACCGCTGCCGCTATCACTGACACACAGGCGCAACGTGTTTTCACGGGTGTACAGATGAACCTTCAGACGGACATCACCGCCGCTGGCCTGAATGGCGTTTTCGATGAGGTTGAGAATGGCTCCGACCAGGGTGTCGCGACTGCACAGCAATTCGCCGGCATGACTGTCGCACTGCCAGCGGATCGGCAGGCCCTGCACATGGGTCAGCGCCGCCGCTTGCAGCGACTGCATCAGTTGCCTGGGGGTGACCCGATCGGTCAAGGGCAACTCGCCGCGGGCAAACACCAGCATATCGCGCACTTGATGCTCCAGCTCATGCAGGCGTTCCTTGAGGCGCCCGGCGAACCGTTGCTGTGTCTCGACCGGCAATGCCTGCTCGGTCAAATGACTGGCGTACAGCAACGCGGCAGACAAGGGCGTACGGATCTGATGAGCCAGCGACGCGACCATTCGCCCCAGAGACGACAGACGTTCGTGACGGGCCAGCTGATCTTGCAGATGACGGGTTTCAGTCAGATCGGTAAGCAACACCAATTGACCGGGCTCCGCATCCAGCGAGCGCGTGGCAATCGACAAACGCCGGCCATCCTTGAGGGAGACTTCATGACCATCGTCCTCGCGGGGCGCAAAACACCGTGCAATGACATGGCGCCACAGCTCGCCCTCAAGGGGCAGCCCGAGCAGTTCGCAGGCCGCGGGATTGGCTTCGCGCACGATGCCCTGGGCGTCAATGACGATGACGCCGCCAGGCAAGAGATCCAGGAGGTTTTGCAGGCGGTTGGCCAGGCGTTCCTTTTCCGCCAGCTCCTGCATGCGCTGGGCACTGACCACCGCCAGCTCACCCTTGAGTTCAGTGACCCGGGCTTCGAGCATGCTGTAGGAATCGGTCAACTGGCTCGACATCTGGTTGAACAGGGCAAAAGCCTCTTCAAGACCCTGCCGGCTTGCCTGCTCTACCGACGACGGTTGCCCCAGGGCTTGGCCAAAAGCATCTGAGACAGGAGACATCTGGGCGGCTTGGGGCATCGTGCTCTCTCGCGTGGCTGACCGTCAGTGAAACGGAACGTTGCGAGGGACTTAGCAATACCCGTGCCTAAAAAAAACCGCCCATAAATGAAGGACTTGAAAAACAGGCGTCAATCATCCGCCTGTTCATCACCCTCACGACGACTCATGCCGTACTTGCGCATCTTCTCCACCAGGGTGGTGCGACGGATACGCAGGCGCTCGGCAGCGCGCGCCACAATGCCGTTGGCATCGTCCAGGGCCTGCTGAATCAAGCCTTGCTCCAGACCGCCAAGGTAGTCCTTCAGGTCCAGGCCTTCCGGCGGCAGCATGGCGTTGGCGCTGAAGTCCGGAGTGTGGCCGTTGATGGCCACCCGCTCTTCCAGATCGGTGCGCAGGCTGTCGACCAGTTGCTCGTCTTCGTCATCGACGTAGCGGAATTTTTTCGGTAACTCGACCACACCGATCACACCGTACGGATGCATGATCGCCATGCGCTCCACCAGGTTCGCCAGCTCGCGGACGTTACCTGGCCAGCCGTGACGGCACAGCGACATGATTGCCGCTGAGTTGAATCGGATCGAACCGCGCTTTTCGTGCTCCATGCGCGAGATCAATTCGTTCATCAACAGCGGGATGTCTTCGACACGTTCGCGTAGCGGCGCCATCTCGATCGGGAACACATTCAGGCGGTAATACAGGTCTTCGCGAAAGGTGCCGATCTCGATCATGCTTTCGAGATTCTTGTGGGTCGCAGCAATGATGCGCACATCGACGCTCTGGGTCTTGTTGCTGCCCACACGCTCGAAGGTGCGCTCCTGCAAAACGCGCAGCAATTTGACCTGCATCGGCAACGGCATGTCGCCGATTTCGTCGAGGAACAGGGTGCCGCCGTTGGCCAGCTCGAAACGCCCGGCACGGCTGGTGATCGCGCCGGTGAAGGCGCCCTTCTCATGACCGAACAATTCGCTTTCCAGCAGCTCTGCAGGGATCGCCCCGCAGTTGACCGGCACGAATGGTGCCTCACGGCGCTTGGAGTGGTAATGCAGGTTGCGCGCAACCACTTCCTTGCCCGTCCCCGACTCACCGAGGATCAGCACGCTGGCATCGGTATCGGCGACTTGCTGCATCATCTGACGGACGTGTTGAATCGCCCGGCTGGTGCCGACAAGGCTACGGAAAAGATTGGGCTCGCGATGACGACCGCGCTCACGGGCCTGGTCGTACATCTCGCGATAGACCTGGGCACGGTGCAGGGAGTCGAGCAGCTTGCTGTAGCTGGGTGGCATTTCGAGGGTCGAAAGCACTCTGCGACGCTGGTCTTCGGGCAGATCAATCGAAGAATTATCGCCCATCAGCAAAACCGGAAGGAACTCATCCCAGTTCGAGAGTGTCTTTAACAAGCCCACCAGTGCACCAGGAGCATTGACCGTCCCGATGAGGACACAGATTACTTCACGACTTGACGACAAAGAGCCGACAGCCTGCTGCCAGTCGTGGCTACCGCAGGGTAAATTTTCTTCGCCCAGAAAATTTAAAATCACCGCCAGGTCGCGGCGGCGGACGCTATCGTCATCAATCAGCAGAATTTTGGTTTCACGCCACATGCAATAGCAACTTCCCTAGTCAACTCAATGCCCAAAATGCTGGGGCAAGCTAAACGCTTGCAGGCAGGTCATGCCTGAAGACGACTGAAATCTGGAACCAGCCACTAGTTAAGTCAAAAAACCGTGCACAGTCAAATTTATGGCGCACTATGTTTGGATTAACCGAGGATTAATTAACCAAACAGATGGTAAACCTTTGCCGCGTTCCGCGCTTGCTGGATCTGAGACATTTCGTCGACTATCGCCTGCCTCTCCCCCATCGCCACCTCAAGTAACTGCTTGTAGACATACAGCAGCTCTTCAAGGTTACTGCGAAGCACCGCCTCGTCCAGCGAAGCCTCACTCAAGACGTCTTCCATGCAGGAACGGCAATCCAGGTCCAATTGACCGATAGCCTCCCAGTTGCGCTCGGCAAGCGCATCAACCAGCGCTTCACGCGTGTGTTCAATTCGCTGCAACACAAGACTCATGGCGATCTCCCTAGAACTGCGGACCTGGCGTAGCAATACCGTCCCAGCCTTCTTTCACCGTACGAAGCAACCCGGCAACCTCATCGAGGATCTTCAGATCGTTGCTGATGTTCGCCTCTGCCAGACGCTTCATCATGTAGATGTAGAGACTGTCGAGTTCGCCCACCGCATCGGCGCAGCTTTCAAGATCCAGGCCTTCACGCAGGCCGCCAATGATGCCGATGGCCTTGCTGATGGACACGCACTTGCCGGGAATATCCTTGCGCTCGATGGCGCCTTTGGCCTGAGCAATTCGATCCAGGCCACCTTCCATGAGCATTTGCACCAAACGATGCGGACTCGCTTCGGACGCCTGGGCATGCGCGCCCACTTTCTGATATTGCCGAAGGGCTAACATTGGATTCATGTTCTACCTCATTACCACACTGACTCGTATGACCAGTGTATCGCCCGAGAGTCAGAAAACTTTAGTTCAAAAGACAAAAACCCGGCGCACGCCAAAAGGCGTAGCCGGGTTTTTGTCGTCAGCTCATGACTAGCCGTTGGATTTCTGCGCGTTCAACGAAGTGAAGAACGAGGTGATGCTGCTCGCCGTCGCCTTCATTTGCCCGACCAGCAGGTCCATGGCGTTGTATTTGGCGGTCAGCGTCGCCGTCATGTTGGTGACTCGCAAATCCAGCGCAGCCTGCTGATCGGAGAGGGTCTTGCTCACGGTTTGCAGGTTGGAGTTGCGCTGATCGAGCAAGCCACCGGTCTGAACGTACGGCGTGATTGCCTTGCCCATGCGCGCCAGCAGGCCATTGGTGGCGTCGGTTCCGCTGAACAACTGCTGCACCTGACCACTCATGCCGCTGGTGGACATCGTCTTGTTGAACGCAGTGGTATCGAACGCCAGGTTGCCGGTGTTCTGGTCCGTCATTACGCCGATCTGCGACAACACAGCCAACGGGCCGCCCGCCCCGGGAGCAGTCAACACGCCGCGGATATCGGAGATCAACGCACGTGGCATCGAGTCACCGGTAAACGCCGCCTGAACCGTGAGCTTGCCATCTTTGTCCGCTGTTGCCTTTGACAGACTGTTGATGGTGTTCATCAGGGTGTTGTAGGAATCGACGAACGACTGGATCGATGTTTGCAGACCGGTGGAGTTGGTCCCCACCGTGACAGTCGCCGCAGCCGGAGGAGTGCCGGTGCTCACGGATGCCAGGTTCAGGGTCAAACCGCTGATGGCGCCCGTCACCGTGTTGCTCTTGCTGGTCACTGCCAGACCATCGATGCTCAGCGATGCATCCGTGGCAATCCCGTTGACAGCCCCGGAAGCGGAGGCCGAAGGATTAGCCCCCATCGGCTGAGTGCCATCGATTGCAAGACCCGCAATACCGCTGACAACAAGATCCGAGCCCGCGCCGGTCTTGCTGGAGCTGATCACCAGACGCGACGAACCGCTGCTGTCGGTCACGATGTTGGCGGAAATACCGTTGCTCGCCTGCGCCGAGTTGATCGCATCCCGCGTTGACTGCAAGGTTGCATTGGCAGGAATCGTGACATTGTAATCAGTGCCATTCTGACTGATTTTCAGGGTACCACTCGGAATGGCACTGGCCGCTCCGCCGGCAAAAGAAGCACTGGCTACTTTCGAACCGGTGGCCAGGCTGTTCACGACAACACTGTAGGTACCGGCAACGGCTGTGTTGTCAGAGGTCGCAGTAAGGATCGACGGAGTACCCGAAGTCGCCGTAAAGCCGGCAAACGCAGGATTGGTCGTGCTGCCAAGATTGGTCAGTGCGGTCTGGAAAGCCGTCAGTGCGCTTTTCAATGATCCCACGCCGGAAATCTTCAGCGTGTTGGACTTGGTCTGAGTGTCGATCTGCGTCTGCTTGGCCGCCTTGTCGGAGTTGACCAGTGCCGTGACGATCGAACCAATGTCCAGGCCAGAACCCAGGCCCGTACCCGGTAAAATTGGACTTGCCATGTTTTGTCTCCCTTCAAGTTGCAGCCAGTCTTTTGACCCTTACCGGCGCCCAAAGATCGTACAAACATTATTCGTGCCAGCTATCAGGCTTTGGCGTCGAACAATACGTGACTGGCATTGTTCAAGCTATCTGCCAGCTTCAGCGCTTCTGCGGAGGGGATCTGCCGAACGACCTCGCCCGTCTCGCTTGCAATCACCTTGACGACGACCTTTCCGGATTGCTCGTCTATCGAGAACTCCAGATTGCGCTTGATCGACTGGACAAACTTTTCGATCTCCTGCACGGCCTGTTTCAGCTTGGTGTCATTCGCATCCTGTTTTTTATCCACCACCGGAGCAACATCGGCGGCCACAGGCTTTTCTGGCTGCTTATCCGAAACGGCACTCGCTGACTGGGGAGCCGGATAAGACACGTTAAGCTTTACGCTCATATCCATGTCCATCACCTCTTAACGTAAAAAGCGAGAGAGCGTGACCAGCACACCCTCCCGCTTAAACTCATTCCGAAATTACTGAAGCAGTTTCAGTACAGCGGAAGGCAGTTGGTTGGCTTGAGCCAGAACCGAAGTGGAAGCCTGTTGCAGAGTTTGCTGCTTGGTCAGGTTCGCGGTTTCTGCGGCGAAGTCGGTGTCTTGTACACGACCCTGTGCTGCAGTGGTGTTTTCCACGATGTTCTGCAGGTTGGAGATGGTGCTGGTCAGACGGTTTTGCGAAGCACCCAGGTTTGCGCGAGTGGCGTTGATGTTTGCAATTGCAGCGTCGATCGCGGTGATCGCGTTGTCGATGTTCGCAGACAGAGTGGCAGAAGTCGCACCGGTCAGAACAACAGTACCACTGCCTACGGACAGGGAAACGGCGTCGAACTTGGAGCTCAGTACCAGGTCGATACGGTTGGCCGAACCGGTGTTGGCGCCGACTTGCAGCTGTACAGTACCAGCCGAACCGTCCAGCAGGTTTTTGCCGTTCAGGTTGGTGGAAGCCGAGATACGGGTCAATTCGTCAGACATCTGAGCGAATTCGGAGTTGGTAGCGGTCTGGTCAGCAGTACCGTTGGTGCCGTTACGTGCTTTAACAGCCAGTTCACGCATACGCTGCAGAATGTCGGTCGATGCTTGCAGAGCGCCTTCAGCGGTCTGGGCAACGGAGATACCGTCGTTGGCGTTCTGGATTGCCTGGTTACCACCACGGATCTGCGAAGTCATGCGAGTAGCGATCTGCAGGCCAGCTGCGTCGTCTTTGGCGCTGTTGATTTTCAGGCCGGAAGACAGGCGCTGCATCGAAGTCGACAGAGCGTCGGAAGCACGGTTCAGGTTCTTCTGAACGTTCAACGACGTGGTGTTGGTGTTTACTGTTAAAGCCATGACGAATTCCTCGTTGGTTGGGTACTGCGGCTTCCGGCCCTGGCAACCGCCGGGTATGGCCTAGAGAACCTTCGTAATAGTTATCGTCGGGTTGGCAGGTTGCTTGAGGGCTTTTTTAAAAAAAATTGCCATCACCCTGCCACCCCCGAGAAAACAAGGGCTTAGCGCCCCTCAACCGCAAAAAAATGACGCCATAAAATCAACCCTGACGCAAACCCGCGCGCCAGCGAGGTCGGCCCGGCTCAAGACGGAACGGATTCCAGCAGCTCCAACAACTCGTACTCCAGGAAGTCGGCAAGCCCCAACCAATCCTGACGCTCCTGACAGGCCAGCATTTGAGTCAACACGCAGGTCCATGCCTGCTGAACATCCTGAGACGCGGTCAACACCAATGCCTGCGCCTCATCGATCACATCGACCATGGTCAACGCCGCTTCGACATCTCGTCCCAAACGGAACATTTGGGCGCACTGACGGCATTCATTTAGGCATTTCAACCTGGCATTCATTGCGCGAAATCCGTATTGAACTGTGTCCCGGCAATCATTGCCCCGGCCCGACTGCTGTTGAGGAAACGCACCTGTGGATGCCCGGCGATATAGCGCTCGAGCACGCACAGGTAACTGCGGAAATTCAGCTGTGTCCTGACACGCTCACCCTGCCCGTCCAACACCCAGTGCCGCGCCTGACTGACCGCCGGCCCAAGGTCACCGTCATTCCATCCGGCATGGGTCTTGTTCATCGGAAAGGCAAAGTCAGCGCCGAACAAGGTAATGCGCGAGGCACCCATTTTTACCGCCAGGTCGACCGCCGGGTGGATCACGCTGCCGCCTACATGCAACTGTCCCCGTGGGTACTGCTGACGCAACTGCGCATAAATAGGGCTGGGGGAATAACCGCCATAGCGTTTGCCCCTCCAGGCCTTCAGCACCTGCGGGTCGCTCATGGGCATGTAGACCAGCGGGATGCCGTCGGACTCTTCGAAGGGCAAATGCCGAAAACTGATGCGCTGGTCGATGCTCACCACAAGATCCGGTGCGATCCCGTTTTCGCGCAAGGGTCGATACGCCGTATCGACACAAATGAAGAGGGGACGCTCGGCTTGCCCGCGTACCGCCGCCAGGCGCTGAAAATGCCCTTCGAGCGTCGGCCCGGTACCGATCACATAGATTTCCCGACCGGCACAGGTGCCAAACAATTGCGCCACGTCCGCGTCGGTGAGCAACACATCAAGGCAATCCTGCAGGCGCTGCCGAATGAACGGTGACTGCGGATCGAACTCGCGATTGTTGAAGCTCAGATGCACTTCGCTGACCAGTCGATCACGGATCTTCGCGTTGAAGTCATCCGCCAGCAGCATTTCAGCCGGCAATGCAAAAAACGGCGTGCAGATGTCCGGCAGGTCGCCGGCAAACAATAGCTCTACTCGCGGATGTTCAAGCCATTGCTGGTGATCAAGCAGTTGCAGCACCAGCTTGAACAGCGCGCCATTGAGGATGTGAACATACAACTTCTCGAGCCCTGGACGCTCCAGCAACACGCGAGGCAGATCCCCGAGTCCAGTGCCGTAGACGTGCAGCCGGGGCTTGTCGAGAGGCAGGCTGGCTGCCTGGATACGGGCTTCGTGAAGACGATCATGTCGACTGGTGAGCTGGATGCCATCCACACTGAGTGTCGAGTCCATGCCTTTGAGCAGCTCGACCGGGACCTCGCCGTCCTCCATCAACAGTCGCGAATACAGCGCCGGCCAGCGTCGCTGTATCACTTGAGCATTGTCTTCAAACCATTCGCTCATGCAGCCTCGCATTCCTTTAAAGCAAAAAAAGCGTCCAAGGTTACCCCTTGAACGCTTTTTTTGTATCGGTCTTTTTTATGAAAAGACTTTCACTCAGGAACGATAGATGATCGCCGAACCCCAGGATAGCCCCACACCAAAACCGCTCAGCGCCACGCGTTTCCAGCTCGAATCAAGAACGTGCTTCTCCAGGAGCAACGGAATGCTCGATGACACGGTGTTACCGGTCTCGACCATGTCCTTGATGAACTTCTCCGGCTCGCCTTCGAAGCGTCGCGCCACCGCATCGACGATCGCCGCACTGCCCTGATGAATACAGAAAGCATCGATATCGTCCGCCGAGAGACTCGATTCAGCGAGCAATTCATGCAAATGCGCCGGAACCTTGAGCAGTGCGAAGTTGAACACCTGACGACCGTTCATGAAGAACACCCCGTCAGTCACCTTCAAGTGCGGCGCACCGGCGCCATCGGTACCGAACTTGGCCTTGCCCAGCGCCCAGACCGGGTCCTCGCCCATCCAGGTGGCGGTAGCCGCGTCACCAAACAGCATGGTGGTGTTGCGGTCTTCCGGGTCGACGATTTTCGAATACGGGTCGGCGGTGATCAACAGGCCATTCTTCAGGCCAGCGGCTTCCATGAAGCCCTTGATCGCATAAATGCCGTAGACATAACCGGAACAGCCCAGGGAAATATCGAACGCCGCCACGGTCGTCGGCAGGCCCAGCTTGTCCTGGACGATGGCAGCCGTGTGGGGCAGACCTTCTTCGTCACCGTTCTGGGTAACGACGATCAGAGCATCAATGGATTCGCGTTTCAGATCAGGGTTGCTGGCAAACAGCGCATTGGCCGCTTCAACGCACAGATCGGATGTTTCCTGTTCAGCGCCTTTGCGCGGCAGGAAGGCCGAACCGATCTTGCCCAGGATGAACTCTTCATCCTTATCGAATTTTGCACCTTGTGCGTAATTGTCCACGCCGGCTACAGGAACGTAGCTCGCAATGCTTTTTATGCCAATCATTACGGCTTCCCAATAATAAACAGCCCAATACCACCGCTCGCAAGGATTCGAGGGGCGCCGACAAACAGAGAAAAACGTCACCCCGAGGCGGCGACAACGGGAAGAATAAAAAGGCAATCACTGGGCCAGTCAGACCCCAGGCGCCACCTTCCCGGTTAATACAATACAGTGAAGATGCGCGTTATGACTCGCAGGTCACGCTATTTTGCCGAATCAGACCCGCGACAGGTTATTCGACCAACGACCAATCCAGCGCTGTTCCACGCTTGATCGCCCCGCGGGCGCGGCGCCCCAGAAGACTTTCAGCGTGTTTGGGGGCGAGTCCCAGGCCCGGACGAATGGCCCGCAGATTGGCGGTGCTGAAGGGTTCGCCGGCGGTCATGTCCTGAGTCACATAGAGCGAACGGCGGTACACCAGGGACTTGCGCTCGGCCTCGGTCACGCCGTAATGCACCTGCCCCATGGACTGCCAGGCCCGCTCGGTTTCGACTACCAGACTGGCCAGTTCCGCGGGTTCCAGAGAAAAGCTGGCGTCCACACCACCCGCCGAACGGTCGAGGGTGAAATGTTTTTCCACCACCGTAGCCCCCAGCGCCACCGCCGCGACGGACACCCCGACACCCATGGAATGGTCCGACAAACCGACTTCACAGCCAAAGAGTTCGCGCAGATGGGGAATCGTTCGCACATTGCTGTTGGCGGGCGTCGCTGGATAGGTGCTGGTGCACTTGAGCAGCACCAGATCCTTGCAACCAGCCTCCCGGGCGGCGCGTACGGATTCATCGAGCTCGGCGATGCTGGCCATGCCTGTGGAAATGATCAACGGCTTGCCAGTGGCGGCCACCCGTCGAATCAGCGGCAAGTCGGTGTTTTCGAAACTGGCGATTTTGTAGGCCGGCACGTCGAGGCTTTCGAGGAAGTCCACCGCTGTCTCATCGAAAGGGGTCGAGAATGCCAGCATGCCCAGCTCCCTGGCCCGGGCAAAGATCGGCGCGTGCCATTCCCATGGCGTATGCGCCTTCTCATACAGCGCGTACAACGAGGAACCCGCCCAGAGGCTGTTGGGGTCCTTGATGAAGAACTCACCTTCGGATAAATCCAGCGTCATGGTCTCGGCGGTGTAGGTTTGCAGCTTCAACGCATGAGCACCGGCCCTGGCAGCCGCTTCGACAATCCGCAGGGCCAGTTCAAGCGACTGGTTATGGTTGCCACTCATCTCGGCAATGATGAATGGCGGCGCTTCGGCACCGATCAGGCGCTCGCCAATCTTGAAACTAGTCATTTCTGTGATCCTTCAATACGCGAGTGAACGCGCAAGCGCTCTGGGTGAAACCGGCTTCGCGAAAAACCTTCAATGAAGGCTGGTTGCCCGGCATTACGGTTGCGTTGAGCGACTCCAGTTGCGGCCAATGGGCCATCGCAAAGGCTTCACCCCGCGCCAGCAGCGCCCTGCCCCAGCCCAGGCCGAGCCGGTCTTCGAACAGGTAAATCGACACTTCGGCGGCAAAGCCGCGCAGGTCATAACGCAACACGCCGACCGGCCCGTCATCGGCCTCGGCGATCAGCAACAGCCGCCGGGCGTTGCTCAGGCTTGCGGTCAGCCAGTTCTGATGCGCGGACCATTCGATCACACCGCTCTCCAGCGACCAGCGCCGCACCGGCTCGGCATTGCGCCCATCGAACAACAATTGTGCATCAGCCAGGGTTGCCCGGCGCACGCTCAACACAGCGCCCGCCAGCGCCGCCGCCACTCGCTGTGCGCCACGACCGTCGACCAGCTGACGCGATCGTGCCGCCATGCTCTGGCGCAGGCCCTGATTGTCCGCGACAAAACCGATGGCCAGGCGCAATTGCTCGACGCTGACCTGCTCGCGGGCACCCATGAACACATGCGCACCCGCAGCCGCCATCACCTCGCCATTGGCCTGCTGATTGTTCGACACCGCAATGCTGATCGTTGGCAGCCCCAGGGCCGCTCGCTCCCAACTGGTACCACCGCCAGCGCCAATGAACAGGTCCGCTTCAGTCATCAACCGGTAAAAGTCGCTGACAAACGCATGCAAACGCCAGAGCGGACGACCTGCCGCCAGGGCCTGCATCTGCGTCCAGGCCGGGTTATCGGCACCGGCCACAAAATCGACTTCCAACTCATGGAAATCCATCAGCGCCAGCATCGCGTGATGAGTCTGCATCGCCGCGTCGAACCCGCCGAAATTCACCAGTACGCGTCTGGCTCTCGGTTTGATCTCGATCGGCGGACAGCAGAACTCCTCGCGCAGCAGGGCAAATCGTGGGCCGAGCAAAGTCCGGCAGCCGGGCGCCAGCAGCGATGCGTAAGCCTCAGCTGTACCTGAGAGGTTCTGGTTCAGCAGCAGGTCGACGCTGTAGGTTCGGCTGGCCAGGTCGTCCACCGCCGCGATCCGTGGCGCCCAGCGGCGGGCGGCGGTCTGCCAGTGATGATCCAGGCCGTAGTGATCGACGATGACCCAGTCGAACGCCGAATGGCTTTGCAGCACCTGCCCCAGCGCGGCAATGTCCGCCTGCCACGGCAACATGGATTCGATGGCCGGCTGCGGGTCTTCACCCTCATAACGCTCGGGTAGTGCAAAGGTTTCGAAGCCCTCGGCCCGCAACGCATCCAGGCGATGCCCCGGCAACAGACGACAGGCAAAGGCCACATGGCTGCCCTGCCCGCGCAACACCCTGGCCAGGGTCAGGCAGCGGGCGATGTGTCCGCTGCCAATGGTGGGCGAAGCGTCGGCACGGATCAGCACTCTCATTGCAGCTCCCCTCCCGCCTTCAAGGCGGCGTAGAGGTATTCGGCGCGCTTCCAGTCTTCAGGCGTGTCGATGTCCTGCACCAGATAGCGCGGCAGGATGACCGGCAAGCTTGCCGGTGAATACAGCACCTCACCGTTCAACCAGGCCTTGCTGCGTCCCCAATAGAACTGGCCGGCGTCTTGATATGCCGCTGGCAAATCCTGTGAGCGAGTTTCGCGAAACTCAGGGTAAAGCGCAGTCAGCGCCCCCTGATCGTCAACGGTCAGGGCTCGCTGAACGGGAAAGCCGAAATCGCACACCGAGAATGCGAAGGACCTGTCCGGATGCTGTTCCAGCAACTGCAGCCCTTGCTTGAGAAATCGCGCCTGCAGCAGCGGCGCGGTGGCGTAAATGCAACAGGCGTAATCGAACTGCTGACCTTGCTCGCGCAGGGCTTGCAGCGCATGGGCAATTACCGCGGCGGTGCCGGTGAAGTCGTCGGCCAGCGCTGCGGGGCGCATGAACGGCACTTGAGCGCCTGCCGAACGCGCCAGTTCGGCGATAGCTGGATCATCGGTGCTGACCACCACCTGGGAGAACAACCCCGAATCAATGGCGGTCCGAATCGAGCGGACAATCATCGGCACGCCATCGAACAGCTTGAGATTCTTGCGCGGTATACGTTTGCTGCCACCGCGAGCCGGAATGATGGCGACGCTGTTCAAGGGCGTTTTTCCAGGAGAAACCAGGTGATGTCGTCGACCGGGAATTGCCGATCGCGGTGGTAGCCAAATCCGTAATCGAGCAACTGCAGGTCGTCGTAGCGATCGAGCATTTCACCGGCAAAATCACGCTTGAACAGCTTGCCGCTGTTGCCGCGATACGAGACTTCAACCGGCGAAGGATTGTAGTACTCCGCGATCAGTATGTAGCGCTGGCTCAGCTCATACAGCTGCGCATAGGCGGCTGGCAACAGCTCTGGAGCGAGATGAATCAGCACGCCTTTGCTCAGGGTCAGGTCGAAGCTGCGCTCACGCGGAAAATCAAACAGCGAGCCGTGCCAGATCTGCCCGATGCCCAGCGTCCGGGCCTGGGCGCAGGCACTGGCGTTGATCTCGACGCCGAACAATTCACATTGCGGCAACAACTGGTGCAAGGCCTGCAAGTTGTTCCCGGCATTGGTACCCAGCTCCAACAGACTTTCAATACGTCCGGCTCGCGTCAACGCCTTGGCAAACAAGGCCAGGTTGGCCGCCACCAGCGGTTGCCCGACGTTACGTTCGACGTACTGGTTGCCGAAGTCGCCTTGCCAGAATTTTTCCTGTTCGGTCAGTTCACGCATCGCACATTTTCCATCAGCCGCTCTGCGGCAGTTATTCAGTCAGCCGTCGCAGTTGCTCGACCACATAATCCTGCTGCTCATCGCTGAGCAACGGAAACAGCGGCAGGCTGATGGCTTCGGCGTAGTAGCGTTCGGCTTGCGGGAAGTCACCTTCGGCGAATCCCAGTTGGCGATAGTACGGCTGCAAATGCACGGGAATGTAGTGCAGGTTCACACCGACCCCGGCGGCCCGCAACCCTTCGAATACTTGTCGATGACTGAGCTTGATTCGGTCGAGTTGCAGGCGCACCACGTACAGATGCCACGCCGATTCAGCGTCCGCCTGCGCACCAGGCAAGGTCAGCGGCAAGTGCGCCAGCAAGCGCTTGTAACGTGCGGCCAGCTCACGCCGACGCACGACGAACTCATCGAGCTTGCCCAACTGCGACAACCCCAGCGCCGCTTGCAGATCAGTGAGGCGATAGTTGAAACCCAGTTCCACCTGTTGGTAGTACCAGGGCCCGTGGCTCGGCTCGGTCATCTGCGCAGGATCCCGGGTCATGCCATGGCTGCGCAAGCGTTGCAGGCGCTCGGCGAGGTCCGGGCGGTTGGTCAGGACCATGCCGCCCTCGGCGCTGGTGATGATTTTCACCGGATGGAAGCTGAACACCGTCATTGCCGCGAACTCGCCACAGCCCACCGGACGACCGGCGTAGGACGCGCCGACCGCATGGGACGCATCTTCGATGACCGTAAAGCCATAACGCTCGGCCAACCCGGCAATCCTGCGCATGTCGCAGCTCTGCCCGGAGAACGCCACGGCCACCAGCACTTTCGGCAACGTGCCGTCACGCTCGGCCCGGGCAAGCCTGGCGGCCAATACCTCGGCGTCGAGGTTCCAGGTCTGGGGATCGATATCGACAAAATCCACTGCGGCGCCGCAATAGCGACCACAGTTGGCCGAAGCCAGGAAGGTGTTGGGCGTCGTCCACAACCGATCACCCGGCCCCAGGCCAGCGGCCAGGCAAGCGATGTGCAGGGCGGCCGTGGCGTTGCACACCGCGACGGCAAAATCAGCCTGGCAGCGTTCGGCCATCGCCCGTTCGAAACGCTCGATGGCCGGCCCCTGGGTCAGCCAGTCGGACTGCAAGACCTCGACCACCGCATCGATGTCCCCCTGATCAAGGCTTTGCCGACCATAGGGAATCATGCCGACAACCGAGCGTGCAGATCTGCAATTTGCCCCACCGACAGGAAGTGCGGGTTGGTGTCAGAGCGGTACTCGAAATCTTCGCCTACTGGTTTCCCCCGCTCGCCCAGCTTATCCACGGCGAAATCCACATCGACGCTGGTGAAGCGGATCGATGGCTGGATCGTGTAGTGATCGGCGAACTCCAGGGTCATGCGCGCATCGTCCACCGGCACCATCAACTCGTGGAGCTTCTCGCCGGGGCGAATCCCCACGTGTTTATGCGGCAAGTGCTCAGCCATGCCCAAGGCCAGGTCGACAATGCGTATCGACGGAATCTTCGGCACAAACACTTCGCCGCCATGCATGCGCGCGAAGCTGTCGAGCACGAACTGCACACCGTGATCGAGGGTGATCCAGAACCGGGTCATGCGCTCATCGGTGATTGGCAGCTCCTTGGCGCCCTCGTTGATCAGCTTGCTGAAGAACGGCACCACCGAGCCACGGGAACCGGCCACGTTACCGTAGCGAACCACGGCAAAACGGGTCTGCTGTTCGCCAGCGATGTTGTTGGCGGCGACGAACAGCTTGTCCGACAGCAACTTGGTCGCGCCATACAAGTTGATCGGGCTGGCCGCCTTGTCCGTGGACAACGCGACGACTTGCTTCACGCCGTTGTCGATGGCAGCGGCGATGATGTTTTCCGCACCGTTGACGTTGGTGCGGATGCATTCTGTCGGGTTGTACTCGGCCGCCGGCACTTGCTTCAACGCTGCGGCATGCACCACATAATCGATACCGCGCATGGCCTGACGCAAACGCTCGGCATCGCGCACATCGCCAAGGAAGTAACGCATGCACGGCGCGTTGAATGTTTGCTGCATCTCGTACTGCTTGAGTTCGTCCCGAGAAAACACCACCACTCGCTTGGGCTGGTATTGCTCCAGCAAGCGGCGGATGAAGTTGCGACCGAACGACCCGGTGCCGCCTGAGATGAAAATCGATTTACCGTTGAACATGCCTGAATCCTTATACCTGTCCGCCAGGCTTATGCGAGCAACTGCGCCCAGTCCACCGGGGCGCTTTTACCCAGGGAGAACCCTTTGCCGCTCAAAGCCAGATTGGCGTTGTAGGCCTGGTCCTGAGCGAAGGCGGCAGCCCATTTTTCACGCAGCGCATCCAGGGCGTTCGGCGCCTGCGGCATTTCACCCTGATGAATGACCTGAACCAGCGGCGTCCAGACGGTGAGGTAGCCGGCCTGGCCGGCCTTGAGGCACAGATCGACATCGCTGAAACCTTCAGCGAAGGTCGAGCTGTCCAGACCACCCAGGTCGGTGAACAACGCTTTACCGATCATCAGGCAAACCTTCGACACGGCCGAATAGTTCTGCTCCAGAGCCAGCCGGTGCATGTAGCCATTGGCATCCTGCTTCTCACCGACAAAGGCCGAGCCAACCCCACCGTTCATGCCCAGAATCAGGCCGGCCTGGGTGACCTTGCCATCACGGTCGATCAACTTGGGACCGACCACCCCGACTTCCGGACGCTGGGCGTGATTGAGCAGCGACTCAAGCCAGTTCGGGTTGACCACTTCACTGTCGGCGCCCAGCAGCACCAGGTATTCGCCCTGGGCCTGCTGACTGGCGGCGTTGTACAGCGCGGGAACGCTCATGAGCTTGTCAGTACGCAGAATGCTGACTTTCGGATGCTGATAAGTACCGAGCCAGTCGTTGACCTCAGCCGACTGATTCGGATTGACCGCAACAACGACTTCATACTGGTTGTAGCGCGTACGCAGCAATACGCCTTGCAGGCATTGTTGCAAGGCCGGCAGATCGTCACCGGCGGGCACGATGATCGAAACCAGCGGGCGCTCGGTGTGACGGTAGTCGATCTGATAAGTGCCAGGCTGCGCCGAAGTGATCTTGGCCTTGTAGCCACGATTGCCCAGGTGGCGCATTAACGCCAGGCGCTCATCGGCGTTTTCTTCCAGTACCGGTGCGCGGGCAATCAGCAGCGGCTCGTCCAGGTGGGCCAGCCCGTTGAGGCCGCCCTGCTCGATGATGCGCAGCAGCAAGTCGAACTCCAGGGCCTTGCTGAAATCGGCCTGGTAGCCACCGACTTCCATGAATACGTCACGACGCACCAACCAGTGACGCGCCATCACGGCCGGCAGGCTTTGCAGCAGATCCAGATTGAAGCCAGGGCGGAACACGTCCACCAGCGCGCCTTCGGCGGTGCGCTGGATTTCGTCGGTGGCGACTGCACGGCAGTCCGCAGCGCCCAGCAATTCCAGGCTGGCACGCAACAGGCCACCGGCGGTGAATTCGTCACCCGCCTCAGCCAGCAGCAACCAATCGCAAGGCGACTGACGAGCACTCTGGTTCAGCTTGTCGACATAGTTGCTTTGAGTGACCCGGACGAAGTGCAAGGTGTTCTGCGCCGTGGTGGCCGCCGGTGCTTCACCCGTGGTGAACACGACAATTTTGAATGCCTTGCTGTGACCTTCAAGCAGGCTGTCGAGGCTGACTTGCAGTTTTTCGATATCGTTATCCAGATCCAGCAGGAAGATCCCGAACTGTGGACCACCGTCGTTGGCCGCCAGGTGGCGGGCAATCGATTCGGCCTCTTGTGCATCGGGCTGACGAGGTTCAAGCCACTTGAGCAGTCGACCGGACAGTGTTTTGTCGAATGTCGCACGATTGCCCTCGATCGACACCGCCTCAAGACGCGCGGCCCAGTCACGCAGGGTCTGCGCCTCTTCGTCGTCAACCAGCAGTTCCAATTGAGCCGCCAGATGCTTGATCACCGTGCGGTTGAACACGTTGATGTCGTGAGCCTGCCACAAACGATCGACCACACTTTCCGGCGTGTCGTTGTTACGCGCCAGCATCAGATTCTGCTGACGGGTCCATACACCCTCCAGGCCACTGAGTTGAACCCGCCCGGCCGGCATGGCGTGCAACAGGAATTCGAAATGGGTCAATTGATCGAAAAACGCCTGATTGTAGAACGGCATTTCGACGTACTGCCTGGGGCCGAAACGGCGCTGGGGGCCTGACGCGATATTCGTCCAGCCAGACTGGAATATCAGCTCGGTCGTCAATGCCCGACCGGTGCGCAAGCTATCGGCCAGGGCCTCAAAGCTCTGCAACGCGAATTGCTTGCCTTGCTCGGGGTCCTGCGCTTGAACTTGAGTCGGCAGCCCGGCAAGAAAAGTCGCATAGGTTTCACGCTCGGCGACCGACTTGGCGTCGTTATGAACCAGTGTGTGAAAGATCTCGGTATTGTGTTCGGAGTACCCGTAATTCATCTCGCGCACGACATACGGGATCGGCAGAATCCGCGCCTTGGCTCGCGCCAGCATGTAATACGTGTGGCCGATTTCCTGCCATTGGAAGGACGCGTCATGAGGGAGGGCTGCAAACCAGTCCTGTACCAGTTCGGTGCGCTGTACCGCATAGAAAGGCGGGAGGTACTGGTGCATGTATTCCAGTACACGATCCTGGGCCAACTCGGCCGAATAGTCTTCGCAGACCTTCTTGTCACGACGGTAGTAATTGACGCTATTGGGCAGTGCCAGGTACATCAGGCTGTAACCCTGGCACAGGCCGTAGTCGGGATTGGCATCCATGAAGGCAACGGCTTCGCGCAGGGCGTCATGCACATGGAAGTCATCGTCAGCGGCGAACACCATGAATGGCGTGGTCAATTGTTCCACGCCATAGGCCAGCTTGGCCCGAACGCCCCAGTACCCGTACTGCGGCACATGCTGGTAATCCACATTCGCAAACTGCCCGGCCATGTCTGCTGGCTGGGCTTGAGCCGAAGAGTCCAGCACCAGAATCCTGCAAGGCAAGTCGCTGTAAAAACGTACTGCCCTGCGCAAAAATGCCGGACGTTCGTGAGACATCAGCACCACGGTCAATTGTTCGTGAAGTGCCGCACCGTGTTCAGAACTGTTTT
Source organism: Pseudomonas moorei (assembly GCF_042846945.1). Lineage (NCBI taxonomy): Bacteria > Pseudomonadati > Pseudomonadota > Gammaproteobacteria > Pseudomonadales > Pseudomonadaceae > Pseudomonas > Pseudomonas moorei. The sequence continues at coordinate 6,176,750 of NZ_AP035776.1, forward strand.
TGCCTTGCATAAATTTCCCCACAACCGGCCATTAGCCGAAAAACCCAACGATGTCTTGTCGATTAACGCACGCGACGCAGATAGCCATCCGGCGCGACGGTGATCAGCAATTTGCTGTGAATGGCCTGATCGATTTCGAAATCGCGGTTCTCTTCCAGGTAAGCCCATACCGCGGTTTTCGGGTTGTCGCCCTTGCCCCATGGACGATCCGGAAACGCATCTTCCGGCATGTCTTCAACGACGGTGTCCATCACGACGCAGTAACTGCCTACCGAGGTCATCGGCGCATAGGCCCGCAGCTCTTCAAGGACATGTTCGTGGGTATGGTTTGAGTCCAGAACCACCAGCACTTTCTTGCCCTCGATGCGCTGACGGACCTGATCGACAATCGCCGGATCAATGCTTGAACCCTGGATCATCTGAATCCGTTTGCTCATCGGGTGCGATTCGATTGCCTCGCGGTTGTGCTGACGGATGTCGATGTCGACGCCCAGCACTTCACCATGACCGATCAGCTCCAGCATCGAGGCGTAAAACACCAGGGAGCCGCCATGAGCGATACCGGTCTCGACAATGATGTCCGGCCGCAGCGCCCAGATGATCTCCTGCATGGCGACCATGTCCTGGGGAAACTGAATGATCGGGCGCCCCATCCAGCTGAAGTTGTAGGTGTACTTGTGCCGGGCGGTAGTCCCCACCCAATCCAGCGACGTGGCTTGCAGGGCTTTGTCCTGTTGCAGGCCTTCGATGTTCTCTTTTACTTCTTCACGAAACAGCTCATGAGGATTCATTGCACACTCTCCAGAATTTAGCCGCGGTGGTTAGTTGAAAACCCGACCGTCTTGAAAGGAAACAGGATTGGTCTTGATGGTCCTGGCGGGATTACCCACCACAACCGCATGGTCTGGAACGTCTTTGGTCACCACCGCGCCTGCACCGATGGTGACCCAACGGCCGATCCGCAAACGCGGCAGGATCGTTGCGTTGGTGCCGATGAAGGTGCCGTCACCGATCTCGACACAACCGGCGATGCATACACCGGGCGCCATGAACACCGAATGGCCGATCTGCCCCTCATGGCCGACCACGCTGCCGGCGCTGATACTGGTGTTATCGCCCAGGCTGACTTGCGCCTGCATGATCACGCCCTCTTGCAGGTACGTGCCGACCCCCAGGGTGATCATCGTCAGGTCGATCCCCGGATGTATGAAGTTGCCCAGGGTGCCACCGGCCTCGACAATCTCGCAGGTGGTTCGATAACGCAGCGCCGTGCTGCCGGTAATCAAATTGACGAAGCGGGTGTCGGGACCTTTCAGTTCGGCAACCCTGTCGGTGCCCCCCACTACCGGCACGCCATAAAACAGCGTGCCTTGCTTCGCCGGGTCGTTATCGAGGAAGGCAAACTGCAGATCCGGCTGGCAGCGTTGCAGCGTGAGGATCATCCGCACCGCTTCAGGATTGGCGGCCCCCAGCAAATACACTTTCATAGCCGGGTCCTTTTGAGCACCAGGGTGCGCAAGATTTCGATGACCCGACGCTGATCGTCATCGGTCATATCGTGGTAGCTCGGCAGATTGATCGCGCGCTCCGGCAGCGAGCAGGCCACAGGCGTTGCAGCCGTCAACTCGCTGAACATCGGCAACGACGAGAGCGGCCAGAAGAACACCCGAGCGTCGATATCCGCGCCCTGGAAGGCTGCGATCAACATGTCTCGGGTGATCGCCAATTCACTGTCAAAGACCACCGTGGGCATCCAGTAACCGTTGCGCGAATGTTCCGGCTCAGGGTTCATGGACAGGCCCGGCAAATCGCGCAATGCCTCGGCGTAGTTGGCGAAGATCTCGCGCTTGCGCCGGATAAGCTCGTCGATCCGCTCGACTTGCGCACAACCGACGGCCGCTTGCAGGTTGCTCATCTTGTATTTGAAGCCCAGGAAATCCGGCCAGAACTGTTTGCTGCTGCCTGCGACCCGGCCATGGTTGGACAGGGTCAGCACTCGCTCATACAAGGCCTTGTCCGACGTCACGAAGATGCCGCCTTCGCCGGTCGTCATGGTCTTGGTGCCATGGAAGGAAAACGCACCGAAAGCCCCCAGCGATCCGGCTGCCTGACCACGCCATTGTGAGCCGATCGCCTCGGCAGCGTCTTCGATGACCGGCAGGCCGAACTCGCGACCGATGGCCAGCAGCTCATCCATGTCGCAGAGATTGCCGTAAAGGTGTACGGCCAGTATCGCCTTGGTCCTTGGAGTGATTGCCTGTCGAACCTGCTGCGGGTCGAGGCACCAACTGTCCGCCAACACGTCGACGAATACCGGGGTCGCGCCAAGATAGGTCACGGGCGCGGCCGAAGCGATCCAGTTGGTATCGGCCAGGATCACCTCATCGCCGGGGCCAATGCCCAGGGCCGCCATGCCCATGTGCAGCGCTCCAGTGCAACTGGAGGTTGCAATCGCATAGGTCGCGCCCACGTGCCCGGCAAAGGATTTTTCGAAGCGGGTGAGGTACTCGTAGCAGCGTTCCCCCCAGCCGTGGCGAACGGCGTCGAGTACATAGTCTGCTTCCAGCTCGCCAACACTTGGCTTGGTGTAATGAATTCGGCTCATCGAATAATCAACTCAGGAATGGCGATCACAAAACGACCGTCCCACGCACGAATGCAGGCAAAGGCCTGGGTGATTTCATCCAGCAGGTTCCATGGCAACACCAGCACGTAGTCAGGCTTTTCGACTTCGATTTGTAGCGGCGACACGATCGGAATGCGGCTGCCCGGCAAGAACTTGCCCTGCTTGTGCGGGTTGGCATCGGCGACCCAGGCCAACAGATCCGGCTTGACCCCGGCGTAGTTGAGCAAGGTGTTGCCCTTGGCGGCGGCGCCATAGCCGACCACGCGCTTGCCCTCGGCCTTGGCCTGGAGCAAAAAGCGCAGCAGTTCGTGCTTGATCCGTTCGGCAGCCGGCGCCAGGGTCGCGTAGTACTCCGGGGTTTTCACCCCCGCAATCAGCTCGGCCTGCAACTGCTGCGCAACCGCTGGCTGCACCTCACGACGCTCGCCATCGAGGCGCTGCACGAATACCCGCAGCGAACCGCCATGGGTCGAGAGTTGACTGACGTCGAAGACTTCCAGGCCATTGCGCTCGCACAGGGTCTGCACGGCGGTCAGGGACAGGTAGGAATAGTGCTCGTGATACAGCGTGTCGAACTGCTGGCCGGCCATCAGGGTCAGCAGTTGTGGAAACTCGAATGTCGCCACGCCGGTCGGCTTGAGCAGGGTCGCGAAACCGCCGAGGAAATCGTTGATGTCCGGCACGTGGGCCAACACGTTGTTGGCGGCCATCAGGTCGGCGCCCCAGCCTTCGCCAAGCAATTGCGCAGCGGTGTCGCGACCGAAAAACAGTTCGCGAATATCCAGGCCCTTTTCCCGTGCCGCTTGGGCGGTGCTGCGGGTTGGCTCGACGCCCAGGCAGGGAATGCCGCGCCTGGCCACGTACTGCAACAGGTAACCGTCGTTGGCGGCAATTTCCACCACTCGGCTTTCAGCGGTCAGGCTGAAACGCTCGACCATCTCGGCCACATACTTTTCCGCATGCGCCAGCCAGGTGCTGGAGAACGAACTGAAATAGGCGTACTCGGCATCGAACAGGCTGTCGGCGCTGGTGTAGTCCTCGGTCTGCACCAGCCAGCACTGCTGGCATACGGCGACTTTCAACGGCACCCATTGCTCGGCCTGCTCCAGCTGATCGGCGCGCACGTAGGCGTTGGACGGTGGCGAGGTGCCGAGATCAATCAACGGCAAGGCCAGCGGAGTACCGCAACCACGGCAGTTCATAAACGCACTCCGGCGAAGTGTTCATCGAGCGACGGATGGCTGGCATCGCGCGCCGACAGATTATTGACAGGCAGTGGCCAGGCAATCGCCAGCCGTGGATCGTTCACCGACAACCCGCCTTCGTGCTCAGGCGTGTAATCGTGACTGTGCAGGTAAAGCAGCTCGGCATCGGCACTCAGGGTCTGGAAACCGTGGGCGAACCCGGCCGGGATCAGCAGGCTGCGGCCATCGCCGGCGCGCAGGTGCTCGGCATGCCAGTGCAGAAAGGTTTCGGAGTCTGGGCGCAAATCCACCGCGACGTCCCAGACCTCACCGCGCAAACAGGTGATCAACTTGGCTTCCGGCGCCTGGGCGTTCTGATAATGCAGGCCGCGTACAGTGCCGCGTTCGCGGGTGCAGGAATGGTTGATCTGACGGATGTGAAACGCCTGGCCGAAGGCGCTCAGGCTGCCCTCGCAAAACAGCCGGGCGAAGTGTCCGCGCTCGTCCTCGAAGCGTTTGTGCTGCACGCTGAACAACCCGTCCAGCGGCAGCGCCTTCAACAGAAATTCGCTCACAGCGCGCCTCGGTACAGGTTGAGCTGGTTCAGGGTGATAAGGCGCATGTCGTCACCGTTCTGCCGCGCCAGATGCCAATCCAGGGTCTGGGTCAGGCACTGCTGCAACGACCAGCGCGGTTGCCAGGCCAGCAATTGACGGGCGCGGCTGCTGTCCAGACGCAGCAGACCGGCCTCGTGCAAGTCGCTCGGTTCGATGCGCAAGCCGCGTGCCTGCGGCCAGCGACTGGCGAGCAATTCGACCACTTCGCCGACGCTGCACATGTCCGCTTCGCTCGGGCCGAAGTTCCACGCACCGGCAAACTGCGGGCCTTGCTCATACAAGCCGGCAGCCAATTGCAGATAACCGGCCAAGGGTTCCAGCGCGTGCTGCCAGGGACGCACGGCCTGCGGGTAGCGCAGGGTCACGGGCTCGTCCGCCGACCAGGCCCGGAGAACATCGGGAATCAAACGCTCCGGCGCAAAATCGCCACCGCCCAGCACATTGCCGGCGCGCGCCGTGGCCAGGGCCAGGCCGTGCTCGGCATGCTTTTCCGGAGGAAAGAACGAGGCGGCATAGGATTGCGCCAGCAACTCGCAGCAAGCCTTGCTGCTGCTGTAAGGGTCGTGACCGCCCAGTGCTTCGTTCTCGCGGTACGGCCACAACCATTCCTGATTGGCGTAGACCTTGTCGGTGGTCACCAGCACACAGGCGCGCACGCCGCCCACCTGACGAATCGCTTCGAGCAGGTTGAGGGTGCCCATGACGTTGCTGGAATAGGTGCCCAACGGGTCGCGATAACCTTCGCGCACCAGCGGCTGGGCCGCCAGGTGCAAGACGATTTCCGGCTGGGTTTCGGCGATCAGCTCCAGCAAGGCGCCGAGATCACGCAGATCGCCCCGCTGATCGTTGATGCCTTCGTGCACCCGTGCCAGTTCGAACAGGCTCGGCTCGGTGGACGGATCCAGGGAAAACCCGCTGACCTGGGCCCCCAGGCTTTGCAGCCACAGCGTCAGCCAACTGCCTTTGAAACCGGTGTGGCCGGTGACCAGGACCCGCTTTCCACGCCAGAATTGCGGGCTCAGTCCCATTGCTTCCATGGGGCCTCCCCGCTCTGCCACAACGCTTCCAGATGATTCTTGTCACGCAGGGTGTCCATGGGTTGCCAGAAACCATCGTGCTGGAACGCCATGAGCTCGCCGCGCGCGGCAAGACCATCGAGCGGACCGGACTCCCACGAGGTTTCGTCGCCGTCGATCAACGGCAGCACCTTGGGCGACAGGACAAAAAAACCACCATTGATCCATCCGCCGTCGCCACGCGGTTTTTCGGTGAAGCCCAGAACGCGGTCACCTTCGCGACTCAACGAACCGTAACGGCCAGGTGGCTGGACGGCGGTGACGGTCGCCATCTTGCCGTGTGAAAGATGGAAGTCGACCAGCGCACCAATGTTCAGGTCAGACACACCATCACCGTAGGTAAAACAAAATGCCTGTTCGTCTTCGACATAACGTCGAGCGCGGCGCAAGCGCCCGCCCGTCATGGTTTCTTCCCCGGTGTCGATCAGGGTGACGCGCCATGGCTCACTGTAATTCTGGTGAACATCCATGCGGTTGTTACGCATGTCGAACGTAACGTCAGAGGTGTGCAGAAAATAGTTGGCGAAGAAGTCCTTGATCGCGTAGCCCTTGTAGCCAAGGCAAATCACGAAATCGTGTATTCCGTGAACGGAGTACTGTTTCATGATGTGCCAGAGAATTGGCTTGCCACCGATCTCGATCATTGGCTTGGGCTTGAGGTGCGATTCCTCGCTGATTCGCGTGCCCAGGCCACCCGCCAAAATAACTGCCTTCATTCCCTTCCCCTCTTGTTCGTCACAGGGCTCAGCCAAGCTGTATCAAGCTTTTGCGGGCCATCTGGGTAATACCTGCGTACCGTTCGACGCACCTGCGCAATCACCGCAAGTGCTCGTTTTATGGCGATATAGAGGGGACTTGCAGGAAACGCGCCAGCTCTTTCGGTCCGGCGCCAGGCGATACGACGAGAGGGTTGCGGCGTTGCCGCGCGAAGGTCTTCGAGACAAAAAAAAGGCAGGCGACTCATCGTCGCCTGCCTTGACTTGACCAACGCCCGGACTGTCAGTCCGCGAGCCAGCCGTTTTCCCAATAACGCAGGTTGTCGCCACGCAGCACGTAGTCACGCAGCACAATCTCGCGCAACTCATCGCCCATGCGATAGCTGGCTTCCGGATCGGCCAGATGCATGCGAATGGCTTGCAGCCACTCGTCCGTGGAGTTGGATTTGACGCGGGTGCACGGCAAGTAGCCGCTATAGGCTTGAGTGTCGGTGCAGATCACCGGGTAGCCGCAAGCGCCATACTCCAACAAGCGCAGGTTGCTCTTGCAGTCGTTGAAGATGTGGAACTCCAGTGGCGCCAGGGCCAGGTCCAGATTCAGGCTGGCCAGCTTGGCCGGGTAGACGTCCAACCCGATCACCCCGTGGAACTCATGCATGTATGGACGCAGATCATCCGGACACATGCCGAAGAACACCCAGTCGACTTCATTGGCCAACTCACGGACCACATCGGCGATGACCGCCAGATCACCGTGGTGACTGGTGCCGCCCCCCCAACCGACCCGCGGCTTTTTCGAGGTGCGGCGCTGGTTGCGCAAATCGGTCCACAAGTGGGCCGCCAACATGTTCGGCACCACGCGGATGTCGTGATGCATGTCCGACAAGGCGTTGCCCAACGGCTCGGTGGAAACCACCACGCGATCGCACATGCCGATGGCGCGACGGACCAGTTTCTCCATCTCGTCCTTGCCCGGCATGTTGCGGATATGGGCATTGCGATGAGGCACGTTGATCACGTAGTCATCCAGCTCGTAGATGCGTCGCGCGCTGGAGTATTTTTGCAGGCTCGGAATTTCGTTGATCGGCCCTTCCGAATAGCGCCCCTGCAAGATGATCACATCAGGCGAATAACGCTCGACTTCAATGATGGTCGGCAGATTGTAGTGAATGCGCCCCTGTGCCCTGCCGGCGGCTTCCAGTTCGATCAACGGTTGAGTCACCCGATAATGACCGATGGCTGAGGCATTGACTGGCAACGCGAGAATTTTAGGCAGTTGGGCCTGGGAAAACGGACTCCAGCCGGAACGCAGACCAGGCTCAAGACTGAAGCTTGCATTACCCACACCCTGCAACGCCAGGTTGCTGTTATAGGCAGGATCGCGGGCAATGATCGGCAGCCAGCGCTTGTAGAAAGCCTCCTGCTCCTGTTCGCTGCGAGCCTGGTCACCTTCCTGCGCCGCCACGAGCGGTTGCACCCCCAAAGCCAGTTGGGCATGAGGCGTCCAGACCACCAGATAACCTTCCTGACCGATGCGCAGGCACAGATCAACCTCGTTGAGGGACTGCGCCAGGTCTTGCTCATCCAGGCCGCCGACGGTTTCAAAAACCGCCTTGCGCACCATCAGGCAATCACCGCCCACGGCACTCAAATCGTGAGCCGTCTGCAAGCGGAACATGTAGCCCGCTGCCTGCATCGGCTCGCCATGGAACGGCACGCCGGCCGGCCCCTGCAAGCCAAGGATCAGGCCCGCATGCAGCACTCGACCATCGGGGTTGAACAGCTTGGCCCCGACCACGCCGACTTCCGGACGCTGCGCGTGATTGAGCAGCTCGGCAAGCCACTCGCCCTGGGTGATGACCGTGTACGGATTGAGCATCAGGACATAGTCGCCCGAAGCCTGACTCACGCCAAAGTTGCGCGCCTGCGCCAGACTTCCTTGTCGCTCCTGTCTCAGTACCCGAACCCGCTCACTGCCCAGCTTCGCCATACCGTCGAACCAGGTGCGCGCCTCGACACCTTCACTGCCATTGTCCACCAGCAACAACTCGTATTCGCTGTAGGCCGTTTTCTCCAGCAGGCTCTCGACGCAGCGCTGCAAGGCACTGGTCTGGTCTTTGCTGACGATGACGATCGAAACCAGCGAGCGCTCACCATGAAGGTAATCGACACGATTGAGGATCGTCGAACTGCCTGGGCGAATCTCATGGGCAATGCCCAGGCGCTGCAGGTGTGCTTCGAGCAACAGCGGGTTGGTGTCCAGCACTTGCGGCTGCGACAGCCATTTGGCCAGATCCAGGGTGGACTCCAGCAAAACTTCGGCAATATGGCCGACCACCTGCGTGCCGTCATCTTCGACCATACGCCACAGCACATCGTGAGGCGCCAGCTCGGCGAACCGGGAATTGAAGCCGCCCACGGCCAGGAAACGCTTACGCTCAAACGCCAGGGCGCGTCCGACATAGGGGTAGCTGCGCATCAGGTCAAGGTTGAAATCGGGCTTGAACGCAGGCTCTGCGGATTCACCCTGGTACAGCCCACCTTCGTCGCTGTACAGGCAGGTCATCGCCGGCGTGAGGGCAATTCGCTCGGCCATGACCAACAAAGCCGGCACCACCAGACGATCGCCGGCACGCAACAGATAGAACCAGTCGGCGCCTTCCAGTTGCGACAACAACTCGTTGACCTGCTGCTGCCAGTCGTCTTGCAGCGGCACGCGGAAAACCCGCTCCTCCAGTTCGACCCGCGTGCAGGACGTCGACAGAACCACGGTCAGCTCAGGCGGATAATCCTGCGCGGCGAGCGACTGCAGCGTGATCTCCAGCGCCGAACGGCTGCCGTCCTCATCAATGATGACCGGAACGATTTTCGGCACTTTGGGCCAGGCTGCCAGCGTGTCTGGCAGCAGGTTGCGCTGGCCGTCAGTCAGATGCCGGCACTCCAGCCATTGAGCGTAGAGCTGGGAGAAACTGACACTGTCAATACCCACATGCCAACCCTGGGTGGTCTGCTTTGTGCCCAGGGTCCGGCTCAATGGCAACTCTTCCCAGACCCGTGGTGACTCGTCGACCCTGGTCAGCGGCAGGTAGCGCACCCAGCCTGGAGCCGGCGCCGATTCGCCGCTACGCGCCTTGAGCATCTGCGACAGCCATTGCCGCTCGATTTCCGCCGCATCCTTCATTGATTGCTGGCTGCTCAAACGCTCCGGATACAGGCGTTCGACGCCGAGCACATGATTGGACACCGCCATATTGCCCCGCCGCATCAGGCAGACGTACAAGGCAAAATCGAGCGTCGCAACAAAGCAATGACCGGGCTGGGTCAATGCCGGGAACAGTTCAAGCAGATCTGCCCGACGGAACAGCGCGTTGCTGAAGCCCCCGAGGATATTGACCGGGAAGTTTTCGAATATCGCCAGCAGGTCATCGCCTTTGAACACCCCGCCCACCGGAGACAGCGGAGTGTTTTCCATGCGCGATGGCAACGGCATGTCGTCGGCATCCCAGAACAATCGTTGGGCGACCACCAGATTGACGTCGGCACAATCGATAAGCACTTGGGCCTGACGCTCGATACAGGCGGAAAACAGCTGATCGTCGTCACACAGAAACTTGATGAACTCGCCTTGTGCCTGCTCCAGGCAAGCTTGCAGATTGCCGACCAACCCCAGGGTTTGTGCATTGCGCACATAACGTATGCGCGCACCCTGCTCGATCACCGAGTTGACGATGTCTTCGATCTCATGACCGCGACTGTCATCGCAAACAATGATTTCCAGATGGCCATAGCTCTGACTCACGGCCGTGTGCAAGGCGCGACCGAAAAAGCGTGGATTGAAGGCGGGAATGACCAGGCTGACAAGGGGGAGTGAATTCACGGCGGGCTCACAGGCGGCGCGAGCCCGCCCTGAAAAGCGAGCCCTCGAATACCGCAAAAAAGACGATCAATACTGAAGGGACAAGGCAGACGGGCGCCTGAGCGCCCGACCACCATCAGATCTTGTTGAACAGACCCAGTTGAGAAATCTTGCTGAACGCCAACTGCGCAGCCTGCAACATGGTCTGTTGCAAGGTCAGGCGAGTCATGACTTCCGCCGGGTCCGAGTCACGGATCGACGACTGGCTCGTGGCGTTCGCCTGGGTCAGGCTCTCGTTGGTCGCGGACTGATTATCCAGCGACTGGCCGCGGGCACCGATCGAGGTAACGGCCGAGCCGATCTGGTTGACCGCGCTGTCGATGTTGCCGAGGCCGGATTCCATGGCGCCGAGGAAATTCTGCTTGGCCACCGGGTTGCCGTCGATCGGCGTATTCAGCGCGGTCACCATGTGGCCCAGGGTGTCGAGCACGTTCTGGGTTTGATGATCGTTGTTCTGGATCAGGAACTGGTCACCGGAGGCCGGAGCGCCGCCGCCCAAGGCAAAGGTCACGCCCGCTGCGGTGGCATTGCCACCCGAGACGGTGCCCGAGGAGACCGGCCGGCTGTCGGCGGTGATCGGTGCGGCGTACAGGTCAAAGGCCGTGGCACTGGTGAACTTGAGCACTGCACCGCCCGACGGGAAGGCGTTGGTGTAAGCCGCCTGGTTGGTCACGCTGGAACCGGTGATGACCGCGGTCGAGGTGTTTCCAGGACTGCGCGAAGCATTGAAGCTGTCAGGCGTGGCCGCCAACTGGAAGCTGTGGCCGGCGATCACCGCATCCGGGTTGGCGTCAGTGGACTTGAGGTTGATGTTCAGCTTCAGGTCAACGCCACGGAAACTCACCGTCTGGTTGGCACCGTTGGCATTGCTGATGACACCGTTCTGGCTGGCTTCGGCCGTCACGTCATTACCCAGCGCATCAGTGATCTGCAACTGGGTGCTGCTGAGAAAGTTGACGGTGTAGGGCTGGCCGCCGGCGAACTTGGCGTTGTAGGTGGAACTGGTGCCGATCGTACCGTTGGACAGCACCACCCGACCGTCATCCACCGCTGGAGCGGTCATGGTGGTCTGGGTGCGGCTGGTGTTGATGGCCTGCTGGAAAGCATCCCAACCGGTGGTGTTGGTCGCCACCGTCATGCCGTCGCCAATGCCCAGGTTGATGCTGGTCTGGTCACCGTTGTAGGTAAAGGTGCCGTCCGAGTTCTGCGAATAAGGCGCGGTGTCGGTTTTCGAACCGGAGAACAGATAGTTGCCCGCCGAGTCCTTGGAGTTCATCAGGCCCATTACTTGCTGCTGGATCTGGCCCACTTCCGACGCATAGGCCTTGCGGTCGGCGTCAGTAGCCGTGCCGTTGCTGGCAGCCAGGGCGAGCTCCTTGGCGCGTTGCAACGCGTTGCCAATGGAGGTCAGCGTGGTTTCCTGCAGGCTCAACGCACTCTTGGTGCTGTCGATGTTTGTACCGTACTGATTCAGCGCCGCACTCTGCTGGCCAAGGCTCAGCAAGCGCCCGGCACCGATCGGATCGTCGGCGGCGGTGTTGATGCGAGTCAGGCTGCTGGCTTCATTGCTCGTCGCGATGGCCTTGCTGTAGTTGCTCTGATAGTTGGCAGCGGTGGTTTCGTAATACTGGGCGGTAGAAATGCGCATGAATTACGACTCCTTAAAGGCTGTTGATCAGCGTGCTGAAAATTTCCTGCGCAGCTTTGATGATCTGCGAAGAGGCGGTGTAGTACTGCTGGTATTTGACCAGGTTGCCGCTTTCTTCATCCAGGTTCACCCCGGACACCGAATCACGGGCACCTTTGGCATTGGTCAGGATCGCCGTAGTGGCATCGCCGTCAGACTTGCCCTGGGCGGCCTTGGTGCCGACGTTGGTCACCAGCTTGCCGTACGCGTCGGTCAGGCTGATGCCCTTGCTCGCCGAGCCGGTATCGACGGTCTGTTTGGTTTGCAGCCCCACCAGGGATCGCGCGTTGCGGTTATCCGAAGACGCGGCGCCGGTCAGGTTGATCGTGAAGCTTTCGCCGCTGGCCGGTGTGCCGCCGACCGTGGTCTGCACGGTGAAGGTCTTCTGCACCGCCGGAACGACACTGTTGTCCATGATCGGAGCGCCCGTGCCATCGACCATCCCCACGTTCAGGTTCAGGGTGTTGCTCTGACCCGGAACAATGGTGCCGGTACTGATCGAATTGCCCTTGGCATCGACCAGGTTGTAGCTCTGGCTGCCACCGCTTGCGGCACCGAAAACCAGCTTGACCGGCGTCGAGTACTTGAGCGCGGTCTGCATTTCCGCCTGGGCCGCCGGATTGTAGATATCGAGGGTGCTGGTCAGTGCCGGCTGAGTGTAGGTACCGCCGTTATTGGCGCTGGCATTGCCGGTCAAGGGTGCAGCCGCGGCGATTTTTTTCGGGTCGGTGAGCACGGTCTGGATGCTCGCCGCCGCGCCACGGGTCGGTGTCACCTTGAACGAATCACCGGCGCTGAGCGCGCCACCGTTGAGGTTCAGGGTGAAGCCGTCGATCACCGGAGGCGGTGTGGTCGTGGTGCTGAAGGCGCCCATGTCAGTGCCGTCCGAGCGCTTGACCGTGTAGTCGGTCGGGCTGGTGAACGTTACCTGATAATCGCTGGTGGTCAGCTTTCCAGTGTCCTTGATGGTCACATCGAGGTTGCCGGAACCGGCGCTGTTGCCGGCCTGGGCAATGCTGCGCTGGCTGACCAGGGCGGCACTGTTGATGTTGTTGAAAATCGCCGCGCCGAAATCGCCGTTCTTGTCGATGCCCTGCGCTTGCTGACTGTTCATCTGGTCAGCCACCACCAGCGCCACACGCCCCAGCTCATTGAGCGACGGGTCGAGCACGTCCTTGCGGTAGTTGAGCAGACCACCGATCGAACCGCCGCTGACCACCGAGGTGATGTCGATGGTGCTGGAGCCACGGTTCATCTGCAGCGCCATGCGCGACGGATCATCGCTGCTCGGGACGGTTTGCAGGGTGTTGGTGGTATTGCCGACGACCAATGGCTGACCGCTGCCGACATACACGTCGAAGTTGGTGCCGCGCTCGACAACCTGCGCACCGACCAGCTCGGACAGCTGACGCACGGCTTCGTTGCGCGAGTCGAGCAGGTCGTTGGGCTGGCTGCTGCCGGTGGAAAGCTCGGAGATCTTCTGATTGAGATTGGCAATCGAGGTGGCCAGCTTGTTCACCTGGCCCGCCATGTCAGACAGGCTGCCATTGAGGTTGGTGTTCTGGTCGTTCAGCTGCTTGGCAATCGAATTGAAACGGCTGGACAGCGCCTGTGCACCGGTCAGCACCGACTGGCGGGACGTGTCGTCGGTTGGCGAAGTCGCAACACCCTGCATCGAGGTGAAGAAGTTCTGCAACACACCGGTCAAACCGGTGTTGTTATCGGAAAGCGTGGCATCCAGCGGTGTGACCTGAGCGCTGTAGGCCGATGCTTCGCTGTTGAGCGAAGTGGCGGTACGCAGCTGCGAATCGAGATAGGAGTTATACACCCGGCGCACATCGGCCAGCGTCGTGCCGGTACCGATGAACACATTGCCGTACTGAATAGAGCCTTTGGTGCCCTGCACAGTCTGCTGGCGCGAGTACCCGGCGGTGTCGACGTTGGAAATGTTGTTGCCCGTGGTCACCAACGCGCTCTGGCTCGCACTCAGACCCGACATCCCGATATTGAGCAAACTCATGGTTCAGACCTTATAAATTCGTTGAAACGCCCGCCGCAGCGTAGTTCTGGTAACTCGTCATCTGCCTGGCTATCTGCGAAATCTTGCTTGCGTAGTCCGGGTCGGTTGCGTAACCGGCCTTTTGCAACTCGCGTACAAACTGTTCTGGGTTATCGGCCGACTTCACGACATCTTGATAGCGATTGTTGGTTTGCAACAAAGTCACAAGGTCATGGAAGCTGTCCTTGTAAGAGTCGTAGGAACGGAACTGCGCCGTTTCCTTGACCATCTCGCCATTCCTGAATTCGCTGGTGATGGCCCGCGCCGAATTACCTTTCCAGCTATCGCCCGCCTTGATGCCGAACAGGTTGTGGCTACTGCTGCCATCCTGGGCGCGCATGACCGATTTGCCCCAACCGGTTTCCAGCGCCGCCTGGGCCACCAGGTAACGCGGGTCGACACCGATGCGCGCGGCCGCTTCCTTGGCCATCGGCAGCATGGTATTGACGAATTCGTCGGCGGAGCTGAAGGCTTTTTTCGCCGGTGCGAGAGGAATCTGCGCCATTGCACGACCGTAAATCTGCAGGCTGCCGCTCGATGTTGAATCCGCTTGCGCAGCGAGCCAGTCGCCGTTGTACAACGGGCCGGAGCCGCTGCGCGTGTTCTGTGGCAACTGGATCTTGTTCTGCGCCGTGGTTGCGCTCGCCGCCGTGGTCGTTGCCGAGGGCACCAGCCCCGCCAGCAAGCGATCAGCCAGTTTCGGTGGTAATGCAAGGCGTCGCCGATTGATCATTGCCATGTCATTGAGATGGGTACCCTCGCCCGTCGGCGCGTGCACCGACCGCGAGGCCCACAATGGACGCTGGCCATTGACCCGCGAAAGCGGCCCGCCGAGTGCGACGGTACCGGCAGCCACCGGGGTCTGCACCGCAGCTTTTGCCGCTTCCTGCCTGGCGGCCGATGCGGCTGCCGCCTCACCGGGTGCCATCGGCTTGTTCTTCGACATCTGCCGCATCAGGACGTCCGCCAGACCGATACCACCGCCCTCGCGGGACATGGAAACGGCCAACTGCTGGTCGTACATTTCCTGGTATTGCTTGGCCGCCGGGGTGTTGAGCGGATTGTCCTGACCGAGCGCTTCGGTGGCCGAGCGCATGGACTTGAGCATTTCACCGAGAAACAGCGACTCGAACTCCTGCGCAACCTTGCGCATGTTGCCGTCGCTGTTCTTGTCGCCGACCTTGAGCTGGTTCAGGCGATTGAGGTCCGAATAGGAGCCTGAGTCACTGCTGCTGGCCAAACCACTCTTGCGCATATCCATGAGCGCCGTCCTCAGATCACGATCAGATCGGCTTGCAATGCGCCGGCCTGCTTGAGTGCTTCGAGGATCGCCATCAAGTCACCCGGTGCCGCGCCGACCTGGTTCACCGCCCGCACGATTTCGTCGAGGGTGGTGCCCGGGCCGAACTTGAACATCGGCTTGGCTTCCTGCTGGGCATTGATCTTCGAGCGAGGCACGACGGCCGTCGTGCCATTGGACAGAGGCCCGGGCTGGCTGACGATCGGGTCTTCGGTGATGGTCACGGTCAGGCTGCCGTGGGTGACGGCGGCCGGGGAAACCTTGACGTTTTGACCGATCACGATGGTGCCGGTACGGGAGTTGATGATGACTTTCGCCACCGCCTGACCCGGATCGATTTCAAGGTTCTCGAGGATCGACAGGTAATCGACGCGCTGGCTGGAGTCCAGTGGCGCGCTGACGCGAATCGAACCGCCGTCGATGGCCTGAGCCACACCTGGGCCAAGCATGTCGTTGATCTTGTCGACGACGCGTTTGGCCGTGGTGAAGTCGGAACGGTTGAGGTTCAGGGTCAGGCTATTGCCCTGGTTGAATCCACTTGGCACCGCCCGCTCTACCGAAGCACCGCCCGGGATGCGACCGGCCGACGGAACGTTGACGGTAATCTTCGAACCGTCACGCCCCTCGGCATCGAAGCCACCCACCACCAGGTTGCCCTGGGCGACGGCATAGACGTTGCCGTCGATACCCTTGAGCGGCGTCAGCAGCAAGGTACCGCCACGCAGGCTCTTGGAGTTGCCGATGGACGAAACGGTGATGTCGATCTGCTGCCCCGGCTTGGCGAACGCCGGCAGCTCAGCACTGATCGACACCGCGGCGACGTTCTTCAACTGCACGTTGCCCGAGCCCGGCGGCACCTTGATACCGAACTGCGACAACATGTTGTTGAAGGTCTGCAGGGTGAACGGCGTCTGGGTCGTCTGGTCGCCGGTGCCATTGAGCCCGACCACCAGGCCGTAACCGATCAATTGGTTGGAACGCACGCCGGAAATACTGGCGATGTCCTTCAATCGCTCGGCGTGAGCGTTGAAGGCCGCGGACAACAAAACGGCGGCCACCATGAGGTGTTTGAAGTTCAACATGCTCAACTGGAAAGCCACCTAGAAAGGGAACAGCGGGCTGAGGAAGAAACGGTCGAACCAGCCTGGCTGACTCGCATCGGCAAACGAACCGGTGCCCGAGTAGGTGATGCGCGCATCGGCGACACGGGTCGACGAAACGGTGTTGTCGGTGGCGATGTCGTCAGCGCGCACCAGACCCGCAATCCGCACCAGCTCGTCGCCGGTGTTGAGGGTCATCCACTTCTCGCCTCGCACGGCAATGATGCCGTTGGGCAACACGTCGGCGACGGTCACGGTGATCGAACCGGTCAGGGTGTTGCCCTGTGCCGCCTTGCTGTCACCCTTGGTCGCACGGTCGCCTTCATAGCTGGCGTTCAGACTCAGGTCGCCACTGCCGAACGGGTTGTTGGTATTGGGCGTAGAGCCGAACAGCGACGTCAGACCGATGCCGGTCTTGCTGTTCTTGTCGATCTGCGAGTTGGCGTTCTTGCTGGCCTGGGTCTTCTCGTTCAGGGTGATGGTGATGATGTCACCAATCCGGAACGCCTTGCGGTCGCTGTACAGGTTCTGTTCGAAACCGGCCTGGTAGATCGAGCCGTTGTTCGCGGCAGCCGGCAGCGGCGTACGCGGCAACACCGGGGCGTAGTAGGGATCATTGGGCTTGGGTGTCGACGGCACGCAGCCCGCGAGCACGGTAACCCCGGTCAATGCCAGAACAGAAACGAAACGATTCATGACCCTTCCTCACGGTGTTGCAGGCGGCCTCATGGCCGCCTCATAGACTTGATTACAGATTCTGCGTTACGAACGAGAGCATCTGGTCGGCGGTGGAGATCACCTTGGAGTTCATCTCGTAGGCACGCTGTGTGGTGATCATGTTGACCATCTCCTCAACGGTGCTGACGTTGGAACCTTCCAGGGTGTTCTGCAGCGTGGTACCGAAACCGTTCAGGCCCGGGGTGCCGATTTGCGGCGCGCCGGAAGCGGCGGTTTCCAGGAACAGGTTGTTACCAACGGCCTGCAGACCGGTCGGGTTGATGAAGTCGGCGGTTTGCAGGTTGCCGATCACCTGAGCGGCCGGGTTGCCTGGCACGGTAATGGATACCGTGCCATCGGTGCCGACAGTGAAGCTCTGGGCGTTGTTCGGGATGACGATGGCCGGCTCCAGGGCGAAACCGCTGGCGTTGACGATCTGGCCATTGGAGTCGAGGTGGAAGGTACCGTCACGGGTGTAGGCCGTGGTGCCGTCCGGCTGCAGGATCTGGAAGAAGCCACGACCGTCGATGGCCATGTCCAGCGGCTGCTCGGTGGTTTGCAGGCTGCCAGCAGTGAAGTTCTTCTGGGTGCCGACGATACGCACACCGGTACCCAGTTGCAGACCCGACGGCAGTTCGCTGTCCTGGGTCGACTGGGCGCCTGGCTGACGCTTGATCTGATAGAGCAGATCCTGGAATTCGGCACGGTCACGCTTGAAACCCGTGGTCGACACGTTGGCCAGGTTGTTGGAAATGGTGGTCAGGTTGGTGTCCTGAGCGGACAGACCGGTTTTGGCAACCCATAGAGCCGGAAGCATTCGATTCTCCTCGTGCGCCTGTTTTACGGCGCGACGTTCTGATAATTAGCTGATCTGCAAGACCCGAGCCATGGCCTGGTCGTCGTCTTTGGCGGTGTTCATCATCTTGATGTGCAGTTCGAATTGCTTGGACAAGGCCAGTACCAAGGTCATTTCTTCCACGGCGTTGACGTTGCTCGACTCGAGGAACCCGGACACCAGTTTGACGTTGGCATCGGCTTGCGCCGGCTGACCGTCCTTGGTGTGAATCGAACCGTCCAGGCCTTTGGTCATGTTCTTGATGTCGGGGTTGACCAGCTTGATACGGTCGACTTCGGCCATCACGCGCGGGCCTTCGCCCATTGCACGGATACTGATGGTGCCGTCTTCGCCCACTTCGACCTGCTGCTGCGGCGGCACGGCAATCGGCCCGCCATTGCCCATCACCGGCATGCCGTTGCCGGCCCGCAACACGCCCAGGGCGTCAACCACCAGGCTGCCGGTGCGCACGTAGCTTTCACCGCCATCGGGGTTCTGCACTGCCAGCCAGCCGCTGCCTTGCACGGCAACATCGAGGTCGCGACCGGTTTCTACCAGGGCGCCCGGGGAGAAGTCAGTGGCCGGGCGTTCGGACATCGCAAACGCACGCGCCGGAAAGCTGTCACCGAACACCGGCATCGAACGCGCCTGCTCCAGATCTTTCTGGAAGCCGTTGGTGGAGATGTTCGCCAGGTTGTTGGCATGGGCCTTTTGCGCCAGTGCATTCTGGCTGGCGCCGGTCATTGCCACGTAAAGGTACTTGTCCACGCTCTTTCCTCTGCCTTCCGGACGTTTGCCGCCCACTGCTGTACTGCTGAGCGATAAGCAATTTGCAGACCAACTTGTTTTTGACGGCACGAGGCCCGGCAAACAAAGGACTTGAGGGATTGAGCTGACGGGGAGGATTTGTATCAAAGACGAAAAACCGGCGGTGTTATGCCGGTGGGTGGCAATGCTTGACCTGTCGGAGCAGCACAGCATCCTGTGGCGAGGGAGCTGCTCCCTCGCCACAGGGTCAGGCGTTGTCCTTGCCAACCTCATAATCACGCAGCTTGTTGGCAATGGTGGTGTGGGATACCCCCAATCGCTTGCCCAACTGCCGACTGCTCGGATGCTCGGTGTACAGCCGCTCCAGCACGGCCTTTTCGAAGCGCCCGACAATTTCATCCAGGCCACCATCGAGGGAAAAATCGCCAAGAGGCTGACGCACGCCGTAATCAGGCAAACGGATGTGTTCAGGCTTGACGGTACCGCCGTCGCACAGGGACACCGCCTGGAACAGCACGTTTTCCAGCTGGCGAACGTTGCCCGGCCAATGGTAATGACTGAGTCGCTCCATGACCGTCGGTGCCAGTTTCGGCAGCGGGCAACCGATCTGCCGACTGGCCTGATCGAGGAAGTGCTCCACCAGCGGCGTCAAACCATCGAGGCATTCGCGCAGCGGCGGGATGTGCAGCGACAACACGTTCAAGCGGTGATAGAGGTCCTGGCGAAATTCCCCACGGGCGCACAACTCGGACAGGTCGACCTGGGTCGCACAGATCACTCGCACATCGAGGTAGACCTCTTCATCACTGCCTACACGACGGAAGCAACCGTCCTGCAGGAAGCGCAGCAATTTCACCTGCAAGCGCGGGCTCATTTCCCCAACGCCATCGAGAAACAGCGTACCGCCCGCTGTCAGCTCCAACAGGCCGAGCTTGCCTTCGGCCCGCGCACCTTCGAAAGCACCAGGGCCGTAGCCGAACAATTCGGTCTCGGCCATGGACTCCGGCAGACCGGCGCAATTGAGCGCCATCAATGGCGACTGACCGCGAGGACTGGCCAGATGACAGGCACGCGCCAGCAATTCCTTACCGGTGCCGGTTTCACCTTCTATCAATAGCGGTGCGTCGAGCGGCGCCATGCGCCGTGCCTCACGCACCACCGCTGCCATGACTTTCGAGCTTTGAAAGATACTGTCGAAGCCACGCAACTCCTGTTTGCGCACGTTGTAAATGCGCTCACCCACCCGGTCAGCGCGGTGCAGCGTCAATACCGCACCGGCCATCGCTTCGCTGTCGTCATGCTCCGATTGCAGCGGCGCAATATCGGCCAGAAACACGTCGCCCTTGACCTTGACCCGCAGCCCATTGATCCGCGATTTGTTGGCGCGTACCAGTTCCGGCAAATCGAAATCTTCGGCGTAACGCGACAGCGGTATCCCCGGCACTTCATCGACGCGTACACCCAGCAACTGTGCGGCTGCACGGTTGGCCGCGACTATGGAGCCGCCCATGTCGATCGACAGCACCGGAAATTCCAGCGCGCCGAGCAACGCGTTGAGTTCCATGTGCCGGCGCTCGCTGGGCATCAGCCCTACGCGCTTGACGCCGAAAACCCCTGCAATCGCCTCGAACTTCGGACGCAAGGCCTGGAACTGAATGTTGATCAGGTTCGGGCAATGCAGGTAGATCGCGTTGCCATGCTCGCCGCCCACTTCCCCGCGAGCGACGTTGATCCCGTACTCCACCAGTAAGTTGAGAATGTCACGCAGGATGCCAATGCGGTTCTGGCAGTGGACTTTGATACGCATATAAAAGGCCTGGAAAAGCGGTGGATGAAGTCATTGCCGGCGCACCCACAGGGAAATTGCAGCGCCACGGACGGATATTTCTGCCAAGGTCAACAGATAGTCGTCAAGATTATGTGACACCCGGAGCGCTTTTCAAACCGGCAAATCTCAATAGCTGCGCGATGCCGCCCAACACGTAACGAAAACTTTACGTTTTCTACGGATTTTTCCTGCGCTCGACGCTGAACACCTGCTGCAAGGCTGCAATCCATGGGTTATTTCTAGGTCCATAGCTGGACATAACAAGAACGAATCCCCCTCGCAGGAGAGCAGCATGAAGCAGACGCAATACGTGGCTCGCGAGCCCGATGCGCAAGGTTTTATCGACTACACCGCCGAAGAACACGCGGTGTGGAACACGCTGATCACTCGCCAGTTGAAAGTGATCGAAGGGCGTGCGTGCCAGGAATACCTGGACGGTATCGAAAAACTCGGTCTGCCCCACGACCGCATTCCGCAACTGGGCGAAATCAACAAGGTCCTCGGTGAAACCACCGGTTGGCAGGTCGCCCGTGTGCCGGCGCTGATCCCCTTCCAGACCTTTTTCGAATTGCTCGCCAACAAGCAGTTTCCGGTGGCCACCTTCATTCGCACCCGCGAAGAGCTGGACTACCTGCAAGAGCCGGACATTTTCCATGAGATCTTCGGCCACTGCCCGCTGCTGACCAACCCCTGGTTCGCGGAATTTACCCACACCTACGGCAAACTTGGCCTGCAGGCTTCCAAGGAAGAACGCGTATACCTGGCGCGCCTGTACTGGATGACCATCGAGTTCGGCCTGGTGGAAACTCCGCAAGGCCGGCGCATCTACGGTGGCGGCATTCTGTCTTCGCCGAAAGAAACCGTTTACAGCCTGTCGGACGAGCCTGAGCATCAGGCCTTCGACCCGCTGGAATGCATGCGCACGCCTTACCGCATCGACATCCTGCAGCCGTTGTACTTTGTCCTGCCGAACCTCAAGCGTCTGTTCGATCTCGCCCACGAAGACATCATGGGCCTGGTCAAACAAGGCATGCAGTTGGGTCTGCACGCCCCGAAATTTCCGCCAAAAGCCGCGTGATCCGCGACTTTTACGATCAAGTGAGTCTGTCAGGAATCCACGCTTTGCTTTAGCGTGGTGACATTGACGGCCGATTTCCATTTATTCGATTTCAGGAATCCATCATGTCCACATTGAACCAAGCCCACTGCGAAGCCTGCCGCGCCGATGCACCGCAAGTCAGCGACGAAGAACTGCCGGTACTGATCAAGCAGATCCCGGACTGGAACATCGAAGTGCGCGACAGCATCATGCAGCTGGAAAAAGTCTTCCTGTTCAAAAACTTCAAGCACGCCCTGGCATTCACCAACGCCGTCGGTGAAATCTCCGAGGCTGAAGGTCATCACCCGGGCCTGCTGACCGAGTGGGGCAAAGTCACCGTGACCTGGTGGAGCCACTCGATCAAGGGCCTGCACCGTAACGACTTCATCATGGCCGCGCGCACCGACGAAGTGGCCAAGGACGCCGAGGGCCGCAAGTAATGCATTTCGACGCCATCGGCCGGGTGCCCGGCGACCCGATCCTCGGTCTGATGGAGGCCTATGCGCAGGACCCCAACCCGCGCAAATTCGACCTCGGCGTGGGTGTCTATAAAGACGCCCAGGGCCTGACGTCGATTCCCCAGGCCGTGAAACTCGCCGAGGCGCGACTGGTCGAGCGCCAGACCACCAAGACCTACATCGGTGGTCATGGCGAACCGGCCTTCGGCAGGCTCATCAGTGAGCTGGTGCTCGGCACCGACTCGAAGCTGATCAGTGAACAGCGCGCCGGCGCCACCCAGACACCGGGCGGTACCGGCGCGTTGCGCTTGAGTGCCGACTTCATCGCCCAGTGCCTGCCGGGCCGGGGCATCTGGTTGAGCAATCCGACCTGGCCAATCCACGAAACCATTTTCGCGGCGGCCAAGGTCAAGGTCAGTCATTACCCCTACGTGGGCAGCGACAACCGTCTCGACGTCGATGCCATGCTCGCCGTGCTCAATGAAGCACCAAAGGGTGACGTGGTACTGCTGCATGCCTGCTGCCATAACCCGACCGGTTTCGATCTGACCCATGAAGATTGGCGCCGCGTGCTGGAAGTGGTGCGCCGGCGTGAATTGCTGCCGCTGATCGACTTCGCCTACCAGGGCTTCGGCGATGGCCTGGAACAGGACGCCTGGTCGACCCGGCTGTTCGCCGCCGAGTTGCCGGAAGTACTGATCACCAGCTCTTGCTCGAAGAACTTCGGCCTGTATCGCGACCGCACCGGCGCCCTGATTGTCTGCGCAAAAACCGCCGACAAGCTGGTGGATATCCGCAGCCAGCTGGCCAACATCGCCCGCAACCTGTGGTCGACGCCACCGGATCACGGTGCAGCCGTGGTGGCAACCATCCTCGGCGATCCGGAGTTGAAACGCCTCTGGGCCGACGAAGTGGAAACCATGCGCTTGCGCATCGCCCAACTGCGCAGCGGCCTGGTGCAAGCCCTTGAACCCTATGGTTTGCGCGAGCGCTTTGCGCATATCGGTGTGCAGCGCGGGATGTTTTCCTACACCGGTTTGACACCGGAACAAGTGAAAAAACTGCGCGACCACCACAGCGTGTACATGGTCAGTTCAGGTCGGGCCAACGTGGCGGGGATTGATGCGACACGCCTGGATCTGCTGGCCGAGGCGATTGCTGACGTCTGCAAGTAACCCTCTAGCACTGCCCCCTGTAGGCGCGAGCTTGCTCGCGATGGAGTATCAGTTGACACCTCAGTGACTGACACACCATCGCGAGCAAGCTCGCTCCTGCAAGTGGGTCTGCGACAAAACAATAGACCTGTCTAGACAATCCCATCCGTCGAAACAAATGGATATAAAAGTCTGTTTGTCATTTCTCCTGCTGTATCCTGCCCAGGCTTTTTTAAAAGCGCGGATCTACCAGATCTGTCAACAGACTTAGCGAGGAGCGCGACTATGCACGAGATTCCCAATCTCCCCTTCCCAAGCCTGCACGAACCTGAGCAGACGACCACGCAACAAGCCGGTGCCCAACAGCCCCAGCCGAAAGAAGCCACTGACAGCCGCAAGGCCGACAGCGAAGACTGAAACACCCGCCGTACAGACCGTGTGGAAAGCGCTAACATGCGCTTTCCACACAGCCTGAACCCTGAGCCCCGCACCATGACCGATGATTTCACGCCTCCTTTTGATGAAGCGCTGCAGGCCAGCGTCCTGATCGGCACCGCCGAGAAAATGATCGAAATCTGGAATCGTCTCCCGCCGGAAAAACAAGCCGCCTTGCTGGCTCGATTCGGCAGCGAAGAAAATGCGTTGGCCGCTCTGGTCACTACGCAACTGGTTGCACCGGCCAAGCCCTGAACGATCCCGTTCGGCAAATAGTTTTACTTTTTTCACAACCCACGACCGTCTACGCCGTTATCATAAGCAGCCTATCTATCTGCTTCCCCGTGGACCTTTACCCATGTCTGAAAACCAGCGCCCCCTGGCGGTCACGCTGCAAGTTGTCTCCATCGTCCTGTTTACCTTTATCGGCTACCTGAACATCGGCATTCCCTTGGCCGTATTGCCGGGCTACGTCCACAGCGACCTCGGCTTTGGCGCCGTGATCGCTGGATTGGTCATTAGCGTGCAATACCTCGCCACCCTGCTCAGCCGTCCGTACGCCGGGAAAATCATCGATAACAAGGGCAGCAAACTGGCGGTGATGTATGGCCTCGCCGGCTGCGGCTTGAGTGGTGTGTTCATGTTGATTTCAGCCTGGACCCAAAGCCTGCCGATGTTGAGTCTGATCAGCCTGCTGGTCGGCCGCCTGGTGCTCGGCAGCGCGGAAAGCCTGGTGGGCTCCGGTTCGATTGGCTGGGGCATCGGCCGGGTTGGCGCGGCGAACACCGCCAAAGTCATCTCCTGGAATGGCATCGCCAGTTATGGCGCACTGGCGGTCGGTGCGCCGTTGGGGGTGCTACTGGTCAATCGAATGGGCTTGTGGAGCATGGGCGTGAGCATCGTGCTGCTGGCCGCTTTGGGACTGTTGCTGGCGTGGCCGAAAACCGCTGCGCCGATTGTGGTCGGTGAGCGTTTGCCGTTCATGCATGTACTCGGGCGGGTGTTGCCCCACGGCTGCGGACTGGCCTTGGGCTCCATCGGTTTCGGCACCATCGCCACGTTTATCACCCTGTATTACGCCACCCGGCATTGGGACAACGCCGTGCTGTGCCTGAGCCTGTTTGGCGCCAGCTTCATCGGTGCACGGCTGTTGTTCGGCAACCTGATCAACCGTCTCGGCGGCTTTCGTGTGGCGATTGCCTGCCTGTCGGTGGAAACCCTGGGGCTGTTGCTGCTGTGGCTGGCACCCGACGCGCATTGGGCGCTCGCGGGCGCGGCGCTCAGTGGCTTTGGCTTCTCACTGGTGTTTCCGGCGCTGGGGGTCGAAGCGGTCAACCTCGTGCCTGCTTCCAGCCGTGGTGCGGCGGTTGGCGCCTATTCGCTGTTCATTGACCTGTCGCTGGGGATCACCGGGCCCTTGGCCGGCGCGATTGCGGCAGGCTTCGGTTTTGCTTCGATCTTCCTGTTCGCCGCCCTCGCCGCCTTGAGCGGTTTGATGCTCAGCATCTACTTGTACCGGCAGGCGCCGAAACAGCGCGAAGCGCGAGAATCCCGCTAGAAATCGACCTTGCCGCGCCCGGCCTTGATGTTGCCGCGCTTGCTCTTGGATTCGAGCCGACGGGTCTTCGAACCGAGGGTCGGCTTGGTCGGGCGACGTTTCTTTTCGACCTTGGTGGCGCTGAGGATCAACTCGGTCAAACGCGCCAACGCATCGGCCCGGTTCTGTTCCTGGGTCCGGTATTGCTGGGCCTTGATGATCAACACACCTTCGCTGGTGATGCGGCTGTCGCGCAACGCCAGCAGCCGCTCCTTGTAGAACTCGGGCAAGGACGAGGCCGGAATGTCGAAGCGAAGATGCACCGCGCTGGAAACCTTGTTGACGTTCTGCCCACCGGCGCCCTGGGCGCGAATGGCGGTCAACTCGATCTCGGCATCCGGTATGTGCACGTTGTTGGAAATCACCAGCATGGAAAAGGGGTCCGGGGTGGGGAGCGTTCAGGATACCGCGATAGCGTTTTGAATAGGGGACAATCACTGGTGCAGGCGAAATTGAAAAAGCCTTTGTCGGATTATTCTTACAGTGTTGTCGGATTTACAAAAGGGATGTTGCATTGTTTCCAGTGACCACACTAATCTAAGACTTCACACCAAGCCGATTACTTAGATAATGAATTTTGAGTATATTCGATATCATATTGCGGTTACTCTTTTGGTTTTGGGGTCCTCGGGATTACCCACACTCGCCATTGTATTCTGCATAAATAAAGTAATTCAAATAAATGAAGAACATCTAAAAATCGCATATCTTACAACCTACATAGCACTTGTTTTAATTGGACTACGAATTTATATACCTAGAATGCGAGGAATGACATAACACTCGCATAAGTCACTACAGACTACACAACCACCTCATCCAACGCACCCAAAAAAACAAGACCTTACAACCCATGAACATTGAAAACATTCGATATCATATTGCAGTCACCTTCATGGTTTTAGGCTGTTCCGGACTCCCCACCGGAATTATTGTGTTCGGCATCAGAAAACTAATCTACATAGATGAAAGCAATCTAGACATAGCCTATCTGACAACCTACATAATTCTAGTTATTTGCGGCTTAAAGATTTACATCCCTAGAATGCGTGGAGTGATATGACCAAATTCGCCTCCTAAAATACTTTCTAGAGTTAGAGCAAAAGATCAATCTGACAGCATTGAGTCTATCGTAAAAAAATCAACTAATACTTCAAAAAACAAAGCCAACCTACCACTCTGTCGATAAGCCATCTCATAGTTAATTGGATCACGCCTGAACAACTCCACCGAACCAGGCTTTGACACCGGCCTAAAAACCCCGATTGCGGAAAGAAACAAGTCCATTGAGTAGTAAACCATGTCACCCTTTTCATCAAACATATCCCTATAAAAATACCTAACAGGCCCAACCGTGCTCGGAGCACCCGGCCCACGATAAATATTTCCGAAGCTTTCATAGATATTATTTGCTCCATGCCCAACCATGAGGGTGCCTGGAATCACACCGAGCCCTCCCGGAGTTCCGATAATCGTAAACCCCGTCCTAATCTGCATCACCCCCGCCACAACCCCAACACCATTTTGAAGATAAAAGCGCGCCTTTGCCGACAAGTCTTCATATTCGGCTCTTATTTCCTGCACGGCCTGCCACGCACTGATAACCCCCTCATCAACCGCCTGAATCACTTCATCAACATAGGCGGCGACCATCGAACCAAATCGAAGCCGTGCAAAACCGTCAGGAATATACGCCATGCCAATGGCGCATCCCGCTGCAACCAGATCAGAAGCAGACCTGGTTACATCATGAATATCGCAGGAAGATTCAGTCACCCTCTTTCATCCAGTTGCTATAAGCACTGGTGGCCGCTGGAACATGCGCCCAGGCAATATTTCCGTATCGGATAGACACCAACTCTTGCGGCTCGGCATCATTCATGCGAATGGCATGGGGAACCTGCTGGCTGATATGCGCAATACGCGCATCGGTGAGGTGTATCGAATAATATCGTTCTTGACCTCCGGTCGAGGAGGTTCGGTATAAATTGATGATGCAGTCCAGTTCTTCACCTTCATGCAGCGCACTTGCCAGCAGAGGCGATGATTTATCGATGGCTTTGGTAATCATGATCGGCATATGCCTGCCGCGACCGCCTGTAACACTGCCATCATTACCCGTGAGCATATCGTGCGAGTAGGCCAACACCATGATTTCATCCTGATGGCCGAGTTGGCACTTGTTGCCGATAGAGCGTTGGCCTGAGCAGCCCGCCGAAATCAAACCTTGTCGCTTACCGGTGATACTCATGTAACTTTGACTCGCCACAATCAGCACTCCTTGGTTAATGGGAGCGCCCGAGTCTAGGGCAAACACAAGCAGGCAGGGTGTAGGCCCGTTCTGAATTCATCCGTTTTATTAAAAGTTCCGAAATGACTGTAGTAATCGACACCCGACTTTGTAGGAACCGGACTTCAGTGCAATCGCAAAATAAAAACATCAAGAACAAAAAAACCCGGCACATGGCCGGGTTTGTTGTTTCTATGCTCTACGCTTATTTCGCGCTTGCAGCCTGCAACGCCTGTTGCGCACTGCGCTTGTTCTTGATGCCGTAACAGACCCACATGAACACGATCCAGACCGGAATCGCGTACACCGAGATCTGGATCCCCGGGATCAACAGCATCACGCCGAGGATGAACACCACGAACGCCAGGCAGATGTAGTTACCGTACGGGTACCACAGGGCCTTGAACAGCGGCGTCTGGCGGGTCTTGTTCATGTGTTGGCGGAACTTGAAGTGCGAGAAGCTGATCATCGCCCAGTTGATCACCAGGGTGGCCACCACCAGCGACATCAGCAATTCCAGCGCGCTTTGCGGCATCAGGTAGTTCAGCAGCACCGCAATCAGGGTCACAGCGGCCGAGGCCAGGATCGAACGCACCGGCACGCCGCGCTTGTCGATCTTCGACAGCGCTTTCGGCGCATCGCCCTGTTCGGCCATGCCCAGCAGCATGCGGCTGTTGCAGTAGGTGCCACTGTTGTACACCGACAACGCTGCCGTCAGGACCACGAAGTTGAGGATGTGCGCGGCGGTGCTGCTACCCAGCATCGAGAACACCTGGACGAACGGGCTGCCGCTGTAGGAATCGCCGGAGGCGTTCAATGTGCCCAGCAGGCTGTCCCATGGGGTCAGCGACAGCAGGATAACCAGCGCACCAATGTAGAAAATCAGGATGCGGTAGATCACCTGGTTGATGGCTTTGGGGATCACGGTTTTCGGCTTGTCGGCTTCGGCTGCGGTGAAACCGAGCATTTCCAGGCCACCGAAGGAGAACATGATGATCGCCATGGCCATCACCAGGCCGCTGACACCGTTCGGGAAGAAGCCACCGTGGGACCACAGGTTGCTCACCGACGCTTGTGGGCCGCCGTGACCACTGACCAGCAGGTAGCTGCCCAGGGCAATCATGCCGACAATCGCCACGACCTTGATGATCGCGAACCAGAACTCGGCCTCGCCAAAGACTTTGACGTTGGCCAGATTGATCAAGTTGATCAGCATGAAGAAGGCAGCAGCCGTGACCCAGCTCGGGATGTGCGGCGCCCAGTAGTGAATGTATTTGCCAACGGCGGTCAGCTCCGACATGCCCACCAGGATGTACAGGATCCAGCAGTTCCAGCCCGACAGGAAGCCGGCGAAACCGCCCCAGTACTTGTGTGCGAAGTGGCTGAAAGAACCGGCCACAGGCTCTTCAACGATCATTTCGCCCAGTTGGCGCATGATCATGAAGGCAATGAAGCCGCAAATGGCGTAGCCAAGGATCATCGACGGACCGGCGGATTTCAGTACCCCGGCCGAGCCGAGGAACAAACCGGTACCAATCGCGCCACCAAGGGCAATCAGTTGGATGTGGCGATTTTTCAGGCCGCGTTTCAGCTCGCCTGAATGCGAGTTTTGTCCACTCATGAAAAGGGTCTCACGCAAGGTTTGATGATGTTCAGTCGACGTTGCTGCTCAGGAAAGACGTTAAGCGGCACCGATCAAACCCCAGCGCAGGCACCAGGAGTTCAGCGTATTTACAACGGTCATGCGTCACCTGTTTGTTTTTATCTGTGACGAAATCGAACCCGACGCGCTCGTGACGCGGCGGAGTGAACAAGGCGGATAGCCTCGAGGTTTGCGCAGGTGCGCAGGAGGTCACAGGTAAAACGCGGCGCATTGTACACCGCTAACCCCCTGCTGCCAGACACCGCTGAATCAGCGTGTCGGTTGCCGGGATTGCCCGTGTCCACCCCGAATGGCTCGGGCGGCTGCAAAAAAGGGCTCAGACCCTTGCGGGTCATTGACGGGGACGGCAGAAAACTCGTCCCATGCAGAGAGGTGAAAACGGATTGCGGCGTTCATTGCGCCTCCTTCTTGTTATGCACCTGCACGACAGGCATGGCGCGCATAACACCCTGCATGAGGCGTTCAAACAAGCGGGTTAGAGCCCTCGATGGAGACTGAACGGGAGGTGAAGTGGAAGAATTTTCTTACAGCCTCAGAAGAGTGAGGATTTCACGGGGATAATCCGTGGATTCCGTCAGATTTTCTTTACAGGGTGTAACGACGGATTTCCATTTCCAGTATGGCGGCGTTGCGCCTGACGCCTTCGCGGGCAAGCCCGCTCCCACACTGATCTCTGGCACTGCTCAATTTCAGCTACACCCAATAACCCTGTGGGAGCTGACCTGCCAGCGAATAGGCTCTCAAAAACAACACATCGCTTAAACCAGGCGAAAAAAAACGCCAACCCGAGGGTTGGCGTTTTTTATGAAGCGCTTACCGATCACTCCGGCTTGCGACGACCAAACCCCGGACGCTGGCCCGAACCGGCCGGTGCGCCGCGACGCTTGCCGGAAGGCTTGTCACCCTCGACCAGCTTGATCCCCGGACGCTTCGGTGCCGGCTTGGCCGGGCGCTTGGTGTCGGCCGGACGATCGGCGACTGGCGTACCGCGACCTTCGCCGCGCTCGGTGCGGCCATTGGCCGGACGTGGCGAACGTGGACCGCGCTCACCGTCCTGACGCGCGGCAGGCTTGCGACCCGGACGCTCGCCTTCGATCTGCGGCTCGCGGCTTTCGCGTGGCGCGGCCGGCGCACCAGCCGCCGGACGCAAGGTACGTACACGCTCGGTCTTGGCCATCGGACGCGACGATTTGCGCTGCATACGCTCAAGCTTGTCTTTGCTCTTGGCATTCAGTTGCGGCATGGCCACCGGGGTCAAGCCAACTTCGGCACTGAGAATGTCGACTTCGTACTGGCTCATTTCGCGCCAGCGCCCCATCGGCAGGTCGGAGTTGAGGAACACCGGACCAAAACGCACGCGCTTCAGACGGCTGACCACCAGCCCCTGGGACTCCCACAGGCGACGGACTTCGCGGTTGCGACCTTCCATCACCACGCAGTGGTACCAGTGGTTGAAACCTTCGCCACCCGGGGCCTGCTGGATATCTGTGAAACGCGCCGGGCCGTCTTCGAGCACAACGCCCGCTTTCAGGCGCTCGATCATCTCGTCATCGACTTCGCCACGTACACGCACGGCGTATTCGCGGTCCATCTCGTAGGAC
Source organism: Pseudomonas moorei (assembly GCF_042846945.1). Lineage (NCBI taxonomy): Bacteria > Pseudomonadati > Pseudomonadota > Gammaproteobacteria > Pseudomonadales > Pseudomonadaceae > Pseudomonas > Pseudomonas moorei. Next base: position 6,207,476 of record NZ_AP035776.1, read on the forward strand.
GGGTGCATCAGGCGGTTGGCCAGTTCACCGTCGGTGGTGAACATCAGCAAACCCGTGGTGTTGATGTCCAGGCGACCGATATTGATCCAGCGCCCTTCTTTCGGACGCGGCAGCTTGTCGAACACGGTCGGACGACCTTCCGGATCGACACGGGTGCAGATCTCGCCGTCGGGTTTGTTGTACATGATCACGCGGCGTACCGACTCGGCGGCTTCTTCGCGCTTGATCACCTTGCCATCGATGGTAATGGCGTCGTGCATGTCGACACGCTGGCCAAGGGTGGCGTCTTTGCCATTGACCTTGATGCGGCCGTGGCTGATCCAGGCTTCCACGTCACGGCGCGAGCCGACGCCGATACGGGCGAGGACCTTTTGCAGTTTTTCGCCTGCTGGGCCGATTTCCTGGTCGTCTTTCTGGTCGTTGATACTCATCTGGGCACCTCCCGGTGTGGTCTGTCCAGGCGTGGCCTGGAACGTTGCAAATCTGTGTACCTGGGCGAAGGGATCGCCGAAGGGTCGCGAATCATACGCTCATCAGGGCGTTTGCGCATCAGAGACTAGTTGATCCGCCAAAGCTTAATGGCTTTTCCGCCGACCGGTGATTGGGTGATGTTTTACCAAAGCCCGCTCCCACAGGGGGATTGGGTGGTTACAGGATTGCGGTCAGTCTTCGAATTCGCGGCGTTCGGCTTCGATGGCTTCGGCTAAAGCCAGTGCTTCGGCCTCTTCATCGCTGAGCTCGGGTTTCGGCTGTTCCAGGGCAGCGACCGCCGCCAGCAGTTTTTCCCGAGCTTCGGCGACACCAAGAATGTCGTCTTCCTGCTCCGGCTCGATGTCGGGTTCGGGCTCGACTTCAAGGTCAGGCTCCGGCTCGATCTGCGCGACTTCGGTGCCCGGCTGAACATCAGCGAACTCCGGATCAGTCACGGATGCCTCGCCATCGCGCAACAAATCATCGAAATCGGTCTTGATCCCCTCCTCCATGCTGTCAAGTTCCAGCAACAGCGTATGGAAACTGGTTTCTTCCTTGGGCTCTTCCGGCTCGGCGCTGGCGTCCGCCAATTCTTGCAGACCGGCAGGCACTGGCGCGTCGTCGAAATCGAGCACCGGATCGGGCTCCAGTTCGCGCAGTTCGGCCAGCGGTGGCAAGTCGTCGAGGTTCTTCAGGTTGAAGTGATCGAGAAACGCCTTGGTGGTGGCGAACATCGCCGGTTTGCCCGGCACGTCGCGGTATCCGACGATGCGGATCCACTCACGCTCCATCAGTGTTTTTACGATCTGACTGTTGACCGCCACACCCCGTACGTCTTCGATTTCGCCACGGGTGATCGGCTGGCGATAGGCGATCAGGGCGATGGTTTCGAGCATGGCGCGGGAATAGCGCTGCGGGCGTTCTTCCCACAAACGACCGACCCACGGCGAGAACTTTTCGCGGATTTGCAGGCGATAACCGGACGCAACTTCCTTCAGTTCGAAGGCGCGGCCATCGCAAGACTTGGCGAGTATCGTCAGCGCTTTCTTGAAAACCGGTGGCTCCGGCCGTTCGCCCTCTTCGAAGAGTTCGTACAGGCGCTCCAGGGATTGCGGTTTTCCCGAGGCCAACAGAAAGGCTTCGAGCAAAGGTGCCAGCTCGCGGGGTTCACTCAGGTTCATGATTCAACTCGTTATTCGGCTCGGGCTCGCACATGGATCGCTGCGAACGGCTCATTCTGCACCAGCTCGACCAAGGATTCCTTGACCAGCTCGAGGATCGCCATAAAAGTCACTACCACTCCCAGACGCCCTTCTTCGGCGGTGAACAGCTCGACGAACGGCACAAACCCGCCGCCCTTGAGCCGTTCCAGCACATCGCTCATGCGTTCGCGGGTGGACAGCGCCTCGCGGCTGACCTGGTGGCTTTCAAACATGTCGCCGCGACGCAGCACTTCGGCCATGGACAGCAGCAGTTCCGACAACCGCACGTCCGGCAGCAACTTGCGCGCCCGGGCTTCCGGGGCGTCGAGCTTGGGCACCAGCACATCGCGACCGACGCGACTCAGCCCGTCGATGCCTTCGGCAGCGGCCTTGAAGCGCTCGTACTCTTGCAAGCGGCGGATCAGTTCGGCGCGCGGGTCCTCTTCCTCGTCTTCGACGGTTTCGGCCCTGGGCAACAGCATCCGCGACTTGATCTCGGCCAGCATCGCGGCCATCACCAGGTATTCGGCGGCCAGCTCCAGGCGCACCGACTGCATCAACTCGACGTAGCCCATGTACTGGCGGGTGATTTCCGCCACCGGAATGTCGAGGATGTTGATGTTCTGTTTGCGGATCAGGTACAGCAGCAGATCCAGCGGGCCTTCGAAGGCTTCGAGAAAGACTTCGAGCGCATCCGGCGGGATGTACAGATCCAGCGGCATCTCCATGACCGCCTGGCCGTACACCATCGCGAAGGGCAGCTCTTGCTGGGCTCCGGCCTGACTGTCGACGGGTTCTACTGCAGACATCTAGGCTTCGGCCATGAACGGCGCGGGATCGCCGCAACCGACGCGGATCACTTCCGGCTCGCCGTCGGCGAGATTGATCACGGTGGACGCCTTGACCCCGCCGAAACCGCCGTCGATGATCAGGTCAACCTGATGCTCAAGCACCTGGCGCATTTCATAGGGATCGGTCATCGGGTCGGTTTCGCCGGGCAGTATCAGGGTCACGCTCATCAGTGGCTCGCCGAGCTCTTCGAGCAGCGCCAAGGCAATCGGATGGCTGGGCACCCGCAGGCCGATGGTGCGTTTTTTCGGGTGCAACAGCAGGCGCGGCACTTCACGGGTGGCGTTGAGAATGAAGGTGTACGGGCCCGGCAGATGGGCCTTGAGCAGGCGGAAAAGGCCGGTGTCGATCTTGGCAAACAACCCCAATTGCGACAGATCGCTGCAAATCAGCGCGAAGTTGTGCTTGTCATCCAGCCCACGCAAACGCCGCACGCGTTCCACGGCGGTCTTGTCGCCGATCTGGCAACCGATGGCGTAAGCCGAGTCTGTGGGATAAATCACCACCCCGCCTTTGCGGATGATTTCGACCGCCTGTTTGATCAGGCGCGCTTGCGGGTTTTCCGGATGAATCTGGAAAAATTGACTCACATTCTCTACCTGTTCAGACGGCGGCAATAATTGGGTCATGCTTGAATCGACACCAAAGTGGTGGCAGATCCTCCGGGACCGGGCGGTACTCACCGATCTCGGACCAGCCTCCAGGGCCATGAAAATCACTGCCGGCGCTGACCAGCAGACCAAACTCCCGGGCGAGAATGGCCAGGCTGCCCACTTGCTCGGCGGGCTGATGACCATTGACCACTTCAATCGCGTGGCCCCCTGCTTGAATATAGTCGGCAATCAGGCGGCGACGCTTGCTGCGAGTGAAATCATAGTGCCATGGGTGCGCCAGACTGACCCAGGCCTTGGCCGCGCGCAGGGTTTCGACCGTCTCTTCCAGGGTCGGCCAATGTTGCTTGACGTCGCCCAGCTTGCCGGCGCCCAGCCATTTGCGGAACGCTTCGGCACGATCCTTGACGAAACCTTCGCGCACCATCCAGTCGGCAAAGTGCGGGCGGGCCGGCGCGTTGCCGCTGTCACCCAACTCCTGCTGGATCTCCCGTGCGCCTTCCAGCGCGCCCGGCATGCCTTTGAGCGCCAGTTTTCGGCTGATCTCCTCCGAACGCAGCCAGCGGCCATCACGCAATCGGGCAATGGCCTCGACCAGCGGCGCGGCATTCACGTCAAAACCGTAACCCAGCACATGAATGGTCGCGCCACCCCAGGTGCAGGACAACTCAACGCCGTTGACCAGTTGCATCCCCAGCGCGCTCGCCGCGTCGCGCGCCTCATCGAGGCCCTCCAGGGTGTCGTGATCGGTCAAGGCCAGGACTCGCACGCCTTTCTCGAACGCACGCGCAACCAGAACCGCAGGCGCCAGGGCGCCATCGGAGGCCGTGCTATGGCAATGCAAATCAACATTCACGGGGCTTTGTAACCTCAAATCAGCTGGCGCTATCGCGCGCCCATATGTTTGTTATTATGCCGCCACATCCTGCTTCTGGCTGCCACTGTGAAACAATTCATCGATTTCATCCCGCTCCTGCTGTTTTTCATCGTCTTCAAGATCGATCCACGGGTCGTCGACATTGCCGGCCACGAGGTCACTGTAGGCGGTATCTACAGCGCCACCGCGATGCTCATCATCAGCTCCCTGGTGGTCTACGGCACGCTGTTCATCAAACAGCGCAAGCTGGAAAAGAGCCAGTGGCTGACCCTCATTGCCTGCCTGGTCTTCGGCAGCCTGACCCTGGCCTTCCACAGCGAGACGTTCCTGAAATGGAAAGCCCCGGTGGTCAACTGGCTGTTCGCCCTCGCGTTCATCGGCAGCCATTTCATCGGTGATCAGTTATTGATCAAACGCATCATGGGCCACGCGCTGACCCTGCCGGAACCGGTCTGGACGCGCCTGAACATCGCCTGGATCGTGTTTTTCCTGTTTTGCGGTGCCGCCAACCTGTTTGTCGCGTTCACCTTCCAGAGCTACTGGGTCGACTTCAAGGTCTTCGGCAGCCTGGGCATGACGCTGCTGTTCCTGGTCGGCCAGGGCATCTACCTGTCCCGCCACCTGCACGACGCCGATACCACTACGCCAAAAACCGAGGACTGACATGCTTTACGCAATCATTGCCACAGACGTCGCCAACTCCCTGGAAGCCCGCCTGGCCGCCCGGCCTGCGCACCTTGAGCGCCTGCAAGTGCTCAAGGGCGAAGGTCGCATCGTATTGGCCGGCCCGCATCCGGCTGTCGACAGCAATGATCCGGGCGCGGCGGGTTTCACCGGCAGTCTGATCGTTGCCGAATTCGACTCCCTGAGCGCCGCCCAGGCCTGGGCCGACGCCGATCCGTACATCGCTGCGGGCGTCTACGCCAACGTTTCGGTCAAGCCGTTCAAGCAAGTCCTGCCGTAATTCCCCCTCCCGCGATGAACCTTATCGGTTCATCGCGCTCTCAATCGCTCATTATTCCCGTTTGCCGGCCGACAAACTGCCCAATACTCGTATTGGAACCAGGAGTCGCGATGCGCAAGGGTCCGTTGTGTCTGATGTTGGTCACGTTATCGATCGTGGTCCCCGCCCACGGTGAAGAAAGCGCCAGCGGCGGTAGTTCGACGCCGCTGTCCCTGAGCGCCGGCAGCCAGATCACCGAGTTGCAGCAGCGCTTGAAAGAGAGCGAACGGCAACGGGAAGAATTGAGCAAACAATTGCAGAATGCCGATGGCGAACGCGAAAGCCCTGTGCTGGCCCGTTTGCGCCAGGAGAACCAGCGCTTGAAGCTGCAACTCAAGGAGGCCCAGGCCAGCAGCCCTCTGCCGCGCTTGCTGACCGACCAGCAACAATGGTTCGTCATTGGCGCAGGAGTTGCGCTATTGGCCCTGCTCTGCGGTATCTTCGCCAGTGGTGCAAGTCGAAAACGTCGACAATGGCTAAATTGAGTGAGTCATGAGCGAGCTGTTACTTATTGATGATGACCAGGAGCTGTGCGAGCTCCTGAGCAGTTGGCTGAGTCAGGAAGGCTTTCAGGTCCGTGCCTGTCACGATGGTCAGAGCGCCCGTCGTGCACTGGCCGAAACGTCCCCGGCAGCCGTCGTGCTGGATGTGATGTTGCCGGACGGCAGCGGCCTGGAACTGCTCAAGCAACTGCGCAGCGATCACCCGGACTTGCCGGTGCTGATGCTGTCGGCCCGTGGTGAACCGCTGGACCGCATCCTTGGTCTGGAGCTGGGCGCCGACGATTATCTGGCCAAACCTTGCGACCCTCGGGAACTGACCGCGCGCCTGCGAGCAGTGTTGCGCCGCAGCCACCCGGCGGCCGTTTCCAGCCAACTGGAACTGGGCGATTTGTGTTTCAGCCCGGTGCGTGGCGTGGTCAGCATCGACGAACAGGAATTCACCCTCACCGTCTCCGAGAGCCGCTTGCTGGAAGCCCTGCTCAAGCAACCCGGCGAGCCACTGGACAAACAGGAACTGGCGCAAATCGCCCTTGGCCGCAAACTGACCCTGTATGACCGCAGCCTGGACATGCACGTCAGCAACCTGCGCAAGAAGATCGGCCCGCACCCCGATGGCCGTCCGCGCATCGTCGCCCTGCGTAGCCGCGGTTACTACTACAGCCTGTAAACCGAGAAAGAGCTGGCCGACTGCAACCTATGGCGAGGGAGCTTGCTCCCTGGCCACAGACCGACGCCCCACATGGCGTTATGTCAGGTCGGCGCAAAACCATCTTTACCCAAGCTTTACGCTCCACTGACCGCCGCTGACCTTGATCTCCGTAATCTGTACTCATCCGGAACGTACCGGGAACGAGACAAGGAGATTCACCATGCGCAAGACTCTTATCGCTCTGATGTTCGCCGCCGCCCTGCCGACCGTTGCCATGGCCATGCCTGAAGGCACCGGCCCGATGGGTGGGCCAATGGACGGTTCGCGCCACGGCGGTCAGATGCACGGCATGCACGGCAAAGGCCCGTACAGCCAACTGGACCTGAGCCGCGAACAGCGCGACCAGATCCGCAAGATCATGGGCGAGCAGATGCACGAGCGTAAGCAACTGGTGGAGAAGTACCTGGAAAAACTCTCGCCAGCCGACCAGAAGGCGATGAAAGACGAAATGGCCGCCAACCACAAGAAAGCCGAAGCCGACGTCCGCGCCCTGCTGAAGCCGGATCAACAGAAGAAATTCGACGAGATCCAGAAGCAACAGGCTGAGCGCCGCGCCGAATGGGCCGAATTCCAGGCCTGGAAAGCGCAACAACAGCAAAAAGCGCAATAATGCGTTAACCCCCGGACCCAATGGCTCACCCCGTTGGGTCTGCTGCTTTTGAAAATGTGGGAGCGAGCCTGCTCACGATTAGCGTTCTTTCAGTCACGTTGATGTTGAATGTGCCGACGCTTTCGCGAGCAGGTCGCTCCCACACTGGTTTGTGTCAGTTCGAGGATTTTCTGTGCGCTCATTGTTCTGGCGTATTCTGGCCAGCTTCTGGCTGGCGATCGCTTTGGTTGCAGGACTCTCCATTCTGCTGGGGCACATGCTCAATCAGGACGCGTGGATTCTCAGTCGCCATCCTGGCCTCAACACCCTGGCCCAAGAGTGGACGCAAACCTACGAGAGCCAGGGTGAGGATGCTGCCCAGGACATTCTCGAACAGCGCAAACGCCAGTATCACATCGATGTTCAAGTGCTCAACGAAAGCGGCGATCCAGTGGTGCGCGGTACTTTCCCCCGCCGCGCGGCGGCCTTCGAAGCACGCCAGAACAATGATGACCGACGCCTGCCATGGCGCCGTCTGACCGCGGAATACACCAGCGAAAAAACCGGTGACACCTACCTGCTGATTTATCGTATTCCACACCCGGAACTGGACGCCTGGCACCGCGAAAGCCTGCTCTGGCCGCTGAGCGCACTGGGGATCGCCCTGGTGGTGCTGACCCTGTTCAGCTTGTTCGTCACCCTTTCCATCACCCGCCCCCTCAGCCGTTTGCGCGGTGCCGTGCATGATCTGGGGCAAACCACTTACCAACAAAACAGCCTGGTCAAACTGGCCAACCGCCGCGATGAGTTTGGCGTACTGGCCACTGACTTCAACCGCATGGGTGCGCGCCTGCAAAGCCTGATCGGCAGCCAGCGACAGTTGCTGCGCGATGTATCCCACGAACTGCGTTCTCCCCTCGCACGGCTGCGCATTGCGCTGGCCTTGGCCGAACGGGCGACACCGGAAGAACGGCAGAAACTCTGGCCGCGACTGACTCGCGAATGCGACCGACTCGAAGCGCTGATCAGCGAAATTCTGGTACTGGCACGGGTCGATGCCGATAACGCCAGCGCTGAAGAGGTCGATCTCAATGCCTTGCTCACAACGTTGCAACGGGATGCGCAATTGGCATCACCGGAGCAAAGCGTAAGACTGGAGGCCGAGTCGCAACTGAACCTCAAAGGCTGGCCGACCATGATTGAGCGCGCCGTGGACAACCTGCTGCGCAACGCCCAACGCTTCAACCCGGTGGGCGGGCAACCGATCGAAATGCTGGCATTGCGTCAGGGTGAACGGATCATGGTGACCGTGCGCGATCATGGGCCTGGCGTCGACGCCGAACACCTGCATCAACTCGGCGAGCCGTTCTACCGCGCACCGGGCCAGACGGCGGCAGGTCATGGTTTGGGTTTAGCCATTGCACGACGGGCAGCGGAGAGACATGGCGGCAGTCTGGTGCTGGCCAATCACCCGGAAGGCGGGTTTATCGCGAGTCTGGAATTACCACTCGTCCCCGGCGCAATGGTCCAACCCTGACCCCCTGTGGAAGCGAGCCTGCTCGCAAAAGCGGCAGTACATTCACAATCAATGTGACTGAAACACCGCTATCGCGAGCAGGCTCGTTCCCACCTTTGATCGAGGTCGTCACGCTTTACCGGGCCAGGCACTGACAAATTCAGTCAGGTCGACTTTCTCCGCAACGCGCGGTTCTTTCTGCGGCGTGCCCAGGTACAGAAACGCAATCACCTCTTCCCCTTCAGCCAGCCCCAGGCCCTTGGCCACATGCTCCGAATAGGCCAGGTCGCCGGTGCGCCACACCGCGCCAATGCCCTGCGCATAGGCCGCCAGCAAAATCCCGTGGGCCGCGCAGCCAGCCGCCAGCAACTGCTCGGACTTCGGATACTTGATGTGATCCTGCAAGCGTGCAATCACCACGACCACCAGCGGTGCCCGCAGCGGACCGTTGCGCGCCTTGTCGATGACCGCCTCGCTGACGTCGCCATCCTGCAGCTTCGCCGCCTCTGCCAGCAGCTCACCCATTTGCTCGCGCGCAGCACCTTCGACCGTCAGGAACCGCCAAGGCTGCAAATGACCGTGATCGGGTGCACGCATGGCCGCGGCAAACAGCGCTTCGCGCTGCTCGGCGGTGGGGGCCGGCTCGACCAGACGTGGGACGGAAACACGGTTGAGCAATACGTCGAGAGCCTGCATCGGCCACCTCCTGAAAAATGTGTGCGGCTATTCTAGCGGTATCTACCGCCAGAGTGCCGGTTTACATGCCCCGCACCGCAGGTAGAATGGCGCCCTTTCCCCTATCAGCCGAGCGGACCTCATGGCGTTGCCGACCTTACGGATCATTGGTTTCATCATCGGCATCTTCCTGATAACCCTGGCCATTTCCATGGTCGTCCCCATGGCCACGCTGGTGATCTTCGACCGCACCAGTGATCTGCCGTCGTTCCTCTGGGCCAGCATGATCACCTTTGTCGCCGGCCTGGCCCTGGTGATTCCCGGACGTCCCGAACACATACACCTGCGTCCCAGGGACATGTATCTGCTGACAGTCAGCAGCTGGCTGGTGGTGTGCATCTTCGCCGCAATGCCGTTTCTGCTGACCCAGCACATCAGCTACACCGACTCGTTCTTCGAAAGCATGTCGGGCATCACCGCCACCGGCTCAACGGTGCTCAGTGGCCTGGACACCATGTCCCCCGGCATTCTGATGTGGCGCTCGTTGTTGCACTGGCTCGGCGGCATCGGTTTCATCGGCATGGCGGTGGCGATTCTGCCGCTGCTGCGCATCGGTGGCATGCGCCTGTTTCAGACCGAGTCATCGGACCGATCCGAAAAAGTCATGCCCCGTTCGCACATGGTGGCGCGCTTGATCGTCGCCGCCTACGTCGGCATCACCATTGTCGGCAGCCTGGCGTTCTGGTGGGCCGGGATGAGCCTGTTCGATGCGATCAACCACGCGATGTCGGCGATTTCCACCGGGGGTTTCTCCACCTCCGACCAGTCCTTGGCCAAATGGACGCAGCCGGCGGTGCACTGGGTGGCGATCGTCATCATGATTCTCGGCAGCCTGCCGTTCACCCTGTATGTAGCGACCCTGCGCGGCAACCGGCGGGCGCTGATCAAGGATCAACAGGTTCAAGGCTTGCTCGGCATGTTGCTGGTGACCTGGCTGGTGCTCGGCACCTGGTATTGGTGGACCACCAAACTGCATTGGCTGGAAGCGCTGCGACATGTGGCGCTGAACGTGACGTCGGTGGTGACGACCACTGGTTTCGCACTGGGAGACTACAGCCTGTGGGGTAATTTCTCGCTGATGCTGTTCTTCTATCTGGGCTTTGTCGGCGGTTGTTCCGGCTCGACGGCCGGCGGGATCAAGATTTTCCGTTTCCAGGTGGCCTACATCCTGCTCAAGTCCAACCTTAACCAGTTGATTCACCCGCGCGCAGTGATCAAGCAGAAGTACAACGGTCACCGACTCGATGAAGAAATCGTGCGTTCGATTCTGACCTTTTCGTTCTTCTTCGCCATCACCATCTGCGTGATCGCGCTGTTGTTGTCGCTGCTCGGAGTCGACTGGATGACCGCCCTCACCGGTGCCGCCAGCACCGTGTCCGGCGTCGGCCCCGGCCTGGGTGAAACCATCGGCCCGGCCGGCAACTTCGCCTCTTTGCCAGACGCCGCCAAATGGATTCTCTCGTTCGGCATGCTCTTGGGCCGACTCGAGATCATTACGGTGTTTGTTCTGTGTATTCCGGCGTTCTGGCGTCACTGACCGGCGGCACTTCCATCAGCCGCGCCCGGTACTCGCCGGGGGTGGCATCGAACCAGCGCCGGAAGGCGCGGAAGAAGTTGCTCGGATCAGCGAACCCCAGCAGGTAGGCAATTTCCAGCAAGGTCATGGTCGGCTGTGCCAGATACTGCTCGGCCAGTTCACGCCGGGTGTCGTCGAGCAACGTTTGAAAACTCGTGCCCTCTTCCTGCAAGCGTCTCTGCAAAGTACGTTGCGACAGGTGCAGCGTTTGCGCCACGGCGTCGCGCTTGGGTTCGCCCTGTGGCAGCAAGCGGCACAACACCTGACGCGCCTTGTGGGTCACGCGACTCTCGGAAAATCGGGCCAGGTATTCGCCGGCAAAGCGGTCATGCAGCAGCGCCATGGCCTCGTTAGCCGTCGGCAGCGGTGCTTCCATATCCGATCGCTCGAAAATCAGCGCATCGTAAGGCGCGTTGAACACCAGCGGCGCATGAAAGGCTTGTTTGTAAGGTTCGAGATTCGCCGGTTGATCGCCCTGGACCAGCACCTTGCGCGGGTGCAGCGTGCGTCCGGTCAGCCAGCCGCACAGCGCCAGGGCGCAGGCCAGTGAAGCTTCGGCGCTTTGGCGGGTGGGTGGTAAATGGTCGCCGTGGACCGTCAGGATCAGCGCATACCCCTCATCCAGCAGTCGGAAACTCAGGTCGGCGCTTTCAGCGATGATTCGCTGGTAACGCACCAGGCGCTTGAAGCCTTCGGCCAGGGTCTGACTGGACATCAAGGCGTAACCGGTTACATGAAACTGCGCGGGCCGCACCACCTTGCCCATGTTCAGGCCAATCGCCGGGTTGCCGGACAGCTCAACCGCGCGCTGCCAAAGTCGTGTCATGGAGTCCTGCGGGAACCGCGCATCCGGATCATCCAGTGCCTCGAAGTCGAGCCCCAGCTGTTTGAACAGAACCCGGCAATCCAGGCCGTCCATTTCCAGTGCTTTGACAATCCCCATCGCCCAGCTTGCAGAAGTCGTTCGTTCGCTCATGTCGGGTTCTTACATGATGAGCCGCCGGTCACGGCCAATTTCCCAAGGATACTAAAGTGGCGCCTATTGTCACTGGCTGATGCCTTTGATCACTCTAGACTCAAATAAGCTACCCGCAGAACAACTTGCAGCCAGAACAATAACCACAGAGATCGCAGTCGTGGAAAACGTCAAACGATTCAACAGCTTCGCTGAGTTTTACCCGTATTACCTCAGCGAACACAGCAACAGTACTTGCCGACGAATGCACTTCATCGGCACGACTTTGGTTATTTTCATTCTGGCGTTGACCATCGGTCGGGGCGCCTGGATGCTGTTGTGGGCTTTGCCGCTGGCCGGTTACAGCTTCGCCTGGGTCGGACATTTCTTCTTCGAAAGGAATCGCCCGGCAACCTTCCAGCATCCCTTCTACAGCCTGCTCGGCGATTTCGTGATGTATCGCGACATGATTCTGGGACGCGTACCGTTCTAGAGGACAAGAGGATTGCCGATGAATGCCAATGCCCGTTTCACCCACATGAAGGACGGCACCCAGGAAGACTGGGCGATCATTGCTGCCGATTTCAGTGCCTATGCCCGCCAATTACCAACACGAATCGCGGCGCACCTGAAGTTGTTGGAGGGTGATTTTGGCGGCTTTCCGGTGGACCGCCTGACCCACTCGCTGCAAACCGCCACCCGCGCCTGGCGCGACGGCCGGGATGAAGAGTACGTGGTCTGCGCCCTGCTCCATGACATCGGCGACACCCTGGGCTCCTACAATCACCCGGACATCGCTGCCGCCATTCTCAAGCCGTTCGTCAGCGCCGAGAATTTGTGGATGGTCGAGAAACACGGGATTTTCCAGGGCTACTACTTCTTCCATCACCTGGGCATGGACCGGCACCTGCGTGAGCAATTCAGCGACCACCCGCAATACCAAGCGACGATCGAGTTCTGCGCCAAGTACGATGCCGCGGCGTTTGATCCAGCGTATGACACGCTGCCGCTGAGCTTCTTTGAACCGATGATGGCGCGCTTGTTTGCACAGCCGAAGTACTCGATCTACAAGGCGGCGATGGAAGAATATTCATCCGTCTGACAGACCTCGGGATGAGGCCAGTACAATCAGCGCAATGTTCACGCCGGCTCGGCCACTTTCAACGTCTTCAACTGCGCCTCCCGCGCCTGGGCATCGGCCAGGCGATACAACTCGATCGTGCCATCCCAATGCTCGATCAACGCCGTGCACGACTCCACCCAGTCCCCGCAATTGAGGTAGTCCACCTCACCGACCTTGCGGATCTCGGCGTGGTGAATGTGCCCGCATACCACGCCATGCAGCTCGCGTTTGACACACTCATGGGCAATGGCTTCTTCAAAATCGCTGATGAAGCTGACGGCGGTTTTCACCTTGTGCTTGAGGTACGCCGACAGCGACCAGTAACCATAGCCATAACGGGCACGCCAATGGTTGAGCCAACGGTTGAGGGTCAGGGTGAATTCGTAGGCCGAGTCGCCGAGAAACGCCAGCCAGCGGTGATAGCGGGTGATCACGTCAAACTGGTCACCGTGGATAACCAGCAGGTGCCGGCCGTCAGCGGTCACGTGCACCGCTTCGTCCACCAACTGGATGTTGCCCAGAATCAGCTTTGAATAGCGGCGCAGGAATTCATCATGGTTGCCGGTGACGTAGATCACCTCGGTACCGCGCTTGGCCATCGTCAGCAAGCGCCGGATCACATTGGTGTGCGCCTGCGGCCAGTACATGCCGCCGCGCAGTTTCCAGCCGTCGATGATATCGCCCACCAGATAGATTTTGTCTGCGTGGTACCCCTTGAGAAACTGCGACAGGTGCTCGGCCTGGCAATCGCGCGTGCCCAAATGCACGTCGGAAATCCATAGGGTCCGTACTCGTTGTTTACGGCTGGGTTTGGCGAGCTCGGCGCTGGTCATGGGCAACCCTCAGGACTGGTTTTTGCCAGCTTGCGCCGGGCGGGTTAATAGCCCATGACAGGGGCAAGTCAGTCTTGTGACAACGCGAGGCAGCCGACAAACTGTGAGCGTCTGGCGACAGACACGACGGTATCGGGCGCGGTTAAATGGCCTGGCTCACAATGCTTATCAAGGACTGTAATGACTCCCCGAACCGCCCTTGGCGCCCTGCATATCGGCGCACTGATGTTTGGCCTGACCGGCGTGTTCGGCAAACTCGCCGCGGCTTCGCCGGCCATCATCGTTTTCGGCCGTGCGGCCTTCGCAGTACTGGCGCTGGCATTCTTTGCGCGATTCGCCAGCCAGCACCGCTGGCAAAAACTTCAAGCCGTGGATTGGCGTCGACTGTTGCTCAGCGGTCTGTTGCTGGCCGGGCATTGGGTGAGTTTCTTCATTGCGGTGAAAGTGGCTGGCGTGGCGATTGCAACGCTGGGCTTTGCCAGTTTCCCGGCCTTTACGGTCATCCTCGAAGGCCTCATTTTCCGCGAGCGCATCCGCGCCAATGAAATCCTGCTGGTCGTGCTGGTCAGTATCGGGCTGGTACTCGTGACGCCAGCGTTCGATCTGGCCAGCGGCGCTACCACTGGCCTGCTCTGGGCAGTGGCCTCAGGTCTGTTGTTTGCCCTGCTGTCGCTGACCAATCGCGTCAGTTCCGGCCGCATTCCGCCAGTGCAGGCAGCGTTGTGTCAGAACGTGGTGGTCGCCCTGTGCCTGTTGCCGGTGGCGGCGCCGCAATTGAGCGAGGTGCGTGCCATCGACTGGCTGTGGATCGGCCTGCTCGGGGTGTTCTGCACCGGGGTCGCCCACAGTCTGTTCGTCGCGAGTCTCGCCGTGATCAAGGCGCGTACCGCCGCCGTGGTCTTTGCCCTGGAGCCGGTTTACGGCATCACCGTGGCCTGGCTGTTATTCGATGAAAACCCGACCCTGCGCATGTTGCTGGGCGGTGCGCTGATCATCATCGCGATTGTGGTGTCCAGCAGGCTTGCGGGTGGTTCGAGCAAGAAAGCCGTCGCCGCAGAGGCCGCCTCTCACTGAGTGCGGTCGTTGTGTCCGAGGTCGCGGTCCGGATCGATTTGATCGCGGACCCGCTGTTTCAGAACCTTGGCCTCGGGAAAGCCACCGTCAACCTTGCGCTCCCAGATCTGCACGTCGTCACAGAAAATATGAAAGACCCCGCCCGTGCCTGGTACCAGGGACACCTTTCCCAGATCGTCACCGAAAGTGCTGAGCAGTTCCTGGGCGAGCCAGGCAGCGCGCAACAACCACTGACATTGGGTGCAATAGGTGATGACGATTTCCGGTTTGTGCGCGGTCATGAAAGACAGGTTCCCTGAGGCAGAAAGACTGACGTTTGAATGCGGTCCAGCTTACAACACATGACACCTGTACAGGATTCGCGCGGCCGGTTTCAGCGGTTTGGCGGCGGTGCCAGGTGCAGCGGTTCAAGGCCGGACAACTGACCGGGCTCTGCGAATTCATCGAGAACGATGTCGTCCTCGGTTTGGAGGACAGGCTCGATGTCCCATTCAACCCCCGGCTTTGCCAGTAACCACTCACTCGATGGCAGCGCGGCGGGTGGCGGGTTTTCGCTCGGGGCAGTCAAGTCCCAGTTAGCATCCATCGACAGGTCATTCAGGTTCAACTGGAACTCGTCGCCAGGCATGGCGCCCCCTTCAAGTACATCCCTTGCAGGTGTTTCTTCAGCGGGAGTGGCAACCGGCTTCAGTAATGACATTGGCAGCAATGGTTCCTCAGATCGGTTCAGCATCGGTTCTTGCTTGCCAGTGGGTTCGGAGACAGCCTGGAATGGCTGGCGGCGACGCCGAATAAACCAGGCCAGCAGAAGCAACGTCACCAGCATCAGCGACCCACACATCAATAGCCAGTCCGTTCCGGGCTTTTCAATAATGACAGGAGCCGGTGCCGTCACCTCCGGTTCAATCGGCTTCGTTGTCGCCTGCCGGACTTCTGCCAACCGGGCCTGTAGCTCGGCCACCTGCTTTTTCTCAGCGGAAAACTGTTCATCCGTTGCCTGAAGCTTCGCCTTGAGCTCATCGATGGTTGCCTGCAACTGCTGGTTTTGCACAACGCTGGCGGCCATTTGCTCGGCGAGGGGATCCATCGCCGGCGTGGCGGGGACACTGGTGGGTTCCTTGCGCTCCGGCACTGTCGCAACGGCCGGTTGCACGTCGGGAAATTCTGAAGAGGCTTGGCTGACCAACGGCTCATCCGTCGCCGGCACAATCGCAGGTGAACCCGGAGGGTCGATCAGCAGGGTGTACTCGCGCAGTACACGGCCGTTGGCCTGATTGAACTGAACCAGGAAATTGAGGAAAGGTTCATCGACCGGTTTGCGCGACGTCACCCGAATCAGGCTGCGGTTGCCCCGCAGGATCGGCGTGAACTTCAGATCGTTGAGAAAGATTCCTCGCTCGACACCGGCCCGGCTGAATTCGTCCGCCGTCGCCAGGCTGACCGACAGCTCACCCTCTTGCAGGCCTGCGGCATCCACCAGCGCAATGTCGGCTCGCAACGGCTGATTCATTGCCGAGTGAACGGTAATCTCACCGAGGCCCAGCGCTGACGCCAAGCCCGAATAAATGACAATGGCACTGACCAGCAACAATCGGGTG
The DNA here is from genome assembly GCF_042846945.1 of Pseudomonas moorei. NCBI lineage: Bacteria > Pseudomonadati > Pseudomonadota > Gammaproteobacteria > Pseudomonadales > Pseudomonadaceae > Pseudomonas > Pseudomonas moorei. Next base: position 6,223,700 of record NZ_AP035776.1, read on the forward strand.
CAACCCCGAACAACGAAAAGCCGACTCTCAAGCATGAGCATCCCTTGGGTAACCAGAACCAACCTGCACGTGTTCGCACCTGCGGTACGAACACGATATTGCGCAGTAGTTCTTATAGTCTGCTCAACGCGGCCTCTCAGAAGTCTGGCGCGGGGTTATGCCTCAAGATTTTTCAAGGTTGGCCAGGATGTGCCCGTGCACCCGCATGCACACCGCCAAATCCGCCTCATCGACACCTTCGAACAGCTCGTGGCGCAGTTGCGTGGCAATGGTTTCAATTTGTTCGATCAGGGGGAGCGCCGGGGCGCAGAGGACGATTTTCTTGGCTCGACGATCTTCCAGCACTGCTTGACGCTGCACCAGGCCCTGACTTTCCAGGCTATCGAGCAGTCGGGCCAGGGTGGGGCCTTCTACGCCAACACTTTGCGCCAGTTCACGTTGGGTCGGGGCTTCATCGAAACGCGCCAGGTGCAGCAGCACCAGCCAACGCGCCTGGGACAGTCCGAGGCCGGCCAGTCGGCGGTCGAGTTCGGCACGCCAGCCCCGCGACATCTGGGCCAGTTGCATGCCAAAGCGGTGTTGATCGGTTAACGGCATAAAACACTCATGATTAGACAGAAATAGAGAAATACTAATTATTAGTCAGCTAAGCATGAGCCTTGCCTTGAGGCAAGACTTGATCTTTAGTGAATCGTTAAATCAGCACGACAGGCCACTCAAATCTCGAATTCGGACTGCAATGCGGCACGTACACAGTACAAAACACCTTCCGGCACCCTGCCCGCAAACAGTGCTGAAATCTCCGACACCGGCGGTAACTCGCCTTCGCCGTCGAGGAAGGCATCCTGAACCTCGCCCATCAAGTCCTCGGGCAAATCCAGTGCCTGTTCCAGCGACAACTGCTGATTGCCAATGGCCTCGGCCAGCAGGGTGTAGACGTTCTTTTCCGAGCATTGCAACTGACCGGCGATCTGCAGCGGCGTCATGCCGGCGCGTGCCAGGGTGATCAATTCGTGGCGCACATCGGCCACCGCCTTCGGTGCCTCGACCTGGCCGCCGAGCACTTCGAGGAAGGCCTCGCCATAACGCTCCAGTTTGCGCGCGCCGACGCCGCTGACCCGGGCCATTTCCGCCAGGGACGTGGGTTGGCTGCGAAGCATTTCCAGCAAGGTGGAATCGGGGAAGATGACGTAAGGCGGCACACCGTGTTCTTCGGCGAGTTTGCGGCGCAGGGCACGCAGGGCTTCCCACTGTTCGCGTTCTTCGCCGCGCACCAGTTGGCTCGCCTGGCTCTTGCTGCTTTTGGTCGTGGTTTGCGCCTTGAGGTCGCGGCGCAGCTCCAGGGTCACTTCACCCTTGAGCAGCGGCCGGCAACTGTCGCTCAGGCGCAAGCCGCCGTAGCCTTCGAGGTCGATGTCGGCCAGGCCACGGGCGACCAGTTGTCGAAACAGCGAACGCCATTCGCCTTCGGCCATCGCTTTGCCGACACCGAAAACCGACAGGTGTTGATGACCGAAACTGCGGACCTTTTCATTGTCCTTGCCCAACAATACATCCACCAAATGCCCGACACCGTAGCGCTGGCCGGTGCGGTAGATCGCGGAAAGTGCCTGACGGGCGGGCTCGGTGGCGTCCCAGGTTTGCACGCCGTCGACACAGTTGTCGCAATGGCCGCAGGGCTCGGGCATGTCTTCATCGAAATAGGCCAGCAGGGTCTGGCGGCGGCAGCGGGTTTCTTCGCACAGCGAGAGCATGGCGTCGAGCTTGTGTTGCTCCAGACGCTTGTGGCGTTCGTCGCCTTCGGAGTTCTGCAGCATCTGCTTGAGCATCACCACGTCTTGCAGGCCGTAGGCCATCCAGGCATCTGCCGGCAGCCCGTCACGGCCACCGCGACCGGTTTCCTGGTAGTAGGCCTCAAGGGACTTCGGCAAATCGAGGTGCGCGACAAAACGTACGTTGGGTTTGTCGATACCCATGCCAAACGCCACGGTGGCGACCATGATCAGGCCTTCCTCGTTGAGGAAGCGCTTCTGGTGATAGGCGCGCAAATCGTTGGGCAGTCCGGCGTGGTACGGCAGCGCCGGGAAGCCTTGCTCACTGAGGAACGCCGCCACTTCCTCGACCTTTTTGCGCGACAGGCAATAGACGATGCCGGCATCGCTGCGTCGTTCGGCGAGGAACGCCAGCAACTGCTTGCGCGGCTGTTCCTTGGGCACGATGCGATAAAAGATGTTCGGGCGGTCGAAGCTCGACAGGAAGCGCTCGGCGTTCTGCAGGTGCAGACGAGTGACGATCTCTTCCCGGGTGCGTTTGTCGGCGGTGGCGGTCAGGGCGATGCGCGGTACGTCGGGGAACATTTCCGCCAACTGGCCCAGTTGCAGGTACTCCGGACGGAAATCATGGCCCCATTGCGACACGCAGTGCGCTTCGTCAATGGCGAACAGGGCGATGTTCAAGCCTTGCAGGAACGCCAGCATGCGCGGCTGGACCAGCCGCTCGGGCGCGAGATAGAGCATTTTGACTTCGCCGCGCTTGATGCGGGCCGCCAGGTCGCGCTGTTGCTCGGCGCTGAGGGTGGAGTTCAACGCGGCGGCGGCCACGCCCAGCTCTTCGAGGGTCGCGACCTGGTCATCCATCAAGGCGATCAGCGGCGACACCACGACCGCCAGGCCATCGCGCAATAGCGCCGGCACCTGGAAGCACAAGGACTTGCCACCACCGGTAGGCATCAGGACCAGGGCATCGCCGCCGCTGGCCACGCGCTCAATGATTGCACCCTGACGGCCACGGAAACTGTCGTAGCCGAAGATGTCCTTGAGGACGCGTTGAGCCTGTTCGAGCATAAAAACTCCAAAAATCACCGAAACATCCCTGCAAGGCTGGTCCAGAACCACCAGCACCGCACCGACAAATCGTAAGTGCGCGTTGCATGACGCTTCACATTTCAGCCGCGACGCCAGCAGGGCATCACAAAACGCGCGAGTATACCCGAGCACCGTCCGGCAAAGGGCGCCGCTGATAAGACACTCCATCAACACAGTACAAATCCTGTGTGCGAGCTTGCTCGCGATAGCAGCGAATCAGGCAGCGATGGGGTTGGACGGTACGGCCTCATCGCGAGCAAGCTCCCTCCCACAGCGAATGCGGTGCAAATATGCCGCGCGGCTGGCCTGAGCGCTCAAGAAGGCCTAGAATTCCCGCATCTGTTAATTCCCCAAGGTAGTCCTTTAATGTCCTTCGCTGAGCAACTAACCCGCCTGCAAGTCTTCCTCGACGCCGATGAACTGCATGACGAGGCGCTGGACTACGTGGCCGCCCACGGCTACCTCACCGCCCTGTCGATCTGTTCCGAAGTGGTGCCGGATCGTGAGTGGATCGACGCCCTCTTCGCCGAAGAGCCGCATTACGCCGACGACACCGAGCGTGAAGCGATCGAATCCACATTGCTGGCCCTCAAGGCCCACATCGCCCGTCAACTGGCTTCCGATGAGGAGTTCGAGTTGCCGTGCGACCTGGACCTGGGCGAAGACCCGGACGACTCCGATCTGCGCGGCTGGTGCATCGGTTTCATGGAAGGCGTGTTCCTGCGCGAAGAAGCCTGGTTCGAAACCGCCGAAGATGAAGTCAGCGAAATGCTGCTGCCGATCATGGTCGGTTCGGGCCTGTTCGACGAGCAACCGGAGTTCTCCGACATCGCCGCCGACGCCAACCTGATGGACGACATGATCGTGCAGATCCCGGAAGCCCTGACCGCGCTGTACCTGCTGTGCAACGCGCCAGACGAAAAACCGGCGATCCTCAAGCCACGTCACCACTAAGGTTCTGCCTATGGACGCCCCCATAGGCAACCGCCCCCTGATGTTGCGCTACGTGCTGCTGGCCATCGGCTGGCTCAGCGTAGCGCTGGGGGTAATCGGGATTTTCCTGCCGGTATTGCCCACCACGCCCTTCCTGCTGCTGGCGGCCGCCTGCTTCGCCCGCAGCTCGCCGCGTTTTTATCGATGGCTGGTGGAGCACCGGCACCTTGGGCCCTGGATTCGCGACTACCTCGATGGCAATGGCATTCCGCTCAAGGGCAAGGTCTACGCCATCGGTCTGATGTGGGTAAGCATTCTGTTCTCCTGCTATCTGGTGCCGCTGCCATGGGCACGCGGCTTCATGCTGACCAGCGCGGTGCTGGTGACGATCTATATCCTTCGCCAGAAAACCCTGCACAAACCCTGAACCTCCGTGGCTCCCTCGCCACTCAGGCAGTCCTGCGTGACACCTTCGTCCGACGATCTGCCCCTCTTCGTCGTAAACACCACCTAGACTTCAACACTCAGCACACGAGCAGCCGGACATGTCCCGCAGCCAGCGAAGTCCAGGGTGGCCAGCGTTCCGACTTCGGATCGGCAGACGACTGCTGTTGGCCGTTTTTCTGCTGGCCGGACTCAGCAGTGCCGGGGCCTATTGGGATTTTGCGCAGATCCTGCAAACCGTCGGCCAGCGCTACGGTCCACTCGGCCTTGAAGAGGGACGTATCGTGGCCTGGAGTCAAATGCTCCAGGGCGAACGCAACGCGCCTGAGCGCGAACAACTCAATGTGGTCAATCGCTTCTTCAATCAACAACTGAACTTTGAGGACGATACCCGCATCTGGCATCAGACCGATTACTGGGCCACGCCGGTCGAATCCCTGATCAAGGGCGCCGCCGATTGCGAGGACTACGCACTGGCGAAATATTTCAGCCTGCGCCAACTCGGCATTCCCAGCGAGAAACTGCGCATTACCTACGTCAAGGCGCTGACCCAGAACCAGGCGCATATGGTGCTGACCTTCTACAGCAGCCCTGCCGCCGACCCGCTGGTGCTGGATAACCTGATCGGTGACATCCGCCCCGCTTCCCAACGCAAAGACTTGTTGCCGGTGTATGCCTTCAATGCCGAAGGCCTGTACCTGCCCGGTGCCAATGGCGGCAACCGCAGTAGCGACTCGAAAAAACTGTCGCGCTGGCAAGACATACTGAAAAAGATGCAGGCCGAAGGGTTCGCCGTGGGCAACGGTTAACGGCCAGAGCAAGGAGCGTTCGATGAAACTGCGCAACCAATTGTTTCTCGCCATCTGCCTGTTCCTGCTGGTGGCGTTCAGTGGCAGTTTTTTTGTCAGCCTTGAAAGCTCCCGCGAGCAGATGCTCGGTCAACTGCGTTCCCACGCCCAGGACGCGGCCACTGCATTGGGTTTGTCGCTCACAGCACAAATCGATGATCCGGCCATGATGGAGCTGATGGTCAGTTCGATTTTCGACAGCGGTTACTTCAGTAGCATTCGCGTTGTCGATGTCCAGAATCAGCAGGTGCTGGTAGAGCGCAACTTTGCGGGGAGCATCGAGGGCGTGCCGGGGTGGTTCGTCAACCTGGTGAATCTGCGTGTCCAAGGGGGCGACGCGCTGATCATGCGCGGCTGGGAGCAAGCGGCGCGGGTGGAAGTATTAAGCAATCCGCAGTTCGCCCTGGCCAAACTCTGGGACAGTACCCTCGGCAGCCTGATCTGGCTGATGGTGTGCGGACTGCTCAGCGCGGTCTTCGGCGGCTGGCTGTTGCGTCGGCAATTTCGCCCGCTGGACACCCTGGTCAAACAGGCCGAAGCCATCAGCAAGCGTGAGTTCCTGAGCCTGCCGAAATTGCCACGCACCCCGGAATTGAAACGCGTGGTGTTGGCCATGAACCAGATGGTCGAGAAACTCAAGGCCTTGTTCGCCGAAGAAGCCGAACGCAGTGAAAAACTACGAAGCGAGTCCTATCAGGACAGCCTGACCGGGCTGGCCAATCGTCGTTTGCTGGATGAACAACTGGCCGATTATTTACTGGTCGATGAACAAAACAGTGACGGCCATTTGCTGACGCTGCAGATCAACGACCTGGTGGGTCTCAACCAAAGACTTGGCGGGCAACGCGCCGATTCCTTGATCGGCGCAGTTGGCGAATTGCTCAAGCGCTTGACTCGATTGCCTGAGCGACGCGCCTGGCTGGCAGCTCGCAATCGTGGCGGCGAATTCAGCCTGCTGATGCCAGGCCTGGACACCGAAGACGCCACGCGGTTGGCGGCCGAGATCTGTGCCACCCTGGAAAACCTGCGCCTGAGCGGCGCCAGCGATTGCACGCCCGTCGCCCATTTGGGAATTGTCGCCTATCACCCCGGTGAGCCGGCCAGCGACGTGCTACTGCGCCAGGACCATGCACTGACTCAAGCCCGGCAACGCCCCGACCGCCCCTGGGTGATGCTGGGCCACCACGAGAGCGTACCGAATCAGCCTCAACATGACTGGCGTACCTGGCTCGACGACGCCCTGACCGAAGGCAAACTACAGCTGTATTTTCAGCCGGTGGTGCAATGCGCTGACACCAGTCAGGTGCTGCACCACAAAGTCCTCGCACGCCTGATCGACCCGCAGGGCGAAGCGATTGCCGCCGGGCATTTCCTGCCGTGGATCGAGCGACTGGGCTGGTCGTCACGCTTCGATCTGGCGATGCTCGACGCCACACTCGAATATCTCGCCGCCAACCGCTGGCCACTGGCGCTGAGCTTGTCCGGCAGCACTCTGCGCGACCCGGTGCAACTGCGACTGATCCTCGACATGCTCGAATCGCTGCCGGACCTGTCTCCACTGCTGACCCTGGAAATCGACGAATGCCAGCTGCCCCCTGCGGACGAACTGCAACGGCTGAGCCACAGTGTGCTCAACACCGGTTACCGCATCGGCCTGCAGCATTTTGGCGGCAGCTTCAGCCAGATCGGTAACCTGACGCAGCTGGGCCTGGCTTACTTGAAAATCGATGGGGCCTACATCAGGCACATCGATGAGCAGCGAGACAAACGGCTGTTCATCGAGGCAATCTTCAGGGCCACCAACAGCATCGATTTGCCGTTGATTGCAGAGATGGTCGAGACCCGGGGTGAACTGGAAACGATCAAGGAACTGGGGGTGTTCGGGGTGATGGGAAGACTGATCGGGCCGCCAGAGCCGATGTGAGTTTTTGCTTACACCGCATTATTCTTCGCGAGCAGGCTCACTTCCACAGAGGAACGCGTCGTTCACAAAACACTGATTCACTGTAGAACCCCTTGTGGGAGCGAGCCTGCTCGCGAATACGGTGATTGAGTCAACATCACTGTTGAATCTGAAACCGCTTTCGCGAGCAAGTCCGCTCCCACATTGGCTGTCTACACCGTATCCACCTTCAACGAATGATCATTGAGCATCCCGTTGATGATGGTCGCCGTATCCGCCCCGGTAATCACCCCGCCCGCTCCCGGCGTCACCCCGTAATGGCTGGCCAGGTTGACGCCTGCCAGATCGATGGTCTGGTTCGGCGCCGCGCCGGCCAATGCACTGACGTCGATGCTGGTCACCACCGACGCGCCACTGCCATTGACGGTGAAGTGCAGATAGTTATCCAGCGATGCCGCCGTGTTGGTTTCGCCTTGCAGCAGTTGCGACAGGTCCAGTTTGTCAGTGCCCGGTGCGAAGTCGGTGATCACGTCGTGGCCACTATTGCCCTTGAGCCACTCGAAGGTGTCGGCACCACTGCCGCCGGTGAGGGTGTTGTTGCCCAGGCCGCCAATCAGAATGTCATCGCCGCCCCCGCCGTTGAGCACGTCGTTGCCCAGGCCGCCGTTGATGATGTTGTTGTTATTGTCACCGGTGAGGGTGTCGTTGTAGTTCGAGCCCGTCAGGTTTTCGATACCGGCCAGGGTATCGATGCCTGCACCCAGGGTGTCTTGCGCACCGAGCAGGCTCAGGTTGACCGTGACCCCGGCCGTGGCGTGGGCGTAGCTGGCGGTATCGTTGCCGATGCCACCGTCGAGCAGATCATTGCCCGGACCGCTGTAGAGCAAGTCGTTGCCGGCGCCGCCGTGCAACTCATTATTTCCGGTGCCTGCGATGAGGATGTCATTGCCGTCACCGCCATTGAGGATGTTGTCGCCATTGCCCGCCACCAGCGTGTCATTGCCTGCGGTCCCGGTGAGGATGTGACTGTCCTGGTAGCTGATGGTCAGGTTGGCGCTGTCGCTGCCGCCATGGCTGTCGCTGGCGGTGTAGGCGCCATGGTAATCGGGCGCTATGTCATGGGCACCGGCGTAATTGACGGTCATGGTCAGTTGGTAGTCTTCCGCCCCGTTGGAGTTGCTGCCACTGGTGTTGGTGATGTTGGTGATGTGGATCTGGTAGGTCGCATCCGACGTTGCTGTCAGGGTTTGCCCGTCCGCAAGGGCAATCCAGGCTCCGCCGTCGACCGAATATTCCATGGCCACATGGCCGGCTGCCAGGTTGTGGTCCAGGTTGAGGGTTTCGCCCTGCTTCAGGTTGACGGTAATGCGATCCTCATCATTAGCGTGGGCATTGGTCACCGCACCGAGGAAACCGCTGACCACCAGCACCGCCGTCATGGTCGCGGCATTGGCCGAGAAGGCACTGCGCACGTCGCACAGGTTCTGGTTCTCGGTGCTGTTGGGGTTAGTACCCTTGAAGTTGATCGCGCCAGTGCCGGTGAAGTCCGCTGCCTTGGAGATCCAGCCGGTGTTGAAGGTCGTCGGCGACACCGTGAGCGGATCGCCATTGGCGGCAGTATCGTTGGCCAACAGCAACTCGCCCGGCAACGTCACACTGCCCGACAGCACGTTGGTGATGACGTGATCATCGACTGCCACGACATTCCCGTCGTTATTGCTGACCGCCTGGATACAGCTGTTGTGCACGTCGATGGTGATGGTGGTGGTGCTTTGATCGCCGTCACCGTCGCGCAGGGTGTAGGTGAAGGTGTCGGTCGCACCGGGGCCGTTCACGCTGTTGGGGTAGCTGTGGTATTCGGCGTTGCCGTGGGCATCGAGGGTCAGGTAGCCGTAGGTGCCGTTGATCTGGCTGTTGAGGCCGCCGACCACCGGCGTCGAGGTGTCCGAACCGGCGCGCACGCCGACCACGCCGCCACCGACGGCCGGGCCATCCGCACCGCCGATGTCGTTTGCGAGCACGTTGCCGGTGATGATGCCGCCTTCGCCGACCGAGGCTACATCGGCGTTGGCCTTCGGTACGTCGTCGACAATGTTGACCACGATGGTGCTGGTGGCCACGTTCCCCAGCGAATCGGTGGCGTGGTAGGTGAAGGTCTCGGTCACCGTGTTCGGGCCGTCGTTGGCCTGCGGCGTGGTGTGCGCCGGGTTGGTCAGGGTGTAGGTGTAGGTGCCGTCGGGGTTGAGCTGGATCAGCCCGAAGTTGCCCTGGGCGCTGCCGACCAGGGTGTAGGTCAGCGCACCGCTGCCGCCGGTGACCGAGCCGACCAGGGTGCCGCTGGCGGTTTCGCCGGTGTTGCCCGGCTCGCTGCCGGTGGCGTAACCGCCGCTCAGGTCCTGGCCGTCCTTGGTGAAGTCGAGGGCTTTTTCGAACACGGTCACGTCGTTGTCGCTGACCGCCTGGATGCAGCTGTTGTGCACGTCGATGGTGATGGTGGTGGTGCTTTGATCGCCATCACCGTCGCGCAAGGTGTAGGTGAAGGTATCGGTCGCACCGGGGCCGTTCACGCTGTTGGGGTAGCTGTGGTATTCGGCGTTGCCGTGGGCGTCGAGGGTCAGGTAGCCGTAGGTGCCGTTGATCTGGCTGTTGAGGCCGCCCACCACCGGCGTCGAGGTGTCCGAACCGGCGCGCACGCCGACCACGCCGCCACCGACGGCCGGGCCGTCCGCACCGCCAATGTCGTTTGCGAGCACGTTGCCGGTGACGATGCCACCCTCGCCGACCGCAGCCACATCGGCGTTGGCCTTCGGCACGTCGTCGACGATGTTGACCACGATTGTGCTGGTGGCCACGTTCCCCAGCGAATCGGTGGCGTGGTAGGTGAAGGTCTCGGTCACCGTGTTCGGGCCGTCGTTGGCCTGCGGCGTGGTGTGCGCCGGGTTGGTCAGGGTGTAGGTGTAGGTGCCGTCGGGGTTGAGCTGGATCAGCCCGAAGTTGCCCTGGGCGCTGCCGACCAGGGTGTAGGTCAGCGCACCGCTGCCGCCGGTGACCGAGCCGACCAGGGTGCCGCTGGCGGTTTCGCCGGTGTTGCCCGGCTCGCTGCCGGTGGCGTAACCGCCGCTCAGGTCCTGGCCGTCCTTGGTGAAGTCGAGGGCTTTTTCGAACACGGTCACGTCGTTGTCGCTGACCGCCTGGATGCAGCTGTTGTGCACGTCGATGGTGATGGTGGTGGTGCTTTGATCGCCATCACCGTCGCGCAAGGTGTAGGTGAAGGTATCGGTCGCACCGGGGCCGTTCACGCTGTTGGGGTAGCTGTGGTATTCGGCGTTGCCGTGGGCGTCGAGGGTCAGGTAGCCGTAGGTGCCGTTGATCTGGCTGTTGAGGCCGCCCACCACCGGCGTCGAGGTGTCCGAACCGGCGCGCACGCCGACCACGCCGCCACCGACGGCCGGGCCGTCCGCACCGCCAATGTCGTTTGCGAGCACGTTGCCGGTGACGATGCCACCCTCGCCGACCGCAGCCACATCGGCGTTGGCCTTCGGCACGTCGTCGACGATGTTGACCACGATTGTGCTGGTGGCCACGTTCCCCAGCGAATCGGTGGCGTGGTAGGTGAAGGTCTCGGTCACCGTGTTCGGGCCGTCGTTGGCCTGCGGCGTGGTGTGCGCCGGGTTGGTCAGGGTGTAGGTGTAGGTGCCGTCGGGGTTGAGCTGGATCAGCCCGAAGTTGCCCTGGGCGCTGCCGACCAGGGTGTAGGTCAGCGCACCGCTGCCGCCGGTGACCGAGCCGACCAGGGTGCCGCTGGCGGTTTCGCCGGTGTTGCCCGGCTCGCTGCCGGTGGCGTAACCGCCGCTCAGGTCCTGGCCGTCCTTGGTGAAGTCGAGGGCTTTTTCGAACACGGTCACGTCGTTGTCGCTGACCGCCTGGATGCAGCTGTTGTGCACGTCGATGGTGATGGTGGTGGTGCTTTGATCGCCATCACCGTCGCGCAAGGTGTAGGTGAAGGTATCGGTCGCACCGGGGCCGTTCACGCTGTTGGGGTAGCTGTGGTATTCGGCGTTGCCGTGGGCGTCGAGGGTCAGGTAGCCGTAGGTGCCGTTGATCTGGCTGTTGAGGCCGCCCACCACCGGCGTCGAGGTGTCCGAACCGGCGCGCACGCCGACCACGCCGCCACCGACGGCCGGGCCGTCCGCACCGCCAATGTCGTTTGCGAGCACGTTGCCGGTGATGATGCCGCCTTCGCCGACCGAGGCTACATCGGCGTTGGCCTTCGGCACGTCGTCGACGATGTTGACCACGATGGTGCTGGTGGCCACGTTCCCCAGCGAATCGGTGGCGTGGTAGATGAAGGTCTCGGTCACCGTGTTCGGGCCGTCGTTGGCCTGCGGCGTGGTGTGCGCCGGGTTGGTCAGGGTGTAGGTGTAGTTGCCGTCGGGGTTGAGCTGGATCAGCCCGAAGTTGCCCTGGGCGCTGCCGACCAGGGTGTAGGTCAGCGCACCGCTGCCGCCGGTGACCGAGCCGACCAGGGTGCCGCTGGCGGTTTCGCCGGTGTTGCCCGGCTCGCTGCCGGTGGCGTAACCGCCGCTCAGGTCCTGGCCGTCCTTGGTGAAGTCGAGGGCTTTTTCGAACACGGTCACGTCGTTGTCGCTGACCGCCTGGATGCAGCTGTTGTGCACGTCGATGGTGATGGTGGTGGTGCTTTGATCGCCATCACCGTCGCGCAAGGTGTAGGTGAAGGTATCGGTCGCACCGGGGCCGTTCACGCTGTTGGGGTAGCTGTGGTATTCGGCGTTGCCGTGGGCGTCGAGGGTCAGGTAGCCGTAGGTGCCGTTGATCTGGCTGTTGAGGCCGCCCACCACCGGCGTCGAGGTGTCCGAACCGGCGCGCACGCCGACCACGCCGCCACCGACGGCCGGGCCATCCGCACCGCCGATGTCGTTTGCGAGCACGTTGCCGGTGATGATGCCGCCTTCGCCGACCGAGGCTACATCGGCGTTGGCCTTCGGCACGTCGTCGACGATGTTGACCACGATGGTGCTGGTGGCCACGTTCCCCAGCGAATCGGTGGCGTGGTAGGTGAAGGTCTCGGTCACCGTGTTCGGGCCGTCGTTGGCCTGCGGCGTGGTGTGCGCCGGGTTGGTCAGGGTGTAGGTGTAGGTGCCGTCGGGGTTGAGCTGGATCAGCCCGAAGTTGCCCTGGGCGCTGCCGACCAGGGTGTAGGTCAGCGCACCGCTGCCGCCGGTGACCGAGCCGACCAGGGTGCCGCTGGCGGTTTCGCCGGTGTTGCCCGGCTCGCTGCCGGTGGCGTAACCGCCGCTCAGGTCCTGGCCGTCCTTGGTGAAGTCGAGGGCTTTTTCGAACACGGTCACGTCGTTGTCGCTGACCGCCTGGATGCAGCTGTTGTGCACGTCGATGGTGATGGTGGTGGTGCTTTGATCGCCATCACCGTCGCGCAAGGTGTAGGTGAAGGTATCGGTCGCACCGGGGCCGTTCACGCTGTTGGGGTAGCTGTGGTATTCGGCGTTGCCGTGGGCGTCGAGGGTCAGGTAGCCGTAGGTGCCGTTGATCTGGCTGTTGAGGCCGCCCACCACCGGCGTCGAGGTGTCCGAACCGGCGCGCACGCCGACCACGCCGCCACCGACGGCCGGGCCATCCGCACCGCCGATGTCGTTTGCGAGCACGTTGCCGGTGATGATGCCGCCTTCGCCGACCGAAGCCACATCGGCGTTGGCCTTCGGCACGTCGTCGACGATGTTGACCACGATGGTGCTGGTGGCCACGTTCCCCAGCGAATCGGTGGCGTGGTAGGTGAAGGTCTCGGTCACCGTGTTCGGGCCGTCGTTGGCCTGCGGCGTGGTGTGCGCCGGGTTGGTCAGGGTGTAGGTGTAGGTGCCGTCGGGGTTGAGCTGGATCAGCCCGAAGTTGCCCTGGGCGCTGCCGACCAGGGTGTAGGTCAGCGCACCGCTGCCGCCGGTGACCGAGCCGACCAGGGTGCCGCTGGCGGTTTCGCCGGTGTTGCCCGGCTCGCTGCCGGTGGCGTAACCGCCGCTCAGGTCCTGGCCGTCCTTGGTGAAGTCGAGGGCTTTTTCGAACACGGTCACGTCGTTGTCGCTGACCGCCTGGATGCAGCTGTTGTGCACGTCGATGGTGATGGTGGTGGTGCTTTGATCGCCATCACCGTCGCGCAAGGTGTAGGTGAAGGTATCGGTCGCACCGGGGCCGTTCACGCTGTTGGGGTAGCTGTGGTATTCGGCGTTGCCGTGGGCGTCGAGGGTCAGGTAGCCGTAGGTGCCGTTGATCTGGCTGTTGAGGCCGCCCACCACCGGCGTCGAGGTGTCCGAACCGGCGCGCACGCCGACCACGCCGCCACCGACGGCCGGGCCATCCGCACCGCCAATGTCGTTTGCCAGCACGTTGCCGGTGACGATGCCACCCTCGCCGACCGAAGCCACATCGGCGTTGGCCTTCGGTACGTCGTCGACGATGTTAACGTTGATTTGCCCAGTCGCCGTGCTGCCGTCGGTGTCGGTAGCCACGACTGTAAAGTTCTCACTGATGCTGTTGGTACCGTTGGCATTCGGATGGGTGTCGCTGTAATTGAGGGTGTAGGTGTAACTCACCACGCCCGTCTCGGCGTTGTAACCGGTGATCGTGAAGGTGGCGCCGGTGCCCGTGGAAGCCGATAGCGGGAAGCCCACCGGTACACCGCCGCTGACAATTGCGACGCCTTCCACAGTCAGGGTTTGCAGACCGTCCGGCGCATTGACGGTGAATGTGCCGCTCTGGGTCAGCGCCGTATGGTCGGGACTGCTGCCGTAGGTGAGGTTTTTTTCGTAAACGGTCAGCTCGCCACCTTCAACGTTCAGGCCGCCGATCGTGACCGGGTCGTCGTTGTTGTGGACCTGCAAAACCAGATTGGCGGTGCTGGTGTCGCCGTCGGCATCAGTGAGGGTGTAGGTGAAGGTTTCGGTGCCGTTGCCACTGCCGTGCAGGGCTTTGAAATCGGCATCGTTGGTGTTCAGGGTGTAGGTGTAGGTGCCGTTGGCATTCAGCACCAGGGTGCCGTATGTGCCATTGAACGTACCGGGGGTGATCGGGCCGCTGTTGGGGCCGGTGGGAACGCGGTCGGCACCTTGCACGTCGTTGGTCAGGACATTGCCACTCAAGGTCAGTTGCGTTTCCGAAGCGGTCAAATCATGGCTGTCGTCGACGGCTTTGGGCGTGTCATCGGTGATGTTGACGTCCAGCGACCCGGTTGCCGTGTCGCCATTGCTGTCGCTGGCCACTACAGTGAAGTGTTCACTGAGACTGGTGCCGTCCCCGCTCGCATGGTTTTCGTTGCCATTGAGCGTGTAGCTGTAACTCACCACACCAGTGACCGGGTTGTATCCGGTGACGGTCAGGGTGCTGCCCAGCGCTGTGGTAATCGACTGCGGAAAACCTGCAGCCACGCCGCCGGTGATCACGTTGATCCCGCCGATGCTCAGGCTGGTCAGCCCGTCGAGCGCCGTGACGGTGAATGTGCCATTCTGAGTCAGTGCAGCGGGATTGCTCGCCGAGCCATCGGCAAGGTTGGCTTCCTTGACGGTCAGTTCACCGCCCTCGACGGACAGGCCGTTGAGAGTGACCGGGTGATTGACGGGAGGTGTAACGTCCGGAGGCGTAACGACAGGCGGCGTAACATCCGGTGGCGTAACGACAGGCGGCGTGACGTCCGGTGGCGTAACGACAGGCGAAGTGATGACTGGCGCCGAGATTCCCGTGCTGTCTATGCCATTGTTGATGTCGGCGTTGTGCCGCGCTTCGGGAAACTCGGGAATGCCATTGAAGCCGGCAGTCGGGAAGCCGATGGTCGGGTCGACCCGTCCTGCCACTTCTTCGAGCATGACAAAACTGTGGCCACCGCCCAGCGCACCACCGGCAGGCCCGGTCGAACCTGGACCGGCCGCCGTGGCCTCGGCGGTTTGCGTCGGGTCATCACCGGCAGCGATGGCCTTTTGCAGTTGCTCGACATCGGTGAGTTGCGCCTGGCTTTGCGTCACCGACTCATTGGTGTCCACCACATGGGGCGACTGATCGGCCAGCAACTGAGGGGTCATTTGCAGACTGCTGCCGCGACCGAGAGTCAGCTCATGGCCATTTTGCAAATGCACCGCCACTGCGCCTTCGGCCCCGGTATTCAGTTGATCGCCGGCGAACAACCGGTCCCCCTCGACCAGGACACGGCGCGTGCCGTCACCTGCCACTGCGAACACCTGACCGATGACTTTACTGACGATACCGATGAGCGTAGCCATGTGCATTTCCTCCGCTGCCAACCGCTGTCGGCACCCTGTTTTATCGCGGAGAACATGCTCGATGGCTCAGGCGGGTTGCCTGGCGGATCGTCTGCCGGTCAGCAGGTTTATCTGAATAAACCGCCGTCCTGGCGACCAACTCGCCCAGCGTAAAACTCACGGACATCGTTCGCGTATCTGGATAAACCCGTTTGCAATCAATGGCATCGGGATCCAAATCCGGCACAACCGGTCCTGCGAGCGCAGCGTAACGATCCTGAATCACACGAGTGACAAAAAACCGTCACCCCCAGTCTGCTACGCGTCCCTCCCCTCCAGCACTTCTCCGTCCATTGTCGATAAGTGGATTGGAACTTTCCTCAAACCCCGAAGAGCGCCCTAAAGCTCTTAAATCAAGGGCTTTCGCATTGAACAATGTGCTGGATTTTGCGGAGCGCATAAGTTTTTTTTGGCATAGGAATTATGAGAAATAGTTCTTAGCTCCTCCCCAGAATGTTCTTAGCTCTGTTGTTAAAAGCATGAAACGGTTTACCTATAAATGTCGTCAAATAATTGGCGACTGATAAAGAACCATCAGGAATCAGGGAGATGTACCCATGCGCCTCTTAACCCCCCTCTGCAGCGCGGTTTTGCTGGCCATGGCCTGCACTTCTCAAGCTGACGCAATGTCCATGACCGAGGCGATCCAGAGCACCATCGCGACCCATCCTGAGCTGGCATCGCGGGTGGACAGCCGTCTGTCGGCTGATGAAGACGTCAAGGTTGCCAAGGGAGGCTTTTATCCATCGGTAGACTTGAATGCCGCGTACGGGCGCGGGTACAGCGATAACACCAACACCCGGGCTTTAGGCAATCACCACACCGCAATCCTCAATTACACCCAATCGGAACTGCGCCTGCGGCAGATGCTCTTCGACGGCTTCAACACCGCCAACGAAGTCGAGCGCACCAAAGGCGTCGTCAACTCCCGGGCCTATTACGCCCAGGGCACCGCACAGGACCTGGCCCTGCGCACCATCGAGGTCTACCTCGAAGTGCTCAAGCGCCGCGAACTGGTGACACTGGCCAAGAACAACTTGCAAGCGCACTTGCGGGTCAATGACCAGATCGGCCTGCGCACCCAGCGCGGTGTCGGCAGCAATGCCGACGCCGACCAGTCCAGCGCACGCCGGGCATTGGCAGAGAACAACCTCGACACCGCCGAAGTCGACCTGGCCGATGCGGAGTCGAATTTCTACAGCGTCGTCGGACGCATGCCCGATGAGCTTGAAACACCGCCCTCGACCCGCGGCGAAGTGCCTGCCTCGCTGCAGGAAGCCCAGCAGAGCATGGTGGACAACAACCCTTACCTGAAATCCGCCCAGGCTGACGTGCAATCGGCCGAAAGCCAGTACGAAGTGGCCAAGTCGCCGTTTTATCCGCGCCTCGATGCTGAAGCCGCGGTCGGCGCCAACAACAACATCCAGGGCGACGAAGGCCACGACAACGAGTGGCGAGTGGGCGTGGTGATGAACTACAACCTGTTCCGTGGCGGCAGCGACAAGGCCCGCCTGGCCAGTGATGCCCACAAGATCAATCAGGCGATGGACATCCGCAACAACGCCCTGCGCCAGCTCAACGAAAACATCCACCTGGCCTGGAACGCCATGGTCAACGCCAAGAAACAGACCCCGACCGCCCGTGAATACGCCGAGACCAGTAAACGCGTGCGAGTGGCCTATCAGGATCAGTTCGGCCTTGGCCAACGCACCCTGCTCGACCTGCTGGACAGTGAAAACGAGCTCTACAACGCCAACCGCCGCTACACCGAAGTTCGCTACACCGAGGAGTTTTCGATGTACCGTGTACTGGCGAGCATGGGCCAGTTACTGAGCAAACAGCGGGTGGTGCTGCCCGCCGATGCCGTCGCCCGGAACGAGGTGAAAAACCAAGCGCGTCTTCCTGAACTGAAGTAGTACCTGGAGCGACTAACTTGACCAGCATGGAACCCGGCAACATCGGTGTCGATCCGCGTCTGAGCTTCGATGACCCGCTCCTGGACGGTCTGTTGATCCTCTGCAAACTTCATGGCGCGACGGTCAGTCGCGCCAGCCTGAGTGCCGGGCTGCCAATGGCACACCAACGCCTGAGCCTGGACCTGCTGCCTCGCGCAGCGGCCCGGGCGGGTTTGCAGGCGCGCTTGCTGCGTCGCAATCTCAATGACATCTCTGCGCTCAACTTGCCGGTGTTGCTGCTGCTCGACAACGGCCGCACTGCCGTTTTACGCCGCTACGGCGATGACGGTCGGGTGCTGATCTTGCCCAGCGAAGCCGACGGCGGCGAACAATGGATCAGCCCCGAGGAACTTGAAACACATTATTCCGGCCAGGCCTTGTTCGCCCGACCACGACATGAACTGGAAGACTTGCGCTCACCGCTGGTGCCCCGTGTACAGGCCTGGTTCCGCGACACCCTGAAGCTGTCGAAATGGCTGTACAGCGACGCCATCCTGGCGAGTTTCCTGATCAACCTGCTGGGCCTGATGGTGCCGCTGTTCGTGATGCAGACCTACGACCGCGTGGTGCCGAATCAGGCCACATCGACCTTGTGGGTGCTATCCATCGGTTTGCTGATCGGCACCGGATTCGAACTGGTGCTGCGGGTGGTGCGCGCGCATCTGCTGGACACCGCCGGGAAGAAAACCGATGTGATCCTCTCGGCGACCCTGTTCGAGCGCATCACCGGCATGTCGATGAAAGCGCGGCCGGCAACCATCGGTGGTTTTGCCCAGAGCATTCATGACTTCCAGGGCCTGCGGGAATTCCTCACGGCGGTCACGCTCACCAGCCTCATCGACCTGCCCTTCGTGGTGCTGATGCTGGTAGTGATCGGCCTGCTCGGTGGCTGGCTGGTGGTGATCCCGGTGCTGGCGTTTCCGATCACGATCATTTTCGCCATGGTGATCCAGAGGCGTCTGCGCGACACCGTGCAGAAGAGCCTCAGCCTCGGTGCCGAACGCCAGGCCCTGCTGATCGAAACCCTCGGAGGCCTGGAAACCCTCAAGGCCTGCAGCGCCGAAAGCGAGCGCCAGCACAAGTGGGAAAGCACCCATGGCGCCCTCACCCGCCTCGACAGCCACGCGCGTAACCTCTCGGCGCTGGCCACCAACGGCACGTTGTTCATCCAGCAGTTTTCCGGCATGGCGACCATCGTTGCTGGCGTCTACAGCATCATCGCCGGCAACCTCAGCGTGGGCGCACTGGTGGCCAGCTACATGCTCGGCAGCCGCGTGCTGGCGCCACTGGGCCAGATCGCCGGCTTGATTACACGCTACCAGCAAGCGCAGCTGACCATGAAAAGCACCGACGCACTGATGTCGCTGCCCCAGGAACGCGATGCCAAACAGCGGCCGCTGGAGCGCACGCAACTGCAAGGCGCCCTGGATGTCGTCGGCGTGACTTTCCACTACAACGGCCAGAACAATGCGGCGCTGGCCAATGTCAGCTTCAGCGTGAAGCCCGGCGAGCGGGTCGGCGTCATCGGTCGCAGCGGCTCGGGCAAAAGCACCCTGGCGCGACTCGTCATGGGTTTTTATGAACCGGAGGAAGGCCAACTGCTGCTCGATGGCCTGGACTTGCGACAACTGGACGTCGCCGACCTGCGCCACCAGATCGGTTATGTCGCCCACGACCTGCCGCTGTTGGCCGGCAGCTTGCGCGATAACCTGACCTTGGGCGCACGCTATATCAGCGATTCACGCATGCTTGAAGTGGCCGAACTCACCGGCGTTACCGAACTGGCCCGGCAACACCCGCAAGGCTTCGACCGCCCTGTCGGCGAGCGTGGGCAGTTACTTTCCGGCGGTCAGCGCCAGGCCGTGTTGCTGGCCCGGGCGTTGTTGCTCGACCCACCGATCCTGCTGCTCGACGAACCCACCAGCGCCATGGACAACAGCAGCGAAGACGCTCTGCGGCAAAAACTCCATGGCTGTGTCCAGGGCAAAACCGTGTTGCTGGTCACCCATCGCACTTCGATGCTCAGCCTGGTCGATCGGCTGGTAGTGCTGGACAACGGGCGGATCGTCGCCGACGGGCCCAAAGAAGCGGTCATCGATGCACTGCGCAAGGGCCGCGTCGGCTCTGCGGCCGTCTAGGAGCGACTCATGGCCCGTTCATCATCCGACAAGTCGCCTGCCCATTCGAAGCAGCGGGGTTACTTCGGCAGTTTCGCCAAGAGCGCCGAAAGCGAATTCATGCCGGAAACTGCCGGCGCTTCATTGCAGGACTCGCCGCGCTGGTCGCGGATCACCGTGTGGCTGGCGGCCGCTTTGCTGATCAGCGCATTGGTCTGGGCCAAATTCGCGGTGCTGCAGGAAGTCACCATGGGCGAAGGCAAGGCGATTCCATCGAGCAAGGTTCAGGTGATCCAGAACCTTGAAGGCGGCATCGTCACCGAAATTTTCGTGCGTGAAGGGCAAATGGTGAACAAGGGCGACACCTTGCTGCGCCTGGATGACACGCGTTATCTGTCGAACAAGGGCGAAAGCGAGGCTGATCGCTATGCACTGACCGCACAGGTCGAACGCCTGTCGGCGGAGGCTGAAGGCCGGCCGTTCAAGCTGTCGGACGAAGTGATCGCCAAGGCGCCGCAGGTGGCTGAAGACGAACGTTCGCTGTATGAACAACGGCAACGTCGACTGGCCAGCGAACAACGGACGCTGACGGAACAACTTCGACAAAAAACCCAGGAACTGGCGGAATTCCGCTCGAAACAGGGACAGTACAGCTCAAGCCTGGCACTCCTGCAGCAAGAGATGAACATGTCCACGCCGCTGGTGGGCACCGGCGCGGTGTCACCGGTGGAGATCCTGCGCCTCAAACGCAGCGCGGTGGAGATTCGCGGCTCGCTGAACGCCACCACCCTGGCCATTCCCCGCGCCGAATCGGCGATCAACGAAATCAAGAGCAAGATTGACGAGTCCGAACAAACCTTCCGTTCGGAAGCCGCCAAGGAGCTGAATGAGAAACGTACCGACCTGTCGAAAATCACCGCATCGAGCATTGCCATCGACGACCGAGTGACCCGCACTACGGTGGTCTCGCCGGTTCACGGGATTATCAAAACGCTGAAGGTCAATACCATCGGCGGCGTGGTCCAGCCGGGCAACGACATGGTGGAAATCGTGCCTCTGGAAGACAACCTGCTGATCGAGGCCAAGGTCCGGCCCCAAGACGTGGCGTTCCTGCATCCGGGCCAGAAAGCCATGGTCAAGTTCAGCGCCTACGACTACACCATCTACGGCGGCCTGAGCGCGAAGCTGGAATTGATCAGCGCCGACACCATCACCGACGACAAGGGCAACAGCTTCTATCTGATTCAGGTGCGTACCGACAAAAACCACTTGGGCGGGGATGCCAAACCGCTGTTGATCATTCCGGGGATGGTGGCGACGGTGGACATCATCACCGGGGAGAAAAGTGTGCTGGATTACCTGCTCAAACCGGTGCTCAAAGCGCGGACCGAGGCGATGCGCGAAAGGTAGATTTGACTCATTCCCTGTGGCGAGGGGGCAAGCCCCCTCGCCACAAATGATCATCCGCCGTGATTCTTCTGGTAAGTCTCCTCCCCCATCGCCGCAATCTGCCCCTCGATTAACGCTTCGAACGGCCTGAGCAATTGCCCGAACGAAGTCGGTGCCTCTAGGGTTTCCAGCGCCTGGACAATCGCCTCAATCGTCGACAACGCTCCAGGCCCCGGGGCCTTGCGCAGCCGATAGCGGGACACTCCCCCCTCGGCCAGGGTCACCCTCGGCAACGCCGCCAGCAGCGGGTTGAGGTGCAATAGCTTGCGTGCCTTGCGCCAGGTGCCATCCGGAACCACAAGCAATATCGGCTCATCGGAGCCGGCACAGGCATGCAACGGCAGTGCGTCTTCAGCAGGAAACAGCAACCGCGCCTTATACCCCGGTTGATTCAACAGCGCCGGCAGATCCTCGAAGACCTCACCGACGATCAGTTCGGCATTGCTCAAACCCAACGCGGCCAGGCGCGCGGTGTTCAGCGCATGGTTCACTTCACTCGGGTGCTGCAGCAACAACACACGGGTGCGGCTGTCGAGACGGGGGATCAGCGGGCACAGGCAATGGCTTTGCGGACGCAGGCAGCGGGAACATTGAATTCTGGGCATCGCGACGGTTCCTTAAGCGGCCTGGTTGAGCTGCGCTTTGAGCAAATCGCGGAAGGTCTGGATCAGCGGCTCGCGGCTGCGTCCACGGCGCACGATCATCGAGAACGGCGCCTGATAGCCGAAGGTCGCTGGCAGCAGCACCCGCAAGTCGCCCTTGTCCGCCCAGGCCTGGGCGTAGTGCTCGGGCAAGTAACCGATGTAGGCGCCGGACAGCACCAGGATCAACTGCGCTTCCATACTCTCCACGGTGGCGGCGCTGTGCTTGAAGCCGTGCCGCGCCAGCTCGGCCTGGCTCCAGTAACCGCGACCGACCATGCGTTGTTGGGTGATGACCTGCTCGGGGATACGCCGCTCATTGAACAACGGGTGCCGGGTACTGCAATACAACCAGTGCTGTTCACGGTAAAGCGGCATGTACACCAGACCGCTCATGCGCGTGGAGAACGCACCAATGGCCAGGTCGAGACGGTTGTCCTGCACGCCGAGTTGCAGTTCGTAGGGGCTCATGACCGACAAATGCAGATGCACCGCCGGGTGTTCCTGGCTGTAGGCGCCAATCGCCTCGGCGAATGGCAGGGCCTTGTCGCTGACGGTGGAGTCGATCACCCCCAGGTTCAGCGTCCCGCGCAACTCGCCCTTGAGCGCGGCAGCATACTGTTCGAAGCCTTCCAGCTCGCCCAGTAATCGCAAGGTTTCCTGGTGGAACAGCTCACCCTTGCTGGTGAGGCTGAAACCGCCACGGCCGCGATGGCACAACACCAGGCCCAGCGCCGCTTCGAGCTGACTCATGTAGGTGCTGATGGCCGACGTCGAGAGATTGAGCTCTTGCTGGGCGTTGGCGAAGCCTTGATGGCGCACTACGCTGACGAAAATGCGCAATAGTTTCAGGTCGGGTAAAGCGTTGGCCATGAAGGGCTCCATTTGCAAGGCAGTGCATGTTGCTTTTGTGGCGAGGGAGCTGGCTCCCGTTCGGTCGATCCGCGTCCGGGCGCAGCAGTCCTGAAATCTGACGGTGCAGTGCATCTGGCTCATGAGGGTGAATGTTTTGGGGCCGCTTCGCAGCCCAGCGGGAGCAAGCTCCCTCGCCACAGAATGCTGCGCACGGCATAAAGTCTATCTCGGCCTTTGCCGTTAGTTTAGAAAAATCTGAACTAAGTATTTGCCCGTAGCGATTCTTCCCCGCCACTACATTTCGCAGAATCAATTCCCAGCGGTGCCCGTGCCTACTGTGGGACGGTGTATCCGACATAAATAAAACAACGACGATGAGGCCCTACCCGTGGAAAAGATTCTTCACCAACCACTGGGCGGCAACGAAATGCCGCGCTTCGGCGGCATCGCCACCATGATGCGACTCCCCCATTTGGAAACTGCTGCCGGCCTGGATGCTGCCTTCGTTGGCGTCCCGCTGGACATCGGCACTTCGCTGCGCCCTGGTACCCGTTTCGGGCCTCGCGAAATTCGTGCCGAATCGGTCATGATTCGCCCGTACAACATGGCGACCGGCGCTGCACCGTTCGACTCGCTGTCGGTGGCCGACATCGGCGACATCGCAATCAACACGTTCAACCTGCTGGATGCCGTACGGATCATCGAAGAGTCCTACGACAATATCCTTGAACACGGTGTAATCCCGCTGACCCTGGGCGGCGATCACACGATCACCTTGCCGATCCTGCGTGCCATCCACAAAAAGCACGGCAAGGTCGGCCTGGTGCACATCGACGCTCACGCCGATGTGAACGATCACATGTTCGGCGAGAAAATCGCCCACGGCACCACCTTCCGTCGCGCCGTTGAAGAGGGCCTTCTGGACCCGGATCGCGTTGTGCAAATCGGCCTGCGCGCCCAGGGCTACACCGCTGATGACTTCAACTGGAGCCGTAACCAGGGTTTCCGCGTGGTCCAGGCCGAAGAGTGCTGGCACAAATCCCTGGAACCGCTGATGGCCGAAGTTCGCGAAAAAGTCGGCAACGGTCCGGTTTACCTGAGCTTTGACATCGACGGTATCGACCCGGCCTGGGCGCCAGGTACCGGCACTCCGGAAATCGGCGGTCTGACCACCATTCAGGCAATCGAGATCGTTCGTGGCTGCCAAGGCCTCGACCTGGTCGGTTGCGATCTGGTAGAAGTCTCGCCCGCTTATGACACCACCGGCAACACCTCGCTGCTGGCCGCCAACCTGCTGTACGAAATGCTCTGTGTACTGCCAGGCGTGGTCCACCGCTAAGGATTGACCGTGAACCAACGTGATCAGGTTTTGAAAGCCGCCGCCGATCTGGTGTCGGCATTTGCCCGTAACGATCGCGAAGCCTACTTCGGCGCGTTCAGCGCCGATGCCAGCTTTGTCTTCTACACCCTCGAACAGCCCCTGCTGTCGCGCGATGCCTATCAGGCATTGTGGGACAGCTGGCGTGCCGAGGACGGCTTCGAGGTGATTTCGTGCACCTCGAGCAACGCCTTCGTCAGCCTGCAAGGTGACGTGGCGATTTTCATTCATGACGTAGCCACCGAACTGCGCATGCAAGGGGAACAGCACTTTAGCCAGGAGCGCGAGACGATTGTTTTCAAGAAACAAGCGTCTGGCCAAGAACAACAAGGCCTATGGCTAGCCTGTCACGAACATTTGTCCGCGATGCCGGAAGGGCTGCCAACCCCTTAGCCAATATGGGTGACACTCACACACGATGAGTGCGCCTTAATGATCGGAGCAGATCATGAATAAAAACAACAACGACCAAAGCCTTACACAAATTGAAACCTACGGGGTCGAACAGATCCCGGACAACGAACGCACCGCAGGCCCGACGGACTTGTTCCGGATGATCTTCGGTGGTTCCAACACCTTCGCCACTGCCGTACTCGGCAGTTTCCCGGTCCTGTTCGGCCTGTCTTTTCAGGCTGGGGTCTGGGCGATTGTGCTGGGCGTGCTGCTGGGTTCGCTGATCCTTGCGCCAATGGGCCTGTTCGGCCCGATCAATGGCACCAACAACGCCGTGTCTTCCGGTGCGCACTTCGGCGTGCACGGGCGGATCGTTGGTTCGTTCCTGTCATTGCTGACCGCCATCGCCTTCTTCTCGCTCTCGGTGTGGAGTTCGGGTGATGCGCTGATCGGTGGCGCCAAGCGCCTGATCGGCCTGCCGGAAACCGACCTGACCCTGGGTCTGGCCTACGGTCTGTTTGCGGTTCTGGTGCTGACCGTTTGCATCTATGGTTTCCGCTTCCTGCTGTGGGTCAACAAGATCGCGGTGTGGAGTGCCAGCCTGCTGTTCCTGCTGGGCGTCTTCGCCTTCGCCGGTCCTTTCGATGTGAACTACGCCGGCACCGTCAACATGGGTCAGCCAGGTTTCTGGGCGGCTTTCATCGGTGCGGCACTGGTAGCCATGAGCAACCCGATTTCCTTCGGCGCGTTCCTCGGCGACTGGTCGCGCTACATCCCGCGTGAAACCTCCAAGCGCCGGATCATGGCGGCGGTGGTGATCTCGCAGATCGCGACCTTCATTCCGTTCCTGTTCGGTCTCGCCACCGCCACCATCGTAGCGATCAAGGCACCGGACTACATCGCGGCCAACAATTACGTCGGCGGTCTGCTGGCGGTCTCGCCGAGCTGGTTCTTCCTGCCGGTGTGCCTGATCGCGGTGATTGGCGGCATGTCCACCGGCACCACGTCGCTCTACGGCACCGGCCTGGACATGTCCAGCGTATTCCCACGGGTACTGTCGCGGGTCAAGGCCACGCTGCTGATCGGTGTGATGTCGATTGCCTTCATCTTCATCGGGCGCTTTGCGGCGAACCTGGTGCAGAGCGTGTCGACCTTCGCCGTGCTGATCATCACCTGCACCACCCCATGGATGGTGATCATGATCATCGGCCTGCTGGTGCGTCGCGGCTTCTACTGCCCGGATGACCTGCAAGTGTTCACCCGCGGCGAGAAAGGTGGTCGTTACTGGTTCAGCCACGGCTGGAACTGGCGTGGTTTGGGTGCATGGATTCCAAGCGCGGCCGTTGGCCTGTGCTTTGTGAACCTGCCGGGGCAGTTTGTCGGTCCGCTGGGCAACCTGGCTGATGGTATCGACATCAGCTTGCCAGTCACCCTGGGCCTGGCCTCACTGGTGTACCTGGCATTGCTGAGCCTGTTCCCGGAATCGGCTGCGGTGTTCGGGCCGAATGATCCACGTAGCAAAAGAGCGGGCTCGCTCGCAAAACCGGCGATGCGACAAGTCGCCTGACTCAACGCATTACCTGTGGTCAACACATGACCTGTGGGAGCGTGGCTTGCCCGCGAAGAACGATGACACGGTCTGCCTGACAGACCGCGGCGCCCTCATCGCAGGCAAGCCACGCCTCCCACAGGAACAGGTGGCTCCACAGGGATTGATTTCAGTTCCACCATAAAAAAGACAATCGGAGACACGCCATCATGGCATTGGATTTATTCGTCGTTCTCATCTATGCCGCCGCGATGCTGCTTCTCGGCTATTACGGCATGCGCAAGGCTAAGACCAACGAAGACTTTTTGGTCGCAGGTCGCAACCTCGGCCCGAGCCTGTACATGGGCACCATGGCCGCTACCGTTCTCGGTGGCGCCTCCACCGTGGGCACCGTGCGTCTGGGTTACGTACATGGCATTTCCGGCTTCTGGCTGTGCGCCGCACTGGGTTGCGGGATCGTCGCGCTGAACCTGTTCCTCGCCAAACCGCTGCTGAAACTGAAGATCTACACCGTTACCCAGGTGCTGGAGAAGCGCTACAACCCGATGGCCCGCTCCGCGAGCGCGGCGATCATGCTGGCGTACGCACTGATGATCGGCGTGACCTCGATCCTGGCCATCGGCACCGTATTGCAAGTGTTGTTCGGCCTGCCGTTCTGGGTGTCGGTACTGCTGGGCGGTGGCGTGGTGGTGATCTACTCGGCCATTGGCGGCATGTGGTCCCTGACCCTGACCGACATCGTCCAGTTCGTGATCAAGACCGTCGGCCTGATGTTCATCCTGCTGCCAATCTGCCTGTATCGCGTGGGCGGCTGGGATGAGTTGGTGTTGAAACTGCCGGCGGCAAGCTTCAGCTTCACCACCATCGGCTGGGACACCATCATCACCTACTTCATGATCTACTTCTTCGGCATCCTGATCGGTCAGGACATCTGGCAACGGGTGTTCACCGTCAAGACCGCGAAAGTCGCTCAGGTCGCAGGTACGGCTGCCGGCATCTACTGCATCATCTACGGTCTGGCCTGTGCCTTGATCGGTATGGCTGCACACGTACTGATCCCTGATCTGGACAACGTCAACAACGCCTTTGCCGCCATCGTCAAACTGTCCCTGCCGGACGGGATCCGTGGCCTGGTGATTGCTGCAGCGCTGGCTGCCATGATGTCCACCGCCAGCGCCGGCCTGCTCGCCGCTGCCACCACCCTGACCGAAGACCTGCTGCCGAAACTGCGCGGCGGTAAACAGTCGAGCCTGGGCATGAACCGTCTGGTGACCCTGCTGACCGGTGTGGTGGTATTGGGTATCGCCCTGGTCGTGAATGACGTGATCAGCGCCCTGACCCTGGCGTACAACCTGTTGGTAGGCGGCATGCTGATTCCGTTGATCGGTGCGATTTTCTGGAAACGCGCGACCACCGCCGGCGCCATCGCCAGCATGGGCCTGGGCTTCGCCACTGCCCTGCTGTTCATGGTCAAGGATGGTCTGGACGCCAACACCCCGATCTACTACAGCCTCGGCGTAGGCCTGGTGAGCTTCGTGATTGTCAGCCTGATGTCCCGTCGCCAAGTGACAGTGGCAAGCGCCGCCTAAGCTGAATATAACGACTTGATGCTTTCTTCGGCGGGTGTGGCGTCGGTTGCCACACCCGTTTTTTTTCGTCTGGAGAAAACCTTTGATGAAAATTGTTTCTCGCGATCAGTGGTTCGAAGTCAAACAGCTCAGTGACGGCATCCACCTGATTCACGAGCCGTTCATCCGACCCTTCTACCGTTGCAACCTCTGGCACATCCAGGGCCGGGACAAGGACCTGCTGCTCGACAGCGGCTCAGGGCTGGTCAGCTTGCGCGAGCAGTTGCCGTGGATCACCGAGCGGCCGTTGGTGGCAGTGGCCAGTCATTGCCATTTCGATCACATCGCCGGTCATCACGAATTCCCCGAGCGCCTGGTGCATCCCGCCGAAGCGGACATCCTCGCCGCACCGGACGGCGAAAACGACTTGAGCAGGGCTTTCGTCGGTGACGATATGTTCGAGGCGCATCCGGACTGCCCGCTTTGCTACGCCGAGTACAGCGTCAAGGCCGCACCGGCCACGGGTTTTGTCGAAGACGGAGATGTGCTGGATCTGGGCAATCGGGTATTGCAGGTCGTGCACACGCCAGGGCACTCGCCGGGCGGCATCTGCCTGTACGAAGCGGCGACCGAGACCCTGTTCAGCGGCGACATCATCTACGACGGACCATTGATCGAAGATGCCTACCATTCCAACCTCGATGACTACGCGCGCAGCCTGCAACGCTTGCGCAGCCTGCCGATACGCACGGTGCATGGCGGCCATTTCGGCAGTTTCTCCGGGAAGCATTTGCGCCACATGATTGACGAGTGGCAGCGCTGTCACGGCTGAAGCCTGCTGTACTCCTCTTCAGGACATTCAACGCAGGGACAACAACGATAACGCCCTCGAAGAACCATCATGAAAAAAGCTGCCGTTCGTGCCGCAGTGCATCACTTCATCAGCCGTCTGCTGGAGAGTCAGGATGACTTCGACGACAACGCCAGCCTGGCGCAGTTGGGATTGGATAAAACGGATATCGAAGAGTTGATCTTCCATCTGGAAGACGAGTTCGGCTTGACGGCGTTTACCGCCGAGGAGGACCGACTGCTCAAGACTGCCCGGACAGTGAAAGACTTGAGTCGGTTTTTGCTGGAGATTGGCAGACATTAGCGATCATGATCGCCGTTTGAACCCATCCGTACGCGCCCCTGCAGGAGCAAAGTTGCTCGCGAAAAACTTACAGGCGACGCTTAGTTCAAAACAACCAGCGTTATCGTTAACGTTCATCGCGAGCGAGCCCGCTCCTACAGGATTACCGGCGACGCGGCTGGCGACGGCGTTGTTCGTCGTCCGTGCGAATTGGCACAGGTTGCAGAGGCGGTTCGATCAAACCGAGTGCGACACCCAGGTCATGCAGCCAGTTCTGAATTTTCTCTTTCATGATGCCCCCTTCAGGGTAGTGCCGAGCGGCCGGAATTCTGTAGCCCCTTCGCACTGATAATAGTCTGAAGTGCTGTGCAATGCTCAACCAAATTGGCAATGATCTGTTACTGAATCGATCACAATTGACCAATATCAACTTATGCCATCGCACGCGACTGAACTTGCGCCGACGGATACACCGCCTCTTGCTGTTCGATCCACGCATTCAGGTTGGCCCCAACCATGCCTTTGCGCCACATCAGCCAAGTGGTTGCCGTGGCAAACGGCTCGGCCAGCGGGTGTACCGCCACGCTTTCACGGCCTGGCAGGCTGGCGAGCATCGACTCCGACATCAGTGCCACCCCGGAACCGGCAATCACGCACGCCAGCATCCCCGGATAGGACTCGATTTCCATGGCCCGGCCCATCGCCGCATGATCATGGGAAAACCAGGCCTCCAGGCGCATCCGGTAAGAGCAGCCCTGACGAAAGGTGAACACCGAACGCCCTTCCACATCTCGCGCACTGAGCACTGGTGGGTGGTCCGCCTCGCTGATCAGCACCAGTCGCTCCTCGCACAACAGCACACCGTCGAGCCCCGCCAGCTCCGGCGGACCATCCACCAGCGCCGCATCGAGCCGACCGGTCAGCAAGCCTTCCAGCAATTCGCCGCTGGGCCCGGACTGCACCTGAAGGTTCACCGCCGGGTAGGTTCGGTGATAGCGCGCCAATAGCGCCGGAAGGTGAATGGCGGCGGTGCTGTACATGGTGCCGAGCACGAAGTCACCGGCCGGTTGCCCGCCCTGTACGGCAGCGTGAGCCTCATCATGCAAGGCAAACAACTTGGTGGTGTAGTCCAGCAGGACTTTTCCCGCAGGCGATAACTGCAAACGCTGACGCTCGCGCAGGAAGAGTTCGACCCCCAGTTGCTCTTCCAGCTGTTTAAGCCGGGTCGACAGGTTGGACGGTACCCGGTGCAGGCGTTCGGCGGCACGAGTGATGGACTCTTCCTCCGCCACCGCCTGGAAAATCCGCAATTGACTGAATTCCACGCCATTCTCCAAACAAGAACAAGTTACTCACTATTATTCATTTTTAAAGAAAGTCAATCGATCCTAGCCTGACGGTCATTGATCCTCAGCTGGAACTCATGCCATGTCTCCCTTGATTCGCTTGCTTGCCTGTTTTGTCGCTCTAATGATGGCCATGGGCATTGGCCGTTTTGCCTTGACGCCGCAACTGCCGCATTTACTCAGCGAAGGCCAGATCGACCTGACCGCCGCCGGATTGATTGCCGCCGCCAATTACCTGGGCTACTTCGTCGGCGCCGTGGACGCGATGCTGTCCCGTCGTGCCGATCAAGTCCGCCGTCGCCTGTTGGGCGGTTTGTGGCTCTGTGTGTTGCTGACCCTGGCGTCGTTCTGGGCCAACGGGTTCTGGTCGCATCTGTTGCTGCGTTTCGGCACCGGCGTGGCCAGTGCCTGGGTATTGGTGATGATTACCGCGCTGAGCCAGCCATTGGCGGCTGCCGCCGGGCGCCCGCGGCTCGGCGCCGTGGTATTTGCCGGACCGGGTCTGGGGATTTTCCTGACCGGGGTGCTGGCGCTGATCGCGAACCTCCTGGGCCAGACTTCCGCCACGTTGTGGCTGGTGTATGCCGCCGTTGCCCTGTTGATGTTGTTGGGGGTTTTGCGCTTCCTGCCGCAGCCGGGCGCGGCCGTGCCCGCCTCTGAAAGCGTTGTCAGCACGGGTAATCGAGGCATCGGTCGTTTAGGCGTGGTCTATGGACTGTACGGCCTGGGCTACATCATCCCGGCCACTTTCCTGTCGCAAATGGCCAGCGCGCAGTTCCACGGGCAGTGGCAGGCCGATCTGTTCTGGCCTTGCTTCGGCCTGGCAGCGACGATTGGCGTGGTGTTGGTGAGTCTGCGCCGACAAGCGGCCAATACCACGCGTCACTGGCTGACCCTGACCTTATGGATGCAAGCCGCCGGGGTCTTCGCTTGCCTGCTGGGCAACGGTCCGGGACTCGCGCTGGGGGTGATCTTGTGTGGCACCCCGTTCCTGGCCTGCATGCAACTGGTGATGCAGCGTTCCCGGGAACTGGCGCCCCACGCCAGCCAACGCAATGCCGGGCTGCTGACCGCGTGCTTTGCCGTAGGCCAGCTCAGCGGGCCTTTACTGGCGGCACTGAGCAGCCATTTCAGCGGTGGTCTGCAACCTGCGCTGGTGATCGCCGGCAGTGGCTTGCTGCTGGCCGGCGGGTTGCTCCTGAGCCCGGTCAGTGCTGGCCAAGCGCTTTGCGCAAACGGCGACGCACCCACTGCTCAGCGCTGACAAAGGTGATGCCCAGCAGCACCAGAACCGCGCCGATCACGAAGTTGAGGCTCAGTTTTTCGCCCAGCAACACCACACCGAACGTGACACCGAACAACGGCGTCATGAACGAGAAGACTGCCAGGTTCGCCGCCAGATACCGGCGCAACAGCCAGAACCAGGTCAGATAGCTGAAGAACGACACCACCACGCCTTGAAACAGCACACTGGCCACTGCCACGGTGGTCAGGCTGACGTGGGTGATCTGGCCGCTGAGCAGCGCGATCAACAGAAGGCCGACAAAGCCGACGATCAACTGATAGAACAGGGTCAGGGTCACGGGGGCTTCCGACAGCCGCGAAGCACGCACCACCACCGTGGTGGCGCCCCAGGCGGCACCCGCCAATACACCCAGCGCATCCCCCATCAGCATGCGGTGATCGAGGTTGGCCCAGGACACGCCACCGGCAAACGCTATGGCGATGCCGACGAAGGCGAGGAAGATCCCCAGCCATTGCACAGGTCTTAACCGCTCGCTCGGCAATAACCAATGCACACCCAGCGCGGTAAAAATCGGCGCGGTGTAGAGGAACACCGACATATGGGCCGCCGTGGTCAGTTGCAGGCCTTCGGAAATGAAGAAAAACTCCAGGCCAAACAGTGCGCCGGCCAACACGCCACCGCGCCAGGTAGTGCCGACTTGATCCCAACCGCCCTTCCAGCAGATCAACAACCCAACGAGCAACGCGGACATGCCCGAACGCCCCGCTGCCTGCATGACTGGCGCGATGTCAGGTGCTGCCCACTTGATCATCACCTGCTGAACGCCCCAGATCAGGCACAAGCCCAGCATCACTTGCAGGGCAAATCCATCGGCGCTACGCCGAGTGACGCTCACAGCAAGACCTCGAAAACGACATAGAACATGGCAGTGACTCGACAGTAAAAGCAAAGCCCCGACCCGCTTGCTGAACAAGCGGTGTCGGGGCGAAAAATTATGCTGTCGATTATTAACCAGATGGCCAGAAACTGCCGCCTGACAGAGACCTTGAAATTGCCCTTTGCGTCATCGCGCCTACACCGGTCTGTCGCGAATGGACCCGGACAATCTGCTCGCCACCAGGAAACCGGTAGCGCAGGCGATACAGGTCGCCGCCGCCCCCCACGCCATGTCAATCAACGCCAACCGCGCCGACCACCCTTGCAGAGTCGCCCAGTTAGACAAGTCATAGGTGCCGTAGGCCACCGCGCCCAATAATGCCCCCAGACGCGCGGCGTGTGGCCAGCTCCGCGCCGGCATCACCACAAACACCACACAACCGGCGACATAAAGCAGATAAAACAGCGCTGCCGGGGCCCACAGTGGTTGTTCGAGCATTAACGAACCGAGCAGCTCCCGGTAAGTCGAAGCCATGAGGACGCCAAGCCAGAGTCCATCGAGTACGAGAAACGCCGCCAGGGTGGTGACATAGGCTATGAGTGTTTTTTTCATCATCCTGCCCTTACAGGAGCCGCCGCCGGTTCGGGCCGCTCCTGTATGGGGCTGGCAAGCGCTTAGCTTAGTTCAATGCGATCGGCGTGAATGACAATCTGGCCATTCTTGTACAAGGCACCAATGGCTTTCTTGAAGTTGCCTTTGCTGACACCGAACATGCTGCTGATCAGCGTTGGATCGCTCTTGTCGCTGACCGCCAGGGTGCCATTGTTCTCGCGCAACTTGGCGAGGATCTTCGAGTTCAGACTGGTGGCCGCTTCCTGGCCGACCGGTTGCAGGCTCAGGCTGATCTTGCCGTCGGCGCGGACTTCCTTGATAAAGCCCTTCTCCTCTTTACCGGCGCGCATGAACTTGAAGATTTCGTTCTTGTGGATCAGGCCCCAGTGCTTGTTGTTGATGATCGCCTTGAACCCCATGTCGGTGGCTTCGGCAACCAGCAAGTCCACTTCCTGGCCTGCGGTGTAGTTGGCCGGCGTTTTGTCCAGGTAACGGTCCAGACGCGCGGTCGCGGTGATGCGGCGGGTGTGCTTGTCGAGGTAGACATGCACCACGACGTATTCGCCCGCGGTCATCTGCCGCTTCTCTTCGGAATACGGCAGCAACAGATCCTTCGGCAGTCCCCAATCCAGGAACACGCCAATACTGTTGACTTCAACAACTTTCAAACTTGCAAATTCACCGACCTGAACTTTCGGCTTCTCTGTAGTTGCGATGAGTTTGTCATCGCTGTCCAGATAAACAAAAACATTGAGCCAGTCTTCATCTTCGCTGGGAATATCTTTTGGAATATAACGATTAGGCAGAAGGATTTCGCCATCCGCACCACCGTCCAGATATAAACCGAAGTTAGTGTGTTTAACCACTTGCAAACTGTTGTAACGCCCGACTAAAGCCATGTTCAATACCCTCATTGCGTGGGCGCATTCTACCCGGTTTTCCCAGGCGCGTTCGGTGCCCAGCCCGATGGTGCAGGAAAATCTCGCTCAAAGCCTTAAAAACCATGGGTTCTGGCGGGTGGCGTGGCCGCTCGTCAGTCCATTCTCGGGATTCGAGCGTCAGTCACTCACAGGCGCAACACCCATTTTTTCGCCCTTGTCTTTAGTTAAAACAGTAGCTTAGTGGATTAATCAAGATAATAACTTGCGCTCGACCTCGCTCTTGCCCGCGGTCCTTCAAGGGATATTTACCAAGCAATTAGCCGGCATTTCCTGTACGATGCCTGGCCAAGTTAATTTTCTACAGGTTAATGGCCGCCATGCGCGTAAAAGCATCCAACAGCAAAGCAAAGCCAGCTCCAGCCGTCGAAACCAGCGAATCAATCAACAATCAGATTGCTGCGTTCCTCAAGTCCGGTGGTGAAATCCAGCAAATTGCCAAAGGCGTCAGCGGCCAGACGTTCGGCCCGTCCAAGCAGATCACCTTGGGCAAAAAGTAAAACCCTCTGCGTCACCTGGTCCACGAGCGCTTTGAGCTTCGAAGCGCTTGGACTGGAACCCTGAAACACCCTCCTTGCCTACCACTGATCTCGTATAAATCGACGAACGGCCATCGACGCCAATCATTCGCCGGTATCCTTGCACGCGTCTGGATCAAGCGTTTCAGCAGGCCATCAGCCTGCGCTCGCTGCTCATGGAGTGACGCATGCTCAAAACCTCCCGTCCTTTGTTACTGCTCGGCAGCCTCCTGGTCTGCTCGCTGGCTCATGCGCAAGTCTTTCAGCGCGAGCTGGGTGATTTCGACCTCAAGCTGGGCACCAACCCGACTCGCAGCATGGCTCAGGGACTGGTGAAAACATCGGCCGTCGGCTCGTTCCACGGCGGCCTGGACCTGACTCATGACAGCGGCTTCTATGTGGGGCAGTGGTCGCCAAGCATGGGAATAAGCCCCGGGAAAAATCTCGAAGTCGATTCCTACGCAGGGTTTAAACACCCCTTTGACCAAACCCTCGGCTATGAAGTAGGCGTCATTCATTACAGCTACCCCGAAGTGGACACCCTCGACAGCCACGAACTGTTCGGTGGCCTGACCCTGCTCGGCAGCCGTTTCGGTGCTGCGTTCAGCAACGACCCGGATAAACAGAACGGCACCCTGTTCGCCGACTTGGGCGGCAATCAACCCTTCGGCATCGGGGTCAGCCTCAAATACACCACCCATCAGTTGAATACTCCGGTCGCGGTGGACGGTGGCTATGTGGGCAGTTTCACCGATTGGTCGCTGAAACTGTCCCGTCCGTTCATGGGCATCGACCTTGATCTGATCTATAGCGACTCCAGCCTCAGCGGCAGCAATTGCTCAGCCTACTCCGGGCACAACAGCCAGTGCGACGGACTGGTCACGCTTAAGGCAGAGCGCAGCTTCTATTGATCAGCTGAACTGCCGGGCTCAACCTGCGTTCACATGAGTATCAGCCCGGTAAGCCGGGTTTTCGCAAGGAAGGGTCCATGTCGCGCTGGTTAATACGCATCGCCGTTGTGCTGACCGTCACCCTCGCGCTTGGCGGGTGCAGTCGCATGGGCCTTGCTTACCGAAATCTCGACATCATCATTCCATGGTCGCTCAGCGACTATCTGGACATGAACATTGAGCAAAAAAGCTGGCTCAACGAACGCCTCAGGGAACACCTCAGCTGGCATTGCTCCACGCAAATACCCGGTTACCTCGATTGGCTGGATCGCTTGCAGGCAATGGTCGAAACCAATCAAGTCACGGATGCGGCGCTGCAGGCCCGCACGGAGGAGGCCAAACAGGCAATCGCCGAGACCGCACGGGAGATCACCCCCTCGGCCATCGAGTTGCTGCAAGGCCTGAATGACAAACAGGTCGCGGAAATGAACGAAGCTTTCGCCAAGGACCTGCGCAAACACCAGGAGCAATATTTGAAACCGTCCCTTGATCAGCAGATCAAGGAGCGCGGCGAGCGCATGGAAAAACGCTTGCGAGACTGGCTTGGCCCCCTCAATCCATCCCAGCAACAGCGCGTCGTTGCCTGGTCCACCAGCCTGGGCGACCAGAACACGCAATGGATCGCCAACCGTGCCCATTGGCAGAAACAGTTCAGTGAGGCCGTGGCGCAACGTCAGAGCCCACAATTCCCACAACAAATCGAGACGCTTCTGGTCAATCGCGAGAGTTTGTGGACACCGCAATACCGCGAGGCCTTCGCCAACACCGAAGCCCAGGCGCGTTCGCTATTTGTGGATTTGATGGCAGAGAGCACGCCGGAACAACGTCAACGCTTGCTGAAGAAAATGGAGGGCGTGCGCAAGGATTTCAGCGATTTGAAATGCCTGAAGGCGGTAAAACAGGGGTAACAGCGGTAAATGAATCGCAGCCTCGGGCAACGCCTGCAAAAGGCTGCGATCGTGGTTTTCAGGCAATCTGCGCCTTCGCCGCCACTGCATCAAACGTCTCGACAGCCAGCGCATCTTCCTGTTCATCCAGCACCTGGCGTGGATGGTCATTGCCCGGAATGCTGCTGTCGATCAGGCTCAACAGGCTTGAGCCACGGGGCGTCAAAATGTAATTGGAACCGCTGCCGCCCTGATCCTCGGGCCGAGGCTCAATGTAGCCACGCTCCAGCAGCAACTTTTCGTACTCGCCAGCCACCGCTTTCAGGTGATCCAGGTTTTCAGTCTGCTCGCCTTCCGCTGCCTTCTGCGTCGCGTACTGCTCGGCATAGGGTCGCGGGGTGAAACTGCTCGCACCGTTTTGCACCTCGTGCAGCAAACGCTCAATCAAATCCCAGTTATAAGTCGTCATCCTGATTCAACCTCCGGTGCCCGTGAGTGAGAGGGCCTTCATAGGTTGTGACCGGCCTGAACGGCAGCCGTTCAGCCGGGGTTTCGAACAGCACCGACCGGCGGTATGTCGAATTGGGCAGGGATCAAGCGACTAAGCTGTGTCAGTCAACTCCAAGCATCGCGCAGGAGAAAACCCCATGAACATTCAGAATCATCCCGTCGTGTCCCGGGAAGAATGGCTGGTCGCCCGCAAACAACATTTGGCCCACGAAAAAGCCTTCACCAGGGAGCGGGACAAACTCAGCGCCGAACGCCGCGCCCTGCCTTGGGTGAAAGTCGACAAGGACTATCGCTTTCAGGGACCAGGTGGCGAATTGAATCTGGCTGATCTGTTCGGCGGGCGCAGTCAGTTGGTCATTTACCACTTCATGTTCGCCGAAGGCTGGGACGAAGGTTGCCCCGGTTGCTCGTTTCTCTCCGATCACATCGACGGTGCCAACCAGCACCTGGCCCACCACGACATCGCGCTGGTGGCCGTCTCCCATGCGCCCTTCGCCGAGTTCCAGGCATTCAAGCGTCGCATGGGCTGGAAATTCGACTGGGTATCGTCGGCCGGCAGCGATTTCAATTATGACTTTGGCGTCAGTGCCCGAGCCGAAGAGGTCGCCGCCGGAACGGCTACGTACAACTACGAAAAAACCGACGGTTCCGAGGAAGAACTCCCGGGACTCAGTGTTTTTTATCGCAATGAGGCCGGAGAAATTTTCCACACCTATTCCACCTACGCCCGAGGCCTGGACATGCTGGTCGGCGCCTACAACTACCTCGATCTGACGCCCAAGGGCAGGAATGAAGAGGAAATCATGGAATGGGTGCGGCATCACGACCGGTACGCGGAAGGGGCGAAGTCGAGCTGCTGCCACGCAGACTAACCTCCAGCGACAGAGGCGCGGCCATCACCTGTCACTGAACTTTTGCCATGGGGCAGCGCTCAACCGGGTAACCCGCCTTAACCGGAACCGAGGCCTGCCACCATGAAAACACTGCTTAAGCTCACCCTCGCCGGCGCTTTGACCTGTGCCCTGCCCGCTTGGGCCTGCACGCCCGAAGAGGCCACCGCCAAACGCGAACAACTGGCACAGGAAGTGGCCAGGCTCACAGAGCAGAACCCGACCAAGGCCAAGGAGATCAATGCCGAGTTGCAGAAGATGGACCTTGGGACTGCGTCCAAGGATTTGCCGGACAAGTGCCAGTTGATCGACCAGCGCTTGAAGGAACTGGGATCGGCGGAGAAAAAGACCGAGGGTTGAAACGGCAGGCGGCTTGCTGGCGATCTCCCACCCGGCGTGACGGGTCAAGGGGTCGACTTCGCCTGCAAGCCAGTGATCAAAAGGTCCGTATAGCAGCAACTATTGGCAGGCATAAAAAAACCGGACCTGAGTCCGGTTTTTTTATGGGATCGCTACGGCGTTTTATTCAGCAGCCGGCGCTTCCGGTTTGCGACGCTTGAGCGGGGCCATGCCATCCTTGCTGACCAGGGAATCGCTCTTCGGCCGGTTGGCGCTCTTGCGCTTGGTCGGGGTCTTGGCGGCGACTTTTTTCTTGTCGCCCTTGGCGTCAGTCTTTTTCTTTTTCACGCCAACGGCTTTGCCCGAGGCCTTGACCTTTTTCGGTCCGCCGTAGGTGCCTTTGACTTCCTTGATGGTGCGACGCTCGAAGCTCTGCTTGAGGTAGCGCTCGATGCTCGACATCAGGTTCCAGTCGCCGTGGCAGATCAGCGAGATGGCCAGGCCATCGTTGCCGGCGCGACCGGTACGACCGATGCGGTGCACGTACTCATCGCCGCTGCGTGGCATGTCGAAGTTGATCACCAGGTCCAGGCCGTCCACGTCCAGGCCGCGAGCGGCAACGTCGGTCGCCACGAGGATTTTCACCCCGCCCTGCTTCAGGCGGTCGATCGCCAGTTTGCGATCCTTCTGGTCTTTCTCGCCGTGCAACACGAACGCCTTGTACTCCTGAGCCACCAGGCGACCGTAGATGCGGTCGGCCATGGCCCGGGTGTTGGTGAACACGATGGCCTTCTGGTAGGTCTCGTTGGCCAGCAGCCAATTGACGATCTGTTCTTTGTGCTGGTTGTGGTCGGCAGTGATGATTTGCTGACGAGTGGTCTCGTTCAGCTGGCTGACCGCATTGAGCTGCAAGTGCTCAGGGTTGTTCAGCACCTTGGCGACCATCTCGCGCAGGCCCGAACCACCGGTAGTGGCGGAGAACAGCATGGTCTGCTGACGGTTGGTGCACTCGTCCACCAAGCGCTGAACGTCGTCGGCAAAGCCCATGTCGAGCATGCGGTCGGCTTCGTCAAGCACCAGCACTTCGACTTCTTTCAAGTCGAGGTTCCCGGCGTTCAGTTGCTCGATCATCCGGCCCGGCGTACCGATCAGGATGTCCGGCACCTTGCGCAGCATGGCGGCCTGAACCTTGAAGTCCTCACCGCCGGTGATCAGGCCAGACTTGATGAAGGTGAACTGCGAGAAGCGTTCGACTTCTTTCAAGGTCTGCTGAGCCAGCTCACGGGTCGGCAGCAGGATCAGGGTCTTGATGCTGACGCGGATCTTGGCCGGACCGATCAGGCGGTTGAGGATCGGCAAGACGAATGCAGCGGTCTTGCCGCTACCGGTTTGCGCTGTCACCCGCAGGTCACGCCCCTGGAGCGCCAGCGGAATGGCCGCTGCTTGCACAGGCGTTGGCTCGACAAATTTCAGCTCGGCCACGGCTTTGAGCAGGCGTTCGTGCAGGGCGAATTGGGAAAACACGGGTGCTACCTCGAAGATATGCAAAAAAACAGCTGCATAGGGTACCGGTTTCGAGCGCTCAGGCCGAGTTTCTTTATGCAAACGACAGCAAACAGTGGCTTTTTTGTTGCCTGATTTGTCCCTGAGCGTAATACAAAGCGTCTTAAATGCTTTAATCGCCCCGTCGCTTCCTATAGAAGAATCGTTTCACCCATGGATATCAAACAGCTCTGGCTCAACGCCCAAGACCTTTGGGGCACTCTCGATCAGCATCCGCTCCTGCATTCCAGTCTGGCGCTGGCAGTGCTGTTGGTGATCGCCCTGGTACTCGGACGAGTGGCACGCTATCTGATACTGCATGCCAGCCGCATGCTCGGTCGCCAGCCGGCCTGCACTGGATCAACGACTTTCGCCACAACAAAGTGTTTCAACGCCTGGCGCAAATCACCCCGTCGCTGGTGATCCAGTTCGGCCTGCACCTGGTGCCGGATCTGAGCAAAACGGCGATGGTTTTCCTCGGCAACGTCGCACTGGCCTTCACCATCCTGTTCCTGCTGCTGGCCATCGCAGCGTTGCTCAATGCCCTGCTGGACATCTATGCCCGCACCGAGCACGCCCGCACCCGCTCGATCAAAGGTTATGTGCAACTGACGAAAATGGTCTTGTACGTGTTTGGCGCGATCATCATCGTCGCCACGCTGATCGATCGTTCGCCGCTGTTGCTGCTGTCGGGTCTGGGTGCAATGTCGGCGGTGATCCTGTTGGTCTACAAGGACACCCTGCTGTCATTCGTCGCCAGTGTGCAGCTGACCAGCAACGACATGCTGCGCGTCGGCGACTGGATCGAGATGCCGCAGGTCGGCGCCGATGGCGATGTGGTGGACATCACGCTGCACACGGTCAAGGTGCAGAATTACGCGTGACCTTTGCCCAAAACACGCATCGTGTGACCTCACAGCAAAAATGGACAGCCGAGGAGAGCGATACCGAGGAATCGACAACCCTGCTCTCCCAATACCAGTCCGAATCCAGCTCCTCCATGGACACCGACGTCAGCACATCGCCCGATTCGCAATTCTCCCCGTTCCCAACCGCTTGACGATCCCTGCCTACCCTCCCTTCAATCTCCCCCTCGGTGTATATGTAGACATCTGGGCTCAAGGGAAATGGCATCACTTGGCCGTCGTTCTGGATCTTTCCGCGCGCCAAATTGTGGGCTTGGCGCTGTCGAACAAGCCAGATGCCGAGTTGGTGATCAAGGGGTTGGACGAGGCTTATGTACAGCGTGGAAGGTCTCAAGGGCTGCTGTTTCACTCGGACCAGGGCTCGCCCAATATTGCAGTCGCCAGTTTCGCCAACGGCTTTGGCGTTACCGAATGCGCCAAAGCATGAGCCGTCGTGGAAACTGTTGGGATAATGTGCCGATGGAGCGCGTATTTCGTAGCCTGAAAAATGAATGAATACTGACCGTGGGCTATATGACGGCTCAAGAAGCGCACCGAAACATAAGTCATTACCGGATGCATCGATACAACTGGATTCGACCGCACCAATTCAACTATGGGCTGGCCCCAACTCAGGCCGCGTAAAAAACTTAACGTCGCGTCCGAAATCAGTTGACCACTACAACCATCCCTTGCCAAGTCTCGCTCATTCAAGCTTATCGATTGATACGCAGTTGGACACCAGGTCTGAGCCTCGACAAACCACCTCGATCTACTCGGAGTTCTCCACCCTCATTAATATGCCACTTCGTCACCCGTCCTAATAGAGCGGGCGTTGACAGATCCTATTCAAATCTCGAACGCAACACGCAATCTTAAGATGCCGTCAATTCCAAAATACGTCAGTTTTTACGCCACAATCCAAAATCAATATATGACAAACCCGTCAATTCTAACTACGCAGGGATCCCTGTATTTCTTGTAATTTAATAACCAAATTCGCACCTAAATAAATAATTATGCGGGGATAAGCCTCACCCACCAAAAAAAAACCTGCTCACCAATATATGACAAAAACAACTACCGCTCGTCGGGATGGCGCGACAACGGCTGGTGAGTTGAATACGATGGACACAACTAACGGACAACGGGGCCAATAACAAAGACCGAGACCCACCCACCTTCAATTCTTGATCTTCACTAACACAAGTTGCATTTCAAGACAGCTGATGAAAACCAGTTGAGAAATCCTTTTTTGACAAATTTTGGGAAAGTGCTAATGCTTTTGAAGCCCCCCGCTGCCACTGAAAAAGTTAGCCAGAGCGATAACACAAATATCGCAACAGTATTCAGAGCACAAAAATTATTCAACGTTGACCTATTCAAACGTTGCGGCGAGTCTGAGGCGCGAGGCTGGGTTCAACCAAGTGAGCATGGCGGAACTCGTTATCCTGTGACTTGCATTGATCATACAGTTCAAGTTATACGATCCCAGCCTGTCATTCTTAGTCCTGATGGCTCGATATGGAAGGAGGGAACACTTTTCCTGTTGCGCCTGGCTCTTGATGATGATTCAAAAGACCCAGAAACCCTGCTAGCCATGGCGGGACACCTGGCAGACTTCATGACCACGCTAGCTAGTGAAGGCCGGCATTTTCTCGACTTTAGCGGGTATCGCTTCGAGCGACCAACTTACATCTACAAAGAGAAATTCAATCTACCAACAAAAAAACTTTTGATCTCCGAAGCAACTGCAAACGCAAAAATACGGACAATGATAACGTTCTATAAGGACTTGATGGAGAATAGAAACTTCACTCCTGAACAGCCCCCATGGAAAACCAAGAAGTCCACGATAAAGTTTGAAGATGCTTATGGATATGAGCGCACCAAGTACATTACGCACACGGATTTAACTTTCCCCGCGACCCGACCCAACTCCACGGGCGAGTACATAATTGATGGTGGAAAGCTGATACCGCTGAGTAAGAAAGAACAACTGGCACTGCTCCAAGCCTTAATAAAAACCGGGCATCCCGAAATGCTCTTGATTTTTACGATTGCTTTGGTGACGGGGATGCGCATTCAAACCATATTAACGCTTCGAGTTTCATCAATTCAACCAAGCGAATCTAATAGCTTCGATCTTGTACCAGTGCGCGCGGGGAGAGGCTCACTGGTTGACGCGAAGCACGACAAACCTCAGACCATCATGATGCCAAAATGGTTACACCATAAGTTGAGCATTTATATCAATTCCGATCGCTATTTACATCGAGCAGCGTTAGCCCCTGAGCAACCTGAGGGCGCGCAGTATATTTTTTTGAGCAAGACTGGCACCCCTTACTATGTTGCGAAAAGCGATAGAGGCAGGTTCGAAAGCAACGAGAAAGGCTCATATGTACGTAGCTTCATTTCAAAATACTTGAAACCTTTAATGCAAGAATTGGAGTGTGACGTGGACTTTAGTTTTCACGACCTTCGTGCAACCTTTGGAATGAATTTGGTAGAGGAACGACGCGAAATGCTTAACCGAGGGCAGATCAACTATATGCAATTGATTGATTATGTACGCAAGCGCATGAATCACAGCAACTCAAAAACAACCCAAGCTTACCTAAACTTCCAGCAAAATAAAGACATTATTTACCAAGCAGATAAGGAGTACCAGCAGCACATCATAGACATGTGCAACAACGAGATTTAAACATGCGCAACCTAGATAATATTTCAACCATTGATTTACATATCGATACCCAACAGCCAAAAAAATATGGTGTGCGCACCTCGGTTTACCTGCAGGCGCTGTTGAAGTCCAATGTTCTAGAGAACATCGTAGTTCGCTCGGCGCATCGAAAACACCATGACGTTGGTGCCTGGTGCTTCACAGGTAAAAAAAGCGTGCGCTTGCCTAAAACTGTGGAGGTATCACTCCATAGACCAGAGCGGGCGAAGCCTATTCAAAATTTGGTAAGTGAAGTAATTACGATGGCATGTTCAGATAAAACTGCTGCCGGAGCCGGTTCAAAACTTGCTGACTTTGCGTTGATTGTCAACTTCTGCAACAACAGTGATCTTATAGGCTTCCTTGAGTCGCCAGAAAGCTATCAGTGTGCATTACAAGCATTCACTACACACCTCAAAGAAAGCAACCGAAAGGAAGTTACACAAGCGAAACTTCAATCGGTGGCGATAGAGTGTGGCTCGTATCTTTTTCCGGAATCAAAAATTGATTTTAGTGCAGGCATCGAACGAATTCAGTCCATCACGGATAAATCTTCGTCTACAAAGCCGCCTCCAGAGGCTCCGGTCAAGCGGTTTGTCAATGTTTTCACAAGCGTGTTCAATGAACTGTCTGATTTCACTCTAAGCAAACATCTTTTTCCGCATGCTATAAAGATCGACAACGAACGGGCAGTTCTTACTACGGAGGCTTATCCATTCCTTACCGACAGCGTTGTAACGAACAAAGTTCGCAGCGGGCACATAAGCCGATACGTCGACTACGAAACCGGAAAATGCAAGCTTTGGTCTGAAGTCCACAAAGAGAATCCGAATGCAAACTATAAAAACTATCAATCCTTTGCTTATAAATCTGCTAACCGTCTCGCGGAGGGCAATTCTGATCTGTACTGCCAAAGAATGGTTCGACTGCACAAGTTAGCGCATGACAGCTTCGTAGCACTTTTCGCACTCAATAGCGGGGAGAATGAGTCAACCATTATATCCACCCCTTGGAATGGCGCTTACGAGATTTCGAAGGGGAGCATAGGCACACGTATTATCAGCATCAAGCAGAGAGGAGGAGTGCAACCCATCACCTTTACCGTAGCTGCGCCATTCGTCAAGCATTTCAAAAAATTCATTGAACTACGCAAGCACATTCTTAACGGGCATCAATTCGACAAATTATTTATTGGATTCGATTACCGAACGATCTCCGAGTTCCGTCAACTTGATGAAAACCTGCTTAGAAATCTTTGTGTGCAAATGCAGGCTATGGTTGACCCAGCATTTCCGATGTTGAGCTATAAAAAGCTTAGGGCGTATAAAGATTCATGGCTGGTAAAAAACTACGACCAAGATACAGCAGCTGCTCTTTTACATCATTCAGATAAAACTCAGCGAGCAAGCTACACAAACGTTGAAGAAAAAGAGGCGATAGACCGAATAGTTGAGGCAGTTAGAAAAATAGTCAACATGCTCGATAGTG
Organism: Pseudomonas moorei; assembly: GCF_042846945.1. Lineage (NCBI taxonomy): Bacteria > Pseudomonadati > Pseudomonadota > Gammaproteobacteria > Pseudomonadales > Pseudomonadaceae > Pseudomonas > Pseudomonas moorei. Next base: position 6,267,838 of record NZ_AP035776.1, read on the forward strand.
CAGAGCACCTCAGAGTCCCATCAGGTTTATGCAGCGGCGCAAAACCAACAAGCGCAGTTTCAATTCCGCCTGGCTATGAACCAGACTGCAAAAATAGCCGAGGATGCCTTTTTTGCAATGAATTTCGCGTGACACCTGAGCCTGAGAGTATCCACAAACTTTACAGCCTGGAATATGTCATCAAGAAATTCCTAGGAACCTGTAACGACCTTGATCATTTCAACCTTATACATCAGCCTGCGCTAGAAATCATCGAGAAACTTTTGAACAGAATTCACGAAATTAACCCAACAGCTATAGCTGACTCGAAAATCATCCGGAAGCGCGTTTATGACGAGCGTGAACTCACCGAGTACTGGACGAAATACCTTGAACGCTTCATCAAAATTGGAGCCATCCGATGACACCAACAAAAGACACTGCAAAGGTCAACACACGACTTCCTATTATGAGGGACGAGGCCCCTTTACTAACTAAACCGGCAGTCGCCAAACCTCAGGTTTATTATGGAATGTCTTTCGACAATATATCTAAAGACTTGATTCTGTCGATTGATGAGCACGGACAGCCTTTGTCGAAGCTAAGTGATCTTATTTGGGAGATGACCCAATTCAAACTCGTCATCACTGACAACATCACATATTCTTTTTCCGGATTGAAGTGCAATAAAACTACAAACAGTGAAAACATTTTCCTGGTTCAGATTTTTTTTCTGATGCGTATGTTCTCTAACAAGGGAGCTACCAAGACACTTCGTGCTAGCAGTCAGTTTGGTGGGCTTTACTCACTATTATATTTATGCAGATATGCCGATGATCATGACATTCTGATTCGCGATCTTGTACACAGACCGGATCTATACAAACCTATGCTGGCAAGCATGGCTCATGCGCGCGCGAGCGTTTTGTGGCAAATTTTAAGGATATTCAATATCACCAAATGCCCAAACCACTGGTTTTTGATACCAAACGCTTTCATGAAGGCGCTGAAAAATGTTTACAGGGGCACGTCGCATAAGAGTAAAAAACAACACCCAGTAATCCCTCCTCGGATCTTGAACCTTCGCTGGGGTCACTATCATGAAGTCTTAGAAGACTTCAAACAACACCGCACCCAGCTGACTGAGTTTCTCCAACTAGCCGCGAGCAATCGCCTCTACGCAAGAGGCACACATTCTCAGTACATGATCAAGAAACTCAATGAGGTTAGCCAAGATGCAGCAGGCGAGCCTGACTTCGATGAAGCCGCAAGAATGCATGGTCTCGATCATTTATTCCGAAAATATAAAATTCTGGATGTCTCGTTTGCCCCATCATTTTTAGGGATGGCGCAATATTGCGCTAAGGCTTTAGTGCATATTTTGACGTTTATGCGCAGCGGCGAGGCATTATTACTTGAGCATGAATGCCTTGAAAAGGCGACCGGCTGGTGCGAAGAAGGTGTTTATGTAGTTGGAATTTCAACCAAGTCGACTGGAAGAGCTGTTGACACCAGATGGATCACAACTGAGCATATTCAGACTCCTCTTCAAACACTTGTTGAAATCTATGAGATCATTCACCCTTACTTGCCAAACGAACACAAAGGCATAAAAAATTTTTTTATTGCGCCGACTCACATCCCGATTACCAAACGAAAGGAGCCTGTCTTATTCAATAAATGTATTTCTTTTAAATATGAAACTCGTTTACCACCGATCCCCATCGAAGAAGAAGATCTTTTCTGCCTAGAGCTAATCGACCCTAGCCGGGACTGGCGCTCCGAAAAGAAATTTCAGATCGGTAAACCTTGGAGTTTCACTACTCACCAGTTTCGACGCACTATGACAGTCTACTGCGCCGAAGACGATCTTATGGACATAGCCCCCCTCAAAAGAGTGCTAGGTCATTTGTCAGGAAAAACCTCTGAACACTACCAAAAAGGCTGTTCAGCCGGGCTCATGAAAATGAGTGAGTGGTCACCTGAAATGGTAGCTGAATTCAAAGAAGCTGCTCTTGATGCGAGCAACGCTATTTATATCAGAGATATACTCTATTCCGAAGAAAAGCTGCACGGAGTTGAAGGTCGGAGGATTCAAAACGATAAAGATAAACAAGCGATCGTCCTAGAGGAAACTATTGATCAACTGCTTATTCGAAAGAAGAAGGGATTGATCGCTTGCGCAACAACTCCTGTGGGGTTGTGCCTTTCGATTCAGCCATGCGAGAAGCGAGCACATGCCGACTTCTCTACTTGTGATGGATGCAGCGAGTCAGTAATCAAACTTAGCAAGCTCGACTACACGATTGAAGTTCTGCGCTTCGATCTGGAAACGCTTGACCCTGGATCTGTCGAATATCGTATGGATGCACAAAACCTCCAGGACTTGGAAAAAATGCGCGACCGCTTGGTTGCGAAAGCGGACTGATTAAACATTGCGAGCAAGATATGACAAACACCCAATTGACTAAAGGCGACGGTACCCGTTCGGACAGTGTTTTTCAGTATTTCGAGGCGTTGCAGCGGCTGGTGGAAGGAAGACCTGCCCGCGTTCCGATTGGGACAGCAATCACCCTCAATGCTGTTGCTTTAGAGGCGGGAAAAAGTGCCGGGAGCATCAAAAAACAACGCCCCGTCTATCACGAGCTTATCAAGGAGGTAATGCGATTTGCCGCCGAACAGAAGCTGCGTGCTCAACCGAAGAAGCTGGTAAATGAATCCATTCGACGTTGGAAGGAGGAAGCTGAGTGTTGGAAAAAGCTCTACCATCAGTCACTGGCACGAGAAGTGATGCTTTTACATCAATTGGACGAAGCGGAACATCTCTTGCGAAATGATGAAAATGTATATCCGTTTCCATCCAAAAGTGTCAGATACGAACTTAGTGAGGAGTGAACGGATGCGAGCAATCCCCACGAGGGCCCGAATGTGAATTACGTTGAGCTGATCCAACGCCAAGCCGAACAGGTCTTTGGCAACAAAGAAAAAGCCGACATCTGGCTGACCCAACCAAAAATCGCCTTCGGTGGTCGCACACCATTGGAGGTCGCTCTCACTGAAGCGGGCTACGAACTCGTAAAGGCTGAGCTTGAAAAACTCAGTCACGGATTCGCTTGCTGACATCACCCTCCTCCAAGCCCAGGACTCAACATGATTGTTTTTGATCTCAACACAAACAATGCCGAAGCCTTGCTCAGGCACGTTGAAGAGTTCAGGCCGGCGTCAGACGACGCCAGAGAGGACTCGCGACTGCGAGAGGCGCTTCTCGAATTGAAGGAAACCCTCGTACAGCATCTAAAAGATTCGGGCGCTCAGGCCGTATAAAACGCTACTGGTGATCTCCATGGATCTTACCCGAATGTAGGCAAGTCGACGCGAATGTAGGGAATGCTTCTTATCAATCCCTAATCGCTAGACAATAATCTATTCCCTCGATTGCCATTTGAAGCTTCAGCCTGAGCGTTGGTAACTCTGAAGCATTCAGCGCGTGTGGTCGCCCCGCCATCCCGAGAAAAGAAGCCAACGCACGGTCTGAATGCTTAACCAACGCAACCAAGTGCTCACCTCTTGGGCCGCTGCTGCCTGCCATCCAGTTCTTGACTGTCCTATCATTTGCGTTCGTCCAGCGCATCAGCGTTTTGGTGGCTTGGTGTGTTTCTCCGAGCTCCATATGAAGCGCCTTGGCGATGCCGGCTGCGTACTCTTTTTGAGCCAGAAAAGAATTGCCCGTTTTCGTGAACATTTTTCCCTTCCTGATCTTCTACCTTCTTTAGAGCTAAATCGAAAAACGCGGTATCCCATCACGTCTGGCGACGCCTTAGTGGCCGCGAGAAAGTTGAGGATGTTGTCGATGCAGAATCTAATTGGTGTGGGTAATACACTCAATGAACCGAGCACGGCCTTGGCAGCGGCGTACGTTCGGATGTCCACTGAGCATCAGCAATACTCGACCGAGAATCAGCTCGACACCATTCGCCTCTACGCAGTTACCCATGATCTTGAGATCAGCAAGGTTTACACCGATGCGGGTAAGAGCGGCCTGCGCCTAGAGGGTCGCGATGCCTTGAAGCAACTGTTTTTCGATGTGGAAAGCGGTCGTGCGGAGTACTCCACTGTTCTGGTCTATGACGTCAGTCGCTGGGGGCGCTTCCAGGATCCGGACGTCAGCGCGAGCTATGAGGTTCGCTGCCGCCAAGCCGGAGTCTCCGTTCAATACTGTGCAGAGCAATTCACTAACGACGGATCGCCTGTCTCCAACATCGTTAAGAGCGTGAAGCGGATGATGGCAGGCGAGTACAGCCGTGAACTGTCAGTGAAAGTTTTTGCAGGGCAGTCGCGACTTATCGAATTGGGATACCGCCAAGGTGGCCCAGCAGGGTTTGGCCTCCGGCGGCAGTTGGTAGATAGTCACGGCTCGGGGATATACCTGCCCGCAGATAGCTGAAAAAACCTGTTTGGACTCAGGCTACATACACGGAATTCTTCTGCTATTGCGCCAGGGAGAAGAGCGTCTAATCGCTGCGGTCGAGAAGGGTTGGCTATCCATAAAATTGGCGATGGAAATTGCTCGATCTAAGGATGTTGATCTCCAAAAGGCCATGATGGAAGCCTACGAAAACGGAGTACTCAAAGGCGAGCAGTTAATGCGGGTTCGTCGCCTTATTGATAAAAGGAAAACCTTTGGCAAGCGCTACGGACAGCAAGCGCCACGCACTGAAAAGCCGACACCTCAAAAGCTTCTGCATGCCTATCAGGTAGATAGTTCGACGCCAAAAAGTGATGATCAAAAAGTCGGATATTAACGAGCAACGGCTGCTAATCATTGAATCGCAGACCTGCTCCCTTCCCTACTCTTCAAGATCAATCAAAATCAATTGGCTCTCGAAGCAGCAATCATGGAGCTCACACTATGGGTCGAGCAACGAGGATCGGCGGAGGTCGCCGGAAACGTTCGCGGTGCACTGGCAGCTATCGATAGAAACGAAGAGTTCATCAACATGACGCTCGCGGTGCTCATGACGCCGGAGTGAGTAGCTCGATAAGAGTCGTTGAAATGCTCGATCAGGCTTCATACGTCCCTGAGCATTTGATCCACTTGTCTCGAAACGCCAAGCATTTGATACCTTCTAGAGAGGGGAAATGCCCTTTAGCACAGTCATGGATCCTTGATCCGTAAGTACGTTTTGAAGGCGCTCCAGGTTCAGTTGCTGACACTCAACCTCGGCGTCTTCTCGGGCCTGATAGGTAGTCGTCAGACGTAGCTTCTCTTCGTTGTCATAAATGTTGAATTCTATGGGCGCAGTCTCACAGTGGAAACGCGCTCCGTTACGCATTGATCCCGTTTCTTTTGGGATTGCAGGGACAACAACGAATCTCGAATTCATCTTTAATCCCTCTTCTAGTCCCCCTAACTATTAGCGGCTTAACGCCATCACATCAAGCGATGCTCATCAGTTTCCGATAACAAGCACAAACGGCCTTGCTCAGAATCGATAATCACAGAGATTTAGGTGTTCTTTTTTGCATGCTTTTCAGACGCAGAGTCGCACGCTGCACGGCGGCCATCTTTTCTGGGCGCTTCATGCGCTTCCATTTTTTGATGTCTTCCTTGGTGCGACCACAGCTCAGGCACAGTTCGCTGTTCAGTTGGCAAACAGAAATACAGGGGTTTTCGATATCCTTGGCCATGCTTCAACTCTCCGCAAAACGTTTGAGCGCGAAGCGCTGCTGCCAGTCACCAGCGTTCACCTGCCGACATTGCTCTTCACTATCGAAGTGCAGGTGAGCCATCACTTGAGTGATGTAAATACCCGCTGCGAGTAACGCCCGAGTGGTCAGTTCAAGCATCCGTTTGTCTTGTCCGCAGGCAAGCGCTTGATTCCTGCTGGCATGGGTCTCGAAAATCCAAACAATCATAAGACTGGATGGGAACAGCGCGTAATCCACCTCGTGAGTCAACCAGGAGAAACCCACAATCTCCGCTTTGGCCGTCTCGCAGGCCTCGGTGAGGGTGGTAATCAGGCGACGCTCAAGTTGTGCCTGTTCGCGTTTGCTCAAAAGCATATATCGATCCTCACTTTCATCTCGGCGGTGCTGCGTATGTTGGGGGGAGGACAATTTCCCGACCAACATCAACCGATTGGCAACGCCAAATACTTCGAGGAACAAGCCGAAGGAAGCGTTGAGTTCAAACACTCGGACGTCGCCTTATGCGTTCAGGCCGATCCAACCATGGATGCCCACGTAAAGGCCGACGCCGATGATCAATACGCTGGATAGGTAAGGTGCGCGACGAGCAACGGTACTCAGCCATGGCCAACGATTGGAGGCTTGTTTGGCCCCAATTGCTGCGGCAACACCAACAGCGACCAAGGTGAGAGCCAAACCGATGCTGAAGCACAGAACCAGCATGCCACCCAGCGCTACCTCTTTAACCTGAAGGCAGAGCAGCAGAACGGTAATGGCGGCAGGACAAGGGATCAAACCACCCGTCAAACCAAACATGACGACCTGGCCCGTGGTGACTTCCCGGTTGGTGAACCGCTTGCGGATATCATTGGCATGCGCACGCTCATGAGCATCCTGATAGACGTCAACCGACAACTCCAAGCCTTCCTGGTCGGAATGTACATGCCCGTGATCATGCTCCTGGTAATCGAGGTCGTAATCATGGGAGTGACCCGCATGCCCAATACTCAAGCGAGCACTAAATTCATGAGGCTCTGGAATATCGATCGTCGATTCCAGGAAACCTTTGCGCTCGATAAATGAAAACGTTTGAGTGCTGCCGTCTGGACGGGTAGTAGTAAGACGAACATCGGATGCAGGCCACGCATGCCCGGACAATGCCTTCAGGCGCCAGTGCGGTGGCGTACCCTCTTCAAAAATCGAAAGCTCGATACGGCCATGGCCCGTGTCAATTCGATGAGTCTCATCATGATGACCATGACTATGACCATGGTCGCCGTGGTGGTGATCATCACCTTGCTCGAACTTGAACATCTGCTCGCCACGCCAGGTACGCCACAGCATCCAAAGCGCAATCAGAATGATCACGGCGGAGGATGCAATCTGGAAGTAAGGCTCCGTGGTTTGAGCATCCAGGCCTTTGCCCAGGTACATACCAACGATGGCGACCAACCAGACCACTGCAGTGTGCGACAGCGTCGCGGCCAATCCCAAAAACACAGCCTGTTTGACCGAGCCACGGATGGCCACGATGAAGGCCGCCATCATGGTTTTTGAATGGCCTGGTTCCAGGCCATGCAAGGCGCCGAGCAAGATAGCACTCGGAAAATACAGCCCGGCGTGAGCCCCGCCCTGTTGCAGCAGTTCAGCGAAATTGGGCATGACAGACCTAGAGGTACTTGGTGATTTGTTTGAATGCTTCCAGTGGCGCGCGCTCGCCATTGTTCAAGGCCGAGACAGTGTCTTCCAGGCAGTGATCAATGTGATCCTGGATGAGCGTGCGCTTGGCCTGGCATATAGCTTTTTCGACAGCATGCAGTTGCTGGGCAATGTCTACGCACTCTCGACCCTCTTCGATCATGCTGATGATGCCGCGTAAATGGCCGTCCGCCCGCTTGAGCCGCTTGATGATCGCCTCATGACTCTGGTGGGTATGGGAATGGACGTGTTCATGCTCACTCATGATTTGAGCCTCAGGCCGCACTGAATTGCGCCGGCATCCTATCCCCCCCAGGGGGATATGGTCAAACACATCCATGACGCTGCATTCGGGACGTTTTGAAAGCGCATAGTAGAGTTCCCCGCTAACGTGACACCTGCTTCATATCAATTGTGCGATCTGACGGGAAGAACGTTCCTTGATCGCCTTACGGCCGACATTGCACAGGTTGCCCGCGAATGATGACGTCCCTGGTCTCATCGATCATCGAGTTTCTCACGACGAATCCGCATGTTGCCTATCTGGCGGTGTTTCTTCTGGCACTTTCTGAGTCAATCCCGATTGTCGGCGCTGTCGTTCCCGGCACAGCCGTGATCCTCGCGCTCAGTGCCTTGGTGCCGAGCGGCGTATTACTCCTCTGGCCATTGCTGATCGCCGCCACATTAGGTGCCATCGCGGGTGATGGTCTTTCGTTCTGGCTCGGGCATCGATACCACCGCGAAATTCTTGGTTTCTGGCCTTTAAATCGCCACCCCGAACTGATTCAGCGTAGCGAGGCCTTTTTCCAGCGTCACGGCGTCAAGAGTGTATTTTTCGCGCGTTTCGTACCAGGCGTCCGAGCCTTCATCCCGCTACTCGCTGGAATGATGGGCATGGCAGTTAGTCGATTCTATGCCGTCAATGTTGCCTCGGCGCTCGTTTGGGCTCCCTCGCATATCCTGTCCGGTGTACTCGTGGGTGCAACGTTCAGCATTCTCGGGGCGGCAGCAAAGCCACTTGCGATTCTATTGGTCGCTCTACTCATCACGGGCTGGATACTTCTGCATATCGTGCGCTGGGCATTACGTCGAGGCGTCCTCTACTTCATCGACACTCTGGAACGGCTGCGATACTGGGCAGGCGCCCACGACAATTGGTTGGGCCGCAGTCTCAGCCATTTACTCGATCCTTCGCGGCCCGAAGCACGAACTCTCACATTGTCAGCCGTCCTTCTATTCGGTGCAGCCTGGCTCTTCTTTGGCGTCCTTGAGGATGTCGTCACCGGTGACCCCTTGTTGCTCGTCGACAGCGCGATATACCACGTGCTCCAGGAGCTTCGTACAGCCCCAGGCGACGCGGTAATGATCGCTATTACTGAACTCGGTGACACCACGGTCGTGGCAGCGGTAACGATGGTTGTCTTGTTATGGCTCATGTGGAAACGCGCCTGGCGCACAGCGGCCTATTGGCTGATTGCGATTGCCGGCGCCTCAGCACTCAACTCGGTCATCAAAGTGGCGTTGCATCGAGCTCGCCCCGGCGAGCTTCTCTATTCCGGCTGGAGTGCATTTTCCTTTCCTAGTGGCCATAGCACGGTCAATGTCGTGCTCTACGGTTTCCTCGCGTTTCTCATCGCGCGCGATCTCCATCCGGCATGGCGCCTCGTGGTCGCTCTCGGCGCAGCAATCCTGATATTTCTGATCGCCTCTTCGCGCCTCTACCTCGGTGCGCATTGGTTTTCCGACGTAATTGGGGGATTGGCATTCGGGTCGGCTTGGCTGGCGCTGCTCGGGCTGTCCTACCTACGGCGCCAAGTTAGACGCATTGAGCCAAAAGGCTTGTTCGCCGCCGGTTGTTCAGCACTGATTCTCGCCGGGGGGCTCAATATCTATCGTAGCCATGCGACCGACAGCGACCGCTATGCTGTCAACGTAAGGACTCCGTCCATGGCCACCACCGATTGGTGGGCGTCGGGTTGGCAACAACTACCGGCACGGCGTATCGATCTGACTGGCGAGATGAATGAGCCACTAACGTTCCAGTGGGCTGGTGATCTGAGCGAATTGCAAGATGTCCTGCAGCGTAATGGGTGGCGCGACTCAGCGGCCTGGACAACTCTGAATGCCCTGAATTGGCTTTCCGTCCAGACCGACCCGGCAGCTCTTCCGGTTATTCCACTTTTCGCCAGTGGTCGCTTCCCCAGTCTGACGCTCGTTCGACTGAACAGTGGGGGCGCACTCACCAGTTCACGCCTCGTGCTTCGAGTGTGGGTCGTCGATTTTGAGCTCACAAACGGGCGTACTTCATCGCTGTGGATGGGATCAGTTGTCGAGGAGCGTATCTATCACCCCGTGCCCCTCATCACGTTGACGTCGACACAGCCTGGTGTAAATGCACCACGAAGCACACTAGCTGTCGCTTTTGACGATGGACGACTTCTTCCTCGTCCCCCAGGAACAGCAAATGGGGATTGGGATGGCGATGTCCTGCTAGCTCGTCACGGTAAGACACAGAAATCGATGTCCGATTGATAGCGGCGAATATGGACTAGCAAGTACATTGCCGATACCGGCGTCTTTCGGCTTACGGCAGAAATCATTTACCTTGCACCACTCGAACATGCGCATGGCTGATGGCTTTGTAGACGCGAATCAATCTTAAAATCGGCCACCAGTCATATAGAAAAATCTGCAGCGGTCGCCACATCGCCACCCAGCCAACGATCACCAGGCTTTCGCGCGCCATGCCGACTACAGCGCCAGTACCAAGTTGGCCGATTACATCCACGGCAATCAGGCAAAGGGTAACAAAGGCGATGCCGATCACCAGACTGATTCGGCCATCTCGAAGGAGGTGTTTTAACTCACTGCGCGTGATGCCTGCCTTATGATCAAAGTAATTGTGGATTGCCTCGATCATGATCGCACTTGGATCGCCTTCTGCTGGTAGGTGCTCAAGGTGGATTGTGATACGAAGCCGGCTGTCCGACGAAAATTCCGCAGCCCAAGTTTCAATGAACGCTTCAGCTTCGCGATCGAGATCCTTGTTAAGAAAAGGTGTCGGATCCATCGAGTTAAACAACTGCCCAAGCTCGCGTACTCGAAGTTGAAGGTGATGCTCAGGTTTTTTTCTCATGGGACTTACCGATTGTCATGCATTGGCAGTTTCGAGTTGTGCGACTCGCTTTCGCTGCGCCTCAGTCCTTACGCAGCGCTCTGATCGCCGCCGGCATCAACGTCAAACCTTAGCTCCAATTTACCTACAGCCTGCCGATGAACAGCCGGCGAGGATGGCCTGCATCCAAGAAAGCTGAGTTTAGTTTTGCCGAAATAAACCGACTCGGGAAGATTGCACTCTCGGCATCATGACCACCGCAACACCTGCTTGCCGAGCAACAGCCTTGCTGCCCAAGCGCACCTAAAAACCCACTTACCTGATTGAAGTCAACTCTGCGACTGCCTGGATGTCTACACTGGAACAACTAGGGACTAACAAGCCCGTGGAGCACGTCATGTATTGGTTCCGTCATCACTACCGCAATCTTTTGCGACTCACCCTAGGGGTGTGGGTGTTGGCTGTGATCGTGACGGTATTTCACGGCTGCCTGGTGCAGCCGCAGCACAGCCTGAGTGCAACGCACGAGAAGCCTTCCACGCTGCAACAGGTGGATGAACATGCGCTGCATGCCAGCGGCTGCCTTAAGCATTGTGCCGATGCAGCAAACACGATCAGTCCCGCATCGCAGATCCCGACACTGGATCTCGCCAGTTTGGCGCTTGCCTTGCTGTTACCTGCGATGCTGCTGCTTATCCCCGCTCAAACATTAACCTTCGCTGCACTCGCACTGAAGCGCCCCGCGCCATCGGGGCCTCCAGCCCGCCTGATATTCGTCCGTTTCAACGATTAATCCGACTTTCAGGGAGGTCACACCGTGGCCGCTCTGCTTCATTGCGCCAATTCGGCGCGGCTTAGTAGTTCCTACTTATCTCTAAATACCCGGAGTTCACCATGCAAACACAATTGAAACTGGTTCTTGCCGCCATTTTGGCCAGTAGCGTCTTCATGGCTTCTGCCGAAGATGAGCATCACCCTGCCGACGCACCTGCCAGCGCAACGACTGCCAGCGCACCGTCCGAGTCGGCGATGAATAAAGCGATGAGCGAGCAAATGCAGAAAATGCAAGCGGCTCATGACAAAGCTGCTGCGGCGAAGACGCCAGCCGAACGGCAAGCAGCTATGCAAGAGGGCATGAATACGATGAAGGACAGCTTGGCAATGATGAGTAAGCAGCAAGGTGCTGCTGGTTGTACGGGTATGGAGATGGGCTCAGGGATGGGGATGACTGGCTCCAAGGACGGTATGGGTATGAGTAAAGGAATGATGGAGATGATGATGAAAATGATGGATCAGCAGTCGTCGATGATGGACATGCCAATGAAGAAGTGACGACCGCTATCCACCAAGGATTGCGGCGCTGGCAATGCAAAGGCGGTGTCGCCGTGGCCAGCATGGCCTGGGTGACACCGCCGTACTACTAGACATCACTCCCTCAGGAGTACAAAGCCATGATGAACTCACCACATTCAGCTAACACCTCTCCAGCATTTTGGAGGAGCAAACCCGGTATAGCGCTGGGCATGCTGTTGGTGATCGCGCTGTTTTATCTGGCCAGAGAACACTACGGCCATATGCTGGGCTTACTGCCTTATATGATTTTGCTGTTGTGTCCGCTGATGCATTTTTTCGGGCACCACCACGGTGGACACAGTCATCACGGCGCAAGCTCAGACTCAACCAAGGATGCGAACAGGAGTTAGCCCATGCACGCCCCTGAGCTTCGTCAAGACGACCCAATACACAAGCCTGAACCCACCGGTTCCCATGACCCGGTATGTGGCATGACCGTCAGTAACGAAAGCCAGTTCAGTACGGAATACAAGGGGCAAAACTATCGGTTCTGCAGCCGGAAATGCCAAACGACCTTCAGGGCAGAGCCCGAGCGATATCAAATATCTCCGACTGAAATTGAACACGTCCATCAGGCACCAGCAGAACCGTTAACGAGTGCCACTGAATACACCTGTCCCATGCATCCGGAAATCCGCCAGTTCGGCCCTGGCGTCTGCCCCAAGTGCGGCATGACCTTAGAGCCGGTGATTCCCGAGTTGGAGGAAGAAGAGAACCCGGAACTCAAGAACTTCACCCGGCGCTTTTGGTGGACATTGCCACTGACCGTGATCGTTACCGCGCTGGCCATGGGCGGCCATGCCCTGATGCTGTTCCACGGCGCCACGCAGAACTGGATTGAGCTGGGGCTGGCCACTCCCGTCGTGCTTTGGGCTGGCTGGCCGTTTTATGTACGCGGCATACATTCGGTAATTCAGCGCAGTCCGAACATGTGGACACTGATCGGCCTCGGCACGGCAGCGGCTTTCATTTACAGCGTCGTCGCCACCCTGACCCCCAGCGCCTTCCCCAGCAACTTCATGATGGACGGTCGAATCGGCGTGTACTTCGAGGCTGCGGCTGTGATCATCTCACTCACCCTGCTCGGCCAGATGCTTGAACTCAAGGCGCGCTCGCAAACCTCGGCGGCCATCAAGTCACTGCTTGGACTGGCCCCCAAAACTGCACGACGGATCAATGCCGACGGCACGGAAGAAGACATCCCCCTTACGCACGTACACAGCGGCGATACGTTACGTGTGCGACCAGGCGAAAAAGTGCCCGTCGACGGTCAGGTGCTGCAAGGCGAAAGCGCTGTGGATGAGTCGATGCTCACTGGCGAACCGATACCGATCATGAAGAGGGCCGGGGACGCGCTGATCGGCGCAACTCTCAACATCCACGGCAGCCTGGTGATGCAAGCGCAGAAGATAGGATCGGCCACCCTGCTCGCACAAATCGTGCAGATGGTTGTTCAGGCCCAGCGCTCGAAGGCGCCGATGCAGCGCCTGGCTGATGTAATCGCCGGTTACTTCGTGATCGTGGTGATAACCATCGCGGCACTGACTTTCCTCGGTTGGGGACTATGGGGGCCTGAGCCAAGCTGGGTATTTGGCCTGATCAACGCTGTCGCAGTGATGATCATCGCCTGTCCCTGCGCCCTTGGCCTAGCGACACCCATGTCGATCATGGTCGCCACCGGCAAGGCCGCTGGCAGCGGCGTCTTGTTTCGTGATGCCGCTGCCATCGAAAATCTGCGCAATATAGACACCTTGATTGTCGACAAGACGGGCACCCTCACTGAAGGGCGGCCAGCGTTCCACAGCGTCGAAGCTGTATCTGGATTTCCTCAGGATGAAGTACTGCGCCTGGCTGCGAGTCTTGATCAGGGCAGCGAGCACCCGTTGGCCCGCGCCATCGTCGATCAGGCACGCGCCGCAGGTCTGACACTGAGCCCACCTGAAACCTTTGAGTCGGCCTCAGGTATTGGAGTAAGCGGTCAAGTCGAGGGCCGTCGCCTAAAGTTGGGCAATACGGCGTTGATGCAAGAGGCTGGCGTCACCACCGAGAGCTTGCAAACGCAGGCCGAGAAGCTACGCGGCGATGGCACGAGCATCATGTACTTAGCTGTCAATGGCGCCCTGGCAGGCTTGCTGGCTGTAGCCGACCCCATCAAACCCACCTCGAAGCTGGCGGTCGAGCGCCTGCAGGCGGATGGCGTCAAAGTCATCATGGCCACTGGCGACGGCCTTACCACGGCGCGTGCGGTCGCTCTGCATTTGGGTATCGAGGAGGTACATGGAGAGGTCAAACCGCAAGATAAAGAACGTCTGGTCGCGTCTCTGCAACAAGCCGGACACCGTGTGGCGATGGCCGGCGACGGCATTAATGATGCCCCTGCACTGGCACGCGCTGATGTAGGAATCGCCATGGGCACTGGCACTGACGTGGCGATGAACAGCGCTCAGGTCACCCTGGTCAAAGGCGATCTGCTCGGTATCCTGCGTGCTCGCAGCCTTTCCGTAGCAACGGTGAGAAACATGCACCAGAACCTGACCTTCGCCTTCCTCTACAACGCCATGGGCATCCCATTGGCCGCCGGCTTGCTCTACCCGCTTACCGGTCACCTTTTGTCACCGCTAATTGCCGCACTAGCCATGAGCGTGAGCTCGGCGTCGGTGGTATTCAACGCGTTACGCCTGCGCCAGGCGTCCATTAATTGAGTGATAAAGACCGCTTGACCTTGCCATAGCAGCAAGGTTGAAGATCAGCCAACGTCATAGAAAAGCCGAATGCCTCAGTCTTTGCATGATGCATTTTGTTATGAGGAATCACCGATGAAAACCGTTGAACTGCAAGTCCAAGGCATGAGCTGTGGCTCATGTATCAAACACGTCACCGAAGCGTTGCGCCCACTTGAAGGCGTCAGCGACATATCAGTGGATCTCCAAGCCGGACGGGTGAAGGTCAGCGGCGATTCGGACAGCCATGCGCTGCTTACAGCCCTGCAGGACGCTGGCTATCCAGCACAGCTGGCGACAATGGAAAGCGTAGCGAGTAAGAAAGCCTCAGGTTGTGGTGGGAACGGCGGCGGTTGCTGCTGTCGGTAAGCGCTATTTTTAAACGGCAATTGACGACTACTTTAGGGCTGGCCAGACACGGCCTATCAAAACAAGACAAATCTATCGGTGCCGCTCAATCGCAGCCCAGCCAAATTGCCGTTGCCAACCTGACGCAAATGTAATCACGCGCCGCCTGATGATGTGACATCGTGCTCGAAAAATGGCGCCTGGAACCGACTATCTGTAGCGAGCCATGGCCGTACTATGGCAGCGGTTCCGTATCTGCCTGGACTCAGACTTACTGGATACCCCCCGATGCATTCCAGAACATCAAGACGCACTTTCGTGAAAGCCTTGGCGGCAGGCGGGGTACTCGCAGGCTTTGGGCTGTGGCGCAGCCCGGTGTGGGCAATTACCAGTCAGGGGCAGCCGAATGTGCTCGCTGGCACTCATTTCGATCTGACTATCGGGGAGATGGGGGTGAACTTCACTGGCACGCCCCGCACCGCCATGACCATCAACGGTAGCCTCCCCGGCCCGATATTGCGCTGGCGTGAAGGCGATACGGTGACGTTGCGGGTCAGGAACCGGCTGAAGGAAGACACCTCGATCCATTGGCACGGCATCATTCTGCCGGTGAACATGGACGGTGTACCGGGTCTGAGTTTTCACGGCATCGAACCGGGCGGCCTGTACGTTTATTCGTTCAAGGTCAAACAGAACGGCACCTACTGGTATCACAGTCATTCCGGGTTCCAGGAGCAGGTCGGCGTCTACGGCCCGTTGGTCATCGATGCAAAGGATCCCGAACCCTTCAGCTATGACCGTGACTATGTGGTGATGCTGTCCGACTGGACGGATGAAGACCCCGAGCGGGTCATGAAGAAACTCAAGAAACAATCCAGTTACTACAACCTGCACAAGCGCACCGTCGGCGACTTCATTGATGACGTCGGTAAGAACGGTTGGTCTGCCACCGTCGCGGATCGGAAAATGTGGGC
Source organism: Pseudomonas moorei (assembly GCF_042846945.1). Taxonomy (NCBI): domain Bacteria; kingdom Pseudomonadati; phylum Pseudomonadota; class Gammaproteobacteria; order Pseudomonadales; family Pseudomonadaceae; genus Pseudomonas; species Pseudomonas moorei. The sequence goes on from NZ_AP035776.1 coordinate 6,283,713, forward strand.
TGAAATGAAAATGAACCCCACCGATCTTGCTGACGTTAGCGGCGCCACCTACACCTACTTGCTTAACGGGCAGGCTCCCGATAGCAACTGGACAGGTATTTTTAGGCCCGGAGAACGGCTACGCCTGAGGTTCATCAACGGCTCGGCGATGAGCTACTTTGACGTGCGTATTCCTGGGCTGAAAATGACTGTCGTCGCCGCAGACGGGCAGTACGTGAAACCGGTGAGCGTCGATGAGTTCCGCATCGCCGTGGCCGAAACCTTTGATGTGATCGTCGAACCCACCGAAAACGCATACACCTTGTTCGCCCAGTCGATGGATCGTACCGGTTTCGCAAGAGGTACTCTGGCTGTACATGAAGGGCTCTCAGCTCCTGTGCCTCCCCTGGATCCACGTCCGTTGATCACGATGAGCGACATGGGCATGGGTGATATGGCCGGCATGGATCATGGCGATATGAAGGGTATGACCCAGGACTCTATGCAAGGCATGGAGGGTATGGATCACAGCCAAATGTCGGCCGGCGACGACAAAGGCATGCAGGGTATGACGGGCATGGACGGTGGATCGATGCAGAGCATGGATCACAGTCCGACGCCAGGCTCGGCAGACACGTCAGGTCACTCGATGTCGGGCATGAGCGGCATGAACTCGATGGAGCCTCACCCGGCCTCGGAAGCGAATAACCCGCTGGTCGACATGCAGGCGATGAGCCCCACACCGAAACTCAACGATCCTGGCATGGGATTGAGAAACAACGGTCGCCGGGTACTGACCTACTCAGACCTGAAGAGCACCTTCGAAGATCCCGATGGCCGCGAACCAAGCCGCACCATCACCCTGCACCTGACCGGACACATGGAAAAATTCTCGTGGTCTTTTGACGGCGTCAAATTTGCGGATGCCGAGCCACTTCATCTCAAATATGGAGAGCGCATCCGAGTAGTTCTAGTCAACGACACCATGATGATGCATCCCATTCATCTGCATGGCATGTGGAGTGACTTGGAGGATGAGAACGGTGACTTCATGGTTCGCAAGCACACCATCGACATGCCGCCTGGCACCAAACGCAGCTACCGCGTGACCGCCGACGCCCTGGGGCGATGGGCCTACCACTGCCACCTGATGTACCACATGGAAATGGGCATGTTTCGCGAAGTCCGTGTGCAAGAGTAGGAGCCAGACATGAACTTCGAAAGAACCGCAAAACCGCTACTCGCCGGCCTTGCCATCCTGGGGATGGGTGTCATGCCATTTGCATATGGGCAGACCGAGCTGATGCAAGGCATGGACGGCAAGCAGATGCAGGACATGGATCATTCCCAAATGCCGGGTATGGATCACTCTCAGATGCAGGGCATGGATTACAGCCAGATGCAGGGTATGAAACCCGCAGCGCCCCAGCAAAGCCGTACACCAATTCCGGCGCTCACCGATGCAGATCGCGCGGCGGTGTTTGAAAGCCATGCCGGCCACCAGATGCACGACAGCTCGATCAACTCATTTTTCCTGATCGATCAACTCGAATGGCAAGACGCTGACAAGGGCAGTGCATTACGTTGGGAAGCCAACGGCTGGATTGGCGGTGACACGGATCGTCTCTGGCTGCGCACCGAAGGCGAACGAACCAATGGCGTGACCGAAAGCGCTGAGCTTCAGGCACTCTGGGGTCACGCCGTGAGTCCCTGGTGGGACGTGGTCAGCGGTGTGCGACAAGACTTCAAACCTGGCGCACCCCAGACATGGGCGGCACTGGGGCTGCAAGGCATGGCGCTCTACGACTTCGAAACTCAAGCTACCGCTTACCTGGGCGAGGCTGGCCAGACCGCGATGCGGCTCAAGGGCGACTACGACATTTTGCTGACCAACCGTTTGATTCTGCAACCCACTGCTGAAATCAACCTCTATGGCAAAAACGACCCGCAACGGGCCACAGGCTCCGGGCTGTCGGACACCGAGGTCGGCCTGAGACTGCGCTATGAAATACGCCGCGAGTTCGCACCTTACTTCGGCGTGACCTGGAACCGCGCCTACGGCAAAACGGCGGATTACCGCCTTGAAGAAGGCGAAGACCAGAGCGATACGCGCTTTGTCGTCGGTGTACGAATGTGGTTCTAAACCCGACCGATAGATACACCCCACATCCATTCAATCAGTAACACCCCACCCACGGCCCAGGCCGTCAGGAGCCTTGCATGTCATCGTTTAAAGCCCTCGGTGTTGTCGCTGCACTCAGCATCGGTTTGTTGTTGAGCGCTGCTGCCCAGGCGCATCCAAAACTACTGTCCTCTACCCCGGTCAATGGCGCCACCGTGGCTGCACCGGCAAAAATCGAACTGAATTTCTCAGAAAAGCTCACCACCCAGTTTTCCGGCGCGAAACTGATCATGACCGAAATGCCGGGCATGTCCGCCCACTCCCCCATGGGTGTCAAAGCGAGTGTCGCGGGTAGCGCCGATCCGAAAATGATGGTTATCACCCCGGCAGCACCGCTCACACCTGGCACATATCAGGTTGAGTGGAGGGCGGTTTCTTCCGATACCCACCCGATCACAGGCACCGTGACCTTTAAAGTCAAGTGATCCATGGACGACTCAATCTACATTAGCCTTCGCTTCGCGCTCTATATCGACCTGATGCTGCTCTTCGGGCTGGCACTGTTTGGCCTGTACAGTCTCAAAGGAAAGGAACGCGCAGACGGTGCCGTGTTGAATTTTGGGTCGTTACTGGGGGGAACTGCCCTTATCGGCATACTGCTATCGATGGCGGCCATGCTCCACATGGCCAAGACGATGAGCGGTATGTCCAGCGTCATGGAACTGCATCACCACATCCTGCAGATGATGCTGATGGACACTGACGTCGGGTTGACCTGGATGGCCCGAATAGCCTCGTTGACGGTGGCGGTCATCGCCGCGACTCTCAATCGACGAGCCCCGGCATTGAGCCTCTGGCTGGTCACAGTGTGTGGGGCCATCGCCCTCGCGACGCTGGCCTGGACAGGGCATGGCGCCATGGATGAAGGCAGTCGACGCTACCTGCACTTCACCAGCGATATTGTCCATCTTCTGGGTGCAGGCAGCTGGTTGGGTGCACTCGCCGCATTCGCGCTGTTATTGCGCTCGACCCACCTCACAGGCGATCTGCAGATACGGCTGCTGGCACGAACGCTGACTGGTTTCGAATTAGCGGGGACGCTTATCGTCGCAACCCTGGCTATCACCGGGATCGTCAACTATCTGATGGTTGTCGGGCCAGCATTCGAGACGCTGACATCCAGCACGTACGGGGCCCTGTTGTCTTTGAAGGTCTTCTTGTTTGCGGGGATGCTGGTATTTGCGGCGGTGAACCGCTTTCACCTGAGCCCGCTGCTTGAGCGATCCATTCAGTCAGGTACTCACACCATCGCCATCAACGCTTTACGGCGGAGCATGATTCTAGAGTTTTCGGTCGCGGTGATCATTATGGGCCTGGTTGCCTGGCTCGGCACACTCAGCCCAGAGATGGAGATGTCAGCTGAGTAACCCGTGAAGTGAATGCAGGCAGTGCTTCCCAATATTCTATGTTGAGCCTGTGCGTCCGCGCTGAGTCGGCTGTAGAAACTACATCAGCTTGTATTGAGGCATCGGTTTTGGCCGCAAACTGCTGCAATACAAATCGTGGAACCTGCCAATATGAAACTCTTGGTAGCTGAAGATGAACTGAAAACTGGAATTTACCTGCAGAAAGGCCTCACCGAGGCCGGTTTCAGTGTTGACCGCGTCATAAATGGTAACGACGCTCTTCAACTCATTCTGGAAAGACCCTATGACCTTCTCATCCTGGATGTGATGATGCCTGGTCTCAACGGTTGGGATGTCCTGACAAAGATCCGAGCCGCAGGCGTAAGTATGCCAGTGTTGTTCCTCTCAGCTCGGGATGGCGTAGAAGACCGAGTTAAAGGGTTGGATCTGGGGGCTGATGACTACATGGTCAAGCCTTTTGCGTTCTCCGAGCTGCTTGCTAGAGTCCGAGTCCTGCTGCGTAGAGCAAACCCTCCTTCCAGTCAGACACATCTAGTAATCGGTGATCTTGAGCTTGACCTACTCAAGCATCAGGTGTTTCGCGGAGGGAAACGGATTGACCTAACGGCGAAAGAGTTTTCGTTATTGAAATTTATGCTCCAGCACCGTCGTGAAGTTCTTCCGAAATCACTCATTGCATCACAGGTTTGGAATATCCACCTTGAGAGTGGCACCAATGTCATCGAAGTTGCCGTGCGTAGACTGCGAGCGAAAATTGATGACCATTGTGAATCAAAATTGATTCACACCTCACGCGGCATGGGTTATGTGATCGACGTATCGTAGATCTAATGACTAGTTTGTCGGTGAGGGCCCGTCAGAGGAGTGTGAGCCACCTCCGCTTTCTTCGACTGGCTTGAGCGGTAGCTTTTTTGGCCGTTTCTGCCCGGCACGACTACTGCTTCACTCCCTGACGAAGTCAGTTCACTTTAATCGAGTTTCTAACCGCGCTGACCGCTGGGTCATTTTACTGGCACTCATGTGCTTGTCTGCGCCCTCCTTCGGCAAAATGGGATCCGCTAGTTTGCTGCCGAGACGGGTTCTGATACCTCGACAAGTACACTGTCCTTCAATTTGAAGTGAAAGTGGGCGGTTACCGGTTTCGACCAGAGGTCTTTGTCCTTCATTTCACGAGCGAACGTTGGAACACCAACAATGACCGTAGCGGCGTAAACACCATCGCCAGCCAAGGGACTGTTTTCAGAGTAATGCAAACCACTGCCGCCCCACATTGGTGGTAGAACCGTTTCTACGCTCTTTCCATTGGCTTTGTTCGTTGCAGCGAAGGTAACCGTGGAGTACGGGAGTCGCGTCTTGGTTCTATTGTCCGTCACCTTGATCTCGATGTGATACCGCTCGTCCTTTGCGGGAACATGTTCACTCCACTGAGCAGGCGTCCCCATCTGCATCCACATAGCTTCGGCGCCCTCAAGCTCCAACTGGATTGTTAGCCCGTCGTTGATGACTCGACCTATTAGCACTGCGCTTTCCGTTGGATCTTTCGGAGAAGTGAGCGTCTTGATCTGCGGCTCTGCCGCTTGTGCAAGGCATGTGGCAACTGGCAGTGCGATTGCGGATCCTAAAGCGAACAGCAACTTTTGGGTGTTTGTCATTTCAAGTGCTCCTGACTGAGTGAAGCTATCGCGGACGCAATTTCCAACGCCAATTAGATCTCACTATTGTTTCCACCAATCACGTTGCAATGGCGTGAATGGCTAAGCTCATCTTCAAGCCCTTTGAATAGCAACGTTGGTACTTCACTCTAGCCCATAGACCACCTACCGCCGGCTAGCTGTCAGAAATGTAATATTCCACACAGCGAATCAAATTTGCTCTCGCATAGGCTTTCGATTGCCGACTTCTGGCCCAGGCTCTGTAAAAACGCGGGCACCGTCTTGAAGACTGCGTTGCTACATAAAACCTGTCAGCGCGTAGCTAGTCAGCAGACCACAAATTTTTCGCAGAAACGCGTTTTTTAGCCAAAGCCTGACAGTCAAACCTGCTCTAAAATGATTTTTCACCGCCTCGGCCAATTTCCGTCGACCACACAGCATCCTCAACCTATGAGCTGGATCAGTTGAGTTCAAACCTGGATCGCTATACTGGCTACCGCCCAGCATCGACTTAAGGTTTCCACCATGACTCATTCGGCCAGTGACCAACGAGATGTAGTCATTATCGGTGGGGGTCAGTCAGCCTTGGCGGTAGCGTACTTCCTGCGTCGAACTCAACTTTCGTTCGTCATCCTCGACGCAGAGGAGGAGCCCGGTGGTGCCTGGCGGCATGGTTGGAACTCGCTGCGTTTATTCTCCCCGTCCACCTGGAGCTCGATCCCTGGCTGGATGATGCCGCCTGCGCAGGAGGGGTATCCAACGCGAAATCATGTAATCGACTACCTCAACCAATATGAGCAGCGCTACCAGTTTCCTGTTGAGCGTCCGGTTCGGGTCACCGCTGTGGAGCGTACTGAAATTGGCTTACGAGTACGTTCTGACGACAGGTATTGGGATGCCAAGGTTGTCATCAGCGCTACCGGCACCTGGAGCAATCCGTATATCCCTCACTACCCTAATGCCGAGTTATTCGCCGGTCGGCAATTGCACTCCGCGAACTATGTCGAAGCACAAGCGTTTGCTGGCAAGAAGGTTTTGGTGGTGGGTGGCGGTAATTCAGGGGCGCAGATTTTGGCAGAAGTCTCCAAGGTAGCTGAGACCACTTGGGTGACTCCTACTGAGCCGGTGTTTTTGCCTGATGAAGTGGATGGGCGGGTGCTATTCGAACGTGCCACTCAGCGCTTGAAAGCTCAGCAGGAGGGGCGTGTCATTGATCAGCCCGTCGGCGGGTTGGGAGACATTGTCATGGTGCCGCCAGTTGTAGAAGCCCGTGAGCGTGAAGTTCTCAAGTCTGTACGCCCTTTTGAATGCTTCACTCGCGACGGTGTAATGTGGGCCGATGGATCTGAATCTGCAGTGGATGTGGTGATCTGGTGTACCGGATTCAGGCCCGCACTTCAGCATCTGAATACGCTGGGGGTGATCGACACTGAAGGTCGTGTTGAGGTCGAAGGCACTCACTCGATCCAGGAACCAAGACTATGGCTGGTGGGCTATGGCGAGTGGACAGGTTCGGCTTCCGCCACGCTGATCGGTGTAACACGCACAGCACGCAGCACAGTCAATGAGATTGCGACCTATCTTGGCGATCCGTCCGTGGCCTAGTGCGCCTACACCATAGGAGTAGAGGACATGAATGAAATGATCGTGCGCTGGCCTGAACGCAATCCCCGCCTGTTTTTAGCGGTAGCAGCGCTTGTCTGGTTCGGATTGTATGAAGCCCTGATACCTGTTTCAGAGGCTTTGGTCGCAGCGCTTCCTGTTGATCGTAATAGCCACCTGGGAGGCGCCTTACAGTTTTTTTTCTACGACACGCCCAAAGTGCTGATGCTGTTGACCGGCATCGTGTTCTTGATGGGCATGATCAACTCCCACTTCACGCCTGAACGTACCCGTGCAATGTTGGCGGGTCGAAGCGAGGGCACGGCCAATGTCATGGCGGCCTCTCTCGGTGTGTTTACCCCGTTTTGCTCGTGCTCAGCCGTTCCTCTGTTTATAGGTTTTGTTCAAGCTGGAGTGCCCCTGGGGGTGACTTTCTCTTTCCTCATTTCTGCGCCCATGGTGAATGAGGTAGCGCTGACACTGCTGCTTGGCCTGTTCGGCTGGAAAGTTGCATTGTTGTACCTCGGCCTGGGGTTGTGTATTGCGATTGTTGCCGGCTGGGTCATTGGGCGCCTGAAAATGGAGGCCTATCTGGAAGACTGGGTTCGTGATATGCCCAAGATCCAGGCAACCACCGGGGACACGAGTATGCCGCTGTATGAGCGGATAAATGCCGGGTTCAGCAGCGTCCGTGAAATCGTCGGAAAAGTATGGCCTTACATCCTTGCTGGCATTGCCATTGGCGCAGGCATTCACGGGTATGTACCTGAGGACTTCATGGCCAGTTTCATGGGCAAGGAAGCATGGTGGTCAGTTCCGCTCGCGGTTCTTATCGGCATCCCCATGTATACCAATGCGGCAGGCATCATCCCCATTGTGCAGGCACTGCTCGCAAAGGGCGCAGCGCTGGGCACTGTGCTGGCCTTTATGATGAGTGTCATCGCTCTATCCCTTCCGGAGATGGTGATCTTGCGCAAGGTGCTGAAAGTTCGCCTGATAGCCACCTTCATTGGGGTCGTCGCCGTCGGCATTCTCATCGTTGGTTACGTCTTCAACTTCGCGTTGTAATCCACCCACCGAGGTTTTTATGAAAGACATCAAGGTTCTGGGCACCGGTTGTGCAAAATGCAAATCGACTGTAGCCATCATCGAACAGGTGGCGAGTGCGAGAGGCGTCCCCGTTAAGCTGGAAAAAATCGAAGACATGCAACAGATCGTCAGCTACGGGGTCATGTCCACCCCGAGTGTCGTGATTGATGGAAAGGTTGTTCACTCAGGGGGCATCCCGAGCCGTGACAAGGTTGAAGAGTGGCTCAGCGCTTAGATAGGCAGCCTCTGGGCATCCAGACATACTCGGTGATGAGAGGCCTAACTGCCCGACTCAAACAACTACAGGCTTCTGGCTAGGGACTCGGCCCGTCAAGTCTTAGAGCCCTAGGGGAAATAGCGATGCCTAAGTTGGTTATGCCCTTGCTCGACAATGATGCCGCGTTTCTTTCAACGGCAGCCGCTGCAGCAGCTCTGGCAGGAGTATCTATCGAAACCCTCAACAGTCAGTGCTTTTGCATCAGCCTGGATAAAGATGCCCTGCGCAAGACTCTGGAATCGACGCTCGGTCAGCCAGGTTTGTTTGAGCTTGTGCAGCAACGCTGCCCTCATCTATTCGCAGCCCATCCAGTCTTCATCGCACCGGCCCACTTGGATCGCATGGCGCAGGTGGTGCGCGCAGTCGAAGCAGTCGTTGCGCTCCCGGCTTACCGTGAGGAAGTGCTGGCTCAATCTCCTGCTATCGCACGACATGATCCGGGTGGGGTCAAGGGCGTGTTCTTTGGGTATGACTTTCATGTCACTGAAAACAATTTCGGCCTGATCGAGATCAACACCAATGCTGGTGGAGCAATGCTCAACGCCGTGTTGTCACGAGCGCAACATGCCTGCTGCCCGGCAATAGAACAGCTGCTGCCACCATCGGCAAGGGCCGAAACGTTTGAAAGCAAAATCATCGCAATGTTTCGCCAAGAGTGGTCACAGTACGGCCTGGATAAACCGTTGCGCAGTATTGCCATTGTTGATGTGTCACCCGAACAACAGTACCTGTACCCAGAGTTCCTGCTGTTCCAACAACTGTTCCAGCGTCATGGACTAGAAGCGGTGATCGTCGATCCCTCTGAGCTCAGCCTGAGGGATGGTCTGCTTTGGCATGGCCGGTTGACCATCGACATGGTCTACAACCGGTTGACCGACTTTTCCCTTGAGGCCGTTAGCAACGCCACGCTGCGCCAAGCCTACCTGGAACGAGCAACGCTACTCACGCCACACCCACAAGCTCACGCCTTGTACGCAGACAAGCGCAATCTGGCCCTACTCTGCGATGCACAGCAATTGAAGGCATGGAAGGTGCCACAAGCTATCCAAGATCTATTACTGAGCAGCATTCCGCATACCGAAATAGTAACGGCAGAAAATGCAGAGCGCCTGTGGCGTGAGCGCCGGGGGCTGTTCTTCAAACCTTGCGCCGGATTTGGCAGCCGGGCGGCCTACCGTGGTGACAAGCTCACTCAGCGGGTCTGGAAGGAGATTCTCGCCGGTGATTATGTTGCCCAAGCCTTGATCTTGCCTGGCCAACGAACGCTATCAGCCGAAACTACGGCCCCAGTGCTGAAGTTCGACGTTCGTAACTACGCCTATGCTGGCGAGGTACTGTCGGTGGCTGCACGGCTATACCAAGGCCAGACAACCAACTTCCGTACACTGGGCGGCGGTTTTGCACCTGTGTACCCAGGCCCCAAACGGTAGGTTGACGCACAGACAGATCAATCGTTCAGGGAAATCAAACCTGAGCGTAAATAGCACCACAGCCCCTATAGCCCGCTACAACCTGATGAACAACCTAAATCACGCTCCAGTTGCAGAGTGCAATGAGTGATCTCGAAGTGCTCACGTAATTCTTCAGCCATATCCTGCAAGAACTGATCGCTATCCGGCAATGACGCCATAACCAAATGGGCAGTCAGCGCAACCTCCGTCGTGCTCATAGCCCATACATGCAAATCGTGAATATCGGTGATGCCTGGCTGACTCAGGAGATATTGACGTATCGAAGGCAAATTGACCTGATCGGGCACGCCGTCAAACAGCAAATGGAGGGATTTACGAAACAATGACCAAGTAGTAACGACGATAATAACCGCAATCACCAAACTAATTACCGGGTCAATCCAGTACCAACCTTTCCATTGATACAACGCCCCTGCCAGCAATACGCCTACCGATACCAGAGCATCGGCTGACATATGAAGGAAAGCTCCGCGCAAATTTAGATCGTTTCGGCTTCCGGAAATGAATAGCCAAGCGGTAATGGTATTGACCAAAATACCAATACCAGCAACGAGCATCACTGTTACACCAGCTATCGGCACCGGAGCCTGAAGGCGTTGAAACGCCTCCCATCCAAGCGATCCCATCGCAATCAGCAAAACAAACGCATTGATAAAACTAGCGAGAATCGAGCCGCGTCGCCAACCAAAGGTATGCCGATCATTTGGCTGTAAGCGTGTAGCAGCCAACGCCGCCCAAGCCAGAATCAATCCTCCTACATCGCTAAGGTTATGGCCTGCATCCGCCAATAGAGCAAGTGAGTCAACTTTCCAGCCGTAGAACACTTCGACTAAAACAAAACCGAAATTTAGCGCTATACCAAGACCGAAAGCTTTATCGTATCTCTTGGGTACGTCAGCATGACCATCATGCGTATGCGTCATTCTATGAGACCTTCCGGCTAGGGTGGGAGCAATGTCATACGCCTTAGGAAATTCTTATGCCTAAAATCTCTTCAGCGGAAATAGTGACTGATTCTCCCTCGGTTTACCTCTCGCAACTTGCAAGCTGGATATCGAGAGCCTAGCAATTATCTCAGCTTAACTTTTTCATATTGCCTCGGCATGCCTGGGTAAGGCGATAGAAATCAGGGCAGCCAGCAATACGAATGCGCTTGATATCCACAAGCATGCTTGTAGCCCATATACCTGATAAACCCAGCCGGACAGCACTGTGCCTATCAGCCGTCCCATGGCGTTCGACATGTAATAAAATCCCACATCCAGCGACACGCCATCTTCCTTGGCGTAGGAGACGATCAAGTAGCTGTGCAGCGACGAATTCACCGCGAACAACGCACCAAAAACCATTAATCCGCCGAGCAGCACCACCTGTTGCGATAGCTCAGTATTGAGCCCGAGAGCAATGGCCGCTGGCATACCCGCCAGTGCAAGTGCCCACAGAAACGCCGCTCGACCATCCGGTAAGTGCCCTCGTTTCTTGCCGGTGATATTGGGTGCGATGGACTGCACGATGCCGTATCCAATCACCCAGGCCGCCAGGAAGCCACCAACCTTCCAGAAGTCCCAGCCAAACACGCTGCTCAGGTACACCGGCAAGGCCACCACGAACCAGACATCGCGGGCGCCGAACAGGAACATTCGGGCCGCCGAGAGGATATTGATCGCCCGGCTCTTGGACAGGATGTCGCGAAACTTGGGCTTGGCTTTCGCTTTGCCCAGATCCCTCTTCAACAGAATCACGCTGCTATTCCAGATCAGCGCCAGGACACCCGCCATGGCCAGCAACGCGCCTTTGAAACCGATCAATGCCAGCAAGGCTCCGCCAAGAAAGAAGCCGACCCCCTTGAGCGCGTTCTTCGAGCCGGTGAGGATCGCCACCCACTGGTAGAGCTTGCCTTGCTGCCCATCAGAAACCAGAAGCTTGATGGAGCTCTTCGCGCTCATCTTGTTGAGGTCTTTGGCTATACCCGACAGCGCTTGGGCTCCCATCACCCAAGGGATGGTCAGCCAGGCGGCGGGCACAGTCAGCATCAACAAGGCTGCCACCTGTAGGCCCAAACCAATGTTCATGGTGCGGTTCAGGCCTAGGCGGGCACCCAGGTAACCGCCCACGAGATTGGTAATGACACCGAAGATTTCGTAGAACAGAAACAGAAACGCAATCTGTAACGGGCTGTAGCCCAACGCATGGAAGTGCAGCACCACCAACATGCGTAGCGCACCGTCGGTGAGGGTAAAGGCCCAGTAATTGCCGGTCACCAACAGATACTGGCGCACTTGCGGTGAAAGGGCTGACAACGCGTTCATGATATTTCCCTGTTAATCGGCCAAACCGACCAGTTTGGCCAGCTCAACAGCGCGGTTGGCGTAACCCCATTCGTTGTCATACCAGGCATAGATCTTCACTTGAGTGCCATTGATCACCATCGTCGACAGCGCATCGATGATTGAGGAGCGCGGGTCGGTGCGGTAGTCGATGGACACCAATGGGCGCTCTTCATAGCCGAGGATATTTTTCAACGGGCCTTCTGCCGCCGCCTTGAGCAACGCATTCACCTCTTCCGCCGAGGTGGCGCGCTCCACTTCGAACACGCAATCGGTAAGCGAGGCGTTGGCCAACGGTACGCGCACCGCGTGACCATTCAGGCGGCCACGCAGCTCGGGGAAGATTTCCGCAATAGCGGTGGCCGAGCCGGTGCTCGTCGGGATGAGACTCATGCCCGAGGCACGGGCACGGCGCAGATCCTTGTGCGGTTGATCGAGAATGCTCTGGGTGTTGGTCAGGTCGTGAATCGTGGTGATCGAGCCGTGGCGGATGCCCAGGTTCTCGTGGATCACTTTGACGACCGGAGCCAGGCAATTGGTGGTACAGGATGCAGCAGTCACAATGCGGTGCTGCGCCGGGTCGAATAGGTGCTGGTTAACGCCCATCACCACATTCAAGGCGCCTTGTTCCTTGACCGGAGCACAGACCACCACACGCTTAACACCCTGATCCAGGTAGGCCTGCAACACCGCCACCGTTTTCATCTTGCCGCTGGCCTCGATCACCAGATCGCAACCCGACCAGTCGGTGTCGCCAATCGCTTTGTTCGCGGTGACCTTGATGCGCTTACCGCCAATCACTACATGATCGTCTTCGGCGCTGGCTTCGCTGTGCCAGCGGCCATGCACAGAGTCGAAGTTGATCAGGTGCGCATGGGTTGCTGCATCGCCTGCCGGGTCGTTGATTTGCACGAACTCGAACTCTGGCCAACTCCAAGCGGCTCGTAGAGCGAGGCGACCGATCCGACCAAATCCATTAATGCCAACTTTGATAGTCATGTTGTTGTGCCCTGTATCTGTCGTCAGTGGGAGTTCGACTGCGTGTCGAACTGGCCGATATATTCAATGTGGGCTGGATGCTGAATGGCGCGTGGACGCAACGACTGAACATCGCGGATGGCATCGCTGAATGGCACACCGCTCTCGATCAACAGCTGCGCCGCGATCAAGCCGGTACGGCCCGAGCCACCCTTGCAATGGATGGCTATGGTTTGCCCTTCGTTCAGCAGTTGTTTGATTCGTGAATGGTGCTGTTCCCATGCGCTTTTGAATGCTTCGCCAGGAGCTTGATCATCGTCTACTGGCAGGTGAAACCACTCGATGCCGAGCATTTGGCACTCTTCGGGCAGCAGGTCGATCTCGTTCTGAATTAACTCCTCAGTCGGCATCAGTGTCAGCAACGCCGATGCACCTGCATTCTTAAGCGTTTGCAGCGCTTCGAAAGGTAGGGTGCCCTTCGTGCCGGGGCACGGGGTGAAGATCAATTGGCCACTGAACTGTGCCAGGGGCAGTACGGAATATGGGTGTTGTTGCACGACGAAATATCCTCAAATGGAGCGCTGATTAACACGTTTCATAAGTTCTTCCGCCGATTCTTTGCGTTCGGAATAGCGGTCGACCAGATAGTCCTGGCGGTCGCGAAGCAGTAGTGTGAATTTCACCAACTCTTCCATTACGTCCACGACACGGTCGTAGAAGGGGGAAGGTTTCATCCGACCGTTATCGTCGAATTCCATATAGGCCTTCGGCACCGAGGACTGGTTAGGAATGGTGAACATCCGCATCCAGCGACCAAGCACACGCAGCTGGTTAACCACGTTAAAGGATTGCGAGCCGCCACAGACCTGCATCACCGCCAGCGTTTTGCCCTGGGTTGGGCGCACCGCGCCCATGGTCAACGGAATCCAGTCGATCTGCGCCTTGAACACCGCGCTCATCGAGCCGTGGCGCTCGGGGGAGCACCAGACCTGACCTTCTGACCAGAGCACCAGTTCGCGTAGCTCTTGCACTTTGGGATGGCTGTCCGGCACGTCGTCTGGCAAAGGCAGTTCAGATGGATTGAAGATGCGCGTTTCTGCGCCGAAGTGCTGCAACAGGCGCGCAGCTTCTTCGGTCAGCAGGCGGCTGAATGAACGCTCGCGAGTCGAGCCGTAGAGCAGCAGGATGCGCGGCTTGTGCGTGGCCGACAACGAACTGCCGAGCTTATCAAGTGTCGGCAGATCAACCAGTTCGGCATCGAGGTTGGGGATCAGTTCTTCAGTCATAGATTTATTCCTGTGTGAGGGCGCCTTTGGGTTGATCGAACCAGCGGCGTTTCAGCCAGAGGGCCACGCCAACCAGGGAGATCAGCACCGGCACTTCCACCAGTGGGCCAATCACCGTGGCGAATGCCACAGGTGAGGCGAGACCGAAAGTCGCGATGGCCACGGCTATGGCCAGCTCGAAGTTGTTGCTGGCAGCGGTAAAGGCCAGCGCGGTAGTGCGTGGATAGTCAGCGCGGAGCAGCTTGCCCATCCAAAAGCTGATGAAGAACATCACCACGAAGTAGATGGTCAGCGGGATTGCGATGCGCAATACATCCAATGGCAGTTGCAGCAGCATGTCGCCCTTGAGGCTGAACATCGCCACTATGGTCAGCAGCAGCGCGACCAGCGTCAAAGGACTGATGCGCGGAATGAAGCGTTGGCTGTACCAAGTCTCACCTTTGCGGCTGATGAGGATCTTGCGCGTAAGGAAACCAGCTAGGAATGGGACGCCCAGGTAGATCAGCACGGACTTGGCGATGCTGACAAAGTTGGTGTCAATTACGCTGCCCTGCAGGCCGAACAATGGCGGCAGCAGACCAAGGAAGATCCATGCGTACACACTGAAGAACAGGATCTGGAAGATGCTGTTGAAGGCCACCAACCCAGCGACGTATTGGTTGTTGCCGCCCGCGATCTGATTCCACACCAGCACCATGGCGATGCAGCGAGCCAAACCGATGAGGATCAGGCCGGTCATGTACTCCGGCTTGTCAGCGAGAAAGACGATGGCCAGTACGAACATCAGCACTGGGCCAATCACCCAGTTTTGGATCAACGATAGCGCCAAGATGCGCTTATCCTTGAACACCTCCGGCAGCTCTTCGTACCTGACCTTGGCCAACGGCGGATACATCATCACAATCAGGCCGATGGCAATCGGGATGTTGGTCGAACCCACCGAAAGGCTGTTAAGCCAGGCCGGCAGCCCCTCGAACAGACTACCCAAGCTGACACCAATCGCCATGGCGAGAAAGATCCAGACCGTCAGATAGCGATCCAAAAAAGAAAGACGGCTTTTACTCATCGTCATGTCTCCAGTGTCAGAGGGTGCCGATCAGGGCCAGCTCGGCCTTGAGTTGTTCGGCACTTAACTGCTTGAGCGGTAAAGCCAGGAAGGCTTCGATTCGGGTTCTGATCTGTTCCAGAGTGGCTTCGAAAGCCGCCTCGATCTCTTCTTGAGTCCCTTGGTATTCAGAAGGGTCTGCCAAGCCCCAGTGGGCCTTGGTGGCTGGCCCGAAAAATACCGGGCAGGCTTCGCCGGCAGCCTTGTCACACACCGTGATGACGAAATCAGGCGCCAGGTTCTCGTAGACATCACTGGACTTGCTGTAGAGCCCCGTGGGCGAGATTTCAGCCTTATCCAACGTTTTCAGACTCAGCGGGTGCACTTCTCCCTTCGGATGGCTGCCGGCGCTGTAAGCGTGCATATCCGTCGGAGCCAAATGATTGAACATGGCTTCACAAAGAATGCTGCGGCAGCTGTTTGCGGTGCACAGAAACAGAATCTTCATCAGGCGATCTCGTAAAGGCCGAGCGCTGCTCGGGCAGGCGTTAACTCAGCAGCAAGCGGCTAGGCGCTGAGGGCGATCACCCATCACGTCGAGGCGCTTGGCGTCGGGACTGAGCCAATGCTGGTTGGCGTCAAGAGTGGTTTTCAGTACGGCGATCACCCAATCCGGCAGACTCGGATGCAGGCGGTAATAAACCCACTGGCCTTGCCGACGATCCTCCAGTAAACCGCAGTTGCGCAGTTGCGCCAGGTGGCGGGAAACCTTCGGTTGGCTCTCATCGAGTGCGCAGGTCAGTTCGCAAACGCACAGCTCTTCCTCACGGGTGATGAGCAACATAAGGCGAATGCGGGTTTCGTCGGCCAGGCATTTGAATACGGTGGTCGGTGTCAGATGGTCAGCCATAGGGGTCTCAACGTTTGTTTTTCACCAACACGAACATCTTGATGCGTTCATGGATCTCATGAAGGGTGTGACGGAATGCATCGTGCTTGGTGCTGGTCACCGGGTCTTCAAAGTTCCAAGCCAGCACCTCTCCGGCGCCTGGAAGGGCATGACATTCCAAAGACGATTTATCGCACAGCGTGATGACGTAATCGAAACGCTCTCCCGCGAACTCATCGACAGACTTGCTGTACAACCCATGGGTACTTACACCTAGGTGCTGAAGCGATCCCAGGGTGCGGGGATCGATCTCGCTGGGCGCAGTACCTGCACTGAAGGCGTCAAATTGTTCGGAATCAGTGTGCCGTAGCAGAGCTTCAGCAAGCTGCGAGCGAGCAGCGTTAGCCACACAAACAAACAGCACGCGGGTCTTATCGGTCATCGCCAAGTCTCGAATTGGATATGGTTTTACGAATATATGTTTTTTCGAATATTCAGTAAAGAAGAAAGACCAATGACCGTAAATATAGGTAATTTCAAGCCCTAGACGTCCATGAGCCTTAGCTGTATCGCGGCCAATGGCCTGCCTCCAGCCGCTTAACATCTGATTACACATATATCCGTACTTAGTAATTAACCTGTCATCGTAGTGGCTTAGGCTCTCCTACACCTCAACCCCCAAACAGGAACCTTGCGATGAAAAAACTGACCCTGACTGTTCTCTGCTAAAAGGGGCAGTACCATTCTCCAAACAGGGCTTTACATGTGCATGTACATGCACATATATTCTCGGCATGAACGTCACCAGCAACCGATCTCAAGCCATTGAGTCTGCCATTGAGTCTCTCGATGGTGCATTTTTCAAAGCCCTCTGCGAGCCGCCACGAGTCGCTGTGCTGAAGCGCGTGATGCAATTAGGTCGAGCAGATGTGACCGCGATTGCGGCTGATCTACCCCAGGAGCGTTCGGTGGTATCTCGTCATCTTCAGGTGCTGCTGGATGCCGGGATCGTGCGCGCCACTAAGGTGGGACGTCAGATGTTCTATGAGGTGGACGGCCCAGCCATCGTCAAGCGACTGGAGGACATCCTCCATCACACCAAGAGCATCGCATTATTGTGCTGCCCAGGTGGGTCTAGCTGATTTTTTCTTACCTTTATATGTGTATAGGTGCGCACACATGAACGCATTAGATCACCCATTCGATGTTGTCGTAGTAGGCGCAGGACAGGCAGGACTGGCCTGTGGCTGGCATTTGAAACAGCAGGGACTCGATTTCCTGATCTTGGATGAGCAGCAGCAACCGGGTGGGAACTGGCGTAACTACTACGACAGCCTCGAACTGTTCTCGCCGGCAGCGTACTCCTCACTACCGGAGCTGCCGTTTCCTGGAGAACCGGGGCACTACCCCTCCCGCAATGAAGTAGTGCACTACTTGGAGCAGTACGCCAGCTTCTTCCAGTTACCGATTCTTTCGGGGATACAGGTCATAAAGGTGGATCAGGAAGCTGGTGCGTTCCAGATAGTGGCTGCCAATGGGCAGCGCTTCTTTACCAGGGCGCTGATCGTGGCATCAGGGGCATTCAGTCGCCCCTATACACCCGAAGTTCCAGGGCTCGAAAGCTTCCAAGGTGTTCGCATTCACAGTGCCGAGTATCGGAATGTTGAGATGTTCAGTGGAAAACGCATCGTAGTAATTGGAGCGGCGAACTCGGCAGTGCAGATTGCTTACGAGCTAGCGAAGGTGGCCGAGGTCACGCTTGCCACGCGCGAGGCGATTCGATTCTTTCCGCAGAAGCTACTCGGCGCAGATTTCCACGCCTGGCTGAAATGGACAGGCCTGGAAAGAACCCGCTGGCTCAATGATCAGAGCACGCCGGTACTGGATGACGGTACTTACAAAAAAGCGCTGAAGTCAGGGCTTTTCAATCAGCGGTTAATGTTCCAGCAAGTAACCCCAACCGGAGTTGTTTGGGCGAATGGTCAGCAGGAAGCCGTTGATTGCCTGGTGTTCGCCACCGGGTTCCGCCCAAATACTGCCTTTCTGGAAGACCTAGCGGTGACGGATGATCGAGGGCGACTGATGCAGCGTGATGGACGAGCACTGCACATCCCAGGCCTGTACTTTGTAGGTTTACCGAAGCAGCGCAATTTCGCCTCAGCAACCCTCAGAGGTGTGGGGCCTGACGCTGAAGTCATCCTTCCACATTTACTTCGCCATCTGCGTTCCAAAGGCACAGAAAAGGTGATAGCCGCGCAGCGATGAGCAACCAAAGCAATGATGCACGCCTCCCTTGACCGGATCCTTGCATTGCCAATAGCGGGCCCTGTGAATTCACTCGACATCTAAGCTGCCATTTAGGCCACAACACAGGGTTTTCTATCCTATGCTGAATAGCTGGAACGAATAGCTGCTTACGACACAGACAGGGCTGACTGCATCGCAAGCGCAATTGCGGAGGCAGAGATGACATCCATTTCCAGAAGAACCTTCTTGAAGGCGGGAGGCGGGGTTGCTGCGAGCGCGGCCTTCGGAGTGCCCGATTTAACTCAAGCCGCAACGCCAACGCCTGTGGTCGAGGGGCGAGTCAATCTCCCTTACCAGATGAAAGCAATCACCACGGCGCAAAAATTGCTGGTCAACACACCAGTCTCATTTTTCTATCCTGACGCGGCTTCACCTTGCGCGTTGATTAAGATGGGCGCACCCGTTCCGGGAGGTGTCGGCCCAGAGCGCGACATTGTTGCCTACAGCACGCTTTGCACCCACATGGGGTGTCCGGTCGCCTATGACGCGGGACAGAAGGTGTTCAAATGTCCCTGCCATTTCAGCATTTTCGACCCTGAACATGCGGGCCAGATGGTGTCTGGCCAAGCCACCGAGAACTTGCCCAGCGTAGTACTCGAATACAACCCAAAAGACGATTCAGTACGTGCAGTTGCCGTCGAAGGGTTGATCTACGGACGTCAGTCCAACCTCCTTTGATAAGGAGATTCAAATGGCAACCAACAAAGATCGTGTGGCACTGCCTCCTGTAGATGCCCAAAAGACCAACCTGACATGCCACTTCTGCATCGTGGGCTGTGGCTATCACGTGTACAAATGGCCGGAAAATCAGGAAGGAGGACGCGCCCCCGATGAGAATGCACTCGGGCTCGACTTCCGCAAACAGTTACCCCCCCTGGCTGTCACCATGACACCGGCAATGCAAAACACGATCACCGATAAGGACGGCAAGCACTACAACATCATGATCGTGCCGGACAAACAGTGCGACGTTAATAAAGGACTCTCGTCTACACGAGGCGGACAACTGGCCAAGGTCATGTACAGCCCCGACGGGGTAGGTAGGGAGCGCTTACGGAGCCCGCGCGTTTATGTGGCTGATCAGTGGGTAGACACCAGTTGGGATGATGCTCTGGCGCTCTATGCAGGGGTGACCAAGAAGATTCTCGATAATGACGGGCCAGCCGCTCTCGCCTTTGACTGCTTCGACCACGGAGGCGCTGGAGGCGGGTTTGAGAATACCTGGGGCACCGGCAAGTTGATGTTCACTGCCTTGAAAACTCCATTGGTGCGTATCCACAACCGCCCTGCCTATAACTCCGAGTGCCACGCTACCCGCGAGATGGGCATTGGCGAACTCAATAACAGCTATGAAGACGCCGAGCTGGCCGACGTCATTGTTGCTATCGGCTGCAACTCATACGAAACCCAAACCAACTACTTCCTGGCCCACTGGCTACCCAACTTGCAGGGCCAGACAGTCGACAAACGTAAGCAGCGTTTTCCTGGAGAGTCCGTTGTCCCAGCCAAGGTGATTTTTGTCGACCCTCGCAGGACGCCGACCATCGCTATAGCGGAGCAAGCAGCAGGTAAAGACAACGTGCTTCACCTGGATATCGAACCGGGAACGGATATCGCTCTGTTCAACGGTCTGCTGACCTACGTGGTCAACCAAAAATGGCATGACCAGGAATTCATCGCGGCCCATACCAAAGCGTTTGAGCAGGCACTTCAAGCCAATCGAATGTCGCTTGAGGAAACCAGTCGCGTTACCGGGGTATCGGTGGACAAGCTCAAGCAAGCAGCCGAATGGGCTTACAAACCCAAAACCTCTGGCCACCGCCCCCATACCATGCACGCCTACGAAAAAGGAGTCATCTGGGGCAATGACAACTACCTTATCCAGTCGGCATTGGTCGACTTGGTGCTGGCCACTCACAACGTCGGACGACGAGGTACGGGCGTGGTGCGGATGGGTGGGCACCAAGAGGGGTACACACGCCCCCCTTATCCAGGCAATACCAAGATCTATGTGGATCAGGAGATCATCAACGGCAAGGGCATGATGTATACGGCATGGGGGGCCAATCCCTTCCAGACCACACTCAATGCTGAGCAACATCGTGCAGTCATTCTAAAACGCGCGAACATTGTCAGGGAGGCCATGGCCAATGTTCGCGGCGGTACAACTGCGCAGATGGTGGACGCAATTTACGACGCGGTGAAAAACAAAGGCGGTCTCTTTTTCGCCAACATCAACCTCTACCCTACCAAGCTGGCAGAAGCCGCCCATGTGATGCTGCCGGCGACCCATCCAGGCGAAATGAATCTCACCTCAATGAATGGCGAGCGCCGTATGCGCCTGTCTCAAAAATTCATGGATCCCCCTGGTTCGGCGAAAGCCGATTGCCTCATCGCAGCGGCTATCGCTAACACCCTTCGGCAGATGTATACGGACGAAGGGAAACAGGACATGGCGGCGCGTTTTGCAGGGTTCGACTGGAAAAGCGAGGAGGACGCCTTCAATGACGGCTTCCGTATGGCTGGCCAACCCGATGCTGGCCCAATCGACAGTCAGGGAGGCACCACGGGAAATCTCGTCACCTATGAGCGGTTGAGGGCCATGGGCAACAATGGAGTCCAGTTACCCGCCAAAGAATACCGAGATGGCAAACTGATCGGCACCGAGATGCTCTACACCGACTACAAATTCGACACTCCGGACGGCAAGGCTGAGTTCAAGCCTGCGACGTGGCCAGGGTTACCGAAACCGGTGGCAGAGCAGAAGGAGAAATTCCAGTTCTGGGTCAACAGCGGGCGCATCAACGAAGTGTGGCAAACGCTCTACCACGACCAATACAACGATTTCGTGCAGCGGCGTGTGCCGATGGCCTATCTGGAAATTAACCCCGACGATGCACAAGCCTTGGCTATTACATCAGGGGACGTGGTCGAGGTGTTTAATGACTACGGCTCATCCTATGCGTTGGCCTACCTGGAGTCGGATATCAAGCGGAACCAGACGTTTATGCAGTTCGGCCATTTCAACGGCGTGATGGGTGACCTGACCACGCCATGGACAGACCGGAACGTAATCCCATATTACAAAGGAACATGGGCGAACATTCGCCGCATCGGAAAAGTGGAGGAATTCAAAGAGAAAATCAGCTTCAAGTCGCGGAGGTTTAACGTGTAATTACGCTTGTTTAGCAGCTAGCCGGACGCATCTTCCATAGGTCGTCCAGTTAGATACTCCGCCCCTCGTGCCTGTGCATGAGGGGCGCTAGGCATCCTTCTCAGCCAGAAAGATCTCTGGGCAAATGCCTAGTTACCTCGCATACAGCTACGAGCAGCAGGAGCGGGTCGATGTCGGCGCAACTTCAGCAGCCTTATCCGCATCGGTTCAACAAGTTGGCTCGCAGCAGTCTGGGTTTACCGCACGGTTACAGCATTCAGAATCATCGAATTGCGTGCTGCAAACACCTGTCTCTGGCAAGACCAATTCAACTCGCTTGGCCGCATCCCAATCACCGGCCAGCGCCGCCACCACCGAACGCACCTGCTCATAGCCTGTCAGGAGCAGGAAGGTCGGGGCACGGCCATAGCTCTTCATTCCTACGATGAAGATCCCTTCATCAGGATGGGCCAGCTCGACGGCACCATGTGGGCGAACAGTGCCGCAACTATGCTCATTCGGATCAATCAGCGGAGCAAGATGAATGGGGCTTTGAGTCGCTGAATCTAGCGCCAAGCGCAGTTCGGCAAGTAGTCCCAATTCAGGTCGGAAACCCGTTGCGACTACGACCTCATCCACCATGGGAAGGGCTTGACCGCCCGCCTCAACAACGATGCCATCGTCAGTTGCAACAACCCTGTCGATGGCGATGTTGGTGAATAGCTCAATGGCCCCATCATTCAACAGCTGGCGAATCCTCTGCCCCAGTTTCCCTCGCTCCTCCAGTTTGTCGTTTGCCCCTCCGCCCAATATGCGATCCAAAGAAGAGCTGCGAATCACCCAGAAAATCTTCGTGCCAGGCTCCTGGAGGGCAAGCCGGGCCAAGTCTTGCAAGACGTTGAACGCAGAGTGCCCACTGCCTATCACCATGACACGCCGATTTGCATACCGTTGGCGTTCCCTATGAAGCACTTCGGGAATGCCGTAAGCGATGCGTTCAGCCAAATCCTTCTCGCCTAACGCAGGAATACCATGTGCTCCCATCCAATTTGGCGAGCGGAAGGTGCCGGATGCATCTATGACAGCGCTGGCAAGCACATCCTCTTCGCCTTCTGGAGTCCTGACCCGTAGCAGAAATGATGCGGCTGCACGGCTCTTCGTCTTCATGACGTCCTGGCCGAACCGAGTAACCGCTAGGACTTCGGTGTTCAGGCATAGATGCCTATTCACGGATGGCAGTGCTGCAAGTGGATATACGTAGTCATCTAACAGTTCACGCCCGGTGGGATAAACATCCTCAGCGGGCGCCACCCATCCTTGGGCCGTGAGCAGACTGGCGGCCTGCTTGTCGATGTTGAACCTCCATGGAGAGAACATCCGCACGTGTGCCCAGTTTTCGATGCTTGCCCCGGCACTGGGCCCTGCCTCGAAGATCATGGGAGTCAGCCCTCTCGTGAGGAGGTGGCAGGCAGCAGCCAACCCCACGGGGCCGGCGCCGATGATGGCGATAGGAAGTTTACTGTCCATGACTGACTCCTCGCTTCAATGCGGCTGATTAGCAGGGATTAGATACTCGACGATCACACAATCAAGCCACCGACCTTCAAGGCATGCATGTTTTTCGTACACACCCACCTCCCGAAACCCACACGAACGACACAACGCCAAACTGGCCGCATTAAAGGTAAAGATGCGCGACAGCACCTTCCAAAAACCTCGGGCTTGGGCCTCATCCAGTAGCGCTTGAAGCAAAACTTTTCCTAGCCCCTGGCCTCGGATGCCCCGATCCAGGTAGATCGAAAAATCTGCGATACCGTCGTAACAGGTGCGGGAACGGTAACTACTCAAACCTGCCCAAGCGACCACCTCATTTGCATCGTTAACCATAACCAAGGTCGGGTAGCGCTCCATCAAGGCAATGCGCTCAAGCATGTCATTTGGCCTACGCAACGTGGTCTCGAATGTAGAGCTTCTCTCCTCAATACCCTGGTTGTAGATGTCAGCTATCGACGTAGCGTCCCTGACCTCAGCAAATCGAATGTGCATGCTTGAACCCATCAAGTTGGTAGTAACAACATTTTAAACAAAAAAAGGGGCTCCCCCTCATTTCACATCAGGCAGCGATGGGCAGCAGCCACTGACCAGGCCACAGCGAATCTCAGTCGTTCGAGTGATCTGCTTCAGCAAGCTCAACGCGCCTTGCCGAGCTTCGGGTGACAACTGTTCGATCATTGCCCGCTCTTCAGCGATCAGATCAGCGCGGATTTTCTGGTAAAGCTCATGACCAGATTCTGTAACCTCAACCTGCACTGCGCGACGATCTTCGCTGTCTTCCACCCGCGACACATAGCCCTTGCGTTCAAGCGTATCGACCACCCGGCTCGCGGTACTTTTATCCAGAAACATCTCTTCTGCCAGCGCTTGCAGGCGGAGTCGGCCCCTCTTGACCAAAGTCTCGATGGCATAGCACTGCGTGACTGAAACGTCGTAGCAGCAGATGCGATCCCGGTCGCGGAACTGATACACCCGAACGAGCTGGTTCAAGGCTTCGTACAGATCTTCGGAATCCTGAGTCAGCTGGTCTTTTTTTTGCTTCGCCATGGCCATCACAAATTAGTTGTTAGACGCAACAATAATCCTGATTTTAGGAAACGGTCAACCACTCCTTCATTTTGGTTGACGATGCTGTACCGGCGTCGCTAATTTGTTGCATCTAGCAACTAAAATAGGCTCGCACCTTGTGAGTTATCCAATCAGCAGTCAGGTCACAATCAATAGAGCTGGGCTGGTCTGGGCGATGGGCATCGCACAGATACTCGCGTGGAGTACAACGTACTACTTGCCCGCAGTCCTCGCGACGCCGATTGCACGAGAGATGGGATGGTCAATTACCAGCACCGTAGCGGGACTTTCATGGGGTTTGTTGGTCGCAGGGGCGTGCTCTCCTATGGTCGGGAGGCAGATAGATCGGCATGGTGGTCGTCCCATCCTGGCAACCAGTTCGATATTGATGGCACTGGGGCTGCTTCTGATGGGTGTGGCTGGCAACCTGGTCATCTATTACCTGGCCTGGACATTTATTGGCGTCGCCATGGCCGCCGGCCTGTATGACGCCGCATTCTCGACTCTTGGACGTCTATTTGGGGACAGCGCACGCACTTCGATGACCGGCCTCACTCTACTGGGTGGGTTCGCCAGCACTTTGGGCTGGCCACTGATCGCCGGCCTAGAACATCAGATTGGCTGGAGATATAGCTGCGTCGCGTTAGCCGCAGCTCATCTGGTCATAGGATTACCGATTCATCTCTTGTTGATTCCAAAGAGTGAGAGCATTCCTAACAGTGCGGCAGTTCCTACACACGCCTCTCCCGTGGCCACCGCCCATCACACAAAGTCAAGCAATCGCATCTTTCTGCTGTTGGCAGCGCTACTGACACTCCAGTCGCTGGTGATATCTTCAGTTTCTGTCCATCTGCTTGATGTACTGAAACTGCTCGGCATCGCTACGGCCACCGCACTGGCCATCGGTATGATGATAGGGCCATCGCAAGTCGTAGCTCGGCTGGCAGAGTTCTCCCTTGGGAGAAACTTGCATCCGACCACATCTGCCAAGGCAGCGATATTGCTAAGTGGGATAGGAATCGGACTGCTGTTGCCGGCTATTCCATGGCTGGCATTCATTGCGATGGCGCTATATGGCGCTGGCAATGGGATTCTGACCATTGCACGAGGGACACTCCCACTGGCTCTTTTTGGGCAAGATGGCTACGGTGCCCGCATGGGCTTATTGGCCCGTCCAATGTTGGTCGCACAGGCAGTAGGCCCTGTGGCAGCCGCTGTTATTCTAGACAAACTCGGCTCAACACCGTTGCTCGTTGTGATAAGCACTTTAGCGACGGCAAGTCTCATCGCCAGCTTCGGTCTTCCTTCGAAATAAACTGTTGTTTGAGGGGAAGAGCTTTATGTCCGACTTGGGGCGAAAGCAAATTGCTATGGCCGGCAGGCGGCAAGCCTGCCATCTAAAGGCAAAAGCTTAGGAAACTTCTCTGCCTCTCCATTTTTCTCCATCCGCCCTCATCCTAGCCGACAAAAAGTGCCCTCAATGGGCCCTTTTGTACTCAAACCAAACTCACTTGGTCAGCCAGGACTCCACGGTGTCGGAGCCGTATTTCGCTTTCCATTCTTTTAGTGTTTTGTGGTTGCCGCCTTTGGTTTCGACGACTTCGCCACTGTTCGGATTTTTGTAGACCTTCACTTGGCGCGGCTTACGAGTACCGGATTTTGGTTCGGCAGCTGGAGCGCGACGACTGCCCTGGGGGTCAAGGATGTTGATGATATTCTTCAAACTAAAGCCATACTCGCCAAGCAACGCGCGCAGCTTGCTCTCAAACTCCATTTCCTTCTTAAGGCCGGAATCGCTTTTCATCGACTCAAGCTCTGCGAGCTGGGCGGCCAGTTGTTGTTCGAGTTTACGAAATTCAGCCAAACGAGACATGGGCAAAGCTCCTTATTTTTCGATAGCACGTAGTGTGGGCAAATCATAGATCGTTTTACAGCCCCAAATCTCTGTGGAGTTGGTCTTCTTGGAGCTCTTCAGTTGCGTGCCCACCCCTCACCAGATACCACTGGAGCTGACAGCGTAGGTGGTCTTTGAGTCGAGACCTCAGTTCAAGGTAACCAGGAACATCAATACGGGATTCAGGGTGAAGCCCTCGTTGTCGAAGCACTGCACGCAGTACCTCAACACCTTGCGGGCCAATGTCGGAAGCATGCAATCGCACTAGCGGATCAAATCCCGGGGGCCTCTTGAAACTATCCACGGCCCGCAGGATTAATGCTTCGAACGCTATGGCGTCACATGTTTGCTGAACCGATAAGCACACTATAGATTCGAGTTCATTCTGCATACATACCTCACTGCTCGCCCACTGAAAGCCCCATCCAAATGTTGTCCGACACGGGTATTTTTTTAAAAAATGACTCGTTGTTTGAAATCAAACGGGGAAGCAGCGGCTTACGCCGCACAGAGCCGATTTTGCTATGCCCATGGGGCAGGCCATACGTCAGCGTCAGCAGGATAAATCGCAAGAAAAGGCCAGAAGCAGAAGCACTGCGAAAGCAAAAACAGACACCGTTTTCCCCAGAAGGAACGGCGTAAGGAGGAGCGCCGAGATCGCCGCTTTTCTGTTGCTCTCAAATAATAAAGATCCGTCGCTGAAAAAAAATTTCAAGGGGGGGTCTGAAAATATATTTGTATTGACACTGCTCATCAAGACTTCACGACGACCCCATGCTCGTTTTGCTCGAAGGCTGTTCGACGAACCCATTCAGATCTAAACGCCCAACAGCGTACAATTACATGTGCTGTTGAAACGCCTCGGTCGTCCAGGGAGATGGTGGATGAGCTTGAGCCCACTCCTACAGATCAACGTTAACGCAGAATGTGATGTATTAAGGAAACACTGATGGCGGTCGACTTGAAAAGCCTATGGCAGCGCGAGCGTGCGAGACGTGCGGCTCTATGGGATCTGGAGGGATTGCGACCCGGTGATGAACGCGCAAAACCTCACCTGAGCATTCTCGATGAAATTGATCGACAAGATCTTGAGCATGGGGAAGCTCAGATCACGACGATTGAAGAGTTGAGAAATTCTGTACCCGAAACGCCGTACGAAAGCAGCGACGGCCACCATTTCGTGATCGTTCTAGACCAGCACATCCCTGAAGTTTGGCGAATGCGATTCGAAGCGGCCAACGCGCTCTCCGAACGTTTTTCGGAAGGAACCTATGCCCACGACTGGCGTCGATTTCTGAGGGTCTGGATTCGAGACATGGAGCATCTGGCGGCTCACCGTCGCTCATAATTTCTTATGGTTCACGACGGCGACGAGAGTTGTCGCGATGAGGAAGGTGGACAGGGTAATTGCATTGACTTGTCCACTCCTTTGCATTCGACCTCATCCGTCATTTGCATCCGCTCTGAACGCCAACGCATTGAGGCTTTGTAACCATGACCGGCAGAGAGCGGCCAGAAGCAGGCGGTCAGATATCTGCGAGATAAAGGCCTATTCAGCTCAAACGGAAACCACCTGAAAACGACACGCTGGTATCAGAACCTTCACGTTTTCCTGCTCTGCGGATACTAGATAAGCATCAGTAAATCCTTGCCCGTCTGGCTTAAAAGACGGATCAACAAAGACGTAGTCGGCTCGTCTATTCGTGGTCGGAGTTTTGAGTTGAACGTCCTCTTGAGACAACAGGGGACAGGCATGCGATTTTTTTCCGTCTAGCCCGAACCGCGTCAGTGGGCGATGCTCTACCCTGACGTAGAGGTCGCGATGGGCATACGACTGAACTCCGTAGTAGCGTATAGACTGACTCATAGATGCTCTCCTTGCACACTTATTGATCTTAACAACATGCTCGCTGAGTTTACGCAGAGGATTACTTAGGGCGCAAATTGCGTTCTGAATCGCCTCTGATTTCCTAAACAAATTTGAAGGACTGCTTTTAGCCGTTTTTTGCCTGTCGCGAGGGGTAGAAAACGACCCAAAGCTGACGGTCGAGCAGGACAGCAAGTGCGCTCATCATGTTGCCCTTTTACTCCATTACGGCCTGTGTTCCGCAGGCTTGCTTTTTATTCAGGCAGACCAGCATAACGTTGCTGACGGCTTACAAATTCAAGTACGTGGTCAGCCAAGAGCTCCCAACCCATTGCAACACCTGATTGAACCGCCATTTGTGCATAAAAGCCTTTGACATACCTAGGGTGGTAGGTGTGGAGCCACAATATTTCTCTCCCGTGCAGGCTTATCATTTTTACTTTAGGCTCCAGCGCTGCAATAACTGTGGAATTACTTTCTATGGCCCACTTAGCCTCGGAACCTTGAGTCACAATCACGTCAGGCTTGAGCACCCCTAGCTCTCTAGGCAAGTACGTTTGGCAGTTCAGGAATAGGATGCTATTTGCCTTGGCGTTTTGGGATTTCCCCATATTGCATTTCGCTGAGTTGGCATGTGCAAAGTACTTTCTTGCATCAGCAATGACGAGGTTTGGAACGAAACGCTTAAGGATGTACCAAGCAAGTTGGTGTGTCCGATACCAATGCCTAGTCTTGTTGAGACTTGCGAAGTCTCGATCGAACTCTTCATATCTTCTGACTTGGGAGGGGAGCCTTGCTTCCGGGCCCAGCGTCTTGTCAGTACTACCTGGATCCAGTGAAAGGAACAGGAGCCGTGGTACCTTTCCAGAAGCGTATCCGCTGCTCACGAATGCGGACTTTGCTTCACTGAAGTTATCACAGCCCGCACTACACTGGCTCTTATACCGGCATGCAAAATCTGTCGCCAATATTCCTTGAAGGCGATATATGGACTCCAGTTCATCGATCATGTAAATATCCTTTGATCGCCGTCAAGCGCTAAATTATTTCAATGAGTATTTGGCTAGAAAATCATGGTCGCCAATACTTCTATTATGGTAGTTTTTCAGCCAGACAAACTTGTCTATTACTGACTGTACTTTCGATAGCTCTTTAGGGTTATCTGCAAGAGATATCGTTTTTTCTTCAAGCTCCTGAATTTTATTCATTACAGACTCTGCGTGTCGTGCTATATATCGATCGACTGATTCCAGACTAAGTAAATATTGCATAGGATTTTTCAGTGCTGAAATTCCAATCATTGGAATTTTTTTGTCGATTACAGATACGGCATACCCAAGGTGATCGATGAAATAAATACCGTCATCATCATCTTTTTGTAAAATCGATCTGCCTCGATACATGACCTTGGCGATGAAATCGATTTTTTTCATCAGGTTTTCATTTTTTTGTATTTCAGGATGCAATATAATTCTAGGGTGTATCGCAATTTTGCTCTCCGCCAAATATGCCTGTACAAGCCCCTCGCCGACAGCAAAATTGTCTTTTACGTGGCAGTACTTGTTGGATATCCCGCCTCGAAGAAACAACCTTTTTTCTGAGTAACAATGAAAGGTGAATGCTTGAAGACGCATAGCGATGATGAATAAGGCGTTGGCCGAATGCATGAAAGCCAAATCTTCGTTGTCGAGATCATCAACCTCTTTTGGTTTATATGTAATTATTAAGGAGTCCGAAACAAAACAGCTGGATATTTCGTAATATTTGTATAGATCGAATCCGTTGTTTTTCGCATATTGATCCCTGACACTTTGAGAGTCAGTAGCACTGAAAATCTCCCGATTCGCCTGCATGAATGAGACGAATTCCTCTGCTTTGTCGTCGCTGTCAATTGCACCATTTATATCTCGGTATCCGAGCATGTCGATAAATAGCGTCCATTGTGTAAGTTTCATCTCGGCCTTCATAAATATTGTAAGGTATTTTTGCGAGCGACATCATTTGATCAAAGTTGAGGTGAGAGCGCAATGGTCGCATCACATAAATTACACTCTGCATTAACTAATTAATGCGCGTTGATTAAAAAGGATTGTGCATGACTGCTTTTGGCCGGTCTCCGCCCGCTGAGACTAACACTAGCAACTCGAAAGCCTTTGCAACTAATTTTCCAAGCTCACTTCGCAAGGCTCTTGAGCAATGAAATATTTTTTTCTGCAATTTTCACATCGTCAGACCCGACCATAGCAAAGCCCTTTCGAGCCTCTTCTAAGGAGGCTATAGACTCTTCAAGCGCAGCTTTATCATGGCTGAGTGACCACCGAAAATATAACGCGTTACCCAAGAATAAATAAGCTCTCGCCCAATCATATGGGCTAATTTCAAAAATTATCTCAGATATTGCCTGTCTTTCGACAGTTATGGCCTCATCATTGATTTTTTTATCATTTTGTAGGCTTGCGAGAAGGTTTAGAGACCTTCCAATATCAACTAAGGCAATGGATGACTTAAGAGGCAGCTGCGATGAATACCGTAAATCATAGATATCCCTATATTCAGATAGGCTTTCATTCAAAAGATTAGGATCTGACAATAACTCACCGACATTGAAAAAAACGTTGCCCAAATTTCTTTTTGTTTCAATCCAAGTCAATGGTGCTTCATCTTTGTTTCGATCTGAAAGGGCTTCGCGATAAAAATCAATAGCCTTATACATTAAAGACGCATCCGAACGGATCTGACCTAGAGAATTAAATATAGATCCGAGATTATTATTGATGCTTGCCCTTTCTTCGCGATCCAATTCTACGCTTCCTGCAAGTAGATCACTTAATATCTTCTTCGACTCCAAAAGCAGGTGCTCATCAGATATTAAAGAGCCGAGTATGAATTTGGCGGCACCAATATTCATTTTACCATTCAATCTAATCGCTTTGTACTCCGCTCCTTCCAAGGAGAGCAACGCTTCCTCGTAAATAGGAATGGCTCGTTCTATTAAATTTTTGTCGTGCTTTGTCTGCCCCAGAGCAGCAAGCTCGTTCGCAAGCAATAGCTGAACTAACGAGCGAGTGTTACTTTCCCACTGTTCAATTTTACTTTTTTTCAGTAATTCTTCTAATTGAAATATGAAAACTTCCATCTCTTTAGTGTCACGAACGTCGCTCGAATCAAATGTTTTTAATTGATGAGTGACGGCGAGTAGGCTAAGGATGTTAGTCAGATCTTGCCAAAATAAATTCGGTAAATTTTGATCTTCAGTTTTTTGGTATCGCTTAGAGTAAGTGGAGTTAATGTTGATGGGGGCAGTGAGGTGAAGTCTGAGGAGGCTCTGGGCGCCGGGTATGGTTTCGCCCCAAATAATAACATCGAACCCAGACTCCTTGAGTATCCTCTGCGCTTGCTCAACTCCTAGTAACGGCTCATCGCCTTCGACTATTCGGCGATCGAATATTTTTGTATGTGCGAATGGAAAGATATCCTGAATGGAAGTGATAATACTATTTTCAGCTACTCCCTGAGTATCCCCAACAAGATGAGTTACTGCAATATTAAACTTCCCATTCTCAGGCTTTGGTAGGGAACTTCGAAACAGATAGCTATAAGCTTTCTCCACACCAGGCATACTGCGAATCGTGTCCAAATTCCACCATCCGAGAATGACGACCAGCACTACAATTCCAACAACTCCAAATTTCTTACCCACCCACTCCAACATTTTCCATAGCTCTGGGGTATATGTATCCTCTTTGTTCGGGGCTTTGCGTTGCTTACCCATTTTCTCGCTCCCAGTAGAAGATCGAGTGGTACTCTCTTGTAGATACTAAATCTCAAAGCTTCAGAATAGCTCAAGGCCGTATCTCTTGTTGCAGTGGTTTCGGCTAGCAATGTAAATCACATCAGATTTCGTAGGACAAAATTGGCCGAAGACATGGTTAGCAGGAGAGGCTCGGTGCGCTTACTCTTTTGAACTCGGTTGGTATTTGGAGGATGCTATTTTTCGGTATTCCTTTCCATACAAACCAAAAGCACTTTAAGGCGGATGGCGAATGTCCGCTTCTGGCCGATTCCTGCCTGTCGCGAGCGGCAGCTTTGAGTCGGGACGGGGATGAATGTCAGCCTCCAAAAATCCCAGCATCTAGATAACGTCTTGATCTTCGTCCAAGGAGGCGCTCCGCGTCCCTACACCGTGATCTTCCCCCATTAAAAAGCGATGCATTCAGACGACGATCCTGTGCTCAAGCCGGCCGATCAAATCAATCACGGCACGAGCATCGCCCACTGCATCAAGTATCTCCAACGGTGCCTTCGAATTGAAAGCGCGCGATGGCGAACGCAAGAAAGAGGCTGCCGCCAGGACATCGCCCTCAAACAGCTCTGAGGACGACCGCACAACAGCAATCAGCGAATCAAGGCGCTTGCTTTCGCGTACTGAAAAAAACCTGTCTTCGCCCTCTTCACCAACGTTTCAGCCGATACCCCCAGATACATTCCAAGCGTTTTTTCATCCATACATAGCAAATCTGCCAAAGCTTGAAATGAAGAATGAGTAATCTTCCGGCGAGAGACGTCGTGAAGTTCTATGCTTGGCGTAGACGCATGCAAAGCGTCCCAGATGTCTGTTCTCATGGGCGATGGTTGGCTACCTATGAGTTCATTTTCCTTCGTCTGAGGGTGTCCAATTGATATGGTCAGAACAACGTACACTCAGCCAACGTTCGCCTCCTAAAGTCCCGGTCTGCCCGCACACCTCGCAGATCGACATCGACTGTTGTTCTGCAGCGGTAACCATTTCACGGCACACCGAATCACCGCCAGAATAGTACAAGCGCAATCCGCCAAACTTTTCCTTCACCTGACGTACCTGGATTTGAGGCACCTCGGGGTGCGCATCCAAGTGAGCTTTCAGTGTGCGGCAGAGCTCATCGATTAAATTTAGCCATCCTGGCAAACACCCAATTTCACGAAGCGGAGCGCTGGAAAAAAACTCTGGGTAGCGTTCACGCAAGATAGGCAATAAATTTTCAGTCATAGGTTTCTTCTCCTCCCTTCATTTGATCGGCTTGTGTCGTGAAAATGATGCCGCGTGGACAGGTGCTCAATCAGGATAATTGCACTGACTTGGCCGCCCTTTCGCACTCGCCCTCAATAGTCATTTTCATCCGCTCTGAACACCGGCTGCATCGGATGTGACCATTTGGCTTGAGATCAATATCTGCGAACTTGGAAGTGGATCAATCACATCAACTTCCAACGACGAAACGTATCTTCCAGACGACTCAAAGGAATCATCGGCGAACTCCAAGCTACCTGGGGGATCCCTAGATCCAGTAGCAAATCCGGCAACGCCAGCAACAACCGGGCATCCGCCTTTAAGCGATCGAACAACCATTGCGGATCTGCCCTATGCGCGAAGCGAGCACACACAGCCTCCCAATCGACCGAACCTAATCGTTCTATCTGCGCTGACCACCGGGTGATCCGCACTATGCCTTCAACATCCAGCAACATGGGTGCAAGATCGTAAACCGGTGCAAAGCTCACTCGCTCCTTGCCCCGAAGGATCGAGAGATTTCCGCCGTGGTTGTCGGTGTTCCCGACGATCTGATTGATCAAATCCCGCCGCAAGTATTCGCTAAGCATGTCCGGTATTTCAGACTCTTGGCCGGCAGCAATCCATGTTTCCGCTAGCCGATCCACGACGTCGAAATGATTCAAAAAACCACCTCGATTGCTGACTCCGCATAATGAATACATTGACTCCACTGCGATGCGCTCCACCCCGTCCGGAGTGACTGTCCGATCGAATCTTTGCATCCAAATGCTCGGCATCTTCGCTGCTTCGTGGGTCAGGCCATCGGCGGCGATCGTGTCGATCCCTAGTTCACCCAGCGCGCGGTAAAAGCAGTATTCGCTATGAAGGATGTCGCGATCTAATTGAGTGGCGGTGTTACGCGGAAACTTAACAAACCAATGCCGACACACATCAGCGTCGCGTAGCGCTCCCTCAGGATAAAGCTGCCCCCAAGCATCTTCGACCAGCAGCATTTTTTTAGCTTCGCCGCCGGCGCCAAGGGCACCGCTTATCACCATTCCCGATTCCATGGCCTGGTCGAGAATGCCCATACCTTCCTGAATAACCTCGTCTCGGTTAAACCCACCAGCTAATTTTTGTGCGGAACACAGCGCTCCGGCCGCACTTTTTATACGCATATGCCCAATGGGAGCAGCAGCGAATTGCTGCAGCAGAAAGAGATCAATCGACATCCCTGGCGGTACTGCCATTCTCGACAAGAGGTGCCGACGTCCAGCACCGGCTGGGATGATATCGTGCAGAAAAGCGGGGGCAGGCTCACGCCGAATATCCCACTCCAGAGGGAGGTTCGCACTGACGGCAGGCGCTTTAACCGTACCCAGTTGAGCGTGCTGATCCACAAGATATTCGGGTTGATAGTGGATAGTGCACCGGCTCCGCAGGCTATCTCTTGATGAATCGAAGCTTATTACCATTGCATCATACCAATGGTCTTCCGAGTGAACTTGGAGCGTGATGGATTCCATACATCATCTTGGCAAATTGCCGTAGCCTCACTGTGCCTTGATCAATATGAGTCCGCCGAGCTTTTGGGATGCTGTGGGTACCCCTGGACAGCGGGGAATAGTTTCTTGATCAGCGTCTCTGAATCACTCCAATCGCGAGCAAGGCACTGAGCCCAACTATGGAGCTTTTCCCAATCTCGCAACTATCTGATGAGCCCAGACAAATTTTCATTCAGCGCTGAAATTGCAGGCACACTAACGTGCTTTCTTGCACCACGGCCAGCCAGGATGTACAGCGTGTCTTTGCTTTCAAAAAAGCATCCGTGGAAGTCTTTCTGATAACCGGTAACGAAACCATCGCTAGCTGGGACGCTGGCATCACTGTCGTACACAGCATGGCTGATGAAAAGGACAGTGGGCTGAAGTCCCTGCTTCCTCACTTCACACTCCTGGGCCTCGGCGAGCATGACGTCGAGTAGCATCCAATTCCGAACAATGCAAAATGGCTGCCCCTCGAACTCCTCACGCGCCAGTTGAATGAGCTCACCGTCTTCAAGCTGAGAGCCTCCGAGCATCTGCGCGGGGCCATACAGCACATCTTCAATCAAATCTGCTTGCACACTGTTGCCTTGTTTTCTAAAGACTTTCAAAGCGACACGGATCCAGACATCTGGGAGCCGTGCATCGCGGGAGTTGGGTAACCTTGGATGCCGATTGAAAAAGCCTGTAATTCACTAATGGATCAAATTGAAATCGGGCATGGCGCCGTTCTCATGCCACCAGTGACAAATCACGTACCGACTTCCATTGTGCGTTTCACAAAGCTGATATCCCATCAGTTCGAACACCCTTTCGAGCCTGGAAGTACGGATCGTTTTCCCGTCCTCAAACCGCCCGCGTGTTTCAGAAAAAACCACTCCGATCATGCAGGGAGGCTGGAATTCAGCGCAGCACAGGTAGCCTGTCACTTGGACACCGAAATCAATTTTCTTGGCGTCCAAAACGCATGTTGGGAGCCCCATACTTTCTTTCCTCAGCCTCGTTTATCACCACAAGCGTCCCACCAAAAACATCAATGAACTCTGTCGAACCGATCTAAGGCACCGTTCTCAAACAGCCAGTGAGCGACGACAAAAACACCACCATCGATAGTCGTAAAAACGTCGTAGCCTGCACGCTGGCTTCGATCTACAACGGGTAGTGCATGTATGGGTAAGCCTTCGGGGTACCTTTGCGCAGGGTCGCAAAAGAGCAGCCCTGTGATTTTTGGAGGGAGCTCCAGAGCACACAACAGGTATCCAATAACGTCTGGATCAGCAATGACAGCTCGCGCTCTCTCAATGACCGCTGGATACCTGTGAAACCTGAAGTCGGACAATCTCGCTCCGTAAGTTTTGATCCAGTACATCCTCCCCCTCCTCCATCACCGCTCAGATTTCCATCGTGAAATCCGAGATGAAGCCTGTAAATTCTTGGGGATAACCACGCGGATTTGAGATGAGCCGGCACCCGCCCAGCTCGATATCAATAGCCCTGTGGGTATGTCCAAAAATCCAAACGTCCACCTTTGCAAGAAGTGAGTTCCACCGGTTTGTATAAGCAGCACTTAGATGGCCGTCATGCTTATCGCCTACCACTTCTGCGATTGGGCAATGGTGCGTGACAACGATTGTTTTCCCTTCGAACGGCTTGGCGAGTTCACCGACCAGAAAGTCGAACGCATCATGGTTTCGCTCAATCACGTCTGACGGACGTAGCCGACGAAAGCGTTCCTCTGCTCTGATCACCTGGAAGTCGTTCATCCATAGTCCGCAGGACACCATTGCTTCCACGGTGTCTCCGGTGGAGGAGAAATCCGTCCAGCCGGTCGTGACCAAAAATCGGGTTTGGTTGCAAATCCAAACCTGATTTTCCAGGACATGCGCATGCGGCGCAGCGGCCTCTCGCATTTTGCGAAGCGTGTGGTCGATGTGGCCTTTGTAAAATTCGTGATTCCCTGCGCAGTAAATGACGGGCTGGTTGAACGTTTCGTTGGCCCATTTCACACCTCTCGCCAGGACGTCGATGTCCCCGGCCAGAACGACGATGTCTGCGTCGGTTGCGGGTGGTGTGAACGGCACGAACTCGTTGTGCAGGTCTGAATAAATCTGGATTTTCATGATCAATTGCCGATTTGGATTGGCTGATATAGGGCGCTTCCCCAACCTTTTAAAGCTGTAAATCACACGGTAAACGCGACGATATGGATCAGCCATAAATCGCGTGGAAACGCCGTGCCACCAGCATGAGCCGAAATCTGGAAATGCCAGAAACCGAGTGAATTTTCGATTTGGCCCTATATTGAATTCAGCTTCCTGTAGGCCAAGAAACACATCAGGTTGGGCGCATCACGGTTGAACGCCCGACTGCAGCAAGGGTGCAAAAGCGATTAAATCCCGCACGAATGAGTATATGCATTTGTACGGGACTAGGCAATCGCGGCATATCGTTCTGTTTGAAGGGACGTTCGGCATGACGCTTCGCCAAGCTTTTGCAGTTGCCTTAAAGTTCGTACGCGGGCGGCAAGGTCTATCGCAGCAAAAAATTTCTGGCTCGATGACTGCCTCATACGTCAGCCGATTGGAAGCCGCGCAGTGTTCAGTGACCGTTGAGGCGAGCGATGAGCTCGCGAAAGGCTTGAAGTTGCACCCTCTTTCGCTCATGGCACTCGTTTATGCGGCCGAACAAAATTCGACACCCGCTGAGATGCTCCTGCGCGTAAAGAACGAGCTGGGAAGTTTGCAAATTCTAGAGACGCACGTAACCAGTGATGAGATCGCTCATCCGCTTACGGCAAAAGGGAGTGAGACAACGCGCGATGTCCTTGAACTGAAGCAGCAAGGATTGAACCAGAGAGAGGTTGCTAGGAAGCTCGGGATATCTACTTCGACTGTTGGCAGGCACTGGAATAGATCTGAGTGATAGAAACGTTCCTGCGCCGTAGCGGCCGACAAACTGTTGAAACGCTCTCAATCGAGTGAAACACTGAGTGCGCGATCGAAATGTCTATGATCGAAGCCAAGGACTGACGCTATCGTGACCCTCCCGCCATCCGCTCAAGCCATATATCAGCCCGACTTTTCATTGCATACTCTCGGCTGGAAAGCGTTCCAAGATCTTTGCGCCCAGGTGTGCAGCGAATCCCTCCATCGGACAGTTTTAACCTATCGAGAGGCTCAAGATGGGGGCCAGGACGCAGTATTCCTGTTGCTGGATGATTCGGGACAGTTCCAAGAGGCGACCGTCCAGTGCAAATTCAGCGGCAAGGCTGAGCGCCGTTTGAAAATCAGCGATATCCATCCTGAGCTGGAGAGCGTGGCTGCTTTGGTTCAAGACGGTCGTGCAAGTAGCTACTACCTGATCACGAACATGGGGGTAGATGCCCCAGTAGCGGCGGGTATAGGAGATCTTCTGCGGGCTCAAGGTGTTCAAGCCCCCCACGTATGTGGCAAGGAATGGCTGACGACCGAGATCCGCGCTAGTGCTCGCTTGAGAGCCCTGGTACCCAGGGTATACGGCTTGGGCGACCTATCATCGATTATTGATGAGCGATGTGCTGCACAGACACGTGCACTGCTGGGGCATCTCCTCCCCTCCCTTCGAATCTACGTTCCAACAGATGCGCATCGAGCAGCGGTCAAGGTGCTCGGGGAGCATCGACTCGTATTGCTTTTGGGAGCACCGGCGGCTGGTAAGTCTATGCTCGCAGCTATCCTCGCGACGATGGCGGCAGATACTGATCAGTTGGAGTGTTTCAAATGTGACGGCCCATTGGAGATCAAAACGTATTGGAACCCTAACGAGCCCAAGAGACTTTTTTGGGTCGACGATGCATTTGGCCCGAACCAGATGAGGGAAGATTACGTCGATGCATGGATCGAATTCCTTCCCAAAATGAAGACCGCATTGGAACAGGGCTGCTATTTCATACTCACCTCAAGAACGCATATCTGGAATGAAGCCAAGCTTCGTCTTGGAACTCGGAACCACCAACTGCTTGCTAGTGGGAAAGCGACCGTACAGGTGGGAGAGCTTCTTGCGAGCGAGCGTGAGCAAATTCTGTATAACCATATCAAGGCAGGTCAGCAGCCTCACGACTGGAAGCGTCAGGTTAAACCTCACTTGGCCGGTATTTCTGAAGACCTAAACTTGCTGCCCGAAATCGCACGGCGTCTAGGCGATCCCACCTACACATCCGCCATCAAAAAACTTCCGGATGACCTGGTTCGTTTCATCAATCATCCACAAGAGTTTTTGAAAGACACGATTAACGAGTTGGCCGCCCCCCAGCTAGCAGCCCTGACCATCGTGTTTCTTGCCAGGTCGCGCCTACCAATTCAAGGCGAGCTTGAAAGCATCCAAAAAGTTGCTGATAAATTTGGAACCACAGAAGCCCTCATCACCCAAGCTCTTCTTCAACTGAAAGACTCCTTCCTTACGCAGAAAGAGGAAAACAACGAGATCTACTGGTCTTTCATCCATCCGACTTTCGCAGACGCCATCAGCAGCATACTTAGCGCTCGCCCAGACCTAGTGGGTTTCTATCTGAAAGGCGCGAAAACTGAAACGATTCTGACGGAGGCCGTCTGCGATGGCGTGCAGAACGTAAAAGATGCTGTATTGATCCGCACAGCGCATTTTGAAACGTTGGCAGAGAGGTTGTTGGAGGTTCCAAACGAACCCAAGCAGAACGAAAATCTGTTTGCCTTCCTCAGCCGGCGAGCTCCCCTGACCTTTTTGAAACGATTAATTGAGTTGGAACCTGAGCTTCTCCGCCGCAGAGGTCGATCCGATCCATGGTACAAAATTGCATGGCGGGCCGAATATCGAATGCTCGCCAAAGCGCATTCGTTGTTACTCCTTCCTGATGACGTTAGAAGCCGGTGCAGCTTTGAACTGGAGCAGGCCGCGCTCAAAAAATGGGACATCTCGTTCCTCCCCAGCGAAGAGATACTGACCCTGTTCTGGCCCCATGAGCTGATCACTCTGACCTTGAAAATTCTTGATGTTATAAATAACTACATCTCAGAGGAGATCGCGAATATAGAGCTAGATGTGAATCTCGATTCCGACATCGAGGATCAATTTTCCAAGGTCACATCGTTCATAAAATACGCGGAAATATTGGGCGTGAATGACGACGATCTTAAGCAACAGTTGCACAATCTTTCGAGTGATGCTCGCGAAGCGATATCTGCATGCGAGCGTAGGCAGTCAGAAGATGAGGGCACGAGCGTATTCTTTGACATGCCCACGGCAGAAGCACCATCCGGCAAGGGTCAGCGCTCTACGTTCAGTGACATTGACGAAGATTAAGCTGACGCCGTGCACTAAGCCGCACAATACCTTTCAGTGGTTCACCAGGTCTGTAAGCGCACATGAGCAATTTATTTTCGTCAGGCCCCCGTCTGCTAGATCCATCTGGAGACCCAAAGAGGCAGGCTGTTGATGCCCTCCGGGGGTATGCATATCAGCTCTATGTCAGCGCGCTTGCGTGGATCCGCTTGAAGTCGGGTGAACGGCTTTATCTTGAGGTGGCAGAAGATTATGCGATCGCGGCTGAGGACTCTTTAAAAGGCGTCCAAGTCAAGGACACTCTCGGATCCGGAAGTATCACGATCAACTCCCAGGACGTGCGGGAGGCTCTGGACAACTTTGTCGACTTAGTCGAGCGCAACCCGGACACCCAAGTCACCCTTCGCTTTCTCTCCACCTCACCTATCGGCCGTGAGCGAGAAATCAGCCACCGGGTAGATGGCCACGCAGTACTCGATTACTGGCAACAAGCAGCGCGCAATGCTGAGGTGAAACCACTACGTGATGCGATTTTGAGAGCCGAAATCTCTAACCGCGTGAGATCGTTTATTCAAGCCCGCAATGATGAAGAGCTACGGCTGGATTTACTGCAGAAGATAACTTGGGATTGCGGTGAGCCTGGGCTTACGGACGTAAAGCTGGAGTTGTCCGGTGCGCTCGTGTCGTACGGCAGTGACCGGCTTCGGCTTTTGCCAAGCGATTCAGAACCTCTAACAGCAGTTGTACTGCAATCGGTCTTGGACTGTGCTCTTCGCACTGAGCCGAAGGCACGGTATTTGGATTCGGCCGCGCTACTGAATTTGTGCGCAGATGCCGGTCGCTCATCACTGCCCAATAGCTTGCTTGAGAGCATCATGGCTCAGCAGGCGGGCCAACATCAGTTACAAGACCTAGCACTGCCGGCCACGTTAGAACCCTTAGGTGACGTGCCACTGCCCACTCTTCTATTACCGCGACAAGACGTTGTTCAAGCTGTAACCAAAATCCTGGAATCGACCTCCGTCGCCATCCTATCAGCCGGTACTGGCATGGGTAAATCAGTGGTGGCCAAGCTCTCTGCACAAGACAGCGGAGGCAAATGGATGTTGGTTGATCTTCGAGATGTAGCTGCTGAAGTGTGTGAAATTCGGCTAAATAAAGCTTTGGGTGAAACGGCCGCAACCCCTCTGGCTGGCATCATCTTGGACGACCTTAACGAACTAAATACACCGAAGGTCACTGCGGCTCTTGCTCGGCTGCTCCGCAGCCTCAAAAGGCACAACTCAGCCTGCATCGTGACTTGCTACAAAGAGTTGTCTTTCAGCGCACTTGAAAAGCTCGGCTTAGATCCTAGAGCAAGCCTCAAAATCCCCGCGCTGAGTCATCCTGAGGTTGCCAGCCTTGTACAAATGATTGGAGGGGATGCCTCCCGATGGACGTCATTTGTGCGATACGCGGGCGGCAACGGACACCCGCAATTGGTTAGGGTGGTACTCACTGGATTGAAGCAAAGGGGATGGCCAACCACGGACATTGATGACCTCACCAAAACTGAAATTGGTGTCGACATTGAGGAAGAGCGCGAGGCGATCCGTCAAAACTTAGTGAACGCTCTAGATGTTGAACCAAGGAAGTTTTTGTATCGAACTAGTCTGGCCGTGGGCCGCTTCAAGCGAAAGAGTGCATTGCAATTAGGAGAGATCGAACCCCAAATTCACTCTGCCGGCGAACACTTGGACACTTTGATAGGCCCTTGGATCGACAAACTCGGTTCCGGATTGCTGAGGGTGTCCCCATTGATTGCTAATGCGGGTGAAAACACACTTCTTCCTACGGAACAGGTAGCAGTTCATCGAGTGCTTGCTGAAAGTCTTTTTGAGACTGGCAAGCTCGACGTGACGACCGTGGACGATCTGTTCCTTCATAGCATCAAAGGTAAAAGTAATAATATTTTAGTCCAGTTAGGCGGAGCGCTACTGAGAGCAAAACATGAAGAACTAAAGATCATTGCAGAGTGGTTCCCTAGCCTGCGCTTTGCATCTCTGGATTCATCAATTATTCCCAAAGATCCAGCAATAGCAATTCTATTCAGGTTGAACCAGTTCGCGATTGCTGCATCTCTTGACAACAAAACAACGCATCCATTAAACGTGTGGAAAACCCTTGAATCGGAGATAAAGAAACTCGACCCTCAAGATGAAGGCATGTT
Organism: Pseudomonas moorei; assembly: GCF_042846945.1. Lineage (NCBI taxonomy): Bacteria > Pseudomonadati > Pseudomonadota > Gammaproteobacteria > Pseudomonadales > Pseudomonadaceae > Pseudomonas > Pseudomonas moorei. Next base: position 6,325,779 of record NZ_AP035776.1, read on the forward strand.
CCAGTCTATAGCAATGGGCAAAGCATTATGCCTCAATGACCTCCCCACGATACTCCCAAACTGGTTCAGCCTTCTCCGAAAATTTCGAGCTTCCCTCGCAAAAACAACAGAGTTCCTCCCCTCCATTAATAAATCGGATCAAAATGGTGGACTGTTTATCGCGCAAGCTATGCGAATTGGCAGTGTGCATGCACAGCAAAACTTATTCGACGAGTTGCATCACTTAGATCGGCAGGAGCGTGAGGAATATCTTAGCTTTACCCTCACTACTCGTGAAGGAACCGCTGCACTAGTAAATGGCCCTTGGCTTGAAGAAGTTCGCTCAGGCAAAATCGACGGTCGCAGCGCCTCCAAAAGTTATCAGCAGATGGCGAAACTCACCCGTAGTTGGGGTCATGCACAACTCACAATTTTTCTCCTGGTTGCGGCGAGCATCATGCTCGATGAATACTCAGGAGATCCTGACAGCGCCCTTGAATTAATCAAGCAAGCAGAGACAGAGTTTGGGGCTGTAATCGACTTAGCCAGAGCACGATCAAAGATCTATCTTCGCCAGCGCAAACACCATGACGTCATTTCGATAGTGAGGGACATTGACTCACAAGTTGATGAATTCGAACCGTTAGAACGAATGTTTTTGCGTAGAGAAACAGGTATTAGCTTTGCCGAAACAGGCGACTGGAAAGCGGCGGCGTCTCAATTTTTTCAAGCCCACAAGGATGCATTGGCAGTAGCAAGCGGATCCTTTAACGCTATCGCTCTGGGATTGAAGGCCGATTCTGCTCTGGCATTGTACAAAGCGGGAGATCTAGGCGCGGCTATCAATGTATATCGTGACGTAATTGAGCAACTACCCAAAGTTGACTCAGAGGATTCGCTACAGGCAGCTTACTGCAGCAGAGTTATTCGTCATGGACTGCTGTGGCTTCACGTTCAAATAATCGGTGCAGAGAATGAGCCCATCATCAATGGCGAACCTACATCCATGGTTGCTGGAATGTGTAGTAACCCAAATCCACCTGAGGACATCGTTAAACTTCCACGAGCTCCTCTAGAGGCAACCTGGTACCTCTTTGCTACCGCCGAATCAGAGGCCGTAGGGCCAACACAGGCACTTAACAACCTAGAAACAAGACTGAATGGAAAAACTGCTCCATCCTTTGAGTTAACTTTTAGATCGTATATTCTCAACAACTCGATAAAGTATTTAATCGTAGACGGATTCGCCGACCAACTAAATCGCTGGCTGGATTTCGTGGCCTACGCCTTCGATAAGGCAAATGGAGAAACTCTCACGGCTACAGAAGCTCTTGTATATGCCATCGTACCAATATCATCAAAAAATATTTTGCAATCAGAACGACTTGTAAAATTTCAAAGATCCGCAATTTACGCCTTCGGTATTTCTGCAGCTCTATCCGGTAATATCTCAGATTTGAAAGCTCTACGAGAAAACATTGAAAAGCATGAAAATTTAAGTGGAGCAGTCACTTGGATCGATAAAATCCTGTCGCCTGATCCTAATGACGAAGCTAATGACATTACAAGCACCATCCATACGGCTCTCACACGCTCTGATTTATTCCTAACTCAATTGTTCGAAATAACAGTTCGTTTCCTGGAAATGGCGGCGCAATCTCAGTTCCGAACCGCGCTTGAAAAACCGCTCACGGAATGGAGCCAAGTAAAGTGGAAAAAACAAATTAAATCAAAACTAGCCTTCAATAGAGCCAACTTAGTCATACCAGAAATCCAGAAGTCTTTTGAAATCCCAGGAATTGCAGGTGTCGCTGCGACAATATTAGCTGCGGAGCCAGGTGTTCCCATACACCTAAATACAAAGATGCGTGAGTTCTTTTCAAAAATCATGCAAACCTCACCTGAGGTGTAATTGACAGCATAGCCTTGGGTTAGACATAGCCTGTGCTTTAATCTTAATAAATATTGAAATGGAGCTCCAATAATAGATTGGAGACGTCTGCCCGCCCACTTTTTCGGTCAGTTGGAAGCTAATGGTACGCAGTCTAGGCCGATGCATACCTCACACACCGACGCCTGCCCATACGGTGCACACCCGTCGTACCCCTATGGGGTCAATTGGTTGGTAGCCAAAGGGGGAAATAGCTCTCCCCCTTTGGCGGAAAACAACAAGTATTAATCCTTCCCTTCGCCGTCCGTATTACCGTCAGCGTGTAAGACTACCTTTGACAATCCCGCGACGAAATCATGGGCATCCTGGATTTGACTGACAACACCGAAGCTTTCCAACTGCAAAAACTTAGACCCAAATACCTCCGAAGGTATCTTCAGCTTGAGCAAATCGAAAAAATTCTCGTCGTGTGTCGATATGATTATTTGCTTATCAAAACGCAGCGAGACGTTCCGAAGGAGATCTATAACCGCAAGGACATTAATTGAATCCATTGACTGAATAGGGTCATCGATCAGTATGACGTCTAACGGGACATTCTTCTCGTCCCTGGCATGTAGGGCGTTGGCCAGAAATACACTAAGACTAAGAATATTAAGCTGGGCCGAACTAAAGTAGAGCATCGGTGAAATCAAATCACCCTCACCATCTTTAAGTATAATGTTTAACCCAGGTTGATTCGAACCATCAAAATCAGGGATAAACTCTACTTTCTTAAATGAAGGATGGGGGTCTATTTGGCTATAAATCGCGTTGATTAAATCCGTAAAGAAGAAAGATCCAATTCGCGCTCGCAGCTCTTCAAATATGCTCTCTCGATCTTCCGATAGTTTTTTGTCGACCACCTGATGTTCAGCGAGCCTACGCTCGATATCAGAAAGACGCTCGCGCAAGACTAAGCTGTCCAGGTAGGGTTTGAAAGCTTTTAATTGCTCAGTTAGCAGATCAAATTTATCGATTTTAGCTGCCAAATCGGCGGATTGCGCAGTCGATGATCCCAGAGCTGATGCGATCTCCGTACGAATCATATCTGGACTGGCAGTGAGCTCCTCACCAAGCAATCTACCGAGGCTTGCCAAGAACGATTCCACGGCGAACGTTGCGTCGCTAACGGATTTAGAAGCAGTATCTCTCTGGGTGGCCAACTGCTGAAAATCTACCCAATTTCCATCTGCGAGCATCACCTGTTGGAGCTCATGGCAATCCACTGACAGCCTTTCAAGTTCCCCCGAGCTTTCTGCGAGAGAGCGACTGAGCTGATCACGTTTTTGACCACAATGCGCGGGGAGTTCCGTAAACTCACGAACGGCCTCCTTCAATGCGAAGGCCAATACCTTGTTGTATTGATCCTTTGAGGTGATGCTTTCCCGAAGAAAGCGCAGCTCCTCTAACCTTGCATTGACTTTTTGCAGTTGGGCTTGAAACCCAACTACAGCATTTTTGACCAACTCAAGCTGAGCGACTTGGGACACTCGAATACTAGAAAGACTATCGAGTTCAGCTCCTGCGCGCGCGTGCAGTTCCTCGGAACTGAGATTCCAAACTCTCAGCTGGAGTGCTTGAATCGTCTGCTCAGTCGCGCTTATTGAGGCCCTAAGCGAATAACATTCTCGCTCAACTTTATTGATTTTTGAGGCAAGTTGGTCAAGCTTAGTTCTAAGTTCGATCACCTTCTTACCGAGTCGATCCTTAGCTTCGGCAACTGCTAAGTCAATAACACCCTTAAGCACCGTCACCCGAGACGTAATCTGCTCAAGCTGGATTGCGTTTTGTCTTGCCGCCTCAGTTAGCAGATCGTTGTTTTTTATGGCCGACGTCAAGGCCTCAGGAGAATCGTGTACTACTCGGCAAAGTGGGCACTTATCGCTAGGCCATTCACCCAGATAAATTAGCCCTTGAGAGACTATACGCTCAACACCCTCTTTTTGCCGGGTAAGCGCTACTTGAGTATTCTTGATCGTTTGATCATGCTGCTGTAGTAGGTCTAACTCTTGATGAGCGGAATAGACTTCAGAGAGACGGTTAGTCGGTAGAAGGGGTAGATTCGTACTTTGCTCCATCAACGTCTTGGCGTTTATTGTCGTCGCGGAGAGCTTAGTTAGCTCAACAGTAATACGCTCATGATCACCCCTGTCGACCTTTATCGTTGCCATCCTGCTCTGTAGGTCTGATTGCTGACCAGACAGACCAGCCTGATGCACTGCAATCTCTGCATAAACACCAGCGCTATTTAACAGCATCGACCGCAAGGCCAATGATCGTTGATCAGCCTGACTAAGAGCATCACGATGTTGCTTATCAGATTCTTGGGCCGTTCTAAGTTCTACGGCAATTCCGCTCTGCTGCTGTTCTAGCGTGGTTTGCTCAACTGTCGCTCTTTTATACACCGATTCGTCAGATAGGAAACTTGGAAGCAATTTTTCAATTGTTTCCAGTTCCGTGAATTCACCAGTCCATTTTTGCCAGTCTGCGAGGTTTTTGCTGTGAGCAGCGGAAAGAGATTGGTAATTCTGCGAATCTTTGACACCTTTCGCCAGCCTAGCCAATCGAGGACTTTGCTCGGAGATTACATCAAGATGAAACTGTAACTCATCAAGCCTGGAGGAATGTTCTAACAGCGCTGACTCGCGTTGACGCTGCGCCGTATGGAAAGAAGCCAAGGTATGTTTTCGTTCAATGATAGATGCAAGTAACTGATGCTCTAAACTTGCATTAAAATTCGCAGAAACTAGAGATATTGACTCCCCACTCTGGTTCAGGCTCACAGCTAGCGAATTGAATTTATCAAAAATTGCGGAATCGACTGGGGCGTTAAGCTCTTTCTTGACCTCAGTCCGCTGCTTCCGAAGACCATCCAAAGTCAGCTTATTTTCAGCTATAACTGCGGTAAGCTCTTGGCGTAAAGCCTCGGCTTCACCGCCGAAGTGCTGCATGAACAGCTCATACCGCTCTTGCGGCTTAGCTTCGCGCAAGAAACGATCAATAGCATCTTGGGAGAGTATGATTTTGCTAAATATTCTGGCTTCTTTGCCTTTTTTACCCTTAGAAACGCCTAAGGCTAGATCAGTCGAGTTCCACTTCAACTTCGGGAGTTCCCTAGGAAAATTCCCGCGAGTAGTCATCACTTCCACTCGGGTTAAAACCTCATCCGGGACATCTTTGTTGCGCAAGATCTTCAAAGGAATCCGATCTTGTTTAGTTCCACGGGCTGCTATTTGATTATTTTTTTTATTATGTTCACCCGCATATCTCTCCAAACTGTCCGTTAGCGCCCATTCCACAGCATCATAAAATGAACTTTTCCCAAACCCATTTGGAGCATAGATCGCAACAAAATTCGATGGTATCTCACCATCAAGGGTAAAATCGAAGCTTCCATCCTTTTTATATTTATAGGCGCGAAAACCTTCAATCTCAACTTTCTTTATTTTCATTTCGCCTATAATACTCGATTAGTTTGTTTACGATTTCGCCCCGTTTCTCCTTCGACTTACTTGTAGAGTCTATAGGCGCATTCTTAATCAATGAAGCAATGGAAAGTTTTATCCCTGCCTGAACCTTAGGGAGAGTTTCCTGAAGTTTCAAATCAGCTCCGAACAACTCCACATTGATCAGCTTCTCAACCCTTTCGATAGTCGGTTGATCTCCCTGACTATCCAGAACAACCTTTCTCGCCGCGTACCGATCATTTTCGATCACATACTTCTCGCGAATATCCAAGCGATCCGGGCACAACATAACCAAGTAAATATTCCACCTAGAAAATTTAGCTCCAGGCTTAAATTTGAGTGACACTATACTTTGAATAGCCTTCCAATTCGCGGCCATTTCTCCAGAAGAGCCAAACCAGCAAACTATGCAATTTATGAACTGCAACTGATCACAAGAGAAGAGTTCAAATCTTACATCTTCAAACTCAGACTGTAGAAACCCCAGGTCATGAGCCGTCTTTGATAAAGCTACCATAATAACCCTTGAATTTTGTCAGCTGACCGCCGATATTGACGCTTCCATACTCTCGGTGCTTAGCCAAAACGTGTTTATTACGAAGCCCTTTTAAGTGCGCTACTGAGTACGTACCCCATATTTCGCCACGCGCGTTATCAATCCTGGCTAACTCTCTAAATTTTGGCGAGGAAGCGATATCATCGATAACCTCCTTAAGGTCATCTGGATCAGGTACGTCTACTGCATTTTCTTCCGGAGAGTTAATAAGCATAGCGCCATTGGTCTCAAGCATACCCCTCGCTGCCTTAAATATATCCGACAACTTCCGTATCCAATTTTCACTGCTACTTGAATACATAAATCGACGCTTACGATCAAGCAACTCTAGATAGACATCGTCAACAACGTCAACATCATCTAGTATTGAGCAGACAATCACAAATTCGAAGTAAGCGACCCACATTTCCCTACTCAAAACAGTATCGCTAGGCTCATCATCACCAATCAAAAGTTCTCTTCGATACCGCACCATCAAATCATGCGGCGCAGGCATGCCTTTCTCGATTAGCCATTCTGCCTGCTCATTTAGCTTCTGACGTAGATTTAGAACGTTCGCTGGATTCGCAGCATTGAAACAAAATATATCGTCCTTGAAGTTCGAGAAGCACGCCATGTAAAAAGGCGCGATTTGCACAAGATTATGAGCCTCGATGATCTCTTGGAAACGACTGATGGGAAAGCAACGGATTCTCCCATATCTCGCTTCTGGATCTTCGTCGTCCATCCGAGCTTCGACGCCCCACAAATGCGCAACATCCCCGCCAATGTGGTAGATCGCCCCACCGGACATCCCTTCAATCGATTCCTGTCCAGGGTTGCCAGTCAAATTACAAACAATGACCTGATGCGCTACGTCGTTAGAACTTCCTGTGTAAATTTTGAACGGTCTGTCCGTTCCATGATTCGATCTAGGGTAACCAACGTAGGAGATCGCAGAACCCGCCGGCAACGCCTCCATCAAAGTACGCTGTTTGATGTCTGCTTGAAACTCGACTTTGATAATGGAGCAGTCGACCTCGGGATGGTGATAAGGGGATCCGATGACATTGATCACTCGCCCGTTCCGGCTGATCTCCGCACGCTCCCCTGCCACATGGTGAGCCGTTAAAACATACGAAAAGTCTTGCGACAATGCACTTATAAGAACGCCACTACCCGTATTTACTTTAACGGCGTAAGAAATAATTTGCTCATCAGTCGTCATATTAAAGAACAATCTCTTCACAAAGCCCTATTAGGCGCTCGGAATAGGCGTCTTCTTCATGGCTCAAAAATATCTGCCCAATAATTTTACTATAATTAAAGAAAATACTCGCGTCGCTCCCAGCCAAAATTCTAGCTATCACCCTCTTGTTTGGCAGCCCATGGATCGATCCATTGGAAGAAATTATAAAACGGTCGCTCGCCACCAGCTCAAGAAATTCCCGGCTTGTGTTGTACTGGCTTCCATGATGCGAAACTTTCACCAAATCAACCGAGAGTTTCGAATCGGCGCTATAGCCCAGCGTGCGTAGCATTGATATTACTGCTCCGTCATGCGCGTCACCCAGAAACAGCATGGTTTTGTCGTCGGCCTTAAGGATAAAAGCGATCGAACTACCATTTGGTATAGATTTGTCCGCCTCAAATGAGTCGTTAGCCAAAATGTCCTCGAAGCTCAGCACGTAGTCCGTTTCTCGGGAAGTTTCGGCAGGGCTCTTTTCTCTCGGCCAAACAGAAAGAAGTTTCTGAAGGTTTTCTTCATTTGGCGACAAAATCGTAAATGTAAACGGGCCGCTCTGAATTGTCTGACCGGCCATCACAAGAGGAGCGCGGTCACAGCCAATTTCCTCCAACAGCGTCTCGAACAATTTGCCTTGCCTAACGCTGGTCTCAGGCGCGTCGCCACTTAGATAAAGGTCGTTCGCAGGTATTGCCGGCGCATTGAAATGATCGGTAATCAGCCGTGAAGAGTTAAACCATATGGACTTGACCATATCACTCAGATACCCGGGGGCCTTGAATGCTCGCAGTAGCCCGCCAATATGATCATCGTCAATATGGGTCAAAATCGCGAGATCAATGTGTTGGCCTTTAGCTTTCAGCTCATCGAGAACGATGCAGAGTGCTCCCTTGCGTATCGGTGGAGAGCCGTACTTGAAGGTAGCCGCATTCCCACCATCGATCAGCAAGTTAAACACGCCATCCGGGCCCTCATGTGTGACCAAGATGCAATCGCCGTGGTTCGCTTGCAGGATGCGTACGCTGATGCCCATCCAAACTCCCTGTATCGCCAGGATCATTCCGCAGAGGACGACCACACTGTCATAGTGCCAGTAAAATAGCGCGTCCCAGGGCATCTTCCAAGCGCTCTGGTTCCAACGGTATTTGAAGCCAAAATGCAGCCTCAAGATTGTCCGTCGATAGCTTGTCAGTAGTGAGGATATTATCTGTAGAAGAGTTCTCTATTTTTCAGCTGCCACCTCTTGGTTTCCTGCCTCAACTCGCCAAAAATGCTCTTCAAGCGGTAGCAGTAATTGCTGTTTAGAGTCCTTACCTGTCCATAAGCCCATCACAAAAATGGAGTTTAACGAAATCACATTAACTCATTGATATATATAGATTTTAGCTATCAATTTTACTCTCCATGTCACTACTACAAAACTTCTTTCGACAAGACCATGGTCTCGATCCCGCCCTGGCGCTTGATGTCCGAGCCGTTCAAGAACTGGCATGCAGGCTTCCGGTGGTCGCCGGATCAAACGCAGCCTGTTCATCGACGCCTGCGGCGTACGCTTTCTGCGTGACGACGAGGAACTGAAGCAGTCCCAGGTGCACTTGCTCTCCGACTACATCACCCGCAAACAAGCCGAACTCAAGGCCTGGAACGAAGCCTAGGGCAACGTCGCGGCCATGTCGGCCAACCGCCGGCGGATGTCCAATATCGGCACGTTCCGCGCCTATGCGCTGGCCTACCTGAAGAGTCACCCGGAGATCCAGCCGAACATGACCTGCATGGTCCGCCAGATGCAGACCACGGCCCAGGGTATTCCGCTGGAGATCTACTGCTTTACCCGCACCACGGCGTGGGCCGATTACGAGCGGATTCAGGGGGATATTTTCGACTACCTGCTGGCGGTACTGCCGGAGTTTGGCTTGAGCCTGTATCAGCAGCCGAGTGGTACGGATTTACGGGCCGGGTTGCTGCCGGCAGTGCTGGGTGCAAGCCACATTCCCGAAGCCGAAAAACGCATGATGTAACACTACAAAAAACCTGTGGGAACGACGCGCCCATTAGGATCGAGGACGTCACCTATCTTACTGCGCTGCATCTTCCAGCCGCGAAGGAAATCATCCAATCGAAAATATTCCAGAGCGCGACGCTGCAGATTGCTGAGTTTCACATCCGGAACAGACCCGGCGCTCCGATCATCGATGCGGATGACGGTACCAGGCGGGATGATTTCCTTAGTGATTCGCTGCGCCTCGGCCAGCTCGGCGAGCGTGCTCTGCACCAAATGACGAATCCGCACACCTGCATCTCCGGTGCTCGTCCGTTTTGTGAGCTGAAATGGTTATAGTCGTGCTCACCAGAGGACAAGGCAAAGACTCCATGACGTACGCACTGATTGATAACGCCACCCTGACCGCTGTTCAACGTGCAACCGGAGCGGTCACGGTTCAGAACAGCGACACGATCAATGGCGACCTGTGCGCCGTGGAAAATTTTCTGCAGGGAGTTCTCTTCTACGATGAACTGCTCTGTATCGATAACTACAAGCCTGAGCACATAGAAAGCCGAAAGCAGCAGTTTCCCTACCTGAGGTTTGTAGACCCTACAGAATACGGACTCAAGACTGTCGACGAGGTTGCCCAGAGGGAAGCAGCGCTGATCCGCCCTGAAATTCGCGGCGGCGAATTTGTTGATGAGGATTTCGGTGTTCTCTTGGAGCAGCTTAAAATGAACATGGTCTGCACCTGGGATAAAGCCTCCAGCGTGTACTACCTGACCATGAAAATGCTGGGATACCGTGGCACCGATGCCTATGAGAAATATAGCGCGCTAAGCGCAGCGATCTTTGCAGAGCTGGCCGATTCGGCGGAGACAAAGGGGCGATGGTCACAAGAGGTCAAGCTCGTAGGGTCGGACGGCCATGAGTTCAGTAAGACCGATTTCGCGGCCAAGGAGGCAGGAGGTCTAGGCGGTTCCACGAGGCAGCTAGAGATGTTCGTCGCTTCACTTAACTGGCTCGCTTACAAATCTATCTACTACACAAGCGCTGCCAAGCACCTTCAGGCTGATTCCTTCATCCACCCCATCAGACATGCCTACCAGATGCATTGGATGAAGAAATCTGGCGCCTTCAGTCACGACTTCACAGCACGGCTCCTGGCCAACCTTGCGAATAAAACTCGAACCAGCATCTCCGAAATCCAACAGCACGGTGCGACGCAGACGGTTGCCTTGGATCTGCCGTTGTTCTCGGCGTGGTTGACACAGAACGCAGGCAGCGTACCCGCTGCGATAGAAGCCGCTAGGCATATCCGTAGCGAAAACCATTTCGTCACCATCCGCGAGACGCTCAAAGCCATTCGAATCGGCTTTGACGAACAGGGCATGGCCACCGGAAACAAGCTGATCACAAATCTTCTCGGGGACATCGAGAAAATCTGCGGTGACCTAAAGCGGAAATACGGCGTGCCGTCGAATCAGGGGATCCAAGGGAGCTTCCTCATCAAGGCAGTGAGCTCGCTCACCAGCTTGGTCGGGCTACCTGGGCTGCCAGACAAGGAATTTGCCCTGTCCACGCCCGAATTCATGAAATCACAGTCCACTAAGGCATTTACCACCGTCGTGAAAGACATAACCGCTGAGCTGACGTCGATGGAGCGTTTGGGCGGCGTTCGCGACCTGATGGCCAAGTCGTTCGTCATTAATGATGAACGGGCCGTTAGACCCAAGGTGGAGGATCCGAAATTCCGCTTCGCTTCGTCGTGGTGGAAAAAGCCTATGTGATGGTTTAAGGCCTGGATTTGCCTTCTTCAAAGACAGCCGGGTAAACGCACTCAGGTGGGTAGCCATCCAGGCTGACGTCTGTCCTGCGAGGTCAAAGCAAAGTTAATCGATGCTGCTTGGCCTCAGCTGAAATTTTAGCCGCCGTCATGACATGATCCGCCCGCCCTGTGATCAGCAGAAGGGTGTCCATTTTGGGCTGAAATTTATGGACTCGGTGCGAAGTGGCTGAAGGGCCGAGTTTGCTGGGATGGACGTGTCCATTTGTCCAGATGGGTCACTACTACCCTCTTTTGATAAAACCATCGTGTCGATCCCGACCTGGCGCCTGATGTCAGAATCGTTCAAGAACTGGCGCGGCATGCAGCAGTCGGGGGGCCGACGGATCAAGCGCAGCCTGTTTATTGATGCCAGTGGCGTGCGCTTCATCCGCGATGACGAAGAACTGAAACTGTCCCAGGTGCATCTGCTGACCGACTACATGAGTCGCAAGAAGGCCGAGCTCAAGGCCTGGAACGAAGCCCAGGGCAATGTCGCGGCGATGTCGGCCAACCGTCGCCGGATGACCAACATCGGGACCTTTCGAGCCTATGCCCTGGCGTACCTGAAGAGCCACCCGGAGATCCAGCCGAACATGACCTGCATAGTGCGCCAGATGCAGACCACCGCTCAGGGGATTCCACTGGAAATCTATTGCTTCACCCGCACCACGGCCTGGGCCGATTACGAGCGGATTCAGGGGGATATTTTCGACTACCTGCTGGCGGTGTTGCCGGAGTTCGGACTGAATCTGTATCAACAACCGAGCGGGACGGATTTACGCGCCGGGTTGCTGCCGGCCGTGTTGGGCACTAGCCACATTCCCGAGGCGGAAAAACACGTGATGTGACACCACAAAAAACGGTGGGAGCGAACTCGCTCCCACAAGGTTTAGTGGACGGTCAAAGGTTTGCGCATGCCCAGCCGACTGATCCACACCGCCATCAGAATCACCGATCCACCGAGCAGCAACCGCCCCAGGTCCTCATGCTGATTCCAGATCAGCAGATTGAGCAGCAACCCTACGGGCACATGCAGGTTGTTCATCACCGCCAGCGTCCCGCCGTTCACCAGGCAGGCGCCCTTGTTCCACCAGTACAGGCCCAGTGCGGTGGAAACCAGTCCGAGGAATAGCAGCACGCCCCATTGCAGCGGCGCTTGCGGCCAGAAGTTCTGTTTGCCGAACAGCAGAAACGCCGGCAACACCACCGCCAGTGCACCCAGGTAGAAGTAACCGAAGCGCCGGTAGTGCGGCAGATCGCTGGGGTGGCGTGCCACCAGGTGCCTGTAAAGCACCTGCCCGGCGGCAAAGGTGAAGTTGGCCAGTTGCAGCAGCAGGAACCCCATGAAGAAGTCCGGGCTGATCCGGTCGTAGCGAATCACCGCGGCTCCGGCCACCGCCACCAGTGCAGCCACCAACGCCCATGGGTTGAATCGGCGGTTCAGCGCATCTTCGATCAGGGTCACATGCAGCGGCGTAAGGACCGTGAACAGCAGCACTTCAGGCACCGTCAGCACACGGAAGCTCAGATACAGACAAACGTAGGTCACGCCAAACTGCAGCGCACCAATCAGCAACATGCCGCGCATGAACGCAGGCTCCACCGAGCGCCAGCGCGTCAGCGGAATAAACACCAGCCCCGCCAGGAGCACGCGCACCAGTACCGCGAAGTAACTGTCGACATGACCGGCCAGGTACTCGCCGATCAAACTGAAGGAAAACGCCTGGATCAGCGTGACAAAAAGTAGATAGCCCATGCTCGCCTCGTTTCGAATGGCGGCGAAGATAGCGGGTTTTGCCGGTGATCGCGAACACTCAAACGATACAAAATTCCAGGCAAAAAAAAGCCCGATCTCGCTAAAGCGTTCAATCGGGCTACAGCACTCAGGAGCAACAAGTGCAAAGGGAGGTTCGATGCGCGTACAGGCTTGAAGGGTTGCGCCAGGTCACTAGACCATCCAGTGATTATCTGGCGATTAACGGGTCAGGCCACTTGAGCAAGCCTGGCGTTCGCCTGGTTGAGGCCTTTCTCCTGGAAGTCACCGCCCAGGTTCATGCCTTCAGCGTGAATGAATGTGACGTCGTGGATGCCGATGAAGCCCATGACCTGACGCAGGTAGGGTTCCTGGTGATCCGCGGCGCTGCCGGCGTAGATCCCGCCACGAGCGGTCAACACGTAAGCACGCTTGCCGTTGAGCAAACCTTGAGGACCGGTTTCGGTGTACTTGAACGTCACGCCGGCACGCAGCACGTGGTCAAGCCAGGCCTTGAGGGTGCTCGGGATGGCGAAGTTGTACATCGGCGCGGCCATCACCAGGACATCGGCGGCCAGCAGTTCGTCGGTCAACTGGTTGGAGCGCTCCAGGGAAACCTGTTCGATGTCGCTGCGCTGTTCGGCGGGTTTCATCCAGCCGCCCAGCAGGTTGATGTCCAGATGCGGGACCGGGTTGACAGCCAGGTCACGAACGGTGATTTCGTCCTTCGGGTGAGCGGCTTTCCACTGGCTGATGAAGGTTTGGGTCAGTTGACGGGAAACCGAGTCTTGCTGACGTGCGCTGCTTTCGATGATCAGAACGCGGGACATGGGATGTAGCCTCCATCTGAGAATGCTGTAAGTCGATGGAGTGAAGGTTAAACAGTGTCATATCGATGAAAAAGCGCAAATAATTGCTATAAACTATCGATAAATTCGTTTATAAGCGGATCATGCGTTGTAGAGGCAGGCTTGCTCGCGATAGCGACGAGTAAAAAAGGGCTGTCGACTGCCCCCAACGCTGTCGTGAGCAAGCTTGCTCGTGCAGTCATTTCGGGGTGCAGGTGAGTTTGATACGCATCTTGATGATCGAACGGCTGAACTTGGCCGTCGCGGTTTTGTGTTTGCCAGCGGCCACTTCGATATTACGGGTGCGCGGCGCTTCCGGGCCGTTGTAGAAAACCACCTTACAGGTCGCATCGGTGCTGCCGTAGTTGTTCACCTGAATGGTGGCGATATCGCTATCGGTGTCATAGGTGTTGTAGTCGATGCTCAAGCCATTGAGCTGCTTTTCGACATCGATCTGATAGGCAAACGCAGTCAGCGGCAGCATCGCCAACACCACACAACAGAATTTTTTCATTCAGCAGTCTCCAATAAGGGCTGCCAGCTTAGGACAAGAGGAGCTCATCATGAAAGCGCCCCGCGTGACCCTTGATCAATGGCGAACGTTGCAAGCCGTCGTCGATCACGGTGGCTTCGCCCAGGCCGCCGAGGCGCTGCATCGCTCGCAGTCGTCGGTCAGCTATACCGTGGCGCGCATGCAGGACCAGCTCGGCGTGCCACTGCTGCGCATCGACGGTCGCAAGGCGGTGTTGACCGAGGCCGGTGGCGTGCTGCTGCGCCGCTCCCGGCAATTGGTGAAACAAGCCAGTCAACTGGAAGACCTGGCCCATCACATGGAGCAAGGCTGGGAAGCCGAGGTGCGGCTGGTGGTCGACGCAGCGTATCCGAGCGCCCGCCTGGTCCGCGCCTTGACCGCTTTCATGCCGCAAAGCCGCGGGTGCCGTGTGCGCTTGCGCGAGGAAGTGCTGTCGGGGGTGGAGGAGGTCCTGCTGGAAGGCGTGGCCGACCTGGCCATTACCGGGTTCAGCATTCCCGGTTATTTGGGAACGGAATTGAGCGATGTCGAATTCGTCGCGGTGGCCCACCCCGAACACCCGCTGCATCGCCTCAATCGCGAGCTGAATTTCCAGGATCTGGAAAGCCATATGCAAGTGGTGATCCGCGACTCCGGTCGGCAACAGCCCCGGGACGTCGGCTGGCTCGGTGCCGAACAGCGCTGGACCGTCGGCAGCCTGGCCACCGCCGCCACGTTTGTCAGCAGTGGCCTGGGCTTCGCCTGGCTGCCCAGACATACGATCGAACGTGAACTCAGGGAAGGTACGCTCAAGCTGCTACCTTTGGATCAGGGCGGCAGCCGAAGCCCGAGCTTCTTCCTGTATTCGAACAAGGACAAACCCCTGGGCCCGGCGACGCAGATTCTCATCGAACTGTTGCGCACCTTCGATACCGCACCACTGGACGCCCCCTTCGCCGCGCCTGAACAAGCCTGACACGGAGTGTATGCATGGCCTATTTCGAACACGATGGTTGCAACTTGCACTATGAGGAATATGGCCACGGTACGCCGTTGCTGCTGGTCCACGGCCTGGGTTCGAGTACCCTGGACTGGGAAAAACAGATCCCCGCGCTGGCTGCCCGTTACCGGGTCATCGTCCCGGACGTTCGCGGCCACGGTCGCTCGGATAAACCCCGCGAGCGCTACAGCATCGCCGGGTTCAGCGCCGACCTGATCGCGTTGATCGAGCACCTGAATCTCGGCCCGACTCACTATGTGGGGCTTTCAATGGGGGGCATGATCGGCTTTCAACTGGCTGTGGATCAGCCGCAATTGCTCAAAAGCCTGTGCATCGTCAACAGCGCCCCGGAGGTCAAACTGCGCAGCCGCGACGATTATTGGCAGTGGTTCAAACGCTGGAGCCTGATGCGCGTACTCAGTCTTGGCACCATTGGCAAAGCCTTGGGCAGTAAATTGTTCCCCAGGCCCGAGCAGGCGGACCTGCGAGAAAAAATGGCCGAACGCTGGGCAAGAAACGACAAACATGCTTATCTCGCCAGCTTCAATGCCATCGTGGGATGGGGCGTTCAGGAACGACTGTCGAAGGTATCCTGTCCAACCCTCATCGTCAGCGCCGACCATGACTACACACCGGTCTCGCTGAAGGAAAACTACGTAAAACTGCTGCCCGATGCGCGGCTGGTGGTGATCGCCGATTCGCGTCACGCCACCCCGCTGGACCAGCCCGAACTTTTCAACCAGACGCTGCTCGAGTTTCTTGCCGCCGTCGATACCACCACCCTCAGGATCACTGACCCATGCTGAAAAAAATCGCCCTCGTCGCTGGCTCCGTTCTGTTTGCCGCCAACCTGATGGCGGCAACGCCCGCCAAGGCGCCCCATGTTCTGCTGGAAACCACCAACGGCCAGATCGAGATCGAACTGGACCCGGTCAAGGCCCCGATCAGTACCAAGAACTTCCTGGACTACGTCGACAGCGGTTTCTACAACAACACGATTTTCCACCGTGTGATTCCGGGTTTCATGGTCCAGGGCGGCGGTTTCACTCAACAAATGCAGCAAAAAGACACCAAGGCACCGATCAAGAACGAATCGAAAAACGGCTTGCATAACGTGCGTGGCACCCTGTCCATGGCCCGCACCTCGGTGCCGGATTCGGCCACCAGCCAGTTCTTCATCAACGTCAAGGACAACGACTTCCTCGACCAGGGCGATGGTTATGCGGTGTTCGGCAAAGTGGTCAAAGGCATGGACGTGGTGGACATCATCGTCAACTCGCCAACCACCGTCCGTGGCGGCATGAAGGATGTACCGGCCGATCCGGTGTTCATCAAGTCGGCCAAGCGCATCGACTGAGACTAAGCTGGACAAGGATGTCCGAGCCGTTGCCGGCGATGCCGGCAACGCTCATACCGTTTAAAGGAGACCCCGTTCGCGGGTGAAGAACCGATGCTTTATCGCCGTTTTGAAAAACTGATCGATGTGTTCCGCGACGCCCCGACGCCCGCTCCGCCGGATCGGGTTCTGCCGTTCTATACCTATTACCTCAAGCAGGTCTGGCCGAGCTTCGCCGCCCTGCTGATCGTCGGCCTGGTTGGCGCGCTGATCGAAGTCGCGCTGTTCAGCTACCTGAGCCGCATCATCGACCTGGCCCAAGGCACCCCGAACGTCAATTTTTTCAAGGAACACGGCCTCGAACTGACCTGGATGGTCGTGGTGGCGCTGGTCCTGCGCCCGGTGTTCGTCGGCTTGCATGACCTGCTGGTGCACCAGACCCTGAGCCCCAGCATGACCAGCCTGATCCGCTGGCAGAACCACAGTTACGTGCTCAAACAGAGCCTGAATTTCTTCCAGAACGACTTCGCCGGGCGTATCGCCCAACGCATCATGCAGACCGGCAACTCCCTGCGCGATTCGGCCGTGCAGGCGGTGGATGCGTTGTGGCACGTGTTGATCTACGCCATCAGTTCCCTGGTGCTGTTCGCCGAGGCCGACTGGCGCCTGATGATCCCGCTGCTGAGCTGGATCGTCGCCTTCATCAGCGCCCTCTACTACTTTGTGCCACGGGTCAAGGAGCGTTCGGTCGTGTCCTCCGATGCGCGCTCCAAACTCATGGGGCGCATCGTCGACGGCTACACCAACATCACCACCCTGAAGTTGTTCGCACACACTCATTTCGAGCAGCAATACGCCCGCGAGGCGATCAAGGAACAGACTGAAAAAGCCCAGCTGGCGGGACGCGTCGTGACCAGCATGGACGTGGTCATCACCAGCATGAACGGCTTGCTGATCGTCAGCACCACCGGCCTGGCGCTGTGGCTGTGGACGCAATCGCTGATCACCGTGGGCGCCATCGCCCTGGCCACGGGACTGGTGATCCGCATCGTCAACATGTCCGGCTGGATCATGTGGGTGGTCACCGGCATCTTCGAAAACATCGGCATGGTTCAGGACGGCTTGCAGAGTATTTCGCAACCCGTCTCGGTGACCGACCGCGATCAGGCCAAACCCTTGACCGTTGCCCGTGGCGAAGTGCGGTTCGAGAACGTCGACTTCCACTACGGCAAGCAGAGCGGAATCATCGGCGGCCTTAACCTGAGCATCAAACCCGGCGAAAAAATCGGCCTGATAGGCCCGTCCGGTGCCGGTAAATCGACCTTGGTCAACCTGCTGTTGCGCCTCTACGATGTCGAAGGCGGTAGGATTCTGATCGACGGTCAGAACATCGCCGACGTCAGCCAGGAAAGCCTGCGCGAGCGCATCGGCATGATCACCCAGGACACATCCCTGCTGCATCGCTCGATCCGCGAGAACCTGCTTTACGGCAAGCCCGACGCGACCGACGCCGAGCTTTGGGAGGCTGTGCACAAGGCGCGAGCCGATGGCTTCATTCCGACCCTGTCGGACGCCGAGGGTCGCACCGGTTTCGATGCCCATGTCGGCGAGCGCGGGGTGAAACTCTCCGGCGGTCAGCGCCAGCGGATCGCCATCGCCCGCGTGCTGCTCAAGGACGCGCCAATCCTGATCATGGACGAGGCCACTTCAGCCCTGGACTCGGAAGTCGAAGCCGCGATCCAGGAAAGCCTGGAAACCCTGATGCAGGGCAAAACCGTGATCGCCATCGCCCACCGGCTCTCGACCATCGCGCGCATGGACCGGTTGGTGGTGCTGGAGAATGGCAAGATTGCCGAAACCGGCAGCCATGCTGAACTGTTGGCGCTGGGCGGTTTGTATGCGCGGCTGTGGCAGCATCAGACGGGTGGGTTTGTCGGAATCGATTGAATCTTCAAATCACTCCTGCCGATAGGGCAAGGCCGTCCGCGCCTCTTCGGCATACGCCAGCACACCCAGCCGCTCCTGGTGCAGAAAGTCTTTGACCGCGGCTTTCAACCCGGGATGGCGCAAGTAATGCCAGGAATGGGTAATCACCGGTTCAAACCCGCGAATCAACTTGTGCTCGCCCTGAGCGCCGGCATCGAAGTGTTGAAAACCGTTGGCAATCGCATAGTCCATGCCCTGGTAGAAACAGGTCTCGAAATGCAGCCGATCGAACTCCGCCAGACAGCCCCAATAACGCCCGTAGAAACTGTCGCCCCCCACCAGGCTGAACGCCATGGCGACTGGTCGTGAGGCCTGCCTGGCCAGCACCACGCGGATCGATTGCGGCATCCGCTCGGCCAGCAGGCTGAAAAATTCCCGGGTCAGATAGGGTCTTTGCCGGCGTACCGCGTACGTATTGGCGTAGCAGGCATAGACAAAATCCCACTGTGCTTCGCTCAGTTGCCGACCTTCGAGCCATTCGAACTCAAAGCCCTGCCCCGCCACTTGTTCACGCTCCTTGCGCATCTGCTTGCGCTTGCGCGAACTCAAGGCATCGAGAAAGTCCTGGAAATCCCGATAACCGCGATTCTGCCAGTGGTACTGACAGCCGATGCGTTGCAACCAGCCGGGCTGTTCGGCCAGTGCCGCGTCAGTGAACGGATCGGTGAAGTTGATGTGAGCGCTGGAGAGCCCTTCGATCTCCAGATAACCCGGCAGGCTCTTCAGCAGTTCGAACCCGTCCTCGACGCTGGACGCCAGCAGGCGTGGTCCGCTGACCGGGCTGAACGGTACGGCGCTCAAGAATTTGGGGTAGTAATCGATGCCGGCACGCTCACAGGCATCGGCCCAGGCATGGTCGAACACGTACTCGCCGTAGGAATGCCATTTGCGGTAACCGGGTAATGCGGCGATCAGTCGATCGCCTTCGACATGCAGCAAATGTTCGGGTTGCCAGCCGGTATGCGGGCCGACACTGCCACTGTCTTCCAGCGCGCTCAGGAATGCGTGACTCAGAAATGGCTGAGTCTCGGGCACCAGGGCGTCCCACGTTTGCGGGGCGATTTCGGACAGACTTTGCAGGCGTTGCAACGGCATCACCATCCTCACTCGTTCATGGCGTGAAAGCCTCGCGAGTATCGCTTATCGCCATCTTTTGCACACGATCAAATCGACGACAGCGCTCTATCTCAATAGTTCGCGACGACTCTGCATCGTCATCGACAAGCCATCACATTGCCACCGCCCTGTAATAAACCGTCGCGATACTTGCGCCTGTTTTTAGAGCGCCGGGTTATAGCCCGGCCACTGTTTTCCGTCCATCAATGGTCGGTTGTGCCCTGGATGGCTAAGTCATCCACTCTCATCTTCGGAGATTGATATGCGTCTTGCTTCCACGAAAACTGCGGCAGCCCTGTGCGGTGGCTTGCTGCTGGCCATGAGTGTTCCTGCCAGCGCCGCGGTTGACGCCAAACTGCTCGACATGCTCAAGGCCAACGGTTCGATTACCAACGCGCAGTACAGCGAACTGCGAGCCGAGCTGGCCAAGGATCAGAAGGATCAGCAGATCGCCCAACAGGCCCAACAGGAAACCAACGAACAAATCGCGGCGACTGCCAAGAAAACCAACGAGCTGAGTACCTTCGACCAGAAACTGGCGTGGGCTGCCAAGACCCAGTTCAAGGGAGACGTGCGCTTCCGTCAGGAAACCGTTCAAAACGACGGCGTACCCAACAGCAAGGACCAGAACCGTCAGCGCATTCGTGCCCGCCTGGGTGCCTACAGCGAAATCAACCCGCAAGTCGATACCGGCATTCGTATTGCCACCGGCAGCAACGATGACGCGCGTTCCACCAACCAGGACCTGAACAACTACTTCGACAAGAAGGCGATCTGGCTGGATCAGGGTTACGTCGACTACCACCCGGATGCCATCAAGAACCTGCACCTGATCGGCGGCAAGATGTCTCAGCCATGGGTGAGCATGGGCGACATCATCTGGGATAGCGATATCAACCCGGAAGGTCTGGCAGTCACTTACAAATACCCGCTGAGCGGCAGCACCGAATTGTTCGGCAGCGCCGGTCACTACACCCTCAAGGACAACGTCGACGGCGAGGGCGTGCAGTTCAAACATGACCTGCGTCTGTACGCTGGCCAGTTGGGTGGTCGCTTCGCACTGACCGATAATCTGAAAATGACCCTGGGCGGCAGTATCTACGCCTACGACAACGCTGACAGCAGTGCCTGCCCTGGCAGTGGCACAGTCACCGCACCGTGCGCACTGGCCGTCAACGGCAACACCCCGGGCGAAGAATTCAAACTGTACGAAGGCTTTGGTCAGCTGGACGTAAGCGGTCTGCCGCTGCCGCTGTCGATCTACGGCCAATACGTGAACAACAGCGAAGCCAGCAACAACCAGGACACTGGCTGGTTGGCCGGCGTCAAGACCAAGGTCTACGGCTTCGCTATCGACTACAACTACCGCGATGTACAGCAAAACGCTGTGGTCGGCGCCTTCACCGACTCCGACTTCGCCAACGGTTACACCGGCTCGCGCGGCAGCAAGTTGAAAGTAAGCTACGAGCTGGACAAGAACTTCACCCTCGGTGCTACTTACTTCATGGCGAACTCGGACTACACCAACGCCAACATCAACAAGAAAGATTCGGACATCAACACCCTGCAACTGGATGCCGAAGCCAAGTTCTGATTCCCCGCCTTACGACTCGGGCAAGGAAGCCCGAGCCGCTTTTACAGCCTGGCGTTGGTTTGTCGGTCCCCATCATCCGTCCGATGGACCAACGCGAGTCTGTGTTCTCTATCCCCGCGATCTCTCTCGTATTCAGCGACGATCATCGACCCGTGAATGGCTTTTGCTCCAGTCGGTCAGCAAGCTGTACGCCACCGCGAGCAACGTCGGACCAATGAACAGGCCGATGAAGCCGAAGGCAATCAACCCGCCGAACACGCCCAGCAACACGATCACCAACGGCAGATTACCGCCTCGACTGATCAGATACGGCTTGAGCACGTTGTCCACCCCGCTGATGATGAATGTGCCCCAGATCCCGAGGAACACCGCCATCCCGTACTCACCTTTCCAGGCCAGCCAGGCAGTGGCCGGAATCCACACCAGCGGCGGTCCCATGGGAATCAGGCTGAGCAGGAAAGTGACGATCCCGAGCACCAGGGCCCCCGGTATGCCGGCAATCAGGAACCCGATCAGCGCCAGAACCGCCTGGGCAGCCGCGGTGCCGATCACCCCGTTCACCACCCGCTGCACCGTGCCCGCCACCAGTTCGATGTAGTACCCGGCCCGTTTGCCGATCAGGCGTTCGAGCAAGCCATGGACAAACGCCGCCAATCGCGGCCCGTCCCGATAGAAAAAGAATACGAAGACAATGCTCAGGGTCAGTTCGAGAATACCGCTGCCGATCTGTGCGCTACGTGCCAACAACCAGTTGCCGACCTGACCGAAGTAGGGTTTGAGCGACACCATCATCGCCGCCCCCTGCTGATCGACACTGTTCCAGATTCCGACCAGTCGCATGCCCACCAAGGGAACACTGCCGAGCCAGACGGGGGCTTCAGGCAAGCCATCGACCTGCACGTCCTTGATGAATGCCACGGCATCACGCACGTGGTCCGCCAGGTTGAACCCCAGCCACACCAACGGCACCGCCACCAGCAACATCCAGCCGACAGTCAATATGGCTGCCGCCAGGGACTCGCGGCCATTGAGCCAGCGCGTCAGCAAACGCATCAGTGGCCAACTGGCAAATGCCAGCACCGCGCCCCAGAACAACGCCGACCAAAACGGCGCCATCACCCAGAAACTTGCGCCAAACAGCACCAGGAGCAGGATCTGCACCAACAGCCGGTCGTTATTGATCATCGAAATCTCAAGAAAAGTCAGTTCGCAAAAAAGTAGGCGAACGCGCCGAACGCGTTCACCCGATCAAGCTTAACGCAGCAGTTCAATATGCAGGCCAGAGCCTTCGACGTGGCCGGCTTCCATCCGAGCCGCCCGTACGCCCTGCTCGATCAACGCCTGACGCCAGGCTTCGGCTTTCGGCCCGGAAAGACTGATCCGCAGGGTCGTGTCCAGATTCAGGCCACGGGAGATCAAGCGCAGCCAGATCTCGTCAGGTGCGTCGGTCAGCTTGGGGAAATCGAGTTCGCCAGTGCTTTTGAGCTCGCGCAACAGGGTTGCGGAGGTCGGCAGCAAATCACCCAGTGCCGCCGCGGCGTCAAACTGCTCGACGTGCAGGTAAGCTTTGCGATTGCCACGCGTGATGCTGTAGAGCGCCACCAGCGTATCGTTCTTCGGTGCCGCCAGCCGCAACAGCAAATACGCCTGCTCGTTATCGGAGCCATAGAGTTTGGCGTTGCCAAACACTTCATTGGCCCACAGGCTGCTCTCGCCGCAATCACGGGCCTGGCACCAGAACAGCAGTTGGGCGCCCTGCTTCTGCAAGGCTTCGCGGGCGTCGGTGAAGGCTTCTGTCGCCGAATGCTCCGGCGGCAACTCATAGGTCACCGACGTGGCATTGCCGCGGGCGCTGACCTGCCCATCGAAGCGCAGCTGACCGCTGATTTTGCGGATCGAACCCAAGGGATAAATCCGCTCGAGCTCGGCTGCGGGGCGATAGTCGACGATCTGCGCATCGGTCATGCGCGGCAGAATCGGCAAGTCCTGACTGCCGGGAATATCGGCGGCAAACAACAGAGGACTGAAACAGCACAGCGTCAGCAGGTTGAGGGAACGCATCGATACACTCATCGGATCAGCATGGCCTGGGCGCCCTTGACGACACTGGCGTCATCGGTGCGTTCGGGAATACGCAGTCCGCGTTGCACCGCCGGGCGCGCCTCCATCGTCGCCATCCAGCGTTGCAAGGCTGACAAACCGTCCACCGACACACCGGACCACTCGTGGCCACGCACCCATGGGAACGTCGCGATGTCGGCAATGCTGTATTCGCCGGCGAGAAACTCCACGGCTTGCAGGCGTGTATCAAGTACTTCATAGAGACGGCGGGTTTCATGCTGATAGCGGTCGATGGCGCCCTGGAGCTTTTCCGGGAAGTAGCGGAAAAACACATTGGCCTGCCCCTGCATCGGACCGATGCCGCCCATCTGGAACATCAGCCACTGCATCACCACCGAACGCCCTTTCGGGTCGGCGGGCAACAGCTTTCCAGTCATTTCAGCGAGGTAAATCAGGATCGCGCCGGATTCGAACACGGTGAAATCACCGTTAGTACGATCGACAATCGCCGGGATTCGGCCATTGGGGTTGATCTTCAGGAAGTCCGCGGACTTCTGTTCCTTTTTATCGAAACTCAACGCGTGCACCGTGTAGGGCAAGCCGAGTTCCTCGAGCACGATAGAGACCTTGTGGCCATTCGGGGTCGCAGCGGTGTAGAGATCTATCATGGTTGTCTCCCATTTCAACCCGCCCAGCCTCGACAGTTGCCCGGCGCAAGTCAAGGAACGGCGAAGAACCGATTGAAACAGTCTGCGACAAGATCGGCACCGGACTCGTCATTCAGGTGCAAATGATGGCCGCCTGGCAGCTGTTCCCGGCTAAAGGGTAGACGCTCCAGCAGCTCACGATGTTTGGCGAGCATGCCATCGGCGGCAACCACCAGTTTTGCCGGGCAACTGATTCGATCCACGAAGGCCATGGCCTGCTCAGTGGTAAGACGAAGCGGCGATGGCAGCGTGAGGCGGTTATCCGTGCGCCAGGTGTACCCCCCCGGCACCGGCATCAGGCCCCGTTGGGCCAGCAGTTCGGCGGCTTCGCGACTGACCGCCACCAGCCCCTTCATTCGCGCCTCGATGGCCCGATCGAGAGTGGCGTAAACCGGTTTGCGCTTGTCCCGCAGATCCAGTTGCGCTTGCAGGGCCATGCCCATGCGTTCGGCCGCATTTTCGGCTTTGTCCGTAGGTGGAATGATGCCGTCAATCAGCGCCAGATGAGTCACTCGCTCCGGCAACGATCCGGCGATGATCAAAGACGCGATGGCCCCCATGGAGTGTCCCAACAGCGCAAACCTCTTTAATCCAAGCTGTTCGGCGACTTGCAGGACATCGTGGGCGTAGTCCCA
Organism: Pseudomonas moorei; assembly: GCF_042846945.1. Lineage (NCBI taxonomy): Bacteria > Pseudomonadati > Pseudomonadota > Gammaproteobacteria > Pseudomonadales > Pseudomonadaceae > Pseudomonas > Pseudomonas moorei. Next base: position 6,350,298 of record NZ_AP035776.1, read on the forward strand.
CATCGCATAACCGGCACCGGTCGGGCGATGCCCGGAATGTCCGTGACCGGCCATGTCCAGGGCGACGATGCGCAAGCCTTTGAGCTTGGGCGCCAGGCGCGCGAAGCTGTTGGCGTTGTCCAGCCAGCCATGCAGCGCAATCACCGGCAAACCCTCTTCCGGGCCAAACAAGTGCGCCGCCAGCTCGATGTGCGGCAGGCTCAAGCGCACTTCTTCAACGACCTGGCTCATGCGCAATCCTGTTGGCGACGACCGTCCCAGCGGCTGAACAGTTTTTTCAGCAACATCGCGGTGTCTTGCGGACGTTCGAGAGGAAACATGTGGCCACCGGGCATGGTCAAGGACTCGCCCAATGGCAGGCGCCCGACCGAACTGGCGTGATGACGCATCACCACCCGACTGCTGCGCCCGCGAACCACCGCCAAAGGCACTTTCAATTGCCGTGGTCGGCCAGGGCTGGTGTGGGGCACGCCACGGTAAATGCTGATTTCCGTGGCCGGATCGAAGCGCAGGCGCAGCTTGTCGCCCACCTTGTACAAACCGTGCTGCAGGTAAGCATCGAAGCAGTCCGGATCGAAGCCGCGAAACAGGGTCTTGCCGGCAAAATAGTGACGGGCGCTTTCCAGATCGGCGAACTCTTCACGCCGTCCCAGGGTGCGACCGGCCGGGGTCAGCCGGTCGATGAACCCAAAGCGCTTGGCGGCCCGGATCACCCACTGATCGGTACGGGTCAGCACCGGTGAGTCGAGCATCACCACGCCGCGATAAAGTTCAGGGCAGCGCAACGCCGCGTGCAGATGCAGTACGCCGCCAAAGGAATGACCTACGCCCCAGACCGGTTCCGGTTGCTGCTCCAGGTGATGGATCAGTTCGTCTACCAGGTTGTACCAGTTGTCGTCTGCCGGGAAACGCGGGTCATGAGCATGCTGCTCCAGATGCGCCACCTGATACTCGGGCGCCAGCGCCGCGAACAACTTGCCATAGGTCCCCGAAGGAAACCCGTTGGCGTGGGCGAAAAATATCTGCTGCGACATACCGATGATCCATCAACGAAACCAAAGCCCGATTGTCCGCAAGACCGCGCCCCGCAGCAATGACCGTAACTGACAGGAATGATGACAGTCCGGCCAAACCCATAAACCCATAGCGAGCGAGCTTGCTCGCGTTCGGCTGCACAGCAGCCGTCATGTGCGGAGGCCCCGGGCAAGTGTGATTGGGGCCGCTTCGCGATCCAACGGGAGCAAGCTCCCTCGCCACAACACAGGGATCAACGCGCTGGTGGATTTTGCCCCAACGGCACCACGGCCATGGTCAACCGAGACACACAACTGGCCTTGCCCTCGTCGCTGGTCAGGCGAATGTCCCAGACATGGGTCGTGCGGCCGATGTGAATCGGCTTGGCCACCGCCGTCACCCGCCCGCTGCGCAGGCCACGCAGATGGTTGGCGTTGATTTCCAGGCCCACACAATAGAACTTGCTGGCGTCGATACACAGGTAACTGGCCATGGAGCCAACCGTTTCGGCCAGCACCACAGAGGCGCCGCCGTGCAGCAAACCATAAGGCTGATGGGTGCGATGGTCGATGACCATGCTCGCGGTCAGCGACTCGTCGTCAAAGGCTTCGAAGCGGATATCCAGCACTTCGCCAATGGTGTTTTTCTGGATGGCATTCAACTGCTCGATGTTGGGAGTGGTGCGCCACAAACTCATCGCTACTTTCCTTTGTTGGTTTTGTTCGTGACTCAATCCTGCCACAGCACCGCCTCGCTGCGCTCGCTCCATTCCGCGAAACGCTCGCCGTAAGTGGCTTCTATCACGTTGCGCTTGATTTTCAGGGTCGGCGTGAGGAAGCCGTTTTCCACCGCCCAGCTGTCCTTGACCACCACCAGACGCCGCAAGCGTTCGTGCTTGTCGAGGGCGCCATTGACCTCCTCCAGCAACTTTTCCAGGCTTGAGTGAAGGCTGGCGCGCGCCGCACCATCCGCATCCTGCTGCCCGACCGCCGACAGCACGCACAGCCCCAGTGGCGCAATCAAGCCATCGCCGACCACACACACCTGTTCAATCCGCGAATGCACCGCCAAACGATTTTCGATGGGAGCCGGGGCCACGTATTTGCCTTTGCTGGTCTTGAAGATTTCCTTCAGGCGTCCGGTCAGTCGCAGATTGCCTTCGGCGTCTTGCTCGCCCTTGTCGCCGGTGCGCAGGAAGCCATCCTCGGTGATGGTGTCGGCTGTTTTCTGCGGCTCCTTGAAATAGCCGAGCATGGTCGCGCCGCTGCGCACCAGGACCTCGCCCGAGTCGTCAATGCGCACCTCGACTTCCGGACAGGGCTTGCCGATCCACCCCGGTTTGTTCTGGCCCGGCAGGCCAATGTGCGAGTAACCGCAGTTCTCGGTCATGCCATAGACCTCCAGCACATCCAGCCCGAGCTTGCGGTACCACAACAGCAATGCCTGCGGCACTGGCGCCGCGCCGGAGAGGGCCACGCGCAAGGCGTCCAGCCCCAGGCCGGCGAGGACTTTGTGCCCGACCCGCTTGCCAATGATCGGCAGGCCAAGGAGGAAGTCGAGACGCTTTGCCGGGATCTTGCTGTAGACGCCCATCTGAAACTTGGTCCAGATCCGCGGTACGCCAAACAGCGCGGTCGGTCGGGCGCGGCGCAAATCGGTCAGAAACGTGTCGAGGCTTTCGGCAAAAAATACCATCTGCCCGGTATAGATCGACGCCAGCTCGACGAACATCCGCTCGGCGACATGGCACAACGGCAGATAGGACAACAGCCGGTCTGACTCGTTGAGGCCGAACAATCGGGTGCCATGGGTCGTGGCAAACCCCAGGTTGCCGAAACTGTGCATTACGCCTTTGGGCAGCCCGGTGGTGCCGGAGGTGTAAATGATGGTCGCCAGTTGATCGGCGGCGGGTTTGGGGTCGTCCTGGATGGGGGAACTGCGTTGCAGCTCGGCCCAACTGAAATCGAATCTGCCCGGCGGATGCAGCGGCAGGCTGATGGTCGGCAGATCCGTGCTGACTCCACTGGACATGCTCGGCCAATCGTCGAGTTTGCCAATGAAGGCCAGCGCCGCTTCCGAATGCTCCAGCACCTGGGCCACGGACTTGGCAGTCAGATTCGGGTACAGCGGCACTGATACATGCCCGGCCATCCAGATCGCGAGGTCGGCAATTATCCAGTGGGCACAGTTTTTCGAGATGAGTGCGATGTGACTGCCCTGGGGCAACTCCCGCGCCCGCAGCCAGTGAGCGGCGCATCGGGCCTGATGGCCGACGTCGGCCCAGGTCAGCGTTTCGACCTCCCCGCCCCCCACGGGCTGGACCAGAAAGCGCTGGCGGGGATGACAGGCCTCGCGCTCGTAGAAAACGTCCAGAGGCAAACGAAAAGCAGCAGACATGCGACTCGCTCCTTTATTTTGGTCTGGAGCAAGCGTAGTCAACCAAGCAAGTGCTTGGTTGACTATTTCGCAGAAAAACGTTTGATCGTATTCCTGCTAAACGGTTACGGGTGTTTGATGCCCTTGAGCTTCATCGACCCGATCAGCAATTCATCGCCATTGATTTCGGCCAGTCCGGCGGTACCGACCTTCTCCGGCGGATGCCCGGCGCCATGTTGCAGGTAGCTCAGCAGGTTCCCCACCAGCGGGTTGTGACTGACCAGCAAGACATTACTCACCGACACCAGTTGCTCGGCCACCTTGTCTGGATCAGTTTCCGGCGTGAGCCATTCGACGGTACGGATCTCCGGTTCGAAACCCAGTGCGTCTCGTACAAGTTGAGCCGTTTCCTGCGCTCGCAAGTAGGGGCTGGCATAGATTGCGGTGAGCGGCTGGCCCATCAACAACGCCGCGCTGCGCAGTACTTCTTCACGACCGTGGGCGGTCAACGCCCGCTCCGAATCATGGTGTTTGGAACCGTGAGGTTCAGCTTCACCATGACGCAATACCCAGAGTTTCATAGCTTGGGTTCCTCATCTCGGGCCGGATGCGGAGCTGGCGCCACGACGTGCGGCGCTTCACCTTCCGGCGTACGCGGCGTTGGCCAGTCGGCGAACGGCCAGGGTTTCTGGTCGCTGTGAAAACTGCCGAAACGACCGATCTGGGCCAGAAACTGACTCAGGCTGTCGCCGAAATTCATCAGGCTGGCGCTCGGGGCGCCATAGATCAAACGATAGATCAACTGCACCAGCACCACGGCGCCAAGGATGAACTGCGCCACTTGCCAGACCAGCAAGAACACGATCATCCACAGTACCCGCAGCAGGATGGACTCGTATTTGGCTTCTATTTTTTGATCGCTCATGTCTCGCTCCGTTCCTGTTACATAGAGGGCTCAGTTGAAGCCGCTGGTGGAAATGAAATCGACGTCCGTCTTCGGCTCCGCGCGCATCAGCAGCTCGATCACCTGCTCCAGCGTGCGCCCTTCGAACAGGATCGCATGCAGCCCGGCGACCAGCGGCATATACACACCGACCTCCTGAGCCTTGGCCTTGAGCACTTTCAGGGTATTGACGCCTTCTGCGACTTCGCCCAGGCGATTGACCGCCTCGTCCAAGCTCAAACCCTGGCCGAGGGCGAAACCGACCTGATAGTTACGGCTTTTCGGCGACGAGCAGGTGACGATCAAATCACCCACGCCCGCCAGCCCCAGAAAGGTCATCGGGTTGGCGCCCTGATTCACCGCGAAGCGGGTCATTTCCGCCAATGCCCGGGTGATCAGCATGCTCTTGGTGTTTTCCCCCATGCCCAGCGCCACTGCCATGCCGGCGATGATCGCGTAGACGTTTTTCAACGCCCCGCCCAGCTCCACACCGAAACGGTCGGCGCTGGCGTAGACGCGAAAGGTACGACCGTGCAACGCGGCCTGAACACGCTGACAGAGCTCTTCGTCTTCACTGGCGACCACTGTGGCGGTCAGTGCGTGCTCGGCCACTTCTCGGGCCAGGTTCGGCCCGGACAACACGCCGATGCGTGCTTGCGGAGCGATTTCCTCAAGGATCTCGCTCATCAGTTTGAAGGTGTGGGCTTCGATGCCTTTGGTCAGGCTGACCAGAAACTTGCCGCGCAAACGCTCGGCATGCGGGGCCAGCACCGAGCGCAACGCGCTGGATGGCAGTGCGACAAAACACAGGTCGCAGGCCTCCAGGGTGGCTTGCAGATCCGTGACCGGTGTCACACCGGGCAGAATCTTGATGCCTTTGAGGTAACGCGGGTTCTCACGATTGACCCGGATGGCCTCGGCCTGCTCGGGGTCACGCATCCACTGCAAGACCTGATGACCGTTTTCAGCCAGCAGATTAGCCACGGCGGTACCAAAACTTCCGCCTCCCAGGACCGCAATCGGGCGCTGTTCAGTCATATGCAATCCGTTAATCCATACCAGTGGCGATGTCGGCATTATACGGAGCGGCCCAGTGGCGGCCAGCCCCCGCGTCAATTAGCGGCGCATGTGCAAAGAAGTCCAACAAAGCCGCGGAAAATGCTGACATCGTGACTGGAAAAGTCTTACAGCTCGTTTAACATGCGCGCCATCACTCGCTAACAAGGAAGCGTCGTGCCACTGGGTTCTTCCTCACCTCGCTCGCCGTTGGTAATGGCGCTGGCTCTCAGCTCGCCATTGCAGGCTGACGACTTGTTCCTCGACAGCGAAACGCTCCCGCCAGTGCTCACGGCTACTCGCCTGAAACAATCACCGGCCGCCGTGCCGGGGAGCGCCTCCCTGGATGCGCAGCAGACTGCGCGTCACAGCGGCTCCGCCGATTCGGACCACGAATGGAACAGTGCACGCCTCTACTATAGTGACGACGCCCTCAACGACTACCGCTTTGAACGAGTCGATGCATGCATCGCCAAACACATCCGCCTGGGCAAGGCCAACCTGGAGTTGGCCGGCGTGCTTGAGCAAAGACTCGACAATCAGCCCACCAGCTTCGTCGACAACCACTACGACGAGCGCCGGGTGATGTATTTCAGCGCGGAACTGGCGTTTTAAGATGCAGCATTATCGGTTGCCCAGGACGCCAACCGTTGGCCATCTACTGGTCATGTTGTGCCTGGTGGTCAGTGGCTGGCTGAGCAGCCTGGCGGTCCACGCTGCGGACATTCTGCTCACCGGTATCGAAGACAACCCCGGCGTGCAGTCCTTCACCCAGGCCTTGCGCGAATTGCGACCTGGCGACAACGTGCGTTTCCAGCCGCTGACCGACCTGCCGGCACCGGGCAAGCTGCCTGGCAATATCCGCTTGATTCTGCTCGACCTGCCGAGCCTCGACTGGCGCCTGCAAGACAGCCATGGTCCGGCGACACTGGTGCTGCGCATCAGCCGCCTGCAGGCGCGGCAACACCTGGGCGACGCCCTGCCGGCGCACCTCAGCCTGCTGTGGAGCGATCCGCCCCTGGGCCGTCAATTGCACCTGATCCAAATCCTTTTGCCTCAGGTCAAACGGGTTGGCGTGCTGTTCGACAACCACAGCGAGTTTTTGCTCAAGGAACTGCGCCAGGCCGCTCTGCCATTGGGTCTTGAAGTGGTCACCGAGCGCTGGGATAACACCCTCGACAACCGTCCGTTACAGAACCTGCTGAAAAACAGCGATGTGCTGCTGGGCTTAGACGATCCGGACCTGTACAACCCGAAAACCGCGAAAAATCTGCTGCTCAGCAGCTATGCCCGACAAATGGCGCTGATCGGCCCCAATGCCGGCTTCGTCAAGGCCGGGAGCCTGGCCAGCACCTACAGTGATCAAAGCGATTGGCTGGCGATGCTCGGCGACTTGCTCGACCAGCCACCCGCCAGTTGGCCACGCACGCACTACGCGCGGCGCTTCAAAGTCTCGAGCAACGCGCAAGTGGCGCGCTCGCTGGGTATCGAACAGATCAATGAAGCCTCTGTCGCAGCATTGTTGGCAGAAGGAGAACGCCGCCCATGACCTTCCGTCGTCGTTGGGACATCAACACCCGGACCCAGCTCATCAGCCTCGGCCCTGCCCTGCTGCTGACACTGCTGTTGATCAGCTTCTTCACATTCGTACGGCTCCAGGACCTGCGCCAGGAGCTCAACCACACAGGTCAGTTGATCGCCAATCAACTGGCGCCGGCGACCGAGTACGGGGTGATATCCGGCAACAATGAAGTGCTGGACAGCCTGCTGAAGGCCACATTGGCAACGCCCAATGTACATTTTCTGGAAATCCAGGACAGCGCCAACCGGATTCTGGTGCACGTCGAGCAACCGTCGGCCCGCCCACGCCAGGTCGAAGTGTTCCAGGCGCCGGTGCGGCTGCAACGGGTACCACTGCACAATGATTTTTTCCAGAGTGGCAACAGCGCGGCCACGGCTCCTGCCGAAGACTATCTGGGTCGGGTGATCGTCGGACTGTCCAGTGACGCGTTCAGTCAGCGCCAGCAGGAAATCCTGCTCAAGGCCGGCATTCTGGCGCTGTTCGCGCTGTTATTCACCTTTCTGGTCGCCCGGCGCCTGGCGGGAAGCCTCTCACAACCGATCCGGGACATCGGCGACGCGGTCAAGGCGATCCAGAACGGCGACTATAAGACCCCCTTGCCCATCGTCGACGACACCGAGCTGGGCGCCCTGTCGCAACACATCAACAACCTCGCCAGCGGCCTCGAACAGGCCAGCCGTGAACAGCAGCAGGCAATGGCGCAATTGATCCAGACCCGCGAAGAAGCGGAAAAGGCCAACAACGCCAAGTCAGATTTCCTCGCCATGATGAGTCACGAACTGCGCACGCCCATGAACGGTGTGCTGGGCATGCTGCAGTTGCTGGAAACCACCGACATGACCGAGGAACAGGTCGAATACGCCGCACTGGCATCCGAGTCCACCGAACACCTGCTGAAAGTCATCAACGACATTCTGGATTTCTCGCGCATCGAACGTTCGGAACTGGAGCTGGAACATATTCCGTTCAACCTGGCGGACCTGATCAGCGCCTGCGCGCAGTCATTCCAGCACAGCGCCGTGCAGCGCGGGCTCGATCTGCAGTTGCAGATCCCCGACGACATGCGCGGGCTTCAGGTTCAGGGCGACCCAACGCGCATCCGGCAGATTCTGGTCAATCTGGTCGGCAATGCGCTGAAGTTCACCGAGCAGGGTCGCGTCACCATCGAATCGCAGTGGCAATCCCTCGATCACGAATTGTTGTGGTTTACCTGCACCGTACGTGACAGCGGAATTGGCATTTCGGCGCAAAGCCTGGAATTGATGTTCAACGCGTTCCAGCAGGCTGACAGTTCCATTTCAAGGCGTTACGGAGGCACCGGACTGGGCCTGCCGATCGCCCGCACCCTGGCCGAACGCATGGGCGGCACCTTGCGTGCCCAAAGCGAGGAAGGCCGGGGCTCGGTATTCACGCTGGAAATTCCTCTGGCGCTCTACCAAAAGCCATTGCCGGCACGTTCACTCCGCGCGCCCAGCGGCAAGGGTGACGGTGAGGGCCGCAATGTGTTGCTGGTCGAGGACAATCCGGTCAACCAGACGGTTATCGAAGCCATGTTGCGCAGCCTGGGCTTTACGGTCAGTGTCGCGGCCGATGGTGCGCAGGCCGTGCGCAGTGCCGAGAGCCTGATTTTCGAAGCGATCCTCATGGACTGCCGATTGCCGATCATCGACGGCTACGAGGCCACTCGCCAGATCCGCCAACTGCCCGGCTGCACCGACCTGCCGATCATCGCCCTGACCGCCAATGCCTTGCAGGGCGACCGTGAAGCCTGCTTGTCGGCGGGGATGAACGATTACCTGGCCAAGCCCTTCAAACGGGTTGATCTTCAGCAAATTCTGCAACGCTGGGTGCAGTAGTACAGGCCTTTCGACCATCTGTGACTGGCGTGAAAGTCGAAAGTGCGGCAGTCTTAGGCACCCGAACAGGCCCGAAAAGGGGCTTGAATAAAAATTTCAGTGCACAAGTGTACATTCATGTCCTTGGTGCTGTGACTTTCACCACAACGCAATAGTCTATGAGTAGGCTGCCGGTTCGAGGCATGAACGCTTCGATCGGCCGGGAAGATTTGCCCCACCTGCCGCATGGGACTATTGAGGAGCTCGCATGACCAAACAAAACGCCTTTACCCGGGAAGACCTGCTGCGCTGCAGTCGCGGTGAGCTGTTCGGCCCAGGTAACGCGCAACTGCCCGCCCCCAACATGCTGATGGTTGATCGCATCACCCTGATCAACGAAGAGGGTGGCAAGTACGGCAAAGGTGAATTGGTCGCCGAGCTGGATATCACCCCGGACCTGTGGTTCTTCGCCTGCCATTTCGAAGGCGATCCGGTGATGCCGGGCTGCCTGGGCCTCGACGCCATGTGGCAACTGGTCGGTTTCTTCCTCGGCTGGCAAGGCCTGCCGGGCCGCGGCCGCGCCCTGGGTTCGGGCGAAGTCAAATTCTTCGGCCAGGTCCTGCCGACCGCCAAGAAAGTCACCTACAACATCCAGATCAAACGCGTGCTCAAGGGCAAGCTGAACCTGGCCATCGCCGATGGTTCGGTCACTGTCGACGGTCGCGAGATCTACACCGCCGAAGGCCTCCGGGTCGGCGTTTTCACCTCCACTGACAACTTCTAAGGGTTATCCGCATGCGCCGCGTCGTTATCACTGGTCTGGGCATTGTTTCGTGCCTGGGCAATGACAAAGAGACCGTCTCCGCTAACCTGCGTGCAAGCCGCCCTGGCATCCGGTTCAACCCGGAATATGCTGAAATGGGTCTGCGTAGCCAGGTTTCCGGCTCCATCGACCTTCCCCTCGAAGAACTGATCGATCGCAAGATCTATCGCTTCGTCGGCCACGCGGCGGCTTACGCCTACCTGGCCATGAAAGATGCCATCGCTGACTCCGGCCTGACCGAAGAGCAAGTGTCGAACCCGCGTACCGGCCTGATCGCCGGTTCCGGCGGTGCCTCCACGCTGAACCAGATGGAAGCGCTGGACATCCTGCGCGAGAAAGGCGTCAAGCGCGTCGGCCCATACCGTGTAACGCGGACCATGAGCAGCACCGTTTCTGCTTGCCTGGCCACGCCATTCAAGATCAAGGGCCTGAACTACTCCATCGCTTCTGCCTGCGCCACCAGTGCTCACTGCATCGGTACCGCCATGGAACAGATCCAGATGGGCAAGCAGGACATCGTATTCGCCGGCGGCGGTGAAGAAGAGCATTGGAGCCAGTCGTTCCTGTTCGACGCCATGGGCGCACTGTCCAGCAAGCGCAACGACACCCCGGAGCAAGCCTCCCGCGCTTACGACGCCGACCGTGACGGTTTCGTCATTGCTGGCGGTGGCGGCATGGTCGTGGTTGAAGAGCTGGAACACGCTCTGGCCCGCGGCGCGAAAATCTACGCGGAAATCGTTGGCTATGGCGCGACGTCCGACGGCTACGACATGGTCGCCCCGAGCGGCGAAGGCGCCATCCGCTGCATGCAGATGGCGATGTCCACCGTTGATGCTCCGATCGACTACCTGAACACCCACGGCACCTCGACTCCGGTTGGCGACGTTGCGGAAATGAAAGGTGTGCGCGCTGTCTTCGGTGACAAGGCTCCAGCCATCAGCTCCACCAAGAGCCTGTCGGGTCACTCCCTGGGCGCCGCCGGCGTTCACGAAGCGATCTACTGCATGCTGATGATGGAAGGCAACTTCATGGCGGGCTCCGCCAACATCGACGAACTGGACCCGGAAGTGGCTGACCTGCCAATCCTGACCAAGACTCGTGAAGATGTCGCCTTCAACACCGTGATGAGCAACAGCTTCGGTTTCGGTGGCACCAACGCCACGCTGGTACTGAAGCGCTGGCAGGGTAAGTAATACCCCGCCGTTTCGCTGCACACGAAAACGCCCCGACTGGTTCGGGGCGTTTTTTTTGCCTGGAAAACGCAAAGCCCCGTGGGCGAGATTGCTCCGGGCGCGCTCCGACGTTGGCGGTGTATCAGTGATGCGTCCTCATCGCGAGCAACCTCTCTCCCACAGGGGGTCCGGCCAGTGTCGAACCGGGGGGTTATCCTCAATGCGAACATGAAGCTTTTGTCATGAAACTTAACGGCCTGCGACTGAATGTCGCGGCCTGCAAGGCCTGCGAGACTTTGCCCGATTTTGCAAAAGTCTGTTTCCAAATCGAAGAGTTTACTTAGCAAGCTAACAAAACATATAACAGAACCCTGCACACGCCTTGCTGCAGATAAACAAGATTGGAGCTAGCAGATGACTGTAAAAGTAACTGAACGCGACGATTCACATAAATCCCACGAAGGCGTAGCCGCCGGTATCCGCATCTGGGATGTGCATCAACAGGGCTTGTTGGTCGGGATGTTCCATAACGAAATCGACGCTCACAACTACAGGGCCGAACTGGAACTGCTGGAACGGCAACGAGAGCAGCAGTCCGCATAAGCCATGACAGCATCGAAAACGACAAACCCCGCCATGAGCGGGGTTTGTCGTTGTTGCAGTCGTTAACGACTTACCACATCAGATCGTCAGGGATCTGATAGGCCGCGTACGGATCGTCCTCGGCCGCGACTTCTTCGGTCTGCACATTCAGTTGCACGATACGTTGCGGATCGCGCTCCTGGATCTTCAGGGCCGCTTCACGCGGGATCACTTCATAGCCACCACCGTGGTGCACGATGGCCAGCGAACCGTTGCTGAGCTTATTGCGCATCAGGGTGTTGACCGAGATTCGCTTTACCTTCTTGTCGTCGACGAAGTTGTAGTAGTCCTCGGTCGTCAATTTCGGCAGGCGCGTGACTTCGATCAGTTGCTTGACCTGCGCGGCACGGGCTTTTGCCTCGGCCTTCTCCTGCTGCTGACGGTTGAGTTCCTGATCGCGCTTGACCTTCTCGGCCATGGCTTCCTGAGCCGCACGCTGCTGGGAGTCATCGAGTTCGATCTGGCCTTTGTGGGCCAGACGCTGCTGCTTCTGTTTCTCTTTGCTGACCTGCTTGGCCTGCTTCTGGTTGACCAGCCCTGCTTTGAGCAACTGGTCGCGAAGGGAAATGCTCATGGTGCTTATTACTCACTTAGGCAACTGCTCAACCGCAGCTGGGCAAATTCTTTTCCTGACGTTTGGCTTCGCCCCACAGGGCGTCCAACTCTTCGAGGGTGCAATCTTCCATGGGACGATGGGTGTCGCGCAATGCCTGTTCGATAAATCGGAAACGTCGTTCGAACTTGCTGTTGGCCCCACGCAGCGCGGTTTCCGGATCAACCTTGAGGTGGCGCGCCAGATTGACCACGGAAAACAGCAGGTCGCCGACCTCGTCGGCAATCGCGCCCGGGTCGTTGTCGGCCATCGCCTCGAGTATTTCATCAAGCTCTTCACGGACCTTGTCCAGCACCGGCAAGGCATCCGGCCAATCGAAACCAGCCTGCCCGGCACGCTTCTGCAATTTGGCTGAACGGGACAACGCCGGCAGTGCGGCGGGAACATCATCAAGCAAGGACAGTTGCTGGGGCGCGGATGACTTCTCGGCCCGTTCTTCGGCCTTGATCTCTTCCCAGCGTTGCTTGACCTGCTCTTCGCTCAAACGCGGGACATCCAGCGGCGCGTACAGATCGCCGGTGGGGAACACGTGTGGATGCCGGCGAATCAGTTTGCGGGTAATGCTGTCGACCACACCGGCGAATTCGAAACGCCCTTCTTCCCGGGCCAGCTGGCTGTAGTAAACCACCTGGAACAGCAGATCGCCCAACTCACCCTGCAAGTGATCGAAGTCACCACGCTCGATGGCGTCGGCGACTTCGTAGGCTTCTTCCAGGGTATGCGGGACGATGGTGGCGTAGGTTTGCTTGATGTCCCACGGGCAACCGTACTGCGGGTCGCGCAGGCGGTTCATGAGGTGCAGCAGGTCTTCGAGTGAATACATCGTTCAATCTCTGTCCGCTCCCTGTTGGAGCGAGCCTGCTCGCGATGGATCAGAGGGCGGCGCCTTCATCCAGACAGCACGCGTCATCGTTAACGTCCATCGCGAGCAGGCTCGCTCCTACAGAAAAGCGCTCCCGTTTTATGGCGTACGGTTACGCCGGGTTTCGATGATGTTCGGCAACTGGGAAATCCGCCCCAGCAACCGCCCCAGCGCATCCAGGCCCGGAATCTCGATGGTCAGGGACATCAGCGCGGTGTTGTCCTCTTTGTTCGAGCGTGTGTTGACCGCCAGTACGTTGATCCGCTCGTTGAGCAACACCTGCGACACGTCACGCAGCAGACCGGAACGGTCGTAGGCGCGAATGACGATGTCCACCGGGTAAGTGAGCACCGGCACCGGCCCCCAGCTGACCTGGATGATCCGCTCCGGCTCGCGCCCGGCCAGTTGTAGCACCGAGGCGCAGTCCTGGCGGTGAATGCTCACGCCACGGCCCTGGGTGATGTAACCGACGATCGCATCGCCCGGCAATGGCTGGCAGCAGCCCGCCATCTGGGTCATCAGGTTGCCGACGCCCTGGATCTGGATATCGCCGCGCTTGCCTGGCTTGTAACCGGTGGCCTTGCGCGGAATCAGTTCCAGCTGCTCGTTGCCGCGCTCCGGCTCGACCAGTTGCTGCGCCAGGTTGACCAGTTGCGCCAGGCGCAGATCGCCGGCGCCGAGCGCGGCGAACATGTCCTCGGCGGTCTTCATGTTGGCCTTTTCGGCCAACTTGTCGAAGTCCACCTGCGGCAAGCCAAGGCGGTTGAGTTCACGCTCCAGCAGGGTCTTGCCGGCAGCGACGTTCTGGTCGCGCGCCTGCAATTTGAACCAGTGGACGATCTTCGCCCGTGCTCGCGACGTGGTGACGTAACCCAGGTTCGGGTTCAGCCAGTCCCGGCTCGGCGTGCCGTGCTTGCTGGTGATGATCTCGACTTGTTCACCGGTTTGCAGGCTGTAGTTGAGCGGCACGATGCGCCCATTGATCTTGGCGCCACGGCAGTTGTGACCGATCTCGGTGTGCACGCGATAGGCAAAGTCCAGCGGCGTCGCGCCCTTCGGCAAGTCGATGGCGTGACCGTCAGGGGTGAAGATGTAGACCCGATCGGGTTCGATATCGACCCGCAACTGCTCCGCCAGACCGCCAATGTCGCCCAGTTCTTCATGCCACTCGAGCACCTGACGCAGCCAGGAAATTTTCTCTTCGTAGTGGTTGGAGCCGGACTTGACGTCGGTGCCTTTGTAACGCCAGTGCGCGCAAACACCCAACTCGGCTTCTTCGTGCATCGCGTGGGTGCGGATCTGTACTTCCAGCACCTTGCCTTCCGGGCCGATCACCGCCGTGTGCAACGAGCGGTAACCGTTCTCCTTGGGGTTGGCGATGTAGTCATCGAACTCTTTCGGGATGTGCCGCCACAAGGTGTGGACGATACCCAGCGCGGTGTAGCAGTCGCGCATTTCCGGGACCAGCACACGCACGGCGCGCACGTCGTAGATCTGGCTGAATTCCAGACCCTTGCGCTGCATTTTGCGCCAGATCGAATAGATGTGTTTGGCCCGGCCACTGATGTCGGCCTCGACGCCGGTCGCCTGCAATTCGTTTTTCAGCTGGCTCATCACGTCGCTGATGAATCGCTCGCGATCCAGGCGCCGCTCGTGGAGCAGCTTGGCAATCTGTTTGTACTGGTCAGGCTCAAGGTAACGGAAGGACAAGTCCTCCAGCTCCCACTTGATGTGACCGATACCCAGGCGATGGGCGAGTGGCGCATAGATGTCGAAGACTTCGCGGGCCACGCGGTTGCGCTTCTCGTCGTCAGCGGTTTTCACCGCACGGATCGCGCAAGTGCGCTCGGCCAGTTTGATCAGCGCGACGCGAACATCGTCGACCATGGCCACGAGCATTTTGCGCAGGTTTTCGACCTGGCCCTGAGTGCCCATCACCATGGATTTACGCGGACTCAGACTGTCGCTGATCGCCGCCATGCGTTGCACGCCGTCGATGAGTTTGGCCACCACCGGACCGAAGCGCTGGCTGACCGCGGGCAGTTGAATCTGGCCTTCGCGCACGCCACGGTACAAGACCGCGGCGACCAGCGAATCCTGATCGAGCTTGAGGTCGGCGAGAATCTCGGCGATCTCAAGGCCGGTGCGGAAACTCGAGTTTCCTTCCGACCACAGGTTCTTCGCTGCGTTGGCTTGTTGTTCGGCCTCACGAGCGTACTCGCAGGCTTCTTTCAAGGCTTCGCGATCCAGTGCCAGATCGACACTGACCGCGTGATCGAGCCAAGCCTCGAGATTGATACTGCCGTCGGTGTTGATCGGCTGGTGTGCTCTCACCTGTACCATCTTGCTTACCTTCCCTACGACGCAGATTCAATGCGTCAAAATCGCTGACCTTCGATGCCCATGAGCCCACGTCGGGCTGGTGCGCGGCTGCACGGGCGGGCCAGTCGGACCAGACGAGCCTTCCTAGCTCGCTTCAAATAACGCCATGGCCTCGACATGTGCCGTTTGAGGAAACATATCGAGAATCCCGGCACGTTTTAACCGGTAGCCCTGCTTGATCAATTCGACCGTGTCGCGCGCCAAAGTTGCCGGGTTGCACGATACATACACCAACCGTTCGGCGCCCAGAGATTTAAGCTTGCGTACCACCTCGAAAGCACCGTCACGGGGTGGGTCCAAGAGTACCGCACAAAAGCCTTCGGCGGCCCATTCGGCGTCGGTCAAAGGCTGGGATAAATCGGCCTGAAAAAACTTCGCGTTATGCAGATTATTGCTAACGGCGTTCGCGGCTGCCCGCTCGACCATCACCTGCACCCCTTCCACTGCCACCACCTCACGTACGGTCTGCGCCAGCGGCAAGGCAAAGTTGCCCAGGCCACAGAACAAGTCGAGAACGCGTTCATCCGCAGTTGGCTTCAACCATGCCAGCGCCTGGGCAACCATCGCTTCATTGACCCCGGCGTTGACCTGAATGAAATCCCCGGGCCGATACGCCAGCTCCAGATTCCACGGTTCCAGGCGATAGCCCAACGACTGATCGGCCTCGACCGGTTGCGGCTCGCCGTCACCGTGCAGCCACAACTGGGCTTCATGCAAAGCGCAGAAATCCTTGAGGATGGTCATGTCACTTTCGGACAACGGCGCCATGTGCCGCAGCAACACGGCCAGCGATGAACCGCTGAACAACTCCACATGACCGAGTGCCTGAGGCTTGCTCAAGCGCCGCAGCATTTCCGGCAAACCGGCCATGATGGGCTGCAAGGGTTGTACCAGCACCGGGCATTGATCAATGGCGACGATGTCCTGGCTGCCGGCGGCGCGGAAACCCACTTCGAGTTTTTTCGCCTTCATGTCCCAGCGCACAGCCACTCGGGCCCGGCGACGATAAGCGAATTCCGGACCGCTCAAAGGAGCCGCCCATTCTTCGGGTTCGACGCCAGCGACCTTCGATAATTGCTCGGCGAGCATGCGCTGTTTCAGGGCAAGCTGTTCGTTGTGCGGCAGATGCTGCACGCTGCAGCCACCGCAGCGGCCGGCATGGGCGCACGGCATCGGGCGGCGCAGTTCGCTGGCCTTGAACACCCGTTCGGTGCGCGCCTCGACCACTTTGCCGTGGGCACCGAGCACGCGCGCCTCGATTTCTTCACCGGCCAACGCGCCGATGACGAACCAGGTGCGGCCTTCGAAAAACGCGATACCGCGACCGTCATTGGCCAGGCGCTCGATGGTCAGGCGCTGCTTTTTGCCGGTCGGGACTTGCGGGGCCTTGCTGCCGCCGGTGGGCTGGAAGCGCAGGCCTCTTTCGTGCTTGGCCATCAGTTGGGCGCGTCGAAAATGCCGGTCGACAGGTATCGGTCGCCACGGTCGCAGATGATCGCGACAATCACCGCGTTTTCAACTTCTTTTGACAGACGCAGCATCGCCGCCACCGCGCCGCCCGAGGATACGCCGCAGAAAATGCCTTCTTCGCGGGCCAGGCGACGGGTCACGTCTTCAGCTTCGCTTTGGGCCATGTCGACGATACGGTCCACCCGATCGGCCTGGTAGATCTTCGGCAGATATTCCTGCGGCCAGCGACGGATGCCCGGGATCGCCGAACCTTCCATTGGCTGCAAGCCGATGATCTGCACGCTCTCGCTCTGCTCTTTCAAATAGCGCGAGACGCCCATGATCGTGCCGGTGGTGCCCATGGAGCTGACGAAATGGGTGATGGTGCCCTGGGTCTGGCGCCAGATTTCCGGGCCGGTGGTGGTGTAGTGCGCCTCGGGATTGTCGCCGTTGGCGAACTGATCCAGCACCTTGCCACGGCCTTCGGCCTCCATGCGCTGGGCAAGGTCGCGGGCACCTTCCATGCCTTCTTCCTGGCTGACCAGAATCAGCTCGGCACCGTAGGCGGTCATCGCGGCCTTGCGTTCGGCACTGGAGTTGTCCGGCATGATCAGGATCATCTTGTAACCCTTGATCGCGGCAGCCATGGCCAGGGCGATCCCGGTATTACCCGAGGTCGCTTCGATCAGCGTATCGCCGGCGTGGATCTGCCCGCGCAGTTCGGCGCGGGTGATCATCGACAGCGCCGGACGGTCCTTGACCGAACCCGCCGGGTTGTTCCCTTCGAGCTTGAGCAAAAGGGTGTTGCTGGTGTTGCCAGGCAAGCGCTGCAAACGGACCAGCGGAGTGTTGCCGACGCAATCGGCGATGGTTGGGTACTGCAAGGTCATGGCGTATTCGCAATCCAGACTGCGGGGGCGCCTATCATACCGGCAAACCGGGTCAGGCCATATCACGCAAAGTGTGGTGCTTATGGCTTATGGGTATAAGGGCGGAATTTGCAGAAGGTGGGTGCTCTCGACGGTGTCATCGGCCAACAAGCGCATATTCATCCGCAGCCCCTTCCCGGTATTCTCCGCCCAGATTGCCCCACCCTGACGCAGCACTGCATTCCTCGCGATGCTCAACCCCAACCCAAACCCGCCATTCCCCCGCCGCGAGCCATTGAGCCGAGTGAACGGCCGGAAAATCCGCTCCAGATCATCTTGCGCCACGCCACCACCCTGATCTTCCAGCCATAAATGCCAGTAGCGGCCATCACGCCGACCGCCGAGGTGGACAATGCCGCCTGCGGGTGAATGTCGAATGGCGTTACGCAGTATGTTTTCCAGGGCCTGGGCCAGGGTGTTGAGATGGCCACGTACCCAGCAGGACGCATCCACTGAACATCGCAGCTGCGCTTCGGGCCAGCCACTTTCATAACAGGCGTTTTCCATGAGCATTTCCCACAGCGCCTGAATCTGGATCGCTTCATCGGGCAGTCGAGTGCGCCCGGTGTCGAGCCAGGCCAGTTGCAGCGTGTCTTCCACCAGACGCTGCATGCCATCGACCTCACGGCCAATGCGTTCGCGCAATGGCTCCAGCCCCTGCTCGCTTTCACTGGCAACTCTCAGGCGACTGAGTGGCGTGCGCAATTCGTGGGACAGGTCGCGCAGCAATTGCTGTTGCAAGGCCACCGTACTTTGCAGGCGTTCGGACATGTGATCGAAGGCCCTGCCCAACTCGCCCAATTCATCCGTACGATTGGTGGTGCGACTCGACAGCCGCACATTCAACTGGTCGGCACGCCAGGCATTGGCCTGTTCACGCAGGTGATTGAGCGGCACCACCAGTAAACGGTAGAGCCCCACGCACAGCAGCAGAGTGAACAGCCCAGGAATCACCCCATTGGTGATCACCCGCCAGAAAACTGTGTAGCGCCCGGGCATGTACCGCTGGGGCAATTCAATCACCAGACTGCCGGCGTACGAATCGCCGGGAAACGGCAGACGCAGCCATGGCAGGCCTTTGCGGTGAATGGGCCAATCGATACGGCGCAGAAAGGTCAGCTGCTGGACTTCTTCGTCGCTCAGGGGCTGGCTACTGAGCGACTGCAAATCTCCATCGATGACGCCAACCCAGCCGGATTCCTGCTGGCGCATATTTTTCAGCCAGCGATCGACGCCCGCCTGCTGCCCCTGCTGCCACGCTTGCTCGGCTTCGGCGGCATAGCGTCTCAAGGTGTTGCGAGCCTCATCCGACAGATACTGGTTTTGCTCTTCCATGTAGCGGCCCCAGGACCAGCTCAACCAGATCATCAGCAGACAGAACGCCACCAACAGGCAAGCCAGTTTCCAGAACAGCGAATGCCGTCCCGGAAAGTTACAGGTCATCGGTGGCACTCAGGATGTAGCCCTTGCCCCAGACCGTGCGCAGTTCACGCTCGGTGTAGCCGATGGCCTTGAGCTTGCGGCGAATCTGGCTGATGTGCATGTCCAGGCTGCGGTCATGGGCGGCGTAGCCTCGTTGCAGTACATACTGATAGAGGAAGGCCTTGCTCAACACTTCATCGCCATGGCGGTCCAGGGTTTCCAGCAGTCGATATTCGGTGCGGGTCAGGCCCGCGGCCTGCCCGGTATAAAACACGTCGAAGCGTTCATCGTCGAAATGCAGGCTGTCCATCGAGGGGGTAACCGCTGTCGGCATCGGCCGACGGTCGAGCGCGACCCGGCGCAGGATCGCTTCAATGCGCACCCGCAGCTCCACCATGCTGAAGGGTTTGGGCAAGTAGTCATCGGCCCCGAGGCGAAAGCCGCTGATGCGATCCTCTTCGGCGCCAAGCGCCGACATCAGCAAGACCGGAGTGGAATGGCTGCGGCGCAGTTGCGTCAACACCGACAGCCCGTCCAGGCCTGGCAGCAAAATATCCATCAGCACCACATCGAAGGCTTGCTCGCGGGCAACCTTCAGACCTTCCTGGCCGTTCTGGCACCAGGTCACCTGAAAGCCGCTGCGACCCAGATGTTCATGAACATATGCACCGAGGACGAGGTCGTCTTCAATGGAGAGGATACGTGGATGGCCAACTGCAATAGGCGTCATGAGTATCTGCAAATAATTCTCAGTTGATAATTATTCAAGATTGCACCGTCCACGGCAACCCAAGGGCTTGAGCTGAACGAAAAGACGCCGGGATGAGCGACGAATGACGACAACAATTTTACGAAGATTGCCTGCCTGCAAATCGCTACACTGCGCAAGTGGCGCGTGCCGGACGCACGTGCAGCTCTATAAATAGCGGGATGCAGGAGAAGTGCGTGCTCAAGAATCTTGGAATTAAAGGCCGCGTGCTGTTGCTGACTCTATTGCCGACCAGCCTGATGGCATTGGTCCTGGGCGGCTATTTTACCTGGATGCAGCAATCCGACCTGCAAACCCAACTCATGCAGCGCGGCGAAATGATCGCCGAGCAACTGGCACCGCTGGTGGCCCCGGCCATGGGACACAAGAACAGCGAACTGCTGGAGCGCATCGCCACGCAGTCCCTGGAGCAACCGGATGTGCGTGCCGTGACCTTTCTCGCACCGGACCGTACGCCGCTGGCCCACGCCGGCCCAACCATGGTCACCCAGACACCGTCGGGCGATGGTACGCAGATGCTGCGCCGCAGCGGCAGTGACGCCACGCGCTATCTGTTGCCGGTTTTCGGCAAACACCGCAACCTGGCCGGCGACCTGATTCCCGATGAAACCGACCGCCTCCTGGGCTGGGTCGAACTCGAACTGTCCCATAACAGCATGCTGCTACGCGGCTACCGCAGCCTGTTTGCCAGCCTGCTGATGATTGCAGCCGGCCTGAGCGGCGCGGCGCTGCTGGCATTGCGTATGGGCCGCACCATCAATCGGCCGCTGAGTCAGATCAAGCAAGCCGTGGCTCAGCTCAAGGACGGACATCTGGAAACCCGTCTGCCGCCCCTCGGCAGCCAAGAGCTGGATGAACTGGCGTCAGGGATCAACCGCATGGCCGGCACCCTGCAAAATGCCCAGGAAGAATTGCAACACAGCATCGATCAGGCCACCGAAGACGTGCGCCAGAACCTCGAAACCATCGAAATCCAGAACATCGAACTCGATCTGGCGCGCAAGGAAGCGCTGGAGGCGAGCCGGATCAAATCCGAGTTCCTCGCCAACATGAGCCATGAAATCCGCACGCCGCTCAACGGCATCCTCGGTTTCACTCATCTGCTGCAAAAAAGCGAATTGACCCCGCGCCAGCTCGACTACCTGGGCACCATCGAAAAGTCCGCCGACAGCCTGCTGGGCATCATCAACGAAATCCTCGACTTCTCGAAAATCGAGGCCGGCAAACTGGTGCTCGACCATATTCCGTTCAATCTGCGCGACTTGCTGCAGGACACCCTGACCATCCTCGCCCCAGCCGCCCATGCCAAACAGCTGGAGCTGGTGAGCCTGGTTTACCGCGACACGCCACTGTCACTGGTGGGCGACCCGCTGCGCCTCAAGCAGATCCTCACCAACCTTGTGAGCAACGCGATCAAGTTCACCCGCGAAGGCACCATCGTCGCCCGGGCCATGCTCGAAGAAGAACACGAAGACAGCGTGCAGTTGCGCATCAGCATTCAGGACACCGGCATCGGCCTGTCGAACCAGGACGTGCGCGCGCTGTTCCAGGCCTTCAGCCAGGCCGACAATTCGCTGTCGCGACAACCTGGCGGCACAGGGCTGGGGCTGGTGATCTCCAAGCGCCTGATCGAACAGATGGGGGGAGAGATCGGCGTTGACAGTACGCCGGGCGAGGGATCGGAATTCTGGATCAGCCTCAACCTGCCCAAGACCCGCGACGACACCGAGGACCTGCCCGGCCCACCGTTGCTTGGACGGCGGGTGGCGGTACTGGAAAACCACGAACTGGCCCGCCAGGCGTTGCAGCATCAACTGGAAGACTGCGGCCTTGACGTCACACCGTTCAACAACCTGGAAAGCCTGACCAACGGCGTAACCGGCGTCCACCAGACTGAACAGGCGATCGACCTGGCCGTGCTGGGAGTCACCAGCAACGACATGCCGCCGGAACGCCTCAACCAGTACATCTGGGACCTCGAACACCTGGGCTGCAAAGTGCTGGTGCTGTGCCCGACCACGGAACAGACGCTGTTCCACCTCTCGGTTCCCAACCCCCACAGCCAACTGCAGGCCAAACCGGCCTGCACCCGTAAACTGCGTCGCGCGCTGTCCGATCTGGTTAACCCGCGCCAGTCGCGCAACGAACCCGGCGAACCGGTTTCCAGCCGTGCGCCGAAGGTGCTGTGCGTCGACGACAATCCCGCCAATCTGCTGTTGGTGCAAACCCTGCTCGAAGACATGGGCGCCAAGGTGCTCGCAGTGGAAAGTGGTTATGCCGCCGTCAAAGCGGTGCAGAACGAGACATTCGATCTGGTGTTGATGGACGTGCAGATGCCCGGCATGGACGGACGTCAAA
This sequence comes from Pseudomonas moorei, assembly GCF_042846945.1. Taxonomy (NCBI): domain Bacteria; kingdom Pseudomonadati; phylum Pseudomonadota; class Gammaproteobacteria; order Pseudomonadales; family Pseudomonadaceae; genus Pseudomonas; species Pseudomonas moorei. The sequence goes on from NZ_AP035776.1 coordinate 6,372,525, forward strand.
GCACTGAAGCGATTCGGCAGTGGGAAAGCGAACGGCATTGCACGCCGCTGCCCATCGTCGCCCTCACCGCCCATGCCATGGCCAACGAAAAACGCGCCTTGCTGCAAAGCGGCATGGATGACTACCTGACCAAACCAATCAGCGAGCGGCAACTGGCGCAAGTGGTACTGAAATGGAGTGGCCTGGCGCTGCGCAACCAGCGGCCGGAGCGTTCAGGCGAGAGCCACGGCGGTGCCTTTGAATTGCAGGTGCTCGATCACGAAGAAGGTTTGCGCCTGGCCGCCGGCAAGGCCGATCTTGCGGCGGACATGCTGGCGATGTTGCTGGCGTCGCTGGAAGCAGACCGTGAAGCGATCCGACAGGCGCAGGAAAGCCACGACCACAATGCCCTGATCGAACGAGTCCATCGCCTGCACGGCGCCACCCGCTATTGCGGCGTTCCACAACTGCGCGCTGCCTGCCAGCGCAGCGAAACCCTGCTCAAGCAACAGGACCCGAAAGCCTTCGGCGCTCTCGAAGAACTCGACCGGGCAATCAATCGCCTGGCCGCCCAGGCACGTATCAATGCCTGATGCACTTTCCAGGAGGACAGCATGCGCACGATTCTTTTCAGCAGCCAGACCTATGATCGTGACAGCTTTCTCGCCGCGGATCTGCCCGCCGATATCGAGCTGCACTTTCAATCGGCACGCCTGAGCCTCGATACCGCAGCATTGGCGGAGCACCACGAGGTGGTCTGCGCCTTCATCAATGATGACCTCGGCGCCCCGGTGCTCGAACGCCTTGCCGCTGGCGGCACTCGCCTGATCGCCCTGCGCTCGGCCGGCTACAACCATGTCGACCTGGCGGCGGCGAAACGCCTGGGGCTGGCGATTGTGCGCGTCCCGGCCTATTCGCCGCATGCGGTGGCCGAACATGCGGTAGCCCTGATATTGGCGCTTAACCGTCGCTTGCACCGCGCCTACAACCGCACCCGCGAAGGCGATTTCAGCCTGCACGGCCTGACCGGCTTCGACCTGGTGGGCAAGACTGTCGGCGTGGTCGGCACCGGACAAATCGGCGCGACCTTCGCCAGAATCATGAACGGTTTCGGTTGCAAACTGCTGGCCTACGACCCCTTCCCCAACTCGGAAGTCGAGGCACTGGGCGCTCGTTATCTGAGCTTGCCGCAACTGCTGGCCGAGTCGCAGATCATCAGCTTGCATTGCCCGCTCAACAAAGAGAGCAAGCATTTGATCAACCGCGAATCACTGGCGCACATGCAGCCGGGGGCGATGCTGATCAACACCGGACGCGGTGGCCTGGTGGACACGCCAGCGTTGATCGACGCCTTGAAGGAGGGTCAATTGGGTTATCTGGGGCTGGATGTCTATGAGGAGGAAGCACAGCTGTTCTTCGAAGATCGCTCCGACTTGCCATTGCAGGACGATGTGCTGGCGCGACTGCTGACGTTCCCCAACGTGATCGTGACCGCACACCAGGCCTTCCTGACCCGCGAAGCCCTGGGCGCGATTGCCGCGACCACCTTGCGCAATATCTCGGCATGGATGGCCGGCAACCCCGAAAACAGGGTCGAGGGCGACTGAACCTGATCGAAGGTCATATGCCCGCGCCATGCTGCGCGTATGCCCGTGCTAGCATATCGCGCATATTTGGAGGACCCATGGTCGAACACGATTTCCGCTACAGCCTGATGAACCCGCAACACACCCTCACCGAATGCCGCGCCCTGGTGCCGGGGCGTTATCAAGTCACCGGCAACGGCGGCTCGATTCGCAACAACGACGTGCTGATTGTGACCCTCAAAGGCGCCAAGGACTTGTCCATGCGCCTGACCGTCGAAACGGTTCGCCACCTGATCAACCCACCGGGCCAATGGGTCGCGGTGGCCAGTGGTCCGGTGTTCGGCGAATTGGCGATCCACACCTGGCAAGTGAATTGCGACAGCTGCGCCAAAGAGCTGAGCTTCGAATTCGCGGTCGACGCCAAACTGGGCAATAAAGCGGAAAAACCAGCGGCCTCTGCGCGGATTGCCGAGTTGGGCTGGAAGTCGGTTGGCGAGAAACACCTGTGCCCGAAATGCCAGGAGCCCGCGTGATGAAACGCCTCGCTCTGACCGCGATGGTCGGTGCCAGCCTGGTTGGCTGCGCCGCCGAACCGGTGCAATTGCAACAGAACCGCAGCTACATCCTGGAGTGGATCGGCGAACGCCCGCTGATGGACTACAGCCACCTGACCATCACCCTGGGTGAGGACGGCCGGGCCTACGGTAACGGCGGCTGCAACCACTGGTTCGCGCCTTATACGCTCGAAGGCGACAAACTCAGCTTCGGCAAAGTCGGCAGTACCCGAAAACTCTGCGCTCCAGCGTTGATGGAACAGGAAAAACGTTTCCTGCAAGCGCTGGAAAACGTACAGCGTTGGGACGTCTCGCCGATCGACCAGATGCGTTTCTGGCCGGCCGAAGGCAAGCCACTGCGCTGGTGGCTTGAAGAGGGTTGATCCCTTCCCCTGTAGATACTCTGTTCCCGGTCAAGCTTTCAGCAGGTGCTTATCGCTGAAAAGCTTGGCCGTGATCCTTATCCTTAATTTTTAGCCTGCAACGCCTCCAGCTTCGCCATCACCCCCGCCGCCGTCTGCTCGCCCATCAATTGTTCGCGCACCTTGCCTTTGTTATCGATGATGTACGTCACCGGCAACGCTTCGCTGCGCGGTAAATCGAACAATTCGGCAGGATCCTGCGCCAACACGGTGAACTTGATCCCGAGTTTTTCGCTGGCGCCTTTGAGCTCTTCGCCCTGCACATTGTCGAAGTTGACGCCGAACACTCCGATCTTCTTGTCCTTGATCTGATCGGCCAATTGGTTCAGTTCCGGGATTTCGGTACGGCACGGGCCGCACCATTCCGCCCAGTAATTAAGCACCAGCCACTTGCCGTCCAGACGATCGGAGGCGATTTTCTGACCGTTCTGGTCAATGCCATAGTCATTACCGCAGCCCCCCAGCATCAACGCTCCGATGATCGCCAATGCCGCTGCCAGTCGCCTAGTCATGTTGTGTTCCTTGTCAAAAATTGAATGCGCCTGCGACCCATCGCCTCCCGAGGTTCTGGATTGCGCGCTGCACAGTTAGAATAGCCGCCACCTTACGCAAGATGCGACCCGCTCATGACCGATCTGACGCTTTATCACAACCCGCGCTGCTCGAAATCCCGCGGTGCGCTCGAACTGCTTGAAGCCCGTGGCCTGACGCCGACCGTGGTGCGCTACCTCGAAACGCCACTGGACGCCGCGCAAATCCAGAGCCTGCTGGGCAAACTCGGGATCAGTGCCCGGCAACTGCTGCGCACTGGCGAGGACGAGTACAAGACCCTCAACCTGGCCGACAGCAGCCTGAGCGAAGCGCAATTGATCGCCGCCATCGCCGCTCACCCGAAACTGATGGAGCGACCGATTCTCGAAGTCGGCGACAAAGCCGTCATCGGCCGTCCGCCGGAGCAGATCCTGGAGCTGCTGCCGTGACTGCACCCTATATTCTGGTGCTGTACTACAGCCGCAGTGGCTCGACCAATGAGATGGCCCGACAAATTGCCCGCGGCGTCGAACAGGCCGGCCTTGAAGCCCGCTTGCGCACAGTGCCGGCGATTTCCACCGAGTGCGAAGCCGTATCGCCAGAGATTCCCGATGAAGGCGCGCTCTACGCCACCCTCGATGACCTGAAGAACTGCGCCGGCCTGGCGCTGGGCAGCCCCACCCGCTTCGGCAATATGGCGGCACCGCTCAAGTACTTTCTCGACGGCACCAGCAATCTATGGCTGACGGGCGCGCTGGTGGGCAAACCGGCCGGGGTCTTCACTTCCACCGCGAGCCTGCACGGCGGTCAGGAAACCACCCTGCTGTCGATGATGCTGCCACTGCTGCACCACGGCATGTTGATCACCGGCCTGCCGTATAGCGAATCTGCGCTGTTGGAAACCCAGGGTGGCGGCACGCCGTATGGCGCCAGCCACCATGCAGGCGCCGATGGCAAAAGCGGTCTGGATGCCCATGAAGTGGCGTTGTGCCGCGCGCTGGGCTCACGCCTGGCCAAGACTGCCCTGAAACTGGAGCGCTGAAGTGGCCAAGAAGCCGAAGATCCTGCCTTCCATCGCATGGCTCGAACCCCGGGTTCGAGCCATGCGCGTCATCAGCCTGCTGTGCTTTTTCGGCTTGGCAGGCCTGCTTTGCGTCTACTACTTGATAGTTGCCGATCTGCATGGCGCGCGACCTTGGGTGATTCTGCTGATCGAACTGGTGCCTTTGCTGTTGCTGGCACCGGGCATGATTATCGGCAGCGCCCGTGGGCATTCGTGGATGTGTTTTGTGGTGAACCTGTATTTCATCAAAGGCGCTTTGGCTGCCTACGACCCGAACCGGCAGATTTTCGGCCTTCTGGAGATGGGCGCGAGCCTGGCGGTATTCTGCTCGGCACTGCTGTATGTGCGCTGGCGGTTTCAGTTGAACCGCAAGCTGGCGGGCGAAGGCGAAATCGCTGCCGCCTGATCTGTCGCCATCGCCGGCAAGTCGAATCGCCGTACTTGCCCGCGATGGAATCGATTCGGTCTCAATGATTCACGGTGTAAGCCAGCATCATCGAAATCTGACTCATGGGCCGCCCGCCACTTTCTTCATGCCACTTGTTGAACACATCCTGCACCAACGCCAGATCCCGCAGACTGCCGGGCACCTTGTCGATGATGTTCTGCGCATTCAATGCCGCCACCACATCGTAGCTCGGCACAAAGGTGTCCTTGCCGACCATGCGCAAGAAGCGCGGCGCCGAAAGACCGCCCAATTGAGAGCCACGCTTTTTCAGGAAGGTCCAGAGCCCGACGATATCGGTCACCGGCCAATCGGCGATCATCGCACCGAAGCTGCCCTGTTCATGGGCCACATCCAGCACGAATTGCGCATTGCGCGGTACGCTCTTGAGTTTGCCCAGGTGGCGGATGATCCGTGCGTCCTGCATCAGGCGCTCCAGATGTTCAGCGCTCATCAGCACGACTTTTTCCGGATCGAACTTGAAGAACACCTCTTCAAAGGCCGGCCACTTGGCATCGACCAGGCTGTGCTTGAGCCCGGCGCGAAACACGCGCAATGCCATGGTCGAGAGATAGCGATCGTCGCTGATTTTGCGCAATTGCGCCGGGGTCTTGGGAACGGGCAGATGGGCTTCCAGTTCAGCCGCCGAACCGAAACGGTTCAAGCAGTATTCGTTCAGCCACTTGTAGTCGCGCATGCCCTCTCCTGAGGATTGAAACGAAAACCAAAAGTGGGGGCGAGCTTGCTCGCGATGGCGATGTGTCAGCCGGTAGTGTTGTCGACTGACACGACGCCATCGCGAGCAAGCTCGCTCCCACCGTAATTGTGGTTAGAGGTTAACCACATTGACGAAGCGCGATGCAGCGCTTTCGTCGATACGCAGATTGGTGAAGTCGAACAGGTTGCGGTCCGCCAGCTGCGACGGGATCACGTTCTGCAGACTGCGGAAAATGCTTTCGGTACGGCCAGGGGTCTTGCGCTCCCAGTCCTGCAGCATTTCCTTGACCACCTGACGCTGCAGGTTTTCCTGGGAACCGCAAAGGTTGCACGGAATGATCGGGAATTGCTTGAGGTCCGAATAGGCCTGAATGTCTTTTTCGTTGCAGTAGGCCAGCGGGCGAATCACCACGTTGCGGCCATCGTCGGCACGCAGTTTTGGCGGCATGGCCTTGAGCGAGCCATTGAAAAACATGTTCAGGAAGAACGTCTCGACAATGTCGTCACGGTGGTGACCGAGCGCCATTTTGGTCGCGCCGATTTCATCGGCGAAGGTGTAAAGCGTTCCGCGACGCAGACGTGAACACAGTGAGCACGTGGTCTTGCCTTCCGGAATCAGCTCCTTGACCACCGAGTAGGTGTCTTTCTCGACGATGTGATACTCGATGCCCAGCTCTTTGAGATAGGCAGGCAGTACGTGCTCAGGGAAGCCCGGCTGCTTCTGGTCCATGTTTACGGCCACGATCTCGAACTTGATCGGCGCAACCTTCTGCAAGTGCATCAGCACATCGAGCATGGTGTAGCTGTCTTTGCCACCAGACAGGCAGACCATGACCTTGTCGCCGTCTTCAATCATGTTGAAGTCGGCAACAGCCTCACCGGCCTGACGGCGAAGGCGCTTTTGCAGTTTGTTCTGGTTGACCGTAAGAGTGCCCATGACGCGAAATCCGTGAGGTGTGACGAAAGGCCGGCATTTTACGCAAAAACGCCCCGCTGGCGAAGGCCCTCGGAATCCTCGTGGCAAGGGAACTTGCCTGGTCGCCGCAAATCCGGTCTCACACAGACCCCATGGCGATTAAGACCCTTGTTTACAGCGCGATTTGCTCTAATGACCCTACTCCTTCCAGGGAAACTCCTTCCTATACTGCGACATAAGGTCGCATTCATATCCAGACCTATAACTTACCTTGGCCTGCTAGGCCCGTAGGCGCTCCACTGGGGGGCGACGGTAAAAAAAGAGGAGTGACTGGCATGATCCATCACGTAGTGGGGCTTTTCACCCACCCTGATCAGGAATGGAAAGAAATCCGTGGCGACCAGGAGGAAAGCATCAGCCACATGTACCTGACGCACACGCTGATTCTGGCGGCGATCCCTGCGGTGTCGGCGTTTATCGGCACCACACAGGTCGGCTGGGTCATTGGCAATCGAGCGCCGGTGATGCTGACCCAGGAGAGCGCGCTATGGATGACCATCATGTCGTATCTGGCCATGCTGGGCGGTGTGGCGGTCATGGGCGCATTCATTCACTGGATGGCCCGTACCTATGACGCCAATCCAAGCCTGGCACGCTGTGTGGCGTTTGCGACCTACACGGCGACTCCGCTGTTCATTGGCGGCCTCGCAGCCCTTTACCCGCATATGTGGCTGGGAATGATCGTCGGCACCGCAGCGATCTGCTACACGGTCTACCTGCTGTATGTCGGGCTACCGACGTTCATGAACATTCCATCCGACGAGGGCTTTCTGTTTTCCAGCTCGGTACTTGCCGTAGGCCTGGTGGTGCTGGTGGCCATCATGGCGTTCACCGTGATTGTCTGGGGACTCGGCGTGGGGCCGGTCTATACCAATTAGCAACACCCCCCAAAAAAACAAGATCTGCCAACACAGGCCGCCGCAAGGCGGCCTTTTAATTCTTCAGCCTGGAGAACGGCAACGACCATTCGGCGCTTCGGCAATTCGCAAGGCCCGAGGGTTGCGGCATACTCGACGTCTCTGGAGATCCATCAAGCATGCCCGAGCAACTCAATTCCCGCGTCGAAGACTGTTTCCAACAAGCCGAATCCTTTTTCAAACGACCTTTCAAACGCCCCGTGGTGAGCCTCAAGCTGCGTGGGCAAAAAGCCGGCGTCGCGCATTTGCACGAGAACCTGCTGCGCTTCAATCCGCAACTGTATCGGGAAAACACCGAAGACTTCCTCAAGCAAACCGTGGCCCACGAAGTCGCGCACCTGATCGCCCATCAGCTGTTCGGCGATCGCATCCAGCCCCATGGCGAAGAGTGGCAACTAATCATGCGCGGCGTGTACGAACTGCCGCCCAACCGTTGCCACACATATGACGTCAAACGCCGCAGCGTGACCCGTTACATCTATAAATGCCCGTGCGCAGACAGCGATTTTCCGTTTTCAGCGCAGCGCCACAGCCTGGTGAGACAGGGCCGGCGGTATTTGTGTCGGCGCTGTCGGAATACGTTGGTGTTCAGTGGGGAAATGCGGGTCGAGTAGTGTTTTTTGGGTACCCGTGCTGGCCTCATCGCGGGCACTAAAGGACCACTTTGGCACGCCGTAATTCAGCAATCCGCTCAGCGCTATACCCCAACTCATCCAACACCTGATCCGTATGCTGCCCCAGCGCCGCGCCAATATGTCTGGGTGGCGGCAAACCTTGCGAAAATTTCAATGGGCACGCCATCTGTGCTTGATTCGTACCGTCCCCCCGTGGCACCTCGGTCACCAACTCCCGCGCCTGCATTTGCGGATGCTGCACCGCCTCGCTCAGGCTCAATACCGGTTCGACGCAGGCATCCAGCTCGGCAAACAACGCACACAATTCGGCAAAATCGCGCTTCTCGAACTCGACCCTCAGCGCCTCCTTGAGGCGCTTTTGCTGGGCCGGTTGCGGCGATAAGCCGAGACTGGCCAGTTTCTCCAGCCCCAACGCCGTACATAACTGCTTCATGAAATCCGGCTCCAGGCTGCCCACCGACAACCAGCGCCCGTCCCGCGAGCGGTAATAGTCGTAGAAACTGCCGCCATTGAGCACCTGGTCTTCCCGACCCGGCTCGATACCGCATGCCAGATACCCGGCGCCCGCCATGGCGTTCAGGCTGAACGCACAATCGGTCATGCTCACATCCAGATATTGCCCCTGACCGGTTTGCTGTCGGGCGATCACCGCCGCCAGCAGACCGATCACCCCGTGCAGCGAGCCTCCGGCGACGTCCGCCACCTGAGCGCCCAAGGGCAACGGGCCGCTGTCGGCGCGGCCGGTGTAGCTCGAGAGCCCGGCCAGGGCCAGGTAGTTGATGTCATGCCCGGCGCGATCCTTGTAGGGGCCGGTCTGGCCGTAGCCGGTGATCGACACATAGATCAGCTTCGGGTTGATCGCTTTCAAGGCTTCATAGCCCAGGCCCAATCGTTCCATGACGCCTGGACGAAATTGTTCCAGGACGATGTCATAGTCCTGCAGCAGCTGCTTGATCACTTCCAGCGCCTCGGGCTGTTTGAGGTCCAGTGCCAGGCTGCGCTTGTTGCGATTGAGGTAGGCATGACTGGCGGAAACGCCCCGGTCATGGGGCGGCAGCACGCGTAGCAGGTCCATGCGAGTCGGCGACTCGATGCGCAGCACCTCGGCGCCCATGTCCGCCAGCAACAACGAAGCGAATGGCCCCGGCAACAATGTCGAGAAATCCAGAACCTTGAGAGATGCAAGTGGACCGGGCATGTGCGTTCTCCATTGACGATGCACCAGCCTAGGCAACCGGCCGCCATGCAGCAATCACCTTATGCGCCAGTCGAGCTGACCGTTGCGCTCAAATCCCGGGCATGAAAAAACCCGCCGAAGCGGGTTCCTTCATCATGCCAAGGTTTACTTGGCGCTAGTCGGGGTTGCCCCTTCGACGTGGCCCAGAACATCATCTTTAGGCTCATCGGCAATGCCGCGACCGCCCGAGGCCAGTTCGGCGTGCATCACGTCGGTGTCCAGCTCCTTGACCCACTTGGCCACCACCAGAGTGGCAACGGCGTTGCCCACCAGGTTGGTCAGCGCACGGGCTTCGGACATGAAGCGGTCGATACCAAGGATCAGCGCCAGACCGGCAACCGGCAGGTGGCCAACGGCAGACAGGGTAGCGGCCAGCACGATGAAACCACTACCGGTCACGCCCGCAGCCCCCTTGGAGGACAGCAGCAGTACCACCAGCAGGGTGATCTGGTGAGTGATGTCCATGTGGCTGTCAGTCGCCTGGGCAATGAACACGGCCGCCATGGTCAGGTAGATCGCAGTACCGTCGAGGTTGAATGAGTAACCGGTCGGGATCACCAGACCCACCACGGATTTCTGCGCACCCAGACGCTCCATCTTGATCAGCATGCGAGGCAGTACCGATTCGGAGGACGAAGTACCCAGCACGATCAGCAGTTCTTCACGGATGTAGCGAATTACTTTCAGCACGCTGAAGCCATGGGCCCGAGCGATAGCGCCCAGCACGATCAGGATGAACAGCAGGCAAGTGATGTAGAAGCAGGCCATCAACTGACCCAGTTGCACCAGCGAGCCGACACCGTAGGCACCGATGGTGAACGCCATGGCGCCAAAGGCACCGATCGGGGCGAGCTTCATGATCATGTTGATGATGTTGAACATCACGTGGGCAAATCGATCGATGAAGTCCAGGATCGGCTTGCCGTAGGCACCCAGGCGATGCAGGGCGAAACCGAAGATCACCGAAAACATCAGCACTTGCAGAATGTCGCCCGTGGCGAACGCGCCGACGATGGTGGTCGGAATCACGTTGAGCAGGAAGCCGACGACGCTTTGATCGGCACCGGCCGCCACATAGGTGGCGACTTTGGAGGCGTCCAGCGTGCTGACGTCGATGTGCATGCCAGCGCCTGGCTGCACGATGTTGACCACGACCAGGCCCACCAGCAGGGCGATGGTCGAAACGATTTCGAAGTACAGCAGCGCGTAACCGCCGGTCTTGCCGACCGACTTCATGTCCTGCATGCCCGCGATACCGCTGACGACGGTGCAGAAGATGATGGGGGCGATGATCATTTTGATCAGTTTGATGAACCCGTCACCCAGTGGTTTAACCGCCACACCGAGCTGTGGATAGTAGTGACCGAGCAAGATACCGATGACAATTGCAACGATCACCTGGAAATACAGGGATTTGTACAGTGGCTGACGAGTCGTCATTGCAAAGTTCCTCAAGAGTGCGCGGTGACAACATCCATCTGTTGTCCACGACACCTGAATTGCGAACCCTCCTGCACTGGAGGGATTTGTTTTTCGAGCTGCGCGACGGCAAGCATCTACTTGTTGTATCGCAAGGCCCGTGCCACGTTCCGCGAAAACCCTGCAAGCCTTTTGACATCAAGGTTTGCAGGGATTCCCTTGCCACCCGTCCGTTACAAAGCAGTGGCGGATTTCCGCCCATCCGACGGATCGCGTCCTGCAAATTGGCGGATATCCGCCCTGTTCATCAGCAATTCCCGCAGCTACCATCCGTCGCTCAATGGATGGGCTGTCTTCTATGCGCGAACGTACCATCGCCAGTCATTTCGCCCGTGCCGCTCTTGGTGGTGCGCAGCGATGCGGCTACGACTATTCGGGTCTGCTGCAGCAGTTGGGGATCAGCCCCGAATTGCTCGACGAGCCGCGGGCGCGCATCGCTCCTGAACAGTTCGCCCAACTGATCCAGGCACTGTGGCAGGCACTGGACGATGAGTACCTGGGTTTCGGGCAAGGCCCGAGCAAGCCGGGCAGCTTCGCGATGATGTGTCATGCCGTGATCCATTGCCGTAATCTGGAAAAGGCACTTAATCGCGGCTTATTGTTTTATAGCCTATTCCCCGATGCCCCGCGCCTGACCCTGACGCGCGAAGATGAAATGATCCGCCTGAGCCTGGAAGATGCGCATCTGTGGGATCCAGACCATTTCCTCACCGAGAGCCTGCTGGTGATCTGGCATCGATTCGGCAGTTGGCTGATCGGCCAGCGCATACGCCTGGAGCAGGCCACGTTCAGCTATCCGCGACCGGAGCACGGGGCCGAATATGATTTGCTTTTTTCCTGCCCGCTAGAATTTTCAACCGCCCACAGCAGCCTGCTGTTTCACAGTCGCTACCTGAACATGCCGCTGCTACAGGACGAGCGGACGCTCAAGCATTTCCTTGAGCGCTCCCCTGCCGATCTGCTGTCGCGCCCCGACGATGGCGACAGTTTGAGCAGTCAGCTGCGCAGGCTGCTCAGTCGCGACAGTTCGCGCTGGCCGGATCTGGAAGCCGTGGCCGCGCACCTGCACATCAGCCCGCAGACATTGCGCCGCCATCTGCGCGAAGAAGGCAGCAGTTTTCAGGAGTTGAAGGATCAGTTGCGTCGCGACATCGCGATTTATCACTTGAGTCGCGCCGACCTGTCGTTGCAACAGATTGCCGAACAGCTGGGGTTTTCCGAGCCCTCGGCGTTTCATCGTGCGTTCAAGAAATGGACGGGGCTGACGCCGGGGGCGTACCGCGCTCAGGGAAATTAAACGAGCCTGCAGAAGCCTGGGCTCGCGAAGCTTGAAACGAGGATCAAACCGCCGGAAAGTGAATCCGGAATGCCGCGCCCCCCATCGGTGAGTCGTCCAGGGTCAGTTTGGCGCTGTAACTTTCAATGATGTCCTTGACCACTGCCAGGCCAATGCCCTGTCCCGGATGTTGCCGGTCAAGGCGCTCACCGCGTTGCAGGATTCGAGCGCGCTGGTCGGGCGGGACGCCGGGGCCGTCGTCTTCGACGCACAACTCGATACCACTCAAGGTCTGACGCACGCTGATTCGCACTTCGCCAAGGCACAGGCGATAGGCATTCTCCAGCAGGTTACCCATCATCTCCAGCAAGGCGCCCTGCTCTATTGGCATGTAACACTGCGGCGGCAAGTCCATGGCGACTCGCACGCGCTTGTCACGATAAACCTTGTCCAGAGTGTCACACAGACTTTGCAGCACAGGCTGCAGGGACACCTGATGCCGTACTAGACCGCTTTTACGCAGGCTGGCGCGCTGCAATTGATAGCTGATCTGCTGACTCATGCGTTCGATCTGGGTTTGCAGGACCCAGGCTTGCTCGCGATTTTCGGCGCGTTGTGCCATGTCTTCGCTGACGCCTTGCAGCACCGCCAATGGGGTTTTCAGGCTATGCGCCAGATCGTCGAGGGAATCACGATAACGACTACGCTGTTCGCGCTCGCTGTGTAGCAAGCGGTTCAGAGAACCGGTCAAGCGCAACAGTTCGCGAGGATGTTGTTCGCTGAGGCTTTCGCGGGTGCCGCCTTCGATTTCGTCAAGCTCCTTACTTAGGCGGCCCAATGCCTGCAAGCCCCACGTCAGACCAATCCACAGCAAGGCCAGCAGCACCAGCAACGCCGCGCCGAACCCCAGATAGAGGTTTTCCCGCAGGCCTTCAAGGGTGTGTTCGTATTCGCGCACCGGTTGCAGCGTGACAATACTGAACGCCGCGTTTTTACCGCCGAGCAGCTTGACCTCGACGTCATAGACGAAGAACTCCTGGCCATTGGCTTCACGGATTCTTGCGAACTCATTACCGTGCCCGTCATAGCGCGGTTTGTAATTGATGTTTTCTTCCTGAGTGCCCTTAGACCGCCAGACCAGATTACCTTCACGGTCATAGATATAACCGAGCAAACGGCCATCGGTGAGGTTGAAGCGCTCGTCGGGCAATTGTGCCGGCATCTGCAAGCGGTTGTTCTCCACTCGCGCAGCGGAAATCAGCGTCGTAACGTCCGACGCCAGTCGTTGCTCGATAGAATCCTGCAGTGCCAGGCTGAACGCACCCTGCATCGCCGGCAGCAACGCGAGCATGAACAACACCGCCAGAATGGTGGCGGCGAGCATCAAGCGGACGCGCAGGGAACGAATCAACTGCAGCGCTCATTGAACAGGTAGCCGAGGCCCCGCACGGTATCGATCGGCTTGAAGCCCGCACGACCTTCGAGTTTTCGTCGCAGGCGGCCAACCAGCACTTCGATCACATTTGGATCACGCTCATCGTCGTCCGGATACAGCTGCTCCATCAGACGATCCTTGGCCACGACTTGCTGGTGATGAAGCATCAGGTATTCAAGAATACGGTACTCGTACGCTGTCAGCGCCAGCGGCTGCTCATCAAGGCTTGCCTGTTTTCGATTGAGGTCGAGCAGCAATGGGCCCGCGACAATGGTCGACTGGGTGAAACCACTGGACCGACGCAGCAACGCATTGAGCCGGGCATCGAGCTCTTCAAACTGGAACGGCTTGACCACATAGTCGTCGGCACCAGCGGCGAGGCCTTCGACCTTGTCCTGCCAGTTGCCACGCGCCGTGAGGATGAGGATCGGAAAGGTCTTGCCGCGCGAGCGCAGTTGACGAATCAGCTCGAGCCCGCTTATGCCCGGCAGGCCGAGGTCGATCACCGCCAGGTCATGATTGAACTGTTCGGTCTGGTACAAAGCCTCTTCGGCATTGGCCACAGACTCGACGACATGGCCACTGTCCGTCAACCGGGTTTGCAGGTGATGACGCAACAGGGCCTCATCTTCAACGACCAGCAGTTTCATAACGCGCTCCAAGGCAAATCAATTTCTCCAGAGGTACGAACAGCGCACCTCGATAGTTTACGGGCCGGCCCCGGTTCAACCTCCTGGTTGATCCGGGGCCGGCCTGTCGCGAACGCTTTTTTCAGAACGCGTAGTTGGCGGAAACGTATGTCTGGGCGCTGCTGGTCAGGCTTAGCGAACCCTGTTTGCTACCACCGCGCTCGCTCATCTCGGTGCTGGCATTGCTGCGCAGATAACGGTACCCCAGTTCAACGGACGTATTTCGCGAAATCTGCTGTAAAACTCCCGCCTGTCCACCCAGCGCATAACCGATGTTTCGATCGCGACTGAAGCCTGGCGATTCCTGGGTCATCCTGGTCAGTCCGGCGGAGGCGCCGCCGAACAGCCTGGTATCGCCACCCACCGGGTAGAACAGATCGTAGCTGCCCAGGAGATTTTCCTGACGAAGTTTAATGCCATTGTGCGAGCCCGACACGTTGTCGTAAGTGGCGTAATAGCGGCCCTGGCTGTTTTGCTGCCCCAGGCGCACTCCCCAGGTGTTGTCCTTGCCAATCACGCCATCGGCGTTTGGATGGTTAAGGTTGTCGTTCAGGGCGTGGGACTTTTTGATCTTGTCACTGGTCTGCCCAAAGGTAAGGCTGCCGAAAGTATCGTCGGATGCAAACGCTGCCGAGCTTGCGCTCAAAACGGTGAATGCCAGAAGCAAGTTTTTGAATCCATTCATGGTAGAACTCCTTGTGAGCTACTTGTTTGTTGGCTACGGGGCAAGACTACTCACGCAGCCCTGAACTCACCCTGAACGCGGGCTTAACCTAAGCTGAACCAACTCGCCCCGAGTATTACAATGAGCTTCAACAGGAGATTCGACCATGCGTATATTCCTTGCTCTCGCCTTGCTGACCCTGAGCGGGCTTAGCCAGGCCGCCATCAAGACTCAGGAAATTCCTTATCAGAGTGCCGACGGCACGAAACTGATCGGCTATTACGCTTACGACGATGCAATCAAGGGGCCGCGCCCTGGTGTCGTGGTAGTGCATGAGTTCTGGGGGCTGAACGACTACGCCAAACGCCGGGCCCGGGATCTGGCCGGCCTGGGCTACAGTGCCCTGGCCATTGATATGTATGGCGATGGAAAGAACACCGAACACCCCAACGACGCGATGGCATTCATGCAAGCGGTATTGAAGGACAGTGCAGCGGCCAGTGCGCGGTTCCAGGCGGGGCTCGATCTGCTGAAGAAACAGCCGCAAACCAACCCTGATAAAATGGCCGCCATCGGCTACTGCTTCGGCGGCGGCGTGGTGCTTAATGCCGCGCGTCAGGGTGTGCCATTGGCGGGTGTCGTCAGTTTTCACGGTGCACTGGCGACCAACACGCCTGCTACGCCGGGCAGTGTGAAAGCAAAAATTCTCGTCGAACACGGCGCCAAGGACAGCATGATCACCTCCGAAAATGTCACTGCGTTCAAATCCGAAATGGACAAGGCCGGGGCTGACTACACGTTCGTCAGCCTAGACGGTGCCAAGCACGGTTTCAGTAACCCTGATGCCGATCGCTTGAGCCACGGCGATCATGGCGGGCCGGACATCGGTTACAACAAGGCGGCGGATGAAAAGTCTTGGGCGGACATGCAGGCGTTTTTCAAAAAGATATTTAGCTGACACACCCAACGTCGGGAGCCGAACATGCCTGTGGCGAGGAAGCTTGCTCCCTCGCCACAAAGCCCTTAACTACTACCCAGCGTCAATCCAACCCGGCAAAATGCCCGACATGAACTCCGTCCCCGCCCTGCCCGCTTTCTGCTCCCCACTCGATGCTCATTGGCCGCTGCCGTATGTGCTGCCCGACACCGTGCTGCTGAGCACGCACTTCAATACCTCACAACTGCTCAGCGATGATTTCCAGCGCAGCGCCATTGAAGCGCCGGCGACCATCCAGCGCTCGGTTGCCAAGCGCCAGGCCGAGTTTCTCGCCGGTCGTGTCTGTGCCCGTGCCGCGCTGCAGCAACTGGAAGGTCTGAACCTCAGCCCGGCCATCGGTGAAGACCGGGCCCCAGTCTGGCCGGCACACATTTGCGGTTCGATCACCCACAGCACGGGCCGCGCCGCCGCTATCGTCGCGAAGAAAAGCCATTGGCGCGGCCTGGGGATGGACCTGGAAAACCTGCTCAACGCCGAACGGGCCGAGCGTCTGGCCGCAGAGATCCTCACCCCGCCGGAACTGCAGCGCATGGCGGCCGGCCGTCACGATCAACTGGCGTTATGGGTGACCCTGACGTTTTCGGTGAAAGAGAGCCTGTTCAAGGCCCTCTATCCGATCGTTCAGCAGCGCTTCTACTTTGAACACGCCGAAGTACTGGAGTGGACCGAGCGTGGAGACGTGCGGCTGCGATTACTGACGAACCTGTCCGCCGAGTGGCGCAATGGCACCGAGCTTGATGCGCAGTTCGGGGTCAGGGACGGGCAGTTGTTGAGTCTGGTGAGTATCCGGGCCTGAGGGCACCATCGTCGGCAAGCTGGCGCCCGCAGGTTAGCGGCGCATTCACTTCTGTTTTGGACGACTTGCCGGCGATGGCGGCCCGTATCCAGCGCACATCTCATCGCTTCTCCTGATTGCGCGGCCAACTCAAACTGAAACACGCGCCCCCCAGGCTCTTGCTTTTGCCGATCAACGCCCGGCCATCGTGCCAATGAATAATGCGCCGCACGATGGACAGCCCCAAGCCATGTCCACCCGATGCGCGGGTACGGCTGTCATCCAGACGCAGGAACGGGGTAAAGATTTTCTCCCAGGCGATTTCCGGCACGCCCGGTCCGTCATCCTCGACATCGACACGACAGCGTTGCTGGCCAACCTGATAACTGATGGTCACCCGTGATTGCGCATGACGCATGGCATTGCTGACCAGATTCTGCAGTGCCCGATGCAGGTAGCGCGGCTCGGCCTCGACCCAGGCGTCGTCGCAATCGGCCGCCGACAGGCACAACCCGCGCTGCACCGTGACATCGGCACGCAACGGCGCCAGCTCCTCGATGACCTGATTGACCAGCGCATCCAGGTCGATGCGCTGGAAGTTCAGCGCCGGCGAGCCCTGCTCCAGCCGTGCGTAAGTGAGCATTTCGTCAACCAGTCGGTCGAGATCCTCGATGTCGTGATCCATGCCTTCACAGTATTTTTCCAGCGCTTGCGGCGTGGTGGCCGAACCGATCATCTCCAGGCCGAAACGCAGGCGCGCCACCGGTGTCCGCAGTTCGTGGGAAACGGCGCGCACCAGCTCACGCTGTATCGCCAGTAATTGTTGCAAGTGCTCGGCCATACCATTGAACGCCGACGCCAGACGCCCTACCGAGTCAGCACCGCGCGCCGGCACGCGGGTTTCCAGACTGCCCTTGGCGATGCGCGTGGCTGCTGCTTCAAGACCGCGCAAGCGGCGCTCCAGTTGGCGAACCAGCAGGTAAACGATCAAACCGATCAGGGTCAGGCCCAGCGCGGCAATCAGCACCAGCCACTCCGGCGGATAAGGATTCATCTGATACAAAGGGCCGATTTCCAGTACCCACGGCGTGCCAACCATCCCCGCAAACACACGGATCGAATCGCCTTCCTTGCCCAGCGCCATCACCGTGTCGCCTTCGGAAATGCGACGACTCTGGTCCTCGTCCATGTCCGCCTCATCGACCGTGACCAGACGCAAATCGAAACCGAAGCCCTTGTCCTGCTTCAGTTGCGCCAAGCGCTCGGGTTGCTCGGCCACCGGTACGCGCACCAACTCGTCGGTCAACAGGTAAATCGTCGCCCGGGCCAGTTGCTCGCTGATTTGCTGGACTTCCCCCGTGAGCACCAGTTGTTCCTTGTCGCTGACCAGTCGGTACACCTTGGCCGCATGCGGGCCGGTCTGCTCCACCAGCGCCTGACCATGCAGCACACGGGTGCGTTGGGTCAGGTCAAGGTCGGTCTGACTGAAGGTTTTCAGCGCCAGCGGAATTCCCAGCAACCGCTCCCACACCAGCAAGGCACGATGGCGTTCGGTCTCGTTCATCGGTTGCAGGTTGTCGGCCATCAGCGAAAACGTGCCATGGGCCAGGCGCTCGCGGTACTGCTCGCTGCGTACCTGGTTGAGCATGTGCAACGCCAGCACCCCGAGCACCGCCACCAGGATCAGCGCGGCGCACATGCCGCCGTAGATACGCAGGAAGATCGAGTTCACAGGGACGAGTCTACGCAGGCCTCTGGGACGAACAGATAGCCTTTGCTGCGTACTGTCTTGATCAGCCGCGGGTGATCCGGGTCATCGCCGATTTTCGGGCGAATGCGCGAAATGCGTACGTCGATGGAGCGGTCCTGGCCGTCATAGCCGATGCCACGCAAGGCGGTGAAGATCTCTTCCCGGGATAGAATGCGCCCGGCGTTGGCCACCAACAGCCAGAGCAGGTCAAATTCGGCGCTGGTCAATTCGATGCCCGTATCGTTGAGCCAGGCTTCGCGCAATGCGTTATCCACGACCAGTGGGCCAAATTGCAGGCGACGTTGTTTTTCCGGCGCGGCTTCCGGCGCCTCGCTGCGCCGCAATAACGCCTGGATGCGTGCCAGCAGCAAACGCGGACGCACCGGTTTGCACACATAGTCATCGGCGCCCAGGTCGAGGCCGAGAATCTGGTCAGTGTCGTCGGTACGGGCGGTGAGCATGAGGATCGGGCCGTCATAACGGTCGCGGACCTTGCGGCAAATGCTCAGGCCATCTTCACCGGGCAGCATCAGGTCAAGGATCACCAGGTCCGGTTTTTCCTTGATGATTCGGGCTGCGGCCAGGGCGCCATCGCCCTCGATGGACACGCGCAGGCCATTGGCTTCCAGGTAATCGCGGGTCAGTTCGGCCAGACGCTGGTCGTCCTCGACAATCAATACCTGCCAGGCTTCTTGCTCCACGGGGGACCTCTATTTGCCAAGAACTCTAATAAGGAAGGGTCCTCCCGTCTTTTTGTAATGATTGGGGAGGATAAATTGTCTACATGCTGGCCGATTGTATAAACGTCGCTCGCGCAGAACACAAGCCGGCAAATGCGTTCGGACAAGTCGGTTTTTTGTGATAGGGTTCGCGCCCTTAAAAATCCACCCGGCCGTTTTCGATCACTGAAAATTGATGAAAAAAGGTTCGGTCCAGCAGCATTGCGGCCTACACGCCGATTCGCTCTTTCACACACAATTTACGCACAGGTTTATCCACAGGTAGTACGTTGCAATCCCCCCCTAAAACGCATTATCTTGTACCCCGGCGCCAAAAAAACCCTAGATGTAGGGTTTTGCGCAAAAAACCAAACACAAACCGGACACCAATTTCAAGCGCTTTTCTTGCCACCGTCCGGTTGAACCAAACGTAATTTCGAAAGCCCAAACCGCGCGTGCGGATGGTTACTGTATTTCGGCCCATAAGGGTGAAAACGGTACGGGTGTTGCAGTCCCCAACTGTCACCTCAAAGGACCCCGGCCTCTCGCCCAAGGCGTGCGGCCAAAGACTTCGGCATGGAAGCGGCGCCCAAATAGCACCCTTCCTACTGTCCCGAAGTTGTTATGCCCGGCATTCGCCGGTTGTAGTGCTTCAGGACGGAACGGTGGGCACCGTGATGGTGCCCAAACAAACATAGAGAACGTGGAGACACCCATGCAAACCGACACAACTCGCGAGAACCCGAAGGGCACCTTGCCGCAGGCCGCTGATTCGAATTCGGATCTGTCCGCCACCGCGCCGGGCCAGCTTCGCGTGATCAAGCGTAACGGCACTGTCGTTCCTTACACCGATGACAAAATCACCGTCGCCATCACCAAAGCGTTTCTCGCAGTTGAGGGCGGCACCGCTGCCGCTTCGTCGCGAATCCACGACACCGTTGCCCGCCTGACCGAACAGGTCACCGCAACCTTCAAGCGTCGCATGCCATCGGGCGGCACCATCCACATCGAAGAAATCCAGGACCAGGTCGAACTGGCCCTGATGCGCGCCGGCGAGCAGAAGGTCGCTCGCGACTACGTGATCTATCGTGATGCCCGCTCCAAGGAACGCGCCGTACGTGCCCCGGCCGAAGAAGCGGTCAACGCTCACCCTTCGATCCGCATCACACGTGCCGACGGCAGCCTGGCGCCGCTCGACATGGGCCGCCTGAACACCATCGTCACCGAAGCGTGCGAAGGCCTGGAAGAAGTCGACGGCGACCTGATCCAGCGCGAAACCCTGAAAAACCTGTACGACGGCGTGGCCCTGACCGACGTCAACACCGCCCTGGTGATGACTGCCCGTACGCTGGTCGAACGTGAGCCGAACTACTCGTTCGTCACTGCCCGCCTGCTGATGGACACCCTGCGTGCCGAAGGCCTGGGCTTCCTCGGCGTCGCCGAAAGCGCCACTCACCACGAAATGGTCGACCTGTACGCCAAGGCCCTGCCTGCCTACATCGCCAAGGGTATCGAATTCGAATTGCTGAACCCGGTTCTGGCCGACTTCGACCTGGAAAAACTGGGCAAGGCAATCAACCACGAGCGCGACCAGCAGTTCACCTACCTGGGCCTGCAAACCCTGTACGACCGTTACTTCATCCACAAGGATGGCGTGCGCTTTGAACTGCCGCAGATTTTCTTTATGCGTGTGGCCATGGGCCTGGCGATCGAAGAGAAGCAAAAGGAAGACCGCGCGATCGAGTTCTACAACCTGTTGTCGTCCTTCGACTACATGTCCTCGACTCCAACGCTGTTCAACGCCGGCACCCTGCGTCCGCAGCTGTCGAGCTGCTACCTGACCACCGTGCCGGATGACCTGTCGGGCATCTACCACGCGATCCACGACAACGCCATGCTGTCGAAATTCGCCGGCGGCCTGGGCAACGACTGGACACCTGTTCGTGCATTGGGCTCTTACATCAAGGGCACCAACGGCAAATCCCAGGGCGTTGTACCGTTCCTGAAAGTCGTGAACGACACCGCCGTCGCCGTTAACCAGGGTGGCAAGCGCAAAGGCGCTGTCTGTGCGTACCTGGAAACCTGGCACATGGACATCGAGGAGTTCATCGAGCTGCGCAAGAACACCGGTGACGATCGTCGTCGTACCCACGACATGAACACCGCCAACTGGATTCCTGACCTGTTCATGAAGCGTGTCTTCGATGACGGTAAATGGACCCTGTTCTCGCCGTCTGAAGTTCCGGATCTGCACGACCTGACCGGCAAGGCCTTCGAAGAGCGCTACGAGTACTACGAAGCCCTGACCGAATACCCTGGCAAGGTCAAACTGTTCAAGACCATCCAGGCCAAAGACCTGTGGCGCAAAATGCTGTCCATGCTGTTTGAAACCGGCCACCCATGGCTGACCTTCAAAGACCCGTGCAACCTGCGCAGCCCGCAGCAGCACGTCGGCGTAGTCCACAGCTCGAACCTGTGCACCGAAATCACCTTGAACACCAACAAGGACGAAATCGCCGTTTGCAACCTGGGCTCGATCAACCTGCCGAACCACATCGTCAACGGCAAGCTGGACACCGCCAAGCTGCAACGCACTGTGAACACTGCCGTACGCATGCTCGATAACGTGATCGACATCAACTACTACTCGGTGCCACAAGCGAAGAACTCCAACTTCAAGCACCGTCCGGTCGGCCTGGGCATCATGGGCTTCCAGGACGCGCTGTACCTGCAGCACATCCCTTACGGTTCCGACGCTGCCGTCGAGTTCGCCGACAAGTCGATGGAAGCGGTCAGCTACTACGCGATCCAGGCTTCCTGCGACCTGGCCGACGAGCGCGGCGCCTACGAGACCTTCCAGGGTTCGCTGTGGTCCAAGGGCATCCTGCCGCTGGATTCGCAACAGATCCTGATCGAGCAACGCGGCCAGAAGTACATCGACGTCGACCTGAACGAAACCCTGGACTGGGCCCCAGTGCGCGCCCGCGTTCAAAAAGGTATTCGTAACTCCAACATCATGGCCATCGCACCGACCGCAACCATCGCCAACATCACTGGCGTATCGCAGTCGATCGAACCGACCTACCAGAACCTCTATGTGAAATCGAACCTGTCGGGCGAATTCACCGTGATCAACCCGTACCTGGTTCGCGACCTGAAGGCTCGCGGTCTGTGGGACTCGGTCATGATCAACGACCTGAAGTACTACGACGGTTCCGTGCAGCAAATCGAACGCATCCCGCAAGAACTCAAAGAGCTCTACGCGACGGCCTTCGAAGTGGACACCAAGTGGATCGTTGACGCGGCAAGCCGTCGTCAGAAGTGGATCGACCAGGCACAGTCCCTGAACCTGTATATCGCCGGCGCTTCAGGCAAGAAGCTGGATGTGACCTACCGCATGGCCTGGTACCGTGGTCTGAAAACCACTTACTACCTCCGCGCCCTGGCCGCGACCAGCACCGAAAAGTCGACCATCAACACCGGCAAGCTGAACGCTGTTTCCAGTGGCGGCAACCACGGCGACGACTCGGTCCTGGCTGCGCCAGCAGGTCCAGCGCCCGTGCCGAAGGCCTGCGCCATTGACGAGCCGGATTGCGAAGCTTGCCAATAAGCTGAACCTGCAAGCGTCGTAAGGTGCTTGTCTGAAACCCCCGGTGGGCCTCTGGCCGATCGGGGGTTTTCTTTTGCTTCTCGCAGGAGCGAACTTGCTCGTGATGTACGCGAAAGCAACACGGTTAATCAGCAGGAACGCGTGATCGTTAACGTCCATCGCGAGCACGCTCGCTCCTACAGGGTCGACCAATTCAGCTTCCACAAAAAAGCCCCTCTGACGAGGGGCTTTTTATGCAGCGCTATCCAGTATCAGGTCATCTGAATGATGGTCTGCATGATGGTGCTTTGGGTGGAGATAGTCTTGGCGTTCGCCTGGTAGTTGCTCTGCGCCTTGATCAGGTCAACCAGCTCGTTGGTCAGATTGACGTTGGACTCTTCCAGAGAGTTGGAAACCAGCGAGCCCAGAGTACCGGTCTGCGGTGCATCGTAGCCTGGAATACCCGACGCGTAGGTCTCTTTCCAACTGGTACCGCCAACGGGCTGCAGGCCTTGTTCGTTGGTGAAGCTGGCCAGCGAAATCTGGCCGATGGGCTTTGTTTGGTTGTTACTGAAGTTGGCCAGCAACACACCACTGCCGTCGATGGTCAGGTTGGTGATCTGGCCGGTGGCGTAACCGTTCTGCGACGGAATCGAACGTGCGGTGTCAGCGTTGAACTGAGTGGTGTTGGCCATGGCGATGGTCACACCTGCCGGATCGGCAGAAGCCCCATTGGCTGCCCACACGCCATTGGTCACGGTACCCGGCGTCCAGTTGCTGATCTTCAGGTCACTGCTGATGACCGGACCAGGAGGTGTACTGACCGATACCAGCTTTCCGCTGCTATCGAACGTCATCGTCGATGCTACCGGAGGCGTCGCGGCAGCAGTAGGGTCACTGCCGTCCGGGTTGCGACCATCGATCAGGGTATAGGTATCCCAAGTGTTCGCCCCAGTCTTGACCATGTATTGATCCATGGTGTGCTGGTTGCCCTGAGTATCGTAAATCGGGGTACTGAACGACTTGGTGAACGTCGCGGTCTTGGACGGATCGAAAGCGTTCGCCGCGACTGTCTGGTCGATTACCGGCGACGTCGAGTTCAGGTTGATGGTCGATGAAACGCTGCTGGTGGATTTTGGTGCCAGGTTGGATGTATCGATTCGCAGGTCGGTCAATACACCATTGACGATCTTGCCATTGGAGTCGACGCCGTAACCTTGCAGGCGTGCAGTGCCGTCGCTGTTGGTGACGTAGCCGTCCTTGTCGGTCTTGAACGTACCGGCACGGGTGTACGTCAGCGAACCATTGTTGCTCAGGACGAAAAAGCCGTTGCCCTGGATCCCCATGTCGAGCACGTTACCGGTGTTGTTCACATCACCCTGGCTGAACTGCTGGGAGACGTTGGCCAGACGTACGCCGTTGCCGACGGTCTTGCTACCAGTACCCAGGCGAGTCGCAGAGTACACGTCTTCGAATTCTGCACGGGACGATTTGAAACCGGTGGTCGCGACGTTGGCGATGTTATTGCCCGTTACGTCCAGTTGTTTGTTGGCTGCAAAGAGACCGCTAAGGCCGATGTTGAAAGACATAATCCACTCCTTTGTGCCGGGTTAGTCGGCTTTACATACCAATGGTTTGTACTTTGGACAGGGCGACGCTGCCCAGCCCGGCCAGATTGAGCATCAACTCACCGCCGGTCTGACTGATGGTCACACTGTTGACCGTGGCGGGCAGATTGGTGACAAGCGATACGGACTGACCGTCGATCGTGCTCGCAGCCCCGAAGCTATACGTGCCCGCAGGAACCGTTACACCGGAATCGTCCTTGCCGTCCCAGATGAAGCTGGCATTGCCCGCGCTCTGAGACCCCATGTCGATGGTGCGTACGGTCTTGCCGTCGGCATTGGTAATTTTCAGGCTGACGTCGGCGACCGAAGACGGAACGACGACCGTACCGCTGAGACTCTTGGTGGTGTCGACCACAGCCTTGTCGCTCGGCGCGATGACCGAACGCCCCACCAGCGAGGAAGCCTGCAGGGCTTGCGACGAGTTGTAGTTGCTGGCAAGACCGCTCACGGTGGTGTTGAGCGTGGTGATCCCCTCCAGGCTGCTGAACTGGGCCAACTGGGCCACGAACGCGCCGTTGTCCTGCGGCTCCAGCGGGTTCTGGTTTTTCAGCTGCGTGACCAGCAATTGCAGGAACGCGTCCTTGCCCAAGGCTTGGTTGCCCGTAGCACTGCTGGTTGCTGACGCCAGACCATTCGTCGTGGTGTTGGTCTTGATGGAGGAGTTGGCCAGGATATCGTTGAGGCTCAAACTGCTGGTGGTATCGCTAACACTCATTTGAATCGCCCCTTATCACTGACCGAGGGTCAGGACTTTCTGCATCATGGTTTTGGCCGTGTTCATCATTTCGGCGTTGGTCTGGAACGAGCGGCTCGCGGAAATCATGTCCGCCATCTCTTCCACCACGTTGACGTTCGGGTAATAGACGTAGCCCTTGGCGTCGGCGGCCGGATGGTTCGGCTCGTAGCGCGCCTCGAGGTTGCTCTGGTCTTCGACCACGCCCATGACCTGCACGCCTTGACCGGCAGCGTCCTGGTTCTGGAACAACGAATCGCTGCCGCCGCTCTGGCCGCCCTGGAACATGGTGGCGAATACCGGGTGACGCGCGCGGTAGGTCTGGTCGATGCTCGACGAGACGGTTTCGGCGTTGGCGATGTTCGAAGCGACGGTGTTCAAGCGAGTGGTCTGCGCACTCATGCCGCTACCGGCAATGTTGAAAACACTGGATAGAGACATGGCTTACTCTCCACGCAGGGCTGACACCAGCCCTTTGAATTTACTGTTGAGCAGGGTGAAGCTGGCCTGGAAGCCAATCGCGTTTTCCGCGTAGTTCGACTGTTCCAGCTGGGCGTCCACGGTGTTCTGGTCAATCGACGGTTGCATCGGCGTGCGGTACATCAGCGATTCGTCAGCATTGCCCAGCCCTTGCGCTTCGATATGACGGCTGTTGGTCATGTTCAAGGCGATGGTGCCGTTTTGGTTTTTCTCGCTCTGTGCCGCGAGCACTTTGGAGAAATCCAGATCCCGGGCCTTGTAGTTCGGGGTGTCGGCGTTGGCAATGTTGTTGGCCAGGACTTCAGCGCGCTGGGCGCGAAAGCCCAGTGCCTGTTCGTGAATACCGAGCGCTTTATCGAAGCTGATGCTCATGTCGGGAAACCTTCGGGTGACCTGATTTTTCGTACGATGGACATAGCAAGCGTCATGCCAAGTCAGAAAACCCCGTAAACCGGGGCTTTGCGGGCAGAGGCTAGGCGGCAATGCCAGAAAAGCGGCAACGGGTTTCCGCCGGATGCCGCTTTTCTGCCGCCTGGCATCCAATCCCGAGTACACCACTTGCCAACTCCTGGCGCGGTACTCGCCAGACACAAAAAAACGGGAGCCCCATAAGGACTCCCGTTTTTATGACGCCGACAAAATCACTTCGCCTGATAAATGATCCCAGGGCTGCACTGGACCATCTGGTAATGATCCGGCAATCCGTTCAGCGCTTCTGAAGCACCAAGGAACAGATAACCGCCAGGCTTCAACGTGCTGTGAATACGCAACAGGATGTCCTTCTTCACTTCGGCAGAGAAGTAGATCAGGACGTTGCGGCAGAACACGATATCGAACTTGCCCAGGCTGGCGTAGCTGTCCAGCAGATTGAACGAACGAAACTCCACCCGACTCTTGATCGGTGCCTTGATGACCCAGCGCCCCGGCCCTTTCGGGTCGAAATATCGCTGCAGTCGCTCGGGCGACAGACCGCGACCAATGGCCAGGCTGTCGTACTCGCCGGTCTTGCAGTTGGTCAGCATGGTGCCGGAAAGATCGGTGGCAACGATTTGCACCCCCATCCTCAACTGGCCCATGTTGGCCCGCTCGAACTCATCAATGGACATCGACAGCGAATACGGCTCCTGACCCGACGAGCATGCCGCCGACCAGATGCGCAAACGCTGGCCGGGACTGGCCTTGATCGCTTCGGGCAGTACCTTGTTCTTCAAGACTTCAAAGGGGTAGGTATCACGAAACCACAGGGTTTCGTTGGTGGTCATTGCGTCGACCACCTGCTCGCGCAAACCGCTGCGCGGCTGGGTCTGCATGCGCTGGACAAGCTCACCCAACGACTTGATACCCTGCTGCTCCATCAGTTTGTTGAGACGGCTCGATACCAGATACTGCTTGTTTTCACCGAGCAAAATGCCACAGGCTTTTTCCAGGAATACCCGGAACTGTTCGAAATCCAAATTACCCGTTGACAATGCTGCCGCCTCTTAAATCGTGTTGACTGCCGGGGGCCGAACGCCCCTAGCTAATGTCTGCTGCTTTGATCCGGTCGACTACCCGGGATGCCAGGTCATCAGGACGGAATTTGGCGAGGAAGTCATCGGCACCGACTTTCTTGACCATCGCCTGATTGAACACACCCGACAACGAAGTATGCAGGATGATATGTAGCTTTTGCATGCGAGGGTCGTTGCGGATTTCCGCCGTCAGGGTGTATCCGTCCATCTCCGGCATCTCGATGTCGGAAATCATCATCAGGAACTCTTCCTCCGGCTTCTTGCCCTCGTCGACCAGTTTGCGCAGGTAATCCAGCGCTTGCCGACCGTCGTTCAACGCCACCACTTCGACGCCAACCGTTTGCAAGCAGCGCGTGACCTGTTTGCGTGCCACCGACGAATCATCGACTGTCAACACACGCAGAGAGAGCGCCTTGTGCTGGGTTTCGACATCCACCACACCAACCGAAATCGCTTCCGGTGTCGGCGCCACTTCCGCCAGCACTTTCTCGACGTCGATGATTTCGACCAGTTGATTGTCGACGCGAGTCACGGCCGTCAGGTAGTGATCGCGGCCAGTGCCCTTGGGCGGCGGATGAATCTCCTCCCAGTTCATGTTCACAATGCGTTCCACCGAGCGCACCAGGAACCCCTGGGTCTTGGTGTTGTACTCCGTGATGATCACGAAAGGGTTGTTCTTGTCTTTCAAGCCCCCGGAGCCGGTCGCCATCGCCAGATCAAGGATCGGAATGGTCGCCCCCCGAATATTCGCCACGCCGCACACGACAGGACTGGACTTGGGCATCAGTGTCAGTTGGGGGCATTGCAGCACCTCCCGGACCTTGAACACGTTGATCCCATAGAGCTGCTGGCCGTCAAGACGGAACAACAACAGCTCAAGGCGATTCTGCCCCACCAGTTGCGTGCGCTGGTTTACCGAATCCATTACACCAGCCATGCCCAGACTCCTACACCAACGCTAAGTGTTGTTGCGACGCACATTCATCTCTAAACGGCACGGCGCTTGCTTTTTATCTCTCTATGAACAGAGAACCGACATTTTTTCGACGCCTTACCACACCCTACCGCAGATTACTCGGCGTGCTGGCGACTGTGTGCCTGTTCAACGCTGGCAGCCCTGCCCTTGCTGACCCAGTTACCTTGCCTGACATGCTTATCGGCGTCACCCAAGGCTTTCTTGAGTTCACCGTAGAAGACTATCTGGCCACCAGTCAAACGGAAGGTCGCTATGAAATCCAGGTTAACCAGCTCGATCCGCGCATGCGCATGCCGATGTGCGACAAGGAATTGACAGCCTCGCTGGAGAGTCCGGCCAAGCCACTGGGCCGGGTAACGGTCAAGGTCCGGTGTGAGGGAGCATCCCCCTGGACCGTCTTCGTACCCGCTCAAGTACGCCTGTTTCGTGACGTTGTGACCACCACCCGCCCCCTGCGCCGCGCCGGCATTGTCGAGCCTGGAGACGTGACATTGCGTGAGCGCGATATCAGCCTGATCAACCAGGGATATTTGACCTCGGTGGATCAGGCGATCGGGCAAAAACTTACCCGACCAATGGTCGCCGACCAGGTCATTACCCTGGTGCACATGGAGCAAGCGGAAGTCGTTCGCAAGGGCGATCAGGTGGTGATTACCGCGCGCAGTGGTACGCTCAGCGTGCGAATGCCAGGCGAAGCGCTGGCCAACGGTGGCTTGAATGAACAGATCCGGGTCAAGAACCTCAACTCGCAGCGGGTCATCAAAGCTCAGGTCACCGCGCCGGGGCAGGTGGAAGTAGCCATGTAGGGCTCCCTGTTCATGAAGATGGCGCTTCCTGAGGCTGTTCCCTAAACTGTGCTCCATGCGGGGCAAGCGCCGACGCGCGCAAGCTCCCGGATAAATGGGCCTAAAGTTTTGCAGGGGATGGCCGAAAACAGGGCAAGCGTCCAAATTCCCAGAGGTTTTTTATCATGGTCATCGATTTCAGCCGTTTGAACAGCTCCTCGTCACTTACGGGCAGTACACGTACCAGCGCGAGCAAGGAAACGGCCGACGCCGGCAAGTCCGCAGCGCTGAATACCCCGGCCGAACAGGCCAGCACCGTTAAGAGCGGGGAATCGGTACATCTCAGCAATGAGGCTCAACAGTTGCAAAAGGTCACTGATACGCTGCGCGATCAGCCTGTCGTCGACAACGCCCGCGTGGCCGCGTTGAAAGCAGCGATTGCCGATGGCAGCTACAAAGTCGACAGCAACCGTGTAGCCAGCAAACTGCTCAACTTCGAAGCCCAGCGCTAGGCCCACGGCCTGCGCCAGGCTTTTGGACGCTTAAAAACCAAGGCCAGCCATGCACGACACTAATTTACTGCAACTGATCACCGACGATTTTGCTCCAGCGCAACAATTGCTGGAGTTA
The DNA here is from genome assembly GCF_042846945.1 of Pseudomonas moorei. Classification (NCBI taxonomy): domain Bacteria; kingdom Pseudomonadati; phylum Pseudomonadota; class Gammaproteobacteria; order Pseudomonadales; family Pseudomonadaceae; genus Pseudomonas; species Pseudomonas moorei. The sequence goes on from NZ_AP035776.1 coordinate 6,401,703, forward strand.
CTGCAGACCGAGTCCCTCGCCCTGCATGGTCGCGACATGCCCCTGCTCGAAAACGTTCTGGCACAGAAACAGGCATTGATCATTTTGCTCGAACAGCATGGCCGCAAGCGCAGCGAAATTCTCGCCAGCCTCAACTTGCCAACCAACCGTAGCGGGCTGGAGCAGCTGGCCAGCCATTCGAGCATTGGCGAACAGTTGCTGGCGCAGAGCGACGTGCTGACCAACCTCCTGGCCCAGTGCCAGACCACCAATGCCAGCAACGGTCAGTCGATCCTGATACAGCAAGCCGCTACGGCTGCCCAGCTGAAAATTCTTACCGGCGGCGAACCTCCTGCGCTCTACGATGCCAGCGGATCATTCTCCAAGCTTGTGAAACCGCGCCCGCTCAGTCAGGCTTAAGCTTGTCGATGAGCACGCTCTATCAAGACGCGAAACATGCTGGCAAAATGCTGGCTAGCCGTAGTCAAAACTTGTCTGGAGATTGATTAACCGTGTCCAATGCCTTAAATGCGGATGATGCTCCGCAGCCACCCAAGGTGCTTAGCACGCCTCTGGAAATCTCCAGCAACCTGCGCCAGCTGCAAGAAAGTCATGACCCGCTGATCATTACGTTTCATGAGCGCAGCCAGCGCTTCCAGAGCTATCTGGTGGACGTTGATCGTGAAAGCAAGATGATTGCCCTGGACGAAATGATTCCCCGAGACGGCGAACGTTACTTGTTGGCCGGCGAACCCTTCAAGGTCGAAGGCTTCCACGAAGGCGTGCGTATTGCCTGGGAAAGCAACGGTCCGCTGACCATCGACGAATCCGGCGGTACTCGTTGCTATCGCGGCGCACTGCCCGATGAAGTGGTCTACCATCAGCGCCGCAATGCGTTCCGCGCTGCGTTGAAACTGGCACAATTGGTCGACGTCGACCTGGATGGCGAGAAACTCAAGGCACCGATCAGCGGCAAGTTGCTAGACATCTCGGCTACCGGTTGCAAGCTGCGCTTCTCTGGCGACATCTCTGGAAGCCTGCAATTGGGTCAAGTCTATGACCGCTTCGTGGCCGCCCTGCCTTTTGGCAAGATGATGGCCCCGGTTGAGTTGCGTTACTTGCACTTTGAAGAAAAGATCTCCACTACCTTCGCCGGTGTGCGCTTCCATAACATGAGCGGATTGGTGCAACGGCAGGTCGAACGGTTCGTCTATCAGCTGCAACGCGAAGCGCGGCGCTTCGACAAAGATGACTTCTGAAACAGAAGTCTGAATAAAAGCGGGCAGTCCCTTGCGGTGACTGCCCGTTTTTTTGCCTCAATGTTATGGCCTGGCCTCGGTGAAACTTTTTTCGCTGCCCGTGTCCGGCTGCTCCGGAGGCGTATCTGCTTCAGGCTCCGATGCAGACTCCGGTTCGGAAGGTATCGGGTTCTGCATCTGTTCCTGCACCATCTGCTCATCCACCCGCGGATCGAGTGCAGCCACCAGTGGCGAGCTCGACATACTGTCCGGCATGGCAACGTGGTGCAGCGGCGCATCTTCCACCTGGTGCAGGTTGGTCACCGCTTTCGGACGAATTCGCCACACCAGGACCAACGCAAAAAAGCTGAAGAATGCGTAAAGCATCTGGCTGCCGAACAACTTCATCAACACCCCGGCCACCAGCGGTCCGATGCTGGCACCAACCCCGTAGGTCACCAGTAACATCGCAGTCAGCGATACCCGACGATCCCCCTCGATGTGGTCATTGGAAAATGCCACGGCCAACGGATACAGACAGAACTGAACCAATGAGCAGAGAAAACCGGCGATGAACAACACCTCCAGCGGCACCCGCTCCATGATCGCCAGCGGCAAAGCGGCCAGCGCCAGACTGAAAGCGAAACTGCGGATCAACAGCGCCCGGTCATAGCGATCGGACAACCACCCCAGAGGCCACTGCACCAGCAACCCGGCAAAAATACAGCTACCCATGAACAGACCGACCTGTTCGGTGGACAACCCCTGCTGCGAGGCATACAGCGGTGCCAAGCCATAAAACGAGCCGACGATCAGCCCCGCTCCCAACACCGTACTCAACGACTGCGGCACCCGCTTGATAAAGAACCGAGGCTCCATCGGTGCCGGATGCAACGGTGCCGGGTGAATGCGTCGGGTCAAGGCCACCGGCACCAGGCACAAGGTAAAACACAGAGCGACCAACATCAGCAGCTCGAGCCCCAGTCCTGGGTGCATGACCAGAATCAGTTGTCCAAGCACCAACCCCAGATACGAAGCAATCATGTAGCCGCTGAACACCATCCCGCGCTGCTTGGTGTCGGCCTGTTCGTTGAGCCAACTCTCGATGACCATGTATTGGCACATCATGCCTAGGCCGACGATCACCCGCAGGAAAAGCCAGGCAGGCAACCAGTTCACCAGGCCATGGCCCAGCACTGCCGCGCCAACGATCCCGGCACAGGCCGAATAAGCTCGAATATGACCAACCCGGGCGATCAGTCGATGGCCGATCTTGCCACCCAGCACAAGACCGAAATAGTTGGCAGCCATCAACGCACCGACCCAAAGGCTATCGACATGGTCGGCAGCCAGGCGCAACGCCAGGTAAGTACTCAACAAGCCTGAACCGATCAACATCATCAGCGAGGCGAAATAAAGCGCTCGAAAGGATTTCCAGATTTGGCGCATCGGCGTTCCGAGCGGCTCCTTGCAGTGAGAAACGGGCTATCCAAACGATAGCCCGATGTCGACATTTCGTCAGGCCTGGGCCGCTAGAACACGCCTTTCCCAGGGAGTAATTTCATCATGGAAGCTGGTCAGCTCCAGGGTCTTCGAAGCAATGTAGCCTTCGATGAACTCCGAGCCGAACAGTTCCTTCGCCAATTGGCTACGTTTCAGACGCACCAGAGCTGCATGCAAGGTACAGGGTAACGAAAGATTGTCCGGCACTTCAAATTCGCCCTGGATCGGATCGCTCGGTTCCAGTTGTCGTTCAATGCCATAGAGTCCCGCCGCCAGGCTTGCGGCAATTGCCAGATAAGGATTGGCATCAGCCCCCGGCAAGCGATTCTCGACCCGACGAGCGACCGGCGAACTGGCCGGAATACGCAAGCCTGCCGCCCGGTTGTCATGGGACCAACAGGCATTATTCGGTGATGCGAAGGGATGGAACAAGCGCTGATACGAGTTCACGTTCGGTGCAAACAGCGCAGTGAAATCGGCCATGCAGATCTGCTGTCCGGCGATGAAATGATGGAAGGTCGCCGTCGGTTGATCGTCTTCGCCACTGAATACGTTACGTCCGCTATCCATATCAACGATGCTCTGGTGAATATGCATCGAACTGCCTGGCGTGTGCGCCAACGGCTTGGCCATGCAGACAACCGTGAGGCCGTGTTTGAGCGCCACTTCTTTCAGCAAATGCTTGAACAGGAAGGTCTGGTCGGCCAATAGCAGCGGATCGCCGTGCAGCAAATTGATCTCGAACTGGCTGACGCCCATTTCATGCATGAAGGTATCGCGCGGCAGCCCCAAAGCCGCCATGCATTCGTAGACCTCACTGAAGAAGGGTCGCAAGCCGTTATTGGAACTGACACTGAACGCTGAATGACCGTCCTCGCGACGTCCATCCAGCCCCCTCGGCGGCTGGAAAGGCTGAGTCGGGTCGGTATTGGGGGCGAAGACAAAGAACTCCAGTTCGGTTGCCACAACGGGTGCCAGACCAAGGGCGGAGTAACGCGCGATCACTGATTTGAGTTGACCGCGAGTCGAAAGATTGGAGCCGGTGCCGGTCAGTTCGACTGCATCGCAAATGGCAAATGCGCGTGGTTGCTTGCTCCACGGCAAACGGTGAATCTGCGCAGGATCAGCAACCAGCGCGAGGTCGCCGTCATCGCTTCCGTAAAAACGTGCTGGTGGATAACCTCCCATGATGCATTGCAGCAAGACACCCCGCGCCATCTGCAAACGCCGACCTTCGAGGAATCCCTCGGCGGTCATCACTTTGCCCCGCGGCACACCATTCAAATCGGGCGTGACACATTCAATCTCATCAATACCCGTCAATCGTTGCGCGAGTGATCTCAGGTCATCCGTTGTCATGACGCAATCCTTGTTTTTACGCGAGCCGTGAACGGCGACCCGTACAAAATAGGCTCCGCGCGTTCGGAATATCAAGCAGCGCCAAACAAAAAGCTGTATGCCAAAGCGGCAAGATCAGGGCAAGTAAAGACTGAACACGCCTCCCCCCAACGGGCCGCCGTTGCTGATTCTGGTATGCCCGCCGACGCCGTTTCGCTGATGCAAGGCCGCGATCCGTCCCGCAAAGTAAAGACCCAGGCCCGTGCTACCACTACTTTGATTGATGCCCTGCACGTATTCCGCCTGCCGCTCGATCATCTCGGTCGGATAACCTTCGCCGTCGTCGTTGATGGTCAGTACCAATTGCCCAGCCTCGTCACTGACCGTGATCAATAGCGCATGCCGGGCATAACGAATGGCGTTGTTGATGCTGTTGGCCAATACCGATGCAATCAACTCTCGATCGAAGAAACCCAGAGGGCTCAGCGGATCGACCTCAAAAGAAGCGGCAATACCACGACTGGCGAACACGTCCTGATGACACGCTAATTGTGCCTCGATGAAGTCATCCAGTTCATGGTAGGCCGGTTGCAGGGGCATTTGATTGACACCCAACTTGTACAGTCCGAGCAACTGCACCAGCATGCCGTTGAGATGAGCGAACTCGAACTCGATCACGCCCTGCTCCGCGGAATGACGGGCCGTGCCGGGCAGATTCGCCAACCATTGGCTATGGGCCTGCATCAGCATCGCCAACGAGTTCTTCATGTCATGTACGGTGGAAGCAATCACCGTAGAAAAATCCAACGCCTGCTGGTTGTCGTTCATTCGCCAAACGCCTTGCTTTTAAGCTTCTTATAACGCGGATAACGGGTATCGGTGTCAGGCATCAAACCAACCATTTTCAGGCAGGTCCGACATTCTTCGAGCTCGGCAGATGGCACGTTGGTATCAGTGCCATGCAGCAATGCCTGCGCCAGGTTCAACGCGATACTGATGTTTTTCGGCTGTAGCGCCAGGGCTTTGCGGAACACTTCCCGGGCCTCGACCAGATTACCGGTCTTGTACACGCGTACGCCTTGACGGTTGAGGTCGGCAGCAGCGTTACCGGAGTTGAGGATAGCCGGATCGTCGGTCAGCTTGGCGATGCCCTTCATGACGGTTGGATCGTCACCATAGATTTCCGCACAGTTTTTCAACATGGAGGCGCCTGCGCTGGGTTGTCCGAGCATCTGTAGTTGCTTGGCTACCAGAAGTGCAGCTTCCGCGCTCATGAATTGCTCCATGCCTTCAAGGCGCATCATTGCTTGTTCAGTAAGCTTTTCAGCAGTTTCGCCGTCGTTGAGCAGAAGACTGGTAGCCTTCATTAACCGCGCACGAATTTGCAGACCGGGGTCGGACGGATTTTCCTTGGCCACAGCGCTCAGTGTCGTATTGATCTCCAGGCGAGTTCGCGTATCCAGACCCTTTTCACTGCCTTTGCTGATCAAGGCATGGGCCAGCCCGAGGTTGCTTTCCGCATCCTTGAAACGTGACTGCGCTCCTTGGCTGACAGCCTGACGATAGGCTTTGGAGGCTGTGTCAAAATCTTCGTTGGTCATCGCCAACTTGCCCAACTGCGCTTGTCGGCGCACCGCCAGTGGCGACAAGCGAATCGCTTCTTCCAACACCGCCTGCGCGGCCTTGGTATCACCTTCGGCGACCAGCACATCCGCCATCCCGTCGTAAAGCGCCGGCATCATCGGGAACACTTTCAGTGCTTTTTCGTAGACGCCTTTAGCTTGCGCAACCTGACCCCGCTTGAACAGCAATTGACCTAAGCCGGCAAAGGCCCAAGGCAAAGGCCGATCTGCAATGATGCTGTCGTAGAGGCGCTCCAGCGCCTCATTCTGATTGAGGTCACGCAGGGCATCAGCCCGATAGCGCAGGCACAGTGGCGAGTAACGGATGTCTTGCTTGCACAGGGCAATGCAGGCGTTGAGGACTTCAACCGGCTTGCCACGATCAAGGGCTTGGAGGATCGGCTTGAGCAAGGTTTTGCGCTGCTCCAGTCGCTCCAGGCGCTGAGCCAGGCCAGAGCGGTTGAAAGGTTTGGTCAGGTAAGCATCGGGCTCATGCTCCAGGGCGCTGAGTACCATTGCCTGGCTGGTTTCAGCGGTGACCATGACGAATACACTTTCATGGCTGATCAGCTTTTCGATCATCAGGTCTTCGAGTACCTGCTGGCCGTTCTTCTTGCCATCTCCGAGGTGAAAATCCTGCAGGATGAAATGGTAGGACTTCTGCGAACACATGCGCAGCGCCTGCTCACCGGTATCGGCAGTGTCCACATCCTTGACACCCAACTCCCGCAACATGGATCTGACCGAACTGCGGAAATCCGAAAAATCATCGACGATCAAAAAGCTCTTTTGGTGATACGACAGCATCGAAGATTTCCAGGCAATTTAAGAAGAAAAACCACAAGGCCAATACGCAAACAAGAGCAGACTCTATGCCTTTTTCGGCGCGCAGATGATAGCGAGTAGCCATTATCTAGCAAGCGATTTTCTCAGAACGAAGCGACGAAAAGAGATGGCGAGAAATCAAGCTCACTGCGCCCAAATGAGTTATCGGCCAGTGGTGCCATTCTCTTGAAGCGGCGGGAGGGTAATTGCCCTTTTTCGTTGCGAAACAGGCTTCTAATGCAATGCCTCGGGAATCTGGCACAACCGTCAGGCGCTCTCCGCCCATCACGGCACTTTCCTGCGGACAAAACAAAACCCCTACCTGCATACGCAGATAGGGGTTTCGGAATTTAATCTTGACGATGACCTACTCTCACATGGGGAAACCCCACACTACCATCGGCGATGCATCGTTTCACTTCTGAGTTCGGAATGGGATCAGGTGGTTCCAATGCTCTATGGTCGTCAAGAAATTCGGGTACCGAACCGTCTTTCGACGCTTCAGCAAATTGGGTATGCGATAGTTTGTGTGTTGTGCGAACTTTCGGTTCATTGCGTCTTCACACACCGCAATCTGGCTTTTAAGCGCAAATTGCTTGGGTGTTATATGGTCAAGCCTCACGGGCAATTAGTATTGGTTAGCTCAACGCCTCACAGCGCTTACACACCCAACCTATCAACGTCGTAGTCTTCGACGGCCCTTCAGGGAACTCAAGGTTCCAGTGAGATCTCATCTTGAGGCTAGTTTCCCGCTTAGATGCTTTCAGCGGTTATCTATTCCGAACATAGCTACCCGGCAATGCCACTGGCGTGACAACCGGAACACCAGAGGTTCGTCCACTCCGGTCCTCTCGTACTAGGAGCAGCCCCTCTCAAATCTCAAACGTCCACGGCAGATAGGGACCGAACTGTCTCACGACGTTCTAAACCCAGCTCGCGTACCACTTTAAATGGCGAACAGCCATACCCTTGGGACCGGCTTCAGCCCCAGGATGTGATGAGCCGACATCGAGGTGCCAAACACCGCCGTCGATATGAACTCTTGGGCGGTATCAGCCTGTTATCCCCGGAGTACCTTTTATCCGTTGAGCGATGGCCCTTCCATACAGAACCACCGGATCACTAAGACCTACTTTCGTACCTGCTCGACGTGTCTGTCTCGCAGTCAAGCGCGCTTTTGCCTTTATACTCTACGACCGATTTCCGACCGGTCTGAGCGCACCTTCGTACTCCTCCGTTACTCTTTAGGAGGAGACCGCCCCAGTCAAACTACCCACCATACACTGTCCTCGATCCGGATAACGGACCTGAGTTAGAACCTCAAAGTTGCCAGGGTGGTATTTCAAGGATGGCTCCACGCGAACTGGCGTCCACGCTTCAAAGCCTCCCACCTATCCTACACAAGCAAATTCAAAGTCCAGTGCAAAGCTATAGTAAAGGTTCACGGGGTCTTTCCGTCTAGCCGCGGATACACTGCATCTTCACAGCGATTTCAATTTCACTGAGTCTCGGGTGGAGACAGCGCCGCCATCGTTACGCCATTCGTGCAGGTCGGAACTTACCCGACAAGGAATTTCGCTACCTTAGGACCGTTATAGTTACGGCCGCCGTTTACCGGGGCTTCGATCAAGAGCTTCGCGTTAGCTAACCCCATCAATTAACCTTCCGGCACCGGGCAGGCGTCACACCCTATACGTCCACTTTCGTGTTTGCAGAGTGCTGTGTTTTTAATAAACAGTCGCAGCGGCCTGGTATCTTCGACCGGCGTGGGCTTACGCAGCAAGTGCTTCACCCTCACCGGCGCACCTTCTCCCGAAGTTACGGTGCCATTTTGCCTAGTTCCTTCACCCGAGTTCTCTCAAGCGCCTTGGTATTCTCTACCCAACCACCTGTGTCGGTTTGGGGTACGGTTCCTGGTTACCTGAAGCTTAGAAGCTTTTCTTGGAAGCATGGCATCAACCACTTCGTGTTCTAAAAGAACACTCGTCATCAGCTCTCGGCCTTGGAATCCCGGATTTACCTAAGATTCCAGCCTACCACCTTAAACTTGGACAACCAACGCCAAGCTGGCCTAGCCTTCTCCGTCCCTCCATCGCAATAACCAGAAGTACAGGAATATTAACCTGTTTTCCATCGACTACGCTTTTCAGCCTCGCCTTAGGGACCGACTAACCCTGCGTCGATTAACGTTGCGCAGGAAACCTTGGTCTTTCGGCGTGGGTGTTTTTCACACCCATTGTCGTTACTCATGTCAGCATTCGCACTTCTGATACCTCCAGCAAGCTTCTCAACTCACCTTCACAGGCTTACAGAACGCTCCTCTACCGCATCACCTAAGTGATACCCGTAGCTTCGGTGTATGGTTTGAGCCCCGTTACATCTTCCGCGCAGGCCGACTCGACTAGTGAGCTATTACGCTTTCTTTAAAGGGTGGCTGCTTCTAAGCCAACCTCCTAGCTGTCTAAGCCTTCCCACATCGTTTCCCACTTAACCATAACTTTGGGACCTTAGCTGACGGTCTGGGTTGTTTCCCTTTTCACGACGGACGTTAGCACCCGCCGTGTGTCTCCCATGCTCGGCACTTGTAGGTATTCGGAGTTTGCATCGGTTTGGTAAGTCGGGATGACCCCCTAGCCGAAACAGTGCTCTACCCCCTACAGTGATACATGAGGCGCTACCTAAATAGCTTTCGAGGAGAACCAGCTATCTCCGAGCTTGATTAGCCTTTCACTCCGATCCACAGGTCATCCGCTAACTTTTCAACGGTAGTCGGTTCGGTCCTCCAGTCAGTGTTACCTAACCTTCAACCTGCCCATGGATAGATCGCCCGGTTTCGGGTCTATTCCCAGCGACTAGACGCCCTATTAAGACTCGCTTTCGCTACGCCTCCCCTATTCGGTTAAGCTCGCCACTGAAAATAAGTCGCTGACCCATTATACAAAAGGTACGCAGTCACAGAACAAAGTCTGCTCCCACTGCTTGTACGCATACGGTTTCAGGATCTATTTCACTCCCCTCTCCGGGGTTCTTTTCGCCTTTCCCTCACGGTACTAGTTCACTATCGGTCAGTCAGTAGTATTTAGCCTTGGAGGATGGTCCCCCCATATTCAGACAAAGTTTCTCGTGCTCCGTCCTACTCGATTTCATGACTAAGAGATTTTCGCGTACAGGGCTATCACCCACTATGGCCGCACTTTCCAGAGCGTTCCGCTAATCTCAAAGCCACTTAAGGGCTAGTCCCCGTTCGCTCGCCACTACTAAGGGAATCTCGGTTGATTTCTTTTCCTCAGGGTACTTAGATGTTTCAGTTCCCCTGGTTCGCCTCTTAAGCCTATGTATTCAGCTTAAGATAACCATCTTATGATGGCTGGGTTCCCCCATTCAGACATCTCCGGATCAAAGTCTGTTTGCCGACTCCCCGAAGCTTTTCGCAGGCTACCACGTCTTTCATCGCCTCTGACTGCCAAGGCATCCACCGTATGCGCTTCTTCACTTGACCATATAACCCCAAGCAATCTGGTTATACTGTGAAGACGACATTCGCCGAAAATTCGCATTGCTCAAAGAGCAACTCACAAATTTACCTTAGCCTGATCCGTTACCAGTGAAAGTAACGTTCAGTCTATCTTTCTATCACATACCCAAATTTTTAAAGAACGATCTAGTCAAAGACTAGAAATCAACATTCACCATCGGCTCGATGGAATGCTCATTTCTAAGCTTTCAAACTTCAGAAGCAGTAGTGGTGGAGCCAAGCGGGATCGAACCGCTGACCTCCTGCGTGCAAGGCAGGCGCTCTCCCAGCTGAGCTATGGCCCCGTATTTCTACAGGCGTTTCCCACACAAAATTGGTGGGTCTGGGCAGATTCGAACTGCCGACCTCACCCTTATCAGGGTGCGCTCTAACCAACTGAGCTACAGACCCAATTTCGGGCTGCTTCTATCGTCTTCTTCAATGAATCAAGCAATTCGTGTGGGAACTTATGGAGCAGCTGAGTCGTCGATTAAGGAGGTGATCCAGCCGCAGGTTCCCCTACGGCTACCTTGTTACGACTTCACCCCAGTCATGAATCACACCGTGGTAACCGTCCTCCCGAAGGTTAGACTAGCTACTTCTGGTGCAACCCACTCCCATGGTGTGACGGGCGGTGTGTACAAGGCCCGGGAACGTATTCACCGCGACATTCTGATTCGCGATTACTAGCGATTCCGACTTCACGCAGTCGAGTTGCAGACTGCGATCCGGACTACGATCGGTTTTATGGGATTAGCTCCACCTCGCGGCTTGGCAACCCTCTGTACCGACCATTGTAGCACGTGTGTAGCCCAGGCCGTAAGGGCCATGATGACTTGACGTCATCCCCACCTTCCTCCGGTTTGTCACCGGCAGTCTCCTTAGAGTGCCCACCATGACGTGCTGGTAACTAAGGACAAGGGTTGCGCTCGTTACGGGACTTAACCCAACATCTCACGACACGAGCTGACGACAGCCATGCAGCACCTGTCTCAATGTTCCCGAAGGCACCAATCCATCTCTGGAAAGTTCATTGGATGTCAAGGCCTGGTAAGGTTCTTCGCGTTGCTTCGAATTAAACCACATGCTCCACCGCTTGTGCGGGCCCCCGTCAATTCATTTGAGTTTTAACCTTGCGGCCGTACTCCCCAGGCGGTCAACTTAATGCGTTAGCTGCGCCACTAAGAGCTCAAGGCTCCCAACGGCTAGTTGACATCGTTTACGGCGTGGACTACCAGGGTATCTAATCCTGTTTGCTCCCCACGCTTTCGCACCTCAGTGTCAGTATCAGTCCAGGTGGTCGCCTTCGCCACTGGTGTTCCTTCCTATATCTACGCATTTCACCGCTACACAGGAAATTCCACCACCCTCTACCATACTCTAGCTTGTCAGTTTTGAATGCAGTTCCCAGGTTGAGCCCGGGGCTTTCACATCCAACTTAACAAACCACCTACGCGCGCTTTACGCCCAGTAATTCCGATTAACGCTTGCACCCTCTGTATTACCGCGGCTGCTGGCACAGAGTTAGCCGGTGCTTATTCTGTCGGTAACGTCAAAATTGCAGAGTATTAATCTACAACCCTTCCTCCCAACTTAAAGTGCTTTACAATCCGAAGACCTTCTTCACACACGCGGCATGGCTGGATCAGGCTTTCGCCCATTGTCCAATATTCCCCACTGCTGCCTCCCGTAGGAGTCTGGACCGTGTCTCAGTTCCAGTGTGACTGATCATCCTCTCAGACCAGTTACGGATCGTCGCCTTGGTGAGCCATTACCTCACCAACTAGCTAATCCGACCTAGGCTCATCTGATAGCGCAAGGCCCGAAGGTCCCCTGCTTTCTCCCGTAGGACGTATGCGGTATTAGCGTTCCTTTCGAAACGTTGTCCCCCACTACCAGGCAGATTCCTAGGCATTACTCACCCGTCCGCCGCTGAATCAGAGAGCAAGCTCTCTTCATCCGCTCGACTTGCATGTGTTAGGCCTGCCGCCAGCGTTCAATCTGAGCCATGATCAAACTCTTCAGTTCAAACATCTTTGGGTTTTGAGAAAACCCTAAACTTGGCTCAGCAATCGTTGGTTACATCTTTGATTTCTCGCGGAGTAACTTGTGATGCTGATAATCTGTTGACTAGCAGTCTGACTCCACAAGCACCCACACGAATTGCTTGATTCAGTTGTTAAAGAGCGGTTGGTTAAGAGCTTTGTCTCAACCGAGGCGCGCATTCTACAGCAGCCTCATTTGCTGTCAAGTGATTATTTTCAGAAGTTTTCAAGGAAAACTTAACAACTTCAACCACTTGCGCTTTCGATCTCTCGTCAGCGGGATGCGAATTCTACAGCGTTACTCGCTGCTGTCAACACCTCTTTTTCAACTTCCTTCGTACTTCGATGACCTGAAGCAACCTGCTGCCGAAAACTGCGTAACTCATTGTTTATCAAGGAGTTTTCCGTTTCGACTGCGCCGGAAGTGGGGCGAATTATAGGCCTCCAGAATCTGCCGTCAAGCACTGATTTGGTTTTTATATCAATTACTTACGGAAGGGAGGAAAGACCCTCTCCCTATCGCCTCTCTATATAGAAGCGACTAAGCGGAAAGGAACGACAATACGCAGCAGTCACCGAATAATGACCAACAGGCAATGATGAAATTGGAAATTACAAATGAAATGGTGTCCCAGGGCAGGTTCGAACTGCCAACCTTCCCCTTAGGAGGGGGATGCTCTATCCAATTGAGCTACTGAGACACAAGCTGCCCGCGAGAACACGCGAAGCAAGGGACGGCGTGCATGTTAACGGGCAACCATGCCTTTGTCATGTCGTCCTTAGGCATTTTAAGTGTAGGCAGATGCCTCCGCTTCATCGCGAGCTCACCGCGACGCAAAAAAGCCCACCCGCATGACGATGTTTTTCCCAAGGATCCACGCCCACCCTATGGCGAACGACTCACCATCCATCCTAAAAAGCATTGACTGCGCAGCTACCCCTAGTAAATCGGCCATTTGCCACTATCCTGTAGAGGTAAGGAACAGTAATTGAATTCGCATGACTTGCCCTTCAGATTTCATGACATCCACTGTCGGGCAGAAGGACGCGGTCAGCAATACGCGCTTGGGCAAACTTTTCAACCCAGCCCGCATTTCTGATAATTGGTGCTGGCATAACGCCTTTATCCAGTTCAATATTTGTCACAGAATTGACGCCAAGGATCTGGCTAATTTGAGGCATGATGCGGGCCTTTATCAATTCAGGTTGAACATTTGGCCAGAGCGCTTGTCCTATCAGACATCCTGCGGCCAATCCCGAGAACCGCTCCCCTGAACTAACCGGTTAAATATATGCGCCCATTGAAACAGGCAATTTATTCCAGCCGTACGGCTGACAAGTTCGTCGTACGTCTGCCAGACGGAATGCGTGAACGCATTGCCGAGGTGGCTCGCAATCATCACCGTAGCATGAACTCCGAAATCATCGCGCGCCTTGAGCAGAGCCTCATTCAGGAGGGTGCACTGGGCGAAGAATTAAGCATGCGCCTGGACAGCCCGGAACTTTCACTGCACGAACGTGAATTGCTGCAACGCTTCCGCCAACTCTCCCACCGCCAGCAAAACGCACTCGTTTCGCTGATTGCACATGACGCCGAAATGGCCGCAGACGCCTCGTAATTACCTGAAAGCTCAAGCCAGCCTAATCGCTGGCTTTTTTTTGCCCAAAATTCAGGCATAAAAAAACCCGCCGGTAAGCGGGCTTTAAAAAAGCATCTCAGAGCAGGAAGATCGTTGCCAGACCAAGGAAGATAAAGAACCCACCACTGTCAGTCACGGCCGTGATCATCACACTGGAGCCCATGGCAGGATCGCGCCCAAGCCGCACTAATGTCATGGGGATCAAAACGCCCATCAACGCCGCAAGCAGTAAATTGAGCGTCATGGCTGCGGTCATTACCACACCCAAAGACCAACTGCTGTACAGAAGATAGGCGACAATGCCGATCACACCACCCCAGATCAGACCATTAATCAGCGCAACCGCCAACTCTTTGCGCATCAGCCGTGACGTATTGCCGGTACTGACTTGATCCAACGCCATCGCCCGAACAATCATGGTGATGGTTTGATTGCCGGAATTGCCCCCGATACCCGCCACAATTGGCATAAGCGCCGCAAGCGCCACCAGCTTCTCGATTGAGCCCTCGAAAAGGCCAATCACCCGAGATGCGACGAATGCGGTGATCAGATTCACCGCCAACCAGGCCCAACGGTTACGTAGGGACTTCCAGACGGACGCGAAAATATCTTCTTCTTCGCGCAGACCCGCCATATTGAGAACTTCGCTCTCACCCTCCTCACGAATCAGGTCGACCATTTCATCGATAGTCAGTCGACCGATCAATTTCCCGTTTTTGTCTACAACAGGTGCAGAAATAAGATCGTATCGCTCAAACGCCTGCGCGGCATCATAGGCCTCCTCATCCGGATGAAAGCTCACCGGATCGCTGGCCATAACCTCAGATACTTGCTTTTCCGGGTCGTTAACCAGCAAACGCTTGATCGGCAAAACCCCCTTGAGGACGCCGTCGTAATCAACCACAAACAGTTTGTCGGTATGACCGGGCAGCTCCTTGAGACGCCGCAGGTAGCGCAAAACCACTTCGAGACTGACATCCTCGCGGATGGTCACCATCTCGAAGTCCATCAATGCACCGACTTGATCCTCGTCGTAGGACAATGCGGAGCGAACACGCTCACGCTGCTGACCATCGAGCGTTTCCATCAGCTCATGGACGACATCTCGCGGCAGCTCAGAGGCCAAGTCAGCAAGTTCGTCGGCATCCATGTCCTTGGCAGCGGCCAGAAGCTCCTGATCGTCCATGTCGGCGATCAGGGTTTCACGGACCGAGTCAGATACTTCAAGAAGAATGTCGCCGTCACGATCAGCCTTGACCAACTGCCAAAGCGTCAGACGATCGTCCAGTGGCAAGGCTTCAAGGATATAGGCGACGTCAGCGGAGTGCAGATCATCGAGTTTGCGTTGCAATTCGACGAGGTTCTGCCGGTGAACCAGATTCTCGACCCGATCGTGATGCGGGCCTTCCTGGCGATGAGTCAGGTCTTCTACTACTCGCTGACGCTGCAACAGCTCAACAACTTGAGCAAGGCGGTCCTGCAAGCTTTCTTGCGTTTTCTTTACTTCAACTTCAGACATAGGCGAACTCCACTCCCAGCAGCGGGGCACGCCGGAAGCATCAATCAGTCAATTCATGATTGGAAAAACGGGGTATTGAGTAACTACTGGGTAAGTCCATGGAGGTATTCCACAAGCCCCGGCGGGGCTGACGGGCGCAATGATAACACCGCCCGACGGTTTTAAACGTTAAAAAATCGTGGCTGAAACAAGCGCTTGCGAAACAATCTTGAGTGCCATCCTGATCCTTCAAACTGCGACGACTCATCCTGAAAAGAAAACACACCGGCAACTGAAAATGTAGCAGCTACCTTTGGACGAGTACTGTCACGGAGGACGTCGAATGCTACAAAAATCATCCCGCCTTTTACTGATCCCCCTTCTCTGCCTGCCACTTGCAGCGCGCTACCACTATCCATCGCTGTGAGGCACCAGGCGGACGCATAACCTTCACCACAATGAGCTGCAAAGCCGGTGAGCAGCTTTCACCCCAGGAAGTACAAACCTACTCACCCGGCACGGCACTCGCACTCATACCGGAAGCCAGCCATCGAGAAATAGCAGGAAGAAAACTCACAAACCGCGAACCGGCTGTCATCGGTCAGCCAGAAGACAAATGTGGAAACCTGATCAGCGCCAGGGAACGCCGAGAAGCAATCATCAATCAGCGCATCGTTGCCGGCATGAGCCAACAAGACGTCGAAAGCGCCTTGGGCAAACCAGACAAGATCAGCATCCGGAATTCGGCCACGAGCTTTCGCTATGACACCAAGCGAGGTCGAAGTGCAAACGTAGAGTTTGATGCAAGAGGGTGCACGAAAGGAAAAGCCAAATCCCAGACGGCAAAAAGCCCGCATTAAATGCGGGCTTTCTGTTGTATGGTGCACTCGACAGGATTCGAACCTGTGACCGCTCGGTTCGTAGCCGAGTACTCTATCCAGCTGAGCTACGAGTGCATTTTGTGTTTTTATACCAGATCACAACTGGTTTAAGCCAAGTCATTCACATTACTGCAAACAACTCTTAAATGGTGCACTCGACAGGATTCGAACCTGTGACCGCTCGGTTCGTAGCCGAGTACTCTATCCAGCTGAGCTACGAGTGCATTTGTTGCCGCGCATTATAGGCCGTTCAATCTGTTTGTAAAGCGCTTTTTTCTAGTAATTTCAACAACTTACCGAAGAAGCCAGATTACAACGTACTACGAAAATAATGGCGGAGAACGGGGGATTCGAACCCCCGACACCCTTTTGAGGTGTACTCCCTTAGCAGGGGAGCGCCTTCGGCCACTCGGCCAGCTCTCCGCAACACGGGGCGTATATTAACCAGCTTCTTCCCCGTTTGCAAACATAAAAAACGATAAAAATTAATGGCTTGGTTCTTCGTCCTTCTCTTTCTTGATACGCAGGTAGATTTCCTCACGGTGCACAGCCACCTCTTTGGGGGCGTTCACACCAATACGCACTTGATTTCCTTTGACGCCGAGCACGGTCACGGTGATTTCGCCATCACCAATAATCAGGCTTTCTGCGCACCGACGAGTCAGAATCAGCATACCTTTCTCCTCACGCCTTACATTTCAGGGACAACAGTCTGCAAAAAAAAGGCACTCGACCTACAACCAAAATCGGTCATGGCCTACATGCCTGAGTATTGACTAGCGCGAGCAAAAGAACAGTCTCGAGGGTCACGCCATTCAAAAAACAAAAAGCGCGGTCAGACCGCGCCTTTTGGCAAACGCATCACTCGCCCTGGCGGGCCGGTGCGTCCAGTTCGAAAGCCGTGTGCAGGGCGCGCACAGCCAGTTCCAGGTACTTCTCTTCGATCACCACGGAGACTTTGATTTCCGAGGTCGAGATCATCTGGATGTTGATGCTTTCCTTGGCCAGGGATTCGAACATGCGGCTAGCTACGCCTGCGTGTGAGCGCATGCCTACGCCGACGATCGAAACCTTGGCGATCTTGGTGTCACCCACGACTTCACGGGCACCGATCTCGCGAGCAGTGTTTTCCAGCACCGATTGCGCGGCCTGGTAGTCGTTACGGTGCACGGTGAAGGTGAAGTCGGTGGTGTTATCGTGCGCGACGTTCTGCACGATCATATCGACTTCGATGTTCGCGGCGCTGATCGGGCCGAGAATCTTGAACGCAACGCCCGGGGTGTCTGGCACGCCACGGATGGTCAGCTTGGCTTCATCGCGGTTGAAAGCGATGCCGGAAATGATCGGCTGTTCCATGGTTTCCTCTTCATCAATAGTAATGAGGGTGCCCGGACCCTCCTTGAAGCTGTGCAGTACGCGCAGCGGAACGTTGTACTTACCGGCGAACTCGACCGCACGGATCTGCAAAACCTTGGAACCGAGGCTGGCCATTTCCAGCATCTCTTCGAAGGTAATCTTGTCCAGGCGCTGAGCCACGGACACGACGCGCGGGTCAGTGGTGTAGACGCCGTCGACGTCGGTGTAGATCTGGCACTCATCAGCCTTCAAGGCTGCCGCCAGTGCTACGCCGGTGGTGTCTGAACCGCCACGACCCAGGGTCGTGATGTTGCCGTGCTCGTCGACACCCTGGAAACCAGCGACGACAACCACACGGCCAGCCTTCAGGTCGCCGCGAATCTTCTGGTCATCGATCTGCAAGATACGCGCTTTATTGTGAGCGCTATCCGTCAGAATCCGCACCTGATTACCGGTATACGACACCGCCGGCACACCGCGCTTGATCAGCGCCATGGCCAACAGGGCAATCGTCACCTGCTCACCGGTAGAAACGATCACGTCCAGTTCGCGCGGAACCGGTTGTCCGTCGCCACTGATTTGCTTGGCCAGATCGATCAGACGGTTGGTTTCGCCGCTCATTGCAGACAGCACAACCACCAGGTCATCGCCAGCATCGCGGAATTTCTTAACCTTGTCGGCGACCTGCTCGATTCTCTCGACAGTGCCGACCGAGGTGCCTCCAAATTTCTGTACGATCAAAGCCATTTCAAAGCCGCCTCTGCCCATGAAGGGCGCCCAAATAATCACTCAAACAGCGTTGCGGCCCGCCACTAGACTGCGGGCCGAAAGCACTGCCTTATAAACCCTGCTCTACAAATGGAACGGTCAGCGCCAGTGCTGCATCCAGTGCGCCAGCGTCGGTACCGCCGCCCTGCGCCATGTCTGGACGACCACCGCCCTTCCCGCCCACCGCCGCAGCGGCTTGCTTCATCAAATCACCGGCTTTGAGTTGGCCAGTCAGGTCTTTGGTTACACCTGCAACCAGTACGACCTTTTCCTCATGGACACTGCCGAGCAGGATCACTGCGCGGCCGAGTTTGTTTTTCAGTTGATCGACCAGCGCCAGCAGCGCCTTACCGTCCTGACCGTCCAGACGCACGGACAGCACTTTCACGCCGTTGACGTCCTGCGCTTGCGCCGACAAATCGTCGCCCGCGGCGCTGGCAGCCTTGGCTTGCAATTGCTCGAGTTGTTTCTCCAGCAGACGGTTGCGCTCCAGCACAGCCGACAACTTGTCGATCAGGTTATCGCGGCTGCCCTTGACCAGGCTGGCCGCTTCCTTGAGTTGCTCTTCTGCAGCGTTCAAGTAGGCCAGTGCCGCAGCACCGGTGACTGCCTCGATACGACGCACACCAGACGCCACACCGCCTTCGCTGATGATTTTCAGCAAGCCGATGTCGCCGGTACGGTTAGCGTGGATACCGCCGCACAATTCGACGGAGAAATTACCGCCCATGCTCAGCACACGAACGTTGTCGCCGTACTTCTCGCCGAACAGCGCCATGGCGCCTTTCTTCTTGGCGGTTTCGATATCGGTCTCTTCGGTTTCAACCGCAGAGTTCTTGCGAATCTCGGCATTGACGATCTCTTCCAGCGCCTTGAGCTGTTCCGGCTTGATCGCCTCGAAGTGGCTGAAGTCGAAACGCAGGCGCTGACTGTCAACCAGCGAGCCTTTCTGCTGAACGTGATCGCCCAGCACCTGACGCAATGCGGCGTGCAGCAAGTGGGTGGCCGAGTGGTTCAGCGAGGTGGCGTGACGCACGTCAGCCTCAACGTGGGTTTCTACCGGCGCACCGATCAACAGGCTACCCGACGCCAGCACACCGTGATGCAGGAACGCGCCACCGGTCTTGGTGGTGTCACGTACGTCGAAGCGGGAAGCACCGGCTTGCAGGTAACCGCAATCGCCGACCTGGCCGCCGGACTCAGCGTAGAACGGGGTCTGGTTCAAAACCACCACGCCCTCTTCGCCTTCGCTCAATACATCGACCGATTGCCCGTCTTTATAGAGGGCAATGACTTTCGCCGAGCCGCTGGTGGCGTGGTATCCGGTGAACTCGGTATCAACATCCACCTTGACCAGACTGTTGTAGTCCATGCCGAAGGAGCTGGCAGAACGAGCGCGGACGCGCTGGGCTTCCATTTCGCGCTCGAAACCTTCTTCGTCGATGGTCAGGTTGCGTTCGCGAGCGATGTCACCGGTCAGGTCCATCGGGAAACCATAGGTGTCGTAGAGCTTGAACACGACATCGCCCGGTACCACGTCGCCTTTTAGCTCGGCGAGATCCTGCTCGAGGATTTTCAGGCCCTGCTCCAGGGTCTTGGCAAATTGCTCTTCTTCAGCCTTCAGAACGCGCTCGATGTGCGCCTGCTGGGATTTCAACTCAGGGAAGGCTTCGCCCATCTCGGCAACCAGCGCCGCGACGATCTGGTAGAAGAAGCTGCCCTTGGCGCCCAGCTTGTTGCCGTGACGGCAGGCGCGACGAATGATCCGGCGCAGTACATAGCCACGACCTTCGTTGGACGGCAACACACCGTCAGCGATCAGGAAACCGCAAGAACGGATATGGTCAGCCACGACTTTCAGGGAAGCCTGTGCGTCGTTGGTGCAACCGATGGCCTTGGCCGATGCGTTCAGCAGGCTCTGGAACAGGTCGATTTCATAGTTCGAGTGCACGTGCTGCAGCACCGCACTGATCCGCTCCAGGCCCATACCGGTATCTACCGACGGCGCTGGCAGCGGGTGCAGCACGCCATCGGCGGTACGGTTGAACTGCATGAACACGTTGTTCCAGATTTCGATGTAACGGTCGCCATCTTCTTCCGGCGAGCCCGGTGGGCCACCCCAGATATCGGCGCCGTGATCGTAGAAAATCTCGGTGCAAGGACCGCACGGGCCGGTATCGCCCATGGTCCAGAAGTTGTCGGACGCGTAAGGCGCGCCTTTGTTGTCGCCGATACGAACCATACGCTCGGCCGGAACGCCGATTTCCTTGGTCCAGATGTCGTACGCCTCGTCATCGCTGGCATAGACCGTGACCCAGAGCTTTTCCTTCGGCAGGTTCAGCCATTTGTCGGAAGTCAGGAAGGTCCAGGCGTAGGTGATGGCATCACGCTTGAAGTAGTCACCGAAGCTGAAGTTACCCAGCATTTCGAAGAAGGTGTGGTGACGGGCGGTGTAACCGACGTTTTCCAGGTCGTTGTGCTTGCCGCCGGCGCGCACGCATTTCTGGCTGCTGACCGCGCGGGTGTACGCGCGCTTTTCCTGGCCCAGGAAACAGTCCTTGAACTGGTTCATCCCCGCGTTGGTGAACAGCAGGGTTGGGTCGTTGCCCGGAATCAAAGAGCTGGAGGCTACACGGGTGTGGCCTTGCTCTTCGAAGAAGCGAAGGAAGGCTTCACGGATTTCTGCGCTTTTCATTAGGTTCTTCCACGGAGGCTGCGGCCAAAGGCCTGTTCGAAACGTCAACAGACGAAGCGACGGCAAAGGGCCGCATTATATCGGCCCTGCGCGCGGGGTACAGCGTGTTTATACGATAGAAACAGTCAATTGGAGCGCTAACGCTATCACTTGCGCGAAAAGTCGACGAATGTCGCGACGACCTGCTCGATTTGCGCCGCACTGACATCCATATGCGTGACCATTCGCAAACGCGCAGCCGCGCTCAACTTGATCCCGCGCGCGTCAGCGAACGCCTTGATCGCTTCGGCCTTGTCGCCCATCTGCACGTAGACCATGTTGGTCTGCACCGGCTCGACCTCAAAACCTGCCCCGCGCAGGCCCTCGGCCAGCAACTGCGCATTGGTGTGGTCATCAGCCAGCCGCTGAACGTTGTTATCCAGCGCGTACAGGCCTGCCGCCGCCAGAATCCCGGCCTGCCGCATGCCGCCGCCGACCATCTTGCGCAGGCGCCGAGCCTTGCCTATCAACTCGACCGAGCCGCACAACACCGAACCCACCGGCGCGCCCAGACCTTTGGACAGGCATACCGAGACGGAGTCGAAATGCTGGGTGATTTCCCGGGCGTCGACCCCGAGCTTGACCGCTGCGTTGTACAGCCGCGCGCCGTCCAGATGCAGTTGCAGCCCGTGCTCACGGGTAAAACGGCGCGCCCTTGCCAGATATTCCAGCGGCAAGACCTTGCCCTGCATGGTGTTTTCCAGCGCCAGCAGCCGGGTCCGGGCAAAGTGAAAATCATCCGGTTTGATGGCAGCAGCGACCTGCGCCAGGTCCAGCGAACCATCGGCCTGCACTTCCAGTGGCTGCGGCTGGATCGAACCGAGCACTGCCGCGCCGCCACCCTCGTATTTATAAGTGTGTGCCTGCTGACCGACGATGTACTCGTCACCGCGCTCGCAGTGGGCCATCAGTCCCAGCAAATTACTCATCGTGCCGGTCGGTACGAACAGCGCCGCGGCAAAACCCAGACGCCGGGCTAATTCGGCTTCCAGCCGATTGACCGTCGGATCCTCACCATAGACGTCATCACCGGTGGCCGCTGTGGCCATCGCGTCGAGCATGCCGGCGGTGGGTTGGGTGACCGTGTCGCTGCGAAGATCGATAACACTCATGAATCTGGCCTCGGTAATCAGGGGAATTCCCTTTCAGAAGAGAATTACTGCGGTCATGCCGATGAATAATCAACCCTCAAGGAAGGAAAAGACGGCTTAATCCAGTGAATAATTCGATTAGATTCATCAGAAAGCATCGATGCGTGCGTAGGAAATATGTGTTAAAAACGCTGCGCCGCCAAACAATCTGGCGGCAAAACGTTCTCAGGGCGGGGTGCAACTCCCCACCGGCGGTAATTGCGCGCAACGCGCATAGCCCGCGAGCGCTTGGTGACAGTACGGCTTCGGCGGTGACTGGCGGCAAGGTCAGCAGACCCGGTGTGATCCCGGGGCCGACGGTCATAGTCCGGATGAAGAGAGAACGGGATTGGCGCCGCCTAGGCTCTGTACCAAAGCGCCGTCCGCAGGCACTTGTGCCTGCGTACCCTTAAATCCCATTCGATTCATAACGCCCTGTTTTTCACACAAACAGGAGTCAGAACATGCAACCCACCGCAATCGACAGCAAAAGCAAAAACCATCACGGCGAACGCGTTGCGTTCATCCAGGCCTGCTGGCACAAGGATATTGTTGATCAGAGCCGTAAAGGCTTCGTCAGCGAAATGATTGCTCAGGGTTATCAGGAATCCGACATCGACTTCTTCGAAGTCGGCGGCGCCTTTGAAATGCCCCTGCACGCCAAGCTGCTGGCCAAGACCGGCCGTTATGCCGGCATCGTAGCGGCAGCCCTCGTGGTGGACGGCGGTATCTACCGTCACGAATTCGTCGCCCAGTCAGTGGTCAGCGGCCTGATGCAGGTTCAGCTGGAAACCGAAGTGCCGGTGTTCTCGGTGTCCCTGACCCCGCACCACTTCCATGCCGGTGAAGAACACCACAAGTTCTTCTTCGAGCATTTCGTGCATAAAGGCCAGGAAGCGGCGAAGACTTGCGCGGATACGCTGCTCAAGATCCGCAGCCTGCGCCGCACTGAACCACGTGCGGTAGCAGTCTAAACACCGCAAAAACCTGTAGGAGCGAGCCTGCTCGCGATGGTCTGCAACGATAACGCTGCGTATCTGATACCCCGCAGCGTTCTCTAGTCCATCGCGAGCAAGCTCGCTCCTACAGGGGGTTATCCGGTCAGGCCAGATTTTCGTCGGTGGTCGGCACGATCAGAATGCCGGCACGCAGGCCATTCTTCACCTTGGGGTTCGGGAAGATGATCCGGGCGCCCTCTTCCTCGATGATCCAGCGGGTCTGGGCGATGTCTTCGGCCAGCAGATAACCCACTTCCAGTTCCGAAAAATTTTCAATGTCCGATGGCAAGTTCAGTCGGAAATTGTCGCTGTGCTTGATGATTTCCCGCGCGACGCTAAACAGTTTCAAGCCATCCAGCGCCACTTCATTCAGCGCCGGCTCGGAGCCTTCAATGATCTGTTTGAGGCGAGTTTCCAGCCGGGACACGTTCACCCCGTCGTTCTGCCCGAATGGCCGCGCCTTGCCCAACTCCAGCGTGAAGGACTCGGCACCGAGTTTGTCGTAGGTGTAGGAACTGAAAACGATGGACGGCTTGTTCTGCAGCAGCACCGCTTCCATGCCCGCAGCGCGCAGACGGGCCAGCTCCTGGCGTGAATGCTGACGACCTTCCTTCCACGGATACAGCGCGAACTGCTCGATTTTCGAGCCGCGAATGGCGGTATGCAGGTCATAGTGCAGGCGGTCGCGGTCCGGCAGACTGAAGAAACTCGCCGCCAGGCGCTCCAGTTCACAGGCGCGCAACGCTTCGGAGCCGCTGCTTTGTTCGTGACGGCCGTTGAACAGCCGATTGACGTCCTGCTCGACAAAGCGCTCGCCTTTGCGAATCGCTTCGGGGTTGCCAAACAGGAACAGAATACGAGCACGCGGTTTCAGATCACCGCGAGCGATGTCATGCAACAGACGGTCGAGCAGCTCGATCGGCGCTGTTTCGTTACCGTGGATACCCGCCGACAGCAGCAGGTCCAGACCATTGTCGCGAGCTTCAGGCGGCCGGACCTCCAGCGCGCCCTCGCTCAACCAGCGCATGCGCACGCCTTCGACAGTCAGTTGAGTCTTCTCCGCCGGTTCGCGGCCGGCGAGGGTCAGTTCAAGCAGTTTGCCGAGGGCGAGCATAGAGCGGTTTCCTTAGTGATCGTGATTGCAATCCGGACCATGGACGTGATCGTCGTCACCGAGCTCAGCCGGTTCCATTTCCAGTTGCAGACTTACCAGATTAGTCGCCAATGGGCGCAGCAGCAGGTTGGCGTATTCGGCGTCACCTTCTTCGACGTCCACGCCAATCAGCAATTGACCACGACCATCGTGCTGGATCCACAGCTCTTTGCCTTGCCACATGACCGCGACGCGGGTGCAGGAAGTTTCCAGTTGCGTGCCATCAGTGTCTTCAAGGATCAGCTGCAGTTTGTCGCTCATGTAATTACGCTCTCATTGGAGATGAAGCGGCGCGCTGTCGTGCCCGAGCGCGCCGTCGATCAATTGATCTGGAATGGATAAACCGAGCCCAGTTTAAGGATTTGTGTCAGTTCATCCAGTGCCGTCCGGCACTCAAGCAGCAATTGCGGGTCCGCCAGATCGTTTTCGGTCATGCGGTCGCGGTAGTGCTTGTCGACCCATTCGGTCAGCGTGCCATACAACGGTGCCGTCATGATAACCCCTGGATTGACCGCCGCCAGTTCGGTTTCGTTGAGAGCGACGCGCAAACGCAGGCAAGCCGGGCCACCACCGTTCTGCATGCTCTGCTTGAGATCGAAGACTTTCACTTCGCGGATCAGCCCGCCGGAGCTGGTCAAACCCTGCAGGTATTGCCAGACACGCTCATTGCCACGGCACTCTTCCGGCACGATCAACAGCATGGAGCCGTCCGGACGGGACAGCAGCTGGCTATTGAACAGGTAAGAGCGAACGGCGTCTTCTACGGTTACAGCGGAACGCGGCACGCAGATCGACTGAAATTGGCCACCGACCCTGGCGAGCTTGCCCTGCAATTCGGCCAGCATCTGCTCGGTCTCGAGGAACGCGTCCTCGTGATAGAACAGCACCTCGCCATTACCGACGGCAATCACATCATTGTGGAATACACCCTGGTCGATCACCGACGGATTCTGCTGGGCGTAGACCACGCCGTCATCGCTCAAACCGTGCAAACGGGCAACGGCTTGCGATGCTTCGAGGGTCTGGCGCGCCGGGTACTTTTGCGGTGCCGGGTAGCGGGTGTCGAACGCGCTGCGACCGAAGACGAAGAATTCAACGCCGGCTTCGCCGTACTCACGGCAGAAACGAGTGTGGTTGGCTGCGCCTTCATCACCGAACTGCGCCACGGCCGGCAGAGCCGCGTGGTGCGCGAAGTGCTTCTGGTCGGCGAACATCGCACCCAGTACGCGACTGGTAGTCGGGTGTTCGATGCTGCGGTGGTATTTGCAATTCAGGTTGGCGGCGGTGAAGTGCACGCGGCCATCGGCAGTGTCCGCACTTGGGCTGACGGTAGCAGCGTTGGCCACCCACATGCTCGAAGCCGAGCAACTGGCAACCAGCAGAGGCATGGCGTCTTTGGCGGCGCGCTCGATGACTTGAGCGTCGGTACCACTGAAACCCAGGCGACGCAGTGCCGCTACGTCCGGGCGCTCTTGGGGTGCCAGCACGCCCTGCTGAAAGCCCATTTCCATCAGCGCTTTCATTTTTGCCAGGCCTTGCAGCGCAGCTTCCTTCGGGTTCGAAGACTGCTGGCTGTTGCTCTGGGACGCCACGTTGCCGTAGGACAGGCCACCGTAGTTATGGGTCGGCCCCACTAGACCGTCAAAATTGACTTCATAGGATTTCATCAGCGAGGCTCCACGAGAATCTGTTTTTTATAGGCATCAATAACAAAGCATTGGCGGCCGCTTCGCGACCGATCGCTGGCAAGCCAGGTCCCACAGAAATCACATGCATCCTGTAGGAGCCGGCTTGCCGGCGATGAGGCCCGAAGGGCCTCTTGGCGCACTAAAGCTGGACACCCGGCGTCAAGGCCGAAGGCAATACCAGGCTCGGGGTTTCCAGCGAGGCCACCGGGTACGCGCAGTAATCCGCAGCGTAGTAGGCGCTGGCCCGATGGTTGCCCGAGGCGCCGACACCACCGAATGGCGCGCTGCTGGCAGCACCGGTCAACTGCTTGTTCCAGTTGACGATACCGGCCCGGCTCTCCAGCCAGAATTGCTGATAACGTGATTCGGAATCCGACAACAGGCCAGCGGCCAGACCGTAGGCAGTGTCGTTAGCCTCAACAATCGCCGATTCAAAATCAGCGTAGCGGATCACTTGCAGCAGCGGCCCAAACAACTCTTCGTCCGGGCGATCCGCCACGGCGGTCACATCCAGAATGCCGGGGGTCAGCAAAGCAGATTGCGCCTGAGGCTGAGTCATCTCCAGCAACGACACCGCGCCGTTAGCCAGCAATTGCGCCTGGGCGTCCATCAGTGCTTTGGCAGCGCCGAGGGAAATCACCGAGCCCATGAACGGTGCAGGTTGCTGATCGAAGGCCCCGACGGAAAGAGTCGAGCTGACCGCCACCAGACGCGCCAGCAGGGTGTCGCCCCAAGCGCCTTGCGGCACCAGCAGACGGCGCGCGCAGGTGCAACGTTGACCGGCAGAAATGAATGCCGACTGGATGATGGTGTACACAGCGGCATCGAGATCGGCGACCTGATCGACCACCAGCGGGTTGTTGCCGCCCATTTCCAGCGCGAGGATCTTGTCCGGACGACCGGCGAACTGCTGGTGCAGATGATTGCCGGTACGGCTGGAACCGGTGAAGAATAGACCGTCGATGCCAGGGTTCGCCGCCAGGGCGATACCGGTTTCGCGAGCGCCTTGCAGCAGGTTCAACACACCGGCTGGCAAACCGGCTTCAATCCAGCACTTGACCGTCAACTCGGCCACTTTCGGCGTCAGCTCGCTCGGCTTGAACAGCACCGTGTTACCGGCCAGCAGCGCCGGCACGATGTGGCCGTTGGGCAGGTGACCTGGGAAGTTGTAGGGACCGAACACGGCCACCACGCCATGTGGCTTGTGACGCAGAACAGCGGTGGCGTCGCCCAGCGGGCCGCTCTTCTCGCCGGTACGTTCGCGGTAACTCTGCACCGAGATCGCAATTTTGTTGACCATGCTGGTGACTTCGGTCGCCGCTTCCCACAGGGGTTTGCCGGTTTCCTCGCCGATGGTGCGGGCCAGTTCGTCAGCGTTGTGCTTCAACGCCGCGGCAAAAGCCTCCAGCACCGAAATACGTTCTTCCAGGGTCCGACGGGCCCAGCCCGGAAACGCCTGGCGCGCCGCTTGTACGGCCGATTCAACTTGAGCGGCGGTGGCGCCTTCGCCGGACCAGATCACCTGCTGGGTCACCGGGTTCAGCGACTCAAAGGCTTCGCCCTGACCGGCAAGCCATTCACCTGCAATGTAAAGCGACTTCATTATTTCGACTCCCGAGCAGCGGACAACGGAACGGCGCGCACTTGATCGCCGGCGTTGAGTTGAAGACGTTTGGCGGTCAGCGGATCGACCACCAGCGTACCGGCGGCGAAGCGTGCGGGTGCGGCAGTGATCCGGCAGTCTTCGCGCTTGCGGTTGTGAATAATGAAAGGCGTGGCGTCATCACCCGGCGTGCCGATGGCCAGCACCAGAGCCTGGCTGTCGCGCACCGCGCGGATCTTGCCGGTTTCGCACTCGATGGCCGGGCCGGCGTCGAAGATGTCGACGTAGCCTTGATAGCTGAAACCTTCGCTCTTGAGCATCGCCAACGCCGGCTCGGTGTCAGGATGAACCTGACCGATCACGTTGCGCGCCTCTGGAGAGAGGAAGCAGGTGTACAACGGGAATTTCGGCATCAGCTCGGCGATGAACGCCTTGTTGCCAACGCCGGTCAGGTAATCGGCCTGGCTGAATTCCATTTTGAAGAAGTGCCGACCCAGGCTCTCCCAGAATGGCGAACGCCCCGCTTCATCGGACACACCGCGCATCTCGGCGATGATCTTGTTGCCGAACAGGTGCGGGAATTCGGCAATGAACAGCATCCGCGCCTTGGACAGCATGCGGCCATTGAGACCGCTGCGGTAGTCGGCGTGCAGGAACAGCGAGCACAGCTCCGAGTTACCGGTCAGGTCGTTGGCCAGGAACAACGTCGGGATTTCGCGATAGATTTTCAGCTCCTGCGAGGCGCTGACCGTCAGCCCCACGCGGAAGTTGTACCAAGGCTCACGCAGGCCTACGGCACCGGCGATGGCGGAAATGCCCACCACGCGACCGTCGTCGTCTTCGAGTACGAACAGGTAGTCCGCATCGCCCCGCCCGGCTTCGCCGCGGAAAGTCTTCTCGGCCCAACCGACCCGATGGGCCAGGCGCTCTTCGTTGGCTGGCAAGGTAGTCAGGCCGGTGCCGGTGCTGCGGGCCAGGTCGATCAGAGCGGGTAAATCGCTGCTGCGTACGGGACGAACGATCATGCTATCTCCTCAATCGGGTCGCTTGCGCCACCCGCGAAACTCGCTGCTTTCTAAGCATTCTTTGAAGCAGGCGTTAAACCGCCACCAGGCGCACGCTCGCACCTTCACCGACGCCCAGGGCTTCGGCAGCTTCCAGATCCAGGGTGACGGGTTTGCCCGGTGCGTAATCAAGCTCGAGCAATACCGCGCGGTAATCCTGCAACTGGGCGTTGGCCACCAGGTATTGACGACGGGCGCCTTTGACCGGCTCACCGATTTTCACCGGCACCACACGGCTCTGGGCAATCGAACGAATCCCCGAGACACGGGCGTGCAAGGTCGGACCGCCGTCGAAAATGTCGATGTAGTGATCGGTCTCGAAGCCTTCGCGCATGAGGATGTCGAACGTGATCTGCGCCCGGGGGTGCACCTGCCCCATCGCTTCCTGGGCGGAATCCGGCAGCAACGGCACGTAAATCGGGTAATGCGGCATCAGCTCGGCGAGGAACGTCCGGCTCTTCAGACCGCACAAACGCTCGGCTTCGGCGTAGTTGAGGTCGAAGAAGTTGCGACCAATGGCGTCCCAGAACGGTGAATCGCCATTTTCATCGCTGTAACCGACGATCTCGGTCACCACGGAATCGGCAAAGCGCTCCGGATGGCTGGCCACGAACAACAGGCGACCACGGGAGTTGAGTTCCGCCCAAGGCGAACCCACCAACTCGCGCTGTACGTAGAAACTGGTCAGCAAGCTGTTGCCGGTCAGGTCGTGGCACTGCGAAAGCACGTGGATCTTGTTATGAATCTTCAGCTCGCGGGAAGCGTGCACGAAGGTTTCATTACGGAAACTGTAGAACGGCTCGGAATAGCCGGCCGACGCGACGATTGCCGAGCAACCGACCAGTTTGCCGGTCGCGGTGTCTTCGAGGACGAAGAAATAGCTCTCTTCACCGTTGAAGCTGACTTCGGCGGCGAATGAGGCTTCGCTTGCCGCGATCTTGTCGCTCAAGCGTTCAACGTCATCCGGCAGGGAAGTGACACCAATCGGGCTGTCCGCAGCCAGACGCTGTACCTCGCCCAGATCAGCCATTTGCGCGGGGCGCATCACCAGCATGGTGTCACTCCTTTTTTAAAAAACTCTTCGAGGAAAATAAGCCGGCCCCTTGTAGGAGCGAGCCTGCTCACGATGGTGGATCAGCAACAATGATGTCGACTGACACACCATCGTGAGCAGGCTCGCTCCGACGGGAAAGCGGGTCCGGCATCAGAATTGGGTTCGACGCCTGAATGGTCAGGCGTCGAAAGGTCTATCAGGCTTGTGTCAGCTTAGCTGCGGCGCGTTCGAAGCGGTCCAGACCGGCATCGATATCGGCGTCTTCAACCACCAGGCTCGGGGCGAAACGAATCACGTCCGGACCGGCTTGCAGAATCATCAGGCCTTCTTTTTCAGCGGCGTTGAAGATGTCCTTGGCCTTGCCTTTCCAGGCATCGCTCAGGACACAACCGATCAGCAGGCCCAGGCCACGCACCTGAGTGAACAGGCCGTACTTCTCGCCGATTTGTTCCAGGCGGGCCTTGAACTTGTCGTGCTTGGCCTTGACGCCATTCAGCACTTCAGGGGTGTTGATCACGTCGATCACGGCTTCCGCGACTGCGCACGCCAGCGGGTTGCCGCCGTAAGTGGTGCCGTGGGTGCCGACGACCAGGTGTTTGGCCAGGTCTTCGGTGGTCAACATCGCCGCGATCGGGAAACCGCCGCCCAGGCTCTTGGCGCTGGTCAGGATGTCCGGCGTCACGCCGTAGTGTTGATAGGCGAACAGCTTGCCGCTGCGGCCCATGCCGGTTTGCACTTCGTCGAACACCAGCAGCGCATTGTGCTCGGTGCACAGCTCGCGGGCGCCTTGCAGGTAGGCCAGTTCGGCCGGCAGTACGCCGCCCTCACCCTGGATCGGCTCCAGCACCACGGCACAGGTCTTGTCGGAAACGGCGGCTTTCAAAGCAGCCAGATCGTTGTAAGGGACGTGAGTAATGCCGGTGATTTTAGGACCGAAGCCGTCGGAGTACTTCGACTGGCCACCCACGTTCACGGTGAACAGGGTCCGACCGTGGAAGCTGTTCAGCGCGGCAATGATTTCGTATTTTTCGCTGCCAAAGCGATCGAACGCAACGCGACGGGCCAGCTTGAAAGCGGCCTCGTTGGCTTCAGCACCGGAGTTGCAGAAGAACACGCGCTCGGCAAAAGTGGCATCGATCAGCTTATGGGCCAGGCGCAAGGCCGGCTCATTGGTGAACACGTTGGACACATGCCACAGCTTGTTGGCTTGCTCGGTCAACGCACCGACCAGCGCCGGATGCGCATGGCCCAATACGTTTACCGCAATCCCGCCGGCGAAGTCGATCAACTCGCGGCCGGACTGGTCCCATACGCGGGAACCGGCGCCACGCACTGGAATGAAAGCGGCAGGCGCGTAGTTGGGAACCATTACCTGGTCGAAATCGGCGCGTTGTACCGCAGCGTGCTCAACGGACATCGGAGTCTCCTGAAGACGAACACTCGCCTGAAACTGGCGAGCGATGGGGGGATTGTAAGGACAGTTTTCAGCCCGGCCTTGCCGCCAAGCGACAACTTCTTATAGCGCAAACCCCGGATTTTCCCGGGTTTACGGCAATGCGACATATAGGGTCGCAAAGGCGCAGTTTAACTGGCGGCGAGCGTTTGCGGCAGGCTTGCTCCGCTGTAACCGATGCCGATTGGTCGAGTGAGGTAAATATGTACCGCACGTCATCCGCCCTCGCGCGGTTTCCTAAGGGCCTTATCAAACTTCGACGGCCCACCGCCCCCATGACGATCCAACCTACCTCCCTGGCGACCGATGCTCTCCGGCCGGACGCCCACTATCAGCATCTGATCAACGTCATCCCGTCCTGGCTGCGCCAGGCAACGCCCCAGCGGCGTGAGGCACTGAGTCATATAAGCCCGGGCATGCCGGCCAACCTCAAGGACGCCCCACCCCATCAGCAGGCGGAACCGCGCAAACTCATCGCCCTGCATGCGACCAGCCAGAATCGGGTCGATCGGATGATGGCGAATCTGCAAAGCCCCGCCGACTTCGCCGAGCCGCTGCTGCAAGCCGCGCTCAAGCGCGATTTCGGTCTGGAGCTGGACGTTCGCCATACCTGCCTGCGTCTTTATATCCCCACCCACCTTCCCTGGCTGCGATTGAAGTCAGGGGCCGCGCGCGTCTGGACGGTATCGCTGCTCGATGCTGCACTGCACAACTTCGAAAGCGCCGAAACCGAAACGGACGCCTTCGAGCCCGCCTCGACTTACATCACGCCCCCCTCCGCCGACGAGCGATTCGATACCTTGCCGCAGATGACGGAACAAATGCCCATCACGGCTTTCACCCGCCTGTGCCGGGAGCTGGATATTGGCCAGCGTTATAAAGAGTATCTGGAGGACAACCTGGGCATCAGCAACCCAGTGGCGGCGGCACTGCTGCAACCGAAAATCCAGGACAGCCAGAAAACCGCTCTGATCGCCGCCCTGCATATGGCGCAGATGCAAAAACTGCTGGGCAGTGATGCCCATCGGCTGATTCTTGGCCTGCTGGACGATCTGCCTTATTTGCGCTTGCGCGGCCAGCCATGGGGCTGCCACGAGCTGACCATCATGAACGCGCGTCTGACCGGCGTTCTGTTATTTGCCCCGGACCTTGAGAGCGCACGCGAAGTGGCCAGGGTCGTGGCCTACATCCCTGATGACCCCGAACATCCCGTCAAGGAATACCCCTCATCCGCCGCTTTTGCCGAGGAACTGAGCACGCGCCTGCGCGCGCCCACCTATCAACAGTTCTTCAGCCGCTTCATCGACCATGAGGATCGCGGCCACTTCTTCGTCCAATTGAACAGTCAACTGGCGCCCATCACCTGGCAACCCGTTGAGCCGGGTGATCCGCGCCCGACCTGGCGCGAGCAACCCGACCAACGAGCCAACCTGCGTATCGCCTCAATGCCGATCAAGGGCGACCTGTGGACTCACCAGTATCAGTCGAAGCTCAACAAGATTCTCAACGACGCGCGGGTCATCGCGGTCTCCACGGCAACGGTCGACCAGAGAGCCCGTTGGGCACTTTGGGATTCCTTCACCGAAATCGCTTCAACACTGTTGAACATCGCTGCCTTCATTGCCCTGCCGTTTGTGCCTTTGCTTGGCGAGTTGATGCTCGGTTACATGGCGTACCAGTTGCTCGACGAAACCTTCGAATGCGTCGTCGACTGGGCCGAGGGTCAGGGTCGCGAAGCATTCGGGCATTTGATGGGCGTCGTTGAATCCGCCGTACAGATGGGCACGTTTGCGGTGGGCGGGATGATTGCCGCAGGAGAACTGCGCGCGGCGCTGCCCGGGAAAACCGTGCAGTTCTTCGACCGCTTCAACTCGGTGAAACGACCGAACGGCGAACCCCGCTACTGGCAACCCGACCTCACCGCCTACGAGCATCCCGTCGTGCTGCCCGACGAATCAAAACCGGACGCGCTCGGGCTGCACCGTCATCAGGACAAAACCCTGCTATCCCTGGAGAACAAACGCTACGCCGTCAGCGAGAATCCACTGACGGGCGAGCATCGTATCGACCATCCGACCCGCCCCGAAGCCTACAAACCCGCGCTCAAACACAACAGGGCCGGCGCCTGGCAAACCGAGGTCGACCAGCCCCTGAGCTGGGACAAGGCCACCTTGCTTCGCCGTATCGGGCCGGACATGCAACGCTTTTCCGAGCGCGAATGCGAAGGCATGCTTTCCATCAGCGGCACTCACGAAAATGTCCTGCGCCAGATGCACATGAATGCCGCACAGGTACCGCCACTCCTGGCCGACACCCTCAAACGCTTCAAGATCGATCAGGATATTCAAACCTTTATCGAGCAAATCGGCAGTGACCGGCCTGAGGTGTATCTGAAGGCCAACCCCGTCACCCAGCTCGAATTACTCAACGCCAACGGCTACTGGCCGAAAACCAAAGGGCTGCAACTGACGGATGGCGAGGCGCACATACTTTGGCAAAGTCCAGCACCGAATGTGCCGAGGGTGCCAATCGATATCGCGAACCTCAAGGACGGCGATCTGCTAAAAACCTTCCTGCTTGCCCTGTCGGACGAAGAAGCAAGAACCTTGATGGGCGAAGAATTCGGCCTGCCCTCCCCCCGCCTCGAAAGTCGTACGCACAGCCTGCGCCAGAAACTGGCCCAACTCGCCCAACGCAAGCGACAGAGCCTGTTCGAACAGCGCTACCGCACACTCGAGCGTGGCGCTCACTCCATGGCACAAATGCTCATTGATGCCGAACCCGGATTACCGACCACCATCGCAGAAGCCATTGCCGCAACGGCCAACGACCTGGAGCTGCAACAACTCAAGGGCGGAAAGGTTTCCCCCAGACTGGCGGAGCTGAGCCAGGAGGCCAGGTTGCAAGTGCGCGTGACACGCGCCTACGAAGGGCTTGAGTTGCCGTCGACCGAGGACAACATCGACACCGATTGCCTGGCCCTGCACTCTCTGGAAAACCTGCCAGGCTGGACCGGCCATTTGCGTCTGGAAATTCGCCACTACAGCCCTGACGGGCGCCTGATTGACAGCCTTGGCAGCGCCGACGCCAGCGTGCGCAAAATACTGGTGCTCGGCGAAGACGGCGCCTATCAGCCATTCGATCAGGACGGAGAAGAACTCAGCGGTTCGACCACATTCTTTAACAGCCTGCTACAGGCGTTGCCCGACAGCGAGCGCATGGCGCTGAACGTCCAGATTGGCGACGAGGCACGGCTCAAACAGTTGATTCGCCAACACACCCTGAGCCGCGAGGCGCTGCGCACACGACTGGCTCAACAGTCCAATTTCAAACCTGCCTATGATCCGAAGGTCATGCGGCTGTTGGGCGGCGGCGATGGTTATCGGCACCTTCCCACCCATACCCCCACCCTGCAGGCCCGCGTCCAGTCCCTGTTTCCGCAATTGTCGGCCGAGGAACTCGATGCCTTTGTCGAGCGCCTGCAACAACACCCGACAGGGCCACGGGCAGAACTGAATCGACTCATGGTTGAATATTCGCGGCTCTACGACACCCTGTCTCCCTGGTGCAACGATGTTCCGCCGTTCCTGCCTGAAACCCAAACCAGGCTTACGCCTGAACAGCTCACCACCCAGATGCAAGCTCGAAGGCATTTCATGATCGACCTGATGGAGTGCTGGCGACGTCAATGGACACCCACGCAGAACGGATTCGCAACGACCGACTTCAATTTCTATCAACCGATTATTGGCGAGCTGCCAGCGCTGACCGCCGACTTCAGTCGTGTTCAGACGCTGACCATGGATGGCTGTGGCGCCACGCGGGGTACGCAGGCGTTTCTGCGCAGTTTTAGCGGGTTGCGAGCCCTGAAATTGCGTTATTTCAACCTGGGTCGACTTCCCGATGTGCTCGCGCAGCTACAACTGGAAGAACTGATTCTCAGCGATTGCGCGATCAGCCTCAGCCCCGAAGCCCACGCCACGCTCGCCGCACAGAATCAAATGACCACACTGGATATGTATAACAATCCGCTGGGCCTGGTGGCGGACGTCGGCAGCATGCCCAACCTGAACTACATAGACCTCTCACACACCGGCCTCCCCGAGCTGCCCAGGGACTTGCTGACTCGCCCGCGTCTGCGTACTGCACTGCTAAATGACAACCGGATCGAAGAATTGCCCACAGCTCTTTTCTCACTTCCACCCGACAGTCAGGAAGGATTCGACCTGGGCAATAACACACTGTCGTCCGCATCCCGCGAACGCCTCAAGCAACACTACCTGGCGACAGGCCAGGACTTTGGCATCTTTGCCGAGGCGGCGGACCTGCGACGTGCGCAAGCGCTTTATCCGATGATGGACCAGGAAGAAGCGAGCAAATTCGTGTATTCGCTGCCTGGAACACTGGACGAGGGGCGGGCCGAACTGAGTCGCCTGGAAGCCGAACTTGCCACTCTGGAAACTGAACTGGCTGCCTGGACCGCCGACATTCCCGCTCTCCACCCCGTCACCCAACAACCTTTCAACGCGCAGCAACTGCTGAACGAGCATTGGGCCCGTGATGAATTCAAACAGCTCGTGCTGCGATGCTGGCGTCGGGAGATCGGGGCCGATGACATGAGCGACTTGCTGCAGCCCAGCTACGACTTGAGCCTGGACACCCACATTAACGCTGATTTGCCGGCACTGAGTGCAGACTTCAGCCATGTCACGATGGTTTATCTCAATAGCGAAAGCGGCATGACCATGGGCGTCAGCCCGTTCCTGGAAAGCTTCCCGAAACTCAAGACCCTCAGCATCCGCGACTTTCATCTGGGCAATATCCCGGACGCGATTTTCCGCATGGGCGAACTGACCTCGCTGAACCTTCCCGATTGCAACATCACCCTGACGGCGCAGAGCGTCCTGAACCTGTCCGAGATGACTCAACTGGACTTTCTGGACTTGAGTAACAATCCATTGGGACTCGCACCGGATGTCACTCAGATGACCGAGCTGGCCAGCCTGCAACTGGACAATTGCGGGCTCACCGAACTACCTGCCGGCCTGCTGCAACTCAAGAGCCTGGACACAGCTGATCTGAGCGGTAACCAGATCACCCGGATCCCCACCGATATCCTCGAGTTGCCGATGGAGGCAGCCGAAACCATCAACCTGCGCAACAATCCGTTCAACGAAGCCAGCTTGAAAATCCTGATTGAATATTTCAGGTTGACCAACGTCGACTTCGGGGTCGAGGAAGTGATCGAGCGGGCCGAGCTGGAGGCGTCATCTTCCGGAGAATCAGACCCGGACGAGTAACCCTGTCAGGCGCGGATCAACCGCGCTCCGACGGCACCGAGGACAACTCGAACGGGCTGCTGCTGCGCCGCTGGTTGCGATCTTCCCGCGGCGTGGCGCCGAAGAAGTTGCGGTAGGCGCTGGAGAAATGCGGCCCCGAGGAAAAGCCGCAGGACAGGCCGATCTGGATGATCGACTTGCTGGTTTGCATCAGCATCTGCCGGGCCTTGTTCAAGCGCAGTTCCAGGTAATACTGGCTCGGTACACGGTTGAGGTATTGCTTGAAAATCCGCTCCAACTGCCGACGGGACACGCACACGTGCTGGGCGATTTCGTCGGTGGTCAGTGGCTCTTCGATGTTGGCTTCCATCAGCAACACCGCCTGGGTGAGCTTTGGATGACTGGAGCCCAGACGATTCTGCA
Organism: Pseudomonas moorei; assembly: GCF_042846945.1. NCBI lineage: Bacteria > Pseudomonadati > Pseudomonadota > Gammaproteobacteria > Pseudomonadales > Pseudomonadaceae > Pseudomonas > Pseudomonas moorei. The sequence goes on from NZ_AP035776.1 coordinate 6,438,489, forward strand.
ACGGAATGCGTTGGCGTTCGCCCCCCTCACGGATACGTTCGACCACCAACTCTTCGGAGACCGCACCGGCCAGCTCGGCGCCGTGATCGCGAGCCAGCACCGCCAGCAGCAAATCGAGTACCGACAGGCCACCGCACGCGGTCAAACGATCACGATCCCAGTCGAACAGATGGCTGGTAGCGATGACTTTCGGGAAGCGTTCAGCGAAATCGTCCTGCCAGCGCCAATGCACGGCCGCGCGATAGCCATCGAGCAAACCAAGTTGCGCCAACGGATAGACACCCGCCGACAGACCGCCGATCACACAGCCGGCACGCACCAATTGCTTCAGCGCACTGCTGAGCGCCGGAGCAAGGCTGGTCGGTGGTTCATCTGCCAGCAGGAACAGTTTCTGAAAGTTTTCGAGCTTGCCGGTCCACGCCTCACCAGGCAATTGCCAGGCACCTTCGGCAGGCGGTTCGGCCTGCAGGAACGACAGTTCGTAAACCACCTCCGGATGCACACGCTGAGCAACACGCAAGGCCTCCTCAGCCAGCGCAAGCGTCAGTGCTTTAGTGCTGGGCCAAACAAGGAAACCAATTCGATGGGCAGTCATGGCGGGCAATCCGAAGCGAAAAACAATGATGAAGGCATGGGCCAATGCTAGCCCGTAAATGAACGCAAATCTCGAAACCAGCATCGTCCCCTGTGGGAGCTGGCTTGCCAGCTCCCACAGGGACCGGGGATCGATCTCTAGGCTGCGAAGCATGCACTATCCCTGTGCACAACGTCAGCCCTGATTACTTCAGGCTGCCCGACAAGAATTGCTGCAGACGTTCGGATTGCGGATTCACCAGCACTTCGCGCGGGTTGCCGCTTTCTTCGACGACACCTTTATGCAGGAACACCAACTGATTCGACACTTCACGGGCAAAGCCCATTTCGTGGGTCACCACCACCATGGTCCGGCCTTCCTGAGCCAGGGCCTGCATCACTTTCAGCACGTCGCCGACCAGCTCCGGGTCGAGGGCCGAGGTCGGTTCGTCGAACAGCATCACTTCCGGTTCCATCGCCAACGCACGGGCAATCGCCACACGCTGCTGTTCACCGCCGGACATATGACCCGGGTAAGCATCCTTACGATGACCCACACCCACCTTGTTCAGGTAGTGCTCGGCCTTTTCACGCGCTTCGGCCTTGGACACGCCCAGCACATGCACCGGCGCTTCCATGATGTTTTCCAGCGCGGTCATGTGCGACCACAGGTTGAAATGCTGGAACACCATCGACAGGCGCGAACGCATGCGTTGCAGCTGTTTCGGATCGGCAGCCTTGAGTGCGCCGTCCTTGTTCGCCACCAGTTTCAGTTCTTCGTTGTTGAGCAAGATCTTGCCCGCGTGCGGCTGCTCCAGCAGGTTGATGCAACGCAGGAAGGTACTTTTGCCGGAGCCACTGGAGCCGATGATGCTGATCACATCACCCGCTGCCGCTTTCAGGGACACGCCCTTGAGCACTTCGTGACTGCCATAGCGTTTATGCAGGTCTTGGACTTCAAGTTTGTACATGCGGTCGGTTCTCACAAAAGCAGTCAGTCAGTCGTTGAGCAAGCGCCCGTGACGCAGCGCTTCGCGCCCCGCCACCTTGGCCAGCCAGAAACCGGGTTGGGCGTAACGCAGCCGTTCAATGGCAAACAGCACCCCGGACGTACCAGCACACACCGTGCTGACCCGATCCGCCAGCGGATCGATCACTTCAAAAATCTCGTCTCCGGCTTCCACCCATTCACCGGGCTTGCGCAGGAAACTCACCACACCTGGGTGCGGCGCAAACAACAATTCAGTGCCTTCGAAGGGCATGCCTTCGCATGCGTCCTGCGCAGGTGCAGGCCATTCACCGCTGATCAATCCCTGCTCGGCGAGGAATGCCAGAATGCCTTCGGCGTGAGCCTCGGACTCGGCACGACCGGTGTCGGCCTGACCACCCAGCTCCAGAGTGGTCGCCAGGCACGCCAGCGGAATCTGCGCATCCGGGAACAGGCGCGACAAACGCAACCACGGCAGCGAACAGGCTTCGTCGAAGGAGCTGCCGCCGGAATCCTCCGCCAGCAGACCAACCCGCACATTCAGGTGCGCGGCCAACGAACGCCAATGCGGCCAATGCTGCGGCAAGGCATACATGTGCAGCGCCGCTTCAGCGTCGCAATGCAGGTCCAGCACCACATCGGCGGTGCAGGCATGGCTGAGCAAAATGCGCTGCATGCCCTGCAACTGGCTGCTGGCCGGTGGCAATGCGGCGAGCGCATCGCTCATGGCCTGGCGAATCAAACGGATGTTGGCGTGCGGGTCATCACCCAGGTGCCCGGCGACTTCAGCAGCCACCGGCGCGCTGAGCTCGACGAAATCGCGGTTGAAGTTCTTGCCGCTGCCCGCCTCGAAACGCCCTTGGTGATTGCCTTGCAGCAGTTGACCGAGGCCCAGTGGATTGGCCACCGGCACCAGTTCGATCACGCCGTTCAACAAGCCTTGGGCTTCCAGTTCGGCCAGGCGCTTTTTCAGTGCCCAGGCCGTGCGCATACCCGGCAGTTCGTCGGCGTGCAGGCTGGCCTGGATGTAGGCCTTGCGCTCACCGGAGCCGAAGCGGAACACCGAAATCTGGCGTTCGCTGCCCAGGTGGCTCCACGGCAAAGAATGATCAATGCGTTCCATATCAGTGCTTCCGCGGGGCCAGGTAGCCCAGCCAGCGGCGCTCGGCCAGTTTGAACACCTTCACCAGAATGAAGGTCAGGCACAGGTAGAACACGCCAGCGGTGATGTACGCCTCGAACGGCAAGTAGAACTGGGCATTGACCGTGCGCGCGGCACCGGTGATGTCAATCAGGGTCACGATGGACGCCAGACTGGTGGTCTGCAGCATCATGATCACTTCGTTGCTGTACTGCGGCAGCGCCCGGCGCAGGGCCGATGGCAGCAGGATGCGCTTGTACATCTTGAAGCGCGACATGCCCATGGCCTTGGCGGCTTCGATCTCACCGTTCGGCGTGGCGCGCAGGCTGCCGGCAATGATTTCGGCGGTGTACGCACTGGTGTTGATGGCGAACGCCAGGCACGCACAGAAGGTCGCGCTCGACAGCCACGGCCAGAGGAAGCTTTCCCGTACGACTTCAAACTGCGCCAGACCGTAGTAGATCAGGAACAGCTGCACCAGCATCGGCGTGCCGCGGATCACGTAGGTGTAGAGCCAGGCCGTCATATTGACGGCAGCATTTTTCGAAACGCGCATCAGGCCCAGCGGCAATGCACACAGCAAGCCGAAGAACAGTGACAGTGCGAGCAGTTTGAGGGTGGTCACCAGGCCGCCGAAGTACAGCGGCAAGGCCTCCCAAATGACGTTGTAGTCGAAGATCATAGATCAGCCGCCCTTACGCCTACCGAGTAGCGCTTCTCAAGGTGACGCAATGCCAGCAACGAGACACTGGTGATCACCAGATACATCGCCGCCACTGCGAGGAAGAAGGTGAAAGGCTCACGGGTGGCGTCTGCCGCCTGCTTGGCCTTGAACATCATGTCTTGCAGGCCCACCACCGAAATCAGCGCGGTTGCCTTGGTCAGTACCAGCCAGTTGTTGGTGAAGCCTGGAATCGCCAGACGAATCATCTGCGGCACCAACACGCGGAAGAACACCTGGAAACTGCTCATGCCATACGCCATGCCGGCTTCGGCCTGACCTTTGGGAATCGCCATGAACGCGCCACGGAAGGTCTCCGACAAGTACGCACCGAAGATGAAGCCCAGGGTGCCGATACCGGCGGCCAGCGGGTTCAGGTCAATGTACTCGTCAAAGCCGAGCAGCGGTGCGACGCGGTTCAGCAGGTCCTGACCACCGTAGAAAATCAGCAGGATCAGCACCAGATCGGGAATACCGCGGATCACGGTGGAATACAGATCGCCCAGCCAGGCCAGCCAGCGCACCGGCGAAAGGCGCAGTGCCACACCGATCAGGCCAAGGACAATGGCCAGGGCCATGGACGACAAGGCGAGCTGAAGCGTCAGCCAAGCGCCATCGAGGATGACAGCCCCGTAGCCTTTCAACATGATTCAGGTCCTCGAAAGTTGGGATGAAAAAATGGCGCAAACCTCAGAGATCCTGTTGCTTGCGCCATTTCGGACTTTTCGTTGCGACGTACTTACTTGCCGTAAATGTCGAAATCGAAGTACTTGTCCTGGATTTGCTTGTACTTGCCGTTCTCACGAATGGCGGCGATGGCGGCGTTGAGCTTGTCCAGCTCAGCCTTGTCACCCTTGCGAACCGCGATACCTACGCCGTCGCCGAAGTATTTGACGTCGGTGAAAGCCGGGCCCACGAACGCGAAGCCTTTACCGGCGTCGGTCTTCAGGAAACCGTCATTCAACAGGGTAGCGTCTGCCACGGTGCCGTCGAGGCGGCCGGCGGCCACGTCGAGGTAAATTTCGTTCTGCGAACCGTAAGGCTTGATCTCGGCACCCAGCGGGGCCAGGACTTCGCGGGCGAAACGCTCGTGGATCGAACCACGTTGCACGCCGATGTTCTTGCCCTTGAGCTCGGTCAGGCCTTCGCTGACCTGAGTGCCTTCCTTCATGACCAGGCGGGCCGGGGTGTTGTAGTACTTGTTGGTGAAGTCCACGGACTTCTTGCGATCTTCAGTGATCGACATGGACGACAGGATCGCGTCGATCTTGCGCACTTTGAGCGCCGGGATCAGACCGTCGAACTCTTGCTCGACCCATACGCACTTGACCTTCATCTCTTCGCACAAAGCGTTGCCGATGTCGTAGTCGAAACCAACGATGCTGCCGTCCGGAGCCTTGGAAGCGAACGGAGGGTAAGCCGCTTCGATACCAATTTTCAGAGGCTTTTCATCGGCGAAGGTTGGCAGGGACAGCACGGACAGTGCCAGGGCGCCAAGCAGCACGAGTTTCTTCATCTTGGGACTCCATCGGTAAAGGGCTAAAACGGCAGAGTGAGCGACAGCCCAATATGCGAATGAGTGGAACCGGAAAGTTTTGCTGCGTCCTACATTGCAGGTGCGAAATTTCAACACGGGCAACGACGAGCGAGTGATCGGCATTCTAACGACAGGCCCGAAGCCGATATTTCTTCAATGCGACAACTAGTTACAGAAGCACTGAGAAAGCCGGTTGAGCACGTTGACAGCCCTGCAAAATCATGCAAGAGAAAAAGACAGTGAACCGATCTACGTTGCAAATTGCGGGCCTATTATTGGCAAACCCTTCTAATCCGGCAAGCGCAGCGTTGATTCTTATTTTTCAGTGACGTTTTGAACGCCCTGATACGGGGTCAGGCGTTTCCCTATGCCCCGTATCGGCGCAGGCGGTTACACATTTGGTAACTTGAAGGGTCAGGGGTAACAGCGGGAAACAGCCTACAGAGGAAACCGATAATTATTGGCTGTTGCATCAGGGGCGACCGACAGGCCGCCTTCGCGAGCAGGCTCGCTCCCACATGGGTTTGTGTCGAACGCAATGATTGCATTCCCTCAGATTCCTTGTGGGAGCGAGCCTGCTCGCGAAGAGGCCGGAACTGCCAACACAAAAATCCAGACATTAAAAAACCCCACCAGGCTCAACACCTGGCGGGGCTTTGGATGACGCCGAACGCTACTTACGCAACATTCATGGTCCTGTGCGTATCAATCAAATGCTGCACCACACTCGGATCGGCCAGGGTGGAGATGTCCCCCAAGCCCTCGTATTCGCCGGTCGCAATCTTGCGCAGGATGCGGCGCATGATCTTGCCCGAACGGGTTTTCGGCAAGCCCGGCGCCCACTGAATCACATCCGGCGAGGCAATCGGACCGATCTCTTTACGCACCCAGTTCTTCAGCTCCAGACGCAACTGCTCACTCGGCTCCTCGCCGTTTTTCAGGGTGACGTAGACATAAATCCCCTGCCCCTTGATGTCGTGCGGCACACCAACCACCGCCGCCTCGGCGACTTTCGGGTGGGCGACCATGGCGCTTTCGATCTCGGCGGTGCCCATGCGGTGGCCGGAGACGTTGAGCACGTCGTCCACGCGACCGGTGATCCAGTAGTAGCCGTCGGCATCGCGACGGGCGCCGTCACCGGTGAAGTACATGCCACGGAAGGTCTTGAAGTAGGTGTCGACGAAGCGGTCGTGATCGCCGTACAGCGTACGTGCCTGGCCTGGCCACGAATCGAGGATCACCAGGTTGCCCTCGGCCTCGCCTTCGATGATGTTGCCCAGGTTGTCCACCAGCGCCGGCACCACGCCGAAAAACGGACGGGCCGCCGAACCCGGCTTGAGGGCGTGGGCGCCCGGCAGCGGGCTCATCATGTTGCCGCCGGTTTCGGTCTGCCACCAGGTGTCGACGATCGGGCAGCGCGACTTGCCGACGTTCTTGTAGTACCAGTCCCAGGCTTCCGGGTTGATCGGCTCGCCGACCGAACCGAGCAGTCGCAGGCTGCTGCCGTCGGCGCCTTCCACGGCGGCGGTGCCCGAGGCCATCATGGCGCGAATGGCGGTCGGGGCGGTGTAGAGGATGTTGACCTTGTGCTTGTCGACGATCTTCGCCACCCGGGTGATGTCCGGGTAGTTCGGCACGCCTTCGAACAGCAGCGTGGTCGCGCCGTTGGCCAGCGGGCCGTAGACAATATAGGAGTGCCCGGTGACCCAGCCGACGTCGGCGGTGCACCAGTAGACCTCGCCCGGGCGGTAGTCGAACACGCGCTCGTGGGTCATGGCCGCGTACAACAGGTAGCCGCCGGTGGTGTGCTGCACGCCCTTGGGCTTGCCGGTGGAGCCGGAGGTGTAGAGGATGAACAGCGCTTCTTCGGCGCCCATTTCCTTCGGCGCGCAGACGGTGCCCGCCACTTTCATCAGGTCTTCGTACCAGATGTCGCGGTGCTGGTTCCACTTGATGTTGCCGCCGGTGCGCTGGCACACGATGACTTTCTGGATGCTGCTGGTTTCCGGGTTGGTCAGCGCGTCGTCGACGTTGGCCTTGAGCGGGATCTTCTTGCCGGCACGAATGCCTTCGTCGGCGGTGATCACCACTTTCGACTTGCAGTCGATGATGCGCCCGGCCAGGGCTTCGGGCGAGAAACCGCCAAACACCACCGAGTGAATCGCGCCGATCCGGGTGCAGGCCAGCATGGCGACCACGGCTTCGGGGATCATCGGCATGTAGATCGTCACCACGTCGCCGCGGTGCACGTCCTGGCCGCGCAGGGCGTTGGCGAATTTGCACACTTGTTCGTGCAGTTCGCGGTAGGTGATGTGGCGGCTCTCCGCCGGGTCATCGCCTTCCCAGATGATCGCGACTTGATCACCGCGCTCGGCCAGATGACGGTCGAGGCAGTTGTAGGAAACGTTGAGGGTGCCGTCGGCGAACCATTTGATGTCGACATGGTGATCGTCGAAGGACGTCTGCTTCACCGTAGTGAACGGCTTGATCCAGTCGAGGCGCTTGGCTTGCTCGCGCCAGAAGCCGTCGGGGTTGACGACCGACTGCTGGTACATGGCCTTGTAGGTCGCCTCGTCGGTCAGCGTGTTGGCCAGAACCTCGGGACGAACGGGATACAGGGAAGCCGCACTCATCTTTCTTACCTCGGTGGAATAGTTGTTTTTGTATGACCCCGTTGTAGCCCGGGCCGGCCCTATAGAACCATTCGACGATGGTAGTAACAAGCCCATACAAAATGTCCTGAATAGAGCACCACCCTCCCACACAGTGCCCGCCGCGTCTTACCCCAAACGAAGTAGGAGCGAGCTTGCTCGCGATGGTCGTGAACGATAACGCGCTAAACCTGACACCCCGCCTCTCCCCACGATTCATCACGAGCAAGTTCGCGCCTGCACGGGATTGTTACGGAATCTGTCAAAGGTGTTTATCAAAAGCATGGCTATATGAATAAGCCCCCCGCCCCTAAAATCTGCCTCGCCAACCCGGCAAACTGAGTTAAACAAGTTACAGCCCCCACGAAGGCAGTTAACCCAACATCAAAGTAGTTCGGCTCCACACGCAACCCCAAAAAGGTTGCGTGACCCCACTCGACCTTAGAAAGGTAAAACTTAAATGAAAGCTTTATTGGTTCTGGCCCTCAGCAGTCTGTGCGCAACCGCCATGGCAGATGAGGTCTCGACTGATGTCGCGCAGCAGCAACCCGCCGTAGAGGAATACACTTACTCAATGCACTTGGATATCGCCAAAGTTGTATCCATAAGCGAAGTCCCCAATGTTTGTGAAGTTGTCCCGATGAAAATGGAGTACGACGACTCCAAAGGCCAACGTCATATCCTGCGCTACAGCGTCATGGGTAACGGCTGCTCCAGCGGCTGATTCACCCGCCCCTCATTTCCCCAAGGTTCGACCCAACCGCCCGAAGTATCAGGCCGCTGAAGCGCCGAACCTTATACATCTACAAATACGATTGCTTTAAGCATTTATGTGCGATTTCTAATCGATTTGTCAGGCATAGCATGAAAACCCTACCCAAGGCACATAACGCCAACAAACCTGGAGTCACTCCCATGAAAAGCAAACTGATCCTCGCCCTGACCCTCTCGGTACTGGCTGCCAACACCTTCGCCGCCGATGGCTTTGACCACACCGGCTCGGCCACCTTTGTCGCTGACGGTTACCCAATGACGGGTTCGGCAGTGGCCGCCGACGGCTACGACCATACTGGCTCGGCCACTGTCACGGCTGAGGGTTTTGCGCGCACCGAGTCGGCCAATCTCAGTTGATCACTGAAGGTCGCTCCCGGCCCGACTTCGGTCGGGCTTAGTTGTGTCTGGAGCCTGAGAAACCCCCTTCGAAACACAAGATGTAGTGAAAAAAGCCTTTTCTGGTTATTTCTTGAGCAAAAATAAACCAGGGCAAACATTTACGAAAAAAAATCTGCACCGGCCAAAGCCCTGTAAACCCTCGCTCCGACCGAAAAACGGTCCCTGTCGACCGATCCGTGAGCCATTTCGCCGCACCACGTCACCGAAAACTTCCCTATAATGCGGCCTTAAACGGGCCTGCAATATTCCCTTACAGGGATGAAAAGCCAGTCTGAAGCCCCGCAGAAGCGTTCGATGCTTTCTGCGCCCATCAGTGGCTCTCGGAACCCCGTACAAATTCTGTTTTATTGCCTGCCTTAGCTGCTGCAAAAAACGATTCCTTAAGATCCATCGCGGCCAGTACGGCCGTGTGAAAGACCAACCTATCAATTTCACACGGGCAATCTGGCCCTCACGCAGGAGACGACACGTCATGCTGAGCTGGGACGAATTCGACAAAGAAGACACGGAAGTAGCGGTCAAGAGCGCCAACGCTGGCCACGCCACCGAAGCCAATATGGACCGTCTCGACAGCGCTGGCGGTGCCGCCGCCCTGGAAGCCCGTGCCGTCACCGCCACTGACTCCGCCGCCGTCGCCCGTGCCAAGGCTGCCCTGGACGCACTCGACGTCGCCGAAGGTCTGGCCGAACTCGAAGGCGCCTCCGCCCGTGTCGCCGTTGACGAAAAACGCATGATCAACTGCCGCGCCGACCTCAACCAACTCGTGCCCTTCAAGTACGACTGGGCCTGGCAGAAGTACCTGGACGGCTGCGCAAACCACTGGATGCCGCAAGAAGTCAACATGACCGCCGACATCGCCCTCTGGAAAAACCCGGAAGGCCTGACCGACGACGAGCGCCGCATCGTAATGCGCAACCTCGGCTTCTTCTCCACCGCCGACTCCCTGGTCGCCAACAACCTGGTCCTGGCCGTCTACCGCCTGATCACCAACCCGGAATGCCGCCAGTACATCCTGCGCCAGGCGTTCGAAGAGGCGATCCACACCCACGCCTACCAGTACTGCATCGAATCGCTGGCCATGGATGAAGGCGAAATCTTCAACATGTACCACGAGATCCCATCGGTCGCGAAAAAAGCCACCTGGGGCCTGAAATACACCCGTTCGATCTCCGATCCGAAGTTCGAAACCGGCACCGTCGAAACCGACAAAGAGCTGCTGCGCAACCTGATCGCCTACTACTGCGTTCTGGAAGGCATCTTCTTCTACTGCGGCTTCACCCAGATCCTGTCCATGGGCCGTCGCAACAAAATGACCGGCGTCGCCGAGCAGTTCCAATACATCCTGCGCGACGAATCCATGCACCTGAACTTCGGCATCGACGTGATCAACCAGATCAAAATCGAAAACCCACACCTGTGGGATGCCGAAATGAAGGAAGAAGCAACCCAGATGATCCTGCAAGGCACTCAACTGGAAATCGAATACGCCCGCGACACCATGCCTCGCGGCGTGCTGGGCATGAACGCGGCCATGATGGAGGACTACCTCAAGTTCATCGCCAACCGTCGCCTGTCGCAAATCGGTTTGAAAGAAGAGTACCCAGGCACCACTAACCCATTCCCATGGATGAGCGAGATCATGGACTTGAAGAAAGAGAAGAACTTCTTTGAGACGCGGGTTATTGAGTATCAGACTGGTGGGGCGTTGAGCTGGGATTGATTCCTCAGGCCGCCGTGATTTGAAGATGTGAATCGGAAAATCGAAAATTAAAGCCCCGTTCTGATCATCGATCAGAACGGGGCTTTTTTTGGGAGTAGGAAAACTCCTACTCACACTCTTAGTAGCGGCTAAACCTCTCACAGGACTTCCAGCGGATTCTGAATTGATTGCTGTTCAAAGCGTCTCTAATCTTTGTCGCAGGTGCCTAAGAAACGCCCAACGTAGAAGCCAACCTCCTCATAGAACGCATGCTGATATCAGCTATTTATGCGCGTCTCTATGTGCAGGAGAACGGCTCGTTGGGATTTCTTAGATCCTCTACGTCGGGCTCTGGCCCTCTTCAACTTCAACGTAGAGGTAAGGGATATGTCTACAGAAACTCCACACCGATCAATCTTGCGCGATCCTCATGGGCCGACGATCTTCACCCGCCACAACCTCCACCTCCACGCCCTCCTCCTTGAAAATCAGCCATGGTTCAGCGCCCGCGATATCGGCCGCTTGATGGGTGTCCATCTGAGTGATCGTATGGTCAGCAAACTAGACAAAGACCAGCGTCGCGTTGTGTGGATTGAATATTTTCGGCAACCAGAAAAACAGCTGATAGTCAGCGAGTCCGGTGTCTATGCGTTGTTGGTGTATCACTACGTTCCGGGAAATCGCTTGCTGCGTGAGTGGTTAACCCATCAGGTGGTGCCGGCCTTGCGCGATGCGGAGCAATCTGAAAACTCGGATCGGCCGATGTTGAGCTTATTGGATTGGCCGGAAATGTCGTTGAGTCTGCTGCATTGGCAGAATGAAGGTTGGATTCGACTTCGGGACATGCCGTATCTGTTAAACGATCAAACGCAGCGGCGCGTACCGATGGCTAAGCCTTGGTGGCGGAAGGTAGCCCAGGTGTTTCAGTCGTCGAAGCATTTGATGGGCTAGGTGGCGTGTTTGTAGGAATGACCGAGAGATCCGTCGCTATTTTCTGTAGGAATTTTCGTAGACAGCCGTAGTGGCCACTCAGTATCGTCCGAGGGTTTTCAACCCTCGGCGATCTTATGAGCGAAAAGAAAAAGGACAGCGACTGGAGCGTTTCTGAGATTAAGGCTGCAGTCGATGCCTATCTGAAAATGCTCGCCCTAGAGCTGAACGGCCAGAAGTTCGTTAAGACTGAAGTGAATCTTGCTCTGCGCGAAACGGCTTTACCCACCCGCACTAAAGGCTCTGTCGAATTCCGGATGCAGAACATTTCTACTGTTCTGATGAAGATGGATCGGGAGTTCATCAAGGGGTACAAGCCTGCCAAAAACGTCGGTTCGAACGTTGAGCAATTAATTCGAGAAGCACTCACTGAGCGAGGCGTTCAACCTGACGATCCCACTGCTCCGACTGCGGATGAAGAAACGCTAGAACGTCGCGCTGCGTTGCTTCAGAAAAAACAGAATAAGGAACCGCCAAAAGGCATTAAGAAACCGAAGCGAGCAACAAGCTCTGGCACGGTCTATGTGCGTGATCCGGAGGTCAGGGCGTGGGTGCGCAACGAAGCCGAAGGTCATTGCGATGGCTGTGGCGAACCCGCTCCGTTTCAGAAGCTTGGCTTGCCTTATCTGGAAGTTCACCACGTTAAACCGCTTGCCGACAAAGGCTCGGATCAAGTCACCAACGCCGTTGCGTTGTGCCCGAACTGTCATCGTCGCTGTCATCATTCGAGCGACAGCGAACAGTTCACGGCTTCGCTTTATAAGAAGGTTCCACGGTTAATTCCCGAGTAATCGAAACCTGTGGCGATGGGGTTTGGTGCCTGACTGGGTTGGTGTGTTGATTTCGCGAATCGCGAGGAGGCACGCTCACAGAACTTATGGTTGCCGTTGCTTAGTAATGTGTTGAAAACAGTAAGTGCAACCCACCCCGCCGCCCGCTATTAATACCCTTCCCCTCACGGACCCGAGCCCGCCCATGAAATTCGACCTCGCCTACTGCCTCAGCCTCGACGCCAAGCTGTCGATCTATGACGTGCGCGATCTGAATTTCGACGAGACCATGGCCTTCGATTCCGCCAAGGAACACTTCCAGTGCCCCAACGATGCCTGTCGTTTGGCGTTCGATGTGGCGAACGAGTTGGGGACGTTCAATGCCAAGAATGTGAATTACGTGCGTACGCCGCACTTCAAGAACTTGCCGAGTACGCGGCATGTCGAGGGTTGTCCTTATGTCAGCCTGAAGACGCCGGCATCGGGTGTGGAGGCGGATGGGGCGGAAACGGATGACGGTCGCGAGGAGCATTTCCCGTCGGAATTGTTACTGACTCGGCGTGCGTATGTGCGCCAGCCATCCAACGCGGCGGTGGCGCCCGACAGTAAAGGGCATGAGCCCGCAACGCCTTCGACCGCCAATAGTGTCGAACCGCCGAGCCACGATTCGACGCCGGACAAGACCAGCGTCTTCGCCCACCCGGTGGAGTGTTTCGTGTCGAACTTCGACGACAAGGACCTGCTCAAGCGCATGCCGTTGAAGATCGGCGAGCACACGGCAACGTACGCCGCGTTTTTCAAGAAGATCGAGTACCTGCAGGACAACAAGGGGCTGATTTACTGGGGCAAGATCAAGCAAATCAAGGACTACACCCAGAGTTTCCGCATCGATTTCGAGAAGAAGGTCTGGTTCGAGAAGAAGCCTTACTCGGTCAATGTTTACCTGAGCAAGAAGCTGATCGACACCTACCGCAAGCGCAAGGCGTTCCTGGAGGAGATCAAGCACGCCATCGAGAGCGGGCGCGAGTTGTATTGCTTCTTTTATGGCGTGACGCCCGAGCTGAAGCAGGTGCCAAGCAAGAAAAACCCCGAGCAGACGTTCGGGGTGTTCAGTGCCAACATTGAGAATCTGGATCACTTTATTGTGCGGGAGGCGTCGGGGCTGGCGTGACGGCTAGCCTTGGGGCAGTCGCAGTTTGACTGCACCAGGGTGTTGATTGACCAGCGAGTACGGCAGCACCGGCCATTCGGGACCATCGCAGCTGCGCTGGTAGCGGGCGAAATAAGGTCCGAGGTAAATACCTTTCGGTGTGAAGCGCCAGTTCGAATAACCCCAGATGCTTTCATCGGTGTAATCGCAGTCGCCGTCATCTTCGGCGGGCTTCTTCATTTCATCTGGGTAGAGCGCAGTGAATTGTTTGATCAGCCACGGCACCATGACTTTTTGCTGATCGTATTCACTTGCCGCGCTATTGGGCTCACCAACCCACAGCACGTCTTTGAGTTTCAAAAGCTCACCCGTGTGTACGTCGAGGTTGATCGGAGAGCTCCCAAAGTCCGGGTGGGCACCGCCACAACTGTAAGCGGTGAAAATGTCCAGGCTAACCACGTCGGACGAGATAAACGAGGCGGTAGCTCTTTGTTCGAATTCGGCAAATTCCCCGCCATACAACAGACAGCTGTGATAGCTGATCACTTCACTCCATAGCCGTCCGAGCAGGTGTTCATTGATCCGCTGCTGATCCTCTTTTGCATAGCCGGACTCCACGCTGAACATAGAGAGCTTCGACTCAGGCTCCGTCCACCATTGCAGCTCATAGCCCATGAAGTTTTGTGTTTTCGCGGGTTTGAGCTTAAGTCCCTGAAGGCGCAAATATTCGTATGGATTGGTCTTCGGCAGCCCGGCGATGAAGGGCAACGCACTCGACGTCGCTGCCGGTAATTTGGCCTGCGAGAGTTTTACTAACAGCATCTTGCCCTGCGGACTTTGCCACTCGCCCTGCCAGCCGTTGGCGGTCTGTTCCAACTTCAAGGTTGGCAACGGCTTAGCGTCGTCGAAGCGGTTGTCGCCCTCAACGAGGGTCAGCTTGTTGTCTTGCAGCGAGCCGCTGAGCGCCAAGTCTCGGTGGTACTTCTCATAGAAATAGCGACCCGTCACTTCGTCCTGCTGTGTGGTGTTGAGCTCCACCACGATCGGCATTTTGCCTAGGGTGCCAGTGAATACCTGCCGGCTATCTTCGGCATGGGCAGTGGAAGCCAGTGTGAACAGCACTGCGGCGTGAGGTGCCAGGCGCAACAGTCCTTTGAGCATGGATCGATCCTTGAATGAGTCGGTGGTAGCGCCGTATTTTGAGAACGGCGCTGGTAAATTTCGGGGCGGATTATGGCGAGGTCAGGTTGCGGAATCGAGTCCCGGAACGTGGATATCAGAAACAACTCCCTGAGATGCCCAAGTATTGTGCGCGGCTTCAACTCGCCAAAGCAGGGAAAAGCATGACGATCATCACCAGCACCAGTAACCCGACGTACACCCGCGCGTGAATCCAGTCCGGTATGCGCCCGATCCAGGGCGTGGCCAGGCGAATCCCCACCACCGATCCAACCGTCAACACCGCAAACGCCAGCAGATCCACGTATCCGACAAACCACGGCCCCAGATCAAACGCGCTGAAGCCGGCCATGGCCATGTAGGTCAGGGTCCCCGCCAGCGCCACGGGCAAGCTCAGCGGATTAGCCATGGATGTCGCCTGGGACATGCTCAGTCCGCATCGACGCAATAACGGCACGGTCATGACGCTGCCGCCCACGCCGAGAAAGGTGGCAATGAGGCCGATTCCCACACCGCCGCCAGACTGTTCTGACCGACTCAATCGCCGTGGATTTCGCGGCTGGGTAGGTGTGAGAAAGCCGTCTCTGAACAGGCAATCCAGAATGGTCAGCCCCAGGTAGGCGATAAAGGCCAAACGAATGAGTTGGCCACTGGCCTGCATCGCGGCCATGGCGCCAAGTGCCGCTCCCACACCAATGAAGCCGCCCAACGGCCACAGGTAATGGCGAATGAGATGACCGGCGCGGTGGTGTTTTCCGGTGGCGATCAGGGCATTGACGATCATCACGCAGGTCGAGGTGGCAACGGCAATGTGCATCGCCGCTTGGCCGATGGGGTCGCCGACACCGTGCCTGGCCATGAGCATGCGGTAGAGCAATGGCACCACCACGAAGCCGCCGCCAAAACCAAACAACACGGCGGTAACGCCGCTCATGCAGCCGAAGAGTGTCAGCCATAGATAGAACATTGCGCGTCGTCCGTTGATTGAGAGCGGTCGACGATAAAGCGCTGCGCCTTGGCCTGCTTCAGCAAGTCAGCCAATAATGTTTGCGTTTACGCCAACCGTGGGGGGCCCAATGCGCAATATTTCGATTGATCTGCTGGACGCCACGCCGCGCCCGGTGGTCGCCATCGGTACGGATTATGCCTACGGCCAATGGTTGCCCCGTCATACACACCGTCGCGCGCAGTTGTTGTATGGCGCCACGGGGGTGATGCAAGTGAGCACGCATGACGGCAATTGGGTGGTGCCGCCGCAACGGGCGGTATGGATTCCGGCGGGGGTGGCGCATGAGGTCTTGATGCTGGGGGTGAGCACTCGCAGCTTGTACATCGAGCCGAGTGCGATCGATTTGGGCCAGCGCTGTCAGGTCATCAGTGTGTCGCCGTTGATGCGGCACCTGTTGATGGAAGCAGTGGAGATGGCGCTGGAGTACGCCGAAAACAGTCGCGACGCCGCCCTGGTCGATTTGCTGCTGCACGAACTGGCGCTCAGCACTCACCTGCCGTTGCATATCCCGCTACCGCTCGATGCGCGCCTGCTCGCGTTGTGCCAGGCCTTTGTGCAGCGACCCGACGCCCACCAATCGCCGCAACAATGGGCCGATCAATTGCATGTCAGTTTGCGCACGTTCAATCGCCTGTTTCGCCAACAGACCGGCTTGAGTTTCAGCCAATGGCGGCAACGCGCCTGTGTGGTGCTGGCGCTTGCGCGGCTGGTCGCGGGTGAACCGGTGACCAGCATTGCCCTGGATTTCGGTTACGACAGCCCGGCGGCCTTCTCGACCATGTTCCGACGCCTTTTGGGTCAGCCGCCATCCGTCTGGTTGGAAGGGGCGAAATAGCAGAAATCGAAAAATCAAATTGATCCGGGCTCAAAACAACTGTACAAAAACACAGTATATTTTGGATCAACACTCTCGAGCCCGGAGAACACCATGGCCTCTCAAGCGATGAAAATCACCCTGGAACGTATCGCCCTTTTCCAATTCACCCCGGCCCACTGCGCCCAGGCCCGAGCGATGCTGGGCTGGAGCGTGGAGGAACTGTCTCGCGAATCCGGGGTTTCGGTGGAGGCCATTCAGCGCTTCGAAGCAGAGCAGGATGTGCGGGACGTCACCCGGCTGACACTGGCGTATCGGTTTGAAGCCGAGGGGCTGGTGTTCTTCCCGGGGTTTGCGCCGGGGCGCGGGATGAATCTGAGAGGTTGTACCCCCAATCCAATGGAGCGGGCGGATTTTGCGATGGTTGAGTAATCGAAGGCATCGATTGACGATTATTCCCATATAGGTATATTTTCGCATGAGTACAAGGAAGCCACTCCTGTGGGTCGGTAGCAGCAAGAAAGATCTCAAGCAATTTCCCGCAGATGTACAGGATGTTTTTGGGCACGCTCTAGATCTGGCGCAAAGCGGTAAGAAACATCCTGACGCCAAGCCTCTCAAGGGCTTTGGAGGTGCCGGGATCCTAGAGTTGATTGAGGACTTCAACACGAATACCTACCGCGCCGCTTATACCGTTCGTTTCGGTAGTGCCATTTATGTTCTGCACTGCTTTCAGAAAAAGTCGACTAGTGGCATCAGAACCGCGCAGTGCGACATCGATCTGATCAGGATGAGGCTTCAAGCCGCGCAGGATCATGCGAAAGGATCAGGAAATGATTGAAATCGAAGAAAGCAGCGGGAACGTCTACGCAGACCTGGGGACTCCCGATTCCAACGAAATGCGGGTCAAATCCCAGCTGGCCGCAAAAATTGGTGAAATCATCAAGGCACGCCATTTAACCCAGGTCCAGGCGTCGGAAATTTTAGGGCTGTCGCAGCCCAAACTTTCCGAGATGCTGCGCGGCAAGTTCCGAGGCATCAGTGAAGCCAAGATGATGGAGTGTCTGTTGCTGCTGGGGCGCGATGTGCAAATCGTCGTCAAGTCGGCCCCCCGATCACGAAAAGAGGGCCGGCTTGACGTCGTTTTTACCTGAAACGCCAACTATCCAACGCAACTTATGCATTCTGCACAGTCACCCGATCACTCTCCCCCTCCACCTCCAACCACCACGCACCACCGCGCTGCGGGTACATGAGGTTGAACGCCTCGCCCATCTGCGGCGTGGTAATCGAAACGCTGCGATCCCAGGCCAGGGCCAGGATGCGGTCGAAGGGTTCGTACCAGGCGTGCATCGACAGGTCGAAGGTGCCGTTGTGAATCGGCAGCAGCCAGCGGCCCTTGAGGTCGATGTGGGCTTGCAGGGTTTGTTCCGGTTGCATGTGCACGTGGGGCCACTCGACGTTGTAGGCGCCGGTTTCCATGAGGGTCAGGTCGAAAGGGCCATATTGTTCGCCGATGTGTTTGAAGCCTTCGAAGTAGCCGCTGTCGCCGCTGAAGAAGATGCGCGTGTGGCCGTCGATCATCACCCACGAAGCCCAGAGGGTGCTGTTGCCGTCGAACAGGCCGCGACCGGAGAAGTGTTGTGAAGGGGTGGCGACGAAACGAATGCCATCGACTTCAGTGTCCTGCCACCAGTCCAGTTGCCGGATCTTGCTGGCGTCGATGCCCCATTTAATCAGGGTGTCGCCCACGCCCAGCGGCGTGAGGAAGTACTTGGCCTTGTCGGCGAGTTGCAGCACGGCCTGATAGTCCAGGTGATCGTAGTGGTCGTGGGACAGGATCACCGCTTCAATCGGTGGCAATTGCTCGAGGCTGATCGGCGGCTGGTGAAAGCGCCTGGGGCCGGCCCATTGCACAGGCGACGCACGTTCGGCGAAGACCGGGTCAGTGATCCAGAACTTGTCCCGCAATTTGAGCAGCACCGTGGAATGGCCAAGGCGATAGACGCTGTGGTTCGGCGCGGCAATCAGCGCCGCCTGGGTCAGGGTTTGCACCGGCACGGGGGCGCTCGGCCGGGTGTCGCGCGGCTTGTGGAAGATCACGTTCCACAGGATGCGCAGGGTCTTGCGAAAGCCTTCGCGCTTGTACGGCGCATGGTTGAGGTATTGCCCTTCTGTCTGACGGGACGCTTCAGAGGCGGCAACGATGTCCGCGGGGGAAGTGGTATTGGCCATGACTGAATGACTCCAGAAAAACCGCAAGAAACCGATTTCTCAAGGTTGGACGATAAATGGCCAAGGCACGCACGCATCAGCCGGATGGTTCTGTTTATCACTGGGCAGGATTAACAAAACATTACACTGCACAGTGTAGTTTCTAGGTTGCATCAAAGCGGATGACAAGTAAACTGCCCAGTGTAATTTTCCACTTACCTCTGCCGAAGCGTACTTATGACAGCTCCACAGCGCCTCACCGACCGAAAACGCGACGCCATCATCCAGGCGGCCATTGCCGAATTCCGTGCCAACGGTTTCGACATCACCAGCATGGACAAGATCGCCGCCACTGCCGGCGTGTCGAAGCGCACGGTGTACAACCACTTCCCCAGCAAGGAAGAGTTGTTCGCCGAAATCCTCAATCAATTGTGGGCACGCGTAATGGCAGAGCAGGAAACGCCCTATCGCTCTGACCAACCGCTGCGGGAACAACTGCGCCTGCACCTGATGGCGAAAATGCAGATGCTGGGCGATGACAACTTTCTCAACCTGGCACGAGTGGCAATCGCGGCCACCATCCATTCCCCCGAGCGCGCACAAAATATGGTGGCTCGCATGGGTGAGCGCGAAGAAAACCTGACGGTGTGGATTCGTGCCGCCCAGGCCGATGGTCGGTTGAAAGCTGTCGATCCCGGGTTTGCTGCGCAACAGGTCCAGGGCCTGCTCAAATCCTTCGCGTTCTGGCCGCAGGTTTCCATGGGGTTGCCGGGCTTGTCCGCAGAGATGCAGGGCACCGTCGTGGAGTCGGCACTGGATATGTTCCTGGCCTGCTACCAGTTGCAATAAATGACAATGTGCTGGCGTTGTCTCGCGTTGGGCGGCTGCGGATGAATCGGCGCAATGTGTTTCAGAATGAAACTGACGTCGGGGTTATAGTGAGCCCAAGCCCCAGCCTCCAGCAGAGATCACCATGAGCACGACACCCAAAAACAAACCCGACTCCCCCGTCGATCACCTGCGCTTTCATCGTCCTCACGCCCACCTGGCGCCGACCTTTGGCGATGACAAGTTCGCCCTGCGCGCCGAGGCCTTTGCGCGGTTCTTTGGCACGCCCACTTTTCTCGGTGCCCAAACGCTGATCGTCGCGGTGTGGATTGCCCTTAACATCTCCGGTGTGACCCACTTCGATGTCTATCCCTTCATCCTGCTCAACCTGGCGTTCAGCCTGCAGGCGGCGTATGCCGCACCGCTGATTCTGTTGGCCCAGACCCGTCAGGCGGCACGGGATAAAGCGCAGTCCGATGCCGATGCCCAGCATCGTGAAGCGCTGGCGACCGCCAACAGTGAGCGACAGGCAGAGGCGGCGAAGAACAATGCGCAACTGCTGCAATTACTCGAACAAAACACTCGCCTGACTCAACTGACCAAGGAGCTGAGCGAACGCATCGAAAACCTGACCTCGGAAATGCATCAACACGTGTTGAATTCGGCCCCCTCAAAAAGCTGACCTTTCCAAGGCAAGCTTCAATGCCCGCCCCAGTTCATCAAACAAGGTGACCACCGAGCGCAAGGCGCGGCAATCCGGGCGGGTCAGCAGCCACAACGCAGTGTCGCAACCCTGCAGTGGCTCACCCAGCGCCTGCAATCCGTCGCGGATCAGGAAATCCGGCAGCGCCGCCACCCCCAACCCTGCCCGCACCAGCTCGGTCACCGACAGCATGCTGTTGCAGCGATAAGCGGTCGTCACGCCGGGCAATGCCTGACGACGCCAGGCGATGGTCGGGTGATCGGGCAGGAATTCGTCCGGGGCGATCCAGGTCAGTGCGGCGAGGTCACGGGTATCGACCGATTGCAGATAGCTCGCGCTGGCGCACACCCGGTAGGAGATGGCCGCCAATCGCCGCCCGACCAAATGCTCGGGCGGTGTGCGGGTCAGGCGCAGGGCGATGTCGGCGTCGCGGCGGCTGAGATTGGCGAAGTCGTTGGAGGTACTGAGTTCGATGGTCAACGCCGGATAGTTGGGCATGAACGGCGCCAGCGCCGGCAGCAACAAACCTTGCAGGACAGAGTCGGTGCAGGTCAGGCGCACGGTGCCGCTGATGACTTCACCGCCCTGCTCCACGCCAATGCGCGCGGCTTCCAGTGCTTGTTCGGCGCGCTCGGCCTGTTCGGCCAGGGCCTGCGCCAGGCTGGTCGGCAGGTAGCCGGCGCGACTTTTTTCGAACAATAGCTGACCCAACGCAGCTTCCAGTCGACGCACCGCCCGAAACACCGTCGAGACATCCACCCGCAACAGCTGCGAGGCCCGAGCCAGAGAGCCACCGCGCACCAGTGCAAGAATCAGCGCCAGGTCCGGGTAGTCCAGTCGATAGTGCGTCGCTGCATTGATCACTTGGGAAAACGCCCATATTGAGTGCGTGAACGCCAATCTATAGTGAGCGCCAGGAATCAACAAGCGCCGAGGTTGCTCATGGAAAACCGCGTCATCCGCATCGCCCTGATCGGCGACTACGACCCGCACGTCACCGCACACCAAGCGATTCCCGTGGCCCTGAACATGGCTGCCGAACACGGCGGCCACAACGTGCAAGGACATTGGCTGGCGACTGACAGCATCCACGCCGACACCCCGCTCGATGGCTACGACGGTTTCTGGTGTGTGCCTGCCAGCCCCTACCGCAATATGGACGGCGCGTTACGGGCGATTCGTTTTGCCCGCGAACAAGGGCGACCTTTCCTCGGCACCTGCGGCGGCTTTCAACACGCCGTGCTGGAATATGCGCGCAACGTGCTGGGCTGGGCGGATGCCGAACATGGCGAGACATCGCCCAACGCTGCGCGGGCCTTGCTCACGCCGCTGGCCTGCTCGCTGGTGGAGGCCATCGACAGCATTCATTTGCGTGAAGGTTCGTTGATCGCCAAGGCGTACGAAACGTCTGAAATACGTGAAGGCTACCGCTGCAATTACGGTGTGAATCCCGAGTTCGAACGAGCACTGTTCAGGCATGACCTTCACAGCGTTGGGAAGGATTCGGCGCACGGCTTGCGAGCGGTAGAACTCGCCGGGCATCCGTTCTTTGTCGCCACCTTGTTCCAGCCAGAACGCGCCGCGCTCAAAGACACCTTGCCGCCGCTGGTACGGGCTTTCATCCAGGCCACCACGGGGCAGCCCTCATGATTGCCAACACGCCGCCGGCCCCTTACTTCGCCGTGATCTTCACCTCGTTGCGTACCGA
The DNA here is from genome assembly GCF_042846945.1 of Pseudomonas moorei. Classification (NCBI taxonomy): domain Bacteria; kingdom Pseudomonadati; phylum Pseudomonadota; class Gammaproteobacteria; order Pseudomonadales; family Pseudomonadaceae; genus Pseudomonas; species Pseudomonas moorei. The sequence continues at coordinate 6,460,337 of NZ_AP035776.1, forward strand.
AGGTGACCAGGGTTATGCCGAAGCGGCCGAGCGCATGGTCGAACTGGCCCGCCAGCAGCCGGGGTTCCTCGGAGTGGAGTCGGCCCGGGGCGATGACGGGCTGGGGATTACCGTGTCGTACTGGGCCAGTGAAGCGGCGATTCTGGCGTGGAAACAGCATCCTGAGCACAGCGCGATTCGCGAACGGGGACGCTCGACCTGGTATGCGCATTGTCATACGCGGGTGTGTCGGGTTGAGCGGGCTTACGAGTTCCAGCGGTAGTTGATGCGGTGTTATTGAGGCAGCCATCGCGAGCAAGCTCGCGATGGGGCCAGTCGATTCACCGCACGCACTCAACCCCGCACCGATTGCCTGACCGCCAAAATCTCCGGTACTTCCCGCCGCTGCATGTACACCCGCAACGGCTCGGTGATGTTGATCCGGTCATCGATGTTCTGATCCAGCAACAACTGAATCAACTCGCGCTTGAGGGTCATGGTCTGGTCGGCACCGGGCGCCCAGACGAATTCGCTGGCGGGAATGATGCCGTCATCGGCCACGTCCATGCCGAAAGCGTCTTCACTGAAGCGCACGATGTAACGACCTGTCTTGCGATTGAGCCCGACGAAACCTTTGAGTTGGTCGGCGGCCTGGCAGATGAGCTGGGAAGTGATGCGCATGAAAACCTCACAAAAGGTGATGGATGGTTTACAAGCAAGGAAGGCGAGTGGGTTTCCCTCTGCCGGGGAAGTTGCCGGGGCCAAGGGTACTGCAAAAAAACACGTTGAACAGAGGGATGTCGATCAGGCGATGGCACTTGTAACGCTCAGTTGCTACAAGAGAGGGCCTCGACAACCCATCGCGAAAGGATTTCGACCATGTCCACTACCTTCAGCAAAAGCGCCCTGCTGTTGAGTATGCTGCTCGGCCTGGGCCAGGCCCAAGCCCAAAACCAGACCGCCAGCGAACCCGGCCCCGCCGCACTGGCGACGCATTTGGGCATCCCGCATCCGGCGGTGATTGCCCACCGTGGCGCGTCCTACGACGCGCCGGAATCCACCGCCGCCGCGTACAAGACCGCCCGCGACCTCGGTGCCGATTACCTGGAACTGGACCTGCAACGCAGCAAGGATGGCGTGCTCTTCGCCCTGCACGACAACAACCTGCAACGCACCACCGACGTCGCCAGCCGATTCCCCGAGCGCAAGGACAGCCCGGCCACCGCGTTCACCCTCGCCGAACTGAAAACCCTGGACGCCGGCAGCTGGTTCAACAGCGCCTATCCCGATCGTGCGCGGCCTGCCTTTGCCGGCCTGAAAATCCTCACCCTCGATGAAATCATCGACATCGCCGAAGGCAATCCGCTGCACAAACCCGGCCTGTACATCGAAACCAAGGAGCCCAAGCAGTTTCCCGGCATCGAGCGCGATCTCAAGGAAAAACTCCAGGCCCGTGGCTGGCTGATTCCAGCGGGTTCCAAACCGTCGAACAGCCAGGTGGCTGTCGGCCAGGGCAATGGCAAGGTCATCCTGCAAACCTTCGAGAAGAGCAGCCTTGAGCTGCTGCAAAAGGAAATGCCGCAGGTGCCGAAGGTCCTGCTGCTATGGGTCGGAGAAGGCAACATCGAGCCGGCCTCCAACGTGCCGTTTGCCGAGTCCGGCGAGAAAGACAAAGCCGCTTACTACGCCAGACAGCAGCCCAAAGACAAAGCCGAATTTGAGCGCTGGATCGACTACGCCAAGGCCCAGGGCGCCATCGGCACCGGCCCGTCCGCGGCCCTGACCCGCGGTGGCGATCAAAGTTACGCTGACCTGGTGAAACCCTGGATGAACCAGTACACCCACGATCAGGGGCTGTTGGTGCACGTCTACACCATCGACGATGCGCTGGATTACCAGAAAGTCATGGACGCCGGGGTCGACGGCATCTTTACCAACCGCACGAGCGAGTTGTTGAAGTTCTACAAGCGTCCGGCGTCGGCGAGCGTGGCGCAGGTGCTGCAGAACAACGGTTTTTGATCGGGGATCGGGGCGCCCGCATCGCTGGCTTGCCAGCGATGCCTGGCAATTAAGGCTGAATTAAGTGGCCTCTCTTAACCTGACGCCACTCAAACAGCTCATCCAAGGAAAGACGCCCATGAAAACCCTGACAGCCCTGTTCACCGCCGCTACCTTGACCCTGACCGCCGGTTTCGCGCAGGCCGATGTTCGCGTGGACGAGATCCCGCAACTGGTCAAGGACGGCAAGATCAAGCCGTTGGAAGATCTGAACAAAATCGCGCTGGACCTGCACCCGGGTGCATCGATCACCAAAACCGAGCTGGATAACCCTTTCAATGGTTACGAGTATGAGATCGAATTGCGCGACGCGCAGAATGTCGAGTGGGATGTGGACATCGATGCCGCCACCGGCAAGGTCCTGAAGAACAAGCAAGACAAGTAACCGCGACACGCGCAAAAGCCGCACGACCGACCCTCGTGCGGCTTGTGCGCGTGTTCAGTTCACGCCGACGTGCTGACCAGCGAACCGGACGTGCTGCCGCCCTCTTCCTGCAAAGCCTGCAACAGCGATGCGGTGGCGGTTTGCAACGAGGCAGAGGTTGTCGCTATCTGCGATTGAGCCGCCGCCACATCAGCCGCCTTGGCATCGGCACTTTCCTGCCTGGCCTGGGCCGCTTGCAGTTGTTGCTGTTGTTCCTGCAACTGCTTTTGCAGCTCGGCGATCTGCTTGCGCAGTTCCTTGACCGCATCGGACTCTTCGCTGCTGCTGGAGCTGCTGCCACCCGACGCCGGTGCGCCGCCAGCGGAAACCTTGCTGCCATCGCTTGCAGCCGATGTCGCGGTCGCTGCCGTGGTGGAGGTGTCTTCAGTAGTGCTGGTGGCACTGGTCGAAGCCGTCGCTGTGCTCGACAGTGGCTGGGCGATTGAAACGGAGGTGATGCTGACCATGGGCGTTATCCAAAGTGGTTCGAATTCACCCCATCATCGCCACGCCATGCCTGCACTTGAGATCGACTGTGTACCGACTCGGTAAGCAAGCAGGTACACAGCCGTTTTCATCACGCGCTCAAACGCGCCGTCACCTCGTTCAACGCCCCCGACAAGCCGTGCAGGTTGTTGCTCGCCGCCTCGGTGCGCTGCACGTTGTCCAGGTTGGTACTGGCGATGCTGGTGATCTCCGTCAGATTGCGCGAGATGTCTTCGGCAACGGACGTCTGCTCCTCGGCGGCCGTGGCGATCTGGCGGTTCATGTCGCGGATCGCTTCCACGGCCAGGGTGATGCGTTCGAGCATGGCACCGGCTTCGGTGACTTGCTGCACGCTTTCCTCACTGCGCGACTGACCGCTTTCAATCGCCTGGGCCGCGTCCACAGCACCGCTCTGCACGGTCTGGATGATCTGGTTGATTTCGATGATCGAGGCCGCCGTGCGCTGGGCCAGGCTGCGCACTTCATCGGCCACCACGGCAAAACCGCGCCCCGCCTCTCCGGCACGAGCCGCCTCAATGGCGGCGTTGAGCGCCAGCAGGTTGGTCTGTTCGGCGATGCCGCGAATCACTTCCAGCACCTTGCCGATGCGCCCGCTGTCGGTTTCCAGCTGACGAATGACCGTGGCGGTGTTGGCGATTTCGCCGCGCATCCGGGTGATGGTGTGGATGGTGCCCTGCATGACTTTCTCGCCCTGCTGCGCGGACTGATCCGCATCGTCGGCGGCCCGTGCCGCATCGGCGGCATGGCGGGCGACTTCCTGGGCGGTGGCGGACATTTCGTTCATGGCCGTGGCCACCTGATCGGTGCGGTTGAACTGCTCGTTGGTGCCGCAGGCCATCAAGTTGGCAATCGAATTGAGCTCGCCGCTGGCGCTGTCCAGATCGGTGGCACTGCGTTGCAAACGGCTGAAGGTTTCCGCGAGGAAATCGCGCAAGGTATTGGCCGCCATCGCCAGTTTGCCCAGTTCATCCTGACGCTTGCTGGACACGCGCTCGGCAAACTTGCCCTGGCTGAGTTGCGCCACGTATTCGATCAATTTGCGAATCGGCTCGACCAGGTTGCGGTTGACCAGCCACAGGCTCAACAGGCCAATCAACAGCCCCGAGACCAGCATCACGATGATCCCCAGCAATACGGTGCGATCGGCACTGGCGCTGAGCTGTTTCGACTGCTCCACGCCCTGCTGGCGCAACTCGCTGACCAATGCGCTCATCTGATCGCTGGTCGTACGGTCCACGCCCTTGACTGCGGTGTCGCCGGCAACGGGATCTGCACCCGCTGCCAGGTAGGCATCACGGCCCTTCTGGTACGCGGCGCCCAGTTGGCGATGCTCGTCACGCAGGCGTTCGATACGGGATCTCAGTGGCGGTTCGATGCCCTGCTGCCCGGCCAGTTCACCGAGGATGCCCTGCACATCGCGCTGACGGTCTTCGAATTGCTTCCAGTATTTGTCCAGGTCCGCCGGTTGCTTGCCGCGCAACAGGACGTTTTTCCACTCTTGCACCTGCACTTTGAACTGCAGGTTGGCCTCATCGATCAGCTGCGACGTGCGCAACGGCCCCTCGATCAGGTTGGCGTAGCTCTGGACACCGCTGGACAAAAAGTGAAAACAGGCCAGGGCGATCAGCAACATCGCGACCAGACTGCCGCTCAGCAGGGCGAGAATTTGCGCTCTCAGGGACTTTTGCAAAAACATCGGAAAGTACTCATGACAGGAATGAAACACGCCCGGTTCAAGGCGTGAAAGGTATCCGGACATCCCTGTCTGCGGCGCTGGCCTCTGGCCAAAGGCGCGCAACTTACCCCAAGCGAGATCGGCGTGCCAGAGCCGTTCTTGAGGACAATCCGACCGCCGGTAAAGCAATCGTTTGCCTTCACTTTATCGTCACAAAAACGTCATCAGCGCTTGCGATGATGCGGCGCAAGTGAACCTGTAAAACCCGCAGCAGGCGCCTCACCTTGCGAGCTCTCATGAACCACAGCATCGATCAAAGCCACCGCGACCCGGATCTGTTCGGCCTGCTTTACGGTTTCAGTTTTCGTCCCGGAGAGCGTGGTCGCGAGATCGATTCGGCCAGGGCATTGCAGTGCTTGCAGCAACCGAACGACAGCGACGAATTCCTCTGGCTGCATTTGAATCTGGCCCACGCCGCGTGCGAACGCTGGATGAAAAGCCACCTGGACTTGCCCGAAGAGTTTTTCGAGGCCTTGCATGAGGGCTCGCGTTCGACGCGCATCGAGCATGTCGATTCGGCCTTGCTGGCGGTGGTCAACGACGTGGTGTTCAACCTCAGCAGCATGGTTTCGTCGGATGTCTCGACGCTGTGGGTGTGCGTGCGCAGCCGGCTGATCATCAGTGCGCGCCTGCAACCGCTGCACTCGGTGGACAAGTTGCGCTCTTCGGTGAAGGCCGGGGAATGTTTTCGCTCACCGCTGGAACTGCTGGTGCACCTGTTGCGCGATCAGGGCGAAGTGCTGACCCAGATCGTGCGCAAGACCAGCTTGAGTGTCGATCAGGTCGAAGACGAATTACTCTCCTCGCGCCTGTCGACCAACCGCGCCGAACTGGGCGCCAACCGCCGGGTGCTGGTGCGCTTGCAACGGCTGCTGGCGCTGGAGCCGGGGTCGCTGTTGCGCCTGCTCAATCGCCCGCCGATGTGGTTGCAAAAGGAAGACGTGAAGGAGCTGCGCAAATCCACCGAGGAGTTCGCGTTGATCATCAACGACCTCACGGCGCTGGGTGAACGGATCAAGTTGTTGCAGGAAGAGATCGCCGCCAACATCAACGAACAGACCAACCGCACGCTGTTCACCCTGACGGTGGTGACGGTGCTGGCGCTGCCAATCAATATCATTGCCGGCTTCTTCGGCATGAACGTTGGTGGCATTCCGCTGGCCGGTGATCCGGAAGGCTTCTGGATCCTGGTGGCGCTGGTCGCGACCTTCACAGTGATCGCCGGACGCTGGGCGTTTCGCAAGCAGCAGGATTATTGACACGCCCTTCATCACCGGACACACAGATCGATGGCCCACGAAACACCAAAACCCTGATCCAAAGCAGTCTCCTTGTAATAATTGGCAACGATTATCACTGATACACCTCCCTCCTCAGGAATGTCAGTGATGGCTACGCCCACCTTCTCCGCCACCCAGGCGCCCGTCAGTAGCGCAAAACCGCAGTTGGACAAAAAACCTGGTCTGTTCACCATTGTGGTGTTCTTTGCGGTACTGGCCATTGGCTTGCTGTTTACCGCCTACAGCCTGATGCACGACATGAATGAACTCGGCACGGTGGTGACCACCTGGACGCCGTTTCTGCTGCTGGGCGTGGCGCTGCTGATTGCCCTGGGTTTCGAGTTCGTCAACGGTTTCCACGACACCGCCAACGCGGTGGCCACGGTGATTTACACCAATTCATTGCCACCGAACGTCGCGGTGGTCTGGTCCGGTTTCTTCAACTTCCTCGGCGTGTTGCTCTCCAGCGGCGCGGTGGCCTTTGGCATCATCGCCCTGCTGCCGGTGGAGCTGATTCTGCAAGTGGGTTCGTCCGCCGGGTTCGCGATGATCTTCGCCCTGCTGATCGCCGCGATCCTGTGGAACCTCGGCACCTGGTGGCTGGGCCTGCCGGCGTCCTCCTCGCACACCCTGATCGGCTCGATCATCGGTGTCGGCGTGGCCAACGCACTGATGCACGGTCGTGACGGCACCAGCGGCGTGGACTGGGCGCAAGCGACCAAGATCGGTTATGCACTGCTGCTGTCGCCGCTGGTCGGCTTCGGCTTCGCCGCACTACTGCTGCTGGCCCTGCGCGCCTTTGTGAAGAACCGCGCGCTGTACAAGGAACCGAAAGGCGACACACCGCCACCTTGGTGGATTCGCGGTCTGCTGATCGTGACCTGCACGGGCGTGTCGTTCGCCCACGGCTCCAACGACGGCCAGAAAGGCATGGGCCTGATCATGCTGATTCTGGTCGGTACGCTGCCGATGGCTTACGCCCTGAACCGCACCATGCCGGCCGATCAGGCGTTGCAATTCGCCGCGGTGGCCGAAGTCACCCAGCAAGCCCTGGTGAAAAGTGCCCCGCAACCCGCGCCCGCCGACCCACGGGCAGTGTTGTCCGACTATGTGCGCAGCAAGGCCGTCACGCCGCAGTTGGTGCCGGCCCTTGCCGCGCTGACCGGTAGCATTGGCAACCAGGTCAAGGGTTATGGCTCGCTGTCGAAAGTCCCCGTCGAAGCGGTGGGCAACGTGCGTAACGACATGTACCTGACCAGCGAAACCATTCGCCTGATGGACAAGAACAAGGTCGGCAGTTTCGACGCCGACACCAGCAACAAGCTGCAACTGTTCAAGCAGCAGATCGACAACTCCACGCGCTTCATCCCGCTGTGGGTGAAGATTGCGGTGGCGATCGCCCTCGGCCTGGGCACCATGGTCGGCTGGAAACGCATCGTGGTGACGGTCGGCGAGAAGATCGGCAAGACCCACCTGACCTACGCCCAGGGCGCCTCGGCAGAAACCGTGGCCATGCTGACCATCGGCGCCGCCGACATGTTCGGTTTGCCGGTCTCGACCACCCACGTGCTGTCTTCCGGTGTGGCCGGGACCATGGTCGCCAATGGCGGCGGCCTGCAGATGAAGACCATCCGCAACTTGCTGATGGCCTGGGTACTGACCCTGCCGGCAGCCATTGTGCTGTCGGGCAGCCTGTACTGGTTGTTCACGCAGTTGTTCTAAACCATCGCTAAACACCTGCAGGAGCGAGCCTGCTCGCGAAAGCGGCCTGACCGTCAGGATTGATGTCGACTGATACGCCGCCTTCGCCAGCAGGCTCGCTTCCACAGGTACAAAACCCAAGGGCGCAGCCTGGGTTCGCAGCACATCATCCCGGCGGGTTTTCACGCCGGGATTTTTTTTCGTCCAGCGGCACGGCATTTGCTCACAAGCCCGGGAGCTTACGCTTTATTGACGCGCAACACGTCCAGCAGCCCTTCAGTTTGCTAGCGTGACGCCGACTCATAAAAGACTCGATGCATTCAGGAGTGGAATCGTGAATCTGTACATCAATCAGCTTCAACACAAAGCTGACTTCATAGAAGCCATCTACGCCGGCGATATCCACCATTTACAATAGCGTCAATTCCAGCGTCTTAACTGCTTTGCGGCGGAGTGAATGATCACTATTCAAACTTCCGACAAAATCCAAGACCAAGGAGCTGTACCTTAGTAGGTGACTAGCAATGCATACAAAGTGGTACATTCGCTTTTTTATATAGATAAATGTTCAGAAAACAAAAATGATATAATTTTTAACTAGTATGTTTTTGAATTTATAATAAATTGATGATTATGAGGGACCCGTCGATGAATATAGAGTTTGTTAATCACGCCTCATTACTCTTAGAGGAAAATGGTAGTTTTTTTCTTACTGATCCTTGGTACATTTCACCTGCTTTTGGCGGCTGGATTCAAACCCCCTCACCTAACTTAAAGACTATTGAAAAAATACTCTCTCTTCCAGCCAGCAAGCTTAATATCATTATCTCGCATGGTCACGACGACCACCTAGACGAATTTTTTATTCAGAAACATCTAGCTGGCGCTTCATTCTTCGTCCCGAAATTCAAGACAAATGGACTGTCCAAGCGTATTGAGCGTCTCACAGGTCGTTATCCGGTTGAACTGACAGAGGAAGCTTATTATGTCGAAGGGGTGGAGTTGAGATGCTTCAAAAATCCAGAATTCACGGAATATGATTCGATTGTCACCATCACGTCTGAAACAGATGCTGTTATTCATGCCAATGATAATTGGCACGAGTATCCGGCTGCACTGACTAATAAACTCAATGAATGCTTGAGTGCCGTCCCTGTTGAACGTCGTTATTTTTTTATCCAGTTTGGCATAGCTGATAGTTTTCCAGTTAACTACCCATCCTTTGATAATCAAAGCGCGGATGAGATGATTGAGTCTCGCTTCAAGCTTTATCAAGCTGCAACCACTGCAAACCTTAAGCACCTGGGGCTTGACAAAGGATATTATTATGCGAATCAATCACTATACCAATACCCTGCCTCTTGGGATAAAGCATCACTCTATGATCTTGCGCAAGATTTTTTGCGCAGAAATCCAGGACCGTTTATTCAGTGCAGCTCTGGGATCAACATAAAAACTAGCCAGATCTACAACGCCGCAAGTGATGAATTCTTTGATTTTTTGCTTGGAAGACTTGAGACCTTTATAAACAATGCAATTGATACTCCCACTCAAGTCAAGTTGATGACTTCTTCAAATGAATATGAAAGCGGTACAGTCGGCTACGAAGCTTCGCGACAGGTATGGTCTAGGATACTAAACGCTGAACTGACACTCGAAGCGATTATTATCGGAGGTATGGGGCTCATACACAGGCCAAATCAAAATATATCCAACATCCACAGCAAAGTTTCTAAACTGGCTTATCTGATTCAAAGCAAATTAATTTCGAGCGGCCTTAACTTTTTAATGGAAAGCAAATGAGAACTAAAGACGGTCAGCTGTTTTTCACCCCCTCCAATCAGGCAGATGCATACGAAGAGTTGCGGAATATTCATGGTCAGATTCATACCATCGCAGGGGAATATTGGAATTGGCCTTCAGTTGCTACTCTGACAAGACCCACACTGGCGCGAATTTTAAATCTTAATTTCCTATACGATGAGATGCTCCCCGTTGCAGGGTCGATCTGCGAATTTGGCGTTCATTATGGTAGCAGCTTAGCAACATTACTAAATCTTAGAGCCATCAAGGAACCCTACAACTACTCCAGGCATATTTTCGGTTTTGACACTTTTAATGGGTTTGCCAGCATTGATGAAAAAGATGGGAAACTAGTAAAGTCCGGTGATTTTCATATAGACGATGGATATGAAAATTTATTAGATCGGCTTCTTCAAGCTCAAGAATCGCTAAGCCCTAATAATCACTTGAAAAAATATTCCCTGATCAAGGGAGATGCTTCAGTGACCTCGAAAAAATGGCTTGAAGAAAATCCTCACTCACTCATATCGATGGCCATTTTTGATATGGATGTTTACAAACCAACAAAGGATGTTCTAGAAGCAATAAAGCCAAGATTATCAAAAGGTTCGATTTTAGTGTTTGATGAATTAAACTGCCCTCACTTCCCTGGCGAAACACAAGCCTTGCTTGAGGTGTTTGATATGAATAATATTCAAGTCATGAGATCACCTTTCCTACCTTATACATCATATTTCCGCTTATAACTTTTAACAATGCGTCGTATGAATGGTCGTCGCTTTGAGGGAAAACTTTCAAATAGGCCTCCAGACTTGGTGAGTACCCACCCAAACGATTAAAACGGTTAAACCATCGGTGCCGATGAACAGATTTACTTCGTCGACACCGATTATGCCGATCAACATAAACAGCCCCACCGCGAATATTTCCTGATGGAAATGAATCAGGGATTACCCTAGAAGAGTTTAACTGCCTGAATTGAGCCGCCTTATCCAACGCGCGACGGCGGTCGTCTGGCCTATCAATTGATGGCGATACTACGCATACATCAAATGCAGGACCCTGCATACAAACCGCCATCCTAGATCAGTTCGCGAGCCAGCTCGCTCTCGCCGTTTATGCGCCGCAGCTTTCACGAATGACCATGCGCTCGCGCACCACGTCATACACCCAGTGATAAAGGTAGGTGTACGGCAGGAAAAACAGCAGCACGCCGATATCCAGCAAAAACGCCTGCCACAGGCTGATGTTCAGCCACCAGGCAATCAGCGGCACCCCGAGGGCCACCAGTCCGCCTTCAAACATCAGCGCATGCACCACACGAACCCAGGCGTTATGGGCAATGGCCAGGCGCTTGAGCATCCGATCGAAGAAACCGTTGAACACCACGTTCCACGCCAGGGCCAGCGCGGCCATGACCAGGGTCACGACGCCCATGTCGAGCATCGGTTTGTCCATGATCCACGCCAGCAACGGGGTGCAGATCAGGATGGCCAGCAATTCGAAACCGATGGCCTGGAAAATACGCTCAGTGATGGATTTGTTGGCGCTCATGGCCTGACTCCTTGAGTGACTGTGGTTGCCATGATCCCACCCCGAACCGATACTTAATAATCAATAACCATCGATCAAGGCGATAGTTCATGGCCTCTCAAGAAGTGTTGCAGGCCTTCGTCCAGGCCGCGACCCAAGGCTCGTTTTCCGCCGCGGCGCGTAAATTGGGCCGCAGCCAGTCGACCATCAGTGCGGCGGTGGCCAGCCTGGAAATCGACCTCAACCTGACACTGTTCGACCGCAGCAGCCGCAAACCCACGCTCACCCCGGCCGGGCACGTGATGTTGCAGCGCGCCGAGGACATTCTGGCCGCTACCAGTCGCCTGGAAATGGCGGCCAGCCAACTGTCCCAAGGGGTCGAGGCGAAGTTGACCGTGGCGTTGTCCGACACCTACCAGTCCGATCGCTTCGAAGCGTCACTCAGTGCCTTCGAGCAGCGTTATCCCGACTTGGAACTCGAATGCCTGATCGCCGAATGCGATGACCTCATCGCCTTGGTACAGAGCGGTCGGGCGCAGGTGGCCTTCGCCGAAATGCAGGATAGTTACCCACCAGATCTGGTCAGCTCCACAGTGGATGAACGCACGGACATCGCGCTGTTCGCCTCCCCCGAACATCCGCTGGCAGCGCTGCCATACATTGATCAGGACGTGCTGCAGCAACACCGTGAATTGCGCCTGGCAACCATCGTCAATCCCTACGAAAGCCGGGCAAAGGGCCGCGTCTGGTCGGCGCCGAGTTATCTGATGCTGCTGGAAATGGCCCAGGGCGGATTCGGCTGGGCACCTTTGCCACGCTGGCTGGTGGCGCGCTTCGGTCCGGGTACCTTGCAGGAACTGCCGGTGCGCGGCTGGCCGAAAACGGTGTCAGTGGATGCCCTCTGGTCGCGACTGCATCCGCCGGGGCCGGCGGGCAGCTGGTTGCTGGCCAAGATGCTGGAATGAGGATCACAGGCCCAGTGCCGAATCTGTGGGAGACTCTATGTTTGGGGGGAACCCCCCATCATTTGAACCCGATCACGCCGCCCCAACCCGCATCGGCTGATTCATTTGAAAAAACTCATGCAACCCACGCAACGCCGGCAACTCCAGCGCCTGGGCGGCGTAGCACAAACCCACCCGGCGCGTCGGGGTCGGCAAGTGCATCGCACGGGTCGTCACACGCGCCTGCCCGCTCACCAATGACTGCGGCAACATCGCCACGCCAATGCCCGCGGCCACCATGTGCAGCGCCTGTTTCAACGAGCCAGCATGCCCCGCCACCGCGTCTGGCGAGCGTCCGTACAGCGCCATCAAGCGTTGATGAGACGGGTGCTGTGGACAGGTGATCCAGTCACTGATCGGCGTCCAGGCTTGTGCGCTTTGCGCCGCGGCCATCGGATGTCCCACCGGCAGCGCCATCACATAGGATTCCTCCCACAGCGGCAGGAACAGTTCATCCTCGCAACACATCTCCTCCACCGCCAGGCGTCCGTCACCACGGCAACCTTCCTCCAGCGTCAGCAGCAGGTTGGGCAGTGCCTGTCGGGCCATGCGCACGAACGCTTCGATGTGACTGTCGGCGATATCGCCTTCGATGCCCAGGGTCAGCGGCGTGCGGTTTTCCTGGCCGAGGAACAACCGGCTCAAGGCTTGCGCATCCGCCACCATCCGCAGGGCCTGGGGATACAGGACCCGCGCCTCATCGCTGACATCAACACCACGGGGCTGGCGTACGAACAGCCTGGCGCCCAACTCTTCCTCAAGCTGTTTGATGGTCACCGACAGGGTCGGCTGGCTGACGAACAGCCGCTGGGCCGCGAGGGTGATGTTGCGCTCCTCGAACACCGCGAGAAAGGCTTTGAGGTGGCGGATATCCATAGACAGTTCCGATGACAGACAGAGAAATAAGGCATTTTTCAGCCACTTTGGCGGTAAATATACTGCGCTCCACGTTTAGTTATTTGTTTTTCTGATTCCAGGAGCCCAGTCATGCACAAGCCATTGATCATCATCACCGGAGCCAGCTCAGGCATTGGCGAAGCCGCGGCGCGCTTGCTGAGCGCTGCCGGCCATCCGCTATTGCTACTGGCTCGGAGGGTCGAACGCCTGCAAGCACTCGATCTGCCCAATACCCTCAGCCGCCGCGTCGACATCACCGATCGCACGACCCTGCTCGCCGCCGTGGCCGAAGCCGAAGCACAGTTCGGCCCGGCCGACGCGCTGATCAACAATGCCGGGGTGATGCTGCTGGGCGAGATGAGCAAACAGGACCCGGCAGAGTGGGACCAGATGCTCGACGTCAACGTGAAAGGCCTGCTCAATGGCGTGCACGCGGTAGTGGCCGGGATGGTCGAACGCAAACATGGCACGATCATCAACGTCAGCTCGGTGGCCGGGCGCAAGACATTCCCCAACCACGTGGCCTACGTCGGGACCAAATTCGCGGTGCATGGCCTGTCGGAAAACCTGCGTGAAGAACTGTCACCGCATAACGTGCGGGTCATCACCATCGCACCAGGCGCGGTAGAAACCGAACTGCTCGGCCACACCACCGATGAAGCGATCAAGACGGGTTACCAAGCCTGGAAACAGGACATGGGCGGGACAGTATTGAGCGCCGAGGATGTGGCATCGGCCATCGCATTTGCGTACCAACAACCGCAGAATGTCTGTATTCGCGAGATCGTGATGGCGGCGACACGGCAGCAAAGTTGAGGGTCGCGCGGGTTTGATTGTGAGTTAGCGCCCACAGAGATGGCGTATATCTGCGGGTGATTGGCTGGCTGTGAGGTCGCTATCGCGCTATATCAAAGTGCGGCAGGCCAGGGTCCACGGTATCTACATCGGCAACGACGATACCGGCAAGATCCACTTCATTCGCCAGGCCCCCTGTAGGAGCGAGCCAGCTCCGGGCGGCGTTCCGACGATGGACGTCAACGATGACGCGGGCTGTCTGAATGCCCGCGTTGTCCGGTCATTCATCGCGAGCAGGCTCGCTCCTACAGAAAAGCAAGTTGGCGTACCCCCATCCGCTCCTCACCACTCATCAGGCCGAGCGTTAGCTCGCCTGCAGCTCTTGATCTTGATCCACCCGCCCCTTCGGGAGGCTGAGTGGAGGTGTGCATCCGGGGAGTGGCGCGCAGCGCCGTTCGACGCAGTCGAACACGCTGCATGTAGGTCGTCGCGAAGCAGACCGGAGGGCAGTGTCCCCGGATGGATACCGCAGCGAAGGAACGCCGAGCCTAAGCGAGGGGCCGGACGCCGGGGCGAGCCTTTTTTTGCTTATCTTTTTTTTGGCGTTTGAAAAAAAAGTAAGTCGCCGTAAGGGCGAAACCGCCAGCCGCCGTTACCGCAGCAATGGATATGTACGCAATCAACCCAAAACCCGGTCGGCCCAGAGGCCGCCGATACACCCGCATCACCTCAACCCCCTGAGCCGCCCCCGGATAAAGCGCCGCTCCGGCTCCTGCCGAGTCAACTCCAGCGCCCGCTCATACGCCTGCCGAGCCTGCTCCACCCGCCCCAACTGTCGGCAAAACTCCGCCCGCGCCGAATGGGCCAAGTGATAATCCAGCAGCTCACCGCGCTCCAGAATCGCCTCGACCAGCGCCAACCCCGCCAACGGCCCATCCCGCTTCGACAGGGCCGCGGCGCGGTTCAACTCGATCACCGGCGAAGGTACCGCGCGCAACAACACGTCATAGAGACCGACAATCTGCGTCCAGTCGGTTTGCTCCACCGACGGCGCTTCGGCATGCACCGCTGCAATCGCCGCTTGCAGGCAATAAGGACCGAATCGCCGTGTGCCCAGCGCCCGCTCCACCAACGCACTGCCTTCGGCAATCATCTGACTGTCCCACAACGTTCGATCCTGATCATCCAGCAGGATCAACTCGCCACTCGAGGAGGTGCGCGCCGGGCGCCGCGACTCATGCAACAGCATCAGCGCCAGCAGCCCCATCACCTCCGGCTCCGGCAACAACTCCATGAGCAAACGACCGAGCCGAATGGCCTCACGGGTCAAGTCTTCGCGGGTCACCTGCGCGCCGATGGACGCCGAATAACCTTCGTTGAACACCAGGTAAATCACCCGCAACACACTGTCGAGGCGTTCGGGCAGTTCCGCCAGGGTCGGCACCTGATAAGGGATTTTCGCGTCACGGATTTTCGCTTTGGCCCGCACGATGCGCTGGGCGATGGTGGCCGGTGCCGAGAGAAAGGCCCGGGCAATTTCTTCCGTGGTCAGGTCGCAAACTTCCCGCAGGGTCAGCGGCACCTGGGCGTCCGCCGCCAGTGCCGGGTGACAGCAGGTGAAAATCAGCCGCAGGCGGTCGTCTTCCACGTCCTCGTCACTCCAGTCGGCCTGCTCCAGCGCTTCCAACTGAGCGATCAACAGCGGACGAGACGCAGCGAAGCGCGCCCGCCGGCGCAACACATCGATGGCCTTGAAGCGCCCGGTGGACACCAGCCACGCCCGCGGATTGTCCGGCACACCGTCCCGTTGCCAGCGCTCGACCGCAATGAAAAACGCCTCATGCAAGGCTTCTTCGGCGAGGTCGAAATCGCCGAGCAAGCGGATCAGTGTCGCCAGAATCCGTCGCGACTCCTCACGATAAACCTGCTCGACTCGCTCCTTGACCGACACCGTCATCTCAAGGATTCAACTGGCGAACGGGGCGTACTTCGACACAACCGACCCGCGCCGCCGGGATGTCACCGGCGACCTGAATCGCTTCGTTGAGGTCCTTGGCGTCGATGAGGTAGAAGCCGGCCAGTTGCTCCTTGGTTTCGGCGAACGGGCCGTCGGTGATCGACAACTTGCCGTTGCGCATGCGCACGGTGGTGGCGGTCTGCACCGACTCAAGCGCCTCGGCGGCGACCATCCGGCCACTGCCCTGGACCGACTCGGCGTACGCCATGCACTCCGCGTCCTTCGGGCTGTCCGGCAACGAATGCAGCAGGTGCTCGTCGCTGTAGACCAGGCATAAATATTTCATGAGCTTCTCCAGGATCGAAGATCAACTATGGCCGTGAATTGGCCGTTTGGCGCGGCTTCCCGATCAACAGCCCGACGTTCAGGGCTCCAGGTTGAACAGGGCCGTACCGCTCATCATGTCGAAGGGGGCCGACCAGTGTTCGTGGACAATGCGCCATTGTCCGGCCTCACGCCGGTAGCAGGCCGTCACGCGCATCCAGCATGCCTGGGTTTCACCCTTGTCATTGGTGCCGCCGCAGTGCGCCAGCCAATGGGCAAAGGCGATGTGCTCATCGGCCACGATGTTGGTGTGGTCGAAGTCAAAGGTGTGCGGGCCCTGGCACATTTCCATGCACTCCAGCCAGTGCGCGCGGTAGGCGGCCTTGCCGCGAAACTGCAACGCCTTGACCGCGTCGTAGGAGACGATGTCGTCGGCGTACAGGGCCATGATTTTCTCGACGTCCTTGGCGATGACCGCCTGACGGTAAGTGTCGATCAGGGCCTGGATTTCGTGTGTGGCGTTCATGGTGGTTCTCCGTGGTTTTTGTTGTGAAGACACCCTTAGTCGTCTGGCGATCCATCCGATCGACAGCCGAAATAAAAATAATCCATGAACGCAAACTCGCTAGAATCCGAGGCTCATTTCCGTAGGAAAAAGGACACTCCAGTGACAGCCCGACTCGTGCCTTACGAAAGCCTGAATGCGCTGCAGCGCCAGCAGGTCGAGGCCATCGAAGTGCATCCGGAACAAATCAGGTTTTCTGGTGACATCCACGGTGCATTGCACACCCTGCTGTCCAGGCCCGGCCCCGGCGTCAAAGGATTTGCCCTGTTGGCCGACGCGATTCCCGTGGCCTTCCTGCTGCTCAAACGCCCGCCGGTATTACCCGCCTGGGCCGACGAACACAGCGCCACCCT
The DNA here is from genome assembly GCF_042846945.1 of Pseudomonas moorei. Classification (NCBI taxonomy): domain Bacteria; kingdom Pseudomonadati; phylum Pseudomonadota; class Gammaproteobacteria; order Pseudomonadales; family Pseudomonadaceae; genus Pseudomonas; species Pseudomonas moorei. The sequence goes on from NZ_AP035776.1 coordinate 6,477,252, forward strand.
GCATGCCTTGCAGGTCGATCAGCGCGCCCAGGGCAAGGGCTATGGCAAGGCTTGCCTGCAGGACTTGCCCGGAGCGGCCCGCCAGGCCTGGCCGGAAATTCGCGGGCTGGAGCTGTCGGTGGATGCGGACAACGCAGCGGCCATTGCCCTGTATGTCAAATATGGTTTTGTCGACAGCGGCGAGGCGTACAAGGGACGGATCGGTTATGAGCGGCGGATGGGGTTGATGTTCTAGGCCCGCCACCCATCTGGGGGTCTGGTCGGGTTTAGAGAACGAGCACCATCTCATGCCACGCCATGCCGCCATGGTCCGAGGCCGATGGCTTGACGTAGGCAAAGCCAAACCCGGCGTACAGCGGGATATGCCGCTCCTTGCACATCAGGTTGATGCTGGTCTTGCCCATTGCGCGCATGCGCTCGATGAACTCGCCCATCAAACGCTTGGCCAGGCCCTGCCCCTGATAATCCGGATGCACCACCACCGACATGATCACCACGTGGGGCCCGGCCGGGTCGTGGCCGATCAGTTCCTTGAACGCTTCGTCCGACATCTCCACCTGAAACGCCGCACCGGAATTGATGAAACCGGCCACCACGCCGTCCACTTCGGCAACGATGAAACCTTCGGGCCACGTGGCGATGCGGGTGGCGATTTTTTCCCGCGTCGCCGCTTCATCGCCTTCGTAGGCAAGGGTTTCGATGGCGTAGCAACGGTCCAGATCGGCAGGCGTGACGTGACGGATGACGGTGTTCATGGCAACTCGGAATCAGCGATGGGAAAGCCGGGGATCATAAATCAGCCTCCCCGTGACATCGAGAGACGAATCGTCGATACATCTCTCGATGCGGCTGATCAGGCCTTGATCGGCAGCCAGATTTCCAGCTTTCCGGTGTTGAGCCTGGGGTTGAAGTCTTCGCTGTAGCGTTCGAATTCCGGGGCGTCCGCCGCTTGGTGCCCGGACTGAGGCAACCAGGTATCGCAGATGTAGCGAAAGGTCTGCGGCAAGGCGTCCAGCGGCCCCTTGTGCTCGAACACGGCGTAATACTGCGGCTGAATTTCGACCCAACGGTATTGCTCGGGCAAATCATCGAGCTTGCTGATCTCGACCCCGGCGATGTAATCAAATCCACCCTTGCCATCGAAATTGCAGCAGACGCCGTAGGTGACTTCCCCCTTTTGACCCGGCACGTTGCCGATGTGGGGACCGAATTTTTCCCAGAGCGCGGGAATGCCTGCGGTGGTCTGCGGGGTGAAGGGACCGCCAAGCCCTGCAATCAGCAGGAAGTGTCCGTGTTCGAAGCGGGGTTCCAACAATTCGACGCTTTTTTGCTCATCCATGACTCGACTCCTGGAAGGAAAAAGGGGTTCGGCTGGGAGTATAGAAGCCAAACCCGTTTCGCCCACCTACAGCGCGTGCAACTGTTCGACGGCGGCCGCACCGACGAACTCGTTGTAGCCAGAAAGAATCACGTACACCGCGAAATAACAGAAGATCGCCGCCGATGCCATGTAGGAGTAACGCAGCAGCTTGTCGCCGAGCAACTTGCCGCCATGGCTCGCGGCAAAGCACAGGCCGGCGGACCACAGCAAACCGGCGCAAAGAAAACCGCCGAGGAACAGCGCCGAACTGAGCGGGCCACCGCCGCCTGATCGCGCGATCAACGTGCCACCCACCGCGGCAAACCAGAGAATCGCACTGGGCGAGGACATGGCCAGGAAGATCCCGCGGAAAAACTCCTTGCGGTGCGAGTTGTGACCCACCTCGGCGGTTTCGGCCAACAGCGCTTCATGATGGATCGCCGAATAAATCATCTTCGCCGCGAAATACACCAGCAACGCCGAACCGCCGATCCACAGTACCCAGCGCACGGTTTCGTATTGCAGCAAAACCGTCATGCCGGCCAGCGCCAGCACCGCGTAGATCAGGTCGCCGACGCAGGTGCCCAGGCCCAGTGCAAAGCCTTGAAAATAGCCGCGCTGCATGGCCAGGGTGATCATGGCGATATTGGCCACGCCAATGTCCAGGCACAGCGAAAGGCTCAGCAAGAAGCCGCTGGTGAATTCCATCGTCCCAATTCCTTCGGAAAAATTTGTTTACATGGAGGCTGGACAGTCTGCCACAGCTGACCGTACATTCCGCACAGGTCACCGCAGTGACCAGCGTCGCTCGGACGGTTCCGGGCGCTTACGTTATCCGAGGCAACAATGGCCGAACAAGGTTCGCCGCGCCGCTTTGCGCGCATAGATCGACTCCCCCCTTACGTTTTCAACATCACCGCCGAGCTGAAGATGGCCGCCCGTCGTCGTGGCGAAGACATCATCGACTTGAGCATGGGCAACCCCGACGGCGCCACGCCGCCGCACATCGTCGAGAAACTGGTGACCGTCGCCCAGCGCGAAGACACCCATGGCTATTCGACGTCCAAGGGCATTCCGCGCCTGCGCCGGGCGATTTCCAACTGGTACAAGGATCGCTACGAGGTCGACATCGACCCGGAAACCGAAGCCATTGTCACCATCGGTTCCAAGGAAGGCCTGGCGCATCTGATGCTGGCGACCCTCGACCAGGGCGACACCGTGCTGGTGCCGAACCCGAGCTACCCGATTCACATCTATGGTGCCGTGATTGCCGGCGCCCAGGTGCGTTCGGTGCCGCTGGTACCGGGCGTGGATTTCTTCGCCGAACTGGAGCGCGCGATTCGCGGCTCGATTCCGAAGCCGAAAATGATGATCCTCGGCTTCCCGTCCAACCCCACCGCGCAGTGCGTGGAGCTGGACTTCTTCGAGCGGGTGATTGCCCTGGCCAAGCAGTACGACGTGCTGGTGGTGCATGACCTGGCCTATGCCGACATCGTCTACGACGGCTGGAAAGCCCCGTCGATCATGCAGGTGCCGGGCGCCAAGGACATCGCGGTGGAGTTTTTCACCCTGTCCAAGAGCTACAACATGGCGGGCTGGCGCATCGGTTTCATGGTCGGCAACCCGGAACTGGTCAACGCCCTGGCACGGATCAAGAGTTATCACGACTACGGCACCTTTACCCCGCTGCAAGTCGCGGCGATTGCAGCGCTCGAAGGCGACCAGCAATGCGTGCTCGACATCGCCGAGCAATACCGCCAGCGCCGTAACGTGCTGGTCAAAGGCCTGCATGAGCTGGGCTGGATGGTCGAGAATCCAAAGGCGTCGATGTACGTCTGGGCCAAGATTCCCGAGGCTTATGCCCATCTGGGTTCACTGGAGTTCGCCAAGAAACTGCTGGCCGAAGCCAAAGTCTGTGTCTCGCCAGGCGTGGGTTTTGGTGAGTACGGGGATGATCATGTGCGCTTCGCGCTGATCGAAAACCAGGACCGGATTCGTCAGGCCGTTCGCGGCATTCGCGGGATGTTCCGGGCCGATGGGTTGATCGCCAAATCCAGCGCCTGACAGAAAACCCTGTAGGAGCGAGCCTGCTCGCGATGGTGGGTCAGTTAACGTGTATGCAGCTGACACACCTTCGCGAGCTCGCTCCCACAAATAAATCACCCACAAAAAAACCGCATCGCTGCGGTTTTTTTGTGTCTGGCGTTTAGCTTTAAACGAACAACGACAACAGCAGAATGAAGCCCAGGCCCACCACCGACAGGATGGTTTCCATCGCGGTCCAGGTCTTGAAGGTTTCCGCCACGGTCATGTTGAAGTACTGCTTCACCAGCCAGAAACCGGCGTCGTTGACGTGGGACAGGATCAACGAACCGGCACCGGTGGCCAGCACCAGCAGCTCACGGTTCACGCCCGGAATCATCCCCACCACCGGCACCACGATGCCTGCGCCAGTGATGGTCGCCACGGTTGCCGAACCGGTCGCGATGCGGATCACCGCCGCCACCAGCCACGCCAGCAGGATCGGCGAGATTTGCGCGTTCACCGCCATGTGGCCGATCACGTCACCCACACCACTGGTCACCAGCATCTGCTTGAAGCCACCACCGGCACCGATGATCAGGATGATCGCGGCGGTCGGCGCCAGGCTCGCGTCCAGCCATTTCATCATCTGGCTGGAACCGATGCCCTGCTTGTAGCCGAAGGTATACAGCGACAGCAGCAAGGCCAGCAGCAAGGCCGAGATCGGGTGACCGATCAGGTCCATGAAGGTGCGGAAGAAGTTGCCATCGGGCAGCACTACGTCGGCAAAGGTCTTGAGCAGCATCAGGAACACCGGCAGCAGCACGGTGACGAGGGTGATGCCGAAGCTCGGCAGATCGCCGGCTTCCGGCTCGCGAGCCAGTTGATCCACCAGTTCCTGATTAGGTTTGCCCGGGATGTACTTGGAAATGAAGGTGCCGTAGATCGGGCCGGCGATGATGGCCGTCGGCAGCGCAACGATCAGACCGTACAGAATGGTTTTGCCGATGTCGGCGCCGAACACGCCGATTGCCAGCAGCGGACCCGGGTGCGGCGGCACCAGGCCATGGACGGCGGACAGACCGGCCAGCAACGGGATGCCGATCTTGATGATCGACACACCGGTACGACGGGCGACGATGAACACCAGCGGAATCAGCAGCACGAAACCGATTTCGAAGAACAACGGGATACCCACCAGGAACGCGGCGAACATCATGGCCCACTGCACTTTTTCCTTGCCGAAGGCGCGGATCAGGGTCTGGGCGATCTGGTCCGCCCCGCCCGACTCGGCCATCATTTTGCCGAGCATGGTGCCCAGCGCGAGGATGATCCCGACAAAACCGAGCACGCCACCGAAGCCGTCCTGGAACGCCTTGATGATGGTGCCGATTGGCATGCCGGAAGTCAGCCCGAGGAAGGCGGCGGCGATGATCAGGGCAAGAAAGGGATGCAACTTGAACTTGGTGATCAGAACGATGAGCCCGATCACCGTGACCACTGCATCGAGCAGCAGGAACGTCTCGTGGGACATGCCAAACATTAGGGGTGTCTCCTGGTTGTTGTTGTTATTAAAGCGGGTAATTCGAAAGTCATAAGGACAGCGCTATCTCTGCGAGCAAAATCAACCGGTACGTTTCAAGCCATGGGCCAGCCACCAGTGGTGCGCCTGCACGGCCAGTTCATCGACGCTGTGGGTCGATGCATCGAGGGCCAGGGTCAAGGGCTCGCCGACGGGGGATTCGAGGGTGGCGAACTGGCTGTCGATCAGGGTCGACGGCATGAAGTGATCCGGCCGGTGGGAAACACGGTCGGCGGCGACTTCAGGGGTCAGTTCAAGAAACACGAAGCCCAGGCCCGGCAAGGCACTGCGCAGGCGTTCGCGGTAAATGTGTTTGAGCGCCGAGCACGTCAGCACCGGGCGCTGACCCAGGGCGTCCACGCGACGCAACTCATCGCACAGGCTGTCGAGCCAGCCGGCACGGTCTTCATCGTTCAGGGGGATGCCCGCGCTCATCTTTTCGATATTGGCGGCAGGGTGAAAAGTGTCGCCTTCAATGGCAGTGGCGCCGCTGAGCTGGCACAGGGCCTCGCTGACGCAGGTCTTGCCGCAACCGGCAACGCCCATGATGACCAGGGCGGTGATGGGATGATTCATGTAACACCTCAGCGCGCAGACAGCGCTACCTTTGCCAGTATGACACTAGACCAAAAGTAGAAGTTGCCGACGCCTTCTTGTCATTTTTGTGGGTTGCAGCATGTTCGTTCCCAACGCCAAAAAGCGAGGATCAGGCAAACCCTCGCTCACGCATTTGCAGCTGCATCGAGACAGCGCTACCTTAGTGCCTTGAATTTTGTTTGGCAAGCCGTCGATGACCTCAACCAAAAACGATAAAAACACACGAACCACTGGCCGCCCTACCCTGAACGAAGTAGCCCGACTGGCCGGTGTCAGCCCGATTACCGCTTCGCGCGCCCTGCGCGGCGTCAGCACCGTGGCCGCCGAACTGGTGGAAAAAGTCCAGAAAGCGGCGCTTGAACTCAACTACGTGGTCAACCCGGCTGCCCGCGCCCTGGCCTCGGCCCAGAGCCATTCGGTGGTGGTGTTGGTGCCGTCGCTGTCCAACCTGTTGTTCATCGACACCCTGGAAGCCATTCATCAGGTGCTGCGTCCCAAGGGCTTCGAAGTGCTGATCGGCAACTTCCACTATTCCCGCGACGAAGAAGAAAACCTGCTGCGCAACTACATGGCCTACCAGCCGCGCGGCTTGCTGCTGACCGGTTTCGACCGCACGGAAAGTTCGCGGCGGATGATCGAAGCGAGCAACATTCCCTGCGTCTACATGATGGAGCTCGACAGCGCCGCCGGACTCAATTGCGTGGGTTTTTCGCAACTGGCTGCCGGCGAAACGGCGGCCGAACACCTGCTGTCCCGCGGGCGCAAGCGCCTGGCCTACATCGGCGCGCAACTCGACCAGCGCACGCTGCTGCGCGGCGAAGGTTTCCGCAAGGCCCTGCAAAAGGCCGGTTTGTATGACCCGGACCTGGAAGTCCTGACCCCGCGCGCCTCCTCGGTCGGCTTGGGCGGCGAACTGTTCCTGCAACTGCTCGCCAGTCACCCCGATGTCGATGCGATTTTCTTCGGCAACGACGACCTGGCCCAGGGAGCATTGCTCGAAGCCATGCGCTGTGGAATCAAGATTCCCGGGCAAGTGGCGATTCTCGGCTTCAACGATCTGCCCATGTCGGAACACATGGTCCCGCGCCTTAGCAGCATCAACACCCCGCGCGAGGCGATTGGTCGTCGTGCGGCGGAGCAAATGTTGACGCTGATGGCCGGCAACACCGTGGCCAAACCGGTGCAGGACATGGGTTTTGAGTTGAAGGTGCGCGAGAGCACGTAAGGACGGACCATCGGATTTCAACTAACCTTTTCAGAACAACGAATGTCGCCAACCGGTCCGCACCCTGCCAGTCTCCCGTAGCGCGTCAATTCGCTAACGGAGTCGCAAAATGGAACATGCACTGAAAATTCTCGGTAAAGCCTCGTCGATCAACGTCCGCAAGGTCTTGTGGACGTGCGAGGAGCTGGACCTGTCCTACACGCGTGAGGATTGGGGCAGCGGTTTTGCCTCGACCCACAGCCCCGAGTTTCTGCGGCTCAATCCCAATGCGCAGGTGCCGGTGATCATCGATGAGAACGGGGTGCTGTGGGAGTCCAACACCATCTGCCGCTACCTGGCCGGCAAACACCACCATCACCATGCTGAACTGCTGCCCACCGATCCAGCCGCGCGCGCCCGAGTGGAACAGTGGATGGATTGGCAGGCGATCGAGCTCAATGCGTCCTGGAGCTATGCGTTCATGGCATTGGTGCGCAAGGATCCGGAGTTCCAGGACCCGCATCGAGTGGAGGTCAGCGTGCGTGGCTGGAATCAGAAAATGGGCATCCTCGAGCATCAGCTGGCAAGCACCAAGGCTTATGTTGCCGGGCCAAAATTCACTTTGGCCGATATCGTCGTCGGGCTGTCGGTCAATCGCTGGTTGATGACGCCGATCGAACGCCCCGATTTCCCGGCCATCGACGAGTATTTCAGGCGTTTGGCGCAGCACCCTGGATTTCTCAAGCATTGCTGCAATGGCCTGCCTTGAGGGTGCCAGTGAGCCCTTGCGGTAGAACTCTGCCGTTTGGCGGCAAGGCTTGACCGAAAACGCTCGTTGCCCGCCTGGAAAAATCACTCAAGATGCTGATATATAAGATATTTTTCTTATAGGCATGCTAATTGCTCAACGCACAGCACCGCCATTACCCACAAGGTCTACATATCATGTTGGTCAGTGCAAAATCGAACATGGTCATGCCACTCGCCAAACGGCTCGGTGAAGATCCGAACGCCGAAGCCGCTGCCGGACTTCAGGGCGGCCTTCAAGGCGCCATGATGCAAGCGCTGCAAAACAATGTGCAGTCGCAAACCGCGCAGGCCAGCGAGCAGGTGCAGGCATCCGCCACCCAAATCGCCACTCAGCAGGTCAGCCAGGCCAGCACGATCAGCGACAACCTGGATGAAGCCTTCGCCAAGACCCGCGTGAACCTGCAAGCGACGACTGCAAGCTCACCGGCCGACACCCAGGACAAGGTCGGCAGTGGCTCGGCCACCGACGAATTCAAGGACTACATGAGCAAATCGCCTGAACAGCGTTTGCACGACAGTATTCTGCAAGGGATGGGACTCACGGAAGACGATGTGAAAGCCATGCCACCTGCGCAACAATTGGCGATCGGCAAAGAGATCGCCGAGCGCATGCAAGACAAGGTGAAACTGGCACAGACCGAGAAAGACACCGGCAGCAGCGATAAAGGCAGCAGCCAGGTGGTCGACAAGTTCCTCGCTTCGCTTTGATGGCGCCGGAACCAAAAGGGGCCTCTTCCGGGGCCCCTTTCATCGGATCACAATTAATTCAACTGCAAGGTCGAATTGAACTGGCTGATGGCATCCACCACATGCCGCGACCCTTGTTGAATCTCCAGAATCACTTCCCCCGCCTCATTTGCCAGCTCTACCCCGAGCCCGGTTCGACTCAAGCTCGACTGCATGCTCGACACCGCGCTCAATGACAAATCGTGGTTCTTGCGCACCACTTCGACGATCTCCACCGTCGCCTGGCTGGTGCGTGCGGCCAGGCTGCGCACTTCGTCGGCCACCACCGCGAACCCGCGCCCATGCTCGCCGGCACGGGCTGCCTCGATCGCGGCGTTGAGGGCCAGCAGGTTGGTCTGATCGGCAATGCCGCGAATGGTCTGAACGATGGTGCCGATGATGTCGGACTGTTTGCTGACGGCATCGATGCTCACTGCCGCTTCGTTCAAGTCGCGGGAAATATCCTGGATGATCTGCACCGTTTGCTGCACCACCTCCGACCCTTTGCGCGCGCAGGCGTCGTTTTGAACCGAGGTGCTGTGGGCTGATTCCGCGGCCGTTTGCAGGGTAGTGACCTGCTCGGTGATGTTGCTGGCGAACTTCACCACTTTGTACAGCCGGCCTTTGGTGTCGAACAACGGGTTGTAGGACGCCTCCAGATAAACCATGTGGCCGAACTTGTCTTTGCGTTCGAATCGGTGCGAGTGGTATTCCCCGCGATTGAGTGAGGCCCAGAACGCTCTGTAGCTGGGAGATTCACTTTCGCTGCGGTGGCAAAACATACTGTGATGCTGGCCGACGATTTCATTGAGCGAGTAGTGCATGGTTTTCAGGAAGTTTTCGTTGGCCGTGATCACCTTGCCGTCGGGGGTGAACTCGATCACCGCCATGGAACGCCCGATCGCCGCGAGCATGCTTTCGTTTTGGTGTTCTTCGTAGACTCTGGCGGAGATGTCGGTGGCGATTTTAATCACACTGCGGACTTGCCGGTCTGGGCCGTAAACCGGCATGTAGCTGGCCTCGAGCCAGATCTCCTTGCCGTCCTTGTTCAAGCGCAAAAAGGTGCCGCTGATGGGCTCGCCACGGGCCAGGTCGCGCCATAACTTGGCGTACTCTTCGCTGCGGTAAAACGCCTCTTCACAAAATATCCGGTGGTGCTTGCCGCGGACTTCTTCAACGCTGTAACCCATGGCGCTGCAAAAGTTTTCATTGGCATCGAGCACAATGCCGTCCGGGGTAAATTCAATCATCGCCATCGAACGGCTGATGGCGGCCAACTTGGCGTTGGCCTCGCCCAGCGCACAGCTGATACGTTCGATTTCCTGCCGGTCAGCCTTGTGATGTAGGTTGAACATGTTCGTACCACCTTGAGCGCGGTCTTTTGATTAATGAAAGTTGCTGATCTTTCACATCCACCACTACGTTCCACAGAACAGGTACACGCGCCCCTCCACGGGAAGGACTTGTCAGGTGATAAATGATGTTTAATCGGAGGGTCCTTTTAACGACACTCTTATCAAGACATCCTTCTCTTGATAGCCCGGAATCGGGCCAGCCCTAACGTACTCAAAAGCAAACTCCCTTTACTCGATTGCTCCATTTTGCCCCGCCTCGGTGCCTTGGAATGCGCACTCTCACGGTTAAACGCCGGTCACCCGAAGGCCACCGACATAGTTAGTTACAGATGAGCATAGACAGCCGTCATGGCTAAGCAAGGCCACTAGTCGGCCAGTATTGAGGACAAAATCGGTTCAGCAATGAGGGGTTGCAACGGGTGCGGTGCGGGTGACAGCGGGAGCCCGAGGACCGGGCTCCCTGATCACGGGATCAATGACCGAAAATATCGACCTTCTTGGCCTTCTTGTCCGCACGCTTCTCAATGGCGGTTTTTGCCGGTTTTTTCTTCGCTGCTTTCTTTGAATCCATACCTTTGGACATGATGCGTACTCCACTCACACGGGATGTGAGATCAGGTATACACCTATCCTTGGGGTCCCGTTCTTTTATAATCGCCGGCTTTGCACACCGACAGTCCGGTCCCATGCCCAACACTCAGTACACCCGGCTCGATGAGCCGTTATGGCCGTTGATGAACAAGTTTTATCGCGCCCACCAATCGTCGATGAAAGCGGTCCGCGACGCGCAATTGTGGGTTGCCCGGCGCGACGAAATCGTCGGGGCGTTGTGTTTGCGTCCGGTGTCCGGCGGGCATTGGCTGACGGGGTTGTTTGTCGATCCGGCCTGTCGCGGGCAAGGCATCGCCGCTGCATTGATCGCCGCCGCGGTGAAGGACGCCGAAAACCCCGTCTGGCTGTTCTGCCACCCGGACTTGCGCGGTTTTTATGAGCGTCGCGGCTTTGTCTTCGATCCACAGATGCCCTATGCCATGGCCGAGCGCCTGAGCCGTTATGCCCGCAGCAAACCGATGATCGCCATGGGCCTGGAACCATTGGTCAGGACCACAGGGTGATCGGAAAGTCGGAGCGGATGACGCTGCGGTTTGTAAAACCTGCAAAGTGACGCCCGCCTGATGCCCGATTGTCGGCGCCAGGCGGTGATGGCTCCGTCGCTTTTGCTGACAGGCCAGCGCCTGCAGGGTTTTGCGTCGTTAATCGTCGGCGTTCGGATCAAGGTCTGGAAACATCACCTCGGTAAACCCGAACTTGCTGAAATCGTGGATGCGCGACGGGTACAACCGGCCGATCAGGTGGTCGCACTCATGCTGCACCACTCGCGCATGGAACCCGGTGGCGATGCGCACGATGGGCTCGCCCTTGGGATCGAAGCCCTCGTAGCGAATGTGTTGATAACGATCCACGGCGCCGCGCAAACCGGGCACCGACAGGCAACCTTCGAAGCCCTCTTCCAGGGTCGGACTCAGCGGGGTGATCAACGGATTGATCAGGATCGTCTGCGGCACCGCTTCGGCATCCGGATACCGCTCGCTGTGCTCGAAGCCGAAGATCACCAGTTGCAGATCGACACCGATCTGCGGCGCAGCCAGGCCGACACCGCCCACGCTTTCCATGGTCTGGAACATGTCGTCGATCAATTGCCACAGTTCCGGGCTGTCGAACATCTCGGCCGGCACCGGCGGGGCAATGCGCAGCAGGCGCTCATCGCCCATTTTCAGAATTTCACGGATCATGGTCAGGCTTCGTCAGTGGTCGGTTTGAGCGAGTGATCCCGGCCCAGTCCCGACACATGGTGTTTGGGTTCGATGCTCGGGCCGTGCTCGCCGGGGACTTTTTCACCCGGGTCCTTGCCTTCCTTGGACATGTGCTCGATCACCGCATTCATCTCGGCACCGAGCAGCAGCACCGCGGAAGAAATATAGAAGTACAGCAACAGCACGATGATCGCGCCGATACTGCCATACATGGCGTTGTAGTTGGCGAACTCCTTGACGTAGAAACCGAAGCCCAGGGACGCGATGATCCACACCACCACCGCCAGTACCGAGCCCGGTGTAATGAAGCGGAACTCCTGTTTGACGTCGGGCATCACGTAGTAGATCAGTGCCACGGCCACCATCAACAGAATCACGATCACCGGCCAGCGCGCGATGGTCCACAGCGTGACGATGAAGTATTCGAGGCCGACTTGCGACGCGATCCAGCTCATCACCTGCGGCCCCAGCACCATCAATGCGGCCGCGATCAAGAGCATGCCGGCGACGCCGACGGTGTAGATGATCGACAGCGGAAAACGCTTCCACGCCGGCCGGCCTTCGACCACATCGTAGGCGGCGTTCATCGCGCTCATCATCAGCCGCACGCCAGCCGAGGCCGTCCACAGGGCGATCACGATACCCACTGAAAGCAGCCCACCCTTGGACTGCTGGAGCTGGTCGATCACCGGGTTCACTTGCTCCAGGGCCTGAGGCGGCAGTACCAGTTCTGATTGAAGGCGCAGCCAGGAGAAGAAGTCCGGCAAGTGCAGGAAACCGATCAGGGCGATCAGGAACAGAATGAACGGAAACAGCGAAAACAGCATTTGATAGGCCAGCGCCGAGGCATAGGTCGACATCTCGTCGTCGATGAACTCGGTGACCGTGCGCACCATCACACGATGCAAGGGCAGACCTTTCATGTCCGGGAAAATCATTAGCGTCTCCATTCGCCGCAAACAAAATGGTGGGTCAAGTCGTGGCGACTCAAGGGCCGTTTTCTACATCAAAATACTCTAGCTGGCGACTTTGAAACAATTTCAGGGTTCAAGTTCAGGCTGACACAAAAACGGCCATCCGCGGATGGCCGTTTCTTGCCTTTATTAAAGGCTGAGTTACGCCTTATCGATGCCTTTCTTCAGGGCATCCTTGGCTTTACCAACGGCTTGTTGGGCTTCGCCTTTCTTTTCCTGCATCACGCCTTCGGCGCGCATTTTGTCGTTACCGGTGACTTTGCCCACGCCTTGCTTGACGTTACCGGCTGCTTCGTTGGCCATGCCTTTAACTTTATCGCCAGTGCTGCTCATGGTGTTTCTCCTGTGAACATCTCGATGAAAAAGGTCGTTACACAAGGTTGACCGGAGGCGTTTGCACGGAGTTTCATTTATTTTCACCTCGCCATTTCATCGTTCAGCGCAGGTTGGGCTTTATGTTTGCCCGGCAACCCCCGAGAATGCGCAACGTATTCAGGCCATGGCGCTGAAGATCCAATCCCGTAGGAATGTTATGAAACTCGATAAAAAGCAGGCCATTGCCCGCAGAAACCAGGAACTCGGCGGTGCTGTGCTTGGCGTCAACAACTGCCATTTCACTGAATTGAACCGCAACCGCAACATTTGGTGGTTCGATATTCCGGTCGCGCGTCTGGCCATTGGTCAGTACGAGTGGATTCACCTGCTGATGCACACCCCGGAAACCGACGAACTGTTGCACCTGAAAGTGCCAACAGTATTCCTGCGCGAGAAACTCGAAGGCCTGGTGGTGCGCAACCAGGGCAAGCGCAAGGCTGCATTGAGCCTGGAACTGAGCGCCGACAAGGACTCGTACCTGCAGGACATGCGCCCGGCGGGCACCAACGTCAATTTCGCGCCGTTCCGCCAATAACCCCGCTCCCTCGCCACAAGAGCGCTAACAAAAAGCCCCCGCATCTGCGGGGGCTTTTTGATTAGGCGGCGTTCTTCGCCTTGATCTTCTTCAACTCTTCATCCCGCAACTCGCGACGCAGGATCTTGCCAACGTTGGTGGTCGGCAATGCATCGCGGAACTCCACGGAGCGCGGCACCTTGTAGCCGGTGACGTTGGCGCGCATGTGCTCCATCACCTGTTCCTTGGTCAGGTTCACGCCCGGTTTGGCGACGATGAAAATCTTGATTGCCTCACCCGACTTCTCGTCCGGAATACCAATGGCCGCGCATTGCAACACGCCCGGCAGGGTCGCCAGTACGTCTTCCAGCTCGTTGGGGTACACGTTGAAACCGGACACCAGGATCATGTCTTTCTTGCGATCGACAATGCGCATGTAGCCATCGGGCTGAATCAGCGCGATGTCACCGGTCTTCAACCAGCCTTCGCTGTCGAGGATTTCATCGGTGGCTTCCTGACGCTGCCAGTAGCCCTTCATGACCTGCGGACCTTTCACACACAGTTCGCCGATTTCACCCATTGGCCGTTCCACGCCGGCATCGTCGATGACTTTGCACAGGGTCGACGGCACCGGAATGCCGATGGTGCCGATCTGAATGTTCTGGATCGGGTTGACCGTCGCCACCGGGCTGGTTTCGGTCATGCCGTAACCTTCGCAGATGGCGCAACCGGTGACCGCTTTCCAGCGTTCGGCCGCAGCCAGTTGCAGGGCCATGCCGCCGGACAGGGTGATTTTCAGCGCCGAGAAATCCAGCTTGCGGAAACCTTCGTTATTGCACAGGGCGACAAACAGGGTGTTGAGGCCGACGAAACCGCTGAACTTCCACTTCGACAACTCCTTGACCATCGCCGGCAGGTCGCGCGGGTTGCTGATCAGGATGTTGTGGTTGCCGATCAGCATCATCGCCATGCAGTGAAAGGTGAACGCATAGATGTGGTACAGCGGCAGCGGCGTGATCAGGATCTCGCAGCCTTCATTGAGATTGGAGCCCATCAGCGCCTTGCACTGCAGCATGTTCGCCACCAGGTTGCGGTGGGTCAGCATGGCGCCCTTGGCCACGCCGGTGGTTCCGCCGGTGTATTGCAACACTGCCACGTCGCTGCTGGCCGGGCTGGCTTCCGCCACTGGCTGGCCATGCCCCTTGCTCAACACGTCATTGAACTTGACGGCTTTTGGCAAGTGGTACGCCGGGACCATCTTCTTCACATACTTGATGACGCTGTTGATCAACAGGCGCTTGAGCGGTGGCAGCAGGTCGGCCACTTCGGTGACGATTACATGCCTGACGCCAGTCTTTGGCACCACGGTCTCGGCCAGGTGCGCCATGTTGGCCAGGCACACCAGGGCCTTGGCGCCGGAATCGTTGAATTGATGTTCCATTTCCCGCGCGGTGTACAGCGGGTTGGTATTGACCACAATCAAGCCAGCGCGGATGGCACCAAAGACGGCAATCGGGTACTGCAGCACGTTGGGCAGTTGCACGGCGATTCGATCGCCAGGCTGCAAATCGGTATGCTGTTGCAGGTAAGCAGCAAAGGCACCGGACAATTCGTACAGTTCACCGTAGGTGATTGTCTTGCCCAGGTTGCTGAACGCCGGCTTGTTGGCGAAGCGTTGGCAGGATTGCTTCAACACTGCCTGAATATTCGGGTACTCGTCTGGATTGATGTCGGCAGCAATTCCAGCTGGGTACTTATCCTTCCAAAAGTCTTCGTTCATGGAAGCCCACTCCTCAGCAACGCGAATTCAGCACCGCATTTGATGCGATTATTATTGGTGTTTGTTTATTGGTGAGTCTGGCTTTTTACAAGGCCGAGAAGTCACAAAGCGCGCCGAGAGTAGCAGCTTTGCCAAGGGTCGACTAGAGCCAAAAGCGGCCTCTACGGTCACTTTTGTGACTCAAGAATGACAAGCGGTCATTTTAGAGCAAAAATTCTATAAAGCCCTGAAAGCCCCGAAAATCGGGGCTTAAATCTATGCAGGAGCGAGCTTGCTCGCGAAAAGCTCGAGGCCGCTGCGGGGCATCCGGCTTTACTCGTCATGGTTCAAGACCATCGCGAGCAAGCTCGCTCCTACACCGATCCGCGCAAAGCGCGGCCATTCACCGATCAGGCGATATCGCGCAATTCCCGTCGCAGGATCTTGCCCACCGGCGTCATTGGCAGCGACTCACGCAACACGATGTGCTTGGGCACTTTGTACGCCGTGAAGTTTTCCTTGCAGTACGCCTTCAGCTCTTCAAGGCTGACACCCGTTTCACGGGCCACCACAAACAACTTCACCGCTTCGCCCGAGCGCTCGTCCGGCACCCCGATGACCGCGCAGTTGGCGACTTTCGGGTGGGCCATGACCACGTCTTCGATTTCGTTCGGGTACACGTTGAAACCCGAGACGATGATCATGTCCTTCTTGCGATCGACAATGCGCACAAACCCGTCCGGGTCGATCACCGCGATATCACCGGACTTGAACCAACCCTCGGCATCCAGCACTTCGGCGGTGGCTTCGGGCTTCTGCCAGTAGCCCTTCATGATCTGCGGGCCCTTGATGCACAGTTCGCCGCGCTCGCCCAACGGCTGCTCGACGCCTTCATCGTTGATGACCTTCAGCGTGGTGCCCGGCACCGGCAAGCCGACCGTGCCGATGCGCGACTGGTCGCCATAGGGGTTGGTGCAAGCCACTGGCGAGGTTTCCGTCAGGCCGTAGCCTTCGGTGATGCGGCACCCGGTCAGTTGCTCCCAGCGCTCGGCAGTGGCCTTGACCAGCGCGGTGCCGCCGGAATTGGTGAGCTTGAGGCTGGAGAAATCCAGGGTCTTGAAATCCGGATGATCCATCAGCGCGACAAATAGCGTGTTGAGGCCCAACAGTGCCGAAAACCGCCAGTTCTTGAGTTCCTTGATAAAGCCGCCGATGTCCCGCGGATTGGTGATCAGCACGTTATGGTTGCCCGTCACCATCATGCACATGCAGTTCGCCGTGAAGGCATAGATGTGGTACAGCGGCAGCGGCGCGATCATCACTTCCTGGCCTTCGCGCAGCAGCGGGTGGCCGTCGACGGCGGTCTGACTGAGGCAGGCCCGCGCCTGCTGCATATTGGCCACCAGGTTGCCGTGGGTCAGCATCGCGCCCTTGGCCAGCCCGGTGGTACCACCGGTGTATTGCAGCACCGCGATGTCATTGAGGCCGGCGTTCAGCGGCTTGATCCCCAGGCCCCGGCCCAGGCGCAGCGCACTCTTGAAGGAAATCGCCTGGGGCAAGTGATAGGCCGGGACCATTTTCTTGACCTTGCTGACCATGGTGTTGACCAGCCAACCCTTGGCGGCAGGCATCAGGTCGCCCATCTTCGCTTCGATCAGGTACTGCAGGTCGGTGTCGGGCACTACTTCCTGGACTTTGGCACCGAACATGTTCAGGTACACCAGCGCTCGGGCACCAGAATCCTTGAACTGATGACGCATCTCCCGAGCGGTGTACAGCGGGTTGGTGTTGACCACGATCAACCCGGCGCGCAACGCGCCGAACACGGCGATCGGGTAATGAAGGACGTTGGGCATCTGCACCGCGATGCGATCCCCCGGCACCAGGTCGGTGTGGGCTTGCAGGTAACCGGCGAAGGCCGCGCTATGGCGTTCCAGTTCAGCGTAGGTCAGGGTGACACCCATGTTGCTGAACGCCGGGCGGTCAGCAAACTTCTTGCAGGAACGTTCGAACACCTCGATCACCGACTTGTAGGCACCCGCTTCAATGTCCAGGGGCACGCCGGCCGGGCGTTTGTCATTCCAGAAATCAGGTTGCATTGTTCTTGTCCTCTTTACCTGAACCTATCCGGGGCCGCTTTTCTGTCATTTCTCTCGATATCCCTCTACAAGCAGAAAAGCGAAAAGCGGAGCTTCACGGACACTAGCAGCTATGGCGAATCAGGCAAATATGCACACAGGCGTCATAGATCGTGTGAATCTTCCTGCCGTGGCGTGGGCTGATCAGACGCCCGATGCAGGATGCGCTATACAATGCAACCAAGCCGTATCCCTTGCAGTACTGCCGCCTCTATGGAAAGGAACCGCCATGATCCACAACACTTTCTGGCTGACCACCAGCGACCACAGCCGTGTCTTCGTCAACCAGTGGCTACCGGCAGGCAGTCTGAAGGCCGTGATCCTGTTGGCTCACGGCATGGCGGAACACAGCGGCCGCTATGCACGCCTGGCGGAAAAATTCTGCGATCAGGGCTACGGCGTGTATGCACCGGACTTGCGCGGACATGGCAAAACTGCCGAAAGCGGGACCCTCGGCCATTTCGCCGACACCGACGGCTGGGTCAAAGTGGTAGGCGACCTGGCGTGCCTCAACCAGCACATCGGCCAGCAGCATCCCGGCGTGCCGATTGTGCTGCTGGGTCACAGCATGGGCAGCTACATTGCCCAGGGTTATCTGCTGCATCACAGCGCCAGCCTGCACGGGGCGATTCTCAGTGGTTCGAACTTCCAGCCTGTGGCGCTTTATCGCGCAGCGCGTCAAATCGCCCGCTTCGAACGTATGCGCCAAGGCCCCAAGGGCCGCAGCAGGTTGATCGAATGGTTGTCATTCGGCTCGTTCAACAAGAAATTCAACCCGGCGCGCACCCGGTTCGACTGGCTCAGCCGCGATCCGGCGGAAGTCGATCTATACGCCAATGACCCGCTCTGTGGCTTTCGCTGCACCAATCAACTGTGGATCGATTTGCTCGGCGGGTTGCAGCAAATCAGCAAAGCGTCCAATCTCGCTCAGATCGATCCGGGCCTGCCACTGCTGGTGATCGGCGGCGAATGTGATCCGGTGAGCGAAGGCAAACGTCTGAAAGATCTGGCCAATGCCCTGCGCAAGGCCGGCAGCCAGAGCCTGCAACTGACTATTTACCCGCAGGCGCGACACGAACTGTTCAACGAGAGCAACCGCGATGAAGTGACCGCCGACGTGCTGGCCTGGATCGCCCAGGCCCTGAGCAACCGCCGGCCACCCCGAACCGAATAGCTTTTTTGTGAATTTTTTTATTCGTCACAGGAATTGAGACAGATGACCCAGGTTACCAACACCCCTTACGAAGCCCTCGAAGTCGGCCAGACCGCCAGCTACAGCAAAACCGTCGAAGAGCGCGACATTCAGTTGTTCGCCGCGATGTCGGGCGACCACAATCCGGTACACCTGGACGCCGAATACGCCGCCAGCACCATGTTCAAGGAGCGTATCGCCCACGGCATGTTCAGCGGCGCACTGATCAGTGCGGCAGTGGCTTGCGAGTTGCCTGGGCCGGGCACCATTTACATCGGCCAACAGATGAGCTTTCAGAAGCCGGTGAAGATTGGCGACACCCTGACGGTGCGCCTGGAGATTCTCGAGAAACTGCCGAAGTTTCGTGTACGTATTGCCACTCGCGTGTTCAACCAGCGTGATGAGTTGGTGGTGGATGGCGAAGCGGAGATTCTGGCGCCGCGCAAACAGCAGAGCGTGACCCTGACCGAGTTGCCGGCGATCAGCATCGGTTGATCCACCACTAACCTGAGGCGAGGGAGCAAGCTTCCTCGCCTCAGGCACAATTCAGCGCTCACCCTCCTGCACTTGCACGCTCGCCGTCATCCCGGCACTCAGATTCAGTCCTTCGGGCACCTTGTCCAGCTTGATCCGCACCGGAATCCGTTGCGCCAGCCTGACCCAGTTGAAAGTCGGCTCCACTTCCGCCAGCAATTGACCATCGGGCGTGGTATTGCGATCGGTAATGCCGCGGCTGATGCTTTCCACGTGTCCCTGCAACGCCTCCCCGGCGCTCATCAACCAGACTTTCACCGGATCGCCGACGCGAATCCGCGGCAGCTTGGTTTCTTCGAAATACGCTTGCACATAGAAGGTTGAATCGTCGATCAACGCCATCACCGACTGCCCGGCATTTACGTAATTGCCTTCGGCCAGGCGCAGGTTGGTGATGTGGCCATTGCGCGGCGCGTGGACCTGGCTGCGGGCCAGGTTGATTTCCGCCATCTTGGCTTCAGCCTGGGCTTCACGCAGTTCGCCACGGGCGATGCCAGCATTGATTTGTGCGTTCTCACGCAGTTCGGCACTGATCGCTTGCGGCCCGAGACTGGCACGACGGCTGGCTTCGCGCTCACGCAAACTGAGTTGTTGCTGGCGGGTCTGCACCACCGCCTGAGCCTTCTCGAGCGCGGCTTCGAAACGGTCACGGTCGATACTCAACAGCAGATCGCCGGCCTTCACCTGTTGATTGTCATAAGCCTTGAGTTCTCGCACCCAACCCGACACGTCAGGGGAAATCACCACCACATCGGCACGGATTCGCGCATCGCGAGTCCAGGGCGTGAGCATGTAGTACTGCCATAAATGGAACCCGGCAAAAATCGCCACTGCCACCAGACACAGGGTAACTGCGACACGTACGGGGGTACGCATATTCAACTCCTTATAAGGGACCGAGGACGACGGTGATCCCGGTCAATACACAGACGTACAAGGCGCAATCGAAGAGAGCTTCATGCCAGATCCAGCGACTCATCGGGGTCAGCCGCAACAGCAGGCGCAAGGCGCCCGTCACCAGCAGCGCCAGCACCACATAAATCAGAAACGGACTGAGCAGCACGCCGCCCACCGCCCACTCACGCAAGCCCATGAACCTCCTCCTGCTGGCGGCACCAGGCACGCCAGCTGTTTTGCAATTGCAGCACCGCGCCCTGGGCCAGCTTCACCGCGTCGTCAGGGGGCAAGGCATACAGGGTTTGCAACAAGATTTCGCTCGACTCGGCCAACGCCTCGGCGCGACTGCCGGCCGGGCCTTGTTGCAGGACTTTTTCCAGTTGTTCCAGATAACGCTGTTGCGGCGCGCTGACCGGTAACTGCGCCACCGCCAGGCTCAAGCGCAGGTGCAGCAGTTCATCGCCGATGTCCAGGCCCAGCAAGCCATCGTCCCAGCGACTGCGTGCCGGCTCCGGCAGCTCCGGATAATGCCGCGCCAATTGCAGCAAACGATCAGCCATGCGCCCGCCGAACCAGCTCTCGGCCCCGGCCAGATTGCGCCGGGTCAGGCGCACCAGGTCGTCAAGGGTCGCGGCCAACAGGCGTCGGCCATGCCAGGTCGGATTACGCAGGATCAGCAAATGAAACGCCAGCACCGCCGCCCCCACGCCGATCACCATGGCTTGCGCACTGTTGAAAAACACCGCAACGTCAAAACTCATCTGATTCAACGGTGCCACCAGCACAATGAAGTGCAGGCAGAACGAGGTCGCCGTGGCGCCAATCTGCGGTTTGGCCATGCCCAGCGCCCCGAAAAACAATGGCACGCCCAGGCCCATGCAGAGCATCGCGAAACCGCTCCATTGTGGCAGCAGGATCTGCCCGACGATGAAGGCCGCCGGGATGGCCAGGAAAATCCCGCGCATGAAACTCATGCCGATCTGCGCGCCGTTCTCACGGCTGGCGAACAGGCTGCACACCACACACGTCAGCACTAACGCCCCAGTCGCGGCGGGCCATGCCGTCGCCAGCCAGAAACTCGAAACCACCAGAAAGGCCAGCGCGCTGCGGGCACCGAACACCAGCGCCAGGGACAAGTCACGGTGCGGGGTCAGGGATCGTGGCGGGTCAAGGGTTTCACCGCCCTGCTCCACCGCTTGCAGCGCCATACCGGCCGCCAGCGCGGTGTCCATCAACAAGGTCAGCCGCACCAGGCAATAGCTTTGCGCGGAGCTTATGTGCGGGTCATGGGACGCATCAAGCAAGCGTGGGCGCAAGGCTTGCAACGTCGCGGGATCGCCACCGTTCAGTGCCTCCTGGACTTCGCTCATCCAGGGCAATAATTGCGCCGATTCCTGGGGCACCAACTGCTTCCACTGACGACGTACCGAACGGGCGATGCGCAGCAGCATCAACAGTTTCTGACTCAGACCACTGATGGCGCGCGCACGTTGCCGGCCGCGACGGCCTTCAAACCAGGCGTGTTCGCGCTGGGCATCTACCGCGACGATTCGGCCGAGGATTTCCAGCAAACCCTTTCGCGCCTGACCATCGCCGGCCAGGGTCGCGCGCGCGGCGTTCATACCACTTCGCCAGGCCGCACGGGCCTGATCTGCCAGTTGCAGCTCGACCCGCATCGGCCAGAGCAAGGCGCTGCTGGCGGTGGCACAGACAATCCCCAGGCTAATTTCCGTGCAGCGCGCCACGGCCTGATCGAACACCGTCAGCGGATGGGCAATGGCCGGCAAGGCAATGATCGCCACCGTGTAGCCGGCCAGTACAAATGAATAGGACCAGGCACTGCGAAGCAAGGTCGAACTCGCCGTGCACAGCCCGAGCCACAGCGCCAAGGCCAACAGGAACAGCCACGGCGCCTGGGCGAAAATGCCCATGAACACCACCGACATGATCGTCCCGACCAACGTACCCAGCAGTCGCGCCAAGCCCTTTTGCAGCACCATGCCGGACAATGGCTGCGCCACGATGAACGCCGTCATCAGCGCCCAGGCCGGTTGCTCCAGTCCCCAACGCAAGGCCAGCCACAGCGCCAGGCCTCCGCCGATCAGGGTCTTGATCGCGAATTGCACAGCGCGGAGGTCAGGCGCAAACAAGGCCTGGAAAGTGATAGGCACGAAATGGACTCTTGAAGGGACGATTTAACGATAGACGGCTTCGGTGAACAACTTGAGAAACAAATTATTAGCTAGCTATCCATATCCCGTCCAGCACTCATTCCAAGGCACAAAAAAACGCCAGACTGGCTGGCGTTTTTGACAGCAAACGTACGCTTACGAGCGTGCGCGCGCCTGGTTACGCAGGGCTTTTACCTGATCGTGATTGCGTTGCACGCCGTGATACTGACGCTCAACGAGGTCGCGAATACCCACCAGGTTATGCTTGTTGATTTTCTCCATGGCTTCTCGGTAGGCCTTCAAGGCATGGTCTTCACCACGCTCGGCTTCATTGAGCACGGCTTCTTCGTCTTTGCCGGTGAACATCGACTTCACGTCGACCCAGCGACGGTGCAAGTCGCCGCTGACACTGGTGGACGTTTCCGGATCGCCGCCCATGGAACGAACCGCATTCTGCAGTTCGGAAGCCGCCGTGGCGCACTCGGCGGAACGTTGCACGAACAGGGTCTTGAGTTCTGGGTGTTTAATGTCTTCAGCGCAAGTCTTGAACCCTTCCTGACCGTCCTTGCTGGTTTCAATCAGGTCGTTGAGTACAGAAATCGCTTCTTTATTCACGTCGGTCATTTTTCAATTCCTTGCGGTTGGATGAAAGGTGCTATAGGTGTTGCACCTCGCATGCCAGCTTTCGACTGAGAAATTACCCTATGTATTTCAATCAGTTATGAATATCGGCTAAATCTGTATCCGTTTCTTTTGCATGATCTGTCATTTGGCCTGCATGCAGAATGCCTGTATTTTCCAGACTGATTGAATCCAGGCGATTGATAGATGAACCCTGAAAAACTCGAATTGCTGATGACTCGCCAGATGCCCTTCGGCAAATACAAGGGCCGAATCATTGCCGACCTGCCCGGCCCCTACCTGAACTGGTTTGCCCGGGAAGGATTTCCCCACGGCGAATTGGGCGGTCTGTTGGCCTTGATGCAGGAAATCGATCACAACGGCTTGTCTGAATTGCTCGAACCCTTGCGCGCCAAACATGGCAAACCTGCACCACGTCATTGACATCCACTCTTCGAGTTGCCCATGCCCGATAACACCCGCCGTGCCCGTGATGAATCCTTCTGGCGGACGTTCGCCGATCGCTACGATGTCCAGCCCGGCCCGATCAACCTGGAAAACGGTTACTTCGGACGCATGTCGCGCACGGTGGTCGAGGAATATCAGCGCAACATCGAGCTGATCAACCGCAGTAACTCGGTGTACGTACGCCAGCGCTTCGAGGCGAGCGACGGCCTGAAGATCCGTGCACAGGTGGCCGAACTGATTGACGTGCCCGCCGAAGCTGTCGCGCTTACCCGTAATGCCTCGGACGGCTTGCAGTCACTGATCCGTAACTACAACCGCCTTCAGCCGGGCGACCAGGTGTTGATGTGTGATCTGGAGTACGACACGGTCAAGGGCGCCATCCGCTGGCTGGCGCATCATCGCGGCGTCGAAGTGATCGAGATCGAACACCGGCATCCCGCCAGCTTCGACAGTTTGCTGACCACCTACCGCGATGCTTTCGAGCGTTATCCACGGCTCAAGCTGATGGCCCTGACCCACGTCACCCATCGCACGGGTCTGGTGATGCCGGTACAGGCGATTGCCGCCGCAGCCAGGGAACACGGGGTCGACGTGATTCTCGATGGAGCCCATGCATTGGGCCAGTTGGAGTTCGATCTTGAAGAGCTTGGCATCGCTTTCGCCGCCTATAACCTGCACAAGTGGATCGGCGCGCCGCTAACCCTGGGCTTCCTCTACATTGCCCCTGAACGCCTCGCTGACATCGACCCGGACATGGGCGAGATGCATTACCCGATGACCGACATTCGCGCCCGCACGCCTTACAGCACCCCGAACATCCCGGCGTTGCTGACCCTGCCGCTGGTGCTTGAGGAGCATTGGGCCATGGGCGGTGCCGCCGCCAAGGGGATGCGGCTCAATTACCTGCGCAACCTGTGGGTTCGAGCAGCGCATGAGCTGCCGGGCATTGAAGTGATGACACCGGATGACCCAAGACTGTATTGCGGCATCACCTCGATGCGTTTCACTGCACACAACGATCAGCAGCTGATGGTCGAGAGGCTGCTCAACGACTACAACCTGTTCACCGTGATGCGCAGCGGCGCGGCCTGCGGTCCCTGCATTCGCATTACGCCGGGACTGACCACCACCGCTGCCGACATGGCCCAACTGATCACGGCGCTGACCGAGCTGAGTTGACTCACACCGTGAACTTGTCGAAGTCCTCGGGCTTGATCCGGGATGACGCCGCGAAGGTGTCGATGCCAATGGTCATCTGCCCGAAAAAGCCGTCTTCATTGGAGTCTCGACCGAGAGTGTGGATGTTCAGGGTCGAGGCTTCGCCGCCCATGTTCTGATAGAAAAAGTCTTGATCGTTACTCAGTGCGGGGATGGCGCGACCGCTGTACTCCCGGGCATTGAGCACCGAGCGCGCGGCGACCTCGGGGAAGTACAACTGACCGACCCACGCGACGTGTCGCTCCTGCAGGTAGTTGTTACCGCTGGTGATGCGAACGGCGACATGGATGTGCAAGGTGCGGCCGGCATAAAACCCCGGACAGATCGTGGTGAACCGGGCGATGCCTTTCTTGTCGGTGAATTGCCCGCCGCGCAGGTACGTATCGTCGTCGGTTCGCGGGACCGAGCCGATGTCTTCGGCATCAACTTCCACATCCGGATTGACCTTGCTCCAGCCGGAATACGCCCCCCGTGCATTGCAGTGCCAGATGTCCACCAGCGCGTCGGTGACGGGCTGGCCGGTCATGGCGTCGACGATGGCCAGCCGCAACACCAGCGGAATGCCATCGGCACCTTCGCTGATATTGCGTCTGATCAGTTTCGGGTTGCGGAAATAGGGGCCGGCAATCTGTTCCGGGGAAAGCAGGTAAACGGGTGCTGCCGAAGTGTTGTCGTCCATGACGTTCTCTCTTCCATAAGATGAACGCAGGCTAGCACTGGCCAAAACACGTCATGCGGTAAGTATGTATCGCATGATGTCCCTGTGGGAGCGAACGTGCTCGCACACCTGTTTTTTTGCGGGCAAAAAAAACGGTGCGCCGACCAAGCGCACCGAAAAGCCGTAGAACACACAACGAGGTGTCAGGTGAAGCGGATCAGTCCAGCAGCGCCAAGGCTTCGGCGGTGCATTCCTGAATGCGGGCCCAGTCGCCGTTCTTGATCCACTCGGGATCAAGCATCCAGCTACCGCCCACGCACATGACGTTCTTCAGCGCCATGTAGCTTTTGATATTGGCCGGGCCGACGCCGCCGGTCGGGCAGAATTTCACTTCGCCGAACGGGCCGCCCAGTGCCTTGATGGCCGCGACGCCGCCGCTGACTTCAGCCGGGAACAGCTTGAAGCGGCGATAGCCCAGACCATAGCCTTCCATGATGCCCGAAGCGTTGCTGATGCCCGGCAACAGTGGAATCGGGCTGGCGACGCTGGCTTCCAGCAGGTCACGGGTGATGCCCGGCGTCACGATGAACTGCGAACCGGCAGCTTCCGCCGCCGCCAGCATGTGGCGATCGAGCACGGTGCCGGCACCGGTCACCAGTTCCGGACGCTGCTCACGCAGGATCTGGATGGCCTTGAGGCCGAACTGCGAACGCAGGGTCACTTCCAGCGCGGTCAGGCCACCGGCGGCGAGCGCATCGGCCAGCGGCAGAATGTCCTGCTCGCGAGCGATGGTGATCACCGGCAGAATCCGCGCCTTGGCACAGAGGCTGTCGATCAGTTCAACTTTGTCCGCCATGGAAACGGTCGGGGATGGGTTTGTCATAGCGGCTGTTCCTTGGCTCATGGGCACCAGTAAATCTCTAACGTGGGTTGCAAAAACGCGCGAATCGGCAATGCGGCGACATCGTCACCAGCCAGTGCGGTGTTCAGGGTGGTCAGCTTCGACTGACCGGAAATCGACAGCACTTTATGTTTGGCCGAAGCCAGCAGCGCACGACTCATGGTCAGGCGCTGATGCGGCACGGTCGGCGCCAGCATCGGGTAGCAACGACGCGTGCCATCGGCTTTCAAGGCGTCGGCGAGGTTAGGGCTATTGGGGAACAGCGACGCGGTATGACCGTCATCGCCCATGCCCAGCACCAGCACATCGATTGCCGGCAATTCAGCCAGCAAACGGTCGGCCTGTTCAGCCGCCTGTTCAAGGTTGGCAGTGGCGCTGTAAAGGCTCAGGAACTGCGCCTTGGCCGCCGGCCCTTGCAGCAGATACTTCTTCAGCAGGCCGGCATTGCTGTCGGCGTGCTCGATCGGTACCCAACGCTCATCCGCCAGGC
The DNA here is from genome assembly GCF_042846945.1 of Pseudomonas moorei. Taxonomy (NCBI): domain Bacteria; kingdom Pseudomonadati; phylum Pseudomonadota; class Gammaproteobacteria; order Pseudomonadales; family Pseudomonadaceae; genus Pseudomonas; species Pseudomonas moorei. The sequence goes on from NZ_AP035776.1 coordinate 6,503,632, forward strand.
TGACCACCACGTTCGACCAGTCCAGCGCCTGCTTGGCCAGGTGCTGGAAAAACGCCACCGGGCTACGCCCCCCGGACACCACCAGTGTTGCGGTGCCTTGGGCGTCGATGGCCTCACGCAGTTGTTTGGCCACGCCCAGCGCCAGGCCTTCAGCCAGTTGCGCCGGGTTCTTGAACTCACGGGCGCTGACGCCCTGAGGCAGTTTCAAATCAGATATCGCCATACCACGACCTCCCGTCCCGCGTGATCAGAGCAATGGAGCTCATCGGCCCCCAGGACCCGGCCGCGTACGGCTTGGGCGCATCACCGGATTTTTTCCACCCGGCGATCAACTGGTCACACCACTTCCACGCGGCTTCGATTTCATCTTTACGGACAAACAGGTTCTGATTGCCGCGCATCACTTCCAGCAACAACCGCTCGTAGGCATCGGGAATCCGTGCGCTGCGCCAGGTGTCGGAAAAATTCAGCTGCAACGGACCGCTGCGCAGCTGCATGCCCTTGTCCAGGCCTTGTTCTTTGGTCATGACACGCAAGGAAATGCCTTCGTCCGGTTGCAGGCGGATAATCAGCTTGTTGCTGATTTGCAGGCGTTGCTCGGGAGCGAAGATGTAATGCGACGGTTCCTTGAAGTGGATGACGATCTGCGAGAGCTTCTGCGGCATGCGCTTGCCGGTACGCAAGTAGAACGGCACGCCGGCCCAGCGCCAGTTGCGGATGTCGGCACGCAGGGCGACGAAGGTTTCGGTGTCGCTCTGGGTGTTGGAATTGGGTTCTTCCAGGTAACCCGGCACCGGTTTGCCTTCGCTGTAGCCGGCGATGTACTGGCCGCGCACCACTTGAGTGGTCAGGCCTTCCGGGCTGATCGGCGCCAGCGCCTTGAGGACTTTGACTTTCTCGTCGCGGATGCTGTCGGCGGACAGGTCGGCCGGCGGATCCATGGCGATCAGGCAGAGCAGTTGCAGCAGGTGATTCTGGATCATGTCCCGCAGCTGACCGGCCTTGTCGAAGTAACCCCAGCGGCCTTCGATCCCGACCTTCTCGGCCACGGTGATTTCCACGTGGGAGATGTAGTTCTGGTTCCACTGGGTTTCGAACAGGCTGTTGGCGAAACGCAGGGCGATCAGGTTCTGGACCGTTTCCTTGCCCAGGTAGTGGTCGATGCGATAAGTGCGATTTTCCGGGAAGAACTGCGCCACGGCATCGTTGACCTTGCGCGAGGATTCCAGGTCCGAACCGATGGGTTTTTCCAGCACCACGCGGGTGTTTTCCGCCAGGCCGACCTTCGCCAGGTTTTCACAGATCGCGCCATACACCGCTGCCGGCGTGGCGAAATAGGCAATCACCCGCTGTGCGCTGCCGGCCATCTCAGCCAGGGCCACATAGTCTTCGGATTTGAGGAAGTCGACGTGCAGGTAGCTCAGGCGGGCCAGGAAGCGTTCGACCACGGCATCGTCCAGCTCTTTGGCACCGACGTAGCGGCGCAGCTCGGCGGCGATGAACGCCAGGTGCTGCTGTTCGGTGCCCGGCTCACGGGCCAGCGCGATGATCCGCGTGTCCTCGTGCAGGAGGCCCGCACCATCGAGTTGATAAAGGGCAGGAAACAGCTTGCGCAAGGCCAGGTCGCCAAGGGCGCCGAACAAGGCAAAGGTGCACGGTTCAACCGTAATCGAAGGCATGATGTTTGTTCTTTTATCAAGTTAAGCTACAAATACCTTTTTTCAAGGCATCACTCAAGGGAAAATGTAGTAATAACCACAACATTTTCGCAAAATACAGATTCCGAGTGGTGGTCGGTCAGAGCCATCAGTAGGATAGGCCACCGTTATGGGCCACACCAAAGGCCCTTTTTGCATTAGCCGCGCGCTTATCGGCGCCGGTGAATCAAGGAAACTCACTATGGACCGCGTGCGAAATTTACTGGAACAGATCCAGAATCGCCTTGAAGAGCTGAACAAGGCCGAACGCAAAGTCGCCGAGGTGATCCTGCTCAACCCACAGCAGGCCACTCGCTTCAGCATCGCCGCCCTCGCCCAGGCCGCCTCGGTCAGCGAACCGACGGTCAACCGGTTCTGCCGTTCATTCGGCGTCAGCGGTTACCCCGAACTCAAGCTGCAACTGGCCCAAAGCCTGGCCAGTGGCGCGGCGTACGTCAGCCGTGCGGTGGAAGCCGACGATAATCCGGAAGCCTACACCCAGAAAATTTTCGGCAGCGCCATCGCCTCCCTCGACAGTGCCTGCCAGGCCCTCGATCCGAACCTGATCAGCCGCGCCGTCGACCTGTTGATCCAGGCCCGGCAGATTCACTTCTTCGGCCTCGGCGCCTCGGCCCCGGTGGCCCTGGATGCGCAACACAAGTTCTTTCGTTTCAACCTGGCCGTGACCGCCCACGCCGACGTGCTGATGCAGCGCATGATTGCTTCGGTGGCGCATACCGGCGAGTTGTTCGTGATCATTTCCTACACCGGACGCACCCGCGAACTGGTGGAAGTGGCGCGCATCGCCCGGGAAAACGGCGCGTCGGTGCTGGGTTTGACCGCCGAGAACTCGCCGCTGGCCAAGGCCAGTACCCTGAGCCTGAACATTCCGCTGCCGGAAGACACTGACATCTACATGCCGATGACTTCGCGGATCATCCAGCTCACCGTGCTGGACGTGCTCGCCACCGGCATGACCTTGCGCCGTGGCGTGGATTTCCAGCCGCATTTGCGCAAGATCAAAGAGAGTTTGAATGCGAGCCGGTATCCGGTGGGTGACGAGTTTAATTGATCCGAAATCTGCGCTGAACGGTCCTGCCTCATCGCTGGCAAGCCAGCTCCCACAGGTTTCATGGGCGTTCGCGAATTTCAGGTTCGGCGCGGACGCTGTGGGAGCTGGCTTGCCGGCGATGGGGCCAGCAGCAACAGCACAAATCTAACCCCCCGCCCGCGCCTGCAAGCTCAAATGCGCTCGCTCCCCCGGCTTCAGGCACAGGCTGTCGGTGCCACCGCTCGCCGCTTCCACACAGACAAACTCCGACACCTCATTCCAGGTCACGCCGAGCAACGGCCGCGAGCCCGGATGCCAGACCACCGTATCGGCCGCATCCCCCGTGTCGATGCACAATGCCCGCTGCCAGGCGTGGTCGTTGAGCTGCAGTTCGCCATCGTGCTGGAACACTCGCTGACAGCCGCCCTCCACGCGTAACTCGCCTTCCTGCTGACATATCTGCCGATTCAATTGGTCATAACCCTGCGCGCCCTCCAGCCCAGACAGCGCTACCTCACCGACGTCACCAATACGCCAGTAAGCATGCAAAGCCTGGCTCAGCCGGCACGGCAGGCTGTCCTGATGCTCGGTGCTCAGGCGCAGATCCATGCGCTCGCCGAGGTGCGCGTGCAGGTCCACTTGCCAGTCGCACAGCTGAAGCTGCCAGTGCAATCGCACCCCATCGTCATCATGGCTGCTGTCGATCAGTTTCCAGTCGATCAACCGCGCCCAGCCATGGGATGGCCAGGCATTTTCACTTGGATGACGGCCATACCACGGCCAGCACACCGGTACGCCGCCACGAATGGCACCGACCTGCGGCCACTTCGCCGCACACCACAGCCACGGTTTCTGACCCTTGGGCTGGAAATGCAGCAACTGCGCGCCCTGACGACTGAACACCGCCTGACACAGCGGATGATCGATCACCAACACGTCGCGCTTCTGATAGCGCTCCCACGCAAACACCGGACGTTCGCGCAAGGATTTGAAGAAGCGTTGTAGTGGATGCTCAAGCATGTGCCACGGTCCTGAAAAACATGGGTGTACTCATACTGCGGCCGACTGGCCAAAGGTCCGCACAAAAAAAAGCGGACAGCCTAGGCTGTCCGCAAAAATGCGCACATGGAGAAGAGCTTATCGCAACAGCGTCAGAACACCGACTGAATTTTCAGGCCGGCCACCAGCGCGTTGTCGACTTCATCCACACCACCCGGGTGTGTGATGTATTGCAGGTTGGGACGCACGGTCAGCCAGTTGGTCACGTGGAAACCGTAGTTGATCTCGTAGTTGTATTCGGTTTCACGAATCGGCGAGAACACCGGATCGTTGTAATCCGAAACGCCATTGGACGCATTGACCAGCTCTGCGTTTTTCTTCACGTCATCGTTGACATGGATACGGGCGAAACCGATGCCCACATCATCTTTCGGACGCGCGTCGAACGGGCCCTTGTACACAAACATCAGCGACTGGTAGTTGTCGATGAAGTTGGTGTCCTTGTCGTGGAAAGTGGCGTTGGCGGCAATGTTCAGACCGCGAGAAGCATCACCGTTGTGGCTGGTGAGTTGCTGTTGCGCGACGAACCAGTAGCCGTGCTTGCTATCGTGGACGCGATAAGGGTTGCCGGTGGTCGCGGCGTTCTGGCCATTGTCGTCCTCGAGCACGTCGTTGGCAGGGGCGGTACTTTTGTAGTAACCGACACGGTATTCGCCAGGCAGGCTGTTGACCTTCGGCGACCAGACCAGTTCGACCGGCAACACGGTGCCCGCCGTACCGCTGCCGCTGAGCTTGAAGCCGTTACCGTGCTCCAGCTGCGACGGGTTCTGGTTGTACGCGCCAATCTGAGCGTAGAGCTCGTCATTGATGTTGTACTTCACGCGGATCGCCGCCTGGCTGACCGGCCAGTTGTACCAGATGTTGGTCGCCCAGTTACCCACCTGGGAACCGCAGAACGCCAGGTTCTGGAATTCGCACGGGAAGGTGTTGAAGTCTTCGCCTTCACCGAAGTAACCGGCCTTGACGTCCAGCTTGTTGTCGAAGAATTGATGCTGAATCCACAACTGGGTCAGACGGACCATATGGCCACGACCGTAGACTTCCTGAGAGGAACTCAAGGTGCCGGCACGCGGGTCACCGATACGGTCATTGGAAATGTTCTCGCCGTTACGGTTGGTGAGCTGGATCTTGGCCTGGGTGTTGTCCCAGCCCAGCAGTTTTTGCAGATCCAGCGCGGCCCCCAGGCCAAACTGGTCGGAGTAGCGCGCAGTCTTGTCGTCGTTAAACCCGCCATGCAGGTTGCCGCCGACTTCCCCGACGTAGTCCATCTTGATGTCGATGCCTTGCTCGATCAGCTTGGTACGCTCGCCACCCCAATCGCCCGTCATCCACTTGGAGTCGGAGCTGAACGCTTCATCGGCCATCGCATTACCGGCCAGAACCAGTGCTGCCGCTGCTGACACCTGGCAGATCAACCGGGCCTTGTTCTTCATCTTCATCCCTACATCCTCGTTTTATTGTTATTAACTTTTTGATTAACGCGGTTACAACGGTTGCGACGGATGACAGGCCACCCGTCACGTATCCCCCCTGCAGGAGCGAGCTTGCTCGCGATAAACCTGACAACACCGTGGGGTGTCAGGTTTCCGGTGTCATCGTTGACGTCCATCGCGAGCAGGCTCGCTCCTACCGTTTTCTTGTTCAGCGGCCTTTGAATTGCGCGACGTTGGCGGCGTGCGCTTCGGCCTTCGGCACACCTGCAACCCCCAGGCGCTCCCCGGTCTTGGCATCGAACAGCAGCACTTTGGCCGGATCGAACTGCAGGGTCAGGGTCTCGCCCACGGCCGGAGCGACGTCCGGCGCCAGGCGGCAGCAGACCTTGGTGTCGTTGAGGTTGACGAAGACCAGGGTGTCCGGACCGGTCGGTTCGGTGACCTGGACTTCCGCGCGAATGGTCGGCAGATCGTTGGCTCCGCCGTTCGCCAGAACGATCTGTTCCGGACGCATGCCGAGGATCACTTCACGGTCTTCGAGACCGGCGTCCTGCATGCTCAGCGGCAATTCGCAGCGCGCCTGGCCGCTGTCGAGCAATGCCAGCAGACGACCGTCCTTGCGTTGCAGACGCAGGGGGATGAAGTTCATCGGCGGCGACCCGATGAAGCTCGCCACGAACAGGTTGGCCGGGTTGTTGTAGATGTCTTTCGGCGTGCCGAACTGCTGGATGATGCCGTCCTTCATCACCGCCACTTTGTCGCCCAGGGTCATGGCTTCGATCTGGTCGTGTGTCACGTAGACAGTGGTCGTCTTCAGACGCTGGTGCATCAGTTTCATTTCGGTGCGCATCTCGACCCGCAGCTTGGCGTCGAGGTTGGACAGTGGTTCGTCGAACAGATAGATCTTCGGACGGCGTGCCAGCGCCCGCCCCATCGCCACGCGCTGTTGCTGACCACCGGACAGCTGGCCCGGCTTGCGATTGAGCAGGTGTTCGATCTGCAACAGCTTGGCCACGCGAGCCACTTCCTCATCGATGGCCGACTGGCTCATCTTGCGGATCTTCAGTCCGAACTCGATGTTCTCGCGCACGCTCATGGTCGGGTACAGCGCGTAGGACTGGAACACCATCGCGATGTCGCGATCCTTCGGACTCATGCCGCTGACGTCCTGGTCGCCGATCATGATCGCGCCGCCGGTAATGGTTTCAAGGCCGGCGATGCAGTTCATCAGGGTCGACTTGCCGCAGCCCGACGGGCCGACGAGGATCAGGAACTCACCGTCCTTGATCGACAGTTCGATGTTCTTCAGGGTGTCCGGCAAGCCGGCGCCATAGGTCTTGTTTACGTTGCGAAGTTCGAGCGTAGCCATGATTACCCCTTGACTGCGCCGGCTGTCAGCCCGCGCACGAAATACTTGCCTGCGACCACATAGACCAGCAGGGTCGGCAAACCGGCGATCATCGCCGCCGCCATATCAACGTTATATTCCTTGGCCCCGGTACTGGTGTTGACCAGGTTGTTCAACGCCACCGTGATCGGTTGCGAATCACCGCTGGAGAACACCACCCCGAACAGGAAGTCGTTCCAGATCTGAGTGAACTGCCAGATCAGGCAGACCATGATGATCGGCGTCGACATCGGCAGGATGATCCGGCGAAAGATGGTGAAGAAACCCGCGCCGTCGAGGCGCGCGGCTTTGACCAGCGCATCGGGAATGCTGATGTAGTAGTTACGGAAGAACAGCGTGGTGAACGCCAGGCCGTAGACCACGTGCACGAACACCAGGCCCGTGGTGGTGCTCGCCAGGCCCATCTTGCCGAGGGTGAACGAGGCCGGCAGCAGGACGGTCTGGAACGGCAGGAAGCAGCCGAACAGCAGCAGGCCGAAGAACAACTGCGAACCGCGAAAACGCCACATCGACAGCACGTAGCCGTTCAAGGCACCGATGGCCGTGGAGATCAGCACCGCTGGAACGGTGATCTTGATCGAGTTCCAGAAGTAACCGTCAACCGTGGCCCAGGCCTTGACCCAGCCGATGCCGCTGACCACGGTCGGCCAGCTCAACAGGTTGCCGGTGCTGATGTCTTCCGGGGTCTTGAAGCTGGTCAACAGCATGACCACCAGCGGAATCAGGTAGAGCATCACGGCGAGGATCAGCACCGCGTAGATCGCGATGCGACTCAGGCTGATGGCGGGTTTGGCAGCGAGACTAGTCATGACGCTTGGTCCTCAGCTCGGAGTACAGGTAAGGCACGATGATCGCGAGAATCGCACCGAGCATCAGAATCGCACTGGCCGAGCCCATGCCCATCTGGCCGCGACTGAAGGTGAAGGAATACATGAACATCGCAGGCAGATCCGAGGAGTAACCCGGGCCGCCGGCCGTCATCGCCGCCACCAGGTCGAAACTCTTGATCGCGATGTGCGCCAGAATCATCACCGCACTGAAGAACACCGGACGCAGGCTTGGCAGCACCACTTTCCAGTAGATGCGCGGCATGCTTGCGCCATCAATCTGCGCGGCACGGATGATCGATTGATCAACGCCACGCAGGCCGGCAAGGAACATCGCCATGATGAAACCCGAGGCCTGCCAGACAGCGGCGATCACCAGGCAATAGACCACGCGATCCGGGTCGATCAGCCAGTCCAGGCGGAAGCCTTCCCAGCCCCAGTCTCGCAACAGTTTGTCCAGGCCCATGCCCGGGTTGAGCAGCCATTTCCATGCGGTACCGGTGACGATCATCGAGAGCGCCATCGGGTACAGGTAAATGGTGCGAATGAAGCCTTCGCGACGAATGCGCTGATCGAGAAACACCGCCAGCATCACGCCGATCACCAGCGTGATGCCGATGAACATGCCGCCGAACAGCGCCAGGTTCTTGCTCGCCACCCACCAGCGGTCGTTGTCGAACAACCGTGCGTATTGCGCCAGGCCCGCCCACTTGTAGTTCGGCAGGAAGGTCGAGGTGGTGAACGACAGAACGAACGTCCACAGGATGTAGCCATAGAAGCCCACCAGAACGATGAACATGCTCGGCGCCAGCACCAGTTTTGGTAGCCAGCGTTGCAATGCATCGAACGGCGAGGCCTTGCTGAACACAGCAACAGAACTCATGGGGAAATCCAGTACGTGGGAATAAAAACTACATGCAGGTCCCCTGTAGGAGCCGGCTTGCCGGCGAAAGCGCTGCGTCAGGCGGTGGATGAGTCGGCTGACATGACGCCTTCGCTGGCAAGCCAGCTCCTGCAAGAGCCGGCGTTGCTAACGGTTACTTGGCCGACTGAATCGCCGCGCCCAGTTTCTTGGCCGCATCGGCCGGGTCGGCTTTCGGGTCGTTGATGTAGTTGGTCACTACGTCGAAGAACGCGCCCTGTACCGCCAGCGTGGTCGCCATGTTGTGCGCCATGCTCGGCTGCAGGCCGCCGGACTTGGCGTCAGCCAGGAAGTCCTTGGCGGCGGTCTGGGCGCACGAGTCGAAACCGTACTTGCCCATATCGGCCAGCATGTCGTTGCGCACCGGGATCGAGCCCTTGTTGATGCTGAAGACTTTCTGGAAGTTTTCACCCAGCACGACTTTGGCGATGTCCTGCTGACCGGCAGCCGTGCCCTTGTCTTTCTGCTTGAACACCGCCAGAGAGTCGATGTTGTAGGTGAACGCCTTGTCGGTGCCCGGGAACGCTACGCACTCGTAGTCCTTGCCGGCGACTTTCTTGGCGGCGGTCCACTCGGACTTGGCCCAGTCACCCATGATCTGCATGCCGGCCTTGCCGTTGATGACCTTGGCAGCTTCCAGGTTCCAGTCCTGGCCTTTGCCGTCGGCGTCCATGTAGGTCGCGACTTTCTTCAGCTCGGTCAGCGCCTTGACCATTTCCGGACCGGTCAGCGCTTTGTTATCCAGATCGACCAGGGCTTTCTTGTAGCCATCGACCCCCATGACCGAAAGCACGACGGCTTCGAACACGGTGCTGTCCTGCCAAGGCTGACCGCCGTGGGCCAGCGGAATGAAACCGGCGGCCTTGAGCTTGTCGCCAGCGGCGTAGAATTCTTCGAGGGTGGTTGGATTCTTGGTGATACCGGCTTTCTTGAAGACTTCCGGGTTGATCCACAGCCAGTTCACACGGTGGATGTTCACCGGCACGGCCACGTAATCACCGTCGTACTTCACGGTATCGGAGACTTTCTTGTCGAGCAGACCGTCCCACTTTTCTTCTTTGGCAACGTCTTTGAGGACGTCAGTGTCCAGCAGGCCGGTCGAGGCCCATTCCTGGATGTCCGGTCCCTTGATCTGAGCGACGCCTGGTGGGTTACCGGCCACTGCGCGACTTTTCAGAACGGTCATGGCCGTGGCACCGCCACCACCGGCGACTGCGCCGTCCTTCCAGGTGAAGCCGTCTTTTTCGACTTGTGCCTTGAGGACATCGACCGCTGCTTTTTCACCGCCCGACGTCCACCAGTGAACAACTTCCACCGTTCCTTTGGAATCGGCGGCAAGGGCACTGATGGGGAATGCAGCAACAGGGAGTATTGAGGCGAGAGAAATGACAGTAGCGAGGCGAGAAATCGCATTCATCTAGTAGTACCTTTCTTGTTGTTATGCATGCAAGTCTGGTGCTTGCGCTGCATAGGATTTTAAACAGGGGATGTCCCTTCGCAGGTAACGAAGGGACGCGCGAATGTCACTGCATGGTTACATAGAACCGCTCTGGAACACCGTTGCCAGCGCACTGGCCATGCTCGGCGCCAGCGGCAGGCGCGGAATCAGCACCGCTTGCCAGGCGTGGTATAGGTCGGGTTTACCGGCCCAGATATCGGCACTCGGGCGGTTCAGCGGGTCGAGTTCGTGATGCCAGCTGCCATCGCAACGGTCAATGAAATGACTGTCACAGAATTCCCAGAATAGTCGGTACCACTGCTCGTATTGCTCATCACCCGTACGCATGAGCAGCGCGCTGGCAGCGGCGCTGGCTTCGCAATGGGTCCAGTGCAGGCGATGGCGGACCACCGCGCGATTGTCCCAGTCGAGGGTGTAGACAATGCCGGGCGCGCCATCGACGTCCCAGCCATGACGGCAATTGTGCTCAAAGAGCTTTTCTGCGTCGGTGACCAGCCATCCCGGTGTGAGCATCCCGGCTTGTACCCGCGACGCCTCCAGGTGCAACAGCAACCGCGCCCATTCGAAACCATGGCCCGGCGTGGTGCCGTAGGGACGGAATCCGTCGGCCGGATTGTCGCGGTTGTAGTCGCGCAGTGGCTGCCAGGCGCGGTCGAAATGCTCGACCACCAGGTAATCGTTGGCAGCCGCATGACCATGGATGACGCGCTCGACGATGCGCTGGGCGCGGCACAACCAGCGGTTGTCGTCGGTGACATCCGCCAGGGCGAGGAAGGCTTCGGTGGCGTGCATGTTGCTGTTGGCGCCGCGATAGGCCTCCTCGCTGCTCCAGTCGCGGTTGAAGGATTCGCGCATGGCGCCCTCCTCCTCGCTCCAGAAATAGGTGTCGATGATATCGATGGCATCGTCGAGCAAGGCTTGCGCCCCGGGCCGTCGCGCGACTATCGCGGAACTGGCAGCCAGCGCGACGAAAGCGTGCAGATAGGCGTTTTTGCCGGTGTTGCCGTCACGGTGTTCAGCGACCGCGAACCACCCTCCATGAACGGCATCACGCAACGGCCCGCGCAGGGCGTTGATGCCGTGATCCACCAGCTCGGCAAACCCCGGCAAGCCCTGGATATGGGCCATGGCGAAGCTGTGGGTCATGCGCGCGGTGTTCATGGTTTCGGCTTGCGCATTGGCCACCAGGTGACCTTTTTCATCGAGGTTACCGAAGCCTTCGGGAAGCTTAGAAGCCTTGGCGAACGCCAACAGGCGCAGGCCTTCGGTGGCGAGCCATTGCTGATGAGCAGGCGCGTTCAGCCAACTGCTGAAGGCCGGTTGGAAGCTGTGCATGGAGGACCTTTTTTGTTGTTATGACTGCAGGGCAGTCTAAACAACGGGCGGTGGCGGGCTTGTAACGAAGGGGGCGAGTTATGTCACCAGGCTGTGACAATAGACACTGAGTGAATACTTGTGGCGAGCGGGCTTGCCCCTCGCCACAGGGTCGGTGTCAATCCAGCGAGCGGGGTAACTGAAGGGTCACCCGCAAGCCACCTTCTCGCAGATTTTGCAGGCTGACTTCGCCGCCATGACTGTGGGCAATGTTGCGCGCAATGCCCAGCCCCAACCCATACCCTTGCTGCTGCCCGGCCAGGCGGAAGTGCGGCTCGAACACCTGCTCCAGTCGTTGCTCCGGAACTCCTGGCCCTTCATCGTCGACATGCAGCACGAATGCACTGTCATCGTCATCGATATGCAGATGAGCGTTCTGTCCATACTTCAAGGCGTTGTCGATCAGGTTGCCGATACAGCGCTTGAGCGCCAGCGGCTTGCCCGGATAGGGCGCCAGCGCACGCCCTTGCTGAGTCACGCGACCGTTACCGTTTGGCGCCAGGTACGGCTCCACCAGGCAATCGAGTACGTGATTGAGATCCACCTGTTCGATGTTTTCGTGAATGTCGGTGTCTTTCACACATTGCAATGCGCCTTTGACCAGCAGCTCCAGCTCATCCAGATCGCGGCCGAACTTGGCCTGCAGTTTTTCGTCTTCGAGCAATTCGACCCGCAGGCGCAGGCGGGTGATCGGCGTACGCAAGTCATGGGAAATCGCGCTGAACAACTGACTGCGCTCGGTCAGGTAACGGCTGATGCGTTCGCGCATGGTGTTGAAGGCACGACCGACCTCCACCACTTCGCTGCCTCCGCCCTCGGCCACAGGTTCGACGTCGGCGCCCAGGGACAGATCCCGTGCCGCCCGCGCCAGACGCTTGAGTGGCCGGCTCTGCCAATGCACCAACAAGCCGATGAACAACAGAAGAAAGCCGCTGGTGAGGACGATGAACCACACCTGCTGCGATGGCAGGCCCTGCTCTTCAAGACTGGTGTAGGGCTCGGGCAACAGCGAAGCAATGTACAACCACTCGCCGGGGGCCATCTGGATTTGCGTAACCAGCACTGGCGGATTCACCGGCTCCAGGGTCAGCGCGTAATGGGCCCAGGAGCGTGGCAGCTCATCGAGCTTCAGACCGGCATTGAAGATCCGCAGGTCTTCGGGGCTGACGAAGGTCACCGAAATGTCCGTGTCCTGGCCCAGTGACTGACGCAGCACTTCATCCACCGCCTTGATCACCGCCGCCTTGCGCGGGGTAACCGGCAACACTTCCATGCCCAGGGGTTTGTCGTTGAGCGTCACTACGAACCGCGTGCCGCCCATGCTGCGCAACTGGTCGAGCACCAGCGGCCGAAACGCCACCGGCAACGAACGGAAGTAACTGACACTGGCGGTCATGGAATGGGCAAGGCTGCGGGCGCTGGTGACCAGGCCTTCAAGCTGGGTGGCGCGCAGTTGCGAGACCCAGATCACGCTCGACAGCGTCTGCGCGAACAGCACCGCCAGCAAGGTCAACAGCAACATGCGCCCGAGCAGCGAGCGCGGCACCGGCACCTTCGCCGCGAGCGTGCGAAAAAACTCAGTGACCATTGCTGGCAACCACATTGGCTGCCAGTTGGTAGCCACTGCCGCGCACGGTACGGATCAGGCGCGGCGGTTTTTCGGTATCGCGCAGGCGTTGGCGCAGACGACTGACCGCCATGTCGACGATGCGATCGAGCGGCATCAACTCACGCCCACGGGTGGCGTTGCCAATGGTGTCGCGGTCGAGGATTTCCTGCGGGTGATCGAGGAACAGTTTCAGCAAGGCAAAATCGGCGCCCGAGAGAATCACTTCTTCGCCATCGATGTGAAACAACCGATGGCTGACCATGTCCAGGCGCCAGTCATCGAAGGCCAGCACTTCACTGCCGGAACGCTCCTGACCGAACTGTGCACGACGCAACAAGGCCTTGATCCGCGCCTGCAATTCACGGGGGCTGAAGGGTTTGCCGAGGTAATCGTCCGCCCCCAGTTCCAGGCCGATGACACGGTCGGCCTCGTCGGAGCTGGCGGTAAGCATGATGATGGGCACCTGGGCCCGGCGCGGGTGCTGGCGAATCCAGCGGCACAGACTGAAACCGTCTTCATCGGGCAGCATCACGTCAAGGATCACCAGATCGCTCGGCGCCTCGTTCAACGCCTGACGAAAACCGGCACCGTCGGGCGTGGTACGGACCTGGAAACCGGCGCGGGTCAGGTAGGTGTCCAGCAACTCGCGTATCTCTTGATCGTCATCGACCAACAATATCGACTTGTTGACTGAGCTCACGGGGCGGCGTCCTTGTTGTTTGAATTGGGCGGATTATGCCTGATGACCTTCGAATATTTGTTGCCTGTTCTGGCCCTATCGCGGGCAAGCCCGCTCCCACAGGGTTATGTACACATTCTGAAAATGCCGGTGATCCTGTGGGAGCTGGCTTGCCAGCGATGAAGGCGACGCGGTCTCAAGCCTGCTCCAGCGCCACTCCCGCCCCCACCAACCCGGAATACGGTGCCGTCACCAGCCACACCGGAATTCCCTTGAAATAATCGCTCATGCAGCCCTTGTCGGCAAAGCACCGGGCGAAACCGCTTTGGAGGAAGAAATCGGCGAAGCGCGGAATCACCCCGCCAACGATGTACACGCCACCGCGTGCGCCCGTGGTCAGCACGTTGTTGCCGGCCACGCGACCGAGCCAGCAGCAAAACTGCTCGAGCACTTCCAGGGCAATCGGATCACCCGCCAACCCGGCAGCGGTAATCGCCTCCGGGGTGTCGAGTACCGGCTCATGACCGTCCACCGCGCAAATCGCCCGGTACACCCGTGGCAAACCACCACCGCTCAATGCCGTTTCGGCGCTGACGTGGCCAATCTCGTTATAAATGTGTTGCCACAGTTGGGTTTCCCGCGGGCTGCTCAGGGGCAAATCGACATGACCACCCTCTCCCGGCAATGCCGCGAAACGGCCTTCACCCAGATCCAGCAACGTGCCGACGCCCAGACCGGTGCCAGGGCCAATCACCACGGCCGGGCGCAGGGGTTCCGGCGTCCCTTCACAGACCACGCGGAATTCGCCTGGCTGCAAACGGGTCATGCCCAGGGCCATGGCCGAGAAGTCGTTGACCAGTAACAGCTGATCCACCTGCAAGGTCTGACAGAAGCCCTTGCGGCTCAGGCGCCAGTGATTGTTGGTGAACTTGAATTCATCGCCACTCACGGGCCCCGCGACCGACAGGCACACCGAACCAATGGCCCCCGGCGCCAGACCGAGGCCGCTCAGATAGAGGCTGATCGCCTCTTCGGGGCTGGCGTGGTCTGCCGTCGCCAGCACCTGGACCGATTCCAGTTGCTGGTTTTTCCACAACGCGAAACGTGCGTTGGTCCCACCGATGTCACCGACCAAAGCCAGTTTCAATTAAGCGTCTCCAGGGCAGAAGTAAAGGCGCTGGCGCCCTGCTCCGCCGAGCTGAAGGCCATGCGCATGAAACCAAACAGTTCGCGACCGGTGCCGATGTTGTTGCCCAACAGGCCCTTGGCCGGCGTGCGCGCTGCGAATTCTTCGGCGTCCACCTTGAGCTCCAGGGTGCCTTTGACGCCATCGACGCGGATGATATCGCCCTCTTGCACCCGCGCCAAAGCGCCGCCCACATAAGCTTCGGGGCTGACGTGAATGGCCGCCGGAATTTTCCCCGACGCGCCGGACATGCGCCCGTCGGTCACCAGCGCGACCTTGAAGCCGCGATCCTGCAACACGCCAAGGAACGGCGTCATCTTGTGCAGTTCCGGCATGCCGTTGGAGCGTGGGCCCTGGAAGCGCATCACGGCAACGAAATCCTTCTCCAGCAAACCGGCCTTGAACGCGTCGGCCAGGTCTTGCTGATCCTGGAACACCATGGCCGGTGCTTCGACGATCTGGTTTTCCAAAGCCACGGCGGAAACCTTCATCACGCCACGGCCGAGGTTGCCTTCCATCACCCGCAGGCCGCCTTCTGGCGAGAACGCGCGAGCCACCGGACGCAGGATGCTTTCGTCGAGGCTTTCGGTAATGCCTTCGCGCCACACCAGCTCGCCGTTGTCGAGGAACGGCTCCTGGGTATAACGGCTCAGGCCGTGGCCCAGCACGGTGTTGACGTTTTCGTGGAGCAACCCGGCTTCCAGCAGTTCGCGGATCAGGAACGACATGCCGCCCGCCGCCTGGAAGTGGTTGATGTCGGCTTTACCGTTCGGGTAGACGTGGCTCAGGGTCGGGACCACCTCGGAGAGGTCGGCCATGTCTTGCCAGGTCAACTGAATGCCTGCCGCCATGGCGATGGCCGGCATGTGCAAGGTGTGGTTGGTCGAGCCGCCGGTCGCGTGCAGGGCGACGATGGAATTGACCAGCGAACGCTCGTCGACGATTTCGCCGATTGGCAGGTAGTTGCCGTTCTGTTTGGTGATGCGCGTCACTTGATGCGCCGCCTCGCGGGTCAGGGCATCGCGCAACGGCGTGTTCGGGTTGACGAAGGAAGCGCCCGGCAAGTGCAGGCCCATGACTTCCATCAGCAACTGGTTGGTGTTGGCGGTGCCGTAGAAGGTGCAGGTGCCGGGGCTGTGGTAGGAGTTCATTTCCGATTCCAGCAGCTCTTCGCGGCTGGCCTTGCCTTCGGCGTAGCGCTGGCGCACGTCGGCTTTCTGCTTGTTGGAAATGCCCGACACCATCGGCCCGCCCGGGACGAAAATCATCGGCAGATGGCCGAAACGCAATGCACCCATCATCAGGCCCGGCACAATCTTGTCGCAGATGCCGAGCATCAGCGCGCCATCGAACATGTTGTGGGATAACGCCACGGCGGCAGACATCGCGATCACTTCGCGACTCGGCAGGCTCAGTTCCATGCCCGGCTCGCCCTGGGTCACGCCATCGCACATGGCCGGGGTGCCGCCTGCAAACTGACCGACAGAACCGATCTCGCGCAGGGCTTTTTTGATCAGCTCCGGGAAGACTTCGTACGGTTGGTGCGCCGAAAGCATGTCGTTATATGACGAAACAATTGCAATGTTGGCGGAGTTCATCATCCGCAAACTGTTCTTGTCGTCGCTGCCGCAGCCGGCCACGCCGTGGGCGAAGTTGGCGCATTGCAGCTTGCCGCGCATCGGACCGTCACTGGCCGCACTGCGAATCAGTGCAAGGTAAGCCTCACGCGTGGCGCGGCTGCGGGCGATAAGCCGTTCGGTGACCTCAAGGACGCGGGGATGCATGTGTAGAACTCCAGGCTAACGGATGTGGCGACCTGATTGTCTATGCTGAACAAGAGCCGTTGTTGATGGGATGACAGACGGTTTTCTTGATCAATCGGACCAGTTGATTCAGGTCACTCGTTGTAGATTGAACAAAATATTGCCACTAAAAAGGCTTGTTTTCTATTTTTTTGCGAATAATCTTGTAATTCCAACAACAAAACGACGGCGGCGCTGACAAATGACTCTTCGAATCGCGATCAATGGTTTTGGCCGTATCGGCCGTAATGTCCTGCGCGCACTCTATACCCAAGGCTATCGCCAGGATTTGCAGATCGTCGCCATCAATGACCTGGGCGACAGCGCGATCAACGCGCACTTGCTCAAGTACGACACCGTTCATGGCACGTTCGAAGCCGATGTCCAGCATGATCAGGAAAGCCTGACCGTCAACGGCGACCGCATTTCGGTCAGCGCCATCCGCAACCCGGCCGACCTGCCATGGGCCGCGGAAAGGATTGATGTGGTGTTTGAATGCACCGGTCTGTTCACCGACCGCGCCAAGGCTGCCGCGCATATTACGGCCGGCGCGCGCAAAGTGATTATTTCGGCGCCGGCCAAAGGTGCCGATGCCACGGTGGTTTACGGGGTCAACCACGACATCCTGCGCCAGTCGCACCAGATTATTTCCAACGCTTCGTGCACCACCAACTGCCTGGCCCCGGTGGCCCAGGTACTGCACCGCGAACTGGGTATCGAAAGCGGTCTGATGACCACCATCCACGCGTACACCAACGACCAGAACCTGACCGACGTCTACCACACCGATCCGTACCGCGCCCGTTCGGCCACCCAGAACATGATCCCGAGCAAGACCGGTGCCGCTGAAGCGGTGGGCCTGGTGCTGCCGGAACTGGCGGGCAAACTGACCGGCATGGCCGTGCGTGTACCGGTGATCAACGTTTCCCTGGTCGACCTGACCGTGCAACTCAAGCGCGAAGCGTCGGCCGATGAAGTCAACGCGCTGCTCAAGGAAGCCAGTCAGCACTCGAAGATCCTCGGCTACAACACCCTGCCGCTGGTCTCGAGCGACTTCAACCACAACCCGCTGTCGTCGATCTTCGACGCCAACCACACCAAAGTCAGCGGCAAGCTGCTCAAGGTGCTGGCCTGGTACGACAACGAATGGGGCTTCTCCAACCGCATGCTCGATAACTGCCTGGCGCTGTGCAACGCTGAATAAGCAGCACGCCCTTTGCCCGCGATGGTCGTGAACGATAACGCGGGGAATCTGATACTCCGCGGTGTTCTTTGGTTCATCGCGAGCAGGCTCGCTCCTACAAGGTGCATTTCATTTCTGGAGCAACAACCGATGATTGGCATCAGCTTTACACAAAAGACCCTGGCGGCGCGCAAGCGTATCGCCTTGGTCGCCCACGACCACTGCAAGGTGTTTTTGCTGGACTGGGCCGAGCGGCAGAAAGACAAACTCGCGCAACACGAACTGGTTGCCACCGGCACCACGGGATTGTTGTTGCAACAACGCCTCGACCTGCCGGTGGAGAGCATGATCAGCGGCCCGCTGGGCGGTGACCAGCAGCTCGGCGCGCGCATCGCCGAACAGCGGGTTGACATGCTGGTGTTCTTCTGGGACCCGTTCGAACCCCAGCCGCACGACCCGGATATCAAGGCGCTGCTGCGGGTCGCGGCGGTCTGGAACATTCCGGTGGCATGCAACGAATGCAGCGCCGACTATTTGCTCAGCAGCCCACTGATGGATCAGGCGCATGCGCACCGAATTCCGGATTACGCGTCTTACCTGCTGGGTCGCGCATAACCCTTCGAAAATCAATACTTGACCATTAGAGCGGATGATAAGCATTATCATCCGCTTGGAATGGATCAGGTTCTCCCGTGAGTCAATCGCGCTTCAACGATGTCTTCATTACCCAGCGAATCTCTCTGCTGCGCACGCTGGAGCGGATGGTCAACAACCACAGCACCGCCGAAGACCTGCTGCAGGAGACCTACCTGCGCGTGACCCGTGCGCTCAGCGAGCGGGCCATCGATCACCTTGAACCCTTCGTTTTCCAGACCGCCCGCAACCTGGCGCTGGATCATCTGCGTGCGCGGCGAATCCACTCGCGAACCATGGTCGAAGACGTGCCGCCGGAGGTGGTGCAAAGCGTCGCCGCCCCCGCGAGCAATGCCGAGGACGCCGTCCATGCCGAACAATTGCTTGAGCGCTTGAACGTACGCCTCGGTCAACTCAGCCCTCGTCAGCAGCAGATTTTCGTCCTCAGTCGCCTGCACGGTCACAGCTATCTGGAAATCGCCGAGAAGCTCGGTGTATCCCTGAGCACCGTGCAAAAAGAGCTGAAGCTGATCATGACGATTTGTATCGGAGTCGCAGAGAACAGCCACTCCAAGCCATAAGCGGCAAGCCAACGACGAACGACTTGCAGCTTGCAGCCTGTCGCTTGAAACTGCTTTTCAACACGCCCCTGCCGAGGAAACACCGTGACGGACACCCACCGCCTCCCTTCGCCCTCCCCGGCGCAGGACAGTGCAGATGCGATGGACCAGGCCCTCGACTGGCTGATCGTGCTGGACGACCCAAGCGAAGAACAGACCCGTCAGTTCCACCAATGGCTCGCGGCCGATCCGGCGCATGCCAATGCGTTCGCCAAGGCCCAGGCTATCTGGAACGGCCAGCCCGTCACCCAGTGCGCCCAAAGCCTGGCCACGCCCCTGGCGAAAGTCACCGTCATCTCGCACCTGCGCCCCCACTGCAAAGCCCTGGCCATCGCCGCTGTGCTGATCCTCGGCCTGTTCAGTTTCAGCAATTTGCCGATGCGCCTGCAGGCCGATCACCTGACTGTGGTCGGTGAACGTCAGCGCCTGCAACTGGAGGACGGCTCGAAAGTCCTGCTCAACACCAACTCGGCGTTTTCCAGCACCATCAACGATCAAAAACGCGTGGCACGGCTGTATCAGGGCGAAGCCTATTTCGAGGTGCAACCTCATGCAGGCCAACCGCTGGAAATCGACGCCGGCCTGGTCACGGCGAGCGTCCGGGATACGGCATTTGCCGTGCGTTATCTGGATGGCGTGACTCAGGTGCGAGTACAACGCGGAGACGTCGATCTGCGCGCCACTCGCGACGACGAACGCGTTCGCTTGAGCGCCGGAGAAAGCATTCGCATCGGCCCCAACGGTTTCGACCGACCGGCCAGGCTGAATGCCGCCACCGACCTGGCGTGGGTTCAGGGCCGACTGGTGTTCGAAAACTGCCCCCTGAGCCAGGTGCTGGCGGAACTTCGTCGCTACTATCCGGGCTGGATCATCAACAACAACAAGCAACTGGCCAATGTTTCGGTGACGGGTAATTACCGCCTCGATCAGCCGCTGGACGCAGTCCGCTCACTGGCTCACATCACCTCCGCCAAACTCCGGGAGTTCCCGGCGCTCGTGATCCTGAATTAAATGAGAATTATTTTTACTCGATAGTCATTTCCCGTACGTCTCGTTATAGCCAATGCAATTGATTCGCATCTACACATGCCAATCAGCACCTATAAAGATTCGTGCGACACGGAGCGCTATCGATGTCCTCTCGCCTTACCCGCCAGTCCTCTTCACCTTCCCGCATGCTGTCGCTACTGACCGCCGCCATCCTGATGGCCGGCACTGCACCGCTCATGGCCGCCACTGCCGAACAGCCGAGCCGCAACATGGGCGACTATTCGTTCGCCATTGCGCCGCAGTCACTGGTGTCGGCGCTCAATGCGTTTACCGCTGTTACAGGCTGGCAGGTTGGCTTGTCGGCAGAGCTGGCCGAAGGTGTGGCATCGCCGGGTGTACGCGGCTCGCTGCCGCCAGAGAAAGCCCTGGATCGCCTGTTGGTGGGGACCGACTTGAGCTATCGCAAACTGGGCAACAACAACATCGTGCTGGAAAAGCGTGACAACAGCGGCACCCTCAACCTGCAACAGGTGACCATCAGCGCCACCCGCCAGGAGCAGGACGTGAACAGCGTGCCCAGCACCGTCACCGTTCATACACGCGAAGAGCTGGATCGCAACAACGTCAACACCATCAAGGAACTGGTGCGCTACGAACCGGGAGTTGCCGTGGGCGGCACAGGCACCCGCGGCGGGATCAGTGGCTACAACATCCGGGGCATCGACGGTGACCGGGTCCTGACCCAGGTCGATGGCGTCGAAGTACCGGACGGCTTCTTCAACGGCCCTTACGCCAAGACCCAGCGCAACTACGTCGACCCGGAAATCGTCAAACGTGTCGAAATCCTCCGCGGTCCGGCCTCGGTGCTCTATGGCAGTAACGCCATCGGCGGTGCCGTCAGCTACTTCACGCTCGACCCCGACGACATCATCAAGCCCGGCCAGGATGTCGGTGCACGGCTGAAGACCGGTTACAGCTCCGCCGACGACAGCTGGCTCAAATCCGCCACCGTGGCGGGCCGCGCCGATCAGTTCGATGGCTTGCTGCATTACAGCCAGCGCGATGGCCACGAAACCGAATCCTATGGCAGCAACAACGGCACAGGGCTGGCGCGTACCGCCGCCAACCCGGAAGACGTGCGTGCCAGCAACGTGCTGGCGAAAGTCGGCTGGAACTACAAAGAGGATGCGCGCCTGGGCCTTGTCTACGAAAAGTACAAGGACGACCGCGACACCGACCAGAAAAGCGCTTATGGCGGCCCGTTCTTCGGTGGCCAACCGACCATTCCCAACAGCATCTTGCCGGGCGGCATGTACCAGTGGCGCACCGGTAACGACACCATCACCCGCGAACGATTCGGCCTGGAACACAGCTTCGCCCTCGACAGCCTGCTGGTGGACAACGTCAAGTGGAGTCTGAATCACCAGGTTGCCAAGACCGATCAGAGCACCGAGGAGTTCTACTATCCGATGTCACGCAAAGTGCTGCGGACCCGAGACACGGTCTACGAAGAAAAGCAGTGGGTCTTCGATGCACAACTGGATAAATCATTCAGCATTGCCGACACCGAACACCTGCTGACCTACGGCACC
This sequence comes from Pseudomonas moorei, assembly GCF_042846945.1. Taxonomy (NCBI): domain Bacteria; kingdom Pseudomonadati; phylum Pseudomonadota; class Gammaproteobacteria; order Pseudomonadales; family Pseudomonadaceae; genus Pseudomonas; species Pseudomonas moorei. Next base: position 6,525,156 of record NZ_AP035776.1, read on the forward strand.
ACTATCAAGCAACAGAAAGTCACCGGATCACGCAGCGGCAACGGCACCTGCCTCGCCGTCTTCGGTAGCTGCCGGGTGGTTGGCGCCACCAGTGCAGCGGACGTGCTGAAAAAATCCAGCGACTTCCCGGACCCGACCATCAACACCTACAGCCTGTTCGCCCAGGACCAGATCAGCTGGAACCGTTGGACCTTCCTGCCGGGCCTGCGCTACGACTACACCGAACTCAAGCCGCACATTACCCAGGAATTCCTCAACACCGTGGCGGCCGATGGTCGCGGCACAGTCAGCGACCAGAACAAGACCTGGCACAAAGTGTCGCCCAAGTTCGGCCTGACCTACGCCCTGACCGACGAGTACACCTGGTACGGCCAGTACGCCGAAGGATTCCGCACCCCGACCGCGAAGGCGCTGTACGGGCGTTTCGATAACACCGTTACCGGTTACCGCGTAGAGCCAAATCCGAACCTGGAACCGGAAAAGAGCAAAAGCTACGAGACCGGCCTGCGCGGCAACTTTGAGCAAGGCGCCTTCGATGTGGCGGTGTTCTATAACAAGTACCGCGATTTCATCAACGAAGATGCCGTCACGCCGGGTTATGACGAACCGACCTTCCAGAGTGCCAACATCAAGCACGCCACCATCAAAGGCGCGGAAGTCAAAGGTCGCCTGAACCTCGATGCCTTTGGTGCGCCGCAAGGCCTCTACACCCAAGGTTCCGTGGCTTATGCCTACGGGCGCAACGATGACACCGGCGAGCCGCTCAACAGCGTCAGTCCGCTGACGGGTGTGTTCGGAGTCGGTTACGACCAGGACAACTACGGCGGCTTGTTGAGCTGGACGCTGGTGAAAAAGAAAAATCGTGTCGACGACAGCAACTTCAAGTCGCCGGACGGCGTCAGCAGTCAATTCAAGACACCGGGCTTCGGCGTGCTGGACCTGAGTGGTTTCTACAAGGTAAAGGACGATGTCACCGTCAGCGCCGGCGTCTACAACCTGACCGACAAGAAGTACTGGTTGTGGAATGACGTGCGCGGTTACGACAGCGTCGGCGAAGCCTCGGTGACGCAACCGGCCAACCTTGATCGCCTGACTCAACCGGGTCGCAACTTCGCGGTCAATCTGATCTGGGATATCTGATCCTGACCTTCTCGCGACGCAGCTTCATTCAGCTGCGCCGTGAGGAATTTTTACTGTCGTGCACCTGCCCATACGTCTCGTTACCAGGCTCTACTTTTTCTCAAGGACTTCTCATGACCACTCAGGAAACGGCTCAACGCCCGGCCTTGCGCTCGCAACGCCTGAACCAGATCACCCACGAACCTCACTCCAGACTCGATGCGCTGGTCAAAGCCCATGCACCGTTCGAAACCCAGGCCAACTTCGCCCGTTTCGTGGTGGCGCAATACCTGTTCCAGTCGGAGCTGGCGTCGCTGTACAACGATGCCAGACTGACCGCCATCGTCCCGGACCTGCCAGCTCGCTGCCGGGCCGAAGCCGCAAAAGCCGACCTGGCGGACCTGGACACCGAAGTGCCGGCACCGGTTTCTGGCGCCTTGTTCAACCCGAGTAAAGCCCAGGCTCTGGGCTGGCTCTTCGTGTCCGAAGGCTCAAAACTCGGCGCAGCCTTCCTGATCAAGCGTGCCATTGGCCTCGGCCTGAGCGAAACCTTCGGCGCCCGCCACCTTGGCGAACCGGCCGGTGGTCGCGCAGAAGGCTGGAAAAGCTTCGTCAAAACCCTCGATGGACTCCCGCTCAGTGCTCAGGAAGAAGCCGAACTGGATAAAGGCGCCATCGAAGCGTTCAACCGCTTTACCCTGTTGCTGGAACAGGCTTACGCCACTGCGGCTGAACCGGTCTGAAATAACTTGATCCCCCGTGGGAGCGAGCCTGCTCGCGATGACGGACAGGCATTCAAACGGGATGTTGCCTGTATGACTGCTATCGCGGGCAAGCCCGCTCCCACAGGGACCGAGTAAACCTGAAAGATTCCGATCCGCCTCACGAGCGCCCCTCTGAGAAAATGCCTTCCTCATCAAAACTCACTCGTCTGCTCTTCGGCCTGCTGGCCTGCGTCAGCCTGGGTATCGGCCTGATCGCCATCGTCATACCCGGCCTGCCAACCACCGAGTTCATCCTGCTGGCAGCCTGGGCGGCGACCAGAAGCTCGCCACGCCTGAGTGCCTGGCTGGAAAACCATCGGCTGTTCGGCCCCATCCTCAGTAACTGGCGCAATGGCAAAATCATTGCGCGCCGGGCCAAGGTCAGTGCCACCGTCAGCATGCTGCTGTGCGCCACGTTGATGCTGGTGATGCTCGATCATGGCTGGCCAATCTACCTGGCGATTGCGGGCATGGGGCTGGGTAATCTGTGGATCTGGTCGCGCCCCGAATCACTTGCGCAACCTTCCTGAGTCTGGCCGCGACTTTCCCCGTTTTTAACCTGATTTTCGGCACATTTTCCTGCGCAAACGTTCAACAACTACCGTTCGTCGGCATCACCCTCATGCAATGCCCCACCCTCGCCGATGTGGATTGAATGCGCTGAATGGATTTGGCGAATCGAGTCGGCCCCGGACTCATAGTCACCCCTCATCCATTCGCGAGTTCGCCCTATGTTCGACTCACTGTCCATCCGCCTGAAAATTGTCTTGCTCTCCGGTCTGTGCCTGCTTGGCGTGGTCGCCCTGATCGAGGGCATGAACGTCTACCAGACCGATCAGAACAATGAGCTGGTCAGTTCCTCCAGCAGCAAGATGCTCACCAGCAGCGTGCAGGATTTGCTGCAGGCCAAGGCTGCCGAACAAGCGGTGCGGGTACAGAAGACATTTGGCGAGACCCTCACGGTGGTGACGGCGCTGGCTGATCAGATCAAGGACATGCGCACCATGGCGGCCAAGCGCTCCCAGGAGGCGGGCGCCCTGCGTGAAGAACTGAACCAGAGCCTGAAAACCGCGTTCGAGCGCAACAGCAAAGTCCTGGGGATCTGGCTGGCGTTCGAACCCAATGGCCTGGATGGCAAGGACAGCGAGTTCGCCAATGACGCCGCTCGCCAGTCCAACGAAGCCGGACGTTTTGCCACTTACTGGAGTCGTGCGGGGGGGCAATCGCTCAATACGATCATGGTCGAAGAGGACATGACCAAGACCACTCTGAACCTCAGCGGTACCCCGTATAACGTCTGGTACACCTGCCCTCGCGACACCAAGCGCACCTGCCTGCTCGACCCGTACGCCGATACCGTCGGTGGCAAGGAAGTGTTGATGACCACCATTTCCGTACCGCTGCTGGTGGATGGCAAGTCCATTGGCGTAGTGGGTGTCGACATCGCCCTCGACGCCCTGCAGGCAGCGGCTGTCGACTCCCAGCGCGACCTGTTCAATAGCGCCGGGCATATGCTGATCGTCTCCGGCACCGGGGTGATGGCGGCCTATAGCATTGACGCCGGCAAAGTCGGCAAAAGCATCGGCGACACCCTGGGTGCCGAGGGCAAGGACATCCTGCAACTGCTGGGTGGCGGCGCACCGAAAATTCTCCAACAGGGCGATCTGATCCGCGCGGTGTACCCGGTCAGTCCGATTCCTGACGCCAAGGCCTGGGGCGTGGTGATCGACCTGCCGAAACAAGTGCTGTTGGCCGATTCGGTGAAGCTGCAAGCAGTACTCGATGACGCCCAACAAAGCGGCACGATCAAAGCGGTGGGCATCGCGATCATTGCCGGCCTGATCGGCTTGCTGTTGATCTGGCTGACTGCTTCGGGCGTCACCCGTCCGATCAACAGCGTGGCCGAGATGCTCAAGGCGATTGCCAGCGGCGACGGCGACCTCACCCAACGCCTGCACTACAGCAAGAAGGATGAGCTGGGCGAACTGGTCAGCTGGTTCAACCGCTTCCTCGACAAGCTGCAACCGACCATCGCGCAGATCAAGCAGAGCATCACTGATGCTCGCGGCACCGCCGACCAGTCTGCGGAAATCGCCCGCCAGACCAGTGAAGGCATGCTGGTGCAGTTCCGTGAAGTCGACCAGGTGGCCACCGCATCCAACGAAATGAGCGCCACGGCCCACGACGTTGCCAACAGCGCATCGAATGCGGCAAATGCGGCCAAGGGCGCCGACCAATCCGCCCGCGATGGCATGCAGATCATCGAGCGCAGTACCCGCGACATCAATCAACTGGCCGAGGAAGTCAGCAAGGCCGTGACTGAAGTGGAAGCCTTGGCGGTCAACAGCGAGCAGATCGGATCGGTACTGGAAGTGATCCGCAGCATCGCCGAACAAACCAACCTGCTGGCGCTCAATGCGGCGATTGAAGCCGCCCGTGCCGGCGAAAGTGGTCGCGGCTTTGCCGTGGTCGCCGACGAAGTGCGCAACCTGGCCAAACGCACCCAGGACTCGGTGGAGGAAATTCGCCTGGTGATCGAACGCATCCAGAGCGGCACACGCGGCGTGGTCGCCACCATGCACTCAAGCCAGACTCAGGCCCACAGCAATGCCGGCCAGATCCAGCAGGCCGTCCAGGCCCTGAGCAAGATCAGCGACGCAGTGACCGTGATCAGCGACATGAACCTGCAGATCGCCAGCGCCGCCGAACAGCAAAGCGCCGTGGCCGAAGAGGTCAATCGCAACGTCTCGGCAATCCGCACCGTCACCGAAACCTTGACCGGGCAAGCCAACGAATCGGCGCAGATCAGCAGCCAGCTCAACAACCTGACCACCCACCAGATGAAGCTGATGGATCAGTTCCGCGTATAGAACCCTTGTGGGAGTTCCGCGTATAGAACCCTTGTGGGAGCGAGCTCACTCGCTCCCACAGGATTTAATTCGACCGACCATCTATTTGTTCTATGCTCGGGCTCTCGCTCCGGAAGGCCTTCGATGACTGATCTACTCACGTCCATTCAAGCCGCACTCGGCTTGCCCCACACCCCGATTTCGTTCACCGCCAGTGGCGCCCTGCCCTCGGCATTTGCTGTTACCGACCTGGCGTGCGCCAGCATCGCCGCCGCCGGCCAGGCCGTCAGTGAGTTGCTGCATCAGCAAACCGGTCGCCTGCCCGAGGTTGAAGTCGATCGCCGATTAGCCTCGTTCTGGTTCTCGTCCTCGATCCGCCCGATGGGCTGGAGCGTGCCGCCGCTGTGGGACCCGGTCGCCGGTGACTACGCCACCCGCGATGGCTGGATTCGCCTGCACACCAATGCGCCCCATCACCGCGCGGCTGCCGAATCGGTACTCGGTGCCTGTGCCGACCGGGCAGCGATGGCGAGCAAAGTCGCGCAATGGGCCAAGAGTGACCTGGAGCAGGCCGTGGTCGATGCCGGGGGATGTGCCGCCGAGATGCGCAGTTGGCCGCAATGGCAGACTCACCCGCAGGGACTGGCAGTGAACGCTGAACCGCTGATCGATTTCGCCCGCCAGCAAAGCCAGAACGCCAAGACCTGGCAAGGTTCGGTCGCGCAACCCTTGGCCGGGATCAAAGTGCTGGATTTGACCCGTGTGCTCGCCGGCCCTGTCGCCAGCCGTTTTCTCGCGGGCCTCGGCGCCGACGTCTTGCGTATCGACCCGCCCACCTGGAACGAGCCCGGCGTGGTGCCGGAAATGACCCTGGGCAAACGCTGCGCGCGCCTGGACCTGCATGACAAGGCCGATCGCAGCGTGTTCGAACACTTGCTCAAGGACACCGACATTCTGCTCCACGGCTACCGGGCCGATGCCTTGGAACGCCTGGGCTACGGCGTCGCCGAACGGCAAAGGCTGGCCCCGGGGCTGATCGATGTCTGCCTGAACGCCTATGGCTGGAGCGGCCCCTGGCAAAACCGTCGGGGCTTCGACAGCCTGGTGCAGATGAGCAGCGGAATTGCCGAGGCCGGCATGCTCTGGAAGCACGCGGACAAGCCGACACCTTTGCCACTGCAAGCCCTGGATCACGCTACCGGCTACCTGATGGCGGCCAGTGCGATCCAGCTGTTGGCTGAACGCTTGAGCAACGGTAGTGGTGGATCGGCGCGGCTGTCACTGGCGCGCACGGCGAAGTTACTGATCGAGAATGGACCCGGGACCGAAGCGTTATTGCGCGCAGAGGAAGAAGGCGATCAGGGGCTTGTGCTCGAGCAGACCACCTGGGGGCCGGCGCATCGGCTGCGGGTTCCATTGAAGATCACCGGTACCCCCCTGCAGTGGACGATCGCGGCCTCTGAATTGGGTTCCCACCGCGCACAGTGGTGGTGACGGTCAGATAGCCTTCACGAGCAGGCTCGCACAAGGTTTGTCATTACCCATAAATTGTGCGCGGGATTTCACCATTGGCCCGCGCCAAGGCATACTTGCCCCCCTTCGCCGTCCAGAATTCATTGCCGCCCCATGCGTATCCACGTCAGTTTCATCGACCGCGTCGGTATCACCCAGGAAGTCCTGGCCTTGCTCGGCGGGCGCAATCTCAACCTGGATGCGGTGGAGATGGTTCCGCCCAACGTTTATATCGACGCCCCGACCCTGAGCCCGGAAGTCCTTGAAGAGCTGCGTGATGCGCTGTTCAGCGTGCGCGGGGTGCAAGCGGTGACGGTGGTCGACATCCTGCCCGGCCAGCGTCGGCACTTGCAGCTCGACGCGTTGCTCGCGGCCATGACCGACCCGGTGCTGGCGCTGGACAGTGGCGGCAAGGTGCTGTTGGCCAACCCGGCCCTGATTGCCCTGTACGGTCGTGAACCGGCCGGTGAAAGCGTCGCCGACCTGTTTGCTGATCCGGCCCTGCTCGACGCCCTGCTCGAACACGGCTTCCGGTTGCCGCTGCGGGAAATTACCGTCAACGGGCAGACGTTGCTGCTGGACGCCACTCCCATCACTGACGCTGGCGCGCTGCTGACCTTGTATCAACCGAACCGCATCGGCGAACGCCTGTCGGCGCTGCACCACGATCACGCCGAAGGTTTCGATGCGTTGCTGGGTGAGTCGCCAGTGATCCGCACGCTCAAGGTGCGCGCGCAACGCGTGGCGGCCCTTGATGCGCCGCTGCTGATCCAGGGCGAAACCGGCACCGGCAAGGAGTTGGTGGCCCGGGCTTGCCATGCCATCAGTGCACGACACAACGCTCCGTTTCTGGCATTGAACTGCGCCGCATTGCCGGAGAACCTCGCCGAAAGCGAGCTGTTCGGCTATGCCCCCGGCGCCTTCACCGGTGCCCAGCGGGGCGGCAAACCGGGACTGATGGAACTGGCGAACCAGGGCACGGTGTTTCTCGATGAGATCGGTGAAATGTCGCCGTACTTGCAAGCCAAGTTGCTGCGTTTCCTCAACGATGGCAGTTTCCGCCGGGTCGGCGGTGATCGCGAGGTGAAGGTCAACGTGCGGATCCTCAGCGCGACTCACCGCGATCTGGAGAAGATGGTCAGTGAAGGCTTGTTCCGCGAAGACCTGTTCTATCGCCTCAACGTGCTCAACGTCGAAGTCCCGCCCCTGCGCGAGCGCGGCCAGGACATTCTGTTGCTGGCCCGCTACTTCATGCAGCAGGCGTGCGCGCAGATCCAGCGGCCGGTCTGTCGTCTCGCGCCAGGCACTTACCCGGCACTGCTGGGCAATCGCTGGCCGGGTAACGTCCGCCAGCTGCAAAACGTGATCTTCCGCGCCGCCGCCATTTGCGAAAGCAGCCTGGTGGACATCGGCGACCTCGACATCGCCGGCACCTCGGTGGCGCGCCAGAGCGACCATGACGTCGACAGCCTGGAACAAGCCATGGAAGCGTTCGAAAAGGATCTGTTGGAAAAACTCTACGTCAGCTATCCCTCGACCCGCCAACTGGCTACCCGCCTGCAAACCTCCCACACCGCGATCGCCCACCGTTTGCGCAAGTACGGCATTCCCAACAAGGCCTGACGCCGCCAACGCCTGAATCACCGCAGATCCCTGTGGGAGCAAGCTCGCTCTCACGGGCTTCGTGTCCAGCAAGAAATCACTCTAAAAGCGACCTTCATCTGTACTGAAAGCGCTACAGCGGAACGATATCGCTACACCCCTTCCCGACCAGCGCTGCGCAAGGCTTTGATCCCCTTAAGCTTTTTTCTTTACGCACTGCTGTAGCGATTTCGCTACAGCCAGCCGTGACCGCGCCTTTCAAAAAACTCATAAACCATTGATTAATAACGTAAATTTAACATTGGCCGCGTTCTTGCTTATTAACCCTGCATAAATCAGGGCATTGCCCAAGCATTCAATCGCGTCCACCAGACGAGTCTGGCCCCTTAGGAGTTTCC